>NZ_CM185035.1:1422500-7020299 GCF_059683685.1 Mesorhizobium sp. RCAM 05099
GCAAGGGTTTGGCTGAAGCGACAATCCTTCGGATTGCGCGGGTGGGCATTGGCAATGAGAACGATCAAGTGTCTTAAGGGCAATTGGTGGATGCCTTGGCATGCACAGGCGATGAAGGACGTGATACGCTGCGATAAGCTACGGGGAGGTGCGAATACCCTTTGATCCGTAGATTTCCGAATGGGGAAACCCACCTAAGGTACTTGGAAAATCAGAGCAGCAGGGTGACTTGCTGCTGTGGTTTCCAAGTATCGATAATAGGTAACTTACCCTGAATACATAGGGGTAAAGTGGCGAACGCGGGGAACTGAAACATCTAAGTACCCGTAGGAAAGGACATCAACCGAGACTCCGGAAGTAGTGGCGAGCGAACCCGGACCAGGCCAGTGGCGATGATGAGACAAGCGGAACCTTCTGGAAAGTAGGGCCATAGTGGGTGACAGCCCCGTACGCGTAATGCAAATCATCGTCCTCGAGTAAGGCGGGACACGTGAAATCCTGTCTGAAATTGGGGGGACCACCCTCCAAGCCTAAGTACTCGTGCATGACCGATAGCGAACTAGTACCGTGAGGGAAAGGTGAAAAGCACCCCGACAAGGGGAGTGAAAGAGTACCTGAAACCGGTTGCCTACAAACAGTGGAAGCCCAAGGTTCGTCCTGGGTGACCACGTACCTTTTGTATAATGGGTCAGCGACTTAGTGTGACGAGCAAGCTTAAACCGCTAGGTGTAGGCGCAGCGAAAGCGAGTCTGAATAGGGCGTTCAGTTCGTCGCATTAGACCCGAAACCGAGTGATCTAGCCATGAGCAGGTTGAAGGTAAGGTAACACTTACTGGAGGACCGAACCCATAACTGTTGCAATAGTTCGGGATGACTTGTGGCTAGGGGTGAAAGGCCAATCAAACTCGGAAATAGCTGGTTCTCCGCGAAATCTATTTAGGTAGAGCGTCGACCGAATACCCCAGGGGGTAGAGCACTGGATGGGCTAGGGGTCCTCACCGGATTACCAAACCTAACCAAACTCCGAATACCTGGGAGTACTAGTCGGCAGACACACGGCGGGTGCTAACGTCCGTCGTGAAAAGGGAAACAACCCTGACCTACAGCTAAGGTCCCCAAGTTATGGCTAAGTGGGAAAGGATGTGAGGATCCCAAAACAACCAGGATGTTGGCTTAGAAGCAGCCATCATTTAAAGAAAGCGTAACAGCTCACTGGTCTAAATAAGGGTCTTTGCGCCGAAAATGTAACGGGGCTAAAGCCATACACCGAAGCTTAGGGTTTGGTCCGCAAGGGCCAAGCGGTAGCGGAGCGTTCTGTAAGCTGATGAAGCCATACCCGTGAGGGGTGGTGGAGGTATCAGAAGTGCGAATGCTGACATGAGTAACGTAAGGGGAGTGAGAGACTCCCCCGCCGAAAGACCAAGGGTTCCTGCTTAAAGCTAATCTGAGCAGGGTTAGCCGGCCCCTAAGACGAGGCGGAAACGCGTAGTCGATGGGAACCACGTTAATATTCGTGGGCTTGGAGGTAGTGACGGATCATTGAGGTAGTCCAATCTTATCGGATTGAACGGGCTGCTGCGTGGTTCCAGGAAATAGCTCCTCCTTATAAACCGTACCCGAAACCGACACTGGTGGTCTGGTAGAGTATACCAAGGCGCTTGAGAGAACTATGCTGAAGGAACTCGGCAAATTGCACGCGTAACTTCGGAAGAAGCGTGACCCTTTTCTACGCAAGTAGAGGAGGGTGGCACAGACCAGGGGGTAGCGACTGTTTATCAAAAACACAGGGCTCTGCGAAGTCGCAAGACGACGTATAGGGTCTGACGCCTGCCCGGTGCTGGAAGGTTAAGAGGAGGGGTGCAAGCTCTGAATCGAAGCCCCAGTAAACGGCGGCCGTAACTATAACGGTCCTAAGGTAGCGAAATTCCTTGTCGGGTAAGTTCCGACCTGCACGAATGGCGTAACGACTTCCCCGCTGTCTCCAGCATAGACTCAGTGAAATTGAATTCCCCGTGAAGATGCGGGGTTCCTGCGGTTAGACGGAAAGACCCCGTGCACCTTTACTATAGCTTTACATTGGCATTCGTAGTGGCATGTGTAGGATAGGTGGTAGGCTTTGAAACCTGGGCGCCAGCTCAGGTGGAGCCACCCTTGAAATACCACCCTTATTACTATGGATGTCTAACCGCGGCCCGTTATCCGGGTCCGGGACAATGTATGGTGGGTAGTTTGACTGGGGCGGTCGCCTCCTAAAGAGTAACGGAGGCGCGCGATGGTGGGCTCAGAACGGTCGGAAATCGTTCGCTGAGTGCAATGGCATAAGCCTGCCTGACTGCGAGACTGACAAGTCGAGCAGAGACGAAAGTCGGTCATAGTGATCCGGTGGTCCCGCGTGGAAGGGCCATCGCTCAACGGATAAAAGGTACGCCGGGGATAACAGGCTGATGACCCCCAAGAGTCCATATCGACGGGGTTGTTTGGCACCTCGATGTCGACTCATCGCATCCTGGGGCTGGAGCAGGTCCCAAGGGTATGGCTGTTCGCCATTTAAAGCGGTACGTGAGTTGGGTTCAGAACGTCGTGAGACAGTTCGGTCCCTATCTGCCGTGGGTGTAGGAATATTGAAAGGATCTGTCCCTAGTACGAGAGGACCGGGATGGACGGATCTCTGGTGGACCTGTTGTGGCGCCAGCCGCATAGCAGGGTAGCTATATCCGGACGGGATAACCGCTGAAGGCATCTAAGCGGGAAACCCACCTTAAAACGAGTATTCCCTGAGAACCGTGGAAGACGACCACGTTGATAGGCCGGGTGTGGAAGAGCGGCAACGCTTGAAGCTTACCGGTACTAATAGTTCGATCGGCTTGATCGTTCTCATTCCTTATGCCCATCGTGAAACACGATGGATGGCACAACAAGACCAGCGAAAAGCTCCGAGAGAGCACCATGATAGGATCTCCCTATTGGCTACTCCCTCATCGCTCTTCGCTCAAAAAGCTTCTCGAATAACGTGCGTTTTGCCGACCTGGTGGTTATGGCGGAGCGGCTGCACCCGATCCCATTCCGAACTCGGCCGTGAAACGCTCCAGCGCTGATGGTACTTCGTCTCAAGACGCGGGAGAGTAGGTCGCTGCCAGGTCTGCCAAACGCACGTTAAACTCACATCCAGGATCAAAATGGTCCCGGATGAAGAGAAATCTTCTCTCTACGAACAGGCCCGCCAACGGGATCCCGGGCCGCGTAAGCGGCCCTTTCATTTGGCGACATGCTTTCCAGGCAGCGATCGCTGCAACGGTTGACGCGGGGTGGAGCAGCCCGGTAGCTCGTCAGGCTCATAACCTGAAGGTCACAGGTTCAAATCCTGTCCCCGCAACCAACCTTTCCCTCATAAAATCCCACCAGATCCCACGAGCTTCGTTGCCTGGCGCATCGGCTGCGCCGATGCTGGGCAAGGTAGCTCCTCGTCCCGCGGACCATACCTGAAGGTCACAGGTTCAAATCCTGTCCCCGCTACCAACCAAGGGCTCTAGGAGCCTTGATCCTGCAAGCGGTTCCAGGCGTGCATGCGGTTGGCAACCTGCACCGCGATCGGATGGAACGGGATCGGTTTCATGTTGGTGACCGGCAGCGGCATCTGCCCGTCCGTACGCCGGCCTGCAGCCCAGCGGCCGATGTCCTGGCCAAGCGACATCGAAAGTGCCACGCCACGGCCGGAATAAACGCCACCAAACACAAGGCCGGGCGCCAGGCGATAAAGGCGCGGCCTGCGGTCAGGCACCACTGCGAAAGTTCCGTGCCAATATTCCACCATCTCGGGCGCGCCGCCAAACGCCGGAAATGCCTTGCCCAGCATGCGCGAGACCTTGGTCCGGCCGCGATCGGCTTCGTCAAACCAGAAAGTATGCGTACCGCCGCTGACCAGCCGATTGTCGCGGTCATAGTGGAAATAGCGGATGTCGTTGCGCATGTCGGAGACGGCCGGATTGCTGACAAGGATTTTGGCGCGCACCTCCTCCGGCAGCGGGTTAGTCGCCGCCTGGAACACCTTGAGCGGCACCAGCGTCTTCTTGAGCCCTGGCCATATGTCGCCGGTCAGCGCGTTGGTCGCCAGCACGACCTCGGGCGCGGTGACGCTTCCCGACGCGGTGAAGACGCGCCAGCCGCCTTCCACCTTCTCGATGCGCGTTGCACGAGAGTTCTCGCAGATGGTCACGCCTTCGCGCTCCAGCGCGGCCGCGAGGCCGATGGTCATGGCAAAGGGATTGATATGGCCCGAATTGTGAACCATCCAGCCGCCGAGATACGGACTGCCGATGCGTGCGGTGGCTTCGGCGCGGTCAAGGCTGGAGACATTCGCGCCGAAGGCCTTCCATTCCTCGTAGAACTGGCGCGTGCGGGCAAGCGTCGCCTCGGTGTGCGCGGGCTGGATCCAGCCTTCCTGCACCTGGTGCGCATCGATGTTGAAACGCTGCATCAGGCCGAAGGCCACACCCGCCGCATCCGCCACCATGCGGTTGTAGCGGGTGCCAACGGTCTTTCCGTATGCCGCCTCGAACTCTGAAGGTGATGCCTTGGAATGGTGGGAGATGACGAGGCCGTTGTTGCGGCCGGACGCCGCCGAACCGATCTCGTTGCCTTCGAGGAGGATCACATCGACGCCGCTGTCGCGCGCGCCGAGTGCCGCGGCCATGCCGGTGAAGCCGCCGCCGACGATCAGTACATCAGTCTTCAGATCACCTTGGAGTGCCGGTGCCGTCTGACGAAGATTCGCGGTCTTGCGCCAGAGATGCGGCGTCTTCCAGTCGACCTCAAACATGAAGAACGTCCGTATTTGCCCCGCCGAGATAGTGCTCGCTCAACGCGGAATGCTCGGCCATTTCCTGTGCAGGGGCGTGAAGCTTCACCTTGCCGGTGTTCAGCAGATAGGCGTAGTCGCCGCATTCAAGCGCGAGCTGAACGTTCTGCTCGACAAGCAGGATGGAAATGCCATTGCGCGACAGGTCGAGAATGATGCGGAAGATCTGGTGAACGATCTTCGGGGCAAGGCCGAGGGACGGTTCATCGAGCATCAGAAGTTTCGGCTCGGCCATCAGCGCCCGACCAATCGCAAGCATCTGCTGCTGGCCGCCGGACATGCGGCTTGCCATGCCATTGCGTCGCTCCTTCAGCACCGGAAAGAGATCGAAGGCCTCGGCGCGCAACGCTTCAAAGCTCTTGCCGCCGCGGCCGATATGGGCGGCGACCAGGTTTTCTTCCACCGTCAGCCGCTGAAAGATCTGGCGGCCTTCCGGGCAATGCGTGATGCCGAGACGCACGACCTGCTCCGGCCGCATGCCAGCGATGTCGCGCCCTTCGAAGGTGATGCTGCCGGCGGTCGGACGGGCAACGCCGGAGATGGAGTTGAGCAGCGTCGTCTTGCCGGCGCCATTCGGGCCGAGAACAACGACGATCTCGTGCGGATCGACGTCGATGTTTATGTCTTCAAGAACGCCGACGCGTCCGTATCCCGAGCTGAGCCCGGCGATCCTGAGCAGCGGCTCGGATGTCGTCGATGTCATTGGCGGTTCCCAGATAGGCGAGTTGGACGTCGGTGCTGGCCTGCACCTCGGCGGGTGTGCCCTGAAAAAGCAGCTTTCCGTGATGCATGACGATGATGTTGTCGCAGAGCGCCATAACCAGATCCATGTCGTGCTCCACGATGATCGTGATCCGGTCGGGCGAACGCTGGGCGGCGAGCCCGGCGGTCAATTCCGCCGTCTCGTGATGGTTCAGCCCGGCGGCGGGCTCGTCAAGCAGCAGCACACGCGGATTGCAAACCAGCGCGCGGGCGATTTCCAGCATGCGCTGCCGTCCATAGGGCAGGCTGCCTGCTTCCGCGTCGGCATGGCCTTGCAGGTCGAAGAAACGCAAGATCTCCATGCATTTCTCGCGCCGATGGTCGCGCCGGGACGAGGCATAGGGCGGCCACAGCACTTCTTTCCAGGTGCCGCCGACATCGGTCGGGTAAAAGCAGACCTCGAGGTTTTCGAGCGCCGTCATCTGGTCGAAGAGACGGATGTTCTGGTACGTGCGGGCGACTCCCGAATTGGCGATCTGATATTTCTTGAGCCTGTCGAGGCGTTTTCCGTCGAGCACGATCGATCCGGAGGAGACGGTGTAGGAGCCGGCGGTCATGTTGATGAGCGTCGACTTGCCGGCGCCGTTGGGTCCGATCACACCATGGATCAGTCCGGGGGCGAAAGAGGCCGTCACGTCATCGATGGCGATGACCTGGCCGTATTCCTTGCGCAGTCTGTCAAAGACCAGGGTCATTTGCCGATCAGCCTCCGGATGAGCTTGTCTGGCCCGAAGCTGCGCGGAACGATGCCGGCAGGGCGCACGATGATCAGGAAGATCATCAACAGCCCGAGGAACAGGATCCGCCATTCGGCAAATTCGCGCAGCACTTCCGGCAGCAGGATCAGGATCGCCGCACCGGCGACGATGCCGAGAATGTTGCCGATGCCGCCGACCACGATCATCAGCACGATCAACACGGATTCCTGAAGCGTGAAACTTTCCGGGCTGACGAAGCGCTGGGAGGCACCGAAGATTGCTCCCGCGATCGAACCGATGGTCGCGGAGGTGGCGAAGGCGGCAAGCTTGGCGTTGGTCGTATTGATGCCGATACCGCGCGCGGCGTCCTGGTCTTCTCGGATCGCTGCCCAGGCCTTGCCGAGGATGGAGCGCTCCAGCCGCCAGGCCACAAGTCCGGCCAGCAGCACGACAACAAGCAAGAGCCAGAAGAAGTCGACGGGCCGCGCGATCTGGATGCCGAGGATCGAAGCCTTGTCGAGGCGGGCTATGCCCTTCGGCCCGCCGGTGAGCCAGTCGAGATTGTTGATGATGATGCGGACGATCTCGCCAAAACCGAGCGTGACGATGGCAAGATAGTCGCCGCGCAGCCTCAACACCGGAATGCCAAGCAAAATGCCCGTGATCGCGCCAAGGCAGGCGGCGGCGAGCAGAATGAGCAGGAAGGGCAAATGCAGGTCGAGCTGGGGGCTGGCGAGCAGTGCGTAGCTGTATGCACCGACCGCATAGAAGGCGACGAAGCCGAGATCGAGCAAGCCGGTATAGCCGATGACGATGTTCAGGCCGATGCCGAGCAGGATGTAGATCAGCAGGCTGTCGATGACGCGGATGTAGTAGTTGGGCAGGAAGGGCGTCACCGCGATCAGCGCGATGGCGATGGCAAAGACAAGGAACGCGACGGCCCGGCTTGAACGCGGCCTGACAGAAGCGAGGGTCTCGGCGACGGACATCAGAATTCCCTCTTGTACACGATGCTTTCCTCGGACACGGCCTCGCCCAATATGCCGGCGGGACGAACGAGAAGCACGAGTATGAGGATGGCGAAGGTGAGCACGTCGCGATATTCGGTGCCCAGCACGCCATGGGTGACGATGGGCAGCAAGGCGGTTCCGCCAACTTCGACGAAAGCGAGGATGAAGGCGCCAAGCATGGCGCCGGGAATGGAGCCGATGCCGCCGAGGATCGCCGCGGTGAAGGCCTTCAGGCCAATGACGGCACCCATGGACGGCGACATGATGCCGTAATAGCTGGCATAGAGGATGCCGCCCGCCGCGCCGAGCAGCGGGCCGACGAAGAATACCATGGAGATCGCGCCGTTGACGTTGATGCCGAGAAGCTGCGCGGTGGGGCGGCTTTCCGACACGGCGCGCACGATGATGCCGATACGGCTGCGGTTGACGAGAAAATAGAGGCCGAACATCAACACGAAGGCGGCAACCAGGATGCCGATCTGCATCGAGGTGATTGTGCCCCCCATCACCTCGTAACGGACGACGGGGAAGAAGCTCGGAAAGGCGACCGGCTGTGGCCCGGCAAGAATCTGTATGCCGGTGACCAGCGAGAGCGAAACGCCAAGCGAGGAGAGCATCGGCGCAAGCCGGGTGGAGTTTCTCAACGGCTTGTAGGCGATGCGTTCAATGCCGACGCCAATGAAGCCCACCAGGAAGATAGCCACGAGAAAGGCCACGGTGAGCCCAATCGCACCCGCCATGCCGACATCGCCAACGAGCATGCTGAGGACCAGAAAGGCGACATAGGCGCCGAGCATGAACATCTCGCCATGGGCGAAATTGATCATGCGCAACACGCCATAGACCATGGTGTAGCCGAGCGCGATCAACGCGTAGATCGAGCCGATGGTCAACGCGTTGACCGTCTGCTGAATGAGGTTTCCCAGCATGGGCTGGCGTCCTGTGCAATGAGTTCCGATCGACCAGTCGAACCGGCCATCGCATTCTTGTCATTCGCGGCCGTCAAGAGGCAAGAGGAGCCGCCTTCAAAAGGCAGGCGGCTCCCGCGCCCGGCTGCTATTTTGAGCCGACAAGCTGGAAGGCCGAGCCCTCCACCTTGTAGAGGTAGGATGGGGCGACTTTGAGTTCGCCTGTGTCGTCGAATTCCAGGTCACCCACGGCGGTCTTGACCTTGACCGCGTGCAGCGCCGCGTTGATGTCCTCGCGCGTCAGGCCCTTGGTTGTCTTGAGCACCTGTTCGAGGATCTGCCCCTGTACATAGCCGTAGATCGAGTAGGGGCCGGCGTCCTCGCCGTACTTGGCCTTGTAGAGCTTGGCGAAATCGGCGATCGCCGGTGAGGCATCCATCGGCGGCACCTGTATGGCGACGAGCGCGCCCTGGACGTTGGGCTCGCCAGCCTGCTTGATGAAGTCCGGCGTATAGCCACCGTCGGGCACGATCAGCGTGGCAGTGATCCCTTGCTCATGCATCTGCTTTGCAAAGAGCGCCAGCTGCGGCATGACGGCACCGAGATAGATCACGTCTGGTTTCTTCGGCTTGATCTGCGCCAGCACGGCGGCGAAGTCCACGTCGCTCGGCGCGACGGCAATCGTGTCGAGGACCTTGCCGCCACCATCCTGGAAGTTCTTGGCGAAGATCTCGGAGATTCCCTGCCCGAACACCTGCTTGTCGTTGACGATCAGGGCCGTCTTGGCGCCAAGCTTGCCAAGCGCGTATTCAGCCGGCAGCAGCGCGCCCGCCAGATCGTTAGCGACCGGACGCACCATGAACTTGTAGCCCTGCTTGGTCAGCGAAGGGTTGGAGCCGAAGGTCATCGTCGGCAGCGAGCAATCCTCGTAGATCGGCAGGGTGGACTGGGCGACGCCGGAATTGAAGTTGACAAGGCCAAGCACCACCTGGGCATTGTCACAGAACTTCTGCGCAACGAGCGTTCCCTCGCGCGGATCCGCCTTGTCGTCTTCCTGTTCATAGGCAATGGTCACGCCATTGACCCCGCCTTCGGCGTTCAGCTTGTCGATATAGAGCTTGAAGCCGTTATGCCATGTGGTGCCGAAATAGGCCTGCGGGCCAGAGAGTGGAGCGGAGAGACCAATCGTGGTCTGCTCAGCCATGGCCGGGCCTGCGAACAGCGATGCTCCGAGAAGGAGCGTGGCGGTAAATTTCCTCATGATGGTTCCCCTTGGCTACTGGTCACGACAGGAGTGGCCGTTCCGGTCTTCTCTCCCTTGGAACCCATCGAAGCAGACAAAGAGACCGTCGTCAAGAAAGTGTCGACACTATTGCGTTCAATTTTGTGCTCAGATATCGATTATGCGTCGCGAGCCCGTCGCCGGCGCTTCAAGTCGGCGCCGTTGTCGGGCGCGAAAACCTTGAGCAGGGCGTCCTTGAGCGCCTGCTGCGTCGCGGAGACGGTCATTTCGATATGTTCGCGCAACAGTTTCGCGCCGTTCTCGGCATCCCGCTTGACGGCGGCTTCGACGATCGCCGAGTGAGAGGTGATCTGCGCCTTGTCATGCGAGGGGTGCTCGATCTGGATGCGGCGGATGAAGCGGATGCGCGCATTGATGGAGGCGAGCTGGCCGACAAGTTCCGGATTTCCGGACAGTTCGGCGATGAGCAGATGAAAGCCTTCGTCCTCGGCCAGGATGATGTCCGGGGGCTGGTCCCGATAGCCATCGACGATCGCCTCCCAATACTGCCGCAAACGGTCGATCTCGCTGTCTTCCGCGCGCTCGCACATCAGCTTGAAAGCCGCCGACTCAATGATGGAGCGCAGCTCGTAAAGGTCGAGCAGACCCTCGGTGCTGAGGCTCCTGACGAAAAAGCCGCGATTGGGTGTGAGCGAAACGAAGCCCTCGGAAGCGAGCCGGTTCAGCGCCTCGCGGATTGGCGTGCGCGACACGCCGAGGCTGCGCGAAAGCTGGACTTCGTTGATGCGTTCGCCAGGCTTCAGCTTGAACTCGACCAGAAGCTTGCGGATGGTGGTGTAAGCGCGCTCGCTGCTGTCGGCGCTGCGGCGCGTCTCGGCCTCATTCGCAAGGGACGGGTCGCTGTCGGCGCTGGTCTCGGCTCGTTCGGTCATGAAGATTCCAATCTGATTTGTCTGCAGGCTGTGTCGACACTTTATGGTGCCTCTTTCTTTCCCAACTTCACGGGAATGGCAAGCCGCAGGTTGCAACCCGGGAGACAACGATGATCATAGGCATTCTTGGCGTCGGGCATCTGGCGGCGTCCATGCTGGCTGGTTTCCTGCGTTCCGGGCTCGACCCTGAAACAATCCTGTTGTCTCCGCGCGGCAAGGCCGCCGCGCTTGCCGCCCAGCATGGCTTTCGGCTGGCGACCGACAATCGCGATCTCGTCGAGCGGGCCGATGTCGTGATTGTCGCCGTACGGCCGGCTCAAGCGCCGGAGACGGTCATGGGCCTGCCCTGGCGCGAGGGGCAGCTTGTGGTTTCGGTGTGCGCCGGCGTGCCGTTGTCACGGCTTGAGGTCGCGCCCGCGCGCGCCGTGCGCGCCATGCCGTTCACCGCTTCCGAGATTGCCGCCAGTCCGACAGTCTATTTCCCCGACCTTGGGCGGGCGCGGGCAGTTCTCGACCGGCTCGGCCCCGCGATCGCTCTCGCCAGCGAAGCGGACTTCGAAGTGGCGACGGTCATCGCCGCCGTCTATGGCTGGGCGCAGGATCTGATCCGCAAGACGGCCGAATGGTCGAGTGCCGAAGGTCTCGATCCGGCAATCGCCCGCCGGCTGGCGGCCTTGACCTTCGTGGCGGCCGGGCAGCTGATCGCGGACAAGAGCGAACCGATGGACCAGATGCTCGAAGAGCTGGTGACACCGGGTGGCATCACCGAGCGGGGCCTGCAGGTTCTTTCGGCACGCGGCGTGCCAGCAGCCTGGGAGGAAGCTTGCGCGGCGGTGCTTGACAAATTGACCGGGCAAGGCTGATGCGCGGCGTCGCTGACGCCACGCGCGCTCACCGCCGCGGCGCGGGCGGATAGACCTGGCCGCCGGCTGCCTGTTCGCTCGGCGCGACGGTCAGTTCGGCGATGTCGACATGGTCCGGCATCCGCAGCGCGGCGACAAGCACCGCGGCAATGTCTGCCGGGCCGAGTGGCCGCTGTTGGGAGTACATGCGTTTGCGCAGGCCCTCGCGGTCGCCGTCGAAGGCCTTCAGGTAGAAGTCGGTTTCAACACGGCCAGGCGCGATCTCGGTCAGCCGCACGCCCGTGCCCGCGAGATCAAAGCGCAGAATACGGCCGGCCTGGGAAAGGCCGGCCTTGGCCGCACCATAGGCTGTCGTGCCGGGAAAGACGGCGCTGGCCGCCGTGCTGGTCAGGTTGAAGATGTGGCCATGCTTGCGTGCGATCATGCCAGGCAGCAACAAGCGTATGAGCTGCAACGGCGCGGTGAGGTTAAGCGCCACCACCTCGGCTGTTTCCTCCGCGCTCTGTTCATGAAGCGGACGCACGGTTGCCAGACCACCGGCATTGTTGACCAGCACATCGATTTCCGTCGAACCGAGTGCGAAGGCGATCGCCTCGATGTCGCGTACATCGGCGACAAGCGGCTTGACGCTTGATCCGAGCCGCGCCTGCAGCACCTGCAGTGCGTCGTGGTTGCGCGCCAGCGCATGGACGGTCAATCCTTCCATGACCAGGCTCTCGACGATCGCCGCGCCGATGCCCTTCGAGGCACCGGTCACGAGGGCAGTACGGTAGTTCATTGCCGTTCTCCTGAACCGTGACGATTAGAGCGCGCCGCGTTCGGCCACCGTTTTCAGAATGCCGACCAGGCCAGCCTCCCGCGCGGCCTTCAGGTCGTCCTGGCTGCGTCCGTCCACCGCCGCATTTGTCGAAGCCGTGATCGCGCGGATCGTGTTGTCGTCGAGCTTTGCGTCGAGCAGCGTGTCCCAGATCGCCTGATAGGTCGGGCCATATTTGCGCAGGAAGTCCTCAATGCCATCGGCGTTGAGGCTGTTGGAAATGAACGAGCCTTGCAGGGTCCATTTCGCACCCGGCCCATACATGAAGGCACGATCCACGTCCTCGACGGAGGCGACGCCGTCGCGCACCAGCGCGATTGCCTCGCGCCACATCGCACCCATCAGGCGCAGGGCGATATGGCCGGTCACTTCCCGGTTGAGCGTCACCGGCTTCTTGCCGATTGTTTCATAGATGGCGCGTGCCCGGGCGATGGCTTGTGGATCGGTCGCCTTGCCGCCGACGATCTCGACCAGCGGCATCAGATGCGCCGGGTTGAAGGGATGACCGAGCACGATGCGGCCGGGCCGGCGGCACTCGCCCTGCATGTCGGACACCAGCAGGGCCGAGGAGGAGGAAGCAATGACGACTTCGTCGCCGACATGGCCTTCGATCTCGGCCAGCAGCCGGCGCTTGAGCGGCAGATCTTCCGGGCCGTTCTCCTGCACGAAATCGACGCCTTCGAGCGTCTCGGCCAGCGTCGGGAAAAGACGGATCGCACCGGGCGCGGACGAGGGTCCCTTCAACGCATCGAGATCGGCCATGAGTGCAGGCAGCGCCTCGCTGAAAGCTACCTCGCGCCGCTCCGTCGGGTCGAACACGCGCACCTTGTGGCCGGCATGGGCAAAGCAAGCCGTCCAGCGCTGCCCGATCACGCCGAAACCGACAATGCCGATGGTCAGCTTTTCCACTACCCGGCCCTCCTTCCGTCAAGCGCGGCGCGGAAGGCCTCGTTGAGGTCGTTCCACGGGATGAGAAGATCGAGCCAGGCGCCGATCCGTCCGGCAACCAGGATCGCCTCATCGATCAGGGCATGGAAAGGATAGCCGTCGCCCATCGCCGCCTCGAGCCGGAAAAGCAGCGCGGGCGTTTCGTCCATGTGGCAGAAGTCGCGCAGGCGGGTCGCGGTCTTGTCGAGCGCCAGCGCGGCCGTCTGGCGTCGCACGGCCTCGTCCTTGCCGCGCGCCGCGCGTATCCACCACAGGAACTCGTGCAGCACCCGCGCTTCCGACTCCGCCATGAAGACAGGACCCGCAGGGTGCATGATGGCGCGGGACGCGGTGACCCGGCTGATGTCGGCGGGACATGCCGCCCACAGTGCCTTGCGCGCGGCGATGATATCCTGCGGCAGCGGCGATGGCGCCGACAATTCAGGCGCGCTTCCATCCGATCTGCCGAGTGTGCCTTCAAGGATGCGGCGGCCCTGGTCGCGTTTCAGTGTCGCGGCAAGCTCGGCAATGCCTTCCACCGGCGCGTCGAGATGGCCGAGAACGGTGATCTCGGCATTTTCCGCCTGGAGCGGCGCGAAGGTGATTTCGAGGAATTGCCGCACCGGCCAGTAGATGAAGGCGCCGGCGGCGGCGGCAAGCACATGCGTCGCCCCCTCCAGATCCTCGACAAAGGGGGCATGCCAATAGATATGGCTGCCGGCGATCTTAGGGGTATGGAGCTGCAGGCGCATGGGCAGGACCGAAAGCAGCGCATAGCGGGTGCGCTCGGCATCGCCGGTGAGGCGCAGCGGCCAGCTGCGCCCCTCGGCAGAGAAAATCAGGTCCATCTTACTTTCCGGGATTGAAGAAGGAGACAGGTTTGAGGATCTGGTTGCGCATATCGAGAAGGTAGTCGGTCTCGATCACCTTGCGTCGATAGGCCTGCCATTCGGGATCGGCTTCCATGCGGTCGCGCCGCTCTTCCCGATCGGCAAGGCTATCATATTTCCACAGATGCACGGTGCGCGAGAGGTCGCCGATATGCGTCTGGAAGAAGCCGAAGGGTTCGCCCAGATAATGTCGCTGCATCGGCAGGCCGACCTCCTCGTAGAGCGTGAGGAAATGCGACAGCTTGTTCGGACGGGCGGTGTAGGTGCGATGGTCGAAGATCATCCTGAGCACTCCTTCTGGCATCTTGCTCCGGCGCCCTCGGCGCCGGCGTAATGTGGTCTTGTCTGCCCCCGCGACCGATCCGCGGGATCAAGCGAACTGCCGGCTCAGCCGGCGCTCCGCACGGTCTCGGAGATCAGCCGGGCTGTGAGCGCCGGCGCCTCTATCTGCGGTACATGGCCAATGCCATCGAGAAGATGAACGGCGGCGAAACCCGGCGCGCGGGCCGCATGGGCGACCGGGATAATCCGGTCCAGCTTCCCCCAGATGAGCCGCGTCGGGACGTCGAGCTCGGCGAGCGCGGTCGCCAGGTCGAAACCCTGGGTGCCGTCCGGGAACAGGCTTTCGGCCATCGCCGCGATTGCTTCGCGATTGCCGGTCTTTTCCATTTGCCTGAGTGCAGCCTGCGCAAAGCCAGCTGGCAAGGCCGAGGGGGCGCCGACCATGACCGTCAGCCACCGCTCGAGGGCCTGCGCCGTGGTCGCGCGAGCAAGGCCGGCAAGGAAGCCTGCATTGATCTCGGGGCCAAGCCCGCCGGGTGCGAGAAGCGTGACCGAACGCACGGCGAGACGGCCGAGCCGGACGAGCGCGAGAGCCGCCGCACCGCCGAGGGAATGGCCGACGAGATGGGCATTGCCCACGCCCATGGCCTCCAGCCGGTCGGAGAGGTGGAAAGCGATCTCTTCGATGGTACTCGCCGTCCTGACGGCTTCGGTGCCGTGGCCGGGCAGGTCGAGACTGATTGTCTCGATCCCAGGTCCGAGCAACGGGACGACCTGCCGCCATACGGAACGGTCCGCCCCGAAGCCATGGATGAGGACCACGGGTACCGCCCGTCCGGCCGCCGGCGCCGCAACGGTCTGGACCGCGGCTGGAGTCCGCTGGACCATGCCGTCATGTTCATTCGGGAGGGCGGCAAGAGTGGCATCGATGTCGCGCTTCTTGATGCGTCCGTGGGGACCGCTTCCCGAAATGGTGGCAAGGTCGAGCCCGGCCGCGGCGGCAAGCCGCCGGGCAAGCGGGCTGGCGATCGGGCGGCTGCCGGGCTGCCGGTCGGAGGTACGGTCTTCGTCAGCGGCAGGCTCGCGCGGCTTGGCGGCAGCGGCGGCAGCTATGGCCGGTGCGAGCGAGGCTGGCCCGCCAGCCATCGGCTTCTCGTCCGCGATCGTGCCGAGCACGGCGCCCACCGGCGCTTCCTGCCCCTCGGCGAAGAAGATTTCGGCCAGCCAGCCGTCGCGATCGGCTTCGATCTCGGTCGCCGCCTTGGCTGTCTCGACAGTGACGACGAGATCGCCGGCCTTGACCGGATCGCCTGGCTTCACCGCCCAGGCGATCACCAGCACGGCTTCCATGTATTCGCCGCCGGCGCTGTCGATCGTGATCGGATGGGTCATCGCCGCCTCCGTCACTTGAGCGTCTTCAGCGCGGCGGCGCGGATCTTTTCGGCATTCGGCAGCATCGCCGTTTCCAGCGGTTCGGAGTACGGGATCGGCATGTCCGGCAGCGTGACGCGCGCGACCGGCGCGTCGAGCTCGTCGAAAGCGTGGTCCATGATCGTTGCCGAAAGCTCGGCGGCATAGCCGCAGAAGCGCCAGCCTTCGTTGACCACCACGGCATGGTGCGTTTTCGAGATCGAGGCGACAATGGCGTTGACGTCGAGCGGGCGCAGCGACCGGAGGTCGACGATTTCGGCCGAAACGCCGTCAGCGGCGAGAAGATCGGCGGCTTTCAGCGCCTCCACCACCATCTTGGA
The DNA here is from genome assembly GCF_059683685.1 of Mesorhizobium sp. RCAM 05099. NCBI lineage: Bacteria > Pseudomonadati > Pseudomonadota > Alphaproteobacteria > Hyphomicrobiales > Phyllobacteriaceae > Mesorhizobium > Mesorhizobium sp. RCAM 05099. Next base: position 1,438,439 of record NZ_CM185035.1, read on the forward strand.
GGTGGCGAAGATCGAGATATCGCTGCCCTCGCGCATGGTCGCGGCCTTGCCGAGCGGCACCGTCACATCGCCGTCAGGCACCTCGCCACGGGTGTTGTAGAGCAGCTTGTGTTCGAGGAAGACCACCGGCTGGTCGTCGCGGATCGCGGCCTTCAGCATGCCCTTGGCGTCGGCGGGCGTAGAAGGGGCAACCACCTTGATGCCGGGTATGTGGGCGAGCATGGAATCGAGCGCCTTGGAGTGCTGTGCGCCGGCCCCGGCGCCGCCGCCGCCCTGCGTGCGCAGCACGAAAGGCATCCTCACCTGGCCGTTCCAGATGTAGTTGTAGATCGAGGCCTGGTTGACCAGCGCGTCGAGTGTCAGCGGTATGAAATCCGCATACATGATTTCCAGCACCGGCCGCGTGCCGGTCATTGCGGCGGTAACGGCCATGGCGGTCATCGCCTGTTCGGAGATCGGCGTGTCGCGCACCCGTGTTTCCCCGAATTCCTCCATCAGCCCTTTCGTCACCTTGAAGACGCCGCCATAGCGGCCAATGTCTTCACCGAAGAGGAAGACGGAGGGGTCGGCCTGCATCTCTTCGCGCAGCGCCGCGTTGAGCGCTTCGGCGTACCGCATCATGGCCATGTCAGTGTGCCTCGCTATAGGGGTTGCACGCCTCGTCGACGGAAAATTCCGGCATGGGATCTGACAGCGCGGTCTCGAAAGCCTCGGCCACCTCGGCCTTGGCCGCCGCCTCGATCGCGGCGAGCTGGGTTTCGCCGACCTTGCCCAAAAGCACCTTGCGCGAGACGAGCAAAGGGTCGCGCGCTTTCCAGGCGGCGATGTCCTCGGGCTTCTGGTAGCCGCCCATGTCGGACGTGGAAAACCCTTCGATGCGGTAGGTCTTGCATTCAACCATGCCGGGACCCTCGCCGCGCCGGGCACGCTCGACCATGGCCGACACGGCGCGGTAGACGGCGACCGCGTCATTGCCGTCGACGATCTCGGCGGGCATCGCGTAGCCGGCGGCGCGGATCGACAGATCCTCGACCGGCGACTGGACGTCGGATGGTACGGTCAAGCCGAACTGGTTGTGCTCGAGCACGAAGACGACGGGCAGCTTCCACAGCCCCGCCATGTTCATCGCCTCGTGGCAGATGCCGGTCTGGGCTGCGCCATCGCCGAAGATGCACATGGCGACGTTGCCGTTGCCAAGGATTTGCATGGACAGCGCCATGCCGGTTGCCGCCGGGATGCCGGCGCCAACGATGGCGTTGCCGCCGATCACGCCCTTTTCGGCATCGGCTATGAGCATGTGGCCGGCGCGCCCGCCGCAGGCGCCGGTGGCCCGCCCAAGGATTTCGGCAACCACGGGACGCATGGCCATGCCCTTGCCGATGTAGACGGCATGGCCGCGATGGGTGGTGGCGACCTTGTCGCCCGTCTCCAGCGCCGCCGTGGCTGCGACCCCGACAGCTTCCTGGCCGTCGCAACGATGGATCGGACCGCGCGTGCGCCCTTCCTTGTGGAGCGCGCCAAGGCTCTCTTCCAGATGCCGCACCAGCAGCATCCGGCGATAGATTTCCAGATGTTGTTCGATGGAAGGAGTGTTTTTCACGGCTGTCCCCGATCTCATGCCGAAATTAAATACAAAAGTGTCGACACTTTGCAAGAGCTTCTGCAAGATGGGGACAAAACAACTCGGGAAAACAGGATCGACAATGCGTTTGAAGGACAAGGCAGCAATCGTGACAGGCGCGGGAGCCGGGATCGGCGCGGCCGTGGCGGAACTGTTCGCGAAGGAGGGCGCGCGCGTTCTGGTCACTGACCTGGATGGCGCCAGGGCGCACGATGTCGCGCGGAGAACGGGCCAACTGGCGATGCAGGTCGATGTCTCGGACGAGGGCTCCGTCGCCGCCATGGTGCGGCGCGCGCAGGAGGCATTCGGGCGGATAGATGTGCTCGTCAACAATGCCGGTTACGGCATACGCGGCTCTGTCGTCACCACCGCGGCGCAAGACTGGGACGCGTTGATGGCCGTCAACCTCAAGGGTGTCTTCCTTTGCTCCAAATATGCCGTTCCGATCATGGCCGCGGGCGGCGGCGGAGCGATCGTGAACACCGCATCCAACGTTGCCCATGTCGGGATTGCCGACCGGGCGGCCTATGTTGCATCGAAGGGTGGCGTCGCGGCGCTGACACGCGCCATGGCGCTCGACCACGCGGCGGAGAAAATTCGCGTCAATGCGGTGGCGCCGGGCACCACCTGGTCGAGCTATTTCGACAAGATTCTCGAAACCCATTCCGACCCCCAGGGCTTCGTCACGGCGTTGAATGCACGCGCGCCGATGAACCGTGTCGCCCAGCCGCTCGAAATCGCACAGGCGATCCTGTGGCTTGCCAGCGACGAATCCTCCTTTGCGACCGGTTCGATCCTGACGGTCGACGGCGGCATGACGGCCTGGTGAAGTGAGCGCCCGCCCAGGCCGTGGCAGGTTTCACGGGCCGCTCGGGATCGTACGCAGGGCGCCGAGCATCGCATCGAGATCGGCGCATGGCACGCAACCGAGCTTTGCGATGTCCTGGGTCACATCCACCGGCAGGCCGGAATTGGACTCTTTCGGCACTTCGTTCAGCCGCCCGCCGATGAGTACTGGCAGGACGAGTCCGCGCGCCGCCATCGCTGCCTTCACCGCCTGGACATAACGGAGCGCCACGCCATTGTAGGTGCTGATGGCTATGGCATTGGCCCCGGTCTCCGCCGCGCGGGCGACAAGCGCTTCGGGGTCGACGGCCACGCCGGCATCGGCGATGGCAACGCCCAGGCCTTCCAGCGCCTGTTCGACGAGATACTTGCCGTGTTCGTGGACGTCGGTCGTACCGATGCAGACGGTCAGGGGGGCTTGCCTTGCCAAGGGTTTTTGTATCGAAACCCAGCTTGTGGCTTTGTGGTTGAGCTCGCGGGCCCATTCGGCATGGATCAGTGGCGTGCGTCCGCGCGCGCTTGCCGCGCCCGGGCCGAAGAGCGCCTCCATGCGCTTTGGCCCCGTGCGGCGGACGGCGAGCATCAATGCGGCCGGGTCCCCGGTATCCACCCCGCGCTCGGCCAGCCCCCTCATGGCGGCATCGGCAAAGCGGCGTCCGCCCGCCACAAGTACGTCGGCCATTGCCTCCACCTTGGTCCAATCGAAGACCGGATCGTAGAAAGGGGCATGCAACGTGAGCCGATGCGCGAAGGTCTGCGCGTCGATGATCTCGTCGACATCGGGAATGCGCTGGTTCTCGGTCACCGGCACGGGATTGATCGCATGGCCGGACGGCCATCGCCCGACGGCCAGTATGTCGGCCAGTAGATAGCTTGCCAGGCTCGCGTAATTGCCTGCCGGGGTCGACTGGTAGGAGACGGTGTTGCCGAAGATCATGGTGCCTGGCGTGTCGCTGACCCGCACCAGTGCGGCATGGAAGGCGGTGCGCGACAGCGGATCGCTGAAATGGTGGCCGTAGCAATGGGCGAGCCGCGCGCCGATCAGATCCTCGACGATGTGCTTTTCGATCAGCACCATGCCGAGCGCGCAGGCCATGTCGATGAACAGTCCGGCGAATCCGTCGTCGAGATTGGAATGAACAAGGATTTCGGCATCCTGCGCGGCAATCAGGCCGAGCGCGGTGACGGTCGCCTCGGTGGTCGCCACGTCATCGTCCCAGTAAGGCAGCCGGAACGTGAAATACTGCCCCAGATTGCCGACGGCCGTCGCTCCGGCGGCGATGGCGGCGCGGGTGTTTTCCAGAGCGCCCGGCAGTCCGAGCATGAAGTCGCCGAAATGGGCGGCGGCAGGCGCGGCATTGGTGATACGTGCAAAATCCTCGGGGCCGGTGAGCACAATGCCGGTGCCGCGCGCAGCCTTGGCGCGCATGGCCTGCGGATAGCCCATCGACCAGTCGAGGGTGATGCCGAAACGGTCTACTGTCACCCCTGCCTTGCGGCATTGCCCGTGCACCTCGCCGATTGCCGCAATGGTGCGGTCGACGCTTCTGAAGCCGATATGGGCATGCTGCATGACGCGCCTCTCGGCCGCCGCCTTGCGCTTCCATGCGGCCTCGGACGGCATTCCGGTTTCGGTGAGGAAGCGGCAGCCGCCGAGGCGCCAGTCGCGCGCCATGGCGCGCCCTTCGGCGAGGAGCTCGGCACCCGGCTTGAGGCGTGGGTCGATGAGAGGGGGGACGAGTTCAGCGGTCATGATATTTGCTGTCTGCTACGGCAATGAAACGGCGAATGATGGTGGCAAAACCCTCGGGATCGGCGAGAGGATGAAAATGCGCGCCGGGAACGACCACATGGTCCGCACCCGGTATCGCGGTGGTGATGGCTTCGGAAAGAGCCGGCGGTGTCAGAACATCGCCAGCGGCCGCAATCACCTGGACCGGGGCGGCGATGCGCGGCAGGTCGGCAAGGCGGTCGTGGTCGAGCAGCATGCGCACGCGCGCGGCGCTGATGGCAAGCGGCGCCAGGGTCCGAGGGGTGGCGGCGACCGCCGCCTCGAGCTGCCCGGCATGCGCTTCGAGGTAGGACGGTTCGTGGCAGAGCACATGGCCAAGGCGCTGGTAGGTTTCGGCCATGCCGGCCTCCAGCAGTTCAGCGCGAGCGCTGAAGAGCGTACGGAAACGGCTGTCGGCCCGCGCCCAGGAACTGCTGATCGTGTAGCTCAGGCCGAGTTCAGAATGATCGAGCGCCAGCACCTGAGCGATGGCGCCACCGGTGGAGTGCCCGACAATGTGCGCCGGTCCGCCCGTCCGTGCCAGCAGGCCGGCAGTATCGCTGGCGATCAGGGGGATGGAGTAAGGGCTATTCGGGCGATCGCTGCGGCCCGCGCCGCGATGGTCGGTGACGATGATGCGATGGTCGGACTCGAGCAGCCCAACGACGCCGGCCCAGAAGCGGCCGTCGCCGCCGAGTCCGGGGATGAGGATGAGGCGCGGGCCATGGCTGCCGAACGTCTCGTAGTGAATGCTGCAACCATCGGCGGCGGTGAAGAAGGGCATCAGCGATGGCCTTCGCTGTCGAGCAGCTCGCCAAGGGTTGCGACGAGGCTGAGTGCTGTGAGCGCGGAAGTCTTGGGATTGTCGGGTGAGGGCGCATTAACGAACGAAAAGAAGGCGGTGCCGACGGCACTCTCGGCCTCGATTTCGTGTGTGTTGCCGGCCGCCTTCGGATCGGCAATCACGCGCACCGTCACCTTTCCGGCGCCCGCCGCGAGTGCCACGGTGAAAGCCGCGTTGAGGTTTCTCGGATAGAGTCTCGCCGCTTCGGCGGGCGCACCCTCGAAAAGGGTAATGGCGCCATTGTCGGCTGACAGGCCGAGAGCGGCCAGCTCCGCCGCCCAGGCGGCAGGCGGTTTGCGCGAGGTATAGCGCACCCGCGCATCGGGAAGTGCCGCTATGGCTCGCAAATAGTCGAGGCCGCCCAACGCGCCTGATGGCAGGACGAAGCGCGCGCCTCCGTTGCGTGACGCCCCGGCTAGCCGGGCGGCAAGCCCCGGATCGGACAGTGCGCCGACCGAAGCGATGACAGTCGGGATGCCGGCTTCAAGAAGCGCGGGTACGTAGGCGGCAACGGCCTCCTGGCCCGCCGCCTCCACCACCGCCGTGGGGCGCGCGCCGATCAGCGCGTCAAGCTGTGTGACCGCGCCGACATTCGGCGGCAGGGCCGGGCATGCGCCTTCGCGCAGCAGAACCACCCAGCGAACCGAACCCTTTGGGAAAGCGGAGACGATCTCGCGCGCGATCGTGCCGTAGCCGATAAGGCCGAGCGTCACCATCAGGGTTTCTTCAGGGGTTCTGTTTCACGGGATCGAACTTGTCGGCGAGGTCGGCTCCGAAGACCGTCTTACGCTCGATTTCCAGGACGTTTTCCGGGCGCGGAAAATTGGACGGCACGCGGTCGCCCGGTTTGCGCGGCTTGCCGATAAGGCGAAAGAAGTCCTCGAGCCCGTTCGGTACGATCAGCCAGAGCCAGCGCAGGCGTGTCTCGCCATCGTTGATGAACATGTGCCTGACATTCTTCGGCAGGAACACCACGCTGTCCGGGCCTAGCGGATATTCCTTGCCCTCGACGACGGCGCGGCCATGACCCTCGATGACATAGATCGCCTCCTCGTTGCGGTCATGCGTGTGTTCACGCACATAGCCGCCCGGCGCGACCGATTGCGTGCCCAGCGCGAAGGGGTGCTCCATGCCGACGATGTGCGGCGCGAGCGCCACGTCGATATGGCCGTTTGCCGGTACCGGCTGCCAATAGCTTTCACGCGTTTGGGAATCGGAAATATGGATGCCGGAGGGTGCGGTTGGAAGGCGGGTATCGTCCATGGTTCTGCCTGTCGAAAGGGCTACGAAGATCATGCCGAGCACGCTGCTGACTTGCACGAGGTTACAGCGCAAAAAGTGTCGACACAAGAGTAGACAGATTTAATTTTCTGCTCCTATAGTGCCGTGGCGATGCAGCAGGGGACCGCCAATGGGTGAATTCGACGTTCTGGTCATCGGGTCGGGGTCGGCGGCCTGTTCGGCGGCATTGAGGGCCGCCAAGGGCGGCCTCAAGGTCCTCGTCATCGAAAAGAGCGAATGGCTGGGAGGCACGTCGGCCATGTCCGGTGCCGGGGTCTGGATACCCGCCAACCATGTCGCTGCCGAAGCCGGCATCGCCGACAGCCGTGAGGACGCGCTCACCTATCTGCGCGCGGTCGCGCCCGAAGGGTGGAAGTTGAAGGAAGACACGCTCTGGTGTGCGTTCGTCAGGGCGGCGCCGGACATGCTACGCTTCCTGTCCCGCAACACGCCGCTCGATTTCCGCCTGATCAACGAGCCCGACCCCTTTACCGAAGCGCCGGGCGGCAAGCTCTATGGCCGCATGGTCTCGCCGAGGCCGCTCAGCCGCCGTATCCTGGGCAGGTTCGCAAGGAGCCTGCGCCGCTCCACCCTGCCGCACAGCTTCACTTACCAAGAGATCGTCGACCTGGATCTCTATCACCACCCTGTCAGCGCCGGATTCAAGGTCTGGCCGAGGCTTCTTTGGCGATGGCTGACGAATTCCGGCGGCCAGGGCACGGCCCTGATGACCGGGCTCATCAGGGGCTGCCTCGATGCGGGCGTCACCTTCCGGCTGGAAACGCGCGCCGTGACCCTGCTTCAGGATCCGGACTCGCGCATCACCGGCGCGGAAGTGGAGAATGAGGGCCGACGAACGAAGATTGTCGCGCATCGCGGCGTCGTGATCGCAACCGGTGGCTTCGAATGGGATGCCGAGATGCGTGGACACCATTTCCCCGGTGCATTCGACCGGATCGGCAGTCCGCGCGGCAATGAGGGCGACGGCCAGAAACTTGCCGCTTCCGTCGGTGCGCAGCTGGACCGCATGGATCAGGCGAACGTCTACCCCTGCCTGCCGACGCGCTACCAGGGAAAGCCGCACGGCTTGCCGATGACCTTCCAGGCCGAGCCGCATTCGATCGTGGTCAATCGCGGTGCAAAGCGCTTTGTCAGCGAAAACGCCTTCAACATCGGCGAGGCGATCGATGCGCGCGGGCCGGACGGCGCCCCCGTCAATCTGCCCTGCTATCTCATTGGCGATCATCGGTTCCTGAAAACGTCACTGCCTTTCCGCTGGTATGCCTCCTATGAGCGCGATTGGGTCAAGAAGGCCGATACAATCGCTGGCCTTGCCGCCAAGCTCGGGCTGCCGGCGGCGGCGCTCGAGGAGACGATCGCCCGCTGGAACGGCTTTTGCGCCAAGGGGCACGATGCGGATTTCCGCCGTGGCGAGAACGGTTGGGAGGACTACAAGGCGCATGGCCCCGAGAACCGGCTGAAGCCGATCGACAAGCCTCCCTATGTCGGCATGACGATCAATCGTTCGATTCTCGGTACCAAGGGCGGCGCCCGCACCAACGAACGGGCGCAGGTGCTGAGGCCGGACGGCTCGATCATCCCCGGCCTTTATGCGGCGGGACTTGCCATGGCCAATCCCATCGGCACACGCGCCGTGGGAGCCGGCACGACCCTCGGCCCCAACATGACCTGGGGCTACATCGCTGCCGAGACGATCCTGCATCAGAACCGATGATCGCGCGGGGCGCTGCAGCCCTCGGCGTCACGCCACGGCGACGCCGCGAGATCGCTTTTTCTCGGCGGCCGCGAGCAGATCGACGAGGGCGCGCGCCTTGGCGGGCCGGAACCGGGCCGGTGGAAGACGGCATGCATGCCTCCGGTGGCCAAGCTCCAGTCGACAAACACCGGCACCAACCGCCCCTCGGCGATATCGTCGCTGACGCTGTAATCCGGAAACACGCCCAACCCGATGCCGGCGAGCACGCAGGCAAGGGCAGGGGCTCTTGTCGCAGATGACGACCGGGTTGGGTTCGGTCAGCCCAGGTTCAGCCGCGCCCGGCCGATGCCAGACGCATCAACGCTTCACGAACGCCGACACGTCGGTAGGTTTCGCTGACGAGGCCGTCCTTTCTCAGCTCTTCGCGGCGGCGTTCGACAAAGGCGCGTTCCTCGCCGGTCAGGTCATGTTCCCGCTTGCGGAGCCATTCCTGGTAGGACGGATCAACTTCCTTGACCGGCTTGGCCGCGGTGGAAACCGAAACCGGCCGGCTGTCGGTGTAGCGCGGCCGCAAGGCACTGTTGGGATTGTATTCGGTTCGCTTGTCGTTGCCTGAAATGACGACGTCGGGATCCGCTACCCGGCCCGACGGGCTGTAAACGAATGCCGAGGCGATGCGGTCGAGCGCCGCGTCGACTTCCTTCGGCCGATGCACCACTTCGCGCGGCTGGCGATCGGGGACGGCCAGCCGGGTGATGCCGCGATCATTGATGGCATCGAGAACCTCGCGATGATCGCGTGAGGTGATGACCTCGCGCCGGGCAGGCCAGAAATCATAGGGCGCATGCGCCCCATGGCCCTTGCCGATATGGAAGGCATAGATTTCCGGGTAGACCGTCAGTTCGGTGCGCCGGCTCGGCTTGACGTCGTAGAACGAGGTGATGGCGATCTGCAGCAGGTGGGTGGCGCCGATGCCGCCAAGTGCATCGTCGATCACCAGCCCGAACCGGTCATGTGGGTTCCAGTCCGGCAAGGCCTGCGCGATCGAAGCCGGCTTGCCGTCGATCTCGACGTCGAACATATCCGCCTTCAGCAAAGTCACGACATGCATTGTGGTTTCCCTTCATGAGGCGCTGAGCGCCGATTCGTGCGTCCAATCAGACCAAGGAAGGGTCGCACTGTCATCCTTGTTCGGCTTCTTTCCCAACGGCGCCGGGATCGCTAATGTCTTCGGGTTCGGGATATGGGCCGGGCGTCATCTGCCTTAACGCTGGCAGGAATTGATGGATAGGCGGGGCTGCGAACGCGCTGATTGCGGGAGGGGGCGTCATGGAGCAGGGTCGGCTGACGAAAAAGGAGCGGCACGAGCTCATCCTGTCGGAAGTGCGCCGGTCGGCGTCGATCCGCATCTCGAAGCTCGCCAGGCGCATCGGTGTCGCCGGCGAAACGATCCGCCGCGATCTCATTGAGCTTGGCGAGGCCGGGCTGCTCAACCGTACCTATGGCGGCGCGACGATTTCGCTGGTGACGTCCGAACCGGCCATTTCCGAACGTGGCCTGACCATGGTCGAGGAACGTGCCCGGATCGGGCGCGGCGCGGCCGGCCTGATCGAAAAGGGCCAGATCGTCATGATCGACGGCGGTTCGACAACCTACGAGGTGGCGCGCAATCTGTCGCAACTGGCGCGCAACCTGACCGTCATCACCAACTCCACCGGCGTGGCGTCGGTGACCGGCGCCAACCCGACGTTCCGCGTCATCCTTTGTCCGGGAACCTATGACAGCCGCGAGGGCAGCGTGCTGGGCGAAGACACCGTCGAATTCGTCCGCCGCTACAATGCCGACATCGCCATCATCGGCGCGTCTGGTCTGACGGTCGATGGCCCGAATGACATGATATCAGGCGCGGCCGCCGTCAAGCGGGCGATGATCTCGCGCGCGCTGTCGACAATGCTGGTGGTCACCAACGACAAGCTCGGCCGTGCCAGCCTCGAGCGCGTGTGCACGCTAGGCGACATCGCCGACATCGTCACTGACGTCGAGCCCCAGGCCGAGTTGCGTGCGGCGATCGAAGAAGCCGGAACGGAGCTGCATGTTTTTGCAGGCAGCTGACAGCGAGGCACAGGGCGGTGCGCCTGTTCAGGCGCCGTCCCGGTTCGTCAGTGCAATATGGCAACAGCCGGAGCCGTGGCCCGGCGTCCAGGTGACATTTTCGAAACGCACGCCAGTCGCCTCGAACAGGCCACGGTCGAAGGCGCCGGCGATGCGGCAGAGCGTGGCGAGCTTTTCATCACCGAGCCCAGCCTCGATCCAGGCGTCCTTCAGCGGGCAGCGTTCGACCTTGAAGGCGATGCGGTCGTCGCCGCGTTCGACATCGGTCGGGTACATGCGGCCGCCATCCGGGCTGACCGCCAGGAAGGCTTCGCCGATCGCGCCTGCGTCATTGGGGCCGAACGCGGCGAACGCAGCCGCGGCCACCTCCCTGCCGCGCTGTTCGATGGCGCGGATCATGATGGTCTCGGCCTTTTCGGCGCCCAGTTCTCCGGTCAACTCATCGAGGAACAAGCGGTAGAGATCGGCCCGGTTGCGAAAGGCGGAATCGAGTTCGCGCGACAGTCTTTCGGCTCTGGCTTCGGGGTCGGTCATTCATGCGTCCTGGTTTTGTTGTCTGCTTGTCCGAAAACCGGATCCCACTTCTCGCTGGCGCGGTCCTTCTTTCGGGATCATGGCCTGGTTCTGTGCAATCTTGGCGCGGTCGCCACCAGCGCCTTGCCGATGGCCGATCGCGGCGCGTCGATGACGGCTCGGGCAGCGCCGCTCTCGGCAATCCGCCCGGCATCGAGGAGGATGACGCGGTGGGCGACTGCCCGGACCACGCCGAGATCATGCGAAATGAAGAGATAGGCAATCCGTTCCTGGTGTTGCAGGTCGAGCAAAAGGTCGAGGATCTGCCCGCGCACCGAAACGTCGAGGGCAGACACCGCCTCGTCGAGTACGATCAGCGACGGTTTCGTGGCGATGGCGCGAGCGATGGCGACGCGCTGCCGCTGGCCACCAGAGATTTCATGGATGGCGCGCGAGGTAAGCCCCGCCCCCAGTCCGACGCGCTCCAGCAAGGCGGCGATCCGGCGCGGGCGCTCGGAACGCGAGGCGATGCCATGGATGCGCAAGGGATCGTCGAGCACGCGTGCCACGGTGGGGCGCGGGTTGAAGGCGGAAAGCGGATCCTGGAACACCATCTGCAGGCGCGCGCGGCGCGCACGCAAGGCGGCGCCACTCAAGGCGAGGAAATCATTGTCTTCGAATTCGATGCGTCCGGCGTCCGGCTCGATCAAGCGCAGCACCAGTCGCGCGATCGTCGACTTGCCGCTGCCGGAGGGCCCGGCCAGTGCCAGCGTTTCGCCGGGGTCGATATGAAAGGAGACGTCGTCGACGGCGGCGATGCTCTTGCCGCCGCGACGGTATCGTTTGGTGAGATTGGAAACCGCCAGCAGGCTCATGTGGCGAGACCGCTTCGGTTCAACAACGGTTCGGCGTCGAGGCCGATATGGGCGTCGAGCAGCGCGCGTGTGTAAGGCTGGGCTGGGGCGTCGACAATCCGCGCCGTCGCGCCAAGCTCGACCAGTTGGCCGTGGCGGAACACGGCGATGCGCTCGGCAAGCTCGGCCGCCAATGCGATGTCGTGGCTGATGAACAGCAGCGTCATGCCGTCCTCGGCCACCAGCCGCCGGATCAAGGCGACGATCTCGGCCTGCACGATGGTGTCGAGCGCGGAGGTCGCCTCGTCGGCGATCAGCAATTTCGGACCGGCCGCAATCGCGGCGGCGATCGCCACACGCTGTTTCTGGCCGCCGGAGAGCTGATGCGGGAAGGCCAGCAGGGCTGAGTCCGGGTCCGGCAGACGGACGCGTTCCAGCAAGTTTTTTGTCCTCGTGTACGCCCGCGGCCATGTGAGGCCGAGATGCGTGCGCGCCACTTCGGCGATTTGCTTGCCGATTGGCATCACAGGATCGAGGCTGGCGGAGGGATCCTGGAAGACGAAGCCGATGTCGCGGCCGCCGAGGAGTGCCCGGCCGAGGCCGGGCCACTCGATCCGCCCATCGATCTGAGACGCCGCCGGCAACAGCCCGGCAATGGCCAATGCCAGCGTGCTCTTGCCCGAACCGCTTTCGCCGATGACGGCGAGGCGTTCGCCAGCGACGATGTCGAGGCTGATGTTCCTCAGCGCCGCCACCTCGTTGCCGTCGCGGCGGTAGGTCACCGTCAGGTCGCGGATCGACGCCAGCGCGGTCACGACAGGCCTCTTCTCACGGCCGTCGTCTCGACGACGCCCTCACCAGCGAGATAGACGCCCAGCACAGTCAGCACCAGTGCAATGCCCGGGACGATCGACAGGAAGGGGGCGGTGCGCAGCACGGCGCGGCCTTCGGCGATCATGCCGCCCCAGGTGACCCGGTTGGGGTCGCCGAGGCCGAGAAAGGACAAGGCCGCTTCGGTGAGGATCGCGGCGGCGACGATCACCGAGGACATCGCAAGCACCGGCGGCAAGGCATTGGGCAGCACCTCGCGAAAGGCGATCTCGAGCGGATGCATGCCGATGGCGCGGGCGCTGGCGACATAATCGCGCTCACGGATGGAGAGGACTTCCGCGCGCGCGACTCGAGCAGGCCCAATCCAGGTGCCAAGCGCGATGGCAATCACCACGATGCCGAGCGACGGCCCGACGACGCTGACGAAGGCCAGCGCCAGCAGGAAGCTTGGCACGGTCTGGAAGGCATCGGTGATGCGCATCAGTACCTCGTCGATGAGGCCGCCGGCAAAGCCGGCCAGCGTGCCGACCACAGAGCCGACGACGAGCGCCGCCGCTGCCGCCGCGAGCCCGACGGCAAGCGAAGTGCGGGCGCCATGGAAAAGCTCGGCCAGAACGTCGCGGCCGAGCCGATCGGTGCCGAGCGGCAGCGACCAGTCCTGAAATGGCGGCAAAAGTGCGGGGCCGGCGATCGCTTGCGGGTCGCCGGGAAACAGCAGCGATGCCGACAGCGCCATGGCGATCAGCGCCGCCAGCATGATGGCGCCCGCAACTGCCTCAGGCGTGCGCAGAAAGCGGCGGAAGCGGCTCATGCGCCGGCCTCGCCGGCGCCGACGCGCGGATCGAGGAAGGCATAGGCGATGTCGACGAGCAGGTTGATGACGACGACCAGCACGGCACTGACGAGGATGATGCCGAGCAGCAAGGGCGTGTCGCGCGCGGCCACCGCTTCCTGCGCCAGCCGGCCGAGGCCGGGCACGGAAAAGACGCTCTCGATGACGACGCTGCCGCCGAGCATCTGCGCCGACTGCAGGCCGAGCATGGTGACCAGCGGCAGCAGTGCGTTGCGGGCGACGTGGGCGAGCACGATGCGGCGGCGCGAAAGCCCCTTGGCGCGGGCGGCCAGCACAAAATCCTGGCGCCAGACCTCGGCCATGCCGGCACGCATCATGCGCAGATAGAGCGCGAGGTAGATGAAGCCGAGCGCCGCCACCGGCAGGACGAGATGGATGGCGATGTCGGTGGCGCGGTCGAGCCCGGTCTTGTCGGAAGCCAGGGTTTCGATGCCGCCGATCGGCAGCCAGCGCAGGTCGACGGCAAAGATGACGATCAGCACCAGGCCGAGCCAAAAGCCCGGCACCGCATAGAGCGCCAGTGAGCCGATCGACAGGATTCGGTCACGGACGCTGCCGGGTCTGGCGCCTGCATAGATGCCGAGTGCCGAGCCCAGCCCGAAGGAAAGCGCTGTGGCGCTGACCATCAACAGCAGCGTGTTGGGCAGCCGTTCGAGGATCACGTCGCGGATCGGCCTGGAGAACGTCACCGACTGGCCGAGATCGAGGTGCAGCAGCGCCCAGAGATAGTTGGCCAGCCGTGTCAGTTCCGACTGGTCGAGGCCCCAGCGGTGGCGCAACAGCTCGATCATGCCGGCATCGCCGCCGGTCGAGACGATATAGGCGTCGACGGCGTCGCCGGGTGCGGCTTCGAGCAGCAGGAAGGTGCCGATGACGACGATCAGCAGCACGAAGATGCTGCCGACGAGGCGGCGACGGAGGAGGATGAGGGCGCGAGTCATGCCACTTTCACCCTCCCCCTTGTGGGGAGGGTGAACCCGGCGGAGATATGAGGCAGGACAGAGGCGGGCGCGAAGGAACTTTCATTATCGAACCTGAGCACCCGGATAGACGTTCTGCAAGCCTGGAGAGGTCAGCCCGCCAGATAGGTGTCCGCCCAGTTCGACACCGCCCAGCGCGGATTGTTGGCGATGTTGCCCACGGTGTCACGAGCGACGCTGATAAAGCTCCATTCGGCGACGTTGATCAGCGGCAGGTCGGCGGCGACCTCCTTCTGGAATTCCTTGTAGAGATCGGTGCGGGCAGATGTGTCGAGGGTTTCCGATGCCTTGGCGATGAGGGCGTCGAGCGCGTCGTTCTTGTAGCCGCCTTGATTGGAGAACGGCACGCCGTCGGGAATGCCGCTCTGCACCAGGATTGTGGTCGAGATCGCCGGGTCGCCGCGGAACACCGGCGGGCCGACGGCAAGGTCGAAGGCGTGGTCGGTGTAGACGGCCTTGATGTGCGCGGCCGAGTCGTTGTTGACCAGTTGCGCGTCGATGCCTATTGCCGCGAGCGCCTGGCGCAGATAGTCGCCGAACTGCTTGGTCTCGTTGAAATAGGGCGCCGGCAAAAGTTTTAGCGTAAAGCGCTTGCCGTCCGGGCCTTTCTTGTAACCGGCCTCGTCGAGCAGCGCGTTGGCCTTGGCGACGTCGAAGGGATAGGCGGGCACGTCGGCGGAGTAGAACTGCGGATCGTTCTTCGGCACCGGGCCGGTGGCGGTGGCGGCATAACCGAGGAACACCGTCTTGACGACGAAATCCTTGTCGATGGCGTGCGCGATCGCTTGGCGCACCTTGAGATCGGCCAGTTCCTTGCGGCGATGATTGATCTCGACCACGAGCTGATAGGTCAGCCCTTCATAGCCCTTGGAGATCACCTTCAGGCCGGGCACCTTGGAGATGCGGTCGAGATCTGCAAGCGGCACGGCAGAGAAAGCCGCGAGCTGGATTTCTTCTGCTTCAAGCGCGCTCGCCGCCGACGTGCGGTCAGGCAATACCTGATAGATGATCTCGTCGAGATAGGGCTCGTCCTTGCCCCAGTAATCGGGGTTCTTCGTCAGCCGGTAATACTGGCCGGCCTTGTATTCGCCGAACTTGAACGGCCCGGTGCCGATGGGCGCGTTGTTGGCCGGGTTGTCCTCGATCTTGCCGACCTCGTAGATATGCCCGGGCACCACGCTGCTCAGCGCCGGCAGCGCGTTGCGGATCAGCTGGAACGGTGTCGGCTTGGAGAATTTGAACACGGCGGTGAGATCGTCAGGGGTGTCGACGCTAGCCAGATCCTTGAACACGGTGCGGCCGAGATTCTGCAGCGGCTTCCAGATCTGCAGCGCCGAGAAGGCGACGTCGGCCGAGGTGAACGGCTTGCCGTCATGCCATTTGACGCCATCGCGCAATTTGAAGGTCACCGACAGCCCATCGGCGGCACCTTCCCAGCTCAGCGCCAGTCGCGGCGCGAGCCCGTCCTTGCCGTCGAAGGAGGCTTCGGCCAGCGTTTCGACGATCTTGCTGGAGATGAAAAAGACGCCGTTGGAGGCGACAATCGCCGAGTTGAGGTTGCGCGGCTCGGAATCGGCGGCGAGCACCAGCCGCCCACCCTTCTTCGGCGTTTGCGCCCGGCCGATATCAGGCATGGCGGTGGAGGCTAGCAGCATCGCCGAACCGGCAAGCATCGTGCGTCTGGAAATCGTGAAACCTGACATGATCGAACTCCGTCCTCTCCGCGACCCGAACGGGTGCGCCAAGCCAGCATCCTGGCGGTGGCGATTATGAGCCTTGCCGAGGGTTTCGCCAGAGACGGAATTGGCGCATCCTCGCTTGGCTTTGAAATTTTCGTCCGCTGGACCAGTTTGGACGAAGCGATTCAATTTGCTCATTCTGGTAGGACCAAATTGAGCGGTTGTATGGCCAATGACACGTGGGTGACCGCCAACCAGTCCCATTATGCCTATTTCTGGCTGGACCAGAGTGGGCAAGATGGTGCAGATTTGATCTACGCTTGAGGATCGGGAGCAGAACAGCCGGCGATCCCAGGCAATTCAGGGAGAGAGAGATGAACGTTGCTCCGGGCAAGAGTGCCGTCAGCAATATCCCGTTCGACCAGGCAAGGGTCGACCGGCTGATGGAGGAGGCCGGCATCGATGTGCTGCTCGCCACCTCCAAGCACAACACGCAATATCTGCTTGGCGGCTACAAGTTCATCTTCTTCGCCGCCATGGATGCGATCGGCCACAGCCGTTATCTGCCCGTTGTCATCTATGAGAAGGGCGGGCCCGATCATGCCGCCTATATCGGCAACCGAATGGAAGGCGGCGAGCACCAGAACAATCCGTTCTGGACGCCGACGCTGCACGCCGCCTGCTGGGGCACGCTGGATGCCGCCAACCTCGCGGTCGAGCACCTACGGAAGATCGGCAAGGCTGGTGCCCGCATCGGCATCGAGCCGGGCTTCCTGCCGTCGGACGCCTTTACGCTGATCCGCAAGGCGCTGCCGGATGCCAAGCTGATCGATGCGACGGCCATGCTGGAAAGCATGCGCGCCATCAAGACCGATGCGGAGCTGGAGAAGCTGCGCACGGCCTCCGAACTGATCACCGATTCCATGCTGGCAACCATTGCCTGGGCACGTGAAGGCACGACCAAGACCGAGATCATCGAGCAGTTGCGGCGCGAGGAAACCAATCGCGGCGCGCATTTCGAATATTGCCTGCTGACGCTGGGCTCCAGCCACAACCGCGCCGCCTCGCCGCAGGCGTGGAAGAAGGGCGAGGTGCTGTCGATCGATTCCGGCGGCAACTATCACGGCTATATCGGCGACCTCTGCCGGATGGGTATTCTCGGCGAACCGGATGCCGAACTCGAGGACCTGCTGGCCGAGGTCGAAACAGTGCAGCAGGCGGCCTTTTCGAAGGTGAAGGCGGGCACGCTGGGCGGCGACATGATTGCTCACGCAGAGGGCGTGCTGAAGAAATCCAAGGTCGCGCCCTATACGGATTTCTTCGCCCACGGCATGGGCCTGATCACGCACGAAGCGCCATTCCTGATGACCAATCATCCGGTGACCTATGAAGGCACCTATGCGGCAAAGCCGTTGGAAAAGAACATGGTGCTGTCGGTCGAGACGACGATGCTCCACCCGACGCGCGGCTTCATCAAGCTGGAAGACACGGTGGCGGTGACGGATGCCGGTTACGTGATGTTTGGCGATCGCGGCCGGGGGTGGAACAGGGGTGGGACTTTATAAAGTCCAAAGTCGGCGCTGCCCTCATCCGCCTGCCGGCACTTCTCCCCGTGGAACGGGGAGAAATGTCCGGCAGGACAACGAGGGGCGGCTCTGCTCGAGAAAGCTATTTCCCACCTGCCGGGATCAGCCTGAAATCCGGTAGTTCCCGCAACACCAGTTCCGGTCCGGCCGGCGAATAGACGACGAAGAGTTGCATAGGTCCGTCACCGGTGTTGAGCGTGGAGTGGAAGCGGCTTTCCGGCACGTAGATGGTGCAGCCGGGACCGACCTTCTCGACCACCGGATTGCCCTTCTCGTCCTCGACCATCTGTTCGCCGTTGCCGGAGATGACGAAGATGATCTCCTCGGCGCCGGGATGATTGTGGCGGGTGTGGCCCTTGCCTGACGGCAGGTCGACGACGCCGCCGGAAAAACGGTTTGCGCCATTCACTTCGGGCGCGACGGTCAGCGCAAGCCGGCCCCAGTCGAAGCCGAAGGCGCTGACGTCCTTAGGATAGACAAACATTTTGTTCTTGTCGGTCATCTCTCATCATCCCTTCTTTTTCTTCTGGTTATGCAGCGTGACGGCCTTGAAATCGGCCGTCTGCCTGGCGATCGCGGCTTCCGCCGGCAGCCGTTCCATCGAGCTGGCGCCATAGAAGCCATGCAGGCCCTTGCAGCGGTCGAGGATATAGCGGGCGTCGTCCGGCATCGAGATCGGCCCGCCATGGCAAAGCAGGATGACATCCTTGCGCACCGAGCGCGCAGCATTGGCGATGGCATCGATCTCGACGACGCAGTCGTCAAGCGACTTGGCCGAGGTGGCGCCGATCGAGCCGCCGGTCGTCACGCCCATATGGGCGACGACGATGTCGGCGCCGGCCTTGGTCATGGCGCGAGCCTCGTCGGGGTTGAAGACATAGGGTGTCGTCAGCAGGTCGAGCTTGTGCGCCTCGGCGATCATGTCGACCTCGAGCCCGAAGCCCATGCCGGTTTCCTCGAAGCTTTGCCGCATGTTGCCGTCGAACAGGCCGATGGTGGGGAAATTCTGCACGCCGGAAAAACCCATCGTCTTCAGTTCGGCCAGGAACAGCGGCATGATGACGAACGGATCGGTGCCGTTGACGCCGGCCAGCACCGGCGTGTGTCTGACCACCGGCAACACCTCGTAGGCCATTTCCTTGACGATCTCGTTGGCGTTGCCATAGGCGAGCAGGCCGGCGGCCGAGCCGCGCCCAGCCATCCTGTAGCGGCCGGAATTGTAGATGATGATGAGGTCGATGCCGCCGGCTTCCTCGGCCTTGGCCGACAGGCCGGTGCCGGCGCCGCCGCCGACGATCGGCACGCCCTTGTCGATCATTCCCCTGAATTTCCTCAGTATGTCCTTGCGCGGTATGGCGGGCATGTCTGGCCTCTTACTGTCTGGCGATGTCGAGGAAGGCGGCAGTTGCCGCCCCGGCAAATTCGGGATCGTTGATATGCAGCGGCAAACGCGTCACGCGGCGCCTGCCGTTCGGCTTGATGGTGCGCTCGATGGCCTCGAACAGGACGGCGTCGGCTTCGGGATCGAAGAAGGCGCCCCCTTCAACGTCGAGCGCCGAGACGCCTTTTTCCGGAATGAGGAAATGCACCGGCCCCTCGCAGAGGGCGAGCCTGGTGCCGATCCATTCGCCGATCTGGCGGCATTCGTCCGCTGTGGTCCGCATTAGCGTGACATTCGGATTGTGCTCGTAGAACAGCCGTCCGCTATAGCGTTCCGGAATGGTCGACGGTGCCCAGAAATTGACCATGTCGAGCGCCCCGACCGAACCGACATAGGGCAGGCCGGTTCGGGCGATCGCGCCGAAGCGATCCTCCGTCGCCGGCAGCACCCCGCCGAACAGGAGATCGCAGACCTCCGTTGTGGTGATATCGATGATGCCGGACAGCAGGCCGCTGTCGGCCAGCTTCTCCATGCTGCGGCCGCCGGTGCCGGTGGCATGGAAAACAATGCAGTCATAGGTCGAACGGAGCTGGTCGGCGATGGCGGTCACGCAAGGCGTGGTGACGCCGAACATGGTGAGCCCGATCGACGGCTTGCCGTCGGGTGGCGGCGCTGGCCTGGCCGCCATGCCAGAAATCGCCTGGGCGGCATTGTGCAACACGACACGGGAAAGCCGGTTCAGTCCGGCCATGTCGGTCACCGAAGGCATCATGATGATGTCGGAGACGTCGACATAGGGTGCGGTGTCGCCAGAGGCGAGCGTCGAGACCATGATCTTCGGCAGACCGAGCGGCAGCGCGCGCATGCCCGACGTGATGATCGAGGTGCCACCGCCGCCGCCAATGCCGATCATGGCGGCGATGTCGTTTCTCGATTGAGCAAAGCGGGCGAAGGCGATGCCCATCGCCGCGACCGCGGCGCCGCGATCATTGCCGCCGAGCACGGCTTTGCTCCCACCGGGGTGATGATTGGCAATTTCCCGCGCGGTGATGTCGACGGGGATGGTCGCGCCGCGCGTTCCGACATCGATGCGGGACACAGCGGCACCGGTGGCGGCGATGGCATCGGCCAGGAAGGCGAGTTCCTCGCCCTTGGTGTCAGCGGTGCCCACCACATAGATGCGCTTCATTGCGTTCCCCAATCCAGGCGGGCTTGGCGTCACGGCCTGCCGCTCTTTTGCCCGCCGTTCGGTCACCCGAAGGCCATTGCAATTTTTTGAGACGCGCGTATCGTATTGACATGGATGTCTCACGTCAACAAGCCGCGGTGAGTGACGACAACGCCGAGGGAGCCGAACGTGGACCCCGCGCGCGGACCAAACGGCTGATGCTGGAGACGGCGACGAGGCTGATGCAGGCTGGCGTCACACCGTCGGTCAGTGAGGTCGCGGAAGCCGCGAAAGTTTCCCGCGCGACCGCCTACCGCTATTTTCCGAGCCAGGCCGCACTGGTGCAGGCTGTCGTCGACGAGGGGCTGGGGCCAATCCTGACCTGGCAATCGACCTCCGCCGATGCCGAGCGCCGGGTCGCCGACCTGTTCGACACGGCCATGCCGCGCATCGAGGCGTTCGAGGCGACGTTCAAGGCGGCGCTGAAGCTGTCGCTCGATCAGTGGGCGAGGCGCCAGGCCGGCACGCTGGGTGGCGAGCCGGCGTTCACGCGCGGCCACCGCGTCCAATTGCTGAAGGAGGCGATCGCGCCGCTCAAGGGCCGCTTGCCGCCGCGCGATTTCAAGCGGCTGGCGCAGGCGCTGTCGCTGATCTTCGGCGTCGAGGTGCTGATCGTGCTCAAGGATATCTGGGGATTGGACAGCCGCGGCATGATGTCGGTCGCGCAATGGGCGGCCGCGACGCTGGTGCGCGCCGCGATCACGGAATCGATCGGTGGAGGAAACAGCGTCGATCCAACGGCAGTCGTGAAATAGCACCTATCTGGTTAGACCAGATTTGCGTGCTGAGTACTGATATTAACCGCAATGCGGGGTGCCGCACAACACCTGCGCGTATCACTGAGTAGGAAAATCATGGGAAAACAGGCAGATAAAGCCGGAATCCAGTAGCAATGGACAGGCCGAGCTGCCAAGAAAGGGCTTGACGTGCACGCGAAATTGGTAATACCAGATCAGGAAAGAAAAGCGGATCGAAAGTGAGGGCTGCGATCCATTTTCCGGCAGGGCGAGGAGGCCCGGAACCGGAAGAGCGCGATCACGGGAGGAACTACCGGAGCCGGCCCCGTTGCCGGCTCGCATGACAGGGTAGAATGCGCACAAGGGAGGAAATCATTATGCGCAAGTTAGTGACCAGCGTGCTTGCTGGTATCGGCTTAACGCTTGCCTGCGGAACGTCCGTCTACGCGCAGGAAAAGTCGCTCACCATCTTCTGGGCGGAATGGGATCCGGCCAACTATTTGCAGGAACTCGGCAACGAGTACGAGAAGGAAACCGGCGTCAAGATCACGGTGGAAACGACGCCGTGGTCCGACTTCCAGACCAAGGCCTTCACCGAGTTCAATGCCCATGGTGACGCCTATGATCTGGTCGTCGGCGACTCACAATGGCTCGGCGCCGGCTCGACCGGCGGCCACTATGTCGACCTCACCGACTTCTTCAACAAGTACAAGCTGAAAGACGTGATGGCGCCGGCGACGGTGAAATACTACGCCGAATATCCCGGCAACAGCGGCAAGTACTGGGCCATCCCGCTCGAAGGCGACGCCGTCGGCTGGTCCTATCGCAAGGACTGGTTCGAGGATCCCAAGGAGAAGGAGGCCTTCAAGGCCAAGTACGGCTACGACCTCGATGTGCCGAAGGATTTCAAGGCGCTGCGCGACATCGCCGAGTTCTTCTACCGGCCGGACCAGAAGAAATACGGCATCGCCATCTATACCGACAATTCCTATGATGCGATGGCGATGGGCTTCGAGAACGCGCTGTTCTCCTATGGCGGCGAGCTCGGTGACTATTCGACCTACAAGGTCGACGGCTTCATCAACTCCGACAAGGCGGTGGCGGCTCTCGACGCCTACAAGGAGCTCTACAAGTTCACGCCTCCGGGCTGGGCCAAGTCGTTCTTCGTCGAGGACAACCAGGCGATCACCGAAAACCTGGCCGCGATGAGCATGAACTACTTCGCGTTCTTCCCCTCGCTGATCAACGAGGCGTCGAACCCGAACGCCAAGAACACCGGCTTCTTCGCCAATCCTCCCGGTCCGAACGGCGACCAGTTCGCAGCGCTTGGCGGTCAGGGCATCTCCATCGTCTCCTACTCGCAGAAGCAGGACGAGGCGATGAAGTTCCTGGAATGGTTCATCAAGGACGAGACCCAGAAGAAGTGGGCGGCACTTGGCGGCTACACCTGTAGTGCCGCCGTGCTGAAGTCACCGGAATTCCAGAACGCCACGCCCTACAACAAGGCCTTCTACGAGACCATGTTCAAGGTGAAGGACTTCTGGGCGGTGCCGGAATATGCCGAACTGCTGCAGCAGCTCAACCAGCGCGTCTACCCCTACATGATCGGCGGCGAAGGCACCGCCAAGGAAACGCTGGACGCTTTGGCCGCCGACTGGAACGCGACCTTCAAGAAGTACGGCCGCGGTCAGTAACAATCATGGCTCACGGAGGGGGCGTCGGTGCCTCCTCCGTTTCTTTTTCTGCAAACGGGAGCAGGGTCTTGGCGACCACGATGATCACCACACTGGACAGGTCTTCAAGAGCGGCCGCGCGCGGCCTCAGCGACATTTCGATCCGCAACCTCTTCATCATCCCGACGGTCCTGTTCCTGATCGTCTTCAACATCTTTCCGCTGATCTATTCGCTCGGCTATTCCTTCACTGACTTTCGCGCGTCGACCAACGCGCCGGCGAACTTCGTCGGCCTGCAGAACTATCGCGACCTGCTCAACGATCCCTATGTGTGGTCCAACTTCGCCATCACCGCGAAGTACGTCATCATCTCGGTCGCCGGACAGTTGCTTGTCGGCTTCGGCGTGGCGATGCTGCTCAACCGCGACATTCCGATGAAGGGGTTGCTGACGACGCTTTTACTGCTGCCGATGATGCTGTCGATGGCCGTCGTCGGCCTGTTCTGGAAGCTGCTTTACGACCCGTCCTTCGGCATCATCAACTATGCGCTCGGCCTCGGTACCTTCGAATGGCTGTCGGATCCGAAGATGGCACTCTATGCCGTTGCGCTGACCGACATCTGGATGTGGTCGCCCTTCGTCATGCTGTTGTCGCTGGCCGGCCTGTCGGCGGTGCCGAAGCATCTCTACGAGGCCGCCGCGATCGATCGCGCCGGGCCGTTCTACACCTTCTTCCGCATCACGCTGCCGCTGGTCGCGCCGATCCTGATGATCGCCGTCATCTTCCGCACCATGGAAGCGTTCAAGACCTTCGACCTCGCCTACATCCTGACCAGCCAGCCGACGGCCGAGCTGATCTCGATCCGGCTCTACAAGATGGCGTTCCGGGAATGGCAGACCGGGCGCTCCTGCGCGCTGGCCTACATCGTGCTGATCATGGTGCTTGCGATCACCAACATCTACGTCAAATACCTCAACAAGGTGAAGGAGCGCTGAGATGGCCGCCGTCCGCACTTCTTCCGAAATCGGCTTCAACCGCGTCGCCATCGTCGCCGTGCTGGTGGTGACGATCATCTTCCTGGCGCCGATCTACTGGATCGCCTCGACGGCGTTCAAGCCGCGTAACCTCGCAACTACCATTCCGCCGACCGTCATCTTCCAGCCGGAAATATCGCCTTTCGTGAAGCTGTTCACCAAGCGCTCGCAAATGCGCAGCCCGCCATCGCCGGAAGAGTACGCGGCCGCTCCGTGGTGGGAGCGCGTCGTCTTCGACGGCGGCGAAAAGATCGTGCGCGACGGCAAGGGCCAGGTGCAGTGGTCGGGATATCCGAGCCGCTTCCTGAACTCGCTGATCATCGCCATCACCTCGACGGTTCTGGCGGTCGGCATGGGCACGTTCACCGCCTATGGCTTCTCGCGCTTCAAGGTGAAGGGCGAGGCGGACCTTTTGTTCTTCATCCTGTCGACGCGCATGCTGCCGCCGGTGGTGGTGGCGATCCCGATGTTCCTGATGTACCGGGCGGTCGGCCTCAACGATTCCCATGTCGGCTTGATCATCCTCTACACCGCCTTCAACCTGTCCTTCTCGGTGTGGCTGATGAAGGGCTTCATGGACGAGATCCCGAAGGAATATGAGGAGGCTGCCCTCGTCGACGGTTACACGCGCATGGAGGCCTTCTTCAAGATCGTGCTGCCGGAGGCCGCCACCGGCATCGCCGCCACCGCCGTGTTCTGCTTCATCACGGCGTGGAACGAATATGCCTTCGCGCTGATCATGACCAACCGCCGCGCCCAGACCGCGCCGCCCTTCATCCCCAGCCAGGTCGGCTCCGGCCTGCCGGACTGGACGGTGATCGCCGCCGGAACCTTCCTGTTCCTGCTGCCGGTCGCGATCTTCACCTTCCTGCTCCGCAACCATCTGTTGCGCGGCATGTCCTTCGGAGCGATCCGCAAATGAGCTTTCGCGCCATCAACCAGAAATACCTGGAACCCGGATCGCAGATTCTGATGGTGCTCGGCATTGTCGCACTCTGCCAGCCCTGGAACATGTTGCTGCACACATATGGCCTGACCATCATCCTGATCGGGCTGATCGGCTTCAACATCACGTCGAAGATCGCACCGGAAGAAAAAGCAGGCACGGGACAGATGCGAAATCCGGGAGCACAGCATTGACCCAGATCGAGCTTCGCGGTGTCCAGAAATTCTTCGGCGCCGTCCAGGTCATCAAGGACCTGAACCTCAAGATCAGCGACAACGAGTTCATCGTGCTGCTCGGCCAGTCTGGCTGCGGCAAGACGACGACGTTGCGTGCCATCGCCGGGCTGGAGACGATTGACGAGGGGGACATCCTCATCGACGGCAAACCCATTCAGCATCTGAAGGCCGCCGATCGCGACATCGCCATGGTCTTCCAGTCGTTTTCGCTCTACCCGCATATGAGCGTCTACGAGAACATCGCCTTCCCCTTGCGCGCCACGCGCAAGAGCAAAAGCGAGATCGACCAGGAAGTGCGCTCGGTCGCCAAGACGCTGCAGATATCGGACCTGCTCGGCAAGAAACCGTCCGCGCTTTCAGGCGGCGACATGCAGCGCGTCGCCATCGGCCGCGCGCTGGTGCGGCGGCCGAAAGCGATGCTGATGGACGAGCCGATCGGCGCGCTCGACGCCAAGCTGCGCGAGGAGATGCGGGCCGAGATCAAGCGGCTGCACATCAAGCAGGGTTCGACCACCATCTATGTCACCCACGACCAGATCGAGGCGATGAGCCTCGCCGACCGCATCGTCATCATGCATGAAGGCGTGCTGCAGCAGGTCGGCTCGCCGGACGAGGTGTATTCGCATCCGGCCAATCTGTTCGTGGCGCAATTCGTTGGCAGTCCGGTGATGAACGTCGCCGACGCTGCGGTCGCCGAAAAGGCTTCGTCGGTCTCGGTGACGGTCGGTGGAGCTGCCGCCGGCTTCGAGTTTCCGCGGGCGCTGCTGTCGAAGCTCAACGGCCATGCCGGTGGCCAGCTGGCGCTCGGCATCCGGCCGGAGGGCGTTCTCATTCGCCACGATGCGGCGGAAGGGTTCCTGCCGGTCGAGACGCAGATCGTCGAGCCGCTCGGCTCCTTCGATATCGTCGACCTCAAGGTCGGCTCCAAGATGCTGCGCGCGCGCACCAAGAGCGGCTTCGTCAGCGGTCCCGGCGAGAAGGTGTTCGCAAGGATCGATCCGGCCCAGGCGCATTTTTTCGACACGGCAAGCGGCAAGTCGCTGGGGGTGAGACTGTGACGGCCAAAGGCCGCGAAGAGCCAACGATCTGGCTTTTCGAACAGTCGAACGCCCGGAGCCATAGCGGAGGGCAGGCCGCCCTCGAACAGAATCGAGACAACTGACCATGGCCCATATCCAGCTCAAGAACATCTCGAAGACATTCGGCAATCATACCGCCTTGACCGGGCTCGATCTCGACATCGCCGATGGCGAATTCTTCGTGCTGCTGGGCGAGACGGGCGCCGGCAAGACGACGACGCTGAGACTGATCGCCGGCCTCGAGAAGCCGAGCGAAGGCCAGGTCTTCATCGATGGCGTCGATGTCGCCGACTGGGGGGCGGCCGAGCGCGATGTGGCGCTGGTGCTGCAGCAATATTCGCTCTATCCACGCTATACGGTACGCGAGAACCTCGAGTTCCCGCTGAAGCCGAAGATCCGCCGGCTGCCCGACGCCGAGATCAAGGACCGCGTCGATCGCGCCGCCCGCACGCTGAGGATCGAGCATCTGCTCGACCGCAAGACCGACCGGCTGTCCGGCGGCGAGATGCAGCGCGTCTCCATCGGCCGCGCCATCGTGCGTAAGCCACGTGTGTTCCTGATGGACGAGCCGCTGTCGGCGCTCGACGCGAAGCTGCGCGAGGCGCTGCGCACGGAACTGAAGAATCTGCAGATGCAGCTCGGCGCCACCTTCCTGTTCGTCACCCACGACCAGATCGAGGCGATGTCGATGGGCGACAAGGTCGGCGTGCTCAACCATGGCCGCATCGTCCAGACCGGCACGCCGCATGAAATCTACAACAATCCGCGCGACACCTATGTGGCGAGCTTCGTCGGCTCGCCGCCGATGAACCTCATCGACGGCAGGCTGGTGAATGGCCGCGCGGTGATGGCGCCGTTGAACTTCGAACTGCCCTTTTCTGGGGGAGCCAGGGCGAGCGGCGCGACCGATGGTCGCCCGCTCGTCTTCGGCATTCGTCCCGAGGACGTCTATCTTGAGAGTGGCGCGTCGGTTGAGGCGCGCATCCACGACGTCGAGAACCATGGCGTCGAGAAGATCCTGACGCTGCGCGTCGGCGACGCTACGCTGCGTGCGACAGTGCCAGCCAGGACCGATGTCGCCATCGAGCAGGCTGTGCGCTTTGCCTGGAACCCGGACAAGGTGGTGCTGTTCGACAAAGGCAGTGGTGTCAGCTTGCGGCACGCCGGGTAGGTCGCCGCGGATTGACCGGGGAGCGAACTCTCCCCGACTCAGCCGGCTTGGCGGATGTCAGCCTGTTCTTCGGCGCGAAGGTGGCTGGGTGCCGAGCCGATGACGCGCTTGAAGGCGCGGCTGAAGGCGGCGTCCGATTCATAGCCGAGGCGCGCGGCAACGACTGATATTTTCATCCGGTCGCGGACCAGCCACTGTCGCGCCTGGTGCATCCTGACCTGGGTGACATATCGCGCCGGCGTTTCTCCAACGATGGTGGCGAAACGCTCGGCAAAGCCGGATCGCGAGGCGCCCATCATCTTGGCCAGCGACTCCACGGTCCAGTCGTGGTTCGGTTCGAGGTGGATGGCGGCCAGCACGCGGCCGATTTCCCGATCCCTGACCGCCGCGATCCAGCCGGACGAGTCACCGCAGCCACGTTCGACCCATGAGCGGATGACGGTGGCGGCCAGCACATCGGCCAGCCGCGCCAGAATGCCGCCAGAGCCGACGCGCTCCATCGTCACTTCGCGCGCCATCGCCTCCAACAGATGTGGAATACCCGGTTCGTAGGCTTCGAGCTCGTGCGTGCGCATTACATCCGGCATCATGCCGAGCAAGGGATGCAGACCGTCGAGGTTGAAGTACATGCTGGCGCAGAACAGCAGCGTTCCCGGCTGGCAATCCTTGTCACACATCTCCGCGTTCGACGTACAGAAGACGTCCTTGCAGATCTCCTCGCGCTTGTAACTGTGAATTGGCCAGGCCTGCGCGCCGGGTTCGCTGGCCAGCACATGGGCAGCGCCTCGCGGCAACAACACGGCATCGCCGGCATTGAGCTCAACCCACTCGCCGGACGGCTGCTTCAACCAGCACCCTCTGCGGCCGACGAAGTGAAACCGGGCGGCGGGATGAGCCGGGAACTGGATGCCCCACGGCTCCTTCAGTTCGCAGCGGCCATACTCGACGCCATCCAGACGTAACCCGCGCAGAATGTCTGTCAGCGGGTCGCCAGTGACGGGAATTTTGGACGAATGGTCAAACATAATGGGGTTTCTAGCATGGAAACTCCAGGTGGTCACGCCCTATGTTGCAGTGCAGCCAAATGTTGCGCCGCAAACAAGGTGGAAGACCGGCCACAGTGCCAAGCCGCGAGGCCAAGGCATGTAACGGGTGGAGCCCCGGTCGGTCATTGCCTATGTGGCGCTGCAAACAGATCGGAGACTGACCATGGCGGAACCCGCGACGGGCGTCATCGACGCCACACTTTTGAACCCTGCTGATTCCGACGAACGAACCGAGCCGGCATGGGGTGCCGTGGTGTCACTTGCGCTCGGGGTGTTCGGACTGGTGACGGCGGAATTCCTGCCCGCCAGCCTGCTGACGCCGATGGCGCGCGATCTCGGCGTCAGCGAGGGCGTGGCCGGACAAGCGGTGACGGCAACCGCCATCATCGGTGCCATCGCCGCGCCCACCATGGCCATCATCACTAGGCGCATGGACCGCAGGCTGGTGATGTGGATGCTGACGGTGTTCCTGATCCTGTCGAACCTCCTGGCCACCTTTGCCTCGTCGCTTTCCATGCTTCTGCTTGCGCGCGTCGCGCTCGGCGTCGCCCTCGGCGGCTTCTGGGCGATGTCGGCGGCGATGGCGCTGCGGCTGGTGCCGATGCGGCTGATGCCGCGTGCCATGTCGATCATCCTGACCGGCGTTTCGCTGGCCACCGTCACCGCCGCTCCGGTCGGCGCCTATGTCGGCGACATCTGGGGCTGGCGCACGGCGTTCATGATCGCCACCGTCGTCGGCGCGCTTGCACTGCTGGTGCAGATTGCCACTATTCCGAAGCTGCCGCCCGTGGGCGTGGCGAGCTTCCGCACCTTGCTCGATGTGCTCGAACGCCCGTCGATCAGGGTAGCGCTGCTGGTCGTGCTGCTGGTTGCTTCAGGACACTTTGCCGGCTTCACCTATGTCCGTCCCTTCCTCGAGAAGGTCCCCGTGCTCGACATCGAGACGATCTCGCTCGTGCTGCTGGCCTACGGCATTGGTGGCTTCTTCGGCAACGTCGCCGGTGGCATCCTGGCCGAGCGCAACCTCAAGGCAGCCGTTGCGCTGGCACCGTTGCTGATTGCTCTTGCAGCCGCCTCGATGCTGGTCTTCGGCGCCTCGCCGACGATCGCGGCCACCGCTGTCGCGGCCTGGGGCTTTGCCTTCGGCGCGGTGCCGGTCGGGCTGCAGAGCTGGCTGGTTCGGGCCGCACCCGACCAGGCCGAAAGCGCCGGCGGACTTATGGTGGCGACCTTCCAGGTGGCGATTGCGCTGGGCGCGGTGTTTGGCGGCCTGCTGGTCGACCATGCCGGCGTGGCCAGCGCTTTCGCCTATTGCGGCGCGGCGACCTTGCTGGCGGCGATCGTGGTGTTCCTGCGCGGTCCGAAGCAGGCTGAATAGTCTCAGCCCAACGGGGCGACATAGACAAGGCGTCCAGACATTGCGCAACGGCCCGACAACCATCATGGTTTTCGGGCCGTTGCCGTTGTGATGGCAGGGACAAGCGAACTCAAACCGCGCGACCGTCGAAGTCGAAGACCTGTAAGGTGGAGAGGTCGAGATCGGCGACGCAGTGGATGTTGATATAGGCACTGCGCTCGCTGCCTTCGCGGACATCCTCGGCGAAGGGATGGATCCCGCAGGTGCGGCAGAAGCGGTGCGCGATGGCGTGACCGCCGAATGTGTAGATGCCCAAATCATCGCCCCAGGCCAGAACCCGCAGCGTCTGGTGCGGGATGGCACACAACAGCGCGCCCTTGCGCGAGCAGATCGAGCAATTGCACCGCACGGCAACGGTCAGCTCAGCCTTGAACTCGAAGGCGATCTTGCCGCAGTGACAGCTGCCTTTGTAGAGCATCGGGTTATTCCCTCCATCCGGCAGGGGTGCAAAACCGCCTGCGCCGGGTTAAGTCTCGGCAAGCCATGCAACTGGCTTCCACCCTTAAGACGTTCAACACGTCCGGAGTCCGACACCGACAATGCAACCCGTCCGGGATCATCTCGAAATCATCCTCGCGCGCCTCGCCGCCCGTGCCGGGGAAGAACGCGTGTTCACGAAGATCTACGCGGAGCCCGCGCGGGCCGCGGCCGACGCCAGCGATGCCCGCAAGCGGGCAGGTGTGACGCTCGGACTGCTGGACGGGACCATCGTCTCGATCAAGGATCTGTTCGATATCGCCGGCGAACCAACCACGGCCGGTTCGCTGATGCTCAGGACCGCGACGCCGGCCCCGCGCGACGCCGCCATCGTCAGCCGGCTGCGGCAGGCCGGCGCGGTGATCATCGGCAAGACCAACATGACTGAATTCGCCTTCACCGCCATCGGCGACAACCAGCATTACGGCACGCCCGGCAACGCGGCGGATGCCAGCCGCATTGCCGGCGGTTCCTCCTCGGGTGCCGGCGTTTCAGTGGGCGAGGGGACGAGCGAAATATCCATCGGTTCCGATACCGGCGGTTCGGTGCGTATCCCGGCATCGCTCAACGGCGTCGTCGGCTTCAAGCCGACGGCGCGGCGGGTGCCACTCACCGGCGCCTTCCCGTTGTCCGCCACACTGGACTCGATCGGGCCGCTTGCCCGAACCGTCGCCCAGTGTGCAGTCGCCGACGCGGTGATGGCCGGGGAGGTGCCGACCGCGCTGGCGCCGATTCCGCTTGCCGGACTTCGCGTCGGCATCCCTCGGGGCGTTCTTTTCGGGGACACAGAAGGCAAGGTCGCGGCGGCATTCGAGCACTGTCTCGGCAAGCTCCAACTGGCCGGTGCTCGGGTCACGGACCTGTCGATGGACGACATGCTTGCCGATATGCGCGCGGCGACCAAGCGGGGTTCTATCGCCGCCATGGAAGGGGCCGAAGTGCATGCCGACTGGCTGGCGACAGGGGCATCAGTGCCAGTCGACCCACATGTCAGCGGGCCTTTGTCGCGGGCGGCCATGCTGCCGGCGCCGGTCTATATCAGGGCAATGCGGCGCCGTACGGCGCTCGCCGCCGCCATGGATGAGCGGCTGGCATCGGTCGATGTGCTGGCGCTGCCAACCACGCCGGTGACGGCGCCGACCATCGTTTCCATGGCCGAGGATGCCGAACTGCGTGATCATACCGAAGGCCTGCTCTTGCGCAACACACAGGTCGCCAACCAGTTCGACCTCTGCGCGATCTCGCTACCGATGCCTGATATGGCGCGGCCGGCCGGACTGATGCTGGTCGCGCGCAACGGCCATGACCGGCATTTGATGCGGATTGCCGCTGAAGTGGAAAGGCTGCTGGGCAGCTGATCGGCAGTGGACCGCGAACTGCGGATCAGTGTGATGAGCAGTGCTTGCGTTCGCTGTCCCTGGCGGTCCGTACGATGCGGGTCGCGACGAGCCAGGGCAGGCCGTAGTCCTTGCCGGTGATGGTCTGGGTGCGCTGCTCGATCGAGCCCCTGACGACGATCTTTCCGGCATAAAGCACGTCGGACTGATCGGTTATCGCCTTGTCGGCCTGCGGCAATCCGCTGATGTCGATAGACACACCCTTGATGATCGTGCCGGTGGTAAGATCAAGCGCGCTGTTCGACGGGCAGGGCGCCTTGAAGCAACGCAGCCCATTGTCGCAATAGACATAGCTGCTCTCGGCCGCGGCGAATGCCGGCAAGGTGCAGATGGACGAGGCCGCGGCAATCAGAAATGCGAGGCGAGGACCGGACATGGCTGCAACGTCGCGGAGAATTGGGGCGAAACCGCGATGCGCTATTTGTTGGCCGGAAACCGCCGCCGGTAGTGATCGACCACTTCCGGATTGCGCAGATTGACCGGCAGTTTGCCTGCCAGTACGAGCAAGGCCTCGCCCGCCGCGCCGACGCCCATGCGCATCATCGATTCCTCGGTGATCCCCGCCATATGCGGGGTGATGATGACATTGTCGAAGCCGAAATAGGGATGATTTGATGGCAACGGCTGCGTCGAAAACACGTCGAGCGCGGCACCGCCGATGCGGCGTTTCCGCAAGGCATCGATCAGCGCGTCATCGTCGACGACCGGTCCGCGCGAAACGTTGATCAGCAGCGCGTTGGGTTTCATGCGCGCGATCCGCTCACGGTTGATCAGGCCGCGAGTCTCCGGCGTCAGCGGGCAACACAGGACGATGATGTCGCTTTGTTCGACCAGCGCGTCGATCGACAGGAAGCCGACCTTCTCGGGTGCCGGCTGCATGCTGCGCGTCGTTGCCACCACCTTCAGGTCGAAGCCGTGCGCCGCGATATGGCCGACAGCCTGTCCGACGGCGCCCAGGCCGACAATGCCGATCGTCTTGCCGGCAAGCTCGCTGTTGGAGTTGGCGTGCTCGCGGCCGGCAAGCCAGCCTTTGGCGCGCAGATCGCGGTCGACGACGCGGAAGTTGCGCAGCAAGGCGAGGGCCGTGAACATGACGTGTTCGGCAACCGAGCGGGCATTGACCGCCGGTACATTGGCCACCAGCACGCCGGCCGCGAAAGCTGCTTCCATCGGGATCATGTCGAGCCCGGCGCCATGGCGGATCGCGGCCCGCAGCTTCACTGCATTCTCGAATAACGCTGGCGGCAGGGGCGCGCGCACGATGACGATGTCGGCATTCTTCGCCTCGGTGGCAAGCGTGCCTGGATCGAGAGCGGATGCAACGACAAGTTCACCGGCGCCGGCCAGCATCGCCGAGGCGCGCGGATGCAGCGGATGAGTCGACAGGATCCTTGGCACGGTCAAGCCTTCTCGAGCGTAGGGCTTGCGGGCGCAACCGCCTTGCCGCCCTCGATAAGGCCCTTCCAGTAGCTCTCCGCACCTTGCAGATGGGCGCTCATCAGCGCCTGGGCGAGGTTGCCGTCGCGACGCAGCAGCGCCTCATAGATCTGGATGTGCTCGGCATGCGAGCGCACGCTGCGCTCGGGGTCGTTGAAATAGATCGGCAGGCGCTGTTCGCCCATCATGTAATAGACGCTGCAGACATTGTGGAACACGCTGTTCTTGGTGGCGCGGACGATCTCGAGGTGAAACTCCCGGTCTTCCTTGGCAAGACCCTCGCCTGCGGCAATGCGGTCTTCCGAAGCTTTCAGGATTTCGCGCAGCCGCTCGAAATTCTCCTCGGTGGCGCGCGAACAGGCAAGCTCGGCGGCCTTGATTTCGTGGATCTTGCGCAATTCGACCGTTTCGTAGATCTGGATCGGGTCGAGCGGCAGGCCGGCGCGCGCGAACAGCGCCATCGCTTCGACGCTGGCCTGCTTGGTGTCGATGTAGATGCCGGATTTGGCGCGGCGCTCGACGATGCGCATGGCTTCGAGAATGGCGAGCGCCTCGCGGATCTGGCCGCGGCTGACGCCAAAATGCTCCGCCAGCTCGCGTTCCGACGGCGTTCGACCGGTCTCCTTGTCCGAATGGGAGAACAGGTAGGCGGCGAGTTCCGCGAGAAGGTTCTTTTCTTTCATTGTCAATCGCGTTGCGCGTGCGCCTCCAGGAACCGTTCCGAAATGGTGAATCCCAGACCCGGCTTTTCCGGGATCGCTACCATACCGTCCCGTGCTTCGACAGTCTCTTCGATCAGATCATGGATCATCGGGTTGGCGCCGAGCGAATATTCAACGGTGAAACTCGACGGCGACGCGGCACAAACGTGCAGCCCGGCGAAAAAGCAGGGTGCGCCGGCCCACAGATGCGGGGCAAAGCGCAGGTTGAAGGCACTGGCGATGGTGCCGATCTTCATCGCCTCGCTGATGCCGCCGCAAAAGGCAGGATCCGGCTGGAAGATGTCGGCGGCCTTGAGCACGGCGAGGTCGCGGAAGGCATAACGCGTCGCTTCGCTTTCGCCGGTGGCGATTGGAATGGGGCCGGACGCGCGCACTTCAGCCATGCCCGGCTTGTCGTCGGCGATGATCGGTTCCTCGAACCAGGCGAGATCCAAATCGTTGACGAGATGGATGAAGCGCTTGGCTTCGCCCACCGTGTAGGTGCCATGCGCGTCGACCATCAATTCGACATCGGGACCCAGCGCCTGCCTCGCGGCGCGGACGCGCGCGGCGGAAACATGCGCGGCGCCGTCCATGGCGCCGACCCGCATCTTCAGCGCCTTGAAGCCGCCCCTGGCGATATAGGACTTCAATTGCTCGCCGATGGCCTCGGCGGGCGCCCAGCCGCCGGACGCGTAGGCCGGCATGCGATCAAGCTTGCGGCCGCCGAGCAGCCGCCAGACCGGAACCCCAAGCGATTTGCCCAGAATATCCCACAGCGCGATGTCGACCGCGCTGATGGCGGCGACGCTCATGCCGCGCCGCGCCAGCTGCGGCATGGCGTGGCCGGCGCGCGCGGCACTGTCGTGGCGCACGCCATTGTAGAGCATTTCCCAGATGATGCCGATATCGGCCGGATCGCGGCCGATCAGCTGCGGCCCGACCTCGCGGTTGAGCATGTGGACAAGAGCGCCGTAGCTGCCGGCGCTGCCTGCGGCGTTCTTGCCTTCGCCCCAGCCGACCAGCCCGTCATCGGTCTCGATGCGCAGGATGGCGGCGTCAAAGGTCGTCACCTGACCGAAATCGCTGCGGTGTTGCCGTGCGGCTTCGATCGGGATGCGGACCCACCAGGCTTGGACGGTCTTGATACGCATCGTCTTCCCCAGCCCTGCCGCCGGTCGGGGCGGAAGGGCGAATTTCCCAACAGCAGTCGACTACTTGATCAGCGGCAGCAACGTTTCGGCGGTGATGCGCATCTGGTCGGTGTAGAATTTCTCCGTCAGCACGCTCGAGCCGTGATCCTGGATGAACTTCAGCTGTTCGGGCGAGATGTCGACCGGATGGCGCTCGACCATGTCGGGATAGGGCGCGGCTGGCGTGCGGTCGACCGGTGCGACGAACTCGTTGGTCAGCGCGCCGTCGTA
The DNA here is from genome assembly GCF_059683685.1 of Mesorhizobium sp. RCAM 05099. Lineage (NCBI taxonomy): Bacteria > Pseudomonadati > Pseudomonadota > Alphaproteobacteria > Hyphomicrobiales > Phyllobacteriaceae > Mesorhizobium > Mesorhizobium sp. RCAM 05099. The sequence goes on from NZ_CM185035.1 coordinate 1,473,311, forward strand.
ACCGACCTCCTTCAACGTGGCGACGATCTTTGGCCAATCGATCTGGCCGAGGCCGGCGGCAAAGCGGTTGTTGTCGGCGACGTGGAAGTCGAACAGGCGCTTTCCGACCTGACGGATTGCGTCGTAGACGTTAAATTCTTCCATATGGATATGGTAGGCGTCGAGGCAGACGCCGCATTCCGGGCTGACCGCGTCGGCCAGCGCCAGGGCCTGGGCGCCGCGGTTGAACAGATAGGTCTCGAAGCGGTTCAGCGGTTCGACGGCGATCTTGACGCCGACCTTCTTGGCGTGGGTGAAGCATTCGCGGGTCGCGTCGACGACCCACTTCCATTCTTCTTCCTCGGTGCCGTCCGGCACCACCTTGCCGACGGTGGCCGGAACCAGCGTGATGATCTCGCCATCGAGTTCGCTGACCATGGTCAGCACGTCCTTGACGTATTGAACGGAGCGTTCGCGCTGGCCCTGGTTCTTGGCGGCGAGGTTGCGCTCGCCCAGCATCAGCGTCACCGCGCCCCAGCAGCGAATGCCATGTTCCTTGAGGAGCGCGCGCGTCTCCCTGGTCTTGTACTGCTCGGGCTCGCCGGAAATCTCGATCGACTCATAGCCGAATTTCTTGATGCGCTTAAGCGTCGTCTCCAAGGGTTCCGCGCGCATCCAGTTGTGCGTCGAAAGATGCATGGTCTGTCCTTCCCAAATTCGCCTGTATGGTTCGCCTGCGACATGCATCACCGAAAGGCGACGCAAGGGTTCCTCCCCAAGGCATCCCCAGCCCTTTCTCGCAAACTGGTTCGACCAATTGGGCCTCAACCGAGGTCTACAGCAAATTCTTCAGGACGGCAAGAAGTGCGGGAATGTAACTTTCGATCCGGGCTACTTCATTGATTATATTGAAATATACAACGTCTCTCAGCGTGCCCGAAGGGCTCCGGCGGCGCATCGCGAGGCTTGACCAAGTCGCCATATTTGGTAATACCAGAATGGCGGCGTGTTCAAGCGCTGCTGTGAAAAGACCAAAGTGGCTGGCCCTGCTTCCAATCGGCGCTATGCTTGGTCGCGATGAAAACGAGGGAGGATGCCGATGCCGACAACGATGAAGGGCCCTGGGCTGTTTCTGGCGCAGTTCGCGGGCGATGCCGCGCCGTTCAATTCATTGGCCTCGATCACCAAATGGGCGGCCGGCCTCGGCTACAAGGGCGTGCAGATCCCGACCTGGGACGCGCGGCTGTTCGATCTCAAGAAGGCGGCCTCTTCCAAGACCTATTGCGACGAAGTCAAGGGCATTTGCGCCGAGGCCGGCGTCGAGATCACCGAATTGTCGACGCATTTGCAGGGGCAATTGGTGGCGGTGCATCCGGCCTATGACGCGCAGTTCGACGGCTTCGCGCCACCCTCGGTGCACAACAATCCCAAGGCGCGGCAGAAATGGGCGGTCGAACAGATGGAGTTCGGCGCCAAGGCCTCGAAGAACCTGGGCCTCAAGGCCTCGGTATCCTTTTCCGGTGCGTTAGCCTTCCCTTACCTTTATCCTTGGCCGCAGCGGCCGGCCGGCCTGATCGAGGAGGCGTTCGCCGAACTCGGCAAGCGATGGAAACCGATCCTGGATGTCTATGAGGACAATGGCGTCGATGTCGGCTACGAGATCCATCCCGGCGAGGACGTGTTCGACGGCGCGACCTTCGAGATGTTCCTCGACGCGGTTGGCGGCCACAAGCGCTGCAACATCAATTACGATCCGTCGCACTTCCTGTTGCAGCAGCTCGACTATCTCGAATTCATCGACATCTACCACGAGCGCATCAAGGCGTTCCACGTCAAGGACGCCGAGTTCAACCCGACCGGCCGGCAGGGCGTCTATTCGGGCTACCAGAGCTGGACCAACCGCGCCGGCCGCTTCCGCTCGCTCGGCGACGGGCAAGTGGATTTTGGCAGCATCTTTTCCAAGCTGACGCAGTACAATTACGATTCCTGGGCGGTGCTGGAGTGGGAGTGCTGCCTGAAGCATCCTGAGGACGGTGCTGCCGAAGGCGCACCCTTCATCGAGCACCACATCATCCGGGTGACGGAAAAGGCATTTGACGACTTCGCCGGTGGCGCCACCGACAAGAAGGTGCTGCGCGCCATGATGGGGATTTAACGCTACTTTCCCTCCCCTCGAGGGGAGGGTGGCCCGACGGGCCGGGTGGGGTCGGTTCACGCCGAGCTCTGCCTCTACGACCCACCCGATCCGCTGCGCGGATCGACCTCCCCTCAAAGGGGAGTGAAACAACGAGGGAGCAAAACATGGTCGGCGCATCGAAGTCGGAAACGGGAGGCGGCCCGATCCGCTACGGCATGGTCGGTGGCGGGCAAGGCGCCTTCATCGGCGCGGTGCACCGGATCGCGGCGCGCATGGACAATGATTTCGTGCTGGTGGCCGGTGCGCTGTCGGCGAATCCCGAGCGGGCCAAGGCATCGGCCGCCGAACTCGGGCTCGATCCGGATCGCAGCTACGCCTCCTACGCCGAGATGGCCAAGGCCGAAGCCAAACGGCCCGACGGCATCGAGGCGGTGGCCATCGTCACGCCCAACAATGTGCATGTGCCGGCGGCGAAGGCCTTCCTCGAGGCTGGCATCCACGTCATCTGCGACAAGCCGCTGGCAACGACGCTGGCCGAGGCCAAGAAGCTCGCGGCGATCGTCCAGAAGACCGGCAAGGTGTTCGTGCTCACCCACAACTACACCGCCTATCCAATGGTACGGCAGGCGCGCGAGATGGTGGCCAAGGGCGTGCTCGGCGACATCCGCATCGTGCAGTCGGAGTATCCGCAGGACTGGCTGACCGAGGACCTTGCCGCCACCGGCCAGAAGCAGGCGTCGTGGCGCGGCGACCCGAAGCAGGCGGGCGCCGGGGGCGCGCTCGGCGACATCGGCACGCACGCCTATAACCTCGCCCGTTTCGTGTCCGGGCTGGAACTCGCTTCCTTGTCGGCCGATCTCGACGCCTTCGTGCCGGGCCGGCTGCTCGACGACAACGTCAACGTCATGCTGCGCTTCAAACCGGCCGGCAAGACTCATCCGGCCAAGGGCATGATCTGGGCAAGCCAGGTGGCGCCGGGCCATGAGAACGGGCTTAAGCTGCGCATCTACGGCTCGAAGGGTGGGCTGGAATGGGTGCAGGCCGACCCGAACTATCTCTGGTACGCGCCGTTCGGCCAGCCGAAGCAGCTGATCACGCGAAATGGCGCCGGCGCGCTGCCGGTAGCGGGGCGTGTCAGCCGCGTTCCGTCGGGCCATCCGGAAGGCTATCTCGAAGGCTTCGCCAACATCTACCAGGAGGCGGCGCGGGCGATCCGCGCGGCACGGCGCAAAGGCGGCAAGCCGGCAAAGGATGTCGTCTTCCCGACCATTCAGGATGGCGTCGAGGGCATGGCATTCATCGAGGCTTGCGTGAAGTCGTCGAAGAAGAATGGAGCGTGGACGAAGCTTTAAGCGCGCAGCGGGTCACGAGGGTCCTCCTCGCCCGGATTGCTGAGGGCAATCGGGCAATCCGACCTCTCCCCGAAGGGAGAGGAGATCGTAGGCGCGAATATTCGCCTCTTCTCCCAACGGGAAAGGTGGCCGCGAAGCGGCCGGGTGGGGGTGCCTGGCCACAGCGAAGCGAAGGCAAGGCGGGGAGACTTTGTGGCAAAGCCGGCTGGGGAAACAACCGGCAGTCAAATTGGGAGGGGCGTCGATGAAGATCGGCATGTGCATGTTCTTGTGGACGACGGCGGTGTCGAAGAAACACGAGCCGCTGCTTCGCGACATCAAGGCGACCGGCTTCGATGGCGTCGAGATACCGATCTTTGCCGGCACGCCGGACGACTACAGGAAACTCGGCGAATTGCTCGATCGCATCGGGCTCGAGCGGACCGCGGTTTCAGCCATGGGCGATCCGGCGATGAACCTGATCTCGGCGGATGCGGCAACGCGCAAAGCCGGCATCGACTACATGAAATGGGCGATCGACTGCGCGCAGGCGCTTGGCGCGAACAAGTTGAGCGGCCCGCTGCATTCGACGCTCGGCGCTTTTTCGGGCGCCGGGCCGACGGCCGCCGAGAAGAAGCGCTCGGTCGCTTCGCAACGCGCCATCGGCGACCATGCCGGCAAGAAGGGCGTCACCATCGGGCTCGAGGCGCTCAACCGCTTCGAATGCTATCTTCTCAACACGATGACGGATCTGTCAGAGCATATCGACGCCATCGACCGGCCGCACATCAAGGCGATGTACGACACCTTCCATGCCAATATCGAGGAGGCCGACCCGATCGGCGCCTACACAAAGCACTGCGGGAATGTCGTGCATGTCCACATTTCGGAGAATGATCGCGGCGTGCCGGGGCGTGGCAATATTCCGTGGAGAGAGACGTTCGCGGCGATCCGCAAGAGCGGCTATGACGACTGGCTAACGATCGAAGCCTTCGGCCGCTCGCTCAAGGACTTGGCGGCGGCGACCAAGGTGTGGCGCGATTTTTTCGAGAGCCCGGAAGCCGTCTACCGCGACGGTTACAAGCATATCAGGAACGGGTGGAAGAAAGCCGCTTAGGGTATGCCTGATATTCAGGTGAGGCCGGTCTGCAAGTGGCGGCTTCCTGCGCTTCCGGTACTCACGTACTTCGAGTACGCTCCGCTCCGGTTCTCGGAAACCACCTTGTTTGGTCGCTTCGCGCCCGTCTTCGACTCGGCCTGACCTGAATCTCAACACACCCTGAGGCGCCGAACCGGTTACTTCTGCTCGGTCTGGATCCGGTTGTAGTCATGGATCGTCCGGCTCAGCCTGCGGCGCAGGAAATTCGATATGTGTCGAAGACAAAGACGACGACCAGCGTCAGCAGCACCATGTAGAAGACGTTGGCCCAGTTGGAGTTGGTGCGCATCGCTTCCCACAGCTTTAGGCCGATGCCGCCGGCGCCGACGGCACCGATGATGGTCGCGCCCCTGGTGTTGGATTCCCACTGGTAGAGCGTCTGGCTGATGAACACCGGGATCACTTCCGGCAGCACGCCATAGCGCTGCACCAGAAGGCCGTTGGCGCCGGTCGAGACGACACCCTCGCGCGGCTTGTCGTCGATGTTCTCCAGCGCCTCGGAATAGGTTTTGCCGAGCGTGCCGATCTCGGTGAAGAAGATCGCGGCGCTGCCGGCCAGCGGACCCGGCCCGAAGGCGCGGGTGAAGAACAGCGCCCAGATCAGCATGTCGATCGAGCGCATGAAGTCGAAGAAGCGCTTCAGCACCTGGTTGACCAGCCGGCTGGGCGTGATGTTGCGGGCGGCGAAGAAAGCGAGCGGGAAGGCGACGATGCCGCCAAGAGCGGTGCCGAGAAAGGCCATGACGATGGTCTGCAAGAGCTTCGTCCAGACATCGCCATGCTGCCACTGGGCGTTGTTCCAGATGTTGTCGCCGGCCAGCGCCAGATTGGACGTGCCCGGCTTGAGTTCGGGCCCGGAAACGATGAGCGAGGCCACTTCGCCCGCCGGTTTGCCGAAGAACGGCGAGCGGGTATCGAAGACAAAATTCGCCCAGCCGAGGAAGCGCTTGCGTATCTTGACGCGGTCGGCGGCGACACGGACCTCGCCGGCAAATCCCATGTCGGCGACGACCTCGTCCTCATGCGCGATGATCCAGTCGGGAACCGGGCCGGAGATCAGCGGCTTGCCGGTGTCCAGCGCGACTGGCACGGTCTCACCGTTGGCAATGATCGTTGCTTGCATCTTGTTGAAGGTGACCGACTTGGCGGCGCCATCGATCAGGATCGTCACCGAACCGTCGGCATTGGTCTTGACCCAGTCCGGATGTGGGTCCGGGCCGAGCACCGAGAAGCGAGGATATTTGGCGGTGATCTGCGGTTCGTCGAGGCGGAAGATCGGCTGCACGTCGTAGCTGATCCATTGGGTCAGGAACAGCGGCAGGCGCTCCCAGTGCGAGTCCCGCATCACCTGCGGCAGGTTGAAGAACCACAGGGCGTAGAGGAGGTAGACAAGGGTGCCTCCAAGCAACAGCAGCGGTCCGAAACGCTGGTGGAATGGGCGCCGGAACACGTGCGGAAAGCGCTCCTCGATCGACTGGATCTGATCGGCGGTCATGGTGGTCATCGGTTAAGCTCCAACCATGAACGCTTGCTCGCCGACAAGCTTGCGACGCAGCCAGGCGGAGAACTGGTCGACGATGAAAATCGTGGTGAACAGGAGCAGCACCAAGGCTATCGTCTTGGCCCCGAAGCCGCGGGAGATGGACAACTTCAGCTCTTCGCCGATACCGCCGCCGCCGACCGCTCCCATGATGGTGGAGATGCGCACGTTGATCTCGATTCGCAGCAGTGTGTAGGACATGAAGTTGGGCAGCACCTGCGGCAGGCCGGCAAAGCGCATCCGCTCGAACCAGTTGGCGCCGACCGCTCGCAAGCCTTCCTCGGCGCGCATGTCGATGTTCTCGTTGATCTCGTAGAACAGCTTGCCCAGCGCGCCGATCGAATGCAGGCCGATGGCGATGATGGCGGCGATCGGGCCGATCGAGACAATGGCCGCGAACAGACCGGCGATGACGATCTCGGGAAAAGCGCGCAGCAGTTCCATGAAGCGCTTGACGATCAGCCGCAGCACCGGATGCGGCGTCAGGTTGCGCGCCGCGATGAAGGAGAACGGCACGGCAAAGACGAAACCGATGAAGGTCGAGACCAGCGCCACGTTCAGCGTGGTCAGCATCAACTCGAAATATTCGGGGATGTAGAAGCTGCCCCAGACATAGGCGCGGCCGAGCGGGAAGTTGAATTCCTGGGTGCCGGTGTCGTGTGGGGAGGCGACGTCGAACATCGCCCGCCAGACATCGTTCCAGTCCTTGGGGACGAGCCAGCTCAGGAAGTCCAGTATGTGCGGCAGCCGGTCGAAGAAATGCCCGGCGTTGGCTTCGTCGGCGAACCACATGGAGCCGCAGAGCGCGACAATGAGCAGGCCGACACCGATGGCCGTATAGAGCCGGCGCAAGGATGTCTGGCGTCGCCAGGCATCGGCTGCCTGGTGCGTCGCGTCTGAATGAGCGGTCAAGGAAAGGGTCATGATCGGAGATGCAAAAAGGGCGGTGCCGCCGCATCGGCCCGAAAATCGAAGTCCGATCTTCGGAAAGTCCGATGCGGCAATCTAAAGTGCTAAAGCGTACTTTGTGCGTCCAAGTGGACGCACGTCGCTTTAGTAACACCGTCCTTCCTGATTTTACCGTTAGCCGCCGATGGCTGCCTTACGGGCTTCGACGATGACGTTGTAGAAGTCCGGCTTCACCGGGACGTAGCCGGTAAAATCGCCGCCTTCGATGCCTTCGAAGCAGGCCTTGTCCTTCTTGGGGAGCTGCGTGAAAAAGTCGGCAAGCTTCGCGGTCATGTCGTCGCCGAGCGCAGTGCGCACGACCAGCGGGCCGTTCGGGATCAGGCCCGAGCGCCAGACTTCGACGAAGTCGTTGGGGTCGACGGCACCCTTGGCGACTTCCTTGTGGAAGGTGCCGGAGGTGTAGCCATCCTTGAAGTCGCCGATGCCGGAGGAATCGTCCACCGCCACGTCGACCTTGCCGTCACGCACGGCCAGAACGTTGTTCTCGTGGCCACCATTGAACTGGGTCGAAGCGAAGAAGGTTTCGTTGGAGGCGCCGGTATCCTTCGGAATCTGGGTCAGCGGGATCAGATAGCCGGAAGTCGAATCCGGATCGGCGTAGCCAAGCTTCTTGCCCTTGGCCGACTTGATGTCGGTGATGCCGGAGGACTTGAGCGCCAGGCCGATCGAATAATAGCCGGTCGCGCCGTCGGTCTGCTGGGTGGTGAGGATCGGGGTGACGGCCTTCGGGTCCTTGAGAACGACGCTGGCGTAGCCGGAAGCGCCGAGCTCGGCGAAGTCGAGCGTGCCGCCGAGCAGGCCCTGGATGACACCGTCATAGTCGGCGGCCGGGAACAGCGACACTTTCTCGAAGCCGAATTCGGCCTTCAGGTGGTCGGCGAGGCACTGATAGTTGCGCAGCCGGTCGGTTTCGTTTTCACCGCCGAGAATGCCGACGCGAAATTCCTTCATATCGGCGGCATGAGCCATGCTGGTCGCCATTGCGAGCACCGAAACGGCGCCAAAAACCATCTTCCTGAACATCTGATCTCTCTCCTGTAGGTTCCGGCCCCGCGCCGGCAGCGTTCTTGATTTCGACAGGTGCCCTTGACGCGGGCGGGCGATCCCAACCGCTCTTTTCTGGCCCGTGGTCTTTCCCGAAAACCGGATTCCAAGTTTCGCTAACGCGGACCTTCGGTTCGGGACCATGGGTTCAGTAACCCGGGAATGCGGGCTCGAGCGGTCCGGCGGATGCGGCGATCTTTTGCTTGATGGCAACGCTGGTCGAGGTGATGGCCTCGGAGATTTCGGCGCCGTTGCTGTCGGCGCCATAGACGAGACGCACGGCCTCGCGGTTGAGCTCTTCCGGCGGGCCATCGAAGACGACCTTGCCGGCAGCCATGCCGATGATGCGGTTGCAATAGGTGCGGGCGGTATCCAGCGTGTGAAGATTGGTGACGACGGTGATGCCGTCGCGCAGATTGATATCCTGCAGCGAATCCATCACCACCTTGGCGTTGAGCGGGTCGAGCGAAGCGATCGGCTCGTCGGCGAGGATAACCCTGGGCTGCTGCATCATGGCACGCGCGATGGCGACGCGCTGCTGCTGGCCGCCCGACAAGGTGCCGGCGGGCTGCAGTGCCGTGCGGGCGATATCGAGCCGCTCCAGCGCCGCAACCGCCTCGGCGCACTCGGCGCGCGAGAACATACCGAACAGATTGGTGATGGTCGAACGGTGGTTCAGCTTGCCGAGCAGCACGTTGGTCAGCACATCGAGGCGCGGCACCAGGTTGAACTGCTGGAAGATCATGGCGCAGTCGCGCTGCCAGCGCCGCAACGGCGAACCACGCAGCTGGGAAACCTCGGCGCCGTCAAAAAAAATCGACCCCTGGCTGGGATCGATGAGACGGTTGATCATGCGCAAAAGGGTCGATTTGCCGGCTCCGGAACGGCCGATAATGCCGACCATCTGACCTTGCGGGATGGAAATGTCGACATTGCTGACGGCGATGTTCTTGCCAAATCGGCGAGAGACGCCGCGGATTTCGAGCGTGGCTGACGTTGCTGACATGGGCAGGTTCCAGTCCAGTCGCGGTTGAAGGTCTGTTGGCCTTCGCTAGCGCAGCGCCATGAACCTGCGGTGTCGGATTGATGTCAGTTTTGTTACCGCCCACAGACGCGGCGTCTGGCGTCCCTTTCAGAGCGATCAGCCGAGCACAAGCAACTCCTCGAAGTGCTTCATGTCGCGGAATGCACAGAAGGCAGGCGTCCTGATCTCGATCACCGGCGCCTGCCGCGCGAAAAGCGCGAGAGAGTCATCGAACAATGCTTGCCATTCAGCCGCCCTGTCGTCGGCAAGACGCTGGATCTGATAGGCAAAGGTGATGTGGAAGACGTAAGCGTCGTGATCGGGGTGCCGGTATCCGAACGGCACGGCCAAGGCATCGCGCCAGGCACGCATGATGCCCACGTCCTCGTCCGTCGCGCCGGCAACGGTGAGTCCCGTCGGTACGACTTCGACCACCTTGATGTTGAACGGGCCAAGGCCCTCGAAGCCTTTCAGCCGTTCCAGATAGAGGCGGGTCATCGCGTCGATGCTGGTGTCGAGCGGTACGTCCCGCGGCCAGTAGGGCAAGCGGCGGCGGTATTCGATGATGCCCTGGAAAAGCGTCATGTGCAGGCTGGAGACGGGCGTGAAGGCGAGCCGGTCGGCGTCGGGCATCGCCAGCATCCGGTCGCGCACCGCAAGCACCACGGCCTCGGATGGCGAACCGCTGACCAGGTGGCTGACAACCGTATTGCCGGGCTCGATCAGGAAATTGCCCGACGTGTCATAGCGGGTGCCGAGATGCACCGGAGGGGTCGGATTGGAGCCGGCAAAGAATCCGGCGAGCGACGGTCTGACAGAAACAGGCATTGCGATCTCCAAGGGAAAGACCGCGTCCTGCCCCGGCGATGTGTCAGGGATATGAAACAGGTTCGCCCATGACGATGATGTGATGGCCTATCTCTCGTTGTCTAACGCAATTCCGGACGGAAAACCGTTTCCCACTTTTCCTGCAATTGCTCTACCCGCCATATTTCTCCAGGAAGGCTTCGGCCTCAAGCGACCGAAAATCATCGAGCGAGGCGCGCAGCCTTGCGTGGTCCCAGTCCCACCAGGCAAGCGCCTGGTAGCGCTCGGCGGTGCGGCGGTCGAAGCGCTCGCGGATCGGTTTCGCCGGCACGCCGCCGACGATGGTGTAGGGCGCGACATTCTTCGAGACGACCGCTCCGGCGCCGACCGCCGCGCCATCGCCAACAGTGACGCCAGGCAGGATGGTCGAGCCGTGACCGAGCCAGGTGTCATGACCAATGGTGACGCGCTTGGCGCGGCGCTGGGCGAAGAATTCGCTCTCGTGCTCGGCATCGTCCCAATAGTCGGAGGCGCGATAGGTGAAATGGTGTAGCGTCGGCCGCCATGTCGGGTGGTTGGTGGCGTTGATGCGCACGCTTGCCGCAATGTTGGAAAACTTGCCGATCGTCGCGCACCAGACGGCGCAGTCCTGCATCATGTAGGAGTAATCGCCGAGTTCGCTTTCGGAAACCCGGCTGCGGTCGGCGATCTCGGTCCAGCGGCCAAGTGTCGAGTTCTGTATCTCCGCCGTCGGGTGGACCAGTGGCGCTTCCGATAATTTCCTGGTCATGCGGCGATTTTTCCCGGGGCAAAAACGGTGACGTCAATGATGCGGTCGGCAACCGCCTCGCGCACGTCGTGGTCGTGGAAGATGCCGAGCAGGGCGACGCCCGCCGTCTTCTTGCCAGCGATGAGTTGGATCACCACGTCGCGGTTCCTGGCGTCGAGCGAGGCGGTCGGCTCGTCGAGCAGCAGGATCGGGTGCTCGGTGATGAAGCCGCGCGCGATGTTGACGCGCTGCTGCTCGCCACCGGAGAAGGTCGCCGGCGGCAGCGCCCAGAGTTTCTCCGGCAGGTTGAGTTGCGCCAGCAAGGCGCGCGCCTTGTCGCGCGCGCTCTCGCGGTCCTCTCCGCGCTCGACCAGCGGCTCGGCGACGACATCCAGCGCCGGGACGCGCGGCACGGTGCGCAGGAACTGGCTGACATAGCCGATGGTCTGGCGGCGCACCGCAAGCACGGTGCGCGGGCTGGCGGTGGCAAGGTCGATCAGGCCGTCGTCATGGCTGACGATGATCTGACCCTCGTCGACGGCGTAGTTGCCGTAGAGCATCTTGAGGATCGAGCTCTTGCCAGCGCCGGACGGGCCGCCAAGCACGGTGCATTCGCCGGCCCTGATCGAGAACGAGACACCGGCGACGACAGGCAATTTGATACCGTCGCGCAGATGCATGGTGAAGCTCTTGGCGACGTCGGAGACGACGAGCGGGGTTGCCATGTCAGTGTCCTTTGCTTTGCCGCATGATCTGGTCCGAAAACCGCCTTCCACTTTTCGGGATCACGCGGCTAGACCTGCAAAATGGAAGAAACGAGAAGCTGGGTGTAGGGCGCGCGCGGGTCATCGAGCACACGGTCGGTGAGGCCGCTTTCGATGACGCGGCCGTCCTTCATCACCATCATGCGTTGCGACAGCAGGCGTGCCACGGCGAGGTCGTGGGTGACGACGATGGCGGCGAGACCAAGATCGGTGACCAGACCGCGCAACAGGTCGAGCAGGCGCGCCTGCACCGAGACGTCGAGGCCGCCGGTCGGTTCGTCCATGAACACCAGGCGTGGCCCGGTGACGAGGTTGCGGGCAATCTGCAGGCGCTGGCGCATGCCGCCGGAAAAGGCGCGGGGCTCGTCGTCGATGCGGTCCTCGTCGATCTCGACGCGCGACAGCCAGTCGACGGCCGTGGCGCGGATCTTGCCGTAATGGCGATCACCCACAGCCATCAGTCGTTCGCCGACATTGGCTCCGGCCGACACCGTCATGCGCAGGCCATCCGCTGGGTTCTGGTGGACGAAACCCCAGTCGGTGCGCATCAAAAAGCGGCGCTCGGCCTCGCTCATGCGGTAGAGTTCGCGGAACTGGCCGTCGCGCATGCGGTAGCTAGCGGTGCCGGAGGAGGGCAGCAGCCGTGTCGACAGGCAGTTGAGCAGCGTCGTCTTGCCGGAGCCGGATTCGCCGACCACCGCCAGAACTTCGCCCGGCCACAGGTCGAAGGAGACGTTGTCACAGCCGACGCGCGAGCCGTAGAATTTGGAAAGCGCCGAGACGCGCAGCAATGGTTCGTCGGTCATTGCGCCGGCTCCATGTTTCCTGGGGCAAGGTGGGTTTCCGGGGCAAGATGGCCGCGATGGCCCTCTTCACGCCGCTTCTCGCAGTGATCGGTGTCGGAGCAGACGAACATGTGGCCGCCATGGTCGTCGAGAATGACCTCGTCGAGATAGACATTCTCGGCCGCGCACAACGCGCAGGGTTGGTCGAAGGTCTGCACCTCGAACGGATGATCCTCGAAGTCGAGGCTGACCACGCTGGTGAAGGGCGGCACCGCGTAGATGCGCTTTTCGCGGCCGGCGCCGAACAGCTGCAGGGCCGGCGAGCGGTGCATCTTGGGATTGTCGAATTTCGGCGTTGGCGACGGGTCCATCACATAGCGGCCCTCGACCTTGACTGGATAGGCATAGGTGGTGGCGATGCGGCCATGCCCGGCGATGTCCTCGTAGAGCTTGACATGCATGAGGCCGTATTCCTCCAGCGCGTGCATCTTGCGCGTTTCGGTCTCGCGCGGCTCGAGGAAGCGCAGTGGCTCCGGGATCGGCACCTGGTAGACCAGCACCTGGCCCGCCGTCAGCGGATGTTCGGGGATGCGGTGGCGGGTCTGGATGATGGTGGCGCTGGCGGTGTCGGTCGTCACCGCGACATTGGCGACCTTCTTGAAGAAGGCACGAATGGAGACTGCGTTGGTGGTGTCGTCGGCACCCTGGTCGATGACCTTGAGCACATCGTCGGGGCCGATGATCGAGGCGGTGACCTGGACGCCGCCGGTGCCCCAGCCATAGGGCATCGGCATTTCGCGCGAAGCGAACGGCACCTGATAGCCGGGGATGGCGATGCCCTTGAGGATCGCCCGGCGGATCATCCGCTTTGTCTGCTCGTCGAGATAGGCGAAGTTGTAGGTGGCGATGTCGGTCATGGCGATCACATCCGCTCTATGCTATTGAATTGACTTCCAATGCGCGGAAACAGGGCCAAGTTCAGATGACCCAAACCGGATGGATACACATCGGAATCCTGCTGCTGGTTTTCGCCGGCGTGGTTGCCTTTGTCCTTCGAAGAATGGTTCTTCCCACGCCGAAAGATGGCGCGCAGGGCGAGACTGTTGCCGGCGCAAGTGGTGGTTACGGCGGCGGCTTGGTTGATGGCGGCGGCCATTAGCATCACTCCGCAGCCTCCCTTTTCTCTTCCGCCTTCACTGGATTTTCACGGGCTTCATATTCGGCTCGCATGCGGCGCACGAGGTCGAGTTCGGCCTGGAAGTCGACATAGTGCGGCAACTTCAGATGCTCGACGAAGCCGGTCGCCTGGACATTGTCGGAATGCGAGATGACGAACTCCTCGTCCTGGGCGGCGGCGACGACATCCTCACCCAGCTCGCTGGCGCGCAACGCCCGGTCGCAGAGCGCCATCGCCATCGCCTTGCGCTCGCTCTGGCCGAAGACGAGGCCGTAGCCGCGGGTGAATTGCGGCGGCGCCTTGGCGGAACCCTTGAACTGGTTGACCATCTGGCATTCGGTGACCCGCACTGTGCCGAGCGGCACCGCGAAGGGCAGTTCGGGCACCTGCAGTTCCAGCTCCACCTCGCCGATGCGGATCTCGCCGACGAAGGGATGGTTGCGGGCATAGCCGCGCTGGGTGGAGTAGCCGAGCGCCAGCAGAAAACCTTCGTCGCCGCGTGACAGCGCCTGCAGGCGGATGTCGCGCGCCATCGGGAACTCCAGCGGCTCGCGGGTGATGTCGCCGGGAACATGATCCTGCGGCATCTCGCCGTCCGGCTCGATCAGGCCTTCGCGGGCGAGGATCGCCGACACGCGCGGCATGGCTTCCGCTTCCGTCTCGCGCCGCAAGGGCTCGGCGACATCGGCGCCGGCGGCAAGCTCCGGATCGAGCAGCCGGTGGGTATAGTCGAATGTGGGCCCAAGCAGCTGGCCGCCGGGCAGGTCCTTGTAGGTTGCCGACACGCGCCGTTCGACCAGCATGTTGGCGGTGTCGATCGGCTTTGTGTAGCCGAAGCGCGGCAGCGTGGTGCGATAAGCGCGCACCAGGAAGATCGCCTCGATCATATCGCCGCGCGCCTGGACGATGGCCAGTGCCGCCAGTTCACGGTCGTAGAGCGAGCCTTCGCTCATCACCCGGTCGACGCCGAGCGCCAGCTGCTCGACGATCTGATCGAGCCGAAGTGCAGGCACGGAACGGTCGCCGCGCCGGCGGTCGGCAAGCAGGCCGTGCGCGTTGGCAATTGCGGCTTCGCCACCTTTTACCGCGACATACATCCTACGCCTCCATCGTCTTGATGCGCGTCGTGCGCGGCAGGCAGGCGATGCCGTCCACGGTGGCGAGGATGATGTCGACGCCGCGCGGAAAGCGCTTGATATTCTGTTTCCACTGCTCGACGAAATGACGCGGCATCCGGGCCGGTGCGATCGTGATGCTGGTCTCGATGCCAGGGCCTTCGAGCAGCAACGGGGCGCCCGAAGCAAGATCGCCGACTTGCAGGATCAGCGTGGTCGAGCGATCGGGATAGTCCTGCGTGCCTTGCGAAAAACCATCGAGTGCCATCATCTCGGCCGGCGTGGCGACAAATGCGAAATGCGCATCGGCCGGTGTGTTGGCCAGTGGTGCGCCAGAATGGAAACCAAGCCAGGATCTGATCGCGGCGGAGGTTTGCAGTGCAGGGTCAAGCCAGAGCGGGGTGTCGTTGTCGCAAAGCGCCAGTGCTATGGCGCCGGCGGTTGCCGAGAGCGGCGCCGGCGGGCGGGCGAAGGCCGGCAGCGGCTGCACGCTACCCGGCCGCGCCATCGCGTCCATGACGGCGCGGAACACGGTCTGGGCGTTGAAGACCGGATCGGCGAAACCGCCCTCGATCGATTGCACAGCTGCGTCCATCAATCTTCTCCGCGAACCATTGTGAAGAAATCCACCTTCGTCGCCGCCGTCTCGGCGCGGCGCCGTTCATGCGCTGTGGTCAGCGCCGCCTGCAGGGGCGCGATGATTTTGGTCTCTATCTCGTTGCGGCGGGCCGGGTCCTGCCACAGCGCGTCGGCGATGGCCGCCAGCCTTGCCTTCTGCCTGTCGCGGCCAAGCGCATAGCAATGGCCGACCTGCCCGGACGGCAGCCTGACGGTGGCCCGGGTAACGGTCGCCTCGCCGACATTGAAGGGCGCGCCGCCACCGCCGATGCGGCCGCGCATGGTCACCAGGCCGGTCTCGGGGCCGCGCAGCAGTTCAGCTTCCGAGGGCAGGCCGGCCTCGTTCCAGAGCCGGACGATGTCATCGCCGCTGGATTGCGCCAGTGTTGCCATGGCGGCCTTGCGCTCGGCCTGGTCGCGGGCTTCCTGTCCTCGCATGAACGACATTCCTCTTGTCTAAATTTGTCTATTGATATAGACATCTATACAAATTATACCCATTATCTAACGCGAGTCCATGACGGGTGGATGACAAGCGATAGAAGGCTGCGGGCAAATGATGATCGGGCGGCTGGCAGCTGACAGAATCGAGCGGCGCAGTGGCGTCTCGCTCTGGCGGCAGATTGCCGACAAGATCCTGCACGCGATCGCCATTGGCGATTTCGCCGAGAATGCCGCGCTGCCGCCGGAGGTAGCGCTGGCCGAGCGCTACGGCGTCAACCGTCACACCGTGCGCAGCGCCATATCCGCCCTCGTGCAGGAAGGAATACTGCGGGCCGAGCAGGGGCGCGGCACCTTCGTGCTGTCGCGCAAACGGCTGTCCTATCCGATCGGCGCGCGCACGCGTTTTTCGACGGGTCTGCAAGGGCAGACGTCGGAAAGGCACATCGTCCTGCTCGCCTCGTCGGTCGAGCCGGCCAGCCAGCGCGTCGCCGAGGGTCTTGGCCTTGCCACGGGGGCCGATGTGATACGGCTGGAGACGCGCGGCGAAGCCGATGGGCGGCCGGTGTCACGCGCCGCCGGCTGGTTCGAAGCGGGGCGCTTTGCCGGCATCGATGCCGCGATGGCGGAGACCGGTTCGATCACCGCATCGCTGGCGCGTTTCGGGATAGACGATTATCTCCGCCAATCGACCGTGCTGTCGGCGCGCCATGCCGACGCTGCCGACCTTGCCGATCTCGACCTGCAGCCGGGCGCCATCGTGCTGGTCACGGTCGCCGTCAACGTTACGCCCGACGGCCAGCCGATCCAGTTTTCCGAGTCGCGCTTCCCGGCCGAGCGGGTGGAACTGAAGCTGTCGGCGCTGTAGGGAGTGCCGGCCTTAATACGAGACCAGCGGCTTGGCGTTTGAGACCGCCTTCGACCTGCGTGGGGCGTCGTCAATTCGGGCCGGGCTCACCGCCTGCCATGTTATGACCCGACCTCGATCACAGCCTTGATCAGGCCGGATTTCTCGTGTGCCCAGCGCGAGAGATCGCGCGGCGTTTCGGTGAGCGATGTGCGGTGGGTGACAAGCTTGGCCAATGGCACCGCGCCGTTGCGGATCGAGGCCGCGACGTGATCGAAGTCGGCGCGCAGCGCATTGCGGCTGCCGATCAGCGTCATCTCTCGCTTGTGGAATTCCGGATCGGAAAAGACGATGTCGTCCTTGACGACGCTGACCAGCACCAATGTTCCACCATGCGCGACATGGGCGAAGGCCGACTGCACAGACTGGGTGTTGCCGGTGGCGTCGAAAACCATTTCGAAGCCTTCGCCGCCGGTTGCTTCCTCGACCAGATCTGGTACCGCGCCGCGCGAGCCGTCGAGGGTCTGGAAGCCGAGCTCGCTCGCGGCGAAGGCGAGCCTTTCGCTGCTCATGTCGAGCAGCGTCACGTCGAGCCCGGCGATGCGGGCGAAGATGGCCGTGCCGAGCCCGATCGGACCGGCGCCGATGACCAGCGTGCGGGCGCCGGGATCGGCGCGTGAGCGCCGCACGGCATGCGCGCCGATGGCGAGGAACTCGACGGCGGCGGCGTCCGCCAGCGACAGACCGTTTGCCGGATAAAGATTTTGCGCCGGCACCAGTATCCGTTCGCACATGGCGCCGTCGCGATGGACGCCGAGCACCTCGATCCTGACGCAGCAGTTCGGCTTGCCGTGCCGGCAAGCGATGCACCTGCCGCAGGAAAGATAGGGGTTGATGACGACTGGCTCGCCAACGACCATATCCACACCTTCACCGGCCTCGACCACGGTTCCCGACACTTCATGGCCCATGATGCGGGGATAGGCGAGGAACGGGTGCTTGCCCTCGAAGATATGGTAGTCGGTGCCGCAGATGCCGACATGGCTGACCGCCACCAGCGCCCAGCCGGGTGGTGGCGAGCCGGGTGCGGGACGATCTTCCAGGACAAGATCGCCGGGCGAGCGGCAGATGACGGCTTTCATGCTTCAATCCAGTCTTGTCATGAAATCGCCGGCCCGGCAGTAATGTCGGGCCGACGATTGATTGAGGGCGGTCTACTTGCCGCGGCGGCGCAGTCCGTCGAAGTAGACGATGATGATGATCAGCGCGCCGGTGATGATGCGCTGCCAGAACGAGTTGACGTTGAGCAGATTGGCGCCGTTGTTGATGGTGGCGAGGATGAAGGCGCCGAGCAACGGGCCATGGACGGAGCCGACGGCGCCGAACAGCGAGGTGCCGCCGATCACCGACGAGGCGATGGCCTGCAGTTCCCAGCCTTCGGCCTGGGTCGGATTGCCGATGCCGATGCGGGCGGCAAGCAGCACGCCGACGAAGGCCGCGCAGAGACCCGACAGCGTGTAGGCCATGTAGATGGTCCGCTGGACGTTGACGCCGGAAAGGCGCGAGGCCTCGGCGTTGGAGCCGACCGAGAACAGATACCGGCCCCAGCGGCTGTGGTGGAGGAAAACATAGGCCGGAATGCCGACCAGGATGACCATCCAGAACAGATTGGGGATGCCGACGAAGGAATTGCGCGAGAACGCGGTGAAGGTGTCGCTGTTGATGTTGATCGAGTTGCCATTGGTCATCAGCAAGCCGATGCCGCGCAGCGAGGTCAATGTCGCCAGCGTGATGATGAAGGGTGGCAGGCCCATCTTGACGATGCCGAAGCCGTGAAACATGCCGATGCCAACGCCGACCAGCAGCGTCACCAGAATGGCGAGCCAGATGGGGAAACCGGCATTGATCATCATGGCGACGACGACGGTGGCGAAGCCGACCACGGCGCCGACGGACAGGTCGATGCCACCGGTGATGATGACGAAAGTCTGGCCGACCGCCATGATGGCGATCATCGAGCCCTGCCGCAAAAGATTGGCCAGGTTGTTGCCCGAGGCGAAGCTTGGCGTCGCCACGGAAAGCACGATCCACAGCAGAACCAGCAGCGCCAACAGCGTCAGCCCAAACAGGACGTTGTAGTTGCGCTTCGGTTTCTCGACAGCAATCGCCTCGGTGCTCATATCTGTCCTCCCAGCTTTTCTTGTTTCTCGGCGAGCGCCTGCGTGAGAATGTCCTCGTGGCTGGCGGCGCGAAAACCGTGCGTCGCCACCAGTTTGCCGCGCCGGAAAACGTGCAGCGTGTCGGCGAGCTCGTAGACTTCCGGCAGATAGGACGAGATCAGGATGATGCCGGCGCCTTTCGACAACAGTGCGCCGAACAGGCGGTAGATCTCGGCCTTGGTGCCGACATCGACGCCGACCGTCGGTTCGTCGAAGATGAACAGCTTGGCGCCATGGGCCAGCCATTTGCCGATGACGATCTTCTGCTGGTTGCCGCCCGAAAGGCTGGAAGCCAGCGCGCCGCGCGTCGGCGTCTTGATGCGGAGATCGGCGATCTGGCGGTCGGCTTGGGTCTTTTCCTGCGCGTTCGAAATCAACAGATTGTTCGAAATGCGCTTGTAGATCGGCAGATTGAGATTGAGCCCGACCGACAGGTTGAGACAGAGACCCTGGTCGCGGCGGCTTTCCGGCGCCAGCGCCATGCCGAGCTTGATCGCATCATGCTCGGAATTGACCTGGACCTCCTTGCCTTCCCAGAAAATCTGGCCCGCTGATTTGCGGTGGCGGCCGTAAAGCGTGGTGACGAACTCGCTGCGCCCGGCGCCGATCAGACCATAGAGCCCGACGATCTCGCCGGCGCGAACCGTCATCGAGACA
The DNA here is from genome assembly GCF_059683685.1 of Mesorhizobium sp. RCAM 05099. Classification (NCBI taxonomy): domain Bacteria; kingdom Pseudomonadati; phylum Pseudomonadota; class Alphaproteobacteria; order Hyphomicrobiales; family Phyllobacteriaceae; genus Mesorhizobium; species Mesorhizobium sp. RCAM 05099. Next base: position 1,492,693 of record NZ_CM185035.1, read on the forward strand.
TCCTCAAAGCCCTTGCCGGACAGGTTCCTCGCCTCGAGGATCGCGGCGCCGGGGGTGAAATGCTCCTTGTGGTAGACCTGCTCGATCGAGCGGTTGATCATCATCTTGACCAACTCGGCATCGTTGGTCTCGGCGATGTTGCGGGTGCCGACCAGGGTGCCGTCGCGCAGCACGGAAACGCGGTCGGCGAGTTCGAACACCTCTTCCATGCGATGGCTGATATAGATGATCGTCACGCCTTCGCTTTTAAGGCGACGGATCAGGGTGAACAGCTGGTCGGCCTCCTTGCGGGTCAGGTAGGCCGTGGGTTCGTCGAAGATCAGGAACTTGGTTCCGCGCACGGTGGCGCGGGCCGCCGCGATGAGCTGCTGCTGGCCGATGGTGAGGTCGCCCAGCGTGACATGCGCCGGCAGGTCGAAGCCGAGATCGTCGATGATCTTCTGCGCGTCCTTGACCATGGCCCGCTGCTGCAGGATGCCGAAGCGCGAATTCTCCTCGCCGAGGAACATGTTGGCGGCGACCGTCAGGTGGCGGCAGAGCACCACTTCCTGATGCACGGCATTGATGCCGAGCGCCATCGCCTCATGCGGTGTCGCCAGGGCTGCCGGCTGACCTTCCCAGATGACTTCTCCGGAGGTGCGCGGCATGACGCCGGTCAAAAGCTTGATGAGGGTCGATTTGCCAGCGCCATTCTCGCCGACGATGGCGTGGATCTCGCCAGACTTGAAGGCGAGGTTGACCGGCTTCAGCGCGTGGGTGCCGGGATAGCGCTTCTCCAGCCCCCGCAATTCGAGGATGGTCCGCCCTGGTGCCAGCACCGGTGCCGGATGCAGTTCCTGCGCCGTCGACGTCATGACAATCCTCCCAGATTGGCCTCACGATTGGCACGCGGCAGGGCAAATATGCCCGGAAAACAGCCTAGCCTAAGCCCGCGGATTTCCAAGCAGCTTGTGCCGGCGGCGGATGTTTCCGGGGCCTGGGCCCCGGAAACCATTGCGGATGCGATGCTCAGAGCTTCGGGTTGAGCAGCGCGTCGATCTTCGGTTCTTTCATGTTGTCCTTGGTCACCAGATTGGCGCCGGTGTCGACATTGGCCTCGACCTTCTCGCCTTTCGAGGCAGCGAGCGCGGTCTTGATGCCGTCATAGCCCATCCGGTACGGATCCTGGACGACAAGGGCGGAAATGACGCCGTCGTTGAGGAACTTGATCAGCTTCTCGTCGCTGTCGAAACCGACCAGCGCCAGCTTGCCGCCGAGGTTGTTTTCGGCGACGGCCTGACCGACGCCCTGCGCCATGATCAGGTTGGAGGCGAAGATACCCTTGAGGTTCGGGTTGGCAGTGATCAGGTCGGTGGCGATGTTGAGGCCGGTGGTGGCCTGGCCGTCGGCATATTTGTCGGCGACCAGCTTCAGGCCCGGATATTTTGCCTTGAGCTGTTCGGTGAAGCCCTGCTTGCGCTGTTCGAGCGAGCCGGCGCCAGGTGCGTTGGTGATCAGGGCGACGTCACCCTCGATCTTGCCGCCGTTGGCGGCGCCGATGGCGGCTGCGAGGCCGTCGGCGGCGACGCGGCCACCCTGCACGTTGTCGGTGGTCAGGAACGAGGTGAACGCCTTGGAGTCGGCGCCTGAGTCGATGCCGATAATCTTGACCTTGGCGGCGGCTTCATCGATCGGCTTGCCAAGCGCCTTGAATTCGGTCGGCGCAATGACGATGGCCGCCGGGTTGCTGGCAACGGCGTTCTCGAGGATCGACACCTGGCCGTTGACATCGGTTTCAGCCTGGGCACCGAGCTCGGGCACGTTGACGCCGAGATCCTTGCCTGCCTTGCGGGCACCGGCCAGAACGATCTGCCAGTAGAAGGACGTGGTGTCCTTGACGATGATCGGAATGGTCACGTCCGCCGCCGAAACCGGCGCCGAATGCATCACGCCGGCGAGCATCGAAGCTGCTGCCAGCGCCATCACAGCGCGGCGGTTGAGAATGCTGGTCACGAATTTCATTAGGATTCCTCCCTAAGTCGCCCGTTGAACGTTACGGTAGCTCCGTCCGGATAGGCGCGGCCCAAACAGAACTTTATCAATAAAAAACAGTTACGATGTTTTGATAGTGCATCGATCCTGTCGATGCAAGCGGTGTTTCGCGCCAATCCTCCCAAGATCTGGCGGAGACACATCGACCGCACCGCTTCTCCCTTGCCGTGGCCAAACGCTTCCCGTTCCGTTCCTTGAAGGTATGGAATATTAATTCCATACCTTAGTCAATATGGAATGTTCGTTCTCCTTTGGCATCGCAAGTTTGTGAAGCCGGGGCCTGCGAGAGCGGGCGTTTCGGCGGGGCGCCAGCCTCATCCCAACTCCTGCACCACCGTATAGGGACGGTATCTGGCATAGTCCGTGTCCGGCACTTCGATGTCGAGCAGTTCGAGGTTGCGCGTCAGGTTTGCCAGCTTGGCGGTGCCGGTCAGCACCGTGGCAACCGCCGGTTCATGCAGAGGAAACTGGAAGGCGGCAGCGGCGAGGGGATAACCGCCTTCGGCGGCGATCCTTTCCATCGCTCCGACGCGGTCGAGCACATCGTGGCTGGCGGGCTGGTAGTCGAAATGCGCGCCCTGGACCGGCCCGGTCGCCAGTATGCCGGAGTTGAACACGCCGCCGATGACCAGTGACGTCTGTTGCGCCCGGCACAGCGGCAGCAATTCCGCTTCCGCGCTGCGGTCGAGCAAGGAATAACGGCTGGCGAGCAGGATACAGTCGAGCGGCGCCCGGCGCATGACGTCGAGGCAGATCTGGACTTCATTGACGCCCAGTCCATAGGCGGAAATGACGCCAGAGGATTTCAGCTCCTCCAGCGCCTTGAGACCGCCATCCATCAGCTGGCGAAAGTACAGCTTGTTCTTCTCGACGCCATGCGTGTAGGCGCCGATGTCATGCACGAACAGGATGTCGATCTTGTTGAGGCCAAGCCGCGCGTAGCTGAACTCGACCGAGCGCATGATGCCATCATAGGAGTAGTCGTACTCCAGTGCGAAGGGCAGCGGATCGACATAGGAGTGATCGGGAACCTGGTCATCGGGCACCGGGTGGAACAGGCGGCCGACCTTGGTCGACAACACATAGGAATCGCGTGGCTTGTAGCGCAGGAAGTCGCCGAAGCGTCGTTCCGACAGGCCGAAACCGTAGAAGGGCGCGGTGTCGAAGTAGCGCAAGCCCGCTTCCCAGGCGCCTTGCAGCGTCTCCATCGCCGCCTCGCGCGAACAGGCGCGGTAGAGGCCGCCGATCGCGGCGCCGCCAAAGCTGACCTCGGTGACCTCGAGCGCAGTCTGACCGATGCGGCGTTTTTCCATGCACGACCTCCCGTTCCCGACCGTTGTCCGGCCTGGCAGTCTTCAGATATCGGTGAAATCTAGAGCGTTGCGCCAAGATGCCAGGGCACGAACTCGTTGTCGCCGTAACCGAAATCCTCGCTCTTGGTCTTGCGGCCCGAAGCCGTCTCGACGATCAGTTCGAAGATCTCGCGGCCCATGCCGGCGATGGTCTTTTCGCCGGAGGCGATGACGCCGCAGTTGACGTCCATGTCCTCTTCCATCTGGTGATACATGGTCGAATTGGTGGCGACCTTGATCGACGGCGTCGGCCGGCAGCCGAAGCAGGAGCCGCGGCCGGTGGTGAAGACGATGACGTTGGCGCCGCCAGCCACCTGGCCGGTGGCCGAGACAGGGTCGTAGCCGGGCGTGTCCATGAATACCAGGCCGTGCCCGGTGACCTTTTCGGCATAGCCGAACACGCCGTTGAGCGGCGTCTGGCCGCCCTTGGCAACCGCGCCCAGCGACTTTTCCAGGATGGTGGTCAGGCCGCCGCGCTTGTTGCCGGGCGAGGGGTTGTTGTCGATCGAGGCGCCGTGCTTGGCGACGTGATCCTCCCACCATTTCACGAACCCGTCGAGCTTCTGCGCGACCTCCGGCGTTGCCGCGCGATAGGCGAGCAGATGTTCGGCGCCGTAGATTTCCGTGGTTTCGGAGAGGATGCCGATGCCGCCGACGCCGGCCAGGATATCGACAGCCGCACCCAGCGCCGGATTGGCCGTGATGCCCGACATGCCGTCGGAGCCGCCGCATTGCAGGCCGACGACGATCTCGCTGACCGGGATCGGCTCCCGCTTCAACTGGCCGACTTCCTCGGCGATCTCGGCCAGCACGCCCATCGCCTTTTCGACCGATTTGCGCGAACCCCCGGCGTCCTGGATGTTGAAATGGCGTTTGCCGGCGGCGACGCCCTTCTGGCCGTAAAGGGTCAATTGATTGACCTCGCAGCCGAGACCGACCATCAGCACGCCGCCGAAATTCGGATGGCGGGCATAGCCGGCGAGCGTGCGGTGCAGCACCATCATGCCGTCTCCGGTGGCGCTCATGCCGCAGCCCTGGCCGTGGACGATGGGGACGAAGCCGTCGATGCCGGGATATTTCGGCAGCAGCGTGCGGTTGGCTGTGTCGGCAATGGAACGGCAGACGGTGGCCGAGCAGTTGACGCTGGCGATGATGCCGATGAAGTTGCGCGTGCCGGCGCGGCCATCGGCGCGGCGATAACCCATGAAGGTGCGGGCGCGGTCCGCCTCCGTCGCGTGCTCCGCCTCGCTCGGCGGCACCACCGGCAAGCGGCCGGATTCGAAAACCAGATTGTGCGAATGGACATGCTCGCCGGGCGCGATGTCCTGCGTGGCGCGGCCGATCGCCTGGGCGTATTTGACCACGGCCGAGCCGGCGGGAATGGGCTTGATCGCCACCTTGTGGCCGGGCTCGATGACGGCGGTGGCAAGCGCGCCGCCCGGCAGCGTGGTGCCGATCTCGATGCGGCCGTTGGCGACGGCGACATTGTCGGCGGCGGAGAGAAGAATGCTGTTCGAGGCGTTCACGGGCGGTTTCCTGGGTGATCCTGGGATGCGCGGGCGGATTGACACGCGCCTGTTAAGAGATAATGTCTTTTATCGTGAAAAAACATTTTTGCGTCAATTGTTTTTTCGCCGCAGCTCCGCATGGCTCTGGGTGAGGGGTGCGTCAAGCACTGAGCCAGACCATGGATTGCCGAAAAGCGATTCCGCTTTTCGGGGCCATGCGCTAGGAACGTCATATTGCGCTTCAAGCCGGCCACCGCAAGCGCCGGGCGTGCAACGGGTCAGGGATGTCGAAGAGCAACAACGTCTACAAGGATGCCTACAACCGCTGCCTCAGGCTGCTCGACGAAACGCGCAGCCTGCCGTCGGAGCCGGAGCTGGGTACCTTGCTTGGCGTCAGCCGTACGACCGTCCGCAGCATCCTATCGCGCATGGAAGAGACTGGGCTGATCACCTGGAACAAGCGTGCCAAGACGGTGCTGCGCGAACCGCGTCCAGATGATTTCTTCCCGGAGGAAGAGACCGACACGCTGGCAGAGATCATCGAGCGGTCGTTCATGCGACGGCTGCTTGCCGGCGGCGCCGAGGCCGGCATGCAGATCAACGAGCTCGAACTGGCGCGCGAGATCGGGGTCGGCACCACCAGCGTGCGCGAGTTCCTGATCCGCTTCTCCCGCTTCGGCCTGATCGAGAAGCGCCGCAACAGCCATTGGGTGCTGAAGGGCTTCACCCGCGCCTTCGCGCTGGAGCTGACCGAAATCCGCGAGATGTTTGAACTGCGCTCGGCGGCCGCCTTCGCCGCCTTGCCGCAAGACAGTACCGTCTGGGTCGATCTCGACCGTCTGGAAGATGAGCATCGCCTGCTCGCGCGCGAGATCGCCACCCGCTTCAACGAATTCTCGGAGCTGGACGAGCGCTTCCACCGGCTCATCCATCGCGCGTCGCGCAACCGCTTCATCGTCGATTTCTATGACGTCATCGCCATGATCTTCCACTATCACTACCAGTGGAACAAGGCGCAGGAGCGTGAGCGCAACGAAGTGGCGGTCGGTGAGCATCTTGCCTATATCGAGGCGCTCAAGTCGCGCGACCTCGGCAAGGTCGACGCGGCCTGCCGCAAGCACCTGAAGTCGGCGCGTCACACCTTGCTGACCTCGATCCCTGAAAACCGGCCGCTGCCAAAGTCCTGATCGCGCCGCGTTGCCGCAGCATCGAATTGCCGATTTTCCACCCGCCAGCCGCGTGCTAGACATGTAGCATTGCTGCAAAGAGGCAGGGCTTTGAGCGTATCGAGAAGACGGTGGAGCATGCCGGTCGCGCTTGTCGCGGCCTATCTGCTGCTGCTCCAGTCGACGCTCGGCGCGTTCGCCTTCGGCGCCGGGCCGACTGCAGCGCAGATCGACGCTTTCGGCAACGTCATCTGTACCCATGAGGGTGCGGCCGAGCTTCCGGGCGGCAATCCGCAACCGTCCCATATGCCGGCATGCTGCGTGCTTGGCTGCAGCATGGTTTCGGTGGCCTTCGCGCCGCCGCCCGACACCGGCCTGGCGCTGGGCAGCCTGTCCTTTGAACCGGTCGCTTTTGTCTTTCCGGCGACGACGCACCTGGACTTCGCGCGTGAGCGCTCGCCGTCGAACCCGCGTGCGCCACCGCTGACGGCCTGAGCCTGTTTGCCTTGCGGAACCTTTCGCCGGCGTACCCATCCAAAGATCAGAATTGCTCGCGACCGGTACCGGCGCGATCATCCCTTCATGGAGCAACCATGTCCTATTTTTTCCTTACCGCGGCGCGGCCTACGCTCGGCCGCAACAGATTCTTCCTGCGTAGCTTCGAGGAGCGTCTCGGCATTGCCGTGCTGGCTTTTGCCCTGTTGTTCGCCGGCGCCCAGACTGTCCTGGCGCATGAGTTCAAGGTCGGCGATCTCGAGATCGGGCATCCCTGGTCGCGCGCCACGCCGGCTGGTGCCAAGGTGGCCGGTGGCTATTTCACCATCACCAACAATGGCAGTGCGCCGGACCGGCTGCTGTCGATTTCCTCCGATGTTTCGGACAAGGCCGAGCTGCATGAGATGGCGGTGAAGGACGGCGTCATGACCATGCGGCCGGTTGCCGGCGGCCTGGAAATCCCGGCTGGCGGCAAGGTGGCCCTTGCGCCTGGCGGCTATCACCTGATGTTCATCGGACTGAAGCGGCAACCCAAGCAAGGCGAGAAATTTTCCGCCACGCTGACTTTCGAAGAGGCTGGCACGGTCAGCGTCGATTTCGCCGTCGAAGGCATGGGCGAGATGGGTGGCATGGACGACCACGCCAATTGATCGCGCCAGCAAGTTTCAGAGGGACCATCATGAACAAGTATCTTTTGTCGGTTGGCGCGCTTTTCGTGCTGGGGACAAGTGCCGCCTTCGCGCACATAACGCTCGAAACCCAGGAAGCCGCGGTCGGCTCGACCTACAAGGCAATCCTGCGCGTGCCGCATGGCTGCGACGGCAAGGCGACGACCGCGCTGCGCGTACAGATCCCGGAAGGCGTGATCGCGGTGAAGCCGATGCCGAAGCCGGGTTGGACATTGCAGGCCAAGAAGGGCAAATACGAAAAATCCTACCAGCTCCACGGCCAGGCGGTGACCGATGGGGTGAAGGAAGTCGATTGGAGCGGCGGCAGCCTGCCGGATGAATTCTACGACGAGTTCGTCTTCCGTGCACAGTTGACCGCGGATCTGCCGGCGGGTGAAAAACTCTACTTCCCGGTGGTGCAGGAATGCGATGGCGTCGCCGATCGCTGGATCGAGATCCCGGCGGCCGGCCAGGATGAAGATGCGCTGGAGTACCCGGCACCCGGCATCAAGCTGTTGCCCAAGAAATGATTCTTGGCGGCGCGCTTCGGATCAGAGCGCGCTGCTCTTTCGGCGGTGATGACATGAACGCGGTATTTGTCCTGGAGCAGGCCTGCACCACCGGCCGTGGCGTCGGCCGGCTGGCTGCTGGCCTGCTGCTCGGATTTCTGCTGTTTGCCGCGACACTGATGCCGGACCGGGCCTTTGCCCATGCCGCCCTGATCAAGACCGATCCGGCCGATGGCGCGGTGCTGGCGCAGGCTCCGGCACGGTTCTCCTTGACCTTCAGCGAACCGGTGTCGCCGCTGGTGCTGACGCTGGTGAAGCCCGACGGCACGCGGGTTGCATTGACATCCTTCCGTCTCGGCGACCAGACGGTCGAGATCGACAATCCGCAGACCCTTGGGTCCGGTACGCATGTGCTGAGCTGGCGGGTCATTTCCGCCGACGGTCATCCGGTCGGCGGTTCGCTGCTGTTTTCCATGGGCGCGCCAAGCGCGCCGCCCGCCGTGCCCGAATTTGTCGACTGGCAGTTGCGCTCGGCAATCTGGGTCGGCAAGGTCTTTCTCTACATCGGCCTTTTCCTTGGCGTCGGTGGCGCCTTCGCCTTCGCCTGGTTGGCCCGGGGCGGACAGGCCGGTCGGCGTTTCGTCATCGCTGCCATCCCGTGCGGGCTGGTCGCGGCATCCTCGTCGCTCGGCCTGCAGGGGTTGGATGCACTCGGGGCACCGCTCTCTCATCTGGCTCAGCCGGTCATCTGGCGGACCGGGCTCGGCACCAGTTTCGGCTGGACGGTGCTGATTGCGCTGATGGCGCTCGGCCTCGGCCTGCTGTCGCTGGTCGGGCCGCGCGCGACCGCCAAGCCATTCGCCCTGGCAGGGCTGGCCGGCGTGGGTGCCGCGCTTGCCGCAAGCGGCCACGCCAGTGCCGCCGAACCTCAATGGCTGACGCGGCCGATGGTGTTCCTGCATGGTGTCGGCATCGCTTTCTGGGCTGGCGCGTTGATGCCGCTCGGCCTGGCGCTGAAGGGTCAATCGGCCGAAGCCGTGCCATTCCTTCGCCGGTTTTCTTGGCTGATCCTGCCTGTGGTGGCCGTGCTTGCGGCCGCCGGCATCATGCTTGCCGTCATCCAGGTGCAGACACCCACAGCGCTGGTCAATACCGCCTATGGCCGGCTGTTGCTGATCAAGCTCGGGCTTTTGGTCTTCCTGTTCACACTCGCCGCCGTCAACCGCTGGAAACTCACGGCGTCGGCCGAGGCGGGAGCGACGGAAGTGCAACGCAGGCTGTCTCGCTCGATCGGCGTCGAAATGCTGATCGTGCTGGCGATCTTCGGCGTTGCCGCGGGATGGCGCTTCACGCCGCCGCCACGGGCGCCGGCGATCGCGGCGGCGCAACCCGCCTCGGTCCACATTCACGCGCTGAAGGCGATGGCCGATCTCAGCATCACCCCCGGCCACGTCGGGCCGGTCGTCGCCTCGATGGTCATCATGACCGGCGATTTCGGGCCGCTCGACGCCAAGGAGGTGACGCTGGTGCTTTCAAAACCGGATTCCGGCATCGAGCCGCTGAAGCGCGCCGCGATCAAGTCCGGCGACGGCAGCTGGCGTGTCGACAACCTCGTCATTCCGGTTCCAGGCAAGTGGACGGTACGTATCGATATCCTGGTCTCGGACTTCGAGATGGTGAAGATCGAAGCACCGATCGACGTTCGCGCCGACTAAGGTTTTCGCTAGGTTGGCTCCTTGGCAAAGAATGAGTGGAGTGTTCGCGTGAAAATACCAGGTGGCTATGTTTTCGTTTTCCGCTAGGCTGCGAGTCGCCTTTTGCGGTTCATTGGTTATACTAATGCATTGAGATGTTCGGATCGGGGCGATGCTGCTCACGGAGTGCTTTTCTTGGCAAGAAACAATTAAATTGGCGACTGTATCAGCCCGGTTTATAGTCAAAATATGTTGCGGTCTTCTGGTCTCTTCCGTTGTCTGCGGATGCGATCTCACAGGTAAATCAAGCTTGATCCAGCCGAGTTTGACCCGTGAGGAGCGTCTGAAGTTTGCCGCAGACTCCTACTTCAGAAACCAATGTAAAAAGCAGTGGGCGCTGCTTTGGCCCGTGGCGCGAGAAGGCGATGGCGAAGCCCTTTCGGAGCTTGCCTTTGAGCTTGGGAGAGGGCTCAAAATGCCGGCTTCGGACTCGGATATGAAAGTTGATCAGGGAGACAAGGCAGTTGCCAATGTGGTTGTCATGGCGATCTACGGTGCGGCAGCGTCAAAACATCCTGATGACGGACGCAATCTTAACTACATCTTTGACCCTGCTAGATGGAGGGAGGGCGACGTAACGGTTGTATCCATTCGTTCAGGCTCGATCAGTTATAGCTCAATCAAGCCTCCCTCTCCGGTTTTAATGACAAAATTGAAAAATTGCCTGTCTCAGGCGAATTCCTCGGATGCTGGCGACAGATGTGTCGCTCAGGCCATCGAATTGGGGCTCATTCCAAGCTTTTACGAATACAGCAAAGCCATGGACGCAGTCCTGACCACGTACCGCCCGGAGAACTGCATTCCTCGTCCCTGGTAAGTGGATAGTACCCGATGTCAGAACGTCACTCGACCTCTGGGGAAGTCGCGCCGGGCCGCTCCGTTCTACGAAGATGCAATCGATTACGGCAAAGTGCCTGTCGCAGATCAAATGTGGAGTGGCCCCTAGTCCCCAAGGGATACTTCCTGACTCGGCCTGACCTGAATCCTACACAAGACGGACACAACACAATTCGGCGAGGCGGTTGACGTGACCCGAAAGGCCCGTCAATCATCTCGCCAAGAATGGGCATTCGCGCAAATCGCGAGCTTGAACCAACAAGATCCGAAAGCAGGGAAGAAACGATGGAAAAAGCCGAAATCGGCCTGATCGGCCTTGGCACGATGGGCTCCAACCTGGCGCTCAACATCGCCGAGCACGGCCACCGCATCGCCGTCTTCAACCGCACCAGGGCACGCACCGACGCTTTCGTCGAAAATGCCGGCGTGCTGAAGGAGATGGTGGTGCCTTGCTACAGCCTGGAAGAGCTCGCCGCGGCGATCCGGCCGCCGCGCCCCATCATCATCATGGTGCTGGCCGGCAAGCCGGTCGACGAGCAGATCGCGGCCTTGCGTGGCGTGCTGTCGGCCAATGACATCGTCATCGACGCCGGCAACGCCAATTTCCGCGACACGATGCGGCGCTTCTCCGAACTTTCCGGTTCAGGCCTCACCTTTATCGGCATGGGCGTTTCCGGCGGCGAGGAGGGCGCGCGCCACGGACCGTCGATCATGGTCGGCGGCACCGAAGAGAGCTGGAAGCGCGTCGAGAAAGTGCTGACCGCCATTTCCGCCAAGTTCAAGGATGAACCCTGCGCGGCATGGCTCGGCACCGACGGTGCCGGGCATTTCGTCAAGACCATCCACAACGGCATCGAATATGCCGACATGCAGATGATCGCCGAAATCTACGGCATTCTGCGCGACGGCCTCGGCATGGGGCCGAAGGAGATCGGCACGGTGTTTTCCAACTGGAACAAGGGCCGGCTCAATTCCTACCTGATCGAAATCACCGCCAAGGTGCTGGCCGCCGACGATGCGAAGACCGGCAAGCCTGTGGTCGACATCATCCTCGACCGCGCCGGCCAGAAAGGCACCGGCAAATGGTCTGTCATCGAGGCGCAGCAGCTCGGCATTCCGGCGACGGCGATCGAGGCGGCGGTGGCGGCACGCGTTCTGTCGTCGATCAAGGACGAACGCCTGGCGGCGGAAAAAGCCTATGGCAATGTCGGCGTGTCGAAGATTTCGGGCGACAGGGACGCGCTACTGAAAGACCTCGAACTGGCGCTGTTCGCCGGCAAGATCGCCGCCTATGCGCAGGGTTTCGCGGTTATGAGCGGCGCATCCAAGGAGTTCAACTGGAACCTGCCGATGCCAACCATCGCCAAGATCTGGCGAGCCGGCTGCATCATTCGTTCACAGTTGCTCGACACCATGGCCGAGGCCTTCGGCAAGGGCAGCGCTTCGACCAATCTGTTGATGGCCCCAGCCTTCATCGCCATGATGCAGGAAGCGCATCCGTCGCTGCGGCGCGTCGTGGCAAGAGCATCCGAGGCCGGTGCACCGGTGCCGGCGCTGTCTTCGGCACTTGCCTATTTCGACAGCTACCGCCAGGGCCGCGGCACCTCCAACCTGATCCAGGCGCAGCGTGATTTCTTCGGCGCGCATGGCTTCGAGCGCATCGACGGGCCGGGCGCGTTCCATGGCCCGTGGGGCAGTGGCGCGACTGGCTGATCAGGGCATCGGACAGATCAGTCGGCTGGACGCTGATAGGCCAGCACCTCGCCCGGCAAGCTGAGCGACTGCAGCGAGCCGGGGGCGGCGCCGCCGATCCAGCCGAGCACGGAGCGGGCGAGTTCGGAGCCCGCCAGCCGGAAGTTCTCGTTGACGACGAGCAGTTCCGGCCGGAACAGGTGCAGGAGGTCCGATGACTGCTTGGACACCACATCGACGTCGCGGCCGAGCTTGAGGCCGGCATCCTCGATGCCGGCGACGATGGCGAGTGTCGCGGCGGCGGCGCTGCTGACAAAACCGTCCGGCCGGTTTTCACGGCGCATCAGTTGCGCGGTCCGGCTCCTGATCTGCTCGATCGAATGATCGATCGAAACGGTGTTGAAAGGGATTTCGCTGGCGCCAACCTCGCTCAGCGCATCGGCAAACCCGTTCAGTGTGTGGCTGTAATAGGTCAGCCCGGGCGGCGGCGACAGAAGCGCGAGCTTGCGCCGGCCCATGCTCGCCAAGCGACGCACGGCCTCGATCGCGAAAGCATGGTTGTCGAAGTCGTGGTAGGGGTGGACGACACCCATGTCAGTGCGGCCATGCGTGGCAAAAGGCATGCCGTGCTCCAGCATGTAGCGGGCGCGCGGATCGTTCGGTTGGGTGCGTGAGATGATCACGCCATCGGCAGAGCCGGTCTCGACGAGATAGCGGATTGGCTCCATCGGGTCCTGGGAGCGGGAATAGGGCGTGACGATCAGGTGATAGGGCGTTTCGGCGAGTACTTCCGAAACGCCATAGATGATGTCCGAGACGAAGCTCATGATCTCGCGATCGGTGTTGAGCACGAGGCTGATGACGTTGGTCCTGCCGGTGCGCAGGCGCACGCCGGCGCGGTTCGGCCGATAACCGATCTGCTTGGCCACCAGCTGCACGCGTCGCCGGGTTTCGGCGCCGATTTCCGGTGCATCCTTCAAGGCGCGCGACACGGTGGTGACGCCGAGCCCTGTCATGAAGGCAAGCGTCTTCAGCGTCGGTCGCCCCTGCGCCGACGCCCCTTCCTTCTTGTCCCTGCGTTGTTTGTCCATTCGTCCCGCCCGTCAGGCGCATAGCAGCCGCCGGGCAGGTCGGCAATCACCGCCCCTGCGATACGACATGCGCTCCAGCCCTGATAAAATCTAGATATACTGAAACGTTACAGATTGCCAATATCGAGATGCCGACCGCCTATCGCGAGGGGACGGCTCCTGTGCGAAACCCATTGGGATTCCAGAGGAAATCACGCCCCTTGCCGGATTTCACGCGCCATTCCGCCGTTTTGCACTGCAGCGAGCATGTTGCGGTGCACATAGGGACCTGCCGTTCGCGCGAATTTGTTCGCGGCCCGAAAAAATGTCGAGCTCGTTTCGTTCATGGGGTTGCGCAGCCCACGCAATTGCCGTATCGAAAATCTGTAACGTTTCAGATTCTGGGAGGAACCGAAATGCGATATAAACTTTTGACCGCTGCGCTGGCCGCGACGGCTGCCCTGCAGTTCGCCGGTCCGGCCGCCGCGACCGATCTGGAAGTCACCCACTGGTGGACTTCTGGCGGCGAGGCGGCGGCGGTCGCGGAACTCGCCAAGGCTTTCGACGCAACCGGCAATCACTGGGTGGATGGCGCCATCGCCGGTTCCGGCGGCACGGCGCGGCCGATCATGATCAGCCGCATCACCGGCGGCGATCCGATGGGCGCCACCCAGTTCAACCACGGCCGCCAGGCTGAAGAGCTGGTGCAGGCCGGTCTGATGCGCGACCTCACCGACGTCGCCACCAAGGGCAAGTGGACCGAGATCGTGCGGCCGAAGAGCCTGCTCGACAGCTGCACCATCGACGGCAAGATTTATTGCGTGCCCGTCAACATCCATTCCTGGCAGTGGCTATGGCTGTCGAACGAGGCTTTCGAGAAGGCCGGCGTGCCGGTGCCGAAGAATTGGAATGAATTCGTGGCCGCCGCCCCCGCGCTGGAGAAGGTAGGCATCGTCCCGCTCGCCGTCGGCGGGCAGGCATGGCAATCCTCCGGCGCCTTCGATGTGCTGCTTGCTGCGGTTGGCGGCTCGGATGCCTTCCTCAAGGTCTACAAGGACAAGGACGCCAAATTCGCCGCCGGGCCCGAAGTCGCCAAGGTTTTCAAGGCTGCGGACGATGCCCGCAAGATGGCAAAGAACACCAATGTGCAGGACTGGAACCAGGCCACCAACATGGTCATTACCGGCAAGGCCGGTGGCCAGATCATGGGTGACTGGGCGCAAGGCGAGTTTCAGGTTGCCGGCAAGACCGCCGGCAAGGATTATACTTGCCTGCCGGGCCTTGGGCTGAACGAAGTCATCGCCACTGGCGGCGACGCCTTCTACTTCCCGCTGCTCAAGGATGCCGACAAGGCCAAGGCGCAGGAGGTGCTGGCCCAGACGCTGCTCGATCCCAAGACGCAGGTCGCCTTCAACCTGAAGAAGGGCTCGCTGCCGGTGCGTGGCGATGTCGATGTCAATGCGGCGAACGACTGCATGAAGAAGGGCCTCGCCATCCTCGCCAAGGGCGCCGTCATACCGTGGACGGACCAGTTGCTCTCGCAGGACACCCAGAAGCAGAAGGAAGATCTTTTCTCCGAGTTCTTCGCCAAGCCGGAGCTGACGGTGGAAGACGCGCAGAAGCGCTTCGCCGACCTCATCGCGTCGGCAGACTGACGTTGGAGGCAACCCACCTCGGTCCCGGCCTTGCGAACGCAAGGCCGGGACTACACCGCCCTTACCCAGCCGGCTGACGAGATGAGCAAGAGCGAACGCCCCAACCCGCTGTTCCGCAACCTCAATGCGAAGGTCGCCTCGATCCCGATGATCCTCACCGCAGGGGTGGTTTTCGTCGGCGGTACTCTTTGGACGGTGCTCTATTCCTTCACCAATTCGAAGCTCTTGCCGCGGCTGAATTTCGTCGGGCTCGACCAGTATTACAGGTTGTGGGTGACGCCGCGCTGGCTGATCTCGATCGAGAATCTTCTGATCTACGGCGCCATCTCGCTGGTTTTCTCGCTGGTCATCGGCTTCCTGCTTGCCGCACTGCTTGACCAGAAGATACGCTTCGAGGACACGTTCCGGACCATCTTCCTCTATCCCTTTGCGCTCTCTTTCATCGTCACCGGCCTTGTCTGGCAGTGGCTGCTCAATCCGGATTTCGGCATCCAGCATGTTGTGCGGGAGCTGGGTTGGGAGAGCTTCAGCTTCGACCCGCTCTACAATTCCAGCATCGTCATCTACGGCATATCGATCGCGGCACTGTGGCAGGGCACCGGGCTTATCATGTGCCTGATGCTGGCCGGCCTGCGTGGCATCGACGAGGACATCTGGAAGGCCGCGCGGGTGGACGGAATACCGATGTGGAAGACCTATCTGTTCATCGTCATCCCGATGATGAGGCCGGTCTTCATCACCACGCTCGTCATCATCGCCTCAGGCATCGTCAAGGTCTATGATCTCGTCGTGGCCCAGACCAGCGGCGGCCCGGGCATCGCCTCCGAGGTGCCGGCCAAGTACGTGTATGACTACATGTTCTTCGCCCAGAATCTCGGCCAGGGTTTTGCCGCCTCGACCATGATGCTGCTCTCGGTGGTGATCGTCATCGTGCCATGGGCCTATCTCGAATTCGGGCGGCGCAAATGAGTATGGCAAACACCACTGCTCCAGCAATCGCCGCCGCCAGCCAGGATGTCGCCGGGCCCTACGGCCCAAAACCGCGCCGCATGTTTTCGCGCCGCAACATCTTCCTCTACGGCACACTCTTTGTCATCGCGGCCTACTACCTGTTGCCGCTCTACGTGATGGTCGTCACTTCGCTCAAGGGCATGCCGGAAATCCGGCTTGGGAACATCTTCTCGCCGCCCCTCGAAATCACCTTCGAGCCGTGGGTCAAGGCCTGGTCGACGGCCTGCACCGGATTAAACTGCGACGGGCTTTCGCGCGGCTTCTGGAATTCGGTGCGCATCACCGTGCCGTCGGTGCTGCTGTCGATCGCCATTGCCTCGGTGAACGGCTACGCGCTGGCCAATTGGCGCTTCAAGGGCGCCGACACCTTTTTCGTTATCCTGATCGTCGGTGCCTTCATTCCCTACCAGGTGATGATCTATCCGATCGTCATCATCCTGCGCGAGATCGGCCTCTACGGTAGCCTCAGCGGGCTGGTGATCGTCCATTCCATCTTCGGCATGCCGATCCTGACGTTGCTGTTTCGCAACTATTTTTCCTCCATGCCGGAAGAGCTGTTCAGGGCGGCGCGTGTCGACGGCGCCGGCTTCTGGGGCATCTTCCTGCGCATCATGCTGCCGATGTCACTGCCGATCTTCGTCGTCGCCATCATCCTGCAGGTGACCGGCATCTGGAACGACTTCCTGTTCGGCGTCGTCTACACCCGCCCCGACACTTATCCGATGACGGTGCAGCTCAACAACATCGTCAACTCGGTGCAAGGCGTGAAGGAGTACAACGTCAACATGGCCGCCACCATCCTGACCGGGCTTGTGCCGCTTATCGTCTATTTCATTTCCGGCAAGCTTTTCGTCCGCGGCATCGCCGCCGGCGCGGTGAAAGGGTGATGGCGATGACGGCAGCCAACGGCACCAGCGTTTCGATCCAGAACCTGTCGCTGAATTTCGGTGCGGTGACCGTCCTGGAGACGCTCAATCTCGATGTCGCCAATGGCGAATTCATCGTGCTGCTCGGGCCCTCCGGCTGCGGCAAGTCGACATTGCTCAACTGCATCGCCGGCCTGCTCGATGTCTCGGAAGGTCGCATCTTCATCAAGGGCAAGAACGTCACTTGGGAAGAGCCCAAGGACCGCGGCATCGGCATGGTGTTCCAGTCTTATGCGCTCTATCCGCAGATGACAGTGGAGAAGAACCTGTCCTTCGGCCTGCGCGTCGCCGGCACACCGAAGGACGAGATCGCCAAGCGGATCGCGCGGGCCGCCGAAATCCTGCAGATCGAGCCGCTGCTGCAACGCAAGCCGGCGGCGCTCTCCGGCGGCCAGCGCCAGCGCGTGGCAATCGGGCGCGCGCTGGTGCGCGATGTCGACGTGTTTCTGTTCGACGAGCCGCTGTCCAATCTCGATGCCAAGCTGCGCGCCGAACTGCGTGTCGAGATAAAGCTGCTGCACCGCAAGCTGCAGAACACCATGATCTACGTTACCCACGACCAGATCGAGGCGATGACGCTGGCCGACCGTATTGCAGTCATGAAAGGCGGCGTGATCCAACAACTCGATGCGCCGCAGACCATCTACAACCGCCCGGTCAACCGCTTCGTCGCCGGCTTCCTCGGTTCGCCGGCGATGAATTTCATCGACGGGCAGGTGTCGGCCGGCACTGCTTTCAAGACCGGAGATGTCTCCATACCGCTCGACCGCTACGCTTTCGACGCGGCAGGCAACAGCGGCGGGCCTTGCGTTTTCGGTATCCGGCCCGAGCACGTCGCCTTTGGCGAGGCGGCGAACACCATGCCCTTTGCCACCGATGCCGCCGTCGAGATCGTCGAGCCGATGGGCTCCGACACGCTGGTGTGGACGAAGCTCGGAGGCCACAATTTCTCCTTCCGCGTCGAGGCGGAAAAGACGCTGCGCAATGGCGAGCCAATCCGGATCGGCTTCGATCCCGCCCGCGCCTCGCTGTTCGACAGCCAATCCGGCAACCGCATGTAGCCCCAAGACCCACCATCCCCAAGCAGAACGGACAGAGACGATGAACTGGTCATTCCAACTGTACAGCGCCCGCAATTTCCAGCCCTGGGAAGGCGTGCTCAACACGCTCGGCAAGCTCGGCTACACCGAGGTTGAAGGCTTCGGCGGCGTCTATGACGATCCCAAGGCCTTCCGCGCCGAACTCGACAAGAATGGCCTCGCCATGCCGACCGGACATTTCTCGATCGATGCGCTCGAGAAGGATTTCGACGGCGTACGCAAAATTGCCGACGCGCTCGGCATCACGCTGCTCATCTGTCCCTTTCTGATGCCTGACCAGCGGCCATCCGACGCCGCCGGCTGGCGCGGCTTTGGCGAACGCCTGGCCAAGGTCGGCGCCACCGCGAAAAAGGCCGGCTACGGCTTTGCTTGGCACAACCATGATTTCGAGTTCAAGAAACTTGCCGACGGATCGGTGCCGCAGGACCATATCCTGTCCTCCGCGCCTGACATCGGCTGGGAGATGGACGTCGCCTGGGTGGTGCGCGGCGGCGACGATCCGCTGCCCTGGATCGAGAAACACGGCAAGCGCATCAGCGCCGTTCACGTCAAGGACATCGCCAAGCCCGGCGAAGGGCTGGACGAGGATGGCTGGTCGGATGTCGGCCACGGCACCATCGACTGGGCAGGCCTGGTCAAGGTGCTGCGCGCCAAGAGCGCCGCCAAGTACTTTGTCATGGAACAGGACAACCCGAACGACATCGAGCGCTTCGCCCGCCGTTCGATCGCAACCGTAAAAAACTACTAGGAACAATCAGCATGGCAAAGAAACTGGGTATCGGCGTCATCGGCTGCGGCAACATCTCGAAGGCGTATTTTTCGCTGGCGCCGCTGTTTCGCGGCATCGAGATGCGCGCCTGCGCCGACATCAACATGGATGCCGCCAGGGCGCGGGCAAAGGAGTTCAAGCTGCGCGCCGAGACAGTCGACGGATTGTTGAAGGCCGACGACATCGACATCATCGTCAATCTGACCATCCCGGCGGTGCACTACGAGGTGTCGAAGCAGGTGCTCGACGCCGGCAAGCACGTCTATTCGGAAAAGCCTTTCGTGCTGTCGGTCAAGGAAGGCCAGGACCTCAAGGCGCGAGCGGAGAAGAAGGGGCTGCGCATCGGCTCGGCGCCCGATACCTTCCTCGGCGGTGCGCATCAGCTGGTCCGCGAGCTGATCGACGAGGGAAAACTCGGCAAGATCACCAGCGGCACGTGCCACGTCATGGGCCACGGCATGGAGCACTGGCACCCCAATCCCGACTTCTTCTTCCAGCCTGGCGCTGGACCGGTGCTCGATATCGGACCGTATTACATCACCAATCTGATCCAGCTGATCGGACCGGTGAAACAGGTCGCGGCCTTCGCGACGACGCCGGCCAAGGAGCGCACCATCAGTTCAAAGCCGCGCGCGGGCGAAAAGATCCCGGTCAACACGCCGACGACCATCCATGGCCTGTTGGAATTCGAGAACGGCGCCGTGGTGACGCTGAACACAAGCTGGGATGTCTGGGCCCACGGCCATGCGCCGATGGAACTCTATGGCGAGGCTGGCACGGTGTTTGTGCCGGATCCGAACTTCTTCGGTGGCGATGTGCGCTTCACCGAGGACAGCAAGCCGGTCAAGAAGCTGCCGAAATGGAAGCATCCGTTCGGCGTGCCCAACGAGATGCATTCGCAAGGCATGATGGCCAACTACCGCACCGCTGGCCTCGCCGACATGGCGCTCGCGATCACCGAGGGTCGGCCGCACCGCTGCTCGATGGAACTGGCGCTGCATGCCGTCGACGTGATGACCGGCCTGCTGCGCTCCGGCGAGACCGGCAAGTTCGTCGCCATGCAGACGACATGCGAGCGGCCGGCGGCACTTGGCGTCAAGGAAGCCAAGGAGCTGCTGGCAAAGAAGAAATAGGCCACGCGCCGCCTCCCTCTCCCCGTTCCTGCGGGGAGGGGGTAAGGGAGAGGGGCTGAGCCGACTCGCCGCGTTGTCGCGATGGCAACCGACGGGCTCGCTTCCATCTGAGGATTTCCCATGCCCTACACCCCTGCAGAAAACCGCTACGAGAACATGGTCTACAACCGTTGTGGTCGCTCCGGCCTGAAGCTGCCGGCGATCTCGCTTGGGCTGTGGCACAATTTTGGCAATGATACGCCGCACAAGACCAAGCAGGCGATCGCCCGTAAGGCCTTCGACCTCGGCATCACGCATTTCGACCTCGCCAACAATTACGGTCCGCCGCCCGGTTCGGCGGAGACTGCTTTCGGCGAAATCCTGCGCACCGATTTCGCCGGCTATCGCGATGAGATGATCATCTCGACCAAGGCCGGCTACGAGATGTGGGCCGGCCCTTATGGCGAATGGGGCGGACGCAAATACATGCTGGCCAGCCTCGACCAGAGCCTGAAGCGGATGGGGCTCGACTATGTCGACATCTTCTATTCGCACCGCTTCGATCCCGATACGCCGCTGGAAGAAACCATGGGAGCGCTCGATCATGCCGTGCGCTCGGGCAAGGCGCTCTATGCCGGCATCTCGTCCTACAATTCGCAACGCACCCGCGAGGCCGCCGATATCCTGAAGCAGCTCGGCACGCCCTGCGTCATCCACCAGCCGAGCTATTCGATGCTGAACCGCTGGGTCGAGGAGGACGGCCTGCTCGATACGCTTGAAGGGCTCGGCGTCGGCTCCATCGTGTTCTCGCCGCTGGCGCAAGGCATGCTGACCGACAAATATCTCGGCGGCATCCCGCAGGGCAGCCGGGCCTCCAGGGCAAGTCGCTGAAGACGGCGTTTATCAATGACAGGACCATCGCCAACATCAAGGCGCTCGACGCCATTGCCGGCAAGCGCGGCCAGACACTGGCGCAGATGGCGCTGGCCTGGGTGCTGCGCAAGGGCAAGGTGACCTCGGCGCTGATCGGCGCCAGCCGGCCGGAGCAGGTCGAGGACTGCGTCGGCGCGCTCAAGGTGCTCGACTTCAGCGATGCCGAACTCGCCGAGATCGATACCTACGCGCGCGAGTCCGACATCAATCTGTGGGCGGCATCGGCCGAACGCGAAGGCCCGCCGAGGAAATAGGCTTCTTGGTTGGCCGGCAAAGCGAAACGGCGGGAGTTTCTCCCGCCGTTTTGAT
Organism: Mesorhizobium sp. RCAM 05099; assembly: GCF_059683685.1. Classification (NCBI taxonomy): domain Bacteria; kingdom Pseudomonadati; phylum Pseudomonadota; class Alphaproteobacteria; order Hyphomicrobiales; family Phyllobacteriaceae; genus Mesorhizobium; species Mesorhizobium sp. RCAM 05099. The sequence continues at coordinate 1,513,590 of NZ_CM185035.1, forward strand.
AGACAAGCGAAATGGCCGTATTTTCAGGGTGTTTTCGGCTTCTGGGCAGTGCCGAGCCCGACCTTGGGCTTTTCCGGAGCCGGAGCCGACGTCTTCATCTTCGCCTCGATCCAGCTCGTGTAGTTGGCCAGCCGCGTGTAGATGCCATAGGCGTCCTTGTGGCCGCAGGCAGCACTTCCGTCCGCCGGCCCTTCGCCCCAGCTGACGACGCCGACCTGGACCGGGCCGCCGGCGCCGGTCATGAACAGCGGGCCGCCGCTATCGCCATTGCAGGCGTCGCGCACGCCGCTGGTGGTGCCGGCGCAGATCATGTTGTTGGTCAGCGGGTCGGTCATGTCGGCGGCGATCGCATTGGCGGCGGCTTCGATGCCCTTTTCCGAGTAGCGCATGCGGTGGGACAGATCGCCCAATGCTGCCTTCAGATCATGCGCATAGATGGCCTTGATGCCGCTGTTGCAGGCGCTATTCGGCTGGAGGTCGAGGTCGGCAACCATCAGCGTGGTGGGAAAGGTCCCGTCCTGCATCTTGCCCCAGCCGGTGACGGTCGTCTTGCCGGTATCGGGGGTAGCCTCGTGGGTAAGCTTGATGGTCGGTGCATCGGCCGGCTCGGCAAGCCGGAGCAGGCCGAGGTCGTTGTCGAGTGTCTGCTCGCTGTAGCCTTCGTTGACGATGACCTCCACCACCTTGTGGCGCTTGCCCTCGCTCAGCTCGGTGGCGCCGGTCAGCACGGTGACAGAGTCTGGCGAAATCGGCTGGCCCTTGTCGTTGAGGCAGTGCGCCGCGGTCAGCACCCATTGCGGCGCGATCAGGCTGCCGCCGCAGAATTGTGCATTGGCCTGCGAGGCCGGGTTCTCGTCCAGCCTGTCGGTGGTAAGCAGCGCGACCTGGAACGGGTAGGCGCCCTTTTCGGCCTGGTTGCCGCCATAGACGCGGTCGCTGCCTTCGGGATTCTCCGCCGCAGCCTTGGCCCTGGCATCCGCGACACGTTTCATCGGCGAGATCGCCGCTTCGGGCCTGGCGATGTCATCCGCCCGGCTGGTGTTGATTGATATAACGGCAGCGGCGATGCCAAGCAGCGAAGCGGCAACGATTGGCCCGAACCGACTTGTGATGTGCACCTGAACCCTCCTGAGACCATTTTCCCGTGCAGGCCGGCGCCGGGACATGATGCAATAAGGCGGCGCCGGTTTCGAGATCCGGACGCGTGCCACTTTCAATTGGCGCGCGATCGGTCACAAAACCGAATCCCACTTTTGCTAACCGTGCCCGCGAGCAGAACCCGCACAAACCCTATAGCCCCCCACGGGCTACGTGGAAGTGATTTGTCATTGCCAATGTTGGATTATTTTAGGCAGTATATCGCCGCGGGCGTTTTTTGGCGGGGGCCTTCAAATGACCGTGCAGAACAACGATCGGGCCGAACGCCGGAGGGGAAACTCATTTTTCGGCGTCACCACGATCTCGACAATATTTCTGTATTTTGATCCAGTCCTTGCTGACTTTTGGGAGAGTCTCACCATGACAAAACTGACAAACGCACTCATTGCGTCCGCATTGCTTTCCACGGCGATGTGGACGGCCCCTGTATTCGCCGCCGATCCTGGCTCCGCCAATGCCGGCAACGGCGAAAGCATGCGGGACGTGACTTCAGGCGACTACAAGCCCGGGCGGGCAAAACCAATCGCGCCACCGAAGCTGACTGACGAAGACAGCCGCGCCGCGCCGCTTGCCGACGAGGCAACGGCTGTCAAATCCTATGGCATCGTCGGACGTTCCGCCGATGGCAAGGAGATCAAGATCGAACCGAGCGAAGCGCTGCGGGACCTTATCATCAAGGAACTGAACGCGCCGGCCAATGGAGCTGAAGGTGGTCCGCGCAAGACCGAGGATCCGGGGCTTGGCGAAGGCGAAGCCGGCCGTCAGGTTTTCGGCACCGACGATCGCGAGCAGGTCAGGAACACCAAGACCTATCCGTTCTCGGCAATCGGCTATCTCGAAGCCAAATCGGCGAAGACGGGCAGCTACGGCAGCTGCTCGGCAACGCTGATCGGCCCCCGCACGGTGCTCACCGCGGCGCACTGCCTCTACAGCCATGAGGACAAGGACTGGCTCTCCGAATATCTGTTCGTTCCAGGCCTCAATGGCAGCACCGCCGATGACGCGCCGTTCGGCGCCTTCACCTATGAAAGCGCCTATGTGCTGCAAGGCTTCATCGACAACTACCAGGGCTATTATGGTTCGGTCATCCCGTGGGATCTCGGCATCATCACGCTGAAGCAGGATGTCGGCACCAACCTCGGCTGGCTGGGCTATGCCAACTATGACGATCTTGGCGACTTCACCGCCAACCTCGTCGGCTATCCCGGCGACAAGCCGATGGGCACGATGTGGAAAGCGAACTGCGAGGTTCATGCCGAGAACATCGCCCCTGAATATTTCCAGTATGACTGCGATACGTTCCCGGGATCGAGCGGCAGTTCGGTCTATGCCTACGACAACAGCTCCAAGCAGCGCATCATCACCGGCGTCAACGTGGCGGAAAGCCCGGAAGCGAATACGGCCGTGCGCCTGAACGCCGCGAACGTCCAGTGGATCAACAGCCTGTATAAATAGTCCTTGCGCATTCGCAGTGGAGACATGGGCGGCGGACCAGTTCCGCCGCCCTTTTCATGCCAGCGCTTCCTTTGCGGCTTCTCTTGCACGAGGCTGGCCCGCCGACTACGCTTGACCGGCCAAGGGGTTGGCATCCGAAGGGGCTCAAGGGATGACGCGGGCAAGGGCAGTGTTGGGGATCTCGGCCGCATCGATGCTGGCCGCGCTGATGCTTTCACCAGCCTTCGCCGATCCGGCGGCCGCACCCGCCGGCGGTGCGTGGGCGGAACGGGTGCAGATACTCTACCAGGCAGAGACGCGCTCGGTGCTGCGCAAGACGGTCCGGGTATGGGACTTCCATCCGGAAAAGAATCTCGACTTCGTCTGGGAGCCGGCGGCGGGCCAGTCGCCCGACAGGACGATCGCCGAGGACGGCACCATCAACGGCAAGGGCCGGCTGGTCTGGCGTGTGCGCGGCTCGGCGAACTACGATCCGAAGACCATCTATTCCAGCTACTTCGGTGACGTCAGGAATGGCCGCCCCGACGGGCAAGGCCGGCTCGAACTGCGTTCGGGCGAGGTTTTCGACGGGCATTGGCTCGCCGGCGCACTCGATGGAACCGGTATCCATGTCGATGCCGATGGCAACCGCTATGAGGGTCGGTTCGTCAACGGCATCCCGAATGGCAAGGGTCGGCTGCTGTCGACCACTGGTGAAATATTCGCAGGCTCATTCGTCGAGGGCCTGAAGAACGGCAAGGGCCACACTCGGCTGGCCGGCGGCACGGTTTACGAGTCGCAGTGGGTGATGGGCAGGGAGGTCGGCGGCTCGCGTCCCGACGTGCTGGCCGATGCCAGGATCGGCGGGCTCATCAAGGCGCAGGCCGGCGGTGGCGATGCCGACAAGGTTGAGATCGGCGTCGTCGTCGACCAGCGCATGACCCAGCAGTCCGACATGCAGTACCAGCATCTGGTGCGCGACGAGGACATCGCGATCTATCCGCTGTCGGACGAGTACAATGACAGCTGGAACGGCACCGGGCAGGTCACCACCAACAATGTCTATGGCAGCACGGACTGGGAGGACACGCCGGCCTTCGCCGAGGTCGATCTGAAGACGTCAGACCAGTCCAGGGTCAAGCTCGACAGCCTGGAGATGAAGGTCGCCGCCAGCGACGCCTACCGCAAACCGATGCTGTCGATATCGGAGCATTTCGGCTGCGTCGGCTTTAGGCCGGATTTCTCGATCATCAACAATGGCTGGGGCGAGGCCAAGGACATGAAGATGTCGATCCAGTTCACAGCGGTGGACGAGGAAGGCAACCCAACCGGCGACCCAAGCCGCATGTTCAGCAAGGACATCGGCAGTTTCGGCGAGGGCGTCGACGTGTCGATCAAGAGCGTGCTTACGGAAGCAGGCGTCGATACGGCCAGCCTGGAGACGGGGCGTTTTCCCTGTCCGTCGGTGGACAGTCTCAATGTCTGCCGCAGCCAGCTTACCAACAAGATCAAGTTCGGGGAGGTCGCCGACTATCTCGGCAGCATGCAACAGGCGATGACGCTGAATGCAATCGGCAAGTTCGACTATTCCTGGGCGGATGACGAAGGTCATGTCTACCAGCAGAGCGAGCCGTTCAGGACCTCCGTGACCATGGCGGTTTTCGAGACGCCGGAATCGATGGCCGAATGCGGCGATGGCGGGGGTGGTACTCCCGAGGCGATGCGCTACCAGAACATCGAGTTCCCGATCGACAAGCACGACTATACGATCGCCATGCCGGTGCGTGGCAACAAGAACGTCAGCGCCTACACGGCCCGGCTGAAAATGTGGTCGTCGATGTCGTCGATCCACCGCTTCAGCATTGCCGCGCATTTCGCCGATGGCAGCGTGCGCGAAAGCAAGCCGGTGAGCTTCTTCTATTTCCGGCCGAAGCAGTCGCTGTTCGAGACCAAGACCGAACCGGCGGTCTGCTATCTGCCGCGGGAGATGGTCGGTTGCGGCTAGGGTATGTTGATATTCAGCCGGCCCGCAAAGCGTAACTACTTCCGTCCCATTTCGAAATAGTTGGGCAGCGGAACGAGCCTTGTGAAGATGGTGCCCTGGGCGAAGATGCGCAGTTCCAGCATCGATCCTGATGACCGTTCCGCACTTTGGTCGAACAGGAAATTGCCAAGCGAATAGACCTCCGCCACATCGCCGCCGGCAAGCGGGACGATCGCTTCGCTCGACACATGCGGATGGCCGCCGACAATGACTGAAACGCCACGCAGCCGCATCTGGTCGGCAAGCATGTCTTCGCGCGCCGACGGTTCGGTCTTGTATTCGCGGCCCCAGTGGACGAAGGCGACCACCGGCCGCTCGGCATTCTCGTGCAGCAGCCGGTCGAGCAGCGCCGGGGTGAGCAAATCGGTGTTCTTCGAACCATTGGTGTCGATGTCGGTCAGGCCGACAAGGTCAAGATCGGCCAGCGCCAGCGTCTCGCCCTGGCCGAAATGCGGAATGCCGGCTGCGTCGAGGGCGCGCAACGTCTCGGCATGGCCTGACGGGCCGAGATCGTAAGCGTGATTGTTGGCGAGCCCGACGCCGGCGACATGCAGCCTCTTCAGCATGTCGACAGCCAGGCCTTGCGGCATCGCCAGCGTCATGTCGTCGATCGCTTCCGGCACGTTGGGCAGGACGACGCCTTCGAGGTTGACGATCAGCGGCCGTGATCCGGTCAGGGCCAGCACGCTGTCGACGATCCGGTCGGCAACCCCGTCGCGTAGCAGGATCTTCTTCATGGCGCGGCCAAAATTCACGTCTCCGGCGAGATAGTAGATCCTGTCCTTTGGCCGTGCCGGGTTGTTGAAGCCGGGACCGAAGGCGCCGAACAGCGCCACCACGTAGCTGGTGGTCCGCTCGACATAGTCCGACGTGTGCTCCTGCGAGTTCTCGTTGGCGACGACGAGTGGCTGGGCGCCGAACAATTCGCGCTGCAGCCTGGTCTGGATGTAGAGCGCGCCGACGGAATCGGCATGATCGGGCTGGCGTAGCGCGGCGATGCCGTCGAGCGACCCGGCTGCCAGCATGTTCAGCGTCTGCTGGTCGAAGCGGCGTGCATTGTGCTGCGGCAGATAGTGAGAGAAGTCGGTCGATTCGACGATCAGCGTGTCCTGGTCGACAATCGGCTTCAGGGCCTCTGCCAACCTGTCCCAGTCGCCACGCCGCGCCTTGACCGACATTGCGACGGGCACGATTTTCGCCTCGGGAAAATAATGGTGCAGGAAGGGCAGCATGGCGCGCACGCCGTGCTCCTTGTCGAACAGGCAGGACTCCTCGACCATGTCGCTGTTTGTTTCCAGAAGGCGCACGGCGTTGGTGTCGGCGGCGACCGGACCAAGCACGGTATCGAAACCACGCAGCGTTGTGGCGTAAAGCTTGTGCGTCTTGTGGAAGTGGTCTGGTGACAGGATGACGATGCGCTTGTAGCGGAAGCCGGACGCTGCCCGGAACCCCAGCGCCACCAGGTCGGCGGCCAGCAAATGATGCGGCACCGTGATGCCGGTCAAGCGCTGATTGGAGGGTTTGACATTGGCGACGCTGGCGATGGCATCCTTGAACAGCGTGGCGTCGTCGTAGAAAGGCGGAAAGTTATCGATTCCTGGCGGGCAGACGATGGGATTGGCGAAGGCTTGAAGGGGGAGGAAGGTGAGGAGCGTGACTGCAAAGATCAGCAGGATGCCGGTCTTCGCCCAGGCACTCCCCTCTGTCCTGCCGGACATCTCCCCCGCAAGGGGAGAGATTGTTCTCTTCGCCGTTGGCACATCATTTGAAGCGCCGACGATTGGCGAAGGCGACGATGACAGCCGATCTCCCCCCTTGCGGGGGAGATGTCCGGCAGGACAGAGGGGGGTGTCTTGGCGCAGGCCTGGCCTCCTTATGGCTCGGCGAGCACGATGTTCTCCACGCCGCCGACATAGTAGAACGGCTTTTGCCGCGATGACGTCAGCCGCACCACCTCGCGCGAAATGAAATCGGCAAGCCCGAACAGCGTGACGCCGCCATCGGAGGTTTTGGCTTTTCCGCGCAGGCCTTCGAGGATCGAATAGGTGAAGACGCCGTGGCCGAGCTCCGGCAGTTCGGCGGCGGTGTTGTTAGCGGCGGTGGCGGAAAACACGACGATACGCGCGTCCTGCGCATCCTTTTCCAGACGGGGATTGAAGGCGTTGGCGGCATGGCAGGTGTCGAGCAGCATGAAGCGCATGCCCTTGGCCCGTTCGACCGATTTCTGGATGTCCGACCAGTCGACAAGCGAGGAGCGCTTCCAGCGCTCGGCATCCTGTTTGCGGCCATCGGTTGGGATGAAATAGTAGTCCTCGTCGATGTTGATGCCGTGGCCGGCGACGAAGATGATGGTGGTGTCGTGCTCGCCCGGTCTGTCGAGGAAATCGGCGAGCTGATCGTCGATCGTGTGCGAGTCAGGCTCCATGATGCCGTCGGCACTGGCAATGGTGTAGGTCTGTTTGGCCTTGTCGGGGGCCTCGTCGAGCGCCTCGCGGTTGACCAGCACCAGCGATTCCATCGAGGAGAACAACGGCGCGGATTTCTGCGCAATCACCTTGAGGAACTCGGTGGCGTCGTCGACGGGGTAACGCAAATCGCAGGCGTGGCCAGAACAGGCGTCGGTCAGGAACGGATATTTGTCGACACCGATGACCGCGACATAGAGCTTGCCCTTGGCCTCGGCCTTCTCGGTTTTCCTTGCCAGCGCCGTCACGCTGCGTTCGGTCAGATAGCCATACTCGTTGGTGCCGGTGATGCGGATGATATTTTGGCCATTCTCGACCGGTACCTCGACGATGGTGTTGTTGCCGTCCACCGAGCGGTCGGTGACGTCGCCGACATTGCGGCTGTTCGACAGGATCGAGAAGCCGGCGACATCGGTCCCAGCCTCCTTGGCACCTGATATCTCGACGGCGACATAACCATCGCGGACCTTGCTCTGGTCGTCGGCAAGGCGAATGCCGAACTCCGGCGGCTTGCGCTGCAGCAGCTTCTGCAATTCGTTGTCGACGCCTGGCCGCATCTCCATGACCGCCTGCCTGGCGCTACGCAGGATGATTGCGCGGCGCACCATTTCCGGGCTCCAGAGATATTTCTTCAGCTGGCCGGCGCGGATGAAGCGGCCTTCATGATCACGGCCCTGGTTGACCTGCCAGCCGATCAACTTGTCGCCTTCATCCGAGGAATAGTAATAGCCCTGCGGCATCCACGCGATCCATTGCGAGCCGGCAAAGAACATCGACACGATCAGCTCGTGTGTCTTCAGGTTCCACAACCTGAGCGTCTGGTCGGCGCTGCCGGTGACCAGCAGGCCGGCTTTCTCCGCGGCAACCATGGCGTTGATTTCGCCGGTATGGCCGGTGAACTCACCCGACACTTTCGTGGTCGCTGTCCGGTATTCGAGCAGCGTGCCGTCATTGCCGCCGGTGATCACGCCAAGGCCGTTGTCGATCAGCGTATAGGCGGAATGGACGAAGCCGTTGGTGGCATCGTTCTCGATCGAGTGCACCACCTTGCCGCCATTGGCGATCTCCAGCACCGCGTTCTCCAGGGCATCCTTGCCGCCCGTCGTGGCGTGCAGCAACCACTGGCCGTCGGCAAGCGTGGCGCGCGCAAACGGGCCCGGCTCGGCCAGCGGCTGCGGATCATCGAAGAAACGCTCGGTGGTCGGTAATTCGAGCTTTTTGTCCAGTGCGCCCTGTTGTTCAGGACAGGCCACGCGATCGGGACAAGGGTTGGCGTTGCCCCAGGCGATGATGCCGTTCGCCGCGTCGAAGCCGACCGCGGTCACCGGCTCGCCCAATCCTTGCAGCAGAGCCTTGCGCTCGCCGGTCGCTGGGTCCCAGACCTGGATGGCGTTGCGGGTGCCGCCGGCCGTCGCCACCAGCGAGCCATCGGCGTTGGCGGCGCTTGCATGGACCGTGCCGTCATGGCCGGAGTAGTCGAGTGTCTTTTCTCCGGTATCGGTGTTCCAGACGGTCGAGCGATGCTTGTCGGCGCAGCGATAGCCGCAGGAGGCGACCAGCCGCGACCCCTTGGCGAAGGTCAGCGAGCCGATCAGAAAATCCTGCTTCGGCAGGGCGCGCGCCAACGAACCGTCCGCCGCGTGCCAGAGCTGAACCAGGCCGTCCTGGCCGCCGGTGGCAAACAGGTTGCCGTCCTGCGAAGCGGCGAGCGCCATGACGCTGATATCCCTGAGTGGCTCGGCCTCTGCCGGCAGCGCGATCTCCTCGCCCTTCACGACATCCCAGAGCCGGATGCCGTTGTCGGTGGTGGTCGCCGCCAGCCGGGTTCCCGCGGCGGCGAAGGCAAGCTTGTCGATGTGCCAGGAATCGGCGTCGAGTTTCTTGTCCAGGGTCCAGCCGGTCGCTGATTTGTCGTCCAGCCGCCAGAGATAGACGAAGCCGTCGGCGCCACCGGCGGCCAGGGTCTTCCCATCGGGCGAGAAGGCAAGGTCGTAGGTCGCGTAGTCGGCGGCCTTGAGCACGGCCCTCATCTTGCCGGTGGCGAAGTCGAACAGTCTGATGTCGCCATAGGGCGGCTTGTCGCCGAGACTGGCGCCGAAATAACCGCCGGCGGCGATCGTCTTGCCATCCGGCGAGACCGCGACCGCGAAGATCTTGCCGTCGCTGCCATTGCCGAGATAGCCGCGGATGGTGCGCAGCGTCACCCCGCTCCGCCAGTCCCAGATGCGGATAGTCTTGTCATCGGATGCCGAGACGAGGTCCTCGCCATCGGGCGTGAAGGCGAGATCGGTGACCTGAGCGCTGTGGCCGCCGGTGTCGAGGTCCAGATGGAAGTCAGGCGCCTCTTCGGCGCGGACAGCAGATGCGACAACAAGCGACCCCGCCATGGCCAGCCAGCGGCAGGCGCGCGCAAGGCGGACGCTGATCTCGGCTTTTCCCATCGCTATTTCGCTTCGGCGGGCGAGCTATTGCGTACATAGGTCTCGATCGGCAGGGCGAATGTGGGGGAACCCGCCTTGCGCTGCTTGTCGACATAGCCGGCGAAATAGCTCCAGAACGAGACGGCATAGTCGCGGAAATAGGCATCGCTCACTTTGCGCGAACACAGATTGCCGTCGACGCAGAAGGACAGGCGGTTGAGGAAATAGACGATGCGGTCGAAATTGTCGCTGAAATCAGCGAGCGGCATGTCGCCACCGGACGGCGTCATCGCCTCGATGCCGATGCGCTGCCGGAAAACCTGTTCCTCGGTCGGCGACGGGTTGGCGCTGAGCAGATTGTCATATTTGGCGTTGAGCGCCGCAAGACGATCCTTCAGGGCGCGCTGCGCCTGCTGGTAGTCCTTGGTCTCCCAGAGCTCGACCAGCGACATGGTCTGCTCGACGCGCTTCTGTTCCTGGTTGGCCAGGAACTGGTAGATCGAGAACATCAAGGTGAAGATGATGGCGAACCGCACTGCCATGCCCGACCAGGCATAGACCAGCATGCGCCAGTCGCGGTCGGTGAAGGGGTTGCTCTCCTTCTTGATCTCGTGGCTGCTCGGCCACGGAAAGCCCTCGGTGGTCTCCGGCAATGCCGCCTTCGCCGATGCCTTTGCGGTCGCGGCCGGTGCTGCCTGCCTGGTAGTGCCCGCCGGCTTCTTCATTGGCAGCTGTCCAGTTTGATAGTGGCGGAGGGATCGAGAACGATGCCGGGCGCTTCCAGCTGCTCTTTCAGGCAGTCGAGCTGCGGTCGCGAAATCATGAACTGCACGTCCGGCTGCTGCACCGCCTTGTTCGGTGACGGCAGCGCCTCGACCACGCCGCGCGAGGCGCAGCTGCTGAGGTCGACCACGACCGCGTCGCTGCTGCTTTTGGCGATCTGGTCGTACTGATCGAGAAAGCAACTCGCCAGTTCCGAGTTGGTGACGATCTGCTTGGCGCACAGGCCGCAGGCGTCCTCCGCCGAGGCATTGGCGATCAGCAACAGGCCGCCTGCAAGTCCGGCAACCGTTCCGCGCCAGGAAAAAACAGTGTTCTTCAAGACCAATCCTATCTGCTTCATCAAGCCGCTGTGCGCCATGGACGGGCGGGAATGTTCTCATATCGCGCCAATCGCGCAAGAGCCGGCCCTTTTTCCGGCATCCGCTCAGGCGCGCGGCACGGTCTCCATCGGGAAGATCATCACCGCGCCCTTCGGACCACTCTTGTCGGCAAGCCGCATCACCGAACGGGTCGGCGGCGCCATGCCGATGTCGGTCAGCATGTCGGAAAAACTGGCGGGTCCCAGCCCGCGCGTCTTGGAGGCGACGCCGTCCTGCGCCAGGAAGCTCAGATCCTCCTTCTCGCTCTCGGGCGGCGCCTCGGTCAGCACCGCGATCATCCTTTCCATGCCGAAGCTGGTGTCGGTGAAGGCCAGCAGCCCTTCCTCGAGCGTGGCCTGCGGGGCGAGGCGCTCGGCAACGATGTGGGTGATCGAATAGTCGCTGCCGACATAGAGCACGTTGATGTCGACCAACTGGTCCGAGCCGTTTTTCGCCAGCACATGCACCTCGTCGCCCGGCGAGACGCGCGGCACCACCGAAGCCTGCAAGGGTTCGAGACCGTCCTTGTCGCGGCGCTTGACCTGGAACTGGACGTCGACGTCCTCGGGCTTGTAGTCGGAGGCCGCGGCTAGCCGCGAGAGACCGGTGGCGCGGAAGATGGTGCGCAGGTTCCTGGACGTGACATCGACCAGCTTCTGGCGGTCATCCATGTGGATGATGATCAGCGGCGGCCTGCTGCCGTTCTTCAAGGTCACATCACCCGACGCCGGCAGAAACCAGAGCGCCGGCTTGTCGGTCGCGTCCTTGGCGGCACCGGCGATGGCATTCTCGCGCATCACGGCAAAGCGAAGCTCGGCGCTCTTGCCCGCGTCGACCAGCTCGATGTTGAAGCCAGTCTCCTTGGCTGTGGCCAGTTCGTCGAGAACCGAATTGACGAGAGCGTTTTCCTTCTCAAGTCCCTTGGTCGCCGCCGGCCGCGCGACAGTGAGCTTGTAGTCGACGGCGATTTCGGCCACCCGCGCATAGGCATTGGCGGGAATGTCGGCCACCTTCAGCGCCGGCTTGTTATCGAATTCCACCGGCGTGACACGGCTCTCGAGGTTCTTCGCCGATTGCACCTCGAGAAAGCCGACCGCGTCGGAAAGCGACGACAGCGCCGACGGCAGGATGGCGAGCTTGCTGCCTGGGGTGAGGCGATGCAGCAACCCGGCGCCGATCGTCGCTTCGCCGTCCTTGATGACGACAGGCCACTGCATGACAGCGTCCGTCTTGTCCGTGCCGAACACGCGCGCATCGAGCTCTCCCTCGAACAAGGGGGTCGGCCGTGTGCGGCTGTCGGCCGAATATTGCTGCAGAACGGCCTGGCCAAGCTGGCGATAGGTGACGTTGGGGTTCTCGGCCAGCTTCGACAGGATGGTGAAGGTGAACAGGCCGAACCGTGGTGCGTCCGTCGTGCCCTTGGGCAGCGGCATCTCCGGTGTCGTCTCAACCGTCTGCGCGGCATAGAAGGCGACCAGCTTGCCCTTGGTGATCGGCTCGCCGCCGGTCGGGGTCAGGTTGAAGGCGGGCTTGCGCGTGCCGTTCTCGTCGACGCCGCGCGACCCGGCGGCGGATGTCATCTCCTCATAGGTCTTGATCGCAGCGGCCCGCTCGGCCTCGCTGCCGCCCACCAGGTCGGCGAACTCGACCTTGCGCTCCATCTCGTCGTCGACCTCGACGGCGCGTGTCGCGGTGCCGGAATGGCAGCAGTCGAACACAGCCCAGACGAAGGCGCCCTTGTCGCGGATGGCGTCGAGCGCGGCGCCGATCTCGTTGTCGACCAGCGCATTCGGCACGCCAGCATCGCGGTTGATCCATTTGTCGATGTCGACGGGCAGGAAAATCTCGTCGAGCCCGTCGGTCTCGTCGCCCTTGACCCTCTCCGGCTGCTGGGCGCCGTGGCCGGACAGGTGCAGATAAACGAAATCGTCGCGCTGTACCTTGGCGGCGAGGTCGGCGAGTGCCGCCTTGATCGCCGCATGGGTCGGCAAGCCATTGGCGCCGGGCACATCCTTGGCGAGCAGTGTGACATTGTCAGGTGCGAAGCGCACCGGATCGGGCACATTCTTCAAAAGATATTCGTGGACGAGGCCGGCATCGTTCTTCGGCCCGATCAGCCAGTTCCTCTGCGGCAGGTTCGGATATTCCGTGCAGGCAACCAGCAGCGCATGGTAGGTGCGCGATGCGGCCAGCGCCCGAAACGAAACCGTGCCAGCCGCCATCAGCGCCGACGTGCCGACAAGCAGCGTCCGGCGTGTCAATTTGATCATATTGCTTCCCCAAGCCCGATCGAATTTCCCAAGCGAGGCCACCCTCGTCGAGGATTTTGTCAGTATTTTGAATGTCGCCTCGCCATCAACCTACCATCACCATTGTGCCGTCGCGCCATCGAATAGTCGGGACAGCAACAGAAGAGTAGCAAAGGCGCCGGTTCGTCGCTATCTGAATAGGCTCAGGTCGTTTGTATGCGCAAATGGCCTGCGGATGGCGCAAGGCAGGTTGGAACAGGATCATGGCGGCAAGGGATGTGCTGACGAAGAACCAGCTGTGCGTGCTCGAGAAGCTCGAGACGGCCAGCGGGCCGCTCAGCGCCTACACATTGCTCGACCAGCTTCGTGAGCGGGGTTTTCGGGCGCCATTGCAAGTCTATCGGGCGCTCGACACGCTGGTGAAGTCCGGCTTCGTGCACCGGCTGGAAAGCATCAATTCCTTCGTCGCCTGCGCCGAGCCGCATGACCACAGCCATTCGATGACCGCCTTCGCCATCTGCGACACCTGTGGGCAAGTGACCGAAATGTCCGACCACGATGTCGACCATCGGCTCGATGAGTGGGTGCGCTCCACCGGCTTCGCCGCCAAGAAGGCGGTGATCGAATTTCGCGGGACGTGTGCGAAGTGTTTGGCGGAAGCGGCCTAAGGCCTGCCCTTCGTCATCCCAGGGTCTGCGCTCCGCTTCGCGTCGCTCCGCCCTGGGATGACGAACCAAGGCTAGTGCGCCTCGTCCCAGTTGTTGGCCGCGCGGGCGTCGACATGCAGGGGCACCGACATCGATACAGCCGGCATCGCCGCGTTCTCCATGACATGGCGCACGACGGGGATTGTCGCCTCGACTTCGGCCTCGATCGTCTCGAAGATCAGCTCGTCATGCACCTGCAGCAGCATGCGGGCGGAGAGCTTTGCTTTTTCCAGCGCCTCGTCCATGCGCACCATGGCGCGGCGGATGATGTCGGCCGCCGTGCCTTGCAGCCGGGCGTTGATGGAGGCGCGCTCGTTGAACGCGCGGACCGACGGGTTTGACGATCTTATCTCAGGGTAGTGGATGCGGCGACCGAAGATCGTCTCGACGAAGCCGTGCTCGCGGGCATAGGCCTTGGTCTCCTCGATGTAGTCACGGATGCCGGGGAAGCGCTCGAAATATTTCTTGATGTAATTGCCGGCCTCCTCGCGCGGGATCGATAGCTGGTTGGCGAGGCCAAAGGCGGAAATGCCGTAGATGATGCCGAAATTGATGGCCTTGGCGCGCCGGCGTATCTCCGAAGGCATGCCCTCTACAGGCACGTTGAACATTTCCGACGCGGTGATGGCGTGGATGTCGGCACCATCGGCGAAGGCCTGCCGCAGTTGCGGGATTTCGGCGACATGGGCGAGCACCCGTAACTCGATCTGGCTGTAGTCGGCCGAGACCAGTCGGTTGCCCTTGTCGGCGATGAAAGCCGTCCTGATCTTGCGGCCCTCGGCCGTGCGCACCGGAATGTTCTGCAGGTTCGGGTCGGAGGATGACAGCCGGCCCGTCGTCGTCGCGGCCAGCGCGTAGGAGGTGTGGACCCGCCTGGTGTCGGGATGGATGAAGCCGGGCAGGGCATCGGTATAGGTCGATTTCAGCTTGGTCAGCTGGCGCCAGTCGACAATCTTGCGCGGCAGTTCGTGGCCTTCGGCGGCGAGGTCTTCCAGCAACTGCGCCGAGGTCGACCACTGCCCGGTCTTGGTTTTCGAGCCGCCGGGCAGGCCCATGCGGCCGAACAGGATGTCGCCGAGTTGCTTGGGCGAGCCGATGTTGATGCGCTCGCCGACGAGCTGGTAGATTTCCTCTTCGAGGCGGGCCGCACCCTGCGCCAGTTCGCCGGAGAGCCGCGACAGGATCTGCCGGTCAACCGAGATGCCGCGCTGTTCCATGCGTGCCAGCACCGGCACCAGCGGCCGCTCCAGCCGCTCATAGACCGACACCAGCCCCTTTGCGGCAAGCCGAGGCTTTAGCACCAGCCAGAGCCGCAGCGCCACATCGGCATGGCCGGCGGCGTAGGCGGTTGCCTTGTCGATATTGACCTGTTCGAAGCCGACGAAGCTTTTCCCGGATCCCGCCAGTTCCTTGAGCGGCGTCGTCGCGTGGCCAAGCCATTTATCGGACAGCGCCGCCAGGCTATGGCCGCCTGACGTGCCGGCGTCGAGCACGTAGGAGATCAGCATGGTGTCGTCGAAAGGTGCGACGTCGATGCCGTGGCGGCTCATGACGACGAGGCTCGATTTCAGCTCTTGCGCGATCTTGAGAACCGATCTGTCCTCCAGCAGCGGCTTTAGCAGTGCGAGAGCCTCGCGGACCGGGATCTGGTTCTCGAGCGCGCCGCCGCCGAGCAGGTCGCCGTTTCCGCTCTTGTGGGTCAGCGGCACATAGGCGGCGCGGCCGGGTGCGGTGGCCAGCGCGAAGCCGATGAGGTCGGCCTGCATCGGATCGGAAGACGTGGTTTCGGCGTTGAAGGCGACGATGCCAGCCTCCTTCGCCTCGGCTATCCACGCCTTCAGCGTTGCCGCGTCGCGGATGGCGAGATAGGCGCCGGTGTCGATCTTGCGGGCGGCCGCGGCCTCGAGCCGGAGCGCGGCGAGCAGGGAAGGGGTATCGCCGACCTTGGGTTTTTCAGCCGTCGGCACCTGGTCCGCCATGCCGTCTTCACCGGCCCAGTCAGGTCGCGTCTGCGCGGCACCGGGCGTCCCCGCGCCGACATCCGGCCCATGCGCCGAGTCCGCGCGTTCGACGGTCACGGCGACAGCCTGGACATCGCCAGCCTCGGTTCCGGTCGCTTCCGCCACGCGGCGGGTCAGCGAGGTGAACTCCATGGTCTTGAGGAAGCCGATCAGCTTCGGCCCGTCAGGCGCGTGCAGGACGAAGTCGTCCAGCCCCTCGGCCACCGGCACGTCGTTCTTCAGCGTCACCAACTGGCGCGAAATGCGCGCCTTGTCGGTATTGGCGATGATCGATTCGCGTCGCTTGTCCTGCTTGATCTCGCCGGCGCGGGCCAGCAGCGCGTCGAGGTCGCCGAACTGTTCGAGCAGTTGCGCCGCCGTCTTCGGCCCGATGCCGGGCACGCCGGGCACGTTGTCGACCGAGTCGCCGGTCAGCGCCTGCAGGTCGACCATCTTTTCCGGCGGCACGCCCCATTTCTCGATGACTTCGGGAATGCCGATCTGGCGGTCCTTCATCGGGTCGTACATACCGACCGTGTCGCCGACCAGCTGCATCAAATCCTTGTCGGAGGAGATGATGGTGGTGTCGCCGCCCGCTTCACATGCAAGCCTGGCATAGGTGGCGATGAGATCGTCCGCCTCGTAGCCCTCGATCTCGACGCAAGGCAGGTTGAACGCCCTGGTCGCCTGGCGGATCAGGCCGAATTGCGGGATCAGGTCTTCCGGCGGCGCCGTACGGTTGGCCTTGTATTCGGGGTAGAGATCGTTGCGGAAGGTTTTTGACGAATAGTCGAAAATCACCGCGAAATGCGTCGGCACGATACCGACATCGGTGTTGCGGGCATCCAGCATCAGCTTCCACAACATGTTGCAGAAGCCGGAAACGGCGCCGACGGGCAGACCATCGGATTTGCGGGTCAGCGGTGGCAGCGCGTGGTAGGCGCGGAAGATGTAGCCGGAGCCGTCGACAAGGAAGAGATGATCGCCTTTTTTCATGTCGGCAGGGATAGCGCGGGGCCGGCATCGCGTCCACTGACAAGGCTGGTTTTTTGCCGACATCCAGCTTCGCGGATGGCCATCGCGACTGACAGCGAGTTGACAGGTCCGCGTTGCTAGTGGGGCCGGTAGCCGGTCCTGCGGACGGAACCGGTAGACAACCGGAACCCGAGGTTACGATATGATTTCACTGCAGCATGTTCATCCTGTTCTCGTCCACTTCCCTATCGTCTTCTTCCTCACACTCTCGACATGGTCGCCGCATTTCGCGGCAAAGCGGTGACCGGACGTTCATCCGCGGCAAATGCCTCGACCGGGTTGGCCCTCCTGGCCGGGCTTTCCGCTATCGTCACGTACTTCTTCGGCGATCTGGCACTCACAATTGCCGAAAATGGGGGTTCTCGAGCGAGATCGCCGAGATTCATGAAAGTCTCGGCATGGCCACCGCGACTGCCTTTGTCATCTGGGCCGCTGTGCGTGCCTTTCTGTGGTGGCGCGACATTCGATTGAGCGGCCGGCTTGCCGCGGCGGTGCCTGCCTTGGAATTTCTGGGCGCGGCCCTGGTCATGACCACCGCCTACTGTGGCGGCCAGCTGGTTTATGAACTTGGGGTCAATGTCGCCCACGCCGCTGGCTGAACAGCAGCGTTCACGGCCATGTTACAAAAGTGTAATTTTCGCGCCCTTGAATCGCCACGTTCCAAGACACAAATAGACGTCATCGGCAGTTTTCGCCGAAGTCCGGAGTAAGGCCCGTCCCCCGCCTATCCCGGGCAATTGCGGCAGCCTATCCCCCCTCTCCGGGCTGCCGCATCGTTTCGAGTAGAGACCGCCGTGGTTCCCCCTCCACCACGGCGGTCTTTTTTTGTCGTTCGCCAGGCGTTGCCGGCCGTGGTCCAACGGTCTCGGGCTTTTCGTTTTCCCGGTCTGCCTTTACGGTTCCGGCACTGAATCGAAAGGCTTCGCAAATGTCCGCAGTTTCCCCCGTCCTCGACCGTCTCGACAAGAACCTCGACCAGAGCCTCGAACGGCTGTTCGGCCTGCTCAGGATCAAGTCGATCTCCACCGACCCGGCCTATGCCGCCGACTGCCGCAAGGCCGCCGAATGGCTGGTGGCCGACCTCAAGCTGATCGGCTTCGACGCCAGCGTGCGCGACACGCCGGGCCATCCGATGGTCGTTGCGCATCATGACGGACCGGCCGGTTCGCCGCATGTGCTGTTCTACGGCCATTACGACGTGCAGCCGGTGGATCCGATCGAATTGTGGGAAAGCGATCCGTTCGCGCCGGCGATCAAGGAGGTCGAGCCCGGCCACAAGGTGATCACGGGCCGCGGCTCGGCCGATGACAAGGGCCAGTTGATGACCTTCGTCGAGGCTTGCCGAGCCTGGAAGCAGGTGCATGGCAATTTGCCGTGCCGCGTCACCATCCTGTTCGAGGGCGAGGAGGAGTCCGGCTCACCGTCGCTCAAGCCGTTCCTCGAGGCCAATGCCGACGAGCTCAAGGCCGACTTCGCGCTGGTCTGCGATACCGGCATGTGGGACCGCGACACGCCGTCGATCTGCGTCGGCCTGCGCGGGCTGGTCGGTGAGGAGATCACCGTGAAAGCCGCCGACCGCGATCTGCATTCCGGCCTCTACGGCGGGGCGGCCGCCAACCCGATCCGTATCCTGACCAGGGTGCTGGCCGATATCCATGACAAGGATGGCCATATCACCATCCCCGGTTTCTACGACGGTGTCGAGGAAACGCCGTCGCAGATCCTGAAGTCCTGGGAGACGCTGGGCGAGACGGCCGAGACCTTTCTCGGGCCTGTGGGTCTGTCCATCCCATCCGGTGAAAAGGGCCGTTCGGTGCTGGAACTGACCTGGGCGCGGCCGACGGCCGAGTTCAACGGCATCATCGGCGGCTACACCGGCAAGGGTTTCAAGACGGTGATCGCGGCGGAAGCCTCGGCGAAGGTGTCCTTTCGCCTCGTCCACAAGCAGGATCCAAAGAAAATCCGCGCCGCCTTCCAGAAATTCGTCAAGGAGCGCATTCCAGCCGACTGTTCGGTCGAATTCCACCCGCATGGCGGTTCGCCGGCGATCCAGCTTTCCTACGACTCGCCGTTCCTGGCCAAGGCCAAGAACGCGCTGTCCGACGAATGGCCGAAGCCGGCGGTGACGACGGGCAGCGGCGGCTCGATCCCGGTGGTGGGCGACTTCCAGACCTATCTCGGGATGGAATCGCTGCTGGTCGGTTTCGGCCTCGACGACGACCGCATCCATTCGCCCAACGAGAAATACGAGCTCAACTCCTTCCACAAGGGGCAGCGCTCCTGGGCGCGTATTCTGGATGCGTTGACGCGCTAAAGGAGCTTGAGAATCAACTTTATGTTGATTTTTCTGCGGATCGCGGCGAGGACGGAGCGCGCCGCGACCGGAGAAGACAATGGCCGACATCCGTTTCCACAAGAATGACCTGCCCGACCTTTCGCACTACGATGTCGGGGCGGTGGCCATCGACACAGAGACGCTCGGGCTGAACCCGCACCGCGACCGGCTGTGCGTGGTGCAGATCTCGCCGGGCGACGGCACAGCCGACGTCATCCAGATCGCGCCCGGCCAGAAGAAGGCGCCGAACCTGGTCAGCCTGCTGAGGAACCGCGGCATAACCAAGCTCTTCCATTTCGGCCGTTTCGACCTCGCGGTGCTCTACAACGCGTTCGGGGTGATGCCCGAACCGGTGTTCTGCACCAAGATCGCCTCACGGCTGACCCGCACCTACACCGACCGCCACGGGCTGAAGGACATCTGCTTCGAACTTCTCGGCGTCGGCCTGTCCAAGGCGCAGCAATCGTCGGACTGGGCGGCCGAGACACTGTCGCCCGAACAGCTCGAATACGCGGCGTCCGATGTGCTCTATCTGCACCGGCTGCGCGATGTGCTGGCCGGGCGGCTGGCGCGAGAGGGGCGGACAAAGGAGGCCGATGCCTGCTTCCGCTTCCTGCCGACGCGTGCCAAACTCGATCTGATGGGCTGGGACGAAGAGGATATCTTCGCCCACAGCTGACGGCCGTGGCGACCTTCCGCGGCCGACGGCCGGTTTGGAACCAGATGCGAGCCGCCGCGTTCTGTCGGCTCAAAAGGGGATGACATGGCGGACAGAAAACCGATAGCGACCGCGCCGACCGACGGCTCCAAGGTCACCGTGACCTGGAAGGACGGCGACGGCGTCGTCAACGAATCCATCGCGCAATACCGCGACGGCGGCTGGTGGGTCTACACCGACAGCTACACGCAGAAGAAGGTCGAGCCGACAAGCTGGCGCCCTGCCGCAAGCGACGATGATGATCAATGAGCGCACCGCTGGCGAGGCGGACTGCTTTCGAATAGCCTGAGACCGTTGATATCGAGGCCGATTCGGAGCTTTCGGCTCTGCCGTCGCCCTCTAGCTCGGAGGAAATCGTTATGGCTGTCGAAAGCCTTCTCGTGTTCATCATCATCGGTGCCATCGCCGGCTGGCTCGCCGGTCTCATCGTCTCGGGTTTCGGCTTCGGCCTGATCGGTAACATCATTGTCGGCATTGTCGGCGCCTTCATCGCCGGCTGGCTTTTTCCGCGGATCGGCTTCTCCATCGGCGGCGGCATTCTCGCCTCCATCATTCACGCAACGATCGGCGCCATCATCCTGCTGGTGCTGGTCAAGGTCCTGAAACGAGCGTGAGGCTCGACAAAGAAAAGAGCGCGCCGTGAAGCAGAACACACTCTATCTCGTCATTGGCGCGCTCATTGTCGCGGTCATCGCGCTTGGCATCTATGTCTATCGTGAGGAAAGCAAACCCAAGGGGGTTGAGCTCAAGATCGACGACAAGGGCATTTCCATCCAGCAAAACTGACGGCATGGCCGGGGCCGCTATGGCGCCGAGGGTCTCGACAGGGGTCTCACCTGATCACTCCAGACGTCACCGTGCCTGTTGAAAAACACGGATTCCGGCCAGAGATTCAGGGGCTACGCGGGGTTGCCGTCGCTTTCGTCGTGATTTTCCACCTCTGGCCCGCGGCTCTTCCCGGGGGCTATGTAGGGGTCGACGTTTTCTTCGTCATCTCGGGCTTCCTCATCACCGGCTTGCTTGCCCGCATGGCGATCGCCGGTGGCCATGTCTGGCTGATCGCATTCTATTCACGGCGGGTGCGGCGACTGCTGCCGGCGGCGCTGCTGGCCCTTCTCGCGACGCTGGCGGGAACGCTGTTTTTCCTGTCCAGGGCGCGATGGGAAGAAACGGCAATCCAGGTCGCCGCCAGCGCGCTCTATGTGCAGAACTGGCGACTTGCGTGGCAAGCGGTCGACTATCTCGGATCGGAGGAAGCGGCGAGCCCGGTACAGCACTACTGGTCGCTCTCGATCGAGGAGCAGTTCTACATCGTCTGGCCGTTGCTGATGGCGGCAACCATCTGGCTGGCTCGACGCCTGGGACAGTCCACGAAGGGCGCTTTGCGCGCGGCGCTCTTCCTCGTTTTCATTGGATCACTGCTCGCCTCGGTGCTGATCACCCGGACCGATCCGGCCGAAGCCTATTTCGTTACCCACACCCGCCTCTGGGAACTGGCGCTCGGCGGGCTCTTGGCGCTGACGATCGACCGTTTTACGGCAGTGTTGCCATTGCGCGCGGCGATGATGATGATTGGCATTGGCGCCATCGTGGTTGCAGCGATTTTCTTTTCCGCTTCGACGCCATTTCCGGGCGCATACGCGTTGCTGCCGACGCTCGGGACGGTGCTGATCATTGCGGCCGGCGATATCCGGGTTGGCCGGTTTCGCGGGCTCGACGTCGCCGCGCTTCGCTATATCGGCGACCGCTCCTATTCGATCTATCTGTGGCACTGGCCGTTGATCGTTTTCTATTCGGCACACCGCCCCGCAGTCAGGCTCCTTGCTGGCCTCGGGCTGCTCGTGGTGACGCTTGCGATCTCGCACCTGTCCTACCGATACGTCGAACAGCGGTACCGCCGGCCGCGGTCAGACGTTGAATGGCGCCCCCTGATCTACGGTTCGGCCGCCATTGCCGTCTGCGTGATGGCGGCCGGCGGCCTCGGCTACGCGCCCGACCGTCAAGACCTCGATATCAGCCTGATCGGAACCCCCAACTACCCGGGGCCGGCCGCGCTGCTTGCCAACGCCGTCGTTCCGCCCGGCGTGGACCTGATTCCACCGCTGGGCAAATTCAAGAATGACGTGCCGATCGTCTACCGCTCGAAATGTCATCAGCAGCAGGATAGCACGCAGGCCGTCGGCTGCCAGCTCGGCGACCCGAATGGCGCCAGGACCGTGGTCGTCGTTGGCGATTCGCACGCCGCGCAATGGATCCCGGCCATCGACAAGATTGCCAGGGACCACAAATGGAGACTGGTCACCTTCACCAAGGCGGCTTGCCCTTTCACCCGTGTGATGGTGACGGACAACGGCAAGCCGTATGAAGCCTGCGCGAAGTGGCGCGACAATGTGCTGGCCGAGATCGGGAAGCTGCGGCCGAATCTGATGTTTACCAGCCAGTCCAATTATACCAGCACCCCGGAGCCGGCGATGGTTGAAGGTCTGCGCGGCATCTGGAGCGAGTTGAATGCGGCGGGCGTCCACATCATCGCCATCAGGAACACGCCGTTCGTCAAGTTCGACCCCGGCGACTGTCTGGCCGCCAATCCCGACAAATGCGTCACCGCGCGACAGGAAGTGGAGGCTAGAAACATCTTTGCCCTCGCCGCCGAGACGCTGCCGGGGGTCCGTGTCATCGACATGAACGATGCCCTCTGCACCAGGGACAACTGCTCGGCCGTCGTCGGCAACATCATCGTCTGGCGCGACTACCACCACATGACGGCGACCTACGCGCTGGCGCTGGCGCCGTATCTGGCAAAGGCAGCGGGTCTCTAGCGTGCGCACGAAGATACCCTCGATCGACGCCAAGGCCAGCGAAGCGTCGGTGCTCGGTGGCGTTGAAAATTGCCGGCAAGGCGAGGCCATTGCATCGGCGCAGCGACGCAAGAGAGGCCAACCCGGCATGGAATTAGAATGACGGATCGACGCTTCGGCGCTATGATGCTGACATAGGGCGTTTGGGGCCAACCAACCTGACCATTAGGAGGTTGCCATGAAGCACCAAACACTGGACCAACTGCATGCAGTGGCCGAGATCAACACGACACAGCCGGTAATGAGCCGAACCCAGCGCCTCGTACGTTGGGCCGAACTCCTTGAACGTGAGCCCAGCCGGCTCCTGACCGCGCTTGCCGGGACCGAATACCGTGCGCCGCCGGAGCGCGATCTCATGCGAGGCGATGGCTCGCCGATAGCGGTCGCCTTCACGGATCCCATTTTGCATGACGAGGGTCTGAAAGACGACAGCTATGGCGAAGCCAAGCGCTTCTTCGAACTGACTGACCACCAACTGCACGAGATCGTCTGCTACTGCCATGTCGGCGAGATGATGCAATCGTCCAGGGCAGCGCTTTCCGTTCGTGCGGCGATTGGCTGACGCATGTCCACCAGGTGATCACCTGGTACCGGGATGATTTAGGGCGCGGTCGAACGCGAAGCTGCAACCGTGTGCGATCGCGTCCTAACGAGGAACAAGTTTGCGACTGCCTCCCGGGGCTTGGCGCCCGGACAAAATGTTACGGTTTCTGATTGCTCTGTTCTCGAGGTGTGACCGCCTGGCAGCGTCAAAATCAGGGTCACGAACAGACCGGTAACGGGCAGCCTGCCAAGCATTTGATTATCAATCGCTTTGAATTTTTCCGACTTAACCCGCCCTTAAATCGCCGCATCTACTCTTCAACCCGACGCCATAGTCACCGGGACAGACAGCACAGCGCATGGCGAACCGCAGGGACAGCCGCATAGAACCCAGCTTCGAGGGACCGCCGCGAGCGGGATCCTCGACAGGTCTTTCGGTGAGCGAGGAGGATCGCGTCGTGCCAAGCAACCGCAAAGCCCCCGCAAAACGCAAGCCGGCCAAGGGGAAGTCATCGCGTGGCGGGCGCGGCAGGAGCCGGCGCGGTCTTTTCGGCGTGCTCGGCCGGCTGTTCTACTGGTGCTTCGTGCTCGCCATCTGGGGCGGCATCGCGGTGGCCGGCATCGTCGTCTATTACGGTGCCAAGATGCCGGCGGCGACGACCTGGTCGATCCCCGACCGCGCGCCCAACATCAAGATCGTCTCGGTCGACGGCCAGTTGCTGGCCAATCGCGGCATGAGCGGCGGCGAGGCCGTCGGCCTGCACGAAATGTCGTCCTATATCCCCGAGGCCGTCATCGCCATCGAGGACCGCCGCTTCTACTCGCATTTCGGCATCGACCCGATCGGCCTGTCGCGCGCCATGGTAACCAACCTGGTTGGCGGGCATTTCTCGCAGGGCGGTTCGACGCTGACGCAGCAATTGGCCAAGAACCTGTTCCTGACGCCCGACCGCACGCTGGAGCGCAAGGTGCAGGAGGTGCTTTTGGCGCTGTGGCTGGAGCACAAGCACACCAAGGACCAGATCCTCGAAATGTACCTCAACCGGGTCTATTTCGGTTCCGGCGCCTATGGCGTCGAAGCGGCTTCGCGGCGTTATTTCGGCAAGAGTGCGCGCGACGTCACCCTGTCGGAAGCCGCATTGCTTGCCGGCCTGCTCAAGGCGCCGTCGCGGCTGTCGCCGGCGCGCGATCCGAAGGCCGCCGAGGAGCGCTCGCAGCTGGTGCTCGCCGCCATGCGCGACGAGGGCAAGATCAGCGACAAGGAACTGAAGATGGCGCTGAGCGCGCCGGCGACGCGCTCGCCGTCTTACTGGACCGGCTCGGAGAATTACGTCGCCGACACCATCATGGAAGAACTGCCCGACCTGATCGGCGACGTGCGCGGCGACATCGTCGTCGACAGCACGGTCGACCTGACGCTGCAAAAGCTTGCCGAACAGTCGATCCGCAGGCTGATCGACGAAAGCGGCAAAAAGCTCAACGTTACCCAGGGCGCCCTGGTGTCGATCGACGATTCCGGCGCGGTGCGCGCCATGGTCGGCGGCTATGACTATTCGACCAGCCAGTTCGACCGTGCCTCGGAAGCGCGACGCCAGCCGGGTTCGGCGTTCAAGCCGTTCGTCTATATGGCTGCCCTCGAGGCCGGCCGCACGCCGGACAGTGTGCGCAACGACGCGCCAATCAAGATCGGCAACTGGACGCCCGATAATTACGGCGGCAAGTATTTCGGCAAGGTGACACTGGCGACCGCATTGGCCAAATCGCTGAACTCGGTCGCTGCCCAATTGACCATGGAGGTCGGGCCGAACGCCGTGGTCGAGGCGGCGCACCGCATGGGCATCCAGTCCGACCTGCTGGCCAACACCTCGATCGCACTTGGCACCTCGGAGGTGACGCCGCTGGAACTCACCTCGGCCTATGTGCCGTTCGCCAATGGCGGCTACAAGCCGGACATCCATTTCATCCGCCGCGTGACCACCACCGGCGGCAAGGTGCTCTACGACAGCGGTGGCGGCAGCGCGCCGCGTGTCGTCAAACCCGAGATCGTCGGCATGATGAACTCGATGATGACGGGCACGGTCGAGACCGGTACGGCGAAGAAGGCTGCTTTCGCCTGGCCGTCGGCCGGCAAGACCGGCACCAGCCAGAATTCGCGCGACGCCTGGTTTGTCGGCTATACCGCAAATCTCACCACCGGCGTCTGGTTCGGCAACGACGACGGCACGCCGATGAAGAAGGTCACCGGCGGCGCGCTGCCGGCGCAGGCCTGGCACGAGTTCATGGTCGCCGCGCATGAGGGCGTGCCGGTGCGGCCGCTGCCCGGCACCTGGAAATCGACGCCGGCCGACACCATCGTGCCGGACGAGATACCGTCGGCAGACAACTCGCAGCCGGCACCGGTGCCGTCCGCGTCGGTCGGCCAGCAGGCGCCCGCGGTTTCCGCGGCGCCGCCACCCGCGCCGGTTCGCGTCGCGCGCCCGGCCCAGACCGTCGATGCCGAGGGCCTCGGCATGCCGGAGGACGGCGGCGCCACTGCGTCGATCAAGCACCCGGTGCCACCGGGCAATGTCGGTGGTCCGCTCAAGAAGCGGCAGACCTCGATTCTGGATATCCTCGGCGGCGGTTGATCCGCCTCTCGCCAGCGCGGCGTGGTTCGGCTACACCTCCGGCCCGGAGACCGCGACATGGCTGAACTCGACACCAGAAAGACCATCGTGCTGACCGGCGCCAGCCGGGGCATCGGCCACGCCACCGTCAAGCGCTTTTCGCGTGAGGGCTGGCGCGTCATCACCTGTTCGCGCCAGGCCTTTGCCGAGGACTGCCCGTGGCCGGCCGGCCCCGAGGATCACATCAAGGTCGATCTCGCCGACCAGGAAGACGTCGGTATCGCCGTCTCGGAAATCCGCCACCGGCTCGAGGCGCATGGCGGCCAGCTGCACGCGCTGGTCAACAATGCCGGCATCTCGCCGAAGCTCAAGGACGGCAACAGCCGCATGGACTCGATCAACACGCCGATGCATGTCTGGCGCGATGTCTTCCAGGTCAATTTCTTCGCGCCGATCATGCTGGCGCGTGGGCTGTTCAAGGAACTGGCGGCGGCCAAGGGTTCGATCGTCAATGTCACCTCGATCGCGGGCACCCGCGTGCATCCCTTCGCCGGCACCGCCTACGCCACATCGAAGGCCGCACTTGGCTCGCTGACACGCGAAATGGCGCACGACTTTGGCCCGCATGGCATTCGGGTCAACGCCATCGCGCCGGGCGAGATCGACACCGCGATCCTGTCGCCGGGCACGGACAAGATCGTCGAGACGATTCCGCTCAGGCGCCTTGGCACCACGGCCGAGGTCGCCGACATCATCTTCTTCCTGTGCTCACAGCAGGCGTCCTACGTGACGGGCTCGGAAATCCACATCAATGGCGGCCAGCACGTTTAGACGTCAGATCGTCTTGGCGCGTCCCGCAAGGCTTCCCAGGACCGCCATCAGCAAGGTGGCGATGGCGCAGGCGCCCAGAGCCAAGCTCCAATTCCCGGTCGCGTCATGGGCAAGACCGGCTAGCGGCGGGCCCGCGGCCGCCAGCGAATAGCCAAGGCATTGCGCCATTCCCGACAGCGCGGCTGCCTCCTGGCTGTGCGAGACCCTCAGGCTGACGAACGAGAGGCCCAGCACGAAGGCCGCACCCGCGCCGAAGCCAAACAGCGCGACCCACAGTGCCGCAAGGGCCGGAATTTGCCAAAGGCCCAGCAGTGAAAGGCAGGTGATCAGCGCCACGCCGATGGCCATGGCTCGCTGGTCCTTCATACGCTTGACGGCGGTGCCGAGCAGCAGACCGGGGATCGCGATTGCCAGTTGACACAGCCCATGCAGCGAACCTGCGGTCGCCGCCGGATAACCTGCCTCCGCCAGGATCGAGGGCAACCATCCGACGATCACGTAGAAGACCAGCGAGGTGAGGCCAAGAAAGCCCGTCACCTGCCACGCAAGAGCCGAGCGCCAGATGTGCCCCCGGTCATGCATGGACGATGCTTCCCGCTCCGGGGCGGCCGGCATCCGAAGCTGAGGAGCCCAGGCAATCAGGGCCGCGAATGGAAAGATCAGTGTGCAGGCAAGCGACAGGTGCCAACTCGATCCCGGCAATTGAGCAAGCGGGATTGCCGCTGTCGATGCCAATGCTTGCGAAAGTCCGGACACGATAGCATAGCCGCCGGTCAGGCCGGCGACCCGGTTGGGAAAATCGCGTTTCAGCAGGCCCGGTAACAGGACGTTAGCCACAGCGATCCCGGCCCCAAGCGTGGCGGTGCCGACGAACAGCGCCCAGAGAGGGCCGGTCGAGCGCAAGGCAATACCGGTCGCAACAACAAGCAGCGCGCCGAACAAGGACCTTTCGATGCCGTATCGGCGCGCCAATCCGGCCGCGAAGGGTGAGATCACCGCGAACGCCAGCAAGGGGAGGGTTGTGAGCCCCCCTGCTTCGGCGGCGCTGATGCCGGTGGTTTCGCGGATCATGCCGAGCAACGGCGCCACGCCGGTGATGGGCGCGCGAAGCGTCGAAGCGATCAGCATGATGCCGACCAGGAGAAGTCCCTGGCCTCCGGTTGTCCTGACAATTTCTCTTGCCGTCATGGGAGGGCTCTCCTGAAAATGATCGCTAAATATCGTCAGCCGTTTCCAGCTGGTGCTGGAGCGCGGCGTCATTGACCGAAACGGTCAGCTCATTCGGTTACGGTGAGAACGGCCTTGCCGCTGAAGCTGCGCTCTCGCAGTGCGTCCAGGGCCTGGGCGATGTCTGTCCACGGCAGGTTCAAGGCCACGCGGGTTTCCAGCCGGCCAGCGGCGACCAGAGCGAGCAGCGAGGCGATGTCCGCGCCTATGCCCGAGCCGGACGTGTAGTACGCAAAAGTGTGAAGCCTCGCGCCCTCGTGACCCGGAACGAATTGGCGGAACCCGATGGGCGTGAGTTCGCCACTGCTCGAGCCGAACATGACGATGGTGCCGCCGGGTGCGACGCGTTCGATCGCGTGGGCGAGGCTTTGGCCACCGACCGACTCGGTGATCAGCGAAAACGGCCCCTCGGCCAGCTCGATCGATTCGACAACCTGCTCGGCGCCAAGGCCGCGGAGGTCCTCGACATGCCGGGCGGCGGCGATCGCGGTCGCCGAGGCGCCCTGCTCGCGGGCGATCTGAACCTGGAAACGACCGACCGCGCCGCTTGCACCCGTGATCAGGACCCGCTGGCCGGCGAGGTCGCCGCCGAGGCGCAGGGTTCGCAGCGCCGTCGTGCCGGCGACGGGAAGCGTAGCGGCGGAGGCGAAACTGACGCCGTCCGGCAGGACAGCTAGGCGATCGGTTGGAACGGCGACACGTTCGGCCCAGCCGGCCTGGTCGACCAGGGCCGCAACCCGGGCGCCTGTGGCTGGTCCGGAGCCATCGGTTGCCGCGCGTTCGACAACCCCAACGATATCCTGGCCTGGTATCCAGCCTTTCGGGCGTATGGCGAGCAGGCGCAGTTCGCCGCGGTTCAACGAGGTCGCGCGGACCGAGATCAGCGCTTCGTTCGAGGCGGGCTGAGGCTCGGCGAGCTCCGCGAGCCTCAGCCCGCCAGCGCTTTCGGGAGAGATGACTAAGGCGAGCATGGTTCGGCCTCTGAGTTACTCATTGGAAGCCCAAGCCTATCGACTTTCCCGGTCGGTTAATTTAGCTATTCTGGCATTTGGTCGCTAAAAACCGTCTAACATGAGACAACCTCTCCGCTATCCCTGGCTTAATTTCGACGTAGACAACGTCCTCACCCCGGCGATTGCCGTGCGCGTTGATGTCCCCGAAACCAGGGCCGAGGTACCCGACCATTGGCATCGCAAGGGACAACTCGTCTTTGCGCTGGGCGGCGGGGTCACCTGTCGCGTTCCCAGTGGCTTGTGGATGGTGCCGCCGCATTGCGGGGTGTGGATTCCCGGCGGCATGGAGCACAGTAACATCGCGACCGCCAATGCCCGGATTTTCTTCGTCTACATTGAGCCGGGAGCCAACGATCTGCCGGACCGGTGCTGCACGCTTTCGATCTCGCCGCTGCTGCGCGAACTGATCATCGAGCTGGCCGATCGCGTGGAGGATGATGAGGCGAGGGGCGAACTCTTGACCAGGATCCTGCTCACCGAACTGCCTCGCATGCCCGTCCAGCGGCTTCATCTGCCGATATCGTCCGAGCCGCGCCTGAAGCGGATCGCCGAAGCGTTGGCGGAAGATCCTGCCGACCGCAGCACGCTGGCGGAGTGGGCCAATCGCGTTGCGCTCAGCGAGAGCAGTCTCGCCCGTCTCGTCGTGAAGGAGACTGGTTTAAGCTTCGGCCGCTGGCGCCAGCAATTGCACTTGATCGTCGCAATACGGGAGCTAGCCTCCGGCGCGAGCGTGCAGCAAGTTTCGGGCGATCTCGGCTATGACTCCGTCACGGCCTTCATCACCATGTTCAAGAAGGCGCTTGGGAAGCCCCCGGCAAAATATCTCAGCAGTGTCGCGCAAAATGGCGGCTCTGCATTCGTCGCGTGATTGGCCTCGCTTGCGATCACGTTGCCAGCACGTGTGAGCGAGCGGGGCTTGGCTTAGGCCGTTGACGGCTCAGCGGCCTCCGGCCGCAGCACCGGCTTTTGCCCGAGCACCTCTTCGACAATGCCCCGCGCGATCTCGCGCTCGCCCATGATGACGGTGTCGGCGCCAAGGCCCTTGAGATGCTCGACCTCGGCGTCGGAATGGGCGCGGGCGATGACGTTGATGCCGGGATTGGCGGCACGTGCGCGCATCACGATCTGTCCGGCCTCGAAGGCATTGGGAATGGCGAGGATCAGGCGCTTGGCGCCTTCAGGATTGGCGGCGGCGAACACTTCGGCGTTGGCCGCGTTGCCGGAGACGGTCTCGATGCCGTCGGCCTTCAGCCTGGCCAGTGTCTTGTCGGCGTCCTCGATGACGAGGAAGGGTAGGCTTGCCTGTTTCAGCGCCGCGCCGACAAGGCTGCCGACACGACCATAGCCGATCAGGATGGCGTGGTTGGTGAGGCTTGTCCTCGGCGGCGGCCCATCCTCCCCGTTGGCTGTTGCCACGACCGAGGCCACTTGGCCCGGCTCCGTCGCTGGACCGACCGGCTTTGCCTCGACCGGCGGCGCCGTCCTGGCGGCGCGGGCTTCAAGCCACGGCTTCATCCAGTCGATGGCCAGGAACATCAGCGGGTTGAGGACGATCGACAGGATGGCGCCGGCCAGGATGAGGTCGCGGCCCTGTTCGGGCAGAAGCTTCAGCCCGACGCCGAGTTCGGCCAGGATGAAAGAGAATTCGCCGATCTGGGCAAGGCTCGCCGAAATCATCAGCGCGGTGGCCAGCGGATAGCCGAAGGCAATGACGATAACGAACGCCGCCAGCGACTTGCCGATGACGATGATGGCGAGCGTCGCCAGGATCGGCCAGTCATTGCTGATCAGGCTGAACGGATCGAACAGCATGCCGACCGAGACGAAGAAAAGCACCGAGAAGGCATCGCGCAGCGGCAGCGATTCTTCCGCCGCGCGATGGCTGAGCTCGGATTCGCTCATGATCATGCCGGCGAAAAAGGCACCGAGCGCCAGCGAGACCCCGAACAGTTTTGCGGCGCCGAATGCGACGCCGAGCGCGATGGCCAGCACGGCCAGCCGGAACAATTCGCGCGAGCCGGTATGGGCGACATAATGCAGGATCCAGGGAATGACCCTGCGGCCGACGACAAGCATGACGACAACGAAGGCGGCGACCTTGGCCAGCGTGATGCCGACGACGCCCCAGATGCCGTAGCTTGCCGGCAGCGATAGCAAGCCACTGGCGTGGGCGTCAGTCTGTTCCTGGCCGCCGAGCACGCCGGCAAGTGCCGGCAAAAGCACCAGCGCCAGCACCATGGCCAGATCCTCGACGATCAGCCAGCCGACGGCGATGCGGCCGCGCCCCGTCTCGATCAGGCGGCGCTCCTGCAAGGCGCGCAGCAGCACCACGGTCGAGGCGACCGAGAGTGCCAGACCAAAGACCAGTCCGGCTCCCATCGACCAGCCGAGCATCCAGGCAAGCCCGGCGCCAAGCGCGGTGGCAAAGCCGATCTGGACGATGGCGCCGGGCACGGCGATGGCGCGCACCGACAGCAGATCCTTCAGCGAGAAATGCAGGCCGACGCCGAACATCAGGAGGATGACGCCGATTTCGGCCAGCTCGTTGGCAAGCCCGGCATCGGCGACGAAGCCCGGCGTGTTCGGTCCGACCAGCACGCCGGCTACGAGATAGCCGACCAGGGGTGGAATGCGGAAGCGGTTGGCGAGAGCGCCGAAGACGAAAGCCAGCCCCAGACCGGCAACGATGGTGGCGATAAGGGGCGTGTCATGCGGCATTGTCTATGGAGCGCCTTTCAAATCTGAGATGTCGGATGTGCGCCGCCCAAAGCCGCCGCCTGTTTGCAATATGGTGGATGGGATGACGGCGATGCAACCCGCAAGAGGCGAAATCGGCCACGACAGGCGCAAAAAGCGAATGGCCGCTGGAATTGATGCGGATCATTGTCACCGTAGACCGGAAAGGGGCAGCATTTTTGCTGTCCTTCGCCAATCTGGACTCGGGCGACTTTAATCTACTAAATTGGTAGAATTTAGAAAAAACTGTTTTGCGACATTTGTTGCGAAGCGCTAAAAGAGCCGGAATTCAAGGCCCTGTGGCAGCAGCTTGAATCCGCTCCATGAGCGAAAGAGAAATATTTTTCTCTTGGCCGCGACGCTTTCAGAAAAGCGATTGCATCCCGACAAGCGATGCGCGAGTGCGTTCCTTCTGGTTTTCCGCGCTCGCGCGTAGAACTGCAAGCCAGTTGAGGATTCCGCTCGCATCCATGCCGCACGCTGCTCCCAAGCTCAATGCCTTTCCCGTCTTCATGCGGGTCGAGGGCGAAGCCGTGGCCATCGTCGGCGGCGGCGAAGAAGCGCTGGCCAAGGCGCGGCTGCTCGGACAGTCGAGCGCGGTGCTGTGCATCATCGCGGACAATGCCGAGCCGGACCTTTTGGCGTTCATCGCCCAGACAGGCGCGAACCATGTGACCGCCGCTTACGACACCGCGCATCTCGAAGGCGCGGTCATGGTGTTTGCGGCCAGCGGCAACGAGGCACTCGACCGCCTCGTTGTTGAGGACGCACGCCGGCTGGGCATTCCGGTCAATGCCGTCGACCGACCGGAGCTCTGCGATTTCTTCACCCCGGCGCTGGTGAACCGTGCACCGGTCGCTATTGCCATCGGTACGGAAGGCGCCGGCCCGGTGCTTGCCCAGATGCTGCGCGCTCGCATCGACCGCATGCTATCACCCTCGCTTGGGTCGCTGGCAGTGCTTGCCACTTCGTTCCGTGGCGCTGCCGAGAAGCTGCTACCGAGGGGCAATGCCCGCCGCCGTTTCTGGAATGATTTCTTCGCCGGCGCCCCTGCCCGCGCGGCTGAAGCGGGTCAGCTGTCTCGGGCACATGATGCCGCTGTCGGCCTGTTGCTTTCGAATGCGCCGGCGTCGGGCCATATCGCACTGGTCGGTGCCGGTCCGGGCGCCGAGGACCTTCTGACGCTGCGCGCGCATCGTCTACTGATGGAGGCCGATGTCATCGTTCATGACGCGCTGGTGCCGGAGACGATCGTCGCCATGGGCCGCCGCGATGCCGAGCGCCTGCCAGTGGGAAAACGCAAGGGCTGCCACAGCAAGAGCCAGGCCGAGATCAATGCGCTGCTGGTCGAACTCGGCCGCGAAGGCAAACGCGTTGTGCGGCTGAAGTCGGGCGATCCGCTGGTGTTCGGCCGGGCCGGCGAGGAGATGGCGGCCCTTCGGGATGCCGGCATCGCCTATGAGGTGGTTCCAGGCGTCACCGCGGCCTTCGCCGCCGCCGCCGATTTCGAACTGCCGCTGACCTTGCGCGGCGTGTCGTCGTCGATGGTGTTCACCACCGGCCACGACCTCAAGGGCAACTCGTTGCCCGACTGGGCCAAGCTCGCCATTTCCGGCGCCACCGTCGCCGTCTATATGGGCCGTTCGGTGGCGGCCGAGGTTGCCGGCCGGTTGATCGAAGCGGGCCTGTCGCCGGATACGGCGGTCGCAGTGGTCGAGAATGCCAGCCTTGCCAATCGCCGCCGCTTCCACGGCACGCTTGCCGACCTGCCGTCGCTCGAAGCGCGTGCCGATCTGACCGGCCCGGTCATGACCATCATTGGCGACGCGGTCGCCGGCGGCAACTTTGAACGGTCCGAGCCGCTCGCGGCACACAGGCATGAAAGCGCGGCAACTGCCGCTGCCGAAGGAGTTGAACAATGAAGATACTGACCGCCAACCGCCTGACCGACGGCATCGCCGTCTGGTATGCCGATGGCGGCTGGGCCGAGACGGTGGACCATGCCGACCTCGCCCATGACAAGGCGGCCGAGGACCGCCTGGAGGCGATCGGCGCCAAGGCCTATGCCGACAATGAAGTGGTCGACGTCAATCTGATCGACGCGGATGTTGTCAACGGCGCTGTCGAGCCGGTGCGGCTGCGCGAGAAGATCCGCGCCGCCGGCCCCACCATCCGCAACGATCTCGGCAAGCAGGCTGCCCACGCGGCATAAGCCAAGACATTAGTGAAACACGGGCGGACGCGCCCGGAAAGACCAAGCATGTACCGTTACGATGAGTTCGACCACGATTTTGTCCAGGCCCGCGTCGCCGAGTTCAGCGACCAGGTCCAGCGCCGGCTTGCCGGCGAGATCACCGAGGACCAGTTCCGCCCGCTCCGGCTGATGAACGGCGTCTATCTTCAACTGCACGCCTATATGCTGCGCATCGCGGTGCCCTATGGCACGCTGAACGGCAAGCAGTTGCGCATGCTGGGCCACATCGCCCGCAAATACGACAAGGGCTACGGCCACTTCACCACGCGCCAGAACATCCAGTTCAACTGGCCGGCGCTGTCGGACATTCCGGCGATCCTGGCCGATCTGGCAAGCGTGGAGATGCACGCCATCCAGACCAGCGGCAATTGCATCCGCAACGTCACCGCCGACCATTTCGCCGGTGCGGCCGCCGACGAAGTCGCCGATCCTCGCCCCTATGCCGAAATCCTGCGCCAGTGGTCGTCGGTGCATCCGGAATTCTCGTTCCTGCCGCGCAAGTTCAAGATCGCGGTGACCGGTGCCGAACGCGACCGTGCGGCCATCCAGACGCATGACATCGGCCTGCACCTGAAGAAGAACGCCGCCGGCGAGCTCGGCTTTGCCGTCTATATTGGCGGCGGCCAGGGTCGTACGCCGATGGTGGCCAGGAAGATCCGCGACTTCCTGCCGGAAGCCGACCTTCTGTCCTACTGCACGGCGATCCTGCGCGTTTACAACCTCTATGGCCGCCGCGACAACAAATACAAGGCGCGCATCAAGATCCTGGTCCACGAAACGGGCGTCGACGAAATCACCCGCCAGGTCGAGGCCGAGTGGCGGGAGTTGAAGGACGCCGAGCTGAAGCTGCCGGAGGCCGACATCCGTGCCATCGAGGCCTATTTCGCGCCGCCGGCGCTGGCCGACCGGCCGGATGGCGACCAGGCGGTCAAGCTTGCACGCCTGGATTCGAAGGGCTTCTCGCAGTGGCTCGACCAGAACGTGGTGACGCACCGCCATCCTGACTACGCGGCGGTGACCATTTCGCTGAAGGGCATCGGCGAGGTTCCGGGCGACGCCTCGGACAGCCAGATGGAAGCGGTCGCCGACATCGCCGAGAAATACGCCTTCGACGAACTTCGCGTCAGCCATGAGCAGAACCTCATCCTGCCGCATGTGGCGCGCGCCGACCTCAAGGCGGTCTATGACGCGCTGGTCGACATCGGGCTGGCGACGGCCAATTCCAACCTGATATCGGACATCATCTCGTGCCCGGGCCTCGATTACTGCGCGCTGGCGACGGCACGCTCGATCCCGATCGCGCAGGAAATCTCGCGCCGCTTCGCCTCGCTGGAGCGCCAGCGCGAGATCGGCGAACTGAAGCTGAAGATCTCCGGCTGCATCAATGCCTGCGGCCATCACCATGTTGGCCATATCGGCATACTGGGTGTCGAGAAGAAGGGCTCGGAGCTCTATCAGGTGACGCTTGGCGGATCGGCCGACGAGAACACGTCGGTCGGCGAGATCATCGGCCGCGGCTTCTCGTCGGAAGAGATCACCGACGCCATCGAGCAGATCGTCGAGACCTATCTCGGCCTTCGGCTCAACCCCCAAGAGAAATTCATCGACGCCTACCGCCGTGTCGGTCCCGCGCCGTTCAAGGAGGCGCTCTATGCTGGCGAAGCCAAGGCCGCTTGACCGTATCGTCGACGTCGATGACGGCATCGCCGCCAGGGCGGCGGGACTCGATGCGCTTTACGGTCATCTGAATCCGCTCGAGATCATCGAACGGTCGGCCCGTGAACTGTTCCACGACGAGATCGCCGCGGTGTCGTCCTTCGGGGCGGATTCGGCGGTGCTGCTGCACATGATCGCCAAGATCGACCGCACGCTGCCGGTCATCTTCCTCGACACCGGCAAGCATTTCGAGGAGACGCTCGGCTATCGCGACGCGCTTGTCGCCGATTTCGGACTGACCAACATCCGGGTGATCAAGCCCGAGGAGGCTGCGCTCGAACGGATCGATCCGACGGGCAATCTGCACCAGAGCGACACCGATGCCTGCTGCGACGTGCGCAAGGTCGAGCCGCTGGCGCGCGGTGTCGCGCCGTTTCGTGCCTGGCTCACCGGCCGCAAGCGCTTCCAGGCCGCGACGCGGGCAGCGATTCCGGTGTTCGAGGCGGTCGGCGCGCGTATGCGCATCAATCCATTGGCGCACTGGACGACATCGGACCAGGCCGACTACATGCGCGCGCATGCACTGCGCGAAAATCCGTTGGTCGCCTATGGCTATCTGTCGATCGGCTGCTTCCCGTGCACGCAGCCTGTGCAGCCGGGCGAGGACGCGCGCAGCGGCCGCTGGGCAGGCCATGCCAAGACCGAGTGCGGCATCCACCTTTCGGGGTTGGAAGTGTCGCTGACCGATGCGTCCCTTTAGGATGTGCTGATATTCAGGTGGGGCTGGCCTGCAAACGGCAGCTTCCCGCGCTTCCGGTGCTCACGTACTTCAGGTACGCTCCGCTCCGGTTCTCGGAAGCCGCCATTTTCGGCGCAGCCTGACCTGAATCTCAACACATCCTTGGCCGTTTGAATATTTAGGAACTTTTTTGATGACTGAACCGACGACACCGGAGACCCGCCTGTGGACCCCGACGGGTTTTCGTGAGGATGAGTGGGCTCATGCCGAAAGCGCCGAGGCGCTTGCCGGCAATGGCCGCTTCATCCTGCCGCTGCAGGCGTTCCTCGACCTTGACCCGCAAGTGCGCCGCTCCGCCAAGGAGCGGCTCGGCGTCGTGCTGCAGCCAGGCGATCAGCTCGAGAAGATAGCCGACATGCTCGACCAGCTGTCGCTGGTGGCACTGGCCTTCCCGGCCTTCAGCGACGGCCGCTCCTTCTCCAAGGGCGAACTGCTGCGCGGGCGCTATCATTTCGAAGGCGCGGTGCGCGCCACCGGTCAGGTTCTCGTCGACCAGTTGCCGCATATGCTGCGGCTCGGCTTCGACGAGTTCGAGATTTCGAATCCGGTGCTGTTGAAGCGCCTGGAAGAGGGACGCACCGGCGGGTTGGGGCTCTACTACCAGCCGGCCGTCGTGTCGGAGCCCAAGGGCCCAAAATATTCCTGGCGGCGGATGCGGGCCGGCTGAATCTCGTGATCCTTGGGTTGACGCAGCGGTAATTCCGAGCGGCTTTACATCAGCGGTGATCAGGCCTTCTCTTGGGCGTCCGGACGGAAACATCCGCCGGGTGCCAGGAGAAGATCATGGATTTCGATTATGTCATTGCCGGTGGCGGGTCCGCCGGCTGCACGCTTGCCGCGCGGCTCTCCGAAGATCCATCGAAAACGGTCTGCCTGATCGAAGCCGGCGGCGAGGGCAGGAGCCTGGTCATCCGCGCCCCGGCGGGCCTCATTGCCCTGCTGCCGGGCAGGCCGAAGATCAACAACTGGGCATTCGAGACGGTGCCGCAGCAGGGGCTTGGCGGCCGCAAGGGCTACCAGCCGCGCGGCAAGGCGCTGGGTGGCTCCAGCGCCATCAATGCCATGCTCTATACACGCGGGCACCGTGGCGATTATGACGAATGGGCCGATCTCGGCTGCGACGGCTGGTCATGGGACGAGGTGTTGCCCTATTTCCGGCGCGCTGAAGGCAACCAGCGCGGCAGCGACGTCCTGCACGGCGGCGACGGGCCGCTGCGGGTCGCGGAGCAGCAGGAGCCGCGCCCGGTCTCCCGGGCCTTTGTAGAGGCCTGCGGTGAAAACCAGATCCGTCGCAACGATGATTTCAATGGACCAGAGCAGGAAGGGGCGGGGCTTTATCAGGTCACGCAATTCTGGGGCGAACGTCGCAATGGCGAGCGCTGCTCGGCGGCCGCCGCCTATCTGCATCCGGCGATGGACCGGCCGAACCTAACCGTCATCACCGGAGCGCATGCCACGGGCATCGTCCTTGACGGCAAGCGGGCCACCGGCGTGCGCTATCGCGCGGGCAAGGACGAAGTCGTTGTGAAAGCCAGGCGCGAGGTCATCGTCTGCGGCGGTGCCTTCGGCTCACCGCAACTCTTGTTGCTTTCCGGGATCGGCCCGGCTGTCGAGCTTGCAGCGCACGGAATTCCGATCGTTCATGAACTGCCCGGCGTCGGCAAGAACCTGCAGGATCATCTCGATTTCATCATGGGCTGGACGTCAAGGGATGCCGACATGATGGGCATCGGCCTGCGCGGCCTGCCTGGCCTGCTGCGGCACCTGCGGCGCTGGCGCAAGGACGGCGGCGGCATGATCGCGACGCCTTACGCGGAGGGTGGCGCCTTTCTCAAATCCGACCCGGCGATAGACCGGCCCGACCTGCAATTGCACTTCTGCATCGCCATCGTCGATGATCATGGCCGCAAGCTGCATATGGGTTATGGCTTTTCCTGCCATGTCTGCGTGCTGCGGCCGCATTCGCGCGGCGAGGTCGGGCTGTCGACGCATGATCCACTGGCGCCACCGCGCATCGATCCGCGCTTTCTGTCCGACGAACGCGACGCCGAGCTGTTGCTCAAGGGCGTCCGAATGATGCGCGGCATACTGGAGGCGCCAGCGCTGGCCAAATACCGCGACAAGGAGATCTACACCGCCGGCGTTTCGAGCGACGCGGAGCTGATGGCGCATATCCGGGCCCGTGCCGATACGATCTATCACCCGGCGGGCACCTGCAAGATGGGCACCGACGATATGGCGGTGGTCGATCCGGAGCTGCGCGTGCGCGGCATCAAGGCTTTGCGGGTCGTCGACGCGTCGGTGATGCCGACGCTGATCGGCGGCAACACCAATGCACCGACCATCATGATCGCCGAAAAGGCGGCGGACATGATCAAGACGGCTGCCTGACTGGAGTTCTGGTCGAACCAGTGGGGTCATTTTTGCCTACTGTGAAACGTCCTGTGGCGGCGCTGTAGGCAATTGACATGAATTGGTCTTACCAATTGTGCGATTTATGCTTTCCCTTTTGCGGTGCTGCCCTTAGGATAGGGTTATTATTTCGCGATCCGAAATAAATATGGCCACAAGGGAGGAACCGGGAATGGCTGGCAAGAAGATATTGATGCTCGTTGGCGAGTTCAGCGAGGAGTACGAGATTTTCGTCTTTGAACAGGCCATGCATGCCGTTGGCCACACGGTGCATGTGGTCTGTCCGGACAAGAAGGCGGGCGACATATTGAAGACGTCGCTGCACGATTTCGAAGGCCACCAGACCTATACGGAAAAGCCAGGCCACGACTACATCCTCAACAAGACGTTTTCCGAGGTGGACCCGGCCAAATACGACGCCGTCTATGCGGCGGGCGGGCGCGGGCCGGAATACATCCGCATCGACAAGCGCGTGCAGGCGCTGGTGCGGCATTTCCATGAGGCCGGCAAGCCGATCTTCACCATCTGCCATGGCGTGCAGATCCTGATTGCCGTCGACGGCGTGGTGCGGGGAAGGGAAGTCGCGGCGCTGCATTATTGCGAGCCGGAAGTAACGCTGGCCGGCGGCATCTATATCGACGTCACGCCGACCGGCGCGCATGTCGACGGCAATCTCGTTTCAGCCAAGGGCTGGCCGGGCCTGTCCAACTTCATCCGTGAATGCCTGAAGGTGCTGGGCACGGAGATCCGCCATGGCGAGATATTGATGCGCGATGAGCGCCAGGCGGCTTGATCCAGGAGTTTGCCAATGGCGCCGCGCCGCATGGCGCGGCGGCAATCATTGGAAGTAACGCTTGAGATTGCCGCGGATGCGATCCAATACGGTGGCTCCGGAGAGGTCAGGCAAGAACTCCTTGCCGGTGATCGCTTCATAGGCCTGGGCATAAACCCGCGAGGCCTGATTGACGATCTCGTCAGGAATCTTCGGGATCGGTTCCTTGTACGGGTCGCATCGGGCCGAGACCCACGACCGGATGAAATCCTTGTCGAAACTGTCCGGCCGCGTGCCGTTTTCGAGCGCCTGTTCATACGTCGACGCGATCCAGTACCGGCTGCTGTCAGGCGTGTGGATCTCGTCGGCGAGCACGATCGTCCCGTGCTTGTCGACGCCGAATTCGTATTTCGTGTCGGCGAGGATCAGGCCGCGCTCGGCAGCGCGCGCCTGGCCTCGGGCGAACAACCGCAAGGCGTAGCTCGACACGGTCTGCCATTGCGCCGGTGTGAGAAGACCTCGTTCGATTATTTCGGCTTCGGACAGAGGTTCATCATGACCGCCGTCAAAAGCCTTGCTCGTCGGGGTGATGATCGCTTCGCGAAGCTTCTCGTTTGCACGCAACCCGTCCGGCAGGACGGTTCCATACATATCCCGCTCGCCATTCTTGTATTTGGTCAGGATTGACGTGCTGGTGGTTCCCGCCAGATAGCCACGAACGACAATTTCGACAGGCAGGATCTCGAGCCGGGTGCCCACGACAACGTTCGGGTCGGGATATTCCAGAACATGGTTCGGGCAGATATCGGTAGTCTCTTCAAACCAGTACCTGGCGATCTGAGTCAGGATCTCTCCCTTGAACGGGATTGAGGTCAGGATGGTGTCGAAGGCACTGATGCGGTCGGTGGCGATAATAATGCGCCGCCCGTCCGGCAGGTCGTAATTTTCCCGTACCTTGCCGCTGTAGCGGTTTGGAAGTTCGGGGATGAAGGCATCTGAAAGTACGCGCGGATCGCTCATTGGTGCATGTCGTTCGCCGATGGTCGCCGCAAATTGCCCGAAGCTCGATGCTTGACCGATGAATGTCGATTGGTTTTAGACCGCCGCCCGTGCCTCGCGGAACGACACCAGCTTCCGGCGGTTTTCATCCCACAACGCCAGTTTGACGCAGCGCAGGCTTTCGAGAAGCGTGACGCGTCCGATGCCGCGCAGTTCCGGATAATCCCGCAGCACTTCCTGCAACCGGTAGCCCGGTACCCTGGCGGAGAGGTGATGGACATGGTGGACGCCGATATTGCCGGTGAACCAGTTCAGCACCGGCGGCAGGTCGTAGTAAGATGATCCGTGCAGGGCGGCATGCTGGAATTCCCATTCGGAATCCTTTGCCCATTCGGTCTCTTCGAACTGGTGCTGGACGTAGAACAGCCAGATGCCGGCCGACCCGGCGAGGATGACGATCGGCAGATGGACCACCAGGAACGCGCCGGGGCCGACAAACCAGATGAGAACGGCTGCCGCAACCGCGATGGCGAGATTGGTGGTCATTGACGACACCCAGGGCGTCAGGCCGCCCCGCATCATGCCGATTGGCAGCCTTTGCTCGAAGATGAACAGCCAGATCGGTCCAAGGCCGAACATCACCAGCGGATGGCGATAGAGACGATAGGCAAGGCGGCCCCGCCAGGACATTTGCCGGTATTCGGCAACGGTCAGCGTCCTGATGTCGCCCATGCCGCGCTCGTCAAGGTTGCCGGCGCTGGCGTGATGCGTGGCGTGGGCGCGCCGCCAGCAGTCGTAGGGCGTCAGCGTGAGGACGCCGAGCGCGCGGCCGATCCAGTCGTCGGCATAGCGATTGGCGAAGAAAGAGCCATGGCCGCAATCATGCTGGATCATGAAGATCCGCACCAGGAACCCGGCCGCGGGAAGGATGAGGATCAGCCCCCACCAATGGCCATAGGCATAGGCGGCCGAGGAGAGGCCCCAGAGCAGGGCGAAAGGAATGAGAGTGATGGCGAGTTCGAGGGCGCTGCGACGCCTGTCTGGCTTCTTGTAGCGCGCCAAAATCTTCAGCCACGCACGTTTGCTGCTGGCCGCCGTCTCAGGGGAAATCATGTTCATCAGGGAATATAGACGCCGGAGGGTGGCGCCGCAAGGCGATGTTCACGTGAAATTACTGCGCGTAATTGTCGCGCGACAGCCATGTGAGGCCGGCCTTCTGGTGCTGGAACGTTGAAATGCCGGAGGTTCTGGCTACCGGCGCCCGCCGCTGGCGGTGCTGCTTTCCACGCCGTCCAGGCGGTCAAGCAATTTCCTGAAGCGGTCGGGAATATCGGCTTCGGCACGGAAGGCCGGCAAGGTTCGCAGAAAGCGCGTCGTCGACTCGGCGCCGAATTGGCGTTTGACTTCGGCAGCCAATCTTTCTGTCTTTTCGCCCTTGTTGCGGGTCATCTGTCAAAATCCTGTGTCGGCTTCGAAACTCCTCCAGCAAGGGAATGGTTCCGCGATCACTCCTTTGTGGCAAGCAAAGCTGGCGGTTAAGGTAAAGTTTGAATTAAAATTGAAATGTCTTGCCGTTCCTCGCTCGACGGTGCCGACAGCCTCGACTCTTGCTTACCCCTTGATTTTTGGCCGCCAAACCTCGATATCGGGCACAAAATCCACACCATTCCAGATTGACGGGAAACGGCGATGAGCGACCAGGCAAAAGACGAACGCGCGCCCGACGAAGCCGAGGCGACCGAGGCCAATGCCGAGCGCACGGAAGGCAGCATCGACGGCGATTATGAAGCGCTTGTGCGGCTGCTGAAGGAAAATGAAGAGCTGAAGGACCGCGCGCTGCGCGTGGCGGCCGAGATGGAAAACCTGCGCCGCCGCACCGCGCGCGACGTGCACGACGCGCGCACCTATGCGGTCGCCAATTTCGCTCGCGACATGCTGTCGG
This sequence comes from Mesorhizobium sp. RCAM 05099, assembly GCF_059683685.1. NCBI lineage: Bacteria > Pseudomonadati > Pseudomonadota > Alphaproteobacteria > Hyphomicrobiales > Phyllobacteriaceae > Mesorhizobium > Mesorhizobium sp. RCAM 05099. Next base: position 1,555,945 of record NZ_CM185035.1, read on the forward strand.
TCTCGGACAATCTGCGCCGCGCGCTGGATGCGATTCCAGCCGAGGCCAAGGCATCCGGCGACGCCGGCTTCAAGGCGCTGATCGAAGGCGTAGACCTCACCGAGCGCGCCATGCTGTCGGCGCTGGAACGGCACGGGGTCAAGAAGCTCACGCCGGAAGGCGAGAGGTTCGATCCCAATTTCCACCAGGCGATGTTCGAAGTGCCCAATCCGGATGTCCCGGCCAATACCGTGGTCCAGGTCGTGCAGCCGGGTTATTCTATCGGCGAGCGGGTGTTGCGCCCGGCCATGGTCGGCGTCGCCAAGGGCGGTCCGAAGCTTGCAGCCGGCGAAGCGCAGGTCGAGCCGGGTCCGGTGAATGACGAGGCCGAGAAGGACGCGTGAACGGACAAGGGAATAGCGAGTAGCGAATAGGGAAATACGCAATAGCAGCTTCGTGCTATTCGCTATTTTCCACTTACTCTTTCATTGTTCGCTGCATGAACCCCATTGCGCTTCTCGACTATGCTGGTGTCGCCGTCTTTGCTGCGACCGGGGCGCTTGCCGCTTCGCGCAAGCAGCTCGACATTATCGGTTTCCTGTTCCTGGCCAGCGTCACCGGCATCGGCGGCGGCACCTTCCGCGATCTCATCCTCAATGTGCCTGTCTTCTGGGTGGGAAACCGCGACTATGTGCTGATCTGCGCGGTGGTGGCGGTGGTGGTGTTCTTCACGGCACATCGCGTCGAATCCCGTTACAAGCTGCTTTTGTGGCTCGACGCCATCGGCCTTGCCGCCTTTTCAGTGATGGGCGCGGCCAAGGGACTTGCCATCACCGGCTCGCCGGCGGTGTCTGTGATCACCGGCATGCTGACCGCCACATTTGGCGGCATCCTGCGCGATCTCCTGGCGGGGGAGCCTTCGGTGCTGCTGAGGCCGGAAATCTATGTGACGGCGGCTCTCGTCGGGGCAGCCGTCTTTACCATAGGCGATGTCGCCGGACTGCCGCAGATTGTTTCAGGACTGGCCGGCTTCGCCGCGGCGTTTGCCGTGCGCGGCGGCGCACTCCGTTTCGGCTGGGCGTTTCCGTCCTACAAGAGCCGGCCCGGCCGGCGGCCGGAAGATATTCCGTGAAGGTGAAGTGAGTGGCCAATAGGGAGTAGCGAACAGGGGGATGGCAGTCCGCAGGATTGCGGCGTGGCTTTCGCTGTTCGCTAACGTCAGGCAGCGAAGCGCTGGGCTTCCCCACCATAGTAGTTGACGTAGCGGGCGCCGATTTCCTTGACCGGCATCACCACGAACACGTCGACCGTCGAGAACTCGCGGTCGATGACGCAGCCGTCGCCGATGCGCGCACCGACGCGCAGATAGCCCTTGACCAATGGCGGCATTGCCGCGATCGCCGCCTTGGCGTTGACCGCCTCGATCGGCATCAAATCCATCGAGCAGTAGCGCCCAGAGACCGCGCGCACGTCCCAGGCCGAGTTCGTCCGGCAGTGATGGGCGAGGTAGGTGAACGCCTCGGCATGCGCCGCCGGCACCGTGCCGTGGAAAGAAGCGCAGCCGGTCATCACACCGATTTCGTAATGGTTGATGTAGGCCCAGATGCCTTGCCACAGCGCCTCAATGGTGCGCTTCGAGCGGTATTCGGGCAAGACGCAGGACCGGCCGAGCTCGAGGAAACGCTGGCCGGGGTGACGGGCGATGAGCTGGGTCAGCTCGAATTCGCCCTCGGAATAGAACCCGCCGGCCGCGGCCGCGATCTCTTGCCGCAGCAGGCGATAGGTGCCGACGATGCGGCGATGCTCCGGGCCCGAAAGCGAAGTATCGAAGACAAGCAGATGGTCGCAGAGCGGATCGAACCGGTCGGCGTCGCGGCGGTCATGCGCCTGGAAAAGCTCCTTCCTGGCGCCGAGCTCGTCGTAGAACACGCGGTAGCGCACTTCCTGCGCGGCCGCGATCTCGGCCTCGTTGCGGGCGAGCCGCACTTCGAGATTGCCGATACGGCCGAGTGCCGCGCCCTTTATGACGGAATCGACGTTACGGCCGGCAAGCAATGCGCTGCTGGCGTTCGGCCGAGTGTCACATTCCGGCATAACTGTATGCACGAGTGATTCTCCTTCGAGCCATCCCTCTTGGCACGGGGATACGGTGTAGGTGCAACAGGATTGTGACAGTACCGTGATACGAGGTCGCGGGCAATACTTCGTCGGCTGGCGAAGACGGTCAACCGGCTACGCTTCGCGAGGATACGGGTCGACGCGGAGGAAGGAAAAGAGGCTCAGGCGGCGACCTGTCCCTCGACGGCGGCGACCAGCGCATCGGGGTCGAGCGGCTTGGTGACGAAGCCGCTGGCGCCATGGGCGAGGACCGCATGGCGCGTCTTTTCCTGGCTGTCGGCCGACAACACCATGATCGGCACAGGCGGCGCGGAGGTCTCCTCCTCATGGCGGCGGATGGCGGCAATCGCGTCCAGCCCGTCCATGACCGGCATGTGCAGATCCATCAGCACGACGTCGAAGCGGTGCTTGCGTCCGGCGCCGGTGACAGCCTCCACGGCGGCCTTGCCGTTGCCGACAACCTTGACGCGATGCCCGGCCTTGAGCAGCGTGGCGCGGGCCAGCATGGCGTTGATGTCATTGTCCTCGGCGATCAGCACCGACAGGCCCTGCTGGCGGTGGCCGACGGCACGAAACGCCGGCGCGCGGTGCGTTTCCGGCTGCGGCTGGGCGAGGGCGGCGGCATTGCTGCTCAACAGCACCCGCAGAAGTGTCCCGCCGCGCACTGGCCTGGCAAGAAAGGTTGCGTAGCCGCTGGCGCGGAACTCGCCAAGCATGCCGCGGTCGGTCGGCGCGATCAGCGTGATGGCCTCGCAGTCGGCGAAGCCGCTCTGGCGCAGGCGCTTGAGCAGCCTTCCATCGCTCTCCTCCATCGCGGCATCGACCAGAAGCACGTCGCAGCCGGCGGCGAAGGGCGCGGCCTGTGCCGCGGTGGTGGCGACATCGACCGCGCCGCCATTGGCACGGATGGTGCGGGCGATGGCATCGGCCTCGACGGCGTTTTTCGACAGGATCACCGCGCGCCTGCCCGACAGCGCGTTCTGCCGGCTCTGCGGTGCCTCGGTGGCAGATATCGCCGGTATTTCGAAGACGAATTCGGATCCCTGGCCAAGCCGGCTGGATACCGAGATCGCACCGCCCATGGCGATCACCAGGCGTTTGGAGATGGCAAGACCGAGTCCGGCTCCGCCATGCGCACGCGTCGACGTGCCGTCGGCCTGCTCGAACTCCTCGAAAATGCGCTCCATGTCCTCGTCGCGCAGACCCGGACCAGTGTCGGCGATGGTGAAGCAGATGCGATCGGTGGTCTGGGTGCGCGCGCGCGCGATGCTCACCAATACGCCGCCGCTGTCGGTGAACTTGATGGCGTTGCCGATGAGGTTGAGCAGCACCTGCCTGACCTTGCCCGGATCGGCGGTGATCAATTGCGGCACATCGGGTTCGACATGGCAGCCGAGGCCGATATTCTTGGCGAAGGCTCGCGCGGCCAGCAACTCGATGATGTTGTCGGCGATCTCACGCACCGACATCGGCTGCGGCTCCGGATCGAAGCGTCCCGCCTCGATCTTGGAGTAGTCGAGCAGATCCTCGATCAGGGCGAGCAAGGCGCTGGCCGAGGTCGAGACGGCGCCGACATAGGTCTGCTGCTCCGGCGACAGGCTGGTGTCGGCCAGCAACCTTGCCATGCCCATGATGCCGTTCATCGGCGTGCGGATTTCATGGCTGACGGTGGCGAGGAAGCGCGATTTGGCCTGGCTGGCGTATTCGGCCCGTTCACGAGCGGTGATCAGCGAGGATTCGGCACGTTTGCGGGCGGTGATGTCGCGGGCGATGGCGCGATGCGAAACGGCGCCGCTGTCCTTGTCGCGCACCGACAGTTCGATCCATGAAAACCAACGCGGACCGCTTGGCGTGCGGATCACGACATCCGTGGAACTCAGGCATTCATGATCGGAAAAGGCGGCATCGGGAACGATGCCGACATCGATGCCGAGTTCCGCCAGGGTCTTGCCGGCAAGGTGGCGTTGTTCGGTTTCGACGAGATCCGCGAAGACCTTGTTGGCATAGACGATGTAGCCGTCGCGATCGCGGTGAATGACGAGGTCGCCAAGTGCGTCGATCAGACCGCGAAAGCGCTCCTCGCTCTCCTGCATTTCCCACATGCGGTCGGCCAGCGTCTCGATCTCGGCGCGGCTGCGGGCGGTGGTTTCGTCGAGAAGTGCCGCGGTGCGGTGTTCACTCCGCCTGGTGCGCAGGTGCACGGCGAGGCCGGCAAGGCCGGTTGCCAGCAATGCGACGCTGATGAAGATCGGCGCCCCGGTCAGATGCGTCAGACCGGCCAGCACGACGATGGCGACGAAGGTCATGAACGGAAGGCCTTCGCGGCTGGCGGGCTCCGGCTCGGGCACCAGCGGCGGCGCGGCGACAAAGCGCCGCGTCGGCGCCGGCGGGCTCGCCGCATCGACGTCTTCGCCAGTGTCCGCCTGTTGGCTGCCGGATTCCGCGATCATGCGAAACCCTTGCCAGACAGAGATTATGGAAGATTGTGGCGGATCGTTCGAATTTTAGCGGATGAGCATTTTCCGCCGCGGCGGCCGGGAATTTGCCGTCGGCGTGGCGGTTCCATCCGCGTTCCGCGGGCCGTCGAACAGGTTCACATATCGACGACGACACGCCCGCGGATCTTGCCGTCGACGATGTCGCGCGCGGCATCGATGATGCCGTCGAAACCGATGGTCGTCGACAGGCTGGCGAGCTTCCGCAGATCGAGGTCGGTGCCGATGCGCCGCCAGGCCTCGAGACGGACCGCCTTCGGCGCCATCACCGAATCGATGCCGAGCAGTGAGACGCCGCGCAAGATGAAGGGGGCGACGCTCGTCGGCAGGTCCATGCCGCCGGCCAGGCCGCAGGCGGCAACCGCGCCGCCATAGGAGGTCATCGACAGGACATTGGCCAGCGTGTGGCTGCCGACCGCGTCGACGCCGCCGGCCCAGCGCTCCTTGGCCAGCGGCTTGGCCGGCTGGGCAAGTTCGTCGCGCGATATCACTTCGGCGGCGCCAAGGTTGATCAAATAGGGGCTTTCGGCGTTGCGGCCGGTGGCAGCAATGACATGGTAGCCGAGGCTGGACAGGATCGAGACCGCGACCGAGCCGACGCCGCCGGCCGCCCCCGTCACCACCACCGGGCCGCGATCGGGCAGGATGCCGTGCCGCTCCAGCGCCATGACGCAGAGCATGGCGGTATAGCCCGCGGTGCCGACCGCCATCGCATCATGCGGGCTCATGCCTTGCGGTAGCGGCACCAGCCAGTCGCCCTTGACGCGAGCGCGCCCGGCATAGGCGCCGAAATGGGTTTCGCCGACGCCCCAGCCGTTCAAGATCACCTTGTCGCCCTTGCTCCAGCCTGGATTGGAAGACGAGATGACGGTCCCGGAGAAGTCGATGCCCGGCACCAGTGGCCAGCGGCGGATCACCGGCGCCTTGCCTGTGATCGCCAGGCCGTCCTTGTAGTTCACCGTCGTCGCCTCGACCGCGACGGTGACATCGCCTTCCATCAGGTCGGCTTCGGTGAGGTCCGTCACCGCTACCGACTGCTTTTTCTCGGCGTCACGCGAAACGAGGATGGCTTTGAAGGTTTCGGGCACTTTTCTCTCCGCGATCTTGGCTGACGACATGACTGTGCGGCGATGGCCGCGCGGGGTCAATCGTTCGAAGGTCTGGGCTCACGCCGCCAGCCGAAGAGTTCGTCGAAGACGACCAGCACCGCACCCACCGAGATGAAGGCGTCAGCGAGGTTGAAGACGGCGAAGGACCAGACCGGCGTGTGGAACAGGATGTAGTCGATGACGTGGCCATAGACGGCGCGGTCGATCAGATTGCCGAGCGCGCCGCCGACGATCAGCGCAAAGCCGGTGCGGGCAAGGATCTGGGACGGCGCTATCCGCGTCGCCGAGGAACAGCACGAAGGCAACGACCGCAAGCGAGATGACGATCAGCCCGATGTCGCCGAAGGAGGAAAACATCGAGAAGGCGATGCCGGTGTTGTAGGTGCGGAACAACGCCAGGAATGGCACGAGATCGAGCTTTTCCTGGAAGGGCAGGCCGGTCTCGACCAGGTGTTTTACCCACTGGTCGAGCGTTATGGCCGCGACGACGAGCAGCGCGTAGGGGGACCATGATCTCACGGGCGGGTAACCTTCATTGCTGGTCCACGATTGGTTCGAGCTTCAGCGCGGCGCGCCGGATCTCGAACAGCATGATGCCGGTGGCGACCGCAAGATTGAGCGAATCGGCGCGGCCCGCTTGCGGAATCCGCAGCAGCCTGTCGCAACTTGCCGCCAGGCTTTCGGGCAGTCCCTGCTGCTCGTTGCCCATCATCAGCAGCACCGGGCCGCGGGAAAAGTCGACCGAGCGGTAGTCGACGGCGCCTTTCAGGTGGGTGCCGGCGACGAGGCCTGAAAACCCTCCTCGCCGTGCAAGGAAAGCCTCGGTCGTCGCCTTGACCACCGGCACGGCAAAGATCGAACCCATGGTGGCGCGCACCGTCTCCACGGAAAAAGGATCGGTGGTGTCGCCGACCAGGATGACGCCCCTGGCGCCGACGGCATCGACGGTGCGGATGACGGTGCCGAGATTGCCGGGATCGCGCACCCGGTCGAGCGCCACCCAGACATCGTCGCTCTGGGCACGGATGTCCTTCAGCGGCAGGAACTTTTGCGAAAAGACGCCGACCACCATTTGCGGATTGTCGCGGCGCGTGATGGCGACAAGCACCTTTTCCGACACTTCGAGCACCATGCCGCCGGCGGCAACGGTGCGCGCCGCGACCTTCTCGATCGCCGCGTTGCCGCGTCCGGCCTTGGCGAAAACCAATGTCCTAATCTGCCAGCCGAGATCGAGCGCATCGATGACCAGCTTCAGGCCCTCGGCCATGAAGGCGTTCTGCTGGTCGCGGAATTTCTTCAGCGCCAGCGCCTTGATGTCCTTGACCAGGGGGTTGGCGAGGCTGGTGACTTCCTTCACCTGGCCGGGTGCGCCTGCGTGCCGCTCGTTCATTCAGGCCACCCAGCGCGAGAAAAGCGACGTGGAAAGCGCGCGGCCGGCGGATTTCTCGCGAATGATCAACTCTCCCGATTCGACCTTGCCGCCCATGCCGGCAAAGGTATCGCGCATCAGGGCATGGATGGCGAAGAACGAGGCGCGGATCGAATAGGCGGTCAGCACCACGGCAAGCGGCTTCGGCGTCAGGATCGCGCAGCAAAGGTCGGTCAGCCCCGGCAGGTCCTCGAACAGTTGCCAGACCTCGCCCTTGGGGCCGCGGCCATAGGCCGGCGGATCGAATAGGATGATGTCGTAGCGGCTGCCGCGGCGCTCCTCGCGCTCGGCGAATTTCACCGCGTCGTCGACGATCCAGCGGATCGGCTTGCTGCCGAGCCCGGCCATTTCCTGGTTTTCACGGGCCCAGCCGATCGCCTTCTTCGAGGCATCGACATGGGTGACCTCGGCGCCGGCGCGGGCCGCCACCAGCGAGGCAAGACCGGTATAGCCGAACAGGTTCAGCACCTTGACCGGCCGCCTCGCCGCCGCGATCAGCCCGGCCATGTGGTCCCAGTGCGAGGCCTGCTCGGGAAACACGCCGACATGGCGAAACGAGGTGAAACGGCCGAGATAGTCGATGCCGTCATGCTTCATCGGCCAGGTCTCGCCAAGCGGCGTCCCGGGGAAGCGCCAGCGGCCGATTCCTTCCTCGTCGGTGTCGCCGGTGAAGATCGCGTCGGCGCGCTCCCAGTCCCTTGCCGGCAAGGCCTTTTGCCAGATCGCCTGGCCCTCGGGCCGCACGATGCGGTATGGGCCGTATTGTTCGAGTTTCTGCCCGGCGCCGCTGTCGAGCAGCGCATAGTCGGCATTCGGCGCCACTTCCAGGATCAGCGGGAGGTGTTCGGCGGGCAGGGCGCCGTCGCGGCGGGCAAGGATGCGCGGTGCGGATTTCGGCTCGGAGCGGTCATCGGCTCTGGCCTCCCGTTCGCGCGGCCTGGTGTCCGGCCGTGCCGTTGAGCGCCCCTCATGCGGACGCGCCTCTCCGGCTCCGCCCTTGGCGGGCGGCCGGTTGTCGCGGCGTTTGTCGCGAAAAGACTTCAAGCAGGAGCATCTCCGAGCGGCGTGGCCGCTTTTGGCATAGGGCAACCGGCTTCGCAACCAAGTCCGCCGCGCCAGCCACTCCGGTTGATGCCGTCTGGTGATGGACCAATGTCAAAGAAACAGGCAAATCTACCGGATGTCCCGCTCAGAACGCCTGCTCGACCTGATCCAGTGCCTGCGCCGGCACCGCCGGCCGGTGAGTGGGCAGGCGCTGGCCGATGAGCTCGGGATTTCGATCCGCACGCTCTACCGCGATATCGCCACGCTGCAGGGGCAGGGCGCGCCGATCGAGGGTGAGGCGGGGCTGGGCTATGTGCTCAAGCCCGGCTTCATGCTGCCGCCGCTGATGTTCAGCGACGAGGAGATCGAAGCCATCGTGCTCGGCTCGCGCTGGGTCGCCAAGCAGCCGGACCAGCGTCTTTCGGCCGCCGCCACCAACGCGCTGGCCAAGATCGCCGCCGTGCTGCCGGACGATCTGCGCGGGGACCTCGATGCATCGACGCTGCTGGTCGGGCCACCCGCCAAGGCTGTCGAAGGCATCGATCTGGGCCTGGTGCGGCAGGCTATCCGCAATGAACGCAAGCTTGGCTTTCTCTACCGCGATGCCGGCGGCGCCGCCTCCGAACGTGTGGTCTGGCCGTTTGCACTGGCCTTCTTCGACAAGGTGCGGGTGGTGGTGGCGTGGTGCGAGATGCGGCAGGATTTTCGCCATTTTCGCGCCGACCGCATCGCGGAACTCGAAGCCACCGACATGCGCTATCCGCGCCGTCGCCACGCGCTGCTCAAGGAATGGCGGGCAACGCTCGACAAGTCGCGCGACTCATGATGGCTACTGCCAGAATCTGACAGTAGCCTGCCCTAGCCTCGCCAAGTCGAAACGCCGAACCTTGGAGAGCAATTCATGACATCCCCGAATTTCGTCATCCTCTATGTCGACCAACCGCAGCGGAGCGGCGCCTTCTACGGCGCGCTGCTCGGACGTGAGCCGGTCGAAAGCTCAGCCACTTTCGTCCTGTTCGTGCTCGACAACGGCTTCAAGCTTGGCCTCTGGTCGCGCCACACGGTGGAGCCGGCGGCGTCGGCGGCGGGTGGCGGCGCCGAGATCGTGTTTGCGCTGGATACGCCTGACGCGGTCGATGCCGCCCATGCCGATTGGGCCGGGCGCGGGCTGAAGATCCTGCAGACCCCGACCAACCTGGATTTCGGCCGTACTTTCGTTGCGCTCGATCCCGACAACCACCGCCTGCGCGTCTACTGGCTGTCCGATGGAGCACAGGCCGATGGGGAGCAGAAATGAGCGCCTACTGGATCGGGGTGGCGTCGGCCGAACATGTCCGGCGCGGCCGCGCCGCCGGCTTCATGCAGGTCAATCACGGCAAAGCGGCGCCCCTGCGCCGCGTCAAGCCCGGCGATGGCATCATCTACTATTCGCCAACCACCATTATGGGCGAGAAAGACGGCCTGCAGGCTTTCACGGCAATCGGCACCGTGCGGGAAGGCGAGCCCTATGAGGGCGATATGGGCGGCGGCTTCACGCCGTTCCGCCGCGATGTCGAGTGGGCGAGGGCCGAGGAAACATCGATCAAGCCGCTGCTCGACCGGCTGGAATTCACCGCCGGCAGGTCGAACTGGGGCTATCAGCTTCGCTTTGGCCTGTTTCCGATCAGCGCGGCTGATTTCGCCCTGGTCGCAGAGGCGATGGGCGCCCAAAAGGTCGCGGCGGTGAACTAGGCCTTGAGCGCCTTGTAGACGGCGATGCCGGCGGCAAGATCCTCGAGCGCCGCGCCGACCGACTTGAACAGCGTTATCTCACTTGTGCTCTCACGGCCCTTCTTCTGGCCGCGCGCCAGTTCATGCAGGTCGGCGACGATGGCTTCCGGCTTCAGCACGCCGGAGGCCAGCGGCTGGACGATGTCGCCGGCTTCCTTGGTGGCGCCGGCGCGGGTGTCGACATAGACGCGCGCGCGCCTGATCGCGTCGTCATCGCTTTCGCGCATCGTCGGGGTAAAGCCGCCGACCAGGTCGACATGGGTTCCCGGGCGCAACAGCGCGCCCTTGATCAATGGCGTCGTCGTGATCGTCGCCGAGGAGACGATGTCGGCCTGCCCAAGTTCGGCATCGAGATCACTCGCGGCGCTGGCCGCGAAGCCTTCGGCGCGCAGGTCGGCCGCGACCTTCTCGGCATTGGCCTGGGTGCGGTTCCAGATGCGGATGGTCTTGACCGGCCGCACGGCGCAATGCGCCTTGGCAAGGAACGGCGACAGGGCGCCGGCGCCGACCACAAGCAGCCGCGAGGCATCGTCGCGGGCGAGATAGGAAGCCGCGAGCGCCGAGGCGCAGGCCGTGCGCCACTGTGTCAGCCGTTGGCCGTCGATCAAGGCTTCGGGTTCGCCGGTGGCGCCATTGAGCAAGAGATAGAGCCCCATCACCGCTGGCTTGCCGATGGCGTTGTTGTCGGGCGAGACGGTGACGATCTTGACGCCGATATGGCCACCGGCCGAACTCCCAGCCGCGTGGAAATCGGTCCAGGCCGGCATCAGGAGCAAGGTCGAGGCGGCGCCGTCGGGCCGCTCGACCGTATGATGATGCCTGACCGGCTGCACCGCACCCTCGCGAAACGCCGTGCGCAGCGTCTCGACCAGTCCGGGAAAGGTCAGCGCACGATCGACCTCGGCGGCCGAAATGGTCAGCATGGAAAACTCCGTGGAAAGAAAACCGCCGAGCGGCGGTTCAAGTGGTCGGCTTCGGCAATGCGGGTCCTTGGGCCGATCCCGGGGCCGGGCCTTGTGGTGCCGAGGGGGCGCGGCTGACCGCCTGACGCAGGTTTTCGGCTTCGACGCCGCGCTGGCGCGCCAGCTTGCGGTAGCGGCCCTGCTTGACCCAGGTCGCCAGGCTGCCGACGACCATGCCGATGGCGAGAGCCAGGAACAGGAAGATGAACAGGGGCAGGGTCAGCGTCAGCTTCGGATTGCCGGGATTGAACGGGTCGAGGGTGAAGGCGACCAATTCGCGGTTGGCGACGGCGAGCGCGATCAGGATGATCGCCAGGGGCACGAAGACCACGATGAGCATGAAGCGATTGAACATGATGTTTTCCGTCGGAAGCTGGCCTGTCCGATAAGGCCGTCTGGCGCTGACGCCGCGCCTACTTGCCGCCGTTCAGCCTTTCACGCAACTCCTTGCCGGTCTTGAAGAACGGCACCCATTTCTCCTCGACCTCGACGGATTCGCCGGTGCGCGGATTGCGGCCGGTGCGGGCAGGGCGGTTTTTCACCGAAAAAGCACCAAAGCCACGCAACTCGACCCGGTTGCCTTCGGCAAGAGCGTCGGTGATCTCGTCGAAGATCGCGCCGACGATGTTTTCGACGTCGCGCAGGAAAAGATGCGGATTGCGCGTGGCAATAATCTGCACAAGTTCGGACTTGATCATGAGACGTGTCCCCGTGAAAGCAGTGCGGTCAAAATTATGAGGATGATTTTATTTGCTTTTTTCACTCGCCCCAAACGGCATCTCAAGGGTGCCAGACGGAAACGAGACCGTCAAGAAACAAGCGGTCGGCGCCAAGTTCGCGAATAACGTCGCCACTGAAGGCCGGCAGACCGAGTGCGCTGCCGATCGTTTGCGCCATCGCCTTCGAGAACAGGAAACCACCACGCCGTTCCGTATTTTTCCATTCGACCACCTTGAGCTTGGCATCGACGCCCTTGGTCGCCAGCCAGTCGACCGCCTCGGTCTCGCCGCCGACAGCGTCGATCAGCCCGTTGGCGACGCCTTGGCGGCCGGTGAAGATCGAACCGTCGGCCAGCGCCAGCGCCTGCTCGCGGGTCATCTTGCGGCGCTCGGCGACGATGCCGACGAACCAGTCATAGCTGTCGAGGATGAGCTTGCGGACCATGGCGCGCTCGTCGTCATTGGTCGGCTTGAAAGGCGAGGGCGAGGCTTTCAGCGGCGAGGATTTCACCTCCTCCAGCTTGACGCCGAGCTTGTCCATCAGGCCGCTGACGTCGGGATACTGGATCAGCACGCCGATCGAGCCAACAATCGAGGTCTTGCGGGCAACGATGTGATCGGCGGCACTGGCGATCATGTAGCCCGCCGATGCGGCGAGCGTGCCGACTTCCGCCACCACCGGCTTATCGGCGGCCAGCTTGCGCACCTCTTCATAGATCGATTCACCGCCGACCGTGGTGCCGCCAGGCGAATCGATGGACAGGATCACGCCTTTCACCTTCGACGACAGGCGGATGGTTTCCAGCCGCTTGATCAGTTCCTCGTCCTCGGTGATGGTGCCTTCGATCCTCACCTTGGCGATATGATTGACGGCGGAGCCGCTGAAATCGTCGCCGTAGAACCAGGATGAAAGCGCAATCACCCCGAGTGCTACGATGCCGATGGCGACAATGCGCCAGAATGTCAGCTTGCGCCGCAAGCGGCGGCGGTCGATGAGGTCGTCGGCTCTCAGTGCCATGGTCAGCCTTTCAGTCGGCGGGAGGAGACGCTTTTAGACCATGATCCTCCCATCTGGAAGCAATTCTCTTTTCTGTTCGACGAGGCAAGCCACAAAGAGGATCAAACTATAGCGATTACATGGCCATACAGATCCCCGATCGGTCGGGGCCGGCCATCTCTCTTCACGAATTTGTGCGATCGATACGCGCTCGGATGGCGAGACCGACAGCGGATAATTTTACGCTGTGCATGCGTTTCTGCTATGAAGCACCGGCAGTTGTGCTGATCGGGTTTTCGTCTGTACAATTGCAGCTGTCACATTTTTGCAGTTTTCGTCGGCTTGTGCTTGCTTGAAGGCGCCAGCGTCCCACCTATAGGCGGTGCTGCCCGGCGGGCAGGGTTTAGAAGAAAGCAGTCATGTTAGCGCGACCGATTGAACCGACCAACGCCGAGACGGAGTTGGCTCCCCCGGCGGACGGCCGGACGCGGGGCGATGCGTTCGACCTCGCGCAGCGTCATTCGCGTCGCGTGCGCGTTCTCAAGTTCGCCGTGCCGCTGGCAGCCGCGTTGATCGCCGTCGCCTTCCCGATCTATTCCTATCTTGCCGCGCCCGTCTCCGTCGCGGTCCAGGCGGAAGGCACCGCTTTTTCCAACGGCAAGCTGGTGATGGCCAACCCCAAGCTCAACGGTTTCACCAAGCAGAAGCAGCCCTATTCGATGACGGCGCTCCGCGCCATTCAGGACGTCAGCACGCAAGGCATCATCGAACTCGAGGGCATCGACGCCAAGGTGCCGATCGCGCCTGATAATGTGGCTGCGGTCAAGGCCTCGCACGGCACCTACGATCGCGACGGCAATACGATGAACCTGACCAGCGACGTGACCATCACCACAACCGACGGCATGCAGGCCAAGTTCAAATCGGTCTTCCTCGACATGGGCAAAGGCACTATGAAGACCGCAGATCCTGTCGATGTCAGCCGTGGCGGGTCGCGGATCACGGCGGATTCGATGTCGGTCCGGGACAATGGCAGGGTTCTGGTGTTCGAGAACAAAGTGCGCGTCAACATCGATTCCGCCGCCTTGAAGACGGCAGAGGGAAACAGCGGAGAAACCAATGCGGCTCAGTAGTTCGACGCGGCTTGCGGCTGCAACTTCGGCGTTGCTGCTGCTCGGGCTGGTGCCGTCATCGGCGCAGTCCACCAGCCAGTCAGGTCTCAAACTGTCCGGCGACAAGCCCATACAGATCGAGAGCGACAAGCTCGAGGTCCGGCAGGCGGAGAGTGTCGCCGTGTTCACGGGCAATGTCAGCGTCGTCCAGGGGCCGACCCTGCTCAAAGCCGGCAAGATGACAGTGTATTACGTCAAGGATCCCAATGCCGCGGCCAAGGGCACGGAAGCCACCGGAGCGGCGATGACCGGCTCGGCCAACATCGATCACCTGGAGATTTCCGACAAGGTTTACATCAAGTCCGATGCGCAGATCGCGACCGGCGATCAAGGCAGCTTCGATATGAAGAGCCAGGTGCTGGTGCTGTCGGGCAAAAAGGTCGTTCTGTCGCAAAACGACAACGTGCTGGTGGGCTGCAAGCTCACCGTGCAGATGAAAAGCGGGCTGGCCCAGGTTGATCCATGCGCCGGCCAGCGCGTCCAGATGTCGATCACCCCGCCGCCGAAATCGGGAGCGACGAACCCCTGATGGCCAGCCTGTCGTCGCTGACGGCGCGTCTTCCGGGGCGGGCCGCTGGCAAGATTTCGGCGCCGTCCACGGTGACCGTCGATGCGGGAAAGTTCAAGGGGACCCTGATCGCCAAGGGTCTGACCAAGAGCTACAAGGGCCGCAAGGTCGTCAGCGGCGTCACCATCGGTGTGCGCGCCGGCGAAGCGGTCGGATTGCTCGGCCCCAACGGCGCCGGCAAGACGACCTGCTTCTACATGGTCACCGGCCTGGTGCCGGTGGATGAAGGCACGATCGAGATCGACGGCTTCGACGTCACCTCGATGCCGATGTATCGTCGTGCGCGCCTCGGCATCGGCTATCTGCCGCAGGAGGCCTCGATCTTTCGCGGCTTGAGCGTCGAGCAGAACATCCGTGCGGTGCTGGAAGTGGTCGAAAAGAGCCGCAAGGAACGCGACCGCATTCTCGACGAACTGCTCGAGGAATTCCACATCAGCCATCTGCGCAAGGCGCCGTCCATGTCGCTTTCCGGCGGCGAGCGGCGACGCCTGGAAATCGCACGCGCGCTGGCGACGCGCCCGGCCTACATGCTGCTCGACGAGCCCTTTGCCGGCATCGATCCGATCGCCGTCGCCGATATCCAGCAACTGGTGCGCCACCTGACGGCGCGCGGCATCGGCGTCCTCATCACCGACCACAATGTGCGCGAAACGCTCGGCCTGATCGATCGCGCCTACATCATCCATGCCGGCCAGGTGCTGACCCATGGCCGGGCCGACGAAGTGGTGGCAAATCCAGACGTGCGGCGGCTTTATCTCGGCGAGGGTTTCACGCTCTGAGGGGTTCGCCGTTTCACGGAAACGCCAAACCGCTCTATCTTTTGTCTTCACGCAATTCCGAACGTAAAACCGTCTCACACTTTCCTGGAATTGCTCTTAGGCGTGAAATTTGTTTCCTGACACGATTTTTGGCGCCTCGCGAGGCCTTTTTCTTCGATTTTGTCGCCGAATAACGCTCCGGTAAGCGAGTTTTGCTAGCCTTTGCCTTGACAAGCAAAAGCCGGGCCAGTTTCTATGGTCGGCTCAGAAATTTCTTCCGGAAGTCCGGATGCGTAGACGAGGCGTTTGAACCCGAACCATGGCGTTGGCGGCTAAACTACAGCTACGACAATCGCAGTCGCTGGTGATGACGCCGCAGCTGATGCAGTCGATTCGGCTGCTGCAGTTCACCCATGTCGAGCTCGAGCACTTCATCGACGAGGAAATCGAGCGCAACCCGCTGCTGGAGCGCGCCGAACCGCAGGACGACGCGACCAGCGACCAGGCGCAGAAGATCGAGGCCGCGCCCGAAGCGGCCGCCGATGGCGACTGGTTCGAGAATGAGACGCAGTGGAGCGCCGAGGCGATCTCGGAAAAGCTCGATACGTCGCTGGAAAACCTGTTTCCCGACGATCCAGGGACAAGCGAGCGGCTCGGCCCCGACCTGACGGCGCAATGGAAGTCGGCTTCGGGCAATGGCGGCGGCTCCTCGTCCGAAGGTTTTGATGCCGGTGATATGGCCGCCGCGGCGATCACGCTGCGCGACCATGTCGGCGAGCAGATCGCGCTCGCCTTCGCCGACCCGGCGCAGCGGCTGATCGCCGGCGACCTGGCCGATGGCCTCGACGAAACCGGCTACCTGCGCGCCGACATGGCCGAGATCGCCGCGCGCCTCGGCACGGACGCCGCCACTGTGGGCAAGGTCCTGGCGGTGTGCCAGGCCTTTGAGCCTACCGGCCTTTTTGCACGCGACCTTGCCGAATGCCTGTCGCTGCAACTGGCCGTGCGCGACCGGCTTGATCCGGCGATGAAGGCCCTGGTCGCCAATCTCGAACTCCTGGCGCGGCGCGATTTCCATGCGCTGAAGCGGATCTGCGGCGTCGACGACGAGGACCTGCTCGACATGCTGGCCGAGATCCGGGCACTCGATCCTCGACCGGGCATGGTGTTTTCAGGTGGCGCCAGCGACGCCATCGTTGCCGATGTCGAGGTGCGCGCGGCCAATGATGGCAGCTGGACGGTCGAGCTCAATGCCGAAACGCTGCCGCGCGTCCTGGTCGACCATGTCTATTTCGCCCAGGTCTCGCCGCAGGCGAAAAACCAGGCGGAAAAGGATTTCCTGGCCGAATGCCTGCAAAACGCCAACTGGCTGACGCGAAGCCTCGACCAGCGGGCAAAGACCATCCTCAAGGTCGCCTCGGAGATCGTTCGGCAGCAGGACGCATTCCTGGTCCATGGCGTGCGCCAGCTGAGGCCGCTCAACCTGCGCACGGTGGCCGACGCCATCGGCATGCACGAATCGACGGTCAGCCGGGTCACCGCGAACAAGTACATGCTGACGCCGCGCGGCGTGTTCGAGCTTCGGTACTTTTTCACGGCCTCGATCGCCGCGTCGGGCGGCGGGGACGCGCATTCCTCGGAATCGGTGCGTGACCGCATCAAGCAACTGATCGATGAGGAAAAACCCGTGGACGTGCTTTCCGACGATGCGATCGTCGACATGCTGCGCGAGAACGGTGTCGATATTGCCAGGCGCACGGTCGCCAAGTACCGGGAGGGTATGAATATTCCTTCGTCGGTGCAGCGCCGGCGTGAAAAACGCGCACTCGCCAGCGCCGGGCGTTAGGGCCGCCCGATTTTCCACAGCTTCTGAGCTTCATTGACAAGCCGCGGCGAAGTGGCTAGAAGCCCGCCCGCATGAGACGGGCTAGATGCCCGCATGCGGATGGTCCGTCACGACGTTGGCCTCGGGACGGCCCAAAAGGGCGGCTCGTGATCAATCGGAAAGTTCGGATTTAAAATCGGCGCGAGTGACGCCGCAAAGCTTGTGCGCGCGGACCACGAGTATAAACTCGGGCCAGTTTGAAGCCTGAGCAAGGAAGGTCAGTTTTCAGATGAATCTGCGCATATCGGGAAAACATATGGATATCGGCGATGCGTTCCGGACACGCATCAACGATCGCGTCGGCGAGGCGATCGGGAAGTATTTCGATCGCGGCTTTGCCGGACACGTCACGGTCATCAAATCGGGCTCGCGCTATTCGGCGGACTGCATGATCCGGCTGGATTCCGGCGCTTCGCTGCAGGCTACGGGCGATGCCCAGGACCCGACGCTCGCCTTCGAGGCGGCGGCGGATCGTCTGGAAACCCGTCTGCGGCGCTACAAGCGCCGGCTGAAATCGCACAATTCGGGCGCCGCCAACGGCGAACCGACCGACATTGCCTACACGGTGATGGCGCCGCTTGCCGATGATGACGAGGACATCCCGGAGAATTTCGCGCCGGCCATCGTCGCCGAATCGACCATGACGCTGAAGACCATGTCGGTGGCGTCGGCGGTTATCGAACTCGATACCAAGGACACCCCGGTCTTCGTCTTCCGCAACGCCGGAAACGACCATCTCAACATCGTCTATCGCCGGCCCGATGGAAACATCGGCTGGATCGACCCGTCCACGACCAAGGTCGCACAGGAATAAAAAGCCGGCCGCACGAGGGGTGGGGACTGGTGACGGCAGGCGAACAAGGGATTTTCAAGCATGGGTCTGAGCGATCTTATCAACGTTCCGGCGATAATGCCGGCGTTGAAGGCGAACTCCAAGAAGCAGCTTCTGCAGCTGCTATCCGAACGGGCAGCGGCGATTTCGGGCATTCCGGAGCGGGAAGTGTTCGACACCATCCTGCAGCGCGAGCGGCTGGGCTCGACCGGAGTCGGCAACGGCATCGCCATCCCGCATGGGAAGCTGGCCGGCGTGAAGCGCATCGCCGGGGTGTTCGCGCGGCTGGAGACCCCGGTCGATTTCGAGGCGCTGGACGACCAGCCCGTCGATCTGGTGTTTCTGCTGCTGGCGCCTGAAGGCGCGGGCGCCGATCATCTCAAGGCGCTGTCGCGTATAGCGCGGGTGCTGCGCGACGCCGATACGGTGGCCAAGATCAGGGGCACGCGCGACGCTGTTGCGATCCACGCGCTGCTGTCGGACACCCAGGCCTCCCACGCGGCCTGAACTTTCCGGAAGAAACCGCGATACGGGCCGCCATGGGCGGCCCTGTCCGTTTCAGCGGGTTGCTTTCAGTGAATGGCGACCGTGGTCAGGTCGTTTTCCATCGCACCGGCCAAAGCACGGTCACGCGCATCCGAAAGCAGGATCGGCTGGCCATTGGCGGCAAACAGCGCCCACAATTCCATGCCGGGCGCGATTTCGCCGAGATTCGGGAAGCGGCCGAGCAATTCGTCGCTCGAGACCTTGCGCAGATAAGCGACCGAGCCCTCGCCGAGATGGGCGAATTCGCCATTGGTCATGGTGATAGTTTCAGTTCTGGTCATTTCAAGCCTCCTTGGCGCGAGACGCCGCTCAAGGCCATCCCGCATGAGAGCCATCGGTAAAGATCAGTCTTTCACCGATATGTTTATTTTCCGTACCAGCCGTTCGGACTCCGGCCGATCAAGATCGATCGACAAAAGGCCGTTCTTCAGCTCCGCCGCGATCACCCGCATGCCGTCGGCCAGCACGAAACAGCGCTGGAACTGGCGTGCGGCGATGCCGCGATGAAGGAATTCGCGCTCGGTGTCGTCGGTCTGACGGCCGCGCACGACCAGCTGGTTTTCCTCCGTTGTGACATCGAGATCGCTTTCGGCGAAACCGGCGACCGCCAATGTG
The DNA here is from genome assembly GCF_059683685.1 of Mesorhizobium sp. RCAM 05099. Lineage (NCBI taxonomy): Bacteria > Pseudomonadati > Pseudomonadota > Alphaproteobacteria > Hyphomicrobiales > Phyllobacteriaceae > Mesorhizobium > Mesorhizobium sp. RCAM 05099. The sequence goes on from NZ_CM185035.1 coordinate 1,574,943, forward strand.
ATGCGCAACCTCTCGGTCTTGCCGTCGGCGCCGCTGAGGCGTTCGATGTTGTAGGGAGGGTAGCTGTCACCGGATTTCGCCAGGCGTTCCAGTGTCTTTTCCATGGCGTCGAAGCCAAGGAGAAGCGGGCTGGAAAAAGGCGTCATTCGGCTCATGTTACACTGTCCTCTCAAGAGCGACATAAAGTGGAAAAACCCGGATGGCATTTTTCCCGATGGTCTTGATATGGTCCGCCCCGGGGCCAAGTTCAAGCCATCAAAAAGCCCGCCCAAAAAGACCGCGTCGTGGACTCACAAGAATGATCGACATGGCGCTTGAAACGGCAAGCAGATGCAACGAGAAGCGCGCGACGGTCGGGATTATCTCCCCCGGTCGAGCGGCAGCTCGCGGTCGCTGTAGCGCCCTTCGGATGTTGCGACCGGATTCATTCAAGTGCATGGCCTAGCCAAACAAGGAATTGAAATGCCCCAATCACGCAAGATCATCATCGACACGGATCCCGGCCAGGATGATGCCGTCGCCATTTTGCTGGCGCTCGGCAGCTCCGAGCTGGAGATCGTCGGCATCACCGCCGTTGCCGGCAACGTGCCGCTGAAGCTTACCGAAAAGAATGCCCGCAAGATCTGCGAGCTGGCTGGCCGGCCGGATATCAAGGTCTACGCCGGCGCCATCCGGCCGCTGCTGCGCGAACTGGTCACCGCCGAGGAAGTGCATGGCAAGACCGGCCTCAACGGGCCGCAATTGCCCGAACCGACGATGAAGCTGCAAAAGGAGTACGCGGTCGATTTCATTGTCGAGACGCTGATGAAGGAAGAGAGCGGCACCATCACGCTTTGCCCGCTCGGCCCGCTGACCAACATAGCGCTTGCGCTGATCCGCGAACCGCGCATCGCGCATCGGATCAAGGAAATAGTGCTGATGGGCGGCGGCTTCTTCGAGGGCGGCAATGTGACGCCGGCGGCCGAATTCAACATCTATGTCGATCCGCATGCCGCCGATATCGTGCTCAAATCCGGCATTCCGATCGTGATGATGCCGCTGGATGTCACCCACAAGGCGCTGACAACCGCCAAGCGCACGCAGGCCTTCCGCGCACTTGGCACCAAGGTCGGCACCGCGACAGCCGAGATGCTGGAGTTCTTCGAGCGCTTCGACGAGGAGAAGTACGGCACCGACGGCGGGCCGCTGCACGACCCCTGCGTCATCGCCTATCTGTTGAAGCCGGACCTGTTCAAGGGCCGCAGCTGCAACGTCAGCGTGGAAACCGCCTCGGAACTCACCATGGGCATGACCGTGATCGACTGGTGGGGCGTCACCAAGCGGCCGAAGAACGCCATGGTGATGCGCGACATCGACCATGATGGCTTCTTCGCGCTGCTGGTGGAGAGGCTGGGGCGGCTTTAAATCCCATCCTCATCCATTCGGCAGTCGGTAGGTGTCGACGCCGTGCTTGTGACGTTGCCGCTCCACTCGGACTTGCGAACCGATCATGTGCGGCGTCTCCACCTCACCGTCGACAAACACCAGTTCGGCGGTGTCCTCGAGACGGATTTCATATCTGTAGTGAAACCCCTGACCGACGGCACTTTTTGGATTGAGAGGCATCGTCGTAGCGTATTCGATCTTGCCTCCCACCGATTGTGTGCCGACAATGGGGTCAGCTTGCCTCATCATGACAGGTACCAGAGGCCCAAGGGCGAGAGCACAAAACATGGCTACGCCAACAGTTGCTTCGCCAAATTCTTCCTGAAGCAAAAGCAGGCGATTTCTAAAAGAAAACCCGGATGTGCCCATACTCAGTAGGTAAGTAGGCTATCGATTTTACTTCAAGGGAGCTTTTTAAAATTGGTCCCGATGGTTCAATTCGCAAACCGGTAGGAAACGGAACCATTGTCGCGGGTAACGCGCTCAATCCTGGCGTTTGAGCCGATGAGGTGCGGTTGCTCATCGTCGACAAGTACCAACGAGTTGTCGTTGAGTGACAGGGCGTAAGTGGGGCCGTCATTCTTGCCCCAGTAGACGCTCCTGATCGTTCCATCGATCGTGTCAACCGACCGGATCGGGGTTGCGTCGTTGGCCCATTTGCTTGCCGCCAACACAACCATGATGGCAAACACACCGACGAAGAGTATCACGCCAGGCGCGTTCCTCTTCAAACTATCCCAGGTCCAAAAGACAGACATGAATCCCTCAACATGGATTCATGTGGTGGGGGTAGAACACACTTTCAATCGGTTGCCATTCCAGAACACTGCAACTCTTCATCACGCCGGCCTCGCGGCTCCTACCGTTACTTCGACCGCGAAAATGCCAGCCACAGGCCGCCGCCGACCAGGAAGCTGCCGCTGATCCTGGACATGAGCTTGATGCGGCTGGCTGACAGCAGGCGCCCGGCGCGGCCGGCTGCCAGCGCGTAGGTCGAATCCGAGACGGCCGCGAAGATCATGGCGGTGAGGCCCATGACGACGATCTGCAGCGAGTAATTGCCCTGCGGCGCGATGAACTGCGGAAAGAAGGCGCCGAAGAACACCAGCGTCTTGGGATTGCTGAGCGCCACCAGCAGGCCCTGCAGGAAGAAGCCACCGCGCGGCTTCCTCGCCGTTCCATCGGCGTTCAGCTTGCCCTTGGAACGGAACATCTGCACTCCCATCCAGATCAGATAGGCGGCGCCGATCAGCCGCACCCATTCGAACCAATGGCCCATGCCCGCAATCAGCGTGTTGAGGCCGATGCCGACAATGGCGATCATCACGGCCAGCCCGGCCTGCGTGCCGGCAACATTGGCGAGACCGGCACGGGAGCCATGGCGGATGCTGTTGGCGATGATCAGCGTGACTGTCGGGCCGGGCACCAGGATGATGACGATACAGGCGAGGACATAGGCGGCGTAGAGTTCCAGCGACATGATTTTCCCTCGGAATGCCGCCGATGCGGCGCGGCTGGCGACAATCAATGCATGACAAGAATGCTCGCGCAAGCCTGCCCGCGAGGCACTGTGATCCTCCAGTGAACCCGGGTCAGGCGCCGGCGGGCCAGGGCAGGATCGCCTCATAGGCCGCCGCCGCCTTCAGCACGGCGAGGTCGCCGCGCGGCCGGCCGATCAACTGCATGCCCATTGGCCGGCCTCTGTCGTCGAAGCCGACCGGCACATTGACCGCCGGGCAGCCGCCCAGGGTGGCGAAGGCGGAAACCTGCATCCAGCAATGGTAGCTGTCCATCGCTCGTCCGGCGACTTCATGTGGCCAGTGCGTGCCGATATCGAAGGGGAAGACCTGCGCGGTCGGCAGCGCGATGAGATCGAAGCGGTCGAAGATCGACAGCAGCGTTCGATGCCAGGACGTGCGGATGACCGAGGCCGCGCGGATCCGCGGCGCCGTCAGCCGCATCGCGTTCTCGACTTCCCAGATGGCTTCCGGCTTCAGCAGGCCGCGCTTCGAGGGATCGTCATAGTGGGTCTTGAGCGCACAGCCGCTGCTGGCCTGGCGCAGCGTCACGAAGGCCTGCCACAGCGCTTCGAAATCGACATCCGGCAGCAGGGGTTCGGTCAGGAAGGATGCATCAGCGAACCGGTCCAGCGCGGCCTCGCACAGATCGAGGATGCCCGGTTCGACCGGCAGGTGACCGCCGAGATCACGGAGCCGGGCAATGCGACCGCCAGTCGCTGCTGTTGCAAGCCCTTCGAGGAAGGAGCCTGGTTTCTCGTAGGACAAGGGCGCGTGCGGATGATAACCCGCCTGCACGTCGAGCAGCAGCGCCATGTCGCGGATATTGCGGCCCATCGGCCCGTCGACACCCATCTGCGCCTGGAAGACTTCAGGGTCCGGCCCGCCGGGGACAAGCCCTTGCGACGGCCGGAAGCCGTAGACATTGTTCCAGCCTGCCGGATTGCGCAGCGAACCGCCGAAGTCGCTGCCATCGGCGACAGGCACCATGTCGAGCGCCAGCGCCACCGCCGCGCCACCGCTCGAGCCGCCGGCGGTCAGGGCAGGGTCGAAGGCGTTCAGCGTCGGCCCGAAAACGGTGTTGTAGGTGTTGGAGCCAAGGCCGAATTCGGGGACATTGGTCTTGCCGATGATGATGGCGCCGGCGTCACGGATACGCTCGACGAAGAAGTCGTCTTCCTGCGGCACGAAATCGGCAAAGATCGGCGAGCCGAACGAGGTCCTGAGGCCGGTGGTCGAGGCGAGGTCCTTGATGGCGATCGGCAGGCCGATGAGCGGGCCGGTTTCGACACCCGCCCTCTGCTGGACATCGGCCGCATCGGCCTCGCGCAGGATATCGCCACGGTCGCGCAACGAGACGATGGCATTGACCAGCGGGTTGACCGCCTCGATCCGGTCGAGGAATGCCGTCACCACTTCGCGCACGGAGAGCTTCTTCTGCCGGATCGCGGCGGCAAGCGCGACAGCGGACATACGGCAGATGTCGCCGGCCGGCGGCACGGCATGCTTCGTCCGAGGGCGCATCATCTCAACGGGTTTCCAGCAGCGCCTGGTCGACATCCTTGGCCAGCGGGATCGCCGGCTGGGCGCCCGGCTTGAGGCAGGCCAGCGAACCAGCCGCGCCGGCGCGCGCCAGCGCCTGTTCGAGCGTGAGGCCGGACGAGAGGCTGGCGGCGAAATAACCGCAGAACGTATCGCCGGCGCCGACGGTGTCGACAGGGGTGATCTTCATTGCCGGAATGGTCAGGAAATCGGTCGGTGTCGCCGCCATCACGCCGTCACCACCAAGCGTGACGACGATGGTGCGGCCGGTTTTCCCGGCAAAGTCGCGCATGCGCGCCGCCCGGTCGCGGCCGCTCAACTTGAGCGTCTCGCCGTAGAGGTCGAACTCGGTCTCGTTGGCCACGATATAGTCGGCCTTGCCGAGCAAGGCGGCGGCCTCGCCCTGGAAGGGTGCAGTGTTGAGCACGGTGATGGCGCCTGCCGCTCTTGCCTGATCAAGAGCTGCGCCGACGGTCGCAAGCGGGATCTCATGCTGCAGCAGCACGACATCGCCTTTCTTCAAGAAGGCCTTGGAGAGGTCGCCGGGCAGGACGGACGCGTTGGCGCCCGGCACCACGGCGATGATGTTCTCGCCGTCGTCGCCGACCATGATCAGCGCCGTACCCGTCGAGGCAAATGTCTCTGCGACCCCGGACAGGTCGACCTTGCCCTCGCGCAGCAATGCCAGCGCCTCGGGAGCGAAGCTGTCCTTGCCAACGGCGCCCACCATGCGCACGGGGACGCCGGCGCGAGCCGCGGCCAGCGCCTGGTTGGCGCCCTTGCCGCCGGGCGCAGTGGTGAAGCTCGAGCCGCCCACCGTCTCGCCGGGCCTCGGCAAGCGGTCGACTTTGGCGATTAGGTCGAGGTTGATCGAGCCGATGACGATAATCAAGGAATGCCTCCTGCTGAATGCGCGGGAAGCTACCCTGTAAGACCGCTGGTTTCCAGAGCTTGCTGATGTCGCAAGCGCCATGGTGTTGGGCCATTCGCTGAGGTCAGCGAGGTGATGTCATTTCCATATGACGTGAAAACGCCGGCGAAAGGATATTTCGCCGGCGTTGCAGCGGTATCCGAGCCATTTCAAGATGTGATCTGCCCCGCTTCCCAGCCCAGGATGGCGCGCTTGCGGGTCAGGCCCCAGTGATAGCCGGTGAGGTCGCCGGATTTACCGATGGCGCGATGGCAGGGCACCACGAAGGAGAGCGGATTGGCGCCGTTGGCGGCGCCGACCGCGCGGCTGGCGCTCGGCGCGCCGATGCTGGCGGCGATCGAGGAATAGGTGCGGGCCCTGCCCATCGGGATGTTGAGCAGCGCCTCCCAGACACGAACCTGGAAGTCGGTGCCGATCATGACGACATGCAGCGGCTGGTCGGGGCGCCACAGTGTCGGGTCGAAGATGCGCGCGGCATAGGGTCCCGTGGCGGCCATGTCCTCGACATAGATGGCGTTCGGCCAACGGCTGGACATGTCGGCGAAGGTGGCGCGCTCCTCGCCCGAGTCACTGAAGGCGAGGCCGGCAAGCCCGCGATCGGTGGCCATGATCAGGGCAGTGCCGAACGGCGAGGGATGGTAGCCATAGCGGATGGTGAGGCCGGCGCCGCGCGTCTTGTAGTCGCCCGGCGACATCGCCTCATGGGTGACGAAGAGGTCATGCAGCCGGCCAGGGCCGGACATGCCCAATTCGAACGACGTTTCGAGCAGCGGCATGCCGGAATCGAGCAGCCGGCGGGCATGGTCGAGCGTCACCGCCTGCAGGAAGGCCTTGGGCGACAGGCCGGCCCAGCGGGTGAAAAGCTTCTGCAGGCCGGTCGGCGTCTCGCCGACCTCCTCGGCCAGTTCCTCCAGCGACGGCTGGTCGCGATAGTCGAGGCTGATCTTCTCGATGGCGCGGCGCACGATTTCGTAGTCGCTGCCTTCGGGCGTGATGTCCTTTTTGAGGACTGCTGTCTGTGTGCTCATCGAACTGTCTCCTCGGTCAGGAATATCGCCCCTCAGGGCGTCGGTCGCCACCCGAAACTTGCCTTCTTGCCGCGCATACCCAGATAGACACGGAATTTCGAGCCCAGGAGGCGCCGATGGCTGGCGAGAAAGTGCATCTGACGGGGGAAAAAGAAACCTTGCTGATGACGCTCTACGGCAAGGCGCGGGAGAGCAGGTTGCCCAATTCGCTGCTCGGGGATCGTTTCGCCGACGAGGCGGTGCGCAAGATCGACTATGATTTCTCCAGGCTCAAGGTCGACGACAATCTTGGCGTTGGCCTGGCGATCAGGGCAAAGACGCTGGACGTCCGCGTCGAGGACTTTCTCGCCAGAAATCCCGACGCCATCGTGCTGCATCTGGGGTGTGGGCTCGATACACGCATCTTCCGTGTCGATCCGCCAGAAGGCGTGGAGTGGTTCGATGTCGACTACCCGGAAGTGATCCAGCTCAGGCGCAAGCTCTACCCATCCCGGGACCACTACCACCTGATCGGTTCGTCGCTGACCGAACCGGATTGGCTGGCTGAGGTGCCGCGCAGCCGGCCGGCCGTCGTGGTGGCGGAAGGGCTGACGCCCTATCTCCCAGCCGATGAGGGGCCACGCCTGCTAGCGCGGCTTGTCTCGCATCTTGCCAGCGGCGAGCTGATGTTCGACGCCTACAGCCATTTCGGCCTGAAGCTGCTTCGTCTCAATCCGACCATCAAGGCGACGGGCGCAGAAGTTCACTGGGCGATCGACGACCCGCATGAACTGGAGCGGGCCGTTCCGAAGCTGCGATTCGTCGAGGACATCTCGGCCTACAAGCCCGAACACGCCGCCCGCATGGGCTGGTCCGCCAAGCTGTTCGTTCGGCTTTGGAGACACATTCCCGCATTGCGCAAGGTCGGCAGGCTTTTGCGCTACCGGTTCTAGAATCAACGCGCCCTGGCAGTCGCCAGAGCCCGCGAAAAGGCGGTGGCGAAACTTTCGCGAGAGTCGGGGTCCAGGAAAGACCCGATCGGCACGTTCTGGCCCTGAGCCTCCACCGTCATCCTGGTGATGCCGATCTCGGCATGACGGGCGACTGAAAACCGTGCCCAGAACGGGTTGAAGCGGTGTGCTTCCGATTTTCCCGACGGCGCTGTCTTTCGGATGTCGAGGCTGGTGCGGGAAACCGACACCTCCTCGCGGGCGCGGGCGGCCCGATAGTTGGCACGAAAGGCGATGTAGACGGCGACCACGTCGAGGCCGAAGAAGCCGAACACCGGCCAGGCGCCGCGCGACAGGAAAAACGCGCCAGTCACCAGCCAGCCAAACAGCAGCGCGCCCATGAGGATGAAGAAGCCTGTCCTTCCCAGCGACCGGTGCGGGGTCAGCAGTGCCTGAAAGAATGGTTCGTCGGCCTGAAATGAGGCGTTTGTGTCGCTCATGACTGGACATTATAGGAAGAGAATGGCGAGCCCCAAGTCCAAAGAGTCCTCAATGCCCAAAAAAGAGCTGCCGGCCGGACGGCGCGACGGTTCGAACGCCAAACCGCGGCCGAGGCCGGTGCGACGCTCGTCGCGCTACAGCGCGGCCGAAGTGCACGAGATCTTCCGGCGCTTCTCCGTCCAGCGGCCGGAGCCAAAGGGCGAGCTCGAGCATGTCAACGCCTTCACGCTGCTGATCGCGGTGGTGCTTTCGGCGCAAGCGACCGACGCCGGCGTCAACAAGGCGACGCGGGCGCTGTTCAAGGCCGCCGACACGCCGCAAAGGATGCTGGCGCTCGGCGAAGCCAAGGTCGGCGAGTATATTCGCACCATCGGACTCTGGCGCAACAAGGCCAAGAACGTCATCGCGCTGTCGGAGGCGTTGATCCGCGACCATGGCGGCGAGGTGCCCGGCGACCGCGACCAACTGGTCAAGCTGCCGGGCGTCGGGCGCAAGACCGCCAACGTCGTGCTCAACATGGCCTTCGGCCAGCACACCATGGCGGTCGACACCCATATCTTCCGCATCGGCAACCGGCTCGGCCTGGCGCCCGGCAAGACGCCGGAACAGGTCGAGCAGGGGCTGTTGAAGATCATTCCAGACGAGTACATGCGCCACGCGCATCACTGGCTGATCCTGCACGGCCGCTATGTCTGCAAGGCGCGCAAGCCGGATTGCCCGGCCTGCGTGATCGCCGACATCTGCAAGGCGCAGGAGAAGACGACCAGCATTCCGGCGCCCTTGGTGCCGATCGCTCCTCTTGAAACGGTTGCCGCTGAAGATCAGGTGCCGTAGCCGCGCGCCATCGCCGCGGCGAAGACCGGAATCAGCAGGAAGATGAACGCCTCGGCGCGGATGTAGGTCTTCACCGAAGCAAGCTCGGCTGCCGGCACCAGGAACGAGGGATTGGCGCTTGCCTGCCTGTTCCAGGAAATGAAGCGGACGGTCGGGATGATCGACAGCAGCCCCACGACCGCAAACGCCGCCATCTTGGCCCAGAACACCCAGTTATAGATGTAGAATTCCCAGCCCTTGAGGCCGTAAAAGACGCGGCCGATGCCGACGACGATGATCAGCGCGGCGATGATGCCATAGTGACGGTCGATGCCGGCGAGCCGCTTGAGCGTGGTGGCGGGCAGGTCGCCGCGGATCAGCACGAATTCGGCGCCGATGATCCCCGCTAGGGAAAACACCAGCAAATGATGGACGATGGCGAGCACAAGATCGGTGGTGTCCATGTCTTTTCCTCGAACGAAGAGGCCGGCACGCGGATCGCGGCGGCTGAATCACGCCTTGGAAAAGTAGCATCATTGACGGAAAATCCCATCCCGAAGCTCGAGCAGAAGAGGGCCCGTCATTATCGCTGAATGTCGGTCCTGCCTCGCCATCAGCAGCGTTGACGCTGGGTTTCGGCACGGTAGGTTTGCAGCGCGGCGGCGTCTATATGAACATGGCCTGGCGCGGCTGAGAAAGATTGTCCCGCCTGGAAGATGACATATCCTGCCTTGGCCCTTGCTTGACCCTGGCCATTTGCTACGCGCCGGGTAGGCAAGCGAGGCAGAGTCCATGAGCAGTCCAAAAGCAACCGGCGTTCCTGTCATCGAGACGGAGCGAACCATCCTGCGGTCGCACCGAATGGAGGATTTCGACGCCTATGCCGCCATGTGGGTCGATCCGGTCGTTACCCGTTTCATCGGCGGCAAGCCACGCACGCGCGAGGAAAGCTGGATGCGCTTCCTGCGTCATGCCGGCCTGTGGTCGCTGCTCGGCTACGGTTTCTGGGCGATCGAGGAAAAGGCGACAGGCCGCTTCATCGGCGAGGCCGGCTTTCACGATCTGAAGCGCGATATGGAGCCGTCGATCGAAGGCATTCCCGAGGCAGGGTGGGCGCTCGTTCCGGCCGTGCACGGCGCCGGTCTTGCCACCGAGATCGTCAGCCGTGTGCATGCCTGGGGCGACGAGACGTTCGGACGTGCGAGAACCGTCTGCATCATCGATCCGGAAAACACGGCTTCGCTGAATGTCGCGGCCAAATGCGGTTACCTGGAAGTGACGCGGACCCTTTATCACGATGCCCCGACCATCCTGCTTGAGCGGCAACCTCAAGGCGGCCTGTCGGTCAAAGCCCAAGGCGCCTAGCCGGCGTTGTGGCGCAGCTTCCGTGCCAGATCGGCCCACGGATCTGCGGTGTCGCCCGCGACCGGCGTGGCGCCCCGGCCGCGCAGCACCGTCGTGGCATCGAAAGGCCGCGGCCTGGCGATCGCAAAGCCTTGCGCCAATACCGGCACGCGGTGCGGCCGTTTCCTGAAGGGGACGACACCGGCGAGCGAGGTCTTACGTCGGATCGGCCGGCGCGGGCTGGGCAATCGTCAAGGTCTTCACCAGCGTCGAAAGGTCCGGTTCATCGATGAGCATCGCCGCGTCGGCCGGCGACAGCCAGGCCCGTTGCCGTCTCCTGGCTTCCTGCCAGTCCGCCAGTTCCTCCGTCACTCTCAGCAAATAGACGATGACGTCGACACGGACAAAGCGGTTGGCCAGCCGCTTCCAGTAGGAATAGGTGCCCGCCGGTTCCTTCAGCGTCTTGCCGAGCACGCCGGCTTCCTCCTGCGCCTCGATGGTGGCCGCCTTGCGCCCGCTCTTGCCTTTCATCGGCCAACCCTTGGGCACGATGAAGCGCCTGGTCGTTCGCGACGTGACCAGCATAACCTCGACATCGCCGCGGGCGTTCAGCCGAAAGGGGATGGCCGCCACCTGGCGGATCCTCTCGCCCTTTTTTGCCTTGCGCGCGGCCTTTTTCTTGGTGGCTGCCATTCGTAAACGATCCAGTCGAAGCAATGCCGCATAGCGCGACGGGGACACCGGTGCAAAACCAAAACGTCCGCCGACGCCGCGAGGCATCCGAATACATAAGTCGGCTAAATAAATGAAAAACGCCGGCTTGTCAGCGGCAATTGGTTACAGCGGTGTTGCCGATTATCTGCGTCTGGCAGCTTGGCTCGAGTTGCGGCACGACCGGACGCGGCTGCGGCACGATCTGGCGGTCCTGGTCACGATACTGCTGCTGCTGCTGCTGGTATTGCTGCCGCTGCACCCTGTTCTGCAATATCTGCAGGTCGTTCTGCCGGATCAGTGCATTGCCGGTGGAGTCGAGGACCTGCGCGGAAGCCGGCAAGCCAACGCCTGCCAGCATTGCCGCCATGAAAACCATCGATGGTCGAAGCGCCGACATCCACTCATTCCCACTCAACAGATACTTACCTCTAATATAGGTCGTCCGTCCGGTTCTGCCATATGCGGGCGACGATCGAAACGAAATCGGTTTGTCGTCGTGATCTCGCCGAGGCAAGGCAAAGGTGGCATCTTCCAAAAGTGTTCGATGAGCGGCGGTCGCGGCGCGCCTCACAAGCGTGTTTGGGTAGCGGGTGTCTCTCCGCCGGCAATGCTCACACGACAATCGTTTTCAACCGTTCGGCGATCAGCGCGGCGAGCCGCGCGGCCACCTCGTCCTTGCCCATCTCTGGCCATTCCTCGACGCCAGCCTTCGACACGATCCGCACTCGATTGCGATCGCCGCCCATCACCCCCGAAGGACCGATGCCGCTGGTCTGCGACACGTCGTTGGCGACGATGAAATCGGCGCCTTTCTTCCTGAGCTTGGCCTCGGCGTTGTGCAAAAGGTCCTGTGTCTCGGCGGCGAAGCCGACGACCAGCGTCGGTCGCTGCCTGTGATGGCCGACCCCGGCGAGGATGTCGGGGTTTTCGACCATGCGCAGCACCGGCGGTCCTTCGCCGGCGACCTTCTTGATCTTCTCACCGGCCGAATTCTCGGTACGCCAGTCGGCAACGGCGGCGACGAACACCGCCGCGTCGGCGGGCAGAAGCTGGTCCACCGCATCGCGCATCTCTTGCGCGCGTTCGACATGGATGGTCTTCACGCCGGTGGGGTCGGCGATGCCGACGGGGCCGGAGACGAGTCGCACATCGGCGCCGAGCCTCGCCAATGCCGCCGCGATGGCGTGGCCCTGCTTGCCGGACGAACGGTTGGCGATATAGCGCACGGGATCGATCGGCTCATGCGTCGGGCCGGAGGTGACGATGATCTTGCGGCCCGACAATGGTTTAGGGCTCACATCGAGCAGCGCCTCGATCGCGGCGACGATCTCCAGCGGCTCGGCCATGCGGCCTTCGCCCGCCTCGTTGCTCTCGGCCATCTCGCCTCTGGCCGGCCCAATGAAGGTAATGCCGTCCTTCTGCAACGTCGCGCGATTGCGGCGTGTCGCAGGATGTGCCCACATTCTGGGGTTCATCGCCGGCGCCATCAGCACCGGCTTGTCGGTGGCGATGAGCACGGTTGAGGCAAGATCGTTGGCGTGGCCATTGGCAAGCTTGGCCATCAGGTCGGCGGTGGCAGGCGCCACCACCAACAGGTCTGCCTCGCGTGACAGTCTGATATGGCCGACATCGTGCTCGTCCTTGCGGTCGAACAGTTCGGTGAAGACATGGTCGGCGGAGAGGGCGCCGACCGACAGCGTGGTGACGAATTCCTGCGCCGCGGCGGTCATGACCACCCGCACCGCGGCGCCGCGCTCGCGCAGCCGGCGGATCAGATCCAGTGCCTTGTAAGCGGCGATGCCACCGCCGATGATGAGCAGGATGCGTTTGCCTGAAAGCGTGCCTCGCGGAAAGGTCTTGCCTGCCGGGGCGCCAGCCGGGGTCGCCGCGCCGTGCGCGCTGGTCAGTTCGCGCAGTGTCTTCTCGATCTGGTCGATACGGCCCGGACCGATCTCACCGTCAACAGCGGCCCGGATCATGACCCGCGCCTGCTCTTCCATGGAACGGTCGTTCTCCGCCGCCAGTCGGCGCAGCAGTTCCTTGACCTCATCGTCAAGGTTGCGGATGGTGATGCTGGCCATTTGATTGCACTCCGCCGTGACTATCGATGGCAATGATAGCAATGCAATCAAATCGCCGCAAGTTGCGAGGCAGGATTCCGCTTTGGCGCTAGATGATCTTCCAGGCGATATAGACCAGCGTCAGCGCGATCACCCACAATGCCAGGCGGCCGGAACGGCTGTAGCGCGCCTCGGCCTTGCCGATAGCGCGGGCAGTCGTTTCGTCAAAGCGCAGGCCGTGCTCGGCCATCAGGTCGATCTCGCGCGACAGCCGCTCGGTGCGCGCGGCGAGCTCCGGCGCCTGGCGGGCCAGCGTCAGCAGCGCCTTGGCGCTATCGCGTACATCGATCATCATACCGCGCGGGCCAAGGTTGCCGGCGATCCAGCCGCCGACCACCGGCTCGGCCGTCTTCCACATGTTGAAGGCCGGGTCGAGCGTGCGCGCCACACCCTCGACCACCACCATGGTCTTCTGCAACAGGATCAGTTCCGGCCGCGTCGCCATGTCGAAGAGTTCGGTCACTTCGAACAGCAGCGTCAAAAGCTTGGCCATCGAAATGGTCTCGGCCGGCTGGCCGTGGATCGGCTCGCCGATGGCGCGGATCGCCTGTGCGAAAGCCGCGACATTGTGCTGGCGCGGCACGTAGCCTGCCTCGAAATGCACCTCGGCGACACGCAGGTAGTCGCGTGTGATGAAGCCATAGAGGATTTCGGCGAGGAAGCGGCGCTCCTTCTTGCCAAGCCTGCCGGCAATGCCGAGATCGACGGCGACGATGGTGCCGTTCGCCTCGACGAACAAATTGCCCGGATGCATGTCGGCGTGGAAGAAGCCGTCGCGCAAAGTATGGCGCAGGAACGACTGGATGAGGTTGGCAGCGATCGCCTTCAGATCGTGCCCGGCAGCCTCCAGGCCGGCAATATCGTTCATCTTGATGCCGTCGACCCATTCCATGGTCAACACGTCGCGCCCGGTGCGCTCCCAGTCGACGGATGGCACGCGGAAGCCAGGATCATCCCCGGTGTTCTCGCCGAGCTCCGAAAGAGCGGCCGCCTCGAGGCGAAGATCCATTTCGATCTTGGTGGTCTGCGCCAGCGTCTCGGTCACCTCGACCGGCCGCAACCGGCGTGACGACGGGATGTATTTTTCCTGAAGGCGAGCGGCGAGGAAATAGCTTTCGAGATCCTGGAAGAAGCGGCGGCGCACGCCCGGCCGGATGACCTTGACCGCCACCTTGGTGGCAACGCCGTCATGGATGGTGTCGGCGGCATGGACCTGGGCGATGGAGGCGGCGGCGACCGGATCGCCGAATTGCGCATAGAGATCGCCTATCTTGCGCCCGAGCGAGGCTTCGATCGCCGCGATCGCCTCGGCCCTGGGGAAAGTGTGCATCTTGTCCTGCAACATGGCGAGATCGAGCGCCATGTCATTGCCGACGACGTCGGGCCGTGTCGCCGAGGAACTGGCCGAGCTTGACATAGGACGGCCCGAGCCGGACCACTGCCTTGGCCAGCCGGTCGCTGCGCTCATAGGCGAGCGCGCGGCGGCGGGTGAACAGCCGCGCCAGCCGCCAGCCGAATTTGGGCAGGCCGTTCAGTTCCTCGCCCGGCAAGGCGGCGACGACGCCCTCGCGGACCAGCACCCAGCCGGCCCGCACCAGCCGAAATCCTGCGCTGACAGTGCTCATGGCTGCACCCGTCCCGCCGGGTTCTCCAACCGGCGCAGGGCACATCGATCATGAGAAATGCTTGACGGCCTCAAAGCTTCCAGCCCGAATGCAGTGCCGCGATGCCGCCGGAATAGTTGCGGAAAGAGACGCGATCGAAGCCCGCACGGGTGATCATGGAAGCAAAATTCGCCTGGTTGGGAAACCTGGCGATCGATTCGACCAGATAGGAATAGGGCTCGCCGTCGCCAGTGACCATCTTGCCGATCCTTGGGATGGCGTTGAACGACCAAGCTTCGTAGGCCTTGTCGAGCAGCGGCATCTCGACTTCGGAAAATTCGAGGCAAAGGAACCGCCCGCCCGGCTTCAGCACGCGGAATGCCTCGCTGAGCGCGACATCGATGCGCGGCACGTTGCGAATGCCGAAAGCGATGGTGTAGGCGTCGAAGGTGGCGTCAGCGAAGGGCAGTTCCTCGGCGTTGGCCTCGACGAAATCGGTGTTGCCGGACAGGCCTTTCTTTTCGGCCCGGTCGCGGCCTACGGCAAGCATCGAGCCATTGATGTCGAGAACCGTGGCATGGGCCTGACCGTGGCTGGCCTCGACGATGCGGAAGGCGATATCGCCGGTGCCGCCGGCAACGTCGAGCACGCACCAGCCCGCCCGCTTTGGCGGATTGAGCCAGGTGACCATGGCATCCTTCCACAGCCGATGCAGGCCAGCCGACATCAGATCGTTCATCAGGTCGTAGCGGTTGGCGACCTTGTGGAAAACATCGTTGACCAGGGACTGCTTGTCGCCAGCCCCTACACGCTTGAAACCATACGAGGTTTCCATGCCGCCCGCGGCCGTGGTTCTCTCAACTGACATTTTTTTGATCCGTCATAAAACCGGCGGGACCATAGCCGATCGATGGTGCGGGCGCTATTGTTTAAGGCGCGGTGTTCGGCCGCGCTTCCAGGTGGTGGGTTTTCAAGACCTGGACTGACCGACGGGATGATTGAATGCTTTTGAAAGCGGAATTGCACTGCCACATTGAAGGGGCAGCGGCGCCCGAACTCGTCATCCGCCAGGCGCAGAAATACGGCAAGGACACCTCCCCCTATATCCGGAACGGTTCATTCGTCTGGCACGATTTCACGTCCTTCCTCGCGGCTTACGACTTTTCCTCCGATCTGTTCCGGACGGAGGAGGACTATGCGCGGCTGGCCGATCATTATCTGACCAGCCTCGCCCGCGACGGGGCGATCTATTCCGAGGTTTTCACCTCGCCGGATCATGCCAAGAAGGCCGGCCTGTCGCCCAAGGCCTACACCGATGCGCTCGGCGAAGGCATGGCGCGGGCCAAGGCCAAGACCGGCATCGAGGGCCGCATGATCGTCACCGGCGTGCGTCATGTCGGCGTCGAGTCGATCGAGCAGGCGGCACGCTTCGCGGCGCGCTGCGGGCATCCGCTGGTCACCGGCTTCGGCGTCGCCGGCGACGAGCGGGTAGGCGAGATGGAGGACTATGTCAGGGCTTTCGAGATCGCCCGCGAAGCCGGGCTCGGCATTACCGTCCATGCCGGCGAACTGACGGGCTGGGAGACTGTCCAAGCGGCGCTCGATCACATCCGCCCATCCCGCATCGGCCATGGCGTGCGCGCCATCGAGAACCCGGCCCTTGTCCGGCGCATCGCCGACGAGGGCGTGGTGCTGGAATGCTGTCCCGGCTCCAACATCGCGCTCAAGGTGTTCGATAGTTTTGCCGATCATCCCTTTCCGGCCCTGCGGGCCGCCGGCTGCAAGGTGACACTGAATTCCGACGATCCGCCCTATTTCTGGACCTCGCTGAAGCGCGAATACGACATCGCCGCCGAGCATTTCTCGATGAACGAAAAGGCGCTCACCGCCGTTACCCGCACCGCCATCGAAGCCGCCTTCGTCGACAGGAAGACCAGGACCGCGCTTCTTGCCCGCCTGAACGGCGCCTCCCGCTGATTTCTTCCGACAAAGCTGTGGTCGGTGCAGGCCAAGCGGTTCCTTGGCCGATGCATTGCCGCTAGGGTTCGCCCAAGCAGCTTGAAGCGCGGCGCGTCCGAAAGGGTCCATGCGCGCGCTTTCGGGCGACACGCATCAGGAGAACATCATGAAGGGCGTCACCGTCGTCGACCACCCGCTTGTCCAGCACAAGCTGACCATCATGCGCAAGAAGGAAACCTCGACGGCCGGCTTCCGGCGGCTGCTGCGCGAGATCTCGCTGCTGCTCGGCTACGAGGTCACGCGCAATCTCGAATTGACGACCACAACGATCGAAACACCGATCGAGACCATGGAGGCGCCGACGCTGGAGGGCAAGAAACTGGTCTTTGCCTCGGTGCTGCGCGCTGGCAACGGTTTGCTGGAAGGCCTGCTCGACCTGGTGCCGGCGGCCCGCGTGGCCCATATCGGCCTCTACCGCGACCACGAAACGCTGGAGGCGGTCGAGTATTTCTTCAAGGCGCCGAGCGATCTCGCCGACCGGCTGGTCATCGTCGTCGATCCGATGCTGGCGACCGCCAATTCGGCGATCGCGGCGATCGACAAGCTGAAGGGGCGCGGCGCCACCAACATCCGCTTCCTCTGCCTGCTGGCGGCGCCCGAAGGCATCGAACGCTTCACCAAGGCGCATCCGGACGTTCCGGTCTTCACCGCTTCCATCGATCGCCAGCTCAACGAGAAAGGCTACATCATGCCTGGCCTCGGCGACGCCGGCGACCGCATGTACGGGACCAAGTAGTACCAAGTTGCCTGGTACGATTTACCAAACGTTTACGCAAAGGCCCGGTTCTGGCGCGCGTTAAAGCGGCAAACACCATCCGGGATTAAGGATTGGCGGTCACAAAGGCCGATCCATGCTGCGCAAATTTCTCATCCTTGGCGTTTTTGCCGGTGCATCGGCATCGATACCGATTGTGTATCAGTCGAATCCGCGGATCCTCGAAAACCTGCTGAAATCGACGGCGACGAGCAAGCCCGCGGTCGAGGCCCAGCCCGACGTCAACCTGGCATCGGTCCCCGGCAAGCCGGCGGCGCCGCTGCCGCTCGGCCGCAAGGTTGTCGTCACGGCGGACGAGCGCGGGCACTTCTCTTCGGCCTTCAAGCTGAACGGACGTCAGGTCGACGGCATGATCGACACCGGCGCGACACTGGTCGCCATCAACACCTCAACGGCACGCAGGATCGGGTTGTCGCTCAACCCTTCCGATTTCAGCCACCAGGTCAACACCGCCAACGGCACGATCAAGGCTGCCGTGGCATCGATCGACCGGCTACAGATCGGCACCATTACCGTCGATGACGTCCAGGTCATCGTGCTCGACGACAGGGCTTTGCACACCAACCTGATCGGAATGAGCTTCCTCAATAGGCTCAGCAAATACCAGGCCGAGAACGGCACGCTGCTGCTTGTCCAGTAATTAGCCGCGCGGCAGAATCCGCCTGATCACCGACTTATCGGCGGCCGGTTTCGAAGCGCCGATCGCATAGGCCGAAAGCACGGCGTCGGCGGCGGCCTCGGCATCGGACGGCGAACGGGCGTGGATCAATGCGAGGGGCTCGCCAGTCCTGACCTCGGCGCCGATGGGCAGCAGCCTGGTGATGCCGACCGCGGGGTCGACCTTGTCGTCCGGCCGTGTGCGCCCGCCTCCCGTGCCAACCACGGCGAGCCCGATGTCGCGGGTCGCGATACCGGTGACGAAACCGTCTTCGGTCGCGTTGACGGCAAATTCGGTCGCTGCCGTCGGCAAATATTTCTCCGGCTTCTCGATGAAATCGGCGGGGCCACCGAGAGCAGCCACCATGCGCGCGAAGGTGGCGGCGGCACGGCCGCTGGCGAGCGTTTCGCTGGCGCGGCGCATGCCATCCTGGTTCGATGACACCAGTCCCGCCAACTGCAGCATCTCGGCGGCCAGCGCCAGCGTCACGTCCTCCAGCCGACGGTCACGAAGACGGCCGGTGAGGAAATCGACGGCATTGCGCACCTCGACGGCATTGCCGGCAGCCGAGGCCAGCGGCTCGTTCATGCCGGTGATCAATGCCGAGGCCTTCAGCCCGGCGCCGCTGGCGATTTCGACCAGGCTGTTGGCGAGGGCCGTCGCGTCGCGCGACTTTTCCATGAAGGCGCCGTTGCCGACCTTGACGTCGAGCACCAGCGACTGCAGGCCGGCGGCCAGTTTTTTCGACAGGATAGAAGCGGTGATCAGCGGCACCGATTCGACCGTGCCGGTGACGTCGCGGATCGCATAGAGCCGGCGGTCGGCGGGGGCGAGATCGGCGGTCTGGCCGATGATGGCGCAACCGGTTTCGAGCACCGCCTTGCGAAACAGCGCGATATCGGGTTGGCTGACATAGCCGGGGATCGCGTCCATCTTGTCGAGCGTGCCGCCGGTGTGGCCGAGGCCACGGCCGGAAATCATCGGCACATAAGCGCCGCAAGCGGCGACGATCGGCGCCAGCATCAGCGAGACATTGTCGCCGACGCCGCCTGTGGAATGCTTGTCGGTGACCGGGCCGGGCAGGTCCGACCAGTCGAGGACGTCGCCGGAATCGCGCATGGCCAGCGTCAGCGCCACCGCTTCGTCACGGCTCATGCCGTTGAAGAACACCGCCATGGCGAAGGCGCCGACCTGGCCATCCGAAACGGCCCCGTCGGTCACGCCCGTGACGAAGCTGGTGATCTCTGGCGCCGACAGTTTCAGGCCATCACGCTTGCGGCGGATGATTTCTTGCGGAAGCATGGCGCTTTACCTTTCCCCTTGCGGGGGTCCGAAGGACGCGCAAGACCAGTGGCTTGCCCGGGAAGGCCGTTCCACAGGGCGGAGCGGGGCGGGCAGGGCCCGCTCGTCGACCCTCTCCACAAGGGTGAGGGCAAAAACCGCTTCACCCATCCAGCAAGCCTTCCTGGAACAAATGCTGCAGGATCGTCGCCAGCCGCGCACCGCCGACCGGCGCCATGTCCTTGGTCTCCTGGTGCGAAAGCTCGGCCCCGGTCATGCCGGCCGCCAGGTTGGTGATTACGGAGCAGGCGGCGACACGCAGCCCGAGGAAGCGGGCGAGGATGACCTCCGGCACGGTCGACATGCCGACGGCGTTGGCGCCCATGATGCGCGCCATGCGGATTTCGGCGGGCGTTTCGAAGCAGGGACCGGAAAACCACATGTAGACGCCCTTGTGAAGCGCGGTGTCGGTCGCCTTCGCCGCGCGTTCGAGCGCCTTGCGGATACCGGCATCATAGGCTTCGGTCAGGCCGACGAAGCGGCGGTCGCTCGGCTCGCCGATCAGCGGATTGGTGCCCGAGAAATTGATGTGGTCGGTGATCAGCATCACCGAGCCCGGCAGCATATCCGGATCGACCGAACCGGCGGCATTGGTGAGGATCAGTTTTGTGATGCCGATACCGGAAAGCACTTCCAGCACCGGCCGCATCGCCGCGGCGTTGCCATGCTCGTAATAGTGGGCGCGGCCGGACAGCGTCAGCACCGGCACGCCGGCAAACAGCCCCGCCACCACTTCGCCGGCGTGACCGGTGACGCCGCTTCGGGGAAAACCCGGCAAGTCGGCATAGGGGACACGGATCGGATCTTCGATCTGGTCGACCAGTCCGCCCAGGCCCGAACCCAGGACCAGCGCGGCCGTCGGCGCCAGGCCGTCCAGCCTTTCGACGAGATGGTCCAGCGCCTTTTCCATCATTGCACCCAGCTCTTCATTTCAGGATATCGCCCCGGAAGCCGTAGGGCAGCATCTCGCCCATGGTCACAGTTTCGGCGACGCCGGCATTGTCACAGAGATAAAGCTTTGTCTCCGGCCGGCAGAATTCGGCCAGCCGCTGACGGCAGCCGCCGCAAGGCGAGCACTTCGCCATGCGTTCGGCAATGACGGCGATTTCGACGATCTTGCCGCCGCCACCCATGATGTAATGGCCAAGCGCGGTGGTTTCGGCGCACCAGCCTTCCGGATAAGAGGCAATTTCGATGTTGGCACCGGCAAAGACGCGTCCATCCTCGGTGCGAAGTGCTGCCCCCACCGGAAACTTAGAATAGGGCGCATAGGCCTTGGCCATGGCCGCCTTGGCCGCCTCGAACAGATCATGCGACATTCAGTTGTTCTCTCCGATGATCGTGTCCAAAACCCGACATCCCGCTTGAAGCGCGTCGCGTCGAAATGGATTCATTCGACACGCTTCAAGTATTGTTTCCAGCTTGTCGTCGTCTCAAGATCGGGGCCATTTTTCGAGCGACATGCATTAGCCTGAGCGGACCCCGCAGTTTGGGCTCAGCGTTCCTTGACGTAGGGCACACCACCGGCACGCGGCGGAATAGCCTTGCCGATGAAGCCGGCGAGCAGGATGACGGTGAGGATGTAAGGCAGCGCCTGCATGAACTGCACCGGCACCTTGCCGATGATGGGCAGCGGCGAGCCCTGCAGGCGGATCGACAGCGCGTCGAGGAAGCCGAACAACAGACAGGCGAACATGGCGTTGACCGGCTTCCACTTGGCGAAGATCAGCGCGGCCAGCGCGATGTAGCCCTTGCCGGCGGTCATGTCCTTCACGAAGCCGCCATTCTGCACCATCGACAGGTAGGCTCCGGCGATGCCGGTCAGGATGCCGGTGCAGATCAGCGCCCGGTAGCGCAGCCAGGCAACGGAAATGCCGGCCGTGTCGACGGCGGCCGGGTTTTCGCCGACGGCGCGCAGCCGCAGGCCAAAGCGGGTGCGGAACAGCACCCGCCAGGTGAAGGGCACCATCAGGAAAGCGAGATAGACCAGGATCGAGTGGCCGGAGATCAGTTCCGAATAGATCGGTCCCAGGATCGGCACCTCCCTGACCGCATCGGCGCCGGGCCAGACAATCGCGTCGAACCGCTCGCCCGGCTGCAGCGCCGGCGTGCGCCCGCCTTGCTGGAACCAGGCCTGGCCGAGAATGATGGTCGACCCGGCGGCGATGAAATTGATCGCGACGCCGGAGACGATCTGGTTGCCGCGATGGGTGATCGAGGCAAAGCCGTGGATCATGGCAAACGCGACCGAGATCAGGATGGCCATGCCGAGGCCGAGCAAGGCCGAATGGAACACGGAAGCGGCCGCGGCACCGGCGAAAGCGCCGACCAGCATCTTGCCCTCCAGCCCGATGTCGAAGATGCCGGCGCGCTCCGAATAGAGGCCGGCGAGGCAGGCGAGCAGCAGCGGCACCGACAGGCGGATGGTCGAGTCGAGTATCTGCACGATAGCGATGAAGACACCCATCTCAGGCACCCTTCCCTTTGACCGCTTCCATGCCGACTGTTCTCGGACTGAACGAAGCGAACAGCGCCTGGATGTAAGGCCGGAACATATGCTCGAGCGCGCCGGCAAAGAGGATGACCAGACCCTGGATGATGACGATCATGTCGCGGCTGATTGCCGGCATCTCGAAGGCGAGCTCTGCGCCGCCCTGGTAAAGCATGCCGAACAGGATCGCCGCCAGCACGATGCCGACAGGGTGCAGACGGCCCATCAGCGCAACCGCGATGCCGACGAAACCGGCGCCGCTGACAAAATCGATCGCGACATTGTGCTGGTCGCCCATCACCGGGTTGAGCGCCATCATGCCGGCCAGAGCCCCCGAGATCATCATGGCGGTGATGATGATGCGGGTCTCCGAAATGCCGGCATAGCGAGCCGCCTTCGGGCTGTGACCGTAGGTGCGCATCTCGTAGCCGAGCTTGGTGCGCCAGATCAGCAGCCAGACCAGGAAGGCCATGATCAGCGCCAGCAGGAAGGTGATGTTGAGGGGGGCCGAATGGATCTTGGCGCCGAACAGTTCGATGACCCAGTTAAGCTTCGGCAGTTCCGCGCCTGCGAGGAAGTTGCGCGTCTGCGGCGCCTGCGACCCTGCCGGCTTCAATGGGCCTACCAGCAGGAAAACCATGATCGAGGCGGCGATGAAGTTGAACATGATTGTGGTGATGACGATGTGCGAGCCGCGCTTGGCCTGCAGATAGGCCGGGATAAGCGCCCACAACGCTCCGACGACCGCCGAAGCGACGATGGCCAGTGGGAAAGTGAGCCACCATGGCAGCACGCTGTCGAAGGCAAGACAGACGATGGCGATACCAAGGCCGGCGATGTAAGCCTGCCCCTCGGTGCCGATGTTGAACAGGCCGCAATGCGCTGCCACCGCCACCGAAAGCCCGGTGAATATGAATGTGGTGGCATAGAAAAGGGTGAAGGCGATGCCGGTTCCCTTGCCGAAAGCGCCTTCGACCAGGATGACGGCGGCGCGGAACGGATTTTCGCCGACTAGAAGCACAACGAAACCGGCGACGACGAAGGCAACGAACAGATTGATCAGCGGGATCAGGCCATAATCGGCCCAGGCCGGCAATTTGGCGTAAGGCGTGCTCATTGCGCGGCCTCCTGGTGCTCGACGCCTGCCATCAGGAGACCCAGTTCACCCTCGCTTGCCTCGGGACCGCGTTCGCCGACGATGCGGCCGGCGAACATCACCAGGATGCGGTCGGAGAGCGAACGGATCTCGTCGAGCTCGACCGAGACCACCAGCACGGCTTTGCCCTGGTCGCGCATGGCGATCAGGCGCTTGTGGATGAATTCGATGGCGCCGACATCGACGCCGCGCGTCGGCTGGCCGACGATCAGTACGCCGGGGTCTTGTTCCATTTCCCGCGCGAGCACGATCTTCTGCTGGTTGCCGCCGGAGAAATTGGCCGTCTTCAGCCGGCAATCCGTCGGACGGATATCGTATTTGGCGATCTTGTCCTTGGCATCGTTGCGGATGGCGTCGATGTTGAGGAACGGCCCTTTGAGGTAGCGGGGGTCGTCGTGATAGCCGAGAATGGAATTCTCGTTCTCCTCGAAGGCCAGCACCAGCCCGACATGATGGCGGTCCTCCGGCACATGGGCGAGGCCCCGGTCGCGCAACTCACCGGGATCGGCCGCACCTGTGAGGTCGATCGGTTTGCCGTCGAGCATGACCGAGCCGGAAACGGCGCGCCGGATGCCCGAAATCGCCTCGAGCAGTTCGGATTGTCCGTTGCCGGCGACACCGGCGATGCCGACGATCTCGCCGGCGCGAATGTCGAAGGAGATGTCGTCGACCATGGTGACGCCGCGAGAATCCCTGACGGTCAGGTTCTTGACCGCGAGCTTGACGTCGCCGGCGGCGGCTTCGCCTTTTTCGACCCGGAGCAGCACGCGGCGCCCGACCATGAGTTCGGCCAGTTCCTCCACCGTTGTTTTCTTCGTCTCGCGCGTCGCCACCATCGTTCCCCGGCGCATCACCGACACCGTGTCGGTGATGGCCATGATCTCGCGCAGCTTGTGGGTGATCAGCACCACGGTCTTGCCCTGTTCCTTCAACTGCTTGAGGATGCGGAACAGGTGGTCGGCCTCGGCGGGTGTGAGCACGCCCGTCGGTTCGTCGAGGATCAGGATCTCTGCGCCGCGATAGAGCGCCTTGAGGATCTCGACGCGCTGCTGCAGGCCGACCGGCAATTCCTCGACGATCGCATCGGGGTCGACTTCCAGCCCGTATTCGCGCTCGAGACGCTCGAGTTCCGAGCGCGCCTTGGCGATGCTCCTTTTCAGCAGCGCATCGCTTTCGGCGCCGAGGATGATGTTCTCCAAGACCGAGAAATTGTCGACCAGCATGAAATGCTGATGCACCATGCCGATGCCGAGCGCGATGGCATCGTTGGGTGTGCTGATCGATGCCGGCTGGCCGCCGACGCGGATCTCGCCGCTGTCGGCCTGGTAGAAGCCATAGAGGATCGACATCAGCGTCGACTTGCCGGCACCGTTTTCGCCGACAATGCCGTGGATGGTGCCGCGCGCGATCTCCAGATTAATGTCGCGGTTGGCGCGCACGGCGCCAAAACTCTTGTTGATGCCGATCAGCTCGATTGCGGCTTGCGCCATGCAGCCTGTCCCACTCTTATTTTTTTATCGCTTGGTCAAAACGCCTAGCATGACGCTCCGCCCGTGCCAATTGCCGGAGCGGCGTCCACTCTCGACAAATCCCGGTGCGCTTGTCAATTTCCAACGTGGCCGGGGCCTACACATTTGCTAATATGGCCAAGCCGTCGCAACGCCGCGGCGCGAGGCATTGCGGTGCAGACTGGGGATTTGGAATGACCATGCCCGCCGATCGGCTGACGACGCTGGAAATTCGCGCCGCCGAACAGGAACAGACCATCGAGGAACTGTCTGGCCAGATCGCCGAGCAGTGGAAGGTGATCGAGCGCATGCAGCGCAAGCTCGACGCGCTGGCCGACCGTTTCCTGGCGCTGGAGGAACAGGCGGCACCCGACGTGCCGATCACCAAGCCGCCGCACTGGTAGGGAAGGGGAGCACAAGCCATGAGCGACCGCACAGCAAGGGCCGGCGATTATGTGCTCGGCCTGATGAACGACGCGGAACGCGAACGGGCCGAACGCGATCTGGAGATCGACCCCGGCTTCCGCGACGCGGTGGTGCAGCTTGCCGAACGGATGCACATGTTCGACCGCGCGGAAAAACCAGGTGGCCTGCCCGGCAATCATTGGCAGCTGGTCACGCAACGCCTCGCGGAATTGCCGCAGATGCGTACGTCCGGACTGGGCAATGCTGGATCACCAGCGGTGATCCGCGGCCTGCCCCAGAGGCCGCATGGCATCGGCCTGCAAGCACTTGGTGGCCTGCGCGGATTTGCCGTCGCCTTCGGACTGATAGCGGCCTTCGGGTTGGGTTATCTGGCGGGCAAGCTGTAGGCCTACGCAAAACCGCCGGCTTGCACCCGGCGGTTTGCAGTTCTGTTGAATATATGTGCCGCTTAGTACGGGCAGGCGTTGTCAGCCGTATAGTCGTGCACTTCGAGCTTGCCGGCGATGATGTCGGCCTTGGCCTTTTCGACCGCCGCCTTCATCTCGTCGGTCACCAGCGCCTTGTTGTTGTCGTCCATGGCGTAGTCGACGCCGCCCTCCTTGAGGCCGAGATTTTGCAGGCCGCCCTTGAAGGTGCCGTTCTTGCCGTCCATGAAGGCGGTGTAGACGGCAACGTCGACGCGCTTCATCATGGAGGTAAGCACCTTGCCGGGCTGCAGGCCGTTCTGGTTGGAATCGACGCCGATGCCGAGCTTGCCGGCATCCGCCGCCGCCTGCAGCACGCCGACGCCAGTGCCGCCGGCCGCGGCATAGACCACGTCGGAGCCCTGGTCGATCTGCGTCTTGGCGATCTCACCGCCCTTGGCCGGGTCGTTCCGGGCAGCCGGCGTGTCACCGGTCATGTTCTGGATAACGTCCGTCGCACCGGCCGACTTGGCGCCGCCGACATAGCCGCATTCGAATTTGCGGATCAGCGGGATGTCCATGCCGCCGATGAAGGAGACCTTCTTCGACTTCGAGGCCATCGCCGCCAGGATGCCGACGAGATAGGAGCCTTCATTCTCCTTGAAGACCAGCGAGCGGACATTGGGCAGGTCGACGGCATCGTCGATGATGGCGAAGTTGAGATCAGGATATTCCTTCGCGACCACCTTGAGCGCATCCTCCCAGGCGAAGCCCGCCATGACGATCGGGTTGCGTCCGTCCTCGGCGAAGCGGCGCAGCGCCTGCTCGCGCTGCGAGGCGTTGGACACTTCGAACTCGACATAGGGCGTGCCAGTCTCGGTCTTGAACTTCTCGGCGCCATGGAAGGCGGCCTCGTTGAAGGATTTGTCGAACTTGCCGCCGAGATCATAGAGGATGGCCGGCTGGACATCCGCGGCGAAAGCCGGAAGAACCATTGCGGTTGCGGCCAGAAGGCCGAGAACAATACGTTTCATGTGATCCACACCCTGTCGGTTATTTTTTCCGTTACGCACCGCCCGCCTGCCCGGTTCGCCGGCAGGCATGCTACGTCAGCCTGGAGTGTATTCCCCTCCCGCTCGGGGGCAATCTGGCACGGCCCGAAACAAATTTCACGCGGAATTTTGACCTTTTGGAAAAGCATGGCGCGGGGAGGCCGCGCCGCGGCTTGATCCTTGCGCGGAAGGCTTCAGGCGGAGGCGGCGGCCGGCATGGCGCAGGCAACGCCGGTGCCCTTGAGGTTGCAATAGCCGTGAGGGTTTTTCGCCAGATATTGCTGGTGGTCGGCTTCGGCGAAGTAGAATTCCGGCGCCGGCGCGATCTCGGTGGTGATCTTGCCGTGGCCCGCAGCACGCAGCGAGGCCTCATAGGCGTCGCGCGAAGCACTTGCCGCGCTGAATTGCGCATCATCGGGCGTGTAGATCGCGGAGCGGTAGGTGGTGCCGACATCATTGCCCTGGCGCATGCCTTGCGTCGGATCGTGGCTTTCCCAAAACAGCTTCAGAAGCTCGGCATAGGAAACGACCTTGGGATCGTAGACCACCAGCACCACTTCGGCATGGCCGGTGAGGCCGGTGCAGGTTTCCTGATAGGTCGGATTGGGCGTGAAACCGCCGGCATAGCCGACCGCCGTGACCCAGACGCCTTCGAGCTGCCAGAACAGCCGCTCGGCGCCCCAGAAGCAGCCCAGCCCGAACATCGCCGTCTCCAGCCCTTCCGGATAAGGTCCCTTGAGGGGCCTTTTCAAGACGTGGTGTCTGGATGTCGTCGGGATTGCCCGGGCGCGGCCCGGCAAAGCCTCAGACGGCTTCGGCAAATGAAGCTTCTTGTTCAGCATGTCGCTGAGAAAGAACATGCGCGGTCTTCCTTCTCTGGGTGGACGCAGGAAGCGGATCAGGTGGCGGCGAATTGTCCGGTGCGTCGTTGCCGCCGGTAACCGATCGCATAGAGCAGGAAGGCCAGCACGGCAAAAACCGCGAAGCCGGGCTGGTTGAGCACCCAGGCGATGACGCTGTCCCAGAGCAGCGGGCCGGCCTTGGCGCGGACGAAGGTTTCGAAAGCCGCCCGGGTGTCCGGCGAGACGGCCAGCCAGCTGGTGTTGAGCGGGGTCAGCACCAGCGCCGAAGCAGCCACCGTGCGCGTCGCGTCGAGCACCGCCATGATGACGGAGATCGACAGCGCGACCATTGCGGCAAGACGAAAGATGAAGCGAAACATTCGAGACCTTTTCCCCTGGGCCAGTGCTCAAGCTCCTCCCGAGGACCTTTCGGCACGCGTTTCAGAACGAGAGATAGAATGCGCAGGCCGGGTTCGCAATCGCCATACACGAATTTGAAGCCGATCTATGCCACTGGCTTGCGCCTGCGCCGGTGAGCAAGCCAGACCGCGACGATGCCGCCGCCAATGGCACCGACCACCAAGCCGGCCAGGCCGATGAACGCGGCGAAATAGCCGCAGGCGCCTTCGAAGCAGCTCATGCTGGTGACATCTGAAATCACCGAGCCGGCGAAGAAGCCGGCGACGGCACCGATGACCGCGCCAAGGATGATGCCGAGCAGGGCGGCGACGATCGAAACGAAGACCGGCGGCGCTTCGGGTTCCGGCTTGGCGTAGACGGTCTCGGCACCTGAACCCCGGCGCAGAAGGTAGATACAGAGCAGGCCGATGGCGATTTCGGCACCGGTGATGGCCAGGCCTCTGGCCGAGAAGACGAAATCAGGCACGGCAAGCACATAGGCTTGCCTTGCCAGCAGCCAGATGATGATGGCGATCTGCCAGATGGTGAAATGGCGCGGGAAACGCGCCGAGCGGCCGAAGGCGAGGCCAAGCAGGTAAAGTCCCCACAGGATGGTGACGACGTTGGCGGCGAGCCCGCCAAGGACGAGATAGAAGATCTTGTCCGGCAGGCCGGAATTCCCGACCAGCCACCAGGCCGACGCCAGGCCATAGAGCGACCACGCCATGACGAAGATGAGCCAGCCCACCGGTACGAAGCACAGCCCGCTGTCCGGCCGTCTGGCTGGCGTCTGTTCATTGCCCGGATTTCCACTGCTCGATGTCATGTCCGGACGATGCCCCCCGCAAAGCCTGCATCACTCGACAGACGGCGGGGGGCGAAGTCAAGCGCGGCTGGCCTTGCCGCCTTGCCTGTGCACATCATTCGAGGACAGCGCCTCAAGACGGGGCTCCGGCGGCGTCGTGAAACGCTGTGTGGCCGGCAAAGCGAATAGACCGCCGTTATGGCTTGGCATTCGGCGCGGGATCGACTAGATGAGCCCCGCGCCTGTTGCTTTGACGGCTCAGGTGCAGGGGAAGGGTGTCCGCTGGTTGGCGGCATCCATGGAGCGGAATTTCCGCACCGAAGCCCCAAGGGAGATGCGTATCCCCAACCCGCGTGGCGAAACCGGCCGGCGCGACATGCAAGGACGGAGAGGTGGCCGAGTGGTTGAAGGCGCACGCCTGGAAAGTGTGTTTACGGGAGACCGTAACGCGGGTTCGAATCCCGCTCTCTCCGCCAGTTCATCAACAAAATCAATAGCTTAGAGCGAAGATTAGGACTTACCCCCCCAAAAAGCCCGTCATGGAGGTTGCGATTGATTTAGACAGCATGCGACGGCATGAGGCATCCAGCCCGGTTGGAGGCTGTCCTTCGCGTCGCCCGGAGCGTACAGCACGCGGACGCTTGGAAGCGGCCATCATGCTTTCGCCCCGGCACCGGGAAACAAGCAGAGTCAAGAAATCTGCTGACGCCCTGAAATGACGAGCATATTTCGGCGCGGTGTTTTTTATATCGGGATCGCTTTTCTCCCAACCCCTCAAGCTTTTGCCGGTGTGTGCCGGGACATGATCGATGCAAATCGGACCGATGTTATCAGCAAACGCCCATCTCCAAGCGGATCCGAACGGGTTCCAAGTTCTACTCTCACAGGCTACAGGCGACCACCAACAAAGCCTATCATATCAGGAAATCGCTTCCATCGATGTGACTGGGTCGCTCAGTTCGGCCTTGGAACTTCTGATCGAATGCTATCCCGACGCCACTTGTGGTTCTGCAGCGGCGCTGAAACCGACATCAAAAAGATCGACCCAGACGGGCCATATGGGTGCCAGTGCGATCTGCCGGGGCCGGCGGCTCTCGGTGCTGGTTGGAGACCAGCGATTGCAGTCCTCGATACGCTTCTCGTCATAACGGAGTGGCACCTCATACAACATCGGGAGACGCAATCCTCGAATATCCATATCGATCGGATCGTCACGTGCTAAGCGTGGTTGCGATATGCATCTTCAGGAGACCAACTGAGCGTTCCCGCTGGCAGGATGGTCAGGAGCAGCCATCTAGGCCAAAACCACTTGGGGCACCCCCTCAAGGAGCCGGTGGATTTCCTCCTTTGCGACTGGCCTGGAGAGCAAGAACCCTTGTAGTTGGTCGCAGCCGAGCTGGCGCAGATAGTCTCGCTGACTCTCAGTCTCAACACCTTCCGCAGTGGTGCTGAGTCCAGTGGCACGCGCCAAGTTGATGATTGCCTGAACAATGGCCTCATCACCGTTGGAGCGGCCAAAGCCCTGCACGAAGCTTCGATCGATTTTGATTCTATCGACATCCAGATTTTGCAGACGCGCCAGTGACGAGAACCCAATGCCGAAATCATCTAGAGCGCAGCGCACCCCAATCCCCCGCAGCGCCTCAATGTTGTGCTTGCATTCGACGCGCGCCCCGCGAGTGCACTTTCGGTCACTTCCAGTTCAACGCGGCGAGGATCAATGTGCGCGTCCAGCAAGATGCTCGTTACCTTCATGGCGAAGGCCGGGTTGTTCAGCTGCAAGGCCGAAACGTTGACCGCCAAGGTGTCGATCGGCCAATGGACCGCATCTCGGCACGCCTGCCGCAAGACCAGCTCGCCTAGCTGGTCGATCAGCCCGATTTCCTCGGCCAATGGTATGAACAGGTCCGGGGCGACCCAACCGCGCTCGGGGTGGGACCAGCGGACCAAGGCTTCGACACCCGCTATCCTGCCCGTGTCGGCAACGTAAAGAGGCTGGTAGTGGACCCGAATTTGCCCAGGCACATGCAGCGCTCTCGAAGGTCGCGTTCCAGCCCTTTACGCATGGCCATTGTATGGTCCATTTCGACTCCGAACAACGCGTAGCTGCTACGTCCGGCAGCCTTGGCGTGATAGAGCGCGACGTCAGCTTTCCTCACTAATTCGACCCGATCCAATCCCTCCTTCGGCGTCAAAGCGGCTCCGACACTGACCCCTACAAAACCTTGGTCCCCGCGACTTCGAACGGCCGCCTGGCGGACTCAATCAACTGCTGGCACAGGGCTTTGACGTCATCTTCGTCTTGGACGGCGCGCAAGATAATGGTGAATTCGTCGCCACCCATGCGGACGACCGTGTCCGACTCGGTGGTAAGCCGTCGAAGGCGGTCTGCGAACTCCCTCAGCAACTCATCCCCGGCGGAATGTCCCAAGCTGTCGTTGACCTCCTTGAACCGATCAAGGTCGAGATACAGCACAGCAATCTGTTCGCCGGTCAACGGCAGGCGCCTCAACTCATCACTGAGACGCTCGTCGAACTGGATGCGATTGGGCAGCGCCGTGAGCAGGTCGTTATGGGCCAAATGGTAAATCCGCTCCTCGGATTCGACCAGTTTCAGGGTGCGTTTGCGAAAGCCCACCAGGACCAAAATGACACCGCACAACGCCATCCCGAACAGCGCTGCCAGCATAGGGGCCAATCGGGAAAGCACATGCGCGCCAGGCCGGTACGGCTGCCAGACCAAGAATCCGACAGTGGAGCCGGATCGGTCGACAAGGGCGTAAGATGCTTCTCCAGGGGACAGCCTGTTGATCCATGAGAAGCGCGCGCCGTCGAGCAGGTAGTCCTGGCGCAGGGATGCAAGAAGACTACCATCGAGGTAGCGGACTGCGACGTGTAGAAACTCCCGACCTTTTTCTTGGAGAACATGGCCACTGTCGGAAACGATAGGCTTGATGCTCACGACGGCGGGGTGGCCGGAGATAACCGCCGTATCGGAAGCACCGATCGACAGCACCTGCTCCGTGACGCCGTCAGTGTCGCCGCGTTTTAGCCTTGTCCTGAGTTTCGCGATGAGAGGCGCTGTGATCGGGCGTGTCGAATCGTAGGCGTCGGGCCTGACAGTCGCGTCTTTGACGAACGCGTAAACGGGCGCGTCGCTAGGATCGAGAACATAAACCTCGTCATGACCGAAGTAAGTATGCATCCAGATGCCGAGATTGGTGTCGATCCATTTCGTATCCCGGTTGCGCAGCGCGCCAACTGCGTCGTCCCAAACGGTGACGCTCTCATGGTCGTGGGCTACTCCGCTCTCTAGTTTGGATATGACCAGCGCGGCCAAACTTTCCTGCCGCGACGCAGCAACGGTGTCAGTCTGGAACGTGGACCATAGCAAAAGCCCTGTGGTGGTGATCGCAACAAGCCAAGCAGATCAGTGGCATCGCCCGTGCCGAAGGCGGTATCGAGGCTTCAGCGACGGTGCGGTACCTTCGTCGGAGCGGAGGGCGATCACTTTAGCCAGGATGCTCGTGTCTGACTTGAGCAACAGGACGACGACATTGGCATCACGACCGCGAGCCGGCAATACGAATCGGAAGATGGCGCTCGGAGCAGTTGCCCCTAAGCGAATAGGGTGCAAAATTTTGCTCGATTTTGACCATTTCGCAGCAAAAGGAGTGTTCGATACGGCATTGTCCATCGCAGGCACACGTCCAATAAATTCTGGGTTTAGTGCCATCTATCATATATATGCGGGCGGAGAGAATTCGAGGAGCCCTAAATCGTGAAGTTTGACTTCCATGGACCATCCTTCGGTGGCGCCGCCGCCGACCTACCAGCTGAATGCCAGGCGCAGTTGCTGCCTCTCGTCCGTGAAATTGTCCAGGCGGCGGTCGCGGCTGGCTGGAATCGGGACGATGTTCTTCTAGCTTTTGTGGAACTCGCCTGGGATTTGTACGAGAGACGGCGCGGTGATCTGTAATAGTACGCTGCGACCCTACTGGCTTAATGCCGCATCATTGATGCCGTCTATCTCGGCGGCGAACTAAGCTGTCGATCTGGCCGCACTCAACCCGGTCTTAGCGTCTGAGAATCAATGAAAAACACAGATCTGGCAGGCTGATGCGCTGAACTCTTACATGGCGAAGACACGCCATCCGGCTGAAGTAGCTGCTCGCCGGCTTTCTCGCATCGGGTATTTTTTCCGTTTCTTCCCGAAAAAGAATTCTTTTGCGCGTGGGAGTTCTTCCCTTTCCGGGGCCCGTGCGCTACGTTGATTTGGGTTTAGCATAGGGGATGGAGTAGCGGCGAGGCGGTTGAGGCGATGCGAGTGAAAAATGCTGACGGGACTCGGCGAAGCGGCGTCTGCCGAGGTGTCGATCGTATAGCTCGATACGTCTTGAGCAATATTCTAGAATGTGCCGGGCAAGAAGAGCAGCCGCGCACGGCAGCGTCATCCATGCCGTCCACGTGGCCGAAGTTGCGTCGGTCATGGGGGCCACCGAGTCAATTCATGGCAAGGTTCGCCCGGGCGTCTAGGATACCGCCGCATCGCCGCCCGATCAATCTGCGCCTGCACTTCGCAGAAAAGCTGCTCGGCGACGGCGAGTTCGCGATTGCCCAACTCCCTTACCTCGCCGTCTTTTCGGCTAAAGGCTTCTTGGCCGCCACATGAAGTGCGAGAGAAGAACGCCGACCGTCTATGCTCCAATCAAGACCTGAAGGCGCCAATATGCAAAGTGGCCACAGCTGATGGCTGGTTATCAAAAGACTGGAATTTTTCACAAAACTTCTAGAATTCCCAAGTTCCGTCCCCACAAGGCCCTTCGCTACGAGGTTCTGCCATCTGGTCAGGTCGATCAAATGAATCAAATGAAAAGGGCTGGCGTTGCTGGCCTGATGCGATCAATCACGAATTATTGGGGAACGGGGAGGACAGCCATGGATTGAAGTCTATCTGGGATGTACCAAAGGCCTGGAAATGCGGCGTGATAATGGTTCCGCGGCATCGGCTTCCGGAACGAATTCTGGCCAACAGCCGATGATACACTCGCAAGGCAGGCTGCCCAACAGCAGCGTGAGCAAGTTGCAGGATTTCCTGCATCAAAATTTTACTCGCAAATTGGCGATTGCCGAGATGGCTGCGATTTGCGGGCTTTCACCCCATCACTTCGTGCGCGCCTTCTCCAGGACGTTCGGGATGCCACCGCACCAATATGTGCTCGATCTGCGGCTCGACTTCGCCGAAAAGCTGCTTGCGGACAGCCAGATAACAATCGCCGATATTGCCCACCTGGCCGGGTTTTCAACCCAAAGCCATTTTACCGCGGTTATGAAGAAAAGCCGGCAGGTGACGCCCCTGCAGGCACGGATGGGCAAGCTTAACGCCAAGCTTAAATAAGGCAGCGCTTGCGGTATTCTTTAGGTGCTTGATTTTATAAGCATTGGCTAAGGTAACGAGCCGTTAACCTCTGTCGGTTTGTTCAAATTTTTTTCGCAAAACAGCAATTTCCTGATATACCACTGGCTGGAATCATGTCTTTCTCCTGGTGAGCGGTATTGTCAGACATTTCGCGCCGGCCAGCGGAGAGGAAACCATGACCGACAATCACATTTCGAACGGCTTGGTTGTTCAGCGTCGCGCGGCGCATTTCGCCGGGCACTGGATCGCGGGGGCCGATCATGGTTCGCGATCGGTTCGCCGCCGCCTGATGGCCGTGCTGCGCATGGCGCATCGTGCGCTTGGCATGGGGCGCAAGCGCCTGGGGTTGGGAACGTTGGGCATCGGCAGCAGCGTGCGTTCGGCTCTGGCTTGCGGCGTCAGCCTGGCCAACATCGTCGGCGGCCTGGCGGCGATCGCCGCGCTCAGCCTCGCCACGCCGGCCCAGGCACAATACCAGGCCGGCGGCGGGTCCGCGACAGGCGGCAACGCCGTCGCCATCGGTAACGGTGCCACGACGAATGGCAATAACGCCGTGGCGTTGGGCACCTCCAACAGTGCAACGGGCGACGCTTCGATCGCCATCGGCTATTCGATGAGTGTCAATGGCCTCAACGCCATCGGCATAGGGGTCTTTGCAAGCGCGACCGGCATTAACGCGCTCGCTGTGGGCGGAAACGCCCATGCTAACGCCGGCGGGGCAAGCGCCTTTGGCGTCAACAGCACCGCAAATGCGGCGAACGCGACTGCCATCGGCTCCACGGCTACTGCTGGCGCCGCCGCGACGGCCGTTGGCGTATCGAGCCAAGCGACCGGCGGCAATTCCGTCGCTATCGGCAGCGTAAGCCAGGCTTCGGGGAACAGTTCGACCGCCCTCGGCACGGGGACCGTCGCCAACAGCTTTGGTACCGCGGTTGGATCGACCAGCCAAGCAACCGGCGGCAACGCGACCGCAATGGGAGCGGGTAGTAACGCAAGCGGCGGCAATTCGATAGCGCTGGGAGTGGTCAGCCAGGCAACCGGCGGCAATTCTCTCGCCGCCGGGAACGGCGCCAACGCCAGCGGAGTCTCGGGCGTCGCCGTCGGCAACGCTGCTAGGGCGACTGGCAACAGCTCAACGGCACTCGGGGTGCAAGCGGTGGCGATCGGCGACAGCACGGTTGCGGTCGGGCAAGGTGCGGGTGCCGGCTCGACCACCGCCAATAACAGCTCGGTCGCGGTTGGCATCGCGGCCGGGACGCTGGTGAGCGGCGCGCAGAATACTGCGCTGGGCGGCGGCATCCCCAGCGTGATGCGAGGCGCCGGTTCCGGTGTCACGGGGACGCGCAACGTCGCGCTCGGGACCGGCGATGGCGGTGTCGCCTATGACGGTACGCTCTCCGCCTCCGCGGGCAATCTGGTCACCGGCAACGACAACATCGCGATCGGAACCAATGCCGGTATCGGCGTCGCCGCCAGCAACACCGCGTCGATCGGCCACAACGCTCAAGCCAGCCAGACCAATGCCGCCGCCATTGGCACCGGATCCATCGCAAGCGGCGTGAATTCCATCTATCTGGGCGCACGCTCCGCTCCCGGAACGGGGGCTCTCGCTCAGAGCGCGATCGCTATCGGCGTGGACGTGACGGCAAACGTGGCTGATGCCACGGCGATCGGCCGTACAAGCGTGGCATCGGCCCAGTTCGCCGTTGCAATCGGGGTAAATTCCCGTGCGACGGGGATAAGCTCGTCAACGCTCGGCCCCAACGCACTCGCTTCAGGCAATTTCGCATTGGCTTTCGGCAATGCCGCTCTGTCGAGTGGAATCGGCTCGGTCGCGATTGGGTCGGGTGCCCAGGGCACGGATGTTGGCGCCGTGGCGCTCGGCAATGGCGCCCGTGCGACCCTCGCGCGCGCAACGGCGCTGGGCGTTAGCGCATCGGCGAGTGGCGCGAGCGCGCTGGCGATGGGCGATACCGCGAACGCGAGTGCCCAGAACGCGATCGCCGCCGGAACGAACGCGGTCGCAAACTCCGCCGATGCCGTCGCCATCGGCACCAATGCGGTGGCGACCGGCGGCAAGGCCGTCTCCATCGGTTCCGGCAACACCGCCTATGGCGATGGCGCGGTCTCGATCGGCGATCCGAGTTTTGCCAGCGGCACCGGCGCCTTCACCGGCGGCGCCAACAACATCGCCAACAGCGACGGCACGGCAACCGCCACCGCCGCCAACCAGGCGGCGGGCGCCGTCGCCATCGGCAACAACAACAAGGCCATCGGACAGGGCTCCGTGGCGCTGGGCAACGGCACCACGGCGGGTGCCGCCGGCCTTGCGGGCAATGTCGCGCTCGGCGATGGCGCCACCGCGGCGGCGAGTTCCGGCGACGTGGCGCTTGGCTCTGGCTCGGTGACCACGGCGGCGGTCGGCACCAGCGGCACGACCATCGGCGGCACGGCCTACAGCTTCGCCGGCACGACGCCGACCAGCACCGTCAGCGTCGGTAGCGGGACCAATCAGCGCACCATCACCAATGTTGCGGCAGGACGAATCGCGGGCAATTCGACCGATGCGATCAACGGCTCACAGCTGTTTGCGACCAATCAGGCATTGCAGTCGGCCATCGCCGGGGCGGCGTCGCATTATGTCAGCATCAATGATGGCGGCACGGCGACCGGGAACTATGGCAACAATGGCGCGACGGGCGCCCAGTCTGTGGCCATTGGCACCAATGCCGGCGCGACGGGCGGCCGCGCGATTGCGTCCGGCAGCGGCGCGAAAGCCCTGGGCGACTTCGCGTCGGCTTATGGCGATAATGCCAGCGCGACCACTGCGGGTACCGCCATCGGCGGAGGCACCAACGCCTCCAACCAGTTCGCCTTCGCCGGGGGTTTCCAATCCACGGCGTCCGGGGTTTCGTCCGCGGCATTGGGCCTGCACGCCAATGCGACCGCCGACAACGCGATCGCCATAGGCACGAGCACGACTGCCAACGCCGTCGATGCCGTCGCCATTGGCGATAGCTCGACCGCGACCGGCGCCACCTCGACGGCTCTCGGCAGCGGTGCCAGCGCGTCGGGTGGACGGGCGATTGCGTCCGGCAGCGGGGCAAAAGCGCTGGGCAACTTCGCGTCGGCTTATGGCGATAATGCCAGCGCGACCACCGGGGGTACCGCCATAGGTGGAGGCACCAACGCCTCCAACCAGTTCGCCTTCGCCGGGGGTTTCCAATCCACGGCATCCGGGGTGTCATCCACGGCATTGGGTCTGCACGCCAATGCCAGCGCCGACAACGCGATCGCCATGGGCACGGACACGATCGCCAATTCCGCCGATGCCATTGCCATCGGCCATGGCTCGACCGCGGCCGGCGGCAAGGCAACCGCGATCGGCGCCGGCAACACCGCTTTCGGGGACGGCGCGGTGGCGATCGGTGATCCGA
Organism: Mesorhizobium sp. RCAM 05099; assembly: GCF_059683685.1. Classification (NCBI taxonomy): domain Bacteria; kingdom Pseudomonadati; phylum Pseudomonadota; class Alphaproteobacteria; order Hyphomicrobiales; family Phyllobacteriaceae; genus Mesorhizobium; species Mesorhizobium sp. RCAM 05099. The sequence continues at coordinate 1,612,143 of NZ_CM185035.1, forward strand.
GCTACGCCAGCGGCACCGGCGCCTTCACCGGCGGCGCCAACAACATCGCCAACAGCGATGGCACGGCGAGCGCCACCGCGGCCAATATGGCGGCGGGCGCTGTCGCCATCGGCAACAACAACAAGGCGATCGGGCAGGGCTCCGTTGCCCTGGGCAATGGCTCGACTGCTGGTGCTGCCGGCCTTACGGGCAATGTCGCGCTGGGCAATGGCGCGACGGCGGCTGCGAGCTCCGGCGATGTGGCGCTTGGCTCTGGCTCGGTGACCGTCGCAGCGGTGGGCACGCCCAATGCCGTGATCAACGGCACAACCTATGCCTTCCAGGGCATCAATCCGATCTCGACGGTCAGCATCGGCGCGCCGGGTGCGGAGCGCACGCTCACCAATCTGGCGGCGGGGCGGATCAGCGGGTCCTCGACCGATGCGGTCAACGGCTCGCAGCTCTTCGCCACCAACCAGGCGGTCGATGCCATCGGCACCACGCTCAACAACATCAATGTCGGCGGCGGCATCAAGTATTTCCACGCCAATTCGGCCCTGCCGGATTCCCAGGCCCTGGGAACGAATTCCGTCGCTGTCGGACCCAACGCCGTGGCCAACAATGCTGGTGACGTCGCGATCGGCCTGAATTCGGCGTCGGGTGCCACCACCGCCGTTGGCGGCACGACGATCGGCGGCGTGAACTACACCTTCGCCGGCGGCACACCGGCCGGCGCCTTCTCGGTCGGCTCGGCGGGCGCCGAGCGCCAGATCCAGAACGTCGCGGCCGGACAGTTGAACGGCGGCTCGACCGACGCGGTCAACGGCTCGCAACTTTTCGCCACCAACCAGCAGGTCACGCAGAACACCACAGACATCGCCAATATCGGCAGTGGCGTCACCAATCTCGGCAACACGATCAACAACATCGCCGGCGACACCTCGACCGCCTATACCGACGTCAACGGCATCGGCATCCGCTACGCCCGCACCAACGAGGCAGGGCTGGCGCAGACCGATTCTTTCGCTCAAGGCGTCGGCTCCACCGCCGTCGGCTATCAGGCGACCGCGACCGGCGTCAGCGCGCTGGCGCTCGGCCGCGACAGCGCGGCCAGCATCGACGGCAGCGTGGCGCTTGGTTCGGATTCGGTGTCCGACCGCGCGCTGGCGCCGGCCAGCGGGCAACTCCCGGCCGGTCCGTCGAACTTCATCCAGTACAACACCACCGACAAGGTATTGCTCGGCGCCGTTTCGGTCGGCACGGACACGTCTTACCGGCAGATCACCAACGTTGCCGACGGTACGCAGGATCAGGACGCGGTGACGGTGCGCCAGCTCGCCGGCGCCATCGCTTCCGTATCGGTGACGTCGACCAAGTATTTCCATGCCAATTCGGCGGCGGGAGACTCGCTCGCGGTTGGGGCGGAATCGGTCGCGGTCGGTCCGACGACGGTCGTCAACGGCGACAACGGCGTCGGCATCGGCAACGGCGCTATCGTCGACCAGACAGCGCCCGGCGGCACGGCAATCGGCCAGAACGCCCATGTCATGCTGGCCGACGGCCTTGCGCTCGGCACCAATTCGCTGGCCTCCGGCATCCAGTCGGTGGCGCTCGGCGCGGGCGCCCAGAGCACCTTCATCAACAGCGTCGCGCTGGGCTCGCAGTCCATCACCTCGGTCGGCGCCCAGACCGGCTACACGGCCTTTGCCCTGACCGGCGCGCAGACCTCGTTCGGCGAGGTGTCGATCGGCTCCGCCGGAGCCGAACGCAAGCTCACCAATGTCGCGGCCGGTTCGGCCGATACCGACGGCGTCAACGTCTCGCAGCTGCGCGGCGTGTCGCAAAACATCAGCAACCTGTTCGGCGGCGGCACCACGGTCAATCCCGACGGCTCGATCACCGGCCCGACCTACACCGTCCAGGGCAATAGCTACACCACCGTCTATGACGGGCTCACGGCGGTCGACAATGCCTTGACCAGCATCAACAATGGCGGCGGCATCAAGTATTTCCATGCCAATTCGACGCTGGCCGACAGCATCGCCGGCGGCACCGACAGCGTCGCGATCGGACCGGCGAGCGTGGCCAGCGGCACCAACAGCCTGGCCGCCGGCAATGGCTCGACAGCCACGGGCGATGGCGCGGTGGCGCTCGGCCAGGGCTCCAAGGCCAACAATGCCAATGATGTGGCGCTCGGTTCCGGCTCGGTGACGCAGGCTGCCGTCGGCACGTCCAGCACCACCATCAACGGCAAGACCTACGACTATGCGGGAACCACCCCGACCGGGACGGTCAGCGTCGGTGATGCCGGCGCCGAGAGGACGATCACCAACGTCGCCGCGGGTCGCGTCGATTCCGGCAGCACCGATGCGATCAACGGTTCGCAGCTCTACGCCACGAACACCGCGATCGAGGATCTGAAGGCCGGCGTCGGAACGCTCACCCAGAACGCGGTCACCTATGACACCCAGGGCGGCGCCAAGACGAACACGATCACGCTGCAGGGCGGCGACGTCAACGCGCCGGTCGTGATCTCCAATGTCGGTCCGGGCGTCGCCGGCACCGATGCGGTCAACGTCAACCAGCTCAACCAGGGCCTGACCGCGGGCAAGAGCTATACGGACACCCAGGTGAACTACGCCATCAACACCTCCAACACCTATACCGACAAGGTGGCGGCCACGACCCTGCAGCAGGCCAACGACTATACCGACCAGAAACTCGGCCAGCTCAACTCGGACCTGGGCGGCATACGCGACGAAGCACGGCAGGCCGCAGCGATCGGGCTCGCCGCCGCCTCGCTGCGCTACGATGATCGTCCCGGCAAGCTGAGCGTCGCGGCAGGCGGCGGCTTCTGGCGGGACGCGAGCGCCTTGGCCTTCGGTGCCGGCTACACCAGCGAGGACGGCCGCATCCGCGGCAATCTGTCCGGCACCGCCGCCGGTGGGCACGTCGGTGTCGGCGCTGGCATCAGCTTCACCTTGAACTGAGGCCGGAATGAAAGGACTTGCTGCCCTGACTTTCCTGGCGCTCTGCGGCGGCCTAGCGCCGGCTGCCGGGCAGGTCGCCTCGCCATACAGGATCAAGCCTTCGGATGTGGTGCTGCCGCCCGACGTGAAACTGGGTGACTATCAGCGCACCATCCGTCCGTTCGAGAACTGGACGCTGATCTGCGACGAGAACCTCAAGGCCCGCAAGAAGGTCTGCAACGTCTCGCAGGTGATCGAGGACGCGTCGGGCAAGATGGCCTTCAGCTGGTCGCTTGCCGCCACCCAGGACGGCAAGCCCTACATGATCCTGCGCACCGCGCCGAATGCCAGGAGCGACGGCCTGGTGTCGCTGAAGTTCGATGGACAGGCGCAGCCGATCGACGTGCACCTGAACGGCTGCAACGAGATGGTCTGTGTCGGCATGCTGCCGGTGGGGCCGGTGATGCGCCAGCAGATTTCGCGCAAGGCGACGCCGGCCATCTCCTATCCGACCGTCGACGGCCAGACGATCACCGTGACAGCAACACTCAAGGGGCTGACGGAAGCCCTTTCACCAGTCAAATAACCGGGGCAGCATCATGAGCCAGCAGGACCAGTTCTTGTCCGCAAAACGCAGCAACCCGACCGTCGAGGCGGATCGGCAGCGGCCCGTCGAGCCCGCGCGGCGGCGCCGGTGGCCGCGCGTCGTCGGATTTTCGCTGCTGGGGCTGGTGGTGGCGGGGCTTGGCTTTGCCGCCGGCAATTACGCCGCGATCGCCAATCTGGTCGGCGGCGCGACGGCTGCGCCGGTCGAGGCCGCCGCCCCCGCGCTGCCGGACACGCCTTTCCTCGAGCACGTCAAGCAGGCCGGGGTGCAGGCCTGTTCGACCGTCTATCCGGTGCTCGGACAAATCCTGACGACCGGCACGAAATACAGCGTCAAATCGCTGTGGAACGACCAGGCGGCCGACAAGCATGCCGTGCAGGCCTTTGTCGGCATGGACTACGCGTCGGAACGCTATAGCGGGCCGGCGGCGGGCGTGGTCTTCGCATCGCCCACCGCTTCGGGCTGCGAGGGGACGATGGTGCGGGTGGCGCCGTTCGCCAGCCCGTGTGCCGACATCCCGTCCATCCTTCCGCAGGGCAGCAAGATCACCGACCATCTTGGGCAGGTCGAGGTGTACGAACTCGGCGGCAACGCCGGGGAAGCCCTTCTGTTGCCGACGGGCAAAAGCTGCGTGGTGATCTCCGTGGCTTCGGCGGCGAAATAGGACGAAGGGAATTTAGGAAAGGGGTGCCGACCATGAGATTGCGGGCTTTGGCAGTTTTGGGCTTGACCTTGCTGTGGAGCGGACAGGTCGTCTCGGCCGACCTGGTGGCGCCGTCGGAGCCGCAGCAGGAGGAAAAAGGCATCTGGGCGGCCATCGCCTATTCGCAGGCCGACAGCAAATACGGTTTCTTCTGGGGCGCCGACAAGCGGCAGGAGGCGAAGGACATCGCGCAGAAATATTGCGAGAACGCCGGCGGCAAGGCGTGCAACGTCGTCTCCGTGTTCCGCAACCATCGCCATTGGGACGATGACGACGAGACCGGCTTTCCCTACAAGCACTGCGGTGCGCTGGCCATGGCAGACAAAGCCGAGAACCGTTTCACGCCCTGGGGCGTGAACTCGGCCGAGACCCGCCGCGAAGCCGAGGACCTCGCCTTGCAGGCCTGTGAGGCGTCAGGGGCCAAATGCAAGATCCGTGAATGGGTCTGCACATGAAGCGTGGCTTCAAGGCCGCCTGCGCATACGGGGCAATCGCATTCTCGTTGATGTCGCCAGCGACGGCTCAACAACAGGCGGCGGCTGCTCCAGATGGGCCGTCATCGCTGCGCGAAGTCTATCAGGACTGGAGCGTGGCCTGTTCCGTTCAGCAGAATGCGAGGGTCTGCTCGCTTTCACAGGACCAGGTCCAGAAGAATGGCCAAAGGCTGCTTGCCATGGAGATACAGAGGCGCGCGGACGGCTCAACGATGGCCACCTTGCTTCTGCCCTTCGGCATCCTGCTCGATCCGGGCGTGACGCCTCAGATCGATGATCAGCCGCCATTGGCCCCGCAGCGCTTCAGGACCTGCCTGCCGACAGGCTGCATCGCGGTGTTTGCCATCGACCGATCCGTGCTCGGAAAGCTGAGGGTAGGCGAGGTGCTGAAGCTCAATGTCACGACAGATGCAGAGACGCCACTGACATTCCCGGTGTCGCTGCACGGCCTGACCGCGGCGCTCGACCGCATGGTGGCGTTGAGCGCACGGTAAGGCAGGCGGCCGGCCGCCGGAAACGGCGAACCGCTCCAGCTCCTTGTTTGACGCAATTCCCGGGAAAGCGCCTACGCGCTTTTCCTGAAACAGGCCCATGGAACGTTGGGGCGCCGAAGCTAATGCCGGTGCCACCATTGCCCGGTGATCATGAAGAAGACTTACGTCAAACCCAACTTGACGCCGCAACCCGGCGCGCAGCCGACGATCCAAATCGATTGCTACCCGTCCAACCTGGTCGAAAAGACCTGAAACAACGCGTCTCCCTTCGGGGTAAGCGATGGTAGCGGGAGACCGCTACATCGCAATACCCACTATTGAGGAGGCTCTCTTTTGCTATCGTCGGCGCGCGGCATGACAGCAAGTTGAAGCCTTTCGAACTTTCTGGGTCGCGTCCCAGGCCGAACTACATGCGCTTACGGTAGAAATTCGAAATTCGAATATCCGATTCGGCTTTAGGAACTTGACGAGACATAGCGGCTTGGAATTGTCGGCATCGCCCAGTAAGGCCCATGTACGAATTCCGTCGGTGTGGAATTAACGGCCATGTGAAGTTTGGATTGTGGAGTGTTATCTGCACAATAGAATTCCGCACATGGTTTCCATACACGAAACCGTCCTCCGGACCGCGATTCGGGCGCCACCTAGGCGATGTGCGGAAATCGGTCGAGACTGTTGAATAACTAGCCGGAACGACCGCAGGGCACTGGAGCATAGGTTGGCGCCATGTCTGCCGAACCGGTCCACTTCAGGCAGCGGCTGGTCGTCTTGCCAACAGTTGGAGGTTCTGAACCGCTGCGGCGAGAAGGAATTCTTCTTTTGCCCCGCTCAGGCCGCGTAGCCTCAATCGTCGAAACGCGATGTTGCGCTTGAGGTGGCCAAAGAGCCGCTCGATCCTCTTGCGCAGTCGCCGTGAGCGGGCATAGCTAGGTGTGTCGCGCAACGCTCGTACCTGATCACGCGCATCCTCGTCGAAAGATCGTGTAATTCGTCGCGCTGATCCGTCTGTGCAATCCAGCTTTGAGCGACAGGCGCCGCAGTCGGACGGGCGAGCGAAATAGACATTGGCGCGCGCGCCGATGTCCCTTCCCCGATAGGTCAATTGCCGACCTTCAGGACAGGTAAAGCTGTCGCTCTGCCTGTCATAGGAGAATGCGTCGCGGGTCAGTTTGCCGGCGGTCTGGTGTTGGCGTTCAATCACCGGGATATGCGGTTCGATACCCTGCTGCAGAAGCCAGCTTAGAAGACCGGCGCTGCCGTAAGCCTTGTCAGCTGCCAGCCGTTCAGGCGTCAGCCCAAGACGCTCGCGCGTCCGCAACACCATTGTCTTGGTTGTGTCCACCTCTGCGGCGAAGCGAGCCGGACTGGCCTCGATGTCAAGAATGACGCTCGACTCAGTGTCGATGTAGTAGTTGGTTGAATACCCGAAACGGCCACGTCCATGCTTGTTTGACCAGCCAGCTTGCGGATCAATCTGCGATATATGTTTCGGCGTCGTAAGCGCGAATTTCCCCGCACGTTGACGCCGTCCTTTCAACGACGGTCGCTTTCAGACGGACGCGTCCGGGCGGATCAGGCTGCAGCGTTTTTGGCGAAGTTGAAGGGCAGCAGGTCGTCGATATCAGTATCGACAGCGCGTTGAGGCAATTCGGTGAGGACGTGGCGCAGCCACGCTAACGGCTCGACGCCGCAGGCGCGGCAGGTCAACATCAGGCTGTAGATGACGGCGCTGGCCTTGGCTCCGTCGACGGTATCGCTGAACAGCCAACTCTTCCTGCCAGTTGCAAAAATCCTGATGTCACGCTCGAGAAGATTATTGTCGATCGGCATGCTGCCGTCCTCGGTGTAACGAGTCAGATATCCCCATTGGTTCAGGGTATAGGAGACGGCGTCGCCGAGCTTGCTGTCCGGCAAGACTTTTGGGGCGATGTCGTCGAGCCATGCCTTGAGAGCATGGAGGATGGGGACACTATGTTGCTGGCGGAAGCGGCGAATGCAGTGATCTCGCGTTTCGCCGTCATCGGGGATGACGTTCCGCGCCTGCCTTTCAACCCGATAGAGCTGTTCGAAGAACCGGAGCGCCTGTTCCGGCGGGCCGCCGCCTTTCTTCCTCGCCTTTAGGGCATCGACGAAGCGCCGTCTCGAATGGGCCATGCATCCAAGATGCGTTGCCCCTTCCAGCGTGCGCCAAGCGGAATAGCCGTCGCTCATCACTATGCCGCGGTAATCGCCGAGGAAGGTCTGCGGGTGTATCTGGCCGCGACCCGCTTGATAATCGAGCAGCACGATCGGCTCGTCACTGTCCTCGCCGCTCCGGTATGCCCACATGTACGAGGTGCTGGCGGCCTCTCGATCCTTTTCCTTCAGCACCTGGACCGTGGTCTCGTCACCATGGATGAGGGGCTGCGATCTGAGCCGCAGCTTCAGCGCGTCATAGATCCGGGAGAGATGTTTTTCGCTCGAGCCGATCACCCAGTGACCCAGAGCGCCTCGGCTGACAGGAACACCTGCGCGCTCGAAGGCCTGCGCCAGGCGGTAGAGCGGTGTGCCGTCGACATACTTATGAACGAGCGCGAAGGCCAGCGTCGAGGCCGTAGCGATGCTGCCCGGCAAAGGTTGCGTGGGCATCGGCGCGATCATGACCGGCGTGTTGATCCCGGTGCGGTCGCAATGACGGCAAGCATATTTGAACCGCACATTCCGCAGGACCTTCGCCTTCACCTCGACATGAAGCTGCTCGGTAACGGTCTCGCCCATGCGATGCATCTGGCCGGCGCAGCAAGGACACGCCTTCTGATCGTCGGGAAGGTCGTACTCGACACGCTCGCGCGGCAGGTTTTCCGGCAAGGCCTTGCGGCCGCGCTTCTTTCCGGTCTTGCTTTCGACCACTGGCAATCCAGTATCCGGAAGGTCGGCGACATCGTCATCTTCGCCGTCGGCGTCATCCTCATCCGCGGCCTGTTCGGCTTCATTGAAGAGACGATCAATGTGCTTTTCGCTCTTCGGCGCAAAACGATGCAGTCGTGCAAGCGCCAGCTCTTCCTCGAGTTTGACGACGCGGTCGGCGAGTTGACGGTTCTGCGCCTGCAGCGCAGCAATACGCGCCATCAACTCTTCAACAGTCGGTTCGCCGGGTCGATTCATCAGATTCTTGAATCGAAAGCATGCCGGCGCGTCAATCGCTCAATCCGAGAGCCCTCAACCGGCAACCTGATATTGCCGCACCGGATGGCGGACCATCGCATCGATATCGATGCCGTCGAGGATCCAATGCAATTGCTCGGTCGTAAGCGTGACCACCGCTGCCTCCCGGCGCGGCCACCGGAACTTGTCCTCGGCCAGCCGCTTCAGGACCAGCACAAAGCCCGACCGATCGAAGAACAGGAGCTTCATCCGGTCGCGACGGCGATTGCAGAAGGCAAAAACCGCTGGAGCAAACGGATCGAGCGCCATCGTCTCTTGGACCAGAACCGCAAGGCTGTTGATGCCGGCCCGGAAGTCGATCGGCTCGCGGTGCAGGTAGACTTTCAGGTTAGCGCCCAGTCTGAACATGACCCAGTGCTCCGATGGTCGCCGTCAATGCATCCACATCACCGCATTCCAGCGTCAGCTTCACGCCGTTCGGCAGTGACGCGCTCACCTTGGCTGGAGAGGAAAAAAGCGCAGTCTTTTTCGATGCCGACCCACGCACCCCATCGCAAGTCCCCGGCAAATCCACCGCAGCCATGCTGCTCTGTCGCAGCAAGGCCCGATCGGAGGTGCTTTCAATCTGAACCGGGAGAAACGCCGGTGATGAGGACGGCGGGAGGGACTGGGTCTCCGTGCGCTTCTTTATCCACTTCCGAAGAAGGTTCGCATTGACCCCATGTTCGAGCGCAAGCCTCGATACCGACACACCAGGCTCAAGGCAGGCCGCGACAAGACGGTCCTTCGATGCGGGGTCGTATCGGCGTCGCCCGTTCCGACCGACAAGCCTCACCCGCAGTTTCTGCTCATCTTCTTCCATAACTTGGTGTCCACCTATTTTGGTGGACACCTCATGCATCAACCCACTCAATGGCAAAAGGTGCGGGGAAATTCGCGCTCACTCGGCGTCGAAGGTTCACGCTCATCTGGGGCCTGCGGCAGCGCTGCGTCGAGTGCGGCTAGATACTCATGCACTGGCCGCGAGATCGTGCCACCGTCGGACCAGGCGGTCGCATTGGCGTCACCAGGAAGTTTCTTCTCCCAGCTCGCATCCGCCTCGATGAAGCTGGCATCGACTGCAGTATCCGTGCCTGAGACCAACCCAGCCGTGGCACAATTACCGACGATCTCCTCGAATAACTTTCGAAACAGATCCCCTTGGCGAAAGCGTCCATAGCGGTTTTTGCTGAACGTTGAGTGGTCCGGCACGGCTCCGTTGAGGCCGAGCTTGCAGAACCATCGGAACGCCAAGTTGAGATGAACGTCCTCGCAAAGCCTCCGCTCTGACCGAATGCCGTAGAGATAACCCACGAGGAGCATTCGTAGCATCAACTCGGGATCGATCGAAGGCCTGCCAGTGTGGCTGTAGCTTGCGGCGAGGTGCTCATGCACAAAGCTTAGATTAAGCGTCGCATCGATGCGTCTGAGTAGGTGACCGGCAGGTACGTGCTCATCAAGCCGAAACTCGTAGAAGAGTTGTTCTTGAAGATCGAGCCTGCCCATCATGACAAATCATCTCCAGCGCTCAGCAGAGAGATGGAATCACGTGTTGGGCGGCCATTCAAGCCGAGTTTTTCAACAGTCTCGGTCGTTTTCCGTACATGCAGTTATGAATGCAGCGCGACCGCATCGCGATTGCCTCCGGCAAGCTGCCGGCGAATGCCGAGGAGGGGCCGATGGTGGGCATGGCGATCTGGGCGAAGGTGTCGGAAGCCGTCAGTGCCAGGATCGAGGAGCAGGCCCGCGCCGGCAACTTCCCGGTCCGGCTCAAGGGCAATGACTGGGACAGCGGCGACATCGTTTGGCTCCTCGACGTAGTGGCCGCCAACCGCGCGCTGGCCACCAGCGTGCTGATCAATTTCGGCCAGCTCTCCAAGGGCGCACCGGTTCGCGTCCATCCACTGGTTCGGCAACTGGTCGATAAGGAGGTACTAGAAAAGCTCAGTGAAAAGCGTACCCCCGTGCCGTCGTGAACTTTCGAAATGGCAGCGTTGGTCGCCTGTTGACGGAATATTGTTCCGCACGGCCTTCAATATGCAAGGCAATATTGCTGTCGGCGATCGGAAGTCCGCCTCATCCATGCATGTACAGTAGATAGAAGTGTAAATTAGACATCGCTTATAGAAATAAGCAGGAATTTCTTAAGTTGTTTTCCCGTGAGCTCTTAACAGTCGATCACGGCTATGTTACCAAACTCGCTGCGGGGGTAACGCGACGGTGATCGTCGCGCGCCCATGAAAGCGGTGAGGGTTTGATGGTGTCGGGCGTCACGCTTGGCATTGCGCTGGTTGTGGGTGCTGAAGCGGGAGAGATTGGAGCATTCCAGCCTTTGTCCAGCATCGGCCAGCGCCTTGCGCTTTTACTGACGCGAAGCGCCATCGTCATGCCTGCATTCCTTCTTGCCTCGTGTGGGATGTTTGCAGACGTGTGGGAATGGAATCAGAAATTGACTGTCGAGGTGCTGGTCGACGGCAAAGTGGTTTCAGGCTCGGCCGTGTCGCACGTATGGTGGCAGGAAGCAAACGCGCTAGGGGTTTATCCGTCGGGATATAAGGGTGAGGCGACAGTGGTTGACCTTGGGCAGCGAGGCCAGCTCTTCGCGCTGATCGGCGAAGAAACCAAATTTATTGCACAGCACACGCTTCATGGTGATCTGGGTTATGGCCGCGGCGAATACGAGCGACTTCTGCCGGCCATCGTGCGTTTCCGCAGCACGAAGGACGTGCCTCGCGACCATTATCCGCTGCTTGTGACTTTCACAAACCTCAGCGATCCAACAACTCTGCGTAAAGTAGATCCAGAGGACCTCGCATCAGTATTTGGCTCAGGTGTTTCTCTAAGAGGGATCACGCTTGAGGTGACCGACGAGCAGGTTACTGAAGGGGTGGTCGAGAAATATCTTCCATGGCTTGAGACTGTTGGGCGTTCAAGGGCTACGTTATTGCCGAACCCGCCTAAATTTCTAAAAGATGAATCTGATATTCAACGAGTCAGTTCGGGAAACTTCAGTACGGAGCTCTTCAAATGAGCATGAACAAAGATCTTTTTCTATCAATTTTAGCGATGGACTCTTACAATAGAGATTATGAAGCTGGAATATCTATTGATGGCGCCAGCGTTGGGGGGCTGCAATACTGAGCCGGGGACGCTCTTGGCGTCACTTCGAGCGAATATCAGCAATGGCAGGATTCTGGTTTTTACGCGATAGCCTATGAGGTTGGCTCAGGGGTGGAGGGCATCGAGGCTGGTGCAACGGTCATTTCCTATAGAGGCACCAACAGCTTCGGTGGCCTCTTTCCCAACGATATTTTCTCCGGCTGGGCAGTAGGGGCAGGCATTCTCAGCCCGACCACTTACGCGCCTGGCGCGCAGGGACAACTCGCGCTCGATTTCTATCAAAGCGTGACAGGCCAGAATGCGCTGTCTACCGAGGGCGGCAATGCCATTCTGACCGGCCATTCGCTCGGTGGCGGCCTTGCTGGTCTGATTGCGTCACTTTCCGGTGATGAAGCTGTGGTTTTCGACAGCATGCCCTACGGCGCAGCAGCCACCGCGCTCAGCATTTGGTGGGATGCGGCACAAGCAGGCATTGACCTGGCGTCTTACCTTGTCGACGGTGTTCCGCCGGCAAATTATGTGTGGCCCACGGCTGGGAACATTTCCTCACACAATGTCGCGGGCGAAGTCCTGACCGGTGTTCGCGCGATCGAGCCCTTTGTTTCAGCAGCGCTGTTTTCAGCCTTGTCACCTGTCTATGGAGCACTGATCGGCACCAATGCGGGCTATATCTACGGTTCGCAGCCTGTGGAAGTGCTTGAAACCCATCTCGGCATTTCGGGGCTGATTGATCCAATTTCAATGCATTCTCAGCAGCTTCTGCCTATTCTTTTGTTCGCGAAAGAGGACGTGCACGAAGAGAACGGTACGACTGTAACCGGACATACAGACTGGACATCGATTGCCCCGAATCTTTTCAAAGTATGGTTCGACACAGGGTTCGCCAGTTCGATCGTTGAGTTGGAAAGCATCAGGGGTGCAGCCACGCTAGATAGCGCGTTGCGCTATGTCATCGCCTATTCTGCGCTTGATGAAGGCATGGCAGCGGCAGGAAAGCCATTCGGGGATGCTGCAATACGCATCATGTTCGATGACGCCGATGAACTAGGCAAGCTTGTTTCGAGTGGTGGGGCCTCAGCTACTCTCTCGGACGCTACCGATGGCCTTAGCCAAGCGATTGTGCATTTTGCTACTCTCATGGGGTTGCGAAAGATCGAGCTGGCGGATCATCCGGAAATCCGAGACGGCATCCTCCACATCAGCGAACCCGGTGAGAGCGGATACGCTGGCGTCGACCGCATTCTGACGGTCAATTTCGACAGTATGTTGTGGGGGGGCGGGCGCGGGCGAAAACGGTGCCAACGCTGAGTATACGGTGATTGCCGCCGCAAATACGTCCGCGAGGAAGTGCTCGACCAGAAATTCGCCACCCTGCTTGACCGGTTGCATTTCGACGAAGAGATACTGGAATGGGTAAAGGCAGCCCTCTTGGCCAGCCATGCCGACGAGCGCCGCGAGCATGAACAGGCGATCCATCGATGCCAGGTCGAGTACAAGCGGCTCGAGGATCGGCTGCATGCCATGTATCTCGACAAGCTTGATGGCCGCATCGACAACGCCTTCTACGATCGGATGTCAGGACAGTGGCGGACCGAACAGATGCGGCTGCTTCGCGAGATAGAGCGTCATGGTAGCGCCGAGGAATCGTACATGGAGGACGGCATCCGGCTGTTGGAACTGGCACGCAAAGCCAGCCGACTGTTTGCGAAACAGCCTGCGCACGAGAAAAATCGACTCTTGAATCTGGTGCTGTCGAACTGCAAATGGGACAAAGGCGAAGTTCACGCCGTCTTTAGGCAACCGTTTGATCTACTTGCGGAAACGGTCGTGGCCGGCGCAGCAATGGGTGCACAGCAGGCAGCTTTATCGACAGGGAGTCCAGTTTGGCTGGGGTTCCTGGAAGCTTTTCGAACTTTCTGCATCGCGCGTCAGCCCGAATTTCTGTTGCTTATGGACAAAGTGGGACACTAGGTTCGGTTTTGGATAGCTTTAAGGCGGCGACTCGGCGGGGTCTCGTTTCACTACGGCACGGCCTCGTCCGACATCTCAGCCCGAATTGCGAGTGCCTATGGCCCAAAGATTCGGTTGGAGAAGTCTGAGGCATCGATACTCTGGCGCGGGTGACTTCGCAGGTCGTCACCGTCAGCAGCACGAAACGCTACGTGTTAGATGACAGCTGTGCGTCTCAATCTCGGTCGCTAAGCGCGGATCTGCGGTCCACAACCAAGGCGGCGATCGGGAATGAGCACCGTCGAACTCAAAAAGGAGGGAAACTGACTTGATCCAGGAACCGCCAAGCATCTGACCGGCCAAACGACTACAAGTCGCTTCCCGCGGAGCCGTTTAGCGTTGTCACCGGAAACCGTCTACGCTGCTGCTGGAACGCCCGACGCCAGAGGTTGGCGCGTTTAGGCCATCACCGGGGCGATTTTGAGGAGCCGCCGCCGCTATCCTCCACGACTGGATGCTGAGCTGACACCGGCCGCAGAGGCAGGGTGGGCTTTGCGACGTAGGCGCACCCGCCCGCCGGCCCACATTGACGCGCGACTCTTTCGCTGCAAAGGTATATTAACGATTTGTTAACCAAGTGTCAGTCGCCGCTGAAAGCAGGGGGGTAATTTGGAACCGTTTCTGGGAGCAAATCGCCTGAATTGGGATGATCGGGCCGAACTGCATTCGACCGACACGACGGGCAGCTACCAGATTGAAAATGTGCTGGCAGGCGGATCCAATCTCTATGAGCTGGAAACGAGCGAGGTCGGCGATATCGTCGGCAAGGATATCGTCCATTTGCAATGTCACATCGGGCTCGACACGATCAGCTTGAAGAATCTCGGTGCTGGCAGCGTGATCGGTCTCGACTTTTCACCGACCGCGATCGCAGCTGCGCGGGATTTCGCCGCGAAGGCAGGTACTGATGTGCGCTTCGTGGAAGCGCCACTATTCGAGGCAGTTGAAGCGCTCGGCCGGACCTTTGACATCGCCTACGTTACCTGGGGTTCGGTAAATTGGCTGGACGATGTGTTCCGATGGGCGCGGGTCGTTGCGGGTCTCCTGAGACCAGGTGGCCGGCTCTATATGGCCGAGGGCCATCCGTTGATGTTTCAGTGTGATCGTAAGGCCGCGGCGCTGGAGTTTAAGCACGATTGGAGAACGCCTATAGCTCGGCCGCTCGCATGGAACGAGGAACGGACCTATACCGGCGACGACCGCATTTTGAAGCATCCTCGGTATTATGAGTGGATCCATCCGATCAGCGACGTGGTGAACGCACTGATTTCGGCGGGGCTGACGCTCGATTTTCTGAATGAGCATGACACGGTTTCGTGGCAGCACTTTTCATTTGCAGTGAGGGCAGGCAAGGATATGTACGGCCTGCCAAACAACTCCCCCAAGATCCCAATGGCCTATTCCATTGGCGCGACGAAGCGAAGCGTCGGCAAGATACCATACCTTGTTGCTCCTAAGGTTATCGAGGGACACTAGGGCCGCACCCCAAGTAGCTCCAGTGCTCACCGCTAGCCGAGGGGCTGGCTGGAAACGCACGGCTCCTCGAGACCGATGGCTGCTCCTGCGTCAAGTGCCGACGGCGGCGTGTCCATCCTGGCTGTTCCTGCATGGACAGTGGTGTCGACACACGGTCGGAAGTGCAAAGTTTTCACGACTAAGAAGTTCAAAATTAATTAATGGAAGCTAATGTTCTGTCGGCGGGTCGATCCGAGAACCTGATTAACACAGGGGAGTTCCACCCTATTGGCTCTTTTCGGCGGTAGGTTCAGCGGCATAAAGGAAGCTGTTTTTTCGTCGGCAAATATTCCGGCCGCAGTGGCGATTTTGGTTATTGCCATCAGCGCGGCCTATGCGGACCATCAGAACAAAATCGTTTCGGACCAGGCCGCTCGTGCGGATGTCCTGGCCAAGGTCAATCTGATCCGCGCCAAGCTAGAGGGGAACATCAACGGGAACCTCCAACTCGTGCATGGGCTTGTCGCGACGGTCGTGACTGAACCCTACTTGGGACAGCAGCGCTTCGCTTCGCTCGCGAGCAACCTCTTTGGCGGCGACTCGCAATTGAACAATATTGCTGGCGCGCCCGATCTGGTCGTTTCCTTGATGTACCCTCTGAAGGGCAACGAGAAAGCGATAGGCCTCGATTACCGAATGGACGATCGGCAGCGTAACGCCGCGCTGCGGGCGCGAGACGAGCGCAAGTTGATTCTTGCCGGTCCGGTCGACCTGAAGCAGGGCGGCCAAGGCTTCATCGGCCGCTTTCCGGTTTTTGTGCCGAGCGCGGGCAACACTGAAAGATTCTGGGGCATCATTTCCGCCGTTGTCGACGTGCAGCGTCTTTACAAGGCGAGCGGCCTGCTTGACGATGATCTCGGGATTGACGTCGCGCTCATCGGTAAAGACGCCCTCGGCCCAAGCGGAGATCAATTCTTCGGTGATGTGGGCGTCCGCAAAAACAATCCAGTGACGGCCGAAGTTCTGCTCCCGTCAGGATCGTGGCAAATCGCAGCAATCCCCAAAAACGGCTGGCCTTCGACTCCCAGCAACGCGTGGTTCCTGCGCGCAATCATGGCCGTGGCCGGGGCGCTGATTGTGATCCCATTCTTGGTCACAGGTCGTCTGATTGGCGAGAGACAGCGTAACTATGCGGAACTGCGTCAATTGTCGAGACGACTAGAACTCGCTTTGGAGGCATCTGCCATTGGCGTTTGGGAACACGATCTCGCGACCAATGACCTGTCGTGGGACGATCGGGTCAATGAAATATATGGCAGACCCAGCGACGGAGGACGTCGAGGCTACTCGGATTGGGCAGGCGCAATTCACCCCCTGGACTTGGCCGCCGCCCACGCAGATTTCGACCATGCCGTGGCCAGCCGCGGAACATATTCGTCGGAATACCGAATTGTTCGTCCGGATGGCGAGATTCGTCATGTCCGATCTAAGGCGACCATATACCAAGCCCCAAATGAGACGCCCAAAATGATTGGTGCGGAATGGGATGTCACAGCCGACGTCCTGCTAAACAGCGATCTGGTTCGCTCGAAACAACTGTCCGAGTCGAGAAATGTCGAACTCGAGGCGGCCAAGGCCCGCATCGAGCATATCGCGCTTCATGATTCGCTGACCGGTTTGCCCAACCGTCGTTACCTCGACCAGGTAATGGAACAGTACGCAGCCAACTGCAGGCGCGACGGCGGTCAAGCGGCCCTGCTTCACATCGACCTGGATCGGTTCAAGCACATCAACGATACGCTCGGCCACGCTGCGGGCGACGCGATGTTGGTTCACGCATCCACCGTCCTTCGATCCAAGGTCGAGGATGGAGGATTCGTCGCTCGGATCGGAGGAGACGAATTCGTCATCCTGTGCACGGTGCATGACGATATCAAGCGACTGGCACTGCTGGCCGACCGCCTCATCAGCCAGATGAGCGAGCCCGTCTACTACCAAGGCCACCGATGCCGGTTTGGTGTCAGCGTGGGAATTGCGGTCGACAACGGAAAAGACGTCGAAGCCAAGCACCTCCTGGTGAACGCCGACATCGCGCTTTACCGAGCAAAGAACCGTGGGCGCAATCGGCACGAATTCTTCACTGAAGCGATGCAAAGCGAAATCGTCGACACAAAGCGGATGGCCGACGAAATTCTTGGCGGCCTTGAGCGCAATGAGTTCATAGCCTTCTACCAACCCCAATTTGGTGCAAAAACTCTCGAAATTGTCGGAGTCGAGGCGCTTGCGCGATGGAGGCACCCAAAGAAGGGCATCTTAGCACCGGATGTCTTTCTAAGGATTGCAGAAGAACTAAACGTCGTTTCGATGATCGATCGAACCATACTGGACCAAGCGCTTTCAGACTTTGAAAACTGGTCTGCTGCGAATCTTCATATACCGCGTGTATCAGTCAACGTTTCGGCACGGCGGCTCCAAGATGAAGAACTCATAAAGAGCTTGCGAGATATGAATATCAAGAAGGGAACAGTTTCATTTGAGCTTGTTGAGTCCATTTTCCTTGACAAAAACGATGATTTGGTGACATGGAATGTCGATCAAATCAAGCAACTGGGCATTGATATAGAGATAGATGATTTTGGTACGGGCTATGCCTCCATAGTCAGCCTGCTCAAGATACAGCCGCGCCGACTGAAGATTGATCGGCAGCTGGTCATTCCAATAGTCGAATCTCCGCAACGAAGGCAGATTGTCTCGTCGATCATCGAGATCGGCAAATCCCTAGGTATCAAGGTCATAGCGGAAGGCGTCGAGACGATGGAGCACGCTCGCATACTGAAGGAGTTGGGCTGCGACATACTGCAGGGTTATGCCTTCGGGCAGGCGTTGGATTCCGAGGGGCTGAAGGTCTTGGTTCGCTCTCAACGCCTGCGCGCGGCCAGCTAGAGCGGCTCACGACTTGATGGAATCGAAAGGGATTGCTGGTTTTGTGATTCAAGATGCTGGCTGGAGTGGAGGCCAGCATCTGATGACTCGACCTCTTTCCAATGATCTTCGCGAGCGGGTTGTGGCGGCGGTTTTGAGTGGCGAGAGTCGCCGGTCGGCCGCGAAACGGTTCGGCATTTCGGTTTCGGCCGCGGTGAAGCTGTTGCAGCGCCATGGGACGACCGGTTCGGTGGCGCCGGGCAAGATAGGCGGACACCGCAAGCGGATTCTTGAGCCGCATCGGTCCTTCATCGTGGAGCGGATCAATCAGACTTCTGATCTGACGCTGCATGGGCTGAAGGACGAGTTGGCCGCGCGCGGGGTCAAGGTCTCGCACAACGCGGCTGGATGTTCCTGCGCCGCGAGGGGCTGAGTTTCAAAAAACGCTGTTCGCCCTTGAGCAGGCGCGTACTGATATCGCCCGCAGGCGCCAACGATGGCGATCCTGGCAGGTCAGCCTGGACCCGCAGAGACTGGTCTTCATCGATGAAACCTGGATCAAGACCAACATGGCTCCGCTGCGAGGTTGGGGGCCGAAGGGCAAGCGGCTGCGCGGTTGGCTCCGCACGGCCACTGGCGCACGCTGACCTTCCTCGGCGCGCTGCGCTGGGACCGGCTCGCAGCACCTTGCGTCTTCGACGCGCCGATCAACGGCCAGTGCTTCCGCGCCTATGTCGAGCAGCAGCTCATCGCCGTGCTGAAGCCCGGCCACATCGTCGTCATGGATAATCTTGGAAGGCATAAGTCGGCGGCCATCAGGCAGAGATCAAGGCTGCCGGTGCCAGGCTTTGGTACCTGCCGCCCTACTCTCCGGACCTCAATCCGATCGAGCAAGCCTTCGCCAAAATCAAACAATGGATGCATGGCCGGTCTGTGTAGCATGCCGTCATCAGATTAATCCGGTCCATCCAAAATTTCTCTCACTTTTGCCGCCAACTGCTCCAAGGAGGCTGGCTTCTGCAGCAGGGGCACGTCCGGGTCCGTGTGGCGTGCGTAGCCCGTAGTAAAAAGAATTTTGAGGTGGGGTCGGCGGTGTCGCGCTTCGTCGGCGAGACGAAGGCCGTTCAAGTCGGGCAAGACCACGTCGGTGAAAAGAAGGCAGATGTCGGGGTGCTGCGCGAGCGCGTTCAATGCTTCGGCAGCAGCCCCTGCTTCGATCACGCGATAGCCCAGTTCACGCAGCGTCTGAGCCGTCAGCGACCGCACCTGATCGTCATCCTCGGCCAGGAGTATGACCTCATTATCGGAGGCTGACGCCAAAGCGCCTGTGGGCGGAGGCTTCGGTATTTCGGTAGTGGAGCGCAGCCGAGGCAGGTAAAGTTTTATCGAAGTACCATGCCCAACCTCGGAGTAGATCTTGAGGTGACCATTCGACTGCTTGACGAAGCCGAACACTTGGCTCAATCCCAAGCCTGTACCCTTGCCTACGCCCTTTGTGGTGAAGAAGGGATCAAAGGCCTTGGCCATGACCTCGGAAGTCATGCCGGTACCGGTGTCTGTAACGGCTACCATGACATATTGCCCTGATGTAATAGCGTACTCCGCGGCGTAATTCTCATCGAGGTCGCAATTGGCAGTCTCGATGGTCAATCGTCCACCCTCCGGCATGGCATCGCGCGCATTGATCGCGAGATTCAAGATAGCGCTTTCGAGGAGGTTCTTGTCGGCGTTGATCTGCCAAAGCTCGCTCCCCAAGGCGGTCTCGAGGTGTACCTCTTCGCCTAACGTGCGGCGCAGAAGCTCCGACATTTCGGAGACCATCTGATTGGTTTGGATCGCTTCAGGTGCAAGGCTCTGCTGACGGGAGAAGGTGAGCAGGCGGCGTGTCAATCCGGCGGCGCGATTAACGCCTTCTTGTGCCGCAGAAATGAAGCGCGCGACGTCCTCGCCCTTGGCCAGCCGTCTCTCAAGCAGACTGAGCGAAGAGCCGATGACGGCGAGCATGTTATTGAAGTCGTGCGCTATACCGCCCGCCAGCTGGCCCACGGCTTCCATCTTTTGCGCCTGATGAAGGGCCTCTTCCGCTTTCAGGCGCGCTTCGACGGCTTCGGCTACACGTTGTTCGAGCGTGAGGTTAAGTTGGCGGAGTTCAGCACTCGCCTGCTCCGCGGCTCGACGGGCTTCGAGAAGCTCTCGCTCGTAACGCCGGCGATCGGAAGCGTTGAAGATGGTGATGCGAATGAAGAGGAGGTCACCCGCCTCATCGCGCCGCTCGACCGCATTGACGAGAACTGGAAGCGGCGATCCATCGACTCGCACCAAGTCGAGTGCGACCTCGTTGAAAAAACCTTGCATGCGCATCAGCGGCGCAAAGTGGGTTTCGTAGTAGATCTTCCCCGCGATATTTAGGAAGTCCTGAAAGCGTTGTCCCAGAAGGGAAGCTTTGTCGCGACCAAGCCATTTCGAAAACGTGCAGTTCACCTTGGTGATACGTCCGTCTGCGCCAGCGGCGACATATCCGCATGGAGCATTGTCGAACAGATCATCAAGATCCGCGGCCGTGTCGTTCATGGGCTCCGCGACCTCAATCAGCGTCGACCTACAAGGAAGGCCCTCATGGCTGCAACAGTCTCGTCAGGCGCGCTGAGATTCGGGCAGTGGCCAGTTGCGTTGAGCAGCATGAAATGGCTGTTCGCCAGCCGGTCAGCGACATACTTGCCAACAGTCTGCGGCGCAATCACATCTTCCGAACATTGCAGGACAAGACAGCGGGCCTTTACTGAAGGCAGGTCGCTGCGGTTGTCGGAAAGAAAAGTAACGCGCGCAAACTTTTTTGCGATCTCTGGATCCGTCATGCAGAACGAATTGGTAAGTTCTTCCCCGAGCTCCGGCCGGTCGGGATTGCCCATGATGACGGGCGCCATAGCCTGCGACCAGCCCATGTGGTTGTCATCAAGGAAATCCAATAGCTCATGAATTTGCTGCTCGCTGAAGCCGCCGGTGTAGTCACCGTCGTCGACGTAGCGAGGCGACGGACCAATCATGATCAGATCGTCGAATATCTCGGGAGCCTTTAGCGAAGCGAGGGCGCCGATCATTGCGCTGACGGAATGCCCGACGAACACACCATGGGTGACGCCTAGCGCGTGGCAGACATCGACGACGTCGGCGGCGTAGCCACCTAGAGACGCATACTTCTCCGGCTCGTAAGCCGAAAGGTCGGATCCTCCGCAGCCCACGTGATCGAAAAGAACGATGCGATACTCTGCGGAAAAGGTGGGCCAAACGAAGCGCCACATGTTCTGATCGCATCCAAAGCCGTGGGCGAAGACCATCGCGCGACTACCGGAGCCCACGACCTTAACGTTGTTGCGCTGCACAATGTTCAAGATAACTTCCTTTGCAGGCCGACCGCAAAACCGCTGGGTGCACAAGGCGTTTCTCGGCACCGTGCCTTATCCGGCATTCACAGGCCTGATCGGCGGGAGCGTTACCCCCGTGAGGCCGTAACGGGGAATGTTCGCGCTTGTGTATCCTAGATCTTGCTCCGACGAAACCAATTTGGAACCAATCTTGAGGCGCGGCGTTTTGAGGGGCTTGGCTTGGGGGGAATCGCGATGTCCAGTTCGGCGCTGCCCCTTCAGCATGTGGGACAGGGGTTCTCGCTCGCCAACTGAAGGGGTCCAAAGATGTCGAACGTCGAAGACTTTCCCATACAGCGTCAACTTACAGAATTTGATGCACTTGTCGCCGCGGCTCCGACGGCGCTGGAAGCCATCCCCGGCGCTGTATACCTTTGCGACCAAAATGGCTGGCTGATCCGCTACAACTCGGAGGCAGCTGTTCTGTGGGGACGCACTCCGAACCTGAACGGACGAAAAGAGCGCTTCTGCGGATCGCACCGGCTGTTCTTGCCCGACGGCACACCGCTTCCGGCGCAGGACTGCCCGATGGCGGATGCCGTGCGCATGGGGAGGACGACCCGCAATGCCGAAGTGATAATGGAGCGCCCGGACGGCACGCGTTTCACTGCATTGGTCAATATCCGCGCCTTGAGGGACCACCAAGGCAACATCCAGGGCGCGATCAATTGCTTCCAGGACATCTCGTCGCACAAGGCAATGGAGGAAGAGGTTCAGCGCAGAACCAGCGACGTTGAGGATTTTTTCGAGAACAGTGCTGTCGGCCTTCATATAGTGAGTGGCGAAGGCATTATCTTGCGCGCGAACCAGGCCGAGCTCGATCTTCTGGGATACACGGCTGAGGAGTATGTCGGGCGCCATATTGCAGAGTTTCATGCCGATGCTCCAGTTATCGGCGACATCCTCCAAAAGCTCTCCTGCGGCGAACGGCTCGACCGCTATCCTGCGCGTCTTTGGGCAAAAGATGGCTCCGTCAAGGACGTCCTCATTACGTCGAACAGCCGGTTCAGTGACGGGAAATTTGTGAACACTCGCTGCTTCACGATGGATGTCACGCACATGCGTCAAGCGGAACGCGCTCGCCGCGAAAGCGAAGAACGTCTGGCCGCGACTTATGAAGCGGCGACGGTCGGTATCGCAGAGGCGGATAAGACTGGCCGCTTGCTGCGTGTCAACGACGCTCTTTGCAAGATGCTCGGGCGTTCACGCGAGCAGCTTTTGGCCATGACATTTTTCGATTACACGGACGAAGGCGACCGCGCCGAAGATGCTGCAAACTACGCCCGCCAAGTCAGGGGCGAACTGGACAGCTACTCGATCAGAAAACGAGCCCGCAAGCCGGACGGTGCCACGGTGTTCCTGGACGTTTTCGGATCCGCCGTTCGTGACCAAGAAGGACAGTTCCTGTACGGCGTACGTGTGCTGCAGGACGTGACGGATGCCAAGCGTATGGAGGATCGCATTCGCGAGAGCGAGCAGCATATGCGCGATCTTCTGGAGGGTTTGCCGGCCGCAGTCTATACCACCGATGCAAATGGCCGGATCACTTTCTTCAACAAGGCCTGCATCGACATGGCGGGGCGCACACCGCAACTGGGTGACGAGTGGTGCGTGACGTGGCGGCTCTACACGCCTGACGGCGCGCCGCTGCCGCACGATCAGTGCCCCATGGCGGTTGCTCTTAAAGAAGATCGGGCCGTCCGCGGCGTCGAGGCCATCGCGGAGCGACCCGATGGCTCGTTTGTGCCCTTCATACCGTATCCGACGCCTCTACATGATGCAGATGGCACGCTAATCGGCGCAATCAACATGCTCGTGGATATCACGGAGCGCAAGCAGGCGGAAAACCGCCAGAAGACGCTGATCGATGAACTGAATCACAGGGTGAAGAACACATTGGCGACCGTGCAGTCCTTAGCGGCGCAAACCGCGCGGCATTCCGACGACCTTCAAGATTTTAGCAAGCGATATGAAGAGCGGCTGCTGGGGCTGGCCCGTGCACACGATCTGCTGACGAAGCGCCATTGGGAAGATGCCCCGCTGGACTTTTTGGCCCGCGAGGTCCTCGCCCCCACGAGCTTTGGCGAGAGGATCCGGATCGATGGGCCATCCGTACCGGTGAATTCAAGGGCGGCCCTCAGCCTGACGATGGCATTGACCGAGCTGGCCACGAACGCGACGAAATACGGCGCACTGTCTTCCGAAACGGGAGTGCTGGAGCTTACTTGGCACATAGGAAAGTCCGCGACGCAAAACACACTGGATTTGCTTTGGCAGGAAAGCGGCGGACCGTCCGTTCAAGCGCCAACCCGACGCGGTTTCGGCACTCGGCTGATGGAAAGGTGTATCGAGCGCGATTTGAGCGGCGAGCTCGACCTCGTCTTCAATTCACAAGGATTGCGCTGCCGCATTGTTGTCCCGTTGGGGACCGCCGCGGAATGACTGAGCTTGCTGGGCTGCGTGTGCTTGTGGTCGAAGACGAGGGCAGTGTAGCGCTGCTCATCGAGGGCATGCTTGAGGATTTGGGATGTGAGGTTGCGGCTTCGGTCGCGACTTTGGCAAAGGCGTTGAATGCCGCCCGAACCGAGACATTGGATTTCGCGGTGCTCGATGTCAATTTGGCTGGAGAGCTTGTCTTTCCTGTAGCGGAGATTTTGAAGGGACGGCAGTTGCCCTTCATTTTCAGCACGGGATATGGGCGTGTTGGCGTGCCGGAGACCTTCAAGGATTGCGAAGTTCTGAACAAACCATACACCATTGACGATCTGAAGACGGCGTTGTTCTCGCTACTTACCAGGCGCGCCCCGTCCCGGGACGAATGAACCGGGGCTGAGCACTACAAGATAGAGTTTTGTGACGGAGGGCTCTCATGGAATTGGAAGGATTGCGCGTTCTTCTAGTCGAAGACGATGGCCTGGTGGCCATGTCTGTCGAGGACATGTTGTCGGATCTGGGCTGTACCGTTGCGGCGCAGGCGAGCAACTTGCCGGAAGCGATGGAAAGGGCGGCGGCAGGTGGCTTCGAAGTTGCTCTGCTGGACGTGAGCCTGAACGGCAAACAGGTTTTCCCCGTCGCTGAGTTCCTCTCCGATCAGGGTGTTCCCTTCGCTTTTGCAAGCGGATATGGCCGTGCGGGACTGCCGGAAGCTTTTCGCACCAGACCTGTCCTACCCAAGCCATTTCAGCTTGAAGAACTTTCGGCCGCGCTTACGGCCGCCTTGTTGGGTAGTAAGGGCGATCCAACGACGTTATCGGCAGAACTCCACCAACAAAGAAGATGATGAAATCCTGTGGGTCGTTTCAGTGCAACGGAGATCGTTCTATGCCTAAGGTTCATCAAGCAGCGCCGCTCAGTCGGTCAGTTAAACTCGCGGGCTCGGAACTTACTTGTTCCTGTCACGCTTGTGCATTCTTCAGCTCCGACGATGAGGAGCAGGCAATCTTGGCGCCGTTCGCCAAGGATGGGCTGGCGGCTAACGACCGGCTCGTTCAGATCATCAATAATCGGCACCGCGATGACCGCGCCCGAAGGCTAAAGGCGGAGGGGATCGATGTCGACGCGGCCACGGCCCGTGGCCAACTGGAAATGAGGCCATGGGAACAGGCCTATTTGAGTGGCGGCAAAGGTTTTGACCAGGACGCCATGCTCGCCTTGATCCAGGACGTCCTCAAAGAGGGCCGGAGCAGCGGATTTGGGATGACCCGCTTGTGGGCCAATATGGAATGGGCACTGGAAGACCTTCCGGGCGTCGAAAAAATTGTCGAATACGAGACACGGCTAAATCACGTTCTCCCGAAATACGATGACGTGGTCGTTTGCACATACGACCTCAATAGGTTCAGTGCTGCCACGGTGATGGATATATTGCGCACGCACCCACAGGTCATCGTCGGCGGGGTCCTTCAGCAAAATCCATTCTTTGTTCCCCCGGATCAGTTTCTGGCCGAGCTCCAGGCTCGCAGGACGCCCGTGTAGACGGCTCAGACCTGGGGGACGGATATTTGAATAAGGTGGATCAACTTGACGACCGCGAGTTGCGAGCATTGCGCCGCGCTCTCGGCGATATGGCGGCCCTGTCTTCTCTTCCGGCAATGTGGGTCAACGCCGATGAGGACCGAATAGCGGCGAACCTCGCCGATGCGCTGGTTCAGGTGCTTGATCTTGACGGCGTGCGGGTGTCCTTTCGCACCGAGCGGGGCGAAACCCGTGAAGTCAGCCGGTTTCCCAATGGTCAGCCTCCGGATCTGGCCCATCTCCTCCAGACAGCCTTCCCGGAGCCAGGGGCGGCGGCCGACGGCGAGCTTGGCGTCGACGGAAATCTCCGTGGATTTTGTACTGCTATTGGATTGTCCGGCGCCGGCCGTCTTGACGCGGTGTGCGCTCGGCAGAGCTTTCCAACTCAGGCCGAGCACTTGGCGCTCACGATGGCCGCCAATCAAGTGGCCGTTGCTTGGCAGAGGGCGCGTGCGGAACGGGCGCTCCGCGCCGAGACTGAGGCCCTCAACCGGGAGCGGCACGCGGTGGAGGTGCTTAACCGGAAGCTCGAAAGCGAACGGGACCAGCTGCAGCGGCTTTTCGGGCAGGCCCCGGGCTTTATGGCGGTCATGCGCGGTCCCCAGCACGTCTTCGAACTCTGCAATCAAAGCTACTTTCGCCTGGTCGGGCAGCGCGACATCCTAGGTCGGTCCATTCGCGACGTATTTCCAGAGCTGGAGGGGCAAGGCTTCTTTGAGATTTTGGACAGGGCCTACACGACCGGCGAGCCCTACGTTTCGACGGCCGCAGCAATCGACCTCCG
The DNA here is from genome assembly GCF_059683685.1 of Mesorhizobium sp. RCAM 05099. Taxonomy (NCBI): domain Bacteria; kingdom Pseudomonadati; phylum Pseudomonadota; class Alphaproteobacteria; order Hyphomicrobiales; family Phyllobacteriaceae; genus Mesorhizobium; species Mesorhizobium sp. RCAM 05099. The sequence continues at coordinate 1,638,299 of NZ_CM185035.1, forward strand.
GCGAGAACCTGGTGGGCCGCTGGAGCGGCGTTACCTCGACTTCATCTACCAACCGATATCCGATGAGAATGGGGAGGTCACCGGCATTTTTGCCGAAGGACACGATGTCACCAATCAGGTCCAAAGTCAGGCGCAGCTGGCCCTCAATGAAGAATCGTTTCGCCTGGCTATCTCAGCCGCGGATGTTGGAATCTGGGACCTCGATCTGACCACCGATCGCTTGACCTGGTGCGACCGTACCAAGGCGATGTTTGGGATCTCGCCGGGGACGCCATGCAGCATGACGGACTTCTATGCCGGGCTGCATCCTGACGATCTCGACGCGACGAGCCAGGCCTTCGCCTCCGCTCTCGATCCTCAGCGTCGCGCCATTTATGACGTCGAATACCGGACGATCGGCAAGGAAGATGGAATCGTCCGGTGGGTAGCGGCCAAGGGCAAAGGCCTGTTCGACGGAGAGCGCTGCACTCGTGCTATCGGGACGGCCCTTGACATCACGGCGCGGAAAGCGGCCGACGAAGCCCTTCGCCAAACAGAGAACGAACTTCGTACAGAAACCCGCGCGCTTCAGATACTCAATCGCGCCGGTGCGTCGGTTGCGGCGAACCTCAATTTGGCCGATGTCGTACAGATCGTGACGGATGCCGGCGTCGAGCTCACTGGCGCCAGCTTCGGTGCGTTCTTTTACAATGTCGTCAACGATGCGGGTGAAAGCTACACGCTCTACACGCTCTCCGGCGTGCCCAGAGAGGCATTTGCCAAGTTCCCGATGCCGCGCAATACAGCCATCTTCGCGCCCACCTTCAACGGTGAGGGGACGGTGCGATCTGATGATATTTTGAAAGACCGCCGCTACGGGCACAACGCGCCGTACAAGGGCATGCCTGATGGTCATCTGCCCGTCAGAAGCTATCTCGCCGTTCCTGTTCGCTCGCGTTCGGGCGAGGTCCTAGGGGGCCTGTTTTTCGGTCATCCGGAGCCGGGGGTGTTTAACGCACGCTCGGAAGAACTCATGACCGGCCTTGCCGGCCAGGCGAGTGTCGCCATCGACAATGCTCGGCTGTTCCAGGCGTCGCAGAGGGAAATAGCGCAGCGGAAATCCGCTGAGGAGATGTTGCACCAGTTGAATGCGACCCTTGAAGACCGCATTGCCGAAGAAATCGCCGAGCGTGGAAAGGCAGAAGAGGCTCTTCGCCAAGCTCAAAAGATGGAGGCAGTCGGGCAACTGACCGGCGGGGTCGCCCATGACTTCAACAACCTCCTCACAGTAATAATTGGCGGCCTTGATACAATCAGGCGCAGCAAGCCCGGCGACGAAATTCGCGTTCGCCGTGCGGTCGAGATGTCTTTGCAAGGTGCCCAGAGGGCCGCAAGCCTCACGGCCCGTCTGCTCGCCTTCTCAAGACGGCAGCCTCTTACCCCGCAACCCTCCGATCTCAACTTGATTATTCGGAAGATGACGGATCTCTTCCACCGCACGCTCGGCGAGACCATTGAATTGGAGGGGGTTCTGGCGCCCCGGCTTTGGACCGTGGATGTCGATCCAAACCAAGTAGAGAGCGCAATTCTCAACCTCGGTATCAATTCCCGAGACGCAATGCCCCAAGGCGGCCGTCTGACGATCGAGACGGCCAATGTCGTTCTCGATGAGCAATACGCCGCCACGGACGCCGAGGTGGTCCCCGGCCAATATGTCATGGTGTCGGTAAGCGATACCGGCAGCGGCATGGACAAGGAGACTCTGGGCCGGGTGTTCGAACCCTTCTTTACGACCAAGGAGGTCGGCAAGGGTACAGGCCTTGGCCTCAGCATGGTATATGGCTTCGTGAAACAGTCGGGCGGCCATGTCACCATTTATAGCGAGCCGGGCGCCGGCACGAGCGTGAAACTGTACTTCCCCCGCTATCATGGAGTTGCAGCCTTGAGCACGGAAACTCAGGAGCGCCTCGCGCCGCGCGGCCATTCCGAGGAGGTGATCCTGGTCGTCGAGGACAATGCGGACGTGCGCGCATACAGCGTCTCGGTACTGGTCGAACTTGGCTATAACGTCCTGGAAGCGGAACACCCTGATGCTGCGCTGAGCATCCTGCGAACATCGGACAGGATAGACCTGCTGTTCACTGATGTCGTGCTGCCGGGAAGAAGCGGGCGGGAGTTGGCGGAGCTTGCCAAGCAAATGAGACCCGGGTTGAGGGTGCTGTTCACGACGGGGTATTCGCGAAATGCCATCGTTCACCATGGACGCCTCGATGCCGGCGTACAACTCATCAGCAAGCCGTTCACGTTTGAAGGGTTGGCTACTCGCGTCCGGGATATGCTGGACGCTATACCAAGCATTGCTGAAGGCCTCACCGGCAGCGAGCTGTGAGCCGATAAATGTTTGCCCTCCTAATGTCATGCATGCTAAATGTGACTGCCGCTCTTCTATCCCATCTTAGGGAGGCGAATTTGGAGATCGAGTGGAGCTTGGCGAGATGTTCCTTCGGGAAGGTCATGTAGGCCAGCACATCGGGCTCGGCGTCGTCCATGATTGTCGCCAGCGTCGGCCCCTTCGGCCGGATCTGGTCGGCGACGGCGCGCCATTGGGTGCTGGCGGCTTCCGAGGGTTCCAGGGCAAAGGCGGTCGCGATGAAGGCTGAGACAACCCTGCGGCCGCTCTTGCCGGCATGGGCCAGCACGTTCCTCATGAAGTGGACGCTTCAGCGCCTGCCATGCCGCGCACAGCATTGGTGACGGCGGCCTTGAGGCCTTCGTGCGCACCGCAGACGACGAGCTTGACGCCGCGCAGGCCGCGGACGTGTCAGCTTGCGCAGGCCTCCGAGGTGCCAATCTCCATGCCCAGTAGCTCGCGCCAGCCGTCCGCGTTGACGCCCACGGCGATGGCTAAACTACAATGCACTGGGGGGTGGCAGGCAGCGTGTCCTATCGGGTGGCAGCGAAGATCCTCTCAATGGCTGAATAGGGCGCAAAGTCGCCGTTCAGCGCGTAGAACTACCGGAGGTTCGTGCTAACACGACCGGGAGGAACGCGTCGCCAGATCGTCGATCCCTCCTCAAATTTTTCCTAGAACTGAATCCAATTCCCCAATTTGTCCCAGAAGCGCACGCAATTCGGGCTGAGCCGCCAAGGGTGGCGCCCCTAAAAGAGGGGATAAAACGCCTTAAGGCAGAACAGGACTACAGAACTTGGCTCCGCGGTCATTCCCCACCCCATTGCGACCAGGCAAACTTTGCATAAGCGCCGATAGCTCCAAACGGTTCCGGCATTACCCGGCTATGACGCCGGGGTGAAGGCAATAAGCGCTCCGTGTCCGCCGAAGTCATGAACGCGGTGCGTTATGTCAAACCACCGGAAGAAAGCGCAAACTGCTGCCTAGAGGCTTCAGGGGGTGGGGTAGTCGCACCAGCTGACGCGAAAGCGATGTGGACGCAGCTTCGCCCGCCCGGCCGCATGGATTAAACGGGAATGCAGGCCTTCAACCTCATCAGGTTAAGATGTCGTCTATATATCGAACAAATTCGAAAGTTTATGTCAATATTTATATATAGAGAGCGGATCTCGCGCCAATAGCAGGAACGTCGGCCACTTCCGAACGTTTATGTTGTGGAAGGAAGAAGATTATAAGTCCCCCGTGGCCTCGACTTCATCCGCACATGGCAAACAACGTCGACGTGCAGCTCCACATGCTTGCCATCACGGGCCGTGTGGACGCCTGTGCCTTGTAGCTTGAAAGAGATGGAAGATTAGGTTGGGGACAGTCGCCTTCATCAGGTTCATCGAAGGCCGTCCGACGATGCTGTGAAGAGGGAAGCAGATGTCCATCGCCGCCTCGAACTTTCTGGAGAAATGGATCGGCGACAACATCTTCGACAAGCCGTGGAACGCGGGAGGCGGCCCGCTCGCCCCCATCGCCGCGCGTCTCGCCAAGCGGTGCGGCCAAGACGCGGTGGCGAAGGGGCTTACGGTCAAGGCGATCGAAGACAATGTCGGCGGCCTTAGCGACTTCATGACAGAGGCGATGGGATGGCGCCGCAAAGAAGGGTAACAAATCGGGGGTGTGCGAGAGAGAACAGCCGACGATGAGACAAGGGCTGTCCTGACACTTCCGTTTAGGCGATTGCCGTGATGGGAACGTCGCTTCCCGTGTGACGACGCTGGTCGAATGGCGGCTTTTGAGCAAAGCTTCGTAGCAGGCGCGTGGTGGTCAAAGCATCCGCAGGTCGGGCAAAATGAAATCCTTGACCGAATGTACAGCCGAGCTCGCGGAGACGCTCGTGCTGCGCCGAGCATTCGATGCCTTCGGCGATAATTTTCTTGTTCAGTTTTCGCGCAATGTCGATGAGCGCTTCGACAATCACCTCGCTCGGCCGGTCGATCAAGATACGATCAACGAAGGATTTGTCGATTTTTATGATATCGACCGGAAAACTGAGAAGATGGGTCAACGACGCATATCCAGTGCCAAAGTCATCGAGCGCGACAAGCATTCCTTTTTCTCGAAGACGCTCCACAGCTCGGACCGTTTCGTTGCCGGGATCGCCCATGAGCACTGTCTCGGTGACCTCGAGCACAACATGCTTCAATGACACTTTGGCTGCATCGAAAGCTGTCGAAAGACGGGTTTCAAGATCGTTCCGTCTGAAATCGGCAGCCGACAAATTGATGCCGACGTGCTGGAATGGAATGCCGTTCGCGATCCAGGATCGAACGTCGTTCGCGATCTGTGAGAGAATGCTGTCGGTCAGACGGCAGGCAACCTCCCGATCTGAGAGCGCTGCCTGAAAGTCACCGGCCGCCACAATACGGCCGTCAGCCGTTTTGATGCGAGCCAACGCCTCGAGACCGATGATGTCTCCGGTGTCGAGGCGAACGAGTGGTTGATAATAAGGGACGACCCGCTTGTCGGCGAGCGCATGGTCGACCTCTCTGATCGTTTCTATCCGGCAGGTGATGGCCGTGCGGAGGCCCGGCTCGAATTGAACATAACCGCCGCGGTTCGTCTCTTTGGCGTGATAGAGGGCAAAGTCTGCATTTTGACGAAGCAAATCGGCATTCGTCCCGTCAATACCGTACACCACGCCCCCCATCGTTACCTGAGGGACGATCGTATTTCCGTCGCTATGGAAAGGTTCCTTCATGGCGTCTCGAAGGGCCGACACCACGACGTATAGAGCAGCATGGTCCGGACATGGATCGACGGCAATGGCGAATTCATCGCCTCCGAGGCGACAGGCTAAATCGAGTTTCGCGTATCGCAATCGCGATGCGACTTCCTTTATGAGGGCGTCCCCCACCATGTGTCCCATCGTGTCGTTGATGAACTTGAGATGGTCAATATCGAGCAGGAGCAGGCCGAAGGATGTGGAACCGGGCCGTGGCTTGCGGCTGATCAACTCGTCGAAACCGCGTCGGTTCGGCAAGTCCGTGAGCTGGTCGTAAAACGCCAGTTGGTGGTTTCTCCTCTGAATTTCCATTTGCTCAACGGCGATGGCGCATAGATGGACGCAGGTTAGGACGATCTGCCGCTCCAGATCGCTTGGGCCGCGTTTCGTGCGATAGTAAAAGGCGAATGTTGCAACAACACGCCCCTCCCGGGCCTTGATAGGGCTTGACCAGCAAGCCATCAGACCAAGAGGTAGGGCCAACCCGGTGAATGGCGCCCACAACGGATCGATGGAGATGTCAACGACCTCAATTGGTTTTCCGAAATGGGCCGCTGTGCCGCACGATCCGACGCTCGGACCAATCGCAAGACCTTCCAATGCCTCGGAGTAGTGTTTTGGGAGGCTCGGGGCGGCGACGGGATGCAAACGCCCCTCGATGTCGACAGACAGGATTGAACAGATTGCGGTCGGGGCAAGCCCCTCGGCGCGGCGGCACAAGAGTTCGGCGACAGCGTCGAACTCCATGCCCGTGGCAATGGCCTCCAGAATTTCGTTCTGAAGAGCCAACATGTGCAGGTTTGGATTTTCGTTCACCGCAATCCCCAATGACGTGGCGGGGATTAGGTCACGTTGAAGTTATTAAAACATGCTGAAGTTCTGGACAAATTGAGCAGGCCAGGCGCCAGCGTCTCCTTCCGTGTTTGTCAAATGGTCGTCAAACTACAGACCTCGCGAGCTATTGCCTTGGCTAATGATAGAGCTGCCAGAGTTTGTTTTGGGAGAGCGATCACTGCATGCGCATCGTGCCCTCGTTCCTCAAATCAGCAAAGCTTCCTCTACCCGAGCGGCCTTGTTGCTAATCATGGATAGGTCCGCCTAGGCCGGGTCTAGCGCTTAACCTTCGGGGTAATCTCTTCGACCCTGGGGGCCAATCAATTTGCAAAGAGTGCTCGAATGCCAGTGCGTCAATTCAAAAAGCCCCCCCGATCAACCACTTGCCTGGTCAGGCTTGGCGTATGCCCTATTTTATTCAGCGACTGTGACATGGAGGACCGGAATGGGGCCGGCGAAAACAGATGACGTGCAAGTCAATTAGGGGGCGTGGACGGTTCAGATTGCCGAAGGAGGCAACAGACGTTTGAGAACCAGGCCGCTGGGGAGCACTTCGCCGAAGGCCAGCGACTAGGGCTTGGCCTCCCCGGCAAGAGGCCCATTGGCGATCGGTGTTGATTGAGGAGAGAGCTGTGAACGACATTTCCGAGGCGGCCGGCGAAGCGCCCGACTTCATCGTCAACGACGTTCTCAACGTTGCTGAATACACGGATCTAGGCGTTGTAGTGACATTGGTTAATGCGCAAGGAGGTCGCGTCCGTCTTCACCTAAAAATCGGCATGGGTGAGCTGCTCTGCGAGCGAATTGCCAACGCCCTGGAATGCCGGTATGGCGAGAATTCCCAGAATACGACCTAGGCCCGCTAGCACCATCGTCTTGCCGCCAGGGCGCTGCGGTACACAAACACAGCCGCAGCCTTGAGAAAGCTTATAGCGGTATGGTGAATGACCGGTTAATAGGCCTAGCGTTTCGAGGCGCCGGTACGGCTGAGAGCCAGGCGCCAGGCGCTGGGAGTAAGCCTGGCACAGCGGGTGCCATAGGCGGGGCAAGCTGGCGAAGGAGAGGGCCGGCATCATCGAAAAAAACGAATGCAGGCGGTCTCGCTTTGCTCCTGCCTTCAACCCAGGAGCGATACCGCCTTTATGGTTTCTTTTACAAATGACCGAGTAATTTTACCAGGCTAGGCGTTTGATGACACTCTCGTTTGGCAAGCAGGCCCGGTGTCCTCGTGGTCGTGGGCACCGGCCCCAACGACACAAAATACGTGGACGCCTCTCGGCTCGTTCCGTGCTTTCGATGCGGTGCTATTGGATCTTGATGGGGCGAGATCAGCCAGGGCGCAGACTATGACCAAAATCACCAAGCGCTACAACATGCAGCGAGCACATAGCGGGGTCTGGTCGATCATCGACATGTTCACAGGACAGCCGGCGATTCTCGACGGCGTTCTGTTGGTTGGCCTGAAGCTGCTAGAGGCCGACGACATACTGTATGAGCTCAATAACATGGACTTGAGCCACAGGAAGGCTAAAGGAATAGCCTGAAACTACTGGCGTGTAGTGCCATATAACTCATCTGCCTGTCGCTTTTGGTCTGCTAGGCACTGCTTATTGGCAGCGGCGGGCCTGTTTATCTGCTGCGTGTTTCGCTCACCAAACCTTGCGGCCTGGATGGGTGATAGTCGAACGAAACGCGGTTCCGCCCACGTTGCTTCGCTTCAAAAAGGCAGCGCCCCGCAGTGCGTAGCACATCCTGAGGATCTGCATCGCGAGCAATTTCCGCACCACCGATGCTGACAGTCACCTTCACGCTGTCTTGTTGCCCTTTGATCCAGGGAAGCCCCTCGATATGTCGACGAATGTTATCCGCAATTGTAATCGCCCGGTCTTTGCGCAGGTCTCGCAGCAAGACCCCAAACTCTTCGCCACCAAGGCGGCCAATTGAGTCACCGGGGCGTGTCGTATAGACGAGCGCCTTTGCAATCCGAAGCAAAGCCTCGTCACCCTTGGAATGTCCGTGCTCGTCATTGATTAAGGAGAAGTGATCGGGGTCGATCAGGAGAAGCGTGTCGTATTCTCCTTCGTCGCGCCTTCTGTCCATCCTTGCGATGAATTCACCGCGGCTCAGGAGCCCCGTCATCTGGTCGTGGCTCGTTACGAACGTCAGCCTGTCGTGCGCCTCTTTCAAGGCCGTATGCGACTTTTCCAACTTGTCATATGTATCCTGGATCGTTTCGGACTGGTTGAAGATGTAGGAAGCGACGGGCATTCCAATGAAAATGGGTATGAAGGTGCATTCCACCCAACTCAGCCAGTCGATTGGCATCTGCAGCGCAAGTCTCACGGTAAACGACAAACCGAAGGTCGCGACGACTGCAATTACCGTCACGACCAATGATTTGCCCAGGATACGTTTGGTGCGCGGCGTCATATTGCTTGTGTAGCCCTTGGCGCTGAACAGGCCGTTACCAAGTCGCATAAAATCACTCTGGTCCTTGAGACACAGACGCGTGAGTGACGTGCCAGGCAAGTATGCGTTGCGGTTCGGACGTGCGTAAACCCAGAAGATCTGTGATGTCGATGAAAAACGGGTATCTCCTATCCTTTTTCATCAGCCTGTTAGCTGATGTTAAAGGTTTTCTGCCCAACGATAAGAATCGAAGCAGCCGATCAACTAGCGCGGGGTGAACCACACGAATTGGCCTGGCTCTAAGTTGATGGAATGCCAAGCCTCGGCAGGAGGATGTTATGAAACTAGCTGCAGCAATCCTCCTGGCCACGGCGACTATGATCGGCGTAGCCATGGCGGACGAGGACGACGATTATATCGACTGCGTGCTCAATACGGCGGCAAAGATCATGAAAAACCAAGTGGACAAGGACGCCGCCAAGGCGCTTGAGGAAGCACGTAGAAAGTGCCGGCCTGCACCGCGTCTAACCTAAGGCTTATTGAGATTCATCGTGAGTTAATGACGGCAGCCGCGAGATTGATGAAGGCTGCAAAGCTATGGTCGGTTTTGTCGGCACGCATGCGATGCGCTTGTAACTCATTGAGTTTGCAGAAGAAGTTCTCGATTAGGTGGCGCCATTTGTAGAGTTCCTTGTCGAGCGGCAGGGGAGAAGCGCGACGGGAGTGCTGTGAAATAACGATCTTGGCGCCGCGCTCGTTCAGATCGGCAATGATGGTCTTGCTGTCGAAGGCTTTGTCGGCGATCAAGCCGCCGAAGCAGACACCATCAATGAGCGGTGCAACGCCCACCGTGTCGAACCGCTGGCCGGGCAAAAGGACAAAGCGCACCAGATTTCCAAGTGCATCGGTGAGCGCCGGGATTTTGGTGGTCATGCCGCCCTTGGAGCGGCCTATGGCCTGGCTTTGAGTCCCCCTTTTGCGCCCTGTCCATGCCGGTGGACCTTGACGATGGTGGCATCGACCATGGCGTATTCCATGTCCGGTTCATCCGAGCAGGCCTCGAAAAAGCTGCATAAAAACATCGGCTTTGACCCGATCGCGGTAGCGCTTGAAAACGGTGTTCCAGCTCCCGAAGAAGGCGGGAAGATCTCGCCACGGGCTTCCTGTCCGCACGATCCAAAGCAACGCTTCAATGAAGCGGCGATTGTCACCCCCCCTTCGTCCGGGGTCGGTTGGTTTACCCAGACAATGCGGTTCCATCTTCGCCCATTGGGCGTCCGTCAGCACGAATCGGTCCATCCAAAGCTTGAATCACAACCAAGCCAAAACTGGAATCCTGAATCTCAACAAGCCTTAGAGCGCGCCAAATTCGGACCGCCACAAAACATCAAGGAGCTCCCCATTTCCGTACCCTAGAGCGGGATGAATTGAGCCTGAACCGACGGCGCATTCCCTTGGGCAGGCAAATCTGATTGAACTAACCGCTGCCGCGTTAGATGGAACGCGGGTCTGGCCTGAGGAGGCTCCTGCCTGAGAAACGGTGTGCGCCTTGCGTTCTTTTACGGCGTGACGCTCGGCCGGCGGCGCCCAGAACGGCTTCAAGAACCGTATCCGGGTCTACTAGAACGGCCGCTTCAGTAAGGTGAGGGCCAGCAACGTGGCCGCCACAACCTTTCGGCCATCGGCCAGGAAGGCGCCGGCAACTATGGCGCCACCTACCAGAACGGCGACCGCAACGTGGCCGGGGTCGGCCAGTGTGGCCGGGGACGGCCAGTTCGGCTCCAACCATACCGCCATCCTGACCCAGGATGGCAACGGCCCATCACTGCCGGCGTGCAGGTTGGCCATGGCTGTGATGCCAATGTTAGTCAGAGTGGCAGCGGCAATGTCGCCGCTTTCGTCCAGGCCTGCGAGTAATCGGCAGCACGAGCAGGGCGACCGCGGGAAGGGCCGCGGTCGCGGCCAACGAACGCCAAGGAGACGAACCATGCCACGCATAACCAAACATCCCCGCCGCGTCGCGGCACTCGCCTTGGTCCTGGTCTCGGCCAACGCGCGGGCAACCATGGCCACCGCCAACCAGCCCGTCGGGCCGGTGCGCTGCGAGATCCGTGTCACGCCGAAAGGTGGCATGGTTTCGCTTGAGGCGCTCGCCCATGTCGACAGAAACGTGCGAACGCACTCTGCCGACCGCTTCAATGCGGATGTTCGCCGGGATGTCCCGGAACCTCATTGTCCGCCGCAGAGTCCAGTTTGCCGCCTTTTGCGCCTCCAGCAGAATTGCGCTTTATGAAGGAAGTTGGCGGGTCTGGATCCGCAATGGTGCAAACTTGATCGAACGGGGGTTCGAGTCGGAAGACCGCTACATCGCAACACCCATCGAGGGGCTCTCTTTTGCTATCTGCGGCGAGCGTGACAGCAGGTCAGGATTGAGCGTCACGAGGTCGAAAACCACTTCTCGCCGCAATGAGAGGCGGGAAAATAGGTAAACAAAATCAAGTATTTATCACAAATCATACGCAAAAGCCGCACACGAAGTTCGTCCTCTCTTCCAGGCTCCTGCGATCGACGGCCGGACGGCTTGCAACCGACAGATCGTCCGGCCGGAATCCGATCTATTAGGCAGGTATCAGGACGGCAATACGATGGATGCCAACGACCTTGCTTGTATTCGTCGCCTCGTCGGTCTTGCCTTTGGCGCACGTGTACATGTCGCCTTCCTTGAGTTTGAACTCCTTGTCCGCTTTCTTGATCGTAAACGCACCGGCCGTAATCGTACAAACCATGTCGTTGTCCATCACGGTTTGAGGAGCATGTGCACCGGGCTGAAAGACCACGTCGACAATGGCAATGCTCTTGTAAGCAGGAATGTCGGCGTTCCCGGTGCCGATCTCAACCACTCTGACACCGGGCGCAATCTCCTTGCCATCCTTCGGACCGTATTTCTTGGCTTTGGCGGATGCCGCCATACTGAACAGAGGTGTTACTGCCGCGGCCGTCACACCGAGCGCAATTGCAGACCTGCGATTCATTGTTTTCATCGCGTCCTCCCATGTTTTGGTCACGCACGAAGTGCATGGCCAAAACATATTAGCACAGACGAATTTACTTGTACGCGAAGCGACAGTGGTCGCGCGGGCAAGTGGGAGCTTTTTGCAAGGGCCGCCTCTCTGCACCATAGCTTCTCCGGCTAGTTCGTCGATGATCGGGCTGTCCGGCCTGTCATCGTCCTGGAGCGCGGCAAGACGCGCGCCGAACTGATCGAACTGGCTGACAATGTCACGGTCGAGGAGATCACCAGAAGCTTCACAATGTGGTCGAGCTCTACATCTCGCCGCCTGCGCATGCCGTCGTGCTGTCGGTCGACGAACAGAGCCAGATACAGGCGCTTGATCATACTCAGCCGGGGTTGTGTCGTGGGGCGACCATGACGCACGACTACAAGCGCAACGGCACCACTACCCTGTTCGCCGCGCTCAACATCCTCGATGGCTCGATCATCGGCCGCAACATGCAGCGCCATCTGCATCAGGAGTTCATCCGCTTTCTCAATGCCATCGAGGCTGAAATGCCCGCCGAGAAGACTGTCCACGTGATCCTCGACAACTATGCCACCCACAAGCAGCCGAACGTCCGCGCCTAACTGGATCGCCATCCGCGCTGGACATTCCACTTCGGGCCGACCTCATGTTCATGGCTCAACGCCGTCGAGGGCTTCTTCGCCACATTGACCCGGCAGCGCCTGAAGCATATGACAAGGGCACCTACGCGCAGAATCGCGACAAACAGCGGATCATTGTTGGCCAGTAGACCCCAGCGTGGCCCGCGCTCTTAGGCGCGGGCCAGTCGCGGCTGGCCGAGACGTTCCAGCGTTCGGGCAGCGTTGCCGGCGTCGGCATGCCGGGCGAGGGCTTGGCGATCGATTATCAGCGTTCGATAATGGCGGGTTGGGCTGGCAGGAGCTTGCCTCAGCCGGCGTATACTGCTGGGAGACTCCGGCTACAAAATCTCATTGGGCGGTTGCAAGATTTCTAGCCGCAATCTCTTCGGCAATACCTTCGAAGTTTGCCAGCCTCGACGAACCAAAGCTGGTCGAGAGGGCGACATCAGTCGCGTCCCGGCCGGTCGCCATCAGGATTCTTCCGATGCGCGTGTGATTGTGCCTTGCGTCGGATGTGAACCAATGACCGCTAAGGTAGCCTTGGAGCCACGCGCTGAAATCCATCGGATCCGGAACGGGGGGATTCCGATATCGCCGAGATAGCCGGTACAATAGCGCGCGGGGATGATATTCATGCAGCGGCTCAAAGATATTGCAAGATGGGCGAAGTCGCGACAAACACCGGTTCGATCCGGTGAAGCCGCTATGCGCGGTGTGCAATGCGTCGGCATCCTCTGTTCCTGGAAGGACCACCGATGACCGACGACATGATGAACCTGCGCATGCTCGTGGAGAAGAGCGCGGATGCTGATCTTTTGCGTGAGATGATCGGCTTCGCGGCCGAGCGGCTGATGGAGATGGAGGTGGGTGCCGTGACCGGCGCTGCCTATGGCGAGAAGAACCCGCTCCGGACAGCGCAGCGCAACGGCTACCGCGACCGGACTGGGAGACACGGGCGGGGACCGTCGAGCTGCGCATCCAGAAGCTCAGGAAAGGCTCTTACTTCCAGGGCTTTCTCGAGCCGCGCCGCATGGCCGAGAAGGCACTGACGGCCGTCATCCAGGAGGCTTATGTCAAGGGGATATCGACACGCTCGGTCGACGACCTGGTCAAGGCGATGGGCATGTCGGGGATATCGAAGAGCCAAGTCTCGCGGCTCTGCGAGGAGATCGACGGCAAGGTGAAGGCCTTCCTCGAACGGCCGATTGAGGGCGACTGGCCGTATCTGTGGATCGACGCCACCTACCTGAAGGTCCGCCGGGGCGGACGCATCGTCTCCGTTGCCGTCATCATAGCCGTCGGCGTCAACACCGACGGCCGCCGCGAGGTGCTGGGCATGGAGATCGGCACATCCGAGGCAGGAGCCGATCGGGACGGAGTTCCTGCGCAAGCTCACCAGACGCGGCCTGCGCGGCGTGAACCTGGTCGTCTCCGATGCACATAAGGGACTGAAAGCGGCCGTCACAAAGGTTCTCTCGGCCACATGGCAGCGCTGTCGCGTCCACTTCATGAGGAACGTGTTGGCGCATGCCGGCAAGAGTGGGCGCCGCGTCGTCTCGGCCTTCATCGCCACCGCCTTCGCCCAGGAGACACCCGAGGCAGCCAGCGCCCAGTGGCGCGCCGTCGCGGATCAGACCCGGCCGAAGGTCCCGAAGCTCGCCGCCATCCTCGACGACGCCGAACCCGATGTGCTCGCCTACATGACCTTCCCGAAGGAGCATCGGGCAAAGCTGAACTCGACCAACCCGATCGAGCGCCTCAACGGCGAGATCAAGCGGCGCACCGACGGGGTCGGCATCTTCCCCAACGACCACGCCATCGTTCGACTCGTCGGCGCATTGCTGCTCGAACAAAACGACGAGTGGGCCGTCCAGCGTGCCCGCTACATGACGCTGGAAAGCGTCGGCCAGTTGAGCGATGATCCCCTCATCAGCCTGCCCGCCGTGGCCCGCTGATCAGCCCGGCCCTGCCGGACAGCAAGGCGACCAATGCCGCCAGCTACACCACGCGGTGGGACACCATCAAATATCAAATAGCTGCAACTTTCGTACGCTCTATTCCTTGGTCACTTTCGCCTCAACGTGCATCCCAAAAAGCTTGATGCGGGACAAGAATAGCTGCCGGAAAGAGGAATGGTTTGTGGTGGGTGGCGAGCGACTGCCACCCTGATCGGTTGCCGACAATGCCATTGGTCGGATCGAACCGGACCCAACCGGCTCCGGGCGAATAGACTTGGCACTAGGCATGCGTTGAGCCTCCGCCCCGCACATCCGCACTATCTCGGGTTGGGACATAGACATATCCCGTCACGGAGCGGGCGGCGAAGCCAAGCGATCGAACTGCTTCCATCATGAAAAGTGCCAAGTCACGGCACGTGCCCCGCCGCAGAAGTAGCGTGACCAGGGCGGGCTGCGTCCCAGGTTCAGTCCGACGAGAATACACAAAGCTTTCGTGGATGGCATAGCAGAGCGTCATCAACAGCTTGCCTGTCTCGGTCTGCCCGGCGGCGCTCAAGAACTGGCGCGCCCATTTCGATTTCGTCGCCATCGTCTGGATGCTGGCGTTCGATGGTCTGCGAGAGGTCGAGGGCTTCGTCAGGCTCATAGGAAAAGGGATAGCTGAGTGCCGCCTTGTCGATGCGGAAGTCTGGCGTAAGCTGAGGCGTGTGATCAAGCCGAATGGCGGTTTCGAAGTGCAGTTTCTAGGGAGACTCCGCAAAATCGATCACCGCAACGCAGTTTCCGAAAACGTCGTGAATCTATCGAACCTCCTTGGGCTCCGTAACGACGACGAGGGCGTGGTCGAGAAGCCTTTGATCGAAGCTGTCGCGTGGCCTGAACATCAACCGGTGTTCGCCAAACCTTACCGGTCGCTGTACTGGTAGAACGGTTGGGTGCCTCACTGAAAAAATAGGCATAGCGTCCGAGTACCACATTCTACATACACACGGGTTCGCGGCACAATTATGCCTTCGGCGTGGTGTCGACCTCAGGGCGGCAGATCCGCCATCGAGAACAGTCAGATACCTCGCAATAGACTTGACGCTTGGCACGGAAAACGCGCGCTGGCGAGGCTGCTAAAGGCCCAAATAAGAAAAGCCCGGCGCGGGGAGCTCCGGGCTTTCCGTTGTAGGAGAGTGTGTGTCGCACTACTCAAAACTGGCCTCTGCGACGGCCATCAACGTATATTAGAATCTATGAATAATTAGTTTCCGCGTTTCTGAGGTGGTTCGGTCGCCGAGCGGACGACGACGACGACCAGTGCCGACAAGCTGACGGTGACGACGGCGCTCGACCAGGATGTCGACGGCGCTGCCGATCAGACGCAAGTCTATGTCAGGAATGCTAACGGCTCGACCACAACCACAGATTCGGAAAACAGCGTCAATGGCACTTTGCTTCGCAAGGCGGTGACATCAGCGTCGGCCGAATGGCTTGATTCAGAGCGATTCCACCGGCAACGGCGTTTTTGATCTGACCAGCACAGAGACCACTGTGGTTGAGCCACCGCAGCGACCAGGCGGGTTCCGGGTTCCTGCTATGGCTTGGACGCCAGTGGCCATATCTCGCAGGGGTCGTAGAAGCCCTTGGCAGCTTCGACCGCCTTGAAATGATGCCGGTCCCGGTTCTGGCGCTGGACGACGATGGGGCCAGGCCAGGAATCATCATTGTTCTGGCGGGTATTTTCCGGGCCAGCAGTTCCCTTCTTCCGACGTGACGCGGAATCATTGAAAAATTCCGCGTTATCACAGCTTGGCTATACCGTTATTCCTTCACGGCCTCGACGATGCCCAGCATTTTTGAGGGGGGATACCAGACCTTGCGGTATTTCCAGCCGGACCTTTCCAGTAGCGCAGCGTATTCCTCTTCCGTGCGTTCCCGGCCGCTGCCCCAAATCAGCATATGAACGTCAAACAGCTTGGAGAAATGCGAGGTGTCCGGGTCCGGGACGACCTGCTCGACGATCAACAGCCTGGCCTGCTTCGGCGCCGTCCGCTGCATGGTGGAGAGAATCTGCAGGCATTCCGAGTCGTTCCAGTCATGTAGAATGCGCTTCAACATGTAGGCATCGGCGGAAGGCACCGCCTGGAACATGTCACCAGCCACGTAGGTGCAGCGATCTCCGACCCTCATCTTCGCTGCCCACAACAACTCTCGATTGGCGATCACGCCAGGCAGTTCCAACACCGTGCCTTTGAGGTGCCGGTATTTGGCCAGCAGGTTACATAGGGCATAGCCATGGCCGCCGGCGACGTCGCAGAGATGCGAGACGCGGGAGAAGTCGTAAGTTTCGAGCGCTTGCAGCACCAGCATATTGTCCATGCCGGAGAAGCTGCTCATCGCCGCGTTAAATACGGCGCCGTAATTCGGATTTCGGGCCGCATACTCGAAGGCGGGCGCACCAAACTCACGAGCAAAGCCGTCCTGGCTCCCTTCTGCGATCAGGGCGCTCAGGTGCTTCCACGCAGCGTAGTGCTCGGGACCTTCTTCCAGCAGGGTCATCGCGCGCAGGCTATGCGGGTGGTCCTCGCGCAACAGTTGGCCGCTCGCGGTCAATGAGAAGGTTTTGGCCCGATCCTCGCTCAACAGCCCCAAGGAACCGAGCGCCCGCATGAGCCGGTACAACAGGTCCGCATCCAACCCGCGCTCGCCGGCGACGTGGGCAGCGGTCTTGGGATCGCTCGCAAGGGCGTCGAAGACGCCCAACTTGGTTCCCGCATAGAGGATTTGGCTCCGCCATCGCCCGAAGATGGTTTCGATCACCTGTCCGCTGGCATCCCCGGCCGGACCGTGCTGAGGCGGCGAAACCTCGACCGGCTCTCGCAATTGCTGTTGCGGCATGGCATTCTCCTTTGCTGAAATCTTTGGTCGCCCCGGAGCGGGTGACCGCGCAGGCATTCAACGCTATGCTGGCGATGGTAGGCGTCGCAGCTCGGCGTGTAACGAAAGGCCGACGATGGTTCGCCGAAATTTCGACGAAAGCGCCCCAAGCCGCACGGACGCGGCGGCATCGCGGATGAAAGCCGACCTGCCCAGAAACCTTTACTTCGCCGGCTGGACCCTCAATCTCGCACGCCTTTCGCTGGAGCGCGAAGGTAGGGAGGTTTTTCTCAGGCCCAAATCATTTGAAGTGTTGCATTACCTGGCGGCGAACTCTGGCCGCGTTATCACCAAAGACGAATTGATGGAGAGGGTCTGGTCCGGGACCATCGTCACGGACGATTCGCTCGTGCAGTGCATAAAGGACATTCGCGAGGCGATCTGCGATCAAGAGCGGCGGATCGTCAAGACCCTTCCGCGACGCGGCTACCTGTTCGCGGCGGTCGTCACGGACGGCGCGACCCCACCAATTTCAGCGGATTCCGTATCCCCGATCCGCTTCGCCAAAAGCGGCGAAGTCCACATCGCCTATCGGGTTTGGGGAGAAGGTCCTCGCCATCTTGTGTTCTGCCCCGGTTTTGTCACCCATATCGAGAACGCGTGGACCGAGCCGAGCATGGCCCGGTTTCTGCGCCGCATGGGACAGTTCGCTCGGGTCGTCATGTTCGACAAACGCGGGACCGGCATGTCGGACCGTGTCGAAAGGGTTCCTGGCCTTGATGCGCGCGTAGATGATTTGCGTGCCGTTCTGGATGCTGTGGACGTCGAACGGGCGGCCATCATCGGTCCGTCCGAAGGCGGCTCGCTCGCCGCCTATTTCGCCGCCACCCAGCCACACCGCTGCGAAGCGCTCGTGCTCTATGGTGCGTTCGCGCACTTTGCCTCTTGGATCAGAAGCGAAGAGGCCTTGCAGAGACTGTTGCAATACATCGATACGAGCTGGGGCAGCGGCGCGAGCTTGCCCATGTTCGCTCCCTCGATGGTAGGAAATGCGGCATTCCAAGAATGGTGGGGACGATACGAGCGGCTCGGCGCGACTCCCGCCGCGGCCATGGCGCTTATGCGTCTGAACAGCGAGATCGATATCACCGGTATCCTTCCCAGCATCCGCGTTCCGACCCTGGTCATTCACCGAACGGCAGACGCCTGCGTTAATATTGAAGGGGGGCGGCAGCTTGCCGCCAGCATACCGAACGCACGTTTGGTCGAACTCCCTGGCGCTGATCATCTCCCTTGGGTGGGCAACAACACTGATGAGATTCTTTGGCTCATTGAAGAATTTTTAGCCGGTCGGGAGCTCGCAGGCGCGGTTCCGCCACCACGGCCGTTAAACTATCCAGCGCGGCACTGATGGTATTTTTCGGGTTGCTGACGTCGCCACAGCGCTGCTTATCGTTAAGCATCGCCCGATTGATGTCGATAGTCTCTAAACCCACCAATATTAGATTCAGCCAATTTTCCTCTTTGAATTTTGAATTCAAGATCACGTCTCCGACGCTGCCTTGAACAGCAGGTCGTAGACCAGCGCCTTGTTGTGGAATGCGATGTCAGCGACCTCGGCCGGCAGCGTAAACCCGACATGGACGTAGCCGACTGGCAGCAGGTCGGCCTCGCGCTCGGCCAGCCAAGCGCCGCCAAGCCCTAGGCCGGATCGACATTCAGGATTCCCAAATCATCTGATGTCTGATTCATGAGTTTCCGTGTTCAGGCCACGGAGCGGACGATGGGGATCAAGCGGTACGAATTGGATAAAGCGCAATGGCTGCGGATCGCGCTGCTTCTGCCTGGCAAGGCGCGTGATCCGGGCCGCACTGGCTCGGATAACCGTTTGTTCGTGAACGGTTGTTTGCGGGTCCTGCGATCGGTCGCGCACTGGCGCGACTTGCCCGAACGTTATGGCAAGTGGAAGACGGTGCATCGGCGTTTCAGCCGGTGGTGCCATGCCGGCGTGTGGGAACGCGTGTTCGACACGCTGACCGCTGACCGCGACAACAAGTACCTGATGCTCGACAGTACCATCGTTCGCGCCCACCAGCAGGCAGCGACCGGAAAAGGGGGGCCAAGGATCAGGCGCTGGGGCGTTCCCGAGGTGGACTGACCACCAAGATCCACATGCTCTGCGACACGCTTGGCCGTCCCTTGCGGTTTCTGATCACACCTGGCCAAGCCAATGACATCACCGCTGCTCCTGACCTTCTGAAGGGCCAGGAGGCCTGTGCCGTGCTCGCCGACAAAGCCTATGACAGCAACGATTTACGCCAACGCATCGCCGACATGAAGGCCGAGGCGGTGATCCCCTCCAAGCGCAACCGCAAGGTCGCCATCCCTCACGACACCGACGTCTACAAGCACCGAAATCGCATCGAACGATGCTTCAATCGCCTCAAGCACTTCCGTAGATTCGCCACGCGCTACGACCGACGCACAATTCACTTCACAGGCTTCGTACACCTCGCCGCCGCAATGATCTGGCTGCGGTGAATGTCGATCCGGCCTAGTATTTCGGGCAGTGCCGGTTGCGGCAGGAGTTGTAGGCGATCCGTCATTGGCTGCTGTCAATCGGCCCGCAATTGGGACCCTGGATCGGCGCGCAAAAGGGGGCAGCCTCAATCTCGCTGCATGTGAAGGCTGAAGTCGCGATTTTTCCGAGGGGGAATCAGCGCGATGGAACGGAGATCTGGGCCGACGAAACTTGCGCCGGCGGGCTTCGTCGTCGAGCATGCGAAGATCGACACGTGGCTCTAGTCAAACTGGTAGGCCTCGCTCGGCGGGAAGAACACCGGCACATAAGCTTCCGCCGTCGCTGATCCCTGAGCCTTCGCCCAGGTCTTGGCGTATCGGCGATCCGTTCGTAGCTGCCGTCGTATCCGAGACCGCGAAACTCCTTAAAGATCCGGATCAGCGTTAGCCGCTCGCGCCCAACCTTGCTGTGATTGCCGTTCAAAAATCCATCGAGCCGATCCTGCCAGGGGCCGATCTTCGGCATCGGCTGATGCTCACGCTCGTAGCGGAACTCCGTCGCGTCCGACCGCAGCACTTTCCGGACAACCTTCCGCGATATCCTCAATTCGCGGCAGATCTCCTTGATCGGCGTTCCTCAGCCCATTTTGTGCAAAAGAAGTGCAAAGCTTCTTCGGCTTCATCCTTTTTCATGCACGAGATCATGGTTCGGGTGTTGCTCGAAACGCAAGGCGGTACCGGCTTCGGAGCCGCAGGCTCGGTGATCATCTTGTGTCGAGGTTGGAGTTGTAGGCCGGAAGACGCCGCGTGTCCAATGCGGGCGGTTCTCCATCGAAGCTGCAAACGCCACAAGGGCGGGGTTGCACACGATGTTGAAAACCGCAGCTGATAGATTGGTCTTCTATGACCCTAAAAACCGGCAGCGGCGGTGGGCAAGCTCGCAACACATCTTCTCGCAATCGCCAGTCCGCCTTCGATGGTGTTGGCCGGGTCTCCTTTGGCCAAGACCCGGGCTGCCTATTGTGCGGAACCGGAACGTCGTGTGAGAGCAGCCGGCAAGGGCTATCTTTGATTAGGCTGGGCACGCCTCGAGGATGGAAATGGGTCCCCGGGTCTGAATCACTCGTTCAAGGCGCAGCCCAGCGGCGTCGAACAAGCTTGCATATTGGGCCTGCGTTCTCTCCAGGCCGCCAGTGACGGCGAGCATGACCACGTCGATACCCTTGATCTGGTTCGGTTCGTCACCCGGCGGCACGAGCGTCTCGGCCACAAGCACCTTCCCGTTCGGCAGCATTGCCTTGCGGCAATTTCGCAGGATCTCCGCGGCACGCCCATCATCCCAATCGTGAACGACCTTCTTGATGACGTAGACGTCACCGGTGGGAACACTTTCAAAGAAATTACCGGCGACAAATTCGGTGCGCGGCAGGTCGCCTCCGGCACCCTGGCGTGCTGCCGCGACGCCCGAAGGCAGATCGAAAAGCACGCCGTCCAGGTGAGGGTTGCGAGCCAGGATCGCCGAGAGAAGCTGGCCATGTCCGCCGCCAACGTCGACGATCCGCGTGAACGGCTTGAAATCATAGGCTTCGGCAACGGCCTCGTTACTGCCTTGGCTCAGGGCGACCATGGCACGCTGAAACAAGGCAGCCTGCTCCGGATGTTCCGACAGCCAGTCAAATCTTGGGCTCCCGAACACCTTGTCGAAGGCCGGCTTTCCGGTGCGGACAGAATGCAAGAGTTGCTCGAAGGCAAGATAGGCCTCGCTGTTGATCATGCGGACGAAGTCGCGGGGACCCGGCTGATCGGAGCGCAGCACCGCACCAATTTCCGTCAACTGGAAATGACGGGGCAGTACCTCCCTGAAGACCCCTTCAGGCGCGAGAAGTCGCATTACACGATAAAGCGCGTCAGCATCTGACTGAGTGGCAGCCGCTAGTTCATCCACCGATTGCTCGTTGACAGCAAGGAGATCGGGGATGCCGAGTTCGACAACGACGCGCAGCGCCTGCGACACGGCGAATCCAAAGCCTAGCCTCATGATCTGTTGTGATGGGTTGAGCATGACATCCCTCCGATACGGGAGCAACGCTGTTATCGCGCAGGCGCTTCCAGGCATGCCACCGAGCGCTCGAACGCAAGGTGGCCGTCATCGGTCGCAAGTATGAGCTGATGTTCCCGGCGCAGCCCGTTGGACGCGATCTGGGCGATGGTACGCGCCGGTGCGTCTAGCTTTCGAGCTGCTTTTTGCCGATTTCGTCGATGGCGCGTGCTCGTTGCTTCGCGTCCGGGATGCGATCGGCCTGCGAACGCATCGCGGCCCAGAACGCAGCCCAGGTGTCGGCTTTGAGGTTGAGTTCCGGATCGAAGGTCGAGTCGAACTTTGCCGCTCGGGACGGTGGGACCAGGGTGGCGCTGTGCGTGGCTATCAAGAAGATGCCTTCAGTGTCCAAATCCGCCAGCTTCGGCACCAGCGCCCGCATCTCCTGCTCAAGCAGCTTCACGCCCGCCCGGTTCAGGTAGGCAATCATGCGACGGGCATTGGACGGATCGTGTGAAGCCATGATGCTTGCAAACAATTGCTGGCGATGGTCCTGAAACGGCGTGGCGACGTACATCGTCGCCGTCAGCAGGCCGTCGTACTGCCACAACTCCAGCCCCGAAGTGTTCTGGAATGCATCGACGGCTCGTTGTCCCAGCTCCGTGGAGTTGAAAAGGAATGCACGGCATCGGCATTCGGCGGGCGTGGTCAACAAGCGAAGGATCTCATCGTTCAACAGATTGCGCTGCCCGGCATTCAGCTTGTCCGCGAACTTGCCGAGATCGGGCAGACGGCCGCCAAGGACGGAGGGGCTGCCATCGACCAGAATGTTGTAGGCCGCTGCCTTAATCATGTTGTCGTCGACGAAGCCGGCCCTGTCGAGCAGGGCGACGATGCTCAGCCCGCTGCGATGATCGCCTGCGGACACGAGTTCGTATGCATGCTTGGCCAGCGAGACCGAGTTATCCTTCGGCTTGGGCGGCAGAGATGGATCGAATGCATAGATCGCGCCGGCCATGGCCTGCGAAGTAAGGTTGACGTCGCCATAGCTCACCACCTCAAAAGGTCCCTGCCGCGTTTCCCAAACAGATTGCGCGCGGTTGAACGGTCCCATATTCATCATGAACAGCGGAACATAGGCGGGGACACGTGCCGAGATCCTGCGCCATTTAAGGGCGTCCGCCTTCTGTCCGTTCTCAACGACCACCGCCTTGAGTTCAGAAGACCAGGCTGAAGTCTGACGATTGTAGGGCGCATGAAGAATGTGGAGACCGTCCGGGACGGTGGCGAGCTTGGTTATCTTGAAGCACTCGTCGATCCTGCCAACCGTGCGAAGTTCAAATGTCGGGTCGTCTTTGGAGCAAGCTTCGCCGGAGGCCAGTGTCGTCTGCTTGATCGAGTTGATCGGCTTGGCGCGATCGTTGTCCGTGTAGCCGATCTCGACCTGCCGATCCACCACGCCCTCGGTGACAAAGGTGCGGCTGAAATTCAGATAGTCATCGACGACCAGGGTTTTGATCTTCGCCAGGCTCGGATCGATGTCGGGCGGCATTATCTTCGCCGCCTCGAAACTCAGATATACGCGCATGACAACGGAGATCAGGGCCCATCCGCCGAAGAACAGGACCGGCGCCCAGGCATAGCCGGATTTGCCGCGCCGCATGCCGCCCGCGACGAGGAGCAATGCGACCCCGAGAGGCAAGACGAGACTGACGAGCATGCCAACGCCGCCGAGTACCCCCATGGTCAGGGCGGTAATCGCCACCCCGCCATAGGCGCCAAGCCCGCAGGCAACCGCCAGGACGACAATGCCGACGGTAATTTGGCCAGTGCGCTCCATACAGTAATGTTTAGACAGGAGAGAGTTTCGGCTGCGCTAATGGCCATGCTTAAGATGGCTTAAAGAAAAAGGGCGGCATCGCTGCCGTTGTCGACTTCGACGCCTTTGGCTAGCAACGCATCCGCCAGCGCTACCGACTGTGGCGCGAGCGGAACGCCGGCGCCGACCGTTATGAAGACGGGCGGATATCGTTCTGACCGAACGGAAGGACCACCTCGATTATCTTCGGAAGAGGTTCGCGCCATTCGTGAAAAACCTGATTCTACGCGGCGGCGTATCGGCGAAAGATCGCAGAGCAGCCGGCATGGCATTGAATGTCCCGGATGACGATGAGCGGCTGATCCTCGCGACAGGCCGCTATATTGGCGAAGGCTTCGACGATACCCGTCTCGACACGCTGTTCCTGACGATGCCGATCGCCTGGAAAGGAACATTGGCACAGTGTGTCGGCCGGCTTCATCGCGAGCACGACGGGAAAAGGGATGTCCTGGTCGTGGATTATGTCGATCAGACGGTTCCTGTCTTCGCCCGGATGGCTGGGAAGGGACGGACGGGTATCGCGCGCTGGGCTACGTGATCGAGTAGCGGCGCCCCGCCGTGTTGGGAGGCGCCGCGGTGTCGATCAGCGTGACCAGATCAGCGCATATTTGCCATCGTCGCCTTCGAAGAGGTTGGCGTAGATGGGTGCGCTGAAGGAGGGATCGTCGAGCTTGACCGAGTGGTAGGTCCGGTCCTCCTTCGAGGTCCGGCGCCGGGCGGCACCGATCTCGACGCCGGAGACGATGACCCGCAGGTCGGGCGCCTTGTCGCTGGTGACGGCAGGATCGCTGGGGATGAGGCGCGCCTTGGCGTCGATGGCGAGGGTCTTGATGGTGCCAGTGTAGGTGCCGTCGTTGCTGAGGGTGAACGAACCGATCTGGGACATGGTGGAACTCCTGTGCTGTGTTCAAGCCCGCGACCATCGCGGCCTTGTGGCGATCGAGAGCCCCGGGACGGCCGACCCGCACCGTCAGGCCGCAGCGCATGCGAAGGACGGCGCGCGGCGATCTTGTTGTTGGGCGAGGAGCGGCGCAGCCGCGGGGAAGAAGATCGCCGCCGCGCTGTTGCGGGGAACAGGCCGGGTCGCAGACCGCATCGCGGGGCAGATCCGCCAGAACAAGGCCCGTCGGTCGCAAGGCATCACAGCACCCGGCAGAACCAGCCTGCAGAGGGCGTTCTCACGCCACCCGACAGCACCAGGTACTATCGCTGACGTTCCGAATGACAGCCACCTCGGATCATAGTCCCGCCTCCACATGCAAAAGGAGGCGACATGCCAACAGGTGTTTATGTTCGTAAGAACGCGGTCGAGGACCGCTTGAAGGCGGGGATGGCTGCGGAACACGCGGCGGACTTTGCGCAATGGCTTCGTGAGCGACGGTATACGCCACGCACCGTCATTGAGAAGATGCGGCTGCTTGCGAGCTGGACGCACTGGGCGCGCGCGGAGAATTACATGTTTGCCGCGGTCCGTGAGGCGTATGGGGCATCGTTCGCCTTGATCGCAGCGGGACAGTGCCCGCGCTTCCGAGGCGACGTCAACCAGGACGCGGTCGAGACCGCCAAGCTGTTCATCGCCTATCTCGAGGATCGCGGCGTGTTGGCACGCCTGCCGGCCAAACCGGTTGCGCCCCTGGTGACCGAGTTTGCGGCTTGGGCCCGCGAGCAGCGCGGTCTGGCCGAAACGACGCGGGCCACGTATCTTGGGACGATCATTCCCTTCATCGATGCGCTGGGGGAGACGCCGAGCGCCTACGACGCGGTGATGATCCGTGCGTACATGACCGAACGCGCGAAAGCGGTATCGATCGCTCGGATGAAGGGGATATCGGTCGGCATCCGCGCGTTCCTGCGCTTCCTGATCGCGACAGGACGATGCGGGCCTGGGCTCGACCACGCCATGCCCAATGTTGCTGGCTGGCGGCTGGCCTCGATCCCGCGCTTTCTGCCCGAAGCCGATATCACGCGGATCATCGGAGCGTGCGAGGGAGAGCGTCGCCTACGCGACCGGGCTATCATCCTGATGCTGGTCCGGCTCGGACTTCGGGCGAGCGAGGTGGCACGGCTCAGCTTCGGCGATATCGACTGGCGGCAGGGCAGCATCCGCCTGTTCGGCAAAGGCCGGCGCGAAGAACTGCTGCCGCTCACCCAAGAGATCGGCGACGCGCTGCTTGCCTATATCGACCGCAGCCGACCGACGATGGCCGTGCCATCCCTGTTCATTACCGAATATGCGCCGCTGCGACCGATCGACCGCATCACGGTCAAATGCCTGGTCAAGCGCGCGCTGGAACGCGGGGGTGTCGAGAGCCGCTATAAAGGCGCGCATATCCTGCGACACTCGGCGGCCACGGCGATGCTCCGCCACGGCGTCAGCCTGACCAATGTGGGCACGGTGCTGCGCCATCGGTCGCCGGATATGACCGCGCATTACGCCAAGGTCGATATCGCGCTTCTGGCGGCTATCGCGCAGCCCTGGCCGGGGAGGTCGCCATGCTGACCGATGATGCCGATCGTTACATCGAGCTGCGCCGCTCGCTCGGCTTCAAGCTCGCCAAGACGGCCCGACACCTCACCGCGTTCACGCGCTATGCGGTCGACTGGGGCGACACCCATGTTCGCGGCGAGACCGCGCTCACCTGGACGGCGGCCGTCTCGTCGACCCCGCGCAGCCACCAGCGGCGGCTTGGGGAGATCGCGCTCTTCGCCCGCTTCCTGCACGCCGAGGATCGCGCGCACGAGGTGCCGCACCATCATCCCAACCACAGTGCTGCAACACGTCCCGCGCCTTATATCTACACATCCGAGGAACTGGCGCGCATGCTCGACGCCGCAGGTAATCTGCGGCCCCAGAAGCCCAGCCCGCTCAGGCGCCACATCTATGTGATGCTGATCGGGCTGCTGGCGTCGACGGGCCTGCGGATATCGGAGGCTCTGAACCTGAGGTTGGACGATCTGCTGCCCGACGGCGTGCTGCACATCCGCCAGACCAAGTTCAACAAGAGCCGGATCGTGCCGATGCACGCCAGCGTGGTCGAGGCGATGCGGGCCTATCTTGAGGTCCGCCGGCGGTTCGCCGGGACGGACGACCATGTGTTCCTCTCGGTGGATGCCAAACAGATGCCGCTTCGAACTGTCGAGAGTACTTTCCATGTGATCCTGCGCCAGGCTGGCGTCGGTCAAGATAGGTCACGTCGCCCACGTATCCATGATCTGCGCCACACCTTCGCGACTCGCGTGCTGGAGCAATGCGCGACGCGCCGGGATGATGTTGCGCGGGACTTCGTCGCGCTCTCCACCTATCTCGGCCACGCAAACATCCGGCATACCTACTGGTATCTGGAAGCCACGCCTGACCTCATGGCCGACATTGCGGGGGCTGCCGAGGCGCTGATCGACGGGAGGCGCTAATGACGCCGCTCGCTCCGCTCATCACCAGCTTCATGCGCGTGCACATGCCGCAACAGCGCGGCTACAGTCCGCACTCTTGCGAGGCCTACGCATACAGCTTCCGGCTGCTGTTCGCCTTCGCTGCCGGGCGCTTGCATACGCGCCCGTCTTTGCTCCAACTCGAGCAAATCGACACGGAGATGGTGCTCGCGTTCCTGCATCACATCGAACATGATCGCGGCAACGGAGCGGCGACCCGCAACCTGCGGCTCGCCGCGATCAAGGCGTTCATGCGCTATGTCGAGCTCCGGCACCCAAGCGCCCTGGAGCAGATCGCCCAGATCAACGCTATCCCCGGCAAGCGTCATGACCACAAGCTCATCCGCCACCTGACCATGGACGAGGTCCGCGCCGTGCTCGATGCGCCTGATACAACGACGCGCCTGGGTCTGCGGGACCGGGCGATGCTGCACCTCTGCTTCGCCGGCGGCCTGCGCGTCTCTGAGCTGGTCGGCCTCGCCCTGGAGAACGTCACGCTGCAACCCAGTCCGAGCATCCTGGTGTTCGGCAAGGGCCGGCGCGAACGCAGCCTTCCGCTCTGGAAAGAAACGGCCCGCGACGTGCGAGCCTGGCTTGCCGTGCGCGGAAAGCCACCGGCGACGGAGCTGTTCGTCAATGCGCAAGGGATGGCGATGACCCGCGCCGGCTTCGAGTACATCCTCGAAAAGCATGCAAAAGCCGCCGCGGCTCGATGCCCGACGCTGGTCGGGCGCACACTGTCGCCACACCTTCTGCGGCACAGTTGCGCTGTCCTCATGCTGCAGGCCACACGCGACATCCGTAAGGTCGCGCTCTGGCTTGGCCACGCCGATATCCGCACTACCGAGGTGTACCTGCGGATGGATCCGTCCGAAAAGCTCGAGGCCATCGAGGCCGTGTTGCCGCCGGCGCTTCGTCGCGGTCGGTTCAAGGCGCCCGACGCATTGATCGCATCGCTGATGGCCGATGCGTATACCGTGCCGACATGAGGCGGGATGGGCCGTGTGAGCATCATGGCAATGCAGCCTGACCGGATCTGGGTGGTCCTGCTGGGTGCCGTGATGCCTTGCGACCGACGGGCCTTGTTCTGGCGGATCTGCCCCGCGATGCGGTCTGCGACCCGGCCTGTTCCCCGCAACAGCGCGGCGGCGATCTTCTTCCCCGCGGCTGCGCCGCTCCTCGCCCAACAACAAGATCGCCGCGCGCCGTCCTTCGCATGCGCTGCGGCCTGACGGTGCGGGTCGGCCGTCCCGGGGCTCTCGATCGCCACAAGGCCGCGATGGTCGCGGGCTTGAACACAGCACAGGAGTTCCACCATGTCCCAGATCGGTTCGTTCACCCTCAGCAACGACGGCACCTACACTGGCACCATCAAGACCCTCGCCATCGACGCCAAGGCGCGCCTCATCCCCAGCGATCCTGCCGTCACCAGCGACAAGGCGCCCGACCTGCGGGTCATCGTCTCCGGCGTCGAGATCGGTGCCGCCTGGCGCCGGACCTCGAAGGAGGACCGGACCTACCACTCGGTCAAGCTCGACGATCCCTCCTTCAGCGCACCCATCTACGCCAACCTCTTCGAAGGCGACGATGGCAAATATGCGCTGATCTGGTCACGCTGATCGACACCGCGGCGCCTCCCAACACGGCGGGGCGCCGCGCACATCAGCCCGTTATTGTGCGGCGCGAAACAGCCACAAAAGCCCCGGGATACCGGGACCTCCAGCACGCGACTCCGCATAATCCCGCGCTACGCATAATCGGTGTTATGCGGTGCACCGCATAACACAGAGTTCGGGGCGGCATGGAAGAAGACCTCGCGCGAGGGACGCGACTACCACTCCGTAAAGCTCGACGATCCCAGCTTCCCCGCTCCGATCTATGCGAGCCTAGTCGAGACCGACACCGATGGCGACTTCTCGCTCATCTGGTCCCGCCGCACCGCAGAATGATCCATCTCAACACGAAGCCCCACCGCAAGGCGGGGCTTCGCCATGTTCAGGTCAGGCGCAGCCTAGGCCTCTGTCAGATGCAGCAGGTTACGCTTTGGCCCGCGCCTTGCGCGCCTTCTTCACCGGCGACTTGATTGCCGCCGCAGTGGTTCTCGCTGCCGCCACCCTGACGGCCGGTTTGCGTTTTTCTGCCGCGGCAGACGTGGGCGTCGCCGCCTTGCGCCCAAGTCCAATTGATTTCGCCAGGGCCGACCGGGTCGCCGCATAGTTAGGCGCCACCATCGGATAGTCCGCTGGCAGGTTCCACTTCTGCCGATACTGGTCGGGGGTCAGGTTAAAGTGCTGAAGATGCCGCTTGAGCGATTTGAATTTCTTTCCATCTTCCAGACAGATGATGAAGTCGGGCGTTACCGATTTCTTGATCGAAACTGCCGGCTCCTGTTTTACCACGGGTTCTACCGCCGGCGTGCCAATGCCATTCAGGGCGGCGTGGATGTCGCCGATTAGTTTCGGCAACTCGCCAACCGGTACTGGATTGTTCGATACATAGGCCGCGACAATGTCAGCCGTTATCGACACGGTATCCAGTTTGTTGCCTTGCTCGAGAGCAGTGGTCATATAATTTCCCTTTTTTGTATCGGATTAATTGAGCGACGATTGATTTTTCTGCCCTGCCCACGACGCAAATAGTACGTTTCTTCGTAAAATCCACCTCTCTTGCGCAACATGACAAGAGTAAGTTTCGCTTCTGTCATTCCATCGGCTGGGATGCCTTTGAAGATCTCATCTAAAGCGAGGAGCTTCCCTCGCTTTTCCGCCCGTTCCAGCTGTGCAGAGCAGTGCTGGCTCGCACCCTGGCTATAGAGTTTGTATCAACGCGCAGTGTGCATGATCGCATCTGTGGGGCGTGGGAGGTTTCGAGGGGAACACGATCTGGCATTTGAAGGTTGCTGATAGGGCAGCACCTGCTTTGACGAGCTTCGCCTACTCAAGTTTTGCGCCCTTCATCATCTGGATCAAGGCCTCGCGAGAGAAGATTGTCGCCGGTAGCGAGGAAGATCGCGAAAGCCTCCTGCGCAAGCGCTTGACTGCGGCGTCGGCGCTGGCGCACCGGCGGAAGTCTGCTGTTAGGGCTTCGTGCCGGCCGCTGCTCGCGCCAACTGTGGCTACGTTCGCCGTCCCATCTGCTCTTCACGCCGTTCAGCATCGAACGCCTGCCTACCCTTCGCAGTCCATAATCGTTGTGCTTGCTCTCCTTCATGGCTCTGCAGCTTCGCAGCGATCCAGAGCATCGCGCCGTAGATGGTAGCGCGATCTTCGTTGGTGAGCTCGACGATGCCTGCCTTGACGACGAGACCGCCAAGTTCGATCAGATGTCGCGTGCGCTGGCGTCGCTCGACCTGCCACCCGCGCATGTCACTGCGAGCCTGTGCCGCTTGCCGGCGATTGTGGGCTGCCCGGTTGTGTTGGAGCGCCGAGTGGGTTGCGCTGAGATGCCGGAGCAGTTCGCCGGGACCCGCTCTCGAAAAACATCACTCCACGCTTGGCCCATGCCTCACGCTTTGAGGTGTCTTTCGTCTCAGTGATCGCGACCAGCGCGCCGGCCAGTTCGTCGCTGCTGAGCTGATCGGCGCCGGTGGCAATCACCAGCTCGCCAAGTTGCTGCACCTTTCGCGTTTTGAGCTCTCGCGCTCTGTCTTCCAGCGCCTTCAGTTCGGCGTCGAAATCGCGTGGTTTACGCATGGCTGTCTCCATCGGTTGTCGATCGGAGGATGATAGGGGAGCGCCTGCGGGAAGGCTTCAGTGTTGCCGAGACAGCCCGGGACGGGCTGGTCCATCCCGAGATTTTTTCGAGGGAGGGCGCGCTTATACGTCGTGCCGACGTGCGCTTTGCCGTGCAAATGATCTGGTCGCGATGGCGATCTATCATCTTCATGTCAAAGTCATTGGCCGCAAGGCAGGCTCGAGCGCTGTCGCGTCGGCGGCCTACCGCTCGGCGTCGCGACTACGTGACGAGCGGATCGAACGCACTCACGATTTCTCGGCCAAGCGCGGCGTCGTCCATTCCGAGGTGATGCTGCCGGAGGATGCTCCGGAGGCCTGGCGCGACCGCGAACGGCTGTGGAACGATGTCGAAGCCTTCGAGGTCCGCAAGGACGCCCAGCTCGCCCGCGAGGTCGAGTTTGCGCTTCCACGTGAACTCAGCCAGGCGCAAGGCATCGACCTGGCGCGCGACTTTGTACAAGTCGAGTTTGTAAGCCGAGGCATGGTGGCCGATCTCAATGTGCATTGGGACAGCGCAGAGGATGGCAGCCCCAAACCGCACGCTCATGTCATGCTCACCATGCGGGCCGTGGACAAGAACGGTTTCGGGGCCAAGGTTCGAGACTGGAATGCTACCCAGATGGTCGAGCGTTGGCGCGAGCGGTGGGCGGAGCTGGCCAATGAACGCCTGGCCGAACTCGACATCGACGCCCACATCGATCATCGCAGTCTGGAAGCACAGGGCATTGCCCTGGAGCCGCAGACGCAGATCGGTGCGCCAGCCCAGCGCATCGAGGGCAGTGGCCTTGCTGCTGGCGACATTGAAGCCGATCGCGCCGAACTGCATCGCGAGATCGCGCGCAACAATGGTGAGCGCATTATTGCGGTACCGTCCGTGGCGCTCGACGCCATCACCCATCAGCAATCGACCTTCACCCGAAAGGACATCGCGAAGTTCTCGCATCGCCACAGCGACGGAATGGAGCAGTTCAACGCGGTCGTGACAGCCATCAGCAATGCACCCGATCTGGTCGAACTCGGCAAGGACGGACGCGGCGAAGACCGCTTCACCACTCGGCAGATGATCGAGACCGAACAGCGCCTTCACCGCGCGGCGGAGCGTATCGATTTGGACGAGCGCCACGCGGTGAGCAACGCACATCGCGAGGCAGCACTGGCGCGGGCTGCGCAACACGGGCTTGTCCTTTCGGGCGAGCAGGTCGATGCGCTTGAGCACATCACCGATGGTCGCGGTCTGGGTGTCGTCGTCGGCTTTGCCGGAACGGGCAAGAGCGCCATGCTGTGCGTTGCGCGCCAAGCATGGGCAGCGGCGGGCTATGAGGTTCGAGGCGCGGCACTCTCCGGCATTGCGGCCGAGAATCTGGAAGGCGGTTCAGGTATCTCGTCGCGTACACTTGCCAGTATGGAGCATAGCTGGGAACAGGGCAGGGATCTGCTCACCGCGCGCGATGTCCTGGTGATCGATGAGGCCGGCATGGTCGGCACGCGCCAGTTGGAGCGCGTGCTTTCCCATGCCGCGGACGCCGGCGCAAAAGTCGTCCTCGTCGGCGATCCGCAGCAGTTGCAGGCAATCGAAGCCGGTGCCGCATTCCGCTCGATTCACCAGCGGCATGGCGGCGTAGAGATCGGCCAGGTGCGTCGGCAGCGCGAAGATTGGCAGCGTAATGCGACCCGCGATCTCGCAACCGGCAGGATCGGCGCCGCGATCAGCGCCTACGACGCGCAAGGCATGGTGCACCAGGCTGCAACGCGCAATGAGGCGCGCAGCAATCTCGTCGCGCGCTGGGATCGAGACAGGCAGGCGCATCCAGAGGCAAGCCGGATAATCCTCACCCACACAAACGACGAGGTGCGCGCGCTCAACAACGCAGCGCGCGAGCGTATGCACGCTGCTGGCGAACTCGGCGACGAGGTTCAGGTGAATGTCGAACGCGGTGCAAGGGCCTTCGCCAGCGGCGACCGGGTCATGTTCCTGCGCAACGAGCGCGGGCTTGACGTCAAGAACGGCACGCTTGGCATCGTGGAGGAAGTCAGCACCCAGAGCATGACCGTTCGCGCCGACGATGGGAGGTCGGTACACTTTGACCTGAAAGACTATTCCCACATCGACCACGGCTATGCCGCAACCATTCATAAGGCCCAGGGCATGACCGTCGACCGGACCCATGTGCTCGCCACGCCAGGCATGGATGCACATGGCAGCTACGTCGCCCTCTCGCGACATCGCGAAAGGATGGACCTGCATTACGGCGGAGAGGACTTCGCGACCCGCGAACGGCTCGTCCGGACGCTGTCACGCGACCGCGCCAAGGACATGGCGTCGGATTACGATCAGCTCGACCCGGCGCAGAGCTATGCCGAGCGGCGCGGGATCAAGTTCCGCGAGCGCGTGGTCGAGATCGTGCGCCGGATCGTTCCGGAGAAGCTGCGCGACAGGATCGGCGGACTGCTGGACGGGTTGCGCTCGCCTGGAGACGGCGAGCCCATGCAGGAACGTGGACCTGGACCGGAAAGGGAAGATGTAGGGGTGCGGATCGGAGATGCAGGCCCGACGCCCGGCAGAGGAAATCTCGCCACCGGCGTGCCGCGCGACACGAATGTGCCGGTGGACGCGGAAACAGAAATGCGGCGAGCCCGCACCCAGTCGCTTGTGCGTCACGCGCGCGCTCTCGACGCGATCCTCAGTGCTGGAAATGCCAACGGGCAGGGCAGTCCCGAACAGATCCGCGAGTTGAGGGATGCGCGCAACGCTTTCGAGAAGGTGCGGCCTCATGGCTGGCGCGATGCCGAAGCGGCCTATGTGAAAAATCCCGAGCTGGTTCGTGAAGCAAGCGCCGGCCGTGTCAGCCGCATCGTGCTTGCTCTACAGCTTGAGACGGAAATCCGCACCAGGATGGACATCGATCCCGTCCGCCGCGCCGACCGTTTCGTCGAGCGTTGGCAAAAGCTCGACCGTGCGGGACGGGCGCAATATCAGGCCGGCGACATGACCGGCTACAAGGCCACGCGATTGGCGATGGGTGACATGGCCAAAAGCCTCAAGCGCGATCCGCAGCTTGAATCCCTGCTTGCCAATCATAAGAAGGCGCTTGGCATCCAGGTCGAATCCGGCCGCCGCCTTGGTGCGGAACTCGCATTCACCCACGGCATCGACCTCGGGCGGGGCCGGGGCATTGGACTCTAGACAGTCCTATCTGCCGCCGTCTCTATGCCGGGGTACTATGACGCGGAAAACCCTCTTGCGCGCCCGCAAGTGTCTGTCCTCTCTTGATCAGGAGCAGTCAAAAACAACCAGCAGGAGGCAGTGCGTCCATGCGCGAACCAGACCGTATCATCCGCCTGAAAACCGTCGTCTCCCGGACAGGTCTGTCCCGGTCCACCATCTATCGCAAGATCGCCGACGGCACCTTCCCACGCCAGATCCAGATCAGTATCCACGGTGCAGGCTGGCATGAATCCGACATCAGTCGCTGGATCACCAATCCCGTTTCGTGGCGTCCGCAAGACCAGGGCGACAAATTGTGATCAGGGTGATGCACAATTCGCGGAAAGCTGGCCTTCACCGAGACGCAGCTGTCACGGCGGCAGGGTTACTGCCGTGTCCGTCAGGCGCGCCGCCGAGGCGAGCGAAAATGGCAAACCAGAAACGATGGTCGGCCTCGCGACTATCAAGATGGCTTGCTCAAGCAGGGCAACTTTGGAGCGAAGCGGCCGTAACGGGCTGCCTCCGATCCGGCTTCCTTCGAAGCAGGCTGCATCCTCACCGCTTATAAGGTCCGTCGGCTAACGATTGCCCGATCGATCGCGATCATCGCCGGATCGATATTTTATGGTGGCGGCCGAGGTCATCCAGCACCGAACGGATATGAGGCCAAGGGAAATCGGCGGGATGTTCCCAATGCTCACCGTCATGCAAGATAACGAGCAGCTTGGCTAAAATGCCCTCGATGGAGGTAGCGGCTGTCTGCGGTAGATTATCCAGAAGTTCGCTTTCGGCTATTTCGGATTGCCGTATCAGTTCGTCTGCTTTCGAATAGCCGATCTCAGCATCGGCGGCATCCCAACGCGCCTGGTGTGCCGCGAAGTCGGCAACCGCCCTGTTCCATTCGACTTCAATTTCATGAGAGTACGCGTCGTTCAGGCCTTCCATGGAATGGAGCGTTGATTCCGTACCATCGGCAAGCCGTACCTTGGCGCAGGGAAAGCCGACCGTCCTGGCGAGGTGTGTCTCCAACCTTTGCTGTTCGCGGCACAGCGCCAGTGTCTCGTTGTGGATCTTTTGCCAGTTCCCACACAGACGGAGAGCAGGATCAGCCGCGCTGCTGCCGTCCGTCAGTTCGGCGGCCCGTGACTTTACATGGAAGGGCCATGCCACGGCGGCCGTGGCCGTGCCCGCCAGCAAGCGCCGCCGGGTGACGAAAGACAAACTCGTGCTATTGTCGGAATCATCCATGATCCGAGCTCCATGAAAGCTGGGGTTGTGGTTAGGTTGGACAGGTGTGACCGCACCTGTCCAACCGCTCAAGATGCTTGTCGGCATCAACGGTAGTATCAGTGTTACTATCTATGGCCAGCAAATGCAACAACTTAGTAACAGGGTTACTACGAATGGCAATAACTTCGGCCCAGTGTCGGATGGCGCGGGCAGCTCTTCATCTAGGCATTCGAGAGCTTGCTGCCCTCGCCAAGGTCTCTCCCAACACTATCGCGCGATTGGAGCGCGGCGAGGTTCTGTTCGACACCACGCTGCAGGCGGTAAAAGGTGCCCTGGAGAACGCTGGCATCGAATTCATTCCAGAGAATGGTGGTGGGCCCGGCGTGCGCTTAGCCAGCCGAAATTAGAGGCGGCGTCACGCAGCACCCATCGAACTGAGCGGAACAACTCAGCGCCACCGCTGATAATTCCGGTTCGCCCAATACGATCAGCGACCGATATTGCTGAACAGCTTAGCGTTCCGTTTTTCTCGCGAGCTTATAGCCTTCGGCCAGCGTTGCCGAGGCTCATGTCTTAGAGCTTCGGTCCGTTCCCGCCCCCGCAAAAACGCAGCCCAATCGCTCATCATGGCGCGGCGCTTCTCAATCATGGTTTCGCGCCGGTATGCGGCCTCGACGTCGCTATTGATGGCGTGGGCGAGCGCAAATTCCCGCATGTCTCGGGGATAGTCGGACAACTCCCCTGCCCAATCAGAAAACGTTGACCGCAGCCCATGGGGCACGGCTGGACGCTTCGAGTTTTTGTCGAGCCAGCCCGTGCGGCCCGCCTCGATTTCGCTTTCGTGCATCCGTCTCATGGTGGCGCTCAACGTCATGTCGGACAGCATGCCGCCACGGATCGCTGGAAACACATATTCGGTATCGGCGGTCGCGGCCTCTTTCATCGCAGTTAGGATTGCCATTGCCGCATCGGATAGCGCCACAACGTGCGGGCGCCTCATTTTCATTCGCGATGCCGGCACCGCCCACAATTTGGCGCCCCAATCGATTTCCGGCCATTCCATGCCGCGCACTTCGCCGGATCGCGCAGCGGTCAATGTCGCGAATTCCAATGCCCGTGCACCCGTGCCTTCGCGTTTGCGCAATGCTGCGAACCACGTGGGCGCGTCTTTCAACTGAACGGCGGGCTGATTATCGACTGTCGCAACCTTGCTTGGCTTGGACAACATGGCATTGAGATTGCCCTTCCACTGTGCCGGATTGTCGCCCTCGCGGTGTCCGTGTGCCTTTGCCCAATCAAGCACCCGTTCGCAACGTTGCCGCAAACGCGTGGCCGTCTCCGTCTTGGTCGTCCAGATCGGCTTAAGGATTTCGACCATGTGATGTTTGGTGACTTCGGAAACGGCAAGATTGCCGATGACGGGCATTGCATACGTGTCCAGCGTGGATTGCCATTGCTTCCGATGCTTTTCGTTCCTGAATTCCGCCAGCGTGTCGGCAAGGAATTTGTCAACGGCATCGCGGAATGTGAGATGGCGCTTTGCGGCCTCGATCGCGGCTTTGCGACGCTCGCGCTTCTCTTGAAGCGGATTGATGCCGTTGCGGATTTTGTCTTTGGTCGCCTTCGCCCGCTCGCGGGCTTCGCCCAATGATACGTCATGCCCGCCAAGACCCATTTCGCAACGCCGGCCATTGACGTTTGTTGTGCGCAATAGCCATGACCGGCCGCTGCCCGGCGTGATTTGGAGCATGAGCCCGGCAACACCGCCAACAGCAAACACAGCGTTGCCCGGTGTGGTCGATCCGGGGTGTTTCAAGTTCTTGACGGCTAGTGCTGAAAGTTCCTTCGCGATCTTCGGCATTTCTCAATCCCATCATCTTACCCGCCAAAAATAGTGGCATTGGATGATACAGATTGCAACGGCGCGAGACAGCTATTTTAGATTAAAGCATTGATATTGCCTTATTATGTTCATTGGTTGAGACGACATGAGACAGCAATATGGCTGTCGCTCTCTCCGCCATCAATCCAATTGCCACATATGTTATTGATTTCACATCAATTTAATCAACGTACTCAGTTGGCGGTGCCCCAAGGCGGTGCCCCAAAATATGGCTATTGTGACGCACGCATTTGGAACTGTGTGATAAATTCGAGCGCGTCCATCGCGGTTAGGCCCTCGTTTTCCCACGCTTTAACTGCGGATTCGAAATACGCCTCTTTTTTTCTGGCTTCCGCAATCTTCCAAAGCTCCTCGCCGGCCTTTGTGAATAGAGCATTGCCGCAGATGAGAGTGTTGCCGGTTGGTGGCAGTGGGGCGTCTCCATCGCAAACCTAAAAAAGATGGTTTTGTCGAAATACGTGCAGGGCGCAATTGGGCCAAAACCTTGGCGCGAGAAACCACCCAGTGCCTCAAACGAGATAAGACCCGCTTTATCGAGATGCAACAACCCCTCATAAATCTGTGCAGAAGGGCTGTCACGGGCGGGTCATGACGTAAATAGCTTTCGTACGACTTGCAGGTCGAATGCGATCGCCTTGCTGGCAGAA
This sequence comes from Mesorhizobium sp. RCAM 05099, assembly GCF_059683685.1. Classification (NCBI taxonomy): domain Bacteria; kingdom Pseudomonadati; phylum Pseudomonadota; class Alphaproteobacteria; order Hyphomicrobiales; family Phyllobacteriaceae; genus Mesorhizobium; species Mesorhizobium sp. RCAM 05099. Next base: position 1,675,770 of record NZ_CM185035.1, read on the forward strand.
CTCCTCATAGCTGCCTCAGCCAAGGGAGCTGCCGACTGCGGAACCATAATCCCATCATGCAGGGCCGGCCGCCGAATTAATTGCCGTCGTTCCGCTGTCGGCCCCTTCTCGGTATTCCCCATCTATGAGTTCACGGCCCGGGTCCTCGGCGATTTGCATCACGAAATCCGCTGACCATCCTCGTCGAGCAGAACGCAGCCCTCGGGATCGAAGCCGAGGTCGATCGCCTCGCCTTCGCGAAGCACCCGGCCACTGATCGGCGCATTGGCGCGGATGCTGGTCTTACCGCCGATATCGATCTCGTAGATGGCGCTACCACCCAGATACGAGGCAGAGACGACGCGGCCGGGCAGACGGTTGGCGCTCGCCGCCGCGCCGACCGACAGTTTCTGCGGCCGCACGACGACAGTGACTTTGCTGCCGTCGGCAAGCGGCTGTGGACTGGCCACGTTGATCGTCTGGCCGGTGGCAAGCACCACCGCTGTCCCTTGGCCGGATCTCCTCACGGTCCCTGCCAGCATGTTGGCCTTGCCGAGGAAGTCGGCGACGAAGGCCGTGGCTGGTGCCTCGTAGACCTCCTGCGGGGTTCCGATCTGCTCCACTGCGCCGGCGTTCATCACCACGATGCGATCCGACATGGAGAGCGCTTCTTCCTGGTCGTGCGTGACGAAGATAGCGGTGATGCCGGTTTGCTTCTGGATCTTCTTGATCTCAACGCGCATTTCCTCGCGCATGTTCGCGTCGAGCGCCGACAGCGGCTCGTCGAGCAGCAGCACCTGCGGCTCGAAGACGATGGCGCGGGCGAGTGCGATGCGCTGCTGTTGCCCGCCCGACAGTTGCGAGGGCAGCTTCTTCTCGCTACCCGGCAGCCGCACCATTTCGAGCGCCTGGGCGACCTTGCGCGCGATTTCGGGCTTCGGCACATTGCGGTACTTCAGGCCGAAGGCGACATTGTCGAACACGTTCTTGTGCGGGAATAGTGCGTAGCTCTGGAAGACCAGCCCGATATTGCGCCTGTAGATCGGCACGTCGTCAACCCGCTGCCCGTCGATCATGATCTGGCCGCCCGAAATGTCGACCAGGCCTGCGATGGAACGAAGGATCGTGGTCTTGCCGCAACCTGAAGGCCCGAGCAGGGTGACGAAGCTGCCCTTGCGGATCAACAGCGAGAAATCGCGCACCGCCACGAACTTGCCATAAGCGATGTCGATGTCGCGGAACTCGACCGCCGGCTGGCTCGTCTCCGCGCCGCCCTGAGCGGATCCGCCCGCACCGGACCTTGCCACCCCGGCCGCGGCCGGCCGGGGTACCCCTGAAAAGTCGTGGCTGTCAGGCACCTTTCGAGATCCTGTGCCACTGCTTGTTCCAGGCGTCCTCATTGCTCGCCCAGTAGACCGGGTCGGCGAAGGTCAACGCCTTCATCGTGCCCGTTTTGTCAAAGGCCGGCAGCTTCTCGATCTTCTCGGTCAGCTTGACTTTTGTCGGGTCGAGCGATGGCGGATAGCTCTGGCCCTCCGCCACCGCGATGGCGGTCGCCGGGTCGAGCATGAAGTTGATCAACTCCTCACACTCGGCCATGGGCGAGCCTTTCAGGATCAGCATGTCCTCCATCCAGGCATAGGAACCCACGGGGTCGAGATAGCCGATCGGATGGCCCTGGTCCTGCAATGCGGCGACGCGGCCCGACCATGCGTCGGTTACCACGATCTCGCCCTTGGAAAGCAGGTCCATCAGTTCCGCGCCGGAACTCCAGAACTTCTTGGCGAGGTCTCGCGTCTCGCGCACCTTGGCCCAGATCGCGTCCATGTCCTTGAGGTTGTTCGGGTCCTGTCCGGTGGCGAGTGCGGCGTACCAGACGCGCGTGGTCATGTCGTCATAACCGCCGACCTTGCCCGCGTATTTCTTGTCGAGCAGCAGTGCGGCACCCTTTTCCTTGGCTTCCTCGGGCGAGATCACCTTGGTGTTGTAGGCGATGCCTGTCGTGCCGTAGTCATAAGGCACGGCCGAGAGTTTCGGCGTCAGCTTGCGGAACGGATCGATCATTGGCTGCAGCACATTCGCCATGTTCGGAATGTTGGCCTCATTGATCTCCGAGGTCAGGCCGCCGTTCACATATTTGATGTAATAGTTGACGCCGGAAGAATGGATGACCTGGTAGTCGCCGGGCTTGGCGGTCTTGATCTTGGTGATGATCTCGTCCTCGTCGCCGAACGTGCCCTGGACCACCTTGATCTTGGTCTTGGCGGTGTAGGGCTTGAAGGCATATTTGTCGATCGCATCCTGAACCGTGCCGCCCCAGCCGTCGAAGCGGACCTCTTCAACCGCGGCGAGGGCCTGCCTCATCCAGGGCATGTCGAGGCCCACCGCGGCCGCCGCAGCGGCGGTCAGCGTCAGGAAAGTGCGGCGGCTCAGATCGCCGTTTTGATACCTATCGTGCAGCCGTTCAAGCCGCTTGCCGTTGGACAGTTTCATCGTGCTTCCTCCTTGGGTTCGCCGCGTCTTTTCAATCTGGTCAGGCTTTGCAGAACCAGGCCGCCGAGCAGCGGGATGCCGACGGTCACCAGGATCATCACGGTGCCGAGTGCGTTGATCTCCGGGCTGATCGAGATCTTGAGCATCGAAAGGATCTGGGTGGGCATGGTCTCGACACCCGCCGGCCGCCAGAACAGGCTGGCCGACGTATTGTCGAACGAGATGGTGAAGGCGAGCAGCGCGCCGCCAACGACGGCGGGGACGAGCAGCGGCAGCGTGATCTCGCGGAAGGATGAAAAACGCGAGGCGCCGAGCGAAAGTGCCGCTTCCTCATAAACGCGCCGGATACCGACCATGCGCGCCTGGGTAATCAGCACCACATAGGGGACGGCGAGCAGGATATGGCCGAGCACCAGCAAAAGCATGGTTCTCGGCTGGTCGATCGCCTTGATCAGCACCAAAAGACCGACGCCGAGAATGGTTTCCGGCACCAGCGCGGGCAGGATCACCAGCGTGCTCAACGCCTGCTTGCCAGGGAATTCGAAGCGTACCAGCGCGAATGCCGTGACGACGCCTATTGCCGTGGTAACGGCGGCGGTGACCACCGCGATCCACAGCGAGGTGCGGAAAGCGGTCAGCACCTGCTCATTGGCCATCAGCTTGCCGTACCATTGCAGGCTGAAGCCGGTCATCGGGAAGCCGCCGAACATCGAGGCGTTGAATGACAGGATCACCGTCGCCACGATCGGCGCGAACATGAAGATGTAGACGCAGAGCGTGACGAAGCCGGTCAGACGCCAGGCCCATCTTCCTTCCTGCTTGCGCCGCGCCTTCATCCACCCAGTCCTTTGACGATCTGCGACATGCCCATGTAGCGCGTGTAGGCAGCGGCGAAGAAGCCGAGCACGGTGAACAGCACGATCGAAAGCGTGGCACCCATCGGCCAGTTCAGCTCGCCCATGATCGTGTCGTAGATCAAATTGCCGAACAGCGCGTCGCGGCCGGAACCCAGCAATTGCGGCGTTACATAGCTGCCGGCGGCCAGCACGAAGCAGAGCAGCAGGCCTGCCGCGAGGCCCGGCAACGAAAGCGGCAGCGTCACCTCGCGGAACGCCTGCGCGCTGGTGCAGCCCATCGAGCGGGCCGCCGCGATCAGTGTGCGGTCGATGCTTTCAAGGCTGACATAGACGTTGAGGATCATGTAGGGCAGCAGGAAGTGCAGCATGCCGAGGATGACCGCGCCCTCGTTGTAGAGCATCGGTAGCGGCTCGCTGATGATACCCAATTTCATCAGCGAAACGTTGATGACGCCCTGTTCGCCCAGGATGTTGATCCACGAAAAGGTGCGGATGGTGAAGCTGATCCAGAACGGCACGATGAGCAGGAGAAGCAGCAGCCATTTGTGCTTGAAGGTGGTCGCCCAGATGAAATAGGCCGGAAAATAGCCGAGCACCCCGCAGAGCACCGCCGTGATGGCCCCGACCCTCAGCGTCTTCAACAGGAAGCCGGAATAATAGCTGTCGGTCAGGAATTCATGCCAGTTCGCCGTCGTCAGCGCGCTGGTTTCCACGCCGGCGGTGACGAAGGTAAAGAAGGTGTAGGCCGCCATCACGGCTATAGGGAGCACCAGGAAGAAGATCAGCAGCAAAAGCACCGGCGCGACCAGTAGCCAAGCCAGTCGCGGATCATACAATGTCCGTCGTCGTTTCATGACCACCCGGTGCGCTTTCTTTGAAGCGCCTGTTTGTTCCCGGGCCAAGATTGGGTGATTGGAGGCCCGATGTCTACAGTCGGCGATTGAGCCAGTGGACATCGGGTGCGCACCGGCTGCAATGGACGCCGAAACTCGGTCGGCGAACGGCATCGCAGCAGCTCCGGTGGTCGCCAGGGAAGCTCAGCCCTTCGAGATGCCGCGTGCGATCAGCCGCGCCAGACGCTGCGAAAACGCCCGGGCGTCCGCCGGCTTGTCGCCGTCGAGTACGCGTGCCTCGTCATAGAGAAGATGAGCCGCGTCGTCCTTGAAGGCCTGCTCGTCGTCGCCGAGGCTGGCTAGCGCCAGCACGCGCTCGTGGCGCGGGTTGATTTCGAGGATCGGTTTGGCCGCCTTGTCGAGGCGGCCGGCGGCGTTCATCAGCCGTTCGAACTGCCGGTCGGGGCCATGTTCGGGCGCGACGAGGCAGACCGCGCTTTCGGTCAGCCGGTCGGAGGCTTTCACATCCGAGACGGCGTCACCAAGCGCCGACTTGACGAAAGCGAGGAAGCCATCGACCTCCGGTGTCGCCGCCCCGTCCGGCTTCTTTGCGTCGTCGAGCAGCGGGATGTCGGACAGTTCCGCCACGCCCTGGGTCACCGACTTGAACGGCTTGCCGTCGAAGTCCGGCGCCATCGTCACCCAGAAGCTGTCGACAGGGTCAGTGAGCAACAGCACCTCGATGCCGCGCGCCTTGAAGCCTTCGAGCTGCGGCGAGGCTGCGAGCCGCGCGCGGTCATCGCCGGCCATGAAGAAGACCGCCTTCTGGCCTTCCTTCATCGCAGCGATATAGTCGGCCAGGCTGCGCCAGCCTTCGCCTGATGTGGTCGAGCGGAAGCGGGCGAGCTTCAGCAATTGCTCGCGCCGCTCGTAATCCTCGTAGAGCCCTTCCTTGAGAACGACGCCGAAATTGTCCCAGATCTTGGCATAGGCCTCGGCCTCGTTCTCCGCCAACTTGGCGAGGTCGCCCAGCACGCGGCTGGTCAGGCCCTTGCGGATGGCGGCCAGCAGCGGGCTTTCCTGGATCATCTCGCGCGAGACGTTGAGCGGCAGGTCGGCGGAATCGACCAGCCCGCGCACGAAGCGCAGATAGCGCGGCAGAAGGTCGGCATCGTCGGTGATGAAGACGCGGCGTACATAGAGCTTCATGCGGCCCCTGCGGTCCTGGTCGAACAGATCGAACGGACGCGAGCCCGGCACGAAGGCGAGCACGGAGTATTCCTGCCGGCCCTCGGCGCGGAAATGGATGGTGGCCGCCGGCTCGTCATACTGGCCGGCGACGCTACGGTAGAAATCGGTGTATTCCTCGGGTTTGATCTCGCTCTTTGGCCGCACCCAGAGTGCCGTGCCATCGGCGATGTCGCGCGCCTCGGCGCCGGGTTTTTCGACGAGCGTGATCGGCACCGGCACATGGCCCGACTGCGACTTGGCCAGTTGCTCGAGCCGGTAGGAGCCGGTGTAGGAGACGGCGTCGTCCATCAGATGCAGCACCACGCGGGTGCCGCGCTTGGGTGCGGCTTCGAGCGGGGCGGGTGCGATCTCATACGAACCCTTGCCGTCGGACGACCAACGCCAGGCCTCTTCGCTTCCCGCGAGGCGACTGATGACGTCGACCCGCTCAGCCACCATGAAGGCGGAGTAGAAGCCGACGCCGAACTGGCCGATGAGCTGCGTGTCCTCTGTAGCTGCGCCGACGCGCTCGATAAAGGCGCGCGTGCCCGAGCGGGCGATCGTGCCCAATGCCTCGGCCATGTCGTCGCGGCTCATGCCGATGCCGTTATCCTCGACGATGATTTCCTTGTTGTCTGGATCGGCCGAAATCGAAATGCGCGGCTTGGGGTCGTCGCCCAGCAGTTCGGGGCGGCTGACAGCCTCGAAACGCAGCTTCTCGCAGGCGTCTGCGGCGTTGGAAATCAGCTCGCGCAGGAACACGTCCTTGTCGGAATAGACCGAGTGCACCATCATGTGCAGCAGCCGCGAGACATCGGCCTCGAATGCCTTGGTTTCCGTCGCTTTCGTATCCGTCGTCATTCAGATTTTCCCACGTAATCGTTCTGCCCGCCGCGCCATGCACGTTCCGGGCTCGTCCTTCAACCATTTTCAATTACGCCGGCAACCCTGTTCCGCAAGGCCGGCGCGATCGACAATATCGTAGCGCGATGCGAAGGCGACAAGGGGGTGAGGAATGATCCGCGCGCCGGAAAGCCAAATGGGTTTCTCGTATTGGCGTGTCCGCAACGTTCAAACGCTTGGCGACGAGTGACGTTCCTCATCCGTTGCTCGAACGTCGAGATATGGCGGTCCGTTCTGGTCTGGTTCGGCGTTGCCAGCATATGCGCGGCTGAGTGCAAATCGTCTGTCTGCAAGCCCTTCCCAAACCGCGCGGAAATTGGCTGGAGAAGTGCTCGGGCCGCCTCGTGCCGCGAGCACCTGACAGGGAGGCAAGGTCGACAGCGGTCCGCAACTCCCATGCCAGCGCTCCCTGACGATTGCTGAGCTCCAACGACAGGCGAACAGAGCTCCGCGTCTTCGTCTGGATCAGGGCGCGGAGCCGCGAGAAACAGGCTGCCCTTCACGCGCAGCAGCTCCTGCATCCAGCAAAGATCGCCGCTTATCTCGGCTTGCTGGATCGTCTCCTCGATAGGTGAAAATGCTTCCGCGGCTTGGCCCGTCGCTGCAAGGCCCTGAACGAACGAGATGTTGAGCGGTGTGGTGAGCAGTTCGTAGGGAGCGGCGTGAAGCTCGGCGAGGCAGGATCAAAGGCTCTCGACACCGCTGCGTGGTCGCAGGCGCCGTTTGCAGGCCGAATGCGTGGTTCGATCGCCGAGGGAAGCCTTCAAGGAACGCATTGTCGTCCGGGACATTGAGGAAACAGCGCAGCCCGCGCGTTCAACCTCAAGGAATTCCCGGCATGGCGAAGCAAGTATCAAAATCGGCCACGATCCACGATCAGAAACTGAACCGCGGCGAAGGTGGGGAATTGCACCAGGTCGCAGCCGGCTCGACGCCGGTGCTTACGACCGCACAGGGCGGGCCGGTCTCCGACGACCAGAACTCGCTCAAGATCGGCGCCCGTGGCCCGACAACACTCGAGGACTTCCACTTCCGCGAAAAAATCTTCCATTTCGATCACGAACGCATTCCCGAACGCGTCGTCCACGCGCGTGGCTACGGTGCCCACGGCTACTTTGAAACCTATGAATCGCTGGCGAAATACACGCGGGCCGATATTTTCCAGCGCGCTGGTGAGAAGACGCCGGCTTTTGTCCGCTTCTCGACGGTTGCCGGCAACAAGGGCTCCGCCGACCTCGCGCGGGACGTGCGTGGCTTCGCCGTAAAGCTCTACACCAAGGAGGGCAACTGGGACATTGTCGGCAACAACATCCCGGTGTTCTTCATCCAGGATGCGATCAAGTTTCCCGACCTGATCCATGCCGCGAAGGCGGAGCCGAACAGCGACTTCCCGCAGGCGCAGACCGCGCATGACAATTTCTGGGATTTCATTTCGCTCACCCCCGAAAGCATGCACATGATCATGTGGGCGATGTCCGACCGGGCCATACCACGCTCACTGCGCTTTATGGAAGGTTTTGGTGTCCATACGTTCCGGCTGCTCAACGCCAAGGACGAGTCGACCTTCGTGAAGTTTCTGTGGAAGCCAAAGCTTGGCCTCCAGTCGGTTGCCTGGAACGAGGCGGTCAAGATCAACGGTGCCGACCCCGACTTCCATCGTCGCGACCTATGGGACGCGATTCATGCCGGCAACTTCCCGGAGTGGGAGCTGCAGCTCCAACTCTTCGACCAGGCCTTCGCCGACAGTTTCGACTTCGACATCCTCGATCCGACGAAACTCATTCCCGAGGAGGTGCTGCCGCCGATCGCGGTCGGTCGCCTGGTGCTCGATCGCATGCCCGACAATTTCTTCGCCGAGACCGAGCAGGTCGCATTCATGACGCAGAACGTGCCGCCCGGCGTCGACTTCTCCAATGATCCGCTGCTGCAGGGGCGGAATTTCTCCTATCTCGACACGCAGATCAAACGGCTCGGAAGCACCAACTTCACCCACCTTCCGATCAATGCACCGAAGTGCCCTTTCCACAACTTCCAGCAGGATGGGCATATGGCAATGCGCAATCCGGTCGGCCGCGCCAACTATCAGCCGAATTCATGGGATGAAGGCCCGCGTGAATCGCCGGCCAAGGGGTTCCGGTCGTTCGCTGAAGTCGAAGCCGAGCCCAAGGCGCGGTTGCGGTCGGAAACCTTTGCCGACCACTACAGTCAGGCGCGCCAGTTCTACATCAGCCAGCAGCCCGTGGAGCAAGACCACATCGCCTCGGCGCTGACATTCGAACTGAGCAAGGTGCGAACTCCGGTCATCCGCGAGCGTATCGTGTCCCACCTTCTGAACATCGATGACGGGCTGGCCGGCAAGGTGGCGGATGCGCTAGGCTTGAAAGCGATGCCGAAGCCGGCCGATGCGGCTGTGCCGACGCGCCGGGACCTCGGTGCTATGGACTCGCTCAGCATTCTCAAGAACGGCCCCGGTCGTTTCGAGGGCCGCAAGCTCGGAATTCTGGTGACCGACGGAACGGACGCCGGCTTGCTGAAGGCGATCGTGCAGGCGCTGACCAAAGCCGGCGCAAGCTTCGAGATCATCGCGCCAAAGGTCGGCGGCGCCACGGCGAGCGACGGGAGCTGGATCGACGCACAGCAGATGATATCAGGCGGACCTTCGGTGCTCTACGACGCGGTCGCACTGTTGCCGGCAAAGCCGGCAATGGCCGACCTGTTGAAGGAATCGACGGCCCGCGACTTTGTCGCGGACGCCTTCGCGCATTGCAAATTCATCGGCTTCGTCGAGGCGGCAGCGCCGCTGCTGGCGAAGGCGGGCGTGGTCGAGGATGAGGCGGTTGTCCGGCTCGCGTCGGTCAAGGATGTCGCGGGATTTGTCACCAGGCTTGGCGAACTGCGCTGGTGGGCACGTGAGCCAAAGGTCAAGCTGGGCTAGCCCTGCAATCGGATTTGGCTGTGCTCACTGCCCACCTGGCACAGCCAAATCCAGCCGTGCCGGGGGCGAGATAGACGCCCTCGCCGACATCGGAGGGGTGAAGGACTGCCATCGTCCAGCCGATCGTTCTCAAATGATCGACGCCAGGCTGCACAGGCTGCATAAGAGTGGCGGCCCCCGTTTCGCCGCGCGGTAGACGCGCCAGATGTGTTGGAGTTATATCACCGGAGGCCCCATTGGTCTCCCACCCAGAACGGTTCCCTCGATCGCCAATTCGACACCCTTCAGCCGACGAGACGTAACGCGGCAATCCGGCGACGGGCTGTTGCGTCGACGAAACCTGAGCCAGAGGGCACCTCAATCCGCAATCTTGCCCAGAGTGTCGGCAACCACTGCACCGCGCTCCCCCATCGGCCGCGCCGGGCCCGTGGTGGAGTCCACTGCCGTCTGATGTTCCATCTCGGCATTGACTGCGGCTCCAGCGATGAGAATGATGACTGAAATCCACGTCCACATCATCAAACCGACGACCGCGCCAAGCGATCCGTACGTTGCGTTGTAATTGGCAAAATGCTGCAGATAGAACGAGAAGAGCCATGAAGCTGAGATCCACACCGCCGTCGCAATGAGAGCGCCCCAGCTCAGCCACCGCCATTTCGCACGCTCCCGACTTGGACCGAAGCGGTAGAGCAGGGAGATGCCGGTCAGCATCGCGCCCACCAATATTGGCCAGCGAGACACCGCAACGAGCGCTTCCGTCCACCCATCCAGGTAGAAGTAGCGCAGCAATGCAGGAACAACGCCCACCGTCAGCAACAGGACGATGCCGATCATCAAGGCTCCGACCGTGAACAGGATCGACATCAGGTTGAGGGTGATGAAGCTGCGCTTCTCGCGTTCCTCATAAGCTATGTTCATGGCGTCGAAGAGCGCCTTCATGCCGCTGTTGGCACTCCACAGGGCGATGCCGAGGCCGACGAAAAAGCCGGTCCCGAGAGCGCCCGGCTTCTGGCTGGCCAATGCCTGCAACTGGCCGCGAATGAGATCGAGGCCGCCCGATGGCAGCAATCCGCCGAGATAGGCGACATGATCTGCGACAGTGATAGGATCCGCGACAAAACCATAAATCGAAATGAACGCCGCCAGGGCCGGGAACAGCGCCAGCAACAGATAGAAGGTGGCGCCGGCCGCGACCAGCAGAACCCGGTCCTTGTTGAACTCTTCCCACAGCCGCCAGAAAATATCTTTCCAGCCGAGCGCCGGGATCTGCGATGGCCAGGCCGCGTCGCGCCCACGCTCGCCTTGCTCAGATTTCAGGCTGGCCTTACTGGCCTCTGTGGTTGATGCAGCGCGACTGGCCGCTTCTCCATCGATCAAGGAGGAGCGGTTGCCGGGCGGCTGCTGGTTCTGCGTTACCTTCGAGGCCACTGGTCGCGCCTTACTCATCTGCGCGTGCAGACAGGACGCCGGCAGAGCGGCCATCGCGACAAAGGCCTTTTTGGGCCGGCCAAGAGGTCTTGCCTTCGCCTCGCGCGCTGCTGGCAGCAATTCGCGTGCGGACGGATGGTGCATCCTGTGTCTGGCGCGCGACCAGTCGACCGGAAACTCGCATGCGTCGTTGACCGATGGGATCGGGCAGCGCATTGGCGCATTCGCGCGGGCGCACCTTGCCCGATGTCTTGAACACTAAGTCATTCATCGCCCGCCGCCTGACGTCCTCGAACCTGTCCCCGAAGCGTGACTGACAACGCGGGTGCGTGACACCTGTTCCCCTGACGTTGAATCCGCCCGCCTGGCTGATGGACCAGCAAACGGGGATGACAATAATTATCGCCAACCCAGTGCATCTTTGGGGGCGGACGGGCGTTTGAGAATAAGTCCATCAACGCGGTGAGTTCCATGAATGCGTCGACCGAGGATCCAAAGGGCGAGGCGGACCTGTCCGAAGATGCCGACCTCATGGTCAACCGAACCGCGCATTTTGTCGGAGACTGGATCGAGGAGCACGTACTCGAGAAGCCCACCATCGTGCCGGTTGGTGTCGACGCCGCGGAAGAACTGGCCAGCCAATGCATTGCGGATGCCAACGATAAAGGCATCGCCGCTGAAGACATTTGGGATGAGGTAGGCGACCTGAAGGAGTACATCGCAAAGGCAATCGACGAGGAGATTGACCCGGCGGTTTCTACCCATACCCAAGAGAGCCAAAGGTCATAACAAGAGCGGACTGCCTCTACCTGCGTGTTGCCGGCGGGCGTGGGGGCGCTAGCCTTCGGCCTTGAAATTCTTTGCCTTTTCGGCGGCCTTCTTCTTGTCGTCGCCATGCTCGCGCAACAAATCCTTCGCCTGCTTCGGCGATACGTCCGTCGTCTCTGCGAGATGCATCGCCTCGCGATACGTATCCTGGGCTTTGTTCTGGTCCTTCGGCATCGGTGATATCTCCGGTTGTGTGAAGAACAACAAGGAACTCGCAGGACGGTTCCCCCAATGTCGACCCGCCAGGTTCATGGAAATGAAACTGGCTCAGCAGGGCAGTTCGCTTTCAGCCGACCAAGAACACCCGGCAAGGCGGGGTGGAACGCGTTTCCTTCTTCACTTAGGCGCTTTCTTCCTAGCGGCTTGCGGGTTTTGCCCGGTGGCAGCGGAGGTTCTTGCGTCCTTGGAGTGTGCCGCGAGGGCGGGCCCCGCGCCTGTCGCCTTGCGCATGTCTCCCGTTTCCTTCTTGTGATCCGCTCTTCTGCCGGTCAGACCCGAAAACACCTTGCTGAAAAAACCCATTTCGTCCTCCTGAATGTCCGATGCGCGCCCTCGCGACGCTCAATCCATGAAGCTCCTCCCAAGACTTTGGTTCCTTCGGACAGTCGATGCCAAGCTCGGCCAGCGCTTCGTGCCCTGGTTGCCTGACCCAACGTAAGCTTGTTATTGTGCAGTGCAGCAACGATGTTGCCTGAACGTGCATTGTGCGCGGTTTCGCCACCCTGGCGGTCAAGGATCTCGATTTGCGAAACATCTCAGACACAATCACCCGCCTGACCGCAATGCGGGGCCGAACGGTTCTTTCACCGCAACGCCACGACGACCGCTTGTCCGACATAGCTGGTTTCGGATCCAATCCCGGTGCCTTGGGTGCGCGCTCATACGTTCCTGAGAATCTCACGCGTGGCGCTGCGTTGGTTGTCGTCCTGCATGGCTGCACGCAGACCGCTGATGGATACGATCATGGATCCGGGTGGTCGAAGCTGGCGGCCGAACAGGGGTTTGCGCTGCTCTTTCCGGAGCAGCAGCGTGGCAACAATCCCAATCTCTGCTTCAACTGGTTCGTGCCCGAAGATGTAACACGCGACCGCGGCGAAGCGCTCTCCATCCGCCAGATGATCGAAGCCATGGTGACAAGGCATGGCCTCGACCGCCGGCGCGTTTTCATCACCGGGCTCTCCGCCGGGGGAGCGATGGCAACGGCAATGCTGGCGACATACCCTGACGTGTTCGCCGGCGGAGCGATTATTGCAGGACTTGCCTATGGCAGCGCATCGACGATCCCCCAGGCTTTCGATCGCATGCGCGGCCATGGCGGCCCATCGAAGACTGGGCTCCAGCAGCGCTTGAGCGCCGCGTCCCCGCACGAAGGGGTTTGGCCAAAGATCTCGATCTGGCAGGGCACGGCCGACAATACTGTGGCGTCTTCCAATGCCGGTTCCATCCTTGCCCAGTGGCAAGGCGTACACGGCGTGGACGCCGGCCCAACGCGAAAAGAGACGGTCGATGGGCACATGCGACAGGTGTGGTGCGATGCCGATGGCAACGAACTGATCGAAACATACACCATCGCTGGCATGGGCCATGGCACACCCTTGAAGACGTCGGGTGATGATGGCCTGGGCGTCGCAGCGCCATTCATGCTGGATGTAGGAATATCATCAACACGCCGGATCGCTGGCTTCTGGGGACTTACCGATGCCAGTGAGCCTGATCTCGAGAAGGCCCCGAGACGACCCGCATCGGGAACGGCTCTGCTCCCTTATACGCCGGCTGAAAATGTCCGGGCAGCGCGCGTCGCGCAACCGCAGCCCGACCGTCGGGCGGACTCGGTCAAAAGTGTTTCCAAGGTGATAGAGGACGCTTTGCGCGCAGCGGGGCTGATGCGTTAGCCGGGATGTCCCCGGCCGTCGGGAACGTACTGCGCATGCAACGAAACCTCCCGGACGAAGTTCGAAGTTTCGACCGGGAGGTCTTATCAACTAGACTCGATTGACGTCGTGGCCGCGGTCGCGCCCGATTTCATTTGCCGGGTAGCTTTCCGCGTCAGCATCAAAGCCGGTCCAGCCGCCGGCCTGATATTCGCCTCTGCGGTCTTCCAGATTTACGGACTTGGATTGGCTCAGAATCCGTTCGGCATTGGGAGCCAACTGTTCGTCGACCTTGGCCGTTACCAATGTGCCGCCGCGACGCACTCCCTCGGCATAGACATGGGCATCGTCTTCCGTGACGCCGGAATCCGTGAGAGCGCCGACGAGCCCCCCTGCGGCGCCCCCGACGACTGCACCACCGACAGCACCAACCGCGGTGGCAGCCAGCCACCCAGCGGCCACGACCGGGCCAACACCAGGTATGGCCATCAAGCCAAGCCCTGCCAGCAGTCCGCCAGCTCCGCCGATCGCGGCGCCAAGGCCTGCGCCACCGGCGGCATCGTCTGCAGCCTTGGAGCCATCGCGATGGACGCGGTCTTTCGCGTTGTTGGCGACGATGCTGATATCCGAGTGCGGAACACCGCTGGCCTCAAGTTTGGCGACGGCGCTAGAGGCATCATCGTAGTTGTCGAAAAGTCCGGTTACCGTTTTCATGCTTTGGTCTCCTTGATCGTTGTTTTACTTGGTTCCGGCAACGACGTTGCCCTTGTAGTCCAGTGCCACGGTGGTGCTCTTGCCGTCCTTGTTCGCCTGTCCGCGCCAGATGCCTTGATCGTCCTTTGTCAGCTTCGAGACATCCGAGAAGCCCGCATCCTGGATGCGGCCTTTGGCCTGGTCCTCGGTGAAGCTGTTCGCGCCGGACAGGGGAGGGGTCGCATCGGGCGTGTCGCCGACCGTAACTTTCGGCGTCTCTGAACTCGACGTCTTGGTGTCGAGGGCCGCCGCGATTTTTTCGATCATGTCCTTGTGTGCCTTGAGTGTCGGCACGGTCTCCTGGGCGAACGTCTTCAGCTCGGCGTTGTCGCCGTCCTTGGCATAGCTCTCGAACAGCGTCACGGCGTCGGAATGGGCATCGCGTTGCATCTGGACGTACGATCCGTCGAAGGGATCCTTGCCATTTTGCAGAGCGTCCAGATCGGCTTTGTGCTTGGCATCCAGTTGCGTCGGCACTTTCAGCTTCTGCTCGCCGGCGATCGTTTCCAGCTTGGCATTGGCCGCGCCATGATCTTCAATCATCTTGTGCGCGAAGTCCTTGACGCCTGGATCCTGTGCTTTGGCTTCGGCGATCTTGCTCGAATCGACTTCGAACATTCCGCCTGCGGCGGCCTTGTCGACAAAGTCTTGCGCGCTGTCGGCGGCGAAGCTGGGCAGTGCGAAAGCCATGGCTGTGGCTGTGGCCAGCGAGGCCAGCATTAGGCGAGTTTTCATTCGATCGTTCCTTGTTTAGGCACACATGTGCTGTCGAACTAATCTGCGCCCATCGCCTTTGTTCCAGGCGATTGGCGATAAACAGGGCTGGATATTTTTCGCGTGCGGCCTAGTCCCGGCGATACCCGTTGGATCGAACCGGGCGCAGCGCCATGGCGGGTGACGGGCAACCATCAACGGGCTTCGCTGTCGGGGGAACCATTGAAAATCCACGGCGTTACGCAGTCCCTAAGGGTATCAAAAAGGGGGCAGCGTGATCCGGGACGATGCAACACCAATAGCTGGCCTTGCCCGTCTCCTTTGCTGGCCAACGACCGGCAGTCAGGGAATGTCCCAATGGACGGGGAACTCGCAGCGCGCGGGGCTGTTATCGGTCATCACACTGGAGAACCGAAAATGTCTGGCAATGAAAACCATCGCGAAACTGGAGCAACGAAATATCCCGCCAAGACAGGCGCCGACCCGTCGGATGCATTTTCCCAGGATGCGGCTGGCAACAAGAAGCCCAGGAGCGGGATTGGACTGACGCGGCCCACCGATGAAGTGAACGACAAGACGCATCAGTCAGATGGGCAAGATTCAGCGAGTCGGGGAACCTCGAGCAGCGGAAAAAGTGCTCGGCCATGAATGTCGCCAATCTTCAGCTCGAGGGGGTGATGATGGCACTCGCCTCGATCAACAATTTGCTGGTCCACAAAGGCCTGCTTTCGATCGACGATATCGACGCCGCCCTGCAAAAGGCGCAGGCCTCCGTCAGGGGTGACGAGCGGACCTATGAAGATATGTCGCCAGCCAATCGCGACGCGATCTGCTTCCCGATACGGCTCTTACAGATCGCAAACAGCGCACAAGGCGAAGCGGACATCCCGTCATTTTCGGAACTGGCGAAAATGGTTGGACAAACGAAAGAGCCTCACCACGATCAGATGTGATGGCCCTTGTGGCGGCGGCCTGCATTGTTCTCGACAATGCCGGCTTCGCCATCTGTGAGTGACGGACTGTGACGGCATTGCTACAGCTTTTTCGAAGCCGCGCGTTTATGGTGGGGTTGGGTTGGGGCATTTCATGATCAAAGTTTTCTATGCATCCGTTGCTCTTGCGGCTCTTGTCGCGCCAGCAAATGCGCAAGAGGTCAACTGGACCGGCTACTATGCGGGTGCCGAAGTCGGGGCAGGATTTTCACACCCGGGTTTTGATGGCGGTTTCGCCGTAAGCGGCTCGGACTTCAACGAGAACGCATTTGTCGGTGGTGTTTTTGTCGGTCACGATTGGCAGTCTGGCCAGTTTGTATACGGTGGCGTGGCGAGCCTCGACTTCCTCGGCTTTCATGACCAGACGGCAATAGACCCACTGTTCGGCGGCAAGACCAATTCCTATACCTATGATCTGGACTGGGTCGCATCGGCGCGTGCACGCGCGGGTTTCCTGGCTTCGGACCAACTGTTGCTCTACGGCACGGCAGGTGTCGCGGTCACCCGTGTTGAAGCGTCGGCGGATTTCGCGTTCGGCGGGACCGAAACGGTGAACAAGACGCTTGTTGGTGGCGCATTCGGCGCTGGCGCGGAATATGTCTTCGCACCGAACTGGTCATTCAAAATGGAGTATGTCGAGTACCTTTTTGACAAGGTGGAGGTCGCCAACTCCATTGACTTCAAACCGAGATTCGGAACCTTGAACTTCGGAATTTCGTACCGGTTCTAAGTCTGCTTACGACCATACGACCTAGCTATTTCGCGCACGAAGTTTCGCCTCAGGTCCGGTCCCTCGAAAACGGGAAGTTTTGCCACCGCACGTACCCGGTTTTTGAACTCGTCAAGCGTAAGCGCGAAGATCAACTGATCCAGTCGCTCGCCAGTTTTGGAATCGAGCCTGTGCGCGAGCAGTTCGCCTTCCTGGCGCAGCATCCCAAGCCGACATGCGGCCACCGCTGCCTGATTGCGGGCGAGCGGCTCGAACATCAATTTCTCCACCCCACGTTCAACGAACATGTGCCAGATCGCGATGCGCGTCGCCTCGAACGAAACCTGAAGCCGTCGATGTGCCGCGTCACCGACTATCAGGTGTAGCGACCCAATGCGGTGGCGAGGATCAATTTCCGTCATGATCAAGCCGATCGGCTCGTCGTCATCGAGAGTGCGGATCGCCAGCAAGTTACGCCGCACGTTGTCGAAACTTCCGACATAGGCGCGAAACGATTCGAGGCCCAGCGGTGCAGCGGTCATGTTCAATCCTGCTGCGACGGCGGGATCGGCCAACCAGCGTGCGAAGCGCTCATTGACTTCGCCTGGCCGCAAGGTGCGAATTCGACAGCTTTCGCCGGATCGCTCGACGAGGACCGGCTTCTGGGTTGGGGCTGCCGGTGGAAAATTCAGGCGCTGGCCGGCCTGAGGCATTTTGGGCATTTGCGGACTCACTCCGAACTCAAACTTGCACCGGTTGCAAAATCTTATGACTGGTGGCGCGACGGCCGCCAGGCGAGGGCCTACATTTCGTTCGATGGGGCGTCAGAATATCCAGCCGGATTATTATCTCCATTGCATCCTCAGCCGCCAGTGAAAAGGGCGACGCGCCTGGCGGGTATGCCGCCGATGGGCGCAAGCGGAAGCTAGGTTCTGGCAGGTATCTGATTTGATCTGACGGGCCGCCGCGGCCGACAGCAGGAACAAGGGTGTCCGTCTGGAACCTCGCGCCTCGCAACGCGTTTCCTGGCGTCCCGTTCGTGGATCAGCCCGGACATCTCTCCAGGCGCTGTGATAACCAGGAGCCCGCTTCATGCACGACAAGCTGTTTCATTCACCGGTCGCACTGACCGTCGGCCTCGGCTTCAAGCGCGAGATTGCCTCGCTGGCTGAGATGCACGATTTCCTGACCGAGTGGACGACCTCCCGCCGAGGTCCGCTTTACCGCAACGCGGTGCAGGGGTGTGACCTCGCCATTCCGGGCTATGTCACCATCGAGCAGGCGCGCCATGCGCTGGTCGAATTTGCGCAAGCAGCCGGCATCCTCTGGCCGGATATCGAACCGGTGGTCGGCGCCCGCGCCGTCGCCCGCGGCTATGGCGGCTACGCCGCATGAGGATTGATGCCGCTTCCTTCCGTGGTGGCTAACTCAGCCGCCACGAAAGGCCCGGCTTGGCCTTGTAGGGTCGGGATTTCACGTTGAGACCCACAAATAGCCCGCAGCAACCCCGTGGTTGGGTCGATGAAGTTGGCCGTGCGCCTTGCGCGGCAATCAACCGCGCCGGCGCCCCGGCTCGCGGGCCGTGGACGCGGGCTCGTCCGCCTGTTGCGCGGCAAGGCGCAGCGCTTTCAGCTTGGCCGTCTTTTCTTCACGGGCCGCGCGCTCGGCGGCGATCACGATCTGCGATTCTCGCTTGGCGCGTTCGTCGCGCTCGGTGTCGACCTTCGCACGTTTCATTTGCCGCTGCCCCTTTCGGCCCGAATATCGAAATCAATGCTCCTGCCGCGCTCGACGGCGAGCTCAGCCACGAGGGTCACCAATTCCTGGTCGGAGAGGGCGCAGTCGGGCATCGCCGATTTCAGCGCCTGCAACGCATGCTTCGTCGATATCGGCGTCGCCAGAGTTCTTCTGCTGTCGACATATTGTACCGCGATCTGCCGGTACGTCATTTTCGGGAACATCGTCATCTCAATGCATCCTCCTGCCGGGATGGTGCGGCAGCGTGGCAGCATTGGCGATTACAAATGATGGCTGGCTCAATTTCGTCCCGACATGGGCTGAGAAATTCTCAGTCGCACCATTGCGTGGAGATGACCAGCGATGCCACGAGGACGCGATTTCCGCTCTCGTCCCGCACCTCGAGGGTAATGGCAGCGCCGTCGCCGTCGAGCATCTCGTCGCGGATGATGTCGGGCAGGATGCGGATCGCCTCGCGCCGCAGCCGCTCGGGCGTATCGAACAGCTGTCCTTCTTCGTCGACCGTGAGGCCGTCGCGACTGTGGAGATCCATGAAATATCTTGGCATCTACGCACTGGACCCGACTTGATGGAACGTTGAGTGTTTCAACCTTCAATCTGCAAACCGGGTTGTTGTTCCATCAGCGGTGGCATTGGCCGGCGAACAAGCGCACTCTAACAAATGTTAATGCCCATCATCGTCCGAAGGCCTAGTGCACCCGAAGCCGCTCCCGGCTTGCGACACACTTGGCGATCGGGCCTCAGGCCTCTTCGCTGGAGATTGCGGTGCTTGAACCCCTGTATCTGAACCTCGGTCAGCACGACGCCCTTTCCGATGCCGAAAAAGCGCTGCTGGCCAGCGCGATGACTTTCGAGAGGCATTTTGCCATCGGGCAGGATATCGTCGCTTCCGGATCGCGGCCGACCTACTCGACGTTGATTCTCGACGGGCTGGCGGCACGCTACAAGGTGCTCGAAAATGGCGGCCGGCAGTTCACCTCATTGCAGGTGCCGGGCGACTTCGTCGACCTCCACGCCTTCCTGCTGAAGACCATGGATCATGGCATCGTCGCGCTGTCGCCCTGTCACGTCATCTTCGCCGACCACAGCAGGCTTCGCGCGATCACGGAGGAGGCGCCACACCTCACCAGGCTCTTGTGGCTGGACACGCTGGTCGATGGCGCCATCCATCGCGAATGGATCGTTGCGATGGGACGACGCTCCAAGACATCGCACCTCGCCCATCTCGTCTGCGAGCTGTTCGTGCGGCTGCAGGTGGTCGAACGCACAAATGGCATGAGCTTCCATTTGCCGTTGTCGCAAGCTGAACTGGCCGACGTGCTCGGTCTCTCGGTCGTGCATATGAACCGCGTCATCGGCGCCTTGCGCAAGGTCGGCGTCGTCAGCTGGGCAAACCATACGGTGACCATCCTCGACTGGCATCGGCTGCAGGAAATCGCCGAGTTCGATCCGACCTATCTCAGCATGATGCGTGAGCCGCGCTAACGTGTATCGCCATTCAGGCGATGCCGGCCGCAAACGCCGGGCTTCCGCTTCCGGTGCTCACGGACTTCATGTCCGCTCCGGTTCTCGAAACCCGGCATTGCGGCTCGGCCCGACCTGAATCTCAACACACCTTAGATCATTGCAGACATGGCGACCGATCCTTGCGGATCTATGCGGCCTCGGCTGCAACGTTCACGGCCGACTCCGCGATCTGCGTCAGGGCTTCGTCCGTGGCCTTCTCTTCCTTCAGTGTCGCTTCGAGAAGTGTCACCGCCTCGTTGAGGCCGAGTTCACCGGCCCAGGTCCTCAGCGTGCCATAGCGCGAAATCTCATAGTGCTCGACCGCTTGCGCGGCGGCCAGCAGCCCGGCGTCAAGGGCGGGGGATCCCTTGTACTCCTCCATGATCTCGGCGCCTTCCTCGGTGATGCCCATGATGGCGGCGCAGGTCTTGCCCGCGGGCTTCTTGCCGATGACGCCGAAGACCTTCTCCAGCCTCGCGACATGTCCCTCGGTTTCGGTGCGGTGCTTTTCAAAGGCGGCTTTCAGGTCGGCGCTTTGTGCCGCCTTGGCCATCTTGGGCAAAGTCGCCAGGATCTTCTTTTCGGCGAAATAGATGTCTTTCAGCGTGTCGTGAAACAGGTCGTCGAGCATTTTCTGTTTTGCCATTGTCATCTCCTTTGGTGGGGCCCTCAGGTCGACAATCTCGCATTGGAGGATTTGTTCCGATGCTTCTCCAAAGTGCGTTGCGCTTCGCGAAACAGCTAACCCCTTGCCAAGGCGCCTTCCATGGCCGTTGCCATCCTGCCAGCGGTAGGACGAGCGAGTTTCAGTTTCCAGTCTAGAAATCCAAGGTGGTTCGCGGACCTTCCCGCGAACCACCTTGGGTTTGATTTACGGTCGAGCCTCGCGGCTAACCCGGAAATGCTGACGATCAAGGGCCAGGGCCAAAAAACGCGCCACGATTTCGACTAACGTGGAGGGTGCCGATGGACGTTCATCGGGGTCGAATAAGAGCCCAATGGCAGCTCCCGGCCCTCCTGCTGTTGTTGCTACAGGCCAAAAGTCAAAGCGTGAGGCCAACGCCGGGTAGACTCCGGCGCTCACGACAAGCCCTGTCGTCAACGCTGATCGCGCCACCTCGATTTCGGCCTCCTGCGGCTCTACGTCACCGGCTCTTTCAATGGAAACCACGTTGCCATCCAATACGACAATGACGACGACAGGAGCCTGGAAGAGCGCGGCAAGAGCTTGGGACGTGATTGAGACGATGGCCTTCGCATTGTCGGCTGCCGCGACGTCGCGGCTGTAGCCTTGTAGCACTGTCGCTTGTCGCCTCAGAAGTGCCGCTTCGGTAGCCCTGCGCTGGGAGGTAAACGCTACGCCGCTCACGATAAGTCCGACGACAAAAAGCAGTCCGATCGCCCAGACGTTTGCCGGGTCGTCGACGATCAGCGTGTAGCGAGGCTCTGTCAGGAAGAAATTGTAAGCGAGAGCACCAAGTATCGCCGAGCAGAGCGACGGACCCAAGCCTAAGCTAACGGCCGCTATGATCACCGGCACCACAAATACGAGGGAGAGGTTCGGGATCGTCACCCTGCTGTCGATACCGACAGCCACGGTCGTCGCGGCGGCGGTCATCGCAACAGAGGCAAGGTAGCGGACTACAGCGGGAGCTTCCGATAGCGCCAGGCCCAAATCCGGATCGGCATCCGGTGACAATGTGATGTCCCCTCGCAGCTTCGATCTGGCATCGGCCATTTGTTCAGCTCCCCCCGTCCTCTGATCTGTAGATCAATCCTGGCTCGACAATTCATTCCCCAGGAGAAAACGATTCGACATCGTACCCCCCATCTCCAAGGCCCGGTGCAACACCGACGTAGTGATAGTGGTCGCCGAAAGTGTCTATGACAGTGGAAAAAATTGGCCGGTCAGCAAGGTAGCCGACGACTTGGCTTTCACTGGGCCGCTCGGCGACGGGTGCGACGATCCTGATTGCATAGAACTCGATCGGAACGCTTCTCGCACCGAGACGCATCGGCTTATTCCTCATCAAAGGAACGCAGCGAGGCAGTATGCTCGCGTGAGTTCGATAAATCCACCCGCATAAATGGCGTTGATAGCTGGGATAGCTTTGCCGTCTTGTCCCAAGTCAGCCGGATCCGGGGCAGCTCCTTCGAAACATGTAATTCGACTGGATCTAGGTCGGGCGAAATGGGCGGAAGCAACTTGGCGCCACCAAGCCGGCTTGGCGGCCTATCCAGTCGAGTTAGGCATGTTGCTGCTGCTCGGCAGCTTCTGTCTAGTGGCGGCAGCCATCCGAGCTTGCGTCATCTTGGCTGCCGGCTAAGTCCATGCGCGGTTTCGATTAAACGGGGCCCTGCAGAGCGCTGAATTTCACGCTGACGGGTGGGGGTCGGAATAGTGAAAAACCTTTATAAAATTCCTATTTCTTTCCGCCCCGCGCCGTCTCGAATCTTTATGGCGTTTTGATGCATATCATACCGGGAAGGGCATATCTCGATCACCTTGTTATAGGTGACGGGTGCTTTCGTATGATTTCGACCCTGCCGACCGCAGGCGCCAAGCACAAAACGAAAATAAGGAACACGCACGATGGACATCGTCGTTCTCGGGATAGGGGTTTTGTTTTTCGCCCTCTCCTTTGCCTACATCAAAGCCTGCGACATTCTTTAAGCCGGAGGATCGAAACATGTTTCTCGACTATATCCTCGGCGGCGGTGTGACTTTGTTCCTGCTCGCCTACCTGACATACGCCCTCGTTCGCCCAGAACGCTTCTGACGGCAACTGGTGCAAGGAAAGCTACAGCCATGACTCTCACTGGATGGATACAGATCCTCGTCTACTGCGTGGTCGTCGTTCTGCTCGTGAAGCCGCTCGGCGGCTACATGTATCGCGTTTTCAACGGCGACCGCACATTGCTCTCGCCGATCCTCGGGCCCCTCGAACGCGGGCTTTATCGCATTTCGGGAACCAGCGAGCGCGAAGAGCAGCACTGGACCACTTACGCGGCAGGCATCATGTTCTTCAGCCTGGCCAGCTTCCTGGTGCTCTATGTCATGCAACGGCTGCAGGGCGTGCTGCCCTATAATCCGGCCGGCATGACGGCTGTGGAGCCGAACCTCGCCTTCAACACCGCCGTCAGCTTTCCGACCAACACCAACTGGCAAAACTATGGCGGTGAGGGCACGATGTCCTACCTCGTGCAGATGGCCGGCCTCGCGGTGCAGAACTTCATGTCCGCGGCCGTCGGCATCGCCATCGCGGTGGCGCTGATACGTGGCTTTGCCCGCGCGTCGGTCAAGTCGATCGGCAATTTCTGGGTCGATATGACCCGCTGCACGCTCTACATCCTCCTGCCGCTCTGCATCGTGCTGACCCTGGTCTATGTCTGGCTCGGCGTACCGCAGACACTCGGCCCTTATGTCAGCGCCACGACGCTGGAAGGCGCGCAGCAGACGATCGCGGTTGGTCCGGTCGCCTCGCAGCTCGCCATCAAGATGCTCGGCACCAATGGCGGCGGCTTCTTCAACGCCAATTCGGCGCATCCTTTCGAAAACCCCGACGCGATCTCCAATTTCATCCAGATGGTCACGATCTTCGCCCTCGGCGCGGCGCTGACCAATGTGTTCGGCCGCATGGTCGGCAACCAGCGCCAGGGCTGGGCGATCCTGGCGGCGATGGGCGTGCTGTTCATCGCCGGCGTCGCCATCTGCTACTGGGCGGAAGCGTCAGGCAATCCGCTCGTCCATGCCCTTGGCATCGACGGCGGCAACATGGAAGGCAAGGAGAGCCGCTTCGGCATCGCCCTGTCGGCGTTGTTCGCGGTCATCACGACGGCTGCGTCCTGCGGCGCGGTCAACGCCATGCATGACAGCTTCACCGCGCTCGGCGGCTTCATCCCGATCATCAACATGCAGCTCGGCGAGGTCATCGTCGGCGGTGTCGGCGCCGGTTTCTACGGCATCCTGATGTTCATCGTGGTTGCCGTCTTCGTCGCCGGCCTGATGGTCGGCCGCACGCCCGAATATCTCGGCAAGAAGATCGAGGCCAAGGAGGTCAAGATGGCGATGCTGGCCATCCTGTGCCTGCCGCTGGCGATGCTGACCTTCACGGCAATAGCGGTCGTCCTGCCGACCGGCGTCGCCTCCATCGCCAATGGCGGCCCGCACGGCTTCTCCGAGGTTCTCTATGCCTACACCTCGGCGGCGGCGAACAACGGCTCGGCCTTTGGCGGCCTGAGCGGCAACACGCCCTGGTACAACATCACGCTCGGTATCACCATGCTGATGGGCCGGTTCCTGGTCATCATCCCGGCCTTGGCGATCGCCGGCTCGCTGGTGGCGAAGAAGACGGTCCCGGCCTCGGCCGGCACCTTCCCGACCGACGGTCCGCTGTTCGTCGGGCTGCTGGTCGGCGTCATCCTGATCGTCGTCGGCCTCACCTTCTTCCCGGCGCTGGCGATCGGGCCGATCGTCGAACACCTGGCCATGATCCATGGGCAAACCTTCTGAGGCCGCCATGTCCCGGTTCAACATCATGCGACGCAACGTTGAGCGTCGGACCGACAAGGAGGGGGAGCCAATCCCCCCTCCTTTCCCGACGATATCCACATTCCTCGGCATCGCGGCAGTCATGATCGTGATCTGGCTGCTGGTCTACGGGCCGCCGCGTTTTCCTTCGGCATCCGATCGATCGGTGCCTGCCAACAACATCGATACTGGAGCCAACAAATGAGCCAGTCCAAATCCGCGGTCATCATGGATGCCCGCATCTTGTGGCCTGCCATCGGTGGCGCCTTCAGGAAACTGAACCCGCGCACGCTGATCAGGAACCCGGTGATGTTCGTCGTCGCCGTCGTCTCGGCGCTGACCACTGTCCTGTTCGTCAGGGATCTCGTCACCGGCGGCGGCGATTTCAGCTTTACGCTGCAGATCATCATCTGGCTGTGGTTCACCGTGCTGTTCGCCAATTTCGCCGAAGCGGTCGCCGAGGGCCGCGGCAAGGCGCAGGCCGACTCGTTGCGCAAGGCGCGCACCGAGACCCAGGCCAAGCTGCTGGCCGGCGAGGACCGCGCCAAGTTCAAGCTCGTGCCCGGCACCAGCCTGAAGGTCGGTGACGTCGTCCTTGTCGAAGCCGGAGACATCATCCCGTCGGACGGCGAAGTGATCGAAGGCGTCGCCTCGGTCAACGAAGCCGCGATCACCGGTGAATCGGCACCCGTCATCCGTGAATCCGGTGGCGACCGCTCGGCGGTCACCGGCGGCACGCAAGTGCTGTCCGACTGGATCCGCGTGCGCATCACGGCGGCTTCCGGCCACACCTTCCTCGACCGCATGATCTCGCTGGTCGAAGGGGCGCAGCGCCAGAAGACGCCGAACGAGATCGCGCTCAACATCCTGCTCGTCGGCATGACGCTGATCTTCGTGCTGGCCACCGCGACGATCCCGAGCTTTGCCTCCTATTCGGGCGGCTACATCTCGGTGACCGTGCTGGTCGCCCTGTTCGTGACCCTGATCCCGACTACCATCGGCGCGCTGCTGTCGGCGATCGGCATCGCCGGCATGGACCGGCTGGTGCGCTTCAACGTGCTGGCCATGTCGGGCCGTGCCGTCGAGGCGGCGGGCGACGTCGACACGCTGCTGCTCGACAAGACCGGCACGATCACGCTCGGCAACCGCCAGGCGACCGAGTTCCGCCCGGTCAAGGGCGTCACCGAACAGGAACTGGCCGACGCGGCCCAGCTTGCCTCGCTCGCCGACGAAACGCCGGAGGGCCGCTCGATCGTCGTCCTGGCAAAGGAGAAATACGGCATCCGCGCCCGCGACATGGCAACGCTGCATGCGACCTTCGTTCCCTTCACCGCGCAGACCCGCATGAGCGGCGTCGACATCGACGGCTCGTCGGTACGCAAGGGCGCCGTCGATTCCGTGCTTGCCCATGTCAATCAGTCGACGGTCGCGGCCCACGGCACGCGTCCCGGTAGCGACACCGTCAGGGATCTCCAGGCGATCGCCGACGAGATTGGCAAGTCTGGCGGCACGCCGCTGGCGGTCGAGCGCGACGGGCGCCTGCTCGGCGTCGTCCACCTCAAGGACATCGTCAAGGGCGGCATCAGGGAGCGCTTCGCCGAGCTTCGCAAGATGGGTATCCGCACGGTGATGATCACCGGCGACAATCCGATGACGGCGGCGGCGATCGCGGCGGAAGCCGGCGTCGACGATTTCCTCGCCCAGGCCACGCCCGAGGACAAGCTGAAGCTCATCCGCGACGAACAGGCCAAGGGCAAGCTGGTCGCCATGTGCGGCGACGGCACCAACGATGCGCCCGCCCTTGCCCAGGCCGATGTCGGCGTCGCCATGAACACCGGCACGGTCGCCGCGCGCGAGGCCGGCAACATGGTCGACCTCGACAGCGATCCGACCAAGCTCATCGAGATCGTCGAGATCGGCAAGGCGCTGCTGATGACGCGCGGCTCGCTGACGACCTTCTCGATCGCCAATGACGTTGCCAAGTATTTTGCCATCATCCCGGCGATGTTCGCGGTCTTCTACGTCGCGCCAGGACAGACGACCGGCCCGCTGCAGGCGCTCAACATCATGCATCTGGGCACGCCGCAGAGCGCCATCCTGTCGGCCATCATCTTCAACGCGCTGATCATCATCGCGCTGATCCCGCTGTCGCTGAGGGGCGTCAAGTATCGCGCCATCGGTGCCGGCGCGCTGCTCCGCCGCAACCTGCTCGTCTACGGCCTCGGCGGCATCGTCGTCCCCTTCGTCGGCATCAAGGCGATCGACATGATCGTCACCGCCCTCGGCCTCGCTTAAGGAACGCGTCCATGCTCACCCAGATAAGACCAGCGATCATCATGATCGTCTTCTTCACGGTTCTGACCGGCCTGATCTATCCGATCGGCATGACCGGCATCGCCCAGGCGCTGTTTCCGCGCCAGGCCAATGGCAGCCTGATCGACAAGGACGGCAAGGTCATCGGCTCCGAGCTGATCGGCCAGGGCTTTGCCAGCGAGAAGTATTTCCATGGCCGGCCTTCGGCGGCCGGCAGCAACGGCTACGACGCGACCGCCTCCGGCGGTACCAATCTCGGCCCGACCAACCCCAAGCTGATCGACCGCATCAAGAGCGACGCGGAAAAGCTGAAGGCGGAGAATCCGAACCAGCCTGTTCCTATGGACCTGGTGACGACGTCCGGTAGCGGGCTCGATCCGCATATCAGCCCGGAGGCCGCCTATTTCCAGGTGCCCCGCGTCGCCAAGGCGAGGGGGATCGATGAAGCCAAGGTCAAGGCGCTTGTCGACAGCCAGGTCGAGGGCAGGGAGCTCGGCTTCATGGGAGAACCGGTGGTCAATGTGCTGGCGCTCAACCTGGCGCTGGACGCCGCGAAATAGTGGATGGTAGGGGCCGGGGATCGACAGCATCCCCGGCGCCATCCATGATCGGTTCCGATGGCGGACGACAGAAGCAACGAAACCAGACCTTCCCCGGACGCGCTGCTCGAGCATGCCGAACGCGAGGGGCGCGGCCGTCTGCGAATATTCCTGGGTGCAGCACCGGGCGTCGGCAAGACCTACGAGATGCTGATGTCTGGCCGCGCCGGGCTGGCCGATGGTGTGGACGTGGTGATTGGCGTCGTCGAGACGCATGGCCGCAAGGAGACGCTGGCCCTGGTCGAGGGCTATGAAGTCATTCCCCGCCGCAAGGTCGAATACAAGGGGCGCATCCTCGAGGAGATGGATATCGACGCCATCATCGCCCGGCGGCCCGCGCTGGTTCTTGTCGACGAACTCGCCCACACCAACGCGCCTGGCAGCCGCCATCCCAAACGCTACCTCGATGTCCA
This sequence comes from Mesorhizobium sp. RCAM 05099, assembly GCF_059683685.1. Classification (NCBI taxonomy): domain Bacteria; kingdom Pseudomonadati; phylum Pseudomonadota; class Alphaproteobacteria; order Hyphomicrobiales; family Phyllobacteriaceae; genus Mesorhizobium; species Mesorhizobium sp. RCAM 05099. The sequence continues at coordinate 1,703,415 of NZ_CM185035.1, forward strand.
GGAGATTCTGACCCAGGGCATCGACGTCTACACGACGCTCAACGTCCAGCATGTCGAAAGCCTGAACGATGTCGTCGCCCAGATCACCAAGGTCAGGGTGCGCGAGACGGTTCCCGATTCCATCATCGACCAGGCCGACGATGTCGAGATCATCGATCTCACTCCCGACGACCTGATCAAGCGGCTCGAGGAAGGCAAAGTCTATTTCCCCAACACCGCGCAGCGGGCGATCGAGAACTATTTCTCACCCGGCAATCTGACGGCGCTCAGGGAGTTGGCGCTGCGCCGCACCGCGCAGCGCGTCGACGACCAATTGCTGATCCATATGCAGGCCCACGCCATTCCCGGCCCGTGGGCCGCAGGCGAAAGGGTCCTCGTCTGCGTCGATTCGCGTCCGGGCGGGGCGGCCCGCATTCGCTATGCGCGCAGGCTGGCCGACCGGCTCCGTGCGCCCTGGACGGCGCTTCATGTCGATACGCCTCGTTCGGCAGGCATGTCCGAGGAAGACAAGGACCGGCTCGCGACGAACCTGCGCCTTGCCGAGCAGCTCGGCGCCGAGGTGACGACCATTCCCGGGCAGAACGTCGCGCAGGAGATCGTTCGCCATGCGACGGCGAACAACTTCACCCATATCGTGGTCGGCAGGCCGACCCGGTCGCGCTGGCGGGAATTGATCGAAGGCTCGCTGACCTATGATCTCATCCGCAATGCCGGCGATATCAGCGTCCATGTCATTTCGGGAACCGAACGCAACACCGAGGCAACGTCGAGAAACGTCAAGGCGGCCGACGAGCAGTGGCAGTTCCAGATCCGGCCCTATCTCAAGGCCACGGCCTTTGTCGCCGGCTCGCTCGCCTTCGCCGTCCTGCTCGACCAGTTTCTCGACGTTCGCAACCTGGCGATCATCTTTCTCATCGGGGTGCTGACATCGGCGGTGACCGGCGGTCTCTGGCCGGCACTGTACGCCTGTCTCATCAGCGCCCTTGCCTTCAACTATTTCTTCCTGGAGCCGCGCTACACGCTGACGATCCGGGATCCGGAGAGCATTGTCGCGCTCGGCGTCTTCCTGGTTGTTGCGGTCATCGCCAGCAATCTGACGGCACGCGTGCAGCGCCAGGCGGTCGCCGCCCGCTCACGGGCGCGGGCGACGGAGGACATCTATCTCTTTTCAAAGAAGCTTGCCGGTGCCGGCACGCTCGACGACGTTCTCTGGGCCACCGCCTTCCAGATCGCCTCGATGCTGAAATTGCGCGTGGTGCTGCTCCTGCCGGAAGACGGAACGATCACCGTCAAGGCCGGCTATCCGCCCGACGATACACTGGCGGAGGCCGACATCGCCGCCGCCCGCTGGGCCTGGGAGCACAACCGCGCCGCAGGACGCGGTGCCGACACGCTTCCCGGCGCCAAGCGCCTCTATCTGCCCTTGCGGACAGGGCGCACCGCAATCGGCGTTGTCGGCCTCGACAACGACAAGCAGGGCCCGCTGCTGACGCCCGAGCAACAGCGCCTGCTCGACGCGCTGGCCGATCAGGCAGCGGTCGCTATCGAGCGCATCCAGCTCGTCGCCGACGTCGATCGCGCCGGGCTCGCCGCCGAGGCGGACAGGCTGCGCTCGGCGCTTCTCACCTCGATCTCGCATGATCTGAAGACGCCGCTCGCCGCCATCATGGGTGCTGCAGGTACGCTGCGGGAGTTCGCGCCGGCACTTCCCGAAAATGATCGGGCGGAGTTGCTGACGACCGTGCTCGACGAATCCGAGCGCTTGAACCGCTTCATCGCCAATCTGCTCGACATGACCAAGATCGAATCCGGCGCGATGGAGCCGAACTACGCTTTCCACTATGTCGGCGACATGGTCGGCTCCGCGTTGCAGAGAGCCAAGAAAATCATCGGCGAGCACAAGATCGAGACGGACATCCCTTCGGATCTGCCGATGTTGAAGGTGGACCCCGTCCTGTTCGAGCAAGCGTTGTTCAATCTCCTCGACAATGCGGCAAAATACGCACCCGCCGGATCGACGATCCGCTTGCAGGGCTGGACCGACAACGGTTCCGTCATCTTGCAGCTCATGGATGAAGGGCCGGGCATTCCTCCCGGCGATCTGGAACGGATTTTCGATACCTTCTACCGGGTGCGCAAGCGCGATCAGGTCCGCGCCGGCACCGGGCTTGGGCTGTCGATCTGCCGTGGCTTCATCGAGGCGATGGGCGGCACGATCTCGGCGGCGAACCGCACCGACCGTTCGGGCGCGGTTTTCACCATCAGGATGCCGAGGCCGGCGAATCCGCCGGATCTCGATGCCTCCACTACGGACGACCACGATGTTGGTGACTTTGCATGACAAACTCAAACGTCAGGATACTGGTTGTCGATGACGAACCGCCGATCCGCAAGCTGCTTCGCGTCGGCCTCGGCAGCCAGGGCTATGCGATCAGCGAGGCGCCGAACGCCAGGGTGGCGATCGAATTGATGGAGGCGGAGAAGCCCGATCTCGTCTTGCTCGACCTCGGCCTACCCGGCATGGGCGGCCATGAGCTGTTGCGCAAATGGCGCGACGACGGCCTCGATATACCGGTGGTCATTCTTTCCAGCCGCACTGACGAGGCCGGCATCGTCAACGCACTGGAACTTGGCGCCGACGACTACGTCACCAAGCCTTTCGGCATGAACGAGCTGATCGCTCGCATCCGCGTGGCGCTGCGGCACAAGTTCCAGCAACAGGGCGAGAAGCCGGTGTTCCACACCGGCGACCTCAGCGTCGATCTGGTCAAGCGCATCGTCAAGGTCGAAGGCAAGGACGTAAAGCTGTCGCCAAAGGAATATGACATCCTGCGCATCCTGGTGCAGCATGCCGGCAAGGTCCTGACCCACCATTTCCTGTTGAAGCAGGTCTGGGGCGATTCGACCGACGTGCAATATCTCAGGGTCTATGTCCGGCAGCTGCGGCAGAAGATCGAGAAGACCCCCGACCAACCGCGCTATATCACTACCGAGACTGGTGTCGGCTACCGCTTGCGCGAGGTCGAATGAGCGAGAGTCCATTCGACCTCTCGGGATTCTGTCCTAGAGCAGTTCACCGTTTCACGGAAACGGCAAACCGCTCTAACTCTTTGTTTTGACGCAATTCCGGACGGAAAACCGTTTCACACTTTTCCTGGAATTGCTCTAACTGATAGCCTCCTGCAGCCGGTTTGCCGTCGTCGATGTCCGCAAGGCCGCCAGGCAGCCGACAATGCCGAGCGGCACGAAAGCGAGGAACAGCCAGGTCGCGACATTCGCCGCGGCGTCATGGCTCAGTCCCTCCGAAAAGCCGCTGGCATTGGCGACGATCCCGGCAAGCGCGGCGCCCACGGCATAGCCGATGCGCTGCATGGTTGGCACCGCCGCGGAGGCGATGGTCTGTTCGTCGTGTCGCGCCGACGCCACAATGACGCGCGTGAGGAAGGGCCAGGCGATGCCGAAGCCGCCGCCTTGCAACAAGGCGCACATCAGAATCAGAGGAATGGACCCCACCGGTATCGTATAGGCAAAACCGGCGATGCCGGAGGCGATCATCACCGCGCCGCCGACGATGATCAGCCGTTCGCGCCGCGGCGGCGCATTGGCGACGAGGATCGACAGGATCGACCAGGCGATCGATTCGGCGGCGATGATGTAGCCGGTGGTCAGCAGCGGAATGTCGTGCAGGCTGGTCAGCAGCAGCGGTCCGTAGACGCCGAAGGAGCAGGTCGCCACCGAAAAGGCGGCGACCATGGTCATGCCGGCACCGACCGGCGTGCGCCACGAGAACAGTCGCGCCGGGAAAAGCCGAGAGCGCGGCTTCAGCGCGTCGATATAAAAGAACAGCGCCAGGCCAATGAGGCCGAGGACCATCAGCAGCGAGGAGCGCAGCAAGGCGATGTCGACGCCGGCCGAGGCGATCAGCACCACGGCCATGGCAAGGCAGCCGAGCGCGATGAAGGGGAAGGGCGGTGGCTTGCCGCTGGTCGCCTGCGGCCTTTTTGCCTCGGGCGTGTTGAGGACAATCACGCTGGCCAGGGCCATGGCGGCACCACCGAAGGTGAAGATGCCGAAGGCCCAGCGCCATGACAGGAGTTCGGTCATGATCGCACCGAGCATCGGCCCGCTGAAGGCGGCGACGCCCCAGATCGCCGACATGATGCCGAAGAGCTGCGGCCAGATGGCGCGTGAAAACAGCCGTTCGACCGAGACGAAGGCCAGCGACACCAGCGCGCCGCCGCCAAATCCCTCGATCAGGCGGCCGGCAAGGAACAATTGCATGGAAGGCGAGGTGGCGCAGACCAGTGCCCCGGCGGCATAGAGCAGGGCCGCGACCACCATGTTGGTGCGCAGTGCGACATAGCTCACCAGCCGTCCGGCCGCAGCACCAGCGACGATGGCGCCGAGCTCGTAGATCGCCAGCGACCAGCCGACGAGCTGCACGCCGGCCAGTTCTCCGACCATGGCGGGCATGACGGTCGCCACCATCGTCTCATTGGTGGCGTGCAGCAGGATGCCGAGGCTGATGAAACAGAAACGCGCCAGGTCGCCGCTTGCCCACAATGCGCGCCAGTCGACCCTGTTCGTGCTGATTTCGGCCATTCTCGCTTTCCATATCTCGACGCGAGCGCACGACACCAGAAGCCAGTACGGGTTTCCGGCAGGACCATGCGCATCAGCAACGCCCGGCAAGGCGCTGCTCTATTCGGGGCAGGCTTGTAAAACCTCAACCGTGGTTGAGCTCAAGCAGTTTTTTGAGAGCCTGTTCTCGCGGCCGCCTTCCAGGATAGGCGGCCTTTATTGGGGTCAATTCTCGGTGCTGCGCAACTGGAACTGGCTGACGCCGATCGCGAGGTTGATGCCGGTCTGTGTCTGCAGGCTGAGCGGCTGCAAGGTGAAGGCCTGCGAGGAGCCGCCGACCAGCAGATTGGCACCGGCGCCGACGGCGGCCGTCACTTCGGCGCTGGCGCCGACATAGTCTCCAGCCAGCGCGCCCGGCGCGTAGATATTCTTCAACGGCGTCAGCACCAACCACTGCATCACCGACTGCTTTGTGGTGCCGATGTCGAGGCCGTATTTGTTGACCGCGCCGAAATAGGCTTCCGGCGCAAAGCTCTTGTCGGCTGGGGTGAAGGTGCAGCTCAAATCCTTGCTCGAGCCGAAGATGAAGCCGGTGCCACCGCCGATGGCGCAATCAAGCGTGCCGAGCTCTATGCCCCGGTCCTGCGCCTGAGCCGCGCCGGCAAGCACGGTTGCGATTATGGCAGCGGCGAAGGCTGTCTTCGGCATGGCGGTCCCCTCAAAAATCAAACGGCGCGGAACCATCCTATCCGGTTCCGCGCCGCAGGGTGAGGGGCATGGAGCACCTGGCTCCATGCATTTATTTGAACGAGTGGATCAGCTCGAGCGAGGTCACGGCGACGGCAAGATTGACGCCGGTCTGTGCCTGGACGCTGAGCGGTTCCAGCATGAAGGCGCTGTTCAGCCCACCGACAAGCAGGTTGGCGCCGCCACCGGTGACAACGCTCGCTTCGGCGTTGACGCCATAGTAGCTGCCGGCGAGATCGCCTGCGTCGCGGTTGCGCGTTGCCGCCAGCACGGCCCAGACGAGCTGTCCCTGATGGGTCTTGCCGACATCGACGCCGATCTTGGAGATGACGCCGGTATACATCTCCGACGGACCGCCATGATGCGGCCTGAAGGTGCAGGACACGCCCTTGTTGGACGCGACGACGTAGCCGGTGCCGCCATCTATGGTGCAGTCGAGGGTGCCGAGTTGCAGCCTGCCGGCGCTGGCCGGGGCGGCGGCGAATACCGTCGTGGCGAGGGCAGCGGCGCAGGCGAGTTTCTTGATCATGGGTGGGTCCTTTCGCAAATTGCTTCGAAGTAACGGCTTGGATGGCCAGACCGTTCCGCCGAAAACTTGGCGCGAACAAGGCAAGGGCCGGCGGCCTGCCGCCGGGGCTAGCGCGCGGTTGCCGGATCGACGGCGATCGGCGGCGCCGCGTGTCCTTTCGAACACGCAAAGACACCGCGGCATTTGGATGGATGCTGGGGCGCTGCTGAAATCGATATCAGCTGACGCGGGCCAGGCCGTCCTTGGCTGGCTGGTAGGTGGGGTCGAGGTGAACGGCTTCGCGATAGGATTTCGCCGCCTTGACCTTGTCGCCGCGCCGCTCGTAGATCAGCGCCTGGTTGGCCCAGGCCTCGGCGTTCTTGCCATCCAGCTTGATGGCCATGTTGAAGTCGGCGAAGGCATTGTCCTCGTCATTCATCGCCAGATAGGAGAGACCGCGGCCGTTGTAGGGCTCGGCGGCATCGGGCGCGAGCGAGATGGCGGTCGAGAAATCCTCGATGGCGAACTTGTGCTGGCCCTGGCTCTGATAGATCAGGCCGCGATTGTGGTAGGCACGGGCATCGGTCGTGTCGAGCTGGATCGCCTTCTGGAAGTCATTGAAGGCCTCCTGGGTGCGGCCCGCCTTACGGTAGAGATTGCCCCGGCCGATATAGGCCGCGTCGTAATTGCCGTTGATCTGGATCGAGCGGTTGTAATCGTCGAGCGCGGCCGCCTGATTGCCGAGGAAGCGCTGGATGAGCGCGCGGTTGGAATAGGCCTGGAAGAAATTCGGGTTGAGCTGGATCGCGGTGTTGAAATCCTTGAGCGCCGCCTGGTACTGGCCGCCCCGGCCATAGGCGGAGCCGCGCACATTGTAGCCTTCGGGATCCTGGGGATTGCGCTGGATCACCGCCGACAGCGAGGAGATGTTCTCGCTCGACCCTTGCGCCTTGTCGATGTTGTTGAATTCGCCGGTCGGGCCAGCTGTCTGGCAGCCGGCAAGCGCCAGGCCGGAAAGCAGGACTGCCGTCAGGGCGAAACCACGCAATGCGGTCCCGCGCTCCACGCTTGTTGCGTTCATGTCTGCCCTGTCCTCACTTGTGCCGCGTCGTTCAGGTCCGGTTCCCCCCTCCGGGCCGGGTCACAATCAAAACAAAAAGGTGGCGGCGATTCCACATCGCGCCACCTTGGATATCCTTGGAAAAGGACGAAAAATTGGCGTTAGAACCGCGGCGGACGCGGAGCACCACCTGCACCGCCGGCAGCACCAGCGGCAACCGGGCGAGGCGTCATCGGCAGCAGGCCTTCGCGCTGTGCGCGCTTGCGGGCCAGCTTGCGGGCGCGGCGCACGGCTTCCGCCTTTTCACGGGCGCGCTTCTCGGAAGGCTTCTCGTAATGTCCGCGCATCTTCATTTCGCGGAAAATGCCTTCACGCTGCATCTTCTTCTTGAGAGCGCGAAGCGCCTGATCAACATTGTTGTCGCGGACGAGTACCTGCACGGGCAATCCTGTCTTTCGGGTTTGATATCAACAGGCAAGCGGACATAGCCACTAGCCTCCGCGGCGATTTACACCACGAATTGTGGCGGCTGATAGCAGAATCATCCCGCGCTGTCCACAGCCGAAATGAACTTGGACGGCCAAACAGCGGCCGGTTTTGCCGCGGGACAAGGGAGCCGGCTATGCCGTGGCCAGGTGAAGCCGCTCGAAATCCTCGAAGAACTCGCCGTAGTCACAGGTGATTTCCTCGCCCGCTGCGATGTCGCGGGTGGCGGTTGCGCCGCCATACTGCGAAAAATCCGTGTTTGGATTTCCAGCATGGTTCATGAAGCGGCCATTGTCGACTTCATAAACCATGAAACCCGGCCGGTCGGGGCTCGGATAGGCATAGCGGTCGAGCAATTCCCTGAGGTGCGGGGGTGCTGCCTCGTATTTCTCCGTCGGCACCAGCCGGTCGAAGTCCGGATCGAGCCGCCAGATCGAGGCGCCTTTCCGGATCGGCTCGGCGGCGAACACGCCGACGCCCTCGATCGCGCTCGCAGCCACATAGGTTCTGATCAGCATCATGGTTCCGGGCCCCGCTTTTCGACAGGAATTCGACAGGAGACGGAATCGCCAAATCGCGGGAAAAAAGCAAGACCGACGGCCTGCGTCACGGCGACGAAGAGGCATGTTCGCCGCGAAAACGCTTCACGTCCGGTTGATCGACACGCCGCCGTCGGCGAACAGCGCGGTTCCGGGGGTGAGCTAGAGGCATCGGAGAGGCTCCAACCCGCGATGCCGAGGCCGAGCAAGGCGGCCAGCTCCAGCAGGAAGCGCAATGTCAAATTCCGCCGGGCATTGCCCACAATCTTGCTCCAAAGGTTCGGCAACACGAATAGTGGCCGAGGGCCGTTGCATCGGCCAGTCCGGATGCGTCTTTTTTGTCGCGGCGCAAAACGGCAAGCGCCGTCGCAAACAGCGCAAGGGTGGAAGCCCGGTTTCGCTAGTGATACACCTCGCGCGCCGGGACCGACTGAACGCCCGGCTGCAATCCGCGAGATCTGTTGGCGCGAGGCTGGGACGTTGAAGAAATATTCGGTATTCGCCATCGCCCGCGAGGCCATGCGCGGCCACAAGGGCTGGGAGGAACAGTGGTCCTCGCCTGAGCCCAAGAAGGAATACGACGTCATCATCGTCGGCGCCGGCGGTCACGGCCTGGCCACCGCCTATTATCTCGCCACGGTCCACGGCATCACCAATGTCGCGGTGCTGGAAAAGGGCTGGCTGGGCGGTGGCAACACCGGCCGCAACACCACCATCATCCGCTCCAACTATCTCTATGACGAGAGCGCCGGCATCTACGACCATGCGCTGAAGCTGTGGGACGGGCTCAGCCAGGAGCTCAACTACAACGTCATGTATTCGGCGCGCGGCGTCATGATGCTGGCCCACAACGTGCACGACGTGCAGGTGCTGAAGCGCCATGTCCACGCCAACCGGCTGAACGGCATCGACAATGAATGGCTGTCGCCGGAGCAGGCGAAGGAATTCTGCCCGCCGCTCAACATCGCCAGGGATGCGCGCTATCCGGTGGTCGGCGCGGCGCTGCAGCGCCGTGGCGGCACGGCGCGCCACGATGCGGTGGCCTGGGGCTATGCGCGCGGCGCTTCGGCGCGCGGCGTGCATATCATCCAGAACTGCGAGGTCACCGGGGTCAAGCGGGCACCGAACGGCGCGGTCATGGGTGTCGACACGACACGCGGCTTTATCGGCGCCAAGAAGGTCGGCGTCGTCGCCGCCGGCCATTCCTCGGTCATCATGAACATGGCCGGCGTGCGCATGCCGCTGGAAAGCTACCCGCTGCAGGCGCTGGTGTCCGAGCCGGTCAAGCCGGTGGTGCCGTGCGTGGTGATGTCGAACACGGTGCACGCCTACATCTCGCAGTCCGACAAGGGCGAGCTGGTGATCGGCGCCGGCACCGACCAGTATGTCTCCTATTCGCAGACCGGCGGCCTGCACATCCTGCAGCACACGCTTGACGCCATCTGCGAGATGTTCCCGATCTTCACGCGCATGAAGATGCTGCGTTCCTGGGGCGGCATCGTCGACGTCACGCCAGACCGCTCGCCGATCCTGGCCAAGACGCCGGTGCCCGGCCTCTATGTCAATTGCGGCTGGGGCACGGGCGGCTTCAAGGCAACGCCGGGCTCCGGCCATGTCTTTGCCCACACCATCGCCGGGGATGACCCGCATCCGATCAACGCACCCTTCACCATCGAACGCTTCCGCACCGGCCGCCTGATCGACGAGGCGGCGGCGGCGGCCGTGGCGCACTGATGATGGCGCAGATGGCTGTCGCGATGCCGCTGATGCTGGCGGGGGAACAGGGCATGTTCCATTTTCCCTCGGCGGACGAAGTGCGTACGCAGCCGATCAGCCGCGCCGGGAACGAGGCCAACTGGCCGTTTTCCGTCGACGACGGCGTGCTCGCCTGCGTGTGGAGCGGCGGCCAGAAGGTGGTCATGTTCCTGGAGAACAGGCCTTCCGATCTTGGCGAGGACGACACATTCGAGCCACGTCGCGTCATCGTCACGACCGATCCGGTGCAACTCACCATCGGCAACATGGCGTATCGCGACCTGTTTCGCCCGGCCGCGAGCGTGGAGGAGCGCATCCGGCTCGTCGCGCCTTTTGCGGCGATGGGCCAGAGGCTTTGCGACCAACCGGCCGGCGCCCGCGTCGGCCACGGCGAATTGTAGGAACGAACACGATGCTTCTCATTCGTTGCCCCTATTGCGAGGAAGAGCGCCCGGAGCTCGAATTCCGCAATGCCGGCGAAGCGCATATCGCGCGCTCGGCCAACATTGCCGGCGAGAGCGACGACGATTTCGAGAAATTCTTCTTCATCCGCTCGAATCCCAAGGGCATCATCCATGAGCGTTGGCGGCACATGCATGGCTGCGCCCGCTTCTTCAACGCCGTGCGCGACACGGTCACCGACAAGTTCATCATGACCTACAAGGCCGGCGAGCCGAAGCCGTCGAAGCTGCCCAAAATCTCCAACGAAGTGGTTGCCAAATGAGCGGCGCGTTCCGCATTCCCAGCGCCGGCCGCCTCAGCCAGGCGAAGACCGCGCGGTTCAGCTTCGATGGCCAGTCCTACGCCGGCATCGAGGGCGATACGCTGGCTTCGGCGCTGCTCGCCAATGGCGTCCATCTTGTCGGCCGCTCGTTCAAGTACCATCGTCCGCGCGGCATCCTGTCGGCGGGCGCGGAAGAGCCGAACGCGCTGGTCGAGATCAAGCGCGACGCGGCGCGCAAGACGCCGAACGTGCGGGCCACCGTGCAGGAGCTCTATGACGGGCTTGCCGCCCAGTCGCAGAACCGCTGGCCGTCGCTGTCCTTCGATGTCGGCGCGGTCAATGATGTCGCCTCGCCATTGTTTTCCGCTGGTTTCTACTACAAGACCTTCATGTGGCCGAAGGCGGCCTGGAAGAGCCTTTATGAGCCGAAGATCCGCGCAGCGGCCGGTCTTGGCGTTTCCCCGGATCAGCCTGATCCCGATCACTATTCATCGCGCTATGCGCATTGCGACGTGCTGGTGCTGGGCGGTGGTGCCGCCGGCATCGCGGCGGCATTGGCCGCGGCCGAGACCGGGGTGCGCGTCATCCTCGCCGACGAGCAGGCCGAGTTCGGCGGCAGCCTGCGTTTCGAAAGCGGCGCCAGGATCGACGGCCAGGACGGTTTTGCCTGGGCTCAAGGCGTGGTGGGGAAGCTCGCCGCCATGGACAATGTCCGTGTGCTCTCGCGCACCACCGCCTTTGGGTACTACGCGCAGAATTTCGTCGGCCTTGTCGAGCGCCTCAGTGATCATCTGAAGGCCCCCGGCCACGAACTGCCGCGCGAGCGGCTGTGGCAGGTTCGCGCCAAGCGCGTCGTGCTGGCGTCGGGCGCCATCGAGCGGCACATGGTTTTCGCCGACAACGACCGGCCAGGCATTATGCTGGCGGGCGCGGCGCGCACCTATCTCAACCACTATGGTGTGGCGGTCGGCAAGAATGTCGGCGTCTACACCGCCAATGATTCGGCTTACGCGGCGGCGATCGACTTGAAGAAGGCCGGCGTCAATGTGGCGGCGATCGTCGATTTGCGCGACAATCCGGCCGGTCCAGTAATCGACGAGGCAAGGGCGCTTGGCATCGAGGTTAATTTCGGCCGCGCGGTGATCCGTGCCGGCGGCAAGCTCAGGGTATCGTCGATGACCGTGCAGCCGAAGAATGGCGGCGGCGAACGCACCATTCCTGTCGACGCGATCCTGATGTCGGCCGGCTGGACGCCGTCGGTGCACCTGTTCTCGCAGTCGCGCGGCAAGGTCGCCTTCAACGACGAGACCAAGCGCTTCGTGCCGGGAACCTACGCGCAAGACTGCGTCTCGGTCGGCGCCTGCAACGGCACGGACGGGCTGTCGGCGTCGCTCGACGAGGCCTATGCGGCGGGCGCCAAGGCGGCCAAGGATGCCGGCGCGAAGGATTCCAGCGTTAAGGCGGGCAAGGGCACGAAGCCGAAGGTCGACGCCTCGGAGAGCTGGTCGCGCGGCATGCTGGGCGCCGCCCCCGGCGCCGGGCCGGATACGACGGTGAAAGCCTTTGTCGATTTCCAGAACGACGTCACCGCCAAGGATATCCGCCAGGCGGTGCACGAGGGCATGCGCTCGATCGAGCACGTCAAGCGCTTCACCACCAACGGCATGGCGACCGACCAGGGCAAGACCTCCAACATGCACGGCCTGGCGATTGCCGCCGAGACGCTTGGCAAGCCGATCCCGGAGGTCGGCCTGACCACGTTCCGGGCGCCCTATACGCCGGTGACGTTCGGCGCGATCGTCAGCCATGCGCGCGGTCCGCTGTTCGACCCGACTCGTAAGACGGCGATCCATCCGTGGGCCGAAGCCCAGGGTGCGGTGTTCGAGGATGTCGGCCAGTGGAAGCGCGCCTGGTATTTCCCCAAGGCGGGCGAAGACATGCACGCGGCGGTGGACCGCGAGTGTGTGGCGGTTCGTACGACAGCCGGCCTGTTCGATGCCTCGACGCTCGGCAAGATCGAAGTGGTCGGGCCGGACGCGGCCAAGTTCATGGAACTGCTCTACACCAATCCGTGGGAGAAGCTGGAGCCCGGCCGCTGCCGCTATGGCATCATGCTGCGCGAGGACGGCTTCATCTATGATGACGGCGTGGTCGGTCGGCTGGCGCCCGATCGTTTCCATGTGACGACGACGACGGGCGGCGCGCCGCGCGTCATGAACCACATGGAGGATTATCTCCAGACCGAGTTCCCGCATCTCAATGTCTGGCTGACCTCGATCACCGAGCAGTGGGCGGTCATCGCCGTGCAGGGCCCCAAGTCCCGCGACATCATCGCGCCGCTGGTCGAAGGCATCGATATGTCCGACGAGGCGCTGCCGCATATGTCGGTGCGCGAAGGCAAGATCTGCGGCGTGCCGACGCGGCTGTTCCGCATGTCGTTCACCGGCGAGCGCGGCTTCGAAGTCAATGTGCCGGCCGACTACGGCCAAGCCGTCTGGGAAGCGCTGTGGGCCGAAGGGCAGAAGCATGGTGCCGCGGCTTACGGTACCGAGGCCATGCACGTGCTGCGCGCCGAAAAGGGCTACATCATCGTCGGCCAGGATACGGACGGCACGGTGACGCCGAACGACGCCGGTCTCGACTGGGCGGTCGGCAAGAAAAAGGCCGATTTCGTCGGCATCCGCGGCATGGCGCGGCCGGACCTGGTGGCCAAGGGCCGCAAGCAACTGGTCGGCCTGAAGACCAAGGACCCGAAGGTGGTGCTCGAAGAAGGCGCGCAGATCGTCGAGGATCCGAAGCAGGCGATCCCGATGAAGATGATTGGCCATGTCACCTCGAGCTACTGGTCGCAAAATTGCGGCCGCTCCATCGCTCTGGCGCTGGTCGCCGGCGGCCGCGACCGCATGGGCGACACGCTCTATGTGCCAATGCCGAACGGGGTGATCGAGGTGGAGGTTACCGGCATGGTGTTCTTCGACGAGACTGGAGGGCGCCTCAATGGCTAAGGCCGCCGTGAAAAAAGCAACAACTGTCGCAACGCCGTCGGTCGAGCGCCGCCCGGCGCTGGCCGGTCGCACCACCTCCGCACCCGCCGTCAAGGTCGAGGTGCTGCCGCCGGCCGAGCGCATATCGCTGCGCGCGCCGGAGGCTTCGGTCGCCGCGCTTTCGAAGGCACTCGGTGTGACGTTGCCGAAGAAGCCGAAAACCTCGGCTTCGAAAGCCGGACGGACCGCCCTGTGGCTCGGCCCCGATGAATGGCTGGTGATCGACGAGGCCGGCAACGATCCGCTCGCCGATTGCGCCGGGGTTTCCGCCCTGCACTCGGCTGTCGGCATCTCGCATCGCAACGCCGCGATTGCCGTGACGGGTGCGGGAGCTGCGGCGACGATCAATGCGGGCTGTCCGCAGGATCTGTCGCTTGATGCCTTTCCGGTCGGTGCGTGTTCACGCACCATCCTGGGCAAGACCGAGATCGTGCTGTTGCGCAATGCCGCCGATGCGTTCCGGGTCGAGTGCTGGCGTTCCTTCTCGGACTATGTCTTTACTTTCCTGTCCGAGGGATCGCGGGACGCGGCGGTCTGAACTCGGAACGTTTTGCAGGGCACGCTCGTTCTGCATTCGCACGCCGAGGGAGAATGCCGATGCCGTCGAATTCCACGCCAAGATCACAGGCCAAGAAGTCGCCGGCCGTTCGCTCCCTGGAGCATGAGCAACACGAAGAGCCGAGTGCCGAACAGGAACTCGAGGAGGGGCTCGAGGACACGTTCCCGGCCAGCGATCCGATATCGATCACGGGAACGGCCATTCCCGGCGCACCGGCGAAACCGGGCAAGGCCAAGACAGTGGCCGGGCGCAAGAAGCGCAAGACTTAATTTTCGTCGGACAAGGCCGGATCGGACCTTCTCAATCCCATGGGGCATGCTATTTAAAGCGCTTTGGGAGACGAAAATGCCGACAAAAGCCGTTGTTTGGGGCGAAAATGTCCATGAGCAAACCAATGCCGCCGTGCGCGACCTCTATCCCTTGGGCATGCATGGCACCATTGCCGTCGCGCTCAACCAGGACAAGGGCATCGAGGCGACCACAGCCACCTTGCAGGAACCCGAACATGGCTTGAGCGAGAAGCGCCTGGCCGCCACCGATGTCCTGCTGTGGTGGGGTCATGCGGCGCATGGCGAGGTCAAGGACGAGATCGTCGAGCGTGTGCAGAAGCGGGTCTGGGAAGGCATGGGGCTGATCGTGCTCCATTCCGGCCACTACTCGAAGATATTCAAGCGGCTGATGGGCACGCCCTGTTCGCTGAAATGGCGCGAGGCGGGCGAGCGCGAGCGTGTCTGGGCGATCAACCGCGGCCACCCGATCGCTCAAGGCATCGGCGAATGCCTGGAGATCGGCGAGACGGAGATGTATGGCGAGCCGTTCGCGGTGCCGGAGCCGCTCGAGACGGTGTTCGTCTCCTGGTACGAAGGCGGCGAGGTGTTCCGATCCGGGCTGACCTATCAGCGCGGCGCCGGCAGGATCTTCTACTTCTCGCCCGGCCACGAGACCTACCCGATCTATCACAATGAGGGCGTGCAGCAGGTGCTGCGCAACGCCGTGCGCTGGGCGCACAACCCGGCGCCGGCATGGTCCGGCATCACCAAAGCGCCCAACGTGCCGACGGAGGCGGCCAAGGAGAAGATCGTCCAGAAGGGTCTGCGCCTGCATGCCGATGGCGACAAGGGCTTGAGTTGATTGGGGCCTGATCCGATGCATCGACTGCTTCTGCTCGGCACCGGCGGCATCGCCGGGCATCATGTGGAGGAATTCGCCAAGATTCCCGGCTGTGCCATCGTCGCCTGCGTCGACCAGGTGCCGGGCCGCGCGGCAGCGTTCGCCGCCGCCAACAGAATAGGCGATTTCTTCGAGAGCCTGGAGGCAGCGATTAGCTGGGGCGAGTTCGACGCCGCCATCAACGCGACGCCGGACGGCGCGCACAAGGCAACGACACTGGCGTTGCTCGCCGCCGGCAAGCATGTCTTCTGCGAAAAGCCGCTGGCGCCGAACCATGCCGATGCACTTGATATGACGGAAGCGGCCGAGGCGGCCGGGGTCGTCAACATGGTCAACCTGACCTATCGCAACTCACCGGCGATCCAGGAAGCACGGCGCATGGTGCAGGCCGGTGAGATCGGCGAGTTGCGCCATGTCGAGGCGAGCTACCGGCAAAGCTGGCTGGTCAGCAAATCGTGGGGCGACTGGCGGGTCGAGGAAAAATGGCTGTGGCGCCTGTCGAGCCGGCACGGTTCGACAGGCGTGCTGGGCGATGTCGGCATCCACATCCTGGACTTCGCCACCTATGGCGCCGCCCAGGAAATCGTCAGCCTGCATGCGGATCTGGTGACGTTTCCGAAGGCCGAGGGCGAGCGGATCGGCGACTATGTACTGGACGCCAACGACAGCGTGGCGATGACGGCGAGGTTCAAATCCGGTGCACTCGCCACGATCGTGGCAAGCCGTTACATGACCGGCCACGCCAACGATTTGTCGCTGGCCCTGCACGGCACCAGGGGCGCCATCAAGGTCGGGACCGACGGCAAGGCATCGCACCTGTCCGCTTGCCTGGGCAAGGATGTCGACCAGCAGTGCTGGCGAACGCTTGTGCTGCCGGATGTCAAGCGCAACGCCCAGCGTTTTGCCGAGGCGCTGGATGCAGGCCGGAACGGCGATCCGTCCTTCCGGCGCGCCGCCGACATGCAGAAGCTGATCGACGCGGCCTTCGAGAGTTCAGCGGCCAAATTGCCGGTCCCGGTCGCCTGAAGCTGGCCGGCTCGTGCCGGCCAGAAGTGATTTCAAGCTGATATCAGAATGCGCTCGGCATAATCCATGGATTGATGCTGATGCCGAGCCGCGGGCCCTTGCCGTCAGCGGTGTTTTCCGTGGAGCTTTTCTTCTCGACCGATCCGGTCGAAGCGCAATCGAGCTTCACATGGGTCCTGGTGTCGACGCAGGTCGCGGCCGGCGCGTGCTTGACCGGCTGGCTGGCGCTGGCGGCGAAGGCCGAGCCCGAAAGTGCCAGCACGGCGGCGAGGGTGAGGAGTGTCTTTTTCATCGTCAGTCTCCGTTTTTCGACGGGTGAATTCCCTCCGTACATGTACGGTATGGCGTACAAATACGACCATCGATCGCGAAGTTCAAGTCGGAATCGTACGCGTACGATAAACTTTTTGTTAACCAAGAAACTCGCCCCCCCGTTTGGCTGCGGAGGATGGTGAGGACTATGGAAACGAAAGGAGCTGGCGTTCAGCAGTTGACCGGTGTCTCGCTCAGCGGCGGCACGTTCTGCGTGCTGAGCGAGGCAAGCGTGAAATCGCACATCCGCTTCACGAAAGCCTGCGGGTCGCCAAAGGGGTAGAACGGAAAGGTGATCAGCAGCGAGATCGTACCGTGGCCCACCGCCCACAGCATGGTGGCGATGGCGCGCGGATCGCCTTGCAACTTGCCAGCGGCGACGCAGGCCTCGACCCGGCTGATGAGCACTTTCATCGCCGGGTTGCCTTCTTCCATGTCGTCGTAGCTCCTGCCTTCCGGCAGCCTGGTCTTTTCGGTCATGAAGACGGTGCGGTATTCGTTGGGATTGCCGAGCCCGAAGGCGGCATATTCCGTCATGACCGCCTGCAATGCCTCGATCGGATCGTCGGACGAATGCTCCTCGATGCGCCGGGCAAGCGTCTCGAACGCATCCTCGGCCAGCGCGAACAGGATGTCCTGCTTGTCGGCGAAGTAGGAGTAGACCGACATCGGCGCGTATCCGACCCGCTTGGCCAGCTTGCGGATGGTCAGGCCTTCATAACCCTCTTCCTGGACGAGCTTGTGCGCGGCCTCGACCAGTTCGGATCGCAGTTCGGCTTTTTGTTTCTCGCGGCGTGTCTGGACGCTTGGCGGCAAGATCTCGTGCCTTCGTTTGGTTGGTGCGCGGCTAAATTATATACGCTGTACGAAAACGAACAAGGGCGCGACAGGTTCCCAAACGGCAGGTGTCAGATGGCGCCGATGCCGCCGTCGACGGCCAGCGCGTGGCCGGTCATGAAGGAATTGGCGGGGTCGGCGGCGAACAGGATGGCGGTGGTGATCTCCTCGACTTCGGCCACCCGCTTCATCGGCACGCCACGCGTCAGTTCGGCCAATGCCTCCGCCTCCGGCATGCCGGAGAGGCGTACGAAGCCGTCCCCCATCGCCGTCCTTGTGTGGGCGGGGCAGATGGCGTTGATGCGCAGGCCCTTGGTGGCGTATTCGATCGCGGCCGAGCGGGTCAGGCCGATGACGCCGTGCTTGGCGGCGGCGTAGACCGAGAGTTTCGGCGCGCCGGACAGGCCGGCGGCCGAGGCGATGTTGACGATGGCGCCACCCTTGCCAGTCGCCTTGAACTGCCGCTCCATCTGCGGAATCTGGTGCTTCATGGCATAGAAGACGCCGAGCAGATCGATCTCCAGCACGCGGCGGGCCTCGTCCGACGCGACATGCGGCAGGCGCACGAAGCTCTGGACGATGCCGGCATTGTTGACCGCGATGTCCAGCCGGCCGAATTTCTCGACCGCCAGCCTGACCAGATCCTCGGACAGGCTTTCGTCCGCTATGTTGCCGGCCAGGATCGCCGTTTCGGCCCGCAGCGTCCCGGCAAGATCGGCCAACGCCGTTTCGTCGATGTCCGACAGCACCAGCCGCGCGCCCTCAGTGGCAAAGCCCTTCGCGGCGCCCTGGCCGAGCCCGCCGGCGGCACCGGTGATCAGCACGGTTGCTCCGTCAAAACGGCCCATCACGCCTCCTTGTCGATCAGTTTCGAAGCGAGATGCGAAAGCAGCTTCACGGCTTCGCCATAGGTCTTGGCCTTTTCAGGATTGGAGGCGTTGCCGTCCAGCGCCCGCTTGTAGACACCCTGGCAGATCGCGGCCAGCCGGAAGAAGGAGAAGGCCAGGAAGAACGTCCAGTTGCCGATGCCGTCCAACCCGCGCCGCCGGCAGTAGGCGGCGACGTAGGCCTCTTCCGAGGGCAGGCCGAGTGCGGGGCGGTCGACACCACCCAGGCCGCGAAAACCCGAGGCGTGCGGCAAGCGCCATTGCATGCACTGATAGGCGATGTCGGCAAAGGGGTGGCCAAGAGTCGACAGTTCCCAGTCCAGCACCGCCAGCACCTGGGGCCGATCCGGGGCGAAGATCAGATTGTCCAGCCGGTAGTCGCCATGCACCAGCGAGACGCGGCCGTCATCGGCGGGCATGTGCTTCTCCAGCCAGGAAATAAGCCGGTCCATGTCGGCGACGGTGCCCGTCTCCGAGGCGCGGTACTGGCTGGTCCAGCGCGCCAGCTGCCGCTCGAAATAATTGCCCGGCCGGCCGAATTCGCCGAGTCCCACGGCCTCGACATCGACATCATGCATGGCCGCGAGCGTGACGTTCATGGCATCGTAGATGGCGGCGCGCTCATCGTTGTCGCGAGCTTCCGGCAGCGCCGGATCCCAAAAGATGCGGCCGTCGAGGAAATCCATCACGTAGAACATACGGCCGATCGGCGAGTCCTCCGCCGACAGGTGCAGCATTCGCGGCACAGGCACGGCGGTTCCGGCAAGCGCGCTCATCACGGTGAATTCGCGGTCGACCTGATGCGCCGATTTCAGCAACTGCCCAGGCGGCTTGGCGCGCAGCACGTAGCGGCCACTTGCCGCCGTTATCAGATAGGTCGGGTTCGATTGGCCTGATTTGAATTTTTCGATTGCAGCAAGCCCGGAAAAGCCGGGGATGTTCGCCTCAAGGTAAGGCGCTAGAGCCGCCTGGTCGAGAACGTTCGGATCGCTCATGCGGTCTCAGGCTGGCGTTCGATCAGGGTCAGCGTCAGCCAGCGCGCGGTCAATGCCGGCTTCTTCGAGCCCTCGATCTCGATCGTCACGTCATGGGCCGTCTGCACCCAGCCCGACGGCCTGACCTTGACGTCGGCCAGCACGAAACGGGTGCGGATGCGCGCCCCGGTCTTCACCGGTGCCAGGAAGCGCAGCGAATCGAAGCCGTGGTTGACGCCCATCTTGCTGTTTTCGAGCGGCGGCATGGTCTCGAAGGTCATTGCCGACAACAGCGACAGCGACAGGAAGCCGTGCGCGATCGTGCCGCCGAAGGGCGTCTCCCGCATGGCCCGCTCCGGGTCGCAATGGATGAACTGATGGTCGTCGGTGGCGTCCGCGAACTGATCGATCATGCGTTGCGTGACCACCCGCCACGGCGACACGCCAACCTCCTTGCCGACACTGGCCAGAAGCACATCGAGACTGATCGGTTCCACGCTGATGTCCTCCAGTTCACTCCCGGCTTCTGCGGCCGGAAAATGTCATTCCTTGAACAAGGTCAGCCCATGCTGCACCGACTGTCCGCCGTCGATCGGCAGAATGGCGCCGGTGACATAGCTGCCCGCACGGCTGCACAAATAGAGCGTTGCGCCGGCAATGTCATCCGGGGCGCCGATACGACCGATCGGAACGTGGCTGCCGACACGTTTCGCCTGTTCATCGCTGCCGGTGGCGAAAGCCGTCATGCGGCTCTGGAAGGGGCCGGGGGCAAAGGCGTTGACGGTGATGCGTCGGGCGGCGAACTCGAGCGCCAGAGTGCGCGTCAGATGGTGAACCGCGGCCTTCGAGGCGGTGTAGGAATAGGCATCGTCGGCCAACGGCTGCGTGCCCATCACCGAACCCAGATTGATGACCCGGGCCGGATCGGCATCACTGGCGGCGGCTTCCAGCAGCGGCAGCAATTCGCGGGTCAGATGGAAGACGGCGGTGACATTGACGCCGAACACCTTGGCCCATGCCGAATAAGGGAAGCTCTCCAGCGGCGCGCCCCAGGAAACGCCGGCATTGTTGACCAGAATGTCCAGTTTCGCCGTCCGCGCCTTGACCTCGGCCACCAGTGCCGTGATGCCAGCCTCGCTGGAGACATCGCCGGCGAAGCCTTCGGCCCGACCGGAAGCGCCAATCCCGTTCAACTCGGCGGCGACCTTGACGCAGTCCTCGCCCTTGCGCGAAGCGATCATCACGCTGGCGCCGGCCCTGACCAGCGCGGTTGCCGCCATGCGGCCGATGCCGGTCGCGGCGCCCGTCACCAGCGCGGTCTTGCCGGCCACCGAAAACAGCTCGTCCAGATAGCTCATCACAATCCTCCGCGCCTTGCCCCGGCATGCGGGCAAAACAGTTCGCGTTGACAAGGCTATCCGAAGTACGGTCATCCTTGCCACGGGTAAAGTGCCCGGCGTGCATGAAGGGTTAGCGACCGATGACAGACATGAATCTCGGCATGACCGAGCGGCTGAAGCCGATCCACGTGCGTGTCGCGGCGATGGTGCGCGACGAGATCATGCCGCTCGACAAGGAATTTCTCGGCGAGGTGGGCAAGGCCGGCGACCGCTGGGTCTATACGGCGCGCCAGAGCGAGATCCTCGACGGGCTGAAGAAGACCGCGAGAGAGCGCGGCCTGTGGAATTTCTGGCTGACCGGCTCGGAACGCGGCTACGGTCTTTCCACCGTCGAATACGCCTATCTGGCCGAGGAGATGGGCAAGGCGCATCTCGGCGCCGAGACCTTCAACTGCTCGGCGCCCGACACCGGCAACATGGAGGTGCTGGAGCGTTACGGTTCCGCCGAGCTCAAAAAGGCATGGCTGGAGCCCCTGCTCGACGGCAAGATCCGCTCGGCCTACCTGATGACCGAGCCGGATGTCGCTTCGTCCGACGCCACCAACATTTCGATGCGCTGCGAGCGGCAGGGTGGCGACTATGTGCTCAACGGCGAGAAATGGTGGGCCTCCGGCGCCGGCGATCCGCGTTGCGCCATCTATATCGTCATGGTCCGGACGGGCGGCGATGAAGAGCCGCAGCACCGCCGCCATTCGATGGTCCTGGTGCCATCAGACACAAAAGGCGTGACCAAGGTCAGGGCGATGCAGGTCTATGGCGACGACGACGCGCCGCACGGCCACATGCACCTCCGCTTCGACAATGTCAGGGTACCGGCATCGAACCTGATCCTCGGCGAGGGCAGGGGCTTCGAGATCGCGCAAGGCCGGCTCGGGCCCGGCCGCATCCATCACTGCATGCGCGCCATCGGCCAGGCCGAGATGGCGCTGGAGATGCTGTGCCAGCGTTCCGTGCGCCGCGAGGCCTTCGGCCAGAAGCTGGCGAAACTCGGCGCCAATTTCGACATCATCGCCGAATGCCGCATGGAGATCGAGATGGCCCGCCTGCTCTGCCTCAAGGCGGCGTGGATGATCGACCAGGGCGATGCGCGTGCCGCAGCGCCCTGGATCAGCCAGATCAAGGTCGTGGCACCGCGCGTCGCGCTCAAGGTCACCGACGAGGCGGTGCAGATGTTCGGCGCGCAAGGCATCAGCCAGGACACGCCGCTGGCGCGCTCGTGGACGCATTTGAGGACATTGCGCCTGGCCGACGGGCCCGACGCCGTGCATCGCCGGCAAGTGGCGCGCACCGAGTTGAAGAAATACACGCAGGAAAGGGTCTGAGCAGCGGCTCAGCGCGGCCGCGTTGCGGTCTTACTGCCGGTACCAAGGAGCGTTCCGATGACTGTCCCGTCCGAAATGAAGGCGCTGCTGCTGATCGGCGACGGCTACACCAGGACCCCTACCGGCAGCGTTCTGGAGGCGATGGAACCCTACCTGCAGCCTGGCAGTATCGCCCTGCCGACGCCCGGGCCGACGCAGGTTCTGATCAAGGTCAGCCTGGCTTCGATCAATCCGTCCGATGTCATGTTCGTCAAGGGCCAGTACGGCCAGCCACGCGCCAAGGGACAGCCGGCCGGCTTCGAGGGGGTCGGCACAGTCGTCGCCAGTGGTGATGAGCCTTATCCCAAAAGCCTGATCGGCAAGCGGGTCGCCTTCGCCACCGGCGTCACCAATTGGGGCTCATGGGCCGAATATGCCGTCGCCGAGGCGGCGGTCTGCATCCCGCTCCTCGACACGGTGCGCGACGAGGATGGCGCGGCTATGATCGTCAATCCGCTCACCGCGCTCGCCATGTTCGACATCGTCAGGGAAGAAGGCGAAAAGGCCTTCGTCATGACCGCGGGCGCCAGCCAGCTCTGCAAGCTGATCATCGGTCTGGCCAGCGAAGCGAGTTTCCGGCCTGTTGTCACCGTGCGGCGCGACGATCAGATCACGGCTCTGAAAGAGCTTGGCGCGGCGCACGTCCTCAACGAAAAGGCGCCGGATTTCAAGACGGCGCTGCGCGAGGTGATCAAAGCCGAGCAACCGCGCATCTTCCTCGACGCGGTGACCGGGCCGCTGGCCTCGGCCATCTTCGACGTCATGCCAAAACGGGCGCGCTGGATCATCTACGGGCGGCTCGATCCCGAGCCGACAGTCATCCGTGAACCCGGCCAGCTGATTTTCCAGCACAAGCATATCGAGGGCTTCTGGCTGAGCGAGTGGATGCGCCAGTTCCGCGACCGCCGCGGCCCGGCGATCCTGGAGGCGCAGAAGCGTTTTTCCGATGGGCGCTGGTCGACCGACGTGACGGCTGTCGTGCCGCTCTCCGAGGCGATGGCGCGGGTTCCGGCCGAACTGGCCAAGCCCAACGGCAAGGTATTCATCCGGCCTTAGCATCATCTGAAAGGACGCCAGAAGCTCGAATGCCAAGCTTTCCAAACCGCTCTTGATGGTCGATAAAAAGCCGGTGTCCTGCCGCTACCAGGCAGGCGGGACAGATATCCGCGTCTTTCAGTCCCTATGCCACGCTGCTTCGTCCGTGATATGCCGCCGCCATCGAAATGCCGGACGGCGCAGGCAAGGGCCTGTTGCGGGGTCGTGTGGGGTGACTTGATGACGATTTCCAAGCCGGTTTTCGACCGTTTGGGACTTAGCATGTGGATCGGAGCGTTCCTGATCGTTCTTGTCCTGGTGCTGTGGTCGCCCGACACGCGCACTGTGTTGCAGGCCTACAGATACGGCAGCGAGGAATTTCTGGCCGGCCGGCCGCTGTACAATATTCAGTCCGAGATGGGGTATCTGTACGCGCCGGCCTTTGCCGCGCTCTATGCTCCACTGTTCAAGCTGGGACCTCAGATAGGCGGGCTGCTGTGGCATGTTCTCGGCTTTGCAGTGCTGACCTTCGCCGCGGTGCGGCAGGTGCGCAAGCTCGGCGGCGGGGAATTGACCTGGCTGCTTTCGTTCGGTCTTTTCCTTGCCCTGCCGATGGCGCTCGGTGCGATCCGCAACGGCCAGGCGACGATCCTTTTGACCGGTGCTTGCTGGCTTCTCACTTTGTCGGCACTTGAAGGGCGGCGGGCCGAGACGTTTTTCTGGGCCTCGCTTGCCATCATCGCCAAGCCGACCGCGATCATCATGCTGCTGCTGGCTGGAGCGCTGCGACCCCGGTTGATACCGGTGCTGCTGCTGGCGGTGCTGTTCGTGCTCGCCCTGCCTTACGCCTTCGCTCCCGCCGGCTACCTAAACGACCAATATCGTGATTTCGCCCACATGCTGACCTCGATGGCCGTCGACAACACCAGCCACTTTGTTCCCACCGATTTCACCGCGCCCTTCACCGCGATAGGACTGCCCATTCCGGAATTCGATGCCACGATCGTGCGCATGGTCATGGCCCTGCTGACGCTTTCGGCGGTCATCTGGTTCGACCGCAAGCTCGAACAGGGAACGGCGGGGCTGGCGATCTTCCTGACAGCCACTTTCTACATGTGCGTCTTCAACCCGCGCGTCGAGCCCAACACCTATGCCATGATCGCCGTACCGGCCGGTCTCGCCATCGCCCTGTTGTGGCGCGAAGAACAAGGCGGCGTCCTGGCCTCGGTGCTGTCGATAGCGCTGTTCCTGACCGGACTGACCGGCGTCGAGCGACACGTGCACGATTTCTTCTATCCCTGGTTCCGGCCGATCACGGTCACCTTCATCGCCTGTTCGCTGATGTGGTGGTTCTGGGCCAGGGCGCGGGACAAGGTGGCGAATGAAGGGCCCGTTGCACATGGCTGAGTTGCGACCCACTCTCGATATCGTCGCACCGTTCTTCAACGAGGCGCAATCGGCATCGGCCTTCGCCGGGCTGCTCGACAAGCTCGAGGCGGCGGTGTCACAGCGCTTCGGCATGACTGTCCACAAGATCC
Organism: Mesorhizobium sp. RCAM 05099; assembly: GCF_059683685.1. NCBI lineage: Bacteria > Pseudomonadati > Pseudomonadota > Alphaproteobacteria > Hyphomicrobiales > Phyllobacteriaceae > Mesorhizobium > Mesorhizobium sp. RCAM 05099. The sequence goes on from NZ_CM185035.1 coordinate 1,727,958, forward strand.
TCGTCGATGACGGCAGCCGCGACGATGGCGCCGAACGGTTCTCCCATGTGCTGTCGGGGTCCTGGGAGATCGTCCGCCTCAGTCGCAATTTCGGCAAGGAGGTCGCCGTGCTTGCCGGCCTCGACCAGTCGCGCGGCGACATGGTGCTGATCATGGACGCCGACCTCCAGCATTCGATGGACATCAGCCTGAAACTGATCGCCGAACTGGTGGAAAACCCGGACATCGACGTCGTCTTCGCGCAGAACGACCGGCGTGAGGCGAGTTGGCGGCGCAGCCAGCTGGCGCGGCTTTTCTACAGCCTGATCAACAGCAGCCAGCGCTTCGACATTCCCGAGAACGCGGGAGATTTTCGCGTCATGCGTGGTGCCGAGGTGCGCGCGCTGACGAGCCTGCGTGACAAGCGGCGCTTCAACAAGGGCCTGTTCGCCTGGGCCGGCTTCCGCCAGAAAGCCATGCCCTATTCGCCGGAGAACCGCGCCGTCGGCACGTCGAAATGGAGCCGGCTCAACCTGATCGCCTTCTCGCTGGAAGGGTTCACGTCCTTTTCCGTCATACCGTTGCGCATCATCAGCCTGAGCGGAATGCTGGCGGCGTTGGCGGGCCTCGTTTACGGAGCCAAGGTGTTCTTCGAGGTGATGTTCTACGGCATCGCCGTCCCCGGCTATCCCAGCCTTATGGTCGCCGTGGTCCTGCTCGGCGGCCTCAACCTCACGCTGCTCGGCCTGATCGGCGAATATGTCTGGGTGACGCTGAGCGAGAGCAAGGATCGGCCCGTCTACATCGTGCGTGACGTTGTGCGCGGCGACGCCCCCGGCAAACTTTCGCCGGGTGCTCCCGAGACATGACGCGGCGCATCCGCCTGATCGCCGACGACTACGGCCTGGCGCCCGGGGTTTCCGCAGCGATCCTCGAACTGCTCGATCGCGGTCGCTTGACGGGTACTAGTTGCATGACCGGCTTTCCGGAATGGGAAGGGGAGGCGGCGCGCATGAAGCCGATCTGCGACCGTGCCGCGATCGGGCTGCATCTTACCTTGACCGACCAGCCAGCCATCACCGGCCAGTCGAGCCTGGCGCCGGAAGGCCGGTTGCCGCCGCTCCGCTCGCTGGCATTGCCGATCCTGAGCGGCCGTGTCGACGACCGCGACATCCATGCCGAGCTCGACGCCCAGTACGGCCGCTTCGTCGAGGCGCTGGGCCGCCGGCCCGCGTTCGTCGACGGGCACCAGCACGTGCATTTCCTTCCCGTCGTCCGCAGATGGCTGCGCGCGCGCCTTGCCGAAGGCGCCGGCAGGCCGGCGCTGCGCGGCGCCCCGGCACTGGCCGGTGGAGTCGCGGCGCCGAAAGTTGCCGCGATCGCGGCGCTCGCCGCCGGCTTCAACCGGTCGATGCAGCGCGCCGGCTTCACCATTCTCGAACCGCTGGCCGGTATCTATGACTGGCGGCAGCCCGAGAGGTTTGCTCCAGTGCTGCAGGCCGCCGTGGAGGCGTTGCCCGAGCGAGGGCTGTTCATGTGTCATCCTGGCCATGTCGACGCGACGCTGCGCGCGCGTGACCCGATGCAAGGCGTGCGCGAGGTCGAGTTCGCGTTCCTGGCTTCGGACGAATTCGGCGCAAGCCTGTCCCGTGCCGGCGTCGAGATCTTGGGCGGCAAGGGATGAGCGATGCCGACCGGCCCGGGCGTTCGACCGGCAGCAAGATCGTTCGCTTTGCCATCGTCGGACTGGCGAACACGGCCATCGACCTGGCCGGCTTCTTCGTGCTGCTCAAGCTGCATGTCCCGCCGCTGCCCGCCAACATCGCCGCCTGGTTCATCGCCGTCACCTTCTCTTTCGTGGCGAACGGCCTCTGGTCGTTCGAGCGCGATCCGGCCATCCGGCCGCGCGATGCCTTCCTTCGCTTCGTTTCGCTTGGGGCGCTGATTTCGCTCGGCGTCTCCAGCCTTTCGATCGCGCTGTTCGCCGGTATCGTCGGGGTTTGGCCGGCAAAGCTCGGCGGTGTCATTATGGCGGCGGTGCTGAATTTCCTGGCCGCGCGCTGGTCGATCGAGGGCCGCTTGCTGAAATAGCGGCGCCGTGATCGACGCCATCGTTGAACTGGATGGTGACGCGGCTCGGGCCGAGGAGGTCGACTCGACGTAACGTTGGCGGCCTAACGCAGGCTTTCCATCTCGCGGATGCGCTTGGCGCCTTTTGCTTCCAGTTGCCTTGTGACGGCGCCGATCAGCGTTTCGGCGACGACGAACAGGGCGGCGGAGGAATCCCATGCCGAAGGCACCGCGGTTCGTCCTGCGATGACATGGCGGGCAAAGCGGGCGATCGGCGACAGCCACTGGTCGGTGAACAGCACGATCTGCACGCCGCGCTGATGCGCCTTCTCGGCGAAGCGGACGAGGCTGTCCTGGTAGCGCCTGATGTCGAAGATCACCAGCACGTCGCGCTTGCCCATGTCGATCAGCCGGTCGCGCCACATGCTTTCCTGTCCCGCGAGGTGAAAGACATCAGGCTGAATGATGGCGAGGTGGGCGGCCATGTAACGCGCCAGCGGATCGGTGAAGCGGCCGCCGATCAGGAAGGTCTTGCCGCGCCGGTCAGCGAGCCGGGCCGCGATGTCGGCAAGCTGCTTGTCGGACAGGTGCCTGAAAGTCTCGCGCATGTTGTCGAGCGTCGCTTCCAGCATCGGTGACACGGTGCCGCCGCCGGGCGAGGGCGGGTTGAGCGTCCTTGTCGCCGGCGATTGCAGTTGCGCCGCCAGTTCGTCCTGCAGGCTCGACTGGAATTCCGGATAGTTCTGGAAGCCGAGCCGGGCAACGAAGCGCAGGATCGTCGGCGAGGAAACGCCGGCCGCGGCCGAGAATTCGGCAACCGTTTTCAGGCCGATCATAGGATAGCTGGCGATCAGCGTCTGTGCTGCCCGCCGTTCGCTGGCCGGCATCGTGCCAATACGGTCGGCGATCAATTCGGCAATGCTGGAAATCATCTTTTCCCCATCCCTGGCCTGGTCCACGGTCTTTTCCGAAATCGCATTTGACAAAGCCGGGCAAACTGTATGAAATCATCCACAGGGACGCAATGAGGCAAAATACGTAACATACGATACAGCGCTCCCCGGGGACGGCAGACTATGGAGAAAGCACGGCCCGCCAGCCTTGCATCGTCTGATACCGTAAGGGTGACGAACCCGGGCGGGTCGAGCCCTTTCGTGCTGACCTGCGATCACGCCTCGAATTTCCTGCCGGCCGAATTCGGAACGTTGGGCCTCGCCGCCGAGGACCTGTCCCGCCACATCGCCTGGGACCCGGGCGCGCTGCCGGTTGCGCTGCGCATGGCCGAGGCGCTTGACGCGACGCTGGTCGAAACCCGCATTTCTCGTCTCGTCATTGACTGCAACCGGCCGCTTGACGCGCCGGACCTGGTGCCGCCGGTCAGCGAGACCACGGCGATACCGGGCAATACCGGCCTGTCGGAACAGCAGCGCGCGGCGCGTGTTGCCCTGTCATGGCAGCCGTTCCATGGCGCCATCGAACGCATTGTCGAAGACAGGCTGGGGCGCGGGCAGGAGACCCGCCTGGTTTCCGTGCATTCCTTCACACCGGTCTACAAGGGCCGCAACCGGCCCTGGCATATCGGCATCATCCACGACGATGATCGCCGGCTGGCGTCACCGCTGATTGCCGCGCTGAAGCGGCTTGCCGGCGTCACCGTCGGCGTCAACGAACCCTATTCGCCGGCCGACCGCGTCTATTTCACGCTGGAACGCCACGCACGTTCGCGCGGCTTGCCGTGCGCGATGATCGAAATCCGCAATGACGAAATCGCCGGCGAAGCCGGGCAGCGGAAATGGGCGGATCTGCTCACGGGCATTTTTTCGGATCTGGAGCCAGAGGAGGCCAAGGGCTCTCGACCAGCAGTCAGCAAGTCAGTTCAATCGGCCAGCTAAGAACCAACAGGGGAAATCAAAATGGCAGCACCGGGTTATACAGACGTTGACAAGAAGGAGGACCTCAAGGTTCTCCATGGCATGGGCTACGCCCAGGAACTGTCGCGAAGCATGAGCCGCTTCTCGAATTTCGCGATCTCATTCTCTATCATCTGTATCCTGTCGGGCGGCATCAATTCCTTCGCCCAGGCCATCTCTTCGATCGGTGGCGCCGGCGCCGGCATCGGCTGGATTGTCGGTTGCGTTGTTTCAGGGTTCTTCGCCCTCGCAATGGCGCAGATCGCTTCGGCATTTCCGACAGCTGGCGGGCTTTACCACTGGTCATCCATCCTTGGGAATCGCTTCACCGGCTGGCTGACAGCCTGGCTCAATCTGCTCGGCCTGATCACCGTGCTGGGTGCCATCAACATCGGTACCGCATTCTTCTTCGTTGGAACGTTCGGGAGCTGGTTCGGCATTACCGGCACTCCGGGCGAGGTCGTTGGATTTGTTGCCGTCATCACCGTGATCCAGGCGCTCTGCAATCACTTCGGCATCAGACTGACCGCCATGCTGACCGACGCATCCGGCTTCCTGATCCTTGGCGCAACTGCTGTGTTGATCGTTGCTTGCCTGGTGTTTGCTCCGGCAATCGACGTCACACGGCTGTGGACGTTCACCAACTACTCGGGCGACGCCGGAGGTGGTGTTTTCCCGCAGTCGGATTCCATGAGCTACCTGTTCCTGCTCTGTCTGCTGCTGCCGGTCTACACCATCACTGGATATGATGCGTCGGCGCATACTTCGGAAGAAACGCTGAAGGCAGCGCATTCCGTTCCGCGGGCGATCGTTTCGTCCGTGCTCTGGTCGTCGCTGATCGGTTGGGCGATGGTCTGCGCGATCACTCTGGCGATCCCCGACCTAGCGGCCGGCGCCAAGCAGGGCTGGAGCGTCTTCTTCTCGACGATGGATGCAATCCTGCCGGTCTGGCTGAAAGAGCTGCTCTATCTGGCAATCCTGATCTCGCAGTTCCTCTGCGGCCTCGCCACGGTGACCTCGGCCTCGCGCATGTTGTTTGCTTTCTCTCGTGACGGTGGCATGCCGGTCGGTTCGGCCTCGCTCGCCAAAGTCAGCCCAACCTGGCGCACGCCGGTCAACGCCATCTGGACCGCCGCGATCCTCGAGATCATCTACGTCTTTCTTGCTCAGTTTATTTCAGTCGGCGGCACCAACATCTACACCATCGTCGTCAATTCGACGCTGGTGTTCCTGTTCCTGTCGTTCGTCATTCCGATCGTACTCGGCATGATGGCTTTTGGAACGGCGAAATGGCCGACTCCAGGCCCGTGGAATCTCGGCGCCGGGCTGTTCAAGCTGTTTTGCGTCCTGTCGGTCGTCGGCATGGTGATCATCTTCTACATCGCCATCCAGCCGCCGAACGACAAGGTGCTTTACATCACCATTGGCTTCATTGTGTTGACCGCCGTGCTTTGGTTCGGTTTCGAGAATCGCCGCTTCCAGGGCCCGCCGATCGGCGACCAGATCGCCAAGCGCCAGGCTGCCATCGCGGCTGCCGAGCTGGCGGTCGGCGAGACTGGCCACTGAACTCAGTCATCATCGTCATGGCCGGCATCGTGCCGGCCATGGCTCTGTTTACCCTTTCAAACGATAAGCGCTGGAGTGCCAAAGGAATGGCCGGAAATTTCTCGTTCGATCAGTTGAAGAAGGCGGTCTCCAGCGGCGAGATCGACACGGTGCTGGCCTGCATCGTCGACATGCAGGGGCGGCTGGCGGGAAAACGCTTCCTGGCGCAGTACTTCGTCGATTCCGCGCATGACGAGACACATGGCTGCAACTATCTCCTGGCCGCCGACATCGATATGGAGCCGGTGCCTGGCTACAAGGCGGCGAGCTGGTCGAAGGGCTACGGCGATTTCGTCATGAAGCCGGACCTGGCAACATTGCGGCGCATTCCGTGGCTGGAGAAGACGGCGCTGGTGATCTGCGACGTGCTCGACCACCACACCCATGACGACCTGCCGCATTCGCCGCGCGCCATCCTGAAGAAGCAGGTCAAGCGGCTGAAGGAGCGCGGCTATATCGGCTATTTCGCTTCCGAGCTTGAATTCTACCTGTTCAACGAAACCTACGATTCCGCCCGCAAGAAGCACTGGCAGGGCCTCGACACTGCATCGCCCTATATCGGCGACTACCAGATCGGCATCACCACCAAGGAAGAAGGCGTCATGCGCCGGCTTCGCAACGAGATGGAAGCAGCCGGCATCCCGATCGAGAACTCCAAGGGCGAGTGGGGCCCGGGCCAGGAAGAGATCAACGTGCGCTATGCCGAGGCGCTCGACATGGCCGATCGCCACGTCATCCTGAAGAACGGCGCCAAGGAGATCGCCGAGTCCGAGGGCAAGGCGATCTCCTTCATGTCCAAGTACAATTACGGGTTCGCAGGGAATTCCAGCCACATCCATAATTCGCTGTGGAGCGCCGACGGCAAGACGCCGCTGTTCTTCGACAAAAAGGCCGACTGGACGCTGTCGACGCTCGGCCAGCAATGGGCGGCCGGGCAGTTGAAGTACGCCAGGGAGTTCACCTGGTTCCTGGCGCCCTACATCAATTCCTACAAGCGCTTCCAGGCCGGCACTTTCGCGCCGACCAAGATCATGTGGAGCGAGGACAACCGCACCGCCGGCTTCCGCCTGTGCGGCGAAGGCACCAAGGGCATCCGCATGGAATGCCGCATAGGCGGCGCCGACCTCAACCCCTATCTCGCCTTTGCCGCGCTGATCGCCGCAGGTCTTGCCGGCATCGACGAGAAGCTCGAGCTGCAGAAGCCTTTCGTCGGCGACGCCTATCAGGCGTCACGACTGCCGGAGATACCAAAGACGCTGCGCGATGCCACCGAGACTCTGGCGAAGTCGAAGATGCTGAAGCAGGCGCTCGGCGATGACGTGCTCGAACACTATGTCCACACGGCAAAGTGGGAGCAGTTCGAATACGACCGCCGCATCACGGATTGGGAACTGCACAGGGGGTTCGAGCGGTATTAAGGTAGCCTGCGAACGTTGACGCCGCCCCTCACCCTTACCCTCTCCCCGTGAAGAACGGGGGGGGACGCCAGCGCTGGAGCGTTTCCCTTCTCCCCTCACATACGGGAGAAGGTGCCGGCAGGCGGATGAGGGGCGGCGCCAAGCCATGCGATTTGTCGATTGTTGCAGAAGTGCGAGGACTTACAAAATGACCGAAACGGTCAAAATAAAATCCCCCGTCGATGGCTCGATCTATGCCGAGCGGCCGATAGCGACTGACCAGGCGATCAATGCCGCGGTCGAGCGCGCGAAGGCGGCGCAGGAGAAATGGACTGAGACGCCGATCGTCGAACGCGGCAAGTACATGCTCGCCATGCTGGAGGCGCTGGTCGCGATGACCGACGAGATCGTGCCGGAGATCGCCTGGCAGATGGGGCGTCCGGTGCGTTACGGTGGCGAGTTCGGCGGCGTCAAGGAACGCACCAACTACATGGTCGAGATCGCCGAGGCGGCGCTCAAGTCCGTGCCGGCCTCCAATCCGAAGGAAGGGTTCCGCCGCTATGTGAAGAAAGATCCGCTCGGCGTGGTCATGGTGATCGCGCCGTGGAACTATCCTTACCTCACCGCCGTCAACACCATCGTGCCGGCGCTGATGGCCGGCAACGCGGTCATCCTCAAGCATGCGGCGCAGACGCTGCTGGTCGGCGAGCGTTTCCAGCAAGCCTTCGACAAGGCCGGCCTGCCCAAGGGCGTGTTCCAGAATGTCGTCCTCAACCACGCCCAGACCGAAAAGCTGCTCGGCTCGGGCAAGATCGACCATGTCAATTTCACCGGTTCGGTCGCCGGCGGCCGCGCCATCGAAAAGGCGGCGGCGGGCACCTTCATGACGCTCGGCCTCGAGCTTGGCGGCAAGGATCCGGCCTATGTGCTGCCGGACGCCAAGATGGATCATGCCGTCGCCAACCTGGTCGACGGCGCCTTCTACAATTCCGGCCAGTGCTGTTGCGGCATCGAGCGCGTCTATGTGCACGAGAAGGTCTATGACGAATTCGTCGAAGGCTTCATCGCCGAGGCGAAGAACTACGTGGTCGGCAACCCGCTCGACCAGGCGACGACGATGGGGCCGATGGCGCAGGCGCGCTTCGCCGACCTGATCCGCGAGCAGAAGGCCGAGGCGCTGCGCAAGGGCGCCAAGGCGCACATCAACATGAAGGTGGGCAACGACAAGGCCGGCTCGCCCTATCTGGCGCCGGAAGTGCTGACGCAAGTCAATCATCAGATGAGCGTCATGCGCGAGGAGAGCTTTGGCCCGATCGTCGGCATCATGAAGGTGCGCAATGATGAGGAGGCGATCGCGCTGATGAACGACAGTCCCTATGGGCTGACGGCTTCGATCTGGACGCGCGACACCGAGCATGCGGTGGCGATCGGCAACCGCGTTGAGACCGGCACGGTGTTCATGAACCGCTGCGACTACCTCGATCCGGCATTGGTCTGGACCGGCGTCAAGGACACCGGGAAGGGCGCGGCACTGTCGGCCATTGGGTACGACAATCTGACAAGGCCGAAGTCATTCCACCTGCGTGAAGTCATCTGATTTATTGAAAGACAAAAATGTCCAAGCTGATCTCCAAATGGAACTACCCCACCACCGTCCGCTTCGGCGCCGGGCGCATCAAGGAACTGCCTGAGGTTCTGGCGGCGACCGGCATCAAGCGGCCGCTTTTCGTCACCGATCCGGGCCTGGCGAAATTGCCGGTCGTCGCGTCGACCTTGAAGATCCTCGACGATGCCAAGGTCCCCTATGGCGTCTTCTCCGAGGTGAGGCCCAACCCGGTCGAATCCAACCTCACCGCCGGCATCGCCGTGTTCAAGAAGGGCAAGCATGACGGCGTCATCGCCTTCGGCGGCGGCTCGGCGCTCGATCTCGGCAAGCTGATCGCCTTCCAGGCCGGCCAGACGCGGCCGGTATGGGACTTCGAGGATGTCGACGACTGGTGGACACGCGCCAATTCGGATGCGATCGCACCGATCATCGCGGTGCCGACCACGGCCGGCACCGGATCGGAGGTCGGTCGCGCCGGCGTCATCACCAACGAGGCGACGCACACCAAGAAGGTCATCTTCCATCCCAAGCTGCTGCCGGCCATCGTCATCGCCGATCCGGAACTGTCGGTCGGCATGCCGGGCTTCATCACAGCCGGCACCGGCATGGACGCGCTCGCCCACTGTCTCGAAGCGTATTGCGCGCCGGGCTATCATCCGATGGCCGACGGCATCGCCGTCGAAGGTGTCCGGCTCGTTTTCGAAAACCTGCCGAAGGCCTACGCCAACGGCAAGGATCTCGTCGCGCGCGCCCATATGATGAGCGCCGCCGCCATGGGTGCCACCGCCTTCCAGAAGGGGCTTGGCGCCATCCACTCGCTGTCGCATCCGGTCGGCGCGCTCTACGACACCCATCACGGCATGACCAACGCCGTGTTCATGCCCTATGTGCTGGCCTTCAACCGCGATGCCATCGAGGTGCGCATCGCGCGGCTCGCCGCCTATTGCGGCATCAAGGGTGGCTTCGACGGCTTCGCCAAGGCGATCATCAAGCTGCGCAAGGAATTGAAGGTGCCGCATGCGCTGCCGGGCCTGATCAAGGGTCTCGACATGGACAAGAAACGCAAGGGGCTGATCGCCGACATGGCGGTGGTCGACCCGACCGCCGGCGGCAACCCGGTCAAGCTGACCAAGAAGGCCGCGCTGGCGTTGCTCGAAAACGCCATCGCCGGCACGGTCTGAGACGTTTTCCGCACAGGAAATTGATCTGAAAAGGGGCTACGAAAACAAGGGGGAGGATGAAGGGCAAGGCAGAAACTAGTTAGCCGGAAAAAGAATCGCGAGGCGATTGCTACATCAGGTTAAAAAGAGTTTACTTTTTCGTACTGCGAGCAGCCGGTTTCACAAAGCTTTCATCTGGCTGTCACATGAAAACGATACCGCATCGCAGGCGTCCAACGGCGTCAGTTCAACGGAGAGAACACATGTTCAAATTCACGGGGAAGGTGCTTTCCCTTTCGGCCGCGGCGCTTTTTGCGTCGACGGTGATTTCGTCCTCGGCTTCGATGGACGATCTCGTCAAGGCCGCGAAGGCAGAAGGCCAACTCACCACCATCGCCCTGCCGCATGACTGGTGCGGCTACGGCGATGTCATCGCCGGCTTCAAGGCGAAGTATCCGGAAATCACCATCAACGAACTCAACCCCGATGCCGGTTCCGGCGACGAGGTCGAGGCGATCAAGGCCAACAAGGACAACAAGGGTCCGCAGGCTCCCGACGTCATCGACGTCGGCCTGTCGTTCGGTCCGTCCGCCAAGAAGGATGGCCTGATCCAGGCTTACAAGGTGTCGACCTGGGACTCGATCCCCGACAGCGCCAAGGATGCGGAAGGGTTTTGGACCGGCGACTACTACGGCGTGCTTTCCTTCCAGGTGAACAAGGACCTGGTCAAGGAATCGCCGAAGGACTGGGCCGACCTGCTGAAGCCGGAATTCGCCAACTCGGTTGCCCTTGCCGGTGATCCGCGCGCCTCGAACCAGGCCATCCAGGCGGTTTACGCCGCCGGCCTGTCGTCGGGTGCGGCCGCTGGCGAAGCCGCTGGCACCGCCGGCCTCGACTTCTTCAAGAAGCTCAATGCCGCCGGCAACTTCGTGCCGGTCATCGGCAAGGCCGCCACGCTCGCCCAGGGTCAGACCCCGATCCTGGTCACCTGGGACTACAACGCGCTTGCCGGCCGCGACACGCTGAAGGGCAACCCGCCCGTCGACGTCGTCGTGCCGAAGACCGGTGTCGTCGCCGGCGTCTATGTACAGGCGATCAGCGCCTTTGCGCCGCACCCGAATGCAGCCAAGCTCTGGCTGGAATACCTCTATTCCGACGAAGGCCAGATCGCCTGGCTGAAGGGCTACTGCCACCCGATCCGCTTCAACGATCTTGCCAAGAACAACAAGATCCCGGCGGACGTGCTGGCCAAGCTGCCTCCGGCCGAGTCCTACGCGGCCGCGGTGTTCCCGACGCTCGACGAGCAGGGCAAGGCGAAGGAAGCCATCACCAAGAACTGGGACGCCGTTGTCGGCGCCAACGTCAAGTAACACTTGAAATCGATCCGGGCGGCCGCATGGCCGCCCGGACTCCCTCGATGACGGTAGCTGGCGCATGACCGATCTCTCGCTTTCCAATCAGGCCATCGCGGGGAAGACCGCACCCCCCGGTGAGGCGCGCGCCTTGCGGCTGCCGACGCAATGGCTTGGCGTCGCGCCGTTCTTCATCTTCGCCATCATGTTCCTGATCCTGCCCACGCTTTATCTAATGCTGGGCGCGTTCCAGAATGATGCGGGCGAGTTCACCTTCGAGAATATTGCGGCGCTGGCACAGCCGTCGATCGTCGCCGCCTACTGGATTTCGATCAAGGTCAGTCTGGCCTCGTCGCTGATTGGCGCCTTTGCGGGGCTGGCGATTGCCATCGCCATCGTGCGCGGCGGCCTGCCGGACTGGATACGTTCGGCGACACTGACGTTTTCCGGCGTCGCCTCCAATTTTGCTGGCGTGCCGCTGGCCTTCGCCTTCCTTGCCACGCTCGGCCGGCTCGGCCTTGCGACGGTGCTCCTGAACACCTTGTTCGGTCTCAACATCTACGCGCACGGCTTCAACATCCTGTCGTTCTGGGGCCTGACGCTGACCTATGTCTATTTCCAGATCCCGCTGATGGTGGTCATCATCGTGCCGGCCATTGACGGGCTGAAGAAGGAATGGGGCGAGGCCGCCGCGACGCTGGGCGCGACCATGGCGCAGTACTGGCGCATGGTGGTCATTCCGGTGATCTGGCCGAGTTTCCTCGGCACCGTGATCCTGCTGTTCGCCAATGCCTTCGGCGCCATCGCCACCGCCTATGCGTTGACCGGCTCGTCGCTCAACATCGTGCCGATCCTGCTCTATGCCCAGATCCGTGGGGATGTGCTGCACAATGCCCATCTCGGCTATGCCATAGCCTTCGGCATGATCGTCATTACCGGTCTTGCCAATGTCTTCTATATCTGGTTCCGCACCCGCTCCGAGAGGTGGCTCAAATGAAGGCTGGCAGGTTCTGGGCCTGGGTCGTCTTCGCGCTGGGCGCGGCCTATTTCTTCATTCCGCTGATCGCGACAGTGGAGTTCTCCATGCGCATGCGGCGCGGCGTCTATTCCTTTGACGCCTACAAGGTTGTGTTGGGCGACGCACGCTTCCAGGCGACGTTCGGCTATTCGGTTCTCGCCGCCGTCTTCACCATCATCCTCGGCGTGCTTATCGTGGTGCCGGCTGCCTACTGGATCCGGCTTCGCCTGCCGCAACTCAGGCCGGTCGTCGAGTTCATCACGCTGCTGCCGCTGGTCATTCCGGCCATCGTCATCGTCTTCGGCTATATCAGAATGTATGGCTCGAATTCACCGCTGCCGTTCCTGGCAACCGACACGGGCACCAATGCCTTGCTGGTCATCGGTTATGCGACACTGGCGCTGCCTTATATGTATCGAGCCGTCGATACGGGTCTGCGGACCATCGATGTGCGCACGCTGACGGAAGCGGCGCAGATTCTGGGCGCCGGTTGGGGTACGATCATCACCCGCGTCATCCTGCCCAACGTGCTGATCGCGGTGCTCTCCGGCGCCTTCCTCACCTTCGCGATCGTCATCGGCGAATTCACCATGGCGAGCCTGCTCAATCGGCCGGCTTTCGGTCCCTACCTGCAGAACATCGGTGCCAACCGCGCCTACGAGCCGGCGGCCCTCGCCATCATCGCCTTCGCCATCACCTGGGGGTGCATGTCGTTGATCCAGATCCTGTCCCGCTTCGCGCCGAAATCGGCGAACCGCCCGAACTGATCGAAAGAACAACTCCATGGCCGACCCGTTCCTCTCCATCCAGCATGTTCGAAAGTCCTTCGGCGCCACCACGGTCGTGGAGGATTTCAATCTCGACGTCGAGCGAGGCGAATTTGTCTCCTTCCTCGGGCCGTCCGGCTGCGGCAAGACCACCGTGCTTCGCATGGTCGCCGGCTTCGAGGAGCCGAGCGCCGGCAAGATCGTCGTAGGAGGCAAGGACATCACAAGGCTGAAGCCCAACCAGCGCAATGTCGGCATGGTGTTCCAGGCCTATGCGCTGTTCCCGAACCTGACCGTGGCGCAGAACATCGGCTTCGGCTTGAAGGTGGCGGGCATGTCCAAGGCGGACATCGATGCCCGTGTCGCCGAAATGCTGGGCATCATCAAGCTGCCGCAGATGGCGGACCGCTATCCGTATCAGCTCTCGGGTGGTCAGCAGCAGCGCATCGCGCTGGCCCGCGCTATCGCGCCCAAGCCGAAATTGCTGCTGCTCGACGAGCCGCTGTCGGCGCTCGACGCCAAGGTGCGCGTATCGCTGCGCGAGGAAATCCGCTCGATCCAGAAGAAGCTCGGCATCACCACCATTTTCGTGACGCACGACCAGGAAGAGGCGCTGTCGATCTCGGACCGCATCGCCGTGATGTATGGCGGCAAGGCCGAGCAGGTGGGTACGCCGTTCGAGATCTACAACCGCCCGGCGACCAAGTTCGTCGCCAATTTCGTTGGCACGCTGAACGTGCTGGAAGGCACCGTCACCGACGCCGCGTCGGGCAAGGTTCGCGTCAACAGCGAGGAAGTCCTGCTCAAGGGCAAGCTCAACGGGTCCAAGTCGGGCGATACGCTGTCGCTGGCGCTGCGGCCCGAGGCCATTTCGCTCGGTCGCCAGCCCGGCCGCGACTCCAGCCTTTCGGGGGAAATCTCCGAGGTGCATTTCCTCGGTTCGGTGATCCGGGTTCGGGTCGGCATAGGCGGCAACACGGTCTCGCTCGACACGTTCAACAGCCCGGCAACGCCGCCACCAGCGGTCGGGGAGAAGGCCGAGATTTCGTTTTCGTCGAGCGATATGCTGGTGCTGCACTAGGCTGTGCCGATGTTCAGGTGATGCCGGCTCGAAAATGGCGGTTTCCGGCGCTTCCGGGGCTCACATACTTCAAGTACGCTCCGCTCCGGGTCTCGGAAGCCACCTTGTTTGGTTGCTTCGCGCCCGTGTTCGACGCCGACTCGGCCTGACCTCAATCTCGACACCCTGGCTCGCCTAAATCGCGCGTTTTCGAGCCGGCGTTATGAACGGCTGCACCACTATCTGAAGTCAGGCAGCCCTTCCACCAGCGCGGTGTGGGCTCGTGCGGCAGGCCGAGCGCAGTACGCCACAAGTTCCAGGCGTTGCGCATGTCGGCCTGTACGCGACGACCAATCAACGGCATGTTGTTGGCCAGCTACTGCCGACAGTTCTGGTTCCGGGTATAACGAGCCATGGCTCTTTTCGAACTCACACTCGTCCTCTTGCTGATCGCTGTCGCACTCACGGCACTGTCGCGACGGCTGGAGATTCCTTACCCGTCCCTGCTGGCTTTGGCCGGGGTCGGGATTGCCTTCGTGCCTGGCGCGCCGACGATCGAGATCGACCCGGAACTGGCGCTGGCGCTGTTCATTGCGCCGGTGCTGCTGGATGCGGCCTACGACACATCGTTGCGGGATCTCAACCGCTATCGGCTGTCGCTCGTGCTGCTGGCGCTCGGCGCCGTCATTTTCACCACGGCGATCGTCGCCTTCGTCGGCTGGAAGATGGCCGGGCTGCCGATCGCGGCGGCAATAGCGCTCGGCGCCATCGTTGCTCCGCCAGATGCGGTGGCCGCAAGTGCTGTGCTCGGGCAATTCAAGGTGCCGCACCGCATCACCGCCATCCTGCAGGGCGAGAGCCTGCTCAACGATGCCACCGCTCTGTTGATCTACAGGCTGGCGGTTTCGGCAGCGGTAGGCGCGGTCACGCTGAGCAACGCCATTCCGACGATCCTGCTGTCGACGGTCGGCAGCGTGGTCGCGGGTTATCTGCTTGGCCGCTTTTCGCTGCTGACGCTTACCCGTATCGAGGATGCGGCAAGCAGCACCGTGGTGCAGTTCGCCGGGACATTCGGCGTCTGGATCCTGGCCGACAGGCTGGGCCTTTCGGCCATCATCACCATCGTCGTCTATGCCATGACGCTTGCGCGCCGCGCGCCGCGCCACATGTCGGCAAGGAGACGCGTCAGCACCTATTCGGTGTGGGAGTCGGCGGTCTTCGTCCTCAACGTGCTGGCCTTTGTGCTGATGGGCCTTCAGGCACGGTCGATCGTCGGCCGGCTTGCCGGGGACGGCCAGGGCGAAGCATTCGTCTTCGCCGCAACGGTGCTGGCCGTCGTCATCGTTTCGCGCCTCGCCTGGGTGTTGGGTTACGGCGTGATCATCAGATGGCTTGCCCGGTCCGGTAGCGAGGAGCGAAGGCGAGAAGCGCCGTCGGTTCGCGGCGGCTTGCTCGTCGGCTGGTGCGGGATGCGCGGGCTGGTGACGCTGGTGGCGGCCATTGCCCTGCCGGCCAACTTCCCTGGCCGCGATCCGATCGTGCTTGCCGCCTTCGCGGTCGTTCTCGGCACGCTGGTGCTGCAAGGTATGACGCTCAAGCCATTGCTGAAGGCGCTCAGCCTTGATCCGGACACGACAGTCGACCGCGAAGTGGCGCGGGCGCGTGTCGCCGTCATGCAGGCCGCGCTCAACGTGTTGAGCGGCAAGACATCGAATGCCGCCGCCGCCGTGCGCGAGCAATATACGGCGCAGCGCACGATCGCCGAAAACCCGGAAAACGCGCAGGCGGCGACGGAGTATGACCGGCTGCGCCTCTATGCCATCAACAGCCAGCGTGACGCGCTGGAGGAACTGCGCCGCAACGGCACGATCGGCGACGAAGCCTACCATCGCCTGGAAGAGGAAATCGACTGGTCCGAACTGGCGGCATCGCCCGCTGGGCGCTTCCAGCCTCTTACCACATAGGTGGTGTCTTCTCCTGGCCCAGCCACGCCATCGTGGCGGTCCATTGCAAGGCCATCGTCGAACCGTTACTGCCAACATCGAAATTGAGCCGGATTAGGAATGAAGCTGGTCAGCTACAACATCCAGTACGGATTCGGCGGTGACGGTCGCTACGATCTTTCGCGTGCCGCGCGCATTGTTGCCGGTGCCGATATTATTGCCTTGCAGGAAGTCGAGCGCCATTGGCAGCGCAGCAATTTCGACGACCAGCCGGAGCTGCTTTCCCGCCTCTTGCCGGACTATCACTGGGTCTATGGACCTGCCTTCGACATGGACGCCAGCGAACGACATGACGGCCGGATCGTCAACCGTCGCCGGCAGTTCGGCACCATGGTGCTGTCGAAGCTGCCGATCGTCTGGTCACGGCTGCATACGCTGCCGATGCGCCGTACGCTGCGGCCGCTCAACACCCGCAACGCGGCGCTCGAATGCATGATCCGCGCGCCGGCGGGTCCGGTGCGAGTGCTGTCGCTGCATCTCGCGCATATCGCGGCCGAGGAGCGGCTGGAGCAGATCGACTATCTGCTTGCCGAGCACCGCCGGGCGCCTTCCGATGGCGGCCCGTGGAGCGGCATGGATGACGAGCCGGCGCGCAACTGGACCAGCGGCGAAGCCGAGCCTGAGAACCCGCTGGCGGCGATCTGGATGGGCGACTTCAATATGGAACCGGGCAGCGCCGAATACCGCCGCATCGTCGGCAGCACGCCCTATCATCGCGGAGCCGCCTATCTCGACGGCTTCGTCGATGCCGCTTCAGTCGCCAGCGAGCCGGCCGCGGATTTCCATACCCATGTGAAGGCCATCGACGGCAAGCTGACCAAGCGCCGGCTTGATCATTGCTTCGTCGGCGGCATGTTCGCCGGGCGCGTGCGCTCGGTCAGCGCCGACATCGGCGAGGTTGCGTCGGACCATTTCCCGCTGCGGATCGACATCGACCTGGAGACACCGGGCATCGCCACCACCTCTGGAGGCCGATGAGGCGCACATGACCTTGTTCGTCTTTTTCGCGGTGCTCGCCGCCGCCGCCATGCACGCGATCTGGAACGCGCTGGTCAAGGTGCACCTCGACCGCTTCCTGTCGATCACGCTGATGACGCTTGGCATGGGCACTGCCGCCCTCGTGGCGCTGCCTTTCGTCGAAGTGCCGAAAGCCGAAGTGTGGCCCTACATCATCGCCTCGGTCTTCTTCCACATGGGCTACCGGACATTCCTCATCGGCGCCTACAAGGCCGGCGATTTCGCCCAGACCTATCCGCTGGCGCGCGGCACCGCGCCATTGCTCGCCGCCCTCGGCGGCCTGGTGGTGGTCAAGGAGGTTCCGGCGCCGCTCGCCATTCTCGGCATCGCTCTGTTGTCGGCCGGCACGCTGGTGATGTCGTTTCGCGGTGGCGCGCATCTGGAGAAGCTCAACCTTCGCGCCGTCGGTTTCGCGCTTGGCACCTCGATCTTCATCGCCAGCTATACGCTGTCGGACGGCAGTGGCGCACGGCTCGCCGCCACCGCGTCGAGCTATGCCGCCTGGCTGTTCATCTGCGACGCGCTCTGGGCGCTGGTGCTGTGCATCGTCTTCCGCGGGCCGCGGTCGCTGCCGGTGCTGGCGCGCGACTGGAAGGCGGGGCTGTTCACCGGTGTGCTCAGTGGCGCTGCCTACTGGATCGTGATGTGGGCGATGACCAAGGCGCCGATCGCCTCGGTGGCTTCGCTGCGCGAGACCTCGATCCTGTTCGCGATGATGATCTCGGTGTTCGCCCTCGGCGAGAAGATGACGGGCTGGCGCGGCGCTGCCGCGCTCAGCATCGTCGCCGGTGTCGTGGCACTGCGACTGGGATAACTGCCGTCAGTTGAGCACGGTCATCACCTGGCCGCGTCGCTCCGGACTGAAGCGGATGACGACCGGTCGGCAAAAGACAACAGCGATCAGTCGGCTTTGGAAAAACCGGCAGTCACTTTTTCGTAAGATCGAGGTCGAAAACCATCAACCCATCCGTTCCGCCTTCGAGCGCGGCCACCAGCCGGGCACCGGCGCGCTGGTGGGCTTCATGCACCAGATAGGCGTCGCGCACGGCGGCATCGCGGAAATCGATGGTGAAGCCATGGGTGAAGCCGCGGGCGAACGGTTCGGGGCTGACATTGGCGCTGAACTGGACCGCATCCATGCCGTCGATCACCTGTCGCAGTGCCTCGAGGTCGGCGTGGATCGCCTTGCGTTCGCCGACGCCGACATCATTGCGGAATTTGACGAAGACACAGTGCCTGATCATCGGATTGTTCCTTCTCGGCTGTCACGCCGCGCGATTGCCGGAAAACACCGCCGGCGGCAGCGGCTCGCGGCCGAGGACCAGATCGGCACCCTTTTCGCCGACCATGATGGTTGGCGCATTGGTGTTGGAGGAGGGCACGCGCGGCATCACCGAAGCATCGCAGACGCGTAAGGCTTCGATGCCGCGCAGCCGCAGATCCGGCGTCACAACCGCCATGTCGTCGTGGCCCATGCGGCAGGTGCCGACAGGGTGATGATCGGTCTTGGAGCTGCGGCAGGCGTAGTCGAACAGCTCGTCGTCGCTGGCGAGTGATGGGCCGGGCAGCACTTCGCGCAGCACATAAGGGGCAAGCGCCTTCTGCCGCATGATCTCGCGCGCCAGCCTGAGCCCCTTGATCGACATGGCGCGATCATAGGGATCGGACCAGTAGTTCGGGTCGATCAGCGGATGGTCGGCCGGGTCGCCGCTTTTCAGCCGCACGGTGCCGCGCGAGCGCGGCCGCAGGAAGGCCGAGTTTAGGGTGACGCCCGGATTGTTCAACTTCTCCACGCCGGCTTCGATGCCGGAGCCGAGGCCGAGATGGAACTGGATGTCGGGCGAGGCGGCTGTCGGATCGGCGTACCAGAAGCCGCCGGTCTCGAACAGGCTGGAGGCCACCGGTCCCTTCTTCAGCAGCAGGTATTGCAGACCGGCCCAGGCCGTACGGTGCAGCTTGGCGTAGTTGTCGTAGGTGTGGTCGCCAGTGCATTCGGCGATGACGAACAAATCGAGATGATCCTGCATGTTGGAGCCGACGCCGGGCAGATCGTGCACCGGCGTGACGCCGACGGATTTCAGGTGATCGGCCGGGCCGATGCCGGACTGCATCAGGAGCTTCGGCGAGCCGATGGCGCCGGACGAGACGATCACCTCGCGCTCGGCGCGCAGGATCGACTTCTGTCCGCCTGGTCTGTCGACGATTTCGACGCCGATGGCGCGGCCTTTCTCGACGACTATGCGGGTCACCAGCACATCGGTCCTGACGGTCAGGTTCTTACGCGCGCGGATCGGCTTGAGATAGGCAACCGAAGCGGAGGAGCGCCGGGCATCCTTCTGGGTGAGCTGGTAATAGCCGACGCCTTCCTGGCTGGCGCCGTTGAAATCCGGATTGAAGGGAATGCCCATCTCCTGGCCGGCGCGGAAATAGGCCTCGCAGATCGGCAGCGGCGAAATCGGGTTGGACACGCCGAGCGGCCCCTGGTCGCCATGAAAATCGTTGGCGTAGCGCTGGTTGTTCTCGGCGCGCTTGAAATAGGGCAGCACGTCGCGGTAGCCCCAGCCGGCGAGACCTTCTTCCTTCTCCCAGGCGTCGTAGTCGCGGGCATTGCCGCGCGTGTAGATCTGGGCGTTGATCGAGGAGCCGCCGCCGACCACCTTGGCCTGCGTGTACCAGAAGACGCGGTCCTTCATGTGCTTCTGCGGCACCGTTGACCAGCCCCAGGAGGCGATGCCCTTGGTCATCTTGGCGAAGCCGGCCGGCATGTGGATATAGGGATGCCAGTCCTTGCCGCCGGCCTCCAGAAGCAGGACCGAATTCGCCGGATCCTCGCTCAACCGGTTGGCCAGAACGCAGCCGGCCGGGCCGGCGCCCACGATGATGTAGTCGGTCATGACACTATCCACTTACAGTCGCGGCACGGAGAGCGCGCCGTCGACATTGATGATCGAGCCGGTCGAGAAGCCGAGCTTGCCGCCAGCCAGGGTTGCCACCACGGCGCCGATGTCGGCGGCCTCGCCCCAGCGCTTTGCCGGCACCAGTCCACCGTCGATCAATGTGTCGTATTTGGCTGCCACGCCTGCCGTCATGTCGGTGCGGATGATGCCCGGCCGCAGCTCGAAGACGCCGATATTCTCGGCGGCGAGCCTGAGAGCCAGGGTCTTCACCCACATCGAAAGGCCAGCCTTCGAGATGCAGTAGTCCGATCGCTCAGGCGAGGCCATTTCGGCGCTGACCGAGGTGATGGTGATGATCGATCTCGGCCAGTCGGCAGGTGCCGCCAGCATGGCCCTGGCCACCGCCTGGCTGAGGAAGATTGTGCCGCGCAGATTGACGCCGATCGTGCGGTCGAAATTCTCCGGTTTCAGTTCGAGCAGGTCGCCGCGCACGACAGCGCCGACGCCGGCATTGTTGACGAGACAGTCGATGCGGCCGAAGGCGCGCATCGCCGCGTCGACGAGCGTGGTGTGAGCGGAGAGATCGGCGATGTCACAACGGACATAAGCGAATTTCGCGCCGTGCGTGTTGATCGCCCGCGCAAGTCCGTCCGTAGCTTGTTCGGCAAGATCAGCAACAAGAATGTCGAAGCCAGCATCCGCCAGCGCCTGGGCACAGGCAAGACCGATGCCGCGCGCGCCGCCGGTGATGATGGCTGCGGGCCGGGTCATACGACCATGTCCCTTTGGACGTCAGCGCTGCCCCTCATCCGCCTGCCGGCACCTTCTCCCCGTATAGTGACGGGGAGAAGGGAGATGGCCGCAACGCTGGCGACCCCCTCTCCCCGTTCTTCACGGGGAGAGGGTAAGGGTGAGGGGCAGCGCCAACCGATCATGCCGCCAGCTCCGTCTTGCGGATGTGGTCGGCGACGCGCAGCGCTTGCGCGGCAATCGACAGCGCCGGATTGACGGCGGCCGAGTTCGGCAGGAAGCCGCCGTCGACGACGAACAGGTTCTGGTGGTCGAACGAGCGGCAGAAGGGATCAAGCGGCGCGGTGGCGGGATCGTCGCCCATCCTCACCGTGCCGCACTGGTGGGAAGGGGTGCGCTTGTCGAAGGGGCGCGACAGCACGATGGGATAGCCGCAGGCGCGGAAATTTTCGCGCATCACCTTGGTCAGGCCGTCGAGCGACTGCATGTTGGAGCGCCGCCACTGCATGATGATGTCCTTGCCGTCGACCATGATGCGGCTTTCGGGATCGGGCAGGTCCTCGCACATCAGGTACCAGTCGATGGCGTGGCCGGCCATGAAGTCGAGGGCGAATTTAGGCGCGAACTTCACATTGGCCCTGAGCATGTTGCCGTCGATCTTGCCGAGCAGCTGGACGTTGCCGAGCGGCTTGCCGCCCTTGCCGTCGGACAGATAATAGTCATTCAGCATCAGCGTCTTCTGGTAGACGGCATCGTTCCGGCGGCGCGGGTCGATCGCCAGCATGGCGCTCGAATTGTGATTCATGAAATTGCGGCCGACCTGGTCGGAGCGGTTGGCAAGACCTTTGCCACCTGCCTTCCCATTGGGTGAGGGCGAGCGCAGCAGGATCACGGCGGAATTGACCGCACCAGCTGAGAGGATGACCAGTTTCGGCGAGACTTTCTTCGCCTCGCCGTTCTGGCGATAGTGAATGGCCGATATGGTTTTGCAGTCGGGCGACGCTTCGAGATACTCGACATAAGCGCCGGTCTCGAGCTTGATGTTCTGGTCGTTCAGCGCCGTCGTCAGCGGTCCCGTTTGCGCGTCGATCTTGCCCTGGCCAGTGTTCGGGAAAGCGTCCCAGCCGGTCTTGCCTTCCTTCAGCCAGGTGTCGATGTCGACGCCGAGCGGCAGCGAGGCGGGGTGCAGGCCGAGTCCCCTAAGCTCGGCGCGGGCGCGCGCGATCGGCGCTTCGTCGGGCACCGCCTTGAAGGCGTAGGGGATCGAGTGGAACGGCTCGGTCGGGTCTTCGCCCAGGCTGCCGCGGACGCGAAACAGTTGCTCGGCTCTGGAATACCAGGGCTCGAACTCATCGTAAGAGAACGGCCAGGCGGGGGAGACACCGCCAAAGTGTTCCATGGCCGCGAAGTCTTCCTTGCGGTAGCGGATCAGCACCGCGCCATAGAATTTCGAATTGCCACCAACATAGTAGTAGTTGCCGGGGTTGAAGGCAGCACCGCCGGCTTCGCGCCACATCTCCTTCGGCCGGTAATGGCTGTCGACGAAGATGGAGCGCGTGTCACGCGCATGCGGCGTTGCCGGCAACGGCTCGCCGCGTTCCAGCATCAGGATCGAGGCACCACTGCCGGCAAGTCCGGAGGCGATCGTGGCGCCGCCGATGCCGGAGCCGATGATGACTATGTCCGGATTTGTCATAGCCGTCAGCGAATGCGATTCTCGGTCGCCGGATCGAAGAACACCGCCTTGGTCAGATTGAAGGCGAGCGGGGTGTTGGTGCCCGGCTGGATGTTGGCATCGGCGCGCAGCCGCGCCACCACGCCCTTGCCGCCGAGATTGGTGACCGCGAACGTATCGGAACCGGCCGGCTCCACCACTTCGATATGGCAATCGGCGGTGGCGATGTTGGAGGCGTTGCGCTCGGCGCCCTCCGGATCGGTGAGGGCTTCCGGGCGAACGCCGAAGATGATCGGCTTGCCCTGGAACGCCGACAGGCCCGCCGGTGCATTTGCCATCGGCAGTGAGATCGGCTCGCGCGCCTCGCGCTGCAGCACGACGGACAGCGCATTGCCGTTGGTGCCGATCGTGGCCGGGATGAGGTTCATCGCCGGCGAACCCATGAAGTCGGCGACGAAGAGATTGGTCGGGTTGTTGTAGATTTCGGCCGGCGTACCGAACTGCTGCACCTCGCCATCGCGCATCACGGCGATCTTGGTCGCCAGCGTCATCGCCTCGATCTGGTCGTGGGTGACGTAGACGATGGTCGTGCCGGTGGTGGCATGCAGGCGCTTGATCTCGATGCGCATGTCGACGCGCAGCTTGGCGTCGAGGTTGGACAGCGGCTCGTCGAACAGGAACAGTTTGGGGTCGCGCACCAGCGCCCGGCCCATGGCGACGCGCTGGCGCTGGCCGCCCGAAAGCTGGCTCGGCTTGCGCTGCAGGAGATGGCCGATCTGCAGCACCTTGGCGACCTTGTCGATCGCCTTCTGCCGCTCCGCCGCCGGCACGCCGCGCATCTCCATGCCGAAGGAGATATTTCCCGCCACCGTCATGTTCGGGTAGAGCGCGTAGCTCTGGAACACCATGGCGATGTCGCGCTTCGACGGATGCAGATCGTTGATCGTGCGGCCGTCGACACGGATTTCGCCGGAGGTGATCGTCTCCAGCCCGGCAATGGTGTTGAGCAGCGTGGACTTGCCGCAGCCGGACGGGCCGACCAGCACCAGGAAGCCGCCCTTCTCAAGCTCGACATCGATCCCCTTGAGGATCTCGACCTGGCCGAAGCGCTTCCTCAGACCATCAATTTCAAGAAAAGCCATCGGGTTATCCTTTGACGGCGCCGGCCATGAGACCGCGCACGAAGTAGCGGCCGGCGAGCACATAGACGAGAAGGGTGGGGAGTGCGGCGATCATCGCGGCGGCCATGTTGACGTTGTATTCGACGACGCCGGTCGAGGTGTTGACGACGTTGTTGAGCGCCACCGTCATCGGCATGGCGTCGCCGGTGCCGGCGTAGGCCGAGGCGAACAGGAAGTCGTTCCAGATGTTGGTGAACTGGTAAATCACCGTGACGACGAAGATCGGCATGGAATTCGGCAGCATGATGCGCCGAAAAATCTGGAAGAAGGAGGCGCCGTCGACCTGAGCCGCCTTGACCAGTTCGGTCGGGAACGCCTCGTAGTAATTGCGGAAGAACAAAGTCGTAAAGCCGATGCCATAGACGACATGGACGAAGACAAGATTGACCGTCGAATTGCCGAGGCCGAAGCTTGTTCCGATCGAGTTTTGCAGCGTCACGCCGAAGCGGCCGACGCTGCCGAGGATGGTCGCCATCGGCAACAGCACCGACTGGAACGGGATGAAGCAGGCGAACAGCATCAGCCCGAACACCAGCGTTGCGCCACGGAAGCGCCATTTGGTCAGCACGTAGCCGTTGAGGGCGCCGAGCATGGTCGAGATCAGCACGGCCGGAACCACCATCTTGATGGAGTTCCAGAAATAGCCCTTGATGCCGGCGCAGGTCAGGCCGACGCAGGTCTCGCCCCAGGCCTTCAGCCACGGATCGAAGGTCGGCGCCTTGGGCAGCGCCAGCATGTTGCCGCTCTGGATCTCGTCCATGGTCTTGAACGAGGTCACCAGCATGACGAACAGCGGCATCAGGTAGAACAGCGCGAACAGCGCCAGCAGCCCGTAGATGACGATGCGGTTGAGGGTCTTGACGCTCATGCCGCCGGAGGCCTGGCTGGCGGGAGTGGTGACGGCGCTCATCGCGGCTTCTCCCGCAGTTCCGAATAGAGATAGGGCACGATGATGGCGACGATGGTCATCAGCATGATCACCGCACTTGCCGAGCCGACGGCCATTTCGTTGCGCTTGAACGTATACTCATACATGAAGTTGGACGGCAGCCAGGCCGAGCCACCCGGCCCGCCGCTGGTCAGCGCCACGACAAGGTCATACGACTTGATGGCGAGGTGCGCGAGCACGATGAAGGCCGACAGGAAGATCGGCCGCAGCAGCGGAATGACGATGCGGCGATAGAGTTGAAAGGTGGTGGCGCCATCGATCTGCGCCGCCTTCATGATCTCGCCGTCGATGCCGCGCAGGCCGGCCAGGAACATCGCCATGATGAAGCCGGAGGCCTGCCAGACGCCAGCGATGACCACCGTGTAGATGACGAAATCCTTGTTCTTGATCCAGTCGAAATGGAAGCTCGTCCAGCCCCATTGATGCAAGGTCTGCTCGAGGCCGAGGCCGGGATCGAGGAACCATTTCCAGGCGACGCCGGTGACGATGAAGGATAGCGCCATCGGGTAGAGATAGATCGGCCGCAGCATGCCTTCGCCGCGGATCTTCTGGTCGAGCAGGATGGCCAGGAACAGGCCGAGCGCCAGGCAGATCAGGATATAGAGAAAGCCGAAAATACCCATATTGGTGATCGACGTGTACCAGCTCGACGGCGGGTCGGTGTCGAAGGTCCAGCCCCACAGCCGCTGATAGGCGCGCGGGCCGGTGATGACATAGGACGGGAAGGTCTTGGAATTGGTGAAGGACAGATAGATCGTCCACAGGATGAAGCCGTAGACGAAGACGATGGTGATGGCGAAGCTCGGCGCCAGCACGATCTTCGGCAGGGCGTCCTGCAGGCGCGAGCGCACCGAGGCGCGTGGCCGGGCTTGTTCCGGCGTCAGCTTGATCTGGCTTGTCGCTACCGTACTCATGAGGCTCCTCCCGTTTCGGGTCGTCCGTCCCTTGCCGTCATGCGGCAAGCCGGCCCCCGTTCAGGCGGGGTTCTGGTCGGCATGTTGCTGAGCATCGGATTTCCCGATGCTCCAAGCCAACCAACTGTGAGGCGGATCCTTCCCCGCCGGAGCGGGGAAGGTGTTTCATGCGTTGCGCTTACTTGGCGTCGTCGATTGCCTTGACCAGCTCGGTCACGGCCTCGTCCGAGGTCTTGATCTGACCATGGACGAACTTCGAGACGACATCCTTGTAGGCATTGGCGACCGCCGGAGGTGCGCCATAGCCCTGGGCCAGCGAGCCGAACAGCGTGCCGCCGTCATTGGCTGCCTTCAGGTCGGCGATGCCCTTCTTGCCGCAAGCGTCGAAGTCGGTGTCCGGAACGTCGGTACGAGCCGGAACCGAACCCTTGACGACGTTGAAGGCCGACTGGAAGCTCTTCGACAGGGTGGCGGTGGCCAGTGCGACCTGGGCGGCCTTGCGGTCGTCCGGAACGTTGAACATGCCGAACATGTCGGAGTTGTAGATCACCGAGCCGTCGGTGCCCGGGAAGCGATAGCACAGGAAATCCGTGCCCGGGGTCTTCTTGGCGGCGTGGAACTCACCCTTGGCCCAGTCGCCCATGACCTGCACCAGGGCATCGCCCTTGATGACCATGGCGGTGGCAAGGTTCCAGTCGCGGCCCGAGAAGTTCGGATCGACATAGGTGACGAGCTTGGCCAAGTTGTCGAACGACTTCTTCATCGTGTCGGACTTGAGCGAAGCATCGTCGAGATCGTTGAAGGCCTTCTTGTAGAACTCAGGTCCGCCGGTCGACAGCACGACCGAGTCGAACATGGTGGCTTCCTGCCAGTTCTGGCCGCCGAGAGCGAGCGGGATCACGCCTGCCGCCTTGGCCTTGTCGAGCAGTGCAATGAAGTCGTCGAAGGTCTTCGGCTCGGTGCCGCCGATCTTGTCCATGACGGCCTTGTTGATCCACAGCCAGTTGACCGAGTGGACGTTGACCGGAGCCGCGACCCACTTGCCTTCATAGACCGAGAACTTCTGCAGGGCGGCCGGAACCGACTTGTCCCAGCCTTCCTTCTTGGCCGTCTCGGTCAGGTCGCCCATCACGCCGGCCGCGGCATAGTCGAGCACGGTGTAGCCGAGCATCTGAGAGGCGGTCGGGTAGTTGCCGGCCGCGACCATTGCCTTCAGCGCGGTCATGGCAGCGTCGCCGCCGCCGCCGGCGACAGGCACGTCCTTCCAGGCAAAGCCTTCCTTGGCCAGGTCGCCCTTGAGGACGTTGAGAGCAGCCGCTTCGCCGCCCGACGTCCACCAATGCAGCATCTGGACTTCCTTGACGTCCTCGGCATGGGCCGCGAAAGCCAGGCCCGATGCGAGAGCCGTTCCGATAAGCAGTTTGCGCAACATGTACTTCCTCCCTTGTTGCATTACACGACCGGTGGAGCCCACCGGGTTCTTCCCAACTCAGCCGACCCACCAACCGGTGCGCTGGCCGCGATGAAACTGGATTGTCTTTTCCTCGGTATAATCCTCGACGGCGCGTTTGCCGAGTTCACGTCCGAGACCGGACTGCTTGTAGCCTCCGAAAGGCAGCTCGGGATAACCTTCCATGAATGTGTTCACCCAAACCGTCCCCGAACGCACCCCACGCGCCACCGACATGCAAGTGTCGATGCTGGCGCTCCACACGCCTGCCGATAAACCATAGGGCGTGTTGTTGGCGATGTGCAACGCCTTTTCAATCGATTCAAAAGTCAGCACGGAAAGCACCGGGCCGAACACTTCTTCGCGCGCGATGGCCATGTCCTCGGTGACACCACGGATGATGGTCGGATCGAGGTATTGGCCGGCATTGGAAGCCAGTTGCTTGCCGCCGCTGTAGACGCTGCTGCCATTGCTTGCTGCTGCCGTAACGTAACCGGCGACTTTGGCCAGGTGGTCCGACGAGATCATGGCGCCGACCTTGGTGCGATCGTCGAGCGGGTCACCAACAACCACCTTGGAAGTAAGTGCCTTCACCGTGCTGAGGAAATCGTCGGCGATCGCCTCGTGCACGATCAGCCGGCTGCCGGCGTTGCAGCACTCGCCGGCGTTGAAGAAGCCGCCGAACACCGCCGCGTCGGCGGCCGCCTCGAGGTCGGCGTCGGGGAAGACGATCTGGCCGTTCTTGCCGCCGAGCTCCATCGAGACTTTCTTCAGCGACTGCGCGGCCGATGCCATGGTCATCTTGCCGACGCGGGTGGAGCCGGTGAACGACACCATCTCGACCAGGGGATGGCTGACCATCGGCGCGCCGACATCGGCGCCCAGGCCGGCAAGGATGTTGACGACGCCGGCCGGCAGGCCGGCCTGCATCAGGATGTCGCCGAGGACGAAGGTCGATGCCGAGGTCATTTCGCTCGGCTTGACGACAGCCGTGCAGCCGGCGGCGAGTGCAAAGGGCAGTTTCTGGCTGACGATCAGGAACGGGAAATTCCACGGCGTGATGATCGAGACAACCCCGATCGGTTCACGCAGCACGACGCCCAGCATGGCGTCGCCGAGATTGGCGTAGGATTCGCCATGCAGGGTGCGGGCGAGCGATGCGGCATAGCGCCAGATGTCGACGGCGCCACCGATTTCGCCACGCGCCTGGGCGATCGGCTTGCCGGATTCCAGCGCGTCGAGCCGGGCGACCTCTTCCAGCCGCGCCTCGATCAGGTCGGCCGCCTTGAGCAGGATCGCGGCGCGTTCGGCCGCTTTCATGCGCGGCCACGGGCCGGTCTCGAACGCCTTGTGCGCGGCCTGGACAGCAGCTTCCACTTCCGCCGCGCCGGCCTGGGCATAGTGCGAGACGGTAAAACCATGGCCGGGGCTCTTGCGCTCCAGCATGCGGCCGTCGCGGGCATCGACATGCTTGCCGTCGATCAGCAGCCGATAGGTTTTTGGCGCTGCGGATGCCTCGGCGGGCATGGCGATGTTGAGGGGTGCGTTCATCAGATTTTGTTCTTCTCTAGGATCTTGAAAATGCCGGCTTCTGCTTGCTCTTGAAAGCGCCGACGCCGGCCTTGAGGTCGCCGGTCAGGGCGATGAAGCCACTGGCCAGTGCTTCGACGGCGGCGGCACTTTCCTCGCCTTCGGCGACCGCGATCATCAGCTTGGCGGCTTCCGTGGACAGCGGCCCGCGCTCGGCGATCTTTTCGGCCCAGGCCTTGGCCTCCGCATGACCCTTGCCGGTTTCGACCGCCCGGTCGACCACGCCCAGGGTCAGCGCTTCAGGAGCGAGGAGAACCTCGCCGCCGAGCGCCATGCGACGCACCGTCTGCGCGCCGAAGCGGCGCACCGCGCGCTGCGTGCCGGACCAGCCGGGCACCACGCCGATCGAGGTTTCGGGGAAGCCAACTTTCACATGCGCCTCGGCGATCCGGAAATCGCAGGCGACCGCCAATTCCAACCCGCCGCCCAGCGCATGGCCCGACAGCACGGCGATGGTCGGTTGCCGTAGCCGCGCCAGCCGGTCGAAGACACGATGCCCGTAGCGCACCCATTGCACCTGAAAATCGGCGGCGCTCATGGCGGCCCACGCCTCGACGTCGCCGCCGGCACAAAAGCCCTTGCCCTCGCCGCGCAGCAGCACGACACGCACGTCGACTGCCGTCTCTGCTTCGTCGAGTGCTGCCTCCAGCGCGCGCAGCATCGGAATGTCCAGCGCGTTGAATTTCTCCGGCCGGCGCAAGGTGATGGTGCCGATGGCGCCGTCCTGCTCGAAGGTGACGAGAGGCTCAGCCATGCGTGCCTCCAAGTGACGCGCCGCCATTCAGCGACAGGCTGATCGGCGGGTCGCGATAGAGCGCTTCCGGAGTCGTCTTGAGATCCTTGGAGACGGCAAGCGGAATTTCCGACTGCGCCAGCACGTCGCGCTGCAGGTCGATGCCCGGCGCGAGTTCGGTGACGACCAGACCTTCCGGGGTCAGCTTCATGACGCAGCGCTCGGTGACGTAGGTTATGTCCTGGCCCTGCGCGACGGCGCGCTTACCGGAGAAGGAGATGTGCTCGACCTCCGCGACCACCTTCTTGACCTTGCCTTCCTGGTCGATGCGGATGCCGCCATCGGCCAGCGACAGCTTGGCGCCGGCGTTGAAGAAGCCGGAGAACACGATCTTCTTCGCCCGCGCGGTGATGTCAACGAAGCCGCCGGCGCCGGCGGTGACATGCGGCCGCGCCGAGAGCTTCGACACGTTGACCGAGCCGTGGCGGTCGATCTGCAGGAAGGACAGCAGCGACGCGTCGAAGCCGCCGGCCTGGAAATAGATGAATTGGTGCGGCGAGGGCATGATCGCCTCGGCGTTCGAGGCACAGCCGAACTTGAAGTCGAGCAGCGGCACGCCGCCGACCGCGCCCTGTTCGATCACCCAGGTGACCTTGCCGTGCTGGCCTTCTTCGAGAAGGATGCGCGGCACATTGGCCGAGATGCCGAAGCCGATATTGACGGCCATGCCGTCCCGAAGCTCCATGGCGACGCGGCGCGCGATCACCTTCTGGACGTTCATCTCGGCGTTGCGGAAGCTGGACAGCGGCCGGAAGATCTCGCCGGAGATCGCCGGATCGTAGGGCGTCAGCGTCGTCTGCAACTGATCGGGTGCGACGACGATATGGTCGACCAGCACGCCCGGCACGCGCACGTCATGCGGCTTCAGCGTGCCGTTCTCGACAACGCGCTTGACCTGCGCGATGACGACGCCACCATTGTTGCGGGCGGCCAGCGCCTGCTCGAGACCGCCGAGATAGGCGCCCTCATGCTCGTAGGTGAGGTTACCGCGCTCGTCCGCCGTGGTGGCGCGGATGATTGAGACCTGTGGCACGATCGAGCGGAAATAGAGCCACTCCTCGCCGTCGAATTGCTGCACCGAAACGATCGGCTCGCTGGCGGCGGCGTTCATGGCGCAGCCCTGATGGCGTGGGTCGGCGAAGGTGTCGAGACCGACCTTGGTCAGCACGCCCGGGCGCTTGGCGGCGGCCTCGCGGTGCATGTCGAACAGGATGCCGGACGGGACGTTGTAGGCGGCGACAGAATTGTCGCCGATCATCTTCCAGATCTGCGGTGGCTCGGAAGAGGAGGGACCGGATGGATAGGAGCCGCACAGTGTCCGCTTCAACAGGCCCGGCTTGGCCAGATGGTCAATGCCCTTGATGCCATACATGTCACCGGCGGCGATCGGGTGCAGCGTGGTGATGTCCTTGGGATGGCCTTCGCTGTCGAAGCGCTCACCGATCGCGGCGAGCACGGCGTCCGGGCAGCCAAGACCACTCGACGACGACACGGAAACGACCATGCCGTCCTTGATGAGGCCCGCTGCCCGCGCTGCCGAAACGACCTTGCTCAATTCATGCTCCCGAGTTTCGGGTCAATCTTGACGGCCTTGCCGGAGTTGGCTGACTGAAGCGCTGCCTCGGCCGCCGTGAGCGACCAGATACCGTCCTCGCCAGTGGCGGAGGGCCGGCCCTCGCCACGGATCGCGGCATGGAACTGGCGTAGCGACCGGGAGTAGAGGTCCTCGCGGTCGAAGCTCAGTTGCTCCTCGCCCTTGGCGGTGCGCAGCATTACCGAGCCGACCGGCTTCTGCGTCATCACATTGCTGGCGATCAAGGAGCCATCCGAGCCATGCACCTCGAAGCCGGTGTCGGCGAATTTGGTGGTGAAGCCTTCGTGCGACTGCGCGATGACGCCCGACTTGAAGCGCCAGATGCACATGGCGCCGTCCTCCAGCCCGCTGCCGGCCATTCCCGCCGATTGGGTGAAGGCCGAAACCTCGAGGGGATCGTCGCCAAGCACGAAGCGCAGCGTATCGGCGTCATGCACGGTGATGTCGAGCACCACGCCGCCGCCCGCTTCCGGTTTGGTGATGCGCCAGCCCTGCAGGTTTTCCGGCAGATAGACGGAATGGAAGACACGCGCGGCGATCGGCTTGCCGATGCGGCCGGCGGCGATCGCCTCGCGCATGGCGCGATGCGCGCCGGCATTGCGCAGATGGTGGTTGGTGCCGAGTATGACGCCGGCAGCCCTGGCGGCGGCAACCATTGTGCGCGCATCGGCGCTAGTCAGCGCCAGCGGCTTCTCGCACAGCACATGCTTGCCCGCCCTGGCGGCGGCGAGGGCCTGTTCGAGATGCAGTTCGTTGGTGGTCGAGATGTAGACCGCATCGATGTCGGATTTGAGCAGGGCGTCAAGCGTCGAAACGGCGGCTGGAATGCCATTTTCCCTGGCATAGGCCGTGGCGCGCTCCGGGCTGGAACTCATCACCGCCTCGATCGCGCCATCGGACTGCGCCCGGATGGCGTTGATCATGAACTGCCTGGCAATCGTGCTGGCGCCGACCAGTCCCCATCTGACGCTCATGCCGCGTCTCCCAGGTCCGCGGATCGATTTGGGCCGCAGCTTTCCCTGACGACCAGATTGACGGCGCCGATATGGTCTTCGGCGCGGGTGGTGCGCGACTGGATCATCTTCAGCATGACGTGGGCGGCGCGTTCGCCCAGACCTGCCGTATCCACCGAAACGCTGGTCAGCGCCGGCATGTAGTGTTCGGCCTCGACCACATCGTCGAAACCGACGACGGCGAAATCCGTTCCCGGCTCAAGCCCACGCTTGCGCAATGCCAGCATGACGCCAAAGGCGACGGCGTCGTTGAAGCAGAGGGCCGCGGTCGGCGGTTCAGCCATCGCGAGAGCGGTTTCCAGGCAAGCGATGCCACCTCTGCGGCTGGTCTCGCCCTGGACGACAAGCGTGTCGCGGGCGGCGATGCCCAGCGCCTCGCAGGCTTCGCGAAAACCGCCCAGTCGTTCCTGATAGACCACTAGGTCCGAAGTGCCACCGAAGAAGACCAGCCGGCGATGCCCCTTGCCGATCAGATGGGCGGTGGCGAGATAGGCGCCGCGATGATTGTCGGGTGCGATCACCGGGATGCGGCTTTCAGGCAGCCGACGCATGGCGAAGACGACCGGCACGCCCGCCGTCTCCAGGCGCCGGAAGGCGCCAGGGGCGGTGCCGCGAGCCGGTGACACGATGAGGCCGGCGACGCCTTGCTCCATCAGCGATTTCAGCACCTCTTCCTGGCGCACGGGGTTCTCCGCCGTGTTGGCGATGAAAGGCACGATGCCGGCCGACTGGAAGACACGCTCCATGCCGACTGCCAGTTCCGCGAAGAAAGGATTGGTGAGATCGTTGATGACCATGCCGATGACGTTGGAATGAGCCTTGCGCAGATTGGCGGCACCGCGGTTGTAGACGTAACCGACATCCTCGATCGCCTTGCGCACCTTGACCGCGGTTTCAGGCCGGATCAGCCCGCTGCCCTGGAGCACGAGCGATACCGTCGATTTGGACACGCCCGCCTCGCGGGCAATGTCGAATATCGTCGCCTTGGCCCGGCTGGCCATCCCGATGTGTCCTCCCATTGTTTCTCGGTCAAATCTATTGGAACGTTCTAATCCTTGCTCCTAGGATGAGTCAATCGGGATTTTTTCTCGATTCAGAAAACTGATCTCTGGGGGCTGGATGCCATGCGCTTTAACGGGTTCTGTGTTGCATCGCAGCATTTTCATCTGGATCGACGATGAATCGCAAAGGTCCTTGATTTATTGGAACGTTCCATTTATAGGCGCGATAAAGGGAGAGTTCGATGGACATTGCCTTGCCTGGTCAGGAGGGCCGCAGCGCCCGCTACCATCTGGTCGGCCAGCCGGCGCGGCCGGTGATCGGCGCGCGGTTTTCGCGCATCGCCTATGCCGCCGCGCATGTCGTTGCCGACCCGCTTGCGATGACCGATCCGTGGTCGCGGCCGGTGGTCGACTGGGAACGGACTATGGCCTTCCGTCACCATTTGTGGCGGCTCGGCTTCCGCATCGCCGAAGCCATGGACACGTCGCAGCGCGGCATGGGTTTCGACTGGGCAAGCGCACAGGAATTGATCCGGCGGTCGATTGCCGAGGCACGCACGGTCGACGGCGCCGACCTTGCGTCGGGCGCAGGGACGGATCATCTGGCGCCGGCCGCCGCCAGGACGCTCGACGATGTGATCAGCGCCTATGAGGAGCAGTTCGCTTTCATCGAAGGCCTTGGCGGCAAGGCGATCATGATGGCCAGCCGGGCGCTGGCGGCTGTCGCCAAGGGCCCCGAAGACTATGCCAATGTCTATGACCGCATCCTGAGCCAAGCTTCCGGCAAGGTCATCCTGCACTGGCTGGGCGACATGTTCGACCCGGCGCTGAAAGGTTATTGGGGCAGCAGCGATTTCGAAACCGCGCTGGACACGGTCGTCGCCATCATCGAACGCCACGCCGGGAAGGTCGAAGGGATAAAGATCTCCCTGCTCGATGCCGGCAAGGAGGTCGCGCTGAGGAACCGGCTGCCCGAAGGGGTCGTCATGTTCACCGGCGACGATTTCAACTATCCCGAGCTGATCGCCGGCGACGGCAAGAAACACTCGCACGCTCTGCTCGGCATCTTCGATGCGATTGCGCCGGTCGCCAACGCCGCGCTGGCGAAACTGGCGAGCGGCGATCGCGCCGGCTATGACGCGCTGATGGCGCCGACGGTGCCGCTGTCGCGCAAGATCTTCGAGGCGCCGACCGAGTATTACAAGGCCGGCATTGTCTTCATGGCATGGCTGAACGGCCACCAGGACCATTTCTCGATGATCGGCGGCATGCAGTCGGCCCGTGGCATCCGCCACTATGCCGATGTCTTCCGGCTCGCCGACCAGGCGGGATTGCTGGCCGACCCGGAACTCGCCATCACCAGGATGAAGAGCCTCTGCGCCGTCGCGGGCGTCTGAGCTGCACGAAGTTGGGCTAAAAGAATCCCCGCACGGGGATTTGCGTTGTTGGTTTGAATCTGTATTGCGGGAGTGCAGATCAGGGACCAATAGAGCGATGGCAGACAAAGTGGCGCTCATCACCGGTGTAACCGGCCAGGACGGGGCTTATCTGGCACAGCTGCTTTTGCAGAAGGGCTATGTCGTCCACGGCATCAAGCGCCGCTCGTCTTCGTTCAACACCGAGCGCGTCGACGACATCTATATCGATCCGCATGAGCGCGACGCCCGCTTCTTCCTGCACTATGGCGACCTTACGGACGCCACCAACCTGATCCGTCTGGTGCAGGAGACGCAGCCGGACGAGATCTACAATCTCGGCGCCCAGAGCCATGTCCAGGTGAGTTTCGAGACGCCTGAATACACTGGCAATGCCGATGCGTTGGGGACGCTCAGGCTGCTGGAGGCAATCCGCATCCTGCGGCTGGAAAAAACGGTGCGTTTCTACCAGGCATCGACGTCGGAACTCTATGGAAGAGCACTGGAAGTTCCGCAGCGCGAGACGACGCCCTTCCAGCCGCGCTCGCCCTATGCCGCCGCCAAGCTCTATGCCTACTGGATCACGGTCAACTATCGCGAGGCCTATGGCATGTTTGCCGCCAATGGCATCCTGTTCAACCACGAGAGCCCGACCCGTGGCGAAACCTTCGTCACCCGCAAGATCACGCGCGCCGTCGCCTCAATTCATCGTGGCCTGCAGGAGACACTCTATCTCGGCAATATCGACGCCAGGCGCGACTGGGGTCATGCGCGCGACTATGTCGAGGGCATGTGGCGCATCCTGCAGCACGACGAGGCGGACGATTTCGTGCTGGCGACGGGCGAGGCGCATTCGGTGCGCGAATTCGTCGAACTGGCCTTTTCTGAAACCGGGCGGACCATTCGCTGGCAGGGCACGGGCGTGGACGAGATCGGCATCGATGCCGGCTCGGGCGCCGCGCTGGTGCGCATCGACCCGCGCTATTTCCGGCCGACCGAGGTCGACCTGCTCGTCGGCGACGCATCCAAGGCCAGAGCGAAGCTCGGCTGGTCGCACGTGACCGGTTTCAAGGACCTGGTGGCGGAGATGGTGCGCGCCGATCTGGCACGCGTCGCCGCTGATGCCGGGCACGGCTATTCCTGATACGGCAGGGCGATGAACGAGACCTTCGACCTCAGGGGCAAACGGGTTTTCGTGGCCGGACATCGCGGCATGGTCGGCTCCGCCATCGTGCGCAGGCTGGCAGCCGAGGATTGCGAGATCCTGACCGTAGGGCGCGACGAACTTGACCTCCTCGATCAGGCCGGCGTGCGGCGCTGGATGGCCGATCATCGGCCTGATGCCGTGGTGATGGCGGCCGCCAAGGTCGGCGGCATCCTGGCCAATGACAGGTTTCCGGCCGATTTCCTGTATGAGAACATCGAGCTGCAGACCAATGTCATCGAAGCTGCTTTTCGCAGCGAGGTGGGCAAACTGCTGTTTCTCGGCTCGTCCTGCATCTACCCGAAATTCGCGCCGCAGCCGATCCCGGAGGATGCCCTGCTGACCGGACCGCTCGAACCCACCAATGAATGGTACGCGATCGCCAAGATCGCAGGCTTGAAGCTCTGCCAGGCCTACCGGCGCCAGCAAGGCGTCGACTACATCTCGGCGATGCCAACCAATCTCTATGGTCCAGGTGACAATTTCCACCTTGAATCCGGTCACGTCATACCCGCATTGATGCGCAAGGCGCATGAAGCAAAGCAGGCTGGTCGCAAGAGCCTGCAGGTATGGGGATCGGGCAAACCGATGCGCGAGTTCCTGCATGTCGACGATGCAGCCGATGCGCTGGTCTTCCTCTTGAAAACCTACACCGGTGAAAGCCACATCAATGTCGGCACGGGTCAAGACATCACCATCGCCGAACTGGCCAGGACGGTCGCCTCGGTCGTCGACGGCGACGCGAAGATTACATTCGATACGACCAAGCCGGATGGCACACCGCGCAAGCTGCTGGACGTCTCGCGGCTGTTTGCCACCGGCTGGCGCCCTCGCTACTCGTTGCGCAGCGGGCTGGAGCAGACATATGCATGGTTCCTCCGGCATATCGAAGCCGGCCAGGTCCGGCTGTCAGCGCCCGAAAGTTGATGCCGCTTGAGCGATTTCTCCATGATGACATTGGCGGCGACCAGGGCAGACGGCCTTGGAGGGCGCCTGCTCGCCATGGTCAACGCAAAATGTCTCGCCGACAAACTGGGGTGCCGTTTCGGCTTCACCTGGAACCGCCGATCCCTCGACGACATGCAATTCCACATTGTCGATTCCGTCGACAAGGTTTTCGCCACTGGCTTTATCGAGAAACACTGGCTGGGCGAGAAGATCGACGTTTCCCTGTACGGTGTCCTCGACGGGACACCATTCACGCGGTCCAGCCTGGCAGCCGATGCCCGTCGGAACGGTTCCCAGGGATGGATCTGCGATGATTTCGGCATCCTGAAATCGTTCCGGCAGGGCTGGTTCAGGGCGATGCTGCCAGCCAACAGGTCGGCCCGGTCGAGGCATCGGACGTTTGGCACGCTTGGCTTTTCCGAACCCGTGAGAGCAACCATGGCCGCTGCCGACGGGCGTCGGTTTTCCCGGCCGATGGCCGCGCTGCATCTGCGCAGCGGCGATATCATCCACGGCAACTACCGCTCGCGGATGGAGTTTTGCGAGAAGGTCATTCCCGCACCCCTAGCCAAGGCGATCGTATCCAAACTGGCGTCAAAAGGCCTGGCGACGCTGGTGATCGGCCAGGATCGGGCAACGCTCGACTATCTGAAATCGGAGACGGGAGCTTTCCTCTCCGACGATTTCGGAGCGGGCCAGTTCGAAGACGAGACACTCAAGGCGTTTTTCGAAATGGCATTGATGGCTCGGTGTCGGCAGATCTATGCGGGAAGCAGCGTGTTCGCGACAATCTCCTCGGTGATGGGCGGTATCCGCGTCCTCCGACCAAAAGCCTTGTTCGGCGAACGTGGAACAGCGACGGCCATCCTGGACGAATTGAAGGTTCGGCAATCCGATTACCATCCGCTGGAGGCGGCCTTTGGCTATCAGTCGGCCTTCCTGCTTATGGAGGACAGCATCAGCCCAGCGCAGGCGCGGGGAATTCTCGAAAAGGCGGCCGCGCTCGATCCGCCGAACCCCGCCTATGCGCTGAAGATGGCGGCCGGCTATTTTCGGGAACAGAATTATCGAGGCGGCGAGGCAATTCTGAAAGCGTTCATGCTCAGGGAAATCGATGTCGACGCCGAAGATTCCATGCAGATCATGCAGGTTTTGACCGGCGCCTCGTGGCGCGGCCATGTCATGGCCCGTGACTTCGAACTCTACTTTGCCGCGGCCAAGGCTGGCTGTGCCTACGCCGCGGCATGCTCTGCCCATATCCTTCACACGGTTCTGGGCAGAACCGAGGCCGCCTTGGCAATGGCTGCGCTATCACTCAAGGCGGAACCCGCCAACCAGCTTTTCCGGGAAATCGAATTGGCGATCCGGACAGCCGCGACGGCAAATGACAGCTCGCTCTTGCGCGTTTAGCCGCCGGTAGGCGCCTTCGAACTTCGCAGTGGATTGGAACAGACATATGCATGGTTTCTCCGCCACATTGAAAAGGGCGATGTCCGGCTCGGGACCGCATGACGACAGGTCGATGTTGATCGCCGTCAACAGGGATGACGGGCTCGGCGGCCGCCTGCTGGCCATGGCCAACGCAAAGTCACTCGCCGACAGGCTCGGCTACCGTTTCGGCTTCACCTGGAACAGCAGCGCCATCGTCGACCAGGAATCCCATACCGTCGACGTGGTCGGCAAGATCTTTTCCGCCGACTTTATCGAGAAGCACTGGCTGGGCGAGAAGATCAAGACCTCCGATTTCGGCGTTCTTGGCGGCGCCGCGTTCACGCCGTCGGACCTTGATGCGGAGGCACGACAGGGAAGGCAGCGCGGCTGGATCTGCGACGACTTCGACGTCCTCGATTTCTTCCGCGACGATGATGCCGCACCGATGCGAAGGTCCGAAACGCTGCGGGCCTTCGGTTTCTCGCCGGCCGTGCGGCAGGCGCTCGACGCGGCCGGCAAATGCCGCTTTCCCGGCCCGATGGCAGCGTTGCATCTTCGCAGCGGCGACATCGTCTACGGCCATCATCGCAGACGGCTGGTTTTCGCCGACAAGGTCATTCCCTCGACTTTGGCCAAGGCGATCGTGTCGGAACTTTCATCGAGGGGCCTGACAACCCTGCTGATCGGCCAGGATCATGCCACGCTCGACTATCTCAAGGCCGAAACCGGGGCGCTGCGGACCGACGACTTCGGCGCTGGAGACTTCAGGGGGGAGGAAGCCCTCAGCGCATTCTTCGAGATGGCGCTGATGGCAAGATGCCAGCAGATCCATGCCGGAGGCAGCATCTACGCGGCGGTAGCATCGGTGATGGGCGATGTCCCTTGCGTCGGCGCCAGCGCGCTGTTCAGCAAGTCGCGCGCGGCGGAAATCATCTTGGAAGAGTTGCGGGCGCACCAATCAGACTATCACCCGCTTGAGGCTGCCTTTGGCTATCAATGGACCCTTCTGACCCTGGAAGACGAGATCAGTCCGGCGCGAGCAAGGGAGCTTCTGGCGAAAGCCCAGGTGCTGGACCCGCGAAACGATGCCTATGACCTGAAAATGGCGGCTGCCTGTTTTCGTGATGGCGATCCCGCCTCGGGCGAGGCGATCCTGAAATCGCTGATGACCAGCCAGTCCAGGACGCGCTCCAAGATTCCCTTGCCGATGATGGACATCCTGACCGATCGGCTCGGTGGTCGCCTGACGATGGAAAAGGACTTCGAGGTTTTCTTCGCCGCGGCGAAGGCTGGCCATCCCTACGCCATGGCTTGCTCGGCCTATATCCTTCTTGAAGTGCTGGGGAACAGGAAGTCGGCGGTGGAGATGGCGGCAAGGCTAGTGAAGACGGAGCCTGAAAATTCGATCTTCAGGAGAATCAGGCGGCGCGTGACGTTGGGCAAGAAGCCGAAATCCGGCCGAATGGCGAGAGCCATGTGGCGGCTCGGCCGGCTAAGGACGTCCTGGCTCTAAATTGCGATCGAGCACAGGTCCCGAGGCTTCGCGGCGTGATCGCCGCAGCGAAAGATGATGTCCGGCTGGCGGTACGGAGGTGTCATCAGGACCGTCCTCTCATGCAAGCATGGAGTAAATCGCCGGCATCGGCACTTTTCTTTTGAACCAATTCTCCCGGGATCGTCCTTTTGGCCGCCCTCGCCGTTTCGGTGCTGGCCGGCACCGTCCTGGCCAGGGCGGTTCTGCAACGAGGCTTCCCGGTGGTTCGACGACCTGCGGGGCTCGGTGGGAAAAACGGGACTTATTTGGAGGTAGCAGCAGGCTGTCGGATGCGGTAACCCAATGAGCTGCGAAGGGCTGAATTGGTTCGCTTCTCCCGGTCAGTCTATGTGACCAGGCTGAGGTCCGCGATTGACGGATTCGTAACAATCCTCAACGCTCGCCAAGATCATCTGGGGATCGCCTCGCCGTTTGTTCTGATCCTGTGACTTTCTGGCTACATACATGACTGACAAAGCTGATACACTTTGGTGCTTGTCGAATTCGGTGGGGATTCTGATGAAGAGTTTCTTGCTCGCTTCTGTTTTTGGTCTCGCACTGTGCGCACCTGTGATGGCTGCCGATATGGCAACGCCAGCCGAAACGCCGGAATGGACATGGCAAGGGCCTTATGCAGGCGTGTTTGGTGCGGGAACGCTTGAGCACTACAAGATTCACGAGCCGAACATCGACGCCAGTGCCACGCACAGTGTTGGCTCGGCGACCCTTGGCGGTTTTGCCGGCTACAACTTCCAATCGGGCAAGGTCGTCTACGGTGTTGAAGGCGAACTGGGCTATCGCTTCAAGAAGTCGTCCTTCGATGATATCCCTGGCCCGGGCAGACTGGACGCCTCGCTCGGCTTGTTCGGTTCGCTGAAGGGCAGGGTCGGTGTTGATATGGGCGCCTATATGCCCTTCGTGACAGCAGGTGTCACCGCAACCCGGCTGAAGACAAACGCAATCGGCTTCTCGGAGCAGGACGCGACGCTTGTCGGCGGCATTGTCGGTGCTGGTATCGATGTGGCGCTGACCCACAACGTCTTCCTGCGCGGTGAGTACGACTTCTCGTTCTTCGGCAAGAAGACGCTTGAATATTGTGGCGGCGGCTGCGTGCTCGAACACACAGTTCAGACGCATGATTTCAGGGTCGGTGTCGCGATGAAGTTCTAACTGCCCTTGGCCGCTATATAGGCGCGGGCTTCCGCGATCACACCAAAACTCCAGCCGTGCAAATCGGCCATGAGTTGCAGCGCGGCGGACCTGACGGCCGTCTGCCGGTGTCACGCTCTCTCCAGGCGGCGGCCTACCGCAGTTTGCCGAGATCCCAATAAAGCTGGAGCAGCGCAATTGCGGTGCCAACCATATCGACCCCGATAAGCGCCGCTATGCAGCAGAGGCTATCGGCTAAGTCTTGAAAGGATGGTGGGCGTGACAGGGATTGAACCTGTGACCCCTGCAATGTCAATGCAGTGCTCTCCCGCTGAGCTACACGCCCATCCGAAGCCGCGCATACACCATTTTTGATCCGGCGCGTCAATAGCAGGAAAAAGGAAAGAAGGCGTCGTCTCGCCGCAGCGGCGAACGGGCGCCGATGGCTAAAGCGCGTCGCGTCTGAACGGATTCAGGCGACGCGTTTTGGGTCTTTGTTTTCATGCGTGTCGTCCTCCCAAAACCGGGACCACTTTTGGGCGACATGCATTGGCCGGGAAAGCGGCTCAGGCTGCCTGCAGCATCTTTTCGACCTCGTTGACGAGATCGCGCAGGTGGAATGGTTTCGACAGCACCTTGGCGTCTTTCGGCGCCTTGGAATCAGGGTTCAGCGCGACGGCAGCGAAACCGGTGATGAACATCACCTTGAGGTCGGGATCGATCTCGGTGGCGCGCCGCGCGAGCTCTATGCCGTCCATCTCCGGCATGACGATGTCGGTCAAGAGCAGCGAGAACGGTTCTTCACGCAGGCGCTCATAGGCGCTGGCGCCGTTGTCGAAATCGCTGACCTGATAGCCGGCGCGCTCCAGCGCCTTGACGAGGAACCGACGCATATCGTCGTCGTCTTCCGCCAGAAGAATGCGTGCCATGATATCCCGTCCGAATCACCCGCCCGAGATTGCCGTTGGGCAAGCCCGTTAACCATCCTGTATATGAGGAGGTGAGGGTAAACATCAAGTGAACGAAGACGGCGATGAGCCATATTTGCCCGGCGGCGCGGCCGCTGAAATGCTGGACACGCGGCCAGCAAGGTGGCACTTTCACACAATGATGCACTGGTGTTTTCGGGTTCGCTCAAATTGAAGACGGCAGCCGAGGATTTTTCGGTCGTTCCCCCCTTCGAGATCCGGTCGGGCGCCGAGCAGCGCGTCCCCTTCCTCTTCAACTCACCGCATAGCGGTCGCTACTATCCGGAGCGCTTCCTTGCCATGGCAAGGCTGGACCGCAACGCCATCCGCCGGTCGGAGGATTGCTATGTCGATGAGCTGTTCGGCGGCGCCGTCGCACTTGGCGCGCCGATGCTGGCGGCGAACTTCCCGCGCGCCTATCTCGACGTCAACCGCGAGCCCTGGGAACTCGATCCGCGCATGTTCGCCGAGCCGGTGCCGTCCTTCTGCAACATCCGGTCGGCGCGGGTGGCCGGCGGGCTCGGCACCGTACCCAAGCTGGTGGGCGAGGGGCTGGATATCTATTCCGGCCGCTTGCCTTTGGCCGAAGCGGTCGCCCGCATCGAGGCCGTCTACAAGCCCTATCATGAGACGCTGAAACGGCTTTTGACCAGAACCCATGCCCGCTTCGGCTTTGCCGTGCTGATCGACTGTCATTCGATGCCGGCGAGCATCCGTGTCGGCGACAACGGTTTGCGGCCCGATTTCATCATCGGTGACCGTTTCGGCATCTCGGCCACCGCGGCATTGACCGAGACCGCCATCGGTCTGCTCACCGCCATGGGCTATACCGTCGCCCACAACAAGCCCTATGCCGGCGGCTTCATCACCGAACACTACGGTCGCCCGGCGCGTCATCTGCATGCGTTGCAGATCGAGGTCAATCGCGGGCTCTACATGAACGAGCGGACCTTCGAGAAGGCCGCCGGCTTCGACGCGCTGGCCGACGATCTGACGCGTTTCTCGGCGGATCTGATGGCGATGCCCGACCATCATTTCGTTGACCTGCCGCTGGCCGCGGAGTGAAATCGAGGCTTGTCTCTATACAAGTCGTTGTCCCAAGACCGCCGCGCACTTTTGGGCGACATGCATCGGGAATTGCGGCATAAAAAAAGACCGCATCGTTTGCACGATACGGTCGAAGTCTAGGGAGGAAACGCCCAAGGAGGGCATGGACAGGAAAACCTGTCCGAGGCTGAGGGTATTGTGCGCTGCACAAATGTCAAGCGATCTTCAGGCTTTTTTAATTCATAGTGATGTGGAAATTGCGTTTCGATGATATCGGCGTGACATTTTGGCAACGGTTGTCGCAGCGGAAAAGTCGTCGAACACCCTTGTCTTGGCTGGAAAGTGGCGGCAGAGCATGGCTTGGCCATGCTGCAATGCGGGAGAATCAGTTGGACGTCAGCATCGATTTCATGCGTCGCATTGCGCAGGCGGCAGCGGCGGAAACCCTGCCGCGTTTTCGTAGCCAGGGCGCGGTCGCCAACAAGGAAAAGGGCA
Source organism: Mesorhizobium sp. RCAM 05099 (assembly GCF_059683685.1). NCBI lineage: Bacteria > Pseudomonadati > Pseudomonadota > Alphaproteobacteria > Hyphomicrobiales > Phyllobacteriaceae > Mesorhizobium > Mesorhizobium sp. RCAM 05099. The sequence continues at coordinate 1,770,900 of NZ_CM185035.1, forward strand.
GTTTCGATCCGGTCACCGAAGCCGACCGCGAGGCCGAACGCGCCATCCGGGCGCTGATATCGGCGAAGTATCCGGACCACGGCATCCTCGGCGAGGAGCATGGCAGCGAGAATACCACCAGCAGGAATGTCTGGGTGATCGATCCGATCGACGGCACGCGCGCCTTCATCTCCGGCCTGCCGGTGTGGGGGACACTGGTCGGGCTGACGGTCGATGGCGACGCGGTTGCCGGCATGATGTCGCAGCCCTTCACCGGCGAGCTCTTCTACGCCAATGCCTCGGGCTCGCACTATGAGGGACCGGGCGGCCCACGCAAGCTGACAACTCGCAAGACCACGAAGCTTGCCGATGCGACGTTCTTCACCACGACGCCGGCGCTCTACCAGGGTGAGGCGCGCAAGCGCTACGATCAGTTCGAAAAGCAGGTGCAACTCGCCCGCTACGGCACCGATTGCTATGCCTTCGCCATGGTCGCGTCAGGAAGCGTCGACATCGTCGCCGATCCCGGATTGAAGCCTTACGACATCGTGGCGCTGATCCCGATCATCGAGAAGGCGGGCGGCGTCGTCACCACCTTCGACGGCGGACCGGCGGAAAAGGGTGGCGACGTGCTGGCGGCGGCGACGCCGGAGCTGCATGCGGCCGCGATGGCGGCCTTGCGCGGTTAAGGTCCGCTGATATTCAGCCTGGATCTCGACGGACCCTGGCGCGGTGACGCGCAGGTTCGGGTTAAGGCATCGATTGCCAATCCGGCAGAGCAATCCTCCTGACAGACAGGTGTCAGTACCCTTCTGTTATGGGAGGATCTCACCAGGGGAGGACCACATGCCGACGCAATCAACAGTCAGCCGCATCAATGACGTTCCGGTGGATGGCCGCAGCGATTTCGATTTCTTCTTCGGCAACTGGGACGTCAGCCATCGAAGGCTGCAAAAGCGCCTGGCAGGCGACGGCAATTGGGACGTGTTCGGTGGCACATGCGTGGTGCGCTCGCTGCTCGGCGGGCTCGGCAATGTCGACGACAACGTGATCGAGCTGCCGGGCGGTGCCTATCGTGCGGCCACGGTGCGAACCTTCGACCCGGCGACGAGGCAATGGTCGATCTGGTGGATCGATGGCCGCAATCCCCTGACCATCGACGTGCCAATGCGCGGTGCGTTCTCCGACGGCGTCGGCATATTCCTGTGCGAGGATGTCTTCGACAGCAGGCCGATCCGGGTTCGCTTCCTCTGGTCAGGGATCACGCAAAATACGGCGCGCTGGGAGCAGGCCTTCTCGGTGGATGGCGGCACGAGCTGGGAGACCAACTGGATCATGGACTTCGCCCGTCGGGGATGAGTCGGCGAAAAGACGCTAACCTTGTGCTCCGGCATCAGAGCGTCGGGTCGTCGCTGCCTGGAATGAAGGCGTCGAAGGCAGCCAGCAACTGCTCGCGGTAGATGTCGGCTTCCTGCAGGATTTCATGGCGGGAGCCGTCGATCATCAGCAGCGAGCCGAGCCGCAGTTGCCGGGCATAGGCTTCCACTGCCTTGGTCGAGACGACCTGGTCGGCGCCAGCGGCGATCACCAGCAAAGGAACTTGGATCCTGGCCATGAAGTCGGGATCGCTGACGGCCTCGGATGCCTTCGCGGCCGCCCGTAGCCAGCGGATTGTAGGGCCGCCAAGCGCCAGTTGCGGATACTCTTCGTAGATGCGCGTGTTGCGTCGATAGCGAACGGGATCGGACGTCAGCTTGTTGGTGTCGAAGGGGGCGGTCACCTTCGGCCGCGGACCCCAGGCGGCATAGAGCCGGCCAAGGCCGAGCGCGCAGAAAAACGAACAGACGCGGCGGACCGTTCTGATCGAGACCGGCAGATCGGGAAGCGTCAGGAACGGCGCGATCAGCACCATCCGCCGCACGCGGTTCACCATCGACGGCGCGGCAAGCAGCGTGATCAATGCACCGGCCGAATGGGCGAGGATATAATACGGTCCGCGGCAGTCGGGCAGCACGATCTCCTCGAAGAACTGCTCCAGGTCCGCGGTATAGTCGCGGAAGCTCCTGACATAACCGCGCTGGCGGTCGCGGATCAGCCGGTCCGAATCGCCCTGGCCGCGCCAGTCGAGGGTGGCAACGCCGAAGCCGCGATCGGCAAGGTTGCGGATGGTTTCGAAGTACTTCTCGATGCACTCGTTGCGGCCGGACAGGACGACCACGGTGCCCTTCAACGGGCGTGCGACCGCTGCAAACAGGCCGTAGCGGATCTTCTTGCCGTCACGGGTGGTGAAGAAGCCGCCGGTGGCGTTTTTCGGTCGCGGATTGCCCTCGATTTCGTGAAAATGGGGGATGTCGTGGACAAGATCCGTCATTCGGCGCTTCGTGCTTGGCGTCTGGCGTGCCCGCCGGTGCTGGCTGGCTCCGCTAAGGTGATAGACGCCCATGCGCCAAAAGCAAAGGAATTCCGGGAGATGGGGAGCTGCAATGGGAAGGCCGGAAGCCGCTTCACGCGTGCCTCCGGCCTCTGTCGATCCGGGAGGAAGGGACGTTAACACCCGGTTCGGCCTCGTCGCGGCACCTGCCTATGAAATCCGGCGCCGCTGTCCTTGATCCTGGGGACACCCTAGCGCCGGCAGTCTGAACGGACGCCGAAGCGGCGGTTCATCTGCCGTTCATCGAGCACGTCGCCGGTCGTTTTTTTGCCGACAGGCGAAATCTTGAAATGTTTTCGAGCGCTCCCCAAATGTTGGATGCGGTCGCCAATGTCGGGGCCGCTGGTCCATCCGAAACGCCGATCGTGGGTTTCGCAGCGGCCATACGCAAACCATGTTGCTCAACAGGAGAACACCTCATGCGTCACGTTGATTTTTCCCCGCTTTATCGTTCGACCGTCGGCTTCGACCGTCTGTTCACCATGCTCGATTCGCTGGCGCAGCCTGACGGCGCGCAGACTTATCCGCCCTACAACATCGAGCGCACCGGCGAGGATTCCTACCGGATCTCGATGGCGGTTGCCGGCTTCTCGGACGACGAAATCTCGATCGAAGCCCACCGCAACGTGCTGACCGTGAAAGGCGAGCGCAAGGACGAGGGCACCGGTGAAGGTTCCGAACTGCTCTATCGCGGCATTGCCTCCAGGGCCTTCGAGCGCCGCTTCCAGCTTGCCGACCATGTCGACGTCGTCGGCGCCACACTTAAGAACGGCCTGCTCTTCGTCGACCTCAAGCGCAACATTCCCGAAGAGCTGAAGCCGCGCAAGATCGCGATCAGCTCGGCTCCGGCCAAGGCCAAGCAGATCGAGGCCAAGACCGCTGCTTAACGTGTTCTGACGCAATTCCGGAAAACCGCTTCACGCTTTTTCTGGAATCGCATTAAAGTCTCCTCCCGAGACGGAAGCGGCGCCGAAAGGCGCCGCTTTTTCGTTGCCGGTGAAACCGATTATCCGGCGATCATCTGGCCAAAGCGGTCGACCTCTTCGGCCGTCGTGGCGAAACTGGTGACGAAACGATAGAGCAACTCGTCCTCGCCGATATGGCCGTCGAAGCCGTGCGGCTTGTGCCAGTCGTAGAAGGCAGCGCCCGCCGCCTGCAGCTTTTCGGCTTCGGCTTTCTTGATCACCGCGAACACCTCATTCGCCTGCGGCAGCCATGCCAGCTTCGCCGAGGCCGAGTCCTCGATCGCCGCCGCAAGGCGGGCGGCCATGGCATTGGCATGCCTGGCTGTGTCGAGCCACAGCCCATCCTGAAAATAGGCTTCGAACTGCGCCGCGACGAAGCGCGACTTGGAAAACAGCTGGGCGGCGCGTTTGCGCAGGAAGGCCAATTCCCTGGCGCGGTCGAGATCGAACAGCACGATCGCTTCCGCGCACCAGCAGCCATTCTTGGTGCCGCCGAAGGACAGGATGTCGACGCCGCGTTTCCAGGTCATTTCGGCCGGCGTCGTTTCGAGCGCGACCAGCGCGTTGGCAAAGCGCGCGCCGTCCATGTGCAGCGGCACGGAATGCCTTTTGGCGATCGCTGAAATCGTCTCGATCTCATCCAGACCGTAGATGGTGCCGACCTCGGTCGACTGCGTGACCGAAACGGCCATCGGGCGCCCCCAATGGACGATTTCGGGCGCGAAGCGGCCAATGGCCCTTTCCAGATTGTGCGGATCGACCTTGCCCAGCGCGCCGTCGACGGCATGCAGCCGCGAGCCGCCGGAGAAATACTCCGGCGCGCCGCATTCATCTTCGATGACATGCGATTCGCGGTGGGCGAAGGAAATACCGCCGGGCTTGTTGAAGGTGGTCAAAGACAGTGAGTTGGCGGCTGTACCCGTTGCCACGAAGAACACCGCGACCTCGCGTTCGAAAATCTCGCTGAAGCGCCGGTAGACGGCCTGGTCGAGTGCGCCGTCGCCATAGGCGGTGGAAAAGCCGCCGGCATTGGCGGACAGGCCGGCGGCGATGTTGGGATGGGCGCCTGCCCAATTGTCGGAAGCGAAGAACATGCATCTGCCTGTGTTTTTGGGGAAGTCGCCGTGACCTTGGCCGGTTTCATGGCGTCCTCGCAAGGGCCAGGCACTGGAAAACCACTAAAGCCAGCCAAGCTGGCCGGGCAGCGGCCGGCGACCGAAGCTTACGTTTCTGCCTAGCTTCACGTAATTTTCTGTCGCCAGCGGTCCAAGTTTTTTGTGAATCGGTCTTGTGTGCGTCCAGGATTTCTGTCATAAAAATTTAGGACAGTAGTGCTGTCTTATTTTGTCGCACAAAACAGGCTGGATTGGCGTATCATTTGGGCCTCTCCGGCTATTGCCGCGAGCGACGGGTGGACGGCCTCAATCTGGCCTGTACGAATACGAGCCATGCGGAAAGCCGCCTGGTTCGGCAAGGATTTCGCAAGACGTGCCGTAAGGATCAAGGGTGGGCCAAGCGCTTGCCGAGGCAAACCAGCGCCCGAAGGGCTGGGAACGGAGGACAGGACGATGACGGACATGACGCTCTCTGCGACGAACGGCCAGGCCGCGCAGACGAAAGCGGCAACCGTCAAAAATACCTCCCGATCCAATATTGGCCGAACCACCACCGGTTTTTCCGCCCAAGGCCTCTACGATCCGCGCAACGAGCATGACGCCTGCGGCGTCGGCTTCATCGTCAACATGAAGGGCGTGAAGTCGCATCAGATCGTCAAGGACGGGCTTGCCGTGCTTGAAAACCTGACGCATCGCGGCGCCGTCGGCGCCGATCCGCTGGTGGGCGATGGTGCCGGCGTTCTGGTGCAGCTTCCAGACCGTTTCTTCCGCGAGGAGATGGCGGCCCAGGGCGTCGAACTGCCGCCGGTGGGTCAGTACGGCGTCGGACACTGGTTCATGCCGCAGGACGCGGCACTGCGTGCCCATATCGAGGACATCATCGCCGAATCGGCGCATTCCGAGGGGCTTCCGCTCATCGGTTTCCGTGACGTGCCGGTCGACAATTCCTCCCTGTCGAAGGCTCCGGACATCGCCGCGTCCGAGCCGTTCCATCGGCAGATCTTCATCGGCCGTACAGCCGACATCACCGACGACGAGGAGTACGAGGCCAGGCTCTATCTGCTGCGCAAGGTCATATCGGGCCGCATCTACGCCGAGAACGACAACAAGGACATCGGTGCCTACTGCGTGTCGCTGTCGGCGCGCACCATCGTCTACAAGGGCATGTTCCTGGCCTATCAGGTCGGCGCCTATTACAAGGACCTGACCGATCCGCGCTTCGAAACCGCGCTGATCCTTGTCCACCAGCGCTTCTCGACCAACACCTTCCCGTCGTGGAAGCTGGCGCATCCGTATCGCATGGTCGCGCACAATGGCGAGATCAACACCGTGCGCGGCAACAACAACTGGATGGCGGCGCGCCAGGCGTCGGTCGATTCCGAGCTGTTCGGCAACAACATCTCGAAGCTTTGGCCGATTTCCTACGACGGCCAGTCCGACACCGCATGCTTCGACAATGCGCTCGAGTTCCTGTTCCAGGGTGGCTACAAGCTCAGCCACGCCATGATGATGCTGATCCCGGAAGCCTGGGCCGGCAACAAGCTCATGGATGCCGACCGCAAGGCTTTCTACGAATACCATGCAGCACTTATGGAGCCGTGGGACGGCCCGGCGGCGGTCGTCTTCACCGATGGTCGCCAGATCGGCGCCACGCTCGACCGCAACGGACTGCGCCCGGCGCGCTACATAGTCACCGACGATGACCGCGTCATCATGGCCTCGGAGGCCGGCGTGCTGCCGGTGCCGGAGGAGAGGATTGTCAAGAAGTGGCGGCTGCAGCCTGGCCGCATGCTTTTGATCGACCTGGAGAAGGGGCGCATCGTCTCCGACGAGGAGCTCAAGTCGGAGATCGCGACCAAGCATCCCTACAAGACCTGGCTCGCCAACACGCAGCTGATCCTGGAAGACCTGAAGCCGGTCGAGCCGCGCGCGCTGCGCAAGGATGTCAGCCTGCTCGACCGTCAGCAGGCGTTCGGCTACAGCCAGGAAGACACCAAGCTTTTGATGTCGCCGATGGCGACGACAGGCCAGGAAGCGGTCGGCTCGATGGGCACCGACACGCCGATCTCGGCCATGTCGGACAGGTCGAAGCTGCTCTACACCTATTTCAAGCAGAACTTCGCCCAGGTCACCAACCCGCCGATCGACCCGATCCGCGAGGAGCTGGTGATGAGCCTGGTCTCCTTCATCGGACCGCGTCCCAACATCTTCGATCTGGTCGGCAATTCACGCCGCAAGCGGCTCGAAGTGCGCCAGCCGATCCTGACCAATGGCGATCTCGAGAAGATCCGCTCCATCGGCCACACCGAGGACCGTTTCGACACCAAGACGATCGACATCACCTATGCCTCGAATGAAGGGGCCGCGGGCATGCAGGGCGCCATCGACCGCTTGTGCGAGCGAGCGGAGGCGGCGGTCGCCGGCGGCTACAACATCATCATCCTGTCCGACCGCCAGGTCGGGCCGGACCGTATCGCCATACCGGCGCTGCTGGCGACGGCCGCGGTCCATCATCACCTGATCCGCAAGGGCCTGCGCACCTCCGTCGGCCTTGTCGTGGAATCCGGCGAGCCGCGCGAAGTGCATCATTTCTGCTGCCTTGCCGGCTACGGCGCCGAAGCGATCAATCCCTATCTCGCCTTCGACACGCTCACCGACATGCACAAGCGCGGCGAGTTGCCGGCGGAAGTCGACGCCTACGAGGTCGTCTCCCGCTACATCAAGTCGATCGGCAAGGGCATCCTCAAGGTGATGTCCAAGATGGGCATCTCGACCTACCAATCCTATTGCGGTGCGCAGATCTTCGATGCCATCGGGCTGAAGTCGGATTTCGTGCAGAAGTATTTCACCGGCACCGCCACGCTGATCGAAGGCGTCGGTCTGGACGAGATCGCGGCCGAGACGCTCAGCCGCCACACCGACGGCTTCGGCAACGATCCGGTGCTGCGCAACAGCCTCGAAGTCGGCGGCGAATACATGTTCCGCATGCGCGGCGAGGCGCATATATGGTCGCCCGACGCGGTCGCCACCTTGCAGCATGCCGTGCGCCAGGGTTCGTGGGAGACGTTCAAGGACTATTCCGCCCAGATCGACAGCGAGACGGCGCGGGCCCAGACCATTCGCGGCCTGTTCAGGATCAAGCTCGCGGACGAGACTGGCCGCAAGAAGGTCGCGCTCGACGAGGTGATGCCGGCGGCTGACATCGTCAAGCGGTTTTCGACCGGAGCGATGTCCTTCGGCTCGATCTCGCGGGAGGCGCACACCACGCTGGCGCGCGCCATGAACCAGATCGGCGGCAAGTCCAACACCGGCGAGGGCGGCGAAGAGGCCGACCGTTATTTGCCGCTGCCTGGCGGGGGCAAAAACCCCGAACGCTCGGCGATCAAGCAGGTCGCCTCGGGCCGTTTCGGCGTGACGGCGGAATACCTCGTCAATTCCGATGTCATGCAGATCAAGGTGGCGCAGGGTGCCAAGCCCGGCGAGGGCGGCCAGTTGCCCGGCCACAAGGTCGACGCCACCATCGCCAAGGTCCGGCATTCGACGCCGGGCGTCGGCCTCATCTCGCCGCCGCCGCATCACGACATCTATTCGATCGAGGATCTGGCGCAGCTGATCTACGACCTGAAGAACGTCAATCCGGCGGCCGACGTGTCGGTCAAGCTGGTGTCGGAAGTCGGCGTCGGCACGGTTGCGGCGGGCGTCGCCAAGGCGCGCGCCGACCACATCACCATCTCGGGCTATGATGGCGGCACCGGTGCGTCGCCGCTGACCTCGCTCAAGCACGCCGGCAGCCCGTGGGAAATGGGCCTGGCCGAGACGCACCAGACGCTGGTGCTGAACGGCCTGCGCTCGCGCGTCGCGCTGCAGGTCGATGGCGGGTTGCGCACCGGCCGCGACGTCATCATCGGCGCGTTGCTCGGTGCCGACGAGTTCGGCTTCTCGACCGCGCCGCTGATCGCGGCCGGCTGCATCATGATGCGCAAGTGCCACCTCAACACCTGTCCGGTCGGTGTCGCGACGCAGGATCCGGTGCTGCGCAAGCGCTTCAAGGGCACGCCCGAGCACGTCATCAATTTCTTCTTCTATGTGGCGGAAGAGGTGAGGGCGCTGCTCGCCGAGATGGGCTACACCCATATCGACCAGATCATCGGCGATACCGACCTTCTGGAAAAGCGCGACCTGATCGTGCACTGGAAGGCGCGCGGGCTCGACTTCAGCAAGATGTTCTTCAAGCCGGATGCGCCGCATGAAGCCGTGCACTGGACGGAACGCCAGAAGCATCCGATCGACGACGTGCTCGACCGCAAGCTGATCGAACTGGCAAAGCCGGCTCTCGAGAGCAAGCAGCCGGTCAAGATCGAGGTCGACATCCGCAATGTCGACCGCTCGACGGGCGCCATGTTGTCGGGCGAAGTGGCCAAGCGCTTCAAGCACAAGGGCCTGCGCGAGGACACGATCTCGGTGAAGCTGACCGGAACCGCTGGCCAGTCCTTCGGCGCCTTCCTGGCGCGCGGCATCTCGTTCGACCTCGTCGGCGCCGGCAATGACTATGTCGGCAAGGGGCTGTCGGGAGGACGCATCGTCATCCGGCCACCGGAGAACTCCAAGATCGTCGCGGCGGAATCCATCATCGTCGGCAACACCGTGCTCTACGGTGCGACCGAGGGCGAGGCCTATTTCGCCGGTGTCGCCGGTGAGCGTTTCGCGGTGCGCAATTCGGGCGTGGCCGCCGTCGTCGAAGGTGTTGGCGATCATGGCTGCGAGTACATGACCGGCGGCATCGTCGTCGTCATCGGCCAGACCGGCCGCAACTTCGCCGCCGGCATGTCGGGCGGTGTTGCCTATGTGCTCGACGAGGCGGGCGATTTCGCCGAACGCTGCAACATGGCGATGGTCGAACTGGAACCGGTGCCGGAAGAAGACGATCTGATGGAGAGACTGCTGCATCATGGCGGCGACCTCGACCACAAGGGTCGCGTCGACGTATCGGGTGACATGACCAGCCATGACGAGGAGCGGCTCTACCAGCTGATCTCCAACCATGTGCACTACACCGGCTCGGCGCGCGGTCGCGAGATCCTCGACGACTGGGCGACGTTCCGGCCGAAATTCCGCAAGATCATGCCGGTCGAATACCGACGTGCGCTGATCGAGATGGAACGCATGCGCATGGGCGTGGCGGCCGAATAGACTTTTGGAATTGCCGGGAAGCCCAGGTTTCCCGGCCCCCAACTTTCAACGACAGTTTGACCTCGTGCGGAAGGTTGCCATGGCTGCCTCAAGAGGTTAACGGGTGCGGCGAAACCGCACCATCTGGACAGCAGGAACTGGACTATGGGCAAGGTAACAGGCTTTCTCGAAATCGACCGGCAGGTGCACAAGTACCAGCCGGCCTCCGACCGCATCCGGCATTTCCGTGAGTTCACGCTGCCGATGTCGGACAAGGAGGTCGAGAAACAGGCCGCGCGCTGCATGGATTGCGGCATTCCGTTCTGCCACGGGCCGACGGGCTGCCCGATCCACAACCAGATCCCCGACTGGAACGACCTCGTCTACAATGGCGACTGGGACAACGCGATCCGCAACCTGCATTCGACCAACAACTTCCCGGAATTCACCGGCCGCATCTGCCCCGCGCCCTGCGAGGAAGCCTGCACGTTGAACCTCGAAGACATTCCCGTCGCCATCAAGACGGTGGAGCAGGCGATCGCCGACAAGGCCTACGAGACCGGTCACATCAGGCCCTATCCGCCGGAAAAGAAGACCGGCAAGCGCGTCGCCATCATCGGCTCCGGTCCAGCCGGCATGGCTGCCGCCCAACAGCTTGGCCGCGCCGGCCATGACGTGCATGTCTACGAGCGCGAGAGCCGGCCCGGCGGGCTGATGCGCTACGGCATCCCCGACTTCAAGATCGAGAAGCACTATATCGACCGGCGCATCGAGCAGATGCAGGGCGAGGGCGTGACCTTCCACTGCGACGTCAATGTCGGTGTCGACAAGCCGGTTGCCGAATTGCTCGCTGAACATGATGCCGTGTTGTACTGCGGCGGTTCCGAAACCCCACGCGCGGCCGGCATTCCGGGCGATGATCTCGGCGGCGTGCATGACGCGATGCCCTATCTGGTGCAGCAGAACAGGCGCGTCGGCGGCGAGCCGATCCAGTCGGTGGCTTGGCCGTCGCATCCGATCATCGCCGGTGGCCAGCATGTCGTCGTCGTCGGCGGTGGCGATACCGCGTCCGACTGTGTCGGCACCGCCTTCCGCCAGGGTGCGGTGCGCGTCACTCAGCTCGATATCCGTCCGCAGCCGCCGGAGAAGGAAGACAAGCTTTCGGTCTGGCCCTACTGGGCGACCAAGATGCGCACCTCGTCCTCACAGGCGGAAGGGGCGGAGCGCGAATTCCAGGTGGCGACGCTCGAGTTCATCGGCGAAGAGGGCCAACTGACCGGCGTCAAATGCTGCGAGGTCGACGACAAGCGCAAGCCGATCCCCGGCACCGAATTCGTCATCCGCGCCGATCTTGCCTTCATCGCCATCGGCTTTGCCGGGCCGGCCGCCGCCGGGGTGGTGTCGGAGCTGGACGGGCAGATGAAGATCGCCACCGACAGCCGCCGTTCGCGCAACGTCGAGGCCAATGACCGCGACTACAGGACCAGCGTCGACAGGCTCTACGCAGCGGGAGACGTGCGTCGTGGCCAATCGCTGGTCGTCTGGGCGATCCGCGAGGGCCGCCAGGCGGCGCGTTCGATCGACGAGGCGCTGATGGGGTCGAGCGTATTGCCTCGCTGAGCCCGTTGGAGACTCTACTCCCGCGGTCATATGACTGGCAGGAGCGAGCTTCGTAACCGCCTCCGAGGGGTCCGCGGCCCTAAGGATTGACCGCCGTCGTCGTATCGACCGCGGCGGCGGTGGCCGCCGGATTTGCGTTGGGCGGCCACGAGAAATCGTCGGCGCGGCCGGGCGAAGCCTGCGATGCCTTGCCCTCGACCACCAGTTTTTCGCCGGGCAGGTTCGGATTGGCCTTTGCCGGTGGTGCCGCGCCCAGCAGTTCGGAACCGCCGTCGAGCGCCGGATCGCTGAGCAGCATCGGCGCGGTGCGGTCGATGACGATGGGCGCCGCGGCAGGCGCCGGCGCCTCGACGGGAGCGCCCGCCGGAGCGGCCGTGACCGGGCTTCCCGGCGCGGTCAGGCCCAGGATCTTCAACAGCGATTTTTCAGTGTAGAAGGCGAGCTTGCGCTTGCCGGCCTTCGACACGTTGATGCCGTCATCGGCGCGCAGCCGAACGGGCTGGCCGTTCATGTCGGGGCCGCTGGTGACGAAGGCACCGTTCTCGTCGACGAACCCATCCCAGACGTCGACGAATTCGCCGCCATGAGCCTCGGCCGCCTGACGGTAGATGTCGTTGAAGGCAAGCATGTCGGAGGTCATCTTCGGCACCCGGAACGCCGGCATACCGACCCACAGGAAAGGCACCTTGGCCTCCGCGATGGCTTTGCCGAGCGCGTCGGTTCGGTGCTCATACTCCTTGGTCCAGTTCTCGGACCGAGGCTGTTCGCGCACGTCGCCCACCTTCATCTGCTGGCGGTCGTTGGATCCCAGCATGACGACCACGGCGGCGGGTTTTTCAGTCTCGATCAGCGACTTGATCTGTTCGGGCCAGTTGTAGAAGTCGTCCCGCACGAAGCCGGACGAGCCATTGGAGCGAGCGACGATCCTGATGCCGGCGTTTTCGCCAAAGGCGGTGTCGAGGCCTTCGGCAAGGCCGGCCGCCATGAAGTCGCCGACCACCAGGACGGTGCGGGCATCAGGCGCCTTCTCGACGATCGGCGTCTCTGGCTCGGCCGGCGCACGCGGGACGCGGGGCTTGCGCGGCTTTGGCTTCGCCTGCTGGATGTCGAGCGGCGGCTCGATCCGCTCGCTGCGGCGCGGAAACAAGAGATCGCGCAACGACCAGCCACGGCTTTGCTGCTGTTCCTGGGCCACGGCCGGGCTGTGGAGGGTCGCCGCAACACCGACGGTGAGCAGGACGACGGCCAGAATCAGCACCGGCACGCGACGAACAAGCCTTGCGATGCGCGCAGCCGAAGCCAATCGTTTCCTCCATCCCTGGCGCACTTCCCCCCGAAAAATCGCATCGACTTCCAGGAGAACCTTGCGCCAATCAGATTGCTACAGTGTCCTTTGCGCGTCCGAAAGGCCGCACGGCACCGCAGGTGGCTCTATTTCTGCCGGAGCCACTTCAGCACTTCCATGCTCGGATAGCCGTCCTGGGTCAAGCCGGCCTTGGCCTGGAAGGCCATGATGGCGGTCTTCGAGCCATCGCCGATCTTGCCGTCGAACTTGCCGTCGTAAAGGCCGTGCTGGGAAAGCCGCTTCTGCAGCTCCTGCCTTTCCTCGAAAGTGAGCTTGGTGAAGGGCCGCTTCCAGTCCTGCACAAGACCGCTGGAGCCGGCGATTTCGTCGGCAAGCAGACCAACCGCAAGCGCATATTTGTCGGCGTTGTTGTAGGCCTTGATGACCGAGAAATTCTTGATCATCAGGAAGGCTGGCCCACCGCGGCCATCCGGCACTTTCAGCGTCGCCTTGTCGGTGCCGTTCTTGAACGGCTTGCCGTTGGCCCTGACGACGCCGAGTGCCTGCCACTGCGCCAGCGTTTTCGATCCGGCGGGAAGTTTGCCGGCCGGCAGGGTGACTTCATAGCCCCAGGTCTTGCCGGCCTGCCAGCCGTTCTTCTTCAAGAGGTTGGCGGCGGTCGCCAGCGCATCGGGGATCGAGTTCCAGATGTCGCGCTTGCCATTGCCGTCCATGTCGACGGCATAGTGCTGATAGCTGGTCGGGATGAACTGGGTGTGGCCCATGGCGCCGGCCCAGGACCCGCTCAGATGGCTTTCGTCGATATCGCCGGTCTGCAGGATCTTCAGCGCGGCGATCAGCTGCGTGCGGGCGAATTTCGCGCGTTTCGGATCGGCATAGGCCAAAGTCGCCAGCGAACGCACGACATTGCGCATGATGTCATCGCGCTTGAGGATCTCGCCATAGTTCGATTCCATCGACCAGATGGCGAGCAGAATATAGCGGTCGACGCCGAACCTTGCCTCGATCCTGTCCAGCCATGGCTTCCACTTCTTGGCCATCTGCTGGCCGACGGCGACAGATTGGTCGTGGACGCGGTTGTCGAAATAGTCCCAGGCAGGCGCGGTGAATTCGGGTTGCGTGCGCGCTTTTTCCAGCACCACCGGGTCAATGTCCTTGATGTCCCTGAAGGCCTGGTCGTAAAGGGCGCCCGAAACGCCGCTTTGCACGGCAGTGGCGCGGAACCCGGCGACCCATTGCCGGAAACCGGCATCGGCGAAGGCAGGCCCGGCAGGCATCAGCAGAGCGAGCGAGAGGCTGGCGGCCGTCATGACGCTGGTCAAACGTTTTGCGGCATTGCGAACGGACATGTTTTCCTCCTTCTCTGTCTCAGGAAAGACCATTCATCGCCGAACCGGGTTAGGAATTAGTTTACCATAGGTGTCGCCTGGAACGAAAAGACACCTCGATGCTTTAACCGGTGCAAATTTCCCTTACCCGCCCCAGTAATCTTCAATTCCGGCGTGAAAATGTCGCGAGACAGGGATTGCGGAGCCGGCCAGCAAACGGATAATTGAAAGCATGAAGAGAGTTCGCAAGGCAGTTTTCCCGGTCGCCGGCCTCGGCACGCGGTTTCTCCCGGCCACCAAGGCTGTTCCCAAGGAAATGCTGACCGTCGTCGACAGGCCGGTCATCCAGTATGTCGTCGACGAGGCGCGCGAGGCGGGCATCGAGCATTTCATCTTCGTGACCGGCCGCAACAAGGCAGTCATAGAAGACCATTTCGATATCCAGTTCGAGCTCTATGACACGCTGGCGCAGCGCGGCAAGGACGAGCAGCTTGCCCGCCTGCAGCGACTGCAGCCGGCGCCGGGCCAAACCAGCTTTACCCGCCAGCAGGTGCCGATGGGCCTCGGCCATGCCGTCTGGTGCGCGCGAGAGCTGGTTGGCGACGAGCCCTTCGCGCTGTTGTTGCCCGACATGATCATGCAGTCGGAAAAGAGCTGCATGAAGTCCATGGTCGAGCTCTACGAGGAAACCGGCAACAACATCATTGCCGTGCAGGAGTGCGACCCGGCAGAGACCCACAAATACGGCATCGTCGGTCGCGGCGAGGATACGCATAACGGCTTCCGCATTACCGAGATGGTGGAGAAGCCGAAGACCGGCACAGCACCGTCCAACCTTTACATCAATGGGCGCTACATCCTGCAGCCCGAGATCTTCAAGATACTCGAAGACCAGGAAAAAGGTGCTGGCAACGAGATCCAGCTCACGGACGCCATGCTGAAGCTGGAAAAGCAGCAGCCCTTCTATGGCTACCACTATCAGGGCCGTACCTTTGACTGCGGATCGCCGGAGGGTTTTGTCGAGGCCAATGTCGCCTTCGCGCTGTGGCGCAGCGACATGAACGAGAACATGGCTGGCGTCATCCGCACGCTGCTCGATGAGATAAAACCATCGGAGCGGCGCGGCGCGGCCTTCTAGGATATATTGATATCCGGGTGATGCCGGCCAGCGAATGGCGGCTTCCCGCCTTTTCGGTGCTCACTTACTTTGAGTACGCTGCGCTCTGGTCCTCGGATCCCACCATTCTCGGCGCGGCCCTGACCTGAAGCTCAGCACATTCCTGGCGTTGGTGCGCCAGCGGCTCAGCGCTGCACTTTCACGCCCAGGTAGATGCTGTTGGCGGTGTAGTCGCGGCCGGGCAGGTTGCTGGTCAGCTTTTCGGTTCTCACCCTTGTGGTCAGGCCGGCATAGCGGTTCAGCCACCACGTCACCCCGGCTTCGGCGCTCAAGGTCATGTCGTGGCCGACGATGCCGATATAGTCGCGCCAGTCCAGGCCCAGAGCCGCATTTCCGGTCAGGTTGGCGCGTATCTGCCGTTCGCCCGTCAAGCGACCTGAATAGAGGATGTCGCCGCTTTGCCCGGCGGTGGTCGTGCCTTCGACGGTGGTCTTCCCGGTCAAGCCGATCGTGGTGCCGCGTTCCGGCGACCATTTGAGGTCGGCGTTCATGGTCGCGCCCGAGATCGCCTCCAGCCGGTCGTCGTCGATCGCTTCCCTCAGCCAGCCGGCCGAGAATTCGCCGGAAAGCTTCTCGCCCATGTCCAGCCGCAGGCCGGCGCGCGCGCCGAGCCGTGTCGAGGAGCGTTCGAAGCCATCGGTGTCGAAGCGGAGATCATAGGTCCGGCGACCGACCTCGATCTCGGTGAAGGGGGTGATGGCGGGGGAGATTTCGTAGCCGGTCCGCAAGGTCGCTGTATAGAGCGTGGAGTCGCGATCCTTCTGCGACAACGAGGTGCCGTCCGAAAGCTTGGCGTCGCCATAGAAGTCGTGCTCGACCGCGCCGGTCAACGCATAGCGCATCTTGCCGACATCCTTCTCGATGCCGAGGCTGCCGTTCACGGTCTGCCGCAGCGGCTGTGAGGAGACACCGGCAATGGCGTCCGGCGACGAGGCCGATTCCGGTACGGCCTCGTAGCCGAGCTTGGCGATGGCACGCAACTCGTTGTCGAGGTCGACGTTGAGCTGGCCTTCGATGCGGCCCTGCGCATTATGAACCGGGTAACCCGATACGGTCTCGCGGAAAAGGCCGTAGCCGTTGATCGTCGCCGAGTTCTCGCGCCAGTCCGAGGCGGCGGAAAAGCGCAGCGCCGTCTCGGACAACAGCGCCGACTTGCCGGCATTGCTCGAATCGCCGTTCGACGTGGCGGTGAGGCCCTGCTCGATCGTCGGCCGTATGACGAAGGAGCCCCACTTGATGCCGGTGGCGGCAAAGGGATCGTCCTCGACCTTCTTGTTCTGGCCTTCAATGGACGCGGTGCGTTCGGCGCCGGGGTCGAGCTTCTGCCGGTCGGCGCTGTCGACGGTGAGGGCGCGGCGATTGGCCGCCTGATCCGTGTCGGTATTGTCGGCGTTGTCGGCCGCGGCCGCAGTGGCGCCGGTGATGGTGGTGGCGTCCGTGGCCGCGGTCGTCGACTTCTTCTTCTTCGATTTGTCGGCGGCCTTGGCCTTGTCCGCCTCCTTTTGCCTGGCAGTCGATGGGCGGCGAGGCTTCGGCGGTGCCGAGGTGTCGGTGGACGTGTCGTCGGTGGCAGCCGGAGGATCGAAAACACTGCCGGTCGCGGTCACGTCGTTGGTGTTCGTGTCGTCAGGCACGGCGCCGGCGCTGGCCGGCAGGTAGGTTCGCGCCGGTGCGTTGTCCTGCGCCGCGTCGGCCGATGCCTGCTGCGCCTGCCTGGCAAGAGCCAGTTTTCTCGCCTTGCGCTGCTGATCGGACAGGATCGCCGATTCCGAGACCTCGCCACGCAGTTCCGTTTCCTGGGCATGGAGGGGCGCCGGGCGCAGCAAGGCAAGCATGCTGGTCGCCAGCAGCAAGGCGCAGGCCGCCTTGCCCCTTCGTCCTCTTGATCCTTCTGGCTGGGCCCCGGACATCGCCACCACTGCTTGCGCGGCGCACGCGCGCCATACTTACCGAACCGTAAATGGGGATGGTTAACGGAGGGTTGAGGCGGCGACTCGCCGGCAGCCTCGACCGCCGATTTCCACACCGATACATGCGGCTTGCGTCAGGCCTCTTGTTTTCATGACTGCCGTTAGCCCAGACCACCACCGCACAGTCTCGGGCGATACGCATCGGCGGCATTTCTGTTGGACAGGCGGGCGGCAAAGCGCTAATCGCATCATCCATGCATGCGGGATCCCTCGATAAGAAGCCTTTGGACAGGCAAGCGTCGATCGCTTCGGCGCTGAGAACGGTGGCAACCGAACAGGCTGGTGTCGCGGCACTCGCGGAGGCGCTCGAGAACGGACTGGCCGCGCCTTTCGCCCAGGCCGTCGACACCGTGTCAAGAATCGAAGGCCGGGTCATCGTCACCGGTGTCGGCAAAAGCGGTCATATCGGTTCGAAGATCGCGGCGACGCTGGCTTCGACCGGCACGCCGGCTTTCTTTGTCCATCCGTCCGAAGCCAATCATGGCGATCTCGGCATGATTGCCAGGGACGACGCCATCATCGCCATGTCGTGGTCGGGCGAGAGCAAGGAACTCAACGGCATCGTCGCCTATTCCAGGCGGTTCTCCATTCCGCTGATTGCGATCACTGCCGGAGAGACGTCGGCGCTGGCGCGGGCGGCGGATGTGGTGCTGCTGCTGCCCCGGGCTCAGGAAGCCTGTCCGCACGGCCTGGCGCCGACGACGTCGACACTGCTGCAACTGGTGATGGGCGACGCGCTGGCGATCGCCTTGCTTGAGGCCCGCGGCTTCACGCCGGACCATTTCCGCACCTTCCACCCGGGCGGCCAGCTCGGCGCCAACCTGACGCAGATCCGCGAGATCATGCATGTCGGTGACAGGCTGCCGCTGGTGGCCTCGGGCACCGGCATGCAGGACGCGATCATGGAACTGTCGCGCAAGGGATTTGGCTGCGTGGCGATCACTGACGCTGACGGCGCGCTGGTCGGCATCATCACCGATGGCGACATAAGGCGTCACATTGGCAGCAACCTGCTGGCAATGACGGTGGATCAGGTGATGACAAGAAAGCCGAAGACGGCGGCACCTGACACGCTGGTGGCAACGGCATTACAGACGATCAACAATTCGGCCATCACCAGCCTGATGGTGGTGGAGGGCAAGCAACCGGTCGGCCTGGTCCATCTGCACGATCTCCTGCGCATCGGCGCGGCCTGAGAGCTCAGACCGGCTCTACTGTCAGTTCCAGATCCGTGTCGGCCGCAGCCGTCACCCGCACCTGCGTGCCAGCCGGCAGGTCCGGGCCGGAGACACGCCACAGCGTATCGCCCAGCTTGATGCGGCCGCGCCCGTTGGCGATCGGCTCGGCAAGCGTGGCCGTCTTGCCAACCATCTGCGCGCCGCGCCTGTTGAGGAGCGGCTGATCGGTCGGTTCGTCGCGACCACCCACCAGTCTCTTGCCGACATAGGCCGAGACCAGCGACAGCGCCAGGAAGGCGAGGACCTGAACCTGCCAGGTCCAGAAGCCAGCATCCCAGAGCAACAGCGACACGGCGCCGATCAGAATTGCGGCGATGCCGATCCACAGCATGAAGATGCCCGGCGCGATGATTTCCATCACCAGCAGGACGAAGCCGAGAACCATCCAGTTCCACGGGCCGAGTTCGGAAATGACACGATCGATCATGGCGTTCTCCTATGTTGGAGACATCAGTTGTCGGTTGGGCGCACGACTGGCGGGCGCGCGGCCTGCCGTTGCGCACCGGTCGTGCCTTCGCTGCGGAAGACCTCCTTGGCGATCTCGCCGATGCCGCCGAGCGAGCCGATCAGCGACGACGCCTCGAAGGGCATCAGCACGATCTTGCTGTTGGTGGCCGTGCCGATCTTGCCCAGCGCCTCGGTATATTTCTGCGCGACGAAGTAGTTGAGCGCCTGCACGTCGCCCTTGGAAATCGCTTCCGACACCACCTGCGTGGCGCGGGCCTCCGCTTCGGCCGAGCGCTCGCGAGCCTCGGCGTCGCGGAAGGCTGCTTCCTTGCGGCCCTCGGCCTCGAGGATCTGCGACTGTTTTAGACCCTCGGCAGCGAGGATCTGCGCGCGCTTGTTGCGCTCCGCGGTCATCTGCCGGCCCATCGATTCGATCAGATTGGCCGGCGGGTTGATGTCCTTGATCTCGACGCGGGTGATCTTGATGCCCCACGGATGCGCGGCTTCGTCGACGACGCGCAGCAGCCGCTCGTTGATGGCGTCGCGGTTGGACAACAGCTCGTCGAGGTCCATCGAACCCATGACCGTACGGATGTTGGTCATCGTCAGGTTGAGGATGGCGTTCTGCAAGCCGGCAACCTGGTAGGCGGCCTGTGCCGCATTGAGAATCTGGTAGAAGGCGATGCCATCGACACCGACGATGGCGTTGTCGCGGGTGATGATCTCCTGGCTCGGAACGTCGAGCACCTGTTCCATCATGTTCATCTTGGCGCCGACGCGGTCGACGAAGGGCATGATGAGGTTGAGGCCGGGGCTCAGTGTCTTGGTGTAACGGCCAAAACGTTCGACGGTATAGTTATAGCCTTGCGGAATTGTCTTGATGCCCTTGAACAGCACCAGCACGACAAGCGCGACCAGAACAATGACCGCGATATCAAAACCACTGAAATCCATTTGGCTCTCCCTCAGACGTCGGCCGCGCGAGCCATTCTCGCGCGGCCGACTTCACCAAAGACTTAAGTGTGTTTCAGGAGCGTTACAATCAGGTGATAAGGGATTGTTTATGGGTTTGCGATCAGCGGTTGAAGGCAAACAGCCTTGCATCCGTATCTTCCAGCCCGTTGATCGAGGCCGAGACAATCTCCGACGCGATCTGTGAAAAGGTGATGCCGTTGCCGCCGTAGCCCATGACGGCGTGGATGCGGGGGTGCCTGGGAATGGCGCCGATATAGGGCAGGCCGGTGGTTGTGGTGCCGAAAGAACCGGTCCAGGCGAATTCGGGCCTGACATCGAGATGCGGAAACAGCCGGCCAAGCTTCTCGGATATCCGCGCGCTCTTGTCGGCGATCAGGCCATCTCGCCGCGTCTCGTCGACAAAATCCTCGTCCTCGCCGCCGCAGATGACCCTGCCGTCGGCTGTCGCGCGCATATAGAGGTACGGGTCCGAAGCCTCCCAGATGAACGCCGCCCGCGGCCAGATCTTTCGCGATTGCGAGCGTGTCGCCATCGCCCATGTCGAGATGATCTGGTGGGCCGCGGCCGGCACGACGTCGACCAGTTCGTAACCGGTGGCCAGAACAACATGCCGGGCGGTGATGGTCCGGCCATCCCTGGTCGAGACGACCACCTCGTCGGCGCTGTCCTCGATCGTCGTCGCTTCGACGGGGGCGTAGAAGCGTGCCTTGCGCTCGAGCGCCTTGAGCAGCAGACCTGCCGTCAGCTTGCGCGGGTCGAGCGCGATGTTGCCATGGCTGAGGATGGCACCGTCGCGGTCGATGCCGAATGTCTCGGCCAGCGGTGCCGGCGTGAGATAGGTCGCGGCGATGCCTGCTTGCCGACGCGCGTCGGCTTCCTCGCGCAGTTCCGACGGGCCGAGCACCGTGCCAGCGAGATAGAGTGACTGGGTGCGGCTCGGACCGCAATTGATGCCGAGTTCGGCAATGCGGGCGGCGAGACTGGAGACGGCAAGCCGCGAGCGGCGCCAGGCCTGCTCGGCCGCGCCCTTGCCGATCATCTTCGAGAGCGTCGTAAGCGGCTGGTCGATTTCGAACTGCACCAGCGCTGTGGTCGCGGGGGTCGAGCCTTTCAGCGGACCCCGGCGGTCGATGCAGATCACCGAATGGCCGTCGGCCGTCAGCGCCTCGGCGATCATGGCACCGCTGACGCCCATGCCGACGACCAGCACGTCGGTCTTCACGTCTCTTGTCAGACTATCCGTCGGCACAGCAGGCGCCCGATAGGCGGACCAGACGGGCCGGCCGGTTCTTAGGTCGAGTTTACGAGACATTGAATTCTCCGGAGGTGCGGCTCAACGCTCCGAAGCATGCGTGGTTCCGGTGTCAGATCGGCGAGCCGCTCCAACTCTTTGTTTGAGGCAATTCCGGACGGAAAACCGTTTCACACTTTTCCTGAAATTGCCTATGCCCAGCCGGACAATTCGCGCCGCACCATCGCCTCGATCACCGCCATACCCTCGGCACTGTCGTTGAGGCACGGGATGTGGGCGAAGTTCTTGCCGCCGGCATGGTGGAAGGTCTCGGCCGCCTCGCGGCCGATTTCGTCCAGCGTCTCGATGCAGTCGACCGAAAAGCCGGGATTGACAATAGCGATCGACTTCACGCCATCCTTGGCCAGTTTCTCCACCGTCTTGTCGGTATAGGGCTGCAGCCATTCCTGTGCGCCGAAGCGCGACTGGAAGGTGATGATCAGCTTCTTCTCGCTCCAACCGAGCCGTTCGCGCAACAGCCGCGTCGTCTTCTGGCAGTGGCAATGATAGGGATCGCCCTTCTCGAAATAAGGTTTTGGGATGCCGTGATAGGAGGCGATGACCACCTCAGGTTCGAAATCCAGCGTCGCCAGATGCCGCTCGATCGAACGGGCGAGCGCTTCGATATAGACGGGCTCGTCATGGTAAGGCGGCACGCTGCGGATGGCCGGCGCTGCCCGCATCTTCATCAAGGCACGAAAAAGCTGGTCATTGGCGGTGGCGGTGGTGGTCGCCGAGTATTGCGGATAGAGCGGGAACGACAGGATGCGGTCGCAGCCCTTGTCGACCAGTCCCTGGGCCACGCTCGCGGTCGAAGGATTGCCATAGCGCATCGCCCAGTCGACGACGACATTGGGCAGGTCGGCGAGCGCCTCGGCCAGCTTTTCGCCCTGGGCACGGGTGTAGGTGCGCAGCGGCGACTCGTTCCTCTCCTGGTTCCAGATCCGGGCATAGTTGGCACCGGACTTCTTCGGTCGCGCGGTGAGCACCAGGCCATAGAGGATCGGATACCAGATCGCCCTGTTGAGTTCGATGACGCGCGGGTCGGACAGGAATTCCCTGAGATAACGCCACATCGACTTGAAATCGGTGCCGTCGGGCGTGCCGAGATTGATCAGCATGACGCCGATCTTGCCAGCCTTGACCGGCGGATGTCCGGCCGGCAACGGGCCTACGGCCTTCGCGGCTTTGGGATCGACAGGGGTGGAAAGCGTCATAGGGGTTCTCCAGGAGACGCGAACCTAATCATCTCGCGCGCGCTTTCAATACCGCGTCTGGCCGCACCCTGGGCTCAAAACAGAAAACCCGCCCGAACTCCCGGGCGGGTTTTCCGTTGAAAGGGGCGAAGCGACGTTACTTGGCCGGGATGGTCAGCGTCGCGCCAAGCTTAAGCTGGTGGGGTCTTAGGCCCTTGTTGGCCTCATAAATCTGTTTCCACTTCGTCGCGTCGCCATAGGCCTTCTTGGCCAGATCCCAATAGGTATCGCCGGCGACGATGACATGGCTGCTTTCGGCAGGAGCTGCCTCGGCCGGCTTAGCCGGCTCGGCGGGTGTTGGCGCGGGGGCCGGGGCTGCTTCGGCCGGTTTTGCGGGCTCAGCCGGTGCAGCAGGCGCTGTCTCTGTCGATATGGCCGGTGGCGTGTTGGCGATGTCGCCCGAATTGGCTGGCAATTCAGGCATTGCCGGCGCCGCATCGGCGGGCTTGGCGGCTTCAGCTGGCTTTGCCGGTTCTGCAGCCGGAGCCGGAGCTGCTGGAGCCGCCTCCGCGGGTTTGGCGGGCTCGGCCGGCTTTGCGGGTTCGGCTGCGGGTGCTGCCGCAACGGTCGCGGCGATCTCGGTGATGCGGCCGTCGAGCTTCGGCGTGTAGGGCCGGTGCGCTCCGAGATAGTCGGCGACCACCTGTTCGAGGCCTGGACCGTAGTCGTAGGCGTTCTTGGCCTTCTCGGCGAAGACCTTGTAGCCGTCGCCGCCCTGGCGGACATAATTGTTGGTGGCGACGAGATAGTCCTTGTCCGGATTGAGCGGCGTCCAGGCGCCGCCCTCCATGACTTCCACCGACTTGACGCGGCCGGCGTTGGGCGCGACCGATTTGTCGAAGGAATATTTCAGGCCGGCGACCTGCGGGAAGCGGCCTGCGCCGTCCTCGATCTGGCTGAGACCGCTTTCGAGCCCCGCCACCAGGTCCTTGCCGGAAATCTGGAAGGTTGCCAGCGTGTTCTGGAACGGCAGCACGGTCAGCACCTCGCCCATGGTCACGGTGCCCTTGTCGATCGAGGCGCGCAGGCCGCCGCCATTGGAGATGACGATCTCGACGCCCTGTCCCTTGACGCGGTCGAGGATGGCGTCGGAGACGAGGTTGCCCATCGCGCATTCATGGGTGCGGCAGCTCTCGCGGCTGCCGTCGATGACGTCGGTGGTCTCGGCCACTTCCTTGTTCTTCAGCGCCTCGATCGGCGCGCCAAGCTCCTTGATGCGGGCGAGCACGGCGGGATCGGGCGTGATCGACTTGTCGAGATAGATCGGGTCGCCGCTGGCCGATTTGACGACGCCATTGTCGTCGAACACCACCTTGAACTCGCCGAGATATTTCGAATAGGAGGCCGCCTGCACCACCGGCACCTTGTAGCCGTCCGGGTTGTCGACCATCGTCGGGTAGGGGCCTTCCGCCTTCGGGTCGGTGTTCGACAGCAACGAATGGCTGTGGCCGCCGACGACGACGTCGATGCCCGGGATCTTGGCGATGACGTCGCGCTCGCGCCTGTAGCCGATATGAGTGACGGCGATGATCTTGTTGACGCCCTGTGCCTTCAGTTTTTCGACCTCGGCGGTGATCGACTTGACGTCATCCTCAATGGTGATGTTGGGGCCGGGCGAGGCGAGTTCCGGCGTGTCGTTGGTGACGGCGCCGATGATGCCGATCTTCTGGCCACCGACCTCGACGACGAGCGACGGCTTGACGCGGTCGCCGAGCTTGGACTGCGCGTTGGCCTTCACATTGGCGCCGAGCACCGGAAACTTGATCATGTCGAGGAACGGCGCCAGGGCGGTCTCGCCATCGTCGAATTCATGATTGCCGAGCGCCATGGCGTCGAACTTCATCTGGTTGAGGAATTCGCCTTCGACCTTGCCCTTGTAGGTCGTGTAGAACAGCGAGCCCTGGAAATTGTCGCCGGCGCTGAGCAGCAGCACGTTCTGGCCGTCGAGCTTCTTGCGTTCCTGGGCGATCGCGGTGATCAGCCGGCCCGCGCCGCCGATGCATTCGCCCTTGGTCTCCTCCTCGGCCGAACAGGTCGACTCGTATTTGTTGTTGCCTTCGATGCGGCTGTGCCAGTCGTTGATGTGCAGGATGTTCAGCGTGAAGTCGGCAAAGGATGCGCCAGCCGACAGGCCGAGCGTGGAGGCAGAAAGGGCGGCAATGGCGGCAAGCTTCTTCATCTTCGTCTCCCGGAAAGCTGATCAGAGGCGTTTAACGCTCTTGCTAGACTGGAACATGACAGTCGGCGTTTTGGCCATGTTCCCATCGCGTTCCGGATGACGCAAGCGGAAATCGGGTGCGCTTTGCCGGCATAAAAAAGGACGGCGGCCATCGGCCGCCGTCCTGTGCAGGAATGGCTGCGCTGGTTCAGGTGCGCCGTGTCAGCACGAAATTCTGGCCCGAGGCGCTGGTGCAGTTGAGCTGGCTTGTCGAAACCATCAGGCAGTTGAAGCTGACCGGCGTCTGGCGGATCAGCGAGGTGCCGTTGATCTGCACGGAAGTGGCACCGGTCATCGTGTAGCTGCCGTCGGCAAGCTTCTGGCCTGTGTCGGTGGCGACTGTCGTAAAGGTACCGCCGGTGAAGGTCGAAAGGCCGGTGCCCTTGGCATCGATCCAGGAGCCTTCGACGCCTTTCGGCGAGGCCGCCATCGGCGGCTGGTCAGGGCCGCTGGTGGCGCAAGCGGCAAGCATCGTCGCAAGGGCGCCAGCGATGCTCATCGAAAGAACTTTGCGCGCAATGATCATATGAAAATCCTCTCCTCTCGCATCGGCCCGAAAATCGGGATCGATTTTCGGAAGGCACAATGCGTGCATCCAAGTTTCGAGAGCGTACCTTGTGCGTCCAGATGGACGCAGGTCGCTCTCGTCCGCATCCCTTCAATCGCCCGATTTCCGGGCGATTGCAAGGCAGGGAGATATGCTCCGCAGGGCGCTATCGAACCAGGATGTTGCGGAATTGCCACGGGTCGTTCCGGTCGAGGTCTTCCGGGAACAGGCCGGGGCGGTTATCGAGCGGCGTCCAGTCGGTGTAGTGGCCCTCGACCGGCCCGAGATACTGGGACTGCACTTCCAGGCAGCGCTTGTAGTCCATCTCGTCGGCCTCGACGATGCCGGCCTGCGGGTTTTCCAATGCCCAGACCATGCCGGCGAGAACCGCCGAGGTGACCTGCAGGCCGGTGGCGTTCTGATAGGGGGCCAGCTTGCGCGCCTCGGCGAGCGAGAGATGCGAGCCGTACCAGTAGGCGTTCTTGTCGTGGCCGTAGAGCAGCACGCCGAGTTCGTCGACGCCGTCGACCAGTTCATTCTCGTCGAGCACGTGGTGTACCGGCTGGGCCTTGCCGGCGGCGCCGAACATCTCGTGCAGCGACAGCACCGCGTCATTGCAGGGATGGTAGGCATAGTGGCAGGTCGGGCGGTAATGCACCTTGCCCTTCTTGCCGCGAACGGTGAAGAAATCGGCGATCGAGATCGCCTCGTTGTGGGTCACCAGGAAGCCGTACTGTGGACCTGGCGTCGGGCACCATGAGCGCACGCGCGTGTTGGCGCCGGGCTGCTCCAGATAGATCGCCGCCTTGGAGCCATGCTTGTGCTTCTTGGCGTTCTTCGGCATCCACTTCTCATGCGTGCCCCAGCCGAGCTCGGCGGGCTGCAGGCCTTCGGAGATGAAGCCCTCGACCGACCATGTGTTCCAGAACACATTCATCGGCTTCGGCTTCTTGGCGCGCTGGGTGTCGCGCTCGGCGATGTGGATGCCCTTGACGCCGGCCTTCTTCATCAGCTTGGCCCAGCCCTCGCGGTCTTCCTGCGCGGGTTCCGAAAACTCGAGGCCAAGATCGGTGGCGAGGTTGACCAGCGCCTGCTTGACGAACCACGAGACCATGCCGGGATTGGCGCCGCAGGTGGAGACCGCCGTCGCACCGCCGGGCTTGTCGTGCTTTTCCTTGATCAGCGCCTCGCGCAGCGCATAGTTGGTACGGCTGGCATTGTCGGCATTGGCATCGAAATAGAAACCAAGCCATGGCTCGACGACGGTGTCGATGTAGAGCACACCGAGCTTGCGGCAGAGCCGCATCAGATCCACCGAGCCTGTATCGACCGACAGGTTGATACAGAAGCCCTGGCCGCCACCATTGGTCAGGAGCGGCGTCAGCAGCTTCTTGTAGTTCTTCTCGGTCACGGCTTCCTGAACGAAGGCGATGCCGCGCTCGTCGAGCAGCTTGCGGTCGGTGTCGCGCGGGTCGATGACCGTCATCCGCGACTTGTCGAACTTGAAATGGCGCTCGATCAGCGGCAGCGTTCCCCGGCCGATCGAACCGAAGCCGATCATCACGACAGGGCCGGTGATCTCGCCGTAAACGGGCCAGTTTTCAGTCGCCATTTTATCGAACACTCCTTCAAAACCCAGGAAACCGGGGAAAACACGCGCAAAAACCGGGCATTTTTGCCCGGCGGCCATGCGCTACATCACAGATCATTGTCACAAACCAGCGAAAAGCGCCAACCAGCGGCTACGCGTCATTGGCCATGTGGTTAAGGACGACGACCAGCCGGTCGCGGTCCGATGTCAGGCCCTTGTAGTCAAGCTGGGCGAGATCGAGGGCTTCGAGCTGGGCGGCGAAAGACATCGCGAGCTTCCCCCGATCCGGATGCCGCGCCAGCACCGCCAGGGGATCGAGGTGGATGCGGATGGTGAACAGGA
The DNA here is from genome assembly GCF_059683685.1 of Mesorhizobium sp. RCAM 05099. Classification (NCBI taxonomy): domain Bacteria; kingdom Pseudomonadati; phylum Pseudomonadota; class Alphaproteobacteria; order Hyphomicrobiales; family Phyllobacteriaceae; genus Mesorhizobium; species Mesorhizobium sp. RCAM 05099. The sequence continues at coordinate 1,797,865 of NZ_CM185035.1, forward strand.
TGTCGCGCGATGCCGGCAGCTTCCTCAGCGTCTGCCGCTCGACGCGGATGAAGGCGTGCGCGTCGATATCGCCATCCGGAAACCGCGACGGGCGGTTGGTGGCGCGGTCGATGCGCTGCAGGTCGGAGAGCGGATGATAGAGTGCGTCGCCCGACTGGATCGACCAGTTGTAGCGCTCGACGGCCTGGCCCTGGAGGCCGTCGAACATGCGGTTGATCAGCTCGGCGGGCCTCGTGCCCGGACCGAAACCCGGCACCGGCGCATGGATATCCTGTAGCGGCCGGCCGAATTTCTCGACCAGCGACCACGACGAGGGAAAGCACAGCGAGCCGGCGACAAGCCGCCAGCCATTGTCGTCGCGGCGCATCAGGATCAGATCTTCCTGGATGAGCAGCGAGGCCGTGACAAGCGGGGCGCCATCGAGACCGGAAGGGGCAGTGAAACGGTTCGCCGCGCCCACTGCCTCGACGCCCGAACCGGTGCTCCGATAGGTGTCGGGAAACTTCTCCAGCAAATGCGTGCCGAGCAGGTCGAGCACTTCCTGCTGGGCGTCTCGCGTGTCGTCCTCCTCGACGAAAACCCGCTCGGGGATCTCGGCATAGAGCCGGCGCTTCTCGGCCAGATACGGCAGCAGATGGTCGTCGACCTCGATCCAGTCCGCCGGATCGAGCGGCTTCAGCCCGATGGTGAAGAGTTTCGACGAGCCGTCATAGGGCGTATGGGTGGGCAGGATTTCGGCCAAGCTCATGCTTCCCTGAAAGTGTCGAGCCCGGCCGCGGTCATCCTCGCCATGAATTCGGTGACATCGTAATCGGCCGCGCCTGCCTTGGCGAAAGGGTCGGCGGCCAACCTGGCGTCAAGCAGGTCGCGTGAGCCGCGCGCGATGATGATGCCGCCGGTCCGCGGTGTCTTCGGCCCTGAGGCGACGAAGATACCTTCCGCATAGCAGGCCTTCAGCCATTCGACATGGGCCGCCTGCAAGCGGTCGATCTCGGCCAGCGGCACCTTGTAGTTCAGAGAAACGATGAACATGGCATTCTCTCGGACACGTTTGGCTCTCGGACAAGTTGGCCCTTGGGCAAGTTGGCTCTCAGGCAAGTCTCGCAGGGATCAGTCCGCGCAGCGAGTTGCCAACGAACAGCGCCTTGGCGGATTGCAGATCAGCCAGGCTGTATATCGCTTCGCGTGCGCGGCCATCATCCAGAAGCTCGGCGCGCAATACACCAGGCAGCAGGCCGCAGTCGAGCCGGGGCGTCGCCAGCATGCCGTCGCCAAGATCGGCGAAGACGTTGGTGATGGTGCCTTCGCAGATTTCGCCGCGCTCATTGGCCAGCAGCACCTCGTCGGCCTGGGTGATGAGATATTCGGCGCGGGCATGGCTGTAGACCTGCCGCCGGCTGGTCTTGTGGCGCAGCAGCATGTCGTGCGAATCGAGCCTTGTCCGCGCCAGCCGCAGCACCCAGACCTTGTCGGCGGCGAGCGGTTCATAGGGCTGCGCGGAGGCGTTTACCTCGCCGTCGCGCGACAGGACGAGGCGCGTGCGCAATGCGATGCCGGACCGGTTTACCGCGCTGCTCAGGGCCTCGCCGACCTTGTCCGGATCGTGGCGGAAGCCCAGTTCCGACGCCGACCCGTAGAGACGCGCCAGATGGCGCTCGAACCGCAGGAAGCCCGAGCCGGGTTCCCACCGCATGGTCTCGATCAGGTCGAAATTGGCGGCGTTCCCGTCGCGAAGCGCGCTTTCAAGAGACACTCCTGATACTCCTCCTGCGCCGTCGAATCGAAGACGATGCCGCCACCGACATTGTAGACGGCCTCGCCGCTGGAAAAGAGCGAGATGGTGCGGATCGCCACGGAAAAGCGCATCGTGCCGCCGGGTGCGATCCAGCCGATGGCGCCGCAATAGACCTCGCGCGGCGTTCCCTCCAGGTCGTGCAGGATCTCCATAGCGCGGATCTTTGGCGCACCGGTGATCGAGCCGCAGGGAAACAGCGCCGCGAAGATCTGGCGGATGGTGAGGCCTGGCAGCAGTCTTGCCCTGACGTCGCTCACCATCTGGTGGACGGTCGGATAGGTCTCGATGCGGAACAGCGCCGGCACCTCCAGCGTGCCGACCTCGCTGATCAGCGAGATATCGTTGCGCAGGAGATCGACGATCATCCGGTTTTCGGCTTGGTTCTTCTCGTCGTTGCGCAGGAAGATCTTCTGCCGTTCGTCCTGCGCCTTGGTCGCGCCGCGCGGCGCCGTACCTTTCATCGGATGCGTCTCGATCATTCCTTTGGCGTCGATCTCGAAGAACAGCTCCGGCGAACGCGACAGTACGATGGGCTCGCCGAGCGCGACCAGCGCGCCATACTTCACCGGCTGGCGTTCGGTCAGCGCGTCGAAGGCGGCCAGCGGATCGCCCGACCATTGCGCATGCACCGGAAAGGTCAGATTGCCCTGGTAGCAATCGCCTTGCCTGATGTGCCGGTGCAGCCGCGCGAAGCGCTTTTCGTAATCCTCGAACGACCAGGTTGCGCGGGCATCGAAGATCGGGCCGTTGGTCGCCACAGCATCGCGGGGCGGCACCGCCCGTTCGACCGGCGCATCGAAGACTCCCAGACAGACAAGAGGGGCGCGGCGTCCGTCCGGCAGCAGGGGAACGAGCTTTGGTTCGAGCAGGTAACCCGCCTCGTAGGAAAAATAGCCGGCCAGCCATTGGCCGGCATCATGAGCGGCCTGTGCCGCCGCCAGCGCCGGCCCGAAATCCTTTGCCTCATGCGCCACGATGATTTCGGCCGGCCGGTCGAAAACGAGCTCGCGCGCGCTTTCGTCGTTGCGGAAAATTGCGGCGGGCAGGGACATGGGACTCGGATGCTGCGGTCAATGAAGCCGTTGACCGCTCTATATGGGGGGCCGCTCACGCGCAATCGAGGGAACGGCAGCCTCTCCCTCAAAGCCGACCTTTGGGCCGACCTCTGCGCCGACCTTTGGGGGCCGACCTTCGGGGAGACGCCTGTGCCGGCCTTGCGGCCAAAAACAAACCGGCGGCGCCATGGTTGCGCCGCCGGCTGCAATCGTCGGAGCTTGCCAATCGCTCAGGTGTTGCTGGCGGTTCCCGCCGTCGGAAACTGCTTGGCGAATTCCTTCTCGTTGCCGGCGGCGAGCAGCTTGGCCTGCTCGATCCAGCGTTCGCGCGCGATGCGGCCGTCGAAGTTCATGACCTCCTCAATCCGCTTGATGTCGGCGGCCGTCCAGGCTGCGATCTGGGCGAAGCTGGTGACACCCTGGGCCTTGAGCAGCTTCTCGTTGGCCGGGCCAATGCCGATCAACCGGCGTAGATTATCGGGCTTTCCGGATGCTGGCTTGGCTGTCGCCGGCGCCGCTTTCTTGGCGGCCGCCGCCTTTGGCGCGGCCGAACTCTTGGCTGCCGAGGCCGTGGCGGCGGGCTTGCTCGCCACGGATTTGGCTGGCGCCGTTGCCTTGGCCGCGGGTTTCGCCGCGGCTGGCTTTGGCGCCGCCGATTTTGCAGGGGCGACCTTCGCGGCGGCCGGCTTGGCAGATGCAGGCTTTGCCGGAGCGGATTTGGCTGCAGCGGATGTCGACATCAAAGCCGCGGGCGCCTGGCTGGCCGGCTTTGCCGCGCTGGTCCCGGCGGCGGGCATTGCCTGCGCTTCGCGCAGCCGGCGCTCGAGGTCGGCGCGGGTCTTGCCGCATGCATCCAGTTCGCCGGTCAGGCGGTCGCTGTCGGCGCGCAACCTGTCGCGTTCGCTGCGTGTGCGGTCGAGGTCGCCGCGCATGCTGTCGAGCTCACCGCGCAGACGTCCCCAGATGAACCAGCCAACCAACAAACCCACAAGGAACGCCAGGAGCATGTAGAAAAAAGTGCCCATTGTCTCTTTCTCCAGTCAGGTCCGCCCGCCGTGGCATGAGGCCATGACTTTCGGCGAAGGACTACTCGATGGTGGTTCCGCGGGTTCGCAGAACAGCCGGCTTCGATCGAGCTGTCGGCGATGGCTTTGCTTGCCCATGGCCAACGGCCGTTGTCGCGTTCGCCTGAGCGCCACGTCCGGCTGAGACTTCTCCTCGCCGATCCGCATGGGCTCCGGCTGAGCTTGGAGCGAAGCTACCATAGAGCTTGTGGAAAGCTATCGGAAAACTTCCGTGGAGAGTACTTCAAGAACAGATATTTAGGCCAAGAATAGAGCCGTTCCCAATATGCATTCCGGCTAAACTGCTTTGCGAACAGATGAGATCTACGGGACGCGTTTCATGCGTCGAGCAGTTCGAGTTCGTCGATCAGGCCGCTGATCACGCCCAACCCGATTTGCCAGAAGGCGGGATCGGTGGCGTCGAGGCCGAAGGGCGCCAGAAGCTCGGAATGATGCTTGGTGCCGCCGGCGCGCAGCATCTCGAAATACTTGTCCTGGAAGCCGCGCTCGGCGTTCTGGTAGACCGCGTAGAGGGAGTTCACCAGGCAGTCGCCGAAAGCATAGGCATAGACGTAGAAGGGCGAATGGATGAAGTGCGGGATGTAGGTCCAGAACACCTCGTAGCCTTCGCGCAGCTTGATCGCCGGCCCGAGACTTTCAGCCTGCACTTCCAGCCAGAACTGGCCGAGCCTGTCGGAGGTCAGCTCGCCATTCTTGCGCTCGGCATGCACCTTGCGCTCGAATTCGTAGAAGGCGATCTGGCGCACGACCGTGTTGATCATGTCCTCGACCTTCTGGGCGAGCATGGCCTTGCGCTCGCGCCTGTCGGAGGTCTGGTCGAGCAGCGAGCGGAAGGTCAGCATCTCGCCGAATACCGACGCCGTTTCGGCCAGCGTCAGCGGCGTCGAGGCCATCAGCGCGCCCTGGCCGCCGGCCAGCACCTGATGCACGCCATGGCCAAGCTCGTGCGCCAGCGTCATCACGTCGCGCGGCTTGCCCATGTAGTTGAGCAGGACATAGGGATGCGCCGACGGCACGGTCGGATGCGCGAAGGCGCCGGGCGACTTGCCCGGCCGCACCGGCGCGTCGATCCAGTTGCGGTCGAAGAAGGTTCGCGCGATCTCGGCCATGTCGGGCGAAAAGCGTTGATAGGCGGAAAGTACGGTGTTCCTGGCCTCGTCCCAGCCGATCACCGCCTGCGGCGTATCCGGCAACGGCGCGTTGCGGTCCCAGTGGTTCATCACCTCCATGCCCAGCCAGCGTGCCTTCATCGCGTAGTAGCGGTGCGACAGGCGCGGATAGGCCTCGCGCACCGCCGTGGCGAGCGCATCGACCACGCCGCGCTCGACACGGTTGGCGAGATGACGTGAATCGGCGATGTCCTCGAAGCCGCGCCAGCGGTCCGATATTTCCTTGTCCTTGGCCAGCGTGTTGGTGATCAGCGTGAAAGTGCGCAGGCTCTTGCGGAAGGTCGCGGCCAGCGCCTCGGAGGCCCGCCGGCGCACCTCGCCGTCGGCATCCTGCAGGCGGTTGAGCGCCGGTTCCAGCGTCAGCTCCTCGCCATCGATGTCGAAACGGAGGTCGGTCATCGTCTCGTCGAACAGGCGGTTCCAGGCTCCGCGCCCGGTGATCGATTTCTCGTGGAAGAGCTGCTCGACGCGGTCCTCGAGCTGGTAGGGCTTGTCCTTGCGCAGATCGAGCACCCATGGCCGGTAATGGCCGAACGCGGGATCGGCGGCCAGCGCGCCTTCGATCGCCGCGTCGTCGATCAGGTTGAGTTCGAGCGTGAAGAACAGAAGGTGCGCGCTGGCGTCGGTCATCTTCTCCTGGACGTCGCCATAGAGCTTGGCGCGCTGCGGATCGGCGGTGTTTCCGGCATAGACCAGTCCCGCATAGGAAACGATGCGGCCGATCAGTTCCTCCAGCGCCTCGTAGGCGACAAGCGCCTCGCCCAGCCTGCCGGCGCTGCCGCGCCCGGCCTCCGCGGCCAGCGTACCCTTCCAGCGGCTCTCGAAGCTGATCGCGTCGGTGGCGGCCTTGGCGATGTCGCGCTTCAGTTCCGGCGCCTCCATGCCGGCATAGAGATCGGCAAGGTTCCACTCTGGCAGGTCGCCAAGCTCGGCCGCGCCCTGACTGGACGTTGGCGCCGCAAGCTGACGACCAGAAACCATGCGCATTGCCAACACCTTCCGTGACCAAGGTTCAAGGAGAAACGTGAAGCCGGTCAAATCCTAAGGAATTCATTCACCGGGTTTTTTGAAACCTTATTTAGAACCCTGTGCCAAGATGGTCCACAGGGCAGAATTCCTCGGGCGGGCGTAGTCGTACCAGTCATGACAGGTTCCATACTCATAGTCGATGACGATCCCGTGCAGCGCCGGCTGCTCGAGGCCGCGGTGACGCGGTTCGGCCATGCGGCGATCGTCGTCGACGGCGGCACGGCCGCGCTCGATGTCCTCGATGGGCCCAGTGCCCGCGACGTCTCGGTGGTCATCCTCGATCTGGTCATGCCCGGTCTCGACGGCATCGGCGTGCTGAAGGCGATGCGCGAGCGCGACATAAATGTCCCGACGATCGTGCAGACCGCCCAGGGCGGCATCGAGACCGTGGTTTCGGCGATGCGCCACGGCGCCTTCGATTTCGTCGTCAAGCCCGCGTCTCCCGACAGGCTGCAGGCGTCGATCGGCAATGCGCTCAAGGTCGAGGCCGTCGAGGGCGAGGTCAAGCGCACGTCGCGCCGTCGCGGCGGCCTTCTGACCTTCAAGGACATGATCACGCACGGCCCGGCCATGGACAGGGTGATCCGCCTCGGCCAGAAGGCGGCGGCATCCAACATACCGATCCTGATCGAGGGCGAGTCGGGCGTCGGCAAGGAACTGGTGGCGCGCGCCATCCAGGGCAGCGGCGACCGCCGCTCGAAACCCTTCGTCACCGTCAATTGCGGCGCCATTCCCGACAATCTGGTCGAATCGATCCTGTTCGGTCACGAGAAGGGCTCGTTCACTGGCGCCACCGACAAGCACACCGGCAAGTTCGTCGAAGCGCATTCGGGTACGCTGTTCCTCGACGAGATCGGCGACCTGCCGCTCGACGTGCAGGTCAAGCTCCTGCGCGCCGTGCAGGACGGCGAGGTCGATCCGGTCGGCGGCCGATCGACCGTCAGGGTCGACATCAGGCTGATTTCGGCGACGCACCGCAACCTGCTGCAACAGGTCAAGGACGGCAAGTTCCGCGAGGATCTGTTCTACCGGCTGAACGTCTACCCGATCTTCGTGCCGCCGCTGCGCGACCGTCGCGACGACATTCCCTATCTGGTCGCGCATTTCATGCAGAAGGTGGCGCCGGCCGACCCGCGTCATCGCCTGCAAGGCATCTCGGCGGCGGCGCTGGCCGTGCTGCAGGCCTATGACTGGCCCGGAAACATCCGGCAACTCGAAAATGCCGTCTTCCGGGCCTCGGTGCTTTGCGAAGGCGATGTGCTGACCACCGAGGACTTCCCGCAGATCCGTGCGCAGGTGGAAGGCACCGTCAACCTCGATACCGGCGGCGTCAGGCCGTCACCGTCCTTGCCCCTGGACATCCAGCGCGACGAGCAAGCTTTGCCGGGCGAGGCCACCTCGATGACGGAGCTCGATCCGCCGGCCAGGCTTCAGCCTCGCTTCGGCACGTTGCGGGCGCTCGACGAGCGCGGCAATGTGCGTGCGCTGGCCGACGTCGAACTCGAGATGATCAAGCTCGCCATCGATCACTACAACGGCCAGATGAGCGAAGTCGCCCGCCGCCTCGGCATCGGCCGCTCGACGCTTTACCGTAAGCTCAAGGAATATGGCATCGACCCGGAAACCGGCCGCGTCGAACGGCTTGCTTCCTAGCCAGATTCCATTCAGATCGAATCTGGATTCCCGTCGGTTTGTTTGTGGGTGACCGTGTCCGAAAACCCGGACCGTGCCTCTCACGCAAGGCCGGGACCAGCTTGTAATGCCAGAACAGGCCCGGTATCGGGGTTTGGCGGAAATGCGGCAGGCCTATGGACAGGCCTGTTCACGCATTAAGGCTAACGGTAACAGATCGTGTTTCGTGCGAGGGCGGAAATATGATCTAAACCAGCGGTTTACCAAGAAACTCTGTGAACAATTTTTGACGGGATATCGCCATGGTGTTACCGCATTTCGGCTTCAATAAGCGATGATTAACCATTAGGATCGATATTCGGATGTGATAACGACACATCCGTTTGGGCAAATCCGGGGACAAACGGCAGCCTGCAAGGCCTTTGATTTGAACAGAATCGAACGACACACAGACGGGCGGCACCATCACGTGAGCGTCTGGCCGAAGTGGCTGGCAGCGTTGATTGTCGCATTTGGTTTTGTTGCCGCGGCTGCGACGGGCGCCAGCGCCGACACACGTTCGCTGAAGCTTTACCACCTCCACACGCATGAGAAGGCCGAGATCGTCTACAAGCGCAATGGCCGCTACGATCCGGAGGGCCTGAGGAAGATCAACATCATTCTGCGCGACTGGCGTCGCAACGAGCCGACCAAGATGGATCCGCGCCTGCTGGACCTGGTCTGGGAAGCCTATCGGGAAAGCGGTTCCTCGGACTACATCCAGGTCGTCTGCGGCTATCGTTCGCCGTCGACGAACTCGATGCTGCGCAGCCGCAGCAAGGGTGTCGCCGAAAAGAGCCAGCATATGCTCGGCAAGGCGATGGACTTCTACATTCCCGGCGTGCCGCTGAAGAAGCTGCGCAACATCGGTCTCAGGATGCAGGGCGGCGGCGTTGGCTACTACCCGACATCCGGTTCGCCGTTCGTCCATATGGATGTCGGCAACGTACGCCACTGGCCCGGCATCAGCCGCCAGGAACTGGTCAGCCTGTTCCCCAATGGCAAGACGCTGCATGTGCCGAGCGACGGCAGGCCTCTGCCCGGCTACGAGCAGGCGCTTGCCTCCTACAAGGCGCGCAGGGGTTCTGGCGCTCCGGCCATCGAGATGGCCAGCGCCGGTGGCAGCGGCAAGAAGTCGGGTGGGTTCCTATCAGCTTTCTTTGGCGGCGGCGACGACGAGGCTGACGACAGCGCGGATGTCCAAACCGCTTCGGCTGCGCCTCCGCCCAAGGCTAGAAACCTGAAGCCGGCCGCGGCAGCCAAGACCAGCAACCTGCCGGGCATCGCCATCGTGGCGCCCGAGAACGCGCAGCGCGCCGAAATTCCACAGGTCGCCGAAGAGCAGGCTCAGGAGCCGGAAAAGGATACGCCGGAGACGATCATCGCGGCGTTGCCTGCCCGCGAGATTCCGCTGCCCGATTTCGCGCCGCGGCCGAAGGCCGACATTGGCGCTCAGCCGCCTGAGACCGTGCCGTTCGGCACGGCGGATGCGACGGCGACCACCGAACAGGCCGTGGCGACCGCGCAGGCGCCGACCAATGTTCCTTTCGGCACGGCTAATGCATCGGCTACCGCCGATCCGGCACAGCTTGCCGTCAACAACATACCGTTGCCGACATGGCGTCCCGAGCGCACGCTGCCGGCAGACTTGGCCCCGCCGCCCAGCAAGGATGTGCTGATGGCGCTGGCCAATACGGCTGAGCAAGACAAGACCGCGACCGCCGCGTTCTCGGTGCTGCCGTCGGCACGGCCCGAGACGACCAAGCCGGATGCGGTAAAGGCCGTGCTCGACGAGGCCAACGCCCAGGTCGGCGAAGCGGCTGACGATTACCAGGTCGCTTCCTTGCCCGTGTCGCGTTCGGCCTTCAACGATCCATCGGGCGCCGATGCCGCATCGCCGCGCGAGGCTGTCGCTGCCCGCCCGGCCGGCTCCGACCCGGTCGCCGCGATCGGCACCGGCGTGAAGACGACGCGCAAGGAATCGAGGGCCACCGCCCGCGACCTGAAACCCGGCCCCAAGGCCATGGTGGTTGCCGCCGCGCCGCAGGCCGCTCGCTGGGCGCTGACCAGTGGCGACACTGTCGCCACCGTTTCGAGCGCGACGACGGCGCCGGGCTATGCCTACAATATCGTGCATACGCCGCCGAGCGAGGTTTACACGGCCGGCTTCCAGCCGGGTAACCAGATGGCCGATGCCAACCGCTTCACAGGCAATGCCGTCAAGTTCCTGTCGGTCGCCCGCTTCCAGACCAAGTAACGGACCAAGCAATCAACAAAGCCGCGCCGGGCAACCTGCGCGGCTTTTTGCGCGGCCGGGCGCGGGTCGCACCGCCCCCTGTAAGTCCGATCACGCCAGTCTGACATTGCAGTGACCGTGGAACTGCTCGCCAATTCAACGGTTTCTCCCAAGTTCATTCAAACCCGGAGATACCCATGAAGAGCATTCTAATGGCATCGGTCATTGCGTTGGCAACCGCTTCGGCGGCCATCGCTCCTACGCAGGCCGCCACCATGATCGTCAAGACCAACGACCACATGCACGGGATGAAGAAGCACTGCCGGACCAAGGTGGTCACGCATTGGCGGCATCACCACAAGGTGGTCGAGAAGGTCAGGGTCTGCAATTAAGCGGCCTGAAGGCGATCCAGCAAAGCCCGGTCGACGCAAGTCGGCCGGGCTTTCATGTCGTATGGAAAGGCCTTAGTTCGCGAGCTTGCACGCCGCGCGCGCCAAAGCTTCGATCTCGTCCCACTTGCCCGCCTTGACCAAGTCGTCGGGCGCCACCCAGGAGCCGCCGACACAGACGACATTGGGCAGGCTGAGATAATCGGCCGCGTTCTTGCCGGTGATGCCGCCGGTCGGGCAAAATTTCACATCGGCGAGCGGCGAAGCGAAGGCCTTCAGCGAGGCGATGCCGCCCGACTGCTCGGCCGGGAAGAACTTGAGAAAGCGCAAGCCCGCCTCGCGCGCGGCCATGATCTCGCCGGGCGTGATGGCGCCGGGCAACAGCGGAACCTCGCTGTCGGCAGCCGCGGCCAGAAGCTCGCGAGTGATGCCGGGGCTGACGATGAAGCGCGAGCCGGCGGCGGCGGCCTCATCGAACTGGCGGGCATCGAGAATGGTGCCGGCGCCGACAATGGCTTCCTTGACCTCGGCTGCCACCCGACGGATCGCTTCCAGCGCATCGGCGGTTCTGAGCGTGATCTCGATTGCCGGCAGGCCGCCGCGTGCCAGAGCGCGCGCCAGCGGTACGGCGTCAGCGACGTTGGTGATCTTCAGCACCGGAATGACTGGTTGGCCGTTGAGGAGCGACAGGAGCTTTTCGGTCTTGCTGGGCACTTCGTCTCTCCTTGATCTGGACAATTCAACCGATTAGCAGAAGGTCGTTTTCCTGTCCACGAAACCAGCCGTGTCGCGATGTCACGCAGTCGGGATCAGTCAGCTCTTCTCTCCATATGGGAAGGATCTACGGCTCTGCCTTGAATCGGCTTGCATGAGCGTTTAGTGGCTTCGGCAATGACTTCGTCCACGCCTCAACCTTTCCGCGTCGCCGCACTCTACCGGTTTGCGCGGCTCGACGCCTTCGAGGAATTGCGCGCGCCGCTCGCGGCCTTCTGCTGCGGGCGCGGCATCAAGGGAACCTTGCTACTGGCGCGTGAGGGCATCAACGGCACCGTTGCCGGCAGCGACGCCGACATCGCCGCCCTGATCGCGCATCTCGAAGCCCTCGAAGAACTGGCCGGCCTCGAGGTCAAGTACAGCGTAGCTGCGGAAATGCCGTTCCACCGCATGAAGGTGCGGCTGAAGCGCGAGATCGTCACCATGGGTGTCGGGGATATCGACCCGACGACAAGCGCTGGCACTTATGTCGCGCCGGCCGACTGGAACGCGCTGATCTCCGAGCCCGACACGATCGTCATCGACACCCGCAACGCCTACGAAGTGTCGATCGGAACCTTCAAAGGGGCGGTCGATCCGGCAACGGCAAGCTTTCGCGAGTTTCCGGCCTGGGTCGAAGCGCACCGGGCAGAGCTCGAAGGCCGCAAGGTCGCAATGTTCTGCACCGGAGGCATACGCTGCGAGAAAGCGACCGCTTACGTCAAGTCGCTCGGCTTCGAGGACGTGTTCCACCTCAAGGGCGGCATCCTCAAATACCTCGAGGATGTTCCGCCCGAACAGAGCCTGTGGCAAGGCGAGTGCTTCGTTTTCGACGAACGGGTTTCGGTGTCACACGGCCTCGCCGAGGGCGAGGCGGAGCTGTGTCGCGCCTGTCGCCATCCACTGACGCCGAGCGACCGGTTGTCGCCTGAATTTGCCGCCGGCGTCTCGTGCCCGCATTGCTTCGATGCCCGTTCGGACGAGGATCGCCAGCGCTATGCCGAGCGTCAGCGTCAGGTCGAACTGGCGCAGGCACGGGGCAGGGGTCCGCATATCGGATCTTAGGCCCGTGCTGGTTTCGTCGGTTGCGGCAAAGCGACGGTTTGTCATTGTAATGCAGAGATTCGGGCCCTACCTCTTCGACGTCCGAAACCTGCCCGTTCGGCCGGGCAATCCTGGAGGCATTGATGTTCGATCCCAAGAAGCTTCTCGACGATCTGCTCGGCTCGCAAATTCCCGGCACCAGCGGCACCGTCCGCGACAAGGCGGGGCAAGCCGTGCAGATGGCCAAGGACAATCCGCTGGCCGCCGGCGCACTCGCTGCCGTGCTGCTCGGGACGGGTGCCGGTCGCGAGGTGACGGGCGCCGCGGTGAAGCTTGGTGGACTGGCCGCGATCGGTGGCCTCGCCTATAAGGCGTACCAGAATTACAAGGCCGGCAACGCACCCGCGGAAGCGCCGTCAGCTGGCGAACCGGAATTGCTGCCGCCTCCCGAGGACACCGCCTTCCACCCGTCGCAGGCGCCGCAAGGCGAGGACGAATTCACGCTGACCCTGATCCGCGCGATGATCTCGGCCGCGAAGGCCGACGGCCATATCGACGATGACGAACGCCAGAAGATCGCCGGCAAGCTGAGCCTCTCGGGGATCGGTACCGATGCCGAAAAATTCCTGATGGCGGAGCTGGAGAGCCCGCTCGATCTCGACACGCTGGTGGCCGGCGCCAAGACCGATGCGCAGAAGCTCGAACTCTACACCGCGTCGCGCCTCACCATCGATCCCGACACACGCGCCGAGCGCGGTTATCTCGACCTGCTTGCCGGCCGGCTTGGCCTGCCGGACGCGCTGGTCGATCATGTCGAGGCGACGGTCTCGGCAGCCAAGGTGCCGGCAACAAAGGCCGGGACCTCACCCAATCCGCGCTGGTAGTCCAAATCGGCACAGGTCGCCTTCCCCTGCGTTAACCTTTCGTTAACTCAGGAAGCGCATGATTCTATGCAGTCGGACCGGCTTTCCTCCTCCCAAGCCCGGTTCAGATCAGGGCGGTCGCCAATGACCGCCCTTTTTGTCGGGACCTGTTGGTGGTTTCGCTTGCCATCACGCCGTTATGTGCAAAGCCTTCGCGCCAAACCCTGAAAATCAGGAGAGGAAGCGCGGCACCTTGTTTTATGCGTGTCGTTGTCCCAAAAACGCAGCGCACTTTTGGGCACCAGGAGGACTTCCATGACCGAGCAAAGAACCGCCATCGTCACCGGCGCCGGCACCGGCATCGGCAAGAGCGTCGCCACGGCGCTGCTCGAGGCCGGCTGGAACACGGTGTTCTGTGGGCGCCGCAAATCCGTGCTGGATGCCGCGATCGTCGAGGCCGGTCCGACGGACGCCAAGGCCTTGGCGGTTGCCTGCGACATCAGCAAGGCCGGCGAGGTCGATGATCTGTTCGAGACGGTGGCGGAGGCCTTCGGCCGTGTCGACCTGCTCTTCAACAATGCCGGCATGGGCTACAAATCGACGCTGATCGACGAGATCCCGGTCGAGGTGTGGAACGATATCGTCGGCGTCAATCTCACCGGTTCGTTCCTGTGCGCCCGCGCCGCCTTCGGCGCCATGCGCAAGCAGCGGCCGATGGGTGGCCGCATCATCAACAATGGCTCGGTGTCGGCCTACGCGCCGCGCCCGTGCTCGGTACCCTATACGGCGACCAAGCATGCCATCACCGGGCTGACCAAGACGCTGGCGCTCGACGGCCGGCCCTATGATATCGCCTGCGGCCAGATCGACATCGGCAACGCCCTGACCGACATGGCGCAGCCGATGACGGTCGGCGTACCGCAGGCCAACGGCTCCATCGCCGCCGAAGCGGTGATGGACGTTCAGCGCGTCGCCGACGCCGTCGTCCACATGGCCAGCCTGCCGCTGGACGCCAATGTGCTGTTCATGACGGTGATGGCGACCAAGATGCCGTTCGTCGGGCGTGGGTGAGCGGCGGGCACCGGCTGGGCTTTCGCCGCCGGCTCATTTGCCCGCCAGCGGCGCTCCGGGCTTGAAGAGCAGAATGGGCCTGATCTCGTAAACGGCGGTCGGATTGACGCGGCGAAGGTCGCGGGCGATCGCGATGGCGGCGTCTCTCGTGGCGCAGTCGACGACATAGAGGCCGAGCAACTGTTCCTTAGTCTCGGCGAAAGGGCCGTCGATGATCATGCCGTCGCCCGGACCGCGCAGGGTGCAGGCATCCTGGGTCGCGCCCAGGCGCGCGGACGGTCCAAGCGTGCCTGCCTCATGAAGCCGGGTGTTGATCTTCAGCAGGTCGGCCATCAGGGCCGCATCTTCCTGCGGCGTCAGCGCCTTGATCGCATCTTCCACGTGATAGGCAAGGATTGCATAGAACATCCGGCGCACCCCACTTCGATCCTTATTCGAGGACCGTAACCGTTCTGGTTATGCACGCCCAGTCTTGATTGCTCGACTCCGGACAGCTCATGACACCGCCATGGCAGCCGGCCGAAATCTTATAGGCTCGCGAGCCGGAGGCTGGGCCTTACTTTGCGAGGAACGCCCCGATCCGGTCCAGCGCGCGCAGGATGTTCTCCTCGGAGTTGGCGTAGGAGAGCCTGACATAGCCTTCGCCGAGGATGCCGAAATCGGGACCACCGATCAGCGCTACGCCGGCATCGTCAAGCAGGGCAGAGGCGAGCTTCTTCGCCTTCCAGCCGGTCTTCGAGACATTGGGGAAGGCGTAGAACGCGCCTTTTGGGGTGATGCAGGAGATGTTGGGCAAGGCATTCAACCCCTCGACCACGACCTTGCGGCGGCGGTCGAAGGCGCGCATCATCTTGTCGACATCGTCCTGCGGGCCGTCGATCGCGGCGATGCCGGCCAACTGGCTCGGCGCGTTGACGCAGGACCAGCAATTGACCGCCAGCTTGCGCACCTTGTCGTAGAGATGGGCGCCCTTGTCGCCATTCGGCCAGATCGACCAGCCCATGCGCCAGCCGGTCATCGCCCAGGTCTTCGACCAGCCGTTGAGAACGATCAGCCGGTCGCGGATCTCGGGAAAGCCAAGCAGAGAGCAATGCGTCTCGCCGTCATAGGTCATGACGTCGTAGATCTCGTCGGAGAGGATGGCGACGTCGGGGTGCTTCTCCAGCCCCTTGACCAGCTTCTCGATCTCGGCGCGTGGCGTAACGCCGCCGGTCGGGTTGGCCGGCGAGTTGAGGATCAGGAGCCTGGTCTTCGACGTGATCAGCGCCAGCGTCTCCTCGGCGGAGAAGGCAAAGCCGTTTTCCTCGCGCATCGGAACCGGGATCGGGGCGGCACCGGTGAACTCGATCATCGAGCGGTAGATGGGAAAGCCGGGGTCGGGATAGAGAATCTCGGCGCCCGGCTCGCCGAACATCAGGATCGCGGCGAACATGGTCGGCTTGCCGCCGGGCAGGATCATCACCGCTTCGGGCGAGACCTCGACGCCGGTGGTGGTTAGCGTGCGGCGCACCACCGCCTCGCGTGTCGCCAGCAGCCCGTTGGCCGGCGTATAGCCGTGGTAGCCGTCGCGCAGCGCCTTGATGGCGGCCTCGACGATATGCTGCGGCGTCTTGAAGTCCGGCTGGCCGATGCCGAGATTGACGATGTCGCGGCCTTGGCTCGCGAGTGCCGTCGCCCGCGCCAATACGGCAAAGGCGTTTTCCTCGCCGAGACGGTCGAAGGCCGAAATCGTGTGGAGCATTTTTCCCGTCCGTGTGGTTCTTACTGTTGGCGTGCGTTTTTGTGAGCTTCGGCGGGCAAATGTCAAACGGATTGGAGCTTTCGGTGTCGGAAAATCTCAAAGATTGGCAGCCGCGCCCGCGTCCCGCGCGCAAGACCATCGACGGCCGGTACGTCCGGCTCGAACCGCTGAGCGCCGCAAAACACGGCGACGGTCTCTATGAGGCCTCCTCTGTATCCGACGTCGACGGCCGCTTCGCCTGGCTGCCCGATTATCCGCCGGAAACCCGCGCCGCCTTCCAGCCATGGCTGGACAGAGTGGAAGCCAGCGAGGATCCGCTGTTCTTTGCCGTCATCGACAAGGCCAGCGGCAAGGTCGCCGGACGCCAGACGCTGATGCGCATCGATCCGGCCTATGGCGTCATCGAGATCGGCAACATCTATTGGGGTCCGCTGATCTCGCGCAAGCCGGCGGCGACGGAAGCGCAGTACCTGTTCATGAAATACATCTTCGACGAGCTCGGTTATCGCCGCTACGAATGGAAGTGCAACAACCGCAACGAGCCATCGAAGCGGGCAGCGGAACGGTTCGGCTTCAAGTTCGAAGGCATTTTCCGGCAGCATCTCATCGTCAAGGGTGAAAACCGCGATACCGCGTGGTATTCGATCATCGACAAGGAGTGGCCGGCCCTGCGCAATGCCTATGAAGAGTGGCTCGATCCGGCCAACTTCGATGGTGACGGCCAACAGAAGCGACGGCTTGAGGATTTTCGCGCGGAGTTCGGCGCGTGAGCTGAATTCGGCGTAACGGGAGTTCGTCATTGGCGCATAGCCACGATCATAGCGGGCACGATCATACTCGGCACGATCATGGGGCCGGCCATGTGCATGGCTCGACCGACAAGAAACGCGTCCTGATCGCCGCCGGCCTGACCGGTGGCTTCATGATCGCCGAAGCGCTTGGCGGCCTCTTCACCGGGTCGCTGGCGCTGCTGGCCGATGCCGGCCACATGCTTGCCGATTCGATCGCGCTTGGTCTTGCCTGGTATGCGTTTCATCTTGCGGGGCGCCCGGCGACCGGCCGTCTCACCTATGGCTTCGGGCGGGTCAAGACACTGGTGGCCTACACCAACGGCATCGCCATCTTCGTCATCGCGCTGTGGATCGTCTACGAGGCATGGGGGCGCCTGCAGGTGCCGGTGCCGGTGCTTGGCGGGCCGATGCTGGTGGTGGCGATCCTCGGCCTCGTGGTGAATATCGGTTGCTTCTTCGTGCTGCATGGCGGCGACCGCGAAAGCCTGAACATGCGCGGCGCCATCCTGCATGTCCTCGGCGACCTGCTCGGTTCGGCCGCCGCGATCGTTGCCGCGCTGGTCATCCTGGCCACGGGCTGGACGCCGATCGACCCGATCCTGTCGGTCTTGGTCTCGCTGCTGATCCTGTACACGGCGTGGTCGCTGATGCGCGAAGCCGCGCATGTGCTGCTCGAGGGCGTGCCGCCGACCCTCGACCGGGATCTGATCGCCAGGGACCTGGAAACGACGGTCCCGGGCGTGCGCGAGGTGCACCACATGCATGTCTGGTCACTCGACGGAACAAGCAACATGGCGACGCTGCATGCCTGCCTTGGCGAGGGCGTCGATGCCTATCAGGCGGTCAGCGCCGTCAAGAAGCGGCTTGCCAGCGAGCACGGCATCAGCCATGCCACGGTGGAACCGGAGTTCGGCCAGTGCGCCGACAAAGGCGACGACGACGATCATGATCGCGGGCACCATGCAGCGCCGCATCATGGCCATTATCACTAGGGCCGATCGATTGATGTCGATCGGTGCTGCCTCAGGAGTTCCAAAGCTTTGAAAGCCAGCCCGATGAATGACCGCCGCTGCCCGGGTGCAGCGTGATGGACCGCGACACGCGCAATGCAGCCATCGCGGCGGTGTGGATCATGCTTCTGTTCGGCATCGCGGCCTTCTATCTGCCGACCGTGATGTTGGCACTGGGCAGCCTCTCGACCGTGCTGGCCGGTGCCTTTGGCATTGTCTTCGTTCTGGCGTTTTTCTCGGTGTTCTGGTTGCGGGCCCGCAAGCAGCGCAAAAACCAGGGTAAGTAGAGGTCTTTGACATGCGCATTCTGATCACTGGTGCCGCGGGAATGGTCGGCCGCAAGCTCATCGCCCGGCTGGCCAAGGACGGCATGCTGCGCGGCCGCAAGATCACCGCGCTCGACCTGCACGATATCGTGCCGCCGCAGGCGCCAATCATGGACGGGGTCAGCATCGCGGCTCACACGGGCGATCTCGCCGTGGCCGGTGCCGCCGAAAGCCTGGTCGCATCGCGCCCCGATGTCGTCTTTCATCTCGCGGGCATCGTGTCCGGCGAGGCGGAAGCCAATTTCGATCTCGGCTACCGCGTCAATCTCGACGGCACACGGGCGCTGTTCGACGCCATCCGCCTGGCCGGCTTTGCGCCGCGCGTCGTCTTCACCTCGTCGATCGCGGTGTTCGGCGCGCCGTTCCCGGACGTCATCCCCGATGACTTCCATCCGACGCCGCTGACCTCCTACGGCACGCAGAAGCAGATGAGCGAAGCGCTGCTGGCCGACTACTCCAGGCGTGGTTTCTTCGACGGCATCGGCATCCGCCTGCCGACCATCTGCGTGCGGCCCGGCAAGCCAAACAAGGCGGCTTCGGGGTTCTTCTCCGGTATCATCCGCGAGCCGCTGAACGGTCAGGAGGCGGTCCTGCCGGTGCCGCGCACCGTCGTGCACACCCACGCCAGCCCGCGTTCGGCGGTGAATTTCCTGATCCATGCGGCTCAGATCGACGGCGCCGCCGTCGGGCCGCGCCGCAACCTGACGATGCCCGGCGTCGCCGTCACCGTTGGCGAACAGATCGATGCATTGGAGCGCGTTGCCGGCGCCAAGGCGGTAAGCCTGATCCGCGAACAGCCGGACGAGACGATCTGGGCGATCGTCAAGGGCTGGCCGACACGATTCGAGGCGCGGCGGTCAAGGGAGCTGGGCTTCAGCGCTGAAAAGAACTTCGACGAGATCATCCGCGCGCATATCGAGGATGAGCTGGGCGGCAAAGTGTATTGATATTCAGGTGATGCCGGCCTGCGAACGGCTGATATCTCCGCTTCCGGTGCTCACGTACTTTACGTACGCTCCGCTCCGGTTCTCGGTATCAACCGTTCTCGGCACGGCCTGACCTGAATCTCAACACACCTTCGGGCTCTACTTATGGGTCAAACGCTGCCGGTCAGGCTCGCCGACAGGAGCAACAGTCCGAACAGGAAGACGAAGGCGGCGCCGCCGATCTCGACGATCGAGTGGATGCGGTTGCCCATGCGGCCATCGCCGGCGAAATACACCGCCCAGTTCTTAGCGGTCACCGCAAGGGTCGCAAGCGCCGAGACGGTGATTGCGGTTCCGAGCGACATCGCCAGCACGGAGAGTAGGCCGCCAAGCCAAAGCCCATTGAGCAGGGCGAAGCTGAGCACGATCAGCGCGCCGGAGCAGGGGCGGATGCCGACGGCGGCCACCGCCGTCCAGGCTGTGCGCCAGTCAAAGCGATCGCCCGACAACAGCGCCGGATCGGGCGCGTGCGAATGGCCGCAAGTGTCGCAGACCTCGCCCGCCGCGTGATCGTGATGAGCATGATCGTGCGCGCCATGACCGTGGTCGTGATGGTCGTGCGAATGGCCGTGCGCGTGGTCGTGATCGTCATGAACGTGCAGGGCGTGCGAATGGGCATGCGCCGAATGGCCGTGACCAGCATGCGAGTGACCGGCATGCGAGTGGCCGCCGTGGGAATTACCGGCATGGGCCGCCGACAGGCTGTAGGCGGGGCCCCTGCCGAACAGCCGCAGGACGGAGGGGCCGAGCTTGCGCCACAGCAGCCAGGCACCAAACAGGGTGACGAAGACGAAGCTCATGATCTCCATGAACCAGGCCGCATCGGTCATCGAGACGGCTGTGCCGCGCAGGACGAAATAGGCGACCGCCATCACGGCGACCGCGGTCAGGCCCTGCAGCAGCGCAGAGACGAAAGACAACAGGATGCCGCGCCGCAGCGCCACTTCATTGGCCACCATGTAGGACGAGATCACCGCCTTGCCGTGACCGGGACCGGCGGCATGGAAGATGCCGTAGGCGAAGGACAGGCCGATGAGCAGCCAAAGTTTGCTGTCGTCCTGGCGCATCGCCTTCATCGCCGTCGCCAGCGCGCGATAGAATTCCTGCTGCCTGAGATTGATCCACATCAGGATGTGGGCGAACGGGCCGGTGGTGGGCGCCATGCCGTCATTGACGCCGATGCCGAGCGAGCTCTGGGCATGGGCGACGTTGGCGAAATGCATCATGGCGAAGGTGATGGCCAACAGGCCGAATGCCAAACGCAGGGACGGTTTCGTCACCGGGTTCATCCTTCTGGCTGACAGTTCAGTTCAAGCTTGGTGGCGAAGATCTTGCTCATGTCGGTGCCTGTCGGATCGTTGAAGAAGGCGTCCGTCAGGGTCTTCTGGTTTTCCTTGATGGCTTCATCCGGGTCCGGCCGAACGACCTTGCTGGTGCAGTTCGATGGCAGGCCTTCAACCGTTATGTTGGAATCCTCGGTGAAGTCGATCGCGGTGTAGAATGTCGGATCGTAGACGCCAATGTCGATCTTACCGGCCAGCTTGATCGGCACCTTCGGTTCGGACTCGAACAGGATGATCAACTGGTCGTTGTCGAAATTGGCCATCAAATGCGGCGGCGGTGTCATCGCCACGTCCTTGCCGTCGACGGTGACGAGCTGGAAATAGTTGAACTCGGCCAGCGAGGCGTGGACGGTGTCGGCAACCTCCTTCAGTTCGTTGTCGTCCAGCTTGAGGTCGGAGTTCTTGTCGAACTCCATCATCACCGTGCTGGAGAACAGATCGTCGAAGCGCCAGAGATGACGGAGCGCCTTCACACTTTGGTGATCCGGGGAGAGGATCACGTCGAGGCGGGCCTCGGCGAAGACGTGCGGATGCACCTCAGCCGGTTCGACGGCGGCAAAGGTCGCCGCCAAGGCCGAAGCCAGCATGATTGCGTGCCGTTTAAGATGCATTCTCGGTCGCGATTCCATCGGCCTCGGAGAGATGTCGAGAGTTACCAGAAAGGGGGCGAAATTGGGACCGCTGGTGCTTGTCACCCAGATGGCGTGGCGGCTTGGGGACATCTACACGCACAAGAAAAGACTCAAAGCGCGTTGCGGCGCAACGCGCTTTGACGGCTGAGCCTAGTCAGGCAGCCTCGCGCGTCCTGAACCACTGCACCAGGAAATCGACGAAGACGCGGACCTTCGCCGGCAGATAGCGGCGATGCGGGTAGACGGCGAAAATGCCGCCGCCGGACAGGATGCGGTCATCCAGCACCGTCACCAGCCGGGCGCTCTCGATGTCGGGCGCGGCGATGAAGTCCGGCAGGACGGAAAATCCCAACCCCGCCACCGCCGCGGCGCGCGCCGTCATCGGACTGTTGACTTCGATCGGGCCCGACACCGAAACGCTTATCGGATCGCCATTGTCACCCTTGAACGGCCAGTTGTTCAGGCCTCGGCCATTGGTGTCGATGATGCACGGCATGCGGCCAAGGTCCTGCGGCCGTGTCGGCGTGCCATGCTTGGCGATCAGCTCGGGGGAAGCGCAGAGCTTTATCGAAAACGGCGCCAGGCGCCGGGCGATCAGCGACGAATTCTCCAGCCGCGAGATGCGCACCGCAAGGTCGAAGCCTTCCTCGACGAGATCGACGAAACGGTCGTCGAGCTGGATGTCGAGCACGATGTCGGGGTGCTGCTTGGCGAAGTCGATCAGCGACTGGCCGATCGGCGCGTCGGCGAAGGTGCGCGGCGCCGACAGCTTGATCCGGCCGCGCACGTCGCCGGAGGATTCGCGCACGGCGTCGGCCAGGCTGTCGACCTCGCGCACGATTTCCGAGGCGCGCCGGTAGTAGGTGTGGCCGGCCTCGGTCATCGAGAACTGGCGGGTGGTGCGGTTGAGCAGCAGCGCGCCGAGCTCGTCCTCCAGCTCGCGCACATACTTCGACAGCAGCGCCTTGGAGCGGCCGATCTTGCGCGCCGCCGCGGAAAAGCCCTCGGCTTCGACCACGTCGATGAAGGCACGCATGCGGGTCAGTGTGTCCATGGTCAGGCCTTTCGTGCCGCGTCGAGAAGTTTCCGGCCGAGCCGTATCAGGGCAATGTCGCTGCCGGAAGGGCCAAGCAGCGACAGGCCGAACGGCGCGCCGGCGACCGAGCCGATGGGCAAGGTGATTTGCGGAAAGCCGGACAGTCCGGCCAGGCACAGAAGCCGCAGCGCCCGCTCGCGAAAGGCCTGGAATTGCTCCGGCGTGCTGTCCACATACGGCGCCGGGCCCGGAACCGTCGGCAGGACAAGGAAGCCGTCCTTGCCGAGCAGGGCGGCCAGTTCGCCGCGAAAGGTCAGCCGGCGTACCGTCTCGCCCTGCGCCGTTCGGTCGTCGACGGCACGGCCAAAGCCGAAACGTTCCTCGACGCCGGGGCCGAGGTCGCGCTCGCCACTGGTGATCCATTGCCCGTGCACCGCCCAGGCTTCCTTGGCCTGCAGCCGGCGAAAGCACCAGTAGAGTTCATCCGGAGACGAGGTGAAGGGCGTTTCCGGCGACGCCGGCGCGCCGAAAATCGCGCTCGCCAGCGCCTTCATGTCAGCATATTCGGCAATCGCCGGGCGGGCGACCAGATCGTCCAGCCAGTCCAGCGACAGCGGGCGGTCCAAGGGGTGGTGGTGCGGGTCGCGGCCGAGCAACAGCTTGCCGACCGTCTCGTAGGTCTCGATGTCGTCGGCGAACCAGCCGAACGTGTCGAAACTCGGCGCCAGTTGCATGGCACCGCCGAGCGAGATGCGTCCATGCGTGGTGCGCAGGCCAATCAGCCCGCAAAAGCTCGCCGGCGCGCGGATCGAACCGCCGGTGTCGGAGCCGGTCGCGATGTCGGCCAGCCTGCCCGCCACCGCCACCGCTGATCCCGACGATGAGCCGCCGGTGACGCGGTCGGGCGCTGCCGGGTTCACCGGAAACGAAAAATGCGCATTCTGGCCGAACAGCGCGAAGGCAAGCTCGTCGGTCTGGGTCTTGCCGACGAAGCGTGCGCCGGCATCGAGAATCATCTGCACGGCGGGTGCGGTGCGCGAGGCGGCATCGCTTTCGTCGAATTTCCGTAAATTGCCACAGCCAGTGCGGTAACCGGCAACGTCGTAGATGTCCTTGACAGCCAGCCGCAGGCCGGCAAGCGGTCCGAGCTCGGCATGTGCCACCGGCATCTCGGGAAGATCGAGAAAGGCGTTTAGAGGGCCGTGCGTGCCTGTCATCGTTCGATATCCGGATACGGTTGTCGCAACATTGTTCGATGCCGGAAATTTTACAACCTTGGATGCGATTTTTATTGATTGTGAAACGCTTCGCTCTTATATCGCGCTTGCCCAAAGTCGCACGTGCCTGTGGGTGTCCGCCGATCCTCGAATGGTGAGGGAAATCGGTAAGGTAACTGGAGCCAACCCCTCCAGTCGGTTTAGCGGCCAACCGCCAGACCGAGGACACCTTGAAGCAACGACGGTGCGGGCCTTTCTGGTGTTCTGCCGGTTGTCCAAAGACCGGGGTTACTGAAGAGGCACACCTTCATTGCCGGCAGTGCGGAACGGGGTCTCCCAATCCAAGCCAAGGCAGACAAAGCGAACCGAGGCCGGGCAAGGCCAAGGTTCACCGCCGCGAGACGGCGTTTCATGGTTCCGGGGTCTCCACCGGCTGGTTCCATGGATTTCCGTCCCGCCTTTGTCCACCGCGTGTTCGCGAGGCCGAGAGCCCGCGTCCCGCAGCCTTTGTGCGCGCCGAAAGGCGCTGATGGAGAGACCCGATGGCTACCCAGCGCATCCTTGACTTCCTCGCCACCCGACGTCCGACCGGCCCCTGCCTCGTGGTCGACCTCGATGTCGTGCGCGACAATTTCCGCGCCTTCGAGAAGGCGCTTCCCGATTCGAAGATCTACTATGCGGTGAAAGCAAACCCGGCGCCGGAAATCCTGCGCCTGCTTGCTGCGATGGGCTCGTCCTTCGACACTGCTTCCGTTGCCGAAGTCGAGATGGCCATGGACGCCGGTGCGCCGGCGGACCGCATTTCCTTCGGCAACACCATCAAGAAGGAGCGTGATATCGCGCGCGCCTACCAGCTCGGTATCAAGCTGTTCGCGGTCGATTGCGTCGAGGAGGTCGAAAAGATCGCCCGCGTCGCTCCCGGCGCGCGCGTGTTCTGCCGCGTGCTGACCGATGGCGAAGGCGCCGAGTGGCCGCTGTCGCGCAAGTTCGGCTGCGTGCCGGCGATGGCCGTCGACGTGCTGCGCCATGCCAAGGGGCTCGGCCTCGACGCCTATGGCGTGTCATTCCATGTCGGCTCGCAGCAGACCGACCTGACCGCCTGGGATCGTGCGCTCGCCGACGCCAAGGCGGTGTTCACGACGCTCGCCGAGGAAGGCATTGTGCTCAAGATGGTCAACATGGGTGGCGGTTTCCCGACGCGCTATCTGCGTGACGTGCCGGCCGCCCGGGCCTATGGCCAGGCGATCTTTTCGGCGCTGCGCAAGCATTTCGGCAATGCCATTCCGGAAACCATCATCGAGCCGGGCCGTGGCATGGTGGGGAACGCCGGCGTCATCAAGTCGGAAGTCGTGCTGATCTCGAAGAAGGCCGACAACGACAATGTGCGCTGGGTGTTCCTCGACATCGGCAAGTTCGGCGGCCTGGCCGAGACGATGGACGAGGCGATCCGCTATCCCCTCGTCACCCGCCATGACGGCACGGAGACCGCACCTTGCGTGCTCGCCGGCCCGACCTGCGATTCGGCCGACGTGATGTACGAGAAGACGCCTTATCCGCTGCCCTTGTCGCTGACCATCGGCGACGAGGTGCTGATCGAAGGCACCGGTGCCTACACGACCACCTATTCGGCGGTCGCCTTCAACGGCTTCGAGCCTCTCCGATCCTACGTGATCTGACGGTTCGCAAGAGCCGATCAGATCATCCGGCGCGGGCGAAGAGATCGCCCGCCTCGGCTCGCTTGTGGAACAGATCTCCGCTCGCCGGGGATTGCGGAAATGGACATTGCAAATTTCACTGTTGAAGGCGCCGCGCACTGGTCGATCTCCTCCCTTGGGGGAGAGGTGGCCGGCGCTGTTGCCATCGTTGCCGAAACCGCGGCCGACGTCACGGCACGCGAAGCCTTGCTCGACGATGCCATGGGGCCGAAGCGCAAGGCAAAGTCGTCGGAAAAGCTGCGGCGTGGCCGGCGCCCTTCGGAAGGCCTTGCCTTCGTCGCGCGCGATGCGTCCAGCGCCGTGGCCGGCACGGTGCGGCTGTGGGACGTCACGCTGGGCGAGGGCGGTCCGGCAGCGCTGCTGCTTGGCCCGCTCGCCGTCGCCCCATCGCTCAAGAGTGCCGGCATAGGCTCGGCGCTGATGCGCCATGCAATCGCCGAGGCGGCGCGCCTCGGCCACGCCGCGATCCTGCTGGTCGGCGACGAGCCCTACTACGGGCGCTTCGGATTCTCGGCCGCCAGGACCGGTTCGCTTGCCATGCCGGGACCCTATGAACGGCACCGCCTGCTGGCGCTGGAACTGGTGGACGGCGCGCTCGACGGTGTGCAAGGCACGCTGAAAGCGGCGGGACGCAAGCTGAAGGCACAGGAGCTGACGTCGGCGGCCTGAGGCTGCAAGGGCAGCTTAAAGCGGGTACTTGGCTTATCGTCCAAAACAAAACGCCGCCGGTCGGGCGGCGTTTTGTGTGTCTGAAATCGATCAGCCCAGCAGCTGGCTGAGCGCCATGGCGACGGTCATGTCGCCTTCGACCTTGATCTTGCCGGTCATGAACGCCATCGTCGGGTTCAGGTCGCCTGATATCAGCGAATCCAGATCGTCGAGCGAGAGCTTGATGGTGCAATCGGCGGGGGCGTCGGTGGTCGAAATGGTCGCGCCGTCGATGACGATGACGCCGTCGCCGCCGGTGTCGAACTTCACGGAACGATCGAACCCGCTGCTGGCCACGCGCGACCTGATCTTCTCGGCAATCTCCTGAACGCTCACGCTGTTCTCCTTGTCTGGTTGCATCTGTCGCCCACCGGCGCTTCGATCCGGCCGAAGCCCCATGCCGTGTTTTTCGCGATCCTGGTCGCTGCCGCATATAGCTTTGGGTTGACGTTTACGTCAACGCGAATTCCGGCTGCGGGCGGCTCAATGTTCCGTGGACGGCTTGGTCATTTCCGGCGCCGTCTCGCTTTTCTTGCGGCGCAGCCAGTTGTCGCGGATCTCGTCCTTCGACAGGAAGTTGACCTGATCGATCAGGACCTCATGCACCAGGGTCGCGCCGACACGCTTGTTGACGGTGTCGCGGATCGCGGCGCGGAAGGCATCGAGGTCGATCGCCTCCTTCTTGGTGAAGTCGATCTGCGGATTGGAATAGAGGTAGGAATAGACTTGGTCCGTAATGAGCGCTTCGGCCGGGATCGACAGCTTCTTTATCTGCTCGGGTTCCACGGTGTAGACGAGCTTGGTCAGGAAATAGCCGTCGATCCTGGAATCGCGGATCAGCGGCACTGAAATGATATCGGTCTTGACGTAGTCGAGCCCACCCAGCATCGGCTTCGGGGTTTCGCCGACGCCTTTTTCGCCCGCCGCCTGGAACGAATAGAACACGGCGCCGAGCGTGGCGGCGCAGATCCAGATGGCGATGGCGATGACCTTGATCATCGGGCGTTGTCATTCCCTGGCGATGGAAACGCGGCGCTGTCTTCTTGCCTCGGCAAGATCGTCGGCAAAAACCGCTTCCCTTTTTTCGTCGACGCGGTGGCTCGGCTCGGCATCATGCCTTCGACCAGCCGAACTCGCCGGCGGAGTAGGTGCCGTCGGCTTCCGAGCGCTGGATGGCGCTCCGCAACAGGCTGGCGACCTCATTGACCGCGCTGAGGTGAGCCAGGATCGCCGCCTCGTTCTTCGCCAGCTTCTGGCGCAGCCGGGTCAGGCCCTCGCGGTGCTGTTCGAGGAACTCGGCTTCACCGCCGCCCTTCATGGCGCGGGTCAGTTCATAGAGATAGCGGCTCTTGCGGGCGTTCGATGCCTTCAGGTCATAGCTGGTGTCGCTGCGGATGCCGGCGGTCTCTTCCTCGACCACTTCCTCGATGCGGCCGATGATGGCGGCGAGATTGCCAGGCCGCGCGAACGGGATCGGCGCTTCCGACACGCTCATGCGCGCGGGCAGGTTGGCGGTGAATTCCGAAAAGTCGGCCATGAGAATCCTGGTCTAGTTAGGTTGAACTCGGATACGCGCTATCTCAGTGCTTGAGCATGATCTTTCCGCAAAGCCGGTTCCGATTTCGGGGATCGTGCCTAGATCTTGATGTCGGTCTTGATGGTCGTGTCGTCACCGGTGATCGACCGCGCGGCCTTGCGCTGCAATTCGTGCACCAACGAGGTTGAGAGGCTGTTCTGCTGATCGATCTCGGTCTTTTCCGGCCCGCCCGAAACCGGGCCGACCGGCACAACGCGTTTGCCTTCGAGATAGTGGTCGGCAAGCATCGACTTGGCGATGCCGATGCCGCCGCGCTCGGCCATGACGTCGGCCACCCGCTCGGCAAGCTGCGATTTCCACATGTCGCCGGCCAGGCCCTTGCCGTAGACGCCTTCGGTGTCCTTGGGCAGCATGTTCTGGATGAAGGTCTGCAGCACCATCGCCTCGAACTTCTTGAACTTCTTGGCGGGGTCGGTTGACGCGGCGGCCTTGTCGGCGGTGGCGCGCGACAGGATCGAGCCGGCATCGACCGACGCGGCGGTGTCGACCGAAAACGTCCCGGCGGCACCACCGGCCCGCTTTGTCAGCGCGGCGCGGGCAGCCTCGATATCCGTCGGGTCGACGGCTCGGGCAACATCCATAACGATGTCGCTGGGTGGAGAGATCGCCAAGAAAGTCCGCCTTTTGTCGGTTTTCCGTGGTTAGGACAATGCCTCAACAAGCTTGTGGCAGGCTTGCGCGGTCGCTGGCTGAAGCGCATCGCCCGGAAACGCAATCCTGCGACGCGCTTCAAGTCCTTGTTTTCATGCATGCCGTTGTCCCAAGACCGGAACCATTTTTGGGGACATGCGCTAATCGTCACTTTCCGGTTGCCGCTTCTGCGCGATCAGGTCGAGGCGCTCGCGGTCGGAGCGTTGGCGTTCGTCGCGGCTGCGCACATCCTTGTAGGTGCGCTCGACCATGTTGGTGCGCGCGGTTGCCGCAGCGATGAGGCCGGCCTCTTGCCTGGCGCTTTCGAGGTTCGCTTCCTGGCGCCCGACCGCGCTGGCGATGCGGCGATGGTAAAGGTCGGGAAACAGGCCCGAAAGGGAATTGGCCTGGTCGAAATGTCCGACCAGATCCCTGGCCTCCGCCTCGGCGGCGCTGGCCGCGGCAAGGAAGGTGGCATGACGAGTTTCGTGCAGCGCCTTCAGTTGCTCCTGCACCTTGACCAGTTTCTTCAGGCGGTCCCTGCGTGCGCTCATTGTCATCTTGCCAGCGTCAGGTCGACAAAGCCGTTGACGAACAGCGACAGCATGGTGCCGACGGCAAAATAGAAGATGATCATGCCACCGGCGATGACGAAGGGCTGGGAGATGAAATAGATCGGGATCTGCGGGGTCAGCTTGTTGACGAAGCCGATCGTCAGATTGACCAGGATGGCATAGGCGACAAACGGGCTGCCGAGCCGGATGACAAGGAAGAAGGTGTCCGACACCGTGTCGGTGACATCGACGAGTGCGGCCTGCGGATTGAAGAAGATGTTGACCGGGGCGACCGTGTAGGAAGCGACCAGCGCGCGTACGATCTCATGGTCGAAATCGAAGACGAAGAGCATCAACAGCGCCGAGAACGAGATGATGGCGGCGAGCGCCGCCTGTGGTTCCGGCTCCTCGATCGCCGGTCCGCCGGTGCCGCCATAGCCGATCAGCATGGCGATGGCCGAGCCCATGAAGCGCAAGGCTTCCATGTACAGCCTGGTCATGGCGCCGATCAGTCCGCCGACCAAAAGTTCCGAGATGATCATCGGCACCAGGATCTGCGGGCGCGGGTCGACGAAGGGAATGATGCGGTCCCAAAGGAAGGCGAGCAGGCCGCCGGTGGCGGCGACCGCCACGAACAGCCTGACCTGGACCGGAACGCGGGCGCTGGACAGGCCGGGCATCAGCATGAAACAGGCGCCGATGCGGCAGAAGGCGAGGAACGCCGCGATGACGACGCTCTGCGAAAGCACGCTCACGATATGGTTCCGAGCACCCTGATCTCGACGCCCTTGGCGATTTCGACATGGCTGAGCACCGGCAGGGTGGTGAACAGCCGCTCGATGATCATGCGCACATAGGGGCGGGCATCGGGCGCGGTGACCAGCACGAAACGCTCGCCGGCTTCCAGATATTTCTTGATCGCCTTGGTGGCGTCCTGGCCGAACTCCTCGAGCTGGCGCGGATCGATGTCGAACTCGCGCACCTCGCCCTTGGCGTCGCGCTTGAGGCTCTGGTGAAAGGCGAGGTCCCAGCGGTTGCCAAGACGCAGCACCTTCAGCACGCCGCCCTCGGAGAGGTCGCCGCAGATCTGCTGGGCCATGCGGATGCGGACATGTTCGACGATCTGCTCGGTGCGGCGCACATGCGGCGCGATCTCGGCGATCGCCTCGATGATCAGATGCAGGTTGCGGATCGAGACGCGCTCGGCGAGCAGCAGCTTCAGCACCGCCTGCAGGCCGGGATAGGAGATGTGCGTGGTGCAGATATCGTCGGCGAGCTTGCGGTATTCCTGGTCCTGCCGTTCGAGCAGCGCCTTCATGTCCTTGTAGGACAGAAGCTGCGGCAGGTTGTTGCGGATGACCTCGGAGAGATGGGTGAGCAGCACCGACATGTTGTCGGCGAAGGTGTAGTTCTCGCGCTTCAAATCCTCGGCGAAGGTTTCGAGCACGGAGTAGGCGCGCATGCCGAAGGCCGGCTCGCGGATTTCCTCGCCCGGTATTTCGGGCAGGTCGCGATTGCCGAGCAGCACCATGATCTCGCCGACGCGCATCTGGTATTCGGCCACCACGGTGCCGTGCACCTTGATCTGGTAACTCTTCGGCGGGATGGCGAAATCGTCGGCGACGCGCACCTCCGGCACGACGAAGCCGTACTGGGTGGCGAATTTCTTGCGCATCTTGGACATGCGGAAAACCAGTTCCTGATGCGAAACCAGGAGCCGCGTCGAAAGCTGCTTGCCGATCAGCAGCTCGATCTCGGCGGTGGCGAGCGAGGCCTTGACCGAATTCTTCTCCTCCTCCGCCTTGGTCACCTTCTCCTGGTTTTTCACCGCTTCGGCTTCGGCGAGGACCCGATTGGCGCGCATCGGGATGACGTAGCCGAGCCCAGCCATGCCGCCGGCCAGCGCAAAGAACGGAAACAGCGGCAGGCCGGGCATCAGGCCGAGCAGCACCAGCAGCGACGCCGCCACATAGAGGGCGCGCGGATGGGCGCCGAGCTGGCCGAACACCGCCTGGTTGGTCGAGCCGCGGGTGCCGCCCTTGGACACCAGCAGGCCGGCGGCGAGCGAGACGATGAGCGCCGGGATCTGGGTGACGAGGCCGTCGCCAACCGACAGCTTGATGAACACGTCGGCTGCCTCGCCCATGCCCATGCCGTGCCTGATATAGCCGATGGCGATGCCGCCGACGATGTTGATGGCGGTGATGATGAGGCCGGCGATGGCGTCGCCGCGGACGAATTTCGAGGCGCCGTCCATCGAGCCGAAGAAGGAGGATTCCTCTTCCAGTTCACGGCGGCGCAACTGCGCCGTCTTGTCGTCGATCATGCCGGCGGAGAGGTCGGCGTCGATCGACATCTGCTTGCCGGGGATGGCGTCGAGGGTGAAGCGGGCGCCGACCTCGGCGATACGGGTGGCGCCCTTGGTGATGACGATGAAGTTCACCACGATTAGGATCATGAAGACGATGAGGCCGATGACGAAGTCGCTGGCCATCACCAGCTTGGAGAAGCCGGCGATGACGTAGCCGGCGGCATGCGTGCCCTCATTGCCATGCGACAGGATCATGCGCGTGGTGGCGATGTTGAGCGACAGCCGCAGCATGGTGGCGATGAGCAGCACCGTCGGGAATGACGAGAAGTCGAGCGGCCGCTGGATCCACAGCGCCACCATCAGGATCAGCACCGAAAGGGCGATCGAGAAGGCGAGGCCGATGTCGATGAGAAAGGCCGGGATCGGCAGGAACAGAACGGCCAGGATGATGACGATGCCGATGGCAAAGAAGACGTCGCGGCCGTTCTTGGCTACTGCCCCTGCCGCTATGCTTTCGCTGATCGCCATGTTGTCCCCAAACCATAGGCTGCCGAACGTGCGACAGCCCGGTGAGGGTAGCTGGCCAAGCTTGCGCGAGGGTGGGAGACTGGCAGGTTCGAACGTCTCGCAAGAAGGGAAACCAGATGCTTCTGATCATCGGCACGATCCGCTTGCCGCCCGACACGCTCGGGGAGGCAAGGCCGGCGATGGAGCGCATGGTTCGCGCCAGCCGCGCCGAGCCCGGCTGCCTCGAATATTCCTATGCGCAGGATGTCTTCGAGCCCGGGCTGATCCGGGTCACGGAAGTCTGGAGCGACAGGACCGCGCTCGACGCGCATTTCCGCGCGCCGCACCTTGCGGACTGGCGTGCGAGCTGGCCGGCGCTTGGCATCGGCGAACGCAACCTCGTGCTCTATGAAGCCGGGGAGCCCAAGCCGACCTGATCGATCCGCGGGCCGGTTCCCGCCCGCCGCTGACGAGCACTCAGGATTTGCTGGTTCCAGCCGTCGCGACGCCAACCAGCCAGCGCCTGACGGCTCGTTCTTCCGGCGCCGACAGGCCCTCGGTCAGTTCGCTCTCGATCGCATGCACCCGCTCGCGGCATGTCCGCAGCAGCGCCTGTCCGCTGTCGCTGAGATCGATATGCTGGATGCGGCCGTGGACGGCATGCGGCTTGCGGACCAGCGCGCCGGCCCGTTCCAGGTTGGCGACGATGACGCTGAGCGTCTGCGGCGTGAGCAGCGCCAGCCGGGCGAGATCGGCGTTGGAGATGCCAGGATACGCCGCAAGCATGGTCAGCGTCACAAATTGCGGTTGTGTCACGCCGAGATCGGCCAGCGCTCTTTCCACCCTGAGCCGATGAGCGCCTGCCGCCTGTCGCAAGAGATAGCCGAGATAGCCTTCCTCGCCGCGTTTGCCTTCGCCCGGAGCCGGAATCGACGGACGTTGATTTGGCTTGCGCATGATGTAAGAGCTCTTATATGTTGTTCGAATACTGATATTATGACGACAGGGAGCTTGTGGCGATGGGTCATCGCATTTTTCTTGCCGGCGCCTCCGGCGCGATCGGGCAACGGTTGATCCCGCAGCTTCTGGCGGCCGGCCATCATGTGACGGGCACCACGCGCAATGCGGACAAGGCCGTCACGTTGCGCGCCCTTGGCGTCAAGCCAGCGGTGGTGGATGTCTTTGATGCCGAGGCCCTGTCGCGTGCGATGCTTGCTGCCCGACCCGAAATCGTCATCCACCAGTTGACCGACCTGCCGCCGGGCCTGGACCCGACCAGGATGGGCGAGGCGATCGTGCGCAATGCGCGCCTTCGCGACGAAGGCACCCGCAATCTGGTCGCTGCAGCCACCGCATCCGGCGTCCGGCGCATGGTCGCGCAAAGCATCGCCTGGGCCTACGCGCCCGGTCCGGAACCGCATAGCGAGGCCGATCCGCTGGACAGCGCCGCGGGCGGAAACCGCGGCATCAGCGTCGGTGGCGTCATCGCGCTCGAAGCGGCGGTGCTTCGGGCGCCATTCGCCGGCATCGTCCTGCGATACGGCCAGCTTTATGGCCCAGGGACGGGAGCCGACGCGCCCGCCGGCCCGTCGCCTCTGCATGTCGATGCCGCCGCTTATGCCGCGCTGCTTGCGCTCGACAAGGGCGCGCCCGGCATCTTCAACGTGGCGGAACCCAACCAGGCCGTTTCGACGCAAAAGGCGTCGAGGAACTGGGCTGGCGCGCCGATTTTCGCTTGCCGGCCTGAGGCCGCCGGTTCGTGTTCGGAGACATCGTCATGATCGGCAATCAATCCCGCTTGCGCACCGGCCAATATCTTGCCGCCGCCGGCACTGCCGCGTTTCTGCTCGCGCTCGCGGCAAGATGGGCCGGGCAGGGCGTCGTCGGCGCCGCGCATGAGGGCATGGAAGGGCACATGGACATGCAAAGCGCTGATGCGGGCGGTTCCGCCACTTCGCGGCCGAAGACCGTCGTCACGCCGGTTTCCTGTGAAAAGCTGCCTGATATGCCGGGCAAGTCGGTCACCACGGTGATCGTGGAGTTCCCGCCCAACGCCTACACACCTCGGCACCGCCATCCGGGTTCGGTGAGTGCCTTCGTCCTGCAAGGCACGCTGCGCTCGCAGTTGGAAGGCAGTCCCGCCGGCACCTACACCGAGGGACAGACCTGGTTCGAGCCGCCCGGTGCGATCCATCTTTTCGCCGAAAACGCCAGCACGACGGAGCCGGCGGCGTTGCTGGCGACCTTCATCGCCGACGACGATTGCGGCGCGCTGACCATCCCGGACTGACGGCAGCGCCGCCCGCGCTCCAGCCACAGGCAGTAAAAGCCTGCCCCCAGCGGGTCCAGCGCCACAATGGCGCCTTGCATGTCGCCATTGTGGTTGCCACGCCGTGTCGCCCGGCGTATCAGGCGAGCCTTCCATTGCCTTTCTGTTATCGGCGAGCCGCCCCGGTGCTTTCCAGAAACCAACCGCAAGTCTACGCCCGCCGGCTGCGCGCGGTGCTGATCAGATCGCTGCCGCTGCTCGAGGCGCGCGGCATCGCGGTGGTCATTCTGGCAGGCGCCGTCGGGGTGATGGCGGGCATCCTCGTCACGGCGATGAGCCAGATCGTGCAGGACCTGCACGGGTTGTTGTTCGGCGTCCAGCCCGGCGGCCGGCTTTCCGGCATGTTCTCGCTCGCCAACCCGTTGCAGGCGCTGATACCGGCGATCGGCGGCATCCTGCTCGGACTTTCGGTGCTCTGGCTGAGAAAGCGGAAATTCCGCACCCCCGTCGACCCGATCGAGGCCAACGCGCTCTATGGCGGGCGCATGTCGCTGACCGACACCTTCATCATTGCCGGCCAGACGATGATTTCCAGCGGCTTCGGTGCTTCTGTCGGGCTGGAAGCCGGCTATACCCAGGTCGGGTCCGGCCTGGCGTCGCGGTTGGCGCGCGTGTTCAGGTTGCGCCGCAACGATGTCCGCATCCTGGTTGGCTGCGGTGCGGCCGGCGCCATCGCCGCCGCCTTCGACGCGCCGCTGACCGGCGCCTTCTATGGTTTCGAACTGGTCATCGGCATCTATTCGGTCGCCAATGTGGCGCCGGTGATGACGGCCGCGATCTCGGCCTCGCTGACCGCTGAAATGTTTGGCGGGGTGCCGTTTCCGCTCGAGCTTTCGGGTCTGCCGGCGCTAACCGCCAGCCAGTACGTGCCGTTCCTGCTGCTCGGCCTGCTCGGCGGTGCGGCCTCGATCGCCATCATGCATCTGGTGACGCTGATCGAACGCGCCTTTGCCGGGCTGTCGGTTGATGCGTCGCTGCGTCCCGTCATCGGTGGTGTCGTCGTCGGGCTGCTCGGACTGATCACCCCGCAGGTCCTGTCCAGTGGCCATGGCGCGCTGCATCGCGAATTCGCCATGAATTATGGGCTGGGCGTGGTGGCGAGCGTCTTCGTGCTGAAACTGGCGGCGTCGGCGATCTCGCTGGGGTCGGGTTTCCGCGGCGGCCTGTTCTTCGCCTCGCTGTTCCTCGGCGCGTTGCTCGGCAAGGCATTCGCCGGCGTGATGGCTTTCGTTTCGCCGGCGACCGGCATCGACCCGTCCGTCGCCGCCGTTGTCGGCATGACGTCGCTGGCCGTCGGTGTCGTGGGCGGTCCGCTGACGATGACCTTCCTGGCGCTGGAATCGACCCGCGACCTGACGCTGACCGGCGTTGTCCTGGCCGCCTCGATCATGGCCGCGATCCTGGTGCGTGAAACCTTCGGCTATTCGTTCTCGACATGGCGCTTCCACCTGCGCGGCGAAACAATCCGCAGCGCCCACGATGTCGGCTGGATGCGCAGCCTCACCGTCGGCTCGATGATGCGCAAGGATATCAAGACCATCGATGCCGCAACGACGCTTGCCGCCTTCCGCAAGGAAGTGCCGCTCGGTTCGGCCCAGCGCGTCATCGCCGTCGACGCGGGCGATCATTATGTCGGCGTGCTGATCGTGGCCGAACTGCACAGCGATCCCTCCGACGGCGAGGTGCCGGTGCGCTCGCTCGCCCAGTTCCAGGACGCCGTGCTGGTGCCCAGCATGAATGTGCAGTCGGCCGCAGAGACGTTCCAGCGCGCTGGCGCCGAAGAACTGGCCGTCGTCGAGGATTTCACCGACCGCATCGTGCTCGGGCTTCTGACCGAGGGCCATCTGATGCGGCGCTATGCCGAGGAACTCGACAAGGCGCGCAGGGACCTTTCGGGCGAAGGGTAGGGAGCGCAAAGCCCCCCGGGTGTCAGTGCTCGATCGGCCCCTTGGCCATGACGAGAGTCGTGCCGGCGGTCGTCGGGCGCTCGATCATGCGGCGCACGCGGGGCGGCTCGCCGCCGCTGTGCAGGGCGCGCAGGCGTTCGCCGACGACGGCGTCGGCATGGGTGATGCGTCCATTGTGGCGCACATATTCGAGCCAGGTCGGCGTGTGATAATGCTCGATCCAGATCGCCGGGTTTTCAAGGTCGCGCGCCAGCGTCCAGTTGCGGGCGCCGTCACGGCGTCGGATGCGGCCACGTTCAGCCATGGTGGCGAGGAACTCCGGCACGTCGTCATCGCGGATGATGTATTCGATCATGATGGCGATGGGGCCGCTGCGCGGCTTCAGGTCGAGTGCCAGGTGCGGTTCCTTGAAGCGGTTGAGCGGGTCGAGGTTGAGCACCTGCTGTTGCGGCAGCGGCAACAGCAAGCCGATGGCGCCGCCGGCCAGCATGGCGATGCTGGCCGCGATCAGCGCGGTCTCGGCACCATGCGCGTCGGCGACGACGCCCCAGATCCAGCTGCCGAGCGCGATGCCGCCGAAGGTCGCGGTCTGATAGACCGACAGCACCCGGCCGACCACCCAGCGTGGTGTCGCCATCTGCACCGTGACGTTGAAATGCGAAAGGGCGATCACCCAGCAGGCGCCGCCGACAAGCAAGCCAAGCGACGTCTGCCAGGCATGATGGCTGACGGCGGCATTGAAGGCGCAGACGGCGAAGCCGGCGAAGGCCGAACGCACCATCGTCTCGCTGGACAGCAGCTGGCGCAGCCGCACGCTGATCAGCGCGCCGCCGACGGCACCGATGCCGAAGGCGCCAAGCATGATGCCGTAGGTCAAGGCGTCGCCCTTGACGACATCGCGCGCCACCAGCGGCAGCAGCGCCAGCACCGCGCCGGCGCTGAAGCCGAAGGCGGCGCCCCTGACCAGCACCTTGCCGATGTTGGGCGACATGGCGACATAGCGCAGGCCGGCGCCCATGGCAGCCCCCAGCGATTCGCGCGGCAAGGTCGATACCGGCACGTCCGGCTTCCAGCGCGCCAGCACGACGATCAGGCCGATATAACTCACGGCATTGGCCGCGAAGGCCGCCGCCGCACCAGCCGCGGCGACGATGATGCCGCCGATCGCCGGGCCGACGCTGCGGGTCAGGTTGAAGCCCATCGAATTGAGCGCGACGGCGGCCGGCACCTTGTTTCGGGGAACGATGTCGCCGACCGAGGCCTGCCATGACGGGCTGTTCAGCGCCGTGCCGCTGTCGATCAGGAAGGTGAAGGCAAGCAGCGTCCACGGTGTGATCAGGCCGGAATAGGTGAACAGGGTCAGGAGCACCGAAACGACCAGCATGAAGGTCTGGGCGACGAGCATCACCTTGCGCCGGTCGAAACTGTCGGCGATCGCACCGGCGACGAGCGCAAACAGCATGATCGGCAAGGTGGTCGAGGCCTGGACCAGAGCCACCTGGTAGGACGAGGTGGCGATCGTGGTCATCATCCAGGCCGCGCCGACGCCCTGGATCAAGCCGCCGAAATTCGAGACGAGACTTGCGGCCCATACGGCGCGGAAAATGCCATGCCGGAACGGCGCCAGCGCCGAGGCGCCCTCGCTTTCCGGCTTTTCGTCAATCATCGGGAGTTCCTGCCATGTCGTGCGGATTCGTCAAATGATCCGTTTGCTGAGATCATTTGCCGAAAGTAGGGCATCGCACCGCAAAGGGCGAACGCCTTTCAAAAAGGATCATGGTCCAACAATGGGATAGCTGCGGTCCACGCCTTTATCTCCGGCCGAGGGGCAAGGGTGAATCAGCGCGCGTCACCGACCGCGGCATGCGGCGTCCGCAAAGACATCGATGCGCATGCGGTGACATCGGGCCGGCGACCGCCTTGCCGGCACGGACGGACCGAACCCGCTGCCCGCAAGCGGGGCGGTTGCTTTCACGCAATTGCGGACGGAAGGCCGCCGCGCCTGTCCTGAAGTGCTCAGAACCCGTTCTGGATGCGCTCGAAGATGACGTTGGTGAAGGCCGATATCTGGCTGCCGATGAAAGGCCCGGTCAGCGCCACCACCAGCATGATGGCGACGATCTTCGGCACGAAGGTCAATGTGATCTCCTGGACCTGCGTCAGCGCCTGGATGAGGGCGATGCCGATGCCGACGACCATGGCGACCAGCACCACCGGGGCGGACGCGGTGAGCACCGTCCACACCGCGTACTGGACGATGTCGAGAGCGTCGGCCTCGTTCATGTGGGAGGTTGGCCTAGCTTGCCGGCTTGATCGACACGCCTGCGCCGACGGGGACCAGGGTGCCATCCTGCAGCACCGCGATCAGTCCGCTGCTGGAGAGCGTCACCGAAGCCACTATTCCGGTGGTCTTGCCGTCGGCCGACGTGATCGAGCGACCGATAATCGCGTCGGCCTGCGACAGCGCCAACGACTGCATGATCTGGTCGAGCTTGGTGTTGGTCTGCACCGATTGCTCGACCTGCGAGAAGGTGGCGAGCTGCGCGACATACTGCGTCGAGTCCATCGGCTTGGTCGGATCCTGGTTCTTCATCTCGGCGATCAGAAGCTTCAGGAAGGACTGGTAGTCGACTGCTGTCTTCGAGGTCGACGTGGTCGTCGAATTGGCGCCAGTCGGTATCGTCGTCGTCATGTCCACGTTCATCAGTATCGTGCTCCCACAGCCAGCGGGCGCGCGCCCGGAACGTCGTCATTGCCGCCAAGCGCGCGGCGTTCGAGCGGATAGAGCGATCGGATCGCCTTCAGCGCCTCATAGATGTGATCCTCGCTGACCATGCGGTCGATCTGCTTGAGCGCGGTGCATATCTGGGCGTCCTCGAAGCTTACCAGCAGCAGCGGCAGCGAACGCCTGAACATGTCGCGCGCCTCGGCCGCGCCGGCCGGATTGATCAGCATGACCTGGAGGATGAAATACAGCTGCTTGAGTGGCGTCGAGGCGTCGTCGGCCTGTATCACATGGCTCTCGAGCAGGAATTGCACGTCGTTCATCAGTTCGACGGTGACCTTGCGGTCGACACGTATAACCGCGCCGTTGACGTAGATCTTTTCGTTCGGCTTCAGCGATATCTTCAGCGTGTTGGTCATTGAATGCCGTCCCGGATGATCTGGGACACCTCGATCAGCCCTTCGAAATTGTTGGTGCGGCCCTGGCGTATGTCCTCAGCCTCGCGCAGCAGCCACAGGCCGATGGAGATGAGGTTGGCGCGCAGTTCCTTGGGCAGGGCGTTGTCGCTGGAGCCGAGATCCTCGACGAACGCGGTCCAGACACGGTTGGTGAAATGCAAAGCCTCGATTGCCTCCATCGAGTCGTGGCCGATGGCCGCCGCCGCCGCCAGCATGTCGATGGAGCGGGTCAGGAGCTGCCGCTCACGGTCCTTCGCGTCGGCAACGGAGTTGCTCTGGATGTCGGCGTAGGAGAATTGGTACATCGTGGGGCTACCGTTCCGTTATGAGGTGTCAGGTCAGGTAATTCAGCAGGCTGAGCTGCTGCAGGCGTGCTGTCAGCGCGAAGGACGTCTCGATATGCTGGGTCAGATTTGCGACCCGGGTCGCGGCTTCGGCCGGGTCGACGGCTTCGAGATCGAGGATGTGCCGTTCGAACAGGTCGACCTGCGTCTTCATGCGGTCGCTGGCATCGGAGACACGCTTCTGCACGATGCCGGTTTCGGACTGGACCTGGGCGATGCCGCTCAGCGCCTCGCCGACCAGTGTCTGCGAGTGGCTGACGATGCTGTCCTTGGCCGCCTGACTGATGTTGCTGGTCATCAGGCTGGAGACCATGGCGGCCGCCATGGCGAGCTTCCGGATGCCGTCGCTGTTGGCGCTGGTCGAAGTCGCGGTAGTTTCGTTGAGCGCGATGCGGCTGACAATCTGCTGGTCGGTGGCATTCGACCAGTTGGTCTGCCAGCCAGAGCCGAGGAACTGCGGCGCGACATCGTTGGTGATGTAGTCGTCCATCTGGGCGGCGGTGATGTTGGCAGCGGCCGGGTCACTGGGCGTGAAACCGAAATGGGACACGAAGGAGGCGTCGAAGGCGGCCTTGGCGGGTGAGCCGGCCGCCGTGAAATCGTTGATCGGCTTGACGTCGGTGTTGGTGCCGGCGAACAGATATTCGCCGTTGACGCTGGTGTTGAGGATCGAGCCAAGCTGCTGGATGGTCGTGTTGGCCGTCGATTGGGTGAGGCTGTCGGAGGAATCGCCTGATGTCGCGGTGGTCAGGCTGGACAGGAAGGTCTGCGCCACGCTTGAGAGCTGGCCGAGCGAGGTCTGCGTCGACGAAAGCCGGGCGGCGACCAGCCCGTTGGAATCGATGATGACGTTGAGCCGGTCGAGATCGCGCGAGAAGGTGACGGACTGGGCCGTGCGCCCGCCCAGCGCCAGCCCGACATCGGCGACCTTGCCGGTGGAGGACTCCTTGGTGGCTTTGACGAGATCGGCCTGCATGCGCATCTGCTGGTAGCGCATGGCGTTGGAGATGGCGGCCGAGGAGACTGAAGTCATGGCTTATCCCACCGCGTTCAACAAGGCCGTCATCATGTCGTCGACGGTCTTCATCATCCGGGCCGATGCCTGATAGGTGTGCTCGAGGTCGAGCATGAGCGACATCTCCTGATCGACATTGACACCGGTTGCGTTGGACAGTGCCTCGGCGCTGCGCGACGCCAGCGCTTCCTTGGCGTCGGCGGCGGTCGAAGCCTGCTGGCGCACGCCCTGAAGCCAGCCGATCGAATTGGCCGCGTAGTCGGAGACGCTGGATGTTACCGAAA
Source organism: Mesorhizobium sp. RCAM 05099 (assembly GCF_059683685.1). Lineage (NCBI taxonomy): Bacteria > Pseudomonadati > Pseudomonadota > Alphaproteobacteria > Hyphomicrobiales > Phyllobacteriaceae > Mesorhizobium > Mesorhizobium sp. RCAM 05099. Next base: position 1,838,191 of record NZ_CM185035.1, read on the forward strand.
TCCCGGCGGCGGGATCGAAGGTCATTGGCTGGTCGAGACGGTCGCCATAGGCAACCAGGAGGCTGGAATAGGAAGCGCCGCCGCTGGTATTGGCGACATAGGCCGCGCCGTTGGCGCCACCGTCGCGCAACAGCGTCGGATTGCCGCCGACGCTCGGATCCATCGCCGCGTTGATGCTGATCGAGGCGGCAAGGCCGTTGACCAGCGTGCCGGCGGCGGGCACGGCCGGCGCGCCCGACCAGGTGAACAGGCCGGCGGCATCGGGCATCGACGGAGCCGTCTCGGCAAAGGCGGAGATCAGGCCGCGCGCGGTCTCGTCGAGCTGGCTCTGCATGGTCGAGGCGACGCCGTCGCGCAATTGCAGCAGGCCGGCAAGCTTGCCGCTGGCGCTGGTGTTGCCGCCGGTTCCCGCCGAGATCGGCACGTTGTCGATATAGACGGCATTGCCGGCGGCACCGGCGCTGTAGCCGGACGACGGCGCGAAGCTGACCGAGCGTGGGATGGTTTCGAACAGCGTCGTGCCGTCACCCGTGGTGATGACCATGTCGTTGTCGCCACGCGTGAAGGTCGACACCGGGACATAGTCGGCGATCTTCTTCAAAAGCGCGTCGCGCTGGTCGAGCGCATCGGAAACATCGGTGCCGGAACGGGTTCCCGAAATGACCGCCGTGTTGGCATCCTGGAACTGGCTCAACAGCGAGTTGAGGTCGTCGACGGCCGTGGCGATCTGGCCGTCGGTCTGGGTGCGGAAATCCTGAATGGCCTTAGAGCCGTCATTCAGCGAACGCACGACCTGCTGGGCCGCGTCGATGACGCTGACGCCGAGATTCTGGTTGGACGGGGAGGTGGCATAGAGCTGCAGCGCCTGCTGCAGATTGCCCATCGCCGTCGACGGCGAGGATGCATTGTCGACGCCATTGACCGAAACGTCGAGCTGATCCATGCCGCTGTAGAGCGCATTCTGGCCGCTATACGCCGACAGAGCGCTGAGGTTCTGACGGAACAGCAGGTCGTTGGTGGTCCGCTGTATGTCGACCGAACGCGCGCCCGGGGCCGTGCTGGTGACGACGGCAATGCGGCGCGTGTAATCCGGGTTGGAAGCGTCGGAGACGTTGCGCGTGACAACGCTTGTCTGCCGCGCGGTGTTCATAAGCGCCGATTGGGCGATACTCAATGCGGTGGATAGCGACATGCGGGTCTTTCACGGGCCACGCCCGTTTTATCTCTTCAGGTTGACAAGGACGTCCATCAGGTCGGAACCGGTCTGGAAGACTTTCGAATTGGCGGTGTAGCTGCGCTGCGCCGCGATCATGTTGGTCAGTTCCTCGGCGATATCGACGTTGGAGTTCTCGAGCGCGCCGGAGACGATGGATCCGAGCTTGCCCTCATTGGCAAAGCCGACACGGACCGCGCCGGATTCGGTGCCCTGCGCGTAGACGTTGCCGGGCAGCGCCATGAGCTGGTCCGGGCTCTGCACGTCGGCCAGCGGAATCTTGTAGAGCGGTTTGGTGGAACCGTCCTTGTACTGTGCGTAGATGGTGCCGTCCTTGCTGATCTGGACCTTGTCGATGGTGCTCGGCGCATTGCCGTTGACCTCTGCATCGGAAACCGTGAAGCCGGTGCCGAGCTGGGTCAGCTTGGAAAGGTCAAGCGAGAAGGCACTGCCGTTGGGCACCGTCAGGCCGACGCTGGTGACGGCGCCGGTGAGCTTGCCGGTGGTGGTGTCGAAGGTGAGGTTGGCCGTGCCCAGGGCCCCACCGGTGTAGGGGAACGATGTTCCAGCCGTCGCTTTCGACTGGTCGAAGACCGATACTTCCCAGGTGCCGGCGCCGGTGTTGGTGAAATAGACGTCGAGCAGCACCTTGTTGCCGAGATTGTCGTAGGCGACCATCGAGGATTTCGACGTGTACTGCGCGCCCGCGGCGTTGGTGCTGGGCAGGCTGCCAGCCGCGACCGGCGTGGCGCCCGCGGGCAGGTTTCCGTTGAATGTACCCGCTGTGCTCGGCGTTGCCGTCATTTCCTGATCGGAGATGACCACCGGGACCAGCCCCTCGAAGCCGTTCACCGTCGCTGCCGGCACGCCATTGGCGTAGCTGTAGCCCATCAGCTGGAAGCCGGCCGCGTTGACCAGCCTGCCCTGCGCATCGGGAACGAAGGCACCGGCGCGGGTCAGGAATGGGGTTCCGCTCGGATCCTGAACGACAAAGAAACCATCGCCACTGACGGCAAGGTCGGAGACCGAGGTCGTGTATTGAAGCACGCCCTGGGAGCTGACCGCCGATCGGATCGTCGTGGTGACGCCGCCGGAATTGTAGGCGCCGCCCGTGTTCGGCATGACCAGGGTCGAAAATTCGGCGGAGGATCGCTTGTATCCGGTGGTGTCGGAATTGGCGATGTTGTCGGCCACGGTGGACAGCCGATTTGCCTGCGCATTCATGCCGGAAACGCCGGTCCGCATCATTCCGTAGAGGCTCATCGAAACGTCTCCGCTATGTCCATGCCACTGGCTGGGAGGCTACGCGTCCTGTCTTGCGCGAGGCTGGCGCGGTGCGGCATCAGAAGACCAGCCGGTAGCCGAGGAAGCGCTTGGAATCGATCGGGTCGGAACCTAGCTTCTCGCGCAGCTTCTTGCGCAGCTTGCTGATGTGGCTTTCCACCACGTTCTCCTCGACCTCTTCATCGAAGATGCCGTAGATGGCGTTGAAGACCTGGGTCTTGGTGACGCGACGCCCGCGATTGCTTGCCAGATATTCGAGGATGCGGCGTTCACGACGCGGCAAGGGCAGCGGCTGACCGTCGATCTCCGGGTCACGTCCATCCATGAAGATGCGCATGGCGCCGATCTCGGTGTAGGCGACGTCTTCGTGGGCACGACGGCGGATGGCGGTGATGCGGGCCAGTATCTCGCGGATGTGAACGGGCTTGCGAATGACATCGTCGACGCCGCTCTCGAACAACCGCAGCGTGTTCTCCAGGGAATGCTGCTCGCTGAGCGCAATAACCGGTGCGCCGGTGCGGTCGCGGATCTGCCGTGGCGAGATGACGCCCTCGCGGCAGTCGCCGATGAGGAAGGCCCTGACCGAGCGTAGATCGGTGTCGGCCGCCGAGTTCACCCACTCGCCGAACTCGCCTGGCGCGAAGCCTGCACAGGCGACGCCCTCGCGGTCAAAAAGTGAGTTGTATCCCTCTGTTACGAGCTCGCGCTCGTCAACGATTACAATCATCGGCCCCGCCTCCGAATCAAATTATTTGCCCCGTGAGGAGAGGCGTAGCCGTTGGCGAGAATCCTGAACAACCGTCATTTCTTGTAACTAGTTTCTTGGGAGTCCGGAATCGTGGCGGTTGTATTAGCGTGCAACCAGATATGCTTGCGGTGGCAAGTCTTGGCCAAGTCGAAGCGGCAAACCAAGGACCGTGCGATTGGTGTCCTAGATGCGGAAATACGCCTATGGGTTGCAGAAGGTGCGGGCGTTGGCGGTCCATTTTCCGAACCCGGTGGCGACCATGTTGGCGATGACGCGGCAGACATAGACCTTCTGCGCCGGATCGTTGTCTGGACCGGCATGGTAGCGGGCGACGGCCATCGACCATGTCTCGTGACGGGCATGGAGACTGGCCAGGAAGCGCGCCGCATAGTCGACGTTCTGACGCGGATCGAGCATGTCCTCGACGCTGCGAAAATGCGACGCGTGGTAGTGATGGTTGATCTGCATGCAGCCCAGATCGATCAGCGTCTTGCCCTCGCGCTGGGCATTGGCGAAGGTGGCAAGGGCTTCAGCACGGCTTCTCGGAAAGACCGCTTTTCCTTCTATATTCAATGCGTTGGGTTGAAGGCTGCCTTTCTTTCCGGTCTCGGTCAGGCCGACGGCATAGAGGATGCCGGCGGGCACGCCATAGCGATCGGCGGCGCGCAGGATCTCCGGCTCGCAAGGGTTGGTGGCAGCAGCGGCGGCGCTTGCGACGCTAGATAAACATATCGCCGCCAGCGCGCTCGCGAGAAGGCGAAGCGCCGCGGCCGTAGTCCTGCGCGTCATCGTTGCGTTTCCCCGCTGATTGCTGACCTGGTTGCTGGCCGCCGGCCCCGCTGTTGCCGCCGCCTGAATTTCCGGGTTGGAAGGATGACGGGTCGCGGCCCGGCGCCGCGGTCAGGGAAGCGGTGGCCTCAGCGCGGGTTGCAGCCGGAACCGCTACCGAAGGTTGCAGGATGGTGACCTTATCAACCTCAAAACCGAGTCCGCGCAGTGACTTTACGATCGCCTCGCTGTCGGTGGAAAGCCGGCGATAGGCGTCGTGTGTTTCGGGCTTCAATTCAATCGAGAGTTGTTCTCCGGAGAGGCGAAGGCTGGCTGTAACCATGCCGAGCTCGGCGGGGTGAAGTTCGATCTTCAACACATGTGTCGGAACCGCAACAGAGCCGGCCAATTGGGAGGTCGCGGAGGACGCCGAGAACGCCTGTTGCGCGCCGCCATCGGCGGTTATGGCGCCGATCACATTGATGGCTGCCTGGCTCATTGTGTTCTGCGGCGGCGCCGGGAAGCTCTGCTCGGAAACCACGTCGATGCGGCCAGCCGGCGAAGGCTGCTTTCCGGGGTCGGACCGCATCGAGGACTGGACGTCGGCGATGGTCTTCATCGCCGGCGCGGTCTGTCTCGGCTGCACGCCCGGCACATCGGCTGTTGGCGCGTCCGGCAGAGGACGGGCAGCGATCGCAGTGTCGCGCTTCGGCGCGCCGGGGGCCGCGCCGGCATCCCGGGTATCCTGGACGTCGAGCTCGGTCAAAGGACCGTCGACGATCGACGCCCGCTCGGATTTCGACATGGTTTCGAGGTCGTCGCCCCCGGCAGCGGATTTCGACCGATGAGCCTTTGGCAATTGCCCGGCGAGCACCGGGTCCTGTCCGGTTTCGCTTGAGTCGGCTGCCTTGGCCGATGTCGAGAAATGGCGCAGGTCGTGAAACGCCATCAGCAGCGGCAGATGGTCCTGGAGCGGCGTCGTTGCGGTGTCGTCCACTGTCGCTTCGGTGGCGTTGTCCGTGCCGGACCCGGTGTTCGCCGCATCCTTGGCGGCCTTTGTGGCCGACACTTTGGCCGACACGATCCTTCCGGAATCGGCCGATGCCGGCTCGGCCTTGTCGCCATGTCCGGCAAGGCTGGCGGCGAGCTTGCCCCAGCGCTGCTCGCGCGACCCCGCCTCGGTCGTCGGTCGCCGTTCCGGGTGGGCAGGACCTGTGTCGCCGCCCAGCATCTTGCCGAAGCCCGCGTCGTCCGTCTTGCCGTTCGCAGCCGGTTGTTCCGGCGTCGCGCGCGCGGGGGCAAATCCCGGCAAGGCCGAACCGAGGCTGGTGGTCATTTTGGGGCGGCTCCAAGCATCTGGTCGATCAGGTCGAGCTGTCGACGTGTTCTGGTCATGGCGGCATCGGTCGGATCGGCGGGTTCGGGAGCGGCCGCCGGCGATGGCGCCGACGCCGGCATGACAGTCGCCGCGTCGGCAGGCGCGGCCGCGACAGCCGGCGTATCCGGCGCGTGGATGGCTGGTCCGCTCGAGACCGTGGTGGCGGCAGGTTGCTCCGAGATCGCGCCTTCGACCGGTGGCAACCCGCTCGCGTCGGCGCCTTGCGCCGCGGCGGTCTGGGGAACCGGAGGTTGCCCGGCCGCGGCAGGGGCGGGGGGTCCTCGGGATGGACGGCGGGCGGCGCGACGACTTCGCTGGCGATGGCCTGGGCGGCGTCGAGCAGGGCGCGGTCGCCTTCCGACAACCGGCTGCGGTCGATCTTGCCCAGCCCGGCACGCACGTCCTCGATGGTGCCAGAGGTGACGGTGGACAGGCTGGCGTAAAGCAGGGCGCGTGGGTCGTCCTGGTTGGTGATGCCGTCGCGCCCTTGCTCGGCTCGAGCCGAGGCGAAGGCAGACAGGTCGTTCAGGCCGTCGATCGCGGCTCGGCGGGCGATGCGCAGGTAGATCACCTTCTCGCGCTCCGGATCCATCATCGAGGTGATGTCGGCCAGCTTGTCCTGGCTGATCGACATATGCAGCGTGATGACGCCGGTGACGAAGGAGTCGGCGAACTGGCTGGCATAGGGCGAATAGAGGTAGCGCTCGACATACTGGGTGGAGGCCAGCGCGAAGTGTGCCGCGTCACCTTGCGTGGCGGCAATGCCCACCGAACGGCGAAGTGCTGCTTCCTCGACAAGCGTGCCGGGGCTGAGCAATTTTGCCTCGTCGAGCAGCTTGAGCGCCGCCACCGGCTGGTCGCCGGCGAGCAGCGAGCCCTTGACCAGGGCAAGGAAGGCGCCGAGATCAGGCGGCAGCGCCATGGGATCGATCGGCTTCAAGGCTGCGATGGCCTCACCGGGCCGGCCGTTGAGGTAGTCTATCACGCCTTTGGCAATGGCAAGGTTCCGCGGGTCGCTCGTGGCGCGCGACGCGGCTGCCTCGACGGTCACCGGGTTGCCGCCGCTCATGCCGTAGACCAGCAGGGCGCGAAAATTCTTGGGATCCTTGAAATCCTCGGCATCCGCCGCGCGCAGGCGCGCATCCGTCATCTCAAGCAACTTGGCCTGCATCGGCAAGGCGGCATGATCGCCGGCGGCGATACGGTCCTGGATGAGTTGCAACGAGCGCACCAGCTGATACGGCTGCAGCGTGTCCTGGGCGAAGCCCGCCGACGGATATCCGCCGGCCAGCAGCAGCAGGCCAATCGATCGGCTGATGACGGTCGCCCGCCTCATCCGCCGGTCGCCATCAGGATTTCGATGCGGCGGTTCACGGCTGCCATTGGATCGGCGGGATCCTTCGGCTGACGGTCGGCGAAGCCGGCGACCTCGGTGATGCGACGTTCGTCGACGCCGCCGCGCACGAGCATGTAGTAGGCTGAATGCGCGCGCGCCGTCGACAATCGCCAATTGTCGTAGCTGTCGCTGCGGAACGGCCGTGCGTCGGTGTGGCCATTGATGCTGATGGTGCCTTTCTGGCCGTTGACGATGCGACCGATCTTCTCCATCGCCAGCACCAGTTCGCGTCTCGGCAGCGCCGAGCCCACTTCGAACATGCCGAAGTCGAGCTGGTCGGTGATCGAGATGACGACGCCCTTGTCGGTGGCTTCGACCGAGACGCCGTCATGCAGCTTGTCGCCGGGCTTGAACGCATCGGCCAACTGTTGCTTGACGTCAGCCGCGGCCTTGAGGGCGGCGGCGGTCGGCGCTTTTTCCGCGGCGTCTGGCTTGGCGACCTCTTGCGCCGCGGCGGCGTCCGCCTTGACCGCATCCGCCTTGACCGCATCCGTGGCCTTGGTGTCTTCGGGCTTGGTGTCTCCGGGCTTGGCATCGCTGGCCTTGGCATCGCCGGCCTTGGCATCGTCGGCCTTGGCCATCGTCGTGGCGGCGGCGTCCTTGCCGTCCTTTGCCAGAGGCTCGAGCGGTGCGTTTGTGACGGGCGGGGCCGGCGGCACGGCCTTGACCTTGGCGACCTGCGTCTCGGCGGCCTTGTCGCCGGGCTTGAGCGGGTCGCCCTCGATCCTGGCGCGCTGGGCGCTTGCCTCGGCGCCGGGCGCGGCGACCTGCTGCGACCAGAAATCCGGCTCGAAAGGATCGCGATAGGAGGCGCCACCGGAGGCGCCCGTCGCCGGGCCGGCAGCCTGCGCGCCGCCATCGCCCTTCTGGCTGACATTCTGCATGACGCCGGTGTCGGAGGCGATTTCCGAAAGCACCGCATAGGGGTCGGCGAAGAGATGCTCGTCGGAACGTTCCGACTGTTGCTGCTCCTGCTTGTCCTGTTTGTGATCCGACGAGCCCGCGCCAACGGCGCCATCCTGCCCGGCCTTGGCTGTCGCCTGTTTCGGGTTGTCGGCCGCGGCGCCCATCGCATGCGGACCGTCGCCGAGATCTTCCAGGCCCTTGCGGCTCGAATTGCGATCGACCAGCTTGACAGGGTTGAAGTAGCTGGCAACGGCTGCCTTGGTCTGCTCGTTGGCGGCGTTGATCAGCCACATGACCAGGAAGAAACACATCATGGCCGTCATGAAGTCGGCGAAGGCGATCTTCCAGACGCCGCCATGGTGGGCTTCGTCGTGGTCGTCGTGACCACGCCGCACGATGATGATTTCCTGGTGGGCGTGTCCGGCATCGGCGACGCTCATGCCAGAACCTCGGAAAGCGTCGTCGACCATTCAGCCATGCGCGTCTCGAACACCGCCTCGTCGATTGCGACCGTGAGGTCGAAGCCTGGTGTCTCGACGAAGTCGAGATTGGCGGCGCGGGGGCCGAGCGATGCCTTCAGTGTCTCGAACAGCGAGAGCGGTCCGCGTACCGCGATGCGCACAGCCTCGGCATCGCCGACAGCTTCGCGGATCGCGCCGGCGAGTGCCTCGAGCGAGCGTTTCTGCAGGTCCTCGCTGACGATGCCGCCGATGATGCGGGCGACCGTGGCGGCGACAAGCCCGGTCACGCGTGCCTCCATGGCGTCGAGGCGCGACGAGACCGCCTTGCCGATATCGTCGCCGAGGCTTTCGAGAAACAGCCTTGCTTCCTCGGCATTGGCCTGGCGCTCGGCTTCGAGCGCCGCTGCGTGAGCAATCGACAGGCGTGCCTCGAGCGCGGCTTCGGCCTGGACGACGGCCTCCGCGATCAGCGTGCCGATATCGGCCCGGGGCGCCGGCGCCTCGGGCTTGTGTTCGGGATCGACCGCAGTCCGCGGCTGGTCGGCACGTGGCGTGCGGGTGCCGAAATCGGGCAGAAGGTCGAACAGGGCGGCGGAAGGCATGGTTTACACCGCGACTTCCTGGGCAGCCCATTTGCGCAGGATCTGCGCGGTGCGTTCCTCGTTGAGGTCGACCATTCGGGCAAGCCGATCCTGTGGCGCGGGCCTGATCCTCTGGCGAAGATCGTCGAGCGGAGCGGGACTTGGGCGTGAGCTGGGCAAGGTGCCAACGGCAGCGCTTTCCGCGTTCGCGGTGGCTTCCGGCGTGGGCAGCGAGCGCTGGACTTCATCGAAATTGGGGCCTGACAGAGCCGGTGTCGCCTTTGCCGTCAGCGCTGCCGCCATTGGCCTCAGGCCGAAGAAGGCGACCATGAACACCACGACAATGAAGGCGCCGGCGTTGATCAGGGTGCCGGCGTGCTGGCCGATGGAATCGAGCATTCCAGCCTGCGGGATCGCCTCGCCATCCAGCCCGTCGATGAATTCGACCGCCGAGACGTCGATGACGTCGCCGCGCTTGTCGTCGAAGCCGGTGGCCGAGGTCACCATCTTCTGGATGTCGGCGACGCGCTTGGCAATCTGCTCGGCCGTGGCGTCCTTGCCGAGAATGGCCATCAGCCGCTGCTGGTTGACGACGACCGCAATCGACATCTTGGTGACGGTGTAGCCGTTGGAGACGGTGGCGATCTTCTTCGAATTGATCTCGTAATTGGTGATCTCTTCCTTGCGGTCGTTCTGCGAGGAGGATTGCGGACCTTCGGTGGCGGTCGCCTGGGTCTCGGGCAGGTTCTGCTCGACGCTGGCCGGGGTGGAGGCCTGCTTCTGGTTGTTGTTTTCGTTGGCGCGCACCGACTGCACCGAGCGTTCGACACGGGAATTCGGATCGAAAATGGTTTCTTCGGTCTGGCGGGTGTCGGTGTTGACCTCGGCCTTGACGCTGGCGCGGAAGTTGTCGGGACCGAGATAGGCTGTCAGGGCCCGGCGGATGTTGTCGCCGATCTGCGCCTCGACCGTCTGCTCGACGCCGAGCGTGCGGGCGGCGCTGGTGTTGGAGGGATCGTCGCCGGCGGCAAGCAGGTTGCCATTGGAATCGAGCACCGTGACCTTGTCGGCCGAGAGGCCGGGGACGGCGGCGGCGACGAGATGGCGGATCGACATGGCGCTCTTCTCGGCGTCGATGCCCGAGTAGCGGATGACCACCGATGCGGAAGGCTGCTGCTCGTCGCGGCGGAAATTGGCGCGCTCGGACATGACGATATGGACGCGTGCCGCCTTGATGCCTGCGATCGACTGGATGGTGCGGGCGATCTCGCCTTCCAGCGCACGCACCCGGGTGATCTGCTGCATGAAGGAGGTGAGGCCGAGCGAGCCGACATTGTCGAACAGTTCGTAGCCGGCATTGGCGCTGGTCGGCAGGCCCTTTTCGGCAAGCAGCATGCGCGCCTGCGCGGTGGTGCCGGCCGGCACCAGAACGGAGGTTCCGTCGGCGCCGACATCGAAGCCGATGCCGGCCTCGCCCAACACCAGGCCGATCTGGTTCACGTCGGCACGATCGAGCCCGACATAGAGCGTGTCGTAGGCCGGGCGGTTGAGATAGACCGAGGCGACGCCGATGACGCTCATCACCAGAATGGCGATGCCCGCCAGCATGGCGAGGCGCTTCACGCCAAACCCGCGGAGATTCGAGATGATGCTCTGGATCTGTTCCGGCACGATTCAGCGACTCCCAGCAATGACTGTCCGCCGGAACACTAGCCCTCGAAGCTTGTGCGAAAATGAAATCGGGCCGCGCTTGTGGCGCGGCCCGTCAATCGGAAGCGAAAGCGTGCCTCGGCTGCGGCCGGGTTAGCCGTTCTTGAACAGCGACAGGATCGACTGCGAGGAGCTGTTGGCGATCGACAGCGCCTGGATGCCGAGCTGCTGCTGAACCTGCAGTGCCCGGAGGCGGGTCGATTCCTTGTTCATGTCGGCATCGACGAGCTGGCCGACGCCGCGGTCGATGGAGTCCATCAGGCTCTGCGTGAAGGTCTTCTGCAGGTCGATGCTGCTCTTGGCCGAACCGAGGATGGTGGCCTGGTCGGTCAGCTGGCTCATGACCTTGTCGATCTTGCCGATCATCTGGGTGATGATGTCGTCGGTCACGCCCGATGCCGTGATGTCGAGATTGTAGGCGGAGACGTTGTCGATCTTGGTGACCGCCCCCGCCGCGGTCTGGCCAGCGGTGTTGGCGGCGATGTCGGTGGCGCCGCCGGCGAGCGCGGTCGCATAGGCGGTGTCATAGAGGTTCTGGGCCGCCGCCGTCGAATAGACGGAAGTCTGGCGATCGAGAGTGCCTTGGTTCTTGACGGCCGTGGAAAGGCCGGAATCAAACAGCTTGGTGGTCTCGACATTGATGTCGATCGTTCCGAGCGAGATGGCGCCCGACGAAGAGCGGTTGAACGAAGAGACGATCTTGGCGTCGGGCTGGACGCCGTCATTGGCCGCCGCGACCTGCGTGGAGGTCACCGACAGGAAGTTCGAGCCGGAGAAGGTCGCGGCATCGGCGAAGGACTTCATCTGCGCCTGCAGTGCCGTGATTTCGGTCTGCGTCTTTGCCTTGGCGGCATCCGTCTGGCCGACGGTCGAAAGCAGCTTGGTCTTGATCTGGCCGATCGTCGTCAGCACATTGTTCATGCCGGTATAGGCGGTGTCGACTTTCGAGGCGCCGAGGCCGAGCGCGTCCTGCACGGTCGACAGCGCCTGGTTGTCGGAGCGCATCGTGGTGGCGATCGACCAGTAGGCGGCGTTGTCGGAGGCCTCGGAGACCCTGTAGCCCGTGGAAATCCGGGCCTGCGTCTGTTCGAGCGATTTGTTGGTGGCGTTGAGGCTTTGAAGTGCGGTCAACGCCGCAGCGTTTGTCATGATGCTCGCCAAGAAACTCGCTCCTTTTCTAAGGCTGGCCTTCTCGAAGAACCAGCGTTGCCCTCGCAGGCCGGACAGGCCTGTGCATCGGTTGTCATCGTGCCCGATACGGCCGATTCGCCAACCGTTGTAAGCTATTGGTTAACCATGACTAGCGCGTTATGGTTAACGGCTTGTTAAAGGCCAGCTTTCGAGAGTTAAGGAACGAGGATTGCGTGAGCCTTGAGCAAAACGCAAATCGGGCCGCGCTTTTAGCGCGGCCCGATGTCTTGGTGCGAACTATGGTTGAGCGAAGTCGATTAACGGAAGAGCGACAGGATCGACTGCGACGAACCGTTGGCGATCGACAGCGCCTGGATGCCGAGCTGCTGCTGAACCTGCAGGGCCTGGAGGCGGGTCGATTCCTTGTTCATGTCGGCATCGACGAGCTGGCCGACACCGCGGTCGATGGAGTCCATCAGGCTCTGCGTGAAGGTCTTCTGCAGGTCGATGCTGCTCTTGGCGGCGCCGAGCTTGGTGGCGGCGGTCGTCATGTCCTTGAGCGCGGCGTCGACGACGTTCATCTGCTGGGCGATCTGCGCATCGCTGGCGGCCACGCCGCCGGTGGAGATGGACAGGGTGGCGACCGAATAGGTGTCGCCGGCGGCGGGAGCCGCACCCAGGGTCGGGGCCTGGGCCGTGCCGGTGATGGCACCGGTGGTGCCGAGGCGGGCCGCGTCCAGAATGCCCTTCGTGGTCGGGGCGGCGCCACCGTCATAAAGCTTGATGCTTTCAACGTTGACGTCGATCGTCGAGATCGAAGCCGCGCCGGCAGCGCTACGGTTGAAGGCCGAGACGATCTTGACGTCGGCCGAGGTGCCCGTGGCGTTTGACACCGAAAGCATGTTCGTGCCGGAGAAGGTCGCGCCATCGGCATAGGCCTTCAACTGCTTCTGAAGAGCAGCGATTTCGACCTGGGTCTTTTCCTTGTCGGCATCCGTCTGGCCGTAGGAAGCGGTCAGCTTCTCCTTGATCGTGTTGATGGTGTCGATCGCGCTGCTCATGCCGGTGTAGGCGGTGTCGACTTTCGACGCGCCGAGGCCGAGTGCGTCCGAAACGGTGGACATTGCCTGGTTGTCGGAGCGCATCGTGGTGGCGATCGACCAGTAGGCGGCGTTGTCCGAAGCCTGGGAGACGCGATAACCCGTCGAGATGCGGGCCTGGGTGTCCTGGAGGGATTTGTTGGTGGCGTTAAGGCTCTGCAGGGCCGTCAACGCGGCGGCGTTCGTCATGATACTGGACATGGCTACTCGTACCTTGTTTTTACAGGTGTTTTTTTGACATACCGGCTTGTCCGGTATGACGGAGCGGCATCATGCCAATGACCGTCGAAATCGATCACCCGCCATCTGCGAGCGAATATGGCGGCAAGTCCCTACCAAAGGGCTAAACCGGACGGTTAATCGAAAATATATCGCGTGAATTTTGAGCCGGCGAGGCGCGGGATCAGTTGAAGGAGCGCACCAGGCTGCCGACAAGCAGATTCCAGCCGTCGATCAGGACGAAGAACAGGATCTTGAACGGCAGCGACACCACGGTCGGCGGCAACATCATCATGCCCATCGCCATGGTGATGGTGGCGACGATCAGGTCGATGACCAGGAATGGCAGCACGATCAGGAAGCCGATCTCGAAGCCGCGGCGGATCTCCGAGATCATGAAGGCCGGCACCAGGATGCGCAGGTCGACGGTCTCTTTTGCAACGACCTGGCCGCGTTCGCGGGCGAGGTCGGCGAACAGGTCGAAATCCTTGTCGCGCACATTGCGCAACATGAAGGTGCGGAACGGATCGGAGATCTTTTCGAAGGCTTCGGTCTGGCTGATCTGGTTGTCCATCAGCGGCTTGACGCCGGTGTTCCAGGCCTGATCGAAAGTCGGCGCCATGACATAGAAGGTCATGAACAGCGACAGCGAAATGAGGATGAGGTTTGCCGGCGTCGATTGCAGGCCGATGCCGGCGCGCAGGATCGAAAAGGCGATCACGAAGCGGGTGAAGCTCGTCACCATGATCAGCAGGCCCGGCGCCACCGACAGCACGGTCAGCAGGCCGAACATCTGGATGATGTAGCCGACGGTGGTACCGTCGGCCTTGCCGATGCCGCCGAGGTCGAGTTGCTGGGCCGCCGCGACGGAGGTGGCGGCGGCGATCAGCGCCGCGGCGAGAATAAACTTCTTCATTCGACCAGCAATGTCCTGATGAGAATCTGCTTGGCGTGTCCCTCGCTGCGGATCGCGGCGCGTTCCTCGAGATCGGCCTTCAGGTGCTGGTAGCCGCTGGCGCCCTCCATCTGATGCATCTTCAAGGTGCGCACCAGGGCGAGCAGGTCCTGGTGGATGTCCTCCGACATTGCCGGCGACTGCGGCCCGTCATAGACCACCGAGATTTCCATTCTGATCCAGGTGTCCGCCGGCGAGGCGATGTTGGTGGTGATCGGCGCCAGCGCGACGAGCGTCGGCCCCGCGCCCGGCGACTCGGCCGCGGCTGGCTCCATCACTTTGCCTTCATTCTCGGGCGCGACCGGCACGGGCACCGGCCCCCCGACACCCTTGAGATAGCCGCCGGACAGCCAGCCCATGCCGATGGCGGCGGCCGTCACAAACAGCAGCATGGCGGCCTGGATGGCAAGGGAGGGACCCTTGCGCGGCTGTACCTGTTCGACATTCGCCACGGTGCCGTGTTCCCCAATTCCTAGAACGGAAGAACCTGATCGAGAACCTGCTGGCCATAGGCAGGTTGCTGGATCTCGGTTATGCGGCCGCGACCGCCGTAAGAGATGCGCGCTTCGGCGATGCGTTCGTAGGGGATCGTGTTCTCGGCGCCGATATCGGCCGGCCGCACGATGCCGGCGATGGTCAGCACCCTGAGTTCGGCATTGACGCGCACTTCCTGCGAACCCCTGATCATCAGATTGCCGTTGGGCAGCACGTCGGTGACAACGGCGGCAACGTTGAGCTCCAGCGTTTCCGAACGCTTGATCTCACCGTCCGCGGTGGTATCCGTGGCGGAATTGAGAGTGCCGGCGCCCTTGCCAGCAGTGCTCAGCTTGTCCCATTGCGCGCTGATGTCGAAGCCGAGCTTGCGGTTGGCGGTGCGGCTCCTGTCGTTCTGGTTCTTGAAGTTGGCGCGGTCGTTGATCTTGATGTTGACGGTCAGGATGTCGCCCTGGGACAGCGCTCGCGGATCGGTGAACAGCCGGCTCTGGCGGTCATCCCACAGCGAGAACTTCTTCGGTGCCGCCGGCGGTGTCTCCGGATATTTATAGAGGGAAGACGTGTTGCCGCCGTCGATGCCCGAGCCGACCGGAGACAACGCCGGTTCCCTGCCGACCTCCTTGAGGTTGGTGCCGCAGCCGGACAGCACGGCAACCGCGCACAGGACAAGCATCTTGCGGATCATGACGGATCTACCCTTCGGGCTGCGCTGGCCATGATGCCGGTGAGCGTCGCCGCCGCCTTCTGGTCCATTTCGTTGAGGATGACGCCGGCCTTGCGTGAATCGAGCTTCATCAATATGGCCGCCGCCAGATCGGCGTTGACGATTGCCAGCCGCTCGGCGGCGGCGTCGGGTTTCATGCCGGCATAGATCTGGACGACGCCGTCCTCGGCCCGGGCCAGGAAAACCTCGCGCCGCTTCAGCCAGGTCTCGTATTCGGCCTTCTTTTCGTCCAGTGCCTTCATGCGTTGGTCGATGCCGATCTGGAGTTGTTTCAGTTCCTCGGCCTGCAAGGCGTAGCGACGGTCGCGAGCGGCGTCGGCTATATTGGAGCAGAAGCGCTCGATCTCGCTTTGGTCTGGAGCCTTTTCCCGCGCCAATTGCTGCGGCGCCTCCGCGGCCGGTGCTCCGGGCAGGACCTGGCGAACCTTTTCCTCACCACGCGCGGTACCGACGGCAAGGGGCATGGCGGCAAGGATGGCGGCCGCGAGCAGGATCCCGGCGGGGCGGCGTCTGTCGGTGGGCGAGGGGGAGCGTGTCATCGGCATCGCCTATTGGAGAACCAGGTCGGCCTGCAGGGCGCCGGCCGACTTGATTCCCTGCAGAATGGCAATGATGCCGTCCGGCTTGACGCCGAGACGGTTGAGGCCGGAGACGAGCGTCTCGAGATCGGGTCCGTCAAGCACGGCGACGCGGGCATCGGGCCGGCTGGCGTCGATGGCGGTGAACGGTTCGACGGCGGTTTCGCCCTTGGAGAAGGGTTCGGGTTGCACGACGCGCGGCGCTTCCGTGATGCGCACCGTCAGTGTGCCGTGGCTGATGGCGACGCGGGAGATCTTGACGTCGTTGCCGATGACGATGGTGCCGGTGCGCTCGTCGATGACGACACGGGCCGGCGTATCGGATTCAACCACCAGGTTCTCGATCTCGGCATAGAAGCGCGCCGCTGAAACAGCCTTGGGCCTTCTGATCTGCACGGTGCGGGAATCGCGTTCGGCCGCCACGCGCATGCCGAAGCGCTGGCTGGTATAGTCGTTGATGGCATCGGCGATGCGGATGGCGGTCGAGAAATCGGGGTTGCGCAACTGCAGCGTCAGCGTTGCCTGATCATCGAATTCGGACTGGACCGCGCGCTCGACGATGGCGCCGTTCGGCACACGGCCGGCGGTCGGCACGCCTTGCGTCAGCTGCTCGGCCTGACCCTTGGCGGTGAAGCCGGAAACGATAACCGAGCCCTGGCCGACGGCGTAGATCTCGCCGTCCGCCGCCTTCAGCGGCGTCATGATCAGCGTACCGCCGGCGAGCGAGGTCGCGTCGCCCATCGAGGAGACGTCGATGTCGATGCGCGCGCCCGACTGCACATAGGGCGGCATGTTGGCGGTGACGATGACGGCGGCGACGTTCTTGGCGCGCGCGCTGCCGCCTTCGGTGGCAATGCCGAGATTTTCGAGCATGGCGCGGATCGACTGTTCGGTGAACGGCGAATTGCGCAGGCTGTCGCCGGATCCGGCAAGTCCGATGACCAGGCCGTAGCCGACGAGCTGGTTGTCGCGCGAACTCTGCAACTGGGCGATGTCCTTGATGCGCGAGGCGACCTGGCCCGGCGGCAGCGAACTCGGCCCGGACGAAACCCGGAACATGCGGTTGGTGGTGGCCGGATCATATTCCGGGTCGTCGTAGACGCCGCCATTCCTGGCGGCGAGTTCGCGCTTGGCCTTGGGCGTCAGGCCGTCGGCCAGCGCCGGCTGAAGGCCAAGTGCCGCGGCGAGCAGAAAGGCAAGTGGACGCATCATGAAGCGCTGACCCTGATGGAGCCGTCTGCCATCACGGTGCCGGACAGGATCTTGCCGCTGTCGATGTTGCGAACCTTGACGAGGTCGCCGGCGGCACCCGGCTGCAGCGTCACCGCCGTCGCCGAAATGGTGAGTCCGCCGGCAATGAAGAAGACCTGCACGGCCGCACCCTGTTCGACTAGCCAGGCCTCGCGGATGGCGGTGGTGGGAATGTAGCGGCCGGGCAGCAGCGTGCGCTTGGCGATCTTGCCGTTGAGGTCCTCGGCCCGCGTCGCCACCGCATCGGGCTTGTGCTTGCCCGCCATCAGGGTCACCTGCTTCAGGGCGGCGAGTTCGATGGTCTCGCCGGGATAGATGACCCGGTTGGGGATCAGCACAACCTCGCCGGCAGGCTGGCTGCTGGCGATCTGAGTGGCCGACTGATTGTCCGACTCCTGGGCGAAAGCCGGCATGGCGCCGGTCACCAACGCAAGGACGAGCGCGGTGCGGCGGAATGCGGGGCAGGAGATCGGCATGGCCATCATCCGTTACCTGATGTTCTTGGAGACGACGGAGGCCATGTCATCGGCGGCCTGGATGACCTTGGAGTTCATCTCATAGGCCCGTTGCGCCGAGATCAGCTCGGTGATCTCCTTGACCGGGTCGACGTTGGAAGCCTCGAGATAGCCCTGCTGGATGGTGGCGAAGCCAGGGTCGCCCGGCACGCCGACATTGGCCGGGCCGGACGCGGTGGTTTCCTTGAACAGGTTGTCGCCAAGCGGCGCGAGGCCTGCTTCGTTGGCGAAATTGGCGATCTGAATCTGGCCGAGATTCTGCAGGTCGGTCTGGCCGTCGATGCGGGCGAAGACCTGCCCCGTCTTGTTGACGATGACCTCGACGGCATCGACGGGAACGGTGATCGCCGGAATGACACTGGCGCCGTCGACCGTCACCAGCTGGCCGGTGGCGTTGGTGTTGAGGGCGCCGGCGCGGCTGTAGAGCGTGCCGCCATCGGCGCCCTCGATTTGGAACCAGCCCCTGCCGGTGAGCGCCAGGTCGAAACTGTTGCCGGTGCTGGTCAGTTCACCCTGGGTGTGCACGTTGCGCACGGCCGTCGTCTTGACGCCGAGGCCGATCGAGACGCCCTCCGGCACCAGCGAGGCGTTGGAGCGGTTGGGCACGCCCTGGGTGCGATCGACCTGGTAGAGCAGGTCGGAGAATTCGGCGCGGGCGCGCTTGTAGCCGGTGGTGTTGATGTTGGCGATGTTGTTGGCGATGACTTCCAGGTTTGTCTGCTGGGCATTCATGCCGGTGGCGGCGATGGAGAGTGCTTTCATGGCGGAGCTCCTCAGATGCCCATTCGACTGACTTCGAGATAGGCGGAAACCACCTTGTCGCGGATGGCGACGGCGGTCTGAAGCGCCTGCTGCGCGCTCATCACGGCGTCGACCACCTGACGGGTATCGGCGTCGCCCTTGAGCGCCTGCATCGACACCTGCTCGGCATTCTGCAGCGTGTTGACGGTCTTGGAGGCCGCCTGGCTCAACGCTTCGGCGAAGGAGGTGCCGAGGTTGCCGCCGGTCGCCGGCGCAACGCCACCCTGAAGCAGGTCCGTCGCCGTGTCGCTCAACCCGGGCTTCAGGTTAAGCGCGCCGATGCCACTCACGATCATTGGTTCCTCATCAGGTCGATGGTCATTGAAATGAGATCGCGCGCCTGCTTGACGACCTGAAGGTTGGCCTCATAGGAGCGGTTGGCCTCGGTCATGTCGGCCATTTCGATGAGCACGTTGACGTTGGGCATCTTGACGTAGCCCTTGTCGTCGGCGGCCTCGTTGCCGGGCTGGAACTCGACCGGAAAGTCACTGGGGTCACGGTCGATCGAGTTGACTACAACCGTCGAGCTGCCGGAGGTCCGATCGAGCTCCGAGACGAAGCTGATGGTCTTGCGGCGATAGGGATCGGAACCCGGTGTCGTGCCGGTCGACTGGGCGTTGGCCAGGTTTTCCGACACCACGCGCAGACGCTCCGACTGGGCGCCAAGGCCGGATGCCGCGACTTTGAGGGCTGCGGTCAGTGCGTCCATGGTCAGCTCTTCACCGCCATCATCATCATCGAATGAAACGCCTTGACGATCGCCGTGTTGAGTTCGAAGGAGCGACGCACCTCGCCGGCCTTCATCAATTGGTCTTCCAGCACGACCGAGTTCTTCGACGGCATGACGACGCCGTCGTCTTCCTGCGGCTTGATGGTGAAGCCGGCGTTGGTCGCGGCGTTGCCAAGATGGCCGGCCTGCGTGGCCTGCAGCGACACGGCGGTGCGATCGAGCACCTTTTCGAACGGCTCGACGTCGTTCGCCGTGTAGCCCGGCGTGTTGGCGTTGGCGATGTTGCCGGCGATCGCGGACTGGCGCACGGCCAGCCATTGCGCTTGCTTGGCAGCGAGGTCGAAAAGGGAAACGGGCTCCATGGGAATCTCCGGGCAGGTTCCCGCAGACTAGGCCGTCAGTCTTGCGCGGACCTTGCGGATAGCAGGGCCCTCAAACGCGGGGTGTCTACCTGGAAAGCTCGATCACCTGGTCGGTGCTGGTGACCATGACCCATTTGCCGTTGCGCTGCTCGATGGAAGACACCTGACTGGAGTCCGGCAATATCGATCCGCGCTGGACGATCCAGAGGCCGGCATCGTCCTCGATCATGGCGCGGCCATTGGCGACATGAACCATGCGGAATTTCGTGGCGTCTGTCGGAAAGGGCTGCTCGGCGGGCGCGGGATTGGGGTCGTCCTGCACCGTTCCGGTGGCGAGCAGATCCAGATTGACGGCCGGAACGTCCTTTGCCATCAGCGGCGCGCTGCGTTCGGCGACCACGCCGCCGCCGGCTCGCCCTGAATTGGTGCCGGTGCCGCCGAACTTGATCGCCTGGACGCCAAACTGTTCCTGGTTGAAGAAGATATACCAGGGAAACAGGGCGCAGATCAGCCCGAGCGTGATGCCGAGCGCGGCGACGACGAAGTCACTGCGCCGGCTGGACTCTTTCTTCAGCCTGGGAAACGGCGCCTTTGGTGGCTGCGGCCATTCGGTGAGCGGGAACAGGCCGTCGATCAGCGAGTCGCGGCTGGCCTGCGCAAGCTCGGCAGCCTCCGCCTGGCGAACCTCGGGCAGCGCGAGTTCGGGTGCTCTGACTAGGACAGGCTCGGCCTTGGCAGCCCTGGCCAGGACAGGCTCAGCCTTGGGGGCCCTGGCCAGGACAAGCTCAGCCTTGGGGGCCCTGGCCAGGACCGGCTCAGCCCTGGCGGCCCTGGGCAGGACCGGCTTGACAGCTCTGGCAAGAATAGCCTCGGCTTTGGCAGCTATGGCGCGGGCAGCCTTTGCCTTGGCAACTCGCGTTTCGTCAGCCCTGGCTTTCTCCGCAGCCTTGGCCTCGTCGATCATTTCGCGCAGGATGCGCTCGGTGTACTGGCGTTCAGTCTCCTGCATCGGCATTCATCTTGCTCTTGAGGTGACGGGCGAGATCGGAGAACGGATCGGCGGATGGGCGGTCCTTCGGCGATTGCGTGAGCGCCTCGTAGATCAGCGGCACCTGACGCACCGCGATATCGAGCTCGGCATCGGCACCGCCCTGGTAGGCGCCCAGCAAGCGGATGTCGCGCGTGTCCTCGAAGCGGGAGATCATCGACTTCAGCCTTGTCACCAGCGCGCGCTGTTCGACGCTCCAGGCCTTGCCGGCCAGTCGTGATATGGACGACAGCGGATTGACCGGCGGATAGCGGCCCTGTTCGGCGATCGCGCGGTCGAGCACGACATGGCCGTCGAGGATGCCGCGCACGGAGTCGGCGACCGGGTCGTTGTGGTCGTCGCCATCGACCAGCACGGAAATGATGGCGGTGATCGATCCCTTGCCTTCGGCGCCGGGCCCGGCGCGCTCAAGCAGCTTGGGCAGTTCGGTGAACACCGAGGCGGGATAGCCACGGGCGACCGGAGGCTCACCGGTTCCCGTCGCCACCTCGCGCAAGGCGTGGGCGAAGCGGGTGATCGAGTCCAGCACCAGGAGCACGCGTTGTCCCTGGTCGCGAAAATGCTCGGCGACGCGCATGGCGGTGTCCGGCGCGCGCCGGCGCATCATGGCGCTCTCGTCGCTGGTGGCGACGATGGCGACGGTCTTGGCCATGCTGTCGCCGATCGTATCCTCCAGGAATTCACGGACTTCGCGGCCTCGTTCGCCGATCAGCGCGACGACGACGGTGTCGAACGCGTCGGCGCCGGCGAGCATGGCGAGTAGCGTCGACTTGCCGACGCCGGAGCCGGCAAAGACGCCGAGGCGCTGGCCGAAACAAAGCGGGGTGAAGATGTCGATGACCTTAACGCCGGTCATGAAGGCGGTGCCGACGCGCTGCCGCGCCATGGCGCCGGGCGTCGTCAGGGCGGCGCTTGACGCGTCGTCTCCCCTGATCAGCGGCGGGCCGCCGTCGATCGCCCCGGTGAGCGCGTCGATGGTACGGCCGCGCCACGAGGCATGCGGCGCCACAGCGAGCGGACCACGGCGGAACACGGCATCACCGATACCGGCATCGGCGCTGCGTTCGAAAGGCGCGACAACGATTTCGTCACGGCTGATCTTGACGATCTCGCCGCGGCGCGTGCCGGCCTGGCCGCGCTGCTCGACGATGTCGCCCAGCACGGCGAAGTCGGAAAGGCCACGAACCTTGTAGTGCGTGGGCGTGACTTCGGCGACGCGGCCGCCGCGCTTGAGCAGCGCCTCGGTGTCGACGAAGCGCCGCCATACCCGTTCCAGTGCGGCAAGCCGGTCTTCCGGCGCCGGCTGGAGCTGTCGTTCGGGTGCGCGTATGGATGGCAGGTCGAGCGACATGGGTTACTTCGAGCCGAGTGTCTTGATCGCCTCGTCGGTGGAAGAGTCCGTCTGCCGCATCAGGGCGGCGGTGTTCTCGAAGGCGCGCTGAACCATGATCAGCCGGGTGATCTCCAGCACCGGATTGACGTTGGACTCTTCGAGAAATCCCTGGGCGATCCCGACATCGGAACGATCGGTGACCGGCTCTGGCGTGCGTGCTGGAACGACGCCGGAATTGCCGTAGCGGACGAAGTTCTCGCCCGGATCGAAATTGTAGAGGCCAATGGAGCCGACAAGCTGATCGTTCTGGCGCAGCGAACCGTCGGCGCCGGCCTTGGGCGGACCGTTGCGTGGGTCGAGCTGGATCGGCGCGCCGCCGGCATCGAGCACCGGGTGGCCCTCGATCGACATCAGTTCGCCATTCTCGTTCATCGAAAAGCGTCCGTCGCGGGTCATGACGGTGCCGACCGGAGTGTCGATGGCGAACCAGGCGTCGCCCTGGACGGCGAAATCGAACGGATTTCCAGTCTCGGTCAAGGCACCATGGGCGCCGGAAAGATAGGTCTTGCCTGGGGACGCGAAGGATACCGATTTCGGTCCGCTGCCGGAGACGACGTCTTCGAATTTCACACCGGTGGCGCGAAAGCCGATCGTCGAGGCGTTGGCGACGTTGTCGGCGATCGTGTCGAGGCGGCGCTCGAGCGCGATCTGCGAGGAAAGGGCGACGTACAGGCTGTCCCGCATGATGGTTTCAGAACCTCAGCTTCTGCATGGCCATCATAAGGTCGGTGGAGATGCCCACCGTGAGCGGCTGGGCAAACAGCACGCTGACCGAGGTGACGGCCGATGAGGTCGGGTTGTTGATCTCCCACATGCTGGTGAAGCGGGTCAGGAACTTGCCGAGTTTCTCCGGGTCGGAGAAGTCCGAGATGTCGAGTTTCTGCTCGAACAGCTGCGCCTGCTTGTCGATGTTGGCGGTAGCGAAGGAATCGGGGAGGCCGAGCGCGGTGCGCACGACGCTTGCAAGGGCGGTGTCGGCAAGCACGTCGTACCAGCTGGTGATGGTTGGCGCCTTGCGATCGAAATAGAGCGCCAGCCGCACGCCCTGGTTTGTATTGCCGGCATCCTCTTCGAGGGTCTGGCGCATGTATTTGTCGACAGTCGGCTGCTGCGCGGGATTGTAGGTGGTGGCGTTCTCGCCATAGGCCTTGAAATTGAAGGCAGAGGCCAATGCCGCGTAAGCCGGATTCGTCTGCTTGTTGGCGACGCTGTCGGGATCGCTCACGCCACCTTGCAGGACCTGCTTGATGAGGTCCTTGTCCTCCGTCGCCGAATCGAGGCCGAACGCGGCCAGCGCATAGGTGTAAAGCCGGTTGTTGCCCATCAGATCATCGATGGACTTCACCTTGGTGATGTTGGCGAGATAGTATGTCGTCTCGCCCTTCACATAGTCCGAATTCGGATCGACGCCGGCGATTTCCGCCTGTGCGGCGTAGTTCTTCGTCACCAGCTGCTGCGCCTTGTTGTAGATGGTCGCATCGGCGCCATTGGCGGCGAAGTTGAAGGCGCTGACAAACTCGGCATAGCGCTTGTCGGTGAGCTTGTTGGCGAAACTGTCGGGATCGGAAACGCCTTCCTTGAGCGCCTTGACCATGAAGGCCTTGGCGTAGTCCATGTCCTCGAGCCCATAGGCCTTCATCGCATATTTGAACAACCGGTCGTTGTTGACGAAATCGTCGATCGATTTCACCTTGGTGATGTTGTCCAGATAATATTTGGTATCGCGGTCGACCACGGGCTGCTGCTCGATCCTGTCGAGCGACTTGCCGATGTCCTTGGTGATGAGCTGGTAGCTGGTAAAGGTATTGAGCAAGAACGCGCCTCCGGCCGTAGCTTATGCCAGCACAATAGCCCCACTTCCTTGCGCGAAACTGAATCGTCTTCGACACGCCTCGATTCAAGCCTCACACAAGGCACGGGGACTATCCGTTGCTCCTGATGTGAAATGCGAAGGACCTGCCGTGGGCATTCTGATTGGACTGGTGGTTACGCTCGGCTGCGTCCTTGGCGGCTTCATGGCCATGGGTGGCCATCTGCACGTGCTGGTCCAGCCGTGGGAAGCCGTGGTCATCTGCGGCGCGGCGTTGGGCACATTCCTGGTCGCCAATCCGATGAAGACGGTCAAGGATACCGGCAAGGGCATCATAGAGGCGTTCAAGCAAGCGGTGCCGAAGGAACAGGACTATCTGGAAACGCTCGGCGTGCTGCACAGCCTGATGCGCGAGCTGCGCTCGAAGTCGCGCAGCGAGGTCGAAGCGCATATCGACAACCCCGAGGAGTCGGCGATCTTCCAGGCCTTTCCGACCGTGCTCAAGAACCACGACTTGATGGCCTTCATCTGCGACTATTGCCGCATCATCATCATCGGCAATGCCCGCTCGCATGAGATAGAGGCGCTGATGGACGAGGAGATCCAGACCATCAAGTCCGACAAGATGAAGGCCTATCACGCATTGGTGGCGGTCGGCGACGGCTTGCCGGCGCTCGGCATCGTCGCCGCCGTGCTTGGCGTGGTCAAGGCGATGGGGGCGCTCGACCAGTCGCCGGAAATCCTCGGTGGCCTGATCGGCGCGGCCCTGGTCGGCACCTTCCTCGGCATCTTCCTGTCCTACGCGGTGGTCGGGCCTATCGCCACCAAGATCAAGACGGTGCGCGAGAAGAAGAACCGCCTCTACATCATCGTCAAGCAGACGCTGCTGGCCTACATGAACGGCGCACTGCCGCAGGTGGCGATCGAGTTCGGCCGCAAGACCATATCGTCCTATGAGCGGCCGACGATCGACGCCGTCGAGCAGAGCACGATGAACACGGGCTCCGCCGAAAAGAAGGCCGCCTGAACGATGCGCGACAGCTTGGTCCAAGCCCTGCCATGACCAGTCCCGGAAGCCCAGCGGAAGCCCGCTCGCTGATCATCGAGCGTCTGATCGGCGACAGTGGCGAGGCCGCTCAGGTCATCGGTACCGGCCGGGCCATGGCCGAGCGCGCCGCGCCGCTGCTGCAGAAGAGCCTGACCAGTGAGCTTGGCGTCCCGGTCACCGTCGATCTCAGGGCGGTCGAGGTCAGCCGCGTCTCGGAGGCGCGCTCGCGTGCCGGCGACACGTTTGCCATGACAATCGTCGCATCGTCCACCTCCTCCGACGCCATGACCCTGGTGATCGATGCTCCCGCGATCGCGATCATGGTCTGCACGCTGTTCGGCGGCGATCCAGACCTGCCGGTGTCGCCGATCGAGCGCGATCTGTCGCAGATCGAAGTCGATGTCTCGACCATGGTGTTCCAGCAGGTCGCGCAGGCGCTCAACGGATCGGGACGGCGCTCGCTTGACCTGCGCCTGCCCGTGCCGCGGGC
The DNA here is from genome assembly GCF_059683685.1 of Mesorhizobium sp. RCAM 05099. Classification (NCBI taxonomy): domain Bacteria; kingdom Pseudomonadati; phylum Pseudomonadota; class Alphaproteobacteria; order Hyphomicrobiales; family Phyllobacteriaceae; genus Mesorhizobium; species Mesorhizobium sp. RCAM 05099. The sequence continues at coordinate 1,863,286 of NZ_CM185035.1, forward strand.
GATGTCGGGCAGCGAGGCGAAACGGCACGTGCTGCGCGACGGCGCGGCAGTGCGCATCGTCCTTGGCATTTCGACACCGGCCGAAACCGGCACCGTCACGGTGACGATGCCGCAGCGTATCGTGCTGGCCAGCCGCGGCGGCGCTGCCGGGGCGAGCGAGGGCGATCTTGGCGCCATCTGGCGCGCGCGCTTTTCGGAAGAGGTGATGCGCTCCACCGTCGCGCTCGAGGCGACCATGCCTCTGGCCCGGCTGACGCTCGGCGACCTCGCCGATTTCGAAATTGGCCAGGTTATCGAATTCGAGGAAACCGCGCAGTCGCGGGCGCGCCTCGGCGCCCGCGGCCAGACGTTGTTCGTGTGCGAGTTCGGCAAACTTGGGCAGAATTACACCGTTCGAATCCGGCATCCCTATGATGCCGGGCAGGACTTCATCGATGGGCTGATGCCGGCTGCCGCCGGGCGTGCCTGAGCATTTGGAGACGAAGCATGGCCATGACCAAGGTGGAAGCCGACCTCGACCAGCCGGACGAGCAGCTCGACCGTGCCATCGAAGAGTTGCGCGGTGTCCTGCATGAAGAGGAGAAACGCCCCGATGCGGCGTTCAGGGCCGCCTCCGGCGCCAATTCGAACGTCATCATGAACATCCCCGTCGATGTCCAGATCATCCTCGGCAGCACCGAGATGCCGGTCTCCGACTTGATGGCGCTGCAGAAGGGGTCGACGGTGGCGCTCAATCGCCGTATCGGCGAACCTGTCGACGTCGTGGTCAACGGTCGCAAGATCGCCCGCGGCGAGATCACCGTGCTGGAAAGCGATCCGTCGCGCTTCGGCATCAGGCTGACCGAAATCATCGCCGGCTCGAAGGGCGCCTAGCATGGGTTGCGGGGCTTGCCGGTGGCGGAGGCGAGAGGCATGACGACGGCAGCGACGCTGACGCGCGCGCAGAAGGCGGCCGCCATACTGGTGGCGATGGGCAAACCGTCGGCCAGCCGTCTGTTGAAATTCTTCAAGCAGGAAGAATTGAAGGCGCTGATCGAGGGCGCTCGCCTGCTGCGGACGATCCCGCAAAGCGATCTCGAGCGCATCGTCGCCGAATTCGAGGCCGAGTTCACCGAAGGGGCGGGATTGCTCGATTCGGCCGACAGGATGGACACCATCCTCAATGAATCGCTCTCGCCCGAGGAGATGAGCGCCATCATGGGCGACAAGAGGTTCGAGGTCGCGCCGGAAAGCCCGCCGCCGATCTGGCCCGAACTCGAGAAGCTCGAGCCGGCACGGCTCGGCACGTTCCTGGCTGGCGAACATCCGCAGACCGCGGCCATGGTGCTGTCGAAGCTGGCACCGCAGGCGGCGGCGAGCGTCCTGTTGACCATGACGAAGCCGATGCGCGGCGAAATCATCAAGCGCATGGTGACGATGGCGAATGTTCCGGACGCCGCCAGCAGGATCGTCGAGGACCGGCTGCGCTCCAGCGTGCTGACGGAAACCTCGACCAAGGACACATCGGCCGGACAGGCCCGCGTCGCCAGCGTGCTCAACGAACTGGACAAGCCGCTGCTCGAGGAGGTCATGCAGGATCTCGAGGCCGCCGGAACGCCCGATCTCGACGGCGTCAGGGCGCGCCTGTTCGCCTTCGACGACCTGCCGCTGCTGACACAGAAAGCGCGGGTGCTGTTGTTCGACGGGCTGTCGACCGAACTGGTCACGCTGGCCTTGCGCGGTGCTCCGGCCGCACTCGCCGAGGCGGTGCTGTCGGCGATCGGCGCGCGATCGCGGCGCATGATCGAGTCCGAACTCGGACAGGGTTCGGAGGGGATTCCCCTTGCCGACATCATGGCGGCCCGCAAGACGATCGTGACGACGACGATCCGGCTGTCGCGCGAAGGCGCGTTCGAGCTGCCCGCGACCCAGAACGCCGCCTAAGATTGCGGCATGGCTGACGCGGTCGACAAGGATTCGAAAACCGAAGAGGCGACGGAAAAGAAGATCCGCGACACCATCGAACAGGGCAAGCTGCCCCATTCGCGGGAAACGGCGCTTCTCGCATCCTTTGTCGCGATCCTGGTGTTCACCGTCTTCTATGCCAAGGACGCCATTGTCGATCTCGGCATGTTCCTGTCGATGTTCCTGGAGAAGCCGGAAGCCTGGCCGATGGACACCGAGACCGACGTCATCGCGCTCTACAAGATCGTCCTCCTCGAAGTGGGCCGCGCACTCGTCAGCCTGCTGGTGCTGCTGACCGTTGCAGGTGTCGGCGCCTCGGTGTTCCAGAACATGCCGCAATTCGTCGGCGATCGGGTGCGGCCGCAACTCTCGCGCATCTCGATCGCCAAGGGCTGGAGCAGGCTGTTCGGCATTCAGGGCTGGGTCGAGTTCCTGAAGTCGCTTGGCAAGGTCGGCTTCGCCATTGCCGTGCTCGCCTTCACGCTGTCGGAAGACCATCGCAAGCTGCTCGCCGGAATGATCACCAATCCCGTCGCCTTCGGCCTTGTCATCCGCGGCATCGCCGTCGACATCCTGGTGGCGATCGTCTTCGTCATGGGGCTGATCGCGGCGGTCGATATCGTCTGGTCGCGCTTCCACTGGAAGCAGGACCTGCGCATGAGCAAGCAGGAGGTCAAGGACGAGTTCAAGCAGTCCGAGGGCGACCCGATCGTCAAGTCGCGGCTGCGTTCACTGGCGCGCGACCGCGCGCGCAAGCGGATGATGACGGCGGTGCCGCGCGCGACGCTGATCATCGCCAACCCGACGCACTTCTCGATCGCGCTGAAATATGTGCGCGACGAGGACGCGGCACCGCTGGTGCTGGCCAAGGGACAGGATCTGATGGCGCTCAAGATTCGCGAGATCGCGCGGGAACACAATATCCCGATCTTCGAGGACGTGGCGCTCGCCCGCTCCATGTACAAGCAAGTTTCGGTGGATAATGTGATCCCGTCGCAATTCTATCAGGCCGTCGCCGAACTGGTGCGGATCGTCTACTCGAAAAAGGCTGAGCGCAGACAGACTTCATGAACCGCCAACCGCACGCAAATTCCCGCGAGATCATCGTCGCCGACGCCATCGAACAGGTGGTGGGGGAACTCAGGCTGATCGATGTCGCCGACTATATCGCCTTCATCCGGCTCGAGCATTTCGCTTGTCTGTCGGATCTGGTCGATTCAGCGGCGGAGTTGTTTTTCAGGCCGGGCACGCTGAGGCTCGGCCACGGCGGCGAGGCGCATGTCGACTGGAGCGGCAGTCCGCGCATCGTGCTCGATCTGGAACTGCGGCCGCCCGGCGTCACGGTCTATTTCCAGCTGACGCTGAGCGAGCGCGGCACCTCGGTGACGGTCAATTATGTTTCGTTCGAGAAGCCGGGCGAGAACCCCGAGCACAACACGGCCCTGCTGGAGGCGGTGATCGAACAAGCGCGTATTCGCAAGGTCGAGCCCCTGGCCTTTCGCTGAGAGTCGATCAATTCCCGGCGACCGCCGGCCGATCCTCGAACCGCTCTATTCGATCAAGCCCAGCCGCAGCGCCTTGGCCACGGCCTGGTTGCGGTTGACGGCGTTGAGCTTCTGGGTCGACTGGGTCAGGTACTGGTTGGCGGTGTGCACCGACAGCTTCAGGAGGCGCGCGATCTCCTCGCTGGTGTTGCCATTGGCGGTCAGCTTCAGGCATTCGAGCTCGCGTTTGGAGATCGAGCGCGTCCGACCTGCGTCGCTTGGACGGATGCGGGCGACAGCGGCGAACAATGAAAAGCAGCGGGCATGGATTTCGTAGAGCGCGTCCTGCGGCAAGATAATCTCCGAACCGAGGAAAACGACGAGGCCGCATTGCCCGCGGTCTGCGTGGACGGGGAATGCGATGCCGCTGGTGCCTGGCGCCAGTGGCGCCATCTGCTCGGTCCAGGCAAGATTGCGGAACGTCTCCGCCGCGGCAGCCAAGCCGTCGTCGGTCCACCAGCGCGGCTCCGTCGAGATGCGGGTGTGGCGCACGATCTCCTCGCCATTGGCGCCTGAAATGAATTTCGTCGCTACCCCAACGCCGGGATAGTCGGAATCGAAGCAAGGGACGAGCCGTGCCCGCTCCGGCGACGGGCTGACGAAGAACAGGCCGAAGGCCGCCGCGTTGATGTCGACGGCGATCCAGCGGCAGCGGCGCACGGCATCGGGAATGGTGACGGCGTGATGGGTTTCGGAACCGAGCGAAAAGGCGCCGAACGGATTGCGCTGCTCGTTGAAAAGGGCTTCGGCAGCCTCCTTGATGTCGGCGTTTTTCAAATGATGCCGCTCCTGATCGCCGTGGCGATGGCCATCGCGCGGTTGCTGGCCGCGAATTTCTGGATCGCGTGGGTGATGTAACTGTTGACGGTGTTGGAAGAGACGCCAAGGATGACGGCCACCTCGTCGGTGGTCTTGCCTTCGGAGACCCAGAACAGGCATTCGCGCTCGCGATCCGACAGCGGATCCTGCATGGCGGCGGCGGCGATCAGTTGCGGGATGTTCGAGAGCGCGTAGCAGCACTTCAGCTGGGCCTTCATCAGCGCCGGCGGGTCGATGCTGCCGGCGGTCGCCGCCGAGAACAAGGCGAACAGGCGCTGACGGCCGACATGGAGGCGCAGCGAATAGATTTCGGCATGGCCAAGCACGTCAAGAAGGCGGGCCTCCTCGCCGGTGACCAGGCCGTCGGCGTCTGGTGCCTGGGCCGCCACCAGCGGCTTCGGACGGATGCCGGGCGCGACGGTGAGCGCCCCTTGCGCAAGGCCGGCGATCAGCCGCTTGCCGATCAGTTCGATGGCGTCGAAAATCCAGTTGGACGAGACGATGCGCGCGTCGTTGCGGTCCTGGTCGTGGACGATGGCGACGAGCATGTAGCTGTCGGCGCCGATCTCGGCGGTCAGTTGCATGAAAAAGCTGGTCAGATCACCGCGCGACGCCAGGCGCGAGCCCAATGTGTCGGATTGAAGTTGCGCGGCGGGACTGCTCATTCTTGTTGCTTTTGGCCGGAATCGTTTCTGCTGTCCGGATGCTGGAAGCCAGCCGCCGAACCCGAATACGCATTACTTTGACGAAGACACACACGTGGCGCAGAGTTGCGCCAACCAGATCCGAATCCATTCAGGGAACGCGAAGACGTCCGCGTCTGGCGCCGGAAAACTCCGGAACGTGAGACTTTGGGTGGTCGCCGCCCCCCGAGGACCGGCTGATTCGCTTCTAATCTATCCGCAGATGAATCCGACATCAAATGCGATTTGACAAAATCGAATCGCGTCGACTCGCATGCGACTCAGAGACCCATTTTCGCGCCTTTCGAGACCGGGACACGAAAAGCCGGCTCTGGTTGCAAGCCAGCCATATCGGCGGCCGATCGATTCCGGTAGGTTCCGGAGCGACTGAAGAGGTGGGCGCCTCTTGCAGCCGTGTCCGCGGGCGACAAGACCGGCGCGGCGGAAATCTTGGTTTCGGGGGAAACGATGAGCGATTCATTTCGGGAAGTTACATCCGTCTCGTGGTTCGGGCGGATCAAGCGTGCGGTCGGCGGGGTCATCTTCGGCCTGCTTTTGATTGTGCTGATGGTGATCGGGCTGTTCTGGAATGAGGGCCGCGCGGTGCAGACGGCGCGCTCGCTGGCCGAGGGCGCGGGTGCCGTGGTCTCGGTAGGGGCCGACAGCGTCGATGCCGCCAATGACGGCAAGCTGGTGCATGTCAGCGGGCCGGTGACGGCCGACAGCGGCCTGTCCGATCCGGATTTCGGCATCGCGGCGCAAGGGCTGCGCCTGTCGCGCACCGCCGAGATGTACCAGTGGAAAGAGGAATCCAAGTCGGAGATGACGAAGAAGCTGGGCGGTGGCGAGGAGACGGTGACGACCTACTCCTATTCCAAGGTGTGGGACGACAGCCAGATCGACTCATCGGATTTCAAGAAGCCGGACGGCCACCAGAATCCGCCGATGGAAATCCACAGCAAGACCTTCCAGATTCCGGACGGCAAGCTTGTCGCGTTCGATCTCGATACGCCGGTGCTTGACCGTATCGAAGGCGACAAGGACTATTCGCTCGCCTCCAGCCAAGCGGCTGCGATCAAGGCTGCTTATACCGGCGCCAAGCCCATCAACGTCGTCGACGGCAAGATCTATCTCGGCGCCGACACGACATCGCCGGCGCTGGGCGATTATCGCATCGGCTATGAGTTGGCGCCGCTCGGCGTGGTCAGCATCGTCGCGCGCCAGGCCGGTAGCCGGTTCGAGCCTTACCAGACAGAGGCGGGCGATGCGTTGCTGATGGTCGACACCGGCGCCGTGCCGGCCGACAAGATGTTCGCCGAGGCGGTCAGTGCAAACACGCTGATCACGTGGCTGCTGCGCGCCGCCGGCCTGCTGCTGCTGACCATCGGCTTTGCCCTGTTCCTCGGCCCGATCGGCGTGATCCTCGACGTCATCCCGCTCCTCGGCAGCATGGCGCGGATGGGAACCGGCATTATCGCCTTCTTCCTGTCGATCCTGGTTGGCACGACTACGATTGCGATTGCCTGGTTCTGGTACCGGCCGGTCCTGGCGGCGGGCATCCTGGCGGCCGGCGTGATCGCGGCGGCGGCGGTCTATTATCTCGGCCGCTCACGCAAGGCATCCGCACCGATGGCCACGCCGAGCACTGGTGCTGCCGCCTAGTTGGAAACGAGGGGGCGCTTGCGCCCCCGTTGCTTCCTACTTGTCCTCGAAACCGGTCAGCACGCCGACGGCGTTGATGCCGATCTCCTCGACGGCATAGCCGCCTTCCATGACGAACAATGTCGGCAGGCCAAGTTTGGCGATGCGGCGGCCGATCTTGGGATAGTCCGATGTCTTCAGCTTGAACTGGCTGATCGGATCCTTCTCGAAGGTGTCGACACCCAGCGAAACGACGACGATGTCCGGCGCATAGGCGGCAAGCTTGACGCAGGCGTCCTCAAGAGAGGCGTTCCAGGCGCCCCAATCGGTGCCGAACGGCATCGGATAATTGATGTTGAAGCCTTCGCCCGTACCGGCGCCGCGTTCGTCGGCATGACCGAGGAAGAACGGATACTCCGTCATCGGGTCGCCATGCAGGTTGATGACCTGCACGTCGGCGCGGTCATAGAAGATTTCCTGCGTGCCGTTGCCGTGGTGGTAGTCGACATCGAGGATGGAGACACGGGCCGCGCCCTGGTCGCGGAACCATTGCGCGGCGACGGCGGCGTTGTTGATGTAGCAATAGCCGCCCATGAAGCCGGCACCGGCGTGATGGCCGGGCGGACGGCAGAGCGCGAAGGCGGAGGCCTCACCACCCTTGACCAGGCCAGCGGCGGTGAGCGCCACGTCATAGGACGACTTGATCGCGGTCCAGGTGCCTTCGACGAACGTGGCGCCGCCATCGAAGGAATAGTAGCCGAGCAGGGCGTCGATGCGCTTTGGCGGCACGTCGCCGCGCAGGCCGCGCGTCGGCCAGGTGAAAGGCATCGCCGAGCCCTTGAAGCCGGCTTCCGTCCATTGCGGCCAGACCGTCGGCAGGAAGTCGATGTAGTCGACCTTGTGGACACGCCTGGCGGCGGCAAGATCATGCTCGAGCGGCAAGATGATCGGACCAAGCTTCTCGCTTTCGACCCGCGCCTTGATGAATTCGGCCCGCGAAGGCTTCTCAAAACCCGGCACGATGGCTGATGTGACCAATTCCATCTGGCCGGTATGGCCGGCATGAAGCGGCGAATAGACAGTCTTCATAAGGTTCCTCTCGATGTGCGAAGTCAGTCAAGGTTGAGATAGGGCGTCACCAAAGCGAGCCACATGGATTCGACATCGTCCTCGATGAGGTCGAACGTCTTGCGATCTCTTTTCATGCCGACAAGCCGGCAGGCGTGCCCGACCTCCATCATGACCAGGCCGAGCCGTTTGGCGATCTTGTCTTCCAGCGCAGGGTTCACGTGTCGCAGCCAGGCGGCGTAAAGCGCGATGATCTGCTCGTCATATTCGTTCTGGATCGGCCTGAGGTCGGCGTTGCCTGAAATAGCCTCGATCACCGGCATAAGGGTGGCGTTCTCGAGATAGAGCCTGGACGTGTCGATGAAGAGCTTGCGCACTTCCCGCCGGAACTCTTCGCGGTTGGTGGGCGGGGCGACCTTGATGCGCTTCGCGATCACCTCGGGAAAGGATGACAGCCAGCGCCGGGCGAGGTCCAGAAGAATGGCTTCCTTGTTGGGAAAGTATTGATAGATCGAACCAACCGACAGGCCCGCGCGCTGCGCGATGGCAAGCGTCGTCGGCGTCCTGGTTCCTTGCTCCCGCGTCAAGATCAGCGCCGCGTCGAGAATCCGGTCGACCACCTTGCTCGAGCGCTGTTGCCGCGGCTGCTTGCGCGGCTCGAGCGCTATCCTGGTTTTGCGATCGAGACTGCGCTTCACTGCTTGATGTCCTCGTTCCCCGCCCGGTCCGAACACAGGCGGAGGATGCTGCCCACAATACATTCTAAATTCCGCATGTTGACAAACGCGAATAATCAATCGCATTCTTTATCCACGCTGTCCTCAGGGATAACAAGGGGAATTTCGAAGGCAGCGGACTGGCATCGTTTTTGTTCCGTGGCGCCGCTCCGGTGGAGCGGCAGGTCGTTGAGCGCAGGACTGTCGGTCTCAATCGGTCATCAAAAGCGCGGAGTCGCGATGTCTGTCACGGGTGCGGGTCGTAGTGCGGATCTGATCGTCATCAATGGTCGTGTGCTGACCATGGACGATGACAATCCCGCCGCCGAGGCAGTCGCCGTCAAGGACGGCGCCATCCTCGCCATCGGCAGCCGCGCTGCAATCGAAGAGCTCAAGGGAACGGCCACACAGGTGATCGACGCCAAGGGCGGTTCGGTCCTGCCTGGTTTCATCGAAGCACACATGCATCTGTTCGGCGGCGCGGCTGAACTCGACAATCTGCATCTGGCTGGCGTGCATGGCTTCGATGCCTTGCGCGATGCTATCCAGTCCTTTGCCGCGGCGCGGCCCAATGCCAGGCTTCTGATCGGCGCCGGCGTCGACTATGCGATCCTGCCCGAGCCGGTCACGCGCCACCATCTCGACCAAATCATCCCCGATCGCCCGTTCGCCATGTCGGCCTCCGACCATCATACGATGTGGGCGAACACCAAGGCGCTGGAAGAGGCGGGCCTCCTGCATGGCAGGGAATTGGGACCGGGCAATGAGATCGTTATGGGTGCCGATGGCCTCGCGGCGGGCGAATTGCGCGAGGGCGAGGCTTTCGGCCCGATCCTGGAGCATTTCGGGCAGAACCGCACACGGCTCGGTCTTACGGGTGGCGAGCCGGAGCCCTATCCGTCCGCCGAGGAGCTTGCCGCCGATCGGGATCTGATGCATCGCGGCCTGGAATGGTGCGCCCGCCACGGCATCACGTCGATCCAGAACATGGACGGCAACCTCTACCAGCTTGAGTTGCTTGCCGGCCTGGAGCAAGAAGGGCGGCTCATATGCCGTACAAAAATCCCGTTCCATTTCAAGAACTTCATGGAGCTGGGTATACTTGAAAAAGCGTCTGCCATGGCCGCGACCTACAAGTCCGAATGGCTGTCCTCGGGCATGGTCAAGGTGTTTTATGACGGCGTGCTCGATTCCTGGACCGCCGTGATGGTCGACGACTATGCCGACCGTCCCGGCTGGCGCGGCGAGCCATTGTTCACGCCCGAGCACTTCGCCGAGGTGGCGGTGGAGGCCGACCGCAGAGGCCTGCAGATCGCCGTTCATTCGATCGGTGACGGCGCAGTCCGCGCAGTGCTCGACGGTTATCAGGCGGCGCAAAAGGCCAATGGCAAGCGCGACAGCCGTCACCGCGTCGAGCATATCGAGGTCACCACCCCGACGGATGTGCCTCGGTTCGCCGAACTTGGCGTCATCGCTTCGATGCAACCGCCGCATCCGCCCGGCGCCATGAACTTTCCGCTGGAGCCGACGATTTCGCGCATCGGTCGCGACAAGTGGCCGCTGAGCTATGCCTGGCGCACGCTCAAGGATGCTGGCGCCCGCGTCGTGTTCGCTTCCGACTGGCCAGTCTCGCCGGTTGATCCGATCCTGGGCATCCAAGCTGCGGTCATGCGCAAACCTTGGGCAGAAGGCTTGCCGGACCAGAGTTTCTCGCTGCATGAAGCGCTTGCCGGCTATACGGTCGAGGGCGCCTACAGCGAATTCATGGAAGACCGCAAAGGCGTGCTGAAGCCGGGTTATCTGGCGGATCTTGTCGTTTTGTCGGCCGATATCGAGAGGACTGCCCCGGAAGCGTTGCATACGGTGCGGCCGGTGACGACCATCTGTGGCGGCAAAATCACCTACCAAGCCTGACTGTGGCATGGGGCTTGCTACCCCAAGACTACTAACTGAACTGTGATTCAATGCCGGGCTTGCCAACATACCGGGCGTATGATCACATCCAACAGGGGAACAGCTCCGCCAGCAAGAGCGGGGTCAACGATGAGGCGTAATCGTGCCGGACAAACCGGATCGGAATGCGATTGAAGTAGTAAACGTCAGCAAAATTTTCGGATCGGGTGAGGGGCAGGTCGCTGCCCTCGACACGGTCTCGGTATCGATCCGCGAGAACGAGTTCTTCACACTGCTGGGACCATCCGGCTGCGGAAAAACGACGTTGTTGCGGCTAATAGCCGGCTTTGATTTTCCGAGTGCCGGCGAAATCCTGCTCTACGGACAAGACATCGCGCCGCTGCCGCCGTTCAAGCGGCCGGTCAACACCGTCTTCCAGTCCTATGCGCTGTTTCCCCACATGACGGTGGCCGACAATATCGGCTTCGGTCTGGAAATGCTGGGCAAGCCGAAGGCGGAGATTGCGGCGCGCGTCGCCCAGATGCTGAAGCTGGTCAAGATGGAAGCGCTGAGCAATCGCCGCACCAGCCAGATCTCCGGCGGCCAGCAGCAGCGAGTGGCGTTGGCCCGGGCGCTCGCACCACAGCCGAAGGTCCTGCTGCTCGACGAGCCGCTCTCCGCACTCGACTACAAGCTGCGCAAGGAAATGCAGATCGAGTTGAAGCGGCTGCAGCACGAAACCGGCATCACCTTCATCTTCGTTACCCACGACCAGGAAGAAGCCCTGACCATGTCGGACCGCATCGCGGTCATGTCGGCCGGCAAGATCCTCCAGGTAGGCTCGCCACGCGACATCTACGACCGCCCGGCCGAGCGGTTCGTCGCCGACTTCATCGGCGAGACCAATTTCCTCAAGGGGACCGTGGTGTCGAAGAAATCCGGTGTCGCCACCGTCAAGCTCGCTTCCGACGCAATCGTGGCGGCAGGGTTCCCGGAAGACTTCGATCCCTCCGATGCGGTGACGGTCGTGGTTCGGCCGGAGCATGCGGATCTGATCGCCGACGCGTCCAAAGGCACGGTCGCCGGAACTTTGGCGAACGTCGTCTATTTCGGCACCGATACCCACTATCACGTGAAGCTTGATAGCGGTGACAACTTCATCGTGCGCCAGCAGAACAGCCGGTCCGGCGCGGTGACGTTCGAACCCGGCGCCAAGGTCGGTATCGTGTTCGAGGACGACGGCGCCCGGATTTTGAGGGACTGATGGCAAACGTTGTTTCCCGGGCTGCGTTGTTCGAAGCCAAAGCGGAGCGGGCCGCGAGCCGCCGCAATCGCCTGCTGGCTACGCCGGCGTTGGTCATCATCGGTATTTTCGGCGTGTTGCCGCTGCTGATTATCCTAGTCTATTCGTTTCTCGAGGCCGCGCCCTATGGTGGCGTCCAGTGGAAGTTTTCGACGGACGCCTATCTTAACTTCCTGTTCCAGCAGGACATTTTCGACGACACGCTGCAGTTTACGCCGGATTTCCTGATCATCTATCTGCGCTCGTTTCTGTTCGCAGTGGTGACGACGGTCATCTGCCTGCTGCTTGGTTTTCCAACCGCCTATTTCATGGCGACGCGGACACCGGCACAGCGCAACTGGTGGGTGCTGCTGATCACCATTCCGTTCTGGTCGAACCTTCTGGTACGTACGCTGGCCATCATGTTCATCATTCGCGACGAAGGCCTCATCAACAATCTTTTGATGGGGCTTGGCGTGATCGAGAAGCCGATCACCATGCTCTACACCAATTTCGCCATCCAACTCGGCCTGCTGTATTCATTCCTGCCATTCATGATCCTGCCGCTCTATGCCAGCCTGGAGAAGCTTGATTTCCGGCTGGTCGAAGCCGCCAACGACCTCTATGCGACACGCCGGCAAGCTCTTTGGCGGGTGATCATTCCGCTGTCGCTGCCGGGCATCATCGCGGGCTGTCTGTTGGTCTTTATTCCCGCCCTCGGCGCCTATGTGACGCCGCTTATCCTTGGCGGCGGCATCCACCTGATGATCGGCGATCTCATCGCCCAGCAGTTCGGTTCCGGGCGCAACTGGCCGCTCGGCTGTGCGCAAGCGCTGATCCTGATGGCTGCTGTGCTGGTCGCGCTCTATTTCTACGTTCGCAACACGTCGGGGAAAGTCCAGCATGGCTGATCCCCGCAACGTCGATATCAAGGACCAGCCGGGCTTCCGCACCATCGCCATCATATGCGTTGGCGTGCTCTATGTGCCGATCCTGATCCTGATGATCTTTTCGTTCAACACCGGTTCGCTCGTCACCCATTGGGAGGGTGTTGGCCTGAGCTGGTACGGGAGCGCGCTGCTCAATGAGGAATTCCACAACGCTGCCAAGAACACGCTGATCATTTCGACGAGCGCGACCGTGATTTCGACCATATGCGCCACGCTGGCGGCGATCGGCATGACGCGGGTGAAACCCTGGCGCGGGCTTCCGGCGGCCTTCATGGTTATCAACCTGCCGCTGATGGTCCCCGAAATCATCACAGCAGTGGCGACCTTGTCCTTCTTTGCCTTGATCGCCGGCGCCTTCGGGCTGAATTTCGGCATTGGCAATCTGATCCTTGCCCACACCGTGTTTTGCATTCCTTTCGCCTATATGCCGATCCGGGCGCGCCTGGAGGACATGGATCTGACGCTCGAATCCGCCGCGGCCGATCTTTATGCCACACCCTGGCATGCCTTCCGGCGCATAACATTGCCGTTGCTTGTCCCCGGCATTCTGTCTGGCGCCGCACTCGCCTTCATCGTGTCTTTCGACGATTTCACCATCACGCAGCTCGTCGCGGGGCCCGGGCAGACGACGCTGCCTCTCTATATCTGGAACCAGATCAGGCGGCCGATGACGCCGGAGATCAATGCCATCTCCACCATCCTGCTCCTGGTCTCGATCCTCTTCGTCTCGGTATCGTTCCTCATCGCGCGCCGACGCGCCAAGTGAATTAATGGGAAGGCAAAGGAGAACAAAATGTCTAGGAAACTGATGGCCGCCGTTTCGACGGCAGCGCTTTTATGGGCAGTGCCTGCGCTCGCCGATGGCGAGTTGCACATCTACAATTGGGGTGACTATACCAATCCCAAGCTGATCGAAAAATTCGAAAAGCAGTACAACGTCAAGGTCACGCTGGACGACTACGACTCCAACGAAACCATGCTGTCGAAAGTGCGCGCCGGCAATTCCGGCTATGACATCGTGGTGCCATCGGACTACACCGTGAAGATCATGGTCGACGAGGGTCTGCTCGAAAAGACCGAGCCCGCCGCGATGCCGAATGGCAAGAACATCGACCCGCGTTTCCTCGACATCTATTGGGACAGCGGCCGCCACTACACCGCGCCATGGCAGTTCGGCACTACGACGTTCGAAGTCAACACCGACAAGTACAAGGGCAACATCGACACGCTGGCGATCCTGTTCAACCCGCCGGACGAGTTGAAGGGCCAGATCAACATGCTCGACGATGTCAACACCGTCATGCATGCAGCGGAGCGCTATGCCGGCGTGCCGCGCTGTGGCGCCGACAAGGCCGACCTGAAGAAAATCAACGACATCCTGACGGCCGCCAAGCCGTCATGGAAGACCTTCAGTTACGACACGATCACCAAGATCACCTCCGGAGACGTCATCGTAACGCAAGCGTGGAACGGCGCGACCTATCGAGCGCGCCAGAAAATCCCGGCAATCAAATATGCTTATCCGAAGGAAGGCATCGAAGGCTGGATGGACAATGTGGCGGTGCTGAAGGGCGCCAAGAACCTCGAAAATGCCAAGCTGTTCCAGGATTTCATCATGGCTCCGGAAAACGCTGCGCTGATCTCGGAATTCGCAGGCTACGACAATGGTATTGCCGGCAGCCACAAGTTCCTGCCGGCTGATTTCGCCGCGTCGCCTGAAATCAACCCCCCGGCCGGTGCCCCGGCGGCGGAGTTCGTTCCGCCCTGTCCGCCGGATGTGGTGGAAATTTACAACAAGATCTGGACCAATTTGCGCAAATAGGTTCGGTCTAAAGTCCAGCGGAAGGGAGGCTTCGGCCTCCCTTCTTTGCGCTTACGGGGAGGGTTCCATGAGATCTTACCGCAATTCCGATCCGCGGCCGCCGATCATGCAGGGCTCGCCGCCCGTCATGGTGCCGCCGAAGCTCGACTGGGATAGGCCGCCCTGGAACCGCTGGGCGTTCCAGCATATCCGCGAAATCCTGCCGACCGCCGAAGTCTGGCGCGGCAATGGCCACCGACACCGTCTCGAACGCGCCGAGGTGGATCTCGACGGGCTGGCGGTCGAGGACGGCGAGGGCAAGCCGACAACGCTCGCCGGGCTGCTCGACGAGACCTACACCGATGGCTTCCTGGTGCTCAAGCACGGCAAGGTCGCCTACGAACGCTATTTCAACGGCATGGGCGAGCGCACGCTGCACCTGTCGCAGTCGATGGCGAAGTCCGTCACCGGCTCGGTGTTTGGCATATTGGTCGGCCGCGGCCTGATCGATCCGGCCAAGCCGGTGACGACCTATCTGCCGGAACTGGCGCAAACAGGCTGGGCCGGCGCCAGCGTCCAGCACGTGCTCGACATGACGAGCGGGGTGCGTTTCTCCGAGGAGTATACCGACCGCTATTCCGACATCGGTCAGGTCGATGTCGCCACCGGGTGGAAGCCGGTGCCGCCGGGCAGCGATCCGGCCTTCCGCTGGCCCTCGCATGTGTTCGAGCTGATCCTGGGCTTGAAGGAAACGGTCCGCCCGCATGGGGCCGCGTTCGAGTACCGCTCGATCGAGACCGATGTGCTCGCCTTCATCATGGAACGGGTGACGGGCAAGCGTCTGCCGCAGCTGGTTTCGGAAGAACTCTGGCAGAAGCTCGGCACTGATGAAAGCGCCTGCTTCACCGTCGACAGCGCCGGCTATGCGGTGGCCGATGGTGGCTTCAACGCAACGCTGCGCGACTATGGCCGCTTTGGCCAGCTGATCCTCGACAATGGCGGCGGCATCGTGCCGGCCGATTGGATCGAGGCGACGCGCAATGGCAGGCACGGACCGGATTTCAGCCCCAGCCTGCCGGAAGGCAGCTATCGCAACCAGTTCTGGATCGAGGATCCGCGCTCGCGCGCGCTGATGTGCCGGGGCGTGTTCGGACAGATGATCCATATCGACTGGAACACCGGAATGGTCGTGGTGAAGCTTTCGACCTATCCGGATTTCAGCAATCTAGCCTATTCCATGGCGACGCTGAAGGCCGTGCACGCCATCGCCGCCGCACTCAGCTAAATCCCAAAAGAAACGACCTGGAAGGAAATGCCATGACCGGCAAGACCGCGTTCGAAATCCGCCATGGCTTCCGCCGCAACGAGGTGCTGCTCGCCAACTGGCGCGAAAACCCGTTCAACCGCTGGTCGTTCCAGAATCTGGGCGAACTGGTGCCGACCGCACGCGTGGCGGCAGCGCCGGGCCTTGTCGAGGCGCCGGTGCGGGATCTGAGTGGCCTGCTTGGCGACAAGGTCACGGTGGCGAGCGCTCCCGAGACGGTGGCCGAGTTCCTCGTACGATCGAGTACCGATGCTCTGACGGTGATGAAGGGTGGCAAGATCGTCGGCGACTGGTTCGCGCCGCACATGGATTTCGGCGCCCGCCACATCATCTTTTCGATCAGCAAGTCGCTGACCGCGATTGTCGCCGGCATACTGGAAGGCGAGGGGGTGTTCGACCCGGAAGCGCCGGTGACGGCCTATATCCCTGAAGCCGCCGGCTCAGCCTATGGCGATGCGAGCGTGCGGCATGTGCTCGACATGAGCGTCAGCCTCGATTTCGAGGAAGCGTACCTGGACCCGGAAAGCGACTTTGCCCGCTATCGCCGCGCCACGCTGTGGAACCCGGGCGGCGGTACGGAAAGCCTGCGCGAATTCATCCTGACGCTGCAGCGGCTGGCCGAGCCGCATGGCCAGACCTTCCGCTATCGCTCGCCCAATTCCGACCTGCTCGGCATCCTGCTCGAGCGGGCGTCCGGCCAGCGCTTCAACGACCTGATGCGCGAGAAGCTGTGGCTGCCGCTCGGCGCCGTCAGCGAAGCCTCGATCGGCGTCGACATGGAAGGCACGGCACGTACCGCCGGCGGCATTTCGGTGACGCCGCGCGATCTGGCCCGTGTCGGCGAAATGATGCGGCAAGGCGGCATGGCCAATGGCCAGCGCATCGTGCCGGAGGCTTGGGTGCGCGACACGACCAGCACCGGCGGCAGTTCCGAAGCCTGGCAGCGCGGCACCATGGCCTTCCTTCTGCCGCAAGGACGCTACCGCAACAAATGGTACCAGACCGGTGGGACAAGCGGTGCCTTCTTCGGCCTTGGCATCCATGGCCAATGGCTCTATGTCGATCCGAAGGCCGAAGTGGTGATCGCCAAGATGTCGTCGCAGCCGGAGCCGGTCGACGATCCGCTCGATGTGGAGATCGTCGCCTTTTTCGAGGCCCTGAGCCGGATGGTCTAAGGTGTGCTGATATTCAGGTGATGCCGGCCTGCAAACGACGGCTTTCTGCGCTTCCGGTGCTCACGGACCTGAATGTCCGCTCCGCTCCGGTTCTCGAAAGCCATCGTTTTCGCCTCGGCCTAACCTGAATCTCAACACACCTTAAGACCGCGCCTGAGCGCCAAGTCAGCCCGTGCTTTCCTGTGGACCGCCGGGCTGACGGAAACGCGGCGGTTGGCGGACTGGAAGTCTGCGCCTATGGTCGCGCTCTTTTCGACGAGAGCAGGAACGACATGGCATCCGACATCAAGCGCATCGCAGCCATCATCGCGGCCGAGATCGCCGCGCGGCCAGAACAGGCGGCCGCGGCGATCGAACTGCTCGACGAGGGCGCGACGGTGCCGTTCGTGGCGCGTTACCGCAAGGAGGTGACCGGCGGGCTGGACGATACGCAACTGCGGCTGCTTTCCGAGCGTCTTGCCTATCTGCGCGAACTCGACGCGCGCCGCGACACCATCCTCGGTTCCATCCGCGAGCAGGGCAAGCTGACCACGGAGCTTGAAGGCAAGATCATCGCCGCCACCACCAAGGCGGAACTGGAAGACATCTATCTGCCTTACAAGCCGAAGCGGCGCACCAAGGCCGAGATTGCCAGGGAGCGTGGGCTGGGGCCACTGGCGGAGGCCATCCTCGCGAACCGTGCATTGGTGCCTGCCGAGCTGGCGCTCGCCTATGTCACCGGGGAGGTGGCCGATGCCAAGGCGGCGCTCGAGGGTGCGCGCGATATCCTGTCGGAACAATTCGCCGAGAATGCCGACCTGGTCGGCAAATTGCGGACCTACATGAAGGAGCGCGCCTTCATGCGCGCCAGGGTGGTCGACGGCAAGCAGGAGGCCGGCGCGAAGTTCTCCGACTATTTCGACCATGTCGAGCGCTGGGCAAATGTGCCGAGCCACCGGGCGCTGGCAATGCTGCGCGGCCGCAACGAGGAAGTGCTGTCGCTCGACATCGAGGTCGATGCCGATGACACCTCGCCGGTGAAGCCGGTCGAGCGGATGATCGCCAATGCCTATGCCATCGGTGGCAGCCTGCCGGGCGATCGCTGGTTGATGGAGGTCGCCGGTTGGACCTGGCGGATCAAACTGTCGTTGCACCTGACGCTCGACCTGATGCGCGACCTGCGCGAGCGGGCCGAGGAGGAAGCGATCCACGTCTTTGCCCGCAACCTCAAGGATCTGCTGTTGGCCGCGCCCGCCGGTTCGCGTGCCACGATGGGCCTGGATCCCGGCATCCGCACCGGCGTCAAGGTGGCTGTGGTGGACGGCACCGGCAAGGTGCTGACAACGACGACGGTCTATCCGTTTCCGCCGAGGAACGATGTGCGCGGCACACAGGCCGAACTGGCGAAGCTCATTCGCTTGCACAAGGTCGAGCTGATTTCGATCGGCAACGGCACCGGCAGCCGCGAGACGGAAAAGCTGGTGGCGGACATGCTGTCCGACATGCCGTCGGATTCAGGGCCGAAGCCGCTCAAGGTGATCGTCAGCGAAGCGGGCGCCTCGGTCTATTCGGCATCGGCGACGGCGGCAGCGGAATTCCCCGGCCTCGACGTGTCGCTGCGCGGCGCGGTGTCGATCGCGCGGCGGCTGCAGGATCCGCTCGCCGAACTGGTCAAGATCGAGCCCAAGTCGATCGGCGTCGGCCAGTACCAGCATGATGTCGACCAGTACCGGCTCGGCCGTTCGCTGGAGGCGGTGGTCGAGGACGCGGTCAACGCGGTCGGCGTCGATCTCAACACCGCTTCGGCGCCGTTGCTGGCGCGGGTTTCGGGTCTCGGCGCGTCGCTGGCCGACGCCATCGTCGCGCATCGCGATGCGACCGGACCCTTCGCCAGCCGGCGCGACCTGTTGAAGGTGCCGCGCCTTGGACCACGCGCGTTCGAACAATCCGCCGGCTTCCTGCGCATTGCCAATGGCAGCGAGCCGCTCGACGCCTCGTCAGTGCATCCGGAGGCCTATGGCGTGGCCAAGAAGATCGTCGCCGCCTGCGGGCGCGATGTGCGCTCGTTGATGGGCGACAGTGCCGCGCTCAAAGCGCTCGACCCGCGTGTCTTCGTCGATGAGCGTTTCGGCCTGCCGACGGTGCGCGACATCCTGGCGGAGCTGGAAAAGCCGGGCCGCGATCCGCGCCCCGGCTTCAAGACGGCGACTTTCGCCGACGGTATCGACGACATCAAGGATCTGAAGCCCGGCATGCTGCTGGAAGGCACGGTCACCAATGTCGCCGCCTTCGGCGCTTTCGTCGATATCGGCGTGCACCAGGACGGACTGGTGCATGTCTCGCAACTCGCCGACCGGTTCATCAAGGACGCGCATGAGGTGGTCAAGGCTGGCGATGTGGTCAAGGTGCGCGTCGTCGAGGTCGACATCAAGCGCAAGCGCATCGCCCTTTCCATGCGCAAGGACGGCGGCGAAGGTGGTGCATCGCGCGGCGGGCCGCGCGACAATGGCGGCGGCAGATCGGCGCCACGTTCGCCGACGCCACAGCGCCAGCCGGAACGCCCGGCCCAGCAAGGTGCGTTCGGTGCGGCGCTTGCCGATGCGCTGAAGCGGAAGTAGCTACCACGCCAGAACGGCCGGCTCCTTCTCAACCTGGCCCAGCAGCCAGTCGCGAAAGCTGGCGACGGGCGGATGGCCGCGCTTGTCGTGCGGGACGACGAGATAATAGGCGCTGCGGCTTTGCATGGGCTGGCCGGGCGCCGGCACCAACTGGCCGCGCTGCAATTCGCCGGCGATGAGGATCAGCGGCAACAGCGCCACGCCGAGCCCCGCCATGCAGGCCTGGGCGGCGGTGCCGAACTGTTCGAACTGCATGCCCGGCCCGGTCGGCGCGCTCAGGCCCTGATGCTCGAACCATTCGGTCCAGGCACCGGGGCGCGTCGCCATGTGCAGCAGCGGCAAGCGGCCGATATCGGCCGGGGTGGCGATGGCGCGGCCAGCGAGGAATTCGGGTGACACCACGGGCGCCACCGTCTCGCGCACCAGCAGCGTCGAGTCGGCCTCCGGCCAGTCGGGCAAGCCATAGTGGATGGCGGCATCCAGCCGTTCGCGAGCGAAGTCGAAGCGGCCAACGCGGGTGACGAAGTTGATGGTGATATCAGGGTTGTTTTCGACGAAATCAGGGATCATCGGCATCAGCCAGCGCGTGCCGAAGGTCGGCAGAATAGCCAAGTTGAGGATGCCACTATGCCGATTGCTCATCAATCCAAGCGCTGCGTCACGCAATTGGCCAAGCGCCGAACGCACCGCCTCGGCATAGATTTCACCCGGTGCCGACAGCCTGACATTGCGGCTGTCGCGCTCGAACAGCCGGCGGCCGAATTGATCCTCCAGCAATCTTATCTGCCGACTGACCGCGCCCTGGGTCAGGTCCAGTTCCTGAGCAGCGGCGGTGAAGCTGCCAAGACGGGCCACCGCCTCGAAGGCTGCGAGGGCGCTGATGTTGGGCAAAAGGCGACGTTGGACACTCATCATCCATTACTAACGCTCATTGATCGGTGAAGCAATTTCGTTTGATTTTTTCCGGCCGCGGGCCGATAAGCCGGGCCAAGATTTTGCTTCACGCATGTCGTTGTTCCCAAAGCCACTAAGCACTTTGGTCGGCATGCACGAGTCTGGGAGAACGCCATGGCCGCCGACAAGAATGCATTCGTCTGGGAAGACCCGTTCCTGATCGAGGACCAGCTTTCGGAAGACGAGCGCATGGTGCGCGACGGTGCGGCGGCTTTCGCCGCCGACAAGCTGGCGCCCAGGATCGAGGACGCCTATCTCAATGAAAAGACCGATGCCGGCATCTTTCGCGAGATGGGCGAGGCCGGCCTGCTCGGCATCACCATCCCGGAAGAGTATGGCGGTCTCGGCGCCAACTACGTGACTTACGGGCTGGTGGCGCGCGAGGTCGAGCGCGTCGATTCCGGCTACCGCTCGATGATGAGCGTGCAGTCGTCGCTGGTGATGTATCCGATCCATGCCTATGGCTCCGAAGAGCAGCGCAAGAAGTACCTGCCCAAGCTCGCCAGCGGTGAGTGGATCGGCTGCTTTGGCCTGACCGAGCCGGATGCAGGCTCGGACCCAGGCGGCATGAAGACGCGCGCCGAGAAGACGGCGAACGGCTACAAGCTCAGCGGCTCCAAGATGTGGATTTCCAACGCGCCGATCGCCGACGTGTTCGTCGTCTGGGCGAAGTTGAAGGGCGAGAACGGCAAGGACGAGATACGCGGCTTCGTGCTGGAAAAGGGCATGAAGGGGCTTTCGGCGCCGAAGATCGGCGGCAAGCTGTCGCTGCGGGCGTCGATCACCGGCGAAGTGGTGATGGAAGGCGTCGAAGTCGGCGAGGATGCGCTGCTGCCCAACGCCAAGGGCCTTGGCGGCCCGTTCGGCTGCCTCAACCGGGCCCGCTACGGCATCTCC
Organism: Mesorhizobium sp. RCAM 05099; assembly: GCF_059683685.1. Lineage (NCBI taxonomy): Bacteria > Pseudomonadati > Pseudomonadota > Alphaproteobacteria > Hyphomicrobiales > Phyllobacteriaceae > Mesorhizobium > Mesorhizobium sp. RCAM 05099. The sequence goes on from NZ_CM185035.1 coordinate 1,884,574, forward strand.
TGGGGCTCGATGGGAGCCGCGGAAGATTGCTGGCACCGCGCCCGCCAGTACGGCCTCGACCGCAAGCAGTTCGGCAAGCCGCTGGCCGGCACGCAGCTTTACCAGAAGAAGCTCGCCGACATGCAGACCGAGATTGCCTTGGCGCTGCAGGCGTCGCTGCGGGTCGGGCGGCTGATGGACGAAGGCAAAATGGCGCCGGAAATGATCTCGATCGTCAAGCGCAACAATTGCGGCAAGGCGCTCGACATCGCCCGCCAGGCCCGTGACATGCATGGCGGCAACGGCATCCAGATCGGCTACCACGTGATGCGCCACGCGCAAAACCTGGAGACGGTCAACACCTATGAGGGCACGCACGACGTGCATGCGCTGATCCTCGGCAGGGCGCAGACTGGCATCCAGGCGTTCTTCTAAGCTGTGTCGATATTCAGGTGATGCCGGCCTGCAAACGGCGGTTTCCTGCGCTCCCGGTGCTCACATACGAAAAGTACGCTCCGCTCCGGTTCTCGGTATCAACCATTTTCGACAGGGCCTGACCTGAATCTCAACACGCCTTAAGCCGGCTTCGGCCGCTTAAATTAGGTGCACCGCAACATCTCTGCTTGGAGAATGGCCGGCAGATGTGTCAGGGTTCGGCGATCGAAACGCCGACTTCCGGGGCATCATGGCAATTCTGGCAGCCGTCTACCACCTGACCCACTACAAATATGACCGGCCGGTGGTTCTCGGCCCTCAAATCATCAGGCTGCAGCCGGCGCCGCACTCCCGCACCAAAGTGTTGAGCCATTCGCTCAAGGTCGAGCCGGCCAACCACTTCGTCAACCTGCAGCAGGACCCCTACGGCAACTTCCTCGCCCGCTTCGTCTTCCCCGAGCCGGTGACGGAGCTGAAGATCGAGGTCGACCTCGTCGCCGACATGACGGTCTACAATCCGTTCGATTTCTTCGTCGAACCGTCGGCCGAGACATTTCCGTTCGAATACCCGGAAGAGATACGCGACGATCTCACCATCTACCGCACACCCGAACCGGCGGGACCGCTGCTCTCGGCATTCCTGAAAACCATCGATACCAGCCCGAAGAACACGGTCAATTTCCTCGTTGACCTCAATGCCCGGCTGCAGCGCGAGATCGCCTATATCGTGCGCATGGAGACCGGCGTGTTCTCGCCGGAGGAAACGCTGGCCGCCACCAAGGGATCATGCCGCGATTCGAGCTGGCTGCTGGTGCAGATCCTGCGCAATCTCGGCATCGCCGCGCGCTTCGTCTCCGGCTACCTGATCCAGCTCAAGCCCGATCTCGTCGCGCTCGATGGACCACCGGGAACCGCCGTCGACTTCACCGATCTGCATGCCTGGTGCGAGGTCTATCTTCCCGGCGCCGGCTGGATCGGCTTCGACCCGACCTCCGGCCTGCTCACCGGCGAAAGCCATGTGCCGCTCGCCGCCACGCCGCATTTCCGCAATGCGGCCCCCATTTCCGGCATGGCGAGCTTCGCCAACGTGGAGTTCGGCTTCGAGATGCGGGTCGACCGCATCGCCGAGCATCCGCGCATCACCAAGCCGTTCTCGGACGAAAGCTGGCAGGCGCTCGATGCGCTCGGCAACAAGGTCGATGCGGCACTTGCGGCCGGGGACGTGAGGCTGACGATGGGCGGCGAGCCGACCTTCGTGTCTATCGATGACTTCGAGTCTGCCGAATGGAACACCGCCGCCGTCGGTCCGACCAAGCGCGAAAAGGCCGACGCGCTGATCCGCAAACTGCGCGAACGGTTCGCGCCCGGCGGCTTCCTGCATTACGGCCAGGGCAAATGGTATCCCGGCGAGAGCCTGCCGCGCTGGACCTTCTCGCTTTACTGGCGCGCCGACGGCGAGCCGGTATGGAGCGATCCGTCGCTTATCGCGCGCGAAAAGAGCGAGGCCGATATCGGGCCGAAGCAGGCCGAGAACCTGCTCACCGCGATCGCCGGCGAACTCGGCATCGACAAGACCATGGTCAGCGAAGCCTATGAGGACCCGGCCGAGTGGTTGCTCAAGGAAGGCAAGCTGCCTGATAATGTCGATCCATCCAATTCCAAGCTGGAAGACCCGGAAGAGCGCAGCCGCATGGCGAAAGTGTTCGAGCGCGGGCTGACCAAGCCGTCGGGCTATGTGCTGCCGGTGCAGCGCTGGAACAGCCAGGCGTCGGGACCGCGCTGGCGCTCGGAAAAATGGAAGACGCGGCGCGGCCGGCTGTTCCTGGTGCCCGGCGATTCACCGGTCGGGTACCGCTTACCGCTCGGCACGCTGCCCTATGTGCCGCCGGCGCAGTTCCCCTATATCGTGCCGGTCGATCCCTCGCTGCCGCGCGGGCCGCTGCCGGCACGCGAGGCTATTTTGCCCACCGCTGCTCCGGCAGAGCTGGAAGGCGCCGATGAAATGGCGCACCGCCAGCAGGCGGCGTCGTTCACGCCGGCGACCGGCCAGCAGGACCGGGTCGAGCAGGAGATCACCGAGATCGGCGGCGCGGTGCGCACCGCGCTTTCGGTTGAACCGCGCGACGGGCGGCTTTGCGTGTTCATGCCGCCGGTCGAGGCGCTGGAGGACTATCTGGAGCTGGTCGCGGCGGCCGAAAACGCGGCAAAGGCGATCGGCCTGCCCGTGCATATCGAGGGCTATGGACCGCCGCACGATCCGCGCCTCAACGTCATCCGCGTCGCCCCCGACCCCGGCGTCATCGAGGTCAACATCCATCCGGCTTCCAACTGGCAGGACTGCGTGGCTACGACGACGGCGATCTACGAGGAGGCGCGGCTGACGCGGCTTGGCGCCGACAAGTTCATGATCGACGGCCGCCACACCGGCACCGGCGGCGGCAACCATGTCGTGGTCGGCGGCGCGACGCCCAATGACAGCCCGTTCCTGCGCCGGCCCGATCTGTTGAAGAGCCTGGTGCTGCAATGGCAGCGGCATCCGTCGCTGTCCTACCTGTTCTCGGGCCTGTTCATCGGCCCGACCAGCCGGGCGCCGCGCTTCGACGAAGCCCGTCACGATTCGCTCTACGAGCTCGAGATCGCCATGGCGCAGGTGCCGCATCCGGACAAGGGCGCGGCACCCTTGCCGTGGCTGGTCGACCGGCTGTTCCGCAACCTGTTGACCGACGTCACCGGCAACACGCACCGCTCGGAAATCTGCATCGACAAACTGTTCTCGCCGGATGGCCCGACCGGCCGGCTCGGCCTGGTCGAATTCCGCGGCTTCGAGATGCCGCCCAATGCGCGCATGTCGCTGGCGCAGCAGCTTCTGGTCCGCGCCATCATTGCCCGCGCATGGAAGACCCCGCTCGACGGCCGCTTCGTGCGCTGGGGCACGTCGCTGCACGATCGTTTCATGCTGCCGCATTATGTCTGGGCCGATTTTCTCGACGTGCTCGACGATCTCAAGCTCAACGGCTTCGAGTTCCGTCCCGAATGGTTCGACGCCCAGCTCGAGTTCCGCTTCCCGTATTGCGGCGAGGTGCAGCATGCCGGCATCAAGCTGGAGCTGCGGCAGGCGCTGGAGCCGTGGCATGTCATGGGCGAGCAAGGCGCCATCGGCGGCACCGTGCGTTTCGTCGATTCCTCGGTCGAACGGCTGCAGGTCAAGACCGAAGGCCTCAATCCGGAACGCCATGCCATCGTCTGCAACGGCCGCATCGTGCCGATGAAGGTCACCGACAACCGCGAGGTGGCGGTGGCCGGTGTGCGCTTCAAGGCCTGGCAGCCAGCTTCGGGCCTGCATCCGGCGCTGCCGGTCAACACGCCGCTGGTCTTCGACATCTATGACCGCTGGTCGGGCCGTGCGGTCGGTGGCTGCGTCTACCATGTCGCGCACCCCGGCGGGCGCAACTACGACACCTTCCCGGTCAACGGCAACGAGGCGGAGGCACGGCGGCTCGCCCGCTTCGAACCGCGCGGCCACACGCCGTCCGGCTATGTGCTGCGCGAGGAACAACCGGCGGAAGATTTCCCGATGACCCTTGACCTTCGGCGGCCGGCAAGACTCTGATCAGCGATGGCAAAGGGGAATCACAAGAGGGTACGCGGCAAGCCGCAGATCCACAGCCTGCTGGAACACTACCAGCCGATCGACGGCGTCGTCGACGAGATGGTCGATGCTTCAGGCAACCCCCGTCCGGTATGGAAGGACTTCATCGAGGCGCTCGACGAACTGGGGCCTGAAACGCTCGGCCAGCGCTTCGCCCGCGCCGATCAGTATCTGCGCGACGCCGGTGTCTATTACCGTGTCTACGACAAGGCCGGCGCCAATGAGCGCGAATGGCCGCTGGCGCATGTGCCGCTGCTTATCGAGGACAAGGAATGGGCCGACATCAGTGCCGGCCTCGTGCAGCGCGCCGAGCTGTTCGAGGAAACCATCGCCGATATTTACGGGCCGAACCGGCTTGTCGAAAAAGGCATCCTGCCGGCTGGGTTGATCGCCGCCAGTCCGGAATTTTTGCGTCCCGTTGTCGGCACCGTGCCGGCCAGCGGCCATTTCCTGCATTTCTGCGCCTTCGAACTCGGCCGCGGGCCCGACGGCCAGTGGTGGGTGCTTGGCGACCGCACCCAGGCGCCGTCCGGCGCCGGCTTTGCGCTCGAGAACCGCGTCGCCACCACGCGCGCGCTGTCCGATATCTATGGCGAGATGCATGTGCATCGTCTTGCCGGCTTCTTCCGCCGCTTTCGCGACGCGCTGATCGGCATGGCCGAGGAGACCGGCGGCCGGGTCGCCATCCTGACGCCGGGGCCGCTCAACGAGACCTACTACGAACACGCCTATATCGCCCGCTATCTCGGCATCATGCTGCTCGAAGGCGAGGACCTGACTGTTTCCGGCGGCAAGCTGATGGTGCGCACGGTTTCCGGCCTGATGCCGATCAGCGTGTTGTGGCGGCGGCTCGATGCTGCCTTCGCCGATCCGCTCGAACTGCGCCCGGATTCGCAGATCGGCACGCCGGGGCTGGTCGAGGCGATCCGCCATGGCGCGGTTGCCACCGTCAACGCGCTGGGCTCGGGTCTGATGGAAACGCGGGCGCTGCTCGCCTTCCTGCCCAAGATTTCACGCGCCTTGCGGGGCGAGGAGCTTCTCTTGCCAAGCGTCGCCACGTGGTGGTGTGGCCAGGAGACGGAGCGCGCACATGTGCTGGCCAATATCGACCGCATGGTGATTGGCCCGGCGCTGTCGACCCGGCTTGCCTTCGAGGATGACGATTCGACCAAGCTCGGCTCGGCGCTGTCCGCCGGCGAGCGGGCGGAGTTGGTGGCGCGCATCGAACGCGGCGGCGGTGACTTCGTCGGCCAGGAAGCGGTGACGCTTTCAACGACACCCGTTTTTGTTGGCGGCTGGCTGGAGCCGCGGCCGGCGAGCCTGCGCGTCTATCTGGCACGAACCCCTGAGGGCTGGACGGTGATGCCGGGCGGCTTTGCCCGCGTCGGTCTGTCGCTCGATCCGACGGCGATCGCCATGCAGCGCGGCGGCCAGGCGGCGGATGTCTGGGTGGTTAGCGACAGGCCGGTGGAGCGCGAGACGCTGCTGCCGCAAGAGAGCGACAGCTTCACCCGCACCAGGCCGGGCAGCCTGCCCAGCCGGGCGGCGGAAAACCTGACCTGGCTCGGCCGCTACATCGAGCGCTCCGAAGACACGGTGCGCATCCTGCGCGCCTACCATGTGCGGCTGGCCGAAACGTCCGATCCCGACATGCCGCTGCTCGCCGACATCAGGGATTATCTCGAGCCCTTCGGCATCGATGTCGAGACGGCGATCCCACCAGGGCTGATCGGCACGCTCGATAGCGCCGTCTACAGTGCCGGGCAGATCCGCGACCGCTTCTCGCCCGATGGCTGGCTGGCGCTCAAGGACCTGTCCAAGACCATCCATCAGTTCGCGACGACGGTGGCGCCGGGTGACGATGCGACAAGGGCGATGACGGTGATCCTGCGCAAGCTCGCCGGTTTCTCCGGCCTGCTGCACGAGAACATGTACCGCTTCGCCGGCTGGCGTTTCCTCGAGATCGGCCGGCGGCTGGAGCGCGGCATCCAGATCGCCCGCACGCTGTCCCGGCTGACCAGCGCCAAGGCGCCGGATGGCGCGCTCGACATGATGCTGGAGATCGGCGACAGCGTGATGACCCACCGCCGGCAGTATCCGGTGCAGACCGGCCGGCGCACGGTGATCGATCTTCTGGCGCTCGACCCACTCAATCCGCGTTCCATCCTGTTCCAGCTCGAAAGGCTGAAGGCCGAAATCGGCCTTTTGCCGTCTGTTGGCGGCGAGGGGCATATGTCGCCGGCGGCCAAGGAAATCCTGCAGCTCAACACGCAGATCGCCATCAAGGAGCCTTCGGACATGACGGCAAAGGCCCTGGACGATCTCGCCTATGAAATCGGCGGCCTCTACAACAGCCTCGCCAAGGCCTACTTCGGATAGCGCATGCTCTACGACATCAGGCTTCATCTCCACTATGATTATGCGGCGGCGGCCGGCGGCGGTCGCCATCAGATTCGCGTGTTGCCGTCGACGATTTCCGGCGTGCAGCGCGTCATCGCCGCATCCTTGTCCTTTGCGCCGGCACCCAATGAACGTTCCGACTTTTCCGACTTCTTCGGCAACAACGTCACCTCGATCGCCTTTCGCGACGCGCATGACGCGCTCGACATCAGGATGAGCGCGCGCGTATCGGTGTCGCGGCCCGAGCCCGGGCTCGACGTATCGCCCGATATCGGCCGGCTCAGGCAGGAGCTCGCCGCTGTGCGGTCGCTGGCGCCGTCCTCGCCTCACCATTTTCTGGCCGGCAGCGCTCATTCCGGCATCGACGGAGCGATCACCGGCTACGCGCAAGACAGCATTGCCGGCTCGGCCGCCGGCACGGCAATGAAGCTCTGCAATCGTATCCATCGCGATTTCACCTATGATGGCGAAGCGACGACGGTGCGAACGCGGGCCAGCGATGCCTTCCGGCTGAAACGCGGCGTCTGCCAGGACTTTTCGCACATCATGATCGCCGGCCTGCGCGGGCTCGGCATTCCAGCCGGCTATGTCAGCGGCTTCCTGCGCACCATCCCGCCGAAGGGCAAGCCCCGGCTGGAAGGCGCCGATGCCATGCATGCCTGGGTCAAGGTCTGGTGCGGGCGCGATGCCGGCTGGCAGGAGTTCGACCCGACCAATGGCATGCGGGCGAGCAACGACCATATTACCGTCGGTTATGGGCGCGACTATTCGGACGTCGCGCCGATCGTCGGCGTTCTCAAGACCACCGGCGGACAAGTCGGCGAGCAGGCTGTCGACGTCATTCCGGTCGTGCTCGAAAAGGCGTAGAACCGAACCCAACGGCCCCACCGGTACAATTCTAGGTGGATAAGACCGCTTCTCAAACATCGATGTGGCCGCTAGTCTACATCCGTTTCGAGGTCGACAGTAATTGTATGTTCTTGGAACGCATCAATGCGGGGTTTTGTAATTGAGAGCGGTCAGCGTCGTCATTCCTGCCTACAACGCGGCGACCACCATCGCGACAACGCTGGCGTCGCTTGGTAGCGAGGCCGTGGTCATCGGCGAGATCCTGCTGGTCGACGATGCATCGACGGACAGCACGGTGGCTGTCGCGCGGCAGGCCGCGGCGCAACTGTCCCTGCCGCTGCGCGTGCTGCCGGCCGATTGCCGCGATGCCGGCGGCGCCCGCAATGTGGCGCTGGCGGAGGCGCGCTATCCCTGGGTATACCTGATCGACGCCGATGACCTGCATCTTCAGGGCGGTTTGCGCGCGCTGCTGCGGCAGGCGGAGAATCAACCGAAAGCCGATATGATCGTTGGCGCCTACCGGCGCCGGGTGAACGGCCAGAATCGGCAGATCAAGGTGCCGGACGGCTATCAGGCCGCCTGCCACGCGAACGCTTCGGCCTATGTCAAAGGCGATATACGGTCGGTCGCCGTTGGCAGCGTGCTGGCTTCGCGGCGCCTGATCGCCGAGACGCGGTTCCCGGTCGGACTGGCCTTTGACGAAGACACGTTGTTCTGGGCACGGCTGATGAGCAGGGCATCTCTGGCCATGATTCCCGACCCGGTCATGGTCTATGAGGTTTCGGTGGCGCGTTCCGACGACCGCTTTGCCATGAATCCGGTGCGGCGCTTCCTGGATTGGCGCCGTGAACTGCACACACTCACCGATTGCAATATCCCGGTATCGGCGCTCAAGACCAGGGAAGGGCTTGTCGCCCTCAAAATCGCCCGCGTCCACTATGCGCGCGGCGACCTGGACACCGCGGCGCGCTTCCTGGCGGTGGCCGCGGCCGCGCCGAAGCGACGGTCGGAGGCCTGGCGCTGCCTGCGCTACAAGTTCAAGCTCGCCGCGCGGCGACGCTTGTCCGCGCCATCGACCCAGCTGCAAGGCGCTCTGTAGGCGTCAGGCTCGTCAGCACCGCCGCTCCCGGCCGCCGACTTTTCGGACGATACGTGGAACCAGCAATCGGCCAGCGGCTTATCTACGGATATTTGCGTGGAGCGGACATGTTGCAAAGATCCGGGCTGTCGCACGGCCGGTCGGCTGACGAAGATGCCGTGGCGAAAAATGATGCGCTGAGCAGTGGGGCACAAACTTCGGCCCATCATGCCGCCCTGACCTATGTCAGCGATGCCGAGCCCGGTATCCGCCGGGTGAAGACGGGCAAGGGATTTTCCTACAAGGGACCAGATGGACGCGCAGTCTCGGACGCCAACAGGGCACGCATCGAGGCGATCGCCATTCCACCGGCCTGGACGGATGTCTGGATTTCGCCCGATGCCGATGGCCATATCCAGGCGACCGGCAGGGACCAGCGTGGACGCAAGCAATACCGCTATCATCCACAATGGGCCGACGAGCGTGATGGCGCCAAATATTCGAGCCTTGCCGGATTCGCCGAAAGCCTGCCCGAACTGCGGCGCCGGGTCGACGCCGATCTGCGCCGTCGCGGCTTGCCGCTCGAGCGCGTCGTCGCGGCGGTCGTCTGGTTGCTCGACAATACGATGATCCGGGTCGGCAATGCCGCCTACGCCCGCGACAACAAGAGTTTCGGGCTGACGACCTTGCGCGACCGCCATGTCGATATCGTCGGCTCAAGCCTGCGTTTCGCTTTCAAGGGCAAGTCCGGCAAGCAATGGAAACTGAAGCTGGTCGACCGCCGCATTGCCAGGATCGTTCGCGGGGCGCAGGAACTGCCAGGTCAGAAACTGTTCCAGTATCTCGATGAAGACGGCAACAGGCGGCCGGTCCATTCCGAGGACGTCAATTGGTTTATCCGGGAGGCCGTGGGCACCGATTTCAGCTCCAAGCATTTCCGGACATGGGGCGGCACCATCCGTGCGGCGTCCCTGTTTGCACGGACGGAATTGCCGGAAAGCCGCTCGCAGCAAAAGCAGGTGATGAACGGCGTCATCGACAAGGTCGCCGAGCGGCTGGGCAACACGCGCGCCGTCTGCCGCAAATGCTATATCCACCCGCAGATCTTCGAGGCCTGGGCGCAAGGCCGGCTACTCGACGAAATGATGGAGGCCAACAAGCGCAAGCGCTCGATTGACGGTCTCGATGACGAGGAAGCGCTGGTGCTGAGGTGGCTGAAGACGCACGAGCGCTGACGCACGGCACGGCGGTCACCAATTCCGCGGCGCCCGGATTTTTTTATCGACGCACTGTCGGGATCGGTCCTAGTGTTTCGTCCTTTGACAGAGAAAAGGACCAGCAATGCTCTACGCAATCCTCTGCTATGCTTCCGAAGATGTCGTCAGCTCGTGGAGCAAGGCGCAGGACGACGACGTCATGGCCAAGCTCCTCGATGTCCAGGACAAGTACGCCAAGGCCGGCCGGCTTGGCCCGGTGGCACGGCTGCTGCCGACCACGGCGGCAACGACGCTGAGGAAGGTCAAGGGCGAAGCGGTCGTCATCGACGGTCCGTTCGCCGAGACCAAGGAGCAGTTCCTCGGCTTCTACACGCTCGAATGCGCCGATCTCGACGAGGCCGTGGAGTTTGCGCGCGAGCTTTCCGAGGTCAATCCGAGCGGTGGCTCCTATGAGATCCGGCCGGTGTCGGTCTTCAATCCCCGCAAGGTTCCCGCATGACCGAGCTCGCCTGGATCAGCTCGGCGATCAGCGCCGCCCGCCCGCAAGCGATGGGCGCGCTGCTGCGTTACTTCCGCGACCTCGATACCGCGGAGGAAGCTTTCCAGGACGCGTGTCTCAGGGCGCTGAAAAACTGGCCGCAAAACGGGCCGCCGCGCGATCCGGCAGCTTGGCTGATCTTCGTTGGCCGCAATAGCGGCATCGATGCGGTGCGCAAGCGTGCCAAGCAGGCGCCGATGCCGGAAGAGGACCAGATCTCCGATCTGGAAGACGCCGAGAGCGACATAGCCGAGCGGCTGGACGGGGCGCATTACCGCGACGACATCTTGCGGCTGCTGTTCATCTGCTGTCATCCCGATCTTCCGGCGACGCAGCAGATCGCGGTTGCGCTGCGCGTTGTTTCCGGCCTCACGGTCAAGCAGATCGCGCGCGCCTTCCTGGTCGGCGAAAGCGCCATGGAGCAGCGCATCACCCGCGCCAAGGCCCGCATCGCCGATGCCGGCGTGCCGTTCGAGACGCCGGACGCTGTCGAGCGCTCCGAGCGGCTCGCCGCCGTCGCGGCAATGGTCTACCTGATCTTCAACGAGGGCTATTCGACCAACAGCGGCGAGGCACCGGCCCGCGCGCCGCTGTGCGAGGAGGCGATCCGGCTGGCCCGGCTGTTGCTGCGACTGTTCCAGACCGAGCCGGAGATCATGGGGCTGACGGCGCTGCTGCTTCTGCAGCATGCGCGCGCACCGGCTCGTTTCGACGAGAACGGCGAGATCGTCCTGCTTGAGGACCAGGATCGCAGCCTGTGGAGCCGCAAGATGATCGACGAGGGGCTGGCGCTGGTCGACAAGGCGCTGCGCCATCGCAAGCCTGGCCCCTACCAGGTGCAGGCGGCGATCGGCGCGCTGCATGCCCGGGCGGAGAAGGCCGAGGATACCGACTGGGTGGAGATCGATCTGCTGTACGGTCTGCTCGAACAGATGCAGCCGTCGCCGGTGGTCACGCTCAACCGTGCGGTCGCGGTCTCCAAGGTGCGCGGCCCGGAAGCGGCGCTTGCCATGATCGAGCCGCTCGAACAGAGGCTTTCCGGCTATTTCCACTTCTTCGGCCTCAAGGGCGGCCTGCTGATGCAACTCGACCGGGGCGAAGAGGCGCGCGTTGCCTTCGACCGCGCCATTTCGCTTGCCAACACGGCGGCGGAGGCCGCCCATATCCGCATGCATATCGACCGTTTGATGAAAGACGGTGCCGTGCGGGGGACTGCCCGCTCGGCAAAATGACGCGGCTGCGTCTGGTTCAACGGTCTGCGCCCGGCTTGGACCATGCCGGGGTGGCGATTTTGCCCTGAAACGAGTAATGCCACGCCATGACAGCGCTGATGTGCCCGTCGGCACACAGAGCGCAAGGCTTTGACCTGAGCCATATGATGGCGAACGGATCTGAAAGGGACAAAAATGACGATTGCGAAGGAAACGACCGAACTGCTGGCGAAACTGGGCGTCGCCAGGGAGGCGCTTGTTGGTGGCGACCTCGTCGTGCGCAGCCCGGTGACGGGCGAACAGATCGCGGCGCTGAAGACCATCTCGCCGGCTGACGCGGTCAAGACCATCGATGCCGCGCACAAGGCGTTCCAGTCCTGGCGGCTGGTACCGGGTCCGCGTCGCGGCGAGCTGGTACGGCTGCTCGGCGAGGAACTGCGCGCGCACAAGGCCGAGCTTGGCCGGCTGGTGTCGATCGAGGTCGGCAAGATCCCGTCCGAGGGCCTGGGCGAAGTGCAGGAGATGATCGACATCTGCGATTTCGCCGTCGGTCTTTCCCGGCAATTATACGGCCTGACCATCGCCACCGAGCGTCCGGGCCACCGCATGATGGAAACCTGGCATCCGCTGGGCGTCGTCGGTGTCATTTCCGCCTTCAACTTCCCGGTGGCGGTATGGTCGTGGAACGCGGCGCTGGCGCTGGTCTGTGGCGACGCGGTGGTGTGGAAGCCGTCCGAGAAGACGCCGCTGACGGCGCTCGCCTGCGAGGCGATTTTCGCGCTCGCGGTCAAGCGTTTCGGCACGGACGCGCCGCAGGGGCTGGCGCCGGTGCTGATCGGCGATCGTGCCGTTGGCGAAATCCTGGTCGACCATCCCAAGGTGCCGCTGGTCTCGGCCACCGGCTCGACCCGCATGGGCCGCGATGTCGGCCCGCGACTGGCCAAGCGCTTTGCCCGCGCCGTGCTGGAACTCGGCGGCAACAATGCCGGCATCGTCTGCCCGACCGCCGATCTCGACATGGCGCTGCGCGCCATCGCCTTCGGCGCCATGGGCACGGCCGGCCAGCGCTGCACCACGCTGCGGCGCCTGTTCGTGCATGACAGCGTCTATGATACGTTGGTCCCCCGTCTCAAGAAGGCTTACGAAAGCGTCTCCGTTGGCAATCCGCTGGAGACGTCCTCTCTGGTCGGGCCGCTGATCGACAAGGCAGCCTTCGACGCCATGCAGAAGGCGCTGAAGGAAGCCAGCGCCCATGGCGGCAAGGTGACTGGCGGCACGCGGGTCGAGAATGGTCATCCCGATGCCTATTATGTGCATCCGGCGCTGGTCGAAATGCCGAAGCAGGTGGCTCCGGTGACGGAAGAGACCTTCGCGCCGATCCTCTATGTGATGAAATATTCGGATTTCGACGCCGTGCTCGATGAGCACAATGCGGTGGGCGCTGGCCTGTCGTCGTCGATCTTCACCCGCGACCTGCAGGAATCCGAGCGCTTCCTCGGTGTCGACGGTTCGGATTGCGGCATCGCCAACGTCAACATCGGCACGTCGGGAGCCGAAATCGGCGGCGCCTTCGGCGGCGAAAAGGAAACCGGTGGCGGCCGCGAGAGCGGCTCAGATGCATGGAAGGCCTATATGCGCCGCGCCACCAACACGGTGAACTATTCCAAGGCGCTGCCGCTCGCCCAGGGCGTCTCCTTCGACATCGATTGAGAACGCCGACGCCTGCTCGTCGCTAGTGCGTGACTAATCGCCGAGCGATCAACTCTGTGCGTCCCCCGCATGGGGGATGCCGCACCGATCGACTGGCTGCGCTGACCGAGCCAGCCGCCGCAGCCGAGGTCTTTCGGCATGGGTTCGCGACAGCTTGAGCCATTTGGCGAATTGCCGATTGGCGCCGCCGCCAGCCGCAGTCCGAGGGAATGTTCAGCCGATCCGGGATGCCGGAAAACAGGTATCGAAAGCGGCATCGACAATGGCCAGCTTGGCGGCCTGGACGGTCATGTATTCCTGGTAGAAGGTGTTCGACACCCACATCACCGAATGGCCGCGCTTACCGAGCCAGCCGATGCTGCCGAGATTCTCGGCATCGCGCAACTTGCGGGCAAGATGGGTCCGCGACAGCTTGAGCCATCTGGCGAAGTCGCCGATCGAAACCACGCTGGTCGGGATCCGTTCCAGGCCGGCATCGTCGGGATCGATGCCCGACATCAGCCAGTCCATGACGATGCCGCCATTGTTGAGCCAGATGAACAGCGAAAAGGTCTGGTTGGGTTCGCGCACCGGCTTGGAGGCAAGCAGGCCGTCCGCCACCAGGGGCTGCAGCCTGGCAACCATGTCGGGCCGCTCCAGGAACCTGGTCAACCGGTCGCCACCATCGAGATGATCCAGCGTCCGCAGATGGGCAAGAACCCAACCCGTGAATGTCCGCACGGTCGCCGCCGTCGGCTGCAAGGGGTGCGTGCGCCCGTCCCCGCCCGACACATACTCGGCGATGTTGTAGTGCAGCATCTCCTTGATGAAAGCGTCCGCCGTGTTGCGGCTGGCCACCGCGTGCTGGTGCACGAACTCGATGAAACGCGATACCGTCAAGTCTTTGCGGCGGTCGTTCGGATCCTGCCTGAAATGCATGGCAAGGCCGACATGACCCATCAGCCAACGTTGCTGCGTGGCAAAAATAGAAGCGAGCCGCGGGCTATCTTCATAAATTCGGATCAGCGCCAGCGACTGTTCCTGAACGTAACGGTGCAAGGCCGGATGGCCGGCAATGTCTTCCAGATTCAGCGCTATGCTCCTCGTGTTTCTCTTCAACTCCGACAACGGAGTCGTGTTCCCCATTTTTCAGCCTTCAAAACGTGTGTCTATACGTACCAAATGCGGAGAACAGGCATTGTCGGTCACGACCGGTTGGTGGCCGGTGCGCTTGACCGCGCTGCCGGCAACCGCGACTCGGGCGAGGCCGTCGGAGTCTATGCGATCGGGCAGGTCACCACCACCGATGCGGCCAATTCGAACCACGACACCGGCTTCGTCGCTTCGGATTTCATGGCGGATGCACAAAGCCCGCCGCAAGGCATGCCCCAATCCGCCGCTCATCGATGCGATTGGCGGTCTGGGGCTGGTCAATGGCGGCACGCCGTCCGGCGACCCACGCCATCGTGCAAGGCAGCCTGATCATCCCGGCTAGCGCGGCGGGTGGAGGGATTCAGCCTGGCCTTGCCGGCCGGCCATTCGCCTCGGTGGCCGCTATCGCGACCCTTTGGAGGGCATGCCGGCTACATGCGCATCAGCAAGCCGCCATCGACAGCAAGCTCGATGCCGGTGATGTAGCTCGCCGCGTCGGAAAGGAGGAACAGTGCCGCGTTGGCCATGTCCTGCGGCGTGCCGATGCGGCCGAGCGGTGCGTAGCTCGCCACTGCCGAGCGCTTTTCCTCGGTGTCCCAGCGCGCCTGCAGCGGGGTCAGCGCCATGCCGGGGCAGATGGCGTTGGAGCGGATGCGCTCGCCGGCCAGCTGCATGGCGAGCGATTTCGAGAGTGCGCAGACGCCGGCCTTCGATGCCTGATAGGCATCCTGCGGGTTGGCATCGCCGCGATACCACTGGATGGTCGAGAAGTGCACCATGGCGCCACCGCGGCCGCCCGAGCGCATATGGGGGACGACCGACCGCGCGGTGTGCACGAACGACTTCAGATTGATCCTGAACACCTCGTCCCACACGTCGAGATCCATCTCGAGAGCCGACTTGTCGCGACCGAACCACAGCACGCCAGCGACATTGGCGAGATAGTCGATGCCACCGCGCTCGCGGCCAGCCGTGCCGACGACCTGTTCGACGAAGGCGGCGTCGGTGAGATCGCCCTGCGCGAAGGCGAGCCTGTCGTCATAGGAGGCAAGCGACGAAGGACGTGGCTTCACGTCGATGGCGGTGACGGAGGCGCCGGCATCGAGCAGCGCCAGCGTGATGGCTTCGCCCATGCCGCCGCCTGCCCCGGCGACGACCGCATGCCTGCCGGTGAAATCATAAACGATCATCTGCAACCCCTCATGTGCTCCGCCAACGCGCGATGTCGGGACAATAGGGGCGGATAAAAATTCCATCAAGCGGTATTAGAAAAAATTTGCCAAAATGGAAAATAGCGATATCGTACCGGGATCGATCCTCTCTCAGCTCGAATGGATTTCACGACCATGGACCTGCATTCCGGCGCGCGGACCTTCTCCGTGACCTCTCCCGTCGACGGTTCGACCTACACGACGCGTGCCTATGCCGACGGCGCCGCAATCGAGGCGGCGCTCATCCGCGCCCGTGCCGCCTTGCCGTCCTGGCGGCGGATGAAGCTGGCCGACAGGCTGGCGATCCTGCTGCGCTTCGGCGAGGAGATGAAGGCGCGGGCAACGCCGCTGGCCGAGATGGTGGCATGGCAGATCGGCCGGCCCTTGTGGCAGGCCGACGAGACGCCGCGCCCGGCGCTGGTCGGGCAGCTGCTTGCCGACATCGCGCCGGAGACGCTGGCCGACGTGCCTTACCCCTCGGACGAAACCATCCGCCGCTATGCTCGGCCGACGGCGGGGGGCCTGCATCTGTCGATCTGCGCCTGGAATTACCCGACCGCCATGCTCGGCTATCTCGTCACGGCGCCGCTTGCGGCCGGCAATGTCGTGATCTTCAAGCATTCGCCGCAGACGCCGCTGATTGCCGAGCAGGCTGAGGAAGCCTTCCGTGCCGCCGGCGGTCCCGAGGGCGTGTTCCAGAGCCTGCATCTCGATCATGCCGATGCCGAGCGCCTGATCGCGTCGGGCGCCTTCAACGCGGTGAACTTTATCGGTTCGGTCAATGGTGGCCGGCGCGTTCATACCGCCGCCGCCGGCACCTTCACCCAGGTGCATCTCGAGCTCGGCGGCAAGGATCCGACCTATGTCCGGGCCGACGCCGACCTCGAGGCGACAATCCCGCAGATCGCCGAAGGCACCTATTCCAATGCCGGCCAGTCCTGCTGCTCGGTCGAGCGCATCTATGTCGACAAGGCGATCCATGACCGCTTTGTCGAAGCCCTGGTTGCCGAGACGGCGAAATGGACCATCGGCCATCCCTTTGACGAGAAGCCGATGATCGGCCCGGTGGTGCGCGCGAGCGCCGCCGACACGATCCGCGATCTCACCGAACAGGCGGTGCGGGCAGGGGCCCGGCGCCTGATGCCGCAGGACGGCATCGCCAAGGCTTCTGGCCTCGGGACCGCCTATGTCGCGCCGGAGGTGCTGGTCGGCGTCGACCACAGCATGCAGATCATGCGCGACGAGCTGTTCGGGCCGGTGGCCTGCGTCCAGTCCGTCAGCGGCGACGAGCAGGCGATCGGCCTGATGAACGACAGCGATTTCGGCCTCAGCGCCAGTATCTGGACCAGTGATGTCGAGCGCGGCGTGGCGCTGCTCGACGAAGTCGAGGCCGGCACCGTCTATCTCAACCGTTGCGACCACGCCGACCTGCACCTGCCCTGGGGCGGCATCAAGAATTCCGGCCTCGGCCGCACCAATGGCCGCGCCGGCCCGGCGGAAGCGACAGCGGCGAAGGCCTATCATGTCCGCTCCGTCATCGGTTGATCCGAGGAGCGGCAAGATGAACGTGGCGAGCCTTGCAAGGCTTGATGATGCGACCATCACCACGCTGGCCGCGGCCGGCGTCGAGCGGCTGCGCACGGAGGCGGCCAGCCCCTATCTGCTGATCGCCGAACATGCCGGCAATCTGGTGCCCGCGCCATGGCATGATCTCGGCCCGGCAGTGCCCTATCTCGGCACGCATTTCGCCGTCGATATCGGCGTCGACGCCCTGACGCGCCGGCTCTCGCAAACGTTGCGGGCGCCGGCCGTGGTCGCGCATTATTCGCGCCTGTTCCTCGACTACAACCGCCCGGCCAGCGAGTGGGACTTCATGCGCCCGGATCTCGGCGGCATTCCGGTGCCCGGCAATCTGGCGCCCGACGCGACCGACCGCCGGCTGCGTACCCGTATTGCCTGGGAGCCGGTCGAACAGGCGATCATCGAGGCGGCGGCGGGCAGGCAGGCGCTGATCTCGGTGCATTCCTTCACCCCGGTGATGGGCGGCGTGCGGCGTAACGTCGACATTGGCGTGCTGTGGCGGGAGCCGTCCCCCTTCGTCACCTCGGTGCTGAAAACCCTCGGCGCGCAGGGCGCGGAGGCCGGGTTGAGGATCGGCGACAACGAGCCGTACGACTGGCGTCAGGCCGTCGGCTACACGCTGAACCGGCACGGGCTCGAGCAAGGCAGGCCCTGCCTCTATCTCGAAGTCCGCAACGACCTGCTTTCCGATCCGGAAACATTCGAACTCGTCAGCCGCACCCTGGAGGGTGTCTTTGCCACCGTAGCGATGTCGTTATGGCCGAAACCAGCCATAGCCGTCTAAAGGCTGGACGCCCCCATGCCACGCCGCTAGAGCTTGTCGAATTGGAAACACGACAGCCAAGGGCGTGGGCGATGCAGGGCAGTGTGGGCAGCAAGATCCGTGATGCGCGCAAGGAACGCAACATCACGCTGCGCGACCTCAGCGAACGCTCCGGCCTTTCGGTGTCGCAACTGTCGAAGCTGGAGAACGGCAAGGCCCGCCTGACGGTCGACGTCGCGCTGATGATCGCCGGCGTGCTGCATGTGCCGGTGGCATCCTTCCTGTTCAGCCCGAAGCCGGGCATGCAGGCGCGTCGCTCGATCACGCGCGCCGGCAGCGGCATCCTACATCAGGGCAATGCAATGGAATTCGAGGTCCTGTGCAGCGATTTTCGCGACAAGACCAACATTTTCTGGCGCGTCACGCTGCGGGCGAAGAGCTTCGAGGAAAATGGCGGCTGGCGCAGCCATTCCGGCGAAGAGTTCATCCACGTGCTCAGCGGCAACCTGGAACTGCACACCATCCACTATGATCCGACGGTGCTGCAGCCGGGCGACAGCATCCTGTTCGACGGCGAAATGCAACATGCCTATGTCGCGCTGGGCGGCGAGCCGGTCGTCATGCTGATGTCGAACACCGTGCCGCGCGACGGGCTCCCCGCCGGCGCTGGGGTCTGATCCTGGTCGGTCGGACCGGGTGGGATTCTGGTCGGAAAAGGCGGCGCTTCAACAATATTTTCTAAAATGGAAAAAAATACTTGTTATGGAAAAGTCGGAGGTCTAGCATCCTGTTGACCGGCCGACAGGAGAAATAGCCATCGGCCGGGATGGGAGATGTGACCCGATGCTGTCGGTTGAGTCAGTCGGCAAGACCTTTGGCGGCGTGCAGGCGTTGCGCGGTGCCTCGCTGTCCTGCGAGGCCGGCGAAATCCTCGGCCTTATCGGACCCAACGGCGCCGGCAAATCCACCCTGGTCAACGCCATCTCCGGCGTGCTCAAGCCCGACACCGGCAGTGTCCGGCTGGCAGGCAGGGAAATCACCGGTCATGGTCCCGAATATTGCGCACGGGCGGGAGTCGCGCGCACGTTCCAGACCATTCGGCTGTTCAGGGAATTGACCGTCCGGCAGAATGTCGAGGTCGCCCACATCACCTGCCAGTCCGTTCGGCCGGATGCCGCGGCACGCATCGGCGTCGACCAGTTGCTTGCCCAATACCAACTGGACGGCTTCGCCGACGTTCCGGCCGGCACCCTGTCCTATGGCAGCCAGCGCCGGCTCGAAATCGCCCGCGCGCTGGCGCTCGGTCCGTCGCTGCTGCTGCTCGACGAGCCGGCCGCCGGCCTCAATGAAGGCGAGTCCGAGACGCTGGCGCTGGCGATCGAGGGCATCCGCCGCGATGTCGGCTGCGCCACCATCGTCATCGATCACGATCTGCGCTTCATCAACCGGCTTTGCGACCGGCTCTGCGTCATGGACCAGGGCCAGGTGATCGCCTCCGGGCAGACCGAAGCAGTGTGGCGCGATCCGCGCGTCATCGAAGTTTATGTCGGGCAGTCCGAGACATCGTGACGGCGCCCCGGAACGGCAACAACAAGGGAGAAGGAGGGGTTCAATGGACAAGATGATTCTGGGAGCCGCGGTCGTCGCGGCGGGACTTTCGCAGGTGGCGCATGCTGGCGCCGCCGACCTGAAGATCGGGCTCGCGGTGGCGATGACCGGCACCTACGCACCCTACAGCGAGGCCGAAGGCGCGCGCTGCATGGCCGACGGACTGAACAAGGCCGCCGGCGCCGGTGATCCCAAGATCGAGCTGATGATCGAGGACAATCGTTCCGATCCGCAGCTTTCGGTTTCGCTCGGCCAGAAATTCCTCGATGCCGGCGCGCAGATCATCACCGGCGTGCCGTTCCCCGACGCGCTGATCCCGACCGCGCAGATCGCGGCGCCTTATGGCGCCACGGTGTTCTCGGCGCCGAACACGCAGCTCGAGATGCAGCAGGCCGGGCTCGACAATTTCATCGCCGGCGCGGTGCCGGATCCGATCAACGCGGCAGCCACCGCCAACGCGCTCTACGGCAAGGGCGCGCGCAGCGTGGCGCTGATGGTCTCGCCCGATGCCGGTTCCTATTCGGAAAAGCTGCCGGAATGGTTCGGCGAGGTGTTCGAGCATCTCGGCGGCAAGGTTGTCTCCAAGCTCAACTATTCCTGGGGCACCACCGACTGGTCGCCGCAGATCGCCAGCATCAAGGCCTTGCCGCAGAAGCCGGACGCCATCCACATTTGCGGCGTGCTGCCGGATGTCGGCATTTTCATCCGCCAGCTGCGCGCCAATGGCTATGACGGCTGGGTCGCCGGCTGCGACGCCTTCGACGACAAATCGCTGGAAGGCACCGTTGGCGATCCGGCGTCGCTGGAAAAAGTGATGTTCGCCACCCATGGCGCGACCGGCGTCGACAGCCCGATCGACAAGTTCCTGGCCCAGTGCAAGGCCGATGGCTACAAGATCAACGGCATCTTCGACGCACTCGGCGCCGACATGGTGCAGATCAGCTACGAAGCGGCGAAGAAATCAGGCACCGTCGAGCCCGCCGCCTTGCGCGAGGCGATCCGTGCACCGGGTGGCTATCCCGGCACTACGGCGCCGGTCATTTCTTTCGCCGAGAAGAAGGGCTACCCGGTCAAGGCGGTGCCTGTGATGGGCTTCTCGAACGGCAAGCGGGTGCTGATCTCCGATACGCCACCGACCTTCGTCCCGGCGCTGAACTGAGGCAGGCAGACTAGGTGATGATGGATCGAGCCTTCGCAGCGCAGGCCCAGTCGTGCTGACGGTCGACAATCTGATCGTCCGCTACGGCGCGGTGACGGCGGTGCGTGACCTCAGCCTGAAGGTTGGGCGGGGCGAGCTTGTCGCCCTGCTCGGTCCCAACGGTGCCGGCAAGAGCTCGACCATCAACGCACTGACTGGTCTGGTCACGCCGGCCTCCGGCCGCATCGTTCTCGACGGCCAGGACATCTCGCGGGTCCGCACCGAGGACCGCATTCGCGCTGGGCTGACCTCGACGCCGGAGGGCCGGCACATCTTCGCCAATCTGACGGTCGGCGAGAACCTGCGGCTCGGTGCGGCGACACGGCGTGACCCGAAGGGCGTACGCCAGGACATCGAGCGCTTCCTGGCGCTGTTTCCGGTGCTTTCAGAACGCTACGGCCAAGCGGCCGGCACGCTTTCGGGCGGCGAGCAGCAGATGCTGGCCATCGCCCGGTCGCTGATGTCGCGGCCGAAGCTGCTTCTGCTCGACGAACCGTCGCTCGGGCTGGCGCCGAAGATCGTGGTGCAGATCTTCGATTTCATCGGCGAGCTCAAGGCGGAGGGGCTGACGCTGCTGGTGGTCGAGCAGAACGCCAAGCAGGCGCTTCGTTTCGCGGACCGCGTCTATGTCGTCAGCGCCGGTACGCTTCGCCACAGCGGCCCGCCGGCAGGCCTCGCCGACGAACACGGCCTCTTCAATCTCTATATTGGCGGGTAGGCGGCGACATGGACTATGCCTTGCAGCAGCTTCTCAACGCGCTGGCTTTCGGCGCGGAATATTCGCTGGTCGCGCTCGGCCTCGCCGTGGTGTTCTCGATCATGGGCCTGGTCAATTTCGCGCATGGCGAAATCATCGGCGTCTCCGCCTACAGCGTGCTCCTGGCGGCGGCCCTTGGGCTGACGTCGCCAATCGTCGCCGTACTCCTCGCCGTTGCCGCCGCCGCACTGGCGGCGATAGCCTTCGAGCGGGTGGCGTTCCGGCCGGTGCGCTACGCGCCGACGACGACAGGGTTGCTGACCGCTTTCGGCGTCAGCATCGTCGTGCAGAACCTGTTCATGCTGCTGATCTCGCCAAAGCCGCAGTCAGTCTCGATCCTCAACGGGTTGAACCAGATGTGGTTCTTCGGCCCGTTCGCGGTGTCGTCATTGCAGGTGATGGAACTGGTCGTTTCCGGCCTCACCATTCTGGCGCTGGTGCTCTTCCTCAACCGCTCGACGCTTGGTCTGGCCATCCGCGCGGCATCGCGCGATTTCGCCACCGTGCGGCTGATGGGGATCAGGGCTAACCGGGTGATCGCAACGGCCTTCGCGATTTCGGGCGCGCTGGCAGGCATCGCCGCCGTGTTCATCATCGCGCGGCGTGGCAGCGTCTCGCCCGATCTCGGCTTCAGCCTGGTGCTGAAGGCATTCGTCGCTTGTGTCATCGGCGGCTTCGGCTCGCTTCCGGGAGCGGCGGCTGGCGGCATGCTGCTCGGCTTCATCGAGGTTGGCCTGCTAGTCGCGCTGCCGCAGGAATATGGGGGCTTCAAGGATGCGCTCACCTACGTGATCATCGTCGCGCTGCTTGTCTACCGGCCGGAAGGCCTGCTCGGCCAGCGGGTCGAACTCGGCGACAAGGAGATTTGAGGGTGGCGAGATTTGAAGTGTCGCAGGCAATCGAAAGTACCGCGCCTCCTGCCGCCGCCGTCGCGCAACCCGGCGGTTCCCTCACGCGGTCGCTGATCGGCGGGCTGGTGACGTCGCTGCCGGTGCTGATGGTCGGGTTGCTGATCCTGAATTTCGCACCGACCTATTACACCTATCTGGCGCTCGGTGCCTTCGTGAACCTGATCGTGGTCGTTGGCCTGCAAGTGTTCATGGGCAACAGCAACATCGCCAATCTCGGCCATAGCGCCTTTGTCGGTCTCGGCGCCTATGGCGTCGCCATCCTCTCCACGCCGCTGGCGATGAAGAAGCTGTCGATCCCCAATGCACCTTTCGGCTTCGCGACGCTGCAGCTCGATCCGGTATCGTCGGCGCTCATCGCGCTTGTCGTGGTCGGCATCCTTGCCGCCGTCAGCGGCAAGGTCATCAGCCGCCTGTCGGGCGTCGCGGCGACCATCGTCAGCCTGGCGCTGCTGATCATCGTCCATTCGGTGTTTCTCAACTGGACCGATCTGTTCAAGGGCAATCAGGCCTTCTTCGGCATTCCAAAGGTGGTTGGCCTGCCGTGGATGATGGTGTTCTCGGTCGTGGTGATCGTGCTGGCGCGGCTGTTCAAGGACAGCCGCTGGGGCCTGCAGCTGAGGGCCAGCGCCCAGAGCCCGCAGGCCGCCGCCGCACTTGGCATCGACGCCCGGCGCCTGCGGCTGATGTCATGGGTGCTGTCGGCGCTGATCTGCGGCCTGGCTGGAGTGCTCTACGCCTATTTCGCCGGCACGATCAGCCCCAAGCTGTTCTACTTCCAGATGATTTTCAACACGCTGGCGATGCTCATCCTGGGCGGCATGGCGACGGTGACAGGTGCCGTGACCGGCGTCATTGTGCTTTCGGTCGGGCTCGAATTCATCCGCAGCATCGAATCGGGCGTGACGATCGCCGGCATCCAGCTGCCGCAACTGCTCGGACTGTCGGGCGTGGCGCTCGGCGTCGTCATCGTGCTTTGCATGGCCTTCCGGCCAAGCGGCATCAGCGGGCGCTACGAACTCGACGAACTCTTGTCGCGATTTTTCAGGCGCAGCGCGAAATAGCGCAGCCCCTTGGTTTTCCTGGTGGAGGTTTGAACGTGGAATTTGAGGACAAGGCCGCGGAATACGCGCCGAAGCTTGAGGCGTTGCAGCGCGAATTGGCATCGAGCGGGGTCGAGTTTATCGAGGTGCACACGGTCGACACATCAGGAGCGTTCCGCTCGAAGATCGCGCCGCTGAAACTCTCGACCTATGGGGAATCGATCAACGCCATCCTCTATTGCGTCACCCATGGCGACGGCCAGCCGATGGGCGATGTCGCCTTCGCATCGCCGAGCGCCAATGAGGAGAACGGCTTTCCCAACATCAAAGGGATCATCGATCCGGCGACCGTCGTCCGCCACGGCTGGAAGCCGAAATTCGCCTCCGCCATCACGCGCTCCTACATGCTAGACGGAGCGGTCTGTCCGTTCGATCCGCGCGGCGTGCTGGCTCGCGTCGAGGAACACGCCAAGGCGCTTGGCTACGAGCCGATGTTCGCGCTCGAATACGAGTTCGGCATCTTCCACGCCGACCACGACCTGATGCGCGCCGGGCGCTACCGCGAGCTGAAGCCGTGGGGGCATTCGCTGATCAACTATGATCTGGTGCGCAGCGGCGAGTACCAGGATTTTGCCGCTGAATTCATCACCCGCATGAAGAGCATCGGCATCGGCGTCGCCTCGCTGGTCACCGAATATGGCTATGGCATGTATGAATATGCACTGACGCCGAAGAGTGCGCTGCAGGCGGCCGACGACGCCATGCGCGCCAAGCTGCATCTGCGCGAACTCTGTGCCGAACGTGGCCTGGTCGCCACTTTCATGACGCGCTTCCAGCCGCCGGGCAAGGAAAGCGCCTGCGGCGCGCATCACCATGTCAGCCTGTGGCGCGACGGCAAGCCGGCCTTCGCCGCCGGCCCGAACCGGCTGACGCCGGTCGCCCAGAAATTCCTCGCCGGCGTGCTGAACCGGATGAAGGAGACGCATCTCCTGTTCCGGCCGACGGTCAATTCCTACCGCCGCTTCGACCGTGGCGCCTGGTCGCCGGAAGACGTCGCATGGGGTTTCGAGAACCGCACCGCGCCGATCCGCGCCATCACCACGCCGAACGACGGCGCCTGCCGGCTGGAGCACCGTGCGCCGGGAGCCGACATCAACCCTTATCTGTCGATCGCGGCGATTCTGGCGGCGGGCTGCGAGGGTATCGAGAAGGAGCTGCCGCTCGAAGCGCCAGTGACATCGAACCTCGCCAATCTCGACAAGCCGAAACTGCCGCGCACGTTGAACGCCTCGATCGAGGCGTTCGCCGCATCAGACTTCTGCGCCGACGCTTTCGGCGAGACCTTCCGCGACAATTACGCCGAGAGCCGGCGGGCCGAGCAGGCGGCTTTCGATGCCTGGCAGGCGTCGCATATCACCGACTTCGAGTGGCAGCGCTACTTCGTCAGCTGATTGCGGCTCGAGATGCAAAACGAAACCGGCCAGCTTTCACCGGCCGGTCTGGCTGAAGCCTGATCAGATCAGCCGCAGACGCGGACCTGCTCGATCACCCTGTGATGGTGGCGCCAATGCTTGATCAGCTCGATATGGCAGCGGTGATGCCGGTGATGGCGACGGTACTGGCCGTCATTGTAGTCGCCGTATTGCACATCGCTGTTCTGATCGTTGCCATACTGGTTGTCCTGGTTGTCATAGATCCGCCGGTCATGATGGCGGCGAATGACGATCTGGCCGTTGTCGGACTGGTCGTCCGGTGAATACTGGTTGTTGTCGTCGGACTGGATAATCACGCTTGCGGCCTGCGTTGGCGCTATGACGGCGGCTGTGGCGGCCAATGCAACCATGGAAGCCAGGAATAACTTTTTCATGTCTCGTCCTCTCGCGGTTTCAGCTACATCAACTCGCGGAAGGACTTAGCGTTCCAATAGCGACCCATAAGCTTTTCAGGGCGGTGGGGCGTCAAGCTCGTCATCAACGGCTGGGGCCATGGCCCTACAAGCGAACAAACGCTGTCAGCGGCAGGTGATCCGAGGCAACCCGCGAAAGCGGCGTGTCGTGCGCTTCCACGGCCGAGATCATCCCGTGCCGGTTGGCCATGATGCGGTCGAGCGCCAGCAGTGGCAGGTTCGACGGGAAAGTGGGTACCGCCGGCGGCAGCGGTCCGAAGGTCACATGCAGCGTCTTCAGTGACGAGCGATTGCCAAGCCGCCATTCGTTCAGATCGCCGAGCAGCAGCGTTGGCGTCTCGTCGGGGCTGTTCATGATATCCAGCACGACCTGGGCCTGCTGCGATCGCGACCGGCGCAGCAATCCGAGATGGGCCGCGATGACCCGCAAGGTCCGGTTCCCGTCAAGATCGATTTCCGCCACCACGGCGCCGCGCGGTTCCAGTCCCGGGAGCCTGATCTGATGCACGTCGCGAACGACGCCCTTCTTGAACAGCAGGACATTGCCGTGCCAGCCGTGCCCTTTGCCATTGGCCGCGATCGGCACCGGCACCAGGCCGGTTTCCAGTTCGAGACGGGACAGGTCGAGAAGCCCGACGCGGTCGCCAAAGCGGTTGTCCGCTTCCTGCAGTGCAATGACATCCGGGTCGATTTCGCGGATGACGCGGCTGGTCCGCTCAGGATCGAACTTCCTGTCGATGCCGATGCATTTGTGGACATTGTAGGAGGCAACCAGCGTTCCGGTCATGCCCGCCCTCTTGGGGGCGCTGGCGTTTGCCTTCTGCATCCGCTTGTCGCGGATGGACAGAAGCATGCTTGCCGGGAGGCTGCGTCCAGTTCTCTGCATGTTTGTGCTGCTCGTCCTTGCTGGCTTCAATTCAGAACCTGGGTACCGTCAAAATAGAATCCATCGGCGTATGTTCAATGACGGCGGGCTCCCGAACAAGCCAATCTTGCCTAGAGATAGGGTGAGCCGAGCCACAATACCCGGTCAAACAGTCGAATGAGGAACGGCCGGGCCCGCAAGGAGTCCAGCGTGACCGGCACTGCGGAGGCGATTGCCAACCCGATCCGCGTCTCGATCTCGCTGGCAAAGCCCGTATCGAGGATCTCGAGGTCGATCTCGAAATTCAGCCGGAGCGACCGGGCGTCAAGATTGGAGGAGCCGACATAGGCCCACACGCCGTCGATCGAAAGCAGCTTCGAATGGTCAAAGGGCCCCTCCTTGCGCCAGACGCGGCAGTAGTGCTTGAGGACCTGATCGAGCTGCGCGGTCATCGCGCGATCGACCAGGAAGAGGTTGTTCACGGCCGGCACCACGATGTCGATCTCGACGCCGCGCCTTGCCGCGGTCGTCAAGGCGCTGATCAGTTCGCGGTCCGGCAGGAAATAGGGCGACATCAGGCGGATCGATTTGCGGGCGACGGAAAATGCGCCGATCAGCAGCTTGTGGTTGGTCTCGATGCTGGCGTCCGGACCGGACGCCACCGCCCGCACCAGCATCGGCAGGCCGGGGGCCGGCGACAGCGGGGCAATCCGCCAGGCATCGCCCTTCAGCGCCTCGTTGCCGGCGAAGCGCCAGTCCTCGGCGGCGACCGAAAAGAGATCGGCGACAACCGGGCCGGTGACCCGAAAGTGCGTGTCCCCGGCGCTGCTGGAGCCGGCGAACTCGGCAGAGAAGCCCTTGCGGATGTTCATGCCGCCGGTAAAGGCAACCGTGCCGTCGACGACGAGGATTTTCCGGTGCGTCCTCAGATTGGCGTAGGGCAGGCGCAGGCCCATGACGATGTTGCCGTTGAAGACATCGGCGGTGATGTTGGAATCGCGCAGATGCCCCAGGATGCTTGGCACGGAGTAGCGGGCGCCGACGGCATCGATCAGCACGCGGACGGTGACGCCGCGCCGGACGGCGCCGGCGAGCGCTTCGACGAAGCGCAGGCCGACGGCGTCATTGTCGAAAATATAGGTCTCGAGCAGGATGCTGCGTTCGGCTCCGTCGATCGCCGCGCACATGGCGGCATAGGCCTCGTCGCCCGTCTCCAGCACCGTGATTGCATTTCCCGGCTTGAGCGGGCGCCGCGCCACCCTGTCGCCCAGTGTCCTCAAGCCGGTGAACCGTGGCCCGTATCGCTCTATGATCAGGGCCTCTTCAGCGGCGATGTCGCGGTCTTGCTTGGCGGATGCGGCGTCGTCGGCCAGCGGGCGCTGCGCGCTGATCGAGGCGCGACGAATGCGGTTTATGCCGGCCACGGCATAGATCAGCACGCCAAGGATCGGCGACAGCACCATCACGCCGACCCAGCCGGTGGCCGCGCGGACATCCTCCTTCGTCATGACGGCGTGGATAATGCCGACAGTCGCCATCACCACGGAGATGATCGCGAGGATTTGCGGCCAGTGAGTCGCCAGGGTCTGCAACATTGCCGGGACTATCCAGCGAGCGGTTGCAGAACGCAATGCGGCCGTTCATGCCCAGCATGCTTGCCGCCGGCCTGGCCAGCGTCTCAGGTCTGAATCGGTGGCGCAGGATTTGATGATATCGGTCAGGCGGCGATGAATACTCCAGCGCAGAGCCGCGTACCGGACAACTGGTCCCAGTGGGTCGGCGCGGAATCGGCGATCACGATGCCGAGGCGGCAACCGGTGAAGACGCCGCCCACGTTTCGGCGATGGCGACGATCGCGGCGTTGATCGGTCCGCTCGGGATCGTCGGCATCACCGAGGCGTCGACGACAAAGATGTTCTCGAAGCCGTTCAGCCGCAAGTCGGGGTCGACGACGGCGTCGGCATCCTTGCCCATCCGGCACGTGCCGGCGGGGTGATGGTGCGTGGAGGCTGCCTTGGCGATGAAAGCGTCGAGATCGTCGTCCGATTGCACGGATGATCCCGGCAGAACTTCCACGTCGCGCCATTCGTCCAGTGCCGCATGATGGCCGACCATGCGCGCGGTCTTCAAGGCCATCCGGAAAACCGTGCGGTCGTGTTCGGTTTCGAGATAATGCGGGTCGATGACCGGCGCATCGTTACGGCCCGGCCCGCCCGGTGCGATGCGCCCACGGCTCGTTGGATGGGTGACGCCGCACAGGATCGTGAAAGCGGATCCGTAGGACGGGGCATTCAGGCCCTCGGCCGCTGAGGGAGCGACGACGCAGCCGAGCACGATGTCGGGACTTCCCGCGGCACGTGTCAGGTCGTCGCTGTGCAGGTACATCAGCGATTCGGAGTGCTGCAGGCGGGATGGTGGCACCGGCTTTTTCGCGGCGTAGACATTGCCGAGCGCCAGCAGATGGTCCTGCAGGTTGCGGCCGACATCGCGCCGGTCGGCAAGGCAGCGGATCCCCGCCTGCTTCAGCGCGTCTGGATCGCCGATGCCCGACCGCATGAGGACAAGCGGCGAGGACACCGCGCCGGCACAAAGAACGATCTTGTCGGCGCAGACCGTCATGGGATCTCCATTGCAGACGACAGCCACGCCGGTGGCCCGGTGGCCATCCAACACCAGATGCTCGACCTCGTGGGCCGTGAGCAAGGCGAGGTTCGGTCGCGCCAAGACCTCCGGCGGCAGGTAGGCGTCGGCGACGCTCAAGCGCTTGCCGTCGCGTATGTTGAGTGAATTGGGGCTGGTGCCGACCAGTTCGCCGCTGTTGTGGTCGGTCAGGGTGGGGACCCCCATGGCTCGCCCGGCGGCGATGTAGGCGCGCACGACCGGACTGACCTCGGCGTCCGGCAGGTACACGTCCAGCGGTCCGTTCCGGCCGCGCGTCGGCGCGTCGAAGGCCGTGAAGGCTTCGCTGCGGACAAAGCCCGGCAACAGTCCTCGATAAGACCAACGTTCGCCGCCGGCTTGCGCCCAGGTTTCGAAATCATCGGGATGGCCACGCAAATAGGCCATGGCATGCAGGCAACTCGAACCGCCGACGATTTTTCCGCGCGGCCATTCATGGACGCGGTTGGCGGTAAACGGTTGCGGCACGGTCCAGTAGGCCCAGTCGTAGGCGCGGCCTTGCAGCATCGTCCATTTCAGAGGGTCGGCGATATCCGGATCGGACGGCATGACGCCGGCCTCGATGAGGCCAACCTGGCACGAGCTGTCCTCGCTCAGCCGGCTGGCCACCACCGCCCCGGCGGATCCCGCGCCGACGACCAGCACATCGAAATGACGCGTCAATTTGAAAGTCCCCGCGAGCAGGCTGATTGGCTAGAACGTGCAACGATCACGCGGCAAAAGCGCCGGCATTCGACCGTTCCGTGATCTGTCTTTGCACGGAGAGCAAATGCGCGCGCATGGCGGCTTCCGCCGCCTCGGGATCGCGCTGCGAGATCGCCTCGGCAATCAGACGATGTTCGCCATCGCGCTCGGCGATCCGCTTGGGGCAGGTGGGCGCGGCGGTACGTGCGATCTTTACCCGCGCATCGACCCCGACCTGACGCAGCATCTTGTAGAATTCCGCCGCGAGATGGTTGCGGGCAGCGGCGACGATGGCGAGATGGAAGGCGAAGTCGACCGCGCCCGAGGGGGCGTTCTCCGGTGTGGTTGCGGCGTCCATGATCCGCGCCGTCTCGAAGGAGGAGGCGCGCAGCGATGCCAGCCGGGCGAGACCGGGCTCCATGAGCAGGCGCAATTCCAGTACCTCGATCGGGTTGGTTACCCTGACCAGTTCCTCCCCATATCTTGGCAGGGCGGTCGGCGCCCGCCTGGCGCGCGCCGGCTTGAGGTCGCCTGAATGGCGCAGCACCTCAAGCGCCTTGCGAAGCTGATGGCGCTTCACGCTCAGATGTTCCGCAAGATCGCGCTCGGACGGAAGTTTGCCGCCGCCTTGTTGCAACTGGCGGACCGCGGCAATGATGTCGTCGAGATCCGATGGTTCGACCTGCGGCTCGAATGCGCTCAAAACCAAATCTCCTGTCCGATCGGCAGGTGCCGACTCAACGTCCGGTTATCATATTGTGACACGAAACCTGATGGAAACGGCACTCAACCAATTCAACCAATCTACATCTGCATGCGATGGTTGACAACACCAGTTGCGCGATGGTTGACTGACTTCGTTGACGGCCGCCATCGCGGCTGTCCTTCTCCCGAGGATCACGCATGCCGGCTGGCGAAACCTTTGACTACGTCATTGTCGGCGCGGGTTCGGCCGGCTGCGTGCTGGCAAACCGGCTGAGCGAGGACCCCGCGATTTCCGTGCTGCTGCTGGAGGCAGGGGAATGGGACCGCGATCCGATGATCCACATCCCGCTCGGCTGGGGCAAGATCCTGACCGAGCGCCGTCACGACTGGATGTATTTCTGCGAGCCCGAGGCCAATGTCGGCGGGCGCAAGGTCGAATGCGCGCGCGGCAAGGTCATCGGCGGCTCTTCATCCACCAATGCCATGGCTTACGTGCGCGGCAATCGCGGCGATTACGATCGCTGGGCGGCAAGCGGACTGACCGATTGGTCGTTCGACAAGGTGCTACCCTACTTCAAGAAGCAGGAACGCTGGGAAAAGGGCGAAAGCCGCTATCGCGGCGGCAGCGGGCCGCTGAGCACCCAGTTCTGCCGCTACAAGGATGAACTGATCGATGCCTTCGCCACGGCCAGTCGGGATGCCGGATATCCGCAGACCGACGACTACAACGGCGCCATACAGGAGGGGTTCGGCCGCCTGCAGATGACCATTGCGAACGGCCGCCGCTGCTCGACCGCGTCCGCCTATCTGCGTCCAGCCATGCGCCGCGGCAACGTCAAGGTTCTGACCGGCGCGATGGCGACGAGGATTCTCTTGAGGGACGGGCGTGCGACGGGCATCGCCTACACCAGGGGTGGCGCGACACACGAGGTTGTGGCACGGCGTGAGGTCCTGCTTGCCGGTGGCGTCATCAATACGCCGCAGCTCATGATGCTGTCGGGAATCGGTGACAGCGCCGAACTTGCGGCACATGGCATCGAGACCAAGGTCGATCGCCGGCAGGTCGGCAAGAACCTGCAGGACCACGTTTCTGTCATCCTGATGTATCGGCGCAAGCAGCCGGGGCCGTTTCTCAAGATGATGCGGGCCGACCGCATCGGCCTCGATTTCGTCAAGACCTATCTCACCGGAAAGGGCTTTTCGGGAGATGTGCCTGGCGGGGTCGTGGCGTTCCTGAAAAGCGATGCAAGCCGGCCCCTACCGGATGTCCAGCTGCTTTTCACCGCTGCGCCTCTTGCCGCATGGCCCTATATGCCGCCGTTCAAGGCGCCCTTCGCCGATGGCTTCGCGACACGCATCGTCGCCGTGCAGCCGGAAAGCCGCGGCAGCGTCAACCTGGCGTCGAGCGATCCGCTCGCCGCTCCGCTGATCCATCAGAACTTCCTGTCTTCGCAGCGCGACTGGCAGTCGCTTCGCGCCGGCTTTCGTGTCGCGCGCAACCTTGCCAGCCAGCCGTCCATGGCTCCGTTCGTTGGCGCGGAATTCTTCCCCGGTCCGAAATGCGAGAGCGACGACGAAATCGACGAGCATATCCGCAAGACATCGATCACCGTGCATCATCCGGCCGGCACCTGCCGCATGGGCGTCGATGCGGATTCGGTGGTCGATCCGGAATTGCGGGTGCGCGGCGTTGCCGGACTTCGTGCCGTGGACGCTTCCGTGATGCCGGATCTCGTCTGCGGCAACATCAATGCGGCGGTCATCATGATCGCCGAAAAGGCCGCGGATCTGATCCGCAGCCGCGCTCAACAGAGCGTAGCGGCCTGACAATGGCGGCTGGAATGCAACCAAAATCTTTTGGTTGAGATTAAAATCTGTATTGGTTGAGCTGCCGTGTGATCGTGCATGGCCGTAGCGGGGTGGTCGCAACTCGCATCCACTAGCTTGTTTTGTGCGCTCTTTAGCCATTTTCTGCCTATTTTCGGGCATTTGCCTCTCGAAAACGCACCTCAACCAAAAACTTCAAAATTTCGCAATTTGGGGATTGTCGAGTAAAACCAATGCGAATACGGTTGAGTTGGTTAGAAGCATTTTCTTCGCGATGAGAGGTGTCCGATATGTCCCTGGCGCAACCAGCTAACGATGGGCTGACCAACAAGAAGGCGGCCCTCAAGGGCCTCTATGACGCTCTCTACGAAAAGAACATGTTTCCGTTCTGGGCGACGTCGGAAGGCGTCGACCATGACGAGATCAAGCAGCTGATGGCGACGTCGAAGGCCATTCCCTTCGTTTGGTCCTATTCGGACATCGAGCCGCTGCTGCAGCGCGCCGCCGAACTGGTGACCATGGACGACAGCGAGCGCCGTTCGCTGATCCTGGTCAATCCTGGCCTTGCGCCCAAGCGTGCATCGGTCAGCACCATGTACACCGCCTACCGCCTGAATGATCCGGACGAGATCATGCCACCGCACAAGCATTCGCCGAGCGCCATCCGCTTCGGCCTGACCGGCAAGGGCAACTTCACCGGCGTCGAAGGCGAGGACGTGGTCTTCGGCCCGGGCGACATGGTGCTGACGCCCAACGACGCCTGGCACAATCATGGCACCGTCGGCGGTGAGCAGGCGGTCAACCTGTCGGTGCTCGACCTGCCGCTGGTCGAGACGCTGCACGCCGTGCATTTCGACCACAAATACACCGAGATGGTCGATGGCAAGGAAGTCGAGAAGAAGGTGCAGACCGCGCGCTATCCGAACGACTACTCACAGCGCATCTATGGCGAGGGTGGCCTGATGCCGCGCTTCGTCGACCACAAGCGCGGCGGCGGCCTGTCGTCGCCGATGTATGTCTATCGCTGGGAGAAGATGGAAGCGGTCCTCGACGCCCACAAGGATTGGGATGGCGACCCCCATGAGGGCATCGTCGTCGACTACATCGATCCGACCACCGGCGGACCGGTCTTCCGCACCATCAATTTCTACGTTCAGATGCTGCGTCCAGGTGAGAAGACGCTGCCGCAGCGGGAGACCGCCAGCCTGCTTTTGGCGCCGTTCCGCGGCAGCGGCCATTCGATCATCGACGGCAAGCGTTACGACTGGAACCAGTTCGACACCATCGCCATACCGGGTGGCTCGTGGGTCGAGCACGTCAATGGCTCCGCGACGGAGCCGGTGATCTTCTTCGGCGCGACCGACGCTCCGACCCAGAAGGCGCTGCTGCTCTACAAGCGCTGGGGCCGCAACCAGGCTGGCGATCTGCTTCGCCTCGCCTGATCCCGGTCCTCCGGCATGCAATGTCGCGCCGCCAATGGCGGCGCGGACATCGAAAAAGACGTTTCAGCAGCAAGGGCGTATGCATTTGGTTTCGGCGTTCAACACCAAGCAGATCGGCCATGTCGACTGCCCAGGCGGCGGCCAGGTCTGGGTCGACGGCAACATCCTCTATATCGGCCACATGCGGCCGCCGAGCGGCACGACGCTGGTCGACATTTCCGACCCGCGCAATCCGCGCAAGATAACGACGATCGATGTCCCCCCCGGCTGGCACTCACACAAGGTGCGCGCCAAGGACGGGCTGATGATCATCAACCACGAGCGCTTCGGCAGCGAAGGCCCGGCCGACTTCGGCGGCGGACTGGCGCTTTACGACACCACCAAGCCAGCACAGCCCAAGCTCATCTCGAAATGGGTAACCGGCGGCAAGGGCGTCCACCGCTACGACTTCGACGGCCGTTACGCTTACATCTCGCCGACCGCCGACGGCTATGTCGGCAACATCGTGATGATCCTCGACCTGATCGATCCCACGAAGCCGGTCGAGGTCGGACGCTGGTGGATTCCCGGCCAGTGGACCGGCGGTGGCGAAGAATACCCCTGGCATGACTATGTCACGCCGCGTTGCCACCATCCGCTGCGCATGGGCGACCGACTCTATGTCAGCTACTGGCATCACGGCCTGTTCATCCTCGACATTTCGGACATCACGAAGCCGAAGCTGGTCTCGCACGTCAATTCAAGCCCGAGCTTTCCGCATCCCACGCACACATGCCTGCCCATCCCGCAGTTGCTCAAGGGTCGTAACATCATGGTGGTGGCGGACGAGGATGTCGCCAAACTCCGACCCTCGGCGCCGGCCTTTACCTGGATCTACGATATCACCGACGAGACGAACCCCTTGCCGATCTCGACCTTCCAGGTGCCGGGCCTCGACCCGGACGGCGCACCGCAACCGCCGATGACGGGATGCCATCAGCCTTCCGAACGGTTCAAGGGCACGGTCATTCCGTTTGCATGGTTCGCGCAGGGGCTGCGGCTCGTCGACATCGCCGACCCGTTCGCGCCAAAGGAGGTCGGCCATTTCATGCCCGACGCGCCGGAAGGTGCGGAGCGGTCCTCGTCCAACGACGTGACCATCGATGACCGGGGCATCGTCTATCTGATCGACCGCATCCGTGGCGTCGATATCATCGAAACCAGCGTTCTCTAGGAGCAGGCATTGAGCGACAGCACGCGAAAATCCGCCAGCCACTACGCCATCGGCAACAAGAATCCGAACCTGCCGTTTCATCCGGCGGTGCGTGCCGGCGATTTCATCTTCGTCTCCGGCCAGGTGCCGAAGGACGAGAACAACAACATGATCAGCGGCACGATCGAGGAAGAGACGCTGGCCACGCTGAAGACCATCGCGCGCGTCATCGCGCATGAAGGCGCGACGCTGTCGGATGTCGTGCGGATCACCACCTATCTCGAGGATACGCGCGATTTCGGCCGCTACAACAAGGCGTTCCTCGAAGGGATCGGCGACGCGGTGCTGGCGCGCACGACCGTCGAGGCAAAGGCGGTCATCAACACCAAGATCGAAATGGACGCCATCGTCTACAAGCCGCTGCCGGCGGGCAAGTAGGCCCTGGACACAATCGAGGAGACGACATGTACAAGCTCTTAGGCCGCCAGACATCAGGCAATGTTCAAAAGGTGCTCTTCATGCTCGAGGAGCTTGGCGCCGCGTACACGCGTGAGGACTACGGCCGCCAGTTCGAGAACACGCAGACGGCGGAATACAAGGCGCTCAACCCGACCTCGAAGGTCCCGACGCTGGTCGACGGCGACACCGTGATCTGGGAATCCAACACCATCCTGCGCTATCTCGCGGCATCCGGCGGCGAACACTTGAATGGCGCCACGCCGGCGGAAAAGACCGAAGTCGAGCGCTGGATGGATTTCCTGCTGGCTGCCGTCAATCCCGGCTATCTGGCTGCCTTCAAAGGCGCGAAGCTCACGCCCGAGGAACAGACCGCCGAATACAAGGAACAGGTGAAGGACCTTGTGGCGCAGCTCAAGATCATCGACAGCCACCTGGCCGGCAAGGATTTCCTGGCGATCGGCAAGCTGACCCTTGCCGACATCGCCTGCGCGCCGATCCTGAAGCGCTGCATCGACTTCAAGATAGACCGGCCGTCGATGCCCAATCTGGAGCGTTGGGTGGCCGCGATCGCCGCTCGGCCGGCCTTCAAGGCGGCAACCGCCGCGGCTCCGGCAAAGGCCGCATGATGATCAAGCGCGCCGCCCTCATCGGACTGGGTACGATGGGTCCGGGCATTGCCGCGCGGCTTTCGCGTGGCGGGCTCGATGTCACGGCGTATGATGTTTCGCCGGCGGCAGTCGAGCGTGCCCGGGGCATGCTCGATCTTGCCGGCGGCGTGCTCGACCGTCTCGACATCAAATCGCCAGGGACAGGCGCCGGCAGCGTGCGTTTCGTCGAGACGATCGCCGAGGCCGTCGATGGCGCCGAGCTGGTCATTGAGAACGTGCCGGAGACTATCGACATCAAGGCGCAGACCTATCGCGACATCGATCCGCTGATCGGCCCGTCGGTCATCGTCGCGTCCGACACGTCGGGCATCCCAATCACCAAACTGCAGGCGCATATCTCGCATCCCGAGCGGATGGTGGGCATGCACTGGTCGAACCCGCCGCACATCATTCCGATGATCGAGGTGATCGGCGGCGAAAAAGACCGCGCCTGAAACCGTGGCGACGATCCGAGACCTTATCCGCTCGATCGGCCTGCTGCCGGTGGTGGTGAAAAAGGATGTTCCGGGCTTCGTCGAGAACCGCGTGCTGTATGCGCTGCTGCGCGAGGCGGTCGATCTGGTCGAGCGCGGCGTCATCGAGCCGGAAGATCTCGACACCTGCGTATCCTGGGGCATCGGTTACAAGATCGCCGTCATCGGACCCATGGCGCTGCTCGATATGGCGGGGCTGGATATCTACAAGTCCGTCTCGTCCTTCCTGAATGCCGACCTCTCCAACCGCGACGATGTCGCGCCGATGGTGCTGGAGAAGACCGGCGCGTCGAAGTTCGGCATCAAGTCGGGCGAGGGGATGTTCTCCTACACACCCGAGCAGACAAAGGCGCTGCAAGGCGAACGGGCACGCAAGCTCGTCGCGGTGCGGCGCATCCTGGAAGGCCGAGAGTAGCCAATGTCACACAGCGCGCGGAGGGCCGGCCGGTTTGGTGAGTTCCGCCGTTCGGCCGTTTGTGCGAAAGCCGTCTTCGCAATCAGGACGGCACCGGCACGGCCGGGAACAGCGCGCGAGGCGACCAGCCATGCGCATTGAAACCATCCGGGCCGCCGGCGACAGACCATCCCACATCCGCCATGACGACCTCATCTCGACCAAGGGCGTTTCGGTGGTCATGGGCCGGCAACTGGTCCTCCAGAACATCGATCTTTCGGTGCCGAAGGGATCGTTCGTATCCCTCATAGGTCCTTCCGGTTGCGGGAAAAGCACTTTGCTGAAGGTGCTGGCCGGGCTGGTGCCGCCGAGCCAGGGCAGCGTTTCGATCGCCGGGCTCGCGCCGGCCGAGGCGACGCGTAAGCGGATGATCGGCCTCGTCTTTCAGGACGCCAACCTGCTGCCGTGGAAGAACGCCGTCGACAATGCCTCGATGCTGCTGGGCATCGCCGACAGGTCGCTGTCGCGCTCGCAGTTGCGGGCGCGCGGGCAGGAGATGCTGGAGCTGGTGGGGCTGGGCGATTCCGCCCACAAGCGCCCAAACGAACTGTCGGGCGGCATGCGGCAGCGCGTCGCCATCGCCCGAGCCCTGGCGCTCGACCCGGCGGTCCTGCTGATGGACGAGCCGTTCGGTGCGCTCGACGCCATCACCCGCGATTCCATGGGCCAATCGCTGCTGGAGATCTGGCAGCGCACCGGGAAGACGATCGTGCTCGTGACCCATTCCATCGACGAAGCCATTCACCTGTCGCGCCATGTTCATGTGCTGGGGATCAAGCCGGGGCGGATCACCGAGAGCCTCGATATCGCGCTGCCCTATCCGCGCGACCTGTCGGTCACCGAAGATCCGGAGTTCGTCAGGCTGGTGGTGCAACTGCGCACGATGCTGCGCTCCAGCCATCAGCCGGGAGGCGCGTCTTGAGCGAGCAACCCATCACCAATCTTTCCGAACCGCGGCTCGTCTCGGGCTGGAGTGCCGCGACGGGCAGCTGGCTTCCGGCAGTCATCCTCCTGCTGGTGACGATCGTGATGTGGGAAGCCGCGGTGCGGATCTTTGCCATATCCTCCTTCGTCGTTCCCGCCCCGACCGAGATCGCGCAATCGCTTGTCGCGCAATGGGGTACGCTGATGCAGGCGACGCTGGTGACGGCAGGCGAGATCCTGTTCGGCTTCCTGGTATCGGTCGTGGTCGGCATTGCCATCGCGCTGGTCATCGTGCGTTTCGATTGGCTGGGTCGAGCGCTCTATCCACTGGTGGTGCTGTTCCAGAATGTGCCCAAGGTGGCGCTCGCGCCGATCTTCATCCTGTGGTTCGGGTATGGGCTCGCGCCCAAGATCGGCCTGATCCTCGTCATTGCCTTTTTCCCGGTGACATTGTCGATGCTGGCCGGCATGCAGTCGGTCGACCGCTCGCTGCTGTCGCTGATGAATTCGGTCGGCGCCAGTCCGACGCAAATCCTGTTCAGGATCCGCGTTCCGCACTCGCTGCCAAACCTGATGGCCGGAACCAAGATCGCCGCGACCTTGAGTGTGATCGGCGCCATTGTCGGCGAATTCGCCGGCGCCTCGGACGGTCTCGGCTACGTCATCCAGTTCGCTTCGACCCAGCTCGATACGGCGCTGGTCTTTGCGGCGCTGCTGCTCGTTTCCGTGCTCGGCATCGCCTTCTACTACGCAGCCGAAATTCTCGAACGCATCGTGGTGCCGTGGGCGCCGAAATTCAGCCAGGCCTAGGCCCTCGAACAACCAACGCCACATAAGGGGAACAAAAAATGCTGAGACGCTCATTTATCAAGGCCGCTACCTTCGCGGCGTTTGTCGGAGCCATCGGCTTCTCCAGTGCGGCCCTGGCGGCCGACAAGGTCAACGTCCAGCTCGACTGGGTCGTGCGCGGCAATCACGCCATGTTCTTCGTCGGCAAGGAAAAAGGCTTCTTCGCCAAGAACGACATCGATGTGGCCGAGATCCGCAAGGGGTCGGGCTCGCCCGACGCAATGCGGCTGGTGGGCAACGGGAACGCGGATTTCGGATTCGGCGATCTTCCCACGCTTGCCGTCGCACGGTCGCAGAATGTTCCGGTCGTGGCGCTGGCGGCCGTCAACCAGCACTCGCCGCTGGCAGTCATTTCGCTGGCCAAGACGGTGAAGCTCGCAAAGCCGTCCGATCTCAAGGGGCTGACCATCGGCATTCACCCCGCCGGCTCCACCTACATTTTCTTCAAGGGCTTCCTAGCCGCCAACGGCCTGACCGAAAAGGATATGACGCTGAACAGCGTCTCGCCGCCCTATGAGAGCTACCTGCTGCTCGGTCGTGTCCAGACCGTGGTCGGCTATGTCGATGCCGAGGTTCCCGAACTGGAGGCCAAGGCCGGCGGTCCCGGTTCGCTCAGCATCATGATGGGCTCGGACTACGGCTGGAAGGCCTATGGCTCTGGCCTGTTCACCTCGCAGAAGATGATCAAGGACAAGCCCGAAATCGTGCAGCGCTTCGTCAAGGCCTACAAGCAAGCCTTCGACTATGTCGTTGCTCATCCCGAAGAGGCCGCCGAGATCACGGCCAAGGCCGCTCCGGGTTATGCGGACAAGAAGGACGTCTTGCTGGCGCAGATCAAGGCCGACATCGCATCGACGTTCACCAGCCCCGATACCAAGGAACACGGTCTCGGCTGGATGACGAAGACGCAGTGGGAGGAAACCTTGAAGACGCTCACGGATCAGGGCGTGCTCAAGGCAGCCCTGTCCGCGGACGATGTCTTCACCGACACATTCCTGGCGAAAGAATAGGGGCGCGCGGTGTTCGAGCGGACAGGTCGATGACCGCCTACCGGCAGACCAGGCTGTCCTGCGCCATGGTGCAGGAAACGGCACGCTCGCCTCTGGCGGCGTCGGCGCGATCCAGTGTGATCTGCACGCGGGTGGCATATGCGCGGCCCGACAGGCCGCACCAAAGCCGCTCGACGGGCAGGTTTTCGCGCTTGTCGTTGAGAAGCGTGAACGTGCCGGTCTTCGCATCGAACCAGAGTTCGACGCGGGCGCTCTTGCCCGGTTCGACCGTCGCGATCCCGGCTGAATACCAGTGGGCGAAGTCGGCGTTGCAGGACAGGCCTTCGCCGCCCGCATTCGAAATCGTCAACGGCATCATGTCGAGCCCGTCAGTGCCGGTGCGGACGGTGACATGGTGCAACTCAACCGCGTTGGCGAAGGACGAGAACGCCAGCATCACCGGAAGGACATAACGGATTTCCACTTTGCCTGAGCTCCATATGTAATTTTCTTGGGCAGTCTATCTCGCTTTCGCGCAATAACAATAAGAATATTGATTGGTAGATCAAACAGAGAGGGTAACATGTTAAAGCTTCTTAAGAGCAGTGTAAGTGCAGTTATATTGAGCGGCGTCTTGATGAGCGGCGCGCTTGCCGCCGAGATCAAGTCGATTGCTATCCTGACGCCTGAAGAAGGCACGGATTATGGCTGGAACCAGCAAGGCATCGACGCCGCCAAGGCGGCGGGCAAGGCCGCCGGTGTCGAGGTGGTCGTGGCCCAGGGCCTCGGCTATGGCGACGTTCGTCCGACATTGCGCGAACTTGCCTCCGACGGCGCCAGCCTGCTGATCGCCCACGCCAGCGGCTACAACACCTCGGCGCCCGAGATCGCCAAGGAATTGAAAGTTCCGGTGGCGATCGTCGACACGCCGAACGGCCTGGAGAAGGGCCTCGTCGCCGACTACACGCTGAGCGGCCACCAGGGCGCCTATCTCGCCGGCCGTCTCGCCGCCAAGATGTCGCGCTCCAAGTCGGTCGGCATCGTCGTCTCGGGCGAACCGCCATCGTGGAATTCGCAGTCGGCGGCGTTCGCGCAGGGCGTGAAGGCGGAGAACCCGGCCGTCAAGATCACCTATGCGGTGATCGGACCGGCCGCCTACAGCGATGCGGCCGGTGGCAAGCGCGTTACCGAAAGCGTGATTGCATCGGGCGCCGACATCATCTTCGGGCAGGGCAACGGTTCGAGCTTCGGCATGCTGCAGGCGGTCGAGACGACCAAGGCAGCCGATGGCGGCAAGGTCTATTTCATCGACGTCATCGGTGACAAGTCGCCGATCGACAAGGGCTTCCTGCTGTCGTCGGTGGTGTGGAACATCGAGCCGGTCTACGCGGCGATGATCGCCGACCTGAAGGCCGACACGTTCGGCACCAAACACTATACGATCGGCCTCAAGGACGACTCGGTCAAGCTTCTCAAAACCGCCGCGATCCCGGATAATGTCTGGGCAGAAATCCAGGCGCTACGCGAAGACGTCATTTCCGGCAAGATCGCGGTCGATCCGGTCTATGACGCGGCGGCCGTCAGGGCGCTGATGACAAGCGTCGCCCAGTAAGGCGACCAAGGTCGGCTGCCGGAGGGGTGATCCATCCACCCCTCCGGACGATTCCCATTTTCTGGTGCTGGGTTTTCATGAGCGGTTTTTCTTCATCGTCTGCTTCCGGGCGCGACATCGTCGCGCTCGAAGGCGTGACCAAACGGTTCCCCGGCATCGTCGCCAATGACAGCATCGACCTGGCGATCCGTCCGGGCGAGGTGCATGTGCTGCTTGGCGAGAACGGCGCCGGAAAATCGACGTTGATCGGCATGCTGTCGGGCCTGCAGCAGCCGGACGAGGGACGCATACTGGTCGACGGCAAACCGACCGCGATCACCTCGCCACGTCATGCGCTGGCACTCGGCATCGGGACCGTATTCCAGCACATGATGCTGGTGCCGACGCTGACGGTGGCGGAAAACCTCCTGCTTGGCGGGCCGTGGTGGCAGCGCCCCAGGACCGAGGAACTGGCGGCGCGCGTCGCCGAGATCACCAGCACGCTCGGCATCACCATCAAGCTGCATGCCAAGGTATCGGAGCTTTCGCTGGGCGAGCAGCAGCAGGTCGAGATCCTGCGCGCGATGGTGCGCAACAGCCGTCTGCTCATTCTTGACGAGTCCACCTCCATGCTCACGCCGAAGGGCATCGACGAACTGGGCGCGCTGATGCGTCGCCTCGTCGAGCAGGGCCTGGCGATCGTCTTCATCACCCACAAGCTGAAGGAGGCGGCGGCTTTCGGCGACCGCATCTCGGTGCTGAAGCTCGGCCGCAAGGTCGGCGA
This sequence comes from Mesorhizobium sp. RCAM 05099, assembly GCF_059683685.1. NCBI lineage: Bacteria > Pseudomonadati > Pseudomonadota > Alphaproteobacteria > Hyphomicrobiales > Phyllobacteriaceae > Mesorhizobium > Mesorhizobium sp. RCAM 05099. The sequence goes on from NZ_CM185035.1 coordinate 1,926,331, forward strand.
GATCCCGCCCGAGCGGTTTCGGGCACTGGGCGAGCAGGAGATCATCTCGGAGATCGTGGAGTTGATGTTCGGCAAGCAGAAGGATGATCCGGAAGCTGTCGAGCGTCCGGTCCGTACAGTCCACGCCGAAGCGGCTCCGCTGCTTCAGGTCGCGGATCTGGCGATCGCGCCGACGGACAATGCACCAGGCCTGTCGTCGATCTCCTTCGACATCCGCCCAGGCGAGATCCTGGGCATAGCCGGCATCGACGGCAACGGCCAGAAACAGCTGGCGGAAGCGCTGGCCGGCCAGCGCGCGACCACCGGCGGTTTGGTGCGGCTGGACGGCGCCGCCATCGAGACGCTGAGTGTCGGTGAACGCCGCCAGCGCGGCCTTCGCTACCTGACCGACGACCGGCTGGGCGAGGGCACTGTCGGCACCTTCCCGGTCTCGATCAACTTCTTCCTCAAGCAGGTCGGCGCGGCCCCGTTGTGGCGCAACGGCGTCGAGCAACGCGCGGAGATCGACAAGCGCGCCGCCCAGCTCGTGCGCGAATACGACGTGCGCACGCCAAGCCTGAAGACGCCGGTCGCCCGGCTGTCCGGCGGCAACATCCAGAAGGTGCTTCTGGCGCGCGAACTGGCAGAGGGCGCCAAGGTGGTGATCTTCAACAAGCCGACCTATGGGCTCGATCTCGCCAACACACTCGCGTCGCGCCAGCGTATCCGCGACACGGCGGCGCGTGGCCTTGCCGTGCTGCTCATTTCCACCGACCTCGAGGAATTGCTGAGCATGTGCGACCGCATCGCCGTCATCGCGAACGGAGCGCTGGTCGGTATCGTCGACAATGCCGACGACGCCCGCACCAAGGTCGGTCGCCTGATGATCGGACTTGCCGCATGAGCATCGACACCGCGCCCACAGTCAGTGCGACCGCACTCGATGCCACGAGCGGGGCGGCGACGCGCCGCGACATCCTGCATCGGTTGCTGATGACGCTCGGCCCGATCCTTGCCGCTCTCGTCATCGCCGGCTGCATCCTGCTTGCCGTCGGCGTCGACCCGCTCGCCTATTATGGCTACGTGCTGGAGAAAGGTCTGTTCTCGCCGCTCGGCATCCAGCAGACGCTGACGCGCATGGCGCCGCTGCTGTTTCTTGCCGCCGGCCTCATCGTGGCCTTTCGCGCCGGCATGTGGAACCTCGGCGGCGACGGCCAGTTCCTGCTCGGCGCGGTGACGGCGGCGGCCAGCGCCCCAGTGTTCGTTCAGATCATGCCGGCCTGGCTGGCGCTGTTCTGCTCGTTCCTCATTGCCATGATGGTGGCGATGACCTGGTCTCTGGTGCCGGCGCTGCTGCGTGCCTACCAGGGCGTCAACGAGATCATCACCACGCTGATGATGACGTTCCTCGGCACGTCGCTCGCCAATGTGCTGGTCAAGCTGGTGTTTCGCGATCCAGGCACGACCGTGCCGCAGACCCGGACGCTGCCGGTGGAAGACCGGCTGCCGCGCCTGTTCGAAACGACCATCACCAGCGGCCTGCTGCTTGGGTTGGCGGCAATCATTATCGTGCATCTGGTGATGACGCGCACTGCGTTCGGGCTGAAGCTGAGGATCGTCGGCGCCAACCCACGCGCGGCGGTTCACTCAGGGCTCGGCGTCCCCGGCCTGACCATCGCCGTCTTCGCCATTTCGGCCGGGCTGGCAGGCCTTGCCGGCGCCGTCGACATCATCGGCGTGCAGGGCAATGTCCGCGCCGACTGGAATCCCGCCTACGGACTTGCCGTGATTCCCGCCGTGTTTCTCGCCCGCATGAACGGCTTTGCGGCCATTGGCTTCGTGTTCCTGCTTTCGGTGCTGTCGATCGGTGGCGAGAGCGCGGCGCGGCGGCTTGGCGTGCCCAATCATTTCACCCTGGTGCTGGTCTCCATCGTGCTGATCGTGCTCGCTCTCGCCGAGTATGTCGATCACCGCTACAGCCAATCGAGAAAGGCCTGAGGCATGACCGGGCTGTTCAGCGAAGTCTTTCTCAGCGCGCTGCTGTTTGGCGCGGTCACCGCGGCAATCCCGCTGCTGCTTGCCGGACTTGGCGAGCAGATGTCGGAAAAGGCGGGCGTGCTCAACATTGGCATCGAAGGCATGATGCTTGCCGGCGCCTATCTCGGTTTTGTCGGCGCCTTCTATTCCGGGTCGCTGTGGCTGGGCTTTCTCACCGGTGCGGCCGGCGGCGTCGCGGTCGCGCTCATCATGGCGCTGCTTTGCGTGCGCATCGGGCTGAACCAGATCGTCATTGGTATCGCGTTGACGTTGGGGCTGGAAGGCCTGACGGCACTGCTCCACCATTTCCAGTTTTCGCGGAGCTATCCGCGCCTGCCGGCGGCTGAAGTGACGGTCATCCCGCTGCTATCGGACATTCCGGTGATAGGGCCAGCGCTCTTCAAGCAGCATCTCATCGTCTATCTGGCGGTCGCGCTGGTTTTCGGCATGGGGTATGTCTACCGGCGCACGCAGCTGGGCCTCAACCTGCAGGCCGCGGGCGACAAGCCGGCAGCGCTCGATGTGGCCGGCATCGACGTCGTGCGAACCCGCACCGTCGCCGTGTTGACGACCGGAGCGCTGGCCGGGCTTGGCGGCGCCTATCTGGCCAATGTCGGGGCCGGGCTGTTCATTCCTTTCATCACCAATGGGGCGGGCTTTCTCGGCATCGTGCTGGCCATGCTGGCGCGCGGTCGCCCGATATGGGTGCTGTTCGGCGCGTTGCTGTTCGGCGTCTGCCTGTCGTTGACGACGGCGATGCAGGTGGCCGGCATCAACATACCGACCGACATCATCCAGATGCTGCCGTTCCTGGCGGTGATGATCATGCTGGTGCTGTTTGGCCGGCGTGCCAGCCTGCCGGCGGCGCTTGGCATTCCATACGAGCGCGGCGCGCGCTGACGACAATTCATGCGCGGACGGGACCCGCGCCAAAACAGGAGGCAAGAATGTCGGATACCAAGGTCTATCTGCTCGACGGCGGCTCGCTCGTTCTCGACGGGTATCACGTGTTCTGGAACCGGGGCCCTGGCGGCGAAGTGCGCTTCCCCGTCTATTCGATCCTGATCGAGCACGCCGAGGGCCGGTTTCTCATCGACACCGGCTATGACTACGATCACGTGATGAAGGTGCTGCCCTTCGAAAAGCCGATCCAGCAAAAGCACCAGACCATCCCCGGCGCCCTGGCGCTGCTCGGCCTCGAACCGAAGGACATCGACGTCGTCGTCAATTCGCATTTCCACATCGACCATTGCGGCGGCAACAAGTATTTTCCGCATGCCAAGGAGATCTGCCACCGGAGCGAGGTGCCGCAGGCCTGCAATCCGCAGCCCTTCGAACATCTTGGCTATTCCGACCTGAGCTTCTCGGCTGAAGCGGCGGAGGCGCGTGGCGCGACCGCGCAGTTGCTGGAGGGCACCACGCGCGCCAACTCGACCTTCGAGGGCATCGACGGCGACGCCGACCTCGCCGAGGGCGTCAAGCTGATCTCGACGCCCGGCCACTCGATCGGCCATTACAGCCTGCTGGTGGAGTTCCCCAAACGCAAGCCGATCATGTTCACCATCGATGCCGCCTACACGCAGAAGAGCCTTGAAACGCTGTGCCGGGCATCCTTCCACATCGATCCGGTGGCGGGCGTCAATTCGATGCGCAGGGTGAAGAAGCTCGCCGAGGACCATGGCGCCGAGCTGATGTATTCGCACGACATGGACAACTTCAAGACCTACCGGACCGGCACGCAATTCTACGGCTGACCGTTACCAATGCGGAGACAAGACCATGCGCTATTCCGACCATGCCGAACCGGTCATCACACTCACCTCTGGGCCGGTGAACGCCTATCCTGATGTACTGCGCGGCCTCGGTCGCACGGTGCTCTACGACTACGACCCAGCGTTCCAGCTGTTCTACGAGAAGGTGATCGACAAGGCGCAGAAGGCGATGCGGCTGTCGAACAGGCCGGTCATTCTGCATGGTGAGCCGGTGCTTGGCCTGGAGGCCGCCGCCGCCTCCCTGATCGCGCCCGACGACGTCGTGCTCAACCTTGCCTCCGGCGTCTACGGCAAGGGGTTTGGCTATTGGGCGAAGCGCTATTCGCCACACCTGCTCGAGATCGAAGTGCCCTACAACGAGGCGATCGACCCGCTGGCGGTCGCGGCAATGCTGAAGGCGCATCCGGAAATCACCGTTGTTTCCGTCTGCCATCACGACACGCCGTCCGGCACCATCAATCCGATCGACGCCATCGGCGCGCTGGTTTCGGCGCATGGCGGTTATCTCATCGTCGATGCCGTCTCGTCGTTTGGCGGCATGAAGACGCATCCGGAGGATTGCAAGGCCGATATCTATGTCACCGGCCCGAACAAATGCCTGGGCGCGCCTCCCGGCCTCACGATGATGGGTGTCAGCGAGCGGGCCTGGGCCAAGATGAAGGCCAATCCCTTGGCGCCGCGCGCATCGATGCTGAGCATTGTCGACTGGGAAAATGCGTGGTCGAGGGACGAGCCGTTTCCATTCACGCCATCCGTCTCCGAGATGAGCGGGCTCGACGTCGCGCTCGACCTCTACCTTGGTGAGGGGCCGGAGGCGGTGTGGGCGCGCCACGCGCTCACCGCCAAGGCCATGCGTGCGGGCGTCGCCGCGATGGGCCTGTCGATCTGGGCCGCCAGCGAAGAGATCGCGTCGCCAACCACGACCGCCGTCCGCACGCCCGAAGGCGTCGACGAGAAGGCGCTTCGCCAGGCCGCGCGGGCCCGCTACGGCGTGGTGTTTTCGTCGGGGCGCGGCGAAACATTGGGCAAGCTGACGCGCATCGGCCATATGGGACCGACCGCCCAGCCGATCTACGCGATAGCGGCGCTGACAGCACTTGGCGGCGCCATGAAAGCGGCAGGGCAGAATCTCGCGATCGGCCAAGGCATTGATGCGGCGCTCGCCGTGATCGACGCCGACGCCTGAACAGACATCACCAGATCACGGATTGAGGGAGTATTTTCATGACTGAACGGCTCGCGGGAAAGACGGCCCTGGTTACGGGCGCCGCGCAGGGTATAGGCAAGGCGATCGCGGCGCGGCTTGCCGCCGACGGGGCAACCGTCATCGTCAGCGACATCAATGCCGAAGGCGCGAAGGCGGCCGCCGCAGCGATCGGCGGAAAGGCGAAGGCGATCGCCGCCGACATTTCCGATCCGGCATCCGTCAAGGCACTCTTTGCTGAAATCCTGGCCCTGACCGGGGGCATCGACATTCTGGTCAACAATGCCAGCATCGTGCCGTTCGTCGCCTGGGACGATGTCGATCTCGACCATTGGCGCAAGATCATCGACGTCAATCTGACAGGTACCTTCATTGTCAGCCGCGCCGGCACGGACCAGATGCGTGCGGCAGGCAAGGCGGGACGGGTGATCAGCATCGCCTCCAACACCTTCTTTGCCGGCACGCCGAACATGGCGGCCTATGTCGCGGCCAAGGGCGGCGTCATCGGCTTCACTAGGGCGCTCGCCACGGAGCTTGGCAAATACAACATCACCGCCAACGCGGTAACGCCCGGCCTGATCGAGAGCGACGGCGTCAAGGCGAGCCCACACAATGAAGCATTCGGCTTCGTCGAGATGCTTCAGGCGATGAAAGGCAAGGGCCAGCCGGAACATATCGCCGATGTGGTTTCGTTCCTGGCTTCCGACGATGCGCGCTGGATCACCGGCCAGACGCTCAATGTCGATGCCGGGATGGTGCGCCACTAGAGGGCATCGCGTTCCAATACCGCTGCACACTTTTGGGCGACTTGCATCGGGTCGCAACGGCGGACGGGCATGGCCAAATGCCTATCCGCAAGGCCTGACATGGACGGTCAATCAAGGGGAATATCATCGTGAATTTCGGGTTCGACACGTCGATGTTCGACGGGCTGACGATTGCCATGCTGGTCGCCGGCATGGCTGTGACCGGGGTGGCGTCCGGCGTGCTGGCCGGCCTGCTCGGGGTCGGCGGTGGCATCGTCATCGTCCCCGTGCTGTTCTGGGTGCTTACGTTGTTTCACTTTTCGCCGACGGTGATCAGTCACCTGGCGGTCGCGACGTCGCTTGCGGTCATTATCCCGACCTCGATCTCATCGATGCGGTCGCACAACAAGCGCGGCAATGTCGATCGGCCTCTGCTCGATCTGTGGGGGCCGGCTATTTTCATCAGTGCGCTCATCGGCGGCATCATGTCGAAATTCATCCCGGGCGCCGGCTTGCGGCTGGTTTTCGGCGTCGTCGGCCTGCTGGTGGCCGTCAACATGGCGCTGCCGAAGAACCTCGTGATCTCCGATCACTTGCCGCAAAGCGGCTGGATCAACCGTGCGGTTGCCTCCGTCATCGGCTTTGTTTCTTCGCTGATGGGAATTGGCGGCGGCACGCTCTCGGTGCCGACGCTTTCCAGCTTTTCCTTTCCGGTCCATCGGGCTGTCGGCACCTCGTCGGCGCTTGGCCTTCTTATCGCGCTTCCAGCGGTGGCCGGTTTCATCTGGTCGGGTCTCGCGGTTGCTGGCAGGCCTCCGCTCAGTCTCGGTTACGTCAGCCTGCCAGCGGTAGCCATCATAGCGCCCGTGAGCTTTTTGTTCGCACCCCTGGGCGCGAGGCTCGCCCACGCGCTCAACCCGCGCTACCTGAAACTTGCCTTTGCGTTCTTCCTGGCGATCACGGCCGGGCGGATGTTGCTTTCCTGAATCCTGGCCTTGGTTCGGAAGCGCAAGCTGGTCTCGATCGACGCACAACGGAGCCCGAGCGCGATGCCGTCCGGCTTGGAGGCGAGCACGGTTCCGACTCCGCCCTGAGTCTTTCCGTTCGAGACTCGGCTTCAGATCGAAGTGGCTGCCTGCCAGCCCGGCTTGCCATAGGCGTATCCATCGACGAGCGTGCTGGGCAGATCGAGGCACGAGAGGATGAAGCGGGCAGCCTTGGGATCCTCTCTCCCATCGGCAAGCGCTCTATAGGTCTTTGCCACCTCGACCATGTCGCATGTGTGCGGAGACAGGCGGATACGCCGGACGCTCCTGGAAGTGAGATCCGCCGGTGCCGGGCAGAAGGCCTGCACCTGGTTGGAGAGCGTCTGCACGCCATTGATCGCGAGAAACTGCTGGTCGTCGAGCGTGTCCACGGCAAGACCATCCGGGTCTCGTTCGCAGGTAAACTGACAGGAATCCTTGTGCAGGCCGTGGATGCGCGCGTGATAACATCGGCCGGAAAGCGCTAGCGGCAGCCGACCGAAGACGAAAATCTCGAATTCCGCCTCGGGACATGCGCCGGCCATGGCGCCGACCGCGGCGAGCGACAATTCCACGGGCGGGCATATCGTTGTGGCACCGCGCTGGATCAGGAACCGCGCGGAAGCCTCATTGTAGACGTTCAGGAACGGACCGGTCACGAAGGGCTTGCCGGAGCGTGAGGGCAGGGCGGTGACATCGTTGATCTCCACCAGCCGTTCGTCGGTGCAGAGGTCCGCGATGCTTCTGCGTTCTCGAACGGTTGCCGGCGCCGCCAGCGTGGACAGCACGACTTCCTTTCCCGCACGCTCGAGGCGTTCGATGATCTCGGGCCATGCCGGGTCGGAAAACGGCATCCGCTTGCCGCATATGACTTCGCCAACATGGACGCGGTCGATCGGAGCCTCGTCTGCTATCCGGCGGTAGAAATCCAGGAGGCGGTCGGGCGACCAATGGAAGAAGACCGGCCCAAGCGTCAACGCAATTGCGGACAAGGTGCTATCTCCACTTCTTGCTGTACGCTCCCGCCGTCTGCCGGGAACCTTCCGACTGGCCAGCAAGAATCCGATCGATCTCGATCGCGTCTCCACCTTGCTCGACGGCGTCAACGGCCTTCCGGAAGGCACGGACCACTTCCGTCACGTAACCTTTGCCACGCTGGCGTCCTTCAATCTTCAAGGCGGTTACGCCAGCGGCTTTCAGCCCGGCAATCATCCCGCCGGCGTTCAGGCTGACGGGATCCTCGAACAGATAGGAGGTCTTGCCGCCGGCCTTGAATTTGCCCTTGCACAAAGTGGGGTAGCCCACCGGCTCGCCTGGCTCGTAGCGGTCGATCGTGAACCCCGAAAGCCGCGCCGCCGTGCTGTTCTGCTCGTCGTCGTAGCTCACCATTTCGGGTGGCGAGCAGACGCCATTCAGATTTGGCGATCTTCCTGTCGCGTATGAAGAGAGATAGCATCGGCCTTCGATCATCACGCAAAGGCCGCCGAACACGAATGCTTCCGTTTCCACTTCGATCGCACGGTTGAGCGCCGCGATCTCCTGAACCGAAAGCACCCGCGGCAGGACGACGCGACGGATGCCGAAACTGGTCGCGTAGAATCCGATTGCCTCTGGCGTCGCGGCCGCGGCTTGCACAGAGAGATGAAGACGGACTTGCTTGTGGTTCTTCGCGACGTGATCGAGGACGGCGATATCCGCCGCGATGATCGCGTTTGCGCCGCATTCGGCCGCCGTATCCGCGGCCTTCTTCCACAGGTCGACATCATTGACCCGCGCGAAGGTGTTGATAGCGACCAGAACCTTGCTGCCGTGGTCATGCGCGAAGCGGACGCCCTCGGCCAGTTCTTCCCCGGAGAAGTTGAGTCCCGGGAAATTCCGGGCATTCGTTTCGTCGCGAAATCCGCAATAGACGGCGTCCGCGCCTGCCTGAACGGCTGCCCTCAACGTAGCGGGGGTTCCGGCCGGGCAGACAAGTTCCATGCGTCCGCTTGTCATGCCTCTGGTGCCTTGCGTCTGGAGTTGCGATCGGCCATTTGGCGCGCGACATCCAGCGCACCGAGAATTCCCGTATCGACAAGACGTGCCAGTGCGCCGCGCAAGCCGAGCAGATCCGCCGGGCGAAGCTCGGCATCCTCGATCGTGTTCCTCAGCGCGAGCACCGCCTCCGTGCGGCCGCTGATCGAGATGATCCGGCTGAAGAAAAGCGCGTCGCCATCAAGCGTGCCGTCGAGCAGGCTCAACAGTGTCAGAATAGGTCCCCTGATCTGGACGCTTGATGTCGCGGCCTCACTTTTCCCGACGACACGAACGATCGAGCGCTCCGCGTCCGGTACCACGGTAAATGCGAAGGCGAGGTCGATCGGGTCGATGAAATAGCAAGCTGTTCGATGTTCGCCGAGGCGATCGAACAATCGAGGCTGTCGCCCGGCCAAAGAGCGCAAGGACAGCGTGAGCAGCGGCCCGAGTGGCAGGCCGGCGAAGGCCGGGAAAAGATAGCGAACGACCGCCGGCAATCTCGGTTCCGTGTTTCCGGTCACCATTCAGTGCATCCTTCCGATATGGGGGGCGCTCAAGCGGATTTCGCGGCGGATTACGTGCTGCGTCCGTTCTCGAGCAGATCTGCAAAATTCTGGCTGTTCGGACAGAAATCCTGATAGTGGCTTTCGAAATCGAAGGCGGCCAGGTGATCATGACACTGGCGGCGATGCGGGCAGGTGATGCAGGTGCGTGCCATGAAACCGTGCGCTTGCAGCGATTGAAAACTGTCCGGATCGATGCCGGCTGAACGCATCGCCGAAGAAAGCAGGTCTTCCGAGGCGTATGGCAACCGCATGGCATCGTCGAATTCGCTTGGCGACAGACCGATGTCATTCAGAATGCCCGTGCACTCATCCATACCCATTGCCCAGAATTCCCTTGTCGCTGCCCTGCTCCGCCGGCGGTCCGCGAGAAGGGAAATTACGGACCGCCAAGCTTCGACAGTTTCACTGATGAGATTGCCGGCCATGTAAATCCCTCATTATTGCCCGGCGCCGCCAACGATGGTCTGCCCGCCTTCGCTGTCGGGGGGCGACCGCTTCCGTACGGCACCAAGTTCGAAAATTAGCGCGGACGGATCGATCGCTCTTTGCGCTAGCGCAAAGTTTCTCGTCAGCGCGCATGGCAGAATTGTCGGCCCGACGATCCGGTCGAGCCGGAATTCACGATGCATCACCGCTGCCTCCCGTCGTTTTCGGACCTCGGCTCATTCCTTTCGTACCTGGATGGGAATGGACAACTGCAGGAGGTCGGGGTGCCTGTTTCGACACGGCTCGAACTGACCGAGATCCACAGGCGGGTGATCGCCGCGAAAGGCCCGGCGCTGCGCCTGACCACGCCCATCGACGACCGCGGCGTCAGGTCGGCCTTTCCGGTCGTCGCGAATCTTTTCGGTACCCGGGAACGCGTCGCTTGGGGCCTTGGCACCGACCTTCCTGGGCTGGAAACCCTCGGCGCGCTTCTTGCGTGGATGAGATCGCCTCGGGCCCCACGGAACCTTCACCAGGCCCGACAGATGTTGCCGGTGGCGCGCGGGGCCTTCGCGGCGCGGCCGAAGATCGTTGCCCCGCCCCGAGAGTGGCGGGACGCCGATCCGGATTTTTCGTTTCTTCCCGTCCAGACCTGTTGGCCAGGAGACGCCGGCCCTCTCATAACCTGGCCCGTGGTTGTCACTCGCCCACCTGGTGAGGACGATCCGAGCACATACAATCTGGGCGTATATCGCATGCAGGTGCTTGCTCGTGATCGCGCCATCATACGATGGCTGCCCACGCGAGGTGGCGCCGCCCACCATCGCATGTGGCAGGCGCGAGGCCTCGAGATGCCGGTGGCGGTTGTCATCGGCGCGGACCCCGCCACGTTGATCGCGTCGGTGATGCCGGCGCCCGAAGGCGTGTCGGAGCTGGCACTGTCCGGGATGATCAACAATCGCCGAGTCGGATTGGCGCCCTGCAGGAGCATCATGCTTCACGCGCCGGCCAGTGCGGAAATCGTGCTTGAAGGTGTCGTCTCTCCAACAGAAACGGCGTTGGAGGGACCCTTCGGCGACCACACCGGATATTACAACGCGCCGGAACGATACCCCGTATTCAACCTCAAGCGCGTTCGCGCCCGTGACGGGGCAAATTACCTGACCACCTTCACCGGGCGCGCGCCCGACGAGCCCTCGGTCCTCGGCGAGGCGCTGCTCGATGTCTACAAGCCGCTCCTGCGCCAACAGATACCGGAAATCGTCGATGTGTGGCTTCCGCCGGAAGCCTGCTCCTACAGGATTGCCGTTATCTCGATCGCCAAGAAGTATGCCGGACAGGCCAGGCGCGTGATGATGGGGTTCTGGTCCCTGCTGCCGCAGTTCTCGATGACCAAGATGATCGTCGTGGTGGATGACGACATCGATATTCGATCATGGCCGGACGTGATGTGGGCGGTCGCCACCCGCATGGATCCCTCGCGCGATCTGATGCAGGTGGATCGGACCCCCATCGACCAGCTCGATTTCGCGTCACCGCTCGAGGGGCTTGGAGGCAAGATCGGGCTCGATGCGACGCGCAAGATTGGATCGGAGACCTCTCGCGAATGGGGAAAGGAGCTGACGATGTCAGCCGATATCGAGGAGCAGGTATCCCAACGATGGAACGAGTTTTTTTCGCAAACGACCGCTCGGAGGCAAGAATGACCAAACGGCTGATAATCGGTGTCACCGGTGCATCCGGCTCCGTGCTCGCGCTGGAGACCATTCGTCAACTGGTCAGGGCCGGGGTGGAGACGCATCTCGTCGTTTCCAAGGGCGCGCGATTGACCGTCGCCCATGAGCTCGGCGCCGACGGCCTTGCCCAACTGACGTCTGTCGCAAACATGGGCTAATCGCGGCGCGACTCACGATCTATTCCGTCGGGACGGCGGATGGTGAAGGCGGTTGCTCCTCGATAGAATCGGAAGCGGGCTCACGATTGGCGCCGGGCCCAAATATCGGACGGAGAGCAACCATGGAGCAGTATGTCGGCCTTGATGTTTCCTTGAAGGACACCGCAATTTCGATCCGCCAGGATGGTGAGCGGATTTGGCGTGGAAAATGTCCTTCTGACCCTCAGATACTGGCGCAAGTGATCCGCAAGCATGCACCGCACGCCAGCCGCGTCGTCTTCGAGACTGGGCCATTGGCAACTTGGTTCTATCACACGTTGGCGGCTAAAGGTCTGCCTGCGATCTGCATCGAAGCGCGCCATGCGCAGAAGGTGCTGAGCGAAACGCTCAACAAGACCGATGCCAATGACGCGGATGGGTTAGCCCGGCTTGCCGAAGCGGGCTTCTTCAAAGCGGTCCGAGTCAAGTCGTACGACACGATGTTGATCCGCACGCTGGTGGCGGCACGCAATCAATTCATCCTCATCTCGACGCAACTTGGCAACCAGATACGCGGAACAATGAAGACGTTTGGGCTCATCGTTCCGCGGGGCAAAGGAGGCGCGTTCGAAAACAATGTCCGGAACCTTCTGGACGGCGAAGAAGGTCTGGCTCGGATCATGCTGCCGCTGCTCGAAGCCTGGCGCGACGTTCGCAAGCGCGCGGCCGATCTCGATCGTCAGCTACTTGCGACGGTGCGCAAAAGTCAGCGGGCTCAGTTGCTGATGACCGTCCCCGGCATTGGTGCGGTGACGGCTATTTCCTATGTCGCAGCGATTGAGGACCCCGACAATTTCCGCAAGTCACGCGCGGTGGGCGCTTGGCTGGGCCTGACCACACGGCGTTACCAGTCCGGTGAGGTCGACTATGACGGCCACATCTCACGACGAGGTGACAAACGCCTGCGCAGCTTGCTCTATGAAGCAGCGCTGGTGATCCTCACCCGAACCGGCGCCAAGAACGAGAGCAGCCTCAAGACCTGGGGACTCCAGCTACGTGAGCGCCTGGGCTTCAAGCGCGCAGCGATCGCGGTGGCGCGTAAACTGTCAGTCATCATGCACGCGATGCTTAAGTCAGGAGAAGCTTTCAACCGATCGGCTGGGGCCAGCGCCTAGCCTAGGCAACCCAGCTCTACACTCTCAGCGCGTCGTCATTCTAGCGCGCCGAGGCGTCCCTGCCGGGACGTGGGTCAGACCATTCCGTTCTCGTGATTGCAGCTCTCCGGAGACTGCGGCGCAAACACAGGAAGGCCTCGCCTGCGAAGACCCATAATGCGACGGCCAAATGCCGATCGCGGAGACAACCCTGCTCCCGGCACTCGCCTATGACTCGCGCGAAAGCGGCCACTGCGGGCATGCCCATTCTTCGTTCCAACCTGCGGCGGTGCAATCCATCGCCCGACTAGAAATGGAGTTGACCAGATGAGAGCGATTAGACAACCACGCATATTCCTATCAGGACCTGGCCGCACCCATTGCCAGCGGCTCTTTCAGAACGGATGGCATGATTGTCGTTCCCTGTTCGATGCGTACCTTGGCGGCGATGGCGCATGGGTTGGGCGACAACCTTCTTACAAGGGCCGCCGATGTCGTGCTGAAGGAAAAGCGCCGGCTGGTCATCGTGCCGCGCGAGGCGCCGCTCCACGAAGGGCACCTTGACGCTATGCTCAGGCTGGCCCGGATGGGGGCGATCATCGCGCCGCCAGTGCCGCCATTCTATGTCAAGCTTGCCTCGGTCGAGGAAATGGTGGTCGAGATGGCTGCCCGGCTGGTTGGCTGGGCGGGCGTGGACCCTGGCAACAAGCTGACACGGTGGGGTGAAGATAACGTCAGCGTCGGATAAGCTCTATGGATGCGCACTTTGGGGCCTCCTCATGCGAGCCTATTTCAGGAATTGACGAAAGCGGCGAAGCGAAAAGGCAAATAATCCAGTGCCAATGGCCAGCAACGCCGCAAGCTGCGGCCAGACGACGTCCAGGCCAGCGCCGCGGAACAGGACGGCCTGGGCCAGTATGACAAAGTGCGTGTTCGGCGCGGCGAACATGATGGCCTGGATGATCTGGGGCATGCTCTCACGCGGCGTGACGCCGCCGGACAGCAACTGAAGCGGCAGAAGCACCATCATCAGCAGCAACCCGAATTGCGGCATCGAGCCCGCGATGGTCGCAAGGAAGATCCCCAGACAGGTCATGGCGAATATGTCCAGGGCCGCTCCGGTCATGAACAGCAGCGCGGATCCGTTCGTGGGCACGGAGAGCAGGCCCTGCACGACTAAGACCAGCGACAGGCCGGAAGCCACCAGCACGACGAGACCCATCGACCAGACCTTGCTCATCATGATTTCGAACGGCTTTACCGGCATGACCAGCAAATGCTCGATCGTTCCATGCTCGCGCTCGCGGATGAGTGCCGCGCCGGTCAGGATGATGGAGAGCATGGTGATCGAGGAAATCACGTCGGTGATGGCGCCAAACCATCCCTTGTTGAGTTCGGGATTGAAACGCGCGCGCAAGTCAAGATTGACAGGCAGCACGGTCTCGGCGCGATAGCGATCCAGAAATTCACTCACTTCCCCCGATACGATCGACTGGACATATCCCCCGCCGGTGAAGGCCTGCGACATGCGGGTCGCGTCGATATTGAGCTGGATCGTGGGCGATCTGCCGGCCAGGAGATCGCGCTGGAAGTTCGGAGGGATATCGAGCGCGAATGTGTCCATGCCGGAATCCATGCGCCTGTCCATTTCGGGCTGGGAGATGAGCCGGGGCGCCGTGAAGAAGGGAGGGTAGAACGCGGTTACGATGCGCGAGGACAGCGGCGACTGATCTTCGTCGACGATCGCGATCGGCGCGCGATTGAGGGTTTCCGGCATCGCCTTGGACGCTGTGTAGATCGCCAAGGTGAAGGCATAGGCGATCAGCACGAGCAGCATCGGATCCCGCGCAAGGCCGCGCAGTTCCTTGATGCCGAGCTGGAAGATGTTGGCGAAACGCATTTCAGCGGGCCTGTTTCCTGAGAAGTGCCGCTCCGAGGCCGAGCAACACGGGGATGGCGATGAGGAGTGGCAAAAACGCGCTGGAAAGGTCGTCAAAGCCGAGTGCCTTCGAGAAGGCGCCACGCGAGATGATGACAAAATAGGTCATCGGATAGATCTGGCCAATGAAGGCACCCACGCCCTGGAGCGACGAGACCGGATCGATCATGCCCGAATATTGCGAGGCCGGGATCATCGTGATCAGCGCGGTTCCGAAGATCGCCGCGATCTGGCTGCTCATGAAGGTCGAGAGCAGCAGCCCCATTCCCGTCGTGACGATGACATAGAGAAACGCGGCGGCGGCGAAGGTTGCAAAACTGCCGGTGAACGGCACGCCAAAGATGAAGACGGCAAAGGCTGTCAGTAGCAGGAAGTTCAGCATCGCGAGCACGACATAGGGAATCTGCTTGCCGAGCAGGAACTCGAACCGCGTGACCGGCGTGACGTAGAAATTGATGATCGAGCCGAGTTCCTTTTCGCGCACGACGCTCAGCACGGCCAGCATGGACGGTATCAACAGGAGAAGCATCGGGATCACTGCCGGAACAATAGCATCGAGGCTCCGGACATCGGGGTTGTAGCGGTAGCGGATCGCCAGCTGAAAATCGCTGACCGTGGCCGCGTCGCCATAGATTTCGCGTGCCTTCTGGGCAAGCCAGCCTGCGTGCATGCCCTGCACGTAACCGCGCACGGTCTCGGCACGCATAGGCATGGCGCCGTCGATCCACGCGCCGATGGCAACGTTGCGGCCGCGCGCCAGGTCGCGACCAAAGCCGGGCGGAATCTCGATCGCCAGGCTGAGCTCGCCGTCTCCCATGCGTCGGTCAAGATCGGCGTAGTCCGAGATAGGCGCCTTTTCGGTGAAATATCGCGAGCCGGCGATTTGCTGCACGTAGTCGCGGCTGATTGCCGTATCGTCGTGATCGAGGACGGCGAAGGTCATATTCTCCACGTCCATGTTGATGCCGTACCCCACGACGAGCATCAGGATGAGCGTGCCGACGATGGCGAGCGTGGCGCGGATCGGATCGTGCACGAGTTCGAGCGCCTCGCGCCGCGTATAGGCGAACATACGGCGGGGATCGAAGACGCGATTGCCACGCTTTTCCCGCGAATGCCTAGTCCACCCTTGCGGCGCGCCGGTGGCGTGTGCCGGTTCAGTCCCGGTATCTGGCGGTGCGGTCTCCGTCGCGGCGGCCCCCGAGCGGCAGGGCATCGGGAAGCGCGTCCACATGGCCGGCGAGATCGAAGCGCTGCGCCATCTCCGCGATCCTTTGCGGGATGGCGTCTGGAGCCAGGCCGAAGAGCCGGGCATGAAGCTCGAGGTTCTGACGGACCGTCAGCTCGGAATAGAGCGAGAATCCCTGCGACATGTAGCCGACGCGCCGCCGAACTTCGATGTCGTTCGGGTCTATCTCGCGTCCGAAGAGCCGGGCCTTGCCTTCGCTGGCCTGAAGCAGACCGGTCAGCATCTTCATGGTGGTCGTCTTGCCGCAGCCATTCGAGCCCAGGAAGCCGAAGATCTCGCCACGCTCGATACGGAAACTCACGTCGTCGACGGCGGTGAAATCGCCGAACCGCATGGTGAGATGTTCCGCCTCGATGGCAGTTTCGCCATCGGTGCCCGCGGATCGGGGCGGGATCACCACCTGCTGATGGCCGTCCCGCCTTTCCCGCGGAAGGAGTGCGATAAAGGCCTCGTCGAGGTCAGGCGCGCCAGTCCGCTCAAGCAGCTCCGACGGCGATCCAGAGGCCAGCACGCGGCCCCCGTCCATTGCGACCAGCCAGTCGAATCGGGCGGCTTCCTCCATGTAGGCGGTTGCAACAATGACGCTCATTCCAATGCGACCGCGGCGGATCTGGTCAATCAGCTCCCAGAACTGGCGACGCGACAAAGGATCGACACCGGTCGTTGGCTCGTCCAGGATGAGGAGGTCGGGATCATGGATAAGGGCGCAGCAGAGGCCGAGCTTCTGCTTCATGCCACCGGAAAGCTTGCCTGCCTGCCGGGCAGCGAAGGGCGCCAGCCCCGTGCTCTCCAGAAGCTCGCCGATGCGGCGCTCCCGCTCATCCCGATCGTGCCCGAACAAGCGGCCGAAGAAGTCGATGTTGTCGAAGACGGACAGCGTCGGATAGAGGTTCTTGCCGAGGCCTTGCGGCATATAAGCAATCCTCGGGTACGTGGTCTGTCGATGGCGGACGTCGGCCATGTTGCCGCCAAGCACCGCGATGCTCCCTTGCTGTATTGCCCGCGCTCCCGCGATCAAGGAAAGCAGGCTGGACTTGCCGACGCCGTCGGGCCCGATCAGGCCAACCATGCAGCCGGCAGGTATGTCCAATGTGATGCCGTCGAGCGCCCGGGTCCTGCCATAGGAATGGCCAACTCCCTCCAGCCGTGCGACCGGCTGTGAAGGAGGACTTGCGGTGGCGCCCGGCCACGCGCTCATTGAGCGAGCTTTCCTGGAGCTTGGCCGGCCACGCAACCTGCGGATCCAACCGGATATAGGCCACGCCCGGCAAGCCGGTCTTCACCTGCTGGATGTACTTACGCAGCAGGTCCGGTGAAATCTGCGCCTTGATCCGGAACATCAGCTTCAGGCGCTCTTCCTCGGTCTCGACCGTCTTTGGCGTGAACTGGGCGACGTCAGCGACGTAGATGGCCTTGGCAGGGATCACATATTGCGGGGCAGCGTCGAGCACGAGGCGGACCTCCGTGCCGATTGCCACACGGCCTGCCTGCGCCGTCGGCAGGAAGAAGGTCATGTAGACGTCGCCGAGATCGACGAGATTGAGCACGCGCCCACCGGCTGACAGGACTTCCCCAGGCTCCGCCACCCGGTACTGCACCCGTCCGTCGCGCGGAGACTTGAGCGTGGAATCGTCGATGTCGGCGTCGATGCTCTCGATCGCGGCCTGGGCCGCGTCGACCGCCGCCTTGGCGTCGATGACCTGAGCCTTTGCAGCGTTGATGGCGGCATCGCTTGCGGCTTGCTGAGCTTGTGCCGCCGCTACCGCAGCCTTTGCCCCCTGCGCGGTTGCCCGGTCGTTGTCGAGAACCTGCTGGGAAATGGTGTTGTTGGTGGCAAGCTGCTCGGTGCGCACCAGCGTGCGCTCGGCGGCATCCAATTGGGCTTCGCGCTGCGCGACGACCGCGGCCGCCGCCGTTCTTTCGGCTTCTCGCTGCGTTACCAGGCTATTGGCGGTCTCCACGCCGATCACAGCGCGTTGCAACTGCGCTTCGGCCTGACGGCGCTGGGCCTCCAGCTGCACCGTGTCCATGCGGGCAAGCACTTCGCCAGCTTTGACGAAATCGCCTTCATCGACAAGGATGTCCTTGATCCGGCCCGCCGCTTTCGTCGACACGTCGATCTCGACCGCTTCTATGCGGCCATTCCCGCTCGCGATGCCTTCCGGCAGATCGCCATCCTTGGATTTCTGCCATGCGTAGTAACCACCCGCGCCAAGAACGATCAGAAGGCCGGCGATCAGCCATGTCCGCCGAGAGTTCATCACCGCAGGACTCCCGTAGCACCTGCCGGCTTCGGAAAAACTCTTCCCGGATTCGGGGCCTGTTCCTCGACAAGGGCGCGCGCGATCTCGTTCCCCAGCCATCGCCGCAGTTGGGGCGAAGCGGATCTGATTTGTTCAAGGCTTGATGTGATATCGACCATGGCGAGGGACTCCGCTTGGGGTGGCTGATTTTCACGAAGCCAAAACAGAGAGCCGCCGCGACGGCCTTGATCCGCGTCAATCGTGGGGGGCCTGAACTGCCTGGGCGCGGACATCGTTCGCCGCGGCGCTTCGATGTTGCCTCAAGCCGGCCGATTTGAGCCATATCAAAGGCTCGCGGCCGATAAGGCCTAACTGTGGGTCTTCGACGGCGCCACGCACTCGTTGCCGTCGATCCAATCAAGGTTTGACCCGTGAAATTGCAGGCGTTTCTCCCTCTTGTCACATACCCTGACAGCAACTCGGATGCGATCGCATCAAACGCGACGGCGATTGCGGCATATTTGGGCGCTGAACTTCATGCCGAAGTTATCAGCGCCCATATCTCAAACGTCTCGACCGTCATGTCGCGGCTACTGCCCAAATTGCCGGAGCTCATCCGCGAGGCCGAAGCGGCGAGCCGCCGGCGCGGCGAGCACCTGCTTGAGAAGATTCGTGAAGAAGCCGCGAAGAAACCGGTGAAGCTGACGACCGGCGTGTCGTCGGCCGCGCTGTTGCTGACTGGCGAAGCCGCGGCGATGGAGGCACGGTATTTCGATATCTCGCTGCACGGATGGGAAACCGGCAACTCGACTTCACGGGCGACGGCGGAAGCCGTCATGTTCGGTTCCGGCCGTCCCGCCATCCTCTTGCCGGAGGCACTGACCATCGGAACGATCGGTCATGTTGCCATCGCCTGGGATGGGAGCCGCGTTGCGGCGCGCGCGGTCGCGGACGCAAAGCCCTTCCTTGAAAGGGCGTCCAGGATCACCGTGTTCACCATCGTCGACGAGAAGCCGCTTACGGAAGAAGATGGCGCCGAGCGCCTGGCCGGGGGGCTCAGGAGGAGAGGGCTGGCCGCCGAAGCGGCCGCCATCGACATTGAAGACCGCCCGGTCGGGATCGGCCTGCAGGTGCAGGCGCTTGAGCGCGGGGCCAGTCTGTTGGTGATGGGCGGTTATGGCCATTCTGTCATTCGCGACTTCGTGTTGGGTGGGGCAACCGAGGATGTGCTCGATGATCTCAGGCTGCCGGTGCTCTTCTCACACTGAACCGAGCGTGCTGACGCGCTGTTCATGGTCGTTTGTCGGTTTCCGTGGTCGATACATTGGCCTGCCTGCCGACGGCAGCTCCGCCGTGAGGCATGGAAGTTGCCCCTTTGTTGGGAAACCCGGTAGGCTCACTTACCTGCGAGACGGCGAGAGATGCCAAAGCTGAGACAGATGTCCGACATGAAACAGATACCCGACAGGAAGCAATTGAGATTGCTCGGTGTCCTGGCCGCGACGGCGATCTGCCTGTATGTCTGCTACCTGCTGGCTCTGCCGTTCTTGCCCGCACTGACCTGGGCGCTCGTGCTGGCAATCGTCCTTTATCCGGCCCATCGATGGGTCGAGGGACGGCTCGGAAATCGAACCCTGGCCGCACTCATATCGGTAAGCGTTGCGGCGGTTGCCGTGGGCTTGCCGCTGGTCTTCGTAGCGCAGCAGATTGTTCGAGAGGCGATAAACGGAGCCACCTATCTCGAGGGGGTCATTCGTGGTTGGAACGCGGATGGCTTCGTGTCGAACTACCCCACGCTTTCGGCCATTGTCGTTTGGATCGAGGACCGGCTCGATCCGGCCGGATCGGTCGCCGCGTTCGCACAATGGCTGACGGGACAAAGCACGTCGCTGTTGCGCGGTTCGATCAATCAGGTCGTGATGTTTGTCCTGACATTCTACCTGTTGTTCTATTTTCTGCGGGATCGCCAACAGGCCCTTCGAGGCGTCGAGAGCCTCTCACCCCTGGACGCGCCGGAGACGGCCTATATCTTGTCCCGCTTTGCCGAAACCGTACATGCGACCCTTCTCGGCACGGTGTTCGTCGCCGCCGTGCAGGGGACTCTGGGCGGCCTGATGTTCTGGTGGCTCGGCTTGCCCACTCCGGTCTTCTGGGGCTTGGTGATGGGACTTCTGGCCATCGTGCCTGTACTGGGCGCGTTCGTGATCTGGGTGCCGGCGGCTATCTATCTCGCGCTGGAGGGGGCTTGGGCCAGCGCCGTGACACTGGCCCTGTGGGGCGGCGTCATCGTCGCCGGCATCGATAATCTGCTCTATCCGATGCTTGTCGGGAACCGGTTGCGGCTCCACACGGTGGTAGCCTTCATTGGCGCGGTCGGCGGCGTCGTCCTGTTCGGAGCATCCGGGCTCGTCCTCGGCCCCGCGGCAATAGCCGTCGCCAGCAGCCTCATCGACATCCTCAAGAAGCGATTGAACGACCAACCCAAGACCGGGTCGGTCTCAGGAGGCGACACAGAGCTATCGCATTAGGCTGGAGCCGACTGAGCGCCCGTTGCATCCCAAGCTGCATGGAAGCGATGCGTGGGCGATGGCTTCACGGTCCTCGGAGCGGCGGAAGGAAAGGCCCT
Organism: Mesorhizobium sp. RCAM 05099; assembly: GCF_059683685.1. Taxonomy (NCBI): domain Bacteria; kingdom Pseudomonadati; phylum Pseudomonadota; class Alphaproteobacteria; order Hyphomicrobiales; family Phyllobacteriaceae; genus Mesorhizobium; species Mesorhizobium sp. RCAM 05099. Next base: position 1,947,186 of record NZ_CM185035.1, read on the forward strand.
CGCTTGGAAGCAAGGCCTCGACGCGTTTTTTTATCCGGCGCACTGGCGAAGAACTTGTCCAGATAGGCCCTGTCTTCGGGCCTGCCCACGCAGGGTCGAAACAGATCGTTCGGCAGTCGCGCATGCCAGCCGTGGCGGCGCTTGATCGATGTCAATGACACCTGCTCTGTACGGCGCAAGACGTGAGCTGTCACCTACCGGGGAAGACGTCGAGCATCATGCGGCACATCAAGATTGCATTCTGGGGCCTGCTGGTGCTGCTGAGCATTCTATGGCTGGCTGCCGAACCTTCGGTATTCCAACCGGAGAGTTTCATGGCTCTTCGCGGTACAATGGTCCAGTACAGCGGTGTCATCGCCATGGGCGTGATGAGCGTCGCGATGGTCCTGGCGCTGCGTCCGCGCTGGCCGGAACGGTGGTTCGGCGGGTTGGACAAGATGTACCGCTTGCACAAGTGGCTCGGCATCGCGGCATTGGTTGTCTCCGTGGTGCACTGGTTCTGGAGCCAGGGGCCGAAATGGGCAGTCGGGTGGGGCTGGCTGGAGCGTCCGGCACGCGGCGAAAGGCCAGCGGTCGAAAACCCGGTCGAAGCCTTCTTCATGAGCTTGCGCGGTTCCGCGGAAGGGCTGGGCGAATGGGTATTTTATGCCGCCGTGCTGCTGATCGCCTTGGCGCTGATCAAGTATTTTCCCTACCGGCTCTTCTACAAGACACACCGCCTTCTCGCTGTCGCCTATCTTGTGTTGGTTTTCCACGCGATCGTGCTGACCGAGTTCCGCTACTGGACCTCGCCGATTGGCGTGGTGATGGCGCTGCTCCCGGCGGCGGGCACCTATGCGGCGGCGATCGTGCTGCTCCGTCGCGTCGGCGCCAGCCGGAAGGTTCAGGGCAGGATCGCCTCGCTTCACTACTATCCTGGCGTACGAGCTCTCGAGACCGAGATCGAGGTGCCGCACGGATGGCCCGGCCACAGGCCCGGTCAGTTCGCCTTCGCGACATCGGACAGCTCCGAAGGCGCGCACCCCTACACCATCGCCTCGGACTGGAACGACAAGGATCGCAGGATCACCTTTGTTACCAAGGAACTGGGAGACCACACCGGCCGGTTGCGCGAAAAGCTGCACATCGGGCAAGATGTAAAGATCGAGGGGCCATATGGCTGTTTCGACTTCGACAACGGCCAGCCCCGACAAATCTGGATCGGTGGCGGCATCGGCATCACGCCGTTCATTGCCGGCATGAAGCACATCGCGCTGGAGCGGCATGCGAAGCCGGATCGGCCCTCACTGGCGATCGACCTGTTTCATACGACCGCCGACTATGACGAGACAGCCATCGCCAAGCTGAAAGCAGACGCCGAGGCCGCGAACATCCGCCTGCATGTCCTAGTCGACACTCGCGACGGGCTCCTGACTGGCGACCGCATCCGGGCCGAAGTGCCGGAATGGCACGCGGCCAGCATCTGGTTCTGCGGTCCCGCGGGCTTCGGCGAGGCGCTGCGCAAGGATTTTGCCGCGCGCGGGTTGCCCGTGGAGGAACGGTTTCATCAGGAACTGTTCGCCATGAGATAAGGGTGATCGCAAGCTTCTCTCCGGCAGAAGCGGCATTCTTGACGGTCTGCCAGGGAGGAGGGGCTGTTCGCATACCGCACTCACGACCATCCAACCGTCGGTGACCTGACCGCCGCAGGGACGCATTTTTGCGGTGGATCAAAGCCCGACTCGTCCATAGCGACTAGGAATGTTGCGAACGGTGGCCGTTTGGCCCTACGGCAACGGAGGCGAAATCCAATGAAGCTTATGGCAACCCTCTGTCTGGCGACCTATCCAGATGCGAACTCCCCGGCCATTGCCGCGAACTCGGTTGCCGTCGTGAAGCAGCTTGACGGGACGCTTCATGCAATCGCCGTCAACGTCGATATTCCCGACGTCTCGAACGCGCTGTCACGCTATTTGCTCGATCTCCCCAGCAAGATCCGGGAGGTCGAGGCGACCAGCCGCAACAATGGCAAGACCTTGCTGGAGGCCGTGGCCAAGGAGGCCTCACAAGGCGCGGTGGCCCTGACCACGCAAGAGATCGCGGCGGCGCCGGCCCTGATGGGCGATGTTGCCGCAAACCAGTGCCGCTACTTCGATCTCTGTCTTGTCGGCCTCTCACCTGACAATCCGGCGGCGCGCATGACCGCCGAGGCCATACTGTTCGGTGCGGGCCGGCCGACGCTCCTTCTTCCCGACGCAACGGATGCCGGTGTGCTTGGCCATGTCGTCATCGCCTGGGACGGCAGCCGCGTGGCGGCGCGGGCCGTCGCCGACGCACGGCCGTTCCTGGAGCGGGCCTCGAGGGTAACCATCGTCAGCGCGACCGACGAAAAGCCGCTGCCTGGAAAGGATATCGGCGAACGCCTTGCCGAGGGCCTGAGGATGCGCGGGCTGACGGCCGATGCCGCGTCGATCCAGGCCGGCGATCGTCCGATCGGCGTTGCTCTCCAGGAGCATGCCCTCAAGATCGGCGGCAAGCTGCTCGTCATGGGTGGATATGGCCACTCGCGGGTCAGGGACTTCGTGCTCGGCGGCGCCACGGAGGGTGTCCTCGCCGACCTGCGCCTGCCTGTCCTGCTGTCGCATTAGGGATCGGTGGCATGAATCCTATTCTACGCTGCCACGGCGCCGCCCACGGCGTTACCGGCTCTTGTTATGAGATCGAAACGCCGCGCGCGCGCATTCTCGTCGACTGCGGCCTCTTCCAGGGGTCGAAGTCCGAGCGGGCGTTGAACTATGGCGCGTTCCCGTTCCCGCCGGAGGCGATTGACGCGGTCATCCTGACGCATGCGCATATCGACCACAGCGGACTTCTGCCGAAACTGGTCAAGCAGGGTTTTTCTGGTCCGATCCATACGACCAGGGCCACGATCGATCTTTGCTCGGTCATGCTGCCGGATGCCGCCCATATCCAGGAGACGGAGGTGGAACATCTGAACCGTCGCAACGCGCAACGCGGGCTGCCGCTGGTCGAGCCGATCTACAGGCTCCAGGATGCCGCCGCATGCATGACCTTGTTCCGGGCCCTGGAATATGGCGAATGGACCGCCGTCGCCGAGGGCTTTCGCGCCCGCTTCTGGAACGCCGGCCATCTGCTCGGTTCCGCCTCGGTCGAGCTTGAGATCGATCTCGATCCTCAGGACACACCGATGCGCCTGTTGTTTTCAGGCGATATTGGACCCGGGCACAAGCTGCTGCAAACCGATCCGGAGGGTCCGGCTGGTGTCGACTATCTCGTCTGCGAATCGACCTATGGCGACCGGGACCGCCCGGATGTCTCGCCGGAACAGCGGCGATCCATGCTCGGCGATGTGGTGCGCGGCGCCGCCGAAGCGAGCGGCCCCCTTATCGTTCCCTCCTTCGCCGTCGAGCGGACACAGGAATTGCTGGTAGACCTCTACCAGCTCATGAAGGCCGGAGAGGTGCCGACAGCCACGGTCTTCGTCGACTCGCCGCTGGCGACCCGCGCCAGCGCGATATTCGAGCGGCATGCCGACGACATCGAACAGGGCGACGTTCTGCGTCAGGCTCTCGTTTCACCCCAACTGCGCTTCACCGAAACCGTGGAACAAAGCAAGGCGATCAACCGCCTGACCGGCTTCTTCGTGGTGATCGCCGCCAGCGGCATGTGCGACGCGGGACGCATTCGTCATCATCTCAAGGCAAATCTTTGGCGCAGGAACGCCACGGTTATGATGGCCGGGTACCAGGCCAAGGGGTCGCTTGGCAGGATCCTGCTCGACGGCGCGCGGCGGGTGCGCATTCAGGGCGAGGAGGTCGAGGTCAAGGCACGTATCAGCCTATTCGACCTTTATTCCGGCCACGCGGACGCCGGCGAACTGGTCGCTTGGGTCAAGGCCCGAAGTCCGGTGAGGCAGGCGGTGTTCCTGACGCATGGCGAGGAAGCTGGACTCGGTGGCCTGCGCGCAGGGCTCGCAGGGTTGATCCCCGACGACAGGGTCATTACGCCGGGGCTGGACGATGCTTTCCAATTGACACCCGGAGGCTGTTTGCCGATCGACGTCAATGAGCCGCGCCGCCTGAAGCCGGAGAAGATTGCCCGCCTTGACTGGCACAATGATCTCTCAAAGCTTCTCCTCGACGTCACCGAGGTGGTCAATGCCGCGGCCGACGACCGAGGTCGCGCCGCCGTCATCAGACGAATGCGGCGCGCGCTTGAAACCGACGGTCAGTAGAGGCTGCTCGAACATGAACCGATTGGCGCGCGAATCATCGGCCTCAGTCGCGGCCCAGAAGCTTGCCGCTGGCAAGCCAGAAGGGCGGCAAGCAGAGCGGGATGGCGGACAGCAGCAGGATATCCTCCTTCACCGGGATGCCGATCCGCTCGGCGACAAACCGGCGGCGCGCCTCGAACCGCTGCGCCAGCGCCGGATGACGCCGTGTGATTTCGGCACGCAGATCGGCATCGGCGAAGGTCACCGCATCCTCGCAATTGAGCGTCCATCCATCGGGCATCGGCACGGGTATGATGTCGACCTGGAACGGCATGCCGGAGACGATGCGTTCGGTCGAACCGGGACGGATCGGCGAGTTCATCCACTCGTCGAGACCGACGAGATGGCCGGGATTGAGGGCTGGGCGCAACTTGCCACGTGCCAGGCTCGAAATCACCGCCTCATGGATCGCGCCGCCCTCGGCACCAATGCCAGCCGCCTCGTACCAGGCGATCAGGCCGCGGAAATAGGCCTTGGCCACCTCCAGAAATATGTCGTCATGCTCGGCGATCAGGCCGCCTCGGGCGGTCAGCCCGCCCCAGTAGCCGACCGCCGTGGTGGCGCCGTCACCACGCTTCGGCACCCGGGCCGTAGGACTGCGCAAGCCCATCACCTGGCCGGACACATCGTTGGTCGCGAGCATCGGATGGCAGTTCATGGGCTCGCCGGCATAACCCATGCGCGAGGCCGCCATCATCTCGGTGTCGCCGAGCGTGAATCCGCTCAGGATACGCCACACGGCCATTGAAGAGCGGGCCGCACCCCATTCGGCCTCGGCGATTTGATCGGCATCGACGACGGCGCGCAGCCCGTCGGTCTGGTGCATCAGTACCGGCGTCGCGTCGGTGATCGACGACGCGGGCACGATCGAAGCGATCGCGTCGACGATGAAGGCCGGCACGAGGAACGTCGGTCGCTGCGCGGACCATTCTTGCCTCTCGAGATATTTCCAGCCCACCAGGCCGACACTGTCGCCTGGCGTGATGCCAGCCTCGCGCAGCACGGCCACGAGGTCCGGCTTCTGCATGCGGTCCTGCGCCATCAGGCTCAGGGACTGCGCCAGCATGGTGATGATCCCAGGCAGTCCGGCGATAGGCGTATAGCCGAGATTCTCGTTGCCGGTGACGACGATGCGCTGGCCCGATTTGCCGAGCAGCAGGATTGCCTCCTCGAAACGCGGCTCGAAACCGGTCAGGAAGGCGATATTGGCGGCATGCTCGCGATCGGCATAGACGGCGAGCCAGTCCGTGCCGACGCGCTCAAGCGCCTTGACGCAACGTGCCTCGTAGGTCGCGGCCGGAATGGCGGGACGCTCGACAGGGATGCCGAAGTCGGGGATGTCGACGGTGCGAAGGCTGATGGTCATCATGTCTCTCGATCTGTCAGGGAATGCGGATTTCGGCCGAAGCCGACAGTCAATTGGATATGCCGGCGACGGATGCCGTCCTATTCATCGGCAAGAAAGCCGATGCTCGCGGGTAGCACGCTGCAGGTGACCTTGCCACCGGCGGCGATGTCGCGAGCCGCCGTCGAGGATGCCAGGACCAGGAGTTCCTGGCCGTCCGGGGTGGATACGGTCACGCGCTCGGACGAGCCGACGAAGGACACGTCGGCGACAACAGCGGGAAAGGCGATGGCCCCAGGCCGCGGCTCGCCAATGGCGATGTCTTCCGGCCGCATCCAGACCGTGAGCACCGATCGGCCGTGCCGTGACGCATCGTATCCCGCGGGCATCGGCGCCCGGCTCCCGAACAGCTCGATCCCGCCATCAACAGCACGCGCCGAAACGATGTTGTTGCCGCCGAGGAAGCCCGCGACGAAGCGCGAGGCGGGCGCGCGGTATATGTCGCGTGGGGTGCCGACCTGGACGATTGCGCCATTATGGAAGACGGCTATGCGGTCCGACATGGCGTAAGCTTCCTCCTGGTCATGGGTAACATAGACGAAAGTCACGCCGGTTTGCCGATGCAACCGCTTGAGTTCGCGTTGCATGGTGTCGCGCAACGTACGGTCGAGCGCCGACAGCGGTTCGTCGAGCAGCAGTATCTTCGGCCCGAAGGCCAGCGCGCGGCCGATCGCCACGCGCTGCTGCTGACCGCCCGACAGTTCGCGCGGCTTGCGCGCGGCCAGCGTGTCGAGGCCTACAAGGGTCAGGATCTCTTCCACCCTCGCGGCGATCCTGGCCTTGTCCCATTTGCGGACCCGCAAGGGGAAGGCGATGTTGTCCGCGACGTTCAGGTGGGGAAACAGCGCGTAGCCCTGAAAGACCAGCCCGAAATTCCTCTCCTCCGGGTCGACGCGCGTGATGTCGACGCCATCCAGCAGGATGGCGCCTTCGTCCGGCTTGGTGAACCCGGCGACCGACATCAGCAGCGTCGTCTTGCCCGACCCCGAAGGGCCGAGCAGGGTCACGAACTCCCCCGCCTCGATCGACAGGTCGATACCGTCGAGCGCGACGGCGGAGCCGTAGGTCTTGCGGAGGTTCCGGACGTCGAGAAAGGACATTCAGATCGGATCCCGGGCGAGTGGACCCGTCGAGCAGTGAATGCCACCCCCGTTCAGCTCGATGCATTCATAGTCCAGCGTCAAGATCTCGATGCCGGCGGCATCGAGCCGGTCAGCCAATCGCGGCGAGCGTGTGGCGTGCATGACGACCCTTCCGGGGGCGATCGCCGTGCAGTTCAAAGAGAAGGCGTTGTCCTCCGGCGGCAACTCGATCAGCTTCATGCCGCGCTTGTTCAGATAGTCGATGAAGACATAGGGCAACTCGTTGATGTTGATGATCGCCGTCTCCCGGTCGATCATCATGAAGCTGCCGTCAATGTGGATGCGATAGCCGGGCATCGGCACCTTGATCAGCTCGACGCCCAGACTGTTGAGGATCATCTCGACCTGTCGCACGCCCTCGGCGTTGCAGGCGACGGAGACGGAACAGACGGCCGTCTTGTCGTCGAGGAGCGCGAACCCGCCGCCTTCGAACACCGCCTCGCCATGCAGCGTGCCGAGGATCGGGCAGCCGGCCTTGGCTAGCGCTTGGGTGACCATCAATTCCTCGCCGCGGCGCGCGCGGCGGGCAAGCCGGGTGACGATCGCGCCGCCCTTCACGCCGATGACGCTGTCGCGGCAGAAGGTCGACTTGAGGGCGCCGGGCGCAGCCTTCTCGGTGAGAATGACGTCGACGCCCTCGGACCGCAACAGCTTGGTGAAGGCATCATGGGCGGCCTGCATTGCGGCGAGATCCGGCGGCGTCTTGCCCATGAAGTACCAGCCCTTTTCCGGATCGCCGAAGCCGCCGATCTCGGGCATCGGCTTGTTCTTGTCGACGACATTGATCTCGTCGCCCGGCCGGTGCATCAGCACGGCGCGCAGCTTGCCGACATCATTGCTGCAACCCCAGGGGCGCCCCCAGACGCGGGTCTGCTCTTCCGGGTCGTGGAAAGCCGGCGTTGGGACGGAACCGAAGGTCTGGAAGAACTTGGCCTCGCGGTATTCGTGCTCGCTCATTGCGGCGCTGTGGGCAGTCATTTCTTCGATTTCCTTTCTGAAACAAGCGAAGCTGTTGAAGGTCGTGTCATGACCGGCGCTGGGCAATTCGGTCCCAGATGGTCATGCGCAGGATGAGGCCGACGATGGTGACCGCCAGCATGACGGTAGCGATCGCGGCCAGCGCGGGGTCGACGGCATCGGCGATGCTCGTCCAGATCTTGCGCGGCAGGGTGACGATGCCCCGGCTGGTGATGAACAACGTCACCGTGATCTCGTCCCAGGAGACGATGAAGGCGAGGATAGCTCCGGCAACCGTGCCCGGCACGATGTTGGGCAGGATGACGCGGCCGAAGATCGTCGCCGGGCGCGCGCCGAGCGAGCGGGCCGCCTGAACCAGCCTCGGATCGAGGTTCGACAGCGAAGCGCCTATCGCCAGGACCGCGAGCGGCATCGCGAGGATCACATGGACGATCGAGACACCAAGCCATGTGTCGAGAAGCCCCAGTTTCGACCACAGGCGCACCATGCCGACTGCGTAGATGATCGGCGGCACGATCAGCGGCGAAAGCAGAATGACGCGCAGAATCGACGGCCAGCGCCCGACATAGACCCAGGCCCCTATGGCAAAGGCCGCCGAAACGGTCGTCGCTATGACGCTTGAGGCCACGGCGATGCCGAGGCTCGTGAGTATGCTCGGCATCCAGCCCGCGCGCCAATTGGCCAGGGTCGCGAAATGATCGAATGAAATGCCGTTGTTGGGCAGGGACAGATAGTCCCGGTCGGTCAACGCCACGGGAATGACGACGAGCACGGGAACGAACAGGAAGGCGAGCAGCAGCCAGGCGAAGAGCTTCGGCAGCGCGCGTTCGAGCATATGGCGCGCTCGCGGCGTCATTTGTGGCCACCTTCGAAGGCAGAGCGCAACGCCGGGCTGCGCATGGCCAGTGCGACAAGGATGCCGACGACGAGCAGGAGCATCGTCGACAGGGCCGTCGCCACGCCCCAGCGCAGCGTCGAGGATATCTGCACGGAGATGTATTCGGCGACCATCAGCACCCTGCCGGCGCCCAGGATCGCCGGCGTGACGAGGAAGCCGAGCGAGAAGATGACGATGAACAGGCCGGCGATGGCCAGGCCGGGCATGCTGAGCGGCACCCAGACACGAAAGAAGATGGTGACCGGGCGCGCGCCAAGCGATCGCGCCGCCTGGATGATCCTGAGATCGATCTCCGACAGGTTCGCGTAGAGCAGCATGATGGCGAAGGGCATCATGTAATGCACCATGCCCACGACCACGCCGAACTGGTTGTAGACAAGGTCGAGAGGCTCGCTGACGGCGCCACTGGCGACGAGGGCCGAATTGAGCACGCCATTGCGGCGCAGGATGGTGATCCAGGCAAAGGCGCGCACCAGCACCGATATCCAGAACGGCACCATGACCATGAACAGCGCGACGCGGCGTGTCGCCGGCGGCATATGAACCAGCGCGAAGGCGACCGCATAGCTCATGACGATCGTAAGCACTGTCGTCACCGCCGCGATGAAGACGGTCGTGCGCACGACACGGCCGATCGCGGCGTTCTGAAACAGAGCCACATAATTGCCGACGCCGAGGGTCGGCTCGGTGAAACTGAGCGCCAGCACCTGAAGGATGGGCAGCACGTAGAGACACAGGGTCAAAAGCGCTGCCGGCACCGTCAGGCAGAAGGCCCAACGCTGGAATGACGTCATGATGTTTCGAACCACCACCGGCCGTCGGCCGGTGGTGGTTTCCGATGGTTAGCGTGAGATGAAGTCGAGGAACTTGTTTTGCAGTTCGGCCTCGTTGTCGGCATAGTATTGCGCCGAGACCGGCAGACCCGTCTTGGCGTTCTCGGGGGCCAGCGAATAGACCGCCTTGTCCTCATCGGTCATCAGCGCCAACGCCTTCGGGTTCGACGGGCCGTTGCCCATGAGGCGCAACAGCGTCACCTGGCCTTCCGGGTCCATCGACGAATTGATGAAGTCGAAGACCTTCTTGCCGGCGGGATTGCCCTTCGGCACCGACCAGGCGCTGGCGAACATCAGGTTCTGGTTCCAGGTCCAGGTGTAGTTCGGGTTCTCCTTGCGCAGCAGGTTGGCGCGCGTATGCCAGATATTGCCCATCACCACCTCTCCGTCGCGGAAGAGTTGCTGGCTCTGCGCGCCCGAGTCCCAGAAAATCAGATTGGGCAGCAGCGGTTCGAGCTTCTTGAAGGCGCGGTCGACGTCGAGCGGATATATCTCTTCCGGCTTGACGCCATCGGCGAGCAGTACGGCTTCGAGCTGCCCCTGGATCCACTTGCACATGGTGCGCTTGCCGGGAAACTTCTCAAGATCGAAGAAGTCGTTCCAGCTTGAAGGGGGAGTGGCTCCCACCTTCTTGGCGTCATAGGCCAACACGTTGGAGTAGGTGTAGTTGCAGATACCGAACTCGGCCGCGAGACCCTCGCCGACAAGAGACTTGTCGACGATGGAATAGTCAATCGGCTCGAGATAACCGCCTTTGCCGAGCACGACGGCGTCCGTCATGCCGCCATCCGTGGCATCCCAGGTGACATTCTTGGAATCGACCATGGCGCGGATCGCGCCGGTCGCCGGGCCGGTGCCGTCAATGACGACGTCAATGCCGGACTTGGCCTTGAACGGCGCGCCATAGGCCTTCTGAAAGGCTTCGAGGGCAGCGCCGCCCCAGTTGCAGACGACGATTTCCGACACCTCGGCGGAAGCCCGGCCCGGCTTGAACGCGACTGCGATGCCAAGCCCGGCCATGGCGGTCATGAAGCCTCGGCGGTCGATCTTCCCAGTTCTGAATTTATCAAGCGCAATCAACGCTGCGTCTTGACCAAAGCGATTGATGGACATGTTTGTTCCCCTTTCACGTCCGCGGAAGCGGCTAACTCTCTTGCTCTTCCTCCCTGGCCGACACCGGCAGCCCATCAGGGCTTCCAGAGTCGGTATGCGCTATCGAACGTCCTGACGGACGGCCGTGTGGCGGTGCCACCGAACTGCGTATGACGAGTTCGACACCGACCCTTTCGATCACCGTTTCGGATTTCCTGCCGGCGATGAAATCGAGCAGCATGTTGACGCCGCGCGTACCGAACTCGGCCGCCGACTGACGCACCGTGGTCAGCGCCGGCGCGAGCAGGTCCGCGTTGTGGATATCGTCGAAGCTGACGAGCGAAACGTCGTCCGGAATGCGGATGCCGGCCTGCCGCGCGGCCCGCATGGCGCCGGTGGCTAGCATGTCGCCGAAGGTGAAGATCGCGGTGGGCGGCTCGTCCTGCTCCAGAAGGTCGAGAAACGCGATCGAGGCTGGCGCCTCCTCGTATTCGCAGAACCTCAGCAGCGCGGGATCGGCATCGAGACCGGCCTCCGCGAGCGCCCGCTTGAAACCGTCGAGACGTTCGGTGGTGCTGAGAAGCCCTCTTGGCCCTCCGATAGCGGCGATGCGGGTGTGGCCGCGCGATATCAGATGGCGTGTCGCCGAGGAGGCCGCCATGGACGTTGTCGGCGAACAGGCGCGGCGCCTTCGCGCCGGGCACGTCCTCGTCGAGAAGCACGACGCTTCCGGTCTCGTTGATCCGCCGCAAAAGCCGCCCGTCATCATGATGGTTGGTGAGCAGCAGGATGCCGTCGACCTGTCGGTCCTCGATGCGCGACAGGAAGGAGACTTCCTTCTCCGCCAGGTTCCGGCTGTTGAACATCAGGAGATTGTAGCCATGCCTCGCGGCCTCGGCTTCCGACGCGCTGGCGATCTCGGCAAACAGCGGATAGGCGATGTCGGCGGTGATGAGACCGAGTGTCTCGCTCCTGCCGCTGCTGAGCCTGCGGGCGATCGCATTGGGACGGTAGCCGAGGCGCATCGCCGCCTGCTCGATGCGGCCCGCCGTCGGCTCGGGCAGGCTGATCAGCCCGTTGAGATGACGGGAAACGGACGTGACGGACACGCCGGCTGCCCGGGCGACGTCGCGAATGGTGACTTTCAATCTTCCCGACAAGCGGCCGAACTCCCGCGAGACATGTGCAGATAACCGGTTAAGTAAACCGGTTTCATAAACGGCCCAAAAAAATCTCGCGCGCCTTCCGCAACAGAGCGGGAGCGAATGACGGCGGCGCTCACGAGAGGTCTCCGGCCCGGAAGAATTCCTGATGATCGCGCTTCAAGCCCACCTGATCCAGATCGGCATTTCGGATGTGCGCCGCCATGAGCCGTGCGGCCTCGCCCATATTGCCGGCCCGGACCTGGTCGAAAATGGCACGGTGCTCGGCTATGATCGAGCGGATATGATCCGGCTTCATGCCGATCAGGAACTGGACGCGCATCATGTCGGCCGAAACGTGCTGGCACGCCGTCCACGCCCGAGGATGCGCGAAAGCGCCAAGCAGGCCTGCATGGAAGGCCATGTCGGCGCGGTGCAGGGCGCCCATGTCGTCGCCGTGGAGGAGGCGCTCTTGCGCCCGAAGCGACAGTTCGATCTCATCCAGCAGGGCCGGATCGGGCCTGACGCCGCTGTTGGCAATGACCGCACTTTCGAGCGTGGCGCGAATGAACACCGCCTCGCGGACGCGCGCCATGTCGATCAGCGAGACGCGGGTGCCGGTTTGGGGTGAAATCTCGATCAGACCCTCGTCGAAAAGCCGCGTGAAAGCCTCATGCACAGGGGTGCGACTGATGCCGAGCGACTGAGCGACATCCGTCTCCGAAAAACTGGCACCGGGCGCGACGCGCGCGGTGATGATCGCCTCACGCAGCTCGACATAAGCCTTGGACGAGATCCTGTTCCGACGCTCGTTCTGATCTGCAAGGAGTGAGGTGCCAAGGTTCAGCATGGCAGTATGCTGGCATTCAGGGTCATTTCGAGTCAAGCACATTCTTTGTGCAGCTGCGAGATCAGCTCAATTTTCGGCCAGCCTTCCAGGCCGGACTAGGCCAGGAAGTCTGCGACCCTCTTCGAGCGCCGTAATGACGGCGGCAATAGACGCCGCGGCGCCCTGCGGTGTAGGCAGGCCGGCACGATGAGGCGTCATTCGGATGCGTTCGTGCCGCCAGAACCAGTGCTCGGGCGGCAGGGGCTCGACGGCAAAGACGTCCAGCCATGCGGCGCCGAGCCGACCCCGGTCGAGAGCGGCACGTAGCGCCTCCTCGTCGAGGTGATCGCCGCGGCCGAGATTTACGACATAAGCACCGTGTGCGAGGCGGGAAAAAAGCCGGTCCGACAGGATGCCCTTCGTTTCCTGCCTCGAGGGCAGGAGATTGACCACCACGTCGGCGCCGTCGACGCAAGCGCCGAGCCCGTCGTCGCCATGCAGGCAAGCGACGCCTTCAATCCGACGCGGGGTTCTCGACCAGGCAGACACCGTGAAGCCGGCGGCCGAAAGCCCTCGCGCGACATGCAGGCCGAGCGGACCCAGCCCAAGGACAGCCGTCCGCAGCGACCCGCGTGTCCGGTTCTGGCGATCAGGCGGGCGCCACAGGCGAGCACGCTGGTCGGCTCTGGTGACGACGTCGTCATTCAGGCGCGCCAAGACCGCATGCATCGCATAGTCCAGCAGTTGCTCGGCCTGACCTTGGTCCTGCAGGCGCGCGATCGGGAGGTTGGCCGGGATGCGGGGGTCATCGAGAAGCTGATCAGTTCCCGCACCGAAACAGAAGATGGCACGCAGCGACGGCGGCAGCGCGATCATGTCCTTCGGCAGATGCCAGGCGACCAGAAGATCGTAATCCGCGCCGACCGCCAGATCCGGCCAGCGTACGAAGTCTGCCGACGGAAGAGCGTCGCGCAAGGCGCGCTCGAAGGGGACGCTGTAGGCAAGCGGATCGGCGATGACGATCCGCATGGGTCAATGCCTGTCGATGGGCATTCCCGCAAGCCGGCGCAGCGCCAGCCATTCCAGTTCCGCGGCGCCGTCCGGGTCCGCTTCATACTGCCGGGCGGTGCGCTCGCACACTTCCTTGCTCGGCAGGCGGATGGGACGCCCGCTGCCCATGGCGGAAAGCTGGATGCGACACGCCTGCTCGAGGTTGTACATCAGGGCGAAAGCCTCCCCGACGGATCGCCCGACGGTCAACAGCCCGTGGTTTCTCAGGATCATGGCACGATTGGCGCCGAGATCGGCGACCAGGCGCTCCTGTTCCCCGGGGTCGAGCGCGATGCCCTCGAACTCATGATAACCGACCTGTCCGTAGAAGAGCAGCGACGTCTGGTTCAGCGGCAGGAGTCCTTCCTCGAGGCAACTGACCGCAACACCTGCGACGGTATGCGTATGCATGACGCAGACCGCATCCGGGCGGGCGGCGTGGACCGCTGTATGAATGACGATACCCGCCGTGTTGATCGGCACCTGCTGGCCGCGCATCTGCTGGCCATGGTGATCGATCACCGCCAGCGATTCCGGCGTCACCTCTGCAAAGAGATCGCCGTAGCGGTTGATCAGCAGGAGTTCCGGCTCTTCGGGCAGACGCGCGGATATGTGCGTGTGGATGATGTCGTCCATCCCGAACCGGGCGATCAGCCGATAAGCCGCCGCCAGATCCTCGCGCATGGCCATTTCAGCTGTCGATATCATACCGGATCGCCCTTTTCGTTGACCCCCGGCGCATACTTGAATTCCTGTATGCAGTCAACAAACCGAACGGGCTGGCAGACGGCAATTGGCCGGACTATGGCGGCGCATCGCTGCGCCGAGCGATCGGGTCGCGGCGCTTCGAACTGACGTCGGTTCAGCTGCTGATCTCAGGAAGGCTCACAAACCGCGGTCATCGCGGCCAACTTGTTGGCTATCGCAGCCATGCCTCAACCGCCCCCTCGACGGTATGGGACCGTATAAGGGCACTGGAGACAGCAATAGCTGAGGGACAGCTAAGGTGGCCCCGATGCGGGTGAGGCGCCTAAGTTTTTGATTTCAATGAATGAAATTTGGTAGCGGGAGAGCGCTACCGCCTTTCCCCCCACTCGTCGAACTGTCAGTTCTGGCTCCTTTGCTACGGCTGATTGAGGCGAGTATCTAATGGGGAATTTTCCGGACGCCCTTCCTGTTGCTTCCCAATGCCGGTCGTTGTACGTCCGCGGCGCGCACTTTCTGATCTGATGAGCAACAAAGTTTAGCGGCGTCAACGAAACTAATATTCGTGGCGGCCCCTGCTGGATATGACAAGCAATTGAAGGAATGTCGGGCCTAGACCGCCATTCCTTCCAGGACCATCATGTGACATCTGAGGGCGAGTATTTCGCTCTGCCACGGGTCGTAAGGTCATTGTCGTAGCAGTTGTGAAACGAGTCCTCAGCATTCCGGGTTGCGGCTGTGGCGGCGCTGTCGCTAACTGTTGGTGCTTCGCATCGTTTCGAACAGGAACCAAACGCGCTTCTCGCCCTCGTCGATCCAATTCTCCAGCAGGCTGGCGGTGGCCACGTCGCGATGTTCGTCGCAGAGGTCGTGCATCGAGCGCATGCTGCCAACAAGGGTTGCATTGTCCTCGCGCAGTTCTGCGAGCATCTCGAGCGGGTGGACGAAATCGGC
The DNA here is from genome assembly GCF_059683685.1 of Mesorhizobium sp. RCAM 05099. Classification (NCBI taxonomy): domain Bacteria; kingdom Pseudomonadati; phylum Pseudomonadota; class Alphaproteobacteria; order Hyphomicrobiales; family Phyllobacteriaceae; genus Mesorhizobium; species Mesorhizobium sp. RCAM 05099. The sequence goes on from NZ_CM185035.1 coordinate 1,962,487, forward strand.
GTCGTTGTCCTGGACCCGCTGCCGGCGGGAAATGTCTCCGATCGACCTAATGGTGCCGGCGCCGAGAGCGCGTACTCGCTCCGCCAGCGGATCGGTCATTGCAATGATTTCGGCGCCCTGGTGGTCTAGCAGGCGATGATAGTCGCGGAAATGCGGACCCGACATATGCCAGTGGAAATTCTTCGTCTTTAGATAGAGCGCAAAGATGTCGGCGAGCAGCACCGTTGCGGCAGCACCGATATCCTTCGTTGCATCCGCACCGAGATCAGTCGGCGTCTTAAGGTCGTACGCTATACGCGATCTAACTGGTTGTGCTCATGGGACGGTTCCTTGTTGAGAGGCGGACATCCGGGCTCACTTCGGAGAGGGTTCGCTGGAAGGGGCCAGGAAACTGAGGGCGACCAGCGCCGGAGGCACGACGAAGCACCAGGTCGGTGAGGCGATGAAAGCAAGTGCTGCGGCCGCGCAGCCAATTGCAAAGCACACAAGGCTGGTGGCCGATCGCTTCAGCCGCCCCTTGACCTCGCTCGCGCGCTCAGTTGCCGTGCCGGATATGAGTTCGGCGAGATCCATCATGACCTGCGTCGTCGTGCCGGTCATCAGCGTCGTTGGCGGTAGCTTGGAAAGGTGTGCTCGATGCAACCCGTTCTGGAGTGCCATGGCCGTTACGAGGATCATGCCGATGGCGATGGCGGCCGGGGCATCGCCGCTCAAGACGGGGCCGTTCACGACCGCGGCAATTGCTGCAATCGTGAACAGCACAAGCTTCAGGGAGAGGAGCGTGACGATCGCTTTGCGTTCCTTGAGCTTGAGGCGAAGGGACAGCACGCTCGACAGCAGGATGACAATGCAGAAGACCGGCAGAGCCAGAAGCTTCCCGATAACTCCTGTTGTTCCGAAGACGAGCGCGGCGCCAAGTGTCACGAAGTTCCCCGTAACATGGGCAGTGAAGAGGCCGGCAAAGGCCAGGAAGCCCATCGTGTCGACGTAACCGCCGTTAAGACTGAGGATTACGCCGAGTGACGGTCTAGTCATGACCGACAACTGGCGAAGTCGTTTCCAGCGACAAGACAACGGCGGTATTGCTGTTCATAAATGGCTCCTGGATCAGACGGCCCAACAACTGCAGCCTAGAGCGCCGAAAAAGCCTTTGAGGTCGGCCACCGGCAGCTTCGAAGTCCACGCTCCGGCATGATCGTGGCCATGCAGCCCGCATGTGGATGAACAGCCGCAGGAGGTGATCGCGGTCCTTCGCAGTGAGTGCCGCCCGGCGCCGTCCGTCTCGCCCCAGGCGCCATAGCCTCCGAAGGTGCGGACCGGTGACCAGTCCGGCATCGCGGGCGGCATTGCGGTCTCGTCGAGAGCGGCGAAATCACCCGCGCCAAACACCACCTTGCCGCCAACAATGGTGAGTTCCGACGTGAGAAAGGAAATCTCTTCCTCGTCACAGGCGAAGAAGTCCTTTTCGGGGACAATGAGATCGGCGTGATGGCCCTTTTCGATCCGGCCTCTTCTGCCCACGTCGTTCAGGAACCAGGTAACGTTCTCGGTCCACATGCGAAGTGCCGTCTCGCGGTCGAGACAGTTTCGGCGCGGATATATACGCATGCCGCCGACCGTGCGCCCAGTGATCATCCAGGCGAGCGAGACCCAGGGATTGTAGGAGGCGACGCGAGTGGCATCTGTGCCGGCCGAAACGCGGACACCTCTCTCCAGCATCTTTGCGATCGGTGGTGTCGCCTCGGCAGCGCCCTGGCCATAGCGTTCGACGAAATATTCGCCCTGATAGGCCATGCGATGCTGCACGGCGATGCCGCCACCCAGGGCCGCGACGCGGTCGATCGATTCGTCGGAAATCGTCTCGGCGTGGTCGAAGAACCAGTTCAGGCCCTCGAGCGGAATATCCTGGTCGACCTTCTCGAAAACGTCGAGCGCCCGGCTGATAGTTTCGTCATATGTGGCATGCAACCGCCACGGCCACCGGTTTTGTGCAAGGATGCGGACAACCTCCTCCAGGTCGCCTTCCATTTCCGGCGACATGTCTGGGCGCTGCTCGCGGAAATCCTCGAAATCGGCCGCCGAGAAGACGAGCATCTCGCCCGCGCCGTTATGGCGGAAATAGTCCGTCCCCTGTTTGTATTTGACTGCCGAGGTCCATTTGAGGAAGTCGTCCTTCTCCTCTTTCGGCTTTTGCGTGAACAGATTGTATGCAAGCCGGATGGTCATTTGGTCATCGTCGGCAAGCTTCTGGATTACTGCGTAGTCGCCCGGATAGTTCTGGAATCCGCCGCCGGCGTCGATGACGCCGGTCACGCCGAGACGGTTAAGTTCGCGCATGAAATGACGGGTGGAATTGACCTGATATTCGAAGGGCAGTTTCGGACCCTTAGCAAGCGTCGCGTAGAGGATGCCGGCGTTCGGCTTGGCAAGCAGCAGGCCGATCGGATTGCCGGCCGCGTCACGGGCGATCTCGCCGCCAGGTGGATTCGGCGTGGCCTTGGTGTAGCCGACGGCACGAAGCGCGGCGGCATTGAGCAAAGCGCGGTCGTAAAGATGGAGAATAAACACCGGCGTGTCGGGGGCGGTGGCGTTGAGTTCCTCGATGGTAGGCAGGCGCTTTTCAGCGAACTGATGTTCGGTAAACCCGCCGATGACCCGCACCCACTGCGGCGGCGGAGTGATATCGACTTGCCTCTTCAACATCGACATGGCGTCGGCCAGCGAGCGAACACCGTCCCAGCGCAGCTCCATATTGAAGTTCAGGCCACCGCGAACGACGTGAGTATGGTTGTCGATCAGCCCGGGCAACACGCGCTTGCCTCTCAGATCGACAACTTTGGTGCTGGCGCCAGCCAATGCCACGATGTCATGGTCGTGGCCGACAGCCAGGATTTTGCCGTCCTTGATGGCCACGGCGCTCGCCGTCGGATTGGAGCGGTCAAGTGTGGTGATCAGCCCATGATGCAGGATCAGGTCTGCCTTAGTGCCTTCAACCATGGTTCGTTGCCTCGCAGATTTTGGAATTCAGCTCTGTATGCTCTTTTCAGAGCGCCGGGCTTCCGCGTCGGACGGCAAGCAGCCTTGCGGCAAATGTCCGAATACATGCGGACGTACCTGATGCAGCCATGAAAGTGCTGCTGGTTCGCTGCGCCACATATTCCTGACAAGCGGTGGAAGCTGTTCCCCGACGAGGATGCCAAGAAGGCCGACAAGCGCGATGATCGGCGGTGCGGGGGAACGGACATTCAACAGTCCATAGATAACGCCCACGAGAAGGCCGGCGGCAACCGAGATGACATAGGGTTTCATGTGGCGCTCCGGGAGAACGGAAGGGATTGCCTGGCGGCGCCGGCGACTTCGCCTGCGCCAGTGCCGACGATTCAGCCCTTGTGCGCGCCGAGCATCGTCTTGGCATAGATGACGCCGAGCCCGTAGGAGCCGCCGAACTTCTTGGCGATGCCGGTCGTCAGCTCGTAAGTGGCTCCGCGTGCCCAGTCGCGCTGCAGCTCCAGCAGATACTGCAGCGATGTCATCGGCCGCACGCCGGCCTGGATCATCCGCTGCATGGCGCGCTCGTGTGCTTCGTCGGAGACATCGCCGCAGGCGTCTGCAATCACATAGACTTCGAAACCCTGATCGAGCGCGGAAAGCGATGGGCCGACGATACAGACACTGGTCCACAAGCCGCACAGGACGAGGCGTTTCTTGCCTATCTCATTGACTTGGCTGATCACGGCGGCGTCCTCCCAGGTGTTCATGGAGGTGCGGTCAAGTAGCGGCTGGCCGGGAAAGGCAGCTGTGATCTCGTCGAACATCGGTCCCGAGAAGGTCTTCTCGGCGACGGTGGTCAGGATCGTCGAAACGCCGAAGCCGGCGGCGGCATGGGCGACCAGCGCGGCGTTGTTACGTAAGAGGACGGCATCGATCGACTTGGTGGCAAAGGACATTTGCGACTGGAAATCGATCATGATCAGCGTGTGGTCCCTCGGCGAAATCAGCTCGGAGCCGGGTGTGGGAGTGGCATTTGTCGACATGGTCGTCCTCGTTTGGGATGGATTGACGTTCGTGCGGAGCCCGGCCGAAAGACTATTCTGCGCCTGCGTTCATTTCTCACAGCGAGCGCCGGGAAGCCTCGTTTCCGTGGGTCGAAGCTGATCACGTCGGCGAGTTCAAGGCTTGTAGGAAGCGCGTGTGCCTTTGACGTTTCTCGCAGGATTGTTGGCAGGTTCTTCGGCGGGATCGACGCATACGCTGAGCGCCGACAGACGGGTCAGGTCAGGATGTCGATCATGCTTGAGACGTCAAAATACCCGGCGCTTTGTACAAGCCGCGAACTCCAGTGCGTGGTCAAAGGATGCTCTCGTGAGCAGCGAAAGCGCCGAGATGGCTGAAGAGTAATTCACCGCAAGCCCCTCTCGTTATCGCGCAAGTTGGTTGAGAGAGGAAGGATCGATGACGACAGTCCGGACCTCATGCGCACCTGAAGGTAGCTGGTTCCGTTCGTTCTCTCTAATGATTGGCGTTGGCCTGTGCGCCAGCCAGCTCACCGCATGCATCACAGCTTTTCCTCGCGATAGTGTCCCAGAGCAATTTGCATCGGCGGCCGAGCCGCCCGGCTATCAGCACGACATCCGGCTCTGGGGCGATTCCTACGCCAGTTATCCAGCCGAACGACTTGTCCGGTTCCACGATGAGAGACTGAAAGCGTCAAAGGCTGATCCCACTATGAACTTGAGAGAGCTCAACGCCCTTACGCTATCTGGCGGTGGGAGCAGCGGCGCTTTCGGGGCGGGAATTCTAGCTGGCTGGGCGAAAGCCGGGACCAGGCCAAAGTTCGACATTGTGACCGGGATCAGCGCAGGCGCGCTCATTGCACCCTTTGCCTTCCTGGGGCCGGCCTATGACGGCGAGCTCAAGGATGGGTTCACCGAGGTCAGCGAGGCTAATATTTATACCAGGCACAGTTTGCTCGGAGCTCTCACAAGCGGCTCGTTCACCAGCAATGCCCCGCTGGCCAAGATGCTCGACGAACACATCACCGACAAGATGCTTGCGGAGATCGCCAGCGAGTACGCCAAGGGACGCCGACTGTTCATTGGCACAACCAATCTCGATGCCGACCGCGCTGTCATCTGGGACATGGGGGCCATCGCGGCGAGCGGGCGGCCGGATCGCAAGCAACTGTTTGACGAGGTCATCCTCGCCTCAACGTCCATTCCCGGCATCTTTCCACCGGTCAACTTGAAAGTGACCGCGGCCGGCAAGACCTATCACGAGATGCATGTGGACGGCGGGACCGCCAACGAGGTCTTCCTCATGCCGGCCGGGCTGACTCTCGGCGCGCTCGACAAGACCTTCCACACCAAGGTCAAGGCGCGACTTTATGTAATCCGCAACGGCCGAACCACTCCGGAGTACAGCTCGGTCAAGGTAAGTCTACCCGATATAGCCGAAAAGGCGGTCTCGTCGCTGATCAAGACGCAGGGCATCGGCGACCTCTACAGGCTCTATGCAGACGCCGAACGTGACGGGATCGACTTCAACGCCATAGACATCCCGCCGGACTTCACCGTTGAGGCGAAGAGCCCGTTCGACAACAGGTTCATGCGCGCACTCTATGCGAAGGGTTACGAAATGGGTCGCAACGGCGTCCCGTGGAAAAAAACGCCGCCTGGATTTTTGCGATGAGCGTGCCGTCGAAACGACAAGACCCGCGGACAATCGCCATCAAGCATCGTCAGGACCAAACAATTGGAGACCCAGGTGTCGGACATGTCACGTGACCCGATAAGCAAGACGTCGGATTCGAGTGACGAGTCGTTGCCGCCCGGATCCGGCACGCCGGTCGCGCGTCTTGACGGTCCTGAAATTCCGCCCCGGAGCCTTGGAAGCCCTCAAGCCGAATTGCCGCAACCGGACATTCTTCTGCCCGCGCCAATCGAACTCGCCGCCGCCGAGCCGCCCAAAACGTCGAAAATCGCGGCGATCATCGTTGCGCTCACCGCGCTGGCGATTGTTGGTCTGTCCTTGTGGTATCTCGTTCAGCCGCAACCATTGCTGCTGCAAGGCGAAGCCGATGCCACGCGCGTCGATATCGCGGCTCGTATCGATGGCAGGGTCGGACAGCGGCCGGTCTCGCGCGGTGACAATGTCACTGCCGGACAATTGCTGGTAGGGATCGACAATCCGGAGCTGTTGACGAAGCTAAACGAGGCGGAGGCGGCGAGAGTCGTCGCCCAAGCAGACTTCACGCGCATCCAGGTCGGCACGCGCGCCGAGGTGGTTGCGGAACGCAAGGCTGAGGTCGCGTCGGCGCAGGCCAATCTGACGCTTGCCCAGCAGACCTATGACAGGGTCAAGCAGGTCACCCAGGGCGGTTTCGAGTCGGTCGCAAAGTTCGATGAGACGACGGCATCGCTGGACGTGGCGAAGCGAACATTGGAGCAAGCAAGCCTCGCTTATCAGGAGGCTGTCGCTGGCGACACAGCCGAGGAGCGCGGCGTGGCACAAGCTGCCGTCGCCAAGGCTGAGGCGGCGATCGCAACCTTGCAGGTGCAAGTCAACGAGATGACCGTCAAAGCGCCGATTACCGGGCAGGTCTATCAGGTCGGCGCGGAGCTTGGCGAATATGTGTCGCCCGGAGTGCCGTTGCTTTCGCTGGTCGACCTCAGCGATATCTGGCTGGGCTTCGATCTCCGCGAGGACCTGATCAAGGGCCTGAAAGTGGGGGACCGGTTCACGGTCAAAATCCCTGCACTCGGTGAGATGCCTGTAACCGTCGAGGTGCGGACCATTGCCACACGTGGCGAGTATGCCGGATGGCGCGCGACACGCGCGACGGGCGACTTCGATCTCAGGACCTTCGAGGTGCGGGCTTATCCGGTCGAAAAGCTCCCCGACCTCAGGCCTGGGATGAGTGCTTACGCCGATTGGAAGGGGGCGCACTGATGCCGAGTATGCGTCGTTTCGGCATTGTCGATGTCGCTCTGCGCGAGGTGGCCTGGATCCGCCGCGACAAGGTCGCCCTGTTGCTTGTCGTCGTCATCCCGTTGATTGCCTTTGCGATCCTTGCCACGACATTCGGCAATGCGGTCATCCGTGATCTTCGGGTCGACGTGGTCGATCAGGATAGGACGAAGACGTCCGAGACCTTCGTGCAGGCGATCAGCTCGGCACCCAGCGTCACTGTGGCGAGACGTTCTTCCGATCTTAATGACGCCATGCATGCGGTGCGCTCCGGCGAGGCCATCGCGGCGGTCTACATTCCTCAGTATCTCGAACGCGACATCACGGCGGGGCGCCGGCCGCAGATCGTGATCTTCTTCAACAAGCAGTTCTTCACGCCCGGCAACGTCGCCTCGAGCTCGCTGCAGGCGGCACTATCGGCAGCCATTGCCGACCTGCCGGCGGGACCACGCACCGCCACCTTCACGCTGGGACCGCTTGTCGTCGAGCAATACGTTCTAACCAATCCCGCGCTGAACTATGTGCAGTTCCTTTTGCGAGCGATCCTGCCGACCGTGCTGCATATTGTGATCGCAATTTCCGCCGGCTATGCGGTCGGCTCCGAGTTCCAGTCGCGCAACATACGGGAATGGCTGGCGACAGCGGGCGACAGCATGCTCATCGCGCTCGTCGGCAAGCTGGCACCTTATTTCGGCATCTTCCTCGTCATGATGGCGGTCGGGCTCGGCATCATTCACGGCATTTTTGAGATACCCTTCCGCGGCGACCCTGTGCTGGTCGCCGCGGGCGCTTGCCTGCTGATCGTTGCCTATTTGTCGTTGGGCGCGCTGCTGCAGCTTCTCGTCAGGAACCTTGCCTTCGGTCTCAGCCTGACCGGCATCATCTGTTCGCCGGCGTTCGGCTTTGCCGGCGTCGGTTTCCCTGTGTTGGCCATGAACATCTTCTCCCGGGCCTGGGGGGCAATGCTGCCGCTGCGCTGGTACATCCAGATCCTGTTCGACCAGGCGGCCCGCGGCGTATCGGCAAGGGATTCCGCCGAGCCTTTCATGATGTTGGGTGGATTGGCAGTCATCTATTTCGGCCTGGCCTGGTTAAGGCTCCGATCCGTTGCTAGGCATCCGCGGCCAAAGCCGATCGAAGCGCCCCAACCGGAAAGGCCGGAAAGGATCGGCATTGTTCAAGCATTCATCGACGAATTTCGCAGGATCATCAGCAACCGCATGGCCTTCGGCCTGATCGTCATGGCGCCTATCGTTTACGGCGTGTTCTACCCGCAACCCTATCTCGGCCAACTGATCAAGGACATCCCCATTGCCGTCGTGGACGGCGATTCCTCCGACGTCAGCCGCACGATTATCCAGGCGGTCAATGCCGATGAAGCGGTGAAGGTGGTGCTTCGACCGACGACGCTGGCCGAAGCGCAGGCAGCGCTCGCACGCCGGGAAGTGTTCGGCATCCTGAGCATCCCGGCGGGAACCGAGCGTGAGATCTTGAAGGGTGATCAGGCCAGACTGCCTGCCTATGTCGATTCAGCTTATTTCCTGCTCTACAACCGAACGCTGCAGGGTATTCAGGAAGGAGTGGGCGCGGTCACGGCGGATCTAGCGGCGCGCAGCGCCCGCCTGGATGGCAGCCTCTACCACGCGGCTCTCGCGCAAAACTCGCCTGTGGAGATTTTGAACCAGCCGCTGTTTAATCCTACCGGTGGTTATGGCAGCTACGTCGTTCCAGCCGCCTTCATGCTGATCTTGCAGCAGACCCGGCTGATGGGCGCGGCCACGGTGGCCGGGGCGGCCTACGAGCAGAGCGGCCGCAGCGCTCGCCGCCGTCGTGGCACCATGTCAGCGGTGATCGGTCAAAGCCTCGCGCATCTGCTGCTTGCGCTGCCGGGCTTGGCGCTGTTCCTCATCGTGCTGCCAAGGGTCTACGGTTTCTCGGCAACCGATCATGTGCTCGACCTGATCGTCCTTGCCATCCCCTTTGTCCTCTCGGTCAGCCTGCTCGGCCAGCTTGTTGGCAACTGGTTCAAGCGGGGCGAAACGGCGGTTCTGCTGTTCGTCGCAATCAGTCTTCCGATCTTCTTTCTCGTCGGCGTCGCATGGCCGTTGGAAGCGATTCCGCCGGTGCTTCGGACAGCCAGCTTTATCCTTCCGAGCACCTTCGGCATCGATGGCCTGGTGCGGGTCAACCAGATGGGAGCGACTTTGACGGACGTCTGGAAAGACTGGATAGGGCTGTGGGTGCTGACAGGCATCTACGCAGTCCTTGCTGTCGCGTCAGCCAGAATTGCCGCGGGTTGGAGGGCATCCGATGCTCACTAGACCGCGACACAGCCTTGCAGTCGTATTGGCTGCGGCAAGCACGATACTATGCAGCGTTTGGCAGGCGTCGGCAGAGCAGGCAAAGCCGCCACCGATCCCCGGCATGGTTCGGCAGACCGAGATTCGCATCGCCCCCGAGACGACGGGACGACTGGCGACGATAGCCGTCATTCCAGGCCAGCGTGTACGCAAGGGCGATCTTCTTGCTGTGCTTGACAACCCGGAGCTGACAGCATCCGTCGGTGAAGCCAAGGCCGCTGCATCGAGCGCCAAGGCACAGCGGGATAAGGTCTATTCGGGCGTACGGGCGGAAGAGGTGGCAATCGCCAACCAGGCCATCCAGACGTCGCAAGCCAACCTTCTGCTCGCCCAGCAACAGTATGACCGCGCATCGGCACTTGCCGGCAAGAACTTCGCCAGCAAACAAACGCTCGACACGAGTTTGGGCTCGCTTGCAAAGGCCAAAGCCGACCTTGATCTCAAACGGGCACAAGCTGCAGAAGCGGAAGCCGGTCCCACCGCCGAGGAGCGCGCTGTAGCCGATGCCCAAGTGGCGCTGGCCGAGGCGACAGTCAGGGATCTCCAGACCCAGTTGGACAAGACCAGACTAACGGCGCCGACGGATGGTACAATAGGCATCCGCGTTGCTGAGCCAGGCGAGATCATTGATCCGGGAAAGCCGGTGATGACGATGGAGGCGGATGGTGAGGCCTGGTTCGCTTTCACGCTGCGTGAAGACGACCTGCACGAAATAACGCTCGGAAAAACGCTGGCGCTGAAGGTTCAGGACGGACGCCAGATCGATGCTCGCGTGACGGAACTGCGTCCATTGGGGGAATTCGCGACTTGGCGCGCGGCGCGCGCCGTCGGCGATCACGATCTGAATTCGTTCCGATTGCGACTTGATCCAAATGGCAATGCCGGAGGGCTCGAGGCTGGCATGACTGTTTGGCTCACCGCCCGACCATAGTCTTCAAGGGGTTGTTGTGTAATGCCGGTCTCGGCGACAGTAAGACCCCCAAACCTGCCGTCGATTTTGCGTGCCAGATTCAAAAGGGCAATCATCCGCGACCTTCCCGTAGAGGTGGTGGATTGGGATGGATCGAAATCATCCAGCAGCTTCGTTGATGCGATCCATTCGGCACCCAGGGTCAAGGTAACGATGCGCTCCTGCAATCTCTGTGAGGCAGAAACGACCGTGCGGTCTGGCAAGGCCATCGCTGCAGTCTACATTCCTGAAAATCTTGAATGGGACATCATCCGCGGGCTGCGTCCGCATGTCACCGTCTTCTTCAACAAGCAGTTCTTCACTACCCGCAGTATGACTTCCAACTCAATTCAGGCGGCGGTCTCAGCCGCTGCCGCCGAGCTTGAGGCAGGCCCGTACAGCGGGTCGCTAACAGCGGGTCCTCTTGTCGTTGAACAATATGTGGCTCCCAATCCCATGGTTAACTACCCACACCTATCTGACATCATCTTGGATCCCATCGTACAGACCGGCCTAGTTGCCACGCTTGGTGCGCTGGTTACGCGCATTCTGCTCCGGAGTCGCCGGACGCTGCGCCTGGTCGGTCAGTCGACATTCTTTTTGGCCCTCACCGGACTGCTGCTGTATCACGGCATCATCCCGTATGAGGTCGATCCGGCCGGTATCTCCAGGGTGCAGCAGGTATTCATCGGCATCGTCAAGGTGATCTGGTGGATCAACGCCGCATGGTCCCTAATAGGCGTGGTCCGCGTATTTCTCATCCTCGAACACCAGCCGCGTGAAGGACGGCTTCTTCAGGAGCTTGTTGTCGGCGTGATCTACGTCGCAGCGATCCTGTCGATCATCGCCTACGTGTTTAATGTTCCGGTCGGCACGCTGATAGCCACATCCGGCGCGGTCGCTATTGTGCTGGGCCTTGCCTTGCAGAGCACACTCGGCGACGTCTTCTCGGGTGTCGCGCTCAACCTCGCCAGGCCCTACGGAATCGGCGACTGGCTTGTGCTGGGCAACGGCATTGAAGGGAAGGTAGTCGAGACGAACTGGCGGGCCACCCATCTTCTGACGGGTACAAACGATTTGGTGGTTGTTCCCAACAGCGACCTCGCAAAAGCAAGGCTGACCAATATCAGCAGTCCCGAGCAGAGCCATGGGGTGGCCCTTACAGTCCGTTTTCGGCCAAGCACCGCTCCATCCACGATGGCCGATGTGATGCGCTCGGTTCTCTTGAGCAGTAATTCGATATTGTCGCAACCGGAACCGAGTGTACAAACAGTGTCGCTGGACGGAGGCGCTGTGGAACTGGAGCTTGCTTTCAGGGTCGCGGACAGGGCCCTCGCCGGCAAGGCAAAGAGCGAAATTTTCGACTTGATCTTCCGTCACGCCAAGGCGGCAGGTCTTACTCTTGCAGCCCCCTTGGAAGCTGTTGGTCCGGCAAACCCGGAACCAAATGGGGTCGAGGTACCGTTCGGTTTCCACACGACACCAAGGCGGCTTCTGGACGCGATCCCGCTGTTTGCTTCATTGACGGAAGATGAAAAGGAAGCACTCGCTTCGACGATGACGCGCCGGACCTTCCGGAAGGGTGAGATCCTTGCGGAGCAGGGCGAGGTGCTGAAGTCGCTTATGATCCTGCGCAGCGGCGTCGTAACCGTAAATCGGCGCGACGGCGAGCGCGAGACGGAACTTGGCCGTCTTGCACCGGGTGACTGCCTCGGCGAAGGCGGTCTTCTAACGGAAGCCGGTGAATTGGGCAGCGTGAAGGCTCTCACCTTCGTAGTCGTCTATGAGATCACACAGAAGGGCTTAGCGCCACTGATGCAAGAACGTCCCGCGATAGCCGACGAACTGGCACTGCTTCTCTCGAAGCGAAACGCATCGGGTCAGCTTCGGCTCGGTGGAGGTGACAGAGCGGACGCGGCGACGACGATGCCGCCGCTGCGGGCGCGCATCAGGCAGTTGTTCAAGCTCTGATCTTGCGGGACCGACAACGGGTTCTGGCGGTCGATGCTTGTTTCATCGCGCAGACTCTGTCGGGTCGGCGGATTACGGAGTGGAGTACGAACGGAGCAGCCGGCGTCAGCGACAGGCTGACCGCAATCTAGGCAGTCATTAAGAGAGCGTGAACGGCAGTCGGATCGTGTCGGCTGGCGTGCTCCCGCGCCTTCTTCAGAGGCGTTTAAAAGTCTTCGTGACGGTTGCACATAGGTAGACGCTGCACGAGCCATACTCGCCCGGCACCCGCGTCGGCACAGCTGTTTGATCGGGACTGCAAGATTGACGATCACGCACGTATAGATCGTAGAGCATCAACTCTTTTACGCCGGGCGAGGGGTGTCGAAGAACAGACCGCTGCTCGAGCTCAAGGGCTGAACCAATCGCATTACATGACATATGCGATACGTCGTGCCGCTCAATCGCTGCTGCGGGTGTGGTGAGAACGCTCATAACAACGAGCGTCGCGATTCCTCTCATAGATGTTCTCCTTTGTGTGGATTTCGATGGCGACGCTTGTTCAGTTCGATGCCCGGACATCGTTAGTTCGGGCGTTCAGTCGCCTGCCGAGAGAGCTTACCGGCACCAACCTGAATTGATTGGTCGGGTTTGCGTCGGCTTGCACGTCTATGCCGGGAATGGCGATATCGCGCCAAGGAATCGATCGGGGATCGAGGATGCTGTTCCTTGCCCCGAATGCGCTTGCCGAAACGGTGGCCGACGACTTCAGCCGTTTCGATTGCGACGCCGATGTATCTGGAGCTTCGCTGAACTGGCCGAGTGGCCAGAAAGATCCTGCGAGAAACGTCAAAAGATCAGATGCTTCCTACAAGCACTGAATCTTGAGACGTGATCAAAATTGAGCATATGGAAACCAGATTTCCCGACACTCTCGATGGAGAGAAGCCATGGCTGACAATCTCAATATGACGTCCGCGCGTTGCGTTATTGACAACGATATTGCCCTGCAGCCAGTTCCCGACCCGCGCTTGTTGCTCGCCTCCATCGTTCACGATTTCAACTTGTTGTTGACGCCGATCGTGTCTGTCCTGGAGGAGATGCAAGGTCGTGGCGCCGGAACGGCGCGGCAACTGAAAAAGATTGACGGAGCCATTTACTGCGCCTTCCGCGCCAAGACGCTCGCACGGCAACTGCTCGACTTTGCGAGCCCCCGGCCAGTCAAGCTTGCAGCGGTCGATATCGGTCGGCTTCTGCAACGGCTCGAGGCGCCGCTTGCAAGTTTGTTGTCGGGGCGCATTCGTCTTGACCTCGACATCGCCGAGCATCTCCCCAAGGCTTTCATTGACCAGCAACTGATCGACCGGGCGTTGCTCAATCTTGTTTTGAATGCCCGCGACGCGATGCCGGAAGGCGGACTTGTGAGGATCGCCGTCGCACAGGATCGCTATCCCACCGGTCGGATGCGAGGCGGCAACCCGATGATCCGCCTGACCATCTCGGACTCCGGCAGCGGAATGGATGAGACCACGCTGAAAATGGCAGGGGAGCCGCACTTCTCGACCAAGACAAATGGAACGGGCCTCGGCCTGGCGACTGTCAGGCAGCTAATGGAACGCCAGGGTGGCGGGCTGTCGATTGCCAGCACGCCTCATCGCGGCACCACCATCGATCTGTGGCTGCCGGTGATGTGAGCCCACGTCGATCCGAACGCCGCAAGCATGTTCCGCTCGCGGCAGATCGGTACAATCAAGATGTGCATCGGCGCGGTATCGCATTGCATGGTCGTCAGATTGGCCAGATGCACAACCCCGGTTAGTCATGAGGTGATGAGCGATGTTGGCTGAGATTGGTCCCTCCGAAATCGCCACGGACGCTGGTGGTTCACACACCAGGCGGCCGCGGGTCGTTATCCTAGGCGCCGGTTTTGCCGGCGTTGCCGCGGCGCGCGCTCTCAAGAGATCCGATGCGGACGTGATTTTGATCGATCGCCGCAATCATCATATCTTCCAACCGCTGCTCTACCAGGTTGCGACCGCGGTGCTGGCACCGTCCGAGATCGCGGCGCCGATCCGGCAGCTGGAGGCAAAGCAGGCCAATTTGGACGTGATGCTTGCCGACGTCGTTGGTGTCGATACGACCCATCGCACGGTCGATACACTTGTTCCCGGGATCGGCATCCGCAAGGTACGATTCGATATCTTGGTCGTCGCCACGGGCACGCGCCCGAGCTATTTCGGTCACGACGAATTCGCAGCGTTTGCACCGGGGATCAAGACCCTCACCGACGCCGAGGTGATTCGAACCAAGATCCTGAGTGCCTTTGAAATGGCCGAGGCGACCGATGACGAGACTGAGCGCGCGCGCCAGATGAATTTTGTGCTCGTCGGCGCCGGACCGACCGGTGTCGAACTTGCGGCATCGATCGCCCAGATGGTGAAGGTCACGCTGCGTGGAAATTTCAGACGGATCGAACCGGCAACCAGCACGATCACCTTGATCGAGGGAGGCGATCGGGTTCTCCCGACCTTTGATCCGTCGCTGTCGAAAAAGGTCGCCAGACACCTTGCCAAGCTCGGCGTCAAAGTCTTGCTCGGCGTCAAGGTCGACCGTGTCGACGCTGAGGGCGTGATTGCGGGAGGCGAAAGAATTCCAAGTGCAACTGTGTTGTGGACGGCCGGCATGGCGGCATCGCCGATCATCCAGATGCTTGGTGCCAAAACGGATCGCGCGGGTAGGGCGCTCGTCGAGCCTTTCCTCAATTTGCCAGGTCAACCCGGCATATTCGTGGTCGGCGACGCGGCGTCCATACAGCAGGATGGAAAGCCCGTACCCGGCGTCGCGCAGGCGGCCATCCAGCAAGGGCGCTATGTGGGCCGACGGATTGCCGACCAGATCACGGGTCGCGAACCGAAGCGGCCGTTTCGTTACCGTGACAAGGGCAATATGGCGGTCGTCGGCAAGAACTTTGCCATCCTGGAGTCTGGTCATCTTAAGACGGCTGGCTTCTTGACCTGGTTCATCTGGGCTTTCGTTCACCTGTTGGCTCTCCCCCAGCTTCAGAACCGTTGGCGGGTCCAATCGCAATGGCTCTGGTCGTATCTGACCGGCCAGCGCAGTTCGCGGCTGATCTCTGAAGCGCCCCGACCAACAACCGTTGCGGTCACCGCGGAAAAAACGACAGCCCCGTAATCCGCCTGGTGAGCCAAAAGCGACGGTCCCTCGCCGTCGCCACGAGGCGGATCGGCTTCGGATAACGTCGTCAACTCAATAGAACGGCCGGATGGTCTTGGCTGGACCTGTCGGATTTGCTCTCGAAGACAATCCTCCAGCTGCAGAGTGATTGTCTCGGTCGAACTGGAGTGGCCTGCGCGACGGCGTTTCGCACGCCGGCCGCCGGCGGTGCCGATTGACCGGGCACCCAAACCATCAGGACGCTTCCATGTACGAGCTTCTGGCCAGTCAGGTTTTCGGAATCGACGGTCTGGTTACCCTATCGAACCTCTTGTTCCTTGTTGCTTATTCCGCGCGAGATGTCCTGAAGCTGCGAATTTTGTCTTTTTTCGGCGAGGCAATAATACTCCCGTATTGGTACTTTCAGCACGAGACACTGTGGGCTCCGCTTTTTTGGAGCATAGCGTTCATGGCCGTGAATGCGGTTCGCATCGTCGCAACCGCCCTGAGCGGCGACCGGTCGTTCTCAGCGAGAGGGAAGAGCGGCTTTATCGCCTGGCCTTCACCTCCGTCGACAAGAAAGAATTCTTGAAATTGATCAACCTTGGCCGATGGGTCGACTGTTTGCCCGGGCACCTCATCCTCGAAAAGGACCGGCCGATCTCCGACGTGACTGTCCTCATTTCCGGCGACGTTGAAGCCATATTTGCCAGTGGTACCAGAATGGCATTCCGCCCCGGTCAACTTATCGGCGACGTCAGCGTCTACAGTGGCCTGGCCAGTCCGGTCGATGTCGTGGCTCGCAGTTATGGAACCTTAGTAAAATGGGACTGGCGGCAATTGGTGGAGTTCATGGCCAGCAGGCCGGCACTCCGCGCCAAGCTCTTGACGCTGGTGAGCGCGGATCTGGCTGCAAAACTCCGTGAAATAACAACGGCAATGTGCGGTCTCGTCCTGGAACAGTCAGCGCCTAGGTAGCGTCGACGGTCGACCTCCCTGGCCGGTTGCCTTTGACTTGCCGTCGAAACAAACAAGCCGGCGCATTCCGATCAAATCGAGCGACGACCGGCACCGTTAAGGTCCTGCTGCAGGCGAATGAAACGCGTTGCTTCGCAGGATCACCGCAATGGCCAAGAAGCCCACGATTGACAATGGTTTTGACCGAGCAACGCTCAGGCTAGTCGCCGACCATCTGGCGATTGGGCTGACTGATCTGCTGTACGACATCCTCCGACTCGCGTCGCGAATGCAGTCAGGAGAGGGGAAGGCTACCAGACCTGAGTACCTCGAGCTTTGTGACCGCGAAGGCCTGGCTGCGACTGCGAGCTGGCGTGCAAACACAAACCGAACCATCTCTATTCTGAGCGTGAGAAGGCATTCGTCCGCGCAGCGCAACAGCGCCACCAGTCATTTCGAAGCCAGTCCCAAGATCGGGCACGGGCGTCCTACCCGCCGCAGGGTTGTCCAAGAGGAAAGGGCGGGCAGAGGCCATAGTCCTGCTCACAATTCATTCCGAGAGATCGGGACAATCGAGCAGGAGAACGACGATGGCAGTGGCAACTGCAACTAAGCAAGACAAGCAGGCGAAGCCTTTGCCGGCGCCGAACAGCGACTTCTACCAGCTCGCCGATCTCCTGGCCCCCGACGAACTCGCGGTGGTCAAGAAGGTTCGGACGTACATGGAAAGCAAGGTCCAGCCAGTCATCAACAAATACTGGTCCGACGACGCGTTTCCCTTCGAACTGCTGCCTTCGTTCAAGGAATTGGGACTGGGCGGCCTTGGATACGAGGGGTACGGCTGCGCCGGCGGGAGCCAGAAACTGTTTGGCTTCGTCGCAATGGAGTTGGCCCGCGTCGACGCATCGTTCTGCACCTTCTTCGGCGTGCACAGCGGCCTCGCCATGGGCTCGATCTATCTCGACGGCTCGGAAGAACAGAAGCAGAAGTGGCTGCCGCCGATGGCGCGCTGGGAAAAGATCGGCTGCTTTGGTCTCACCGAGCCGCTGGTCGGTTCCGGCACGAGCGGCGGACTGACCACGACCGCCAAGCGCGAGGGCGATACCTGGGTCCTCAACGGGCAGAAGCGCTGGATCGGCAACGCGACGTGGTGCGACGTCTCGATCATATGGGCCCGTGACCTCGCCGATAATCAGGTGAAGGGCTTCATCGTCGAGAACAAGACGACGCCCGGATTCAGCGTCGAGAAGATCGAGCACAAGATCGCGCTTAAGGTCGTTCAGAACGGTGTCATCACGCTGAAGGACGTCCGTTTGCCGGAAGCAAACCGCCTGCAGGGTGGCAACTCGTTCCGCGATACTGCCAAGGTGCTGCGGATGACACGCTACATGGTCGGCTGGGCGTCGACCGGTATCCAGATGGGCGCGTTCGAGGCGACCCTGAAGTACACTCAGGAGCGTCTGCAGTTCGGCAAGCCGATCGCTTCGTTCCAGATGGTGCAGGACATCCTCGCCAAGATGCTCGCCAACCTGACCGCGTGCCAGTGCCTGATGGTCCGCTTGGCGCAGATGGATGACGAAGGGAAACTTGCCGACCACCACGCGTCGCTTGCCAAGGCATTCTGCACGTCAAAGTCTCGCGAGACGGTCGCATGGGGGCGTGAACTGCTCGGCGGCAACGGCATCGTTGCAGACTACAATGTCGCGCGCTTCTTCAACGACGCCGAAGCGCTCTACTCATACGAAGGCACATTTCAGATGCAGAATCTGATCGTCGGTAAAGCCATTACCGGCCTTGGCGCATTCGTGTGAGCAGCGGCGAGCCAGGGTCGCTCCCCCCACCCTGGCTCGCCCCCCTTTTCTGAACTGGAGTATAATCATGGCCGTGGAAACGGCGGGCCTGGCGCTCGCAAACGTGCTCTATGAGAAGAAGGGCAACATTGCCTATGTCACCGTAAATCGCCCAAAGGTCCTCAACGCACTCAACACGCCGACATGGTCGGATTTGAGAAAGGCCTTCGAGGACGCTCGCGACGATGATGCGATACGCGGTGTCATTCTGACGGGTGCCGGCGACAAGGCTTTCATCGCTGGCGCCGACATCAGCGAGCTCGCACATGTGTCAGCGTTCGAGGCTGAACAATCCAGTCGCTTCGGTCAAGGAGTGTTGGACCTCGTCGAGAACCTGGGCAAGCCGGTGATTGCGGCCGTGAACGGATTTGCGCTCGGTGGCGGCTGTGAGACGGCGATGGCCTGTACCATCAGGATCGCGGTGGAAACAGCGCGGTTCGGTCAGCCGGAGGTGGTACTGGGCTTGCTGCCGGGTGGCGGCGGAACCCAGCGACTGCCGAGGCTTGTCGGCAAAGGCCGAGCTCTTCAACTCATCCTCTCAGGCGAGATGGTCACGGCGCAGGAGGCGTATCGGATCGGGCTGGTCAACGAGATTGTCCCGGCCGCCGAGCTGATCACACGCGCCGAGGCCATCATCCGCAAGATTGCCGCCAACGCTCCGATCGCCATCAAGTTCGCGCTCGAGGCGGCGAACAAGGGGATGGAGACGAGTCAGAGCGAGGGCCAGCTGCTCGAGGCCTCCTACTTCGGGCTCTGTGCCGCAACCGAGGACAAGAAGGAGGGCACAACTGCCTTCCTCGAGAAGCGTGCGCCTCAGTTCCGTGGGCGCTGAAACAACCGACGCACACGGCAATTCAGAAAGGACAGCCCATATGGCAACCGACAACATTTTCGCTGGATTGAAGGTGGTGGACCTGGCCAGCTTCATCGCGGGACCCGCCGCCGCGGTTATCCTGTCCGACTTTGGTGCCGAGGTTATCAAGGTCGAGCCGCCAACCGGCGACACGTGGCGAATTGGATACAAGGTCCCGCCGCAGCCCCGGTCAAAAGACAACTATCCCTGGCACCTCAACAATCGCAACAAGCGCGGACTGGCGCTGGATCTGAAGTCACCCGAAGCGTGGGAGGTACTGCGACGGCTGGTGGTATGGGCGGACGTTCTGATCGTCAACACACCGCATCCGGCGCGTGAAAAACTGAAGCTCGGCTACGAAAACCTAGCGCCGTGGAATCCGCGCCTGATCTATGCGGACGTCACCGGCTATGGCGACAGCGGGCCTGATGCCCAGCTCCCGGGATTCGACCTCACAGCGTATTGGGCTAGAAGCGGACTGCTTTCGCTCACGCGCGATGCGGGTGCCCCGCCAACGTTCCCCGTCACCGGCAGCGGTGATCATGGCACAGCGGTCAGCCTCTATTCGGCAATCGTCACCGCGCTCTACCGGCGCGAACGCACGGGAAAGGGTTCCTACGTTACCACTTCGCTGCTCGCTGCAGGCGTCTGGGCCTCCGGAGTCATGGCACAGGCCGCGCTTGCCGAAGCAACGTTCTTCCCGTTGCACGATCGCGCCAACCCGCCGAACGCGACGTTGAATGTCTATCGGGCGGCTGACGACAAATGGTTCCTCATCGTGCTGACACCGGATAAATGGCCGGCTCTGGTTAATGCGATTGGTCGCCCGGACCTCTTGACGGATGCCCGCTTCGCGGACCCTGCGAAACAGGCAGCGAATTCGGGGCAGCTTACCACGATCCTGGATCAGACCTTTGCCGCGCAGCCGATGGCACACTGGATCGAAGTGTTCGAACACGCCCATCTGACGTTTGGTGTCGTGCAGGCGCCCGCCGACGTGATCAAGGATCCGCAGCTCAGGGCAAACGACATCGTCGTGCCACTCGAAGGCGCAGGCGGCAACCTCAATTTTACGATCAGCAGCCCGCTACAGGTGCATGGCGTTGCTAAGGCCTCCGCCACGCGAGCGCCGGACCTCGGCGAACACAGTGAGGATATCCTCAGGCAGCTCGGCTTCAGCACCAACGAGATAGACGCTCTGCTCAACAGTGGCACGGTTCCGAAGGCACCTGGACGTGCGGCATAGCTCGAGGCACCGAAGCTGCTCAAGCTTTGCCGAACTTAATCAACTCCTGGATGGACGGAAATTGAAGACAATGGATGACATAGTTACGGAACGTACCGACGGCATACTTCGCATCGAATTGAATCGGCCGGAAAAAAAGAACGCGCTGACTTCGACAATGTACGCGAAGCTCGCCGATATCTTCAACGACGCAGGAAAGGATGACAGTGTTCGTGTCGTGCTTTGGCACGGCGCGGGAGATACTTTCAGCGCCGGCAACGATATCCAGGACTTTCTGAAGAATCCCCCAGGGGCTGGTGAATCTCCCCAGGCTCGACTCATGAACGCGCTGGCTGATTTCGGCAAGCCAATCATTGCGGCCGTGCGTGGCGCCGCAATCGGCAGTGGGACTACCGTGCTGTTGCACTGCGATTTCGTATACGCGGGCGAGAGCACCAGGTTCCAGATGCCTTTCATCAACCTTGCCGTGGTGCCGGAATTTGGCTCGAGCTGCGCCGTTCCGGCTGCGATCGGACACATCCGCGCGGCAGAGTTGATTATGCTGGGATCAGCGTTCGATGCCAGGCGCGCTGTGGAATTGGGATTGGCCACGCAGGTCGTGCTCGATGAGAACCTCCTGCCGGTGGCGACCGAAACGGCGCGAAAGCTGGCAGCCAAACCGGCTGGTGCGCTGCAGGCGTCCAAGAGACTCCTGAAGCTTCCGTTTCGTGAACAGATAAAGGCGGCAATGCAGGCCGAGAACGAGGCATTCAGCCTTCATGTCCGCTCCGAGGAGGCGAAGGAAGCGCTGACGGCCTTTATGGAAAAGCGTCCGCCTGACTTCACCAAAGTCAGAAATCTTGTAGCCGCCGAGTAGGCCGCTATGGGCGAACGAATTTGCAGGATGCCGCACTTCTGCATCGCGGCCGTGAGCTGTGAAAGGAAAGACTATGAATGACGCCTTCACGACGAAGTCGAAACCAATATCGGGCAGCAAGAGTACGATTGGTCGACTGTTCGTACTCGAACTGAGTGGTCACCGTATCCATTCGATGAACCCGGACGGCTCCGACCGGAAGGTCATCGTCACCGATTGTCATCTGCCTGACGGCATCGTGGTCGATGCCGAGGCCGGCCATATCTACTGGACGAACATGGGGGTGCCCAGCCTCAATGACGGTTCCATCGAGCGGGCCGATCTCGACGGCGGCAATCGCAGGATTATAGTTCCCAAAGGCATCACACACACGCCGAAACAGCTTCACCTGGAAAAGCGGAGCGGCAAGCTCTACTGGTGCGACCGGGAAGGCATGCGAGTGATGCGCGCAAACCTCGACGGCACGGACGTCGAGACGCTGGTCCAGACCGGCGAGGGCGAGGACGACAGTCGCGATGCCACCAAATGGTGCGTCGGCATAACGGTCGACCCTGAGCGCCAGCAAATCTACTGGACGCAGAAGGGGCCGGACAATGCGGGCCTCGGCTGCATATTCCGGGCGGGCATCGACATACCTAATGGCGAGGACGCCGCCAGTCGAACGGATATCGAAACATGGTTCGATGAGCTGCCCGAACCGATTGACCTCGAGCTCGATCTTGCAAGTCGCTTTCTCTACTGGACGGATCGCGGCAATCCGCCTGCTGGCAATACCGTCAATCGTGCCTCGATCGAAGCACCGGCCAGAAATGGATATGCACCTGAGCTTCTCATCAGCGATCTGATGGAAGGCATCGGTATCGCGCTCGACGTTGCTGGCGATCGGATGTTCGTCACCGATCTTGGAGGCTCGGTCTATACCGCAAAACTCGACGGCTTGGAGAAGCGCGCGTTTCTCTTCGCGCAAGGCAATCTGTCCGGCGTCGCCTACGCCGAAATCCCCTCGAAGGAGAAATGACCATGGCTGACAGCAAGCAGATCTCTCAGGTCGCCATTATCGGTACGGGCGTCATCGGCGCCAGCTGGGCGGCACAATTCCTGGCCAAGGGCCTCGATGTCGTGGCGACGGATATAGCCCCCAATGCGGAAGCTTCATTGAGACGCTTTATCGACGCCGCTTGGCCTGCACTCGACAGGCTGGGGCTCGCGCCCGGCGCCTCCCCAATGCGGCTGGCTTTTAGCGCCGACATGGCAGCGGCCGTCAAGGGAGCCGATCTTGTACAGGAGAATGGACCAGAGCGGATCGACTTCAAGAAAAAGCTGTACGGCCAGCTCGACGAATTGCTGCCGCCCGATGTGATTATCGCCTCGAGCTCTTCGGGTCTGACCATGAGCGAGATCCAGTCCGGCTGTCCTAACCATCCCGAGCGGTGCGTCATCGCGCACCCGTTCAATCCGCCACATCTGGTGCCACTGGTCGAGATCGTCGGCGGCTCCAAGACGTCCGAGGAGACGATCCGGCGCGCATCGGAATTCTATACGGCTCTGGGCAAGAAGACCGTCCGCCTGCACAAAGAAGTGCCCGGCCATGTCGCCAATCGGCTACAGGCTGCCCTTGCCCGCGAAGTGTACTACTTGGTCGGCGAGGGCGTCGTCAGCGTCGCCGACGCCGACACCGCGGTCTCGTGGGGACCGGGGCTGCGCTGGGGCATCATGGGCCAGGTCCTGCTCAACCATCTTGGTGGCGGACAGGGCGGCATGGAGCATTTCCTGCAGCAATTCACCGGTCCGATGTCGGCCTGGTGGAAGGTGCTGGGTTCGCCGGAACTGACGCCGGAGCTGCAGAAGAAGCTGATCGATGGTGTTCACGCTGAGGTCGGCTCGCGGTCGATCGATGACCTGGCCGAGCAAAGGGACGAGGTCCTACTTGGGCTTCTGGAGTTGCGAAACAAGGCGGATGCAGAAGCGGCGCCGTCGAGTAAGGCCAATCGCGTCGCCTAGAACCGAGGCGGGCCAATTGAGGCCGGCCATCATCAAGCCATTTGGCCGGCGTCCTCGCCATCGAGCGCTGACGCGCGACATATCCCTGAGGACGCCGCCATGGCTGGATTACAAGTCACCAACTCCGCCTACCACTATCCGCTGATCATCAAGCAGCTGTGGCATACGCCGCTCCTGCAGGCGCCTGATCAGGAGATCGTCTATCGGGACAGGACGCGGTTCACCTACCGCCAGTTGCGCGACCGCATCGGGCGGCTCGCGTACACCCTCGACAGGCTTGGCGTACGCGCCGGCGACACGGTCGGCGTGCTCGACTGGGACAGCAACCGGTTCCTGGAGGCCTACTTTGCCGTCCCCATGATGGGGGCTGTCTTGCAGACGGTGAACGTGCGTCTGTCGCCGGAACAGATCGCTTATACGATCGACCACGCAGGCTCGTCGGTGCTTCTCGTCAATGACGACTTCGTTCCGGTTCTAGAAGACATCAAGCAGCAATTGCCCAAAGTGAAGACGTTGGTCCTGATGTCGGATCGGGCAGCGCCTGAGACAGGTGGGCTTTCGTTCGCCGGCGAATATGAGGATCTGCTGCGTGGCGCTTCGCCCGACTACGCTTTCCCGGACTTCGACGAGAACAGGATTGCCACCACCTTTTATACGACGGGCACAACGGGTTCGCCGAAAGGTGTCTACTTCAGCCATCGCCAGCTGGTGCTGCATTCGCTCGCCGAAATGGCCTTCCTGGGCAGCGCCGCGAAACAAGGTCGGTTCTGCCGCGACGACGTCTATATGCCGATCACCCCGATGTTTCATGTCCACGCCTGGGGGTTTCCGTGGACGGCGACGCTTTCCGGCGTCAAGCAAGTGTATCCGGGACGATACGATCCCGCCGTGCTCCTCAGGCTGATCAAGACCGAAGGCGTTACCTTCACGCATGGCGTGCCGACGATCCTGCAGATGTTGCTCGGCGCGGCCACGGCGGCAAACACCGATCTCGCAGGCTTGAAGATGGTGATCGGCGGATCCGAACTTCCAAAGGCGCTTGCCAGACAGGCGCTGGCGCTGGGCGTCGACGTCTATGCCGGCTACGGCATGTCGGAAAGCGCACCGCTGCTTTGCCTGGCGCAGGTGCAATCCGCGGACCTGGCAGGCGGCTCCGATGAGGAGATCGATATCCGCACCAAGGCCGGCATGGCCGCACCGCTGGTCGACATCCGTTTGCTCGACAGGGACCGCAGCCAACTACCGCATGACGGAAAAACCCCTGGCGAAATCGTCGTGCGCGCGCCGTGGCTCACGCAGGGATATGTCGACAACGCCGAAGCGTCGGAGCAATTGTGGGCTGGCGGCTATATGCACACCGGCGACATCGGTATCATCGAGCCTGACGGATATGTCCGCATCGTCGACCGGATCAAGGATGTCATAAAGACCGGCGGCGAATGGGTGTCATCGCTGCAGCTCGAAGATCTCATCTCGCAATGCGAGGGTGTGTCGGAAGCCGCCGTCATCGGCGTCAAGGACGACAAATGGGGAGAGCGACCGCTGGCGCTCGTCATTCGGGACGTCCACTCCGGCAAAGATCTCAGCGACACGCAAATCAAGGCGCACCTGAAAGCCTTCGCCGATGCCGGCGTGATTTCGAAATTCGGAATTCCGGACAAGATCCTGTTTGTCGACGCGCTCCCCAAGACAAGCGTCGGTAAGTTCGACAAAAAGAAACTCAGAGAGCAATACGGCGAACGCTAGCTGATACTCGCGCCTCAGGGATGCTGGAGCGCAGGGCGCGCCGCACGCAACCGCACGCTCTTTGCTCCGCACGTGAAGGCGGCTGGGTCGCCTTGCTCCTTGCGATGGAGTGCGCAGAGACAACCAAATCGCAGCATGCCGATGCAAGCGACAAACATCCCTCCCGGCTACCCTTTCTTGCTAATATATCGACAGAGAGCAGGCCGTTCGCTGCATTTCGGACGAGCCCTCATCATAAATATACATGGATTGGCGAGGCGAACTCGCCTCCGCCCAAGCGCATTCATATGATTTTGCCTACACCAGCCTTGCAGAGCGTCCTAGGATGAGGGGAGCCATCCCGGAAGCTTCGCCAATCGCTCGAATGAAGCGAGAGGATATGGTCCATCTCCGGCACAGCGGGTAAGGTGACCGCGCCCCCTCTGCCGGGTCGTCCACGGTCTTCCGCGACATGGCGCTTCCGGCAAAGGCAGGTCCGAATCGGGAGACCGGTCATGGAGCGAGCTTTGTCAAAGGACGGTGACGGAGCCGAGGTGGCTCTCTTAAGCGGCGAGCAAGAACATCGTTTGCTGGTGGAGACGATCCCGACGCTGGTGTGGCGAGCCGCACCCGACGGCAATATCGAGTACGTCAACAAGCGCGTGCTCGACTATTTCGGTGCACCGCTTGATGAGATTACTGGCTGGGGATGGGCGGAAAGAGTTCATCCGGAGGACGTCGCCTTCAAGGTGAGGAGCTGGCTCACAAACCTCGAGACTGCAAGTCCACACGATGTGGTCTGTAGATTTCGCGGTGCCGACGGTCAATATCGCTGGTTCAATGTACGGGGAGCACCTCTGAACGCCGGAGACGGCCGTGTCCTCCGCTGGTACGGCGTCCTGATCGATATTGACGATCAAAAGAAAGCGGAGGAGGCCCTTCGCGAAAGCGAATTCACGCTCCGTCAAATCTTCGAGACTGTGCCAGGTCTAATCTGGTTGGCCGAACCAACGGGCAACCCGACCTATGTCAACCAACGCATCTTGGATTACAACGGCGCGCCGTTTGAAGAATTTGTTGGTCAGGGTTGGGAGGCATTCATACACCCCGACGACCGCCCGGAAACAGCAAACGCTTTCCGCCAGGCAATCCAGACCGCAACTTCCCACGAGATTGTTCACCGTCTGCGTCGGTCGGACGGCGCATATCGCTGGCATCACACTCGTGCTGAACCCCTGCGAGATCAGCAGGGAAGCGTCATCCAGTGGTATGGCCTGTCCGTCGATATCGATGAAGGCAAGAGAGCCGAAGACCTGCTACGCCGCAGCGAAGCCTATCTGGCGGAAGCACAACGGCTGAGCCGAAGCGGCGCGTCGGCCTTCAACGAGTCTACGATTCTCCATCGAGTTTCGGTCCGGTATCGGTCAGGGCGAGATGCCGCCGCTCTTCGTCATCGGCCCATCGGGCGGCTCGGAACTGGTCAACTACCGCGCCCGGCAGAATTATTACGTTGTCGACCGGCTGTTTCCCGCCGCCGAACTGAGGCTAGGCGACAAGACGAGCGAGAAGCGTGTCAGAATCGTGCGCACTGACGGGAAAAAACCACAGCGCAGCACGGGGCTGTTCCGATGAGCGACGTTGCAAATCCCCCGAACGCGGACATCAGGGCCGAACTACGTCTGAGGCCCGAGCCCGCCAGGGTCACGCGCCTTTCGCGCAAGGTGCTGATCGGTCTTGGTGGAGTGGCCAGCGCTGCGATCCTTGGCACACTGATCTGGGCGCTCGACACCAGGCGGCGCGGCAACGATGGGCCGTCCGAACTCTTCACCACTGAAAATCGATCGACCGCCGACGGGCTACAAACCTTGCCGAAGGATTATGCCGGCGTTCCAAAACTCGGCGCGCCTTTGCCCGGCGATCTCGGCCGCCCAATCCTGCGTGCGCAGGAGCGCGGCCAGTCGATCGAGGTGCCCAACGTCAGTACGCCGCGCGCCGATCCGGACGAGCAGCGTCGCTTGGCAGAGATTGAGGCCGCGCGTGTCGCAAAGCTCTTTACCGACACCAACACGCGAGCGAATCCTGCGCGGCAGGATACTGGTGCAGGAAATGCCGTGGCGAACGCCATGTCCGGCTTGACACCACCGACCGAACAGCCGCCGCTCGATCCTGGCGCTACGCAAAACATGCAGGATCGCAAGCTCGCCTTCGTCAACGCCGAACCGGATCGACGCACCGTCAGTCCTGATCGTCTCGCCGGGAAGGCCTCGCGCTATGTCGTTCAGGCCGGCACGGTCATTCCGGCTGCACTCATTACTGGTATCCGTTCCGACCTTCCCGGTCAGATCACCGCTCAGGTCACGGAGAACGTTTACGACAGTCCATCAGGATCGTATCTGCTGATTCCGCAGGGTGCGAGGCTGATCGGTCAGTATGACAGCCAGGTCGCCTTCGGTCAGTCACGCGTGCTGCTGGTCTGGAACCGACTGATCATGCCGGACGGCACCTCGATCGTGCTGGAGCGCCAGCAGGGCGCTGACGCAGAGGGGTTTTCCGGGCTGGAAGACGAGGTCGACCATCACTGGGGTCGGCTCTTCCGGGCGGCGGCGCTCTCGACCCTCCTCGGCGTGGGGACCTCGCTTGGTTCCGGCGACGGTGAAAGCGATATCGCTAAGGCCATCCGCGAAAGCGCACAGGATTCGGCTTCCAATGTCGGTCAGCAGATCGTGCGCGACCAGCTGAACGTCCAGCCGACGCTTACCATCCGCCCCGGTTTTCCGGTTCGGGTCATCGTCAATCGTGACCTTGTGCTGGCGCCCTATGGCACGGCAAAGGAGCCGTCATGATCAAGCTGAAGCTTTCCGCCATTCCTGATGATCGGCCGGTCAAGATCACGATCGAAGTGCCCGCCGCCGTTCACCGCGATCTCGTCGCCTATGCTGAGGTGCTCGGCCGCGAAACCGGACGGACCGTCGCCGATCCGGCAAAGCTGATTGCACCGATGCTGGCGCGGTTCATGGCGACAGATCGGGCGTTCAGCCGAGCCCGAAACGATCCTAAAGGCGGCTGATTTCGTGCGCGGATGATGAAGGGTGTCAGGACGCAGGAGACCGCGTCCGGAGCAACGCGATGAAGGGAGCCACGTTGGGATCGCTGCCCATCGATCCAACGACAGCGTTGAGAAACGCGCAATGGCAAAGGGACGCACCCACCCCGGTCGATGGCTGGACACTCCGCCCCGACCCTGTTGCGTCAACCTGCTCGAGCGCTTCATCCAGATCGTTCAGAATGCGGCGGAGGTTGGCCAGGAAGCGTTCGCCGGCAGCCGTCGTGGTGACCCCGCCCGGATGGCGTTCGAACAAGGCCACGCCCAAGGTCAACTCGAGATGCCTGGTGCGCCTGCTGAGCGCGGAATGATGAATTCGCAGTCGCCGGGAGGCACCGAGAAAGCTGCCTTCCTCGGCGATAACGATCGTACAGTAAAGCGTGATCAGCTGAATGGAGCGCCACATTGCAACTCCTTTTTGCGGAAACGATGTCTCCATCTCACGAGATTGAGCTTTTGATGCCTGGGCTGCGCGTCTCGCGAAGCCTTTGCAGCGTGCGCTCATCGAAACGCGCCGTCACCGCGACTGTCTCTTCACCGCCGATGAGCCTCGGAAGCCCCAGCGGTGTCACTCTGAAATGCAACTGAACCAGGCGCAGCAGCCAAAGCGGGTTCATTTCGATGATGATTGTGTCGACGCCGCTGCCCAGGCCCCACTCGACAATGCCGGACAAAAGCGCATTCGCGACAGGACTGAGCATGCGTCCGCGTTCGCGAAATTGCGGTTCGACGCAGTAGCGCGTCCATTCCCAGATGTTTGCGCCAACCGGCCGCTCGCCTTCGCAAAGATCCAACAGGACCTCCGACAAAAGGTGCGGTCGCGTCGAAGGCAGCATGCGTTGGTAGCCGACAACGTGATTTTCGGTGAGAAAGAGCATGTGAACTGCGTGCTCATCGTCGAAGCGGTCGATCTCACGACCGTCTTCGCGGCGCAGATCAGTCCAGCCCTTTTCTTCGACAAATACCGTGTGGCGCAGGCGAAATGCCTGATCCAACTCCGCTTGATATTCTTCCGCATTCTGCGCTGTAACGATAAGAAGCATCTTAGTTGTCCTCCAGTTTCGAGGTCAACCAATGGTCGTTTCCGGTAGAAGGCGGCATCACGCAATTGCGTGAGTTAGGCGATCAAACCGTGGCGAAAAGCTTCCGCGACAGCGTGTACGGTGTTTGCTACTCCGAGCCTCTCCCGCGCCGATCGCAGATGAGTATCTGCCGTATTGCGGCTGATGCTGAGGCGATCAGCGATTTCGTCCACGGTGAAGCCTTCCGAGGCCCAGTGCAGGACGTCCCTCTGTCGCGGGGACAGGCGCACCGGTTTCGAATCCCATTTTCTATCCGCGAGAGTAACCGCGCAGCCGAAAGAGCAGGCGGCAACGAACTGAAAAGCGAGACGGTCGTGAGGGTCGGGATCCAGCTTTTCACCGGCGACGGAAAAGCCAACCGCCTGTCGTTCCAATGTCGCGAACGGTATAGTGAAACCTTCGCACAATTTGAACTCGGTTGCTTCGTCCATGACCCGCCGACCGACAGGACCCACCCTGCACATCTCATCCATTTCGCTCCAGCGGAAAGGGCTGCTACCACGACTTACGAGTTGAATGGTTGGATCACGATAAAGATAGCCCTTTGAAAAATAGCGCTCGGACCATTGTTCTGGCCAAGCGTCGAGCAGGACATGTGAAACCTGCTCACGCCTTAAGGCACGAGGTGGAGGAATTGGTCCTGCCAGCAAGTTCGTAGCGCCAAATCGTTCGGCGTAGCAAAGCAGGTGCCGACATATTTCTTGTTGGGTTGAACTCCGCCGAATTCTACACAGAAACTCGAGCGTATCATCAAGACGTCTGCGCCAAACTGCAGTTTCTCTCATAACGATCAGATGTCATCCCTGCGAGACGGGAGCGACAACCCCAGTCGTCGCGTGTCGCCCTCCGGCCCTGTAATTTCCCACAGACCCCAGTGGTCTCTCTCAGTCACACCGGCCGTCTCGCTCCGCCGGGATTACGCCAGTACACATAGCCAGTTCCACATCCGGTTCTCCTCTTCTTGCATCGCCAATCGGGGCGGAATCACATGACGGGTAGGCTATGCGATGGCATCGTTTTGCGCTCGAATGGGGTGCCGGTGGGCAATCAGGGAGGTTTTATGCCCACCGGCGTCCTGGCTCGGCCGCCGCGCTGCCAGGATAGCGGAATGACGATCGACCGAGGCGCATACGGCTACAATCCACAGTTCTTCCAATAACCCTTTAGGCCCTCCAGGTGTTCGATCTTCGGGCTTGCCCGCGCAAACTGCGCGGATGTGCCAATCGGCGGTCGGCCCGTACGCCTACACACGTTGGTCACGGTGCGAAACTCGAGTGACATTTTGATCCGCGCGATCGCGCGCCTATAGACAATCTGCCAATAGCGGCGGTAGCGCACTGACATTCAGTCCAATTCTGCTTGAGTGCATCAATTGGCTTCTCTCGGAGCCGTCTGAATTCACTCAGATTGTCACCTTTGCGTATTCGCGTTCGCTGTCGGCACACCAGTTCCCAACATTCCAGGATCCATAGGAGCCGAGATTGCTCACGTCGCTCCCGGCATCCCAATATACCGGGACATGCACCAGCGACAGGCCGTCGTAGGAATGTGCCGCCTTGAGCGCGTTGAGCAGTTCCTCGCGGCTATAGCCACCGAAATGCGTGGACAGTCCCGGGATGACCTTGGCCAGTGCCACATAGTCCACGGCAACGGCGTCATTGGTGGCGTAGATGTTGCCGAACTGCGCCGCCTGCAGGCCGCTGATGGCGCCCATCCTGCGGTTGTCGAGCAGAACGATCATGCCGCGCACGCCATGTTCTATCCCATCGGTCAGCACTTGCGGATTCATCCAGAAGGCACCGTCGCCCGACACGGCAATGCTGTAGCGCGGCTTGTCCGCGATGGCTGAGGCCACCAGAGAACTGACGGCAAAGCCCATATAAGAGGCCCCGCCTTCACTCATGGTGTCGAACGGCCGGTCGTCCTCGCAGATCTGCAGCGCGTTGCATTGCACGTCACCGGAATCGAAGAATTTAACCGCATCCACCGCCTTGGCGAAATCCACGATCTGCTTGATCGCCACTGGCTGGGTCAGAACCGTCCTCTGCCAGACCCGGTCATATTGCGGCTCGACCGCGTAGCGTGTCTCGCGCAGCTCGCGCCATTCCTTCTTTTTGGCCTGGCAAGCTTGGGTCCAGGTCGCCCGCCCGGCGAGGTCGAGGTCATCCAGTCGCTTCAGTAGCGCTTCGATGCTGGCTGCAAGATCGCCCACCAGCGCGACTGTCTTGTTGTAATGGTTCACATCCGACCAGTCCGCATTGATGTTGATGACCGCCTTGGCGTTCCTGTAGCCAAGCCCCGAGCAATCCGCCTGACAGACCGAGCGCGAGCCCGCGACGATTACCAGGTCAGCCTCCGACATGGCGAAATTGCCTGAAAGCGAGCCCTTGGTGCCGCCCACATGCAGGTTGTTAGGGTGCAGATCCGGTAAGATGCCGGAACTGACGGGAGATGTAATAACCGCGGCGCCCGTGCGTTCGGCGAGGTTGCGGATAGACTCGCCGTGGCGCCGGCTGCCGCCGCCGGCCTTGATGACGATACGGTCGAATTTCCGAATCAAAGCGGCGGCGTCGTCCAGATCCGGCTCGGAGGCCGCGCCAAGTCTCGCCGACATTCGCTGCGGCAGCGCCAGCAGATTCAGCCCATGGATTGTGCGCGGCTGGATGTTCATCGGCACATGGACGAAGAATGGGCCGGCGTGGAAGGGATGGAACACCCGCGCGCTGCCGCGCCTCATCATATCGCGCAGAGCCTCGGGCGTGTGCAGGAGATAGGATTCGGAGGCCAAAGCTGTCATGCGGCTGAAGATATGTTGCTCTGTCGGTTTCGGGATGCCCTGGAAGTTCTGTCCTTCGCCATGGGTCGTTTCGTCCCCGTAGATATGATAGAGGCCAACCCCGTTGGTGATCGATGTAAGCGCCCCAGCCATGGCCTGCAGTGGTCCGGGCCCGATTGAGGCCACCAGCGCAACCGGCTCGTCGTAAAGCCAGCGCATCGTGGTGGCGGCATGCGCCATCGAGACCTCGTTGTGGAAGGCGTAGGTTTTCACCAGCCCCGCCTCCTCGTAGATTCGCAGCATATCCCCAATCGAGGTCGAGCCATGGCCGAAGATCGCCAGGTATTTCCTCACGCCCTGGCGCAGCAGCCCGAGCACGATCCCCTCCGACACCGACGCGTCCACAAATTGCTCTAACGTGCCCGCCTCTATGGCCGCCTCGATGCCACCGGCAGCGGCGATGGCGGCAGCACGCGTCTCCGCCGAGAGACCAGATCCATCCATGACATTCATTGTAATGATCCTCCCACGTCGCTCGATCCACGATCCGAATCCGACGCTATTATGACAACACATATTTCAATATAAGAAACGGTCAACAGCTGTCAGTCAAGAAAGTTCTGGATTTGCGGTTCAGTTTATGCATTTCTAAAATCAGAATTGTGACTATGACAACAGACGAAAAGGGAGGGAAGCGAAATGAAGCTGTTATCGAGAGCAATCGGAATGACCGCGGTTCTGGTCGGGCTGGCTGGCGTGACGCCGGTGCCTGCGATGGCTGAGGACGCGATTGGTATCGCGAGTTCCGGCGGGATAATGCTTGAGGCAGGCCGGGCTGCGCTTTGGGGTCCCGCGACCGAAAAGCTCGGCCTGAAGTACCTTGAGGATACAATCGATGAAGGTCTGAACGCCGTCCGGCTGCAGGTGAATGCCAACAACGTCACCTATGATCTGGTGCAGATGGCAAACTATGAGGCAGCGCTCGGCGGCAAGGAGGGGATCCTTACGCCCATCGACTATTCGGTGGTCAACAAGAATGGCTTCAACGGAACCGCCACCGACTACTGTGTGGGTTACCAGACCTATACATTCTCGCTAGCCTGGAACACCAAAACCTATGGAAAGAAGGGTCCGCAGAGTTGGGCGGACTTCTGGGACGTGAAAAAGTTCCCGGGAACCCGCGCCATGCGCGCCAATGCCGAAGCGCAGCTTGAGGCAGCACTTATGGCCGACGGCGTCGCGCCCGAGAATGTCTACAAAGTACTCGCGGAGAAAGGCGGGGTGGAACGCGCCATCGCAAAGCTTGAGGAACTCAAGCCTCACGTCGCGGTCTGGTGGACGAGCGGCGCACAGGTGGCGCAGCTATTGCGGGACGGCGAGGTTGACATGACAACCGGCTGGAATGGTCGCTTCCAGGCCGTCCAGAAAGACGGCGGGCCGGCAGACTTTACCTGGAACCAGGGCATCCTGGGGGTGGACTGTTTCGCCATACCGAAAGGCGCGCCGCATCTCGAGAAGGCCATGCAAATGCTGGCCTACATGGCTGAGCCCGAACCTCAGGCCAGGATGGCAACCCGCACGAACTATGGGCCTGGAAACAGCAAGGCTTTTGACACCGGGATCATATCCCAAGATACCGTCAAGCTGCTGCCCAATTATCCCGAGAACGCAAAGACACAGATTACGCTGGATCCGGACTGGTGGGCGGCGAACAACAACCGCGCTCAGAAGCTTTTCGACGAAATGCTGACCCGATGAGCTCGAGGCATCGATGACGAAACCGGCAACGATTTCCATTGAAGCGCTGGGCAAGACTTACGGGTCGTTCCATGCCCTTCGCAATGTCTCCCTGGAGGTCGGGGCCGGCGAATTCCTGACCCTGCTCGGCCCATCGGGGTCTGGCAAGAGCACCTTGCTGATGGCGTTGGCGGGCTTTGTCATTCCGGACCGCGGTGCCATCCGCATCTCCGATAAGAACGTCGTGGATCGCCCCGCCAACAAGCGCAACATCGGAATCGTCTTCCAAAGCTACGCGCTGTTTCCCCACATGAGCGTCTTCGAGAACGTCGCGTTTCCGCTGCGGTTGCGCAAATGCAACCGCGCGGAGATCGAAGCGCGTGTAGCCGCCACGCTGCAGCAGGTCCAACTGGCGGACCTGGGCGGACGGCGTATCTCCGAGCTCTCGGGTGGCCAGCGTCAGCGCGTGGCGCTGGCGCGTGCGATCGTGTTCGAGCCGAGAGTGATGCTCATGGATGAGCCTCTCTCGGCGCTCGACAAGAAATTGCGCGAAGAGATGCAGATCGAAATCCGAGAACTCCACCAGCGCCTGGGCGTGACCACAGTTTACGTTACGCACGACCAGCGTGAGGCGCTCACGCTCTCGGACCGGATCGCGATCATGAACAAGGGCGAGATCGTGCAGATTGGCACCGCCCGGCAGATCTACAACGAGCCAAAAGACGACTTCGTGGCCGATTTCATCGGCGAGGCGATTGTTCTAGAAGCTGGGCTTCTGGCTTTCTCGGGAGCGAGGGGTTTCGATCCCTCGGTGCGGCTCGCCATTCGCGCGGAGGACCTGCGGTTGTGTGCCGCTGAGACAATGGAGGAGCATGCCACGCTGCAGGGGAAACTGGAGACGGTTGTGTTTCAAGGCGACAGTTGGCTGCTCAGATTGTGCTTGCCGGGCGGAAGGCAGATTTACTCGCGCGTGCAGAAACCCGATGAGCATCTCATTTCGCTAGTCTCTGTAGGCGATTCCATCACCCTGCATGTCCCCCAGCGCAAGCTGCGCGCGCTGCAATAGGCAGAATGGTGCGTTGATCGAGTTGATCGACGGGCGCCTGTCAGAATTGCGGGTGAATTTCGCCGATTCTCTGTTGATAGTAGGTTTGCCATGTCGGCAATAGAAAATACGGTGCAAGAGCGAGCATTTATGCGGGCACCTAGCCGTGCATACAGAGCCGAGCGGCGTAGTCACCTTGTGCATATTGCCCTTGTGGCGCCTAGCCTCGTGCTTGTTGCGGTGCTGGTGCTGGTGCCTTGCTTCTGGCTCTTCTGGCTCTCCGCCTTCGACCTAGACGGTAACCTCAGCTTTGAGAACTACCGTACGGTGTTTGAGTCAGCCGGCTATCGAAGCGTTTTCCTGACTACGTTTCTGGTTGCCTTCGCAACCGTGCTGGTCACGATACTGGTCGGGGGTCCTTTTTCGTTGTTCTTGGTCAATATCCAGGAGCGGAAGGCGCGCCTGCTGTTGACGGCCGTGATGCTGTCCTTCTGGACCTCGGTTCTCGTGCGGGCATATGCCTGGCTGGTGCTCCTGCAACGAAACGGGGTCGTCAACTCACTCCTGATCGACCTCGGGGTGATTGGTGATCCGCTGCGTCTCGTCTTCAATTTTTCCGCGGCGGTGCTGGGCATGGTCCACATCATGTTGCCGGTCTTCATCTTGCCAGTCTATGGCGTGATGTCGCGGATCGACCCTGACTTGATGCGCGCGGCAGCGAGCTTTGGAGCTTCCCGGGGGCAGGCGCTGCGGCAGGTGTTCCTGCCGCTTGCCATGCCCGGCATTGCTGCTGGCGGCGTCCTGGTCTTCGTGATGAGTCTGGGATTCTACGTCACGCCGGCCATTCTGGGTGGTGGACGCGTCTATATGATAGCAATGCGCATCGAGCGTTCGCTGTCCAATTTCACCAGCTACGGGGCCGCGAGTGCCCTGGGTGTCCTGTTGCTTGTCGCCACGGCGATCATCCTGGGCCTGAGTTATCTCGCAACGCGCACGGTATTGAAGGTCAGATAGAATGAACGACGGATTCCCCCAGAACCGGACGCTCCGCATCCTGTCCTGGGCGTTCGCGGTACTGACCACCTGCTTTCTCGCCGCGCCGTCCTTCATCGTTGTTCTGATGTCCTTCTCGGGCAGCAATTTTCTCGAACTGCCGCCCCGTACCTGGTCGCTCCGCTGGTATGAGGCATTCATGTCCTCTGAGCGTTGGCTTGGCGCCGCGGCAACCTCCTTTTTGCTGGCAGGACTGGTGGTGATAGTTGCCGTGCCCATCGGGGTGCTGGGCGCCTATGGTGCCATGAAGATGAGCCAAGGATGGCGCTCCTTTGTGCAGGCCTTTATGCTGATGCCCGCCGTGGTGCCGGCGATCCTGATTGCCGTCGGACTTTTCTTTTTCTATTCCCGGATCGGGCTCGTGGGGACCCTGACGGGGCTGGTGTTTGGACACGCGGTGCTTGCGCTGCCAGTCGTGTTCCTGGTGATGAGTGCCGCATTCGCCAATTTCGATTTCGATCAAGTCCGTGCCGCGCACAGTCTTGGGGCCGGAGAGGTGACGGTCTGGCGAATCATTATTCTTCCGCAGATGATCTACAATATCCTCGTCTCCTCGCTTCTGGCGTTCCTCACATCTCTCGATGAAGTCGTGATCGCGATGCTGTTGTCGGTGGGGCGGCGCACCACAATGCCCAAGCTCATGTTCACGTCCTTGCGCGATCAGATCGACCCCGTCATCGCCGTGGTATCGACCCTGCTGCTCGTCCTTGCGACAGTGGTGGTGATTGTTCTTCAGCTACGTGGGAACGCCGTTCGGAACCGATGAAGAAACTCTGATCAGTCAAAAAACGTCATAGAGCGCTTGGGATTTGCTATTTGCCCAATCGTTGATCTCGCGGGTTTGATGAGATTGAGAACTGGGATCGATATCGAAGGCTGTTTTGAAGTGTGTTGAGGCGCGGATCAGCGTCTTTGGCTATCCCGATCACCCGCAGCCTTTCCACGATTATCGCTGTGGGCGTGTTGAAAATATCAACCCGTATTGCGATATAAGCTATACTATCGGAGAGCGAAGCAGATATAACGGGAACGGCTAGGCCCCGTCATGGGACTCCGGCGATTGATTTCTGCAGGCGGATCGAAGGCGATATGGACAAGATACCGGACCGAAAGGGTGCCGTCGATATAGTTGAGGGCTCCGTAGACGAGCAGCCGGGCGTCAAGACCCTCGACAAGGGTTTGCGGATCCTGGATTTCATCATCGGAAGGCAGCGCAGTTTCGGCGTCAGCGAGATTGCCAACGAATTCGGGATGGACAAGGGCTCGGCCTACAGGTTTCTGACGACATTCGATCGCTACGGCGTGCTGCGTCAGGACAAGCAGAGCCGCAAATATGGTCTTGGCACGAAATTCTTGGTCTGGGCCTCGCGGGCGAACTCGCTGACCACCATTGTAACCGTGGCGCGTCCCTCGCTGGAGGAACTGGCGCGCCAGACCGGCCTTGAGGCGCATCTGGCGTTGATGTCGCATCGCACCGCGGTGCTCGTCGATACCGCCTTCCCGAATACGCCAATGTCGACACGCAGCCTGATCGGGCTCGAAGAGCCATTGCACAACACCGCTCTCGGCAAGGCACTGCTTGCCTTTCTCCCCGAGGACGAAATGAACGCTTTGGCGGAAACCATTCCCCTGACCAGGTCGACAGACAGGACGATCGTCGATCGTGCCGTACTGGCCGAGTCCCTCATGGAAATCCGGCGAACCGGCGTGGCAACCGACCGCGGCGAGTTCTTCGCGTTCCTGACCTGCTTTGCAGCACCGGTCTTTGACGAAACGGAGCGGGTCGTGGCGTCAATCGGAGTGTCCGCCGTGGCCGATTCGCTGACGGAGAAGGCAGAGCGCGAGATTTACAAGAAGCTCCTCCAGATTTCGGATGGTCTTAGCCGGCAGTTGTCTGGCTGATACGTGCACCGGGACGAACTAGAGTCGCCCTGCCTCAATGATCCGCTGCAGGAAAGCACGGGTTCTGTCTTGTTTCGGATTGCCGAAAATCTCCGACGGCGGGCCCTCTTCATGCACCTTGCCGTCGGACAGGAAACAGACCTTACTGGCCACCTCTCGCGCAAATCCCATCTCGTGCGTGGCAAGCAGCATGGTCATACCTTCGGCTGCGAGGTCACGCACAATGTTGAGGACTTCCGAGACAAGTTCCGGGTCGAGAGCCGAGGTAATCTCGTCGAGCAGCAACACCATCGGGTTCATGGCTAGCGACCGGACGATGGCGACGCGTTGCTGCTGACCCCCGGAAAGGCGATCCGGGTACTCCTTGGCTTTGTGTTCTAGGCCGATGGGTCTCAGGAGGTTCATCGCGTTCGCCTCCGCTTCAGCGCGGCTCTCCCCCAGGACCTTGATAGGTGCAAGGGTGACATTTTCCAGTACGGTCATATGTGGGAATAGGTTGAAGCTCTGGAAGACAATACCGACATCACGGCGCAGTGCATTGACGTCAACACCTGGACCGGTCACGCGATCGCCGTGGATGCAGATCTCGCCGCCTTGAATGTTTTCCAACCCGTTCATACAGCGAAGTAGCGTCGACTTTCCACAACCGGAAGCGCCTATCAGGCAAACCACCTGATGTTCATCGACTTCAAGGTTCAAGCCGTCGAAGACCTTGTGGCTACCGTAGCTCTTGGAGATGCTGCGAATTTCGATCATCGCCATGATGTGGCTAACCTTAACTGCCGCCGCGGATACGGCGCTGGTCGCGTTCCAGCACCTTATCGACGAAACGCGCCTGGGGAATGGTGATCAAGATGAACAGGATGGCGACGGTGGTCACCGGTGACAGGTTGAAGTGATTGCTGGCGACGATTTTCGCCTGGTTGAAGGCATCGATCGAGCCGATGACATTGACGAGGGCGGTATCCTTCTGGAGACCGATAAAGTCGTTAAGGAGCGGTGGGATGATGCGCCGGATCGCTTGCGGAACGATTACGTAGCGCAACGTCTGCAAGTAGCTGAGGCCAAGCGAACGCGCTGCCGCCACCTGGCTCCAATGAATGCCTTCGATGCCGGAACGATACACTTCGGCGACATAGGCGCCATAGGTCAGGGTAAGCGCAAAAATGGCGAAGGACTCTCCCGAAAAGTCCTTGACCCACGGCAGCCCGGTCAGTGGGAGGCCGAAGCCTATCAGGTAGATATTGATGATCGCCGGTGAGCCGCGAAATATGTCCGTATAGATGGTTGCCATAACGCGCACAGGCCGCCCGGCCTTGCCCGGAACAAGCCTGGCTATGGCTACGACCAGGCCCCAGATCAGCACCAGAATCTCCGCCACGACGAAGATGTAGATATTGGTCCAGAAGGCTTTGAGTATCAGCCAGAAGGAACTGCCGATCAGCGGCAGCAGCATGAAGGTCCGACTGACAGCGAGGTCGTTGGCGATGAAGAACTGGACGACAATAAGCAGCGTGGCTAAGGCCGCGGAGAGACCCAAAGTATAATAGGCGTGATCGCGCGCGGCCGCCGTGAAGACCCTGGCATCGACCAGTTTGTCCTCGGCAAATGCTGCCTTCGCCAAATGCGACTGGCGAAGGCTCTGGATCGCTGGCCATGTAGGCAACAGCAGGCAAAGGCCACAGATCACCAGGATCGCATCGGCCAGGAGCCCGTCGACTTGCAGATTGACGGTGGCCGCCCGGGCATCCAAAAGCGTCTTCCAACTGCCGGCAACAACGAGGAAACTGATGACGAGGACCGTTGCCGCCAGGTTGGTGACATCTTTCGGCGGCGTCCCCGCGCTCCAGCGACGCTCACCCCCGAGAAGGCCGAGTGTCTGGCCTTCTCGGTTACCGATGATAGATGACATCAGGTGATCCCAAGTTGCTCGATTAAGGCTTCAGGTAGGGAACTTTGGCCGGATCGGCGCCCCAGGCTGCGGCCAGATACTTGGCTGAGATTTGCTGCAGGGTGCCGTCCTTGATCAGCGCGTCGATGATTTTATCGATGGTCGCGGCGTTGGGGGAATTCTTCGGATAGATGGCGCCATAGGTTTCGCCGGTTGAATATTGGCCGGCTGCTACAAGCGTGCCATTTGATTGCGAGGCCACGGCCAGCACATTTGCCGTGTCAGTCATGGCTGCATCGACTTGACCAGCTGCCAACGCCGCCCACATGCTGGGCCCGTCCGGGTAGACCTTGGACTCAGCTGGCTTGAGAGTGTTGGCGACGAAGTCGGCCCCAGTAGAAGCCTGTTGCACGCCAATCCGCATCTTCTTGATGGAGTCGCTATCGACGGACACACCTTTTTTGACAAGAACTCCGATATCAGAGTTGAAATAGGGGATCGAGAAATCAACGACCTTCTTGCGCTCATCGGTGATGGAAATCCCCGACAAGGAGAGATCGAAGTCCTTGGTCTGACCCGCGACCAATGCATCCCACGCGACATTAACGACCTTGACTTTATCCAGGCCCCCGCGATGGGCGATATTGGCGGCCATGCAATATTCATAGCCGTCTTTGATGAGCTCTGGTGCATCCCCGTTCCACCAACCGGGCGCCGGAAGACTGACTTCGACAGTCAACTCCCCAGCCTCGACGGGAGTGAAGGGAATGGAACCTCTGGTTCCGGTGACTTCGCAATTGCCTATCATATCGGCAGCGTCAACCGGTGAGATGGAAAGAGAAATAATTGCTGCGGCAATAGCAGGCCGAACGCGAACAAGAATGGATTCTAGGTGCGGTGTAATCATGCTTTTACTCCCACTAAAGCTTTAAGGTGATTTTTATCCGTATTGAAATACTATGAGCTGACATGGTCTCTCCGGCCTCCCGAAAACACTGCTCTCTTTTTCTGTTCGCTATTGACTACTCTCGCCGAAGGCCGGCGACAGATTCACATTGCAGTAGCGTTGCGCCTCGCTCATTTCACACCCCGAGGTCGCGCAGAAAGGCACGCGAACGTGTCAGAACGGTCATGGGATCAATTTCCCAGCCGAAGTAGTTCGCCTCGTATTCGATGGTTAGTGCGCCGGCATAGCCAATGTCGCCCAGCGCGGCGATCAGCTTCGGGAAGTCGATCTCGCCCTCACCCAATGGCGGGAAGCTGAATTCGGGATAGCGGCCTTTGGCGTCCTTGATGTGGACGTGGCGGATCAGTGGAGCCAGCCGGTGAACGGCCTCAACAGGGTCCTCGCCGATGGCCTGGAAATGGCTCGGGTCAAAATTGACGGCCAGTTCCAGCGGCCTGAGCGCTTCGGCTAGTTCAAGATAGCGGCCGCACTGAGGGTACATGTGCGGCGCGGCTGATTCGAGGCCCACGCTCACGCCCTTTTCGCCAGCCTTCCTCAAGACCGCCTGCATGGTTTCGATGAACAGCGGCATCATCGCCATTTCGTCCTGCCCGGGCGTCGGCCGGCCGGAGCAGAGATGGACATAGTCCACCCCGATGGCCGCAGCGCGGTCGATCATCGCACTGACATGGGAAAGGCCCCGCTGCCGTTCCGCCTCGTCCTTGGCGAAGAAATAGAAGTTGACGCTCATCGCAGGGATTGAAAGCCCTGCGGCACACACGGCTCCGGCCAGTTCGCGGCATTGATCGAGGCTCATCTCCGGCGTCACGTGCGGCGCGAACTTCGACGGAATGCCGTCGCCGTTGATCGCAAGATCGGTATAGCCCGCATCGGCAACGACCGTTGCTGCCTCTGGCAAGGAAAGGTGCGAGAGCATCGTGCTGTAATATCCGGGGCGCATGGGATGGTCCTTCGTAGAAGCCGGAATGCCAGTGTCCGGAGTGTCGCCGGCAGGATGGTTTTGCCTTGATGTTGCGTATTTTGCAATAGAGATTTTTTATATGAGGCAGCCGATGCCTGCCAATTTGTGGCATTTGACGATGAATCGGCACCAAAATGTTTGCTATTTAGCAAAACGGTTCTTTACTAATAACAACGCTTGGCGCTACAAACGTTCGGAACGCGGCCAGCAAAGGGAGGGGTCGAAGCGGCGCGCGGCCAGCGCACTCCGACGACCCGGATAGACATGAAAATTACCGGTATCAGTTCGATTGTCGTGAACGCGAAGATGCGCAACTGGGTGTTTGTTCGGGTCGATACGTCCGTGCCGGGCCTTTATGGCTGGGGTGAAGCGACGCTGAACTGGAAGACCCGCGCCGTGACCGGCGCGGTCGAGGATCTGGCGCAACTGATGCTCGGCACCGATCCGCGAGACATCGAACAGGCCGTGCGGCGGATGAACAAGCACAGCTACTACCGCCTGGGCATCATCGGCGCCTCGGCGATCAGCGGGATCGAGCACGCGCTCTGGGACATCTCGGCCAAGGAGCTGGGTGTGCCGGTCTGGCGGTTGCTGGGTGGAAAAGTGCGCGAGCGCGTGGATCTCTACTCGCATCCGGGCCTTGGCGAGATGAAGACGCTCTACGAAGACACCTTCGACCCCAGCAAGCTGGTCGAAGCCTCGCAGAAGGTGCTTGAAAAGGGGTTCCGTGCGGTCAAGGTCGTCTGCATTCCCTATTCCCACGCGACAACCACGCGCGCCGCCTGCCGCAACCTCGAGCGGTTGGGCATCGCGCTTCGCCAAGGTCTGGGGGACGACGCGGCGATCATGGTGGATTTCCACGGCCGCGCCGCCACCGTCAGCGCAACGCTCGAATATATCAAGGCGCTGGAGCCCATGGGCCCGATGTTTGTCGAAGAGCCCGTTCAGCCCGGCGACACCAAGGCCATGCGGGAAATCGTCGAACGCTCGCCGGTGCCGATTGCTACTGGCGAGCGCCTGGTCGGGCTGCGTGAATTCGACGAGCTGTTGAGCGCGCGGGCCTGTCACATCGTACAGCCCGATCTCAATCATTGCGGCGGCCTGCTTGAGGCGAAGAAGATCGCCACCCTGGCCGAGATCGCACAGGCAGGCGTTGCGCCGCACAATCCCAACGGCCCCTTGGCGGCCGTGGCTTCGCTCCATTACGGCATCTCGACGCCGAACTTCGTCATCCTCGAGGCGATGCCGGGCGCCGTGCCCTGGTATCACGACGTTGTCGAAGGTCTGCCCGAGATGGTCGATGGTCGTTGGGGTGCACCCGACAAACCCGGCTTTGGCATCGAGGTGAACGAAAAGGAAGCTGCCAAGCATCCTTTCCAGCAAGAGGTTCTGCACACTCAGACCGCGGTGCTGGACGACGGCACACTGGTGGATTGGTAAGATGCGGAGCGGCGAGACCATGGCCTATCCGGTGCTTGGCCCGATCATCGGCGGTGTCCGTCTTTCTCCGCCGGGCCGCAAAGTCATCCCGGTCGAGAACCCGGCGACGCTGGAAAGCCTCGGCGATCTGGCGCTGGCCACGGACGCCGATCTCGAGGCGGCGCTGGCCGCTGCGGACAGAGGTTTCGCGATATGGCGCCGCACTTCGCCGCTGGAACGTTCGCGCGTCCTGCGGCGAACGGCTGCGCTGCTACGCGAGCGGGTCGAGGACATCGCGCGTGTCATGACGATGGAGCAGGGCAAGGTGCTGGCGGAATCGCGCGCCGAGATATTGGCCTCCGCCGAGATCTTCGAATGGAGCGCCGAAGAGGGTCGCCGCACTTATGGTCGCGTGATTCCGGCGCGAGAGGCGGGCCAGCATTTCGAGGTGCGGCACGAACCTATCGGCCCGGTAGCCGCCTTCAGCGCCTGGAACTTCCCGATGGTTCTCCCAGCCCGCAAGGTTGCGGCGGCGCTCGCGGCGGGCTGTTCGGTGATCCTCAAGCCCTCCGAGGAGACACCAGGCGTCGGCTCCATGATGGTCCAGGCGATCCTCGACGCGGGGCTGCCGCCGGATGTGCTTTCGCTGGTTTTCGGCGATCCGCCGCATGTTTCGGCAAAACTCATTGCCTCGAATGTGATCCGCAAGGCGTCAATCACCGGGTCGATCCCGGCAGGGCGAGCGGTGGCAGGGCTGTGCGGGCAACATCTCAAGCGCTGCACGCTTGAACTGGGCGGGCACGCCGCGATCGGCGTGTTTGCGGACGTCGATATGGCGAGCGTCGTTGCCAAGCTCGCAGCCACCAAGTTCCGCAACAGCGGGCAGGTCTGCGTCTCGCCCACGCGGTTCTTCGTGCAGAAGGCCATCTATGACGATTTCGTCGACGGCTTCGCGCGCTACGCGAAGGGCCTGAAGGTCGGCAACGGGCTCGACCCCGAAAGCCAGATGGGTCCGCTTGCCAATGCGCGGCGGCTCGAGTCGGTTGAGCGGATGATTTCCGACGCGGTTCAGAGGGGGGCAACCGTGGCCGCAGGCGGCAATCGGATCGGCAATGTCGGCTATTTCCACGAACCAACCGTGCTGGTGGACGTGGCGGACGATGCCGTCGTGCTCACCGAGGAGCCCTTTGGCCCTGTCGCCACGATCCTGCGGTTTTCCGAGGCTGAGGAATTCGTGACCCGCGCCAATTCGCTGGAATTCGGATTGGCATCGTCGGTCTTCTCCAACGACCTCAAGATCACCCGCTATGTCTCCGAAGGGCTGCAGGTCGGCATG
Source organism: Mesorhizobium sp. RCAM 05099 (assembly GCF_059683685.1). Taxonomy (NCBI): domain Bacteria; kingdom Pseudomonadati; phylum Pseudomonadota; class Alphaproteobacteria; order Hyphomicrobiales; family Phyllobacteriaceae; genus Mesorhizobium; species Mesorhizobium sp. RCAM 05099. The sequence goes on from NZ_CM185035.1 coordinate 2,006,646, forward strand.
GTCGGCGTCAACGAAGTGGCGTATGGCCTGGCCGAAACGCCGGTCTGTGGCGTCAAGTCCAGCGGTATGGGCCACGAGGGCGGAATTGAAGGCGTGGCCGATCACATGGTCACGAAATTCATCACAGAGCGCAGCTGAATGGCCAAATATACCGCCGCCCATTGGGGGGTCTATGAGATCGACGCGAAGGGGACGCCGGTCCCCCTGCGCGACGATCCGGACCCTTCCCGGATCGGCAGCGGCTGGCTGAGCGCGGCGCGGGATACCGCCAGTCGCATTGCGGCGCCGGTGGCACGCAAGGGCTGGCTTGCCGGCGACCGTGGCAAGCAGCGTTGTGATGACAGTTTCGTGGAGGTCGGTTGGGCCCGCGCTATTGAACTCGTGGCCGGTGAGCTGGAGCGCGTCCGCGGCACATATGGCAACAACGCTATTTTTGCGGGCTCTTACGGCTGGGCGAGCGCGGGGCGCTTTCATCATCCACAAGGGCAGATGCGCCGCTTTCTCAACCTGATCGGCGGGCATGTCGGTAAGCGGGATTCCTATTCCTTTGCCGCCGCCGAGGTGCTTTTGCCGCGCATTTTGGGTCTGTCGAGAGAGGCGCATGAGGACAACATGACCGGCCTGGAGCTGGTGGCGAAGGAATGTTCGCTGCTGGTGGCCTTTGGCGGGTTCTCCGGGCGCACCGCGCAGGTGGATTCAGGCGGTACTTCTAACCACCGGTTGCGGAACCTGCACGCGCAGATGGCCGCGCGCGGGGCGGAACTTGTTTCTATTTCGCCCCGGCGGGACGATTTTCCAGGCGCTGAACGAGTGTCCATTCGACCCGGCTGCGATACGGCGATGATGCTTGCCCTGTCATACGAGATTCTGGCGGCGGGCAGGCAGAACGAAGCATTCCTGGCACGCTACACCAGTGGCTGGCCGGAATACCGCGCCTATTTGCTGGGCGGCCACGACGGGCAGAAAAAGTCCGCTGACTGGGCGGCGCCGCTTTGCGATGTGCCGGCGCAGTATATCCGCCGCCTCGCTCTGCGCATGACTGAGGCTCGCACGATGATCTCGATAACTTGGTCGTTGCAGCGGGCAGAGCATGGCGAGCAACCGCTATGGGCGGCGCTGGCGCTGGCGACGATCCTTGGCCAGATGGATCAACCAGGGCTGGGATTCGGCTTTGGTTATGGGTCCAGTAACGCGGTCGGCCGCACACAACGGGGGTTCCGCTGGCCCGCCTTTCCGCAAGGGCCGAATCCGGTGAAGGATTTCATTCCCGTGGCGCGGATCACGGACATGCTGCTTTCGCCAGGGGCAGAGTATACCTATGACGGCGAGACGCGCCGCTACCCCGACATCCGGCTGGTCTACTGGGCCGGGGGCAATCCCTTTCATCACCATCAGGATCTGATCCGGCTTGAAGGCGCGTGGACGCTGCCAGAAACGGTGATCGTGAACGAACACAGCTGGACCGCGACCGCGCGGCGGGCGGACCTGGTGCTGCCCTGCACCACGCCTCTGGAGCGCACGGACATGATGATCAACAAGCGCGATCCGGCGCTGTTTTTCATGTCTCCGGCTCGGGCGCCCTATGGTCAGGCCAAGGACGACCACGAAATATTCCGCCTTCTTGCCCGCCATTTCGGGGTGGAGGAGGCATTCACGGAAAAGCGCGATATCGAGGGATGGCTTCGGGCGCTGTGGGACGGGACGCGCCGCGAGGCCGACCGGCACGGCATCGCATTGCCGGATTTCGACGCGTTCCGCCGAGAGGGACGGATCGACATACCCCCTCCTGAAAAATCGCAAGTGCTTCTGGGGGATTTCTTCGCCAACCCGGCGGCGGCGCCGTTGAAGACGGAAAGCGGTCGGATAACTCTGTTCAACCGCGCCATTGCCGATCTGGGGCTGGCCAATTGTCCGGGCCATCCGGCCTGGATTATGCCGACCGAAAGCCTGCTGACCGCCGAAGCAGGCGAGCTTCATCTGATCTCGGGCCAGCCTGATACTCGGCTGCACGGTCAGAATGATCGTGGAAAAGAGTCCCTGTCTGAAAAAATCAAGGGCCGGGAGCCCTGTGAGTTGCATCCCGAAACGGCTGCCGAGCTTGGACTGGCAGCAGGCGATATCGTGCGGATCTACAATGATCGTGGAGCTTGCCTCGCAGGATTGAAATTGGACGCAGGGCTGCGACGCGACTGCGTTTTTCTGGCAGCGGGCGCCTGGTTCGACATGCAGACCATAGACGGCAGCCGGATCGATGTGCATGGCAACCCCAATACCTTGACCCGAGACAAAGGCTGTTCGGATCTGACCCAAGGTACGTCCAGCCACAGCTGCGTGGTGCGGCTTGAGCGTTGGACTGGCGATCTGCCGCGTCTTTCGATCGACAGCCTCCCGCTGATCGAGCCCTCCTCGAAGAATTCTGGGTCCGCTTCGTCCTATGGCAGCGTTGCCACTTCGCAACAACCACATTCTTAGTTAGGAAAAGCTGAGCGCTGGGGATTTCTTGCGACAACGCAACGATCTTCATGCTCGCGGTGTCGAAGGTTTCCTAATATTTCGACCGTCCGCCGACCCGAGCTGGCCTGGATGACGTCAACACCTTCAGGGTTTTCGCCGAAGTGCGCAGGATTTCGCAGCGGTTGGCCTGCCTTGATCGTGCTCCTCACCGATTACCTCAGAGTCAACGCCACCGGCCGGAGCGATTCGTCGGTTCACGGAAAATCGAAACCGCAAGGTCTTCAAGAGCGGGGGCCGGTGGCTCCGCCCGGATCAGCTATATTTGGGCAGTATCCACGGTGCGCCGTCGGGCTGTGGCAGATCCACCCAGCGACGCTCGTTTTGTGCAGTGTAGGCAGCGTGCATCACCTCGATATTGTGCACCCCGTCCTCCAGCGTGCAGAGGGCGATCTCTGGCGTCTCGCCCCGCAGGAGCTGGGCAAAGGCCCGAATCTGGTTCACATAAGAACTGCGCCGCGGTGGGTAGAGAAGATACCAGCCGTCGGTCTTGCGCTGGTTGTGATAGGCAGCAAAGCGCGGCCGTGCGTTTTCCTGTAGCACGCGCGGCAGTTCCTCGAGCGGACGATCCGAGAAGACCGCGAGCGGCGCCACAGTCGTGCCGCTCATCACGAGCTGAGACAAATGAAGCGAACCCTCGGTGCCGTAAAGATCGGTGGTGAAATGATGCGTGGGCGAAAAGCGATCGGAGGAGAACGTGCCCGACGTCCCATTATTCATCTCGGCCATGAGGTGCACATTGTCGTCCACTGCCTTGGGCATCACGCTATGGCGCAAGCTTGAAGCGACGGAAGCATAGTCGCCGCCGATCAGATAGCGCACCAGATCCACCGAATGGCTGGTAATATCCATCATCGTCGCGCCCCCGGAGAGTTCCAGGTTCCAGCGGTAATCGTCGATCGAGACCACCTTCCAGCTATGCGAGAACACATTGCGGAAGGAATGCACTTCGCCAAGCGCGCCGCTCCGGACGATCTCCCGGGCCAGGATGCTCGCGTCCTGGCACCGCTCGTTATGGCCGACCCGCACGATCTGTTTCGTGGCGGAAAAGGCGTTCAGCACCTCGCGCGCGGTCGCGAAATCATGCGATACGGGTTTTTCCAGCAGCATGTGCTTGCCGGCCTGAGCCGTCGCAATAGCCACGTCGCGATGGAAGCGGTTAGGCACCGCCACGATCACCGCGTCGATGGCGCTGTCCGACAGCACTTTTTCGGGATCGTCCGAGACCTCGGCGATACCGTGCTTCGCGGCCGCCTGTTCGGCCTTGTCACGCACCACGTCGCAAACCGTCTTGACAGTCAAACCGTCTACTTGGGCGATTGCAGCGATGTGAGTGGCTCCGATCAATCCTGTGCCAATCACGGCGACATTGATGTTGTCTTTCGACATTAGTACCCTTTCCGAGTTGATCTGATTGCAAAAGAAGCAATTTGGCCGCGGGAAATCGCTCTCATGCTTCGCTGCCCAAGCCAGGGCGAGGCTCATTTGATTTGAGCAACTGCCTGATCGCGAGGAAACTAACCGCAGTTGCCGTTGCGAGCACTATTACGACGATCGCGTTCACAGATGGCGCGAAACCAAGGCGCATCATCGCCCAAAGTCTCATTGGGAAAGTCGGCTCGCCGCCGGAGATCAGAATGGTCACAAGCGTTTCGTCGAAGGACAGCGCGAAACATAGTATGAACGCGGCCGCAATGGCGCTTTTAAGGTTGGGTAGAACAACCATGTAAAAGGCTTGAAAATGCGATGCGCCCAGATCTAGTGCCGCCTCGGTCAGCGATGCGCTCAACTCGGTCAGACGGACGACAATGAGCCGATGAGCGATTGCCAGCAACAGGATGACGTGGCCGATTACCACGGTTAGCAAAGACCGATCAATCCCGATGTCTCGGAAGAAAATCAACAGCGCCAACCCGGTGATCATTGGCGGCATTACGAAGGGGACGAAGATCAGAAACTGCAGAACCGAGCGATCGAGGCTCTTGCCCGACGCGTAGTACAGGCTGGTGAGAATGCCGATGATGACGGCTAGGCTGGATGCCGTAAAACCGACCAAAAGCGTGTTGCCGAGGGCGTGTGCCACAGATTTGTCGGAACCCAGCGAGAAGAATGACTCCAATGAGGGTTCGGACAAAATGATCGAGCCGGCATTGGTCTCGAAAAACGCGCCAGCGATAGTCACGGCTATCGGTCCATATATAACCGCCATGACGAGGGCAGCCAGACCGATGAGCAAGACCCAGGTGATTACGGGGGTTTTCATCGCTTTGCCCGCCTTGGGGAGAAAAGGGCCGGGACCGCAAGCGCAGCGAGCACAAGGACCATCAGCACGATCGCCAGTGCAGAACCGAAAGGCCAGTTGAAGGCTAGGCCAAACTGGCTGTACACGACCCGTCCAAGTGTGAAGCCGTTGGGACCGCCCACCATTTGCGGTGTAACGAAATCGCCGATCGAAAAAACGAATGCAAACGCAAATCCAACCGCCACGCCCGACATGCTGAGCGGGAGGACGACCCGTAAAAAAGTCTGGAGTCGAGTTGCTCCGAGATCGTAGGCTGCGCTGAGCAGGGAGTTCGGGATACGCTCCAATGCGATGTAGATCGGCAAAACCGCGAACGGCAGAAGGATGGAGACGAGAACCAGGAACACAGCGTTGAGATTGAACACGAATAGCGTCGTAGGCGTATCCGACAACCCGAGCGCCATTATCAGCTGATTAAGAAGTCCTTTTTGCCCCAGTATCGACCGCATTGCGTAGATTTTGATGACGTAGTTCAACAACAGGGGGATCACGACAAGGCACATTAACACATATCGTTTTCCGCCGCTCAGTATCGCGAGCAAGTAGGCAATCGGATAGCCGAAGAGCACGCAAACCAACGCTATCGATATGCAGAGAAACAATGTCGTCCAGATGACATCGAAGTAAAGCGGATCCGTGGCAATCCGGGTAAAGTTCTTGCCCGTAATGGTCATGACGATATCGGGGCCGTTCACCTCGCCAAGACTTAGATAGAGGAAGGACGCGAACGGTATCGCAACAAAAAAGATCGGAACGAAGAAGACGGCAAGCGTGAAGGCAAATCTGGCGAAAACAGCGCGTAACCGCGTTCTCGGTTGCGTGTCGATCGAGACGCTCATTGCTTTATCACCCAAGCCTCGCAGTCAGCCCAGGAAACGCCAACCTTAGCTCCCGGACGAATGCCTGCGCCGTTGACCCCGCTGAGACTTTTGGCCTCAATCGATACATTGGAGTCTCTGCATGAGCGGATCTTGAAAGCCGTCGTCGATCCGACAAACTCAATCTGCTCGACGTGTCCGCAGGCCGGACCGCCTGTGGCAGGGATTACCTTTATGGCTTCCGGCCGCACAGCCAGATTAACTGCATCGCCCTTACGAAAAGAATGTCCCGACGGTACCGCGACGCGGCATTGGCAAAAGGGCGTGTCCAGCAGAACGTCGGAATTCAGGGCATCCGCGACGACGCCAGGGATAAGATTATTGTCGCCGAAGAATTGGGCGACGTAGCGATCGGCCGGCCGGTAGTAGAGTTCCCTCGGCGTCGCCACCTGGCGGATGTGGCCATGGTCCATGACGACGATTCTGTCGGCCATCGTAATCGCCTCTTCCTGATCATGGGTAATGAACAGGAAGGACACACCGACTTCGCGTTGCAGTTCCTTCAGGAACCGCTGCATCTGATGTCGCAGCGATGCATCCAATGCCGCGAGTGGTTCGTCCAATAGTACAAGCCTAGGCTTGCAGACAATCGCGCGTGCGAGCGCTACCCGCTGGCACTGCCCGCCAGATAATTCCGATGGATATCGTGATCCCAAGCCGTCGAGTTCAACCAGACTGAGAACGCGATTTGTTTCGCGATCAATTTCCTTTCCTGGCACTCCGCCAACCTTCAGGCCAAATCCGATGTTTTTGGCGACGGTCATGTGTGGAAAGAGAGCGTAATCCTGAAAGACCGTATTGAAGGGTCTCCTGTTGATCGGGATGTCAGACAAGGGCTGGTTGCCATCTAGAAAAATTTCACCGTCCGTGGGACGCGTGAAGCCACCAATCATTCTGAGGATAGTGGTCTTACCTGAGCCGCTCGGCCCCAGGATGACGAGAAATTCGTTGCGCCCAACGCTCAGGTCGATCCTTTTCAGGACTTCGACGGCACCATAGCGCTTCGTCACTCCGCGCAATTCGACGAGGCTTTCACTCATGAAATCGATCCGCTGACCTTTAGGTTGAGGAGTGACGCGCAGGCGCCACTCCATATTCTCATTGCGCAGCCTTGATCTCGTTCCAAAGGTCACTGCGGCGGGTCGGATCTTCGACCGATTTGACCCAGAAGACCTTGTCGTTAGGGGAAAGTACCCCGGTATCGATAATTGTTGAGCCGAAGTGCATGCGGTCGACCATCGCTTGAGCGATCTTCTTATTGAGAATGAAGTTGATCCACTTGTGCGCAAGCTCGACCCGCTCCGGTGATGCGCCGGCGGTGATTGCCATGGCGTCCAGCCAGACTGGCGCACCCTCCTTTGGGAAGACGGGCTCAACATTCGCGCCGGCGTCCCGGATGGCCTTGATCATCTGCGGGCCATAGCCGGCGATCATTACAGCTACATCGTTGTTCTTGTACTGCTGCACGGCCTCGTCCGAGTATGAGTAGAACGATAGAAGCTGCCGCTTTAGCTCGATCAGTTTCTCTTTATATTTTTGCAGCTGCTCTTCCGAAAGCTTGTATGGATCCTTTGCTCCGTCCAAGATCGCAGCAATGGTGAAGTTGTATTCGTAAGAGTCGTGAGTCAGCACCTTTCCCTTGTACTTAGGGTCCCAAAGCACGCTCCAGGACGTCGGAGCCGGACTGACGAGGTCAGGGTTATAGGCCAGCAAGTAGGGGCCGTAGAGGAATGGGATCATGAATACCTTCTTGTCATGAACCACTCCCGGAACATTGCTTAGATCGCGGAACCTCCCCAGGAACGCAGCCTGGTTCGGCACCTTGTTCAAGTCGATGGGCGCGAGCAAATTCGCTTCGACGTAGCGCTGAAGCTGGCCCACATTGGTGCAGATGATGTCGGCATCCTGGCCGTTGGAGCCACGGACCTTTGCCCAAATCTCAGCGTCGTCTCCTACGAAGGTGACCTCAACCTTCGCGCCCGTCTCAGCTTCGAACTCCTTAATGTAGTCTGGGTCGGCATATCCCTCCCAGGTCATGATACGCAGCGTTTCGGCGGATGCAGGACCGGCCCACATCACCGCAGCCAACGCCATTATTAGCGTCGATTTGATCGCGGTTCGCAACATTTCTCTCTCTCCTCCACTGGGGCCGCCCTGCGTAAGCGCAGGACAGCACCGAGCAAGAGGTAACCTTATCGTTTGCAATGTGTCAATCGGTGTGTTTGTATTAGCAACGATTTCGGGCGGAGCATACGATGAGGGCGGCTTAGCGCCGAAGGAAAGTGGAGACGTGCATGAGCGTGAGGATTGCGATTATCGGCGCCGGATTGATTTCAAACTGGCATATTCCTGCCGTCCAGGCTGCGACAGGCGCTGAACTGGCCGGGATATGCGACAAGGTCCAGGAAAGGGCCCGCGCCGCCGCTGAGAAGTTTCGGATCAACAAGGTCTATGCCGATACCGACGAGGTTTTTGCGGACCCCAACGTCGATGCTGTCGTCATCTCCGTGCCCAATCGTTTTCATCACGATCTTGCGATCGCTGCGGCGCGAGCCGGAAAGCATATTCTGCTTGAAAAACCAGTGGCTCATGATCTTGACGCAGCGAAATCAGTTCTGGCTGCGTGCCGCAAAGCCGGCGTAAAAGTCGCGGTCGGGCATCAGGCCCGCTTCCTGGACGTAGCGGGAATTGCGCGGTCGCTTGTCGCCCAAGGCGTGATTGGCAAGGTGCACTCTTTTCGGAGTGTCTTTTCGGAAATCTGGGACGTTGTTTCCATCGATGATTACAGATGGAATCTTGCCTTGTCCGGTGGTGCGACGCTCATGGACTTGACGGTTCACCGCATGGATATCGTCCAATATCTTTTGGGCGGCGCCTACACATCTGTCGCAGCGAGCCTGCGTCACAAGGCAATGCCAAAACCGGTTGACGATAATGTTCACCTGATTGTCGATATGTCCAACGGCGCGACTGGCACTTTCACATCCGATCGGTTCACGCCTTCCTTCAATGACGTCACCGACTTTTATGGGACCGAAGGGTCACTGCATTTCACACTCGAGTCCGTAGGCGCTTTCAATACGTCGCCGCTGTCGGTTTACTCCAAAAAGCCCCTTGAAGAGTTGCCGCAATCGCTGGCTGAAATGGCGCGCATCCCCGCCCACTATCATAAGAAAAATGTTCAGCACGATGGCTGGTTTGTCCTGATGCCGGCCAACGCCGACCCTTACAACAGGCAGATGCAAGGGTTCGTCGACTTGATCTCCGGCGGCGTGCCCCAGATCGAGATGGCATCGCTGGAGGATGGCGTCCATCTGCTCGAAGTGGTTAAGGCGGCATACCTTGCCCAGAGAGAACGCAAGTGGGTCGATATCCCGCTTTCGAGCGACGCGCCCTGGACCATTGTCGACTTCGCTTAAACGCCGGCTTTTGGGCTTTGGCGGCCGATCTCATCCGTAAGACGACTAGAAAGACCGTTTGAACCATGTCCATGCAAGCAAGCTACTACTCGACAATGCTCTCCAGGCATCCGCTGAGGGAGGTTGCGGAGATGGTCAAGGCGGCCGGATACGGCGCGTTGGCTATCAACTGCGACGGTATCCCGTCGCCTGCGACGCCCCATATTACCCCGGAAAATTCGATCAGCGAGTCCGTCGCGCTCATCGATGGTGTACGCAAGGCCGGATTGTCGGTTCCTGCGCTCAGTACCAACTACTTCTTCTTCGCCCAAGATGCCGACGATGACGCGCGCGGCATTCGCTATGTCAAAGCCATGATCGATCGGGCTGCGGCAGCAGAGGTCGCGTATGTCCACCTTTGTTCGCCGTACTTACCCTCGTCAAAGGGCGACGACGTGTTTGCCGACTTTGTCGACATTCTGCGAACCATTCTTCTGCATGGCAAAGCCAAGGGCGTTGCTGTTGGTCTGGAGTCCCCCGCACCATTCCTTTACCCGCGGATCGCGGATTACCAACGGATCATCGACGCTCTGGGCGATCTCGATTTGATGGTGAACTACGACCCCAGCCATTTCGCTGCTCATGGAGAGGATCCTGTTGCCGCGGTTTGGGCCTTTGCCAATCGCATCCGGCATGTACACATGAAGGACGCGGCGGGTCTTTATCCGAACTTTACCTTTCCGCCCCTCGGCAAAGGCGTGGTCGATTTCGAGGCGGTTTTGAGCGCGTTGAAGGCTGTCGGATATGACGGTTCGCTCACCGTCGAATACGAGGCCAATGAATTCGGCTGGAATATCGGAGAAGCCGAAGTGCTCGCTTCAAGTCGGGCATTTCTAAGCGGCCTCGGCATTTCGGAAAGCACGCAAAAGAAGCCCTGACCCAGAAGCCGCTCAAGCGAGGCGCTTTATCCTCGCCCTTACCTTTGCCGGTTGCGTGGCTCGGTATCACCTATGACGGCGGGGAGGAAACATGGCACGGAGATTTACCGCATCTCACTGGGGCAACTACGCTCTAACCGATGGCGACAGACCGGAATTGGTGCCCGATCCGTCTGATCCACAGCCATCCCGCATTGGGCGGGGGTGGGTCAGTGCGGCGCGCGATCCAGCCTTACGCATCGCGCGGCCTGCTATCCGCAAGGGCTGGCTCGAAGGAGACAACGGGGCTCGCCGTAACAATGACAGCTATATTGAAGTCAACTGGGATCGCGCAACCTACTTGGCTTCTTCTGAGCTAAGGCGCGTTATCAATCGGTATGGCAACGGGGCTATATTCGGCGGGTCATATGGATGGGCGAGCGCGGGTAGGTTCCATCACGCACAATCTCAGCTTAAGCGATTTCTGAACCTGATCGGCGGTTATACAACACACCGCAATACCTATTCACACGGAGCGGCCGAGGTAATACTGCCCCGCATAGTCGGGGTTTCCAATGAGGATTTTCTGGACGGTGCGACCAGCTGGCCGCTCATCCTCGAAAATTGCACCCTTCTCTTGGCCTTTGGTGGCATTTCTCCGAGAACCGCGCAGATCGAGCCAGGTGGAACGTCCCAACATGAAGTGGCTTCGCAACTGAATGCAATCGCCCAACGCGGCATAAAAGCGATAAACATTTCGCCCATTCAGGGCGATCTGGCTGCAGTCTCGAATGCCCGTTGGATGCGGATACGTCCAGGTACGGATACAGCGCTGATGCTGGCGCTGGCATTCGAGCTCCATGCCAATGGCTGGCACGACGCCGGATTTCTGGATCGCTACACAAGTGGGTGGCCGAAGTTCAAAGCCTATCTAACCGGTGACGTCGACGGGCTGCCGAAAACATCCGACTGGGCCGCGCATATTTGCGGAATATCGGCGCAAGAGATCCGCGATCTTGCGGCTGAGATGGCGCGAGAGCGGGTCATGATCTCAGTGTCTTTTGGCGTTCAGAGGGGGGACCATGGGGAGCAACCGGTATGGGCGGGTATGGCTCTAGCCGCGATGCTGGGTCAGGTGGGGCGGCCGGGCACCGGGTTTGGATTCGGCTATGGCTCGCTGACCGCGGTGGGCCGGCCGCAGCGCATCGTACGATGGCCGTCTTTTCCGCAAGGGTCGAATCCGGTCCGAGACTTTATTCCGGTGGCCCGCATAACCGACATGTTTCTCAATCCCGGAGCGCCCTATCAATATGATGGAGGAACGCGGACTTATCCCGATATTCGGCTCGTATATTGGGCGGGCGGGAACCCGTTTCACCACCAGCAGGATCTGAATCGGCTCAGCGAGGCCTGGACGCAACCGGAGACCGTGATCGTCAATGAACATTCATGGACTGCGACCGCGCGGCGGGCCGATATCGTGCTCCCCTGTACGACACCGCTGGAGCGCGAAGACATGATGGTCAACAGGCGAGATTCATCGCTCGTCTACATGAGCCGTGTGTTCGAGCCGTTTGCCGAAGCGCGCGACGATCACGCAATCTTCCGCGACCTGGCAAATCAAATGGATGTCGGCCCGGATTTTCATGAGAACCGCGACACGGAAGCATGGCTCAGGTGGATGTGGAACCGGTGCCGCGAGGTGGCCGAGAGAGAAGGCTTCGCTCTTCCATTTTTCGACCAGTTCCGAGAGATCGGCAAATTCGATATCCCCCTCGAAAACGAGCCAAGGACTTCACTCGGAGAGTTTGTGCGTGATCCTGAAGGGAAACCACTGCAGACGGAGAGCGGCAAGATAACCCTTTATAATGAGGCGATCGCGCACATGAACGCCGAAGATTGCCCGGGCCACCCAGCGTGGATGGAACCGGCGGAATGGCTCGGTAATGCGCAAGCAGGTCAATTGCACCTGATTTCGGGTCAACCGGACACTCGGTTGCACGGCCAGCTTGACAATGGAAGCGAAGCGCAAGCCACCAAGATTCACGGCAGGGAACCTTGCACGCTTCACCCGCAGACCGCCAAAAACCTGGGGGTCGAACATGGCGACATCGTCAGGCTTCACAACGGACGAGGCGCGTGTCTCGCAGGGGTGACGGTGAGCGAAGGCATTCATCCAGATTGCGTCTCACTTGCGACAGGCGCCTGGTTTGATCCGCAGTCTATATCAGGCGAGGTCCTCGAGGTGCATGGCAATCCCAATGTGCTCACCCTCGATAAAGGCACCTCGTCCTTAGCCCAGGGAACGATAGGCCACACCTGCTTGGTCTACGTTGAAAAATGGACGGCTGCTCTTCCAGAGCTCAGCGTAAATGTTTCTCCACACTTCTACCATTCCCAGGACATGGGCGAGTGACCCTGAAGCGTTGATTAGGCCTCTATCATGACAAGGGCAACGCGAGCTCGCTGGCGCAGGGCGCTTATCGCGCTGCCCGTCGAAATCAGTCTTGGGATTTGTCGTTTCGCTTTTTGCAACGCGGGTGGCGTCTGCCTCACGATGTTGATAGCGAATGTGTCGCCGCCCGCTACCTAGCAACGATTTTTTTTAGCCTTGTGTGTCAAAATCGTCGAACTGGCTAGCAAAATCCGCAAAACCAATTGACATATTTGAAACAAATGTGGCAAATTTCCAGGCACGGAACGATTGATTGGCCGGGTAGAGCCAACTGACTGCAAAGCAAACGAATGGGAGAAATCGATGAACAACTATCGTAATGACGTCTTGATGAAGGGGCTGTCGGAAGCAGCCCGCACCGGAAAAATCTCGCGCCGCTCATTCATGCATTACGCGATGGCTGCCGGGTTGACGGCTACCGTTGCAACCGGCGCGTGGACCCGCTCTGCCAGCGCGGAGCCGAAGCGGGGAGGCACGTTTCGCGTCGCATCGCACGACGGCAGCGCATCGGATTCACATGACCCGGGAGCATATTTGAATTTTTCGGTCTATCTGCTTGCCAACGCATACCGCTCCTACGTGACCGCAATCCAATCCGACTCGTCGTTGGGGCCTGACATCGCCAAGGAATGGCATGCGTCCCCTGATGCAACGGAATGGACTTTCCAACTTGACCCGCGTGCCGTTTTTCACAGCGGCAAAAAGGTGATGGCCGACGACGTCATCGCCTCGTTGAACCATCACCGTGGTGACAAATCCACGTCAGCGGCGAAGTCAATGCTCGCCGCCGTGAAGGACATAGTCAAAAACGACGATCATTCGATCACCATTAGAATGAATTCCGGCATGGCAGATTTGCCATGGTTGTTGACGGACGTTCATCTGGCAATTTGCCCTGCCAATCCGGATGGAACACTCAACTGGCAATCGGGTGACGGTTCCGGCCCCTACAAACTGGTCAGCGGCGATTTCGGCAGGAATTTCGAACTGCAACGCCATGACGGCTGGCATCTGGAGGGCGCCTATTTCGATGCCGTGTCGATCGTTGTCGTCAACGATCCGAGTGCCCGCCAGGCGGCGCTGATTTCAGGCGAAGTCGATGCTGTAACGCAACTCGAGCTGAAAACCCTGGCATTGCTGAAGCGGGATCCCAACATCAATGTCCACAATCTTCCGTCGGGATCGGCAATCACGATGCCGATGCATACGAACGTCGCACCGTTTGACAATGTCGACGTCCGAAACGCCTTGAAATATGCCATCAACCGCAAGGACCTCGTCGACAAGATCGAATTCGGTGCGGCTTCGATTGGCAATGATTTTCATCATTCTCCGGAGATGCCATATTACCCGAAGGATATTCCCCAGCGGGAATATGATCCCGATCAGGCGCGCTCATTGCTGAAGAAGGCCGGTGCCGAGGGGCTGAAAGTGAATCTCAGCACCGCGGACAGCGTGACATCCGGAGCCGTCGACATGGCTGTCCTGTTCGCCGAACATGCAAAGGCTGCGGGCATCGAGATAAACGTCGTTCGCGAGCCCAACGACGGATATTGGTCAGATGTCTGGCTCAAGAAGCCGTTCTGTGTTGCGCAATGGGGTGCGCGCCCCACGCCAGACGTCATGTACAGCACGGCCTATAAGGATGACGCCGCCTGGAATGAATCGAAATGGAACAACCCCCGTTTCAATGAACTTCTTCTGAAGGCGAGAGCTGAACTGGACAACAGCAGGCGTGCCGAAATGTACCATGAAATGGCGATGCTTTCGCGGGATCAGGGCGGAACCATTCTGCCCATGTTCCTGAATGTGGTGTTCGCGTCCAGATCGAATGTGGCGCATTCGGATCAGATGGCAGTCAACTGGACGTTCGATGGTGCCCGTGGCACCAGCCGTTGGTGGTTTGCCTGAAGCAATTCCGGAATTGCTTTCAAAACAAAGAGATGGAGCGGCTCTGCGTTTCTGTGGAACGCTGAGCCGCTCGATCATAAATAGCAGCACTCCTCCCCAACTTGGCGACAGACTTGTTCTGTCGCCAGTTTCTGATTTCGTAAAAACAAGTTTCCGAACGACCCCGTGTCTGATGGGTGTCGCCCAAGATGCGCAGCCGCTTTGACATAGCGGCGTGCATAAAAATAAAGACTGCGACGGGCCTCAAATCAGAGGAAATGCCGTCCTGGACAACCCGCCATCCACCAGCAGATTTTGACCGGTCATGTAGCCATTGGCGTCGCTTGCGAGCCATGCAACGATTTCGGCAATCTCTTCGGGTTTGCCGTAGCGGCCCAACGGGATGACTGCGGCGTCTTTGGCGATGCGTTCTTGCGAGAACCGCTTCGCAACGGTGTCTGTCAGAATATAGCCGGGCGCGACCGCGTTCACGAGAATCCCGTGTGGTGCGAGCTCCGCCGCCAGCGAAGCCGTCAGCCCATCCAAACCGAATTTTGAGGCGCAATAGGCAGCATCATTGCGCTGGGCACGCACGGACCAAAGCGATGTAATGTTTACGATCCGGCCCCAGCCGCGCTGTTTCATGTAAGGAACTGCCGCTCGAGACAGCGAGAAGGGCGCCTTCAGGTTGATGGTCATCAGCGCATCGAAATCGGCGTCGGCAAACTCATCCGTGGGGCCGCCAATGTTGATCCCCGCATTGTTCACAAGGATGTCGATCTGCAACGCCGAGATCGTATCGGCCAGCCGTGCCACGTCAGCGGGCAGGGTCAAGTCAGCGACCAGGGTCTCTGCGCCTTCGGGAGCACTTTCGCCGGATGATTCCGTCGTGCCGGTGACAATACATTCAATACCCGACTGTATCAGGCGTAGTGCAATCGCGCGTCCCATGCCGCGCGTGCCTGCGGTGACCAGTGCCTTCATGAGTTCTGCCTCTTGTCTCTGGCCTGCGCGAGGCCTCCGGTTTCCACCAATAGATCAATCCGCTAAGGCATTCGCGCACGGAGGCGGAGTGCGGCGCACGGCAAATAGCGTCCGCCACTTAACCGATGTTTGTGTATTTTGACAATCCCGTTGCCATATTGCCAAAAACATTATAGCGTTTTTTACGGATTGCCGACCCAGATACCTTGTCAGCGGTCATTAAAGGCACGAGCCGCTCGACCACTTTCCGGTGATCGCGACAAGAGGGCGACGGCAGGGCAAACCGGGCGGAACATCGGCCAGGAGACACTGGAGAGGCTATTGTCTGACATCCTATCCCTCATCATCAGGCGGCTGGGCTTGGGGTTGCTGACGATGTTGATCGTGTCGTTCCTGATATTTTTTGCCCTTGAGTTGCTTCCGGGAGATTTGGCGCACGCCGTTTTGGGCCAAATGGCGACCGACGAGACGGTAGCGGCCATGCGAAAGCAACTGGGTCTCGATGTTCCCGCCATCATTCGTTACTTTTATTGGCTGGAGGGCGCTGTGCACGGCGACTTCGGCACGTCGCTGATAAACAAAGCCGACGTTGGCCATGCGATTTTTGGCCGGCTTGCCAATTCGTTTTTCCTGGCTGGTTTCGCCGCGCTCTTTGCCATCCCGCTGGCAGTCTCGCTGGGTATTGCAGCGGCCCTGTTTCGGGACACGCTTTTCGACAAGGCCATCAATGTCGCATCGCTGACGGCCGTTTCCGTGCCTGAATTCCTGTTGGGGTATATCCTGGTTCTGTTTTTTGCGGTGTGGGCGCATGTGTTTCCCCCGATGGCGGACATCAAGGATCACACGGAGTTCGGCGAGCGCGTCTATCGCAGTTTCCTGCCGGCAATGACCCTTGTCCTGGTCGTCACGCCTCACATGATGCGCATGACACGCGCCGCGATCATCAACCTCCTTGCGAGCCCCTACATCGAGATGGCTCGCCTGAAGGGGACACCGCCGTGGCGGGTGATTGTCTGGCATGCGCTGCCAAACGCATTGGCCCCAATCATCAACGTGGTGACGCTTAACCTGGCATATCTGATCACGGGTGTAGTGCTGGTCGAGGTGGTCTTCGTCTATCCCGGGATCGGTCAACTGCTGGTCGATTCCGTCGCCAAACGGGATTTCCCGATCGTCCAGGCTTGTTGCCTGATCTTCGCGGCGACATTCATCGTGTTGAATATCGCCGCCGACGTCGGTTCGATCATGACAAATCCCCGCCTCAGGCACCCGAAATGAGTGACTTTGTATCTGGGGATTTCCTGGTGGAATTTATCGCCCTGATTTGTCTCGCGACAGGTTGGTACATTTACCGTGGAGAAAAAGGCAGGTGGTCGATCGCGGTGCTGCTTGCGGCAGCAACCGCGATAATCTGGTTTGCGGCTGGCAGGGGTGGGGTCCATACGCTTGCTGTCCTCGTCGTCCTGATGAGCGTAGCGATAACGGTCTGCCACGCCTTGCGATGGCTTCTCGTCAGGCTGGCACCGTCATCTCTTGCCCCAACATTTCGCTCGGCGCCTCTTACGGCCATGTTCGGTTTCATTGTGATCGGTGCTTGCCTTCTGATGGTTATTTTCGCGCCGCACATCGCACCGTTCAGCGAGTCCGAAGTCGTATCGGCGCCCTACGCGCCGACTGACGCAACCTATTGGCTGGGTACCGATCAACTCGGGCGCGACATGTTCTCACGCATGGTGTTTGGTGGGCGACACTCGATCCTTTTGTCTTTGATCGCGACCGTCGTGGCCTTCTCGCTGGGCATGTTTTCAGGCCTCTTCGCCGCTATCAGAGGCGGCATCATTGATCAGCTTTTAGGGCGTCTGGCCGATATCTTCATGTCGGTGCCCGCGCTGATCCTGGCGCTGTTGCTCCTGTCGATCCTGGGCACGAATCTGGTCGTCTTGGTTGGTGTGGTAGCGGCCATCTACGTCCCTCGGATCTTCCGGCTGACCCGCTCCGTTGCCGCCGGGGTGGTGGTAACCGACTTTGTCGAAGCCTCGCGTGTGAGAGGCGAGGGCGACTGGTACCTCATCCGAAGGGAAATTCTGCCAAACACGGCAGCGCCGCTGATCGCGGAGTTCGGACTGGAATTCTGCTATGTGTTCCTGCTCATCGCTGGACTGTCATTTCTTGGCCTGGGGATACAGCCGCCCATGGCTGACTGGGGTTCCATGGTGCGAGAAAACGCGGTGTTGATCTCATTTGGCGACATCACACCTTTGATCCCCGCGATGGCAATCGCGCTGCTGACGGTTGGGGTGAATTTCATCGTCGACTGGATGTTGAAAATCACCGCTGGACTGAAGGACAATTCGTGATGGAGATTGGCGACAAGCGGCTGCTCGAGATCCGGGGTCTGCGCATCGAAGCCGTGGCCGGCGATGCTATTTCCGAGATTGTCAAAGGCATCGACCTCGACCTCAATCGCGGCGAGGTGCTTGGGCTTATTGGTGAATCTGGTGCGGGAAAGTCCACGATCGGGCTCGCTGCGATGGGATTTGCCCGCGCCGGTACACGCATTTCCGGCGGCCGGATCCTGTTTGACGGACAGGACTTGCGGGCGGCGAGCGATGCACAATTGCGCGCCTTGCGCGGCGCACGAATTGCCTATGTCGCGCAATCAGCGGCCGCCAGCTTCAACCCGGCCCACACGATAATCGATCAGCATGTCGAAGCGCCCGTGTTGCACGGATACCAGTCCCGCTCCGCGGCGCAGGATGATGGGATCAAGCTTTATGCCAAGCTCCGTTTGCCGGAGCCGGACGTTATCGGATTCCGGTATCCGCATCAGTTGTCGGGTGGGCAATTGCAGCGCGCAATGACAGCCATGGCGATGGCCTGCCGTCCGGACCTCATAATATTCGACGAACCGACGACCGCGCTTGATGTCACCACGCAGGTCGAGGTCCTTTCCGCGATACGCGATGTCGTCGAACAGTTTCGCACCGCCGCCATCTACATCACCCATGATCTGGCGGTGGTCGCCCAGATGGCCGACCGGATCAAGGTTCTTTTGAAGGGCGAGGAGGTTGAAGAGGCGTCGACCGAGCAGATGCTGGCTCATCCCAAGGGGAGCTATACCAAGAAGCTCTGGGCCGTGCGGAGTTACGAACGGCCTGAAAAGTCGCGGGTCTCGGACACCGCTCAGCCGGAACTGTCGATACGCGGACTCGAGGCCGGCTATCATCACGGGCCAAAGGTTCTGCACAACGTCAGTTTCGATCTTCATCGCGGCATGACTGTCGCCGTGGTTGGAGAATCCGGTTCTGGCAAATCGACCACGGCGCGGGTGATCATGGGGTTGTTGCCAGCCGCCAGCGGTGAAATCCGACTCCGGGATGAAGCTCTGCCGCCGAGTTTTCGCGCGCGAAGCAAGGATCAGCTGCGCCGCATTCAAATGATCTATCAATCCGCCGAGACCGCACTTAATCCCAGAATGCGCGTCAGCGAGATCATCGGCAGGCCAGCGCAGTTTTACAGGAACCTAAAGGGCTCTGTCCTGCGCAACCGCGTCGAGGAACTGTTATCGCTGATCGAGCTTGACCCGGCAATATTCTATGATCGTCTCCCGTCGGAGTTGTCCGGCGGTCAAAAGCAACGCGTCGGGATTGCCCGCGCGTTGGCAGCCGACCCCGACATCGTCATCTGTGACGAGGTTACCAGTGCCCTTGATCAGATTGTGGCAGAGGGCATTTTACGACTGCTGGACCGGCTGCAAAGCGAGATCGGCCTCACCTACATGTTTGTCACGCATGACCTATCCACGGTCCGTGCGATCGCGGACGAAGTCGTGGTCATGCAGCGCGGATGCGTGGTGGACAGCGGCCGGAAGAGCAAGATCTTTGCGCCTCCGCACCACCCCTATACCGCCCAGTTGCTCGCATCCGAACCGAAAATGGACCCGCACTGGCTGGATGCGCACAAAAAGATCCAGACTTTGACAGATACATTTGCGAAGCCGACCGGTACTTTGAGCGCAACGAATTTTCGTTAGGCTCTTCCTCGTTCGCGCGACTCAACATCCGTCTATTCGTTTGATGGCAAGGCATTTGTTAGAATTCCCAACGATTGGACCGGTTCTAGGTCCCGAACTTTCCAGCGTTCGATGAATGCAGACAAATCTGGCGTGGGCGAACTCGACCAAAAATGCTCGGCCCGGAGGAGGGCCGCATCCGAACCGAACGCACCCAAGCCATAGGCCGGGAAATTCAGGACCTGGGCCGAGACCCGAACACGCCCCTGGCATACGCGGATTTTGAAGTCCGGCTCCGGGCCCTACAGGAGCTCGGGTTCTATCCCGATAGGTGCCTGGACTCCATTGTGGCGTAGGCCATCAAAGCCTTGCGGCGGATCAGGCCCGAGACAGCCCTGCCCCTCCCTGAACTGCGTCTCCATGTCGAACGCCATCAACATCCACGCCGTTTACCTAGGTGAAGATGGACATCTTCCTGTGCGTTTCTGGACTTTCTGAGTGAGAAAGTCTCGATTTCTTGATCGCTGCTTTCGCCCTTTCGTCTCCGGGAGCGTTGGCAAGCGAGAACGAAGTGCGGTGGACCAGCTCAGCGCCGCCGCAACTTACCGTCGGTCGAGTGGTGCCGATCAAGCCGGAATGGATTTCTCAAATCCCCTGATTAGGAGACGATTCAAAACGAGGCGTACTCTGGCAAGATCAGAGTTCCCGGTTGGGTATCGAGCGGGATTATTCGTGGAGACGAATTGGCCCTTCATATCGCTACCATCAGCGAGTGTCGGTATCGGTGGTTGCGCCTCCGCGATTTGAACCTGCGGTTTTTTGCCAACAAGGCTGAACGGAGAGCAACCGATCAGGCTCGCGGATTTCCGAAAAGCACGCCTTGCTATCCCTTTCTGCGACCGATCGATTTGATGGCTTCTCTCATCTCCCGCATGTGCACATCTTGGGAGACATGGACCAAGATCATGATCTCGCCAGGATTGAAGGAGGCCACGCATCCTGCGGACTGCTATTTTCCGCAGGAGCACAGCCGAGCCGTAGCGAGCGCTACTCGCAATGGTTGTGAAATCCCGAAAACAGGCCTTGCTCCGAGCGCCTGACAGAGCGATTCTGCGCCTTGCACACGCACTCGCGCGCCAAGCGGCCCGCGAAGATCACGAGCGTGAACAGGCCGAGAAAACTCACCATGAATCGAACCGCGATCTACGCACGCTTCTCAACCGACCTCCAGAATGAGCGATCGATAGACGATCAACTCGCTTTATGCCGAGCGTACTCAGAACGTGAGGGGTTGAACGTTGTCGCAACGTTTGACGACCGAGCGCGCTCCGGCGGCTCCGTCATGGGCCGTGACGGTTTGCTTCACCTCATGGACAAAGCTCGTGAGCACGAATTTGATGTTCTCGTTGTGGAGGCCCTTGATCGGCTCTCGCGTGACATGGAAGACCTTGCCGGCATTCACAAACGCCTTTCGTTTCTTGGCATCGAAATTCGTGCCGTCCACGAGGGCGTGGTGAACACAGTCTTGGTCGGGCTTCGCGGTCTTGTTGGGCAACTCTATCGAGAGGACATTGCTCACAAAGTCCGTCGGGGCCAGGCCGGTCGAGTCGGCAAGGGGCTCCATGCCGGTGGATTGACCTACGGCTACTCCTACGTGCTAGGCGACCCTGGGAAGCGACTGATCGCTGGGAAGGAAGCGGACATCGTGCGTCGTATCTTCAGGGAGTATGTCGATGGACAGACCCCGCGTGATATCGCGCACAATCTAAATAGAGACCGCATACCGCCGCCTCGTGGTCGAGCCTGGAATGCCTCTACTATCAATGGAAATGCGCAGAGAGGGACGGGTCTGCTTCATAATGAGCTTTATGCTGGCCGCTTGATCTGGAACAGGGTCAGAATGATCAAGGATCCTGATACGGGGAAACGTGTCTCGCGTCCGAATCCCAAGGGTGAATGGCGAACAGTCGAAGTACCCGATCTTGCCATTGTTTCGTCCGACCTGTTCGACGCAGCACACGCGCGGAAGAAGGCGCGCGCAACCACCCATCCAAGCCACCAGCGCCGACCACGGCATATGTTGACCGGACTCCTGAGGTGCGGTGCCTGCGGTGCGGGAATGTCGTCAAAAGGCATGGACAAGTCCAAGCGCATTCGCATCCGCTGTTCGGCCGCGACAGAAAGCGGAACATGCGCTGATCCTAAAACCTTTTATTTGGATACGGTCGAAACTGCAGTTCTGAACGGGCTTGCCGCCGAGTTGCGCCATCCTGAAGTGATTGCCCGGTACGTGCAGACGTACCACGAAGAACGGAAGCGCTTGGCAGCCGATACCGATGCCAGGCGCACTCGTTTGGAGCGACGGCTTGGAGAACTATCTCGGGAGATCGAGCGGCTGGTCAACGCCATTGCCAAGGGTCACGGCGACCCAGCCGTACTGGGACCGCAATCAACAACGCTGAATGAAGAGCGTAAGGGCATTTTGGCCGAGTTGGATCGGGTGCCCGCCGCGACCGGAGTGATCGCGCTGCATCCTGCGGTGCTGGCACGCTACGAGGAACAACTGAACCAACTTCAGACAGGACTTGCCAAGGGCATTGCTGCTGGCGACTCCGAATGTGCCGAGGCGATGCGGGACTTGGTCGAAACCGTCACGGTGTTTCGAGATCCATCGAGGATCGGCGGGGTCGAAGTCGAAATCGCTGGGCGGCTAACGGCACTCTTGGGCGAGGGTGCCTTCCCCCACGGCGTCAAAGGAGTGGGGGGAATGGTGGTAGCGGGAGAGGGACTTGAACCCCCGACCCCAGGATTATGATTCCCGTGCTCTAACCAACTGAGCTACCCCGCCAGGGCGGCGAAAAGCCCGAAATCCGCCTCAAATCGAAAGGCATGTCCGGGCGTTCGCCAAGGTCGCGCGGATATAAGGTTGGGAGGGTGAGCCTGTCAAGCTTCGAAGCAACCGCCGCGCCGGCTTATTGTCGCCGCCGAAAAGCTTTGCCGCGCAGACATTTGAGCGCGGCTGCCGGGGTTGAGTTCGAGGGGACACGTCGCTATGTCTCGGCCACGACTTCTTAGAGTTTGAAAAACAGATGAAACCGCGCATTGCAGTCCTCGGTTGCGGATACTGGGGCAGCAACCACATCCGCACCCTGAAGGCGCTTGGCGCGCTGCACGCGGTCTCCGACCTCAACCGTGCCCGCGCCGAAGGTTTCGCCAGTGAGCAGGACTGTCTGGCGATCGAGCCCGACCAGCTGTTCGTCCGTGACGACATCGACGCCATCGTCATGGCGCTGCCGCCGCAGTTCCATGCCGATCTTGCCGTGCGCGCCGTCGAGGGCGGCAAGGATGTGCTGGTGGAAAAGCCGATCGCGCTGACGGTGGCGGACGCCGAGCGCGCGGTGCAAGCCGCCAAGGACAATGGCCGCGTCTTCATGGTCGGCCATGTCTTGCGTTTCCATCCCGCCTTCGAGACCCTCAAAGGGTTGATCGACAATGGCGAACTCGGCGAAGTCCGCTATATCCACTCCCACCGGCTCGGCCTTGGCAAGTTCCACACCGAGAATGATGCATTGTGGGACTTGGCGCCGCACGATTTGTCGATGATCCTGGCCATCACCGGCACGGAGCCAATCGAGGTGCGCGGCGAGGGCGCCGCCCTGCTCGACAATCTCAGCGACTTCGCGCACCTGCACATGCGCTTTCCCAACGGCCTGCGCAGCCATCTCTTCGCCTCGCGGCTCAATCCCTATCGCGAACGGCGGCTGACCGTTGTCGGCACCAAGGCGATGGCGGTGTTCGACGATGTCGAGCCATGGGAACGCAAGCTTGCCGTCTATCGCCACGCGGTGTGGCAGGACAGCGGCCAATGGGCCTTCACCACCAACGAGCCGTCCTATGTCGCGGTGGCGCAAGGCATGCCGCTGACGCGCGAGCTGGAGCATTTCATCCAATGCATCGAGACGCGGGCCGAGCCGCGCACCAGCGGCGAGGAAGCGATCAGGGTGCTGCGCATCCTGACGGCCGGCACCGTCACGCACACCAAATCCTGAGCGAGCGCCTGGAAATACTATTCTGGCGGCCAGAGCGAATTTCGAAACGGTCGCTGAGAGGATAGCGTTTTATTCGGCGGGAATCTGCGCCGGCCTGGCGGCAAGCCGGGTCAGCATGGCCTCGGCCTCGGCGCCACGCTCGGAACGCTCGATGAAACCGCCGCCGAACACGCGCGCCTCGTTGCCGTCATCGGAATAGAGCACGCAGGCCTGTCCGGGCGCGATGCCGGACTCACCATCGACCAGTTCCACCCATGTCGCGCCATTGCGGTGATGCAACACGGCCGGGCGGGGCGGGCGCGTCGAGCGGACCTTGGCGAACAGCTCCAGGCCGGCGGCAGGAACATCGGCCAGCGGCCCGTCGCCCAGCCAGTTCATGTTGCGCAGATAGATCTTGTGCGTCTCCAGCGCCTCGCGCGGGCCGACGACGACACGGGCGCGGTCGGCATCGAGATGGACGACATAGAGCGGCTCGCCCGAAGCGATGCCGATGCCACGGCGCTGGCCGATCGTGTAGCGCAGGATGCCCTCGTGGCGGCCGAGCACGCGGCCGTCGATATGGACGATGTCGCCGAGGATTGGCCGCCGCCGGCTTCAGCTTGGCGATGATGTCGGAATATTTGCCTTGCGGCACGAAACAGATGTCCTGGCTGTCCTGCTTGGCGGCGACCGTCAGTCCCATTTCCTCGGCGATGGCACGAACCTGCGGCTTCGACAGGCCGCCGAGCGGAAAGCGCAGATAGTCGATCTGCGCCTGCGTGGTGGCGAACAGGAAATAGCTTTGGTCGCGGTCGGCGTCGACCGGCCGGTAGAGCGCGCGGTGGGCGCCATTGGCGCCGGAACGGATATAGTGGCCGGTGGCCAGCGCTTCTGCGCCAAGCTCCTTGGCGGTGGCCAGAAGATCGGCGAACTTCACCGTCTGGTTGCAGGAAACGCAAGGGATAGGCGTCTCGCCGGCGACGTAGCTTTCGGCGAAGGGATCGATGACCGCCTTGCGAAAGCGTTCCTCGTAGTCGAGCACATAGTGGGGAATGCCGAGCGTCTCGGAGACGCGGCGGGCATCATCGATGTCCTGCCCGGCGCAGCATGAGCCGGCCCGGTGTGTCGCCGCGCCATGGTCGTAGAGCTGCAAGGTGACGCCGACGACATCATAGCCCTCGCGCTTCAGCAGGCCAGCGACGACCGATGAATCGACGCCGCCCGACATGGCGACGACGATACGGGTGTTTTCGGGACGTCCGGGAAGATCGAGGCTGTTCATGGTTCTTTCATTCCGCCCGGCGCTGAATGCCAGTGGCTGGAATATAGGTCAAGCACCACGGCTGCGCCAGCTTTGAGGGCCTGCCGATTTTGTGTCCGAATCCGAACCAGCCGCGAGGTGTTTAAAATGCTGACCAAAAGACTAACGCGGCGTTCATGATCCTTACCTAGTCATTAGGGTCTGCTTAGGCAAATTTTAAAGCTGTGGCGGTAACGTGGCGGGGATTGGGTCTTTGAGTTTTTTGTAGAGAGTACGATGACCGATCTGGTTAGACCGAGAGTCAAATATGTTATCGGGCCTGACGGCAGCCCTCTTACGATTGCCGATCTGCCGCCGACGAACACACGTCGCTGGGTTATCCGGCGCAAGGCGGAAGTGGTTGCGGCGGTGCGCGGCGGGCTTTTGAGCCTCGACGAGGCATGCCAGCGCTACAAGCTGACCACCGAGGAATTCCTGTCCTGGCAGGCGTCGATCGACGAATATGGCCTTGCCGGGCTGCGCACCACGCGCATCCAGCAATACCGGCATTAGCAAAGTTTGCTTCCGGAACGGCGATCGTGGGTCAAGGGGCGGCGCAAGCCGTCCTTTTTTTCGCGAGCGGGCACGCTGATTGATCGCCCACTACTACGTAAAGTCGCGTGCCGACCTGCGGGTGCGAGCCATGGGGCGGCGCGCCCTCCTTCGGAGTCCCACAGGGCGAGGCTAGGGCCGCTTCCCGGTCGGCATGACCGGACTCTAGCTCACAAACGAGCCAAGAAAGTCGTTGACCAAATCCTCCCTCGTCTCTGAAAAAAGACTTTCGATGGTCAGGTCCATCTCTTTTTGGGCGATGATGGCGTCGATCTGCGCGGTTGGGAGGGGATTGCTGAATCGGCAACTCAGCGTGTGCTGTGTTCTTTGAACCAGATAGCAGCTCACGAGTTCGGATTTTTCGTCACCAAATTGCAGGTAAAAGTAATCCGGACTGCCTGAAAAGCCGCCGACATACAGCGCCGCTCCGCCTTCAGACAGGTCCAGCATGCGGAAATTGGCGCTCTGGACCTCTCGCAGGCCGTGGGACGGGAAGATGAGGCGAACAAGGAAATTGACGTCCCTTCGAACCCATCTGCGTTTTTCCTTCGTGTTCTCAGAATACTTCACGGGTTTTCCCCAAAAAGACTTAGATGTCCAAGTATTCCTCAGCACCCACTTTGGGAGCATGGAGTGAAAAGGCTTAAGGATCGATAAGAGGTTCCGTTCGAATTGGTTCTTCCTATGTGACGTTGGGAGAGCCCATCCGCTTCTTCAACATCATTGATCGCGCCTTGTGGCCGGGCCGAGGCGAGACGCTCGCGCCGCAGCAGGTTTCGTCCGCGTCCGCGCGCCTGAAACAAGGGCGGCGAGGGCGCGGCGATCCGCGCGCTTTGTGTTTTTCGGAGCGAGCCTTTTGACGCTCAGGCTGTCAACACCACTTTGCCGATCGGCTTGGTGGCGAGAAAGGCGTGTGCGGCGCCTGCCTGCTCGAGCGGGAAGCTTTTCGCCACATGGACGGCGAGCTTTTTGGCATCGATCAACTGGGCGAGATTCAGCAAGCCCTCACGGTCCGGCACGACGGACATGCGCTCGACCCGGACGCCCTGCGCGCTGGCCTGCGTCTTCGTCGCATCGCTGACATTGAGCAATGACACCAGCACGCCGCCACGCTTGAGCACCTTCAGCGAATGTTCTGCATGGTCGCCGCCAACAGTCTCCAGCACGAGATCGATGTCGCGAAGCTTGTCCGCGAAATCGCCCTGGGTGTAGTCGAGAACCTCATCGGCGCCGAGCGAGCGGGCGAAATCGAGCTTCTGCGGGCTGGTGGTGGCGATGACGTAGGCGCCGTGCGCCTTGGCGATCTGCACCGCCAGATGGCCAACGCCGCCGGCTGCCGCGTGGATCAGCACGCGCTGGCCCGATTTCAATCCGCCATGGCGGACGAGGCCCTGCCGGGCGGTGAGGCCGGCCAGCGGCAATGCGCCCGCCTGGATGTGGTCGGCGCCGCTGGGCTTCGGCGCGATTTCGTCAGCGGGCACCGCGGCCAACTCGGCGTAAGCCGCCGCCTGCTTGGGGAAGCGCGGCATGCCGAACACCTCGTCGCCGATCTCGAAGCCCGAGACCCCGGCGCCCAGCGCCTCGACCGTTCCCGAGATATCCCAGCCGAGAATGAAGGGCGGCTCACCGAGAAGCTTATAGTGGCCGGCGCGGACGGCGCCATCGACTGGATTGATACCGGCGGCCTTGACCCGGACCAGCACTTCGCCGGCCTTCGGCGTGGGGTCGGGCTGATCGGAGATGACAAGGACGTCGGGTCCGCCGACGGAATTCTGGATAACGGCACGCATGGGATGTCTCCTGCTCGGTTCGTGCCACTATCATTTGGATAGTAGTAGTCTATTGTCTAGTATGTACCTTTTCGATATATAGGCACCTCATGGATAGTGATAGCGACTCCCCCTTCGGCTATGATGCGTTCCGGCGAACGTGTCCTTCGCACACCGTGCTGGAGATGCTGGCCAGCAAATGGGTTTATCTGGTGGTCTGCGCGCTGCGCAAAGGCCGGCTGCGCAATGGCGAGCTTGCCCGCAAGCTTGAAGGCATTACGCCGAAGATGCTGACGCAGACGTTGCGCGCGCTCGAGCGCGACGGCCTGGTGCGGCGCGAGATCTTCCCGGTCATCCCGCCGCGCGTCGAATATGAACTGACCGAGCTCGGCCAGAATCTGGCGGGGCTGCTCACCCAGATCAGGTCTTGGGCGGAGCAACATGCACCCGACATCAAGGATGCGCGGGCACGGGCAACCGCCGAAAATGAGGGGAATTGGGCCGCTTGAGGGCAGTCTTCAGGTCTGCTCGATCGAGCTTTTCATGACCTTCGGCCAAGACCGGCACAGGGAGCAAGACTGGCGCCGGGATACCGCGCCCGCCTGAGTGGCAGGCGCCGGCGCCACGGACAGGCCGGGCTTCAGCCGATCATCGCACTGCGGCCGCCGATTTCGGCTTCGCGAATCTTGGTGTCGCGTGATTCGAGCATTTCCGCCTTGGAAAGCTCCGCTTCAGCTTCGCCGAGTAGTGATTCGGCAGCGCTTCGCTGCTGGGCGAGGTCGCTTTGCGAGTTTCTGAGATTGTCGCGGCGCAAACGCGCCGCCTTGGCAAAGGTCGGATAGGCGAAATGGTTGATATCGGTGATGCCGGCTTTCTTTTCCTCGGCGGTGATCTGAAGCTCAAGCTCGACGGCCATGCGTTCGAACTCGGCGATCATCATGTCGAGCTGCAGCAGCTGCCGCCGCTTCTCATTCACCCGAAACTGCTTCAGCCGAACGAGGTTTTCACGTGACTTCATGATTCGGTACTCCCGGAAACGCACACCCGCACATATCGTCGATCCACCTGGAAAGGCTCAGGCGTTGCCCGTTTCCACTGGCTTTCCCGGAACTATGGGAAACAAAACCCTAAAGTTTTTTGCCGGCGGTAACCATTCGTTTACGGGCATTGTTAATCATACGTGTCAGGGCTTAAGGCCGGGTAAAAATTCCGGCCGCCGATACGGAAGCGCGTCGATGAGTCCCTGGAGTCACTTAGTCCAGGTTATTAATGTGTCGCATTAGGAATTTTGGTCTGTGATTCGTTATTAGATTCAAGAGGGTGTAGAAAGGGGTTAAAAAATCTGGTACCGTCGTGGACGGGAAATTAGGTTTTGTTAACCATTCGATGGCAGCCTCTGCAAAGGCAACCACTGCTCCGGTCCAGGACGGGTCGTGAAATGGTCCGGCGGCAGAAAAGGGGAATGAAATGCGTGTTCTGCTGATAGAAGATGACAGTGCAACCGCACAAAGCATCGAACTGATGCTGAAATCGGAAAGTTTCAATGTCTATACGACGGACCTCGGTGAAGAGGGGGTCGATCTGGGCAAGCTCTACGACTACGACATCATTCTTCTCGACCTCAACCTGCCTGACATGTCGGGTTATGAGGTCTTGAGAACCCTTCGCCTTTCCAAGGTAAAGACGCCGATC
Organism: Mesorhizobium sp. RCAM 05099; assembly: GCF_059683685.1. Taxonomy (NCBI): domain Bacteria; kingdom Pseudomonadati; phylum Pseudomonadota; class Alphaproteobacteria; order Hyphomicrobiales; family Phyllobacteriaceae; genus Mesorhizobium; species Mesorhizobium sp. RCAM 05099. The sequence goes on from NZ_CM185035.1 coordinate 2,035,334, forward strand.
CTTATCCTGTCAGGCATGGCCGGTATCGAGGACAAGGTACGCGGCCTCGGCTTCGGCGCCGACGACTACATGACCAAGCCGTTCCACAAGGACGAGCTGGTCGCCCGTATTCACGCCATCGTGCGGCGCTCCAAGGGGCATGCCCAGTCGGTCATCACCACCGGCGACCTGGTGGTCAATCTCGATGCCAAGACTGTTGAAGTCGGCGGCCAGCGCGTGCATCTCACCGGCAAGGAATATCAGATGCTGGAGCTGCTCTCGCTGCGCAAGGGCACCACGCTGACCAAGGAAATGTTCCTCAACCACCTCTATGGCGGCATGGACGAGCCCGAGCTGAAGATCATCGACGTCTTCATCTGCAAGTTGCGCAAGAAGCTCGACGCGGCATCCGGCGGCCAGAACTACATCGAGACGGTCTGGGGCCGCGGCTACGTGTTGCGCGAACCGGAAGACATCCGCGTTAGCGCCTGAGCGAAAGGCACCGTCCGAACCTGTCTTTCTCGATAAAAAAACCCGGCTCTGGCCGGGTTTTTGCTTGATGGGCCGACGATTGGCCAGAGCGGTTCGACATGGAAAGCTCTTCCGCTGTAACTGTCAGTTTTTGCGCAATTCCGGACGGGAGATCGTCACACGCTTCCTGGAGCTACTCCAGGTGGCCGGCCGAATCAGGCGGCGATCTTCAAGGTGCGAAAACGCTCGAGCAGTTGCGGCCGGTTGAATGGCTTCAGGAGATAGCCCTGGGCGCCGGCGCGCTTGGCCCGCATGATCGAAGCGATATCGAGTTCGACCAGCGAAATCAGGATCTGCGGCCTGATCAGGCTGTCCATGGCGCGCACGCGACGGATGAGATCGACGGCGGCTACATCCGGCAAGGCGCCGTCGACGATGATGATGTCGGGCATGTCGGCCGCGCACATCTCCAGCGCGTCAAGTCCGCTGGCGGCTTCTATGACCACCATGTCGGAGCCGCCCAGGATGCGTTTTGCAACCTTCCTGATGACGCTTGAATCGTCGACGAACATGCAGCGTGTCATTTCCGGGTCCTCTTTGCCTTCTGGCAATCCGGTAGCGTCGGGGCATCCGGACTGCACCATAGGCCGATCTGGTAAAGAAGCCGAAAAGCCATTAGGTAAAATTTTTGAAAAGATGCCATTCGCAGGCTGTTCTTCGCAATGCTTCGCAACGGCCGCTTGGCGAAGCTCGTCTCACTTCAATTGAAAAGCCGCCGCGGATATTGCGGCTTGGAATACTTCGGTTTCTCTGAGGTCAGGCGCGAATTTCAGGCAGCTGATTTCAGGCAGCTGAAAGGACGATTTCTTCCGGCGTGGCGTGGATCGAAATCGTCATGTTGGCCTCACGCGCCAGAAGCAGCGTGTAATAAGGCTGTACCGAATGCGCGTCGATCGGTTCCTCCGGCTTGTGGCCGGAATGCAGTTCGAGGAATTTTGGCGGCACGCGCAGCATCGGGCCGCTCGCCGCGAGCGCAAAGCGTGGCTCGGTTTCGAGGTTTTCAAGGGTCACGGAAAGCTTGCCGCCGCGCGGAATGGCGGCGTTGGCGATGAGGAGCAGGTTGAGCAGCAGCTTGACCTTGTTCTTGGGCAGCAGCGCGCGGGTTCCGTTCCAGCTCAGTTCCGGCTTCTCGTTCTTGAGGAAAGCGATGGCGACGGCTTCGGCGTCGCCGGTATCGATCAGCATGCCGGCCGAGCCGGCGGCGCCGAAAGCGATACGGGCGAATTGCAGCCGCGCCGAAGCGTTGCGGGCGCTCTGGCGGATCAGCTTCATGGCGTCTTCGTCGGCGCCGCCTTCGTCGAGCAGTTCGAGCCCGTTGTTGATCGCGCCGACCGGCGAGATGATGTCGTGACAGACCCGGCTGCACAGAAGCGCTGCCAGATCGGGTGCGGAAAGGGTGAACAGATCGGCCATCGGCGAAAATCCCTGCAAAATTTCACAAACTACGGCCGAGCGATCGATCGTCGCCTGCCCACACGAATCACGCTCTCTCTCCCCGGGCTCCTGAATACACAGCGCCCGTGCGTGCGGCAACAAATCCAAAATTGTGGTCATGGCAAATGGCGTGTTCACGCAGGCTGCCGATGAGCGATCCGAAACAGCCTTTGAACCGCCATGTTCATGTGGGAGCTTAATGGTTGAAAAAGGATTACGGCATAGTTTGCCCGTAACAGTTACCCTTAACGGCCGGCTAAAAGAGCCGTACGGGTGCGAGGCGTCGGCGAAGGTGCTCCCTGACGGAGATTGGAAGCATGTTTTCCCGATTCTACGACCGGAGGTTTTTCCGTGTCACCTCTGACCGGACCCTGTTCCGTGTCATCTCTGACCGGATTTCGTTCCGTGTCATCGCAGACCGGGCATTTGTCCGTGTCGTATCAATGACGATCGCGCTCATGGGCGTTCTCGTCTTCTCGACTTCAGCCCTGCGGGCCCAGGAATATACCGCTCAGGAGATAGTCGATTCCGGTCACAAGTTCTTCGGCGCGACATCGGGCGGGCTCGCCACGGTCGTCGAGAAGATCTTTGCTTCCTACGGCCTGCCCAACGGTTATCTGCTGGGCGAAGAGGGCTCGGGCGCGCTGATCGGCGGCCTGACCTATGGCGAAGGCACGCTCTACACCAAGAATGCCGGTGATCACAAAGTGTTCTGGCAAGGCCCATCGCTCGGCTGGGATTTCGGCGGCGAGGGGTCGCGGGTGATGATGCTGGTCTACAATCTCGACGATGTGAGCAGCCTCTACAACCGCTATGGCGGCGTTGCCGGTTCGGCCTATGTGGTGGCGGGCGTCGGCTTCAATGTGCTGAAGAACAACAATGTGCTGCTGGTGCCGATCCGCACCGGCGTCGGCGCTCGACTCGGCGTCAATCTCGGCTACCTGAAGCTTACCGAGCGTGCCACGTGGAATCCGTTCTGAGGTGAACCCATCCAGTTGCGGCAAAAGCTTGCCGCAACGCTGGATTTCCGCCATGCCAACGTGGCACAGTCCAGCTTTCGTCCATAACGGGTGGTCACTTGGTTCAGTCGTTCCTGTTCTTTGCCCTCGGCTTCCTCTGCGCTGGATTTCTGGCGCTGATGGTTGCCCCGGCCATATGGCGGCGGGCCGTCGCCCTGACGCGCAAGCGCATCGAAGCCTCGATACCGTTGACGCAAACCGAGATCCAGGCCGACAAGGACCGTATCCGGGCCGAGTTCGCCATGTCGGCTCGTCGTCTCGAAATGAGCGTCAAGGCGTTGCGCGAGAAGACGGCGGAGCAGCTGGTCGAGATCAACCGTGGCCGCGAGGCCCTGAAGGGCCTGGCGGTCGAGCGCATGGACAAGAACCAGGCGCTTAGCGAACTGGGGGTCAAGGGTGAAATGCTGCGGCAGCGCGAGGGCGAGCTGCAGCTTCTGTCGGACCGGCTCAAGGAAACCGAACGCAAGCTGGAAAAGCGCGCACTCGAGCTCGAAAAGCTGGAGCGCATGTATGATGACGCCAGTTTTTCGTCCAGCAGCCGACAGATCGAGCTCGTGGCGCGCGAATCCGAATTGCAGAAACTCGCCAGCGACATTGCGCTGCTGCGCGGCCAGCGCAAGGAGGCGGACAGGCGCAACCAGGAGATCGCCGCCGAGAGCAAGGCCGCGCGCGATGCCCTGAAAGCCGAGAAGAAAAGGACCGCCGAGCTCGATAAGAAGCTCGAACGGCTGCTTGCCACGCTCGCCGATCGCGAGGAAAAGCTCGACCGCCGCGAAAAGGAACTGGCGCGGCTCCGTGAAAAGTCGAAAGCCGAGGACAGCGCACCGGCCGTGCGGCTGGTCGGCAAGGACGGTCAAGTTGCCAAGGGCGATGAGGTCGACAAGGCGATCGCCAAGCTCGACAGCGAACGTGAACGGCTCGAGACGAGGCTGACGGCGCTGGCGCGCGAGAACAAGCGGTTGAAAGCGGATCTCGATGCGATGGCCGCGTCCGGTCCGACGGATGGCAGCTCCGCATTGCGCGAGCAGATGAACGAACTGGCGGCCGAGGTCGTCCACCTGACGGCCAAGCTCGAGGGGCCTGATTCGCCGATCGCCGGGGCGCTGGCGGCACCCTCGGATGCACGCTCCGGCAGCGGCGGCCGCAGCCTTGCGGATCGCGTGCGGGCGCTGCAGAAGGCCGTCGCGGCAAACTGAGATCAGTCCCTGTTTGCAGAAAAATGATGCAGCGCGATGGCTGACGCCGCGGCGACGTTCAGGCTGTCGAAGCCTTGCGCCATGCCAATGCGCACCGTGTGCAGGCGGGCAAGCAGGCTTTCGGGCAGGCCTTCGCCCTCGGTGCCGAGATAGAGCGCCAGGCGCTCGCCCGGCCGCGCATCGCGTATGTCGGTCTGCCCGCGTGGCGACAGCGCAAACTGGCGATAGAAGCGGCGGTCAAGCGATGCCGTGAAGTCGGCGACGTCGATGAATGACGCGAACGGGATTTTGAGCGCGGCGCCGACCGAAACGCGGATCGCCTTGCGGTAGAGCGGATCGCAGCATGTCGCATCCAGCAATACCGCATCGGCGCCAAAGGCGGCGGCGTTGCGGAAGATTGCACCCATATTGTCATGATTGGCGATGCCGACGAGCACCACGATCAGCGCGCGGGCCGGCAAGGTATCGAGCAGGGCCTTTGCCGGTTGCGGCGCACCCTTGCGGCCTATGGCCAGGATGCCGCGATGCATGTGAAACCCGGCGATCGCGTCCATCACTGCACCGGTGGCGACATAGACCGGCAGGTCCGCCGGTGCCTTGCGCAGGATGCCCTCGAGGCCGGCCAGCCGGTTTTCCAGAATCAGCACCGATTCGGCTGCAAAACGTCCTGTCGACAGCAGCAGGTCGAGCACCACCTTGCCTTCGGCAACGAAGCGGCCTTGCCGGCCGGCGAGGTCACGCTCGCGGATATCGAGATAGGCGGCAACACGCGGGTCTTGCGGGTCGTCGATACGAATGGGATCCATGCGTTCCTCGCGGCCATCGTCCGAAAAACCGATCGGCTCCCGAAGCATACCTGGGTTCGAAAAGCACGATGCGACAATTCAGGACTATCGGCTATCTCCGTGCGTCCGGATGGACGCACGTCGCCGCGAAAGCATTATCACCGACTACAAGGCCGGCCGGTCAGGTCCCGGCGCGCCGCAAGCGTTGCGCCATGTGGGACAACTCATCCTGGCCGCTGCCGAAAATGCCGTCCAGCATGCCGAGCAGTTCACGCACGGCGTCGGACTTGCAGGAATAGTAGATCATCTGGCGATCGCGACGGGTTTCCACGAGATCGAGGGCCCGCAACTTGGCCAGATGTTGCGACAGGGCGGATTGGCTGAGCATTACCTTCTCGGCGATGGCGCCGACCGACATTTCGCCGTCGGTCAGGTAGCTCATGATCAACAGCCGTTTTTCATTGCCCATCAGCATCAGAAATTCGGCTGCCGATTCGGCGTTGGCTATTAGCTTAGTCGAGACCATCGATCCCCCGTGCCTTTTGCTCATCCCGACGCCATGGGGGCAATGGCATCTGATTCCATAAACTCACTTGTGAATAGGCGCTGGCGAGTCAGCTCCACTAGCAAAGGTAGAACATTTCGTTCAAATCTCAAGCATTGCTTTTGATCCAACACGATTAAGTGTCAGTTTTTGTGTTGGTGCCGGTTCTGGCGATCCTGGCCATCTCGACCAGAACTTGTCGCAATTCCCGTGCCGCCGCCAAAGGTTGCGGGAAGAAGACCCGGCAAACATTGTCGCCCGACACCAGATCCATGCCATCGGCATCGAATCCGGCAATGGTCCAGCCGTCGCCGGAAGCCTTGGCGAAATGACGCGCATAAACGGCGATCGCGTCGAGATGGTCGGCGTTCATATGGTCGACGGCGGATTGTTCGCTTTCGGCCAACTCCTCGACGATCGGTCCGTTGGTGAGCAGGCTGGATCGATCGAGCTGATAAGCCTTGCCGAAGCCGCCATTCAGGCTGGCGTGTTGCGGCTCGAGTCGAAAAATCGAAAAGTCGCCAAGCCCGGCGTAGAGGCTCGCCTTGGGATTGCGGTTGAGATAACGGCGCTCGGCGCGTGCGTGCGCGTTCGATCCACGCTCGAGGCGTGCCGCCTGGCAGACCAGCGTCAGGCGTGGATGCGCCAGCGGGTCGCCCTTCCCGGGCTCGCCGACCAGCAGGGAACAGCGCGGATCGGCAAGCAGGGCGCCGGTGTGCGCCGAGAGCATTGAAACCAGGATCAGTGGCGCGCCGTCGGTGTCCGTGGCCACGCCGACCCTGCTGGCCAGCGGCGAGCCGGTTTGCGGCTCGATCACCGCCAGCGCGCCGAAACGGGCGCGGCGCAGGAGCGTCTTCGCCAGGCGGATCGCCTCGGCGTCAGTCTTGCGGATCACTGCTTTCTTCTGGTCCGTCAAAACGCCCATCGCAATAAGCTGATTTTTCTTCTCTAGTTATTGGCCAGCATGCCTAATTTGACAAGGTCGTAGATCTCGGTTTTCGCAAAGCCGAAACGCGCCAGCACTGTCGACGGTGACAGATCCTCGTCGCCAGGCATCGTTGCCGGTGTCGGCCGTGAGCCCGAGAAACGCGGTGCCGGTGCAGGGCGCTCAAACGCGCCCGTCGTCACGAAGGCATCGCGCGACCGATTGTGCGGATGGCGCTTCGCTTCACGCAGCGACAGGACCGGAGCAACGCAGGCATCGGTTTCGGCGAACAGCCGGTCCCAGTCGTCGCGTGATTTCCGCCTGATCCGGTCGGCAATGGCGGCGCGCATCGGGGGCCACAGCGACTTGTCATACTGGCCGGGCACAAACCGCTCATCGAGTGGCAGCAACCTGGCGAATTCGGCGAAGAATTGCGGTTCCAGGCAGCCTATGGCGATGTACCGGCCATCCGCCGTCTCATAGGTGTCGTAGAAGGGAGCGCCGGAATCGAGCAGGTTCGCGCCGCGCCTTTCGTCCCAAAGGCCGGCCGCCGTCAAGGCGTGCAGGGGCGTCGCCAGCATCGAGGCGCCCTCAACCATCGCGGCGTCGATTACCTGGCCCTTGCCCGTGCGCGAGCGTTGGAACAGGGCGGCCAGCACGCCGGCAACCAGCATCATGGTGCCGCCGCCATAGTCGGCGACGAGGTTGAGCGGCGGCACGGGGCGGCTGTCCGCGTGGCCTATTGCGTGCAGCAGGCCCGAATAGGCAAGGTAGGTGATGTCGTGGCCGGCACGGCCCGCGAGTGGTCCATCCTGGCCGAAGCCGGTCATGCGGCCGTAGATCAGAGCCGGATTGCGCGCCAGAACGATATCCGGACCGAGGCCAAACTGCTCCATGACGCCCGGGCGAAAGCCTTCGACCAGAAGGTCGGCCTTTTCGGCAAGGCGCAGCGCCAGTTCGGTGCCTTCCTGGCGCTTCAGGTCGATGCGCAGGATGGAGCGGCCGTGACGATCGATGTTGTATTCATCCGCCAGCGACAGGAGCGGCCGGTCCAAACCAGCCCGTTCGATGCGCAGCACCTGCGCGCCCATCTCTGAAAGCATCAGGCCCGCCAACGGCACGGGACCGAGCCCGGCCATCTCGATCACCTTCAGCCCGGCAAGCGGACCGGTCTTTCCGGCTGTGGATATGCCGGTGTTCATGACCAGCTATTTCGGGGCCATGCGGATGGCGCCGTCGAGGCGGATGGTTTCGCCGTTCAGCATCTGGTTCTCGATGATGTGCAACGCAAGGGCCGCATATTCGGATGGCTCGCCCAGACGTGACGGGAAGGGCACCGCGGCACCCAGCGAATCCTGCACCTCCTGCGGCATGCCGGCCACCATCGGTGTCTTGAAGATACCGGGCGCGATGGTGCAGACCCGGATACCGGAACGGGCAAGGTCGCGCGCCACCGGCAGCGTCATGCCGACGACGCCACCCTTGGAGGCTGAATAGGCGGCCTGGCCGATCTGGCCGTCATAGGCGGCGACAGAAGCGGTGTTGACGATGACACCACGCTCGCCGCCTTGCAGCGGCTCGAGCACGGCGGCACGGTCAGCGACGAGACGGATCATGTTGAAAGTGCCGATCAAATTGACTTCGATGACCTTGCGGTACTGATCGAGGGGATGGGGGCCATCCTTGCCGATCGTCTTCACGCCGATGGCGATGCCAGCGCAATTGACGAGGATACGTGGCTCACCAAGCTTGGCGGCGACCTCGGCGAGAGCGGCAGTGCCACCGTCGGCGCTGCTGACATCGCATTGAACGGCAATGCCGCCGATCTCGGCCGCAACCTTTGCCGCGCGGTCAATGCCAATGTCGAAGATGGCGACGCGGGCGCCCTTGGCGGCAAGCGCGCGCGCCGTTGCCTCGCCAAGACCGGAACCGCCGCCGGTAACGATCGCGATCTGGCCATTCGGGTTCATGGCGTCATCCTTCTAGATGAGAACAGGAACTGATCAGGCGCCAGGTCGGCTCGCAAGGTCAAGCCATCGCCGTGATGTGATCGGCAACCCTGGCCTGATCGGCGTGGCAGACTTCGCCCGCGAGCACGGCGACCGCGCCCGGCTTGATCTCATGCGACAGCAGCCGGTCGAGATCGACAGGGCGTGGCATCGAAATCTGGCCGCGCGGGATCCTCTTGAAGCCGAGCGGTCCGTAATAGGGCTCGTCACCGACCAGCATGACGGCGGGCGCACCGGCCTTGGCGGCCGCTTCCAGCGCGATCGCCACCAGTCGGCGGCCGATGCCGAGATTCTTGAAGGCCGGCCGCACCGCAAGCGGCCCGAGCATCAGGGCGCGGCCGGCGCCGGCGGCGATACGGGTCATGCGCACCGAAGCGACAACGGTATCGCCATCAACGGCGACAAAGGACAGCGACCGCTCGTGCCCTCCGGCCTCGCGGATCTTGTAGGCGGCCAGCACGAAACGGCCGGGCCCGAAGGCTTCGTCATTGATGGCTTCGATCTGAAGGTCATGCGCCGGGGTTTCCGGCAGGTATTTCACGTCGGCAAGGCTCATGGTCTTTGCGTTCCGGGATAGGAGGAAAGGTTTGCTGCAAACGGCAGCATTCGCCAGTCAGCGCTTCATCAAGCGCGGGCGCCCTTTCGTCGTCGGTCAAACCGGATCAAGGCAAAGTCGAACATGCGGATTGTCCGCTAGCATCAATTTCCCGCCGCTGCAATCGGAGGCTTCTTGGGCCACGCCGTCGCTTGACGGTCTGTTCAGCGTCAGGCGATTCCGCGCGGGCGCCTGGCGTCCTACATGGAGGGCAAGCAGGAAAGGAACATACAATGGGATTGCTGGTCGACGGCAAATGGCAGGACCGCTGGTATGACACCAAGGACAGCGGCGGCAAGTTCGTGCGGGCGCGATCGCATTGGCGCGACTGGATCACCCGCGATGGAGCGCCAGCCGAAGGCCGCAGCCGCGGCTTCAAGGCGGAGCCCGGCCGCTATCACCTCTATGTCTCGCTTGCTTGCCCGTGGGCCCACCGGACGCTGATCTTTCGCGCGCTGAAGAAGCTCGAAGGCATCATATCGGTGTCGGTGGTGCATCATTTCATGGGTGCCAACGGCTGGACGTTCCTGGCCGAGGACGGCGCCACCGGCGACACGCTCTATGGTCTCGACTTCCTGCACCAGATCTACACCAAGGCCGATCCGGCCTATTCGGGCCGGGTAACGGTGCCGGTGCTGTGGGACAAAAAGGAGCAGACCATCGTCTCCAACGAATCCTCCGAGATCATCCGCATGCTGAATTCAGCCTTCGATGAATGGGGGGACGCCAGCCTCGATTTCTATCCGCAGGCGTTGCGCGGCGAGATCGATGCGATCAACGCGCTGGTCTATCCCGCAGTCAACAACGGCGTCTATCGTGCAGGCTTCGCAACCACGCAAGGCGCCTATGAGGAAGCATTCGGTGAACTGTTCTCGGCGCTCGACACACTGGAGGACCGCCTCTCGGGACAACGCTATCTGGTCGGCGATCGCATCACCGAGGCCGACTGGCGGCTGTTCACCACGCTGGTGCGCTTCGACCCGGTCTATGTCGGCCATTTCAAATGCAATCTGCGCCGCATCGCCGACTATCCGAACCTGTCGAACTATCTGCGCGATCTCTATCAGGTGCCTGGCGTCGCGGAGACCGTGAACCTGCATCACATCAAGGCGCATTATTACGGCAGCCACGAGACGATCAATCCGACCCGGATCGTGCCGGTTGGCCCTGAACTCGATTATGCCCAGCCGCATGACCGGGCGCGGTTCCGCAAGGCGGCTTGATCTACCAGTAAGGCGATGCGGGCTCGCCGCCAAAAATCTCGGCGATCCGGCGTAGCGTTGCCGGTGTCGTGCCTTCCGGCAAGCGGTCGAGCGGGAAGAAGCCTGCCTCGGCGATCTCGTGATCCGGCAGCTTCGGCGCGGTCTGGCTGAAGTGCTCGATCAGGTAGAGGCCTACATGGTCGCGGCGGCTGGAGCGGCGGTTGAAATGCATCGACCTCAGCACCGGCGGGGCGTTCAGCGCGATGTTGCCTTCCTCGGCAAGTTCGCGCGTCAGCGCCTCGGCAAGCGTCTCGCCCACCTCGACCCCGCCACCGGGAAGTTGCCAGCCCGGAACATAGGTATGGCGAATGAGGAAGACTGAATTGGTTGCCTTGTCTTGAACGAGGGCGCGCACGCCAAGCGTCATCGGTCGCCGCAGCACGAAATAGAGATGGAACAGCCTTGCCCTGAGCCCTGCCCAGCCGGTCTGACGGAAAACGTCTTGCGAGCCGGTCGTCATCAGTAGAGAAACCGTGGGTGGAAAGCGGGAAGCGCGTCGCTTATGAAAGACGGATGTTCAGGCTCGCGCATATTTCCGATGTCCATCTGGGGCCGCTTCCCGATGTAACCTATCGCGATCTCGCCTCCAAGCGGGTGCTCGGTTACGTCAACTGGCAGCGCAATCGCCGCCGCCACATGCATGACGCCGTCATCGACACGATCGTCGCCGACATCAAGGCGAGGAGCCCCGATCACCTCGCCGTCACTGGCGACCTGGTCAATCTGGCGCTCGACGCCGAGATCGAAATGGCCGGTACTGGCTGGAGACGCTGGGATCGCCGCATGATGTTTCGGTCGTTCCGGGAAACCACGACGCCTATGTCCCCGGGGCCTTCGACAAGGTCTGCCGGTCATGGGCGGCGTGGATGAGCGGCGACGGCATCAACACGCCGGTCGACCGCAACGCCTTCCCCTATCTGCGCGAGCGCGGCGATGTCGCGCTGATCGGCGTCTCGACGGCGCGCGCCACCGCGCCGTTCATGGCCAACGGTTTCTTCATGGAAGGGCAGGCGGGTCGGCTGGGCAAGATTCTCGACGCGACGGGCAAGCAAGGACTGTTTCGCGTGATCATGATCCATCATCCGCCGGTGCGCGGCGCGGTCGCGCAGCAAAAGCGGCTGTTCGGCATTGCCCGCTTCCACAAGATCATTCGCCGCCATGGCGCCGAGCTCGTCCTGCACGGCCATTCGCACCTGCCGTCGCTGTTCTTCATCGGCACCCGGGGCACCCGGGTTCCGGTGGTCGGCGTCGCCGCCGCCGGCCAGGCGCCGGGCGGCAAGCACCCGGCGGCGCAGTACAATCTGTTCGACATCGACGGCGAAAAGGGCAATTGGCGGATCCAGCTTACCCGGCGTGGCCTGACCGGGCCAGCAATACCGCCATCCGATCTGCAGACGCTGGAACTGGGTGCTCCAGCCGCTACGGTCGCAGGCTGAGGACCATGGCCACGATGCGGTCCCAGAACAAGGCGACCGACACCGCCAGCCCAACCAGCGCGCCAGCGGCGATCAGGCCAAGGCCGGACAGGAACGCCGACCAGCCCGCGCCGCGCGTCGTCGACCGCAATGGTGGCTCGGCTTCCCGAACGTCGGCGCGTTTCAGGCCGGCGACGGCCGGCTCGACGCCACCTTCCATCATCCTCTGACGCTCGACGACACGTTCGGCGACGTAGCGCGTCACGGAATCGGCAACGGACTTCATCTCGGTCGATTCGGCAAGCACCACACGGCCGACGCGGGTGTCCCTGAGGAAGCGATAGGTGCGGCGGTCCCGTCCCATCGCGACATGGCTGACGGCGTCGATCCACAGCCGCGGCTGCAAGCCGGACGAGACGACGAAGTCGAAATTGTCCATGTCGGCAGGAACATCGGCAAAAACCGGCGCCAGTTCCGCGGCAAGCAAATCGAGGCGCATGCGATGAGCTTCGCGCATATCGACGACGACGTCGTCACGGTCGGCAAAGGCATTCTTCACATCACGGATGGCGTCGGACAGTGTTTTCGACGGATCGTTTATCTTCTCGCCTGCTTCCTTCATTGGCGTTCGCCTCGCGGGTTTGGTTAACACGGAGTTAACACAGACGCCGGCAAAATGCACTGGCGAGATCGGTGGGATCAAGACGTTCCGGAAGGCATCGCGCCCAACAGAGTCAGCTGGCCGCGGCGGCGAATTTCAGGCGATGTCGCCTGGCGCGGCGGTTGATGTTGCGGCGAATGATCTCGGCGACGAGGTCTGGGGCTTCCTCGGCCAGCATATGGCCAGCCTCCAGCACATGATGCACATGAAAATGCGCCGGCAGACCATCCGCCTGGGTAAAGGGCAGCACTGTGTCATCTGTTCCCCACACCACCATCACCGGCATGTTCAGCCCTTCGAGGCGGTCGCGCGGGATGACGCCTTGCCGATCGTCCGTGGTCATGCCGGCCGCGATCTCGACAAGCTTCGGCAACTGGCCGGAACGCTTGCGCATGTCGCAAAGCACGTCGACGATGCGCTCCGCAGGGAGGCTGCGGGGGCCTGACATGGCGGCAAGGCAAGCGTGGATCTCGGCTTTGTCGACGGCGCCGGCAAAGCGGCGCAACAGCGGGCCGTTGATCTCGGGGCCAAAGCCGCCTGGAGCCAGAAGCGTCAGCGAGGCCACTTTTCCGGGCTCGGCCAACGCCATCAGCGTCGCCACCGCGCCGCCCATCGAGTGGCCGACGAGATGAACGCGCTTCAGCCCACGCGCCGACAGATCGGCGAGAATGGCCTTTGCCGCCACCTTGGCTGGACCGGCCGCGGGAAAATCGAGCGACAGCCCGTGCCCCGGCAGATCATAGGCCAGCGTGCGCGCGGAAGGCGCCAGCGAGGAGATCACCTCGCGCCAGACGTCGTGGCAGCCACCGAAACCATGCAGCAGGACGATGGTCTTCGAACCAACACCCTGTTCAGCGGCAAAAAGCGATGAGGTCATGAAAGCTGAAGGCTTTGAATTATTTATTATTGCAGGATGCGCGAGATCGAATGTGGCTGAATTGCTCCTTGTCCAGGGCGATAGCCAGTAAAATCTTCGCGATTGGCAACGGTTGCCGGCAGAACCCCAAGGCCAATTGACACTTGGTGATCGGAGCGCACCGTATTCTTCGTGGCGTGGTGCGTCATGCTACGGTCCTGCATGTCGTTCGTGCTAGCTGGCGTTGCCGAGCCCGGCGGCGTGCAAGGCATTGACCAGCCGATCGGTCAGGTCGGCCGGGTATTTCCTGTCGACGAAGGTTGCGCGTGGATTGGCGGCAAAATTCGGAAATTTGGCGGTCAGTTCATCGATCAACTTGCGCGCCTGATTGTCATGGCCAGCGATCTTGGCGCCGATCAGCCGGGCGGCGAGATAATGCGATTTTGTTGCAGTCGTTCTCAACGCGTTGCTGGCTATGGTGGCCTTGTCCATGTCGCCAAGCATGAATTCGCCGGCGAAGAGTCCGAAATCCCACCATGTCGGATGGCCACTGGAGACATCCACGGCATGGGCCAGAAGCGGTGTTCCCTCGGCGTAGCGGCCGGCGAAAACCAGCCCATAGCCATAGGCGGCGGCCATGGCGACATCGTAGGAATTGAGGTCATAGGCCTTGCGCATCCAGCGCAGCGCTTCGTCGGCATTACCAAGGCGCGAATAGATGTAGCCATAGGCGCGATGCGCTGAAGGGCTGGTCGGCCCCATCTGCACTGCGCGGTGGGCAAATGTCAGCGCCCTCTCGATCGTCGCATCCGGCGGATAGGCGTAGTGGTCGTTCACTGCCTCGAGGTGCAGCGAGGCGAGTTCGGAATAAACCAGCGATGATTTTGCACCGTTGTTGGCCAGGGTTTCCAGGCAGCGATAAGCGGCCTCGTGGGTTCTGGCGTTCTGGTCGAGATAGTATTTGCCGTTGAGCAGCAGGCACTGCGTCAGGCCGTTCTGAATGCCGCTTTGCTCGATATAACTGTAGATCGTGCCGGAAGCGGGAAGGGCCGAACTGAGGATGCCGGCGATACTGTCCTCGACTGTGGCCGGAGTGCTGTCGTCGGCAATCAGGTTGCGCGACAAAAGCACCCGTCCGGTTGCCACGCTCTGCAATTCGATCGTGACATCGCCCGCGTCAGGTCCAGGCAGCACCTCGAAGAGGAAGCTGGTTGCATTGGTAGCCGGATCGGTCGTGTTGACGGCGTCGCGACCGATGAAATCGATCGTATCGAAGCTGCTCAGGCCGGCGCGCAGCGATGCGGCGACGCGGTTGCCTTCGGGGCCATCGGCCTTGACGGCGATATAGACGAGCGGCAGTGCTTCACTCACCGGTGACGGCACGATGCTGCTGGTTTGGCCGGTGGTCTCAAGCGATGCCGGCATCTCGCCTCCCGCCAGCAAGGCACCATCGCCCTGACGCAGGATGAGAATGCCGAGCATGGCGATGACCAGGGCGATCGCCATCCAGAAGAACTGGAGATGGCGCGCCACCGAGGGGGCCGGTGCCAGCAATGCAGCGGCGGGAACAGCGTCTCCCACGTCGCTGGATCGTTCGGATGGAGCCGCCGCCTCCGCTTGCCCGGCAGGCTCCAGGGCTTCCGGCAGGCGGATCGCATTGAGCTCATAGGCTGGAACATAGCCGCCGCGTGGAATGGCGATGCGGACGGGCTCGGCGACGCCTTCGTTGGCGAAATAGTGTTGCAGCAGGTCGCGCAACCTGCCCGCCTGCACCCGGACCACGGCATCGGTCGACGGATCGAAATCGCCGTCCTTGCCGAAGACGTCCATGGCGATGGAGAAGCCCTTCAGCCTGTCGGCTTCCCCTGCCTGCTCGCGCTCGACAAGATAGCGAAGCAGTTTACGCGCGCGCTCGGATCTCCCGAACGTTTCGCTGGCAAGCAGTCGCTCCAGTGTCTCGCGCACTGCGGGGGCGGCAGGCGTCGCATGCTGCAAGTGTCGATCCTTTCGAAGTCGGCACAGGTTGAGGCGCGATCATATCGTTCCCGCACCACCACACAAGTATACACCCATTATGCGATCACGTACCCCACCGGATAATTCAGCGGTGGTTAATGATGCGAAGGATCGGAACCGATCACCGGATGGGGATAGTCCCGACCTTCGTTCTGGTCGCGCCTCAACCGGCCCTTTTGCCGACGATACGGTTGGCGGCGGACGTCACCGCTTCCAGCGAAGCGGCAACGATGTTGGTGTTGATGCCGGCGCCGAACAGCTTGCCATCAGGATATTCCATCTCGACATAGGAGATGGCCGAGGCGTTCGAGCCACGCTGCATCGAGTGCTCGGAATAGTCGAGAACCGACATCTCGACGCCGAGATGACGCGACAGTGCATCGACGAAGCCGTCGATCGGACCAGTGCCGGTGCCTGATATCGTCACTTCCTTGCCGTTGTCGAGGATGGTCGCCTCGACCACGCGTCGGCCCTTGACCGCGGTGTCCGGATAGGTGTGGTGATCGAGGAATTTCAGCCGGGCGCCGGGCTGGTCGACATAGGTCTCGAGAAAGCGCTCGTAGATGCGCCTGGCCGGCACTTCCTTGCCCTCGGCATCGGTGATCGCCTGGATTTCCTGGCTGAATTCGATCTGCAGGTTGCGCGGCAGGTTGAGGCCGTAATCGGCCTGCAGCACATAGGCGATGCCGCCTTTGCCCGACTGCGAGTTGATGCGGATGATCGCTTCGTAGCTACGGCCCACATCGGCCGGATCGATCGGCAGATAAGGCACTTCCCACAGGCTCTTGTTGGCCTTCTTCAGCGCCTTCATGCCCTTGTTGATGGCATCCTGGTGCGAACCGGAAAAGGCCGTGTAGACGAGCTCGCCGACATAGGGGTGGCGCTCGGGGATCTTCAGCTGGTTCGAATATTCATAGACGTCCTTCATCCGGTTGATGTCGGAGCAGTCGATCCCCGGATCGACACCTTGCGTGTACATGTTGAGCGCCAAGGTGACGATGTCGACGTTGCCGGTGCGCTCGCCATTGCCGAACAGCGTGCCTTCGACGCGGTCGGCGCCAGCCATCAGGCCGAGCTCGGTGGTGGCGACGCCGGTGCCGCGGTCATTGTGCGGATGCAGCGAGATCAGCAGGTTCTCCCGGTTGTCGAGGTTGCGGCACATCCATTCGATGCGGTCGGCATAGATGTTGGGCGTCGACATCTCGACCGTCGACGGCAGATTGATGATCAGCTTGTTGTCGGGGGTCGGCCTGACGATCTCGGTGACGGCGTTGCAGATATCCAGCGCTACTTCGAGTTCGGTGCCGGTGAAGCTTTCCGGCGAATATTCGAAGCGAAAGCCGCCGCCAGCCTTGGCAGCCATGTCGGTGATCATCTTGGCGGCGTCGGTCGCGATGCGCTTGATGCCGCCGATGTCTTTTTCGAAGACGACGCGGCGCTGCAATTCGCTGGTCGAATTGTAAAAATGGACGATCGGGTTGGTGGCGCCCTTGAGCGCCTCGAAGGTGCGGGTGATCAGTTCCGGCCGACACTGCACCAGCACTTGCAGCGAGACATCGGCGGGCACGTTGCCCTCTTCGATGCACCAACGGGCAAAATCGAAATCGGTCTGCGATGCGGAGGGGAAACCGATCTCGATCTCCTTGAAGCCCATGTCGAGTAGCAACGCGAACATGCGCGCCTTGCGATCGTGGCCCATCGGATCGATCAGCGCCTGGTTGCCGTCGCGCAGGTCGACGGAGCACCAGATCGGCGCCTTGTCGATGACCTTCGAGGGCCATGTGCGGTCGGTGAGGCCAACGGTTGGATAGGGTTGATATTTGCGGGCCGCATCAGGCATGCCCCGGCTCTTCATGCTCTTTGCGGTGTCCTTGCCGGCTACCGCGGCATCAGGGCGGATTTCTTCTCGTGCGTTCATCGTCGTTTCTCCCGGCGGCCCGCGGATCCGCCTTCAGACGGAGTGCTGGCGAGTGGCGCCTTTACCAGATTTTCGTTCGCTTGATATGAGTGCCAAGGAGCATGCGCTTGCGCGGCGGTTCGACCGCCGGGCGCTCCTTCAGCGAACCCGGCGATCGCCGATAAGGCCGAGAAGCAGCAGGGTGGAAGCCAGCGCGCGCACGGTCTCGCCGGGAAAACCGGTCGGACGGGTAGCGTTGGTGGCGCGCGTGTTCATGGCGGCTCTCATACAGGAGCGGCTCGTGGGAGGCAAGTGGGACCGCATGGCGGGCCCGTGTTTGTCGAGCAATGTCCCCAACGCGAGTGCTCTTCCCCGCGCGCTGCAAATGCGCCAGACTTGGACGTCGATGGGGCCGCGATGTCCTGTCGTCGGGAGGGGTCATCCATGAATTTCGTGTTCTTCTCGCCGCATTTTCCCACCAACGGCGCCGATTTTTGCGATCGGCTGAAGAAGGCCGGGGCCACGGTGCTCGGCATCGGCGATGCACCCTATGACGCGCTGGACGGCAAGCTGAAGGCAGCGCTTTCGGAATACTACCGTGTCGCCGACATGGAGGACTATGAGCCCGTGTTCCGGGCGATGGGGCATTTCATCCACAAATGGGGCCGCATCGACCGTTTTGAATCGCTCAACGAGCATTGGCTGGAGCTGGAAGCCAACATCCGCACCGACTTCAACATCTACGGCACCAAACTCGATTTCGTGAAGAATTTGAAACGCAAGAGCCGCATGCGCGCCTTCTTCCGCAAGAGCGGGGTGGACACCATCGCGCAGCGCAAATGCTCCGACCGAACCGGGGCCATGACCTTCATCCGCCGCGTCGGCTATCCGGTGGTGGTCAAGCCCGACACCGGCTCCGGCGCCTCGAACACCTTCAAGATCTCCAACGCCGGGGAACTCGATCAGTTCTTCAAGGACAAGCCCGAGGATGTGACCTTCGTCATGGAGCAGTTCATCGAGGGGCTGGTGGTGACGTTCGACGGGCTGGTCAACCGCGACGGCGAGGTGGTGCTGGCCGCCAGCCACCGCTACGACCAGAGCGTCATGGAGGTGGTCAACAAGGACCGCCACATGAGCTACACCTGCTTCCCCCGGATCAGCCCGGCGGTCGAGGAGGCCGGCCGCAAGATCCTGAAGGCGTTCGACGTGCGCGAGCGCTTCTTCCACATCGAGCTGTTCGAGACCAGCGACGACCGTGTCATCGCGCTGGAGGTCAACATGCGACCGCCCGGCGCCTGGATGACCGATGCGATCAACTACACGTTCGACATCGACGTCTATGCGGCCTGGGCCGACATGGTGGTCAAGGACGCCGCCAGTGGCCCCTATGAGGGCAAGTATTTCACCGCTTACGCCAGCCGCAAGCGCCACCTCCACTATTTGCACAGCCATGAGGACGTGCTAGCGGCGCACCGCGACAAGATCGTCCACCATCAGGCCATCGAAGAGGTTTTCAGCCGCGCCATGGGAAATTACGCCTACCAGATGCGCTCGAAGGACGCGGCGGCGCTGCGCGAGGCGGTCGCCTACATCCACGCGGAAAAGGCGTGAGGCGATGGACATATCCTATCACAAGAATTTCTCGCGCGATCTCGGCCGCGACATGGAATACAAGCGCTATGGCCATGCCGGCCGGCCGGTTGTGGTGTTCCCGACCTCGCAAGGACGGTTCTTCCAGTTCGAGGATTCGGGCGGGGTGAGCGCTCTGGCCGAGTTCATCGACACCGGCCGTATCCAGCTGTTCACGGTCGACGGCATCGATTCGGAGTCCTTCTTCGACAAGCATGCCGAGGCCGCGCACCGCATCGCCCGTCACGAGGCCTATTTCCGCTATCTGCGCGAGGAGGCACTGCCGGAGTTCCTGTCCACGGCCGCGCAAGCCAATGGCGGGCGCAAGCTGAAGCCACTGTTCTCAGGCTGTTCGATGGGCGCCTACCACTCGTCGAACTTCGTTTTCCGCTTTCCTGAACTGGCCAGCGGCGTCATCGCGCTGTCGGGCGTCTATTCGGCCCGCGACTTCTTCGGCAGGGCGCTGGACGGCGACATCTTCTACAATTCACCGCTCGACTATCTGCCCGGCATCGTCGACCAGAAGCTGCTTGGCCGCCTGAAGGCGCTGCGGCTGATCTTCTGCTGCGGGCAAGGCGCGTGGGAAGAGCGGATGCTGGTCGAGACGCGCAAGCTGGAACAGATCCTGCGCGACAAGTCCATTCCCGCCTGGGTCGACTATTGGGGTGGCGACGTCAGCCATGACTGGCCGTGGTGGCACAAGCAACTGGTCTATTTCTTCGGCCGCTGGCTGGATGATGATCTGATGCACAGGCTTGACTGATGACCACACCAGAACCCATCCGCCGCTTTGTCGAGGCCACCAATGAAGGCGATACCGAAGCTTTTCTTGGCGCCTTTGCCGACGACGCGTTTTTGAGCGACTGGGGACGATCGTTCCAGGGCCGCGAGCAGATCGCCCGCTGGAACCAGTCGGACAATATCGGCGTGAAGTCCCATCTTCGCATCATCCGCATCGCGCCGGCTGAAGGCAGCTACCAAGTCCGCATCGCCGTCACAGGCAACGGCTTCAACGGCGAGGGCGACATGACCTTCACGCTGGACGGCGATCGCATAGCGAGCCTCGTCATCGCCTGACGTCACCCTTCCAGGCACACCGGAAGAGGGACAGCATCCTGTTCCGCTGCCGATCCTCGACGCAGGCCGAGGAAGACGACAAGGGCAGTCATGACGGTGATGGCCGCCAGCACGATCAGCAGCCTGTCGAATGCCGTTTCGTAGGCATGGACCAGAACGGTGGCGTTGGTCGTCGGCAAATGTTGCGCCGTTTCATTGAGGCTGCCGGTCACCAGAAACCGCGCCGCCGCGGCCGCATCCCTGGAAGTCGTTCCCTGAGCGGCGAGTTGTGCCGCGGTGAAGCCCGACAGGGTCGCCAAGACGATGGCCAGCGCCACGCCCTCGCAAGCGACGCGGGTGGTGTTGAAAATGCCGACCGCCATGCCGGCGCGTTCCCTTGGCACGACGCTGACGGCAAGCCCGTCCATCAGCCCCCAGGGCAGGGCGATACCGACGCCGATCAACATCAGCGGCGCCACCAGTGCGATGTCGACCGGTGGTGTCAGGCTCAGCCAGCCAAGCCCAGCGGCGGCGATGAGCAGGCCCGCGCCGCAGATTGTGGCCGGCGCGACCCAGCGCGCCAGCTGGCCGGCGAGCAGGGGCAGGATCAGCAATGGCCCCGAGAGGCAGATCATCAATTGCCCCGCCTTGATCTCGCTCATCCCTTCGATGCCGATGAAGCGGATCGGCAAGAGCACGAGCAGGACGACGAAGCCATAGGCGGGCGCCGCTGCCAGGAACTGGACGCCGACGAAGCGGGGAAAGCGAAACAAGGTGAGATCGAGCATCGGCCGCCGCACACGCCGCTCGACGATCACGAACGCGGCGAAGAAGAGGACCGCCGCTGCAAGCAGGGCGATGACGAGGAGATCGGCCCAACCGCTCTGTGGTGCCTGCAAGACACCATAAGTCAGTGAAGCCAGCGCGACGGTGAAAATGCCGGCTCCCGCCCAGTCGAGGCCGGTCGCATCCGGGTCGCGGGATTCGCTGATGGTGCGCAGGCCCAGCGCCGCGGCTGCGATCGCGAGCGCCGCGACCAGAACAAAGATCGACCGCCAGCCAAATGCGGAGATGAGCAGGCCGGAGGCGATCGGGCCGAAGGCGAGGCCGATGCCGAAACTGGTGCCGAGGAAACTGAAGGCGCGCAGCCGCAACGGTCCCTCGAATTCCTGGGCAAGTGCAGAGGCGCCGCCGGCGAAGGCCAGGGCACTGCCGATCCCTTGCGCCGCCCTGAACATGTCGAACCAGACGATGTCGGGCGCCAGCATCGCGCCCAGTGATGCAGTGACATAGAGGCAGAGGCCAGAGAGGAAAATACGCTTGCGGCCATGGTTGTCGGCCAGCGCTCCGGCCGCCATCAGGCTGGCGCCGAAGGTCAGCATGAAGGCATTGGTCACCCAGTTGAGCGCGATCGGGCTGCCGCCGAGATCGGCCGCGATGCGCGAGAGCGCGACGGCCGGGCCGGTGAAGGTCAAGGGCATCGTCATCGCGGCAAGGCATACCGACAGCAGCACCAGCCATCTCTCGGCCGCGCCGGTTCTCGTCTTCAAGGTCATGGATTTTCCTATCTGAAGTACAATCTGCCGGCATTCCGCTCAGTGGCAGCGCCGGTCCCAACGACAAGATAGGTCGACGACATTTGCGGCAAAATGGTATGTTATCTCCAGATATACCGGACCGAAACGCTCGAATGGATTGATGCAATGGATCGTCTCAGCGGCCTGATGGCCTTTGCCCGCACCGCCGAGTTCGGCAGTTTCGTCGCCGCCGGCCGAGCGCTCGGCATCTCGGCTTCCGCTGTCGGCAAGAGCGTCGCCCGGCTCGAACAGGAGCTCGGGGTGCGGCTCCTGCAGCGCAGCACGCGGCGGATCGGACTGACCGAGGAGGGCGGGCTGTTCAACGAGCGGGTGCGCCGCATCCTCGACGACATCGACGATGCCGAGGCGATGCTGTCGCGGACACGCGAAACGCCGCACGGACGGCTGCGCGTCTCGACCCCGATTGTCACCTATCACCTGCTGCTGCCGGTGTTGTCGGAGTTCATGGAGCGCTATCCCGAGATCGAGCTTGATATCGATTTCAACGATCGCATTGTGGACGTGATCGACGAAGGCATCGATGTCGCGATCCGCAGTGGCGAACTGCCCGATTCACGCTTGGTGTCGAGACCCGTTGCGCCCTTTCGCATGCTGCTGTGCGCGGCGCCCTCCTACCTCGACCGCCACGGCACCCCCGGCGTGCCGGCGGATCTCATCAGGCATTTCGGCATAAATTTCCGCTTTCTCAACAGCGGCAGGTTGCTCGACTGGCCGTTCATTGCCGGGGGTGCTGAACCGCGGATACGCTCGAGGCTGACCTGCAACAACATGGAAGCGTTGAAGGGCGCCACCATCGCCGGCCTCGGCATCGGCTGCATGCCCGATTTCCTGGTGCGCGGGGCGCTGCACGACGGCAGGCTGCGCACCGTCCTTGATGATCATGTCGATGGGCGTGGCCAGTTCCGGATGCTGTGGCCCTCCAATCGCCATCTGTCGCCGAAGGTTCGTGTGTTCGTCGATTTCCTTCCTGAGCGGCTGGCTGAAGGGCGGTAGGCCAAGGTGAGCCGAGCGGCTCACGGCCTTGTGATTTTCACATACGAAGGAAAACTTTGAAGTTTACCTTCGTATGTGCCACAAGGCGAGGATGAAAGATCAATTGCCGCCGCAGAACGACCCCGAAGCCGCGCGTGCGCTGGCGCTGGCGGCGGAGCTTCGGGTTGTAGCCGGCAGGCTGATCCGGCGTCTGCGCGAACAAGCTGATACCGGCGACCTCACCACGTCGCAGAAGTCGGCGCTGCTGCATCTTGACCGAGAGGGTCCGGCGACGGTCACGATGCTGGCGCGCGCTCAGGATATGCGTCCGCAATCGATGGGCGCCATTATTTCAGCACTGCAAGTGGCCGGTCTGGTGCAAGGTTCGCCGGATCCGGCCGATGGCCGGCAGACCATCCTGTCGCTCACACCCGCCTGCCGGGAGATGATCGCGACCGGGCGGGCAGCCCGGCAGGATTGGTTGTTCCGCGCCATCCAGATGAAGCTTGACCGCGAGGAGCAGGAGCAACTCGCAGGCGCCGTCGAACTGCTTAGACGTCTCGCGGACTTTTAATCAATCGTCCGGCTCCAACCATCGGAAGGAAAACACGGATGGCAGTCACCACGCTTGACCAGAAAACGGCACTCGTCGTCATCGACCTGCAGAAAGGCATCGTCTCCTTGCCTGCTGTCCATCCGATGGCCGAGGTCGTGAAGCAGGCCTGCACGCTCGCCGAAGCGTTCCGCGCTCGTGACTTGCCGGTCGTGCTCGTCAATGTTGCCGGCGCGCCTCCTGGCCGGACGGAGCAGGCCCCTCGCCCGGGAGCCCGTCCCGCCGGCTGGACCGATCTTGTCGCCGAATTGAGGCAGCAGCCGACAGACCACATGGTGACAAAGCGGACGGCGGGTGCCTTCGTCAACACTGATCTCGAAGCGTGGCTGAAGGGCGAGGGCGTAACCCAGGTGGTGATCGCCGGCGTCGCCACCAGCATGGGTGTCGAGGCGACAGCCCGCCATGCCCGCGATCTCGGGTTCAACGTTACGCTCGCCCTCGACGCCATGACCGATACCAACCTTGATGCCCACACCAACAGCATCGCGCATATCTTCCCGAGGCTGGGCGAAAGCGGCACGACGCGGGACATCCTCGATCTCCTGGCCAAGGGGAGTGCCTGACGATGCAATGGATCGACTGTGCGTCCTATTTCTTCGGCGGCGCTGTGCTGACTAATGCCGTGCCGCATTTCGTCAGTGGCGTGATGGGGCGGCCTTTTCAAAGTCCCTTCGCCAAGCCGCGCGGCGAGGGACGCTCCTCCTCGACGGTGAACGTGCTGTGGGGGTTTCTGAACCTGGCGATCGGTTATCTCCTGGTGCTCCGCGTCGGAGATTTCGACCTGCGATCCACGGCTGATGTCGTCGCGCTGGGGCTGGGCACCCTCCTCATGGGCGTGGTGATGGCACGCATGTTCGGCCTCTTCAACGGCGGCAATTTCCCGGCCGACGGATGAGCGCTCCGGCAAAAGGCACGTTCCGTTCACTGGCCAATTTCAACTATCGGATATGGGCTGGCGGCGCGATCGTGTCCAATGTGGGAACATGGATGCAGCGCACCGCGCAGGACTGGCTGGTGCTGACCCAGCTGACCCACAACAACGCGACCGCGATGGGCGTGGTGATGGCGCTGCAGTTCGCGCCGCAGGTCCTCCTGCTGCCATGGACGGGTTTTGCCGCCGATCGTCTCGACCGGCGCAAGCTGTTGCTCGCCACGCAAGGCACCATGGGCCTGCTTGCGCTTGGCCTCGGCCTGCTCACCGTCTCCGGCCTCGTTCAGTTGTGGCAGGTCTATGTGTTCGCGCTCCTGCTCGGCTCCGCCGCCGCGTTCGACGCGCCGGCGCGGCAGACATTCGTCTCGGATCTGGTCGGCGAGACCGATCTGTCGAACGCGGTGGCGCTGAACTCGACATCCTTCAACGCGGCGCGGATGATCGGCCCGGCGGTAGCCGGGGTCCTGATCGCTTCCGTCGGCTCAGGCTGGGTCTTCCTGATCAACGCGGCGTCGTTTGCCGCCGTGCTCGGCTCGCTTTGCCTGCTGCGCATCGGTGAGCTGCATCTCAAGGACAAGGCGCAGCGGGGCCGTGGAAGCCTTGTTGAGGGTTTTCGCTATGTCTGGAAACGCCCCGATCTAAGAGCCATCCTCCTCATGCTTTTCCTGATCGGTACGTTCGGCTTCAACTTCCCAATCTTCATCTCGACCATGTCAGTCACCGTCTTTCACGCCGGTGCCAGCCAATACGGGCTGCTGACGTCGGCCATGGCGATCGGATCGGTCGTCGGCGCGCTGCTGGCCGCCAGGCGCGAGCAGCCGCGCCTGGTGTTTCTTCTGGCCGGGATCGCGATCTTCAGCCTTGGCTTCGGCCTGGCCGCGATCATGCCCAATTACTGGCTGTTCGGCCTCGCACTCGTCGTCATCGGCGTCTCCGCCCAGACGATCACCACCTCGACGCTCAGCCTGGTGCAGCTCTCAACCGAGCCTGCCATGCGCGGGCGGGTGATGGCGATCCTGATGGCCATTGCGCTTGGCGGCACCCCCATTGGCGCGCCGATCGTCGGCTGGGTGGCCGACAGTTTCAGCCCGCGCTGGGCGCTTGGCGTTGGGGCGCTGGCCGGTTTGTCCGCGGTTGTCGTAGGGGTTCGCTACTTCGTGCGGTATCGTCGGCTGCATCTGCGCTTCGACGCCGGACGCTTCCATTTCGTGATGGATGGCGAGACGATCGAAGCCTAGATGCATGTCCCGGCATTCGCGGAGCCAGATCCTTTCACTCCCTCACGTTTCTCGCCACCAACCGCGCCACGCTCGGGCCGAGCAGCAGCACGATCAGGAAGCGTGCCGATTGCAATGCCATGACGAAGGAGATGTCGACGTTGTGCGCGGCGGCGGCGATGATGGCGATGCTGTCCATGCCGCCGGGGCTGGTCGCCAGATAGGCGGTCAGCGGATCGATGCCGAGCAGATGGCTGATCATGAAGGCGAGGCCGCCGCAAAAGGCGATCAAGGCCACGATCGAGGCAATGATCTGCGGCAAGGCGCGCGCCGCATGGCGCAGGATCGGCCGGGTGAAGTTCAGGCCGATCGACCAGCCGACCAAGGCGTAGCTGACGGCCAGCAGCCATGGCGGCAACTGCATTTCCACGCCAAGGCCGAGATGGGTGATGGAGCCGAGGATGAAGGTGCCGAGGAAGAGGGGCGAGGGCAGCCTGAGCAGTTTTCCCGACAGGCCGCCGACAAGCGCGATGCCGATGGTGGCGGCGAAGGCATGCGGATCGATCGGCGGAAACCAGATGATGGCGGGGACTTCAACGCCTGACGTGTCGACCCACATCTTGGCAACGAGAGCCGCGGTCATCGACACGAAGATGACGCGCAGATATTGCATGAAGGCGACGAGGCGCTGGTCGGCGCCGAAGGCGCCGGCCATCAGCACCATGGCGGTGGAGGCACCTGGCGACGAGCCCCAGACGGCGGTGGTGCCGGGCAGGATGCGCCAGCGGCTGATCAGCCAACCGAGCAGGCTGGAGGCTGTGACGGTGGCAATCACCACACCGAGGAACAGCGGCCATTCCCGGTAGAAAACGGGAAAGATGCCAGTCGAGATCGACGCAGCGACGAGGCAGCCGACGACTGCCTGGGCGGCGCCGAACAGAAGGCGCGGCACGCGCACCCCGGCGCCGTTGGTGCCGGCGAGGATCGCCGCCAGCATCGGTCCGATCAGCAACGCCGCCGGCAGCGCGGCGAGTTCCAGCGCACCGGCAAACAGCGTCGAGACGACCAGCAGGGCCAGCCATTGCCAGAGCTTGTGCAGGCGCGCCATGCGCTCGATGGTGGGCTGGTCTGGGGGCTGCTCGGCCGAGGAATCCATGTTTTGGTCTTAGACTCGAAGCGGGACGATGCGAACCCCGCCGCGCCGAAAAAGGATGCCTGCCTTGGAGCGGTTCATCGTTTCGCGGAAACGCAGAACCGCTTCATCTCAGCGAACTCCAGGCAAAGTTCCACAATTCACAGCAGATCACTTCGACCGGAGCCTAACGATGCAGGCCGTCATGGTAGGGCTGAACTATCGTTTCTGAGGCGCGCTTGTTTTAAGCTTTCGCCATAAAGTCTTGTTTGGTAGCGGGAGGACGCGCTCCTTGCCGGGTTGTGCACCATACAGCCAAGCGTAAGTGACGCGCTCTTGGTTCTCTTAGCCACCGTCTTCCTTGTCACCACTCCCGGAAACTTGCTGCGCGCAGCTATCATGAAGAATCGCAACGCAAATCTATGACCCGCCTACAGGCATCAGTCGTCATGAACAGTTCTATTTCGCTCAGTTGTGACAAAAATGGGACTGCGTAGGACCGCGCTTGCTGTTAGGAGAAAAGTCAGGCGGTAACTCTGAATTTTGCTGGGGCTGAGCAGTATGCGGACTTCGATTTTTGGTTGGACCTTTGTTGCGACCCTGATGACCAGCGCCGCATTCGCCGCCGACCCGATGGCGGTAGCTCCAGTCGCTTCGACATTCAACTGGAGCGGCGGCTATCTGGGCGTGCAGGGTGGCTATGGTTGGGGTGATTCCGACCATCTGCTTGGCGGCACGAACGAGACCGCGCACAACAACGCCGACGGCGGGGTTTTCGGCGGGTACGCCGGTTATAACTACCAGTTTTCGAACAACATGGTCCTTGGCGTCGAGGGTGACATCGCCTGGAGCGGTCAAAACGGCGGGCCGGATATCATCGTGTCGGCGGCAGGGGTCCCCAATCCCCCGAACGCTGTGTCTACCGATGTCGAATGGACAGGCGCGCTGCGCGGTCGTCTCGGCTATGCCGTTGACCGGTGGCTCCCTTACGTCACGGGCGGCCTGGCGTTCGCGCAGGTTAAGGGAACCTATGATTATGTAGGGGCCGACGGTGAAATCAACGAAGTGATGACGGGCTGGACGATTGGCGCTGGCGTGGACTACGCCTTCACGGACAACCTGATATTCCGCGCCGAATATCGGTATGCTGACTTCGGCAGCGAGACCCAACAACCGTTCCTGCCGGGGTTCTCCAACGACCAAGAAATCGAGCTCACGTCGCAAGATGTGCGAATTGGTCTGGCCTACAAATTTTGATCTCTGGTACCGATCCCGCACCACGCCGCAATCTATCGCGTGCGCCACAGCGAACATGTTCGGCAGGCAAGGATTGGGCGCGTATCCTATTCGCTATGACCGCGGTGTGCGCACCTTCATGTCTGCCATCTGCATCGCCGCCAACGCCACCTTCTGGATCAATCAGTGAGTCCTGAGCCTAGCCGGTCTTGCCGTCGGCGAGCCCGAAGCCGCCGACTGGGTGGGTTTCGACCTGGAATTCAAAGCCGGCGATGAACGGCCGCGCCTTGGCGATCGCCGCCTGGACTTCGGGAAGCTGCAGCGAGGCCTTGTGGCTTTCGGCGTCGGTCCACACTTCGGTGACCCATATCGCATCGGCATCGGCGGGGTCGCGGGCGATGATATAGCTCAGGCAACCCGGCAGGGCACGGGTGCTGGCACGCAGAAGGTCCATGACCGCGTCACGCTGGCCGCGCGCCGCCCGCATCTTGCCGATCAGTCCGTACATTCCATTGTCTCCCTTCAAGGTTTTCGACAAGAATATGCAGATCGCCAGTATGCAGGCCGCCGCTCAAGGCATCAACTGGCCGCCATTCACCTCGATCACCTGGCCGGTGATATAGCCGCTCAGAAGATCGGAAGAGAGAAACAGATAGGCGCCGACGCAATCCTGCGCGGTGCCGGCGCGCCCCTGGGGAATGGTGGCGACCATGCCCCTTATCTGCTCCTCGGTCGAATAGCGCTCATGGAAGGGTGTGAGTATGACGCCCGGCGCCACCGCGTTGACGCGGATGCCGAAGCCGATCAGTTCCTTGGCCATGCCGCGCGTGACATTGGAGACGAACGCCTTGGCCGAACCATACAGCCCGGCGCCGCCGGCGGCGCCGTTGCGGGCGGCGATCGACGATGTGTTGATGATGAATCCGCCCTGCTTCTTCAGCCATGGGATTGCCTTGCGCGACGCGGTCAGCACCGAACGCGCGTTGAGGTCCATCACCGCATCGTAGTGCGCTTCGGTCTGCTCGGCATAGGGCACGCGGCCAAGCATGCCGCCGGCGTTGTTGACCAGCCCATCGAGCCGGCCGAAATGCCGCGCGCTGTCCTCGACGACGCGTTCGACATCGGCGGAAACGGAAAAGTCACCCTGGACGAGGAACACCTCGCCGCCCTTGTCGGCAATCGTCTTGCCGAGCTTTTCGGCGGCTTCGCGGCTGGAATTGTAGTGCAGCGCCACCCTGGATTTCTGCTCGGCATAGGCCAGCGCGAGTGCCGCCCCGATGCCGGTCGACGCACCGGTGACCAGTACCGCCTTGCCGGCGAGATCGGGGATGCTGAGGGTGGCGGTGGCTGGCACTGCTGTTCCTCCGGGATGGTTGCCGTCCTTCGTAGGCCTTTGCCCCCCAGATGTTCAAGCCTCAGGGACGCAGATAGGCGTAGCCCTGGCCCTGCAGTTCGGCGAGCTTGACGACGCCGCCCTTGTCGGCGGCATGGAAACCGGCGAGCAGGTCGGCGAGCGAAATGTCCATGCCTTGCATGGTGTTGGCGCAGGCCTGCGGCTCGAGCCCCTGCCGCACCAGGCCGGCGAAGCGGCCGGAGACTGCGGCCGATATGCCTTTCGACTTGAAGGCGGCAAGCGCTGGACCATGTACGACCAGCACGATGTCGACATTGCCGCCGGTGCCGTCATAGTGGTTCTTGATGTTGCCAAGCACGAAATTGACCTTGTCGAGATCGCTGAGGTGGTAGGCGACCTTCTGCCTGGCGGGCTCCGTGGCCGCTGCCTGCACCACGCGCAGGCCGAAAAATGCTCCGGTTCCGGCAAGAACCGCACGGAACATATCGCGCCGGCGCATCGCATCCTCCCCCGCTTGGCGGCCACCGCAAGTTGCGTGGCTGCGGCCACAATACTAGCATAAAATGACGTTGCATCCTGTCGATGCGAGGAGGGAGAGGTTACATGGCATTAAGGGGATGGGCGTTTTCGGAATGGAAGACAGTTGTCCGCGCCGGATTTGGCGCCGCGCTGCTTGGCGTGCTTGCCGGCTCGGCCTTGGCCGATGATGCGCTCAAGCTCACTGAACTCAGCCCGAACGGCGCCGATGCCTGTTTCGGCCGCGTCTATGATGCCGCCCACCTGAAGGCACACC
Source organism: Mesorhizobium sp. RCAM 05099 (assembly GCF_059683685.1). Classification (NCBI taxonomy): domain Bacteria; kingdom Pseudomonadati; phylum Pseudomonadota; class Alphaproteobacteria; order Hyphomicrobiales; family Phyllobacteriaceae; genus Mesorhizobium; species Mesorhizobium sp. RCAM 05099. The sequence goes on from NZ_CM185035.1 coordinate 2,064,989, forward strand.
CGCGTCAGAAGGTGGCGCGGATTTTCTTCTACTACGGCCATGATCCGGTCAGCCGTCCGAACGAGGAACCAGCCCCCTCCGACACGTCCTACAATGCCTTCGTCACCACCACGGTGCGCGGCGCCAAGGCGCCGGAATGGGCTGGGGGCTGGTGCAACCACGCGTCCGAGGACGGCAAGACCGGCCCGATCCATTGCGGCATGGACTGCGACCGCACGCTGGCGTCGCTGAAGGTCGACGAGAAGGGACGGCTGCTGCTGTCTGACCTGTCGCCCGATATCTACCTGGATCCGGATTCGGAGGAGCAACTCGGCAAGGCGGAATATGACAGGCAGGCGCTGGGCAAGGAGGACGACAATTTCCGCCTCGACCCGATGCCGGCCGCGACCTGCAAGGCTGAATTCGCGCGCATCGATCCGATCGACCCGGCGCTCGGGGCCCCGCTGCGCGAGCGGCTGAAGCCTGACCAGGCGTTCTGCTACGGCCGCGACTATGACGCAGCGCATCTCAGTTCGCATCCCAACCAGCTGACGCAGTCGATCCGGGTTTTCCGCGGGCCGGTGGAACTGGCGTCCTTCGCTTCGGGCGGCGATGCCGCCAACTGGCCTGACGGCGCCGATATCGCCGTCTCGGTCACCACGCGGCAGAAATCGGGTAAGGTCACGCAGACCTATTCCTGCCAGGGCGAGGCCGACCAGTGGCGCTGCGCGGCAAGTTCGAAGATGAGCGATTTCTCCTGTGACATCGCGCAGAAGGAGATTTTCCTCAAGCGCAGCGCCAACGGCACGATGATGCTGGCCAATCCCAACAGCAGCCTGGCGATCGTCGATCTGTGTTCGAAGGCCGCCGACGGCAAGACGAAATCCGACGACAAGGTCTACCGGCTGCAGCCGATGCCGCAATCGGCCTGCGCGCCTTGAACACCAGTGCTTCGTCATCCTATGGCGGAGCAAGGAGCGAAGCGACGCGGCGCAGACCACAGGATCCATGCCGGGACTCCTGAGCGCTGCTGCGGTGCAGAATTCTGTTCCGCCATGTGCTCGTCCCAGGTCGCGGCATGGATCCTCGGGTCTCCGCGACGGAGCTTCGCCCCTGCTCCGCCCGTGGATGACGAAGTCGAGAGGCTTCGGCTAATTTTCCAAGGTCGTGACGAAGGATCGCCTCACGCGAAGGGCACCGCCGTCGTGCCCTTGGGAAGCTTCGCCTCGTCGTCAGGCTCGACATGGATGGTGACGCGTACCGAGGGGATCTCGGCCTTCAGCGCATCCTCGATGCGGTCGCAGATGACATGGCTGGCGCCGACCGTCATGTCGGCATCGACGACCAGATGGAACTCGATGAAGGTGGCGCGGCCGGCGATGCGCGTCTTCAGGTCGTGCACCTCGAGCGCGCCCTTGCAATTGGCCGAGATGACGTCACGGATGCGCATGTGCGCCTGCGTGTCGACGGCGCGGTCCATCAGGCCGTTCATCGACGAGCCGATCACGTGCCAGCCCTGCCACAGGATGTTCAGCGCCACGATGACGGCGAGTGCCGGATCGAGGATCTGCCAGCCGGTCAATATCGCCCCTACCAGACCGCCGAAGACGCCGATCGAGGTGACGACATCGGTCATGATATGATTGCCGTCGGCGACCAGCGCCGGCGATTTCTCCGCCCTGCCGGCGCGGATCAGCGTCCACGCCCAGAAGGCGTTGATGACGGTGGCGACGCCGTTGATGGCAAGGCCTTTCCAGGGCTGGTCGAGCGGCGCGGGCGCCTGCCAGGAGCGCCAGACCTCATTGAGGATCAAAAGGGCGGCGAGCACGATCAGCACGCCTTCCAAAACCGCCGAAAAGTATTCCGCCTTGTGGTGGCCGAAGGGATGATCCTGGTCGGCCGGCTTGTAGCTGACCTGGATCGCCCAGAAGGCGGCGACCGAGGCAATGACGTTGACGATTGATTCCAGCGCGTCCGAGTAGAGGGCGACGGAGCCAGTGACGTACCAGGCGGCAAGCTTCAGGCCGAGCACGACAAAGGCGACCACGATCGACCAGAAGGCAAGGTTGGCGACCTTGCGCTTCGCTGCGGCCTTGGCCGCGATCGCCATCGTGCTTTCGGTTTCGGCCATCGACGTCAGGCGGCCTTTTCCTTGGCCTTGCGCGGCAGATGGGCAACGATGTTCTCGATGATGCGCATGCCGGCATTGTGGCCGAGCGTCATGATCGATTCCGGGTGGAACTGCACCGCGGCGATCGGCTCCTTGCGGTGCTCGAAAGCCATGATGATGCCGTCCTCGGTCTCGGCCGTGACGATGAAATCGTCGGGCAGGCGCACCGGATCGGCGAAGATCGAGTGGTAGCGGCCGACGGTGACTTCCTTGGGCAGGCCGGAGAAGATGATGCCTGGCTTGGAGACGCGAATGCGTGACGGCTTGCCATGCATCGGTATGTGCAGTTGCCTGAGTTCACCGCCATAGGCCTCAGCCAGGGCCTGCAGGCCAAGGCAGACGCCGAAGATCGGCAGGTCGCGGGCACGCGCCTTCTTGATGGTGGCGGCGCAGTCAAAGTCCTTCGGCGTGCCCGGTCCGGGGGACAGCACGACGAGGTCGGGCTTCAGCCGGTCGAAGACCTCCTCCGGAACCGGGGAGCGCACGGTCGAGACATTGGCGCCGGTCTGGCGGAAATAGTTGGCCAGCGTGTGGACGAAACTGTCCTCGTGGTCGACGAGCAGGATGTTGACGCCGTCGCCGACGCGCGCGGTGGTGCGCTCGGTGCTGGCGGAATTGCCTGCCTTGGCGTCGCGAATGGCGGAGAGCATGGCGGATGCCTTCAGTTCGGTTTCGGCTTCTTCTTCCTCGGGAATGCTGTCGAAGAGCAATGTGGCGCCGGCGCGCACCTCGGCGATGCCGTCCTTGATGCGAATGGTGCGTAGCGTCAGGCCCGTATTCATGTCGCCGTTGAAGTTGACCATGCCGATCGCGCCGCCATACCAGGCGCGCGGGCTCTTCTCGTTCTGCTCGATGAAGCGCATGGCCCACAGTTTCGGCGCGCCGGTGACGGTGACCGCCCAGGCATGCGACAGGAAGGCGTCGAAGGCATCCATGCCTTCGCGCAGACGGCCCTCGATGTGGTCCACGGTGTGGATCAGGCGCGAATACATCTCGATCTGACGGCGACCGATGACGCGCACCGAACCCGGCTCGCAGACCCGCGATTTGTCGTTGCGGTCGACGTCCGAGCACATGGTTAGCTCTGATTCGTCCTTCTTGGAGTTGAGCAGCTTCAGGATCTGCTCCGAGTCGGAGATGGCGTCGTCGCCGCGCTTGATGGTGCCCGAGATCGGGCAGGTCTCGACACGGCGGCCGTTGACGCGCACGAACATTTCCGGCGAGGCGCCGATCAGATATTCGCCTTCGCCCAGATTGATGAAGAAGGAATAGGGCGAGGGGTTGATCGACTTCAGCTTGCGCGAAATCTCGGACGGTTGCGTCTCGCAACGCTCGTAGAACATCTGGCCGGGCACGACCTCGAACAGGTCACCGCGCTTGAAGCTCTCCATGGCGCGGCGCACCAGGTTGGCGTATTCGCCCGGCTCGTGGTCGCCGCGCGGCGGGATACGGTCGGCGATCTTGAACGGCTCGGCGATTTCGTCGCGCGGCAGGCCTTCGGTCGAAAATCCTTCGCCCGCATAGTCGTAACGATCGGTCCAGGCCTTGGCCGAATAGTGGTCGACGACCAGGATCTCATCGGGCAGGAACAGCACAAGGTCGCGCTGGCTCGGCTTGCGCTCGAGCTTGTAGTCGACCGGGTCGAACTGGAAGGCGAGGTCGTAGCCGAAGGCGCCGTAAAGGCCAAGATTGGCGTCTTCCTCGGTCTTGAACAGGGCTGTGATGGCGCGCAGCACGGTGAAGACGGAAGGGACGCGGCTGCGCTCCTCCTCGGTGAAGACTCGGCCGGGTTTGGCGACGTCGAGGCGGATCAGTTTCTTCGATGTCTCGGCGACGGCGACATCCGCCAGGCTGTCCAGCGCCTTGCCGATGACCGGCAATAGGACCTCGCCACGGCCGTTCAACGCCTCGATGCGCATGGCGCGGCCGCGCGCCGAGATCACCAGCGGCGGATCGATGATGGCCGTGTCCCAGCGCGTGTAGCGGCCGGGATATTCGTAGTTCGAGGAAAACACCGCGCCCCGGCGCGCATTCAAGCCATCGACATAGCTGTCGATCGCGCCCTCATAAGGCCGGTCGTGGCGCTCGCGGGTGATGGTTACGCCACCCGCCGTCACGAAGCGTTCAGCGCCGTTTTCCAGAACCTTCATCGTCATTGCCGTCTCCATCAGCGTCTTGGGTATGTCAGCTTCTTGGGGCAACGGACCCGGGAATGGCTTGAAAAAACAAATGGCCGCCCGGACTTTCCGTTGCGGCCACCCTCTATTTTCACGCGCACGCGTTCGAACAGGCCGCTGTCAGCAGGCCCACCACCAAATGGTCTTGGTCGAACGCATGTTCATGCGGATTCCCATAGCGGCGATTGAACAGCCGCGCAACTGGATTCCATGAAGGCGGTGAAGTTCAGTCCTCCAGCGTGCCTGATCTGGCGTCGGCGCTCTTCCTGTCGCCGACCAGTTTCAAGAGGTCCTCGCCGGCGCGGATGATACGGCGCGAGCGGCGCGTCAGGATGAGGCCGTCCTGCGGCGCAAACACTTCGGTGCGGCCGTCGGCTTCGCCCGGCGCATGGACGATGGTGGCGAGGCGATCGCCCCGGCGACGCGGTCGCCGGGTTTCACGTCGTAAAGCACAGCGCCGGCCCGTGGCGCCGGCATCATGTCGATGTTCTCCAGCGGGGCAACGACGCCGGTGAATGGACCGGGCACGGGCAGGGCGCTATCGGCGATCACGCCACGCGTCACCAGCAGCCGGTAGAGCCCTTCGGCGTCGGCGGCGGCCAGGGCGCCGTCGACATCGAGAATGCCGCGATATTCGACGGTGGTGGCGACGCGCCGGTCGAGCTTGGCCACATCGGCGGGAACGTTCTGGTAGGGCATGATCGAGGCGCCCTCGAAGGTGCCGTCGGTGTCTTCGCTCCACAGCACGACCGCATCGACGCCCATGGCGGCGGCGCAATCGGCCATGGCCGGCCACAGGCTGGTGTGGACGTAGAGATAGGCGAGGCCTTCATCGTCGCAATGCAGGTCGAGCACGATGTCGTGGCCGAGCGAAAGCTGCAGCAACCGGCTTTTCAGCCGCTGGTCGGCGCCGCCAAGGCTGGTGTTGGGCAAGAGTGCCGGGTCGGGGGCGGCGAGCAGCGGAAAGCCGCGGTTGAAGTTGGTGCGGGTGCCCAGATGAAAGCGGCCCTGATGTTCGCCGAAATGATATTGCGCCCGACCGATCGGGTTGGCCCAGGGCACGATGGTGATGTTGCCCTTGATACGGCCCTCGGCCTCGGCGTTGTTGAGCATCGGCATCAGCGCGTCGATGGCGACGACGCCCGGCAACTCGCCGGCATGGAGTGCGGCCTGCAGATAGGCGGATGGGACGGCCTTGTCGGCGCCGCCAAAGCGGAACACCGGGAATTCGTAGGAAACGCCTTCGCTTTCGCCGGCGATGCGTTCGATCGATTTCTGCATGGGATGTCTCCGAAAAGTCAGCGGAAGACATGCATCTTTGTTGCTACGCTGTCGATTGGTCCAGCATCCGGCGCGATGGGCGCAAGCTACTCGGCAGGGGCCTGAAGGGTCGCAACTGGTGCCGACCGGTCGAGCGCTTGCGACAGCACCGCGACGGCAACCGCCAGCAGGGCCAGCGCCGCGCCGACTAGGGGCAGGTTGGCATAGGAAACGCCGGCGGAAAGGGCCACGCCGCCAATCCACGCGCCGCTGGCGTTGCCGACATTGAAGGCGCCCTGGTTCAGCGTCGCGGCAAGGTTCGGTCCCTCGGAAGCCGCCTCGACGACGCGGATCTGCAGCGGCGGCACGACGACGAAGATGAGCAGGCCCCACAGGAAGACGATGCCGATGGCGACGCTGGCTATGGCGCCGAACTGCATGAAGCCAACAAACAGCAGCGCCAGCAACAGCAGCGTGCCGATGACCGTCGGCATCAGTTTCCAGTCGGCCAGCCTGCCGCCGATGATGTTGCCGATGGTCATGCCGGCGCCGAACAGCAGCAGCACCCAGGTGACCGCTGAGGTGGACAGGCCCGTTACGTCGGTCAGATAGGGCTTGATGTAGGTGAAGACGGCAAACAGGCTGGCCGAGGCAAGGGCCGCGATCAGCATCGCCAGCCAGACCTGCAGCTTGCCAAGCACGCGCAACTCGCCGCGCAGTCCGCCACCGCTCGGCTCGGTTACGTCAGATGGCACCAGCCAGGCGATGGCGGCGACCGAGATCAGGCCGATGCCGACCACGGCCACGAAGGTGGCGCGCCAGCCGAAGGCTTCGCCAAGCGCGGTGCCGGCGGGAACGCCGAGGATGTTGGAAAGCGTCAGTCCGGCAAACATAAGCGCCATGGCGCTGGCGCGCTTGTTGCGCGGCACCAGGCTGGCGGCAACGACCGAGCCGATGCCGAAGAAGGCGCCGTGGCCGAAGGCGGTGAAGACGCGCGCGGCCATCAGCGTCCAATAGTCAGGTGCGATGGCGCAGAACAGATTGCCGACGACGAACGAAGCGGTCAGCCCGACCAGCACAGGCTTGCGCGGCAGGTGCGCCGTGGCCATGGCGACGACAGGCGCGCCGAAGACGACGCCGAGCGCATAGCCGGTGACCAGCAAGCCCGCCGAAGGGATGGACACGCCCAGGTCGGCGGCGACCTCTGGCAGCAAGCCCATGATGACGAATTCGGTGGTGCCGATGCAGAAGGACGCAATGGCAAGCGCAAGAATCGGCAAGGGCATCGGGCGTCCAGACTGAATCGGTTCAAATGGAGACTGCGCGGAGGAGTATGCCGTGCGCAAGCGGCGTTGCTGCATTGCAGCAATGCAGAAAAGGAAGGGCTGGGCCGCAGGCCATCAGGCCAGCGGCTTCAGCTCCTGGGCGATGGTGGGCAGCAGTTCCGAGACGTTGGGGTGGATGTGCACGGCGCGCGCCAGCGTGTCGACAGGCGCCTTGGCGTACATCAGGTCGAGCACGCAATGCACCGCCTCGTCGCCACCGGGGCCGAGCACCGAACAGCCAAGGATCTCCCGCGTGTCGGCATCGACCAGGATCTTCATGAAGCCCTGCGTCTCGCCCTTTTCGACGGCGCGGCCAACGCGGGTCATCGGCCGCTGGCCAACCAGCGCGCGGCGGCCGGATTTCTTGACCGCTGCCTCGGTCATGCCGCAGCGGCCGAGCGGCGGGTCGATGTAGAGCGCATAGGCCTCGATGCGATCGCTGACCTTGCGCGGATCGTTGTCGAGCAGGTTGGCGGCAACGATCTCGTAGTCGTTGTAGGAGGTGTGGGTGAAGGCGCCCTTGCCGTTGCAGTCGCCCATCGCCCAGATGCCGGGCACGCTGGTGCGCAACTGGTCGTCGACGGTGACGAAGCCGCGCTTGTCGACCGCGACACCGGCCTTGTCGAGGCCGAGGTCATCGGTGTTGGGCACCCGTCCCAGCGCCAGCAGCACATGCGAGCCGACCGCAGGCGCCTTGCCGGCGGAGAAGGTGACGGCGATGTCCTTGCCTTGTTTGGCGAAGCCGATGTCGTCGGCGCCGACATGGACGGATATGCCTTCGTTTTCGAGGATCGACAGGATGGCGGCGGAAACGTCCTCGTCCTCGCGGCCGGTCAGGCGCGGGCTCTTTTCGATGACGGTGACTTCGCTACCGAAGCGGCGGAACATCTGCGCGAATTCGAGCGAGATGTAGCTGCCGCCGACGACGATCAGATGGCGCGGCAACACGTCGAGATCCATCATCGACGAATTGGTCAGATAGTCGATGTCGTGGATGCCCGGCAAATCGGGCACCGAGGCGCGGCCGCCGGTGTTGAGGAAGATCTTTCCGGCAGTCAGAAGATCATCGCCGACACGCACCGTGTTGGCGGATTCGAAGCGCGCATGGCCGCGATAGAGCGTGCATTTGTCCATGCCGGCGATCCAGGTTTCCAACCCGGTGCGGGAGGCGCCCGAAACCTTGTCCTTGCGCGCCTTGATCGCCTTGTAGTCGACGCCGACAGGGCCGCCGATCGTCACGCCATAATCGGCGGCGCGGCGGGCGAGATGCGCGGCATAGGCGCTCGCCACCATCGTCTTGGTTGGGATGCAACCGGTGTTGACGCAGGTGCCGCCGACCAGCTTGCGCTCGATCAGCGCCACGCTCATGCCGGCTGCGTTCAGCCTGCCGGCGAGCGGTGTGCCGGCCTGGCCGGCGCCAATGATGATGGCGTCGAAGGTCTTCGCCGTCATGCGACCGCCGCTACGATCAGCAGGCCGCCGATGATCGCCACCGCGTCCTCGATGAAGGCGGCGGGCGGATCCTTGCCGAAGCTTGCCGCCAGCCGGCCGCGCGCCTCGGCGCCGCCCAGCGTGCCGATGACAGCGCCTATGGCGCCGGCGATCAGGCCGCCGATGGTGGCGCCGCCAGTCGCGCCGATCACAGCGCCGGTAAAGGCACCCATGATGATGCGGGCGCCGAACTGCTGCGGCACTTTGCGGCTCGGCGTCGACGGCAGCTGGTCGGTGACCAGCTCGACGATGGCCAGGATGGTGAAGATGCCGACAGCGGCCCAATGGCTCATGAAGCTCGCCCAGGTGCCGGCGACCGGCAGCCAACCGAGATAAGCGCCCCAGGCGACGGCGGCCGGCGCGGTCATGGCGCGAAGACCGGCAATGACGCCGATCAGGAGTGCGAGAATATACAACATGGTTGATCCCCTCGATCCCCGGACCAGGACAGCCCGGCAAGAGCAGGCTAGCATAGGCTTTGGATTTGACCAGCGCATGACTGCGAAAATCGGAATGGATTCTGCGCTCGAAGCCGCAGTGACGCCGGCACTTTCCCATTCACTGCAATTGTGCTTTGGCAATCACGTCAAATGGAGACACCGCCATGGCTGGAACCGAGCGCGTGAAAATGGCAACCGGGGAATGGTACACATGCCTCGATGACGAATTGGAGGCACTGCGCGCCATAGCGCGCGACGCGGTTTTCGAGCACAATTCGCTGCCGCCACGACAGCGCGGAAACCTCGGGCCGGGCCTGCAAGCCCTGCTCGGCAAGGTGGGTGAGGGCGCTCGCATCGAGGCGCCTTTCCACTGCGCCTACGGCTTCAACATCTTTCTCGGCAACGGCGTCTTTCTCAATGCCGGTTGCACCATCCTCGACACGGCGACGGTGCGCATCGGCAACGGAACACTGCTTGGCCCGAATGTTCAGATCTATTGCGCCGAGCATCACAGGGAGGCCGCGGGCCGGCAAGCCGGGCTGGAAATCGCCAGGTCGGTCGACATCGGCGCCAACGCCTGGATCGGCGGCAGCGCCGTCATCCTCGGCGGCGTCAGCATCGGGGAGGGCGCCATCGTCGGTGCCGGTGCCGTGGTGACGCGCGACGTGCCCGACAACACCACCGTGGTGGGTAATCCGGCACGGGCGATCAAGCGGAACTGAGCGGATCAGGACGAAAGGGCGTGCGCCATGCGCTCGTCCTGATCGGCGCGCTGCGAGAATTCGCGCCGGTACTGCGCCGGCGACGTCCTGAGCCGGGCGGCGAAATGCTGGCGCAGCGACGTGGCGCTGCCGAAGCCGGCCTCGAAGGCCACGATGTCCACCGATTTCTCGGTTGCCTCCAGCAGGCGCTGCGCCAGTTCGATCCGCTGGCTGGTCAGCCATTCGCCGAAACTGGTGCCGATCGATTTCTGGAAGCGGCGGGTGAAGGTCCGCCGTGTCAGGCCGGCGGCTTCGGCGATGCGGTCCAGACTGTGCGTTTCGCTAAGCGTTGCGCGAACCGCGTCGAGGGCCTGGGTGAAACGGTCGGCGTCCGCGCTCCTCGCCACCGGGTGCTCGATGAATTGCGCCTGCCCGCCCTGCCGATGCGGGGACAGGACAATCTGGCGGGCGAGCCGAAGTGCGGCTTCCGCGCCGTAACGGGCCCGCACGATGTGGAGACAGCAGTCGAGGCCGGCGGCTACGCCGGCCGAAGTCACGACGTCGCCATTGTCGACATAGAGCACCGAGGCGTCGACAGCGATGTCGGGATGGAGTTTCTGCAACCGCTCGGCATAAGCCCAATGCGTCGCCGCACCGCGCCCCGAAAGCAGCCCGGCCGCGGCAATGGCAAAGGTTCCCAGACACAGGCCGACAATCAATGCGCCGCGCCGGTGCGCCTGGCGCAGCGCCTCCATCAGCAGCGGTGCTGGCGGCTCGGCGAGATGATGCCAACTGGGGATGATGACGATGTCGGCGCCGTCGAACCCTTCGAGCCCATGCGGCGCGGCAACGGTCAGTCCTGCCTCGGTATGAATCGGGCCGGGCTTGCCCGCGCAGATGCGGAAGTCGAAGCGCGGCAGGCCAAGTGCGGTCCTGTCCTCGCCGAACACCAGGCACGGCACGGAAAGATGGAACGGGCTGATGCCATCAAAGGCGAGGACGGCGATGATCGGGTCGGTCATGGGCGCTTCCGGCACTTGAATACGGATTGTCCCAATTCTTGCGAATGATGTCAATCGGGACACTTTCGACTATCCGACGATCCGCCTATTTTCGACCCATCGCATTCAAGCCGGAAAGGAAAGCACCATGTCTGACCCAGTCAACACCACGCCGCGCCGGGCGCTGATCGTCGTCGATGTCCAGAACGACTATGATGGCGGCAACCTGGCCATCCAGCACCCACCATTCCGCGACAGCGTCGTCAATGTGGCGCGCGCCATGGACGCGGCGGCGGCGGCCGGCGTCAAGGTGGTGGTCGTCAAGCAGATGGCGCCCGAGACGTCGCCGATCTTCGCCAAGGGCAGCCATGGCGGCGAACTGCACCCCGAGATCGCCGGGCGCGGCCGCGACCACTACGTCGAAAAGATGCTGCCCTCCGCCTTCACCGGCACCGACCTCGAGGACTGGCTGCGCGCCAACGCCATCGATACGATCACGGTCGTCGGCTACATGACGCATAATTGCGACCTGTCGACCATCATCCACGCCGTGCATATGGGCTTTGCGGTGGAATTCCTGTCCGACGCCACCGGCTCGGTGCCTTACGCCAACAGCGCCGGTTACGCCTCGGCCGAGGAGGTCCACCGCGTGGTGACGATCATCCTGCAGTCGCGCTTCGCCGCGGTGCTGAAGACCGCCGAATGGATCGAGTGCCTGAAGACCGGCACGCTGCCGGAGCGCGACACCATCTTCGGTTCCAACCAGCGGGCACTGGCGCGCAACGCGGCTTAGAGCCTCTGAAACAAGAAAGGCGCCGCATCGCTGCGGCGCCCTTTGTTGTCGAGACGGCAAGATCTCAGAACAGGCCTTCGATCTGGCCGGCCTCGTTGAGGAAGATCTTTTCCGAGGACGGCGCCTTGGGCAGGCCGGGCATGGTCATGACTTCGCCGCAGATGATGACGACGAAACCGGCGCCGGCCGACAGTCGGACCTCGCGCACCGGCACGGTGTGGCCGGTCGGCGCGCCGCGCAGGTTCGGGTCGGTCGAGAAGGAGTACTGCGTCTTGGCCATGCAGACCGGCAGGTGGCCATAGCCGGCCTCTTCCCAGGCCTTGAGCTGGTCGCGCACCGACTTGTCGGCGATCGCTTCCGAGCCGCGATAGATGCGCTGGACGATGGTATTGATCTTCTCGAACAGCGGCATGGCGTCGGGATAGAGCGGCGCGAACTGCGAAGCGCCGGATTCGGCCAGCGCCACCACCTTGTTGGCGAGATCCTCGATGCCGGCCGAGCCCTTGGCCCAGTGCTTGCACAGGATGGCTTCCTCACCCATCGAGGCGACATAGTCCTTCATCGCCTGGATTTCGGCGTCGGTGTCGGAATAGAAGTGGTTGATGGCGACCACAGCCGGCACACCGAACTGGCGGATGTTCTCGATGTGGCGGCCGAGGTTGGCGCAGCCCTTCTTCACCGCCTCGACATTTTCCTTGCCGAGGTCTTCCTTCTTGACACCGCCATTCATCTTCATGGCGCGCACGGTGGCGACGATAACCGCCGCCGCCGGCTTGAGGCCCGCCTTGCGGCACTTGATGTCGAAGAACTTTTCAGCACCCAGGTCGGCGCCGAAGCCGGCTTCGGTGACGACATAGTCCGCCAATTTCAACGCCGTCGTGGTGGCGACGACCGAGTTGCAGCCATGCGCGATGTTGGCGAACGGGCCGCCATGCACGAAGGCCGGGTTGTTCTCCAGCGTCTGCACCAAATTGGGCTGCATGGCGTCCTTCAGGAGCACGGCCATGGCGCCGTCGGCCTTGAGGTCGCGGGCGTAGACCGGCGACTTGTCGCGGCGATAGGCGACGATGATGTCACCGAGGCGCTTCTCGAGGTCCTTCAGGTCGGTGGACAGGCACAGGATGGCCATGACTTCCGAGGCGACGGTGATGTCGAAGCCGGCCTCGCGCGGGAAGCCGTTGGCGACGCCGCCGAGCGAGCAGATGATCTCGCGCAAAGCGCGGTCGTTCATGTCCATGACGCGGCGCCAGACGACGCGGCGGGTGTCGATGCCGAGCTCATTGCCCCAGTAGATGTGGTTGTCGATCAGCGCCGACAAAAGGTTGTGCGCCGTGGTGATGGCGTGGAAGTCGCCGGTGAAGTGAAGGTTCATATCCTCCATCGGCACGACCTGGGCGTAGCCACCGCCGGCGGCGCCGCCCTTGACGCCGAAATTCGGGCCGAGCGAGGCCTCGCGAATGCAGACGATCGCCTTCTTGCCGATGCGGTTGAGGCCGTCACCGAGGCCGACCGTGGTGGTCGTCTTGCCTTCGCCAGCGGGCGTCGGGTTGATGGCGGTGACGAGGATCAGCTTGCCGTCCTTGTTGCCCTTCACCGACTTGATGAACTCGGCGGAGATCTTCGCCTTGTCGTGGCCATAGGGCAAAAGGTGTTCGGTCGGGATACCGATCTTCTGGCCGATCTCCTGGATCTGCTTCTTCTTGGCGCCGCGCGCGATCTCGATGTCGGACTTCACTTCGGCCATGACGGCTTTCCTCTGGATTGGACGGTGGAGGGGACGGGTTTGATCTCACTCGCAGGCATGTTGAACCCGGGCGCGGGCATGTTCTAACCCTGTCGCTGCCGCGGCGTCAACTTGCATGCAACTATGTTTCCTGTGAAGAAAATTCCTCTGCGGCGGCCGACCTGCCATCGGTTCTTTCTGCTCCGCTTGCCGCGCCGTATAGAAGCCAGAGCGGAGGCGCTTCCGCCGTCTCAAAACAGCCGCACAATGCACGGAATGCGACAGAGGCGACGGCGCAAATTCGCCATTGCCCGAGCCTGAAGCGCATCGCGCTTGATCGGGTTCAGGCGATGCGCTTCAGGTCTTTGTTTTTAGGCATGTCTTTCGCCCAAAGCCGAGGCCGCTTTGGGCGCATGCATTGGGCTGAACAGCGTTACTGCGACAGCACGTTGCTGATTTCGACCATGTTGGAGCGCACCCTGAGCACGTAGAAGCCCATCGTCGTCAGGTGCGTCGGCAACAGCCAGCCATCCTCGCGGCCATTGGCGATGATGAAGGGCTGGATCTTCAGCGCCGAGACGAACTGCGAGTCCATCGTATCCCACAGGTTCTGCAGGTGCTTTTCCTTGATGACGTCCTCGAAATCGGCCTGGGCGCCTTTCATCAGGCCGTAATAGGCATAGAGCTGGCCATAGGCGAACCAGTAGCGGTCGTCGGCGCGGAAATCGAACCAGCCATTGTTGTGGTTCTCGGCGCGCTCCTTGAGGATCGCCGACGTCGAACCGATGTCCGACGAGATGCGATCGATATACTGCTTCAGATTGTCGGCGCGGGCATCGAAGGTGGCCTGGCAGGTGGCGAGCCGGGCGTTGAAGGAACGCAGCATGCGCACGGCGTCGCGATAATAGCTCGGCGTCGGCGTCTTGGGGCCGAACGGGTTCAGGCCGAAATACCAGGTCTCCTCGTCGAACTGCAGATTGCCGCGGGCATTCTGCAGATCGCTGTCGATCTGCGAGGTGGTGCGCACGCGGCCAAGATTGTCGGCAAGCTCGGTCGCCGTGCGCCGCACCGCCTGGTTGATGCCGCGCTGGAACGAAGCCTTGTTGTCCATCCACGGCGTGTGGTCCCAGTCGATGCCGAACAGGCCGACCTTGTAGAGGATCATCGACGAGATCCAGGCATTCTGGTTGACATTGAAGTCGGTGAGGTCGGCCGCCATCTGGGCGATACCGGAGTTTCCGCAGGTCTTGGCGGTGTCGGTGCCGGCGCCGGCGGCGACTTGTTCGCCAGCGGAAATGTTGCGCTTCTCGAAGGTGTAAGTGTCGGGATAGTTCGGGTTGAAATTGTTCCACCACTGGGTGGCGTAGAAGAAATTGGCGTAGAGGCCGATCAGCACCAGCAGAGCCACGCCGACCGCGGCCTTCAGGATCCAGCCGCGCTGCGTGTACCAGCGCCCGGCCCACAGGAACGGCCACAGGATAACGCCGATGAGCAGGCCGATGCCGCGGCCGATCCATTGGAAAATCCGGGTGAAGAAGTTCACGATCGGATCAAGCATGGCGATGTCACCCCTCAAAGCATGATGCCAAAAAGTTGCAGACTTTTTGGATAACATCATGCGCCAAAACAACAAGTTAGAACGAAATGACGGCTCATTTCGTCCTAGTCAGTCAGGCCGTAGAGGCGTGTGCGAAACGCCACCTTGTCCTTCAAATATGTGGTTTTCAGAACGTCCACAACATGCGATCGCAAGGCGTCGCTGAAGCCGTCATAGTCCTTGTAGAAGCCCTGCTTGTTGAAGATGTAGCGTGAGACGAAGTCCGACGGCACGAAATCCGAGATCAGCCGGTTGGTCAGCCAGGCGTCGGGATGATCGGGCTTGGCGCGGACGACCAGGAAACGCTGCTGCGGGAAGACATCGTCGATCTTGAGGTGGCCAAGCTGGGCGATCTCGCGCTTGGCGGCGTTGAGGAAGGGGAAATTGCCGTCCCTGGTGATCAGGTCGGCATGGCTCTGGATCCAGGTCTGCAGCCAGACCTTGTCGACATCGGTCAGATTGCGGTCAGGTTCGGCGTCGCGGATCAACGCGCGCACCACCATTTCGGCACGGTGCTCGAGATAGCCCGATGCCTCGACCCAGGACGCGCGGGGCAGTTCAATGCGTCCGGTGGAGGCAAGGAACTTGAACACCTTGTCGGCATCGTTGATCGAGATATAGCTCACCTGCCACGGCCGCGAGCGGCGGAAGCCCGGGGCGGCCGGATCACTGATCACCGTCGTCATGTCCGGATCGACGAACACGTAGAGCCCGCCGAAATGGCTGGTCCAGTAGGCATTGTGGCGGAAGATGACCTGGTCCGGCACCAGCGCGTTCTCGCGGATGTCGCCGCAGACCTTGGCCAGTTCCACCATGCGGGTCAGCATGGCGTTGTCGCGCCACGCGTCGGGCTCCTGCTTCAGCCGGTCGACGAGCTTGCCGAGTTCGGCGGCCTTGCCCAGCACGTCCTCCGCCGACAGCACCTTGAACTCGACCTGGTTGATCGACAACAGGTCCTCGATGTCGTTGACCTTGGGAACGGCATCCTCGATCTCGCCATAGATGACGTCCTTGATCGTCAGCGCGTCGATGGCGCGCTGGTTCTTGGACATGAACTCGAACATCAACTGCGAGGTGTTGGAGAAAGCGGTGTGCACCACCGGCAGGTCGATCTGTGACGGCGTCAGGATGATGAAGCGGCGATTGACCTCGTTGGGATCGAGATAGTCAGGGTCGCCGTATTCGTCCGCCACCTCGGGCGAGAAGCCGGTGCGGTCGATCTGGAAGCTCTTCAGCTTGGTGGGCTCGAGGCCGAACGCGGCCAGCGCCTTGTTGTAGCGCTGGATGAGATGCGGCTCGTCGATCATCAACAAGCGGCCATAGATCAGCTCGTTGTCGCGCAGAAGGTCGGGTTTCTTGGCGGTCATGAGTGCAGTTCCAAAGCACGCGGTGGAGGGCAGGACTCCAACGCTGACGCCCCCTCTCCCCGTTCTTCACGGGGAGAGGGTAAGGGTGAGGGGCGGCGCGAACGATCAAGGACATGTCTCTCCATAGTCTTTGGCGGCAACAAATCGAAGCTCATGCGTCTCAATATGGGTTTCGAGGCGCCCCTCGATCGCAGCCAGTATCGTTTCGAGCACTTCTTCCCGGCTCTTCAAGACGTCGACATTCCAAAAACGAAGGACAGACCAACCGTTTGAAACCATGGAGCGATCCCTGGCCTGGTCATACTTGTTGTCGGCATGCTGACTACCATCGATCTCGACAACAAGCTGGTATTCCCTGCAGGCAAAATCGGCAAAATAGCTGCCTATTGGAAATTGCCGCACGAATTTATGACCGTTCAGTCTGCGGTCGCGCAGTTCAAGCCAAAGCGCGTTTTCAGCGTCATTGTCCGATCGACGCAGACGCCTCGCTCGACCCGTTGTCTCGATTTCCGGTCCACGCATGCGCTGCCCCTCACCCTTACCCTCTCCCCGTGAAGAACGGGGAGAGGGGGGCGTCAGCGTTGGCGCTTCGTCCTTCGGCATCGCGATTGCAACCTGTCCATTGGTGGCGAGGGTTCACAAGGGACGAAAACTCACGCATTCCACAACCCCTTCTTCTTCATCTCCTCCATTTCGCGCGCCGCCCGTTCGCGCAGGCGGGCGTCGCGCAGCAGCTTCTCCACCGCGGCGTCGTCGGACTTGTCGGAATAACGGAATTCACTGTCGGCGTAGCGGTTGATCTCCTGCATGACCATGTCCATCGAGAACGGGCCGCGCAGTTCCTCGATCATCGCCTTCTTCTCATCATAGCCCTTGTGCATGAAGGCTTCGGGCTTCTCGAACCAGTCGTCGGGAAGCTCGATGTCCATGGCGCGCATCTTGATGGCGTCGGTGACATTCTTGATGGCGCGGCCGGTGAAGCGCGGCTCGGCATCCTTGATTAGGTGCAGATAAGTGCCGATGTCGGCCATGGATTTCGGCGCCCCGTTCTGCTTCATGTAGCGCTCATAGACCTTCATCAGCCCGTCTTCCTGCGGCTTCTCATGCTCTTCATAGGCCTCGGTCACGGCGCGCTGGATCTCCTGCGCGGCGTAGAGCTTGTGGTCGCCGAGCGGGATCTTGTGGTTCTTGCCGACAAGCAGCACGAAGATGTCGATGTAGTCGTCGCGGGTCTGCGGACCGTCGACTAGCCAGCGGGCGCCGGCGCGCTGGCGTAGCGCGTCGTCGACATTTTCAGGATAGTTGGAGAACATGCCGAACGAGCAGTTGCCGCGCACCACGGTGCCGGCACCGGCGAAAGCATCCATCAAGACGCCGGTGATCTCCTGCTGGCCGGCCGAGGCGCGGTCGTCGGAGCGTCTGGCCGCCACCTGGTCGATGTCGTCGATGGTGCCGAAGCCGATGACGCGCGGGTTGAGCACATTGTTGATGAACTGGCGGCAGTTCTGGCCCGACTTGCCCTGGTAGGACGAGATCTGGTCAACGCCGAAATTCTCGTAGGCGAAGGGATAACCGGCGACCTGGCAGTAACCGTTGACGAGGCCGGCGATCATCTGGATCAGCGTCGTCTTGCCGGTGCCGGGCGCGCCATCGCCGATGAAGGTGAACAGGAAGCCGCCGAGCTCGACGAACGGGTTCAGCTCGCGCTCGAAATCATAGGCCATCAGCATCTTGGCGAGCTTGACCGACTGGTATTTGGCGATGTGGTTGCCGACGACCTCTTCCGGCGTCTTGAAGGTCATCACCGAGGGCTTCGACCGCTTGCCGGGCGCGACGTCGAAACCATCGAGGGTGAAATCGTCGACATCGATGCGGATATGGGCGTTCTCGAAGGGGCCGATGCCGTCGAAACGGCCCTTGCGCGCCAACAACCCGTCGATGGCGACACGAGCAAAGGCGCGTGCCCTGGTCATCAGGTCGGCGTCGTCGGACGATCCTGATACCGCCTTGTCGAGGCCGGCCAGGATCGACTTCACCGCATCCTGCGGCGTGTCGAACAGGAAGTCCGGCTCGGGACTGTCGTTGGGCGCTTCGCCGTCGCTGTCGATCAGCTGGAGCAGATAGGAAGCGAGGCTGAAGGCCGAGATGTAAGCCGAGGCTGACAGAAGCTTCTTGAAAGTGGCGGCCTCGTCGCCTTCGAGGGGCGCGCGGGTGTTCTTCGCCTGCAGGCTTTCGAGGTCCGAGCCTTCGGCGAAGACGTCCGATATCGCGAGCGCGATGGCCGTGCCGCGCCGGGCGCGAAACAAAAGCGTGTGCTGGGGGATGGTCAGCAGCTGATCGTCGGGATGGACGGCGCCGACGGTTTTCGACAGCTCGACCTCGCGCGTGCGGCGCACCGAGCCGACCGAGACGGTGGAGACGAAGCGGCGGTTGGTGCCGGCAAGGGCGGTGCCGGATTCGCGTGAGGGATCCTCCAGCACGACGATGCGGGTGATGAAGCTCTGCGCGGTGGCGCGGTGCTTCTCGATCGCCGCTTCCGGAATGGTGGTCAGGCCGGTGTCCATGAAGGGTGCTCCGTGGTGTGACGGTCAGACGTCCGAGATGACCTGTCCGTTGGACAGGATATGGACCTTGTAACCGGAAAAGATCTTCTGCGCCTCGCCGGCGGCATAGAGCGCCTGATAGGCCTCGTGCGGGATCAGTGCATGGTTTTCGTAGCTTGACACGCCCTGGCGCGCGGCCTCGAGGTCGTCGGTGTTGATGAAGAATTCCTGCGTCGTCTTCTCGCTCGAAAACAGCCCCTTGCGGCCGGGCTTCTCGCCCTTGGAATAGACTTCCTGGATGGTCCAGGTCAGCAGCCAGGCATTTTCCGGCTTGCGCACCTTGGCCAGAACCTCGGTCACCGTCGAGTTGTTCTCGGTAATCCCGGCCGAATAGAACGGGCCGAGCACGACGCGGCGCAGCTGCTTGGGATGCAGCGGCTCGAAATCCTTGTCGAGGTTGACGGCAATGGTCGCCGGCGACAGCGTGTAGGCCGAGTTCTTCTCGGTGAAATCGTCGAAACGGTGGGCAAGCTCGGGATTGAGCAGGCCGTCGACCGGCAGCGGAATGTCGACTGTCTCGTTGAGCTTGCCATTTCTGTCGACGAGCTGGCGGATCATCGCTTCGGAGGAATCCTCCACCGTCACCATGTAGACCAGCGGCAGGTTGGCGCTGCCGTCGAACGTCGCCCAGTGGACGAGATAATAGGGCCGTGCGGTCTTCGGATTGACCGAGACCTTGGCCGTCTGCGCCAGCGTGAACGGGCCGAACGTGGTCTCGCTTTTCACGTCCTCGAGGTAGAGCCGCTCGGCCATCGACTTCTGCAGCGCCTCGGGGAATTCCTTGTGGCGAAGGATGAAGTCGGCCATTTCCTCGCGCAGCTCGCCGGCCAGCGGGATGTTGGCAAGCCGCGCGTCGGCCTGGCGGCGATCGTTCTCCAGTTCAAGCAGGTTCTGGAAGACCGGGAAGCCGCTTTCGGCGCGCGAAATGCGGAACGTGTCCATGAAGCCCAGCCGGTTGCGCCAGCAGGAAAAGGACTTGTCGAGCCGGGCGATGTATTCGGCGACGATCTTGGCGACGATGCCGTGCCGGTAGAGCGGCGAGCGGTCGTCGCGCATGAACACTTCGAGCCCGCTGAGTGCTGCCGTTATCGCCGAGAAATATCGCGCCGCCGCGTCGTTTTCGGGGGTCATGCTGTCAGCCCTGGGATTGTCGCACCGATGCGTGCGGCAATTACTGCTGCACGTAGTTGGCCGAATTGTGCTTCTTCAGCACCTCGTCGAAGCGGCGGGCGAAGGCATCGTCGGCCAGCTTCTTGCGGCGCTGGATGTCGGCGCTGGCGACCATGTTCTTCTCGTGCATCTCCAAGAGGTCGCCGATGTGCTTCTGCGAGGCGGCACCAATGCCGGCCATGGTTTCCTCGGCGGTGTTGTCGACCTGGCTGCCCAGCGTGTTGATCTTGTGGGCGACGTCCTGCTGGGCGGCGGTCTTCAGCGAATCTTCCAGCGCCTTGTAGAGCACGATGCGCTGCTCGGTATCGATGGTCAGCTTGTTGATCAGCGTCGATTGCGCGGCGATCTGGTTGTTGAGCGAATCGACGAAGGTCTGGAACATCGAGGTGTAGCGCTCGAGCGTCTGGCTCTCGGCCAGCAGCTCCTGTTCCTTGGCCTGCTTCTCGTTGTATTCGGTGGCGAGCTTGGAGCGCTCGCCTTCGAGTTGCGTGCGATCCTTCTGGCTGGTCGAGGCGGCGATCTTGTTCTCGATGTCGAGCAGCATCGGATTGAGTTCCTCGATGCGCTTCTGCACGGCTTCGAGGTTGGACATGGTGGTCTTGCGGCGCTCGATCACCTGCGACAGGCTGGCCTCGGAGGTCTTGTAGCGCTGATCGAGAACCTCCTTCTGCGCCTTGAGGATGCCGACGATGGTGTCGGACTTGGCCAGCAGTTCCTGCAGATTGCCGGCCAGCGACATGTTGCGGACACGGTCGGTGCGCATGCGCTGCTTGCTCTGGCTGGAGAAGATGCCGATGAAATTCTCCCAGCCGGTGTAGTTCTTCATGCTCTCGAACTCGGCGCCGAAGACGTTGGTGGCATCCTCAAGCCCGATGATCAGGTCGGCGATGTTGCCTTCCATCACCTTCTGCTGCTTCAGCACGTCCTCGATGCGGGCATTCTCGATGTCGAAATTGGCGTCGCCGATCTTCTTGTCGGCGGTGGCGAGCGTATCCAGAACGGTACCGGACTGCTCGATCTTGGTGCGCATGTCCTGGACGACCTGCTTGGTCTTGGCAATTTCGGCATCGAAATTCTGCAATGTCGCCATTAGGGCCTCCCGCTTCGGCATCAGGTCGCTGGTTGCGAACAGCGGCGAATATATGTGGGGCATCCGGGGATTGAAAGACGCAAGACAGGGCCGGCCCGAAAACAAAAGAATTCGTCACGGTCTTGAAAGACAGTGAAGGCATGGTCATGGCGTGATTACCGCGTCATGCGAACGTAGTTCAGCTGTCATTGAACTTTCATGCCGGCAAAGCGACTGGGAAAGCGTTCAATCTCCGCCGATGCGGATGCCTCGAAATTCGACACAGCACTGAACCGCTCGAGGGTCTCGACAAACAGCCGGATCGAGCACTGTCGCCAAGCGCGCCGACGGTTGCTAGGGCTTCGGATCGGCCTTCAGATAGGCGATGACATTGGCGATGTCGTCGTCGCTGGTCAGGCCGCCGAAGGCCATCTTGTTGCCAGGCACCTTCAGCTTCGGGGCCTTGAGATATTCGGCAAGGTTCGCCTCGTCCCAGACAAGGCCGGCGGCGCCGGCGCTCTTCATCGCCTCGGAGTAGTGGCCAAGGAAGCTCTCGGCGCTGCCGGCGGTGCGGCCGACCACACCCATCAGATGCGGGCCGATCTTGTCGCGATCGGTGGCCGCTTCGTGGCAGGCGATGCATCTGTTGAAGACGCGCTTGCCCAGCGCCGGGTCGCCTCCGGCATGGGCGGCAAGGGCACTGGCAAGGAGAAGGAGACCGGCAGGCGAAGCGGCTCGAAACATGGCTGACTCCGACGAGTTCTGGCTGGAACGAGATGACGCAAAATAGGACCGAGGCCTTAACAAACGCTGCATCGTGGCGGGATTGCGGAAGGCGGGCCAGCGCCTGATCTCGTATGCGCGGACGATGACCTCCGCAAGTCAGGCTTGCTGGGCCAGATCGCGGCGCAGGAAATCATTCAGCCGTTCGACCGCCGGCGTTGTCGACAGCGGGTTGCGCAGGATGCCGATTTCGAGATCGGGCAGCACGGGAAGCCCTTCATTGCCGCCGATGATGCGCAGTGACGGCGGCACGCTGCGCTGGGCCAGGCCGGCAACCGCAAGCCCGGCTTGCACGACCGCGACAAGGCCAAGCAGGGAGGCGCTGGAATAGGTGCAGCGGTAGGACCGGTCGGCATCGCCAAGCGCCTGCAGGACATTCATCCTGGCGGCACAGCCAGGCTCGAACAAGGCGACGGGCAAGGGATCGCTCTCCCAGGCGACATGGTTGGGCGAGGCGACCCAGACGAAGCGTTCCAGGCGGATCACATCAAGCGCTTGCTCCGGCAGACGGGTGACGATCGCCAGGTCCAGCCGTCCCTCCGCCAGCGTCTTCACCAGCGCGGTCGATTGTTCGCAGATCAGTTCCACCGTCACCAGGGGATGCTCCGCCGCGAAGCGCGACAGCACCGGCGGCAAGAGGAACGCCGCATAGTCATCCGGTACGCCAAGGCGCACGCTGCCCGTTTCTTTGGGTCGGGTGACGCTTGCCCAAGCCTCGTCCGACAGCTTCAGCAGCCGGCGGGCATAGATCAGGAAATCCTCGCCGATCGCATTGGGCGTGACCGTTCTCGGCCCCCGCACCAGCAACTGGGTGCCGACCACCTCCTCCAGCCGCTGCATCTGCATGCTGACGGCCGACTGGCTGCGGCCGACGCGAGGCGCCGCATTGGAAAGGCTGCCGCTCTCGACGACGGCGACAAAGGTCTTCAGCAAATTGAGGTCAAGGGGAGCGGCCATACTGCTATCAGCATATCGAATAGATGGTCACAAATCTATTCGCTTGTTTGAAGGCTTTGTTGCTGTCCAGATGGCCGTCCCAGCGTTGGAAAGACCATGCATGACCGACACATCGAAAGCTCGCTTTCCGGCCGCCAACCTTGCCCTGGCGATGGTGATTGCCGGTACGGTCGGCGCCTTCGTCACGGAATCGGGGCTGCATCCCGTGACCGTCGTCTTCTGGCGTTGCGTGTTCGGCGCGGTATTTCTTTTCGCATGGTGCCTGCTGCGCGGTTATCTGCCGGACCGCACCCTGTCCTTGTCCCGGCTGGCGCTGGCCGCGCTTGCCGGCATCTGCATGGTGCTCAGCTGGACGGCCTTCTTCGCCGGCTTCACCCTGACGTCGATCGCCACGACGACGATCGTCTACCATGTGCAGCCGTTCTTCGTGGTGCTGATCGGCGTGATCTTTCTCAAGGAGCGCATCTCGCTCGATCAGGTCCTTTGGATGCTGGCGGCGTTTCTTGGCGTCGTGCTGGCCAGCGGCCTCACCATTTCGCACGGCCATGTCGATGCCAACTGGGCAATGGGCATTGGGCTGACGCTGGGAGCAGCCATGCTCTATGCCGTGGCGACCATCCTGGCCAAAGGCCTTGGCCGGCAGCGCGCGGAAATCACCGTGCTTTGCCAGACGGTGGTAGGTGTCGTCATGCTCGCCCCGTTCGCGGCGGTTGGCCAGCACATCCCACTGGCGTCATGGGGTTGGCTGGCCGGCATCGGCGTCCTGCACACCGGCATTGCCTATGTGCTGATGAATTCAGCCTTTCCGCGCCTGACGACACCGGTGATCGGCGTCATCACCTTCATCTACCCGATCGTCGCCATCATCATCGACTGGGCAATCTACGGGCATCCGCTTGGATTGGCACAGGCTGCCGGCATGGTGCTTATCGCGCTGGCAACACTTGGCGTGCGGCTCGGCTGGCGGTTCTCGAGATGGCATGTCTCGGCCGCGTGAGCTTGCTCAGGCCCTGACAAAGCCGATGAAATCGTCGGGCGCCGCACGCCCCATCTCTTCTTCCCAGTGGCGGCGGCAGAGCGAGACATAGACGTCCTTGCCGATCGCCACCTGCTCGCCCTGCCGGGCGACCTTGCCGTCGGCGCCGAGGCGCACCACCATCGTCGCCTTGCGGCCGCAGCGGCAGATGGTGCGCACCTCGCGCAGATCGTCCGCGATGGCCAGCAGCGCGCGCGAGCCGGAAAACAGCTTGCCCTGGAAATCGGTGCGCAAGCCGTAGCACATGACCGGGATGTTCAGTCGGTCGGCGATGCGGGCGAGTTGCCAGACCTGCTCTTCCTCGAGGAACTGCGCCTCGTCGACGAAGACGCAGTGCACCGTCGTATGCCCGTGGTGCTCGGCGACGCGGGCGAACAAATCATCGCCGTCGCGGAACATCTCGGCTTCCGTCTCCAGTCCGATGCGCGACGAGATCAGGCCGCTGTCGCCCTTGCGGTAGTGGCCGGCGACGAACAGCATCGTCGTCATGCCGCGCTCGCGATAATTGTACGACGCCTGCAGGAGCATCGTCGTCTTGCCGGCATTCATCGTCGCGTAGTGGAAGTAAAGCTTGGCCATGCCGCCCTAAAGGTCTGTTGACATCCAGGTGATGCCGGCGTGCAAAAGGCGGTTCCCGCGCTTCCCCGTTCTACTGCGACGCAGCAGAACTGAGCTCACGTACCCGAAAGTACGCTCCGCTCCGGTTCTCGGAACCCACCATTTTCGGCGCGGCCTGACCTGAATCTTGACAGACCTTAAGCCGACTTGCCCCGGCGCGGGGAGAGGCGCCGTCGCGTTCCCCCCAAGAAACACCACCCGTGCATCGCAAAAGCAGGAAGCGTGTCGCTGATTGGCCAGCCCGCGCCGTTGATCGTGATTGCCTTGACGCTTGAAACCGCACGAGAATGGTGTTTGGTTGACGAAACAAGGCGGGCAGAGAAACCGCAACTTCGCTTCGCCAAAGAATCGCAATGGGAGAATATCTATGTCGCGTATGAATTCCTTCGTCGCCGGCCTCGGCCTGGCGGCTTTGTTGTCTACGAGCGCTGCCTTCGCCGGCGATCCGGCAAGCTGCAAGGCGGTGCGCCTTTCCGATGTCGGCTGGACCGATATCCAGGCGACGACCGGCGTCGCTTCCGTGCTGCTCACCGCGCTCGGCTACGAGCCGCAGGTGATCCAGCTGTCGGTGCCGGTGACCATGGCGTCGCTGAAGAACAAGGATCTCGATGTCTTCCTCGGCAACTGGATGCCCTCGATGACCAACGACATCAAGGACTACACCGCCGACGGTTCGGTCGAGACGATCAGCACCAACCTGACCGGCGCCGGCTATGGCATCGTCGTGCCGACCTATGTGGCGGACGCGGGCGTCAAGACGCTGACCGACCTTGGCAAGTTCAAGGACAAGTTCAACGGCAAGATCTACGGCATCGAGGCCGGCAATGACGGCAATCGTATCATCCTCGACATGATCAAGAACCCGAAGGACAATCTCGAAGGCTTCGAACTGGTCGAATCCTCGGAGGCCGGCATGCTGACGCAGGCCGAGCAGTCGATAAAGAACAATGAGTGGATCGCCTTCCTCGGCTGGACGCCGCATCCGGTGATGGGCGCGATGAAGATCACCTATCTCAACGGCATGGGCGACAGCGGCTTCGGTGCCGCCACCGTGTTTACCAATGTGCGCAAGGGCTACACCACCGAGTGCCCGAATGCCGGCAAGTTCATCGCCAACCTGAAGTTCAACCTCGACATGGAAGGTGAGATGATGGACGCGATCCTGAAGGGCGGCGACGCCAACACGGTCGCGACCGACTGGCTGAAGAAGCATCCGGACGCGGTTGCTCCGTGGATCGCCGGCGTGACCACCTTCGATGGCGGCGACGCCGCGGCGGCGGTCAAGACCGCGCTTGGAAGCTGAGCCGACTGTGATTTCGGCATAACCGAAATTGAGGGCAGCCATTTTAGAAAAGGCTGCCCTTTTTCATATCCTGTGACAAGATGACGTTGCGACAGTAGAGGCCGAGGGCGGGGCGGTCTCCGGCATGAGAGGGGCGATATGGATCCGATTTCGAAATTCATGGTCGATCACAAGATTCCGATCGGCGCCTGGGGAAAGGCGTTCTTCGGCTTCCTCACCGACAATTTCGATACTGTGTTCAGGGCCTTCTCCAATGGCCTCAATTTCCTGCTCGACGGGCTGGTCGACATCCTGCTGGTGGTGCCGCCGGTGCTGCTGGCGCTGATCATCGCGGCCATCGCCTGGCTGCTGCAGCGCTCGCGGCCACTCGCCATCGGCGTCTTCCTCGGGCTCATCTTCATCATCAACCAGAACCTCTGGAAGCAGACGGTGCAGACGCTGGTGCTGGTCGTCGCGGCGGCGGCGATGGCGATGGCCATCGGCGTGCCGCTCGGCATCTGGGCGGCGCACAAGCCGAAGGTCTACCGCGTCATGCTGCCCGTGCTTGACCTGATGCAGACGCTGCCGACCTTCGTCTACCTGATTCCGGTGCTGACCCTGTTCGGTCTCGGCAATGCGCCCGGCCTCATCGTCACCATCATCTTCGTCATCCCGACCGCGGTCAGGCTCACGCATCTTGGCGTCGTCTCGGTGCCGAAGTCGATCATCGAAGCGGGCGAGGCGTTCGGTGCCACCAAGAGCCAGCTGTTGTGGAAGGTGGAACTGCCCTCGGCGTTGCCGACCATCATGGCCGGTCTCACCCAGTCGATCATGCTGTCGCTGTCGATGGTGGTGTTCGCGGCGCTCATCGGCGCCGGCGGTCTCGGTACCGAGATCAACCGGGCGCTCGGTTCGCGCCGCATCGACCTGGGGCTCGAGGCTGGCCTGGCCATCGTCGTGCTCGCCATTGTGCTCGACCGGATGACCCGCATCGGTGTTGGAGGCAAGAAATGACCGTCGCCGTCGATTTCAGAAACGTCGATATCGTCTTCGGCGCCGACCAGGCCGGCTCGCTGGCGATGATCGACGCCGGCGCGACGCGCGCCGAGATTCTCGAGAAGACCGGCAACGTGCTGGGCTGCGCCGGCGCCAGCCTGACCGTCAACGAGGGCGAGATTTCGGTGCTGATGGGCCTGTCCGGCTCCGGCAAGTCGACGCTGCTGCGGGCCGTCAACCGGCTGAACGTGGTGTCGCGCGGCCAGGTGCTGGTCAAGGACGGCGACAAGATCGTCGATGTCGTCACCTGCGACCAGGCCACCTTGCGGCGCCTGCGCCAGAAGCAGGTGGCGATGGTGTTCCAGCAGTTCGGCCTGTTGCCGTGGCGCACGGTGGAGGAGAATGTCGGTCTTGGCCTCGAACTTGCCGGCGTGCCGGAGGCCGAGCGAAAGGAACGCGTGCACCGTCAGCTCAAGCTGGTCAATCTCGACCAGTGGTCGAAGAAATACGCGCATGAGCTTTCGGGCGGCATGCAGCAGCGTGTCGGCCTTGCCCGCGCCTTCGCCACCGAGGCGCCGATCCTGTTGATGGACGAGCCGTTCTCGGCGCTCGATCCGCTGATCCGCACCAAGCTGCAGGACGAATTGCTGCAGCTGCAGGCCGAACTGAAGAAGACCATCATCTTTGTCAGCCACGACCTCGAGGAGGCGCTGAAGATCGGCAGCCACATCACCATCATGGAGGGCGGCCGCATCGTGCAGACCGGCGCTCCGGAAGACATCGTGCTGCGGCCCGCCAACGACTACGTCCGCGACTTCATCGCCAATGTGAACCCGCTGTCGGTGCTGACCGCCTGGAACGTCATGCGCGACCGGCGCGACCTCGAACAGGGCAAGGACGGCTGGGTGTGGCTCGACCGGCGCAAGACGACGCGCTTCAAGATCGACGATCACGGGCTGGTGGCGGCGGCCGAACGCGACGGCAAGCCCGCGGTCTGGGTGTCATGCGCCGACGTCGAGGCCCAGCCGGAGGAGATGGCGCAAGTGTTCTGGGCCAATCCCGGCACCTCGCTGAAAACGGTTATGCTGGCCATGCATCGCTCGCAGACCGCACCCGTGGCGCTGTTCGACGACCAGTCGCGCTTCGTCGGCGCCATCGGCATCCGCGACGTGCTGTCGGCGGTGCTGCGGCGGTAGTTTTTCCCAGGAACCCGAAGTCGACGAGGCGAAGCGATCGAGCGCGCCTCGTTCTACGCCGCCAGCGGCAGGCGCAGTTGCGTCAGCAGGCCGCCGCCCGGGTTGTTGGACAGGCTGATCTCGCCGCCGGCGGCGCGCGCGATGTTGCGGGCAATGGTCAGGCCCAGCCCGAGCCCGCCGGTCTGGCGGTTGCGGGATTGTTCGAGCCGCACGAAAGAGCCGAACACGGCATCGATCTGGGCCTGCGGTATGCCGGGCCCTTCGTCGCGGATGGTGAGCAGGATCATGTTGTCCGACCGGCGCAGGCTGAGATGCGCCTTCTTGCCATAGGTGACGGCGTTCTGGACCAGATTGGTGACGCAGCGCCTGAGCGCGACCGGCCGCGCCATGCAGATGAGGCCGCGTGAGCGGGTATCGTCGTCGAACGAGACGTCGTCGTAGCTGTCGGCGATCGATTCCACGAGCGACCAGAAGTCGATGCGCTCGCTCTTTTCCTCGGTCACCTCGAAGGTGGCGAAGTCGATCACCGAACTGGCGATGCTCTCGACATCGGCTAGATCGTGCGCCAGCGCCTCGCGGACCGCCGATTTGCGCAGCAGCTCCAGGCGCAGACGCATCCGCGTCATCGGCGTGCGCAGGTCATGCGCCAGCGCCGCCGCAAGATGTTCGCGGTCCTCGACATATTCACGCAACCTGGCCTGCATGGCGTTGATAGCCTTGGCGGCGGCACGGACCTCGCGGCTGCCCGACTCGGCGATCGGGGGGCTCTTCAGATCCTTGCCGATCCTGTTCACGGCGGTTTCCATCATCCGGTAGGGTGCCGTCAGCCGGCGCAGCGACCAGATCGACATGATCACCACAAGCCCGGCGATCAGCGAATAGAGCGGTAGGCTGTCGAAGCTCAGGATCGGGCCGACGGGCGTGATCGGCTCGGTGAAGTTCAGCCATTGGCCGTCGGCGAAGCGCAGCGAGGCCGTTAGTTTGTCGCTCTGGGCGAAGTCGGCGGCCAGCACCAGAAGGTCGCGTTCCACCTGGCCGATATCGGGTCCCGGCGCCGTGCCGCTGGCGTCGTCGGCCTCGCGCGTCGCCGGATCGCGCCGCACGCGAGCGTCGGTGATGCCGAACTTCGACAGCCGGCCAACGAGGATGTCTTCGAGTTCGGCCAGTTCGTCGTCGCCGGCGATCGACGAGGTGACCGCGGGCGTGTCCGAGACGGTGAGCGCGTAGGTGGAATTGAACAGGCCGGTCGCCGTCGTCTTGCGTTCCTCCGGCGTAGCGTCATGCATCAGCTGCACCAGCGAGAAGGCACGATCGTTGAGGCGATAAAGGTCGACAATGTCATTGGCGGCGGCACGGTCGCGCGACACGATATAAAGGGTTGCGACCTGGCTGATCAGCAGGCCGGCAATGACGATCAGCAGCACCCAGACGGGCAGGGTCTGCGGCAGGAAACGTCTCATTCGGAAGTCGTCTCGGGCAGGAACTGGTAGCCGCCGCTGCGCACGGTCAGGATGAGCTTGGGCGTTTTGGGATCGTCTTCCATCTTGCGCCGCAGCCGGCTGACCAGGATGTCGATGCTGCGGTCGAAGGAATAGTCGCTGTCGCCGCCGGAGAGTTCGATGAGCTGGTCGCGGGTCAGCACGCGTCCGGCGCTCTTGACGAAGGTCTGCAGCAGGTTGAACTCCGCCATGGTCAGCTCGACCCTGACATCGTCGGGCGCGGTCAGCCGCCGCCGCGAACAGTCCATTGTCCAGCCGGCGAAGCGGTAGACCTGCTTGGTGGTGGCGCGCTTCGGCTCGGCGGCGCCGTTGCGCCGCAGCACGGCGCGGATGCGGGCCAGCAGCTCGCGCGGGTCGAAGGGTTTGGGCACATAGTCGTCGGCACCCATTTCCAGGCCGACCACGCGGTCGGTCGTCTCGGTGACGGCGGTCAGCATGATGATCGGTGTCGAATACTGGGCGCGCAAGTCGCGGCACAGTTCCAGCCCGCTCTTGCCAGGCAACATCACGTCGAGCACGATGAGATCCACATGCGAGCGGCGCAGGATGGTCTCCATCTCGGTGCCGTCGGCGGCAACCGATGTGTGCAGGCCGCGCTTCTGGAAGAACTCCTGCAGCAGGTCGCGGATGCCCTTGTCGTCGTCGACGATCAGTATGTGTGCGTCGGATTTCACAGGTGCCCCGTCTCTGTTGCCGGCCAAGCTATCCTTGGTTGGTGAGCCACACGATAGAATTCGGGCCATATGTTGGCCAGTGCCTTGCATTTCAAGGTGGAGCGAAGCATCGGCGCCTTCGCCGGCCATGCAGAAACAATCCAGAAACAAAATTCTACAATCCGGAAAAACTCCTGAAAAGGTAGGACGGCATAACGGTGCCGTAGCGGTCAGGTCATTGGCTGCGACGCCAGTCTGCGGGTTCACGGATAAACCGATGCCAAGGTTGTCGATCAGTTTGTTGGGTGCCTTGCTGGGCGTTGGCCTGGTTACCGCCGCTGCCGGACAATCGGATGCAAAGGTGACGCCCACCACCCGGGCCGAACGTTGCGCCAATCTCAGCCGCCAATTCGACGAAGCCCTCGAAACCCACGCCACGGCAACGCAGGTCACCGCGGCAAAGGCACTCCAAAGAAAGGGAAACCGGTACTGCGCCGCCAAGAAACAGGCACAGGGCATCCGGATGCTCGCAAACGCTTTGAAGCTGCTTGGAGTGACGCCGAACGACCCGGTTCAGTGACACTCGAAACTCGACCCGCATAAAAAGGAAACGAAGCCATGAAAAAGTCCCTCCTGTCCGCCCTCGGTCTCGCCGTTGCTCTCGCCTTCTCGATGCCGGTCCTCGGCAACGCTGCTGCCACCACGACCGCTGCTCCGGCTGCTACCACGACCGCTCCGGCTGCCGCCGCGACGACCACTGCCGCTCCGATGAAGGCTGCCCCGAAGAAGGTCGCCAAGAAGGTCTGCAAGGTGACCAAGAAGCACAAGTGCCCGGTCAAGAAAGCCCCCGCGAAGGCCGCCCCGAAGGCTGCTCCGAAGAAGCCCTGATCGGTCCAAAGCCTGCTTTCTACAAGGCCGTTCCAGCTGCAAGCCGGCTGGGGCGGCCTTCTGCAAGCGCATCGTCGAAGGGCGGTGCACCGGCGACGAAGCGGGTCGGCGAACCCGGCCCGATGGCGGCGAGGGCTGAAAACCGGCAGCTTCCAGCCAAGCACTTCGATCATGTTTAACCCGTTCGCAACGCCGGCCGTGTAGGACAATCCGCATGAAAAAGCGGCTTTCGTCCATTCTGCGTTCGATGGTGCTCGGTGGCCTGGTCGCCAGCGGCGTGGCCAGGGTGCTGATCCTGCTCACCGCCAGCCCGGTGCCGGATCCGGCGAGCGGGCGTACCGAGCCTTCGCTGTTCGCGCCGGCAATCTCCAGCAACTGGGACTACATCACGCCGCTACAGGCCTGGCTGCTGATCATACTCACCGGCGTGACGCTGAGCTGCGTTGTCGCGTGGCCGATCGCTGCGTGGATGGAACGGCGGGCGGATGCGGGCGGAAACCGCCGCATCTTTGGCCGTCAGGGCCGTTGAACCGCTACCAACAATTCCCACATGATCGTCAATGACAGCGCTCACCCGCTGCCGGTCCGCGTGCCAATCAAAATGGACCATCGCTTTCGCCCGTGGCAAAATGCGGGGCGAAACTGTCGATGGCGAGACTGTCGGTTCCGATGCCTGAAATCACCACAAAACCGCGCGTCCAGGTCAAGCCGCAGGTCGAACGGCCGAAGCTCTACAAGGTCATCCTCATCAATGACGATTTCACGCCGCGCGAGTTCGTGGTGACGGTGCTGAAGGGCGAGTTCAAGCTCAGCGAGGACCAGGCGCACAGGATCATGATCACCGCGCATCGGCGTGGCGTCTGCGTCGTCGCGGTGTTCACCAAGGATGTCGCCGAGACCAAGGCGACACGGGCCACCGATGCCGGCAAGGCCAAGGGTTACCCGCTGCTGTTCACGACCGAACCGGAAGAGTGAGGAGTGGTCGCCCGTAGGGCGATCAATCGACAATGATTTGTCGATTGAAACGACGAACGCCCGGAGCCATAGCGGATGGCAGCGGCCGCAGGGCGGTTTTCCCTTCTCCCACAGGGGGAGAAGGAAGAGCGGCCACTACCGTCCTTCGCGATACCACATCGAACCCATTGCCAAAAGCAGCAGGCCGAGGCCGAGGAAACCGCCGAACAGCGGCACGCGCGAGACGGCCTTGAGCACGCTGTCGTCGGTGGTGCGCAGGCCGATCCAGTCGCTGCCGGACGCGGCGCCCGCCGACCGCACCGGCACGATGGAAGGCAGCGTCACGTCGCTGCCAAGGGCCGCGGATGGCGTCAGCCGGCGCACGCTGCCGCCGGTCGTTTCCGCCGGTGCCTTCAGGCGGTTCTCGGTGGAGATGACGTCGGCGAATTCCGGCGCATTGACCGGTCCGACATGGGCAAGTGCGGTGAGGTCGCCATTGGCGACCTGGTAGAGGCCGATTTCACTGGTCTCGACACTGCCGAGGAAGACGCCGGGTTCGGATTTCTGCAGCTTGACGGTCATTGTCTTGCCGGACGGAGTGATGATCTGCGCGGCGCCAGGATCGTCGGCCATGGTCTGGCGTCGGATTTCCAGGACCATGCCACGACCATCAGCGGTCAGCCGCTCCTCCTCGAGCTCGGGTTCCTTCATCAGCCAGTGCGCAATGCGCCGATAGAGCTGGACATGCGGACCGCCGCCCTCGAAGCCGCGCGCCCACAGCCATCCCTGATCGGACAGAAGCATGCCGACGCGGCCTTCTCCCTTGTGGTCGAGCAACAGCAGGGGCCGGTTGTCGGCACCCTTCATCACCACTTCGCCTTCCGGGTTCTGCACGCCGATGGTGCGGAACCAGCGGCTCCAGTGCGGCGGCTCGGTGGCGGAGCCATCCAGCCCGCGCGTCACCGGGTGACGCTGGCCGAGATCGGTGAGGCGCGGATAGAAGGCCTTGTCGACCACCTCGCCGGTCGGCATCGCCGGCAAGGCCGACATCAGCGGCGTGCGCGCGATCGAGCTTTCGCCGGCATATTCGGGGCCGGCCGCGATCAGCAGCGCGCCGCCCTTTTCGACATATTCGGAGATGTAGTCGTAATAGAGGATCGGCAGCACGTCGCGGTGCTGGTAGCGATCGAAGATGATGAGGTCGAAATCCTTGATCTTCTCGACGAACAGCTCACGCGTCGGGAACGCGATCAGCGACAATTCATTGATCGGCGTGCCGTCCTGCTTTTCCGGCGGCCGCAGAATGGTGAAATGGACGAGATCGACCGAGGCGTCGGACTTCAGCAGATTGCGCCAGGTGCGCTCACCCGCATGCGGCTCGCCCGAGACGAGCAGCACGCGCAGGTTCTCGCGGATGCCGTCGATCAGCGCGATGGCGCGGTTGTTGGTGTCGGTCAGTTCGCCCGGCTCGCGATCGATGGCGAGTTCGACGATGTTGCGGCCGGCTCCCGGAATGGTCACCTGCAGCGGCATGGCCTGGCCTACGGTGGCATGCTCGACCGCGACCTGCTCGCCATTGACCGAGACGCGCACGTCGACCGGGCCGGTCTCGTTTTCCGTTGAAATGACCCGGTATGTCATGTCGAGCGGCTTGCCGACGATGCCGAAGCGGGGCGCGTTCTCGAAGCGGATGCGGCGATCCTTTTCGTGGTCGTTGCCGGTGATCAGGGCATGCAGCGGGGCGTTGAAATCGGGTGCGCCGGCCGGCACGTCATGCACTTCGCCGTCGGTGATCATGATGGCGCCGCCGATGCGCGACGGCGGCACGTCGCGGAAGGCACCCTCGAGCGCGCCGAAGAGCCGCGTTTCGGTGCGCTCCTCGGCGGCTTCGGACTTGCCTGCCTCGACAACGCGCACGTCGAACTGCTTGAAGCGGCCAAGACGCTGTTGCAGCCCAGCCAGCGCCCCGTCCGTCTGCCTGGTGCGGTCGCCTATATCCTGGCTCTGGCTGCGGTCGACGATCAGGGCGACAACGCTTTTCAGCGGCTCGCGCTCCTCATTGAGGAATACCGGATTGAACAGGGCGGCGGCCAGCGCCAGCAGCGCGACGAAGCGGAAGATCGCGCCGCGCTGGCGAAACCACAGGCCGACGAGCGCGAGCAGGATCAGCGGTACCAGCACCACTGCCAACAATGGCCAGGAGATGAGGGGCTCGAAGGAGATCGACCAGTTCATCCTACTGCCCCAGCCGTTCGAGCAGTATGGGCACGTGCACCTGGTCGGATTTGTAGTTTCCGGTCAGCATGTACATCATGATGTTGACGCCGGCGCGTAGCGCGTAGATGCGCTGCATCGGGTCCGCGGGCACTGTCGGCAGCAACGGATCGCCATTCTCGTCGACCGCCCAGGCGCCGGCGAAATCATTCGCGGTGATCATGATCGGCGAAACGCCGTCGCCGGTGCGCACCGGCCGGTTCTCGGCGTTGCTGGCATCGAGCGACGCCTCGACCCAGAGGGGGCTGCCGGCGAAGCGGCCAGGAAATTCCGGCAGGATGAAGAAGGATTTGGTCAGCACGTGGTCGGACGGCACCGGTTCCAGCGGCGGCACGTTGAGGTTGCCGAGGATGTCGCGCAGCCGCTCCGTCGCCGGGCTGGCCGAATCGGCGCCGATGCCGTTGGCGAACTGGTCGCGCGTGTCGAACAGCACCGTCCCGCCCTGCTGCATATAGGCGTCGATGCGGGCGATCGCGGCCTGGCTCGGCATCGGTGCCGCCGGATCGATCGGCCAGTAGATCAGGGGATAGAACGACAGCTCGTCCTTCGAGATGTCGACACCCGCGGGTGCGCCCGGTTCCAGTGCGGTCTTCTCGATCAGGAAGCGGGTCAGGCCCTCCATGCCGGCGCGGCTGATCGAGTCGTCGCCCGGCACGCCGGTCAGCACATAGGCAATGCGGGTCTTCGAAATCGCCTCGATTGCCGCCTGGTCGCCCGGTTTGGCGTCGTCGGCTCGGGCAAGGTCGGCATGGCCGAACAGCGCGCCGAGCGCAATCAGGATCGCGGCGGTGGTTGCCACGGCTCCGGCACGGCGCGGTCGGCGCGAAAACAGCCCGCCCATCCACAACACCACCAGCGTATCGAGCAGCATCAGCGCCAGGGCGGCCACGACCAGCGCGCCCTTCAGGTTGCGCGATTCATCAAACGCATACTGGATTGACGTGACGGGAACGGTGATTTGCGGGCGCGCCAGCGGCGCGAAGGTGCTTGTTGCCTCGAGCAGGTTATGGGCGAAGACGCCGGTCTCGGAGCCGTAGAGGCCGGGCGGGTTCTCGAAAGTCACCGGTAACGAGCCGGCGGCCGGCACCAGCGGCCGCGCATCCGGCGTCGGCGGCACCAGCGAGCCGTCGGCCGATATCATGCGATAGGGCGCCAGCGAGGTGGCGGCGGCTTCGGCACTGGCGACCGCCGCGCCCTGGTTGCGCGACAGCTGAACGAGGCGGCGCAGCATCTCGACGAAGCTGCCCGAGATCGGCAGGTTCGACCATGTCGCCTCGGGCGTGACGTGGAACAGCACCAGCGTGCCCTTGCCTTTCTTCAGACCGGTGACCAGCGGCGTGCCGTCGGCGAGAGCCGCCCAGGTGCGCTCGACGATATCAGGCGTCGGCTCGGCCAGCACCTGTCTGGTAACGGTGACCTCGGTGGGCGGGGCAAGATCGGCGAACGGACCGGCCTTTGGAAATTCGGTGACCGGCTGCGGCGATGTCCATGACAGCGCGCCGCCGAGCGAACGCTCGCCGGTGCGCAGGCGGACCGGCAAAAGGTCATCGTCATTGCCGGCGGCGGCCAGCCGCGAGCCGGCGAAACGCACCAGCGTGCCGCCATTGTCGACCCAGTCGACCAGCCTTTGCCGGACCTGTGCGGGAATGGTGCCGATGTCGGCCATGACGATCATCGCCGGCTTCTGGTCGAGGATCTGCGGGATGGCGTCGGCGAGGTCGGCGCTGGAGGGCTCGACGAGATCGGCGAAGGGCTGCAGCGCGCGCCTGATGTAATAGAGCGGCGACAGAAGCGGCTGTGCCTGGTCGGCCTCGGCCTGCGACAACAGTCCGACGCGGCGGCGCTTGGAGCTTTCGTCGAGGACGCGCACGGCGCCAGCCTGGCGCTCGCCGTCGAGCGCGATCGAGGCGAAGTCGTTACGCAGTTCGAACGGCACCGCCATGGTGCCGGTGGCGGTGGATTCGCCTGGCGCAAAGGTCAGCGTCGCATCGGCGATGCGGCGGCCCTTGTCGTCGAAGGCACCGGCGGTGACCTGAGCCGGGGCTGGGTCGCCCGGTGCGCGGATGGCCGTCAGCGCAAAGCCGTCGACCTGGTTCTCGGCGGCGGTAAGGCCGGTCAGCGAAAGCCGGTCGGCGGTCGCCCAGACGACGCGGGCGGCATTTCTGGACAACAGCGTGTTGAAGGCGGCCTCGTCACCCTTTGCCGCCAGGCCATCGGCGAGCACGGCGACGCTGGCGCCGGGCAAGGTGTCCAGCACGCCGGCGACGCGGGCATAGACAGCGGGCCGGTCGGTCGGGATCGGTCGCGGCTTGGCGGCGCGCAGCCGGTCAAGAGCCGTGGCGGCATCGAAGGGGCCGATTTCCGAATTGGGCTTTTCGGCGGTGAAAGCGATGATGACCGGCACGCCGTTCGAGCCGGCGTCGGCTATCAGCCGCTCCGCGGTGGCGACGCGCTTGCCCCAATCGGCGGCACTTGCCCAATCATTGTCGATGACCAGCGCAAGGGCCGCCCCCTCGGCAGGCAGCTTTTCGCGCGGATTGAACACCGGTTCGGCGAGTGCCGCGACGATGAGGGCCGCCATCAAGAGCCTGAGCAGGGTCAGCCACCACGGGCTTTGCTGCGGCGTCTCCTCGCGCTTCAGCACGCGCGCCAGGATCTTCAGCGGCGGGAAGATCTCGGTCTGCGGCTTGGGCGGTGTCAGCCGCAACAGCCACCAGATCACCGGCAGCGCCAGCAGGCCCCACAGCACCATGGGAGCGCCAAAGGAGAGCGGCAGCCAGCTCATGCGCCGACCTTTCCGGCATGGTCGCCACCGGCGGCCAGCCCGGCATGACCGCCACCGGTCAGCCCGGCATGACTGGCGGTCAGCCCGGCATAACCGCCATCGGCGGTCATCGCCATGTGCAGGCGGACCAGCGCGTCGGAAGCGAGCCGATCTGTATGGTTGACGGTAAAGCTCCAGCCGAGGCGCTTGCACCAGGCGGCCAGTTCCTGGCGCCGGGCGGTGTAGAGCAGGCGGTACTCATCGCCGAGCATTTCGGCGCGACCGGCGGTCAGCTTGTCGCCGGTCTCGGGATCGGTGAACTCGGTGCGGCCGGCATAGGGGAAGGTTTCCTCGGCCGGGTCGGCGACCTCGATCAGGTGGGCGCGCACGCCGTGGCGGGCGAGCACATCAAGCCAGGCCATCGTTTCCTCGACCGGGTCGAGGAAATCGCTGGCGATGACGATGTCGCAGAAGCGGCGGATGCCGGACAGATCGGGTTTTGCCGGCAACTCACCGGCATGCATGAGCTGGGCGGCGATGCGCTCGGCACCGTTGCGGGCGGTGAACGGATCAGTGAGATCCGGCCAGGCGATGCGCTCGCCGCTACGCGATAACAACTCGGCCATGGCCAGCGCCAGCACAAGCGCGCGCGATTGCTTGGAAACGCTGGCGCCGGTCGACTTGTAGAGCATGGACGGCGAGGGGTCGGCCCACAGCCAGACCGTATGGGCGGCTTCCCATTCGCGATCGCGCACATAGGTATGATCGTCGCGGGCCGAGCGGCGCCAGTCGATGCGCGAGGCATCGCCTTCGACATAGGGCCGGAACTGCCAGAAATTCTCGCCGATGCCGCGCTTGCGGCGGCCGTGCCAGCCGGCGATCACGGTGTTGACGATGCGGCGCGCCTCGACCAGCAGGTCAGGCACAAGCGAGGCCCGCAACCGGCCACGGGCGAGCGCGTCGCGCGTCGCTGCCGGAGCCTGAACCTCGCCGATGCGCGCCATCAGATGCCTTTTGCCAGCTTCGCCACCACGTCACGCACACTGGTGCCTTCGGCGCGAGCGGCGAAGGTCAGCGCCATGCGATGCTGCAGCACCGGCTCGGCCAGTGCACGGACGTCGTCGATCGAGGGCGCCAGCCGTCCTTCATAAAGCGCGCGCGCCCTTGTGCACAGCATCAGCGCCTGGCTGGCGCGCGGGCCGGGGCCCCAGGCGACATGCTTGTCGGTCTCGGCGTTGCCCTGGCCGGGACGCGCCGAGCGCACCAGCGTCAGGATCGCTTCGACGACGCTTTCGGGCACCGGCATGCGGCGGATCAGCGTCTGGATTTCCTTCAGCCGCGCTGGCTGCAGCACGTTCTGCGCTTTCGCATCCTCGATGCCGGTGGTTTCCAAAAGGATGCGGCGCTCGGCCTCGATTTCGGGATAGAGGATGTCGACCTGCATCAGGAAACGGTCTAGCTGCGCCTCGGGCAGCGGATAGGTGCCTTCCTGCTCCAGTGGATTCTGCGTTGCCAGAACGTGGAAGGGCGCCGGCAGGTCATAACGGGCACCGGCAATGGTCACGTGGTATTCCTGCATCGCCTGCAGCAGCGCCGACTGGGTGCGTGGCGAGGCGCGATTGATCTCGTCGGCCATCAGCAATTGCGCGAAGATCGGCCCGGAGATGAAGCGGAAGGAGCGCTTGCCGAATTCATCCTGCTCCATCACTTCCGAGCCGAGGATATCGGACGGCATCAGGTCGGGCGTAAACTGAATGCGGCGCGAATCGTGGCCGAGCACGATGCCCAGCGTCTCGACCAGCTTGGTCTTGGCGAGGCCCGGCACGCCGACCAAAAGCGCATGGCCGCCGGCCAAAAGCGCCACCAGCGTGCGCTCGACGACGCTCTCCTGGCCGAAGATGACCCGGCCGACCCCGTCGCGGACTTTGGAAATATCGGCCAGTGCCTTCTCGGCCTCGGCGATCATGTCCTTTTCGCTGATCGGGCTTTCCTTGACCATCACGCTCATGCCGCATCGATCCTTGTGGTTGGAAATACCGGCCCGCACCATAGCACAGGTTGCCGCGATTCGGCCTCGCGTGGCGCCTATGCCGAAACTTAAATCACAGACCTAGGCTGACAAGCGGAACAACAGTGACTATTTCGTGACCATGACGGAACACTCCGAACATCGCGAACAAAGCCTTACGAGCGCCACCGAGGCGCGGGGTCTCGAGGCGCTGATCTCGCGTGCCGCCCGCGCCGGCAAGGGCGCGGCGCCGGTGGAACGCTGGAATCCCGACTTCTGCGGCGATCTCGACATGGAGATCAAGGCCGACGGCACCTGGTTCTACCCGGGCACGCCGATCGGCCGCATGCCGCTGGTGCAGCTTTTCTCCTCCGTGCTGCGCAAGGACGCGGACGGCAGGACCTATCTGGTAACGCCTGTGGAAAAGGTCGGCATCCGCGTTGCCGATGCGCCGTTCATCGCCGTCGAAATGGATGTTTCGGGCAGCGGTGACGCGCAAGCCATCACCTTCCGCACCAATGTCGGCGATGTCGTGGAAGCCGGGCCAGAGCGGCCGCTGCGCTTCGTCGACGAGAGCGAAACCGGCGGGTTGAAGCCCTATGTGCTGGTGCGCGGCCGGTTGGAGGCGCTGGTGGCGCGGCCGGTGATGTACGAGCTGGTCGGGCATGGCGAGGAAATCGAGATCGGCGGCAAGGCCATGTTTGCCGTGCGCTCGAAGGGCGCGGTGTTTCCGATCATGCCGGCGGACCAACTGAAGCGGCTGAGTACGTGATGGACCAGACGACGCCGAGGCCGTTTTCGTCAGCCGATTTTCGCGCGCGCTTTGCCGCGCAGCCGGACGCGCATGCCGGTGACGACTATGGAGATCATCGCTTCAATCCTGGCCATCCGCGCCTTAGCCAGGCCAAGGCGCTGCGCGATGCCGCGGTGCTGATCCCGGTGGTCGATCACGACGGCGACGCGACGGTTCTTTTGACCAAACGGGCCGAAAAGCTGCGCAGCCATTCGGGGCAAGTGGCCTTTCCCGGCGGCACCATCGATGCCGCCGATGCCAGCCCGGAAGCAGCGGCGCTGCGCGAGACCTTCGAGGAGATCGGCCTTGGCCCGGATCGTATCGAGATCATCGGCCGCATGCCCGATTACGTCGCCGGCAGCGGCTATCGCATCGCACCGGTGCTGGGCATCGTGCGGCCCAGTTTCCAACTGACGCTCAACGCCGACGAGGTCGACGCCGCCTTCGAAGTGCCGCTGCGCTTCCTGATGGACCCGGCCAATCACAAGCGCGACAGCCGCATGTGGAACGATCTCGAATGGTTCTTCTACGATATGCCTTATGGCGACCGGCGCATCTGGGGCGTCACCGCCGGCATCATCCGCACGCTCTATGAAAGGCTCTATCCGTGAATGTCTCTATCGCGGGCAGGGCCGACTGGCTCGGCAATATGCATCTGCAGCGACTGCTGGCCGTTCTGGCGGAGGTCGGTGAAGAAGCACGTGTCGCCGGCGGCGCCGTGCGCAACGCGCTGATGGGCCAGCCGGTCGCCGACATCGACATCGCCACCACTTGCCTGCCGCAGGAAACCATCCGCCGCGCCGAGGCGGCAGGCTTCAAAGCGGTGCCGACCGGCATCGAGCACGGCACGGTCACGGTGATCGCCGGCGGCAAGCCTTATGAGACCACCACCTTGCGCGCCGACATCGAGACCGACGGCCGCCGCGCCAAGGTGTCGTTCGGGCGCGACTGGAAACTTGACGCCGAGCGGCGCGATTTCACCATCAACGCGCTCTATGCGCAGGCCGACGGCACGGTTGTCGACCTGATCGGTGGCGTCGCCGACATCGAGGCGCGCCGGCTGCGCTTCATCGGCGATCCGGAAGCGCGCATCCGCGAGGATTATCTGCGCATCCTGCGGTTCTTCCGCTTCTTCGCCTGGTACGGCGACGGCCGGCCGGACGCCGAAGGGCTGAAAGCCTGTGCCCGGCTGAAGGATGGGCTGGTCCAGCTTTCGGCCGAGCGCATCTGGGCCGAACTGAAGAAGCTTCTGTCGGCGCCCGATCCGTCGCGGGCGCTGCTGTGGATGCGCCAGGCCGGCGTGCTGACCAGCGCGCTGCCCGAGAGCGAGAAATGGGGCATCGATGCCATCCATGGAGTGACCAAGGCCGAGAAGGATCTGGGCTGGGCGGCGGATCCGCTGCTCAGGCTGGAGGCGATCGTGCCCCCGGATGCGGCGCGCATGAAGACGCTCGCCGACAGGCTGAGACTGTCGACGGCGGAGGCCGAACGCCTGCGCCAATGGGCGCTTGCCACTATCGTCGAGCCGAAGACGACCGAGAGCGAGCTGGCGAAAAGGCTCTATCGCGGCGACCGGCAGGGCTTCGTCGATCGTCTGCGGCTATCGCTGGCCGCAGCCCGGGTGCGTGCCGTCGAGGACAATGACGCTCTGCTCGAAGCCGGCGGCTTTTCGCGCCTGCTGGCCTTTGCGCTCAAATGGGAAAAACCGCTGTTTCCGCTGAAAGGTGCCGATTTGACCGCGCTCGGCGCCGTTCCTGGGCCGAAGCTTGGCGAAATCCTCAAGAACCTCGAGGCGGAATGGATCGAAGCCGGATTTGCCCCCGATCGCGACGCGTTGCTTGAACGTGCCGCGAAGGCGCTTGAAACGTAGAGCAGCTCACCGTTTCACGGAAACGGCAAACCGAGGCGGCGATTTGGCCGGGCGAAGCTTCGCCCGTCTACTTGATCGCTACGGGAGCCAGGGCGCGCGAAAGGCTTGCCTCGCCCTTGCCATAGACGGCGGCGCTGTAGTTGACCAGCGTGTCGGTACGAGCCGTGTTGAGCAGATCGTTGGTGATCTGCGTCGCGGTAGCCTTGGTGAATTTGCTGCCGATGATCGCAGCGTATCCCGAAATGATCGGCGCGGCGAAGGAGGTGCCATAGAGGCCTGTCTTGTCTCCGGTAACACCGACCACAAGGAAGTGGCTTTGCACAAGCGTGTTCGAGCCGGCATAGTTGGAGTACCAGGCAAGCTGGGCCTTGTTGGATGTCGTGCCATTCGTGGATAGGGCGCCGACGAAGATCGCCGAGGCTTTGCCAACCAGAGCGAGGTCGAGATAGTCCTGCTGACCGCCTGTGACACCGCCCACGGCAACCGCATCGTTGCCCGCTGCCTTCGAAACAACGGCCGTTCCTTTGGTGGCATAGGAGATGATGGAGGCTTCCTCGGGACTCCATCCGATCTGGTTCAGGCGGTAGCCCGCTTTGGCGTACATGCCATAGCTCAGGTTGAGCACGTTCAGGCCGGGCGCCAGGCTGACGGCCGAGCTTGTTGAGAAGTCCTTCGACCTGATGGTCGCGAAGGGCGCGATCATGCTGGCTTCCTCGCGCGTCCATTCACCGTGGCGCTGGGTTTGAACCCCGACACCGAAATTGCCGGAGAAGCGCGACGTACTGGAGAAATCATCGACGATCGTAATCGTGACGCCCTTGCCCTTGTATCCCGCAGCCCAAGCGGCGCCTACGTCGGGGCTCATCCACCCCTGCACCGCTTGTGTGCCCGCGGCAGGGATCGTTGCGCTCACGCATGTGGACAGGCCGCCGCCGTGGCACAGCGCGGCCATCTCGTCGGCATTGACCGCCTCCTGTGCCGACGCCATCGACGCCGACAGGATGGTGAGAGCCGTGGCGATACCAAATTTCAAGCAACTACCTGACATGCTCTTACTCCGGATGCCGGTGTCCTCCGTGATCTGGGTCAAAAGGTCGACATGCATGTCGACCCAGCTTGCGTGGTACCATTGGTTGAACGATATCCGGCTTCCGTCTTGCAATTCATAACCGCCGTCGCCCAGGCCGCGCGCGCGATCGCTGAGCGGCGAGCCTTGACGGATGTCGACCAGCGATGTCGTCATCTCCTGGGCAATCGCCGGAGACGCGGCAATGAGCCCGTACAGCAGGAGCGCCGTCGTGCGGTAACTCACTCGATTGTCGGACCTTTCGCGCATGCGCGAAACACCTCGCCCCACCGATTCCGGACCAGTGCCTGGTGGCGACGGGCTTCTCTTGCAGCCCACTGTAGCCGGATTATCCGCCCGACAGTGGCACGGGCTCGGTTACCGCAGGGTTTATTTTAGCCGATACAAATATGATTTTTGGCCAGGCAGGATCTGCACCGCGCCGTGTCGTTTAAACGCGCGCTTGATCAAATCGCCCGCGACGGCATCAAGCGCCAATCGCGGGCGTCCCAGCCCTACGTTCATTGTCTGCTGGTGCCCGTTCGCCGTAGCTGACAAGCCCAGGCCGCGCAAAACCTACGCGGCGTCGCGGACCTTCTCGATGCGCGAGCGGATCGCCTCGATCATCGTCTCGCGGATGACCGTCTCGCCATGCGTCTCGCGCATGTGATCGACGGCACGGCGCATGACCTCGGCCTCTTCGTCGGCACGTGTGTGCCAGTCACAGCCGGGAACGAGCGACCCGCAGTGAAATTCCTTCATTGGATTTCTCCTTTCCTCCGTGGAGCCTGAAGCTCCGGTACTTTTTTAGCTCATGGCCCAATTCCGGGGTCGGATGTTCGGACCGCGAGCGGGGGCGAAAATCATAACACAGATGGCGTGGTATTGGTTGCGGTCAACGGCAAAAAGGCGGAGCGGCGCTGCTCCGCCTTCTTACGCTACCCCAAAACAGGGCCAGACATCGTCTCGTCCTGCTCTGGCGGACCGGCGATCACTTCACGATCTTGACTGCCTCGGCAACCTTGTTCTTGCCGCTCATGTCCCATGAGACCCTGACCTTTTCACCAACCTTCAGGCCAGGATCCTTGAAGGTCTCGGGAAGCGTAAAGGTAGATCCGTTATCGAGCACAAGGCTCATGGCCGTCGCGTCGAAGGTCTTGATCGTCCCGGTGGTGTGCTTGACGGCAGCGAACGCCACCGAACCGGAAGCGAGAAGGGCAGCCGCGGCAGCCGAAACAATGATCTTGCGCATTGGGAAGTACTCCTGGAAAGAGCGGGCATCCTTTTGACGAGGATGTCCCGCATCATCTGGGCCGTCCGGTCGCGTCGGGTCGCGGCTCGCCTTGTCCTGACGCAATTCCGAACGGGAAACCGTTTCGCACTTCCCGGAATTGCGCTCGGGCGAACCGCCGGCGCTTCCCGACCCGGCCCGACAGATAGGCCAGTCTTTTCAAGCGCCTATTAGACGAAAAAGAAATCTTTCGAGGCTCCGTGTGCCACATTCCATGCCCATTTCGAGCGAATGGGACATCAATGCGACCTCACATCCTGCTCACCATTTTGTTACGGCCAGCGAACCTCTGGCGGCAGGCTGGAGAGGATGGAGGCGACATTGCCGCCAGTCTTCAGGCCGAAGATGGTGCCGCGATCGTGAAGCAGGTTGAATTCGACATAGCGGCCGCGACGGATGAGCTGTTCGTCGCGGTCGCCGTCGGTCCAGTTCTCGTTGAAATTGGCACGCACGAGATGACCATAGACGACGAGAAAAGAGCGCCCGACATCCTGGACGAAGTTGAAGTCGGCATTCCAGCCGCCTCTGTCCTCGCCCGAATGCAGCCAGTCGAAGAAGATGCCGCCGGTGCCGCGCGGTTCGTTGCGGTGCGACAGATAGAAGTACTCGTCGCACCAGGCCTTGAATTTCGGGTAGTCGGCGACGTCGGCGTTCTTCTCGCAAGCGAACTGCATGGCGCGGTGGAAGGCGATCGTATCGGGATCGTCCTGACTGCGGCGGCGATCGAGCACCGGCGTCAGGTCAGCGCCACCGCCGAACCATTGTCTAGATGTGACCACCATGCGCGTGTTCATGTGCACGGCCGGAACGTTGGGGTTCCACGGGTGTGCGATCAGCGAAATGCCAGATGCCCAGAAGCGCGGGTCTTCCTCGGCGCCGGGCATCTGCTTCCTGAATTCGGGTGAGAACTCGCCATGGACGGTCGAGGTGTGGACGCCGACCTTCTCGAAGACGCGGCCATGCATCATCGACATGGTGCCGCCGCCGCCGCGACCCTCGTCGCGTTCCCAGGGCGTCCTTTCGAAGTGGCCGGGTGACCACGAGGCCAGCGGGCCCCCAAGATCCTGCTCGATCTGTTCGAACCCAGCGCAAATGCGTTCGCGCAGCGCCTCGAACCACAACCGCGCCTTCATCTTCTTCTGTTCGATGTCGGCGGGCAGGCCTGCCGGTATTTCGGGTCGTTCCAAGTGCCGTCTCCGG
Source organism: Mesorhizobium sp. RCAM 05099 (assembly GCF_059683685.1). Taxonomy (NCBI): domain Bacteria; kingdom Pseudomonadati; phylum Pseudomonadota; class Alphaproteobacteria; order Hyphomicrobiales; family Phyllobacteriaceae; genus Mesorhizobium; species Mesorhizobium sp. RCAM 05099. The sequence continues at coordinate 2,109,983 of NZ_CM185035.1, forward strand.
TTGCGGGCGGCGAGTCCTACAAATGACTCGTCTTTTGCCGGCGCGATCCCTAATCTCTTAAGGGACAGGGTCAAGTCACTTTGGTTTCGCGCACGATCCTTTCCGAAACTCGATTCCGATTTCGGGGTCATGCGCTACGGTGCAAGGAGTTGTTTCGTGCGCACCCCGGCAAGACCGCCGCTGGATGGCCTGAAGAAAAGGCTCGACCAAAGCCGGGCCGAGCGCGCGCGCATGCCGCGCGACGGGTTCCTGCGCGAGACCTTCCTGCTGCCGCGCTCCGATGCGCGGCTCAAGGCCAAGGAATGGTTCGAGCGCTTTCCCAAGCAGGCCTACTGGACCGAGATCGAGAGCTGGTTCGAGCGGCCGGGGGACCTCATCGAATTCACCATCAGGCGATTGCCGGCGGCTGACTGAAGCGCGGATCAGCCCGCCACCAGTCGCCTTGCGCCGGTGCCTTCCCTTGCCAGCCGGTCGCCCTTGTTCCTCAGCGGGCATTTGTCGATCGACATGCAGCCGCAGCCGATGCAGTCGGTCAGCCCGTCGCGCAGTTTCTTCAATTGGGCGATCTTGTGGTCGAGCCCGTCGCGCCAGGCGGTCGACAGCAGGCTCCAGTCGTCGCGCGTCGGCGTGCGGCCCTCGGGCAGCGAAGCCAGTGCCGCGCGGATCTCGGCCAGCGAGATGCCGACCTCCTGCGCGACCTTGATGACCGCCACCCGCCGCAGCACGTCACGGCCGTAGCGGCGCTGGTTGCCCGATGTGCGGTGGCTGCGGATCAGGCCGCGGGCCTCGTAGAAATGCAGCGCCGACACCGCCACTCCGCTGCGCGCGGCCACCTGGCCGACCGTCAATTCCGTTACTGGCGCCATCCCTGATTTTCCACTTGACCTCAACTTAAGTTGAGCTTGTAGCGAAGAAAGCCGGGATGTGCAAACGAAGGAGAAGGCGATGTGCGCCTGGGTGAAGATGACGGGTGGCGAACTCCTATCCGAGCTGCCGAATGGCTTCGCCAGCCACCATGGCGACGGACAACGCGACGTTGATGCTGCGCGCCGCGCCCTGCATGGGGATGGTCAGCCGCGCATCCGCGGCCTGATGGACCGGATCCGGCACGCCTGCGGATTCGCGGCCGAACAGAAGGACGTCCCCTTTGGCGAAGGCGAAGCTCGTATAAGCGGTCGAGGCTTTGGTCGACAACAGCACCAGCCGGCGCGAGCCCGCCTTGCGCCAGTCCTCGAAGGCGTGCCAGTCGACATGCCGGGTCAGGTCAGCCATTTCGAGGTAATCCATGCCGGCTCGCTTGAGCGCCCGGTCGGAGAGCGGAAATCCGGCCGGTTCGATGATATCGACGCCGAGCCCGAGGCAAGCGGCGAAGCGCAGGATTGTGCCGGTATTGCCGGCGATATCCGGCTGGTAGAGCGCGATGCGGAGACGATCGTTCATTTCCGCGTCCTTCTAATAAGTGGCAGATCGGCCACAGCGGCTTCGCGGTTTTGGAAATTCCTGGACCTGCGGGTGGCCATTTTCTGCGAAGTCGGGTATGTCAGGTCCATTGTCAACCCGAACCGATGGAGGGGTAATTCATGATGACCATGCACATCCAGCGCCCCTCTCGTGGGCTTACCTGCCTGCTGGCGGTTTCGGTACGACGATTCTCCTGACTCTCTAAGATTTGATCGCACCGATTCCCGCCGAAACGCTTTTTCGGCACCCGAAGGAATCCTGCGATGTTTTTCAAACTGTCGAAGGGGCTGAACGCCCCGCCTGAACATGTCCGGACCGACGCCTGTCGTGTCCAGACCGATGCAATGCGCGCCTCCGGCCGAATGCCGGCGGACGATGTTGCTTCGCCTTTCTATCTCGATTTTCATACGGAGGACGGACCGATGTTCGATCCCTACAGAATACCTGGCTCAAGGAGCCTGCATATCCACCGGGTGCCGACCTGGGCGCTGCTGATCGGCGAAACCTATTCGTCGGCCGTTCACGCCGAGGTCCGCCGCCGCCCGCATCGGGGCATGCTGCCGGATGTCGATTTCTCGCGCGCGGTTCCCGACCCGAGCCGGCCGTCGCTGGTGCGCCGGATCATCCGGCTGGTGCGGCCCGGCCCGAAAATCCGGGTCGTGGACACTTCGCCGTCAGGATCGTCAAGCGCGGCTGTCGGCGAAAAGCCGGCGAACCCCTATATTGCGCGAAGCAGGGCCGACGGTCCGGATGATTCCGGACCGTCGGCCCTCGACGCCATGCAGTCCGGGGACTTCGTACGTTCGCGTGCCGCGTAGGCGGAAAACAGATTTCATGAGCATGACCTATGTTGTTGTTTAGCTGGTTTGAAAAAAAGCTCGATCCGTTCCCGGCAGCGGAACCGGTCGAGCCACCCAGGACGCTGGTCGCCTTCTGCCTGCATTACACGCGCGGCGCCTGGCCCTATATCCTTGTCGATGCGGTGCTGGTGACGGCCATCGCCATCGCGGAAGTGTGGATGTTCGGCTTCCTCGGCCGCATCGTCGACTGGCTGTCGGCCCAGAACCGCGAAACCTTCCTGCAGACGGAGGGTTGGAAGCTGGCCGGCATGGCCTTCATCGTGCTGTTCGTGCTGCCCGGCACGGTATGGCTGCATTCGCTGCTCAACCAGCAGACGCTGATGGGCAACTATCCCATGCGCATCCGCTGGCAGGTGCACCGCTACCTGCTCAAGCAATCGATGAGCTTCTACCAGGACGAGTTTGCCGGCCGCATCGCCACCAAACTGATGCAGACGGCACTCGCCGTACGCGAATGCGTCATCAAGGTGATCGACGTCTTGAACTACGTCATCGTCTATTTCCTCGGCATGCTGTTCATCGTCGGGTCGGCCGACTGGCGTCTGGCCGCTCCGCTCGGCGTCTGGCTGGTCGGCTACATCCTGTTGCTGCGCTACTTCATCCCCAGGCTGGGCAAGGTCGGCGAGGAGCAGGCCAATGCACGTTCGACCATGACCGGCCGCGTCGTCGACAGCTACAGCAACATCCAGACGGTCAAGCTGTTCAGCCACGCACGCCGCGAAGCATCCTTCGCCAAGGAGGGCATGGCCGGCTTCCTCGACACGGTGTACCGGTCGATGCGGCTGGTGACCGTGCTTTTCGGCTCGCTCTACATTCTCAACGCGCTGCTCTTGTTCTCGGTCACCGTCATCTCGCTATGGCTTTGGCTTGGGCAAGCCGTGACGATCGGCGCGGTCGCCGTGGTCATCGGCCTGGTGCTCAGGATGTGGGGCATGTCGCAGTGGATCATGTGGGAAATGTCGGGCCTGTTCGAGAACATCGGCACGGTCCAGGACGGCATCGCCTCGATCTCGCTGCCGCGGTTGGTCGAGGACAGGCCTGATGCAAAGGACATCACCGTTTCCAGGGGTGAGATCCGGTTCGAGGATATCCGCTTCCACTACGGCAAGCAGAAAGGCGTGATCGAAAACCTGTCGCTGGCGGTGAAGCCGGGCGAGAAGGTCGGCATTGTCGGCCGCTCGGGCGCCGGCAAGTCGACGCTGGTCAACCTTCTGTTGCGTTTCTACGATCTTGAAAGCGGAAAGATCCTGATCGACGGCCAGGAAATCGCGGCGGTCAAGCAGGATTCGCTGCGTGCGCAGATCGGCATGGTCACGCAGGACACCTCCCTGCTGCATCGCTCGGTGCGCGAGAACATCCTCTATGGCCGGCCCGACGCCAGCGAAGAGCTGCTTGTCGAGGCAGCGCGGCGCGCCGAGGCGCTGGATTTCATTGCCGGGCTTTCGGATGCCAATGACCGCAAGGGGTTCGATGCCCATGTCGGCGATCGCGGCGTCAAATTGTCCGGCGGCCAGCGGCAGCGCATCGCCATTGCTCGCGTTATGTTGAAGGACGCACCGATACTTATCCTTGACGAGGCGACATCGGCGCTGGATTCCGAAGCCGAGGCGGCGATCCAGGAGAATCTCTACAAGCTCATGCAAGGCAAGACCGTCATCGCCATCGCGCACCGGCTGTCGACCATCGCGGCGATGGACAGGCTGGTGGTGATGGACAAGGGCCGTGTCATCGAGGAAGGTTCGCACGAGGAACTCGTCGCCAAGGGCGGCCTCTACGCGCAGCTCTGGCAGCGCCAGTCGGGCGGGTTCCTGCTCGAGGACGGCCCCGCCGACGCCGCCAATGACGCACTCGCAAAGGGCCAAGCCGCCGAATGATGACTGCCGTCTACCGCTGGTTCGAGAACTGGGTCTATCCGTTCAGGGAGCCGGCGAACCTTCGGCCACCATCGAGCGTTGGCGGCTTTCTCTGGCACTATGTCGGCCAGGCGAAGTTCGCCTTCTTCGCCATGCTGGTCATCGGCGGTATCGCGCCGCTGGTCGAGGCCGGCCTGTTCTACTTTGTCGGGCGGCTGGTCGATATTCTCGACCAGCTTCCCGGCGAGCGCAGCTGGCATGCGCTGTGGAATGCCGCCGGTCCTGAACTGGTGTTCATGATTGCGGTGGTGCTGGTCATCCGCACCATCGTCGTCGGGCTGTCGGCGCTGGTCGACGAACAGACGATCACGCCCGGTTTCTACAATCTGGTGCGCTGGCAGGCTCATCGCCATGTGTCGCGCCAGTCCTACGCCTTCTTCCAGAACGATTTCGCTGGCCGTATCGCCACCAAGGTCTGGCAGGCCGGGCAAGCCACCGGCGACCTGATGGAAAGCTTCATCGAGGTCGTCTGGTTCATGGTCGTCTATACGGTGACGACGCTGGCGCTGGTCGCGGGGCTCGATCTCAGGCTTGCGGTGCTGGTGGTGATCTGGATCGTCGCGTTCGGCTGGCTTGCCAAACTCTATCTGCCGGCAATCCGCAAGCATGCCGAGGCAACCGCCGAGGCGGGCTCGATGATCAACGGCCGCATCGTCGATTCCTATTCCAACGTGCAGACGCTGAAGTTGTTCGCGGCCGACGGCGACGACCGCTACATCAGGAACGGCTTCGACATCTATCTCGATGCATTGCGCCCCTTCACCCGCCGGCTGACCGGCGTGCGCATGGCGCTGACGACGCTGTCGGGCATCATGATCACGGCGATCGGCTGCTTTGCCGTCTATCTCTGGGTCGAGGGCTCGATCACCGTCGGCGCGGTCGCCTTCACGCTGTCGCTGGTGCTGCGGCTCAACATGCTGCTCGGCCGGTTGATGATGCAGCTCAACAGCATCTTGCGGAACCTCGGCGTGCTGGAAAATTCCAAGGCGCTGATCTCGCAGCCGCTCGGCCTCACCGATGCGCCCGACGCGAAGGAGCTTGTCGTGGCCGGCGGACGCATCGATGTGAAGAAGGTCGAGTTCCACTACGGCAAGGGGTTCGGCGTCCTCAACGGCATCGACCTCGTGGTGCGGCCCGGCGAAAAGGTCGGATTGGTCGGACCGTCCGGCGCCGGCAAGACGACGCTCGCCAACCTGATCCTGCGGCTCTACGATCTGGAAGGCGGGTCCATCACCATCGATGGCCAGGACGTCTCCAAGGTTACGCAGAATTCGCTGCGCGCCAATATCGGTGTCGTCAGCCAGGACACCGCACTGTTCCACCGCTCGCTACGCGACAACATCAAGCTCGGCATGCCCGATGCGACCGACGCGCAAGTGATCGCCGCGGCGAAGAAGGCCGAGGCGCACGACTTCATCCTGACCTTGCGCGACAACAGGGACCGCGCCGGCTACGAAGCCTTTGTCGGCGAACGCGGCGTCAAGCTGTCGGGCGGCCAGCGCCAGCGCGTGGCGATCGCCCGCGTCTTCCTCAAGGACGCGCCGATCCTGATTCTCGACGAGGCGACCTCGGCGCTCGATTCCGACATCGAGGCGGCGATCCAGGAGAATCTCGCCAGGCTGATGGAGCACAAGACGGTCATCGCCATCGCCCATAGGCTGTCGACGATCGCCGCACTCGACCGCCTCGTGGTGCTCGACGGCGGCCGCATCGTCGAACAAGGCACGCATGACGAGCTGGTGGCGCTCGACGGGCTTTATGCGCGGCTGTGGAAGCGGCAGTCCGGCGGCTTCCTCTATCACGAGGACAGCGTGCTCGAAGAGACGCGGCCGGCGGAGTAGGGCATGGGTGCATCGCCAGAGGCCGGCCCAGGGGTCGGCTATGTGCTCAACCGGCTCCGGCCAACCATGCTGGGCTTCGACGCGCTGAAGGAAGAGAGCCGCTCGGAAGGCTATTGGATGCTGGTGCGCCTGGCGGATGGCTGGGCCAGCGGCCGCAACAAGTTTCGGAAGCGGGGCGAGGCACTGTTCGGGGCATGGCATGGCCGGGAACTCGCCGGCGTGTGCGGGCTGAACATCGATCCCTATTTCGAGGGTAGGGAACATGGCCGGGTCCGGCACCTGTTCGTCAGCGCGCCTTACCGCCGCAGCGGCCTTGGCCGGACGCTGGTCGAGACGGTCATCGACAGGGCACGTCACTATTTCGCCGTGCTCAACACCAGAGCACCGCCAGAAGCTTTCGGCTTCTATGAACGGCTTGGCTTTCAGCCGGTGTTGGGTGAAGAATTCGTCACGCACCGCATGTCGTTCGAAAAAGGGGGCTGAAATGTCCTTGCGTCCGCCATCTCATCTTGCCGGCACCTCGGCCACCGAAGCCGCCTTCGATGCCCTCGGCCATGAGATCCTTGCCGAGAAGGCGGCGGCACTGGGTCGTGCCGGCCAGCGGGTCGAGGAAACGCTCGCCCGGCTGCGCGACAATGCCGACGAACACCTGCGCCCCCGGCTTCTCAAGGAGGCCGCCGAGGCGGTTCACGGCTATTTCATCCAGCGCGAACTGTGCGGGTTGCGAAAGCACGATGGCGTCATCCGCGAATACAACATCCCGAAAGCGGTGCTGGTCAGGCTCGGCGCGAAATAGGTCTATTTTGTTTGACCATGATCCTTGCCGAAAACCGGGTTCCACTTTTCGGGATCATGGTCACTCCAGCCATTTGGTAATGAACGCGCCGTTCTCGTGGATGTCGGTCGTTTCCAGCGGACCGGGGCCGAGATTGGTGAATTTGTGTGGCGTGTTGGGTGGAACGATCAGGATCTGGCCAGCGGAGGCCTCGATCTCCTGGTCGCCGACCGTGAACAGGGCGGTTCCCTGGCGGATGATGAAGATCTCCGCGTAGGGATGCGTGTGCAGCCGCGGGCCGCCGCCCATGTCGGGCAGATAGTTGAAGATCAGGCAGGAGTTGGAACCGTAGGCGCCGCATTGCAGTTCGCCCTTCCAGTGGTCGGAGCGAACAGCCCATTCCTCGCGATCGATGACATGCGCCATGCGGCCAAGGATAGATCACACCGGCGTCGTGAGTCGAGGCAAACAGGAACACCGGATTTTGCTGATATTTCCGGTTGTTTAGCGATGTTCGACGTCACTTTGCCCGATGCCGGATTTTGTCCCCGCGACAATCTGCCCATGTGCCTTCACCCGTCTGGACAAAAACGGGCTTCACGCATAAACCGAAGTCCAAATGCCGGAGGAATTCGCTAGCCTGTTCGCCATGCGCTGTCGGGTTGGCGTGAATGAGCGGGGAACAAGGCTCGGCCACCGGCGCGGAAGAGGCGAAAGGATCAGGCACCCGTGAGCGCAACCGACATCCACGATCCCAACCGTCGAGACTTTCTCTACGTCGCCACCGGCATGGCCGCCGTGGTCGGCGCGGGCGCGGTTGCTTGGCCGTTCATCGACCAGATGCGCCCCGATGCCTCGACGCTGGCGCTCGCCTCGGTCGAGGTCGATGTCTCTTCGCTGACGCCGGGCATGTCGCTGATCGTCAAGTGGCGCGGCAAGCCGGTCGTGGTGCGCAACCGCACCGAACAGGAGATGAAGGACGGCGAGGCGGTCAAGCTCTCAGATCTCAAGGATCCGATCGCGCGCAACGCCAATCTGCCGTCCGACGCGCCGGCGACCGACGCCAACCGCACCACGCCCGGCAAGGAAGCCTGGATGGTGATGGTTCAGGTCTGCACGCATCTGGGCTGCATCCCACTCGGCCAGGAAGGCGATTTCGGCGGCTGGTTCTGCCCGTGCCACGGCTCGCAATACGATACGGCCGGCCGCATCCGCAAAGGTCCGGCGCCCGAGAACATGGCAGTGCCGGTATTCAAGTTCATTTCCGATACCAAGATCCTTATCGGTTGAGGCAGGGGATATTTCGATGAGCGAGGGACACTCGACCTATACGCCCAAGACCGGTCTCGGACGCTGGTTCGACGCCCGCATGCCGCTGCCGCGGCTGGTCTATGACAGCTTCGTCGCCTATCCGGTGCCGCGCAACCTCAACTATGCGTGGACGTTCGGCGGTATCCTGTCGATCATGCTGGTGGCGCAGATCCTGACCGGCATCGTGCTGGCCATGCACTACACCGCCGACACCAATCTCGCCTTCGGCTCGGTCGAGAAGATCATGCGCGACGTGAATTCGGGCTGGCTGCTGCGCTACCTGCATTCGAACGGCGCCTCGTTCTTCTTCGTCGCCGTCTACATCCACATCTTCCGTGGCCTCTATTACGGCTCCTACAAGGCGCCGCGCGAACTGCTCTGGATCCTCGGCTGCATCATCTACCTGCTGATGATGGCGACCGGCTTCATGGGCTACGTGCTGCCATGGGGCCAGATGAGCTTCTGGGGCGCCACCGTCATCACCGGCTTCTTCAGCGCCATTCCGCTGGTTGGCGACTGGATCCAGCAGCTGCTGCTCGGCGGCTTCGCCGTCGACAATCCGACGCTCAACCGTTTCTTCTCGCTGCACTATCTGCTGCCGTTCATGATCGCCGGCGTCGTCGTGCTGCACGTCTGGGCGCTGCATGTCGTGGGCCAGTCGAACCCGACCGGCATCGAGGTCAAGTCGAAGACCGACACCGTCGCCTTCACGCCCTACGCGACCATCAAGGACGCGTTCGGCATGATCGTGTTCCTGTTCGTCTTCGCTTATTTCGTCTTCTACCTGCCGAACTATCTCGGCCACCCGGACAACTACACGGTCGCCAACCCGCTGAAGACCCCGGCCCACATCGTGCCGGAATGGTACTTCCTGCCGTTCTACGCGATCCTGCGCGCCATCACCTTCAACGTCGGGCCGATCAACTCCAAGCTCGGCGGCGTGCTGTGCATGTTCGGCGCCATCGCCATGCTGTTCCTGGTGCCGTGGCTCGACACCTCGAAGGTGCGCTCGGCGGTCTACCGTCCCTGGTACAAGCTGTTCTTCTGGCTGTTCGTGGTCGATGCCATCTTGCTTGGCTGGCTCGGCTCGCAGCCGGCGGAGGGCAGCTATGTGTTCATGGCGCAGATGGCAACGCTGTTCTACTTCGCCTTCTTCCTGATCGTGCTGCCGGTGCTCGGCCTGATCGAGACGCCGCGAAGGCTGCCGAACTCGATCACAGAGGCGGTGCTTGAGAAGAACAAGGGCGGCAGCGGACATCCGGCGGGCGCCACGGCCGCGCCAGAGACCAAGGGCTGAGCGGTAGAGAATCTAAGGGGATTTGGCATGAAAAAGATTCTCACCTCGCTGGCGCTGATCGGCCTTGTGGCCGCCGGCACCGGAGCGATCGCGGCCGAAGAGGCACACAACGCGGCCGCACCGACGCATTTCCCGATCAACGAGCCGAAGGAGATGAGCTGGAGCTTCACCGGCCCGTTCGGCACCTATGACAAGGCGCAACTGCAGCGCGGCCTGAAGGTCTACAAGGAAGTCTGCTCGGCCTGCCATTCGATGAATCTGGTGGCGTTCCGCACGCTTTCGGACCTCGGCTATTCCGACGCCCAGATCAAGACGCTGTCAGCCGAATACACGATCCATGACGGTCCCAACGATGCCGGCGACATGTTCGACCGCCCCGGCAAGCCGTCGGACCATTTCCCGGCGCCGTTCGCCAACGAGGAAGCCGCCGCTGCCTCCAATGGCGGCGCTGCCCCGCCCGACATGTCGCTGCTGGCCAAGGCGCGCGGCGTCGAGCGCGGCTTTCCGCAATTCGTCTTCGACATCTTCACCCAGTACGACGCCGGCGGCCCCGACTATATCCATTCGCTGCTGACCGGCTACGACCAGACGCCGCCGGCTGGAATGGTCATCCCGGAAGGCACCCACTACAACCCGTACTTCATGTCCGGCGTGTCGCTGAAGATGCCCAAGCCGCTCTCCGACGGCCAGGTGACCTATGACGATGGTTCGCCGCAGACGATCGATCAGTATTCCCGCGACGTGTCGGCTTTCCTGATGTGGGCGGCCGAGCCGCACATGGAAGACCGCAAGAAGACCGGCTTCCGTGTGCTGGTGTTCCTGCTGCTGTTCGGCGCGCTGGTCTATCTCACCAAGCGCAAGGTGTGGGAAGGCGTCGCGCACTAACCGCGCCGAAGGAAATACGATCATACAAGGGCGCCGGAAGGCGCCCTTTTTGCTTGCTGGAGCGGGCATTGCCGGCGACGCAGCGGTCGTTGCCGTCTTGGTCGAACAAGTCCGTTGGCACGGCGCCATGTGGTTGGTATGCCACGCAGGACCAGTGGCGAAAGGATCGCCAACGACATGGCATTTGGAATTCGATGATGCGGCTGCGCGACTGTCACAATTTTTCAGACTTCCGCCGCATGGCACAATGGCGGCTGCCGGGGCCGATCTTCGACTATATCGACGGCGCGGCCGACGATGAGGTCACCTATCGCCGCAACACCGAAAGCTTCGAGACGTGCGACCTGGTTCCCAACGTGCTGCGCGGGGTGAGCGAGATCGACATGTCGGTGACGGTCATGGGCCAGAAGCTGGCGATGCCGGTCTACTGCTCGCCGACCGCTTTGCAGCGGCTGTTCCATCATCAAGGCGAGCGCGCGGTCGCCAGGGCCGCCGCCAAATACGGGACGATGTTCGGCGTCTCCTCGCTCGGCACCGTCAGCCTCGAGGAGGCGCGCAAGATCAGCAGCGGCCCGCAGGTCTATCAGTTCTATTTCCACAAGGACCGCGGCCTCAACAGGGCAATGATGCAGCGGGCAAAGGAGGTTGGCGTCGAAGTGATGATGCTGACCGTCGACAGCATCACAGGGGGAAACCGCGAACGGGACAAGCGCACCGGCTTTGCCATTCCCTTCAAGCTCAACCTCGCCGGAATGCTGCAGTTCGCGCTCAAGCCGGCTTGGGCGATCAATTATTTCACCCATGAGGGGTTCAAGCTGCCGCAACTGGACGAGCATGTCGACATGGGCGGCGGCACGATGTCGATCAGCCGCTACTTCACCGAGATGCTCGACCCGTCGATGACATGGGACGACGTCGCCGAGATGGTCAAGCTGTGGTCGGGGGCCTTTTGCCTCAAGGGCATCATGTCGGTGGAGGACGCCAGGCGCGCCGTCGAGATCGGCTGCAGCGGCATCGTGCTGTCGAACCATGGCGGCCGGCAGCTGGATGGCTCGCGGGCGGCTTTCGACCAGCTGGCTGAGATCGTCGATGCGGTCGGCGACCGCATCGACGTCATCATGGATGGCGGCGTGCAGCGCGGCACGCATGTGCTGAAGGCGCTGTCGCTGGGCGCCAAGGCGGTCGGTGTCGGGCGCTACTATCTGTTTCCGCTCGCGGCGGCTGGCCAGCCGGGCGTCGAACGGGCGCTCGAACAGATGCGGGTCGAGATCGAACGCGGCATGAAGCTGATGGGCTGCAGTTCGATCGAGCAATTGTCACGCAAGAACCTGCGTTTCCGGTAGCCGGCCGGGAAGGGGCCGGCCATGGCGGATACGGAAGATCGCCGCGCCGGCGAGGCCAATCCTTTGCCGGATGCGCTTGTCTCGACGGCCGCATCGCGCTAGCCGTTGTCGGTCGCGAGGGGTTCGATCGACCTCCGCGGCAGTTCGTACCTGTCAGCCGAACCTGGATCATCCGGAGCCGCCTCATGAAACCGTCGCTCGAAGACACGCTGCTTGCCGCGATCCGCACCATTCCCGACTATCCCAGGCCCGGTATCCTGTTTCGCGACATCACCACGCTGCTCGGCAATGCGCGTGCCTTCCGCCGCGCCATAGACGAGCTGGTGCATCCCTATGCCGGCCAGAAGGTCGACAAGATCGCCGGCATCGAAGCGCGCGGCTTCATCCTTGGCGGCGCCGTCGCTCATCAGCTCTCGGCCGGTTTCGTGCCGATCCGCAAGAAGGGCAAATTACCCTTCGAAACGGTGCGCGTCGCCTACAGCCTTGAGTACGGGCTGGACGAGATGGAAATGCACAAGGACGGTGTTTCGCCGGGCGAGAAGGTGATCCTGGTCGACGATCTGATCGCCACCGGCGGTACGGCGGAGGCCGCGGTCAAGCTGCTGCGGCAGATCGGCGCCGACATCCTTGCCGCTTGTTTCGTCATCGACCTGCCGGATCTCGGCGGCCGCGCCAAGCTGGAAGCGCTCGGCGTGCCGGTGAGGACGCTGATCGGGTTCGAGGGGGTTTGAGACCGGTTTGCCGAAGGCAAATTGAAAGGTCCAGTGGGCCTGTCAAAGGTCTCGAACGCCCGGAGCGATAGCGAAGGGCCGGGTGGCAACGCGAACTCCCAGCGCGGGCGCCGCCCCTCATCCGCCCTTCGGGCTCCCCTAAACGGGGCGAAGGGAGAGTCTATTCCGTCTTCACCAGCACGGCGCTTTCGAACTCAAGCACCTTGTCGCCGGTCGAATCGAAAGCTTCCGAACGCAGCGCCAGCAGCCGCCAGCCGGGACGTGAGGCGATCGGGCGGTGGGAAAGCGCTGTCCGGGTAAACGTGACGGTTTCGCCGGCATAGACCGGCTTCGGCCATTTGAGGTTCTTGAACCCCGGCGAGGGGCCGAATTCGGGCATCGGGCCAGGACCGTTCCACTCCGCGCCCTCGGCGTCCATGCGCTTTTCGAGATTGCACTTCATCCAGGTAGCGGCGGTGTGCCAGCCGGAGGCGCACAGGCTGCCAAGGACGCTGTCCCTTGCAGCCTCCTCGTCGACGTGGAAGACTTGCGGATCGTATTTCCTGGCGAATGCCTTGATCGCCTCGGGCTCGAATTTGTGCGAGCCGAGCGTGATGGTGGTGCCGATGCAGAAGAACTCGTCGAGGGTCACGCGATGGCCTCACGGGTCAGGAACATGCAGGTGTTCTCGAATTCGAAGACGCTTTCACCACGCTGGTTGAACAGTTCGCTGCGCATGGTGACCAGCCCGATCTGTGGCTTGGACCTGGACACGCGCCTGGCAAGCACGGTGGTGTTGCCGGAGAGCGTGTCGCCAGCCAGCACCGGCTTCTTCCATTTGACATAGTCGACGCCGGGCGCGCCTTGCGAGGTCGAGTCCAGCAGGAACGCATCGCACAGCATGCGCATGAACATGGCGCAGGTATGCCAGCCGGAGGCCGCCAGTCCGCCGAGGATGCTGGCCTTGCCGGCTTCCTCGTCGAGATGCATCGGCTGGGCGTCGAACTCCTGCGCGAATTCGATGATTTCGGCGGCGCTCACCAGCTTGGTGCCGAGGTCGAGTGACGTGCCCTCGACGAAATCCTCGTAGGCCCAGGTTTTTGCAGTCATGGTCTGAAATCCGGCTCAGGAACCCGCGATCCCCAGGATGGGGGTTTCCGGATGCAGGCCGAAGGGCATTTGGTCAAGCGATTTCTGCTGCGCCAGCCTGTCGGCACCCAATAGGCAACAGCGTGATCAGAGCCAGCCGCGGCGGCGGAAATACCAGAAGGGCAGGATCGCCGACAGCACCATCATGGCAATGGCGAAGGGGTAGCCCAGCTCCCACTTCAACTCGGGGATGACATCGAAATTCATTCCATAGATCGAGGCGACGAGCGTCGGCGGCAGGAAGATGACGGCGGCGACCGAGAAGATCTTGATGATGGCGTTCTGCTCGATCGAGATCATGCCGAGCGTGGCGTCGAGCAGGAAGGAAATCTTCTGCGACAGGAAGGTGGCATGGTCGGCAAGCGACAGCACATCGCGCGACAGCGTCTTGATGCGCGCCTTGGTGTCCTTGCTCATCTTGGTCCGGGTCGAGGCATGGGCGAAGAAACCGGCGAGGCGCTGCAGCGAAATCAGGCTGTCGCGGATCGAGGAGGCGATATCCTCCTTGCGGCCGATGGCCTTCAGGAGTTCCTGGAAATCGCGGTTGCGCTTGGACACCTTGGTCGAGGTTGCCCGGAAGATGTCACGCGAGATCGCCTCGATGTCGCGGCCGGCGCGTTCCAAGATATCGGCGAGGCGGTCGACGATCGCCTCCAGCAAGCCGATCAGGATGGTATCGCCGCTGGTGCAGCCAGTCGCCACTTTCTCGGCGCGCTGCGGAAAGGTCTTGAACGCTTTCGGTTCGTGGTAGCGCACGGTGATCAGCCTCGTGCCGGCGAGCACGAAGGTGACCGGCGACATCAGCGGATCGTCGACCTCGGTGTGGGCAGGCAGGGTGGCGGTCATGAAGTAGGCGCCGTCCTCGACATAGAGGCGGCTCGAAATCTCGATCTCCTCCATCTCCTCACGCGTCGGAATGGCCACGCCGAGCCAGCTCTCGATCGTCGCTTCCTCTTCCTTGGTCGGGTTGAGGAGATCCGCCCAGACGACGGCGTCGCCGTTTGCCAGGAGATCATCGACGACGCGCAGACGATCATTGTCGACGACGAAGGCCTTGATCATCGTCGGGTCTCCCTTTGGGGACGCTCGTGGTCGTTTCAGGTCGAGTGCGACCGCCCTTAGACCCGGCGCCAGGGGCAGTCAAGCGGTCTGAACGCCGGTCCATCGCGCGCGCGGACGATCCGGTCCCTGACGTCGCCGCCGATCCTTAGCCAGAACCTGGTCAGGCATCGTCTCCGCGCCAAAGTTGGGTTCGATGTCACGGAGTTGGCGGCCCGCATCGGCGCCTGCGCCGTCGGCCTACATGCCGCACGCCACGCAGTTGGGATGAAGCGCGGCGACGGCGCGCTGGCCGATAGTGAGGCAAAGCGCTCAAGCCATTGCTTTTCAAGTAACTCCTAAAGTGGCTCGGAACCCAATCCTTTCGAGTTTCCATTAATTTTCGTAAAGTTGAAATAAAATTCTACGGCCCTTGTTAGTAGAAATGTAGAAATAATAAATGTGCGAAAATCATTAGTGACACCGAATACAGCAAAGAGTACACTGGGGATACTCATACGATTTTTTTGATCCTGTTTGGCCGTTTAAGATTGTCGACTCGAAACAGTCGGCAACACTGGAGGGTTTGCGCAATGGACGAAATCGTACCGGTAATCCTCGGATCTGTATTAGGAGCGCTGGTCTGGTGCACCTCGGTTGGCCGGATGCGTTCCGTGCTTGCCATTCTTGCGGTCTTCGCGGCAGGCGCTTTCGCCACCATACTGAGCGGCGAGGTCCAGCTCAGCTGGGTCTATTTCCTGATTGATTTCAGCGAAGCTGGGCTTGGCCTCGCAATTGGCATTGCGCTTGTGCATTTCTTCCGGCGAAGCCGGGCAGGGAACGCTTCAGTACGAAACTAGTTTCCGGACTGCAAATTTAGGATCGTTTTCATCGCGGACGTTTCGTCCGTTGGGAGGAGTGCGCCATGAGCACGGACGAACGACGCCCGGAGGAAGCCGGTTTCATATTCCGGGGCAAGGCAGTGCCGGACAAAGATCGTTCAGGCCGTGATGAAGGCGATGCCGGACGCGGCTCCCCGGCGGAAAAAACAATCAGGATCCATATCGACGAGGTGATGCACAGCACCGCCGAATTACGCGGCCTGCACGGCCGTGACGCTTTGGTCATTACCGAACAGAGGGCGACCTTCGAAGGCGGCGAGGAATTCGTCTTCTTCACCGACGTCGTGTCGCTGGGCGACGATCTCGTCGTTCGCGAACTCGGCCATCGCCGCGCTACGTCGGAAGCGCGCGAGGAGACCGCCGAGATGCTGCGTGCCGCCGCTGAACGACCACTGGCCGAACGCGTGCGCCATGCCAACCTGATCGTGACAGGCGAGGTCACGGCTTCCAGGGTGCTGGAGCGTCCGTTTCCGCCGCGCTCGGAGCATGATCCCGAATGGGGCATCGCGCGCGTGGCCATACGGACCGTCCACAAGGGGAAAAAACCGAAGGGAGAGGTCGAAGTCCTCTTCGCCAATAGCCATGACATCGCCTGGTACAAATCGCCGAAGCTGCATGAAGGGCAACACGGCATCTTCCTGCTGCACCTGGCTGAGCAAGGGGACGAGGACGACCATCCGCGCGACTTGCCCAGGCCCATCCACAAGGCGATCGATCCGCTCGACTTCCTGCCCGTGGACCGCGAGGCCGAGGTGCGGCGCCTGATCGATCAAGAGGGAGGTCGCTGAGATGTCGGACGTCCTCACAATCGTCAACATGATCCCCAACCTGTCGAGCGGGGAGACCAACCAGGACAGCGAACCCAATCTGGCGGTCAATCCCGCCAATCCGCTGGAGATCGCCGGAACAGCCTTCACGCCAAGCCCCAATGCCGGCAGCAAGAATTCCCCCATCTTCTTTTCCAACGATGGCGGCTCCACCTGGAGCCTGAAGGACCTGATTGCCGGCACGCCGGTGCGCGACCAGACGCTGCGCTTCGCGACGACGAGCGGCAACCTCTACGCCGGCGTGCTGTGGGGCGGCGGCGGCATCGCGTCGATCAATTTCGACATCTTGCGGACCAACGACTTCTCCGGCGCCACGACGATGTTCAGAATGGCGACGCGCAAGAACGACGATCAGCCCTTCGTACAGGCGGCGACGGTTCCTTCCGGCCCCGGCGCCGGCAAGGACCGCGTCTATGTCGGCAGCAACGACCACGCACCGGCCAACATACCGGCAACGGTCGACCAGTCGCTTGACGCGGCAATCGCCGCACCCGCGACCAGCACTTTCGTCATCGAAGGCCGTACCGTCGCCCGCGATGGCTTCCAGACGCGGCCGGCCATCCACCTGAACGGCACGGTCTACGCGCTGTTTTATGCCGCTCTGCCCGGCTTCGCGTCCTTCGACGTGGTGGTCGTGCGCGACGACAACTGGGCAAGCGGCGCCACGCCGTACACCGCGCTGACCGATCCGGGCGACCTCAACCAGGGCCTGCGCATCGCCACGGGCGTCGACAACCCGTTCCTGGGCCTCAACATCGGCCAGCAGCGCATCGGCGGCGATCTTTCGATCGCGGTCGACCCCAACAACAGCGCGGTCGTCTATGCCTGCTGGGGTGACCAGACGGGTGGCACCTATACGCTGTATGTACGCAAGTCGACCGATTCCGGGGTGACCTGGTCTGGCAACCTGCGCAGCATAGCCAATGCGACCAATCCGGCGCTGGCCATCAACGAGGCGGGCCGGCTCGGCTTCGTCTACCAGCAGGTCACCGGCCTGGCGCCCAGCCAGCGTTGGGAAACGATGTTGGAACTGACGACCAATGATTTCGGGTCGATCAGCACCTATACGCTGGCCACCACGCCGGCCAGTTCGCCGGCGGCGAGTTTCCAGCCTTATATCGGCGACTATCTCTACATGATGGCGGTCGGACGCTCGTTCTACGGCATCTTCAGCGCCAACAACACGCCCGACACCGCCAACTTTCCCAACGGCGTCAAATTCCAGCGCAACGCCAATTTCGCCACCAAGACGCTGCTGGCCACGGACAACGTCACCCCGGTGGCGGTGTCCATCGACCCGTTCTTCTTCAAGGTCGCGCCCGGGACCGGCAGGGTCGTCACCGGCATCGCCGACAAGGGCAATTTCGGCCATGTCTGCCTCGGCTCGTTTACGGACGAGGAACTGACCATCGACAATGGCGGCACGGCGATGCTGACGATCACCAACATTGTCTCGTCGTCGCCGGACTTCGTCACGCCGAGCGTGCTGTCCTATCCGATCAAGCTTGGTGTCGGCGACGCCATCGATCTGCCGATCCGGTTCGAGCCGACCAGCCTCGGCCTCAAGGCGGCGACCATCACCGTGTTCAGCGACGATCCGGCCGGGCCGCACAAGGTCCACGTATCGGGCCTGGCGCAAGGGCCGAAGCTCAACCTCCTGATCGCTGACACCGGTAATTTCGGCAAGGTCTGCGTCGGGTCGTTCCGCGACGAGCCGCTCATCCTCAACAATGGCAGCCATTGCGGATTGACGGTCACCGGAGCGGCATCGTCTTCGCCGGACTTCCTGGTTCCCGAGGCGTTGTTCTATCCGCTGCTGATCGGGGCCGGCGCATCGCTGCCACTGCCGATACGCTTCGCGCCGAAGAGCTTTGGCGCGAAGGCGGCGACGATCACCGTCACCAGCACCGATCCCGGCAGCCCACACGACATCGTGGTCAAGGGCGAAGCGCCGAGCGGCAAGCTCGCCGTTACCGGCTCGCTCTGCTTCGGCGGGGTCAAGGCCTGCTGCCGGGCTGAGCGGATAATCTCGATCTGCAATGTCGGCGAATGCGCCCTGCACGTGACGAGCGTCGCCTTCAAGCGCAAGAGCCATCACTGGAAGCTGGTCCACAACCCGTTCCCGGCGACATTGCATGCTGGGTCGTGCATGGCGCTCACCGTTTGCTACAAGGCAAACGAGAAGTGCCCGCGCGCCTGCGAACTGATCATCACCAGTGACGACCCGGTGATGCCGGTCAAGACGCTGGACGTGATGGCCTATACGATCTGGGAGGAATGTGGCTGCAAGCGCGAAGGCCACGAGCACCACAAATGCGGTTGCGAAAAATGCTGCGACGATTGCTGCGACGACGACGATGGTGACGACGAGGAGGACGACGAATAAGTAGAGCGCATCGCGCGTTACATCGAGGACAATCGCCGCGTCGGACCGTGCGCGGCGGAATCGTCGCGCGCCGGGGATTTGTCAGCAGGCAGATCAGGTGTTGAACTTGAACAGCATGATGTCGCCGTCCTGGACGACATAGTCCTTGCCTTCGTCGCGTGCCTTGCCGGCTTCCTTGGCCGCCACTTCGCCGCCCAGCGTGATGAAGTCGTTGTAGGCGATGGTCTGGGCGCGGATGAAGCCGCGCTCGAAATCGGTGTGGATGACGCCGGCCGCCTGCGGTGCCTTGTCGCCCTTGTGCACGGTCCAGGCGCGCGTCTCCTTCGGCCCAACGGTAAAATAGGTGATGAGGTGCAACAGCTCGTAGCCGGCGCGGATCACCTTGTTCAGGCCGGGCTCGTCGAGGCCGAGCGAGGACAGGAATTCCATCTCTTCCTCGTCGGAGAGCTGGGCGACTTCGGCCTCGATCGCGGCCGAGATGACGACGGTGCGGGCGCCTTGTGCCGCGGCCATCTTTTCAACGGCCCTGGTGTGCTCGTTGCCGGTGGCGGCATCGGCCTCGGAGACGTTGCAGACGTAGAGCACGGGATGCGAGGTCAAAAGGTTCAAGCCCTGCAGGATGCGCAGGTCTTCCGCCGAGATGCCGTTGAGCAGGACGCGGGTTGGCTTGCCGGCCTGCAGCAGTTCGAGCGCCGCCTCCATCATCGGCAGCACGGTCATGGCTTCCTTGTCCTTGCTGCCGGCGCGCTTGCGGAATTGCACGATGCGGCGCTCGAGGCTGTCGAGGTCGGCGAGCATCAGCTCGGTCTCGACGGTCTCGGCATCGGCGACGGGGTCGATGCGGCCCTCGACATGGGTGATGTCGTCATCCTCGAAGCAGCGCAGCACATGCACGATGGCGTCAACCTCGCGGATGTTGGCGAGGAACTGGTTGCCCAGCCCTTCGCCCTTCGAGGCGCCGCGCACCAGGCCGGCGATGTCGACGAAGGAGATGCGGGTCGGGATGATCTCCTTCGACTTGCCGATCGCGGCGATCTTCTGCAGGCGCGGGTCGGGCACCGCCACCTCGCCGGTGTTCGGTTCGATGGTGCAGAACGGATAGTTGGCGGCCTGCGCCGCCGCCGTCCTGGTCAACGCGTTGAAAAGCGTCGACTTGCCGACGTTGGGCAAGCCAACGATGCCGCATTTGAAACCCATTGTGTCCGGTCCTATCGGGAAAGCGAAATTTGATGAGGGCTATGGGCGATCGGGGTGACGAACGTCAAGCCCTAGCTGCGTTCAGCGGGTTCGCCATGCCGGCTCACCACACGACGTATCGGCCCCGTCACGCGCTTGGCTTCGCTCAATCCTTGCCGAACAGCTTCTTCAGCATGGCGGCCATCGGGCCGGATTCCGGCAGTTTGGCGGGCGCCTGCGGCGGGCGCGCCTGGCGGATGTGGCTCTGGGCTTTCGGGCTTTGGGCCTTCGGCGCCTTGGGCGGCGGGCGGTCGTCGTCGCTGGTCGGCACGAGCTTGTCGCGCAAAGCTAGCGTCACCCGGTTCATGAAGGAATTGTCGTCGCCCTTGGCCAGCAATCCGGCATCGTCGGCTATCGTGTCGAGCAGCACGTCAAGCCATTCGCGGTCGGCCTTGGCGAAGTCGCCGAGCACATGGCCATGGACCATCTCCTTGACGCCGGGATGGCCGACACCGATGCGTACACGGCGATAATCCTTGCCGACGTGCTGGTCGAGCGAGCGGATGCCATTGTGGCCACCGGAGCCGCCACCGACCTTGACCCGAACCTTGCCTGCGGCGAGATCGATCTCGTCGTAAAAGACTGTGAGCGCTGATGGGCCGAGCTTGTAGAAGCGCAGCGCTTCGCCGACCGACTGGCCGGACAGGTTCATGAAGGTTTGCGGCTTGATCAGGACGATCTTTTCGCCGCCAAGCGTGCCTTCGGAAATCAGACCCTGGAATTTCTTCGACCAGGGCGAAAAGGAATGGCGGCGGGCGATAGCGTCCGCCGCCATGAAACCGACATTGTGCCGGTTGTCAGCGTATTTCGCGCCCGGATTGCCGAGGCCTGCAAAGACAAGCATCGTCTGCTCCGGGCGGGAAAGAGTTACTTCTCTTCGGCGGCAGGCGCCGCTTCAGGTACAGCCTCGACCGTCTCTTCCGTCTCCGGCTTCATCGCCGACGAACCGGCAACGGTCGCGATGGTGAAGTCGCGGTCGGAGATGACGGGCTTCACACCGGCTGGCAGCTTGACCGCCGAGATGTGGATCGAGTCGCCGATATTGGTGCCGGTGAGATCGACGGTGATGAATTCCGGGATCGCATTGGCCGGGCAGTGGAACTCGACTTCGTGACGCACGATGTTGAGCACGCCGCCGCGCTTGATGCCGGGCGACTTGTCCTCATTGATGAAGTGGACAGGCACGTCGACATTGACTTCGGTGTCCTTGCCGATGCGCAGGAAGTCGACATGGACAGGGAAATCCTTGACCGGGTCGAGCTGGAAGTCCTTCGGCAGGACCTGGATCTTCTTGCCGTCGACATCGATCGTGGCGACCGTGGTCAGGAACCCGCCGCCATGGATCTTGTAGTAGATGTCCTTGTAGGTGAGGGCGATCGCCAGGGGAGGCTGCTTGTCACCATAAATTACTGCAGGCACTTTACCGTTGCGGCGAACTGCACGGGCGGACCCCTTACCGACCTGTTCACGCGCTTCGGCCTTGAGCTCGTAAGTATCGTGGCTCATGGCATTTCCTTTCGGTTTGTTCTGGAGCGTTCGCGGAGGGCAACGTGCCTGGACCGTAAACGTCGAAAGCCGCCGGGTGAGGCGGCCTTCCGCCGCGTTGCCTCCAAGGGTGTCTACGCGGGTGGCGGCTCTATAGCGGAAGGCGGCTGGCGGTGCAAGCCGGAGGCAGGTAAGGGCGGTGTCGCGCCTTGAATTTTCTGCCTTTGCGCCGTGAGCCGACATTTCCATGTCTTCTCCGAAGCTCCGCTCGTGCTTCGTATAGCCATTCCGGCGGCTTTGTGAACTCGATCCACCGGTTAGATGTTCTCGCGTGTATACACCTCAAAAGGCAGGATCGTCGTGAAGTTGCCGGTCTCGTTCGGGGCGGCGACGGCGCGGACCATGCCGGCCAATGCTTCCTGGGCGATGCGGGCGAGCGGGTGCGAAATGACAAAGGTCAGCGTGCCGTCGAGCAGCGCCGGACGGGTCGACTCCATCAGCTCATAGCCGACGACGACAACGCTGCCGGCGCGACCGGTGGAGCGCAGGGCCGCGATGGCGCCGGTGATGCCGCCACCGGCGACATAAAGACCGGACAGATCCGGATTTTCGTTCAGCAGCTTTTCGGTCATCTCCTGCGCGATGGCGCTCGATTCGAAGGTCAGCAGCGGCTCCAGCAGCGTGAATTCAGGCGCATGCTCGCGAAAATAGGAGCGAAAGCCGCTCTCGTTCATTTCTTGGCAGCGATAGCGGTGATTGCCGACAAGGATGCCGAGCTTGCCGGGCGCGCGGCAGACATGCTCGAAAACCCAGGCCGCGGTGCGCCCGACCTTCCAGTTGTCCAGTCCGATATAGCGCACATGTCCGGTCGCCGAGATCTGCGAGATCAGCGCAAACACCGGTACGTTGCTGGCATGCAATGCATCCACCGCCTGGGTGACGAGGGGATGGACCGCGGCGACGACGCCGACGGCATCGCATTCGGCGCCCAAGGCCAGCATCCGCGAGGCGACGTTCTGCGGCGACAGATCGTCCAGAAACTCCGTGCGCAGCTCTATCTCGCAGTCGGGCATCGTTTCCGTTGCCAGGCGCAGCGCCTCGGCCATGTTGCGGTAGAAGGCGCGGCCGGGCTGGTGCAGCAGGAAACCGAACCTGTAGCGCGGCCTGGCGGCCGCCACGCGGCTGCGTAGCGCGCCCATGCCATAGAAGCCGATCTGCTCCGCCGCCAGCCTGACGCGCTCGCGCGTGCCCTGGCGGACGGCGCCCGAGCCGCTCAGCACCCGGTTGACGGTGGCCACCGAAACATTCGCCTCGGCGGCTACATCCTTGATCGTTGGCCGCTTACCTTGATCCATTTTATCTCATCAGCCTGTAGCAATTGATACAAAGATATCATTCACTCTGCAAGATTGATATGAATGACACAATCAATTTGGAACAAACATTCTATTCTTGATTCATTTTGGATCAAGATGTTTATCTCCTGGAAAGCAAGCAAGGCGGAAGCACCGCCAGCCCAGGGATAACAGCAGCACAGCGCAGACACGGGTCTCGCACACCGCCCTCAGGCGGTGTGAGGCAGCGTGCGCGTGCGGCCATCCCAGGCATGGCGGGTGGAGGAATTGCATGGATGATCTCAAATACGGCGTGCGCGACAAGCGTGGCGACTGGAAGCCGAACGGACGCATCGAGGGGGCGCCGTTGTGGTACTGGCCACCGAAACTGCCGAAGATCCTGGCGTGGCTGCCCGGCTATATCTGGCCGTGGAATGCCTTCCACATGGCCACGGCGCTGATCTACTGGTTCTATGTCGTCCCCAGCGTCGAGACGATGAAGACGATCAGCTGGGGTTGGGCGTTGTGGCTCTACGCCGTCAACGCCGCCGCGATCCTCGTCTTCTACGGCATCTTCGAGCTGCGCTACTACATCAAGCGCGCCCAGGCGACGCGGTTCAAATACAACCACAGGTTCCCCGCCGATGCGCCTTCCGACGTGTTCTGGTTCCAGAGCCAGAACATCGACAACTTCCTGCGCTCGTTCTTCATATCCATCCCGCTGTGGACCGTGGTCGAAGTCGTCTTCCTCTGGTGTTTCGCCAATGGCTACGTGCCGTGGGTCGGCTGGCAGGGCCACCCGGTCTATCTTGCGGCGCTGGTGCTGGTCGCGCCGGCCATCCACGAGGTGCATTTCTTCTTCATCCATCGCCTGATCCACTGGGGACCGCTCTATCGCTGGATCCATTCGGTCCACCACAATTCGATCAACCCGTCGCCCTGGTCGTCGCTGTCGATGCATCCGGTGGAAGGGTTCCTTTATCATGCGGTCGCCTTCTGGCACCTGATCATCCCGTCCAATCCGATCGTCGCGCTGTTCCAGCTGCACATCGCCGGCTTCGGCGCAGTCAACGGCCATCTCGGCTTCGACAAGCTCGAGGTGAGCGAGGACACGGCCGTCGATAGCCACGCCTACACGCACTACCTGCACCACAAATTTTTCGAGGTGAACTATGGCGGCGACGGGCTGATCCCGCTCGATCGATGGTTCGGCACCTGGCACGACGGCACTAGGCAAGGCGACGCCATGATGGACGCCCGCTTCCAGAAAAAGAAGGAACGCATGAACGCCAAGGCTGCAGCGAACCATTGATCACGTGACGCGACGCGCAACGGGAGAGGTGCGCGCCAGCAGATAAATTCACTGTTTTTCTAAACCCGTCTGATGACGGCAACTGGGAGGAGACGACATGAAGCGTACAAGGAAGCTCTTGACGGCGATGATGACGGCGGCCGTGGTGGCGACAGGCGCCACAACCGCAATGGCCGATGGGGCGAAGATCTTCGTCATCGGCGGCAAGGCGGACGACCCGTTCTGGTCGAAGGTCAAGAAGGGCGCCGACGATGCCGGCAAGGTCGCCGAACTGACCGGCGGCTCGGTGACCTGGCTCGGCCCGCAGAACTACGACAATCTCGGCCCGGACGCTGCCAAGCTGATCCGCACAGCGCTCAGCCAGAAGCCGAGCGCGATCGTCGGCCCCGACTGGGTGCCAGAGGCCATGGACGACGCCTTCAAGGAAGTCGTTGCCGCCGGCGTGCCGCTCATCATCTACAATTCCGGCGGCATGGACGCCGCCAAGCGGCTCGGCGCCATGAGTTATGTTGGCAATGAAGAGTACGCGGCTGGTCTCGGCGGGGGCGCCTATTACGGCAGCCATGGCGCCAAGAACGTGCTGTGCGTCAACACACTGCCGGGCGCGACCAACACCGAAGACCGCTGCAAGGGCATCGCCGACGCCATCGCCAAGACCGGCGGCAAATCCAGCCAGCTGCCGCTGCCTTCCTCCAGCTTCGGCAACCCGACCGCGGTCGCCGAGGCGATCAAGGCCGCCGTGCTGAAGGACAACACCCTCGACGGTGTCATCACCATCAGCGCCGGCGACGCCAACAGTGCGGCCAACGCCATCAGCCAGGCCAATGTCGGCGACAAGGTGAAGCTCGCTTCGTTCGACATGGATGAGACCGGCCTTCAGCGCATCAAGGACGGCACTCAGATGTTCTCGATCGACCAGCAGCCTTACCTGCAGGGCTATCTCGCTGTGTCGCTGTTGAACGGCTTCGTCAATTACGGGCTCGACCTGCCGACGAAACCGGTGCTGACCGGACCGGGGATCGTCGACGCCGCCAATGTCGATGCGACGCTGGCGGGTGCCGCGGCCGGCGCTCGATAAAACGCCGCCTCACCTTCTCCCCTTGTGTGGGAGAAGGTGGATCGGCGCGCAGCGCCGAGACGGTTGAGGGTTGTTCGAAGAAACTCCAACGCCTCACTCCGCCCAGCACCCCTCATCTGTCGCCTTTGGCGACACCTTCTCCCACAAGGGGAGAAGGGGGAGCCATGTTCAAGCCAGGGACATTTCGATGACATCCCAAGCCCATCACCAACCCGCCACGGCAGCGACCGCGCCGTCCTCCCAGCACTCTTCGCTGCCCTCGATCGGCAGCCTCGTGCGCCGACCCGAGGTGGGTTCGCTGATCGGCATGATCGCCGTGCTGATGTTCTTCTCGATCTTCGGCGGCGCCAATTTCATGTCGGCCGGTGGGTCCGCGAGCTGGCTCAACGTCGCCTCGGAACTCGGCATCATCGCACTCCCGGTTGGGCTGTTGATGATCGCCGGACATCTCGATCTCTCCGTCGGGTCGATGGTCCCCGCCAGTTCGATGACCATTGCCATCATCTCGGGCCACTATGGCGCACCAATCATCGTCGGGATCCTCGCGGCGCTCGGTCTGGGCCTCGCCGTCGGCTTCATCAACGGTGTCCTGGTGATCCGCACCAAGGTGCCATCCTTCGTCGTGACGCTCGCCACGTTGTTCGCATTGGCCGGCCTGACGCTCGGCCTCTCGGTCATCCTGTCCGGCAGCACCAGCGTCGCGCTGAAGAGCGGACCGACCGCCAAGCTGCTGTTCGGCGACTATCTCGGCGGCAAGTTCGAGGTGACGCTGTTCTGGTGGATCGCCGCCATCCTCATCGTCGGCTTCATCCTGAATTTCTCGCGGTTCGGTAACTGGATCCTGGCCATGGGCGGTGACGCCGTCAGCGCCCGCAATGCCGGCATCCCGACCGACCGGGTCACCATCGCGCTGTTCATGAGCAGCGGCCTGTGCGCCTCCTTCGTCGGCATGTCGCAGGCGATCCTCTACAACAGCGCCCAGGTGGCCGCCGGACAGTCCTTCATCTTCAACTCGATCATCGCGGTGGTCATCGGTGGCGTGCTGCTGACCGGCGGCTACGGCTCGGTGGTCGGCATCGTGCTCGGCACGCTGACCTTCGCCATCGTTAACCAGGGCATTTTCTACACCGGCTTCGACGCCAACTGGGCGAGCCTGATCATCGGCGTCCTGCTGCTGGCGGCGGTGCTAATGAACAACACCTTCCGCACCATGGCGCTGACCTATTCGCCGCGCACCAAACCGAGGGCACGCTGATGACAACGCCCCTGCTCAGACTGACTGGGATCAACAAGTCGTTCGGTCCGATCGACGTCCTCCACGACATCTCGCTCGAGGTCAACAGAGGCGAGGTGCTGTGCCTGCTCGGCGACAATGGTGCCGGCAAGTCGACGCTGATCAAGATCCTCTCCGGTGTCCACAAACCGACGTCGGGCACGATAGAAATGGACGGCAAGTCAGTCGCCTTCGACAGCCCCCGCGACGCCAGCGACCATGGCATCGCCACCGTCCACCAGTTCGGCGGGACATTCCCGCTGATGAGCATCGGCCGCTCCTTCTTCGTCGGCGCCGAGCCGACGCGGCGCTGGGGGCCGCTGACCATCTACGACCGCAAGCGGGCCAATGAGATCGCCGTCAGCGAGATGCGCCAGCTCGGCATCACCCGCATCGACGATGGCGACCGCCTCGTCGGCGGACTGTCCGGCGGCGAACGCCAGGCGCTGGCGATCGCGCGCGCCGTGCATTTCGGCGCCAGCGTGCTGATCCTCGACGAGCCGACCGCGGCCCTTGGCGTCAAGGAGGCGGCGCATGTGCTGCGCATCGTCCTGCAGGCACGCCGCAAGGGCATTGCGGTGATCTTCATCACCCACAATGTCGTCCATGCCCTGACCGTCGGCGACCACTTCGCCGTCCTCATCAGAGGCTCCAAGGCCGCCGATTTCCGCAAGGGTGAGAAAAGCCGCGAGGCGATCACCGACCTGATGGCGGGCGGCGAGCAGATGGCTGAGCTTGAAGCCGAGATCGAGAGCTTCAGCGCAACGCAGTGAAGACGCCCATCTTCTCCTCCCGGGCATCTTCCTGTGCGGCCGGCGGAATGCGTGGTCCCGCCGGCCGCCTTTTCAACCGAACAAAGACAGGCTTGCAGGAACCAGCAATGGCAAAGTGGATTGACGCGTGCGCGACCGATGACATCGAGGAAGAGGACGTCATCCGCTTCGATCACGAAGGCCGGACATTCGCCATCTATCGCAGCCCCGAGGATGCTTTCTTCTGCACCGACGGGCTTTGCACGCATGAGAAGGTGCATCTGAGCGAAGGGCTGGTTATGGAATACAAGATCGAATGCCCGAAGCACAGCGGCGTGTTCGACTACCGGACCGGCGAAGCGCTGCGCGCACCGGTCTGCGTGAACCTTAAAACCTACACCACGAAGGTCGAGGACGGCCGCGTGTACATCGAGGTCTGACATGTCCGATACCTTCACCCTTGCCGCTTGCGCCGAGATGCTGTGGCGCGACCGGCCGATGGAATGGCGCGTGCGGCGCCTCACCGAAATGGGCTTCCATGTTGGCCTGTGGAACTGGCCCGAACATGATCTCGCCATGCTCGAAAAATCCGGCGCGACCTTCTCGATCATGAACGGCTATCTGCGCGGCAGGCTTGCCGATGACGAGGGCGCCGACGAACTCTTGAGGACGGCGAAGGAGACGGCGGCAGTCGGCAAGCGCCTCGGTGTCGCACGGCTCAACCTGCACGGCACCGGACTGGGCGAAGGCGGCCTACCGGTCACGCCCTGTGAGACCGTCACCGGCGCGATGTGGCTCAAGGCGCGCGACACGCTGAACCGCATCGCCGACCTTGCCGAGACCGAGGGCGTGACCTTCACGCTGGAGAATCTGAACCTGCCGGTCGACCATCCCGGCGTGCCGTTTGGGCGCGCGCAGGATACGCTTGCGCTGGTATTGAGCGTCAACCGGCCGAGCCTGCGCCTCAATCTCGATCTCTACCATGCGCAGATCGGCGAAGGGAACCTGATCGAACTCTGCCGCGCCTGCTTGCCGTGGATCGGTGAGGTGCAGGTAGCCGACGTGCCCGGACGCATGGAGCCCGGCAGCGGCGAGATCAATTACAAGGGCATCGCCCGTGCGCTGAAGGACATGGGCTATCGCGGTCCGGTGGGAATGGAGGCGTTCGCCTCCGGCGATCCCGAGGCAGCCCTGCTGGCCTTCCGCGAAGCCTTCAACGTCTGAGGAACGAAATGGTCACCAAGAGCATCCGCCCCACCGTCGCCGATATCCGCGCCATGAAGGGTCGTGGACAAAAGATTTCCATGCTGTACGTCACCTCGCTCGAAGAGGCGGCAGCGGCGGACGCGGCAGGCGTCGACATGCTTTCGATCGAGGGCCGCTTCTTTTCGCCCGAGATGCGCGAGGCGGCCGGCCGCTGCTTCGTGCAGGTCGGGCTGCCTTACGGCCCCGCCGGCAACCTGGTCACGTCAGAGGACTATCTGAAAACCGCCTATCACTTCATGCGCATCGGCGGCGACTGCTTCTACTGTGCCGCCTCGCTCGATATCCAGAAGGCGCTCTGCGACAACGCGGTACCGGTTGTTGCCCATGTCGGCCTGATCCCTTCGCAATGCACCTGGACCGGCGGGTTCAAGGCCGTCGGCAGAACGGCCGAGAGCGCGCGTTCGGTGTGGGATCACGTCAAACGCTTGGAGGCCATCGGCTGCTTCGGCGCCGAGCTGGAAGTGGTGCCGACCGGATTGCCGAATTGATCACAAGGAATACGCCCATGATCATGCTTGGCATGGGCGCCGGGCCACACGCCGACGCGCAGTATCTTTTCAGCGAGGACGTGCTTGGCCACACCGCTGGCCACAAGCCGCGCCATGCCAAGACCTACCGCAACTTCGCCGCCGAGTATGATCGGCTGCAGCGCGAGCGTGTCGCCGCCTATCGCGAGTTCATCTCGGACGTACAAACGGGCGCCTATCCCGAGCCGCAGCACGTGGTTCCCGTCACCGACGAGGAATTATCGACCTTCAGGACGGCCCTCGGCCTCTGAGCACGCCGATCATGGCGGCGGCAGGATTGGATCTTTGGGGGATGGCGGCTTGCGTCTTGCAAAAAACGGATGAGGCCGCCACACCGGATCGGACGATTGCCGTCCATCGGACGTTTCTCGACGTGGCGAAATCGGCACGCCGAGCTAGCTATTGGTTGCCGCTCAGCGCATCGCGCAGCGCCTGGATCTGGCGGTTCAGGGCATCGAGTTGTGCCAGCGTCATGCCCGAGCGTTCGATCAAGGTCTCGTTCAGGCAGTTGCACTGGACAAGCAGCGCGCGCCCGGCGGCGGTCAGATCGACCTGCACCTGACGCTCGTCGATCTGGCTGCGCTGGCGGGTCACCAGCCCAGCCTGCTCCATTCGCTTCACCAGCGGCGTGACGGTGCTCGATTCCAGGGCAAGCCTGTGCGCGATGGTGCCAACCGACATGCCATCGGCTTCTCCCAGCGCATTGAGCACAAGATACTGCGGATAGGTGATCCCCATCTCGTCCAGCATCGGCTTGTAGGTGCGATTGATCGCCATGCTCGTGGCGTAGAGCGTGAAACAGAGCTGATTGTCCAACGGGAGAGGCACGACGCATTCCTTCTTGCCGACATCGGCACAAACTCCATACCACGAAAAATGATATCGCGATACATATTTCCATGGACAAGGGTTGCAAGCTGCGCTAGCTATATTGTTATCGCGATATTGTTTGTCGCGACAATCAATTAAAGGAGATTGAGATGACCTCGCAATCCAAGCCCGGCTCCGGCAGCGGCACGATCACCACCAAGGACGGGACTGAAATCTTCTACAAGGACTGGGGAACCGGTCAGCCGATCGTCTTCCATCACGGCTGGCCATTGAGCAGCGACGACTGGGATGCGCAGATGCTGTTCTTCCTAGCACAAGGCTACCGCGTCATTGCCCATGACCGGCGCGGCCATGGCCGCTCCACGCAGACGGATATCGGCAACGAGATGGACACTTACGCCGCCGATGTTGCGGCACTCGCGGCGCATCTCGATCTCAAGAACGCAATCCATGTCGGCCATTCGACCGGTGGCGGCGAAGTGGCGCGCTATGTCGCCCAGTACGGCTCGGGGGGCCGCGTCGCCAAGGCGGTGCTGATCGGCGCGGTGCCGCCAATCATGCTCAAGACCCCGGCCAATCCCGGCGGCCTGCCGATCGAGGTCTTCGACGGTTTCCGCTCCGCCCAGGCAGCCAACCGCGCCCAGTTCTTCCGCGACGTTCCGGCTGGTCCGTTCTACGGTTTCAACCGTCCGGGCGCCGCAGTATCGCAGGGGATCATCGACAATTGGTGGCGCCAAGGCATGATGGGCGGCACCAAGGCGCACTATGATTGCATCAAGGCCTTCTCGGAAACCGACTTCACCGAGGACCTGAAGACAATCGATGTGCCGGTGCTGGTCATGCACGGTGACGACGACCAGATCGTCCCTATAGCCGACTCGGCGCTGCTGACGATCAAGCTGCTCAAGAAGGGCGAGCTCAAGATCTACAAGGGCTTCCCGCATGGCATGGCCACGACCCATGCCGACATCATCAACGCCGACCTTTTGGCCTTCTTCAAGGCCTAGGCTTTTCGAACAGGGTAAAGCACCCGCCGTCAGGCAGGTGTTTTACCCGTCTGAATTCGGTCCTATCGGATCGCAGCGTCCGCCTATGCCGTCCTGGCTTGCTTCATGTTCGGCAGGAACACCGTTAGCAGTCCGAGGAACGGGAGATACGAGCAGATCTGGAAGACGAAATCGATGCCCTTCATGTCGGCGACGACGCCGAGCACGGCGGCGGCGATGCCGCCCACGCCGAAGGCGAAGCCGAAGAAGATGCCGGCGATCATGCCGACGCGGCCCGGCACCAGTTCCTGCGCGAAGACGACGATGTTGGAGAAGGCCGACGACAGGATCAGCCCGATCAGCACCGTCAAGACCATCGTCCATTCGAAGTTGGCGTAGGGCAGGGCCAGCGTGAAGGGCAACACGCCGACGATCGAGAACCAGATCATGGCCTTTTGTCCGTAGCGGTCGCCGAACGGGCCGCCGAGCAGGATGCCCAGCGCCGAGGCGCCGAGGAACAGGAACAGCATGACCTGAGACATCTGCACCGAAACGCCGAACTTATGGATGGAATAGAAGGTGTAGTAGCTGGCCAGGCTGGAGATGTAAGCGTTCTTGGTCAGCACCAGCAGCGTCAGAACCAGCAGCGCGCCCATCACCTTGCGGCGCGGGAATGGCGAGACGAAGCTGACCGCCTTGCGGGTGCCCTGCGTGGCGCGCAGCCGGCTGTACCAGCCGCCGACCCGCCACAACACGAATATGCCGATCAGCGAACCGACGGCGAACCAGGCGATGCTGGTCTGGCCGAACGGCACGACGATGAAGGCGGCCAGCAACGGGCCCATGGACTGGCCGAAATTGCCGCCGACCTGGAACAGCGACTGCGCCAGACCGAAGCGGCCGCCGGAGGCGAAGCGGGCGATGCGCGAGGATTCCGGATGGAAGATCGCCGAGCCGATGCCGATCAGCGAGGCGCCGACCAGCAGCAGCGCATAATGCCCGGCATAGGCCAGCACGATCAGGCCAATCAGCGAGGAGGCCATGCCGTAGGGCAGCGAATAAGGCATCGGCCGCTTGTCGGTGACCATGCCGATCACCGGCTGCAGCAGCGACGCGGTCACCTGGAACGTGAAGGTCAGGAGGCCGATCTGCCAGAAATCGAGACCGTAATTCTCTTTCAGCAAGGGATAGATGGCCGATAGCAGCGACTGCATGATGTCGTTGATGCAATGGCAGAAGCTCACCGCCAGGATGACGGTGAAGGCCGTCGCCTGGGCTGAAGCGTGGCTGGCGGTCGCGGGCGACGCGACGGCGGTGGCTGTTGTATCGGTCAAGACAGGCTCCGTGGTCTTTTTGGCGGGCACGCCGGCAGGCAGTTTGGCGGGCGCTCCCGCAGGCGCCTTATAGGCCGGTTGCCAGGCGACTTCTTTCGTGGTTTGGTCCAATAGTTTCGCAAGTGGGCCATAGCCGATGCCGCACGGCAGGGAAATCTTTCACGCCGGCAATGCCGATCTGCAGCAATTGCACGAGCGTCGCTGGCAATGGCTGGAGCAAGTAGCCGGTCCGGCGGTGGCTTTGCCGACCGAATATCCCGACGGCTACCATGTGCCGCGGCACCGCCACAGCCGCAGCCAGCTGCTGCATGCGCTGGTCGGCGTCGTGCTGGTGACGACGCGGCACGGACGGTGGATGGTGCCGCCCGATCACGCGATGTGGATTCCGGCCGGCACCGAGCATTCCGTCGAGATGCTGGGCGATGTCTCGATGCGTTCGGTGTATGTGATGCCGCGGGCTATTCCCGGGCTGCCGGAGGGCTTGCGCGTGGTCGGTGTCACCGACCTGATGCACAGCCTGATCGTGGAATCGGAAAAGCTGCCGCAAGGCGGCGAGCTGGAAGGGCGCGGCGGACTGATCATGAAGCTTTTGCTGCATGAAATTCCGACCCTGCCGGAGCGGCCGCTCGGCCTGCCGTTCCCGTCCGACCCCAGGTTGGCGGCGCTCTGCCGGCGTTTCGTCGCGGCACCCTCGCCGCATGCGACGATCGACGAATGGGCGGATGCCGCCGGCATGAGCCGCCGTTCCTTCACCCGCGCCTTTCATCGCCAGACCGGATTGTCGCTGTCGACATGGCGCCAGCAGGCCTGCCTGTTCGCGGCGCTGCCGAGGCTGGCCGATGGCGAGCCCATCACCAGGGTGGCGCTCGACCTCGGCTATGACAGCGTGCCGGCCTTCATCACCATGTTCAAGCGTATGCTGGGCGCGTCGCCACGCGGCTATATGCGCGGCGCGCGCGACAGCGGTGAAGGTGCGCGTCGCCAACCCGGTCCGGCTCGGCTGGAGAGCCCCTGATTTCAGGCTGATGCCCGGCTTCGCCTTCAGCCCGCGACCGGCTCCGGCAGGCGGATGATCTCCTCGCCATGGGGAGCGGAAGCCGGTGCGTGGCCACGGCCATGTTGCCGTGGCGAACAGCCCATCACCCGCTTGAAGGCGGTGCTGAAGGCACTTTCGGACTCGTAGCCGAGCGACAGCGCGATGGCCGAAACAGGGTCGCCGGAACTTGCCAGCCGGTCGCCCGCCAGCAGCATGCGCCAGCGCGTCAGGTAATCCATCGGCGAGGCGCCGACAGTCGCCTTGAATTTCAGGGCAAAGGTCGACCGCGACATGCCGGCGCGCTCCGCCAGCGTCTGCAATGTCCAGCCATGCGCCGGATTGTCGTGCATGGCACCGATCGCCGCGCCGATCTGCTTGTCGGCCAGGGCAAACAGCCAGCCGACGCCGCCTCGCAACCCCTCGGCCATGTGCAGGCGCAAGGCCTCGATCAGGATCATGTGGGCGAGGTGCTCGACGATGAGGAAGCCACCGGGCTGGCGCTCACGCAATTCCTGCATCATCCGCTCCACTGGCCAGCGCAATGCCGAATGGTCGGCATCGCTGCGGATGTGGACGATGGGCGGCAGCATCCGCAACAGGATGCCGGCATGGCCGCCGGAAAGGGCGAAGCGGCTGCTGACGAGAAGGAAATCGCCGCCGCCATTGTGCGAGGTGACGCCGCCGGTGCGGGCCGGGGAAAAGATCGTGCGGGCATCGACCGCCGGCAGGTCCATATCGCTGGCAAGGCGGAAGGGCCGGCCGCGCGGCAGCAGGAAGCAGTCGCCCGTCTCGAGGCGCACCGCGTCAGTGACGCCCTCCACGGACAGCCAGCACTGGCCGGACACCACGGCACCGCATTTGATGGCTGCCTGCTGGTCGGGGAACTGGATCGACCAGTCGCCACCGGCCTCCAGCCCGGCGGAGAGGTAATTGCGCGGCTTCAGCAGCGACAGCACGTCTGAGAGCGGATCCATGAGTATTCCCGGACGATTGCGAAGATAATACGGACTTTACAGCATAGATCGTATTACCTCAATCCCGTATCTCCTTTGGCAACGGAGTGCCTGTCCGGCCTCGCACGAGCCAAAGGAGAGATCACCATGCGTGTATTTGTGACCGGTGCCACCGGTTTTGTCGGTTCCGCAGTCGTGCGGGAGCTTGTTGGAGCGGGTCATCAGGTGCTCGGTCTTGCCCGCTCGGATGCAGGCGCCAGGTCGGTCGCCGCCGCAGGCGCCGAGGCGCTTCGCGGCGATATCGAGGATCTGGAAAGCCTGCGCAGCGGGGCCGCCCAGTCGGACGGTGTGATCCATACCGCCTTCAACCACGACTTCTCGAAATTCGCGGCGAATTGCGAGGCGGACCGGCGCGCCATCGAGACGCTTGGCGCGGCACTCGAAGATTCCGAAAGGCCATTGCTGGTCACGTCCGGGCTCGCGGTGCTGACGCAGGGCAGCATGGCGACCGAGGACGACGCGCCTGTTCCGCCGTCTGCTTCCTATCCCCGCGCTTCGGCAGTGACGACTGAGGCGCTGGCGGCGCGCGGGGTGCGCGCCTCGACGGTGCGTCTTTCCCCCTCCGTCCACGGCGACGGCGATCACGGCTTCGTGCCGATGCTGATCGGCATCGCCCGTCAGAAGGGCGTCTCGGCCTATATCGGTGATGGGACCAACCGCTGGCCGGCGGTGCACCGGCTCGATGCCGCCACGCTCTTCAGGCTGGCGCTGGAGAAAGGGGCCGGCGGAGCCCGCTACCATGGCGTCGCCGATCAAGGAGTGCCGACGCGAGAGATCGCCGAGATCATCGGCCGGCGCCTGAACCTGCCGGTCGTGTCCAAAACCCAGGAGGAAGCGGCCGACCATTTCGGCTTCCTCGCGCACTTCTTCGGCGTGGACTGGCCAGCTTCCAGCCAGCAGACCCGGGATGTACTTGGGTGGCAGCCTAAGCAGGCAGGGCTGATTGCCGACCTCGACCGCCTCAGCTATTTCGAAAGCTGAAGGCTGCTTTGGCCTAGTCGAACAGGCTGGACACCGATTCCTCGGTCGCCGTGCGCGAGATGGCTTCGCCCATCAGGTCGGCGATCGAGATGACGCGGATGTTGGGGGCGTCGAGAACGCCCTGCGTCGGCTGGATGGAATCGGTGATCACCAGTTCCTGCAGCTTCGAGCCGCTGATGCGGGCGACGGCGCCGCCCGACAAGACGCCGTGGGTGATGTAGGCGGTGACGCTGGTGGCGCCGTTGGCCAGCAGCGCATCGGCGGCATTGCAGAGCGTGCCGCCGGAATCGACGATGTCGTCGATCAGCAGGCAATCCTTGCCGGCGACCGCGCCGATGATGTTCATGACTTCCGATTCACCGGGACGCTCACGCCGTTTGTCGACAATGGCGAGTTGCGCGTCGAAGCGCTTGGCCAGCGCGCGCGCGCGCACCACGCCGCCAATATCGGGCGATACCACCACGACATTGCCGAGCTGCTTGTACTTCGCCTTCACGTCGCGGGCCATCACCGGCACCGAGAACAGATTGTCGGTCGGGATGTCGAAAAAGCCCTGGATCTGGCCGGCATGCAGGTCGAGCGTCAGAACGCGGTCGACGCCGGCGCGGGTGATCATGTTGGCGACCAGCTTGGCCGAGATCGGGGTGCGGCCGGAAGCACGGCGATCCTGCCTCGCATAGCCGAAATAGGGAATCACCGCCGTGATGCGTTTCGCCGACGAGCGCATGAAGGCATCGATCATGATGAGCAGTTCCATCAGGTGATCGTTGGTCGGGAATGAGGTCGACTGCAGGATGAAGACATCCTCGCCGCGCACATTTTCCTGGATTTCGACGAAGATTTCCTGATCGGCGAAGCGCCTGACGCTGGCCTTGCCAAGCGGGATGTTGAGATAGCGGGCGACCGCTTCGGCCAACACCCTGTTGGAATTGCCTGCGAAGAGTTTCATGCACCGTTCCTGGTGAGGGATTTCATCGGGCTTTTAGCGGCCCGCGCCGGTATTGCAAGCGCCGTGATCGGGAATCCGCCGGCTAATCTGAAGAAAGCTCCGCACCATCGCCAGCCGGCAACAGGAAGCAGCGGACTCTCGCTGCTCCCTCTTCTCGTTTGAGCATCGGATTTTCCCAAAACCGTTTCCACTTACAGGTCCGATGCCTAGCCTGCCTTGCCGCCCAGCCAGGCCGCGAACTGGTCGATGGTCTGGTCGGCGATCGCCTGCATGGTGGTCGGCGCGACCGCCTTCCAGCTGTCGCCGCTGTTGGCCGAAGGCGCTTTCAGCTGGCCGTTGATGCGGTGCAGGCGGTTGCCGGCCGGGTCGTAGACGTCCCAGACATAGATGACAGTGGTGTCCTTGCCTTCCGAAATCGCCGAGAAATAGCCTTTGAGCACATGGGTCGCGGTCTGGTCGGCGCTGCCGGCGAGCGTGATGCCGCGCTGCACGGCGCGCGTCTGCAGCTCCGCCGTCAGCGGCGTCGCGGCTTCAACCGAGGCGCCGACGATCGGCGCGATCTGCAGGCGGGTCTTGGAAAGGATGGCGGCGCTCTGGGCAGGCGTGAGCGGTGTGGTGGCGGTTGCAGGAGCGCCCGCCGTGGTGGTGGCTGGTGCTGGAGCCGCGGCTGCCGTGTTGCCTTGCGTGGCGGGCAGCGCCTGCGTCGAGGTCGCCGGCGGGGTGATCGCCGAAGGCTCGAGGACGTCCTTGGCGTTGGTGCAGGCCGCAAGAGCGAGCGCCACGAGCAATGACACGGTCGTCACATGCGATCGTCTCATTTGCCTGATAACTCCTTGGCGAAGAACGCCTCCCATTATGGATTCACTGTACGATCAAGTCGAGATCATGGCGGGAAAGCGGCTTCGGCTGGGATTCGGTGGTCAGGTAGGTGCGGCCAAGCGTCATCGCCGTCTCGGTGTCGGAATCCATGATGATCATGTGGGCGAACAGCGTCATGTTCGGCGCGATCGGCTCGGGATTGCCCTGGTAGAACATCGGCATGTCCATCCAGGACGGCGTGAAACGGGCGCCGACGGAGTAGCCGCAGGCGTTCAGCCGGTGCTTGGTCAGGCCGTGCGCTTCCATGGTGCGGGCATGGGCATCGAACACGTCGCCGAAGCTGTTGCCCGGCGTCATAGCCTTCTCGACGGCCAGGAGGGAGGCGCGGGCGGCGTCGAAAAGCTCCTGATGGCGCTTCGAGACCTTGCCGGTCAGCACCGTGCGCATCATCGGCGCGTGGTAGTGGTTGAAGACGCCGGCCCATTCGAGCGTCAGCTGGTCGTTCTTGGTGAGCTTGCGGCGGCCGGCCTTGTAGCGGCACAGCAGCGCGTCGACGCCGGAGCCGATGATGAACTCGTTGGCCGGATAGTCGCCGCCGCCGGCAAAGATCGCGCCCTGCATGGCGGCGAGGATCAGGGCTTCGTCGCCGCCCTGCTTGATCAGCGGCAAGGCCGCGTCGAGCGCGTCGTCGGAGAGATTGGCGGCCTTCTCGGCCTTGGCGACCTCGGCCGGGCTCTTGAACAGGCGCAGCCGGCCGACAATGCCGGACGCGTCGGCGATCTGGCCAAAAGTCTGCAACTGCTCGTCCAGCCGGCGGCCATTGTAGGCGGTCAGCCCGTGGGTGTCGTATTCGACGCCGATGCGGGCGCCGAGCAGGTCGAGCTCGTTGAGCAGATTGCGCAGGTCGACCGCCGGATTGGCGCCGTTGCGGTCGGTCCACAGGACGATGTTGTCGATGATCGAGGTGTGGCGCGCCTGGCGCAGGTCGGCCGAACGGGTCAAAAGCACCATCGAACCGTCGGCCTTCACCACCAGGCACTGGAAGAAGCAGAAGCCGAACGTGTCGTAACCGGTCAGCCAGTACATGCTCTCCTGCGCGAACAGCAGGATGGCGTCGAGCTTCTTTTCGGCCATCTCGATCATCAGCCGGTCGCGCCGCGCGTCGAATTCCGATCGTTCAAAATGCAGCGCCATTATTCCCTCTCCAAAACGATTGCCGAAACCTGCCGGCCGTAATCGGGCTCCCCGCGGTGCGTGGTGCGCCGGTAGGAGTAAAACAGATCCGCCTCGGCATAGGTGCAGCGGCCGAGACCCTCGGCCGTCACCCCGGCCTTCGCAAGCCGGTCGACCGTGTAGCGGTTGAGGTCGAACATGGCATGGCCGGCGTTGGCGGAGGGCGCGAAATAGCCGATGTTTTCGGCGTCGGCCTCGACGAAGCGGGCGACGAATTCCGGTCCGACCTCGTAGTTCTCGGGGCCGATCGAGGGGCCGAGCACGGCAACGATGCGTTCGCGCCGGGCGCCTAGGCTTTCCATCGCGAGAACCGTGTTTTCCAGCACGCCGGTGAACGCACCTTTCCAGCCGGCATGCGCCGCGCCGATGATGCGCGCCTGCGCATCGGCGAACAGCACCGGGCCGCAGTCGGCGGTAGAGGCGCCAATGGCGATGCCCGGCTGGTCGGTGACGATGGCGTCGGCCTTGGGCCGTTCGCCGGCAAACGGCTCCCTGGCGATGACGACATCGGGCGAGTGGATCTGGTGGGCGGTCAACAGATGGCTCGCCGGCACGCCCATCCAGGCGGCGACGCGGCCGCGGTTCTCCGCGACAAGCGCCTGGTCGTCATTCGATCCGGTGCCGATGTTGAGGCCCCGGTAGATGCCGCTGGAGACGCCGCCCTTGCGGGTGAAATAGCCGTGGCGGATGCCTTGCGCCTGCGCCTTGTCCAGCAGGGGCGACCGAACGGGATCCGGTTTGGTCTGATTCAGCATGCGGGCGTTGTTGTCCGTGTGGGCGGTTTCGTCAAGAAAAAGTCGGGACAAAGCGCGGCCGGGGGTTCGACCACTCTTTTACCGGACGGGAGATTGGGAGGGGCGGCGACGAAAAGTCAATCCGCCGCGGCAAAGGGGCGGACGGCCACGCCACGCGGCAGCACGGCAAGCACCTTGAACAGCTCGCCCATGGCTTGCGGGCCGGCGAGGCGTTCGACGTCGTCGGCGATCTTTTGGCGGGCTTCCTGGGAGGCATCGGCGCCGAGCCGGCCGGCGCGCTCGAGAATGCCCATGCCGAGCAGGAAGTGGCCCTGTGTCGACAGATGTGCGTCGAGGCCGTGCGCGCGCACGATCGCGGCGAGTGCGGCGAAATCGACATGGGTCGTCAGGTCGGCTTCGCCGGGATTGGCCAGCACATCTTCGTGATCGTGGCCGCGCAAGGCCTGCAGCGTGTCGCCGACGCCTGGCTGGAGGTGGCCATAGTCGAGGAACAGGCCGGCACCGCCTTGTCCCGCTATGCGTCCGGCGATGGCCGCCATCAATGCGGCGCGGGCAGGCGCCACTTCGACGATGGCGCCTTGCGGCGCGCTGGCGGCATCCTTAGGCAGCAGCGTCGGGTCGACCGAGCCGGCGCCAGCAAAGAAGCCGAGGTTGTCCCCATCGTCCAGGCCGACCATACGCTCGCGCCAGCCGGCGCCGGCGCGGACGAACTGGCGAATGGGCACGGCGTCGAACAATTCGTTGCCGACGATGAGAAGCGGCTGTTGCGGCAGCGTGTCGATGGTTTCGTGCCAGCGAACCGCGAAAGGTGTCGCGGCAAGCGTCTGTTTCTGGACCTCGGCCAGGCGCGGGCTGGTCTCGATCATGGCGAAGGTGGCGCCGTTGGCCAGATCAGGATCAAGCCGCGACAGGGTGCGCAGCATGTCCTTCATCAGCGTGCCGCGGCCGGGGCCGATCTCGGCGATGGTCACCGGCAGCGGCCGGCTGCCGGCCAGCCAGGCCTGGTAGAGCCAGACGGCGACGAGCTCGCCGAACATCTGGCTGATTTCCGGCGCGGTGATGAAGTCGCCGGCGGCACCGAAGGGTTCGCGCGTCGTGTAGTAGCCGTCCGTGGGGTCGAACAGGCATAGCGCCATGTATTCGTTGACCGGGATCGGCCCCAGCGCCTCGATCAGGTCGACGATGCGGGCCTTCAGCCGTGTCATGCCGGCTGTGACTGTGGCACCGGCTTGGCGGTCGCCATCGCCCAGATGCCGGCCAGCACCATCGGCGACGACAGGATCATGCCCATGGTCAGCCAGTTGGTGCCAAGGAGATAGCCGAGCTGCTGGTCGGGCTCGCGGAAGAACTCGACGAAGATGCGTGACAGGCCATAGCCGCAGATGAAGGCGCCGCCGACGAAGCGCGGCGTCTTCAGCTTGAGGCGCGAATGGGTGAGGATGCGCAGCACGAGGAACAGCACCACGCCCTCGAGCAAGGCCTCGTAGAGCTGGCTCGGATGGCGGGCAAATGGCCCGCCATTGGGGAACTCGATCGCCCACGGCACATCGGTCGGTCGGCCCCAGAGTTCGGAATTGATGAAGTTGGCGACGCGCACCAGGCCGAGGCCGACCGGCACGCCGGCGGCCACGACATCGAACAGCGACCAGGTGCGGATGCCGCGCTTGATGGAAAACAGCGTCATGGCGAGGGTGACGCCGAGCAGGCCGCCATGGAACGACATGCCGCCTTGCCAGACGGCGAAGATGTCGAGCGGGTGGGCAATGTAGCGCGGCAGGTCGTAGAACAGCACGTAGCCGGTGCGGCCGCCCAGCACGACGCCGATGGCCGCCCAGACGATGAAATCATCGAGGTCCTCCGGCTTCATCGGCAGGATGCCGTTCGGCCACAGCCCGGCATTGGCGGCGAGCCGCTTGGCATACCACCAGGCGAACAGGATGCCGACGATGTAGCCGACGCCGTACCAGTGCACCGCCAGCGGACCGATCTGGATCAGGATCGGGTTGATGTTGGGAAAGGGCAGGGAGGCCAGCGGCAGCAGGAAATATTCGTTCAACGGGGAGCTCTCGGTTGCGGTCGCATTGGGCGCGGACCATGCGGCAGGGTTTTGGCGGGGTCAAGGCAAGGTGGTTCCCGTCAAGGCTCGGGGAACGGGATCGCCACAAGGGCCATCGCGCCGTGCAGGGACATGCCGCAAATCTGCCGTGGCAGCGGCCGGATGGCTGGGTTCAATCCTCAGGCTCGACAGCAACCATCCGCCGCAACGCGTCGTTGATCCTGTCCTGCCAGCCGGGACCATCTTCCTGGAAATGGTCCAGCACGGCGCGATCGATCCGGATCGAAACAAGCTCCCTGACATTCGGTGCGGCCGAGGGTTCGCGAATTGGTGCCGCCGGTTTCTTGATCGGCTTGAAGGCAGCCTCGGCGGCTGCCATCGGATTTGTCGGTCGGCGCGGAGGCGTTGCCATTTGATTGACCCTAACTGGAGCGTGCTTGACGCAAGATGAGATGAAAGCACCACAATAGGCGACTTGGCGCCATCCCGTATAGTCTGGAAGGAGCCGCTCGAAAGCTCCCTGCACGCGCGACAATCAGTCTGCGGACATGCGTTATAGCAGCGCAGACAGGCCACGGGATCGACTGGCGATGCGCCAGAGGCGTGCAACGTTCTTGCATTCGACGCGCGGCATCATTACGTCATTTCGAGCAAGCGAGGATTTGCCATGTCGACCGGACCGAACCGCATTCTCGATGAATTCGCCAAGCTGATGACCGACGCCGCGGGCGCGGCGCAAGGCGTGCGCCGTGAGGTGGAAACCGCCTTCAAGGGACAGGCCGAGCGCATCCTCAACTCGATGGATGTGGTGCAGCGCGAGGAGTTCGAGGCCGCGCGCGAGATGGCCGCCAAGGCGAGGGACGAGAATACCCGTCTTGCCGCCCGCGTCGAGGCGCTCGAAGCGAAGCTTGCCGAATTGACCGGACAGGCCGCACCAGCGGCGGCGGCAAAGCCCCGCGCAAAAAAATAATCGTTAAACTTTTCCACAAAGCACAATCCTGAAAAGCGCTTTGCCGTGAATCGCTTAACGGCATTGCATGAATCTTTGTGACAGCGGCTTTCCACATGCGAATGACGCAGTGCGAAAAATTGGGCTGTTCACGCGACTCCCGATCAATAGACTGAATTTGTTGCATGATTCGGAGCAGGGTCATGTGGCCGGGCGGTGGGGTCCGGTCTGGGGTCTTTGTGTCGAGAAGTCCTGGCCGTCCGAGTTCTAGACAAGATTGTTCGTTGTGTGTGCCCTCCCGCGGAGCGTGTGGCGGCGCTCCTCAGAACGACAGGAAGCATTCCATGGAACTTCTCGAACTCGAATTCTCCCGCGAAATCCATCCGGTGGATGTTATCGAGCAGGTGGCCCACAACAACGACTGGTCCTTCGAACGGGCTGGCGACGACGAGATTTCGATCTCGGTTGCCGGCAGCTGGACCGACTATCACGTCTCCTTCTCCTGGATGGAGGATTTCGAGGCGCTGCATCTGGCCTGTGCCTTCGACATCAAGGTCCCGGAGACCCGTGCGCTGGAGGTG
Organism: Mesorhizobium sp. RCAM 05099; assembly: GCF_059683685.1. Classification (NCBI taxonomy): domain Bacteria; kingdom Pseudomonadati; phylum Pseudomonadota; class Alphaproteobacteria; order Hyphomicrobiales; family Phyllobacteriaceae; genus Mesorhizobium; species Mesorhizobium sp. RCAM 05099. Next base: position 2,152,467 of record NZ_CM185035.1, read on the forward strand.
ATGCGGCTCTTGTCGCTGATCAACGAACAGATGCTGTTCGGCCATTTCGACCTCTGGGAGCAGGAGGGCGCGATCATGTTCCGCCAGTCGCTGCTGCTGGCGGGCGGGGTCGAGCCGTCGAGCCAGCAGGTCGAGGTGCTGCTGTCGTCGGCTTTGGAAGCTTGCGAATGCTATTTCCAGGCGTTCCAGTTCGTCGTCTGGTCGGGAACCTCGGCCAAGGACGCGCTGGCCGGCGTGCTGTTCGAGACCTACGGCAACGCCTGAACCAAGCAAGGCAGAGATGAGTTCGAGCAGCGAGCGCAAGCCCGAGATCAGTTTCGCCGATTTCGATCGTGTCGACATTCGCGCCGGCACGATCGTTGAGGCTGAGCCGTTTCCGCAGGCGCGCAAGCCGGCATTCAAGCTGAAGATCGATTTTGGCGCCGACATCGGCATCAAGAAATCGTCGGCGCAGATCACCAAATACTATGTGCCCGAAACGCTGATCGGCCGGCAGGTGTTCGCGGTGGTCAATTTCCCGCCGCGCCAGATCGGGCCGTTCATGTCGGAAGTGCTGACGCTCGGTTTCCCCGACGAGGAGGGCGCCGTCGTCCTCGGCGCGATCGAGCGCAAGGTGCCGGATGGCGGGCGATTGTTTTAGGCTGGGCGCTGGCAGCCCGCCGAGTCGCGGGTTTTCGTCATCCACGGCGGAGCAAGGAGCGAAGCGACGCAGCGCAGACCCGAGGATGACGAAGAGAGGGGCGGTTCAGCTATCTGGCCGCCTGGCCCGTTAGGCTGCCAGCTTCCGCGTCGTGCCGAGCGCTTCCTCGACCGTATCGAGAAACATCTCCGCGCAGGCTTTCCAGCTGTAGCGCATGGCGCGTTCGCGCGCATCGGCGCGGTCGACGTTGAGGGCGGCGAGTGACGCCTCGCGCAGGTCGTTCGAGACCGCGCCGCCAAAACCATCGCCGACAATGTCGATCGGCCCTGTCACCGGATAGGCGGCGACCGGCGTGCCGCTGGCCAGCGCCTCGATGATGACGTTGCCGAACGTATCGGTGCGGCTGGGGAAAACGAAGACATCGGCCGAGGCATAGATCTCGGCCAGTTCGTCATTCGGCCGATGGCCGAGGAAATGCGCCTGGGGGTACTTCGCCTTGAGCACGGCAAGTTCGGGACCCTCGCCGACGATCACCTTGCTGCCGGGCAGGTCGAGGTCGAGGAAGGCCGGGAGGTTCTTCTCGATGGCGACGCGGCCGACGCAGAGGAAGATCGGGCCGGGGAAGCCGAGGTCCTTCTTCTTGTCCGGCCGGAAATGGTCGGTGTCGACGCCGCGCGTCCATGGCCTCAGCTTGGTGAAGCCGCGCGCCGACAGATCGTCGGCGAGCGATTGGGTGGCGACCAGCGTGCCCTGGCCGGAATTGTGGAAATCGCGCAGCCAGCGATAGGCCCAGCTTTCCGGCACCGGCAGGCGGGCGCTGAGATATTCGGGAAAGCGCGTGTGATAGCTGGTGGTGAATGGACGCCCGGCATTGCGGCAATAGCGCCGCGCCATGATGCCGAGCGGACCCTCGGTAACGATGTGGATGTGGTCGGCCTTGCCGGCTTCGATCAGTCGCGCGACGTGGCCGGGCGTGGTCAGCGCCAGCCTTATGTCGGGATAGGTAGGCAAGGGCAGCGTACGAAAGATGTTGGGTGTCAGGAAATCCACCGCGACGTCGAAGGATTTCAGCGTTTCGGCAAGCCGCTCCAGCGTATGGACGACGCCATTGACCTGTGGGCGCCAGGCGTCGGTGACCATCAATATGCGCATGGCGGCCCTTTGCTCGAAAGGTCGACGCTTGCCTTGAGGCGATGCCGGAACGGCGACCAGCTTGCCGCGCTCGCTTCGCTCCAGCGCACCCGGGCGGGTACGGGGTCGAAGTGAGGCCGCAGGGCCGAATCAAGAGTGCTCGCGCGCTTCATGCGCGCTCTTCACCATGGTTTCATGACGGGCGGATGAAGCCTGGCGCCTGGCCTGCCTAGGCGGGTACCTTGATCACGGCGCGCAGTCCGCCGAGCGGGCTGTCGTCGAGCGTGATGTCGCCGCCATGGCTGCGGGCGATGTCGCGGGCGATCGACAGGCCGAGCCCAGTGCCGCTGGCGTCGAGGTTGCGGGCCTCGTCGAGCCGCAGGAAGGGTTTGAACACATCCTCGCGCCGGTCGGCGGGAATGCCCGGACCGTCGTCGTCGATGGTGACCAGCAGCGAGCCGCGTCCATGCGTGGCGTTGACCTCCACCGTCCTGGCATAGCGGAAGGCGTTGCCGATGACGTTGGACAGCAGCCGGGCGAAGGCACTCGGCCGCACATGCACGGTCGGATCGCCGACAAGCGTCGTCGACAGTTTGCATTTGCGCAGGTTTGCTTCCTCGCCGAGCTTCTGGAAATAGACTTCCAGATCGAAACGTCCGGGGTCCTCCGAGGCCTCGCCGCGAGCGAAGGAGAGATAGCCTTCGAGCATCGACTGCATGTCGTCGATGTCCTGATTGAGGGCTGCCTTGGTCTCTGCCTTGCCGCCGGCCAGGGCCAACTGCAGCTTGAAGCGGGTGAGGATGGTCCTGAGGTCATGGCTGACGCCGGTCAGCATGGCGGTGCGCTGTTCGATCTGGCGTTCGATGCGCTCGCGCATCTGGATGAAGGCGAAGCCGGCGCGGCGAACCTCCTCGGCGCCGCGTGGCCGGAAGTCGCGTGGCATCGGCCGGCCCTTGCCGAAGCTTTCGGCGGCTTCGGCAAGCGTCAGGATCGGCCGGATCTGGTTGCGCAGGAAGGGGATGGCGATCATCAAAAGCACCAGCGAGGTGCCGACCATCCAGATCAGGAAGATGTGGGTGTTCGAGGCATAGGCCTGGCTGCGGCGCACGAAGACGCGCAGCACCTTGCCCTCGAGCTGGACGCGCACCTCGACGATGTTGGAATTGCCGACCGTGTCGATCCAGAACGGCCGGTTGATCTGGCGGGTGATCTCGGCCGAGAGAACGTCGTCGAGGATCGAGAAGAATGGTTTGGGTCCGGGCGGCGGCAACGGATCGGGCGGCAACAGGTCGACCTTCAGCTGCATGCGGTCCTGGGAGATGCGGATGATGTTGGCGTAGTCGGCGTCGTGCGGATAGGTCTCGATCATGTCGATGATGGCGGCGATGTCACGCACGGTGGCCTGCGACAGGCGCTGCGTCACGGTTGCCCAATGGCGCTCCATGAAGACGAAGGCGACGACCGATTGCAGTAGGATCATCGGCGCGATGACGATGATCAGCGAGCGGGCATAGAGCCGCTTGGGCATGTAAAGCGAAACGAGGCGCCAGAACCGGTTCCAGATGCGCGGCACCGTCTTCAGCGTCCGCGCGGTGCGTGCGCTCAAGCCGCCGTTCCCCGGCTGTTCCAGTTCCGTGGTTGCCATTCGATCTTTTCGCTCAACCGCAACCGTTCAGCAGGCTGCGGGCGGCATTCTATTCCACGCTGAACCGTTCTGGAACAGCCGTGGCAGTTCAAGCGGTTAGGTTGTCAAAATCGTGTTTATGAAGCATTGATAACAAAGGCTTTATTCCCGAATTGTCAAACTCCGTGGTGCCTTTTCGCTCCCGGGTCTGGCGCCGGTTCGGTGGATAGACATTTTGCTCACATCGCTATTTCCTCGGTTCAGCCCGGCCGGGACGATGGGCGATGACGCTCGTCTTTTCATTCCATAGCCACCAACCATCGGCAAATTTACACCGCGCCGTATGGCAGATAAAATTGGGCACAGACGATCGGTATCCCAAATGAAGGGCCTACTGGGGATCAAGGTACTCGGCCAGCTGGTTGTCCTACGGGACGACCGGGAGATCGCCCTGCCTCCGTCGAAGAAAACCCGCGCGCTGCTCGCCTATCTGGCGGTGACGAACCGGAGGCAGCGGCGCGACCATTTGTGCCAGATGTTCTGGGACATCCCGGATGATCCGAGAGCTTCGCTGCGATGGAGCCTCTCGAAGCTTAGGGGCATCATTGACGACAATAGTGACTGCCTCAGGACCGATCGGGACAGCGTGCTTTTCGACACCACCGGTCTCGACGTCGATCTACTCGGCGTCGCCCATATGACGGCCAGCGATGTTCGCTCCCTCGACACCCAGCGGCTGGAGACGGCGGCTGCCTTGTTCCGGGGGCGGTTCCTCGAGGACTTGGAGCTGCCGCGCTGCCCAGTGTTCGAGGCGTGGCGCACATTCCATGGCGACGCCTTGGATCGCACCCGATTGATGATCCTGCAGGCGCTTGTCGAGCGGCTGCGCTCGGACCCGGAGCGGGCGCTTTCGCATGCTGAGACACTCCAGTCCCTCGATCCGACCAACAAGCAGATCGCCTTGGAGGTTCGATCGCTGGCCACCGAGGCCGGGGAGCGCGCGGTGCAACCGCCACCGGCGCGGGAGGAGCACCAGGCGTTGGCCGAAGGCCCCGCGCCAGGCATTCAGCGTTCCCAGGAGATACACTATTGCAGCAGCCCGGACGGGGTCCGGATCGCCTATGCGGTTTCGGGCAGCGGCCCGCCACTGCTTCGCGCGGCGCACTGGATGTCGCATCTGCAGTATGAATGGGAAAGCCTGGTGTGGCGACACTGGATCGATTCGCTTTCGACCGGGAATACCCTGATCCGCTACGATGAGCGTGGGAACGGCCTCTCCGACTGGAACGTCGGCGATTTTTCCTTCGATGCCATGGTCACCGATCTGGAAAGCGTTGCCGACGCAAGCGGTCTCGACAGGTTCCCGCTGCTCGGCGTCTCCCAAAGCTGCGCCATATCGATCGCCTATGTGATCCGGCACCGCGAGCGCGTCTCGCGCCTCATCCTCTACGGCGGCTATGCAAGGGGCTGGCGAAAGCGTGGGGACAGCCACCAGCTCGATACCCATGAAGCCATGACCACGCTGATCCGCGAGGGGTGGGGCAAGGACAATCCCGCCTTTCGCCAGCTGTTCACCGAAACCTTCATTCCGGGGGCAAGCCGCGAGCAGATGGCTTGGTTCAACGATCTCCAGCGGCAGACCACCTCGCCGCTTAACGCAAGCCTGCTGCACTCCGCCTTTGGAGACATGGATGTCTCGGCGATGCTCGGGCAGGTAAGCGTTCCAACACTGGTGTTGCACGCCAGGAACGATGCCGCAGTGCCGTTCGAGGAAGGCAAGACGCCTGGCGGCTGGTATACCGGGCGCGCGCTTCGTCGACCTCAACAGCGCCAATCACATCCTGCTCGGCGACGAGCCGGCCTTCGCCGACTTCCTGCGGGAAGTCAGGTCCTTCATGGCCCACCCCGAGTGAGCGAATGCCGGCCGGCGCTACCGTGGCTTCTGCGGCCTGCAATTCCTACGGTCATTTCAACGCCCGCCACAACAGTCCTTCTAACGCCAGACGCCGATCGTCGGCGCCGGTCAGGCAAAAGGAGGTCCGGAGATGAAGATCCATACAGTGATCGGCGGAAGCGGCGTGAAGCTGCATGTGCGCGAATGGGGCAAGGCCGATGCTCCAGCCATCCTCTTCATCCATGGATGGTCGCAAAATCACCTGTGCTGGAAGAAGCAGTATGAGAGCCGGCTGGCGGAAAGCTTTCGCCTCGTCGCCTTCGCCCTTCGTGGCCACGGCATGTCGGAAGCGCCTGGGGTGCAGGAGCAGTATACGGAACCGAAGCCATGGGCGGACGATATCGCTTCGGTCATCGACCAGCTCCGGCTCGAACGGCCGGTTCTCGTCGGCTGGTCCTATGGGGGCTTCATCATCTGCGACTACCTGCGCGCATACGGTCAGGACGCGATTGCCGGCATCAACTTCGTGGGTGCGGCGGTCACGCTCGACCGCTCGGTGTTCGGGGTGCTGATCGGCCCGGGTTTTCTCGACCATGTGCCCGGCGCGACGGCGGACGACTTTCCCTCCAACATCCAGGCGATGCGCGAATTCGTGCAGGGCTGCACCGCGCGGCCACTACCCAGGAACGAATATGAGGTCGCGCTGTGCTGGAACATCGTCGTGCCGGCAAGAGTGCGGGCCGCGCTCGTTGCTCGTGCGATCAATTCCGACGATGTTCTGGCCACATTGCGCCAATCCGTCCTGATGAGCCAAGGCCGCGCTGATACCGTAATTCTGCCTGCAATGGGCGAGCACATCCTTCAGATATGCCGCACAAGCAGCGCGTCTTGGTATTCCGAAGTCGGACACGCGCCCTTCATCGAGGACGCCTCCCGCTTCAATCGCGAGCTCGCCGATTTCGTGCGGGGTGCGAGGACATCAAATATCGATGAGGATGCGAGTCGTCGAATGGCTCTTGCCGGATCGGGCCGATAGGCGGCATGACAGCGCCGCCCGGAGATGTTCCGCATCGAATGCACCGGCTGTGTCGCAAATTATTGGAAGCGCTTGGTAGCGAACCAGCTGTTCCACGCTGAGCCGTTCGAAATGCTGGAGGTCAGCGATCTAGTCGCAAAGGCACACGAGATCTTTAATGCCCGGAATCAAAAACCCCGGCACGAGCCGGGGTTTATGGTCGCCGCGGGAAGGCTGATCAGAATTTGTAGCTCAAGCTCGCAGATACAGTGTGCGTGCTGGGCTTGAGAATGGTGGGGCCGATCTGGCTATTCTGAAAATCATGGCTGCCGAAATCCGCAAACGAATAGTCGACACCAAAGATCAAATTGTCGGTCAGCGCATAGTCGACACCGACGCCAATGGTCCAGCCAGTATAGGTTCGGCTAAGAGGGTCGGACTGACCAAAGATGCCGCTGTCGTAGTAGATATCGTCCGCATGAAGAAACGCGACACCGCCCTTCACATAAGGCATGAATCTGCCTGCTGCATAGCCGGCCTTGGCCACGATCTGGGCCTGCCAATCCGCGCTCGAATGTATCGTTTCGCCAATAGCAGCTATGGTATCGTCTGAACCTTTATTGAACACAGCTACTAGCGAAGCCTCAGCACCGATTACGACGTTATTCTCGAACTGATAGTTGTATCCGATCTTGCCGCCAATCGCGCCCGACGTGCTGTCAGTGTTGTAATCTGACGGAACATAGGCCGGGATGGTCATGTCGCCTTTTAGAAAATTGACACCAGCAACAATGCCCACATATCCGCCGGTCCAGATGAAGCCGGCAGGGGCGGCCTCCGGTGCCGGCTCGTTGATAACCGCATCCGCCGCAAACGCACCGCCGGAGACTGCAAACAGAAATGTAGACGCTAGAAGAATCGTTTTCATGGTAGCCCCCAAGCAAAACATCAAATCGAGAAATGCATACACACCTGGTGTCTCAATTGTAAGTTGTGGCACCGTTCCGGGATCGAGTTGGCTGGCCTACGTTGCCCAATGGACACATATGCAGAGATGCTAATGCAAGCCGTAGCCGCCAATGGGGCTTTCACCGCACGGCCTGCGCAAGGCATGTAGCCGACGGCTTGCCCAAGCCGGCTGCACACCTCACCAGATCAAGGCAATCACGGGTCACAAAAAGCTTGATGAGATCGTTCGCTACCACCGAGGCCGTCGATCAGATGCGCTTGGCGCATGAAGCGATGAATGCCATCGCCGAGCACGGAGCAGGAACAAAAACTGTCAAACCAATCCGGTTGGTTTGACGGTTTGGCTGTAAATTATTGAAAACGCTTGGTAGCGAACCAGCTATTCCACGCTGAGCCGATACCCAATACCGCGCACGGTCTGCAGCCAGACCGGGTTGGACGGATCGCGCTCGATCTTGCGGCGCAGCCGGTTGATCTGGACGTCTATGGTGCGCTCGCCGACTTCCGAATCGTCGCCGACAAGCTCGTGGCGCGGAATGGTTTCGCCGGCCCGTGCCGCGAAGATCGCCAGGATCTCCTGCTCGCGGTCGGTCAGCTTCAGGGCTTCGCCGCCACGCTTCAACTCGCGCCTGGCGATCTGGAAGGTGTAGGGACCGAAGACCAACTGTTCGACCTTCGGCGTGGTGGTCGGGCCGCCGCGGCGCAGGATGTTGTTGATGCGCAGGATCAGCTCGCGCGGATCGAAAGGCTTCGGCAGGTAATCATCGGCGCCAGCCTCGAGCCCGGAGATGCGGCTGTCGGTCTCCGACAGCGCCGTCAGCATCAGGATCGGCACGTTCTTTTCGGCCCGCAACGACTTTGTCAGGTCGACGCCGCTTTCCCCGGCATCATGACGTCGAGCACCAGAAGGTCGAAGTCGAGGCCGGCAAGTTTGCGCCTGGCTTCGCCGGCATTGCCGGCGACGGTCACGCGAAAGCCGTTTTCGGTCAGATACTGTTTGAGAAGATTGCGGATGCGGGTGTCGTCGTCGACCACTAGCAGGTGTGGCGCGTCGTCGTCGGGCGCGGCCGCCTGGTCGACCCTCTCAGTGCTCTCCATGGCTTTTCCCTGACATTCTTGCGGACCCAACGTCGATCTGTGCTCTTAGTTCCGGGTTGACCATCGCTTCGAGGAACCGTTCCACCAAGGTCCGTTCGGTGATTCCGGAATCTCCCAATGCAGCATGGATGCGGCGTGACTGTGGCCGCGCCAGCGCCAGCGCCAGCGCGCGGCCCTTGGCTGTCGGATAGAGCTCGCGCTGGCGGCGGTCGCGCGGACCTTGCAACTGCACGACATGGTCGGTGTCGATCAATTGCTTGAGCACCCGCGCCAGGCTCTGCTTGGTGATCTTCAGCACGTCGAGCAGTTCGGCGACCGTCAGGCCGGGCCTGCGGTTGACGAAATGCAGCACCCGGTGATGGGCGCGGCCGAAACCGTAGTCGGCCAGGATCTGATCCGGATCGGAGGTGAAGTCGCGATAGGCGAAGAAGAACAGTTCGATGATGGCGAAGTCGATGCCGTCCTCGTCGGTGATCGCGGTCCTGATCGGTTTCCCGGCTGTGTGGCTTCGATCCGTCATCATTTCTCCGCTGAAAAGAGAGATTATGTCAGTACTATTGACGTAATTTCCCTGCAATGGTAATTTTTGACAAGCTTTTGGGCGGAATGCGAACAAAAAGGCAAGGGAAGCCGGTTTTTCCGGAACTTCCTGAGTTTGCCAGAGCTCACTTATCCGCTTACGCTTCGAGCCAGCAGCCGACGTTCCCAATCCGTGGCGCGGCTGACGAGAAACACGCAACGCTACAACGATGTGCGGGCCGCGGCCCGCGGGAGGTTACCATGGCATCCGTTCCCTTCGATCAACTGGACGGCTTTATCTGGATGAATGGCGCGTTCGTTCAATGGGGCGACGCCAAGATCCATGTGCTGACCCATGGTCTGCATTACGCCAGCGCGGTCTTCGAGGGCGAGCGCGCCTATGGTGGCGAGATCTTCAAGCTGAACGAGCACACGGAGCGCCTGCATGAATCGGCGCGCCTGCTCGGCTTCAAGATTCCCTATTCGGTGGCCGAGCTCAACGATGCTTCCGCCACGCTCTTGAAGAAGCAGGGTTTCCAGGACGCCTATGTCCGGCCGATCGCCTGGCGCGGCAGCGAGCAGATGGGCGTTTCGGCGCAGAACAACCGCATCAATTGCGCCATCGCCATCTGGCAATGGCCGAGCTATTTCGACCCGGCGCAGAAGCTGAAAGGCATCCGCCTGGACGTGGCGGAATGGCGCCGGCCCGACCCGCGCACCGCGCCCTCCAAATCGAAGGCCGCCGGCCTCTACATGATCTGCACCATGTCCAAGCATGCGGCGGAAGCCAAGGGCTACGCCGACGCCATGATGCTCGACTGGCGTGGCCAGGTCGCGGAAGCGACCGGCGCCAACATCTTCTTCGTCAAGGACGGCAAGATCCACACGCCAAAGCCCGACTGCTTCCTCGACGGCATCACCCGCCGCACGGTCATTGGCCTCGCCAAGGACCGCGGCCTGGAGGTGATCGAACGCGCCATCATGCCGGAAGAACTCGAAGGCTTCGAGCAATGTTTCCTGACCGGAACAGCAGCCGAAGTGACTCCGGTTTCGGAGATCGGGCCTTACCGATTCGAGGTCGGTGAAATCGCCAAGAACCTTATGAACGACTATTCTGCCGCGGTTCAGCCCAAGCACGCGATTGCAGCAGAATAACGAAAGTCACAGCTTTTCAAGCAAGCAGGGGCGGTTTTCGGGCCGCCCCTTTTATTTCAGCGTCTCTGCATTTGACTTTCATCCAATTCGGCGTCTCATGATGCTGTCGGCCCGGGAGGCTGGCAGCTATGGAAGGACTAATCATATGGACATGAACACGCTTCTTCCGATCATTGTACAGGTGATTGCAGGCGTCATCGGCGGCCAGGCGATCGGTGTTGCGCTCAAGAATGCGGCTATGGGACAGCTGCCCAAAATCCTGGGTGGTGCCATCGGTGGTGTCGGCGGTGCGGCGATCCTCGGCAGCCTGCTTGGCGGTGGCACGATCGACCCGGCGGCGGCCGCGGCGGCTACGAGCGGTCTCGGCAGCGCGCTCAACCTCAACAACATCGTCGGCGGCGCTGGCGGCGGCGCGATCCTGACCGGCATTATCGGCGCGGTCATGGGCGCCATGAAGAAGTAGGCTGCCGGTCTCAGGTTTGTTCAATGGGCGGCTTCGGCCGCCCATTTCCGTTTTTGGAACGCCTGACTGTTCGTCTTCATGGGGTGGTCGAACTTCGCCCGCGCCTCCAGAGCGGTGCATCGTTTCATCGAAACGCCGAACCGCTCTGTCCCTTGGTCCGACGCAATCCCCAAGGAAAAGCGCTGTGCGCTTTTCCCGGGAAAACCGTTTCACACTTTTCCTGGAATTGCTCTACATCACGGCTGAGACAGCGAAAGGACGATCATGGGTCAGCTCAATGCCGGCATCGTGCCGGTGACACCGTTCCAGCAAAACTGCACCATCCTGTTCGACATGGATGACAAACACGGTGTTGTCGTCGATCCGGGCGGCGACATCGACAAGGTGCTGGCGGTGCTGAAGGACAATGCAATCACCGCCGAAGCGATCTGGATAACGCACGGCCATATCGACCATGCCGGCGGTGCCATGGAGCTGAAGGAGGCGCTAGGCGTCGAGATCATCGGCCCGCATGAGGCCGACAAGCTGTTGCTCGACAATCTGGAGAACCAGGGCAGGCGCTACGGCATCGCCGGTGCGCGCGACTGCGTGCCCGACCGCTTTCTCAGCGAAGGCGAGACCGTGTCGTTCGGCTCGCATGTGTTCGAGGTGTTGCATTGCCCCGGCCATGCGCCCGGTCATGTGGTCTACTACAACCGCGCGGCGAAATTCGCCCATGTCGGCGATGTGCTGTTTCGTGGCTCGGTCGGTCGCACCGATCTGCCGGGCGGCGACCATGCGGCGCTGATAGCCTCGATCAAGGACAAGCTCCTGCCGCTCGGCGACGACATCGGCTTCATCTGCGGCCACGGCCCAGGCGGCCGCTTTGGCGAGGAGCGACGGACAAACCCGTTCCTGACTTGAATTCCTGGTTTGGGAAATCCGAAGCGGTCAAGCCGAACAACAAAAAAGCGCTGGCCTTGCGGTCAGCGCTTTTTGATTTGGGGCAGGGAAGCCCTGAAGCGCTTCGCGCTTCAAGGTTCTGTCCTTGTGCATGTCGTTATCCCAAAACCGTTGCGCACTTTTGGGCGACATGCACTCAGTTGGCAGTGCAGAAATGCTGTTCGCCGTCATTGCCGGTGAATGTGCCGGTGCGGGAGTTGAACGTCCGGTAACGGTCCGAGCAGTATTCGTACCAGTCACGTGTCCACGGCTCGGCATAGCTATCATTGTAGACGACCCTCGGCTCCGCATAGTAGCGGCGGACCGGGGCAGGGCGCGGCCGTACATCACGATAGTAGTAACCGTCGCCGTAATCGTCGGGCGGCGGCTGGTCATTGGCTAACGCGCCAACGATCAGGGCGCCGGCGGCGAGGCCGAGGACGCCGGCGGCGACGGCATCGCCATTGCCGTGGTGACGGTGATGACGCCATTCATCGGCGCTGGCCGCGGGCAAGGTCGCGAGCGTCGTGGCAACCACGGCGGCGGACAGGACGGCGATCTTGAAAATTCGGTTCATGTCGGTCTCCTTCGTGCCGGCCCGTGTAGTTTTCAGGGGGATGCGGTCCGGCTTTACCCAAGACTAATATGAGACCGTGGCTGAACGGGGGCTGAACAGATTTAAGCTGGCCGGCCTGCAGCAAACGTCAGACATCGCACGCTCCAGGCAGCGGATCTGCCCTGCCGGCTGCGGCGTCGATCCGAAGCCGGCTCAGCCGACCGACAGGTTGACGGCCTTGGGCCCCTTGCCGCGCTTGTCCGGCTCGGTATCGAATGTCACCTTCTGCCCGTCCTCCAGACCGGGAAGACCCGACGCCTGCACGGCCGAAATATGGACGAAGACATCCTTCGCACCATCATCCGGCGTGATGAAGCCGAAGCCCTTGGCATGGTTGAAGAATTTGACGGTGCCGGTCTGCGGCATGGGAAGCTCCTTTGATCCCATAAAGTCCAGTCTCGGGCCGGCAAATGCCCGAGCGGAAATTTGTCCTTTATTTTAGCGTCATCGGCAAGAGAAAGTTTTGCGGGCACCTGAAGGCGCGTCGCGCTTGAGCGGATTCAGGCGACGCGCTTCAGGTCTTTGTTTTATGCATGTCGTTGTTCCAAAGCCGGGCCACTCTTGGGCGACATGCATGGGTCCGAGCCGGCGGCATGAAAAAGGCGCGGCAAAAAACGCCGCGCCTTTCAAAATTCAAATCCTTCTCCAAGCCGGCTCAAGGCATTGGAGCTTCCTTCGCGCACCCGCTAGCGCGCGCGGTGCGCCGATAGCTCAGGCAGCGCGGAGATTGACCGCCTTGGGGCCCTTGCCCATGCGGTCCGGCTCGACGTCAAAGGTAACCTTCTGGCCGTCGACGAGCGTGCGCAGGCCCGAAGCCTCGATCGCGGAAATATGGACGAACACGTCCTTGGCGCCGCCATCGGGCGTGATGAAACCGAAGCCTTTGGTCGCGTTGAAGAATTTAACGGTGCCGGTCTGGGCCATTGGGGAAACTCCTTCACCCGTTCAGTCTTTGATGGTCCTGCCCGCCACCTGTCGTCGAGGGCAAGTCCCGGTGGTTGCTTCGGCAGTCATGCATTGGCGCATGGTCAAACCCCCCGCCGAAAAACGGGGCCGTCAGAGATTCACAGTATCGGGGAAAGGTCGTCCAAAACGTTCCGCTCTCCGGGTCGCAAATGCCCGAACACGGAATTTATCGCACGGAAACGTGAAGGTTGCAAGATAGCGCCGCGGGCCGCCGCCATGAGCGCATCCCGACGCATAAATCGACCGATCAGAGCGTCGACGGGCCGCAAATAGGCTGCGTTGCCCGACGGGTCATCGGCCCACGGCGACAATCACGCATGGGCCAGAGACGGCAGGGACGCGAACTGAAGATCGTGACGGCTCCAGCCGCCAATACCGGTGCGGACGGCTGCAAAACGGGGTTGCATTTGGCAAGGGAATGGCGAGGATCGTGATCCGGGGACGGGATCGAGGGAGAGGTCAACATGAAATTTCTGGCGGCAATCCTGTCGCGGCAAGGCTTTGCCATCCTGTTCCTGTCGGCCTTGCTGGCCGCCTGCACCGTCGTCGTCGATGAAGGACCGGGGCCGCGTCCGCCACGGCCCGAGCCGCAATTCTGCAGCAGGCAGTACGAACCGGTCTGCGCTAGGCGGGGCGGCGACCGCCAGACCTTCGCCAATGCATGCCTTGCCGACCGTGCCGGCTACCGCATCGTGCGCGACGGTCCCTGCCGCGACGACGGCGATGGCGGTGGCGGTGGCGGAGAGCAGACGTTCTGCACCCGCGAATATGCTTGCGCCCGCCGGCATGGCGAGATGCGCACTTTCCCCAACGCCTGCGAAGCCCGCGCCGCGGACTACCGCGTCGTTGATGATGGGCCGTGCTGAGAGGTTATTTACCGCGCCTCTCCGCTATGGGATGTCGGCAGAACAAGAGCGGATCGGGGCGGTGCGTGTGGATTGAAGCGCGCGCTGCTCGTCACGGTGCCGGATAGGCGCCGTCGGCGGGGCCGGCATAAAGCTCGCTGCCATCCTCGTCGGAAATGCGCAAACGGTCGGGGATTTGCGGCATGGTGAGCGTGTGGAACAGCGCGGTGGCGCCCTGCAGGGCGGCGCGCAGGTTCGGCGCTTCCAGCGACACCTTGGCGAGCGTGGCTTCGTCGGCATCGCGCGACCGGTAAAACTCGATGACGAAGTTCAAGGACGCCTCCAAGGCGGGGGCGGGCGTTGCGCTGTCCCGCGAGGAGAATCTTCGGCGCCGACAGGCGCCGAAGAGGCGTTGCGTCAGCCCTTCGATTTCGGCTTCAGGCTGCTCTCGGCTTGCTTGACCGACGAGCCGAACGGCGAGGCGGGCTTGGCCACGACCTTGTCCTTCTTCGGTTTGCGCGCTTCGCGGTTGCTTCGCTGTTGTCCCTTGGACATGTTCTGCTCCTGGTGCTTGTTGGCTTGGCTTGGCTTGCGGCGCGGTCTCAGACACTGTCTGGAAATTCTACCCTGTCGGCCATCTGATGGCGTTTTCCGCGCTGCCGTTGCTCACGGATCAATCGTCCGCTGCGCTACGGTTCTCGAAACCGCCACCATGGGATTCGCCAGAGCGAATTTCGAAACAGTCTTTCAGATCGCGGGCATGTCGGCCGGTTCGAGATTGTCTTCCGTGGTGACCCGCTCATGGGTCTCTTGCTCGCTGCGGATGCGGTATTGCGGCGAGCCGTCCTTGACCGGCAGCATGCTCTTGATCTGGAACAGTTCCGCGGTCTTCTGCACGAGGCCGGTGCGGCTCTTCATGCGCACGGTCTGGCCGATGGCGAAGAGGTGCGCGGGCGTGTCGGTGCGCGGGCGCGCATTCTGCTGGAAACGGATCATGCTGCGTTCTCCCGGTCGCGCTTCAGCGCTGTTTCGAGTTCGAGGTAATCGATGGCGACAAGCTGGCTGGTGGGCGGGTTCTTCACCGCCCTTGCCGGTAGATGGATGAAGGTGGCGACGCGGCGCCGGGCAAGACGCGACATGCCTTCGATCACCTCTTCGTCGTGATCGATGTCGTAGTCGCCGGCCGGCAGCAATCCTTCCAATCCGCCGAGCGCGAAAGGTGCCGCGAAATGCGCGATGGAGCGGGTGGTGCGGTCCGACATTGTCTTAACCTTGATACCTTCCGGGCCCTGAAGTTTTCCGGCATCGACAGGGAAGCGTCTTGCGCCTAGCGGCGCCATGCAGGCAGCGGTCCTGACAGCAAAAAAGCGGGGACGAGCCCCGCTTTCCTATCTCCGGCTATCGCCGGAGATAAGCCGATTTCGAGAGCTGCCAGTACATCCGTGGTCAGCGTTCATCGAATTCGGCCGGATCAGATCAGTTGCAGATTGGCGGCCGACTCGCGGCCGCCCTTGGTGTCGCGCTCCAACTCGAATTGCAGCTTCTGGCCTTCGGCGAGGCCAGGAAAGCCGGCGCGCTCCAGCGCGCTGACATGGACGAAAACGTCCTTGCCGCCATCGGTCGGCTGAATGAAGCCAAAGCCCTTCTGGCCGTTGTAGAACTTCACGGTTCCGGTGTTCATGTGGGTGTCTTTCGAAGAATGAGAAATGGTCGCGGAGCGAATGTGCCGCGCGTCCGGTATCGATGATTTGGAATGAGATTGGCGGGTCGGGAACCTCTGACGCCGCGAGATGCCAATTCTGGCCCCAAACGATCTTGCTTATATAGCCCAGCGGGGCCGATTGTTCAAGAAGATTTCCGAAAATCCCTCGCGTTGGCAAAAAAATAGAACGCTATAATTATTTGGAAAATTCTGATAGAGCTCGGAAGCTTTCTAAAAAAATCTTGAAATCATGCTGGGGCGTTGTCCCGGCACTTGTATTTTATTTATTTCCGAAAGGACAAAAACCATGGTTTCCGTCAGAACCCCGAAAGGCACGACCCTCGCGATCAACCCGATCATCAAGCCAGCCGCCATACATGCCATTGCCGTTGGCCCAACCGGCAAACCGATGATCGTCAAGTCCGCACGGCTCACCGTCAGAAGCGACGAGGCGGCAAGGCGCACGGTCGCCGACACCGATGGAACCGTGAGGCGGGCCAGACAGGTTGCCGAGAGCAATCGCCTGATCTGAGAAAGGCGGCGGCTCGAATCCGCTGCCTGAGTTGGACAGCCCTGGTTGCATCCGACCCCGGCCGCATCTCGATTTTTCAACGCAGCGTCGAGGAGATGCAAATGCCTGATAGCGAAACCTACGCCTTCCCCAGCCCGAAGGGCGAACTCCTTGGCGCGATGAGCCATGATTATGGGCGGCGTGTCGAGGTGAACAGGTCGTGGACCATCTATCACGTGTTCACCGGCAGGCCGGCCGAGATCGGCACGCGGCCAATGGTCGGCCTCAGCGAGTTCGACGCCACTTCGGTGATGTTGTTCCTGAACTCTCACAACGCCGAAAGACGCAAGGCCTCGTTCTCACGGCATCCGAGCGCCGGCGGCTCGTGCCAGCACTGATCCGCCATCGCTCGTATCGAAGTGGCTTTGCCACGGCAGCCTCGTTGGACCCGATCCACTCTTGAATCTCCGTCTCCCATGCCTTAGGTCCGGCAAGCGGACAAACACGGCAGGTTTCCCATCAACAGAGATCAAAGAAGAGCGGCGGGCGCGGGAACCAGATCGGGCGCTGGAGGACAGCCGCCGCTGGGCCTCGACCAGTATGTGCAGCAGGCGCTGCAATTGCATCAGGCCGGGCGCCGGCAAGAGGCCGAGGCGATCTACCGGCAGGTGCTGGCGCGCCAGCCCAAGCACGCGGCCGCGGCGCATTTCCTGGGACTGCTGCTGCACCAGACCAGGCGCAGCGCCGAGGGGCTCGATCTCATCGAACAGTCGGTGAGCCTGCAGCCGACAAATCCCGACTTCCTCAACAATTTCGGCACGGTGATGCGCGATCTCGGCCGTGTCGCCGCAGCCGTCGATTTCTTCCGCGGCGCGGTGGATATCCGGCCGGACCAGCTCGCGGCGCGCGATAATCTCGGCTCGTCGCTGAAGCAGCTCGGCCAGTTCGAGGAGGCCGAGGAGATTTATCGCGGCACAGTCGCGCGCAATCCCTTCCATGTCCGTGCGCGCATCGGGCTTGCCGAAACGCTGCAGGAGGCCGGGCGGCTGGATGAGGCGCTTGGCGTCTTCCGCGAGGCGCTGGCCATTCGGCCGAAGGATGCCGAGCTGTTGCATGGGCTCGGCGTCGGGTTGATGGAAAAAGGCAAGCTCGATGAAGCGGCCGATCTGTTCCGGCAGGCGTTGGCGGTCGACCCCGGCATGGCGCGTGCCTGGCTGATGCTGACGCAGGTCAAGCGCCAGAAGGAGCGCGATGCCGAACTGACCAGCATGGAGGCGCAACATGCCAAGGCGCCGCAGGACAGCCTGGCGCGCATGCAGCTTTCCTTCGGGCTCGGCAAGGCCAATGACGATCTCAGGGATTATCCGCGAGCCTTCGACTATTTCGCCGAAGGCAATGCCATCCGCCGCAAGAGTATAGACTACGACAAGGCCAAGACGCGCGCCGAATTTGAGGCGATGAAGGCCACCTTCGATGCCGGCTTCTTCGAAAGGCACAAGCCAAGCTCGATTGCCGACGACACGCCGATCTTCGTTGTCGGCATGCCGCGCTCCGGCACCACGCTGGTCGAGCAGATCATCGCCAGCCATCCCCAGGTCTATGGCGCCGGCGAGCTCAGCATTCTGAAGACGGCGGTCGGCAAGCAGTTTCCCCTGACCATGCCAGGTGGCTTTCCCTGGGGAATATCGGACGTCGCCGACGCGGATTTTGCCGAGGCCGGGCAGGCCTATCTCGACATGCTGCACGCCCGCTATCCCGGCTTCAAGCATGTCACCGACAAAATGCCAGGCAACTTCCTGCTTATCGGCTTCATCCACATGATGCTGCCGAAGGCCAGGATTATCCACTGCGCCCGCGATGCGGCGGCGACGTGTCTGTCGATCTACAAGGTGCATTTCCGTGGCGACAGCCACCGCTATGGCTATGACCTTGGCGAACTCGCCGACTTCCACAATCTCTACACCGACATCATGGCGCATTGGCATACTGTGCTGCCGGGGGCGGTGCATGATGTGCGCTACGAGGATTTCGTCGCCGACCAGGAAGGGCAGACGCGGGCGCTTATCGCCCATCTCGGCCTGCCGTGGGACGACGCGGTGCTGTCGTTCCACGAGACCGACCGGCCGGTGCGCACGGCGTCGGCGGCGCAGGTGCGCCAGCCGATGTATCAAGGCTCGGTCGACTTGTGGAAGCGCTATGGCGACAGGTTGAAGCCGCTGCTCGATCGCCTCGATTAGGCGGAGACGTCAGGCGCCGCGCCTACAGCTCCATGAAGGGCTGGAAGCCGCCTAAGATCATGCGCTTGCCGTCGAACGGCATTGTCGACCAATCGGGCGTCAGGCGGGGGTCGGCCATCACCTTGGCCATGACCGCATCGCGGCTCTGCCGCGATTCATAGACAATCCAGGAAAAGACGACGATCTCGTCCTCCTTGGCCTGCACGGCACGCGGGAACGAGGTGACCTCTCCGTAGGGCACGTCATCGCCGACGCATTCGACATAGGCGAGCGCGCCGTGTTCCTTCCAGACGTCGCCGGCGGTGCTGGCCAGCTTCTTGTAGTCGTCGAGTCTTGCCTTGGGCACGGCAAGCACGAAACCATCGACATAGGACATGGTGGGTTCCTTTGCTGAAATTGAGCGCCGGGTCGGCAGGGATGCAACCCGGCGCAAAGCACGTCATTCCCTTCACCGGAGGCAAGGGTGTCGCTGCTCGCTGGATCACTTCACCGGCGCGTTCATCGCCCAGGTGACGCCGAAGGGGTCGCGCATCTGGCCCCAGCGATCGCCCCAGAACATCACCTGAAGCGGCACCCCTTCCTCGCATCCGGCATCGATCGCGCGCTTCCACCAGGCGTCGATCTCATCGCTGCCGAGATGAAGCTGCAGCGTGTAGCCCTGCGGGTTCTGATGCGGGTGGCCGTGTTCTGGATAGGCATCGCCCAGCATCAGCGTCGAACCGTTGATGTGGAGATGGATATGCATGGTGCGGCCTTTGTCGTCCGCAGGATAGGCAAAGACCTGCTCGGCGCCGAAGGCCTTGCGGTAGAATTCGGCTGCCTTGAAGGCGCCATCCACCTGCAGATAAGGGGTCAATCCGCCGAGCACTTCTGCCCTGGGCTGAACGGGGGTCTGGTCAGTCATGTCTTGCTCCTCTTTGCGTTTGGCTTGGCCTTGCGAACCGTAGGACGCATGAGGTGACGGCGATCCTACATGGTTGCGAATTTTTCTCCGAAGGCCGGGCCCTGACAGCCTGCCGGATTGAGCGGTGGCTGCACGGGCTGGCTGGTCGCGGTCATATGACCTTGGCCGAAAAGGTGGCCGCGCGACGGCTGTTCCGCGCATCGAAGGTTTCCGGAAAGCCGATGTCCTTGCGCAATTCGGCAGGCAGCGAAAGCAGGATGCGTTCGCTGCGGTGGCGGGCACGCGCTGCCGCATATTGGGTTGCGATGCGACCGATGGATGACAGGACCGACATGGCAAATTCTCCCTGGTTGGTGCCGGCATCATCGTGTCGGCATCCCAAGGACGAGGCAGGTTCAGGCGATCCGACAGCTCGTCGGAATTATTTCAGATGACCGACGCGGCAAGCGCGGTGTCGTAATATTCCACCATCCCGATGATCTGGCCGTCGCGGATCGTCCAGAAATCAGCGGTACGCATGACAAGCTCCTCGCCGGTGGTCTTGCGCGTCAAATGGATATCGACCTGCGCCGCGATCTTGTCGCCGCCGTCGATGATGTCGACCGGGACGAAGCTCCGGAATTCGAAATCCTTGTCCAGCGACATGAGTCGGGCAAGGAACTCCTGCTTGCCGTTGCCTGACCTGATGAAAGGTGCCTGCGGTTCGGCGACCCAGGAGAAGACGACATCGTCGGAGCAGTGGGCCAGCGCGCCCACGATGTCGCGTTTTGCATAGGCATCATAGAGGTTCTTGACGAGGTCCACCCCGCGCATGACCGGTTTCCTCCCTCGGTTTGCGAACCCTCAGGATGCGCCTTTTTCGGACGGTGGGGAAGTGCGGGCCGGAAACCCTGGAATGCCGGCCCGACGGAGGCATGGCTCTTTCAACCGCCCGCTTCGGCCACCGAGCGGAAGAAATCCTCGGGATCCTCGATTTCGGTCAGCCGCCGCTTCTCGATCAGCCAGAAGCGGTTGCCGATGGCGCGGATGAAGGAGCGGTCGTGCGAGGCGAGCACGCAACTTGCCTGATGCGCGAGCAGTTCGGCTTCCAGTGCCTCCTGGCCGTCGATATCGAGGTGGTTGGTCGGCTCGTCGAGCAGGTAGAAGTTGGGGTTGGCGAGCCTCAGCGCCAGCATCATCAGCCGCGCCTTCTGGCCGCCGGACAGCACGCCGATCCTGCGTTCCTGCATGTCGATGCCGACACCGGCGCCGGCGAGCAGCGAGCGGGCACGCTGCTCGCCGACATCATGGCGGCGCGAGACCATCGCCAGCGGCGTGTCATCGCCGCTGATGCCCGACAGCGCCTGGTCGCTGTAGCCGAGCACCGTCGACGGCGTCACCTTCACGTTCCGCACGGTATCTGGCTCGAGGATGGCGTTGCGGATCAGGGTGACGAAGCGCGACTTGCCGACGCCATTGCGGCCGAGCAGGACGATGCGGTCGCCTTGGCAGATGTGGCGCTTGCCGGTCCTGAACAGCAGCGTGCCGTCGGGCGTTTCCACCGCCGCGTCGTCGAGCGTGATCAGCACCTTGGCATGGGTGCCGCGATTGGCAAGCCTGATCGCACCCGCCGATTTCTCGCGATGCGCTGGGGCCGCGGCCTCTTCCAGCCGCTCGGCGCGCTGGTTGAGCTGCTTGGTCTTGACAGTCAGCAGGTCGCTGCCCGAATTGATGCCGATGTTGTTGAGCTTGGCCGCCTGCCGGCGCAATTGCTGCGCGACCTTCATATCCCGCTGGAACCTGCGCTCCGTCGAGGCGTCGACGTCGTCGAGCGCCTGCCTGGCGCGGGAATAGGGCAGGGCAAACACCGGCGACTGTTCCGGGCGCAGGAACAGCGTCCGGTTGGTGGTCGCGTCGAGGAAGGCGCGGTCGTGGCTGGCGATGACGACCGGCACCTCGCGCGGCAGCGTGTTCAGCCATATCTCCAGCTGGCTGATGCGGGCAAGGTCGAGATGGTTGGTCGGCTCATCGAGCAGCAGCACGTCCGGATCGGTGACCCAGACGCGCGCGATCAGCGCCAGCCTTTGCCAGCCGCCGCTCAGCGCTTGCATCTGCCGTTCGCGCATCGGCTCGGGCACGTCGAGTGAATCGAGAACCACGTCGACCCGCCACATCTCGCTGTCGGCCTGTTCGGGCGGCAAGGCGTCGGCCACCACCTGATGGAAGCTGCGACCTAGAAGAGCCGGGGCAACGGACTGTTCGACATGGCCGACGCACAGGCCGCGCGTGCGGGTGATGTCTCCGGAGGTCGGTTCCATCTCGCCGGTCAGGCATTTGAGCAAGGTCGACTTGCCACGGCCATTGGCGGCTACGATGCCGAGCCGGTCGCCGGTGCCGATGGTGAGGTCGAGGTTGGAGAAGAGCGGCGCACTCATGGTGACGCCAAGGGATTTGAGGCTGATCAGGGCCATTTTGATTTCTCTGGTCTTGCCGGAAGAAACTCCGGTTCAATGCACTTTGACGGTGCGCATGCCGGCCATCAGGCTCGGCGTTGCAACACCACGAAGGGCAGACCAAAAAATCGAAGCGGGAAAAACCCGGACCGTCCCTGGTCAGCCCTGCAAGCTAGCTCGCAGGGCA
Organism: Mesorhizobium sp. RCAM 05099; assembly: GCF_059683685.1. Taxonomy (NCBI): domain Bacteria; kingdom Pseudomonadati; phylum Pseudomonadota; class Alphaproteobacteria; order Hyphomicrobiales; family Phyllobacteriaceae; genus Mesorhizobium; species Mesorhizobium sp. RCAM 05099. The sequence goes on from NZ_CM185035.1 coordinate 2,174,296, forward strand.
GAAATCGGGCCACGCTGACGATGGTGACGATGAAACGTGAACACGTGAGCCCTCCTTTCAAGACGTTTGAGTGTGGAGATGACTACACCAAGGGCGCGCCCGATGGCAAGGCTACTGCTTTCACCCGGCGCGGGAACGGGTCCAGCACCAGCAAGCAGCCGCCGATGATCGCCACCGCGCCGAAGGCCTGGATGATGGTCAGAGACTCGCCCAGAAGAGCCGTGCCGACCAGCACCGCGATGACGGTCACGGCAAACTCGACACTGATCGTCCTGGTGGCGCCGATGCTGGCAACCAGCCGGAAATAAACGACATAGGTCATCGCGCTCATCACGCAGGCGAGAATGGCGAGATAAAGGAAGTCGACGGCGCGCGGCATCGCCGGCACCGGCACCGCCAGAAGCAGCGGCAGCGTCATCAGCCCACCGAACAGGAAGGCGGCGCTGGTGAGTTCGAGCGACCCGACCGCGCGCAGATGGCGGTTGGCATAGTTGCTGCCGAACGCGGCCGAGAAGGAACTGAACAGAGAGGCGGCGCAGCCAAGCGCGAAGGACGCCGTGACGGGCACGGCGGGGAAGCCGACCAGAATGATGATGCCGGCCGCGCCGAGCAGCAGCCCGGCCAGCCCGCGAACGGTGATGCGCTCAAGCCCCCACAACTGGCCGATGATCATCGAGAACAGCGGGATCGCGGCAACGAGGATCGCCGCCATTGCCGTGCCGATGCGCGGCGTGGCGTAGGACAAACCGATCAGCTGTGCGGCGACGGTCGTCGCGCCGACCGCCGCGAAGTGTCGCCAGCCGGCGCTGAAATCCAGCCGGCGCCGCGTCGCCGCTGCAAGCAGCAGAAGCGTGATGCCGGCAATCAGCGAACGCAAGGTGACCGCGCCGATCCAGCCAAAGGCATGCACCACCTTGAGCAGCACCAGGAACGACAGGCCCCAGGTGACGGCGAGGAAGATGTAGGCGGCGATGTCCTTGGGTTTCATGAACGGGCGGCTGGCGGGTGGTTTGTTTCCGGAGCGGAAGGGCAGGATTGCAAGGCCCGTATAGATTCCACCGGCGGCTGGCAAGGACGGGTGCATAGTCCAGGAGCGAGTTGCCGGCGAAGTTGGTCGAAGAAGAGCTTTATGTTGGAGGGACAGAGGGGGCGAAGGATCGCTACCGCCCTGGCCTGCCGGTCTTGCCCGGCCGCCGCTTTTCACGGCGCGCGTCGCCGGGATCCTCGTAGGAGCCGATGCCAGCGCGCTGGCGGACGATGGGCTTGTTGTGATCGCCGTGTTCCTTCGTGCCCCCCTCTGCCCTGCCGGCCCCCACACGAGGGGAGATTGGCTGTGGCTTGGCCGGTACTTTTCCTTCCACCGGTTTTTCCGTCCGCCTCACCGTCATCTCGTCGAGCGAGTTCTTCTTGAACAGCGGTTTGACCGGCTCGCCGGGAATGCCAAAGTCGGAGCCGTGCGCTTCCTCGGCCGACTGCTTCTTGAACAGCGAGCGCGACACCGCGCCGGCGGGTGTCGGCATGTCGGTGCCGGGGCCCATGTCGTCGATCGACGGCTTGCGGAAGAGGTTGGACCGGGCAGTCCTGGCCGCCTCTTCGGCGGCACGTGCCTCGTCGAGTTTGCGGAAACGCTCCTGTTCCTCGACCGTACGATGTTTGGCCACGCCCTTGTTGTGCTTGCCCTTTTCGCGGCCCGAGACCGGGCTTTCCATGTCGGCATATTTGGCCAGCGGGTCTTCGGAAATGGACAGTTCCATCTCGCGAAGCCGCTTGATCTCGTCGCGGATGCGGGCTGCCTTCTCGAAGTCGAGATTGGCGGCGGCGTCGCGCATCTGTTTCTCCATGGCGTCGAGATGAGCCTTGAGATTGTTGCCCATCATGGCGCCGGCACTGTCGGTGAACTGCGAGATGTCGGCGCGGACATGGTCCTTCTCGTACACCGAGTCGAGAATGTCGGAGATGCGCGACTTCACCGATTCCGGCGTGATGCCGTTGGCCGCGTTCCACTCCATCTGCTTCTCGCGGCGGCGGCTGGTCTCGGCCATCGCCCGTTCCATCGAGCCGGTGATCTGGTCGGCATAGAGGATGACCTTGCCGTCTACGTTGCGGGCGGCGCGGCCGATGGTCTGGATCAGCGAGGTTTCCGAGCGCAAAAACCCTTCCTTGTCGGCGTCGAGAATGGCGACGAAGCCGCATTCGGGAATGTCGAGGCCCTCGCGCAGCAGGTTGATGCCGACCAGCACGTCGAAGGCGCCGAGGCGCAGGTCGCGCAGGATCTCGATGCGCTCCAGCGTGTCGATGTCGGAGTGCATGTAGCGCACGCGCACGCCCTGTTCGTGCAGGTATTCGGTGAGGTCTTCGGCCATGCGCTTGGTCAGCACGGTCACCAGCGTGCGGTAGCCGGCCTTGGTGGTCTCGCGGATCTCGCCAACGACATCGTCGACCTGGCTCTTGGCCGGGCGCACCTCAACCGGCGGGTCGATCAGTCCGGTCGGGCGGATCACCTGCTCGGCGAAGACGCCGCCGGCCTGCTCCATTTCCCAGCCGCCCGGCGTTGCCGACACCGCGACGGAGAGCGGGCGCATGGCGTCCCATTCCTCGAAGCGCAGCGGCCGGTTGTCCATGCAGGAGGGCAAGCGGAAGCCATATTCGGCCAGCGTCGCCTTGCGCCTGAAGTCGCCGCGATACATGCCGCCGATCTGCGGCACGGTGACATGGCTCTCGTCGATGAAGACCAGCGCGTTGTCGGGAATGTATTCAAACAGCGTCGGCGGCGGATCGCCTGGCTGGCGGCCGGTCAGATAGCGCGAATAGTTCTCGATGCCGGCGCAGGAGCCGGTGGCTTCCAGCATCTCGAGGTCGAAACGAGTGCGCTGCTCCAGACGTTGCGCCTCCAGCAGGCGGCCGGCGCGCTCAAGCTCGACCAGCCGGTGCTTGAGCTCTTCCTTGATCGACTTGATCGCCTGGTTGAGGGTCGGGCGCGGCGTCACATAGTGCGAGTTGGCGTAGATCTTGACGCTTTTCAGCTCGCCGGTCTTCTGGCCGGTCAGTGGATCGAACTCGGTGATCTGCTCGATCTCGTCGCCGAACATCGAGATGCGCCGGGCGCGATCTTCCAAGTGGGCGGGAAAGATCTCGATCGTGTCGCCACGCACGCGGAACGAGCCGCGGACGAAATTGATGTCCTGGCGCTTGTATTGCTGGGCAACGAGATCGGCGAGCAAAGCGCGCTGGTCGAGCCGGTCGCCGATCTGCATCTGGAAGGTCATCGCCGTATAGGTCTCGACCGAGCCGATACCGTAGATGCAGGACACCGAGGCGACGATGATGACGTCGTCGCGTTCGAGCAGCGAACGCGTCGCCGAATGGCGCATGCGGTCGATCTGCTCGTTGATCGACGATTCCTTCTCGATGAAGGTGTCGGTGCGCGGGACGTAGGCTTCCGGCTGGTAATAGTCGTAGTAGGAGACGAAATACTCGACGGCGTTCTCCGGGAAGAATTTCTTGAACTCGGAATAGAGCTGCGCGGCCAGCGTCTTGTTCGGCGCCAGGATCAGGGCCGGGCGCTGCGTCTCCTCGATCACCTTGGCCATGGTGAAGGTCTTGCCCGAGCCGGTGACGCCGAGCAGCACCTGGGTGCGGTCGTTGTTGTCGACGCCCTCGACAAGGTCCTTGATGGCGGTCGGCTGGTCGCCGGCCGGCTCGAAGTCCGACACCATCTTGATGGCGATGCCGCCTTCCGATTTCTCGGGCCGGGCAGGGCGGTGCGGCGTCCACAGCACGCCGTCCTTGTGCAGCGGATTGCCGGATTCGATCAGCGCCGACAGCGCGGCCACCGTGGCGGTGACGCTGCCGGAGGCCATGGTCTCGGCGTCTTCCAGCGAGATGTCGAGGCCGGCGACCGGATTGAGGCCGGCCGCGGTGCGTTCCTCGGCTGTCGCCGCGCCACCCATCGAGGTGCCGCGCGCGGTGCGGCCGGGCGAAGACGAGCGCTCGGGGATCTTTTTCGATGGCTTCGGCGATTTGCCGCCGTCGCCCTTGCCGGTCAGGCGTCCTTCCTGCTCGGCCTCTTGCTCGATCTGCTCGGCCCAGTCCGCGATCGAACCGGTCAGCGGGGTGCCCGACAGTTCGGGTTGCGGCATTTCGGCGAAGCCGCCTCTGTGCAGCGGCTCCGACGCGTCGAGGAAATCGGTCAGCGGACTGCGCCGCTTCGGCGCGGCGCGGTCGTCATTCGCCGTCGGCGGCGTTCTTTTATCGGAGGATTTGGCCATGTCCCGAATATGGGAGGTCTTGGCCGAAATGGGAAGAGTGCATCCGACAGGGGCGGCCAGGACGCTAGGGCTCCTGACAGCAGGTTGTCAGGAGCCTGAGGCCGGATGCGCGTTGGCTTTAAACGCCCCTGGCGGCGGATGCGACCCGCACCGGCGACCCGTTCAGGCGCGGCACGACGACCAAGCGCTTGATCTTGCCCTTCTTGTAGGCCGCGAGGAAGCGCGCATAGTCCTTGAAGGCGACGCAACCGCTGGATTGTCCATAGCGCCCGCGAAGCAGGTAGGTATGGGCCAGGAAGCCGTCGCGATTGTATTTGTTGCGGCCATCGACCGGGGTTAGGCGCAACGCCTCGACACCGTGGAAGCGCTGCTCGCGCAGCGACAGATTGTAGGTGTTGGGCGGCGTCGGTCCACGGTTCTTCTGGTCGACATAGCGCGGCTGGTCCGTCATGGCGCCGATACCGGAATGCGCCTCGAGCCTTTCGCCGTCCGGCATGTACACCATGCCGGCGCTGATGTCGTAGACAGCAACGCCGTTGCCGGCCCCCGTCCTGGTGTTCGGTGAATTGAACAGGTTCTTGAACGCCTGGCCGAGGCCCCCGGCGGGAACGTCGGGCTTGGCATAGGCCAACACGTCGCCGCCATCGGCCGGGCGGCCCTGGCGGGCCGGTTTTGCCGGCTTGCTGGCCTGCTGGACCGACCTTGAATTCTGGATGGGCTTGCCCTGCTGCGCGGGCCTTACCTGTTCGGCGGCCTTGGGCTCCTGGACGACCGTCGGCTGTCGCGGGGCCTCGAATTGCGGGCGGCGGGTCGGCAGCGGCACGTCGTCGGTCAGCGCGTCGGACAGGGAGGCGGCATCGCCGGGCTGTTCCTGCAGGGTGTCGACGGGCGACACCGCGACATCGGCCGGGGATTCGGCCATCGGCATGGGCGAGGCGAACGCCTCGTCTTCGACCGGCAGCGACTGGGCGAGAGCCAGTGCCAGTTGCGAGCCGCTCGGCGTCTCCGACTGGGCAAAGCCCATCGGTTGCGGCGCGGTCTGGACGACGACGGAGCCGGTATCGGCGCGGGCGAAGCGTTCCGCCGCCGGAGGCGGAATGTCATCCGCCGGGCTGGCCACCACAGTGGCGGACGGCACCAGGGATGCCTGGGCGACTTGCGACGCGACGCTGGAAATCACGGGACGGGCATTGGCGACGGCTGGCTTTCCGGCATCGGCAAAGACGGCGGCAAGCCGGCTTGGCGACAGCGACGCTTCGATGCGTTCGAAGCGCTCTTGCGATTTCGACTTTGCCACCGTCGGCTTCGCCTGCGCCACAAGGCGCGCGGATTTTTCGCCCTGGGGGCTCACCCGGGCCAGCTTGAAGCAGCTGGCGCCGCATTGCACGGCATGGTCGTGCAGCGCCTGCGCGCCGCCATGGGCATTGGCCAGCGCGAACGGCGCCGAAGATGTGAGGAAATGCTGCTTCAGAGGATCGGCGAGGGCAAGCGAGCTCGGCATCGCCAGCGAGCCCGGCATCGCCAGTGTCTGCGGCAGGCCGCCGGACGTTGCCGACAGCGAGGCGCCGACGGAACTCAGGCCGACCATGGTGCCGACCAGCCACAAACCAACGGCAGCGCTGACGCCGGGCACCGCGACCCAGCGGACGATCCGTTCAGGGTTGAAGGAAGAGGAACGCGGCGCGTCACAGGCGGTCCCGCCGTCCCAACGCTCGTCCCCGACAATTGTTCTACTCAAGAACGCCATGCGACCAATCTTGCTCCAACCGGCTCCCACGTCCGCGGCTGTGATAGCCGCGACGACCATTCTGTGAGTGATCCCAGGTGGTCCCCGACGCGTTTTCCGCGTCTGTCGTTAGTTGCCGATCGCTTCAAAATATGGACAAAGTTGGTTAACCAATCCCTCTCAAAACCAACAAGAGACGCGGACTTTGTGCCGAAGAAGGCTTGTCCACGACCATGAACGCGGTATTGCAGCCCTTCCAATGGCTTTTTTGCTGCCTGTTTTTGCCGTTCAAGTCAAGCAAAACAGCCCTTGCTAATTGACGCAGAAGGCTTTTTGGCCGGTCGTGTTGCAACGACGCACGCCGTTGCGTGTTGCCGAACAAGCCTCGGCACCCGGCAAAACTGTTGCCCTCCTGCCACAATTTCTCCGCCCGGGCGGCAGCGCCTCGACGGGCATTGACTCGTTTTGGGAGGCAGTGCAATCGGGGTAAGTGCTTGGTTTTGGGTGGCAAAGGCCACTTTCGGAGGCTTTTCCATGAAGCGTCGGGACTTCTTGGCGCTGTCGGCGGGTGCGGCGGCGTTTTCCCTTCTTCCAAGTGCCGTCAAGGCGAACGTGCCGATGCCCTACGACCGGAACGCCGAGGTGCCGGTGAACGACAAGAAGGCGTTCATCGACTGGATGGTGGCCAATCGCGGCGAGGATCCGAAGTTTCTGGCCGAGCGATTCGATCGCTTCCAGATCATGGTCTACAACAAGGACGTGCTGGACGACCGCAACAAGCGCGCCTTCCTGCTGACACCGCGCGAAGAGTTCGTGCTGCCGCAGAATCTGGCGCGCGCCTATGACCACGCTTTCCTCGACATCGGCTATGGCGTGACGATATCCGGTCCGCATCTGGTCGGACGCATGACGACGGCCATCGACGTGCAGCTTGGCGAAGCCGTGCTCGAGATCGGCACCGGCTCCGGCTACCAGTCAGCCTACCTGGCCAATCTCACCGACAAGGTGCACACGATCGAGATCATCAATCCGCTGGCGCAGCGCACCCGCCGCACCTATGACGCGCTGATCGAGCGTGGCTACAGCGAGTTCGGCTCGGTCACCAGCCGCAATGCCGACGGCTACTATGGCTGGGAAAGCGTCGGTCCGTTCGACAAGATCATCGTCACCTGCGGCATCGACCACATTCCGCCGTCGCTGTTGCAGCAGCTCAAGCCCAATGGCGTCATGGTCATTCCGGTCGGGCCACCGGGCGCCCAGCACGTGCTCAAGGTGATCAAGCAGCAACTCGCCGACGGCACGTTCAACATCGTCCGCTCGGACATCTACAACGGCAAGGTGGTGCCTTTCGTGCCCTTCACCAAGCTGGAAGGCGACCAGATCGTCGGCACGCACAACGCTTGAGTTGCCCGCCGGTCCAAGCCTGCCGAGCTAACCGCCGCATCAAGGGGCCTGAATGACGGCTGTCGTATCGACCTCACGACCAAGCATCGCCTCGCTGGAGGCGCCGCGGCTCGCGCACTACCTCGCGGTTGGGCTGATCGCCGGCGCCATCATCGCGCTGCAGATATCGGTCATGCGGGTGTTCGCCGTCGGCAGCTGGTCGCATTTCGGTTCGCTGGTGGTGAGCCTCGCCATGCTCGGCTTCTCGCTGTCCAGCGTCGTCATCTTTGCCGGCAAGGACTGGTTCGACCGGCACTGGCAAGGGGCGGCCACATCAGCCCTGCTGCTGATCGGTCCGCTTGCCGTCGCCGCCAACCTCGTTGCCCAGACGGTGCCGTTCAACGCCATCTTCCTGGTCTCCGACCCCGAGCAGAAATGGCGGCTGCTGGCCAATTTCCTGCTCTATCTCCTGCCGTTCCTGGCCGGAGCGTTCTTCCTCGGCATCGTCTTCCTGAAAAGCCGTACCGCCTTCGGCCGCGTCTATTTCGCCGATCTCACCGGCTCGGGGCTCGCCGGCCTCGTCGTGCTGGTGTCGATGTATCTGTTCGCGCCGGAGACCATCATCGTCGTGCCGCTGCTTTTATGGGCGGCCGGCTCGATCCTGTGGTTCCTCGCTTTCGGCGCCTGGAAGAGTGTCGTCGCCGGCGTGGTCGTGGCGGCGCTGTCGATCGTCGGGTACCTCATGCTGCCCGGCCTGCTCGGCATCCCCGACATCGCGGTGTCGCAGTACAAGGGCGTCGCCTATGCCCGCAACTTCCCCGACGGCAAGCGCATCTACCGCAGCGTTTCGCCGTTCGGCGACCTGCAGGTCTATGCCAGTTCCTACATGCATTTCGCGCCGGGCCTGAGCGACAACGCCGCCTTCGGCATGCCCGAAGTTCCGGCCAACACCTATGTCGGCCTGTATCGCGATGGCGACGGGCCGGAAGGCATCATGCGCAACCTGGCGCCGGCCGAGCAGGTCTATTTCCGCTATCTGCCGATGCACTTCCCCTATGTCATCAAGGCGAAGCCGAAGACCTTCGTCGTGCAGTTCGGCGGCGGTATCTCCACGCAAGCCGCGCTCAATGCCGGCTCGACCTCGGTCACCGTCGCCGAGAGCAACCCGATGACATTAAGGGCGTTCCGCGACCCGGTGCTGAAGGACGTCACCGGCGATATCCTGGCCGAACCGCGCCTCAAGGTGATCGACTATGACGGACGCCTGTTCCTCGCCAACACGACAGAGCGCTACGACGTCATCGACCTCAGCCTGGCCGACAGTGTCGGCCTGTCCAATCCGGGCGGCTTCGCCATTTCGGAGAAATACGCCTACACGCATGAGGCGATGCTGAGCTACATGCGCGCGCTCGCCGATGGCGGTGTGCTGTCGGTGACCTTGTGGAACAAGGAAGAGCCGCCGAAATCGGTGCTGAAGCTCTATTCGACCATCGCCGAGGCGGCCAGGACGTTCGACCGCCAGGGCGCTGCCAACGACATCTTCGCCGTGTCGAGCTATCTGTCGACGACGACGGTGCTGTTCAAGCGCGGCGGCTTCACCGAGGCGGAAATCAAGACCCTGCGCGACTACACCAAGTCGATGTCGTGGGAGGAAGTCTACTATCCCGGCATGCCATATGACGGCTCGACGGCGCAAAAGGTGCTCGACGATTATCGCGCCTCGATCTTCGGCAGCGGTGAGGATGCGACACTCACCCAGCCCGCCGCCGATGCCACCGCTCCGGACGATCCGACCGCGCCGGCAGGCGCTTCAGCGCCTGGGAATCCCGACTGCGACCCGACGGCGCCGGCCGACCCAACGCTCGATGCCTGCGCCAACGCTGGCGGCAATGCCGGGCCTGACGTGCTGCCGGCGACCGCGCTGCAGCGCATGGCCTGGCACGCGCTGTTGACCGGCGGCTGGGAAAAGCTCGCCAGCGACTACGTCTTCGACGCGCGGGCGCTGAGCAACGACCAGCCCTATTTCGCCGCCTATGTGAAGGTCGCCGACCTGCCCAGGACGCTGGACAGGCTCGACCTGTTCCAGGACGACTGGGGCTATCTGCTGATCTGGGCGACGCTCGGCATTGCCTGCATCACGGCGGCGTCGCTGGTGCTGCTGCCGGTCATTTTCGGCTGGCGCATCGTCTTCTCGCGCTCGCGCGGCAAGCTCGGCACCATTCTCTATTTCGCCTGTCTCGGCCTTGGCTACATCATGGTCGAGGTCGGGCTGATCAGCCGCTTCACCGTGGCGCTCGCCAATCCGACCGTGTCGGCCTCGGTGCTGATCTCGTCGATGCTGGTGTTTTCCGGTCTGGGCAGCCTCTTCGCCGAACGCATCTTCGACCGCGCCAGAACGCTTCTGCCTGTCTTGTTGCTGGCGATCTGTGGGCTGCTGCTGGCCTACGGCTTCTATTTGTCGCCGGTGCTCGACTGGATCGGCGCCTATCCCTATGCCATCAGGCTGCTGCTCTGCTTCCTGTTGGTGTCGCCGCCGGCCTTCCTGATGGGCATGCCGATGGCCACCGCCATGACCGGCTGGCGCGGCTCGGCAAGGAGCATTTGTTCGTCTGGGCTTGGGGCATCAATGGCTGCTTCTCGGTGATCGGCTCGGCCGCGGTGCCGATCGTCGCCACCAGCTTCGGCCTCAGCGCCGTGCTGCAATGGGCGGCGATCGCCTATCTCATCGCCATCCCGGCCTTCTTCGCGGTGCTGCTGCCGTCGAAGGCGCCGTCCATCCGATTGGTGATGGCCTGATGCCCGACCGGCGCGCCATCATCGCCGGACTGCTGGCCGCGGCAACCTTCCCGGCGGCGAGCCAGGCGGCGCGCTTGCGCAAGGCCATATCGACGATCGTGCCGTTCAAGACATCGCCATTCCCCTACCGGGGAAGGCTGCCCGACGGTTCCGGGCCCTTTCTCGACGTGACGGCCAACGGCCGGCAGGGCCACACCTCGCCGCGCGGCGGCATCTACTGGGAAGACGAGACCTATTCCGACCGCAGCACGCTGCTGGCGATGCCGAAAGGGTTCGATCCGGCCAAGCCGGCGGTCATCGTGGTGTTCTTCCACGGCAATGGCGCCACCTTGCAGCGCGATGTGGTCGGGCGCCAGCGGGTGGTCGCGCAGGTCGAGGCGTCCGGCCTCAACGCCGTGCTGGTGGCGCCGCAATTCGCCAGCAACGCGCAGGATTCCAGCGCCGGTAATTTCTTGACGCCGGGCGTCTTTGCCAGGTTCATGACCGAGGCAGCCCAAGGCCTGGGCAGGCTGACTGGCGCCAAGGCGGCGAAATTCGACGCCATGCCGGTGGTGCTGGTCGCCTATAGCGGCGGCTACAACCCCTCCGCCTCCGTGCTGAAGAACGGCGACATCGGCGGCCGCCTGCTCGGCGTCATCCTGCTCGACGCGGTGTTCGACGAAGCGGACATTTTCGCCACCTGGATCGAGCGCCACAGGAAGAGCTTCTTCGTCAGCGCCTATGGCCAGTCATCGGCCTCCGGCAATGCGCAGATCCGGCAGTTGCTGGCAGGGCAGGGCATCGACGCCAGTTCGGATCCGCCGCGCCGGCTCGAGGCCGGCACCGTCGCCTTCCTCGCCTCGGATGCAGCCCACGACAGTTTCGTCACCCGCGCTTTCGTCGGCAACCCGCTGCAATGGCTGCTGGCCCGCCTGCACGGGTTTTCCCGCTAATCTCAGGCGCATTCACGCCGGCAGGGCGCCGTCGATGCCGATGTCGGCAATCGCTGCCAGTTCGGCGGCGACAGCGGCGGCGCGGCGTGCCTTCGGACCATGTTCGGGCCAGACGAGGCGGCGCTTGATCGTCAGCGCCGGAACATCGCGGGCGATCTCCACCAAGTGGCCAGGATCGAGATGACGCCGCAGCACCAGTTCGCTTGCCAGCAGGGCGCCCATGCCGGCAATCGCCGCTTGTGCGGCGACGATCGTCAGCCCGAAACGCGGGCCTTGCTCAATGGCTTTCGACTGTCGGTCGGCGGCCGCGAACCAGTCGCGCCATGTTGGATAGACGTCGTCGCCCATCATCGGGTCGATGTGCAGCAGCGGCATCTTGTCCAGCACTTCGGCTGAATCCGGCCTGCCATGGCCGCGAACCAACGCGGGCGCGCAGGCCGGGATCACCCGTTCGGTGAACAGGTCGAGCGATGCGATATCTGGTGCCGCGCCCTTGCGGTAGCTGATGGCGAGGTCGACGCCTTCCTCCAGCATGGCGTCGAGCGCGACGGAGGCGACGATGCGGACGTCGAGCTTCGCCAGAACTCCCCGCACCCTGTTGAGCCGCGGCGCCAGCCACAGTGAGGCGAAGGACGGATCGGCCGAGATGGTGAAGGTCTCGGCTCGTCGCTCGAAGCGCAGCCGTCGCATGCCGGAAGCCAGCGCGTCGAAGCCACGGTCGATGTCGGGCAGGGCGGCCTCGGCGGCGCGGGTCAGGGCGATGCCGTTGCCTTCGCGCCGCACCAGCTTGACGCCAAGCCTGTCCTCCAACTGCCGGATCTGGTGGCCGATGGCGCCTGGCGTCACGCCCAGTTCCTCCGCTGCACGCGTCAGGCTGCCAGCCCTGGCGACGGCGAGCAGCGCCCGCAAGGCGGATAGTGGAAGGTCCCGGAGTGTCGTCATGATTGAGATTAGCTCAAAACCTGGCGAAGGGAACTCGTTTGAACCCTCATTTTCACAGGCATAGGCTTGTTGAAGAAATTCAATCGCAGGGGTCGCCACAATGCTCGACACACCAAAGCATCCATCCAGCCATTCGACTTCGAGCATGCCAATCCGGGCTATGCACGGCGAGGGTCAGCGCATCGCCGTCGAGTTGGCGGACGGACGGCCAGGCCGGCTTTCGACGCGGTGGCTGCGGCTCGCCTGCGAATGCGAGGAGTGCGGCGACACCGCCTCCGGCAAGAGGTGGCTGACGCCGGCTGATATTCTTGCCGGAGTCCGAGCCACCTCAATCGACGTCTCGGCAAGCGAGGTGAGCGTCGCCTGGGACGACGGCCATGTCTCGCGCTACGGTTCGGATTTCCTGGCTGCTCATGCCGGCGGCGCCGGCACGTCGCGGTTCCAGCCGCAACTGTGGAACAGCGACCTGTCAGCGCGGCTCGGTCGTTTCGCTTTCGATGCGGTGGTCGCGGATGACGAAGCGCTGTTCCATTCGCTGCGGGCGCTGCGCGATCACGGCATTGCCATGCTAACGGGCGTTCCGGCCGAGACGGAAGCAACGGCGCGGGTCGCCAGCCGCTATGGGCCGATCCGCGAGACCAGCTATGGCAAGGTGTTCGACCTGATTTCGCGGCCGGATGCCCGGGTGGCGGGCGAAACGGCGCGGGCGCAGATCCCGCATACGGATGAGCCGTTCCGCTACTCGCCGCCGGGGTTCATCTTCTTTCACGCCATCCGCACGGGTGCCGGCACCGGCGGCACCTCGCTGATGGTCGACGGCTTCCATGTCGCCGAACTGATGCGAGCGCGCACGCCGGAGCTGTTCGACCTGTTGTCGCGGCACGGCGTCACCTTCCACCGCGAGCATGCCGGCGAGGTGTTCTTCAGCGCCGAGGCGCATGTCATCAGCCTCGATACCAGCGGGGCCGTCACCGGCATCCGTTACAATGACCGCTGCCTGGCACCGCAGACCGCGCCATTGGATCGGATCGATGGGTTGATCGAGGCATTGGCCGAACTGACGCGTCTGGTCTGCGATCCGCAAAACCAGTTCCAGCATCAGCTGCGGCCGGGCGAAGTGCTGGTCTTCGACAATCAGCGCGTCCTGCACGGCCGCAGCGCCTTCGATCCGACGCTGGCGGTGCGTCATCTCAGAAGCTGCAACATCGACCGCGACGGGGTGCACAGCGCGCTTCGCACGCTGGCGCGTCGGTTTGCACCGGAGGAGGCGGAGGCGGTGCTCTATCAAGGGGCGATTTTCTGAGGGCTCACAGGATGGGGTTCCTCGCCCCCACGTAGGTGGGGGAGAGGTGGCTCGGCGAAGCCGAGACGGAGAGGTGGCGGCGCGGCGTTGAATATCAGAGCAAACTTGCCGGCGCCGCAGCCCCCTCTCCGACCGCTTCGCGGCCACCTCTCCCCCGCTTTGCGGGGGCGAGGAACCCAAGTTCTGCTGGGCTTTAGTTGAACCAAAGCGCAAACGTCAGGAACCCGCCGCCGCCGAACTCGCGCTGGATCTGGTCGAAATCGTCGCTGGTCAGGATCTTGCCGCTTTCGAGGTAGGGCGCGATGCCCGGGCCGGTGATCGACAGCACCAGGTCGAAGGGCTTTGGCTCGTCGAAGAAGCGCTTCATGTTGATGCCCTTGCCTGTGATGCGGAAATGCGGCAGCAGCACGCGGCCTTCGAGCAGATCTTCCGCCATCGTCAAGGTGGCGAGCCAGGCCGCGACCTGCTCCTCGCCGACTTCGAGGCCGGTGAGCCGGTTTTCGCCCTTCTGCCGCGGTCCGGGCAGCCATTCGCGGTCATTGTCGGTCTCGGCGCGGATTGCTTTCCAGTCCTCGCGCGACAGCCGGATCATTTCGAGCAGTTCGCGGCGCGCCGCTTGCCGGCGTTCCGGTTCGACCACCGGCCAGTTGATCATGTGCACCATCGAGATGAAATCGGCGATACGCCATTCCGAGGAGAAGATGCTCGAGCCCATCTCGCTTGGCGGGGGCACGAGAATGTCCTGCAACGGCAGCTTGGCGCGCGGGAACAGCATGTGGAACGAGCCGTCGAAAGTGTTTTTGAAATCATGCGCCAGCCAGAAATCGGCCTGCGCCATCAGGAACTCGGCATAGCCCTGCAGCCAGAAACCATCGGCGCGGTCGAAGCGGAAGGTCAGCGCCGGTGCGGTGTCGTCCGGCGCGCTGCCGCCGCGCGACAGCGAGGCCATGATGGCGGCCATGCTTTCATCCGGCGCGATCGTGCCGTCCTCGTTGAGGTCGATGCCGACATGGGTAAGGTCGATGACCATGCCGATATCGGCATCGGCGGGCACGGAACCCAGCGTCGCGGCGGATTTTTCCAGCCGGTCGTGGAAGGCGGCCAGAATGGCGCGGAACTGCTCGTAGGTCAGCGGCTCGGGGTTGGGATTGTCGGGCACCGGCAGCCGCATCAGCGGCAGCATGAAGGATTGCGGGCTCTCGAAACCATGACGGTGCAGGCCGCTGGCCAGGATCTCCAGCGCGGTGAAGAATTCACCGGCGCCGGCCGCATAGGCTGATGCTGGATCCTTGGGCCCGGCGGCCTCCAGCGTCGACAGGGCGCTGTCGCGCGCGGCCACGGTCTTCGCCTCGAACAGCGCGGTCGCCGCTTCGGGCATTGCCGCACGGGCCGAAGACAATGGCACGAGCAGAATGAAGGCGGATGCCAGCAGGCTCGAAAGTCGGTTCATCGTGGTCCTCCGTTTTGCCGTTCCAGCGCGATCATAAACACAGCCGGTAACGCGCGCCCGTCACTTCAGCGCCGCCAGCGCCTTGTCGATTTCGGCCATCTGCGCCTGGAAGTAGCCGTCATATTGGGGATAGCCGGCGTCGTGGCAGAACGACCAGGCCAGTTGCATCCGCTGCCTGGCATCCCCGAGCAGCCTGGCATCGCCGTTCTTGCGACCGAGGATAAGCAGCCCGGCGCCGACCCCGCCTTGCAAGGACGCCCATTGCAGCGGCGCGCTCTCTTTCGTCCACTCTTTCAAGGCTTCGTCATAGGAGGCAAGACCGGCCCGGATGGTCGCGTCATTGCCCGTCCGCTCACCGGTCAGGACGAGGGCGCGGGCAAGATTGTTGTGCGCGGTCGCCCAACTGAACGGCTCGCGCTCACGCGTCCATTCCTGCAGTGCGTTGCGGTAGGCATTGGCCGCCAGCGTAAGGCTCTGCGTGCCTTGCTCGCGCTGGCCGATGGACAACATGGCGTTGGCCAGGTTGTTCTGTTCCGTCGCCCACAGCAGCGGCATGCGCTCGCGGGTGTTTTCACTAAGCGCGGCATTGTAGGCATCCACTGCCTGTTGCAGCAGGTCGCTGCCGTCGAGCCGGTCGCCGATCGCCCATAGGGCGCTGCCCAAGCCATCCTGCGCGGCGGCCCAGGACAGGGGGTCGAGGTCGCGGGTCAGCGTCTTCAGCACATCCTCATAGGCATTGACGGCTTCGTGCAACCGGTCCGGCTGGTTGCCGCGCAGGCCGATCCAGGCGATGGCGTCGGCTTCGCCCTTGCGCGCCAATGCCCATTTGACGGGTTGCTCCTGTCGCGAAATCGCCTGCCGGGCGGCGGCGAAGGCAGTCGCCGCCTGCTGATATTGCTCCGGGCCGCTCTTGCGCATCCCGAGCATTATCAGCGCCGTTCCAAGATTGGACTGAGCCTCCGCCCACAGCGAAGGATCGACCTGCTTGATCCCGCTGGAGACGATGCCGGAGAAGATGCCGACCGCCTGCTCCAGCGACGCGGAGTCGCTCTGGCGCTGCCCATACATATACATCGCCAGGCCGAAATCGTTCTGCGTCATTATCAGTTGAGGTGTCAGGCGATCCTGGGGAAGCAGCTTGGCCGCTTCGGCGAATGTTCGCATCGAGGCCTGCAGAGCCTTGTTGTCACCGCGAAACGTGCCGTAGGCGCGGATGGCATTGGCTTCAGCCAGCTTATAATGCCAGGCGAGGCCAGTGTCCCATTTCCTCACCTGCTCGAACGCCTTGCGGTAGTCGTCGGCCGCCTTCATCTGCTGGAAGGCGAGGAAATAGGTATCGCCGCTGCGGCTGTAGACTTCGGCGAATTCGATCCGCCTGGCCTTCACGTCGGCCTCGGCCCGATCGACGGTTTTGGACAGTCGCGCGACACGCGCCTTGGCCTGTTGCTGGAACTGGATCGCCGCTGTCACCGCGCCGTCGGCCAGCGCCTTTTCGGCGAGATCCGACAGGCGGACGATGTCTACATCCGTGCTCTTCAGCGCCTGCCTTTCCGCAATGATGGTCTTGAGATGTTCGGTCTGGCCGCGCAGCAGCCGGTCCAGTTCGCGCGGGTCGCTGGGCACATCGGTGCCAAGCGCGGCGAGCAGGCCGTAGAGCGTTCCGAGCGGCACGGCTTCCGAATTGGCGGCGGCCTCGACAAGGCGGCGCGTGTCGGCGGGCGTGGTGGCGATGGTCAGCAGCAGCTTGCGATGCTCGCCGCGGATCGCGGCGTCGTCACCGGCCGCCTGTTCCGGCGACAGGCCGAAATAGAGCAGCCGGCGCAGGCTGGCATTGGTCCATGGCCGCTGGCGCCCGCCGGTCTGCACATAGACCTCCTCGGCCACCATCGTCATGACGTCGCCGAAGGCAAAACCGCCAGCGGCGAGGTGCTTCAGCAGCGCGGCGGCATAGGGGCTGTTGCCGCCGGCATCGCCATCGAGCGCGGCGTGGCCGGGCTCGGCGGCAAAGCCGATCACCTCGCCCAGGCTTTGCGGCCCGTCGGCGGTATCGGCGAGAGGGGCGGCTCCGCGCGTCAGGTCCAGCCCGGCGGCGGCGACGGGTGCAGGACCGGAGGCGGTGACGATGGTCGCCCCGGTGGGGAACGGATTGGTGCGGCAGGCGTCCAGCAACACGATGGCGACGGGAACCCTGGCCTTCAGCTCGGCCAGCAGGCCCGATAGCGGAACGAGGTGCTTGCCGGCATCGGCGAGCGAGGATGGGTCGGCACCGACCGGCACCAGATAGTTCTCGCCGCCGGCCTCGATGCCATGTCCCGAATAGTAGAGCAGCGCCACATCGGCGCCGGCAGCGTCCTCGACGAAACGTTGCAGGCTGCGGTCGAGCCTGATCTTGTCGCCATCGGTGACGGAGGTGACATCGAAGCCGAGTTCACCGAGCAGGCGGTCAACCGCGCGGGCGTCGTTGGCGGGGTTGGGCAGGGTGGTCAGATAATCGTAGCGGGATTCGCCGATGACCAGCGCCACGCCGCGCATCGGCTTTGCGTCGTCGGCCCAAGTGGAAGGCGGGTTGAGAAACAAGGCGAAGCAAAGGGCCAGCAACAACGCCGCGAACCTGGTCCCGCAATGCCGGCCGACCATCCCCATCTTTCCGCCCGAAAGATTCAAACCCGGCCCATGCTAATGCGCTGACCGTGGCGGCTCAATGGCGCAGTCGCGGCGGCGCGGTGAATGTCTGGCGGCAAAACGGTTGCGACGACGCCATGGTCAAGCCACTTGATTGTTGCCGGATGCGCTTCAACCGGCCCGGCGGACGGTCTACACAGGGCAAACGATTGGGCGTCGCGTGTCGAACTATCCGCTTTCCTACAAACTGTCCTGGCTGCCGCGTTTCCTGAAGCCGTCGCTCGGCGGTGACGTCGGAGAATTCGCGCCGGTAGCCGCAACGATGATGACGCCACCGCCGACGCGGACGGTGCGGCTTGCCTTCGTCGGCGACATCTCGTCAGTGGCCAATCGCGGTGCGCCGGACTGCGATCCGGTGATCAAGGCACTGCTCGGCGCAGCGGACCTGGTGATAGGCAATTGTGAAAGCCCGATCGTGGACAGACCGAATGCGGTGCTGGGGACGAAGCTCGGCACGCATCATGCCATGACCGAGCGTTTTCTTGATGAGGCGCTTGCCGTGGTTGGCATCCCGCATGACAGGCTCGTGCTGTCGCTGGCCAATAATCATGTGTTCGACCAGGGCGTCGCCGGTTTCGACGAGACGGTGGCGGCACTGAAGCGGCTCGGCATCCGCACAATCGGCTTGGCCGCCGATGCTCCGGTGCCTGTCAAAGTCGGACCGCTGACACTGGGCTTCGCCGCCTTCACGCTGTGGCGCAACGCCGGCGCTGACCTGTTTGCCGGCCGCGTGTCGATGGACGGCGATCCGGCGCGTTGGCCGCGCGATGCCAGTTTTGATCTCACCTGTGCAGTGCCGCATTGGGACTGGGAATTCCGGCATTTTCCGCGCGTGGAAACGCGGGCGCTGGCCAGGCGGCTGGCCAGGCAGGGCGTCGGGCTGATCGCCGGTCATCATGCCCATGTCGTGCAGCCGGTGGAACGGATCGACGAGACGATCGTCGCTTATGGGCTTGGCGATTTCCTCGGCACCGCCTTTTCCCGCCAGCCATGGCCCGGACGCATTGGAGGCATCCTCGTCGTCGATGTCAGTGCCGATACCGGCACGCGCGGTGCCATCGCGTCTTACCGTCTGCATCCGTTCATGCGGCTGCGGGCCGGTGATCATGAGCGGCTGGCGCCGGTGGAGGCGCTGGAGGGTCGAATGCGCGGCAGGGTCGAAGGTCGGCTGAGGGCGATTTTTCCTTCTTTCGCAACGGAAGAGGATGTCACCGTCTAACCGTCTGGTGGCCCCTGCAAAAGCGACTATCATGAGATGTCAGAAGCAGGCTTGCGGGGGCGGCGATGGAAGCAGCGGATTTCATGCCAAGCGAAGCCTACATCGCCAATATCCGGAAAGACATCGAGATCTACGAGGCGGCGAGGGCCTCGGCGGTCCGGCAAGTGCGCTGGCGGGTGCCGTTGTTCGTTGGCCTGGTGCTTGTGTTCGTCGTGCTGGTCGCCTGGCTGTTCAACAAGGTCGCCGATCCCAACGAGCAATGGTTCTCGACGCCACATGTGTTTCTCTATCTCGTCGGCTTCGCGGCGACGATCCTGGCCTATTTCCGGGCGATCAGGCCGGCGACGCGGCTGCGGCAATCATTCCGCGAGACGCTGCTGCCGATCATCTTCGGCTTCATCAGGGATATGCGCTACCAGCACGATGTGACGCCGAATTCCTTCGACCGGTTGCCGCGCGAGACGGTGGGCGGCTTCACCATGAGCCGCTTCGACGACATCATATCCGGACGCTACGACGGGTTTCCGTTCGAGCTTTATGAGGCAGACCTGTGGGACGGGGCGGCAACCAAGAACAGGGCGACAACCTTCAAGGGCGTCATTGTCGCCTTCGAGACTGTGGAGCCGTTCCCGGGCATACTGGTGGCGGCGCGGCGGGCCAACGCGGTCATGGGTTTCTTCCGCGGCTTGTTCACAACCAGGATGCAGGAGTTGTCATCGGGCGTTCCCGAGCTCGATGCCGCCTATGAATTCCGCACCGACAACATCGAAGCGGCGCGGCCGCTGGTGACTGGCCGGCTGGCGCAAGCGCTGAAATGGCTGGGTGAAACCTGGCCGGACGATCCGGCCCGCATTGCGCTCAACGGCAGCGACGGTTTCCTGCTGCTGCCGCAGACGAAGAATTTCTTCGAGCTACCGGATATCTCGGTGCCGCTCGACTACACCAGGCATGTCGCGCCGATGATATCGGACATGGGCGCCATGCTGGCGACGGCGGCGCTGGTGCGCAAGATCGGCGCGAAGGACGAGGCAGGTTAGTCCGGCCGGAACATGATCAGCAATCGAAGCCGTATTTGTCGCGCATAGTGTCCGCGTCTTCCTTCGACATTCTCTTGAACATCACGCAGACGGTGAAGCTGCCGACTTGCCGCCCGTCGCGTCTGTATCCCCAGTCGGAAATATCGTCCCTGGTGAATTCTATGTCCTGGCCGAGGACGACGTTGTGCACTTCCTCCGGCTCGTTGGCCAATATGCCGACAAACCCGGATTCAGTGCGACGAAACGGTATGACCCAGAAGTGTTCGGTGACGTGCCCGTCCCGCACCTTGACCTTCAATTTGAACCTGTCCGTGCCGGAGGGCGGCGCTTCGGCCAATGCCAGGAATTCGTCCAGCCTGGCGAGCGCCTGCGCGGTCGCCGCCGCCATGTCTGGATCGCCGGGAGTAAAGATAACCGTTTTGTCGTCGCCTGGATCCGCGCCTTGTGCGCCGGCAGATCCCGGAGCAAGCGCCAGCATCAGGGATATCATGGTCCGGACTGCAAGTTTCATTGGATGACGGCCCCCCTTCACAATGGTCGATACCATCGTGCATCCATTCCGAATTTGCAACCGGAGCGCGAGTTTCATCCCCCTTTGGAGCGCCGGGTTGAGCGGATCCATGAAACAAAATGTGTGCCGATGAACAGTCGGAAGTCCGTTTCGTGATGCCGCCGACGCGGATTGCGGCGGGCTTGCGACGGTCACATGCCGGCCTGCACAGGCCCGATAACAGACTCTTTCCATGGGCAAAGCGCTGTCACAAACGGTTGCCCGGTTGGCAGGGAAAGCCGGATCATCAGTCAATGTGGCGGAATTAAGCCTATGATTCCGTTGCGAAAATTCATCCAACGTGATTTGCTGACAGCAGGCTTTCCGGCCCAGTCTCGGCTCGTTCGGTGCTGTCGTTTCCCAAGGCGGCGGACCGGAAAATCGAAACAGCACGGAGTGCACCCCATGAAGAAGACCCTCGCAACCACCGTCGCTCTGCTCGCCTTCCTCGGCACGGCCTATGCCGCGACCGTCCAGGGCACCATCCAGGCCGTCGACCCGACGACCAAGTCGATCACCCTCGACGACGGCAAGATCTACCAGCTGTCGCCGGACGCGGCGGTCGGGAAACTGAAGGTCGGTGCCAAGGTCGCGGTGACGGTCGATGAGAAGACCGGCATGGTGACGTCGATCAAGAAGGCTTCGTAGTCGCGGGCATGAGTTCCGGCGTTGTCTGAAACAGTCAACGCCGCGCTGCCCCTCATCCGCCTGCCGGCACCTTCTCCCCGTATAGGACGGGGAGAAGAGAGCTAGTCGCGACGCCGGTGACCCCCTCTCCCCGTCCTTCACGGGGAGAGGGTAAGGGTGAGGGGCGCAATCCTTCGAATTTGTCCCCGTGACGTTGAAGCCTCACCATAACCGCGCTTCGGCTCTGCCCGCGCCGCTATGGTTTTTACCAAGAAGCCACGCTATCCCTTGGCCAACGGGGGATTTTCATGGTCGAGGAACAAAAAGGGTTTCGCCTGTCGCGACGGCTGCTGCTCGGCGCGGCTGTCGTCGGCGGCGCGGTGCTGTGGGGCGGCACCACCATGGCGCGGCTGGCGCGCGGGCCTTCGGGACCCAAGAATGCCGGACGCATCGCCGATATCGACGGCATCGCCTTGCCGCTGAAGCCGATCGCCAGCCCGCCGGCTTTTGATCCTTCGCTGCCGTGGTCGGCCAAGGGTGGCGACATCAACGATGCCAGCGGGCTGTCGAGGACGCCGATCTATGGCGTTGTCGAGATCAGCGAGGAGGACCACATCGCCAAGGCGCTGGCCTTCGCGCGCGCCAGCGGCTTGAAAGTCTCGCTGGCCGCTATCCGTCACTCGATGGGCGGGCATGCGTTCGACGACAATGCGCTGGTGCTCGACCTCAGAAAGTTCAACGAGGTCAGCGTCGACGCGGCGGCGAAGACCATGACCTTACAGCCGGGCGCGCGCTGGCACGACATCCAGAACCTCTTGCATCCGCGCTTCGCGGTGAAGGCGATGCAGTCGACCGATATCTTCTCGGTCGGCGGCTCGCTGTCGGTGAACGCGCATGGCATGGACCATCAGGCCGGTTCGGTGGCCGGCTCTATCCGCTCGATGCGGGTGATGCTGGCCGACGGTTCGGTGACCACGTGCTCGTCGACCGAAAACAGCGACCTGTTCCGCCATGTCGTCGGCGGCTACGGCCTGTTCGGCGTGGTGCTGGAGGCGACGCTCGATATCGTCGACAATGCCGTCTACCGGACCTCGCGCGAGATCATCAAGTCGGATGATTTCCCGAAATTCTTTGCCGAGGTGCTGGAGCCGAACAAGGATATCGGCCTGTTCTACGGCCATCTCTCGACGGCGCCGGGCAATTTCCTCGAGGACATGATCGTCTACCGCTACGACAAGGTGGCCGAGCAGCCGCCGGCCGATCAGCCTGAAATCGGCGAGCCGGAGGGCGTCGGCCTCAAGCGGGTGATCATGAACCTCGCCAAGAAGGGCAGCCTGTTCCAGGAACTGAAATGGTTCACGGAAAAGACCCTGGAGCCGAAATTCGAAAGCTGCACGGTGGCGCGCACGGCAGCGATGGCCGAGGGCGAGGCCTGCCTCGTCACGCGCAACAACCCGATGCACGATTCGGTGCCGTATCTGTTTAATGATCTGATGGACGAGACCGACATCCTGCACGAGTATTTCATCCCGCGCGCCGCCTATGTCGAGTTCATCGCGGAAGCCCGCGAGATCCTGCGCAACCAGGACCTGCCGGTGCTCAATGCCTCCGTGCGCATCGTCCACAAGGAGGATGTGGCGCTGACCTACGCGCCGGAGCCAGCCTATTCGCTGGTGCTCTACATCAACCAGCCGACCGATGCCGACGGCAATGCTAGGATGCGGGCGCTGACCCGGGCGTTGATCGACGTGACGATCAAGCATGGAGGACGCTTCTTCCTGCCCTATCAGCTGCATTACACGGCCAGGGAATTGCTGGCGTCCTATCCCGAGCTGCCAGCCTTCCTGGCGGCGAAACGGCAATATGACCCGACGGAACTGTTTTCCTCGACCTTCTACCGTGCCATCAAGGCGCTGAGCGGGGTGGCGTAGCAGGCAGGAGACAACCATGCGGATGGTATCGGCGGCGGCACTCACCCTCATCGCGCTGTGCGCTGGACCGGCTGGGGCCGAGGACCTCAAGGCTTTCAGGCTGACCATCGACGGGGTGACGGTCGACATCGATCCCGGCGAGAGCGCTGATGTGACGCTGCCCGGCGGCAAAAAGAGCAAGGTCACGCTCGAACGCAACGACTTCGCCACCTTTTCCGGCGGCAGTTTCTCCTTCGTCCATCCGAGCAACATTTCGGTGACCAAGACCGATCTCGGCGAAGACATCACGCAGTATCTGATGGCCTCGGCGCTGGGCACGATCGTCGTCGTGCAGGAATACGGCAAGATGAATCCGGTCTCGCTCAACCAGCTGATGCTGCAGGAGATGACCAAGGAATCGGTGCAGGCCGGTGCCGCGCTGACGCAGGAGCCGACGACGCGCAAGCTCGCCGACGGCAGGGAATTGACCGGCATCCGTGCCCAGGTGAAGACGCGCACCGACACCGCCTATTTCGAGATCGTCGGCTTCGGCCGCGCCGATCAGGGGCTGCTGTTCATCACGCGCGTCGCCGGCGAGGACGCGGCCACCGAAAAGCCGCTGATCGACAAGTTCTGGCGGAGCCTCAAGCTGAAGCCGTAGACGCCGGCGTCGAAAGCGCGTCGCGCACGTGCTTCAGGTCTTTGTCTTATGCATGTCGTTCTCCCAAACCCGGGGCCCACTCTTGGGAGACATGCCTTCTAGAGCTTGCTCGGCACCAGGCCAGCCAGCCAGTTCGCCGACCGTTTCGCCATATCGGCGGTTGCCGACACGGCGCGGCCAAGATCGGTCTTGACCACGGCGTAGCCGTTTTTCGTGCGGTAGAGCACGCCGGTTCCACCATCGACCACCTGTTCATAGGCGACGGGCCGGGCGGCGGCCGCGTCCATGGCCGTCGCCGGCGAGCCGACGGGGACGCTCGGCCGGTGGCTCAATTCCGGCGGCAGCGGGCTTTCGATTTTAACGACCCTGCTTACGGGCTTCAGTTCCGGGCGTGACGCGGCCGCGGCCAGTTCCGAGGAGGACGACGAGCCTTTCGCGCGGCAGATGCCGGAGACGAGCGGATAGTTGAAATTGCGCTCGTGCAGCATCTGGCTTTTCATCGCCGCTTCGCACTCGGCGATGGTCGACCATTTGGCCGGCGTCTCGCCGATATATTCGCAAAGCTTGGCGTCGCAGTCGCAACCAACGATGGTCATGGCGACAAGGGCGGTCTTGATCACGGTCTTGTCCCTTCGAGATGCCTGCCGGCAGCCCACTTACGTGCATGTCGAGGTCCCGAAACCGGTTTCCACCCCAAGGTCGAACCCGTGGGTGTGCTTTTGGGCGACATGCAACCATCCATCGCGCGCGAACAAGGCGGGATTTGGCCCCGATTGTGGAATGACCGTGGCAGCACGCCGAACGGCCGCCTATCGGGCGGTCGGCGAGGTCTGTTTGAGGAAATTCGCGATCAGCCGCACCACGTCTTGAGGGCGTTCGATCTGCGGGATGTGGTTGACGCCATCGAGAACGGCCATTTCGGCGTGCGGAAACAGCGAGGCGATTTCTTCACCCTGTTTGAGAGGCGTGGTCGAATCGTCTCGTCCCCAGATGACGAGAACAGGCGGCGCGAAGATGCGATAGTTCGCCGGGTCGGCGGCAAGCGATTTTCGCTCGTCGTTGAAGAGGCCGCTGAACAGCCAATGGCCAACGGCATCGGTGGTGCCTTTGACGTTCAGGGGGCGCGTGTAGATTGCTATGCGCTCCGCGGTGACCAGATCGTCGTTTTCAATAAACCGGCGCAAACCGGTGCCGGTCATCAGCGGGTTGGTGAAGGTCGCGGCGGTCAGCAACTGGCGTGGCCAGTCCCTGTCGAGGAAAGATGCGAATGGAAAGGCCGGCGCCTCGGTCTGGCCGAGGCCAAGTGCAACGTCGAGCAGGATCAGCGAGTCGATCCGGGCGGGAGCCGTGAAGGCGGCTTCGATCACCCCGCCGCCGCCATAGGAGTGGACACCGACGCTGAAATGGCGAAGGCCGAGCGCGTCGGCAAAACCGAGGACGCGTCTCGCGTGGGCGGCGCGCGAATAGTCCTGATCGGCCGGTCTTTCCGAATAGCCAAAGGGTGGCATGTCGACGGCGATCACGCGAAAGCCCTGTTCTCCCAATGGCATTGCGATGTCACGATAGGTCTCGGCCCAGGAGGCCGTGCCGTGGAACAGAAGCAGCGGCGGCCCGTCCTGCGGGCCCCAGACCTGATAGTGCATCTTCAGCCCGTCGACCGTGGCAAACAGCGCTCCCGCCGGCGCTGCCTCCTCGGGTGACAGGTTCTCTCGAACGGCAGCCGCACCGCGAAAGCCGACCAGCGTGACCACAATGAGCACGACCAGCGTGAGCGCCAGCCAGCCGAAGATCCGGATCAGTCGACGCATGGCCGGGCTATCGCCTTAGTAGTCATAGACGTGTTCGAGCCTGGCGCCCGACTTGATCAGCGCCGGCAGCACCAGATGCAGCTTGCGCACGGCGACGGTCATGCCGGTGCGACGCGTCGAAGGGTCGGCCGGCAGGGGGTAGCTGAACAGGATGCGCATGCCTTCGGGGACGGCGATCGAGTCGGTGGAGAGCACGGTGACCATGATTTCGTCATTGCCGCCGATCTCGACGAAGGACACGCCCTTGTCGATCAGGCGCGGGATCATCTCGGTAAACACTTGGTAGCGCTTGGTAAGGAAGATGGTGCCGTCAGCGCCGAGGTCGCGTTCGAGCAAGGTGTCGGGCTCGTTGCGCGTCGCTTCGCCGACCGGCCCTTTGGCCCAGACATGGATGTCGAGGAAGGCCGGGTCGGAGGTGGCGGCAAGCGCTTTGGTGATCAGGTTGGCATAGCCCTGCTTGATGGTGTCTGCGAGGCCGAAGACCAGCTTGCGTTCGCTGGTGCGGATGGAGCTGTCGCCCGGCGCCGGCTGCACGGCAAACAGGCCGGCGCGCTTCTCGGCATAGGGAAACTGATACCATGGCACCTGATCGAGGAAGGCGGCATAGTCGGCCGCCACCTTGGCCTGATAGATATCGGCGGCGGTGCGCTTGCTGGCGGTCGCTTCGGTGATGCGGCCAACCGTGTTCTCATAGGCCCACTGCAATATGTGCTCGATCGAATGGCTGGTGCCGATAACGAGCAGCATCTGGTGGTTGGCCAAATTGAACTTGTAGGAAGAGCTGGCGCGGATCACCGTCGCGTAGTCCTGCCAGAAGCGGCCGACATAGGACCAGTAGGGAAAGCCGCTCGGCTGGTTCTTGTCGACGAAGCCGGCATATTCGCGCGCGGCATAGACGATCGCCCATTCCGGGTAGGTGAGGAAGGTCGATTCCTCCGGCCGCTGGTAGCCGGGGATCTCGGCGCGGACCTTGTCGGCCAGCGCCTTGGGCGGCGCGCCATCGGCGATACCGGGCAAGGGCGTGGTATCCAGCGACGGCGTCGTCAGGAAACCATAGGCCAGCCCGGCGATCGGGATCAGGATGACGATGACGATCAGCCAGAGGATCGTCTTGATGATGCGTTTCAGCCAGCGGAACAGGAACATGGCCGGTCAGGCCGTGGCGAAGTGGTCGTGTATGCGCTTCGACAGCCAGAAGCCGACATAGACGGCGAAGCCGCCAATGACGATATGCGGCAGGTTGGCGAAGAAACGCGCCGGGAATTCGATGTCGTTGAGGGAACGGAAGCCGTTGATGAAGATGCCGGCATCGAGGCAGCCGGAACCGGTGACCAGCCCAAGCACGCCGTCGAACAGATAGACCGAGCCGAACAGCTTGAAATAGAACACCGCCTGGCGGTGCGAGATGAAGGCGGCGGCGAGCGCCCAGACGCCGGAGAAGGCATGCAGCAGGTCGTCATACCATTGCAGCGAGAACAGCCCGAACAGATTGCCGTTGGCGTCGTTGAACGCCGGTATGTAGCCGATGGCGACGACGCCGAAGAACAGGAAGGCATAGGCAACGGCAAGCTTCTGGATCAACGTCATGAAGTATCCCCCTTCAAGTAACGATGAACGTTAGCTTATTTTGCCGCCGGTTGCAGCCCCAACCGGAAACACCGTAAAGATTGCGGGGGATAGCCATAAGACAGTCGGCGCCGGGATTTCTCCCAGCGCCTCCCTGTCAGATCAGGACACGGTCGCGGCAGCAACTTCCGTAAAGTCGTCGCGCCTTGCCGGCCTTGATTTTGACGGTCCTGCCAGCCGCCGCCCGAGGGCAGCGTCCGTTCCAGACCACGCCGGTCTCCACCCTTGCGGGCTTCGCCCTGCGCGCCATCGAAGGTTTTTGCCGTCCTTCATGGCAGCATCGGTCCGCCGTCGGCGTTGGCACGCTTTCCGCGGCCCCGTAGGTCTCGGCTCCGTCCCTCGAAACAGGCAAGCCTGCTCTCGCTTCGGGGCCGTACGGGCCTCAGGAAGTCCGCTTTCGCTCTGCCTTTCGGTTGGGCGATCGGCAGCCGCCTGAGATGGGTTCAATGTAGGGGGGTTTAAGGGTTCTGGGGAATGGTCCCGTGCCTGTGGATAACGGGATTATCGGGGATCATCGCGGACATTCGCCGGTCACGGCGAAAACAGGGACAGCGCGTTTCGCCCCTTGCTCCGCTGGCGGGCGCGGGCTTCAATGCCGGCAAAGGATCGAGCGTTGCATGCTCGGCGCCGGGGAGGGTGTATTGAAAGTCGGGGTGGTTCTCAATCCGATTGCCGGTGGCGGCCGGCTGAAACGACATTGGCCGGAGGTCGCCGCTTCGCTGAAAAAGCATTTCGGCGATTTCGAGTTGCGTGAAACGCAAGCCGAGGGCGATGCCGAGAGGCTGGCAATCGATCTCGCGGCAACCGGCTTCGATCTGGTGATCGCGGCCGGCGGCGATGGCACGGCCAGCGAAGTGGCCGACGGGCTGCTGCAGGCGTCGCGGGAAAGCGGCAGGACGACCGAGCTCGGCCTGCTTCCTTGCGGCACCGGCATCGATTTCGCGCGTGGGCTTGGCCTGCCGAAGGAGGTGGACGCGACGCTGAAGCGGATCGCCGAGGCGAAGGGGCGCAAGGTCGATGCCGGACGCATCTGCTACATCGACGACCATGGCGCGCTGGCCAGCCGCCATTTCATCAACATCGCCAGCCTGGGGCTTTCCGGCGCCACCGACCGCGCGGTCAATGCCGACAAGCGCAAGGGCAGGGTGTCGGCCAAGGCGCTGTTTTTCTGGCGCACCGTGGTCGAGTTCATCCGCTACCGGTTCCAGGATGTCAGGATCACCATCGACGACGGCACTCCGGTCGAAGCGCGCATGGCGCTGGTGGCGGTGGCCAACGGCAAGTTCTTCGGCGGGGGCATGATGATCGCGCCCGACGCCGAACTCACCGACGGGCAGTTCGACATCGTCATCCTGCGTGCGGCCGGCAAGCTGAAGCTGATCTGGGACATCCGCCTGCTCTATGGCGGCCGGCACCGCAACCATCCGGCGATTACCATCCTGCGCGGCAAGAAAGTGGTTGTCGAACCGCTCGGCGATGTGGAAAAGAACGGCGCGCTGGTCGACATAGACGGTGAGTCGCCAGGGCGTATACCCGCGACCTTCGAGATCCTGCCCGGCGCGCTGACGCTCAGATATTGAATCAAGCGGTTGAGGCGTTGAATCAGGTCGCTCCGGCCTTGATTCCGGCCAGGCATTCAATGCCTTGAAATTGCTTGAGGTTTTGCCAGGCTTCAAATTTCCAGCTTGGCCGGGAAACCGGGCGCGCGCAGATCGGTGCCGACGGCGTCCTCGAGCAATTTGACGATCTGGGTCGACCAGGCGCCGCCCCCATAGGCTTCCCTGCCTTGCTCAAAAATAGCGTTGACGCGCGATGCCAGGTCGAGCGGCACGCCGAAATCCTTGCCCATGCCAAGCGCGAAGCCGAGGTCCTTCAGCGCCAGGTCCATGGTGAAGCCGATGTCGTAGGAACCGTTGAGAATAAGCTGGCTCTCGGTCTCGTGGACGAAGCTGTTGCCGGAGGAGGCGACGATGGCGTGGTAGGACTGGGCGAGGTCGAGCCCACCCTGCTTGGCCAGCATCAGCGCCTCGCCGGCGGCGACGAGATGGATGAAGGCAAGCATGTTGGTGATCACCTTGATCACCGCCGCCGAGCCGATCGGCCCCATCAGGAACGACTTCGCGCACATCGCCTCGATCGCCGGACGATGACGTGCGTAGAGCGCCGCATCGCCGCCGACCAGCGCGGTGATCTTTCCCACCGCCGCCAGATGCACGCCGCCGGTGACCGGGCATTCCAGTGTCTCGATACCCCTGGCCGAGGCTAGCGCTGCCAGCCGCACGATCTCGTCGCGACCATTGGTCGACATCTCGATCCAGGTGCCGCCCGTAGGCAGGCCTTCGAGCAACCCGCCGGGGCCAGCCAGAACCGTTTCGCTGACCTTCGGCGAGGGCAGGCACGTGATGGCATTGCCGGCCCGCGCCGCAGCCTCGGCCGGGCTGTTCGCGGCGGTGGCGCCGAGCGCCACCAGGCGCCCGGCGGCTGCAGGATCGCGATCGAAGACGGTGACGGCAAAGCCGTTGCGGATCAGGCTGGCGGCAAGATGGCCGCCGAGATGGCCAAGACCGATAAAGGCGTAGCTTTCGCTCATGGCATCAACGGCGTCTGCATCATCTGCAGATGCAGGTCCTTGCCGGTCCAGGGATGTGCGTCGCAGACCGCCTCGTTGAGCTCGACGCCGAGGCCGGGCTCCTTCGACGGGATGACATTGCCGTCCTGCCACTCGATCTTCTTGGTGAGCAGCGTGGCGTGGAAGCCGTCCCACTGCTTCAGCGATTCCAGGATGAGGAAGTTGGGCAGCGTCACTGCAAGCTGGATGTTGGCGGCGCCGACGATCGGCCCGCAATAGCAGTGCGGGGCGATCTGGATGTGGTAGGCCTCGGCCATGGCGGCGATCTTCTTGGTCTCCAGAATGCCGCCGGAGCGGCCGAGGTCGGGTTGCAGGATGGTCGCGGCGCGGTTCTCGATGACACGGGCGAATTCGAACTTGGTCGTCAGCCGCTCTCCCGTGGCGATCGGGATCGACGTGCCGCGGGCGACCTGCGCCATCACCTCGGGCATGTCAGGCGGCACCGGCTCCTCGAACCACAGCGGGTCGTAAGGCTCGATGGCGCGGGCCATGCGCAGCGCGCCCGATGCGGTGAACTGGCCGTGCGTGCCGAACAGGATATCGGCCACGGTGCCGACCGCCTCGCGGATCGCCTTGATCATGCGGGTGGAGAGATCGATGTCGACAAGGCGCGGCTGATGGCCGTCGAAGGCGGTGTAGGGGCCGGCCGGGTCGAGCTTGACGGCGTTGAAACCCTGCTCGACATATTCGAGCGCGCAGGCGGCGGCCAGGTCGGGGTCGTTGTAGACGTTCTTGCCGCGCGCATCCTCGGAATGGACGCTGCCGGTGTGCGGATAGAGGTAGGTGTAGGAGCGCAGCATCTCGTGCACCTGGCCGCCGAGCAGTTTGTAGACCGGCTTGTTGGCCTCCTTGCCGATGACGTCCCAGCAGGCCATTTCCAGTGCCGAGAAGCAGCCCATGCCGGAAACATCCGGGCGCTGGGTGAAGCCGGACGAATAGGCGCGGCGGAAGAAATTCTCAATGTCGTGCGGGTCGCGGCCGACGAGATAGCGTTCGGCCATGTCCTCGACCATCTTCGCGGTGACATGGGCGGAGAAGGTGGCGTTGTAGGCCTCGCCATAGCCGACAACGCCGCCATCGGTGGTGAGCTTGACGAAGATGAAATATTTGCCGCCGATGCCGGGCGGCGGGTTGCCGACAACCCAGGTCTTGACGTCGGTGATTTTCATTTTTGGTCCTCCAGAACCAGTTCGGCGCCCTTCCAACCGGTCATGACCGAGGCGGCGTTGGTGTTGCCGGTGATGTTGTCGGGGAAGATCGAGGCGTCGATGACGCGCAGGCCTTCGAGGCCGTGCACTTTCAGACGTGGGTCGACGACGGCGCGCGACGCGTCCGGCCCCATGCGGCAGGTCGAGACCGGGTGATAGACGGTGCCCGAGCGTTTTCTGAAATCGGTGATCAGGTCCGCGTCTGATTGGATCGACGGGCCGGGCAAAACCTCTTCCTCGATGATCTCGGCCATGGCGGGCATCGAAGCGATCTTGCGCACGAACTTCACCGCCGCCAGCATCTCCTCGACATCGGCATTGGTCGAATAGGCATTGGCGACGATTTTGGGATAGTCCAGCGGGTTGGCCGAGCGGATCATGATCTCGCCACGGCTCGACGGGCGGCAGTTGGACAGACCGATGGAGAAGCCCGGCCATGGGTCGGGGGTCAGGATGGGGCGCTCGCCGCTTTTGGGAATGACGGTCGAGAATGCCTGGAAATAGAGCTGCATGTTGGGCCGCGAAAACGCCGGGTCGGTGCGGAAGAAGCCGCCGCCATGGTTCATCGACAGCGACAGCGGGCCGGAGCGGGTGAGGATGTACCGCATGCCGACAAGCAACTTGCCCCACCAGGGGCGCAGGATCTGGTTGAGCGTCGGCAGCCTGCCCTTGAACGTGTAGTTGATGCCGACATGGTCCTGCAGATGCGCGCCGACATTCTCGTTGGCGTGGATGACGGGAATGCCGAGGTTGTTGAGCAGCGCCAAGGGACCGATGCCGGAGAGCTGCAGCAGTTGCGGTGAATTGATCGAACCACCGGAAAGAATGACCTCGCGGCCGGCCCGGGCGGTTTTCGTCTCGCCATTCTGGAGATACTCGATGCCGACGGCGCGCTTGCCGTCGAACAGGATGCGGGTTGCCAGCGCACCGGTCTCGACGCGGACATTGCCGCGCTTCATCGCCGGACGCAGGAAGGCGCGTGCGGCCGACATGCGGCGGCCGTTGCGGGTCGAGATCTGATAGACACCGACGCCTTCCTGGGTAGCGCCGTTGAAGTCGGGGTTCAACGGCAAGCCTGCCTGCCGGCCGGCGGCGAGATAGCGCCTGGTCAAGGGATGGACGGCGTTCGTGCAGTCGGTGATGTGCAGGGGGCCGCCGACGCCGCGCCATTTGTCGGCGCCGGCCTCGTTGTCCTCCAGCGCCTTGAAGGCGGGCAGGAGATCGTCAAAGCCCCAGCCGGGATTGCCGGCGTTCCGCCAGTCGTCGAAATCCTCGCGTGCGCCCCTGATCCAGACCATGGCATTGATCGAGCTCGAACCGCCAAGCAGCTTGCCGCGCGGCCAATGATCGACATTGCCGCCAAGGCCCGGGTCCGGCTCGGTCTTGTAGTTCCAGTTGACGGCCGGGTCGAAGAAGGTCTTGCCGTAGCCAAGCGGCATCTGGACATAGAAGCGGCGGTCAGTGCCACCGGCCTCCAGCACCAGCACCGAGAAGCGGCCCGAGGCTGACAGTCTTTCGGCCAGAACCGAGCCGGCCGAGCCGGAGCCGACAATGATGAAATCATAGGTCTGCATGATGGATGAGGCGGCTCCGGAAATCTGGCCGCAGCCTAGACGCGGCGGGCGCGCCAAGTCGCCGGGCCTTCCGGCATGGGTTGTGAAAAAAGCGACCGCGAAGGAGGCGTGTTCGGAAACCCCACGATGGAACCGACATTGCGATCCGGTTCCTGGCGCGGCGCGTTGACCTGTGGGCACCGTGACGGTACGGGATCGAGGGCAGTTTATGTCGAAGGATTTCCCATGGTGCATTACGCGGACGGCCGGCCGCTCGGCGATCTCACGCTGCGGACACTGGCCATGCCTTCCGACGCCAATGCGGCGGGCGATATCTTCGGCGGCTGGGTGATGGCGCAGATGGATCTTGCCTGTGGCATCCGTGCCGCCGAACGCGCCAAGGGCCGCGTGGTGACGGCGGCGGTGAAGGAAATGTCGTTCGCCAAGCCGATGAAGATCGGCGACACGCTCTGCATCTACACCCATGTCGAGCGCGTCGGCCGCACCTCGATGACGCTCAAGGTCGAGGCCTGGGCGCAGCGCTACCTCTCCGACCTGATGGAGAAGGTCACCCATGCCGATTTCGTCATGGTGGCGCTGGATGGCGAAGGCAAGCCAAAGGCCGTTCCGGCGGAAGGCTGACTGATGCAGTCGGCTTAAATCAAACAGCAGTCCCTGTTTCACCCGCAAGGGAATGCGAACGGCGCTGCTGTGTGGTGCTTTTCATATTCGCGTTGGCAAACTTCCGTGACCGTGTCCGAACGGGCCGGGAGGGAAGACAATGCGTCAACGATTGCTGAACGGTGCATTGGCGGGCGCGCTTGCTGGCTTGTTCTGCCTGCTGGCCGCAACCGCCTACACCGAGGTCAAACAAGACGATGACGAGGCCGGTTGCGCCTCCGCAAATCACGCCTTCCCGCAGCAAGCGGACAGATGCGAAAACTGCGTTGCCGCGACGTACGACACCTGTGCGGTGAGCGTGAGCAATTGCGTTGGACGGGCGACCTGCACCATTGACGGCAAGGTGGTCCATCGGGTCCCGAAGTCGAAGCGGACCGAAAGCCGTCCGTGGGCCTTGGTGCAGGTGCAGCCGTAAGACCCGTCCGCGCTACGTGGCGCGCGGAAACCCTTGCCATGCAAGGGTTTCAGGCATGCATGCCGTCGAATTTCTCGCGCGCCGCCTTGACGCGGGTGGTGTTCTTGCGCGCCCATTCGCCAAGCGCGCTGACCGGGATCAGCAATTCATGGCCGAGTTCGGTCAGCTCGTAATCGACGCGCGGCGGAATGGTCGGGAACACGGTGCGGGTGACGAAGCCGTCGCGCTCCAGCCCGCGCAAGGTGGTGGTCAGCATCTTCTGCGAAATGCCGCCGACGGCCGCGCGCAACTCGTTGAAGCGCAGCGGCCCGTCGCCCAGCTTTCCGACCACCAGAACGGTCCATTTGTCGCCGACGCGCTGCAGGATTTCCGAGACGGCGCGGCAGTCCTCGGTGTTGTGCGGGTTCCTCAGTAACAAAAAAGTGCCTCCTTGCGCCTCGAGTTGACAGTATCTCATATAGCGCCGGTATCCAAACGATACCAGCTTTACTTGCAAGGAGAGCCCCCCATGTCAAAACCCAAGATCGCCATCATTGTCGGTTCGACGCGCGCCGCGCGCTTCGCCGACGTGCCGACCCAGTGGATCGCCAAGATCGCCAAGTCGCATGCCGACATCGACGTCGAGATCGTCGACCTGCGCGACTTCCCGCTGCCGTTCTTCGACGAGGTCGCATCCTCCGCCTGGGCGCCGTCGCAGAACGAAGTGGCCAAGCGCTGGCAGAAGAAGGTCGCCGAGTTCGACGGCTTCATCTTCACCGCCGCCGAGTACAATCACGGCCCAACGGCCGTGCTGAAGAACGCCATCGATTACGCCGCCAATGAGTGGAACAAGAAGCCGGCCGGCTTCGTCGGCTATGGCAGCGTCGGTGGCGCACGTGCCGTCGAGCAGCTCCGCCTTCATGCGGTCGAATTGCAGATGGCGCCGGTCAAGTCGGCTGTCCATATCGCCTGGGGCGATTTCCTCGCCGTCCGCCAGGGCGAGAAGAAGCTCGAGGAGCTCGAGCATCTGAACCAGGCCGCCACGGCCCTGGTCAACGACGTTGCCTGGTGGGCCAAGGTGCTAAAGGCCGCGCGTCAGGCCGACGCCGTCGCCGAGGAAGTCAAGGCGGCCTGACCGCCGGTTCGAATTATCCTCCCAAGGATCTGGGGCGGCGCTTGCGCCGCCCTTTTTCAATTGTGGGAAGCCATGGCGTCGTGCTGCGCCTGCCTCGGCCGGATGATGCAGTCGGAGAGGCGGTCCATCTCGTTCAACTCATCGGCGTGATGCTGGCCCCACTGGCAGAGCGCCAGCAGGATCGGCTCGAGGCTGAGGCCGAGGCGCGTCGCCGAATATTCGACGCGCGAGGGCACTTCGGCAAAGATCTCGCGGCTGACGAGACCGTGCTCCTCCATTTCGCGCAACTGCTGGATCAGCACTTTCTGGGTGATGCCGGGCATCAGCGCCTTCAGAGCCGACAGCCGTCGGGGACCATCGAACAGATGGTAGAGAATGACCGCCTTCCAGCGTCCCGCGATCACTTTCAGCGCTCGCTCAGCCGGCAGCAGGGGCAGTCTCTTGATGGGTGCGGCCATGGTCACCTCCCGGTCAGCAGGGGACAAATGAGTGTGTAGTCGAGGCCTCGCAGATAGTGGCAAACCGCTGCCGATGCCATAGCGATCGGAGTTTGCCATGAAAGCCATTCAACTCAGCCGCTTCGGCGGTCCAGACGTGCTGAAGGTGGTCGACCTGCCGGCGCCGGTACCGCAGGCCGGCGAAGTGCTGATCCGTGTCCACGCCGCCGGGATCAACTTCTTCGAAGTGCTGATGCGGGCGGATCGCTACGCGGCGACGCCGCAATTGCCGATGATTCCCGGTGTCGAGGCGGCGGGCGTGGTGGAGGCGGTCGGGCAAGGGGTGGATGCGGCGCTGCTGGGGACCCGTGTCGCAGCGCCTTTGTTCGTGTCGCGACGTCCCCACAGCGGCTATGCGGAGCAGGTGACGATGTCAGCCGATCTCGTCGTGCCGCTGCCGGACGCCCTTTCGTTCGAGGAGGCGACGGCCTTGATGGTGCAAGGGCTGACGGCCCTTCATCTGCTCCGCCAAAGTCCGCCGGACGGCAAGCCAGTGCTGGTGCCGGCCGCCGCGGGTGGTGTCGGATCGTTGCTGCTTCAGCTTGCGAAGCTGAAGGGCGCCAGCCAGGTGATCGCGGCCGCCGGCGGCAAGGCCAAGCTCGATCTCGCGCTGTCGCGCGGAGCCGATGCCGCCGTCGACTATATCAAGCCGGATTGGCCCGCCCGGGTCCGCGACGTCACAGATGGCAAGGGTGCCGACATCATCTACGATACGGTTGGCGGCGCGCTGACGGCAGCGTCGCTGTTGGCGCTGGCGCCTGGTGGGGAACTGGTGTTCGCGGCGCTCGGGCGCTATGCGCTCGCGGCCTCCGACCTGGAGGCGATGGCCGGCCGCAACCAGTCGCTAAGAGGTTTCGCGCTGCTGCCGCTGTTGGGTCCCGCAGTGCTGAGGGCCAGCCTGACCGAGTTGTTCCAGTTGGCGGCGAGCGGCCGGCTGCAGGTCGCGATCGGCGGCCACTTCCCGCTTGACCAGGCCGGCGAGGCGCACCGACTGCTGGAGGAGCGGCGCTCGACGGGGAAGGTCGTGCTGGTGCCCTGAGCTCGAGGCGGTTTTCTACCGCACCGCCTCGCGATGGGCGCTGGGCAGGCGGGTGGCGATCAGCTTGTCGATGCGGCGGCCGTCGAGGTCGACCACCTCGAAGCGCCAGCCCTGCGCATCGACGCATTCGCCGGTCGCCGGCAGGTGGTGCATGTGCGACAGCACATAGCCGGCGACGGTCTCGTAGTCGCGGTTTTCCGGCAGGTCGATGCCGAGCACGTCGGCCATCTCGTCGGCCTGCATGTAGCCGGCGAGCAGCCATGAGCCGTCCTCGCGCTTGACGGCGTTCTCCTCGTCGCCGGCATCGGTGTCCGCCCGGAAGACGCCGGTGATGGCCTCGAGAATGTCGGCCGGGGTGACGATGCCTTCGAAATGGCCGTATTCGTCATGCACCAGCGCCATCGGCACGTCGGATTCCTTGAGCTTCTGCAGCACGTCCAGCGCGTCTGCCTGGTCGTAGACGATGGGGGCCGCGCGCACATGCCTACGCGGGTCGAGGGCGCGGCCGGCCAGCAGCGCGGCCAGCACGTCGCGCGTCTGGACGACGCCGACCATGACATCGACGCCGCCATCGCCGGCAGGCAGGCGCGAATGCTGGGTTTCCATCAAAAGCTTGCGGATGGTGCTTTCGTCGGATTGCAAGTTGATCCAGTCGACCTCGGTGCGCGGCGTCATCACCGCCCGCACGGCGCGGTCGCCAAGCCGCATGACACCGGCGATCATGCGCCGTTCGTCGGATTCGATGGTGCCGTGGTGTTCCGCCTCGGCGACCAGCATCTTGATCTCCTCGTCGGTCACCTTCTCCTCGCTTTCACCGCGCTGGCCAAGCAGCCACAGGATGGCGCGGCCCGAGAAGTCGAGCAGGAAGACCAGCGGCGCCGAAACGGTGGCGAGGATGGTCATGGCCGGGGCAGCGCGCGCGGCAACGCGCTCGGGATCGCGCAGCGCGATCTGCTTGGGCACCAGTTCGCCGACGATCAGCGAGAAATAGGTGATGATGGCAACAACGATGCCGACGCCGATCGGATCGGCGATGGTCTCGCGGATGCCGGTCGAGGCCAGGTACTGCGCCAGCCGGTCACCAAGCGTGGCGCCGGAAAACGCGCCGGAGAGGACGCCGACCAGGGTGATGCCGATCTGCACCGAGGACAGGAACTTGCCGGGATTGGAGCCCAGCTCAAGGGCCCGGCCGGCGCCGTTGACGCCACGGTCGATCATCGCCTTGAGCCGGGCCGGGCGCGATGAAACGATAGCGAGTTCGGACATCGACAAAAGGCCGTTCACGCAGATGAGGACGACCACGATAGCAATTTCGACGTATAGCATGAGGGCTCAATAGCATTGCGGCGCGGTTTTCGAAAATAGTCCGCCATGATTTTTAGAAGATGACGAGTGTCTTTCAGGCGCTATCCCAGGATGGCGCCGAAAAGTGTTCGACCAGGGCGTCCACGACAACCCGGACTTTTGGCGTGAGTGCGCGCGTCACCGGCCAGACGGCGTGCACGACGATGTTTTCGACCAGGCAGTCCGACAGCACCATTTCGAGGTCGCCGCGCTTGAGGCTTTCGGCGGCCAGCCAGGTCGGCAGAAAGGCGATGCCGCAGCCGGCAAGCGCGGCATCGAGCATCGGCTCGCCATGACCGAGGACAAGCCGCGCCTTGGGGACGAATGTCGCGAGATGGCCATCGGCATGCCGGATGAGCCAGGGGCGGACGACGCCCTCGCGGCCATAGCCGATGACGCTGTGATCGGCGAGATCCTTGACCGATCGCGGCCTGCCATGCCTGTCGAGATAGGCGGGAGCCGCGCAGATGGCCGAGCGCTGGGCATAGATGCGCCGCGCCGCGAGCGACAGGCTGTCGTCGAGATCGCCCATGCGGATTGCCAGGTCGATGCCTTCCTCGATCAGGTCGACGCGCCGGTCGTTGAAGGAGATCTCCACTGTCAGATCCGGGAATTTCATGGAAATCTCGAACAGCACAGGCGCGACACAGCGGCGGCCGAAAGCCAGCGGCACATCGACCCGCAGGCGGCCGGACGGGATCTGCCTGCGCGAGGCGAGCAGCGACTGCGCGGCTTCGATTTCGGCCAGCGCCCTGACGCAGGCTTCATAGTAACCGAGGCCTTCGCTGGTCGGGCTGAGGCTGCGGGTGGTGCGGTTGAGCAAGCGAACGCCGAGCCGCTGCTCAAGCTGCGCAATCGACTTGCCGACCGCCGATTTCGTCACACGCAGCCGTTCGCCAGCGCTGGTGAAGCTGCCGGCCTCCACCACGTGGACGAATGCGACGATGCCTTGCAGGTCAGCGGTTTCCACGTCGGTTCCTTATTATCGACTTTTAGTCCGCAATCAGTCGCCAATTATGCGGCATAGACGCCCTATTTTCCATAGCCGGAAGGCATAAATGTCTCGCGTGGCCATTAACGGAGCGCGGAACGAGATGAACACTGACATCAACAGATCCTGGCAGATGAGCGGCTTCGGCCTGTCCAGGCTGAGCCAGGTCAAGGGCAAGATCGCCGAGCCCGGGCCACACGAACTTCTGGTGCGGACGAAGGCCGTGTCGCTGAACTACAAGGACAAGATGATCGTCGAAGGCACGCTGATCCCCGACCTCGCCTTCCCCTTCGTCCCGACATCGGATGCGGTCGGCGAGGTGGTGGCCACCGGCAGTGCGGTCAGCCGCTTCCGGCGCGGGCAGCGTGTGCTTGGCCAGGTGATCGCCGACTGGCCGGATGGCGACGCGCCGCCTGTGCTGCACAAGCACACGCTTGGGTCCTCACTGTCGGGCATGCTCTCGGACCATGTTGTCTTCGGCGAGGACG
This sequence comes from Mesorhizobium sp. RCAM 05099, assembly GCF_059683685.1. Classification (NCBI taxonomy): domain Bacteria; kingdom Pseudomonadati; phylum Pseudomonadota; class Alphaproteobacteria; order Hyphomicrobiales; family Phyllobacteriaceae; genus Mesorhizobium; species Mesorhizobium sp. RCAM 05099. The sequence goes on from NZ_CM185035.1 coordinate 2,213,175, forward strand.
CCGCGGTGCCGGCGCCGCCGTCGCTCAGCGATATCGAGGCCGCCACGCTGCCGATCGCGGCGCTGACCGCCTGGTTTGCGATGGCCGAGGCGACCAAACCGGTGCCGGGCCAGACCATCCTCATCCAGGGCACGGGTGGTGTGTCGCTGTTTGCGCTGCAGTTCGCCAAAGCCTTCGGTCTGCGCGCCATCGTCACCTCGAGCAGCGACGAGAAGCTCGAGCGGGCAAAAAAACTTGGCGCCTGGCAGGTGATCAACTACCGCACGCAGCCGGCATGGGACGAGGCGGCGCGTGAGCTGACGAATGGCACGGGTGTGAATCACGTGCTGGAAATGGTTGGCGGCGACAATGCGCGGCGATCGCTCAGCGCGCTCGCCGCCGACGGCCGGCTGTCGATCATCGGCCTGCTGGGCGCGATGGAACTCAGCTTTCCGATCCTGCCCTTCATGCGCAATCGCATCGTCGTGCAGGGCCTGTCGGTCGGCCATCGCCGCGCCTTCGAGCGGATGAACCTGGCGATCGAGGCGCTGGCGATCAAGCCGGTCATCGACAAGGTCTTTGGCTTCGATGAAGTGCCCCAGGCCTTCCAGCATCTGGAGAAAGGGCCATTCGGCAAGATCGTGATCGCCATGTCTTGAGGACGGCGGCGGTGAGGGGACCGTCAGGGGTCTGGCATTGCTCTGAAGGGCCCGAAAAAGCCCACGACCAGCGACAGCTTTCCCTCCTTGGAAATGCGGCAGATGTCCATGCTGTCGGCGCCGCGAAATCCATTTTCGCCTCTCTGCACCCAGCCAAAACGCAGGAAGTCGTGATGAAGATCGACCAGGGTCGTCCGTTCGAGCCAGAAGCCCGGACGGGTTTTCACGACCTGATCGATGTGACGGAGCAGCGCCTCGGCTCCGGAAACGTGCACTTTCGGATCGATGTAGGTGCCTTCAGCTTCGAATGAGGCGAACAGCAGCCGCTGGCGCTCTTCGGGCTCCGGGGCGAACCATGCCTTGCAGTAGCTATCCACCACGCTTTGCGCGTCGAACATCTGAACCCCCTTTGCAACCGCTTGACGTCGCAGTATGCGCGGCACGGCTAAGCTACTGTTTGAGCACGCCGACCACGGCCTTGCCATCGGTGAAATAGGGATCGCCGCCGCCGTTGCGGCCGGTCCTGGTGGCGCCGATGCCTTCCATGTCGCTGGTCGAGATCAGTTCGCCGGCGGCATCCAGGTCGTGCATCAGGAAATCGCGTTCGGCGTCGATGTCGGGGCCGATGTGATGGGTGATGGCGCCGGTGTCGTGGCTCAGCCCAACGCCGCGATCGAAGCTGGCCGAGCCCAGCCACAGCGGCCGGCCGTCGTCGCCGGTCGCGCTGGTCTGCCAGAAGCGGACATGATGACGCCGGTCGGCGCTGTCGCCGACCGGCTTTTCGAAGGCGAGATCCTGGGCGCGGCCCTCGAACAGCAGGCGGCTGACCGGCGCGTCGGGATAGGGGCGAGAGAACAGCACGCTTTCGCCGATATCGATCGCGGTCTTCAAGGTCACGGCATCGGCGGTGTCCCAGCCGGCGACGGCCAAGGCATGGACGACCTCCTTCTGGGTGCCGACAAGGCCGACATTGATCGGGTCGCCGGGAATGCCCTGCGGCGTGTGCGTCACCATCTCGAAGCGCTGGCTGCGAAAGCCGCGATCCTGGAATGTCCAGAATTCCGGCACGGCGAAATAGGCGAGCGCCAGATAGGCGGTGAGCAAGGCCGCCACCCAGATTGTAACGCGTCGCCGAAGGCTTCGTTGGCTCATGAAGGAGGCTCGATCCGTGCGGTATCTGTTGCCTGACCGGCCTTGGAAATCAATGGCCAGGGATGTCCAGCCGGTCTATCGTCTGCCATCGTTTTTGCATGGGGGCAGGAATGAAGCGGAAGCCGACAGACCTGAGATCGATGGCCTTGACCGCCGATCTTGTCGCGAGGGTCGAGCGTATCGAACCGGATCCCGGTCCCGAGCCTGGGACAGCCGAACATACCGACGCGGAGTTCGACAGCCTTGTCGAGCAACTCCTGTCGGAACACCGGCCTGAAGCGCTGTGGGTCTTTGCCTATGGCTCACTGATCTGGAATCCCGAATTCGTGCCAGTCGAGCAGCGCCCGGCTACGGCGCCAGGATGGCACCGCTCATTCTGCCTGAAGCTGACACGCTGGCGGGGAACCCGCGATTTGCCGGCCCTGATGCTGGCGCTCGATCGCGGCGGCAGCTGCAACGGCATCGTTTACCGTCTGCCGGCGGAAGACCATTTTGGGCAACTCGGCCGGCTGATGCGCCGCGAGATCGATGCCAACCCGCCAACCAACGTGCCGTGCTGGATCAAGGTCAAGACCAAGGAGGGGCCGCTACGTGCCTTGACTTTCGTCGCCGCGCCGGGCGGCAACGCCTATGCCGGGCGGTTGCCGTTGGAGCAGGTTGCGGACACGCTGGCGCGAGCCGCCGGACACTGGGGCTCCTCGGCGCAGTATCTGTTTCGGACCGTCAGCAAGCTGGAGGAAAGCGGTATCCGCGACAGGAATCTCTGGCGCATCCAGGATCTGGTGGCACGGCAAATCATCGCGTCCACTGGTGACGCCTGATCTTTCCTACCTGCAGGCGCGATAACCGTTCTTGCGGTTCTTGATGTCGAAATGGAAATGGTTGCGGTGGTCGTAGTTGTAGCCGGGGCCAAGCACCGTGGTGAAATACTGGCAGCCGTCGGCGCGCACATTGTTGAGGAAGCCACGGGTGCGGAAGGCAAACAGGCCGGGCTTGCGCACGTCGATGTCGTCGCCATTGTTGAGTTCGATGCTCATGACGTCGAGCGCATTGCCCTTGCCGTGCTCCGACAGCACGCCTTCGCCAGCGATGTTGCGGCAGGAGTAGCTGGAGCCCTGGTGGATGGTCCTGACGCCGGAGAAATAGCGCCAGCGGGCCGAGGGAACCAGTTCGTTCCTGGTCCAGCCGGCGAAGGTGGCGGCCATGTCGCAGGTCAAGGTGGCTGCGGGCTTCATCTGGATGTTGCCGATGGCGGAGACCTTAACGGGAAAGTCGATGCCGCACTGGCCTTCGTGGATCGGCGCGAGGTCGGTGTAGGCGACGTCGAGGCGCTTCAATTGCTGGCGACAGTCGATTTCGCTGGCCGGCATCTGCTCGACCGGCGACATCGGCTCATCCATGCGCGGATAGGCGGCCTGGGTCATGTAGGGATTGGAGGGAACAAGCTTCTGCATGCCAGTGTATTGCGGCACGGCAGCGGTCTGGGAGCCGACGTCGACGGCCGGCTGCAGCGACAGCACGCTGCCGGTGTTGCAGGCCGAAACGGCCGCGAGCGCAAGGCCGGCGGCCACCATCGCCGCAGGTTTCGATTGGCGCGCGGCGGCGGAAAACACGGCGCGAAATTTGCCGGCCATTGGCGGAATCCTATCCCCGAACCTGATCCCGATCAGGTTCTGCCTTTTGCCTGACCATGGTCTTTTGCGAAAACCGGTTCCCGCTTTTCGGGATCATGGTTCAGATGTCCGGCATTTTAACGATCAAGGGTAAAGGAAAGCTCTGCGGCCGCGTTCACGCCTGCGGCAGAAATGCGGCACGCGGTTTGCGCCAACCATGTTCACTGGCAGAACGTGCCGCCATGGCGGCGCGGCTCGAGATCGAGATGGAAATGCAGGGAATGATCGGCGTCGGCGCCCGGCCCCAGCACGGTCTTGAAGGGACCGCATGCAGCCTTGCGCACGGCGTTGAGGAATTTGCCTTCCTGCTCGGGCGGTGCCGGACCGACTTCGATCTTCTTGCCATCCGAAAGCGTGAAGCTGGCGATGTCGAGCGCGTTGCCAAAAGCATGCTCCGACGGTTTTCTGGTGCCATTGCGCGGCCGGCAGACAAAGGCCGATGCCTGGCCGATCGATTTCAGATCGGCACCGAATTCGGCTTTTGCCGCCGGTTGGATGACATCAGCGGCAAAGCGCGCCGCCGCCTCGGCCATCGGGCAATTGAGCTCGGTGCCGGGCGCGATGGCAATCGACTTGCCGAGTGTCTTCAGCACCAGGGGATAGGGGATCGAGCAGCCGATTTCAGGGTTGCTTTCCGCCTTGTGCTCCTCGAACTCGACGCCGAGCGTCTTCAGCCGCTCCCGGCAGGCGATTTCCTCCTGCGGCATCTTCTCGTCGGGCAGATCGGCCGAGCGCGGGTCGGGGAGCATCTTCTTGTCGCCCGCATCCGCCGGCTTTTGTGGCGGCTGCGGGGCGACGGCCGGCGGCGCAACCTCAGGCTCGGCAATGGCCGGCTTCGGCGTTGGCGTCGGCGCGATGGCTGGCGGCCCTGGCTCACCTTGGCTATCGGCCGTCGGTTCGGGAAGCGCCTGCTTTTTTTGACCGGACTTTTCTCCATTGGGCAGGTCCGGCGCGCCGGCGGTCTTGGGAACGTCCGTCTTCTGCACATCCTGCGTTGATGAATTGGCCTTTGCAGCATCCGTCGGGCGCGGTTCGGGCACGGGAATAGCGGCGGGCGATGCCACCGGTTCCTGTGTTTTCTGCTGTATCTGGTTCGGCGTGACCTGCTGGCTCCGCCGCGGTTTCGGCGAGTGCCGGCCCCGTGGTTTCAGGGGCTGGTCGACGCGCGTTGTCAGCGGCTGCTCCACCCGCGGTGTCAGTGGCTTGTGATACCTGTGACGATGTCTGGCGTCGGCCGGCACGACCAGCAGGGCCGTGACGGCCACGACCAGTGCAATCCTGAATGTTCGGGAAAAGACAAGCGACGCCATCGCCGTCAACGGCGCCAACGCCCGGAGGTTGCCTGCACCCCATCACGAACGGTAACCGCGCCGTTACGCGCCGATCGCTTCCAGCCCTTCCTCCAGCCAGTCGGCAAGCAGCGGCATGCCAAGCAGGTATTTCGCCGTGCGCTTGTTGGCGCGCTCACGCGCCGCTGCCAGGGCGTCGGTCCATTCGGAGGCGTCGTAGTCGCCGCGACCAACCCAGGCGAGCGCGACGAGCTCGGCTGCTTCATCGACATTGAGGTCGTTGATCAGCTCGCGCAACTCTTCCTCGGTGAGGTTTTCCGAACTTTCCTCGGCAAGGCCGTCATGGTGATGGTTGGCATGTGCCTCGCCATCGAGCTCGACCTCGTGTTCGGCACCATCGGCGTAGTCTTCGTTGACGCCGGCGCTGAGCGCCTTGGCCTTGAGGATGAACAGGCGCACGGTGTCAGGGCCGATCGAAAGCTCCCAGTCCTTTTCAAGCCGTTGCTGCACGGGTCTTCTCCGTCAGGTCGTTTGCCGGATGATAGCGAATTTGCAGCATCCGTCACCTCGTGTTCTCCCGGTCGCATTTTTTTCGGGATGAAACGCAAGCCACCCCGCGTTAGTGTTGCATTGTCACACCTTCCAGGAGGCTTCGATGCATAAAAGAATGCTCATCCAGGCGGCGAGCGCGATTGTCGCCCTGCAGTTTCTTGCTGTTCCCGTATTCGCCGCCGGCAGCGGCAGTGGCAGCGACCAGACCACCACCCAGTGCAAAAAGGGGGAAGTCTGGGACAAGAAGAAGCAGAAATGCGTGCCGCCCAAGGAAGGCATGCTGGACGACGACAGCATCTATGATGCCGGACATGCGCTGGCGATGGCCGGCCGCTATGACGAGGCGATCGCCGTGCTCAGCCTCGCCGCCAACAAGCAGGATCCGCGCATCCTCAACTATCTCGGCTATTCGCACCGCCATTCCGGCCGCGTTGCCGTTGGCCTCGGCTATTACGAGGAAGCGCTGCGGATCGATCCCAACTACACGCTGGTGCGCGAGTATCTCGGTGAAGCGCATCTGCAGATCGGCGACCTCGCCGGCGCCCGGCAGCAGTTGACGGAGATCGAGAAGCGGACCGGCAAGGGTTCGCGCGAATACGGCATGCTGGCTGAGCAGATCGACCATTTCATGAGGAGCTGATTCGGCTCCCGGTGCTCTCGATCCGGCCGCGATTGCTCGCGGCCGGATTTTTGTTGCCGGCCATCCGTGGTTCGCATCCGCCGTGACGGCATTTGCGAAAGCAGCGGACGATTTTTTCAAAACTCATTTTTTGGCGTGAAAAACCCGCGAAGATTGCTATATTGTGGAAAATTGCGGTGAAACGGTTCCGTTAGCCCGAGGCTGCCGGACCGTTTTCTTTTTGTACCCATCGACAAGGCTTTCCCCGAAACGCGGGGGTGGCGGCAGGAAAGGTCAGGCATCATGAACAAGGTCCCGATGACAGGCGAGGGGTTCGCGTCATTGAAGGAAGAACTGCGTTGGCGCCAGCAGGAAGAGCGGCCGCGCATCATCGAGGCGATCTCCGAAGCGCGCTCGCATGGCGACCTGTCCGAAAATGCCGAATACCATGCCGCCAAGGAGGCGCAGAGCCTCAATGAAGGCCGCGTCAACGAGCTCGAGGACTTCATCGCGCGGGCCGAGGTGATCGACGTCAGCAAGCTCAGCGGCGACAAGATCAAGTTCGGCGCCACCGTGGTTCTCGTCGACGAGGACACCGAGGAAAAGAAGACCTACCGGATTGTCGGCGACCAGGAAGCAGACGTGAAGTCAGGCCGCATCTCGATCTCCTCGCCGATCGCGCGGGCGCTCATCGGCAAGGAAGTCGGCGATGCCATCGAGGTCAATGCGCCTGGCGGTGCCAGGGGCTATGAGATCGTCCAGGTGCAGTTCATCTAAGGATTGCAAGGGGCAGGATTCGTTCCTGAATTGCGCCATTCCAATCCAGGGATAGCGCCGCCCCTCATCGCCCTGCCGGGCACTTCTCCCCGTACAATGACGGGGAGAAGGACGCCTTCACCGATGATTTCGCCAATTTTCAGCTTTGCAAACTAGGGGCCGACTTTGCGTTCAGCCACCTTCTCCCCGTCACTTTACGGGGAGAAGGTGCCGGCAGGCAGATGAGGGGCGGCGCTGGCCTTTCCGATTGAATTGATTGATAAATCAATTCTTGCCGGCATCAGCCTGATCAAGCGCCTCGCACTTCAGCAACCTCTCCGCTTCCGCCATCACTACCACTGGCGTCAAACGCTCACCGGGTGCGGCCAGAAGCGTCGAGGCGTATGGCCCGCGAGGGCCGGTGAGACCTGGTTCGGTCGCCAGGAACACCGCAACCGTCGGCAAGCCGAAGGCGCTGGCGAGGTGGGTCAACCCCGTGTCGGCGCCGATCACCAGCGCCGAGCGGCCGATGATCGCGGCGATGTCAGCCAGCGTTGATCTTGGCACCACAATCGTCTGTGGAACGGCTTTCGCGATCGCTTCGGCCACGGCCTTTTCACGCTCGTTCGACCATGTGGTGACCGGGGTCATCCCCCTTTCAATCAGCAGGCGGGCGGTTTCGATCCAGTCGCCGGCCGGCCATTTCTTGTCCTCGCGGCTGGTGCCGTGCAGCAGGAAAGCGGTCCTTCCGCTGATGCCGGCGATGTCGCCGGCCGGCGGTACAATGCCGGAGTCCAGCATCGACAGATCAGGCTGGTAGCCGAGCGCCAGCCCGAACAGCCGCCGCGTGCGTTCGATGGCGTGCAGGCCGCGCGGCACGGCGTAGCCGACGTCGTAGAACAAGGCGGCCGAAGGTTCACGGGCGCTTGACCTGTCGAATCCGGCAATGGGTGCGGCCGCTTGTCTTGCCACCAGCGCCGATTTCAGCAGGCCTTGCGCGTCGATGACCAGGTCATAGCGGCATTCGCGCAAGGTGCGGCGCAACAAAGCCGCCTCCCGCCAGGTACCGCCGCTGAACAGGGCCTTGCGCCAGCGCCTGATGGCGACCGTGTGGATCCTGCCGATCGCCGGGTGCAGGGCGACAATGCCGGCGAATGCCTCTTCGACACACCAGTCGAAGGACACGTCCGGCCGGTTCAGGCGGGCATCCTCGACGGCTGGAAAGGTGTGGATGACATCGCCCATCGACGACGTCTTGACGATCAGGACCTTCATGCCGCGGCCGGGAGTTCCAGCAGGCGTTCCGCCGCTGCCGCGACCTGCCCGACTTCAAGCGTCTTCAGGCAGTTGAGATGGCCGAGCGGGCAGACCTTCTGGTGGCAGGGGGAGCAGGACAGGCCGAGCCAGACCAGTTCGCGTTGCTCCGCCAACGGTGGCGTGTTTTCAGGCGAGGTCGAGCCGTAGACGGCAACGATCGGCGTGCCAACGGCGGCGGCGACGTGCATCAGCCCGCTGTCGTTGGACACCGCCAGCCTTGCCGCCGATATCAGGTCGATGGCGTCCTCCAGCCGCGTCTGGCCGGCGAGGTCGACGACGCCGGGGGCAAGGGCCGCGATCTCCGCCGTCACGTCGCGGTCGTTTTTCGAGCCGAACAGCGCGACCTTGAAGCCCTTGCCCATGAAGTCGCGGGCAAGGCCGGCATAGCTTTCGCTCGGCCAGCGCTTGGCCGGGCCGAACTCGGCACCAGGCATCAGTGCCATGAATTTCCGCGGCGCCAGCCCGAAACGGTCGAGCAAGGCGGCCTGGTTGTTCGCATCAACGGTTAGCCTGGGCGCCCGGAAACTGCCGCCCTGGGCGAGGCCGAAATAGGCCTGCGCGGTGCGTCGTTTGACGCTGTCGGGCAGCGGCACGATGTCGGTCAGCAGGCCGTAGCGCATTTCGCGCAAATTGCCGAAACGGCGCGGAATGCGGGCAAAGAACGGGATCAGCGCCGACTTCCAGCTTCCCGGCAGGACATAGGCCATGTCGTAGCGGCCGCGCAGCAGGCGGCCGAAGCGGCGGCGAATGGTGAATTCGAGCGCGCCGGGTTTCAGCGGGAAGTCGATCTGCTGGCGTATTTCGGGCATGCGCTTGACCAGCGGCGCGGCCCAGGCCGGCGCCAGCACATCGATCGCGGCGTTGGGATGAAGCTCTTTCAGCGCCGCGAACAGGCACTGCGCCATCACCATGTCGCCCACCCAGCGTGGGCCGATCACGAGGATCGTTGGGCTTTCAGCCATTCGACATAGTCTCTGACGCCGGTTTCCACTGTTCGAAATTGGCCATTGTAACCGGCCGCGCGCAAACGGGACATATCAGCTTGCGTAAAGCTCTGGTAGCTGCCCTTGAGGTGGTCGGGGAATTCGATGAACTCGATCTCGCCTTTGCCGAGGGTGTCGATGACCGTCTCGGCGATGGCGCGGAAGGGCTGGGCGCGGCCGGTGCCGCAGTTGAAGATGCCGCTCGATCCGCGTTTCCACAGCCACAGATTGACGTCGGCGACATCGCCGACATGGATGAAGTCGCGGCTTTGCTCGCCCGGGCCGAAGCCATCATAGGCGCCGAACAGTTTCGGGTTCTCGCCGCGCTGGACCTGGTTGAACAGATGGAAGGCGACCGAGGCCATGGCGCCCTTGTGCGCCTCGCGCGGGCCATAGACGTTGAAGTAGCGCAGGCCCGCGACCTGCGAATGATCGGTGTCGAAGACGGTGCGCCTGACATAGTCGTCGAACAGCTTCTTGGAATAGGCGTAGACATTGAGCGGCCGCTCGAGCGCCGGGTCCTCGCGAAACTCGGAACCGCCGCCATAGACGGAAGCGGAGGAGGCGTAGAGGAAGGGTACGCGCAACGCCTGGCAGGCGTGCAACAGCCGCTTCGAGAAGGCGTAATTCACCTCCATCATGAACTTGCCGTTCCATTCGGTGGTGGTCGAGCAGGCGCCCTGGTGGAAGACGGCCTCGATGCGGCCGAGTTCGCCGGTTTCGAACCGGGCCAGGAAATCGTCCTTGTCGAGATAGTCGGTGATGCTGAGATCAGCGAGATTGGCGATCTTGTGGCCGTCGGTGAGGTCATCGACGACCAGGATGTCGTCATGGCCTTCGGCATTGAGCGCGGCGACGATGTTTGAGCCGATCATGCCGGCGCCGCCCGTGACGATGATCATGAAGGCCTCTGGCTGCTTGCGATTCCGGTCCTTATAAGGGACGCCAGCCGGGCTGTCGACAAAGCCGGCGCGAACACGGGAGCCACCGCCACAGTGGCGCCGCAAAGCTTTCGCTCAGTCGGGACTTGCCGGCTCGGCCGATCGTGAGGGACAAAGAATGCCGTCGACCGAACTGCTCATCGCTTTTTTCGCCACCACGGCGATCTTCGCCTACATCCCCGGCCCGGCCATGCTCTACGCCGCCGCGCAGACGATGGCGCGTGGCCGCTGGTCCGGGCTGACGGCGGCACTCGGCATTCATCTCGGCGGCTATGTGCATGTCTTCGCGGCAGCCGCCGGCTTGTCCGTGCTGTTCCACGCCGTGCCGCCGCTCTACATGGCGGTCAAGCTGGTCGGCGCGCTCTATCTGATCTGGCTCGGCGTCTCGTTGTTCCGCAAGCGCGTGGAGGGCGATGCGACGCTGCCCGCGATCGAGCGGAAATCGGCCCGCCGCGCCTTTTTCGAGAGCATTACCGTCGAGGTGCTCAATCCCAAGACCGCGATCTTCTTCATGGCATTCCTGCCGCAATTCATCGATGCCTCGGCGGCGTTTCCGGTCTGGCTGCAGTTCGTCGTGCTCGGAACCATCGTCAATCTGATGTTCTCCTCGGCGGATGTCGTCTGCGTGTTCCTGGCGGGTGCCGTGATCGGCCGGCTGCGGCGTTCCAGCCGCGCACAGCGCCTGATGCAGCGGGCCGGCGGCGCGGTGCTGGTCGGGCTCGGCGTCCACGTCGCCTTGCAGAAGAGCTGACGCGGCGAGCCGCCGTTGCGCCGACTTGAATTGCGGTATATCGGCATCGCCATGAAACGACCGGTCCCGCCAACCGACCCGAAACATTCCAGAGACGGGTTTTCCAGCGCGTTGCAGATGACATGATCAAGCACAATCCGCCTTCGCCCGAACCCTTGCACCGCGCCATTGCGCGCTTCGGCGAGGTCACCGTCCTGGTGGTCGGTGACCTGATCCTCGACCGTTTCGTCAATGGCGTGATCGAGCGGATTTCACCGGAAGCGCCGATCCCGGTGCTGCACGGGCGCGGCGAAACCTCGGCCATGGGCGGCGCCGGCAATGTCGTGGCCAACATCATCTCGCTTGGGGCGCATGCCATTCCGGTGTCGGTGATCGGCACCGACACGGCCGGCGACAGCCTGATGCGGATGCTTGGCGAGCTTGGCGCCGACACGGCGGGCCTGGCGCAGGAGCGCGGCCGCATGACGTCGTCGAAGAGCCGGTTCAGCGCGCTCAACCAGCAGGTGCTGCGTTTCGACGAGGAGGAGATCAAGCCGCTCGGCGAAGCGGAGCGGGCAGGTCTGATCCGGCATTTCCGGGATGCACTCACGCGTGCCGACATCGTCATCCTGTCCGACTACGGCAAGGGCATCCTGCTCGACGGCGTCGCCGGCGAACTGATCGCCATCTGCCGAGCGGCGGGCAAGCCGGTGCTGGTCGATCCGAAAGGCCACGACTATGCGCGCTATGCAGGGGCAACCGCCATCACCCCCAATCGCAAGGAACTCGGCGAGGCCGTCGGCCATGCGCTGTTTGCCGACGACGAGATCGTGGCCGCGGCCCGCCAGTTGATCTCGGCGCACGGCTTCGACTTCGTCGTCGCGACACGCAGCGAAAAGGGCATGAGCGTGGTCGGCCCAACCGAAGCCCGCCACATCGCCACCCAGGCGCGTGAAGTGTTCGATGTCTCGGGCGCCGGCGACACGGTGATCGCGAGCTTCGCGCTGGCGCTGGCGGCGGGTGCCGATCCCGTCGCCGCGGCCTCGATCGCCAATGCCGCCGGCGGCGTCGTGGTGGGAAAACGCGGCACCGCGCGGCTGACAGTCGAGGAACTCACCGGCGCGCTGTTCCGCTCGCACGGACCGACCGCTCACAAGGATGCCATCCTCGATGCCACATCGGCCGCGCGCATGGTGGCGGCGTGGAAGGAAGAGGGCCTGAGCGTCGGCTTCACCAATGGCTGCTTCGACATCCTGCATGCCGGCCATGTCAGCCTGCTGCACGCGGCGCGCAGCCAGTGCGACCGGCTGGTGCTCGGCCTCAACAGCGATGCCTCGGTGCGACGGCTCAAAGGGCCGGGGCGGCCGGTCAACGACCAGCATGATCGCGCCTGTGTGCTTGCAGCCCTGGCGTCGGTCGATGCGGTCGTGGTGTTCGAGGAGGACACGCCGCTGGCACTGATCGAGGCGCTTCTGCCCGACATACTGGTCAAGGGCGCCGACTATACGATCGACACCGTGGTCGGCGCCGATGTGGTGCAGAAGGCCGGCGGGCGCGTCGTGCTGGTCGATCTCGTGGCCGGCAAGAGCACCACCGGCACAATCGGCAAATTGCGCGCCGGCGGCACCACGAACTGAGGTTTTCATGTCTGAACTGAACGATTATCTGGTCCGCTCGGCGGCTGCCATCAACGCCATGGTCGAGCGCGACCTGACCAGCGAGATGGAGCGGGCGGTGAGCGCCGTCGTGATGGCTCTTTCGTCGGGGAAAGCCTTCCTGATCTGTGGCAATGGCGGCTCGGCCAGCGATGCCATCCACATCGCCGGCGAACTGGTCGGCCGCTTCCTCAAGGAGCGCAAGGCCTACAATGTCATCGCGCTGCCGGCCAATGCCTCGGTGCTGACCGCCTGGGGCAATGACTATGGCTTCGACACCGTGTTTTCGCGCCAGGTCGAGGCACATGGCTCGGCGGGCGGGGTGTTGCTGGCGATCTCGACCAGCGGCAATTCGCCGAGCATCCTGGCCGCCGCCGAACAGGCGCGGATGATGGACATGACGGTGATCGGACTGACCGGCGACACCGGCGGCAAGCTCAAGCCACTGTGCGACATCCTGCTCAACGTGCCGTCGACCTCGACGCCGATCATCCAGCAAGGGCATCTGTGCCTCTATCACCATCTGTGCGAGGTGGTCGAAGCGCGCCTCAGCAATGGCTGACAGATTCGGGACGGCGCACCCGCTGACCGAGCCCGGTGTGTGGGTCGAGCGGATCGGCGACCGGGTTTTCCCGGGGCGCCTGCCAGCATTGTTCCTCGACCGCGACGGCACCATCAACGTCGACACCGACTACCCCAGCAATCCGGCCGAGATCGTGCTGCGCGACAATATCGTGCCAGCGATCGCAGCCGCCAACCGGGCCGGCATTCCGGTCGTCGTGGTGACCAACCAGTCCGGCATTGCGCGCGGCTATTTCGGCTGGAGTGTCTTCGCCGACGTGAACGGCCGCGTGCTCGAACTGTTGCGCGAGCAGGGCGTGTTCGTCGACATGGTGCTTGCCTGTGCCTACCACGAGGCGGGCGTTGGACCGCTCGCCCTTGCCGACCATCCGATGCGCAAGCCCAATCCGGGCATGCTGATCGAGGCGGCGAAGCGCCTCGACCTCGATCTGCGGCGATCCCTGATCGTCGGCGACAAGCTGGCCGACATGCAGGCAGGGCGGCGCGCCGGCCTTGCGCAAGGCTGGCTGGTCGACGGCGAGGCGGCGGTTCAGTCCGGCTTCGCCATCAGGTCGTTGCATGACAGCAGCGACCTCGGCGGCCTGCTTGCCGCCATCGAAACGCTCGTTCGGGCGCCGGAGTAACCGATCAGGACCCGGCCTGACGGCTCAAGCCGGATCGTTGCCTTGCGAAGCTTCATACAGTTTGGCCTCGGTGGCATAGGAATAAATCATCACCGACATCGAGTAGATGAAACCATGCCGGCCGCACAGGAAGTAGCGCTTGGCCAGATAGAACTTCAGGAAGTTGCCGAGCGGCGACAAGACCAGCCGTACAAGGCCCGGTTTCTTGCCCCTGTCGACCAGCGTCGCGACCTTGAGGCTGGAGTAGGCGTTGGCGCGGGCAAGGTCCTCCTCGACCGATATTTCGCGGCGATGCAGCAAGACACCGCTCTCGATCGTGCTGGTTTCTCCCAGCACGCCGAAGGATTCATGCACCCGCGCGTTGAGATCCATGGTGGCGCCTTCGCGGCGAAAAAGTCGCAGCAGCCTGTTGTGCAGCACCCAGCGATGCGCGTAGCCGTAACCCTTCAGCCAATCGCGGCGGCGGATGTACCATCCGCCCGTGCTGTCGCTCGCTGTCCGCGTCGCGGTGATGATTGACTGCCGCAGCCGGTCGTCGACACGCTCGTCCGGATCGATCGAAAGACACCAGGGCTGGGTGGCGTGGTCGAGCGCGAATTGCCTCTGACGAGGAAAACCCGGCCAGTCATTGTGCAGCAGCCTTATCGGGTAGCCCTTGGCGATGTAGCTCTGCACGCATTCGATGGTGCCGTCCGTCGAGCCGGAATCGACGATGATGATCTCGGCGCAGAAGTCGATGCTTTCCAGGCATGGGCCGATCATGTCGGCCTCGTTCACGCAGATGATAAGCGCCGAGACCGGGCTTGCAAATCGAGTCATGGTCCCCTTCCCATGGCGGATTGTCCGCGGAATTCACGCTGCTTGCGCCACCTGTTCCGACGCAATTCCGGACGGAAAACCGTTACACACTTTTCCTGAAATTGCTTCAGGAAACCAATCAGGCGGCAAGCCGGACAGCGCCATCCAGCCTTCTACATCAGCGTCTGTCGGATACCAACGCGGCGCCGGTGTGGCGAAACGCCGGAATTCACCGGCCCGCGCGCCGGCGTTCGACCGGTCTCAAGGCCGTTCGAATGAGACCAGCCCTTCGTCCTTGACCCGGCGGATGGTGAGCGCGGTGCGCACCGTGTCGACATTCGGGGTAGAAGTCAGTTCCTCGATGACGAACGTCTGGAAGGCGCCGAGGTCGCTTGCCACGCAATGCAGCAGGAAATCGGATTCACCCGACACCATCCAGGCGTCGCGCACGATCGGCCAGCCGCGCGTGCGCTCGGCAAAGGTGCGCAACTCGGCATCGGACTGATGATGCAGCCCGACCAGGCAGAAGGCGACCACGTCGAGGCCGAGCGCCGGCGCGTTGAGCAGCGCCCGGTAGCCGCGAATGATGCCGGTTTCCTCCAGTCGCTTGACGCGGCGCAGGCAGGGCGGCGCCGAAATGCCGACGCGGCTCGACAGTTCGACATTGGTCATGCGCCCATCGGCCTGGAGCTCGCGCAGGATCTTCCAGTCGATGGCGTCGAGGTCGGCCTTGAGCGGCATGAGGGTTCTCGAGAGGTCAGGGGCAACACGCAAGAATCTTGCGTGATTTTGTAATTAAACGACTTCGCTGTCCATTCCATCCCTGGCTCGGCATATTTCGGAGGATCAAAGCAGCGGACAGGGTGCGACAAAGCTTTCCGGGGACGAACGCCAACTTGCCTTGCTGGCGTCGTGGGCAGCACTTACATTACGCGCGATATCGACGAGTTTTCCATGCCGCAATTGCCGGCAGCCCTCCGCAGAGGCTTCCAGATGACCACCAAGCACGCGCCCGTTCTCATCATCGGTTCCGGTCCGGCCGGCTATACGGCGGCGGTCTACGCTGCGCGCGCCATGCTGAAGCCGATGCTGGTCGCCGGCCTGCAGCAGGGCGGCCAGCTGATGATCACCACCGATGTCGAGAACTATCCCGGTTTCGCCGACCCCATTCAGGGTCCCTGGCTGATGGAGCAGATGTTGAAGCAGGCCGAGCATGTCGGCACCGACATCATCAATGACATCATCACCGAGGTCGACCTCAACGTGCGGCCGTTCCGCGCCAAGGGCGATTCCGGCACCACCTACACCGCCGACGCACTGATCATCGCCACCGGTGCGCAAGCCAAATGGCTGGGCATTCCGACCGAGCAGACCTTCATGGGCTTCGGTGTCTCGGCCTGCGCCACCTGCGACGGCTTCTTCTATCGCGGCAAGGATGTCGCCGTGATCGGCGGCGGCAATTCGGCGGTGGAGGAAGCGCTGTATTTGTCGAACCTCGCCAGGAGCGTCACGGTCATCCATCGGCGCAGCGATTTCCGCGCCGAGCGCATCCTGCGCGAACGGCTGCTGAAGAAGGACAATGTCCGCGTCATCTGGGACACGGTTGTCGACGAGATCACCGGCCGCCCCGGCAAGGCGCCGCTGCCGCCCTCGGTCGAAGGGCTGAAGCTCAAGCATGCGGCGACCGGCGCCGAAACGCATCTCAAGGTCGACGGCGTGTTCGTGGCGATCGGCCACGCGCCGGCGGTCGAGCTGTTCGTCGGCAAGCTGAAGCAGAAGCCCAACGGCTATCTGTGGACGGCTCCGGATTCGACTCGCACCGACGTGCCCGGCGTGTTCGCGGCCGGCGACGTCACCGACGATGTCTACCGCCAGGCGGTGACGGCGGCGGGACTCGGCTGCATGGCCGCGCTCGAGGCGGAAAAGTATCTGGCCGGCATCGAGGTGCACCGCGAAGCGGCGGAGTAGAGGGTTCAGAAAACGGCTTAGAGACGCCGTGTAAAAGCCTGATTTTTCATTCAGACGCCAAAAGCAGAACGAGGGGTATCATGGCGTTGGATTGGGACAAGCTACGCGTGTTTCACGCAGCGGCGGAAGCGGGGTCGTTTACCCATGCGGCCGAGACTTTGCATTTGTCGCAATCGGCGATCTCGCGGCAGGTCAGCGCGCTCGAGCATGATGTTGGCGTTCCGCTGTTCAACCGCCATGCCCGGGGCCTGGTGCTGACCGAGCAGGGCGAAATGCTGTTCCGCACGGCGCACGACGTGCTGATGAAGCTCGAGACGATCAAGTCGCGGCTGACCGAGACCAAGGACCGCCCCTCGGGCGTGCTCAGGGTAACGACGACGGTCGGGCTGGGTGCTGGCTGGCTGACCGAGCGCGTGCAGGAATTCATCGAACTCTACCCTGAAATCAGCCTGCAGCTGATCCTCGCCAATGAGGAACTCGACCTCACCATGCGCCAGGCCGATTGCGCCATCCGGCTGCGCCAGCCGCAGCAGCCGGACCTCATCCAGCGCCGCCTGTTTACCGTGCATTTCCACCTCTACGCCGCCCCCTCCTATGTGGCCAAGTACGGCAAGCCGGCTTCGGTCGCCGAACTGAAGAACCATCGCATCGTCACTTTCGGCGTGCCGGTGCCGTCGCATCTGTCGGAGCTGAACTGGCTGGAGACGGTCGGCGATTTCGAAGGCGGGCAAAGGGTGCCGACGCTGCAGATCAACGACATATTGTCGATCAAGCGTGCCGTGCAGGGCGGAGCCGGCATCGCCATGCTGCCCGACTATGTGATCAACAAGGATTCCGGCCTGGTGCAGTTGCTGCCGGAGACCGAGGTGCCGTCCTTCGACACCTATTTCGCCTATCCCGACGCGATGAAGAACCAGGCCAAGCTGCATGTGTTCCGGGATTTCATCATTGCCAAGGCCAGAAGCTGGTCCTTCTGAGGCATGTCGATACGCAGGTGAGGCCGGCCTGCGAATGGCGGCCTCCTACGCTTCCGGTGCTCACGTACTTTAAGTACGCTCCGTTCCGGTTCTCGGAAGCCACCATTCTCGGCTCGGCATGATCTGAATCTCAACATGCCCTGGGCGGGCGCTGCTCACTCCTTGGCTCACCCCCGCCACGGCGTCAGGCGGGGCAGCCAGCCGGGCACGGCGCGGCGGTAGGTTTCGTATTCGGCGCCATAGCGGCTGGCGAGCGTCGGCTCCTCGTAGAGCCTGACGAAGGTGATCATGGCCGCCGCCGCAATGGCTGCATAGGCGGCAAGCGTCCAGCTCGCGAACAGCAGCGCCTGGCCGAGGATGATCGACAGCACCGCGACATACATCGGGTTGCGGACATGGCGGTAGATGCCGCCGATCACCAGCTTCTCGGTCGGCGCCACCGGCGCGGGCGTGCCCAGCCCCTCAAGCGCGAAGCGGGCGAAGGCGTGGAGCAGCACCGCTGTGGCGGCGACGATCAGCAGCCAGCCAATCGGGACAAGGCCCGGCAGCTTCGACCATGGCAGGCCCCAGCGATCGGTCAACAGCCAGGGTACCAGCCCGGCAACCACGCCGGGCGCCGCGATGAAGAAGGCCGCACTGCCGGCGATCGCCGAAAAAGTCCGCATTGGGGGCTTCCTCCCTGATTGCCTGAGAAATGAACGCCTGCTGCCCGATTCCACGTCATTGCGAAGTTTTGGCATTTTGGGGCAAAAACCGGTCGCGTTTCGCGATTCTGTAGTGATGATCGTCCTGTCCAGCGCTCCGTTTCGGGATTTTTGCTGGTCCTATTGGCCCCAGATATGGGTTAGACCACAGCCTGCATCTTTTTGCATGCGTGTGTTGCAAAATAGATGCTTGTTTCTTGGGCATGATGAGCACATATATAGATCATCTCTGGGGCGCGTTCTCCTCCCATTAGCGCCCTTGAGTGTTCCCCTCTGGAGGTTAGCCTTAACAGGCACTTCCAATCAAACTCAGCCGGATCTTCGTTGATCCGGCTTTTTTGTTGCCTGCGTCCCGTCGGCACCGCTGAAAAGTCCAACAGAATTGCCACGTAACAGTGACATGTAACCTCTGGTAACATGTCGCGGGCGCTCGTCGCGTGCTATGCACACCATAGGACGCGGTGTGGTTCGGACGGGAGATGGGGGCATCACTCGGACGGGCCCGGGCTCAGGCGGCTACCGCGTCCGAACCATTCTTCCGCCGAAGCTTGGCGGCACCAGGTGCGGCGGACCTGCCGTTTTTACCTCCCAAGAAAACGGTCCGCGATAAAACGACGTCCGGTTTCCGCTGGGCGTCGTTTTCATTTAAGGCACGCCGCGCTGAAACAGGTCCAGTCGACTCGCCTCAAGCTGTTGTTTTCATGCATCTCGTTGTCGCCGCGCATTTTGGGGCGGCGTGCGTTGCCCCTCGAACCGAAGTTCGAGGGGCACGCGGCGTGGCGACAGGGTCAGGCAGCTTTGCCGCTTGCGTTCATCGCCTCGTCGGCGAGGCGACCGGTAAGTTCCGCCATGTGATCGAAGGTGGCGCGGTAACTGGCGACGCCCGCTGTCGCCGAGCGCAATTCGATGATCAGGTCGCCGATCTCGGCTTGCGGCATGGTTGCCTCGACGACATCCCATCCGGGCCAGTCGGGCCGCGCGTCATAGCCAAGGATCTGGCCGCGCCGCTGCGGGATGAGCGCGATGATCTTCGAGGTTGCGTCGGATGGCGTGACGATCTCGACCTTCATCACCGGTTCCAGAAGCACCGGCGAGCAGGCGGCCATGCCTTCCTTCATCGCCAGCCTGGCCGCCATCTGGAAGGCCATGTCGGAGGAATCGACCGCGTGATAGGAGCCATCCGACAGGTTGACGGCGACATCGACCACCGGGAAGCCGAGCGGACCGGACTTCAGATAATCGCGCACGCCGGTTTCGACCGACTGGATATAGGTCTTCGGCACGACGCCGCCGGTGATGGTGTCGGTGAACTGGAAGCCGGAGCCGCGCGGCAACGGTTTGATCTCGATCACCACATCGCCGAATTGGCCATGGCCGCCGGACTGCTTCTTGTGGCGCCCACGCTGCTGTGCCGTTTTGCGGATCGTCTCGCGGTAGGGCACCGCCGGGGCGTGGCCTTCGACCGGAATCTGGTTCTTGCCTTCCAGCCGCTCGCGCACGACACGCAGATGCATCTCGCCATGGCCCGACAGCACGGTCTCGGCCGAGTCCTGGTTGTGGCGCAGACTGAGCGAAGGGTCTTCCTCTGCCAGCCGTTGGATGGCGGCAGACATCTTCACCTCATCCTTGCGCTCCTTGGGGCGCAGCGCGAAGGCGAAGACCGGTTGCGGCGGCTCGACATTGAACAGCTGTTTGGTGCCGCCCTTGGCCGAGGACAGTGTCTGGCCGGTCTTGACCTCGTCCAGCTTGCCGAGCGCCACCGTATCGCCAGTCTTGGCGGTGGTGAGCTTGGACTGGTCCTTGCCGAGCATCTTGTAGATGCCGGAGACCTTCGCCGTGTCGCCGTTAGGCAGCCAGAGTTCGGAACCGTCGACGACCTGGCCGGACAGGATGCGCGACACCGACAGCTTGCCGCCATGCGGTGTGTGGATGGTCTTCATCACCTGAACCACGGTGGCGGAGCCATCTGGTGCGCCGAGCCGCTTGCGGGTCGCCTCGATGTCGGGCGCGTCGTGGCGGATTGCCTTCAGGAGGCGCAGCACACCATTGCCCTTTTCGGCGGTGCCGATCAGCACCGGCGTCACCGCGCCTTCGCGCAGATCGGCGGCGAGGTCGTCGAAGATCGCATCCTTGGGTGGCTCGATTTCTTCGAGCAGCTGTTCCATCAGCTGGTCGTCATGGTCGGCCAGGGTTTCCAGCATGGAGAAGCGCGCTTCGAGCTCGCGCGCCTTGTCGTCGCCCGGTATCTGCGCAATTTCGCTCTCGGCATATTCGCGATAGATGTAGGCGCGCTCCAGCGCCAGATCGATCGAGCCGATGACGACGCCATCCTTGCGCAGCGGAATCTGGCGCAGCAGCAAGGGGACCGCACTTGCCGGCTGCAGCATCTTCAGCGTGTCGCGCACGCCTGATATCGCCTTGTCGACCTTGTTGAGGAACAGGATGCGCGGCACGCCGAGATCGTCGAGCTTGCGCATGATCAGTTGTAGCGCTGGGATCTTCTTTTCGTCGGCCTCGGCCACGACCACCGCGAGGTCGCATGCGGCCAGCACCGGCTCGGCCTCGAAGGAGAATTCGATCGAGCCGGGACAGTCGACGAAGGTGAGCTGCTCGCCCATGAATTCGGTGGTGGCGAAGGTCGCCTCGACGCTCATGGCGTGGGCGCGCGCCTCCGGCGAATGGTCTGAAACGGTGTTGCCCGAGGAAACCGGGTTCTGGCGGGGAATGGCGCCCGTGCGGGCCAATATGGCTTCGAGAAGTGTCGTCTTACCGCTTGCGAAGGGACCGACTATGGCAATGCATTTCGGTCCCGTGCGTCGTCCTCCGGCGCGAGTACCCATGACTGACCTCCACTCAGGCGTTTCCCTAGGGACCGACTGGCATTTCATGGTTCAGGCGGGGTCAATCGGTCCTGAGCGGCGGCCGGCCTGTTCGACCGTCGCGGGCGGGGTTCTTTTTGATTGCCTCCACCTGAAGGCATCGTCCCACTTGTTTGCCGGCAGGGCAAGAAAAATAGAACTTCGGCGCTGCGCCACGCGGCTCAGGCGCTCAGTGCGAACTGGTCGGTATTGGCTGTGCGCAAGGGACTGACCTTGTCGCGTGGCGCCGGCCTGTCGAAGAAATAGCCCTGGAAACGATTGCAGCCGGCGGCCCTGGCGAGCGCGAACTCTTCTTGCGTCTCGACGCCCTCGGCGACGATGGTGACATCCTGGATGCGCGCGATCTGGGCGAGCGCCGAAACGAAGATCTGCGCCACCTGGTCGTGGGCGAGGCTGCGGATATAGGAACGGTCGATCTTGATGCAGTCGATGGGCAAGGTCTTCAGGTAGTTGAAGCCGCAATGGCCGGTGCCGAAATCGTCGAGCGCGATGTGGAAGCCGAGACCGCGCAAGGCTTCGAGGCGCCGCAGGATTTCGGGCGTGGCGGCGGTCGCTACCGTCTCGGTGATCTCGATGACGAATTGCGTCGCGGAGCGGCCGGTTTCCTTCAGCACGCGGTCGCACATGGTGACGATCTCGTCGCGCTTCAGCTGTTCGCCGGAGACGTTGATCGAGATGCTGCGACCGGGGAAATGACCGATATCGGCGCAAGCCCGCTTGAACACCCATTCGCCGAGCATGTCGATCAGCGTCGAGCGCTCGGCGATCGGAATGAATTCGGCCGGCGAGATCAGGCCGCGCACCGGATGGCGCCAGCGGATCAGCCCTTCGAAGCCATAGGTGGAACCGTCCGGGTTGACGATCGGCTGGTAGTGCAGCTCGAGCTCGCCGAGATAGACCGCGGCGCGCAATTCCCGCTCGACCAGGCGGCGGTAGCGCTTGTCGGACAGCATCTCCTCGTCGAACACGGTGACGCGACCACGGCCCGCCGCCTTGCTTTCGTAAAGCGCCAGGTCGGCAACCAGCATCAGTTCCGTCGTGTTCGACGCATGTGTCGGCGCCAGCGCGACGCCGACGGAAATGGAGAGCGGAATGGTCCTGCCTTCATGGGATTTGCCGGCCCGCATGGCGTCTAGCAGTTGCCGCACATCCTTGTTGATGGCGATGAGATCGCTGTGCGGAATGATGACGCCGAATTCGTCGCCACCGAGCCGACCGACCATACCGCCGACAAAGATGCGCTCGGCGGTCTTGACGAGATGCGCCAGGGTGCGGTCGCCGAACTGATGCCCGAACGTGTCGTTGAGCTGCTTGAAATGGTCGAGGTCGATCAGCAGCAGGGCCGCATCGCGCCGATCGCGCATGGTGCCCAGGCTGTTGCCCAGCGCTTCGAGGAAATAGCGGCGGGTCATCGCCCCCGTCATCGCGTCCCTGGTCAGGAAATGATGCTTTTCGGCCTCGGCGGCGGCCGCGGATTTCAGGCTATGGACGACGCTGCTGCGCATGTACATCAGTGCCAGCAAGGCCAGGCTGGTGGCGAGAATCGAGACCATGAAGGCGCTGCCGGAAGACAGATTTTCCGACATCTCGACAGCGCCAAGCAACGCGGCGCCGATACTGATCAGAAGCAAGGACTGGATGCCACGGTAGATCCGGCCGCTATGGTCCCTGATCGTCGCCAATATGCTCATCGCATCGCCCCTTGCATCCGCCGGCAAAGGGCTAGTGGGCAGCCGTTAAAAAGCCCTTGCGGCAGCCACGCCTGGCCAGCGATTCGGCCATCCGGGCCGGCGATCCAACGTTCATGGTTAAGAAGCCTGGTGTGGAAACCGGCAGGGCTGTGGCGAAGGTCGATGGCAGTTGCACGGCGCGGCATATCGGAGGAAAGTGCCGGCTTGCGCCAAAGCCAGGAGAGGCGGCCTTCCGCCGCCAGTCCGCCACCAGATCAAGGACCCACCGACCATGAAGATCATTGCCTGTGGCAGCGTGCCGACCATCGTAGCGCCGGAAAAATATTTCACCGGCCGGGTGCTGCAGACGCCGATCATCGATAAGGAGGCGCCGGCGCGGCTGCGGGCCACGCTGGTCAGCTTCGAGCCGGGCGCGCGCACCCATTGGCACACGCATCCGCTTGGCCAGACGCTCTATGTCACCGCGGGCGCCGGCCTTGCGCAGACATGGGGAGAGGCGGTCCAGGAGATCAGGGCCGGCGACGTCATCTCGTTCGCGCCTGGGGAAAAGCACTGGCATGGCGCGGCGCCGAAATCGGCGATGACCCATATCGCCATGCAGGAGGCGCTGGACGGTGTCCATGCCGACTGGCTGGAAGCGGTGACGTCAGCGCAATATGGCGGCTGAGTGCCGACCGAGCTCGCAAAAAACCCGGCGTGAGCCGGGTTTTTCATTTCCACTATGGCGTATCTGATCAGGTCAGTGACGCGGTGAACCGCTGGATGCGCGTGCAGGCTTCCTCCAGCATTGTCTCCGAGGTGGCGTAGGAGATACGGAAGTTCGGGCCAAGGCCAAAGGCTGAGCCGAACACCACCGCGACCCCCTCGGCCTCGAGCAGTTCCGAGCAGAAGGCCTCGTCGGTGTCGATCACCTTGCCGGCCTTGGTCTTCTTGCCGATCAGCTGGGCGCAGGACGGATAGACATAGAAGGCGCCTTCCGGCGACGGGCAGGTGATGCCGCGCGCCTGGTTGAGCATCGACACGACGAGATCGCGCCTGCCTTGGAAGATCGCCTTGTTCCTGGCAATGAAGTCCTGCGGGCCGTTCAGCGCTTCCACCGACGCCCATTGCGCGATGGTGCAGGCGCCGGAGGTCTGCTGGCCCTGGATCATGTCCATCGCCTTGATCAGCTGGACCGGGCCGGCCGCATAGCCGATGCGCCAGCCGGTCATCGCATAGGCCTTCGACACGCCGTTCATGGTCAGCGTGCGCTCATAGAGCTTCGGCTCGACCTCGGCGATGGTCTTGAAGACGAAGTCGCCATAGGTCAGGTGCTCGTACATGTCGTCGGTCAGCGTCCAGACATGGGGATGCTTCAACAGGACATCGGCCAGCGCGCGCAGTTCCGCCTGCGTGTAGGCAGCGCCCGACGGGTTCGACGGCGAGTTCATCAGCAGCCATTTGGTCTTCGGTGTGATCGCCTGTTCCAGCACCGCCGCTGTCAATTTGAAACCATTCTCGATCGAGGTGTCGGCAAACACCGAGGTGCCGCCGCAGATCGCCACCATTTCGGGGTAGCTGACCCAGTAGGGGCGGGGGATGATGACCTCGTCACCGGGGTTCAGCGTCGCCATGAAGGCGTTGAACAGGATCTGCTTGCCGCCGGTGCCGACGATGGTCTGCTCGGGCTTGTAGTCGAGATTGTTCTCGCGCTTGAACTTTTTCGCGATCGCCTCGCGCAGCGGCGCGATGCCCGAAACCGGCGGATACTTGGTCTCGCCACGGCGGATCGCCTCGATCGCCGCATTCTTGATGTTGTCGGGCGTGTCGAAATCCGGCTCGCCAGCGCCCAGCCCGATAATGTCACGGCCGGCATTTTTCAGCTCGCGCGCTTTCTGCGTCACCGCGATGGTGGCGGAAGGCTTCACACGGGAAAGGGTGTCGGCAAGGAAGGCCATGACCTTGAACGTCTCCAACAGAGGATCGGCACGGCCAGGATCAGCCGCGGCGCTTCTCATGTCGCATGATTTCGCGCAGTGCAAGCATTGTCGGCTGATCCAGATCTCAAGGACCCGTGATCGGCAACAATAAATTCATTAACGGGCGGTAGAGGCTTGAGTGGCAGGATGGCAATCCATTCGCGGAGCGAGGGACCGTGTCGCGCAGCATCGGGCTTGCCCATATCATCCGTCAGGACGACGGCACCTCCACCGGTGTCTGGGGCATCTACACGCTGCAAAGCGCCTTCCAGCCGATCTTCGCCTTCAAGGAAGGCAAGCTGGCGGTGGTCGCGTTCGAAGGTCTGATCCGGCCGTTCCGCGACGGCCAGCCGCAATCGCCGATGAATTTCTTCAGCACCTGCCCGTCCGCCGACCGCCTGCATGTCGAGGCGCTGACCAGGACGCTGCATCTGCTGAACGCCGGCGCCTGCCTGCCGCAGGAGGCGTCGATCTTCATCAATTTCGACCCGTCGGTGTTCACCGAACGCAGTGTTGCCGACAAGGCCCTGCGCGAAATGCGGCTGGTGCTGCACGAGGCGGGCATCGATCCACGCCGTGTCGTCTGCGAAGTGACCGAGCAGAGGTCGGCGTCGCAGGAAACCCTGCACAGCTTCGTCGCGACACTCAAGGCCAACGGCTTCCGCATCGCCGTTGACGACTATGGCGCCGATGACTCCGACATCAACCGCATCAAGGAACTGAAGCCCGATATCGTCAAGTTCGACGCCACCTGGATCACGCAGCTGATGGAATCCGGTGCCGGTTTCGCGCTCTTGACCACCATGGTGAGGAGCTTCGAGGAACAAGGCATCCATACGGTGTTCGAGGGCATCGAGGAGGCATGGCAGCTGGAGCTCGCCGAGAAATCGGGAGCCTCGATGGTGCAGGGTTTCGTGCTGGCGCGGCCCGAGCTGGCGCCGACCAGCTTTCGCGTCCTAGACAAGGACAGGCAGACACCCGCTGCCGCCGTTGCCGGCGACACGCCTGTTTCCGCCACGGCAGCGCATTCGGCGCGGCCGGCGAAAGCGTTCGGGCGCAGGGTGGCGACATGAGGCTGGAGCGGCGGCGCAATGTCGACGATGCGATCCATATCGACGAAGTTGGCATCGAGTACGGCATCCATGGCGAATTCCGGCTGCGCAGCGCCTATCAGCCGATCTTCGCGCCACGCGGCCGCTTCCTTCACGCCGTGGCGGTCGAAGCCCTCATCGAGCCGCACCGTGCCGGCCGGCCCAGTGCGGCGCGGGTGTTCTTCGATGGCGTTGCCGCTTCGGACCGGCTGTTTGTCGAGACCATGTGCCGGGTGTTGCATCTGCGGAATTTTCACAACATCGGCGTCGAAGGGCTTGATCTGTTCTTCAACTACAATCCGCTGATCAATGACCATCCCGGACGGGCGCTGGCCGAAATCCGGTTGATGACCAGGCATCTCGCTGACTTCGGCCTCGCCCCCGCCATGCTGGTTTGCGAAATCACCGAACAGTCGGCCGACGACGCGCTTCTCATGCGGCTGGTGCGCGAAATGCGGCGCGACGGCATCCGCATCGCCATCGACGATTTCGGCACCGGTCACTCCACCGAGGAGCGGGTGAGCCTGCTCAGTCCCGACATCGTCAAGATCGACGGCACCTGGTTCGCGGAGTTCTGCCGCCATGCCGCCGCCGAGCGGTTCTTCCGCCCGCTGGTTTCCACCTTGCACGACCGCGGCGCCAAGGTGCTGGTCGAAGGCATCGAGAACCCGACCCATCTGCGCGTCGCGCTGGAAGGCGGCGTCGACCTGCTGCAAGGCTATCACCTGGCCCGCCCCGCTCTGGCCGGAACGGTCTTCGAGGAAAAGCCGTTGTCCGTCGACACGCTGCTCGGCAGGGACAGCAAGGTCATTCCGCTGTTCGGCTAGGGCGTGCCGATATTCAGGTGATACCGGCCTGCGAACGGCGGTCTTCTGCGCTTCCGGTGCTCACGTACCACAAGTACGTTCCGCTCCGGTTCTCAAAGACCATCGTTCTCGGCTCGGCCTGACCTGAATCTCGACACGCCCTTGAACGACCGCGCTCCACACATCAGCGGCGCTGATGGTCTTGCCAAAACAAATCACTGGTAGCGGCTGCCGCCGCTGCGATAATCGCGCCAGGAAAGGCAGCGCTTCGGGGAACGGCAATGATACTCTACGGCATGATCGACAGCGGCAATTGCTACAAGCCGCGCCTGCTGATGGCCAAGCTCGGCCTCGCCTTCACCAATGTCGAAGTGAGCTCGCATACCGGCGAGACGCGAAAGGCGGAGTTTGTCGCCAAGAATCCGAACGCCATGGTGCCGCTGCTCGAACTCGACGACGGCCGGCGGTTGGCCGAATCCAACGCCATCCTGCTCTATCTGGCCGAAGGCACACGTTTCCTGCCGGCGGACAAGTATCAACGCGGGCTGGCTTATCAGTGGCTGTTCTTCGAGCAATACAGCCACGAGCCCTACATTGCCGTGCGCAAGGCGCTGCTGACTTTCCCCGAACGCGCCAAGGATGCGACGCCGGAGCGGTTGGCGATGACGCTGGAGCGCGGCAACAAGGCGCTCGGCGTGATGAACAAGCATCTGGAGGACAACGCCTTCTTCGCCGGCGGTGCGTTCAGCGTCGCAGACATCGCGCTCTATGCCTATACGCATACGGCGGAGCAGGGCGGCTTCCAGCTCGACGCCTATCCGGCGGTCGCCGCCTGGCTGAAGAGGGTGGAGGCGGATCCGCGGCATGTGCCGATCGAGTGGGTGGGGTAAGCCATCTCGGCGATTGGCGAAAGCTCCCGCGAGAGCGTCCTTCTCCCCATATAGTGACGGGGAGAAGGACGCAGCTCTGCCGGTTTCGCCAATCGCCTGAGTGCAGACAAACAAAAAGGCGGGATAAATCCCGCCTTCCCATTTCCGGTAGCCTGATCGGGAGCGTCTGGTCCGGGCTGGCAGCTATCTGCTGATCCAGCTTGTCGGGTCTTTCCGCTCCGGCGCGCTTCTCGCGCGACTGTCAGTACATCCGTGACTTGCCGCACGCCCCGGGCTCTCGCCCGGCGCGCGCCATTCGCAAAATCAGGCTGCCTTGCTCAGAGATCCAGCGGACGACTTGCCAGTGCGGCGGTCCTGCTCGATCTCGAAGTTGATCTTCTGGCCTTCGACCAGGGTCGACAGTCCAGCGCGCTCGACTGCGGAGATGTGGACGAAAACGTCCGCGCCGCCCGCGTCAGGCTGAATGAAGCCGAAGCCCTTGGTGGCGTTGAACCACTTGACCGTTCCAGTTGCCATTTTAGATAGTCCTTCAACATTTGCTTTAGATTGACCAGACCGAAGTCCAGCCGGTGTGCATCGAGATTTTGGAGATAGACGTCAGCAAACGCGAAGATCGCGAGGCCCGGATCGATCGGCCGAAATATCAATGGACCTCATATAGGCCACTTTCGCACAAAAAACAAGACTGCGTGAGAAAGCCGTGATCGAGATGCCGCCCAATGGCCGCCCCAATCTGGTGAAACCGTTGCCACGGATCGCGCCGTTTTCGAGCGGCGGATCAGGGTTTGGGGAGAGGACCATGAAGACCATTCTGCTTGCCGCCTGTATGACGCTGGTGGCCGCCCAGGCGCAGGCGATCTCGCGCTACGACCCGACGCGCATGAGCTGCGGCAAGGTTCAGGCGACGATCGCGCGGCAGGGGGCCGTCATCCTGCGCTACCAGTCGACGCGGGTGCCGGGACTGCCGCTCTACGACCGCTATGTGCAGAGCCAGCAATTCTGCACCATGGGCGAGGTGAGGACGCGCGCCTACGTGCCGAGCGCCGACACGAAGTCCTGCCCGGTCTACAACTGCAAGCGGCCGGACAATGAGCGGCATTTCCGCCGGCGGTTCTTCCACACCAACTAGGCGCTTTGTCCGGGCTTGCGGCCCTGGTTCAAAACCCGAAGGAAACCTGCGCCGGCGGCGGCGGGCCGACGCGCACGCCTTCCATGGCCAGCATCTTTTCCTTGGTGACGGAACCGCCGGGCGCCGAGAAGCCGCCGATCTTGCCGCCGGCGGCAAGGATGCGATGGCAAGGGATGACCAGCGGCACCGGATTGGCGCCAAGCGCCGCCCCGGTTTCGCGCGCAAGCCCGGCATGGCCGGCGGTCTTGGCCAGCTCGCCATAGGTGGTGGTTTCGCCAAAGGCGAGTTTTCGCGCCGCGTCATAGATGGCGAGGCGGAAATCGTCGATGCCGGCCAGATCGACCGGCACGCCAGTGAAGTCGACGTCCTCGCCCGCCGCATAGGCCTTGATCGAGGCGATCAGTTCGACCACCCATGGCGGCTGCGCCGTCGAGGCTGAAACACCGGCATGGCGCATCAGCCGCCGCTCCACCGCTTCGCGGCTGCGTTCGGGCAGGCAGAGCCGGATCAGGCCCTTTTCGCTCCAGGCGATGCCCATGAAACCGATCACTGTTTCTAACACTGCGTGGCCGGCTGTGATCGAAGATGTCGTTTCCATGATGCGCTCCTTTCCGCAAAGCGGCGAAAACCGGCATTGGTGCCGGTACATATCAGGAACAATATGGCATCAGGCCCCGAGTCTCGCCACCCGAAAACCACCTGATGGCCCCGATTGCCCGTCGGGAATCGCTGGTGTAAGGGATTTCTTAACGACCCGACGAACCGGACCCGAGCGCGGCTTGCCAGCAAAACTCAATCTTATCGCGATCGGCGTCATCATCGCCGCTGCCGGCCTCAGTGGCTGTACGTCGACCTCGCAGATGAAGTCCGCGCCTGCCCTGACCGAAACCGCGACCGCCGCGGGCGCCGACGCCGGCTTCACCATTCCTTTGCCGGAGACGGTTTCGGTGCTGCCGGAATCATCCGGCATTGCCCCCGTGCAGGCTGCCGACCTCTCGGCTGGCCCCACCGCGCCGGCACTCGATCCCGCCGCCCAGCCGGCGGCCGCCGCGACCGCCGCCTTTGCCGGATCGACCCCGACAGCGCCGGCCGTGCCCGCGGTGATGACCGCCAACGCGGCGCCCGCCGTGGTCAAGACCAACGCCACGGCCGCGACCGCCTATGCCATTGCCGGCGTCACGCCGGCCTCGGGCAAGCTGCCCCCGCTCGCCGCCGGCACGGTGTCCCAGGCGTCGATGATGCCCGGCGTGCAGCAGGCGGCCTATGTCGTGCCGCAGAACCCGGCTGCCCTGGTGCAGTTCCCGGCCGCGCCGGTTGGTCCGGCCGAAGAAGAGCATGCGACCGGCATGCGCGGCGACGTCGACCGGCTGATCGTCAAATACGCCGCGCTCTACCAGGTGCCGGCGGACCTGGTGCGCCATGTCGTCAACCGCGAGAGCACCTTCAACCCGAAAGCCTACAACAATGGCCATTGGGGGCTGATGCAGATCAAGCACGCAACGGCGCGCGGCATGGGTTATGACGGGCCGGCCAAGGGCCTGTTCGACGCCGAGACCAATTTGAAATACGCGGTGAAATATCTGCGCGGCGCCTGGCTGGTGGCCGGCGGCAACGCCAAGCGCGCCGACTGGCTCTACCAGACCGGCTATTATTTCGACGCCAAGCGCAAGGGCCTGCTCGAGGCGACCGGCCTCGGCACCGACCGCAAGCGGCGTCCGCAGCCCGACGCCTGAGCGCGATGCCTGAACCGCGTCCGCCGGCCCCGAACGACATCCGGCTGCGCAAGATCCTCGACGAGACGCTCGTTCCACCGCGCTGGCCCGATGGCTTCGTCATGCGCTGCTTCGAGCCCGGCGACGCGCCGGCCTTGCATGCACTGCTGAGCGAAGTGTTCGACGACGGCACCGATGGCCCGTTCGAGGAGTGGTGGCCGCGTGTCGCCAACGACCCTGAATTCGATCCGGCGCTGTGCTTCCTGGTCATCGACGCCAGGGGCCGGCTGGCGGCGGCTGCGCTGTGCTGGTCCCGCGCCTTCGTCAAGGACCTCGCCGTTCACCCCGAGGCGCGCGGCAAGGGCATCGCCGAGGCGCTGATGTGGCACAGCTTCGCCACCTTTCGCGAACGGGGCGCCGAGTGTGTCGACCTGAAGACCAACACGGTGGAGAACGCCGCCGCCGTCCGGCTCTATGAGCGGCTGGGGATGACGCCGGTCGCCTGGGAAGGCTAGGGCCTGTCGCATCCTGTCGATTGGTGCCGGCCGATTTTCCCGCCGCCGGGCGCAAACCACCCGCGCATTGTGAGCCGCTTCACATAGGCGGCTGCCGGCCCGTGCTAACGCAGCGTCATGACGCCATTCAGCCGATCCGGGATCGTCGATCGGCTGGGCACAGGAGGAGGCTGCACCGGCATGTGTCGGCCCCTCCGTGGCGGGTTCCGGGGCGGGGGTTTCGGGACCCGCCTTCATGCACGATCTTCTCCCTAGATGTCCGGTGCGTTGCCGATCTTCTGCTTGAGATCGAGCGCCCGGGCGCGGCCCTCGTCGCCGCCCCACAAAAGCCAGGCGATGTAGCCGGCCGACGGGTTCGCCTCGTTGCCATAGTTCCTGCCGCGTTTGTCGACCTCGTGGCGGGCGAAATAGCTGACCATGCGGCGGATGGTGGAGGGGGCGAGCTTTTCCCGGTTCTTCAGTTCGGTCGCCCGCGCCACGCCGATCTCGGTGCCGCCCCGGCCGAACTGCTTGCGCAGCCTGAGGCCCTTGGCGGCATTGTCGGCCACCACTTGCGGGCAGCGCAGGTCGATCTCGTCGTCGTGCATGGTTGTCCCCCGGATCGCGGTGCCGAACAGATACAACGCCATCCCGCCATGCGCAAAAATGTCGGAAGGGATGGCCGCGGAACGTCCTTGGGTCGCAGAGCAACCGCGCCGGGACGCCGGCGTCGTGACCCAAGGAGCCGATCATGATCACCTTTCCCAACGAATCCGCCCGATATCGCACCGCCCGCGAAAAACTGCTGCAGAAGGAAATCGAGCTGCGCCGCGCCATGGAGGACGTCGCCGTGGCGCGCCGCGCGCTGCCGCCGGGCGGGCTGATCCGCCAGGACTATATGTTCGACGCGCTGGACGCCGATGGCAAGCCCGCCAAGGTCAGGCTTTCGGAGCTGTTCGAGCCGGGCAAGGATTCCCTCATCCTGTACAACATGATGTTTCCGCGCCATCCGCAGGAGACGCGCGACGTGGCGACCAGCGGCGGGACGGCGAAGCTGGCGAGGCCGGACCAGCCATGCCCGTCCTGCACGGCGCTGCTCGACCAGTTCGACGGCGCGGTCGGCCATCTCACGGCGGCCGGCTTCAATTTCGCCGTGGTGGGCAAGACCGCGCTCGAAAACCTGGTCACGCTCGGCCGCGACAGAGGCTGGAAGAACATGCGGCTGGTGTCCTCGGCCGCCAACAGCTTCAAGCGCGACTACAATGCGGAGGCGGCCGACGGCGCGCAGATCCCGCTGCTGTCGGTGTTCCATCGTGACGCCGACGGCATCCGCCATTTCTGGTCGTCGGAACTGGATTTCGCCCCGACGGATCCCGGCCAGGACCCGCGCGGCATCGGCACCTGCGAAACGCTGTGGAACCTGATGGATTTCACGCCGCAGGGCCGGCCGAACTGGCACGAGCAGCTGCAATATGGCAAGGCGTGCTGTCATTGACAGCCGGCTGGTTCAGCCGCCGAGCTTCAGTTCGGAGTGGCTTTTCAGCACATGGTCGCCATCCACCTGCGCAATGAGATAGGCGGGTTCTTGCCTGCCCGCCTTGCGCACGGTTTCCGCACCATTGATCGTGCGCTTCACATCGCTGGTGAAGCTCTCGCTCAAGTCGGCCGGAACATCGGAAGATCCGCTGCATTGATAGTAGACGGTTTGCGACCCCCTTCACGGATTCGAAGTGCGACTCACAATTAGAAACATTTGGGACTTGGTGCGAGAAAGCGTGGTTGGCTTTGTCAACGACAATGCCCTTAGTCATGGCGCGGCGATGGCCTTTTATGCCGCAACGTCGCTGGCCCCAGTTCTAATAATTGTCGTCGCGATAGCTGGCATCGCATTTGGTCATCAAGCAGCGCAGTTGGCGTTGTCTGCTCAGATATCGGGGCTGATGGGTTCAGAAAGCGCAGCGCTCCTTCAGACAGCGCTCGAAGGGGCATCCAGCAAATCATCGGGGACCCTGGCGGCCATCGTTGGCGTGGCCACCTTGCTCGTCACCGCCTCTGCCGTCTTTGGCGAGATGCAGCAGGCCCTGAATGCAATATGGAAGGTTGAAACGAAGGGGAGTTCGCTGTCGCGTCTCTTGCGGGCGCGTGCAGCAAGTCTCGGCTTGGTCGCCGCACTCGGCTTTATGTTGCTGGTGTCCCTGGTGGCGAGCGCCGCGATCTCGGCTCTGGGCAACATGATCAGCGCTCAATTGCCGTTCGGCGAATTTGTTCTGAGCGCGATCAACACCTTGATTTCCTTTTCCCTGATCTCCGTGATGTTCGCCGCTATCTACAAAGTCTTGCCGGATCGTGCCTTGGAATGGCGGGATGTCGGGATCGGTGCTGTCGTGACCGCCGCTCTGTTCACATTGGGCAAGTCGCTTATCGGTTGGTATATCGGCACAAGTGCGATCGCATCGTCATATGGTGCGGCCGGAGGGCTGCTCGTCATACTGCTCTGGGTCTACTATTCATCGGAGATCTTTCTGCTCGGTGCAGAGTTGACCCGCGCCTATTCCGTTCGACACGGCAGTAGGTCCGACCTGAACGGGCTGGTTCAAAATGCGTCCACTTCAGAAAAAACTGTTTCAAGTCGCCAAAAGCCCAGCTCTTCGGGCGCCGTTGCGTTGTTGGCGGTGGCGTGCGTGAGTGCAACGATGACAGCCTTTCTGCTGGGGCCTCGTCGCCCATAGCGTCAAGATGGACAGACCATGCGTGTGATGGTGCGCTGTGGGACGGCGAGGATGAGGGCGAGGTGACGCTGTAGAGGGGGGCGCCGTAGAGCGCCACGGCGGGCGCTTCAACGCGGCCTGGCGAACCGACCGCCGCAAGGTGGCTCTGTGCCTGCGCCTGCCGTGGATTAGACTGCGGTCATCAATCCGAGGAGCAGCAATGCCCAAGATCGACCTGTCAGCGGTGCCCGTGCGCAAGGGCTCGGGCTACCCATCGCCCTTCGACCAACCCTGTGCGTCCCGCACGCGGCGGCGTCTCGGCGATGCCGGTGGCCTCACCGATTTCGGCGTCAACCTGATGACATTGCCATCGGGCGGCTGGTCGAGCCAGCGCCACTGGCACAGCCATGAGGACGAGTTCGTCTACGTGCTGGAAGGCGAACTGACGCTGGTCGAGGACGGCGGCGAGACGCTGCTGCGCGCCGGCGATTGCGCGACCTTTGCCAAAAACAGCGGCAACGGCCATCACCTGATCAACCGGTCGTCCACGACGGCGCTTTATCTCGAGGTCGGCTCGCGCAACCCGGACGATGTCATCTCTTGCTCCGACATCGACATGATGAGCCCGAGTTCCGACGGACGCTTCCTGCACAAGGATGGCACGCCCTATCCGGGGCAGGGGTGAGTCCTTGCTCTGGACCTTGCGTCGGCGCTGGCGTTCGGCTGGCGGCGCGATAAGCTCGCTGCAAACCGCCGGGTGTCGCCATTGCTTTTTTGCGAAGCGGACCCTCACCCCTAACCCCTCCCCACAAGGGGGAGGGGAATGTCGCATGCGCTGACCCAGCCAAACCGCCGACGTTTGGGCATCAGGCGTGGGTCTGCGCGGCCTTGTCCTCCTCCCCCTTGTGGGGAGGGGTTAGGGGTGGGGGTCCTCGTAAAGCGACCGTCTTGTTCCAAACAAAGGGAGAGTGCCATGAAGAAGGAAGTCATCGAAGTGCCGGTGCTGTCGGCGGCCGTGCGCGCGCTGGGCGTGCCGCTGTCGCTGGTGACCAGGGCCGCGGGGCTGGTCTTCGTGTCCGGCACGCCGCCGCTCGATATCTTCACCGGCAGGCTGGTCAGGGGCGACATCGAAACACAGACCGAAGCGTCGCTGACGGCGCTGAAACATTGCCTGGAAGCGGCCGACACCTCGCTGGAAAACGTGGTGATGGTGCGCATCTACGCCGTCAATTCCGGCTTCTACAACGCCATCAACCGGGTCTATGCCAGGCATTTTCCCGAAAATCCGCCGTCACGGACCTTCGTGCCGGTGGCGTCATGGCCGATGGAGTTCGATATCGAGATCGAGTGCGTCGCGGTGGCTTGAGCCCTGGACCATGCGTCGGCGCTGGTGTTCCGCCAGTGCCGAGATAAGCTCCCTAAAATCTATCGCAAAGACCCCTCATCCGGCCGCTTCACGGCCACCTGCGCCGGGGCGAGTCACTTGCCTCGCCCGTCCTTCGGACCCCCGCTGGGGAGAAGAGACTGGCGCCCGCGCTGGCAATCTCCTCTCCCCTCGGGGAGAGGTCAGCCGAGCGAAGCGGAGGCTTGGGTGAGGGGGCCTTTGCGCCAGCCTGACCAACAAAGGGATATTGCCATGAAGAAGGAAGTCATCGAGGTGCCGGTCATGTCGGCCAAGGTGCGGGCGCTCGGCCTTCCCTGCTCGACAGCGGTGAGGGCCAACGGCTTCGTGTTCATCTCGGCAACGCCGCCGGTGGACATGGTGACCGGCGAGATGGTGCGCGGCGACATCGAAACGCAGACCGAAGCGTCGTTGAAGGCACTGAAACACTGCCTGGAAGCGGCCGGCACCTCACTGGAAAACGTGGTGATGGTGCGCATCTATGCCGTCAATTCCGGCTTCTACAACGCCATCAACCGGGTTTATGCGAAGTATTTTTCCACGAACCCACCGGCGCGCAGCTTCGTCCCGGTGGCGTCTTGGCCGATGGAGTTCGATATCGAGATCGAGTGCGTGGCGGTGGCGTGAGGGAGGGGCAAATCGCCTTCTCGCTCATCAAGAGAATTAGCGAGGACGGAACTCGGGCAAAATCTCATAATTCCGCTTGTCTTTCAAAGAAACTCGCTCTCAAATCTTGACAGGATAGGAGCGCCGATTCATCTGCCAAGCTGTCGACATTGCCAATATGGCAGAATTGGCATGCAGTTACTTGATCAACGACGTCTGGCAAGGGTTTGGCCAGATTTGAGGGTATCATGGCGATTCCAGAGGTGTCGAAACAGGAAGTTCTTAAGCTCGCCTCGACAGTCGAGGACCAATTCTTTGATCGGAAGGGGAGATCCATCTCAGGGAAAGGTGTACAGAAAGCAGTTGTAGCATTTGCCAATGCGGATGGTGGAGAGATTGTTGTTGGCATAAAAGACGATAAAGAGAGTCCTGACCTAAGTAAAAGATGGGATGGTGCGAAGGACCCAGAGGAATTTAATCAGGTTATTCAAAGCATTATCGAGTTGAGCCCTTCGGTTGGGTTTCGATATGAATTTTTATCTTGCCAAGAATATAATGGATATATTATTAGATTATTTATAGATAAGAGTCGAGAAGTTTGTATGACTTCCGATAAAACTGTGTATGTCCGAGTGGGTGCTCAAAGTCTCCCCCTAAAGGAACCTCAGAAGATCACCCAGCTGGCTTTCTCGAAGGGCGCCCAGTCATACGAGAATCGAAGAATAGATGGTGTAAAGCCTGAGATTATTGTCGATTCGAATGAGATGAAACGTTTCATTGAAGAAGCTAAGATAATTCCGAATTCGCTGTCGTATGCAATAAACGAAGGTTTTATTGCTCAGGACGATTGGGTGCCTTTGGCTTCTGGTGTTCTTCTATATGCCGATAATCCTCAAGGGGTTTTCCCAACGCGTTGCGAAACCAGGATTGTTTTCTACGATACGAAGGAAGAGAAGCCAGAGCG
The DNA here is from genome assembly GCF_059683685.1 of Mesorhizobium sp. RCAM 05099. Lineage (NCBI taxonomy): Bacteria > Pseudomonadati > Pseudomonadota > Alphaproteobacteria > Hyphomicrobiales > Phyllobacteriaceae > Mesorhizobium > Mesorhizobium sp. RCAM 05099. The sequence goes on from NZ_CM185035.1 coordinate 2,249,462, forward strand.
CCATCATTTGAAGATAAATGAAACGATTGGAGGGCCGCTCTATCAGCAGATTCACGCAGCAATCAAGCGTATTACAGAGATAATGTCAGGAATTAGCATTCTGACGCCCGCGGGGCTAACAAAGGTATCGTACCCTCCCGAAGCGATATGGGAAATTGTCGTAAATGCAATGATCCATCGTGACTATTCTATATCAGATGACATACAAATAGTTATATTTCAAAATAGAATAGAAATATTGAGTCCAGGAAAATTACCTGGGAATGTAACGGTGCACAACATCCTTGACGTGCGTGATAGTCGAAATCCTAAAGTAGTTAAGGGGTTGAGAAGATATAAGGACGCTCCGAATCAGGATCTCGGAGAGGGGTTGAACACCGCTTTTGACAAAATGAAAGAATGGAGATTGCAACCTCCTATTTTCGAAGAAGCAGGAAATTACCTTAAGGTGACCATCGGGCATAAGCCACTGGCTACCCCCGAGGAGGCGGTTTTGAAATACCTCGAACTTCACGACGAAATCCGAAACTCTGTCGCCAGAGAATTAACCGGGATTAGATCAGAGAACCAGATGAAAGAGGTGTTTTATCGACTTCGCGATAGGGGGCTTATTGAACAAGTTCCAGAAAAGAGAGGGAATGCGTCAGCTTGGCGTAAGGTGGCAAAAGAAACTACTATTTCCACCTTTTAAGTGCGACGAAGGTTTAAGGTCATGAAGCTTGGCCGATACATTTTTGCATCAGGTGGACGGTGCTGCCCCTCATCTGCCTGCCGGCACCTTCTCCCCATTGAACGGGGAGAAGGGAGCTGATCACCTAGGCAAAATACTCCTACACCGCAATCGCCTCCGTCACAGTCGCTGCACCCGACAGGGTCGTGTAGTACGGCGTCGTGTAATACGGCACCTTCTGCATCAGCGTGGCGCGGCGGAGCGACTTGGAGTCCGGCACCGCCTTCTGCGGGGTGTTGAAGACGATCCGCACCTGGCGGTTGCGGATGGCGTCGTCGATGTGGGGACGGCCTTTCAGCACCTTGTTGATTTTTGCCTGCCTTGTGCGCCGGCGTCAGGGCGCCCATAGTCAAGGGCGGCCGCTGTGCCGGCAAGGACTGACAATGCTTGAGCAGCCGGAGCCATGAGCACGAGCCCCCTACGCGTGGCGGTCGTTGGCGGCGGCATTGGTGGCGCCGCCACGGCTTTCGCCCTGCATCAACGCGGCATGGAGGTTCGTCTCTACGAGCAGGCGGCGGCCCTGGCCGAGGTCGGCGCCGGCGTCGCCATCCAGCCGAACGGTGTGCGGATGCTTCGGCGGCTCGGCCTTGGCGACGAGTTGCTCCGCTTGGGGGCGAGATGGATCGACCCGCAGTTTCGCCGCGCCGATGGCGCCTATGCCGCGGCGATGTGGCCGCCCGAGCTTGCCGGCAAAATCGAGTTCCAAGGCATGCACCGCGCCGATCTGCTGGCCATGTTCGTCGACCGGCTGCCTGCTGATCGTGTGAAGGCTGGCCACAGATGCATCGGCTTCGAGCAGGATGACGGGCAGGCCGTGATCACTTTCGCCAATGGTTTGCGCGCCACGGCTGACGTCGTGATCGCGGCCGACGGCATCCATTCGACCCTTCAGCAGTTCGTCGTTACCCCGTCCGCCCCACTCTATTCGGGATCGGTCGCCTATCGCGGGGTGATCCCGGCGGCGAGCGTCTCGTGGCCGCCGGGAGCGATGCGCAACTGGCTCGGTGCAGGCAGGCATTTTCTCGTCTTTCCGGTGCGCGCCGGCCTGCTCGTCAACTATGTCGGCTTTGTCACGACCGACGAGCCGTTGAAGGAGTCATGGTCGGCGCGGGGCGATCCCTCCGCCCTTGCCCTCGAGTTCGCCGGCTGGGACCCGATGGTCGAGGCGATCATCGCCCAGGTGAAAACAACGTTTCGGTGGGGCCTGTTCGATCGCGAGCCGCTCGCAAACTGGACCCGCGGGCGCCTGACCCTGCTCGGTGACGCCGCCCACCCGATGCTGCCGCACATCGGGCAAGGCGCCAATCAGGCCATCGAAGACGCCGTTGCCCTGGCGACGGTGCTGAGCCACGCGGACCGCAAGTCAGCGCCACAGGCGCTGCTGATCTACGAGCAGCTTCGGCGCGAGCGCACCGCCGGGGTCCAGCGCATGTCGCGCGTGAGCGGTGCTCGCTATGATGCCTCCAGCGGAGATTTGCATGCCCGCGACCGCAAGCTTGATGCCCAGCGGCAGGAACGCGCCTGGGTCTGGAATTACGACGCTTATGCGGAAGCCGAGACCGCCGCCGCTTCGCTTTAGAGCATGATCCCGAAAAGTGGAATCCGGTTTTCGGGAAAGATCATGCTCAAACAAAGAGAGAGATAGAGCCCCATCCCGATTCCGTCGGGATGGAACAGGCTCTAGGCAAAATACTCCTGCAGCGGCCTCACCTCGAGGCTTCCCGCCTTCAGCGCCGCGATCGCCTCCGCCACCGCGGCCGCGCCCGACAGCGTCGTGTAATACGGCACTTTCTGCATCAGCGTGGCGCGGCGCAGCGACTTGGAGTCAGACACCGCCTTCTGGCCATCAGTCGTGTTGAAGACGATCTGCACCTGGCGGTTGCGGATGGCGTCCTCGATGTGCGGGCGGCCTTCCAGCACCTTGTTGATCTTTTCCGCGACGACGTCGTTTTCGGCGAGGAAGCGCTGTGTGCCCGAGGTGGCCAGCACCTTGAAGCCGAGGCCGGCCAGGCGCTTGACCGCCGGCAATATGCCCTTCTTGTCCTCGTCGCGCACCGAGACGAACAGCGTGCCGGAGCGCGGCAAGTCGACGCCGGCCCCCAACTGGCTCTTGGCGAAGGCGAGCGCGAAGTCGCGGTCGAGGCCCATGACCTCGCCGGTCGAGCGCATTTCCGGGCCGAGCAGAATATCGACGCCGGGGAAGCGGGCGAAGGGGAACACCGCTTCCTTGACCGCGATGTGGCCCGGGTTCCTCGGGTCGGGCATGGCGCCGTAATGAGCGAAGGCGTCTTCCAGCGTCTCGCCGGCCATGATGCGGGCGGCGATTTTCGCTATGGGACGGCCGATGGTCTTGGCGACGAAGGGCACGGTGCGCGACGCGCGCGGGTTGACCTCCAGCACATAGACCGTGCCGTCCTTGATCGCATATTGCACGTTCATCAAGCCGCCGACATTGAGCGCGCGGGCAAGTGCCGCCGTCTGCCGCTCCAGCTCGTCGACCAGTTCCGAGGGCAGCGAGTGCACCGGCAGCGAGCAGGCACTGTCGCCCGAATGGATGCCGGCCTCCTCGATGTGCTCCAGGATGCCGGAGACGAAGGTCGACTTGCCGTCGCAGAGGCAGTCGACATCGACCTCGATGGCGCCACTGAGATAGGTGTCGAACAAAAGCGGGTTCTTGCCGAGGAGCGTGTTGATCTGGCCGGTCTTGTCGTTGGGGTATTTCTGCTTGATGTCCTCCGGCACCAGGCCGGGCACGGTGTCGAGCAGGTAGGATTGCAGCATGCTCTCGTCATGGATGATCTGCATGGCGCGGCCGCCCAGCACATAGGAGGGGCGAACCACCAAGGGGAAGCCGAGCTCGCCGGCGACGAGGCGGGCCTGCTCGACCGAATAGGCGATGCCGTTCTTCGGCTGGGTCAGGCCGAGCTTGTGCAGCAGCTTCTGGAAGCGGTCGCGGTCCTCGGCCAGATCGATCATGTCGGGCGAGGTGCCGAGGATGGGGATGCCGGCCTTCTCCAGCGCGTCGGCGAGCTTCAGCGGCGTCTGGCCGCCGAACTGGACGATGACGCCGACCAGCTCTCCAGAGGCCTGTTCGGCGCGCAGGATCTCCAGCACGTCCTCCGCCGTCAGCGGCTCGAAATAGAGACGGTCCGAGGTGTCGTAGTCGGTCGACACGGTCTCGGGGTTGCAGTTGATCATGATCGCTTCATAGCCGGCGTCGCGCAGGGCGAAGGCGGCATGGCAGCAGCAATAGTCGAACTCGATGCCCTGGCCGATGCGGTTGGGGCCGCCGCCGAGGATGACGACCTTCTTGCGCGACGACACTTTCGCCTCGTTGGCGAGGGCGCCGGCGAAGGGCACCTCATAGGTCGAGTACATGTAGGCGGTGGGCGAGGCGAACTCGGCCGCGCAGGTGTCGATGCGCTTATAAACCGGATGAACATCAAGCTTTTCGCGAATCTTCGCAATCACTTCGGCGTCGGTCTTCGTCAGCGACGCGAGGCGGGCATCGGAGAAGCCCATCGCCTTCAGCATGCGCAGATTGACGGCATCCTGCGGAATGCCGTGCTCGCGGATGCGCGCTTCCATGGCCAGGATGCCGGCGATCTGTTCGAGGAACCACGGATCGATCTTGCACATGGCGTGCACGTCTTCGAGCGACGTGCCCATGCGGATCGCCTGCGCCACCATGCGCAGCCGGTCGGGCGTCGGCGTGCCCAGGGCGGCGCGGATGGCGTTGCGGTCGTCGGCATGGTTGGCCGCCATGGCACCGTGGCCGATGCCGGGGATCTCGATCTCGTCCAAACCCGTCAGGCCGGTTTCGAGACCACGCAAGGCCTTCTGCAGCGATTCCTGGAAGGTGCGGCCGATGGCCATGACCTCGCCGACCGACTTCATGGCGGTGGTCAGCACCGGCTCGGCGCCGGGGAATTTCTCGAAGGCGAAACGCGGGATCTTGGTGACGACGTAATCGATCGACGGCTCGAAGGAAGCGGGCGTCGCGCCGCCGGTGATGTCGTTCTCCAGCTCGTCCAGCGTGTAGCCGACGGCGAGCTTGGCGGCGATCTTGGCGATCGGGAAACCGGTCGCCTTCGAAGCCAAAGCGGAGGAGCGCGAGACGCGCGGGTTCATCTCGATGACGACGAGGCGGCCATCGGCCGGGTTGACGGCGAACTGCACGTTGGAGCCGCCGGTCTCGACGCCGATCTCGCGCAGCACCGCGATCGAGGCGTTGCGCATCATCTGGTATTCCTTGTCGGTCAGCGTCAGCGCAGGGGCGACGGTGATCGAGTCGCCGGTATGCACGCCCATCGGGTCGATGTTCTCGATCGAGCAGACGATGATGCAATTGTCCGCCTTGTCGCGGACGACCTCCATCTCGTACTCCTTCCAGCCGAGCACGCTTTCCTCGATCAGCACTTCGGTGGTCGGCGAGGCGTCGAGGCCGGACTGGACGATGTCGTAGAATTCGGCGCGGTTGTAGGCGATGCCGCCGCCGGTGCCGCCCATGGTGAAGGACGGGCGGATGATGGCGGGCAGGCCGACATGGTCGAGCGCCTGGGCGGCGATCGCCATGCCATGGCTGATGTAGCGCTGCTTGCGGTCGCCTTCGCCGAGGTTCCAGCGCGTTTCCAGCGCGTCGAGCGCGGCGTCGAGATCGGTGGGCGCCTCGGCCTTGACGGCGGCGCGCTCGGCCTCGTGCATCTTGCGGTCGGCGTTCTTGACGTCGGTAGCGTTGGCCAGCATCGACTTCGGCGTTTCGAGCCCGATCTTCTTCATGGCCTCGCGAAACAAAGCACGGTCCTCGGCCTTGTCGATGGCCGTGGCGTCGGCGCCGATCATCTCGACATTGTAGCGGTCGAGCACGCCCATGCGGCGCAGCGACAAAGCGGTGTTGAGCGCGGTCTGGCCGCCCATGGTCGGCAGCAGGGCGTCGGGCCGTTCCTTGGCGATGATCTTGGCCACCACTTCAGGCGTGATCGGCTCGATGTAGGTGGCGTCGGCCAGTTCCGGGTCGGTCATGATGGTGGCCGGGTTGGAATTGACCAGGATGACGCGGAAGCCTTCTTCCTTCAGCGCCTTGCAGGCCTGGGTGCCGGAATAGTCGAACTCGCAGGCCTGGCCGATGACGATGGGGCCGGCCCCGATGATCAGGATCGACTTGATGTCGGTGCGTCTTGGCATGGCGTAGGTCCGTTCGGCGGGCGGCTTGCACAAAAAACCGGGACGGGAAGACCCGGCCGGTTGTGCTCGCGATTCTGGTATCAGGCTAGGAGGGCCTTATAGGGAAGAGTTTGCCCGATGTAACCCCGAAAATGCGAGCGGAGGCAGTGGGATTAGGCAGTAGGGATTGGGCAGTAGGTAGTAGGGCTTTTCAAGCGCCGTGAACGTACACCCCTACTGCCTATTGCCTACTGCCTAATCCCTAGTCTCCGAACGCCACCGCATCCGGGATCTCGAAGCGTTCGGACACGCCGACGCGGATCATGTTCAGGCTGCCCTCGCGGGTGAAGCGGAAATCGCCGTCGGCGTTCGAGCCGGCGGGCAGGCCGGCGGAGAAGGAGATGACGCGCGTGCCGCCATCGGGCCAGGTGACGGTCACGTCGGCCTTGTCGGTGCCATTGCGGGTGACGCTCGCTTCGCAGCCGGTCATCGGCTGGCCGACATAGCGCGCGCAGGGGATTTCCACTGCTCCGGAGGCAGGAGCAGCGGCATCCTGCGGCTGGGTTGGCGCGGGGTCCTGGATCTCTCCGGTCGGCGGGGTTTCATTCGCCGCCAGCGCCAGGCCGTAGGCATCCTGCATGGCGGTGATGGCGGCGGATTCCATTGGCGATTCAGAGGCGGCCTGCCCGTCACCACCCAGCCGCGCCGAGAGGTCTGGCGGCAGTGCCGGCGCCGGCTGGTTGGAAGCAGCGGCGGACCCGTTTGCTGCCGGGTCGGCCTCCGTTGTCCCGGTGGCGCCTTCGACATAGGCAGCCGGATTGAGGGGGATCAGGTAGCGCGCGGGCGCCCATCCGCTCAGCTTCGGGTTGTCGGTGGCCGCGATCTTGCACCATTTGTGGCCGTTGACGTCGTTGCAGCCGAGATTGGTGACGCTGGCGCCAGCGTCCAGCCGCATCTGGACCTTGGCGATCGCCGATGCGGCGACGCGGACGTTGAGGAGATCGTTCGGCGCCAGGCCAGTCACGATCGAGATGACGATGTCCTGCGCTTCTTCGGCCTGCGCGGGGGCCATGGCCGGCCATGCCGCCATCACTAGCGGGGCGGCAATCAGCGCATGCAGGGTTGTTCGGAGCGTAACTGTGCGCCTCATCATGTGGCCGTGCGCTGATACTCAAGTCACCATGCGGCGGCAGGTCGAACCGCGCCACATGCCGGGCCGATTTTATAAGGGACGACGCGCCGCCATGTAAGCCCGAAAATTCAGGGGGCTGAACCGGATCAGTCTGAGGCATGAGCCTGGCTCAGCCTGTGGGCATGAATGCAAGGGCATTCAGCCCGGCATGAACGCAAGAGCGTTCAGCCCGGCATGAGCTTCGCCCAGCCTGGGGGCATGAATGCAAGGGCATTCAGCCCGGCATGAATCCCGTCCTGAGTGCGTGCGCCCATTCCGGCCGGCCCGCCTGTTCGGCCTGGCGCGCCGCGGCTTCATGGTCGTAGTCGACGGCGATGGAATCGAAGCGGTCGGGCTGGCCGGCGCCACCCAATGTGACGATGCCGTAGCGCGCATGCGGCGAGCCTTGCTGAGAAACATGCGCCGGGGGCGTCGCATCGTCATAGGCAGGGCAACCGATGCTGCCCGGATTGAAGATGATGGGGCCATCGGGGACGCGGATCAGCTCCGCGCGGTGGCTGTGGCCGCACAGCGCGATGCGGCAGGCGGGGTCGAGCGCCTTCAGCCGCCGCCGGATCGCCGCCAGCGGCGCGCGCACCAACTGGCCGTCGACGACCGCGTCGGCCAGATATTTCTCGTCATGGTCGGGACGGGCGTGGAAGGCGATGACACCGGGCGCGATCTCCAAGGTGAGGGGCTGCGCGAAAAGCACCTGGCGCTGCGCCTGCGTCAGCCGTTCCTGCGCATAGACGTCGGACGCCCACATGGTCTCGTCGGCCGGATCGGCGGCAACGCGGCGGTCGTGGTTGCCGCGCACCGTCGGCAGGTTGAGCGCCTGCAGCCGCTCAAACGTCTCGCGCGGCCACAGCGGGCCGGAAACGCTGTCGCCAAGATTGACGGCCAGCTCGGCGCCGCCACGCCGCTTGAGATCCTCAAGCACGGCGTCCAGCGCCAGGACATTGCCGTGGATATCGGCGAGGACGGCGATGCGCATTTTCTGGGCTCCGTGGGGTGAGGCACCGTTTCCTCGCCCCCGCAAAGCGGGGGAGAGGTGGCCGCGAAGCGGCCGGAGAGGGGGCCTTTCGCACGCGGCGCATTGAAGAAAAATGAAGCTTCTTTGAAGGGGTGAGGGGCGTCAAGGTCCCCTCTCCGTCTCGGCTTCGCCGAGCCACCTCTCCCCCACCTTCGTGGGGGCGAGGAACCCAGGTTCTGCGAAATCCGCTCCTACGATTGGCGGTTCCGATGCCCTCAGGCAGAAATCTCGATGTCGTGGCCGCCGACCGCGGGCAATGCTGGATCATCTCCGGCCGCCGCGATGACGCTGTCGAGCAGGCCGGGGAAGCGGGCGTCGAGGTCGGCGCGGCGTAGCGTGATCATCCGACTGGTGCCGACCACTTCGGCGCGGGTGACGCCGGCCTCGCGCAATTTGGCGAGGTGATAGCTCAGATTGGTCTTCGAGCCGAGATCGAGGAACTGGCTGCAGTTCAACGGCACGCCTTCCTTGCTGGCGAGATAGCGCACGATCGCCAGGCGCGTCGGGTCGCCGAGCACGCCAAGCACGATCGGCAGGCTGATCTGGTCGGTATTGGGGTGAGGCAAGGTCATGGCTGGAACCTAAGCACAGTTCCGGCCGATTTCAACGCGTCAGTTCCGCCGTGGCCGCACACACTGCTTCTCCGTTTTGCGATCCATGCTGACACAGGGCTGTCAGGACAGTTCAGCTATTTTCCCTGACTTCATTGACAACATGCCCTGTTATGTCCAATTGTTCAATAACTTTTGAACTAAGGGTATCAGCCATGGACAAGCGCCTCTTCTGGCTTGCGCTCGGATCGTTCACGATCTCGACCGAAGGCTTCGTCATCTCCAGCCTTCTGCCCGACATCGCCCGGGATGCCGGCATATCCATTCCGCTGGCCGGCACGCTGATCACCGCCTTCGCGCTCGCCTATGCGGTTGGCACGCCGATCCTGGCGACGCTGACCGGCGAATGGGACCGCCGCCGCGTCATCCTGTGGACGCTGGTGTTCTTCGTGCTCGGCAACATTGCCGCCGCCTTGAGCTCCTCCTTCGAACTGCTGCTGATCGCGCGCATCATCATGGCGCTGTCGTCGGGCCTGTTCGCGGCGACCGCGCAGGGCACGGCGGTGGCGCTTGTCGATGACCACCACCGGGCGCGTGCCATCGCCGTCGTCGTCGGCGGCACCACGGTGGCCGTCGCCGTCGGCGCGCCGCTCGGTGCGCTCGTTGCGACAATCGCCGGCTGGCGCGGCACGTTCTATGCCATCGCCGGACTTGGCGCGCTCGCCGGCGCCATCCTGTGGTACCGGCTGCCGCGCGGCATCGTCGGCACCAGGCTGTCGCTCAGGCGGCGGCTTGCCGCGGCCATGCGTCCCGGCGTGATGCCGATCCTCGTGACGACATTGCTGGCGCTGACCGGCGCCTTCACCGTCTTTGCCTATGTCGCGCCGCTCGCCATCGAGGGCGGCGGGCTCAGCCAGATCGCGCTGCCCGGCATGCTGCTCGCCTTCGGCGTCGGCGCCGTCATCGGCAACATTGCCGGAGGGCAAGCGGCCGATCGTTTCGGCGCCACCCGCACCGTCGGCTGGTCGCTGACGCTGAGCGCCGCCATGCTGGTGATGCTCTCGGTCATCCCGACCTTCCTGCCGCAGCACATCGCCGGGCCGGCGCTGATGGCGATGATGGTGCCGTGGGGCATCGTCGGCTGGGCGTTCCCGCCGGCGCAGGCCAGCCGCATCATCAAGCTGGCGCCGGACGCCGCCCCGATCGTGCTGTCGCTCAACGGCTCTGCGCTCTATCTCGGCGTGGCGCTGGGCGCCGTGGTTGGCGGTGGCGTGCTGCGCTACGGCGCGCCGGCCGATCTCGGCCTGGTCGCGGCGGCCTTCCCGATCGTCGGGCTCGGCATCGTGCTCGCCGGCCGGATGCTGGCGAGGCCGGTCGCCATGCCGGCGGAATAGGGTCTGTGTTTAACGCCGGTCGGCTCAGCCGGCCGGCGGCAGATCGAAATCCAGCGTGGCGATGCCGTCCAGCGCCGCGCGCAGGCTTGCCGCCTGATCCTTGCCGACCACATCCTCGAAACGCTGCTGGGCGACGTGCCAGAGCTTCATCGCCTCATCGAGCTTGACCAGGCCCCGAGGCGTCAGCCGCACCCGCTTGATGCGGCGGTCGGCGGGATCGGCGAAGGTCTCGACAAAGCCGTCACGGATCAGCGGCTTCAGCGTGTGGCCAAGCGCCGACAGGTCCATGACCAGGGCAGCGGCAATGGCGCCCATGGCCGGCTCGCCGCCGATATGGATCTGGTAGAGCAGCCCCTGCTGCGTGGCCTTCAGCCCCGACGGCGCCAGCACATCATCGTAGAACTGGCCGAGCTTGCGTGCCGCGCGCCGCAGCATGGCGTTGTTGCAGAGGGTCAGTCCGGGCAGGGCGTCTTTCAACATGGTGGGTCCTTGGCGACGGCGACGTGATGTCGGATCGCAGCCCACAAATAATCTCCGATGCGATCATTGACAAGATAGTGGCATATGCCTACTTCGTCATTAGTGGTATATGCCACTAAATGAAATCAGAGCACTTTTGCCGGCAAGGCGAGGGCGATTGCCCACGGTGCCGCGCCAGGCAAATCAATCGTAGAAGGAACAGGACAATGAGTGGGCAGAGCAACAAGGGCACGGCGGTCGTCACCGGAGCCTCGTCGGGCATCGGCGCGGTCTATGCGGACCGGCTGGCGGGGCAGGGCTATGATCTGGTGCTGGTGGCGCGGCGCGCCGACCGGCTCGAGGAACTGGCGGAGAAGCTGCGCTATGCATACGGCCACAAGGTCGGCGTGATCAGCGCCGATCTCGCCGACGACAATGACGTCCGCCGCGTCGAGCAGGCAATCGCCGCCGACGACAGCGTGACGCTGCTGGTCAACAATGCGGGCCTGGGCGGTGCGCAAGTGGTCGCGACGGCGGACGCCGATGTGGCCGAGCGCATGATCAAGGTCAATGTCATCGCCTTGACGCGGCTGACCCGTGCCGTGCTGCCCGGCCTGATCGCACGCAATCGCGGCGCCATCGTCAACATCGCCTCGGTGCTCGCCTTCGACACCTCGTTCGGCGGCATCTACAGCGGCACCAAGGCCTATGTCGTCAACTTCACCGAGGCCCTGCAGCGCGAAGTCGCGGGAACCGAGGTGACGGTGCAGGTCGTGCTGCCGGGGGCCACCCGGACCGATTTCTGGGAAGCCGCCGGAAGCGACATCAACAACGTTCCGCAGGAGATCGTCATGAGCGCCGACGATCTGGTCGACGCCGCCCTTGTCGGCCTGGCCGAGGGCGAAGCCGTGACTGCGCCGGGGCTCGCCGATGCGGCCAAGCTGGATGCCTTCCTTGGCGCCAGGCAGGGCTTTTTCGGCAGCCTGCACGCCAACAAGCCGGCAGCGCGCTACGCGGCTTGAGGTAGGTAGCGCCGACCTCGCAGGACTTGGGTTCCTCTCCCCCACATCCGTGGGGGAGAGGAACCGGATCCTAAGCCGACCGCCACATCGGAATGATCGAGGCGGCCAGCACCAGCGCCAGCACGATGTTGAGTGCGCGCCATTGCCACTCGGTTTTGAGCAGGCGGGCAAGCAGCATGCCGGCCACGCACCAGATGGACAGCGAGGCGGCGGCGGCGAGACCGAAGGTGGCGCCGAGCAGCAGCGCAAGCTGCAGCGGGCCGCTTGCGAGAGCCGCGAACGAGGCCGCCGCGCCCAGCCCCATCGCCCAGCCCTTGGGATTCATCCACTGAATGCCGGCGCCGCCGAGAAAGCTGTTCGGTCTGGCCATGGTCACGTCCAGATTGGGCGGGCCGCTGCGGCCGATCCTGATCGCCAGCCAGATGAGATAGAGCGAGCCGGCGATCTTCATCGCCAGTTGCAGCGAGGGCACCGCAAGCAGCAGGCCGGCGAGACCGGCGGCGGCGGCGCCCGTCACGGTGGCGAGGCCGGCGGCGCTGCCGACCAGCAACGGAACGGAACGGCGAAAGCCGAACTGCGCGCCGGATGCCGTCGACAATGTCGTCGCGATGCCGGGCGTGGTGGTGGCAACGATGGCAAACAGGACGAGGGGGGTGATGGACTCGAGCATGCGGCTTCCTCTGTCGAAGGAGCACCGTAGCTGCGCGTCAACTTCAGTAAATGCAATGTTTGCCATGGTTGGCATTAGAAGTCATAATGCAGCCATGATCCGAAACCTCGACATGGCACTGATCCGCACCTTCGTGACCGTCGCCGACAAGGCCAGTATGACGGCGGCCGCCAACGCGCTGCATCTGACGCAAGGCGCCGTCAGCCAGCAGGTCAAGCGGCTGGAGGAGGCGCTCGGCTCGAGCCTGTTCGAGCGCGACCGGCGCGGCTTGCGGCTGACGCGCGCCGGCGAAAGGCTGTTCGGCAAGGGCAAGCGCCTGCTTGGCCTCAATGACGAGATATGGGCCGAGATGGTGGGCACCCAGGTGGCCGGCCAGGTGCGGCTCGGCGTGCCTTACGATCTTGTCGGCACCTTGCTGGCGCCGGTGTTGAAGACCTATGCCGAGACCTACCCGCAGGTCGAGATCTCGCTGGTCTGCGCCTCGTCGCCGGAGCTTGTGGCGGCACTTGCGGCCGGAACCATCGACCTTGCGGTAATCGAGGAACGTGTTGGCCCGTCAGCCGGCGAGTGCCTGGCCATCGACCGGCTGGTCTGGGTCGGCGCCAAGGGCGGCGTTGCCCGCGCCAAGCGGCCGCTGCCGGTATCGATCGTCGCCGACACCTGTGCCTTCCGACCAGCTGTGCTGTCGGCGCTCGGCGAGCACGGGCTCGAATGGCGCACCGTGTTCGAGAACGGCAACATCGACGCGACGACGGCGACTGTCCGCTCGGATCTCGCCGTCACCACCTGGCTCGCCTCGACCGTGCCGGCCGATCTCGACATCTTGCCTCTCGACTCCGGGCTGCCACCGCTGCCGAATTTTGCCATCAACCTGCATTTGCCAAGGCATGGCGTCGGTCCCGCCGCGCAGGAATTCGCGCGCCACATCCGCGATGGGTTGGCTAGGCGGCCGCAGGCGGCTTGAGTGGCTGCAGAACTCGGGTTCCTCGCCCCCACGAATGTGGGGAGAGGTGGCTCGGCGAAGCCGAGACGGAGAGGGGGATTGGCGCTGCGGTGCCAAGCTCTCATAAAGCATCCGCCCTACGAAGCCCCCGCTCCGGCCGCTTCGCGGCCACCTCTCCCCCGCTCTGGCGGGGGCGAGGAACCCAGGTCTTGCAAAGCTACTTCCAGTTCTTGCGCCGCTCGAGTTCAGCGTCGGATGGCTCGCCCGTGACAAATGAGCCGACCTCGATCTCGCCAGCGCGCTCGTAGGTCGCCATGATGACGCCGGTGCTGGAAGTCTGCGACTTGACAAGCTTGAGGGCGGCCGGCATCGCGCCATCGCCGAACAGCCGCTTGCCCTTGCCCAGCAACAAAGGGAAGATCATCAGCCGGATCTCGTCGATCAGCCCGTTGGCGAGCAGGGTCTGGATCAGATTGCCCGATCCCTGGATGAGCAGGTCAGGTCCATCCTCCTGCTTGAGGCGGCGCACCGTCGCGACGATATCCGGCCCAAGCGATTGCGTGTTCTGCCAGGTGAGCGAATCCGGCCGATGCGTCGCCACATATTTGGTCGCAGGGTTGAAGGCATCGGCGATCGGATCGTTCTGATACGGCCAATACGCGGCGAAGATGTCGTAGGTTCTGCGGCCGAGCAGCAGCGCAAAAGGTTTGGAGAAGAGTTCCTCCATTGCCGCGCCCCCAACCTCGTCAAAGTAATGGAACGTCCAGCCGCCGAATTTGAAGCCGCCGACCGGATCCTCTTCCGGACCGCCCGGCGCCTGCATGACGCCGTCGAGGCTGACGAATGTCGCGGCGATGATCTTTCTCATTCCGATGCTCCCATTTTCTTCAATCCACGCCGTCGTGGCCGGACTTCAGCCCAAGGACGGGCGACCGCTCATCGGTCCGACAACGCCATGCGGTTTTTTGGCAAAGCCGCCATGGTTCAACCGTGAGGCTTGGCATCGAGGCTGCGCGATGAGAACCAGACGTCGCCGAAGATCGCTGTCGCGGTGCGGTCCGGCGCCTTGTCCCGCGTCAGCCAGATAGAGCGGCTGCGCGCGGCCTGGTCGCGCGTCGGGATTTTCGCCGCGAGGCTTGCTGCCGACGCGCCGAAGCATGGAATGAACCACGAGCGCATGAATGGATCGCAGGCGAAGCCCTTTTCGGTGCGGGTCACCAGCACCGCCAGAGGGACGCGCTCGGCCGGACGCCAGGGAAAGATCATGCGGCCGCCGGGGCGCAAGGCCCTCAGCCATCCGGCCGGCGGGGCGACGACGCCGGCGTTGACATAGACGATGTCGGATGGCGGCAGCGGTGTCGTGACGGCATCGCCATGGACGACCGTCGCATTGCCATAGGTCTCGAGGTTTTTGCGCGCCATCTCGGCCAGTCTGTCGTCCAGCTCGAAGGCGGTGACGGCGCCGCCTGGCGAAACCAGCCTGGCCAGCAGGGCGGTGTAGTAGCCGGTGCCGGCGCCGATATGAGAGACGGCCTCGCCGGGTTTTGGCGCAAGTTTGCCGATCCACATGGCATGCAGGAACGGCTCGCCATTGTTGATGCCCTTGTCGGCGTCCAGCGCCACCAGAACGTTCTGGTAGATGTGAGCCGGATCGGCGCTCGGCGTGATGATCTTGCCGCCGCCGGCGATGACCGTCCACGGCCCGGGACCGAGAAACGCTTCACGCGGCACGCTGGCGAAAACCGCTTCCAGGCGCGGGTCGGACGAGGCCGCGTTGGCCGCCATCAGCCGGGCATAGAATTTCCTGACATCTTCGATCTTGCTCATGGTGCGCAGGATGATAGTGCGGATTGCCGGCTTGTCGCGAGACCGCTTGGTGGCAGGGGCGCCGATGTCCGGGCGAGGCCGGACTCAGCCGACCCCGAACATCGTATCGTAGAGCAGCTTGAAGTTGAGCACCAGGATGACGGCCGCGACCACCCAGGCGAGTGCGGCAACGCCGCGCGGAATGGCGAGGTTGCCCATCTTCTTCCTGTCGGACACGAACTGCACCAGCGGGATGACCGCGAAGGGCAACTGCATCGACAGGATGACCTGGCTGAACACCAGCAGCTGGCCGGTTCCCTTTTCGCCATAGAGCGCGGTGACCACCACAACCGGGACGATGGCGATGCCGCGTGTCAGAAGCCTGCGCGCCCAGTTGGGGATGCGCAGGCGCAGGAAGCCTTCCATGACGATCTGGCCGGCCAGTGTCGCCGTCACCGTCGAATTCAGCCCGGAGGCGAGCAGCGCCACGGCGAACAGGATCGAGGCGACGCCGAGGCCAAGCAGCGGCGACAGCAGCTCGAAGGCCTGGCCGATCTCGGCGACATCCTGGTGGCCGGTGCCGTGGAAGGCGACCGCGGAGACGATCAGGATCGAGGCGTTGACGAACAGGGCCAGCATCAGGGCGATGGTCGAGTCCGTCGTTGCCCATTTGATGGCGTCGCGCTTGCCCTTGTCGGTGCGTTCATAGGCGCGGGTCTGCACGATCGAGGAGTGCAAATAGAGATTGTGCGGCATGACGGTGGCGCCGATGATGCCGATGGCGATGTAGAGCATGGCCGGGTTGGTGACGATCTCGGATGACGGCACGAACATGGCATGCAGGATCGAGCCGGCCGGCGGCGCGGCGAAAAAGATCTGGATGGCGAAGCAGCTGAAGATGATGATCAAAAGCGCGATGACGAAGGCTTCGAGGTAACGAAACCCCTTGTTCATCAGGAGCAGCACCAGGAAGGCATCGAGTGCCGTCAGCATGGCGCCGCCAACCAAGGGAATGCCGAACAGAAGCTGCAGTGCGATCGCGGTGCCGATGACCTCGGCCAGGTCGCAGGCGATGATGGCCAGTTCGCAGGCGATCCACAGCACGAAATTGACGGGGCGGGGATAATAGGCGCGGCAGGCCTGAGCGAGGTCGCGGCCGGTGGCGATGCCAAGCCGCGCCGCCAGCGCCTGCAACAGGATCGCCATCAGGTTGGACAGCATGATGACGAACAGCAGCGTGTAGCCAAACTGGGCACCGCCGGCGAGGTCGGTCGCCCAGTTGCCCGGATCCATATAGCCGACCGAGACCATGTAGCCCGGCCCCATGAAGGCGAACAGGCGGCGGAACCAGACGCCCGAACTCGGCACGGCGATGGAAGAATTGACCTCGCGCAGGCTGGGTTGGTCGTCGTCCTCGGGCCTGGCAAACTGCCATGCGGATCGGGAGGCTTCGGCTTCGGACATGAAAGGGCGCTTTCCGCGAGACTGGTCGATACTGCCGTAAGCTATGCCATGGCTCAACATTATGCAATATGCTATATTTCATTGTCGGTGCTTT
The DNA here is from genome assembly GCF_059683685.1 of Mesorhizobium sp. RCAM 05099. Lineage (NCBI taxonomy): Bacteria > Pseudomonadati > Pseudomonadota > Alphaproteobacteria > Hyphomicrobiales > Phyllobacteriaceae > Mesorhizobium > Mesorhizobium sp. RCAM 05099. The sequence goes on from NZ_CM185035.1 coordinate 2,265,962, forward strand.
TTACCGGGCGCCGGTCGATGTGCGAAAGGGGCAATCGGAAACGTCGGTTGCGCCTGCGACGGAATGCAAATAAACGGCCTGAAGAATCAGAGCCCGTGCTATAAATGCACGGAGGGCCAAGCCCCCAGGAGGAGCGCGCATTGGCGCTGAAGAACAGACCGGTCCCGCGCGAAAAGCCGCTGCCTGACGCCGACGTTCATTCGGAAGGATTCCGGCATACGCGCGAAGCGCGTCGCAGCGCGCTGGTCGAGGACTATGTCGAGCTGATCGCCGACCTGATCGAGGACGGCAACGAGGCGCGCCAGGTCGATATCGCTGCTCGGCTCGGCGTCGCCCAGCCGACGGTGGCCAAGATGCTGACCAGGCTTTGCGCCGAAGGACTGGTGTCGAGAAAACCCTATCGCGGCGTGTTCCTGACCAATGCCGGCCGCAAGGTCGCCGAGGAGAGCCGCATCCGCCATCAGACGGTGGAGGCCTTCCTGCGTTCGCTCGGCGTCAGCGCCGAGACCGCGCGCATCGATGCCGAGGGTATCGAGCACCATGTCAGCGCCGAGACGCTGGAAGCGTTTCGCAAGGCGATGACGACGACGCGCTAAGGCGCTCAGCCATTTCCAAAAGAGAGGCTGCCGGAACCGCCCGATGTTACGCACGTTGCTCCTGATATCGCGCGATTGTCGCGCGGCAATGGAGGAAGCAATGGGCGTTGAACAGGCACCGACCGCGAAGGGCAAGCAAGCTGCCAAGGGACTGAAACAGGCGGCGGCGAAGGACGAACGCAAGACCGAGGCCGAAACCGGTCATCCGCTGAAGAAGGGCGCCGCGCGTTTCGAGGAACGCTCGAAAAGCTCCGACGGCAAGAGCGCCGGCGCCAAGCAAAAGGGCTGAGCGATCTTTTTCAACGAGCTGGAGGCTGCACAAAAAGCCGTCGTCATTGTGCCTTTGATCGAGGATGACACCAGCAGATCATGGCTGTCGGGCGCTGGCCCTTCGCTATGGCTACGGGCGTTCGAGCCCTTTGAAAGGTCCATCGGACCTTTCAATTTGTCTGCGGCAAACGTTCTCTCACTCCCTCACATCCTGCACCCAACTTCTGGGGTGGCCGTCGACGCGGAACTGGAAGATGAAATAGGGCGGGATGCAGGTGCCTTCGCCCGGTTTCGCTTGCGGCAGGTCGTCGTAGCCTGCAGTGCAGATAGTCCTCGCGGCAGGGATGCGCCTTGTCGCAGGCGCGCAGGCCGGCGGTCTTGGTGAATTCCCTGGTGCAATATTTGTGGTCCTTGCCCGACGCGACGCAGTCGTTGAAGCCGGTCTTGGCGAGCCGGCCGCACGTCGCTTCGTCGGGAAGCTTGTCGCAGCTTGCCTTGCGCAGCATGCCGCCGGGAAAGCCGCCGGTCTTCTGTTGCGGATTATCGTAGCGCTGCCGCGCGGCACCGTAACCGGCAAGCTTCACCACCGGCTTCTTGTCGCGCGCCGGATCGATGGCGCAGTCCTTGGCGGTGGCCGGCGACAGGCGGCAATATTTGTCGTTGCCCCAGCTAGACATCCTGATCTCGCCGAACTCGACCGGATCGCCGACCGCCGTGCCGGCTTCGCTGACGCAGGTGCCGAAGCCCGGATGGATGGCGCTCTCGTGCACGCCGGCGCAGCGCAGTCCGGTGCCGCAGGTCCAGTCCTTGAAGCTCAAATCCTCGCCGCGATAGCAGATCGAGCCCCAGCCATTGTAGAGGTCGGTGCCTTTCAGCGCCTCGGCATATTTCTGGTCAGGGCGCGCGGCGAAGCCTTTGCTGAAATCCGGATGCCCGCCGGCGGCGAACTGCTCGACGATGGCGCGGCGGCGCGGCAGGTCGGCGAAGAAGACGGCCGAGCCCGGCACGAAGACGGCATTGCGGCGCGGCTCGCTGGCGGGATCGGCGCCGGTATAGTGGAAGCCGGCAATGCCATGCGTCTGGTGGCAGCCGGTGCAACTCATCTCGTTGAGCCGCAAATCGAAGCCGGCCACCGATTTGATGGTGGCGAGCGTGTTGCCCCCGGCGACGTAGTCTTTCAACGCCTTGTCTACCGCGTCGTCATCGACCAGCCCGTAGGCGATGTTGTTCTGCGACCGGCTCAGCCCGCCGGGCGCGACCGAGACGGCGCTTTTTGCCAGGAACTTTTCGTCAATGACCAGCCGGCCATGGTCGAGGTCGTAGATGTTGCGGTCGGTGAGCAGCCATTTGGCAAAGGCCGGCTTGTCGGCCAGCACAGTCGCCCGGTCGATCTGGTTCTCCATCCTCGATTCATGAAAGCTCGAAGTGGCCGGATCCCATTTGAAGATCTTCAGCAGGTACTCGGCGTGGCCGCCGAAATCGCGCCGCGTCGAGGCCGACAGGCGCAGCACCTGCATGTTGAGTTCGAGCCGCATGATCTGCGCCGCGTTCAGCATGGCGCCGGACAGCGGCCCTTCGCCGGAGCGCAGCCAGGCGGCAAGCTGTTCGGGAGGCAGGTCCTTTTGACCGGCGGCCAGCCAGCGCCTGGCGATTTCGGCGCAGGACACGTCCGTTGCGCTTGGCAGGTCCTTCGAGGCGCGGGCCTGCGCCTGTCTCGGCTTGGCGTTGAAAACAAGGCTCATGGTCAGCGGCAGGCGCGAGGAAATGCGCTGCGTCCCCTTTCCCTTGGCCGCCTTTTCCGCGACCGAATAATGGAAGCGGTAGATCAGCCGGATCTCGCCGCATTCGGTATGGCCGAGATAGCCGCGATCCATGCGGTTGACGACGCCGGTCAGGTCCAGCGTCGAGCCGTCGTCATCGATGTATTTCGGATTGAACTTCTGGCTGGTGTCGTTCGACTTCGCCATATCAGCGACATAGGGGTCGGGGCTGGTCTTGGGCTCGTCGCCGATCTGTTGCTTGACGGTGTCGCGCACCGTGGCCAGCGCCGGCACCGAAAACAGGCCGCGGTTGTCGACCTCGCGGGTGAGGCCGAGGGCGGGCCCGAGCAGGCGGCTGATCGACAGGCCGCCGCGCTCCAGCGCCTGCAAGGTGGCGGGATCGGTGACGGCGACGCTGGAATCGAGCGTCACGGCGCCGGCGGCCCGCAAGCCCAGGCAGCTCAGTGCCAGCAAGAACATCATCCAGCCGATCGTTCGCAAGCGCCCTGTCCCTCCGTTCGCGGGCGATGCTACAGGCCTTCCCCGGGCTCGGCCAGAGCGGTGAAGCGCGCATGCCAGCAACGTCCCAAGTCACGAAAAATGCTGTGACTTGGCGCAACCATTGCGATAATTGTTTGTTGGGTTGGACCGGCCGTGCCGGCACAACGGGGAAGTTTGCAGAACGAGGAGTTGCCATGCTCTGGAGAGGCCGTCGTCAGAGTGACAACATCGAGGACGACCGCAGCGACAGCGGCGGCGGTATCGGCGGCGGCAGCCCCGGCCAGTTCCGCATTCCGATCGGCGGTCGTGCCGGCGGCGGTGGCAGCATCTTCCTCGTCATCCTGGTGGTGCTTGCCGGATGGTATTTCGGCTTCGATCCGTCGACGATCCTGGGTGGTGGCGATGGCGGACTGGCGCCGGGCGGCGACGGTCAAATCACCGACAACAGTGGTGGTGGCCAGGACAGCGGCGCTGGAACGCCCGCCAACGACGAGATGAAGCAGTTCGTGGCCACCGTGCTGGCCGAGACCGAGGAGTCTGTTCAGCGGCCAGGTCCGCTCGGCCTGTGGCTTTGCCTCCGCGGCGGCCGGTCCGTTCTATTGTCCCGGCGACCACAAGGTCTATCTCGACATGACCTTCTTCCAGCAACTCGACCAGCAGTTCGGCGCTTCCGGCGAATTCGCCCGGGCCTATGTCGTCGCGCATGAGGTCGGCCACCACGTGCAGAACCTGACCGGCATCATGTCCAAGTTCAACCAGATGCGGCAGGGCATGAGCGAAGCCGATGCCAACCAGCTGTCGGTGCGCATCGAGCTGCAGGCCGACTGCTTCGCCGGCGTGTGGGCGCACTACACCGCGCAGAAGGGCATATTGGAGCAGGGCGACATCGAAAGCGCGCTCAACGCCGCCAAGCAGATCGGCGACGACACGCTGCAGAAGAAGACGCAGGGCTATGTCGTGCCGGAAAGCTTCAACCACGGCACCTCGCAGCAGCGGCAGACCTGGCTGGCGCGCGGCTACAAGAGCGGCAAGCTTTCGGACTGCAACACGCTGAGCGGGCCGATCTGAGGAGACTGTCTGGAGATTCTACTCTGGCGGCCCTCTAGCGGCGTTTTCCGCGGTTCCGGTGCTCACGGACCAAATGTCGCTGCGCTCCGGTTCTCGAAACCACCACCATATGGCTCGCCACAGCGAATTTCGAAACAGTCTCGGGCGCGCGTTTCCCAACGCTGATCCGATGGCAAAGATGCCGTCAGGGAGAGTCAGGATCAACTTTTCCTGCCTGTTCCCTTATTGTTCCTTGCGGCGGGCTCGCCTATAAGGTGCGTCCGCCTGCGCCCCAGGGCGAGCAGAGGAGCTTGACCCATCATGATCGACCCCAAAACCGCCAGGCGGGGCCTCGCGCTTGTTTTCACCACGCTGCTGCTCGACATCATCGGCTTCGGCATCATCATGCCGGTGCTGCCCGCCTATCTCAGGGAGTTGACCGGCGTCGGCATTAGCGAGGCGGCGATCGAAGGCGGCTGGCTGTTCTTCGTCTATGCGGCCATGCAGTTCTTTTTCGCGCCCGTCATGGGCGGGTTGAGCGACCGGTTCGGACGGCGGCCGATCCTGCTCGCCTCCGTGCTGACGTTCGCGATCGACAATCTGATCTGCGCCGTCGCCTGGTCCTACTCGATGCTGTTCATAGGGCGTGTGCTGGCCGGCATTTCGGGCGCCAGCTATTCGACGACATCGGCCTTCATCGCCGACATCTCGACCGATGAGAACCGGGCGAAGAATTTCGGCCTGCTCGGTATCGCTTTTGGCGTCGGCTTCGTCATCGGGCCGGTTCTGGGCGGGCTGCTCGGCACGTTCGGGCCGCGCGTGCCGTTCTATTTTGCCGCCGGCCTTGCGTTCGCGAACTTCCTGATCGCGCTGTTCTTCCTGCCGGAAACGCTTGACGACAAGCACCGCCGCCGCTTCGAGTGGAAACGCGCCAATCCGGTCGGCACGCTTCTCCAGATGCGCAGGTATGAAGGCATCGGCTGGATCGGGCTTGTCTTCTTCCTGATGACGCTCGGGCACATGATGTACCCGGCGGTGTGGTCGTTTGTCTCCAGCTACCGTTATGGCTGGAACCAGCAGCAGATCGGCTTTTCGCTCGGCGCCTTCGGCCTGTGCGGGGCGATCGTCATGGCGACGGTCCTGCCGCGCGTGATCCCCAGGCTTGGCGAGTGGAAGACGGCAGCAATCGGTCTCGCGTTCACGGCGCTCAGCGCCTTTGGCTATGCCTTCGCGACGCAAGGCTGGATGATTTATGCGGTGATCGTCGTCGGCTGTCTCGAAGCGCTGGCCGACCCGCCGCTCAGGAGCCTTGCCGCCGCCAAGGTGCCGCCTTCGGCGCAGGGCGAACTGCAGGGCGCGATGACCTCGATCTTCTCGATCACCTCGATCATCACGCCGCTGCTTTATACGGCGATCTTTTCCTGGTTCACGGGGCCGAACGCGCCGGTCGTGTTCGGTGGCGCGCCCTATCTCGTCGGTGCATGTTTCCTGATGCTGGCGCTCATCGTCTTCGTCACGAAAGTGGCCAGGCCGGCGGCGCTCGGAAATGTCACGACCGGCGTGGCGAAGGATGGAGCACAGATATGAGCCGTGAGGGGGGCAGCGCTAAGGGATCGAGTTAAGCCCGCTCGGCCAGCAATTCCTCGCCGCGCTTTTCGCGGATCAGATTGACGAAGCGGCGGAACAGATAGTGCGAATCCTGCGGGCCGGGCGAAGCCTCGGGGTGATGCTGGACCGAGAACACCGGACGGCCGGTGAGTGCGATGCCGCAGTTCGAGCCGTCGAACAGCGAGACATGGGTTTCCTCCACGCCCTCGGGCAGCGAGTCGGCGTCGACGGCAAAGCCGTGGTTCATAGAGACGATCTCGACCTTGCCTGTCGTGTGGTCCTTGACCGGATGGTTGGCGCCGTGATGGCCCTGATGCATCTTGGCGGTCTTGCCGCCCAGCGCCAGCGCCAGCATCTGGTGACCGAGGCAGATGCCGAACACCGGGATGTCGGTCTTGAGCAGGTCCTGGATGACCGGCACGGCATAATCACCGGTGGCTTCCGGGTCGCCGGGGCCGTTGGACAGGAAGATGCCGTCCGGCTGCATGGCGAGGATTTCCTCGGCGCCGGTGCTGGCCGGAACCACGGTGACCTTGGCGCCGAGACCGGCGAGCAGGCGCAATATGTTGCGCTTGACGCCATAATCGATGGCCACGACATGCATGGACGGCTCGGCCTGTTCGCCAAAGCCTTCGTTCCAAACCCATGGCGTCTCGCGCCACACGGAAGACTGGCCCGAGGTGACCTCCTTGGCGAGATCGAGCCCGATCAGGCCGGACCACGCGGCGGCGCGCCGCTTCAGATCGTCGAGGTCGAACACGCCGTCCGGCGCATGCGCGATGACGGCATTGGGCATGCCCTTTTCGCGGATCAGCGCGGTCAGCGCGCGGGTGTCGATGCCCGACAGGGCAACGATGCCGCGCTTCTTCAGCCACTGGTCGAGACCGGTGCCGGCGCGATAGTTGGAGGGGTTGGTGACATCGGCCTTAAACACGGCACCGACGGCGCCGGCGCGGGCGGCCGGATTGAGATCCTCGATGTCCTCGTCATTGGTGCCGATGTTGCCGATATGCGGGAAGGTGAAGGTGACGATCTGGCCGGCATAGGACGGGTCGGTGAGGATTTCCTGGTAGCCGGTGAGCGCGGTGTTGAAGCAGACTTCGGCGACAGCGGAACCGGTGGCGCCCAGGCCGCGACCCTCGATGACAGTGCCGTCGGCCAGCACCAGAAGGGCGGTCGGCTTGTCTGTGGTCCAGGCGGGCGTCATCTCGGCCATAGCGGCACTCCTATCGGGCTGTGCGTTTCAATCGGCCCGGCGGGCCATCCGCGCAGCAAACCGCGCAAAGCAGCGAATTCGCGGCTTCCACGCACCTTATCTTCAGTTCATGCAAGGCCCAGTACATAGGGGAACGGGGCAGAGCGGTCAATGATGATGCGAAATGCCGTTTGGATTTATTTCATCAAGCAATATCAGAGGCTTGCCCTGACATATCAGGGTTTGCGTTGGCTTGTCCCCGGCGCTATTGTCCGCGCCGATCGAAGGAGAAAGCACCATGCGCGGAAAAATCGCCGAATCCCTGAAGAGCGCGATGAAGGCGCAGGACAAGCACCGGCTGCCGACGCTGCGTCTGATCCAGGCCGCCATCCACGACCGCGACATCGCCAATCGCGGCGCCGGCAAGCAGCCGGCCAGCGACGAGGAGATCCTGCAGATCCTGGCCAAGATGGTGAAGCAGCGCGAGGAATCGGCCAAGGCATTCGACGACGGCAAGCGGCCTGAGCTGGCGGCGCAGGAGCGCGGCGAGATGGAGATCATCCGCGACTTCCTGCCGACGCAGCTCGACGACGCCGCAATAGCGGCGGCGGCGCGCGAGGCGATCGCGGCGACGGGAGCCGCCAGCCAGAAGGACATGGGCAAGGTGATCGCCGCGCTGAAGCAGAAATATGCCGGCCAGATGGATTTCGGCAAGGCGAGCGGGATCGTCAAGGGTCTGTTGCAGTAGGCGATTTCCCGCTCTCTGCCGGCGGTTCACCTGTCGAATATTGAATACCCCGCAGACTTCATGCAGGTCGTGCTCGATTTTGTGCGCTGAACGGGAGCGCGTAGCCAACACAGTGCGTGAGGTTCGCGGTCTATCGGAGCGCGAACCTCACGGTTCCTTGCAAATCGGCACCGGCTGGGGCGGCGGTGCCGGATGATCCTTCTTGTATTGCGCGATGATTGGCTCGAGGGTCTTTCGCGGCCAGAATTTCGGAGAGCCGATTTCCTTCAGGCAGGATGCATTCCAATAGGGTCCGGCACCCGACAGCGAACGACCGGCCGCCACCGCTTGGGCGATGGCGGCGATGTCGCGTGATTCAGGATAGATATAGAGCGTGGTCGGATTGTCCTTCACCATCGGGACGATCCGCTCCGCATCCGCCGGTGACCAACTGGTGCAGCCATTGCTGCGGCCGCCGGCGTAATCCACCAGCTTGCCAAACGGCACGTAGCCATCATGGTCGGCATATGAGCGGTTCGGACTTTTCCGAAAACACATGCCGCGCAGCACCTGGGCCGCGTGGCCACCGATCACCCGCTGTCTGGCGTTGGCGGCTTCGCCTTCGCCGTCAAACTGCACGAAGGTGCGCTGGAAAACCGCGTCCTGTTTCGCCCCGACGCGGTAGTAGCCCTTGAACGATGTTTTCTCCTCGCCGGTCATGTAGGCCCCGCCGGCCGTCAATTCCGAATCCATCGCATTGCCGAAGTTCTTCGCGCACCGTCTTCCATTCGCGAAATCGACGACGCCTTTCAAATTCCGGCCGCCGCCGTGACCCGCCGAAACCGCGCGAAACGACTGGTTGGCTTCGCAGATGATGTAGTAGCGGCGCCCTAGTTCGCCATTGCCCAGGTCGCCGGGGCGTGTCGCGTCCATGGCGAAGTAGCAGGGATTCTTGACGGCGCCTTCGCCTACCTTCTTCAGGTAAAGCGCGCGGGCCCGCTCCAGCACCACTTGTGCGATTTGACCTTCGCCTTCGCCGACATGAGCCTGCAGCCAGGCCGGAACGCCCGATGGCTGCAATGCGGCAAAAGACCGGACCGATGCCGTCAAGGCGATGATGACGAGGACGAGGCTGGTGACGACACCCAGCGGGACAGATTTCAACCGCACCGGATCAATTCTCCTGTCGAGGTCATTCCAGAGTCCTTGCGGGTGTTGCCGCCGTGAATCCATCATAAATGGCCTTGCGCCAATCGGCGAAACACATCTTGTTCAGCGCCCCGCATGTCGATGCCGAAATTGCCCGCTGTGAACATCCCCGATTTTCGATCCTCAAGGATTGGGCTATGATTTGATTCTGGCGCGGCCCGCGCCTCCTCCCTCCGCTGGGAAAGCATCATTCATGCGGGGCTATCCGACCACCGAACCGACTGTTCGAGCACCAGGCATAAGGAGGGGTTGCGAAGACGGCTCGCACCAGGAGGTTGTGATGAAGCTATCCGCGCCTGTCCACAGGCTGAAGCGTCAAGCCAGGTTGTTGTCCCGCGAGGGCAAGGTTCCGCTCCACGAAGCGCTCGACCGTATTGCGGCACAAGAAGGCTTTGCCAGCTGGAGCCTGCTCGCAAGCAAGGCAGCCGAAACGGCGCCTGCCGGCGGACTGTTCGCGCAACTGGCGCCCGGCGACCTGGTTCTGGTCGGCGCGCGACCAGGGCACGGCAAGACCCTGATGAGCCTCGAACTCGCGGTGGAGGCCATGAAGTCCGGCAATCGGGGTGTCTTTTTCACGCTGGAGTACACGCAAAAGGATGTGCTGGACCGGTTTCGCGCCATCGGGGCGGAGCCGGCGCATTTCAACCACTTGTTCGAATTCGACAATTCCGACGCGATCAGTGCCGACTACATCGTCAGGGCGTTGGCGGCGGCGGCGTGCGGCACGCTGGTGGTCATAGACTATCTGCAACTGCTCGATCAGAAGCGGGAGAACCCGGACCTGATGGCGCAGGTCCGCACGCTGAAGGCCTTTGCGCGCGACAGGGGGTTGATCCTCGTCTTCATCTCGCAGATCGACCGCTCATACGATCCGGCGAAGAAGCCGTGTCCCGATATCGGCGATGTCCGGTTGCCGAACCCGCTGGATCTGTCGCTGTTCAACAAGACCTGTTTCCTCAACAGGGGTGAAATCAGGTTCCAGGCAATGGGCTGAGGATCAGGTCAGGCGGCCCTCATTGCGCTGCCGCCGGCAGGTCGAAGGGCTGCGCGACCGATGCCGGACCGTGCTGCTCGCGCATCGCGTCGGCCGACTGGCGAACCACTTCGGAAATCCGCAGGAGCTGCCTGGCGATCGGGCTTGTCTTGCGCCAGATCATGCCGATCGTTCGCGAGGGCTGCGGGCTGGCGAAGCGGGCGATGGAGACACAGGCCGAGCGTGTCTCCACCGGCACGGCCATTTCCGGGATCAAGGTGACGCCGACGCCGGCGCCGACCATCTGGACGAGGGTCGACAGCGAGCTGCCGTCCAGCAGTTCCCTAGGTCGAGCCGAATGCATGTTGCAGAACGACAGCGCCTGGTCACGGAAACAATGGCCTTCTTCCAGCAGGAGCAGCCGCATCTCGCGCAGCATTTCGCGGTTGGGTACCGGCTTACCCTCGTCTTCGCCCGGCCGGACCAGCACGAAGTTCTCCGCGAACAGCACGATTTCGGTCAGTGAAGGTTCCGACACCGGCAGCGCGACAATGGCCGCGTCGAGCCGACCGTCGGCCAGCTCCTGGATCAGCTTCTGCGTCTGCGTCTCGCGCACGTGGATATCGAGGCCATCATGCATGCGGGCGAGGTTGCCGATGATGGCGGGCAGAAGATATGGCGCGATCGTCGGGATCACGCCGATGCGCAGCCGTCCCACCAGATGGTCGCGCGAGGCCCGCGCCAAGTCCGCCAGTTCATCCACCGAACGCAGGATGTCGCGGACGCGGAGCGCGAATTCCTCGCCGAAATTGGTCAGCCGGACCTGGCGCGCGCCTCTTTCGAAAAGCTCCGTGCCCAGCGTCTCTTCCAATTCCTTGATCTGCACCGAGATCGCAGGCTGCGAGATCGCACAGGCATCCGCCGCGCGTCCGAAGTGGTTATGTCGCGCCAGCGCTTCGAAATAGCGCAGCTGCTTCAGCGTCAGGTTCGCCATAATGTCATCTTATCGCTGTAATCAGGAAATCCAACTTAAACTAATCAAGCTGCTTTGCTATAGGAGCGGTAAGGGAGATAGGAGCAGCCGGTGTCACACAGGCCCGACCTCATGGGCATGAGTGGTGCGATCGGGCCTGTTTTGTTTTCAAGACAGTCTTGTCCAAGGCAAGCTCCCGGCAGTAGGACATTTCGCATATTCGGGCTCCTGGCCATCGCGCAGGCGACGGAGCGGACCGTCTTCCAAGGGTATTCATAACCCTTGTTCACGCAGCAGTTGAGGCAACGCCCAACACAGCCACGATCGGAGAAAGACATGGACGCCAACACCGACGACAACAGCAAGGGCAAATGCCCGGTCGTGCACACTGCCGTTGGCAGGGTCAACCGCGACTGGTGGCCGAATCAGCTCAATGTCCAGGTTCTCCATCAGCAGTCGCCGCTGTCCGATCCGATGGGTGAGGCGTTCGACTATGCCGAGGAGTTCAAGAGCCTCGACCTCGACGCCGTGATCAAGGACCTGCATGCGCTGATGACGGATTCGCAGGAGTGGTGGCCGGCCGACTTCGGCCATTACGGGCCGCTGTTCGTCCGCATGGCGTGGCACAGCGCCGGCACCTACCGCATCGCCGACGGTCGTGGCGGCGCCGGAGCCGGCCAGCAGCGCTTCGCGCCGCTGAACAGCTGGCCGGACAACGTCAATCTCGACAAGGCGCGCCGGCTGTTGTGGCCGATCAAGCAGAAATACGGCCGCAAGATCTCCTGGGCCGACCTTATGATCCTTACCGGCAATGTCGCGCTGGAATCGATGGGCTTCAAGACCTTCGGTTTCGCCGGCGGCCGCGCCGACGTGTGGGAGCCCGAGCAGGACATCTACTGGGGTCCTGAAGGCAAGTGGCTGGCCGACGAGCGCTACAGTGGCGACCGCGACCTGCAGAACCCGCTCGCCGCCGTGCAGATGGGTCTGATCTACGTCAACCCGGAAGGCCCCAACGGCAATCCGGATCCGCTGGCCTCGGCGCGTGACATCCGCGATACTTTTGCCCGCATGGCCATGAACGACGAGGAGACCGTCGCGCTCATCGCCGGCGGCCACACCTTCGGCAAGACCCATGGCGCGGGCGATGCAGCACTTGTCGGCGCCGAGCCGGAAGCCGCCGATATCGAGCAGCAGGGCCTCGGCTGGGCCAGCAAGTTCGGCACCGGCAAGGGTGGCGACGCCATCGGCAGCGGCTTGGAAGTGACCTGGACAACGACGCCGACCAAGTGGAGCAACAATTTCTTCGACAATCTGTTCGGCTTCGAATGGGAACTGACCAAGAGCCCGGCCGGCGCGCATCAGTGGACGCCGAAGGGCGGCGCCGGCGCCGGCACGGTGCCGGATGCGCACAATGCTGGAAAGCGTCATGCACCCTCGATGCTGACCACCGACCTCGCGCTGCGGTTCGATCCTTCCTACGCGACGATCTCGAAGCGCTTCCACGAAAACCCGGATCAGTTCGCCGACGCGTTCGCGCGTGCCTGGTACAAGCTGACCCACCGCGACATGGGCCCGCTCGCCCGCTATCTCGGCCCGCTCGTGCCGAAGGAAGAGCTGCCCCGGCAGGACGTCATTCCGGCGGTCGATCATGTGCTGATCGACGAACAGGACGCCGAAGCGCTCAAGGCCAAGATCCTGGGGTCCGGCCTGTCGGTGTCGCAATTGGTCTCGGCGGCGTGGGCGTCGGCCTCGACCTTCCGTGGCTCCGACAAGCGCGGCGGCGCCAACGGCGCGCGCATTCGCCTCAGCCCGCAGAAGGACTGGGCGGTCAACCAGCCGGCCGAACTCGCCAAGGTGCTCGACAAGCTCGAAGTCATTGCCAAGGACTTCAATGCCTCGCAGACCGGCAACAAGAAGGTCTCGCTTGCCGACCTGATCGTTCTCGGCGGCAATGCCGCCATCGAGAAAGCCGCGAAGGATGCCGGTCACAGCGTGGATGTCCCCTTCTGGCCTGGCCGCATGGACGCCTCGCAGGAGCAGACCGACATCCATTCCTTCGCGCCGCTGGAGCCGACAATCGACGGCTTCCGCAACTATGTCAGCGGCAAGCAGCGGCTGACCGTCGAGGAGGCGCTGGTCGACCGGGCGCAACTGCTGACGCTGACCGCGCCGGAAATGACGGTTCTGGTCGGCGGCCTGCGCGTTCTCGGTGCCAATGCCGGGCAGTCGAAGCATGGCGTCTTCACCAAGCGGCCGGAAACGCTGAGCAACGACTTCTTCGTCAACCTGCTCGACATGGGCACGGAGTGGAAGGCGACCTCGGACGCCAAGGACGTGTTCGAAGGCCGCGACCGCAAGACCGGCGAAGTCAAATGGACCGGTACCCGCGCCGACCTGATCTTCGGTTCGCACTCGCAGCTGCGCGCGCTGGCCGAAGTCTACGCGACGAAGGACGCCAAGGCGAAGTTCGCCCGCGATTTCGTCGTGGCATGGACCAAGGTGATGAACGCCGACCGCTTCGACATCGCCTGAGCCGGCAAAGGCAATCCGGCGCGGCTCAACAGCCGCGTCAGGGGGTCCACCGCTCCCGACGACATAGACCAGGGCCGCGTTTCCAGCGATGGGAACGCGGCCCTGTCGCAAGAGGCTGCGCCCCGGTGGCACGTTCCTTCCCGAGCGACGCTGCTATCTTGTCGGAACAGCGTCTCCGCCGGTGCAGCATGGTTGAAATCGTCAAACCCGCGCTTGAGCATCTGCCATCCTACAAGGCAGCACTCGAGCGCGGCTGGTCGCCGGACAATGTGCGGCTGCTCCAAGCGACACGCGAGCAGCTTGCCGCGATCGAAAAGGATCCCGTGGCCTTTCTCGCCGACCTCGACGATCCCGAGGCCGGGGGCGGTCCGATCACCTTGCCCGACGGCAGGCAAGTGCCGCGCCTGCCGGGCTTCCGCCGCTGGATCTGGGATGGCGAGGCCGCTGGCTCGATCGGCTTTCGCTGGCAACCGGGCACGGCAGAGCTGCCGCCGCATGTGCTTGGCCATATCGGCTACGCGGTGGTGCCTTGGAAGCGGCGGCGCGGCTACGCGACCGAAGCGCTGCGGCTGATGCTGGACGAGGCGAGGGCGGTCGGGCTGGCCCATGTCGAGATCACCGCCAAGCCAGGCAATCCGGCGTCGCACAAGGTGATCCTGGCCAATGGCGGCAAGCTCGTCGGGCGCTTTTTCGAGGACGCCGCCTATGGCGGGGTGGAGAGCCTGCGGTTCCGGATCGAGCTGTAGCTCGCTTTACAGCCTTTCGGCCTGGTCGCGCAGCCAGTCGCCGAGCGACGCGCGATGCGAACCGGCCCGGCCCGTGAAGGCGTCGGCTGAAAGCATGGAGTTCAACACGGCTTCCTGCGTGGCCTCGGTCGCCGCCCGGAAAAGCAGGTCGATGCGCGCTTCGTTCAGGGTCATCAGCGGCGGCAGGTCGCGGGTTTCATCGTGATCGACCAAATTGCCGGTGCTGAAGGCGATGGCGATATCGCCGCTGCCATGGCCCCAGAAGGAGCCAAGCCTGGCGATGCCTGCTCCGGCGCGGCGCGCCACTCTCTCGAGCTGGCGGTGTTCGAGCGGGACATCGGTCGCCAGCACGACCATGATCGAGCCGCGTTCGGGCTGGTCCGGTTGCCTGGGATCGGGCCTGCGCCCATCGGGCAGAATGAGGTCGCCGGCCCTGCCGAAATTCGACAGGACGAGAACGCCAAGATGGCGTTCGCCAGCCAGATTGATCTTTCGCGACGCCGAGCCGATGCCGCCCTTGAAGCCGAAGCAGCTCATCCCCGTCCCGGCGCCGACATTGCCCTGCTCGACCGAACCTTCGTGGGCGTCCGCCAGCGCGGCGCGGGCGTGCTCCTCGGTAATCGCCAGTGCCTGGATATCGTTGAGCGGACCGTCATTGCATTCGCCGACCAGCGGATTGACGGTTCCGGTCGTGCGGCCGATATCCGGGTTCAGGCGGATCGCCTCGCGGATCAGCGCCGTGGCGCAGGTGCCGACCGAGAGCGTGTTGGTCAACAGGATCGGCGTTTCGATGGTGCCGAGTTCCTGCACCTGCGTCAGGCCGACAGTCTTGCCGAAACCGTTGATGACATGGCTTGCCGCCATCACCTTCTCGCGAAACAGATTCCCGCCATGCGGCAGGATCGCGGTCACACCGGTGTTGATGTCGCCGGTGCGCAGTGTGCAGTGACCGACGCGTACGCCGTGCACGTCGGTGATCGCGTTATGAGCGCCCGCCGGCAGGATGCCGCAGGTCAAGCCGTAGTCAACGACAGTCCTGGTCATGTGTCAGATGTGCTCGTCGGCACACAGCGCGTGGTCGGACAGCGCGCGGATGACGTAGCAGTCGCCGACCGTCTTGCCGTCGCAGCAGGAGGCGATGCGCTCCAGCTCGGCTTCCAGTCGCTTCAGCTGTGCGATCTTTTCCCGTACGGAAATCAGCTGTTCCCCGGCGATCCGGTCGGCGTGGCCGCAGGGCTGCTCCGGGTGGCCGCTCAACTCGATCAGCGAGCGGATGTCCTCGACGGCAAAGCCGAGGTCGCGGGCGTGGCGGATGAAGGCCAGCCGCTCCAGCTCCTGCCTGGAATAGCGGCGCTGGTTGCCTTCCGAGCGCTCAGGCGCCGCGACCAGCCCCATCTGCTCGTAGTAGCGGATGGTCGGCACCTTGACCCCGGTGCGGCGGGAGAGATCCCCGATCGAAAACATGAATTTTGCCTCTTGAAGCTCTAGTGACTAGAGCAATTATAGTGCCTGACATCAAGGTTCAAGACATGCGAGCAGATGGTTCGCGAGTGAGACGGACAGGTGACGGGATGACGGCTCCCCACGAGCAAACACCATTCAGGCAGACGCGGTTCAGGATCGGCGGCATGGACTGCGCCTCCTGCGCGGCCAAGATCGATACGGCGATACGCCGCCTCGACGGCGTCGCCGATGTCTCGGTTTCGGTGACCGGCGCCAGCATGACCGTCAGCCACGGCGGTTCGCTCAACGACGACAAGGTGCTGCAGCAGGTTGCGCGCCTGGGCTACGGCATCGTCAAGGCCGAAGCCGGGACCGATGGACGCACATCCCCGGCGATCGTGCATGACCATGCCGACCACGACCATGAAGGCCACGATCACGGGAACCATGATCATGACCATGGCGGCGAACAGCTCGCCAAGGCGGCCACGGGCCCATCTCATCTCCACGGCGATGCCGAGCCGGGGCAGGCGTGGTGGCGCTCCCGCCGGGCGGTGCTGACACTGGCTTGCGCGGCAGCGCTTGTTGCCGCCTACGGCATCGGCCATTTGTTCCCTGTGGCCGAGCGCTGGGTTTTCCTGGTCGCTCTGCTGGTCGGCCTGGTGCCGATCGCGCGGCGCGCGCTGATGGCGGCATTGGCCGGCACGCCGTTCTCGATCGAGACATTGATGACCATAGCCGCCGCCGGCGCCGTGATGATCGGCGCCACGGAAGAAGCGGCCGCGGTGGTGGTGCTGTTCCTGATCGGCGAACTTCTGGAAGGTGTCGCCGCAGGCCGCGCGCGGGCCAGCATCCAGGGGCTTGCCGACCTGGTGCCGAAGACGGCACTGGTCGAGCGGCCGGGCGGCACGATCGAAGTTCCCGCCGACCTGCTTGTGGTCGGCGATGTGATCGTGGTGCGGCCGGGCGACCGCATTCCAGCCGATGGCGAGATTGTCGAAGGGTCGAGCGATATCGACGAAGCGCCGGTGACAGGGGAGAGCACGCCGAAGCGCAAGGGAATCGCGGAAACCGTCTTTGCCGGTACGATCAGCAGCGACGGCGTGCTCAAGGTTCGGGTCAGCGCCGCCGCCGCCGACAACACCATCGCCCGGGTGGTTCGTCTGGTGGAGGAGGCGCAGGAATCCAAGGCGCCGACCGAGCGCTTCATCGACCGTTTCTCGCGATATTATACGCCGGGGGTGCTGGGGGTTGGTGCGCTGGTGGCGCTGCTGCCGCCGCTCGTCGCCGGCGGTGACTGGAACGAATGGATCTACAAGGGCCTGGCGATCCTGCTGATTGGCTGCCCCTGCGCGCTGGTCATCTCGACGCCGGCGGCGATCGCCGCCGGTCTGGCGACCGGCGCGCGGCGTGGCCTGTTGATGAAGGGCGGCGCGGTGCTGGAAGGCTTTCGCCGGATCACCGCCGTCGCCTTCGACAAGACCGGCACGCTGACCGCGGGCAAGCCGGTGGTGACCGACATCGTGGCGTATGGGGGCGATGAACGCACCGTGCTGGCGCTGGCGGCGGCACTGGAGCAGGGCTCCAGCCATCCGCTGGCGACGGCCATCCTGGACAGGGCCAAGGCCGACAAGGCGCCGGTGCCGCCGGCGCTGGTTGCCAAGGCGATCCCGGGCAAAGGTGTCGAAGGCAGCGTCGGCGGCGTCGCCGTCTTCCTTGGCTCCGGCCAGGCGGCGAGCGAGCGCGTGGTGATGACCGAAGCGCAACGCCTTGCCATCGACAGCCTCAACGGCCAGGGCAAGACCGTCTCGGTGCTGATGGCCGATGGCGTGGTGGCAGGGCTGATCGCCATGCGCGACGAGCCGCGACCGGATGCGGCGGCCGGCATCATGGCGCTGAAGGCCGAGGGCATCCGCACGGTGATGCTGACCGGCGACAACCGCCGCACGGCGCAAGCCATCGCCGCTTCGCTCGGCATCGAGGCGCGGGCAGAGCTGTTGCCTCAGGACAAGCAGCGCATCGTCGGTGACTTGCAGCGCGAGGGGCTGAAAGTGGCCAAGGTCGGCGACGGCATCAACGACGCGCCGGCGCTGGCCGCCGCCGATATCGGCATCGCCATGGGAGGCGGCACCGATGTGGCATTGGAAACGGCGGACGCGGCGATCCTGCATGGCCGCGTCACGGATGTCGCGCGCATGGTGCGGCTGTCGCGGGCGGTGATGGCCAATATCAGCCAGAACATCACCGTGGCGCTCGGGCTGAAGGCGGTGTTCCGTCACCACCATTGCCGGCATCACCGGCCTGTGGCCGGCGATCCTGGCCGACACGGGCGCCACCGTGCTGGTGACCGCCAACGCCATGCGCTTGCTGCGCTGGCGGGGGTGATCCGGCGTTCGGCGGACGCCGCTCAACCGCTAGCCGTCAGGGGTCGATATCCATCGCGAGCGCTGCGTCCTTCTGGTTCTCCAGTTCCGTGAGCCTGCCTTGGAGCGCGCTGCGGATCGAGGCGTAGGCGGTAGCGCCGAAGGTCAATCGGCGCGGAGCGGGATTCTGCTCGACCGAAGCAATCATCGCTTCGACCATCTTGTGCGGGTCGCCCTTGACGTCGAACGAGCCCTCGGCAAAGGCCTTGCGCAGGTCGCCGACCGGCGTGTTCGCATAGATTTCCTCAGACTGGGAACTGATCAGGCTGGCGCCGAAGTTCGTCTGCGTCGGTCCGGGCTCGACGAGTGTCAAGCCGATGCCAAAGGACGCTACCTCCTGCCGAACGGATTCAACGAAGCCTTCGATGCCCCATTTGGTGGCGTGGTAGAGGCTGAAACCGGGATAGACCATCTGGCCACCCTCCGAAGAGACTTGCAGGATGCGACCGCCGCGCTGTTTCCTCAGATGCGGCAGTGCTGCCCGGATTACCTGGATGGAGCCGACAAGATTTGTGTCGATCAGGTCGCGGATCTGGTTGTCGTCAAGCTCTTCGGCGGCGCCGAACAGGCCGTAACCGGCGTTGCTGACGATGACATCGATGTGCCCTAGATCGTCAAAGGCTTTGCCGATCGTTGCCTTGATCGCATCGCTGTCGGTCATTTGAAGAGAAGCGATCCAGAGGTGATCGCCATGATGCGCTTTCAAATCGGCCAGCGCCTGCGGCCTCCGCACCGTTGCGGCAACTCGATCGCCACGGACCAGAAGCCTTTCCATCAGAAGCCGTCCGAAACCGGACGAGGTGCCGGTGATGAACCATGTCTTGGCCATGGGAGAAGTCCTTTCGTTGTTGACTTCGGCCAAGACTACTCCACCCAACTCATGATACTATCCGTTCAATTTTGGATAGGTTGATGAAGATTCACCATGAATTCGAAGCCCGGACTTCCCGAATTGACGGCGCTGGCCGCAATCGTCTTGCATCGCAGCTTCCGCAAGGCGGCCGACGATCTTGGCCTGTCCCCCTCGACGCTCAGCCACATGATGCGGACGCTGGAGCGGGGGATGGGCGTGCGCCTGCTCAATCGCACCACACGCAGCGTTGCGCCGACCGAGGCTGGCGAACGGCTGGTCGCACGCCTGCGGCCGCTCTTGTCGGATATCGATGCGGCACTAGCCGAGGTTGATGACTTCCGCGGTCTTGCCTCAGGGACACTGCGGATCAACACCAGCGAGATCGGTGCCCGGCTGTTGCTCAGATCCGTGTTGCCGTCGTTTCTTCAGCGCTACCCCCAGGTCTCGCTCGATCTCGTCACCGAGGGAAAGCTGGTCGATATCGTCGCCGAAGGCTTTGATGCCGGCATCCGCCTGGGCGAGGCCGTACCGCAGGATATGGTCGCGGTGCGCTTCGGTGGGCCGACACGCTTCATCGCCGTTGCATCGCCGGCCTATCTCGCCGGCCGCCCGGCTCCGCACACGCCAGATGATCTCGGGGATCAAACCTGCATCCGGTTCCGCCTGCCGAGCGGTAAGCCCTATCGGTGGGAGTTCGAGAAACATGGCCAGGAGATTGCCATCGACGTTCAGGGCGTACTGACACTCGACAATATGGAGTTGATGGCCGAAGCAGCGGCTTGCGACATGGGCGTCGCCTACATATCGGACAAGACTGCCAAGCCTTACCTCGATCAGGGATCGCTCGTCAGCGTGCTGGACGATTGGTGTCCGCCCATTCCCGGCTTGTTCCTCTATTATCCAGGCCACCGGCTGGTGCCGCCGGCGCTGCGCGCCTTCATCGACGTGTTGAAAGAGACGAAGGGCTGAGGTCGCTACTCGGCTGGGGCCGTCAGCGGCGGCGTGGCGTTGCTGCGCCACTCCCAGACATACGAGCCGAGCGCGACCGCGACGGCGACCAGCATGGCGAAAGCGCCAAGCAGCGGCAGGCTGCGGTAGCCGAAGCCGGCATTGAGCATGGCGGCGCCCAGCGACGCGGCCAGCGCGATGCCGACATTGAAGCCTGACGGAATGAGCGACGAGGCGAGGTTCGAGGCGTCGGCGGTCCAGGCCAGGATGCGGGTCTGGATCGGTGTGCCGATGGCGAAGTTGAGCCCGCCCCAGACGACGATGGCGATAACCATCGGCACCGGATAGGGGCTGACGGCATAGATGACGGCGAGCGTCACCGTCTGCAGGGCCAGCATGGTGATCAGCGACGGCATCAGCTTCCAGTCGGAGAGCTTGCCGCCGAGGAAGACGCCGAGCGTGGCGCCGACGCCGTTGAGTAGCAGCACCCAGGGCACCAGGCCCTCGTCTAGGCCGGTGACCTCCAGCAGCGTCGGCGTGATGTAGGTGAATAGTCCGAACTGGCCGATCATCAGCATCAGCATGAGGATCAGCGAGGTCCAGACCTGCTGTCGCGCCAGCACGCGAACCTCGCGGGCAAGGCCGGCGGGCCTGGCCGACGAGCCTGTGGTGCGCGGCAGCAGCGCCGCCATGGCAAGCGTTGCCGCCACGCCGAGCGCGCACATCACCCAGAAGGTCGCGCGCCAGCCCCAGATGTTGCCGATCGCGGTACCCGCCGGCACGCCGATGACGTTGGAGACGGTGAGGCCGGACAGGATGACGGCGACCGCCATGCCGCGCTGGTCCTCGCGCACAAGGCCCACCGCGACAACCATGGCGACGCCGAAATAGGCGCCATGCGCTACCGCGACGGCAATGCGCAAAAGCAGCATCGAGGTGAAGTCGGGCGCCAGCGCGCAGGCCGCCTGGCCGATGGTAAAGGCGAGGGCGAGGCCGAGCAGCAAGGTTTTGCGCGACAGCGACTTGGTAGCGAGCGCCAGCAGCGGACCGCCGATGGCGATGCCGCAGGCATAGCCGGAAACGAGATAGCCGGCGGAGGGAACCGAAACGCCAAGCCCGTCCGCCACTTGCGGCAACACGCCGGCGATGACGAATTCGGTGGTGCCGAACGCGAAGGCGGCGATGAACAGGGCGATAAGCGGCAGCGACATGGCGGGGAGCGATCCTCGAGTGCGGGCCTCAAACCATGGATGCGCCTCGTGGGCAATCCAGAAATTATGGACGCCGCTTTAGCTTTTCTTGATCGATTCTCGTGTCACCGGCCGCGCGGCGGCTGGGTAAGGCGGCGGCCGTCGCGCCCGGGGGCGCTACGCCGGGGTCTTGCGTCCGTATGGAATCTTGAGCCACGCCCGTTCGTGGAAATAGTAGAGCAGCGACTTGGTGACGACCTCGGTCAGGCCGATGGTCGCGGCGAGCTTGAGGCTTCCGGTCACGACCAGCGAAATGATCATCGTGTCGATGGTGCCGGTCACGCGCCAGGAAAGCGCCTTGGCGAAACTGCGTGAATGGGTATCCATCGATTTCCTCCGAAAGGCTGGGCCAACCGACCCTTATCCTGACTGATGGAAACAGAGCAAAGGTATTTTGCCGCCGAAACGAGGACGGGTGTGCGCGATGGCCGTGAATCAGCTCGCCTTCAGCCGCGATCCGGTGAGCAGACCGCGCTCTTCCAGCACGGGATAGGCCATCGAGGCGAGCAGTGAGTTGATCTGCTTCAAGTCGCGGATGGTGTCGAGGTGGATCGAGCTGGTCTCGACGCTCTTGGCAGTGCCGTCGCGCAGGCGCACGAAATGGCTGGCGCTGGTTTCCTTCTCGCGATCGCGCAACTGGTCCTTTTCCAGCACCAGCTGGCGGGCGGTTTCGGGATCGCGCGACACCAGCACGTTGAAGGCAAGCCGCGCATTGGCGAGCACCGAGGCGTGGAAGGCGCACAGTTCGCGCCAGCCTTCGTCGGTGAATTCCAGCCCGCGTTCGAGCTTCTTCTTCACATGCACCAGCATGTTGCGCACGATGATGTCGCCGACCTGCTCCAGCTTGACGCAGGCGCCGATGAGCTCCTGGCAGCGCAGCGCCTCGTCCTCGGTCAGCGGGTTCTTGGTGACCTTGGCCAGATAGAGCTTGATCGCCGCGTGCTTGCGGTCGACACGGTCGTCAAGGGCTGCCAGCGCCTTGATCTTGTCGGCGTCGGCGCTCTCGTAGAGCTCGATGATACGCTTGAGCATGATCTCGACCGTCTCGCAGACCCGCACCACCTCCCGCGTAGCGTTGGCCAGCGCCTGGCTCGGCACGTCGAGCGCGCTTTCGTTGAGCGCCGACAGTTCGACAACGTCCAGCGTGCCGGCCGGCGCCGACCGGGTGCCCAGTGCGACGATCTTCTCCGAGGCGCGGTAGACGAACGCGGCCAGCGGCAGGCCGGCCAGGAGGATCAGCACATTGAACAGGATGTGGGCGTTGACGATCTGATCCGCCGCCGTCGAACCGAGGAAGGCGAAGTGCGGCCTGAAGATCATGACCACGATCAGCATGACCAGCGAGCCAAGCCCGCGCATCAAGAGGTTGCCGATCGGGACGACACGCACTTCGGGGCTCGAGGAGCGGGTCAGCATCGGCGCGATGATCGAAGAACCGAGATTGACGCCGAGGATGAGAACGACGCCGAGTTCCGGCGTGATCAGGCCACGGCCGGCCAGCGTTGCCATCAGGAGAACCGCCGCGATGCTCGACTGGAACAGCCAGGTGATCAGTGCCGCCAGCAGATAGGCGGTGATGGAATCGCTGGAAAAGTAATTGATGATGACCGGCAGGAGCTGGCTGTTGCGCAGCGGCTCCGATGCCTGGCCGATCATTTCAAGCGACAGGATCAAAAGGCCGATGCCGACCAGGATGCGGCCGGACTGGCGCCAGTCGCGCCGCTCGGTGGCCATGAACATCACCGTGCCGGTGATCAGGCAGAGCGGCACCAGCAGCGTGAGATCGAAGGTGAGCAGCTTGACCACCAGCGCCGAGCCGATCTCGGCGCCGCGCACGGCAAGCTGGCCGGCGGCGCCCGAGACGATGCCGGAGCCGGCGAAGGAGCCGACCAGCAGCGTGACGGCGGTGGAGCTCTGCAGGGCGATGGCGAGGCCGGTGCCGGCCAGCACCGCCATGATCGGATTGCGCATGGTGGCGCGCAATTTGTGGCGCAGCACGTCGCCATAGGCGCGTTCGACGCCGGTCTTCACCATGCGGGTGGCAAACAGCATCAGCGCCACCGCGCCGGCCAGATGCAGAAGAACCACCGAACCGCTCATCGCGGTGCCCGCACGCAGGCAGGGGGCGCGACGCGGACAGCGTGGCGAGCAGGGTGAAAAACAGGATTACGAATCATGATCATGACAGTCGTCGATAATAGCTCGGATATTTTAGCCGGATAATAAAATCTTGTCGATTTCAAGGGTCCGTTGCGGCGCGACAGGCCGTGTCGGAAAATGGACGGACGCGCGGATGGTTGCATCGCCAAGCCGCGCTCGTGCCGCGGATGGCAACGTCGCCGCGCTTCTGGCGCCTCGCTTTGCGGCGATGTTCAATTCTCTGCGGTAAATGAAGGAATTCATTACATAATTGTAATGCGAGTATTCAGTTTCGGTTCATCCCGTGGCGGCTATCCCTTTGGCATCGACAACCAAGGAGACTTGTTATGAAACGCATTGTCCTTTCCGCCCTCGCTTTCACGATGCTGGCCGCCACGTCGCTCACCGGCCAGGCCGCGCCGATGAATGCACCGAACGCCCCGCAGTCGAATTACGGCCAGGTCGACTGGCAGAAGCCCGGCCACCACGCCGATGTGAAGAAGCGGGTCTTCAAGAAGAAGGTCGTCGTGAAGCGCAACCACTGGCGCAATGGCCACAAATATTCGAGCTGGAAGCGTCATCAGCCGATCCGCGACTACGGCCGCTACGGCCTGCATCGTCCCGGCCGCGGCCAGGAATGGATCCGCGTCGGCAACGACTATGTTCTGGTCGGCATTGTCTCCGGCGTCATCTTCGGCGCGCTCGCCGCGCATTAAATCCCGGCCTGGAACTGAAAAAGAGAAGGTGGCCCGCAACGGCCGCCTTCTTTTTTGCCCTGTGGAAACCGGGTATGGTCCGCATTAGGGGTCGTCGGCCCCGACAGGCATGATTATATGAGCGGGAAACGAGTTGCCCGATGCGCTTTCCGCCCGCCTTCCTCGACGAGATACGCGACCGTGTGCCGATTTCATCGGTTATCGGCCAGCGTGTCGCGTGGGACAGGAAGAAGACCAACGCGCCGCGTGGCGATTATTGGGCCTGCTGCCCGTTCCATGGCGAGAAGAGCCCGTCCTTCCACTGCGAGGACAAGAAGGGCCGCTATCACTGTTTCGGCTGCTCGGTCTCTGGCGATCATTTCAAATTCCTCACCGAACTCGACGGGATGAGCTTTCCCGAAGCGGTCGAGAAGATCGCCGACATGGCCGGCGTGCCGATGCCGGTTCGTGATGCGCAAGAGGAGCGGCGCGAGAAGGAACGCGCCAGCCTGACCGACGTCATGGAGATGGCGACCACGTTCTTCCGGGAGCGGCTGCAAGGGCCGGAGGGGGCGAAAGCCCGCGCCTACCTGCGTGACCGCGGGCTGACACCGGCGACGCAGCAATCGTTCCGGCTCGGCTTCGCGCCCGACAGCCGCAATGCGTTGAAGGAGCATCTCGCGGCAAAAGGCGTTCCGAAGGCCGACATCGAGGCCTGCGGGCTGGTGCGCCACGGCGACGACATTCCGGTTTCCTATGACTGGTTCCGCGACCGCATCATGTTCCCGATCCCGGATTCGCGCGGCAAGATCATCGCCTTCGGCGGGCGGGCGCTGGCGCCCGATGCCCTGGCCAAATACATGAACTCGCCCGACACCGAGCTCTTCCACAAGGGCAATGTGCTCTACAATTTCGCCCGCGCCCGCAAGGCGCTGGCCAAGGGCGGCACGGTCATCGCCGTCGAAGGCTACATGGACGTGATCGCGCTGGCGCAGGCCGGCTTCGAGAACGTCGTGGCGCCGCTCGGTACCGCGCTGACAGAAAACCAGCTCGAGCTGCTTTGGCGCATGGCGCCGGAGCCGATGCTGTGCTTCGACGGCGACAAGGCCGGGCTGAAGGCGGCGTGGCGGGCCGCCGACATGGCGCTGCCGTCGGTGCAGGCCGGCCGCTCGGCGCGCTTCGCGCTGCTGCCGGAAGGCAAGGATCCCGACGATCTGGTCAAGGCCGAGGGGCCGGACGCGTTCCGTGCCGTATTGGCGGACGCCAGGCCGCTGGTCGACCTTCTGTGGATGCGCGAGACGGCGGGCGGCGTCTTCGACACGCCGGAGCGGCGTGCGGAACTGGAGAAGACGCTGCGCGAGCTGACCAGCCGCATCCGCGACGAAAGCCTGCGCTACCACTATCAACAGGAGATGCGCGAGCGCGTTCTGAGCTTCTTCGGCTCGCAGCGCGGTGCGCGCCATGGGCGTCAAGATGGCGGCCGGCCAGGCGAGCGCGGCCAGGGCAAGGCGGCCGCGCCCGGCGGACAGTTCGCCAAGAGCGGCGGCGGCCGCATCGCGATCACTCAAAGCCTCGGCCAGTCGGCGCTGGTCAAACGCGGCAGCGAGGGGATGTCGATGCGTGAGGCGACGATCATCGTCGCGCTGGTCAACCATCCGGCGCTGATCGACGAGAATTTCGCTCATATCGAGTTTCTCGATCTCGCCAACTCCGACCTGCAGCGGCTGCACGCCGCCATTCTCGACGCGATGGCGCATGACATGGCCAATGACCGTAACGCGGTGATCGCGACAATCGAGCGCGCCGGCTGCGCGGAGATCTGGGAGCGCGCCGTCGGCCTGATCCGGCGGGCGCGGCAGTGGCCGGCGCTGGAAACCGCCGCGCTTGACGATGCCCGCGACGCTTTCAGCCAGGCGCTGCACTTGCAGCGCAGCGCGCGTACCTTACATAAGGAGCTGAAACAGGCGGAAGCGGCGCTCGCCACCGATCCCACGGACGAAAACTATCGGCACCTGATCGAAATTCAGGCGCAATTCCAGGATGTACAGGCGACGGAAGCGCTGATCGAAGGATTCGGCGTGTCCTCGGGCAGGGCCGGGCGGGCTTAGAGCATGATCCCGAAAAGTGGGAAAACATCATGCTTCCACCAAAAGAAAGATAGAGCCGATTCCGGCCCACCGGGGCGGAATGGGCTCGGGCATGAGAGTGAAATGTGTAGGCGTTGTTGCGCGTGCAATCGGCGCGTGGCGGGCTAAGTCGGGTAATTGATTCGCTTTTTTCATGCGAATCATGCGAGAGGCGCTTGACCTTCCGACAGAATGGCGGAATCAGGACGATTCGAAACGTTAACCCGCACCCGCGTCGACGGGAAATGCAGCGATGTGAGGTACTGGTCACTGGACAGGCAGGCTGCCTGCCACAGATATCAGGGTTAATCTGGACTTAACGTAGATGCAGTTACTGGCCCGGTGAAGCGCGTTTCACAAGCGAGCGCATCCGATTTCACTGGTCCGGCAGCTTACGCGGCTTCGATGTTCGGCCGCTAGGAGAAGAAAAAGACTATGGCGACAAAGGAAAAGGAAGAGGTCGAAACCGAACGCGAAGGCGCCACCGATGGCCCTCTGCTCGACCTTTCCGATGATGCTGTCAAGAAGATGATCAAGGCCGCCAAGAAGCGCGGCTATGTCACCATGGACGAGCTGAATTCGGTGCTGCCGTCGGAGGAAGTCACCTCCGAGCAGATCGAGGACACGATGGCGATGCTGTCCGACATGGGCATCAACGTGGTCGAGGACGACGAGCAGGGCGAGGAGCCGGAAGGCGGCGATACCGCCGCCGACGCCGAGGAAGACGCCAACGAACTGGCCGAGCAGACCGGCACCGCCGTTGCCGCCACAACCACCAAGAAAGAGCCGACCGACCGCACCGACGATCCGGTGCGCATGTATCTGCGCGAGATGGGCTCGGTCGAGCTCCTGTCGCGCGAAGGCGAAATCGCCATCGCCAAGCGCATCGAGGCCGGCCGCGAGACGATGATCGCGGGCCTGTGCGAAAGCCCGCTGACCTTCCAGGCGATCATCATCTGGCGCGACGAGCTCAACGAATCGAAGATCCTGCTGCGCGAGATCATCGATCTCGAAGCCACCTATGCCGGCCCCGAAGCCAAGCAGGCACCGGTGGTCGAACGCATCGAGGAGGCCAAGGTCGAGGAAAAGCCGCGCCGTTCGCGCGACGAGGAAGAAGACATCACCAATGTCGGCGCCGACACGCGCGGCTTGGTCGATGACGACGAGGAAGACGAGGACGAGGCGAGCCTGTCGCTGGCGGCGATGGAAGCCGAACTGCGCCCGCAGGTGATGGAGACGCTCGACGTCATCGCCGACACCTACAAGAAGCTGCGCAAGCTGCAGGATCAGCAGGTCGAGAACCGGCTGGCCGCCGCCGGCACGCTGTCGCCCAGCCAGGACCGCCGGCTGAAGGAGCTGAAGGACCAGCTGATCAAGGCGGTGAAGTCGCTGTCGCTCAACACGGCGCGCATCGAGGCGCTGGTCGAGCAGCTCTACGACATCAACAAGCGCCTGGTGCAGAATGAAGGCAAGCTGCTCAGGCTGGCCGAAAGCTATGGCGTGCGCCGCGAGGAGTTCCTGAAGGAATATCAGGGCTCGGAGCTCGACCCGAACTGGACGCGCTCGATCGGCAACCTGACCTCGCGCGGCTGGAAGGAATTCACCAAGAACGAAAAGGACGCCATCCGCGACCTGCGCGCCGAGATCCAGCATCTGGCCACCGAAACGGCGATCTCGATCCTGGAATTCCGCAAGATCGTCAACCAGGTGCAGAAGGGCGAGCGCGAAGCGGCGATCGCCAAGAAGGAAATGGTCGAGGCCAATCTGCGCCTCGTCATCTCGATCGCCAAGAAATACACCAATCGCGGCCTGCAGTTCCTCGACCTGATCCAGGAAGGCAATATCGGCCTGATGAAGGCGGTCGACAAATTCGAATACCGCCGCGGCTACAAGTTCTCGACCTACGCGACATGGTGGATTCGGCAGGCGATCACGCGTTCGATCGCCGACCAGGCGCGCACCATCCGCATTCCAGTGCACATGATCGAAACGATCAACAAGATCGTGCGCACCTCACGCCAGATGCTGCACGAGATCGGCCGCGAGCCGACGCCTGAGGAACTGGCCGAAAAGCTCGCCATGCCGCTCGAAAAAGTGCGCAAGGTGTTGAAGATCGCCAAGGAGCCGATCTCGCTCGAAACGCCGGTCGGCGACGAGGAGGATTCGCATCTGGGCGATTTCATCGAGGACAAGATGGCGATCCTGCCGATCGACGCGGCGATCCAGGCCAACCTGCGCGAAACCACGACGCGTGTGCTGGCCTCGCTGACGCCGCGCGAGGAGCGCGTGCTCAGAATGCGCTTCGGCATCGGCATGAACACCGACCACACGCTGGAAGAGGTCGGCCAGCAGTTCTCGGTCACCCGCGAACGCATCCGCCAGATCGAAGCCAAGGCGCTGCGCAAGCTCAAGCACCCGAGCCGCTCGCGCAAGCTGCGCAGCTTCCTCGACAGCTGATATTTCACAAACAACACGATTTGAAGGGCGCCATTGGCGCCTTCTTCGTTCGTGGCGCGCGCTCTTGCGGCGCATACACTTCGGGAGGATAATTTTGCGTCGGATGCATTTTCTGGGCGACAAACCCGGATGCCCGCCCCGGCGAAGCGCCGTGCTCCGTGGCCCCGGAGGGAGGTGTGCCATGACAAGCTATATCGTGCTGATGAACTGGACGGAGCAGGGCGCCAGAAGTGTGCGCGAGTCACCGAAGCGGCTCGACGCCGCCAGGAAGCAGTTGGGAGACATGGGCGGATCGTTCAAGGCGTTCTACCTGACCATGGGCGAATACGACATGGTGGCTGTGGTCGAAGCGCCCGACGATGCGGTTCTGGCTCGTTTCTCGCTGATGCTGGCGGCGGGCGGCAACGTCAGGACGCGGACGCTGAAAGCCTTCCCCGAACTCGCCTACCGCGAGATCATCACCTCGCTCGGATAGAGCCCTGAAAACAGTGCGGCGGCCGACGATCGGGCGCTGTCTTGGTGGCGCCTGATCCGTTAGGATGCGGCCATGTCCGAAGCGAATTCACATGCGCATCTGTGGCCAGGCGTGCCGCTTGCCCTGGGCTCCGCCGCATTGTTCGGCGCGGCGCCGCCGCTCTGCAAGCTGCTGCTCGACAGCGTCAACCCCTTCATGCTGGCCGGCCTGCTCTATCTCGGCGCCGGCGTCGGGCTGGCCCTCTATCGCCTGGCTCGCGGCACCGGCGCCGGCGAGGCGCAACTGACCGCCAGGGACATGCCATGGCTGGCGCTGGCGATCGGTGCCGGCGGCATCGTCGCCCCGGTGCTCCTGATGTTCGGCCTCAGCCTCAACACCGCGTCCAGTTCAGCGCTGCTGCTCAATCTCGAAGGATTGGCGACGATGGCGATCGCCTGGCTCGTCTATCGCGAGAATGTCGACCGGCGCCTGCTTCTGGGCGCCTTCGCCATCCTTGCCGGCGCCGTCCTGTTGTCGTGGCAAGGCGAGGGCGTTGCCTTCAACCTCGGTGCCGTGCTCGTCGCCGGAGCATGCCCGGCGTGGGGGCTGGACAACAATTTCACGCGCAGGATCTCGGCCACCGATCCGGTGGTGATCGCCATGCTCAAGGGGCTGGTGGCGGGTGTCGTCAATGTCGGGCTGGCGCTTGCCGCCGGGGCTTCGTTTCCCCCCGCGTCAATCGTCGCCGTCACCGCGGCTGTCGGTTTCTTCGGCATCGGCGTCAGCCTGGTGATGTTCATCGTGGCGCTGCGCCATCTCGGCACGGCGCGGACTGGGGCCTATTACTCGCTCGCCCCCTTTATCGGCGCGTTGCTGGCGATCGCCATCCTCGGCGACGCCATCACGCTCAAGCTGGCTGTCGCCGGGCTTCTGATGGGCTTCGGCCTCTTCCTGCATCTGTCCGAGCGCCACGAGCACGAGCACGACCACGAAGAGCTCGAGCATGAGCACAGTCATGTCCATGACGAGCACCACCAGCATCACCACGACGGGCCGGTGAGCGAGCCGCATTCGCATTGGCACCGGCACGCGCCGATGCGTCACCGGCATCCGCATTATCCCGACCTGCACCACCGGCATGGCCACGGCTGAGCATGATGCTCGGGCACGGGACCAAGCCTGAACTGACTGTCTGGTACAACACGCGCTGTCCGGTCTGTGACGCCGGCATCGGCAGGCAGAAACGGCGGCTGATCGAGGCGGTCAAGGCCGGCCGCATCGAATTTCGCGACATCAACTTTGAACCAGCAGCACTTGCCGGATATAGAGCCTCGCTGGAGGATATCCGCCGCCGGTTGCACGCCACCGATGCACAGGGCCAACTGCTGGTCGGCGCCGATGTGGCAATCGCGGTCTGGAAGGCAACGCCGGGCGAGGGCTGGCTGGCAACGCTGTTCGGCAATCCGATCGCCTTGCCGCTGACCCGCTTCGCCTATGACCGTTTCGCCGACCTGCTCTACGCCTGGAACCGGCGCAACGGCCGCTGGTAGTCCTTGTCTCGCCTGTCGTGGCATTGACCTCAATCAATGCCGCCCTTGTCGGTAGCCTCGATTGTGGAACCATCGCTTTTGATGAGGGCATGTGATGGAGAAGGTCGACTTCAAGAAAATCATGAAGGCGTTCTGGCAGCCGCCGGTGGGTGTGTTTTCCCTGGTCGATGTTCCCAAGCTGCAGTTTGCCATGATCGATGGCAAGGGCGATCCGAACACCTCCGAAGAGTACCGGCACGCGATTGAATGGCTCTACTCGGTGAGCTATCCCCTGAAGTTCATGTCGAAAAAGGAGCTTGGTAAGGACTATGGCGTCGCTCCGCTGGAAGGACTGTGGTGGGCTGAGGACATGTCGAGCTTCCTGACGGGCGACAAGCATCTCTGGTCGTGGACCATGATGATCATGCAGCCGGACTGGATCACCGGGGAAATGTTCCAGGCGGCCCTCGACAAGGCACGCGCGAAGCTCGGCGAGTCGCCCGAAAGCCTCAGATTGCAGTCCTTTCACGAAGGGCTGGCGGTGCAGATCATGCATATCGGACCCTATAGCGCCGAAGGACCGACGATCCTGCGCCTGCACGAGGAATTCCTGCCGGCCAACGGTCTCGTGGAAAACGGCAAGCACCACGAGATCTACCTGGGTGACCCTCGCAAGGCGGCACCAGAAAAACTGAGAACGGTGATCCGCCAGCCGGTCAAGAAACGATAGACTTGGCGCTATTACAGGCCGAAGGCCCGAAATTGCCTTCGGGCCTTTCCGCGTAGCCGCCTACCGAGTCGAGGGCTCGCACAGCCAACCGACAATGCGGCGCACCAGCGGCAGAACCAGAAGCAGCGTCGGAAACGCCACCAGCCAGGACAGGCCCCATGCGGTCATCCAGATGGCGGCCAGGCTGGGCTGGAATCCAAGGCTTTTCAATGTCGAGATGAGCGAGACGATGAAGGTCATCAACAGCGACAGCACCAGAGGGCTGAGAATCGCGGCATAGCGCGCAGGCAGTTTCCTGCGCCGATGTCTTGCAGTCATTTTGAGATTTCCATTGAGGGTCCGGTCCGTCGCATTGGCATCCGTTCGCCCATTTCGGCGTAACTGTCCGGAAAGACCGGGTGGATGCGTTGCTTGACGTCAGACGCTTACGGAGCGGTCTTTGACCCTCAAGCGCCTTCTAGCCACGTGTCGCGGCGAGGGCAAGCCCCTTGCGGCACCATTCAGATACATCGTAAGATATATCTTGACTCGACAGTGGCACGCGCCTAATTGAGATATATCGTAAGATATAACTCAAGGAGCAATCAATGCATAAGCACGACAATTTCGGGCACAAACATTTCGGCGAGCGCATGTTCATGCACATGGCCGGCAAATTCGGTGGCCGCGGCGGCGGTTTCGGACCGTTCGGCCATGGCGGACGAGGCGGCGGACGCGGCGGTCCGGGCGACATGTTCCGCGCCGGCCGCATGCTGGCCGACGGCGATCTCAAGCTGATCACGCTGTCGCTGCTGGCCGAGGCGCCGCGCCACGGCTACGACATCATCAAGGCGCTGGAAGAGCGCACCAGCGGCATCTACAGCCCGAGCCCGGGCGTGGTCTATCCGACGCTGACCTTCCTGGAAGAGGCGGGCTATGCCGCTTCCGCCGCCGACGGCAACAAGAAGGTGTTCTCGATCACCGAGGCCGGGCAGGCGCATCTTGCCGACAACCGCGAGATGATCGACGCCGTGCTCGACCATCTCGAGCGCTTCGGGCGCAAGATGGCCAAGGCGCGCGACTGGTTCGGCTGGAACGACGAGAGCGAAGAGGGCGGGCGTCGCGGCGGTCGTTCGGACGCGCGTGACGAATTCCGCGCCGTGCGCCATCGCTTGCGTGCGGCTCTCGGCGACTTCGTCGATGCCCCGGCCGACAAGCAGGCCGAGGCGATCGCCATCCTCGAAGGCGCCGCCGAGGCACTGGAAGCGCTGTCGCGCAAGTGAGGCCTTCCGGCCCGGCCGGACGCAGCCCTTGCCCGCCAGGCCAAGGACCGATAGTGAAATTCATCCCGCGCCACGCTACATGGTGCGGGATCAGTGCTGTTGGAGGAACACCGATGTCTTTTCTGAAGCGTCTTTTCGGCGGTGGCGGCGGCAGCGGTGAAGCGGGCGAGCCAAAGAGCGCCGCGCCGGCCAAGCAGGTCGAGCACAAGGGATTCCTGATCAGCGCCACGCCCTACAAGACGGACGGCCAGTACCAGACCTGCGGCATCGTCTCCAAGGAGATCGACGGCGTCATCAAGGAACACAAATTCATCCGCGCCGACCGCTTCGCCGGGCTCGACGACGCCGTCGACATCTCGATCAAGAAGGGCATGCAACTGGTCGACGAGCAGGGCGAGCGGATTTTCGGATAAGCAAGGCTGGGGTCAACCTAGGACCGTCAGCCGCGCCGCGCCGCCTCGATCGCGGCGACGTCGATCTTCTTCATGTCCATCATTGCATCAAACGCGCGTTTTGCTTCATCGCCGCCGGCGGCCATCGCCTCGGTCAGCACGCGCGGCGTGATCTGCCAGGAGACGCCCCATTTGTCCTTGCACCAACCGCAGGCACTTTCCTGGCCACCATTGCCGACGATGGCGTTCCAGTAGCGGTCGGTCTCCTGCTGATCGTCGGTGGCGATCTGGAACGAGAATGCTTCGTTGTGTTTGAACATGGGCCCGCCATTGAGGCCGAGACAGGGGATGCCGGCGACCGTGAACTCGACCGTCAACACGTCGCCCGCCTTGCCGGACGGGTAGTCGCTGGGAGCGCGGTGGACGGCACTCACCGAGCTGTCGGGAAAAGTTTCGGCGTAGAACCGGGCAGCGGCCTCGGCATCCTTGTCATACCAAACGCAGATTGTGTTCTTGGCAATTGCCATTGCTTGTCCTTTCGCTTTTGAAGCCATTCCGGCGGGTTTCCCCACGCACTCCAGACTGTTCGCGGCCAGCCTCAGGGGTTGCACGCGAAGCTAGAATGCGTTCATGCGATCTGATGTTCCGGCGGCAAGGCGCCCAAAAGCCATGCCGGAACTCAAATCAGGGCGACCGGCGAACGGATCTTCAGATAAAGCGGACCCGAATTTTCAGCGCATTTTAGCCCGGTGTCGTCATTCGCTCCAGACAACGGGCCTCATCGATGGGCCTGCCGAGAGCGGCGAAGCGCGAGGCCGCTTCTTCAAATGCCGCCATGGCGCGGTTTTCGCTCTGCTCGGCGCGGCGCTGCACGCCGCGCGCTTCCCAGACGGCCGCCACCCAGGGTCCGCCATTCCACATGCCGGCCACCCGCTCAGCCTCATCGAGCCGCCGGTTGACCTGTTCGACTTCGCCCGCCTCGGCCAGTGCAGTCGCCGCGGCGGTGCGGAAGGTCATCGAGCAAGGTTGGCAGCTGTGGCCGGCGGACAACATGCGGTCGCCTTCCCTAATGGTCGCGGCGATCTTTTCGGGCGTGGAGCCGGCCCGCACCTCGAGGCCCTTCAGGCTGATCAGCAGATGCGGTGCAAGCCAGGAAGATTGGGCAAGGGTCGTGGCGCGCCGGATCAGCCGTCCCGCCTGCCATTTCTGGCCACGCGCCAGGGCAAGTTCCGTTAGACGCTGGAGCGCCAGCACGCGCCCGGCAATGGCGCCAACCTGCGCATAGAGTTTTTCGGCTTCCGTGAGCATGCGTTCGGCCTCGGATAACTGGCCCGAAAACAAGGCAGCTTCGCCCAGCACCAGGGAGGCGAGGCCGCGCCCGGCAAGCGAGCCGGCGCCCTCGGCGACCGATAGCAGTTCACGCGCCGAAGCGGCGATGTCGTGATGGCCCTTGGCACTGCAAAGGCAGAATTCGGCCAGGCACAGATGCCCGTCAAAGACGTTGGAGACGAAGGCTGGTTTGGCCCGCACCCATTCGATGAATTCCGCCCGGAACAATTCGCGCCATTGCCCCTGCATGTGCGCCACCAGCCCGATCAAGGCGCTGGCCTCGCCAACCTCGCGGGCAAGTCCGGCACCCATAGCCAACTCGCGGGTTTCCCTGCCGACCTGGGCGGCCTTGGCGAAATCGCCGCTTTGCAGATGCAGCAGGCCCCAGGCCAGCGAGGCGCGGATGCGGTCGCTCAACCCGACTGGGTCAATCGAGGGCACGGCCAACGCCTTTTCGTAGAGCTTCACGGTTTCAGCACCCGGGCCGACTCCAAGGTCGATGCGCAGGCTTTGGCTGAGCTGATTGAACAGCCTGATTGCTTCGGCCCTGTTGCCGGCGTCCAGCGCTGCCTGCATCAGGGCGCATTGGGCCTGCTCATCGGCGGGGTCCATCGCGATCAGACGCTGCCAGAGCTTGCCTGCTTGCAGCACATCGGCATAGCGCTGGCGCAAGGCCTGCCGGGGGGTCTCGAACCAATCGACATAGGGGTCGTCTGGCAGCAGGTCGCCGGCGTAAAGGTCGGCCGCCACTTCGCAGGCGGCAGGGTCGGAGCCGCGCAAGGCAAGCTTGGCGGCGGCCTCGAAGTCGTCAACGTCAATTTCAAGATCTGCCGCCGGGGCAAGGGCGATGACATCGGCCGTCTGCTCGATCAGGTCATGAGCACCCAAGGCGCGGCGGGCGAAGTGGATGGCCTTGCGCAGGTTCGCTCCGGCCGCCTCCGGATCAAGATCGGGCCAGAATGCCTCCATGACCTGTTCGCGGTGAATGCGGTGCGAACGGGTGACGGCAAGCAGCTTCACCAGCGCCGCGCCACGGTCACGGCGCCACGCCGTCGCCGGAATGACTTGACCGTCAAGACCGACACTGAACCCGCCGAGCAATTGAATTTGAACGCGCACTCGAAGCCCCCTTCAGCATGCGATCCGCCATTGCCGCCAAAAGGTACGGCCGTCACAAGCCCCCGTGCGGCAGGGAACGCTGGCGGAACATAGGTTGCCTAGTCTGCCCTGGTAGTCAATTCCAACCCTCTGACAGGAGAACCAAATGTCTCTTCGTATCGCCGACATGGCGCCCGACTTCACCGCCGAAACCACACACGGTCCGATCAATTTCCATGACTGGCTGGGCAACTCATGGGGCATCCTGTTTTCCCATCCCAAGGATTTTACCCCCGTCTGTACGACCGAGCTTGGCTACATGGCCAAGCTGAAGCCCGAGTTCGACAAGCGCGGCGTCAAGATCATCGGGCTCTCCGTCGACCCGGTCGAGCGTCATGCCGGATGGGCTGATGACATCGCTGAGACCCAGGGCCTTGCACCGAACTTCCCGATGATCGGCGACCCGATGCTGGCCATTGCCAAGCTCTACGATATGCTGCCCGCCACGGCCGGCGACAGTGCCGAGGGGCGCACGGCAGCCGACAACCAGACGGTGCGCCATGTCTACGTCATTGGCCCCGACAAGAAGATCAAGCT
This sequence comes from Mesorhizobium sp. RCAM 05099, assembly GCF_059683685.1. Taxonomy (NCBI): domain Bacteria; kingdom Pseudomonadati; phylum Pseudomonadota; class Alphaproteobacteria; order Hyphomicrobiales; family Phyllobacteriaceae; genus Mesorhizobium; species Mesorhizobium sp. RCAM 05099. Next base: position 2,301,824 of record NZ_CM185035.1, read on the forward strand.
GATGATCGCCTATCCGATGACCACCGGCCGGAACTTCGACGAAATCCTGCGCGTGGTGGACTCCATGCAACTGACCGCCAAGCACCGCGTGGCCACGCCGGTGAACTGGCGGCAGGGCGACGAGGTGATCATCGCGGGTTCGGTGTCGAACGACGAAGCCAAGGTCCTTTACCCCGAAGGCTGGAAGCAGCCCAGGCCCTACATCCGCATCGTCCCGCAACCGCACAGCAACGCCTGAGCCTTCTTTCCAGGCAACCCGGCAACAAGAGGTGACAGTATGAAACCCCGTATCCTTATCCTTGGCGCCGGTTTTGGCGGGCTTGAACTCAGCACGTCCTTGTCCGAAGCCCTGGGTGACAGCATTGCTGTCACCCTGATCGACAAGTCGGATGCCTTCGTGTTCGGCTTTGCCAAGCTCGATCTGATGTTCGGCCGCGCAACCGAGACGGCTGTGCGGCTACCCTATGCCGACTACGCCAAATCCGGCGTCACGATGAAGCGCGAGACCGTCACCGCAATCGACCCGGAACGGCGGCGCGTGACGACCGACAAGGGCGTGCACGAGGCGGACATACTGGTAGTCGCTCTCGGCGCGGATTACGACGTTTCGGCCACGCCCGGGATTACGCTCGGCCGCAACGAATTTTACTCGGTGCCGGGCGCCGCCCACATGGCGAAGGTGCTGCCCGGCTTCACCCGCGGCCATGCCGTGATCGGCGTCTGCGGCGCGCCCTATAAATGCCCGCCAGCACCCAGCGAGTGTGCCCTGATGCTGCACGATTACCTGACCGATAGAGGTGTCCGTGACAACTGCCAGATCACCTATGTGAACGCGATGTCGAGCCCGGTGCCGCCTTCTCCCGAAACCTCGAAGGCGCTTCTCGCGGCTTTCGCCGAACGCGATATCGCCTTCATTGCGAGCACCCGCGTGGTTTCCGTGGACGAGGGCCGCAAGGTCGTGACGCTCGACAATGGCAGCGAACTGCCCTGCGATCTGTTCCTTGGCGTGCCCATGAACCGCGCTCCGGATGTCGTCGTCGAGGCCGGCATGACCGAGGGCGGCTGGGTGACCATCGATCCCCGCACACTCGAAACCCGCTTTCCCGGCGTCTACGCGCTGGGCGATCTGGCCAATACGGGTGCGCCGAAGGCGGGGGTCTTTGCCGAGGGCGCCGCGCGCACCGTTGCAGCGAACCTGATCGCCAGGCTGCGCCATGAGGAGCAGACGGCAAAGAACCCAGGTGCGGGATCCTGCTACATCGAATTCGGCGCCAACAGGATCGCCAGGGTGGATGTGGATTTCTTTTCCGGCCCAAAACCCACCGGTGCTTTCTATGAACCGTCGGAGGCATTGCGAGTCGACAAGGTGAACTTCGGCTCCAGCCGCAAGGCCCGCTGGTTCGGGCACTGAGCTTCGGCAAAGGCGGGCGCCGACGGCGCCCGTCCCGATAGAGCGGGTTTGGGTGACGCAATTCCCTGGGGAAGCGCTACGCTTTCCCGGGAAAGCGCTACGCGCTTTTCCTGGAATTGCTTCAGGCCATCTGCAGCTGCCTGCGCGGCAGCGGCGGGAAGGCGATGGCGATGCCGGCCGCGCCAAGCCCGATGATGGCTGAGCCGATGAACAGCCAGGAATAGCTGGCGTAGGCATCGAACACCATGCCGCCGGCGAGCGGTCCGAGTGCCATGCCGAGGCTGGACAACATGGTGGCGGCGCCGAACACCGTGCCGAGGATGCGCTGCCCGAAATATTCGCGCGCCAGCACCGCATAGAGCGGCATCACGCCGCCATAGGTGGCCCCGAAGATGACGGCGAGCATATAGAAGTGCTCGAGCCGGCTGATCGAGAGGTAGGCGGCAATCACGATCGCCTGGATGGCGAGGCCCGCGATCAGCACCGGCTTGACACCCAGCCGGTCGGCCAGCACGCCATAGAGAAGCCGGCCACCGAGACCCGCGAGGCCCTCGACGCTGTAAATCGAGACCGCCGCCATGGGGGCGACGCCGCACAGCATGGCATAGCTCACCATGTGGAAGATCGGCCCGGAATGCGCGGCGCAGCAGGCAAAGAAGGTCAACCCTAGCACGATGAACTGCGGCGAGCGCAGCGCCTGGCCGACCGTCATGCCGGCGCCTTCGGCAACAGGCGTGGAACTGGTCTCGTGCCCAGCTGGCTTTGGTGGTTGGCGCACCAGAAGCACCGCCGGCAACAGCAGCACCCAGGCCGTGATACCGATGTCGAACATTGCGGTGCGCCACTCATAGGCCGAGATCAGCCAGCGGGCGAAGGGCGAGATGGTCATCGGTGCCACGCCCATGCCGGCCGAAACCAGCGAAACGGCAAGGCCGCGATGGGTGTCGAACCAGCCCGTGGTCAGCGCGATCATCGGCGCGAAGAAGGCGCTGGCGGCGAGGCCGACCAGCACGCCATAGGTGATCTGGAAGGTGAGGAGCGAGCCGGCGCGGCTGGCCAGCACCAGCGCCAGCCCGAGCAGCACAGCGCCGATCATGACGACGATGCGGGCGCCAAAACGGTCCGACAGGGCGCCCCAGGCGAAGCCGCCAAGGCCCATCACCAGGAAGTTGAGCGTCATGGCGCTCGAAATGCCGGCGCGCGACCAGCCGGTGTCGAGCGCCATCGGCTCGAGGAAGATCGCCAGCGAAAACATCGTGCCGATGGCGACACAGGACATCAGCGCGCCAGCGGCGACGATGACCCAACGATAGGAAAGGCTCATTCAAATCTCCCATGCCAGAGGGCAGCGCCGCGCGCTGCTTGCATCCGAAGGACGCTGACACCGAAGCCGATCCTACAATCCGGTTGCATTTTTTATCCAGTCTGGAATGGCCTCGTTTTTCCGGCTGCTTCTGGTCGCTTTTCCGTGCTGGTCGCTGCCCCAAAGCCGCTTCGCACTTTGGACGACTGCCGTCAGATCGGCAGTTCCGACGTGTACTTGATCGTCCAACTCGGAACGTCGGTCTTGACGTTCTGCACGCCCTTGATACGGCTCAGATGCTCCGACTGGAAGCGGCGATAGTCGTTGATGTCGGCCGCCACCACACGAACCATGGCGTCGCAGTCGCCGAGCATCAGGTAGCATTCCATCACTTGCGGCAGTTTGGCCACTTCGGTGGCGAAGTGCTCGATCGTGTCTTCGTCCTGCGTCTTCAGCCAGATGCGGGTGAAGAAGGTCAGCCCCTTGCCGATGCTGGCCGGGTTGAGCACCGCGACGTAGCGGTCGATGACGCCGGCCTCCTCCAGCAGTTTCACGCGCCGCAGGCATGGCGAGGGCGACAGCCCGACCTCATTGGCCAGATCGTTGTTGGCCATGCGCCCGTTGCGTTGCAGCGCCCGCAGGATGCGTTTGTCGATCTCATCCAGGTTCATTGGCTATGGATTCCACTATTCTTCAAAATCGTGATGTGTGGTGCCAATTCTTTGCAGATTACGCGCATATTCGCAACCAAATTGCGGACAGGGTTGGGTATGTTTGCCGCCGACATCAAGGGATTTCAAGCGCAACCGGAAGCGGCGGCCGCGAGGCCAGCCCATGGATAGCCATGAGCATTTCACAGGCAGTCGAGACGACTGGCAATGGTTCGAGATCCGAGTTCCGCCGTGGCGTGGCGTCCTGCGCGCCGGTGCTGCTCGGCACCATCCCCTATGCGCTGGTGCTCGGCGCCCAGGCCACGCAGAAAGGCTTGAGCGTCTTCGAACTGTCTGTCATGACAGGACTGAACTTCGCCGGCGGCTCGGAATTCGCCGCGATCCAGTTGTGGACATCGCCGCCCCACATCGTGCTGATCGTCGCCATCACCTTCCTGGTCAACAGCCGGCATCTGCTGATGGGCGCGGCACTGGCGCCGTTCCTGCGTCATCTGCCGCGACGCAAGATGTTTCCGGCGCTGTTCTTCCTATGCGACGAGAGCTGGGCGCTCGGCCTTGCCGAGGCCAGGCAGCGTGCCGCCGCGGGCGTAACGCCAGCCTTCAGCCCGCACTATTACATGGGCGCGGCACTGGCGATGTATCTTACCTGGGTGGTCTTTACCACGGCAGGGGCCTTGCTCGGCCCGATGCTCGGTCACGTCGAGATCTATGGTTTCGACATGGCATTTCCGGCTGTCTTCCTCGTGCTGATGCGTGGCATGTGGAAGGGCATGGCGCCGGCGCGGCCCTGGCTCGTCAGCCTGGTCGTTGCCGCCCTTGTCTATCTCTTGGTTCCCGGCGCCTGGTATGTCGCCGCCGGCGCGGTGTCGGGGCTGCTTGCTGCCTGGCTGATGGCAGGCGATGCATGATCGAGCCAGCGACCCTTTTCACCATCGTGCTCATGGCCGGCGTCACCTATCTGACGCGGATCGGTGGCTATGTCGTGTTGCGCAACCGCGTGCTCAGCGCCCGCGCCACGGCGGTGATGGAAGCGGCGCCCGGTTGCGTGCTGATTTCGGTCATCGCACCGGCCTTCGTGTCGAGGCACCCGGCCGACCTTTTGGGGCTGGCGATCACCTTCGCCGCCGCGACACGGCTGTCCATGCTGCCGACCGTGCTGATCGGGGTCGCCTCGGCGGGGCTGCTGCGGCATTTCATCGGCTAGAAAAAGCAGCTACCGGTCGGGCTCACAGGGTCTGCGGCCACTGTTGGGCGGCGTGTATGACGGTGAGTACTTCGATGGTATCTCCGTTTACACGGTAAGGGACGATATAGGGGATATCGACCAAAACGAGCTCTCGCGTCGCTTTGATGCGCCCAACGCGACCCATGGCTGGCTGCTCGGTGAGCAACTCCGCCGCCGACAAGATACGCGCAATGACACGAGCGGCCGCCTCGGGACTCTCTTCCGCGATATGCGCGCCGATTTCGTCAAGCCGACGCAATGCCCGCTTGGTCCAGCGGATTGTCCTTCGGCTCATAGTCAGCCGGCGGACTTGACGTATTTCCCGATTACGGTGGCCAACTCTTGCTCATTGGCAAATTCACCCCGATCGGCCTCGGCCAACCCCGCCTCTATCTCCGTGAGCTGCCATTCCTGGCGGGCTACAAAGTCCTCAATGGCCTGGGCGGCCACATAAGAGCGCGAGCGGTCAAGCTTTTCGGCGAGCTGGTCGAGCCTGTCTGTCGTGTCGTCTGGGAGCCGTACGGTAAAAGCGGTCATAGTTACAATTCACCTTGGTTCACTATGATTATTGATGAACCAAGGTGAATCGTCAAGGCTGCCATATCGGGAAGCGGCGAGGGGCTGCCCACGCTTTTATGAGACAGCAAGAAAAAGGCAGGCGCACCGCGCCTGCCTTTTCAACTGGATAGCGATCCGTGCTTAAGCGGCCGCAGCGACATCGCGGCTGGCCGCGACCACGGCGTCGACCTTGGCAGTCGCCTTGGCTAGCGCGGCGGTCACCGCGTCAGGGCCCATGCCGACGCCTTCGATGCGGATGACGTCGACATCGGTCATGCCGAGGAAACCGAGCACGCCGCGCAGATACGGAATGGCGTGATCGAGCTGCACGGCCGCACCTTCAGAATAGATGCCGCCCGAAGCCAGCACGATGTAGACCTTCTTGCCGGTGACAAGGCCCTTCGGACCATTTTCGCCATAGGAAAAGCTCTTGCCGGAGCGGGCGATGTGATCGACCCAGGACTTCAGCGTCGAAGAGATGTTGAAGTTGATGAAGCCGGTAGCGAGGATCACGGTGTCGGCGGCGAACAGCTCGTCAAGCGCGACGTCGGAAACGCCGACGACTTCAGCCTGGCGCGCGGTACGGGCTTCGACCGGCGTGTAGATGCCGGTCGCGTAGTCGGCATCGATATGCGGCAACGGGTTGGCGACGAGATCGCGCACGACAAGCGTGTTCGACGGATCGGCGGCAAGCAGCTTCTCGGCGAATTCAGTGGCGATGCGGGTCGAGTGCGAGGCAGCGCCGCGCGGGCTCGAGGTTACAAGAAGAATGGACATAGCGGGTCTCTCCAGTGGGAATTGAGTTGTCCCGCCAGATATGGGGCTACCATCTAATCTGAAAAACTGGTATATTTTCTATATGATCCATCTATAAAATAGATAGCTATGCAACCCAACCCGACACTCGACCAACTTCAGATCCTGGTGACGGTGGCCGAAACCGGCAGTTTCTCGGCCGCCGGCCGCAAGCTCAACCGGGCACAATCCGTGATCAGCTATGCCATCGCCAATCTCGAGGCACAGCTTGGCATGAAGCTGTTCGAACGCGACGGCACGCGCGAGCCGCAACTGACCGAAGCCGGACGGGCGACGCTGGAAGATGCAAGGCGCATGGTCAGTGTGCTGCAGCGCATCCGCTCGCGGGTCGACGGCTACAGGCAAGGGTTGGAGTCCGAAGTCACCGTGTCGGTCGACATGACACTGCCGTCATCGGTGCTGGTGCGGGTGCTGAAGGCGTTCGAGGTCCAGTTTCCGACGGTGACGCTACGCCTGCATATAGGCTCGCTGGGATTGATCCCCGACCACGTCGTGAATGGACAGGCCGATCTCGGCATTGGCGGCCTGCTCGGCGAGGTCGACGTCCATCTCGTGCGCATCGGCTTCATGTCGATCGTGCTGGCCGCGGCGCCCAGCCACCCGCTGGCGCTGCTGCCAAAGCCACTGGCGATCGAGGATGTGCGCGAACACACCCAGCTTGTCGTGACCGACCAGTCCGAACGCACCAAGGGGCGCGACTTCGGCGTCTTTGCCTACCGGACCTGGCGCCTGACGGATATGCGCACCAAGCATATTCTGATGCGCGAGGGGCTGGGCTGGGGCGGCCTGCCGCGCTGGCTGATCGCCGACGATCTCGCCAGCGGCCGGCTGGTGGAACTCGACCTTGAACCCTTTGGCGAGGTGCGCTCTCCACTCTTTGCCATGCATCGCAATGACAGCAGCCCGAAGCCGGCGGCAGCCTGGCTGATCGACCAGTTCAAGCGCCAACTCGGCTGTTTCAACGAGTTCGAGCCGGGCCAGGTGCCTGACGAAGAGCCGGGGACAATCCATCAATCAGCGCCATGAGAACGGCGCGATAGTCCTCGGCTGAGCCGCCGGCCTCGATGGCCAGTGCGGCACGGTCGAAGGCGGAAGCAAGCAGCGCGGTCAGCGCCTCCGCCGGCAGTCTCGTCATCGTGTTGGTCCGCATCGCAGCGACAAGGCCTTCGCGCAGCGAGCGGTTGCCGTGGCGGTTGTCGATCGCGTCCATGGCGGCGCGCCCCAGCACGGCCGGGCCATCGAGCAGCAGCAGCCGCGTGCGGCCGGGCGCGCGCATAGCGGCGAGATAGGCATCGGAGCCGGCAATCAGCGCGTCGCGGGCGCTGAGCGAGGACGGCGAGGCGCGCTCGATCTCATCCGCCACCGCAGTCGCTTCCTGCTCGACCACGGCGGCAAACAGCGCCTGCTTGTCGGCAAAATGGTGGTAGAGCGCGCCGCGCGTCACGCCGGCGGCGGCGACGATCTCGGGCGTGCCGGTCTCGGCGTAGGATTTTTCGGTGAACAGTTTTCGCGCCGCGGCGATCAGGTCGGCGCGCGTCGCCTCGGTGCGGTCGCGGTTGGAGCGGCGCGCGGATTCCTGTTGCATACATGCAGCCTGTATGTTAATTCAATTTACATGCAGACTGTATGTTAGTTAGCGGGAGAAGGAAAGATGAAGACCACCAGCTATTATCCGGTGCTGATGACCGGCGACGTCACCGGCACGGCGTCCTTCTATGTCGAGCATTTCGGCTTCCAGCCGCTGTTTGAGAGCGACTGGTATGTGCATCTGCAATCGGCTGAGAGCAAGCGCGTTAATCTCGGCATCGTCCAGGGCGACCATGAGACGATCCCGGAAGAGGGGCGCGGCCGCGCATCGGGCCTGCTGATCAATTTCGAAGTCCGCGACCCGGATGCGGTGCATGAGCGGATCCTGGCCGCCGGTCTGCCGATCCTGCGTTCCCTGCGCGACGAGCCCTTCGGTCAGCGCCATTTCATTACCAAGGACCCCAATGGGGTGCTGATCGACGTCATCAAGCCGATCCCGCCGACCGAGGCGTTCTTGGCGCAATATGCGGAGGGCGCGGCGGGGGCTTGAGGAGCGGCCTCAACTGGCCCTTGCTACCGGCGTCACCGTCACTTGGCCGACACCGCTGCGGCGTACCACCGTGCACAGCGTCTCGCGGCCGATGCGTTCGGCGTCGAGCATGCGCACGAGGTCGTCGACGCCGGTCACCGGGCGCCCGTCGATCGCGGCGATGATGTCGCCTTCCCTGAGGCCGGCCTTGGCCGCTGGGCCGTCCTTCTCGACGCTGCGCAGCCGCACCGCCGTGCTGGTCGATACCTGTGACAGAAGGGCGGCGCGGCGCGGCAAATTGGTGGTGTCGGCGGAAACGCCGATGAAGGCGCGGCGCACGCGGCCGAAGCGGATGATCTCCGAGATGACGAAATTGGCGGTGTTGGAGGCGACCGCGAAGGCAATGCCCTGCGCGCCATGGATCATGGCGGTGTTGACGCCAATGACCTCACCGGCCGACGACACCAGCGGCCCGCCGGAGTTGCCGGGGTTGAGTGCCGCGTCGGTCTGGATGACGTCGTCGATCAGCCGGCCGGTCGAGGCGCGCATCGAGCGGCCGAGCGCCGAAACGACGCCGGAGGTGACGGTCCATTCGAAGCCGAGCGGGTTGCCGATGGCAATGGCGATCTGGCCGCGCCGCAGGCGCTTGGAATCGCCAAGGGGGGCGACATCGGCAAAGCTGCCGTCGGCGCGCACCAACGCGATGTCGGTGTCGGGGTCGCGGCCAAGCACGCGGCCTTCGCTGGAGGCGCCATCCGGCATGGAGACGCGCACCGTCCTGGCGTCGCCGACAACATGGAAATTGGTGACAACCAACCCGTCCGGCGCGATGACGAAGCCGGAGCCATGGCCACCCTGACTGCCGATGCGCTCGATGCGGCAGACGGCCGGGCCGATACGGTCGACGGCGTCGGCAACCGTCGTCGAATAGGCGTCGAGCAACGTGTCGTCGGATTCGAATTTGGCTGCGGCGAGGGCCATGGAAGGGCTCCGTGTTTTCAGGCTTGGTCGTGACTATATGTGCGGAGCAGTCCGATCGGCCGCGACCTGACCAGATGGCCAGTCAAACCAGCAACTAGCCGTCAGGCGAGTACCTCTGAACACGCCGCCGAGCGATATCTGGGGCATGACAGAACCCAGGAGACCAATATGAGCGATTTCAATCTGAGCGCATTTTCCGACGCCATCGCCGATCTCGCCGCTCAGGCAGCGCCGGTGACGGCTAGCTTCGCCACGCATCATCACCGCACGGCAAGCGCCTTCCATTGGCGTGACGGCTATTTCGTCACCGCCGAGGAAGCCGTCGAAGCCGGCGAGGAGATCGAACTGACGCTGGCTTCGGGCGAGACGGTGAAGGCCGAGTTGGTCGGCCGCGATCCCTCAACCGGTGTCGCCCTGCTGAAACCCGCCGATGCGGCCACCGCGCCCACGCTCGCCAAGGCGGACGCGGTGCGGCTTGGCAACATCGCCATCGCCATCGGCAACAGCGACGGTTCCGCCCTGGCGGTGTCGGGCTCGGTCGGCGAGGTCGGCCCGGCCTGGCGCTCGATGCGCGGCGGCACCATCGACCGGCGGCTCAATCTTGCCATCGGCGCCGGCGGCCGCTTCGAGGGCGGCCCGGTGCTCGACGCCAAGGGCGCACTGATCGGCATGCTTTTGTTCGGGCCGCGCGGCCGCGCGCTGGTCATGCCCTACGAGACGATCGAGCGGGCGGTGGCAACGCTGCGCGAAAAGGGTCATGTCGCGCGCGGCTATCTCGGCGCCGGCCTGCACCCGGTGCGCGACCGCGATGCGCGCGGTGCGATGGTGATGAGCCTCGACGACGATGGCCCGGCCAAGGCAGCCGGCCTCTCTCTCGGCGACATCATCGTGGCGTGGAACGGCGAGGCCGTGCATGGCCCGCGCGACTTGATCCGCAGGCTCGGGCCCGACAGCGCCGGCACTTCGGTGACGCTTGGCGTGGTGCGCGGCGGTGAACAACGCGATGTTCAACTCACCATCGGCGAAAAGCCGCTTTCCTGAGAGGATTGATGGACAGGCTCGCCAGCGACCGGATCATGGATGACGGCACCGCCTCGCGGCGGCTGGTGGTGCTGATTGCGCTTGGCGACGCGGGCCGCGCCGAGGGCCTGTCCGCCGCTCTTGCTGCCAGCGATGACCTGTTGCCGGTCGTGGCCGGCGCCGCCGACGTCGCCATCGTTGACGACGGGAGCGGTGATGCCATGCCGGTCTCCACGCCACGGGTGCTGTTGTCGGGGCGCGCCAACGTGGAGCGGCCTGCTGGCGAGGTGATGGCCATCCTGCCTGCAGGCGCGGATGATCTGCTGATCGCCGCGGCGGCGCGGCTGGCGGCGGCCGGCTATCGCGTCTCGCGCGATGGCGGAAGCGGGCGCCATGAGGATTTCCATGCCGGCGAGGGCGAGCTGTTCGAGGACGAGACCTCCGACGAACACGCCATGCGACCGACGCTGTCACCGCGCGAGGCGGAAGTGCTGGCGCTGCTGGCCGAAGGCGCGCCCAACAAGGTGATCGCGCGGCGGCTCAACATTTCCGTGCACACGGCAAAGTTCCACGTCGCCGCGATCCTGATCAAGCTCGGTGCCGCCAACCGCACCGACGCGATCGCCATCGCCATGCGGCAGGGCCTGGTGCTGGTCTGATATCGATCACACCGCCGCTTCGATGTCGGTCAGCCGGAAATCGTCGCCCTTGAACAGCAATGGCATGGCTTCAAGACGCGCCGTCGCATAGGCGATGCAGTCGCCGAAGTTCAGCCCTGCCGGATGCCGGCCCTTGCCGTAACGCAGGAAGGCCTGGCGGGCGACGGCGGCGTGGTCGGCGGTGAAGGCGATGGTTTCGATCGAAGCCGCGCGCAGGAAATCGTCAAGGCGATCAAGGATCTCATCCTGCCAGCCGCCAGCGAGCACCATGGTCGTTTCAAGAAGTGTGGGCGCCGCCAGCAATCGCCTTTTTGCCTGTGCGATCGCCAGCACGAAACGCTCATGGCCGGGCTCGGCGCGCAGGACCGCAACCAGGGCCGAGGAATCGATGATCATTTCGTCGGGATTCCGAACTCGTCGTAGCCGAGAATCTCGTCGTCGGTCATGGCGCCTTCACGTTTGGGAACTTTTCCGGCCCTGTCGGAGATCGCCATCAAGCGTTGAAAAAGGTCGCTGGTTTCGTCACGCGGCACCAGCCGCTCGCGCGCTACCTCGCGCGCGAGACTCTGGCGGATCGCCTCCGTCACCGATACGCGGCGACGACGCGCGAGTTCGCGCGCCAGTTGCTCGACTTCCGTGTTCTTGATCGATAGTGCCATTCTATATTCTACCTATTCGTATGGAATATATACCGAGCATCGGGGAAATCCAACAAGGTTCCAAGCGGAGACCCGTACCAGCCTCCGCAGCGTCACCATGGCTTCCCGCCGCAAGCTCTTGTATCCGGCAGCGGCGCGGGCAAGGATCGCGTGAAAGAGGCACAGGGAGGCGGAGGAAAAATGTCGCTCAAGGGAAAGACGCTGTTCATCTCCGGCGGGTCGCGCGGCATCGGGCTGGCGATCGCGCTGCGCGCCGCGCGGGACGGCGCCAATGTGACGATCGCCGCCAAGACCGCCGAGCCGCATCCGAAGCTGCCGGGCACGATCTATACGGCGGCGCAGGAGATCGAGCAGGCCGGCGGCAAGGCGCTGCCGGTGCTGTGCGACATCCGCGAGGAGGCACAGGTCGCCGAAGCGGTTTCAAGGACCGTCGAAAAATTCGGCGGCATCGACATCTGCGTCAACAATGCCAGCGCCATCCAGCTTACCGGCACGCTGGAGACCGACATGAAGCGCTATGATTTGATGCACCAGATCAACACGCGCGGCACGTTCCTGGTGTCTAAAATGTGCATTCCGCACCTGAAGTTGGCAAAGAATCCTCACATCCTGAATCTGGCGCCGCCGCTCGACATGAAGGCCAAGTGGTTCAAGAACCACGTTGCCTACACCATGGCCAAGTTCGGCATGTCGATGTGCACGCTGGGCATGAGCGCGGAGTTCGCCAAGGACGGTATCGCGGTCAATTCGCTGTGGCCGATTTCGACCATCGACACGGCGGCGGTACGCAATCTGCTGGGTGGCGCGACGGTCGCGGCGATGAGCCGTTCACCCGACATCATGGCCGACGCCGCGCATGCCATCTTCATGCGGCCGTCGCGCGAAACGACCGGCAATTTCTACATCGACGAGGAGGTGCTGCGCGCCGAGGGCCTCACGGATTTTTCGATCTATGCGCCGGGCGCGACTGGGCCGCTGGCCGGTGACTTTTTCGTGCCGGACGAGGTGTTCGCCCGGACGGACAGCAAGATCAAGAGCATTTATTAAAGGCAGGCCGGCTTGCCGCCTGCAAGTCGCCGGGCCGAGGGAAAGCCTTGCTCATAGAAGGCGATAGGGCGTCGATCCTGCAGGAATGATTCAACATCCGGCAGGCGCTCAGCCCTCGTCCTTCTTGGCCTTGCCCAGGCCCATCAGCCGGTCGATATAGGCGAGCATCAGCGCCGAGACGACGAAGGTGAGGTGGATGATGGTCAGCCACATCAGCTGGTCGGTCGTATAGGAGACCGAGTTCAGGAACACCTGCAGCAAATGGATCGACGAGATCGCCACGATGGTCGAGGCGACCTTGACCTTCAGCGAGCCGACGTCGATCGTGCCCAGCCAGTGGACCTTGCCGTCATTCTCGTCGAAACGGCTGACGAAATTCTCGTAGCCCGAGATGATGACCATCACCACCAGCGAAGCGACCAGTGCGGCATCGATCAGGCCGAGCATCTTCAGGATGGTGTCGGTGTCGCCGAGCGTGAAGGCCACGGTGACGAACTCATAGAGCTTCTTGCCGAACGACAGCGCGTAGATCGCCAACGCCACGCCAAGACCGAGATAGAAGACGACCAGCAGCCAGCGCGAGGCAAGAATGATCGATTCGATGGCCAGTTCGAGACGCTTCATGAGTGATTCCGGTCGACTTTCCCCAGGGGTGCGGGCCGTATTTCGGTCAGGTCGCCCCTGTTTGCAAGACAAAGTTTGCCAGGCAAAAAAGCCCCGCCGGAGAGGGACCGGCGGGGCTCAATGCGTCCCGCTGGAGTCGGGACGGGGCAGGGAACGCCCAGTCCTGAATCTGGGGTAGGCAAGTCCGCGATTCAATGCCCGGATACAATTCCTGTTGAACCGCGGATTGCGTTCGTAGTCCTGTCCATCCCGGCGAGCCGGGATGGACTTTTCTCTGGTGGTCTGATTCCAGAAGCTCCTTCAAGCCTTTGGAAAAACGCCCTAATTGTTGCTGGCGACAGGCGCCACCAGCGAGGTGATGCGGCGGATGGCGACGCGCCGGTTCTCACGGTTTGGCGCTGGCGTGTTGACCTTCAGATATTCCTCGCCATAGCCCTGTGTCGTCAGGTTCTCCGGCGGGATGCCGAAGGCGTTGGTGAGCGCCTCCGCCACCGCTTCGGCGCGACGGTCGGACAGAGCAAGATTCGCCTCCGGCGTGCCGACGGCGTCGGTGTGGCCTTCGATCAGGAAGGTCTCGGCCGGATTTTTCTTCAACAGCTTGTCCATGGCGCTGGCAACACCTTCGAGCTTCTGCACTTCGGTGTCGGAGATCGAGGACGAACCGAACTCGAAGTTCAGCGTGTCGAGATCCACGCGGCGCGCGATGTCGCGAACGCGGGCCGAACGCTTGACCTCGTCGATCGAGTAGAGACGCTGGACCCTCTCGACCGGAGGCTGGTCGAGGAAGGTGTAGTAGTCGTCCGGGCTCTCGACGTCCTCGGAATTGAGGATGTAGTCACGGCGTGGGATGGTCAGCCGCATCGGCGGCAGATCGTCGCCGGGATCGCGCCAGTCGCCATCATCCTGATAGCTCCGCTCGTCGACATAGCTCAGCACATATTCGCGGCCATCGGGCGTGATGCGCGAACGCTGGATAACGTCGCCGTAACGGTTGCGGATGGTGACGATCCGCACGCCATTGCCGCGCTCGACGGTCTCGCGCGTCCGGCCCTGCGGCAGATCCTCGTAATAGACATCCTTGGCGCCGCGGTTCATGCGCGGGGCATCGTTGCTCTGTACCATCGTCTGGCCGCCGAGCTGGATGATGACGCGGTCGCCGATCTCCTTCAGCACGTCGACGCCCTTTGGGCGGCGGCGGTCGCGGATGTTCTCGTCGGGCGCGCGATCGAGGCGCGTGCCCTTTTCCTCCGTCACCGGGACGATCTTCTCAGGCTTGATCTCCTGCTGAGCGGCCTTGTCGTCGGCTGGCGGCGGTCCCTGGTCGACGGGAGCGACCGCCGGCTTGCGGCCCTGAGTGCCACCTTGCTGGGCGTCCTGCCCGCCATTCTGCTGCTCGCCATTCTGCTGGGCGTTCTGCTTCCTGCCGCCCTTACGCACGGCATCCTTCTGGCTGTCCAGAATGGGGGCCGCATTGGGATCGGCGGGTGCTTCGCCCTGCACGGGGTTTTCACCCTGGACAGGTGCTGCCTTGTCGCCACTGGCCGGTTGCCTGCCGATGGCTGGCTGTTCTCCGGTTACCGGCTTCTCACCAATGGCGGGTTGCTCACCTGTGGCGGGCTGTTCACCCGTGGCCGGCTGCTCGCCAACCGGTTTCTTGCCGTGCTTCTTTCTCTTGTCCTGCGGCTGGTCACTCTGGAGCGCGGGCTGTTCGCCGGCAGGAGCCGGTTCGACCTTGGGCGTGGCTTCCCCGGCAGGAGCTGCCTTCTGGGTCGGCGTCGGCGCGACGGCCGGTTCGGCCGGCTGGGTCTGCTGGTCCTGCTTGCGCTTCTTGCGCGGATTGGCCTGATCGGCCGGCTGGTTGTCGTTGGCGGGCGCCACCTGGCCGGCGGGGACCTGTCCGGCCGGAGCGGTTTCGATCTGCTGTTGCTGATCGCGCTTCTTCTTGCGCGGCTTCAACTGCTGTTCATCGACAGCGGGAGCAGCCTGTTGCGCTGGCGCTGCTTCGGCTGGCGCCTGCTCGGTCTGCTGCTGCTGGTCACGCTTCTTCTTGCGCGGCTGCTGTTGTTCGGCGGCCGGAGCGGCCTGTTCGGCAGGCGCGGCTTCGATCTGCTGCTGCTGATCGCGCTTCTTCCTGCGTGGCTGCTGCTCGGGCTGCGCCTGCTGATCGGCGGGTGCCTGCTCGGTCTGCTGCTGCTGGTCACGCTTCTTGCGCGGGGGCTGCTCGCCTTGCGCGGGCTGCTCCGCCTGGGCGGGCTGGGCCTGTTCCTGCTTTTTCTTTGGGCCTCTTTGCTTCAGCGCACAGGCTTCGGCTGATTCGCCCTCGGCGCAGGCGGCCTGCGCCAAAATGAAGGGGGCTGACGTTCGCTGGGCCGGGCCGAATGCGGCATTGCCTTGCAGCGGGTACGCGCCCAACGGCGCGGATGCCATCAACAGGCCAAGTGCGGTGCCTGCCAGAATCCGTGGTTGGCGTTTCATCGAGAATTCTCCTTGTGGGGTCCCATCCTTGCCGTAACCGATCTTGCGCCGATTGGTTCCGGTTGCGCCGGGATTAGAGGCCGTACAGGGCGATTGGCCGGCCTTTTGAAGGCAACTTCGTGTCATTTGGCTGGCGACCGCCGCATTCTGGCTGTTGCGGCGCTTGACCTTGCCGGCGGCCGGGGCCACATCCCGGAAATGGAAACACCCTTCTGGAAGACCAAGACGCTGGAGGCGATGAGCCCGGCCGAGTGGGAGTCGCTGTGCGACGGCTGCGGCAAATGCTGCCTGTCGAAGCTCGAGGACGAGGATACCGGCGAAATCTACTGGACCAGCGTCGGTTGCCGGTTGTTCGACGCGCAGACCTGTCGCTGCTCGGACTATGCCAACCGGCTGGCGCGCGTTAGCGACTGCGTCGGGCTGACGCCGCGCAATGTCCGCACCATCAGCTGGCTGCCCAGCACCTGTGCCTACCGGCTGGTGGCCGAGGGCCGCGATCTCTACTGGTGGCACCGGCTGGTGTCGGGTAGTGCCGAGACCGTGCATGAGGCCGGCATCTCGATGCGCGGCCGGGTCAAGGCGAACGAGACCGACCTTGCCGAGCCGGAAGATTATTTCGACTATATGCTGGACGAGGAACCCTAGGGCCGGCGTTTAGACGATTGGCCTGCTCGTGCGCCATCGACGCAGGAGACCGTCGCAAGTCGGGAACCGGCGCGAGAAAAAAGCGTTGGGGGCCATTGTTCGAAAACCGGCGAAGATTGAGAAGCGGCCAGCAATTTCCCTTTTCCCGCCACATGAACCGCGGATGAACGGCGAGTTCGTAAATGGTTCAGACAGGCTGGTGCATTCTCCCCCCATCGATTTCACGAGGACGGGCGAAAGCCCGCAACAAGGAGAGAAGACCATGTTCAATACGATAAAGACGGCGGCCCTCTCGGCCCTGATCGGCCTCGGCACGCTGGCGGCCATGCCCGCCCATGCCGACAGCCTCTATCTCGGCTTCGGCAACAACAACGACCCACGGTTCGGCGTCTATGCCGGTGATGATGGCTACCGCCATCGCCGTGACGAACGCCGTGACTGGCGCCGTGGCTGTTCGCCGGAGCGCGCCCTCGACAAGGCCGAGCGCATGGGCCTCCACCGGGCCCGCATCGTCGACGTGAGCCGCCGCACGGTCAAGGTGATGGGCCGCCAGGATGGCGACCGCGTCGTCATCGTGTTCGCCAACGAGCGTGGCTGCCCGGTTATTTATCGCTGAGGGCAGGTTCGGCATGATCCTCTGCGAGGATCAGCCCGGACTAGCGGAGCCCCTTTCCACTTGAAGGGTGTGGCTCGAAAAAACCCCGCGGGAGCAATCCCGCGGGGTTTTTCATGCACATTGGCCGATGCCCTCCCGTGGCCAAACGAAGCCCGGCCACGGGTCGGCAGAGCGGGTTATTTCAGTTCGAAGGTGACGGTGACCTGGACGTTGTAGGAGTTCTCGCCGGCCTGTACCGGAACCGGGGCGCCGGCCGCGGCATCGAAGGCCTTGGCGTTGATCGGCATCGGCGACGGCGCGATGTTCTGGTCGGTGATTTCGAGCACCCGGCCGAGGCTGACGCCGGCGGCTTCGGCCAGCGTCTTGGCCTTGGCCATGGCGTTGGCGACCGCCTTCTTGCGGGCCTCGGTGACGGTGGCCGCCGGGTCGTCATTGGTGAAGGCGATGCCGCCGCCCTGGTTGACGCCGAGCGATACCGCCTTGTCGAGAATCTCGCCGGTCTTGTCGACGTCGCGCACGCGCACCGAAAGCGTGTTGGTCACCTGATAGGCGACGAGTTCGGCTTCCTGGCTGCCGTCCGGCTTGTTGGTGTAGTTGTAGCGCGGATTGATCTGGATGCCGGCGGTCTGCAGGTCGCGGTCCTTGATGCCGGCCGACTTCATCGCCGCGATCACGGCGGCCATGGCGTCGTTGTTGGCGTCGAGCGCGGCGCGCGCCGTCTTGGCTTCGCGCATGACGCTGAGCGTCAAGACCGCCAGATCGGGGGCCACGGTTGCTTCGCCTTCGCCGCTGACAACGATGCGGGGCGGCGTCGGCAAGTCGGCGGCTCCAGCCATCGCCGGAAAAGCGATCGCGGCGGCGAGCGCGAGGGGCAAAAGGTGTCTGGTCATGAAAATCTCCTTGGTCGGCGATCAAGTCGCACGGCTCGCGTAGAGCGCGATTATGGGTTGATTTGGGCGATCTCGGAAAGCCCGTCGGGAAAGCCTTGTGCCGCGATGCGAAAAACATTAATCCAGCCCGCGTGGGGCCTGTAGCTCAATGGTTAGAGCCGGCGGCTCATAACCGCTTGGTTGGGGGTTCGAGTCCCTCCGGGCCCACCATTGGCTTTCGCTGCCGTTGATTTAATTGGGTTTTTTGTACTTTTTTGTCCCACTCTCTTCCACCCCCTCCAAAAGTGGGACATTTTCGTTCTCGTTTCGATCGAATACCAGAAGCGTCCGGGCAGACTGCGCCACTATCCGGCGGCGTGCCTTGCGGATATAATGATCGGGCTGCTGATATGTAGTCCAGCCGTAAATCGCCTTCAGCTGTTCATGCGTGGCACCGTTTTCTGCGGCAACGGTGGCGCCCGCCTTGCGGACCCCGTGGGCGCTGCAGCCCGGGAGCCCCGCTTCGTCGCACCATTGGCGCATCTTGTTACCAAGGCCGTTTTCCGTGAAAGGCCGACGATACTCGGTGACGAGGAATGTCAGGTTTCCGGCCGGGGCGAAGGAAAGCTCCTCCTCGAGCTCTGGGAGCAGAGGCAGTTCGACGACAATCGCTTCCTTGCGCACCTTGCTCTTGTCGGTCTTGCCAGGCTTGATCCTGATCCACTTCTCCCAAGTCCCGGTATCCTTGTTGCGAACCTGCGTAATGTGTTGTCTGCCGAAGATTGCTGCATCGGACAGTCGCAAACCTGTGAACATAAAAATCGCCAGCGCCATACGAGCCATGGTGCCGCGCGCATGCCGTTTCTCATACTGTACGATCTCCGACACTTCCCAAGTGTGGAAACCTTCACCATTGCCCGAAGTCAGGCGCTTTATTCCGTTTGCCGGATTGACCTCGACCATCTCGGCATCCTTGGCCCAAGCGAACATTGCGCTAATGGCTTTTGTAATATTGTTGGCTGCCCCCGGAGCGTCTGACCGGGTGTCACGGAGCTCCTTGACGTGAGCCCGCTTCATGGCCGCGAACGGTAATGAACCCTTCGTCGAGAAGTCCGGATTGACTGGTCCGCTCAGCGGGTGAGGCAGTTTGCAAACGCCTTCGAGTATTGTCCGTCGTCGAAGCATCGTGCCTTCGCCGACCTCTGCGCCACCGCGCCGGAAATACTCCTGGCATAGCCACGTCAGGCTGCCCCGCGGGGCCACTGGCTTCACTACAGGCCTGACCACGTAATGAGCCGAAGCATAAGGAACGCCATCTCGCGCGCAGCGCACTTCTTCATGGAACTCGGCTGAACCTGGCTTTTCTCGCAGACGGATCTTTTTTCTACCCGGTGCGCGGAAGTACAGCCGGATATTGCCGTGCCGATCCCTGTCTTCGACAACGCCTTTCAGATTGAATTTCACCATGGTGCTCGCCACGTCCATCATCTGCGATCCCAAGGATTATCGCTGGAGGACACGCCGTCAAGTTTGCTGTTGCGGTGTGGTAGCCGCCCGAATGCCTCTGCCAGTTCCTCCACGTCCCAGACATAGCGCTCTTTGCTGGGCATCCGCGGTTGTGGCATACGGCCATCCGCGACCATCTGGTCGAACGTCGTTGGACTGACGCCGATCGCTACCGCTGCCTGTTCTCGATTAATACCCAACAGGAGGAGCCCGCCAAGTGCCCGTTTCATTGCTTTTCTCGCTGCACATCGCCTCGCGGGCTGAGTTCCGCGACAGTGGAGCATTCGCCTAAGAAGCAATCACGCTACCCTTTCCTTGGAATGCCCGGAATGGACGTGTCCGGCCAATGCGGCAAACGGCGGTAACAGCGTGAAAATAGGATAGTAGACCGCGGCTGCGGGGATTCGAGTCGGGAAACCGCTACGTCGTGAGAGCCGCTATCGAGGAGGCGTTTGCTATCGTCGGCATGCGGCATGACAGCAAGTCGGAGCCATTGTCTGGGGTGATAATTGATGGGAAGAAGATCAGTAATATCAAATAGTTAGGTTGGGTGGTGTGCAAAAATCGCACACGAAAGTTCTGTTTCGTTCCGACGATGGAGCCGCCGACAGCCCTTTTGGGACGCTCTTGGAGCCGAGACCTTCAGCCCCAAATCACACTCTGAATGAGGCATCTATCGATCCCATCCACAGAGATTGGTCTGCGCCAGCTCAAAACGCAGAGGCTGAGGAGGGAAAACAGGCTAGGCTGTTGCGGCCAGAAATGAGAACAGCATGACTGACTTTGGAAAACCTCCCGCAGGAATCCGCAAAGAGGAACACAAACATCTTTATGCGAGCATGATCCGCGCCCCGCTGATCCAGGCCGATATGGTCTCTCCTTCCATCGAGGGGTATTTCCGAATTCCGGCGGTATGGATCGGCGAGGCTCCCGCGCCTGAAACAGTACGAAAACTCAACCCGGCTGTTCACCACGCGATCGCGTATCAGCACAAGCTCGATTGCGGAATTGAGGTCAGAGTTCAGCGTGACGGGCTCTTCCTCTTTGATTTCCGCAACTGGGCACCCGCGCCCCAGATAATCATCCCAGGATATACGAAGCCTAATCCCAATGGGCCGTACAGTGTTCCTCAGGCCCATACCAAAGCCGAGGAAAAGGCTGAGGAGTATGCAATTGTGCGCGCCCAGCTAATGAACGCACATCAAGCTTGCCTGGCGACGGCGGAGAGCGTTGTTATGCGGCGTGGCGCGGCCATGGGCTTCCCGGTCACCGCATGGAATACGCACAAGGCCATCAGTTTTCAGACAAAGCCATCTTATCACGACGACACCGAAGATATTCACGCGTTGGCCCGGAATGTTTTAAATAACAAGGATGGCGTCAACCGTGAACATGCGCTTCAGCGGCGCGCCTTGGAGCTATCTGTTGTAGAGGAATCGTTTCGGCTACTGGATCTCATCCTCCGGGACCCAGGCAGTCGGGCGATACAGATCGTGGAGAGCGCCTACATCGCAGCGTGTCGCAACGCGGAAAAGCGCTTCGGCGAGGCTGTGGTAATTTCATGGTGCGTGTGTGAACAATTGATCTCCGTTGCCTGGAAACGTCATCTCGATTCAAAACGTACCGAGCCAGGACGCATTACGAAGGACCGTGAAGAAAAACTGACGGGACGCGATTATACGGCTTCGGTAAGGGTGGAGATGCTCGAACTGTCGGGCATCATTGACCACGGGCAGTATCGCCGGCTGGAAATCGCGCGCAAGGCACGCAACAAATGGGCACATGAAATGCGAGTGCCCAAGCAGAGCGAAGTGAGCGTTTGCATCCAAGCCATCGAGATCCTGCTTTTACAGGTTGAGGGATTTCCTCTGCGTCTCCAGCTGGGAGGCCGAGGTGGGGTTCCGGAATGGCCCGTTTGGATGGCAGGTGTGGTTCAGAGTATCGGATGACAGGCGTTGCCGTGTGAGGTTTCGCTGATCGCAAGATGTGCGGGGTAGTACCCATTCTGGATACATCCGCAGGTTCAAGGGACTGGAAGGACCTGCAATCGTTGCTGTTCTTCCCGACGGTGACCCCCACTAAGGTCGAAATGGCCTATGTGGCACTCTCACGAGGTCGCTACTATCCCGCTGTCGTCTCATCGGCTCCCGAGTTCGTTTGGCTGAAAATGAGGCGCCAGAACTCCTGAAGACCTATGCCGCCTTTGACTCGCCTGCATCCTCGACAGCGTCCGAGGTGGTTTTCATGATCGACGACTTGAGCAGCCTTATCTTTTCTTCAATCTCCGAGTCTTTGACCTCGATCTGCAGCTTGTCGGAGATAAAATGCAGTCGTGCCTCGCATTCCCGCACGACCTCGCCCCACGTCTTCACCCACACTTTGTGTGTGGGCTTTTCGAGTAAGAGCCCCACGGGACGACCGCTCTGGGTTATACGCTCACCAACCGTCTCGTCGTACTCACCGGTGACGAGGTAAAAATTCCAGAACGTATCCGTGGCGGTAAAATCAGGTTGTGTGCGGATCGCGTTGACATACTTCTCCAGCTGATCCGTCTCTTTTGTTCCGATGGCCAGGCTCGGCCGCTTGAGTTCGATCAGCAGGAATTCCCGCCGCAGGTGATTTTGGCTGGGAACCTCGCGCCCCACGAAGACGTCAGCGCGTCCTATCTTTCCGACGGAAGTCACGACCTTATGTCGTGTCTTTTGACCACTTACCTCGGCAGACACACGCTCCATGATGCGTGACAGTCCGGCTTCGGGAAGCGTGATGTGAAAATTCTCGCCGAACATCCATGTGTTGCTCTGGACCAGAACGTCCAATTCGCCACGCTCCTTGATCGATGTACGATGCTTGGGGCTAAACACCATTCCTTTCAAGACCTCAAGCGCGACGATCCGATCGGAGATCAGAGTCGAAGCTGAGATGATGTTGCCGAGGTTCGTCCGATAGAGGAGGTTGGAAAACTCATCCTGCCGATTCTTCGGCAGATTGAAAACATGATGCAGAATATGGTGGATGGCCTCCGGATTGTGCCGCACCGCCTCACGCAGCAACCCCAAAGTGATCTTCTTCAGCGGATCATCGGCCCGCTTGAAGTCGCGCGAGTAGGACGAAACCGCGTGAGTGGCGATGTCGAACACCTGCCGTTCGCGGATCTCGACGTCTGATTTCGGTTCACCTTCGTATGGATAGACCCCAGCATCCTTCAGGTCCTGAATCAGTCCGCCAGAACGCTCCGCCTGCCGCGCCCGAAAGTAGTCCCCAAGGGTATCGCGGATATGCTCCAGCACCCGCAGCTAGTCGACGTCGTTCAGATCATCGAATTCCAGCAGATTGGCGTCAGCCATCTCTTGAAAGAAGGGCGCATAAGCGTATGCCGAAAACTCGAAATCCGGTGCTGTCACGCTGGCCGCTATTGACCCAAGCACTACGCCGGCCTCCCCGCCGAGATGGATTTTCCTGCCACCCATGCTGTGTTTCCATTCGATAACCCGTAGGACCAGATTCTCGACTTTCCGGTTGGGGCAGATGACCGATACTGGCTCAAACTCTTTCTGGTTCGCGATTGACGAGGTAGGGTCGAGTTCGTGCCCGTCGAACACAATTTTCGCGTCGGGGTATTGCAGTGCGTAAGGAGCAAAAATCGCCGCGAAGTCTGAGCGGGCTTCTTCACTGCTCAGCCACTCGAGCCCGTCTCTCAGCGGATACAGTTCAACGAGAGTGCCAGGCACCGCGTCAGACGAGTCAATGCTCGCATCCTCTACCTCCGACTTGTGCAGAGAACTCCCGTTGATTGATATTATCAACTTGGCGAGGCGTTCTGGAGTCGCATACAGCGATGTCCATTTCGCCCGCTCCGCGAGGGAGAAGAAGCGCAACCGGCCCTGACCTTCCTTGCCGTGAAGAATACGACTCTTCTCCGTGCGCAGCTGCTTGCGTTTCCACGAAGCGCCGAGATTCTCGAAATCCGCCAGTGCGTGCTGCCTCGATATGCCGACACCGTTGTCGCGTATCGCTATCTCTTGAAGGCCTCCAAGCGGATTCCTTCTAAGTTCGACGACAACCTCGGACGCATCCGCATCAAGGGCGTTCCACACAAATTCAGCGATCGCCTTAATGGGATCACGGACCGTCGCAATCTTCTGCAACGCATCGTGTTGTGCTTTGAGTTCAAGAGTCGTCATAGTTCCAGACGCTACATGATTTTCTTTGTACGGTCCATGTTCACGTCTTGTTCGCAACAATAATTATGGAATAATACTAACTGCCGTGCTTTGTTGGTGCTGCCGAACCGCAAAGGGCGCGTTTCGACCCAGGCAGGTGACGATCCTGACGGGCGATGCAGGGATTGAACCTGCGACACCACCCGTTGCGTTGATGACTCGTTCCGTTTCCGAATGGATTGGCAAGTCTGACGACCACCGAGCGCGCGGCAAGGTTCACCAACGGGTGAAGGACCGCAGAACACTCTCTCTGCCACCTGTGCGGCACCGAAATCCAGCGAAGGGTGCGCTGTCTCGTCGGCGCGAGATCACATGTGTTGACCCCGCTGTCAGTGTGAATGCCCAATTTCGCACTGAACGGTTGTTGGCTGTAACCAGGTAGTGCAAAGCATCACCGCCGCTGGCCGATCACCGCTTGTTCGCTGGTCTCATTATGCCGTTCCGCATCGAATGCCTGGTCTCCCTTCGCGGTCCAAAGGCCTCGCGCATGCTCACCTTCATCGCTCTGCAGCTTGGCAGCGATCCAAATCATGGCGCCGTAGATGGTGGCGCGATCGTCATTGGTCAGCTCGACGATGCCTGCCTTGACGACGAGCCCGCCGAGTTCGATCAGATGTCGGGTGCGCTTGCGGCGCTCGATCTGCCACGTGCGCATATCATGCCGAGCCCGTGCCGCTTGCCGGCGATTGTGGGCTGCCCGGTAGAGCCGAAGAGCTGCGAGGGTTGCGCTGAGGTGCCGGAGCAGCTCGCCGGGACCGGCTCGCGAAAAACATCACTCCACGCTTGGCCCATGCCTCACGCTTCGCGGTGTCTTTCGTCTCGGCAATTGCGACCAGTGCGCCGGCCAGTTCGTCGGTGCTGAGTGCATCGGCGCCGGTGGCGATCACCAGCTCGCCAAGTTGCTGAACCTTCCGAGTTTTGAGCTCTCGCGCCTTGTCTTCCAGCGCCTTCAGTTCGGCGTCGAAGTCTCGTGGTTGTCTAATCGCTCTCATCTGGTCAACTCCATTTCTAGTCGGGCGATGGATTGCACCGCCGCAGGTTGGAACGAAGAATGGGCATGCCCGCAGTGGCCGCTTTCGCGCGAGTCATAGGCGAGTGCCGGGAGCAGGGTTGTCTCCGCGATCGGCATTTGGCCGTCGCATTATGGGTCTTCGCAGGCGAGGCCTTCCTGTGTTTGCGCCGCAGTCTCCGGAGAGCTGCAATCACGAGAACGGAATGGTCTGACCCACGTCCCGGCAGGGACGCCTCGGCGCGCTAGAATGACGACGCGCTGAGAGTGTAGAGCTGGGTTGCCTAGGCTAGGCGCTGGCCCCAGCCGATCGGTTGAAAGCTTCTCCTGACTTAAGCATCGCGTGCATGATGACTGACAGTTTACGCGCCACCGCGATCGCTGCGCGCTTGAAGCCCAGGCGCTCACGTAGCTGGAGTCCCCAGGTCTTGAGGCTGCTCTCGTTCTTGGCGCCGGTTCGGGTGAGGATCACCAGCGCTGCTTCATAGAGCAAGCTGCGCAGGCGTTTGTCACCTCGTCGTGAGATGTGGCCGTCATAGTCGACCTCACCGGACTGGTAACGCCGTGTGGTCAGGCCCAGCCAAGCGCCCACCGCGCGTGACTTGCGGAAATTGTCGGGGTCCTCAATCGCTGCGACATAGGAAATAGCCGTCACCGCACCAATGCCGGGGACGGTCATCAGCAACTGAGCCCGCTGACTTTTGCGCACCGTCGCAAGTAGCTGACGATCGAGATCGGCCGCGCGCTTGCGAACGTCGCGCCAGGCTTCGAGCAGCGGCAGCATGATCCGAGCCAGACCTTCTTCGCCGTCCAGAAGGTTCCGGACATTGTTTTCGAACGCGCCTCCTTTGCCCCGCGGAACGATGAGCCCAAACGTCTTCATTGTTCCGCGTATCTGGTTGCCAAGTTGCGTCGAGATGAGGATGAATTGATTGCGTGCCGCCACCAGCGTGCGGATCAACATCGTGTCGTACGACTTGACTCGGACCGCTTTGAAGAAGCCCGCTTCGGCAAGCCGGGCTAACCCATCCGCGTCATTGGCATCGGTCTTGTTGAGCGTTTCGCTCAGCACCTTCTGCGCATGGCGCGCTTCGATGCAGATCGCAGGCAGACCTTTAGCCGCCAACGTGTGATAGAACCAAGTTGCCAATGGCCCAGTCTCGAAGACGACGCGGCTGGCGTGCGGTGCATGCTTGCGGATCACTTGCGCCAGTATCTGAGGGTCAGAAGGACATTTTCCACGCCAAATCCGCTCACCATCCTGGCGGATCGAAATTGCGGTGTCCTTCAAGGAAACATCAAGGCCGACATACTGCTCCATGGTTGCTCTCCGTCCGATATTTGGGCCCGGCGCCAATCGTGAGCCCGCTTCCGATTCTATCGAGGAGCAACCGCCTTCACCATCCGCCGTCCCGACGGAATAGATCGTGAGTCGCGCCGCGATTAGCCCATGTTTGCGCATGGCTGTCTCCATCGATTGTCGATGTGGCGATGATAGGCGAGAGCTTGCCGGAAGGCTTCAGGGTTGCCGAGACAGCCCGGGACGGGCTGGTCCATCCCGAGATTTTTTCGAGGGAGGGCGCGCTTATACGTCGTGCCGACGTGCGTTTTGACGTGCAAATGATCTGGTCGCGATGGCGATCTATCATCTTCACGTCAAGGTCATTGGCCGCAAGGCTGGGAGCAGTGCTGTGGCGTCTGCTGCCTACCGCTCGGCTTCGCGGCTGCGCGACGAGCGGATCGAACGCAGCCACGACTTCTCCGCCAAGCGCGGTGTCGTCCATTCCGAAGTGATGTTGCCAGAGGATGCGCCGGAGGCCTGGCGCGACCGCGAGAGGCTGTGGAACGATGTCGAGGCGTTCGAGGCGCGCAAGGATGCGCAGCTTGCCCGCGAGGTCGAGTTTGCGCTGCCGCGTGAGCTCAGCCAGGCGCAAGGCATCGAACTGGCGCGCGACTTCGTTCAGTCGGAGTTTGTCGATCGCGGCATGGTCGCCGACCTCAATGTGCATTGGGACAGGGCAGAGGATGGCAGTCCCAAGCCGCATGCCCATGTCATGCTGACCATGCGGTCGGTGGACCAGAATGGCTTTGGTGCCAAGGTTCGAGATTGGAATGCTACCCAGCTGGTCGAGCGCTGGCGCGAGCGGTGGGCGGAACTTGCCAATGAACGCCTGGCCGAACTCGACATAGACGCGCGCATCGATCATCGCAGTCTGGAAGCGCAGGGCATTGCCTTGGAGCCGCAAACGCAGATCGGTGCACCGGCGCAACGCATCGAGGGCAGTGGCCTTGCTGCTGGCGACATTGAAGCAGATCGCGCCGAACTGCATCGCGAGATCGCGCGCGGCAATGGTGCTCGCATCATTGCCGATCCATCCGTGGCGCTGGACGCCATCACCCATCAGCAATCGACCTTCACCCGAAAGGACATCGCGAAGTTTGCGCATCGGCACAGCGATGGAGTGCAGCAGTTCAACAAGGTGGTGGCAGCCATCAGCAACGCACCTGATCTGGTCGAACTCGGCAAGGACCGGCGCGGCGAAGACCGCTTCACCACCCGGCAGATGATCGAGACCGAACAGCGCCTGCATCGCGCTGCGGAGCGTATCGATTTGGACGAGCGCCACGCGGTGAGTAACGCACAGCGTGAGACAGCGCTGGCGCGGGCTGCGCAACGCGGGCTTATCCTTTCGGGCGAGCAGTCCGATGCGCTTGCGCACATCACCGATGGTCGCGGTCTTGGTGTCGTTGTCGGTTTTGCCGGAACGGGCAAGAGCGCCATGCTGGGCGTTGCGCGCCAGGCATGGGCAGCGGCGGGCTACGAGGTTCGAGGCGCCGCGCTCTCGGGCATTGCCGCCGAGAATCTGGAGGGCGGATCCGGCATCTCGTCACGCACCATCGCCAGCATGGAGCATAGCTGGGGACAGGGCAGGGATCTGCTCACCACGCGCGATGTCCTGGTGATCGATGAGGCCGGCATGGTCGGCACGCGTCAGTTGGAGCGCGTGCTCTCCCATGCCGCGGACGTTGGCGCAAAAGTCGTCCTGGTCGGCGATCCGCAGCAGTTGCAGGCGATCGAAGCCGGCGCTGCATTCCGCTCCATTCACGAGCGTCATGGCGGCGCCGAAATCGGCCAGGTGCGCCGGCAGCGCCAGGACTGGCAGCGCGATGCCACGCGCGATCTGGCAAGCGGCAGGATAGGTGCTGCGATCAGCGCCTACGACGCGCAAGGCATGGTGCATCAGGCTGCAACGCGCGACGAAGCGCGAAGTGAACTCGTCGAGCGGTGGGATCGCGACAGGCAGGCGCATCCAGAGGCAAGCCGGATCATTCTCACCCACACAAACGACGAGGTGCGTGCGCTAAACCAGGCAGCGCGCGAACGCATGCGCGCTGCCGGCGATCTCGGC
This sequence comes from Mesorhizobium sp. RCAM 05099, assembly GCF_059683685.1. Taxonomy (NCBI): domain Bacteria; kingdom Pseudomonadati; phylum Pseudomonadota; class Alphaproteobacteria; order Hyphomicrobiales; family Phyllobacteriaceae; genus Mesorhizobium; species Mesorhizobium sp. RCAM 05099. The sequence goes on from NZ_CM185035.1 coordinate 2,329,607, forward strand.
GACGAGGTTCAGGTGAATGTGGAGCGAGGTGCAAGGGCCTTCGCCGGCGGCGACCGGATCATGTTCCTGCGCAACGAGCACGGGCTTGGCGTCAAGAACGGCACGCTGGGCATCGTGAAGGAGCTCAGCACACAGAGCATGACCGTACGCACCGATGACGACAGGTCAGTGCGGTTCGACCTGAAAGACTACGCGCACATAGACCACGGTTATGCCGCGACCATTCACAAGGCGCAGGGCATGACTGTCGACCGGACCCATGTGCTCGCCACGCCGGGCATGGATGCACATGGCAGCTATGTCGCCCTGTCGCGGCATCGAGACAGCATGGACCTGCATTATGGCGGCGACGACTTCACGACCCGCGAACGCCTCGTCCGCACCCTGTCACGCGACCGCGCCAAGGACATGGCGTTGGATTACGAGCAGATCGACCCGGCGCAGAGCTACGCCGAGCGGCGCGGTATCACGTTCCGCGAGCGCGTCGTCGAGATCGTGCGCCGGATCGTTCCGGAGAAGCTGCGCGACAGGATCGGCGGACTGCTGGACGGGTTGCGCTCGCCCGTAGACGGCGAACCCATGCTGGAAGGTGGGCGAAGACCGGAAAGGGAAGATGTTGGGGTGCGGATCGGAGATCCAGGTCCTACGCCCGGCAGAGAAAATGTCGCCACTGGAGTGCCGCGCGACACGACTATGCCGGTGGACGCGGAAGCGGCGTTGCGCAGCGCACGCACGAAAGCGCTTGTGCGTCACGCGCGCGCGCTCGACGCGATCCTCAGCACTGGAAACGCGGATGGCCAGGGCAGTCTCGAGCAGATGCAAGAACTGAAGGATGCCCGTAGCGCTTTCGAGAAGGTACGGCCACATGGCTGGCGCGATGCCGAAGCGGCCTATGTGAAAAATCCCGAACTTGTCCGCGAGGCGGGAGCCGGCCGCGTCAGCCGTATCGTGCTTGCTCTCCAGCTTGAAACGGAAATCCGCACTGGGATGGACCTCGATCCCGGCCGCCGCGCCGACCGGTTCGTGGAACGCTGGCAAAAGCTCGACCGTACGGGACGGGAGCAATATCAGGCTGGCGACATGTCCGGCTACAAGTCAATGCGTTCGGCCATGTCCGACATGGCCAAGAGCCTTGAACGCGACCCTCAACTTGAATCCCTGCTTGCGAATCATAAGAAGGCGCTCGGCATTCAGATCGAATCCGGCCGGCGCCTGGGTGTGGAACTCGCATTCAATCACGGCATTGGCAGCGGCCGGGGCATAGGAATCTAAACATCCGATTTGCCGCCGTTCCCACACCCCAGATCGATGAGATGACTAATCTTATTGCGCGCGAGCCTTGGGAGTGTCCTGTCTGGTTCCACCAGGTGCCAAATGCTCTCAGCGAAAGATAAGGCGGCCATGCCTGAACCAGATCGTATCATACGCCTCAAGACCGTCCTTGCCCGGACCGGCCTGTCCCGCTCAACCATCTATCGCAAGATCGCCGAAGGCACGTTCCCGGCCCAGATCAAGATCAGTGTCAACGGGGCGGGCTGGCGGGAATCCGATGTCAATCGATGGGTCGGCGATCCAGTTGCATGGCGAACAGGGCGTTAGCTCTGATTGCGAGACAAACGAACACCAGGGCCGCCGCCGTTATCTGGGATGGACGGTATTCCCGCTGCTTCGTCGGTCAGGGTCGCCGCAATCTGACGCCCGGATGATTGCCGTTAGTGAATTCCACACCCTCTGCCTCAAGAACGGCACGGATTTTGTCCTGGGTTTCAGCAGACACTGAAGCGACGCGCTCACTGTCGCTCTCACAGCGTTTGACAGTAGGAATAGAGACGCCTGCCCGCTTGGCAAGCTCCGACTGTGATAGGCTGATCAAAGCTCGGGCCGCCCGCATTTGTGCTGCTGTCACCAATTTTTCTTGATCCCTTTAGATCATTGCGCTATGGTCCAAAGGTATCAGTGGATACCCTTGGCGTGTTGTCGGGGGTGCGGCTAGACGCAGTGTTGACGCACCGTGCCTAGCCTGACCACGCCAAAGCTGTCTGGAGCTCGGATCATGGCTGATTCCGACAATACCACGACTTTGCCTTTCGTCATCGACAGGCAAGGCGATAAGCCGAACGGTCCCGAAGGGCAAGCTATAGACCCGGCTTTAGGCCTCTGGAGCGACTGGCAACAAGCTCGATATGCCTCATTGCTATTGTGTCGGGTGCAGCAACGTTTGGAGGCGCGAATGATGGCCAATACCGGAATTCCGGTATTGACCTCGGGCAAATCCTTGTCTCGGCGGATGGCGGTGGCCGCGCCGGAGGGGAGCGCCGAATATGCGGTGGCTCGCGAGGCAGAGGTGTTTGCCATGACCGAGGCACTCAAATTTCAGGATGCTATCCCGAGCGTTGCAGCTCTGTCGCTCGCAGGGATCATCGCAAAGCTGGAGATGATTATTGGCGCCGACCGGGACATCGGCGATCCGACGGATTTCCCATGGCCGCACATTGCGTCCGTATTGCGCGACCTGAAGGCACTTGCGGGCGATCTGCCAGCCTACCGACCGGGCCGCACCATCACCCGTGCTGACGTGGCGCGACATTGGAACGAAGCCATCAAGCTCGTGACAGTGCTTTCGTATGAGGAATCCCAGCGGAATGCGCCTGTTTTGTGAACTTCGCGTAGCCGCAGTATGCGCGGGCCGGCCCTCACAAGGATGAGCTGGTCAGGTCCGACCGAGCAGGCGGCCTACCCAACCGGGCTTGGCAGGCGCTGGCGGTGTACTGTCTCCGGTGAAGAAGGAATCCATGACGGTCCCCAGTTCGGAATCCTCAATCTCCGAGAGGACCTGGATCTGGTTCCTCAGTCTCAGCCGGATGATAGCTTCCCGCGTCACATCTTCCATAGCCGGACGGCCGAGCCGAACTGTCGCCCTGACCCAGGCCTCGGCGAACCCGCGCGCAAGCCGCGCGTCACTTCCGACGGATGGCCGTTCGGTGATCTGGACAAGAGCATCTTCCGTGAGCTCTGCCAGCAGCTCCCAGCGGCGGCCGGTCCGAGGGCCTCTGTCGAGTATTCGCCCTCTCATCCACAGTCTCTGGAATGCATTGCGGATGCCCCCCTGAAATCGCTCGGCCGGCCTTCCGGCGAATCGCCATGCCACAAGGTCAGGCAGAACTACCGTCGCGAGGAACGCCCACACGTCATCCCGCAGTGCTTCTCCGCTTTCAAACTCAGGCACCTGTGCAAGGTGGATGGATGCAAGTTCGTCGAACCGAGCTCGCTCGATGGCGCTGCCTCGGTCCGGAAATCCGCAGGCATGCCCGATCTCGAGCAGAGCCGATCGGAGTGTCCGGAGAAACTCGTCGGGCACCGGGCTTCCACCGCTCGCAGCATAAGTTGCCTCGACAGGAAAATGGGCAGAATCCAGCCCAGCATCGACGGTCACCATGAGACCCGCTGTAGACGAAAGGCACGCGTCGACTGCGATGCGGTCGAGTCTCGGCAGTAGTGCCACGCTCATGCGCGAGTCTCCTCCGTCGCGACGTCCGCAGCGGCGAGAACCGCTGCGTGGAACGAGGATGGTCTTAGATCGAGCATGCTCCGAATCGTCTGGATGTCCTGGCCGGGAAAGGCCAGCCGGATCCAGAACTCGACTCTACCTGCTATAGAGTTGGAGTCGCTCTCTGCGACCGCTTGCTCGAAATCGGACTGTCGCAGCGATGTCGCGATGATCTGCGTCATGACATCGGCAAGCACCACCTGGAGGGTGGCGCGATCGCCGGCGAGAAGGCGCTCGGTGAAGTCGGGGCGATCGCTGTTGAGGAAAAGTCGAACAGCTCCGCCGAAGTCCCGGTGGAGGTTGCCCGGAGGCCAGTGCAGGTACCATGGCGCATAGGCTTCCGGCCTTCCGGCGAAGCGGCGGGAGAAACTCAGTGATTCCATCGGGAATCTGGGCTCCTCGCCCTCGAGACGCAGATCGATCCGGTCAGACCAGAGCTTCGATGCGGGTCGCGACGGAGACAGCGTGTGGGCGCCTGAACCGGGGTGGCCGAGGAGGATCATTGTCTCGGCAAGAAGGCGCTGGGAAAGGCTGTGTCCTGCCACTCGCTCCTCGAGAAGAATTTCTCCAGCGCGAATTTCGCGACGCGTCGCTGTAACGATCGTTCGGGGCATGTTGCCCGCACCCGTGCCGACGCGCATCAACAGCACCAAGGCGAGCTGCGCGATGTCGATCCGCAGCTGTGAAGCGGCGATATCAAGATCGACAGCAATCCGGCGCCTGAGGGTCACGTCCCGTCCGCTGTCCCAGTCTGCAATCCAGGGATCTTCTATGACGACTTCACGATCGTTCTCGACAAGTACCCATGGGCCGGCATGTACGGCGTCGGTCCCTAGCGTCAGGAATGGAAAGGCGATACGGCTCATGCGTCGGCTGCCGCGGACAGTCGCGCGCCGAGGGTCACGGCGCAATCAGACGGCATCGCGACAGCCACCTCGAACCTGCCGACTCGATCACCGATCTCGATCCGTGTCCCGCTGCCGAGCGATTCTCCGAAGTCATCGCGAGCGTCGAGCACATGAGGTTTGATGGTCGACGGCGCTTCGGCTGCGGTGCCGCCGTCCATCACAAGTGCAGGTTCAAGAAGCAGCGAATTTGCCGCGCCGTCGCCCCTCACGACCATTTCGAAAACGGCGACAGGCCCGTCCCGGCCTTCCTCCAGTCTCAGGAACAAGGGCCGAGAGACGCTGGTGCCACCACGGGTTACACCGCCACCGCCGCCCCCGGGAGCTCGAGGACCTGCACCTTCGCCTTCACCCTCGAGTACCCGTCCAAACAGGCCGGCGACCGTCGCAAGCGACGGTCCAGTATCGCCGCCGATCGGCGCCGCCGCCGGCGGATTTGCATATTCTGCCGCGGCAACCTTGATGCGGCGGACGGCGATCCGCACGATACTGCGCGCCTCCTTGTCGGCGAGCGCCTCGAACTGCCAATCATCGTGGGCGGGCGGCTCTGCTTCTGCGAAGGCAGCCTCGACGATCTGCTCATCTGAAGCGATAAAGACACCAGCCCACTCGAAGCGATCGTCGGGAAGCTGCACACCTTCGTAGTAGCGAACCACCAGTTCCACGGGCCGCATCACTGCGATCGCGGCGGATCGCTCCGGGAACAGGCTACCCTCACGACCTGCTGGCGAGATGCGATCTGCCCGGAGGCCTCGAACCATGCTCAAGCGACCAAGCATCCTGTTCGGTCGAAAGGAGCGGATCTCCTCGCCGCTCGCCGGATCGGTCCGCAAGGCCTTCATTGCTCGTGCATATAGATCCAGCGGAGGAAAGTCCTCAGGCCGCGGCAGTGGATATTCCGTGTCCTCGATGAAGATGCGAAAATGCATCTTCCGGGTCTCGGGCGTGTCCTCGATGAGCCGGGGCCAGAAGAACCAGAGCAGTGCCTCCTGAACGAGGCTCATCGCGTGCTCACCATCGGCGCCGACAAACGCGGGATCAAGAATCATGATCGAGGTGCCTGATCGGGTAGCGTCGCGAGCAGGAAAGCCGATCGCGTCGGCAAGGTCCGCAGCCTCCCGGCCTTCGATCGGGTCGACGTACTCCTCGCCGTCGGCGGGAACACCCCACCAGTGCCTCCCGGTGAACCTTCGTCGCACTCCGTGCGGGTCGTCCGCGTCGAATGCTGATCCAAGCTGGGCAGCGATGAGGCGGCGGACGGGATCGCCTGCAAAGGAGGTCTGACTGTCGATCACGATCGCCGAACAGCGGCTCGCCAGATAGAGAGAGGTCTTGCCATAGCCGTATGTGCCGCCGCCGTGCACGGTGTTGCGGCGTGAACCCACGTTCCTCAGGAAATCGACAAAGTCAGTTGGCTCGTCATCAGACGCCAGGTCAGCTCTGGTCGGTCCGGCGAGACCGGCTGTGCCGAAGTCACAGATCTCGAGCACGCGCAGGCTTTCGGAATGCAGGAAATCGTCGAGGCTGCCCGCCGCTTTGCCGTCGAGCGGGCGCTGGCTCAGGATGTCGAAACGCAGAATCGCGGCCTGTTCCGGATCAAGCGTACGCAACCGAAAATGGACCTCGGCTCCGCCGTCGGACAGGGCGGCATCGCAACTGTTCTGCACGGCCTCCCTCACCACCGTCTGGACAAGATCGATCGAGGGCGCACCGAGCAGCTTCAGATAGCCGTCGGCGGCCAGGTTGCCGGAAGCCGAGTAGGCCTCGGAGTGCAGCGTCAAGGGTGGTCGAGGCATGCGATCATCTCGGTGACATGAGCGTCGGCACGAACCGCAGCCAGACAACTGGACTCGGCCGCGACAAGGTCGATTGAGTACGAAAGGCTGGTAACCCCCGTGGGCAGGGCCCCGGTCGCGAAGCTCGCGGGGATGATCCTGGGGAAGTCGTCGCCGACAACATAGTGGTGCTCGCCCTCAAGACGAAAGTTCGCCCTGTTCCACACCGGAGTGTTCGGGTCATCGCAGCCGACCGCCGCAAGGAGAGTCCGGACCTCAAGAGAGTCCGACGCCATGGACATGGCTTCTGCGGCCAGCGTCGATACGGAAAGGTCGCCGCCCGTCGACTGCTCGAGCTGATATAGAGCGAGATGCAGCACACCTCCCGTTGGAGCGAGCAGCTGATCGATCGCTGAAATCTGGACCGAAAGTCCCGTCACCCTCGCGGAGGACTTGACCTCGAGTGCGAGTCTGCCAGCCCGAAAATCATGACGTTCCATCATGGGGCCGCGCCAGAGCTGCCAGGCGCGCGCATCAAGCCGAAGCATCCGTCGGAGCATCAGGAGCTCGCCGACGAGACCTCTCACTTCCTGGATTGTTACTCCGGAAGTCGGATCGGCGAGCAGCAATCTGAAGTCGTCGAGCGTCGACGCGCAGGCGTCGACTGGAGACAAGCCGGCCCTGATACGGTTCATCATCTCCGCGCTGACATCCGCAAAGACCCCGTCCAGACCGGCTGCCAGGCAGACAATGTCAAGATAGCGTACCGAGACACCATTCAGAGAGTAAGTCGCGATGCCGATCCCAAGCGACGGACTGCTCGGGACCTGCGCGATCCGTTCGCTGTGTCTTATCGGGAGGAGCACGCGCAGCTCGCCCGCATTGCCCAGCGCAAGACGAACGCTTCCGAATCCGGTCTCGATTCCCGTATCCACGCTGGGAATCCCGAGCTCGCTCGAAGCGTGACCTCCACGGCGCAGCATGGACCACTCTTCGAGCGACGGCTCAGTGGACACGGCCGGCCTCGAGCTGTTCTGCGATCTCGTCTTCGATATCTTCGAGATCGTCGGCCGATGGTGGTTCCAGTCTCACGCTGTAATATCCCCCTGACCCGTCTGCCGACCCGGGGAAGACAATCCCGAAGCCGACCAGATCCCCGACGGCTTCAAGGGCAACGCGCTGGCCCGACGGCCTTCTCGGCGTCGAGTTCCTGTCGATCGGATAGAGCAGCAGGAGCGGCACGTTGCCGACGACGCCCGCGCGCACCGCCTTCAGCCTGGTCCAATCTGTCTCTGCCGCGGCCTCTCCGCCGTCGGCACAGTCGAAGAGCACGTCTCTTCGCGACATCAGCGCCTTGATGTCGGCGAAATCATCCGGCCGCTCCAGTCGCGTTCTTGTCGAAAGCCGTACAGGGCCAAGTTCGCCCATCGGTGTTGCCGACGGCTCCCCGCTCCTCGGTTCGACGACTCCGACGTTCCATGTTCGCGCGCTGTCGCCAGATGCCTCGATGTATCCCAGCAGGAACTCGGCAGAGAGCTCCCTGTGGGACGCCTGCACCGAGTATGCCCTGAGAAACTGCACTATCAGGCGCCCGGGCACACCGCGAAACAGGATGCGCGTCGATTCCCGGTCGCGCAATCCGAGGTCGGTGGCCTGTGTCATCAGATGGGCGGCGGCGGTCCAGTTTCCCCGGACGATCTCTGGCCTGCGATGATCGAAGCGGATTGTCTGCACGTGCTTGCCGGCATAGCTCACGTCAGTGAGGATCGCCGCTCTCATCTTGCTTGCGGCAGTGATCGCCATCCCCGGGATCGACCTCACCCTTACCGCGAATTCCATCGGAGTCGTCTTGCGGACCGCATACTCCGCCACATCCCCCCTGATCTCGGCCTCGATGAGGGCGAGCGAACGGAACGCCGTGCTGAGCGAATCGGTCATCCAGATGCGCGGCATGTCCTCGTATCCGGGCCGATAGCCGAACCACCGCCCCATCTGCAGCAGCGTATCGTACTGACTTGACGTGCGCAGAAAATAGCTCACGCACAGGCCCTCGATCGTCAGGCCGCGAGCGAGGATGGAGCCACCGATCACGATGTATGTCCGCGGAGAACCGTCATAGTTGATCCGATCGTCGCTGGTGCCGTTCTCGACAGGAACTTCCAGCGCCTCGAGGACCGCCGCCATGAATGGCATCAGCTGATGTCCGGTGACGTAGGGCAGGGCGCAGAGGTCGTCAGGCACGCGCTGCTGCTCGGCCTCCCAGAGGCCAAGCATCCTTGTCCCAAGAGCAGATCCGGGGTCCGTGATCTGGTCGGCGATAACCTCGAGCCATGCCTTCACCAGAGTGGCCAGCCGCTCATGCATGATCACATACGCTGATGTGTGGATCAGCATCGACATGTGGCTGTCCGCATCGCCCCGGAACCGTCGCGCTGCGCAAGACGCCAGGAAATACAGGACCGCATCTTCGAGCGATTCCGTCATGCGTGGCTGAAAATGATCCTTTTCCGCCCGGCTCGGAGGCTGAAGGAACGCCGTATCGCCCTCCGGGATCTCTCGGATCATGTCGAGCCCCTCTTCTTCCGGCTGCGGGGAATCCGCGTCGACGGGCGGGCGGCCGAACAGACGCTCGGTCCCGAAATAGCCTTCCGGCGTCGGCAACGCGGTTATGAAGTCCTTCGGATAGAGGTCGTCGAGTTCCTTTCCCCCGGCGGGAAAGGGATTGATGAGCACGTTCGCGAACGGCGTGGCGGTATATCCTACGTAGGAATTTGCCGGGATCTTCTTGAGGATGAGGCGGATCCTCTCGTTTATGCGCGTCATGTCGTACTCGCCCGAGGCCGTGTTCACACTCGCCTGGTCGCACTCATCATCGATGACAAGGACCTTGAGACGGCGCAGAATCGCGGGCAGGGTACGCTCGAGTGTGAGAAGCAGCTGTCCGAGCGGCGCAACATTCTTCTTCACGACTGCGAGCTGTGCTGCCCCTGCCACAGGCATAGGAAAGCCGCCATTGGGCGGCATCCTGAAATCGCCCTGCTCGTCTTCTCGGGTCTGGAGCTGCCACTGGTCTCTCAGCCGATCGACCAGATCCTTCTGCATGCGCCCCTGCGTCTGCTTGCGAAGCTTGTTCGTGAGACCAGCCAGAATGATCACCAGATTGTAACCGGCGTCGACCGCCTTTGCGATCACGGCGGTCATGTTGGCGGTCTTGCCGGACTGCACGTGTCCAACGACCAGACCACGACATGCAAAGCTCTCCTTCGAGGGATTCTCAAGCAGCGAGACGATCTCGTTCGAGGCCTTGCCGATGCGGTCATCCACGGTGTCTGCAGACCAGCCCTTGGAATCGACGAGATACGCGCGCAACGCGGGCCAGTGACGATCAGTTTCCGCCGGTCCGTGATACCAGTCCTGGCGGATTCGGAAGATCGAATTCACCCTGAGAATTTCGACGGGTCGAATGGATCCGCGAACCTGTTCGATGGCGGCGGCGAAATCCTGCTCGGTCTCGTTCGAGAAGCGGCCAAGGAACGGTTCGAGGTCCTGCCGGACGAGGCGAGCCGCATCATCCAGGCCGTCAGCCGACGACAGGCGCGCGCGCAGCTGCCTGACAAACGCATCCATTTGTGTCGCTGATACGGACATCGCCCCCCGCCATGAATAGACTCATCACCCCGAATGGACTTTGTACGCTGCAGGCCATCGGCTGCAAGCTGAAATGAAAAAATCGCGAACGACTTCGCCACTAGAACCGTACGCGAATATCAGCGTGAATCTTTCCAACCGGCCTGGTCAGGCAACTTGCGACAGCTTCATTTCGTTTTCTGTTGCATCGCTTCTCTCGGCAGTCAGAATCATGAAAAGAGCTTCACCGATCCAGCGGGCGAGGAGAGGCGGCACCGCATTGCCAACCTGGGTATATTGCTGGGTACGATTGCCCTGGAAGAGATAGTTGTCGGGGAAGGTCTGAAGACGCGCTGCCTCGCGTACCGAAAGGCTGCGACATTGCATTGGGTCAGGATGAATAAAGTAGTGTCCATCCTTGGAGATATGACTCGTGACGGTCGTTGAGGGAGCCTTGGAGAGTTGCACCCTGAAGCGATCGGCAAACTTGCCCGAGTTCCAGTTCTCATGCTCCGGTGCCAGCTCCTCCGGAAAATCCGACGCCTTCGGCGAGCGGCCGACGACTTCGGCGAAGACCGCTGCAAAGAAGTAACGGGCAAGATCGCTCGCCATATGGCTACGAGTCGCATGATTTGGCAGTGTCTCCAGCCTGGGATCGATCAGCCAGTCACGAAGGTCGGCTGGACAGGCTGGCGAGATGCCGACGCCCCGCGCCTCACGGCCAGGTATGTCGTTCAGATTCTCGAAGGTCGCATGATACCGTTGAGCCGTCTGCGCAAATGCTGCTTGCAGATCATCCGCCAGACCGGTGTCCACGTCGGCGACAAAGGCCATGGCGATGCTGACCATCTGTTTCCACTCCTCCCGGCTGTCGACTCCACGGCTGAGACCGCTGCGCAGCTTCGGCATCCCATCCAGTACGTTGCCGACGGTTGCAGTCAGGCTATGGCGGACCATCAGGTCGGCGAGGGCGGAATCAGGCAAGTCTGCAGCCAGGTCGGACCTGAGGCCGACGACGATCACTCGATGGCGTGCCTGAGGAATTCCGAAATCCTCGGCACGAACTATGAAATCAGTGGCGCGTGGTTCAAACCTGCCAAAGCCGAGTTGTCCTCGGCTGCGCGGATCCAGTGCAATCAGCCGGTATGGCTCTCCATGCGGCCGGTCTCCACGCAGGTCACGAAGTACCTGATCGAAAATCCGATTCTCGCCATCGACCGACGAAGACAGCATGCCCTTGACGTTTTCCATGACAAAGGCCGCGGGCCGGAGTCGATCGAGGATGCGGATGTATTCCCTGTACAGGAAGTGCTTTTCATCCTCGCTGGCCACATACCCTTCCTTGCCCTGGTTGCGGGCACGGCCAACAAGCGAATATGCTTGGCAGGGCGGGCCGCCTATGAGGATGACATTGCCGTCGCTTTCGGCCCGGATGGCGTCGAGTCGAGCGTTCAGTCGCTCCTCGGGATCCTCCTTGCCAAGCTCGAGTTGCCAAGCCTCCTCTTCCGCCGCGGCCCATTCCTTTGGGTGCTTTTTGGACCAGTCGGGTACTTCGCCCCCCTCATTGATCAGATTGTAGTAACTTTCAGGAAGGGAATTGCCAAACTGGCGCAGGAAGCTTCGCAGCTGCAGGGTCGAGTGCGCCGCCTTGTCCTTCTCGATCGACAGAGCGATCTTGAACGCGCATTTCCCATCGGCGCCGGAAACGCTCGAAAATCCCTCGGCCAGTCCTCCAGGACCTGCAAATATGTCAACAACTGCATATGTTGGCAAGAATCACGCTCTTTCGACCCCGGGAGCAAAGGTCTGATTAATATCAGCTCTGCAGAGAAATGACAGGCTTGGATCGATGGCAGATGTAGTTGATCAGGCGACCCGTTCTCGGATGATGTCCGGCATTCGAGGGAAGAACACGAGGCCGGAAATGGCATTGCGAAAGGCGCTGCATCGGTCTGGCCTGCGATATCGATTGCACGGGGCACATTTGCCTGGCCGACCGGATATGGTTCTGTCTTCGCGACGGGCGGTAATCCTCGTTCACGGATGCTTCTGGCATCGTCACGCGGGTTGTCACTGGTGCAGCACACCAGCGTCCAGGCCGGAATTCTGGGCTGCGAAGTTCGATAGAAACATGACCCGAGACTGCGAGGTGGTTGATGCCTTGCATGCGGAAGGCTGGCGCGTCGCTATCGTCTGGGAATGTGGGCTTCGGGCAGCGTATCTCAATGAGACGGTAGAACGCGTGCTGAGCTGGGTATGGTCGGAAAGCGGTGATTTCGAAAGCGATCTTGTCCGCCCACGTGTCGGTTCTCAAGTTTGAATCCGCTGACCAGGAGAGCGTCGTGTTACTCGAGTTTTGAAATGAGAAATCCAGGGGATCACACGCCTCGGAATGTGACATATCCTGGGTATGATTTGAACCAGACCCAGGATATGTCACGCAGCGACAATGTGACAAATCCTGGGTATGATCGAAACGAGACCCAGGATATGTCACGCCATGGAACGGACTCAAACAACCCAACGCCAACAACTGGCTGCCCTCCTGGACACCCAGCCAATCATGCGCGCATATGAACTCCGCAAGGCCGGGATTGCGCCTGAGACGATCTCGCGCGCTGTCCAAAATGGCCAACTTATCCGAATCTCGCGCGGCCTCTATCAACGAGCCGATAGCGAAGTTGAGACCGAGCAGGCACTCGCTGAAGCTGCAAAGAGGGTTCCCAAAGGCGTCATTGCAATGGTTTCGGCGCTCGCCTTTCACGGGCTGACCGACCAGATGCCTCGCAAGATCTGGGTTGCTATCAGTGCCAAGGACTGGGGGGCACCGGCGCCATCATACCCGCCGATCCGCATCGTCGAACTTCGTGACAAGTACATGCAGCACGGAATAGAGCATCACCGGATATCGGGAGTCGACGTTCCCATCTTTTCGGTGCCGAAGACGCTCGCCGATATCTTCCGCAACCGCAAGCTGGTCGATCGCTCGGTTGCAGTCGAGGGGCTGCGAGCTGCGCTCGACCAGCGCAAGGCAACACCTGGCGCCATCGCGGAAGCGGCAATTGCAGGCGACTCCTGGAGGATCATGCGCCCTTATCTCGAGGCCCTGACCTCGAATGGCTAAAGGCACTACAAATCAGGCTGCCTCGATCAAGCAGCGGTTACTGAACCTCGCGCGCAAGGAGGGCCGGATCTATGAGATCGTGCTGGTGCGCTACGCGCTCGAACGGCTTCTCTATCGCCTGTCGGTCTCGGATCAGCGAGATCGTTTCATCCTGAAGGGTGGCATGCTCGTCACCTTATGGATTGACGGCGGCAATCGCGAGACGCGAGACGCTGACTTCCTCGGGTACGGCGACGCCAACCCGGAAAAGCTCAAAGCTGCATTTGCCGATGTCATGGCAATCGGTGCAGACGATGGACTTGTGTTTGACACCAAAGGCCTAACCGCAACGGCGATCCGCGAAGAAATGGAGTATGGCGGGGTGCGCCTGCGGACAACGGCCTTCCTGGAGCGATCTCGAATCCCGGTTACCATCGACATAGCATTCGGCGACGCCCTCGACGCGGCGGCGCAACCGCTTGCCTATCCATCGTTACTTGGCATGGAGACGCCGCAAATACGGACCTATCCGCCGGCAGCGGTTATCGCTGAGAAATTCCAGGCCATGGTCGCCCTGGGCATCGCCAATGGTCGCATGAAGGATTATTTCGACTTGTGGGCTATTCCCAAGACAATCCCTATCGCTGATGTTGATCTGGATGCTGCCATCCGGGCGACTTTCGAGCGACGGCAAACCGACATTCCTGCCGAGCGACCGCCTGGCCTTTCCGAAACCTTCTTGAAGGATGAGACCAAGCGACGACAGTGGCGGGCCTATGCACAATCGATCGACCACGATGGTCTGTCGCTGGAGGAGGTCGTTGACACTGTCTGGGCGCTGGTTGGTCCATCGTGCGTACGCATCAATTCGTACGTCGGTAGACAATCTGCTTCATGATTTTGGATCTGGCATGGCGCACACCAGCGACTTGTTGGGCATTCGATCAGCGCGGACAGCAGTGTTCACAACGGCCTGCTGCCTCGCAGTGCTCTTCATCCGGCGGTACAGACGGAAGGCTACGAAACAGCCTTAAGGGATAGCGTTGCTCATGAATGGAACCGGCGGGCTGGGAAGCAATGCTCTTCGCAAGAGCTGGGCGTCTTTCCTATCGCAGCCTGAAGAAATCAGCGGATGCTGAATGCACGATTTGCTACATCACCTGCGCGAATGTCGGATGGGAAGAGCTTCTTGCCATTCGACCAGCCGACGAAGCTCTCTTCTCGACCGATGGTTGCTACTGCAGAGCTATTCATGAAGGTAGAACGAGTTGGAAAATAATGGCCCAAACCTTGAAGCCATGGCGAAAGCCCTCGATGCAAGTGGCCAGTATCGTGTTCTTCGTAGGCTACCATCAAGGTTGGTCATCGAGCAGCCCGATGGTTCGGAAATGCGCCAAGGTCTGTTCCTGGATGTGGAAACGACTGGTCTTGATCCGGTGAACGACGAGATCATCGAGCTTGCCATGGTGCCGTTCACCTATGGCCTCGACGGTCGAATTTTTCAGATACGGGAGGCTTTTCAAAAATTCCGACAACCCTCGACACCCATCCCGCCAGCGATCACCGCCCTCACGGGCATCACAGATGAGATGGTGGCGGGGCAGGTGATTGATCCTGTGGAGGTCGGAGCGTTCGCCAGCGATGCGGCCTTGGTGATCGCACACAACGCTGCATTTGACAGGCGCTTCGCTGAGCGTCTGAGCGATGTATTCGCAAATAAGCCGTGGGCTTGCTCTATGACCCAGATCGATTGGGGCAATGAAGGTTATGAAGGAACCAAACTAGTTTACCTGGCCATGGGAGCCGGGTTTTTCTACGACCGTCATCGAGCCGCAAATGACTGCACGGCAGCGATCGAACTTCTAGCGTCGCGGTTGCCCAAATCTGGTGTGCCGGCCATGCGGCACCTCTTGGAGAGAGCAAACGCGGTTGTAGACCCGCTTCAAAAGGATGAGGTCGCTCCGATGAGTGATTCCAAATTTGGACGTTTTGGGGTTAGCCATGGCTCACGCCCGCCCGCATGCTGCGGACCGGGCGGGACAGGCGCTTTTGCCATTCGTGGTCAGGACATGAAACCGGGAAAACCATCCTGTTCACCGTACCGCCACGCCCGGTTGACGCGATCCGCAGCAGTCAGGGAACGCAGGCCCCAAACAATCGTTCCGGCGAGGATTAGCGTATCGGCGGCAATTCCGTGGGCGCGTGGAATGACTCGCTAACCGAGTGTCGCAAGCGTACAAATCAGGAGTTGCCTGTGAGTTGGCGCCGGCGAATTAAGTCGATCACATTTTTCTCCAAGGGAGAAGCGCGATGGCTGTCACCGGCATAACGAACGCCGACCGGTTAACGACATGTCCAGTGTAGTCGCCAAATCCGAAGAGCAGAAGGGCGCCGAAGCCGAAGTCGAGGGCTTTCATGACGACCTCGGACCGTTCGTGGTTGCCGCCGAGACAACGCGAATGGCGATGGTTTTCACCGATGCCAAGGAACCCGGCCATCCCATCATATTTGCCAATGACGCGTTCCTCGCCCTGACCGGATACGCCAGGGAAGAGGTGCTGGGCCAGCCCTTCAATTTCCTGATGGCGGATGGCGCCGACGCGCGAGTCCTGAAACGCATCAAGCTTGAGTTCGACGCCAATGTCGAGCCGGGTCCGGAGATCCTTTACAGACGCAAGGATGGACGCGAATTCTGGGCAGCCCTGTTTGTCAGCCCTGTCCGGGACGAGGGCGGCGCCATCGTCCAGTATTTTGCCTCCTTCGTCGACCTGACCAAACACAAGGAGGAGCAGGCACAATCCAAAATGCTCATCGACGAGCTGAACCATCGTGTGAAGAACACACTGGCAACGGTGCAATCGATCGTCTGGCAGGCATCGCGAGCCAATTCCGATCCACGGGCGATCCGCGAAGCCGTCGAGTCCCGGCTGTTTGCGCTCTCCCGGTCGCACAATTTGCTGACCCGCGAAAACTGGCACAGTGCCGGGCTTCTCGATGTGCTCCGCGATGCCCTGGAACCGTTCGACGTCACCGACGGGCGGGCGAAGCGACTGGTGATTGCCGGCGAGAACATCCGCCTTTCGACAAAGGCTGCCCTGGCCCTTGGCATCGCGTTCAACGAACTCGCCACCAACGCGGTGAAGTACGGTGCGTTTTCCAACGACATGGCTCGATCCGGATCGACTGGACGATCGAGCCGACGTCGGAAGGCCGCAGGTTGATCCTGTCCTGGCGCGAGAAGGACGGGCCGCCAGTTACGCCACCGCTGCGAAAGGGGTTCGGGTCGCGCGTGATCGAGCGCGGCCTGACCCACGAACTCGAAGGCACTGTGCAGCTCGACTATCGCCCGGACGGGTTGATCTGCACGATGAATATTCCGGTACCGGGACCTCGCGATGGATAAACTGCTTTCTGGCCGGCGCGTGCTCGTTGTCGAGGACGAAATTCTGGTCCTGATGATGATCGAGGACATGTTGGGCGACCTTGGGTGCCAGTCAGTGACCTCAGCCGCCACGATCGAAAAGGCGATCGCGCTGATCGAAGCACAGACGTTCGATGCCGTCATGCTGGACATGAATCTTGATGGCGACGACAGCAATACCGTGGCCGATGCGCTTGCCGAGCGGGGTGTTCCCTTCATCTATTCGACCGGCAACAGCGGCGGTGACATGCGGGAAGGCTTCAGCGATCGTGCGGTTCTTCGCAAGCCGTTCAGCTTTGATGACCTGACCAGCAAACTCGAAGCGCTTCTTTCTCCCTGACCGAGGAAAGCAAACTCGTGGATAGGCGGGGTCGATATCGGCCATCGCTTCTGGCTGGTCGACATAGCATGAAGCCGTTCTATATCATCGCGGATCGACCATGGAACCACGGTGGGAATTGGGGCAAACCACCACATGGCTTTCGACGAGAAGCGCGCAACACGGCGTGGCATGTGTACGAGCATGACCATGCGCAAGCAGGACCGGTGGTCCTGAACCGCCCGGCCTGACCCGAAACGTCGCCTCGGGCAGGTGGACTGTCTCAAGTCAAAAACCTTCGAACATCAAGGTGCTAACCCTTGGCTGTGGCCGGAGGTTCACATCTGGTCGGAACCATCGCCTGTCGTCGAAGGTTGATGTACCCGGAGCGCAAGAGGCCGTAACCGAGCCATTATCCGTCATGCGAGGCACCAATGGCCTATACGATCGGGGGCATCCCCCAAGACGAGCCTTATGGAGCAATCCACTTTGCAGAAAAGCACGATCTCACGCTGAGAGACGCCAAGTTCATCATCGCCGCGAATGGACCATCGCGAAAGGCGTGCGATGCGGCAGCCGCCGCATTCGTGCGGAACAAAGCCGCGAGGTTCAAGAAGTGGCTTCGCTGATTGCGCCAAGGCGATGCATCGGCATTGGCCGCCCGGGTCCAGAAATCAGCTATCGCTTTGGTATCGAAAACACAGATGCCGGCCGGCGCTCATGCAGCCGCGGTGAGCCTCTCAGGGCCAAGTTCAGATCTTGGGCGGCTGTGTCGCATCTGACACGTGAAGGGCCGAAGTCCTTGGTGATCCGTCGTGCCTGGGCCTGTGTGATCCCATGCTTCCTGGCGAAATACGCCGTTTCGTAGGGTTTTCGCACAGCCGGTTAGCGCCATCTTTTCTTGTTGTCGATCGGCAAAGGACGAACAGGGCCGGCCGAAAATGTGTAGGTGGCAAAAGGATCGGGCTTGTGAGCGGGATGCCCATATCCAAACCGGCCGCCGAAATCTCCTTCAGCATCCTGATGTTGGGATGGCAATTCGAGCGGCGTACCGACCGAACCTGTGTGGTGGCGATCTTCCGTGGCGAGCGTGTCAGGTTTTTTCATGCAGCTAAAGAAAGCGTCAGGCCAGATGGTTCCCTGGGAAACCTGGACATGGTTTCTGAAACCTTTCCAGCCGAGGTGAGGCCAGCGGTTCTTGGGCTGGTCATGCCCGATAGGTATGCATTGGAACAAGAATGCCGCGCGGAACGTTGGTGGACGTCAAAGTGACAGGAACAATTCATGCCCCATAGGGCAAGAGTGGCGAACGGCGAACCCCGCTGGCCGCGCTCAGGAGGTGCATATGGATATCACCACAATTCTGGTCATCGTTCTTATCGTTCTTCTGCTGGGCGGCGGCGGTTTTTATGGTCGCGGCCGCTGGTACTAGGTCCGCAAGGGATTTCTCTTGCTCGTTTGCCTGGAGCCGCGTCAGTCGAAAGTCCGACCGGGTGAAGGACCGTCTTTCGACCTGTGGCCAGGCTGCCCACTGAAGCATCGCGACGAGCGATCCAGACGACCTAGCTGCCTCCTGCCTGGCTGAATACAACCGTGCCATCGTCCTTGCGAACTTCCACCGCGACGATCCCCTCGTTCTGCTTTCGAACAAGAAATGTCGCCAGCGCATGATCGCGCGCTGCTTTCTCGGCATCGAAGGGCGTCTTTTCAACGATGCCCTCTTTCCCGTACCAAATTACCGTATAGGCCACCGCTGGAACGCTCCCTTGCCTTTGTCCGAAGCGTCGCCTCGGGCAACTTGATTGCCTGACGTTGAAGACCTTCGACATCAAGGTGGTAAACCGTGGCCGCGGTCGGAAGTTCCATGTCCGGCCTCAGGCTTGGCGCCCCGCCGGGTGGGAGGTGCTCATTTGAAGCTCTTCCCCGGTTCGCTACCGAATACGGGGGATATGCCCGGCGAACAACCTCCTGTTTTGTTGGGGAGACCATCTCCCTCCGGGCCCACCAACCAGTCCATCGCTTGCAGGCGAGGCTCATGACGGTGTCCGTACCTGTTCGATGGCCTGGCGCAGACGTCGGATTCCCGCTTCGCTCTCGGCCTTGTTGCAGGCGGCATAGCCAAGCACCAGGCCATTGCCGGAGGATGACCAATAATATTTCGACAGCGGCGACGCGTTGACACCGAGTTTGTCGGCGCAATGCACCACCGCCCGGTCGTCGCAACTTTCGTGAAGCGCGGCAACGACCTGGATTCCGGCTTCCGCTGCCCAAAGGGTCATGTGGTCGGCCAGTTCGGTCTCGCACAATTCGTAGAAAAACTTGCGCCGCTCGGCGTAGATGCGGCGCATGCGCTTGAGATGGCGGCTCATGTGGCCTTCATCGATGAAATCGGCCAGTGCCGCCTGAAGCACCAGCGGCGCGAACTGCCCGGTGGTGCTCAGCGCATGCGGAATGCCCTCGCACAGAGCGGCGGGCAAGACCATGAACCCCAGCCTGAGCGCCGGAAACAGCAGTTTCGCGAAGGTGCCGACATAGATGACGCGGTCGGCGTAATCCATGCTCTGTATGGCGGGGACCGGCCTTCCCTGAAACCTGTACTCGCCGTCGAAATCATCCTCGATGATCCACGAATTGTTGCGTTCGGCGATTTCAAACAGGCGCAGCCGCTGGTCCATTCGCATCGTGATCCCCAGGGGATGCTGGCAGGCGGGCGTCACATAGATCAGGCGCGGCGAGACCTCCGGCTGATTCATCTGCCAGCCGTCGCGGTCGACGACAAGCGGCAGGATGTTGGCGCCCGCGACCGTGAAGGTCGCCTTGGCGGCGTAGTAACCCGGCTCCTCCAGCCAGACCGTGTCGCCCGGATCGAGCAGCAGGCGCGCCAGCAGGTCGAACGCCGCCTGCGCTCCCGTCGTCACGACGATCTGTTCGGGAGAACATCGCACGCCCCTGGCCGAGATCAGGTAGCCGGCTATCGCCTCCTTGAGCGCCGGCAGACCGGTTACATGATAGGTGCCGAACAACATGTCTGCGCCAAACGTCGCCCGGCGCGCCAGAAGCCTGCCCCAGACCCCAAAGGGGAAGTTCTGGGAGTCCGGCATGCCCGGATGAAAGGCAAAGCGACCGGGCGATCCATGATGGAAGGGTTGCTGCATCAGGCTTTCCCCGCGCCTGGAAAGCGGGCGTCGGATTGCCGTGGCCGCGGGTTTGTTGCCTCGATCGGTCGAGTTCACGGGCAGGTCGACGACCACCGGGCGCGCGCCCTGCCGGCTTGCAAGATAGCCTTCCGTCGCCAACTGGTCATACGCACCGACGATCGTGTTGCGCGCGAGGTTCAGATCTTCCGCGAGCGCGCGCGTCGACGGCAGTTCCGACCCCGGCGCCAGGCGGCGGTCACGGATCATCGAGGCAATCTGCCGATAGAGTTGGCGATGGATCGGTTCGTCGATGGTCCGGTCGATGACCAGCGCTTCCATCGGAAAGGCCTGGCGCCTTCGCCTTGACATTCGCATCGAAACCTCGGCCGCGTGAGAACAAGCAGAGCTTAGACGAGCACTGCCGCGATTGAAACTGGCACCTTCACTTCCATGCAAACTGGCTCTCGCGATGGAGACAGATTGGCGCTTAGATAAAAAGAAAAAGGGAACGACGGGCCAGAACAGAGCGCAAGCGAAACGCCTACACCGACCGGAATGGTTGGGATGAAGCGTCGCGACCAATGGTCTGGTTCGGTGAGGAGCGATGATGGCAGTCCGGATAGGCATAAATCCGATCACGTGGACCAATGACGACGTGCCGGAACTCGGCGGAGATACGCCGCTCGAGGTCTGCCTTTCCGAAACGGCGCAGGCCGGCTACGCGGGCACCGAGCTCGGCGGCAAGTTTCCCCGTGCCAGCAAGGAGCTGGCCGCGGTCCTCGCCACCCATGGCCTCGAACTGGTCTCCGGCTGGTACGATGGCCGGATCTGCGAAAAGGAGGTCGAGGAGGAATTCGACGCCATCCTGCCGCATCTGACGCTTCTGCGCGACCTCGGCGCCAGGCACGTCGTTTACGCCGATACGTCGCGCGGCCGCCACGGCGCCATTCACGATCCGATCTCGCAGCGTCCCAAACTCGCCGACGGCGAGTGGAAATCCTACGGCAACAAGATCACGCGACTGGCCGAACGGTTCGCGGATTTCGGCGTCGGCATGGCCTTTCACCATCACATGGGAACCATCGTTGAGACGGATGACGAGATCGGCAGGCTGATGTCCGGTTCGGGCGAAGCCGTCGGCCTCCTTTACGACACCGGCCATTGCCTGTTTTCCGGCGGCGATCCCGAGGCGCTGCTGCGGCGGCATGTCGGCCGCGTCGTCCACGTGCACTGCAAGGATGTGCGACCGGATGTGCTGAAGCGCGCTCGCGCCCTGGATATGAGCTTCATGGGTGCGGTGATGGAGGGCATCTTCACCGTGCCCGGAGATGGGTCCATCGACTATTTGACGCTTTTGCGGGTGCTGGCCGACAATGGCTATGCCGGCTGGCTGGTGGTCGAGGCCGAACAGGATCCGGCCAAGGCCCACCCGCTCACCTATGCGACAATGGGCTATCGCAACCTGCGCGACCTGGCCCGCAAAGCTGGTTTCGAGGTCAAGGAACGGAAGAACTGATATCCTTCGGGGGCGCTGGGGAGCGGCAATGAGTTCTGTCCTGTACCAAGGTGTGGTCAAGAACTACGGCGCGCTGAACGTCTTGCGGTCGCTTGACCTTGCCGTTCCCGACCACATGTTCCTGGCCCTTCTCGGTCCTTCGGGCTGCGGCAAGACGACGGCGCTGCGCATACTGGCCGGCCTCGACATGCCAAGCGCCGGCAAGCTCTTCATCGGCGACCGCGACGTCACCCGGCTGCAGCCGCGCGACCGCGACATCGCCATGGTCTTCCAGAGCTATGCGCTCTATCCGCAAATGACGGTCGGCGAGAACATCGGCTATCCCTTGTGGATCCGCGGCATGCCGGATGCCGAGCGCCGCGGCAAGATCGACGAGGTCGCCGCGGTTCTCGAAATCGGCCACCTGCTCGATCGCCGGCCGCGCCAGCTCTCCGGCGGCCAGAGGCAGCGCGTGGCGCTTGCGCGCGCCATCGTTCGCGATCCGGCGGCCTTCCTCATGGACGAGCCGCTGTCGAACCTGGACGCAAGGTTGCGCCTGACCATGCGCGGCGAGATCAAGCGGCTTTGCCAGCGGCTCGGCGCAACCACCCTCTATGTCACCCACGACCAGGTCGAGGCCTTGACCATGGCCGACTTCGTCGCGGTCATGCATGGCGGCGAGCTGCAGCAGATGGCGCCGCCGGCCGACATCTACGACCGCCCGGCCAACCGTTTCGTCGCCACCTTCGTCGGCAACCCACCGATGAACATCCTTCCGGTCAAACTGGCCGAACAAGGCATCGCGATCGGTGGAACGCCGGTTGCGATGCCGCCCGCCCGGCTGGCGGCGTGCCGCGCGGCGCAAGTGGTCGAGATCGGCCTGCGGCCGGAAGACATGAGCGTGTCAGCGCCGGGCGCGCCCAACGCGCTGCCCGGCGAGATCTATGTCGTCGAACCGATGGGCAATGAGACGCTGGTCAACGTGCGCCTTGGCGGCGGCAATGTTTCGGTCCGCGCGGGCCGCGACTTCAGGGGCGCGGTCGGCGCCAACATCGCGGTCACTTTTGATGTGTCGAACGCATGCTTCTTCAATTCGGCCGGCCTGACGGCCGTCCACAGGGTCAACAGTGATGGAGAGTGAAATGACGCAGTCCAGCAGAAGCAGACTTACTCGCCGCTCCGTACTCAAGGGAGGACTTGGCCTGGCGCTTGCCACCACCGCCCTTACCGCACTCGGCCTGCCTGTCCCGGCCAGGGCGGCCGGCAAGAAGGTGATCATCGGCGCTTTCGCCGATGGCGGCCTGACGCCGTTCAAGCAGAAGATCATCCCGCTCGCCAAGGATGCCGGCTTCGACATCGAATTCCTCGAGGATGAATATGGCGTGACACTGGAGAAGTGGTTCGCCGACGCCAAGAACAGCGCCGGCCAGTACGACCTCTACCTCCTCGACGATCCCTGGGTGCCGCAGTTCGGCGCGGCCAATGTGCTCGAGGATCTCGGCGCGGCCGGCATCGACGGCGGCGACAAGGACTGGATCGGCTCGATGATCGACATGGGCTACTGGCCGCCGCAGAAGGGCGCCCGCGTGAAAGGCTTCGAAACCGCCACGCCGACGCTGATCTGCGTGCCGTTCGTCGGCGATCTGCAGACCCTGACCTACCGCAACGATGTCTACACGAGCGGCGCGCCGAAGACCTGGGACGAGGTCATCGCCAAGGGCAAGGAAGGCGTTGCGGCTGGCAAGATCAAATATCCGGTCGTGTTCCGCGGTGTTTCCGGAAATCCGATCGTGACCAGCTGGTACCCGGTCTTCCTGTCGTTTGGCGGCTCGTTCTTCGACGACAAATGGAACCCGGTCTTCAATTCCGCCGAAGGCAAGGCGTCGGCCGAATTCTTCGTCGGCACCATGAAGCAGAACGCGCCGAGCGGCGTCGTCGAGTTCGACTCGGATCAGGAGGGCGCGGCGATCCTGGGCGGCGAAGCTGGCGCGATCATCCAGTATTCCGGCAATGCGCTGAAGGCCGACGATCCGGCGCAGACCAAGGTGGCGGGCAAGCTGGATTTCGGCGTCGTGCCGAAGCAGACATCGGCGATCGCCCAGATGGGCATCTTCATTGCCGGCATTCCGAAATCGGCGCCCAACAAGGCCAACTCGGTCGAGTTCCTGAAGTGGTATGTTAGCGCCGCCATCCAGGCCAAGCTGTCGGAAGCAGGTTCCATCCCGGTCAAGCGCAGCGCCTTTGGCGTTGCCAAGCCAGGCAACCGCCTGATCCCGGTCGCTCTGCAGCAGCTCGACGCCGGCGCGCTGCCGCGGCCGCGCACGCCCGATTGGGCCAAGGTCGAGGAACTGCTCGGCATCGAACTCAACAAGGCGCTGCAGGCCGGCTCGGGTGGCGGCGCCGCGTTGGACAATGCCGCCAAGCAGGTCAAGGACTACCTGTCTTCGGTCGGCTATTACTGATGGCAAACGGCGGGACGCAGAGCCGCAAATACCGTCTGCAGGGGGCGGGGCTCGACCTCGCCCTCCCTTATCTCATGCTGGCGCCAGGCCTGCTGATCGTGCTCGGCGTGCTTGTCTATCCGCTCTGGGACGGCCTGCGCGCCAGCACCAAGGTCTATCGCTACGGCTCGGTCGTCGCCGATGTCGGCATGCAGAACTACATCAAGCTGTGGAGCGACCCGCAGTTTCTGAACTCGCTCTGGGTGACGGTCGAATTCGTCGCCCTGTCGGTCACCTTCGAGGCCATCCTGGGCTTTGCCCTGGCGCTGTTCTGCCTGCGGGAATTTCGCGGCATCCGCTTGCTCAGGACGATCCTGATCATCCCGATGGTGATCACGCCCGTCGTCGTCGCCATCGTCTTCCGGCTGATCTACGCCAGCGACGCCGGCATGCTGACGGCAATCTCCGAGTGGATGGGCGGCGGCCGGTGCAGATCCTCGGCAGCCCCGTCAAGGCCTTCATCGGCCTCGTCGTTCTCGATGTCTGGGAATGGACGCCGCTGATGTTCCTGATCCTGCTCGCCGGCCTGCAGTCGCTGCCGCACGAACCCTTCGAGGCCGCCCGCGTCGACGGCGCCGGCAACTGGCGGGTATTTGCCGATCTCACCTTTCCGATGATGCGGCCGGTGCTGGCGATCGCCATCGTGCTTCGAACGATCGACGCCTTCGGCACGTTCGACCAGGTGTTCGTGCTCACCCGGGGCGGACCGGGCGAGGCGACGCGGCTGGTCTCGATCTATGGCTACGACACCGCCTTCAAGTTCCAGCAGACCGGCTATGCGGCAGCACTTTTCGTCACCATCGGTCTCGTCGTGCTCGCGCTGGCCTTCAGCGCCGTGCGGCTTTTGCGCAGGGTGGACGCATCATGAACAGTCGTCTGGCCCGCATCGGGGTGATGAGCGCGGTGCTGGCCATCGTGCTGTTGCCCATCTACTGGCTCGTCTCGACCTCGCTGAAGTCCAATCGCGAGATCACCCAGGAAGGCACGCTCTATCCGCATGTCCCTACACTGGACAATTACATCAGGCTGTTCACGGAAAAGCAGTTCGGCGCCTATCTGACCAACTCGCTGGTGGCGACGTTCTTCTCCGTGGCGATCGCCCTGGTCGCCGGCGCCATGGGCGCCTATGCGATCGCCCGCTTTCGCCTGCCTTTCGCGATGGAGCGCAAGGTCGGATTGTTCCTGCTGACGCTGCGCATCGTGCCGCCGGTCGTCATCCTGATCCCGGTCTACCTGCTGATGCTCAAGCTCGGCCTGCTCGACAGCTGGCTGGGTTTGATCGCCACCTATACCGCGTTCAACATCACCTTCTGCGTCTGGATGATGGAGAGCTTCTTTCGCGAAATCCCCGTGGATCTCGAGGAAGCCGCCATGGTCGACGGCGATTCCCGCTTCGGTGCGTTCCGGCGTATCACCCTGCCGCTGGCGGCACCCGGCCTTGCGGCGACCGCCATCTTCGCCGTGCTTGTCACCTTCAACGAATTCCTGTTCGCGCTGGCGCTGACGGCCACGCCCCGGGCGATGACGATGCCGCGCGGCACCGCCACGCTGATCGGCCGCATCGACACCGACTGGGCCTCAATGTCGGCGGCCGGCGTCATCGGCGCGTTGCCGATCGTCTTCTTCGCGCTTCTGGTGCAGCGCCATCTGGTTCGCGGGCTGACCATGGGAGCCGTGAAATGACGACCCGGCTGGGCAGTCACCCACCTCAATCAAGCCGCCGCCCCGGCCACGCACAAGGCCGCCCGACACCACGCGGCCTTTCAGGGAAATCAAACGCATGATCGATGTCTGTCTATTTGGAGCGGGCCTCATCGGCCAGGTGCATGCGGGCAATTTGGCGCGCCATCCGCGCGTGCGCCTGCGCTACATCGTCGATCCGAACACCGAGGCCGCCGCGAAGGTCTCGGCCCTTACCGGAGCCGAGATCGCCGACACCCAGACCGTGATGGATGACCCGTCGATCCGCATGGTGTTCATCGCTTCGGCGACAAGAACCCACGCGAACCTGGCCATGGCCGCGGCCGCCAAGGGCAAGGCGATCTTCTGCGAAAAGCCGATCGATCTTGATCTCAAGCGCACGGACCAATGCCCGGCGGCTGTCGAGAAGGCCGGCGTGCCTTTTCAAATCGGATTCAACCGTCGGTTCGACCCGAGTTTTCGGGCGCTCAAGGCGCGCCTTGGGCAAGGCGAGATCGGCGCCGTCGAACAGGTCATCATCACCAGCCGGGATCCGGAACCGGAAACCGAGGAAGCGCTGGCCGGAGGAGGGGGCGTGTTCCGGGAAATGACCATCCACGACTTCGACATGGCGCGAAACCTGTTGGGCGAAGAGCCGGTGGAACTCTTCGCGACCGGGTCGTCGCTCGTCGCGCCGCAATATGCCAAGCTGGGGGACTACGATACCGCGATGTTCGTGCTGCGCACGGCGTCCGGCCGGCAATGCCACATCAACAACAGCGTCAGGGCCGCCTACGGCTACGACCAGCGCATCGAGGTGCATGGCGCGGATGGGATGCTGCGGGCCGGCAACAGGGTGCCGACATCGGTCGAAATATCAGGCGCGAAGGCGATATCGCGCGACAAGCCGTATTACTTCTTCGTCGAGCGCTATGCCGAATCCTACGCAGCCGAGATCGATCATTTCATCACCTGTGTCGAAACAGGCCAACGGCCCGACGTCACGGCAAGCGACGGCCGCAAGGCGATGATCCTGTGCGAGGCAGCGCTTGCCTCCGCCAAGTCCGGCCGGTTCGAGACCGTTCGGTTCTAGCGCGATTGAACGAGGAGTTTCCAGATGAAGATCGGCATGATTACGGACAGCCTCGGCAACCTCGCCTTCGACGAGATGTTGCGCGCCTCGGCCGAGCTTGGACTTGAGACGCTGGAGTTTGCCTGCGGCAACTGGTCGTCGGCGCCGCATATCGATCTGCAGGCGATGCTGGCGAGCGCGGCCACGCGCAAGGAATTCGTCGCCAAGATCAGGGATCACGGGATGACGATCGCGGCGCTCAACTGCTCGGGCAATCCGCTGCATCCCGGGCCGCAGGGCGCGGCCCATCATGGCGTTACACAGGATACGATAAGGCTGGCCAGCCTGATGGAGATCGATCGCGTCGTCATGATGTCGGGCCTGCCGGGCGGACCGGGTGACGCCCATCCGAACTGGATCATCACCGACTGGCCGCCGGAATGCCTGGAGATCCAGCGCTACCAGTGGGAAGAGCGGATCATCCCGTACTGGCGCGACCTCGTCGCGTTCTCAAACAACCTCGGCATCCACAAACTGTGCCTGGAACTGCACGGCCATCAGGCCGTCTACAACGTCCAGACGCTGTTCAAGCTGCGTGACGCCGTCGGCGAGACGGTCGGCGCCAACTATGACCCCAGTCATCCGCTGTGGATGGGGGCCGACCCGATTGCCGCCATCCGCAAGCTCGGCTCGGCGATCTACTATGTCCACGCCAAGGATACCCGGATCGAGCCGATTCCTGCGGGCATCGACGGCACGCTCGATGCTCGTCCACCAAACCTGTATGCCGAACGAGCCTGGAATTACATCACGCTCGGATACGGTCACGGTGAGACCTGGTGGCGGCAGTTCTGTACCGCGCTCAAGCAGGTTGGCTACGACGATGTCCTGTCGATCGAGCACGAGGACTTGATGCTCTCCCCGATGGAAGGCATGCGAAAATCCGTTGCGCTGCTGCGCAACGTGGCAATCAACCTGTCATAGAGCGAGGACTTGCCGAGGTTGGGGCTGATCGCCCGAAATCTCGCCCTCGACGACGAAGTTTACCAATGATTTTGGGCCGGTTCGCCAACAGTCCGCCAAGCAGCGGCCTGCGTGTCGCCGGCCGTGCGTGGTGCTCATGGACCGTCTGGTCCATGGGCTCTCGGTCCTGCCGGCTCGTTCGGTCCGGGAAGAACGGCGTGGCCGTGCGTAGAGCAGACTTGATCGAAATCGGTGCCGCTCGGCCCGTTTGATCCGCCGCAAAGCGTGGCAGCATCCAGCGCGCTTAGGTGGAACTGCCCGGAAACAGCCGGCACACGAAAGAAGGAGCGTCACATGAGCTACAAGGATATCTTGGTGTTCCTCGACGGTTCGGTCGAAAACGGAGCGCGGGTGGATTTTGCCCTTTCGCTGGCAAAAGCACACGGCGCGAGGTTGACTGGCGTCGACGTCGACTCCGCCGCAGCTTTCGCCAGCGAGTGGGCTGAACGCGCGAAATCGCTTGAAGACACATTTTTCGCCAGTGCCAATCGCTTTGGCGTCGACGTTCGCTTCAAGGTCGCGGATCGTAACTCGGCGGGATGGAAGCATTACTATACGCCCTATGCGGATCTGGTGGTCGCCACACAGCCCTACCGTGAGGTTTCCGACAGGATACCGCCCGAGGTGCCCGGGGATTTGTTGACGTCGGCAGGCGTGCCGATGATCCTGCTGCCCCGGGACTGGCGGCCGAGACCCGTTGGAGAAGAGATCGCGATTGTCTGGTCGCCGAGCGGACAAGCCGCCCGTGCCGTGCATGATGCGATGCCCCTTTTGGTCCGGGCGCGAAAAGTAACGGTGTTCGCGTTCGATCCGCCGGCCGACATAAAGGATACGGATATCGACTTGCTGCGCGACCATCTGCTCGCACATGGCGTCAAAGGCGAGACCGACCGCTGGACGGACACCGGCGACCTGTCGGCAATCGAGGCGCTGTTCGCTTCGCGCGCCGTGGAGGACGCCGACTTGATCGTAGCCGGCGCCTATAGCCATTCGCGAATCCGCGAGGCCTTGTTCGGCGGAATGACCAAGTCCCTGCTCGAGCAATTCTCGCTGCCGGTGTTCGTCTCGCACTGAACGGGGGATCGGTCATGCAAATGACTGGCCGGTCTCCTGCGCGGCTTGCCTTGATTCAGGCGCTTGGTGGCAGAATGGCGGCTCATTTGGTGGAGTTTGGCAATGAGCCGAACTAGAGGTTTCCTGCTGGCCATATTGATCGCCATGGTGGCCGCGGCCAGTGTGGCCTTCCTGCTTTACAAGAACGAGCTTGGTCGCATGCGCGACACGGCCAGCCGAGGCAGTCTGGTCGCCAACCTCGACACAGGCCCGATCGAATACGCCGACAGCGGTGCGGGCATTCCGCTTCTGTCGATCCACGGCGCCGGCGGCGGCTTTGACCAAGGCCTTGCCATTGCAGCCGATCTTGTGGGTGAGGGCTTTCGGGTCATCGCGCCATCGCGCTTCGGCTATCTGCGCACCCCCGTTCCGCCGGACTCCTCTCCAGCCGCGCAGGCCGATGCGCACGCGGCGTTGCTTTCCAAACTCAACCTCCCCAAAGCGGTGGTCGTCGGCATTTCGGCAGGCGCGCGTTCCGCGGCTGAGCTGGCACTCCGGCACCCGGACAAGGTCGCCGCTCTCATCCTGGTCGTCCCAGCCCTTTATTCGCCCACCAGTCCGATCTCGATCGAAGTGGGCCGCGGCAACAGGTTCGCATTCTGGGCCGTCAACGCTGGCGGCGATTTCGCCTGGTGGGCCGCCGAGAACGTCGCGCCGTCGATACTCATTCGCTTTCTCGGCGTTCGACCGGCACTGGTAGCGGCTGCGCCTCAGGCCGAGCAGGATCGCGTCATGAGTTTTGTCCGGAGCGTCGAGCCCTTGTCGCTGCGCTTCCCTGGAATCAATATCGACAGCGCCCCCGAGCTACATGAAATGCCGTTGGGTGAAATTACCGCGCCGACAATGATCATCTCCGCGCGTGACGACCTGTTCAACACGCTGCCGGCGGCTGAGTTCTCAGCGGACAAGATCCCTGGTGCCAAGCTGGTCGTCTACGACACTGGCGGACACCTTTTGGTGGGACGGGCGCAGCAGGTTCGCACCGAAGTTCGCACGTTTCTGGCAGGCGCGGGCCTTATCCCGTCATTGGCAACAACAACATCAATGTTGCGGTAAGCCGCTCGATGTAAGCGGCGACACCGGCACATCAGCGTGTCGCTGGGCTTTCGACCAGATGGCGTGCCAGCTGGCACGCGACGACAAATAAGCTGCCGTTGCTTCAAGAGGTCGCCCACAGGGAATTGTCCACTCTGCGGCGGCTTTGCGCCGGCGCGGCTGATTGCACAGGCGGTGCGGTTTCAATTGGTGGCGATCCTGCAACCGCCGAGCGCCGGGACGAGCCCGCGGAGCGAGGGCGAAGCACCAATGCCGCAGCGATGCACGGCGGGCCGTGAAATCGACAACCGAGCGCTCGCAGAAGCTATTCCGAGGCAGCGACAAGCCCGGCTTGGAAAGCCTCCACATCGGCATTCAATCCGTGGGAACAGCAGTCCTTGAATCTTCGGTAAGCGCTCATTTCCATGCGCGTTGACGCGGCCCGTTTGACGGGGTCGCTGTCAGACGGCTGCATCGGATCATGCAGCGGCGGTTTTGGCGAAGTTGAAGGGCAGCAGGTCGGTGATGTCGGCGTCTGTGGCGCGCTGCGGCAATTCGCTGAGGACGTGGCGCAAGTAGGCCAAGGGCTCGACGCCACAGGCGCGGCAGGTCAGCATCAGGCTGTATATGACGGCGCTGGCCCTGGCTCCATCCACGGTATCGCTGAACAGCCAGGATTTTCTGCCGGTGGCAAAGATTCTGATATCGCGTTCGAGGAGGTTGTTGTCGATCGGCATCCTGCCGTCTTCTGTGTATCGCGTCAGGTACTCCCACTGGTTCAGAGTGTAGGACACGGCGTCGCCGATCTTGCTATCGGGCAAGACCTTCGGCGCGATGTCGTCGAGCCATATCTTGAGAGCATTGAGGATGGGAACGCTGTGTTGCTGGCGAAAGCGGCGAATGCAATCGGCTTGTGTTTCGCCCTTGTCCGGCTTTTCGTTCCGCGCTTGGCCTTCAACCCGGTAGAGCTGCTCGAAGAACTTGAGCGCCTGCTCCGGCGGACCGCCCCCCTTCTTTCTTGCCTTGAGGGCATCGACGAAGCGACGTCTGGAATGGGCCATGCATCCCACATGGGTGGCCCCTGCCAGCGTGCGCCATGCGGTATAGCCATCGCTCATCAGTATGCCGCGGTAATCGCCGAGGAAGGCCTGCGGATAAATCTGGCCGCGACCCGGTTGATAATCGAGCAGCACGATCGGCTCGTTACTCTCTTCGCCGCTCCGGTATGCCCACATAAATGATGTGCTGGTGGCCTCCCTGTCCTTTTCCTTCAGGACCTGGACGGTGGTCTCGTCGCCATGGATGAGTGCTTGAGACCTGAGCCGCAGCTTCAGTGCGTCATAGATGCGGGAGAGATGCTTCTCGCTCGATCCGATCACCCAATGCCCCAGAGCGCCGCGGCTGACGGGCACGCCGGCTCGCTCGAATGCCTGGCTCAAGCGGTAGAGCGGCGTGCCGTCGACGTACTTGTGAACAAGAGCAAATGCCAGTGTCGAGGCCGTGGCGATGCTGCCCGGCAAGGGCTGCGCGGGCATCGGCGCGATCACGACCGGCGTATTGATGCCGGTGCGGTCGCAATGGCGGCAGGCATACTTGAAGCGCACATTCTGCAGGACCTTCGCCTTCACCTCGATATGAAGCTGCTCGGTAATGGCCTCGCCCATGTGGTGCATCCGGTGACGACAGCAAGGACAGGCCTTCTGATCTTCGGGAAGGTCATACTCGACGCGCTCGCGCGGCAGGTGTTCCGGCAGGGCCTTGCGGCCACGCTTCTTTGCCTCCGGCTTTTCGGTGGACGGAAAGCCGGTGTCCGGCAGGTCGATGACATTGCCATCTTCGCTGCCCGCGTCGTCTTCATCGGCAACCTGTTCGGCTTCATTGAAGAGGCGATCAACGTGCTTTTCGCTCTTGGGCGCAAAACGATGTGAGCGCGCCAGCGCCAACTCTTCCTCGAGCTTAACCACGCGTTCTGCGAGCTGACGGTTCTCCGCCTGCAGCACAGCAATGCGCGCCATCAACTCCTCAACAGTCGGTTCGCCAGGTCGATTCATCGTAGTTTTGAATCTGAACCGCACCGACGCGTCAACCGCACAATTCGGGAGCCGTCAGCCCGCAACCTGATATTGCCGCACCGGATGGCGCACCATTGCATCGATGTCGATGCCGTCGAGAATCCAATGGAGCTGCTCGGTCGTCAGCGTAACCACCGCCGTCTCCCGGCGTGGCCATCGGAACCTGTCTTCGGTCAGCCGCTTCAGAACCAGCACGAAGCCGGACCGGTCGAAGAACAAGAGTTTCATCCGGTCGCGGCGGCGATTGCAAAATGCAAAGACCGCAGGCGCAAATGGGTCAAGCTCCATCACCTCCTGAACCAGGACCGCAAGGCTGTTGATGCCGGCCCTAAAATCGATCGGCTCGCGGTGCAGGTAGACGTTGAGATCAGCGCCCAGTCTGAACATGGCCCAGAGCTCCAATGATCGCCGTCAACGCGTCTACATCACCGCATTCCAGCACCAGCTTCACGCCGTTCGGCAAAGACGCGCTCACCTTGGCTGGGAGTGGCGATGAGCCCATGCTTTCCGACTTCGACAGCCGCTCTTCACCACGCGCAGCAGGCCTGTCCACCGAATTGCTCTGCATAGGCAGGCTGTGGTCCCGCAGCGGTGACTTGAACTGGAATGAACGCAGACGGTGCAGGTGGCGGCAAAGCACCGGCGTCTTTGGTCGTCTTTATCCATTTCCGAAGAAGGTTGGCATTGATCCCATGTTCAAGCGCAAGTCGCGATACCGACACGCCAGGCTCAAGGCAGGCCGCAACTAGCCGCTCTTTCGACGCCGGGTCGTACCGCCGGCGGCCGTTGCGCAAAATCCGCCTCACCAGCAGTTTCTGTTCATCGTCCTCAATCACTTGGTGTCCACCTCCGTTAAGTGGACACTTCATGCCAAAACACGCTCAATGGAAAAAGGTGCGGAGAAATTCGCGCTTACAATCTTCGAGCAAGGCGAGCAAGCCTTTCAGAATTTCGATTGGTGGCGGCGGACAGCCTGGAATGTGCAGATCGACCGGCAGCACCTCCGACACTCCCCCGACCACGGCGTAGCTGCCAGCGAAACAGCCGCCGTTCCTGGCGCAATCCCCCAGTGCAACCACCCATTTGGGGTTGGGAGTCGCGTCGTATGTTCGCTTCAACGCTTCGCGCATGTTCTTGGTCACCGGTCCTGTGACAAGCAGGATATCGGCATGACGCGGCGAGGCGACAAAACGGATTCCGAAACGCTCAATGTCATAGAATGCATTGTTGAGCGCATGCATCTCGAGTTCGCAGCCATTGCAGGAACCGGCGTCGACAGCCCGAATGGCCAGGCTTCTGCCCAGCCTTTTGCGGGCGGACCCGTTGAGGGCGCGCGCCAATTCCTCGATCGCCGAGTCGCGTGCCAACGGTGGCCGCTCGGTGAGGGCGGGGCGTATCAGGCTTTCGAAGAGGAGCTTGCGCATGACAGCGTGCCTTCAAAGATCGTGCCCGGAATAAGAGCAGTTGAACGATTTGTTGCAGAGCGGAAAGTCGGCGACGATGTTGCCCTCGATGGCGGCTTCAAGAAGCGGCCATTGAAACCATGACGGGTCACGCAGGTGACAGCGCTCGACAAGGCCGCCCTTGCCAATGCGCAGCCAGGCCAGAATGTCGCCGCGGAAACCTTCGACGAGCGCCATGCCTTCATGCGGTCCGTCTGTCGGCGCGAAATCGACACGGATCGGGCCGCCGGGTAGTTTTCCCAGGATCTGTTCGATCAGGGACAGGCTCTGTTTCACCTCATGGATGCGAATCCAGACGCGCGCGTTCACGTCGCCTTCCTGGAGGAGAGGGATGTCGAAGGCGAGTTCGTCATAGGGCGGATAGGCCAGACCGCGCCGCGCATCGAAGTCCCGGCCAGAGGCTCGGCCGACATAGCCTCCGGCGCGATACTGTCGGGCAAGCTCTGCCTTGAGCCGGCCGGTTGCGACCGTCCGGTCCTGCAGCGACGCCGTATTGTCGTAGAGGTCGATCAGCTGGGGGAACCGCTGCCTGATCTCGGTGAGCAGTGACCGAACCGCTGTCGTTCCCTCGTCGCTCAGGAAGCTTGCCACGCCTCCAGGCACGATGCAGTCGCGCATCAGACGATGGCCGAAAGCGGCATCGCTTGCCCGCAATACGCGCTCACGCAGCACCCCGCAGTGGGCATGCATGAGCGAGAAGGAGGCGTCGTTGCAGATGGCGCCGATATCGCCAAGATGATTGGCCAGACGTTCCAGTTCGGCCATTAGCGCTCGCAGCCAGACCGCGCGCGGAGGAATCTCGACACCGAGCGCCGCTTCGACCGCGCGGGCGAAGGCGAGGGAGTACGCCACGGTGCTGTCGCCGGAGGTCCTGGCCGCCAGCCTGGCGGCATGATCGATGTCGGATCCCGCCATCAAACCTTCTATGCCCTTGTGCGTGTATCCGAGGCGCTCTTCCAGCCGGACAACCGTTTCGCCGCTCGCCGTAAATCGAAAATGCCCCGGCTCGATGATACCGGCATGCACAGGTCCGACCGGAATCTGGTGCAGGCCTTCCCCCTCGGAAGGCAGGAAATGATAGGGGGATGCCGTCGGTGACAATGTCCGCTGGGTTCCCAGCGGATAGCTGACCCCCCACTGGCCATGATCAAGCCACCGTCGTGTATCGGGCGCGCCCTGCGGCAAGAGACCGAACAAGTCGGCGGCCGCGCGTTCGAGGCGCAATGCGGGCGGATGCAGCCGGCCGACCGATGGGTAGCGGCCGTCCGGACATACCAGGCTGACAACGCCGATCTCCCTGGCGCTTTCATCGAGGAGCGCCATATGGACGACGCCTGGTTCACCCCAGAGACCGAGCAAGCCCCAGTGACCCTCGACCAGCTGGTCAACGGCAAAGCTCCATATCTTGGGAGCAACCACGGCGCGCGCCCACGGAAAATGGTTGTCGACACGTTGGCCAGCAAGGATGAGGTCGATCACAGCGGGCATGCTTCTTTCTCCCTTCCTTCATCCCAGAAGGTTGGCGACATGCTGGAACCATGTGACCAGTGGTGGCGGCAGATAGATGCCGGCGGCAAACACCAGCGCCAGGTGGGAATACATCGGAATGTAGGACGCGTCGGCGGGCGCGGTGCTGCCGCGCGGTTCGCCGAAAGCGACGCCGGTCAGCCGAAGCAGCAGGGCGCCGAAAGCGAGCAGAATCCCGAATACCAGCGGCATAGCCAGAAAGGGGTGTCTTGCAAATGTCGAACTCACAACCAGGAATTCGCTCATGAAGATGCCGGATGGGGGGAGGCCGGCGATGGCCACGACGCCGATGACGAGCGCCCAGCCAAGCGCCGGATGCGTTTCCGTCAGCCCCCTGATCTCCGTTATGTTCTGTGTTCCCTTGACCTGTGCGATGTGTCCGACCGTGAAGAAGATGGCCGACTTGGTCAGGCTGTGCATCACCATGTGCAGCAGGCCGGCAAAGTTGGCGAGCGGGCCCCCCATGCCGAAAGCGAACACGATGATGCCCATGTGCTCGATGGAAGAATACGCGAACAGACGTTTGATGTCGCGGCGGCGGTAGAGCATGAAGGCCGCGAAAACAAGCGACGTCACCCCCATCGTGATCATCAACGGCCCCGTCGCGATCGCTTCCGGGCTTGCTGCGAGCAACATCTTGAAACGCAGCACGGCATAGAGCGCGACGTTCAACAGCAAGCCCGACAGCACCGCGGAAATCGGCGTCGGGCCTTCCGCGTGCGCGTCGGGCAGCCAGGCATGCAAGGGCGCAAGGCCTACCTTCGTACCGTAGCCGAGCAGCAGGAAGACGAAGGCGACGTTCAGCAATGCCGGGTCGAAATGCGCCGCGTTTGCGATGAGCACTGTCCAGACCATGGCATTCGTGCCCTCGCCAACAACTGGTTGCGCGGCCATGTAGACGAGGATGGTGCCGAACAGGGCCAGCGCGATGCCGACGCTGCCCAGAATGAAATATTTCCAGGCGGCTTCCAGCGCTTCATGCGTGCGATAGATGCCAACCATGAGCACGGTGGTCAGCGTGGCAAGCTCCACCGCCACCCACATCAAGCCGATATTGTTCGACACGAACGCCAGGTTCATGCCGAACATCATGATCTGGTACATTGCATGGTAGAATCGCAGGTTCGACGCGGTCAGCCGTCCGGTATCCAGTTCGTGCGCAATGTAGGAGGCGCTGAAGACGCTGGTCGTGAAGCCGACAAAGGCATTGAGTACGATGAAAACGATGTTGAGATCGTCGACGAGCAGGTATTGACCGGGCGGTGGCCGATCAGTGACGAAGAGCGACATTGCGGCGAGCAAGGTCAGCAAGCTCGCGGCGACATTGAGGCCAGCCGCCAGCCGGTAATTCGGCAGCGCCGCCAGAAGCGCGGCCGCGACGACTGGTATCAGCAAAATGGCGGCCACCGCATCGAGGGAAAACGCGGTCAACGATGCTCTCCCCTGTAGTCGTCGAGCGCGCCGACATCGACCGAGTCGAACCTCTCGCGGATGCGGAACAGGAACACACCGATGACGATGAAGGCGATGAGGATCGAGAAGGCGACGCTGATCTCGACGACCAGCGGCATGCCCTTGGCCCCGGTGGCGGCAAGGACCAGGCCGTTCTCGAGCGACATGAATCCCACCACCTGGCTGACGGCATTCCGCCGGGTGACCATCACCAGCAGTCCCAGCAATATTATGGACAGCGCGAAGGCCAGGTCCTCGCGGGCGAGGGGGGCGGCGTAGGGGGTGACCCGCAGCATCAGGACCATGGACAGGGTCACCAGGCCAATACCCGCAAGCATGGTCGAACCGATCCCGACCGCCGTCTCGATATCGCGATGGATGCCGAGCCGCTGAATGATGCGATGAAGCCCGACGGGAATGACGATCGCCTTGAAAATGAGGGCAATCGCCGCCGTGACGTAGAGATGATGCGCGTCCTGGATGTAGGCCTGCCAGGCCACCGACAGGGCGAGCACGATGGCATGAACCGCAAAAACATTGATCAGCGCGAAGAGGCGATCCTGGTACAGCATCATGAAACTGACCAGCACCAGGCCACCGGCGAGCAGATGAGCGATGTCGAAGGTGAGGCCGTTCATCAGAGGCTCCTCGAGACGAACCGCAGGAGCGTGGCAAGCAGGGCCAGCATGAGCGCCGCTCCGAGGAAATCCGGGACGCGGAAGACACGCATCTTGGCGATGGCGGTCTCGAACAAGGCGAGGAGAACGCCGCTCGCGGCAAGTTTGCAGATGTAGAAAACGACGCCCAGAACATAGGACCAGGGCCCGGCCCCGGTGGTCACGAGCCCCCAGGGAACGAAGACACAGGAAATCAGCGAGACGTAGAGCAGAAGCTTCAGGAAGGCCGCGAAATCGATCATCGCCAGATGGCGACCGGAATATTCCAGGACCATCGCCTCGTGGATCATGGTCAGCTCCAGATGCGTCGCCGGGTTGTCCACCGGCACGCGGGCATTTTCCGCGATTGCCACCATGACGAGTGCGATCAGCGACATTCCGAGCGATACCCGCAGACCGACCTGCGGCGAGCCCATGAAAGCCGCCACCGTGGACAGTTGCGTCGCGCCGGCAACGAGTGCCAGGCTGAACACGATCAGGAGCATGGCGGGCTCGGCCAGGGAAGCGATCATCACCTCGCGGCTGGCGCCGATGCCGCCAAAGCTCGTACCGACGTCCATCGCCGCCAGCGCCAGGAAGAACCGCGCGCTTCCAAGCAGCGCCACGATCGCTATGAGATCGGCGGTCCAACTGAACTCGAGGCCGGTGGCGAATGTCGGTATGAGCGCGGCGGCGACCCAGGTGAAGGCGAAGATCAGATAGGGTATGACGCGAAACAGCCAGGATGCATTGTCGGCCAGAACGACCTCCTTGCGCATGAGCCGCAAGAGATCGCGATAGGGCTGGATCAGAGGAGGGCCCTGGCGCCGCAACAGCCTTGCCTTCACCTTGCGGACGAAGCCGGTCAGGAGCGGTGCCAGCAAAAGCACCAGCAACATCTGCGCGCCCTGGACCGTCAACTCAAGGATCAGGGCCATAGTGCGAGCACCAGGAGCAAGACGATGAGGAAGAGGAAGACAAGGGTCAGGTAGCGCCTGATCGTCAGGAACTGCAGATGGTTCAGGTGGTCGGTCGCAAAGTCGAGGGCCTTGCCGATGGGCAGATAGAGCGTCTCCCAGATCACGTCATGGATTTCCAGCTTGAAACGAGCCGGACCGGTATCGCCGGGTGCCGGCATTTCGACCCTTTCAGTCGCGCGGAACACGAACGTGCCGAAGACCCGGCGGATAGGCTGCGCGAAGCTGACGCCCGTGTACTGCGAGCCCGGGACGGCATCCGCGAAGCCACAACCCCAGGCGGGACCGCGACGCAGTGCGTGCGAGGCGAAGCGATGGATCACATAGACCGCGGCGGATGCGGAAATGGCGATGAATACAAACACCAGCAGGCCGTTGTAGGAACTGCGGCTCTCGGCGATCGGCGCGATCGAAAGCCAAGGTTGCGCCATCTGCACCGGCATGCGGCTGCCGATGAGCGAAAGCGTCACGGGGGAAAGGCCATCTATGACAAAGCCCGGCAGAATGCCGGCAAGCAGACAGAGCGCGGCAAGGATGAACATTGCCGCCAACGAGTAGCGGTCGGCTTCATGCGCGTGTTCCACCGCCGAGGTCCGTGGTCGGCCCAGGAACGTAATTCCGAAGGCCTTTACGAAGCAGGCCGCGGCCAGCGCCGCCGACAGCGCGAGCAGGCCGCCGACGGCGGGCACCATCACCTTCAGGGCCCATTGCGGCAAATCCGGGCTCTGCAGGACAGCCTGGAAGGCCAGCCATTCGGAGACGAAGCCGTTGAAGGGCGGAAGCGAGGAGATCGCCACGCAGCCAACGAGAAAGACGAAGCTGGTCTGCGGCATCCGATGGATAAGACCGCCCAGCTTCTCCATGTCCCGTTCGCCGGTTGCGGTGAGCACGGCGCCGGCGCCGAAGAAAAGCAGGCTTTTGAAGAACGAATGGTTGAGAGCGTGGAACAGCGCGGCCGTAAGCGCCAGCGCCGCGGCCGATGGCATGGCGTTCGCCTTGAAGGCGAGCGCCAGACCGAGGCTTACGAAGATGACGCCGATGTTTTCGATGGTGCTATAGGCAAGCAGCCGCTTGAGGTCCTTTTCCATCAACGCGTAAAGGATCCCCAGGACGGCGGTGAGGCCTCCGAAGAAAAGGACGATGATGCTCGACCACCATGTCGGTTCACCGAGCAGGTCGAAGATAACGCGGATGAAGCCATACACGGCGACCTTGGTCATGACGCCGCTCATGAGTGCCGAGACATGGCTTGGCGCGGCCGGGTGAGCGAGTGGAAGCCAAACGTGTAGCGGAACGAGACCGGCCTTGGAGCCGGCGCCGAGCAACATGAGAGCCAGGACGAAAGTGGCGACGAGCGGGGTGGCCCCCGCGGCACGCATCGCTTCGAACGTGTAGTTTCCGACCGGCCCGGACAACAAGCCGAACGCAAGCAGCAGCGCGAGCGTGCCGAAGCTCGCCATCACGAGATAGATGTAACCGGCCCGTGCATTTTCCCGTTCGCGATGGTGGACGATGACCAGCGCCCAGGAAGAGAGCGACATGAATTCCCAGGAGAGCAGGAAGCTGAAGGCGTCGTCCGCGAGCACGACCAGATTCATTCCGGCGAGGAAGGCGGGGAAGAACGGCAGCACCCGGTGTGGCGAGGGCTCGTGGCTGCCATAACCGAGACCGTAGAGGCTGGCCATGGCGCCGCCGAAATTGATGACGACGAGGAAGAAGGTCGAGAGCGCATCCAGGCGGAAATGAGCTCCAATCCAAGGCAGCCCGACCGGCAATACGACAGTCGACGGCGTGATGGGGTCTTCGAGGATGCGGCCAGCGAGGACCAGGAGCGCGGTGGCCGAAATACCGAGCGTCAAGCCGTAGACGAGGCGTGTTCCCGAGCCCGGTGTGCGGCTCAACGCAATCGCAAGCACCGCTGTCCCCAGGAGCGATGCAACGCCCCATAGGAGGACCGCGGCGTCCGAAGTCACGCCACGCTCCTCGCAGCGAGTTTGGCGCCCGCATCGTCCCCGCCCAGAACCTTGGCGGGATCGAAATCCGCTTTAAGCCGCACGCCGCGTCCACCGATCTGGCTGGAGGCGCCCTCGGCGATCAGCTCGACGCCGGCAAGGTCAAGGGCCCCGATCAACTTCATCAGGGAATCGACGTTGCCCCGGATGATCGACTCGCTGGCTTCCATGCGCTGAATGGTCGGCACCGACAGGCCGGACAATTCGGCCAGCCTGCGCTGGTCAACGCCAAGGAGCGCCCTCGCGGCACGCAACTGTGGAGCGGTTATCACGGGTTGCATCCCTCATTGTTAACTTTGAGATATTGTCCCTGCCGGTTGCAGCATATATTAAAATGCGGTGCGTTCAACAAATGATGCGTGACACATCTGTCCCTGCGCCATGGGAAACCGCGCGACAGGAGCCGGGATTGGGCGCTCCCCGGTGCCCGGCAAGTGCAAAACGGGCCTGCCATGCGGAGGCCGCGAAACGCCCTGGCAAAAGGCCGTTCGAGAGACGAGTTGAGCGGCGGATTTAGGAATTTGACTGTGGTGACCAGGTCATGATCCGGGTTGCGAAATATCACACCGATTTCGGCAACATCGAGGTTCTGCGGACCAAGGATTCCGGTTCGTTCATCTATCGCCAAGGCGGTTGCTACCAAAGCGAGTGCGACCCCAATGGCATCAGCGTCGTGCCCTATATACACGCGATCTTTGGTCTTCTCGCGCAAGCGGAAGTGTCCGACGTCCTGATGATCGGTTGTGGCGGCGGCAGCCTGGGCACGATGCTGGACAGGGTCGGCGTGCGTGTCACGATCGTCGACATCAACCCAAAGGCTTTCCAGATCGCCCAGCAATATTTTGGGCTGCCCCGGGGCGTTCGCTGCTGCACGTCCGACGGGCGGGATTTTTTGCGCGCCGACCGTCATCGCTACGACGCCATCGTTCTCGACGCATATTCCGGGCGGCGCATTCCGGATCATTTATGCGCCGAGACATTCTTCGGTCTGGCGCAGACACGTCTCAAAAACCCATCCGGCATGCTGATCGGGAATGTTCATGCTAGCCACGACCTCGACACCATGCCGGATCGGGTTGCCGCGAAACTCAGCAATATCTGGGCGAATGTGAGACTGCTCGATACCCGCGGCGCCTCGGACCGCAACGCGCTCGTCATGGCAGGCAAGGTGCGTGATCTTGTCCAGCCGATGTTGCTGGTACCGCCATCGGTTGGCGCTGACGAGATCGCGCATGAGCTGAGCCTGCTGGCGTTCAGGCCATGGCATGTGCCACGCCGAGCAGCGCAAGGCGCAGGGCGGGGCGCCAGTTAGAGGCTGGTCCCATCGTGTGCTTCAGGACCAGCCAAGCGGATAGCAGGCGGCGGAACTTCAGTAGGGCGA
The DNA here is from genome assembly GCF_059683685.1 of Mesorhizobium sp. RCAM 05099. Taxonomy (NCBI): domain Bacteria; kingdom Pseudomonadati; phylum Pseudomonadota; class Alphaproteobacteria; order Hyphomicrobiales; family Phyllobacteriaceae; genus Mesorhizobium; species Mesorhizobium sp. RCAM 05099. Next base: position 2,370,900 of record NZ_CM185035.1, read on the forward strand.
ATGACACTGCCGACGCGGGCCGTTGTAAGGCTGGAAGGTATTGTCCGACGCGCGATACGACCTGTAGTGGTCGTAGCACCACTGCACATGGGCGTTACCCGCGTAGACACGGTTGTTCTCGCTGTTGACGATTGCGCTGCCAATCAGTGCACCGGCGGTAAAGGCAGCAAGCGGGAACCAGAAGTCACCGTGCCGGCGATAGCCGCGATGGTACTCGCGGTAGCCGCGGTGGCCGTTCCAGTACATGCCGTCGTTGTGTATGATACGGCGATGCACTCGGTTGCCGTGCCGACGTATCCACCGCGGGTCGCCGTTGCGGGCTTCCACGGTCTGAACGTCGCTTGAAGCTGACGGCGCCTGGGGTACGAACATCTGCACGGCATTGGCCGGCAAGGTGGCGGAAACCGCGAACGAAGCCGACAATGCGCCGGCCAGTATACCCGAGGTGATCTTGTTCATCGTCTTCTCCTGGAGGGGATGGTTACCCCTTGGTGTCTGTGAGCGACCAAGCGGGTATGTTTGCGCCTGTATTAAATTCGTTGAGAAATGGGCTCAAACTCGTCCCATGAGAACCAGGACGATGACGATGATCAGAATTACGCCAAGAATGCCAACGCCGCCGTGGCCGAACCCGTAGCCGTATCCACCGAAGCGGCCACTAAAGCCACCGAGCAGGAAAATGATAAGCAAGATGATCAGTATGGCTCCAAGCGACATGGGTCTTCTCCTTTTGATCCCATTGGTCGGACCTTGCCGACGCTCACCCTATCCGGGCAAACTCGATTGACTGTCGATTTGGCAATCCAGAGAGTTGCCAGCAACAGTGCTTATTTCTCCTTGATAACGTCTTTGATGCCGCCGACAGCATTCTGGACCTTGCCTTCGAATTTGTCGGCCTTGCCCTCGGACTCCAACTTGGCGTCGCCGACCGCCTTGCCAAGGGCCTCCTTTATCTTCCCTTTTACGACCTTCGCAGACTCGATTACCCTGTCTTTGTCCATCATCCATTCCTCCACTTCTTTTCTGTTTGATGACGTTATGAGCAATGCGCCAATTGTCCTTGATTTCGATCAAGGCGAACCGCGCGGGCGCCGCGCGCCTGCTTCAGGGCACGGGATTGGCAGCGAGCAGGGTGTCGGCAGCCGACACGACCGATGCCCATTGCCTAGAACAGTGGTCGCGAAGCTGGGCCGCAAAGCGGACCTTCGGCATCCGCGAGAAGCCGAGACAGCGATCGATGCTCCGTCGGCTTGTCCCGAAGCATTCATTCAGTCGGCAAATTTATTGCCGGAAAGCCGCGGGTCCTTAAGTTGCCCATGAGTCCTGATGGACATGGAAGGGTCGTTATCCGCCACTGTTCTTGCCGGCGGCTGGTCTGCCTCTGCGATCCGATCCGGGCAAGATATCGTCGCCTACGAGACGGTCTTCGGACGATAGTTTGGGCGGTATGAAATGATCAATAGTGCCGGTCTCGCCCAGCCACTCTTCGTAGCCGGCGTTCATTTTTGACTTTAGCTCCTGCGGCTGATCCACCCCGGATTGAAACAAATCCATGAGCCGCCGCCCGAAATGTTCTCTTGCCGGGTGGCCTTTGGGAATTCCTGCCTCGGTACAGTAGTCGTTGAGAACCTTGGCGAGCATTGAGAGCTGCTTGGAGTCGATTGGATGGTCGAAAGACATTGCTTTTCCCTCATGGGTGAAAGCGTGGTTGGCTCTTCCATGCCCAAGCGCGCGAACCATGGCCGGCGATCAGGAAATTGTACGCTTCCGGCAGTCGGTTAGCGAGTCAATTCCCGATCCGGCCGATGTGATCGGTCTGTTGAACGCGGCGGCGTCTTCCGCCGTATCGAATGGTCGGGCCGTAGCCGTTCCATCCAGCGCCAGAATGACAGCCAGGAAGGGAAGATCGAGCGCTGGCGGGCTGCAGGCAGCGCATGACGGGCAAGTGATTTTTATCGCCCATGCTGCCGGACGCTCCGGCATTTAGCCAAAGGGCAAGCGCTGGGCGACGCGCGGCCTGCCCGATGAGGTGTGGACTATCCCCGGCCGCCGGACCGTGGCTGCACGTCTTGGCGCGCTCCTGTCCTGGCCACCGGTTTTACCCGCGCCGGACCCACGGGACCGCCTTTCGTGTCCGCGAGCGGCTCCTTTCTGGTGGCGCCGTTTGCGATGGTGACCACGCTGTCGTAGAAGCCCTTGCCGGTGGCGGATATCGGAGGCGTGGCGTCATGCATGATGCTGATCACCGTCGCGCTCGGACAAGCATCCTTGATTGCCTGGTGGAAGGCAACCGTGGCGTCGGGGTCGAGGGCGCTCGTCGATTCATCCAGAAACAGCAGACCCGGCCGGAGCAGGAGTATCCGCGCGAGTATGATCTTCTGCTTCTGACCGCCGGAAAGAAGCTGGTCCCAGCTATGCCCACTGCGACCCTCCTGGTCGAGGTCGCCAGCGAACTCGGCAAGGCCCGCCTTGGTCAACGCGACGGCGACGTCGACATCCGAATGGGCTTCAACAAGATCAGGCATGCAAATCAGTTCCTTGAGGGATATGGGAGGTAGGTTCACATCCTGAGCGGCATACAGACTTCGTACGTCCTCGGGCAGAATTGTCGCGCCGCGACCGTGCGGCCAGAGGCGATTGATGGCCTTGAACAGAGACGACTTGCCACTGCCCGACTCTCCGACGAGCAAGGTCCATTCTCCTGGCTTGAAGTGGTGCTTGCCGGTCCTGACAAAGGGCGCATCGTCGCCCTCATGCATCAGTTCCAGATCATTGAGGGTCAGGCCAAGTTTGGGGTCCTGCGTGCTGTAGCGCAGTTCGGAAAGGCCGGTTCGCGCGTAGAACTCGCGCGGCCGCTGCACATCCTCGATCGCCCTTGCAAGCTCGGTCAGGCGACCTGAATTCGCCTTGAGCGTCGATATGTCCGGCATGACGTGGATGAACCAGGAACAAGCAATGATCAGCGCGTTCGCCAGTTCGGCTCCCGTAACGTAGGTTTGCAGGCTGATCTCGTTGTCGACATAGGGCAACAGACCCGGCGCGTAGGCAACAATCCGAGAGCCCAGGAAATTGTAGAAGAGCTCAAATGCCATATATCCGGAAACCAGCTTGTTGAGCCTCGCCCAGGTCCGATCAATGTCGAGGTAGCGGCGTTTGTGGATGCGCTTCTGCGCAATCTCGCCCGAGGCGGCGGCGGTATAAAAGCTGTTGTGGAGAAGCCTGTTCAGTTCGCCGCGGTAACCGCCCTCGGCCCTCTGCATCGTGTTGTCCAGCTCCTGCAACACCGCCCCCAGCTTCGTCGCGACGAAGGTTGCAATCGGGACGTAGGCAATGACGGCGACAAGCGTCAGGAAGGCGCTGCCGTAGCTACCGAAGAAGGGCAGTCCATCAACCGGAGCGGACGTTTCGACGATCTTGCTGCCAACAAAGACAAGTGACAGCAGCACCCCCGCGATACCCATGGCGACGCCAATGGCACCGCCGGCCATTCCCTTGATCGATTCCTGGACACGCTGATCAATATTGTCGGGGACCGAGATATCGGGCGGTATGGCATGGGTGGCGCCATGTTGAAGATGATAGTGCGTGTGGTTCCTGTCGAGCAGGGCATCGTTGAACCGCTGATCAAGCCACGCACGCCACTTGCGGTGCAGCGTCGTCGAGAAATAGTGACGGACGGGGATGAAGCCTATATCCCGAAGGACCACGATCGCGCCAAGTATCGCGGCGCTCTCCAGGATGGTTCTCAGCGTCGCGGGATCTTCAGGACGGTGAAGAAGGGCGATCGCGCTGACAAGCTGGCCCGACACCTCCGCAAACCAGACACTGGCCAAGGCCGACAAGGCTGTAAGTATGATGATGACCGATGTCAGCCCCCATGCCTCCAGCCATTTCTCCGATCGCCAATAAGCGGCCATCAGGCCCGAGAAGCTGCGCATCGAGGAAACGGGAGTTGCCGGCTTCTGCTCCACCGAGCGACGGCTCAACCAGCCCAACGCGACCTCCCGCCGTTGATGAGCGGGTGTCTGCGCACGCTACGCTCTTTGCATATGAAACGGGCTCTTCCCCCCGACAGGATGAGGGGCACCAAAGAGCAGGATTTTGTACAAGGCATGTCGGGTGACGCCAAGAGACAATTTGCTGTTGCCGATGTGGTGCCGGATTCCCGACGGCCAATCCGGCATGTGGCAAAGCTCCATGGGGCTACTGCCAGAGCCGCCTCATGCGAATGGAGACATCCTCCAGGACCGGCATGGAGGCCAGCACGAGGAGAATGGCAGCGAGAAACAACGTCACCGCAAAGCCGACGTGCTTGAAACCCACGGCGCCGATGACGCCGCCGATGAAGAACAATGCAACAAGCGACGCAAGCAGCCTCAGCTTCCTTCGATCCGCCTTCACGAACAGTTCGTCCGAGTCACTCCCCGAGATGTTCCAATAAAGCAGCTTGCCGAGTTCGATGCCCATGTCAGTCACCAGGCCAGTGACATGCGTCGTCCGGATTCTGGCTTCCGACAGCTTGGTGATGATAGCGTTCTGCAACCCCATGATGAAGCAAAGCAGCATCACCGTCATTGGCACGAACAGCGCTTCGTGACGTGCGAGATGGCCGCCGAGCAGACCGAAACAGATCAGCAGGACCGCTTCCAGGACAAGCGGGAACGCGTATTCGCTCTGCAGGCCCTGCCGCCTTCCCCAGTTGACCAGGACCGCCGAACAGGCCGCGCCGGCGACAAATGACAACAAGGCCCCCAATCCGGAAAGCGCCAGCCCGATATTGCCGAGTGCCACATGGTCGGCCATCGACGAAACGATACCCGACATGTGGGATGTGTACTGTTGAACCGCCAGAAAGCCGCCAGCGTTGGCGGCTCCCGCGATGAACGTCAGAAAACGAGCGAGGTGCCGGTCGGTTCTTTCGCTTCGTTCCTTTCCGGTCAACCGGCGCAGATACACGATCATGAGCGAATCCTGCCTTTTGATGCGGCAAGTCGTGACCTAGAATGGGGGTGCCGAGGCGGGTTCATCAACAGATTCTGGAGGCGAAAAAGGGATCGGCCAACGCATGGTGCTGGCGTGAGCGAAGGTGGGTGTTTGGGGCTTAGTTTGGTCTGCCTGTCAGAGCATCGGGATGCCGGAACCTGACGCCACGGCCGCCGCTGATCAGTTCGACGCCGGCCCGGTTGAGCGCATTGATCACTTTCATCAGACTGTCGACAACGCCGCGCACATTGCCGTGGCTGGCTTCCATTCGCTGGATCGTTGGCACGGAGATGCCCGCCATTCCCGCCAGGGTCTTCTGGTCGATGTTGAGGAGGGCACGGGCGGCACGAAGCTGGAAGGCTGTGATCATCGAGGCATCAGTGTCTGAGTATGAGAAATGATAATCTCGATGGTATCATTGATGTGCAGAACATCAATACAAACTGAAAAATATTGATCCTCCCTTGGCATGGCGGGACACCGCGATTATGGTGCCGGCATGACTCAACGCTACAAACTTTGCCGGGAGCCGACTGGCACCTGGGCCGTCAACGATGCTCTTACCGGGCGGCCCGCCGAGATGGGCAGCCGAACCATCGTTGGGATGAACCAGCAGGATGCCGAGGAAATCGCCGATCTTCTCAGCAAACTCGATGCACAAAGGCGGGAAACAGGACCATGAAGGTCAAGGACAGCAATGGCACGCCACTGAACGAAGGCGATTCCGTCACGCTCATCAAGGATCTCAAAGTCAAGGGCACCTCCGTCACCCTGAAACGTGGAACGCTGATCAAGAACATCCGCCTCACGGGCAACGAGGATGAGGTCGAGTGTCGGGCTGAAAAGGTCAAGGATCTGGTTCTCAGGACGGAATTCCTGAAGAAAGCCTAGCAAGCCCGCTTCATTGGCCGACGCCGCGTCGGCTAGCGGCACACAGGCCGACGCTGCGCTGCCGTCTGGCCCCGTAACGATGCGGCCCGGCTCGGCGCCGGCAGGCGTGCGCTCACAGCAGGTCCGACAGGACAGCCATGAAGTGGTCGTTCTCCGAAGCCGAGCCGATGCTGACGCGCACATAGGTGTCGAAGCCCTCCTGCTTCCACGGTTTGACGATGACGCCTTCGCGCAGCAGGCTTTCGGCGAATGCGGAGGCATTTTGCCGGCAGTTGAAGAACAGGAAGTTGCCTCTGGAGGGAGCGACTTCGAGGCCCTTGCTGGTGAGGAAATTCTCGACGCGTGTTCTCTCCGTCCTGGCCAGCGCGACGACCCTGGCGAGGTGTTCCTCATCGGCGAGGGCCGCCAGCGCGGCGGCCTGCGCCATGCCGTTGGCGTTGAAAGGCGTGCGGACACGGTCGAGCAGCGCGCGCAGCTCCGGGTCACCGACAATGCCGAAGCCGATGCGCAATCCGGCGAGGCCGAACGCCTTGGAAAATGTCCGGAGCACGATCCAGGGCCGGTCGAGCTTGCCGAGGTGGAGCAGGGACGACGCATAGCCGTCGCCCTCGGCGTATTCGGCATAGGCTTCATCGATGACTATCAGCGTCTTGTCGCCCACCGCGTCCAGAACCCGAGACAGATCGCCGCCGGGGAGCCAACTGCCGACCGGGTTCATCGGGTTCGAGAACAACAGCATGCGAGGCCGTTCGCGCACCGCCCCGACCAGCGCGTCGACATTGATGGTGAGATCGCCGTTGACGGCAACGCGCTTGACGGTCGCGCCCATCAACGTCGCGTAGTCTTCGTGCAGCGGGAACGATGGATAGAGCGTGACGACGGCGTCGCCCGGCCGCAAGACGGCACGGCTGATGACGGAGAGAAGGTCTTCGGAACCGTTGCCCAGGATGACCTGATCCTCGGCAACGGCATATCTGTCGCCGATCGCCTGGCGGAGCTTGCGTCCGGCGGGGTCCGGATAGAGCCGGAACATCTCGGAGCCGGCATGCATCATCGTGGCCAGGGCCGGGCTCGGGCCTAATGGGTTTTCGTTCGAGCCCAGTTTGGAGATCCTTGAGGGCGCGTATCGCAGCATGACCTCGTCAATGGTCAGTCCGGAATTGTAGGGCGACAGACGCGTGACTTCGGCTCGGACCATATTCGAGGCTTTCGACACAAGCGGGCTCCTCTGCGGCAGGCCGACAAGGTCATCGGCCGGGTTCTCAAACACCGGGTTTCGCGGCATCTTCCCCGGGCAGGCCGGAACAGGCGCGCCCGTCAGGCGGACTTTGTCATCACTACCGGAGCCGAAATAGTTTGTATATGCTTGTATATGTAACTTGATCTGGTAATCTCGAAACCGGCGCCGAAGACGGTGCCGGCAAGGAGGATCACATGCGCAACGCTTCTCTCTTCGATCTCTCCGGCAGGAAGGCGCTTGTCACCGGCGCAAGCCGCGGCATCGGGCGCAGCATCGCCGAGGCGCTGAGCGCGGCCGGCGCCGACGTCGCGGTCACGGCGCGCACGCTGGCCTCTTTGGAAGACGCCACGGCGGCCATCCGCGCGGCCGGCGGGGTGGCGCACGCCATCGCGCTGGATGTCACCGATGTCGAGCGGTGCCGGACGGCGACCGCCGAGGCCGCCAGCCTGCTTGGCGGTCTCGACATCCTTGTCAACAATGCCGGGATGGAAGAGGTCCGGCCCTCGCTCGATGTCGACGAGGCGCTGTGGGACAGGATCGTCGACACGAACCTCAAGGGAGCGTTCTTCTGCGCCCAGGCCGCCGCGCGGCAGATGCGAGACGCCGGACGGCCCGGCGCCATCATCAACCTGTGTTCGCTGACATCCGAAGTCGGCATCCCCACGGCGGTGCCGTATGGCTCGTCGAAGTCGGGCCTGCTCGGCATGACCCGGGCGCTCGCGGCGGAGTGGGCGGAACTCGGCATCCGGGTCAACGCCATCGCCCCGGGCTACTTCAGGACGGCGATGACCGATGTCTTCTACAGCAACGAGGCATGGCAGCAATCCATGCTCGCCAAGATCCCGCAGCGCCGTTTCGGCGATCTCAGCGACCTGCACGGCATCGCGGTGTTCCTCGCTTCGGATGCGGCGGCCTACATCACCGGCCAGTCCATTCCGGTCGATGGCGGCTTTCTCGCCTCGATCTGATGCGCGGGTTGTCCGGGACAGTTTCGGCTGGAAGGATGACGGAAAAATCGCTGGCGATCATTATACATACATGTATATACTTTTCGCCGTGAGAAGCCTCGTGATGGCTGTGATCCTTGTCCGGGTCGACCTGTCGACCTCCAGAAGAGTGGCCGACCAGCGCCAACCAACATTGCTTTCCAAGAGTTCCAAGAGAAGGAGCAGCCATGTCCGACATCAGCTTCCACGACCTGTCATCCATCGGCGCCGACCAGCGCGCCAGTCTGCTGAAGCGCGCCGAGGGCGATCTGACGGTCTTCATCGAAAAAGTCCGTCCGATCATCCAGGCCGTCAAGGACGAGGGCGACGCCGCCTTGATCCGCTTCGCCCGGGAACTCGACAAGGCCAATGTGTCTGACGGCGAACTGAAGGTGTCGGAGGCGGAGTTCGACGCGGCATTCGACAAGGTCGAAAAGGATGTCGTGGAGAGCATCAAGTTCGGCATCGACAACATCCGTCGCTTCCATGAGGAGCAGAAGCCGGAAACGATGTGGCTCAAGGAAGTCCGGCCGGGCGCCTATGCCGGCGACCGGTACACGCCGATCGCGTCCGTCGCGCTCTACGTGCCGCGCGGCAAGGGCGCCTTTCCGTCGGTGACGATGATGACGTCGGTTCCGGCGGTGATTGCCGGCGTGCCACAGATCGCCATCGTGACGCCGCCGACAGCGGATGGTTCGGTGGATGCGGCGACGCTGGTCGCCGCACGCCTCGCCGGCGTGGGCACCGTGTACAAATGCGGCGGCGCGCAAGCCGTCGCTGCCGTCGCCTACGGCACTGAGACGGTGAAGCCGGCGCTCAAGATCGTTGGCCCCGGCAGCCCGTGGGTGGTGGCGGCCAAGAGCGTGCTGTCGTCGATCATCAACACCGGCCTGCCGGCCGGTCCGTCGGAAGCGATCATCTTCGCCGATGACAGCGTCGACGGCGGCCTTGCCGCGCTCGACCTCCTGATCGAAGCCGAGCATGGGCCGGATTCCTCGGCCTATCTGGTGACGCACAGCCGCAAGGTCGCCGAGGCAGCCTTGGCGGCACTTCCCGAGCACTGGTCGCGGATGACCGAACAGCGTGTGGAATTTTCGCGCGCGGTGCTGACTGGAAAGCGCGGCGGCATCGTGCTGACCGCGTCGCTGGAAGACAGCTACCGCTTCATCAACGACTATGCGCCCGAACACCTCGAGATCCTGTCGAAGGAGCCGTTCGCGCATCTCGGACACATCACCGAGGCGGCCGAAATCCTGATGGGTCCGCACACGCCGGTGACGCTTGCCAACTTCGTCCTCGGGCCCAACGCGGTGCTGCCGACCAGCCGCTGGGCGCGGACCTATGGGCCGCTCTCGGTGACGGATTTCGTCAAGCGCTCGTCGGTCGGCTATGTTACCTCGGCCGCCTATCCGGAGCTGGCGCTGCATGCCCGCAGGCTTGCCCGCTACGAGGGCTTCAGCTCGCATGAGAACGCGGTCTCGGAGATCCGCGACCGCTATCTCGCCGGCTGAGCGGAAGCGATCGCGATGAAGGCGGCACGACTCTATGGACCCGGCGATCTGCGCGTCGAGGATATCGCCGCGCCGTGCGCGCCGGATGCCGGCTGGGTAAAGCTCAGGGTCGATGCCGCCGGCATCTGCGGTTCGGACCTGCACAATTTCCGCACCGGCCAATGGATAAGCCGGTCGCCTTCGACGGCCGGCCATGAACTGACCGGCACGGTCACCGCCATCGGCGAGGGCGTCGACACCGTCGCCGTCGGCGACAGGGTGGTCGCCGATTCCCGTTTCTGGTGCGGAGACTGCGCGCAATGCCGTGCCGGCAGGCGGCATCTCTGCGGCTCCCTGGGGTTCGTGGGAGAAGTCTGCGACGGCGGATTTGCCGAACAGGCGGTGTTGCCCGCACGCCTGCTGCATGTGATCGACGCCGCGCTTGACGAGCGGGTCGCGGCGATGGCCGAGCCGCTCGCCGTGGCGCTGCACGCGGTGCGGCGGCTGCCGAAGACAGCGGGCTCGGTGCTGGTCGTCGGCTGCGGGCCGATCGGCGGTCTTGCCGCGCTGCTGCTGTCCCGAACCTTTGCCGGCACCGTGCTCGTCGCCGACCGCAACCAGAACCGCCGCGCCCGCGTGGCGCGGGTGACGGGTGCGACGATCGTCGATCTCGACCGCGATGCCATTGCCGCCGCGACCGGTAATGCCCCTTTGCTGGCGGCCGTCGAGGCGACCGGCAGCATCGCGGCCTTCAATCAGTTGCTCGATGTTCTCGATTCCGGCGGCACGGTGGCGATGGTCGGCATCTTCCACGGCCGCCTCGACATCGACCCCAACATATTGGTCGAACGCGAAATCGGATTGCTGGGATGCCATGCCTTCGCCGACGAACTGCCCGACGCCGTGCGGATGCTGGGTGAACTCGGCGAGCCGCTGCTGGCTCTGATCGACCGCGAGATCGGCCTGGATGACATTCCCGCTGCCTATGAGCGGCTGTTGGCGGGGCAGAGCGACGGCTTGAAAACAATCATCCGCATGCGGCAACCTGTCGAGCATGGGTGACTTCCGATAAATCGCCGGAAAGGACTTTTGAGATGATCGATTTGCCCGATACGGCCAGCCCTCTCTACGAGAAGGTGAAGGATTACATCCTAACCAACATCGGAACGGGCCGGTGGGGCAAGGATCGCAAGCTGCCATCCGAGAATGAGTTGGTGGCGTCGCTGGGCGTGTCGCGGATGACGGTTCACCGGGCCTTGCGGGAACTGACCGCGGCGGGCTTCCTGATCCGCCTGCAAGGCGTGGGAACATTCATCGCGCCACCCCGGCCGCAATCGACGCTGATCGAGATCAACAACATCGCGGCGGAGATCGTCGAGCGCGGCAACAGGCATCGCTCCGAGGTCCTCGTCCTCGAAACAATCATGCCGACAAAGGAGCTCGCGCTGTCGTTCGAGTTCGCAAAGCGTGTCCCGATCTATCACTCCGTCGTCGTCAATTTCGAGAACGACCTGCCGGTGCAGTTGGAAGAGCGTTTCGTCAATCCGAGCCTGATCCCCGACTATGACAAGCAGGACTTCACCAAGACGGCGACCTATGACTACCTGATGCAGAAAACCCCGGTGACCGAGGTCGAGCATATCATCTCGGCCATCCCGGCCGACAAGGAGACGGCGCGGCATCTGGGCATCGATGTCGGCAGCTGCTGCCTTCTCCTGCACCGCCGGACGTGGACAGGCGCGGTCGTCGCCACGATCAGCAAGCTGACCTATGCCGGCAGTCGCTACTCGCTCGGCAGCCGCTATTCCCCCTCCAGGACCGCCTGACGGCGTGGCGAGAATGTAAGCCGAGGAGATTTGGCCCAAATGTATATACATGTACTGATGAGATTGAACTCACCCTCGGCCGACGGACTGGCCAAAGGAACGACAGATGACGCCGACACCGAGCCGCACGGCGCGGATCCGGGCCCTTGCGCAACACGATGTCGCCGAGGCGCAGCGCGCACTGTCGGCATTGCTGGGCGACCTGTTTGAGATGAGCCCCTGCAATGTCCGCATCAATTTCGACAAATACAGCCTCAATTCGCTGAACGGCTTCTTCGAGGATGACGGCAAGGCCTACTTCTTCAAGTTCCATCAGGAGGAACGGGAAGAGGCGATGACGGGCGAGTATTACCGGGCAGAAATCCTGTCGCGTGCCGGCTTGCCGGTCGATCAACCCGTGCACATGTCCGCCCAGCCCGGCGAGCAAATCCTCGTCTATCGCCGCCGCACCGATCCGAGATTTTCGGATGTGCTGTGGGCGCTGGATGCGCAGGACGATGCCGGCAAACGGCGCGAGGCCGTTCTTGCCGAGCGCGACCTGTCAGCCAGGCTGCTCGAGGTCTATCTCGAGACACTGCATCCCGTCACCGTCGCGCAGGTGAAGGCGGAGCCGATCCACCGGCTCTTCCACGAGCGGCTGGTCGATGCAGATACGCGCTCGTTCCCAGGTGGCCGCCTGGCCGATTTTTATATCGGCAAATCGTTTGTCTTTCCTGGCGTGGAACTGGACTGGGAACGGTTTTCCCGGCTGAAATTCGCGATCAACGGTCAACGCTACGCCAACAGTGTCGGCGAGCTTTTCGACGCCGCGGCAGTGCGCCTGCGGCCGGACAGGCTCGCCGATGCCGGCGGCGTGGTCGCGCATGGCGACGCCCACAACGCCAATGTCTGGTACACGGCGAAGGCGGGGAGGGCGGATCTGTCCTTCTTCGATCCCGCCTTTGCCGGCTCGCATATCCCCACGCTGCTGGCGGAGGTCAAGGCGACGTTCCACAACATCTTCGCCCATCCGTTCTGGCTCTACGATCCGGCCATCGCGACCGAGGCTTTTCGCGCGCGGGCGCGGCTGGACGGAGACCTGCTTCATGTCGACACGAACTGGGACCTGAGCCCGGTCCGTCGCGACCTGCTGGAGGTCAAGGCGACGGCGCTGTGGCGGCCATTGCTACTGGAACTCAAGCGGCGCGGGATACTTCCGGCGGATTGGCGCGCGGTGCTGCGCGCAGGGCTCTTCCTGTCGCCAACGCTGGTCATGAACCTGCGCGCCGGCGCGCGCAGCCATACCCCGGTCTCCTCGCTCATTGCCTTTTCAGTCGCGGTCATGGTCGGCAGCGAGCCCGATGCCGGGGCCGATCGGGTGACCGATTTCCTCGACCGGATCGATCCTGAAAGAGCATGAATGATCGTCGCGGAAAAGCAGGCGGATGGGCTTGATCGAGGCGGAAAATTGAGTCAATCCAACTTGTATATGCATGTATGTATTTTAGCCTTGACATCCGCTCCCGCTGACGCTGAAATATCCTCGCACTTCACCATGAAGTGGCAGGTATGACGCCGAGGCACAGTGCCGCAAGAGCAGAAACCCGCAGTCTCACCAGACCGGATGCTTGGTTGAAAAAAAGCGGTCTGATCATCAAGGGGAACAAGATGATGCGTAACCTAACAGGACAATTTCGCGCGCTCGTGATGGCTGCCGCCATCGGGCTCGCCGCCGCCCCGGCAGCCCATGCCGCCGACGCGGCCATTCCCACCACGCCCGAAGCCGGAGCGTTCAAGATCGGCATCGAGCCCTGGCTCGGATATGGCCAGTGGCATGTCGCCGACGCCAAGGCGCTGTTCAAGGCAAACGGGCTGACGGACGTGCAGATCGTCAATTTCGCCGAGGACAAGGACATCAACGCGGCGCTGGCCAGCGGCCAGCTCGACGCCGCCAACATCGCCACCCACACGGCGATGGGCATGGTCGCGGCCGGCCTGCCGGTGAAGATCGTGCTGCTGCTCGACGTCTCCATGACGGCCGACGCCATGATCGCCGGCAAGGACATCACCTCGATCAAGGACCTCAAGGGCAAGGAGGTCGCCTTCGAGGAAGGCACGACGAGCGACATCCTGCTCAAATACGCGCTCGCCAAGAACGGCATGTCGATCGACGATGTGAAGCCGGTTCCGATGCCGGCCGCCGATGCCGGCGGCGCCTTGATCGCGGGCCGCGTGCCGGTCGCGGTCACCTACGAACCGTACCTCACCGTCGCCATGGCGCAGAACAAGGACGTCAAGCTGCTGTTCACCGCCGGCGAGGATCCCGGCCTGATCAGCGACGTGCTGGTGGTGCGCGACGAGGTGATCAAGTCGCGGCCCGGCCAGGTGCTGGCCATGATCAAGAGCTGGGACGCGGCGCTCAAGGATTACAAGGCAGACACGCCCGGTGGCCGCGCCATCATCGCCAAGGCCGTCGGTTCGGACGTCAAGGACCTCAACACCGCTTTCGACGGCGTGCGCTACTACTCTCTCGCCGAAAACAAGACGGCGCTCACCGGCGATTTCACCACCAAGACATTCGCCGATGTCGAAGCGGCCGCCAAGAACGCCAAGCTGCTGCAGGCAGACGTGACGCCGGAGCAGATGATCGACCCGTCCTTCGTCAAGGCGGCGGAATGACGAAGGCCGGATCGCGGTGGTAACCCAAATGTCCGGGGAGCCCCCGGCGAAAACGGTCCCGGCTCGCCCCGCACCGGGGCCGGTCACCAAACAGGCGAGACGCCGCCGATCCTCCGGGATCGGCGTGCCGATCGCCAGGTCGCGTTTCCTGATGATCGCGGTGGCCGTCTTTGTCGGGCTTGGCCTGGCCTGGTGGGCGGCGACCGGACTGGAATGGGTGAAACCCATCTTCCTGCCGTCACCGGGCAGCGTCGCGACCCAGATCGCCAAGCTCGCTACCGACGGCACGTTGTGGCTGGACCTCAAGGCCTCGATGTACCGGATTTCCATCGGCTTCCTCATCGCCTCGGCACTGTCCATACCGATCGGCGTGCTGATCGGCAGTTTCCGGTCCTGGGAAGCAGGTATCGAGCCGCTGGTGGATTTCATCCGCTACATGCCGGTCGTCGCCTTCGTGCCGCTGTCCATCCTGTGGGCGGGTACCGGCGATACGCAGAAGTTCCTGATCATCTTCATCGGCACCTTCTTCCAGCAGGTGCTGATGATCATGGACAATGTGAAACGGGTTCCCACCGATTTCATCGGCCTTGGGCGCACGCTCGGCCTGTCGGATCGCAAGATTCTGACGCGCATCGTCGTTCCCAGTGCCTTGCCGGGTATCTGGGATACGCTGCGCATCAGCCTGGGCTGGGCGTGGACCTGGCTGGTGCTGGCCGAACTCGTCGCGGCGACATCGGGGCTCGGCTATCGCATCACCGTGTCGCAGCGCTATTTCCAGACAAACACCATCATCGGCTACATCCTGCTCCTGGGCGTGCTCGGCCTCATCACCGACCAGGTGATGAAGGCGCTGGAAAAGGTGCTGTTCCGGCAGGATGGTCATTCGCAATGAGGCACGGTCGATGAATCCTCCCAAATTGCGGATCGCCGGCCTCCACAAGAGCTTCGGCACGGGCGAGCGGCGCACGGAGGTGCTGCGGGACATCAACCTCGATCTTGCCGACAATGAGTTCGTCTCGCTCGTCGGCACGTCGGGCTGCGGCAAGAGCACGCTGCTGTCGATCGTGGCAGGCTTGCAGGACTTCGACGCCGGCGATCTCAGCATCGACGGCGCGCCGATCCTGCAGCCGGGTCTCGACCGTGGCGTCGTCTTCCAGTCCTACACGCTGCTTCCCTGGCTGACGGCGCGGCAGAACATCGAGTTTGCCCTCAAGGCCGCGGGCTACGATCGCGCGACCTGCCGCAGGATCGCGCTCGAGCATCTCGACCTCGTCAAGCTGTCGCACAGCGCCGACCGCTACCCGTCCGAACTCTCGGGCGGCATGAAGCAGCGCGTGGCCATCGCGCGTGCGCTTTCCTATCGGCCCAAGATGCTGCTGATGGACGAGCCCTTTGGCGCGCTCGATGCCTTGACCCGGCACCAGATGCAGGAACTCCTGACCCAGATCTGGGAGGAACACCGGCTCACCGTGCTGTTCGTCACGCATGACGTCGAGGAGGCCGTCTACCTGTCGGACCGCATCGTCGTCATGGGAATCGGCCCGGGACGCATCACGCAGACCTTCAACGTCGACATCGAGCGGCCGCGCCGGGAAGAGGTGATGGAAAGCCCGGCTTTCATGGACCTGCAGCGCGGCGTGCACAAGGCCATCCGCGAGGGGTCAAAACGCCCCGAAATGGCGCTGGCGGGGTGATGCATTTGGCGTCGGGCCCTGGCGCCATGCCGTCATCCAAATCACCATCCATTGCGATCGGCAGGTCATGCCGCATTGCACAAATTCTTCGCATGGGCACAATGCAAGAATGGTTCGCAGTTCACTCGCCGTCCTGGTCATCGACGAAAACCGCATCCGCGCCGCGATCATCGAGGCGGGACTGCGCGAGGCCGGCCATGAACGGGTCACCGTCATCCATGACGTGACCGGCATCGCGCGGCGGATCGTCGAGATCCAGCCCGACGTCATCGTCATCGATCTCGAAAACCCCAACCGTGACATGCTGGAGAACATGTTCCAGCTGTCGCGGGCGGTGAAGCGGCCGATCGCCATGTTCGTCGACCGCTCCGACCAGGCCTCGATCGAGGCGGCGGTCGATGCCGGTGTATCCGCCTATGTCGTCGACGGCCTGCGGCAGGAGCGCGTCAAGCCGATCCTCGACATGGCGGTCAGCCGCTTCAACGCCTTCTCGCGCATGGCACGCGAACTGGAAGAGGCGCGCAGCGAGCTCGAGAGCCGCAAGGTGATCGATCGCGCCAAGGGCATCCTGATGAAGTCGCGCGGCCTGACGGAAGAGGCCGCCTACACGCTGCTGCGCAAGACGGCGATGAACCAGAACCGCAAGATCAGCGATATCGCCCAGAGCCTGGTGACCGCCGCAGGGCTGCTGGGACCGGCGGAGGACGAATGAGCATGGGCGCCGAGCACCAGATCACCGCCGGCTTCATGCCGCTCTTCGACAGTGCCGTACTGGTCGCCGCAAGCGAGTTGGGCTTCGCCGCGCGCGAAGGCATCGATCTCACGCTGCACCGCGAGACGTCGTGGGCCAACATCCGCGACCGCATCGCCATCGGCCACTTCCATCTCGCGCATATGCTCGGGCCCATGCCGCTGGCCTGCAATCTCGGGCTGACGCCGCTTGCCTCCGAGACCATCGTGCCGTTCTCGCTCGGGCTCGGCGGCAATTGCGTCACCATCTCCAACGCCGTCTGGGCCGGCATGACGGCGCATGGCGCCCAACCCGATCTCGATCCGGCACGCGCTGGTGCAGCACTTGGCGCGCTCATTCGCGAGCGCGCTGCCGCCGGCCATGATCCGTTGCGCTTCGCCGTCGTGCACCCGCATTCCGGGCACAATTACGAACTGCGCTACTGGCTTGCCGCCTGCGGCATCGATCCGACGCGCGAGATCGAGATCGTCATCGTGCCGCCGCCGTTCATGGCCGACGCGCTGGCCACCGGGCGGATCGACGGCTACTGCGTCGGCGAGCCCTGGAACAGCGCCTCTGTCGCCGCCGGCACCGGCCATATCGTCACCGTCAAGGCACTGATATGGCGCAACAGCCCGGAGAAGGTGATCGGCGTGCGCAAGGCCTGGGCCGAGCAGTCCCCCGAGGCGCTGGCGGCGCTCTTGCGCGCGCTGCATCACTCGGCGCGCTGGTGCCAGGACCCGGCTAACCACGGCGAACTCGCGGCGATGATGGCGCAGCCGGGCTTCCTCGGCCTGCCGCCGGCCGTCCTGATGCCGATCCTGACCGGCCATCTCAAATTGGGCGGCGGCGCGGAGCTGGATATCGACGACTTCTTCCTGCCCTTCGACAAGGCGGCCAACTTTCCCTGGAAGAGCCATGCGCTGTGGTTCTACACGCAGATGGTGCGCTGGGGGCATGTGGCGCACACGCCTGATAATCTCGCCATTGCCCGCGACTGCTACCGGCCCGACCTCTACCGCTCGGCGCTGAAGCCGCTTGGCGTCGCACTTCCAGGCGCCAATTCGAAGGTCGAGGGCGCGCTGCGCGTGGCCACGGCGGTCGGCGCGACAGGGGCGGGCCTGATGCTCGGACCGGATGGTTTCTTCGACGGCCAGATCTTCGATCCGGACGAGATCAATGGTTACATCGCCGCCCAGAAATCGGCCCGCGCGGAAGCCTGATCATTTCCGCGCCATTCTTGTGCATTGCACAAAAATTGTGCGTGCGATTGCTCCAATGAACAATCTTTGGCCTGTTCGCAAGATCGCCCGGCGCGCCGGCGACCGGCGCGTATTGCTGATTCCATTGGCATTTTTCCTCCCACCTCGAACTGGCACGGTTCATGCTTTGAGATAACCAGGCCCTTCGTGGGTCACGGAACAGGCGTCCAATGGCGGGCGCCACAGGCAAAGCTGCCGCTCAGGTCAAGACGCGATCCGGATTTCCGGACGCGAAGACCTGGCCGGCGGCTTTTTTGTTTTGGAATCGCGTTCAACCGGAGACGACGATGAAGAAGACCATGAAGAAATGGATTGGGACTGGAACATCGCTTGGAGATGTGACGCGTCGCGATTTTCTTGTCAGCAGTGCGATGACGGCCGGCCTGTTCATGGCGGCCCGCAAGCTCTTCCCGTCCGGCGCCTATGCCGCCACGACCGCCCCGGAAGTCACCGGCGCCAAGCTCGGCTTCATCGCGCTGACCGATGCGGCCCCCTTGATGATCGCCAAGGAGAAGGGGCTGTTCGCCAAATTCGGCATGCCCGACGTCGAGGTGCTCAAGCAGGCCTCGTGGGGCGCGACTCGCGACAATCTGATGCTCGGCGGCGCGGCCAACGGCATCGACGGCGCCCATATACTGACGCCGATGCCCTACCTGATGCACACCGGCAAGGTGACGCAGAACAACCAGCCGATGCCGATGGCGATCGTGGCGCGGCTCAACTACGACTGCCAGGGCATCTCGGTGGCACAGGAATATGCCGGCACCGGTGTCGGCCTCGACGCCTCCAAGCTGAAGGACGCCTTCGCCGCCAAGAAGGCGGCCGGCAAGGACATCAAGGCCGCCATGACCTTCCCGGGCGGCACGCACGATTTGTGGCTGCGCTACTGGCTGGCCGCCGGCGGCATCGATCCCGACAAGGACGTCTCGACCATCGTCGTGCCGCCGCCGCAGATGGTGGCCAACATGAAGGTCGGCAACATGGATGTGTTCTGCGTCGGCGAGCCGTGGAACGAGCAGCTCGTCCACCAGGGCGTCGGCTTCACCGCCGCCAGCACGGGCGAATTGTGGAAGGGCCATCCCGAAAAGGCGCTCGGCCTGCGCGCCGAATTCATCGAGAAATACCCGAACGCCACCAAGGCGATCCTGATGGCCGTCATGGAAGCCCAGCAATGGTGCGAGGCCAAGGAAAACAAGGACGAGATGGCCGCCATCATCGGCAAGCGGCAGTGGATGAACGTGCCTGTCGCCGACATCATCGGTCGCCTCAAGGGCGACATCAACTACGGCAACGGCCGCGTCGCCACCGGCACCGACCTCTACATGAAGTTCTGGAAAGGCGGCGTCTCCTATCCCTTCAAGAGCCACGATACGTGGTTCCTCGCCGAGAACATCCGCTGGGGCAAATTCGCGCCGACCACCGACATCAAGGCGCTGGTCGACCAGGTCAACCGCGAGGACCTGTGGCGCGAGGCGGCCAAGGACCTCGGCGTGGCGGCCGCCGACATTCCGGCGTCCTCGTCGCGCGGCGTCGAGACCTTCTTCGACGGCAAGGTCTTCGATCCGGCCAACCCGTCCGCCTATCTCGACAGCCTGAAGATCAAGGCATCGGCCTGATCGGAGCAAACGGCGCTTCTTGCGCCGTTTGTCCCCCAAGCGCAACGGCGCCTCTTGCGCCGTTGTCGCCCTACCTGCCCCCAAGGAGCTTTTCCAGAAGATGTCCATCCAAGCCATCGAGGACACCAAGGTGAAGGCGTTTCCAGCGCCAGCCAAGCCGGCTGAAGTGATTGCCTTCACCGCCAAGGCAAGACGCCGCTTCGACCCGATCGTCATCGCCGGCAAGCTGGCGAGCACGCTGGTGCCGCCAATCATCGTCATCGCCCTCATGCTGGTCGTCTGGCAGATTGCCTGCTCGTCGCCCACATCAAGCCTGCCGCCGCCCAGCCAGGTGTGGAACGAGGCCTACGACCTGATCGCGCATCCGTTCTTCAACAATGGCCCGCAGGATATCGGGCTGGCCTGGCGGGTGCTGATCTCGCTGCAGCGCGTCGCCATCGGCTTTGGCCTGGCGGCGATCGTGGGCGTGGCGCTCGGCGCGCTGGTCGGCCAGTCGATCTGGGCGATGCGCGGCCTCGATCCGGTGTTCCAGATCCTGCGCACCGTGCCGCCGCTCGCCTGGCTGCCGCTGTCGCTGGCGGCGTTCCGCGATTCCAGCCCGTCGGCGCTGTTCGTCATCTTCATCACCTCGATCTGGCCGATCATCATCAACACCGCTGTCGGCGTGCGCAACATCCCCGAGGACTACCGCAACGTCGCCCGCATCCTGCGGCTCAACCAGTTCGAGTTCTTCGTCAAGATCATGGTGCCAGCCGCCGCACCCTACATCTTCACGGGCTTGAGGATCGGCATCGGCCTGTCCTGGCTCGCCATCGTCGCCGCCGAGATGCTGACCGGCGGCGTCGGCATCGGCTTCTTCATCTGGGACGCGTGGAACTCGTCGCGGCTGCCCGACATCATCGTCGCGCTCGCCTATATCGGCGTCACCGGCTTCTGCCTCGACCGCCTGGTCGCGGGGGTTGGCGCCTTCGTCACCCGCGGCACAACGGCAAAGTGAGGAGAGGGTGATGACCGCCTATCTGAAACTCGACCATATCGACAAATCCTTTGCCCGTGGCGGCCAGGTCAGCGAGGTGCTGAGGGATATAAGGCTGACCATCGACAAGGGCGAATTCGTCTCCATCATCGGCCATTCCGGCTGCGGCAAGTCGACCTTGCTCAACCTGATCGCCGGGCTGACCAAGGTGTCCGCCGGAGCGGTGCTGCTCGAGGACAAGGAGGTCGACAGCCCCGGACCCGAACGCGCCGTGGTGTTCCAGAACCACAGCCTGCTGCCCTGGCTGACCGTCTACGAAAACATCAACCTGGCGGTGTCGAAGGTCTTCGGCCGCACGAAGAGCAAGGCCGAGCGGCATGACTGGATCATGCGCAATCTCGACCTCGTGCAGATGGCGCACGCCAAGGACAAGCGTCCGGCCGAGATATCGGGCGGCATGAAGCAGCGCGTCGGCATCGCCCGGGCGCTCGCGATGCAGCCGAAGATCCTGCTGCTCGACGAGCCGTTCGGCGCGCTCGACGCGCTGACGCGCGCCCATCTGCAGGACGCGGTGATGGACATCCATTCCGGGCTCGGCTCGACGACGATCATGATCACCCATGATGTCGACGAGGCGGTGCTGCTCTCCGACCGCATCGTCATGATGACCAACGGACCCGTGGCGACCATCGGGGAGGTGCTTCCCGTGCCGCTGGCGCGGCCGCGCCGGCGCATCGAGCTCGCCTCCGACCGGACCTTCCTGCGCTGCCGCGAGGCGGTGCTGAAGTTCCTCTACGAACGCCACCGCTTCGTCGAAGCCGCGGAGTAGACCAATGACCGAGAGACTCGTCATCATCGGCAACGGCATGGCCCCCGGGCGCATGCTGGAGCACCTTTTGGAGCAGGCGCCTGGCCGCTACACCGTCACCATCTTCAACGCCGAACCTCGCGTCAACTACGACCGCATCATGCTGTCGCCGGTGCTGTCGGGCGAAAAGGCCTATGAGGAAATCATCATCCACGGCGATGGCTGGTACATCGCCAACAACATCACCCTCTACAAGGGCCACAAGATCATCGCCATCGACCGGGAGGCAAAGACCGTCACCTCCGATCATGGCGTCACCGAGCCCTACGACAAGCTCGTCATCGCCACCGGCTCGGTGCCGTTCATCATTCCGGTTCCGGGCCATGATCTGCCGGGGGTGCTCACCTATCGCGATCTCGACGACGTCCAAGCGATGATGCTCGCTGCCCAGTCTCGGGCCAAGGCCGTGGTCATCGGCGGCGGCCTGCTCGGGCTGGAGGCGGCGGCGGGACTGAATGCGCAGGGCATGGACGTCACCGTGCTGCATGTCATGCCGACGCTGATGGAGCGCCAGCTCGATCCGGCCGCCGGCTATCTCCTGCAGAGCGCGGTGGAGCAGCGCGGCATCAAGGTCATCACCAAGGCCAACACGCAGGCGATCACCGGCAACGGCAAGGTCGGCCAGGTGGAACTTGCCGACGGCACCATCATCCCGGCGACGCTGGTGGTCATGGCGGTCGGCATCCGGCCGAATTCGGCGCTGGCCAAGCAAGCGGGCATCGCTGTTAACAGAGGCATCGTCGTCGACGCCGGCATGCGCAGCAACGATCCTGACATCTACGCGCTCGGCGAATGCGCCGAGGTCAACGGCCAGGTCTATGGGCTGGTAGCACCCCTCTACGAGATGGCGCGCGTCGCGGCAAGTCAGCTTGCCGGCAACGAGGCGGCGGCCTTCGTCCATATGGACACGCCGACCAAGCTCAAGGTCACCGGCATCGATTTGTTCTCGCTCGGCGACTTTGCCGAGGGCGAGGACCGCCAGGAGATCGTGCTGCGCGATGCCGCCGCCGGCGTCTACAAGCGGCTCGTTCTGAAAGACGACCGCATCATCGGCACCGTGCTCTACGGCGAGACGGCGGATGGCGCCTGGTTCAATGACCTCAAGAAGAAGCAGACCGACATTTCCGAAATGCGCGACACGCTCATCTTCGGCCAGTCCTACCAGGGGGTGCCCCGCTGGACCCTATGGCGGCCGTTGCAGCCTTGCCGGATGATGCGGAAATCTGCGGCTGCAACGGCGTTTGCAAGGGAAAGATCACCGGCGCGATCACGGCCAAGGGCCTGACCTCGCTGGACGACGTGCGCGCCCATACCAAGGCCTCGGCTTCCTGCGGTTCCTGCACCGGACTGGTCGAGAAGCTGATGGTGCTGACCATCGGCGACAAATACAACCCGGCCGCGGTGCAGCCGATGTGCGGCTGCACGACACTCGGCCATGACGAGGTGCGCCGGCTGATCATGGCCAAGCGGCTGAAGACCATTCCCGCCGTGATGCAGGAACTGGAATGGACGACCTCCTGCGGCTGCGCCAAATGCCGGCCGGCGCTCAACTACTATCTCGTCTGCGACTGGCCGGGCGACTACGCCGACGATTACCAGTCGCGCTTCATCAACGAGCGCGTCCACGCCAACATCCAGAAGGACGGCACCTATTCGGTGGTGCCGCGCATGTGGGGCGGGGTGACCAATGCCGCCGAACTGCGCGCCATCGCCGACGTGGTAGACAAGTTCGAGATCCCGATGGTCAAGGTCACCGGCGGCCAGCGCATCGACATGCTCGGCATCCGCAAGGAAGATCTGCCGGCGGTGTGGGCCGATCTCGGCCAGGCCGGCTTCGTCTCCGGCCATGCCTATGCCAAGGGCCTGCGCACGGTGAAGACCTGCGTCGGCTCCGACTGGTGCCGCTTCGGCACGCAGGATTCGACGGGGCTCGGCATCCGCATCGAGAAATTCATGTGGGGCTCGTGGACCCCGGCCAAGGTCAAGATGGCGGTGTCGGGTTGTCCCCGGAACTGCGCCGAGGCGACCTGCAAGGATGTCGGCGTCATCTGCGTCGACTCTGGCTACGAAATCCACTTCGCCGGCGCCGCCGGTCTCGACATCAAGGGCACCGAAGTGCTCGGCCTCGTGAAGACAGAAGACGAGGCGCTGGAGCATATCGTGGCGCTGACGCAGATGTACCGCGAGCAGGGCCGCTATCTCGAGCGCATCTACAAATGGGCTAAGCGCATCGGCATCCCGGAGATCAAGCGCCAGATCATGGACGATGGCGAGAAGCGCAAGGCCTATTACGACCGCTTCGTCTTCAGCCAGAAATTCGCCCAGGTCGACCCGTGGTCGGAACGCGTTTCCGGCAAGGATAAGCACGAATTCCGGCCGATGGCTTCGGTCGGGTTTGCACAGGCGGCGGAGTGACGGAGATGAACTGGGTATCAATAGGCTCCATGACGGACATTCCGCGCCGCGGCGCGCGCTGCGTCGCCACGCCGGAAGGCAAGGTCGCGGTCTTCCGCACCCAGGACGATCAGGTCTATGCCATCGACGACCATTGCCCGCACAGAGGCGGGCCGCTCAGCCAGGGCATCGTGCACGGCACGGCAGTGACCTGTCCCTTGCACAATTGGGTGATCTCGCTGGAAACGGGCAAGGCGCTCGGCGCCGACGAGGGCGCGGTGCGCACCATTCCTGTCAGGATCGAAGGCGAGCGTCTGTTCATCGCGCTGGAAGCGCTGGCCAGCCGCGCGGCCTGAAGACATGGAGACCGAAGAAGCACGCGAGGTGAGGACCACCTGCCCCTATTGCGGGGTGGGCTGCGGCGTGCTGGCGAAGGTCGCCGCGGACGGGCAAGTGTCCGTCCGCGGCGACCCCGACCACCCGGCCAATTTCGGCCGGCTCTGCTCCAAGGGCTCGGCGCTGGCCGAGACCATCGACCTCGACGGAAGGCTGCTCTATCCCGAGATCCACGGTCGCCGTGCCGGCTGGGACGAGGCGCTCGACCTCGTCGCCTCGACCTTCTCGCAAACCATCGCCGAGCATGGCCCCGATGCTGTGGCCTTCTACGTGTCGGGCCAATTGCTGACCGAGGATTATTACATCGCCAACAAGCTGATGAAGGGGTTTGTCGGCTCGGCCAATATCGATACCAATTCGCGGCTGTGCATGGCCTCGTCGGTGGCAGGCCACCGCCGCGCCTTCGGCTCCGACACGGTGCCGGGCACCTACGAGGATCTCGAACTCGCCGATCTCATCGTGCTGGTCGGCTCCAACCTCGCCTGGTGCCATCCCGTGCTCTACCAGCGCATCGCGGCTGCCCGGGAAAAGCGGCCGGAGATGAAGATCGTGCTGGTCGATCCGCGCCGCACCATGACCGCCGACATCGCCGACATGCACCTGGCGGTCGCGCCGGATGGCGACGTCGCTTTGTTCACCGGGCTGCTCGCCCGGCTCGGCCAGCACAACGCGCTCGACCGCGCCTACATCACGGCGCACACCACCGGCTTCGGGCAAGCGCTTTTCGCCGCCTCGGCGCTCGACCTTGCCAGTGTTGCCGCCGCCACGGGGCTGAGCGAAGACGAGCTTGGCCGCTTCTACAGCCTGTTCGCGGCCACCGCGAAGACGGTGACCGTCTACAGCCAGGGCGTGAACCAGTCGTCGTCGGGCACCGACAAGGTCAACGCCATCATCAACTGCCATCTCGCCACCGGCCGTATCGGCAGACCGGGGGCGGGGCCGTTCTCGGTGACCGGCCAGCCCAACGCCATGGGCGGCCGTGAGGTCGGCGGCATGGCCAATATGCTGGCCGCCCATATGGAGATCGAAAATCCAGACCATCGCGACCGCGTGCAACGCTTCTGGAACGCGCCAGCCGTTGCGCGCAAGCCCGGCCTGAAGGCGGTCGAGATGTTCCAGGCGGTGGCCGACGGGCGCATCAAGGCGCTGTGGATCATGGCCACCAACCCGGTCGATTCGATGCCGGACGCCGATGCCGTCGAAGCGGCGATCAAGGCCTGCCCGTTCGTGGTGGTGTCGGACGTGCTGGCCAACACCGACACCGTCCGCCACGCCCACGTCCGGCTGCCTGCCGCCGCGTGGGGCGAGAAGGACGGAACCGTCACCAATTCGGAGCGCCGCATCTCGCGCCAGCGGGCGTTTCTGCCCGCGCCCGGCGAGGCGCGGCCGGACTGGCGGATCATCGCCGAAGTCGGCAAGCGGATGGGTTTTGGCGAGGCGTTCGCGCATGAGACGTCGGCGGAGGTCTTCGCCGAACACGCCGCGCTGTCCGGATTCGAGAATGATGGTGCGCGGGATTTCGATATCGGTGCTTATGCGGAAATAGATGGAGAAGATTACGACGCGCTAGTGCCATTCCAGTGGCCAGCGCCGAGCCAAAGCACCCCCCTCTGGCCTGCCGGCCATCTCCCCCGCAAGGAGGGAGATCGGATGTCGCGCCGGCCTTCGCCAATCGCCAGAGATGCAGAAGATATGCCGACGTCAGAGCCGCCAATCTCCCCCCTTGCGGGGGAGATGGCCGGCAGGCCAGAGGGGGGTGTTCAGGCGGGACGTCAGCCGGGTGTCGGTATTCATGAACATGGCTCATCCAGCTCACGCTTCTTCGCCGACGGCGATTTCTACACACCCGACCGCAAGGCGCGCTTCATCGCCATCCGCGCCACCGTGGAAATCCGCACCAGCCCGGACTTCCCGCTGATCCTCAACACCGGCCGTGTCCGCGACCACTGGCACACCATGACGCGGACTGGCAAAAGCCCGCGGCTGTCCCAGCACATCGCCGAGCCGTTCGTCGAGATCCACCCGGCGGATGCACAGCACCACGGCATCGGCGACGCTGACATCGTGCGCATTTCCAGCCTGCGCGGCGAGGTGCTGGTGCGCGCGCTGGTCACGTCTCGCCAGCGCCAGGGCAGCCTGTTTGCTCCGATGCACTGGACCGATCAGTTTGCCGCAAGGGGCCGGCTCGACACGCTCACCGCGCCGCTGACCGATCCGGTTTCCGGTCAGCCGGCGCTGAAACATGTCGCCGCCCGCGTCGAGACGTTTGCCGCGAAAGCCTTCGGCTTTGCCGTGATGCGCCGCAAGCCAGCGTCGATTGCCGCGCCCTACTGGGCCGTGGCGAAATGCAGGGGTGGCTGGCGGGTCGAACTCGCCTTTGACGATGACGACATCGACTGGACTGCCTTTGCCGGGTCCCTGTTCGGCGCGCCACCGGGAGGCGACATGCTCGCCTATCATGACCGCGACGCCGGCCAGCATCGCATCGCCGCTTTCGACGGCGCCCAATTGTCCGGCGCCTTGTTCGTCGCGCCCGGCCCGGTCGCCGTGTCGCGCGGCTGGGCGGCGGAACAACTCGACGAAATCCACGCCGGACAGCGCGAACGCTTCCGGATCGTCGCCGGCCGCGCCGGCGCCGATCGGCCGGACGCCGGCGCGATCGTGTGCTCCTGCTTCAACGTCGGCGCCAACCAGATCGCGGCGGCCGTGGCGGGAGGCTGCACGAGCGTCGAAGCGATCGGCGGTACGCTGAAGGCCGGTACCAATTGCGGCTCCTGCCGGGCCGAAATCCGGGCGATCATCCAGGCAAATCGAGTTCAGGCGGCAGAGTGACGCGCCCGAACAGGAGCCGTTCCGGACGACGGATTTCGTTGCCTGGTAACGCGGATATGACGAGGTCTCGTCAGGTCCCGCCATCGCTTTTGCATTGAAGCCTGGCCCGCATCCTTATATCGCATTTCCATGAAGAAAATCGGCTTCCTCTCATTCGGGCACTGGACGCCCTCGTCACAGTCGCAGACGCGGTCGGCATCGGACGCGCTGCTGCAGTCCATCGACCTCGCCGTCGCCGCCGAGCAACTGGGTGCGGATGGCGCGTATTTCCGCGTGCATCACTTTGCCCGCCAGCTCGCTTCGCCATTCCCGCTGCTGGCCGCCGTCGGCGCGAAGACTAGCCGCATCGAGATCGGCACCGCCGTCATCGACATGCGCTACGAGAATCCGCTCTACATGGCCGAGGACGCGGGCGCGGCCGATATCATCGCCGGTGGTCGCCTGCAGCTTGGCATCAGCCGCGGCTCGCCCGAGCAGGTGATCGACGGCTGGCGTTATTTCGGCTACGCGCCACAGGAAGGACAGAGCGACGCCGACATGGCGCGGCACCACGCCGAGGTCTTCCTCGATACGCTGCGGGGCGAGGGGTTCGCACAGCCCAATCCGCGGCCTATGTTTCCCAATCCGCCAGGCCTGCTGCGGCTCGAGCCGCATTCGGAGGGCCTGCGCGAGCGGATCTGGTGGGGCGCCGCCACCAACGCCACTTCAGAATGGGCGGCGAAGCTGGGGATGAACCTGCAAAGCTCGACGCTCAAATTCGACGAGAACGGCAAGCCCTTCCACATCCAGCAGGCCGAGCAGATCCGCATCTATCGCGAAGCCTGGAAGGCGGCAGGCCACGAGCGCGAGCCGCGCGTCTCGGTCAGCCGCAGCATCTTCGCGCTGGTCGACGACCGCGACCGCGCCTATTTCGGGCGCGGCAACGAGAGCCGCGACCAGATCGGCTTCATCGAGGAGAACACCAGGGCGATCTTCGGGCGCAGCTATGCCGCCGAGCCGGACGTGCTGATCAAGGAATTGGCGCAGGACGAGGCGATCGCCGAAGCCGACACGCTGCTGCTCACCGTGCCCAACCAGCTCGGTGTCGACTACAACGCGCATGTCATCGAGGCGATCCTGACCCATGTCGCGCCGGCGCTGGGCTGGCGCTGAGGCTCGCGCCCGATCGATCATGCGATAGCTCCAGGGAGGTACACCATGCCGAAGAAAGCCTTGATCGCCTGGGGCGGCTGGGAGGGCCACACGCCCGAGCGCAGTGCCAACGTCATCCGCGCGCTGCTTGAACGGAACGGATTCGCCGTCACGCTGGGCGAAGGCACGGCGATGTTCGCCGACCCGGAGCTTGCCTCCTTCGATCTCATCGTGCCCGTGATCACGATGTCGACGATCGAGAAGGCCGAACTTCAGAACCTGACGCTTGCCGTTCGCCAGGGAACCGGGCTCGGCGGCTTTCACGGCACGATGGGCGACAGCTTCCGCAACGAGCCCGACTATCAGTTCATGACCGGCGGCCAATGGGTCGCGCATCCCGGCGACATCATCGACTATCAGGTGGTGATCACCCGGCCGGACGACCCGATCACAAGAGGCATCGGCGATTTCGCCTACCGGTCGGAGCAATATTACATGCACGTCGACCCGAGCAACGAGGTGCTGGCGACGACGACTTTCAGCGACGCGCATTTCCCGGGCATTGGCGGCGTGGTGATGCCTGTGGTCTGGAAGCGGCGTTATGGTTTGGGGAAGGTGTTTTACAGTTCCCTTGGACACACAGCGGATGAGTTCGCGGTGCCGGAAATGGCGCTGATTGTCGAGCGCGGGTTGGTGTGGGCGGCGCGGGGCTAGCCTCTGTCGGTCACAAATTGCAAAGGCAAGCCGGAACCGTGGGCGGTAGCGGTCCGCATTCCAGCAATGGCTGGAAAGCTGGCCGCTGGCGAACTACCATCCAGCGAATGGCGAAGGGGGGTGGAATGGATCATCAGCGAACTGTATTTTTGGTCGGAGGGGGCACGGGCGGAGACGAGGAAGCCGTGTTTACACTGCATGTTGACGGCGCTGTCTGCAGCCTTGCATGTGCCTACCGCGATAAGGTTATCAAGGCCGACGAGGAAGACTTTTTCGAGGCTCTGTTCCAGATCCGTCAGGAGCTCGAAGCCGATGGCTTGCTGCCCTTCTGTTACGGGGCAAGTGCCAATGTTTATCCCGAGAATACCGTGATGGAGAAAAGTCGCGGGTTGATAGCCTGCAAGGTGAAGACGGGCCAATTTCCCCAGGAGACCGATCTGGTCGACATATTTGATGATGGCGTCGACGTGGTTCCGGTTTTCGTCCATATGCAACAGCAGTTTTGGGAAGAATGGCTGGCTTCGCTGCCGTCTTAGCGGCCGGCACTCACCCGATCCCGCCGGTAACCACATAGGCGCCAGCGCTGCGCCCATCATCCAGCCGCACCACCCCCGTCACGATCGAGCCATACGAGCCGCGCCAGACGCTGTGGAGCCGCTTGTGCTCACTGGCCGGAACCAGCGCCCGCCCGCTGAAGCGGGCGCCGCTTCGCTGCATGGCGACAGGCTCTCCGTTGACATGCACCTTGAGGCTGGCGTTCTCGGCTTCGGCCGACCCGACAGGCAGGTCTAGCATGATGGTGATCTCGTCCTGATCGCCCAAAGTGCGCGTTTCTGCTGAAAGTGCGATCGCGAGCGGCAGTGCCTTGCCATTGCCGGCTTGGCTGGGACGACCTGAAAACACGTCATCAGCCAGCTCCGGCGTGCGCGGCGGGCTCGTGCGGCGCTGTGTGGCGCGCTCGTAATCGCCGGCCATGCGCAGCAGCCTTTCGTCATCATAAGCCTTGCCGGCGAAGGTGAGGCCGACCGGCATGCCGATGTCGGCCATGGTTCCCATCGGCACGGTGACGGTCGGGATGCCGAAATGGCGCCAGACCAGATTGCCGTTGGCGACCCAGGTGCCGTTGCGCCAGGCGAGCGCGGCCGACGCCTCGTTGACATCGGCGTCGGCCGGCCCGACATCGGCGGCGGCCGGCAGCACCACGGCGTCGAGCCCTTGCATGTCCAGCCAGTCCTCGAAATCGATCCGCCTTGTCGCCTCCAGCCCCTTCAGGCCCTCGTCCAGCGTCGGGATTTCCCTGAAGGGCGTGACGCCGGATTGGGCCCGCTCGACATACTCCGCCAGGTCGAATCCGCCGTCATAGCGGTCGGGCAGCGTGCCCGGCGGCTGCGGGAAGATCTTCGGGCCGTCAACCGAGGCGAGATCGGGCAGCGCCGGGTCGGCATTGGCGCGCAGGAAATCGTCCCAGCCCCAGATGCAGAGATCCCAGATTTCACGGTCGGCGAATTCCTGCGGCACCAGCCGGCGATCGACCATGGTGCGCGCGCCGGGGCGGTCGCGCTCATAGTTGGAGACGACGGGAAAATCGACTTCCACCACCTCGGCGCCAAGCCGCTCAAGGTCCGCCGCCGCCTGTTCCCACAGGGCGAGCACCGAAGCACGAGTTTCGATCGGCCGGTCGGCTCCGGCATCGCGGCCGATGTACATCCTGGGCACGCCGAGCCGCATACCTCTGAGCGATCCCGCCAGCGCGAGATCTGTGTAGCGCTGCGGCCGCATGTCGGAACTTTTCGGCAGCTCGACCCAGGACTGCGCGCGCCAGAAATCGCCACGTGTCTGCGGATCATCGGCAACGATCACGTCGAGCAACTCCAACATGTCGGGCATGGTCCGCGTGTGCGGCACCACCACATCCATGGTCGGCACCAGCGGCCAGTTGCCGCGCACCGAGATGACGCCGCGCGACGGCGTGTAGGCGACCAGCGCGTTGTTAGTGGCCGGCGCGCGGCCGGACGACCAGGTTTCCTCGCCGAGCCCGAAGGCGCAGAAGCTGGCTGATGTCGCGGTGCCGGAGCCATTGGAGGAGCCCGACGCGAAGGCGGCGGTCAGATAGTCGCCATTGTAGGGGCTTTCGGCGCGGCCATAGACACCGCGCTGCATGCCGCCATTGGCCATCGGTGGCATGTTGGTGAGACCGATCAGCACGGCGCCGCCGGCCCGCAGCCGGGCGATGGTGAAGGCGTCCTCATTGGCGACGAGATGCTCGAAGGCCGGCGAGCCGGCGGCCACCGTCAGGCCGGCGACCTTGTAGCTGTCCTTGGCGGTGTAGGGGATGCCATCGAGCGGCCCGAGCACAGCGCCGTCGCGGCGGCGCTGGTCGGAGGCGGCCGCCTGCTCGAACATGTCGGGGTTGAGCACGGGGACAGCGTTGAGGCTGATGCCATGGCGGTCGAAATGCGCGATGCGCCGCAGATACGCCCCGACCAGCTCGACACTGGTGACGATGCCCCCGTCGAGCGCGTGGCGCAATTGTTCGATCGTCGCTTCGACGAGGTGAAGGCTGGCATCGGTCATTGCTGGTCCCAGGCTGTCGTTTGCAAATCATGGATGGGCGAGGCCGCCGCCGACGGCAAGAGCCAATCGCGATTTGCCGGCGGTCCTTGTTGCCAGCTGGTGTTCTTGCGGTCGCACTGGCGCGATGCGCGAACCTGCCCCGTCGGGAACTTTTGTCGGGCTGGCGATTTTGGATGTATGGTGTGATTCCGGATGGCCAGAAGGGTATTCCAGATGACGACAAAACGCGTTGCGATCCTAGCTCTCGCTTTCGTAACGGGCTCAAGCCTTTGCGCATCGGCGCTCGCCGGCGAGCGGCATCATGGCCACCGGATCCAATCCGAACGCTACGTCCCCGCCGATGGCGATCTCATCGACATCCTGTTCGGCGGCCCGCGCTACTATGATCAGCAGCTGGTCACGACGGCGGCTGGCGCGTGCTCGTACCATCGCGTCGGGCCTGACGCGAGCGCGTTGAACAAGATCAACGATCACCACTGCGGGAAATAGACCGCGGCCTCGGGCCGCAACAACGGCTTTCCAAGCCGCCGCTTAGCGCCGGCCGCTCTCCTTCATGCGCTCGATGATGTCAGCCATCAGGGCCAGGTCGCGGCGGGAATCGGCAAGGTCGGTCACCGGCTTCGTGCCTTCGGTGATGTGGCGGTGGAAGATCTCCAACTCGTTGGAGAAGGCGTCGCCATAGAGCGGCCCGAAGGTTTTCGTCACCGGGCCGAGCGGGCCGGCATCGGTCACCTCGAGCCGGGTCGGCAGGCTGCGGATATAGGGCGTGTCGTAGATGATGCGCACCCGCCTGGTGTTGGAGCGCACCTCGATCATGGCGTCGAACAGGCCGAGATCATCGACCACCGCGTCATACAGACAGGCGAAATGGCCGTAGTCGAAAGTGATGCTGGTGTTGGCGCCACCATTGGTGCGGTGCGCGGCGACCACACCCACGGGCTCGCCGATCAGCCCGCGCATCGCCGAAATGTGATGTGAGGACAGCGCCGTCAGCCCGCGATAGGCACGCATCAGGTCGGCGGGGGCGTCGGCGCCAACCACCTCGCGGATCAGCGCGTCCCGCTCCTTGGCGCCACGGGCCAAGAGGGCAGGGTCGATGTCGTTGGGATAGAGGACGTTCTGGCTCTTCTTGAGGAAATGCCGGCCTTCCGAGATGAGGTCGAAGATGCGGACATGGGTGATGTCGGCGTGATCAGGCAGTTCATCCCGGGCCGCCAGATAGGCCGGGGCGTAGCGGCGCATGTAGCCGACGAAAAGGGTCTTGTCGTAGGTCGGCATCAGCGCCAGCAGGTCGTCGATCTCGCGCACCGTCAGGCAAGCGGGCTTTTCCAGCAAGACATGCTTGTTGGCCTTCATGGCCGCGCGCACGAAGCGGCTGTGGGTGTCGTCGGACGACAGCACGAACACCACGTCGATGTCGGGCGAATTGATCAACGCCTCGGCCGTGTCAAAGGTTTTTGCCGTGGCATATTCGGAGGTGATGAGCGACACCAGGCTTGGCGAGACGTCGTACACGCCCGCGATCCGCCAGCGGTCGCGCTGGTCGGCCAGAACAGGCAGATGGATCGACTGCGCGACCTCTCCAAGACCAACAAGTCCGACACGAAGTGGTGCCACTCTCAAACTCCCCTTGATTTCAAGCCTGATGCCGGCCGAGCTGGCGGCCAGCACTGATTTCACGATCGGCCGGTCACGCCGCGCCGGTGACCAGCGCGACGAGCTCGTTGCCGGTGGTTTCGGAGGCGCGCACCGTCGCCGCCATCTTGCCCGCCCGCATCACCCAGATCTGGTCGGACAGGCGCCGCACCTGATCGAAATTATGGCTGACCAGGATGACCGAGACCGACTGTTCGCGCAGGCGCCGGATCAGCGCCTCGACATTGGCGGTCTCCTGCACGCCGAGTGCGGCGGTCGGTTCGTCCATCACCACCAGCTTGGCGCCGGAGCCGACGGCGCGGCAGATCGAGATCGCCTGGCGCTGGCCGCCCGACAGGCGCCGCACACGCTGGTTGATCGACGGCACGTTGATCGACAGGCGCGACAGCATGGCGCGCGCCTCGCGTCGCATCGCCTTGCGGTCGAGGAAAGCGAAGGGGCCGATGCGGCGCACGAGCTCGCGGTTGAGGAACAGGTTCTGCGCCACCGTCAGTTCGTCGATCAGCGCCAGGTTCTGATGGACGGTCTCGATGCCGGCCTTGCGTGCGCCGTCGGGGTTGGAGAAGGGGTGCTGGCGGCCGTCGAAGACGATGGAACCGGTATCCGGCACATGCACGCCGACCAGGCAGCGGATCAGTGTCGACTTGCCGGCGCCGTTGTCGCCGATGACGGCGGTGACCTCGCCGCGGCGCGCCCGGAAGGCGACGTCGGTGAAGGCGCGGACACCGCCGAAATGCTTGCTCAGGCCTTCGCAGGCGATGATCGCGTCGGAGGAGGCGGCGCTCATTTCTGGTACCGCATGATCAGCGCCGCCAGCACCACGATGGCGCCCACGGCGAGCGGTTGATAGAAGGCCGACACGTTGAGCAGTGTCAGGCCGTTGACGAGAGCGGTGAGCATCAAGGCGCCGATGGCCGGACCCAGGATGCTGGCGCGGCCGCCGAACAGGCTGACGCCGCCCAGGACCACCGCCGCCACCGAATTGAGCAGCAGGCTGGTGTTGATCTGCGGCTCGGCCGAACCGATGCGCGCAACCAGAAGGATTGCCGCGATGCCGGCGCACAAGCCCGAGATGGTGTAGGCGGCGATCTTGACCCGGTTGGTGCGGATGCCGAGCGCGCCGGCACTTTCGACCTGGCCGCCGGTCGCCAGCAGATGCACGCCGAAGCGTGTGTGATAGAGCGCGATATGCGCCACGATGACGGCCGCGATCGCCACCCAGACCGGATAGCCGAAGGGCCCGAAGGAGCCTGAGGCGAGCCTGAGCAGGAAGGTCGAACCGACCATGGTCGGTTCGCCGCCCGACAGGATGAGGCCAAGGCCAGTGATGCCCGACAGCGTGCCGAGCGTCACCACGAAGTCAGGGATCTTGCCGGCGGTGATGATGAGGCCGTTGAGGAAGCCGATGGCGCTGGTGGCCAGCACGCAAAGCACGCAGGCGATGAAGATGCCATAACCGGCCGCATTGACGAGGCCCAGGATGATGGCGCCGAGCATGACGGCGGCCGCCAGCGACAGGTCGATGCCCGAGGTCGCGACGACGAAAGTCTGGCCGATCGACAGCACGACCAGGATCGCCGCCGCCAGCAACAGCGCCTGCAAATTGGCGACGCTGAGAAAGACCGGCTGGGCGATGCCGAAGACGATGACCAGGCCGACCAGGCCGACGACGGATGCCCAGTCGGCCCAGAAGGAAGGATCGAGGAGGAGAGCCGCCAGGGAGGGACGGCTCTCCTCCGCGCCCGCCGAATGGGCGGCGGGCGCGTTGTTCACGGAATTGCTCACTTCAGCATCTCGCGGAAGGGATCGGGATAGTCGCCGCCCGGACGCGGGAAGTTCTTCAGCGAGGCCTCGGCATTGTCCTTGTTGATCAGCAGCACCGGCGCCGGCACGTTGGCGGGCAGTTCCTTGCCCTTGGCGGCCAACGCACAGGCTTCGACGCCCATGGCGCCGACGA
This sequence comes from Mesorhizobium sp. RCAM 05099, assembly GCF_059683685.1. Classification (NCBI taxonomy): domain Bacteria; kingdom Pseudomonadati; phylum Pseudomonadota; class Alphaproteobacteria; order Hyphomicrobiales; family Phyllobacteriaceae; genus Mesorhizobium; species Mesorhizobium sp. RCAM 05099. The sequence goes on from NZ_CM185035.1 coordinate 2,405,774, forward strand.
CATAGGGATATTGGGCGACGGTGGCGGTGAGTTCGCCTGCCGCGATCGACTTCAGCGCGTCGACGATGCCGTCGAGGCCGATCACCTTGACGTCCTTGCCCGAGGTCTGCACGGCGCGTTCGACGCCGAGCGCCATGATGTCGTTGGCGGCGAAGAAACCGGCAAGATCGGGATGCGCGGCGAGGATGTCGGTGGCGGCGGTCAACGCCTTCTCGCGGTCCCAGTCGGCGCTGACCATGACCACGACTTCGAGCTTGCCTTCGACGGCCTGCTTGAAGCCCTTGATACGGGCATTGGAGCCGACATCGCCGACGATGCCGGCGACCAGCGCGACCTTGGCGCCCTTCGGCACCAGCTTCAGCATTTCCTCACCGGCCAGCGCGCCTGCGGAGACATTGTCGGTGCCGATATAGGTCGAGACGGCGAAGCCCGCGGCCTTGGCCTGCTCGGCGTCGATGGTCGAGTCGATGTTGACGATCGGCTTCTTCTTCTGGGCGACCGGCACCAGCGCCTGGACGAGGTTGGAGACGCTGATCGGGTTGACCAGATAGCAATCGAAATCCTGCATGGCCATGGCGGTCAGGCGGTCGGCCTGTCCGGTGGCGTCGCCCATGTTGGCGGCGGCCTGGACGCTGACATTGACGCCATTGGCCTTGCCCTGTTCCTCGATGCCCTTCTGCATGGTCTGGAAGAACGGGTTGTCGAGACCCTTGACGATGGCCGCGATTTTCGCCGGGTCCCCGGCGTGGGCCGGTACCGAAACGATCGCTGCAAGCATGCCTGCGCCAAGCAGACCCGTGCCGAGCTTTAGGCAATTGAACACGCGCATGTTGTTCCTCCTCCTGATTGTTTGATGGGTTGCATCAGTTGTCCAGCGAATGCCTGCCGCGGATGGTGCGAGTCGCAGCTCCCGGTCCGGGCGCTTTTTCATGTCAGGCATTGCTCCTCCCAGAGCGCCGGCGGATGCCTTGCCAGCGTTTCCGCATGTTTTAGAAAAAATTGACATGCGTCAATATTTAAAATGGTGCGCAGTGATTTTTCCTGACGATACCAAACCACTCGACGTGCAAATGCCGCCTTGCAGGTCCATGGATCGCAATCCCGGGTTCAGGCGCCTTCGTGTCAGGCATTTGCTCCTGCCGGAGCGCCGGTCGACGCCTTGCCAGCATTGCCGCCGTTACTGGCCGGCGGACCAATGAAGACGAAGCCGCTCTGATGACCTGCTTGCGTGAACCGGCGGACGCCATACCGGAAGCAAGGGAGGATAGAGCATTGGGAGGTGAGACATGTCTGGTCATGACGACCTGATCCGCGCGGCCATCGGACGGCTGCTTGCCGCGAAAACCGGCGTCGCGGTCATATCGATGAGAGAGATTGTCACGGAGCTTCTGGCTCGGACCGGTGTCGTGCTGGACAAAAGCCTGCAAGACCTGATGCTGGAAATGGCCGATGTTCGCGGCATGACGGTCGCTCTCGACCTTTAGGGCCAATCGACATCCATGTGAGAAATGCGCACCCGAATAGAAGGTGCGGACGAAGGCTATTTCCCAGGCCGAGGCGCGCGGGCGATGGTGGCACTCTCGCACGAGTCGCTCCGGTTAGGCAGTCGCGCGGGGGCAACCCAAGCGCCGCGCCTCGGCCGGGGAGTCACCCCAGCAAATTGCGCGCCGTGCGCATGAAGATCTTCGACCCGATCGGGATCAGGTCGTCCGGAAAGTCGTAGTCCGGGTTGTGCAACGCGGGGTGCCGCTCGCCTGCGCCGAGGAAGAACATCGCCGACTTGGCACCGTGGCCGAACAGGCCGAAATCTTCCGAGGCGCGCATCGGCAGGGCTTCTTCTCCATGCACGACGCCCTCTTCGTGGAGCGCTTGCCGCAGATGCTCCACCGCATCCGGCGCGTTGACGCTGGCGACGAAGATCTCATGGTAGTCCCAGCGGGCGGAAAGGCGCTGCTGGCCGGCGATCTCCGTGACCAGAGCTTCGGCGGCGGCGCATAAATCCGCCATGCGGTCGTCGCGACGGGTGCGCAGCGTCGCCCAGACCTCGGCATGAGCGGGCGCGATGCCGAACACGGCTTCGCCCATCTCGGCATGAGTGACGGTCACCATGGAGAACTCGTCGTCGGCAAAGGTTGCGCGTCCGAGAGCGGGCAGGGCCGGCATCAACTGGCTGATCGCCATCATCGGCGATGTGCCGGTCTCGGGCATGGACGAATGCGCGGTCTTGCCCTCCAGCACGATGCGCATGCCGCGCGAGGCGCAGTTGACCACGCCGGGTTTGAGTCGGACCTCGCCGAACGGCACGCCGGGCAAATTGTGCAGCGAGAAAGCGAAATCCGGCGCGATCTCGCCGAATCGGGGATCGGCGACGACGCCGGCCGCGCCATTGCCGGTTTCTTCCGCCGGCTGGAACATCAGCACGACGCGACCGCTTGCTGGCCGCTCGCGCCCCAACTGGCGGCCGAGGGCGGCCAGGATCGCGGTGTGCCCGTCATGACCGCACATATGCGATTTGCCCGGCACGCGCGAAGAATGCGGCACGCCTGAAAGTTCTTCGATCGGCAAGGCATCGAGTTCCGAACGGAACATCACCGTCGGTCCCGCCCTGCCGCTTTCGTATATGGCCGCGACGCCATGTCCACCCAGACCGGTAAGCACCTTGTCCGGTCCTGTATCGGCGAGGAAGTCGACGACCTCTTTTGCCGTATTCTCCTCCTCATTGGAGATTTCCGGCTGCTGGTGCAGCTTGCGTCGCCACTCGGTCAGCTCGACAATGTCTCGATTGGTAAGGGTCACGCTTTCCGCCTCCGCTGCATTCTTCACGACACGCCCGATCGTCCGGGCATGTCGGAACGCGATGACGAATTGCTACCGACAAACGGCAGCACCCGCCACAGTCCAATTTCCAGGCTTCAGCGGGCCAGAAGCGCGGCGATGCTGTTCCTGCCGAAGGGGCTGATGCGGATTTTGGGGGCAGGGCGCGGACGGCCTGAGGGCACTTGTCAAAACTCGACCATCTGACTGTCGCCATGGTTGAGAGGGTAAGCAGGGGACGTCAGGAACGGCCAGGACCGGTCATTCCGCCCTGCGCCAGGGAAGGCGCGGACCAGGTCAGGAATCCATCATTCGAGTGCTCCGCGGGCGATCGCGGACGACGAGATTATGTGGACGCGAGGGTGCGATTCCGGTTCGGTTTCGAAGTGCAAACGATCCTTGTGTTGTCCCTCCCTCTTTTAAGAAGACGCTAATTTAGATTTATAATAACAAGCTAATTTTAGATGTTGTTCTGTCACGCAAACGTCACAGACTTGCCGTTACTCCCCAGTGTTAGCTTTTTAGTAGTCCTTCTGGCTATAGGTGTCTTGCGGGGCAGTAACTTTCATGCTGCGTTCGGCTCTTCGGGGAATCAGGGGACCAGCGCATGACGGGGCGGTTTTTGAGGAGCGACGGGCCTTCCACCATTACGACCCTTGCTGCCGCCCTTGCGCTGAGCGTCGCGCCCGCTTGGGCTGATGGCGGCAATGGCAGCGGCGTAGGTGCCGGACAAGGTGGCGTGGATGGCGGGCTCGCAGGCGCCACGGGTCAGAATGCCGCCAATGGCGCGACCGCCGGTGGTGGCGGTGGTGGCGTTGACCTCACGACGGGCAACGGCGCGCCGGGAGGTTCGGGAGGAACGGCGCTGACATTCAACGCGCCGAACGGCGTTGCCGGTGCGACCGGCACTACGGGCCAGGTCATTTCGACAAGCGGAACAATCTCAACCAGCGTCAGCGGTGGGACTGGCGGCCCGGGCTCCAATGGCGTCAGTGGCGTGGTCAGGGGCGGCGGCGGCGGCGGTGGAGGTGTCGGCGTCAGTGCCACGGCGGACACTGTCGTTACCGGCAGCGGATCGGTCACAGGCGGCACTGGCGGCCTTGGAGGCTCCAACTCCAATGGTGGCGGCGGTGGCGGTGGCGTCGGCGTGTTTTCATCGGCCAATGTTACCGTGGAAGCCGGCGGCAGCGTCACGGGTGGCGTTGGCGGTCGCGGAAGTTCGCAGAGCGGCGGCGGTGGTGGCGCAGCTGCTGTCGTCCTGACCGGCGGCGGGACAGTCCAGAACAGCGGAAATCTGGTTGGTGGAACTGGCGGAAGGACCCTCGCGGCGGCGGGCGGCGGCGACGGCGGAGCCGGCGTTCTGTTGCTTTCGGGCGGAACGGTCATCAACGGGACGGGGGCGACGATCACCGGCGGGACTGGTGGTCAGGCCGGGGCGGCCGGAACGGCCGGCGATGGCGGCGCGGGAATCAAGGGCGCCAACATCGCCATCATCAATGCGGGCACGATCAGCGGCGGCGCCGTCGGTGCGGGCGGTGGAACGCCGGTAGCCGGCAGAGCCATCGAGTTCACCGGCGGGGTCAATTCGCTGGAGATCCAGGCCGGCTCGACCATCGCGGGCAATGTGGTTGCCTTCAGCGCCGCCGATACTTTCAAGCTGGGCGGCGACACCAGCGCCAGTTTCGATGTGTCCCAGATCGGCGCTGGGGCCAAATATGACGGGTTCGGGTTCTACGAGAAGACCGGGAACAGCACCTGGACGCTGACGGGGACGACGACCGCCGTCACGCCCTGGACATTGACCGGCGGTATTCTGCAGATCTCGAGCGACAACAATTTGGGCGCCCCCTCGGGCGGCTTGACCTTCAATGGCGGCACGCTGGAAACCACCGCCGACATCACCAGTGCCCGGACCATCGCGCTGACGGGAGGCGGAACGTTCCTGACCGATCCGAGCACGACCCTCACGCTCAGCAATGTCATCTCCGGCGCAGGCGGCCTCACCAAAGCCGGCGACGGCACGCTGGTTTTGACAGGCGCCAACACCTACGCTGGCGGCACAACGATCACCGCCGGCACGCTGATCGGCGATGCGGCTTCGATCCGTGGCGACATCGGCAATTCCGGCATCGTCGTGTTCGACCAGGCGGCGGACGCCAGCTTTGCCGGCGATATCTCCGGCACCGGCACGATGGTGAAGGACGGCGCCGGCACGCTGACGCTAACCGGCATCTCCGTGCTCGACTGGACCATCGACCAGGGTGGCCTCGTCTCGGCGGCAGAGCGCTTCGGCGGCGATGTCTCGATCGGCGCGGGCGCCTCCTTCACCTTCGACCAGGTCGCCGACGCCAGCTATGCCGGCGTGCTCTCTGGCGCCGGCACCTTCGTCAAGGACGGGCTGGGCATTCTGGTGCTAGCCTCGGACAACTCAGGCTTCACGGGCGCCACGTCGGTCAGCGGCGGCACGCTTGCCGCGGGCGCGGCGAACGCGTTCAGCTCCTCCTCGCAGTTTTCCGTCGCCTCGGGCGCCACGCTCGATCTTGCCGACACTTCCCAGACGATCGCCGGGCTGACCAACGACGGAACGGTGCGCATCGCCGGCAGCAATCTCGGCAACACGCTGACCATCAGCGGCGACTATGCCGGCAATGGCGGCACCGTCATCCTCAACACAGCGCTCGGCGGCGATGGCTCGGCGACCGACATGCTGGTGATCGCCGGCGACACATCGGGCACGGGCACGCTCCAGGTTGTGAATTTCGGCGGCGCGGGAGACCAAACGGCCGAAGGCATCAAGATCGTCGACGTGGGCGGCGTCTCCAACGGCACCTTCTCGCTCAAGGGCGACTACACTTTCGAAGGCGATGCGGCGGTCGTCGGCGGCGCCTATGCCTACAGGCTCTACCAGGGCGGCACGAGCACGCCCGCCGACGGCGACTGGTATTTGCGGTCCGCCCTGATCGATGACGGCGAACCCGAAACTCCACTCTATCAGGCCGGCGCACCGCTCTACGAAGCCTATGCGGGCGTATTGCAGACCTTCAACCAGCTGGGCACGCTGCAGCAGCGGCTCGGCAACCGATCCTGGACCGTCGAAGCGCAAGGCGCCGATGGGATCTCCGATGAGGTGAAGGCCGAGGCCGGTATCGGGCTGTGGGGCAGGATCGAAGGCACCAGCGGCTCCTACGATCCGGAAAGCTCCACCACCGCAACGACTTACGATACCTCGACCTGGAGGCTGCAGACCGGCGCCGACATGCTCCTGTCCGACAGCACGGCCGGTCAGCTCATCGGTGGCGTCGCATTCCAGTATGGCACGGTGTCCGCCGACGTCTCGTCGGTGTTCGGCAGCGGGTCGATCGATACGACCGGCGCCGGCGTTTCCGGCTCGCTGACCTGGTACGGCGCGGAAGGCTTCTACCTCGATGGCCAGGCGCAGGTGATCTGGTACGACAGCAATCTCGACTCGGCGACCGCCGGACAGCGGCTTGTCGACGGCAATAACGGCGTCGGCTACGCGCTTGGTGTCGAGGCGGGCAAGCGCATCATGCTCGACCCGAGCTGGTCGCTGACGCCGCAAGCGCAGCTTGCCTGGTCGTCCGTCGATTTCGACTCGTTCACCGACGCCTTCGGCGCAAGAGTTGCCTTGGGCAGTGGCGACAGCCTGCTCGGCCGCCTCGGCCTCTCGCTCGACCACCAGACGCAGTGGCAGGACCGAACCGGTCGCGCCGGGCGCACGAATGTCTACGGCCTCGCCAACCTTTATTACGATTTCGAGGATGGCTCGTCGGTCGACCTCGCCGGCAGCAGCCTCTCGAGCCGGAACGAGCAGCTGTGGGGCGGTCTCGGCATCGGCGGCACGATCAATTGGGCCGACGACAAGTTCTCGGTCTTTGGCGAAGCCGTCGCCCGTACCGGCCTGAAAGACTTCGGTGACAGTTACGCGCTGACCGGCACGCTCGGCTTCCGGACCAAGTGGTGAAAACCGACAGGCTGCCGCGCACGCTGCTGCGCCGACGCCCGGGATGCGGCGGGCGCGACTTGCGCGCCGACCTGCGCTGAAGGGACAAGAACGAGCGGGGAGCTTGCCTTTGGCGTTTACGGCAATCGACGGCCGGTCCTCCGGCCGCCGCATCCATCGCCGCAGCTATTTGTTTCGACGCAGTTCCGGACGGAAAACCGCTGCGCACTTTTCCTGGACCAGCTTCATTGATTGATCTCGGGCTCGACCAGCTTTGCCAGGTTCCGGAGCGATTCCTGCCAGCCGAGATAGCAGGCCTCGACCGGGATGACGTCCGGAATGCCGGCCTGGGTAATGTCGACTTCGGTGCCGACCGAGACTTTTTTCAGGATCACAGTCACCTGGATCTCGCCGGGCAGGTTGGGATCGTCGAATTTGTCGGTGTAGCGCAGGCGCTCATTGGGAATGAGCTCAAGATACTCGCCGCCGAAGGCATGGCTGCCGCCGGTCGTGAAGTTGCGGAAGGACATCTTGAACGTGCCGCCGACCTTGGCCTCGAGGTGATGGACCGTGCAGGTGAAGCCGTTCGGCGGAAGCCACTTCGCCAGCGCGTCGGCTTCGACGAAGGCGCGATAGACCTTCTCCGGGGTGGTCGTCAAAACGCGGTGCAAACGTACGGTGCCGGGCATATCCTATCCTTTCATGATGCCTGTTCGATGCCCCAAGGACGAACGAGGCTTGACCAGTCCGACAGAGGCGCTCAGATTTTTCGAGGGCCGGGCCGCAAGCCTGTCCGATTGGCGTACACCGGTCCAGGCTGCTTTGGGACTCGATTTTGCGGCGCCTGGCCCAATCGTCGCAAATGACGAACCGGATAGCCATTGTGAGGAGAGTGTTTATAACGGTCGCTGAAATCGCGATAATCAAGGGGAGACGATGCGCTACATACGTCCGCTTTCAATCGAAGATGCCGTTGGCCAATTGGCTGGATCGGCTGGCACATCAGCCATTCTTGCCGGAGGCAGCGACCTGCTGGTGAGGATGAAGGGTGGTTTTGTCGAACCCGACCTGATCGTCGACATCAAGGCGATCGCCGGCCTGAGCGAGATCACGGAGACGGCCGACGGCTTCAGCATCGGTGCCGCGGTGCCCTGCGCGGTGCTGGGGGAGAGCGCGGCCCTGAAGAAGGCATGGCCCGGCGTCGTCGAAGCCGCCAAGCTGATTGGCTCCAAGCAGGTGCAGGGACGCTGCACCATCGTCGGCAATCTCTGCAACGCCTCGCCGGCGGCCGACAGCGTGCCGGCGCTGGTCGCGGCCGGCGCCAGGGCATCGATTGTCGGGCCGGGGGGCAGGCGCACGATTCCCGTCGGGAGCGTGCCGACCGGGCCGGGCAAGACGTCGCTCGCCAAAGGCGAGATCATCGAGGCGATCCTGCTCGACAAGCGCGCACCGCGCTCGGGCGATGCGTATCTGCGTTTCATTCCCCGCACCGAGATGGACATCGCGGTGGTCAGCGCCGGCGTCAACCTGACGCTCGACGAGCACGGCGTCATCAAGGCGGCCCGCGTGACGCTGGGCGCCGCGGCGCCGACCGTGCTTCTGGTGGAGGAGGCGGCCGAGGCCCTCATCGGCAGGAAGCTGGACGAAGCAGCACTCGAGCGGCTCGCCAAGGTCTGCTTTGGGGCCTGCCGCCCCATCGACGACAAGCGGGGCACCATCGAGTTCAGAAGGAAGGTTGCGGGTGTGCTGGCCGGGCGGGCCGCCACGACCGCCTATGCACGCGCAGGAGGCAAATGATGGCTGGTGTAGCAGTCTCAACGACAATCAACGGCGACAGCGTCGAATACCTTTGCCAGCCGGACGAGACATTGCTCGACGTCCTGCGCGACCGGCTCGGGCTGACGGGCGCCAAGGAAGGCTGCGGCACCGGCGACTGCGGCGCCTGCAGCATCATTCTCGACGACCGGCTGGTGTGCTCGTGCCCGGTGCTCGGCGCGGAAGCCGAGGGCCGGCGTGTCGAGACCATCGAGGGCATGGCGCATGGCGACAAGCTGCATCCGCTGCAGCAGAAGTTCCTCGAGCACGCGGCGCTGCAATGCGGCATCTGCACGCCCGGCTTCCTGATCGCGGCCAAGGATCTGCTGGCCAAGAACCCCGATCCGACCGAGGAGGAGATCCGCTTCGGCCTCGCCGGGAACCTGTGCCGCTGCACCGGCTATGACAAGATCGTGCGCGCCGTCCAGGACGCGGCCATCGTTATGAAGGGAGCCTGAGATGAATTTCGATCCGCGTTTTTCCGGGCGTAAATTCACATCCGTCGGCACGCGCCCCATTCGCCCCGACGGCATCGACAAGGTGACGGGCCGCGCCCGCTACGGCGCCGACTTCAACATGGCCGGCCAGCTGGTCGGGCGTATTCTGCGCAGCCCGCACGCCCACGCCACGATCAGGAAGATCGACACCTCGAAGGCGGAGAAGCTTCCCGGCGTGAAGGCGGTGATCACCGCGGCCGACCTGCCCGACCTCACCGACGGCGATGCCGCCATGTACGACATCCTCGACAATTGCATGGCGCGCACCAAGGCGCTCTATGACGGCCATGCGGTGGCGGCGGTCGCCGCCGTCGATGCCCGCACGGCCAGGCAGGCGCTGAAGCTGATCGTGGTCGACTACGAGGTGCTGCCGCATGTCACCGATGTCGACGAGGCGATGAACCACCATGCGCCCCTGATCAACGATGCCATCTTCACCGAGGGCCTCGAGGAAAAGCCGGTAAAGCCGTCCAACGTCACCAAGCGCAGCCAGTTTGGCCATGGCGATGTCCACCAGGGTTTCGGCCACGCCGATTTCATCGTCGAGCGCTCGTTCAAGACCGAGCAGACGCACCAGGGCTATATCGAGCCGCATGCCTGCGTGGCGAGCGTCTCGTCCGACGGCACTGCTGATCTCTGGGTCTGCACGCAAGGCCATTTCGTCTACCGCCAGCATTGCGCGCAACTGCTTGGCATGGAAGCCTCGAAGCTGCGCGTCACCTCGTCGGAGATCGGCGGCGGCTTCGGTGGCAAGACCCATGTCTGGGCCGAACCGGTGGCACTCGCGCTGTCGCGCAAGGCGGGACGGCCAGTGAAGCTGGTGATGACCCGCGACGAGGTGTTCCGCGCCTCGGGCCCGACCAGCGCCACCTCGATCGACGTCAAGATCGGCGCCCGCAAGGATGGCACCATCACCGCCGCCGAAGCGACGCTGCGCTATTCATGCGGCCCGTATGCCGGCTCCTGGGCCGAGATCGGCGCCATGACGGCGTTCGCCTGCTACAAGCTCGATAACGTCAAGACGGTCGGCTACGAAGTGCTGGTCAACCGGCCGAAGACCGCCGCCTATCGCGCGCCCTCGGCACCGATGGCGGCGTTCGCCGTGGAAAGTGCCGTCGACGAACTGGCCAAGGAGATCGGCATGGATCCGGTCGAGTTCCGGATCAGGAACGCCGCGCAGGAAGGCACAAGGTCGTCCTACGGCCCGGTCTATGGCCCGATCGGCATCGGCCCGACGCTCGAAGCGGCGAAGAGCCATCCACACATGAAGGCGCCGCTGGGCCCGAACCAGGGTCGTGGCATGGCTTGCGGCTTCTGGTTCAACTTCGGCGGCCAGACCTGCACCGACCTCAATATCGGCATGGACGGTTCGGTCTCGCTAGCCGTCGGAACCGTGGATGTGGGCGGCTCACGGGCGTCGCTGTCGCTGGTGGCGGCGGAGGAGCTCGGCATCGCCTATGAGCATGTGAAGGCCATCGTCGCCGACACCTCCAGCCTCGGCTACAACGACATGACCGACGGCAGCCGCGGCACCTTCTCGTCCTCCATGGCGACGATCTCGGCCGCCCGCAACGCGATCAAGATCCTGCGCGAACGCGCTGCTCAGATGTGGGACATTGCCGTCGACGACGTGGTCTGGGAAAAGGGCCACGCGGTCGCCAAGGGCGAGAAGCACGGCAATCTCGGCAAGCTGTCGCTGAAGGAGATCGCCGCCGCTTCCGGCAAGACCGGCGGACCGATCGCCGGCCACAGCGAGCTCGTCGCCGATGGCGCCGGCGTCTCCTTCGCCACCCATATCTGCGATATCGAGGTCGATCCCGAGACGGGTTCGACCAGGGTCATCCGCTACACGGTGGTGCAGGATGCCGGCAAGGCCGTGCACCCGACCTATGTGGAAGGGCAATACCAGGGCGGTGCCGCCCAAGGCATCGGCTGGGCGCTCAACGAGGAGTATATCTACGGCAAGGACGGGCGGCTGCAGAACCCCGGCTTCCTCGACTACCGCATCCCGGTCTGCTCGGACCTGCCGATGATCGACACGCAGATCCTCGAGATCCCCAACCCCAACCACCCCTATGGGGTGCGCGGCGTCGGCGAGACCTCGATCGTGCCGCCGCTGGCGGCGATCGCCAACGCGGTGTCGAACGCGGCCGGCGTGCGCATGACCCACATCCCGATGTCGCCGCCGCGCATCCTGGCGGCGATCGAGGCGGAACGGGGCTAGGGCAGGGCAGGGCTGGCGAATGGTCGAAGTCACCCTCTGGGGCGCGCTCGGCCAGCTCGCCGGCGGCAAGAGCAAGGTCGAGGTCGAAGCCAAGGACATCAGGGAACTGTTCAGGAAACTGGCTGAACAGTATCCCGGCTTCGAGCCGTGGATCGACCGCGGGATTGCGGTGGCGATCGACGGGACGATCTATCGCGATACGTGGTCGAAGGAATTGCCAAAAGGGGCGGAGATTTTCCTGATGCCGAGGCTGGCGGGGGGTAGCGTGGGCGCGGCGCGCTGCCATCGGCGAGCAGGGCTGTCACGTGGACTCGACAAACGGCTCGGCGACAATTGCTTGCCGGTTCCGCCGAAGCCAGCCGTCGAATTGTTGCAGCTTTCTTGTCGCCTATGGGTTATCCCCTGACCAACACCATTCGACACGGAGTTGCGACCCATTGAGCGTAGCCTTTGCCAAGGAGGAAAGTGCGGAGGCAGCATCGGAAACCATCCTGCCGGCTCGCCCTGTCTCCGATCGGATCAACCTCGTCACCGAGGCGGGCCTCAGGATGCTGCAAGACGACTTGGCGCGCGCCCAGCAGGCTCTCGAGACCGCGAACGCGCTGGAGGATGTCAACGAGAGGCGACGGCAGTCGGCGGTTCCGGTTCGAGATATGCGCTATTATGCCGAACGCGTCCGTACGGCCCAGCCTATGCCGGTGCCGACGTCCAATGAAGTGATCGCCTTCGGTCACACCGTTACCTTCGAGCGCGATGATGGCCGCACCCAGACCTTCCGCATCGTCGGTGAGGACGAGGCCAACCCGTCCCAAGCTTCCATTTCGCATGGTTCACCGGTTGCTCTCGCGCTGATTGGCAAATCCGTTGGCGAAATTGTCCAGCTAGGGCAGCACGAACTCGAGATCCTGTCCATTTCCTAGTTGGAGATCGGGGGTAGGACGCGCGTCGCGGTCAACCGCCATCGCCCCGTTTGGTACACCGTCAGGCGACGCCCAGCGAGCAGTGCTGGTTGATGTCAAAAGCCCGGAACGGGCTGGGTCTTTCCACTCAATCGCGCGCCAAGTGTCAAAGCCGCCGGAAAATTCTTGATCACGGCGCGCATGGACGCCGCGCCGCCTGGCCCAAGCGCTATTCGGGCAATCAAGGCCGCGGCACGCAAACGGGTCGAGAATTGCCGACGCCATTGCCTTTCGTAGCGATGTCCGGCCTCGTCGTGGCCCTCGTGACCTTTGCCCAGCGCGACCAGTTCCCGCGCAAGCAGCCAGCCGGATTGCAGCGCCATCGAAATCCCTTCCGCGATTACGGGATGTGACTCACCCGCGATGTTGCCGACGCGGAAGATGCCCTGATCATAGCCAGCTCGAATACCGGGATGGATCGGTCCCGCGGCGAGCCATGGGCCATCCAGTTCGGCGCCGGCCAGCACAGTTCCCACGCCCCGGCACGAGGCCACGACGTGGCGCCATACCGCATCCGCCGCCGCGATGTTTCCATAGCGCTGGCGCAGGTCGGACAGAACATCCCGGCGGATACAGCAGGAAATTGAAACCCGGCCATGGTCCGCCGTTACCATTCCACCATAGCCGCCCGGGAACACCAGCAGCGGCATCAGGTCGGGCGCCAGCGCGGCGCCGGTAAAATGCGCCTTGAAGCCGAAAAGGTCGGAAGGTCGGCTTGTCCTTTCAATCTGGCTTGGGAGTTTTCCTGGTTCCCAGGATCCATGCGCGGCAATGATCACAGGCGCGCTTAAAACCCTTTCTTGCTGTCCCGCCTCCACGGTCACAAATTGCAGATCATCGTCCCGACGAATGGCGACGGCCTTGCAAGGCTGGAGAATTTCGACACCCGCGCGTTCGGCGGCCTGCAACAGGACATAGTCCAGGCGATCGCGGCCGAGCGCGCGGCCGGGACCCGTCCTGGCGCGCGGCATGCGCGCCTCGGCCGAGACATCGCCCGAAAAGAACCCGACGCGGCGTATTTCGGGGCCGGCTTCCGCGCGCCAGGTCTCGCCGACGCCCAACTGGTCGAGCAAGGCAAGGCTGGTGCCCGACATGAATTCGCCGCAGACCTTTCGGCGGGGAAACACGGCCTTCTCCACCATTGCCACCGACCAACCATGCTGGGCCAGCGCAATGGCGGTGGAACTGCCGGCGGGGCCAGCACCGATGACTATAGCGTCGTGCATCATTTGGTGCCGGGCATGCTGGCGCCGACAAAACCTTGAGTGAACAGGCCTTTGCGGGCCTCCATCACGGGCGTTCCACCCGCCAGTTGCCACAATTGCGAAAGTTCCGTGCCGCGAAAACCGGCGCGGACACTTTGCGCCGCGTCGTTCAGTGTAACCGCGCAGGCGCCGATCAGTCGCAGGAACCACGTCGCGACAAGTGGCCCCTTGGCCCTGAGCGGCTCCGTCGCGACGAGCATCGGGGCCATCTTCATGAGACGGGAAAACAGCTCCAGGAGGCGCGTGTCGTCGAAGTGATGGAGGATGAGGTTGGCGCAAACAAGATCGAAGGGCCTGTCCGCTGTCCAATCGAATATGTCGGCGGTTACGGGTTGCGCCCGCCAACCAAGTTCGGCGAAAGCGTCGCGCACATCCTGGCCGATCAGGTCGATCCTGTCGACCATGACGATCTCCACATTGGGCCAACGCCGCGCCATCAGCCGCGCCACTGTCAGCATGAACTTTCCGTCACCGGCGCCGAGTTCGAGGATGCGCAGCGGCGGCGTCCGCACGTTCGTTCGCAAGAGCGATGCCATGATCCTGGCCTGGAACATCAACGCATTGATGCGAACGAGATCACGACGGGATGCAATCGCGCCAGGATCGTCGGCCGGAAGGCCGTCGAGGAGTTCTGGCTCCAGATGCCTGATGTTCATGTCGGTCATGCGATCGATCGGAAATCGAGGGCTTCAGCCGGCAATCCGGCAAATAGAATTCGGTCGTACCTTTATCGCCGCGCGCTGTTCATGGCGGAACTCGCATGTGAACTCAATCCGGACGGCGAAGCCTAAGGCCGGCCCCTTTCATACAAGATGGGAGGCTGGTATCACAGTTTGCTAATGAGAAATATCGGCACCGCGCAATAAAATACCTTATGCCGACGTTTACCATAGGAAACGCTTCCCCAATTCCTAGACCTCTTATGAGACCCGATTGGCCTCATTGTTGGAGCAATTTTGTCCGCTCAAGCGCATCTGAACCGCATTGCCACGTGTGTCCCCGAACACGACGTACATCAATTCTTCCTGCGCTACGGAGCTTCGCTGCTTGAAGACGATGCCCCACGCCTTACGCTCTTCGAGCGAATGGTCGCTCTCGCCGGCATCGAACATCGCTATTCCTGCTTTGCGCCCGCCGACGATCCGCGCGGCGGGGCAATCGACCGCGGCGGCACCTCGGTCAGGGGTTCCTTCGCCAGCACCGCGATCCGTATGCAGATGTACGAAGCCGCAGCACCTGAGCTGGCGCAAAAGGCCGTCGACGAGCTGCTGGCCGACGACGACCGCTCGCTGATCACGCATTTGATCGTGACGAGCTGCACCGGCTTTTCGGCGCCTGGCATCGACCTCGAGCTGGTGCAGCGATGCGGCCTGCGGACGTCGGTCGAGCGCACCATCGTCGGCTTCATGGGATGCTATGCCGCCATCAACGCCTTGAAGCTGTCTCGCCACATCGTGCGCTCCGACCCGAAAGCCCGGGTGCTGATCGTCAACATCGAATTGTGCACGCTGCATTTCAGGGAAGCCACCGAGCTTGAGAAGCTGATCTCGTTCTGCCTGTGGGGCGACGGTTGCGCGGCCGCGCTGGTAACGGCCGAACCGCACGGCCTCCTGCTCGAAAGCTTCCACGCCATCGTGGCAGTGGAGCGCAAGGAGCTGATGAGCTGGCACATCCGCGACGACGGCTTTGACATGGTGCTGTCCGGCCAGGTTCCGGGCGCGGTCCGTGAGACGCTGCGCAGCGAGCATCCGGCCATCCTCGGCGGCAGGCCCGCCAGGGAGATCGATTTGTGGGCGGTGCATCCGGGCGGCCGCTCCGTGCTCGACGCGGTCGAGCGGGCGCTCAAACTGGAACCGGCCGCGCTCGTCCTGTCGCGCGAAGTGCTGCGGAAATACGGCAACATGTCATCGGCAACCGTGATGTTCGTGATGGCCGAAATGCTGAAGGAGCCGTCGGGCTTGCTCGGTTGCGGCATGGCATTCGGGCCGGGATTGACCACCGAGACCATGATGTTCCGGACTGCTTGAGGAGGTCTGGTGACCTGGCCGGATTGAACCTCTGAACCCATGGATCATAAGTTCCCCTGATGATGCCATCGAACAATGTCCGACACCGCATCCGCGCTTTCGCGGCCCGTTGGCTGGTGCCCTATTTGCCGTATCCGCACTTCATGTGCGTGGCGCCGCTTGACGCCGTGCTGCGGATCCTGTGGCGCGCGGAAGGCCAGATCCCTCCCGCTTATTGGCCGCGCCTGGTTCTCCTGCTCCTGCTTTCCGGAATGAGCACGGTCGCCTCCCTGCCGGAGCGCGTGATCGTTGCGGCATGGCTGCTGCTGCGGCCTCCCCCTATGGAGCGGGACAACGCCCCTGTGTTCGTCCTCGGCTACTTCCGATCGGGGACGACGTTTTTGCAGAACCTTTTGGCAGCCGATCCGAACCTGAGATCGCCGAGCTGGCCGCAGGTCCTGGCCCCCCAGACGTTCGTCGTCGGTTGGGCGGTCCTGCGCTACCTTTTCGTACCCTTGCTGCCGTTGACGCGCCTCAACACAGTCGTGCCGGTGGGCGCCAGGCTGCCGGCGGAGGACGACTTCGCGTTGAACAATATGGGTGGGATGTCCGTCCTCGCGGGACGCGCCATGCTTCCTCGCCGGCAGGCCTTCTTCAATCGATTTCACGATCTCGACGCGCTTTCGGCGGATGAGTTTGGTCGCTGGCGCTCCCATCAGGTCGCTTTCGTCCAGAGGCTTGCCCTCGTTGCGGGCGGGCGGCGACTTCTGCTCAAGTCGCCGAGCCATACGGCGCGCGTCCGCTACCTCCAGGACCTGTTTCCGGGCGCGAAGTTTGTCCACATCTCCCGTTCGCCGGAAGTCGTGTTCCGGTCCAACCTGCTTCTGGCGCGCGAATTGCAACGTGCATTCGCCCTGCAGCCGCCACTGCCGGAGGACGAGCAGGAGGAGATCATCACCGGCGAGTATCTCGCGACAGAGATGCACTATCTGGCGGATAGAGCGCGGATTCCGGCCGCCGACCTCGCGGAAGTGCGGCTGCAGGATCTCACCGCCGACCCCGTGGGCGAGATGAAGCGGATCTACCGTGAACTGGGCCTGCCATTTTCCCGTGGCTGCGAGGAGCGGATGCTGCAGGTCGCCGCGACATTCGGCGAGCAGGTGCGTAGCCGCCATCCCGACCTGACCGAAGGGCAGAAAGCGCGGGTAGCTCGCCTCGAACCGCTGGCTGCCGCTTTTGGGCATCCGCCTGCGCAGGCTCCCGAGACGCTCGATGTTGACAGCCAACAACGCATTGGATGACATAGGATCATGACAGCAGGCCGATGGTCGCATGCAAGCTTGGCAGCTTTGGTTCGGCTGTTGCTTGTCCCCGTGTTACTCGCGATCTGCGCCCCATCGCTTTCGGCGGCCGCCGATGAGCAGAGTGACGCGGTCAAGTTGGTTGAGACCGTGCGCCAGGCGGCGATCGTGCTTGGGCATGGTGGGTCCGCCGAGGGGCAGCTCCGCTCGATCTCCGCGGCGTTCGATGGTAGGGGGATCGCCCAAGCCGTGCTCGGGACGTATTGGCGCCGGGCGAGTACGGAAGACCGCGCCGCGGTGGTCGATGCGCTTCTCTACGCGATCGCACACAGGCTGGCCGACCGGCTGGAGCGGACGCAGGACAAGACTTTCACCGTGCTCGGCACAAAGGCTCTGGCTAACGGCGACATCCTGGTGCGCAGCGAATTCCGCCGGCCGCTCCACGGCCCAACGTCCGTCGACTGGCGTGTCCGCCATTGCCGCGGACAACTCTGCATCGGCGATGTCTTTGTCGACGGCGGCTCCGTGACCGTGCAGCAGCGGGACCGCGTTGGCCAACGGCTCGCCGGCAACGGCGGCTCGATCCCCGCGCTTGTCGTCGATCTCAGGAAAGGCCGGGTATGACCTCTCGCTCGTGCTCATGTCCCCTCTCGTCGAATTGATCAATGTCGGCCGCGACTTCGACGGCGGCCGCATTGTTGCCGTTGACGATGTGTCGCTGGCGATCGGAGATGACGAGACCGTCGCCATTGTCGGCCGCAGCGGGAGCGGCAAGTCAACGATCCTGAACCTGGTCTGTGGGCTTGACCGGCCGACGCGCGGCGAAGTTCGGTTCGAAGGACGGGCTGTCAACGGGAGGACTGCGTGGGCAGCCGTCCGGGCCGGCAAGATCGGGATCGTTTTCCAGAATTTCTCCCTGCTCCAGTCCTTGTCGGCGCGCGAGAACATCGAGGTGGCTTTGCTGGGAAACCTCGGCGGAGCGCGGCAGCGTCGCGCTCGTGCGCTCGAACTTCTGGCACATTTCGGTCTTGCCGAGCGCGCTACGCTCCGGCCGGCCGAGCTTTCGGGCGGCGAACGCCAGCGGCTTGCAATTGCGCGGGCGCTTGCAAACCGTCCGAAGCTTCTCGTGGCCGACGAGCCGACAGGAAGCCTCGACGTGCAGACGAGCCAATCCGTGATGAGCATCATTGGCAACGTGCATCGCGAGTTCGGTACCGCGGTGATCGTGGTGACCCATGACGAGGACGTGGCCGCACTGTGCGGCCGGCGCGTCGAGATTTCCGACGGCCGCATCCGTTCGGACAGCGCAATGGCGGCCATGTCGACGCCCGCGCCGGCGTCGCGGATCGGCTGACCCATGACAGAGCTGACCCTTCCCCTGCGCGGTCTCATCGCGCGTCCGCTTCGCACCCTCCTCACGGTTCTCGGCATCGCTCTGGCGGTGGCGGGGTTTGTGGCACTGACCGGCCTGACCGCTGGCGTCCAGCACTCGTTTGCATCGGGAATCGACGAGAACGGTGCGGACCTGGTGGTAAGCCAGCGCAGCGCGTTCAACCTGGTGAGCAGCACCGTACCCAAGTCCCTGGGCTCCGGGCTTTCCGCGGTGCCAAACGTCGAGGCCGTATCGGGCGTTCTCCTGAACATCACCACTGCCGATGACGCCGCGAATATCGTCATGGCCGGCTGGCCGAGCGGCAGCTTCCTGTGGAAAGACATGCACCTCCTGGCGGGGCAAATCCCTGCGCCGGGCGACCAATGGTCCGTGATCCTTGGCGAGTCGATCGCCAGCGCGTTGGACAAACGGATCGGTGATACTGTCGAGCTCCAGTTCCAGCCCTATCGGATTGTCGGCATCGCGTCGTTCTCGTCCATACTCAACCAGAACAGCGCGATCGTTCCGCTCGAAGGGCTGCAGCAACTCCTGTCGCGAGAGGACGTGTTCACCTTGTTCGAGGTGAGGTTGAAGCGACCGCTCGACAAGAACGACATCGCTGCTGCCCGAACCAGGCTCGTCGCGGCCGCACCCGGTTTCGAGGTCGGCGATACCGAGCAGTTCGCCAGCAGCATCCGCGTCTTCGATCTGCTTCAGGCGATTGCCCGGACAATTTCACTGGTTGTCATGGCGATGGCCTGTGTCGCCATTGCCAATACACTTCTGATGGCCGTGAACGAACGGACGTTCGAGATTGGAGTTCTCGCGGCGCTAGGCTGGTCTCCACGGCGGATTCTCCGGCTCATTCTCATCGAAGGCGTGATCATGAGCGCGGCCGGCGGGGTTACAGGGATCATTCTCGGCGCCCTGACCATGGAAATGGCGGCGAGGACGAAGTTCGCGGCGGGTCTGATCGTGCCTTACCTGTCAGGCTGGTCGATCGCGCAGGCGCTGATCTTCGTCTTCATCGCCGGGCCCCTCGGCGCGCTCTATCCGGCCTGGCGCGCCACGCGCCTTCTCCCCGCCGAGGCGCTCCGCAGGATCTGACGCCGGCGGGTCAAGTATTTATTGGCTAAAAGTCAGTGGGAACCGGGATGCCGCACCGGCTGCAGACAAAGCGTCCGTGCTTCGGATACAGTTCCGCCGGCAGCGACACTCATCGAGGGAGGATATCGAGGTGAACGAAGCCAGTCCAAGGCCGCTCGCGGAGATTGCCAGCTATCATGCCCACATCTACTACAACGGGCAGACCGAGCGGCGACATGCCGAATGGCTGCGTCTTCGCATTGGGGAACGTTTCCGCGTGCGCCTGGGCGCCTGGCACGACCAGAAAGTCGGTCCGCATGACCAGGCCATGTACCAGGTCTCATTCGCGAACGAGATTTTCGCTTCACTCGTTCCGTGGCTGATGCTGAACCATGGGGAGCTCAGCATCCTCATCCACCCGAACACGACCAACGCCCGGCGCGACCATCTGGTCGACCCGATCTGGATCGGCCGGCCGCTGGCAGTGCACGGCGATATCCTTCCGGAGGATCATGAGGCGGAAGAGGCGCTGGAGCCTAACACCGAGCCTTCGCTGACAGCATAGCGGTTCCCGGCGCGACCGCGACCTCCAATGGGCTTTTTTAGCCCCTATACACACCACTCGCACCCTCTCGTGCACCGGCGCCGACGCGGAAAGGCTTCCTGGTTCGGCTCGCCATCAGCCGATTCATCGGCAGGTCTTATGGAAAGGCCCGCCACGTCTGTGGCGAGCCTTTTCGGTGCGATGCGTACTTCAAGTCAGGATAAGGACGATCTTCAGCGTATCCGGATCGACGATGACGATGCGACCGTCGGCCAACACAAAATACTCGTAGGTTTCGTAGGCTGGTACGATCTTGACGATACGCGCCGGCAGACGATGCAGCCGAATCTTGTGCCGGGGAACCTCTATGCCGACCGAAATGTCGAAATCGACATTGGACACCGGTTCGACCCTGGTCTCCTTGATGACCTGCGTGATCTGGGTTTTCTGTTCGACAGTGACGTTGGTGATGGAAGCAGTCGACCCCTGATCAGTCTGTGTCGAGGTCTTGCCCTGAGCCTGCTGGTCCGTCTGGACCTTGGCTTTTCCCTGGGCCTGCTGATCGGTGGCCGCACCAGCCTTGCCTTGGGCCTGCTCGTCGGTCTTGACCTTGGGCTTGCCCTGCGCCTGCTGGTCAGTCTGGACCTTGGCTTTTCCCTGGGCTTGCTGATCGGTGGTCGCACCAGTCTTGCCCTTGGCTTGCTCGTCGGTCTTGAGCTTGGGCTTGCCCTGAGCCTGCTGGTCGGTCTGGACCTTGGCTTTCCCCTGGGCCTGCTGATCGGTGCTCGCACCAGCCTTGCCTTGGGCCTGCTCGTCGGTCTGGACTTTGGGCTTGCCTTGAGCCTGCTGGTCTGTCTGGACCTTGGCTTTGCCCTGCTCACCCATCTTCATCTTCGAACCCTTCTGGCAGCCTGCCGCGCCTGCCGCGCAATTGGCGTCGGCGCCCGACTGGGTTTCGGCTGGTTGGGTCTGAGCCAGTGCCGCCCCACACCCAACTCCGAGCGCGAGCATGCTGGTGATCAGGATATGTTTCATGAGAAATCTCCTCGAAAGTGTCAGTCCCTTCCGTGGGTAAACCTCATCTGAAAAACTTTGTTCCGGGCGAATTGGCAAAACCGACACGGCGGAAATTTGCAGGAACAAGCCATGGCCGATGACGTTTACGGCCAGGAGCCCCGGCTGCGAACGCCATCAAGCGGCGTGATGCCTGGGCTGCTCACAAGGGAAAGGAGACAAGTCATGAGAATGCATCTTACCACTGCCGCGGCGGGACTTTTGCTGCTTGCCGGTGTTGGCGCCGCGGCAGCTCAGGATGTGGTCATCCAGCCTGAGCAGGAGACCGTGATCAAGGAGTATGTGCACAAGCAGCCGCTGGCTTCGGTGAAGCTTCCTGGCGTGGAGCTCAATATCGGCACGGCTCTGCCCGATACCGTTGAACTTCATGAAGTTCCCAACGTCAAATATCGCTACGTCGTGGTCGACAACCAGACCGTCGTCGTTGATCCTGGCACCCGTAAGATCGTCAAGATCATTCAGTGATCCAAGGTCATCCAAGCCCGCCGCTTTGCCAGTGGCGGGCTTTTGTCTTGCCAGTGCGGTGCGCCGGACCGGCCGAGCGCTACCAACGGCGGGCTCGAGACCGCTCGCGCGCGGTTCTACCGTCTAGTCCGAAAACCTCACGCTCACGCCGCGCTGCCGAAAATAAGCCTGCATCAACTTGCGGCCCGAACGGTTGTTCTGCGCCAACTTGGTCGGATCGAACACCGCCTGTTTGATCCCCTCTCGTGCCAGCGCTGCCTTGAGCGCCGCTATATGCGCGTCGATGTCGGCATTGTCCGCCCGCAGCGAGGCATAGATATTTTCGGTCGCCTCGGCCACGGTCGGTTCGGTCATAGGTGTCGTCCTTTGGTTGGTTGGGCGGCGGCTTAGCACAGATTCGCGGCTCCGCCGATACCGATGGATCGTCAGTGCACGCGCCAGGGTTTTGGTAAGCGACAACAGTGTCGCTTGCGCTTGGACGCCCGCGAGAAATTCGCCCTGGAATTGAACCCACAGGCGATGGCGATTTCCGAGATCGAGACTGGGGCTGGCGCCGGCGACGGCAGTTCTTGCTTAAGTCGGCGGACGAACCGCACCGGCTCTGTCTCGGGAGTAGGCAGTATTCATCCCTTGAATCGAGTTTTGGCGCCAACTTGCTGTTCGGAAGCGTCTTTTCCGGTCTTGCCTGCTCCGTCTAGGCGAGCAGGCCGTGAATGGTGGCTGCAACAGCCGCGGGCGCATAGGGCTTGGGCAGGAAGACGCCGCCGCTCGGCATCGCGTCCCGGGGCGGCCGTTGCTTGCCCGAGGTGATGATGATCTTGACCGGCGGCCAGCGGTCGCGCACGGCGGCCGACAGGCGCAGGCCATCCATCGAGCCCGGCATGTCGATGTCGGTGAACAGGATGGCGATGTCCTGCCGGCCCTCCAATATGCGGATCGCCTGGTCGGCGTTGCTCGCCTCCAGCACGTCGAACCCCGCCTCGCGCAGATCATCGGCGATGGCGAACAGCAGAAAGGCTTCGTCTTCGACGACGAGGACGGTGACGAGACTTTGAGTGGTCATGGCACGCCCTATGTAGTCAGTAAGGTGCTGTCGGCAACTGGGGTGCCGGTGCGTCCAGTACGCATTCGACGCCGTCGGGGTGGTAGTCGATCCGGACCGCTCCGCCGAAGTCGGTGCCGAAGACGCGCTCGATCAGGAAGCGGCCGAAGCCGCGCCGGTTGGGCGGCGTCACCGGCGGGCCGCCGCTTTCGCGCCAGCGCCAGATCAGCCTGATGTCGCCTGGCCTGTCATGCGACGGCTGCAGCGACCACTCCATCGCCACCTTGCCGTCGGGCGTCGACAGCGCGCCGTATTTCAGCGCGTTGGTGGCCAGTTCGTTGACGGCGAGCGCAAGGGTCAGCGCCATCTTCGGATTGATTGGCAGCGCCGGGCCCAAAATCGAGATCTGTTCGACCGGGAAGGCGGCGATGGTGTTGTCTACCACCTCGCGGATCGAGGCACTGGTCCAGCGGGTCTTGTTCAGTATGTCATGGGCGTTGGCGAGCGCCCGCAGGCGCTCATTGAAGGTGGCGCTCGCCGTGGCGATATCGGTGTTGCGCAGCGTCTGCGAGGCGATCGCCGCGACCATCGCCAGGATGTTCTTGATGCGGTGTTCGAGCTCGTGGGTCAGCAGTTCCTGTCGCGCCTGCGCCTCGCGCCGGTCGGTGACATCCTGCATGACGCCGAACATCTTGACCGGCTTGCCAGTCTCGTCATGGACGAAATCGATGTGGCGCGACAGCCAGCGCAACTCGCCGGTGTCGGGCCGCCGGATGCGGTATTCCACGGCCGGCACGGCGGTGCCTCGCTCGCGTGTCTCGCTGTTGGAACGGACGTCCTTGTCCTCCGGAATGACGATGTTTTCCAGCACGGAGATGTGCACGCTGTCGCGCGGCGACAGCCCCCAGAGACCCCAGAAGCCCTCGGAGCCGACCACGGTTCCGGTGGCGATGTCGAGTTCGAGTGCCGCTATGCCGGCTGCATTTTGCGACAGCTGCAGGCGGCGCTCGCTTTGCAGCAGGGCCTGTGCCACCTGCTTCTGATCGTCGATATCGGTGTTGGTGCCGATCCAGCGCAGGATGACGCCGTCGGCATCGCGGATCGGGACTGCGCGCGCAATGAACCAGCGATAGATGCCGTCATGCCGACGCAGCCGCAACTCGCTCTCGTAGAATGTGCCGGCGGCCAGCACCTGTTGCCACTTTTCCGCGGCCGCGACGATGTCGTCGGGGTGCACGATATCGGCCCAGGCATCACCGTCAAGCTCGCCCGGCTTCGCACCCGAATAATCGTAGACGCGCGGGTTGAACCAGTCGAGTAGCCCGTCCGGTGTCGCCGTCCAGACGTGGTTCGGCATTGCCTCGGCGAAAGTGCGGAACTGGGTCTCGCTCTGGCGCAGCGCCTGTTCGGCGATCAGCCGGTCGGTGACGTCGACGCCTTGCACGAAAATGCCGAACACCTCGCCGGCGGGGTTGCGCACCGGCTGATAGACGAGGTCGATGAAGCGATCTTCGATCGCGGCACCCGGCGTGTGCTGCAACTCTGCCCTCAGTGCGTAGCCGACGAAAGCCTCGCCGGAGGTGAACACGTGGTCGAGCAGCTCGAAAAAGCCCTGGCCCTCTATCTCGGGCAAGGCCTGCCGGATCGGCAGGCCGATGATGTCGCGATGGCCGACGAGCTGCATGTAGGCTGCATTGGTCAGTTCGACGACATGCTGCGGACCGGACAGCATGGCCATGAAGCCCGGCGCCTGTTCGAACATCTGGCGCTGCCGATCGCGCTCGCTCGCCCGCCAGTGCTCGGCGGCCATTTTCTCGGTCACCTCGATGACGATGGCAATGACCCCAGCCGGTTCGCCGCTTTCGTCGAGGATCGGTGAATAGTCTAGGTCGAGCCACACCTGTTCCGGTTTTCCGGTTCGGTTGAGCGTCAGCTCCTGCTCGCGATAGGCGAGCGTGCCGCCGCCCAGACACACCTTCATGATGTTGTCGTTGAAGTCGGCCACCTCGGGCCAACCTTCACGCACCTTGGAGCCGAGCAGTCGCGGATGGCGCCCGCCGGCAAATTCCGAATAGGCGTCATTATAGATCATGACGCCGTCCTCGCCCCACAGCATGACGATCGGCACGTTGGAGCGCAGGATCAGCGACACCGCCGTCTTCAGGCTCTGCGGCCAGCCCTCGATCGGTCCGATCGACGTCGAGGCCCAGTCGAACGCGGCGATCAGGCGACCGACCTGTCCGCCGCCGGAGAGGAAAGCATGACGGCGATCGTCTATCTCTTCTATCGCGGTTTTACTGGTTGGTGGCATGGCGTCTCGCGGATCGGTCGGCGTTCATTCGAATTTCGATTGGTCGTCGCTAACGTGTCAGGCACCGGGAGCCGCTTGCCGTTGTCCCACCATCAGCCGTCACAGCCCATGAAGCTTCGCGCCAGCGCGCGCTGGCGGACTTTCTCGCATTCGATGAGATCATGATCATGTGCATCCCCCGAGCCAGAACCCGGAACAGGGCTGATCGGTTCCCGATGCACGGGTATTTTCCTTCGGATGCAACAGGCTTGCCCACGCGATGGTCTGCTATTCGATCTATTTTATTTGCCAGCCGTTAATCCGATTTCTTTGCAAGCCGTTAATCCGGGCATGTTGTTATTAAGCGGCTACTAATGAGTCGTCATGCGGGGGGTCGCAATGACCAAGAATCTCGGCAACGCACGCTATGTGCCGCCAAAGGACACAAAAGATTCCTTCTTCAGCAAGGTCGCGCCGGCGCTGTTTCCGCTGGTCGTGGTGGCGCTGGGCTACGTGATCGGCCGGCAGTTCTTGGGTATATAGCGCGCATGCGCGGCCGCTCGTTCAAGTCGTGCGCCTATTTTCGCGTGCCTATTTTTCGAGCCCGCCACCCACCTCCGCCCTGGCTTCGGTGGGGCGGACACGCTCGCTGGCCAGAAGCACGACAGGACAGGCGACGGCGGCAAGCACCGCCGTGGCGGTATCGCCGAAGAACAGCTCTTCGCCCGGCCGTTGCGTGACGCCCATCACCACCATCGCGGCCCCCTTGGCGACCTCCCTGGCGATCGCCTTGTCGGGCGTGGCACGGGTGCGCAGCGCGGTGTCGACCTGCACGCCGTAGCGAGCGGCCAGATCGGCGATGTCCTTCAGCATGGCTTCCTCGCGCCGGTGCGAGACGGAGGTGGCCCCTTGCCGTGCCGCCTGGGAAACGTAGAGAACCTTGACCCGCGCCCGGTGCGGTCGTGCCAGCGCCAGGGCGAAATCGGCGGCGCGGCGCGAGACTTCCGTGCCGTTGACGGGGACCAGGATGGTGGTGCCGGCTTTTAGAACCGGCATCTTGGCCGCCGATCTGGCGCCGTTCAGCACCAGGCATAGCGGACCGTCGAAGCCGCCGGTGATGTCGTGCAGCGCGCCGGTGAAAGATCCCTTGGCCGTCATCATGGTCTCCAGCCCGACCAGCAGCAGGCCGTAGCCCTTGCGGGCTTCCTCGGCGATCGTCTCGGCGGTGGCTTCGGACTCCGTGCGGGTGGTCAGATGCACCTTCTCGACCGATGTGTCCTCGGCCTTGCTGACGGCCCCGGCGCTTCTCGCGGCACCCTTCCTGACCTCGTTGCGCGCCCGCTCAGGGCCCTTGTCGCCGGCCGGGCCGGCGATCTTGCCGTCCTTGAGGTGGAGAAGCGTGGTCGGCATGCCGCTGCCGCCGCCGACCAGCCCCGCCAGATAGGCGGTGAACTTGCCGACCGGGCTGTCGTCGACCAGCAGCAGGAGCCGCTCCAGCTTCGAGACGAAGCCGCGCTCGTCGAGCAACTCGCGCTCGACGCGCTGCTTCTCCGCATGTCCGACCGGCAGCCGGCCGAGCGCCCAGCGCAGCATTGGCGGCATGGCGAGCGTGGTGATGATGGCCATGGTGACGATCATGGTGAACAGGTTGTGCGAGAGGATGTTCATCGACAGGCCGATGCTGGCGACAATGACCTCGGTCGAGCCGCGCGCGTTCATCGCGCTGCCGACGGCGGTGGCCTCCTTCAGCGACATGCCGGCCAGCCTGCCGCCGATGAAGGCGCCGCCAAACTTGCCGATGCTGGCGATGGCCACCAGCGCCACCGTCAGCAGCGCCAGCGTCGGATCGGTGAGCACGGTGAGGTCGGCCGAAAGGCCGGCCATGCCGAAGAAGATCGGCATGAACAAAGCGGTGATGACGCCGCGCAGCTGACCCTCGATGTGGTCGGACAGGATCGGCGATTCACCGACCAGGATGCCGGCGACGAAGGCGCCGAGCACGGTGTGGACGCCGATCAGATTGGTGATCAGGGCCATCACGCCCATGATGATGAGGATGACGGTGATGACGGCGTATTCGCTGCGGAAGGAATCATTGCTCCAGCGGATCAGCGTGAACACCAGGCGGCGCCCGAGGGTGAAGGAGAACACCATGAACAGCGCCACCTCGGCCACGGTGGTGATCAGCGGCAGCACCTGCAGGCTGCCATTGGTGGCGATGCCGAAGGTGATGGCGATGATCAGCCAGCCGATCGTGTCCTCGATGATCGCCGAGGAGATGATGACCTGGCCGAGATTGCGGCGCATGAAGTTCATCTCGCGCACGACCATGGCGACGATCTTGACCGAGGAGATCGACAGCGCCGTGCCGAGGAAAAGCCCGGCGACGATGCGCTGCGTCGGTTCGGGCAACAGCGTGGCGGGCAGGAATTGCGCCAGCGCAAAGCCGCAGGCAAAGGGCACGACGATGCCGGTGATCGAGATCGAAAAACAGGCGGCCCCCACCCGGCGCACGAGGCGTAGGTCCGTCTCCATGCCGGTCAGCAGCAGGAGCAGGAGAATGCCGAGCTGCGAGACGGCGTCGATCATGCTTTTCTGCGCCGGGTCGGTCGAGAAGATCAGGTGCTGCGCGTCGGGCCACAGCCAGCCGAACAGTGACGGCCCGAGCAGTATGCCGCCGATGAGCTGGCCCATGATCGCTGGCTGGCCATAACGCTGGAAGATCTCGCCCAGGCCGCGGCCGACCAGAAGCAGAAGCACGATCTCGGCGACGAACAGGCCCTCCGCCGAGCCGCCCATGCCCGAGGCGTGGCCGGCCGGCTGCGCGGCAAAGGCATGGCCTGCCGGCGCCAGGGCGAGAACGGCCAGCAGGACAGTGGCCGCAACAATGCGTGGCGTCGTTGCCGACTGACAGTTCATGGGTTCCCTCAAGCACCGCGGTGGATTGACCGTCACAACGCGCCGGCCATCGTTTGCGTTGCAACCGTCGTCAGGCGCCAGCCTCAGACATGGACGTCGCCGAAGGACAGCTCGCCGTCGTCGCGCGCGGCGAAAAAGACGATGGCGAGCAGGCTAGCATAGAATGCGGCCACAATGACCACGATCACCACGCCGGGAATAGGGCCAAGGGCGGCGCCGTCGACGGCCTCGCGAAGCGAGCCGGCGAACCCGGTTCTGACACCCGCGGCCTGAAGGCTGGGTGTCGAGATCTTCAGACCCCAGGCCAGCAGAAGGATCAGGAAGAGGTAGATGTAGTTGCGGCGCAGGCGACGCGCCAACGCGGCACGTTGCGACAACAGAAACTTCGGCGCGCGCAGGCCTTCGCCGACGATGAGCAACCAATCCGATGCGAAGTCGGGCTGCGGGGAGAAGATCTGCGCGAAATAATGACGCTCGAACTGGCGCACGCGGGCCCGGTAGAAGTCGAAGAACCGATAGCGGCGCGCCTCGATCCACAGCAGCAGCAGGATCAGCAGCATGGCGAACAACAGCACGCCATGATGCGCGCTGGCCGTGGACAGCGACACCGAAAGCATTGCCGCCACCACGGTGATCGCCCAGTTCGTCGTCCTGTCGAGCCGATCGCGCCATCCCGCCATGCGCGCGATCTCGGCGCGGTGAAAATGCGACAGCGTGTTCACGCGCTCCGTCGATGAAAGGACGGGGCCCGCGGGCTTTGCCGACGCATCGTTCATGGCATCCTCCGGCCAAGACTAGAACAGTTTGCCGGCAACATTGTTCCCTGCCGCGCGTCGCGGCGGCTTTGTTCACTCCGGCCCGCCGATCCAGTCGACCAGAAGTGCCATGAGGCCAAAGGCGGCACCGATGGCACAGACCTCGGGCCAGCCCCCCAATGTCCAGGCGATGCCCGCCAGCATCGAGCCGATGGCGCCGCCGATGAAGAAGATGCCGACGAACAGGCCATTGAGGCGGCCGCGCGCCTTCGGCTGCAGCAGGTTGATGGCGCGGCGGCCGAGCGTCTGGTCGCCGGTGACGCCGATGTCGAGCAGCACGGCGCTGACGCCCATCAGCGCTAGCGGCCACCACGAGGCCGAGAGATTGGTAGAGCCGGCCCAGCCGGCGAGGGCCATCGCGCCGATCAGCACGAGATGGCAGGCGATGGTGGCCGAGCGCGTCCAGCCGCGGTCGCCGGCGCGGCCGAACAGCGGCGTCACCACCGCGCCGCCGGCGCCGACCAGCGCGAACAGCGCAATGCCGCGCTGGCCAAGGTCAAAAGGTGGCTGCGCCAGGCGCAGCGCGACCGCCGTCCAGAACAGGCTGAAGGCCGCCATCACCAGCGCCGCCGTCAGCGCGCGGCGCCGCAGCACCGGCTCGTCGCGCAGCAGGTCGAACAGCGAGGCGATCAGCGCGCCATAGGACGATCTCGCCGCCGGGCGCCGTCGCGGCAAGGTGAAGGCGAGCACGCAGGCGAGCAGGACGAGGGCGGCGGCGCTGAGGCCGTAAAAGGCACGCCAGCCCCAGGCATCGGCGACGAGGCTCGCCAACGGGCGCGCCAGCAGGATGCCGACCATCAGTCCGCTCATCACATCGCCGATGACGCGGCCATCCTGTCCGGGCGGCGCCATGGAGGCGGCGATCGGCACCAGGATCTGGATCGCCGAGCAGGCCGCACCGAGGATGAACAGGACCATCAGCAGCGCGACGGCGGTGGGCGCCAGTGCGGCGCTGCCGGCCGCAAGGGCCGCCGCGATCAGCATGCGCAGGATCAGGGCGCGGTTCTCGGCAAGGTCGGCAAGCGGCACCAGGAAGAACAGGCCGGCGGCATAGCCGAGCAGGGTCGCCATGGCGACGAGGCCGACGCTCGCGGCACTCGCTCCGAGCGATGGCCCGATCAGCCCGACCAGCGTCTGCGGCGCGAACAGATTGGTGACGATGATGCCGACGGCGGTGGCAAACAACAGCGTCTGCGGGCCGGTGATGGTCACGGCCGGCGCGGCCAGTTGGCCGTCATTGGTGTCGAGCATGTGGTCCTCGATCAAACTGCATATCGTGCGAGGACTTTATGCCGACTTATTATCATGCTACAATTCAATCAATTCAATAATGATTATGCGAGATGCGCATGAATATCCATGATCTCGAAGCTTTCATCGCCGTGGTGGAAACCGGCTCCATC
This sequence comes from Mesorhizobium sp. RCAM 05099, assembly GCF_059683685.1. Taxonomy (NCBI): domain Bacteria; kingdom Pseudomonadati; phylum Pseudomonadota; class Alphaproteobacteria; order Hyphomicrobiales; family Phyllobacteriaceae; genus Mesorhizobium; species Mesorhizobium sp. RCAM 05099. The sequence goes on from NZ_CM185035.1 coordinate 2,435,626, forward strand.
GTCGGCGCCTCGGCCAGGCTCAACCTCACCCAGCCGGGCGTGACGCGCCGCATCCAGAACCTCGAGGATGGGCTGGCGACGGCGCTGCTCGATCGCCAGTCGAAGCCGCTGAAGCCGACCGCCACGGGACGCGAGGCCTATGAGCATGGCCGCCGCGTGCTGCGCTCGCTCGAGGATTTGAAGGCCGGCGTGTCGCCGCAAGGCGAGGTCAAGGGCGAGTTCCGGCTGGGCATCATGCCCTATCTCTCGGATGCCGCGCTGGCGCTGCCGCTCGACACTTTGCGCGCCGCGTTTCCGCAATTGACGCTGCGCATCTCTTCCGGCTGGTCGCCAAGGCTGGTGGAGCAGGTGGCACGCAGCGAGCTCGACGCCGTGGCGGTGTGCCTTGCCGAGGGCGTCACTCCCCCGGACGAACTCGTGCGCGACGATCTCGGCGTGCAGTCGGTGCTGCTGGTCGCGTCCCCCGGCCTTGGCGTGCCCAAGCCCGCCGACCTTGCCTCGCTGTCGCGCTTTCCCTGGGTGATGAACGAAAATGGCTGCGGCTTTCGTGCCTTCATCCGGCAAAGTTTCGAGGCCGCGAGGCTGCCGTTCCAGGTCGGGGTGGAGGCGCTCAGCGTCGATCTCAGAATGTCGCTGGTGGCGCGCGGCCACGGCATCGGCATCGTCACGCCGGGGGCCTTCGCCGACAGCCGCTGGCGCGATAGGGTGGAGGTCATCGACTGCCCAGACTTCAAGCCGCAGGTGCGCGCCCGGCTGCTGCACCGCCCGCCCGCCGGCCGGCTCAGCCGCCCGATCGCGCTGTTCCGCGACGCGCTGATCGAAGGGCTTCAGGTGCCGATGCCGCTGGTGTCGTAGCTGGCGGCCAGCTGGCCGCCCGGCGGCGCGGCGAACTGAGTGCGGCGCCGGAGCGCTGGGCGCGCCTGCAATTCAACGATCACATTGCATTACCGGGTCTTGACCCCACCGCGATGAACCCCAGATCGACCATGCCGGCGCCGGATGGGCCGGCGCAGCCGCTGGCGCCGGCTTGATGGGCGACGCCGGGCTGGCAGATGGCCTTGTGACCATCGAATCCAGGCATCACATGCCGGAGGCGATGAAGCCGCGCGAGACCCGCGACAGGGCGAGGGCGTTCCCAAAGGTGGAGCGGATCGGACCAGAAGCAGAGCGAAAACAGCAAAGCGCGAATGGAGCCGGCAGTAATGCCTGCGACGGCGCGTCTGTCCCCCGGAGAGCATGGCAGCCAGAGCATACAAACGAACAGGAAACAGAGCAAGAAAGGAGCAAGTGCAATGACCATTCGTGATCTCATGCCATGGAGCCGCGACACCAGCCAGGCTCCGACCGTCTTTCGCGACAGCGACCGGGACCCGTTCATGGGACTGCATCGCGAAATGAGCCGCCTGGTCGACGACATGTTCCGCGGCTTCGATTCGCGGCTTCCGTCCCTGGGCAGGTTCTCTTCGGCCGGCGGCTGGCCCAGCGTGGAAATCTCCGAAACGGACAAGGAGATCCGCGTGACGGCCGAGATACCTGGCATGGAGGAGAAGGACATCGAGGTGTTGCTCGATGACGGCGTCCTGACGCTGCGTGGCGAAAAACACGCCGAAACCGACGACAAGGAGCGCCAGTTCTCCGAGCGGTTCTATGGCCGCTTCGAACGTCGCATCCCGCTCGGCTTCGAAGTCGCGGAGGACAAGGTCGCGGCCGAATTCCGCAACGGCGTGCTGTCCGTCAGCCTGCCGAAGTCCGAGAAGGCGCAGAGCAAGGCAAGGCGCATCCCCATCGGCGGCAAGAGCACCAAGCACTAGGACAGACCGGCCGGGCGGGCGCCTCGCGCACGCCCGGCATCGACCGGCTGATTTCGCGCCGGACGCACGGCCCTCTTGAGAATCCCCCAGCCTTGGGCAACATGGCGGCAAGGCTGGGAGCACAGGGATGAGCAAGGCCATTTCCGCCGCATCGCCGCGCAGGTCGGCGCCGCGCAAGGCGCCGATGGCGCTGACCGAGGCGCTGGTCGCGCGCACGCTGCGCGTGGTCGAGGATTCCGGTCCGGCGCCGGGCATGGTCGCCATGACCGACGCGGATTATGCGCGTTTCCGCGACGAGGTGCTGGGGACGGCTCCGGCCGGGCCGCTGAAATTGTTCGCCTATGGCTCGCTGCTGTGGAAGCCGGTCGGCGAGGTGAGGGGCGGCGAGCGGGCGGTGGCGACCGGCTGGCATCGGTCGTTCTGCTTCACCGTGCAGCGCTTCCGGGGCACAATCGACCGGCCCGGCCTGATGATGGCGCTCGACCGCGGCGGCCAGTGCCAGGGCATGGTGTTCGAGATCGCCGAGCCGGTGGCGGCGAATCTCGAAGCGTTGCTGCGCCGCGAGATGACTATCCTTCCCGCCGTCAACGTGCCGCGCTGGCTGCAAGTCAGGACAGGCGACAGTGCCTCGCGGGCGCTCGGCTTCGTCGTCGACCCCGGCAATCCACGCTATGCCGGCAAGCTCGACAAGCGGGCGATCGCGGCGACGCTGGCCAGGGCGGCCGGCCATTGGGGTTCGGGTGCGGAATATCTGTTCGAGACGATCCGCCATCTCGACGCCTGCGGCATCCGCGACCGCAATCTGTGGCAGTTGCAGGAACTGGTGGCCGAGGAGATCGAACAGTCGCGCCCCTGACGCCTCACCCGTCCCGCAGCCACACCAGGAACAGGCTGATCGTCCGATGCCATCGCGCCGAGAATCCTGAGTTGGGAAAAGGTTTTCTCTTACAGGCCTTAATGAGGCCCGGCCAATGGCCAAGCCCGATCGGAGATGTTTGGAAAAACCTTTTCTCAAGCCAAGGCTGGGCCGGATCAAGGGGCCGTTCAAGGGGAAAAGTGTCCTGGTCAGGGATCGTTCGCTCCATCACCCATTCCGAGCGCTGACTTCGACAATCAGTTTCCAGCGAAGCCGGGCCCCTGGCAGTGAAGTGTTAATGGCTTGGGCGCCATGGTAGTCGCCCGCCAGGACAGCAGAGCTCCGCAATGCCCGATACGCCCTACATCCCGAAAGGCCCGGCGCGGGCCGATGCTCCGCGCGCCGGCAGGCGGGAGGGGCACGACAGCCGTTCCGACGAGCTTCGTCGCGATGCCGCCACCATCGCCCGGCTCAAGGCCGAACTCGCGGCACAGGCGGCGCTGATCGCCAGGCAGGAAGTTTCGCTGGCCCACAGCCGCAAGATCTTCGACCGCGCCTCGGTGGCCGCGCGCCTCGGCGTGTGGGAGTGCAGTCTGCCCGATGTGCAACTGCAGTGGACCGACGTGGTCTATGACCTGTTCGACCTGCCGCGCGGCTCCGTGCTCGATCGCGCGGAGATCATCAAGTGCTACCCGGCGGAGTCGCGCAAGGCGCTGGAGACGATGCGCAGCCGGGCGATCGAGGAGCGCAGCGGCTTCACCCTCGACGCCGAGATCACCACTTTCGCCGGGCGCAGCCGCTGGATCCGCATCACCGCGACCGTCGAGTGCGAGGAGGGCGTGCCCGTGCGCATCTTTGGCATGAAGCAGGACATCACCGAGGAGAAGGGCCAGTCGGACCGGATGCGCCATCTGGCCGAGTTCGACGCCATGACCGGACTTGCCAACCGCGGCCGGTTCCAGGCGCGGCTCGCCCATACGGACGAGGACCGACCGCTCGGCGCCCTGCTGTTGATCGACCTCGACGGCTTCAAGGCGGTCAACGACACGTTCGGCCATGTCGTCGGCGATGAGTGCCTGAAGACAGCGGCGCAGCGGCTTGCCGATGGCTGCGGCGAGGCGGATCTGGTGGCGCGCGTCGGCGGCGACGAGTTCGCGGTGCTGCTTGGAGCGCATCTCGACCGTGGCGCCGTCTCCGGGCTGGCGCGCCGCATCATCGAGGCGATGGGCGAGCCGGTCGCCGCGGGCGGCCAGTCGCTCAAGCTCGGCGCCTCGGTCGGCATCGCCTTCGCCGCGACAGGCGCGCCGTGCGACCTGTTCATACAGGCCGACACCGCGCTCTATGCCGCCAAGGCGGCGGGCCGCAACACCTTCCGCATTTTCAAGACCGAAGCCGGCGTGAAAGGCCGCAGCGCCGCGGCTTGAGGCTGGTCGGCGGGCCCTGTCCATCGGGCCGGCGCATCTTCTCACCAGTGCGGACCGTGGCGCTTATCTTCATTTGGCATGCGGAGCGTTCGCGAAAGGGTGCTATGGAAGGCGCCAGGACGCCCTTGCTCCGGCTTCTTCCCGACATCCGAGGTCAATTTCGTGCGTGAACCGTCGTTGCTGCCCATCTTTGGAAAACTCGGTGCCAAGGCACCCGTCGCCTTGGTGGCGGCGCCGGTCCGGTCGGCGGGCCTCGTGCCGCGCCTGCGAAAGCTGCTGGCCGAGCATGGCGGCATGCTGTTGAAGCTGTCGGTCATCGCCTGGACGGTGCTGATCCTGGGCGTGGTGTTTTTCATGATGCAGGGCTGAGGCAAGCCAGCATGGCCAATCGCTACACACTGCGCATGGAGCTTCCCCAGAGCTGGACCATTGTCGATGTCTTCACCGGCCAGCCAGCCGTGGTCAGGCAAAAAGTGATGGTCGGCATGAGCCCGCGCGAGGCCGAGGACATGGTCGTGCAGATGAATGTCCGCGACGTCAGGCGCCGGGAGAGAGCGGAGCGCAAGGATTGAGCGTTCCGGCTGCCAGCCCGGAGCGGGGGCCAAGACCTTGCCGCGCCGAAACCAGAGGATTCCCGTGAGAGCGAGCCTGAAGCAAAAGATACTGGAGGTCTGCGACCGCAAGATTTCCGAGAAAGGGCCTGCCGTCGGCGTGTCGTTCTACGCGTTTTTCGCCAACAGGAACGACGACCCCGAACTGCTGATGGAAGCAGCCGAATGGTGGATCAGAACCCACCGCCTCGACCATTTCGAAAAGGCCGAGAAGATACGCACGATGGTCGAGAACATGGACCTTTAATCGTCGTTTCATGCATGTCGTTGTCTCAAACCGAGACCACTCTTGAGCGACATGCGCCAGGGTGTGTTGAGATTCAGGTCAGGCTGAGCCGAGAATGGTGGTTTTCGAGAACCGGCGCGCAACGTACTTTTGGGTACGTGAGCACCGGAAGCGCAGAAAACTGCCGTTCGCAGGCCGGCATCACCTGAAACCCAACGCACGCAAGGCCGATCAGCCGAAATCGGCGGCCGTCAGCACATACATGCTCTTGCGGGTGCGGTCGTAGGCCTTGGCCGCCACGTCGCGGATGGCGCTGCTCTCGGTGTCGAATGTGGCGAGGTAACCGGCCTCGTTGGCCGCTGTCGCCGGCTGCATCCTGGTCATGGCGTCGGCGGCGACGGAAAACGAAATCTGGAACATGCCGTCATGGCCGACGAAACGGATGCGCTTGCCGGCTTCGTCATAGCTGCGGCTGCGGTTGGGGAATGTCAGGCTCATGTCTTGACCTCCGTTGCGGCCACCTTCTTGACCGCGCGCTTCTTCTTCGGCGTCGGGTTCAGGGCTTCCGCGACGCGGTCTGCCTCTTCCTTGGCCAGCCGCAATTCCCTGAGCCTTGCGGTCTTGATCTCCCGGGCCCTGGCTTCGGACATGTATTCAGCGGTTGCCTTGTTGCGCTCCGCCGTCTTCTTCTGCTTGTCGACAAAGCGGGCTTCAGCTTTTTCCATGATCGTCTGATTGCCTTCGGCCATCGAAGAAATCTCCCTTGTGCCTGAAATTGTGCAAATGAACTTGTCCGATAAATAGGTGTTCGATCGGCAAAATTCAATCTTTTGAAATATTTGACTTGGTTCCGATATCACGAAACGGCAGCCCGAAATAATACTTTTGAATATTTAATTCCGCCCGCGAATAATTTTTGGCACTCCTATCTATCGAGTGCCAAAGCGCCTATATGAGGGACGCGGCCGCCTATGCCGGCCCCAGAAAGAAGTTCTCATGAAGTTTCGGCCACTCCACGATCGCGTCGTCATTCGGCGCGCCGAAGGCGATATCAAATCCAAGGGCGGCATCATCATCCCCGACAATGCCAAGGAAAAGCCGCAGGAAGGCGAAGTCATCGCCGTTGGACCTGGCGCACGCGACGAAAATGGCGCGCTTGTTCCGCTCGACGTCAAGGCCGGCGATACCATCCTGTTCGGCAAATGGTCGGGCACCGAGGTCAAGATCGACGGCGAGGACCTTCTGATCATGAAGGAAGCCGACATCATGGGCGTCATCGAGAAGACCGTGGCCGCCAAGAAAGCCGCCTGACCTCACTCCCTCTGAACGAACTGGATAAAAAATGTCTGCCAAGGAAATCAAATTCTCCACCGATGCGCGCGACCGCATGCTGCGCGGCGTCGAGATCCTCACCAATGCGGTGAAGGTCACGCTCGGCCCCAAGGGCCGCAACGTCATCATCGACAAGGCCTATGGCGCGCCGCGCATCACCAAGGACGGCGTCACCGTCGCCAAGGAAATCGAGCTTGCCGACAAGTTCGAGAACATGGGCGCGCAGATGGTGCGCGAAGTGGCCTCGAAGACCAACGACCTCGCCGGTGACGGCACCACCACCGCCACGGTGCTGGCCGCTTCGATCCTGCGCGAAGGCGCCAAGCTGGTCGCCGCCGGCATGAACCCGATGGACCTCAAGCGCGGCATCGACCAGGCCGTCGCCGCCGTCGTCGGGGAAATCAAGGCCAAGGCCAAGAAGGTCAAGTCGTCGGCCGAGATCGCCCAGGTCGGCACCATCGCCGCCAATGGCGACGCAACCGTCGGCGAGATGATCGCCAAGGCGATGGACAAGGTCGGCAATGACGGCGTCATCACCGTCGAGGAAGCCAAGACCGCCGAAACCGAACTCGACGTCGTCGAGGGCATGCAGTTCGACCGCGGCTATCTCTCACCCTATTTCGTCACCAATGCCGACAAGATGCGCGTCGAGCTGGAAGAGCCTTACGTGCTCATCCACGAGAAGAAGCTCGGCAATCTGCAGGCGATGCTGCCGATCCTCGAGGCGGTCGTCCAGAACGGCAGGCCGCTGCTGATCATTTCGGAAGACGTCGAAGGCGAGGCTCTGGCCACGTTGGTCGTCAACAAGCTGCGCGGCGGCCTCAAGGTCGCGGCGGTCAAGGCGCCGGGCTTCGGCGATCGCCGCAAGGCGATGTTGGAAGACATCGCCGTGCTCACCGCCGGCCAGATGATTTCCGAGGATCTCGGCATCAAGCTCGAAAACGTCACCATCGACATGCTCGGCCGCGCCAAGCGCGTGCTGATCGAGAAGGACACCACCACGATCATCGACGGCGCCGGCACCAAGGCGACCATCCAGGCGCGCGTCGCGCAGATCAAGGGCCAGATCGAGGAGACCACCTCCGACTACGACAAGGAAAAGCTGCAGGAGCGGCTGGCCAAGCTCTCCGGCGGTGTTGCCGTCATTCGTGTTGGCGGCGTCACCGAGTCGGAAGTCAAGGAAAAGAAGGACCGCATCGACGACGCGCTGAACGCAACGCGCGCGGCGGTTGAAGAAGGCATCGTGCCCGGCGGCGGCGTGGCTCTGCTGCGTGCCAGGTCGGCGCTTGCCGGCCTGACCGGCGCCAATGACGATGTCACGGCTGGCATCTCCATCGTGCTTCGCGCGCTGGAAGCCCCGATCCGCCAGATCGCCGAGAATTCCGGCGTCGAAGGCTCGATCGTCGTCGGCAAGCTCACCGACAGCAAGGACCACAATCAGGGCTTCGACGCCCAGAACGAGGTCTATGTCGACATGATCAAGGCGGGTATCGTCGATCCGGCGAAAGTGGTGCGCACCGCGCTGCAGGACGCCGGCTCGATCGCCGCGCTTCTGATCACCGCCGAAGCCATGATCACCGACATTCCGGCCAAGGACGCAGCGCCCGCGGGCGGCAATGGCGGCGGCATGGGCGGCTACTAAGATTCAGGTGATGCCGGTCTGCAAACGGCTGATACCTTCGCTTCCGGTGCTCACGTACCCAAAGTACGCTCCGCTCCGGTTCTCGGTATCAGCCGTTTTCGACTCGGCCTGACCTGAATCTACGCCGGTTCTAGGAACCGGGATTACCGCCGGGGGATTTCTCCCGGCGCGCAGGCCTCTAGCCCAGGAGACGGATCCATGATCACGTTCGTGCGGAAGCCAGAAACGGTCGTCACGACCGAAAAAACCGAGGAAAGCCGCTTCGACCGCATCCGCAGGATTGCCGCCGACAAGCATCGGAAATCCGATTCCGACACGGCCAGTCCGCCAAAGGGCGAACCCAAGCGTCCGATGTAGGGCTCGCGCTACTTTCCACTCAGCCTAAGCACCACGTCGCGCGTCAGCGGCGCGAGCTCGATGTCGTGGGTCGAGGCGGGGTCCAGCCAGATCATCTCCTCGATCTCGGCCGCCGCTGCCGGCTGGCTCTCGATCGGCTGTGCGGCAAAAGTGAGGGCGAACAACTCCGCCTCGACCGTGCTGTCAGGCTCATTGGCCGCCTTGGCCGAAAACAGGCCGAGCCGGGAAGCCATGCCCGGGTCGATCACCAGCCCGAGTTCCTCGCGCAATTCGCGCACCAGGGCATCGACCGGCTCCTCGTCCGGCTCGATCTTGCCGCCGGGCTGCATGAAGGCGCTGGTGCCGCGCTTGCGCACCAGAAGCAATCTGCCCGATGCGTCGGCGATGACTGCGGCGGCAATCCTGATCTTGCGGCTTTCGGAGCGGATGGGATTCACGCTAGTATCGTCCGGTGATCGTTTGGTGCAAGGCATGCCGAGTTTGACAGCCTGTCGAAGCAACCGCGATTCTGAGTACGGAGACAAGCCATGTTTGCGGCCAAGGCCATCGATACCACTGACAAGGCCGCGTTCTACCGCGACCTCGCCACGCAATTGAAGGCGCTGCTCGAGGGCGAGCGCGACTCGATTGCGAACGCCGCCAACACCGCCGCGCTGATCTTCCAGATGGTGCCGGACCTCAACTGGGCCGGCTTTTATTTCCTGGCATCCGACGAGGAACTGGTGCTGGGGCCGTTCCAGGGCAAGCCGGCCTGCGTGCGCATCGCCGTCGGCAAGGGCGTGTGCGGAACCGCGGTCGAACTCGGCTCCTCGATGCTGATCAAGGATGTGCATGATTTTCCCGGCCACATCGCCTGCGATGCCGACTCGCGCTCGGAACTGGTCGTGCTGCTCGAAGACGATGAAGGCGTCTTCGGCGTGCTCGACCTCGACAGCCCGCTGCCTGGGCGCTTCGACCAGGCCGACCAGGCCGGCATAGAGACGCTGGCGGCGATCTATGTCGCGACGAGTTCCTTCGAGGATTGATCAGCCGACAAGCTTCACCAGCATCAGGCTGAAGCCGCCGATGAACAGGAAGGCCGAGAAGGCGAGCGCCAGCGGGCGCAGGCCACGCGAGCGCAGCTGCGAAATATCGGCCTGCAGGCCCATGGCGGCCAGCCCCATGGTCAGCATGATGGTGGTGGCTATCGCCATCGCCGATTTCACTTCGGCCGGCACCGCGACCAGGCTGTTCAGCGCCACGACGGCGACGAAAGCGGCGACGAACCACGGCATGGGCGGCCGCGCCCCGGATTGATCGCTTGCCTGATCGCTGCTCTTGCGGCGCGCCATCAGGCCGAGCGCGATGACCATAGGAGCCAGCATGGCGACGCGGGTGAGCTTGGCGACGGTGGCGATCTCGCCAGACTGGGTGCCGTTCTGGAAGCCGGCGCCGATGACTTGCGCCACCTCATGGATCGAGGCGCCGGCCCACAGGCCGAAGGCGTGCTGGTCGAGGCCGAGTACGGACGCCAGCAGCGGGAAGCCGAGCATGGCGACGGTGCCGAACAGCGTGATCGAGGCGACGGCGTAGGTGACGTCCTCGTCGCGTGCATCGGTGACGATGTTGGTGGCGACGATGGCCGAGGCGCCGCAGATCGAGGTGCCGGCGGCGATCAGCTGCGCCAGCCTGGCGTCGACGCCGATCAGCCGGCCGAGCGTGACGGTGAAGACGAAGGTGGCGCCGAGCGTCAGTGCAACAATGCCGACGCCGCTGGCGCCGATCGACACCACCTGGCCAAGCGTCAGCTGGAAGCCGAGCAGCACGATGGCGAAGCGCAACAGCCGGCGCTGCGAAAAGGCGATGCCGGCCCCGGCGTGGGCGGGCGTGCCGAGCACATTGGAGTAGATCATGCCGGCGACGACGGCGAGGATCATTGGGCTGAACAAAGCGAAGCCGGAGACATTGCGGGCCGAGAAGGCGACGCCCGTGATCATCGCGACAAGGACGATGCCGGGGATGATCCCATTCCACACCGAATTGAGGCGGTTCCGGTGCCCGGCCGGATCGGCGGAAATCAGGCTGTTGGGAATATCGTTCGCGATGTGGGTAAGGAAAGACAATGCAATGCTCCAGGCGAGTAGGCCGGAGGAATGCCATTCCTGAACCGATCTTTCCAACGAATTATTCTCGTTAGAATGATCGATTTTTACGAACGGTTGGAGTTGAGGACCATTCAACCATCCGACTACAGCAATTCCTGCCATCGTCGCGCGCCATGAACCACGCGTACAATCTCGGCGCCGTCATCGATCTGGCGATACAGGATCAGGTAATTTCCGGCGGGGACCGTGCGCAAGCCCGCTCGCACTTGCGGCCGGGCAACACCCATTCCCGGCATATCGGCGATACGTTGGCAATGGGCATGGATCTCATCATACCAACGCAACGCTGCGGACGGGCTATCCTCGGCGATGTAGAGCGCGATGGCCTCGATGTCCGCTTCGGCTTCCGGCCGTAGGCGCAGCGTCATCGCGACGTGCGCTCAGCGATCTTTGCATCGAGCTTGCTTTTGATCCGGGCGAAGGCTTCGCGTCCGTCGACGGCGTTGCCGCTTGCCAAGCCTTCGTCCCAAAGCCGTCCCAACTCGTCGACAGCCTGATCGCGTTGCGTCCGGCGAAACTTCCACTCGCGAAGCGCCTCACGCATGACTTCGCTCGCCGAGGCGTATTCGCCGGCCGCGACGACCTCGCGCATCATGCTTGCCATTTCAGGGGTGAGGGCAACGCTCACTTTCTCGACATTCGCCATATGTGTCTTCTCCTGCATACGCAAGGTAGGCAAGTTTACCACCAGCCGCAAGGACGACCTATCTCATCCGCTACGACATACCGTCAAAGCTGCGCTTCGATGGCCGCCTTGTCGATGACCGACCAGACATGCCTGATCCTGCCGTCGAGAAATTCATAGAAAACGTTCTCGCTGAAGGAGACTTTCCTGCCGTTGACAGGCAGGCCAAGGAAATTTGCCGTTGGCGTGCAGTTGAACTGAAGCCGGCTGGCTATGAACGGCGTATCGGAGACCAGCAGCTGGATGTCGAAATAGAGGTCGGGAATTTCGGAAAAGTCCCGTTCCAGCATCTTGCGGTACCCGGCCAATCCGATCCGGTCGCCATTGTAGTGCACCTCGTCATGAACGAACCGGTGAAGGTTTCGCCAGTCCTGATTGTTGAGGCAGGCGATATAGCCGAGATAGGTGTCGGTAAGATCGGGGTCGGTCACGGCGATTGCTCCGGTGCTTCCGTCAGATCACGTTCAGCCAGGAAGATAGAACACTCCCAGATGCAGTCCAGATGGACTGCGCTCTGGCGACTGTTCCATCCGGAATGAATCGGGATGGAACTCTATCCGTTTGTTTGAGCACGGTCTTTTGCGAAAACCGGGCTCCATTTCTCGGCCCTAGCCACGATAGCGCAGGGCATCGACCAGCAACGAGAAGGCGGGCGTCGCCTGGCGGCGGCTGGGGTAATAGAGGTGATAGCCGGCGAAGGGCGCGCACCAGTCGGCGAGCACCCGCACCAGCCGGCCGTCGGCCAGGCAGGTCGTCACCTGGTCCTCGGGCAGATAGGCGAGACCCAATCCGGCAAGGGGCGTGCCCGAGCGAGCGGTCGTGTCTCAGCTTGGAATCTGGCTTTCCGCGAACTCGCGTCTCGCGGCGGTGAAAACCTCGCGGGCGGCGTCCGCATTCATGGCGGCGATTGCAAGGCCGATGACAATGTCCGGCCAGGCCGAGTTCCACACAAATGCCGTGACCAGGCCGGCGGCGATGATTGCCACATTCGCCAGGACATCGTTGCGTGCCGACAGGAATGCCGCGTGAGTGAGGCTGCCGCTGTGATGGCGATAGCGAGCGAGCATGAGCGCGCATGACAGGTTGACGAGGATCGCGCCAGCAGCGGTCAGCGTCAGCGGAACGGGCGCCGGCGGAATTGGAATGTTGAACTTCTGCCAGGCCGTCCAAAGGGTCGCCAAGGCCGGGATCAGGAGTACCCCCGCCAAGGCCATTCCGAGCCGTGCTCGATTGCGGATGGTCCAGCCCAGCGCGACCATGATCAGCAGGTTGACGGATGCATCCTCAAGAAAATCGATGCTGTCGGCGAACAGCGATACCGATCCGATCCAGACGGCTACGGCAAACTCGATTCCGAAATAGCCAAGGTTCAGGATGGCGACCATCCGCACCGTCTTGTTCAGCGTCCCGGTCATATCTTGTCCATCGATCCATTGCCGTTACGGCCGTTACGGCAAAGCATATATAGCGATTCCCTGCTTGGCGGACCTGAAGGCCAGAACCGCGTCGCCGATATGGGACATTACCGATCGAGCGGCCGTCTTGACAGCGCCGCTGCTCCTGTTCCAGCTTGACGCCATGTTCGTCCTTGCGCCCGCCAACACCAAGCGACGCCGCTCCCGCACGGTGCGGAGCGGCGAGCTGATCGCGCGACGACAAAGACCGGCACGATAGATCCGGTTCGTTCGTTTCCCAGCCCCGCCCGCGAAACCGCCGGCGGGGTTTTCCATGTCTGGAGCATTGTGATGACCATCGTTACTTCCATCTGGCTTCGGCCGGCCGAACCCGCTGATGCCACAGCCATCAGGGATATCGTGCGCGCCGCCTATGCCAAGTGGGTGCCGCTGATCGGCCGCGAGCCGCTGCCGATGCGCGCCGACTACGACAAGGCCGTTGCCGAGCACTCGTTCGATCTCGCCATCGAGGAGGGCCGCATGGTCGGGATGATCGAAACCATGCTGGCCGACGATCATCTCTGGATCGAGAATGTCTGCGTCGCGCCGCTGGCGCAGGGCAGGGGGATCGGCCGGCTGCTGCTGGAACAGGCCGAGCGCAGGGCGGGTGAAGCCGGCCGGCGCGAGCTTCAGCTGCTGACCAATGGCGCCTTCGAGGCCAATGTGTCGCTGTACAAACGGCACGGCTATGTAATCGACCGCGAAGAGCCGTTCATGGGCGGAATGACGGTCTATATGAGCAAGAAACTGGCGCGATAGCCGGCAATCGGAAGAGCGGGACTCGACAATGACTGCCAGGATCAGATTGAAGCAACTTCCCAGGCTTTACGCGATTTCGCGGCTTGAGCCGAACGACACCATTCCCGGTTGGGCGGACGGGCCCGGCTTTGTCAGCATCACCAGGACCGACGACGAACTTTCGATCGTCTGCCCGCAGGATCGCGTGCCGGATGCCGTCAGGCAGGACGGCGACTGGGTCGCCTTCAAATTCGAAGGGCCGTTTGCCTTCGGCGAGACCGGTATCGTGCTGTCGGTCATCAGGCCGTTGTCGGAAAACGGGTTGGGCATCTTCGTGGTGTCCACCTTCGATGGCGACCATCTCCTGGTGAAAGCGACGGATCAGGCCGCCGCGAGGCGGCTTCTGGTCGAGGCTGGACATACGTTGCTGTAGTCATCCTCACCAGGCAGGTGCTGGCCCCTGGCTCAACGACTGGCGCGCTGGCTCAACCATTTCGGGGGTTGCGTTTGACAACGCCGTTTGTGCATCGTTATTTCTAGCCAGATATGACGGTCGGCACGGCCACGCGGCACATCCCCTAGGAGCAAACCATGTCACACAATCTGCAGTTCTATATCGATGGCGCGTGGGTCGATCCTGTCGTGCCCAACACGCTCGATGTCATCGATCCGTCGAACGAAGACGCCTTCGCGCAGATCTCGCTTGGCTCCAAGGCCGATGTCGACAAGGCGGTGGCCGCCGCCAAGCGCGCCTTCAACACGTTCGGCTTCACGTCGGTCGAAGAGCGGCTCGATATCCTCAACCGCGTCATCGAGTCTACAAGAAGCGCAGCGCCGATCTGGCGCTGGCCGTGTCACGCGAGATGGGTGCGCCGCGCCAGTTCGCGCTCGACAGCCAGGTCGGTGTCGGGCTGGCGCATCTGCAGAAGATGGCGGAGGTTCTGAAGTCGTTCCAGTTCCGTCACGCCAAGGGCTCGTCGCTGATCGTCAAGGAGCCGATCGGCGTCGTCGGCCTGATCACGCCGTGGAACTGGCCGCTGAACCAGATTACCTGCAAGGTGGGTCCGGCGCTTGCCGCCGGCTGCACCATGGTGCTGAAGCCGTCGGAAATCGCGCCGCTCGACGCCATCATCTTTGCCGAGATCATCGACGAGGCCGGCGTGCCGAAGGGCGTGTTCAACCTCGTCAACGGCGATGGCCCGGGTGTCGGCCAGGCGCTTTCCAGCCACCCCGACATCGACATGATGTCGTTCACCGGTTCGACCCGCGCCGGCATCCTGGTGGCCAAGGCCGCCGCCGATACGGTCAAGCGCGTGCACCAGGAACTTGGTGGCAAGTCGGCCAACATCCTGTTCCCGGATGTCGATCTCGCCACCGCCGTCACCAAGGGCGTCGCCGGCTGCTTCGGCAACAGCGGCCAGTCCTGCAACGCGCCGACGCGCATGTTCGTGCCGCGCGACCGCCATGACGAGGCGGCGGGCTATGCCAAGGCAGCGGCGGAAAAGTTCACCGTCGGTCCCGCTGACGCCGCTGGCACCAGGCTTGGCCCGGTGGTCAGCCAAGTCCAGTTCGACAAGATCCAGGACCTCATCCAGAGCGGCATCGACGAGGGTGCGACGCTGGTCGCGGGCGGCCCCGGCCGGCCGGCTGAACTCAACCGCGGCTACTACATCCGGCCGACGGTGTTCGCCGACGTCACGCACGACATGCGCATCGCGCGCGAGGAGATCTTCGGGCCGGTGCTGGCGATCCTGCCCTATGACACCGTCGAACAGGCGGTCGAGCAGGCCAACGACACCGTCTACGGCCTGGCCTCCTACATCCAGGCCAAGGACATCAAGAAGGCGCGCGACGTGGCGGCGCGCATGCGCTCCGGCAACGTCTACATCAACTATCCGACCTGGGACGCCGGCCTGCCGTTCGGCGGCTACAAGCAGTCGGGCAACGGCCGCGAATATGCCGAATACGGGCTCGAGGATTTCCTCGAGATCAAGGGCATCGCGGGGTATGAGGCGGCGGAGTAGGCAAGACGCGCCGTCCGTTCGACACGGCACTCGGCCTGTTGGAGCCGGAATCATTGCGAGGTCGGCGCCGCCCCTCATCGCCCTGCCGGGCACTTCTCCCCGTATAGTGACGGGGAGAAGGGGGCTAGCCGCAACGCCGGTGCCTTTTCTTGCGACGCTGGTGATTGGCGAAACCGGCGATGACAGCGCCCCTCTCCCCGTCACTACGGGGAGAGGATGCCGGCAGGCAGGTGAGGGGCGGCACTTGGCCCGGCGATTGGCAGTCCCCCTTAAAGTTCGGAATTTTCATTGATCTGAAAGCCGTTGCCCTACGACCCCATCCTTGCCATTTGGCAAATCCATGCTATATATCTGCCAATAGCGAGGGAGCGAAAATGCAGCTTCAGCCCATAGTCACGACACCGTCCACGGTTGGCAGCGTCATTACCGACGACGAGGCGGGCGCGCTGGCGCGCACCACGGTCAACCTGTTCAAGGCCTGGAATCTCACCGATAGCGAGGCCTGCATCCTGCTCGGCGGCATGTCGGCGCGCACCTGGGCACGCTGGAAGGAAGGCGGCATCGGCAGGATCGACCGCGACCTGCGCACCCGCATGGCGCACCTGATGGGCATCCACAAAGGCCTGCGCTATCTCTTCACCGAGCCGGCGCGCGGCTACGCCTGGATCCGCAAGCCCAATGCCACCTTCGGCGGCCAGTCGGCCCTCGACCTGATGCTGCGCGGAGAAATCGCCGATCTCGCCGCGATGCGCGAATGGCTCGATGCGGAGCGTGGTGCATGGTGAGTGGGCTTGCGGTCCGTCGCCGCGTCGACTGGCACCAGACCTTCCGCATCATCCGCTCCATCCATCCCCCGATCGACCTCTTCGAGGACATTGCCGACCCGCGCGACTGGGAGGCACTGGCGGCCGTCGAGGAGAAGACGAACCCGCGCATCCGGCTCGAACTCGGCGACCTCGGCAAGGTGCCGGCGGCAAGGCGGGTTTCCGGCCCCGGCGCCAGCTTCGTGATGGCGCCCTTCGTGCATTGTTCGACGCTGCGGCCGGGCCGGTTCTCGGATGGCAGCTACGGAATCTACTATGCCGGCGACAGCGAGGAGGTGGCGCTGGCCGAAACCATCCACCACCATCAGAAATTCATGCGCGCCACCAACGAGGATGCGGGCTGGACGGCGGATTTCCGCGTGCTGATCGGCAGTGTCGACCGCGACCTCGACGACGTGAACGCGGTGCCCGGCGTGCTCGACCCGGACGACTACACCGCCTCGCAGGCGGAAGGGCGCGCCCTGCGGGCCGCCGGCAGCGACGGGCTGGTGTGGAACAGCGTGCGCAGACGGGGCGGGGGCTGCATCGGTATCTTCTGGCCGGACGCGATCACCGTTCCGGTCCAGGGCCGGCATTACAGCTACCACTGGGACGGCGCTCGCGTGGATTTCGTGCGCCAGCACGATACGGGAAAGGTGCTGGCGGTCGTATAGTGGCAGGCGAAGGCGCTGCCTCCAGATCGCTTTACAGATCGCAGGGAAGGCGGTATCTAGAAATCCATAAATCCAAGGATTCGGATATATGGATAAAAAAGGCACGTTGAACGCGCTGGCCGCGCTTGGCCAGGAGACGCGGCTGGATGTCTTCCGGCTGCTGGTGCGCGCCGGTCCGGAAGGCATTGCGGCGGGCGAGATCGCCACAAGGCTGGATACGGTCCAGAACACCATGTCGGCGCATTTGAAGGTGCTGGCCCATGCCGGGCTGATCCGCCCCGAACGCGACGGCCGCATCGTGCGCTACGTCGCCGACATGACCGGCTTCCGCGACCTTTTGGCCTATCTGATGGAAGATTGCTGCAACGGGGCGCCGGAGCTCTGCCGTCCCGTCATCAATGCCGTGGCGTGCGGCTGTTAATCTTGTGTGGGAGCAATCGCCAATGAGCAATCCGACATTCAACGTGCTGTTTCTGTGCACCGGCAATTCGGCCCGGTCGATCCTTGCCGAAGCGATCCTGAACCGTGTCGGCGCCGGAAAGTTCAAGGCCTATTCGGCCGGATCGCAGCCGAAAGGCGAGGTGCATCCCTACGCGCTGCAATTGCTGAAAAGCCTCAACTACGACACGTCTTTCGCTCGCTCGAAGAGCTGGGAAGAGTTCGCGGTTCCCGGCGCGCCGGAGATGAACTTCGTCTTCACGGTCTGCGACAACGCCGCCAACGAGTCCTGTCCAATCTGGCCGGGGCAGCCGATGACGGCACATTGGGGCATTCCCGATCCCGCTGCCGTCGAAGGCACGGACGCCGAAAAGCATCTCGCCTTCGCCGAAGCCTACCGCATGCTCAACAACCGGATCTCGACCTTCGTCAGTCTGCCGGTGAACATGGTCGACAAGCTCGCCCTGCAGAAGCGGCTGGACGAGATCGGCCGCAACCTGCCGAAGGCCGGCTGAGCCAAGGAACCTCATCATGACCGATCACGTTCTGAACGCTGGCGAGGCGGCGCGCCCCGGCATCGGCTTCGTCGAGAAATACCTGACGGTGTGGGTGGCGCTGTGCATCGTCGCTGGTGTCGCGCTCGGCCATTTGCTGCCGGGCGTGTTCGGCGCCATCGCGGCGGCCGAAATCGCCAGGGTCAACATTCCCGTCGCCGTGCTGATCTGGCTGATGATCGTGCCGATGCTGTTGCGCGTCGACTTCGCCTCGCTGGCCAGCGTCGGCACCTATTGGCGCGGCATCGGCGTGACGCTGTTCATCAACTGGGCGGTGAAGCCGTTCTCGATGGCGCTGCTCGGCTGGCTCTTCATCGGCTGGCTGCTGCGGCCGTGGCTGCCCGCCGCGCAGATCGATTCCTACATCGCCGGGCTGATCATCCTGGCCGCGGCCCCGTGCACGGCAATGGTGTTCGTCTGGTCGAACCTGACGCGCGGCGAGCCGAATTTCACGCTGTCGCAAGTGGCGCTCAACGACGCGATCATGATCGTCGCCTTCGCGCCCATCGTCGGGCTGCTGCTCGGCCTGTCGGCGATCACCGTGCCATGGGGCACGCTGGTGCTGTCGGTCGCGCTCTACATCGTCCTGCCGGTGATCGTCGCGCAGCTGGTCCGCGCCCGGCTGTTGGCGGCGAAGGGGCAGGGCGGGCTCGATGCGCTGCTGGCCGCGCTGCAGCCCTTGTCACTGGTTGCCCTGCTGGCGACGCTGGTGCTTCTGTTCGGCTTCCAGGGCGAGCAGATCATCGCCCAGCCGCTGGTGATCGCGCTGCTGGCGGTGCCGATCCTGATTCAGGTCTACTTCAACTCCGGCCTTGCCTATCTGCTCAACCGCATCACAGGCGAGCGGCACTGCGTGGCCGGGCCCTCGGCGCTGATCGGCGCGTCGAACTTCTTCGAGCTGGCGGTGGCGGCGGCGATCGCGCTGTTCGGGCTGAATTCGGGTGCGGCGCTGGCGACCGTGGTCGGCGTCCTCATCGAGGTTCCGGTCATGCTGTCGGTGGTGTGGATCGTCAATCGCAGCAAGGGCTGGTACGAAGAGGGCGCCGCCGTCAGGAACACCATGTCGACAGAGAGGGCCGCGAAGTGACCGTCACCATCTATCACAATCCGGCCTGCGGCACGTCGCGCAACACGCTGGCGATTATCCGGCAGTCCGGCGAGGAGCCGGAGGTGATCGAATATCTGAAGACGCCGCCGTCACGGCAAAGACTGGTCGAGCTGATCGCGGAGATGGGCATGAAGCCGCGCGAGTTGCTGCGCGAGAAGGGCACGCCCTATGCCGAACTCGGCCTTGCCGATCCGAAATGGTCCGACGACGAGATCCTCGATTTCATGCTGGCGCATCCGATCCTGATCAACCGGCCGATCGTCGTCAGCCCGCTCGGTGTCGTCCTGGCACGGCCGTCGGAAAAGGTGCTGGACATCCTGCCCAACCCGGAGATCGGCGCGTTCACCAAGGAGGATGGCGAGGTGGTCAACGCGGGCAAGCGCGCCGGCCGATAGTATTTCTATATTCTTCGAAATAGTCTTGACGGTTCGAAAAGTGTCGTGTAGGTTATTTCGATGAAACTCGAAAAAGCAGCCTCCCAGCTCGAAGCGCTCGGCAACCCGACACGGCTTCAACTTTACCGCATCCTGGTGCGCGCCGGCGAGGGCGGGCTGCCCGTGGGCAGCGTCCAGGGCAAGCTAGATATTCCCTCCTCGACGCTGTCGCATCACCTCAAGCGGCTGGTCGACACCGGTCTGGTGACGCAGGAGCGGCAAGCGACGACGCTGATCTGCCGCGCCAACTATCCCGGCATGAATGCCCTGATCGGCTATCTCGCCGACGAGTGCTGCGCCGACGCCAGTTGCGCGCCCGCCGTCGGCAAGGCGCTGGCTTGATTTTTTTGTCTCAATAATTCGAAGATACCGGAAGGATCGAACCAATGGACATGATGGCAAACCTTCCCGTCGCGGTGATCGGCGCTGGCCCGGTCGGCCTCGCCGCCGCCGCGCATCTCGTCGAGCGCGGCATCCGTCCGCTCATCCTCGAACGCGGTGAAAGCGTTGGCGCGGCACTGCTCGAATGGGGTCATGTGCGGGTGTTTTCGCCTTGGGAATACAATATCGACGCGGCGGCGCGGGCGCTGCTCGACCGCTCCGGCTGGACGGCGCCGGCCATGCGCGGCCTGCCGACCGGCGGCGAGATCGTGCGCGATTATCTGGCGCCGCTCGCCGCACTTCCCGCGATCGCCGACAATTTGAAGCTCGGCGCCGAGGTCACCGCGATCACCCGCCAGGGACATGACAAGGTCGCCAATGAGGGACGCAAGGACGCGCCCTTCGTCATCCGCTATCGCGATGCCGGCGGCGAGCACCGCGTTCTCGCACGCGCCGTCATCGACGCCTCCGGAACATGGTGGCGGCCGAACCCGATCGGCGTCGACGGGTTGCCGGTTGCCGGCGAAGGCGCGGCCTCGGCGCGCATCGCCTATGGTATTCCCGACGTGGTCGGCAAGGCGAGAAAAGACTATGCGGGCAAGCGCGTCCTCGTCATCGGCGGCGGGCATTCGGCCATCAACGTCGCGCTGGCGCTGATGGAATTGCGGGCCGCGGCACCGGGCACCGAGATCTTCTGGGCGCTGCGCCACGGCAGCGTCGAGAGATTGCTTGGCGGCGGGCTGAACGACCAGTTGCCCGAACGCGGCGCGCTGGGGCTGGCCGCCAAGCAGGCGATGGCGGACGGCAGGCTGAACATGCTGGCTCCCTTCGCCGTCAACCGCATCGCAATGCAGGGCGAGGGGCTCGCCGTCGACGCCAGCCTGGCCGGCAAGCCGTTCAGCCTTGCCGTCGACCGTATCGTCGTCGCCACCGGCTTCCGGCCCGACCTGTCGTTCCTCAGCGAAATCCGCATCGCGCTCGATCCCGTTGTCGAAGCGCCGCCGGCGCTGGCGCCGCTGATCGATCCGAACTTTCACTCCTGCGGCACGGTTCCGGCGCATGGCATCCGCGAACTCGCCCATCCCGAACCCGGCTTCACCATCGTTGGCTCGAAATCCTACGGCCGCGCCCCGACCTTCCTGATGGCTACCGGCTACGAGCAGGTCCGCTCCGTGGTCGCCGACATTGCCGGAGATCACGCAGCCGCCCGCGAGGTGCACCTGGTGCTGCCGGAGACCGGCGTGTGCAGCGCCGATGTCGTGGTGGGACCGGAGGACAGTGCGGGTTGCTGCGGCGGGCCTGCTCCCGCCACTGCCGATGCGTGCTGTGTCAGGGATGCCGACGCCAAGGCAAGTGGCGCATCGGGCTGCGGCTGCGGAACCGCGCCGACCGGCACCGAGGCGAAAAAAGTCGTGGCGGCCGGCGTCGATGCCTGACCGGTCCGCCCTGCGCAAGGCGATCTGGGGGCTCGGGCTGACCCAGATCATCGGCTATGGCACGCTCTATTACAGCTTCTCGATCCTGGCGCCGGCGATGGCCCGGGAATTCGGCCTCACGCAAGGGTGGGTGTTCGGCGCCCTGTCCGCCTCGCTGTTCGCCGGCAGCCTGTTCGCGCCGACGGCGGGGCGTTGGGCCGACCGCTTCGGCGCCGGGCGCATCATGACCATCGGCTCGGTCGCCGCGGCCATAGCGCTGGCGCTGTGCGCCGTCTCGCCCGGCCGGGTGACGTTCGTTCTCGCGCTGCTGGCGATGGAGCTGGCTTCCAGCTTCGTCCTCTACGCGCCGCCTTCGTGGCGATCGTGCAGATTGGTGTTCCCAGGCCGCAACGCAGTATCACCCACCTGACGCTCATCGCGGGATTCGCCTCGACCCTGTTCTGGCCGCTGACCTCGGCGCTGCATGCCCATCTGACATGGCGCGAGGTCTACCTGCTGTTCGCCGCGCTCAATCTCGGGCTCTGCCTGCCGATCCACGCCTGGCTGATGCGCCTGTCGCGCCGCCACGCGACGGTCGCGCCGCAAGGCGAGGGACGAGCCCTGGCGCATGAAGCGGGCGCGCCGCTCGATGCGCGCCGCGGACGGGTGGCGTTTCTCCTCATGCTGGCGGGTTTCGCCACCGAGGGTTTCGTGCTGTCGGCGATCCTCATCCACATGGTGCCGCTGACGGCGGCACTTGGGCTGGGCACCGCCGGCCTCTTCGTTTCGACCCTGTTCGGGCCGGCGCAGGTCGCCAGCCGGCTGGTCAACATGCTGTTTGGCGGGCGCCTTCAGCAAACGCATCTCGCCGTCATCGCCGCGTCGCTGCTCACGGCCGGGCTGTGCGCGCTGCTGCTGACCACGCCATGGCTGCCCGGCGCCTTCCTGTTCGTGTTCCTGTTCGGCCTCGGTTCCGGCCTCACCAGCATCGTCGGCGGCACCTTGCCGCTCGAGCTCTTCGGCCGCGAAGGCTATGGCGCGCGGCTGGGCTGGGCGAGTGCGGCCCGCCAGTTCACGTCGTCCTTCGCGCCGTTCGCGCTCGCCTTCATGATGGCGCGGACATCCGTCGCCAATTCGCTGTGGGTGCTGGTGGCCGCCGCCGCGACCGGCGTGATCGCGTTCCTTGCCATCGCGCTTTTGAGAGGGCCCGCCGGCCGGGTTGCGTTCGCGATTGGGGGCAATCCGGAAGAGGCGACCTAAAGCGCGGCGGGATGCCGTGCCTTCAATGCCTGAGTATCTTGCTGAGGAAGGCGCACGTGCGGTCGGTCTTGGGGTACGTGAAGAACTCGTCCGGGGTGCCGCTTTCTCCGATCGCCGGCAAGAATGGAATGGTATTCCTGCCATATCGTCTCTAGCCGATCTATATATCGGTTGAGATCGATGCAGGTGAAGATGGACAACGACATCATATTGAAGGCGCTGGCGCATCCGTTTCGACGGGATGTCCTGGCGTGGCTGAAGGAGCCTGAACGGCACTTCGCCGCGCAGGCGCATCCGCTCGAGATGGGTGTCTGCGCCAGCCAGTTCGACCGTCGCGGCCTGGCGCAGTCCAGCGTCTCGGCGCATCTGGCGACGCTGGCGTCGGCCGACCTCGTCACGACACGGCGGGTCGGCCAATGGGTCTTCTACAAGCGCAATGAAGAAACCATCGCCGCCTTCCAGGCCGCCCTATCCGATCTCTGACAATCCTCCCCCGTCCCCCCACGAAAGGCTTTTTCTCATGACTACACTCTTTGATCCGCTGCAGGCCGGCGACCTGGCGCTGGCGAACCGCATCGTCATGGCGCCGCTGACGCGCAATCGTTCACCCAATGCGGTCCCCGGCGACCTCTCGGTCACCTATTATGGCCAGCGCGCCACGGCCGGGCTGATCGTGACGGAGGCCACCGCCATCAGCCATCAGGGCCAGGGCTATGCCGACGTGCCCGGCCTCTATGGCGCGGACCAGCTTGCCGGCTGGAAGCGTGTCACGGACGCGGTCCATAGAGCCGGCGGCAAGATCGTGGTCCAGCTCTGGCATGTCGGACGCATCTCACATGTTTCGTTGCAGCCCGGCGGCGGCAAGCCGGTGGCGCCGTCGGCGATCAGGGCAAACTCCAAAACCTTCCTGGTCAAGCCGGATGGCAGCGGCGAGTTCGCCGAGACCTCCGAGCCGCGCGCGCTAGATGCGGCCGAAATCCCCGGCATCGTCGACGATTTCCGCCGCGCCGCCAAGGCGGCGATCGAGGTAGCGGGTTTCGACGGCGTCGAGATCCATGGTGCCAATGGCTATCTCGTCGACCAGTTCCTGCGCTCGGGCACCAACCATCGCACCGATGACTATGGCGGCTCCATCGAGAACCGGACGCGCTTCCTGTTCGTGGTGGTCGACGCGGTCACGGGCGCCGTCGGTGCCGGCAGGACCGGGATCCGGCTGTCGCCGGTGACGCCCGCCAACGACACTTCGGATGCCAATCCGCAGCCGTTGTTCAACCATGTGGTGGCGGGCCTGGGCAGCCGGGGCCTGGCCTATATCCATATCGTGGAAGGCGCGACCGGCGGCGCGCGCGACTTCAGCCAGGGCGACAAGCCGTTCGACTACGCGGAACTCAAGGCCACCTATCACAAGGCTGGCGGACGCGGTGCCTGGCTGGTGAACAATGGCTACGACAAGGACCTGGCCGAAAAGGCCGTTGCCGACGGCAAGGCGGACCTTGTCGCGTTCGGCAAGCTGTTCATCGCCAATCCCGACCTCGTCAGCCGGTTGAAGCGGAATGCTGAACTCAACGCCCCCGACAAGGCGACGTTCTATGGCGGCGACGCCAGGGGCTATACGGACTATCCGACGGCAGCCTGAGCACCCAACCGGACGGCTTGCCCTTTCGCGCGCAGCGGAAGGGCAGCCGGTCGGCCTGTCACGACGACCGATGACCGGACTGAACAATTCGGCCCGGACGGCGTCCAGATCCGTTGCAAGGCAACGCTATTCTTCGATTGATACAACGGTCGCCGGACAGATTGACGGGAAGCGCCGAGAAGGCGCTCCCTGTCGCCGCCCTCAATGCCTGAGTATCTTGCTCAGGAAGGCGCGGCTGCGGTCGGTCTTGGGATGCGAGAAGAACTCGTCCGGCGTGCCGCTTTCGACAATGGCGCCGGCGTCCATGAACACCACGCGCTGGGCGACCTTGCGGGCAAAGCCCATCTCATGCGTCACCACCATCATGGTCATGCCTTCCTCGGCGACGGCGACCATGACGTCGAGCACTTCGGAGATCATCTCGGGATCGAGCGCGGAGGTCGGTTCGTCGAACAGCATGATCTTGGGCCGCATGCCGAGGCAGCGGGCGATCGCCACGCGCTGCTGCTGGCCGCCGGAAAGCTGCGCCGGATAGGCGTCGACCTTGTCGGCGAGACCGACCTTGGCCAGCAATTCGCGCCCGGCCTGTTCGGCCTCGGCGCGCGGGATCTTGCGGACATGGATGGGGGCGAGCGTGACGTTCTCGAGCGCGGTCTTGTGCGGGTAGAGGTTGAACGACTGGAAGACGAAGCCGATCTCGGTGCGCAGCTGCGTCATGTTGGTGGTGGGGTCGCCTAGGCGCTGGCCGTCGACGATGAGATCGCCGTCCTTGATCGTCTCCAGGCCGTTGATGCAGCGGATCAGCGTGCTCTTGCCCGAGCCGCTCGGGCCGCAGACGACGACCACTTCGCGCGGCTCGACGCTGAGCGTGATGTCCTTCAGCACGTTGAGCGCGCCGAACCATTTGTTGACGCGGCGAAAGTCGATCATGCCGGTTTTGGTCATGCTTGCCGGACCTTTGGGGTTCGATGTCACAACTGCACCTCGCCATGGGCCGCGCCCATGCGGCGTTCGAGCCGGCGGGCCAGCATGATCAGGGGATAGCAGACGATGAAATAGCCAACGCCGACGAGGAAGAACACCAGCAGGCCGTTGGGCACGCGCTGCACCACCAGCCAGCCGACGCGGGTGAGGTCGGTGAGCCCGATCGCCGAGACGACAGAGGAATCCTTGATCAGCAGCACATATTGTCCGACCAGCGGCGGCAGCACGATGCGCATCGCCTGCGGCAGCACCACCGGCGCATGCGCTGCCAGCGCGACAGGCCCGATGCCAGTGCCGCCTCGACCTGGCCGGTCGGCACCGAGCGGATGCCGGCGGCGACGATCTCGCAGATGAAGCAGGCAGCCAGATTGGTCAGCGCGATGATGCCGGCGGTGAAGGCGTCGAGCTCGATGCCGAACTCCGGCAGGATGAAGAAGATCAGGAAGATCTGCACCAGGAACGGCGTGCCGCGGATCAGGTCGACCCAGGCGCCGATCACCGAGCTGATCAGCCGGTTGCCGCCGGTCCGCAAGATGCCGAGGCCGAAGCCGAGCAGGGTGCCGAGCACCAGGCTGATCAGCGACAGCACCACTGTCATGCCGAGGCCGCGCAAGGCGAGGGGATAGGAGCCGGCGAGGCTGAGGAACTGTTGCCAGATCATGTGCGCGCCCCCGCCGTGCCGAGCCAGCGGCTGGACAGCGCGGCCAGTCCCTTCAGGCAGTAATAGAGCAAGAGGTAGAAGGCGGCGATGGTGAGAAACCCTTCCGCCGGCATGAAGCGGTCGGAGGCGAGCAACTGGCCGGCGCGCGTCAGCTCGGCGACCGAGATCAGCGACAGCAGCGCGGAATCCTTGACCAGCACGATCGCCTGGCCGAGCAGCGGCGGGATTGTCACCTTGAAGGCTTGCGGCAGGATGACGAGGCGCATGCGCTGGACGTAGGTCATGCCCGAGGCGACGCTGGCTTCGACCTGGCCGCGCGAGATCGACAGGATGCCGGCGCGAATGATTTCAGCGACATAGGCGCCGCTGTTCAGCGACAGCGCGAGGATGCCGACGACCAATTCCGGCAGGACGAAGCCGAGCCGCGGCAGGCCGAAATAGAGGAAATAGAGCTGCGCCAGCAGGGGCGTGGCGCGCACGGCGTCGATATAGGCCTTGGCCGGCGCGCGAAACAACCAGCCGCGCTGCAGGTTCATGGCGCACAGCACGATGCCGACGGCGAGCGCGCCGACAAAGGACAGCGCCGACAGCCAGACGGTCGTGATCAGGCCCTGCCCGAACAGAGGCAGGTACTCGACGATGGTGCGGAAGCTGAAGTTCTCGAGCATCGTTGGGTGAATTCCCTGAGGCGCCCAAGGGCGACGGACGAAGCAAGTGACGAAGCGAATTCCAGGCGGCTTCGCGGCGCCGAAGGCGCGCGCGAAACCGCCTGGATCTACCGCTGCTTAGTGGTCCTTCTTCCAGGCGTCGGAATTGACCCAGTAGTCGAGGTTCTTCTGCAGGCGGCCGTCGATAGTGACCTGGTTGAGGAACAGGTTCATCCAGATCAACAGGTCCGGCTCGTCATAGCGCGTGGCGAAGGCAAGCGGCTCCTTCGACAAGAGGTCCGGCATGATGGTGAAGGTGCCGGCCGGGTAGGCGGTCGACTGGCCCTTGACCGCCGAGACGTCATTAACGCCGCAATCGGCCTGGCCGTTGTTGACGGCGTCGAGCAGCAGCGGACCGCCGCCCTTGTAGCTCTTGATGTCGGCATCGGGGAAGGCGGTCTTGGCTTCCTTCTCGCCGGTGGCGCCGAGCAGCACGGCGATCTTGGTGCCCTTGGCCTTGCAGTCCTCGGTGGTCTTGAACTTGCTGTCGGCCTTGGTGAAGACGGTGCTGCCCGTATACATGTAGGGCGTGGTGAAGGCGACCTTCATGCCGCGCGCCAGCGTCGGCGTCATGTCGGCGACCAGAAGGTCGGCCTTGCCCGACAGCAGCGCCGGGATCAGGCCGTCCCAGTCGAAGTCGAGGAAGGTGATCTTGACGCCCATCTCCTTGGCCATCAGTTCGGCGAGTTCAACCGAACTGCCGGTGCGTTCGCCATTGGCGCCGACCAGCGAGAAGGGGGGGCCTTGAGTCTGGACGGCGACGCGCAGTTCGCCGCGCTTGGTGATGTCGTCGAGTGCTCCGGCACTGGCTGCAGTGGTCAAGCCCGCGAGCGCAAGTCCGGCGATGAAAAGTCTGGCAATCTTCATGTGGCATTCCTCCCTGTTGTGGTTGTTGTTTTGCCCGCGGATTCCCTTGGGCTCCTTTTTGAACGGCGGGCGCCATTGCCGGCGGCGGCCACCGTTCGAAAATCTCTTGTCCTCAGTCCCAGGCCACCGTCTCGGCAACCTTGATGCCGCGCTTGGCCAACTCGTCGAAGAACGGTCCGTCGGGCACATGCAGCAGCGGGTTCAAAAGGCCCGGTGCGGTGATCTCGCGCCGCGCCAGCATCTGCGCCACGATGCTGGCGGGATAGCCGACGCCGAGGCTCATGCCGAACAGGCCCGAAGCCAGGTCGCGCTCGATGATCAGGTCCGACGTCACCGTCTTGGCGCGGCCGCCTTCGAGGCCGGAGAAGACATTGCGCATCACGCACAGGTCCTTCTCGCCGGGGCCATATTGCAATTGCGGTCCAAGCAGCCGGCCGAGGAATTCGCGCGGGCTGACAGCGGTGCCGGAAACCTTGTCCTCGGAGAGGAAGCCGAGCTCCTTCAGCGGCGCCCAGAACGCCGACCATCCGGGCCAGCGCAGCGTGTAGCGGCCCGAGCGGCGCAGCCCCTTGGCGGCGGAAAGCATCTCGACATAGTGCAGCGCATCGCCATTGGGGAAGGCTTCCAGCTTGCCCAGGCCGGCGACCTCGATCTCGTGGATGAAAGGACTGTCGTGCTGGCGGGCGGCCGGCACCGCGACGCGTTTCCCGTCCTCGATCATCACGCTGTCGCGGTTCTGGCTGACCAGGACCATGTCGAAGTTCCAGCTCACCTTGTAGCAAAGCGGCTTGGCCATCGCCTTCGGCTCGGGGATGCCGCCGCAATAGGAATCGATCGCGGTGATGGTGTCGAACTGCTTCGCGGCGCGCGCGTAGAGCACAAGGTCGATGCCGGGGTCGAGCCCGCATTCACTCATGATCGAGACCCCGGCCTGTTCGGCGGCGGGCGCTAGGTCGGCGATGGCCTTGCCGTAATTGGTGGTGACCAGCGGCGTGCGCGTGGCGATCGCGGCCTGGACCGCCTCGCGCATCAGCGGCTGCGGCAATAGGTCGATGACGGCGTCGACATCCGCCAGCACGCCGGCCACGGCCGGGCCGATCGCGCCCTCGGGCACGACGAAGCGCACGCGGGAAAGGTCGGTCAGGCCGCCAAGCCGGGCCGCACCATCAGGTGCCGTGTCGACGCAAACCACTTCATC
Source organism: Mesorhizobium sp. RCAM 05099 (assembly GCF_059683685.1). Classification (NCBI taxonomy): domain Bacteria; kingdom Pseudomonadati; phylum Pseudomonadota; class Alphaproteobacteria; order Hyphomicrobiales; family Phyllobacteriaceae; genus Mesorhizobium; species Mesorhizobium sp. RCAM 05099. The sequence continues at coordinate 2,464,050 of NZ_CM185035.1, forward strand.
GACACCGCTGGCGACGAGATCGGCGATCGCCGCCCGGCCTTGCAGGCCGAGGCCTCCGAGAACCGCGATCTTCATGCCGGCTCCTTGCGGTCGTCCGACCAGCAGCCTTCGGGCAGGCTGACCCATTTGTTGCAGGACGCCATGACAACGAAGGTCTCGCTGCGGACGACTTCACCCGGCTCGCCGGCGCCCGGGATCAGCTCGCTGGTGACGCGGTAGAGGTCGGCGACGTCACCGGCCACGGTCACGTCGACGATGATGTCGAAGCGCCCAGTGACCACCGAGGCCGAGTTGACGAAGGGCAGTTCGGAAATGCGTTGCGCCAGCTCGCGGGCCCGGCCGCGCCCCTGGGCATTGATGCCGACAATGGCCGAGATCAGCTCGGGGCGCTCGGTCAGGTTCAGCAGCCCGACGATCTTGAGCAGGTTGCGGTCGAGCAAATTGCGCAGCCGCGAGCGCACCGTCGGCACCGAAATCGCCAATATCTCGGCGATGCGGTTGATGCCCGGCTGCGCGTCCTGCGACAGCTGTTTGACCAGCCGCCGGTCAGTCAGATCGAGATGTTCCCGCAAAGGTCAGTCTTTCACAAAGAGAAAAAACATCGGCAATTTCTTTGCCTATATGCAAACAAGCTACGTCACGGATTTTCGAAAAGCAAGGCAATGATTCCACGCTGATGGGGATATGTCGGCGCCGCCCGCGCGCGGTTGTGGGCGCAGGCTCGGCTTCAGGCCAGCGCGGCGGCGAGCAATTTCGCCTGCGGCGTCAGCTCGTCGAAGCGGCGGGCGCAGAGGTTGAGCTGACGCGTCGCCCAGTCCTCGGTGAGCCGCAGGCTGCGCAGCGTGCGGGCTGAGCGGCGCGCGGCACTTTCCGGCACGATGGCGATGCCGGCGCCTTGCGCGACGAGCCGGCAGACATTGTCGAGGCCGGGCACGCGGATGCGAACATGCAGATGGCCGCCAAGACGGGCGGCCTGGCGCGTGATGTGCTCCTGCAGCGCATGTCCGGTGCTGAGACCGACGAAGGGCTCGCCGAGGATGTCGGCGAGGCCGGCGGCACGCAGGCCGGGCAGCCCTGGCCAGTTCCGCGCGGCGATCACCACCAGCCGATCGACGAAGAACGGTTTCTGCTCGAGATGCGCAAGGCCGGCCCAGGTCGCGGCGATGCCGAGGTCGGCGGCGCCGCTGGCCACCATTTCGGCGATCTCGTGGCTGGGGCGCTCGTCGAGGTCGATGTCGATGCGGGGATGCGCGGCAAGGAAGGCCGGCAGGGTGTCGCGCAGGAGTTCGGCCGTGGCGGCGGTGTTGGCGGCGAGCCGTACGCGGGCGCGCAGGCCTTCGGCATAGGCGCCGAGGTCGCCGGCCATCGCCTCGATCTGGTTCTGCACCGCCCTGGCATGGTGCAGCAGCGCCTGTCCGGCCGCCGTCGGCACCACGCCACGGCGGCGCCGTTCCAGAGCGGCGCGCCGAGGCGCTCCTCCATGCCCTTGATGCGGGCGCTGGCCGAGGCCAGCGCGAGCCCGGCAAGTTCGGCACCATGGGTGATGCTGCCGCGCTCGGCCACCAGAAGGAACAGCCGGAGATCGACCAGATCGAAGCGCATCTCTTGCTCCTGCTATCTCCATCAGCCTTCGTCCAGACCGAAGGCTGACACCGCAACTTCCACATTGTGGCCGGCCGGCATCTTCGTCAAACCATTTGCGATGGAGGTGTGCGATGCGCGAACGAGCATCTGGCCGGTCCGGCATTCTTGAAGGCACGGCGATCGTGCTGGCCGTCGCCGTGGCCTGTCTTGCGGTGGCGCGGGCGGAGCCCGGCCCGCGAGGATGCGCGATGGCGGCTACCGTCAGCCGTGACGCCGCGCTGGCAAACCCCAGTCCAGAGTCTGAAGCCACGGACATGCTGCTGGATGACTGATCCTGTCCTCAGGGTGCGATCATGCTGAGCGCCGGCGTCATCGCCTGGATCGGCGTCGTCTTCCTCGCTGCGGGTTTCGTCAAGGGCGTCGTCGGAATGGGCCTGCCGACCGTGGCGATGGGGCTGCTGGCGGTGACGATGCCGCCGGTTGAGGCCGCCGCCCTGCTGCTGATCCCGTCGGCGGTCACCAACCTGTGGCAATTGCTGACCGGCCCATCCTTCGGCGGCCTGTGCAAGCGGCTGTGGACGATGATGGCCGGTGTCGTGATCGGCACCGTTGCCGGCGCGGGCCTGCTCAGCGGCACGCATACGGGCGTGGCCTCCGCCGGGCTCGGCGTGGCGCTGGTGCTTTATGCCATCATCGGCCTCGCCGGGGCCTGCTTCACCACGCCGGCGCGCCATGAGGCCTGGCTGTCGCCGCTGGTCGGCATGGCGACCGGCCTGGTCACCGGCGCCACCGGCGTCTTCGTCATCCCGGCGGTGCCCTATCTGCAATCGCTGCGGCTGGACAGGGAAGACTTGATCCAAGCGCTTGGCCTGTCCTTCACCGTGTCGACGGCGGCTCTTGCCATCGGGTTGTTCTGGGAAGGCGCGTTGGCGTCGCCAACGGCGCAGTTGGCGGGGGCGATCGCGGCATTGGTGCCGACGCTGGCCGGCATGTTCATCGGCCAGGCGCTGCGCCAGAGGATGGGCGTCGAAACCTTCCGCATGGTGTTCCTTGCCGGGCTGCTGGCGCTGGGCCTCTATCTTTCGCTGGAGGCGCTGCGCTAAAGCTGGAAACAGCAATGAAAGGCATCGCATGAGCAGCGCGTTTCCGCAGATACACCTTGTCCGGCATGGCGAGACGGCGTGGAGCCTTTCGGGGCAGCACACCGGCCGTACCGACATAGCGCTGACGCCGGCCGGCGAGGCCGCGGCGCGGGGCGTCGCGGATCGCCTGAAAGGCCTGTCGTTCTCGGCCGTGTGGTCGAGCCCGTCGCAGCGCGCCTACACCACCAGCGTGCTCGCCGGCTTCGGCGCTGAAAGCGTCAGGAAGGACGATCTGCAGGAGTGGGACTACGGCGCTTATGAGGGGCTGACGACCAAGCAGATCCTGGCCGAGCGGCCGGGCTGGACCGTGTTCCGCGATGGCTGTCCGCAGGGCGAGACGGCGGCCGATGTCGGCGCCCGGGCGGACAGGATCATCGCGGAATTGCGCAAGGCGAATGCCGACATACTGGTGTTTTCCAGCGCGCATTTCCTGCGCGTGCTGGCGGCGCGCTGGGTCGGCCTGCCGCCCGAAGGCGGCGCCCTGTTGGTGCTCGATACGGCCAGCATCAGCGTGCTCGGCTACGAGCATGATCTGGCGGAGCCAGTCATTCGCAAGTGGAACCAGAAATAGGGCCAGCTCTGCCCGGGGCTGGCCAGTTCAATTCTATTTGTCGAACTTCCTGATCGCCTCGGCGGTGACGGGCGTGAAGAAATTGACCAGATTGCCGTCCGGGTCACGGAACAAAAGCGAGCGATTGCCCCAGGGCATGGTGGTCGGCTTCTGCACGGTTGCGTCCTTGATGACGTCCGACAGCCTGGCGAATTCCGCATCGACGTCGCCGACGCGGAATTCGATGATGGCGGTGTGGTTGTCGGCGGGGCGGGCGATGTCGCCGCCGAACAGCATCAAGGTGCGCGTGCTGCCGATCGCCAGCGTGCAGGCCGGCGTCACCAGTTCCGCGAAATCCTCCGTATACATCGTCACGGGCATGCCCGTGATCTCACCGTAGAAGCGCACGAGGCGCTGGACGTCTGACGTGATGATGCGGACGGAGACGAAATTCATTGCTTTGTTCCCTGATTGCCGGAGTCGCTGCCTGGCTTCCCAATCGATCTATAGGCCAGGCCTCCTGACAGGCTTCCGTCAGGAGATGAGTGCGACGGTCACTCTTTCGGTTCGGTCCCGAGCGGAATCATCGGTGGAGGGTGAGAGAGTTTTTCTGAGGCGAGGAGCAACCGGCCGCGCCAGTAGCTGACGTTCCGTGGCAACCCGCAGAAAATCGATTAATGGGGCCGACTCAGCTAAAGTAGCAATTTACCTCGAACGATAGAGATGCGCTTGGCTGATCCAGTGTTGTGCTCGGACTGTTTCAAAGATGAGGGCCTAAAATTTGAAGCAGCCAAGATAGGGCACCTCTTAGATTGTAAATGTCCGCACTGTGGCTCTGCGACGGGCAGCAAACTTCTGTACGACGATCTGGAGCAACTGATGTTCGAGTTCTTCTGGAACGGCAGTTTTTTTCGAGCAGATTTTGGAGGCGCACACAGGCTGGTTTCCAATCCAGACAGGTATGGGGAACGAGAGGTGGTGTTTCCTCTTTGGCTTGAAGCTGATGCCCACCTACTGGAAGACAAACTAAAGGTTGGCCTTTTTCACTATGGGCCGCCCCTCTGGCGAATCGGAGAAATAGAACCTTTAGTCGAGCTTCGCAGTAAGAGGACTCGTGGAGACGCAGTCAGGCAGATTATTTCTGCGTTTCCGCAGCGATCGCTATCGAGATCTACGAAATTCTACCGAATAAGAAAGAATCTATCGCCGGAACAGGAGGTCGATGGTCATCAATATGACGCGCCACCTTCTATCAGGAAAGTCTTTGGCCGTTTGGACAGTAAACGTCTTTCAGTTCTATATGGCTCGGAGGACCTTGAAATTTGTGTCCACGAGTGTCGGACCCTCATTCCGGACGAGTGTTTCGTAGCCACTATGCGTCCGACGACCGAACTACGAATGCTTGATCTATGTGCGGAGGTTGAAGAAGGCTTAGGAACAACTCCGTTCACAAGCCTAAGCTTAGCCATGCATTTTTTATTCTCTGCAGAATCTCATGGCTACGACTATACCCGGGCCATCGCCCGGGCTGCTCATAAGGAAGGCTATGATGGGATCTACTATCCATCTTACTTCAGCCTTGTGAAGCCAGAGCGGGTCGCAAATATCGCCCTGTTTGGCCATCCGGTCAGGCAGAAGAAGATCGAGATTACGAATATCAATCGCGCAATGCTCAAAGCTGCTTCCTATGACATTAGAATGGGTCCCATTTTTTCATGACTTGAAAGCTGGGGCGCTGAAAACGTTTCGATTTGGCTGTTCGTCTAGTGATACCAGCAGGCATTCACTCAATCGCCCACCAACACCAGCTCCTGCGGCGTCAAATGCCGCGCGGTGCCCTTGGCGAGGTCGCCGAGACGCAGGCGACCAATGGCGATGCGGATCAGGCGCTTGACCTCGATGTCCTGGGCGGCAAGCAGGCGGCGGATGTGGCGGTTGCGGCCCTCGTCGAGCACGATCTCCAGCCATGCGGTGCGGCCGCCGCTGCGCAGGAGTTCAATCGCGTTCGTGGTCAAGGTCTCGCCGTCGACAGTCACGCCAGCGCGCAGTGCCGCCAGCATGGCTTCGTCGGGCACGGTGCCGATCTGCACGTGATAGGTCTTGGGCAGATGCGAGGCCGGGTCCATCAGTCGGTTGGCGAAGCGGGTGTCGTTGGTCATCAAAAGCAGGCCTTCGCTCGCCTTGTCGAGGCGGCCGACCGGCGAGACGAAGGGCAGGTCGAGCCCTTCGAGGCAGGCATAGACGGTGTCGCGCTGCTGCGGGTCGTCGCGGGTGGTGACCAACCCGCGCGGCTTGTTGAGCATCAGGTAGACCTTGCGCTCGGCAACGACCTGCTCGCCGTCGACGACGATGCGGTCGCGGTTGAGGTCGACGCGCTGCGAGGCGTCGCGCACCACCTTGCCGCCGACGCGCACGCGGCCCTCCGCGATCAGCACCTCGGCCTGCGTGCGCGAGCACAGGCCAAGCTTCGACAGCGCGCGGTTGAGGCTGACGCCGGCCACGGGCTTGCCGCTGAGCGGCTTGCTGGTGGGCGGCCTGCCTCCGGGCTGGTTCTGGCGTGGTGTCATCTTTTTTCGGATCGGTCCTTTGACTCCGACAGATGCCATGGGTGGCGCGGGTATCGCAAGCGGCCGATGGCGCGAGCGCGAACGACGGCACAAGGGATCATCCGGCATAAGATTGCCCGTCACTCGCGGCGGTTCGTCCTTGTTCTTGATCAAGGTTTCGGCCCAGCCGCCCGGCTATCGTCGAGCCGGACGTCCGCAAATGAGGCTCGTCGGGCATCGATTGGAATTTAAGTTCCGGGATTTGCACGTTGATATTGTTGGTTTTCCTGGCGATCTCTGGCTTGCGGTCCTGTTATCACACTGAAACATAATCGCGGCACGGATGCTGTGCATCGGTGCCGCGAAGCATGCGGATGCTGAACTGGCCATGACTTCGGGTCGAAGCGGCCGCCAGGGGAAATAGACATGGCCGAGGTGCCGACAGATCCCTTTCCCGGCCTTTCAGAGGCCGAGGCGCAAGCCAGGCTTGCCGCCGAAGGCTACAACGAACTGCCGAGGTCCAACCAGCGCACGCCGTTGCGGATTGCCTTCGAGGTCATTCGCGAGCCGATGCTGGCGCTCCTGCTTGGCGGCGGCGTTGTCTATCTCATTCTGGGCAATCTGGAGGAGGCGCTGATCCTGCTGGCCTTTGCCACGATGTCGATCGGCATAACCATCATACAGGAGACACGCACCGAGCGTGTCCTGGAAGCGCTGCGTGACCTCACCAGCCCTCGCGCCCTGGTCATTCGCGGTGGTGAACGCAAGCGCATTGCCGGTCGCGAGGTTGTCCGGGGGGATCTCGTGGTGCTCGGCGAGGGTGACCGGGTGCCGGCCGATGCCAGGCTTCTCCAGAGCCAGGACCTGCAGAGCGACGAATCCCTGCTGACCGGCGAATCCGTGCCGGTCCGAAAGATCGCCGCCGACGGCGCCTCGCCACTGAGCGAACGCCGGCCAGGCGGCGACGACCTGCCTTTCATATTCTCGGGTTCGCTGATCGTTCGCGGCTCAGGCATTGGCGAAGTCCTGGCGACGGGTCCGCGAAGTGAAATCGGCAAGATAGGGCACTCGCTGAGTTCAATGGAGACCGAACCGCCGCGACTGCAGGCACAGATGCGGCGCGTCGTACGCGTTTTCGCACTGGTCGGCGGCGCGGTCAGCGTCGTCGCGGTCCTGCTTTACGGGCTTCTGCGGGGCGGATGGCTTGACGCCGTGCTGGCTGGCATCGCGCTCGGCATGTCCATGCTGCCGGAAGAGTTTCCCGTCGTGCTGACGATCTTCATGGCCATGGGTGCGTGGCGCATATCGCAGGCGCGCGTCCTGACCCGCAGGGCCGCCGCGATCGAAACGCTTGGCTCGGCGACGATCCTGTGCACCGACAAGACAGGCACGCTCACCGAGAACCGGATGACGATCGCCGAGCTTCGGACGGCGGATGGAAAGTCGTTTCGGATGGCGGACAGGCCGGGTACCGACCTGCCGGAGGCATTCGCCGATCTGGTCGAAACGGGTGTGCTTGCCAGCGCCCAGATTCCTTTCGACCCCATGGAGATCGCATTTCACAAACTCGGCAAGGAACGGCTGTCTGAGCACAGGGTTCTGGACAAAACGGATTGGCGACTGGTCCACGCATATCCGCTTCGACCCGGACTGCTGGCGATGTCGAATGTCTGGCAATCGATAGATGGCGACGGCAATTCGCTGGTTGCGGCAAAAGGTGCGCCAGAGGCGATCGGGGCGCTATGCCATCTGAACGCAAAGGAGTTCAAGGCCTTGAAGGGTTCGGTCGAGGCCATGGCGGCCGAGGGGTTGCGCGTGCTCGGCGTGGCCCGTGGGTCTCATCGCGGCACCGACCTGCCGGACACGCAACACGATTTCGAATTCGAATTTCTCGGGCTGGTCGGCCTGACGGATCCGCTGCGCGCGCGCGTTCCCGAAGCCGTGAGCGACTGCCGTTCCGCCGGCATCAGGGTGATGATGATCACCGGCGACTACCCGGCAACCGCCAAAATGATCGCGCGCCAGGCCGGCCTCGATGCGGAAAGCGTGGTGACCGGCAGCGAGATGCAAGCGCTCGGTGACGAGGAACTGGCGCGGCGCGTGAAAACCGCGACCGTGTTCGCGCGCATCATGCCCGAACAGAAACTTCGCATCGTCAACGCGCTGAAGTCGAGCGGTGAAATCGTCGCCATGACGGGCGACGGGGTCAATGACGCGCCGTCGCTCAAGGCAGCCAATATCGGGATCGCCATGGGTGGCCGTGGCACCGACGTCGCGCGCGAGGCGTCGTCGATCGTCCTGCTCGACGACGATTTCGGTTCAATCGTCAAGGCAATTCGGCTTGGCCGCCGCATCTTCGACAATCTGCGCAAGGCCATGGGGTTCATCTTCGCGGTCCACGTGCCGATCGCGGGCCTCTCGCTGTTGCCGTTGCTGTTTGGCCTGCCGATCCTGTTCGGGCCGATCCATATCGCCTTTCTGGAGATGGTGATCGACCCCGTGTGCTCGCTGGTCTTCGAGGCTGAAAGCGAAGAAGAGGATGTCATGCGCCGTCCGCCCCGCAATCCGGACTCGCCATTGTTCTCCGGGGCGCTGATCAGGTGGGGGCTGGTCCAGGGGACGCTCGCCTTCGCGCTTCTCGCGGGCATTTACCTTGTCGCCCTGAAACAGGGTATGGCCGAGAACGAAATCCGGGCCCTGACGTTCTTCTCGCTGGTGCTGACAATCGTGGGATTGATCTTTGTCAACCGCTCCTTCAGCGCATCGCTTCGGACCGCACTGATCAGGCCGAACCGATCGCTCATGATCGTTGTCGTGGCCGTCGCTTCAATGCTGGGCGGGACGCTCCTGTGGCCATCCGCCACCAATCTGTTCCGCTTCGGACCTCTGCATCTCGACGATCTGGCGGTGACGCTCGCGGCAGGGTTTGCCGTGCTGGCATGCCTGGAGTTGCTGAAGCCATTCTGGCGGGCGCAGCTAAAGGCCTGACAATGGCTCAGACCGCCGTGCCGACCAGCGCGCCGATGCCGGCGGTGAGCGCCATGGCGAAGGCGCCCCAGAAGGTGACGCGCAGCGTGGCGCGAAGAATGTTGGCGCCGCCCGCTTTGGCGCCGATGGCGCCCAGCAGAGCGAGGAAGAGCAGGGACGCCACCGAGACCGCCAGCACCAGCATCGAGGCCGGCGACACCAGCACCATGAGCAGCGGCATCGCAGCACCGACGCTGAAGGTCGCCGCCGAGGTCAGCGCCGCCTGGATCGGCCGCGCCGTGGTCATTTCGGAAATGCCGAGTTCATCATGGGCGTGCGCGGCCAGCGCATCCTTGGCCATCAGCTGATCGGCGACCTGGCGCGCCAGGCCCGTCTCCAGCCCGCGCTTGACGTAGATCTGCGCCAGTTCCTCGCGCTCGAATTCGGGTTGGGTCCTGAGTTCCTCGCGTTCGCGGGTAAGGTCGGCATTCTCGGTGTCCGACTGGGAGCTGACCGAGACATATTCGCCGGCCGCCATCGACATGGCGCCCGCCACCAGGCCGGCTATGCCGGCGACCAGGACCTGCGACGTCGGCGCGGCGGCCGACGCCACGCCGACGATCAGGCTGGCGGTCGAGACGATGCCGTCATTGGCCCCCAGCACGGCGGCGCGCAGCCAGCCGATGCGCGACACCAGATGGTTTTCGACATGCAGGCGGCTCATGCTTTTCTCCTGATCGTGCCTTCGAGTTTCGTGGCGGCGGCGACTGTATTGGAAATCGTGCCGTACTTGCGGACGTTCTTGTGCAGCAGCTCCAGCCGCTGGTCGGTTTCATCGGTGTCGACGACAAGCTCGTAGTCGATGGAAGCAATCCCCGGCGGGCTGTCGCGCCGAACCGCATGCAATGCGACCCTAACACCGCGCAGCTTGAAACCAAGCATCGGGGTGACGCGCTCGATGCTCTTGATCATGCAGGCGGCGATCGCCGCCAGAAGCAGTTCCGCTGGATTGAAGGCATCGGCCCGGCCCTCGAGACAGGTGTCGAGAACGAGCGTGGCGTTCTTGGTGGTGGCCACGCTGCCTCGTGCATCGGTCCGTCTGGCTTCAACGCTGTATTCGAACATGGTGCCACCTGCTTCGCCGCCTGGCAGGCGCCGTTTTGGCGCTTCTAGCCTCTTTTCAGGAGCCCGGTGTTGATCCAGGTCAGAAATCTGATCGACATCTTGAAATGTCGGGTTGGCTTGGCCGCAGTCCCTATCGAACAATCAGCATGGGGCACGGTGCTGAAGGAACAGCACCTTGGTTGCCTGGCCGACAGCAGCATCCTTGCGGGCCCCCATGACATCCGCGGCACTTGGCAGTTGCTGGTTGTCAGTCAGGTCGTTTGCGTCCGGTAACCATTGCCCTCGCGAGGTTCTCGTGATGCACGAAGCTTGCCAGGATTACGCCGAGAACGTGGAAGACAATCAAGCCAAGCGTTATGCTGGCAATCACTTCGTGGGACTCACTGAAGGCACTCCTGCCTCCGCGTTCTCCGACCTGATTCTCGTCGTCTTCGACGGTCTGCGCTCCCCCGATGGAAGATGTCTGCGCATACAGTGGAGCCAACGGCCCGGCAGCGTCTTCTTCAGCGTACCGGACAAGCCCGGTCACCACCGTCGCAGCCAGGAAAGCCAAAAGCGCGATCACCATTGCGCCGCCGGCGGGGCTATGCCCGACGTAGCGCTTTGCACGCGCACGCACGAGGTCCCAGAGGTAGCGGGTGGCCGCTACCGGACCGGTGGTGAAGTCAGAAAACCGCGCATGGCGCGGCCCGACAAATCCCCACACGATACGGGCGAAGACCAGCGCTCCGACAATGTAGCCCGCCCACACGTGGACGATCTTTGCGTCTTCCGTAAGGTATGCAACGAAAAATCCGACGGCGACCGTCCAGTGAGCTATGCGAACAAAAGGATCCCAGACCTGTACGTCGGAGGAAGCTCGAGCGTCCATACCATCAACTCCTTGCTGAGGGTCCATCAGAAACAGGCAAGTCGGCTTCCCGTGCCTTGACCTGGATCAAAGCGCTGCAGCTGTTCACCCGATGGACCAATGATCCTGACGCTTACCGCAGCAGGCTGACGATGTTGGGCATTTGGGGTATCGAGGCCGATCTGCAGCACCGCATTGCCATGGCAAGCCGCTCAGGGCGATTTCACAGGTTCCTGTAATCTTCGCCCGCTCTCGCTGCGCACCGACAGACCACGCTTTCATTGACACAGGTCAAGTTCGCAACCGGTGCCCGTGCTAAAAGTCCAAAATTTGGAGGAGAAATCAATGCTCTCGCGTCGTCGTGCTCTCATCGCGTTGCTGGGCGTCTCCGTGGGATGGGCGTCGGCGATCGGTTTGACTCAGTCCCAGGCAGCGCCTGCTGTGTCCGATGTTGAAATCAGGCAATCGATCATATCGGCGACTGGCCATGCCGGGAACGCCATCGAGGTCGCAACCAACGCGATCCAGGTCGCTGTGGCTGTTGTGAACAGCGACCTGAATGGCCCACTGATTACGCATCGCGATCGAGAGGCGGACGCGGCGAAGATCGTCGAAGCAATAATTGCTGTTCTCAAGGGCAGCCCTGCCTATGACAAATTGCTGGCAATTCACATCGACTACGTCTCGCGTGAGCCGCAGGCAGATCATTCACACGTGGTAGACGGTGTCGACTATCGCCGAAATCTGAGCGGAAGCTTCGATTTACATAAAACATAGAGATGGACGGCACATCGGTTGACCGTCGAACAGCACGTTTACTGGAGCTTGACCTCGCTCCCCTCGGCAAGGCTGGCAGGTGGATAGACGACGACGATCTCGCCAGGGCGCACGCCCTGCGCCACGGCTGCAACGCGTGCTGAAAGCCGCGCAACTTCAATCTCTCGGAGATGAACGCGGCCTGCCTCGACAACGAAGACGCTCCAGGCATCGCCGCGCCGGAACAGGGCTCCGATCGGCACGACGATTGCCTGGTCGTTCTCGTCGACCACGATCTTGACCTCGACGCGGTAGCCATCTCCCAGGCTGGCCCACGTCTCTCGTGGCGAGGTTATGTCGACGACCACCCAGACGCGCTGCTCCTCGACGCCGAGCGCGGAGACTTTGGTGAAGCCGGAGGGCTCGACGCGCCGCACGGCCCCATGCAAATCCGTGGGGCCGCCCCAGCGCTCGATGATCACTTTGTCGCCCTCCCTTATCCGGGCGGCATCGGTCGTCAAAACGTCGACGGCAATTTCGAGATCGCCAGGATCACCCAATTCGAGCAGCGGGGCTGCCTGCGCGACAATGGTCTCGCTCTCCTGCATGACCCTGAGAACGCGGCCGTCGATGGGGGAGGATACCGGGAAACTCTCGCTGACCTCGGAATTGTCGGCGGAGTTCAGTGCCGCGCGCGCCTGTTCCAGAAGATGCGTGGCCGCGTGCCAGCGCCGCTCGGCGGCATCGGTTTGCCGCTGCGTGGAGCGGAACAGGAATTCCTCACGCTCCAGCTGAGCCGCGGCCGCCACGTTGCGCTTGACGAGCTCCCTGGTGCGTTCGAGATCCGCACTGGCTTGAGCCAGCAGCACCTTGGCCTGCTCGTGAAGCGATGCCGTCTCCTCGACTGCCGCCTCGGCGGCACCGACCTGGGCCTCGAGTTCCAGCCGCACGCGGGGGTCGAGAAGCGGCGAAACTGGCGGCGTAATGGTCGCCAGCTTCTGTCCCGTCCGCACGGTATCGCCGGCCTTGAGTGTCAACCTCTGGATACGCCCGGACAAAGGCGCCGACACCAGGTAGCGATCCCGCACGCGCGTGCGGCCGTCCTCTTCCACCGTGTCCTGGAAGCGCGAGGTCACCACCTCGGCGGTTTCGACAAGGGTCGGCTGCGGCATCAGGAGCCACAGGAAGCCCAATGCCGCAAGCGCCAGCACCAGTGCGCCCGCGATCGAAGTTGTTCGACGCTTCATGTTCAGTCCCTCGTCTTCAGGACAGCCACGAGATCGAGCCTGTCGATCCTGCGGCGGATTGTGATGAAACTGGCAATTGCCGCGCCGATGACCAGGAGCGCGGCGATGGCATAACTGCTCCGATCGATCACAGCGGGGATCTGAAACGACTCGCTCGCACGCGCCGACGCGATCAACTCGATCAGGTACCGACCGATCAGGAGCCCGGCGGGGATAGCCACAATCAGCTCCACGACAAGCTCGCTGATAATGACGGCGGATACCTCACGCCGCGTCAGTCCGATGATGCGCAGGCTGGCCAATTCCCAGGCGCGCTCCTGCAGGGCGATGCGGGCACTGTTATAGACCACGCCTAAGGCGATCAGCATTCCAAACCCTGAGAGGACCAGCGCGCCGATAACCACCATTCCGCCGATCGTTTCGTTGAACAACGCAAACCACAGGGCCTTGACCGAGCTTCCCTCGATCTTCGGCATTGACCTTATCCTCGACCAGAGCCGTTCAGATTGACCCGGATCGATCCTGAAGGTCGCGAGATTCGCAACGGAACCCTCCCGCATCAGACGATTGAGTGCGGTGCGCTCCATCGTCACCGACGCCCCCAAAATATCGTCCGAAATCCTGCGGACGGTGACTTCTCTCATGGCTCGGCTCCCTTCGAGAACCTCCATCGTGACACTGTCACCGGCCTCGAGGTCGAGCTGCCTCGCGATCGTCCGGCTGAGCATGATGCCATCGGCGGGTACGGCAATCGGCCGTAGCGCGCTGTCTCTCAGCACCTTGAGCTCGGAACCGGAATCCAGACCAGTCGCCGAGGTGCGATAGGCGCGATGCCCAGCTCGCAATGTGATCGGCACGACACGCTGGACTTCAGCCTCGAGCACGCCAGGTATCGCCCGCAATTCGTAGAGCGCATCCGCCGAGACCGGTTCCGTGAAGGTAACAAAGGCGTCACCGCGCTCGATGCGTCCAAAACTTACATCGATCATGTAGTCGATGGCGTCGAACCAGTAGAGCCCGAACAGAATGAGCGGAATGGCCAGCGCGATCCCGACGGTCGTCAACAGCGTCCTCACGGGCCGTCCGAGGATCGTGCGCGCCGCTATCACGTACTGGAGCGGAATTCGCTGGCTGCCAATCGTCTGCAGCCAGCTGAATGTGTGCAACGCGGGGGGCGTCTCGGGGCGCATGGCTTCGGCGGGGGTAAGCATGGCAATCCGGTATACCGCCGATGCCGCGGCAAGGTTCGCCGCGCCGACGCTGACAAGGGTCGCCGCGACGAGCAGCCATGGCTCCAGTTGCGCCTCCAGCGATGGAAACCGGAAGAAAGCGGCATAGCTCCCGACGACCCCAATCGCGAACCAGCGCCCCACGACCAGACCTATCGCCGATCCCAGCAACGCGATGGCGGTGACCAGCTTGAAGTAGTGGAAGGCGATGGTGCGGTTCGCAAACCCCAACGCCTTCAGCGAAGCGATCTGACCCCGTTGTGCTTCCACCATCCTGCCGATAACGACGTTGAGCAGGAACGCCGCGATGCCGAAGAAGACCGACGGCATGACGATGCTCAGTGTCTCCTGCTCCGCCAGTTCATCCTTGAGAAAGCGGTGCGACGGCTGATCGCTCCGGCCATAGGCTCCGGTGCCGCCGTATGGAGCCAGCAAACGATCGACCTCTTCGAGGACATGCTGCGGCCCTGCGCCCGGCGCCAGGGTCATCAGCGCATCATTGAAGGCGCCTTTCATGTCGAAAGCGCTTGCCACCGCATCCTCGCTTGCCCACACCACCACGAAATTCCGATCGTCCGGAAGCGGCACCGCGGCGCGCGTGGCAAAGATGAATTCGGGTGACAGGGCGGTGCCCACGACGCGGAAGCCTTGCAGCCGTCCGTTGAGCACCACCTCCATGGTTTCTCCGTTCCGCACGGAGCGTGCCTCGGCATAGGCCGCGTTGATGATGACTTCTTCCGGATGCAGCGGATCAGGCCAGCGTCCCTGCACGAGATGCAGGCGGTTGAGCAACGGCTGGCCCGCGGCCGGGAGCGAGATGACGCGCCCCGAGATCGGGAGGTTGGTGTCCTCGCGGATCACGCGCACTGGCTCGGCGACGCGCGGCTCCACGATGCCAATGCCGTTGATTTCGCGCAGCCGATCGACGATCGAGAGCGGCGCGCGCGTCATGCCCACGAAGATGTCGGCGAAACGTTCGTTGCGGTAGTGTGCCTCCATGGCGCCGATCAGCGCCTGGTAGTTCGACACCGACATGACGAAGACGGCCACGCCGGCCGCGACGAGCAGCGCGATGCTGAGGACCTGAAGCCGCATCGACCAGAGATCGCGCGCCACCTTGATGTCCAGGACGTTCACCATGTCACATCCTCGGCCCGGATGCGCCGCGGATTCGGTTCTTCCTTGACGATGCGCCCGCCGCTCAGCCGCAACACGCGATGAGCCATCCCCGCGATTGCCGAGTTGTGGGTGATCACGGCGGTCGTCGTGTTCAGCTCCGCATTGACCTTGGCGATTGCCGCCAGAACCAGCCTGCCGGTGTCGACGTCGAGCGCGCCGGTCGGCTCGTCGCAGAGCAGGATATCCGGCCGTTTCACGATTGCGCGTGCCACCGCGACGCGCTGCTGTTCTCCACCGGAGAGTTGTGAAGGAAAGTGACCGGCGCGATGCGACAGTCCGACGAGTTCGAGCGCTTCGGCTGGTCTCATCGGATTGCTGGCGATTTGCGCGACCAGCCGCACGTTCTCCTCGACAGTGAGGCTCGGTATCAGGTTGTAGAATTGAAACACGAAGCCGACATGCTCGCGCCTGTATGTCGTGAGCTGTTCGTCGCTGGCTCCGGTCAGTTCGTGATCTCGCCAGGTCGCCGTGCCTGACGTTGGCGCGTCCAATCCGCCGAGGATGTTGAGCAGGGTCGATTTGCCCGAGCCGGAAGGGCCAAGAAGCACGATGAATTCGCCTTGTTGGATATCGAGGTCGATGTCCTTCAGCGCCACGACACGTGAATCGCCCGCGCCATAGACCTTGGTCAATCCCCGGGCCACGAATACCGGGGCCAGAGGTTGCATGACTGAACTCTCTACGTCTCGTCCCTGGACTGTCATGCGGACTCCGGTTGCGGCCCACGCCGAACAGGTCCTACAGCCTGGACGGCCTGATCACCTTGACTCTTGTCAAAATCGGAACAGTGGTAAGCAAACGCAGTCCCCGGAGCCAGGCCCGATATCCCGGTTCCGCGTCAACCAGCCTCCGTTCGAGAGCCCGGTGTTGATCCAGGTCAGAATCCGGCCGCTCTGTTCGCGTTCACGTGCGCAGCACCCGGTAGATCGCGGGGATGACCAGCACCGTCAGCAGCGTTGAGGAGGCCAGGCCGAACAGCAGCGAGATCGCCAAGCCCTGGAAGATCGGGTCGGTCAGGATCACCGCCGCGCCGATCATGGCGGCAAGCGCGGTCAGCAGGATCGGCTTGAACCGGATCGCGCCGGCCTCGATCAGCACCTCGCGCAACGGCCTGTCGGGCGACGCCGCGTGGCGGATGAAGTCGACCAGCAGGATCGAATTGCGCACGATGATGCCGGCCAGCGCGATGAAGCCGATCATCGAGGTGGCGGTGAACGGCGCGCCGAACAGCCAGTGTCCGCCGAGGATGCCGATGAAGGTCAGCGGGATCGGCGTCAGGATCACCAGCGGCACCTTGAACGAGCCGAACTGGGCGACGACCAGGATGTAGATGCCGAGCAGCGCGACGCCGAAGGCCGCGCCCATGTCACGGAAGGTCACCCAGGTGACTTCCCATTCGCCGTCCCACAGAAGCGTCGGCCGGCTTTCATCCTCCGGCTGGCCATGCAGCGAGATCGCGGGTTTCTGCAGTCCGGTCCAGTCCTGCGCGTCGATGGCCTTGCTCACGGCGAGCATGCCGTAAAGCGGCGCCTCGAAGCTGCCGGCAAGCTCTGCCGTCACCGTTTCGGCTGCGCGGCCATTGTGCCTGAACACCGGGAACGAAGCGCGCTCCGGCGTCACCCGCACGACATCGCCGAGCTCGACCACGCCGCGGTCGCCGGGCAGGACATTCGCCGGAATGGGCGTGGTCAGGAAGCGCTCGTCGAGCGTCCTTTCGCCCTTCGGCCGCTCGATGCGGATCGGGATCGGCTGGCGGCCGCCGCCGCGATGCGAATAGCCGACGGTCTTCCCGCCGTTGAGGATGGCGAGCGTGTCGAAGACGTCGCTTTCCTCGACATGGAAGAACTCCACATCGTCGGTGGAAATCGTGGCGCGCAGCCGGCGTGCCGGCTGTCCCCAGGAATTGTCGACGTCGACGATGAAGGGAACGGAGCGGAACGCCGTCTCGATCTTGGCGGCGACCTTGCGGCGCGTCTCGCCGTCGGGTCCGTAGATCTCGGCCAGCAGGGTTGCCAGCACCGGCGGACCGGGCGGCGGCTCGACGACCTTCAGGCTGGTGCCTTCCGGCACGGGGATGGTGGCGATGCGCTGGCGGACGTCGATCGCGATCTCATGGCTGGACCGGGTACGGTTCGCTTTCGGCACCAGGTTGAGCGCAACGTCGCCCTGCTGCGGCTCGGTGCGCAGGATGGCATGGCGGACGAGGCCGTTGAAGTTGAAGGGCGCCGCCGTCGCGGCGTGTGTCTGGACCGATCGGACCTGCTTCAGCTCGAGGACCTTGGCGGCGACGGCCTGCGCCACCGCGTCGGTCGCCTCGACGGAAGACCCTTCCGGCAGGTCGATGGTCACCGACAGTTCGGACTTGTTGTCGAAGGGCAGGAGCTTGACCGTGACATGCTCGGTGTAGAACAGCGCGAGCGAGCCCAGCGTCAGCACGCCGACGGCAAGCAGGAAGGCCCAACTCGCCTTCTTCGAGGCCAGGATCGGCCGGGCGACGGCGGTGTAGGCGCGGCCGAGCGGGCCGCCATTGCCATGATCCGCATGGGCGTGCACCGGCGCCCGTCCGGCGAGTTTGAGCATCAGCCACGGCGTCACCGTCACCGCGACGAAGAAGGAGAAGATCATCGCCGCCGAGGCATTGGCCGGGATCGGGCTCATATAGGGGCCCATCATTCCCGAGACGAACAGCATCGGCAGCAGTGCGGCGACCACGGTCAAGGTGGCGACGATGGTCGGGTTGCCGACCTCGGCCACCGCCTCGATCGCCGCTTGCCGGCGATCGCGCCCGCCGCCCATGGCCCAGTGGCGCGAGATGTTCTCGATCACCACGATGGCGTCGTCGACGAGGATGCCGATGGAAAAGATCAGCGCGAACAGCGAGACGCGGTTCAGCGTGTAGCCCATGACGCGCGAGGCGAACAGCGTGAGCAGGATGGTCACCGGAATGACAACGGCCACGACCATGGCTTCGCGGCGGCCGATGGCGACCCAGACCAGCACGATGATCGAGATCGTCGCCAGGCCGAGATGGTAGAGGAGCTCATTGGCCTTGTCGTTGGCGGTCTCGCCGTAGTTGCGCGTCACGTCGATCGAGACATCGCCGGGGATCAATCCGCCCTGGAGCAGGGCGACCCGGTGCAGGATGGCGTCGGCGACCGAGACCGCGTTCGAGCCGGCGCGCTTGGCGATGGCGAGCGTGACCGACGGCACGCGCTCGACGCCAGCGCCGGCCCGGGTGACCGTGGACACCAACGCATCGCCGGTGTCGGTGGCGAAGGCGACGTCGGCGACGTCGCGGACATAGACGGGGCGGCTGTCGCGCGAGGTCAAGAGCAGGTTGCCGATCTGGTCCGGCGAGGCCAGCGTCTCGCCGGCGACGATGTCGATCTGCTCGCCCTGATTGCGAACGCGTCCGGCCGGAAACGCCTTGTTGGCGCCGGACACCTTGGCCACGAGCTGCTGCAGGGTGACGCCGTAAAGGGCAAGCTTTTCCGGGTTCGGGTTGACGCGGATGATCTCTCCGGTGTCGCCGACCAGATAGGTCAGGCCGACATTGTCGATCTTGGCGATCTCGGTGCGCAGTTCGCGCGCGATGCGGGTGAGGTCGTTGGCCGTCATGCGCGCGGCCGCCTCCGGCTTCGGCGACAGCGTCAGCGTGACGATGGCGACGTCGTCGATGCCGCGGCCGACGATCAGCGGCTCGGGCACGCCGACGGGGATGCGGTCCATGTTGGCGCGCACCTTGTCGTGGACGCGCAGAACGGCGGCGTCCGACGAGGTGCCGACGACGAAGCGGGCGGTGACCATCACCTGGTCGTCGCGCGTCTGCGAATAGACGTGCTCGACGCCGTCGATGCCCTTGACGATCGTCTCCAGCGGCTCGGTGACCAGTTTGACGGCGTCGTCGGCCTTCAGCCCGTCGGCGCGCACGAAGATGTCGACCATCGGCACCGAGATCTGCGGCTCCTCCTCGCGCGGCAGCGTGAGCAGCGCCACCAGCCCGAAGGCGAAGGCGGCGACCAGGAACAGCGGCGTCAGCGGCGAGGCGATGAAGGCCCGCGTCAGCGCGCCGGCGATACCCAACGAGGAGGGACCTTTCATGGCGTGACCACGACATCGCCGGCCGCTAGGCCTGTCAGGATCTCGACATAGTCGCCGTCGGCGCGCTTGGTGCGCTCGCCGGTGACCACCGCGCGCTCGGCCTGTGCGCCGCCGGCGGCGACGCGCACGAAATCGATCCCCGAACGGGTCTGGATCGCCGACACCGGCACCAGCAGCGCGGAGCGCTCGGCGACCGGCAGTTCGACCAGGACACGGGCATCGATGAAATCGGTATCGAGATTGTCGACCTCGACGTCGGCTATGACGCGGCCATTGTCGATCTGCGGATAGATCTTGGCGAGGCGGCCGGCGGCTCCCTTGCCGCCGGCATTGATACGGATGGCAGCTCCCTGCTTCAGCGACGCCGCGTAACGCTCCGGAACGGCCAGTCGCAGGAACACGCCGCCGCCGCCGATGTTGGCCACCACTTCACCGGCCATGATGACGGCGCCGCGCGTCACCGGCACGGTCAGCACGCGGCCATCGCCGGGTGCAAAGACATCGCCCTCGGCGCCCTGCTGCACGATCACCGAACGCTGCGCCTCGGTCGCGGCAAGCTGGTTGCGCGCGACGTCGACCTCGGTGCGCAACTGATCGAGGCGCTGCGCGGTCATCACGCCCTTGTCGACCAGCGTCTGGCCGCGGGCGAGTTCGGACTGCGCCGTCTCCAGCTGTGCCTGCAGCGCGCGCAACTGGGCGTCCAGCGCGGCGACCTGGAAGGCGATCTTGTCGTCCTGGACGGTGGCGATCTTCTGCCCCGCCTTGACCAGTTCGCCCTCAGTGACGGCCAGGTCGACGATCAGGCCGCCGATGCGGGCGCGCGCCGGAACGGTGTCGCGCGCCTCGACACGGCCATAGACCGCTTTCCATTCGGTCACCGTCGTCGGCGCCAGCGTCAGCGTGCCGGCAAGCGCCGGAGAGGCCGCCAGCAACGCGGCGAACAAAAGAGGCATGCGCATGCGGGTCTTCCTTAGAATGCGCATCCCGGCTTGACGCCGAGCTTGCGGAAGACCATCGCCGCCGGGCAGAAGCCGGTGAACGCCGACTGCAGCATGTTGAGCCCGACGAAGACCGTCAGCCAGACAAACAGCGGCGAGACAAAGGCGGTGAGCACGACGGACAGCAGCACCATGATGCCGGCGAAAGCGAGAACGGAACGGTCGAGGGGCATCGTCATCTCCATTTGTATATGATCATATCTAAATATATGTATGTTATCGTTGGCCGCAAGAGGCGGCGCCAGATTTGCCGCCGGCGGTCGCGGGCCTTCGTGCCCGTCAACCGCCGTCCGCAAAAAGCCCAGCCGCGGCGGCTTGCTCCGGTCAGGCTCCCGAGACATCCGCTGGCGCCTCGACCTTGATCTGCTTGAGCTTGTCGATGCCCAGCACCTGCAGCGCGAGGCGCTCGTAGAAGGGCTCCGACTTGCCGGTCCTGATCTTGTGCAGGAAATACTTCTCGAAGCCGACCTTGGCGGTGTGCACCCATTTGCCGGAGGACGACCAGTTGACGTTGCGCGGCGGGATCTGCGGCTGCGCCACGAAGGCGACGCCGGAATCGCCGAAATCGGCGAGGCAGACCGCATTCCACGTGCCCTGGGCATCGGGCTCGTCGCCCTTCACCAGCCGGCCGATGTTGCGCGCCGTCGCCGTGACCATGGATTCGATCATGAAGCCGGTCTTGGGCACGCCCACCGGTACCGGCATCTTGCCGATCGGCGGGATGGCGACGCAGACGCCGACCGCGAATATGTCGGGGAAGGCCGGGTTGCGCTGGTGCTTGTCAACGACGATGAAGCCACGCGGATTGGTGAGCCCCTCGATGCCGCGCACCGCCGCCACGCCACGGAAGGCCGGCAGCATCATGGCATAGGCATGCGGCAATTCATGCGCCTGCCTGACCGACCCGTCGTCGGCGATTTCCTGGACGAACATCTTGCCCGGCTCGACCTTGTCGACCTTGGCGTTGCAGATCCATTTGATGTGATGCTGGCGCATCTCGCTCTCGAGCAGGCCCTTGGTGTCGCCGACGCCGTCGAGGCCGAGATGGCCGATATAGGGTTCGGAGGTGACGAAGGTCATGGGCACGCGGTCGCGCACCCGGCGTCGCGCAGCGCCTTGTCGAGGATGAAGGTGAATTCGTAGGCCGGCCCGAAGCAGGACGCGCCCTGGACCGCGCCGATGACGACCGGACCCGGCCTTGCGACGAGCGCGTCGAAGGCCGTCCTGGCCTTGAGCGCGTGATCGATGTGGCAGACCGATTGGGTGTTGTGCTCCGGCCCGAGGCCCTCGATCTCGTCGAAAGCGAGTTCGGGGCCAGTGGCGATCACCAGATAGTCATAGGAGACAGATGAGCCGTCGTTGAGTTCCACCGTGCGCTCGACCGGGTGGACGCGCCTGGCTCCCTGCGGATGAAAACCGATGTTGCGCCGTGCCAGCACCGGAGCAAGGTCGATTTCGACCGCCTGCCGGTCGCGCCAGCCAACGGCGACCCAGGGGTTGGACGGCACAAATGAATAGTGGCTGCCATTGTTGACGACGGAAACCTGGTGTTCCCTGGCCAGTTCGTCGCGAAGCTCGTAGGCCATGATGGTGCCTCCAAGTCCGGCACCCAGGACGACAATATGCGCCATGCTCTTTCCTCCTTCGCGGCGTCGCCTTGGGGCAACGCCGACATTGCTCTCCCACGCAGGAACCGGCACTGGCTGATCATGCGCCATCCTGGCCGGCCGCGACTTGATGCGGGTCAAACGAACGTGCTGGCGGGAATCCCCCGCGTATCGATCCATCGGCTTGACAGGCGCCGGCGCCAGACTAATATTATTTGTAACTCTTAATATGATAATGTGTTCATATGCGCAATATAAAAATCACCGAACTGGACATGCGGGCGCGTGAAGCGTCCGAACTGCTCGCGGCCATGGCCAATGAGAAGCGGCTGATGATCCTGTGCCATCTGCTGGACGGCGAGACGAGCGTCAACGAACTGGCCGAACTGGTCGCGATGAACCAGTCGGCGCTGTCGCAGCAGCTTTCGAAATTGCGGGCGCTCAAGCTCGTGGACACAAGGCGCGACGCCCAGCAGGTCTACTATCGGCTGGCCTCGGCGGAGGTCGAGCGCATCCTGCAGACGCTCTACGGCATCTATTGCGACCCGCAGACCAGGATCGCGAAGGCCGACAGCCGGTAGGGTCTATCGCACGCCAGCGAGCAGCCGACGACCCCCCGGTCGTCAGCCGGTTGCGCGCGGCCCGCGCCGGTGCATCGCTGTTTGGTGTCGCGCCTAGCGGACCACGAGAACCGGGATCTCGGTGAAGGACAGCACCTCGGCGGTCTGGCTGCCCAAGAGCAGCCTTCCCAGTCCACGGCGTCCGTGCGAGGCCATGACGATCAGATCGCAGCCTTGCGCCTGCGACAATTCCAGGATCGCTTCGGCGGGCTTTCTGTTTTCGATATGCAGGACCTTGGCGCGCACGCCAGCCAGATCCGCCGACGCCTTGCATTTGTCGAGCACTTCCTTGGCGTATTGGCGGCCGCCTTCCTGATAGGCGGCGAATTCATCGCCGGCGGCATAGCCGGCCATGGCGCCGCCCCAGGCGAATATCGGGAACGGCTCGGTGACGTTGACAAAGGTGACGGCGGCGCCGAGGCGGCTGGCCAGCGCCACGCCCTGGGCGACGCCCTTGTCGGCCAGTTCCGATCCGTCCGTGGCGATCAGCAGATGTGTGTACATGATGATTTGACCTGTTGCGAAAGGGTCGTGCGACGACGCGCCCTTGTGATGGCGGAAGCCTGAGGGAGGCTGACTTCGATATAAGTCTGCTATCAGCTTGATCACAGGGCCAGCTTGACGCGGATCAAGGCCAGACAAGCGAGGTAACGCTTTGTTGTCATTGAAGGCCTATCGAGGAGGCGATGCGGCGAAAGCCCCATGCAAAAGGAAAGGTGCGCAATGGGTTCGCCCTGGTCCGAATTGCTGGCCAATCTCGCGGTTGTGGCGATGTTCGTTTCGGTCTGGATCCACACGCATGTGTGGCTGGATCGCAAGCCGGCGGCGATAAGGGCGGCCGCCTTCGGCCTGCTGATGGGCGCCGGCGCCATCACCCTGATGCTGACGCCGATGCATCTCCAGCCAGGTGTCTTTGTCGACCTGAGAGCGACGATGATTGCCGTTGCCGGCTTCTTCGGTGGCCCGGTCGCCGGCCTCATCGCCGGAGTCATGGCCGGTGCCTACCGGGCTTTCGAGGGCGGAATTGGCGAATTCGCCGGTGCCGTGGGGATCGCGGCCGCCATGCTGATCGGTGTTGCCGGCAACCTTGCCCTGAGGGGGCGCTCGCCCACCATGCCGGACATCATGATTCTGGGGGCGGCAACCGCGGCCGGATCGCTGCTAAGCCTCAGCGTGCTGCCGCAATCCGTCCTGCAGGTCGTTCTGCCCAAAGTGACGCTCCCATCCTCCCTGCTGATCTTCGTCTCGGTCGCGGTCTCGGGGCTTGCGCTCTATCAGGAAAGGCGCCGTCTCGAGGCGCTGCATTCCAGGCGGATCTTCAAGGCGGTGGTGGAGACATTGCCCGATTGCCTCAACGTCAAGGACCTCGACGGGCGGTTCATCGTCGCGAATCCGGCAACGGCCGAGCTGATGCATGCAACGAATGCAAAGGCGCTGATCGGCAAGACGGATTTCGATTTCTACCCGCGGGAAACGGCGCAGAAATTCCGCCAGGACGAGCTCGCCATTCTCGCATCAGGCGTGCCATCCACCATCGAGCAGCACCTTCACCATGACGATGGAACCGACGGCTGGCTGGCGACGTTGAAAGCGCCGTTCAGGGACAAGACCGGGGCGATCGTCGGCCTGATCACGCACAATCGCGACATCACCGCGCGCAGGCAACTGGAGACCGAGCTGGCCGAAAGCCGGATGAGGCTGGCGGATGCCTTGGCGCACATGGCCGATGGCCTGGTGATGTTCGACCAGGATGGCAAGCTGGTGCTCTGCAACGCCCGGTACAGGGCCATGTTCCCGCTGACGGCCGATCTCCGGGTGCAGGGCGCCGACTATCGCGATATCCTGCGCGCCTCGGCCGCGCGCGGCGAACAGATCGTGCCGCAGGGCACGGTCGAGGACTGGATCGGCGGCATCGTGGCGACGCAGACGCAAGCCAGCACGCGCCAGGTCCGGCTCACCGACGGGCGCTGGCTCGACGTCCGGACCAGGCCGACCGGCGATGGCGGGAGCCTGAGCCTTTTTCCGACATCACCGAGGCGAAGCATATCGAGGCCGAGCTGCTGGTGGCCAACGAGAAGCTGAACCTGCTGGCGCACCGCGACGGGCTGACCGAGCTGTTGACGCGCCGGGCCTTCGATCAAGCGCTGGCGCTTGAATTCGCCCGCGGCAAGCGGAGCGCGATACCGCTCAGCCTGCTCATCATCGACGTCGACTGGTTCAAGCGGTTCAATGACCACTATGGCCATCCGGCGGGAGACGAATGCCTGCGCGCCGTCGCCGGCTGCATCAAGGCCACGGCCCGGCGGCCGACCGACTCGGCGGCCCGCTATGGCGGGGAGGAGTTCGCGCTCATCCTGCCTGAAACCGACGCGCGAGGCGCATTCGTCATCGCCGAAAACCTCAGGGGCAAGGTGCGCGACCTCGGGCTCACGCATGCCGGTAGCGAAAAGGGCATCGTCACGGTCAGCATCGGGGTCGGGACCTTCGATCCCGGCAGCGCGCCGATCGAGATCGCGGACCTGCTCAGGCGCGCCGACGAGGCCCTCTATGGTGCCAAGGCGGCGGGGCGGGACAGGGTCCACGGCTGGCGTCCGCATCTCAGCGAGCCACACTCCACCGGCGGGCGGCGCCGGCTCTGAGCCGACGGGGGGCTCGGCCTTCCTATCTCGCATCCGGTAAAGGACGGCCCGCAGCGGAAATCCAAAAATCCGACAATTCCGATAATTTGCCCCGGCAGCTCTGTTATATCGATGTTGCACAAATGGTTGACCCTGGGTTAGCATCCGCGCGCAGGCGTCGATGGGAGGCTCTTTTTTACAGCGGCGGCCAGCTGGAGCGGCATGCGTTGTCTAGCGCAGGGAGGATGCTCCAACACTTTGAACCGACGCATGATCCTTCCTGAAACCGATCCCGGTTTTCGGGGTCGTGCGTTCTTGTGGAGGAGGATCCCATGAACAGACGTGAATTCCTGCTGTCGTCCGCGGCGCTCGGCGCCATGATGCTTGCCGCGCCCTCGGTGTTCGCCGAGGACAAGCTCACCATTCTGGGCTCGGTGCCCAATCTCGGCTTCCCGTTCTTCGTGCACATGCTGAACGAGATCAAGGCCGAGGCCGCCGCGCAGGGCGTCAACCTGACCGAGAGCGACGGCCAGAACTCGGCCACCAAGCAGACCGCCGACATCGAGGCGGCCCTGGTGCAGAAGGTCAACGCCATCGTCATCTTGCCGCTCGATGTCAACGCGCTGGCGCCGGCCATCGAGGAAGCGGTCAAGGCGGGCGTTCCGGTGGTGACGATCGACCGCCGCGTCGACGGCGTCGAGGGCATCCTCGCCCATGTCGGCGCCGACAACGTCAAGGGCGGCGAGGCGGAGGCCAGCGCCATGGTGGCGGCGTTCCCCAACGGCGCCAAGATCTTCCACCTGCAGGGCCAGCCAGGTGCTGGGCCCGCGATCGATCGCAACAAGGGCGTGCACAACGTGCTCGATCCCCTGAAGGACAAGTATCAGATCATCTTCGAGCAGACCGCCAACTTCGCCCGCGCCGAGGCGCTGTCGGTGACCGAGGCGGGCCTTGCCGCCAACGGCAAGCCGGACGCCATCGTCTGCGCCAATGACGACATGGCGCTCGGCGCCATGGAGGCGTGTGCGGCCCGCAACTTCACCGACGTCAAGATCTACGGCTTCGACGCGCTGCCGGAAGCGCTGGTCGCGGTGCGCGACGGCAAGCTTGCCGGCACCGTCGAGCAGTTCCCGGGCGAGCAGTCGCGCACCGCGGTGCGCATCGCTGTCGCCTATGCCAAGGACAAGACCGAGCCGAAGGAGAAGCTGGTGCTGTTGACGCCGATCGTCATCGGCAAGGACAATCTCGACAAGGCGGAGCGGATCGGCGAGACGAAGTAGGGGCTTGTGATCGGCGTGGTCGGGACAGTGTCCCGCGAGCAAGATCGATCGCCGAAGTTTGCGTCGCCCCTCATCCGCCTGCCGGCACCTTCTCCCCGTCAAGTTACGGGGAGAAGGGAAGCGCTTCGACGCTGGCGACCCCCTCTCCCCGTCTCTATACGGGGAGAGGGTAAGGGTGAGGGGCAGCGCAGACGTCCCATGTTTCCGGGAGCAACCTTTGTCGCCAGCTGAAGCCGCATCGCCCGAACCCGTCCTGCTTTCCGTCGAGGGCGTCACCAAGCATTTTTCCGGTGTCACCGCGCTGAGCGACGTCTCGCTCGACATCAGGCCCGGCGAAATCCTCGGCCTTTTGGGCGAGAACGGCGCCGGCAAGTCGACGCTGCTCAAAATCCTGTCCGGCGTCATGCCGCCGTCCAGCGGCCGCATCACCTTCGATGGCGCCGACTATCAGCCCGCGAGCCCGCAGGATGCCAAGCGGCTCGGCATCGTCACCATCTACCAGGAACTCAGCCTGATCCCGACGCTGACGGTGGCGGAGAACATCTTCATAGGCCGCGCGCCGACCGGTGCGCTCGGTCTGGTCAGCTGGCGGCGCATGGAGGAAGACTCCCGCGCGATCATCGCCCGGGTCGGTCTGACGATCGATCCGATGACGCCGGTCTCGGCGCTGTCGGTGGCCGAACAGCAGCTGGTCGAGATCGCGCGTGCACTGTCGCTGAAAAGCCGGTTGATCATCATGGACGAGCCGACCTCGGCGCTGACCGAGACCGAGGTGCAGCGGCTGCTGTCGATCATGGACCGGCTGCGCAAGGACAAGGTCGCCATCATGTTCGTCACCCACCGGCTGGAGGAGGCCGCCGCCATCTGCGACCGCATGACGGTGCTGCGCGACGGCAGGCTGGCCGGCCATCTCGACCGCGACAACGGACCGATCGAACTGCCTGCCATCATCGAGAAGATGGTCGGCCGCGCCGCGTCCGAACTCTATGCGCGGCCGGCACAGCGCGCCGTTGCCGGCGACATCAGGCTGTCGGTACGCGGCTTGCGCACCGTGCGCGACCCCGAGGCGCCGCATGCCATCGTGCTCGATGGCGTCGACATCGACCTCAAGGCCGGCGAAATCCTCGGCGTCGCCGGTCTCGTCGGCTCGGGCCGCACGGAGCTGGCGCGCGCCATCTTTGGCGCCGACCGCATCGCGGCGGGAACCATCACGCTCGACGGCAGGCCGATCGCACCGGCGTCGCCCGCCGATGCCATCGCGCTCGGCATCGGCCTGGTGCCGGAGGACCGCAAGCACCAGGCGATCTTTGCCGCATTGGGCATCCTGCCGAATTTCTCCGTCGCGTCGCTCGGGCATTTCAGCAACGGCTTCGGCTTCATGGCCGAGCGGCGCGAGCGCGATGCGCTTGCCGGGTTCCGCAAGATGCTGTCGATCCGCATGGCATCGGCCGAGCAGGCGATCGAGGGCCTGTCGGGCGGCAACCAGCAGAAGGTGATCCTGGCGCGCTGGCTGGCGCGCGATCCCAAGGTGCTGATCGTCGACGAGCCGACGCGCGGCGTCGATGTCGGCGCCAAGACCGAGGTGCACCAGATCCTGGTGCAGCTTGCGGCGCGCGGCATCGCGGTGATGATGATCTCGTCCGAACTGCCCGAGGTGCTGGCGGTGTCGGACCGCATCGTCACCATGCGCCGCGGACGCATCACCGGCCAGATGCAGGGCGTCGAGGCAAACGAGGAGAAACTGATGGAACTGATGGCGCTCGACAGGCAGGACGCGAAGGGGCAGGCACGATGAGCGTGGCGGGCGAACAGAACCAGCGCGGCGGCATCAATGTCGCGCGGCTCTTGATGAGTTTCGGGCCGCTCTTGTTCCTGGCCGCCCTGATCGTCGTCTTCACCGTGCTGAAGCCGAGCTTCATGGATCCGATCAACCTGTTCAACATCACGCGCCAGATCTCGATCACCGGGCTGATTGCGCTTGGCATGACCTTCGTCATCCTCACCGCCGGCATCGATCTGTCGGTCGGCTCGCTGCTCGCCTTCTGCGGCATGGTCGCTGCCGTGGTCGCCAAGGGCGGCACCGCCAACACGCTGTCGCTGTCGACGTCGGGCACGCAAGGCTATGGCTGGTTCGCCGCACTTCTGGCCGCCGCCGTCATGGGGGCCGCCGCCGGCGGCGTGCAGGGGCTGGCCATCACCAGGCTGAAAGTGCCGCCCTTCGTCGTCACGCTGGGCGGGCTGACGGTGTTTCGCGGGCTGACGCTGACCATCTCCAATGGCGGCCCGATCTCGGGCTTCGACGCCTCGATGCGCTGGTTCGGAACCGGCCTGATCGGCCCGGTGCCGGTGCCGGCGATCATCTTCGCGGTGGCCGCCATCCTGTGCCATATCGTGCTGCGCTACACGCGCTACGGCCGCGCCGTCTATGCCGTCGGCGGCAATGCCGAGGCGGCAAGGCTGTCGGGCCTGCGCGTCGACCGCATCCTGGTCTCGGTCTATGTCATCGTCGGCTTCTTCGCCGGGCTCGCCGCCTTCGTGCTGTCGGCGAGGCTCAACTCGTCGGAAGCGGTGGCCGGCATCGGCTACGAGCTGACGGTCATTTCGGCCGTCGTCATCGGCGGCACCTCGCTGTTCGGCGGCATCGGCTCGGTCGGCGGCACGGTGGTGGGTGCGGCGCTGATCGGCGTGCTGCAGAACGGGTTGCAGTTCAACAATGTGTCGTCCTACACGCAAAGCATCGTCATCGGCCTGATCCTGATCCTGGCGGTGGCGTTTGACCGGTGGTTGAAGTCGCGGGTGAGAAGGTGAGGGCCGGGCATGGCGGTGATCCCTTCTCCCCTTGTGGGAGAAGGTGGCCGAGCGAAGCTCGGTCGGATGAGGGGTTCCAGCTTGGCAGACGCTTTGACAGAGCAGAATTACCGACGCCTCATTTCTTCCAGCACCCCTCATCCGTCTCGGCGCTAGCGCGCCGATCCACCTTCTCCCACAAGGGGAGAAGGCGATGCCAACGCAGCGCCCCAGACCCGCTGTGGCTCACGCCGCCTGGAGCGCCCAAAGCTGATGGCCGTACCGACGGAAATAGCGCGCCACGAGCCGTTGCTGCCTGGCCCTGACAAGGTCGGCCTGGCGCCGCTCCCGGCGCCAGCGCGGCATGTTGCGCCAGCAGGCGATGAAGCGGGTGGTGTCCTCGATGGCTTCCTCCGCCGACAGCGCCGGGCCGATAGCAGCGAGGAACAAGGCTTCCGACTGTTTCAGCTCGTCAATGACGGCCTTGCGCCGCAGATGATCATAGCGGGCACGCTGGATGCCGTTGCGGCGGATCGCCTCGAAGGCTTCGAGCAAAGCAGGGCTGTCGCCTGTGTAACCGCAGGCGCGGGCGAAATCGGCGGCAAGGGCGTGCATCGTCGCTCCCGGAACTGATGCGGCGGGCGGTTCTCCCTCCGACTCGCATTTGTGAGTGTATATAAGCATAACTCAAACAATTATAGAAGAAAAACTTTTGGGAAAGTTTGAAAGGCGCGACTCGACTCTCACGTCAAAACGCAGGAATATGCGAACAAATCAGGAACAAAAGGCAAGAGAGGGGCGATGGCATTGCCAGGCAAGGAACCGGTGATCTCGCATGTCGCCTCGATATCCGTCGAGTGCGCGGATTGCGGCCGCAACAGGTGGTGGCGGCCCGATCAGCTCAAGCGGTTCGGGGTGACGGGGAACACGCCGCTGGCCGCATTGTCGGGGCGCATCGTCTGCTCGGCCTGCCGCGCCGACGGGCTGCCGGGCGCCGCGGTGTCGATCCAGGCGGCGTTCATCGACGAACGCCAGCGGGTCCGCAGTGAAGCGCGGATGCTGAACGACCGCGAGGTGCCGCTGGAGGGATCGAAGCGGGCTTGAGAGGGCGGCGGCGAGTGCTGGCGCTGGTTCTTCCTTCTCCCCTTGTGGGAGAAGGAAAGAGCCCCCTCAGTACCCCAGCAATTCCTTCAGCGGAATCACACGCCAGACGTGTTTGATGGCGTAGCGGTTGAAGGTCAGCGTCTTGGGCGGATTGTACTGCTCGACCACCAGCTCGGCGGCGGTGCGCTTGACCAGCTTCTTGATGAAGGCCTTGCCGTTGCGCTCGTTTTCTTCCGGAAAAGTCTCGAT
Organism: Mesorhizobium sp. RCAM 05099; assembly: GCF_059683685.1. Lineage (NCBI taxonomy): Bacteria > Pseudomonadati > Pseudomonadota > Alphaproteobacteria > Hyphomicrobiales > Phyllobacteriaceae > Mesorhizobium > Mesorhizobium sp. RCAM 05099. The sequence goes on from NZ_CM185035.1 coordinate 2,494,589, forward strand.
GACCACATGGTCGCCGGGCACGGCGTCGCGACCGCCGCAATAGATCAGGTCGCCGGGTTCGTAGCGCGGCACCATGGAATCGCTGAGCACATGCAGCGCAAACACTTTCGGCAGGTTGCGAACCCCCGGCGGGCGCTGGACATAACCGGCAGGCTCGCCGTTGAAGGTGAAGTCGCCGTCGTCGCCGCCGACCGCGGCCCCCAGCACCTCGATATCCATCGATCCGGCGGGCAGGGGGGCGGCATCGGTGACGATTTCGGCGTCGGCCACCGGGCCGGCATCGTCGAGGAAGACGACCTCGCCTTTGCCAAGCGCGACAGGGTCGACGCGCAGGAAGGCGGCTGTCTTCAGCAGGTTCTCGGTCTTGGGCAGGTTGCGGCCGGTTTCCCAGTTGCCGACGGCGGCAACGTCGGTTTCGTTGTGCTCGGCGATATGGCGCATGACCAGGCCGCGCTGCTTGCGCGCCTTGCGGATCGCCGCCCCGACCTTGATCGACAGTTCCGTCTTTGCCATGGCGCCATGTGAGCGATGAAAGCGGCTCTCGTCTATGAAAGAATGGCTTGCATCTATTTTTGAGTTATGCTTATATCTGGTCATGCAGAACCTGTCCAGCTTCGATGGCGCCCTGGCGCCGGCCTCGTATGAGGCACATCAGGCGACTGAAGTCGCCAGCCATTCCCTTCCGTCCTGGCCGTCCTCCTCCCCGGCCGGGGCGAAGCCCGAGGCTCCGTGCTTGCACGCCTCGGGTCCGGTCCGCCCGTCACCGGCGACCGGAACGGCCGGAGCCGCCGCTCCCCGCGGCTCCGGCCCCCCATTCCACAGGCATGGCGCTGGCTCCGGCTTTGCCGGTCCGTCTGCCCGGTCATGCATCCGCACGCAGGATGGCACGGTCATCCTGTTCGAGCCGGCAACGGGCAGGGCGGTTTCCGCCCCCGACCAGAAGACCGCCGAGGTGCGGCTTTCGCGCCTTGCCGCCGGACGATCGGCCCGGCCCGGCTGACCCCGCGTCAGCCGGGACCTCGAAACAGACAACCACGAATGCGGCCCGGTGGGCCGAACCCTGACGCTTGCCCGACGGCGCGCTCAAGTGCGGCCGAAGGCTGAACATTGGATGGAGGCCAGACATGGCGGGCTACACCGACAGCGAATTGCAGGAGATCGCGCGCTGGCTGAAGGACGGGCTGTCCGCCTCCAGGATCGCGGCGGCGTTCAGCGCGCTGCGCGGCGCGCGCGTGTCACGCAACGCCATCATCGGCATCGTGCACCGCAACGCCATGCTGGGCGCGATCGGCTTTGCCAATGGCAGGGGGATATCAAAGGACGTGACAGCCGCCGCCGGGCAGGCCGTAAGCAAACGAACGGGAACCAAGCCGGCGAATGGCCTGCCGGCAACGGACAAGGCCGGCGGCACGTCGGCTACCGGCGCCGGGAAGGTCGGCGACCTGCACGCTGCGAAGGGCGCCGGTGCGCGCAAAAGCAAGGCCCGGCCGAAGCGCGACCCGCCGCCGGCCTGGCTGCCGCCGCGCCTGTATGCGCGCGAGGTCGGCGTGCTGGTGGCCGACGGCGAAGCCTATCGCCTGGAAGTGCCGGTGCCGCCGCGCACCGCCATCGGTCGCCAGCCACATGGCGTGGCGATGCGCTTCATCGACTGCCTGTTCGGCCGCTGCCGCGCGCCGCTGGATCTGACGCTGGAAGAGGACCCCGAAAACGATGCGCCGGGCGGCCGGCCGGGCGCCGACATGCTGTGCTGCGGCATGCGCACCAGGGCGCTGAAAAGCTATTGCGACTACCACCAGGCGCGCTTCCGCCGCCGCGTTTTCGAGGCGGAGCCGGGGTGAGCATCCCTTCTCCCGTCCCTATACGGGGAGAAGGTGCCGGCAGGCGGATGAGGGGCGGCGCCAGCGCCGCGAAATCTGGCAACAACCGACGCCTACTTGCCGAAGCGTTGGCGCCGCCCCTCTCCCGTCCACGTGCGGGCAGACGGATGAGGGGCGGCGCTGACATGGCAGGCAAACGCGCACGAGCGGTCGCGAGGATTTCAGATGAAGCAGGATCGAACCGAAAGCCGCACAGCCTTATTTCGGGATGTGGCGGCCTTGCTTGGGCATGCGGCTTTGCACGGTCCTTGCCTCGAGCATCATGGCCGGACCGCCTTCGGCGACGAGGATGCCGCTGACCCGGGCGAAGCCGGTGAACACTTTCATGGCGTCGGATTCGGAAATCTGCGCGGCGATGGCCGCACTGCAGGCGTTGAGCGCGCTGCGGTATATGTGGCCGCGCCGCTCGATTGGCCAGCGCTGCAGGAAATCGGCGGCGTCGCTGACGCTGTCGATCTCTTCCACCTCACCCTCCATCCGCACCTTGAGCGGCACCCCGGTCTTCATCGTACCCACGGCGTTCACCTTCGATCTGGCATTGCGCGCGGCATCCAAGCCCGCGCTCATAAACGCGCAAGGCTGGCGGGCGGTTGCATCACATCCGCGCCGGCGTCACGGACCGGCGGCGGCGTCGAGCCAATCATGCGCCCGGCTCCGCGGCTTGGCAACCAGTATGCCCTGCTGCCCGGCTACCTTGATGAAGGCGTCGAAGGCGATGCGCTGGGTGCAGGTGCCGTCCACGGCCAATGCCACCAGCCTTGCCGCCTCGACGTAGCCAGGTGCGGTCTTGTCGGGCCATTGGTTCCCGAGCGCGGTCGCGGCGTCGGCCACCGAGCCGACCAGCATGGTAGTGTTGTCACAAAATCGCAGAGTAACCGGCATGAAGGCCGTCATCGGCAAACCTCCCCTTGGCATCGACGCGACAAAACGTCGAACCCCGCCGCTGGTTCCATCAGACGTAGCTTGAATATGGGCGTGGCGGCATGAGCGAGCGCCCCTTCATGCAGCTCTACGTCTCCGATTTCGTCGGCGACACGCTGCAGCTCTCCACCGAGCAGATCGGCGCCTACATGCTGCTGCTGATGGCGATGTGGAATGCCGGCGGCCGGCTGCCCGACGACGACGCCAAGCTGGCGCGGGTGGCGCGCCTGTCGCTGAAGAAATGGCGCGCGCTCAGCGCCGACTTGTTGACCTTTTTCGAGCGCGAGGACGGCGAGATCGGCCACGGGCGGCTGACCAGGGAGCTGCACAAAGCCCAGGGCAAAAGCCAGGCGAGGGCCGCCGCCGGGGCACGCGGCGGCGCCGCCACCGCCTTGAAAACAAAGGCGCATGCGGCGGCAAATGCCGGCCCTTTGCCGCGGCATCTTCCAGAGTCCAGAAACCAGAGTGAAAAAGCTGCCGCTTTTTCCCGGGAAAAGGCCGGCGCCTTTTCCCGCGAAATCGCGCAGGGATTTGCGGGCCGGACGCAAGAAGACGCGCGGCGTTTCTCCCCGCGCACAGCCAGGCCGAAAAAGCCGGCCGGCTGGCATCAGCCGAAAACCCATAGCGACGCCGCCAACGCCATCATCGAGGAGATCCAAAACCATGACCGCAGCCGAATTGCAGCAGGCGACGAAGGCGCTGGCCGCGATGTTCTCATGCTTCCCGCAATCCGCGCTGACTGACGTCGACATGCAGATGCGTGGCTATCTCAGCGCCGTGCAGGAGGCCGAGCTGGCCGACCTGCAGTCCGCCATCCAGCGCTTCATGCGCGGCGAGGTGAAGACCGGCAACGCGCAGTTCTGCCCCTCCAGCGCGCAGCTCTGCATCGAACTGCGCGAACGCCGCGCCATCCGCGAGCTGCTGGCGAGGAGAGGGGTGCTGCAGAACCTGGGTTCCTCGAAGCCGCAGGTCGCAAGGGCGGACCCATCGATTGCGAAGGCTGCGACTTCGAAAAGTCTGGGTTCCTCGCCCCCGCAAAGCGGGGGAGAGGTGGCCCGGCGTAGCCGGGACGGGGGCGGTCTCTGCGAAGTCAAAGCCGGTTGAGGACGGAGCACGAGATTAAGTGGTCCGCCGCGCCGCCTTTCTCTGCAGCCGCCGCGCTGCCCCCCTCTCCGTCTCGGGCTTTGCCCGAGCCACCTCTCCCCCGCTTTGCGGGGGCGAGGACCCCAAATTCTCCCAAGCCACCACCCAACCAAGGAGCCCCCCATGGCCGGGAAGACCAGACCCGCAAAACCCCAGGCGCCGAAGCTGCCCAAGGGCGAGGCCGAGCAGGTGCGCATCCGCCGCGAGATCGGCCATGATTTCGCGCTGAAGGACGACGCCTTCGGCCGCAAGCGGCTCCACGCCGGCACGCGGGAGGCAAGCCGCGTCTACGAGGTGTCGAATGACGGCTTCACCTCAACCGGCGGCATCGTGCGGGTGCGCAATGTCGACCCGCTCATCGGCATCACCTCGCTGTCGCGCCAGCAGCGCGAGGCCGGCCAGCGCTACCGCGAGGATTTCCAGTGCAGCCAGCAGGCCAGCGTGAAGCCGATGCGCTGGACCGAGCGCGTCGACGGCGGCCGCCAGGGTGGTGGCATCGCCGACAGCGTGCTCGACGCCGGCCGCGCCCACGCCGCCGCCACGAGGGCGCTATGCCACTGGGAACTGGCCTCCGTGGTGCAGCAAGTCTGCTGCGCCGGCGGCTCGATCAAGAGCCTGGCCGAGCAGACGGGGGAGGGCCGCGATGTGGTGACGAAGCTGTTGAAGGTCGGGCTGGATCTGCTGGCCGTGCACTATGGGATGATGGGGAGAAGGGTGGGGTGAGAGCGGGACGCAGCGATCCGACCGGCAATGCCGGTCGGACCGGTTTCAAAAGATCAGGTCATCCGCAGACGCGGATTTCCTCGACGATCCTGTGGTGATGGCGCCAGTGCTTGACCAGCTCGATGTGGCAACGATGATGCCGGTGGAAATAACGCGGCCTGTAGCCGTTGTCGTAGGCGTCGTAATAGGGGCGATAGTAGCGATCACCGTAGCCGTCATAACCATTGTAGTAGTCGTTGCCGTAATAGTCGTCGGCATAGCCGCCGAGACCGATAATGATGCGGCTGCGGGCGTCCGCGGGGGCGATCATCGCCGCCGCCGAGGCAATGGCGATAACCGAAACAAGCAGGAGCTTCTTCATGGCTACCTCCTTCTCAAGGTTCATCTAATATAACCCCCGAGACGCAGCCTCGTTCCACAGATTCGCAAGATGTGACGAACCATGCATACGCCGGGGCGGGAGGCGCCTGGGCTACCTGATTTGGATAGACGAGAACCATCGACTGCTGGTCGCGCACAACTGGGTGGGCGAACTCCGCAATCTCACCTCGTTTAGAGACGGGGAGAAGGGACTAACCCATCCTAAAACAACGCCCTTTCAATCGGCCCCTCCAGCGTCTCCGCAAATGCGGTCGCCAGATGATGCCGGTCGCGGAAGGCGAGTTTGCCGCCGATGACGACGTGGCAGGAGGTCGGGCCGCAGAAGCGGTTGGTGAGGTCGACATAGAGCGTGTCGGGTACGCTCGCCACGACGGCGCGCTCGGCGGCGGCGGCGCCGTCATTGGCGGCGTCGGCCCTTGGCGTGTCGCAGCGCGACGGGGTCTCGCGCTGCCACAGCGCGCGGGCAACGCACGTGTCGGCGAAGCTGTCGTTGATCGGCGTGTCGCGGATCACCGCCGTCTCGACGCCGGCCCGGCTGAAGGCCTGCAAGGTCGAGCGCAGGCCGGCCTGCCAGCGCGCGGTCTCGGCGGCGCGGCCGGCGGCGGACATCTCGCGCGTCAGATTGCCGATCGAGAATTCCGAGATCACCACCAGGCGCGGCTTGCTGCGGATGATGTCCGCTATCGCCTGTTCGCGCCAGGCGTCGCATTCGGTGTAGTCGCGCTTCAGCACCGTGTTGAAGGTGGAAAGCCGCGAGGCGCGGCATGACGATTTGAGATAGGTGACCACCTTGGTGTCGTTGCGCTTGGCCGCCTCGACCAGCGGCGTCGACCAGTGGTCGGCATGCGAATCGCCGAACAGCACGATGGTGTGGGCGGCGTCCGTCGCGCCGAACACGCAGGGCTTGGGCGTCACCGTGTGGAAGTCGAGCAGGCAGTTTTTGTCGGTGGCGCGCGCGGTGGAGGGCCGTTCAGCCGCCTGGTCGATGCCGCGCTGCGCTTGGTCGATGTTGCGCGTGGCCAGATGCGCGTTGGCATAGGCCACCGCCACGCCCACGCCGGTCAGCGCCAAAGCGGGGATGAGAGCAATTCCAGGGAAAGCGCGGAGCGGTTTTCCCGAGAGAAGCGCGTAGCGCTTGCCCTGGGGCCTTGCGCCAGGATCGGGCGCCCGCGCGCCCGCCGTCAGCCAGGCGCCACGCCGCGCCGGGTTCTCGATCAGGTGGTAGGTCAGCACCGACAGCGCCAGAGCCAGCAGGCCGCAGCCAAGGCGCTGCGGCGCGTTGAGATCCGGCGCCAGCATCCGCGCGTAGACGATGACCGGCCAGTGCCAGAGATAGAGCGAATAGGAGAGCGTGCCGATCCATTGCAAGGGCGGCAGCGACAAAGCGGCGGCCGGGCCGGGGGCCTGCGTGCTCTGCCCGCCAGCCTGCTCGCCGGCGCCGCTGAGCAGCACCAGCACCGTGCCGGCGACCGGCAGCAGCGCGTACCAGCCGGGAAAGGGCAGGTCCTCGCTCAACAGGAGATAGGCCGCCGCGATCAGCGCCAGGCCGAGCCAACCAAGTGCTGCGCGCAGCCGGGGCGGTGCCGGAGAAGCGCCGCCGGGGCCAGTGTCGCCAGGCCGCCGGCGGCGAACTCCCAGGCGCGCAGTGGCGAGAAATAGAAGGCCCAGGCCGGTGCCGCGCTGGTCAGCCACAGGCAGGCGGCGAAGGAGGCGAGGCCGGCCGCGCCGATCACCGCGACAGTCGTTCGCCGGCCCGGACGCAGCCAGGCGGCGAGCAGAAGCAGCGCCGGCCAGGCCAGGTAGAACTGCTCCTCCACCGACAGCGACCAGAAGTGGATGAAGGGGTTGCTGGTGGCGTCCGTGGCGAAATAGTCGAACGACCAGCGCAGCAGCCACAGGTTGATGGCATAGGCGGAGGCGAACATGGCGCCGCGCGAATAGAGCGCCTGTTCCTGCGGCGCCAGGATGAAGTAACCGGCGGCAAGCGTGGCCAGGATGACAAAGAGTGCCGCCGGCAGAAGCCGCCGCGCCCGCCGGGCATAGAAGCGCCAGAGGTCGAGCCGGCCGGTATCGCCGATCTCCTGCATGAGGTGGGTGGTGATCAGCCAGCCGGAGATGACGAAGAAGATATCGACGCCGGCAAAGCCGCCGGGCAGCGCGGTGAGGCCGAAATGATAAGCGACGACGCCGCCGACCGCGAGCGCGCGCAACCCCTGTATGTCCGGCCGGAACGATGCTGCCATGACGGCTCCTTCGTACAAGCCCGCCCGTCGCCAGCGGCGGCCGGCAGACTGATATTGCAATGCAGCAAACTCTTCGCATCGCAACATGGCGAAAAAGGGAAGGCGACGGAAATGGGCCGGACGGCAGGCCGGCTGACGACGAGAGATCGCTGGAAATCCAGGCGCTTGCGGGACGCTCCTGAAAACACCTTTTGGCCACGACTTGACAAGCGGTGGCTACTGCTGCGACCTGCCCCCAAGGCAAATCCTGCGGCATTGGGGACATCCATGAAGAAGATCTACGAGAAACCGGTTCTGGAAAAGCGCGAACGGCTGTCGAAGGTGGTCGCTGTCGCTGTATCGGGCCCGACCTGAGCCTCGTTGCGGCTGGAGCGCCAGGCGCTGTTGATCTGGGTATGGGGGAAATCATGAAGAAGATCTACGAAAAGCCGACGCTCAACAAACGCGAAAGGCTGTCCGCCGTGACGGCGGTTCCGCCGAGCTCCCAGCTCCAGTAGCGAGCGCCCTTCGCGATTCTAAGCGAGGGCGTCGCCTGGTGTTGGCTGCGGCTTGACAAGATCTTTCCGGGAGTGCCTTCTGGCTACCTATTGGGGCCAATGGGGACATCACATGAAAAAAACCTACGAAAAGCCGGTGCTTGAAAAGCGCCAGAAGCTTTCGGCTGTCGTGGCCGCCGTGGTCTCGCTGGTCGATTAATAACTTGGTCGTGGATCGGGGCTGAACGCCTGAAGGTCCCGCGAGCCGAGACAGCCAACCCCCGCCGCCACGCTGAGGACGGCGGGGTCGGTTTTCGCGGCGTCGCGTCCTCTGGTCTATCTGGACGAAGACACCGCTGAGGCAGCTAAAGTTACTTGCTGCCGCCGTTTGCCTTCACGCTGCTGCAGAACTCCGGATGGCTGTTGGCGGCATTCGCGTTCTTGGCCTCGTCGTCGCAGGCCGCCATGACCATTTTCTGGTCTTCAGGTGACAGCGCCTTCCAGGCCTTCACGAAGTCGTCACTGCCGACCATCTTCTTCATGCTGGAGTCCGTGTAGAAGGGCTGCATCTTGGCCGGGTCGTCGAGAGCGGACGTTCCGGTGGCGCCGGCGGCGAGGGCCGAACCAGCAACCATCGAAAGCGCCATGGCGCCAAAACAGATCATCTTGATATTCATGGCATGATCCTCCTATTGCCTTGAGATCGTCGAAGCAACGATCCTGTGGCAAACGGCATGTCTGGACGAAAGTTCCGGACTTTTTGTGCGAAATGGAAAATTCTGGCGAACTATAGTCGAGAACACCTTGAGGCTTTTTGGGTCGCTCCCGCTAAGCTTCGCTTTGATGGGCGAGCCTGGAGTGCTCGTCAAAAAAGTGGGAACGGGTTTCCGATGGAGATCGTACCGCAAACACCGAGATTCCACCGGAATGGAACAGGTTCCAAAAAGGCCCGCCACCGACGCGAATCGCGACGGGCCTTCTGGAGTATGCCGGGCTTCCCACCGCCCGACTGCTTTCAAAACTTCACGGCAAGATGATCGTTCCATCGCAATGAAAACCCGCGAGAGCCCGCTGTCGAAGGCGACGGCGAGGTTCGCCAACAGGGCAGGCGCTTCGCCTGACAGCAAGGTCAAACCAAAGTTCGGTCCTCTGCCGGCGCATGAAAAAACCCCGCCGGCCGGGGCCTTGCGGGGTGTTGATTGGAGGAGGATCGAATGGGAGACGATCCGAGTGAAGAACGCTAACGTCGCGCAAAGGTTCCAGCGCTTGCACATGAGGGCGGTGCCAGCGGCTAGATATGGGCGACGATCGCCGTTGCCATTGATTTTGGCACATTGAGCAGGGCCAGAGCTTCCGCAACCTGGCCGCGCCAGCCTTCCGGGGCCGCCGCGGGCTTCCCAAAATTGTCGGCGCCAGTAAGAAGTCCGCGTGCCGCGTGGAAGCCCAGGGCGCGATAGGCCTCGAACTGCTCCTCGGTGAAGAACTGGTCGACGGTCGTTTCGTGGGGAAAGGTTGGCTTCCGCCTGAAGTAGTCGAGGATGTAGTCGTTCTCATCGCCGCTCAATGACGGTTTTATATAGATCAGGACGCCAGTTTCGTCGTCGTCATACTTTATGATGCCGATGGCGGCGTGCGGGCCATGCCGGCCGGGCGGGCCGCCAGGGCCATAGGGCGCGGCCGGCGTGATGCCGAGCGAATTGGACTGGATCGCCTGCCATCCCAGGTCGATCCTGGCGCCGAGATCGATGCGTGCCATCACCTCCAGATTGACCAGCGATGGAAAGGTCAGCGCCGGATCAGCCTCGGCGTCGACCGCCAGGATGACCTTGCAGCGGCGGCGGAGCAACTCGTAGATGCCGAGGTTCTCGATGTGGCCGCCATCGGTCAGGTACACGTTGAGCTGTTTCTCATTCAGAAGCCCGGCCGTCTCCGCCGCGAAATACCATGTGCCGACATTGGCGATCCATCGGTTCAAGCCTTTCTTGAACGCATTGATCCGGGCGGGATTGGCGAGCCAGTAGCCGAGGCGGATGTTCAGGAGCGAGAGGCTGAACGTCAGGATCTTGATGGTCTGCCGTCCCATGTTGGCGGACGCCGCCGCGCCTGAGGTCGCCATTGCCGTGGCGAGGCTGAGGTCGGGCACCACGCGCTCGATATCTTTCGACTTGACATAGCCGGTCGACTGGCTGCCGACATGGAGCGGGCTGAAAATGAAATTGTCGGCGTTGCGCCCGCGCTTGTTGAGATCCTTCGAGCCCTCGAGATTTATGGCGGCGTTCGACAGAAGATAGGGCGAGAAGGCGGCGCCCTCCTTCCAGCTTCCGGCTTTCTCGTCGAACGGCTTCAACGAGGAGAATTTCCAGGTGTCGACGGCTTCCGACGGTTTCTTGCCTATCGTCTTCCTCTGCATGAGAAAGGCGCGGCTGAGGCGGTCGCGATAGAGCCTGTGGAGAGAGTTCGCATTCGGCCCGATCAACAGGCAGACGGCCGAGAGAGCCAAGGCGACGCCCAGATATGTTACGCCGATCGGACCAAGTCGGGACAGGGGCCATATCTGCCAATGCGCATACCAATCCGCCTGGCAATGCGTGATCGCTTTCAGCCAGCGCGGGGTTTCCACGCCGCACCACTCGTCGCCTTTCCGGATCGCCCAGTAACTCAGGTATATGTATGCTATCCACAGCATGAACGGCACGATCACGGCGGCAAGGTACAATGCAAATCGGCTGCTGTTTTTCTTCATCGCCGCGCTCCAGGTCACATCGCCGAGCGATGCCTCCGCAAGCTTGGCCAGTTTCTGCGCGACGGAAATGAGAACCGCCACCGTTGGGGCCAGCACCGTGGCGAGCGAGGGCAGAATGCTCGCGAAAGCCGCGAGCAGATCCTGAAAGGGCTGCGCCAGGACGATGACTTCCCTGGCCGAGGTGATCTGCTTGTCGTTCGCGTTGGCGAGCATCCCGGAAAGCACCAAAGGCTGGATCTCGATGATGGCCGAGGCGAGCACCAGTGCAACCAGCGCGCCCAGGGCACGGCCGAGAACTTCACGGCTCTTCAGCGTGTCCCTGCGAAACGCAAGCGACGTGTAGAGGGCGCTGCCGAACATCAGCAATGCCGCCAGCGCGGCCAGAACCATCGTATGCGCAAAGTGCTTCATGGTTCCGCCGAGCATCCACAATTTCGAGGCCGAAAAGCCGAAGATGCCGGGCGTCATCAGGTCGGATACGGTCGGATTGATCAGGATGGTCAGGGCCGCGAGCAGCAACAAGGCCGGCAGAACGATCAGGGCATTGACCAGCAGGCCGCGCATCACCAGCGCGATGGTCACCAGATAGTCCGGGGCACCGGCCGGCGCCAGGAAATTGGAGAAGTCACGCAGATGCTGCGTTTCAGGCGTTTCCGCTTCATCGAGCCGGCTTTCGAACGGGAATGAGCGATTGTCCTGCATCATCCCGGCCACGACCGACGTGCCGATATAGCCGCCGCCCGACACCGTGGAAAGATAGTCGACGGCATCGAGCGGGCGCGGAGTGCCCGCTGGCGACAGGGACGCCAGCGCCTGCAAGACGCCGAGGCCGTACGAGGCCGAGCGCATGCCCCCGCCCGACAGGGCTATCCCGGTAAGATTGCTGGTTTTTTCCGTCCGGACCGTGCCACGCTGTGGGTCGGACCTTGTGTCGTCGAGGGTCGCGTCGCCGCGATCGACAACAAAATGGCGAGCGGCCTTGCTTGCGGTCTGCGACCTGCGCTCGGCCACCATGCCGTTGCGTATGGAGTCGCGACGGAAATTGATGACGCTCAGTTCGCGACGAAAGACATCAACAAAATTCAGGAGCACGCTCGATCTCCGTTACTTGGGAACCGCACGCCGTCTGTATTGTAGGGAGATATCCTTGTGTCACTAAAGCGCGTACCGCGGGCCATGTCCATGGGCGGGGAGGCAACGCCTCGCGCACGCGAACACAACCGCTTGCGTCGAATGTCGGAATTGGGCGCCGGCTCAGCGCATTTCACGGCGACCCCCTCCTTACGACCAGTATAAATTATCGCTCAGGTCAGTTGGCTCAAGGAGAATTTGCATGCGTGGTCATTGCTTGTGTGGCGCTATTGCTTTTGAAGTCGCCGGCTCGGCACAGGCCTGCGTGAGCTGCCATTGTGAAAGTTGTCGGCGGCAATGTTCTGCGCCGATGACCACCTACATTGGGGTCTTGGACAGCCAATGGCGATGGCTGGGCAAACCACCGAAGGTGTTCAACTCTTCTCCCGGTGTGGAAAGAACATTTTGCGATAACTGTGGCACGCCGCTGTCCTTCCGCTCAAAGAACATGTCCGGTGTCATGCATTTCTTTGCCGCGGCGATGGAGGAGCCGGAAAAATTTGCACCAACGCTGCATGTCGCTTTTGAGGAGAAGCTGCCTTGGTTGAAACTCGCCGACGGCCTGCCCACACGGTTTGGGCCTGACTATACGAAGGACCAGGCTTCGCGCTCGTAGCCAGAATCGCACGGCGGCGAGTTTTGCGAAAGCCATGTCGGCTGAAGCGTGCGGTCGTAGCGGGTTGCGATGTGGCGGAACTGAACCCCTAGTTCTTGTCGACCGGCTTGGAGCGCATCCGCGACACGGTCTCGCGTTCGGCGCGCTTGGAGCGCAGCGGCGGCAGGCCGCGGTCGATCAGGTCCATGTCCTCCAGCACCATGTCGCCCATGCGCTTGAAGGCGATGTCCAGCGCTCCGGCGCGGTGGGCAGAGCGCAGGAAGCCGGGCAGGGCACGCACCGGGTGGTCCTGCGCCAGCGGTTCTTCCGGGAAGACGTCGCTGGCGGCGACGATGTGGCCGCTTTTCACCGCCGCCATCAGGGCCGGGAAGTCGACGACGCCGGCGCGGCTGAGCAGGATGAAGGCGGCGCCCTTGCGCATGCTGGCGAAGGCATCGGCGCCGAGAAAACCCTGGTTCTCAGAGGTGACCGAGGCGACGACGAAAACGAAGTCGCTGGTCGACAGCACCTCGTCCAGCGAGGCCGGCTCGACGCCATTGTCGATGAGGATCGACGGCGGCAGCCAGGGATCGAAAACCTTTGTGCGGGTGCGGAAGCCCGACAGCAGCCGGTTCAGCGCGCGGCCGAGATCGCCGAAGCCGATGATGCCGACATCGGCGCCGGAAAGGAGCCGCGCCGTCTGGTTGCCGTCGCCGCCCCACAACTCCTTGCCATGGCGGAAGGCGAGGTCGGCGTCGACGATGTCGCGGGCGAGGTTGAGCGCCATGGCAAGGCCAAGCTCGGCCACCGGCTCGGCGAACACCAGGCCGGTGGTGACGACATGGATGCCGCGCGAAAACAGCGTCTCGTAGGGCATGTTGTTGAGGAGGTTGGTCTCGACGTTGAAGACGCAGCGCAGCGCCTTCAGGCTTGCCAGCGTCTCGGGCGTGATCGGCGGCTGGCCGACGATGTAGCGCGCTTCAGCAAGGACATCGGCCGGCAGCTTGGCCACGCCATCGGGTGTCGCCTCGACGATGCGGTATTTCGCCCTGAAGCGCGCCAGCTGATCCGGCGTGAAGATGAGATCGAGCGTGCGTGGTTCCGGCGCGCTGATGACCAGTGGCAAGGCGCTGTTTGACATGAAGATTCCTCCCGACGCGATCCGCATCGCGTTTTCTCGACGGACAAAATACCTCCGATTAAACGATTTACAACAACGAAAAATCGATTTACTCATTTTGGCAGCGGACAAAAAATGCTGATGTCCGCGCCTCGGGAGGAGGACCAATGGCGCATCGGCAAGCCCAGCAGCGGCGTCCGTCGATCCACGACGTGGCAAGCCGCGCCGGCGTGTCCGCCGCCACCGTCTCCAAGGTCATGGCGGGCGTCACCACGGTGAAGCCGGAAAATGCGCAGCGTGTCTTCGACGCCGTCGAGCATCTCGGCTACCGCGTCGATCCGCTGGCCTCCGACATGCGGCGGGCCAAGCGCCGCATCATCGGCGCCATCATGCCGGAGTTCGAAAGCGAGTTCTTCGGCCAGATGGTCAGCCAGCTCGAAAGCCTCGCCGAGCAGCGCGGCTACACGCTGGTGGCGGCATCCAGCCGCGAATCCGAAGCACGCGAAAAGGAGATCCTCGCCCGCATGCATGACTGGCGGGTGGCCGGCGTGGTGCTGGCGCCGGTGCGCAACGAGCATGGCCCGGCGGCGGCCTTCATGAAGGCCAATGGCATGACCGGCGTGCTGATCGACCGCGTGCTGTCGGACGACGCCTTCGACACAGTGTCGGCCGACAGTGCTTCCGCCAGCGCCGAAGTGGCGCGCGAACTGATCGGCAAGGGCCATCGCCACATCCTGGTCATCGGCCTTGGCGAGCAGGCGGCCACGGTGCGCGCCCGCCTCGACGGGTTTCGCTCGACCGCGCTCAGACTGGCGCCGGACGTCCGCATCGATGTCGTGCTGGCCGAAACCGATGTCGAACCGCTCAGGGCGCAATTGCGCGACTACTTTGCAAAAGGCGAGCGCCCGACGGCGGTCTATTCGCTGTTCCTCAAGGGCACGCTGGTGGCGCTGTCCGAATTCCGCCGGCGCGGCTGGCACTGCCCCAACGATATCTCGCTGGTCGGCTTCGACGATGCCGAATGGATGCAGGTGACATGGCCGGCCATCGCCGCCGTGGTGCAGCCGGTGCGGCAGATCGCCGGCCACGCGATGGAGGCGCTGTTTGCCAGGATTGAAGGCGAGGAGGGGCCGCCGATCGCGCGGCTCGAACCTTGCAAGGTTTTGATGCGGGAATCCGTTGGCTCGCCAGGCAACGTCCCGCATTCCGGGGGAGGAGACCGACAATAGCCCCCATTGTCGAAGACGGAAGGCAAACGCCGCGCCTGGCCTCGGCTCGCGGCACGTGACATCAACCGGAGGAAACCAAAATGACACCGTTCGCTCTGAAGATAAATCGATTTACTTTGGCTTTGGGCGCGGCAATCGCGTTCTCGGCCATCTCCGTGGCCAAGGCCGAGGACGGCGAATATGGCGTGCTGATGAAGACGTTGGCCAATCCGTTCTGGGGCGCGATGGCCCAGGGCGTCGAGGCCGGCGCCAAGGAAGCGGGCGTGAAATACTTCCAGCAGGCGGCTGAAAGCGACCAGGCGGCCGAGCCGCAGCTCAATTTGTGCAACACCATGCTGGAGCGCAAGCCGGCGGCGATGATCACCGCCGCCATCAACTCGACCAACCTGCTGCCCTGCCTCAAGGCGGCGCAGGACGCCGGCATCAAGATCGTCGACCTCGACAACAATCTCGACCAGGCGGTGCTCGACAAGGAAGGCATCAAGGTCACCTTCCACATCGGCTCCGACAATGGCGCGGCCGGCGCGCAAGGCGCGGACTATCTCGTCTCCAAGCTCGGCAAGGACGCCAAGGGTCCGGTGCTGGTGATCGAGGGCCTGTCCGGCAACATCACCGGCGAGAAGCGCGCCAAGGGCTTTGCCGACAAGCTGAAGGAGCTGGCGCCGGGGCTGGAAATCGTCGCCTCGCTGCCGGGTGACTGGGATCGCGGCAAGGCGGCCTCGATCGCCACCGACACGCTGACGGCGCATCCCGACCTCGTCGCCATCTTCTGCGCCAATGACGGCATGGCGCTCGGCGCGGTCGAATCCGTCTACGCCGCCGGCAAAGGTCCGCAGGTGACCATCATCGGCGTCGACGGCAATTCGGATGCGGTGAAGTCGATCAAGGACGGCCGCCTCAACGCCTCCGTTGCGCAGCTGCCCTACCTCGTCGGCAAGCAGGCGGTCGAGAACGTCAAGAAGGCGCTGGCCGGCGAAAAGGTCGAGGACAGCATCGCCGTGCCGACCCTGGTGCTGACCAAGGACGTGCTCGAGGCCGGCAAGGAGCCGATGCTGGAATACGTGAAGTAGGAAGGGAATAGGGGAGTAGGCAGTAGGCGGTAGGCAGTAGGGGACCAGGCATGTTCCGCCCTTGGAGCTGATCTCGATCGACCTTCTACCCTACTGCCTAATCCCCACTACCTACTGCCTTACTGCCCTCTCTCAAAGGTGCAACCAAATGTCATTCTGGTCCCGGGTGCAGCGCGCATCCGTCGAGCGGCTCCACATTCGCCTGGAATCGCTGCTGGTGCTGGTGGTGCTCAGCGCCGTGATGGCGGTGCTGTCGCCCTACTTCCTGTCGCTCAGCAATTTCCTCAACATCCTGCTCGCCACATCGACGATCGGCGTGCTGGCGATCGCCGCCACCTTCGTCATCGGCTCGGGCGGGCTCGACCTGTCGCTCGGCTCGGTGATGGGGCTGGCCGGCGTCGCCGGCGCCTTCGTGGCGGTCAACCTTGGCTGGCCGTCGGTGTTCGCGGTCTGCGCCTGCATCATCGCCGGCGGGCTTGCCGGCTACATCAATGGCCAGCTGGTCACCCGCGCCTTCGTGCCGGCCTTCATCGTCACGCTCGGCATGCTGGGCCTGGCGCGTGGGCTGGCGCTGGTCATCTCGCAGGGCAGGGCGATCTACGGCCTGCCGCCCGCGATTGTCTATATCGGCCGGGGCCGCCCCTTCGGCATTCCGATGCCGGTCATCCTGCTGGTGCTGACGGCCATCGTCGCGCACTGCCTGCTCGCCTATACGCGCTTTGGCCGCCACACGCTGGCGCTCGGCGACAGCGAGGGCGCAGCGCGCGCCGCCGGCATTCGCGTCGAGCACCATCGCCGCATCATCTACACGCTGTCGGGGGCGCTCGCCGGCCTTGCCGGCCTCTTGTTCACCGCCCGCGTCAATGCCGGCGACCCGACCGCCGGCATCAACTACGAGCTGACCGCGATCACCGCGGCGATCATCGGCGGCACCAATCTGTTCGGCGGCCGCGCCTCGATCCTCGGCACCATGATCGGCGCGCTGATCATGGGCGTGCTGCAGAACGGGCTGACGCTGCTCGCCGTGCAGTCCTACTACCAGCAGATGGCGATCGGCGCGGTGCTGATCCTGGCCGTCTTCATCGACCAGTACCAGGTGCGCAAGGAGTCACGCGTATGACCCTCCTTGTGCTCAACGGCATCCGCAAGAGTTTTGGCGCGGTCGACGTGTTGCATGGCGTCGACCTCTCGGTCGAGGCCGGCGAAGTGATCGGCCTCGTCGGCGACAATGGCGCCGGCAAGTCGACATTGATGAAGACCATCACCGGCATCTACCGGGCCGACGCCGGCTCGATCGAACTCGGCGGCAAGGACATCCTGCCGCTCGACCCCGGCCAGCGGCGCGAACTCGGCATCGAAATGATCTACCAGGACCTGTCGCTGGCCGGGCAGCAGGACGTGGCCGCCAACATCTTCCTTGGCCGCGAGCCGACGAAGAAGCTGTTCGGGCTCATTCCGGGCTTTGTCGACAAGGCCGAGATGGACCGTCAGGCGGGCAAGATGATCGAGCGGCTGGGCGCGCACCTGCCGTCGATCAACCGCTCGGTCGGCTCGTTCTCCGGTGGCCAGCAGCAGACGGTGGCGATCGCGCGGGCGCTGACCTTCAACCCCAGGCTGGTGATCATGGACGAGCCGACGGCGGCGCTCGCCGTGCGCGAGGTGCAGAGCGTGCTCGACCTCATCCGCCGGCTGAAGTCGGAAGGCATCGCCGTCATCCTGATCTCGCACCGGCTGAACGACGTGCTGGCGGTCACCGACCGTATCGTCGTGCTGCGCCATGGCCGCGCCGAGGCCAATCTGGTCACCGCGAGAACCAACATGAACGAAGTCGTCGGCCGCATCGTCGGCGGCGGCGACACCAGCGCCGCGGCGGCGCACGAACAGAGAGGCTGAACCGATGAATACCTTTGGACTGCACACTTTCGCCATCGCGCCGGTCTGGGACCTCGACCTGATCGAGCCGCAGATGGAGCGGTTGAAGGGGCTCGGCATCGGCCTGCTGGAAATCCCGCTGCTGCGCCCCGAGGAGATCGACACCAAGCGCACGCGCGCCTTCGCCGAACGCTGGAACGTCGAGCTTATTCCATCGCTTGGCCTGCCGGCTTCACTCGATGTGGTGGCGCGGCCGGACGAGGCGCTCGCCTTCCTCGAGCCGGCCTTCACGGTGTGCGAGGCGGTAGGCAGCGCCGCACTTGGCGGCGTCACCTATGGCACGATCGGCAAGACGACCGGCCGTGCCCCGACGGCTGGCGAAATCGACGGCATGTGCAGCTTCCTGGCGCGTGCGGCCAAGGCCGCCAAGGCGCATGGGCTGAAGCTCGGCATCGAGCCCTGCAACCGCTACGAGACGCATCTGATCAATCGCGGCATCGATGCTGCCAAAATCATCGAGCGCGTCGGCGCCGACAACATCTTCATCCATCTCGACACCTATCACATGCATATCGAGGAGGAGAGCTTCGAGGCCGGCTTCAAGGCCGCCGCGCCCTATCTTGGCTATGTCCATGTCTCGGAAGCCAATCGCGGCGTGCCGGGGCGCGGCATGCTCAACTGGGCGGCCTGCATGAAGGCGATCGCCGGCATCGGCTACAGCGGCGCGATCACGCTCGAAAGCATGAACCATGTCGATGTCGACATCGCCGGCGGGCTCGCCGTGTGGCGGCCGGTGGCCGACAATCCCGACGACGTCATCGGCGTCGGCCTGCCGTTCCTGCGGGCGGAAGCGAGGAAGGCCGGGCTGACGCTGGGGTGAGAGGCTTCTTAAGCTGTGACAGCCGGGCGTGGCACAATTGACACCTTGCGGCAAATTGGCTCTTTTGTCTCGGTATCCAACGCGGAGGGCATATCCATTGAAGAAATATGAGAAGCCAACGTTGCAGAAGCGGGAAAGGCTTTCGGTCGTCACGGCCCAGGTTGGGCCGTCGTCAGCTCCGCCGCCGCCCTGAGCGGTTGAACGTCTGACGCGTTCGCCCGGTGAGGCGAAAGCACAAGGGCGCGATCGGTCGATCGCGCCTTATTGCATCTTGGCCACGGCCGCTGGCCGCTGGCCGAAATGCCGTATCTTGCGGCCGATGATCATCAGCTGGCGCGCGGTGTTGTTGCGCAGGCGGCGGATGCGCCATTCGAGTCCCGTACCGGTGGTGATCGACCGGGCATAGTAACTCACGCGCATACCGTCCTCATCGGTGGCCACCTTGACCGGGTCGTCATAGAAGGCGCTGATCTTGTCGGCCGCCATGCCCGGTGTTTCGAGCCAGCGCGGAATGTGAACCGAATAGAGCTGGTCGACATCGGTCATCACGCGCGCGATGCCGACGCCCGGCGTTGGACACGTCGTGCAGAAAGCGTCGCCGATGAAGACAACCCCGTCACGGCGATGCCCTTCCGTCCGCGTCAGATCGATCGGCCTGATCTCGACCGGCCCGCTGACCTTGAAGTTCCCGCACTGCGCCGCGATCTCCGGCATCATTTCGCAAAGCATTTTCTGCGGATCCTTGCGGAACGCCTTGGTCCACGGTTCGTTCGCCTGGCGATAGCCGAACATGTTCGCCCGCATGACGCCGCCGATGGGAAACACGCTGATATAGGCCATCCGGTCTTCGGGTCGGCTGGAGAAACAGGTGACGGCTTGATAGGCGCATTCGCTCGGCGGGGTGGCAAGATCGAACCCGATCGAAAGGGAATGGGCCTTGGAGTCCTCGATGCGGCGCACGCCGATGGCGCGACGCACGGCCTCGCTGTGGCCGGTGGCCACCACCAGCAGCCGCGCCTCGATGATGGCGCCGGTGTTGAGGACAAGCCGCTGCTTGTCCGGCCCGGTGGTGATCTCGGCGACCTTGGCCACGGTGACCGGCACCTGGGGCGGCAAGGCGGCGCGCAAGCCATTGATCAGCGCGCCGTAGGAAAATCCATATTCGACGCGCCGTTCGCGCGCGAACAACTGGCCAAGGCGAAAGACATGGATGTCGTCCATCGGCGTCATCAGAGGCAGGACGATCGAATTCAGGCCCAGTTTTTCAAACAGGCGCCCCTGGCCCGTGCCGAGCTTCTCGGCCCTGAACTCGTCGGGATGGGTATGGTGCGGATCGATCAACGCGACCTTGCGTCCGTCTCTGGCCAGCAGCGTGGCCAAGGTCGTGCCGGCCAGTCCGGCGCCGACAATCGCCACGTCGACCGTCGTCGGCTCGGCGTTTTTGGCGGGTGCTTCAGGCTCTCTCTGGCTGCTCATCATGCTTCTCCGGGCCTTGTACCGAGTATCTCTCTGCCTCGATCAACCTCAAGCAACCTTTGCGTGAGGCTGGTGGTAAGCAAGGTTTAGGTTAATCCGCGCCGATGCTTCCAGCGCGGCGCGATCGCCGAGCCGTCGATGAACTCGAAGCCTCCCGCCTCGTTGAGTGTGTGCAGCTTGCGCCCGTTCCATAGCTCACCGGGATTTAAGATCGTCTCAACGACCTGCTCCATGCCGCCCAGGTCGAGGCGTGAAACGCGGGCGATGCCGAGGGCGGCGCCATAGCTCCGGCGGCAGTCCTGCACGGGGCGGATGAGGTCGTTGCCGCGTTTCACCATGCGGCCGGCCGGCCTTGCCGAGGCAATATCGATCAGCACGGGATTGTTCGCATGCGGCGTCCAGGGCCCGCGAAAATCCGGCGCCGACCACAGATGCAGTGCGTCGGAAAAGGCACCTCCACCATCCCGGATGGTGCCTCCACCATCCCTGACGGTGGCGAACATCCACCAGCGTCCGCCATGCTCGACCAGCGTGGCGTCACTGGCAACGACGCCGGACAGAAGCGTTGATTCCTTGACCCAGCCGCGGGGGAAGGCGGTCGCCCGGTAGAGGTCGACCGTGCCGTTGGCGCAGCTCTCCGGGATCATCCAGACCTCGCCGTCGCGCTCGAAGACGAAGGGGTAGGAGAGGTGGTAGGGCAGTTCCAGCACCGGCTCGGGGCTTCCGAGCGGTCCCGCCGGACCGAATGGCACGGCGGAGATGATGGCCTTGCCGAGCCGGTGGATATAGTCCTCGACGAACAAGGTGAGCTTGCCCTGATGCAGGATCGGGAACGGATCGGCGTAGAAGCGGCTGCCGTCGTCCGGCAGCACCTGCCAGCCCGATGCCGGGTGCGCGCGCAGGTCGAACAGATCCCTGCCTTTGGTCTCACGCCAGCCGACCTTCCAGTGCGGCGCGTTGTAGCAAAGATGATAGATCTTCTGGACGATCCGCCGCGCCAGCGCCTTGGCCGCCCTGACGCCAAGCTTGCCGGCCGAGGGCATCGGCGGGGCGCCAGCCTGCGCCGCCTCGGGCAGCGCCGGCAGGGCAGAGGCCTTCGCCGCGCCCGTCATTGCCGCGACGACCAGGCTTGTCGTGCGCGCCAGCATGTCCTGGAAAGAGGCGAGCGCGATGCCGCCATATTCGGTTCCCAGGCGCCCGGCGGCAATCGCAACGCCGTTCTCCTCGATCCGGGCAAGTGGCGTCCGGCCGTCGAGGATCAGGGCCAGCAAGGCTTCTTCTCCGCTGGCGCCATCGTAGGTGACGCGCCAGACGCGGGTTGCATCCGGATTGACGTCACCGCAGAGGTCGAGCACCAGGTCGGGGGAAGCGGGCCGTTCCGCGCGGTAGGGAGCGAGATCCGAAAGTGGCACGCGTTTCGCCAGCCCGTCGCGGGACAGGCCGTGTATCGCCGTTTCAAGTTGGAACAAGGCCTCCGCGCCGCGCGGGATGCCGCCGCCGGCTGGGCGAGCGTCGACAGACACCGTCACGCCTGGAAGCGCGGCCAGGCGTTGGAGCAGCATGAGGTGAAAAGCGCGGACGCACTGGCTGTCCAGGCGAAGGCTTACCCGCATATCGGACGCTCGACGGTCTGCCGCACGTCATTGCCGACGCGGCCGGCCCGGTTCAAACGTTGCCCCATCTATGTCGGTCTCCTGCCGCGCGATCTCAACACTCCGGTTTCCTTCTAAGCAAACCCCGTGCCAAAATTCCAAGCAGCTGCGAACATAATTAATAATGTTTTAACAATTGGAGGAATAGCTAGGCTCAAGCCGCAATTTCGTCTTGCAGGCAAATGGAGTATTGTAGGAGGCAGCTATGCTATCATCTCTGCCCAGCGTTCCTCAGCAATACTTTCCGGAAGCGGGACCGGTGGAATCGGCGGCATCCTACCCACCTTCGACAGTCGAGCTCGGCGACCTGAAGCGCATATTGGTGCGCCGTCGCTTGTGGATCATCGGCACCGCCGTGCTGCTGACGCTCGCGACCCTGCTCTACGGCCTGCTCACGCCCGCGCTCTACAGCTCGGTGGCGGAAATCATCGTCGATCCGCAGGACCTGCAGGTGGTCACCAACAACATCAATCCGAGCGGGCTGGCGCCCGACGGCGGCATCACGCAGGTTGAAAGTCAGGTCAGCGTGGTCCAGTCGACGGGCGTGCTGCTGCGGGCGATCAAGGCAACGAACCTGACGGCGGATCCGGAATTCAACGGGCAGGGCTTGCTGTCCCGCTTGCTCGGCTCTGGTCCGGACCAGAAGGACAGGACGCTCTCGACCCTCGATGCGCTGCGCAGCCGCCTCGCGGTGAAGCGGGCGGACAAGGTGCTGGTCATCGACGTGATCGTCACGGCCAAGAGCGCCGACAAGGCCGCGCTCTCGGCCAACGCCATCGCGCAGGCCTATCTGGCCGACCAGGCGAGCGCGCGCGCGCAAGCCGCCACGGATGCGTCGAAATCGATTACGGCGCGACTGGACGAACAGCGCAAGCGCGTCCAGCAGGCCGAAAACGCCGTCGAGGCCTACAAGGCGGCCAACAACATGGTGATGGCCGCAGGCACGCTGGTCAGCGACCAGGAACTCACCGATCTCAACACCCAGCTTTCGGCGGCGCAAAGCCGCACCGCGACGCTGAAGGCGCAGGTCGACCAGCTCCGCAAGCAGAACGGCACGGCCGATGCGACCTCGGAAGCGATGCGCTCTTCGGTGATTTCGAGCCTGCGGGCACAGGAAGCGACGCTTGTCGACCAGGTCTCGCAGCTTGGCACGGAACTGGGGCCGCGCCATCCGTCGATGATCGCCGCGCAGCAGCAGCTGCGCGACACGCGCCGGCTGATCGCGCGCGAGCTCGGCCGCATCCAGACGGCCGCCGAGACCGACTACGAGCGGGCGCTCGCCAACCAGCAGGCGCTGGAAGCGAAAGTCGCGGGCATGAAGAGCAAGTCGCTCGACACCGACCAGGCATCGGTGCGGCTGCGCGAACTGCAGCGCGACCTCGAAGCGGTGCGTTCCGTCTACGCGACCTACCTCCAGCGGGCCCAGGAAACGCGCGAGCAGATCAACGTCGACAGCACCAACGCGCGCGTCATCTCGGATGCCATGCCGGCCCAGAAGAAGAGCTGGCCGCCACTGGGGCTGCTCTTGTTTGGCGCCGTGTTTGGCGGATTGGGACTGGGCACCGGCCTGGCGCTGATCGCGGAATACTCCTCGCCGACCGTGCTTTCCAGCAACCAGATGCAGTCGGCGATCGATGCTCCCGTGCTGGGCATCCTGCCGGCGGGAGCGAAGGCCGGGCGGCGCTGGTGGCCTTTCGGCGCGAGCCCGGCCGTCGCGGCCAGCCAGAAGGCGGACGCTGTGATCGGCCTGGCGCTGCGGCGCATGTTCACCTCCGGCAGGCGTCCGCCGGACTGGCCGCTGGTGCCAAGCATTCTGGTGACGTCGCCACCCGAGGATGCGGCGCAGCGCAACAGGATCGCTCGCCTGCTCGCCAACGCCGCGGCTGCCAGGGGCAGCCGCGTCCTGTTCGTCGACACCAATGCCAGCAACGGGCAGAAGGACCCGCAGCCCGGGATACTCGATGTGCTGCGCGGCGAGTATGCGTTTGAAGCCATCAGCCGATATGCCCCGGGCAGCAACGTCGCGCTTCTGGGCAGGGGCCGGCCGAAGGCGGTCTTCCAGGAGGCCCACGGCGTCTACTTCGCGCAGCACATGCTGACCCAGGCGAGCCGGAGTTTCGAACTCGTCGTCGTCGATGGCGGCGCGCTCGCCGAGAACCTGAATGCCTCGCCGCTGGTCGCCATGGTGGACGAGATCGTGCTCGTCGCCGGGCTGAACGCCACGCCGATGCGTGACGTGACGGCGACGGTGCAGGCGATTTCCGTCATGGGGCGGGTGCCGACAGGCGCCCTGCTGGTCGACGAGGTGGCCTGACATGGCCTCCGGCTGGAGCGGGACCGCCTCGAATTTTGACGTCGCCGCGCCCCGCGCCGGCACCTCCGTCGATGCGGTGACGCAGGTTGGACTGATCGTTGCCGTGGCGGTGCTGTTCAGCGTCTCGGGCGGCATGCTCTGGCTGCTGGGCTACAATTACGATGGCCTGTCGGGCAGCGCGGCGACCAAGATCCATCCCTCCACCTATCTCATCATCCTGCTGTTTGCCTGGCGTTCGTGCACATTCGGCAATCCGGTCGGCTATTGCGTCCACGTCGCCAACCGGCGGCCGGCCACCACGCTGATGGTCGTCATCGCCATCGTGCTCCTGGCCGTCGTCATCCTCAGGCAACGGCCCGGCATGGCCGGCATGATCGACACGTTCGTGGCGTCCGGGCTCCTGGTGCTCTTGCTCGGCGAGGACGACGAATGGACATTCGCCAAGCTGCCCACCGTCATTCACACGGTCATGACGGCCAACGCGCTGCTCGCCCTTGTCGAGTTCGCCACCAAGACGCTGCTCTTCCCCTATCGCTTCGATGGCGAGGTGTTCGCCACCGACCTGCGTTCAAGCGCGCTGCAGGGGCATCCGCTGGTCAATGCCACGCTGACGTCGATCTATGTGCTGGCGCTGCTCAGCGGCGCGAGATCGCTGCCGGCGCCGCTGCGGCTGGCGATGGTCGGCCTGCAATGCGCGGCGCTCGTTGCATTCGGCGGCCGGTCGGCGATGGTGGTGACCATCCTCCTGGGCGGCAGCTATGTGCTTTTCCACGGCTTTCGCAAATTGCGCACCGGACGCGTCAACCTGCTCGGCGCCGCGCTGGCGAGCATGCTGGCCGCGCTGCTGCCGGTTGCCATCGCCGTCCTGGCCTCGCAGGGCTTTTTCGATGCGCTGCTCGGCCGCTTCGTTTCGGACGGCGGCAGCGCCAATGCCCGGGTCGAGATGTTCGAGATCTTTAGATATCTGGAGCTGCGCGACGTGATCGTCGGGCCGAGCGTCGATCTCGTCGAGAGCCTGCGCCGGATCAACGGCCTCGAATGGGGTATCGAGAACCCGTTCATCCGCATGACGGTCTACCAGGGAGCCTTCTTCACCCTGTTGATGATGTCCGGCTTCGGGCTGTTCATGCATGAGGTGGCGCGCCGCTGCCATCCCGGCGTCTGGCTGCCGATCGTCGGCTGGCTCATCCTCCTCAACACCTCGGAAAGCATCTCCTCCAAGACCACGCTGCTCACCAAGATCGCCGTGCTGTGCCTTGCCCTCTACCGGCCCGCACGCGTGGCAATCAGGCCGGTCAGAGCAGTTCCTCGTCTCATGGAAACGCAGAACCGCTCCACATCTTTTTGATGCTGTTGCCGTTTCACAAAGCTCAATCAACTGGCTGCCGCCAATGGCCGAGATGGGCCGGTGGCGGACTCGCGGCTTCGAGGCTTGGGATGTGAGAAGCGGACGTTCGCCATGCATCGACGCAATCTGACCTAGAGCGGACAGTCCAAGTTGCTGATCCCTGTCCGCATTGGGACGGTAGGACTTTCGCCCGAGTAGGCGGACAATTCTGCCGCTAAAACTTGCAGGCTGTGTTCGGACGATCCAACTCCGCTCGGAATGACTTTTCCACTGGAGCGAAGATGACTGTCACGTCCTTAGCAGGCGCTCCCGACTCGTTTCGCCCGATGTGCCCACGGCCGGTATCAACATACCCATGGCCTTTCGAGACCACCTTTGGCGTGCACGTCGGATCGTCGCCCTCGTAGAACGTCACTTCGCCTTCAGTGACCGTGATGAAGACCGGGCCCGGATGCGAATGCCATCCCGTCGAGCTTCCGCGCGCGTAGTCATGGGTCCGCACGACGATGTCCAGCGGGCTCTTCGCTTGGGCCGCAAACCCGAGATCGGACTGCAGGTCAAATGGATCATACGTAGCCCGTCCAATAACGGTTGGGGTGACCCCGACCGCCGGCTCTGCCTGAGCTGGCATCAAGGCGGGCATTGTTAGCTGGAAAGCCCACAGTGAGAACATAAGCATGCCGACACGGCGTGGGTTGAGGAATCGCGGCTTCATGGGTAGTCCTCCTATTGGATCCAACGTGTCCCGGATCAGGGTGAACGGCGATTAGGATGATGCGCGTGAGCCACGCGCCCGCCAGCAATGCAAACCCGATCCTGACAGATCCAGACCGCATCACATCCTCCGATGCCCTTGCGGCGGTTTGCCGTCGCGTCCCTCGCGGTGCGTCAGCTCGTCCAATTGGGTGGCACAAAACAACGGCCCGTGAGGGAAGTCCTGAAGGCCGTCCGAAAATTTCCCGAAATTCTCCTGAAGCGAGCGGAAATCGCGATGTTTTTGTGAACGCTGCACCAGCGGTAAGTCGTGGTAGAGTGCTGTCCGAGGAATGGAGCCCACCTGCGGGGGGAGACTGAATGGAAATCCGGTTAGGTCAATCGCTCGCAATCAACGGCGTGACCGCCGATTTCGGCAACGAAACGTTGCGCGATCGGGAGGGCAATCCAGTCGATTTACGGCCGCAGGCTTTCGCGGTGCTGCGCTACTTGGCGCAGAATGCCGATCGCCTCGTGACCAAGGACGAATTGATCGAGGCCGTCTGGCTCGGCATCGCTGTCACCGAGGACAGCCTATTTCAGTGCATTCACGAGATACGGCGCGCCCTCCACGATGAGGCCCGGGCCATCCTGCAGACTGCGCCGAAGCGTGGCTACCGGCTTGTGCTGTCAGTGAACGGTGAGCATCCGGCCGGGTCGGCGCCGGCGGGGTGTGAGGAGTCGTCACCTAAGGCAACGATGCCAATGCTCGACGCAATGTCGGCACGGCATACGCGAAAACCACTCCGGGCTTCGCTGGCGTTCACCGTCGTTGCGGCTCTGAGCATCATCGGGGTCACAATCTGGCACATCAGGCCGTCCCAAAAGACGCTGGAGGGCAATCCGTCGATTGCCGTGCTTCCGTTCGATGTCTTTGACAGCGATGAGACCACCAAACGGTTCGCAAGCGGGATCGGTCAGGACATCATCACAGACCTCTCGCGCTATCGCGATATTGAGGTCATTGGCTGGAACTCGAGCAGCACTTATGCCGGATCGCCGATCGATGTTCGTAACGTCGGGCGCGACCTGAACGTGCGCTATGTGCTGAAGGGCTCGGTCCAACGCGACCATGACCAGATTCGCGTGACGACAGAACTCCTCGACACAGCGACGGCTGTAAGTCTCTGGTCGGAGCGCTGGGATCGGCCTGTTTTCGACCTTTTCTCGGTTCAGGCCGAAATCTCAAATGAAGTGACAAGCCAGCTCGGCAGCGCGAAGGGCGCCATACCGGAGGCGGATCGTATCGCCGGGCTGCGGCTTCAGCCCCAGAATCTAACTGCTTATGAAACCTATCTCCGCGGTCGGGAATCGCTGCTGCGCTTCACCAAGGAGAGCATCGAGGCGTCCATTCCGCTCTTCAGGCAAGCCGTCACAACGGACCCGAAGCTTGCACGGGCTTGGGTCGAGATGGCTTCCGCTTATAACGCGCTCGCAGGCTTTGGGGCGAATAGCGATGAGGTCCTGCCTCAGGCTCTCGCCGCCGCCGAAACTGGTCTCGCCATCGATCCGCAAGACGCGCTTGCGCACGCGATCATGGCCCTCGTCCTTGGACACATGGACAATTTCGAACGGGCAGAGGCGGAGTTCGACATCGCCCTTCGCCTGAATCCCGGCTCAGCCGACATCATGACCCTTTATTCGCTGTGGGCAAACGCCTTCGGAAAACCCGAGCGCGGAGCGGAGGCCGCCGACAAGGCAATCCGGCTCAATCCCAACTACCCGAATGGGGCCGCGTTGGGATTCCGCTACGCCTATTTCATGGCGGGACGATACGAGGATGCGCTGCACGTTCTGGAGCGCCTGCCGCTCGAAAGCTATAACAGCTTCTCCTGGATCGTTCGCGCTGCCGTTTATGTTGAACTTGGCCGTGGCGAGGAGGCCAGGACCTGGGTTGCCAAGGGCCTTGCGAAATATCCGGAGCTGACCATCGAAGGTTTCGTGAATGGACCTGGGTGGAGTGACTCCGAGCGGAAGCGAATAATGGACGCGATGCAACACGCGGGTTTTCCGCCTTGTGCTCTGCCGGATCAGCTCAACGGAGTCACGAGCCCCATTCGCATAGCGGGATGCGTGAACTCAAAAGACCGCAGGCCGTCAGCTCTGTGACCGGAGTCGATAGCGGAACAGCACTCTTGATCGCAGAAAACGCGATCCGTGCCGGGCACCCACACACCCCCCATGACCGCTTTTAGCGCACCCTCGACCTCCAGCGCGGTCGCCAATGTCCGCTGTGAGGCGGTGGCACAATTAACTTTAGCGGCCGACATGCGGCGCAAAGTTGCCGTTCGCTTCGTGGAAGACGTAAGTCGACTTCGGGTTGAACTCGTTCGGCGTGAATGGGTTTTTGACCCTAGTCCGCCGGCATGGTCAGGCCAAGCGCGGCGATGATGGTGGGGTCCAGCGCCCGCGTGGTGTCGTCCATCATCCCCATGCCGTCGAACAGATTCCAGAATGCCCAGCCAAAGCCAAGATCCTCGGCGCCCTGGCGCACGTCGGCGATGTAGCGCGCGCGATCGGGGTTGGGCGCGGCCACATAGCGGGCGTCGGTGCGCAGCGCGCCGAACTCGCCCATGACGATGCGTTCCGGCGCCACGCTGTGGGCGTCGCCCCAGGCGCGAACCTGGCGAAGATATTTGTCGACGAAGCCCCGGTCGGGCCGGGCGTCGAAATAGACCTTCAGCACGCGCTCGGTTTCCGCATAGGCGGCGTGCTTGGCCTCGTCGGTCGTTTCGGTGTCCTGCGCCATACGCGCCCTGACGGACGCCAGCGTCTCTTCCAACGAGCCGGCGGATGCCGGCCATGGCACGTTGTTGAGCGAGCGGTAGACGGGCTCGCGCATCCATGGCGCGCCCTGGTGGCTGAACAGATAGGGTTCGTAGAAATGGAAGGTGAACAGGATCGGCTCGAAGGTCGACAGCGGTACCGGATCGAGCGCGGTCAGCCCGCCGACCATCGAGCCGCAGCCGCCGGTGACGACCAGCGGCAAGGTCGCGGACGATGCCCTTGCCGCGGTCAGCAGCGCGTGCTGGACCTGCGACCAGACGTTGGACGCGCAGGCCTGCGGCGGTTCGTTGACCGGCTCGAGCGCCACCTTGCCGGGCTGGAACCGCTCCAGCCTGCCGGCAAGCTCGCCGATCAGCCCCCGGTAGAGATCGAAGGCGGGCGCGGCGGTGCTGGAGACCATGCGGTCAGGGTTCCAATAGTGGGTGGCGCCGTTGGCCTGCACGTTGACGATGATGCCGAGATCGGCGTCGAGCGTGGCGGTGACCGCCTTGTCCAGCATGTCCAGCAACTGGCCGCGGGACGTCATGTCGGCCGCCAGGAAGGGACCGGGATCGACGGGCAAGCGGATGAAATCCAGTCCGGTCTCGCGCAACCGGCGCAGATCGGCCGATGTTGGAACCGGCCGTTGCGACTGGAATGGCGGCCAGTCGAAATCGGTGCGAGGTGCCGGAAATTCACGTGTCAGAGAAAACCAGGGCCAGGCGTTGACGCCGCGGCGAAAATGCGGCGCCTCGACGGCGCGGGCGGACGGTGCGATCGGGGCGGAGCCGATCGCCGCCGCCGTGGACAGCGCTGCCTTGAGTACCCGACGGCGCGACCAGCCCGTCATGCGGTGCCGGGCGATGGACGATCGATCGTGACGGCCTCGGCGGCGGTCATGCCGAGCAGCCGGTAGGCTTCACGCTCGTAGGCGAGCAGGACGTCCTCCCAGCGGAAGGCTTCATTGGCACGCGCCCCGGCGGCCTTGCCGCAGGCGGCGACCAGGGCGTCGTCGTCCAGCGCCTGTTGCATCCGCTCGGCGCAGCTGGCGGTATCGGTGAAATAGATGGCGGCGGCCCCAGCCGTCCACCTGTTATAGGGATTGTCGTGCGCGATCACCATGTTGCCGGCGGCCAGCGCCTCGACCAGCGACGGGTTGGTGCCGCCGACGGTGTGGCCGTGCAGATAGGCGCGCGCGTGGAAGCGCAGCGCCTTCACCGTGTCCTGGTCGTATATGGCGCCCGGCAGAACCACCGAGCCATTCGCGGCCTCGCGGACGGCGACGTGATAGGGGATTTCGTCGGAAAGCGTGCCCAGCACCACCAGCTTCATGTCGCGCTTGCGGCTGCAGAAGGCTTCGATGATCGGCAGGATGTTGTTGTCGGGTTCGATGCGCGCGATCGAGATCAAATAGCGCCCGGGCTCGAGGCCGAGTGCCCGAACCGGCGCCTCGGGCGCCGATGTCACCGGATCGGCGCCATAGGCGATGGTGGCGATGGCGCTGCGCGGCCGGCGCGTCGCCAGATGATCTGATATCGCGGGATGATCGGCGACCAGGCGATGCGAAGTCCAGGCGGCGATCCATTCGTTGAGCCAGAACCAGGTGCGCGCCGCCATCCCCCATTTGGGGCGGCGCCACTCGATGCCGTCCATGTTGGTGATGATCTTGCGCCGCATCAGCCTGAGCCAGATCAGGAAGATCCCGCCATTGTAGCCGAGAACGAGGCAGACGCCCGGCCGCCTGGCGGCGTCGCGGGCGCATTGCCAGTCGAATTCCAGTGTCGCGCGCGGCCCCCTGGAGGCGACCTCGACATGGATGAGCTCGATGCCGCGCCAGGTTTCGCTGCGCACCCTCTGCTCGATCCGGTCGACCTCCTGCTGGCAGTAGACGCCGACCTTCCAGCCTCTTGCGGCGAGAAAGAGAGCCAGTCTTTCGGCGAAGGTTTCAAAGCCGCCATGGGCCGCCGGTATGCCGCGCGTCCCCAGGATCAGAATGGCGGGCGTCTCTGGTTTCATGGCCGGCGGAACTTTCGGGTCGATTCCATGTATATTAGCGACTGCTGCATCATCAGGAAGCGGAAGCGCAACTTCCGTGCCATCTCCCGATTTCGGCGTCCGGGCGGATGATCATCGCGCCGGGTTGTAAAAAAACTGTATTGAACCCGGTGGTTGTTTCATTATCGATCAACCCTTCTGTGCGTATCTGTGTCGAAACGAGGCATTGCCAGGGATTTGGCGTCCGGCGGCCGGACGGATCAACCAGGCATGGTTCTTGCGACAAGGTTCCAGCACGCCTCCGGCTAGCGCGATGGTTGCGGCACCTGGCGGGATACAAAGATGCGGATTGCCTGCGTTCATCAGGGATATGAACTCTATGGTTCCGACCGCAGCTTCGCGGAGAGCGTCGCTGCGCTGCGCGCCGCGTTTCCGTCGGCCGACATCGAAGTGGTGCTGCCGCGCAGCGGGCCGATTGTACGGATCCTGGAGGGCCATGCCAGCCGGATCGTGTTCGAACCGCTCTGGGTGCTGAGGCGTCAAGCCATATTGCGCCTGGCGACGGTCGAGATGGCGCGGCTGCCGATGGCGGTGCTGAGGGCATGGCGCCGCCTCAGGGATTGCGATCTCACCTACATCAACACCTCGATCGTGGCCGATTACGCGCTGGCCGCGCGCTTTGTCCCCGGCAAGGCCGTCCTGCATATCCACGAGATCCCCGAAGGCGGCATGCGCCGAATACTTGTCGGCCTGATGCGCTGGAGCCATGCCGATCTCATCTTCAACTCGCGCGCGACGCGCGCCGCGTTCGGCGATCCCAAGGGTTCGCGCACGCATGTCGTCTACAACGGTGTCGCCGGGCCGGCGGCCGCCGAAGCGATGACCTATGACGGCAAGCGCCCGTTGCGGGTGTTGCTGCTTGGCCGCGTCAACAGGATCAAGGGCCAGGAAGTCCTGCTGGAGGCGATCGCTTCGATGCCGGCGGAATTGCGGTCGCGGATCGAGGTGCGGCTGGTCGGCGGCGCCTTCGAAAGCGCCGAGCGCGAGCGCGCGCTGGCCGAACTGGTCGAGAGCATGGGCCTGGCCGGACGCGTCAGCGTGTTGCCTTTCGTGCCGGACCCCTCGGAGCACTACCGCTGGGCCGATATTGTCACGGTGCCGTCGCGGCGTCCGGAATCGCTGGGTCGCGTCGCCATCGAGGCAATGGCCCATGGCCGTCCGCCGCTGGTGTCGGCGATCGGCGGGCTGGTGGAAGTCGTCATCGATGGCGAGACGGGCTGGCATGTTCCGCCGGGCGATGCCACGGCGCTGGCCGGCAAACTGCGGGAGATCATCCTGCGGCCGGACGCCTGGCGTGGTTTCGTCGCGGCGGGCCGGTCGCGATACGAGGAGCTTTTCAGCGAGCCGGTGGCGGCGGCGGCGATCGTGGCGATCGCCACGGACAAGCTGAGGGCGGCGCTGGCGAAGCCTGGCCCGGCGCATGTCGCCCGCGAAGCGGAGACCAGTTCGTGACGTTCGCGTTTCCCGCCCATCTGCTGCGGCGTCTCGTGCTGATGATCGGCGGCGAGGCCATGCAAAGCGGCTTTCACTTCGCGCTGAACATCGCGCTGCTGCATGTGCTGTCGGCGCAAGGCTACGGCATCTTCGCCATCGCCATGGTGATGGGGGGCGTCGGCCTGTCCTACATCCGGTCGCTGACCGCCGTGCCCGCCAGCATATGGATGGGCAAGAGCACCAACCGCGCCGGCGTCGACGCACATGATGTCACTTTCGGAACGGCGGCACTCGTCGTGGCGCTGGTCATGGCCGCCGCCACGGCGCTGCTGATGCAGCTTTGGGGTGAGGCAAGCGGTGTCGCCGCGGGTTGCTTCGTCGGCGCCTGGTCGCTGCGCAGTTATATGCGCACGGCATTCTTCGCGCGCCGCCAACAGATGATTGTCTCCATCAGCGACTTCGTCTTCACGGTCGCGGGCATCGCGTTGACCGCGCTGGCGATCTGGGTGGCTGCGGACGTGCTGCAAGCGTCGTTCTATGCACTGGCGGCGGCCAACCTGATTGGCATCGTCGTGCTGGTCCGGCTGGCGCGGCGGACGCTTCGCATCAGCTTCCGCATGCCGGCCCGGCGACGCTACGCCAGGCTCTGGCCGCAGTTGCGCTGGTCGGGGTTCAGCGCCACCACCACCAACATCCAGGGGCAGTGCCTGGCACTGCTGGTCGCGGGCATTGCCGGACCGGCCGCTTACGCGCCACTGGCGGCGGTTCTCGTGCTGTTTGGCCCGCTGCGCATCATCAGCCTGGCTTTCATGAACATGATCCAGCCGGAACTCGCGAAGCTGATGGCGAAGAACGAAGTCGGCCGCGTCTGGACGCAGGCCAAGATATGGGCCCTGGTGATGGGGCTCGGCAGCCTGGTCTACGGATGCGGCATATTGTTCGTCTTGCCGATGATAAAATCCCAGGCGCTCGCGGACGCCTCGATAGGTTTCATCGGGCTCCTGGCGATCGCGAACTATGTGCCGATCATGCTCTACATTATGCCCCGCGTCATCCTCGAGATACTCGGTGATTTCCGGATGGTCGCCTTCATCACGACGGCCGGCGCGATCGTCGGACTGGTCCTGATCGCCATCCTGCTGGCGATCGCGTCTCCGCCATGGTCGCTCGCCGGTGCCGCTGCCTCCGAGACCGTCGTGCTTCTGGCCTCATGGTATTTCGCACGCCGCCACATGCGGGCGCTCGAGCCGAGGGACGACCGCCATGATGGCCAGTCAACGTCGTGGCGACGGGCCGAACACGTCCCGCTTGCCACGGGAAAAAGATAGGTGACGGACATGTCGATCCCGACAATGGCGACAGCGCCCGCAACCGAGGCGCCGACACCTGGCGGCCAGGTTCTGGGCCACGGCGTAGGCGTTGCCCAGGGCGTCTACACGGCTCGGCTGCACACCAGCCTGGAAACAGTCATGCCGCTCTGGCTGCGGTGCCAGGCCGACGGCGTGTGCACCGCCCATCAATCCTATGCGTGGGTGGAGGGGATCGCCAAACGGTTGATGCCTGAAGGCGCCGAACTGCTGGTCGTGGAAGTGACCGACGCCGGTACCGGCGAACTCAAGATGCTGATGCCGCTGATGCGGAGCTCGAGGTTCGGACATCGGGTGATCGAATGGCTGAGCTGCGGCGTCTGCGACTATTCCGCGCCGTTGCTGGCCGACAGGAGCTCATGGACCCGGCAAGCCGCCGAAGCGGCGTGGGCGGCGATCCGATCCGTCCTGCCGCCGGCGGACCGCGTCCATATCACCGGAATCCCGCGAGAGATTCACGGTGTGGGCAATCCTCTGGCGATGCTGGCATCCGCCGCCGATTCCAGCCTCATCACCTCCGGGCTCGTTCTGGAGGGCGATCCGGAGACCCTGATCAAGCGCCACGGCAGGCCGTCCTTCGTCAAGACCTTCAACAAGGACTGGCGCCGGCTTGAACGGCACGGCAGCGTGGATCTGGTCGAGGCCAACACGCCGGCCCTGGTGGAGCTCATCTTCGGCGCCTTGGTCGAGATGCGGCTGCGGCGCTTTCGGCAACTGGGGCGTTTCGACCTGCTGGCGCGGCCGGCGGTCGTCGATTTCTACCGAAACGCGGCGCTTCAGGGCCTGTCCGACGGATCGGTGCGGGTGTTCGGATTGCGCGCCGGCGAGGACTGGGTGGCCGGCCAGTACACGCTGGCCCGGCAGGGCACCTTGCATGCCCTGTTGATCGGAATAGACCAGGAGGTGGTGGTCAACGCGTCACCGGGCCTGGCGATCATCGGCAGGCTGATGGAATGGGCGCTCCGGCAGGGCTTCGACTATTTCGACCTGTCGGTTGGCAGCCAGCCCTACAAGGAACAGTTCGGCGCCGAGAGTTCGGTTCTGGCCAAGATCGACGAAACGCTGACGCCGCTCGGCAAGGGCGTGGCCGCCGTCGCGGCGCTTCGCGAACGGGCCGAGCTTTTCGTGCGCTCCAACCCGCGCCTGTTCAAGGCCGGCCAGGGACTGGTGCGCGGCTTGCGGCGATTGAAGAACTGAAGGCGCCCGCATCGGCTCCCGTGGCCGTACCAGCGAACTGACGCATCACATCGCCTCGGACCTCTCCGGCGCGTTTGGCACTTGATCCAGGTCAAGGCGAATTGGCGTCGATGCGCCTATCTGGTGTCCTGTCTTGGGAAGGACGCAAGGCGGGCGGGTGGTTCCAGGCCGGCAAGCTGAAAACAGCCCCGGTTTGGGCCGCCCGCAACTTCGTCGGGAGGTCATGCCGCATTCGCAGGCCACCCGAAATTGACAGGACAGCGTGTCTCCGTCATCCTTGAGCCCAGTCGCCAGGCTGCGGAAGCGGCCGTGTTGCGTGTCAGGGCGACCGAGGGCAGCGTCATGTTCAGTCCCGTCATCGGCCAGAATTCGAAGCGCGCGGCGGTACGCAAGGCGCTCGACCGCCACAAGGTCTACATCACCGCGCAGAGCTTTTCGGCCGGCGCCTACCGTGCACGCGTGCTGGTCGACGGCGAGGCCTACTGGGTCGACGAATTCCGGCTCGCCCAGCTGCGGCAGGGGCTGTCGCCGGCCGAGCTCGAACTGACGCCGGCCACCGACGATTGAGAGCGTGATCTCCGCTCGTTCCGGAACGCTGGTGGGACAGTGGGAAGGATCACGGCGTACGCCATGACGACCCCGCCCAAACTCCAAACCTATCGCGCCAAGCGCGAATTCTCGAAGACGCCGGAGCCGGCCGGCGGGCTGGTCGCCGACGAGGGCAACCGCTTCGTCGTGCACAAGCATCACGCCACCGCCGATCACTATGATCTGCGCCTGGAGGTCGGCGGCGTGCTGAAGAGCTGGGCGGTGCCGCGCGGACCCTCGCTCAACCCGGCGGACAAAAGACTGGCGGTCGAGACCGAGGATCATCCGCTCGAATATATCGACTTCGAGGGCGTCATTCCCGAGGGCGAATATGGCGGCGGGCCGATGATCGTCTGGGACACCGGCACCTGGGCGCCGATGGACGATGTCGAGAAGAGCCTGCGCACCGGCGCCTTCAAGTTCCGGCTGGCCGGCGAGAAGCTCAATGGCGGCTGGATGCTGACGCGGCTGAAGCCCAAGCCCGGCGAGGACAGCGAGAAGAAAAACTGGCTGCTGTTCAAGGAGCGCGACCTTGCCGCCGATCCCAAGCTCGACATCCTGGAAGCACGGCCGGAAAGCGTCAAATCCGGTTTGCGCATCGAGGAACTGGTGGCGCCGCCAAAGCCGGCGGCCAAACCCACGCCCAGACCGGGCTCGCTGAAACCCGGCACGCTGCCGGGCGCCTTCAAGGCCCCGGCGCTCGGCCGCATCGAACCGCAGCTGGCGACACAGGTACCGAAACCGCCCGATGGCGAGGACACCAGAGAGATCTGGCTGCACGAGATCAAGTTCGACGGTTACCGCACCATGGCGCATCTCAGCGACGGCGTGGTCCGGCTGATCACGCGTGGCGGCATCGACTGGACGAAGCGCTATGGCGACCTGCCGCATGCCTTTGCCAGACTGCCATGCCGGGATGCCATCATCGATGGCGAGATCGTCGTACTCGACGCCAAGGGCATCAGCCGCTTCGCGCTGCTGCAGGACGCGCTGGCCGCAGGCGCCGGCAGCAAGCTGCATTTCTACGCCTTCGATCTCTTGCATCTCGATGGCTGGGACCTGACGAAAGCGCCGCTCGTCCGGCGCAAGGCGCTGCTGGCCGAATTGCTCGCCGGCCTTGGCGCCAATTCCGCCATCCAGTTCTCCGATCATGTCGAAGGCTCGGGGCAGGGGCTCTATGACCAGGCATCCGAACTCGGGCTGGAAGGCGTCGTCTCCAAGCGCGCCACTGCGACCTACCAGAGCGGTCGCACCAAGAGCTGGACCAAGACCAAGGCGCTGCAGAGCGGTGACTTCGTCATTGCCGGCTACACCACATCGGACGCGGCCGAGGGGCTGGCGGCACTGGGCCTCGCCGAATTCGAAGATGGCGAGCTGCACTATCGCGGCAAGGTCGGCACCGGCTTCGATGCCGGGACCGCCAGCGAGCTGCTTTCCCGGCTGGAGCCGCTTACATCAGGCGCGTCCGCGCCCGAGGGCGTGCCGCGCGAAATCATGCGCGAGATGAACTGGGTGAAGCCGCTGTTCTCTGCCCGCATCCACTATGCCAACCGCACGGCGGACAATGCGCTGCGCCACGCGGTATTTCGCGGCCTGCGCGATGTCGGCCTGTCGACGCCGGTGTCGGCCAAACGCAAGCGGCTGATCTCGGAGGCAGACCTTGCCACCATCTGGGTGACCAACCCGACGCGGCGGCTGTTCGGCAAGACCGGCCCGACCAAGCTCGACATCGCCGTCTACTACGCGCTGGTCGGTGATTTCATGCTGCCGCATATCCTCGGCCGCCCGGTGTCGCTGGTGCGCTGCCCGACCGGCCTGCCGAAGGACTGCTTCTTCCAGCGCCACGCCTTCACCGGCATGCCACCTTCGGTGGTCACGTTCGAGGCGACCAATTCCGAGGGCGAGACCAAATCCTATCTCTCGGTCGAAGGCGCCAAGGGCTATCTGGCGCTGGCGCAGTTCGGCGTCGTCGAGTTCCACACCCGGGGCACCCACCGCTTGAGCCTCGACAAGCCCGATCAGATCGTCTTCGACCTCGACCCGGGCGAGGGGATTTCCTGGCGCGAGGTGGTCGAGGCCGCCGTGCACATCAAGGCCGAACTGGAGGGTCTGGGGCTGGTGCCCTTCGCCAAGACGTCCGGCGGCAGCGGCATCCACATCACCGTGCCGGTGACGTGCAAGCAGAACTGGAAGAAGCTGCACCAGGCGACCAGCGCCATCTCCACGCATCTGGCGGCCACCGAGCCCGACACCTTCACCACCACCATGGGCAAGGACAACCGCAAGAGGCGCATCTTCATCGACTATCACCGCAACGCGCGCGGCCACACCTCGGCGGCGCCGTACTCCTTGCGCGCCCGCACCAATTTGCCGGCCTCGACACCGGTGAGCTGGACGGACCTGGAGAGCATCGATGCACCGCAGGACCTGAACTATTCCTCGCTGCCGGGGCTGTTGGCGACTTCGGGCGATCCGTGGGCGGATATCGGGGATTTTGCGCGGGATTTGCCGTTTCAGAACTTGGGTTCCTCGCCCCCGTGAAACGGGGGAGAGGTGTCCGCGAAGCGGACGGAGAGGGGGCTTGCGCCAGCGACCCTAAGAGAAGCTCTCTGAGACTATGTGTGAGGATAGGGCCGCGCCATTCCCCCTCTCCGTCTCGGCTTCGCCGAGCCACCTCTCCCCCGTTTCACGGGGGCGAGGAACCCAAGTCCATCGACGCTTCCGACAATTTGAATTATTCTCCGCCCCCGACCCCTCCGGCGAGATGGAAGATTTCGTCAGGGATTTGCCGGTATCGTGCGGGGTCGGTGTAGGATTTGCGCAGCCTTAATCGTCCTTCGGACGAAAAGCGCTGCAGTCAATGTCAGTGCATGGCCGCGTAGGAGTGTTTCATGGCGCCCAGGGCAAGTTGGAAAGGTTACCTCAAACTCAGCCTCGTCAGCTGTCCGGTCCGGCTCTATCCGGCGACGACGACCAGCGAGCGCATCAGCTTCAACCAGCTGCACAAGAAGACCCACAACCGCATCAACATGAAGCCGGTCGACCCGGAACTCGGGCTGGTCGAGCGTTCGGATCTGGTCAAGGGCTACGAATACGAGGACAAGCAGTACATCATCATCGATGATGCCGACCTCGACGCGGTGCGCATCGAATCCAACCACACGATGAACATCGAGGCTTTCGTCGACGAGGGCGAAGTCGACGTCATCTATCAGGACGCGCCCTATTACCTGGCACCAGATGGCGCCATGGCGGAGGAAACCTTCGCCGTGCTGCGCGAAGCCATGCGCAAATCCGGCAAGCTGGCCATTGCCCGCCTTGTGCTGTCCAGCCGCGAGCGGGTGGTGACGATCGGCGCGCGCGAAAACGGCATGTTCGTGTGCACCTTGAGGAACCCGAACGAAGTGCGCGGCACGGCTGAGTATTTCGGCAACATCCCGGCCGGCAAGCCCGACCCGGAAATGCTCGAACTGGCCGAAGCGCTGATCAAGCAGAAGGAAACCACCTTCGATCCGAAGAACTACGAGGACCGCTACGAGATCGCGCTGATGGCGATGATCCGCGAGAAGCTGAAGGGCCACAAGCCGATCATCGCGGCGGCGCCTGAGCGCGGCAATGTCATCAATTTGATGGATGCGCTGAAGGCGAGCCTGTCGCAGTCGAAGCCGCCGGCCAAGTCCAAGAGCAAGGCCGACGAGGCCGCCAAGCCCGCCGCCAAGAAGGCTGCCGCGGGTGGTGCGGCTGAAAATCCGCTGAAGGCCAATCTGCTCAAGGCGGTCGGCAAGAGCAAGAAATGACGGCACAAGCCGTCCTGGTGCCGGGGGCCGTCTTCGGCACGATCGGCGCGCTGGCGGCGTTTCCGCTGAGGCTCGCCGCGCGCGAGGTCGAGCGCCAGCACGGCCAGTTGCGGCGCGGCGTCACCGGGCGCACCACGCATGTCGTGTTCGGCCGGACTTTTCTCGCCAAGGCCGGGCTGGCCAAGAACGGCGATGCCGAGATCGAGCGCCGCGTTGCCGCCGAGCGCGCGGCCGGGCGAACCCTGATCAGCGAGAACGGATTCCTGCGCCTGCTCGGGCTGATGAAGGCGCCGGAGGCCTCCTCGCTGTCGCGGCAATCGCTGATCGAGCAGTCGCGGCTGTCGGGCACCGACCTCGATCTGCTCTCGCTGTTCGATGCCTTCGAGCATGACAGTGAACCCTATTCCTTCCGCGACCTGATCCTGGCGCGCAAATATGCCGGGCTGGTGGCCGGCGGCGCCAGTTGGGGCGCGATTGCACGCTCCGTGCACCGCTCCGGCCCGGTCGCCTCGCTGACCGCCAAATCGCTCAATGTTGGTTCGCAGCATGGGCGATCCGATGCGATCTACCTCGAAGGCGGCCAGAGCGAACTGGACGGGCAGTTGCTGTTCGACCTGGGCAATGCCGGGTCAGCCGGCGACGACACTTTGGAAGAGCTGTTTGCCGAGGCCGAAGCGGCGGAGGAGGGCGGCGACCATGATGGGGCGGCCGCGCTCTACCAGCGCTGCCTTGCCATCGACCCGAGCGACGCCATCGCCGCCTTCAACCGCGCCAACTGCCTGCGCGCCGGCGGCCACGCGGCGGAGGCCGCGCATGATTATGCACGGGCGATAAAACTCGACCCCGCCTTCGTCGAAGCCTGGTTCAACCTCGCCGGGCTGATGAGCGAGCAAGGCCGCGACGCCTCGGCGCGAAGGCATCTGCAGAAGGCGATCGCGCTCGACAAGAGCTACGCCGATCCGGTGTTCAACCCGGCGAGGCTGGAGTTCGACGCCGGCAATTTGCTGGAAGCGCGCCGGCTGTGGGCGCGGTATCTCGAACTCGACGCGGAGTCCGAATGGGCGCGGGTGGCGGCAAAGGGCGTGCAGTTCGTCGATCTGCAGCTGGCGCAGAAGTCGGCGTCCTGAATATGCCTATCCTATTCTATCGCTTCCTGCCTTCGTTGTGATCGAATAGGTTTGGAGCCCGGGTGACTGCGATTTCCTTGGAAAATGAGGAATTTGGTGACTGACTGGAGAGGCGGGGAGTTTCCTTTCTTGTGTTTGTTGCTGGTAACTTCCAGCGCGGCATTTGTTTTCCTGGTTGTGGAGCAGCTTCGTGAGCTGTTTTTCTATCGGAAGAACGGCTGGGACTTTACGCAGGATAGCGATATCCCTTTGGGCATTTACTACTGGGGAGACAACTCGTGTCCCGAGGACATTGTGTCAAACAGGGAACGGATCCTGCTTGCTCGTCCGATCGCTATCTTGATTTTAGCAATGTTGTCGATGGCCCTTGCCTCCCTAATTTTTCATCCAGAACAGTGGG
Source organism: Mesorhizobium sp. RCAM 05099 (assembly GCF_059683685.1). Classification (NCBI taxonomy): domain Bacteria; kingdom Pseudomonadati; phylum Pseudomonadota; class Alphaproteobacteria; order Hyphomicrobiales; family Phyllobacteriaceae; genus Mesorhizobium; species Mesorhizobium sp. RCAM 05099. Next base: position 2,535,267 of record NZ_CM185035.1, read on the forward strand.
CAAGGGAAAATGGCAGTGCCGAACTTGGCCACCAACCTATCGTGAGCACCTATCCCGATGGCGACTAGCTTCCTCTTCGACGGCTTCGACACCGCCCCCGTCACCATCCTGCTCGCGCATGGCGCCGGCGCGTCGATGGATTCGCCCTCGATGACCGCAACCGCCATGGCGCTGGCCGCCACGGGCTTCCAGGTGGCGCGCTTCGAATTCCACTACATGGCGGCGCGCCGCTACGGCCAGCGCAAGCCGCCGCCGCGCGCCGAGACGGTGAACCCCGAATACATCAAGGCGATCGCCGACCTCCGGGCCAAGGGCGTGGCTGGTCCGCTGATCATCGGCGGCAAGTCGATGGGCGGGCGCGTCGCCTCGATGGTGGCGGACGAGATGTTTGCCAAGGGCGAGATCTCGGGCCTGCTGTGCCTGGGCTATCCCTTCCATCCACCGGCCAAGCCCGAGCAATTGCGGACCAAACACCTGGCCGGGCTGAAGACGCCGGCGCTGATCTTCCAGGGCACGCGCGACGAGTTCGGTATGCCAGATGAGGTGGCGACCTACGACCTTTCCGACAGCATCGAGGTGATCTGGCTGGAGGATGGCGACCACGACCTCAAGCCGCGCAAGAGCGTTTCGGGCTTTTCGACGGCCGATCATTTGAAGACGCTGGCCGAGACTGTGAAGGCGTGGACGGCGCGGATTTAGGAAGATCGGTCGAGCCACTCATTCCGATGTTGGCGCTGCCCCTCACCCTTACCCTCTCCCCGTGAAGAACGGGGAGAGGGGGCGCCAGCGCTGGAGCTTGACCCTTCTCCCCGTTCTTCACGGGGAGAAGGTGCCGGCAGGCGGATGAGGGGCAGTACGGACAGTGGCCATTGGCCAGCACCCAACGCATAAGTTCAACCACCCCTTGCGACCCTCTTCAGCTTCCTGCTTTCATGCACGCAATGAAACTCGCCTCCTTCAACATCAACAACATCAACAGCCGGCTGGAAAACCTCCTGGCGTGGCTGGCGCAGGCAAAACCCGATGTCGTCTGCCTGCAGGAACTCAAGGCGCGCGACACGCAGTTTCCGCGTACCGCGCTCGCCGACGCCGGCTATGGCGCTGTGTGGAAAGGCGAGCCGACCTGGAACGGCGTCGCCATCCTCGCGCGCGGCGCCGAACCCGTCCTGACCCGTGACGCGCTGCCTGGCGATGACGCCGACAGGCAGAGCCGCTATATCGAGGCAGCCGTCAATGGCATCGTCATTGCTTGCCTCTACGCCCCGAACGGCAACCCGCAGCCGGGGCCGAAATTCCAGTACAAGCTCGCCTGGCACGCGCGGCTCGAGGCGCATGCCGAACAACTCATCGACACCGGCCTGCCCGTCGTGCTCGCCGGCGACTACAACATCGTGCCCGAGCCGCGCGACATCTACCCCACCCGCTCCTATGACGACAACGCGCTGGTGCAGCCGGAAAGCCGCGCCGCCTTCGCAGCGCTGCTGGAGCAGGGCTGGACCGATGCGCTGCGCAAGAAGCACCCGAAGGAGACGCTCTACACGTTCTGGGATTACCGACGGAACCGCTGGCCGCGCGACGCGGGCTTGCGGCTCGACCACATATTGCTGTCGAAGACGCTGGCGCGGCGGCTCACCGCCGCCGGCATCGACCGCGACGTGCGTGGGCAGGACGGCGCCAGCGACCACGCGCCGGTGTGGGTGGCGTTGCGATAGCCAGCGAGCGCCGGCGAGTCCGCGGACGCCTGCCTGCGCCTAGGGAACAACGCCAACGCCGGCATATATCAAGCCGGCGAAGAACAGGGGAAAACCGACCAGACAGGTGGCCATGACGATGACAACGGCGTTGGCCATCCGCTCGCCTCGCCGGCAAAGCGCGTCGGCGGCGGCATCGTCTTGCGGGATGAGCACTCGCAAGAAATCCACAACTTCCTGGTTCGCGGGTATCTGATTGTCGTTTGCGGGCAGGGGGGCCGGAGCCTTGGAAATAGGTGTCTTTGGAACTGGATTCACACTTTGCCTCACAATCGATCGCGTGCCCCAAACGTCGAAACCCGGCAATGGTTCCGGATCTAAATCAGCAATAACCGCCGTTCGAGGGGCGTGAGTGGCGTTTTGCGACACGATGTTGGCGCTGATAGTCTGACTGTACGGTCCGAAACCCGGCGAGCGGAGCCCGATGAACAGGTCGGCTGACAGATTGCTTGCGCATGCCCTGGCTGTGGTCGCCATCGGCTGCCTGGATGGCGCAAGCGGCCATGCGCCGGTCTGTGTGAAAACCGGGTGAAGGCAAATCCTAGCTAGCCGGTGATCTTGGCACCCGACGGATGTCTGTCGCCGTGGGCGATCAACGGAACCGCAATGATGCCGCTGGCGAGCAGCAGCCAGTCCTGCGGCACACCCAGAAGGAATGCCGCACTTCCTCCAATCAAAGACCAGATGAACGGGATCGCAAGCAGCCACCGCGGCAGGGGTGGCTTGGCGAGGAGGAAGAATCCGAAAGTGAAGATCGTCACCGGACAGGGGGTGACACCGAACGCCGGCATTTCCGGATAAGGGTGACCCATCCAGATGCCGAGAAGAGGATAGAGCATGGTTGCGTAGGCGACAAAGGCAATCCCCACACTCACGGCAAGCCCGAAATCCCGGCCGAAACGCAACTGTCTCCTGAAGACGCCGCAATAGACCAGCAAGGCTCCCTGGGTGACGAACATGGCGCCAAAGATCAACGCGGCCTTGTTGATCTCGGTGAAATAGAGCCAGTGATATACGATGCCGGTCCACAGCCACATAACCGCCAGGATGACAGCGACCAGGCGATCCGCCATTCGTGGCCGCCAGAGGAGCAGGACCATGGCGAGGGCGCCGCAAGCAAATGCCACCGGTTGCAAAGGCCAGATCGCTTTATTGTAGGCAACCAGATTGGCAAGAAACTGGTCACTGGTGAACGGCAGCATCGGGGAGCCTCCAACGTGCCTGACGCTAGCCAGGGCCGCGGGATGCTTCATTGATCTGGCACAATTTTTCCTTGCTTGCGCACCGGCCGCACGACAGGGTGTGGTTCGGCGCGGATGTAATTTTGCGGTCTTATGTAGCAAACGCACCAACTTCGCGCGCGACCTAAAGGGTGGGTTCCCATAAAATCCGGGAATGCCAAGAGTTGCACCCATTGTCCGCTCGACCCGATACGAACACGCCATCAATACGCTGGTGGCGAAGCGATCCGAGATATCGGGCGCAATTCGGTTCAAGGGTGCGGACCTGGCTCACCAGCTACAGCACATAGACGCGGTGCTGGCGATCCTTGGCTATAAGGGCGACCCGTCGCAGATCGTGCCGCTACGGCGCAAAAGCTGAATGCGATCGGCGTGGACGAGAAAGAGGTGAACATTCGCAACAAGCTTGCGAGATGCAAGTTCACTGCCGCGTTTCTTCTCCAGTGTCTGGAGGCGATAGGGACGGCGGCAATATCCATCGCTCGGTAGGCATGCGGTCCTTGTCCAGATGAGAGTACCGGTCCTGAAGGTCTTTAACGTGCCTTTGGTAATCTTCGGAGTGGTTGAGGTCTTCGGTTAAAATGGCAACCATCGCCATTGCGGCTGCTCGCATGTTAGCCATATCGAAGACAATTCGATCCACAATTTCAAGCTTTTGGGCTTCCGGCACCTTGTCCCCAGACGCCACAAAAAACCTTGATCCTCCCACCATCCAATGAAGGCCCGAGCAGAAGTTTTGCCAGTATTTCTTGAAGTTGCCGTCCGCAAAAAACAACACGGCTATTTCTGTTATCGGTTTCAGTTCGGCATCCGGATTGATCGTAGCTACCTGTACGATAGGTAAGTCGAGCGCGGCGAATTTGGCCAGTGCTTTAGCCAAGTTTGCCCGCTCCGCCAGAAACGATTCCTCAAAGAACTGGCGTCGTTTTACGGACGTGTCGGATAAAATGCCGCGAAGCTCTGCCAGCGTTTTCTGGTCGTCTTTCCAAATAAAATAGGGCGCGGTCAAAAGCCGAAGCCCGACGCCACCACCGACGATAAGAACTATCGTCCACGCCACGTAAGCTTGCACTGCCGCGTCCAAGGGATCACCTAGGACCGAAAACAAGGCGGGAACTAACACACCGCCGACGATTGACAGTTTGTCCGTGAACAAGACGGAGCCCGCGAATGCACGCCGGAAGCACTTCCCCAAGTAGCCCATTGGGGAACAATGACCGGATTCTATGATCTTTGGTAGTCATGAGCCGAACCGTTGGTTTGGCCCTATGCCAACGCTTGGTGCGTTTGCTACATAAGACCGTAATTTTGCGCTGGCTGCTTGGGTCCTGAACGGTACGGCGGGGCAGGACTCGTGATGAGCGGAGCGGGCGGTGCAGGCGGCAGCGAGGGGGCGCGATGGACAGGTTGGCTGAGCGGCTGTTTGCGCTTCCCCTGCTGGCGGCTTCCCTAGCTTGCCTGGTTCGCGCCTATCTGCTCATGGGCGGCAGGGATTTCGCCTGGGGCGGGATCGTCCGTATGCTGCGTGGTCCCGCCACGCTGTGGCCGGTGGTGTTCCTGGCGCTGGGCGCGCTCTGCCTGCTTGGCGCCTTGTTGTTCTGGGCCGGGCTGTTGCCCGGCCGGCCGGGCCGTCCCACCGGGACGCCACTTTTCGGCCGCGACGCCGAGATCGACCCCAAGGGCCGTCCGGGCTTGCGGCGCGCCTTCCTTGTCCTGCCGGTGATTGCCGTGCTGACGCTCATGGCCGATCAGGTCCCGTGGCGGGGGCAGGGCCCGGGCGGCGAGGTGGCCTCGCCAAGCCAACCCAAGGCCAACGAACCGAAAACTCCTGACCCGAAGACCACCGAGCCCAAGGGCAATGACGTCGCCAGCGCACCGCCGGTCCCGGAGCCGGCTGCTCCGCCAATAGCCTCGCCGCCGGCGCCTCCCGGCCCCCCGCCGGAAGCCGCCAACCCGCCTGCGGCGTCGCCGACACCGCCCGTGGTCGTGCCGCCGCCGCCGACGCCGCCAATTGCCCCGGCACCGCCCGAGGTCGCGGTCATTCCGCCGCCCACAGTGGCGCCCTTGCCGCCACCGCCGCCGGCCGCTCCGACGCTGCCCGACGGCCATCGTGACGCCGTCGTCTGGCTATCGGTGGCGCCCGACGGGCGCTCGATCCTCAGCGCCAGCACCGACCATGTGATCAAGCTGTGGGACATCGGCGGCAAGCATCTGATCCGCAACCTCGGCGTCCACAAGGACATGGCGCGCACCGCGCTCTACATGCCCGACGGCGTCAGTGCGCTGACGGGGGGCGACGACGGCGAGATCGTGCTGCGCCAGCTTTCCGACGGCGCGGTGCTGCATGTCTTCCAATCCGGCGGCAATGGCGGCGTCAACAAGCTCGCCATCACGCCGGACGGCAAGCGCGCCGTCAGCGGACACGATACCGGCAACGTCATCGTCTGGGACCTCGCCAACGACGCCGTGCTGCACATACTGACCGGGCATGACTGGTCGATCAGCGCGGTGGCCGTCTCGCCCGACGGCACCCGTGCGGTCTCGGGCAGCATCGACGGCACGTTGAAACTCTGGGATATCGAGAGCGGCAGGCAATTGCGCAGCTGGCACGGCCATGAGCAGGGCACTTATGGCGCGGTGTTCACCGCCGACGGGCATCATCTGATCACCGGCAGCGGCGACCTGACGATCAAGGTCTGGGATCTCGACAGCGGCCGCGAGGTGAAGCGCTTCGAGGGCCACGAGGGCACGGTCTACACGCTGGCGCTGTCGTCCGACGGCAGGCGCCTGCTGTCAGGCTCGCTCGACGGCACCGCACGGCTGTGGGACATGGAAACCGGCAACCAGATCGCCATGTTCGACAGCCAGACGGGCCCGATCTACGCGGTGGCCTTCGCCGCCGACGGCACCGTGCTGACCGGCGGCTACGACCGCACCATCCGCGACTGGCCGGCCACCGGCGGCGACGGCGTGGTGCTGTTTGCCGGCGCGCCGGGATGAGCGGTGCCTGCGTCATGAGCGGCAGTATCGGATGACAGAACGGCGCTAGTCTGCCAAGTTGGGTCGACAAGGCTGAGCAAGTTGTGTGAGTAATGCTCAGGAGGGGTTTTGTTGTGTATGGGTCGGCTCCGCTGAGCGCTCAATTGCGTTCGAGATTGTTGCAGGTCATCGGGGTGTTTGGCGCCCTGGCGTGCCTGATCGAGGGCTGCGCGAATCCGCGCATCATTGAAAGCGCCGTGCCGACGGCTCCTCCGGCCGAGGCCCAGCAATCCTGCACCGCGCAATGGCATGCCCGAGGCCATACGACCCAGGCCGAGGCACAGGCATTCGCCAGGAAATGCCTCCATGCGCAAGGCGCGCTGGAAAAGCAATTCGACAACAAGACCGTAACCCGCAAGGTGACGGCGCTGATCGATGCCGATCAGCCGTTGACCGCCCTCGAACCATCCGACGTCGCCATCTTTTGTCCGGGCTATTTGCTGCAAGGCAGGCAAGGGCGCGCGGTTTTCTGGCGCACGTTGATTGCCAACCTGGCCGGCGCGGAATCCGTCAACAACAGCGCGGCTGCCTTTTGGGAAGCGGACCAGGACCAGTACTCCATCGGGCTGCTGCAGCTCTCGTTGGCCGACGAGGGGAGATACAGATGCGGTTTCAAGTCGGAGGTCGACATCACCGATCCTGACCGTAACCTCGCCTGCGGCATCAAGGTCGTGACGATGCTTGTCAGGGCGGACGGCATGATCGGCGGCGGCGCTGGCCACGAGATGAAAGGGGCCGGCGCCTACTGGCAGAACCTCCGGCAGCCATCCGAAGTGCGCAACCGGCTGATCAACGCCACCAAGGCGGTCGCGGAGTGCAAGCCGGACCCCCGAAACGCCTGAGGCGGTCCATCGTTTCCAGGGAAGCGCGTCCTGTCTCTTTGTTTCGATGCGAATATGGATCGACAGCCTGCGTCGCGCGGCTTTATCTTCGACCACCCCTAACGCTATCTTCGCAGCCATGTCAGCAAACACACCTTCCGCCACCGCGCCGCTTGTCGTCATCGATCTCCAGACCGGCATGTTCGACGGCGTGCACGAGCCGCCGATCCATGATGCGCCGGGTATCGTCGAGCGCACGCGGGCGGTGATCGACTGGGCGCGGCGCGGTGGGCGCAAGGTCGCTTTTATCAGGCATGACGGACCGGCGGGCGACCCGCTGGCGCCAGGCGAACCGGGTTGGCCGGTGTGGCCCGCGCTTGGCCAGGCCGAAGAGGAGCCGACCTTTGCCAAATCCGTGCGCGATGCCTTCAGCAATCCCGCTTTTGCGGACTGGGTGGCCGGGCAGGGCGCCGGCGCGGTCGTGCTCCTCGGCGCGCAGACCGATTTTTGCGTGGCGGCGACCGTCAAGGGCGCGCTGGCCAGGGGGCTCGGCGTGACCGTGGTTTCCGATGCCCACAGCACACTGGACAGCGCCAGCGAGAGCGCGCCGCAGATCATCGCGCGCCACAATGCCGGCTTCGCGGAGGACGGTGTCGATCTGGTGACGACGAAGGCGCTGGTCGGCGGCTGAAGCCGGCAGGCAGGATGATAGCGCCAAGCGCCTCCTGCCGTGGTCGACACGGACGGGGGGCGCATTGTTGGGGTGAGCTTGGCGCCCGCGTCGACCAGGGCGGCTCCTCGCCGCAACAAAAGCACCGCACATCACCCGCCGAAAGAAACTTCCGCGAAAGCGGAATAGGCGTGGCTGAAATACGGAATCCGCGTCGGTCCAAACGCGTGCACAGGATGATGGCACGCGTGCACAGGATGATGGCGCGTTGACCGCATCGCCGAGCGAGGGCGAACGACAAAGGAAAATGGCCCGGCGGCCAGGTGCAAGGGCAAGCACGCCGGGCCCAGCCGGCTTCTGGCGGTCGCCGACTGACTTTTATATTCGCAATCTCTAATGTTTAGAGCAAGGCGTCGTCAAACCTCTTCTGGGGATAAAGGCGTCTAGTCCTCAGAAGCCGGCCGCTCCCGTCACCATCAACACCAGCATGACGACCGCCGCGCTCCAGACGGCGGCCGTTGCCAGGGTTGTTGCGTTTGGACGAATTCTGCGATGGGCCCTGGGCGGCGGCGATTTCGGCATCGCTCAGTAGCGGCGCAATTCGCAGACGCGCACCTTCTCGATGACCCAGTGATGATGGCGCCAATGCTTTCTCACCTTCACGAAGCAATGGCGATTATGATGCCTGCGCCAATGATGATCGCGCCAGCGATTGTCGCGCCAGTGGTGCCGGCCCATATTGCCATTGTCCGTCGTGATGACCAGGCTTGCGGCTTCCGCCGGAGCGACGATGACCGGGGACACGACGGAGATCGCGACAAGTGCCGAAAGAATAAAGTTTTTCACAGTGGATATCCTCCGTTATTAGCATTTGCTCATGTCAATTCGAAAGGCGGCTAAATGTTCCGCCGGCCCTGCTGGATCAGTTCGCCGCCCTCCGGTCGGCTGCTTGAAACGATCGGGCGGGCGGAGAAGACAGTGCGCGTTGATCCGATGGCTGCTCGTTCAGGTAGAGCGAGCCCCCCAGAACAAGGAACACGGTGCCCACCGCCAACAGTCCCGCCATCAGCACGGCAATCGCCGTGTCCGGTCCGCGGCCTGTCTTGACGATGGTGGATCGATGGGGCATCGCGCTTCCCTCCCGATATGGGTCCGGCGGCGCCGGAGACCTCGCAGCAAACGACAAGCGTGGCCGGATGTTCCATTGGCTGGGCTCCAGTCCCGCCGCGTCGGGCCATTGCGTTTTCGCATCGGACCAAGGTCTGAGGTGCCGGCCGCAAAGGTCCGAAGGCCCTGTTCGGTTCCGGCAATGTCCATTGGACGTTCCGTTATTTTAGTCAAAACTGATATAATGGTGTGACCCGGTCGTCATGCCGTTGTCCATCGATCCCCAGGGCCGAGGCCTGCGCCAGGCCTGCCTGCAAGCGCGGTCCTACCAGCCCATCCACTCGCGCGTGCGCCAGGCAAGGCCGGCAAACGGCGCCATTAACGCGATCACGACAAACATCAGCGTGAAGGGATGCCTGGTCACTGGGGGTCGAGGAGCCATCTGATCGTCATCCTTGCTGGTGATTTTTGCCACAACGTCATCGAGACCACATGGTTGCATGCGAACCAGACCGCGTTTTATGTGGGCGCACACTGGCGCCAGCGATGGTGGAACCAAGCCGCGACCCTTGCGTTTTTCGCTCGCGACCGGCGAGGCTGCCACCTCCATCGGGCGCCATTGAAGGCTCGCCCTGCTCCCGGCGGGGCGGGCCTTTTTCGGACCCCGGAGAGCACGCGCTAGCCTCTTGGGAGACTCGCTCGTGCGACGCTATTAAAATATATTTGCTTTAGATTGAAATTTATCCGCAGTTTTCGAAACATATATCGCAACGAATGCGCCATTGGCTCGAATGGTTTTAAATAAGTGAACCTCTCCGCGGCCTGTTAAACAAACATTTATTTCACAATTTGAGATGGAACCTCCATGGATCGATCGAGTTTTCACACAGGGCGGTTCTTCAGATAGCCCTTTATGGAGATTATCATGAAACATTATCTTTCGAGTACAGCGGCCGCGATCCTTCTGATGAGCGGCATTGGTGCAGCGGTGGCGCAAGACGTCGTCGTCGTCCAGCCGGAACAGGAGACGGTCGTTCGCGAATACGTCAAGAAGCAACCGCTGGCGTCGGTGAACCTTCTGGGCGTGGAGCTCAAGCTCGGCTCGCCGGTACCGGACACGGTGGAATTGCGCGAGGTGCCCAACGTCAAGTACCGCGTCGCCGTCATCAACGACCAGACAGTCCTGGTGGATCCCGAGACCCATCAGATCGTCGAAGTCCTGAACTGATTGATGGCTTGACGCCGGGGGGCGGGGAGTTGCCCGCTTCCACGCCAGGCTGGCCTTGGGAAAAGCCCGTCACGACTTCGCGTCGGTGGCGGGCTTTCGTTTAGGGCCGGCCTTTCCGTCGCCTACTGGGCGGCGGCCGCCATGCTTCTTCGTTTCGAAGTCGCCGCGTCGCGGTGCTGCCGCGGTTGGGATGACCAGGTCGCCGAAGGCACGGTTGACCACGCCCCGCGCTTGACGGGGCGGGCGCATCGATCGCCGTGCGATCGGCCGCATGCATTGGGCTGGAAAATCGGCCGGCCAGGGTGCAGGGTGCGGCCATGCGGGACATTCGCGCGCCGGCTTCCGCGCCGAAGCCGGCATCGATGCATCGCATGTGCGGCCGGCCTTTGCACGGAAGACCTGAAAGCCCTTCGATGACCATTCAGCCAGTCGAGACGAGTGTTCGCGACAACGCGCCCCGCATCATGCTTTTGCTTGGCAGCGCGCCCGACGCGGTGCGTTGCGAGCCGTGGCCGAAGCAGGCCTTCAGCCGGATCGTCGCCATCAACAATGCCTGGCGCGTGCGCCCCGACTGGGATTTCCTCGTCCATGCCGGCGATTTCCCATCCGAGCGGCTGCCGCACGACGCGACCTTGCGGCAGGCTCGGATATTCAGCGCCACGCAGTATGTTCCGGCGCAGAACGCCTTCGGCGGCTTCGTCTATGCCGGCGCCACGATGGCGCTGACCGCCGCCTATTGGACCATTCACAGCCAGAAGCCCGATGTGCTGGCATTCCTGGGCTGCGACATGATCTACGACCGGCCGGACAAAACACATTTCTACGGCATCGGCCGTCCTGATCCATTGCGCGACGACGTCACGCTGCGCAACCTCGAGGCCAAGTCGGCGCGCCTGCTTGTACAGGCGCTGAAGCACGGCTGCCTGTGCATCAACCTGTCGGACCTGCCGCGCAGCCGGCTGGTCTTTCCCGAGCTCGCCTTCGACGCGCTTGGCGGCCTTTCGCTGGCGCGGATTGCCGAAATGAAGGCGGAAATCCTTGGCAACATCCGGCTCGACAAGGCCGAAAAGGCCGAGGAGATCGAGAAGGACCTCGGCTATTTCTACGAGGACGGCATGTACTGGAACCATCTCGACGAGATCGACGAGACGTTCCTTGCCGACATCGACCGGCTATGGATATCGGCCGTCGAGAAGGAACGGGTGGGCTGAAGCCGCCAACCTCCCCGCAGGGGAGGGAGGTTGACGCGTTTCGGCCGGGTTACTCGGCCGCCAGCTTGTCCTGCGTCTTCGTGTCGAAGTCGCTGGCGTCGTGGCGCTCATGCAGTTGCAGGGCGGGTTCGCCAAAGGCGCGGTTGACCATGCGGCCGCGCTTGACAGCCGGGCGGGCGTCGATCGCCTGCGCCCAGCGCTGCACGTGCTTGTAGTCCTGCACGGACAGGAATTCGCCGGCATCATTGTACATGCGGCCAAGCGCCAGCCCGCCATACCAGGGCCACACCGCCATGTCGGCGATCGTGTAGTCCTTGCCCCCGAGATATTCGGTCTTGGCGAGACGACGGTCGAGCACGTCCATCTGGCGCTTCACCTCCATCGAGAAGCGGTCGATGGCATATTCGAACTTTTCCGGCGCATAGGCGTAGAAATGGCCGAAGCCGCCGCCCAGATACGGCGCCGAGCCCATCTGCCAGAACAGCCAGGACAGGACTTCGGCACGGGCCGGCTGTTCGGTGGGCAGGAATTCGCCGAACTTCTCGGCGAGGTAGACGAGGATCGAGCCGGATTCGAAGACGCGGACCGGCGTCTTGCCGCTGCGGTCCATCAGTGCGGGAATCTTGGAGTTTGGGTTGACCTCGACGAAGCCGCTGCCGAACTGGTCGCCATCGTTGATCCGGATCAGCCAGGCGTCGTATTCGGCGCCCTTGTGGCCGCGCGCCAGCAGCTCCTCGAGCATGACCGTCACCTTGACGCCGTTCGGCGTCGCCAGCGAATAGAGTTGCAGCGGGTGCTTGCCGACCGGCAGTTCCTTGTCATGCGTCGGCCCGGCGATCGGCCGGTTGATGCTGGCGAAGGCGCCGCCATTCGCCTTGTTCCAGGTCCATACTTTCGGCGGGGTGTACTCGGTCATCTCGGAGCCTCGTGTCTTGGGGAAAGGAAGGGGCGGTCCATCTACAACTAGGGCTGCAAACGAGAAAGTTCAACTTGTGTTGAACTATTGTTTATGTCGGCGCCGCCCCTCATTGCCCTGCCGGGCATTTCTCCCCGTATAGGGACGGGGAGAAAGACGCCGTCGCCACCGATTTCGCCAACTGTTGGCATTGCAGATAGGGCGCCGAAGACCGCGACAGCCTCCCCTTCTCCCCGTCACTATACGGGGAGAAGGTGCCGGCAGGCGGATGAGGGGCAGCGCAAACCTAAAAGACAGTGCCTTCGCCCTCGGCTCTTGCACCATCCCCGGCGTGGCATACCTATAGAAACACCACGTACCAGGAAGACAGAATGACCATCACTCCCAATCCGCGCTCCGTCGTCGCCGTCCGGGCCACCGTTCCCGACGATGCGTTCACGGCCAGCGCGCTCGGCACGCTCCGGGAAGGCAGCGGGGTCGTCATCCGTGACGACGGGCTGGTGCTGACCATCGGCTATCTCATCACCGAGGCGGAAGAGGTTTGGCTGACCAGCCAGGACGGCCGCGTCATCCCCGCGCACGCGCTGGCCTACGACCAGGAATCGGGCTTCGGCCTGGTGCAGGCGCTGGCGCCGCTCGGCCTGCCTGCCGTGGCGCTGGGCGATGCCGGCAAGGCCAAGGTCGGTGACGCCGTCGTGCTTGCCGACGGCGTCGGCCGCTCGGTCCAGTCCAGGATCGTCACCAAGCAGGAATTCGCCGGTTATTGGGAGTATCTGCTCGACGAGGCAATCTTCATCGCGCCCGCGCACCCGTCCTGGGGCGGTGCCGGGCTGTTCGGCGCCGATGGTTCGCTGCTCGGCATCGGGTCGCTGCGCCTGCAGATGAGCCGCAACGGCGAAGTGGCCGATATCAACATGGTGGTGCCGATCGATCTGTTGCCGCCCATTCTCGACGATCTCCTGACGCGCGGCCAGGTGGCCAAGCCGCCGCGCCCGTGGCTCGGCGCCCTCTCGGCCGAAAGCGATGGCAAGGTGGTGGTGATGAGCGTGACCGAAGGCGGCCCGGCGGCCAAGGCCGGCCTGCGCGAGGGCGACGTCATCTCCGACATCCGCGATGGCGCGGTCGACGGGCTCGCCGATTTCTATCGCAAACTGTGGGAGAGCGGCTCGGCCGGCGCCGAAATCCCGATGCGGGTGGTGCGCGACGGCCGCGAAACCTGGCTGCGCGTCAAGTCCGCCGACCGCGGCAGTTTCCTGAAAAAGCCGCAGCTGCAATAGGCGCGTCGGCCCGTCGATGCATCCAAGACTGCTCAAGACTTTCCTGGCGGTGGCGCGCAGCCGCAACATCACCCGCGCCGCCGAGGCGGTGCACCTTGCCCAGTCAAGCGTCAGCGACCAGATCCAGGTGCTCGAGGCCGAGCTTGGCACGGCCCTGTTCACCCGCGCGAAATCGGGCCTGCAGCTGACGCCGTCGGGTCTGGCGCTGAAGCCCATTGCCGAAGACCTGTTGCGGCTCGATGGCGAGGCGCGCTCCGCCGTGCAGGCGGCGGCCGGGCACATGAAGGGAATGCTGACCATCGGCGCGCTGGAGACGATCGCCTCGGCCCGGCTGGCACCCTGGCTGCCAGGATTCCAGGCCAGCCATCCCGACATCACTGTGCGGATGAAAGTGACCGACAGCGGCACGCTGCTGCGCCAGCTTGAGGACGGCGACGTCGATGTCGCCTTCTGCTTCGACCGTCGCGGCTTTGCGAAGGGCGCGTCCGATGAACGCCTCGCCGGGCGCACCATCGTGGCCGAACCGTTGGTCCTTATCGCGGCTCCGGGGCAGGGCACCGCGCCAGGCGGCCTTGCCGCGCTTGCCACGCTGCGCTTCGTGGCGACCGAGCCCGGATGCATCTACCGGCACATGTTCGACACCGCCTTTGCCGAGGCGGGGGTCGACGCGCCAAAACTTGCCGCCGAAGTCGGCAGCATCGGCACTATTGCGCGGCTGGTGGCCGCCGGCGCGGGGCTCGGCCTCGTTCCACGCCTTGCCGTCACCGAGGCGCTGGCGCGCGGCGACATCGTCGAACTGCCTTGGCCCGGCCAGGCACAGACGGCGCCGCTGACGATGATCTGGCGGCGCCGGCGCGTTCAGCCGCCGGCGCTCCGGCAATTGCTCGCCGCCGTGCGCGAGACGCTGGCGCTGGTGCCCGCACGCTCGGAGGCGAGTTCAGGACTTGAATCGGCCAATCGTTCCAAAGCCTTGTTTGCAAACAACTCCTGACTAAAAAGCCGACACCGCCTAGACCAGGCGATGCCCGCCTTCGACATGCAGGGTCGTTCCCGTCGTGAACCCGTTGCCGATCAGGAAAAAGATGGCGTCGGCGATATCATCGGGTTGGCCGATCCGCCCGACCGGCAGCCGCTCGGCCATCGCACCAAGCGTCTCGTCTTTCCTGTCACCCGCAACCTTCGCCCAGATCGTGGTGTCGACCCAGCCGGGCGACACGGCATTGACGCGGATCGGCGCCAGTTCCACCGCCAGCGCCCGCACCAGCCCTTCGAGCGCGGCATTGACGGCGGCGACCACCGAGCCGCGCGCGGCCGGCCGGTAGGCGGCGATGCCTGAGACGAAGGTCATCGAGCCGGCCAGCGCGAGAAACGGCGCGCCGTGCTTGGCGAGCAGCAGCGGGCCGTAGAGCTTGCTCTCGACCACGCGTTGCGCCGCCTTGAGCTCAAGCGCCGGCAGCAGCTGGTAGGCGCCATCGATGTCGGCGGCGGTGCTGACGATGTGGTCGAGCCCGCCGATCCCAGCGAAAAGTGCCGCGACCTGGTCCTCACGGGTGATGTCGACAGCGACTACCTCCAGGCCGGCGGGATTGCCCAGCGCCTCGCGCGCCTGTTGCAGCCTGTCCTCGCCGCGTCCGGCGATGATGGTCTCGGCACCGGCCTCCACGCAGCGCTTGGCCAACGCCAGACCCATGCCGGAGCCGCCACCGACGATCAGGATTTTCTGGTTCGAGATGTTCATATCCGCTCTGCCTCTGTTTGGATGGACAAGGGCAGGGATTGGCAGTTCGGTACGCTGACGGGAAACGGAAGAAACCGATGGTGTTATCGGAGATGCCGATGGTGGCGCGGTGAGGGATGGAAGCTTGGCCAAGTTGCGCGAAGGAACGCCGTACGCGCTGACAAGTTTGCTGACGCAAACTGACAGGGACCCATGCCAAGATGCCGGCCGATGACGATGGCCGCGATTCTGGCGCCAGAAGCGACAGGGAAAGCAGGAGACAACATGATCCCAGCGGCAACAGCACTGAACGGGCAGGCCGGCTGATGGCGCCCGTCAAGGTCGACCCGGACAAGGTGCGGGAATTCCCGGACCCGGCCAGCTTCCATGCCTGGCTCGCCAAGCATCACGCCACCGAAACCGAAGTGTGGATCAAGGTGCACAAGGTCGGGTCGGGGCTGAAGTCGATCACGCCCAAGGAAGCCATCGACGTCGTGCTGTGCTTCGGCTGGATCGACGCGGTGCGCAAGGGGCTCGACGACAACAGCTTCCTGCAGCGCTACACGCCGCGTGGCAAGAAGAGCATCTGGAGCCAGATCAACATCGACAATGTCGCGCGGCTGGTCGCGGAGGGCCGCATGACCGAGCATGGGCTGAGGGAGGTCGAGGCGGCCAAGGCGGACGGGCGATGGGCGCGCGCCTATGGCAGCGGCAAGGCGATGAAGATCCCCGACGACCTGCAGGCGGCCATCGACGCAGAACCGGCAGCCAAAGAGATGCTGGGCAAGCTCAGCGCGCAGAACCGCTTCGCGCTTGCCTTCCGCACGCACAACATGAAGACCGAGGCCGGTCGCAAGAAGAAGATCGAGACCTTCGTCGCGATGCTGAAGCGCGGCGAGACGATCCATCCGCAGGGCAAAAAGTGAGGCCTTCGGCTATCGTCCAGCCATTGGCGTCGTCGTCTCCATTCCTCTCGTCTTCAAGATCGTTCCGTCGGAGCTGATTGCAAACTCCTCGAAATAAAGAAGCTTTGGATCTTCGCGGATTGCATAGTCCATCTGCACAACGGAAACGCCGTCTTCATAGAGGCGGGATGGAAATCGCAACCAGTCATGGTTTGAGTGCAACGCGATGCAGCAGCCAGGGTTGCGAGCAATCAAATCTTCGCCAGATGCGTATTGGTCGTTTCTTTCGGCCGCGCGAGTTGCCGCTATCAGAACCAGCTGTCGATCGCTCAACCGCTCCTGGTAATTGTAGGCGATGGTCCAGCAGACAAGCGCCGCAAAAGTGAGCCCAAAAAGGGCACCAACGATCGACAGGAATCTTTTCATTCCACCCCTGACACACTGCCAACCATGTTGCATACATCCTGAAGTTGAACGCATTGTGTAGATGCAAGAAGATTGGCCGGCTCTATTGAGCCGTTACCAGTGCGTCCACTACAATCGCGGCGCTACAGGCTGCTGCCGGCAAGGATGATGCCGAAGCCGGCAAGGCAAATGGCGCTGGCTCGGCGCAGCGACCGCTGGCCGAGCAGGTTTGAACCGTTGCGGCGGACCACCAGACCAACGGCGATCCACGCCGCTCCGGCAACAGCGACCAACGCGGCGATGGTGGCCAGAAACTGAGCTGTCATGCCTTCGCTCTGGACCAGCAGCGCGACGATCATCGCCTTGGGATTGATCAGCGTGGTGATGAAAACCTGCTTCACCGTGACCAGCCGGACCTCGACGCCGTCGTCCTTCGTGGTCCAGACGCTGTAGGCGAGCCAGAGCAGCCACAGCACCGCGCAGATCCTTACGCCGGTCCGCAGCTCCATCTGGTTGCCCGCCGGGATCAGGGCGGCAAGCGCGGCGACCGCCAGGATGATCGCCATGTAGGCAAGCACGACCGCGGCCAGCATGGGCACCGTGCGCCGCGCACCAGACGAAACGGCCGAAAAAGCCAGAAGGATGTTGGTTGGTCCGGGCGTCAGCAGCAGCCCGCCCAGCGCCAGCAGATCAAGGTCGAGCATCCGAGGTCCCGCATCGTGTCAATCGGCCGGGACTGTTAGCGGCAGCGGCGCCGAGGAGTCGAGTTGACACGCTGCCGCTGCGCGCGCCCAATTCATGCACTGCATCGAACAAGGATTGCCATTCCCGCGCCCTAATCAATCTGTCCAGCTCGTGCGATTGTTGCGCGTGGTTGCGGTCCGCGGGGGCGGACGGGACCGGGCGAGGCCCAAAGGGAGCTGCGTGATGACCGGGCAGACAGCGCATTCGGGCAAGGTCGCCCTCGTCACCGGCGCCAATCGCGGCATCGGCCTGGAAACCGGGCGCCAGCTGGCAAAACTCGGCTTCGCCGTGCTGCTTGGTGTGCGTGATCTCGCCAAGGGCGAGGCGGCGGCAAAAGGACTTGATGGTCATGTCGAGGCCATCCAGTTCGATGTCGCGGCGCCTGACGCGGCATCGCTGGCGGCCACTGAAGTGCAGCGCCGGTTCGGTCGTCTCGACGTGCTGATCAACAACGCCGCCATCCACTATGACGCCGGCGCACGGGCGCTGCGGCCGGACTGGACGGTGATCCGCGAGGCGTTCGAGACCAATGTGTTCGGCGCCTGGCGGGCGGCGTCCGCCTTTGCGCCGCTGCTGAAGGCCAGTGGCCATGGCAGGCTGGTCAACGTTTCCTCCGAGGGCGGTTCGCTGGCCTCGATGGGGGCAGGGGCGCCGGCCTATTCGACGTCGAAGGCGACGCTCAACGCGCTGACCTGCGTGCTGGCGGCGGAATTGCGCGGCACCGGCGTGCTGGTCAACGCCGTCTGTCCGGGCTGGGTCGCCACCGACATGGGCGGACCGGGCGGACGCCCGGTCGCGCAAGGGGCGGCCGGTGTCGTCTGGGCCGCGACCTTGCCGGACGATGGCCCGACCGGCGGCTTCTTCCGAGACGGCAAAAGGCTGCCGTGGTGACCAGCGATCCTGCCCGAGGAGGAGGCGAAGATGAAGATCGGAATTCTCGCGCACGGGCATGATCGGCGGCACGGTCCGTCGGCTCTGGGCCGAGGCCGGGCACCGGCGTCTTCGACCGCAATATGAGCGGGCCGCAGGTTCGGGCGGCGCTTGGCGTCGCTCGAGGCGGTTCAACATCTGAATCGTGAAATTGCTCTAACTGCTTGTTTTTAGCCGAGTCGTAGCCTGGGCCGTCGTGCGTCGAGCGGCGGGCGTCGACATCGCCGATGGACGAAGGACGGCACGGCGACTATTTTTCGAAGGCCGCGACGATCGAGCGGCAGAACTGGTCGCTGGGAGCCGTTGCCGGTGAGAAGAGTTGCTTCGTGGACGATGGCACTGGTTGCCATTGTCGTCGTGGCGTGTGTCGGGGCTGGCGCCACGGTCGCTCAGACTTCCCCCGACCTGTCTTCGAAGGAGATTTCGGTCGGGATAAAGGCCGCGCCGCCTTTCGCCTTCAAACTGCAGGACGGCAGTTGGTCCGGACTGAGCATCGACCTCTGGCAGAAAATAGCCGGGCGGCTCAACCTTCGTTTCCACTATGTCGAGGTGCCGACCGTGCAGGACCAGATCGATGGCGTCGTCAGCGGCAAGTTCGATGCGACGATGGCCGCGATCACGGTCACGGCCGACCGCGAAAAGGCCGTCGACTTCACGCAACCCTTTTTCTCGACCGGGCTCGGCATCGCGACACCGCTCAACAATCAACCGTCATGGCGGCCGGTGATGAATGCACTGACGTCGTTCGGTTTCCTGCAGGCGGTGCTGGCGCTGATCGTCATATCGGTCGTTGTCGGCGTCTTGATCTGGCTGTTCGAACGTCGCCACAACGATGATTTCGGCGGCGGCGTTGCCAAGGGCCTGTTTTCCAGCATGTGGTGGTCGACCATCGCCGCGACGCAGGCCAGCACCGGCGACTTCGGCCCGCGAACCGTGCCGGGACGCGTGCTCGCCGCGATCTGGATGATGGGATCGATCATTGTGATTGCGGTGTTTACCGCGGGCGTCACATCGGTCCTGACCGTAACGCAGATGGAAGGGATGGTGCAGGGCGAAGGCGACCTCGCCACGGTCAGGGTCGGCAACGTGCGGGATTCGTCGACGGCTTCCTATCTGGATTCGACGCATGTCCGCCATCAAGGCTTCGCCTCGATCCAGGAGGGCCTCGACGCGCTACGTGCCGGCAAGATCGACGCGCTGGTTCACGACAAGCCGCTGCTCGGCTGGCTCGTTGGGCAGAACTACGCGACGAGCCTGCAGGTTCTCGACGCGACCTTCGACCAGCAGCAATATGCCATTGCGCTGCCGCTCGGCAGTCCGTTGCGCAGGCCTCTCGATGTCGCCTTGCTGCAGACCGTCGAAAGCGACTGGTGGAAGCAGGCCGTTTTCCAGTATCTGGGTGAGAAGTAGCCCGACAGGGCTTGATCCCGCGGGCTGCGCGCAAGAAAAAAGCCGTCCTCGCTTTTGCGAGGACGGCCTTTTTCCGGAAGGAAGTCGGGAAGAGAGGCGATCAATAAGCCTTGGCGTGCTTGTTGCCGTGCTTCTTGCCGGTGTGCTTGTGGGTGTGCTTGTGGGTGTGCTTCTTCACGTGCTTGCGGTGCTTCTTGACATGCTTCTTGACGTGCTTGTGCGCGGCGGCCTGGACCGGTTTGTTGACGGCAGCGGACGCAGCCGGGGCGGCGCTCGACGCGGCCGTGGTGGTCGCGGCCGCGTTGGCCGTGCTGGCGCCGACTACCGGCATGGCGAGGCCGAGGGCAATGGCCAGGGCGAGCGCGGAGAGGAGGGGCTTGTTCATGATAGGCATTCCTTCAGGGGTTGATGGTTGCTGTCACTGGTTCAGATCGACCGGTGTCACTCCAAGAAGTCTCAAGGCGTTGGCCAGGGTCCGGATGCCTTGTGCCTGCTTGCGCTCGGCACAAAACCGGTTCGCCTTGTTCTGGAGTGCCGTTGCCTCGGCGATCTCTGTCGCATTGGCACCGGGGCTTGCTTTGGTTTCGATGGCCTCGTCGAGTTGAAGACTGAGCCGGCTGCAATATTCGCTTCGGGTCACCGCCGCTTCCGCACCCGACTGTGCGACCGCAAACATGGCGAGCGAAATGCCGATAAGGGCACCCATCCATCCGGTCGAACGTCGTTGCATCTCTCGGGACCATCCCTTTGCGTTGTGCGGCGACCCGCTTCGTCCGCCGCGGGATGGTTATGACAGGCGATTTTTTCGCCAGTTTTTCCGGACTGTTGAATCTTGTTTCTGGAGTGTTTCTGGGGTGAAGCTGCCAATCTCCCCCACGAGGGGGGAGATCGGCTGTCTGCGGCGCTTGTGCCTCTTCCTTTGCTGCCGTCCTTCGCGTAAGGCGCCGGGCAAATCCTTTCATCGCAGGCATAGTCCGGAAACCGCATGATCAGACTTGAAAGCATCAGCAAGCAGAACGGCCGTCAGCTTGTCTTCATCGAGGCGTCGGCCTCCCTGCAGAAGGGCGAGAAGGTCGGCCTTGTCGGCCCCAACGGCGCCGGCAAGACGACGCTGTTTCGCATGATCACCGGACAGGAGCAGCCGGACGAAGGCCAGGTGCAGGTCGATCGCGGCGTCACCATCGGCTATTTCAGCCAGGATGTCGGCGACATGGAGGGCCATAGCGCTGTGGCCGAAGTGATGAACGGCGCCGGACCGGTCAGCGAAGTCGCGGCCGAAATGGCGGCACTCGAGGCGGCCATGGCCGACCCCGACCAGGCCGACAAGATGGACGAGATCATCGAGAAATACGGCGAGGCGCAGCATCGCTTCGAGGAGCTCGACGGCTATGCGCTGGACGGCCGTGCGCGCGAGGTGCTCGACGGGCTCGGCTTCAGCCAGGAGATGATGGACGGCGATGTCGGCAAGCTGTCCGGCGGCTGGAAGATGCGCGTGGCGCTGGCGCGCATCCTGCTCATGCGCCCCGATGTCATGCTGCTCGACGAGCCGAGCAACCATCTCGACCTCGAAAGCCTGATCTGGCTGGAATCCTTCCTGAAGGGCTATGACGGCGCGCTGCTGATGACCTCGCATGACCGCGAGTTCATGAACCGCATCGTCAACAAGGTGGTCGAGATCGACGCCGGTTCGCTGACCGCCTATTCCGGCAATTACGAATTCTACCAGCAGCAGCGGGCGATCGCCGACAAGCAGCAGCAGGCGCAGTTCGAGCGCCAGCAGGCGATGCTGGCCAAGGAGATCGCCTTCATCGAACGCTTCAAGGCGCGCGCCTCGCACGCCGCCCAGGTGCAGAGCCGGGTGAAGAAGCTCGACAAGATCGACCGCGTCGAGCCGCCCAAGCGGCGTCAGATCGTGAATTTCGAATTCCAGCCGGCGCCGCGCTGCGGCGAGGATGTCGTCACCTTGAAGAACGTGCACAAGGCCTATGGCAGCCGCACCATCTATGAGGGGCTCGACTTCCAGGTCCGCCGCCGCGAGCGCTGGTGCATCATGGGCGTCAACGGCGCCGGCAAGTCGACGCTGCTGAAGCTGGTGGCCGGCGCTTCCGACCCGGACAACGGCACGGTCGCGCGAGGCCCGAGCGTCAAGATGGGCTATTTCGCCCAGCACGCCATGGAACTGCTGGAAGGCGAGCGCACCGTGTTCCAGACGCTGGAGGACGCGTTTCCGCAGGCTGGCCAGGCGCCGCTTCGGGCACTCGCCGGCTGCTTCGGCTTTTCCGGCGACGAGATCGAGAAGCGCTGCCGGGTGCTGTCAGGCGGTGAAAAGGCGCGGCTGGTGATGGCGCTGATGCTGTTCGACCCGCCCAACCTTCTGGTGCTGGACGAGCCCACCAACCACCTCGACATCGCCACCAAGCAGATGCTGATCGAGGCGCTGTCGCAATATGAAGGCACCATGCTGTTCGTCTCGCACGACCGGCATTTTCTGGCCGCGCTCTCCAACCGCGTGCTGGAGCTGACGCCCGAAGGCATCCACACATATGGTGGGGGTTATACGGAATATGTGGAGAGGACGGGGCAGGAGGCGCCGGGCTTGAGGAGCTGAACGAAGGGGCGGTGTCGGCTCGAAGCCGGCACCGCCCCTTGAATATCGTCCGTGTGGAATGATGGCCTTAGTCGAACGAGATCGCCATGCCGCTGAGGTCTGCGTTGACCTGCAGACCGACCTGCTTGCCTGACAATTCGAGCTGGGCGCCCTTGTCGTTGGTCATGATGATCACCTGGGCGCCCTTGCCGATCGTGCCGCCGCCGCCGGCCGCTCCGTAGACCCCGGTCACGTCGCGGGCGCGGCGGATGTGGCGCACGGTGCCGCGGAAGTATGTCTTGGAAACACCGAAAGCCAGGCCTCCGGACACGGCGCCGACCGAGATCGGGTAGCTCTTGCCATGGAATGTGAAGGTGCCTTTTCCGCCGGAGCCTCCGACGAAGAAGGCCGCCTTGTAGACGGCGAAGCGGATCGTGCCGCTGTCGGCATGCGCGGCGCTGGCGACGCTGACTGCCCCGGCGGCGATGACGGCAAGCGAGACGGAACGAATTGTGGACGAAATATTCATGATGGGAGCTCCTGGAGGTCGCCGCTTACCCGGCCGGGCTTGCCAGCGTCATATGAAAGTTACAACTGAACAGTCTCGCCCGTCATTGGTTCCCGGCACGCGGCGAATGGCGGTTTCGACCGACAAGCGTATCCCGACCTGTCTCATCGAAGCTGTCTGCCTTGTGGGAAGAAGAGTTCTGTGTACTCTCCCCACTGGTTGGGAAGGGCTCGGGATGAGAATTGCGATAAGAATTGCAATGTCGGTCGCATTGGTCGCGACGCTGGCTGGATGCGCGACCTCTCCGGTCGACTATGGGACCTCGCTTTCGCCGCAGGATCCGAAATGGACGTCGCCGGAATGCCAGCAGGCCCGGGCGGCGGCTTCTGACTACGCGGTTCGCGAGAAACAACATCCGGGATGGGAATTCGCAGCCCTTGGCCCGTATGGGCTGGGGATCATAGCGGCCACCAAGGAGGCCGAGCAGAAGCAGCGGAAGCTTCACGCCCGCAACGTACACCAGCAATGCTCGAGCCTTCCGTTGCCGAAGGAATTGCAAGGCGATCTGAACCCTGCGGTCGCCAGGGCGAAATATCCGTAGCCCCCCGAGAGCTCAGAGGCTCGGCGGCATGCTGACTTCAAACCTGCTGTCGGCCCAGCTTTATGATGGCGCATTGACCGCAAATTGCGCGGCGAAAGCCCTGGCATAAGCGGGCCGGGCTTCCCCACGCGCCACATAGGCTGCCAGGTTCTGATATTCATCGAGAAGGCCTGACATGCGTATTCGCAGCAGCACCGATACCATCAACAGATCGCCCGCGCTGAACGCGCCATCAAGCCAGTCGGCGGCGCCCAGGTAGACCGAGAGCTTGTCCAGCCGTGCGCGAACGCGGTCCTTGACCAAGGGCAGGCGCTCCTCGCTCCAGGACCTTTCAGCTTCGAATGTCCTTGCCGTCGTCAATTCGAGGATCGGCGGCTCGACGGTGTTGAGCGCGGCAAACATCCAGGTGATGGCACGCGCCCGCGCATCGCGGTCCCTGGGCAGCAGGCCCGCATGCTGCTCGGCAAGATGGAAGACGATCGAGCCGGTCTCGAACAGGCACAGAGACCCTTCCTCATAGGTGGGAATCTGGCCGAAGGGATGGATGGCCAGATGTTCAGGCGCCTTCATCCCGGCGAAGGAAACGAGACGAACCTCATAAGGCTGCCCGACTTCTTCGAGCGCCCAGCGAACACGCGTATCGCGCGCCAGTCCCTTGCCGCCATCGGGCGATCGTTCAAAGGCGGTGATGGTGGGGATCATTGGGAGGCTCCGGGTGGCTGGTCAGGTGTCCGGTTCTTGGTTGCACCAAAGGACGCACGGCGGAGGTGCTTCCCGACACCCTACCTCGTTTTCGACCATCTGGATTTCGCGACCCGAACCGAAGGCGCGCGTCCTCGGTCCTAGCGCAGCAGTCCTTCCGCCTCGAATGTGTCCCAGCCTTCCAGCTTTGGCCGTGGAGCATCATCCTTTCCCGGATTCCTGACACTGCGCGCCTTGCGCTCTCGCTTTCCTGCTCGCGTCAGAGCGGCCTTGCCGGCACCGCGCCGTCTGTTTTCGGACGCTTCCTGTGCATCCTCCTCCCGCCAGGTGGTCGCCGGTCACGATCGAGAATGTCCTCGATGTGGCGTGGATCGAAGACATGGAAGGTCACCGCCTTGGATCGCCCGCGCATCTTCACGGTGCGGGTGCCGATGCTCTTCAGGCGGCCGTCCTTCAGCCATTTGTGGCGCTCGCGGGCGGAGACGGTGAGAATGTCCTCTGCCTCGCGCGGAAGCACGGCCAGGGCTTCGATGCCCTCCAGCGTCCTGGAGATGGTTTCGGAGGCGGCCTGGAACGCATCCGCGTCGGTTCGCAACATGCGCAACACGATGCGGCCTGTCTCGGCCTTGGCGAACTTCCTCACCGCCCAGGGCAGGCGGGCTCGAATTTCGCGTTCGATCCCCTTCAGGCGCAAGGAGGAGCCAAGCGTTGCCGATGGCGGCAGCGGCCATTCCGCGACCACTGACGCTGTAGCCGTGCTCACGCCGGGCTCGGACGTGCGATCAGGCGCGGCGGCAATTGCCGCCACGATGCCACTCAGGATCTTTCGAAAAGAGCCGCGCTTCTTGACTGCCATGTTTCATGTTCGCTCATCGGGTGCCTTCGTGGAATGTAGGTTGCACAGCAGGTAACCGAAATCAGGCTCAAACAGTTCCTTCAGCATGCGCAAGCACCTATTCGAGTTCGCCAAACCATCGCGCCGCGGCCCCGGGCTGCTTCCTCGATGTTCGGGCGCGCTGCGCCATAGCGTTGCGTTTTGCCTTGTTGCTGCGCCGTCCGCACACGGATGATCAGGGCAGCACGTTGTCGAGGAACCTGGCCACCTCGGTGAGGCCGCCGTTTGAAATCTGATGGCCCAGACCGGGCTCAATCGCGATCCTGGCCCGGACACCGGCCGCCTTCAGCTGCTCCGCCGCCCGGATACTCTCGCCCGAAGGCATGATCGGGTCGGCGTCGCCGTGAACCAGGAGCAATGGCGTGCCGGTCGCGGGCGCCAGGGGTGGCGGGGATGCCAGGCGTCCCGAGAAAGCGACCACTGCCCCTACAGGCCAGCGCCCGCTGGCCAGCGCGTCGAGCGCCATGATCGATCCTTGTGAGAAGCCGAGCAGGGCTACGCGGTCAAGCGCATTCGAGTAACCGTGTTTTGCGATCAGAGCGGCGACAGCCGCGTCAAAACCGGGCCGCGCCGCGACGACGCGCCCGGGGCGGTTGGCCTCGGTGACGCCGATGACGCTGAACCACTCGCGATGCGGGCCGCTGCCATGGGGCGCATCAGGGCTTTCGAAGACGAAACCGGGCAGTGCGTGTGCCAGCGCCCGACCGAGCACTGCCATGTTGGCGCCATTGCTGCCGACGCCATGCAAGAGGATGACCAGGCCGCGATCCATCAGCTCTGCCCTGTCACGGAGACGGGCGCGAGGCCCGGCAGGTCGGGCCCTTTCGGCACGATGCCGTTAGGGTTGAGGGCCTTGACCGAATAGTAGCCAGCCTTGATGTGCTCGATGCTGACGGTTTCAGCGACCCCCGGCACGGCCAGCATCGCAGCCATATAGGCACTCAGCGCCGGATAGTCGGCGAGGCGCCGCAGATTGCATTTGAACAGGCCGTGATAGGCGGCGTCAAAGCGCACCAGGGTGACGAACAGCCCGTCGGCCTCGGTCAGGGCATCGCCCAGAAGGAAAGGCCCACCGTTGTCGAGCCGGGCCTCGAGACTTTCCAGCATCGAGAACACGTCATCGAAGGCTTCCTCATAGGCGACTTGCGTGATGGCGAAGCCGGCGCGATAGACGCCGTTGTTGAGCCGCGGATAGATATCCGCGTTGAGCGCGTCGATCTCGGCCCGCAACGGCGCGGGATAGAGATCCGGTCCACTTGCGAGGTCGCCGAAGCCCGAGTTGAGCATGCGCACGATATCGGCGCTCTCGTTGTTGACGATGGTGCCAAGCTGCTTGTCCCAAAGGACGGGCACGGTAGCACGCCCGGTATAGAGCGGGTCGGCCCTGGTGTAGATTTCATGCAGATGGCGGGCCCCGTTGATGTCGTCGGGGCCAGTGCCAGGATAGCCGCCGAACGCCCAGCCTTCATCATCCAGGCGGGGGTTGACGATACTGATGGAGATGGTGTCCTCAAGCCGCTTGAGCTTGCGCGCGATCAGCGTGCGGGATGCCCAAGGGCAGATGAGCGCGACGTAGAGATGATAGCGGCCCGCTTCGGCTGCAAAACCAGCATCACCCGTCGGTCCGGCGCTGCCGTCAGGCGTCACCCAGTTGCGAAAGCCGGAAACCTGCCTGATGAAGCCGCCCTTGGCATCGCTTGCCTGCACCGGCTGCCAGTTGGCCGTCCATTTTCCTTCAATGAGCATCGTCTTCGTCCTTCACGCAATCACTGGGGGATTGTCCACGGGTGCAGCGGCGCGCCACTTGACCGATATCAAGTGGCGCGTCGCGGCTTGCTATTTTGTTCTTGGATGGCGCGTTCCGGCCGCCGAGGCCGCGGCGCGATCAAGGCCTGGATCAGATGCCGACCCAGGTCGGAGCGATATCGGTGCCCTTTCCCTGGCCATATCCGAGGCCGATGTTGAGGGCGGCGACAGCCTCGATGTTGCGCGACGCGGCCAGGGGGCCGGCGACGATGGCCTTGAGACCGGCTGCTTTCACCAGCGCCTCGACCTGGGCAATGGCGCCCGCGTCGTCGCCGGCGAGCAGCACCGTTGCCGGAGTGCCGGCGACCTTGCCGCCATTCTGCAGCACCGAGGCAAACAAGGTGTTGAAACCCTTCACCACCTTGGCCTGCGGGGCGAGCCGCGCGATTTCTTCAGCGGCGCTGGTCGAGAAGCCGATGGCAAGGCCGGAAAAGTCGGCCTTCATGGGATTGGTCAAGTCGACGACGATCTTGCCCGCCAAGCCTCCGGCGGCTTTGACCACCGCGGCCGCGGCATCATAGGGCACGGCGAGAAAGACAATGTCGGCCTTGGCGACGGCGTCGGGGATCGAGGCGGCGGAGACGGTGTCGCCGAAGCCGCTGGCGACCGAGGCGGCCTCCGACGGATGGCGCGAACCGAAGACGATGGCGTTGCCGCTGCCCGAAAACACTGTGGCGAGGCCTTTGGCCATATTACCGGTACCGATGATTGCGAGTGTCATGTCCTGTACTCCTGTCAGCTTGCCCTGCGGCGATGACGGGAATATGGACCTGTTCCGTATCGACTTCTATCTGGCGAAATTGCAGAAGATTTCTTCCAAATTGGAAAGTCTACCAGCCCTGGTCCCAAGGCGGGCTGTCCTGGAAACGCGAGACGAGGAAATCCACCATCACCCGCACCTTGGCCGCCAGGTGCCGGCCGGTGGTGTAGACGGCCCAAAGCGCCATCGGGTCGGCCTCGTGGTTGGCCAGCACGGGAATGAGCTGACCGGTCCGGATGCGCTCGCCGGCGACGAAGCTGGGGCCCTGCACCAGACCCAGGCCGATCGCCGCCGCGGCCGCGCAGGCCTCGGCGTTGGAGAAGCGCAGCCGGCCGCGGATCGGCACCGTCAAGCCGCGCGCAAAACGCCAGCTGGCCCCGTCGGCGAAGTTGGTGTCGAGGATGCAGGCGTGTCCGGTCACGTCCCCGGGACGGTCCGGAGCGCCGAATGCGTGCAGATAGGATGGCGCCGCCGTGGTCACCAGCCGGATCGGGCAGAGCTTTCGCGCAATGAGGGTGCTGTCGCGCAAGGTGCCGATACGCAGGGCGAGGTCGAAACCTTCGTCCACCAGGTTGACCACGCGGTCAGAGAACGACACGTCGAGCTCGATCAGCGGATGCGCCCGCGCGAACTCGGCCAGAAGCGGCGCGAGGACCTCGGTGCCGAAGGTAATCGGCACGGACATGACCAGTCGCCCACGCGGTGCCCCCGACGCGCTGCGGATGGTGGAATCCAGCTCGTCCATCTCCTCGAGCAGGCTCTTGATCCGCTCGAAATAGGCGCGCCCGGCCTCAGTGGGAGAGACCGAGCGGGTCGTGCGATGAAGCAGCTGCACGCCCAGTTCTTCCTCGAGCCGGGAAACCAGCTTGGACGCCTGCCCCGAACTCACGCCGAGTTTTTGCGCAGCGGCGGACAGGCTCCGGCGCTCAATGACCGCAACCAACATCCGGTCGCATGCCAGTCTGTCCATGCTGGGAACCTCAATCGCGGCGACTGTCGAGTATCTACCATAACCGC
Source organism: Mesorhizobium sp. RCAM 05099 (assembly GCF_059683685.1). NCBI lineage: Bacteria > Pseudomonadati > Pseudomonadota > Alphaproteobacteria > Hyphomicrobiales > Phyllobacteriaceae > Mesorhizobium > Mesorhizobium sp. RCAM 05099. Next base: position 2,563,515 of record NZ_CM185035.1, read on the forward strand.
AAATGGCGCGAAGGCGCACGCACGGGCTTCGTAACGATACGTCGGGCCGCTGCCGTCGAGCGGACCGGGGCGCGAGGCGAGCGGGGTGGGCGCACTACCCCGTGGCCAGCCATTTGCGCGACTGGGCGAAGGCCTTGAAGGCCTTGGCCTCCATCGGGCGGCCCAAAAAGTAGCCCTGCAGGATATCGCAGCCAAGCTCTTTCAGGATGCGCGCGTGCTCCATCGTCTCGACCCCCTCGGCAACCACTTCGATGCTGAGTGACTTGCCGATCTCGATGATCGACGACACCAGGTGCCGCTGCGCGCTTGAGCCGGTGATGGGCGTGACCAGTTGACGGTCGATCTTGAGGCGGCGCGGCTGCAGCTTGAGCAGGGAGACGATCGAGGCGTGGCCGGTGCCGAAATCGTCGATCTCGATGTCGATGCCGAGCTCCTTGATATGCTCGATGTTCCAGGTGACCAGATCGTCGTTCTCGTCGAGGAAGATGGACTCCACCAGCTCGAACGACACGGTTCCTGCCTTGATACCGAGCTTGCGCAGGCCACTGATCAAGTCCTTGTCCTCCAGGCGCCTGGCCGAGACATTGACCGACACGCGTGGGATGTTGAGGTGACCGCGCGACCAACGCCCGAAATTCTCCAGCGCCTGTTCGAGCACGGTACGGTCGATCAGCGCCACGACATTGAGCTCTTCGGCCACCTTGAGATAGGTGTCGGGGGGCAGGATGCCGCGCCGCGGATGCTTCCAGCGCGACAACGCCTCGACGCCGACGATCTCGAGCGTCTTGGCATCGAACTGCGGCTGGTAGTAGGCGATGAATTCGTTCCGCTCCAGCCCGCCGAGGATCTCATCAGCGATCTGCTTGGTCCGCACGATCTCGCTCTGCAGCTCTTTGTTGAAGAACTCATAGCGGTTGCGACCGCGATCCTTCGCCCGGTAAAGCGCGAGATCGGCGTTGACGAGCAGCTGCACGGCGTCGATGCCGCTGTTGGCGGCAATGCCGATACTCACTCCGAACCGGCACGGATGGCCCCGATAGTCCACAGGCTGGCGCATCTCCTCGATGATGCGGTCGGCGAGTGCCGCCAGCTGGTCATCGTCGAGCCCATGGCTCACCACGACGAACTCGTCGCCGCCGATGCGCGCAACGAAATCGTTGCGGCCCACATTGGCCTTGATGACCTTCGAGGCATGCACCAGCATGGCATCGCCCGCGGCGTGGCCGAGCGTGTCGTTGATCTGCTTGAAGCGGTCCAGATCCAGATGCAGCAGCGCCGTGTGGCGGTCCGGTTCGCCGGTTTCGGCCAGCAGCTCGTCGAGATAGCGGCGGTTGGGCAGGCCGGTCAGCGAATCGTGCAGCGCCGCATACTCGATATGCGCCTTGGCGAGATTGAGCTCGGCGTTCTTCGATTCCGTCAATTGGCGCTCGCGCATGAGGGTCTCGTTGAGCAGCACGTCGCTGGTCACGTCCCATTCGGCGCCGATCAGCTTTGGCGTGCCGTCGATATCCTGGAAGAAGCTGGCGCGGGTGCGTACATGGCGGACGGTGCCGTCGGGGCGCAGGAGCCGGTATTGTGAGGAGTAGGGGCCTTTTTTCACGGTGGCCAGATCGAAATCCCGCAGCGCCCGCCCGATGTCTTCAGGATGGATCGCCTGTGCCCAGTCGTCATAGCCGCGCGGCTTGCCGTCGGCCGGCTTGCCGTAGATTTCGTTGACGCGGTCATCCCACACCATTTTGTGGGTGGCGAGGTCGTGTTCCCAAACGCCGATGCCCGAGGCCTCCAGCGCCAGCTCCAGGCGCCCGGACAGGCGTCTCAGCTCGGCGTAGTTTTTCTGCCTTTCGCCGAATAGCCGCCCGGCCACCATGATCGGCAGCACCACAAGCGCGCCGGCGAGCAGCATGAGCGCCCGCAGGGCCAACTCGTTCTTCGGGGCGGCTGGCCAGCCGCCTTTGGGGATGGCCGAAATCTGCCAGGAGCCTGAAGGCAGCTGCACGTCGGTCGAAACGGGATTTCCGGCGATGACATTGCCGCCGCCGAAGAAGCGTTCGCCGCCGCCGCCCAGCGCATCCTTGCCCGTGAGTGCGACATCGATGTCGAGATCCGGGTCGGTCAGCCCGCTCGCCGCGTAGAGCCGGTCGACATCGACCACCGCCGAGACGATGCCCCAGAAGCGGTCGCCGCCGCTCGCCGTCGGCACGAACACCGGAATGCGGCCGATGAAGCCGCGCCCGCCCTGGGCAAGGTCGACGGGGCCGGCAAACACCATCACGCGCTGGTCGCGCGCGCGAAATGCCGCCATGCGTTGCGCCTCGTTCCTGCGATAGTCGAGGCCTATCGCCTTCTCGTTGCCCTTCAGAGGGTACATCAGCGAGATGACGAGGTCGGGCGCGCCGGCGATGTTGCGCAGTTGCGATTTCTGCTGGAACAGATTGGTCGCGAGCGAGGCAAATCTCTGCTGGCCCATGTAGGGCTCCGTAACGATGGTCGAGACGAGGCCCTGAACAAGCTGGAGATTGCCGCCTATGTTGCCCTCGAGCTTGGCGCGGATGATGTTGACCTTGGCCAGCACATCGGCGCGCGCCAGTTGATCGGAGACCCTGCTGTTCTGCTGGTCGGCAATGATGGCGCAAGCCAAAAGCACAACAAAAGCAATGGCCGCCGGCAAGTTGGCGGAAGAGAAAACGGCCTGTTTGACACGGCCGAGATTGAATCTCGTTATGGCCAATTCGACCTGAATACCTTTCCTGAACAACAGCCCCCGGTCGCACCTTAGTAGAAAACGCTTAAATTTGAACTTCCAAGCTGAATGTAAGTTTCGGCATCGGGATTTCGGCTTGCAGGCTGAGCCGGGGCTCAATGGACGGGACTACAGGTTCGCCTCCGCGAAGATGCGCGACGCCCAGTCGAGGAAGACGCGAAGGCGCGGCGAGAGCTGCCTGTTCTGCGGGTAAAGCGCCGACAGCGGCGTCGGCGATGGCGGGTAGTCGGCCAGCACCTCGACCAGCGTCCCGTCGGCAAGGTCCTTCTCGAAACGGTAGCGCGGCGCCCGGAGCAAGCCCAGCCCAAGCCGCGCCAGATCGGCGGCGGTGTCGGAATTGTTCGCGGCGACGCGGCCCGGCAGCCGGACTTCAAGGGTCTTGCCACCGACGGTGAATTCGAACGGGAGGGTCTCGCCGGTGCGCGACGAGACGAAACCCACCGCCTGGTGCCCATCGAGCGCATCTGGGGAGGTGGGTGTGCCGTGCCGTTCGAGATAGGCGGGACTGGCACAGGTGATCTCGCGGATCATCGCCAGTCGCCGCATGATCATGCCGCTGTCGGGCGGCTCGCCGACGCGTATCACGCAGTCCACCCCCTCGCGCACGAGATCGACCAGCCGGTCGCTCTGGCCGATCTGCAGGTCGATCCTGACATAGCGGGCGAGGAATTCGGGCAGGCGCGGCAACAGGAATGTGCGGGTGAGCAGCGTGCTGGCGTCGATGCGCAGCAGGCCGAACGGCTCGGCATTGCGGAAGGCGGCCTCGGCATCCTCGATCTCGGCCAGGATCGACAGGCAGCGGTGATAGTAGGCCTCGCCATCCTGCGTGGCGTTCACCTGCCGCGTCGTCCGCTCCAGCAGCCGCGCGCCGAGATGCTCCTCGAGCCGCCTGATCGCTTCCGTCGCGGTTGAACGCGGCAGGCCGAGATCGGCGGCGGCAGCGGTGAAGCTGCGCCGCTCCAGAACGCGAACAAAGAGCCGCATCGTGTCCAGACGATCCATGGCCTTTGTTCGCAATTTCCGAATAGTGATGTCAATAGGCGGCCGATTATCCGGGAAACGGCTTGGCCTATATCCGTGTCACCAACAACACGGAGAGACTTCCATGACAAATCAGCAAACGACCCAACAAACCAGAACGGCGATCGTGACCGGCGCCTCCAAGGGCATCGGCGCGGCCATCGCGCAGCGGCTGGCCCGCGACGGCGTCGCTGTCGTCGTCAACTATTCGCGGGGCCGCGCGGAGGCCGGAGAGCTTGTGCGTGCGATCGAAGCCGGCGGCGGCAAGGCGATCGCTGTTCAGGCCGATATCGCCGATCCGGCCGGCATCGCCGCTCTTTTCGACGCCGGCGAAAAGGCCTTCGGCGGCATCGACATCCTCGTCAACAATGCCGGTATCATGAAGACCTCGCCGATCGCGCAGACCGACGACGCTTCGTTCGACACGCAGATCGCGATCAATCTCGGCGGCGTGTTCCGCGGCATGAGGGAAGGCGCGCGCCGGCTTCGCGACGGCGGCCGCATCATCAATTTCTCGAGCAGTGTCGTCGGCCTCTACCAGCCGGGATACGGCGTCTACGCCGCCACCAAGGCGGGCGTCGAGGCGATGACCCACATCCTGGCCAAGGAGCTTGGCGCGCGCCGTGTCACCGTCAACGCGGTGGCGCCGGGGCCGATCGAGACCGCGCTGTTCCTGGACGGCAAGAGCGAGGCGCAGATCGAGGCCATCGGCAAAATGATCCCGCTCGGCCGGCTCGGCCAGCCCGACGACATCGCAGGCGTGGTTTCGTTCCTGGCCGGGCCGGACAGCTTCTGGGTCAATGGGCAGATCATCCGCGCCAATGGCGGCGTGATCTGAGGAGACGACCATGCAACAAACAATCCTGATCACAGGCGCTTCCAGCGGCTTCGGCGCGATGACGGCGCGGGCGCTGGCAAGGGCGGGCCACACGGTCTATGCCTCGATGCGCGACCCGGCGGCGCGCGGTGGCGTGGCGGCGGCCGAAATGGAGAAATTCGCCCGCGACGAGGGTCTGGCGCTCAAGCCCATCGCGCTCGATGTCACTTCCGATGCTTCCGCCGAAGCGGCGGTCCGGCTGATCCTGAGCGAGGCCGGCCGGCTCGATGTGCTCATCCACAATGCCGGGCATATGGGGTTTGGACCGACCGAGGCCTTTGCGCCCGAACAGCTGGCGCAGCTCTATGACGTCAATGTCGTCGGCACGCAGCGCGTCAACCGTGCGGCCTTGCCGCATATGCGCTCCCTCGGCAGGGGGCAGATGATCTGGGTCGGCTCGAGCAGCACGCGGGGCGGCACGCCGCCATTCCTCGCGCCCTATTTCGCGGCGAAGGCCGGCATGGATGCGCTGGCGCAGAGCTATGCGCTGGAACTTGCCCGCTTCGGCATCGAAACGACGATCGTCGTGCCGGGCGCCTTCACCAAGGGTACGGAGCATTTTCACCATGCCGCCGCGCCCGCGGATGCGGAGCGAGCCGCGCTCTACTGGTCCGGGCCCTACGCCGATGTCGATCAGCAGGTGCTGAAGGGGCTGGCTTCGCTTGAGCCGGCGGATGCCGATCCGGCCGATGTCGCCACGGCGATCGTCGACCTCGTCGCCATGCCGCACGGAAGGCGCCCGCTGCGCGTGCACATCGACCCATCCGACGATGGCGCGGCGATCGTCAACGGCATCGCCGACCGCGTGCGTACGCAACTCATGGAGCGGATCGGCCTTGCCGACCTGCTTCATCCCAAAGCCTGAACCCACCCTCGAAGAGAAGGAAACGATCATGCCATTCGCCAACATCAAGATGCCGCAAGCGGCTCTAACCAAGGCGCAGAAGGAAGACCTCATCCATCGCACGACGGCGATGTTCGTCGAATTTTTCGGCGAAGGCGTCCGACCCTACACGATGGTGCTGGTGGAAGAGGTCGCCGATGGCGGCTACGGCCGTGCCGACGAAGTCTTCATCGTGCCGGAAGCCTATCGCGCCAAGGAATAGCGCATCAACCGGAGAGGGGGCGGCAGCTTGTGTGCGCCTGCCCCCTTTCAGGACGCCAGGCTCAACGACCGCGATGCCGTCTCGTCCGTGCGGGCGACTCGCCTGGCCAACCGGTAGCGCTTGGGCGCGCTGCCGGTGACGCGCTTGAAGGCGTTGCTGAAGGCGCTTTCGGAGGTGTAGCCGAGCGAGCGGGCAAGAATCGCCACGGGCACGTCCTCCTCGCGCAAGGCGCGTTCGGCCAGATGCATGCGCCATTCGGTCAGGTAGGTCAGTGGCGCCACGCCGGCGGTCTGCCTGAAATGGAAGGCGAAACTGGTGCGCGACATGGCTGCGGCCCTGGCGAGTTCCTCGAGATGCCAGGCGCGGCCGGGATCGCCATGCATCAGCCGCAGAGCGGGCGCCAGACGCGGGTCGCCGAGCGCGCGCAGCCAGCCGGCGGGCATCAGGCTCGATGTCTTCAGATGCGCCCGCAACACCTGGATGAACAGGAGCTGGGCGAGTTGCGCCGAGGCGAGGCTGGCGCCCGGCTGATCCTCGGCCTGCTCGCGGACCAGCTGGTCGAGAATCCAGCGCAGGATCGTCGCCTGCGGCGATGAAGCGTGAATGTGGATCCATGGCGGCAGCACATCGGACAGCAGCCGCCCGCTCGCCTGGTCGAGCAGGACATGGCCGCCGATATGGGCGAAGTCATTGCCGTCGCCGAGACGCGCGATCTTGCAACCGGCAAACACCGCCATCGCGTCGAGCGGCGGGACGGACAAGTCGCTGGCAAGGATGAAGGAGCGCCGTGAAGCGAGCAGCAGCACGTCTCCGGTCCGCGCGTGCACCGGCTCGTCCTCGCCCTCGAGGCGGATCCAGCAATCGCCGTTCACCACGGCGAAGAACTTGATTTTTTCGGGCGCCGGAAAGCGCAATGCCCATGGGCCGCCGGCGGTGAAGCCGCCTGTCACCATGGTTTCGGCGCTGGTGAATTTGAGGATGTCGGAGAACGGGTCGGCGGCCATTTCCGTACTCTGGCGCAACTTATGCGGATTTTCAAGCATTCACAATCCGAGCACTCGCGCATAGCTGATGGGTCCATGAACGCACCGCCTGGACCGGCGGACACATCAGGAGACCGACATGAACGACGAACTGGTGCTGGTGACCGGTGGCTCCGGCTTCATTGCATCGCACTGCATCCTGAAGCTGCTCGACGCCGGCTATCGCGTGCGCACGACCCTGCGTTACCTGAAGCGGGAAGGCGAGGTGCGCGCGATGCTGCGGCAAGGTGGCGCCGAGCCCGGGGACAGGTTGTCCTTCGTCGCCGCCGACCTGTCGGCGGATACCGGCTGGGCGGATGCTGTGGCGGGCTGCACCTACGTGCTCCACGGCGCCTCGCCGACGCCTTCGGGCAGCCAGACGCGGGAGGAAGATTGGGTGCGGCCCGCCGTCGACGGCGTGCTGCGGGTGCTCGGCGCCGCGCGCGATGCCGGCGTGAAACGTGTCGTGCTGACTTCGGCCATCGGCGCGGTCGCCATGGGTCATGCGCCGCAGACCAGGCCTTTCAACGAGACGGACTGGTCCGATCTCAGCGGCAATGTCGCGCCCTATCAGAAATCGAAGACGCTGTCGGAACGCGCCGCCTGGGATTTTGTCGCCAGGGAAGGGCGGGGTCTCGAACTGTCGGTCGTCAATCCGGTCGCGGTGCTCGGCCCGGTTCTCAGCCCCGACTATTCGCATTCGATAGGGCTGATCAAGCGGCTGATGGACGGCATGCCCGGCTGTCCCCGGGTCAATTCCGGCTATGTCGATGTGCGCGACCTCGCCGATTTGCATCTGCTGGCTATGACCAGCCCTGCGGCAAAGGGCGAGCGCTTCATCGGCATTTCGGGTCACAGCCTGTGGATGGCCGATGTCGCAAGTGTGTTGCGGCGCAGGATGGGCGCGGCCGCGGCCAAGGTGCCGACCCGTGAAATCCCCAACTGGGTGATCCGCCTGCTGGCGTTGCGCGGTGATCCGACGACGAAGATGCTGGCCGGGCATCTCGGCGTGATGATGGACGCCACCAGCGAAAAGGCGACGCGCCTGCTCGGCTGGACGCCGCGACCGGCCGAGGAGGCGATCGTCGCCACGGCCGAAAGCCTGCTGCGGCTGGGACTGTTGGGGGGTCGAAAGCGTAGGCGACCGCCAGGGGAACCGCCTACTTGCCGGCCATGTGATCGGCAAGCTCCTGCGCCTGGCTGAGAAGCGCCGGGAAGACCGGTTCGCCCGGCAGGCGCTCGCCCATGCACTTGCGGTAGTGGCCGTCACCTTTTTCCCAGGCGGCATTGGCGGTGTCATATACCTTTTCATCCTGCTGCTCGGTAGCCTGGGCGGCCAATTTCTGGGCAGCGGCGTCGGCCGAGGTCCATATGGCCTCGCAGGCCGCGATCTTCGGAACAGGCTGCGCGGCGGGCGCCGAGGCAATCATGACGCTGTTGCCCTTGACGAGCGTGACGATGACCTGCTGTTCCTGGATCGGCCCCACGTCCTGCGTCCAGCCGCCAAGCCGCGCAATGGCGATGTCGGCGCCTTCGGGCTTCTTCAGCGGAAAGTCGAGCGTCCCCATGAACGCGGCGTCGCTGTTGATCGCCTGGGTGTAGAAGGCATCGAGTTTCAGCGCCTCGTCGATGCCGGTGGGCAGTTTGAGACTCGCGTCCGTCTCGGTGGCCCTGGAGCGAAGCCAGCGATCGAGGAGCCCTCGCGTTGTCGCCACGAGGCTCGGGCCGTCGTCAGTCCTGGCGTATCTCAGCCCGTCGAGCATGCCGTATCCGATATCGGCGTCGCTCAGGCTTTCGAGATTGCTGGTGCCGGTCGCCGGAAAACCCGCAACCGCCAGGGGGCCGAGAAGAGAGGAAAGGCGCCCTTCAAGATCGGCGCGCGCCTTGGCATCGGCGGCATCGAGCGTTTCCACCGGAGCATTCGCGCTGTTGAGTGCGGCGATGGCGGCAATCGCCTTGTCGCGCGCGGCGATATAGTCGTCCTCCGGCGAGGCCGCGAAGGCCACGCCGCTCGCCAGCGCGAACACGATCGTCCAGACCAACCGCATGACCCAAGCCTCCCGTTTTTTGTCCTGGCTTTGGGAGCCTATCGGGCGTCTTGGTGGCTATTGTGCGGCACCACGTCAACGAGAGTGTCTTGCGCCGCCTGGAAGATCGAAGGCCTCGCCATCCCGTCACCCCTTCCGCTTCTCGACCTCGGCCTTGCGCAGCAAAATCGCTGGATCTTGCCGCTCGGTGTCTTCGGCAGTTCTGTCACGAAATCGATCTCGCGCGGGTAGGCGTGGGCCGACAGGCGCTTGCGGACATGCTGTGCGAGTTCGTCGGCGAGTTCCGGGCTTCCTTGCCAGGAGGGCGCCAGGATGACGAAGGCCTTGACGATCTCGGTGCGTTGCGGGTCGGGCACGCCGACCACCGCCGCTTCGTTGACCGCCGGGTGCTCGATGAGCGCGCTTTCGACGTCGAACGGCCCGATGCGATAGCCGGAGGAGGTGATGACGTCATCCGACCGGCCGATGAAGCTGATCGAGCCATCCGGCTCGAACTCGACCGTGTCGCCGGTGCGGTAATATCCGCCCGATATGGCCGGGGTTTCCGCATGGTGATAGCCGCCGAACCAGCGCAACGGCGAGTTGGCGATGTCGACGGCAAGGACGCCGGGCTGGTTGGGGCCAAGCTCGTGGCCGGCCTCGTCCAGAACGACGATGCGGTAGCCCGGCATGGCAAAGCCGGCCGAACCCGGGCGCACGGGGTGCGACAGGCCGTGATGGTTGTTGACCATCATGCCGTTCTCGGTCTGGCCGTAGTGGTCATGGATCTGTGCGGCGAGATGGGCGTCGAACCAGCGGATCACTTCCGGGTTGAGCGGCTCGCCGGCGCTGCTCACCACGCGAAGGCGGCCCTGGATGCGGGCGGCGGCCTCGGGCCCTTCGGCCAGTAGCAGGCGGAAGGCGGTGGGCGAACCGGCGAGGCTGGTGACGCCGAGGCGCTCGATGATGTCGTAGGTGCTTTTGGCGGTGAAGGCACCTTCGTTGAAGGTCGTCGCGACGCCGAGCAGCAAGGGGCCGGTGATGGCGTAATAGAGGCCGTAGGCCCAGCCGGGATCGGCGATGTTCCAGAAGACGTCGTCCGGGGTGAGCCCGATCGCGTCGCGCATATAGACGCCGAAGGCCATCAATGCGCTCAGCGGCACCGGCACGCCCTTGGGCAGGCCGGTCGTGCCCGAGGTCGACATCATCATGAACAGGTCGTCGCCCTTGCGCAGGATGGGCTCGCAGTCGGACGAGGCGGCGGCAAAGGCCGCGCGGAAATCGATGTCGCCCGCCGGCAAGGCTTCGCCGGGGGCGAGGATGGTCGCAACCCGGGGGCAGTGCTCCACCTCGTCGAGCTTGCCGCGATTGGCCGTGTTGGTGACGACGAGCTTGGCGCCGCTGGTCTTCAGCCGGTGGTCGATGGCCTTCGGGCCGAAGGCGGTGAACAGCGGCTGATAGACGGCACCGATGCGCCATGTGCCGAGAATGGTCGCCACCAGTTCGGGAATGCGCGGCAGCATGCCGGCGACGACATCGCCGGGGCCGACGCCTGCCGCTTTCAGCAGATTGGCGACGCGGCCCGACATGTCGTCGAGATCGTCGAAGGTGAATTCCCGCAGCTCACCACTGGCGGAGATCGCGCGCAATGCCAGCCGGTTCTGCCCGGTGTGGCGGCCGCAGCATTCGACATAGGCGTTAATCCCGGTCGCGGGATCGCCAGAAAGACGCGCTACTTCATCCTCGATGCGGAACCGCGCAACGGTATCGTCATAGCGCGGCAACCGCGCCGGAGTTGTTTGGGTCATGGCAAATCCTCCCTGGCGGCGCTCCATCTCCTCCATGGGCGCTGTCGGCTCATTAGATGCATGAAATCGCGCTGTTGGTCGATGCGGCGAAAGTTGGTGGCGGGTGGGTCGGCGCTATACCTTCTCCCCCGGCAGCACTTGGCAAGTCCGCCGTCGTCCGATCGGATCCAGCCACAAAAAATACATATTGTAGCCTGTCACATTCAGATTATTTAACATATTATAGACTGTTATATGTGACAATGAACCATGCTATGGTATGTAAAACTGTAGCCAATCGACAGGTTGCAATATGAAAAAACTAAATGACCGCGCACTTAAACGCCTTGACGCGAGGCTCTTGCTCGCCAAGCCGATCGAACGGTTCACGCCCCCACCTAGAGGCTGGATCAGGGCAATCCGTGATTGCCTCGGCATGTCAGGGGCGCAACTAGGCAAGCGTGTTGGAGTAACCCAGCAAACGATCAGGGCGTTTGAGCTGTCCGAAGAAAATGGCACCATTCAGCTCCAGACATTGCGTCGTGTCGCCCAGGCTTTGGGCGGAAAGCTCGTCTATGCAATCGTGCCGGATACCTCTCTGGAGGATATGATCCGCAACCGCGCGCGCGAAATTGCTCTCGAGGCGTTGACGCGAGTGTCGCACACGATGCGACTTGAGGATCAGGCGACAAGCAGGTCCGACCTTGAGGCGCGGATCGACGACTATATTCAAAACGAGCTTCGCGATCGCGACCTTTGGGGCGAAGCGTGAAGGACATTTTCACGCCCCTTGCGGCCGCGACACCAATCCAGCCGGACGATCAGAAGAAGCTGATTCCGACATGGATTCAAAGCCGCGATGACCTCAACGTCGCTGAAGAGGATAACATTGCAGGTGGTCTTGCTTGGGCACATCGGAGAAAGCTCAAGCCGCTTGCCGTTGCAACCGACGCGTTTTCCCGGAAACTGCACAGGGCCATGTTCGGCAAGGTCTGGAACTGGGCTGGTGAGTACCGTCAGGTCGAGCTGGAGGGTATCGGTGTTCCGCGTTGGCAGATTGCGGTCAGGAGTGCCGAGCTGTTCGATCAATTCCACTACTGGATCGAAAGCAAGACCTTCCCTCCGGACGAGATCGCCGTGCGGTTTCATCATCAACTTGTGTTCGTGCACGCCTATACGAACGGCAACGGCCGCCATTCGCGCATGATGGGCGATCTGTTGATAGAGAGCCTTGGCGGAAAGCCTTTCACATGGGGGAGCGGCAACCTTCAGCACGACACCGGCGCGTTGCGCAAGTTCTACATCGCGAGCCTCAAGAAGGCAGACAATGGCGATATAACCGACCTGTTGGCGTTTGCGCGATCCTGACAATACCCAACTTCAAGCAGTCTCCGAGGGGACTGGACCCGCTATTGCGGCGAAGGGCAGGGACGTCGCGGCCTTCCCCTCCGTACTCCGGCACCGCTTATTGTCTTCAACCCTCAACTCCAATGCTGTATCGAGCGCTTCCGAATTCAAGGAACCTTCGATGACCTCACACCTCGACATCTCGGACGCGAGCATGGCTGTCTCCGATGCGGCCGGCACACCTGCGGAGTTGCACGCCGACGCTGCCTGGCAGCACGATGTTCGACAAGGCGTGCGCCATGTGCGTGATCTCGCTTCCCTGCCGCTGTCGCCGGACGAGCGCGCGGCGGCTCAAGGCGCGGCGGCGAACCACAAGGTTCGCATCCCCAAAGCCTATCTCGACCTGATCGACTGGAACGACCCCGCCGACCCGATCCGGGCGCAGGTCATCCCGGAGCCGCACGAGCTGATCGAGCAGGACGGCGAGCTCGGTGACCCGATCGCCGACCATGATTTCAGCCCGGTGCCGCGGCTGACGCATCGCCATGCCGACCGGGTGCTGTTGTTCCCGACCTATCAATGCGCGGTCTATTGCCGGTTCTGCTTCCGCAAGGAATCGCTGACCGCGATCGGCCGTGGCTACACGCGCGAGGCGCTGGAGCCGGCGCTGGCCTATATCGCCGGTCATCCCGAGATCCGCGAGGTGATCCTGACCGGCGGCGATCCGCTGTCGCTGCCCGACAAGGCGCTGGCCGAAATCTTCGCGCGCATCGAGGCGATCGCGCATGTGCGGCTCTTGCGCATCCACACGCGCGTGCCGGTGGCGCTGCCGTCGCGCATCACGTCAGGGCTGGTCGAGGCCTTGCAGGGCCGGCTGATGGTCACCGTTGTCACCCATTTCAACCATGCCCGGGAGATCACCGATGCCGCCGAGGCGGCCTGCCGCAGGATGCGGCAGGCGGGCTTCGTGCTGCTCAACCAGAGCGTCCTGCTCAAAGGCGTCAACGACACGGTCGAGGTGCTGGAGGAGCTCTGCCGCGAGCTGATGTACCGCCTCGGCGTCAAACCCTATTACCTGCACCATGGCGACCTCGCGCGCGGCATGGCGCATCGGCGCACCACGATCGCCGAGGGCCGGGCGCTGGCCAGCGCGCTGCGCCAGCGGCTCTCGGGCATCTGCAACCCTGTCTATGTGCTTGACCTGCCGGAAGGCGGCGGCAAGGTGCCGCTCGGGCCGTGTTATGTCGAAGCACAGGACGGAGAGAGCTGGCGGATGCGGGGGCTTGATGGCGAGGTCCGGACCTATACGGAAATCGTCGGGACGTAGAAAACCGGGTCACGCGTAGCGCCGGTTCCGGGTCCTAACCCGCATCCCGTTCAACAAAAGCCAAGACGACCACACTCGGGGCAGCGCAGTAGGCGAGGTTGGCCCTGCGGCCCGTCTTTGTTGTCGCAGAACCTGTATTGAGATCCACGGCGATGTCCTCATAGCCGAGGATCTCGCGATCAAGCGGATAGACCGCCTTGTAGACTGCTTCCTTGGCGGCAAAGAGGATGCGACCGGCAAGATGCCGGTCCGCCGCGTCCGTCCGGTCCGCAGGGGTTGCGACGAGCGCGAGGATATCGTCGGGCAGGGCCAACGCGGGCTCGATGTCGATGCCGAGGGAGACGATGTGGCCAACAGGCGCAACCGCCGCCACGGCCATGTCGTCGTCATGGGCGAGCGAGCCGATCATTCCGTCAGGCCAGACCGGGGCTCCCGACAGCGCGCGCGGGATGGCGGCGTCGTTGCAGCCGATGTCCGCCAGCAGCCGGTGTGCGATCCACCGCGCGGCGCCGCTGGCTCGTCGCATGGCCGGCTGGCGCGCCGGAAGGGAGCGCGCCTCCTCGGGCAGAAGATGGGTCTCGTCACCGTCGCGTATCAGCCGGCATCCAGTGCGCACTCCGTGCGGGGCGATGGCTGCCAGTGCCCGCGCCAAGGAGGTTTCCTCTGGCAACTCTGCAGGCGGCGGAACTGCGGGGGGCGTCATCGGTCGACCGATGCCGGCAGGACCAGACCGGCGATCATTTCTCCGTCCTCGTCCAGTCCTTGTTCGACGAAGCCGGCGCCTCGATAAAGCTGCCGCGCCGCGTCATTTTCCGGCTCGTAGCAGATGGACACGTGCCTGATGTGGCCGAGCCCCCGGATTTCTTCCAGCACTTCGCGCAACGCGGCCTTGCCATAGCCTTTGCCCTGGCTGGCGCGGTCGATCATGAAGCGGTAGATGCGCGCCTCGTCGTCATCCTGCGGCGCCTCGTACATCAGGAAACCGATGACACGATCCCCAGCCAAGACGATGCGCGGACGCGCGTCGTCATCAAGGCCGGCCTCGTCCAGGGATTCCGCATTGCTGGCGACGAAATCCATCTGGTCCGGGGCCAGCTCCAGGGACGCAACCGAGGCCCGGTTGGCCTCGGTCACCGGGGCGAGACGGATTTCCACGCCCTTGCTGGGCCCGTCCGTCAAGACGCGGCCTCCAACGCAATCAAGCCGAAGCCTTGGCGCCGTCGTCCGTGACCGGGGTCACGAACCGGTGTAGCTTGGCCGGGTTGCCGCGCCATATGGAGAAGGGCTCGAGCTCTTCGCCCTTCATCACGAAGGAATCGACATCGGCCACCGACCCTTCGCCCATCACCACGCCGTAATGGACAAAGGCGGAAGGTCCGAGCGTGCAGCCCTTGCCGATGCGGATGAAGTCGGACTTGAACGCGCCTTCCTCCAGCGAATGGGCCTGGATGACGCAGCCCTCGTTGAGGGTGACGTCGTCGCCGATCTCGACCAGCGAACGTTCGGTCAGGTTGCTGCCGCCGTCATAGACCCGCTTGCCCACCTTGACGCCCAGCAAGCGCAGGATCATTGGCCGGAACGGCGTGCCGCCGAACAGGTTTACAATCGGCGAATCCGCGAGCTTCCAGTGGCGTTCGTGGCGCCAGAACGCGACGTCGTAGATCGTCGTCACCTGGGGCTTCAGCCTGCCAAAACCAAGGCTTGCCCGCTCGACCAGGATGTAGAACGGAATGGTGATCGCCGAGGTCAGGAGCACGGCGACGAACAGCGCGACCTCCGCCCATTCGGTATAGTAGTTCAGCGCCCGGTCCCAGATCGCCAGCGTGGCGAACAGCATGACCCATTGCGTCGCGATGAACAGGACGATCGTCACCGCGTTGTGAAGGTTCTTGTGCGGGATGCGCTGGCGCCGGTCCGCCTCGTCGACGCCGGCGATGAGTTCCTTGTCGCGGTTGACCATGCGCGGGATTTCAAAGGCAGGCGAGCCGAGAAGCCCGACATTCTCGCGCAACGGCCCGTCGATGGGGATCATCACCTTGGTGCCGAGCAGGACGTTGTCGCCGGTGCGTCCGTCTGGCGGATAGTAGATGTTGTTGCCGAGATAGTTGCGCTCGCCGATCCTTGTCGGCTCGAGCCGGAACGCGGAAGCGGACTTGTGCATGTTGATCATGAACAGGCCGTCCGACACCATGGTCTCGGTGCCGATCTCGCACAGAAGCGGGTTTTCGTGCTGCTGGTTGGAGCCGAAGTTGGAACCGGTCTGCACCACCTTGTTGAGGTTCCAGCCGATGGCGCGCATGTAGTGCACGATGGCCGAGCTGTCGCCGAACAGCAGACCCAGGATGCGGGAATTGCTGGTGAATTCGGTGGCGGCCTGCAGCCAGTAGCGGAAACCGTAAAGTGCGTAGGTGCGGCCTGGCTTCAGCACCAGGCTGGTCAGGCGGGGCAGCAGTGTCGCCGCCAGGAAGGCCGCGGCGATATAGCCGAAAAGCGTGACCGTGGTGCCGATCGCGACGAGGCCGATCGTCTCCTGATAGTCGTCGCCGACATTCTCCCAATAGCTGTGGAACAGCAGCGGCAGGGGGATGACAATGGCAAACAGCCCGATGAGCTGGACCGCTTCGAAGAGGAAGCGCCGGATGTTGGACGGGTTCTCATTGCGCACCTTGCAATAGTCCGCCGTGGTCGGCACGGCCGGCGATCCATGCCAGTGTTCACCGTCCGGGATGCTTTGACCGCGCAGCAGCGCGGACGCATGGCCGAGCTGGGCGCCGTTGCCGATCGTTGTGTCGATGTCGAGCGTCGAGCCCACGCCCACGAAGGCATCGCGGCCGATGGTCAGCGGACCCATGTGGATGTAGCCGGACTGGGCGCGAAAGCCGAGGATCAGCGATTCCTTGCGCAGGATGGTGTTGGCGCCAATTGAAATCAGATCCGTGCAGACGGGTACGGATTTGGATTCGATGACCGCGTTTTTCCCGATCCTGGTTCCCAGGAGCTGCAGATAGAAGCTGTAGAGCGGGCTGCCGCGGAACAGGACGACAGGTGCTGTGCGGATCAGAGTCTTGACGATCCAGAAGCGGTAGTAGCGCAGGCCCCAGATCGGAAACGCCTCGGCCTTCCAGCGGCCGATGAGCACCCATTTCGCAAGGACGGCAAAGCCCGTCATGCCAAAGAACACGCCGGCCGAAAGGGCCACGCACCTGATATAGAGCTGCAGCGGATCGTCGAGCGCGTCATACATCCAGTTGAGGCCGTCATTGATCGCCCACAGCGCCACGTAGCTGTAGATCCCGTAGAACAGGAGCTGTGCCGTGCCGCAGGTCCAATAAGCGAAATTCGAGGCCCGGCGGGTGAGAACAGGCTCGTTGGTGGCCGCCGTCATCTCATCCGGCACGCCCAGATGCCGCGCGAGGCGCGCCACGGTCGGATAGAGATAGATGTCGCGCATGGACGTCGTCGCCCATTCCTTCCGGGTGCGCACGCGCGCGCAGAAATGCGCCATCAGCAGGGAGTTGGCTCCGAGATCCTCGAAGAAATTGTCCTCGACCGACACCTCGTCGAATTTCAGCACCGCCGCCAGCGCTTCGGCCAGGAAGCGCTCGTCGTCGTTGCCTGGCGCAACCATCTCCCGGTCGGCCGAAAGCCGGACGCTTGTCGGCTTCGGCAACTGGCGAAGGTCGACCTTGTTGGAGACCGTCATCGGGATCGCCGGCAGTTCCTCCAGATAGGAGGGCACCATGTAGTCCGGCAGGCGCCGCTTCATCGTCTGGGCGAGATCGGCGCGCGAGATCGCCGGCGCTCCGGTCTTCCTTGCGTAATAGGCAACCAGTTCGACGCGGCCGGGCTCGATCTCCCGGTGGT
Source organism: Mesorhizobium sp. RCAM 05099 (assembly GCF_059683685.1). Taxonomy (NCBI): domain Bacteria; kingdom Pseudomonadati; phylum Pseudomonadota; class Alphaproteobacteria; order Hyphomicrobiales; family Phyllobacteriaceae; genus Mesorhizobium; species Mesorhizobium sp. RCAM 05099. The sequence continues at coordinate 2,580,653 of NZ_CM185035.1, forward strand.
GACGGCGGCCTGCGCGATCTCCGGCTGGTCGAGCAGCACCGCCTCGATCTCGCCGAGTTCGATACGATAGCCGCGGATCTTCACCTGCGTGTCGATGCGCCCGGCATATTCGATCTCGCCATCGTCATTGATCCGGCCAAGGTCGCCCGTGCGGTAGATGCGCTTTGACGGATTGTTCGGCAGGCCGAGGAAATCGGCGATGAATTTCTGTTCGGTGAGGTCGGGCCGGTTGAGGTAGCCCACGGCGAGCCCGATGCCGGCTATGCCGATCTCGCCCAACTCCCCGGGCTGGGCCAATGCCGGCATCTCGGGGTCGAGAATGGCGATGGAGTAGGTAGGCAGCGGTGCGCCGATGGTGACGGGCCTGTCCGGCGTCAGCACGCCCATCGTTGCGGTGACGGTTGCCTCGGTCGGGCCATAGGTGTTGAGGATCCGCCGCCCCGGCTTCGACCAGCGCACCACCAGATTGTGCGGACAGGCCTCGCCACCCACAAGCAGCGTGCGCAGGCTGGGCACGTCCGATGTCATCGACGACAGCAAGGTCGGGCTGCAGGCCATGCAGGTGATGTCGTGGTGGCGCAGGAAATCGGCGAGTTCCTCGCCGACAAGAGGCAGCTGGCCGGTGCGGGCACCACCGTCGCGCCGGCGACAAAGGGCACCCAGATCTCTTCGGAGGAAAAGTCGAAGGCGATGGTCATGCCCTGGTAGACGCGATCGCCCGGCTTGTAGCCGTAGGACGCGGCGGCGACCCGGATGAAATTGACGAAGCTCTGGTGCTTGATGACCACGCCCTTGGGCCTGCCTGTCGTGCCCGAGGTGTAGAGGATGTAGCAGGTGTCGTCGACCGCAGTGGGGGCCGGCGCCTTGTGCGGCTTCAGCGGCGCGCTGGACTGTTTGGAGATCTCGGCGGAGGCGCTGTCGATCAACAGGTGGGGAACGGGCAGTTGACCGGCGCGCGATGCATAGGCGGCGATGCTGACGATCAGGCTCACGCTGGCGTCTTCGATGATGAGCGCCATGCGCTCTTCGGGAAACGCGGTGGCCAGCGGCACGAAGGCCGCGCCTGCCTTCATCACCGCGAGCAAGGCAATATAGGTCTCGGCCGACCGGTCGAGAATAAGCCCGACCCGGTGGCCCGGCCGCACGCCGCGCTTGATCAGCACACGGGCGAACTGGTTGGCCCGCTTGTCCAGCTCCTGATACGTCCAGACACGTCCGTCGGAGATCACCGCCGGCGACGAGGCGAATGTCTCGGCGAGCCGCTCGAAGACCGTGTCGAGCCGCTCACCGGGCTGACCTGCCCGGGCGAAGTCCGCGCCCGCCAGGACCTGGCTGCGCGCGATCAACCCGGGATCGGAGGCAATCCTTACGAGCGCTTCGATGCTTCCGAGGCCGGCTTCGGGCTCTCTGCCCGGTCTTGCCGTGTCCCTGTCCAGTTCGGCGATATCGACACCGTGATCCATTTCCAAACCTTCTCGTCCTGGCCGAGCAGCGCCAGGAACATCCCGATCGTGCCGCCGCGACGCCAGGCATTGTCGGCTGCGCCGCCGCTGCAATTTGACCCTTGTTGATGGAGGACCGAATCTTCCGAAACGGAAGAACCCGGAATCCACTCCGTGCGCGGTGTGCCGCGGGCTTTTTCCGGCCGCTGCGGAATGGTTATGCCATCCGATCTTTTCGCCATTTTTTCCGAACTGTTTAATTTTGTTTCTGGATTGTGTCTCGGCGCTCATCCGCATGGCCGTTGCCGCCAGTTTCTGCTCTTCCCAAAAAAATCTGACACCTCCCGGGAATAAAGCGCGGCCCTGCCGGGTCTTGTTGTCAGCGGGGCCAATCTCCCGGCCCGCGACCCGAAGAAACCGAAACAAGGACCTATGACATGACCAAGCTCGCTTTCAGCGTGGCTGCGATGCTGCTTGCCTCGAGTGCTGCCTTTGCCGGCAGCGATCATTTCGGCGCCAACAATGCCAACCAGCCTGTCGCCACCGTCGACACCAACGCCACTGCCTCGATCCCCGCGCGCCAGAACGTCGACACCAAGGTGACGACCGGGCCGAGCCAGGGGTCGGTTCAGGACATCATCGTCAGGCACAACAACGACAGCCTCTGGGGCCGCTGAGCGCGCCTTCAAGCAATTTCTCAACAAACAGGAGCCATCGCCATGAAAAACATCGCTCTCACCATCGCCGCCACCCTCGTCGCCACCACCAGCGCCTTTGCCGGCAGCGACCATTTTGGCTCGCGCACCGCTGACCAGACGGCCATCGACACCACCACCACCACCGCGTCGATCCGCAAGGCGGACATGGTCCGCCACGGCACGCAGGCGGCGACGCAAATCTGATGCGGGAGAACCCGGCCAGGGCATCTGGGGCCGCTGAGTTCAAGGGGCCGGCACCGGATCCCCACCTTGCTCGCCCCAATCCGCAATCAGCGACGGAGGGCCAGGGGCTTGGCCCTCCGTCATTTCCTTCGCGACTTTAGCCACCACTCAACCGAGGAGAACATCCATGTTCAGCATGACACGTCGCACAGTTCTTCAATCCGCCGCCGCCGCTGCCGCCTTCGGGCTTGCCGGCAGGCTGGAATTCACCCGGCCGGCCTTTGCCGAAACGCCGGTCGAGCCGACCGTCGGCTTCTACAAATACAAGGTCGGCGATATCGAGATCACCGCCATCTATGACGGCATCTGGAAGAAGCCGCACGACCCGGCCTTCATCAAGGATGTGTCCGTCGACGACACCAAGGCGGCGCTCGCCAAGGCGGGCCTGCCGACCGATTTCATGCCCATCCCGCTCACCGTCGTCGTGCTCAAGATGAACGGCAAGCTGATCATGATGGATGCCGGCTCGGGCGTCGGCCAGTGGCAGACCAACGCCACGCATCTGCCGGCCAACATGGCCGCCGCCGGCATCGACTACAAGGCGATCGACACCATCATGATCTCGCATTTCCACCCCGACCATGTCTGGGGCCTGATGGAGAAGGGCACCAACGCGCCGGTGTTCCCGAATGCCGAGCTGATCGTCAACGCCACCGAATACAATTGGTGGACCGACCCCGGCCGGCTGGCCAAGCTGCCCGAGGGGCGCAAGCCGGCGGGCAAGCGCATCGCCGAGAACTTCCCGAAATGGAAGAACTGGAAGCTGGTCGAGGACGGCGCCGAGGTCGCGCCCGGCATCCAGATCATCGCCGCCCCGGGCCACACGCCCGGCCACTCGGTGTATCTCGCCAACTCCGGCAAGGAGCAGATCATGATCTCGGCCGACACCATGTATGTGCCCGCACTTCTGGCGCCGCATCCGGAATGGCAGGGCGCCTACGATCAGGACGGGCCGACGGCGATCACCACGCGCCACAAGATCATCGACCGCGTGATTGCCGACAACATCCGTATCTCGGGCTCGCACTTCCCGTTCCCGGGCACCGGCGTCTTCGTCAAGGACGGCAAGGCCTACGGCTTCACCCCGGTTCAAATATGAGCGTGAGCTCCCAACCCAAGCGAGAAAGACAATGAAACCTTCCCTTTTTGGCAGGAATGCCCTGTTCGGCCTGCTCGGTGCCGTTGCCGTGCTGACCGTGGTTCCCGTTGCCACCGTCATGCCGGCCTATGCGGTCGACAACATCGAGGGCGGCGACGCGCCCGACCTCACCGCCGTCAAGGCCAAGATCGAGGCCAAGGACTACCAGGGCGCGCTGGCCGAGCTGCGCGACCTGGCGCAGGACACGCAGCAGCCCGACGTTTACAACCTGCTCGGCTTCACGCTGCGCAAGACCGGCGACTACAAGACGGCGCTCACCTACTACACCAAGGCGCTGGAGCTGAAGCCCGATCACAAGGCGGCTCGCGAATATCTGGGCGAGCTCTATGTCGAGACCGGCGACATGCCCAAGGCCCAGGAGCAATTGGCGTCGCTGGAAAAACTCTGCCCGGCCGGCTGCGAGGAGCTATCGGACCTGCAAAAGGCCATCGACACCAAGGTGACGAAGTAGGGCCGCGGCGCATTTCCTCTCCCCCACGGACGTGGGGAGAGGTGGCCGCGAAGCGGCCGGAGTGGGGGCCTGGCGCCAAGCCCGGACCCCAACTCACCGTATTTTGGGCGCTGGTGGCTGGCGCCCAAAAACCGGAGCCGGCGTCTCTCCCTCCGCCGGCTCCACCCTTTCAAGGATCGGACGTTGCAGCGCCATTGCGCGCGTCCGGCCGGGCGCGCGGCGCCCGCCTGTTACCAGAATTGGAGCCTGACCATGACACGGACCGAATTCGCCGCGAAGCTGCACCTCCTCGCCAGCAAGCACCACGTTAGCGACGTGACCCTGCTGGCCGGCCGGCTGCTTCTGTCTCTCATCTTCCTGCATGAGGGCGTGACGCTGGCCACCCATTTCGACGGCGCCGCCAAGGCGATGGCCGCCTTGGGAGTCGGCCTGCCGCTGTTTGTCGCGACCATCGTGCTGCAGCTGGGGGCGGGGCTCTCCGTCGCGACAGGGCTGCTGACGCGGCTGGGCGCCATTGGGCTTGGCCTGTTCTGCCTGGCAACGGCCACGCTGTTCCACACCAATTTCGCCAGCCAGAACGAATTGCTGCATTTCGAAAAGGATCTGGCCATCGCCGGCGGCATGTTCGTGCTGGCGATCGCCGGCGCCGGCAAGTTCTCGCTCGACAGGTTGGTCGCCGGCATCCTGCGGCAGCGGCAGCGCGACAAGGAGATGGTGGCGGCGCTGCTGGCGGCGGAAAACCAGATGTCCCTCGGGGAGGTGAGGCTGCCGGTTTGAGGGGCTCGCGGCCTTGCGCATCGGCATGCCGGCAAAAAGGCGCCACGTCTGCCACAAGCTCGCTTGCTGGAACCAGTAGCGATGCCCCGCATTCTATTGGCTGAGGCTCAAGGAGTGTGGGATGAAAGCGATATTGGCACTGGTCGGCGGCTTCGCGCTGACCCTCGCGGTGTTCGCCAGCGGGCTGGCCTTCGCTGCTTGGCTGCTGGTCGCCAAGCCCTCGCATCAGGCAAGGCCCGCCGACAGTGTCGCCGAGCTGTGGACCAAGGGTGCGCAACCGGTGGACAAGGCCGCGCAGGGCCTGGAGCGGGTGGCCGCCGCGCAGCCCGCGGCGCCCGATGCCGCCGCCAGGGCGCAGGCGGTGCCGCCCGAACCAGCCGTAATAGGCGCGGTGGCGTCCGCGGCGGGCGAAGAGCAGGCCGGGCTGCCTGCTTCCCATGTCAGGTGGTGCGAGAGCCGCTACCGATCGTACAATCCGGACGACAACAGCTATATGTCCTATGGCGGGGAACAGCGCCCCTGCATCTCGCCCTATCTCGACGCCGGCGCCGTCGACCAGGCCGTTCAGCCGTCCACTCAAGTCAGCTTTGTCGAGGGGGGCACCGCCCCTCAGGCCGCCACGCTCGAGGTTTCCGCCAGCCACGTCCAATCCTGCTTCAGCCGCTACCGCTCCTACCGGCCCGAAGACAACAGCTACCAGCCCTACACCGGTGGACCCAGGCGCCAGTGCGAGTAGGCGCCGCCTGCCGCTTGCCATCGCCGGTGCGGGCAGTATTTCGCTGGACAGGTTGGTCGCCGGCACCCTGAAGCAGCGGCAAGCGTGACGCTGCCGGTCTGAGAGCGCGCAGACCATCCCGGCTGCGTCCGCCGGGCTTTTCAGCCAAATTCAACGCAAAATTCCACTCTTGCGGCGCTTCGTCCCACGCCCTCTCCCACGCCCGCGCCCACGCCATGCCCCTATTCTATTACCGTTACCGTTGATCACGTCGATCATCGGCATGTTCCCGTGCAGCATTTGCAGGGCGTCGAAGCAATTCGGACCCGATGCCGGCACGGGGGGCGAGGTGGAGCGTGAGGCTCCCCCGTCGCACGGATCGCGGCCGGATGGTTCGGCCGCGGCCTTGGAAGAGGAACCAGCATTCTCGAAGAGTTCGGCTGCCTTGGGCAGCCCTTCGAACAGCGCACGAACGGACCAAGACGACGTGCGCTGAACGGCCTGCCGCCGCAAATCCATTGGGGATGGCGGTTGGTCGATTTCGCCCCAAGAGTGTGAAGAGACGGCCTCATGAACGCGGTGCGGGCGGCGCGCCGAGGCCAAATGTCAACTTTCAAGAGGAGAATTGAAATGAAGAAGATCGTTCTTAGCCTTGCCACGCTTCTGTTTGCTTCCGGCATGGCTTTTGCCGGCAGCGACCACTTTGGCGCGGACTACATCCCTGCCGCCGGCAGCTATCCGACTGCCGGTTCGCATTCGATGGTGTTCGGCGGCGCCAACGCGGTCGACCTGAGCGGCACAAAGAGCATCACCGACAGCATGGCGTGGGGAAATGCGAACTCCGGCATGCCTGCACCGGGCTACGGCCAGGGCATCTGGGGACGCTGACAACAAAGCCGGCCGCCACGGCCGGCATCCAGGCGGCGGGGGAACCCGCCGCCTGGATCATCTCGCGTGCCATCGGCGGCCGCGCCGGTTCGAGCGGACCGCAAGACGCAGGTTCCTCGCCCCCGCCAATCACCAAGGCCGCGCATTCCCCTCCATCTCGGGCTTCGCCCGAGCCACCTTTCCTCCATTTCATGGGGCGAGGAACCTTCGTCCCGACCAGCCAACGATCACGCAAATTTTTTGGATCGTTCGGATTGGTGCGGCGTTCTTCCCTGACGCAAAGGAGGAATGACCATGGGCGACGACCGGCACGAGAAGATCCAGAAGCGCGCATACGAACTGTGGGAACGCGACGGCGGTGGCGATCCGGAACGGCACTGGTACCAGGCCGCGGCCGAGATCGACAGGGAGGCGGCGCTGCCGCTGACGGCCGACGATGCGCTGCCGCAAACCCGCGAGATCGCCAGCTCCGATGTCCTGACGGTCGAGGAACTGGCGGTGCGCACCGGCATATCGGGCGACGAGGCGCAGGAACTGCTCGACAGGCTGGGCAGCGACCGCGCCGCGACCGAGCAGGCCGCCCGCAACCTCACGGGCAAGCGGCGGTCTTAGCCTGGGAGAGCGAGATGATCAGGAAACTCAAGGACGGGAAATACCGCCTCTATTCGCGCAAGAAGGACGAAAAGACCGGCAAGCGGCGCAACCTCGGTACGTTCGAGACCCGCGAGGCGGCGGAGAAGCACGAGCGCGAGGTGCAGTATTTCAAGCGGCATTGAGGCGGCTGCCGAGCCGGAAGGGTTCGGTGACGTGAGGCCCAGCCCTGGCGGTGAACGATAGCGCAACCTGAAACTGGATCGAGACCGGACTGAAACGCCTGGGCGCGACTGGCGACATGCATGCGAAACACTCCGGGAGGATGGTCGCGGCTCACCGAGGCCACCAAAGGAGCGCGCCGATGACGCCCGACCAGATCAGACTTGTCCAGGATAGTTTTCGTGAAGTCGTCCCGATACGCGCGGCCGCCGCCGCCCTGTTCTATGAACGCCTGTTCGCCATCGACGGGAACCTTCGGGCGCTGTTTCCGGTGAAAGACATGACCAAGCAAGGCGCCAAGCTGATGGCGAGCCTGGCCTTCGTCGTGCATGGACTGGATCGTGCCGACACCATCCTGCCCATCGTGCGCGAACTCGCCAAGCGTCACGTCGGCTACGGTGTCGAAGAGCATCATTACCCGATCGTCGGGCAAGCGCTGATCGAGACGCTGGCGGCCGGCCTCGGCCCCGCTTTTACGCCGGCGGTGCGCGAGGCCTGGGCGGCGGCCTACGGCTTGCTCGCGAGTGTCATGATCACGGCCGCCCGCGAGGTCCAGCTCGCGGCGTGAGGGCTGGCGAGCACCATGTGACGACGCCCGAATTGTCATGCCGCGCGGCGTCGGCATGACAATTTTCGCCGCTTCGCCGGCCTCCCGCGGGCTTGCCGACGCTTTGGCTTCTCAGACGATCTTGACGTGCCGCGTCACCTGGCCATTGCTCTCCCAATATGTGTGCTTCTTGGCAATCAAGGGATCGTCCATCGCGGGTTGAATTTGTCCCGTGGTGCTGACCGCGCGCGAGGTCACGGTGTGTTCCCCCGGCGAGGGGTTTGCCCATGCCAGGGACCAGATTTTCCAAGCGTGTTCGGCCTCCTCGCTGTGGTCGATGGTCGCCGGCGCCCAAGGCGCTTGATCGATTTGCACTTCGACCCGGTCGATCGGTGCCCCCCAGGCCGCCCCGATGATGGCGTAGTCCGAGCCTTTCCGGGTGACCTTCGCCGGTGCCGACTTGATCAGCGCCCTGCCCACCGAGGTCTCGGCCCATACGGTCTCGCCATTGTGGTCTTCCTCCCGGATGGTGACATAGTCACGGGCCATCAGCAGGCTCATGAACCGGGTGTCGCGAACCTCGATGCGCTTCAGCCACTTGACGTTGGCGATCCCGTACCAGCCCGGAGCAATGAGCCGCAGCGGAAAACCATTGGCCGCCGGCAAGGCGGCGCCATTCATTTCATAGCAGAGCAGATTGCCGGGATTCATGGCGTCGGCGAGCGACATGCTGCGCGCGAAATTCTGCTTCATCTTGACGTCGCGTATCGGGATCTCGCTTTCGGCGGTACCGAAAAAGACGACCTCGATGCCATTTTGCAGCACGCCGGCCTCCTCGAGGATCGGCGCGAGCGGCGTCCCTGCCCAGCGGGCATTGCCGATGCCGCCGGTGAAAAAGGGAAAACCGTGGTTGCCCGAGCATTCCACGGTGAAAACGACCTCCTGGCGCGGCCGCGCCCGGATGTCGGCGAGCGTCAACTTCAGGGGCTTCTTGACCAGCCCCTCGATCTGCATGGACCAGGTCTTCTCATCGATCGTTGGTCGATTGAAATGCGAGATGCTGAAGAACTTGTCGTTTGGCGTTATCCAGCTATCCAGATCCTCCCAGACAAGCTGCGTCTTGATACCCGCCGGATTGGGATTTTCGGTCGGCTGATCCAGCCACGGAACAACTTCCCCGCCCGCCTGTGTTGGAAAAGCGTAAGCGCGACGCGAGGCATGAAGAGCGGCGATCGCGACAAGAGCCGCGCTTCCTTGAACAAGAAGTTCCCTGCGTTGAAAATTATGCATGTTGTTACCTCCCAGTTGATCCGGAACAGGCTGCAACGTGCGTTAGGCCATAGCCTGATCACGGATAGGCGACACAATGAGAATCATACCCAGCCGGAAGTATCCGGACAGGTCGGACAGTCACCGACGCACCTCAAGCATGCGAAGTGTTGGGCGAAACTCTGGCATGCGTTTCGCAATCCAAGAGTGCGCCTTTGAAAAGGAAGTGTCCACAACCTGGACGGGACATGATGACTTTGTAGCATTGCCGAGCGGGATGCCCGCCGGTCACGCTGCCCCCGATCTATTGCGGCGTCCGCGCGCTTTGCCAAAACCAGATCGCGAGCAATCCGGATCGGCCACGGATCTGTGTTTCCACGGGTCCTCTCAGGGCGCCGGATTTGAACAGCGCGCAGTCGCGGCCGGCGGCCTCGAGCATCTCGTCACTCACCGCGACCTCGGCATTGTGGTCGGCCGCGATCTCCATCAGGCGGCTGGCGACGTTGACGGTATCACCGATGGCCGCGATGTGCTGGCGGCCTTCGCCGCCGAGCCGAGAGGCGACGATCGTTCCGTGGTGGGCGCCGATCTTGAAGCCGAGCCGCGACGCGGTCGATGCCGGCAGCGAGGCGAGCCAGGCGTTGGTGCGGCTGGCCAGCCCCACGCAACAGCGGGCGGCATTGAAGGCGTCGTTTGCTGAGGGTTGCGGCAGGCCGAACAGGATCATGGCGCCGTCACCCATGAAACTGGTGACGACGCCACCGCAACTCGTCACCTCCTCGTCGACCAACGCATGAAAACTGTTCAGGAGTTCGCGTGTGGCGATCGGTCCCAATGTCTCACTCAGTCCGGTGAAGCCGGACAGGTCGATGAACAGGATGGCGGCGTCTCCCCGGACCGGGTCCGAGAGGAAGTCGCCATGCCCGGCGAGCCACTCTCCCATGCCCGGGGCTTCGACGCGTTGCAGCAATTGGCTCTGCGTGGCGAAAAATTGCGCCCGGCTCCTGCCCAGCCAGAGCTGCGCCGCCCCGAACAGGATGGCCGGCGGAACGGCGGCGGTGATCGGCAGCGCGGCGCTCAGCCAGATATGGTGCGAGAAAGCCGTCATGTTGACCACGACCCAGAGCAGGACCACGCCGGCGACCGCCGCCAGGCCGCTGGCGTTTCGCCGCCACGCCAAGAGCCCGACAAGGAGCATGGGCAGCACCACCGCGAAGCCGGCATCGGCAAGGCGAACGGAGCGGTCGCGCACGATCCCGTCGCCGGTCATCAGATGGGCAATCGCCGTCGACATGACTTCGACGCCCGGCAGCACGGGATCGAACGGTGTCGGGAAAACATCGCCGGTGCCGGTCGCGGTCGCTCCGATCAAGACAATCCGATCCCGGATGATGCCGGGATCGAGCTGGCCGTCCAGCACGGTCGCGGCGCTGATCGTGCGGATCGTGCCGCGCGGGCCATAGAATGCCAGGGGCAGGATGTGGCCAATGTCGGTCCGGATCGACCGTCCGCCCAGCGACAGATGATCGGGGGCGATTTCTGGATCCTCTGCCGCCGCCACGGTGGCAACGCGCAGGGAGAAGGACGCTTCCAGCCGGTCCGCGGCCCGAAACAGCAACGGCACGAAGCGGGGCGTTCCCGTCCGGTCGGTGATCACATTGACGACGCCGACAGCGGCGGCATCCGAGAACGCCTTGAGCGGCCACATGAACCGCTCGGCATCCGGCACCCGGGCGAGGGGTCCTTCGCCCAGTGTCCATTGTCTGCCTCCGGGGTAGACCGCCGCGGCGGCGATGACGCTTCTGCTGCCGCCCAGCGAACGCGCCAGCGCCTCGTCATTGTCCTTTGCCCCGGGGTCGACCAGCAGCAGGTCGAGCGCGATGGCTTTCGGGCCAAGGCGCCCGATCGTGTCGACAATCCGGGCCAGCGTGGCGCGGCTGAGGGGATAGCTGCCCTCGTGCCGCACCGCTTCGTCGTCTATCGCGACGATGGTGATCAGATCCGGTGGCGTTTCCGGCCCTCGAAAAAGCGTTCGAAGATCGGTCATCGTTGCTTCGAAGCGATCGAGAAACGCCATGTCGCCGCGCCAGTGCGCGAAGCCCAGGCCGGCGCCCCAGAGACCCGCCAGGACGAGCGCGATCAGCGTCGGAAGCGCTCGTCGGCTCATTGCCGGTTCACTGCCCGAAACGGGCCATCAATGCGGTAACGCGCTTGGCGGGCCAGCGCTTGACGATCAATGGTGCTGTCCCGGCTTCGACGTCGACGCCTTCGCCCGGCGCGAGGACCACGCCGGCAGTGGAGGCCGGCCTTTGCACGGCGACGCGACCCCTGAGGACGAAAACCGACGTCTTGCCCTGGCCGACGTCGACGACCCATCTTGTCCCGCGCACCGCGGCGATCGCCTGCGGGGTGACAACCGCGAAGCCACCCGGGACCGAGCCGGACGGAGCGTCGAGCAGCAGCGCCTTGCGCCGCAACTTGACCGCATCGGCATTGCCGTTTCGATCGTTGTCCTTCAGCGTGAACCGAGCGCCGTCTTCCATGATGATGGTAAGGCCTTCCCGACATTTCAGGATCTGTCGGGTCGTACCGGCCACCGGCACCAGCCTGCACCCCGCGTCCTGCGCCAGGGCGGTCTCCACCAGGCAGACACCGGCAAACAGGCCAGCCATCAGGCTACGGAAAAATCGGCCCCTTGCGCTCATCGACGTCTCCTTGCTCTTGCGAGATTAGCGGCAAGAAAATCTTGCCGGCAGCCTGGCGGCCTAGTCATGCGTGTGGCCCGGCCGCGTACGGACCGGCCCTTGGCGGCCGCGTTGCGCTGAAGCAGCCGGTGCCGACGGGCAATCCTAGCACGACAAGCTGCTTGGACAGCAAGGCCCGGGGGCGGCATGCGAATGTCGGCAAGGCGGTCACTGCCGGTGACATGGTCAAGGTGCTCGAGGGACCTGATGGATCATCACGGACGGCGGAAATCATGATCGATCCGGAGGAGCGAGATGATCAGGAAACTCAAGGACGGAAAAATACCGCCCCTATTCACGCAAGAAGGGCGAAAAGACCGGCAAACGATCTGGGCACGTTTGAGGCGCGCGAGGCGGCGGAGAAGCATGAGCGCGAGGTGCAGTATTTTAAGAGGCACTGAAGCTCGGGCTAGAGATCGCTATCAAGATCAAAATCGAGGAAGCGGAGCCTTGCGGTATAGATCTGATGGAGCTGGACACGCCCCAAGATTTCTTTGTGATTGTTGGCGTACTCAAGCTTCTCTACAGAATCAAAACCTCGTCGGACGGCCGCCGTAAGACTTTTCAAGACGGCTTCATTCGTGTCTTGGATAGCCCCGATCTCTTCGGTCATCCGGGAGACCACGCCGATAATGAAAGAGAGGCCTCTTGGTATGAACGTCGCGATGAGGTCACGGGCACGAGGGCACATCTTCGCGCTATCTGATTTGCCATCTGGATTACCGCCCAGATCTCGCTCCATTTCATTCAGCGGCTTGCCCGACAGCCAGGCCTTAACCCCCGGCAGGAGTGCATCCAAGACAGCTTCGTTTAGCGGTGACTTGGCCGTCTTGCCAGCCGCAATAAGTGCTGATCGGTGTACGTCGCGTAGTAGGTGAGTTCTCGCGGCCGCATCATCCTTCAGCCAATCGATTGTCCATTCCACCCATTTTTCTATCGTCGTGGGTAAGGTTCCGACACCTCCCTGCAAGCGGCCGCGCAGCCGTTCGAGCAAATCCAACGGCAGGCCGCTTTGCGATGCCAACAAGATAACTGCCGCGGCTGGCTCATGCTCTACGGCCTCTCGGGCCTCATTCCAGAGCTTATCAACCTTTGCGAGATACTCTTGCTCTTCGTTTCGTCTTTTGGCGAGGAACGCCCCGAGCGAGCGAGACAGCAGATTATCCTGAGAGGGCCTATCGCCTCCGGCAGCTGTGAGAGCTGCGAGGCGATTTACAGTGTAGGTGACCTCCCGGTCATCAAGTTCGCCACCCATCACGCGGTCGAGCACGATTTCCAGGGGATCCGTTATTGTGACACAACGATCATTTTCAGGCAGAACGGAGGTTAGTTTGCCTCTTAACTGGTGACTAAGCGCACTGCCCGGCGTGAACTTTATGATCGGTTCCGGGATCAGAATGACGACGCCGTTGGCGAGATGACCGGCGCGACCGGCGCGCGCAGCCGCGTTGAGAAGCTCGTGAGCCTCTAGGTCCTCTCTTTCCCCTTGCTTTTCTCCGGCACGCTTATCGCCAGCAAGCACAGCAAGGTGGGCTGGCAGATTGAGGCCCTGCGCAAGAGTCGGCGTCGCAACAATGACTTTGGCACCTTCGGCTCTACGAAAGAGCCGCTCCGAGAGAGCGCGCTCTAGTCGGAGCATACCCGAATTATGAGGAACTGCTCCAAAGGTTGTCTCACCAAAAATCGAGTGCTTTGCTGCGCCCAACTCCAGAACCAGAGTGTCCCAAAGCGCGCTCTCGCTTTCGGTCAAGACAACAACGTGGCCCAACGCCGCTGAAATTTCCCGAGCCGTGCCTACGGCATCGGCTTTTGTATTGACAAAGACAATGGTCTTTAGCCCGCTGGCGTCTGCACTTACCGCGATCTTCGCTGCCGTTTCATTCGCATTGGGACTGGCCCAGATAGCGCCGGACCTGAATCCGCCGCCTAACTGTATCGGCTCGTTGGCGATGGTCGTAAACGCATAGGAGTTTGCTACGGTCATCCAGTTGTGCTGTAGGCCCCACACTACATAGGGCATGGCGACGAGTTCGCGCTTCGAAGCAGCTCGAAGTCCCTTCGCCCGTTCCCCATCTTCTACGTCCATCTGTCTCTGGCGTATCTGTGCCTTTCTCACCGCTGCGGAAACTTCTGTTTCCTTATAGACGACCACGCCTCTTGCTTGACGGCTTGGTTTCCAAAGCAGGTCCACAGCTTTGCAGGGGCGGCGCGTCAGATCGGCGATCCACTCCGCAAACTGCATGCCGTTCTTCAGCATCGCCGACAAGAACAGCATGTCGGCTTCGGGCGCTGCTGCGCGAAATGCCAAGAGACAAAGCATCCCATCGAGGGCGCGACCGATCTTGCGTGACTGTGGACTCAGTAGGTGGCACTCGTCAAAAACCAACAGGCCCACATTCTGGAACGATGAGGCGGAGAAGGAGAGCATTGCAAGGCAGCGCTCCGGTGTCATCACTTCGATGTCCAGCAACTGGGCATCATCTAAAAGCAAAGAATCGAAGTCGCTGGATACCTCCAGACCGAACTGTTTCTTCGGGAAGATCGCTTGGAGATCCTCGGTGAGCTGTTCTACCAAAGCGTGCGTTGGAGCCAGGAACACGACCTTTTTGCCGCGGGAGAGGCATCCTGCGATCTTCAGCACGCTGACCGTCGTTTTGCCCGCGCCGGTCGGCAGCACTAGAACGGCTGATATGCCCGTCTGGTAGAAGTCTTCATTAATTGCCTCGCGGTGATTCTGCCAGACAAACGGCATATCTTTGGCGCGGTAGGCCAGCCATTTCTTCCAGAAGTCAGCGTCGGCTCCTTCGGGCGGGAGCAATTTTGTAAGTGCTGACTGTTCTATTGCGTCAGCTGCCGACAGAAGCATTGATGCTAAGTGTGAAGGCCCTGCGTAGGCGGTCCTCAGTTCGCCGCCCAGCGTCTCTGTTGCATTCTCGGCGAAATATGAGGCTAGTTGAATCACTCGGCGAAACGCCCCCTGTGCTGTCGCAAATCTCTTAGGCGTTGCCTCTGGGATCGGCGCTGACAGGATGTTTGCCGCGAGCAACTCAATCCCCTCCGAGATGGTGGCTGCGAGTGCCCGAAGGGCGCGGTTCTGGATTGTGCCCCGGATAGGTTCGTCCCTACGCCAGCGGGTTGCGCGTTGCAGTATCGAATCCAGACGACCACGGACAAGGTCTTTGACGTGATCGCCAAGGACGCGTATCTCATATGGGCCTCTAGGGGATGGAATGGCGGTGCCCGCCTCGTTCGCATCGGCATATTGCTCGGCTGCAAGAAATAGCACAGCGGCGGCGACAGATGCTTCCACGCTGTCTCGATCTAGTGGGGACGGCAGCGCGTCTTCGGGGTTGCTGCCCGATCGTCTCGCAATTATCTGCTGCGCCGTCCCAGCTACGAAAGCTGCTGCGCGACGCAAAGCGGGCGATTCCTCGACGGAGGCGATGATCTCATACGCGTCGGCTATCCGCTCGAGTGACCAACTGTCTTCACGAACCGTCGCGTCATCGTTCTCTCCCTTGAGACGAGCGGAGACGAGCTCGGCATAATGCCGTGTCAGCAACTGTGGGATTTGATTTGCGTCGAGTTCCGGAAGACTTGGTGCAGATTGTAGAAGTTGTGATGTGAGTGCGTCAAACATTTTTAGCCTAGAATTCGACTAGGGCATTGATTACATGGTCTGCCAATTCTTGGAACCATTTGCGTAGGTCTCCATCAACAACAAAAGTGGCGCCAATACGCTGAGATTTAGTGATTTCGGAAAGATTACTGTACCCTTTAAAAAGTCTTTTTCGTTTCTCTGTGGTTGTCAATGTAGAGTCGACAGTAAGCGCAGCGCGGTAGGTTCGAAATTGCTTGTCTAGAACTCTAGCGGCCGCCTGCGTTGCCGCAGTGCCGTTGAGACCACTTTCCCTAATCAAGCTCACTGCGTTTGCTACGAGGTCACGCTTTCGTTTGCTCTCGTGGTGTTCAGTGAATGTCGGAAGGATTTCCTGCTGAAATTTCTGGCGCGGGCTCTCTGTGCATTTGTCTTCGAAGATCGTGGCCATCACTAAAACGGCCTCGATCGGGTCCATTTCAATGGAGAGGCCATCCAGGCCCTGCGTTGTGGCACTAATGTGCGGATCTTTCAGATACGTTCGATCGTTGGCTGCCTGTCGCGCGACGATCCAAGAAATGCACTCAAAGAGAAATCCATCTCGGTGATAGCGGGACACATCGCGTTGGGCCTCGGTCTGCCCTCGAATACGCATTTGTCCTTTCGCCCCGGCGTAGAGTTCCGCATCTGAGAGGGCTGGTCCATGCGGCTCAAGCTCTTGGATGATCCGGGCAGCATGTTGTGCTTGGCCAAGCGCGATCACGGCGATTAGCTTTGATAGACCATCTAAATCGTTGACAGCCCAGAGTAGGCCGCTGACGTCATCATCGACCTCAATAATATCTGACGAAAGTGCAGACATATGCGCCCCCCTCGATCAATAGATCGGCAACTTCCCCGGCTATTTGTATTTCGCGGTGTTTAGGTCTTCGGCGACCCACATCGCCCCTTGAGAATCGCGATCTCGGCCTCATGATCGCCTCCCGACATCGATGCGACCGGTACGCCGATCAGGAAGACCCCGAGAGCATCACCGGTCGCAGCCTTGTTTTGCTGGTTTGATGTGACGGCGAGGCGCTCTCTGTCGGCCTGGGTGCAGGGGCCGGAATTTGGAATCCCCGATATCTTGTCCGGCGGTGTGGCACATCCCGCGAGGCTGGCCAGCACCAATATTGTCAAAACAGTACGTTTCACTATTCCCCCACTTTTCAACTAAAACCCACCCGGCGACAACATTGCGCGGTGCATGACGTTGCGCAAGTATTCGGCGGAGTGTCACACATGATTATTTTCGACAATTTGCGCTGATATCCGTCGAGCTGGCCGGGCAGCATGATTGCAAACAGCGTTGCTGGCGGCGGAGGGATGATCGCGTCAGGTCGCGCCTTGCGAGGCTTCCCGAACCAACGCGACGCTGTCAGGTATGTTCACCTACGTCGCCTGCGCTAGGCGGTCAGGAACCTGCCTTTCCTGCCCCTCCCACCCCCTCGCATTAACCATTCGTTAACCATTCCCTCGCTAGCGTTTACCTATCAGTAAGGATTCGCCAGCCGTGACCTTTGCCGCTCCCCTCGAGGCCAAATCCATTCGCTTTCGCGCCCGCTCCTTCGTCGCCTTCACGCTGACGCCGGAGGCGCCCCTGGCGGCCTGGCTGGAGGGGCTGGACCACTGGATCGGCAACTCGCCCGGCTATTTTTCCGGCCGGCCGGTGCTGCTCGATCTCAACACGCTGAAGCCGCAGCCCAGCGAGATCGCGGCGCTGGTGGCGGAATTGGCCACGCGCGGCATCCGCATCTATGCCATCGAGCTCGAAGGGGCTTCGCTCGGCGCCGAACTGCCGCCGCTGCTGGTCGGCGCCAAGGAGGCGACGACGGACGGCCTGCTGCCCGGCCGCAAGGCGAGGGCGGAGGTTTTGGACAAGGCCGAGGGCAAGGCGCCAGAACACACTGTGGCAGCGGGTCGCGAAGATGCGGCCAGCGCGGGCAAGCCTGGCGCAAGCAAAGCGGTCGAAAGCGAGCCGCAGCAGGAAGCTTCGGGCACGCTGATGATCAAGTCGCCGATCCGCTCCGGCCAGGCGATCGTGCATCCGCATGGCGATGTCATCGTGCTCGGCTCGGTCGCGTCCGGTTCGGAGATCATCGCGGCGGGCTCGATCCATGTCTATGGCACGCTGCGCGGGCGCGCTTCGGCCGGTGCGCTGGGCAACAAGGGCGCGCGCATCTTCTGCCGCCGCAACGAGGCCGAGCTGCTGGCGGTCGACGGCTGGTACGTCACCGCCGAGGAGATGGAAGGGTCCTCGCGCGGCAAGCCGGTGCAGGCGTTTCTCGACGGCGAGAGCCTGCGCGTCGCGCCGCTGAGCTGAATTCGTTTCGATAGATACCGGGCGGCCGGCAGGGAGCCGCCCGACCGACAACAAACAACAACGGAGGCTTTTCAATGGGCAAGGTAGTGGTGGTCACCTCGGGCAAGGGGGGCGTCGGCAAGACGACCTCGACGGCGGCCCTTGGGGCGGCCGTGGCCAAGACCGGCAAGAAGGTGGCGCTTGTCGACTTCGACGTCGGCCTGCGCAACCTCGACCTGATCATGGGCGCCGAGCGGCGCGTGGTGTTCGACCTCGTCAACGTCATCCAGGGCTCGGCCAAGCTGTCGCAGGCGCTGATCCGCGACAAGCGGGTGGAAACGCTGTTCCTGCTGCCGGCCTCGCAGACGCGCGACAAGGACGCGCTGACCGAGGAGGGCGTCGGCGAAGTCATCGACAAGCTGCGCTCGGTGTTCGACTACGTGTTCTGCGACAGCCCGGCCGGCATCGAGCGCGGCGCGCAGCTCGCCATGCGCTTCGCCGACGAGGCGGTCATCGTCACCAATCCGGAAGTGTCGTCGGTGCGCGATTCCGATCGCATCATCGGCCTGCTCGACGCCCGCACTTTGCGGGCCGAGCAGGGCGAGCAGATCGCCAAGCACGTGCTGGTCACCCGCTACGACGCGGCGCGTGCTTCGCGCGGCGAGATGCTGTCGATCGACGATGTGCTCGAAATCCTGTCGACGCCGCTGCTCGGCATCATTCCCGAGAGCCAGGATGTGCTCAGGGCCTCCAACCTCGGTTCGCCGGTGACGCTGTCGGAGCCGCTCAACGCGGCCGCGAAGGCCTATCTGGACGCCGCGAGGCGGCTGGAAGGCGAGGACCTGCCGGTCGTCGTGCCCTTCGAACGCAAGGGTTTCCTCGACCGTCTTCTGGGAAGGAGGGCGGCATGAGCCTGCTCGACATCTTCAAGCGGCGCTCCAGCGCGCCGGTGGCGCGCGAGCGGCTGCAAGTGCTGCTCGCCTATGAGCGCCGCAACCGCAGCCAGCCCGACCTCGTCTCCATCCTGCGCGAGGAGATCATGGCCGTCATCGCCAAGCACGTGCAGATCGACCAGGACTACCTCCAGGTCTCGATGGACCGCGGCGAGACCATGTCGACGCTGGAAATCGACATCCAGATCCCCAACAAGAGCGCCAGGCCGCTGGCGATGGCGGGGTAGCGCGGACGCCATTTCCTCGCCCCCGCAAAGCGGGGGAGAGGTGCCTCGCGCAGCGAGGCGGAGAGGGGGCCTGCCACACCAGCGAGCTTCCTCTGAATTCATTTGAGGCCGAGCCTTTCCTCCACTCCGTGGGGGCGAGGAACCCAAGCTTTTCCACGGCCGCGGCATGGTTACTCGCAGTATCCAAACCCCCAAATGTCTCGGAATCACCCCCCACCAATGGGGGGCTTCCCCTATGCAATCAGTGGATGTAGGGTTATGTTAGCAATTCGTTAAGTACCGGGTTGGTGATGAGTGGGGGAGTTCGGGCATGAACTTCAAGGCATTGATCAAGCGTGCTGAAGACGTAGACAAGACATTCCAGGACTTGCAGATCGAACTGGCTGACGCGCTGAAATCGGATCTCGACGCCGAGGGCCGGGCGCCGCCAAGGAGCGACGATGTCGCGGATCCCGCGGCAGGGCCCGACGAAGCGCCGCCCGAGGCGAATGCGGCAAATCCGGAGAGTGCGGACAATACGGACAGCCCCGAAACCGCGCCGCGACTGACGTCCCATACCCAGACCCGGCTGGCTGCGTTGAATGCCTTTGAAGGGCTCTTCCATGATTCCAGGGAGTATCTGGAGGAGATCAACAGCAAGCTCGCGGAAGTCGCGACCTCATACCATCTGACGCGCGAATTCCTCAACATCCTCCACAGCGACATTCTTCGCGCGAACGAGCTGGAGCTTGCAAATGCCGGGCTGGGCGCGGAACAGAGAACGCTGTCGGAAAATCTGCACGACACGGTGAGAAAGCTGCGCGAGCGTGAAGGCGCCTACGAAGTGCTGCAACAGCGCGAGACGAGCCTGGTTCAGGAGAGGGAGGCGCTTCGTGCCGCGCTTGCCGCGGTAAGGCTGGAACTCGTGGAGACAGCCAATGCGAGCGCGAGACGCGAGGCGGAGTTCGGCGACATCGCCAAGCGGCTGACCGCCAGAACGGTCGAGGCCAACAGGCGCTTGCGCGAGAGCAAGATGCTGCGGGAAAAGCATGTCAGCCTGTCGCTCGATCTCGACAAGGCGCTGAAGCGGGAATCCCAGGCGCGCCACAGGCTCGACGAGCTCTCGGCGGTCCATGCCAGCGACGCAGCGCGGCTCGCGGAACTGCTGGCCGCGCTCGGCAAGAGCGAGAAAGAGGAGATGCGGCTCCAGAAGGCGCTTGAGGCCGCACAGGCGAAGCTGTCGGAAACAACCGAAGCGGCCCGCATGGCGGAAGCCGACAGGGAAGCCGAGTTGGCTCGCGGTCAGGCGGAAATGCGCGGGTTGCGTTCGGAGATCCAGGACCTGCAATCGCGGCTGGAGCAGGCCTCCAACGAGAACAGCGAGGCCGCCGGCGAAATCGCCAGGCTCAAGACTGAATTGAACGACACCCTGGCCGAAAAGAAGATCGCCGATGAAAGATTGGCTGCTCTCACCCATGAGAACGAAAACGACAAGATGAACCTTTCGAAAGTGAACGCCAACCTTTCACAGCTTACGCTGCAACAGGCATCGGAACAGATACAGCTCGATGTCCAGAGGCAGGAATGCGAGGACCTGAGAGCCGAAATCGCGACACTGAATGCCCGGATCAAGGAATTGCTGCCCTACGAGCGGCTCCACAAGGCCACCAACGGCAGACCGCGCGAGGGCGGCGTGGTCGAGATTGCCGGCGTGGTGGCGGAGAAAGCACGTGCAACGGGCAGGCGGCGTATCCGCAGGAACCTCCGCGTGGCGCCGTAGCCGACTTCGCCGATCCCTGGTTCCCGCGACGTCGCCTCGCTCTCCGTCTCGACTTCGCCGAGGCCCTGCCGGGGCGAGCCATGGGGTCTCGCCCGTCCTTCGGACCCCACAAGGGGGAGGTGGGACGCCAGTTCACACCGCCGCGAACACCACGGTCTGGGCCAGTCCGCCGCCCTTGCGGTTTTCCAGCGTCACGGTGCCGCCATAGCGCTCGATGATTTCCTTGGCGATGGCCAGCCCCAGCCCGGCGCCCGGGATGGATTGCAGGCGGCCGGGATCGGCGCGGAAGAAGGGCTCGAACGCCTTGTTCAGGAGCTCCTGCGGAATCCCCGGTCCATGGTCGGAAATGGTGAGCACGGCGCGGCCGTCGGCCGCGGCAAGGTCGACGCGGCACGCCTTGCCATGGGTGGCGGCGTTGATGATCAGGTTGCGCAAGGCGCGGCGCAGGCCGAGCGCGCCGGCGCGCACCGAAACCGCATCCAGATGGCCGATCGCCACGACATGGCCGAGCGATACCATCTCGGTCGCGATGTCTCGCACTATCCTGTCCAGTTCGACCGGTTCCACGGCATCCTGGTTGACCTCCTCGCGCACCAGCCGGATGGCGCTGTCGGCGATGCGGTCGAGCTCGTCGAGGTCGTGAAGCCATTTGTCGCGCTCGTCGTCGAGGAACTCGGCGCGCAGGCGCATGCGCGTCATCGGCGTGCGCAAATCGTGGCCGGCGGCGGCGACCAGCCGCATGCGGCTCTCCATGGCGGTCCGCAGCCGCGACGAGAGCTGGTTCAGCGCATGCGCCGTCGCCTTGACCTCGGCCGATCCCACTTCCGGCACCGCGGCCAGCACGCCATCCGATCCGATCTTGGAGACGGCCGCCTCCAGCATCTCGAGCGGCCGGA
Organism: Mesorhizobium sp. RCAM 05099; assembly: GCF_059683685.1. Classification (NCBI taxonomy): domain Bacteria; kingdom Pseudomonadati; phylum Pseudomonadota; class Alphaproteobacteria; order Hyphomicrobiales; family Phyllobacteriaceae; genus Mesorhizobium; species Mesorhizobium sp. RCAM 05099. The sequence continues at coordinate 2,602,173 of NZ_CM185035.1, forward strand.
TCAGCACCGAGGTGAAATAGACCGAGACGGCCGTGGCGCCAGCCACGATCAGCGAGATCCAGCCGGCGAGCACCAGCCATTCGCGATTTGGCGGGTCGATGTGGGGAACCTGCATGATCGCCCAGCGACCGTCGGGCAGGCGCACCGAGGCGATCTGGCCGGGCTTGTCCACCCTGTCGCTGACGATGGCGGCAACGTCGAGGCCCCGGCGGTGCAGGATATCGCCAAGCATCGCCGTTTCCGGCCCGGCCACCTTGCCGCCGACCGGATGATCGCTGAATTCGACCCGCAGGACGTCCGGCAAAGGACCAGGCAGCAGCCGCATCACCAGTTCCATCTGCTGGGCAACCCAGGGCACGGTTAGTTCCGGCGGCGGCCCTCCACCCCGGACGCTGATGACGGCGGCCGTCGCCGGGCCGACGACGCCGACGATCGAGATGACCAGCAAAAGGATGAGGCGACGTCGCAGCGAGTTCACGCGTGGCCCTCCACCGTCTCGACGCGCGCGGTGAGCTGGTAGCCGCCATTGCGCACCGTCTTGAACAGCGGCCCGTCGCCGGTCTCGGTGAATTTGCGGCGCAGCCGGCTCATCAGCACGTCGACCGAGCGGTCGAGCGGATCGCGCTCGCGGCCCTGCGTCAGGTCGAGCAGCTGGTCGCGCGACAAAAGCCGGCCGGGGCGGTCGAGGAACACCTGCAAAAGGTCGAACTCGGCGCCGGTGAGGTCGACGGCCACCCCTTGATCATCCGTCACCTTGCGGGTGTCGGGCTCCAGCCTGTAGCCGGCGAAACGGTAGGCGCGGGGGCGGGGCGCCACGGGCGCGTCCTCGGGCGATGAGCGCCTGAGCACGGCGCGGATGCGGGCGGTGAGCTCACGCGGATTGAAGGGCTTGCCGAGATAGTCATCGGCGCCGAGCTCGAGGCCGATGATGCGGTCGACATCTTCCTTCAGCGCCGTCAGCAGGATGACCGGCATATGCGGCTTGCGGTCGCGCAAGCCGCTGCAGATATCGAGGCCGGAGCCGTCGGGCAGCATGACATCGAGCACGAGCAGGTCGAACTGGCCCGCGCCGAGCTTCTGTTCGCATTCGCGCCGGTCCGCCGCCACCGAGACGCGAAAGCCCTGGCCGTCGAGATAGCGCTGGAGAAGCGTCCTGATCTCGCGGTCGTCGTCGACGACAAGGATATGGGGTTGTACCTGCATTGCTTGCCCGTTTGCCTGTTCGTTTCGGATTATAGGGAGAGCCGCCGGCAAACGGCATGGAAAATTGCAACGCAATGTTGCCAGTGCCCCGCTGGAAACATTGGGAAACAAATCTCCTTTTTGCGGAAACCTTGGGAAACACACCGAAACAAAGCGGAAAAGGATGGTTCCTATCCTCCTGGCCATACGAAGCATGAGAGAAAGGAACAACATCATGCGAAGCACACTTCTCGCGCTCGGCCTGTTTTCCGCCGCGGCCATCCATCCGGCGCTGGCGGCGCAGCCTGATCCCGCCGCGCCCGGCGATGCGCCACCGATGATGGCAATGCAGGATGGGGCAATGCAGGATGGACCGGACCACGGCCCGATGGCCTGGTTCAGCCAGAATGGGCCCGGCCCGCACGGGCCGATGCGGCATGGCCCGCAAGGCTTTGGGCCGCAAGGTTTTGGCCCGGAAGGCTTCGGCCCGCACCGCATGGGACCGCCGCCGGAATTCATGCTGGCGACGCGGCTTGCCGCGCTCGAGACCCGCATTGGCGTGCGGACCGAGCAGCTCGATGCCTGGCGCGACTACACCAGCGCGTTGCAGGCGATGCTTTCGCCGCCACGTCCCGATCACGGACCCGGCGGTCCGGGCGGACCTGGCGGGCCGGAGGCGAAAGGCCCCGACGCGGCGGGCGGCAAGCCCGATGCCTTCGCCTTCCAGGAAAGGCTGGCGGACGACGTCACCGCCCGCGCGGTTTCGGCCGGCAAGCTGAAGGACGCCATCACCGTGCTGCGTACCAAGCTGACCCCCGACCAGCTCGAAATCCTAGCCTCGGCGGAACGCCCCCACGGACCACCCCCCGGCCCCTGGGGCGGCCCGCCGAATGATGCAGCCGGGCCCCGGGGCCTGCCCGACAGGCAGCTCCCGCCGCCCCAGCCCGGGAACGGCGAGCAACCCTGACCGGCTGCGCCGGCCGGCCCGGTACCCAACCCGTTCCCGGGCCGGCCGGTCCCCTTGGCGGGATGGCGCCCCGCCATCCCACCACTCGAAATCCCCGAAATGGAAGCACGGCAATGTGGGAAGCCATGATACCGCACCGGCTGATCGCATCGGTCGCCCCCAAATTCTCGGTCGGCCCCAAATTCCCTGTCAGCCCCAAATTCTCGATCGGCCATGCCAGACGCGGCTTGCCGCTGACCGTGCGTGCCATGCCGACGGCCCTGCCGGTCAACGGGTGAAGGGCCCGATCCGCCTGAGCTTCGCCGCCTGGTGCTTCCGCTTTCGGAGCGGCCCATGGCGGCCATGGCCGCAAGATCGCGAAAGGCTTGGCTTGTCGCCGCTGATCGGGATACTGATGCCGATGGGCAGCGCGGCCAGGAACTCGATTTTCGTCGGGTACGCTCCGGGGGCGGAGAAGGAACGCGACATGAGCCGCCTCAGGGCATTGCTCGACGCCGCCCACGGATTGGCGCGGTCCGTCATCATGACGGCGATCGCCATGATGGCGGCCCCGCAACCGTGCCAGGCCTCGCCTCGATTGGCTGGCTCCTGGCGGAACCATCCGATGCCGACAGCCAGGCGGCGACCGCAACTCCAGCGAAACATCATCCAGGACATGTCCATGCAGTCTAGCCAACCCCCTTGCCGGCACGCCGGCGCGCGCCCCGGGCCGCAATGCTGGCCGTCGCCCTTCTTCTGGCGGCTTGCTCGCAGGAGGAAAGCAAGGCTCCCGCCGGCATGGGCGCGGCCGGGCGTCCCGAAGTCAGCGTGGTGACGGTGCATCCGCAGTCGGTGGCGATCACCGCCGAATTGTCTGGGCGCACGTCGGCTTCGCTTACGGCGGAGGTGCGTCCGCAGGTCAACGGCATCATCCAGGCACGGCTTTTCCAGGAAGGCAGCGAGGTCGTCGCCGGACAGCCGCTCTACCTCATAAATCCGGCGAGCTATCAGGCGGATTACGACAGCGCGGTGGCGTCGCAGCAGAAGGCCGAGGCCTCGGTGCCGAGCGCGCAGGCGAAGTTCGACCGCTATGCCGGCCTGATCCAGCAGAATGCGGTCAGCAAGCAGGACTATGACGATGCGGCGGCATCGCTGGCGCAGGCCAAGGCCGACGTCGCGTCCGCCAAGGCAAGCGTCGAAACCGCGCGCATCAACCTCGATCACACCAAGATCACCGCGCCGATCGGGGGCCGCATCGATAAATCGTCGCTGACGCCCGGCGCCCTGGTCACCGCCAACCAGGACACCGTGCTGACCACCATCCGTGCGCTCGATCCGATCAATGTCGATGTCACACAGTCGAGCACCAATTTGCTCAACCTGCGCCAGGCCATCACGGAAGGAAGGCTGAAGTTCAGCGGCCCCAATGTCAGCGTCAAGCTGAAGCTCGACAATGGCACCATCTATGCGCAGACCGGCAAGATGGAGTTCGCCGGCGCGAATGTCGACCAGACGACCGGCACATTCGCACTGCGGGCCGAGTTCCCAAACCCGGACCGCCTGCTGCTGCCGGGCATGTATGTGCGCGCCGTCGTCGAAGAAGGCGTTGCACCGAACAGCTTCCTGGTTCCGCAGCGCGCCGTCAGCCGCAACGCCAAGGGCGAGGCCACGGCAATGGTCGTCAAGGCCGACGGCAAGGTCGAGGAACGCATCCTTGCCGTTGGCAACAGCGTCGGCAACAACTGGCTGGTGAGCCAGGGGGTCAGCGATGGCGACCGGATCATCGTCGAGGGCATGCAGCTGGTGCGCGCCGGCGCCGAAGCGACGCCGGTCGAGGTGACGATCGACGAGGCGACCGGCGAGGTCAAGGATCGCGCGCAGGGGACTTCGGCCGTCACCACCCCTTCCAAGACGGCCAGCACCGGCCAGTCGACCGGGAACTGAGCCATGTCCGCATTTTTCATCAACCGGCCGATCTTTGCCTGGGTGATCGCCATCGTGATCATGCTGGGCGGCCTGCTGGCGCTCAACTCGCTGCCGATCTCGCAGTACCCGCAGATCGCGCCGACCACGGTGAGCATCAGCGCCACCTATCCCGGCGCCGACGCCCAGACCGTCGAGAATTCGGTGACCAAGGTCATCGAGCAGGGCATGACCGGCATCGACAATCTCGACTACATGACGGCGACCTCGACCTCGACCGGCTCGGCCTCGATCACGCTGACCTTCACCACGGCCGCCGATCCCGACACCGCCCAGGTGCAGACGCAGAACAAGCTGCAGCTGGTCCAGTCGCAGCTGCCGCAGGTGGTGCAGAACAACGGCATCACCGTCTCCAAATCCTCGACCGGCTTCCTGATGGTCATCGGCTTCGTCTCCAGCGACGGCAAGATGAACTCGACCGATCTCGCCGACTATGTCGACGCCACCGTCAACGACACGCTGAAGCGCGTCGAGGGCGTCGGCACGACCCAGCTTTTCGGCTCCGGCTATGCCATGCGCATCTGGCTCGATCCCGACAAGCTCGCCAAATATGCCCTGATGCCGAGCGACGTGGCCTCGGCGATCGAGGCGCAGAACACGCAGGTCTCTGCCGGCCAGCTCGGCGGCCTGCCGGCGCGCAAGGGCCAGCAACTCAATGCCACGGTGACGGCCAAGAGCCGGCTGCAGACCGCCGAACAATTCCGCAACATCATCCTGAATTGCCAGACCGACGGCTCGCTGGTTCGCCTCAACGATGTCGCCACCGTCGAACTCGGCGCCGAAAGCTATACGACGCAAGCCCACTACAATGGCAAGCCGGCGGCGGGCCTCGCCGTCAGCCTGGCGACCGGCGCCAACGCCATCAACACCGCCGAGGCCGTGCGCTCGACGATCAACCGCCTGAGCTCGACCCTGCCGCAAGGCGTCGAGGTCGTCTATCCCTACGACACCTCGCCCTTCGTGCGGCTGTCGATCGAGGAGGTGGTCAAAACGCTGGCCGAGGCGATCGTGCTGGTGTTCCTGGTGATGTTCATCTTCCTGCAGAACCTGCGCGCCACCATCATCCCGACGATCGCGGTGCCGGTGGTCCTGCTGGGCACGTTCGGCGTGCTGTCGCTGTTCGACTATTCGATCAACACACTGACCATGTTCGCCATGGTGCTCGCCATCGGCCTCCTCGTCGACGACGCCATCGTCGTCGTCGAGAATGTCGAACGCGTGATGCAGGAGGAGGGCCTGTCGCCGAAGGAGGCGACGCGCAAGTCGATGAACGAGATCACCGGGGCGCTGATCGGCATCGCCACCGTGCTGTCGGCGGTGTTCGTGCCGATGGCCTTCTTCGGCGGTTCGACCGGCATCATCTACCGGCAGTTCTCGGTCACCATCGTCTCGGCGATGGTGCTCTCCGTGCTGGTCGCGCTGGTGCTGACGCCGGCACTTTGCGCCACGATCCTGCGGCCGCCCAAGGACCATGCGACGCAGACCGGCCCGTTCGGCTGGTTCAACCGCGTCTTCGACCGCGGCGCAACAGCCTATCGCGACGGCTCGCATGGCATCATCAACCGCGCCAAGCGCTTCCTCGTCGTTTTCCTCGCCATCGTCATTGCCGTGGGCTGGATGTTTGCGAGGCTGCCGAGCTCGTTCCTGCCGGAAGAGGACCAGGGCATTCTGATCACCAGCGTGCAGCTGCCGGTCGGCGCGACGCAGGACCGCACCGAGCGCGTGCTGACCCAGGTCACCGACCACTATCTGAAAGAGGAAAAGGACGCGGTCGAAGGGGTGTTCAGCGCCTCCGGCTTCGGCTTTGGCGGCGCCGGGCAGAATGTCGGCATCGCTTTCGTGCGGCTGAAGGATTTCAGCCTGCGCAAATCGACGGCCATGGCCGCACAGGCGATCGCCGGCCGCGCGATGGGAGCCTTCTCCAGGATCAGGGACGCGCAGGTGTTCGCGCTCGCCCCGCCCGCCATCCAGGGGTTCGGCAACACCAACGGCTTCGATTTCTACCTGCAGGACGTCAATGGCGCCGGCCATGACGCGCTTCTCCAAACGCGCAACCAGCTTCTGGCCCTGGCCGGGCAGAGCAAGGTGCTCGCCAACACCAGGCCCAACGGCCAGGAGGACCAGCCGCAATTCTCGGTCGACATCGACCAGGAAAAGGCCAGCGCGCTCGGCGTTGGCCTGTCGGACATCAACGACACGCTTTCCACCGCCTGGGGTAGCGATTACGTCAACGATTTCATCGATCGCGGGCGGGTGAAGCCGGTCTACCTACAGTCGGACCCGAATTTCCGCATGCAGCCGGAAGATCTGGAGAAATGGCAGGTCCGCAATTCCAGCGGCACCATGGTGCCGTTCTCGGCCTTCGCCTCCAGCCACTGGACGTTCGGCTCGCCCAGGCTCGAACGCTACAATGGTTCGGCGGCCGTCGAGATCCAGGGCGCGGCGGCGACGGGCGTCAGTTCGGGCGCCGCCATGGACGAGATCGACAAGCTTGTGGCGCAACTGCCCGCCGGCTATTCCCACGAATGGACCGGGTTGTCGCACCAGGAGCGGCTGTCCGGCAACCAGGCGCTGTCGCTCTATGCGATCTCGGCGCTGGTCGTGTTCCTGTGCCTGGCCGCGCTCTATGAGAGCTGGTCGATCCCGTTCGCGGTCATGCTCTCGGTGCCGATCGGCATCTTCGGCGCGCTTCTGGCGGCGACCCTGTTCGGCCAGTCCAACGACGTCTATTTCAAGGTCGGGCTGCTGACCACGATCGGCCTCGCCGCCAAGAACGCCATCCTCATCGTCGAGTTCGCCATCGAGCGGCAGACCGCCGGCATGGGGCTCGTCGAGGCGACGCTGGAGGCGGCGCGACAGCGCCTGCGGCCGATCCTGATGACTTCACTGGCCTTCATCCTCGGCGTCACGCCGCTGGCGATCGCCAGCGGCGCCGGCTCGGGGGCGCAGAACTCCGTCGGCATCGGTGTCATGGGGGGCATGATCGCGGCGACGGTGATCGGCGTGTTCCTGGTGCCGCTGCTGTTCGTGACGGTGCGCCGCATCTTCAGGGGCGGGGCGGCGACCGAGACCAGGCCCGAGGCGACGATCCATGACAATTGAGGGTAAGGGTATGACGGGTGATGATATCGCCAGCAGGGGGGCCTCGGCGCAGATCAGCAGCGCACCGGCAAGACGCGCTGTCGGGGCGCGGCTGATCGTCGTGACGCTGACGGCAACGGCGCTCGCCGGCTGCGTCGTCGGCCCGGACTACCAGAAGCCCTTGCTGGCGATGCCGGCAAGCTGGAGCGGTCACAGCAAGGCAACGCCGGCCAAGCCGGCGCAATTGTCGAAATGGTGGCAGCGGCTGCGCGATCCCGAGCTGAACACGCTCGTCGACGAGGCGGTTGCCGGGAATCTCGACGTCGCCACGGCGAAGGCCAAGATCCGCGAGGCGCGCGCCAGCTATCGCCAGAGCAGCGCGGCGCTGTTCCCGTCACTCGACGGCTCCGGCTCGGCCACCCGCAACAAGTCGGCCGCGACCACGTCGGGCTCGAGCGCCGTCTACAGCGAATATCAGGCCGGCTTCGACGCCAGCTGGGAACTCGACCTGTTCGGCGCCAACCACAGGAGCGTCGAGGCCGCCCGCTATGGGCTGGACGCGTCCGAGGAGGAGCTCCGCTCGACCCTTTTGACCCTGGTGGGCGATGTCGCCTCGTATTATGCCCAGGCGCGCGGCTATCAGGCCCGCGTCGCGCTTGCCCGGCGCTCGGCCGCATCGCAAAGGCAGACCGCCGAACTCACCCGCACCATGGCGCAGGCCGGCACCGCGACGGCGGCCGATGTGGCGAAAGCCATGGGCCGGGCAAGCAGCACCGAAGCCGATATCCCGACGCTGGAGGCAAGCTATGCCGAGGCCGTGCATCGTCTTTCCGTGCTCACCGGCCGTCCGCCGGCGGCGCTGAGCGAGCGGCTGAAGCGCGGCGCCCCGATCCCGGCGCCGCGGCTGCCGATGCCGACCGGCATTCCCGCCGACATCCTGTTGTCGCGCCCCGACGTGCGCATGGCGGAACGGCAATACGCGCAATACACCGCCAAGATCGGCCAGGCGGAGGCGGCGCGCTATCCCTCGGTCAGCCTGACGGGGGACATCAGCACTTCCGCCTACAAGCTTGGCGACCTCGGCAAGAATTCGTCGATCGGCTGGTCGTTCGGGCCGACGCTCAGCGTGCCGGTGTTCAATGCCGGGCAGTTGAAGGCCGCCGTCGAGGTCGCCGAGGCCCAGCGCGATCAGTATTTCATCGCCTACCGGTCATCGGTGCTGAGCGCGCTCGAGGATGTCGAGAATGCGCTCGTGCTTCTGTCGCAGGAGCGTATCCGGATCGGCAAGCTTGCCTCGTCGGCGAAATCCTACGGCGAGGCGGCACGCATCGAAGGCACGCTGTTCAAGGCCGGCGAGACGAGCCTTCTCGACGTGCTCGACGCCCAGCGCTCGCTCTACTCGGCCGAGGACACGCTGCTGCAAAGCCGCGTCCTGCTGGCGACCAACTACATCGCCCTCAACAAGGCGCTCGGCGGCGGCTGGGACGGCGTCGTCGACACCACGACGCCCGAGATCATCGACGTCAAGACCGGGCCACGCCCGGCGAAGCTGGCGGCGCCCTGACCGGTTGCACGCTGCAGGGTGAGGTATCGAACGGCCCCCATCCGGCACGGCCTTTCGACGCCCCACCGCTGTTCATGCTCAGGCACGCCTGCGGCGCGCCCAGCCCCGCTCGAAGACCACGCCGCGAGGGGCACCTGCAGAGCTCTTGTACGACTTCTCCGGGCCCCCTGCACGTGTATCGCCGAGGTCGTTCGCAGATCTTGTGAACCTCCTCCCGGCAGGCGGTTTTCTCACCATGAGGAGCTCTCATTTTTTCTTGCTCGAGGCTCTTGAAGCTGTTTTCGACGGTCCCCAAATCGTTTGCCGTCGAGGCTTCAAAGCTCGACAGCAGGCGGCGCCGCATTGGGCGGCGCACCTTGTACCCATGTTGCTTCAAGGAGAATGTGGCTATGAGAACCTTTGACTCGCTTTATCGCACCACCGTCGGCTTCGACCGTCTTTTTGACATGCTCGACAACAGTAACCGGACCGACTGGCCGCCTTACAACATCGAGAAGACGGGCGAAAACGACTATCACATCGCCATGGCCATAGCGGGCTTCAGTTCCGATGAGGTGGAATTGACGCAGAACGGTCACGAGTTGGTGGTCGTCGGCCAGAAAGCCACCAGCACGGAGGGGCGCCAGATCCTGCACCAGGGCCTTGCCTTGCGGAACTTCAAACAGGTATTCAAGCTGGCCGACCATATGAAGGTGGTTGCGGCGAGCCTCGAAAACGGCCTGCTCAGCATCGACATCGTCCGGGAAATCCCCGAGGAACTGAAGCCTCGCCGCATAAGCATCGGCGCCAGCGATGCCGTGGCGGTCGGCAAGCAGATCAGCCAGGACGTGGAAAAGTCGCGCAAGGTTGCCTGACGGCCAAGCTTTCAACCCCTAACGCTGCGGTCCCCTCCCGGTTTCGGCCGGGAGGCCCTGATTGCGGAGATTGGAGATGAACCAGCAGACTGAAATATCCCGCGCTGCAACCCAGCGCGCCACTTTGTTCGAAGGTCTTTCCTTCCTTCTCGACAGTCCCGAGCGTGTGCTCAACCATCCGCGCATGAGCCTGGATGAAAAGCGTGCCTTGCTCGCATCGTGGGCGTCGGACGCTCGTGCAGTCGAAAACCAGCCCACCTTACGAAAACTGGACAACGGGACGATTATCCCGCTCGAGGAAATACTGCGTGGGCTGCGGGCTCTCGATCAAGACGGTGGTCGCGGCAAGCGTCCGTTGAATCGGGTCATGCCGTCGCACACCGCGTTTGATCGCCGCAGCGCCCTCATCAGTGGATGGAGGCATAAATGGCGGTTTACGGGCAAGGATGATGACGATGATCCACCGCCATGCCCGGCGTCGGTCGCCCCACGCTGGCCCCGCGGGGGGCAAAGTGGCCCTTGCGTGGCGGCTGACCGCGAACCAATTTATGCCTGACGGATAGGCTTCTCGCTTGACGCAAGCCAAATCAAACCCGCTGCGCAGGCCCGTAGCGGGTTTGGTGTCACGTCCTTGCGCTGCGGAGCATAACAAAAGAGCACACTGCGCCGACGGATTTCAAGAAGATGATCCGACGCCTCCAAGAGGCTATTTCTTCCGGATAGTGCCGTGATTCAGGTCGAAGGCCTGGGTGTGTCCGGCCTGCTTTTGAAAATCATCCTGCAACTCGCCCCATTCACCGAGATACGCGCCGCAAAGACTGCAATGAATAGCGGTGTGTTCTTCCGCCTTGTCCGGGATGTCCATCAGGATTGTGCCGCAAGCCTTGCAATCCAGCTTGTGGTCGAGCCGCTTGCCGTCCATCGTTGCTGGAACCCTCCGCTCGACAAGGGCTATTTTATCCGCCTGCCTGTGTACAGTCCATACGTTTCACAGCGGGGAGCGGGGCGGTCACCATTGTTGACTCCGGCGACCACGAAAGCGTAAGTCGTGGTTCGCGTCTCGCGTCCAAGGCGCTGCGTTTCAACTGTAAAGGCACAAAATGGACGAAAAATATTCCAATGCGCGCGAGCACTTTTTCGCTGCAATCAGGACGCTGGCAGCCTCTGCCGACAGCGTTCAAACCCGCCTGATCGATGCCAATTTGAACATTTTGCACGTTACGATCGACGAATTCGATGGTGATCGCGAGCTCAAATTCAAGTTTGCAAAGATACTGGACCTAATGGCCATCGATCAGGACGATATGGAAACGGTCGCTGTCGAGACAGCCGCGCACATGACGGATTTTGAAGCCATTAAAGTCGCGGATCTGATTTGCGATTTCTACTACGAGCTAACATAGTTCGGCGGCATCGGCGGACGTTTGAGCTTCGCCCGCCCGCCGGCCCGAATGTAGGATGTCGGCCAATCAAAAACGCTATTTGCGGTTGAGGTTGATCTCGCTGATGGTGATGTTCTTGCCGGTCGCCGGGTCCTTGTCGATGGTCGTCAAACGCATCCCGTTGTCTCCAACCTTTTCCAGTTTCAGCTGGGCGGCCCGGTCGCCATTGACTTCTTTTGCCCAATGGATGCCGAGGACCAAAGCGTTGCCTGAGCGATTGCCGCTCAGGCCTGCCGGGCCTGTGCTCGATCCGGTGTATGTGCCGGCATATGTTTTGCCATCGGTCTTGACGTCGGCGCCGATCGCTCGCGAGAAGACCACATAACCCGTACATTTGCCATCAAGGGACAACGAGCTCTCGGTTGCGTCGGACGCGAATTTACAGTTGATCTTGATGGGCTGAGAATCTGCGTCGACTTTGACCGTGCCCTTGCCAACCCAGCTGCCTGCGAAAGATTTCAGAAAGGACCCGTCAGACGCCTGGGCGGGGACCGCGATGCAAAGCATCGCTGTGGCCAATAAACCAAATAATCTTGTCATGATTGATTGTTTCAATCCAATGGAGGAATAGTAAAATTGGGATGTGGATGGCTTAGGCGGCGGCAACGACTTTCTCGATCTCCTGCGCCGAATGACCGGTGAGATCTTTTGCGATTTCGCCAACAAGCACCGCCGAAAGTTTCTGATGATAGTGCTTGCGCAGTTCCCCAAGCGTCCGGGGAGCGGCGATGATGATGAGATTGGCGATCTGTCCGCCGAGCACCTGCCGGTTGAGGAGATCGGCTGTTCCCGCAGCGAAACTATCTTCCTCGATCTGACTGCTGTCCGGATTGGCGGAACTGCTCTGATGGCGCGCGCCCGACCCCTTGTTGTCGTTTGTCACGTCTTCAGCCACCGAGGCCGTGAGCTTTGGATTGGCCTCGTCTCCCGAGTTCCGGAACAGGTTGAGCCTCTCGCCGTCAGCTACCGCGACGGTCGCACCCTTGGGAATGTCCATTTGTTGAGTCTCCGCTGTTGCGCCAGTCGTTGGCTAAACCGATGGATTGCCTGCTGACATTGTTCTCAACGCCTCAAGTCGACATTGGATGCCTTGTGTCGGAGCCTTTGTTGCAATCGCTCCATCATGGCTGACCGAAGATTGCCCGGCGGATTGCTGATGAGGCTCGTCGCGATGTCGAGGCAGCGGCGCCTGCCCCGCGAACAGGGAAGCGACCGATCCCGGCAGGCGTTTGTCCCGTACTTGCTCTCCGGCACCTTGCCCTACTAGCCAGCCGCCTGCTGCCTCACGACAGCCATGCCGGTTCAGCCTATCCCCATGCCGCCGGGCCGTGCGGATGCCCGACAGGGCAGGGAAGGATGAAACCAAAGTGACATCGACGCCGATTGCCCGTCGTGAAGCGGCGCCCTTGCCCATCGCGGCGCTGATGGGCGCCATGGTGTCGATCCAGATCGGCGCCACCTTCGCCAAGGGGCTGTTCCCGCTGATCGGCGCGCAAGGCACGACGACGCTGCGGCTGGTCATCGGCGCGCTGATGCTGGTCGCGGTGCTGAGGCCGTGGCAGAGGCGGCCGTCGCGCGCCACCTTGCCGTGGCTGGTCGCCTATGGCGTGACGCTCTGCGCGCTCAACCTTCTGTTCTATGCCGCGCTCGCCGGGATTCCGCTCGGTATCGCGGTGGCGCTGGAATTCTCCGGCCCGCTCCTGGTGGCGACGGCGACCTCGCGGCGCGCCAGCGACTTTGCCTGGATCGCGCTGGCGGTGGCCGGCATCGTCCTGTTGTCGCCCTTCGTGCGTTCGCTCCAGCCGCTTGATCCGACCGGGGTGATGCTGGCGCTGGCGGCCGGCGGCTTCTGGGCACTCTACATCGTGCTCGCCCAGAAGGCCGGCGCCGAGCTTGGCACCCGCACCACCGCCTACGGCATGGCGATCGCCGCCGTGCTGGTGTTGCCATTCGGCGTGGCGCAGGCGGGAACCGCGCTGCTCGCGCCGTCGATCCTGGTCAGCGCCTTGCTCGTCGGCCTGTTCTCCAGCGCGCTGCCGTTCTTTCTGGAGATGGTGGCGCTGACCCGGATGCCGGCGCGCATCTACGGTACGCTGACCTGCCTGGAGCCGGCGCTGGGCGCGTTGGCCGGCTTCCTGTTCCTGCATGAAACCCTGACCGCGCCGCAACTGGCCGGCATCGCCGCCGTCATTGCCGCCGCCTTCGGCACCGCGCTGACATCGCGGCCGCCGGTGCCGTCGCCGGAATAGGCTTTCCAGATCTCGCAATTTGCCGCGCCCAACCTTGCTCAAGGAGACCGGTGGGGCCGTGGCCGACCACAGCTTCGCAAGCTTGAAGGACACCACTGCTCCCCCATGGACTTCTCCAAAATACAACCCATATGGATTCCATGGAGCTTTGAGCGTGACCTTCGCGCGGGTGGCCCTTCTTGCCGCGGCCTTTGTCGCCGTGGCTGTCTTTTCTCCCTTCTCTTCGGCCGGGAGCGAGAGGGTCGCGCTGAGCGTCGCCATTGACGGCGCCATCGGGCCCGCAAGCACCAGGCAGCTCGAGGAAGCGCTTGACGTCGCCGCCGGGCGGGACGCCGCGGTCCTCATCCTTCAACTCGACACGCCCGGCGGGCTGGTCACCTCGATGCGCGAGATGATCGCCGCTATTCTCGCTTCGCCGGTGCCCGTCATCGGCTATGTCGCGCCGGCCGGCGGCCATGCGGCGAGTGCCGGCACCTATATCCTCTACGCCACCCACGTGGCGGCGATGGCGCCCGGCACCAATCTGGGCGCCGCGACGCCGGTCGAGATGGGCGGGCTGCCGTCGCTTCCCGGCGGCGAGAAGGACAACGGCCCGGCCAAGGACGAGAAGGACGCCACCGGGCAGCCGGCGGGCGACGCGATGATGGCCAAGGTGACCAATGACGCCGTCGCGCTGATCCGCTCGCTCGCCGAACTGCGCGGGCGCAATGGCGACTGGGGCGAGAAGGCGGTGCGTGAGGCGGCGAGCCTGTCGGCCAATGCGGCGCTGCAGGAACATGTGATCGACTTCGTCGCCCACGACACCACGGAGCTGTTGCAACTGGCCGATGGGCGTACCGTCGACGTGGCCGGCAAGAAAGAGGTGCTGGCGACGAAAGGGCTGCCGGTCGAGACGCTGGAGCCCGGCTGGTTCATCCGGCTGCTCGCCATCATCACCGATCCCAACACCGCGATCATCCTGATGCTGGTCGGCGTCTATGGCATCATCTTCGAATTCACCAGCCCGGGCGCCGTGGCGCCCGGCGTCATCGGCACCATCTGCCTCGTGCTCGGCCTCTACGCGCTCAACCTCCTGCCGATCAACTATACCGGCCTTGCCTTGATGCTGCTCGGCATCGCCTTCCTCGTCGTCGAGGCCTTCAATCCCACCGTCGTGCTTGGGCTCGGCGGCGTGGCCGCCTTTCTGTTCGGCGCCGCCATGCTGCTGAGGGTCGAAGGGCCGGGCTTTGCCATGTCATGGGCCATCATCGGTCCAGCCGCCGCGCTGACGCTTGGGCTGGCGCTGCTGACCGGCACCTATGTCTGGGCGGCGCGCAGGAACCCGCCGCGCGTCGGCGGCGAGGCCATGCGCGGCTTGCCGGCCAAGATCCTCGACTGGCAAGGCGGCGAGGGCCACGTGCTGGCCCTGGGCGAGCGCTGGCGGGCGAAGGCCGACGAACCCATCGCACCCGGCGACAGCGTCGAGGTGACCGATGTCAGCGACCTCGTGCTGACGGTGCGGCGGCGCGATGCGGCAAGGAACGGAGCAAAACAATGAGCATCGGTTACGTGGCCTATCTGTTGCTTGCGCTGGTCGTGGTCATATTCCTGTCCGCGGCCATCCGCATCCTCAGGGAATATCAGCGCGGCGTGGTCTTCACGCTCGGCCGCTTCACCGGGGTCAAGGGTCCCGGTCTCATCATCCTCGTTCCCTTCGTCCAGCAGATGGTGAAGGTCGACCTGCGCGTGGTGGTGCAGGACGTGCCGCCGCAGGACGTCATTTCGCGCGACAACGTCTCGGTGAAGGTCAACGCGGTGCTCTATTTCCGCATCGTCGACGCCGAGCGGGCGGTCATCCAGGTCGAGGACTTCATGGCCGCCACCAACCAGCTGGCGCAGACCACGTTGCGTTCGGTTCTCGGCAAGCACGAGCTCGACGAGATGCTGGCCGAGCGCGACAAGCTCAACAGCGATATCCAGGAGATCCTCGACCAGCGTACCGACGCCTGGGGCATCAAGGTCTCCAATGTCGAGATCAAGCATGTCGACCTCAACGAGAACATGATCCGCGCCATCGCCAAGCAGGCCGAGGCGGAGCGGCTGCGGCGCGCCAAGGTGATCAACGCCGAGGGCGAACAGCAGGCGGCGGCGAAACTGGTCGAGGCGGGCCGGATGCTGGCGGCCGAGCCGCAGGCCATGCAGCTGCGCTATTTCGAGGCTTTGCACGACATCGCCGGCGAGCGCTCGTCCACGGTGGTGTTCCCGCTGCCGGTGGATCTGCTCAGCCAGTTCATGAAGGGGCAGGGTGGAGGCGGAGGCGGCTGAGCGCGCAATCTCCCCGCAAGGGGGGAGATCGGCAGTTTCGGCGTCGGCAGATACTTAAATCAGTTTCTCCAGCGTGATCGGCAGGTCCCGCACGCGCTTGCCCGTCGCGTGGAACACCGCGTTGGCGATCGCGGGCGCGACGCCGACGATGGCGAGTTCCCCGACGCCCTTGCCGCCGAGCACCGAGGAGTGCAGGTCGGGGATGCCGACCGAGATCACCTCGATGTCAGGGATGTCGGCATTGGTCGGCACCAGATAGTCGGCGAGGTTGTTGTTGATGATGCGGCCGTGGCGGCGGTCGACGATGCCTTCCTCAAGCAGTGCCTGGCCGATGCCCATGATGATGCCGCCCTTCCACTGGCTTTCGGCGAGCTTCGGATTGTAGAGCCGGCCGGAATCCAGCGCCGACACGACGCGTGACACGCGCACCGTGCCGAAATCCTCGTCGACGCGCACCTCGACGAAATGCGCGCACCAGGAGTGGCGGGAATAGTCGCCCTCGGTGTGCGGCAGCGACATGGCGATGGTGGTGTAGTTCTTGTAGCGATCCTCGGCGGTCGAATTGGCCGGCATCGTGTCGCCGGTGGCCTCGATGTGGTCGCGGCCGATGCTGGCCAGCAGTTCGGCGATGGAGAGATCGGGGCCGTCACAGCGCGGCGAGGCGATGCGGCCGTTGGCGACGACCAAAGTGTTGGCCTGCAGCGCGTGGAAGGGCGAGCGCGGATCGCTGATCGCCAGCCCAACCAGCTGGTCGAGCGCGGAGGTCGCCGCCTTATGGACCGCGCCGGTCATGACGCCGGCCAGCCGCGAGCCGCCGGTGACGCCGGCGCGGGGAAAGCGGGAGTCGCCCAGTTTCACCACCACGTTGTCGGCCGGCACGCCGACCGTCTCGGCGGCGGTCTGCGCCAGGATGGTGTAGGTGCCCTGGCCCATGTCGATCGAGGAGCTCTCGACCTCGACCGAGCCGTCGGCGAGGATGCGCACGATCGCCTCGCCATAGGCGCGCCGCACCGGATAGGTGCCGGCGGCGACGCCCCAGCCGATCAGCTGGTTGCCGTCGCGCATCGAGCGCGGTTCGGGCGTGCGCCTGGCCCAGCCGAAGCGTTCCGCTCCCGCTGCAAAAGCCTCGCGCAACTGCCTGGTCGACCAGGCTTTTTTCGCATGGGGATCCTGCTCGGCATAATTCCGCAGCCGAATCTCCAGCGGGTCGATGCCGACCTCGTAGGCGAGTTCGTCGATGGCGCTTTCGATGCCGAAGGCGCTAGGGTTTTCGCCCGGCGCGCGCATGGCGCCCGGCACCACCGAATTTACCCGCACGACGTTCTGCCGTGAGGAGAAATTCGGCGTCGCGTACATGATCGAGGTGACCGATCCAAGCGGCTCGACCCACATGCCGTCCATGGATGTTTCATTGACGCCGCGATGCACGATCGACTGGATCACGCCGTCATGGTCGGCGCCGAGCGCCACCGTCTGCCGCGTCGCCGCGCGCCCGCCATAGCTGGTGAAGGTCTGCGGCCGCGTCATCACCAGCCGCACCGGCCGGCCGAGCATCTTGGCGGCACATGCCGCCACCGCGCCATGGCTGAGCGCCAGCGCCTTGGAGCCGAAACCGCCGCCGATATAGGGCGAGACCAGCCGGACATTCTCGAACGGCACGGCGAACCATTCGGCATAGGTACGCGCCATGCCGTCCAGCCACTGGCTCGGCTCCCATACGGTCAACTGATCGCCTTCCCAGTGGGCGATCAGGCCATGCGGCTCCATCGGCGCCTGGTATTCGCGCGGCGTGTTGTAGGCGGCGCCGACCCGGACCGGGGCCGAGGCGAAAGCGGCTTGCGCGTCGCCCCATTCCTTGGTCATGGTGTCGATCGGAATGCCGTCGCCGGCCTTGCCGTCGCTGAGGTCGACGATGGCCGGCGTCTGGTCGTAACTGACCTTGACCAGGGCGGCCGCGGCGACCGCTTGCTCGAAGGTTTCCGCCACCACGGCAGCGACGTGCTGGCCCGAGAAGGTGATGTCGCGCGCCAGCGGGCAATAGGGTCTGTCGGGTGGCGGCGTGCCGAACCAGTCCGAGGCGGTCCTGAGGCTGATGATGGTGTCCGGCGTCAGCACTTGCAGCACGCCGGGCGCGGTTTCAGCGGCGGTGGTGTCGATCGCGCGCACCTTGCCCGATGCAATCGTGCTCTCGACCAGTACGGCATAGGCGAGGCCTTCGAGCTGTTGCTCGACGGCGTATTTCGCGGCGCCGGTGACCTTGGCCGGGCCGTCGACGCGCGACAGCCGGCCGCCGACGGCTTCCGCCGTCACGCCATCCGAAGCATCGCCATGTCTTGTGTGAACGGTCATGCCGTCTCTCCCAATTTGAGGATGGCGCGCGCGACGACGCGCGGCGCGAGCTCGATCTTGTAATGGTTGGCGCCATGGTCGACGGCGCCTTCGACGGCGAGCAGGCTGGCCGCGTGGACGGTTTCCGGCTCCAGCACCTTGCCTTTCAGCGCCGCTTCCACGGCGCGCGCACGCCACGGCTTTGTGGCGACGCCGCCGAGCGCCACGCGCAGGTCAAGGATGGTGCGGCCGTCCGCCTCGAACTCGATGCCGACGGCCGCACTGGCCGCCGCAAACTCGTAGGATTGCCGATCGCGGATCTTGAGGTAGGTCGAGCGGCGGGCAGCGGCGGTCCCGGGGATTTCGATGGCGGTGATCATCTCTCCCGGTTCGATCGCGTGTTCCCTGTCGGGCGTGCTGCCGGGCAGCAGGAAAAAGTCGTCGACCGAAACCCGGCGCTCGCCGAGATGGACGACCGCGTCGAAGGCGACCAAGGCCACGGCGAGGTCGCCGGGATACATGGCGATGCAGGCCTCGCTGGTGCCGAGCACGGCATGTCCCCTCGTGACGCCGCCGATCGCCGAACAGCCCGAGCCGGGCTGCCGCTTGTTGCAGGCGGGGAAATTCGAGGGATCGCGGAAATAGGGGCAGCGGGTGCGCTGCATCAGATTGCCGCCCATGGTCGCCATGTTGCGGATTTGTGCCGAAGCCGCCTGCCACAACGCTTCCGAGACGGCGGGGAAGCGGCTCTTGATATCGGCATGGTCGGCGACATGGCCCATTTTGGCCAGCGCGCCGATGGTGGCGCCGCGCTCGGTCACCTCGATCGAGTCCAGCCCCTTGAGATGGGTGATGTCGACCAGCGTGTCGGGCTCGGCCACGCCGCATTTGGCGAGGTCGATCAGCGTGGTGCCGCCGGCGAGCAGCATGGCGCCGGGCAGGGCGGCCGCCTCGCGGGCAGCATCGGCTGAAGCAGGGCGCAGGTAGGAAAAATCCCTCATGATGAGACCTCCAAAGCTGCCTGGCGGACAGCGGCGACAATGTGCGGATAGGCGCCGCAACGGCAGAGATTGCCGGCCATGTATTCGCGGATCTCGTCATCCGAGCCGGCATGGCCCTCGCGGATGCAGGCCACCGCCGACATGATCTGGCCGGGAGTGCAATAACCGCACTGGAAGGCGTCCTGCTCGAGGAAGGCAGCCTGCACGGGATGCAGTTCGCCCTCCCGTGCAAGCCCCTCTATGGTGGTGACGGCGCGGCCTTGGGCCTGAACGGCCAGCGTCAGGCAAGCCAGCACGCGCTCGCCGTCGACGTGGACGGTGCAGGCGCCGCACTGGCCGTGGTCGCAGCCCTTCTTGGTGCCGGTCAGGCCGAGCCGGTCGCGCAAGGCGTCGAGCAGCGTCACGCGCGGCTCGAGCTCCAGTTCGTGATGGTTGCCGTTGATGTCGAGATGGACAGGGATTTTCGTCATGGGCGTCTGGCTCCAGTTGCTTGACGCGAAGTCGGTTGATCTCATGTTGGGCAGGCGGGACAGCCGGCGGCCCTAGCGCCAGCCGTCCGGCCCATCGCTTTCGCTCCGGGTGTTCGTCGTTCGGAAAGCCAGGCCCTGGCTTTCCGGTTGTTACGCGGTCTCCCTCAGATCAGCAGGTCCTCGATGCGGATCGGAAAGCGCCGGGGCCGCACGCCGGTCGCGTGCCAGACCGCATTGGCGACCGCGCCGGCGGTGCCGGTGATGCCGATTTCGCCAACGCCCTTGATGCCGAGCGCGTTGACGTAAGGGTCGTCCTCGTGGACCAGCAGTGCCTCGACCGACGGCACGTCGGCATTCACCGGGACATGGTATTCGGCGAGGTTGGCGTTCTGGATGCGGCCCGAGCGCCGGTCGGTGATGGCTTCCTCATGCAGCGCGAAGGAGACGCCCCAGATCATGCCGCCATAATACTGGCTGCGCACCAGCCCGGGATTGATGACCCGTCCGGCGGCGAACGCGCCGACCAGCCTGGTGACGCGGATCTGCCCGAAATCGGGATCGACCTTGACCTCGGCGAAGACGGCGCCATGCGCGTGCTTGGCGTAGGTCTCCTGCGATGCCGGGTCCGGAGCGCCCTTGCCACGGCCTTCGATCTCCGTGAGGCCGGCGCGCGCAAGAATCTCGGCATAGCTTTCGCTGCGATTTTCATCGTCGCGCCGGTACAGGCGGCCGCCGCGTGCCAGCACGCCTTCGTTGCCCGCGCCGAACAGCGGCGAGGCCTCGTTGCCGGTGGCGAGATCGGCGAGCCCGGCGATGACGGCGGCACCCGCATTGTGGATCGCCATGCCGGCTGTCGCCGTGTGACCGGAGCCGCCGGCAATGCCCGCATTGGGCAGGTCGGAGCTGCCGGCCCTGAAATCGACCTGGTCGATGTCGAGCCCCAGTCCGTCGGCGGCGATCTGGGCAAAGGCGGTCCAGGCGCCTTGCCCCATGTCCTGCGCGCCAGTCTCCATCAGGCCGCTGCCATCGGCCTTCAGCACCGCACGCGCCTCGGCCTGGAACATGATGGCGGGGAAGGTCGCCGTGCCCATGCCCCAGCCGGTGAGGAAACCGTCGGCGTCGCGCATCAGCCGCGGCTGAAGCGGGCGGCTCGCCCAGCCAAACGCCTCAGCGGCTTGGCTGTAGCATTCGCGCAGCGCCTTGGAGGAAAACGGCTTGCCGGTCATCGGCTCGACCTCGGCATAGTTCCTCAGCCGGAATTCCAGCGGGTCCATGCCGCAGGCTTGAGCCGCCTCGTCGATGGCGCTCTCCAGCGCGATCGAGCCGGTGGCTTCGCCGGGCGCCCGCATGAACAGCGGCGTGCCGGTGTCGAGCCTCACTGCCTCGTGCGACGTGGTGATGGTGGGGCTGGCATAAAGCGTGTGCGAGGCGTCCGCCGCCGGTTCGAAGAAATCGTCGAACGTGCTCGACGCGGTCCTGGCGTGATGGTGGATGGCGGTCAGCCGCCCCTGGCCATCCATGCCCATGCGCAAGGTCTGGCGCGTCGGCGCGCGATGGCCGACCGGCCCGTACATCTGCTCGCGCCGCAGCACCAGCTTGACCGGGCGGCCGACCAGCCGCGCCGCCAGGATGCCCAGCACCTGCGGCCCGGAAATCATGCCCTTGGAGCCGAAGCCACCGCCGAGGAAGGGGCTGCGGATGTGGATGTTTTGCGGCGCGATGCCGAACAGGCCGGCGATGCGGCCCTGCGCCATGGCCAGGCCCTGGCTCGGCGTGTCGATCGACAGCCGGTCGCCATCCCAGGCGACGACGATCGCATGCGGCTCCATGGCGTTGTGGTACTGGGCCGGTGTCTCGTAGGTCGCCTCGATCCGCGTCCTTGCCGATTTGAGGCCGGCCTCGCTATCGCCCTTGTGCTGCACCGCCGGACCGCCGACGCCGACACCGCGCGGCACGAAGCTTTCGGCGTCGTCGAGACCGACGCGCGCCGGCAGCGCTTCGTAGCGCGGCGACAGCAGCGCCGCTCCTTCGGTCGCCGCCTCAAGCGTCTCGGCGATCACCACGGCGATGGTCTGGTTGGGGTAGCGGACCTGATCGTTCTGCAACAAGTCGAGCCGGAACATGAAAGGATGGTCCTTGGCATCCGGATCGGCGGCCAGCGCCGGCCGGTTCGTGGGCGTCATCACCTCGACCACGCCCGCATGCGCCTTGGCCGCCTCGATATCCAGCGCGGCAACGCGGCCGCGCGCGATGCTGCTGACGGCCAACACAGCATGGAGCATGCCGGGCGGATGGTTGTCGGCCGCGAAGCGGGCCGCGCCGGTGACCTTGAGGAAGCCATCGCGACGGGTCAGCGGCTGGCCGATGCTGGAGCCCTGCCGGGCATGGGTGGGTTGCTGGTTGAGGCTGAGTTCAAGCGTCATGGCGCGCTCCAGGAATGTTCGAGAACGGGGAGGCGGGAAGGGCCGGCAGCCGCTCGGGCGTTCCCGCCAGGGCAGACATTAGCGCCCTGACCACGATGCGGCGGGCAAGCTCGATCTTGAAAGCATTGTCGCCGGAGGGGCTGGCGTCGGCCAAAGCGGCGTTGGCCGCGCTGGCGAAGGTTGCCTCGTTCGCATCGGCGCCGAGCAGGACGGCTTCCGCCGAACGCGCCCGCCATGGTTTGGCCGCGACGCCACCCAATGCCAGCCTTGCGGCGCGGATCTTGCCGCCGTCGACGACAAGTGCCGCGGCGGCCGAGACGACCGCGAAGGCATAGGAGGTGCGTTCGCGCACTTTCAGGTAACGGGCATTGGCGGCGAAGGAGGCCGCCTCCGCCGGCAGCCGCACCGCCACGATCAGCTCGCCGGGCTCCAGCGCATTCTCCCGCTGTGGCGTGTCGCCGGGAAGCCGGTGGAATTCCGCCAGCGTGACGTGGCGCCGGCCCTCCTTGCCCTCGATTTCGACCACGGCGTCGAGCGCCACCAGCGGCACGCAGAAGTCCGACGGATGGGTGGCGATGCAGGCATCGCTCCAGCCAAGCACGGCGTGAAGGCGGTTTTCGCCGCCAAGTGCCGCGCAGCCGGCGCCGGGCTCGCGCTTGTTGCAGGCGCTGGCGGTGTCGTAAAAATAGCTGCAGCGCGTGCGCTGCAGGAGATTGCCGCCGACGGTGGCGGCGTTGCGAAGCTGCGCCGAGGCGCCCGACAGCAGCGCTTCCGCCACCGCCGGATAAGCCTTGGCGAACGCCGCGTCATGGGCGAGATCGGCGTTGCGCACCAGCGCGCCGATGCGCAGGCCGCCATCGTCGAGCCGTTCGATGCGGTTGAGCTCCGGCAGCCGCGAGATGTCGACGATGCGCTCGGGGCTGGTGATGCCGCCCTTCATGAGATCGAGCAGATTGGTGCCGCCGGCGAGATAGGCCGAACCCGGCGCGGCCGCGGCCGCGATGGCATCGGGGATGGTGGCTGGCTTGATGTAGTCGAAGTCTTTCATGCCGCGGTCCTCCGGTCGGCTTGGGCAAGCTGCTGCTGGGCTTCCAGGACGGCCTCGACGATGCCGCCATAGGCCGCGCAGCGGCATATGTTGCCGCTCAGCCCCTCGCGGATGCGTTCGGGATCGTCGCCGGCCTGCCCCTCGGCGATCAGGCCAAGCGTGCTCATGATCTGGCCGGGTGTGCAGAACCCGCACTGGAAGCCGTCATGGGCGATGAAGGCGGCCTGCACCGGATGCAGTTCTTCACCACGGGCGACGCCTTCGATGGTCATGACATTGGCACCGTCCTGGCTGACCGCCAGCGTCAGGCAGGAATTGATGCGCTTGCCGTCGACCAGCACCGTGCAGGCGCCGCACTGGCCACGGTCGCAGCCCTTCTTGGTGCCGGTGAGATCAAGCCGTTCGCGCAGCAGGTCGAGCAAGGTTACGCGTGGATCGACCTCCAGTTCGTGTCGGTGTCCGTTGATGGTAAGCGTGATGGGAAGGCTGGTCATGGGCGTCTGGCTCCAGTTTGCTTGACGCGGATGGGAAATGAACTGGTGCCTTGCCGGCGAAGGGCAAGGTAACCTTGTGGTCAGGTGTTGGCGGAAGTGGAGATGGCAGCGAATCTCGCGTGAGACAGGCGGGCAGGGGAGATGTCGGCTTGCAGGTTTGAAAGACGTGACATACCGGTTCCCCTGATTATATGATAAAGGTGCTCCACTAAAGCGGAGGCGCCTCCGTTTATTACGTGGGGGTTGACCCGGCTGGGTTCAAGCCCTCGACACGACGTGGAGAAAGAAATTGGCCGCAGAGCCGTCCAGCGCTGGACAGAAGACCGACGCCGCCGAGGCCAAGCGGCTGCGTGCCGATGCGCAGCGCAACCGCGACCGGCTGGTCGAGGTGGCCGCGATCGTCTTCGCCGAGCGCGGCATCGATGCCTCGCTGGAAGAGGTCGCGCGGCGTGCCGGCGTCGGCATCGGCACGCTCTACCGGCATTTTCCGACGCGCGAGCATCTGGTCGAGGTGGTCTACCGGCGCGAGGTGGAGGCGCTGTGCGCGGCCGCCGGCGAGCTCGCCGAAAAACATCCGTCCGATGTCGCGCTGGAACAGTGGATGCAGCGCTTCGTCGACTACATCGCCACCAAGCGCGGGCTGGCGACCAGCCTGCGCATCCTGCTCACCACCAATTCGACGCTGTTTTCCGACACGTCGGGAAGGGTATCGCAGGCCCTGCGGCAACTGGTTGACGCAGCGGTGGCCGACGGCACCATCCGCGGCGACGTCGACGCCTCCGACGTGCTGCACGCGCTTTCGGGTATCTATTCGGCCCCCGACACCCCGGAATGGCGCGACCGCTCGCGCCGACTGGTCAAGCTCTTGATGGACGGGTTGCGGTTCGGGGCGGGGAAGGGCGCGAAGGGCGGGTGAGGGAGATATGGTGGCTACTGTCGTGCCGCCGGGTTCGTTCTTCGGTTGATATCACCGAGTCGGTTTGGGATTTCCGGTAACTTGCTCGATGCCAGTTCGCATTGGCGCCATGCGACGAGCAGCATTGTCTTTTCCGAAGGACGTTACGATGGTACACTCACGAAGCCTACGGGAGTCGCGAATGGGCCGTTCCAATCAGCCGAAAATGCCAAGTCTAGACCTTCTCTCGAATGCAGAGCCGCTTCGAGATCGGCTTGAGACGGAGAAAACCACGAAAGCCGATAGGCAAGAGTTTTTTCTGCCGTTTACGGGGTTCGCTTGGTTTTATCCCGAAGAAGTTAGAATCATTGATCATCCGGCGTTTCAGCGACTCGGCCGTATTAATCAACTTGGTCAAGCAGTCTATGTATACCGTGGGGCCACCCATAAGCGGTTGGAACACGTCCTGGGCGTAGTCGCGCTCACTCAGCGGATGATATCCGCCATCGAGTTTAACTCTGAGAAAATAACATCCCGCAAGTGGAAACGCGGTTCTGCCAATTCGGTGCCGTTAACTGAAAGCGAAGAACGATTCGTGCGACTGGCCGCTCTGCTGCATGATATTGGACACATCGCTGCGGGACATACAATAGAAGACGAGCTTGAGCTCGTCGGTAAACATGATGCCGACGAAAGGCTAACACTCATCTTCGACAAGAAGGATTGGAGTCAGCACACAGCGGTTGGTCGGGAGTCGCTAAGCGATCTCGTGAACCGCTTGTACCGAAAGTACCTTCCTGATTCTTTGGTGGGATCTATCGATCCTACCGACATAGCGCGGCTTTTGATAAGGAAATCCCCGCCTGGTGACGACGATAAGCACGCCAGAGAGCGAATTATATTGGATGGGAGTGCTGATATACGGCGCGAGGTCTGTGCAAATATTGTTGCAAACACAATATGTGCCGATCTATTAGATTATATACATAGGGATTGGCATCATGTGGGGAAATCTCGATCTTTTGACGATAGAATATTTCAATACATGGAAATCCGCTCCCAGCCGTCGGCAAATCATGCACCGATAACAGAGCTTCGCAAGCCGACGCCGCCGTCACCCCATGACCGTTTTGTAATCGCGCTGGAAAACAACGGACGCATCAGGACCGACGGGGTCTCGGCAATACTGGGTCTGCTCGAATGGCGTTACGAGCTAGCTGAAACGGTGCTTTTTCACCGCACGAAATTAGCTGCGGGCGCGATGTTGGACCGTGCGTTGTTTGAGCTGTGGGGACGGACAGCGGAAGAATCGAGCCAATTCGAACAATCCCTAGTTGAACGAATTCTAATGATGAGTGATGAGCAGTTGATCGATGGGGCGCTGTCTGACGCTGCAATAAACAAGACGGGAAGTCAAAGCGCTAGGATCATTTTGGAGAAGCTTAAGTACCGTGAATTATTCAAAGAATTCGAAGTTGTACAATTGGAGGCTCTTGAAGAGCGACCGAGAAAGACGCTGAAGCAGTTCTACGCTGGACTTGACGCCGGCAGAGGCGTTGGCGCCGCCAATCGTGCTCGAGCAGCACGCTTGATGGAAAAGGATTTGTCACTTCCTGCGGGAAGTGTCGCGCTCTATTGTGCAATTGTGAAGCCGAAAATCGCCGAGGTTTCGATTGCTGTCGACGACGTAGTTCAGAAACTCAGCGATTTCGAGCTTGAGAATAACGACAAGCTTTCCGGTGGACACCTAAGCGCCCAGATTAAGCGTTTTGGGCGACTAAATAAGCTTTGCGTCTTCGTGGACCGGGTTACGCTTGCCGGTCTGTCGGAGCCAGAAAAAATGGAGATGTCGGACTACGTCTTAAATGTAGTCTTGAGCACTGATTCAGTCGATCGACTTGAGCGTCGTGTATCCGAGCGTGCTGAACTTACTGTCCAACGAAGGGCCGCAAGGGGGGCCAATAGTTTGCGTTTTCGCCCCGATCCTGCGGATGTCGCCCGGAACGACCCGTCAGTTGCGGAAACTTATCCCAACGGGGCTCCGAGCGTGTGGAGGTTCATCGAGCAAAACTGAGGACAGACGATGGGTATTCAAGAATATCGGTCCGTATTGGAGCAAAAGGCTTCAGAACTGCTGACGTGCTATCCGGCAGTTCCTATCCAGATCGGCCGAATCTGCGATTACCTAGGTGTACAAATTACACGCTCCGATAGTGTGCAGCCAAACAAAGCATATATGCGCTTTTCACGACGGTTAGGCGAGAAGACTGAAATTCGTCTGTCTTCAGATAGTCTCTCGCCTTCCTATGCCCGGTTTTGCGTTGCCCACGAGATTGCTCATCTGTTGGTCTATCGAGAGTTTTCCTACACCCCTCAAAGCGAGGTGGAATACTGGAAGCACGAGGCAATTTGTGACGAGTTTGCTCGCACACTTTTGGCGCCAAGAGCCTTCGTAGCTCGCTTCTTGCGAGACGAATGGAGTACTCGATTCCCAATAACGGATCGGGCAAGGGACCTCGCTCGCATAACAGAAATCCCGATTCTCCAAGCTGCTGCTCGCATCATGGCTGTTGGCACAAACGTATTTTATGTTGTCAAATCGTTCGAGAAGCGAATGACGATTTCCGTTCCTGGTGTCAAAGGGAAAGGCCGTGAGATACCGATCGGTTGTCAGTTGGAAGTCGACATACAGAGAGCCAAGACTGGCTGCCCAGCAGCACGAACGGAACGGGTCGGCGACTACTTTGGTGCTGTAAGACTTAAGCCATTCGAGCGCGATATGCACGTCAACATTGAGGCTATTGCATTTGGACCCAACGTGTTGGTAGGTGTTGCTTCGCCGACGTTAGCGCTATCGTCATCTTCGCTTTTCGAAAGGCCGTTATTGTTGTCGGATGACGCTGCCTAGGACATTACACCCGAGACCCATAGATTCGCGAATAATCGCGCTCTCTCCGTTAAAGAGCTGCACGCGCTCTCCGGCATCTACTCGGCCCCCGATACCCCGGAATGGCGCGACCGCTCGCGCCGGCTGGTCAAGCTCTTGATGGACGGGTTGCGGTTCGGGGCGGGGACCTCGGCGAAGAGTGGCGAGTGAAGGAAGCGGCATAGCCTCCCGCGACCGCGAAACCACCGAAACCACGCAAAGTCCGATGCACGCCCGAGCCTGTGATCCCTCAAGCCACGCATTCTTCCGACCTGCGCATCAGGACGCCACAAGGCTCGCACAAGCGCGGGGAGCCAGAGTGGAGACGCACATCGTGCAAGCGGCGTGGAGGCTGAACCGGCCGTAACCACCGCGTGACGGAAGGCTTGAGGGCTTGAAAAGCGCGGCAGTTCAAATCGAGGCCCTTGACGAACCGAATCTCATCATGGGCAAGGCGCCCATCGTGCGGGCCGTCTTCGAGGGGCGCGATATTTCTCCCTTGTGGGACGCGCTGTTCGGGCGCATTTCGGCCGATATCACCGATGCCGCGGCGTTCCTGGATGTGTCGATCCTGCTTCATGCGATCGGCGAGGAAGACAAGGCGGCGCTCAGCCAGAAGGCCGCGCTCGAGATCAGTCGCAAATATCTGATACGCAACGGACGCGGTACGGGACCGAACGTCCTTGTCTTCATGACGGCCGGCGACTTCATGGCCAACACGCCGATCGAATTCCTGCTCGAGCACTCCGACGCGAACCTGCTGCTCTACTATGTCGACGCCGATACGGCGGACCTCGGGGATGTTCCCGAGCACGATGTCGCCTTCGTGGCTGTCGGCGAGTCCGCCGAAAACCTGGCCGTGCTGGCAAACCTCGACCGGCTGCTGCGCGACTGGACCGGCCCGATCCTGAACAACGCGCCGCGCCTCATCATGGCTTTGTCCAGGGACGGGGTCGCGGAAGCGTTGAAGGACGAACCGTCGATCCTGGCGCCTGCCGCCGCGCGCGTCGATCGGACCGCGCTCGATAAGCTGGCTTGCGGGGACATCGAGGTCGACGCACTCCTCGTGGCGAAGGCGTTTCCGGTGATTGTCCGCCCGCTCGGCACGCATGCCGGCAAGGGAATGGAGAAGATCGCCACGCGATCCGAGCTTTCGGCCTATCTGAATTCGCACCCCGAGACCGAATTCTATGTCACGCCCTTCATCGACTACAGCGGGACGGACGGCAAATTCCGCAAGCAGCGCGTCGCGTTCATCAACGGGCGACCCTATGCCAGCCATCTCGCGGTTTCCGAGCACTGGATGGTCCATTATCTCAACGCCGGCATGACCCAGCACGAAGACAGGCGTGCCGAGGAAGCGCTGTGGATGGCTAATTTCGACAGCGATTTCGCGGTGCGCCACGCGCGTTCCTTCGATGCGCTGCATCGACGTCTCGGGCTGGACTACTTCGCCATCGATTGCGCCGAACTCGCCGACGGCCGCCTGCTGGTGTTCGAGGCGGATGTGGCGATGATCGTCCATTCCATGGATTGGGAGAGCATCTTTCCCTACAAGAAGAGCGCCATGCGCAAGCTCTTCGCGGCATTCGAACACGCGCTGGCACGGCGCGTGGCGCGGACGCTGCCAACACCGACGACCGAATGTGCCCATACCGGAAAACCGGCCGTCTACCAGAGAACCCACGACGACTGCCTGGTCTGTGCCCTGGCGATGCTCACCGGCCGAACCTACGAGGAGATCGAGGACATCGCGCGAGGCTGCGATCCGGCCTATCCGCTTGGCGGCCCGATGAGCCATTCGATCATGCGCGGCGTTGCCAACAAATGCGGTTTCGTCCTCCTGAGCAGCATCTACATGCTGTGGGCCAAGCCGGCGATCATAGGCGTGGTGTCGCCGACCGTTCCCAACACCGGCCACGCCGTTTTCTGGGATGGCGAGAAGATCATCGATCCGGGTTTCTGCGAACGCGTCGATCGTGCCTATGTCGACCGGTGCGGGTTGGAATTCACGCAGCGGGCGAGCGATCTGCAACCGCTGATCAGCCATGACATCCAGATCTCCTACCTGGCCGGTGCCGTGGCGGCCAATGAACCGCTTTGATCGCCTCGCTACCGCAGCCCTGACCACGGAGACCATCATGCCTGCAACTCAGCGCGGGATCCTGCAGGTGCCGGCGAACCCGGTCCCGGAAACGGAGGGCCCGGAGCGCCGTTCCCCGGCCTCCGTTTCCTTCCTGCTCGGCACGGGTGGCGACAGGCGCATCTGGCCGGATGCGATCACGCGCCGCAACCGCTATGGAACGCGCGCAACCCCGGCCGACGACGAGATCTCATTCTCATCGACAACGGCAAGCAACATCTCGCGTGAGGGTTTTCAGGCGGCTGGGGTCGAATTGGCGCGCCTCGTGGATATCGCGTCGCCTTTCCCTGTAGATCAATGGTTCGCCGACATTCGCGACCGGATTGCCGGCAATCTTGGCTGTGCGGGGGCGGACGTCGTTCTCGCCGCCTCCGGAACGGATGCGGAGCTTCTCGCGCTGTGCATGATTGCAGGCGTCTCCAGGCGCCCCTTGACCAATGTGCTTGTCGCGCCTGACGAGACGGGGAATGGCGTGCCACGCGCGGCAGCGGGGCGTCATTACTCGGATCTGACGGCACTCGGCAGCGCCGTCGAGGCTGGCGCGCCGCTTGACGGCCTGCCGCCGGACCGCATCGAAGTGCGCACGATTGCCATCCGCAACGAGACGGGCGAGCCTCGCCATCAGCACGAAATCGATGCCGAGATCATCGCCACCGTCGAGCTGGAATTGAGGCGGGATCGCGATGTCCTCGTCCACGTGCTCGATGCGTCGAAAACAGGTTTGCCGGCCGTAACGCGGCAGGCCGCGCGCCATGTCGCGGCGCTTGCTCCCGGACGGGTGCGGGTCATCGTCGATGCCTGCCAGTTCCGCGGCTCGATTTCGCGGCTGGGGCAGGATCTGGCGGATGGCTTCGTGGTGGCCTTGACCGGCTCCAAGTTCATCGCCGGCCCGCCTTTTTCCGGCGCGCTTCTCATCCCGCCGTCACTGGCCGAGGAGCTTGCGGCGAGGTCCGATATCCCGGCGGGCCTGGCGGAATACACCGCGGCGCAAGACTGGCCGGCGGCCCTTCGCCAAAGGATGAGCTTCGCGTTCAAGTCGGAATTGAATTTGGGGCTGGGTTTGCGCTGGATCGCGGCGCTCGCCCATCTCGAGCGCTATGCCGCGATCGACGAGGCCCGGCAAAGCCTCGTCAAGGAAGAGTTCGTCCGACTGGTGCGGTCTCGCATCGACGCCGTGAAAGGCATCTCACTGCATCAGGACGATGAAGGCGATCATCTCGGCTCACGCGCCATGGTCCCGTTGACCGTCACGAACCGCGCCGGCGCTTTCGCGTCGTTCGAGGAGTGCCAGGCTATTCAGCTGTCGATGCGCGGTCTCAACGGAGGCCCGATCTGCCATGTCGGGCAAGCCGTGCGCCTGGGCTCGCGCACGGTGCTGCGTGTTGCCGCCTCCGCTCCCGATGTGATCGGCGTTTCGACGCGACTGTCGGCCGGCCAGTCGCTGCAGCAGGCGTTTGGTCCGATCGAATCCAGGCTCGACGTTTTCTTCCAGAAACTGGCGGCGGTCCTGCACCATCCGCGAGATGCCTGATGCCGCGATCCACCGAGCAGAGCGACCCGGCCGCCGATAGTGCGGCCGAGACCAGCCTCGATCCAGCGGACTGGGATCAGTTTCGCAAGACCGCGCACGGCATGCTGGACGACATGATCACCCACATCGAGACGATCAGGCAGAGACCGGTGTGGCAGCGGCCGAGCGATGAAACGCGCGCGCGGTTTGCCCGGCCGCTGCCGAACGAACCTCGCGAACTGGGTGATGTCCTCGATGATGTGCGCACGCACATCATGCCGTTCGCAACCGGCAATTTGCATCCGTCATTCATGGGTTGGGTTCACGGCGCGGGTACGCCGATCGGCATGGTGGCGGAAATCGTCGCGAGCGGCCTGAACATGAATTGCGGTGGCCGCGACCATGCCGGTCTCGTGGTCGAACAGCAGATCGTGCGCTGGATGAGCGAGGCGCTCGGCTACCCCCGTGGCGCGAGCGGCTTGTTCCTCACCGGATCCTCGATGGCAAACTTCGTCGCGCTGACGATCGCCAAGACCGAGGCGCTGAGCCCATCCGTCAGGGAGACCGGCCTGCGCGACTGCGACCGCCAGCTGGTCGCCTATACGTCCACCGAGGCGCATTCCTGCATCGCGCAGGCAATGCAGCTGTCCGGCATCGGATCGGCAAATCTGCGGACCATCGCGGTCGACGATGCCGGAAGGATGCTGCCGGGCGCGTTGTGTGCGGCGATCGAACAGGACCGCGCCGACGGGTTCCTGCCGTTTCTGGTCGTCGGCACCGCGGGAACGGTGAACACCGGGGCCATCGATCCGCTGGCCGACATCGCCGAAATCGCATCGAGGGAAAAACTCTGGTTCCATGTCGATGGCGCGATCGGTGCGCTCGCCGTGCTGTCCGATTCCTTGCGTGGACTGTTCAAGGGCATCGAAAAGTCGGCATCGGTGGCGCTCGACTTCCACAAAGGGGGCCAGGTTCCCTACGATGCCGGGTTCCTTCTGGTGCGCGATGGCGATGCCCACAAGCGCGCGTTCGCGCAGCCGGCCGCCTATCTGCAGCGGGCGAATCGCGGGCTTGCCGCCGGCGAAACATGGCCCTGCGATCTCGGCCCCGACCTGTCGCGCGGATTCCGCGCCTTGAAAACATGGATGACAATCGAAGCGCTTGGGACGGATCGTATCGGCGGCTCGATCGCACACACATGCATGCTCGCCCGCCATCTCGCCGAAGCTCTGCAACGCCATCCGGCATTTGAATTGAAGGCGCCCGTGGCGCTCAATATCGTGTGTTTCGGCATTCGCGGCGCGGACTCCGAATTTGTCCGCAACCTGGTGCTGGATCTTCAGGAATCCGGCCTGGCCGCGCCTTCGTGGACAACCGTCAGCGGCGAGCTGGTCGTGCGCTGCGCCATCGTGAACCATCGCACGACGGTGGCCGACATCGACGCGTTCATGGATACGCTCAACCAATATCTGGCCGATCGCTGCCTTCCTTCTGCCTCATCCCCCGAACCGTCAATTCGGCCTGTCCGTTCATGACGGCAGGGCGGCTCGGCACACCGCGCTTGCAACTGAATGCGAGCAGTTGTTAAGTTCCTCACATTTCACGTGACCGACAGGCCCGACGCATGACTTCTCGCAAAGCGCAAAGGACAGCCCGGCTGATCCATCTGCTGTCGGAACGGCGGGTCATTCATCTCAGCGAAGCGGCAATTCTTCTTGGCGTCTCCGAGATGACGGTGCGGCGTGATATCGCCACCAACCAGGGACAGATCGCCTATCTCGGCGGGCATATACTGGCAGCGGCCGAGATCGACACCGACGCTCCTTACGAACTGGCGACCGCGGCCGACAGCCATGCGGCCGCGAAGCGCGAAGCCTGCCTGCACGCGGTGCGCAAGATACGGCCCGACGAGACGATCTTCATCGACTGCGGCACGACGCTGATCCATCTGATCGACCTCATTCCCGATAATTATCAAATAACGGCAATATGTTACGCCATGAATGTCGCGGAACGCCTGACCCGCAAGGCCAATGTGACGATCATCATGCTGGGCGGTGTCTATCACCCCGCCTCGGCGTCTTTCTCGGGCACGCATGATTTCGACATCTTGAAGAGCGTTGGCATCAACGTCGCTTTCCTGTCGGCCTCGGGCGTCGATGCCAAGCGCGGCGCCACCTGCGAGCATTTCCACGAGGCGGTGGTGAAGCAGAAGGTGATGAGCCTGACGCGCGAGAACTACCTGGTCGTCGACTCGAGCAAGATCGGCAAGCTCAAGCGCGCCTTCTTCGCGCCGATGGACGGCTTCGACGCCGTCATCACTGAACATGGCGAGGTCGGGCCGGAATCTTTCAGCGAGGCCTGAGCTTGTTTCAAAATGCCTCATGCGGCGACCAGCCTTCATTTGACATTTCGTATCACTGATGGAAAAGTCACAAAAAAAGTAAGAGAAGTCTCAAAAAGACGATCTCGTCATGAAGGGTGGGGGGACGCGTCAACGGGAGGAAGCGCAGGCGTCATGGTCGAACAGGGTTCGATTGTGCTGATGTCCGAGGCCCCCTTGCTGCGCGTCGAGGGCGTCAGGAAGCGGTTCGGCGGCGTCAATGCGCTGCGCGGCGTCAGTCTCGAAATCCGATCCGGCGAAGTTCACGCCCTGCTTGGCGAGAACGGGGCCGGCAAGTCGACGCTCATCAAGATCCTGAGCGGCGTGCATGTGCATGATGGCGGCTCGATCGAAATCGACGGCAAGCCGGTCTCGTTCGTTTCGCCCGCCCAGTCGCGCGACGCCGGCGTGGCGGTCGTCTACCAGGATCTGAGCCTGGTAGAATCGCTTTCGGTTGCCGACAATCTGCTGCTGGGGCGAGAGCCGAGGACGCGCTTCGGCTTCCTGAAGAAGCGCCAGCTTGTGGCGCAGGCCGAAGCCTTCCTGAAATCGCAGAACATCCCGCTCGACGCCCGCGCCATGGTCGGCTCGCTGCCCTTTGCCTATCGCCAGATGACCGAGATCGCCAAGGCGCTGATGGGCGACGTTCGCCTGCTCATCCTGGACGAGCCGACCTCGGCGCTGACCGACGATGAAGAGAAGATCCTGTTCGAGGCGATCCGCGCGGTCGCCGCGCGGGGCGTCGGGGTGATCTACGTCACCCACCGCCTCAACGAGGTCTTCCGCATCTCGAACCGGGTGACCGTGTTCCGCGACGGGCAGAACGCCGGAACATTTGTCACGGCGCAAACCAATATGAGGCAATTGGTCGGCGCGATCGTCGGGCCGGATCACGCCGTTCTGAAGGCGGACGGCGGGCCAGCTGGGCAAAGCGTGCCATCCTCCACTGGTTCTCCTGAAAAGCTGGTGCTCGAACTGAAGGGCGTCGGCAACGACCGGCTGGACCGGACCGATCTCGAGCTGCACAGCGGCGAAATCCATGGCCTTGCCGGACTGATCGGCAGCGGACGCACCGAAATCCTGCAGACGATCTTCGGCCTGCGGCCCGTGCAGTCGGGCGAGGCCAGCCTGGATGGCGTTTCGCTGAAGGGAACCGATCCCGCGGCGGCAATACGACAAGGCATCGCCCTGGTGCCGGAGGACCGCCACGTCCAGGGCCTGGTGCTCGAACATTCGATCGAGCGCAACCTGACCCTGCCTCGGTTGCCCTATTTCTCCCGCCTTGGCTGGCTGCAGCGCCGTCCGGCGAACGAGCACGCCAATGCCGCGATGCGCAGACTGGCCGTCAAGGCGCCAGGCGCGTCGACCACGGTGAAGAACCTGTCCGGCGGCAACCAGCAGAAGGTCGTGTTCGGCAAATGGAACGAGCCGCGGCCGCGCGTGCTGTTGCTCGACGAGCCGACGGTCGGTGTCGATGTCGGTGCCCGCGAGGAGATTTACGGCGTCATTCGCGCAGCGGCGACGGCTGGCAGCGGTGTGCTGCTGGTGTCTTCGGATCTGTCCGAACTGCTTCAGCTCTGCGACCGCATCTCCATCGTCGTCGATGGCCGGATCACCAGGACGATTGCCAGAAAAGACCTCGGCAGCGCCGAGGACCTTCATCACCTCATCCAACTTTCGCAGCCATCGGAAGAGCACGCGGCATGACCGACACAAAAAGCCCGGCGAAGGCACCAATGGCAAGCGTGGCAGGTGCCGCCAACCAGCCGGGCGGGCGCGCCACGCTGCGGCATCTGCTTCAGGGCGAGCGGCCCTACATGCTCTACGTCGCCTTCGCCATCATGCTGATCGTCTTCAGCCTGGCATCGCCCTGGTTTCTGTCGATCGACAATTTTCTCAACATCGGCCGGCAGACGACATTGGTTTCGATCATCGCCGTCGGCATGACGTTCGTCATCATCTCCAGGCAGATCGACCTGTCCGTCGCCTCGACGCTGGCGCTTTCGGGCATGAGCGCGTCACTGGCCATGGCTTTCGTCGCCAACAACTGGGTCGTCGGCGCGGTGGCGGGACTGGGCACCGGGGCGCTGATCGGGCTGATCAACGGTGTCTTGACCACCCGCCTCGAAATCCCGTCCTTCCTGGTGACGCTCGGCACGTTGAGCGGCGCGCGCGGCCTGGCGCTGATGGTCACCAACACCAAGCCGGTCATCATCACCAACGAGTATTATTTCGCGATCTTCGGCGAGGGCTCCCTGCTTGGCATTCCGGCGCCGATCCTGTGGACGCTTGGCGTCACCATCGCCGGCATCCTGCTCCTGCACTACAGCGTCTACGGGCGGCAGGTCTATGCGGCGGGCGGCAATCCGACGGCGGCACTCTATTCCGGCGTCCATATCAAACAGGTCACCACGCTGGCCTTCGTGTTGACCGGGACGCTCGCCGGCCTGGCATCGCTGATCCTGTCGGCGCGTTCGCACGCGGCGCGGCCCGACGTGGTGCAAGGCATGGAGCTCGATGTCATCGCCTCGGTGATCCTCGGCGGCTGCAGCCTTTTCGGCGGCCGTGGCTTCGTGCTCGGGACGCTGCTCGGCAGCCTGATCATCGGCACGCTCAACAACGGACTGGTGCTGCTCGGCGTCAGCTCGTCACTGCAACTCGTCATCAAGGGAGCAATCATCGTCGCCGCGGTCGCGTTCACGAGGAGGTAAGGCGCGCATCCACGGATATCAGCAGAAAATTGTCGGCTCCAAACGGCAACGAAACGTCAACGATCAACGGAGGAAAGTCATGAAACAATCGGCACGGATCCATTCGCTTTTCTGTACATTGAGCCTCGCCGCCAGCGCGTTCGCGCTGTCGATGTCCATGAGTTTTGCGCAGACTCCGGACACATGCGTTACCGGCGTCGACCTGGCCACGCTTGGCCCCAAGGGCATCGTCGGGCAGGGCCCGCATGGCGAAAAGGCAGCCTCGCCGGACGAGCTGAAATTGAGCGACGACGAAGCCGCCAAGGTCAAGGCCGGCAAGTTCAAGGTCGGCATTTCCATGCAGACGGTGAATCTCGACTGGTCGCAGCTGCAGGTGCAAGGCATCAGCGAAACGCTGGCCAAATATGGCGTGACCGTCACTGGCGTGGCGTCGGCCGAATATCAGGTCGACAAGCAGATCGCCGATATCGAGAACACCATCCAGCAGCATCCGGACGGCATCATTTCCATCCCCGTCGATTTCACCGCCACGGCGCCGACCTACAAGAAGGTGGGCGAGGCCGGCATCAAGCTGGTGTTCATGGACAGCATCCCGGTTGGCCTCGAATCTCCAAAGGATTTTGCCTCGATGATCTCGGCCGACAGCCAGGGCAATGGCCAGATCGCGGCGCAGATCCTGGCTTCCTGCATGCCCAAGGGCGGCACGATCGGCCTGGTGAATTTCGGCGTCGACTATTTCAGCACCAATGAGCGCACCAAGGGCGTCAGCGAGTGGATGAAGAAGAACCGGCCCGACATCGTCATGAAGCAGGTCGACTTCACCGACCCCTCGAAAGTCTCGCAGATCGCTGGCGACTTCCTGACCGGTAATCCCGACGTGAAGGGTGTGTTTGCGGTGTGGGATCAGCCGGCGCTCGACACGCTGTCCTCGATGCGCGCGCAAGGCATCGATATCCCGATCACCACGGTCGATCTCGGCCTGCAGTCGGCGATCGAGATCGCCAAGGGCGGCCCGCTCAAGGCAACCGGTTCGCAGCGTCCCTATGACCAGGGTGTCGCCGAGGCGCTGGCGATGATGAAGGCGCTTATCGGTGAAACCACGCCCGCCTGGGTTGGCGTGCAGTCGCTGCCGGTGGTGCAGTCTAACGTGCTGGAATCCTTCAAGACCGTCTTCCACAAGGATCCGCCGGCCGAGCTGGTCGACGCCTGCAACAGCGCCAAGCCGAAATGCAATTGAGGTCATGAGACAGCCATGGCACCGGGGCGATCCTGTGCCATGGCCGTTATGCCGTCCGTGGTGTCGGCGCCAGCCAGCACCACGGACCGGCGTCGCCCGCGCGTGCGGCCAGCGCTGAACAAAAGGCGCCAGCCGCTGCGTGCCGACACGCGCCCGCAACCGCAGGCCGAGGCCGTTCAATTGCCGATGGCAATGCCACCCCAGTCCTCCGGCGCGACATCGGCGATCGACTGTGAGAAGGTCCAGTCGTGGCCGCCGAGATCGCGGCAGGAATATTGGCGCTCGCCATAGGGATAGCTTGTCGGCAGGCTCAATATGGCGGCGCCATGGCGCGCGGCACGACGATAGTGGGCATCGACATCCTCGACGCGCACCATCACGGCGAATGGCTTGGCTGTCCGCGCCTCTATCCGTTCGCCACTCTTCAGTTCGGTGACGACGACAGCCCCGTCACCGAAGCCGAGCTGGGCCCGGTGGGTGCCGATCATCAGCCGCGGCTTGAAGCCGAAGGCCTTGCAAAACCAGCGGCTGGCCTTCTCGACATCGGGATAGGAAAGCACCGGTATGACCGCGCTCGCGGGCATGGAGCGATTGTCGATCATGTCGTCCCCCGTGCCGCGTTGAACAGGGCTCTTCGTGAGGAGCTTTCATCGCCTCAGCTATAGGGCGACCAGCACTGCTGGCGCGGTCCGTTGTAGGGCTGGTAGCTGTTGTCCCAGGCGCGGTAAGAGACATAGCGCTCGTGACACCAGCGCACATGCGCGGCGGCCAGCCGGGCGGCCGGACGTGGCGGCACGGGTGGCACGGTCGCCGCCGCGACGCCGGCGGCAAAGGCGGCGGCGGGGAACCAGTAGCCATTGTAGTAGCGGTAGCCGGGCCGCACGCGGACATAACCCCGGTAACCATTGTAGTAATAGCCGCCGCCGACGACATGGAAGCCGCGCCGGAACCAGACCGGCGTCGGCGCGGTGATGGCCGATACCGGACCCGAGGTCGGCACAATCGGCAAGGCCTCGGCCGGTGAGGCCAGCACCGAGGCGCCAATCATCAGGCCGCAAAACGCCGTGAGTGTCCGTTTCATCATCTCTCTCCTTTGTTGGGTGGTGTGGAAGGTCTCGGGGATCACTGGCGCCGGAGCGCCCGCAGTTCGGAAATCGAAAGCGCGCCGTCGCCGTTCGTGTCCGCCCGCAGCAGCCGGTCGGGAATGAAGGCGGCAAACTCGTCGCGCGAAATTTTTCCATCGCCATTGCGGTCCATGCGGTCCGCTTGCGCCTGGAAGCCGGCAAACTGCGCGGCCTGGAAGTCGCGCTGCGACTTCACCTGCTCCACGGCCGCGCGCACTTCGCCCGCATCGAGCAGGCCGTTGTGGTTGGCATCCATCCGGTCGAACATCAGCGCCCGTGCCGCCTGGATCTCGCTGAATTCGAGCCTGCGGTCGCCGTTGGTGTCGATGCGCCGGAAGAGTTCCCGGGCGTTGCCGCCATCCGCGGCACAGGCGCTGCCCGCGCCAAGCAGCAGGCCGGCAAAGGCCATGACGATCTTGTTCATGTTGGTCTCCGCGTTGGGTTGGACGACCCGCCGCGGCCCGTCCTGCTGGGCCTTCTACGCACCGCCTCGTCCGCCCCTACGCGGCACGCGGTGATTTTTTTGAGGGCGCCGCCGGGCGCAACCGCCAGCCTCACGGATTGGCAGCCTCGGCAAAGAATCTTTCGCGCCGGGCGTAGGGGCAGGGCGCTTCCTGCGTATCGGTCAGCAGTCGCCCCCGCGACCTGACAACGAAAGGACCATCATCATGAAACGCTCAACACTTGCCGCGGCCCTGCTTCTGGGGCTCGCACCGCTCTCCGCCGCGCAGGCACAAGACATGCCGGGTCAGCGCATCCTGCAACGCATCGACACCAACGATGACGGCGCCATCTCGAAGGACGAGATGGCGGCCGCCCGCGAGCGCCTGTTCAAGAAGCTCGACCGCAATGGCGACGGCGTCATCGACGAGAAGGAGATCGAAAGCGCCCGCGATGCCATCATGGATCGGGCAGATGCCGCGCAGGCGAGGCTCGGCAACCGCTGGCGGCGCCTGGACACGAATGGCGACGGCAAGGTCTCCGACCAGGAGTTCGCCAGCAGCATGCCGCTGTTCGACCTCGCCGACCGCAATGGCGACGGCAGGCTCTCGGCCGACGAGATCGCGTCGGTCCGCAAGCTGATCGCCGAGCGTGCCAACTGACGATCCACGGCGATCATCCCTATCAAAACCAGGAGTACAAAATGCTCTCTTCAGCCAAATTCCCTTTGCTCTGTCTTGGCGCGATGCTCGTCTGGTCGGCTGCCTCGCCAGCCGCCGCCGAGGAATGGAAACGGCCCACGGCGCATGGCGGCGAGATCAGCCGCAGCGTCAGCAAGGATGGCAACATCCATACCGGCTCGACCACCCGCACCGGCCCCAATGGCGGCACCTATACATCGAGCTCCAAATGCGTCGGAGGCGTTGTTGACCGCTGCGCCAGAAGCTATTCTGGAACCGGACCCGACGGGCAGTCCTTCTCCGGAGAGCGGGTGTCGGCGCGTGGACCTTTCCGTGGCCGTTCGGCTGGCAGCTTCACCGGCCCGAACGGCAATACAGTCCACGGCTTCCGCCGCTGGCGCCGCTGACATCTGGTGTGATGGATTTGCATCCGAAATTCGTTTCTGCGCTTATCCGGATCGATGCGTTTTTCGGATTCGCCAAGCCGACAGGTGCCTGCCGCCGTGTCGCATGAGAGGGCCCGTGGCGACGACGACCTTCTGGCGCGCATCGCGGCGGGCAGCCAGGGCGCGCTGTCCGAGCTCATCGCCCGCCATGGCCACGGCCTGCGGGTGTTTGCCGCGCGCTATCTCGGCAATGCCGGCGACGCCGAGGATGTGGTGCAGGAGGTGTTCGTGACTGTCTGGAAACAGGCCGCTCGGTTTGATCCCGCCAGGGCGCGGGCCTCGACCTGGCTGTACCGGATCACCGCCAATCGCTGCATCGACCAGCGCCGGCGCCGGGCGTTGCGCAGCTTCATCGGTCTCGACGACATCAGGGATGAAGTCGCCTCGCCGGAGGCCGACGCCGAGGCGACGACAGCGGCGCGGCAGGAATTGGCGATCGTCCGCGACGGCCTCTCGCGCCTGCCGGAGCGGCAGCGCATGGCGGTTCTGCTCAGGGCCGTCGGCGACCTCGACATCGCGGCGATCGCCCAGGTGATGGGCGGCAGCGTCGGTTCGGCCGAGCAACTGCTTGTCCGTGGCCGGCGCGCACTCAGGGATCATATGGCAATGGCGGCCGCGGGCCGCGAAAGGAAGTCCTCATGACACGGGACGAATTCGAACGAAACCGGCGCCGCTTCGGCGACATCGTCGAGGCATGGCCGGCGCCCTTCCGGCAGCAGGCATTGGCCTTCATGGCTGATGAGGCGGGACCTGAGGACGATCCGGACGCCGCTCTCGACCGGCTTGTGCTCGAAGCGACGCTGATCGAAGGCGACGACCAGGCGCTGGCGCGCAAGGTGCTGGCCCGTATCGACACCGGCTCGGCGCGCCCGTCCTTGCTGCCGCGCTTCCTGCTGGCGCCGGCAGGGCTGGCGGCCTGCGCGGCGGCCATTCTCATCGCGGTGACGCTGGCGGGCTACCAGGCGGCGCGGCTGCAGGACGATCTGCAGGATTCGGAACTTCTGGCGCTGGCGTCCGGGGCGCGACTCTCCGGTACTGGCGGGGCCGACATCGCGGCCGATCCAGCAGAGGAGGATTCGCTTTGAGGCGCTCCTGGCTATGGACGGCGACGTTGGTGCTGCTCGCCCTGTCGCTCGCCGTCAATTTCTTCCTGGTCGGTTATGCCATGCATGGCCTGCGGCAGGGCGCGGCGGCGCGCGTGCTCCTGTCGGAAATCGCCAGCAGCTATCCGCCCGAGGTAAGGAAGGAGTTCCGTGGCGTGCTGCGCGACAACCGGGCGCGCACCTTCCAGGCGCTGCGCGAACTGCGCACCGCACGCGCCAATCTGGCGGCGGCGCAAAAGGCCACGCCCTTCGACGAAGCGGCGGTGAAGGACGCGATGGCGGCGGTGCGCACCGCCACGACCAGCCTGCAGGCGACCATGCAGGACTATCTCCTGACCGCCCTGAAGAACGTCAATGCGAAGTCCGCTTCGGGAGACTGACCCGTCACGGCCCCACTGGTGGCACAATCGTCGCCGATCTATGTCGGGTGTCCAACTGGCTTGCGAGGCCTGATCGCGAAGATGGAACCATGCGGCACGACAGGCTTGTCCTGATACTGCTCTGGCGCGAGCTGCTGGCTGGCCTGCGCTCGATGCGCCGCCACGATCTTGCCTGGATCGGGCTCGGCGGCGGCGCTCTGCTGGCCTACGCGATTGCCGACATCGCTCTCGCCTTGCATAAGGCGGCGGCCACGCTGCGGCAAGCGCCGGCATTGTGGGCGTTCGGCCTGCCGACGGCACTACTTGGCCTGGGATGTTTCGCGGGCAGCGGACTTGCCGGCCTTTGCCTGTCGCGTGCCTTCGCGCCCTTCCTGAGGGCATTGCCGCTGTCGCGCGGAACGCGCCGGCGCATGGCGGCGGTTGCGGCTTTTTCCATCGGCGGCCCGCTGGCCATGATGGTCGCGGCGGCGGTCGGGGTTGGCTGTGCCGTCATCGCAAAACCGCTGGCGCCGGTCTGGGGCTTTGGCGCCGCGATCCTGTTTGCCGCCGGCTTCGGCGCGGCGGCCAGATGGCGCCTGCTTCGGGGCCGCGACATGATTTACATCGATACCGCGGCCTTGGCGGGCGAGGGGAGTGGGCGCCGGCCTTGGCTCGGTGCCTTCGATCTTTCGACACCCGCCTGGCTCTCGAGCTGGGCGTGGGACCTGCCTGCCGGCCGCATCCGGCCGTCATGGCGCCTGACCGGCGCCGCCGTCCTGCTCGGTGTCGCCGCCAGCCTGGCCGCTGCGACCAGCCTTATCCACCGCAACGCCGCCCCGGCAGCCATGGCCGGCCTGGCCGGCGGCCTTGTCGTGTTCATGCTGAGCGCGCGTTTCCACCCGCTCGGCTCGCCTGTGCTGCGCACCGCTCCGCTTGGCTTCGCCAGGGCCTGGTTGCGCCTGGCGCGGCTGCCCCTGCAATTGTCGGTCGCCTTCTTCGCACTGCCGGCGAGCGCTGCCCTGGCGGCGGAGCCATCGGCATGGGCGTTGCCGGTTGCCAGTGGTTTATGGCTGCTGGCGCTGAACGGCGCCTACGCGGTCTTTGCCGCCTATTTCATGACCGCGCCGTTCGTCGCCGCGCTGAGCTTCCTCGGCGCCATCGCCTACGCCAGCTACGAGTCGCTCGAATATGGGCGCACCGTGCTGATCGGCTTTGCCGCCCTTGTCCTGTGGCTGTGGCACCGGGCGCGACAGAGGTATCGCCATGGATAGTACCGCCGACGTGCCCGAGATCCTCGCCGTTCGCGGTCTCGGAGCCGGCTATGGTGGTCGGCCGGTTGTTGGCGGCATCGAGCTCACGCTCAATCCGGGCGACGTCCTCGGCCTTCTCGGCGCCAACGGATCGGGCAAATCCACCTTGCTGAAAGCCGTCACCGGTCAGATCCGCCTGCTCGCCGGGAGCGTCGCGATAAACGGCGTCGATCTCACCGGTGCGCCGGAACGCGCCAAGGCTGGTTTTGGTCTCGCCATCGATCCGCCCGACCTGCCGGCGGCGCTCACCGGCCGGCAATATCTCCAGCTCGTCGCATCGATCCGCGGCTGTGCGGAGGACGATTGGCCTGGCGCCGACGTCGCCATGCGGCTCGGGCTGGGGCGCTGGATGGAGCGGCCGATCGGCGAATATTCGCTGGGCACGCGGGCCAAGATCGCCATCGCGGCGGCACTGCTGGGCGTGCCGCCCCTGTTGATCCTCGACGAGGCCCTGAACGGCCTTGATCCGCTCGCGGCCTTTGAGGTCAAGCGCATCGTCCTGGCCCTTGCGGCGAGCGGCCGCCATGCCGTCATCATCTCAACCCATGTCGTGGAAGCCGTGCCGGGCCTGTGCAACCGCGCCGTGCTTCTGGCCGAGGGCCGCGTGGCGCGCGACTGGGATGCCCGGCATCTGGCCGAGGCCGGGCGCGTGCCTGGCGCCTTCGAAGCCAGTGTCATGCAGGCGCTTGCGACCCAGGGCGCCGAGGCATGAGGCGACAGTCGGAGGCATCGCCGTGTGCATCGTGGCGTTGAACCTCCCGGGCGGCACGCATCAAAAAACCTTGGTGTGCATGTCACATTGGCGGACGCTGTCTCGTCATGATGCCGGAACCAAGAGAAGGAAGCCAATCATGACCGCCAAACTTGATCTCTTCGCCGCCGCCCCCTCGCTGATGAAGGAATGGCAACGCGCATCCTTTGCCATTTCCTCAAGCCTCGAGCCCAGCCTGAGCGAACTGGTGAAGATTCGCGCGTCCCAGATCAACGGCTGCGCCAACTGCCTCAACATGCACACCGTGTTTGCCCGCGAAGATGGAGAAACCGAGCAGCGCATCTATTTGCTGTCGGCCTGGCGCGAGGCCCCTTGCTATACCGATCGTGAACGCGCCGCGCTCGGCTGGACCGAGGCGCTGACGCGGCTCTGCGAAGGACATACGCATGAAAGTGCCTATGAAGCCCTGAAGGCCGAGTTCACGCCGGAAG
This sequence comes from Mesorhizobium sp. RCAM 05099, assembly GCF_059683685.1. NCBI lineage: Bacteria > Pseudomonadati > Pseudomonadota > Alphaproteobacteria > Hyphomicrobiales > Phyllobacteriaceae > Mesorhizobium > Mesorhizobium sp. RCAM 05099. The sequence continues at coordinate 2,646,013 of NZ_CM185035.1, forward strand.
AGCAGGTCAAGCTGACGTTGATGATCAACGTTATCAACGGCTACAACCGCCTCGCGGTTGGTTTCGGTGGCTGGGCCGATCCGGCGGCGATAAGGTCCGCTGCCAAGGCGGCCGCCGCTTGACGGCGAATGCGGGATTCGAGGACGCAGCAGCGAATTTCGAGCCGCTGCGTCCAAAGCTCATGCGTGTTGCCTACCGCATGCTCGGCTCCGTGGCGGACGCCGAAGACATGGTGCACGAGGCCTTCATCCGCTGGATGAGGACCGACCGCGGCGAGGTGCGCGAGCCCGAGGCGTTCCTGCGCCGCACGGTCACCCGGCTCTGCCTCGACCAGCTCAAATCCGCTCGACGCCAGCGCGAGAGCTACGTCGGTCCCTGGCTTCCCGATCCCGTCGTGGAAGAGGACGACGAGGAAGACGTCACCTTGCCGCTGCTGCTTGTGCTGGAGCGTCTTTCTCCGCTCGAACGGGCAGCCTTCCTGCTGCACGATGTGTTCGGGCTGGGATTTGAGGAGGTCGCGGTCGCCATCCAGCGCGAACCCGCCGCGTGTCGCCAGCTCGCTGCCCGCGCGCGCACCCATGTCCGCGAGGCGCGGCCTCGTTTCAAGGTGGAAAAGCAGCAAGGCCTCGCGCTTGCCGAGGCCTTTTTCGCCGCCTCGCGCAGCGGCGACATGAAGGCGCTCGGAGCGATGTTGACGGCCGATGTCAGCGCCCATGCCGATGGCGGTGGCAAGCGTCCGGCAGCCATGGAAGTGGTCCTGGGCCACGATGCCGTCATGACCCAATATGAGCGTGTGGCGGCCTGGCTCCAGGAGAACGGCTCAAAACTCGTCCGCCTTGGTTTCGTCAACGGATTGCCCGGCTTCATCACGCTGGAAGCCGATGGCGAACTGCAAACGACCGCGCTCGAAATCGAGAACGGAAAGATCGCGGCAATCTACGTGATGCGCAACCCCGACAAGCTCAGGCATCTGCATTAGGTCCACCGCCGAACGGGGGAACAGCGAGCCGGAGCAGCTACCCCTTCTCTTCGACCAGGATCACCAGCGATTCCGGCACCACGCCATCGTGGGCCATCGCGTCGGCGGCTGCCTTGGTCTGCATCAGCGCGGCCATCTTGTCCATGTCCGGAACGTCCATCATCACGGCCACCCGCTTCGGGTTCTGCGGATCGACGAACGTGCGGATGTTGGTGATCCCAAGCGCGCCGAAAAGCTCCTTGCGCTTGGGTGAACCGAGCCAGTGCTTGCTATCTTTCGTGATGTTGTGATGGCCAATGACAGTTGGCATGGCATCCTCCCCAAGGTGACGCCGGCGGTCGATGTCGCCCGCCTGATGCTGCGATCCACCTATGCGTTCCAGTCAGCGCCGTTTCTTCCAGACTGTCAATTAGCTGTTGCTGATGGATTGTTTCCGGATCGGATGGCGCGGCCGCTATTGCCGGCCGGACATCACGCGCAGCCAGGGCGCCAGGTGGAAGGCACTCATCAGGAGATACATCGCCGCCATGCCGGTGAGCGGCGAGGCATTGGCGCCCATGCACAGCATGGCGGCGTCGCCACCCTGAAGACAGGAGAGCAGCGCCATCACGGCGAAGGTGGGTGCCGCCGCGAGGCACAGCCAGTCGGCGATGCCGAGGGCGGTGTTTTCAGGGGTCGCGCCGCCGGCGCTTGTTTGGATATTGCTCATCGTCTTTTTCCTTGATGGTTGCGACCCGTCAGAACTAGGGTTCCTCGCCCCTGCCAAAGGCGGGGGGTCCAAAGGACGGGCGAGACCCGTGGCTCGCCCCGGCAAGGTGGCCGCGTAGCGGCCGGAGAGGGGGCTCTCGTAGGGCGCGGCCCCTCTCCGTCTCGGCTTCGCCGAGCCACCTCTCCCCACTCCGTGGGGCGAGGAACCCAAGCTGGATAGGCGCCAGTCCTTCTTACTCACCCTTGTCCCGGAACGCGGCTTCGCCGGCAGCCGACACCTCGGCCCATTTCTTGTCGGCCCCGGCGTCGTAGTTGTCGTGCCAGTTCCACCACGAGTAGAGAGGGGTCTGCGGATAGCCTTCGGGCGAGTCCTCCCAGAGCTCCTGGCGGCCGAGCGGGGTGGCGTCGAGATAGCTCCAGACCGTGCCCATCGCCTCGTCGCCACGGCTGTTGATAAAATAGGTGCGGAAGATGCGGTCGCCGTCATGGAAGAACACGTTGTGGCCGTGCCATTCGTCGACGCCGAAGTCTTTGTCGAAGCTGTCGGTGATGGTGTACCAGGGCATCTCCCAGCCCATGCGCTTCTTCAGCCGTACGATGTCAGCCTGCGGGGCACGCGAGGCGTAGGCGAGCGTGGTGTCGCGGGCGTTGAGATGGGCGAGATGGCCGACCTGGTCAGCGCCGAGCGAGCAGCCGCGGCAGGCATGATCGGGCCAGCCATACACGCCGGGTTCGAAGAAGGCGCGGTAGACGATCAGCTGGCGGCGGCCTTCGAACAGGTCAAGCAGGCTCGCCTTGCCATTGGGGCCCTCGAATACATAGGCCTTGTCAACTTCCATCCATGGCATGCGCCGGCGCTCGGCGGCGAGCGCGTCCTTGGCGCGCAGCGTCGCCTTCTCCTTCACGAGCAGTTCTTCGCGCGCGGCCTCCCACGCCTGCCGTGAAACGATCGGTGGGGTCTTCATCGTGACGTGCTTGGTCATTGGTCGTCTCCTTGTCAGTTTGCCGTCGCGCCGTCGCGACGTGTTGCTGCTTGCTGGTCGTGAGGTAGGGTAGGGCGGTGAGGCTGAGCGGTGGGAGTTACAAGTGTGACGGGATTTGAATCGTCGCCACAGCAGGGGTGGCGCCCGGCGTGCTTGGCCGCGTCTATTGTCGCGTCGAGGGGCAGATCGGCTGAACTATTCATCTTCTTCTCCTTTGGCGCGCCGTCGGTTGCCAGCACGGCTTGCTGGTTGACGGTGCTGGCTTAAGCTAGGGCGGCGCGGCGCGGGGGTGGGAGTTACAAGTGTGACGGGATTTGAATGGACTCGCTGATCACGGCGGCAGGCATGGCACTGGCGGCGGGCGATCCGCTCGGCGCCCTCGACCGCGTCGCCTTGCGCGACGATGCGCCGGCGCTGGCGCTGCGCGGCATCGCCATGGCGCAGCTCGGCGACCTCGAACGCGCCAAGGCGCTGCTGCGGCGGGCCGCGCGCGCCTTTGGCCCGAAAGAGGCGGTGGCGCGCGCCCGATGCGTCGTCGCCGAGGCCGAGATCGCGCTGGTCTCGCGTGACCTCGGCTGGCCGGCCAGGGCGCTCGACGCGGCGCGGACAACGCTGGAAAAGCATGGCGACCGGCTGAACGCCGCGCATGCCGGCCACCTCAAGGTGCGGCGGCTGCTCTTGATCGGGCGGCTCGACGAGGCCGAGCACGTGCTGGCCGGGCTCGATCCCGCGCCGCTTCCGCCGGCCTCGAGGGCCGCGCACGAACTGGCCGTCGCCGGCATCGCGATGCGGCGGCTCAAGACGAAGACGGCGCGCACGGCACTGGAGTGGGCACGCCACGCCGCCCGCCGGGCCGGCATTGCCGGCCTCATGGCGGAGGTCGACAGTGCGTTCCTGGCGCTGGACACGCCGGCGGCGCGGCTGATCGCGCGCGGCCAGCAGCGCCCGCTGCTGCTCGAGGAGGTCGAGGCGCTGCAGGCGTCGCCGGGGTTGGTCGTCGATAGCTTTCGCTATGCCGTGCGCAGCGGCGAAACGATGATCTCACTGGCAACGCGCCCGGTGCTGTTCGCGCTGGCGCGCACGCTCGCAGAAGCGTGGCCGGGCGATGTGTCGAGAGAGGAACTCGTGGCGCGGGCCTTTGGCGGCAAGCACGCCGATGAATCGCATCGCGCCAGGTTGCGGGTCGAGATCGGCAGGCTGCGCGCCGAGTTGCGGACGTTGGCCGACATCGGCGCGACCAAGCGCGGCTTCGCGCTGGCGCCGCGCCAGGCCGGCGAGGTGGCGGTGCTGGCGCGGCCGATCGAAGAGCGGCACGCGGCGGTGCTCGCCTTGCTCGCCGATGGTGAATCCTGGTCGAGCTCGGCGCTGGCGCTGGCGCTTGGAACCGGCCAGCGCAGCGTGCAGCGGGCGCTCGAGCAGCTTTGCGAAACCGGCAAGGTGCAGTCGTTCGGCCACGGGCGGGCGCGCCGCTGGATGACGCCTCCGGTGGTGGGATTCACGACCACCTTGTTACTCCCCGCACCGCTGCCGAATGGTTAGAAAGGGGCACGACCAACACGGTTTGAGGATCAAGACATGAAACATTCAGCGGCCGAAATCCTGCGGGAGTATGGACCGTTTCCCGGCGTGGAGCGGGTCGGTGGCGTAAGCTTTGATGGCAAGAACGTCTGGTTTGCCTCGGGTGACAGGCTGAATGCCTTCGATCCCGCAAGCGGACAGTCGCTGCGCTCGATCGATGTGGCAGCACACGCCGGCACGGCCTATGATGGCAGGCATCTCTTCCAGCTCGCCAATGATCGCATCCAGAAGATTGATCCTGACACGGGCGAGGTGCTTTCCACGATCCCGGCGCCCGGCGGCGGCCGCGACTCCGGGCTGACCTGGGCCGAAGGGACGCTGTGGGTGGGGCAGTACCGCGAGCGCAAGATCCACCAGATCGACCCCGAGACCGGGGCAATTCTGCGCACCATCGAATCCAACCGTTTCGTCACCGGGGTGACCTGGGTCGATGGCGAGCTGTGGCACGCCACCTGGGAAGGCGATGACAGCGACCTGCGCCGCGTCGACCCGCAAACCGGCAAGGTTCTGGAGACGCTGGACATGCCGGCTGGCATGGGCGTCTCGGGGCTGGAATCCGACGGCGGCGACCGGCTCTTCTGCGGTGGCGGATCGGTAGGGGTGGTGCGGGCGGTGCGGCGGCCGAGGTGAGGGCGTGGCGCCGGTGACGATGGCGCAAGTTGGTGCTCCACGCAACCTTGCATCATATCGCCGGCAGACAAATGTCCCTCGATGGCTGGCCATCCGACCACCTCGCACCTAGTTAGGTTCTGCACCGGGCGGACCGCGCCCCGAGACATCATTGCAGAAGGACCTGACCATGCCCGAACAGATTGCGTTGAACGACGGCGCCACCATTCCTCAACTCGGCCTTGGCGTCTGGCAGGTCGATCAAGCCATCACCGCCCAGGTGATGCGCTGGGGGATCGAGGCAGGTTACCGCCTGATCGACACCGCCGAGGGCTACCAGAACGAGGAAGGGGTCGGGGAGGCGATCCGGACCGCCGGCGTGCCGCGAGGCGAACTGTTCATCACCTCGAAACTGCGCAATGGCGCGCACCAGCCCGATGCTGCTCGCAAGGCCTTCGACGAGACGATGAAAAAGCTTGGCATCGAGCAGCTCGACCTGTTCCTGATCCACTGGCCGGTGCCCAGCCAGGACAAATATGTCGAGGCGTGGAAGACCCTCATCGAGCTGAAGCAGGCCGGTCGCATCAGGTCGATCGGCGTTTCGAATTTCAACCAGGACCATCTGGAGCGGATCATCAGCGAGACCGGCGTCACGCCCGTCGTCAACCAGATCGAGCTGCATCCCCGGTTCCAGCAGCGCGGCATCAGGGAGTTCCACGCCCGGCACGGCATCCATACCGAAAGCTGGAGCCCGCTGGGCAGCGGCAGGCTGCTGAGCGACCCGACCCTATCAGGCATTGCCAGGAAACACGGCAAATCCGTCGCGCAGACGATCATCCGCTGGCACCTTCAGCAAGGGTTGATCGTCATTCCAAAGTCGATCCACCAGGATCGTATCGCCGCCAATTTCGACGTCTTCGATTTCGAGCTGGACGCGCAGGACCTGGCGCTCATCCGCGGCATGGATTCAGCCACCGGCCGCGTCGGAGCGGACCCCGCCACGGCTTCGTTCTTGTTCTGAGGGAACCGGCGACGAAGCGCCGATCTCCCCACGTGGGGAGATCGGCGCTTCGTCCTTTTCGCTAATCTTCAGCCATGGCGGTTGGCCTCGCGGCCCCTTAAATCCCCGAGCCGTCGAGTTGCTGGGCGTCGTCGCCTTGCCAAGGCGCCGGCATCGAGGCGCGGCTGAGGTTGGCCGTGGGCAGCGGCATCCAGCATTTCAGCTCCGGCTCGGCGTATTCGATGACGCGTCCGGGTGAGGAATCCGACGCGCGCCAGCCTTCGCTTGCGAACTGGTCGCCGCGCGACCAGTAGGCGAGATCGACTTCCGCCGGCCCCTGTTCGGACGGACGAACCGTGACCAGGATGCGGCTGCCATCCCTCGGCGCCGTCGACATGTGGCGCCACCGTTCGGGCTCGTCCATCGCAATTCCTCCTCGCGCCTGCGCGTCGGGCAAGTCCAGGCCAGCCATGGGCATCCCCGGAAGTGCTCTTCGGGTGAAGTGTCGCCTCGCGATCCGGGCCGGTCAACCCCGGCTTTGCGCCAGTAGACGGGTTTCAGTTGGCGGATCCAGCGCCGGGGCTCGACAGGCACCGTGAAGCTGGCTGTTGCCGCGCGAGAAGAACCAGGGGTGGCGACCGGCGCATACTGAATGGAGAGAACTTGAAGGCGCCGGCCGCCATTGGGGGCGTTGGGGACGCATCACATTGGGGGGTGATGCAGGGTCAGGCTACGCGGATGCCGGATGCCTTCAATCGAAACGCCGGCCCATGGTAAACATCTGGTTACTATCCACAGGCCTTGCACGGGCCGGCGTTGCCGTCCGGTTCATTTCGCCTGGGCGAGTTGCTGCTCCACGAGGTCGAGTTCCTTCCGGTAAAAGCCCTCGAAGCCGGATGAGTAATGCTGCTCGCGGAAGATGTCGCGGGCGGAGATGAAGGCGTCGCGGGCCGCCAGCAGGCTCGCTCTGTCGTGCGTTCTTGTGCCAATGGCGAGCAGGATCTCACCGCGCACCGAATGCGTCTTGCCCCAGATGACCGGCGACTTGTCGCGCGTCAGTTCGGTGAGCGCGAGGTCCATCCGTTCCAGTGCCTTGCGGTAGAGCGGCACGCTGTTTTCGGCATCGCCGATGAAGCGGTAGGCACGGCCCTGGTTGTAGGTGATGGTCGCCCAGGTGAAGGGATCCAGCTTGCGGGTGATCACCTCATGCGCCTTGTCGAAGGCAGCGATGGCCTGCGTGAAACAGTCGGGGCACTTGCCGCGCTGGCCGAGCGACAGGAGCACGGAGCCGAGATTGTTCTGCGTGTTGGCCCAGTCGACCGGCTGCGTTTGCCGGGTGCGGAACTCCAGTACGTCCTGAAAGGCGGCCCGCGATGCTTCCAGTTTCTCCGTGTCGTCCGCGATGTCGCCGAGCTTCTGCAAGGAGACCGCGAGGTTGCCCAGGGCCATGGCCCACTGCATCGGCACCTTGTCGCGGGTCCAGACGGTGAGCGCGGCGTGAAAGGCCTCGATCGCGGCGGTGTAGTTCTTTCGGGCATCACCGGCATCGCCAAGGGCGGTGAACTCGTTGCCGATGTTGTTTTGCAGTCCCGCCCATTCGTCGGGATTGGTCTTCTTCGTGTAGACCTTCGTTGCCTGACGGAAGACCTCCATGGCCTTGGCATAATAGGCCGTGCCGCCGGCGCGCTGGCCCATCAGGTCATAGGCGTTGCCGAGATTGATCAGCACGGTGGCCCACAGCACCGGCGTGCGCTTGCGGGTGAAGATATCAAGCGCGTCCTCGTAGACCTTGATCGCCTGCTCGACACGCGCCGTGCCGTTTTCGCGCGCGGCGAGCGCCGTCAGCGTGATGCCCTCGTTGATGGCGACGCCCGCCGGGCCGCCGGTGAAGACGGTGACGCCGGGCAGCAGCTTGGCCGCTTCATAGACGTCGACCGCCTCCGACAGCGCCGCGTTCTCGCCCTTGATCATGCCCTGGTCGGTCAGCGCGTCGGCCTCGAAGATCTTGTAGATGAAGGCGGTCTTCGGATCCCAGCGCTCGGCCTGGCGGAAGGCGTCCTCGTAGCGCCGGGCGGCGGTGCGATAGTCGAAATTCAGGATTGCGGTGCGGGCATGGTCGGCGAAGGTGTCGGCCAGTTCCAGCCGCCGCTGCCTGATGTTGGCCTCGGCCTCGTCGAGCTGCTTGTCGATCTCCTCGGCGCGGACGCTGGCCCTGGCGCGGAAGGTCAGCGCAAGCTGGATCGCGCCTTCCGATTGCGCGCGGTCGGCAAGGCCGGAAAGCCGAATCAATTCCGGATCCTGCCTGGTTTCGGTGTCGTGCTGGGTGAGGATTTCGCGCAGCTTCTGGGCGCCCGCCGCGAGCTGCGCCTGCAGATCGCCGGGTCCGGCCGATGTGTCGACCCGCAGGGCGCCCAGCATGCCGTAGAGCTGGTCGAGCGGCACTTCATTCTGTGCTGCCACCGTCTCGACCATGGAGCGCTGCTCGGCCGGTGTCGCGGCGATGGTCAGCAGCAGCTTGCGCCGCTCGGAGCGGATCGAGGCCTCGTCGCCGCCGGTCTCTTCCGGCGCCTGGCCGAAATAGAGCAGGCGCCGCAGGCTGGCATTGGTCCATGGCAACTGCCGGCCGCCGGTCTTCACATAGACCTCCTCGGCGACCATGGTCATGACATCGCCGAAAGCGAAGCCGCCGGCGGCGAGATGTTTCAGCAAGGCGGCGGCATAGGGGCTGTTGCCGCCGGGCTCGCCATCGAGCGCCGCATGGCCGGGCTCGGCGGCGAAACCGATCACCTCGCCCAGGCTTTGCGCTGCGCCGGATGCATCGGCCAGCGGTGCGGCGCCGCGCGCCAGATCGAGCCCGGCGGCGGCGACGAGGGCCGCGCCGGACGGGGCGGCAAGCATCGCGCCCGGCGGAAACGGATTGGTGCGGCAGGCGTCGAGCAGCACGATCGCCACCGGCACGCTGGCCTTGAGCTGGGCCAGCAAGGCCGAGACGGGAACCAGCCGGTTCGCCGGATCGGAAAGCGAGGAGGCGTCCGCTTCGACGGGGACAAGATAGTTTTCGCCGCCGGCCTCGATGCCATGGCCGGAATAATAGAGCAGTGCGACATCGGCGCCGGCCGCGTCCTCGACGAAGTGTTTCAGGCCACGCGCCAGGCGGGGACCGTCGCCATCGGGGATCGAGCTGACCTCGAAGCCGAGACTGCCGAGCAACTGGGCGACGGCACGCGCGTCGTTGGCCGGGTTGGGAAGCGCGGGCAGGGACTCGTATCTGGACTCGCCGACGACCAGCGCCACGCCGTGCAACGGCCTGGCGTCTTCAGCGGACGCCGGCCATGCCAGCAGCAGCTGCATCAGCAGCAATGCCGCGAAAACGGTGACGCGATGCCAGCCCGCCATGCACAACCCCGATAAGCCCAGCCCATGCTAACCGGCACAAAGTGGCGGCTCAATGACGGATGTGGGTTGCTTCCAGGCAATCGTTTTCCAGTTCGTGAGGGAGGTCGTCAATTGCCGATCTTGGCGCCGCCCCTCACCTGCCTGCCGGCATCCTCTCCCCGTATAGTGACGGGGAGAGGGGCACCGTCATCGCCGGTTTCGCCAATCACCAGCGTTGCAAGCAGGGCGCCAGCGTTGCGGCGAGCCCCTTCTCCCCGTCACTATACGGGGAGAAGTGCCCGGCAGGGCGATGAGGGACGGCGCTGGCGTTCGAAAAAGGGTGATGGTGAGAATTCGAGCCTGGGCGAGCGCTCTGGATAACCAGTCTGGCAAGCGACTTGCCGACAATCCAGACCGGCAGACGCCATTGGAGCTGTGCGCAACACCGGGCAGGCGGGCATCGGTGCTCGACGGGCTATCCTGGGGTTGATAAGTCCGTGGGCGAAGGAGCCTTGAGTCGAGACATGACCGTTGCGATCGAGATGGGACACACGACCGCCGGCGCCCCGGCGACCCTGGATCTCGAGGAACTGCTGGCGACCCGCCTTCTGGTGCAGGGCAATTCGGGATCCGGCAAATCGCATCTGCTGCGGCGTCTCCTGGAACAGAGCGCCCCCTGGGTGCAGCAGACCATCATCGACCCCGAAGGTGACTTCGTCTCGCTGGGCGACCGTTACGGCCATCTGGTGATCGATGCCGAGGAGCATACCGAGCGCGGCCTGCAGAGCGCCGGCGAGCGGGCGCGCATCCATCGCGTCTCCACCGTGCTCAACCTCGAGGGGCTCGACGCCGAGAACCAGATGCGGCGCGCCGCTGCCTTCCTCGGCGGCCTGTTCGAGGTCGCGCGCGACCACTGGTACCCGATGCTGGTGGTGGTGGACGAGGCGCAGCTGTTCGCGCCGGCGGTGGCCGGCGAGGTTTCGGACGAAGCGCGCAAACTCTCGCTCGGCGCCATGACCAATCTGATGTGCCGTGGCCGCAAACGCGGGCTTGCCGGCATCATCGCCACCCAGCGGCTGGCCAAGCTCGCCAAGAATGTCGCCGCCGAGGCTTCCAATTTCCTGATGGGCCGCACCTTCCTCGATATCGACATGGCGCGCGCGGCCGACCTTCTGGGCATGGAGCGGCGGCAGGCGGAGGCATTTCGTGACCTGGAGCGCGGGCAGTTCATGGCGCTCGGCCCGGCGCTGTCGCGCCGTCCATTGGGCTTGCGCATCGGCCCGACCGATACAAGCCCGCGCAATGGCACGCCGCGCCTGATGGCGATGCCGGAGTCAGCGCTAGAGGACGCGCGCGCGATCATCCTGGCCGCCCCGCCGCCCGAAACCGTGCGGGCGCAGCGCCGGTCGTCGCCGGACCTGCTCGATCAGCTGATGGCGGCCAAGTCGGCGGCGCTGGAAATCCGCCCCGAACCGGCGGAGCCGCAAATCAGCGCCGAGGACCTGGCAGAGCGGCGTGAGCGCGTCGACCGTGTCCTGCGCGCCATCCTGGCGCAGCCCGACGCGGGTTTTCGGGTGATCGGCGTGCTCTATCAGGAGTTCGTGGTCCGCTGCCGCATCGAGGGCTTGGCCTCGGTGGTGCCTGACCTGCCGGAGTTCCGCCGCATGCTGACGCGCGCCCGCGCCGGGCTGGGCTCCGACATGACAGCGGGCGATGACGCCCGGCAGGACGTCTCGGTGCGCGCCTCGCTGCTGCCCGACGACATGCAGGGCGTGTTCATGATGATCGCGCGCGCGGCGAAGGAAGGCTGGCCATGCCCGAGCGACGCCGCCATCGCCCGCGCCTATGGCTCGCACTCGCTGCGCCGCGCCCGGCGCCTCTTGACCTATATCGAGGAGCAGGGCCTCATCGTCTGCCAGCTAGACGGGACCGGAAGGCGCACCGTGACGCTGGTGGAACTCGCCTGGGCGACAGCACCGGGCGATCCCAATGCCGGGGAGGTGGAGCAGGGGAGTTTGGCACTGTGAGGGATAACAGGAAAATACCCTCAAGCCGTGGCAAACGGCAAATGCAGCGCCAAAATCTGCTTTGTGCCAGAAGCGGTCATTGACGAGCAGATGTTCTGATGTCGCCTTTGGGCACGAAGGCGGACTGGCGGCTCCCGGGCCGAAGTTACCGACAAGGAGCCGTGCCGCTGACGACCTCTTTCGGTCATTCAACGGATCCGCCGACAAACTGCTCGACCGAGTCAGACGTCCTTTTCTCCCTCGATGCCCCGTCCTGAACGAAGTAAGCCAAACGCCAAACAGCCGTCGAAACATGACATCCTGCTAGCGGCAGATGGGGTCATTCGCGGCTTTGGCCGCCGCATTCTATCCTTGACGGCCGGTGGACCCGACTCGCAGCTGACGAAAACGGCCAGCTGACTTGGGTTGAACCCTATTTTTTGGTGACCGCCACTCCCAATTCCGAATCGACCTCATCTTCAAATGCGCGCTTCTTGCTGGCGATGAACTCGCGATAACCCTCGGGATCCACCCATGCATTTACCCCCTCGGTGGCGGCGCGCTTGAGCTTGCCTTCCATGTTGAAGTACTCGGTATGGAAGCCAAACCAGATGTCTGGTTTCAGCATCTCGTGAAAATGATGCGTGCGGCGGAAATCATCGGCAATTCCCGGGTAATCGGCCTTCGGACCGACGAGACGATAGCCGGGGTTGAAGCCACCTCCGTCGGGAAAAACAACCTCATAAGTCTTGCCTGCTTCTGTGACGTGCGTGATCCAAGTCGTCGATCCCCGGGTATGTCCGGGCGTGTTGTAGCCAGTCAAAGTGACGTCGCCGAGGCTGACCCGATCGCCGTCACGTAACACGCGATCGACGTGGACCGGGTCCTGTCCCATCACTTCCCAGTCCTTGCCGTAGTGAAAATCGCTCTTGCCGCCGTCCTCGATCATTGCCACGTCTGGCTCCATGATCGCGAGTTGTGCATCGGACAATTTCTTCAGGTAGGCGAATCCGCCTGCGTGATCCGAATGGCCGTGACCATTTATCATGATCTTGATGTCTTCGGGCTTGAAGCCAAGCTTTTTGATGGAGGCCTCGATCATCGGGCCCGATTTGGTATCGCCGGTGTTGAGCAGAATATCCCCCTGAGACGTTACGAAAAGGAACGAACTCAGGCCGCGCGTGCCGACAAAATAAAGCGGCCCGGCAATGTGAAAGGGCTCCTGCGGTTCTTGCCAGTGCAAAAATTTTGTCGCGAGGGTGATGAAGAGCTTGTTGTCCTGGGCCAGTCTTTCCTTGGTGATTCCCTCCTTGGCGATATCCTCGGCAGTGAGTTTCTCTTCGCTGGAGATGTCTTGAGCCATCGCGATGCAAGAGATCATTGAAAAGCAAGCTATTAGAATGGAAAGCGGCATTTTGAACATGATCTTCCCCTTTCGGAGTACGTGAAGCATGATCGTGTTTGTGCCAGCGGGATCATCGCGTCCCGGACTATTCGCGATGCAATCATACCAGAGTATATAGCTCGGGACGAGTACACGCTCGATGGCATTGAAGTTCAGCAAACAACGCGAATGCTTGGCGAGGCAGTAGTGCTGGACCACGCTCGGAGCGACCACGCGCGTGGCTTAACCTCCAGCTGCGCGCACCGGGCTCTGTGAACTGGGCCTAGACGCAGGGCCTAAAGACGCCGACATCAACCATCATTGACTGGGATCGGCTTCAGCCGCACATTTAGTCTCGCCTGTCTCAGTGAGCTGTTTCACACCGGTGTCTTGCTGGTTGCAGTATTCAATGGCAACCAGGGCTGGAGAGTCATCGACTGGCAGCTGGAACAACCGCGGCTGGGATTATGAGATGGCTAGACTTGCTGTTTCCGACCTGAGGCGAGGAGTTTCAATCCTCCAGGCGAATCCGTCCGATCCCCCGGCTGATGTGCCGGCGCCCGCTGGTTTCGGCCTTCCGTATGGCTTGGCCCGCATTCCGGACGGACGGTTGTTGACAGCCGACCGCAGCCAAAGCCGGATCATCGCCTGCGCCGAAGACGGCACGAATTGGGAAAGTTTCGGGTCGCAGGGTGCCGGGGTAGGCCAGTTTCAAAACCCGATGGGAGTTGCCGTCTCCGACGAGGGACGGATTTTCGTCGCCGATACCGGCAATTTCCGAATAGTCGCCATGGATGCCTTTGACGGAACCGGTTGGCACACTTACGGCCAGAAAATTGCCGCAGGCTCGGTCGGGCCGGGCAGGTTCGCAGGTCCGGCCTGCATCCAGCACGGACCGGGTGGGCTGGTAGTGGCGGATCCAGCGGCGGCGCGTATCGTGCAGCTTGCTCAGCTCGACGATGCTTCTTGGGATGTGAGTTCGCAGGGCACGTTCCGAAATCCCGCCGCGGTCGCCGTGCTGCCCGACGGTACGATCATTGTGGGAGACCTGACACGCGAAGGACTATCCATCATGGCCTCGCCGTCAGGCGGGATCACGGAGACGATCCTCGGGGATGTCCTGCGCTATCCGGCGGCACTTGCCGTGACAAGCGCGGATTCCTTGGCTGCATTCTGCCTTCCTACGCTTGCGCTCTGCTCAGTTGTTCGCGACGCCTCGGGCTGGAATGTGTCCCTCGATGCCAGGCTCGATCAAGTCGGCATTCGCCGGCCAACCGCCCTCTGCCAGCTACCTTGAGGACAAGATGAGCGCGTCGATCAGAGTTCTGACCTACAATGTCCAGATGCGGTCGTGGGCCATGGAAGCCGGCGCGCAAGGATCCCTGACGCCATACGAGAACGTCGAGGACCGCGCCAAGCTAATCTCGAAGAGGGTTCTCGGCAGCGAATGGGACTACGACGTCTTGTGCTTCCAGGAAGTATTCGACGAGGACGGACGCGATGCGTTGATCTCGCATCTCAAGGGCAAATACCCGTTCCGCGTCGAGAAGGCGCAAGGTGACTCGGTTTCAACCGTGTGCGCGACGCTTTTGGGTGTTGCCGGCTATGCGGCGACCATTCCCGGCGGCGCCGCGCTGTCGATTGTCGCAGGCGTCATCGGACTGATCCTTATCCCTTTCAGCAAGTTCGAAGACTCGGGTCTGATGATTTTCAGCCGCATTCCGTTCGACGGCATACCGGTCCCAGCCGAGTTGCAGGACATTGTTGGACAGGACAAGATCCCCATCGTCGCGTTCGTGGAATACGAAGACTCGGTTTGGGACGATTCCGCCGCCTCCAAGGGAGTGCTGTACGCCAAGCTCGTGCAGGATGGGAAAGCATTCCATCTGCTGAACAGCCACACACAGGCCGACGCGACCGACAATGTCGAGGCACACAAGGACATACGCCGCAAGCAGCTCAACCAGGCCTTCGATCTCATCAAAACAATGACGGGCAACGTCGAGGATGCCGAGATCCTGATGTGCGGCGACCTCAACATCGACGGTATGAGCCATCCGACCACTGGTTTCCGGCAGGAGTGGACCGAGCGCTTCGACACGCCCGGCGCCCCTTTCACGAAGGTGCTGCACGACTCGTGGATGCACGAACAGTCGCCGGGCGACGTGCGCCTCGGCATGCTGACTTTGCCTGATTGGTTCGACCGGGGAATGACGGTGCACAACCAGCGACTCGACTACGCGTTGCGCGGCCGTGGCCCACTGAACGGACGGCGGGCGATGCAGCATATGTGCATCGCCTATGACATTGCGACAGACGCGACGAATCCGACGTCCTATGTTAGCGACCATCTTCCGGTCCGCATCGATCTCGACCTTGACCGACCCTTCGCGTCGATCGCCACGTCCGAGCAGATCAACATGCCGATCGGAAGCGGCGACAAGATATTCAACGGCTTCCTCGTTGAAGGCCAGATGCACTGGATCTGCATCAAGGATCCCGGCGGCTATGCGATCGACCTTACGCTCGGCGGCCCCGACGTGAGGATGGACATCTTCACCGCCGACAATCTTTCGGTTCCGGTGAAACCATTCAGCATCCAGGACGAAGGCGGGCCGCGCCAGGAAAAGATGACGCGCTTCGCATTGCCACTTGCTCCGTTCCTCATCCGCATCGCCCATCCAAGTCGGCGCGGCGAACGACGCTACAGGGTGCGCGTCCATCGCTATGCTGGCACGAGCCGCCTGGACGCCATTCCCCTGCAGCGCAACGTGCCGTTTGTTGCCCAAGCCAAGGTCGGTGCACCGCACTCGCTAAATGACCCGTCCACGCCCGATTTCGATGAGATGGACACGGTCTGGTTCTGCGCGGCGCTCGACACCGAGCCGGATGGCAGCCTGAACGCCAACTCGACCATATCTATAAGCAATTCGGACATGGATGCATTCGGCCTGCTCGTGGTCGCTTCCAAGCCCGGATCGACCGACTTGGCTCTATTGGACAAAGTGGATGCCGGTCCTGCTGTCGTCTCTCAGGTAGGCTATGACCGCCCGCTGAACGGCTATTTTCTGGCGCAACGTCGCGATCCAAGCTTTACTGCAGAGCGCTTCACCATCACGCTGAAGTCGAACGTCAGCTACCTCTACGGCAACCCGAACAACGCCGGCTCCCGCGCCCGGACGATGGCGCGCCTTTTCTGCCGCGACGAGACGGACGGCTTCCTGGGAAGCGAGGCTGGTTCCGATGACATCCAGATCAATGTCAGCGTTGGTGGTCAGCTTCGCGTTCATATCCCAAACAGCGACGAATTGGAGTTCGACGACGATTCGTTCCGCGACCTGCCTCAGATCAACATGGTTCGGTACATCGATTCGGCCGAATTCGAGTTGGTCGAACTGGACGACCTCAGCCCGGCTGACCGGACGTCAATCCAGATACCTTCCTTCGACATGCTGGCCAACACGGATAAAGTTCTGGAGGGAATAGGGGCCAGTCTCACAGTTCAGCTTTCCCTGGTCTTCAACCCGGCTGAAGACGACGATGACGACGATGACGGGGTATACGACCTTCAGATCACCGTATCGTGCGAGCCGCCCCCATAATTGGCGGCGAGTTTCCGTCTTTACCCCATAGACCGTCATCCCGCGGTAATCGCGGAGCGTTCGCTTCTGGGCGCGATCAAAGTTCAACTGAATGTCGGACTTGAGGCGCATTGCCGCCGGCACCATTGGGGCCGGGTGCAGACCGTCGACTTCAAGACGCGAATGAGTCCGAGGCGGGTGTTGAGGCACCCCGCCTGCATAGCCGTGAATGACCCGAAGCGGTCCTTGCGGATGCCAATTTGCTGCGGGGTGGCGGAAGAAAGATAAGTTCAGTCGAAGAAGCCCGCATCCTCTTCCCTGAGATACTTCCTGGCGGCTTCGGCGTCGATATCGAGGCCCAGCCCCGGCGCTTCCAGCAGGTCCACCATGCTGTCCTTCACGATCTGGGGCGGCAGGCCGATTACGAGGTCCTCCCACCAGGGGTCGGAGGCGCTCGGGTATTCGAAGGCGACGTAGTTGGCGGGCAAGGTGGCGCAGACATTGATCAGCGCGCCGAGACCGAGCAGGCCGTTCGCGGTGCCGTGCGGCGCCATCAGGATCGAGTGCATGTAGGCATGCTCGGCGACCCATTTGAGCTCGGCGATGCCGCCAATATCGGCGGGATCGGGGCCGATGACGCGCACCGCCTGCGTCTCGATCAGCTCCTTGAAATTGTGCCGCAGGTAGATCTGCTCGCCGGTGTGGATTGGCGTCGAGGTGGAGGTGGTCAGCTCCCGATAGGCCTGCGGATTGACCCACGGCACATAATCGCCGGTCAGCATGTCCTCCAGCCACATCAGATTGTACTTCTCGACCGCGCGAGCGAACTTGATCGCATCGGGCAGCATCCAGCCCGGGCCGCAGTCGAGCGCCAGGCTGACCTTGTCGCCCAGCACTTCCTTCATCGCGATCACGCAGTCGAGCATGTGATTGAAGCCGCGCTCGCTGATCACGCCCTGATCCATGGCACCGTGATAGCCGGCCTTCTTCTGCGTCACGCCGTAGTGGAAGCCGTCGACGGTGTCCTTCATGTTGGAGTGGAACGAGATTCCTTGCTTGACCATGAAGAAGTTCTGCGGCTGCTCCATCATCCATTTGACGTCGGCGGCATAGTCCTCCGGCCGGTCACCGGTGCGCTTCTGGCGGATCGAGCCATTGTAGACGCGCACCTTGTCGCGCACCTTGCCGCCAAGCAGTTTGTAGGCCGGAACGCCCGCCGCCTTGCCGGCGATGTCCCACAGCGCATGCTCGATGGCGGAGACGGCGGCGCCATAGGGCTTGAACGAACCGCGCTGGCGGATCTTCAGCATGACCCGCTCGACGTCGGTCGGATCCTCGCCGATCAGCGCCTCGCGGAAATGCAGCACGAAGGGCTTGAGGTAGGTCTTGGTGAACTCGACTTCGCCAAGGCCATAAAGGCCCTCGTCGGTCACGATGCGGACGATGGGATGCTTGCCGATGACGGCGCAGCGGAGGTCGGTGATCCTCATGGCGCGGTCCTATTTCACAGACGAGAAAGCTGTCGGCGTGAGCAGCTGGCTGCTGATATTGGCAATGATCTGCCCGTCGCGCTCAGACTCGTCCCGGGCCCTGTGCCATGCCGGATCGGTGACGAAGGCCGCCCATTTCGCCTCACGCTCGGCCAGCGATTCCCAGGCGAGGAAATAGGTGAGGCGATTGCTGTTTTCGCCGATCGTCGTGGTGAAGAACCCGGCTTGGCGGATGCCATGCCTCTCCCAGATGGCCAGCGTCTGGTCGGAAAAGCGCTTGAGCAAAGCCGGCAGCCTGCCCGGCAGGCAGTCATAGATACGCAGTTCGTAGATCATGGTTTCGTCCGTTTCTTTCTTTGCCTCTCCCTTGGGAGAGGTCGACACGAATGCTCGGTCGTTGGCCCTGTGGGCCTGGGGGAATGAGGGAAGGGGGTCTGGGCTAACTCCAGGTCCGGTCCCAGCTATATTCATTGTCCCAATGCTCGGTGGATTGCCATATCCCCGTGACACCCGGTTGCAGGTGCAGCGAGATTACCTCGTCGACCACGTCGTCGATCCCCAGGCCCGGCTTGTCCGGAACAGTGATAAAGCCGTCCTTAACGAGCGGCTTGGGCAGGCCGGTGACGATATCGTCCCACCAGTCGACATCGGCGGAATGGTATTCGAGCGCCATGAAGTTCTCGGTCGCGGTGGCGACATGTGCGGCGGCCATGGCAGCGATCGGGCTTTCTGCCATGTGGATCGCCATGGCGACGCCGTGGTCCTGCGCCATATCACCGATCTTCTTGGTCTCGAGGATGCCGCCGCTGGTGAGCAGGTCCGGGTGGATGACCGAGAGGCCGCCGCTCCTGAGCAAAGGCTCGAACCCCTCCTTGAGGTAGATATCCTCGCCGGTGCAGATCGGCACCGTGGTGGCGTCCTGCAACTGTCGGTACTGCTCGGTGTATTGCCAGGGAATCACATCCTCGAGCCAGGCAGGGACGTATTTCTCGATACGGCGCGACAGGCGTATGCCGTCCTGCAGCGAGATGTGGCCGACATGGTCGATGGCGAGCGGGACCTCGTATCCGATGACCTCGCGAACCTCGTGGATATACTGCTCGAGCAGGTCGATCCCCTTTTCGGTGAAATGCAGGCCCGTGAACGGGTGCTGCACGTTCTGCGCATCGTAAGCGAGATTGCGAGCCTTGCGCTCCTCGAGGGTGCCGCCACGGCCGCGTGGATTGGCGTGAAACCCTTCGAGCACGCCGGCGGGCGCGACCACGGCGCCCGGGACATGGGCGATCTGCATCAAGCCCAGGTCCATCTTGAGGAAGGTGAAACCGCGGTTCATGCGCTCCTTGAGGCGCTTTCCGGTTTCGGTGCCGCTCGGTTTCTCGGCGTCGGTATCGCAATAGACGCGCACCTTCTCGCGAAACTTGCCGCCGAGCATCTGGTAGACAGGGACGCCATAAGCCTTGCCGGCGAGATCCCACAAGGCGATCTCGACCGCCGAGACGCCGCCGCCTTGCCGGCCATGCCCGCCGAACTGCTTGATGCGGCGAAACAGGCGATCGATATCGCAAGGGTTCTCGCCAAGCAGCCGGCTCTTCAGCATCAGCGCGTAAGTGGCGCTGGCGCCGTCGCGCACCTCGCCAAGCCCGACGATGCCCTGGTTGGTGTAAATCTTGAGCAGCGCCGAGGTGAACGGCGCGCCGACGATCTCGGCTACCCGCATGTCGGTGATGCGAAGCTGGGAGGGCTTGGAGTTGGTGTTCACCCGATTGAGCGCCGCGTCGGCTCCACCCGTCTTTGGCATGACTTATCCTCCTTCTGGTGGCTTCTGGTGGCGAGGCTTGTCGCCCGCACGCTGGCGGCACAGAGCGTTGTTAGCCCAGCTCAATCTCGTGGGCCTGCAGGTACTCGCGGTTCATCTCAACGCCGAGACCAGGCTTCGACGTCAGCTTGAGGCTGCCGTTCGAAACGTCGAGCGGTGTGTCGATCAAGTGATCGTATTTGCCCAGGTTCCACTCCGACGTTTCGAGTTTGTAGAAGTTGGGAACGGTCATCATCACCTGCGCTCCCGCAACCACGTTGATCGGTCCCGCGGCGTCATGCGGCGAAACCGGGATGTAGTAGGCTTCGCACAGGGCGGAAATCTTCTTGAGTTCGGTAATGCCGCCGGTCCAGGTGACGTCAGGCATGATGTAGTCGGCGAGCTTGTTTTCGAGCACCGGCACGAAATCCCACTTGGTGTGGCCGCGTTCGCCCCACGAGATCGGGGCACTGACCTTGTCACGAACCTGCTTGAGGGCGTTCAGGCTCTCGGGCGGGCAAGGCTCCTCGAACCAGTCGATCTGGCCGGCTTCCTCGAGGCTCCGACAGAGGCGAATGGCGGTGGGAACGTCGAAGCGGCCATGCGCATCGATCAGAATATCGACATCGGGCCCCGCCGTTTCACGGATCAGCGCCGTGAGTTCGGCGGCCTCGCGCTCGTCCTTGCGGGTCATGCTGCCATCGAGATAGCCGTCGCGCTGTTCGCGGGACAGGCCATCGGCGGTGCGGCCCTGGTGCGGGAAAGGATCGAACTTGAGCGCGGTGTGTCCGGACTCGACGATGTCCAGGATTTCGCGGACCACAGCCTCCTTGCTGGTGAACTTGGCCTGGTTGGGATGGGTGTAGAGCGCGATTTCCTCGCGTACCGGTCCGCCCAGCAGCTCGTAAATCGGCTGGCCGAGGACTTTGCCGCGGATGTCCCAGAGGGCTATATCGATGGCGCTCACGCATTCGACGGCGGCGCCGCGGCTGCCCATATAGGTGAAGCTGCGGAAAATCTTGTGCCACAGATGCTCGATCCGCGCTGGATCCTCGCCGGTCACGGCGGCACCGATCTGCCGCAGGATCGTGCAGAGAGCGCGGTTGGCGAGCTTGGTGGTGGTGGTGATCTCTCCCCAGCCACTCACCCCCTCATCGGTCGTCACTTCGACGAACAGGTACTCTCCCCAATAAGAAGCATCGGATTTGATCAGCCACGGCCGAATGCTCGTGATTTTCATCTCTCAACTACCTTTATCTGATGGTCAGGCTAACGATGTCCTGAGGGGAAATTCTATCCGGCCCGAGCGGCGTTGCGCGCACGCATCTGTTCGAGAACATGCCGGCCGGAACCCTCGACATGACGGGAAATGAGTTCGGCGGCCTTGTCTGCCTCTCCCGCCTTGACGAGGGCGATGAGTTCGCGGTGCTCGCGCATGATCGCGGCACGCCGTGCGAGCGTGAAATTGAAACGACGGCTCACGGCTCGCAGCACTTCGCGATGCTTCCACCAAAGCTCGGCGGCATGGCGGTTGTAGTGCCGCTGGTACATCACCGTGTGGAAGGCGGTATCCAGCTCGCTGTGCCTGAACGTGTCGGCGAAGTTGTTTTCTTCGATCAGGCCCTGGAGACGTTCGAGTTCGGCGATGTCCTCGCTGGTGGCCATGTTCACGAACCATCGCGTCAGGGACGGCTCGATCAGAACACCGATCTCGTAGATATCCCGGACAAAATCCTGATCTATGGGCCGGACGCGCGCCCCGCGGTTGGCGACAAAGGTGACAAAGCCCTCTCCGCGTAGCAACTGCAAGGCCTCGCGGACGGGGTTGGTCGAGGTGCCGTGACGCCGGGCGAGGTCGGTGACCACAAGCCGTTCGTTGGCGGCGAGCCGCCCCTCGATGATGTCTTCCCTGATCCGTTCATAAAGCGAGGCGCCCTCGCTGGAGGCCCCGATAGGGTCAATCCCCGCCGGTGGCTTGGCTTTAAAATAACTTGTTTCGGCCAAGGCCCCGGCTCCCCAATTAATACATACTCTGCCCGATATCACACACGGTTTTCACAAACAATGTACGATCTAACGCGTTGACAGGCAATCTACGATCTGAAAACGTACGAAGTGATCGAAGGGATACATCGAAAGGAAACGTTGAGCAGAAAGACGCGTCCCCGCGGTTGAACAAGCAAGGACCGCTCGCCTCGATGCAGAGCGGCATGGGAGAGAACCTGGAGGATACCTATGACGAGGATTACACTCGGCGGTGCCGTCCTGCGCGGCACTGTCTCCGCTGCTTTAATGGTATCGCTTATGTCCGCGTCGGCGCTGGGTGCGGCGCCGGTCGATTTGAGCAAGTGGTCGCCGGAATATGTGCGCTCCATTGCGGGCACACAGGATTTTGATACGGCGGCCGATTGCGGCAAGGTCACCCCGCTCGACTACAAGGGGCGGCTGACTTTCTGGTATCAGGGCGTGTTCGAAGGCGACCCCGATCTCCTGCGCCAGTATTACAAGGAGTTCTTCGAGACCTTCCGCAAGACCTATCCGAACATCCAGCTCGAGGAACAGGCGCTCACCTACAACGACCTTCTCGACAAGTTCCGCACGGCGCTCCTGGGCAATGCCGCGCCGATGGCGGTGCGCCTGCAAATCCTGGGCGGTACCGAGTTCGCCGCAAAGGGCTATCTGCAGCCGCTGAAGCCCGAGGACGTGGGGTATTCGACCGAGGACTTCTGGCCCGGCGCCTTGAAAGCCGTGACCTGGGACGGGGTGAGCTACGGCATTCCGACCAACAACGAGACGATGGCGTTCATCTGGAACGCCGACATCTTCAAGCGCGCGGGCCTCGACCCGGACAAGGCTCCGGCAACCTGGGACGACGTCGTCAAGTATTCCAAGCAGATCCACGACAAGCTCGGCATTGCCGGCTACGGCCTCGTGGCCCGCAAGAATGCCGGCAACACCCCGTACCGCTTCATGCCGCAGCTGTGGGCCTATGGCGGCGGCGTCTTCGACGAAGCCACCGCGAGCCCGACCTACAAGGAGGTTCAGCTCGACAGCCCGCAGAGCAAGGCGGCGCTGCAAGCCTCCTACGACATGTATGTTCGCGACAAGTCGGTTCCGGTTTCGGCACTCACCAACCAGCAGGCCGATAACCAGCCGCTGTTCCTCGCCGGCCAGCTCGGCATGATGATCTCGCACCCGTCCGACTACAACGTCATGCTCGACCTGCAGAAGAAGGCGACGGGCACCGACAAGGACAAGGCGCAGACCGTCATCGACAACATGCGCTACGGGCTGATTCCGACCGGGCCCGACGGCAAGCGCGCCGTCGTCTTCGGCGGCTCGAACATTCACATCCTGAAGCCCGAATATGTCGAGGGCGGCAAGGTGGACGAGCCGGCTGCGAAGGCCATCATCTGCATGTGGACGAGCCCTGAATGGTCGCTCAAGATGGCCTACGCCGGCTCGAACCCGGGCAACCTCAACGGCTTCAAGACCAAGTGGATGAAGGAACGCCTGGACAGCATCAAGTTCCTTGATGTCACGACCTCGATGCTGCCTTACGGCATCCCGTTCCCAGCGCTGCCGCAGTCTCCCGAGATCATGAACATCATCATCCCGGACATGCTGCAGAATGCCCTGACCGGCGCGATGACCGTCGATCAGGCAGCGGACGACGCGGCCCAGAAGGTAAAAGACCTGATGGGCGGACTCTAGTCCGAGCCGGACCCACGATCTGACCGGCTGCGCCGAAGGTGCGGCCGGTTCGTTCCGAAGAACAAGGGCACGCCACAGTGACGATCGTGACCGGCAAGACCGAGGCTCGCCGAAGATTGCAACCCGGTATGTCCGGCGTGCCGCGGAAGATCTGGGAGCATCGCGCTGACTACGCGTATGTGCTGCCTGCGATCGCCATTATGCTCATCGTGATCGCCTATCCGATCTACTACACGATCGAGCTGTCGTTTTTCAGTACGCCGCCCGGCCTGCAACTCCGCGACAAGACCTTCATCGGCTTCGACAACTACACGGCCATCCTGACCAGCGCGGTGTTCTGGAAGGTCACCTGGAACACCCTGATCTGGACGGTGGGATCCACCTTGATCTCCTTTGTCCTGGGGTTCGCCGCCGCGCTGGCGCTCCACCGCGACTTCATCGGCCGTGGCGTCCTGCGCGCTATCCTGATCATTCCTTGGGTCATCAGCGCGGTCGCCGCCTCCTATATCTGGAAGTGGATCTACCATTCGGACTTCGGCATCATCGGCGCGGTGCTGGTCGGCCTCGGATTGGCCGATCGGCCACCGAATTTCATCGACAGCGTCAGCACGGTGCTGCCCTCCCTGATCGTCGTCAATATCTGGCGCGAATTTCCGTTTGCCATGATCATGATGATGGCCGGCCTGCAGACAGTCCCCGACCAGTTGCTGCGCGCCGCCAAGGTCGACGGGGCCAATGCGTGGCAGCGCTTCTGGCACGTCACCTTCCCACATCTGAGCAATGTCTCGACAGTGACGATCCTGCTGCTCGCAGTCGCCAACTTCAATTCCTTCATCATCCCCTGGATCATGACCGGCGGCGGGCCGTCGAACGCATCGCATATCTGGATCACCCACATTTATGAGCTTGCCTTCGGCCGGCAGCGCTGGGGGGTGGCATCGGCCTATTCGGTGCTCCTGTTCCTCATCCTGATGACGCTGGGCTACTTCTACGTCCGTGCGCTGAGCGGCAACGAGCGGAAAGAGGGGGGCGCATGAGCACGATTGCCGAGACAGCCCCGCGAGGCCAGACCCGCCGCCGCATGCGCGTCGACGGATGGCGGTGGGCCGGGCGCATCTTCCTCGTGTTCATGCTGCTTTACACCGCGTTGCCGATGATCTGGATGCTGATCACTTCGATCAAGTCCGGATTCGCGGCGATGCAATTCCCGCCGCAATGGTGGCCTGACGAGCCTACCCTTGCCAGCTACCAGAAGCTGCTCGATCCGCAGAACAGCGTCGGCCAGGACTTCCTCCGCTTCTTCTGGAACAGCCTTTACGTCTCGACCGTCACGACAATCCTGTCGGTGATCGTGGCTGTCCCCGCGGCCTACGCGTTTTCGCGCTTCACTTTCCCGGGCCGGAACTTCCTGTTCTTCGCCGTGCTGCTGCGCAACATGTTCCCGGCGGTGATCTTTCTGGTGCCGCTTTTCATCCTGATGCGCGCGCTCGGGCTGGTGAACACGCATGGCTCGCTGATCTTGACCTATCTCACCTTCGGCCTGCCGCTGGCGATCTGGCTGCTCAAGGGCTTCTACGACAACATCCCGGTGCAGCTCGAGCAGGCGGCGCGCATCGATGGGGCAACGCGGTTCCAGGCCTTCATCCTGATCGTGATGCCGCTCTCGACGCCTGGAATCATCGCCACGGCGATCTATTCCTTCATCGGCGCGTGGAACGAGTACATCTACGCCTACACCTTCCTCTCCAAGAACGAACAGTTGACGCTGCCGGTCGGCATCCAGCGCTTCTTCTCGGAAAATACAACGGACTTTCCAGGCCTGATGGCGGCCAGCTTCATGATGAGCGTGCCCGTCGTGGTGCTGTTCCTCGTCCTGCAACGATACTTCGTACGCGCCCTTACGGAAGGCGCGGTCAAGCATTAGGGAGTCCCGCCGATGGCCCACGTGGTCCTCAAAGATCTCGTCAAGACCTATGGCAATTTCAAAGCTGTCAACAACGTCTCGCTGACGGTCAATGACGGCGAGTTCGTTGCGCTCGTCGGCCCTTCAGGCTGCGGCAAGACAACCACGCTCAATCTTGTCGCCGGGCTGATCCCGATCACATCGGGCGACATCGTCATCGGGGACCGGGTGGTCAACGACCTCGACCCCAAGGACCGGGACATCGCGATGGTGTTCCAGAACTACGCGCTCTATCCGCAGAAATCGGTTTACAAGAACCTGGCGTTCCCGCTGCAGATGCGCAAACTGCCCAGGGACGAGATCGACAAGAAGGTCAGGGAAGCGGCGCGCGTGCTCGACATGACGCAGCTGCTCGAGCGCAAGCCACGCGAACTTTCGGGCGGGCAACAGCAGCGCGTGGCCCTGGGCCGCGCCCTCGTTCGAGATCCGGCGGTGTTGCTGATGGACGAACCGCTCTCCAATCTCGACGCAAAGCTGCGCGTGCAGATGCGGTCCGAAATCAAGCGGTTCCATCAGGACCTCAAGGCGACCATCATCTATGTGACGCACGACCAGCTCGAGGCCGTGACCATGGCCGACAGGATGGCCGTGATGAACGGCGGCTATCTGCAGCAATACGATTCGCCGGCGCAAGTTTTCGCCCATCCCGTCAACATGTTCGTCGCGAGCTTCATAGGCAGCCCGGCGATGAGCCTTATTCCGCTGGAAGCATCGACGGCAAACGGCAACACCGTTCTGACGAGCGCGGAAGGCTGGAGCCTCGAGCTGTCGCAACTCAACGCGCGCAAGGTCCAGAAAGCGACCACCAGGAAGGTCGTGCTCGGTGCGCGACACTCGACGATCAAGCTGCACAAGAGCGCGGTCCCCGGTGCCATTCCGGCCAAGGCCTATACGGTGGAACCAACCGGAGACGTCACCTTCGTGCAGGCGTTCCTCTCCGGCGCCATCGTCAACATCAGCGTGTCCCCCAACATCGCCGTCAAACCCGACGAGCAGATCTGGCTCGAGTTCGACCAGGAGCGGATACACCTGTTCGACGGCGAAACTGAAATGGCTCTCGAGGCCTCCTGAGACAGGGTGGATGCGTTTGGGACGGGGGGCGTGGATGACGACGAGGCTCAAGATCACCGCGATCAAGCCTTATCCAGTGTGGGTGGGAACGCGCAACCAGATGCTGGTCAAGGTCGAGACCGACCAGGGCATCTTCGGCTGGGGGAGAGCGGCTTGAGCGGCCGCGAGAGGGCCGTGGCCGGCGCGGTCGAGCACTATCGCGAGTTTCTCATCGGCCGCGACCCGATGCAGATCGGCCGGATCTGGCAGGAGCTCTATCGCAGCCAATACTTCGAAGGCGGGCGCGTTCTGCAGGCGGCGATTTCGGCCATCGACATCGCGCTGCACGACATCAAGGCCAAGGCGCTGGGGGTGCCGGTCCATGAACTGCTGGGCGGCAAGCAGCGCGACCGCGTCCCCACCTTCGCCTCGACCGGTGACGAGGCCGAGGGCGATGTTGCCATCGAGCGAGCCCGCGAGCTGCACGAACAGGGGTGGCAGGCGATCCGCTTCTTTCCCTTTGGGCAAAACAGCAAGGACATCTTCGAGCCGCGCGAGTCGATCGGCGCGACCGCGAGGATGCTGAACAAGGCACGCAAAGCGCTGGGCGACGACGTGGTCCTCGGCCTCGACTACCATCATCGGCTGTCGGTGGCAGAGGCGGCGAGCTTCTGCAACAAACTCGGCCGCGGCGTTCTCGATTTCCTCGAGGAGCCGATACGCGACGAGACACCGGAGGCCTACGAATCCCTGCGGACGATGACCGACATTCCCTTTGCCATCGGCGAGGAATTTGCCAGCAAGTGGCAGTTCCTGCCCTACATCGAGCGCGGCATCCATCAGTTCAACCGGCTCGATGTCTGCAATGTCGGCGGGCTCACCGAGGCGATGAAGGTCGCCGGCTGGAGCGAGGCGCACTATGTCGACCTGATGCCGCACAATCCGCTTGGTCCAGTGTGCACGGCCGCGACCGTGCATCTCGCCGCCGCGGTCCCCAACTTCGCGTGGCTGGAGACCAGGGTGCCCGAAACAAAGCTGGGCTTCGACAATTCCGACTTCTTCCCCGTGCAACCACGGCTCGACGGGACCGACTATCCGGTCGGCGATCTGCCGGGGCTCGGCGTCGAGGTCAACGAAGCGGCTGTCCAGGCGCAGAGCTTGCGTTTCTGGGAAGCGCCTCACCTCAAGCGCCGCGACGGTTCCGTCACGAACTGGTAGTTCCCTTTCAACCGGAGTCCGATAATGACGCATACCCCCGACATCACCCGGCCGCCCAAGGACCTGATCGACGCGCTAAGGGAGATCGGCGCCGCGACGGTTGCCGGCACGCTTGGCCACATGGGATTCCGCAATCCGCACATGGTCGGTCCGGTGGCGCAGAACCACGGCAAGTCGATCGTCGGGCCGGCGCTGACGCTGCAGTTCCTGCCGCAGCGGCCGGACCTCTTTAGCGAGGGAGAATATGCCGATCCGGAGACGCAACTGCACCGGCACGTGCTTTATCACGCGCGGGAGGGCGATGTGGTCGTGGTCGACGCGCGCGGCGACATGAGCTCTGGCGTCTTCGGCGATATGATGTCGACCTATTTCAAGGGCAGGGGCGGCGCGGGCATCGTCATCGATGGGTGCATGCGCGATCGGCCCAATGTCGAAAAGCTCGATCTGCCCCTGTGGCTGCGCGGCTGGACGCCCAACTACCATGTACAAACCAGCATCTATCCGAACGCCGTCAACGTTCCAATTGCCTGCGGCGGCGTCACGGTGATCCCCGGCGACATCATCGTCGCCGACGACGACGGGGTGGTCGTGCTTCCCGTCGCAATGGCCGCCAAGGTGATCGAAGAATCCCAGAAGCATCACGACTGGGAGGAATTCTCGCGAATGAAGCTCATGCAGGGGGCGCCGTTGCAACGCTATTATCCGCTGCATGACGATGCCCGCGGGGAGTACGAGGAGTGGCGCAAAACAAACCGCTTGGACAACGCAAGCTAGCGCATGGGTCACCCGGCCGTCGGGCGTCAGTTTCGATCTCGCGGCCGGGATAGGTGTATTGCCACCCGCGGCTTTTGGGCCGTTTGCGGACTGTCCGTCTTCGGGCATAGCGAGATTGGAAAGCGGACCGACGCGTCCAGCGTATTGCGCACCGCAACGCACCGGCGCCGGAGATAGCGCCCGATAATCTTCAGTTGCTGTGCTATTGCCCGGTTGGGTGGCAGGGCAACTTGCTGGCCGCCCCGCCACCTGGAAGAACAGTCATCGACGGGGCCGTCTCAGCCCGCTTTGCTGAGTTGGAGTTCGTCGGCAAGCACGCGTTCGTTGGGATCGATCGGACCCAGGTTCTTGACGACCCGGAAGCGACCGCCCTGCGCCTGCGCGATGTACATGTTCATGCGAACGTGGTGCTGGCCGGGAACCATTTCGGCGGGGCCACCCGGTCCCTCGCTGATCCGCGCGTGATCGAGCGCCCGGATGACCGTATCGCGCTCGACCGTGCCGGCCTCATTGACAGCCGCTTCCCACATCTTGATCGCCCGGTAGTGGCCGGTGCAGCCGCTGCCCGCTGTCAACATGGCGCTGCCGGGGAATCGGTCCTGGTAGCGACGCAAGAGCGCGCGGCCGAACGGATCCTCGAGTTCCTGATAGTAGTCGAGGCAGCTGTAGAGGCCCTCGATCTGCTCGGACGGCACGAGATTGAAGAAGTTTTCGTCGAAGTAGGTGCAGATGATCTTGCCGCCGCGTTTGCCGAAACCGGCCTTGTGCAGCTCCTCGAGGAACGGCGTCAGGCCCGGCGGGACGAGGGTGTTGAATACCACGTCGGCGCCGCTCGCCATGATCTGCTCGACCGTGCGCCGGAAATCGACTGTATCGAGCGGGAAATACTCCTCACCGACGATCTCGCCGCCGCTTGCGCGCACCACCCGGCTCGCCGCCTTGTTCAGCAGATGGGGCCAGATGTAGTCGGCCGATGGCAAGTAGAACTTCTTCGCTCCGGTGCTCTTCATGAACCATGGGATCAGCGGTTCGACCTGCTGCGCGGGCACCGGACCGGTGCAGAAGATCAGCGGATCGTTTTCCTGTCCCTCATACTGCTCGGTGTAGATGTAGAGCGTCCTGCCGCGCGCGACCGCCTCGCTCTTGATGGCTAGGCGGGTCGAGCTGTAGATGCCGCCGACGACCAGGTCGACCTTGTCGACATCTATCAGTTTCGCGGTCCTTGCCTTGGCGGCGCTGTCGTTGGTCTCGCCATCCTCGATGATGACTTTCACCGGCCGGCCCAGCAGGCCGCCTTTGGCGTTGATGTCGTCGACGAGCATGGTCGTCAGGTTTGCGTTGGCGACGCCCATGAAGGACAACGGGCCGGTGAGTTCGGCGATAAGGCCGATCTTGATGGGTTTCGGATCCATTTGATTTCTCCAAATCTGGGGGTTCGTCGGGGAGGCGCCGCCGCCGGTCGGCAGGCGGCGCGCAGTGCGGGACCTCAAGCCTCGTAGTGGCCGAGCAGCAGTGCCGCCTGTGGCTTGCCGACATGGCCGGCTTCCTGCAGGATCGCGGGCACCTCCGGATCCGACACGAAATTCTTCCAGCCCTCGGCGTCCCAGTCGAAGATCGCCCAGACGCGGTCGGGCTCGCTGGGGTCGCGGAAGACGGTTGCGCCGTTCGAGCCGTGCAGCCGGCGCTTGTCGGCGCCCTTGGTCGAAAAGATACGGATGAAGCGGTCGACGTCCGCCACCTTGGTTGTTGCGAGAAGCATCTGATTTCCTCCTGTCGGTCGCGGCCACCATCGGTCCGTCGACAGGATCACGATGCGCGCCCCGGAGCGGGCGCACATGGGGTGTATTCCCTATGCCTGCGTCTCGCCCGGCCGGACAAGGCCGTGCTCGACCGCGTAGAGTGCCGCGGCGGCGCGGGTGGTCACGCCGATCTTGGCATAGACGCTCTGGATATGGTGGTCCGCGGTCTTGGGCGAGATATCCAGCTTGCGCGCCGCTTCCTTCGCCGTGAGTCCAGCGGCGATCAGGCGCAGCACCTCGATCTCACGCGGCGTCATTCCGGCCAGCGGCCGGGGCGGCGCCCGGCGCGACGGCTGTCCGGCGAAGGACAGCACGGCCTCGGCGGCATCGGGGCAGATACAGCCCTCGCGAACGGCAGCGCGCAGCTGCGTTGCCGCCGCCCCGCTGGACAGCGCCTTGCGGTGCGGACGTTCCTCTCGCCACGTCTGGAAGGCTTCGGCAGCGGCCAGGATCCTTGCCGCCGGCGACAGGTCGGAGCCGTGAACCTTGCGGTGATAGCCCGAGCCATCCAGGCGTTCGTGATGGCGAAGGACGAGGGCGGCCATCGCATCGCCCTCGCGGCCGAACGAGGCCAGCGCCCGCTCGCCATAATAGGCGTGCAACTGCGCCGCGTCGCGCTCGCGGACCGACAGCGGACCGTTGCGCATCCAGGTCGCCACCGGCACCACGAGCTCGCCGATGTCATGGATGCAGCCCGACCAGCGCAGCGCGCGGACGTCAGGGTCGGGCAGCCCGATCCGCTTGCCCGCGCCCGTGGCCAGTTCCGACACCATCCTCGAATGGCCCTGCGTAAACGGCATGCGCATGTCGATCATGTCGGCGATGGCGAGGAACGCCTCGTCGCAAGCCTCCTCGTCCAGCGTCACCGGAGGATCGGGCTCGAGCGCCAGGATCGTCTCGCGGTCGACCGTCGCGCCGATGCCATCCATCAGCGCCGGCGCGTTGGCCGAGACGAGCCGGGCCAGTTCCGCTTCATATGGGCCGTCAGCACGGCTGGCGATGGTTTCGGCCATCCCTTCGATGCCGACGGCATCGCAGAGCGCAATGGCGTCCTGCGCCAATGTGATCAGGCGCACGGCTGGCAGGACATGCTCGCCGCTCAGCCCATGCGGCAGGCCCTTGCCGTCCCAGCGCTCGTAGATCTGTCCAAGATTGCGTCGTATCTCCTCCGACAGGCCCAACCGCTCGCCGATCCGCTGCGCGACCTCGCAATGCGCGGTCAGGACCGGGCGAGCCACGGCGATCGCCTGCGATAGCCCAGCCTCGATCGCCTTGGCCTGCACGTCGGGCTCAAGATCGTAGTAGAGCCGCTTGAAAGCCTGGACGAAAACCCTGCCCAGTTCCGCCCGGTTGCCCATATCGAGACCGACAAGATCCTGGCGGAGCGCAATTTCGTCGCCGAAGGTGGCCGACAGCAGGTCCGTGTCGGCATTGCAACCGACATAGCGGAGCATGGACTGGTGGTAGGCGTTGCGCCGAACCTCATCGGAAACGCCAGCAAGATCGGCGATCCGCATCGCAAGCACGCAGGATTTCAGTGCGAAGTCGCGAGAATGGCCGGTGGCAAGGTCCGAAGCATAGGCGAGGACCATCATGAAATCCGCCCGGCGGATCGAGACGTCTGTCATCGCCCACCTCCCAGTGGCTCTACGCTAGCCCCGCCTGCCGTTAATGCCTAGGGAAAAATCCCACCCTGGTTGTGCTACCCGACGAGAAACAGAACGTTCCGTGTTTGGGCCGATTGCAGACCGTCAGCTCTGGGCCGCGGATCTTCAGGAGCGGATATTCAAGTTGGGGTGGGCATCGTGCGGCCTGGCCCTTGGCAATATTGACGGCGTGCCGACGGACTGCGCGGTCCGCGAGATCTACCGCTCCGTGAAAGCGCGAGCGAAGGAATCGAGCATCGGCCGTGCGAGATACTCGAAGAAGGTCCGGTCGTCGGTGCTGATGAACGCCTCGACCGGCATTCCAGGGTAAAGCTGCTCCGCTTTCACGCCGGGCGGCAGGTCGGGGGCAATCTTCAGCCTGGCACGGAAATAGGGTTCATGCGTGGCCTCGTCGATAAGCCGGTCCGCGGAAACCTGTGTCACCTCGGCTGAAATCTCAGGCGTGAGCCGCATGTTCAACGCGGACAATCGCAGTTTTGCCGGCTGGCCGACACGAACCTGATCGATATCCTTCGTCCGCAGCCGTGCATCGACGATCAGGCCCGATGCCGTGGGCAGGATCTCCATGATCTTCTGTCCGGGGGCAATCACGCTTCCCTTGGAATTGTAGGTCGACGAAACCACGATGCCCGCGGCCGGCGCCTTGATCGTTGTCCGCCTCAGCACCGCCTCGGCTGCCCGGATCTGTTCCTCTATGTCGGCCAGGTTGGTACGGACGTCGTCCAGCTTGGTCAGCGCTTCCTCCACGCGTTGCGTGGTCGCACGCTCGATCTGCGCCTGCGCTTCGACGATCTGCGTGGCGGTCGCCGCAACATCCGCCTCCAGCGCCCCTGCCTGCCCGACCAGATCGGCCTCGCTGCGCAAAAGCTGCGAATATTCGCTGCGATTGGTGAGGCCCTTGTCCAACAGGCTGGTCTTGATGCCGAGCTCTTTCTTCACGATTTCGGCCTGTTGCTGGATGGCGAGTTTCTGGGCCTGCAATCCCACGACCGACTGGCGATGCATGGCAACCCGTTGCGTGAGGATCGATTGTTCCGATCGAAAGCGGGCGAGCCTGGCGTCGAATTCCTTCTGCTGTTCTCGAACCAGAGTCTCGAAATCGTGCTGGAACGGTGCCGGCGCGGTCCCTGTGACTGGCGCAAGCCGGTCCAATCCGTCGCGTTCCGCCTCGAGCCGCGAGGCGCTCGCCTTGAGCGCGATCGACTGTCTCGTCAGCCGGTTGAACTCGGCCTGCGCGGCTGTTCGATCGAGCAGGATCAGATCCTGGGCCTGTTGCACGCGATCACCTTCATGGACCAGCAACTCCTGGATGATGCCGCCTTCGGGGTGCTGGATGAGAATGTTTCCGCCCGTCGCCGAGATCGTGCCTTGCGTGATCACCGCTCCGGCCAGGGGCGCGCTGACGGCCCAATAGCCGAAGCACCCCGCCAACATTGCCGTTGCGGCGTAGCCAGTGAGGGCCACCCGTCGGATGTCGGTGCGTGGTCGGCCTTCCCAGGCCAGGCTCTGCGCCGCCATTCTCACGATCCAAAGCGGACGTTGTGCGAGGTGCCGCGGATCGTCGTGGCGAACGACCCTGTCACCACCGTGTTGCGCTGCGGGGGAAGGCCCTTGCCGGCGGTCGACTGCCGCAACACGTCGCCGCCTGGGCCGAAGGCTTCGACCACTCCACCGCGCAGAAGCATCACGCGGTCGCAGGCCGCGGCGATCGCAGGGCGGTGCGTTATCACGATTGTCGTGACGCCCGCCGCCTTGGCGGCGGAAAGCACCGCTTCGAGCGCCACTTCGCCGCTGCCGTCGAGATGGGTACTGGGCTCGTCCAGAACGAGAATGCGCGGATTGCCGTAGAAGGCGCGCGCCAGCCCGATCCGCTGGCGCTCGCCACCCGACAGCGTCGTGCCGGATGGACCGATGGTGGCCTGGTAGCCGTCGCGCAGCGCCAGGATCAACTCGTGCGCCTGGGCGCGCCTGGCGGCCTCGACGATCGCGGGGTCATCGGCATCGGGGTCGAAGCGGGCGACATTCTGCGCGATCGATCCGGGAAAAAGCTCCACTTCCTGCGCGAGGTAGCCGATGTGCTTTCCGAGCTGGTTTTCGTCCCAGGTCCTGAGGTCGGCGCCGTCGATCCTGACCGAGCCGCCGGTCGGCTGGAGCGCGCCGACAAGCAATTTCGCCAGCGTCGATTTGCCGGCGCCGCTCGGGCCGATGATTGCTACCGCCTCGCCGGCGCCGATCACAAAATTCAGCCGCTTGAGGATGGGTTCCGTGCCGAAGGAGGCATTCGGCGCGATGAAGAAGAGGTCCTGCGCGGTGATCGCGCCGGAGGGGTCCGGCAATGTCAGCTTCCGCGCTTCCGCCGGACGGGTCGCAAGCGCGGTCTCCAGCCGCTTCCACGAACGCCTGGCGTCGACGATCTGCCGCCAGGATCCGATCAACTGGTCGAGTGGCTGCAGCGCGCGCGACGACACCAGCGAGGACGCGAAGATCATGCCGGCTGTCATCTGCCCCTGCAGCACCAGCCATGCGCCGGCGCCCAGTATTGCCAGCTGCAGCATCATGCGCAGCGCCCGCGACGCCGCGCTGAAGATGGCGTTGGCGCCCGATGAACGGTCATGCAGGGCGAGCGCTTCCGCGACGTGCCTGCCCCATACCTCGGAGGCGTCTCGCACCATGCCCATGGCGCGCAGCGTTTCGGCATTGCGGGCAAAGGCCTGCTCCGCCTGGCTCGCGGCGGCCGAGCGTTCCGCCGACAGGGCATCGTTCCTGCCAATGGCAAGCTGATTGGCCACGACCAGAAGAAACAAAAGCACCGCGCCGGCGAGCGTCAGCCAGAACAGCACCGGATGGATGAGATAGAGCAGGGCGAGAAAGACAGGAGCAAAGGGCAGGTCGAACAGCACCGCCACGCCGCGCGACCTGATGAAGGCGCAGACCGAGGCAAGGTCGCGCAGCGGCGACAGGCCGCCGCCGGCATATTTGGCGCCAAGCGAGGCGGCGAATGTCGTCGCCCCCAGCTTCTGATCGACCGCAGCGGCGACGCGCTGCGTGTAAAAGGCGCGCACCGCGTCCAGCAAGCCGAGGAAGGCAAGCGCGACAACCGCCATGGCCGACAAATAAAGCAGCGTCTCGACGCTGGAGGATGGCAGCACGCGATCATAGACCTGCAGCAGATAGAGCGGGATCACCAACAGCAGGATGTTGATCAGCAGCGAGAAGACGCCGATATCGGCAATGGCGCGCATGAACACCGGCCGCAGGCCCTGCTGCCTCGTCGCATCCCTCAATGGCGCATGATCCCGCAACATCGCACTGGTCGCCTAGACCGTGTGCTCGCCTGTTATGCTCAGATGGTTCTGCTGCACATCGTCCAGCGTGTAGGCGCGGATATAGTCGATCTTCATTTGTGCCGGCGTTGCCAGATGGTCGGGAGGCACGCCGGCGAAACCGCCGACCGCGAGATCGACCAGCATATACATGGGGCTATGCATGTCCGACGGCGTCGCGGCTTCGGCGACCTTGACGCCATCGTAGGTCCAGATCAGCTGGTCCGGCGTCCACAGCAGGCCGTAGGTGTGGAAGCCGTCGGTGCTCGAAACATTCACCGAGGACGAAATCTTGGTGTGCTGTCCCGTCTCGTTGGTGTGCGCCGTCATCTGCAGCGTGTTCGGTTCCTGGCCGCGCATTTCGAGCACGTCCAGCTCCGGCGGCCACGAGCCGTCTTCCGGCAGCAGCCAGAAGGCCGGCCATGCTCCGGCGGTTTCGGGCAGGTCGGCGCGCATTTCGAAATAGCCATAGGTCTGCGAGAAGGTGTCGTGCGTCGTCAGGATTCCGGACGTGTATTCGTAGTTGTTGATGAGCGGCTTGATGTCGTCCGGGGCCTGCGCCGCGGTGATGGTGAGAACGCCGTTCGCCACGCTGAACGGGTGGACAGAGCTCGTCGGGCCGTAATTGGCGTCGATGTACCATTGCAGCTCGCCGTTCTGGGTCAGCGTGCTGCCGTTCGGAGCGCCCCACCAGAAGTTGGAATCCCAGGTGCCGCTGTGGCCGTTCCAGAGGCTCAGCGTGTTGAAGTAGTCGACGAAGGACACCGTCATGCCTGTTTTGTCGATCGGCAGTTCGAATTGGGCGGGCTGAAACTTGTCGATCGTGGTGTTGTTGAACACCAGAACCTCGCTGGAGCCGAGGTTGAGCTGCACATTCGCTCCCGCCTGGACCATGGCGACCTGCACGGCCTCGAACGAGGTGAGGGCGTAGCCATTGAGACGCACGGTGTCTGTCGCGCCGAAATCGAAGATCAGGTCGCTTCCATTGCCCTTCGAGACGATGAAGACATCGGCGCCGTCGCCGCCGATGAGGACATCATTGCCCTTGCCGCCATCCAGCGTCTGGCTGCCGGCGCCGCCCGTGATGATGTTGTTCAGCGTATTGCCGAACGCGTAGCGGCCATCGCCGGTGACGACGAGGTTTTCGAAATTGGCGGGCAGCTTGTAGCTCATCCAGGTGTCGATCGTGTCGACACCTGCCCCAGGATTTTCGACCGCCTTGTTGATCGTGGAATAGAGATGGTAGTAGTCGTCGCCCGCGCCACCATACATCGTGACATTGACACTGCTGTCTCCCCAGAAGGAGTCGTTGCCGGGAGTGCCGTACAGTTCCGGTCCGGACCCTGTCGCCGAGTACCAATGGGTGGAAGCACCGGTGTAGGGAAGAGGGATGCCTTTGGCGTTCGTGACGGTGCTCATCAGAAATCCTTCCTCGTGGTGCCTGGCCTGCTCAAATCATTCGATAAGAGTCCCGGCGACCGCTTCCCGAGCAACGTTGCAACGAACAATATCGTTCCAGGGAATCGTCACTCGATTCACCATAGCATTGGCTCTTCGGAAGACATACCCTGAATAAGTAGCAAAGAGTCAGCCCTGTTGCCGACAGCAAGACATAATGACCAGAAAGATATTTATTAAAATTTTGCATATCATGCCAAAATTATAGGCAGATTTGCTTGAACGAGGCCAATTAATATTAGTCTATGCTAACACTTTGAGGCGCACGTATCTGCGGTGGAGCAGGGGAGTTTGGCGGTGTGAGGCGAGGGTGCATTGGAAAACCACGCCTCATCAAAGGGAGTACTCCGCAACGTTGCCCTCCTCTGGTTCTCCAATCTTCCTGGCGAGGGATCGCCCGCGATCAGCAGTCCAGGCAGAAGTCCCGTCCCCATCTCGCGGGCTAAATTGTACGGCTCACGATAGGATCGTGCACCGCGTTCAGCCAGCCGCCCATCCGCGAAGGGTCGCCCTCCACCCGCATCTCCCCCGTGCTCAAAAAGCCCTGGAGCGCGGCGGTATAGTTCGGATCGGCACTACGCAATGTGTTCAGCTCGCGCGCCGCTGCGGCCGTTATCTCGATCATCACGTCCGCCCGCTCGTCCCGCCGCGCCCCGACCCTGAACGACGGCTTGCCACCGAGGATGTCGAAGCGAAGGCCTTGAACAAGGCCTTCGGACAATTCGACGCCGTCAGTGTAGCGCTCAACCAGCGACAGACTGAGTTCTGGCGAAAGTCCGGACTGCGAAGCCGCCTCGCTCATCAACGTTCCCACCATCTCGAACCAAGCCGTCGTTCCCTGGCAAACCTTCGCGTCCATGGTCATCAAACCGCTTCTTTCATCAGGTGTCACTTTCGCGACGAGGCGTCAGTCAAAGGACGATCCTTCAAGCTTCGGCCTTCAATCCACGTTGAGCACGATCTTGCCTTGAATGTGCCCTTGGGCCGCCCGCTCGTGCGCCTTGCGAGCGTCGGCGAGCGGATAGATGCTGTCCAGGACGACGCGAATTGTCCCGTCATCGAGCAAATGGGCGACTTCCCTCAACTGAGCCTCGCTCGAACGGACCTGGGTAGCCGAAACCGTGACGCCCAGCCTCTCGGCCTCCTCGGCACCGGAGAAGCCCAGGGGAAACACTGGGAACAATGCGCCGCCGCGCTTCAGCGTGCGCAGGAAACGACCGGTGCTCGGTCCGCCGAGGGCGTCGATGACAAGATCAATGTCATGCGCCAGGTTCTCGGGAGGCGTTTTTGTGTAGTCAATGAACTCGCCAGCACCGAGATCGCGCAGAAGTGACTCATGTTTAGCCGATGCCACGGCGATGACGTGCGCACCTTTCAGCTTCGCTATCTGCACCGCGAAGTGCCCCACACCGCCTGCGGCGCCGTTTACGAGGACGGTCTTCCCCTCGAGCGGCACCGGCTCATGCTGGTTCGGCTGAAGCGGGTTCGGCTCATTGTGCCCCAACTCCACCAGGAACTGCCACGCGGTGAGCAGCGACATCGGTGCTCCAGCGGCATGCACATGATCGATGCCGGTCGGTTTGAGCGCGACATCCGACGCTGGCGCGCTGACGTACTCGGCATAAGCCTTGCTGTCCCCCGCAAGGCCCACGGGGAAGCGAACCATTGAATACACTTCGTCTCCGACGGAGAAATTCTCAACATCGTCAGCGATCGCCTCGACAACGCCCGATATGTCTGTTCCCAGAATGACGGGGAACGACACCTGCGGTTGCCACTCGGGAGGGAGCATCTTGTACCCGTCGCGCAGATACCAGTCGGGGGGATTGATACCGATCGCGTGAACGCGGA
This sequence comes from Mesorhizobium sp. RCAM 05099, assembly GCF_059683685.1. Classification (NCBI taxonomy): domain Bacteria; kingdom Pseudomonadati; phylum Pseudomonadota; class Alphaproteobacteria; order Hyphomicrobiales; family Phyllobacteriaceae; genus Mesorhizobium; species Mesorhizobium sp. RCAM 05099. The sequence goes on from NZ_CM185035.1 coordinate 2,684,318, forward strand.
CGAGCACCTCGCCCGCCTTCAGCTCAGGTTTCGGCGCATCCTCGTAGCGCAGCACCTCGGGACCGCCGAATGCATGTAATCGGATCGCCTTCATCATATCGCTCACTAGAATCTCCGCGAGAACGCATCATTGCTCCAGCGGTCATATATGCCGTCACTATGGGGTTGATAATTGCAGCCAATTTCGTTTCAATAATGCCATGAAGGAACAAATGGCTTTCGAACGATTGACCGGCTTGATCGCTTTCGCGCGCGCTGGGTCGATGGGAAGCTACACCGCCGCCGCCCGGTCCCTGTCGATCTCGCCCTCGGCCGTCAGCAAGAGCGTGCAGCGGCTCGAGCAGCATCTGGGCATTTCGCTCTTCACCCGCACGACCCGCTCGCTGACGCTCACGCCAGAGGGCCGCGAGCTGCATGAGCGCGCGCTCAGACTGCTGCGCGACGCGGAAGAGATCGAGCAGGCGGCGATGACGGCGCGCTCAGAGCCGTCGGGTACCTTGCGGATAGCAGCGCCGTTGCCGATCGGCGTCCATGTGATAGCGCCCGCGCTGCCGTCGTTCCGCAAGCTCTACCCCAAGGTGATGGTCGATCTGCGGCTGAACGACCAGATCGTAGATATCATCGAGCAGGGGATCGACATCGCGGTACGCATTGGCGACCTCGCGGACTCGCGGTTGTTGTCGTGCCGGCTCGCACCGCATCGGCTCTGCGCCTTCGCTTCGCCAGCCTATCTGGCAGCGCGTGGCACCCCGATGCACCCGGACGAGTTGGAGGGGCACGACACCGTCAACCTTCGCTACCAGAGCACGGGCCAAGCCTTGCGCTGGCCTTTTCGGATCGGCGACCGGGTGATCGAGATCGTGCCGCGGTCCGGCCTCGTCGTCGACGTGAGCGATGCGCTGGTCGCGACACTCGTGGCCGGCGGTGGGATCGGCATCAGCGCGACCTTTATCGCGGCGCCCTATGTGGCGCGTGGCGAACTGGTCCCGGTGCTGTCCGAATTCGCCGTCGAGCGGCACAATATCACCGCGCTCTGGCCGGAAAGCCGCCGCACCAACCCCGCCGTGCGGGCCTTCCTGACCCGGTTGCAAGAGGTCTTTCAAGAGCGGATGAAGGCCGCGGCCAGAGTGTCGGTCTGACCGCGGCCTTGTCAGAGAGCGGGCAGTCCAACACTCGTTGCTGCTCAGTTGGCGCTGCCTGAACGGAAGGCAGCTATCAGGGTCTCGCGCGCCGAGCGACGGAGATGCCGTTCGCGGCGGCCTGGCTCAAAACCAGCCCTTCATTCGGCCCCCTACCGCTCCTCCACAATCCGCAAATACGCCGCCGTGACGAACAGCACGATCAGCCCGAACAGGATCCGCCTTGCCCCTTCGGGCATTTGCAGGATGGTCAGCAGGGTCGTCAGCACGGTGAGGATGAGGGCGCCGATGATGGTGCCGGTGTAGCCGCCGCGGCCGCCGAAGATCGAGGTGCCGCCGATCACGGCGGCGGCCACCGAGGGCAGTACCAGCGGTTCGGCGAGCGACAGAGAGGGGGCCTTGATCAGGCCGATATAGAGCAGGCCGGTGATGCCGGCGAGCAGGCTGGAGATGATGTAGAGCGCCGATATCACCTGCCAGTAGCGCACGCCGGACAGGCGCGTGGCATGCTCATTGTCGCCGACGGCGTAGAGCAGGCGGCCGAAGCCGGTGCGGCTGAGCGTGAAGACGATGAGGGCGGCCAGCGGCACGAACAGCAGCAGGGCGTTGGGGATGCCCCAGCTCAGCCCGGTGCCGAGCCAGGCGAGGAAGTCGGGGATCTTGGCGCCCGAGGCAATTACCGTGCGCTGGTAGACCTGCAGGCAGCCGGTGCCGATCAGGCTGGTACCCAGCGTCATGATCAGCGGGTGGACGCGGAAGACGCCGACGCCGATGCCGTTGACGAGGCCGATCAGCACCGCCGGCATCATCGCCAGCAGGAAGGCCACCGCCGGGTCCTGGTTGACCACTTGCGTGGCCATGATGAACGCGCTCATCGTCGCCACCGTGCCGACCGACAGGTCGATGCCGCCGGTCAGCATGGTCATGGTCTGGCAGCCGGCGAGGATCGCCAAGGGAATGGCGAACTTGATGGTGTTGGCGATCCAGCGCTCGTTGACGATGCCGGGGCGCAGGATCTGCAGGATCACCACCAGGATGACGAGCAGGATGATCAGCGGGATCAGCGGCCGGTCGGCCATGAAGCGTTTTACGCGGCGGCCGAGGGGGACGGGCGATGGCGTGATCGCGGTGGTGCTCATGGGGTTTGCTCGATGTGCTGGGAGGATTGTGCTCCACGGCGCCCCTCTCTGGCCTGCCGGCCATCTCCCCCACGGGTGGGGAGATTGGCAGCTTTGGCGCCGGCGCCCTTCTTGCGCCTTTGCAGATTGGCAAAAGCCGTGATGACATCCGATCTCCCCCTTGTGGGGGAGATGTCCGGCAGGACAAAGGGGGGCGCCGTAGAACGCCAACTTCATGCTGCTTTGCCACCCTCATTGTTGCCGCCCCCTCATGGTGATGAAGGCGCCGAACATCACCACGGCGACCATGATGGCGCCTTCGATGATGGCGGTGACGTTGGGGTCGATAGCGAGCAGCGTCAGGTCGGTGCGCACCAGGCGCAGCACGAAGACGGCGACGATGGGGCCGAGCAGGCCGCCCTTGCCGCCGCCGAGCGCCACGCCGCCCAGCACCACCGCCGCGACGCTGGCGAGCAGATAGGGGCCGGGGATGGGGGCGCCGATGCCGGTGCTCATGGTCAGCGCCAGCCCGCCAAAAGCGGCGAACAGGCCAGACAGCGCATAGGCGATGATGCGGGTGCGGGCGACTGGCACGCCGCTGCGGAACGCCGCCAGCTCGCTCGAGCCGATGGCGTAGATGGAGAGGCCGAGCTTTGAGCGCCGGAGCGGGATCCAGATGATGCAGATGCAGATGATGAGCAGCAGCAGCGCCTTCGGGATCCAGGCGTCGATGCCGTCGGGCAGGCCCGGTATCGGCACGGTGCCCGAGATCAGCGCCTTCAGCCATTCGGCGGCCGCACCGCCCGGCGCGTCGAGCACCAGCAGGGCAGCGCCCTGCAGCACGAACAAAGTGGCGAGCGTGACGACGATGTCGGGCACGCGGGTGACGACGATCAGCAGGCCGTTGACGGCGCCGATCACCAAACCCATGGCCAGCACGAAGGGCACCACGAACAGCGCGTATTCCTCCGAGGCACCATTCATCATCGAGGCGGCGGTGACGCTGGTCAGCGCCATCATGGCGGCGACCGACAGGTCGATGCCGCCGGCGATGACGACGACGGTCTGGGCGGCCACCGCGAAAGCGTAGGGCAAGACGGCGCGCACCAGCGAGCCGAAATCGCCACTGCCATAGGCCGGCTGGATCAGCCTGGTGATGACGAACAGGACGACGAAGAGGGCGAACAGGCCGGCGACCCAGCCCGGCGGCGCAGGAAGTGGCTCATGGAGTAGCCCCCGGCGCGGTCGAAGCGTTCGAGGTTTCCGGGGAAGAAGAGTGGGGATCGGCCAGAATGCCGATATCCGCCTTGGCGCCGCGCGGCAGGCCGTAGGCGGCGCGCATCAGCGCCGGTTCATCGGCCTCCTCGACCGGAAAGATATCGACGACGCGGCCGCCGAAGATGACGATGACGCGGTCGCAGACACGCTGCACCTCTTCGAGTTCGGAGGTGTAGAACAGCACCGACTTGCCGTTGCCGGCGAGCTCGCGCAGCAGCTTGTAGATTTCCTGCTTGGTGCCGACATCGATGCCGCGCGTCGGGTCGAAGCACAGGATGGTGCGCGCGTCGGCCGCGATCCAGCGGGCGATGGTCACCTTCTGCTGGTTGCCGCCGGACAGGCGCTGCACTTCCCCTTGCGCGCGGGTGTCGATCCGCAGCCGCTCGATGGCGCTGACCACTTTGGCGCGCTCCTGGCGCATGTTGATCGGGCCCCAGTTGCGGAGCGCGGCGCTGAAGGGCAGGGCGATGTTCTCGCGCACCGAGCGCTGCATGGCGAGCGCCTCGGCGCGGTCGCCCGGCACATAGGCGAGGCCGGCGCGGATGGCGTCGATCGGATGCGTGAATTTCACCGGCTGGCTGTCGACCTCTATTGTGCCGCCGGATGGTCGGATCGAGCCGGCAAGGGCGGCGAACAATTCGTCCTGGCCCTGGCCTTCGAGCGCGACGACGCCGGCGACTTCACCGTCAGCCAGATCGAAGGAGACGTCGTTGAGCTTGGTGCCGACGCGCAGATTGCGAACGCCGAGGCGCGGGCGGCTGGCGGCGGTCGCTGCGGCCTGACTGGTGCTGCGCGCCGCGACATGGGTCTTGACGATGCGGGCGCCGAGCATCAGCTCGACGATCTTTTCCTCCACGCCGGGCACGATGTCGACGACGCCGACGGTCTCGCCGTCGCGCAGCACGGTGGCGCGGTCGCACAGCGCCGAGATCTCGACGAAGCGGTGCGAGATGAAGATCACGGCGCGGCCGCTGTCGCCCTGGCGGCGCACGACTTCCAGCACCTTTTCGGCAAGATTGGCGGGCAGGGCCGCGGTCATCTCGTCAAGCAGCAGCACGTCGGGCTCGACGGCCAGCGCGCGGGCGAGATCGAGCACGCGCAGCACGGCCAGCGGAATGTCGCGCGCGGTGTCGCGGATGTCGAGGTCGGGAATGCCGAGTTCACGCACCCAGGCGCGGAACGGCTCGACCGGCGTGCCGGTGAGGCGCAGGTTGGAGAGCACGTCGAGATCGGGAATCAGCGACGGCTCCTGGTAGACGGGCAGCAGCCCGGCGCGGCGCGCGGCGGCGGGCGAGCGCACGTCGCGCGCCTCGCCACGGATCAGGATGCGCCCGGCGGAGGCAGGAACCGCGCCGGTCAGGATCTTCACCAGCGTCGACTTGCCGGCGCCATTGGCGCCCATCAGCGCATGAACTTCGCCCGGCAGCACCGACAGCGACGCGTTGCGCAGCGCTGCCACCGCGCCGTAATTCTTGGCGACGCCTGACGCGTCGAGGAGGGGGGTGCTGGTCAAATCGGGTTGTTCTCGATTCATGAGGCAGGGTTATCGCGTGTGGAGAGGCCCCCTCATCCGGCCGCTTCGCGTCCACCTTCTCCCCGTGGGGGAGAAGAGGTTGGCGCTTGTGCCGGCTCCCTCCTCTCCCCTCGGGGAGAGGTCGGATTGCCCCGAATTGCCCTTTGCAATTCGGTTGGCAATCCGGGTGAGGGGGCCTTTGCCATATGTGATATCCCCAACCCTTCTAAGGCAGGGGATATCGAGACTTACTCGCCCGGGCCCTTGCACGCCACGATCTGGTCCTTGGTGTAGGTGGTCCAGTCCGGGATCGAGATCGACACTGGCCATTCGGGGCTCAGCGACGGGTCGGCCGCCGCCTTCAGCTTGGCCTTGCCTTCCTCGGTGGCGTTCTCCCACAGCTGCGGCTCGACCAGCACGGTCTGCTGTGCCGGCTTCTTGCCGTCGAGGATCTGCAGCGCGAGCGTCACGCCGGCACCGCCGATCGAGCCGGGATTGGTCACCGCCGCGCCGACGAGGCCCTTGACCGAGCTGAGCTGGCCGACGAAGCCGGCATTGTCGGCGCCGACGATCGGCACCAGCGGCGCCTGCGATTCCACCAGCGCGTCGACGATGACGTTGTCGATGCCGGAGGTCCAGATGCCGTTGATCGGCGTTCCCGTCGACAGGAAGGAGAGGATCTGCTGCTTGGCCTGGTCCTGCTGCCAGCCGGTGAACACCTCCTGCGCCACCTTCACATCGGGGAATTCGGCCAGCGCCTTCTTGAAGCCCTTGTCGCGGTCGCTGTCGGCGGACGCGCCGGCGGCACCACGCATGTAGAACACCTCGCCCTTGCCGCCCATCTGCTGGAACAGCCACTTGGCGCCGAGATAGGCGTATTGCTCCTGGTTGTTGGAGATGATGTAGGCCGACGGTTCGGTGACCGCCTGGTCGACGGCGACGACGACGATGCCGGCCTTGGTGGCTTCCTCGAGGCCAGCCTTGATGCCGGCCGGATCGGCCGGGTTGACGACGATGGCGTCTACCTTGGCGCTGATCAGGTTGCGGATGTCTTCCAGCTGGCCGGCCGCGTCGGTGTTGCGGTGGGCGATGTTGAGCTTGGCGACTTCGCCGGAGGCCAGCGCCTGCGCCTTCATGGCGCAGACCATCTCCTCGCGCCAGCCATTGCCCTGCACGGTATTGGAGATGCCAATCGTGTATTTGCCCGCGGCGGACGAGGCGCCCACCGAAGCCATAAAGGCCGCGCCGGCAAGCAGCGGGACCATGGTCAGGTATTTCTTCATTTCAGACTTCCTCCACATTGATTTTCAGTTTCAATTCCAAGTCGTTGAAGCGCGTCGCTTAGAAAGAGAGTCAGGCGCCGTATTCAAGTCGTTGTCCTCCCCATGTCGTCGCCGACATGCGTTTTCCTCACCCATGTCGTTGTCCCAAAACCGCAATGCACTTTTGGGCGACATGCATATCCGCCGTCACTTGACGAAGGGACGCAACACATCGCGGGCGAGCAGGAATCCCCGCTTCACCTGATCGTCGCTGCCTTCGAACCGCCGGTCCTCGTGCTCGATGATGATGGGGCCGTCATAGCCGGCCCGGTAGAGGCCGGAGAAGAAGCCATTCCAGTCGACATCGCCGAGCCCCGGCATTCGCGGCACCTGCCAGCCTATGCCAGCCGAAAGGATTCCGCGCTCATAGAGTCCATCATGATCAATCATCAGGTCCTTGGCGTGGGCATGCAGCATGTAGGGGCCGAATTCCCGGATGAAGCGGGCCTGGTCGATCATCTGCCAGACCAGATGCGAGGGGTCGAAATTCATGCCGACTTCGCCGCCCCAGGCTTCGAGGATGCGGCGCCAGACCTGCGGCGAATAGGCGATGTTGTGGCCGCCCGGCCACTCGTCCTGGCTGAAGATCATCGGGCAGTTCTCGAAGGCGAGCTTGACGCCATGGTCGCGCGCATGGGCGACAATTTCGGGCCAGACCTTGAGCGCCTCCTGCCAGTTGACGTCGACGGTTTTCGAGGCGTCGCCGCCGCAGAAGGTGTTGACGACAGGCACGCCCATAGTGGCGGCCAGCACGATCACCTTCTTCAAATGGCCGATCACCGCCTCGCGGTGGGCGGCGTCCGGGTGAAGCGGATTGGGATAGTAGCCGAGGCCCGAGACTGACAGGTTCTTCGCCGCCAGCGAGGCGACGATCTCCTTCGCCTGCGTGGCGGAAGTCGAGGCGGCGTCGATATGGCTGGTGCCGGCATAGCGGCGGCTGGCGCCCGATGATTTCGGCCAGCAGGCGATTTCCAGCGCCTCGAAGCCGGCACCACTTGCCCAGCTGGCGACCTCGCCAAGCGGCGTCTGCGCGAATGGCGCGGTGAGCACTCCAAGTTTCATCGTGCCTCCCCTTGTCGTGAATTCACGGCCGATACCGATAATGCCGATTGTGAGGGCGGCTTCAACCGTGCGGCCTCGCCCTGTTTCAGACTATGCCTGACGGCTGCCATCGGATCGTTCGAAAGCAGCCCGTCGAGCGCTGAGGTGACGGCCCCGCGGAACGTCTCGTTCGCGGCGAGGCCGGGGTCGAAAATGGTGTCGATGGCAAGGATGCCGGCGGCCAGTGCCTTCGCGTCGTGGCCGGTCGCGTCGGCGATATCAGCGACCTTGCCGGCATAGGGGTCCGAAACCGGCCAGCGTGTGCCGAACCGTGCCGAAGCCTGGATCAGATAGGCCATCCAGCCGGCGACCGGCACCGACAGCAGCGCGATGCTTTCGCCCTGGCGCAGCCGGTCGCGGATCGGGTTGAGCAGGCGCTGCACGATCTTCTGCGAACCGTCGGTGGCGATCTGGTGGTTGCGGTGGCGGATCGCGGTGTTGCGCAACCGGCCGAGGCTCTGCTCGACATAGGCCAGCGGTGAAACGCCGGGCACCGGCGTCAGCGTCGGCAGCGTCTCTTCGACAAGCATGCGGCGGACGAAATCCGCCAGCAGCGGATCGGCGATGGCATCGAATGTGTGTTCGAGCCCGGCCAGCACGCCGAGCGTGGCGAGCGTCGTCTGGGCGCCATTGAGCACCCGCATCTTGAGATGCTCGTACGGCGTGACATCATCCACGAAACTGGCGCCGACCAGGTCCCAGCGCGGCGTGCGGCCGGCGAATTTCTGCTCGATGACCCACTGCCGGAACGGCTCGCCGACGACGACGGCTGCATCGCGGTAGCCGAAACGCTGCTCGACGCTGTCGAGGTCGGCCTGCGTGACCGCCGGCGCGATGCGGTCGACCATGGCCGAAGGGAAGGCGGCGTTGGCCGATATCCAGTCGGCAAGGCCATTGCCGCGCCGCTTGGCAAAGGCCTGCACGACATTGGCCAGGATGACGCCGTTGGTCGGGATGTTGTCGCAGGACAGCAGCGTCAGCGGCTGGCCGTGCGTGGCCCGGCGCAGTTCCAGCGCCCTCGCGAGGATGCCGGGCACGCTGCGCGGTGTCTCGGGGCTGGCGAGATCATGAACGATGTCGGGATGGTCGAGATCGAGTTCGCCGCTCGACGGGATGTGGCAATAGCCCTTCTCGGTCACCGTCATCGTCACCAGTTCGATGTCGGGTGAGGAGAGCACGTCGAGCGCGGGGACGGCACTGGACTGGCTGTCGACCACCTTGACGATGCTGCCGATGACGCGTGCCTCCATGCGTTGGTCTTCGCGGATCAGCCTTGTGTAGAGCCCGCCTTGCCGGCCAAGCGTGTCGGCGAGGCTGGGTGGCCGGATGTTGATGCCGACCACGCCCCAGCGGTCGAACCGGAGCGAGAGCAGATCGTCGGTGTATTCGGCCTGGTGGCAGCGGTGGAAGGCGCCGACGCCGAGATGCGCCATGCCGGGCGCCAGCGCCGCGCGGTCATAGGATGGCTTCTGGACAGCGGCAGGCAACCGGTCGAGCAATGCCGGCCCGAGGGTTTCCAGCGATGCGGAAGCACCGATCACCGGTTCGCCCCGATCACCGACTGCTCCTGGTCGATCACGGCGCCGGTCATCGGGCCGGCCGCGTCGGACAGCAGGAAGACGGCAAGGTTGGCGACGTCGCTTGGCGTCAGCAGCCGGCCGAAAGGCTGCGCGGCGTTTGCCGCATCGAGCCAGCCGGGACCATTGCCCAGCTTCTCGGCCTGCATGATGCGTTCAGCCGGTGTGTCGGTCCAGCCGACATTGATGCCGTTGACGCGGATGCGGTCGAAGCGGTGGGCGTTGGCGGCATTCTTGGTCAGCGTGGCGAGCGCGCCCTTGGTGGCGGAATAGACGGCAAGCTCGGGCGAGCCGCAATGGGCGTTGATCGACAGGATGTTGACGATGGCGCCGGGCTCCCCACGCTTCCTCATGTCGGCGATGGCAGCCTGCATCAGGAAGAACGGCGCGCGCGCGTTGACGGCGAACAGCGACGCCCAGTCGTCGAGGCTGGCATCGAGGAAGGAGGCGCGGTCGGTCAGTCCGGCGGCGTTGACGAGACCGTCGATGCGGCCGAAGCGCTCGATGCAGGCTTGTGCCAGCAGGGCGGGCGCTGTGGGGTCCCCCAGATCGGCGGCGACGAAGAGTGTCGGCGTACCGAGCCGCGAAAGCTCCGCCGCCACCGCGTCGCCGCGCGCCTTCTCGCGGCCGGTGACCAGAAGGCCAGCGGCACCGGAGCGCGCCAGCGTCTCGGCGATCGCGCGGCCGATGCCTTGTGTCGCGCCGGTGACCAGCACGACCTTGCCTTGAAGATGAAGCTCCATTCCTCCTCCCGGAACAAAGTTTCTATTTTTCCAAATATGGAACGGTAATTCCCGATAGTCAATTGTGCCAGCAGCGCCTCATGTGCCGCGGCGCGCGACGACGCCATGGACCAGTGCCATGCCGACGGCCAGCGACGCGGCCAGCGAACGGAAGCCGGCAAAGTCGGACTCCACCACCTCCAGCCAGCTGTCCGACAGCTTGATCAGCGGGCTGAAGGTGCTGTCGGTGATGGTGACGATGCGGGCATTGCGTTCATGTGCCACCGCGACGAGGTCGGGCGTGATCGAATTGTAGGGGCTGAAGGAGACCGCCAGCACGGCATCCTGCCTGCCGATGCAGCCGACCTGGTCGAGCGCGGTGGAGCCGACATTGTCGACCAGCACATTGCGCACGCCTTGCTGCGAGAGCGTCAGCGACAGATAGGTGGTGACCGGAAAGGCGCGCTTGGAGCCGATGACATAGATCAGGTCGGCGCCCGCCAGCAGCGCCACCATCTTCTCGAAGCTCTCGACGTCGAAGCCGCTCTCGATACGGCCAAGCGAGGCCTGCGAGGCGCCGACCATGCCGTGCAGGAAATGCAGGTCGGCATTGGGCTCGGCCGCCGTCCGTTCCTGGCCGCGTCCTTCCGGCCAGGACCCCTTGACGTGGTCCTTGAACAGGCCCTGGAAATCGGAAAAGCCGGAATAACCGAAGATCTGGGCAAAGCGCACCAGCGTCGACGGCTGCACGCCGGCCTGTTCGGCCACCTGGGCGATGGTGCCGAGCGCGACGTCGCTTGGATGCTGCCACAGGAAGATCGCGACCTGGCGCAGCCGCTTGGGGAAATGCACGGTGCCGGACGACAGCACCGCGCGCAGTTCCTCATAGGTTTGCGGCTTGATGTAGCCGAGGGCGGCAAGCGAGCGTCCGCGTTTGCGGGTCGCCGCCTCGTCGGCAGCCGATCGTCCCGATGATTTGCGCGCCCCACTCATGATTTCAGGCTAGCGCGATACGATCGTTTTACAATATGGAAATTGGAAATCCTGTTCGAAAGTGGTAGGGGGCTTGGTAGCGCGGAAGGTGGATTGGAGAATACTGTTGTCGCCGTACGCAGGGTTGGCGAAAGCCCTTCTGACGTCGTCATCCTAGGGCGAAGCAGGAGCGTAGCTCCGTCGCGGAGACCCTAGGATCCATGCCGCGACGGCTGTCGAGGAATGCGGCGGAAGAGAAGATTCTGCACGGCCACAACGCCTTGAAGCCACGGCATGGATCCTGGGGTCTCCGCGTCGCTGCGCTCCTTGCTCCGCCCCAGGATGACGAAGCGATAGGTGGAGGAGTTTGAAAATGGTCTATGCAACATCGGACGGATCGGCGCGCAAGCGCCTGAGGGTCGGCATGGTCGGCGGCGGGCGCAACGCCTTCATAGGCGCCGTGCACCGGTTGGCCATGCGCCTTGACGACCAGATCGCGCTGGTGGCCGGCGCGCTGTCCTCGGATCCCGACAACGCCGCCGCCTCGGCCGCCGAGATCGGCATCGCGCCGGAGCGCAGCTATGCCGACTATCGCGTGATGGCACGGGCGGAAGCGGCGCGGCCGGACGGCATCGAAGCCGTCGTCATCGTCACGCCCAACCATCTGCACGCGCCGATCGCCACCGCCTTCCTCGAGGCCGGCATCGACGTGATCTGCGACAAGCCGCTGTCGACGACACTGGCCGACGCGGAGGCACTGGTGGCGCTGGCGCGGGCGAGAAAGCGCCGCTTCGTCGTCACCCTCAACAACACCGGCTACGCCATGGTGCGGCAGGCGCGCGAGATGGTGGAGGCGGGCGAGCTTGGACGGATCGTGTCCGTGCACGGCGCCTACATCCAGGACTGGCTGACTAGGCCGATCGACGCCGAGGGCCAGAAGCAGGCGGAATGGCGCACGGATCCGGCACGCGCTGGGCAGTCGGCGGTGCTGGCCGATATCGGCGTGCATGCCTTCAACCTGGCGAGCTTCATCTCGGGCTGCGAGGCCGAGGCGGTGTCGGCCGACCTGTTTACCGCCGTGCCGGGGCGCCGGCTCGACGATAACGCGCATGTGATGATGCGCTGGACGGGCGGCGCACGCGGCACGATCCTGGCCAGCCAGACATCGCCCGGCCACTACAACGATCTCTCGGTGCGCATCTATGGCGACAAGGCGGGGCTCGAATGGTCGGGCGCGCGGCCGGAGGAACTGCGCTTCTCCCGCTATGGCGAGGAAACCCGCACGCTGGTGCGCGGCGGCCATGGCTCGACTGAGGAAAGCCGGCGCGTGTCGCGCATGCCGGCGGCGCATCCCGAGGGCTATATCGAGGCCTTCGCCAATTTCTATCGCGACGCCGCCGACATCATCCGCGCCCATCGCTCGGGCGGCGTGGTCGATCCGGTCCGCGCGGCGCAGGTGCCCGATGTCGTCGACGGCGCGCGCGGCGTGAAGTTCGTCGCGGCGGCTGTGGATTCGAGCGCGGCGGGCGGGGCGTGGACGCCGGCGCGGTTTGCCGGATAACAATACGATCCGGCCCTCACAGCGCCGACTGTCCCCGCAAATCCTTTGGCGTGGGCTTGCGCCGGGTGACTGCGATGCTATGTCAGGTGCACCTGCATTGCTCCTCAGCCGCCGGGCTGGCAATCTGATGCCATCTTCTGTTGGCGGCACCGAAAGCTAGGTGAGGCGTCTCGGATGCAACTCGGTCTTATTGGCTACTACAGCGACTTCGTGGTCTATCCGCTGGTGATCGCCGTGCTGGCGGTGGCCGGCCTGATCGAGGCCGGCGAAGAGAGTGCGCCAGGCTGGATGGGCACGGTTCTCGCCTGTCTTGGCCTGTGGACGTTGATCGAATACGTCCTGCACAGGTTCGTCCTTCATCACATCCCCTACATCAGGGACTTGCATGACCGCCACCATGTCGAGGAGCGCAGTTCGGTGGGGACGCCGACCTGGCTCAGCCTCGGGGTGCATGCGCTGGTGGCGTTTTTGCCGGTATGGATGGTGTCGGATTTCGCTACCGCGAGCGCGGCCAGTTGCGGGCTGATGCTGGGCTACCTCTGGTACATCAGCATCCACCACATGATCCATCACTGGCATCCCACCCATCCGAGCTATCTCTACACGCTCAAGCGCCGCCACGCCGTGCACCACCATGTCGACGAAACGGCCAATTTCGGCGTGACGTCAGCCTTGTGGGATCGGGTTTTCGGCACGGCGCGGCTCTAAGGGCAGTAGGCAGTAGGCAGTAGGACGGTCGTTCAGCGCCGCTTGCCGCGCACGGCGGGAGACTTGCCGCCGCGGGGCCCGCTCTGAACCGGCGTGTTGTGCTGGTTTTCGTCGGACAGTTTTCGCCAGCGGGCGAGGCGCTCGGGATCGAGCGTACCAGCCTTCAGGGCAGCCTGCACTGCGCAGCCCGGTTCGTGGACATGGGTGCAGTCGCGGAACTTGCACAGCGGGGCAAGCTCGGTGATTTCGGCGAACAGCGTGTCGATGCCGGAGGCTACGTCGCTGACATGCAGCGTGCGCATTCCCGGCGTGTCGATCACCCAGCCGCCACCGGCAATGGCGTGCAGCGATCGTGCGGTGGTGGTGTGGCGTCCCTTGGCATCGTGCTCGCGGATGCCAGCGGTCTGTTGCGGCAGTCGCTGCGCCGCGCCGGCCAGCGTGTTCACCAGCGTCGATTTGCCGACGCCGGAGGAACCGACCAGCGCGACCGTCTGTCCCGGGCCGCACCAGGCGGCCAGCGCAGCCGCGGCATCCGATGTGCGCGGGTTCAGCGTCACGACAGGCAATCCGCGCTGCAGCGCGCTCGCCTGCCTTTGGTATGCCTCGGCGTCTTCAGCGGTATCGGCCTTGGTCAGCAGGATCACCGGGGTCGTTCCAGCCTCGTTGGCCAGCGCCAGGTAGCGTTCGAGCCGGGCGATGTTGAAATCGGCATTGCAGGAGGTGACGATGAACAGCGTGTCGACATTGGCCGCGGCAAGCTGCGGCACCCTGCCGCCCTGGGTGCGGCGCTCCAGCACCGTCTTGCGGGTCAGGCGGCGCCGCAGCAGGTGGCTATGCGGCTCGACCAGCACCCAGTCGCCGACGGCATAGTCGCCGGTGTTGGCTTGCGGCGGCAGTGTCAGGTCCGTTTGCCCGGTCTGAGACAGGCCGCTCAGGCGGTCACGATGCACCATGGCAATGCGTGTCGGGACGAGGGTCGCCTCATCCGGATCGAGCTGATCGCCGAAAAAATCCGACCATCCGAGGCTTGCAAGCGACAGTGACGGGGTGTCGGGAGAGGGCTTCACGGCTTTGACCAAGGGTAGGGCGTCGCAGACATCGGACAGTATCCCCGGCGAAATGAGAGAGGGCGCGGACCTCTCGGGATAGGCGATCCACCCGAGAGGCTGTATGGGCGGCATGACGGGATTTGGCAAGCATTGCTGGCGAGAAGGGGCGGCTGGGATGGTTGGGTGAGGGGCGGGGCGAGACGTGGATCCGCCTCCCATGCAGACCTAACCGCTTCAATTCGGGCCAGAAAGACCAGGGACTAACGGCCGATGCCGGCTAGGGACCAGAATCCATTCCATCCCGATGGAATCGGGATGGGTTCTATCAAGGATCGCAGCCGTGCCGACCCTCGCCTCGCTCAGCCTGTCGAAGGGGCTGGCTGCGCCCCCGCCGTCTTGAAATAACGGGCTGCGTCATTCGCCATCCGGCCAGTGCACCAGCGTGCGTATGCATTCGCAAAGATCAGGCCAAGCCAACGGGCCGGCGCCGCTTCCGGCAGGTCGTATTCGATGAAGACCCGAAGCCGGGACCATTTCGCCTCGGGTACTATTTCAAAGCCCATCCGATAGCGGCCGACTACCCAGAGATTTGGTGTTCCGATGATCTCCCAGACCTTCAGTCTGGGAGGCATCCGGACTGTGACCACCTGTTCCGCAGACAGTGCAATTCCAAGTATTTTTCCATGGAAACCGAACTTGGAGCCGACCAAACGAGCTTTCCCTGCGTCGAACTCGTAGTCCATTTTCGAACCGAGCATCATCCAGGACGAGGCGCTCATGTGAGCCCCGAGGTGCCTGTGGTCGTCGAGATAGGCGAACACGGTCTCAGCCGTGGAGTCTATTGTGGCAGTAGCCTCGGTGGAACGCGAGAATGCCGGCATAATCTCACCTCCGGTTCATCCCCACATTTCAGGGAAACTTGGGAAAAATCCGATCCTGTCGAATGAGACTTGGCAAACTAGCGCTACCCAAGGTGCACGGCATTGATTTGTGTCAAGCAGCGATGCGCAATCGGTGCCGTGCTGAACAGTGTTCTCGGCTTGGTGTGTCGGTGGCCTCATGGCGGCGTCTTGTACGTTGCTCATGAGCACCCGACTGGCGCGCTCAGGGCACGGCTCACAATTCCTTCTCCGCCAGTTCCCTGAACTCGTCGGGCACCGAGCGCGCCGCCTCCAGCGCAACCGTGCCGTAGCCGACCGCCTGCTTGCCGAAGCGTTGGCGGATTTTGTCGATGGCGCGGTCGGCGCCGAAGCGCGCCAGGCCCTTGCGCGTACCGGGCCGGCGCTTCTCGTCGGCGAGGCCGAGCGGCAGTTCGAGCTGCAACTCGGCGCTTTCCTCGAGATGCGAGACCGAGATTGCCAGCAGCGAGATCGTTTTCTCTCGGCGGTGGTCGGCGAGCACGCCGCGCACCAGATCGCCGGCGATCTCGGCCAGCATCGTTGTCGCCGAGATCGGCTGGTCAAGCGTGATCGAACGGGTAACGGCGCTGAGATCGGCGAAGCGCACGCGCACCGTCACCGTGCGGCCCGGCCGCGCCTTGGCGCGCAGCCGGCTGGCGACACGGTCGGCCAGATGCAGCAGAGTGGGCACGTAGACGTCGGCCACGGCCGGTTTGCGGCCGAGCGCCGACTGGGCGCCCGCGGAGCGCGCCCTGCGCTTCGTCTCCAGCTTTCGCGGGTCGCGGTTCCAAGACAGCGCGGCGAGCTTTTCGCCGGCCGCCGGACCGAGCAGGCGCGTCAGCGCGCCGCTGTGCGTCCGGGCCAGCTGGCCGATGGTCTCGACGCCGATGTCGGCCAGCCGCGCCTTGGTCGCCGGGCCGACGCCCCACATCAGCGAGACCGGCAAATCATGCAGGAAGGCCAGTTCGGTGCCGGGATCGACCACCACCAGCCCGTCGGGCTTGGCGACCTGCGAGGCGATCTTGGCCAGATGCT
Source organism: Mesorhizobium sp. RCAM 05099 (assembly GCF_059683685.1). Classification (NCBI taxonomy): domain Bacteria; kingdom Pseudomonadati; phylum Pseudomonadota; class Alphaproteobacteria; order Hyphomicrobiales; family Phyllobacteriaceae; genus Mesorhizobium; species Mesorhizobium sp. RCAM 05099. The sequence continues at coordinate 2,700,312 of NZ_CM185035.1, forward strand.
TGGTGCGCGCCACGCCGATCGAGATCGGCAGTCCGAGTTCGGCGCGGACGCGGCGGCGGATGTTTTGGGCAATCTCCCGCGGTGAACCGAACAGATGCGTGCAGCCGGCGACATCGGCGAAGGCCTCGTCGATGGAGATGCGCTCGACCACGGGCGTGAAATCGTCGAGCACCTTGATCGCCGCGTCGCCCAGCCGCTGGTAATCGCCAAAATTGCCGCCGACGAAGATCAGTTGCGGGCAGAGCTCGCGGGCCTTGCGGCCTGGCATGCCGCCACGCACGCCGAAGGCGCGCGCTTCGTAGGAGGCGGCGAGCACGACGCCGCCGCCGACCGCGATCGGCTTGCCGCGCAGCGACGGATCGAGCAGCTGCTCGACCGAGGCATAGAAGGCGTCGAGATCGGCATGCAGGATGGTGGCTGTCGTTTCCATGCCGACCATTCGCTCGCGGCCGCACCGGCCGCATATCCGGAGTTGCTTATGAATATGAACAAATAGAGAACAAAGATAGCTCGCTGTCAAGCAGATGAGACCGGCGTTGGCGGGCTCGGCGGTTCATTTCCTCCGCGAGGGGAGGTGCAGTGCCTCAGCCTGTCGACTGGCCGACATGCTCGGTTCGCAACGCCATTTTCATGCGATCGAGCGCTGCCTCGCCACCCGCCGCCAGGTCGTCGGCGATCCGGGCGAGCCTGTCGTCGGCGTTGCGGTGCTTGCTCCCCCAGGCGCCGAGCGTTGCGAGCACGGGCAGAAGGTCGATGCCGGCCTCGGTCAACCGGTAGACCGTCTTCAGCCCATGCGTCGGGTCGTCGCTTCTGGTGAGGATACCTTCGTCCTGAAGCGTCTGCAGCCGCTCGGCCAGCGTGCGCGAGGAGATGCCCTCGTCGGACTGCAGGAATTCGCGAAAATGCTTTTTCCCGGCAAAGACCAGGTCGCGGATGATGAGCAGCGTCCAGCGGTCGCCGAGCAGTTCGAGCGACAGGTTGATCGGGCAGCCGGACTTTCCCCTGGTCGACATCCATATGCTTCCATTTGTAAATCACTTTACTATTGACACCATTACCGGCACGCGTCAAATGGTTCCAAAAGTAAATCGTTTCCAACCGTGACGGCTCGCCAGGAGCACAATTTCGCGCGCCCCCTTTTGATCGCAAACCGAACGAGGAGAATGGACGATGAGAAAGCTCATCCTTCAGATGCAGATGTCGGTCGACGGCTTCGTCGGCGCCTTCGAGGACCATCACTGGCAGCTGTGGGAATGGGGCGACGACAGCGCCTGGGACGACGAGCTGAAAAAGGACTTCAACGCCGTCTTCGCCGGTATCGACACCATCCTGCTGAGCCGCAAGATGGTCGAGGAGGGCTATCTGACCCATTGGGGCAACGCGGCGAGGAACTATCCGCGAGACCCTTTCCATGCCTTTGCGCAACGTGTCGTCGAGGTCGACAAGGTGGTGCTGAGCGACAGGCTCAAGGTCTCGCGGTGGGAACGCACCACGGTCGCCAGCGGCGACCTGCCGCGCGAGGTGGACGCGCTGAAGAAGACCAACGGCGGCGATATCGCGGTGTTCGGCGGGGCGGGGTTTGCGTCGGCGCTGATCGCGGCCGGGCTGGTCGACGAGTTTCAGCTGTTCATCAACCCGGCGGTGCTGGGCGAGGGGCGCCGGATCTTCGACCTGCGCGGTTTCCAGAAGCTGCGCCTGCTCGGTTCGAAGGCCTATGCCTGCGGCATGGTGGTCAACCGCTACGCGCCGGCCGGCTGATACGGAATGCCGCGCGAAGGCATCGCGCGGCGGAAAATAGTGTTTGGGTGGAATCGCTTGCCCGCTTTCCTTCGTTTTCAAGATGCGGTCGCCGTAAGGGCGGCCGCGTCGGATCGCGGAGGCCACTTACCTCGCGTCGTGAAAGATGATGCCGACGGTGTGGCGCATGCCTGAGCGCAGCCGGCTGACGCCGTGGCGCAAATTGACGCGGTAGCTCCCTTTCGTTCCCTGCACCGGCCGGTTGTGGACGGCGAAGGCAACGGCGTCGCCCTGGCGCAGCGGCACCACTTCGACCCGGCTCTGCATGCGCGGCCGCTGCTCGGTCAGCGCGAACTCGCCGCCGGTGAAATCCTCGCCCGGTTCGGAGAGCAGGATCGCCACCTGCAGCGGGAAGGCGAGGTCGCCATAGAGGTCCTGATGCAGGCAGTTGAAGTCGCACGGCACATATTGCAGCAGTAGCGGCGTCGGCCGCGTCTGGCCGGCGGCATGGCATTGTTCGAGAAACTCGGCATGCGTCGCGGGGTAGCGCATGGCGAGGCCCATGCGTTCGTTCCACCGGTTGGCGACCTCGGCCAGCCTGGGATAGAGCGCGCTGCGCAGGCCGCCGAGCAGGTCGGGCAAGGGATAGCGGAAATAGCGGTACTCGCCCTTGCCGAAGCCGTGCCTGGCCATATGGATGTGGCTGCGGAAATGTTCTTCCTCGGAATAGAGGCCGGCGATCCGCCGGCATTCCTGCGGCGAGAGCAGCTTTTCCATCACCGCGCAGCCGAAGCCGTCGAGTTCGGCGGTCAATGCCGGCCAGTCGTAACCGGCGACGCGTGTTTCCGCTGCCTCGACGACGGACGCGGCAACCTCGGTGTGGGTGTTCATATGGTGGCCTCCTTGTCGAGCAGAGCGCGCTTGCGTTCGGCACCCCAGCGGTAGCCGGCCAGCGTGCCGTCGGTGCGCAGGACACGGTGGCACGGAATGCCGAGCGCGATCGCGTTGGCGGCGCAAGCCGTCGCCACGGCGCGGGCGCCGTTCGGCTGGCCGAGACGCCGGGCAAGTGCCGTGTAGGTGATGGTGGCGCCGCACGGGATGGCGCGCAGCACGTCCCACACACGCTGCTGGAACGGCGTGCCGTGGCGCATGTCGAGCGGCAGGTCGAGACCGACGCCGGGCGTTTCGATGAAGCGGGCTATTGTCGCGAGATCGTCGCGCAACCCGGCCTCGTCCTCGACCAGCATCCAGCCGGGGAAGTGGTTGGCGAGGTCCTGCTCCAGCGCGTCGGCGTCGGAGCCGATCAGGATGGCGCAGACGCCGATATGGCTGCGGGCCGCCAGCACTTTTCCGATCTCGGATTCGCCGATGGCATAGGCGATGGTGTCGATGGGGGCAGCGTAGGGGGCAGCCGCTTTCCCATTGGTTTGCATGAGGTTCATTGCCTTCACTCCTTTGTGTGTGCCTGAACCCTAGCCAGGTGCCGGCCGGCCCTCACTCCGGTGCTTGCTTTCAAATTCAAATCTCAGGCTCTAAGGGTGAGCGGCAAGGCGCTGATTTTGAACCGTTCGCACTTCGCCCAAGGTGCCTCACGCGATACGAGTGACGGAGACCTCGCCGAGCAGGAACACTTCGCCGGTCAACAGCCGCAGCTCGATCTCGCCGGTCGCGGTGCGGTTCCACTCGGCTTTGCCGTCATCGACAAGCGCGCCGATGGTGGCCATCACCAGGGACTTCGCGTTGGAGGCGCGCCGGCTGCCGGCGGCTTGGGCCTGGCTCGTCGCATCGGCGCTGCTCTCGGGAGACCTTGCCATCGCGCCCATTGCCGCCAGACCCTCCTGCTCTCAGGCCCGTGAGGAGCGATATGCGTCATCGGGTGCCTTCACCGATCCGCCGGGCGCGGCCTCACGGTCGAGCAGCGCGCGCTTGCGCTCCGCTCCCCAAGCGTAGCCCGACAGCGCGCCGTCCTTGCGGATCACCCGGTGGCAGGGAATGGCCACGGCATGATTGTTGGCGGCGCAAGCGGCGGCGATGGCGCGGGTCGCCCTTGGCGACCCGATGCGCTGTGCGATCTCGGCATAGGAGACTGTCTGGCCGACCGGGATATCCTGCAAGGCTTGCCAGACACGCTGCTGGAACGCCGTGCCGCGCACGTCGAACGGCAGGTCGAGACCGAGCGCCGGCGCCTCGACGAAACCGACGACGCGAGCGACCAGCGCTTCATAGTCGCGGTCGCCGCCGATCAGACGCGCCTTGGGGAAACGGTCCTGCAGGTCGCGCACCAGCGCGTCGGGATCGTCGCCGAGCAGGATCGAGGCGACGCCCTTCTGACTCGACGCGACCAGGATGGCGCCGAGCGAGGATTCGCCGACGGCGAAGCGGATCTCCTGTTTGGCGCCGCCGGCGCGATAGCGTGTCGGCGTCATGCCGAGCATGCCGGTCGATTTCTCGTAAAAACGCCCGCTTGAATTGAAGCCGGCATCGTAGATCGCCGTTGTCACGCTGGCGCCGTCTTCCAGGCCCTGGCGGACCCGGGCGGCGCGGTGGGCGGCGGCATAGTCCTTCGGCGTCAGCCCGGTGACGGCCTTGAAGATGCGATGGAAATAGCCGGCGCTACGGCCGGCGGCGTCGGCCAGTTCGCCGAGCGACGGTTCTTCCTCGCTCTGTTCAATCAAGCGGCAGGCATCGGCGACCATCGCGGCGTTGCCGGCCTCGAGCGAAGGGCCATCCGGATTGCAGCGCCGGCACGGGCGAAAGCCGGTCGCCCGGCCTGATCCAGCGTGTCGTGCAGTTGGACATTCTTCGGGTTGGCGCGCCGCGACGGGCAGGAGGGCCGGCAATAGACGCCGGTCGTCGCCACCGAATACCAGAATTGTCCGTCGGCCGATTTGTCGCGCGCGACGATGCGCGCCCAGCGCGGATCCTCGGCAACCGGCAGCGGCTTGGCTTTCAGGTCTCTGGCCAGGATGATGAACATGGCCGCATTGAAGCCGCCAGAAGCCGGCCTCGCCACCCGTTTCCTGACAAGCGCCCCTCGGCTCTCCTACGCCGCGCGCTTGGGCTCGATCGCGAAGGGGCTGAGGCCGAGCCAGGTCTGCATCTTCTTGCCGATACCCTGGTCGCCGGTCAGGGAAACCTTCGCCCCAGCCTTCTCGACCGTAAGCAAGCCCATCCAGATCGCCGTCATCGTGTGCAGGTCGGTCGAGACGTAGAGGTCGACATCGAAGCCCGGATCGTACCAGCACAGATCGACCTCGCCGTGCTTTTCGACGATCAGCCACCACGACCGTTTGGACGCCGGCAGATCCTGATACAGAAATTGTATCACCGTGCGCCCCTCGGGCAGCGGCGAGGGGTTCAAGTTGCGCCGCATGTCCCACATCAGCAGCGACGGATCGAGGTTCTTGAGCGACAGCCGGGACTCGACCCATTTCTGCCCCCAGAAGCCCATCGCCTCGACGGCGCAAATCGCGGCCGGCCTCGGTCAGCCGATACTCGGAGATGCCTTTCTCGCCCGGCACTTCCTTGCGCTCGATGATCCCCGCCAGTTCGAGCTCCTTCAGCCGTTGCGACAGAAGGGTGGGCGACATTTTGGGCACGCCGCGGCGCAGGTCGTTGAAGCGAGTCGAACCCGCCACCAGTTCGCGCAGCAGGACCATCGTCCAGCGTGTGCACAGCACCTCGGCGGCCATCGATAGCGGGCAGAACTGTTTGTATCCGTGCTGGGCCATGATTTGTGGTCCTCCCTCGAAGCAGGGCCGAACATTAGCCCTTCATGATTGAGGCGGCGAGTACAGAAACTGTACCAGCCCAGTACAGATCGCGGACTGGTTGGCGCGGGCCCTGCCATGCGAGCCCTTTGGCCGGTTGCACGGGATATCCTGTGCGCCGCAACCAGGAGACCACCATGACCACTTACGTTATCGCAGACATCAAGATAAACGACCCGCAGTGGGTGCCGGCCTATGCCGCCTCGGTGCACGACCTCGTCCACAAGCACGGCGGCAGATATCTGTCGCGCAGCGGCAATGTGAAGACGCTTGAAGGCAAGCCGCTCGACACCACGCTGATCGCCCTGATGGCATTCCCGTCGGAAGCGGCGGCGCGCGCCTTCACCAACGATCCTGCCTATGCGCCTTTCGTTTCGGCCCGTCAGGATGGCAGCGACAGCCGTTTCCAGATGATCGACAACACCGATCTGGCCGGAACGATCCCGTATCTGCCGAAGGGATGATCGGCATTCGTCGCATCGGGATATCCAAGCAACAACAGCCACGGCGCTTGCCTGCCGGGCCTCCGTATTTTCGGCGGCCGGCCCGCTGTGCTTTTTCAAGAAGAATGGAATGAACATGATAACAAACTTTCGCAACAGGCTTCTCATGGCGGGGGCCATGCTGGCCGTCTGCACCACCTTCGCTCAGGCGCATCAGGAAGCAGTTGCGCCCGCAGCCGGCGCCAGTCCGCTGGCCGATAAGGTGCGTGCCGCCAACAGTCGGTTTCTCGACGTCAAGGCCGCGACGGCCGAGGGCTATGCGCCCATTCCCTGCGCCAGCGGCATCACCGGCGGCGCCATGGGCATCCACTACGTCAACGGCCAGTATCTTAAGGACGACAAGATCGACATCGCCCGCCCCGAGGCGGTGATGTACGAGCCGATGGCCGACGGCACGTTGCAATTGGTGGCGGTCGAATACATCACCTCGAAGGGGCCGGCGTCGCTGGAGGGACAGCTGTTCAACTTCAACAGCGCGCCCAACCGTTACGGCCTGGGTGAATTCTACGAACTGCATGTCTGGGCCTGGAAGGGCAACCCGACCGGTACCTTTGCCGACATGAACCCGAAAGTGTCGTGCGAACACACGATGGCGCCGAGCCAGTAGCCGGCAAGGCCAGGCGGCCAATGCCGTCTGGCCACTCTTCCACAGCCAACGGCGTCAGCTGAACTCGCTCACCGCGGCGCCGGGGTCGGGAAGCGCCAATCCCGCGTCGGCGGCGCCCCGGCTCGCTTGCGGCAGAACGAAACGCCCGGTCAGGTACCAGAGCAACGACACGACAAGGATCGAGAGGTAGCCATCCACGGCATAGTGCCAGCCGGCGTAAACCGAGCCGAACAGGATGAGCGCCGCGAAGGACCAGCCGGCCATGGCCCACCGGCGTCCGAAACCGGTCAGGAACAATGCGTTGAGCGTGACGAAGGCGACATGCATGCTTGGCATCGCCGAGATGCCGGTGCCCAGTTCCGGGCGGCCACTTTCGTAGGTTGCAAGCAGGTAGTTGGCATAGGCATGGACCGGCATGGCGTGGCCGTTCTGCGCCAGGGCGATTTGCAGCCCGGCAAACCGGTCACCGCCGTAGAGCTGGTCGTAGAATATCGGGCCAGCGGACGATAGCAGGGTGGCCAGAACGGTACCGCACAGGATCGTGGTCAGCGCGAACGCCCATAGATAGCGCAGGCGCCTGGCCGGGCTGTTCCAGAAGGCGACGAAGAGCAAGGTGCCGAACCATTGGGCGAACCAGCCAAACCCATAGCTGGCAAAAATTATGGCCGAGACCGGTTCTGGAACGAGGCCGTGCGCCCACGCCCAGGGATCGGTGCCATGCAGCCGAAGATCAAGCCCGGCCAGGACCCGGTCGGCATAGAATGGCACGATGTCGGGGATGGCGACCTTCAAGGTGGTGAAGGCGGTGATGCCGAGAAAGAACAAGACGATGACCGGCGCGGCGCCCAGCCAACGCTGCGTGAGCATGTCGAGCATGAACCTTGTTGGAGCATGCCGGGCAAATATCAGCGCCGCCACGCCAAGGCCAGCCGCCAGCAGCGAGGGCAAGAAGAAGACGAACGGCTCGGCATAGGACTGCGCCAGATGCAGGTAGCGATGCGGCTGCAGACAAAGAGCGGCCACGGCATAGGTCAGACACAGAGCAACCAGCAGCCAACCGCCCCTGGTTGCCGCCACGTCAAGATCAAGAATGGAGGCTGAGCGGCCATTGCCACCCCGCTGCTCGCCATACGCACTCATCGAAGGACATCCCGCCAGCTGTCCAGAAGACTGTTATGGGTATTTCACAGGCAATGTATTACCATCTGGTTACACTTGAAGTTTTGTTAAATTTCTAATATTTTTAGTCGATAATATTTTGTTTGACACCAACGAACCGTTGATGAAGAGGTTGCGTGGCAACGCAACAGCAACATTCGTGGCCGCCGCGATTTTCAACTGTAGAGCGGCCTTGTCATCGGGCTTCGACCGCGATTGAAAGTGGGCCATCGCCTGGACGGCGATGGCCCCGCAATCACGCGGCCTTGATCAGGCCGAGCTGGGTGAGGGCGGCAACGCCGTCGTCGAGGCCGATCTCCTCGACGATCCGGCCGTCGACAAGCTTCAGCACGGTGGTGCCGGTGAAGCGCATGGTGCGGCCGGTGCCGGCGGGCAGCGAGCCGACGAGGAAATCGCTGAACGCCGGGCCGGTATGCGTACCACCACCTTCCCACTGGCCGACGACATGGTCGCCCTCGGCGATGAGGTCGGCGGTGGCCCAGAAGTTGAGGTCCGGGAAGGCGGCGCGAAAGTCGGTCATGAAGGCCTTGATGTCGTCGCGGCCACGGCGCGGTTCATGCAGCGAGTATTTCAGCAGCATGTCGGGCGCGGCGATGTCGTCGACCACCGACAGGTCGCAGGTTTCACCCCAGAAGTCGGTGAACCATCTGACGACGACGGCCTTGTTGTCTTCCTGTTTGGTCATTGGGAGGTCCTCTTGTTGCTGTCCGGGATCGCCGGCTGGCCGGCGACCCCGGGATCACCGGACTTACCGGCGACCTCGGGCATCACTAGGACGATCCAGTGGCCGCAAAACTCCGGTTCTTGCCGGCCAATCGAAAGGCGAACGATGAGGATGGTGGAGGAGAGGCCGGGTCTGCCCTCCGTCCGCGACCAAGTAACGCTTTCTTCTCTGGTTTTGCTGCAGATTGCCGCTTGATGGAGGTGAGCGAAACAGAAGATGACGGGTCAGGACAAGAAAAATCGCAATGGGGCCTTCTGGGCGAAGGCGCTGGAACGCGCCCATCTCGGCGTCTGGGACTGGGATCTTCGGACCGGAGAATGCTTCTATTCCGCGACCTGGGCGCGGATGCTGGGCTATGATGAAAGCGAACTTGCCAACACCAGCGACCTGTGGCTGCAGCTGACCCATCCCGATGATCGCGAGCGGGCGCTGGCCAGCGGCGACCGTCACATCGCCGGACAGACCGACGCCATCGAGACCGAACTGCGGCTCCGGCACAAAGCCGGCCACTGGGTGTGGGTGCTCGATCGCGGTGGCATCGTCGAGCGCGACGCGTCCGGGAAACCCGTCAGGCTGATGGGCGTGCAGACCGACATCTCCAAGCAGAAAGCCGCCGAAGCCGAGCTCGAGCAGGTCAATGTGCGCTTCCGCCTGGCGCTCGCCGCCAGTGGCACCGGCATCTGGCATCACGACCTAGACACCAACAAAAGCTACTGGGACCAGCGCACGCGCGACATCTTCGGGCTGGTCTCCGATACCGACGAGGTGACCGACGACCTCTGGCATACGTTCCTGCATCCCGAGGACAAGGCGGTGACCGAGCAGGCGCATCTGGCACCGATCGGCACGCAGGACGTCGTCGCCGTGCAATACCGCATCATCAAGCGCGACGGCGAGGTCCGCCATGTCGAATCGCTGGTGCGGTTCATCGCCGACACGCAGTCGGCGGGCCAGATCCTCGGCACCGTGCGCGACATCACCGAGGAAAAACTGCGCGAGATGGAGCTTGCCTATGCGGCCCGTCATGATGCGCTGACCGGCCTGTGGAACCGCTCCGCCTTCGATCGGCTGCTCGCCGACCATATCGCGGCGGGTGCGCCGCTGGCGGTGTTCTATGTCGATCTCGACTACTTCAAGGCGCTCAACGACTTTGCCGGCCACGCGGCCGGCGACCAGGCGTTGAAGAGCGTTGCCGCTGGCATCCGCGCCAGCCTGCCGCGGGCGGCGCACGCGGCACGGCTGGGCGGCGACGAATTCGCGCTGCTGGTGCCGCATTGCGATGCCTCGCAGGCCGAGCGGATCGCAACCGCCGTGCTCGGCGCGGTGCGTGAGGCCGACCTTGGCACGGCCGCGTCGGCGCGCAAGCTGGCGGCCTCGATCGGCATCGCCTTCATCGACGACGCCACCACCACGGTCGCCGACGCCCTGGCTTGCGCCGACGACGCCTGCTACGCGGCGAAGGCTGCCGGGCGCAATCGTTTCGCGGTGTTCTCCGCGACGGTGGAATCGGGGTCCGGCGGGCTCAACGCGGCGCGCGTCGCCGCCGACACGGTCGACGCCATGGAAGACGGACGGCTGAAACTGTTCGGCCAGGAAATCCATCTGCTCGGCAGGCCCTGGCAAGAGAGCCGCCATGTCGAAGTGCTGGCCAGGCTTGTTGGGCGCAACGGGCGTCTGGTGCCGCCAGGCGAGTTCATTCCAGTTGCCGAGCGGTTCGGCATCGCCTCCAGGCTCGACCGCTGGATCATCCGCACCGTTCTGTCGCGGCATGGCGCGGCCCTGCGCTCGGGTGCGCTGACACTCGGTTTCAACCTGTCGGCGCAGACGCTGAGCGATCCGCAGCTCTGGGAGTTCGTCGACAGCGTCATCGACGAGACCGGCGCGCCGCATTCGGCCATCGGCTTCGAGATCACCGAGACCGCCGCCGTCACCAATTTCGACGCCGCCGAGCAGTTCGTGCGCAAGGCGCGCGAGCGCCGCTGCCGGGTCAGCCTCGACGATTTCGGCGCCGGCATGAGTTCGTTCGAATATCTCCGGCGCTTTCCTGTCGACACGATCAAGATCGATGGCTCTTTCATCCAGCACATCACGGAAAGTCGCTTCGACCGTGAGATCGTGCTGGCCATCACCAGCATCGCTCGCAGCCTCGGCTGCAATGTGGTGGGGGAAAAGATCGAACGGCACGACACACTGACGATGCTGAGCGACATGGGCGTCGCCTTCGGCCAGGGATTTTTGCTGCACCGGCCGGAGCCTCTGGAGCAGATTGTCGCGCGCGCGACCGGGGTGGCGACGGCCCGCAAGGCCTCGTGACCCGCGGCGTGTCGAGGTTCAGGTGAGGCCGGCCTCACCTGAACACGTTTCAGCCGGCTTGCCGCGCCGGCGATAGCGGAAACTCCAGCACACCGGCCTTGGGTCGCATGTGCTGGGCTTCCGTCACCGTTTCGATCAACAGATCGAGGGCGTCACATGCCGCGCGGCTCGTTTCGTCGTCGCCACGCAGATAGTAATAGGCTCGTTCGAGGTGGACACGGGCTGCCGAAAAATCGCTGGTCAAGGGTCCCTCCATGATCCCGCCCTAATATAGGTTGCCGGACGGGGCGGAACGCGAGGTAAATATCCACAGGCGGCTTTTATTCAAATGCCACCAAATCTTGCCAGGCCTGTCAGGAGTGGCGCCACCCAACTCTTTGCCGTGCCTTGCCGCGCGGCTAGAGTGCGGTCACTCTTGACCGAGGCGAGATCAATGATTGTCCAGGCCTGCATCAACGGCGCGCGCCCGCGTGATTTCCACCCGAGGCTGCCGCTCGACGCACAGGCGATGGCCATCGACGCGGCGGCCTGCGTCGCCGCCGGAGCGGCAGAACTGCACATCCATCCGCGCGGCGCCGATGGGCGCGAAAGCCTGGCGGCTGTCGATGCGACGGTCCTGGCCGTGCGTCAGGCCTGCCCGGGCACGCTCATGGGCGTGTCGACCGGCGCCTGGATCGAGAACGATGTCGAGCGGACCCGCGCGGCGATCGCCGGCTGGCGGGAACTGCCCGACTACGCCTCGGTCAATCTGTCGGAGGCCGACGCGCCCGGGGTGATGGAACTGCTGCGGCAGCGTGGCGTCGGTATCGAGGCCGGGCTTGCTTGCGTCGCCGATACCGAGCGCTTCGTCGGCCTTGCCGACCACGACCGGGTGCTGCGCATCCTGATCGAGATCGATATTCAGGACCTGCCGGCCGCGCTGGACGAGGCGCACGGCATCGCCGCCGTGCTCGAACGCGCCGGGGTGCGGCGGCCGATCCTGCTGCATGGCGTCGACGTTACGGTCTGGCGGTTCGTCGAGCTTGCGCGCCGCAAGCGCTGGTCGACGCGCGTCGGGCTGGAGGACGGCAAGACGGTCGCCGATGGCGGGACGGCGAGAGACAATGCGGCAATCGTTGAAGCGGCCGTGGCGATTTTTCGCGGCGCGCCGGCGGGCTGAATGGTGGTCTGCTTTAGTTGTGCCCGCTGGCTGGTGCTGTCCAGGTGTACAAAATGTGTTTCTGGATCTTGCCGGATGCGGTGCGGGGCAGGACATCCGTGATCAGGAATTCCTTCGGCACTTTGTAGCGGGCGATGCGGGTGCCGCAATGGCTGACCAGCGCCGCCGGATCGACAACACGACCTGGCTTCAGCACGACGAAGGCGCGCCCGACTTCGCCCCAGCGCCGATCGGCGACACCGATCACGGCTGCCTCGGCGATGTCGGGATGGTCGAGCAGCACCATCTCGATTTCGACCGGATAGACGTTCTCGCCACCGGAAATGAACATGTCCTTGCGGCGGTCGACAAGGGTGACGAAGCCTTCGTCGTCCCGCCGCGCGATATCGCCGGTGCGGAACCAGCCATCGGCAGTGAAGGCGGAGGCCGTCTCTTCCGGCCGGTTCCAGTAGCCTGATGTGATGGAGGGACCGGACAGCCATATCTCGCCTGGCTCGCCGGCGGCGACGTCGCGGCCATCCTCGTCGACGATGCGCAGGCCGATCGTTGGCGCCGGCAGGCCGGCCGAGCCCGCCTTGCGGGCGATCCGGTCGGCCTCGACCGGCATGCCAAGCACCGTGCCTGCTTCCGTCATGCCGAAGCCGTCGACCATGCACACGCCCTGTTCCAGCCACGAGTTGATATTGGCGGCCGGATTTGGCGCGCCGCCGGTGAAGATGGCGGTGAGCGATGTCCAGCGCGCCGGCGCAAAGTCCGGGTGTTCACGCAGCATCCTGGCCATCTGCGGGACACAGAAATAGTGGGTGACGCCAAGGGTCGGATCGGCGAGGCGACGGTTGGTGAGGCCGGCATCGAAGCCGGGTGAGATCAGCACCGTGCCGCCCTGCAGCAGCGGTGGACGCAGGCTGGTGATGAGGCCGATGACATGGAACATCGGCGCGTCGCAAAGGAAGACGCTGGCATTGCCGACCCGCCCCAGCACGCCGAAATTGACCGCGGTCGCCAACGCATTGCCTTCCGTGACGATGACGCCCTTTGGCCGACCCGACGTGCCCGATGTGTAGAGGATGATCGACGGCGCGTCGCTGGCCGACAAGGGACGGCGCGGCGCCGGTGCCCGCGCCGCGACCGCTTCAGCGAAGGCCGGGACTTCGATTGGCATGCAGCCCCTGGGCAACGCCATCTCGGGCGCGGCGTCATGCAGCAGCAATACCGGATCGCAGTCCTCGAGGATCGCCCGCTGTTCCGCACTGGCGAGCCGCCAGTTGAGCGGCACGAAGATGGCGCCGAGCCGCATGGCGGCCTGTTGCAGGATCAGGAGATCGGCGCTGTTGCGGGCAAGCGTGGCGATCCGTTGCCCCGGTTCGATGCCGTAGCGGGTTTCGAGAACGCTGACGGCGCGCTGGATGGCCTCGTCTAGCGCGGCATAGGTCCATTTTCGGCCCGATGCCAGGTCGACGCAGGCGACATGATCCGGCTGCGTCCGGGCGTGCAGGGCCACGGGATCTGGCGTCGTCCAGGCCGGCATTTCGCATCTCCTCCCAGATTGCGGCCACGGGTTTTTGTGGCGTCATCGGGCCTTGTCGTAAGCGCCGAGGCCCGGCTTGTAGCTCTTTTCGTCGATGAACTGGCGGATGCCTTCCTTGCGGCCCGAATTGTCATGGAAATTGGCCGCCTCCTGCGCCCGCACCAGATAATCCTCGGCATTGTCGTAGGTCATCTCGGCGACGCGACGGATGGCATCCTTGGTCGCCTTGAGCGCAATCGGGTTCTTCTTCAGCAAGATGTTCGCGACCTCGGTGACGCGCGCCTTCAGGTCGGCCAGAGGCAGGCTTTCATTGACCAGCTTCCAGGCGGCGGCCTTCCTGCCGTCGATGAGTTCGCCGGTCAGCGCGTGGTACATGGCATCGCGCATCGACAGCAGGTCGACAACCACCTTGGTGGCGCCGCCGCCCGGCAGGATGCCCCAGTTGATCTCGGACAAAGCGAACTGCGCCTCGTCGGCGGCGAAGGCGAGGTCGCAGGCGAAGAGTGGGCCATAGCCGCCGCCGAAACACCAGCCATTGACCATGGCGATGGTCGGCTTGCCGTACCAGCGCAGGCGCCGCCACCAGCCATAGGCTTCGGACTGCGCCTTGCGGACGGCGCCGAGCCCCTTGGCTTCGGTCTCGCGGAAATACTCCTTCAGGTCCATGCCCGCCGACCAGGCGCTGCCTTCGCCCGACAGTACGAGCACGCCGACATCGTCACGGAATTCCAGCCCGTCGAGAACCTCCATCATGCGCCGGTTGAGCGCCGGGTTCATGCAATTGCGCTTGTCCGGCCGGTTGAAGCGCACCCAGGCGATGCCATTCTCGACATCGAAGGCAACGGTCTCTTCGGTCATGGTCAGCGTCCTCCCGTTTCGCATCGACATTGATGAAAATCGCTATGCAGCATAGCTATCACGATTGCTATGTCGCATAGTCTTTTTCGCTTGACAAGAGGAGGCGATCGCGGTGATCGATTATACCATGGATGACACAGAGGTTCACGCCAGTACAGCCGCGCGGGGTGCGATGGCCGAGGACGCGCTCGACGCGCAGATCGGTTACAATCTGAGGCGCGCCTCGGCCTTCGCCTTGAATGATTTCGCGGTCGAGCTGGCCGATGCGGCGCTGCGCCCGGTCACTTATGGCATGCTGGCGCTGATCGACGAGAGGCCCGGCATCCGCGCCGCCGAACTGTGCCGCCTGCTCGGCATGAAGAGCGCCAACATGGCGCCGCTGCTGGCCGAGCTCGAGGAGCGCGGGCTGGTCGAGCGCGACGACCATGCCGAGGACAAACGCGTACGGGTGCTGACCCTGACGCCGGCCGCGAGGGAGGCTATGCCCAGATGGCGGCAACAGGTTCGCCGGCACGAGGATCGGTTCCTCCATCGGCTGACGAAAAAGGATCGGGCAACGCTGCTGCGCATGCTGCGCCTGATCTGGACGGACGAAGGCTGAGGAGCTGCCGCATTGCCTTCGATGTCGCTTGAGGAACGATTGAAATAGGGGCACGGTGCGGAGAGATCGTCCGCCGCTGCGTTCAGGAGTTCTCGCATGTCGCTATCTGGTACCGCAACCCGCTACGGAGGCCTCGCCCAGGCGCTTCACTGGCTGACGGCGCTGTTCGTGCTCATCGCCTTCCTGGTCTCGGAAGGTGGTCCTCCCACGCGCGTCTATTCAGCTGCCAACGCCTCGACGCTGCTGCTTCACGAGTCGCTCGGCTTCGCTGTTTTCTGGTTGCTGGTCATCCGCCTGATCTGGCGTTTGTTCGACCGCATTCCGGACGCCCCTCCCATGCCCGGGTGGATGGACATCGCCTCGAGGGCGACACACTGGGCGCTCTATGCGCTCCTGTTCGCGGTTCCGGCGACCGCCATGCTCGGCGCATGGTTTGGCGGCCACCCGGTGACGGTCTACGGCCTCGGAGCGATCGGCCCGTTTTCCGGCACATGGGGCACGTCGCTGGCGGAAATCCATGGCACGCTTGGCGACATCATCCTGTGGCTCGCGGGACTGCACGCCGCGGCTGCCATCTACCACCATGTCATCCTTCGCGATCGCGTGCTGAGCCAGATGGTGCCGGGCCTGGCCAACCCCTCGTCCGGGCTGGGGCGGCAAGCGCGGCCCTGATGCCCGCCCCGGAATGTCGAGAAGTGCCGGAACGGGATATTCCAACAGCTCCATCCCTTCGTCCTGACCCAATTCCGGACGGAGAACCGCTCACGCTTTTCCTGGGATTGCCTAGGCCACAGCCACGATTACATGCGCCTGAATCTTGGCGGCAACCTCGCCGCTGCCATGTCTGTCCGCAATCGCGGAGGCGGCATAGTCTGTTGCAGCTTCCAGCTTTCCCGGGTCCCTGGCCTCGATTTCGCTTCGAAGAACGGTTCCCTGGCAGTAAGCAACGGCCGGAAGGCGCGGCGAGGATGCTCGGCTTTGTTCGGCTCTCGTCTCGATCACCACGCGCGAGAAACCCGCGTCTTCCAGATCGCTGCGGATCAGTGCCGTATCGTGGTAGCCGTGCGGCGTGCGTGCCAGAAAGCGCGGCGGATCGTCCGGAAAAATCCTTGCGAGAGCATTCGTCACATCGTCCGCAAAGACATTCTCCTCGATGCGATCCCACACGTTGAACAAGAAATGTCCTCCGGGCTTCAGGACTCGCTTTGCCTCGCGGTAGGCGGATGTGCGGTTGGGGAAGAACATCGCGCCGAACTGACAACAGACGAGATCGAAGGCCGCATCTTCAAACGGCAGCGCCATGGCGTCCGCCTGGCGCCATTCGATGCGACTGTCGGGCGCTTGTCGCGAAGCGGCGTAGTCGAGCATCGGCTGGTTGAGGTCGGTCACGACATAGCTTGCGCCAGGGGACAGTCTTGGCGCCAGTGCGCGGGTGACAACCCCGGTGCCCGCGGCGATTTCCAGGACGGCGCCGGGCGACAAGGACGCTGCTTGTCGTGCAAGATCCGCGGCGAACGGCTCGAAAATCAACGGCACCATATAGCGGTCGTAGTTTTCCGGAATCGAGCCAGCAAAAACCTTGTCCGCTTCCAACATCGCTATCCTCCGCCGTCCGTTCGATGGCTCGCGAGATTAACATATAAATATTGCCCTGGGTCGCTTTCGACCGAAAGGCATCCAACAGCATAGGCGGCCATGTCGGCGATAACTCCGCGAAGGCGTCCGGGAGACCTACGCATCGATCGCCCATGTGAAGCCGGACGCCTTGTCGCCGATCCAGCCAGAGCATGATCCCGAGAGTGGGGGCCGGTTTTCGGAAAAGCTCAAACAGGCAGAGAGCAGGGGCTCACGACAAAGGCTGTTTCTCTCCCGCATCGAGCAGCCATTGCCGCACGGCCTGCGTCGGCTCGGGATGCCGCTGTTTTCTTGGCATCACGACGTGGAAATCCTGCGTGCCGCGCATTTCGCCGCTCACCGGCTGGACCAGCCGGCCGGCGGCGAGATCGGCGGCGACCAGGAAACGGCTGGCCAGCGCGATGCCCTGGCCGGCGATGGCGGCGTCGATGGCCAGGCTCGTCTGGTTGAAGCGCATGCGCTTCAGTTCGGTCGTCATCTTCAGGCCGACCACCTTTTCCATGAATTCCGGCCACAGATTGTGCGCGTCGTGCAGCAGGACATGATGCTGGATCTCGGCCGCCGCGATCTCGACGGCGCCGTGCGGCAGCAGGGCCGGGCTGCAGACGGCGATGATCTGCTGCGCGAACAACAGGTCGACGATCAGGCCGGCGCCGAAGGGCGGGCGGCCTTGCCGCACCGCGATGTCGACGCCATCGGCCTGAAAACTCGAAAGGCTTTCGCTAGCCAGGACACGCAGGTCGACCAGCGGATTGTGCGCCATGAAGTCCTGCAGCCTGGGGATCAGCCATTTGGTGGCGAAGCTCGGCGTCACGCTGATCGTCAGCCGCGCCGGCTCGGGGCGCAACAGCAGCGTCGCCTCCGAGATCAGGTCGAAGGCGCGGCGGATGTTGGGCACATAGGCGCGGCCCTCGTCGGTCAGCGCCAGGCCGCGCGGCAGCCGCTCGAACAGTTTTGTGCCGAGATCGGCCTCCAGCCCGCGAATGTGCTGGGCCACCGCGCCTTGCGTGACGTTCAATTCCTCGGCGGCGATGCGGAAGTTGAGATGGCGCGCCGAGGCCTCGAAGGCGCGCAGCGCATTCAGTGGCGGCAGGCTCAGGAAGGCTTCGGGCATACAGGAGTTTTTCTACAGGCTGATTTCAGGCATTCTGGTTCGAACTGGGCGAGAAAACCAGCTATATCACCGCCCGGATCCCGAACACACTGCTGGCAGAGTCCTGCCAACCCCGAGAGGAAAATCCAATGAGTGTAGAAAAAGTGGCTGTTGTGGTGGCTGGCGGCAGCGGCATGGGGGCGGCGGCGGCGAAGCGCCTGGCGGCGGACGGCTTCAAGATTGCCATCCTGTCCTCGTCGGGCAAGGGCGAGGCGCTGGCCAAGGAGTTGGGTGGGCTCGGCGTCACCGGCTCCAACCAGTCGAACGACGATTTGCAGCGCCTCGTCGACCTGACGCTCGAGCGCTTTGGCCGCATCGACGTGCTGGTCAACAGCGGCGGCCACGGGCCGCGCGCGCCGATCCTCGAAATCACAGACGAGCAATGGCACACCGGCCTCGATGTCTATCTGATGAATGTCATCCGGCCGGTGCGCATCGTGGCTCCCCACATGGTCAAGCAGAAGGGCGGCGCCATCATCAACATCTCGACGGCCTGGGTGGTCGAGCCGAGCCCGATGTTCCCGACCTCGGCGGTGTTCCGCGCCGGCCTTGCCGCCTACACCAAGATATTCGCCAATACCTATGCCGCCGACAATGTGCGCATGAACAACGTGCTGCCCGGCTGGATCGACAGCCTGCCGGCCACCGAGGAGCGCCGCGACAGCGTGCCGATGCAGCGCTATGGCACGAGCGAGGAAATCGCCGCGACCATCGCCTTCCTGGCCTCTGAAGGCGCCGGCTACATCACCGGCCAGAACATTCGTGTCGACGGGGGCATCATCCGCGCTATTTGATGGCAAGCCAATGACAGGTGCCGCATGTCGGCGGGCACTGACATCAAGTAGTGGTCGGACCTGGTCAATCGGCAGTCGGCCATTGCGTGACATGCTTCGAACCGTCATCCTCGACTCATGATGAGGAGGGGCCATGTCCGACACGTTTCTGCGCCTGGTGCCGAATGAACCGCACTGGCATCCCGACGAGACGGCTGCCACGGCGGCCGTGAAGGTTGCACGCGGTTTGTTCCCGATGGCCGAACATGTCGCCGTCGAATATGAGGAAGGCGTGACGTTCTTCGACGCCGGAGCCAACACGGAAAGCGTTCATTGCCCGTTCTGCGCCAGCGATCTGGAAGATTGGTGGGGTGAAGCGATGAATGAAGCCGCGGCGTCCCGCTTCGAAGATCTGTCCGTCACCATGCCATGCTGCCACAGGAATACCTCGCTGAACGACCTGCGGTATGTCTGGCCGGCGGCGTTCGGCGTCTGCGCTCTTACGGTCGTCAGCCCTGGGGTGACCTCCGTTGCCAGTGAGCAATTGCGGGCGATCGAGCAAGCCTTGGGCTCGCCGTTGAAGGTGATCTGGCAGCACCTTTGAGACGGCGAATTCCGATATCCTCAGGGAGCAAAAAAATGCGGCTTTTGATACTCGGCACCGGCTGGATGGCGCAGGAACATGCCCGCCGCTTCAGCGCCATCGAGGGCATCGACATCGTCGGTGCCGTCGATGTCGATGCGGCGCGCGTCGGCGAATTCGCCGACAGTTTCAAGATTCCCAACCGCTTCACCTCGCTGGAGGCGGCGCTGGAATGGGGTGCCTTCGACGCGGTGGCCAATGTCACGCCGGACCGCATCCATCACCCGACCACCATGGCGCTGATCGCCGCCGGCAAGCCGGTGCTGTGCGAAAAGCCGCTGGCCGAGAATTTCGGCAAGGCCACCGAGATGGCCGATGCTGCCGAGGCCGCCGGCATCGTCAACATGGTGAACCTCACCTATCGCAATGTCGCGGCGCTGCAGAAGGCCCGCCAGATGGTGCAGGCGGGCGAAATCGGCATGGTCCGCCATGTCGAGGCCTCCTACCTGCAGAGCTGGCTGGTGTCGAAATTCTGGGGCGACTGGCGCAGCGATCCGAAATGGCTCTGGCGCCTGTCGCGCGGCCACGGTTCCAATGGCGTGCTCGGCGATGTCGGCATCCACATCCTCGATTTCGCCAGCTACGGTGCCGCTCTCGACATCGATCACGTCTTCTGCCGGCTGCGCGCCTTCGACAAGGCACCCGGCAACCGCATCGGCGAATACGGGCTCGACGCCAATGACAGCTTCGCCATGACGCTGGATTTTTCCAACGGTGCCTTCGGCGTGGTGCATGCCAGCCGCTGGGCGACCGGCCATCTCAACGAACTTCGCCTGCGCATCTATGGCGACAAGGGCGGCATCGAGGTGGTGCACAATCTCGACGGTTCGGTGCTCAAGGCTTGCGTCGGCGAGAATGTCGAGAACGCCAAATGGGAAGTGCTCGACGCCGGCACGGTGGCGACCAACTACCAGCGTTTCGTCGAGGCGGTGAAGAGCGGCGTCCAGGCCGAGCCGTCCTTCCGCCATGCCGCCGGGCTGCAGAAGGTGCTGGACCTGGCGGTGGTGTCGGATGAGAAGCGCGCCGAGCTGAGGGCCAACGCGGATACGCAGTAGCTCCTTTCCTCGCCCTCGCCAGAGGCGGGGGAGAGGTGGCCGCGAAGCGGACGGAGAGGGGGCTTTCGTAGGGCGCGGCCCCTCTCCGTCTCGGCTTCGCCGAGCCACCTCTCCCCCACTTCGTGGGGGCGAGGAACCAGCTCCCGTGCAGCGCCGCGCAATTCTTTCAATCATTTCTTGAAACGGGGGCCGGTCGTTTCATGATTTGATGACGCTTGCCAATATGGGAGGCGTCATTGACCGACTTCATCGGACTGCCGAAGGCCGAAGTGCATATCCACGTCGAGGGCTGCTTCGAGGCCGACGATGTGATCAGGAACTGCGAGGAGGCCGGCATTCCGCTGCGTGCGCCGCGCGACAGGCTCTTCGAAGCCCATGACCTCAAGAGCTTCCTCGAGATGCTCGACTGGTTGTGCGGCACATTCCGGACGCGCGAGCAACTCGCCACCACGGCCTACAAGTTCGCGCAGCGCATGGGCCGAAGCGGCGTGCGTTACGCCGACGTCATCGTCAACCCGACGCACTGGCCGCATTGGCACAAGAACATCCCCGGGATGATCGACGCATTCGATGCCGGTTTCGCGGCCGCCGAAAAGGACGGGCACCCGCCGGTCGGACTTTGCGTCAGCCTGCTCCGCACCCAGTCGGCGGCGGAAGCGATCGAACTGGTGGAGTTGCTGAGTGCGATCAGGCACAAGCGCGTCGTTGCCCTGTCGATCGACGGCAACGAAGCGGCTGCCGGCCGCACCGGACCGCGCTTCGCCGAGGCGTTTCGCCGTGCCGGCGCGGCGGGCCTGCGGCGCACCGTTCATGCGGGCGAGTCGAGCGGCCCGGAAGGTGTTCGCGACGCGATCGAACTGCTTGGCGCCGACCGCATCGACCACGGCGTGCGGTCGATCGAGGACCCGGAACTCGTCGACTTGCTGGCGCGCAAGCGGATTCCCCTGGGCGTCTGTCCGATCTCCAATCTGGCGCTCGGCGTCTATCCGTCGCTTGCCGAACATCCGCTCGACGCCCTTCGCAAGGCCGGTGTCCTCGTCTCGATCAACACCGATGATCCGTCGCTGCTCGACACCACGCTCGAAGCCTCCTATGCCGCCTGCGCCGAGGCCTTCGCCTGGGACAGCGAAACCATCCGCCAACTCGCCGCGACATCCGTGCATGCGAGCTACGCCGACCCCGCGTTGAAGGCGCGAATCCTGGCCGATCTGGCGGTCTGGCGGAGCTAGGGGGCCGCTACCGGTTCCGGTTCCTGGCCATCCCGGCAGGAAGGACCTTGCCGTTCTTCCAGCCCAACCGGCCAGGATTCAATTCGCCGGTACCGCCTCGGCCTGCTGGTCCGCGTCGGTCAGCGTTTGCAGAAACGCGACGATGGCATCGATCTCGGGGTCGGTCAGTGCAGGCTTGTCGCTGGGCTTCCCGCCGAAGGGCGGATCCTGGTTGAGATTGGGCCAGTAAGCCTTTGGCAGATCGTCATATTCGCGCACCGTGCCATCGGCGTTTTTCGGGTACCAGCGGCCGGGATCGCTGTCGCGGCTGGCATAGAAGGCGACCGCGTCGCGCAGCGTGTGGAAGTATCCGTTGTGGAAGAAGCTCTTTCTCAGCGCGACGTTGCGCAGCGTCGGCGTCTTGAACAGGCCGCAATAGTCCGCCCGGCCGAGGAAGTCGGTGCGCAGCGGTCCGCACAGGCCAAGATCGAAATGAGTGGGATCGGCATTGGCCGATATGGCCGGGTTGCGCGGCACGGCGACGGCGATCAGGCCATAGTCGGTGAACTGCGGTGGTTCGCCGTCATTGGCGGGTTCGCTCAGATGGCAGCTGGCGCAATTGCCCTTGGTCTCGTCCTCGAACAGCGCGCGGCCGCGCAGTTCCTGCGCCGTGAGCCGCGCCTTGCCGGCGAGGAAGGCGTCGTAGCGGCTGGAGTAGGGATAGAAGTCGGCGGCACTCTGCTCGAAGGTGCCCAGCGCCTCGGCGGCGGCGTCGAAGGCGTCGTCCGGGTGGTCGAAAACCTGGTCGCCGAAAGCAGCCTTGAATGCACCGGCATAGGCGGCCTTGCGCAGGGCAGCGGTGACGGCGGCGGCGTCCTTGTTGGCCATCTCGAACGGCGACAGCAGCGGAATCTTGGCCTGATCCTTGCCGCGGTCGACGCGGCCGTCCCAGGTCAGGCCGCCGGTCGGGCCGTTGTCAACGCTCTCGTCGCCCTCGTCCTCGGAATCATGGAAATGCTCGGTGAAGGCGGGCACCGCCTGCAGGTAGCGAAGCGAAGGCACGGCGCGCAGCCCCGGCTGATCGAGACGCGGCCCGCCCATCTCGACCGGTGCCGCCGAGGCAGGGCCGAAGGCATGATGCGGGTC
Organism: Mesorhizobium sp. RCAM 05099; assembly: GCF_059683685.1. Lineage (NCBI taxonomy): Bacteria > Pseudomonadati > Pseudomonadota > Alphaproteobacteria > Hyphomicrobiales > Phyllobacteriaceae > Mesorhizobium > Mesorhizobium sp. RCAM 05099. The sequence continues at coordinate 2,722,904 of NZ_CM185035.1, forward strand.
ATGGCAGGACGAGCAGGCCTGTTTGCCCGAGGCAGACAGCGACGGGTCGAAGAACATTTTACGGCCGAGCGCCGTCAGGGCCTGCGCCCCGGCGAAGGCATCGGCTCGCGACATCGGCCCGGGATGGACGCTGCCGATCCCGGCGCGGCCAATGCTTGCCGAGGAAATCGCGGCGATGCCGAGCATCGATGCGGCGATGATGAGCCTCTTCCATTGTCCTGCCGCCATGTCGTCCGGTCCGCCTTTTTCGCCCGGGACTTAAGGCCGCACTGCTACGGATTCATGACCGGTCCGCCCGCTCACGCAACCGTGTTCGCAGGCAAGGCAAATGTCACAAAGGTGACAAGGCACCGAACTAACGTTTTTCATCCATGGCTCGTCGAGCGACCATGCACTGCCCCTCCAGCCATCCCCAAGCCACGAGGCAACCCGATGACGACGTTGAAGTTCCTTACCTCGCTATGCCTCGCCGGTACGGCGCTGGCCTCCGTTCCGGTCGTCGCTTCCGCGGCACCCCCCAACTACGACAAGATCGACACCGTCGTCGTCATCTATGCCGAGAATCGCAGCTTCGATAATCTCTATGGCGGCTTTCCCGGCGCCAACGGCCTGGCCAATCTCTCGGCCGACCAGGTGCGCCAGCTCGACCGCGACGGCAAGCCGCTCGCCGAACTGCCGCCGGCCTGGGGCGGCCTGACCGCCAAGGGGGTGACACCGCCGGTGACCGAGGAGCAGTCGGCGCACCGGCCAATGCCAGCTTCGCCATCGACGATCCCAAGGGCTTCAACGAACAGACCTCGGTGATCACGCGCGATCTCTGGCACCGTTTCTACCAGGAGCAGATGCAGATCGATGGCGGCCGCAACGACAAGTTCGTCGCCTGGGCCGATTCAGGCAGCCTGGTGATGGGCCATTATGACGGCTCCGGTTTGCCGATGTGGGCGGTGGCGAAGAAATACGTGCTGGCCGACAATTTCTTCCAGGGCGCCTTCGGCGGCTCCTTCCTCAACCATTTCATGCTCGCTTGCGCCTGTGTGCCGGTCTATCCCAATGCAGACACCAGCCCGGTCAAGGGCCAGATCGCCGTCGTCGAGGCCGACGGCACGACGCTGAAGGTCGCCGACAACTCGCCGGCCTCGGCGCTTGGCGGCGCGCCGAAATTCGTCAATGACGGCGCCATCACGCCCGACTTCCATGCCGTCAACACCATGCAGCCACCCTATCAGCCAAGCAACAACAAGCCGGCCGCGGGCGGCGATCCGGCCATGGCCGACCCGTCCGCGGCGAGCACGCTGCCGCCGCAGCACGACATCACCATCGGCGACCTGCTGTCGCTGAAGGGCGTCGGCTGGGCCTGGTATGCCGGCGCCTGGCAGGCAACGCTCGACGGCAAGAACGCGACGCCGGTGCCGAACTTCCAGTTCCACCACCAGCCTTTCAACTATTTCGCGGCTTACGCGCCTGGCACCGCCGCGCGGGCCGAGCATCTGCGGGATGGCGGCATGGACGGTGCTGCCTTCATCAAGGACATAGACGACGGCAAGCTGCCGGCCGTCACCTTCTACAAGCCGCAGGGCAACCTCAACGAACATGGCGGATATGCCGATGTGGCGAGCGGCGACCAGCATCTCGCCGATGTCGTCTCGCATCTCGAGAAAAGCCCGCAATGGAGCCACATGCTGGTGGTCGTCACCTATGACGAGAATGGCGGCTTCTGGGACCATGTCGCGCCGCCGAAGGCCGACCGCTGGGGGCCGGGCAACCGCATCCCCGCCTTCATCATCTCGCCCTACGCCAAGATGGGTACAGTCGACCACACGCAATACGACACGACATCGATCCTGCGCTTCATCACGGCGCGCTACGACCTGCCGGTGCTTCCCGGCATCGTCGCGCGCGACAAGGCACTGCGCAACAACGACCAGCCGCCGATGGGGGATCTCTCCGCCGCGCTCGACCTTAGCCGGTAGGGGCGGGCGGGCCTTTGGCACGATGTGTTTCTAGCCGCCATTCACCAGGGCGAGAATGAGCTTCTGGAGATTGCCGCCCTGGCCGAACTCGACGCGGTCGAAATCGCGGCTGGCCTGCCGCTGCGCCTGCGACAGTTCGGACAGGCGCCGGGTCATCTCGACCCGGATCTTGCTGCATTTGGGATCGTCGGCAACGCTGAGGCCGACGGTCGCCGCCTCGATCTTGCGTACCATGTCGACGATGGTCTCGCCGTGCACCTTCTCGTGGGCGCTGACGCCGGCGATGAAAACCTCCCAGTTCTTCTGGATGGCTGGCGGCAGGGGCGCGGACGGGCTGGGCAAGGTGTAGGTGATGATGAGCTTCGGCCTCGCCGACACCAGCACGCAGGCTTCGGCTCGTGCCTGATAATCCCTGGTCCAGGTCAGCTTGAAATTGGTGTGGGCGATGGCACGGACGACACCGAGCTTGGGGCCGTTCTCGCCGATCGATTGATAGAGCTCCGGCCCGGACTGGCCTGATATGGCGTAGGTCTCGACCTTCTCGACCGGCTTCCAGTCGGCACGGGCGGCCAGCGGCAAGGCCAGCAGGGCGGCCAGCAACAGACACAGACGAACACAGGCTCTCAACACCGCTCTCCGCGAAATCAGGACGACCCTGCCGCAGCGGGCAATGCCATCGGAAGACTTTTGCTATATGCTGCCAAGGGGTGAGGCCGCAAATGGGGAGGGGGAAAATCATGAGAGCGAACTGTCTCATAGTCGCCGGTGCGGTGGCGGCGCTGCAGGCCGCGCAGCCGGCGCTTGCCGCGTCGTGCAGCGGCTGGAGCGCCAAGATGGAGGAAGACGAGGGCGGCAAGGTGCTGACCGCTTCCGTCTGCGGCGGGCCGAAAGGCGATGCGCATCTGATGCTGGCCTGTTTCGACAAACCGGTGCTGAGCTACGACCTCGGCACCGCCGGCCAACAGTTGGAGCCCGGCATCAGCGGCGCGTTCGAGTTCAAGGCCGACGGCAAGACGGTGACGAAAACGCTGCAGCTGGAGGCCATGTACAACTATTTCACGGTGGACCTGGCCCGGGCCGATCCGCTGCTCGACCTGCTGCGTTCGAAGGGCGCGGTGAGCGTCAGCGCCGCCAAATACGGCCAGGCCAGCTTTCCGCTAAAGGGCTCGAGCGCGGCAATCGGCAAGGTGCTGGCGCAGTGCGGCAAGGCCAAGCCTGCGGATGGGGACTGATTGGCGGGCCTTCCGGCACCGCCAACGCCTCGTGTGACGAGGCATCTACCGCCTGGTCTCGCCATGCGCCGCGACATGGTCGATATCGGATCGGCTGATGCCGATGTCCTTCAGCATGAAGTCCGGCATCGCCTCCAGGTGACGCCGGTCACGACGGTGGCGCCAGCGGCGCAGCAGGCGGGCCAGCAAGATTGAGGCAAAACGCCATTGTCCGGCGCGGCTCGGAACGCTTTCGGTTTGGGTCATGGCTTCCTCGAAAATCCAGCGCGAAGGGTTTGCCGGCGTGGCGCCGGCAAGCCCTGACGGCTTCAATCGCCCATCTTCATCGCGTCGCACGACACGTTCGGGTTCATGTCGGCGAAGGTGCCGGTCGGGTTCTTCTTCCAGGCCCAGACATGCAGCTCATGGAACGGGCCGAGGCCGTAGCGGTTGGGGGCGCTGTTGAAGTTGAACAGCTGCCCTTCCAGCGACGCCGGGCCTTTCGAGGTGATGTATTCGACCGCCACGAGCTTGAGCTTTCCGTCGGCCATCGGCTCGTACATGACGGCCTCGGGCTTGGCGAGCTCGACCGCATCGTCCTTGAGATAGCCGGCATTGACATAGTGGATGCCCATCGCGCCGCCGGTGATGCCGCTGGCGCAGGGGATCGGTGCATAACCCTCGGACGTGGCCGTCGCCACGTTCTCGAAGCGGCCGTTGGCGGCACGCACCTTTTGCGCCAGGACATTCGTGTCACCCGCTACAGAGGTGTTGGTGTCATGGGCATGAACCGCCGTCGCCGCGACTGCGAGGGCGGACAGGAGGAACGGGGCGGCAAGGCGCCGGGTCCAAGGAAAGATAATCATGTTAGCTCCATAAGTTTGCTATCGCGCACCGCCCTCTTGGCCCGGGCGCCCCTGTCGTGGACGGACGCGTGGTCCGCCCGGATGCTGGTCAGGCTTCGGCGGTCCGCGGACCGATGAAGGCGGCGATCTCGGTCACCTTGTTGGCGGGAAAGCCGCCCTCGCGGGCATGCCTCTCGACCACGTCGGCGCTTTCGGCCTCATGAATGCAGTAGATCTTGTCGCCGGCGACATAGGAGGTGAGCCATTTGTAGGGCACGCCGAGCCCGGCCACGACCTCGTTGGACTTGGCCGAGATCTCCTTGAGTTCGCTGGCGCTCAATCTGTCGGCGCCAGCGATTTCGCGTTCGATGATGAAAGTTGGCATTGTCGGTCTCCGTTGTGATTGACGGCCCGATAAAACCGATCGACGTTGGACCCGGCGTGCCGCTCGCCAAGGAAACAGCGCGAGGATGGTCACACGCTTCGTCCCACGGCGGCGGCGCATGCCCCGTACGAGGATGGGCAAGCGCATATGGTGGGACAATTGGGTGGTACGATCAGGCTTCTCGGCGAACCCGCCATTCTCGATGCGGATGGGCGGAGCCAGCCGGTGCGTGGTCATCAGGCCTGGGCGCTGCTCGCCCGCGTGCTTTTGGCGCGCACGCCGCTCGACCGACGCGCACTCGCGATCGAGCTGTTTCCCGAAACCGTCGATCCGCTGGGTTCGTTGCGCTGGTGCCTGGCCTCGCTGCGCAAGGCGCTCAACACCTCCGACTGTCTGAATGGCGACCCGATCGAGGGTGGCTTTGCCGATGATATCGACATCGACGTTTTGCGGCTCGACCGCGACGATTTCGACATCGAGGCCGCCGGCCCGCTGCTCGGCGCGCTGGAGCCGCGCTGCAGTCCGGAATTCGCCACTTGGCTGCTGGTGGAGCGCGCGCGCATCGCCGGCATCGTCGAAGCCCGCATCCGGCAGGAAACCATCCGCGCCATGTCGGTCGAGGATCATGCCCGCGCCACGCGGCTGGCCGAACTTGGCGTGCGGCGCAATCCCTATGACGAAAGCGCGCATATATTGCTGGTGAAGAGCCTGGCGCTGGCCGGCCGCTACCAGGCGGCGCTCGATCAGGTCGAGGCGACCGAGGCGGTGTTCATGGCCGAGCTCGGCGAAAAGCCGTCCGCCGCGTTGCGCAGCGCCGCACGCCGCACCATCTCGTCGCCGCCCAGCGGCATCTCGCGCCAGGCCTTCGTCACCTCGCTCATGCAGTCGGGCCTGGCCGCGCTTTCGGCGGGTGCGGTGGATGCCGGCATCGATTGCCTGCGCCGCGCCGTTCGCGACGCGGAGAAACACAAGGACGCGCAACTGACGGCACGCGCCATGTTCGAACTGGGCACGGCGCTTGTGCATTCGGTCAAGGGCTATGATGACGAAGGCTCGGTGCTGCTGCGCCGGAGCACGGAACTGGCGCGCCAGGCGGGCAACGTGGCGATCGCCTCGGCGGGGTTTCGCGAACTCGGCTATGTCGAGGCGCTGGCGGGGCGGCGCCCGTCGGCCGCGACCTATCTGGCGCAGGCGCTGGAACTGGCCCTTGGGGGCGAGAATCTTGCCGGCATCCATGGCGTCATCGGTTTCAACCTGGTCGACTGGGGTCGGCTCGGCGAGGGGCTCGACCACTACGCGCTGTCGCTGGAGCATGCGCGCTCGGCCGGCAACCGCCGCCGCGAGATCTGGTCGCTGGGGCTTGGCGGCTGGGGTCTGCTCGCCGCCGACCGGCTGGAGGAGGCCGATCGCTGGCTGGAGGACTGCCTGGCGCTGGTCGAGGAGCAACGCTGGATATCGTTTCGGCCCTGGCCGGTGGCGGTGCTCAGCGAAGCCCGCACGCGACGGCAGGCGCGCCCGGATGATCTGCGTCCCCGGCTGGAGGAAGCCTTCGCCCTGAGCTGCCAGATGAACGATCCCTGCTGGGAAGGGGCGGTCGCCCGCGCGCTCGCGCTGACCTACGCGGCGGAAGGGGCATTCGTGCCGGCCATGGAATGGTTGGGCGAGGCGCGCCGGCGCTGCATGCGCGACACCGACAGCTATGCCGGGCTGCAGGTGGAGATCCTGGCGAGCCAGGTGGACATCAATCTGAAGCTGGACCGGCCTGAGATGGCCGACGCCATCGCGCGCGAATGGCTGGCGCTGGCGGCGCGCACGCATCGCGACGCGCATGTCGCCCGCGCCGCCGCGTTTATCGCGCGGCGCAACTGAACCGGCAGCCATCCCGGCTGCAAGATGACTTTACAGGCGCTCGCGACCTTCTGCCGGTTCCGGGCCGGCAGCGACTGGCGTATACCGGAAGTCGCTCAGGCTCTATTCAAATTGCCGGGGAGGGCTGATATAGGTCAGTCAGGTTGACCTATATCCAGTTGTCGCGGGAGGCGCGCTTTGACCTTGATGAATCTGCTGGCTTCGCGCTCGTCGCGCATGAAAGCGTCCGAAATCCGCGAGCTGCTGAAGCTGCTCGACCAGCCCGACATCATCTCGTTCGCCGGCGGCATTCCCGATCCCGCGCTGTTTCCGACCGAGGCGATCCGCGATGCCTATGCTTCGGTGCTGGGTGGCGGCGAGGCGGGGGCGGCGCTGCAGTACCAGGTCTCGGAGGGCTATCTGCCGTTGCGGCGCTGGCTGGCCGGGCAGATGGGCAAGCTCGGCGTTGCCTGCGACGAGGCCAACATCTTCATCACCTCCGGGTCGCAGCAGGCGCTGGATTATCTCGGCAAGCTGTTCCTGTCGCCGGGCGATACCGCACTGGTGACATGGCCGACCTATCTCGGCGCGCTGCAGGCCTTCAACGCCTACGAGCCACGCTACGACCGACTGCGGCCAGAAGGCGGCAACATGACGCCCGATGCCTATCGCGCGGCGGCGGCAGCGAATGGCGGCAAGGTCAAGTTCGCCTATCTGGTGCCGGATTTCGCCAACCCGACCGGCGAGACCCTGAACCGCCAGCAACGCGAGGCGGTGCTCGACCTCGCCGGCGAACTCGACATCGCCGTCATCGAGGATGCCGCCTATCGCGCGTTGCGCTACGACGGAGAGGGCGTGCCGCCGATCCTGGCGCTCGATTGCGCCCGCTCCGGCTCTATCGACAAGGCGCGCACGCTCTATTGCGGCTCGTTCTCGAAAATCCTGTCGCCGGGCATGCGCGTCGGCTGGGTGTGCGCGCCGCGCCACGTGGTCGAGAAGCTGGTGCTGATGAAGCAGGCCTCCGACCTGCACAGCCCGTCGATCAACCAGGTGGTGATGCACCGCGTGGCCGAGGCCGTGTTCGACCGCCAGGTGGACAAACTGATCGGCGCCTATCGCGAGCGCCGCGATGGCCTGCTTGCGGCACTCGAGGCCAACATGCCGAAAGGCGTGACCTGGAGCCGCCCGGAAGGCGGCATGTTCGTCTGGGTGACGCTGCCCGAAGGCTCCGATGCCACCGCGCTTCTGGCACGGTCGGTGAAGGAGGCGCGCGTCGCCTTCGTGCCCGGCAACGCCTTTTATGCCGACGGCAGCGGGCGCAACACGCTGCGGCTGTCGTTCACGCTGGCCGACCGCCGCGCGGTGAGCGAGGGCATCCCATGGCTGGCCGCCATCCTGAAGGGGTAAGGCCTGGTCTAGATGATGCGCCTCCGGTTTGTGCTGGGGGACGAGCTAATAGCCGAAGTTGGCGCCGCCCCTCATCGCCCTGCCGGGCACTTCTCCCCGTATAGTGACGGGGAGAAGGGGCTGGTCGCAACATTGGTGCCCTTCTTGCACCGGTTGCGATTGGCAAACCATCGATGGCAGCCCCCCTCTCCCCGTTCTACGGGGAGAGGATGCCGGCAGGCAGGTGAGGGGCAGCGCAAACGCCCGGAGATGACGAAGTCGCCCTGGCCCGCTAGTTCCCGCATTGACGGCGCCCCGTCCGAACCTAAATTCGCAGCCTTGCGAGGAGGAATTTGCATGGAAACCCAGGAACTGCATCGCGGCCGTCTCATCGATCATATCCATCTGGTGGTCAGGGATCTTCCTGCCAGCCGGCGTTTCTACGAGGCGGTCTTGCGGGCGCTCGATGTTCCGATCGGTGGTGTCGGCGAGGACTATTTCTGGGCCGATGAACTGTTCGTCTCCAGTGCCGACAGCCGGGCGGCCCCGGGACAACTCACCGGCCGCCACCATCTGGCGTTCCGGGCCGGGGACCGCGCCATGGTCGATGCCTTCCACAAGGCGGGGCTCGCCGATGGCGGCAAGGACAATGGCGCGCCGGGCGAGCGACCCTATCATCCCGGCTACTACGCCGCCTTCCTGCTCGATCCGGACGGCAACAACATCGAGGCCGTCCATCACGGGCCAGCCACGCGCAGCGCGGCCTCGGTGAAGATCACATTCTGAGGGACTGTTGGAAATTCCACTCCGGCGGAGCGGCGTTTTCCGCGCTTCCGGTTTCGTGCCGACTGAAATTCACCTCAGCACGGTCAGGTCGGGAAACGGTGACCCCGGAATTCTCTCGATTGGATGTTGCGCTCGACCGTCCAGCAGCAGACGCTATTGTGAACGATCACTTCAGGATTCCGGGAGGAAAGAGCCATGAACCCCATTGATCCTCCAATAGAGCGACGCTCACACCCACGTGGAATTGTTCTGAAGGATGCGACCATCATCACCGATGACGCGAGGATCAGCTGCTCCGTGAGAAATCAGCACCTTCACGGCGCGGAACTGAAGGTGGACCCTAGCGTGACAATTCCCGATCGCTTCGTCCTTCACGTGCCTGCTGATGAGGCCAACTATCGTGCCGTGGTGCGGTGGAGAAAGAACGGACGGCTTGGCGTGCAGTTCTATGGTGCCGACAATGGCCGTGGCTGAGAAGGACCAGGAACGCATCACATGGGCGTGGATGTGTGGTGCGCAGGCGCGCGTATGGCGAGGACTTATCTGCCGGCCACAAATGCCATCCGGCGTGCAGACGGCGCAGGTGGTCGCGCTCTGAGATAGGAGCGTGACAACACGACGGACGTCATGACGATCTGATAGGCGGTAACAATGGCGCCGACGACCGGCAGAACCAGGGACAGGGACCCTGGATTCTTGGCATCGATGCCCAACAGGGAGAACAGCAGCATCAATGTCGCTATGAACAGGACAGTGATCAGGCCGAACGAGATGAGCAGACGCGGAAACGCATAGCCGAACACCTTGGAACCGCGCTTGCCGGCAACCGCAAGTGTTTGATCATCATCGGCAATGACGGCAGGCAACATCGTACCCCATTTTGCGAACGCAGCGATGCCGGAAAAAACCCAGACAAGAAGTGCCGCCAACAGGGCGACGGACGGATGAACGCCGCCGACGACCATGGCAATCCCAACCGCAATGGGAGCTATCGCGCCGAGGAAGCCGAGCAAGAGGCAACGTCTTACGAAACTGAAAAATGCCTTAGGCCTTTCCTTCAGCCAATTGGATACCTGGTCGGCATCAAGCTGCGTCAAAACGGCGATGTGGGCAGGAATAGCCAAGAAGGTCGACGTCATTACGCCGATGAAGATTGAAGCTCCGGAATTGACTTTCACGAAGCTTTCAAGCGCCGCCAACCCGCCAGCCAAAACGATGTATCCGAGAACCCATTTCCGGTTGCGGATATAAATTTTGAGCGAAGCCACCCAGATATTGTCTTCGACCATCACCTAATCCCCCCTAGTCACCCCTGACGTGCAAGCAGTATCGGCACCGCGTTGCAGTTTTCTTAATTGCACGGACGAATCTTTATCTTTGCAAAAGGAGCTAATTAGGGACGGCTAACTAATACTACTTGCCGCGAATAAGTGGATAGGGCATTACTTTTTCACTGGACAGTCTCTACCGAACAATCCTCGTCGCCATCGGGCACTACGATGCCGGCACTCCCGAGTGATGCGGCCCAGACCTGCCGCGTTTCGCTGCGCTGGTGGCTTTTCACCAATCTCGTATTCTCGTATACGAGATTGAATTGAGCCCCAAGGAGCATGAAGCCCCTGACTGAAACCGTGCCGTTTTTCAGCCAGTGGGAAACTTCGGACCTGACGCTGGACGTGCTCGCCGAAGGCGCCGAAGTTGCCCTCAGGCGCGATCCGCTGTGGCGGGGTTCAGGCGCCGAAACGCTCGACGAATACGCGGCCTGGGCCGCAAACATCTGCGGCATGGCCTGCTTGAAGATGATCCTGGCGACGCGCGGCGAGATCGTTCCGACCATCGAACTCGCCAGGCAATGCACCAGATATGGCGGCTACGTCGTCAACGAGGGATCGATCAAGGGGCTGATCTACGCGCCCTTCGTCAGCTTCGTGAAGGAGGCCTTCGGCCTGCGGGCCGAGGTGATGACCAATATCGCGGTCTCGGACGTACCGGCGATCCTTTCACGATCGCGCTTCTTCATCGCTTCGGTCAGCAGCTGGATCCGCTGGCCCGAGCGCGAGCCGCCGTCGAAGGGCGGGCATCTGGTGCTGGTCACTTCCGCCTCGGACGAGGCTTTCCGCTTCCACAATCCATCCGGCCATATCCGCGCCACACAGGCAAACGCAGTGTTGGCGCCAGCCGATTTCGACCGTTTCTTTGCCAATCGCGGCATTGCGGTCGCCATTTGATTTTTTGAGGGATTTTCGATGAAGGACAAGACAAGCGTTGCCATCCTCTATGGCGGGCGCTCGGCCGAGCATGACGTGTCGCGCCTTTCGGCCGCCAATATGCTGAAGGCGATCGACCGGACGCGCTACGAGATCGTGCCGATCGCCATTTCCAGGGATGGCAAATGGCTGCTGCAACAGTCGTCGGTGGCAGCCGGTGACGGGGCAGGGGCTCCAGTGTCAGAGGATGGTGTAGAGGTCGCCTTGCTGCCTGGCGGCAAGGGCAGGCTGGTGGCCGCGCCGCATGGTGGCAAACAGCCCGATCTGCCGCCGGTCGATGTCGTCTTTCCCGTGCTGCACGGGCCGTTCGGCGAGGACGGCTCGGTGCAGGGCTATGCGGAAGTCGCCGATGTCGCCTATGTCGGCTGCGGCATCCTGGCCTCGGCCGCCGCCATGGACAAGGATGTCGCCAAGCGACTGCTGCGCGAGGCCGGGCTTGCCGTTGCGCGCTCCGTCACCTTGCATCGAAACGAGACGCATTCCTTCCAGGAGATTGCCGGGGCGCTTGGCCTGCCGTTCTTCGCCAAGCCGGCGCGCCAGGGCTCATCCTTCGGGGTGAGCAAGGTGAACGACCGGGACGGTTTCGAGGACGCTGTCGCAACGGCTTTCCGCTATGACGGCAAGGCGCTGATCGAGGAGTTCGTCGACGGCCGCGAGATCGAGTGCTCGGTGCTGCAGCGGGCCGATGGCTCGCTGACGGTGTCGCTGCCCGGCGAGATCATTCCGGCCGGCAAGCATGGCTTCTACACCTACGAGGCCAAGTATCTCGATGCCGACGGCGCGGTGGTGAAGGTGCCGGCCGATGTCCCGGCCACGGTCGCCGACAAGGCGAAGGAAATGGCCGCGCGGGCTTTCCGCGCGCTCGGCTGCGAAGCCATGGCGCGCGTCGACTTCTTCCTGCGCGCCGACGGCAGCCTGCTGGTCAACGAGGTCAACACGCTGCCCGGCTTCACCGACATCTCGATGTATGCCAAGGCGCTGGCGGCTATCGGCATCGGCTACAGCCAGATCATCGACGTGCTGATCGAGCACGCACTGGCAAGGCACGCAGCGCGCTGAGCTGCCCTGTCCAATCGCCGAGGTTTCCGTCAGCCTTGGAACGTCAATCCCGATGCGCAGCAGACTCATTCTTCTCCATTCCCTCGGACGGTGGGAACATACCGACCGGCCCGGCATTGAAGGTAACCAGCGGTTCGGCTGCAAAGGTTGCAAGCCGGCTCAATATGCAAGACCATGGCCGCCGGCAGGGGGAGACATCAAGTGGCGGCCAATCGTCGAAACGGCACGGCGTCTCCGGCACATGGGCTGGAGGAGATTCTTTCGGCCGCCGCGCCTCACCCGCGAACGTCATTGCCCACTGTGGCGACCATCGTCACGACGGTGGCGGCGCTGTATTTCGGGCGTGAGGTTTTCCTGCCGATCGCGATCGCGCTGCTGCTGACCTTCGCGCTCGCGCCCCTTGTGTCGGCGCTCAAACGGATCGGCATTCCCCGGATCGCCGCTGTCATCGCCAGCGTGCTGGGCGCTTTCGCGGCACTCGCCCTGTTCAGCTTCATTGTTGTGACGCAAGTCAGCGAACTGGCGCAGAACATCCCGGTCTACCAGACCAACATCGTGGCCAAGATCCGTTCGCTCAAGGAAACCGGGGTCGGGGGAGGGATCATCGCCAGACTGAGCCGCGTGGTCGAGCGTGTCGGCCAGGAGATCGACCGGCAGGATGCTTCGCTGCCGGCGGCCACCCAGGACAAGCCGCCGCGCGAGCCGATGCCCGTCGAGATCATCGCGCGCGAAAGGCCGCTCGAGGTGCTGCAGAACATAGTCGGTCCGCTGATCAGCCCGCTCGGATCGGCCGGGCTGATCATCGTCGTCGTCATATTCATGCTGCTCGAGCGGGAGGATTTGCGCGACCGTTTCATCCGGCTTGTCGGTTACGGAGACCTCCACCGCACCACCGAGGCGCTTCAGGATGCCGGCAAGCGGGTGGGCCGCTATTTGCTCATGCAATTGGTGGTCAACATCGTCTACGCCATACCGATCGCGATCGGGCTGTGGGTCCTGGGCATTCCAAATGCGCTGCTGTGGGGGTTGCTGGCGCTGGCGCTGCGTTTCGTTCCCTATATCGGCCCGGCCATAGGCATGCTGCTGCCGCTGCTCCTGGCGCTGGCCGTGGCGCCCGGCTGGTCGCTCGTGCTGTGGACGGCCGCTCTGTTCGTGGTGATGGAGCTGGTCACCGGCAACGTCGTCGAACCCTGGCTTTACGGTTCAAGAACGGGGCTGTCGCCGCTGGCGATCATCGTTGCGGCCATCTTCTGGACGTGGCTCTGGGGGCCGCTTGGACTGGTCCTGTCGACACCGCTCACCGTCTGCCTGGTGGTGCTGGGCAGGCACGTGCCGCAGTTTGAATTCCTCGACGTGCTGTTCGGCAACGAGCCCGTGCTCGAACCCCATGCGCGCCTCTACCAGCGGCTGCTGGCTGGCGATCCGGACGAAGCCACCGACCACGCCGAGGAGATGCTGGAGGAGAAATATCTAGTCGAATTCTACGACAAGGTCGCCATTCCGGCGCTTCTGCTGGGCGAACGGGACCGTGCGCGCGGCGTCATGGGCGACCTGCAAAGACGGCAGGTGGCGGCCAGCGCGCTGACGCTGGTGGCCAACCTCGACGACGACGCGCAAGAGGAAGCGGACGAGGAGGATATCCCGCCCGTGGAGGCGGGCGACCAAGGCGATGCCGCCGGCGAGGAAGAGGCCGACCTGCCCGATGGCACGGGTATGTCGGTGCTTTGCGCCGGCGGGCGTGGCGAACTCGACGATGCCGCCGCCGCGATGCTGGCGCAGGTGCTGGAAGTCCAGGGCGCGACAGCGACGAAGGCTGGCTTTGCCGATATGGAACCCTCGAACATCCGCCGCCTTGGGCTCGAAACGGTGAACACTGTCGTGGTCGGCTTCCTGAACCGGGATTCCGTCAAGCACGCCCGCTTCCTGGTTCGCCGGCTGAAGCGTGCGAAGGCGGCGCTGCGGGTGGGAATCGTGTTCTGGTCTGAGGCCGGAAACGGGGACAAGGAAACGGCCGCCAGGCTGGCCCATGACATGAACGCGGATTTCGTGGCGAATGGCATGGTGGATGCCGTGGTGGGCGCGCTGTCGAACGAGCCCCCCGTCACCCTCAAGCTCATCGCCAAACGCCGCGTGCGACGTCAGCGGGCCGCGCCGAAGAAGGTTCCGGCCGCGGCCGCGAGTTAGGGCACGCCTGCCGTCCGATCGTCGCCATGGTGCTTGGCGGCCGGTCGATCGGCTTCACGCAACAGGGCGGCGGATTTTCCGCCGCCCTGTTTTACCGGTCACGAATGATGGACATGCCCTTCGGCATCGACTTCTCCAACCGTGAGGCTCTGGAAGCCCGGCATGAGCTGCCATATGGCTGCAAGGCCGATGATCAGATAGGCCATGCGGGCCAGGGTGGCACCCCCGAAAGCCGTGCCGATTATGTCATAGCCGGTTAGGCCCATGGACAGCCAGTTGAGACCGCCAAGGATGATGAGGGCGAGAGTGACGAGGTTCATGATGCGCATAAACGCCTCCTGAATGTTGCCTGACAAAACGCCTGCCAAAAACGCCTGTCGTAAAAAAAACGCCTGTCGTTTCAGGCGGTTCCGTCGATCACAACATTGTGAACGGCGCAGACGTGCCGTGAACGCAGGCTCGCTTGATCAAGCTCATTCGAGAAGGATATGCGCCTCGCGCGCGGCCTCGACAAACGCCTCCCTGGCGACATCGGGGGCGACGTCGCCGCTTGTCGCCCGGCGGCAGGCGCGCAGCGCGGACTGATGTTTCTGGCTGCCGGTGTCGCGCCAATGTGTCGTGAGCAGTTCGATGGCCTGCTGTGTATTGGACAGATGGCGAATGGAGCCCGTGACGCCGACCGAAACCACCACGGGTTTGGAAAACCATGCGGTTTGGATTGGAACCTCGACTGCGTTGCAGTCGTAAAACGCCCCTCGCGACGCAAGGTTTCATCCCGGCCAATCACTGTGGCGTGAGGCCGCCGACATCCGCCGGCGGCGAAGGCATCGTCCCAAGCCGGCTAGGGAGAGGCATATCAGGCCGCCTTTCGACGGCCTCGCGCAATCACTCACATATTCGAAGCGACGTCACGGGCGGATTTCGGCTTGGGCTTGTGGACTGGACGCTGCCTTGTCGTCCGTTCGGCGAGGCGGGGAGCGGCCTTGACCGTCTTCACGTCGACCGTCTTCACGTTGTCGGGTGCTTGCGCCTTGCGGCGCTTCAGCCAGTTCGAAGACATTTCGACAAGGAGCCTGCGCAGGTCTTTCACGACGTCCTCCGCTTCCAAGACGCCATGGTAATTTCCGAAGACCGGGGTTGTTCCACGCCGGCATATATCAAGCGCTCGCCTGCGCGTACTGGCTCCGTCGCTCGGTTATTGCATCGAGGCTGGTTGAGGGAAATCGAGCGGGCCGGTTGCGTGCTCGTCACCATCCTCGACGAGGCCATCTCCAAGCAGAGCCAAATCGTTGCCCAGGCCGTCGAATTCGATTGCCGCGCCAATGAGTTGTGCCGCCTGCAGGACGAGGTGTTCGATGTCCTCGAGGGCAACATTCTCGGCCAGATTCCTGACCCTGACCTGCTCCGCGACCATGGTGATGTTGACGATGCCCGCTGTCTTGCACGCCCTCTGGACCGAGGAAATCACGTCTTGGCGCAGGCACTCCGAGTAATCATACCGCATTGAAACCTCCCTGGGGGAATGGGCTCTTTCCAGGTTCCAGCTTGCCTCTGTCGCTACGAAATGGCAAGTAACAATATAAATATTATCCAAATAAATCAACTAGTTAGCATAGTGATCAAAATGCGGGGACAACGCTTGATGCTCATCCTGTGCGTGATGCGCTCTTCACGCATCGCAGGCTCTTGACGCATTATGAGTAATTTCCTAATTTTGAGCTGAATGAGTTAAATACTAACTCGATGTATTTTTGGTCCTGAGCGAGGAAACGCACATGGCTGAACTGGAACGCCCGGAACGATTGCAGATCATGCTGACTTCGGATGAACTGGCGGCTCTGGAAAACTGGCGCTACGACAAGCGCATGCCGAGTCGCTCGGCCGCGGTGAGGGAGCTGTTGAGGCGCGGTCTTGCCTCCGACGGCTTCCTTACGGCGGAGCAAGGCCTCAAGTCGCAGGATTATGGAATCCTGCCCACCGACGGCGACGCGAAATAATCGCAATTTCGCTGTCGGCAGGGCTCTGCAACTTAGTGGCGCTTGATTTCGTAGAGCAGTAGTTGCTCCATTGTTCGCTGTACCGGAGCGACAGGCTCGCTGGGGAGGGTTGGGGTTGCCCCGGCGAGCTACAGCCTCGTCGATGATGCCGGCACCGCCTTGCGCGGTTTGGTGCTTGGCCTCGATTGCCAAGCCTGTTTTTATTTTGCCTCGCGCGGCCTGACGTGCAGGGGGCGGCTTTCAATTTTCCATGAAGGCGTCGGGAAGTACGTCGGCTTCAATCGCCGCGCTGATGAAAGCAATACGCACCTGTTTTGGACTGCATCGGCCGACGCGTTGCTCGACAAGGGCCGACAGCGCGGCGAGAAATTTGGGGCCGTTGGAGGGCCAGCTGCCGTCGGTGAGGATGTCATTCATTTCGAAGAGATTTCGAACGACGCGAACGCCGTGGATGCCTTTGATAGGCACGCCGCCGAATTGTTGGGTCATGGTCTACAACGGATCGAGGGGAATATGCGTTCCTTCGAGGGAGCATTCGCCAACAACTCGGCCCGAGCGCCCAACCCATTCATTGCGGTGTGCAGAGTTGCGACGACCGTAGCGAGGGGATCTTTTGGCGTGCCCTCAAGGCAACCAGCTCGATGGTTCGAATGTTGTCACAGGGCTGGTTAACCCGCTGGATTCATCCCCTCGCGATGATGATGAGTCAAATTCTTGACAGCCATGATCCCGCTTATCATATTTTTTGCGCCCAGGGCTGCGTCAAGCCGGGGCAGTTCGTCTCAAAAACTCGTTCAACGGATGGAGGAGTCTATGAACGGCAGGATTTTCGAGCGGCCCGTTCTGGTCAAAAACGGGCAGTTTGTCGTCGAGGAAATTGGAAGTTTGGCCGACGCGTTCGAGTTCCTGGAACGATGGCCCGAGAGCCGGCGGGGACCGACTTATCAGACCGCGCTTCGGGCCTGTCAGCGCGCCCATGACGGTCACGTGCCGCTTTCGGTGGCGCGCGACGCGTTCGCCGGGTTTGCCAGATCGGTCAAAATCCTCGAGCCCGTTTCCACCGCGTTACCCTGGATGGCTGGGGCGAAATCGGGTCGCGGTGGGGTGCCGGCATAATCCGCGAGCGGAGGGCCAAAAGGACGATGGGGCCACTTCCCCGCTGTGGGACAGCGGCCAGGGCGCGTTGCCGTTCCGAGCATTCGAATGGCAAACAGCTGGCTGCGGTGTTGCCCCATCACCATCGATACGCCGGGCTGACAGGCGGTCATGGCCACTACGTCGTTGCCATTGCCACAGCGGCATTCGCCGAGGCGAGCTGTCTTCATCAATCCAGGTGATTTCCGGACGCGGCCTGCGTTAGAATATCATCTTACCGAATGGAGACCCGTCGTGGCCAAGGCTGACAAGCACCCTTTCAATGTGAACGCCTTCCTCAATACGGTGGACGGCGGAAGGACCGTGGCGACGTATCAAAAGAATGAGACTGTCTATTCGCAGGGCGACCCGGCGGATTCCGTCTTCTACGTCCAGAAAGGCAAGGTCAAGGTCTGCATCGTATCAGAGCAGGGCAAGGAAGCGATCGTCGCCCTCCACGAGAGCGGAGACTTCTTCGGCGAAGGCTGCTTGTCCGGCCAGCCGTTACGGTTGGCTACAGTCTCCGCGATGGTGGACAGCGTCGTCACGCGGATTGACAAAGCATCCATCACGCGGGTGCTCCGTGAGGAGCCGAAGTTCTCGGAGATGTTCATATCGTACCTGCTGGCGAGGAACGCCCGCGTCGAAGAGGACTTGGTGGACCAGCTTTTCAATTCGAGCGAGAAGCGTCTCGCGAGGTTGCTGCTTCTGATGGCGAATTTTGGCAAGGAGGGGGACCCGCAAACCGTCATAGCGAAGATAAGCCAGGAGACGCTCGCCGAGATGGTTGGCACCACGAGGTCGCGCGTGAGCACCTTCATGAACAAATTCCGCAAGCTCGGGTTCATCGAATACAACGGACATTTGAAGGTTCATAATTCTCTGCTGAACGTGGTCCTGCACGACAATCCTCACCTCAGGGGCAGGGACCTTTGAGGCACCTGTTCCTTATGGAACAGTCGAACCACTTGGACCTGTGTTAAATTTTATGCCGGTCCAACCCTCTGGACCGGACCTGCAGCCCAAGATCGTCTTGATGCAACGACATGACTGCCGGCATAACAGCGGACCCCCCCGGTCATGTCCTTCGGCAAGATGGTGCGGCGTTGTCGGTGACCACACGGCGCGTCCGACCCAAGCCCCCCCAACGCCGGACGCGCCGGCCCCTCTTTTTGCGCCGTGGCCGATGGCAGTTGGAAAGCCCTTAGAGGGAACCCAGGGCGCCTGATCGGTGCGCCGCAAGACCACGAAGAATCCGCAAAGGATTGGATCAGGACGGACCTGGCTCATCCTGCGCCGCGTGCTGGTTCCCGCTCATGGGCTCGAACCACGATTCACGCCTTCAAAGGGCGCTGTCCTACCATTAGACGAAGCGGGAAAAGCGGGCAGGCGCACCACCCCTAGCCGGTTCGCGCGCCGGGATCAACGCATGCCGTCGGCCGGCGCCAACAATCAGTTCGGGAAGTTGGCGACCGGTTCCTCGCAGCGGTAGACCGGGCAGTTGCCGTCGCGGGTCGGAACATAGGCCGACATCGGCACCTCCGGCCAGTCGCATTCGTTGCCGAACTGCCTGACATAGCGGTCATAGGTGTTGGGCCCGGTGGTCAGCACCACGGCGCGGTGGCTCTGGATCAGTTGCCGAAGCTGCCCGCAACTCATCGTGCGCGTGTCGGGCCTGGCATTGGCAAGACCGGTCGCGGCCAGCATGATGGCTGCTGTCACAGGAACAATCCGGCGGATGGGCATGGCGATTATCTCGAACGGGCGTGTCACCGGAAACTCGCATCCCGGCCAGCGGTTCCGCAACAGCCAGAAGGCGGTCTTTTTGCGGCGCAACCAAATGGCACGTCGCGCATTGCTGGGGATGGACAGCAGAAAACCCTACGAGACACCGAAATGGTGGCCTGGCGGCGACGATCGCGAAGCCATGTGCTGTTCCTTCTGCGGGGGCCGCGACCACCGCTATGAGCAATGCCCGCAACGAGACCCCGAGGTCGATCCATCCTCCGACACCGCGGACGACACCATTCCCAGGTTCCCCAGGTTCTGAAGTCGAATCCAGGTTTGTCAGTGCGCAATGTTGCTCCCCCCTTGCAACCAAAATGTCCCGCCTGCATTGCAGGGAATGGGCGGAAATCCATCACGCAAGCCTGAAATACGCTTGAGAGGGCGAGGGCCAGGCGCGAGGCGGTTGGGCGTGACCGAGGGATGTCGGGGGCAATGACGGAATTGGCAAGCGTGAACGGCCCGATAGAAGCCACCGCCGACGCAAGGCTGGCGGCGATCGTCGATTCCTCCTTCGACGCCATCATCAGCAAGGATCTGAACAGCGTCATCACCAGCTGGAACGGCGCGGCGCAGCGGATGTTCGGCTACACTGCCGAGGAGGCTGTCGGCCAATCGGTGCTCATGCTTATTCCCGATCACCTCAGGGACGAAGAGGCCGACATCATCGGCCGTGTCCGCAATGGCGAACTCGTGGCCAGCTACGAGACGATCCGGCGCCGCAAGGATGGCGGGATCATTGCCGTGTCGCTGACCGTCTCGCCGATCAGAAATGGATCAGGCAAGATCATCGGCGCCTCGAAGATCGCACGCGACATCACCGCGACCAAGGAGAGCGAACGGCGGATCAGGCTTTTGATGCGGGAGGTAAATCATCGCGTCAAGAACCAGTTCGCGGTGATCCTCTCGATGGTCAGGGAAACAAGCAAACGCTCGACGGATCCGCATGAGTTCGAAGCGCTTGTCCGTTCCCGCATCATGGCGCTGTCGCGTTCGCACGATCTGCTGGTGAACTCGGAATGGGCGGGCGCCAGCCTCTTCGACCTCATCCAGGAACACCTCAAGCCGTTTGGCCATGAGGAGCAGGTATCGCTGTCCGGACCGCTTCTGACCCTGCAGCCGAACGCCGTGCAAAATCTCGGCATGGCATTTCATGAGCTCGGGACCAACTCATCCAAATATGGCGCGCTGTCGGGGGAAGCCGGGAGGATCGACATCACCTGGCTGATCGCCACCGGCGTCGCGGGCAAGCGGGAAATCCATCTCGTGTGGGAGGAAACCTCGCCAGTCCCTGCCGATGAGCGGCTAGACGACACCTCGCGCAAGGGTTTCGGCACCGTCGTCCTGCAGCGGGTTTCGCCACAATCGCTGAACGGCTCGGCGGTGCTGGATCGTCGCCCGGGCCGTCTCAGCTGGTCGCTGACGGCGCCGCTGGAATCGATCATCGTTGCGCAACTCGGCGACGAAATGCCTGTCGACGACAGAGATCCGTCCTTCAGCCCTTGAAGGGACCGGCATCGGCCAGGCGACGGCGGGGGAGAAATCCATCGGAGGCGTGATCCGATTTCCGCGCGGGCGGAAATGGCCAACCTTTTTCGTCGGCAGGCGTTGTTCCTGTGAAGGCAAGGCCGCCGCGGGCGGCCGTGACAGAAAAGGAGGCCGGGATGAGAAGTCTCGCCATCGTGCCGTTCAGCCTGGTGCTGGCACTGGCCGCGCCAGCCGCGGCCCAGACGGATCCGCAGCAGGACAGCCAGTCGCCGCAGGCGGACAAATGCCGGGCTCAGACAGAGCAAGGCAACAAACAGCAGCCTGGTGGCGGCGATCTGACGGAGACGCTCGGCGATTGCGGCGGCGTTCTGAAACCGCCCGCCACCGGTGACCAGGGGATGACGGCTCCGGCTCCAGACGAAGGCAAGACGCCGGTGATCAAGCCAGGCGAGGTGCCGGCCCAGCCGCCCGCGCAGTAGAAGCCGGTTTCGTCGACGGCGTCGCCGGGCGGGAACCTCGCACCGAACGAAACGTTTGCGTCACGAGTTGATTTTGAAAGGACGAGACCGTGAGAGATATCGCCGGCACCGCAACATTGCTTGCGTCCATCGCCATCGTGATCGTGGTGGTGCTGTTGGCGCCGAAGGGCTTCGGGCTCGAAACCACCCAGCCGATTGTACAGGGCGATCCGCTGGAACAGTAACCAGGGCGGATTCACCGCGAAAAAGCAGGCGAGGCATTGCGCCCCGCCTGCTTTTTTTCATGATTTTTCCAAGGCAATTCCAGGAAAGCGTGAAACGGAACCGGTCTAGCGAACCAGCACGCCCGCGTGATTGCACAGCGCCGTGAAAGCTTCGTGGGCCTGTGCGGCGCTTGTCTTGCTTTCCAGCGCGGCTTCAACCTGTTCGCGCGCCGCCTGATAGAAAGGGCCACGCTTGGCATGGGGCCAATCGATCAGGACTTCGCTGGCATCCTTCAGCGTAATGATGTCGCGGATCGTGTCCGTGCCATGTGGCTTGATCCGCAACGGCGGCGATAGCATCAGCTCAGCCATCTTTGTTTCCCGCTATTGGAGGAGCCGCGCTTCGCGCGCGGCGTCGATCATCGCCCGCATCGCCTTTTCCGGCGGAGTCCAGCCGTCCAGTGCATCGCGACAGCTGCGCAACGCCGCCCGGTACCGCCGACCCTGGCCCGCCGGCCAGTCGCCGAGGCACTCCAGGCCTTCCCAGGCGCTGCGCACGACGCGCTCCCGCTCGGGGGCAAATTTCAACCTGATGGGCCTTGGGAACATCTTGTCGTTCAAGCTCTCGTCTCCGGGTCTGTGAAGCGTCGTATAACGTACGCGACAGGGGAGGGTTCCGTGCTCGAAAATCAAAATTCGGTCGTGCAACATGCGTCCCGAAGGCTTGGGCGCGGCCAGACGCAAAAGGCCGGCAAAGCGCTGTTCCGGGCGGCGCGCCGCTGACCGTCAAGCGCACGCCGGCGCTGGCGGCGGCCGGTCCAGCGCATGGTGTCGGCCATGGTTGCGACCTCCATGCCATACCTCCCGAAGTGCGGGGGACTGGTTCGGCCGGAGGGCTCGCGGCTGCTCGGACACCGAGACGGGCGCCCACCCCGATCGCATCGGGATGGGGCAGGCTCTATCCCCGAGCGGCCATATAGGCGTCGAGCTTCTTTCTCGACGGCCCATAGCGCTTGATGATGGTCTGCGCTTCGCTTGGCGGAATGCCATATTTCTTGGCGAAGGCAGCAACCTCGTAAGGCTCCTCGCTCGAAACCAGCTTGCGGTCCTGCTTTGTTTTGGACTTGTCGTCAGCCATCTCAGGCCTCGCTTTCTGTTTTGGGTAGGCACATCGGCGCGGCCGTTGGCGGGCCCCACCTTGCGGCCAACAGGACATAACACAGATCGCCGTCGCGGGTTCCACGGGCATGACAATAATGCCGGCCAGGAAGGCCCTGTCGTCAGCCGGCTTTGTTCAAGCCGACCGCTGCATCGGATCGATATCGGAAAGGTGGCCGCCGTCACATTGGGCGCAGGGCGCGCTTACGCCCGGGCAGCCGCGCTGCTGGGTACCGGCGGGACAGCAATGGCCGTTGGAACTCGTCCAGCGCGGACACTCAAAGACCTGGCCCGCGCCGCCGCAGCCGCTGCACTCCAGCACCGTCGACCGGACGACATGGAATCTTGCCCCAAACCCGACGCTCGCGCCCAATTCTCAAACCCACCCAACAACCTGCACTGGCACCGCTGTGCATTAGCCCCAGCTTAACAATACCACGATGCTGGTTACGAACAAGTTTCGCGATCATTAATTGTTCGTGAAGGCCGCCGCGGCGGTGACGGGGCCTCAGACGGGCTTCAGCCGCATCGCGGCGAGATACATGAGCGCCGATGCGGCCTGCCCGCGGTCCCAGCCGGCCGCCTCGGCCTTGTCGAGCAAAGCGTCGAGATGGGGGACAAGCATGTCCCTGCATTCCTGTTCATAGGCGGTGGTCATCGCCGGATGTTGCGGCGCGCCGATGGTCAATGCCTTGGCCATGTCCGATTCCTCCCCTCTGAGCGGTGCGGTACTATACTATCAGCAAACCGAAATCGGCTTTTTTGCCGGCACTGTGCATGGAATCAAGGCGTTAGCTTCCTGGACATGCGGTGGAGCGGCGCAAAAGGCCGGGGCACTCGACATCATGGCAATCTTGGCGCCATGATTTCAGGCAAGTCCGGAATCGGACAGGGATAATTGGGGGGTGGGCAATGACCGACACGCAAGGCAATTCGAACCGTCTCCAGCAGCATGTCGTCGCCGGGTCGCGTCCGATCGGCAGCGGCATCGTCGCGCTGGCTATCGTGCTGGCGCTGATCGCCGCCGTCATGGGGTCCTGGTACACGATCGACCAGGGCGACCGCGGCGTGCTTCTGACCAATGGCGCGTTGAGTTCGGTCGTCGATCCAGGCCTGCATTTCAAATTGCCGTGGCTGCAGCGCGTCGAGAAGATCAGCCTGCGCCAGCAGGTCATCAAATGGGGCTGCGAGAACCAGAGCGACTGCGGCAATCTGCCGGCGATGCAGGCCTATTCGCGCGACCAGCAGCCGGCCAACATGCGCGTCACCGTCAACTTCCACGTGCCGGCGGCCGAGGTCAGCAACGTCTACATCAATTACGGGTCGATCGAGGCGCTGGCCGACCGCGTCATCGCCCGCAAGGCACCGCAGGAGATCAAGACGGTGTTCGGCCAGTATGACGCGGTGTCGGTGATCCAGAACCGGGCCAAGTTCAACAAGGATGTCGCCGACGCCATTTCGGCGGTGACCGACGGCCCGGTGATGATCGACAGCGTGCAGGTCGAGAACATCGACTTTTCCGACGCCTATGAACAGGCGGTCGAGGCGAGGATGACGGCGCAGGTGGAAGTGCAGAAGCAGGAGCAGAACCTGCAGCAGGAAAAGATCAAGGCCGACATCGCGGTGACGCAGGCCAAGGGCCGCGCCGACAGCGTCAAGGCGGAAGCCGAGGCCAGTGCCTACAAGACCAGGATCGAAGGCGAGGCGACGGCCGAAGCGATCAAGGCGCGCGCCGGCGCGCTCGCCAACAATCCGCTGCTGGTCGAACTGACCAAGGCCGAGAAGTGGGACGGGCAGTTGCCGAAATCGATGATCCCGGGCTCGACGGTGCCGTTCCTCGAACTCGGCGCGCCGGCGCCGGCGGCGAACTGAGGGCGGAGCGCCAACGATCCAAACCCATGATCCCGAACCTGTGGTTCGCGAGGGATCATGCCTTGGGTTCAAAAAGCTCGACCACGTTGCCGGACGGGTCTTCGCAAAGAATCTGGCGGCCGCCCGGGCCGTCGACGATCTCATTGCGGAACGGCACGCCGGCCTCGCGCATCCGGGCGGCGTGCGCCGGCAAGTCCTGAACCTCGAGGACGATGCGGTTCCATCCGCCGGGCTCCGGCGTGCGGCCATCCGGCATCGGTCTCGCGGCCGACGCCATCGGGCCCGCGAGCCAGAATGTGAGATCGCCGCGCTTCAGGATGGCCATCGCCGGACCGAACTGCTGCTGCAACGCGAACCCCAGATGCTTCGTGTAAAACGCTATGGACAACTCGACATCGCTGACGAGATACCGGACCGTCGCCATCCGCTGGCTCCTCACAACAGATCAAGCCCCCCGCAGGAAATAGCGTTCAGGGCAGGTCAGAGCAAGGTTCGGATGCCGTCGCGTGGTGAGCCGGTCCATCGTGCCGTGGGTGCCCGACAAAAAGTTTCCGGCCGGTGTCGGAACTGCCCAGGGTCATGCGTCCTTGGGTCGAAATCCATTGCAACCCTGGAGAGACAGCATGTCGGACCTCATTCAATCGCCGTGGCAGACCGCGGCCCTTCTCGTCGCCCGGCTGATCTTCGCCGCCGTCTTTCTCATGGCGGTGACCTTCAAGTTCATGGGCATGGAGGCGACCGCCGGCCACATCGCCGCCGCCGGTTTTCCGTTCCCGCTGGTGCTCGCCTGGTGCGCGGCGATCCTGGAGGTCGCGCTCGTGCTGTGCTTCCTGAGCGGCGCCTTCTTCACGCAGGCGGCGCTGGTCGCGGCGGCCTATGTGCTGTTCCTCGGCTTCGCCTTCCACGGACCGAGCCACTGGGCCGGCAACCAGGCGGAGTTCGGCTTCTTCGTCGACCATTTTTCCTTCCTGGCCGGCCTTCTGTTCGCCGCCGTGCACGGGCCGGGCAGGGTGCTGGCAATGAACCTGGGGTGGCCGGGCCGGGCGTGAGGCGAAGGCAGGAGGAACGCTCCGGTGGCTAATGTAGCCTGGCCGGTCTGAAGTCCGCCAGCGCTTCAAGTGCTTTCTCCACCAGCCACAGATGGGAGGGCGGTGTGCGACCGCGTGCCGCCAACAGCATCTTGTGCACGGGCGGGCCGAGCAGCCAGCGCCGCATGCGGTGGATCTCTGTTTCGTCCACGTAGCTCCAGATAGCGCGCTCGGAAGCATCGTTCTCGAACACAAATCTTGCGTCATGCTGCATGAACTGGGCAAGCTGCAAGGCGGCATCGATCGATGGCGTGACAAGCCATTGTTCTAGTATGGGCGCCAGATCAAGATCGAGGCATGCGTAGGCGCAAATCCAGTTCCCGGCTTCTTCTTCGTCAGGGTGCGCGAGGATCACTTGTGAGCACGCGGCGTCGAACAGCGCCCGGATTGCAGCCTGTTCGCGCGTCGGCCAGTCTAGCCACCGGGCCCTCTTCAGGCGAAGGACGATGCTGGTCGGCTGAGTCCCCGGCCAGCGTTGCTCATGAACCGCCAATTCGAGCATGCGTGGCAGGAAGTGCTTGTAGTCGTCAACATCGCCGACTGTCGTCAGCGCGTAGCTGGCGTAGGGATCGATTTGCTCGCCGGCCAGGTTCCGCAACGGGGCCGAGCTCAGCGTCTTCAACAGCGCGACGGTATCGCGCAATGACGAGGCATGCATGGTATGCGGCCGTGGATAGGGCGAGAATGCCGCGTAGCAGTCGTCGATCAGGCGCTGAAGCTGGTCGTCGGGCTGCATGGCCTATTACCGCCTCAGCCGGTTGGCGAGCAACGTCATCGTGATGGCGGGAATGCCGTGGACCGGCGCGCCCAGGCGATTACGGGGGAGGTGGGCTTTTGCGGGCATTTGGCTGTTATATGCGAAGGCGCGTGATGACGGATAGGCGCAACGACTCCGGGCGCGGAGCAGGCCGGCCTCAAGTGCTCGACAGCTAAGTCTTCGCCTCACATCTGGTCGTTGTATGGCTCCTTTATCTGGCCGACCATGCGCGCAAGCTTCGAAAAGGAGGGGATGTCCGCCTCCGGCTGGCATTGATTGGCGAGTTCCAGCAGCCGGATCGGAAAGTTGACGGCGTCACGGCTCGACGCCGACATGCCGCCGGATCGCTCCTGGCTGGTTTCGCTGGCTTCGGCCTTGCGCAGGGCGATGTCGATCTCCTCAGCCGTCAGCACCCCCTTGCGAACCAGCACGTGGTTGATCGATGCGACGGCCATGAGCAGGCCTTCGAGTTGCAGATTAGCGACATTCATGACGATTGCTCCCGTGGCTAGGCTCGAAACGCGCGAACGGCGTTTCCGATCCGGAAGATGGCGCGGAACTTCGGCTGGGGATGGACGACCGGGAGCAGCCCGCGGTCAAATGGCCTATTCCAGCGTCCAGTGCTCGCCATATTCACGCCATAGCGCCTTCGCTTCCAGGCTGCCGAGGCGCGGGGCCGACGGATCGCCAGGGATGATGGCGACGGCGCTGATATCATAGTTTGGAAAGGCATTGGCGACGAAGCGGATCGCTTCGCCAAGCGAGCGCACGCGGATGATCGGATCGGCCTGGCCCTGGCCGGTGCTGCGCACACCGGAAACCGTGGCTGGCGCGTGCCGCATCCTGAATACGGATGCCATGGTTGGTCTGTCCATCGTCCTCTCCCACAAGGCGACGCGAATCATTCCATGAGCTCTAGCTTATGATTCCACAGTTGCCGGCTCATGAAAAGCCGGTCGAAAAGTCGGTCCTCGGGGTCCGGCATGGTGTCGATCGGGTTGTCCGGTGAGGGCAGTTGTGCTATTTTTTCAGCCATGGTGCTGATTTGCGCCAACGACCTCTGGACCCGCCGCGAAGGCGGGTTTTTGTTTTCCCGCCACCTTTCAGCGATGCCGGTCACCGCTGGTGCCGGAAAAACGGAGGAGGAATTTTTTCCTAGAAAACCGTTGACCGGGTGAGGGCAGCCATGCTACATATTTGTCCATGGTGCTGATTTGCGCCAACGACCCGCCGCCGAGGCGGGTTTTGTGTTTCTGGCGCCTTCTTGACTTCGGCTGCCAACTTGTGTGCCAGCGCTCCACGGCGAAGGAACGCGACATTTGCGAGAAGTTCCCATGCCCCATCGCTACGCCACCATCATCACGGACGATGACGGCCGCGAGATCGTCAGCGCCATTGGCGAGTTCGAGGGTGCGGCGCCACGTCCGCGTCTGGGCCGTGTCGAGCAGGTGGCGCCCGGCGTGATGATCGGCATGGTGCGGGACGCGGCTGGTGGCTTCTCTTTCCCGCAAGCAGGGATCGGTGGCCTCGCCATGGCGCGCCTCATGGCCGGCCCGGCAAAGCCTGCCCGGGCGGCGAAGCCTGCCCAGGTGGCGAAGCCTGCCGGGACGGCAAGGCCGAAGCGTGCCAAGAGGGCCGGGAAGAACCGCTCGAAGAAGCCGGCCAGATCGATGGCGAAGGCTGGCATCTCCGCCAGCGATGCCGGCGCCATGGGGCAGGCCGATGGCTGACGATACCGCCGGGCCAAGGCGCGGCAAGGCGAAGCCGGCACGGCGTCAGCCCGCTGCCGGCCCGGCGTCCCGCCCGAAGCGGACGAAGAAGACGCTGGGCGATGATTTCCTGGCCGCCGTGCGCGCCGATTTCCGCGCCCATGGCGCCGGCGTCATCGCCGAGGTGCGCGCCGACAAGCCGGACCAATATCTGAAGATCGTGCTTTCGGTGCTGCCCAAGGATTTTCCCGGGGGTGTGCATGTTTCCCTCAACCAACTGGACGCGCTGAGCGATGAGGAGATCCGCAGCCGCATCCGTGGCCTCGAAGCCGTCCTCAGGCCGTTCCTCGAAGCACCCGCTGATGGCGGCGAGGGCGGAATATCTGGCGCTGCTGGCGGAGCTTGACCGCAGGCGCCGCACAAATCTTCTGGTGGCCTACAAACCGTATCAACGCCAGGCGGAATTCCATGCGGCAGGCGCGGTCAATCGCGAGCGGCTGTTCATGGCCGGCAACCAGCTTGGCAAGACCAGGGCCGGCGGCGCCGAATGGGCGATGCACCTCACCGGCCGCTATCCCGCGTGGTGGCAAGGCAAGGTCTTCGACACGGCGGTCCGGCTGTGGGCCGCCGGCGTCACCGGCGAGGGCACGCGCGACAACCCGCAGCGCGTGCTGGTCGGCCCGCCGCAGCAGCAGGCGGCCTGGGGCACCGGCATGATCCCGGCCGACGCCATCGTCGACACCATTCTGGGCCGCGGCGCGCCCGGCGCGCTCGACAGCGTCATCGTGCGCCATGGCGGCGGCGGCGATGTGCAGGCCGGCGAGAGCGTGCTGTCGTTCAAGAGCTTCGAGAAGGGCCGCGAGAAGTGGCAGGGCGAGACGCTGCACGGTGTCTGGTTCGACGAGGAGCCGCCGCTCGACATCTATTCCGAAGGCCTGACCCGCACCAACGCGACAGGCGGCATCACCATCGTCACCTTCACGCCGCTGCTCGGCATGTCGGATGTGGTGCTGTTGTTTCTCTCCGCCGAGCAGGTCGAAGGGATGGCAACCCACCTGAAACCATGATCCGCGATGCCGCTTGGAATGCAACCGAGGGGCGAGTAGCGTCCGCCGCGATCGGAGGCCGACATGCGCAATCCTGCAAGACTGTTCCTGCTGTGCGGGGTCATCAGCCTTGCCGCCTGTACTGCAAAGGACTGGCGCGCCGAGGCGATCGCCAATGCCCAAGACACGATCCGCGCGCAGGTGAATGACCCGGCGGCGGAATTCTCGCACCTGCAGATCACCGGCGACAGCTCGTCAGGGCAGACATGCGGCTTCGTCACCGCGAAGGTCGGCGCTCTGACGAAGGGAGCCCGCTTCATTGTCTACATCGATGGCGCCGGACCATTCGTCGAGGCCGGCATGGGCCGCACGCTCATGTCGAAGGCCGATTTCGACTGGGCCTGGCAGAACGACTGCCTGAAGGAAGGCTATAAATCCTGAGCGCTGACGGTTTCACTCCGTCTCCTGCGCCACCATGCGGTCGAGATTTTCGTTCAGCCGCCGCGTCAGGCCAATCAGCGTCGTCACCTCGTCCTCGCTGAAACCGGCCAGCGCCTGCTCCGAGCCTTCATGCAGCGCCTCGCGCGCGGCGGGCAGGCTCGCGAGCGCTGCTTTTGTCAGTGAAATGAGGCTGCTGCGGCCATCGTTCGGATCTGGCATGCGGCGGATCAGGCCGTCGCGCTCCATGCGCGCCAGCATCTGCGCCATCGAAGGCTGCGCGCCAGCTCCTTCTGTGACATCGCTCCGCCGTCGCGCAGGAGATAGAAGTGGGGGGAGGTGGCCGCGCAGCGGCTGGAGAGGGGCCTTCGGAGGACGCTGGACGCGCTAGGACCGGCTCAAGCAGCGTCGCCCCCGTGATGTTCCCGATGGCCGATCAGGTCGAGCTGGGGGTCAAAAGGTGGATGGAGTCGAATCAAGGGTATTGGCTGCCCGCAAGCTGCCTGGCGCGGGCCTTCGGATCGGTTGCTTTCCGGGTGAGCGGTTGGCACCATATCCTTTCGTCGCCCGAAATCGGATTGAACCAGACATTGCATACTTT
This sequence comes from Mesorhizobium sp. RCAM 05099, assembly GCF_059683685.1. NCBI lineage: Bacteria > Pseudomonadati > Pseudomonadota > Alphaproteobacteria > Hyphomicrobiales > Phyllobacteriaceae > Mesorhizobium > Mesorhizobium sp. RCAM 05099. The sequence continues at coordinate 2,752,600 of NZ_CM185035.1, forward strand.
GTTCGGCGTGTCCGGGGCACAAACTTTGTGTTGGTGCCCGCTGAGCTCGTACATCTTGCAGGTCTGCTTACTTGTATCGTATGGAACGTTCGATTGGCATGCTGATGTACTGGCGGCAATGGCCACAACGATTGCTATGCGGATCATGTATCTCCCCCGATTCATCAGCAACTTCGCATTGATGAACAGTATTATCAATGGCTGCAAATCGTCACGGCGGCTAATTACGGCAAGCTCATATGACCCGTCACGTCACCTTCATGACCATCGACGATGCCGAGCATTATTCGCCCGGGGAGCGCGCGGCGATCGTTGCCGCCTCTCGGACATTCTGTTCGAGTTCGTGGTGAGGAGGTTCAAGCCGTCCGTGGAAGAGTAGCTCCGACTTCAGTACGGTCCACGCAAGCGTGTGCGAGTGCTTTCGACTGCGACGGCGATTTGCCTAACGGAAGGTCCGCAACTCCGGCCGAGCGACACCCCTAAATCCGCCTCGGCCCGAGCTGGGGCGGATTTTTTGCTCTTCAGGGATGGGCCGACCAGGGCAAGATTGCCGCGCTGAACGATCTCCTCGGTTGCAACAACATCCTGGGCGGCAACGTTGTCTCGGGCATTCTCAACCGCATCAAGACCAGCCTTGTCGGCGGCGTTCTGAGCGGAATTGGCGTCAACCTGCCTGGCGGTAACAGCTTCAGGCTGGGTAAGCGCCACCAACGCGTCTCCATCTTTCGAAGGCAATTCAATAGCCCGTCCGGTTCGCCGGGCGGGCTATTTTTCGTTTCGGCCCTAGAAGCCCTGGCCATCCGCTCAACGAGCTTTGCGTCAGCGACCCGGCCTGGCAAGCCTCAAGCCAGGATGTTGACCGCGCGCGCGGCGACCAGCGCGATGGTCAGCAGCGAGATGATGGCCTCCGCCATCATCAGCAGCTTGGCGCGCTGGGAGAGCGGCAAGGTATCGGTGGGGGAAAATGCTGTCGCATTGGTGAAGGCAAGGAAGACATAGTCGACGAAACCTGGCAGCCAGTCGCGAAGCTCGCGGTCGTTCAGGGTCATCTGCGCGAACAGGAAATCGACCTGGGCGAGCTTGACGAGGCCGCAGGTCGGCGGTCCGCCACGATCGGTGCTCCAGAACCACAAGGCGAAGACGATGACATTGGTCACCCAGATGTTGAGCGCGTCGATCAGGAGCGTCGTGCCGCTGCTGCCGGCATGGCCCTCCAGCAAGGCACGCACCAGCAAGACCAGCGAACCGCAATTCATGATGCTGATGACGGCTGTCATGGTCAGTGCCGTTCTGCGGATCATGACGCGAAACTGACCGATCGCGTGCCACTCGTGATCCTCGACCGCCTTCCTGGTGGCGGCCTGCGTCCAGGCCGTTGCCACCGACAAGGGCAGCAACAGGGCGGCTTCCAGTGCCGGCGCCAGCCAGCGTGGCCCGAATGACAGGTTGTTGATGACCAGAAGCTGCAGGCAGATGATGATGAGGACGGCCGCACGGGCCATCCAGAAGTCGAGCGCTCGGTAGTGAATGACGGCATGCTGGTGGCGCATTGTAGATCCTGGCGACTTTGAAGGGTTTGGAGCGCGGCGGGCTGATCCGCTCAGGCGCAGGCGACGTCCGCCGCCATCTCGCCCGTGGCTGGGATCACAGGCGTCGGGGGTCAGAATGAACCGCCCGGATGCGTGGCTTGTTCGCAGGCCCGACACTTTCGGCGGGCTGCCCGGTGGTGTCTTCCATGGCTGTTCTGCTTGTATTTCGAGGTGAGGGTCAGCATCAGGGCGCGAAACTCTGCCTCAATCTTGGTTTTGCAATGGTCATGTAAGTATACATTTTCGTAAGCTTCCATTTCTGGGCTGTTCGGAAAATGGTCCGGTGTGATTTACCCACCGCATGGCGAGAATCGATGAATCCATGGACAGCTGGCTGCCGGTCGGCCTGCCTGTTGCGAGTGGCCGGCACCAGTCGTCGATCTGGTCGACCCTGGTCCGTTTTCCGGAAGTCGTTCTCGCGCTTTTGTGCCTGATGCAGATCCTGTGCTGGACCGTGGTACCGGCGCTTGTCGACGCCGCGCCGCCTGGCGATGTCGTCGAGGGCTTCATGTGGGGACGCGAATGGGTGCTGTTGACCTACAAGCACCCGCAGCTTCCGGCATGGCTGCTCGAGGCCAGCCATCTTCTCACCGGATCGTTCCGCTGGCCGCAATATCTGCTTTCGCAGCTTGTCGTTTCGGCAACCTTCATCTTCGTCTATCTGCTGGCCCGCGACATGCTTGGGCGAACCCGAGCTCTGGCCGCCGTGCTTTTGATGCCGTCGATCTATTTCTTCGGCTGGCCCACCCCGCAGTTCAATCATGACTACGCGCAGATGCCTTTCTGGGCCGCCATCTCATGGCTTTTGTGGCGCGCAACCCGGGACCCTGGCTCGAAATGGTGGTGGATTGTGCTGGGGCTGGTGTCCGGGGTCGGGCTCTACGCCAAGTTTTCCACCGGCCTGCTGTTGCTGTTCGGCGCGATCTGGCTGTTGTCGGACACACGGGCACGCACTCGGCTCGCCACGCTTTGGCCATGGCTCGGGCTCGCCGTGTTCCTTGTCGTCGCCGCGCCGTTGGCCGTCCAACTCTACCGCATCGACTTCCTGCCGCTGACCTATGTCGCCGGTCGCGATGACTGGGTGATGGCCCACCGCGCCCGTCTCTACTACATCGGTGTGCAATTGGCCGGGCTGACAGGCTTCCTTGCCGTTCTCGCCATATCCGGGCTGTTGCGGCGCGAGCCGCCGCGCAAGGTCGTGGCATTGCGCATGGCGCCAATCGGGCCGAGGGCGTTCACTTATCTGCTGTGGATCGGGCTTGGTCCGGCTATTCTCGTCATGGTGGCTTCGCTGTTCACGGGAGCGGGGGAGGCGTGGGGGGCGCCGATGTACAATCTTGTCGGCGTCGTGGCCATTGCCTGTCTTGGTGACAGGCTCGGCATCGCCGAGATGCGCAGGCTGGCGATCTGCGCGCTCGTCTGCGTCATCGGCGTATCCGGAGCCTACGCGACGATCCGATCGACAAGCTGCAATGTCCTCGGACACATGCAACCCGTCTGCTGGCCGGCGCAATTGGTGTCCGATGAAGCGGAAACTGTCTGGCACGAGGCCAGCAAAGGTCGGCTGGGCATCGTCGGCGGCGACACAGGGCTGGCCATGCTTGCCGGGCTGAATGCCTATGACGAGCCCTCGATCTTTACCGGCCTCGACATGCGGTTTGCGCCATGGATCACGCCAAAACGGCTGCAGGACCAGGGCATGCTGCTGATCTGGCAAGGCAGCCAAACGCCGCCGCGGCGGCTCATGCCATGGATCAAGGCACTTCCGGTCAAGACCGTCATGCTCGGCTGGTCACGCCAGGCGCCGCCCGTGGCCATCAACTTCGTCGTCATTCCCCCGGGCACACACGATCTGCCGAGTGATCCGCCGGCCCCGCCTGAAGATCAGGACAATTGACTGCTGCCCGCCGCGTCCTACGTTGGCGACTGGACGAAGCCGGCGACAATGCCCATTTATGGGAAATCCAATTCATTTTTGCGCAATTCCGGACGGAAAACCGCTAGACACTTTTCCTGGAATTGCTTTGAGAGGAGACGTGATATGGCGACTTCGACCGAACGCGCAGTGCTTGCCGGTGGCTGCTTCTGGGGCATGCAGGATTTGATACGGCGCTATCCCGGCGTCATTTCCACCCGTGTCGGGTACAGTGGCGGCGACGTGCCCAACGCCACCTACCGCAACCATGGTACCCATGCCGAAGCCATCGAGATCAATTTCGATCCGGCCACGATCAGCTATCGCACATTGCTGGAGCGGTTTTTCCAGATCCACGATCCGACGACGCGCAACCGCCAGGGCAACGATGTCGGGATGAGCTATCGCTCGGCGATCTATTACACCAGCGACGAGCAGAAGCGCGTTGCCGAAGACACCATCGCCGATGTCGATGCCTCTGGTCAGTGGCCGGGCAAGGTCGTGACCGAAGTCGCGCCGGCCGGTCCCTTCTGGGAAGCCGAACCCGAGCATCAGGACTATCTGGAGAAATACCCCAACGGCTATACCTGCCATTTCGTCAGGCCGGGCTGGAAGCTGCCCGTTCGCGAGAAGGCCGTTTCATAAGGTTCACAGGATCGGGGTCAAGGTCCCGATCCTCGCCTTGCCGTCTGTCGCGGATCAAGCCTGTTGTGTCGGGTAGAGCGTCAGGATGTTGACGTTGACCCGTGGCGGCTGGGACACCGCATAGAGCATCGCGGTGGCGATATCCTCGCTCTCCAACTGCCCCATGTCGCCCAGCCGATGCTCGACCGCTAACCGCACATCGTCGCGCATGTTGGCGGTGAATTCGGTCTTCACCGCGCCCGGTTCGATTACGGTAACCCGGATGCCGTCCATGCCGATTTCGCGGCGCAGCGATTCCGCCATGGCGCTCACCGCGTGCTTGGTGCCGGAATAGACCACCGAAGGGTGGATGTAGCGGCCGGTGCCCGACGAAACGATGACGATATGGCCTGACCCCTGCCGCTTCATCGCTGGCAGCGCCGCGTTGATCGTGTAGAGCAGACCCAGGATGTTGATGTCGACCATCTCCCGGTATTCACGGGTGGTGGTGTTCTGGAAGGGGGCGGCGACACCGACGCCGGCAACGTTGAACAGCATGTCCAGCCGACCCTGGCTTTCCAGCACACGCCGAACCATGGCGGTGGCTTGTGCCTCGTCGGTGAGGTCGGCCTCGATGGTGAGCGCATCGCCGCCGGCATCACTGATGCGCATGGCCAGGTCATCAAGCCGCTGCCTGCGCCGCGCCGCGATGGCGACGATAGCCCCTTCTGCCGCCAGCGCCAGCGCGGTTGCCGCGCCGATGCCAGAGGACGCGCCGGCCACCAGAGCGATTTTTCCGTTGAGTTTCCGCATGTTCGTTGCTCCTGCTCAGAAGGAGATTCAGATGCGCTCGATGCCGGACCGATCCTGATCGGATGCCGTTCGAGCGTCTCCGCAAAACTAGGTGACAGACGCCGTGCGGAAAATGCGGTAGAATTTGACGACACTCATTGGAGAATCTACCATAATGCGCGGCAGCGACTATGCGGAACTGAAGGCCTTTGCCACTGTTGTCACGCATGGCAGCTTGTGCGCGCCTTCGTCGATTTCCTGCGGCATGCCAATGCCGGCCGCCAAACCCTGCCTGGCGGTTGACAGTTTGCTGTGCCGCTGGCGAACTGCGGATGCTGATTTGATTTCAGTTTGCTTTCGGGGGTGGACATGAAGAAGATCTACGAAAAGCCGGTGCTGGTGAAACGCGAACGACTTTCGGTCGTCACCGCCGTGGGGGCGCTTTCACCCAAACCGGCCGGCTGACAGGCGCGGCTCGACCCTGCTCGGGCGGTTCGCGAGGTCGTCCTGGATCGCCGGTCGCAGAATGATGGCGAGGGAAGGCACTGTTTGACCGGACGCCGGAAGATGAATTCGACTGACCCCGCCGGTCGTGGGGGGCCGATCAGCGCCGCTTTCATGCTGGACATCTCTGCTTACACCGGACCGCTGCTTGCCGGCTCGGTGGAGGCGGGAAACCGTATCGGCGCGATCGTCGTGCCTGGCTTCCGGCGGCGACCCACCGACCGCGATGCGGATGCTCGTGGGCGAGGCGGCGCCGGCCTACTGCAAGGGCGCCTTGTCAGGGGCGCCGCAGCCAGGTCAGGCGGCTAGGCCTGCCAACCGGCAGGGCGCCGGTCAGGCGATGGGGAGGCGTGGAGTTCGACCTTGCCGACGGCAGGGTTTTGCATCGCACCTACAGCCGTCTGCTGAAACGGCTCCTGAAAGTGCGAAGTATGTTCGCACGCGCTCCAGTCACGGAAGCGCGCCCGGTAATGCGACTTTTCGGCAAAGTGGAAAGCAAGCCCGGGCAGAGATGATCGTCCGCCGCAGGCCTGTAGCCCACTTGCCACAATTGCTGTCGGCGAGGTGGTGTCCAGCGGGCTGCCGTCGGCGCCTGGCGCAATAGTTTTGGCGCAGTACGCTGAAAAAACGGCTTTCCCAATCGCTCGAATGGTGCTTTAACCCCCGCATCCACAGGGGTGCTCCGTACGGTCGGGGCTGAGACGGGGGCGGCAAGCCCACAGACCCTAGAAGCTGATCTGGGTAATACCAGCGGAGCGAGGCGGGCGATGTTTTCAGGCGCACAAATTTCCCTGTATCCCATGGCCGACGATTTCGTCGGCGTCATTCTTGGTGCGCTCGGTGCGCTCGATCCCTACCGCGACAGGCTCAGGATCGAGACCGATGATATCTCGACCTTGCTTGTCGGGCCGCCCGAAGTCCTGTTCCCGGCTCTTCGCGATCTGTTCGTGGCGGCAGCGCGCAGCGGCAAGCATTGCGTCCTGTCGGCGGCCATTTCGCGCGGCTGTCCGGGCGAGCCGGACGATCCGATCTGCCGCTCCGATGCGTTTGACGGACCTGTCGGGCCGCTCGGCCCGCGCAAGGAGGCTGCCATCCGCGCGGTGCGTGAAACCGCTGTCGCTGGCCAGCCGGCGGCAGCGCAGTTCTCGCTCTATGTGATGGGCACCGACGACCACATGGACGAGATCTATGGCTGCATCGATTTCCTGAAGCAGTCCGGCGTCTATGAGCGCTCCAAGAATTTCTGCACCAAATTGCGCGGAGATGCCGGCGCGATCTTCGTGGCGCTGAACGAGGCTTTCTGCCGCTTCGGGCCAGGCGCCGGCCACGTAACCCTCGACGTCACGGTCTCAGCCAACAGCCCCACCGCTGTCTGAGCCTGCCCGCGCTTGCGCGCGAGCGCCCGTCCAAGGACATCTCCCGTGGTCTCATCGTCGTCCAGCCGCTCGCGTCAACTCGCTGGTCTCTTCGCCAAGGCAGCGCCGGCGGTGACCTCGGTCGGGCTGCTCCTGCTGGCGTGGGAGCTTTGCGCCCGTTATTCGGGCATCAAGCCGACGATACTGCCGGCGCCGTCGCGCGTCTTCGCGCAGGCGATGCTCAATCGCGAAGCGCTGGTCGACAATGCCATTCCCACCATCCGCGCCACGCTATTCGGCTTTGCCTGTTCGCTCAGCGCTGCCTTCGCGCTGTCGATGCTGGTCGACTTTTTCCAGCCGCTGCGGCGCGCGCTGTTTCCCGTGTTCGTCATCAGCCAGACCTTGCCGCTGGTCGCCATCGCGCCGCTGGTCGTGCTGTGGTTCGGCTTCGGGCTGATGCCCAAGATCCTACTGGTGGCGCTGGTCACCTTCTTTCCGATGCTGGTGGCTCTGGTGCAGGGCTACGAGGCGACCGAGGCCGAGATCGGCCAGGTGCTGCGCGCCATGGGGGCAGGGCGCTGGCGCGTCTTCGTGCTGGCGCGGCTGCCTTCGGCGCTGCCCTATTTCTTCGCCGGCTTGAGGATCTCCATCACCTATGCCGTGGTCGGCGCCATCTTCGCCGAATATGCCGGTGCCGCGAAGGGGCTGGGCATCTACATGCTCAATGCCAAGAACAATTTCCGCCCCGATCTGGTGCTGGCCGCCGTCGGCGTCAGCGCCGCGCTCACGCTTGTCCTGTTTGGACTGACGGTGCTGCTGCAGCACCTGGCCGTGCCCTGGGAACGGGCCGACAGGCAAGCTCAGGGGAAGGGGCCACGGCGATGAGCCGGCTCGAACTGCGGCATGTGCGCAAGGCGTTCGGCGGGCTGGAGGTACTCGCCGACATTTCGCTTCGCGTCGGCGCCGGAGAATTCGTCTCCATCCTTGGTCCTTCGGGCGCCGGCAAGTCGACGCTGTTCCAGCTCCTGACCGGCGCGCAGCACGGCGATGGCGAGATGTTCTTCGACGGCACGCCGCTCGACGATCACGGCAGGTATTTCGCCTTCATGCCGCAAGGCGACGCGCTGATGCCATGGCGGCGCATCCTCGACAACGTGACGCTCGGGCTCGAAGTGCAAGGCGTCAGGCGAAAGGCAGCGCGGGCGCGTGTCGCACCGCTCTTTGCCGAGTTCGGGCTTGCCGGCTTCGAGCGGCATTTTCCGGCGCAGCTTTCGGGCGGCATGCGCCAGCGTGCAGCGCTGTTGCGAACAGTGGTGCAGGAGCGCGACATGCTGCTGCTCGACGAGCCGTTCGGCGCGCTCGACGCACTGACCCGCACCGCCATGCAGCGCTGGCTGGAGCAGATGTGGGGCCACCACCGCTGGACCGCGCTGCTGATCACCCACGACGTGCGCGAAGCCGTGTTCCTGTCTGACCGCATCTATGTGCTGTCGGCGCGCCCGGCCCGCATCGCCCGTGAAATCAAGGTGCCCCTGCCGCGCCCGCGCGGCCTTGGCGGCGATGCCGCGCGGCAGGCGAGCGCGCTCGAAGCCGAGATCCTCGACACCATTCTCAATCCCGAACTCGACCCGCAACCACCCGAAGGATACGATCATGACTGAATTGACGCGCCGCCAGGCCCTGTTGCTGACCCTTGCCAGCAGTCTTCCGCTTGCTGCCGGAGCGGGCCAGGCTCAAGCGCAATCGGCGGCACAAAAGGTCACCGTCGCACTCGACTGGACGGTCAACACCAACCACATTGGGCTGTTTGTCGCCCGCGACAAGGGGTTCTACCGCGAGGCTGGCCTCGAGGTCGATATCCTGCCCTACAGCGACACCGGCGCCGGCACGCTCGTCGCCAACCGCGTCGCCGATTTCGGCATCAACGGCACCATCAGCCTCTTCACCCAGAAAACCGCCGGGGCCGACTTGAAGGCCGTCTATGCCGTGGTGCAATCAGAAACCGGCCGAGTGGTCTTCAATGCGGCGCGCGGCGAGATCAAAAGCCCGAGGGACCTTGACGGCTTGACCTATGGCGGCTTCGGCAGCGCCTGGGAAAACGCGCTGATCGGCACCATCATCCGCCACGACGGCGGCAAGGGCAATTTCGAGACGGTGACGCTCGGCACCTCGGCCTATGAAGCGCTGGCCAACGGCTCGGTCGATTTCACGCTCGAGGTCGCGACCTGGGAGGGTGTCGAAGCCGAGCTCAAAGGCATCAAGCAGCGCAGCTTCGTCTATGCCGACCATGGCGTGCCCGACGAGCACACGACGCTGATCTCGTCGAGCGAAGCCTATCTCCAGGCCAATCCGAAAGTCGCGGCCGGCTTCGTCCAGGCGACGCGGCGCGGCTATCAGTTCGCCGTCGATCATCCCGATGAGGCTGCCGCACTGTTGATCGCGGCCAACAAGGATGCCTTGACCAATCCGGCGCTGATCCGCGCTTCGCTGAAGGCACTGATCGATGGTCACTTCTTGCGCAGCCAAAGTGGCGCCATCGCCACCATGGATCCGGCCAAGATGGAAGCAATCGGCGACTACCTGTTCGCCGCCGGCATTTTGCGTGACCCCGATGGCAACGTTGTCAAGCAACGTCCGAATTTTGCGGGGTATTTCAACAATGCGTATCTGGGGTAGGGCAGGATTCTTGAACTCAAAAGTCGCATGAGGAGCACATCGTCACGCGTCGACGGACGATGACGCTGAGGCGGCCCTTAATAGGGACTGGACGAGCTTTGTATCGCGAAGCTGCCAAGGCAGGAACGTCCAATCCCGTACGCCGCATAGATTGCATGAATAGAGGAAGGCAACCCCTGCCTGGTTTCGGTGATATATATCCGGTTTAATACCGATCTGATCTTGTCAATTAACTGCCCGGCAATGGTTGCGTGCAAAGGTCGGCCCGAGGGGAACATCGGGGTGCTTGCATTGCTTCTGTCAAAAAGTGAAACGCTTTCGCGGGCCAATGAGGACGAGATTTTGTCCGCGGCGCGAAAGCGCGAAATCCTGATCGACCTGCGGGAGGGCTTCTTTCGCGCCTGCGCGCTGGCTTTCGCGGCGCTCTTTGTCTACCGCGGCGTGTATCACTTCGTGCAGGATCCGACCCGGCTCAACATCGCGCTGATGGCGATTTCCGAGGTGTTGACCTTCACTTGGCTGCTGCTGTCACGGCGGCCGGTGACGCGCGACTGGAACCCGCTCACCGTGGTCGTCTCCGTAATCGCCAGTTTTGGCGCCGCCTTCATCACCCTTGAGCCGGGCATCACCATTATCCCGGTTTATGTCGCCGCACCTCTGCAGTTCCTGGCGTTGTGGTTCGTCATCTGGGGGAAGATATCGTTGGGGCGTTCCTTTGCCATCCTGCCCGCCAATCGCGGCGTGATGACCGGCGGTGCCTACCGTCTGGTGCGACACCCGATCTATGCCGGCTACCTTGCTGGCCATATTCTGTTCCTGCTGTCGGCTTTTTCCTTCTACAATTTGGCCGTCTACGCCGTGATCACTTACCTCCAGCTGTATCGCATCCTGCGTGAAGAGGCCCTGCTGGCCACCTTGCCGGAATACCGCGCTTACATGCATCGCGTGCCCTACAGGCTGTTCTACGGGATCGCCTGACAACAAGGCCGCATGAACGCTGACGCCTGCTGCCCGCCCGCCCGCCGCCGAGGCCAAAAGAGCACCGGGATCGGAAGTACAGAAGCAGCCGTGGGGCTTTGACCGCACTCTCCTGGCATCCGGCCGATCGGAAGGCCCGCCACTCCAGGCGGGCATTCCGCGTGAATCAGGTTTTTTCCGCCGATTCCGCTACCGACAGGTCGCGCGGAACGCTAACGCGCTGAAAGCGTTCATTCCCAGCAACATGCGAATGGCGCGATGTTGAGACCGGCGCATCAGCGCCTACAGGAGCGGGAAAACCCATGAGCTTAGGCACCATACTAATCATCATTCTTATCATTGCACTGCTCGGCGGGTTCAGTGGCCTTGGCGGCGGTCCGTTCTACGGAACCGGATATTATGGCGGCGGTGGGCTTGGACTGGTGCTGCTGATCATCATCGTGCTTGTCGTGCTCGGACGCATCTAGCCGTTCCGCCCGGTCATCGCCGGGCTCGCAATCTCGTGACCGCGCCAACACCGCGGCGCACCGGATTGTGATGAGTTCAGGTCGGCTTGTGATCCGGCGTTCCGCAAGGATCTCTTATGGTGGTTGCGGTCCACACCCCCCGTGGAAACAAGAGGAGAGGGTCCCACCCCTTGTCCTCCCCCAAGGCCCGCTCCGGTTCTGCCGTGGCGGGCTTTGCTTTTTGCGGTCGAGGGAACCGGCTTGCGTCGGTACCGTTGAGTTGTGGAAGGCTGATAATGCCCCTGACGCTCCGGACAACACTCTGCGAAATTCGCGATGATCTTCACGCCCTGCGACGGATGGTGGCAGCGCGCGGCCATATCGAGACCATCCAGGGAATCGATGCGCTGATTGGGGTGGCGGAGGCAGAGACCATCAAGGCCATCCGCCGTATTGATCGCACTGTCTGATCAAAAAAGAATCGGATGAACGCCAGGGAAGATGACGCTGCAAATTTGCCTGGTCGCTGCTGGCAATGCGCGGCAGTTTACCAGGGCCGGATGCGCTGAAGTCCCGACGGTTTTGGGCAGCCATCCCCTCAACCAGATCAGCACTCGGGAGGCATGTATCGTGGCAGTGGTTTCAAGCCGCCCGCGGCACCCGTGAGGTAAACGTCGCCCGGGTCACCGACACGCTGGTGCCGTCGGTGTCGCTGACGACTTCCACCTTGGCCTCCAGTTGCTTCACCAGAGCCTCGACGATGGCCGTTCCAAGGCCGGTGGCCGGCAAGTCATTGGCGATCTTGCCAACGCCATTGTCCGAAACCGTCAGCTTCCAATCGCTGCCCGCGGTCTCGAACGTTACCTGGATACGGGCGTCGGTCTTCTCCTTGGGGAAGGCATATTTGATGGCGTTCAGAACGAGTTCGGTGACGATCAGGCCGAGGCTGACGGCGCGCTGCGAATCGATCCTGCCGCCTTCGGCGATAACGGTAACGTCGATCGGCTGGACTTCGCCAATCATCGATGCGGCAAGGCTGCCGCACAGTTTCGAAAGGTAGGACCCAACGTCGATCTCGTCGATGCCAGCCGAAGTGTGAAGATGGCGCTGCACTTCGGCCACGGACAGAACCCGTTGATGGGCGTCCTTGAGATGCTGGCGCGTCTCTTCCGACGTGACCGAGCGCGCCTTCAGCAACAGGATGCTGGCAATGATCTGCAGGCTGTTGGCAACCCGGTGCTCCATTTCGCGCAGCAGGACGTCTTTCTGGTGGAGCAGATCTTCGGTGCGCTTGAGCAGATCTTCCTTTTCCCGCTCAATGACACGACGGGCGGTTATGTCGTTGAAGGCCAGAAGGATGGTGATGGCTGAACTATGGTCGTAAAGCACCTTGCGGGCATTGAGCAGCATGGTGCGGCGGCCAATCCGCGGGAAATCATGCTCGACCTCGAAACCGTCCATGGCGGTCTTCTCGGGAATGATCGTCTCCAGCAACAAGCGAAGGGCGGGAATATCCCACTGACCGTCACCGAGCGCGTAGAGCAGCGAGCCCTGGGTCTGCGCGGGGTCGACTTCGAATGTCTTGTAGAAGGAGCGGCTGGCCGCCAGCACGCGAAACTGCTCGTCGAGGACGAGAAACGGCTCGTTGATCGTGTTGACGATGGCCTGCGCCAGCGTCTGCGCGTCTTCGATATTCGCGATGGGTTGAAACATGGGGCACTAAGCCAGACGAGCGGCGTTTTGCCTCTCCAAACGTGGACATATACCTTTACCCGCCCGTTGTCGCGAATTGAATCCGCCTGGCACGGTGATGTGATTCCACATCGCGTTGAAAATAGGCGGGCACTTGGCCCGCCTATTTCGGCTGTCTTGGGGCATGCGCCGGAAGCGAAGTGCGTCAGTTCGCGCCGCCGAGCTGCTTGGTCATTTTGCAGAAATTGTCATGGGACTTGGCAATGGCCTCGTCGCCACATTCCTTCATCATGCCTGCACGATCTTCTTCCTTCATGGCCATCCAGGCGGCCTTGAATTCCGCCTCGGACTTCATGGTCTTCATACCGGCGTCGGTGAAGAAGGGCGACATCTTTGCCGGATCGTCGAGCGCGGATGTTCCGGTGCTGCCGCCGGCAAGGGCCGAACCAGTCATCATTGCAAGCGCCATCGCGCCCATAGCGAGCATCTTGAAGTTCATCTGGATATTCCTCTCTGTGGAGGTCATTGGAATAAACGACCTAGAAACAAACGGGACCGAGAGAAAACAGTTCCTTCAAGCGAGCAAATATTAAAACGAGATTTTATTTTTTCGGCTTGGCCTAGTGCGCCGCCTAGCCAGTATCGGCGTTTTGGCGATATTTCCGGGCTTGGCCGTCCGTATTAAGTGCGGGCCAGCATCCAGGCGCCGATCCTTTACTCCATGTCCGGTACGTCGCCGCTGACAAACAGCGTGTTCGGCGGGCCGTATTCGCCCATCGTTGGGTCGGCGTCGCGGCTCCAGGCGATGACGCCGGCATGTTTTGACGCCAGAGCCCTGGCGGTGCGTATGGCGCGGTCCTCGCTCTGCTGGTCGGCAGGGCCGAAGGCCGCAAACAATTCGCCGTCCTCGCCACGATCGAACGCGACCACGACGATCAGCTTGGGACTTTTCTGGCCATTGGAATCGGACATCTTGCACCTTCCTTCCGGAACCTATCACAATAGCGGAAATTAGGTTGGCACGTTCGATTTCGGGAGGTGAGGTGGTGCGGGACCAGCGTTTCGACGAGCCGGTCAGGATTGCGCTCGGCCGCTCGGGGAACACGATCTTCAACGTGGAGAGGGTCGCTCAAGCTGCCGACATTCTGATGAACCGGTGGCCGGTTGCGACAGGGCAAAGGCACATGGTCGCTCGCAAGGCCTGCCTGGCCGTGCTTGAAGGGAAGAAAGAGGCCTCGGTGGCGCGCGCGGCGTTCATCAATGCCGCGATCGAGGCCGACATCCTCATCGAGCCCCGTGAGGTGTCTATGCCTGCGCCAGTTCGATCAAGCTGATTCAGGATTTGCCTCTATCCCCCTGATTGATCGGGATTTTTCGGCAACCATGTTAGGGCTTTCGGCGTCTTGCCGTCCGGCCGCATAACCCGCTTTGTCCGCATTTCCGCAGCGTTCGCTGCCCGTTTGGCCTGCCTCGGCATCCCGTTGACACGAGACCCATGTCAATATATTGAACAGGACTATACAGGTTCACTGAACAGGTGCCCATATGAAACGGCGTGCGGTTCAACTGTCTCCCGGCACGGGAAAGCCCGAGCAGATAGCCACCGTTCTGGAGCATGAAATCCGCTCCGGGGTTCTCGGTTTCGGCGACCGTCTGCAAAGCGAGAACGAGCTCGTCCAGCGCTTTTCCGTCAGCCGCAACACCGTGCGCAAAGGCCTCGAGGAGCTGTTGAGCCGTGGGTTGATTACCACCAAGGTCGGTATCGGCTCCTTCGTCACCTTCGATGGCAAGCCAGTCGACGACGCGGTCGGCTGGTCGCGGGCGCTGGCCAATGCGGGCGCCAATGCCGAGACCCGCACGCTGCGACTGGAGGTCATCGAGGACGCCGATCTGGCATCCCTGCTTGGCATCGAAAGCCCTTTCTTCATCGCCGTCGACCGGGTGCGCACCAATGCCAGCGATGGCCACGCGATCTCCATCGAGCGCAGCCGCCTGCCACTGTCGCCCGAACTGGAAGACGTGCCGTTGCGTGGCCTGCGCGAAGGGTCACTGCACCAGACGCTGCGCGGCGCCGGGCTCATTCCCGACCATGGCGAGGAATGGGTCGGCATCGAAATGCTCAATGCCGAGGATGCCGCCATTCTCGGCTGCCCGCAAGGCACGCCGTTCCTGCGCGGCCGCCGGCTGACGCGTGCCGCCGACGATCGGCCGATCGAATATGTGACCAGCCTGCTCAACCCGGCGCATTTCGCGCTGCATATGAGGTTCTGAGCGATGCCGGACACCACCAGGGACACGCTCGATCGCGCCATGGGCGCACTTGTCGGCGGAGCGCTGGGAGACGCGCTCGGCATGCCGACGCAGCTTTTGTCGCCAGCACGGATTGCCGACCTCTACGGACATGTCGAGGATTTCATCGCACCCTTCGCCGATCATCCGGTGTCGAAGGGACTGCTCGCCGGCACCATTACCGATGATACCGAGCAGGCGCTGCTGCTCGGCCGCATTCTCGTTGAATCGGGCGAGCGCTTCGACCACACGCGCTGGGTCAACGCGCTGCTCGACTGGGAGCGTGAGGTCAAGGCGCGCGGCAGCTACGATCTGCTGGGGCCGTCGACCAAACGCGCCATCGACGCCATCAACAACGGCGTGCCGGCGGAAGAGGCGGGGCGCGGCGGCGATACCAATGGCGCGGCCATGCGCATCGCGCCGGTCGGCATCATGATGCCGCCGGAGCCACTCGACGCGCTGGTCGCCAAAGTCGCCGAGACCTGCCGGGCGACACACAACACCTCGATCGCGATTGCGTCGGCCTCCGCCGTCGCGGCCGCCGTCAGCCGTGGCGTTGCCGGTGGTGACTGGCGCGCCGCTTCCGACAGCGCCGTCGCGGCGGCGAGGCAAGGGGCGACGCTCGGCCATTGGGTGACCGGTGGCGACATCGCCGCGCGTATCGTCTGGGCGCAGGATACAGTGCGCGGCAAGGCGACGGGGGATGCGATCCGGCTGATCACCGACCTGGTCGGCACCGGCGTCGCCAGCCAGGAATCCATTCCTGCCGCCTTCGCGGTACTGGAAGTCGCCGGCGGCAATCCGTGGCAGGCGGCGGTCATCAGCGCCAATCTCGGCGGCGACACCGACACGATCGGCGCCATCGCGGCCGGCATGGCCGGCGCCTGCATGGGCTTTTCCCAACTGCCGCAGCAGCATATCGCGCGGCTAAAGGGCATCGACTTGGCTGAGGTTCGCGCGCTGGCCACCGACCTCGTGGCGGCAAGAGTGGCGAAAGCCGGGTCCGGCAAGGACGTAGCGGCATGAGCGGGCGTCTCGTCCATATCGGCAGCGCGGTGGTGGATTATGTCTACCGCATCGATGCCTTGCCGGCGCCCGGCATGGAAAAAACCGCATCGAGCTTCGCCCGGGTCGCCGGCGGCGGCTTCAACATGATGGTCGCGGCGGCCCGCACCGGCATGAAAGTGGTGTTCGGCGGCCAGCTCGGCAGTGGGCCGAACGGAGATTTCCTGCGCGCTGCCTTCGCCGCCGAGGGTATCGAGATGCTGACGCCGCCATCGCCCGTCATGGACAGCGGCAATTGCGTCGCCATGATCTCGAGGGACGCCGAACGCACCTTCGTCTCGTGGCCCGGCGCGGAAAGCGTGCTCAGCCTTGACATGATGGCGCCTGTCTCGGTCGCGCCGGGAGACTGGGTGTTCACCTCCGGCTACACGCTGAGCTATCCCAGGAGCCGCGACGCGCTGACCGACTGGATCGAAGCGCTGCCGTCCGAAATTCCCTTCGTCTTTGATCCGACGCCGATCGTATCGGACATTCCACGCCCGATCCTGTCGCGGGTGCTCGCCCGCACGACATGGCTGAGCTGCAACACGGCGGAGGCGGTCGAGATCGCCGGTCCGGGCGATGTCGACGCGGTCGCCGCACGGCTGCTGGCCGATCACTGCCCGAAGGCAGCGGGCGTCATCATCCGCGCCGGCGCGAAGGGCTGTCATGCGTGGCTGGCCGACGGCACTGCGCAAACCATTGCCGGATTCGAGGTCGCCGCCATCGACACCAACGGCGCCGGCGATACCCATATCGGCGCTTTCGTCAGTGCGTTGGCGCGCGGCGTGCCGCCGTTCGAGGCAGCGCGCTACGCCAATGCGGCGGCGGCCATTTCGGTCACCCGCCACGGCGGGTCATCGGCGCCGACCGACGACGAGATCCAGACATTCCTGAGCCATGCCGACGGTCCGTCGACCGGCGATCCTGGCCAGAACCGGAAGGCCCATCAGACAGCCTGACAAGCCCGGGAAGCGGGCAAACCAAAGAGAGGAACGAACATGCGCATGCCTGATTTGACTGCCCTGTTGACGGCGACCGCCGTCTTCACCTCAGCACTCGCCTTCGCAGCCAAGGCCGACGAAGTGCATGTGCTCAACTGGAAGGGCTATGGTGCCGACGAACCATGGGCCATCGCCGCCTTCGAGAAGGCGACGGGCCACAAGGTCGTCAACGACTTCTTCAATTCCGAACAGGAAATGCTGACCAAAATCCGGACCAATCCCGGCCTCTACGACGTCGTCATGATCAATGCCGCCTTCAACGACCAGGCGATGGCCGAAAAGCTGATCCAGCCGATCGATACGTCCAAGCTGCCGAACTATGCCGACATCAGCAAGGACAAGGCCAGCTCGCCGATGCTCGACCATGACGGCAAGGTCTATGGCGTGCCGTGGGTCTGGGGCCTGACCGCGCTCGCCATCAACGAAAAGTCGTTCGACAAGCCACCGACGAGCATCGCCGAAATGTGGGACCCCGCCCACAAGGGCCGCGTCGTCATCCGCGACGACGCCGTCGAGGCGGTCCAGTTCGGTGCCATCGCCACCGGCCAGAACATCAACGACATCAAGGATATGGACGCGGTCAAGACGAAGCTCACCTCGCTGATGCCGCAGATCAAGACCTTCTGGAGCTCGGAGAACGACTGGAACCAGATGGTCGCCTCCAACCAGATCGACATCGGCACCTACTGGAGCGGCTCGGCGGATCGTGCCAAGACGCACTTCAAGCTGCCGGTCTCGCTGGTCATCCCCCAGGAAGGCGCCGTCGCCTGGCTCGACGCTTTTTCCATTCCGGCAGGCTCCAAGAATGTCGCCGGCGCCGAGGCTTTCATCAACTACATGATCGACCCGAAATTCTATGTCGAATGGGTCACCAAGGTCGGCGCTCCAGTGTCCGCCAACACCAAGGCGGTGGAAGCACTGCCCCAGGATGCCTTTAACCGCAAGGTGATGGGTGATCCCGAGGTTGCCAAGCGCATCCAGTTCCAGGCGCCGATAACCGACGCGCAACGCGAGGCCTATCTGGCGCTGTGGCAGCAGCTCAAGGTCGACGTGAAGTAAAGTCGACGTCCGGGCCGGCCGGCTCACGCCGGCTGGTTCTTCCAATCCTGGGGAGGAGGGTATCATGGCAGCGCAGGGTGCGACCGCATCGCGCGGCGGGCTGAGATCGGCACTACCGCTGCTTGCGCCCGCCTATCTCTGGCTGACGGTGGCGATCTTCCTGCCATTGTCGGCCATGGTGTTCTTCTCCTTCATGACCGAGCTGCCGCTGTCGGGAAAGCCGTGGGCGTTCACGCTCGGCAACTACACCGCCTTCTTCTCGCAGGGCCTTTATCTGACGCTGCTCCTGGCCTCGCTGCGGCTTGGCCTCGAAGTGACTTTGTGGTGCATCGTCATCGGCTATCCCGCTGCCTACGTGCTCGCCAAGGTGTTGAAGGGCCGTAGCCGCGAGGCGATCTTCCTGCTCGTCATCCTGCCGTTCTGGTCGAACGGGCTGGTGCGCATCTTCTCCTGGGCGATGGTGCTGCGTGAAGGCGGCATTCTCGACACCGCACTCAACGCGGTGCTGCCGTTCAAGATCAACATTGATCTGATGTATTCCTATCCGGCCGTCATCATCGGGCTGGTGCACTCCTATGTGCCCTACATGGTGCTGACCTGCTACCTCACCCTGCAGGCGATCGACGACTCGCTGATCGAGGCGGGGCGCTCGCTCGGCGCCTCGCGGCTGCAGGTGCTGAAGCGGGTGATCATCCCGCTGTCGATGCCGGGGCTGGTGGCGGGCGCGGCGCTCATCTTCGTACCTGTCGTCGGCTCGTTCATGGAGCCGCGCATCCTTGGCGGGCGCACCGGCACCTTTTACGGCACGGTCATCGAGGACCAGTTCGTCGCGGTGTTCAACTGGCCGCTCGGTGCCGCGCTCTCCTTCATCCTGCTGGCCGTCGTACTGGTCATCCTGGCGCTGGCGGCGCCGGTGCTGCGGAGGGCTGCCTGATGATGACGACACGCATCCTCGAATGGCTCGGCCGCCTCTACATCGGGCTGCTGCTCGCCTTCCTCTATCTGCCGATCATCATCATGGCGCTGATGTCGTTCAACGTCTCGCCTTTCTACCAATTGCCGTTCGAATGGACGACGGAATGGTACGCCTCGCTGTGGCAGAACGACCAGCTGATCTCCGCCACCTGGAACAGCCTCGAAATCGCCGTCATCACCACCATCATCTGCACCGTCCTCGGTTCGGCGGCGTCGCTGGCGCTCTATCGCTATGAATTCCGTGGCAAGAAATTCCTGCAGGCGCTGCTGTTTCCGCCGATCGCCATTCCGTGGCTGATCACCGGCACGGCAATGCTGATCTTCTTCTTCGGTGTCGGCATCGGGCGCGGCCTGTTCGCCATCCTGCTCGGCCATGTCGCGTTGGCCTTGCCCTACGTCATCGTCGTCGTCTCGGCCCGGCTGCAGACCTTCGCGCCAGAGCTTGAAGAGGCGGCGCGCTCGCTCGGTGCCAACCAGTGGCAAGTGACGAACCGCGTCACGCTGCCCTGGATCATGCCCGGCGTCATCGCCGGCGGGCTGTTTGCGTTTGCCGTATCGTTCGACCAATTCGTCGTCTCCTACTTCCTGGCGACGCCCGGCCAGACGACGCTGCCGGTCGAAATCTATGCCGCAATCCGCAAGGGTTTCACACCCGAGATCAATGCGGTCTCGACGATCATCATCGTCGTGTCGATGGCGCTCATGCTGCTCACGGCGCGCTTCTTCAAATTCGGCGGAGAAAAATAATGGCCGGCGTGCAGGTATCGAATGTCTCCCGCAGCTTTGGCGCGCACAAGGCGCTGGACGATGTCTCCATCGATTTCGCCGATGGCGGCTTCTATGCGCTGCTCGGGCCCTCGGGTAGCGGCAAGACCACACTGCTGCGCCAGATCGCCGGTTTCGATTTTCCCGATTCCGGCCGCATCGCCATCGGCGGCGAAAGCGTCGAGCGGGTGCCGGTCGAAAAGCGGCGTATCGGCATGGTGTTCCAGAACTATGCGCTGTTCCCCAATATGAGCGTCGCAGACAATGTCGCCTTCGGCCTTTCGGTGCGTGGTGAGGCCAAGGCAGTGATTGCAACGGAAGTGCAACGTGCGCTCGACCTCGTGCAACTCGGCAAGCTCGGCGGCCGACGGCCACATCAACTGTCCGGCGGCCAGCGCCAGCGTGTGGCACTCGCCCGCGCCATCGTCACCAAGCCCCGCGTGCTTTTGCTCGACGAGCCGCTCGGCGCGCTCGACAAGGCGCTGCGCGTCGACATGCAGATCGAACTGAAACGCATCCAGCGCGAGATCGGCATCACCACCATCTTCGTCACCCACGACCAGGAAGAGGCGCTGACGATGAGCGACCGCATCGGCATATTGCGCGATGGCAGGCTGGTGCAGGAAGGGCCGCCGGAGGAGATCTACGACCGGCCAAAGAGCGAGTTCGCCGCCACCTTCCTTGGCGACGCCAACATCTTTCGCGGCGACGCGACGGGCAACGGCATTCGCCTGCCGGACGGCACCGCGATTGCCGCTGGAGCGGGTGCCAAGCTTGCCGCCGGCGCCAAGGCGAGCTGTGCCGTGCGCCCCGAACGCATCCGCATCGCCACCGATGCCGGGGCTCCGGATACGGCCAACGCCAACATGCTGAAGGGGCAAGTGTCGAAGCGCATCTTCGCCGGCAACAACAGCACCTATTTTGTCGAGCGTGCCGGCCAGACGCTGAAGGTGATCGTGCAGAATACCGGCGCTGACAGGCTGGCGGAGGGGCAGGACGTGGTTCTGCGCTGGTCGCCGGATAGCACGGTGCTGATCGCGGCGGGCTGATGCTCACGCCGGCTCTTGCCAGACTGTTCGCAATCAGGGACAGCATAACCGGGCACAAGCCGGAGCATACCGATGACCTTGGAACTGAGTGCGCGAGACCGATCCATGCTCGACGGCGAACAAGGTTCGTCGGCTGCCGCCGCGATGAAAATCCTGGTCGCGTTTTCCAATGCGGTCGGGGCAGGCAGCCTGCTCGATATTTCCGGCTCCCATATCGATGGCTGCCTCTACCATGGCAAGGCAGGGCTTGATTTCGTCGAACGGCTGGTCGAGGGCGGCGGTCGTGTCCAGGTGCCGACGACGCTTAATGTCGGCTCGTTCGATCTCATCCATCCCGGCATGGTGAAGATGCCGGCGGCGGAAGAGGCGCCGGCGCGGCGGCTGATGACGGCGCATATGGAGCTCGGCTGCCAGGCGACCTTCACCTGCGCGCCCTACCAGACGCGGTTTCGGCCAGCATTTGGCGAGCAGATCGCCTGGGGTGAATCCAACGCCATCGTCTTTGCCAATTCCGTGATCGGCGCGCGCACCAACCGCTATGGCGATTTCATCGATCTGTGCTGCGCCATGACCGGGCGGGCGCCGGCCTGGGGTCTGCATCTGAGCGGCAACCGGCGCGGGCGGATCTTGTTCGAGCTGGCCGTTCCCGAGCCGGAGCCGAGTGACAGCCTGTTCGTCGGCGTCGGGCTGATCATCGGGCAAGCCAGCGGCGACCGCATTCCGGTGATCTCAGGCCTGCCTCGGCCCCGCGACGAAGACCAGTTGAAGGCGCTGGGGGCGGCGGCGGCAACGACCGGTGCGGTGGCGTTGTTCCATGCGGTCGGCATCACGCCCGAGGCGAGGACGCTCGATGAAGCGTTCGATGGCCAAGCTCCGGAGGAAACGGTCCGCATCACCCGCGCCGACATCGACCATGCGCTGGCCAGGCTGTCGACCGTGCCGGATGGCGTGCCGTTGGCGGCCGTGTCGCTCGGGACGCCGCATTTCTCGCATGAGGAATGGATGCGCCTGTTGCCGTTGCTGCGCGCGGTCGCTCCGGGCAGGGGCATCCCGATATACGTCAACACCGGGCGCGCGACGCTGACGCGATTGCAGGAGGAGGGCGCGCTGACCGGCATGGAAGCATTCGGCCTCATCCCCGTCGCCGACACCTGCACCTATGTCACCTCGATCCTCGAGCGTCTCGACGGGGTGGTGATGACCAATTCCGGCAAATGGGCGCACTACGCGCCAGGCAATATCGGCGTGTCCGTCGCCTTCGCCGAGATGAAGGATTGCATCCGCTCCGCGGCAGTCGGGCATGTCGTGCGGAGCGGCTCATGACGCAGCCGGTGGAAACAAAGTCCGTCGAACGGACCGGCACTTTCCAACTGGCCGGGGAAGCTGCAGGACAGGCCCTGGTGTTTTCGCAGGCGCTCAGCTTCTGGGGCGGCATAGATGCGGAGACCGGCGACGTCATCGATCATTCGCATCCGGACCTTGGCCAGAATGTCGCCGGCAGCATCCTGGTCATGCCGAGCGGGCGCGGTTCGTCGTCCTCATCCTCGGTTCTGGCCGAGGCGATCCGCAGGGGCACCGCGCCGGCGGCCATCCTGATGAAACGGCCGGACCCGATCCTGGCTGTGGGCGCCATCGTCGCCGAGTTTCTCTACGATATTCGCATGCCGCTGGTGGTGTGCGATATTTCGAGCATCGCCTCCGGCGACCGGATCACAATCAGCTCGAGCGAGGGTGGCCGGGCGATCGTCGGCGTTCAGCCAGCCATCAAACCGGCGGAGCCACGACGCCAGTAGGCAGCGGCGAGCGTCTGATCGCGGCCAAGCACCAGCGTGTCGCGCCAGTGCTCGCGGACGATCTTCGCGGCGGCGGCTTCCGCCGCGAACCAGCCGAAGGTCGAAACGTCCTTCGGCCACGCCACCGAGCGGACGGCCTCGGCCAGCAGCTTGTCCTCGCCTGCCGGTGCGCCGTCCCTTGTTAGCCAGTGCAGCTCAATGGCGGTGGCGTTGGCGATCTCCTGTCTTTCGGCATGATCGGCGATTTCGACGAAGGCAACGCCCTTGGTTTGCGCGGGCAGCGTCTCCAGCAGCCGCGCCAGCGCCGGCAGGCCGGTTTCGTCGGCGCCCATGACGTACCATTGTGCCGGTCGCACCGGGCGGCCGACTGGCCCCATGATACCGACCTTCATGCCGGGTGCCGCCTGCATGGCCCAGGCCGAGCCGACGCTCTCGCCGGGATGGACGAGGAAGTCGACATCGATGATGCCCTTGTCCGCGTCGAGCGCGCGGATGGTGTAGACGCGCGCCACCGGCCGCCGGTCATCGCCAGGCCAGACCGGCAGGCCATTGTCGCCGAGCATCGGCCATAGTGGATCGGGGACCTCCCGGGTCGGAAACAGCATGCGGATATGCATGCCGCCGAACTTGGCGAAGCGGGTGAGATCGTCGCCCGCCAAGCGGATGCGGCTCATATGCGGGGTGAGGTGGCGAACATCGGTCACCACCATCTCGCGGAACTGGGCGAGGCGGGTCTCGCCGGCGAGATCGCCTGTCCAGACGATCTCGGGATTTTCCTCCTCGGCATACACCTCCACCGCCGTAGCGAGCAGGTCCTTGATGCGGGCGAGGCCGTCTCGGTCGGTGGCGTTGGCCCGCATCACCAGACGCTCCATGTCGAAGGAGGCGCCGCCGAAGGCAAAGCGGAAATCGATGCGCTGCCCATGCTGCGAAGCATCGGCCTCGAAACTCCGCAGCCTGTCGCTGATGCGGCCCATGTAGTCGGGCAGGTGCCGCAGGTCGAGACGCGCCTCGCAGGTCAGTTCGCTCGCCGATGCCTTGCTCATTGTCAGCCTCCGATCCTGCCTGTGAGGGCCACCTTGAAGGTGCGGCCCTTGCCTTGTTCGGTAGCCGCCGTGGTTGACCATGCGCTTTGCGGGTCGGTGTAGGCGGTGTTAAAGACGTTATCGACAGCGAAATCGAGCCTGGCGTTGTCGTTGATGCGCCAGTTGGCGAAGACGTTGACCAGATCGAAACCGTCATCGACGACCGGCACGGCGCCGGGATTGCTGCGGCTGGTGCGGGTGATCTTGCCGACGCTGAGATATTGCGCGCCGACTGTGAGCTGATCCTCCAGCATGCGGAACCCGAGCGTGACCGAGAACCGGTCGAGCGGCGTGTTGTTGAGCGCCTGGCCGGCGTAGACGCCGCTGATGACCTTGGCGTTTATCAGCGCGCCGGCGAGATTCACGAAACCCCGGCCGTAGTCATAGACCATCTCGGCCTCGACGCCCTTCTGACGCGCATCGCCGATGTTGATCGCCGTGCGCGGCAGGACGGTGAGATCGACGTCGATATAGTCCTCGACATCGGTGTGGAAGACGTTGAGTTTGGCGCGCAGCCGGTCGCCCGCCGTCAGCACATCGTCGTATTTCATGTTGATGCCGGCCTCCCAGTTCTTCGCCGTCTCGGGCTGCAGCAGGAGATTGGGCCGGTAGCTGTCGGCGCCGCCATGCGCGCCGCCGCCACGGAAGACATCCTGCAGGCCCGGTGCCCGGTAGCCTTCGGAGTAGGTGCCGTAGAGCTGGAAGCCTTCGAAGAGTGTGACACCGACGGTCAGGCGCGGCGACCAGCGGTCGCCGGAGATCGACGCCTGTTCCGGCGGCACGGAGCGGGTCTCGCCGTCGAGCTGGTAGCCGTCATAGCGCAGGGCCGTGATCACCTGCAGCCAGGTCTCATAGTCGCCTTGCCACTGCAGGAAGCCGCCATAGCCCTGCTGCTCGCCGGCGCCGAAATGCGCGGCTTCCGAGGACGCCTCGAGATAGTAATAGTCGAGCCCGTAAGTCAGCGTATGGGCTAACCCCCAGGCGTCGAAGCGCGAGGAGTTCTTCACATTGAAGCCCGACGTGGCGACGTCGTAGAAGCGGAAATTGCCGATCGCCGAGGTGGGCCAGACCTGCGTCTGCTCGGCACGGGTGCGGTTGTGGTAGGCATTGGCGCTGAGGTCGATCAGCTGGTTGTCGTCAGGCTTCCAGGTGTAGGCGGCCGTGTAGGTCTGGTTGGTGGTGTTGGTATCGTAGCGGCTCAGCGTCGGCGAGGTCGAGCCGCTCGAGCCGGTGATCTGGTCGTTGTAGCGCTGCAGGATGGCGCCGAGCTTCAGCTCGTGGCCGTCGGCTGGCCGCAGTGTCGTCTTCAAATAGCCGCTGGTCACCCGCTCGCCGGTCCAGGGCACGGTTTCACCATTGCCGTCGGTGTAGCTGTCGCGGTTGCGATAGACGAGGTTGCCGATGATGTCGGCATCGTCGCTGAAGCGGTAGGCGCCGGTGGTGCTGGTGGTGAAGCCGTCGCCATTGTCCTCGTAGCCGAGCTTCTCGCTCAGCGCCCAGCGCTCGTCCTTCTTGAGGAAATCGCCGGCATCCTTGGTCTCGAAGGAGACGACGCCGCCAATGCCGCCCGAACCATAGGCATTCGACACCGGGCCGCGAATGACGGTGGCTTCCTTGATCAGGTCCGGCTCCACGTAGAACGAGCCTGAACCGTGGCCGACGCGCCAGTAATCCTGGCGGGCGCCGTCGAGCGTCACCACGACGCGGCCATACTGTTCCAAGCCGCGAATGTTGATGGCTGTCGCGGGGTCGTCGCCGTTCATCGAGGCGGCGACGCCGGGCGTGGTGCGGAAGATGTCGGCGGCGGTCTCGGGTTGGATGCGGTCGAGCTCGTCGGAATCGACGGCGCTGATGGCGGCCATCGATTCGATGACGGCGGTCTTGATCATCGTCGCCGAGATGGTGATGAGGTCGAGCACCGTTGCAGGCTGGTTCTGCTTGGCAGTGGCTGGTGCCAGGCGGGCGGTCTTGGCGGTCGCCCCCTTCTGCTCTTGCGCGCTGGCCTGCGGCGCCGCGTACAGGCCGAGCACGAAGGCAAGCGCAGTGCTCGCCATCAAGGTCGTGTTTGTTGTCGTTGTCATGCAGCCCCCAAGCAAAAGCGAAACTGCTGGCGATGGCTGAACGGGCCTTGGCTGGCATGATGGAATCCCTCGACCCAAGTGGCGGGGACCAGGCTCACATATTAAAACATGATGACATAAGTCAACTTTAAATTTATAGGCCCGACATCTTCATCGAAAAGGCAATTGGACAGGAGCAGAAGCATGGTCGGGAGTGTGGGTGAGGGCAGGCGGATCGGTTGGTTCCAGCCAGGCAGGATCGCAGCGATGCTGCTTCTGGCGCTGTCGGTGCTGGCGCCTTCCTGCGGCTTCAAGGCCCTGGCCGGTGAAAGTGTTGTCGACGCGCTGGGACGAACCGTCGCGCCGGGAGCGGCAACCAGAATCCTGACGCTTGGCTCCGACGTCACCGAGATCGTCCATGCGCTCGGTGCCGGCGAACGGATCATTGCCGTCGACCGGGGCAGCAAGTATCCGCCATCGGTGACTGGGAAGCCCAATGTCGGCTATCGCCGCCAGCTTTCGGCGGAAGGGCTGGCCGGACTGCGTCCCGATCTGATCCTGGCGGCCGAGGATTGCGGGCCGCCCGAAGCGCTTGAGGTGCTGAAGTCGCTGGCATTCCCGATCGTCTTCATCCCGCAGGACAACAGCCCGCAAGGCATCGAGCGCAAGATCGCGTTGATCGCTGCCAGCCTGGGGCTCGAGGAAAAGGGCAGGACTGTTTCCGCCGAGGTGCTGACGGCCTTTCAGGCGGCCGCCGATCTGGCTGCAAGAATCCCGCCGGAACGGCGCAGAAAGGTGGTGTTCTTCCATGGTCTCGAGAAGTTGAGCGCCGCCGGCGCCGGCACCTCGGCTAATGCCATTATCCGCTATGCCGGTGGCCTCAACCCGATGGATGTGGTCGAGGGCTACAAGGCGGCGTCGGAGGAAAAGCTGATCGAGATGGCGCCTGACGTGATCCTGATGATGAGCGACGGCAAGGGTGGACCGACGCCCGAGCAGGTGTTCGGCAACCGTGCGCTGGCGGCAACGCCGGCGGCGGCAAACAAGGCACTGATCGTGCTCGACGGCGCCTACATGATTGGCTTCGGCCCACGCACCGCCGACGCAATCCGCGACCTGGCGAAGGCGCTTTATCCGGAAACGGAGAGCCCCGACTAGGCCTGCCCATCAAATCTCCGGAATGTTCTCCTTGAAGATCACCTGCAGCCTTGGCTGGTGCAATTCGTAGGGCAGCCCCCTGACCGCATGGGTCAAGGTGTTGAGCGCCTCACGCGCCTCGACGCGCGGGTTCTGGTCGATGACCGCGTCGAGCGTGCCGTCGAGCAGAAGATCCTTGGTGCCTTCAGTCACCTCATGGCCGAGGAAAACCATGGACTGCGCGCGGCCGCGCTCCTTGAGCGCGCGGGCGATGCCGGTGTTGCCGGCGCCGACATTGTAGATCGCGGCAAGATCCGGGTGCCGTTCCAGAAGGGCGGACGCCTCCGAATAGGCCTTCTCGCGGTCGTCGAGCATTTCGCGCATCTCGACGATCTGCAGATTCGGCGATTCCTCGGTCAGGATATGGCGGAACCCCATCTCGCGTTCTTCGTGGCCGCGATAGGAAAGCGAGCCGGCGAACAGCGCCACCTTGCCCGGACGCCCTGATCCCATGAAGCGGTTGAGCAGATAGCCGGCCAGGCGGCCGGCGGCGCGGTTGTCGATGCCGATATAGGCGACCCTCGGCACATGCAAGATGTCGGAGGCGATGGTCACCACCTTGATGTCGTTGGCCGACAACGAGCGGATCGCCTCGCGCACCGTCGGATGGTCGAGCGCGATGACGCCGACGCCTTGCGTCTGTCCGCGCAGGTCCTGCAGCAAACGGGCGAGCCGGTCGGGATTGAAGCCCTCTATGGTGGCGATGTGCACATCGAGATCGGGGCGCGCAAGGGCCTGCGCCTCGATCTGGCGGTGCAGCATCTTGATGAAGGAATTGGTGCCGGCGGGCAGCGCGAAATCGAGCCGGATGATGTCGCCTGGCAAGGGCCTTGGCGGCGCCCCGTTCGGGCCCTCGGCGATGTAGCCAAGCCGCTGCGCCATTTCGAGCACGATTTCACGCGTGCGCGCCCGAACGCCGGGGCGGTTGTTGAGCACACGGTCGACCGTGGCGGGCGAGACACCAGCTTCCCGGGCTATGTCAGTCAGGGTGGACCGCACCGTCTTTCATCTCCTGCATGCGTCAGGTCGTCTGGCGACGGCTTCCGTGCCATCCGCGATTCTGATGGGAAATGATGTATCCGGCCTTGGCCGATGTGCAAGCTGCGGGGCTAAATCAATTCGTCCGACAGGAATGAGTGGGGTTTGGAAGGGGAGCTTCCCATCAAATCGAGGCATCAGAAGTGGTGTGTGGACCCCGGAACGATGCATTTTCTCGCCTTTTTTGCAATGTTGTGAGGTGTTTTGATTATTTATGATGTTGACAGCCTTACCGTGCTGCCGTCAATATCCCTCATAGGGTCGTGGAGGAAACGTGGCCCTGAGGGAGGAGTTCCAATGTCCAATTTGATCCGCATGTCGCGGCGCCGCTTGTTGGCGTCCGGAGGAAAGGCGGCCGTCATCATGGCTGCCGCAGGCATTGCACCGAAATTCATTCGTCCCAGCCGCGCCTACGCGGCGGACGCGCTGGCGCCAGGCATGATCGGCGGCCCGACGGGCTTCGACGGAGCCGAGCGCTACCAGTATGGCGCCGACACACCGGAAGGCCGCGCCATCGAGGCCACCAAGGCGTTGAAGGGCGCCGGCAAGGCACCAGCCAAGATCGTGCTCGGTCTCTCGGATGGTTCGATCGGCCAGCTGACGCAGCCTTTTCCGGCCGGCGCGCCGTCGATCAAGGATCTGTGGGAAAAGGAGACCGGCATTCCGATCGAAATCGTCGGTCTGCCGAACGGCCAGGAATTCACCAAGACGATGCAGGACATCTCCACCAAGGGTGGGGCCTACGACATCTATTCGACCGAATGGAACCGTCTCGGCGACCTCGCCGAGACCGGCGGCATCGCCAAGCTCGACGACTTTGTCGCGCAATACAAGCCGGAATGGGACGATCCCAAGACCGGCTATGTCGACGGCGCCAAGGGCGTATCGCTGCTCAACAAATATCGCGGCTCGAACTATGGCGTGTCGCTCGACGGCGACTTCCAGACCTTGGTCTACCGCACCGACCTGTTCGGCGACGAAGCCGAGAAGAAGGCCTTCAAGGACAAGTACGGCTACGATCTGGCGCCGCCGAAGACATGGAAGCAGCATGGCGACATCGCCGCCTTCTTCCAGCGCCCGGACAAGGGCCTGTTCGGCTCGACCGACCTGCGCAACCAGGGCTGGGGCTACACCAACTGGTATCAGCGCTACGTCTCCATGGCTTCGCCCAACCAGTTCCTGTTTGGCGATGACGGCAAGCCGCTGATCAATTCCGAGCAAGGCATCGCCGCCACCAACGAATATGTCGCGTCGCTCGCGCACCATTCGCCGGACGCGATCTCGTGGGGCTGGCCGGAACAGTATGGCAATTTCGCCAAGGGCGGGGCGGCGATGACCTGCGCCTTCTCAAACCTGCCGAAGTTCCTCGACAATGCCGGCAACAAGGATTCGGCTGTCACCGGCAAGATCGGCTCGATGCTGCCGCCCGGTCGCGAGATCGACGGCAAGCTGATCAGCCGTTCCGTGCTGTGGTTCTCGCTGACCGGCATGGTCTCGTCGCAGTCGAAAAACCAGGAGGTCGCCTATCTCCTGCTGCAATGGCTGGGCTCCGCCCGCATCTACGCCTGGATGAGCGCCAACCCAGGCGGCTATCTGGATCCATTCCGGCTTTCGGATTTCTCCGATCCGCTGGTGCGCCAGACCTACCATGCCTACCACATGGACATTGTGCGCGAGACGGTCGCCCGCACGGTGCCGACCATCAACTATCCCGGCGCCACCGCCTTCCACAATGCGTTGGACGAAAACCTCATGGCCTCGCTGACCAAGGCGAAGACATCAGAGCAGTCCATGGCCGACACCGAGACCGAGTGGAAGAAGATCGCCCGGCGCATCGGCGAGGACAAGCTTCTCGAAGCCATCAAGACCAACAAGGAGGCCTGGCCGACCGTTCTCGATCCGATCAGCTGATCCGTCTCCCTAGATCAGAGCCGGAGGGGAGGAGCACCTGCTCTTCCCCTCCGCAACCGACGCCACCAGCAAAAGCAGCCAGATGAAGCGTTCCATCCCCTTCGAGATTTTCCGCTACGCCGCGATCCTCGCGGCGATGGCGGTGACGCTGGTGCCGATCCTGTGGATGGTGTCGATGGCCTTCAAGCCGATCGCCGAATGGTCGGCGACCGGGGCCGACCTGACATGGTGGCCGAAGAACCCGACGCTCAGCAATTTCCGCTTCGTCTTCGGCGAGTCGACCAACAATCTGATCGTCGCGCTCGACCGCACGGCGCTGAAGCCGATCCTCTCATCGCTGCTGTCGGCGGTGTTCGGAACGGCAATCGCCATGTCGGCTGGTACGGCCGCGGCTTACGGGCTGTCGCGCTTCGGCTCCGGCCAGAACCTGCCGCTGGCGCTGATCCAGCTCAGGCTGTTTCCGCCGATGGCGGTCATGATCCCGGTGATGATCATGTGGTCGTTCCTCAATTTCACCGACAGCTGGTGGGGGCTGTCGCTGATCTACGGCATCGTCACCCTGCCATTCGCCTTCTGGCTGATGAAGGCCTTCTTCGACGACATGCCGCGCGAGATCGAGGAGGCGGCCCTGGTCGAGGGCTGTTCGCGGTTGCGCGTCTTCACCCGCATCACGCTGCCGATGATGCGCGCGCCGCTGGCCAGTGCCGCGCTCTTCGTCTTCATCCTCAACTGGTCGGACTATCTGATCGCGCTGCTGTTAACGACGCGCGAATGGGTGACGATCCCCGTCTACATGGCCTCGCTGTCATCCTCGATGACCGGACAGCTCTACGGCGCCAAGGCAGCGCTCGGCCTGATCGCCGCCGTGCCGCCAGTCATCATGGGCATCGCCATCCAGCGCCATCTGGTGCGAGGGCTGACCTTCGGGGCGCTCAAGCAATGAGCGCGGTGACTGGGACGATTTCGGAGGACGTGATGAAAGCCGTCCAGGCAAGACCGGCTCCGCGTGACGAGGGCGCTAGGCTCGGCTTCCGGCTGACGCTGCCGGCGCAGGTCCTCGTCCTGTTCATCTCGGCCTTCCCGCTGTTGATGCAGCTCTACATCAGCGTCACCGACTGGTCGCCGCTGTCGGGCCTCGGCTGGTGGAACGCCTGGTCGCTGTGGAACAGTTTTGCCAACTACACCGACCTTGCCGCCGATGCGCGCTTCTGGAGCGCGCTGAAGCGCACGGCCATCGTCATGGTCGTCTGCGTGCCGGCGGAATTCCTGCTTGGTTTGGCGCTGGCGACGCTGTTTGCAGACGATTTTCCGGGCAAGCGGATATTCTACTCGATCCTGCTGATGCCGATGATGGTGGTGCCAGCGGTCGCCGGCTACATGTTCTTCATGCTGTTCCAGTCGGGCGGCCCTGTGAACGACATCCTGTCGTCGCTCACCGGTTCTCCCGTCACCATCGCCTGGCTGTCGGATCCGACGCTGGCGTTGATCGCCGTCATGGTCGCCGACATCTGGCAATGGACACCGCTGATGTTCCTCATCCTGCTTGCCGGCCTGGTCGGCGTGCCGGAGGACCAGATCAAGGCGGCGACGCTGCTCGGCGCCAATCCCTGGCAACGCTTTGTCACCATCGTGCTGCCGAAGATGAAGACGATCATCATCATCGCGCTGGCGATCCGGGTGATCGAGAACTTCAAGATCTTCGACACGCTCTACATCATGACCGGTGGTGGCCCCGGCGTCGCCACCGAGACCATCTCCGTCTACATCTACAAGCTCACCACGCAGGACCTGATCTGGGGCTATGTGGCGGCGATCGCGCTGGCCATACTGATCGTGCTCTCTATCGTCGCCGTGTTCGCGATTAAGCGCATGGCGCGGGCAAGGCAGGTGCCGGCATGAGCGCGATCCACCTGCAGAACCTGGTCAAGAAATTCGGCGATTTCACCGCGCTGAAGACGATGGATCTGGCCATCGCCGACGGCGAGTTCATGGCGCTGCTCGGGCCGTCGGGCTGCGGCAAGTCGACAACGATGAACATGATCGCCGGCATGGAGGAGCCGACCGGCGGCAGGATTCTGTTCGGCGAACGCGATATGGCAGGCGTGCCGATGGGGCGGCGCGGTGTCGGCTTCGTCTTCCAGAACTACGCCATCTTCACCCATATGACGGTGCGCCAGAACCTCGCCTACGGACCGAGGATGCGTGGCGCGGCGAAAGCCGAGATCGACCGCCGTGTCGGCGCCATCGCCGAAATGCTGCAACTGACGCGGCTGCTCGACCGCAAGGCCGACCGGCTGTCGGTCAACATCTTGCAGCGCGTGGCGATCGGCCGTTCGGCGATCATGGAGCCGGCGATCTTCCTGCTCGATGAACCGCTCTCCAATGTCGATGCCGCCTTCCGGGCTGTCATGCGCACCGAGCTGAAACAGTTGCAGCGCCAGTTCCGCCAGACCATGGTCTACGTCACCCATGACCAGCTCGAGGCGATGACCATGGCCGACCGCATCGCGGTCATGGACCATGGCGTACTGCAACAGGTCGGCACGCCGCTCGAGGTCTACAACGATCCGGCCAATGTCTTCGTCGCGCGCTTCATCGGCGCGCCCGGCATGAATCTTCTCAAGGGCAGGCCGGCGGAGAGCGACCGGGGGGTGGTCGTCGATCTCGGACCCCTGGGCGTCACGCCGCCGCTGCCGGGCGAACTCGCGGCCGCATTGCGTGGCGCGCGCGGCGACGTGCTTTACGGATTTCGGCCGGAACAGGCCTCGCTGGTGCAAGACGGGCAGGGCCTCGCCATGCAGGTCAGCTTCGTCGAACGGATCGGTGCACGCACCATCGTTCATCTCGGCCAGAGCGAGGCTGCCGTGAAGACGGTGTTCGACAATGACGTCGGACTGGTGATCGGCGACATCGCCGTCGTCGCGCCCGCCGCGTCGTCGGTGCGTATCTTCGATGCCGCTACCGGCGTTGCGATGAAGGCGGGTTGAAGCATGGCTGATATCGTCTTTCGCAATGTGACCAAGCGCTACGGCGGCACGCTCGCCGTCGACGACGCCTCGTTCACGGTCAACGACAACGAGTTCTTCTGCTTCTTCGGGCCGCCGCTGTCGGGCAAGTCGACAATCCTGCGCCTGGTGCTCGGGCTGGAGACGCCGGATACCGGAGACATCCTGATCGGTGGCAAGCTGGTCAACACGGTGTCGCCGGCCGAGCGCAACGTCGCCATGGTGTTCCAGAACCTGGCGCTGTTCCCGCATATGAGCGCACTCGACAATGTGCGCTTCCCCCTGGTCGAACGCGGGGTCGCCGAGGCCGCGATCGGCAAGCGGGTCGCCGATGTCGCGGCGAAGCTGCATATAGGCCACATCCTGCACAAGCCGCCGGCGCAGCTTTCGGGCGGCGAGCGGCAGCGCGTGGCGATCGCGCGTGCGCTGGTGCGCGATCCCAATGCGTATCTGATGGACGATCCGATCTCGGCGCTTGACGCCAGGCTGCGCGAGGAGACGCGGGTCGAGTTGAAGCGCATCCAGCGCGAACTCGGCAAGACGCTGATCTATGTCACGCATGACCAGGAAGAGGCGATGTCGGTCGCCGACCGCATCGCCATCCTGGAGCATGGCAGGATCAGGCAGATCGGAGCTCCGGCCGAGATCTACGACCGCCCGGCCAGCACCTATGTGGCGCGGCTGCTCGGCTCGCCGATGATGAACATATTGAAATCGGCGCGCGGCGAGGGCGGCGTCGAGGCCGCCGAAGGCACGATCCGCATTGCAGACAAGACGGCTCCCGCCGATGCCGTCGAGATCGGGCTCAGGCCGGAAGACATCAAGGTCAGACCGTGGGCGGAGGGGGGCGGGGCTGACGGGGTGTCAGGCCGCCCGGCGCGGGTGTTCGAGGTCGAGCCGCTCGGTGGCTACACCGTGGTGACCCTCGAAGCCGGGCAGGCACGGCTGAAGGCGCTGTTGCGCGGCCAGCCCGACATCAGGCCCGATGCAATGGTGGCGATATCCTGCGAGCCGGCCAGAGTGCATTATTTCGGACAGAGCGGGGGAGCGCTGGCACGATGATTGCGGCCGCGAGGAAAGAGTTTCGGGAGGATAACATGGCAGGCAAAGGCTTCGAGCCGGACGTGAAGGTCCGCACGAAAGAATACAGGATCGGTTGCGTCGGCGCCGGCATGATCATGGCCGAGTGCCATCTCGCTGCCTACAAGGAAGCGGGCTTCCCGGTGGTGGCGATTGCCTCGCGCACCAGGGCGAATGCACAGAAGGTGGCCACGCGCTGGGGCATCCCGATCGTGCACGACACGCCGGAACGGCTGATCGAGGACACCAATGTCGAGATCATCGACCTTGCCTTTCCGCCCGATCAGCAGCCGGCGTTGATCCGCCATGCGCTGAAGCAGAAGCACATCAAGGCTGTCCTGGCGCAGAAGCCATTGGCGCTGTCGGTCGAGGAAGCGGTCAAGCTGCGTGACGAGGCGGCGAAGGCCGGCAAGATCCTCTCCGTCAATCAGAACATGCGCTACGACCAGTCGATGCGCGTGCTGAAGCAGATCATCGACAGCGGTGCGCTTGGCGACATTGTCTTCGCGCAGATCGACATGCACGCCATCCCGCACTGGCAGGCCTTCCTCGAGGATTACGACCGGCTGACGCTCGCCAATATGAGCGTGCACCATCTCGACGTGCTGCGTTTCCTGTTCGGCGACCCGGATGAAATCACGACGCTGACGCGCAAGGATCCGCGCACGAAATTCGACCATTCCGACGGCATCACCGTCTCGACGCTGCGCTTCCCGTCCGGCGTGCTCGCCGTGTCGCTGGAGGATGTGTGGTCCGGCCCGCGCCAGGACGGCTACAAGGACGACCAGCATATAAATTGGCGCGTCGACGGCACCAAGGGCGTCGCCAAGGGCACGATCGGCTGGCCGACAGGTTCCGCCTCGACGCTGACCTACGCCTCGACCGAGACCACCGACGGCAAATGGGTGACGCCCAGCTGGGACACGATGTGGTTCCCGCATGCCTTCATTGGCGTGATGGAGCAGCTCCAGCACGCGGTGAAGACCGGCACGCCGCCGGCGCTGTCGGTCGCCGACAACGTCAAGACCATGGCGCTTGTGGAGGCGGGTTATCGCTCGATCGACGAGGGCCGCACGGTCAGGCTTTCCGAAATCGCCATCTGATCAACGCAGCTGAAACACCAGACAACTGAATCGCTTACAGGGAGGAATTCACACCATGATGCAGGCAGGTATTTTCACGGGCTATTTTCCGCACGGTCTCGAAGAGACAGCGAAGAAGATCCGCGGGCTCGGTTTCAACACGGTGCAACTCGACCTCCACTTCAAGGATGTCGACCTGTCGGCAGGCCAGATCACCAAGGACAAGGCGAAGAAGGTGCGCGACGTCTTCCGTGACAACAACCTGCCGGTCTGCTGCGTGTCGGGCTACACCAACATCATTCATCCCGACAAGGCCGAGCGCGACAAGCGCGTCGGCTATCTGAAGGAAATCATCCGTAACGCCCGCCATTTCGGCTCGCCTTACGTGATCTCGGAGACCGGCACCTACAACACCGAATCCGACTGGGTGCATCACCCCAAGAACAAGACCGAGGAAGGGTTCGAGGAATGCCGCAAGGTGATCGCCGACCTCGCCCAGACCGCCTATGACCACGGCGCGGTGTTCCTGCTCGAGACCTATGTCAACAACGTCGTCGGTTCGGTCGAGGAGACGGTGAAGATGTTCGCGCAGGTCGACCATCCTGGCCTCGGCCTGTTGATGGATCCGACCAACTATTTCGAGACGCACAACATCGACAAGATGGACCAGATCCTCAACCAGGTGTTCGACACGCTGACCGACAAGATCAAGATTGCACACGCCAAGGACGTCAAGCGCTCGGGCGGCGACAAGTCCGAGAAGCACGCCGATATCGGCGACGAGGACGCGCTGGAAAGCCACACTTTCCGCGGCGTTGGTGAAATCGAATTGCCGGCGCCTGGCCTCGGCTCGCTGAACTACGACCTTTATCTCAAGCGGCTCTCGGAGAAGCATCCGAACATCCCGGTCATCATCGAGCATCTCTCGGAAGACGACGTGCCGCGCGCCAAGAAGTTCCTCGACGGGAAGTTCCGCGCCAACGGCCTGTGATGGCCGGTTGCGGCGCCGGCTGAAGGGACGACAGTGCAGTGAATGAAGCGGCCGTCACATGGTAGAGCTCTACGGCAAGACGCTTTCGCGCCGGCAGGTCCGGGAACGCTCCGGCATGCTGTCGCAATTCGCCGGCGTGCGGCTGATGACACTCGGCGACGGGGTGGAGCGCGGCATCCGGATGCTGGAGTTCCGCACCGGTTCGGGCCTGCGCTTCACCGCGCTGGCCGACCGTGCGCTCGACATCGCCGATTGCGATTTCAAGGGCCAGGCGATCGGCTGGCATTCGCCGAGCGGCTTTCGTCATCCGGGCCTGCACGACTATGAAGGGGAAGGGGGGCTGGCCTGGGCGCGCTCCTTTTCCGGCCTGCTTGTCACCTGCGGCCTCGACCACATACTGGGCCGGGAAGAAGTGCCGGCCGACAGCTACAACTACCCTGGCAGGAAGACCGTGGTTCATTCCCTGCATGGCCGCGTTGGCACCATTCCCGCACGGCTGACGGGCTATGGCGAGACCTGGGACGGCGACCGCTGCGTGCTGTGGGCCGAAGGCATCGTTCAGCAGTCGGCCGTGTTCGGCGAAGACCTGCATCTCATCCGCCGTATCGAGGCCGATGTCGGCGGCAACGAGATCCGGCTCTTCGACCGTGTCGTCAATCACGGCTTCAGCCGCACGCCGCATATGTATTTCTACCACGTCAATGTCAGCCATCCCCTGCTTGACGAGGGTTCGCGCTATCTGGCGCCGATCCGGGACGTTGTCTGGGCCGGCCATGATGGCGAGTGTTACCGGGCGCAAAAGGTCGGTTACCGCACCGTGCCGGCGCCGCAGCTGGGTTTCAGCGAACAGGTCTGGCAGCATGAGATGACGGCCGATGGCAATGGCGAGGTGCCGGTCGCGCTGGTCAACGATCGCATCGGCCTTGGCTTCGAAGTGGTGACGCGCAAGGACCAACTGCCTTGCGCCTATCAATGGCAGAATTTCCAGGCGGGGCAGTATGCGTTGGGCATCGAACCTTCGACGCACCATGTGCTGGGCAATCTCGCCGCGCGCGAACGCGACGAGATGATCTGGCTGGAGCATGGCGAAGGCCGCTCCTATGATGCGGTGTTCCGCGTTCTCGACGGCGCCAGCGAAATCGCCGCCAGCGAACGGCGGATCGCGGCGATCGCGATGCAGCCGCAAGAGGATTACCCTGCGCCGTCGGGCAATTTTCCGACCTTGAGGAGCAGGCCGTGATGTCGATGACGAGCCCATGCCGCGGCAAATGGCAGGTTGTGGATCAGCCTGCCCGATTTACTATCCGGAGGCCATGATGACGAAGCGCGACTACAGCCTGGTTGGGGAAAGCACGCGGATCGCGATCGAAACCGGGCTGGCCTCGGCGGAATGGTATCACACCGATGTCCCGCGCAAGGCGATGAAGGAGCTGATGCAGCGTTCCGACGGCCCGGCGATCCGCGACACGCTGATCTGGATCGTCGCCATATTGGCTTCCGCCGCCGGTATCGTCTGGTTCTGGGGCACGTGGTGGGTCGTGCCGTTCCTCTTCGTCTACGGCGTGCTCTACGGCTCCTCGAGCGACTCGCGCTGGCACGAATGCAGCCACGGTACCGCTTTCCGCACACGATGGATGAACGACGTGGTCTACCAGATCGCCAGCTTCATGCTGATGCGCAATCCCGTGCAATGGCGCTGGAGCCATGCCCGCCACCATACCGATACGATCATCGTCGGCCGCGACGCCGAGATCGCCGTCATGCGTCCGCCAGACCTCCTGAAGGCGGCACTGGCCTTCACCGGCATCCTCGATTTCCGCTATTCACTGCCGATCTTGGTGCGCCAGGCGTTCGGCAGACTGTCGGACGACGAGAAGAGCTATATTCCCGAGATGGAGCAGGGCAAGGCGGTTGTCGCGGCCCGTTGGCACATCGCCATCTACATCGCGACGATTGCGCTGGCGCTCTACACGCGCTCGTGGCTGCCGCTGGTGCTGATTGGCCTGCCACGCCTTTACGGCACCTGGCACATGGTGACGACCGGCCTGCTGCAGCATATCGGGCTCGCCGACAATGTCGTCGACCACCGGCTCAACACGCGCACCGTCTACATGAACCCGATCAGCCGGTTCATCTACTGGAACATGAACTATCATGTGGAGCACCACATGTTTCCGATGGTGCCGTATCACGCGCTGCCCAGGTTGCACGAACTGATCAAGCACGATCTGCCGCAGCCCAACCCGTCGATGTGGCATGCCTATCGAGAGGTCTGGCCGGTCCTGCTCAGGCAGCTGAAATACGAGGACTTTTACCTCAAGCGCGAATTGCCGCCGACGGCCAGGCCCTATCGTGGCGAATTCCACAAGGTCGATATGTCGGCGGCCGCCGAATAGTATGAAGGGCCGCACAGGCTGGACCACGAGGAGACGCAAATGGCCGACTGGGTAGAAGCGTGCGCCGTGAGCGACGTCGACGAAGAGGACGTCATCCGCTTCGACCATGGCGGACGAACCTTCGCCATCTATCGCAGCCCGGATGACGAGTTCTTCGCCACCGACGGATACTGCACGCATGAGAAGGCGCATCTGGCCGAAGGTCTGGTGATGGACGACATCATCGAATGCCCCAAGCACAATGGCCGCTTCAACTACAAGACGGGTGCCGCCAAGGGCGCGCCGGTCTGCGTCAACCTCAAAACCTATCCAGTGAAGATCGAAGCTGGCAAGGTCATGGTCGAGATCTAGAGCAACACCTGCGGCCGTACCCCAAGCAACAAGAGGAACCATGCCGATGAGCCGAAAGAGACCGACGGTGGCGGACCTGCGCGCCATGAAGGGCAAACGCCAGCTGACCATGCTGCGCGTGCTGACGATGGATGAGGCCGAGGCCGCCGAGCGGGCAGGGATCGACATCGTCTCGGTGCCGCCCGAACTGGTGCTCAACCCTGAGTACCGCGATGCGGCACCCAGCCTGTTCACCATGCCGGGCGAGAACTTTTTCGAGATCGGCACCGCCGACGACTTCGTGCGCTGGGCCTTTCGGCTCTACAAGGCCAGCGCCGACGCCGTCTATTGCAGCGCCGGCTATGCCACCATCAAGCGAATGGCGGACGACGCGATTCCCGTCATCGGTCATGTCGGGCTGATCCCGTCGCGCGCCACATGGACCGGTGGCTTCAAGGCGGTCGGCAAGACCGCCGACACCGCGATGCAGGTCTTCGAGGCGGTCAAGCAACTGGAGGCCGCCGGCGCCATCGGCGCCGAGATCGAAGTGGTGCCGGTGGAGGTGGCGAAAGCGATCTCGGAGCGCACCTCGCTGATCATGCTGTCGATGGGGGCGGGCACCGGCTGCGACGCGCAATATCTGTTCGCCGACGATATCCTCGGCCAGAATCGCGGCCACATGCCCCGCCATTCCAAGGTCTACCGCAATTTCGCGGCCGAATACGACCGCCTGCAAGCGGAACGGATCGCCGCTTTTTCCGAATATGTCGCCGACGTCAACAGTCTGGCCTATCCCGAAGACAAGCATGTGGTGCATATGGATCCGGCTGAGCTCAGCCTGTTCATGAAGAGGGTCGACGGGGCGTGAAATCTCAAGGCAATGATGCGACGGCCGAGGCAGCGCCGGTATATACTCTGACCCTGTCCTGCGAGGACCGGCCGGGGATCGTCGCCGCGGTGACGGCGGAGCTTGCCGCCAACGGCGCCAACATCGCCGAAAGCAGCCAGTTCTGGGACCGGCAGACGAACCGCTTTTTCATGCGGATCGCCTTCACCAGCCCGCCGGGCTCGAGCAGGGACAGTCTGGAGCGGGCCCTGAAATCAAGCGTTGACCGCTTCGGCATGAAGACCGCGCTGGTCGACCAGGCGCGCCGCCCGAAGATCATCGTCATGGTCTCGAAATTCGACCACGCGCTTCTCCACCTGCTGTACCAGATCAGAGTCGGCTGGCTGAACGCGGAGGTTGCCGCCGTCGTCTCCAACCACGAGGATGCCCGCCGCTTCGCCGAGCTGGAGGGCATCACCTACCACCATTGGCCGACCACCAAGGAAAACAAGGCCGAACAGGAACAGAAGCTGCTGGACCTGGTGCAACGGACGGGGGCCGAGCTGGTGATCCTGGCGCGCTACATGCAGGTCTTTTCAAAAGGCCTGTCGGACCGGCTGTTCGGACGGGCGATCAACATCCACCATTCCTTCCTGCCGAGCTTCAAGGGCGCCAAGCCGTACCACCAGGCCTTCGACCGCGGCGTCAAGCTGATCGGCGCGACAGCGCATTATGTCACCTCCGACCTCGACGAGGGCCCGATCATCGAGCAGGAGACCGAACGCGTCACCCATGCGATGAGCGCCGAGGACTTCGTCGCGGTCGGACGCGACATCGAGAGCCGTGTGCTGGCGCGCGCCGTCAAGCTGCATCTCGAGGCACGCGTGATGCTCAACGGCCACAAGACCATCGTGTTCTGAGATCATTCGGCTGGCCGCCGTTACCCCTGCCAGCTGCCATTGGCCAGCGCTGCGTAGAGCGCCTCGGCGTCGATGCCGAGCGGCCGGTCCTCTTTCAGGGCAGGGACGAGCGCGCGTGTTGCCGTGTGAACCGTGGTGGTGCGGGGCGCTAACGCGAACCCGTCGCGCAGGTCGACTGCCTGCGCGGCCGCCATCAGCTCGAAGGCGATCAGCCGCCGCCACAGCGCGATCATCGCGGCACATTTGGCAACCGCCAGCGGCGTCTGCGCGGCGTGGTCCTCGACGCCTTCCGATACGGCCAAGAAATCGAGCATCATCGGATTGGCCTTGTGGCGGATGGCGGCGAGGACCGATGTCACCGTCTTCTGCAACGGCACGAAGCCGGCCGAGGCGCCACCGACCGGCGACAGATATTTCGGCAGGCCGTTGCGGCCCGACCCGGTGAGCTGGATGAAGCGCGCGGCACTTGCGGCGGCGCATTGAGCGATCGCCGGGCCGAGCGTCTCGAAGGCGAGCGACAGCGCGGCGGTGTGGAAATTGCCGGTCGACAGCACCAGCTCGTCGTCGCTTAGCACCAATGGGTTGTCGGCGGCGGCATTGAGCTCGATCTCGACGGCTTGTCTCGCCTGACCGATCGCCTCGATCAACGCGCCATGGATCGACGGCATGCAGCGGATCGACAGCGGGTCCTGCAAGGTGGTCGGCGCCGGCGCCTCGTCGCGGGCGAGCAGATCGTGAAGGACCTTGGCGGCCTCCTGCTGGCCGGCCGCCGGACGCGCCATATGCAGCCGCGGATCGAGGATGGTGCGGTTGGCGCCGATGCCTTCCATGGTCAGCGCGCCGGCCTGCTGCTGCTGGGCAAGGGCGGATAGCGCATCCGTCACCGCCAGTGCGCCGCTGCCGGCGGACACCGAGGAAGCATTGATCAGTGACAGCCCGTCCTTGGGCGCCAGGGTGACCGGGGCGAGGCGGGCCATCATCAGCGCCTTGGCGGCCGGCATGCGCCGGCCCTGATATTCGGCTTCGCCTTCGCCGATCAGCAGGCGCGCAAGGGACGTCATCAGCACCAGGTCGCCGGCGCCGACCGAGCCAAGCGACGGCATCACCGGATGAACGCCGGCATTGAGCGCGTCGACCAGGGCGACAAACACGGCAGGAGAAAGGCCGGAGCCGCCGACGGAGAGCATCGCTACCCGGGCAAACATGGTTGCCCGCACGGCCTCGACCGGCAGCGCTTCGCCGACGGCGCCGCTGCGTCCCTCCAGCAACTGGCGCTGGAAGGCCCTGGCATCGCCCTCCACCGCAGTGCCGAGATTGGCGCCAAGCCCGGTGTTCAGGCCATAGATCTGCTGGCCGGACGCGGCAGCCTGGTCGAGCACTTTTCGCGCCTTCGCCAATCTGCCGATGATTTCGGGCGCGATCTCCACCTTGCGTGCCGCGCGCGCGACGGCGACGACATCGCCAACACCGACCCTGGCTCCGGTCAGGACGAGCGCGCTCATGCGAAGCGCAGCCTCTGGCCGATGCCTTGCGCCTGCGCCTTCGCCAACATCGCCTTGCCGAGCGCGATGTCGGACAGCGACAGGCCGCGATGCCAGAACAGGATCGTCTCGCCGTCATTCTCTCGCCCGATCTTGATCCCGGCGGCGATCTGGCCGAGTTCGGCATGCAGCGTCTTCTCACTCAGCCGTCCGGTCTCGACATGGGCACGCAGCGAGCCGAATTTGCCGCCCTTGCACTGGCCCCAATCGTCGACGACCATCTTCTGCATGATGTCGGTCAGCGACAGTTCCACCGCGCTCATCGTGCCATAGGGCACGACCAGCGCGCCGGGCTTGATCCATTCGGTCTTCAGCAATGGTTGTGGTTCCGGCAGCCGCGAGGCCTCGACAACGATGTCGGCGCCCTCGACACAACTCTTCCAGTCGGCCACCGCGGTCACTGTCTTGCCAAGGTCGGCGGAGAGCTTGGCGGCAAAACCGTCGCGGCTTTCCGGGCGGCGCGAATGGACGCGGATCTCGTCGAAATCAAAGAGATGGTCGAGCAGGCGGACGTTCCAGTAGGCGGTGCCGCGGGCGCCGATATGGGCCAGCACCTTCGAATTCTTGCGCGCCAGATGTTTGGCGCCGATGGCGGTGACTGCGCCGGTGCGCATGTCGGTGATGACGGTGGCGTCGAGGATGGCGCGCGGCGTGCCGGTGCGCGGATCGAACAGATTGAGGATGCCGAACTCCGAAGGCAGCCCATGCAGGTAGTTGTCGACATAGTCGCCGACGATCTTGACGCCGGCCGTGTCGAGCGGGGCGACGTAGCCGCGCAAGACATTGAAATGACCATGGAAGGACGGGTCGGGCTCGAGATGGACGCGTGGCTCGATCACCGTCTGGCCCTTGCCTTGCGCGACCAGGCCAGCCTCGACGGCGGCAATGATTTCACCATCGGTCATGGCAAGCGCATCGATGTCGAGGGCATTGAGGTAGTCGATATAGATGGGCTTCATTTTGCGTGCACACTTTCCTCGGTCGCCCCGCTCATCCCATAGCAGCCCGCGGCGCGACACGAAAGTTTGTTGCGCCATCTCTGGACGCAGCCGGCTAAATGCTGTTCAAACCGGTTCCGTCATGACTGCCATTCCCGAGACCGAAGCCTTACCCGAAACGGCCACGAATGCGCGGCGCGTGGCGCTGATCGTCGCCATCGCCTTCTTCATGCAGCTGCTGGATTCGACGATCATCTCGACCTCGCTGCCGCAGATGGGCGCCTCGTTCGGCGTGCCGGCGGTGGCGATGAGCATCGGCATAACCGTCTACATGCTGACCATGGCGGTGTTCGTGCCGCTGTCGGGCTGGCTCGCCGACCGTTTCGGCGCGCGCAACATCTTCCTCGTGGCGATCGCGCTGTTCACGCTGGCCTCGCTCGCCTGCGGCTTCTCGCAGAACCTGACCGAGTTCGTCGCTGCCCGCGCCGTGCAGGGCCTGGGCAGCGCACTGATGACGCCGGTCGGCCGTATCCTGGTGCTGCGCAACGCCTCGAAGTCGGAACTGCTCAACGCCACGGCGCTGATCACATGGCCGGCGTTGTTCGCGCCCGTGGTCGGACCGGTGCTTGGCGGCTTCATCACCACCGCGCTGTCCTGGCACTGGAATTTCTTCATCAACATCCCGCTCGGGGCGGTTGGGCTGGCGCTGGTCGCCCGCTTCATTCCGGATGACCGCGAAGCCGATCCCAAACCTCTCGACTGGCCCGGCTTCGTGCTGACGTCGGCGGGGCTCGCCTCGATGCTCTACGGTCTCGAACGTATCGCGCATCCAGAGGATGGCGTCCTGCCGACGGTGCTGCTGATCGCCGCCGGCGTCGTCATTGGCTGGCTGGCGGTACGCCACCTCTTGCGCGCCCGGCATCCACTGCTCGACCTCTCGTCGTTCAAGGTGCTGACCTTCGCCATCTCGACGCTGTCGGCTGGCACCAACTTCCGGGTGGCGATCAACGCCACGCCGTTCCTGTTGCCGCTGCTGTTCCAGGTCGGCTTCGGGCTCAGCCCGATCGACGCCGGCATGATGATCCTTGCCTATTTCCTTGGTAATCTCGGCATGAAAACGGTGACGACGCCGACGTTGCGGCGCTTCGGCTTTCGCCGGGTTCTGGTCATCAATGGACTGATCGCCTCCGCATCGATCATGGCTTGCGCGGCGATCTCGCCGCAGACGCCGCAAGCGATGGTGATCGTGTTGATGCTGGTCGCCGGCCTGTCGCGCTCGATGCAGTTCACCGCGCTCAACACGCTGGCCTTCGCCGATGTCGCGGCATCCCAGCGCAGTTCTGCGGCGACCTTGTCCAGCATGCTGCAGCAGGTGGCGATGCTGTTCGGCGTCGCGGTGGCGGCGGCGATCCTCAACCTGTCGCAGATCGCCAGGGGCCGGACGGCGCTCGACCTCGT
Source organism: Mesorhizobium sp. RCAM 05099 (assembly GCF_059683685.1). NCBI lineage: Bacteria > Pseudomonadati > Pseudomonadota > Alphaproteobacteria > Hyphomicrobiales > Phyllobacteriaceae > Mesorhizobium > Mesorhizobium sp. RCAM 05099. The sequence continues at coordinate 2,797,007 of NZ_CM185035.1, forward strand.
CGATTTTCGAATCGCGTTCCTGGTGATCGGCGCCGTCGGGCTGGTGACGTCATTCCGTTTCCTCGCGCTGCCGCCGGGTGCGGGCGCCGAGGTTTCCGGCCACGCGCCGGGGAATTGAAATCGAATTTTTCCGCCTGATGCGGAGATAAATTCCGCGTTGTCCCTTCGCCTTGAGGCGGAGCTTTCGCGAGCCGCCGCAACGACGCAATCAATTGTCAAAAATGCAGGAGTTTCCGGGCATTGCGCCAGTTTTGGCAATCGATGCGTCCACTCGATGAATATCGCCGTGGACGAGGCTTTCGAGCGCGGATTCATTTGACGAACCGGCGCTGAGCCGATTAGCTTTTGTTCTTCGGGATGGCAGCGCTGCCATCGGGGCGAAAGCAGACATGAACTCGATAGGCTGGCCGAATTTCAGGAGCCTGAATCAGGAAGGCATTGTCTTTGCCATCGCGGTGGTGCTGTTCGTTGCTGCGGCAATAGGCCTGCCGGGCTTCATCGATCCCAACAATCTCGTCGCCATCGTCCGTTCGGTGTCGGTGCTGGGCATCCTGGCGCTTGGCATGGCCGTCGTCATCATCGGCCGCGGCATCGACCTCTCCGCCGTTGCGATCATGGCGATGTCGGTCGCCTGGTACCTGCAGCTGCTCAACACCGGGACCTCGGATGAGCTGGCCTTTGCCTATGTGCTGGCCGGCGTGTTGGCCATCGGTCTGCTCAACGGCTTTCTCGTCGCCTATGCCGACGTGCCGGCGATTTTCGTGACGCTGGCGACCGGCTCCTTCGTCTTCGGCTATGTGCGCTCGCAACTGATTACACAGGACGCCGTGCCGGTGCCGCAAGGGCATTGGGTCGAGTTGCTCGGCGGCCTGCGCTTCCTCGACATTCCCATCGAGGTGTTCGTCTTCGCCGGCCTGGCCTTCCTGTTCTTCCTGTTCCTGCGCTACACCAAATGGGGCCGCTACATCTATTTCGCCGGTGACAATCCGACCGCTGCGCGCAACATCGGCATCCCGGTGCGGCCGATGCTGGTGCTGCGCTATGTGCTCTCCGCCTCCGTCGCTCTGATCGCCGGCCTGCTAACGGCGGCCAGCCTGCATTCGATCAACACCCGTGTCGTCAATTCGACGCTGCTCTACGACATCGTGCTGGTGGCGGTGATCGGCGGCATCGGCCTGTCCGGCGGGCGCGGCGGGGTGCGCAACGTGCTGGTGGGGGCGGCGCTGATCGGCATCCTGCTCAACGCCATGACCATCATCGACATTCCGTTGCTCTACCAGAACCTGATCAAGGCGGCGATCCTGCTGGGGGCGATCATCGTCGACGGCATCATCAATCCACGTGACGAGCAGACCGCCCAGCAGGGCGATATCTAGACCAGACGCGGACGGTAGGGGCCGGCCGTGAACAACAACAGCAAAACAGAGGATGTGACATGAAACTGATCAGAACACTCATGGCCGCCGCCACGGCGCTTGCCGTTACCGCCTTCGTGGCGCCAACCTTCGCCGCCGACGATCCGGGCCCGGCCGCCTACGCGCAGGCGCTCAAGGGCAAGCGCGTGATGCTGGTGCCGCTGGCGATGGGCTTCGACCTGGCGCAGGGCTGGGCCCATTACCTGAAGAAGGAAGTCGAGGCGTGGGGCGGCACTTTCGAAACGCGCGATCCGAACTGGGTCGTCGATGCCGGCGCGCAGGCGATCACCGACGCCATCTCCTCGGACACAAGGCCTGATGTGCTGATCATCCATGCGCCGGATCTCAACTCCTATTCCAAGCTGATGAAGAAGGCGCAGGCCGCCGGCACCTATGTGCTCTTGGTCGACAATCCCGCCAACTTCCCGGCCGATGCCTTTGTCGGCAGCGACTGGGACCGGCTTGGCCAGCTTGAGGCTGAAGCGGCGATCAAGGGCTGCGGCGAGAACTCGTCGAAGAAGATCGGACTGGTGCAGGGCGACCAGGCGAACTCGTCGAGCCTCTACCAGTATGCCGGCATCATGAAGGTGCTGGACAAGCATCCCGACTTCAAGGTGGTGGCCAAGCCCGATTCCAACTGGGACGCGACGACCTCGCGCAACGTGACGACGACGATGCTGCAGCAGAACCCGGACATCTGCTCGATCATCGATTTCTGGGATGGTGACGCCACCGGCGCGTCCGCCGCGATCCGCGACGCCAAGCTCGACGGCAAGGTGTTTTTGGTCACCACCGGCGGCGGCGAGAAGGCGGCTGACTGCGACAAGCTGCAGGACGGCACCTATGGCGCGGTGGTGATGACCGAGCTGGCTCGCCAGTCGGGCGACATGAATGCGATCATCAAGTTCCTGCTGCAGAGCGGCCAGCCGGCCGGCACCTCGCACACCTACATCTATACGCTGGAGAAGGCGACGACCAAGGCTGACCTCAAGCCAGACAGCTGCTGGGACCTGAAGGCGCTGCAGGCAGAAGCAGCGGCGAAGTAAGCCGATCCTCGCCAATCGATATCAACGAGGTGGCCGGACTGCCGGCCACCTCTTTTTCCTTTTCTCTCGCGGCAGCAGTGACCTGATGTCCTTTCGCGAACGCCTCCAGTCCTGGCGCTACAATCTCGTGCCCGACCATCTCGTCGGTGAGATCCTGACCAAACGCTGGACCGATAACGCCATTCCGTTCCTGGCGCTGGTGGTGACATTGGCGACCTTCGGCTCGGTCATTCCAGGCTTCTTCAAGCTGACCTCGCTGCAGGAATCGACCCGCCAGCTCGGCGAGTTCTCGATGGTCGTCACCGGCATGACGGTGGTGATGCTGGGCGGCGGCATCGACCTGTCGGTCGGTTCGATCTTCGCGCTGTCCTGCTTTTCCGCCGTCTATGTCTTCTTCATCCTCGAACAGTCGATCTGGCTGGCGCTGGCCGCGTCGATCGCCACCGGCCTCGTGTTCGGCGCCATCAACGGCTATCTAGTCGGGTATCTGCGGCTGCGCGCCTTCCTCACCACGCTGGTCACCTTCATCTTCGGGCGGGCGCTGTTCGACATCCTCGTCACCACCTACGCCGCCGACGTGCAGCTTTCGACCGCCACATCGGATGTGCTCGATTTCATCGGCGACAGCACCTTCTGGGGGCTCTCCGTCTCGGTGTGGCTGGCCATAATCCTGGCCATCGTCACCCACATCGCGCTGACGCGCTCGCGGCCCGGCTGGCATGTGGTGGCGGTCGGCGGCTCCAGGCGCTCGGCCCACAATGCCGGCATTCGCGTGCGGCGCACCGTGTTCATGACCTATGTCTTCTCCGGCTTCTGCGCCTCGATCGGCGGCTTTCTCATCGCCTGCCGCTTGAGCGGGGCGGGGCCCGGAACCGGCCTAAACCTCGAGATCATGGCGCTGACGGCGGCGGTGGTCGGCGGCGTCAGCCTTGGCGGCGGGCGCGGTTCGGTGATCAAGGGCCTGATGGGTGCCATCATCGTGCTGACCATGACCAACGGGCTGATCCGGCTTGGCTACGGCACCGGCACCAACCAGATGGTCCTCGGCATCATGCTGGCCGTGGCGGTGACCATCGACATCCGCTGGCTGAAGAACCGCCACAAGGTGCTGAACGAGGTCTATGTCGCACCGGTCTATCTCAAGATGGGCGCGACACAGTCGGCCGCACCCGGCTCCGGCACGCCCTACGAACTCGACAACAGGTTGTCGGCAGCCGACCATATCGGGCTTGGTGAACTGGAGGGACCGGAGGACGTCATCCTCGACCGCGACGACCACCTCTATTGCGGCACGCGGCATGGCGAGATCGTTCGTTTCTTCGCGCCGGACTACGTCAAGGCGGAAGTGTTTGCCCATATTGGCGGCTTTCCGCTGGGGCTCGCCTTCGACAGATCAGGCAATCTGATCAGCTGCGTCGGCGCCATGGGACTCTATTCCGTATCCCCGGATCGCGAGGTGAAACGGCTGTCGGCCGAGACGTCGCGCTCCTGGACTTCGATCATTGACGATGCGCGGCTGCGAGACCCCAATGATTGCGACATCGCTCCCGATGGCCGCATCTATTTTACGGACTCCACGAAGCGCTACGATGCGCATGATTGGGCGCTGGACTCGATCGAGAACCGCGCCACCGGCCGCCTGCTGGTCTATGACCCGAAGGACGGTTCGACGAAGACGCTGCTCGATGGCTATCGCTACACCAATGGTGTCTGCATAGCGCATGACGGCAAGTCGCTGTTCTTCGCCGAAAGCTGGGCCTGCCGGGTGCATCGCTACTGGTTGGAAGGGCCGAAAGCCGGCACCGCCGAATGCGTCATCCGCGACATGCCGGGCTACCCCGACAACATCAACCGCGCGTCCGACGGCAATTACTGGATGGCCTGGCTCGGCATGCGCACGCCGAGCTTCGACCTGTCGCTGCGCCACCCCGACATGCGCAAGCGCATGACGCGCCGGCTGCCGCAGGACGAATGGCTGTTCCCCAACATCAACACCGGCGGCGTGGTCAAATTCAACGAGAAGGGCGGCATCGTCGAGGCCATGGGCGACCTCACAGGTGGTGCGCATCCAATGGTCACCTCGATGCGCGAACACAAGGGATATCTCTTCGTCGGCGGTATCCTCAACAACCGCATCGGCCGCTACAGGATTTCGGGCGCCGACCCGAACTGGACCAGCCCGGCTTCCTATTGGGGGGCAAAACCATGATCCTCGATCCGATCCTGGATATCTTTCGCGGCAAGGCCGTCACCATCCCGCCGCTCGACGGCGCCTTTCGGCCCAACACGCGGCTCGATGATGCGCCGGCTTTCGCCGAACTGTCCGAGCCGGATAATCTGCTGGTCTCCGGCGACAGGCTGCTCGCCTCCAGCGGCAACGCCATCTATTCGATTGCTGTCGGCGCCGCGCCCGTCGTGGCCGAGACCTTTCCATCTCCCGTCACGGCGCTGGCGCTGTCACCATCGGGCGAACTGACTGTGGGGCTGGAAAGCGGCAAGCTGCTGATTGCCGGCAAGGAAGTCTTGCTCCCGGCTGATGTGCGCTGCATCACGGCGCTTGCCTATGCGGACGATGGCACGCTTTGGCTGGCCAACGGTTCGGCCGAGCACGCGCCGTCGCAATGGGCCGCCGACTTGATGAAGAAGGGCGCGTCCGGTTCGCTGTGGAGGCGGGACGCGGCGAGCGGTGCATTCCGCAAAGTCGCCGGTGACATCGCGTTCCCATACGGTCTTCATCCGATCGGCAAAGATGTGCTGTTCAGTGAAAGCTGGCGCCATCAACTGGTGCGTTTCGACGGCGCGACAGGCAACCGTTCGACCGTTTTGACGCATCTGCCCGGCTATCCCGCGCGGCTGTCGCCCTCCGCCGATGGCGGGGCGTGGCTGACCTTGTTCGCGCCGCGCAACCGGCTGATCGAATTCGTGCTGCAGGAAACACATTACCGGCAGGACATGCTCGAACAGGTGCCGCCGGCCTACTGGATCGCGCCGGCGCTGGCTTCCAGCCGCAGCTTCCTCGAACCGCTGCAATGCGGCGGCATCCGCACCATGGGCATTCACAAGCCGTGGTCGCCGAGCCGCTCCTACGGGCTGGTGGTCAGGCTCGACCGGGAGATGCAGCCGCAGTTCAGCCTGCACAGCCGAGCCAACAGCACGCGCCACGGCATCTGCAGCGTGGCGGAAAAAGACAGCCGGCTGTTCATCGCCACCAGGGGCGGCGATTGCGTGCTGGCTGTCGACACGGGAGGTTTTTGATGGAACCGATCGTCCGCCTGGAGAATGTCACCAAGACTTATCGCGGCGTGCCCGCGGTGAAGAATGTCAGCTTCGAATTGCGCAAGGGCGAGATCCACGCACTGCTCGGCGAGAACGGCGCCGGCAAATCGACGCTGACCAAGATCATCGCCGGTGTGGTCGATGCCACCTCGGGCAAGATGTTCCACAAAGGCGCCGAGATCGCTTACGCCTCGCCGCATGCCGCCCTCGAGGCAGGCATTGCCATGGTGTTCCAAGAGACCAGCCTTGTGCCGTCGATGACCGTGGCACAGAACCTGTATCTCGGTACTGAAAAATTCCTCAACCGACTGCGCGGCACGTATATTTCAGCACAGCAGTTCCTGCAGTCGCTGAATTTTCCGGTCGATCCGAACGCCATGGTCGCGACGCTGGGAGCGGCCAAGCGGCAAATGATCGAGATCGCGCGCGCGGTTCACCACAATGCCGAGATCATCATCTTCGACGAGCCGACCGCGACACTGACGCCGGAAGAAAAGCGCCACTTCTTCGCGTTGATCCGCCGGCTGAAGGCCAGCGGCGTTTCCATCGTCTTCATCAGCCACGCGCTGGAAGAAGCGCTGATGATTGCCGACCGCATCACCATCCTGCGCGACGGCGAGCTTGTGATCACCGACGACACATCGGCCTTCGACCGCGACAGGATTGTCGCCGCCATGGTCGGGCGCACCTTGTCGGGGCAGATCTACCGGCAGCGCGATGAGGCGAAGCTGCGCAAGGCCGGCAAGAAGGTGCTGTCGGTGCAGGACATCTCAATGAGCAATGTCGTGCGCAACAATTCCTTCTCGATCTTCGAGGGCCAGATCACCGGCGTGTTCGGGCTGATCGGCTCGGGCCGCACCGAGACGTTCAAGATCGTCTCCGGCATCTACAAGCGCGATTTCCTGCGTGGTGGCGCCATCGAGCTGGACGACAGGCCGGTGCGCTATCTCGTGCCGAGCGAGGCGGTGGCCGACGGCATCGTCTACGTCACCGAGGACCGCAAGAGCGAAGGCATCTTCGAGACGATGGGCATTGCAGAGAACCTGTTCGGCGGGCTGCTGGCGGCGGGCCGCGAAAAGGCCTGGGTGATCAACCAGCAGGAGATGCGCACCCTTTCGGCCGAATGGACGAAGACGCTGAACATCAAGGCGATCAACGACAATGCGCGCGTGGTCGAGCTTTCCGGCGGCAACCAGCAGAAGGTGGTGATCGGCAAGGGACTGGTGCAGCAGCCGCGCATCGTCATCTTCGACGAGCCGACGCGCGGCGTCGATGTCGGCGCGATCGCCGAGATCCACCAGATCATCAACCGGCTGGCCGATGAGGGCCTCGCCGTCGTCGTCATCTCGTCCTACCTGCCGGAGATCATGAACCTGTCCGACCGCATCCTGGTCTGCCGCCAGGGCCGCATCGTCGAGGAGTTTTCGCCGGCGGAGGCGACGGAGGAGAAGATCATGTACGCGGCGGTGCATTAGGTTTCTGGCTGGTGCCTGGTGGGTGCGTATACGTTGGCAATTGGCGAAAACGCCTGTCCCTTCGTCATCCTGGGGCGTAGCAAGGAGCGAAGCGACGCGGCGCAGACCCCAGGATCCATGCCGGGACTCGGAAGTGCCACCACGGTGCAGGATTCTGCTCCGCTGCACACTTCGAGAGACGTCACGGAATGGATCCTAGGGTCTCCGCGACGGAGCTTCGCTCCTGCTTCGCCCTAGGATGACGAAAGTGAGGGTTCGCCAGATTTCCACTGTGTTGTGCTCAGCAAAAACTGAATCATCCAAGTCGATTGCCTGCAATTGCTCAAGACCTGATTCAATTCATATGAAAGGACCCAATCATGGCCACCACAAGACTTCTCAGCGATGCCGAGGTGGAGAAAATCCCGGCCGTGAAGGCCGTGTTCGAAGACATCCGCGCGACGCGCAAATCCGATTTCGTCAACAATTTCTGGCGCGGGCTGGCCAATGATCCCCCAGCGCTGAAGCGGATCTGGGAACAGCTAAAGGTGGTGATGGTGGCCGACAGTGCCATCGACCCACTCACCAAGGAGATGATCTACATCGCGGTGTCGACCGCCAATGGCTGTTCCTATTGTGTCCACTCGCACACGGCGGCGGCCCGCGCCAAGGGCATGACCGACGCGCAGCATGGCGAGCTGGTGTCGATCATCGGCCTTGCGGGGCAGACCAACCATCTGGTCACGGCAATGCAGATCCCGGTCGATCCGCAGTTCGAGGTGAAGTGAGGCGGCGGCGCTACACCGGCCGATAAACCTTCTCCGCCGTGTCCCAGAAAATATCCGCCTCCGCTGCCGCGCCGTGCACGGCCACCGCATCCCGATGCGCCTTGATAAGTTCGGTGTGGCTGGTCCACAGCTTCTCGATCGGGAAGTTCGAGCCGAACATCAGGTGGTCGCTGCCAAGGATGTCGATCGCATTGTCGACGATGTAGGCAATCAGCGCCGGGTCGTTGCGGTGGACGAAGGTGCCGAGGCCGGACAGCTTGGCGTAGAAATTAGGAGCCGCCGAGAGGGTGCGCAGTCCGGCCTTCCAGGGTTCGGTGGTTTCCGGCTCCATGCCGGTCAGCATGCCCGCATGGGTGAGGATGAAATTGGTTTCGGGGTTCTCGCCGACCAGCGTCAGCCCGTCCTTCATTTGGGTTGGGAAGAGCTGCAGGTCGAAGGACAGGCCATAATCCTTCAGCCGGGCGACATTGGCGCGCACCTTGGGATCGATGACCTGGTCGGCCGAAGCGGCGAAGCGGAAGGCCGGCGTCTCGTGCCAGTGCAGTTGCATGCGCACGCCGCGCAGCAGCGGATATTTCTTCAGCCGGTCGATTTGCGGCCTGATATCGTCGACGGTCATGTCGGTGTAGCCGACAATGGCATGCGGCCAGCCGGTCTCGTCAGCGGTCTTCTGCAGGAAGGCGACCTCCTTCTCGAAATCCTCCTTGGCCCAGTTGGTCTGGACATAGACAGCCTTCTCGATGCCGGAGCCCTGCTGGTCGGCCAGAAATTCCTCGATCGGGTAGTCGCGACGGATTGGCTCGTAGGGGCCGAAGATGCGTGGCACCATCGGTCCCACCAGCCAAGGCTGGTCCTGCTGGCGCCAGATGTGGAAATGCGCGTCGATGGCTTTCTGCATCATGAAACCCTCTTCCAGATTGCCGCCGCCGCTGGGGCCGGGCGGGCAAGCGACAGGATGAAATCGGTGAGACCGGCGAGCGACGAGCCGTCGACGAGATCGTCGAGCACCGGCAGGATGGCGCGAAGTGCCGCCGTTGCCGGCCGGAAGCGTGGGTCGCCGGCCAGCGGTGTCGCCAACGAGAGCCGGAAGGCGCGGGCGCTCAGCCGGCGCATCGCCGTCTCCAGCTCGGCATGATCGCCGCGCTCCAGTGCGTCCGAAAGGATGACGACTGCAGCACCGCGTGCGAAGGCCGAGAAGCGCGGCACCGAGAGGAAGGCGAGCAGGGTTGGCCCCATTCGGGTGCCGCCGTCCCAATCGTCGACCAAGGCCGTCGCACGCGCCAGCGCCTGGTCGCGGTCGCGAATACGCAGCGCTGAGGTGATGCGGGTCAGCCGTGTGCCGAAGGTGAAGATCTCGACGCGATCTCCACCTTGCACGGCGGCATGGGCGAGCTTGAGATAGTCCGCGGTGTGCAGTTTCATCGATCCAGAGACGTCGATGAGCATTAGCAGCTTGCGCGGCACGGTCTGACGGCGGCGCAGCAGCGGCGAGGGGACGTCGCCATCGGCGCCGATGATTTCCCTGAGCGACCGGCGCAGGTCGAGCTTGCCGCGCGCGTGGGTGCGCACGGTGCGGAAGGAGCGGCGGGCGGGTAGGGCAGAGGCGAGCTTGCGTCGAAAACCGGTCAGCCTGTCGTCGTCGCGCTGGAAGTCGCGCGTGCTCAGCTGTTCGGCGCCGGAGGACAGTTCGCCGCCTTCCTGCGGGCTGACCACCTCGATCTCTTGCTGATCCGAGCCGCCATCATCCTTGATGCGGGTTTCCTCGTCAGTGTCGCCTTCGACCACGGCCGATGTGTGGCCGTAGAAATGGCTTTGGAAATGCGCTTCGAATTCGTCGCGGCGGTCGGGTGGCGGTGCGAGCGTAGCAAGGGCGGCCTCGCGGATATCGGCCATGGAGCGCGGCCCGAGCAGGGTCACAGCCTGCATGAAGCCGGAAACTTGCTCCGGCGCGACAGCGAAGCCGTAGCGGCGCAGAAGGCGACCGAAGCCTAGGAAGGGTGCGGCGGCGCGGGGTAGGGCGCTCACGCCAGTGCCTCCTCGACGATCCGGCCAAACTCCGGCGCGATGTAGGAGAGGTCTTCCTCATCCTTGATCAGCACGCCGATGGCGCGGCGAAACGCCTCCGGCCACGGGCTGCCGCCCTTTTCCAGGATGGTGGCGGCATTGGCCCATTCGACTGCCTCGGCGATGCCGGGCGGCTTGGCGAGCGGCCGGGCGCGGATGGCCTGCACCGCTGCCGCAGCGGCGCGCGCCGTCGCCTCGGCCACATCGCCGGCGCGCAGCATGATGATGGCGGCTTCGCGCTCGGCGTCGGGATAGCCGATCCAGTGATAGACGCAGCGGCGGCGTAGCGCCTCGGCCAACTCCCGGGTGCGGTTCGAGGTCAGGATGACGATCGGCTGCGCGGCAGCGCGGATGGTGCCGCGCTCGGGAATGCTGATCTGGAAATCGGAGAGAAATTCCAGCAGCAGCGCCTCGAATTCATGGTCGGAACGGTCGATCTCGTCGACCAGCAGCACGCGCTGCTCCGGCGCCCTCAAAACCTGCAGCAGCGGCCGGGCGATCAGGAAACGGTCGTCATAGATGTCGATTTCCTTGTCGCCGGCATGGCGGATGGCGAGCAATTGGCGCTGGTAATTCCATTCGTAGAGCGCATGCGCGGCGTCGATGCCTTCGTAACACTGCAGCCGCACCAGGGTCGCGGCCGAGTAGGCCGGCGATCGCCTTGGCCGCTTCCGTCTTGCCGACGCCAGGCGCGCCTTCGAGCAGCAGCGGCTTGCCCAGCCGGATGGCCAGGAAGATGGCGGTGGCCAGGCTCTCATCGGCCAGATAGCGCGAGGCGGCGAGGTGCTGCGCCACCGCCTCCGGCGAGGTCGCGACAGTCTCGGCGTTCACCTCAGGCATTGTCAGCACTCAATTCGGTGCTTGCGCCTTGAGCGCGCGCAGGATGCGTTCCGGTGTGATCGGCAGCGTGTCGACGCGCACGCCGACCGCGTCGAAGACGGCATTGGCGACCGCTGGAATCTGTGGATTGGCGCACATTTCGCCCGGTCCCTTGGCACCGTAAGGTCCGTCGGCGGAAGGCCGTTCCAGCACGATGATCTCGGTTTCGGCGAGATCACCGGGACCCGGCATCAAATACTGGTTGAAATCGGTGCCGCCATGGTCGCGGTCGGGATAGTAAGGCTCGGTCGTCTCGTAGAGCGCGTGGCTGATGCCCATCCACGAGCCGCCGACGAGCTGCTGTTCGACCATTTTCGGGTTCAGCGCGCGGCCGATCTCGAAAATGTTCTTGACCGTCAGCACGGTGACTTCGCCGGTCTCGTCATCGACCTCGACCTCGGCCACCGTGCAGGCATGCGCGTAGCAGGTCGACGGCTTCATCGCGCCGGTCTCCTTCTCCGGATAGGAGCGCGGGATCAGGAACATGCCGCGGCCGGAGATCGAGCGGCCGCGCTTGAAATGCGCCGACAGCGCGACATCGAAGATCGAGATCGATTTTTGCGGGGCGCCCTTGACCAGGATGTTGCCTTGGCCGTCGGTCTCGAGGTCGGACGCATTGACCTCCAACTCCTCGGCCGCCACTTCCAGCATCACCTGGCGCGCTTCCCTGGCGGCCTGGATGACGGCGTTGCCGGCACGATGCGTGCCGCGCGAGGCAAACGTGCCCATGCAGTGCGGGCCGGTGTCGGTGTCGGCGGTGTCGACGACGACGCGGTCGGTCGGCACGCCGATTGTCTCGGCGCAGATCTGCGCCATGATCTGCTTCATGCCCTGGCCGAGATCGACCGATGACAGCGTCACCATGAAATTGCCGGTCGGTGTCGAATGGACCAGCGCCTGGGTTGGATCGCCGCCGAGGTTCATGCCGGTCGGATAGTTGATCGCGGCGACGCCGCGTCCGCGCCTGATCGCCATCTCAAGCTCCCTTCGCGTAGGAGGACATCGCCATGTACTTCTCCGCCACCGGCCAGTTGGCGGCGCGCGAGGCTTCCTGCATGCATTCGATCAGCGCCGCCCCCTCCGTCGGCTGGCGATGCGCCTTCATGTCACCGTCGCGATAGGCGTTGATGAAGCGGAATTCGAGCGGGTCCATGCCGATCAGCCGCGCCAGCTTGTCCATCTGCACTTCCAGCGCGAAGTCGCCGATGGTGACGCCGAAGCCACGCATCGCGGAGGAGGGCGTGCGGTTGGTGTAGACGCAATAGGTGTCGATCCAGACATTGGGGATCGTGTAGGGGCCGGGGTAATGCCCGGCGCCTTTCTGGGCGCCATAGGGCGAGTGGCGCGAATAGGCGCCGGCATCGGTAAAGCCGGTGACTTTGCGGGCGACGATGCGGCCGTCCTTCATGACGCCGTCCTTGATGACCACCTTTTCGGCGGCGCGCGGCGAGGAGATCTGCATCTCCTCCTCGCGGCTATAGATGAAGGAGACCGGCCGGCCAGTCAGCTTGGCGCCGAGAATGGCGATCGGCTCGACGATGACGTCGACCTTGCCGCCAAAGCCGCCGCCGACGGTGCCGCCGACGAAATGCAGCTTGTTGCCGGGCATCTGCAGGATGATCGAGGCATTGTCGAGGGTGAAGAACATCGCCTGCGTGTTGGTGTAGCAGGTGAAGCGGTCATTACCCTCGGGCGCGACCACGCAGCCGGTGGTCTCGGTCGGTGCATGCTCGATCGGCGAGGACTGGTAAGTCTGCTCCAGCACATGATCGGCGCCGGCAAAGCCCGCCTCGACATCGCCGAAGCGCACCTTGCGGCACTCGCCGCTGTCATAGAGATAGTAGTTCTGGCCGTGGTACTCGTTGACCAGCGGCGCGCCGGGCTTCAGCGCTTCCTCCATGTCGAAGACGGCCGGCAGCACCTCATAGTCGACCTTGACCTTGGCCGCCGCCTCCTGCGCCGCGCGCTCGGTCTCGGCCAGCACCGCCACCACGGCCTCGCCCTTCCAGCGCACCTTGCCATCGGCCAGCACGGTTTCGTCCTCCGGCCCGATCTGGATCAGGATCAGGATGGTGTAGACATTGTGCGGCACGTCCCTGGCGGTCAGTATTTTGACGACGCCCGGATGTTTCTCGGCCTCCGACGTGTCGATCGAGCGGATGCGGGCATGGTGGTGCGGGCTGCGCACCATCTTCAGGTGCAGCATGCCGGGGAAATTGCGGTCGGCGAAAAAGGCGGTCTTGCCGGTGACGTGGCCGGGGGAATCCGAGCGCGGCCGTGGCTGGCCGATCTCGTGCAGATCGTCCTTGCGCACATCGGCGAAATAGTTCTTGCGCAGTTCCATGGTTGCTTCCCTCAGGCCGCGTTCTGCGAATTGGCGCGGGCCGCAAGCAGCACCGCCTGGATGATCGGTTCGTAGCCGGTGCAGCGGCAGATGTTGCCCGACAGCGCCTCGACCACCTCGTCGCGGCTGGGATTGGGCGTGTGGTCGAGCAGCACCTTGGCGGCCATGATCATGCCAGGCGTGCAGAAACCGCATTGCGTGGCGAAGGTGTCGAGGAAGGCGCGCTGCAGAGGATGCAGGACGCCGCCCTCCGAAAGCCCCGATGTCGTGGTGATCGCTGCGCCATTGCAGGTCTCGGCCAGCGTCAGGCAGGAGAGCCTGAGCTCGCCATCGATGATGACCGAGCAGGCGCCGCAGGTGCCCTGATGGCAGCCGCCTTTCGGCGAGGTGTCACCGATCTTGTCGCGCAAGGCGTTGAGCAGCGTCGTGCCGCTGTCGATGAATTCGGCCTTTTCAGAACCGTTGAGCGTGAATTGAACCGGGACCTTTGCCATGTTTCCTCCTTGCGCGCCTGCCCGAACGATCGGACAGACGCGCGCCCCCCGACAGGTGATTAGCTGAGCAACAGCCGGCGCAGATGGACCGGCAGGACTTCCGCGCGATACCAGGCGCTGGCGATCGGATCGGTGATCGGCGAGGTGCCTTCACCGGCGGCGGCCAGCGCCGGCGCGATGCCGTCCTGGTCAAGCCTCCTGCCGAGCAGCGCCTTCTCCGCCGCCCTGGCGCGCATTGGTCGGTCGGCCATGCAGCCAAGTGCTATCCGCGCCGACGACACGGTGCCGTCACCAGCCTGTTCGAGCATGGCGGCGATGCTGAGCACCGAGATGCCTTTCGGCTTGACCCGCGACACTTTCAGGAAGCGAAAATCGCCAGCCTTCGGAAGCGTGAAGCCGACCGAGGTGACGATGGCGCGGCTGTCGTCCCGATTGGTCAGGAAGGTCTCGATCGGCGTTTCGCCATCGTCGGTGCTGACCGTGGCGCCAAGCGCCAGCAAGGCAACGGCGAAATCGCCATAGGGTGCCGGTGCGAACAAATTGCCGCCGACGGTCGCCATGTTGCGGATCGCCGGGCCACCGACGGCGCGGGCGGCCATGGCAAGGGTGCCGAGGTCCGGATGGCGGGCGATCGCCGCCATCGTCACCGAAGCGCCGATGCGGACCTTGCCGCCGGTAACCTCGATGGCCGAGAGGGCCGGGTCGGTCGACCTGATCAAGCCGGAGACCGAAACATCGCCTTCATTGGCCGCGCGGACCACGAGTGTACCGCCGCCGAGGTAGCAGGTGCCCTGGGCCTTCAGCGCCACGTTGGCGTCTTTCACGGTTGCAAAAGTCTGCAGCGCCAGCGCCATGGCCCGCTCCCTCAGCTCTGCCCGGCGAAATGGCTCTTCAGGGCGTTGAAGCCGCCCTGGAAGACATTGGCACCCATGCCCTCGGCCAGCTTGTCGGCTTCCTCGGGTGCCGCGTCGAAGCTGGCGGTCCATTCGGCATAGGTGCGGTCACCATCGGTGACGCGCCGCAGTTGCAGTGTCGCCTTGTGATTGGTCAGCGGCTGCGGCGTCTCCAGGATGGAATAGCTGACGAGGAAGTTCGCATCGGAGAAGTCGAGCAGCTTTTCACGGATGCGGGCGCCGCTGGCGAGCTGGAAGTTGCGCACGCAGCCGATCGTGCCGGCGTCCTTGCCGTCCTCGATATGGCTTTCGACCATGCGCGGATGCCAGCTCGGCAGTCCGTTGAAGTCGCGTATGCGCGCCCAGACCTGTTCGACCGGCGCGTCGATGACGCTGGAGATGGTGACTTTCGCCATATGGATGTTCCCTTGCAATGCGACAGTTGGGCAAGGGTAGGGCGGCCGTCTCCGGGGCGCTTATCAATGCGTCTTGAGTGCGTATCAAGGAGTCTGAAAAACGGTCGACCTCCGAATTTCTTTCTTTGCCACGCTTCATGGTGCGTGAAGCCTTTGATTGCGCCGTTTGGGTCTGTTTTGCGCCAAGCGACCTCCGGAGCGCATTCAGCCGGCTAGAGAGGGGCGGTGCTATAGACCGCCCCTTTCTGGACCTCAGTTCCGGCAGTTGGGACTGACAGGGTCATACATTCGTGGGCTCACCCCGAGACACTTGGACGTCGACTGGGCGCCGGCATTCCCGATGGTCCCTGCCTGGACAGGATCCACCATGCCTTTAGCGACGAATGAATCTCGAGTCGCCGGGTCACCCCAGGTGTCGAAGTCGCCATTGTCGGCACGTAGACTGTGAACACCGACGAAGGGGGCGGCGTTCGAATAGGCAGCTTCGCTCACGATCGAGTTCGCCAAAAGGCCGAACACTACAAGCGAAACCGTACGAGTGATGCGAGTCGTCTGGTTGGAAGCAAAGTACAACATATCATCCTCCTTTTGTTAGTCTCTCGTGATTGAGAAACTGCATGGAGGTTACGAACGGGTCCGGTGCCTTCCGTGAAAAAATGAAGCCCCGATCGTGAAAACTCGAAACCGGAAATTTTTGATTTGGCGAGTGGTGGCTGCCGGAAAAGGACTAAAGACCCAAGACGTGATACATGATAATGAGCTAAATTACACGATGTGAGGCGTCGTGACCTATGGTCGGAGCAGCTGAACCAGACACGCGGCCGTACCTAAAGTTGCTGGGCAGGGTTGCCTTGCACGATTGCGATGGGCGCGACCTGACTCCAAAATCCAGAAGGTCTGTCTGCTTACTCGCTTTTCTGGCGCTCCAGCGCGATGGGCAAGCTACACGAGAGAAAATCTGCGGATTGCTATGGAGCAGCAGAGGTGACGAACAAGCGCGCGACTCGCTTCGCCAAACCTTGGCCGACCTCAGACGCACATTCGGAGAAAGAGCCAAACAGCTCCTTCGAGCCACAAGAGACACGATTGGAATCGATCTGGGAGAACTCCGCGTCGATGTGCGGATAGCCGAACAGATGTTGGCCCAGGGGAACTCCGAAGCAATCCTCTTTGCGGCGGACCATTGGGATGGTGGACTCTTGGAGGGCCTGCTTTCTCCGGACCCCGAATTCGACGTCTGGTTGAGCATCGAGCGGATGCACATAACAGAAATTTTCGTACGTTCGGCTGGCGTGGCTCTTGCGGTCGCTGTTCGAACGGGATGCGAGCCGGACCTTCATAAGCTGGCGGAGTTTCTCATTCGAATTGAGCCAACAAACGAGGCTGCTCACTCGGCTTTGATTGGATGGGCGCTAGACAAAGGCAATATATCCGCAGCACTTCGACGCTATGAGGCATGCCGCGAGGCATTTAGACGTGATCTCGATTCCGAGCCTCCAGCGGCTTTGCTGCGGCTCGCCGAGGCCGCGCAGAGTCCCAAGCGCGAAGCTTTGAACCAACAAGCATCAGGCGGGTCATTGACCTGCCGGCGGCTGCCTTCCGTCGTGTTGGTTGCCAGGCCACCAGTAGGACCCCCGGAGTTAGCCAACGGGCTTGCTGGTTTCCTGTTTGAAGAGCTGGTGGGAGCATTGGGACGATCGCACAGTCTTGCATTGTTGCTCCCAACGCACCCCGGGGAACGCCTCGATGCGACTTACGCGCTCATGATGAATATTTGGGTCGACGAAAGGCGACTGCAGGCGTCCTTCAGATTGAGCAGGAACATCGATAGGACGCATCTGCTTTCGGAGCGAATGGACAATGAAAACCTGGGCATTGTTACAGCGTCGCTGGCAGATTTGGATCGGATTGTCAGCCACGTTGAATACGCAATCGCAACCGACCATCTACAAGCAGGAAAAAAGCTGGATGATGCTTACAGTATATGGTTGGACGCCGACCGATTAACCGAAAGCTTTCGTTCGCATGATCTCGATGGCGCTGTTTCCATGTTACGTCGAGCCGCCGCCCTGGATCCGGGATTTTCTCGCCCTATCGCAGGGCTCGCTTCCATTCAACTTTGTCAGCCAATGGCAAACCCTAGCAGCGAGGTCACCTCACTTTCGTTCAGCGGAGCACTCGCCTTGGCCAAGAATGCTGTGGCGATCGATCCGTGGGACGCCAGGAACCGTGGCGTTCTAGGGTGGGCTTATTACCGCATGGGGCTTTACACCCAGGGAGAAAAGGAATTCAGGCGCGCCGTCGAGCTTGACCCCTATGACCCCGCCGTTTTGATATCCGCTTCCGAGGGACTCGCCTGCTATGGTGACGGCAATGCGGCTGTTACGTATGCAGAGAGGGCGTTTCACCTCCACCCCGCGACGCCAGACTTTTTCCATTTCTTCGGACTTCAGGCATTTGCCATGGCCGGAGCCTATGAACGAGCCCTCGATCATGGCTCAGCCCTCTGGTCATTCGGACTGGCCGAGCCGCTGGCATGGAATGCGTTCGCGTTGACCAAGAGTGCCCGCCACGACGAAGCTCATACATCCACGATTGCATTCCTGAAAATAGTTGAAACACGTTGGGAAGGCGGATGCTTTAGCCCGGTCGCAGCGATGCAGTGGTTGGATCAGATCACTCTCGTCTCTGATCGGCATAGACGCGAGGAATTTCTGACTTGCTTGGCCAAGCTCATTTCAGAAATCACCGGATGCCCGCTTCAGAGATTGCTACCTACACCCCATGATCGTCACGAAACCCAACTCCTGAAGATAAATATCTAAAGTCCCTTTGTGTTCATTTACCACCGGTATCACAATATGTACCGTAGATTCATCGTCACGAACTACATTAATCTTCAATTTATCCAATTGCGCCGGATCTATACCGGCAGCCTTCAAGGCTGCTATTGGATCCGCGACAAAATTCTGAAATTCACCTTGGTCAGTGGCCGCTTTATATATCAGTTTTCCTACCTTTAGACACGCCCCGGGGTCTGTTGCAAAAGTGAGCGAGCCGCCGTCGTCCTCACTGTCTCTCTTCACGGTAGGAATGGTCCGAAGCCGCATCTCATACCTCCCTGGTAAGCTTTCAAGCTTCCGTAAGTCTAGAATGAATGGCTCAGAGTAATTTAGGGAACTCTAACACATAAGCCTGTCAGCACAAAGAGGGCGTACTGAACCGGTGAACAGAAATTTCGACTTACTTCATCTGACCCATACCGATGCTCCTGCGGAGTTCATCGTCGCTGCACGGGAGTCCGCTGGCAAAGCCGAGATACTCGGCTCGGGACGGGGTCTGACGCGCGAGAATGCGCTGGCATCCTGTCTCGGCGAAATGGCGGAGCGAGCGGCGGCTTCTCAAATCGGCGCTCTCCAAATTATTGAGGCGCGTGCAACCGATCTGCCAGGACGTTCTATCGCGCCCAACCAATTTTGGCAGTTTTCGGACGTTCAACTCCGAGATGGTCCCAATCCAGGTGAATTGATTACGCCGCGCGCATGGTCGGTCGTCAAGGAACATGTCTCCAACTGCACCAGCTGGTGCTTGGCGAAGCCAAATCGCGCTGGCCCAGACGTATTCGTGCCAATCGTCAACGTCGTGCTCGGGGAGGGACCGACAGATAGCAATGGTCTTGCCGCCGGCATTGACCGCTCCACTGCCCAGGTCACCGCGCTGCTGGAACTTGTGGAACGAGATGCAGTTGCTATCTGGTGGTACGGGCGCATAAGACGTCCTTCGGTGTCGCTCGGAACGCTTAATGAACCGGCCCAATCGGATCTGCGACGTTGGCTGGAGCGGCGGCAACGACGCACCTGGCTCCTGGATCTAACGAACGACCTCGGCGTGCCAGTCATCGCCGCCATTTCGGCCGATCAGAACGGCTCAAATATCGCCTATGGTTTCGCAGCGCATTTGTCGGTCCGGCAAGCTAGTCAGTCGGCCGTCTTGGAGATGTTGCAGAGTGAGCTATCGCTTATCCTCGCCGAGAAGAGGGCGTTGCAGTCCGGTAGGCCAGAAGGCCCAGCCGGACGGTTCTTGTCTTGGTCGCGCTCCGCATCGGTTTCACGCATGGCCCACCTCTTGCCCGATCTCGACGCACCTGCCATTCCTTCTACCAACACGCCAGCCGCGGATCTGAGCGATGTAGTTGGGAAAAAGACAGGGGTACCAGTAGTATTTGTGGACCTTGATCTGCCGGACGATACATTCAAGGTTGTTCGTGCATTATCACCTTGCCTCCGGTCATGGCGGCCTAGATTTCGAAAAGGTCGACTTCAGTCTGTACCTCGGACTCTTGGTTGGGCGCGCGAGGCATTCGACGAGACCTCTTTTGATGGCAACGTCATTCTAATCTAGAGCCAGGGATCGCAATCGACTGATGCTGAAGCCGGTTGGCTCCGCCAGCTGACAAGCGAGAGGTAGCGCCGTCATCGCAACATTGGCGCGGCGCGGTAATTCAATGCCCGCTGGGATGCTCGGCAATTCGGCCCAACGATACGCGACGGGTCCTGATGGCTATCCCGCACGTCCGGAGAGGGCGCAAATGAGACATCGCTTCCCGACTCCATTCGATGTCGGCTATACGGTGGGTGTCTCAAAAAGGTGGCGGCAGGTGGTTCAGGCGATCGCCCGCGCCGCCTCGCGATAAAGCGTCGGCGGCACGCCGACATGGTCCCGGAAGAAGCGCGAGAAATTGCCCTGGGTCGTAAAGCCGAGATTGCAGGCGACCGAGATCAGCGGCTCCTGCGACCACTGCAACTGCCGTACCGCTTCTTCCATGCGCAGCGTGTTCCAGTAGACATTGGGCGTCAGGTTTGTCTGTTCCTTGAACAGGGCGAAGAAGTGGGGCCGCGACAGGCCGACGCTGCGCGCCACCTCATCGAAGCAGATGCGCTCGCAGACATTGGCCCTCATCAGCTGGATCGCCTTGCGGACGCGGAAATCCTGCATGGTGTTTATGCGGATGCGCGCCTCTTGTGGCGCCGAGGCGTCGGCGGCATCGAGCACGCTGTCGATGAAGCGTTCGATCTCGTAGTTGGCGACATCGTCGACGCTCTCATTGTCGCTGAGATGGTCAAGCAGGTTGGCGGCGGCCTGGTGCAGCCACGGCTCGAGGTTGATTGCCGCCTGTGAGAACAACGGCGCCGATGAAGGCAGGTCGCGGCGGCGGCGAGCCCAGTCCGGATCGATGTAGAAGGCGAGGAACAGGCCCGGCGTGCCGTTCTGTGACAGGACGTGGCTGTGCGGCTGGAAGGAGTTGATGCCGGCGGCGGTGCGGGGGCCGAGCCGTACCGTCTCGCGGCCGACGGTCATCTCGCCGGCGGTGCCTTCCAACCAGATGATCAGATGTGCCTCGCCATGGGCATGGGTGACGAAGTCGCTTGCGACATTCAGGACAGAAACATGTCCGAACCGGCCCCAGTAGAGCCTGATCGCTTCCGTCATGGGTATATCCTCCCGCAGACGACTGGCCTCCCTTCGCCTGCAGTGGGGATTGTGCGGCCGAGTTCGGGCGCGCGTCAAGGCGGGGTCGCTGTGCGGACACCCACAGCCGGCCACGACAGAGGATTTTCAGACTGAGCGATAGGTAGCAGAACGAATAGCGCCCGGGAGCGAATTGCCTCTCAGACCGAGGCCGTCATGCCGCCATCCACATAGAGTGTGTGACCGTTGACGAAGGACGATGCATCGGAGGCCAGGAACACGGCGGCGCCGATCAGCTCGTCGACATTGCCCCAACGCCCGGCCGGCGTGCGCTTTTCCAGCCAGGCGGAAAACTCCGGATTGTCGACCAGCGCCTGGTTCATCTCGGTGCGGAAATAGCCGGGCGCGATGGCATTGATCTGCAGGCCATGTTTCGCCCAGTCGGTGCACATGCCCCGGGTCAGGTTGCGGATCGCGCCCTTGGTCGCGGTGTAGGGCGCGATGTTCGGCCGGGCCAGTTCGCTCTGCACCGAGCCGATGTTGATGATCTTGCCCTTGCCGCGCGGGATCATGTGGCGGGCGACGGCCTTGCCGGCATGGAAGGCGCCCGACACATTGGTCTTGAACAGCCGCTCCCATTGCTCCTCGGGAAAGTCCTCGAGCGGCGCGCGGACCTGTATGCCGGCATTGTTGACGAGGATGTCGATGGCGCCGATCTCGGCCTCGATGCGGGCGACGTCGGCGTTCACTGCCTGAAAGTCGGTGACATCGAAGACCGAGGCATGCGCCTTGAAGCCGGCATCGCGCAGCTTTTCGACGGCGCTGTCGATCCCGGCGCGGTCGCGGCCGTTGAGCACCACGCTCGCCCCGTGTTCGGCGAGGCCGCGCGCCAGGGCGAAGCCTATGCCCTGGCCGGCGCCGGTCACAAGCGCCAGCCGGCCCTCGAGACTGAACAGGGAGCTTGCCATGGACCGTTTCGGCCTAGTCGCTGCGGCGGAAATTGCGGATGCGGTCGAACAGCACCGCCAGCAGAATGGCGCCGCCGATGAACACCCCTTGCCAGAAGGCATTGATGCCGAGCAGGCCGAGGCTGTTGCGGATCACTTCGATGAGGGCCGCACCGACGATGGCGCCGAAGGCGGTGCCGACGCCGCCGGCAAGGTTGGCCCCGCCGATGACGGTGGCGGCAATCACCTGCAGCTCCATGCCGGTGCCGATGTTGGTGGTGACGGCGCCGAGCCAGCCGGTTTCGATGACGCCGGCGATGCCCGCCGAAAGCGCCGAGATCATGTAGACCGCAACCTTGATCTGGCGCACCGGAACGCCGGTCAGCGTCGCCGCATGCTCGTTGCCGCCGATGGCGAAGATGTGCCGGCCGAACTTGGTCCAACGCAGGATGAAGCCGGTGATCAGCGCCAGAACGATGGTGTAGAGCACCGGATTGGCGATGCCGAACACCCAGGCGCCGCCGCCCAGCGACAAGAGCTTGGCATGGTCCGGTCCGAACTGGAAGACGACTGTGTTGTTGGAAGCGACCATGGCCAGGCTGCGGGCGATCGACAGCATGCCGAGCGTCACCACGAACGGTGGAAAGCCGAGATAGGCGATCATAATGCCGTTGAAGGCGCCGATGGCGAGCGCGGTGGAGATGGAGGCCAGGATGCCGACCTCGATCGAGTAGCCGGCATGCATGGTGACGGCCAGCACCATCGACGACAGGCACAGCACCGAGCCGACCGACAGGTCGATGCCACCGGTGATGATGACGAAGGTCATGCCGAGCGCGACGATGGCGACGAAGGTGACGTTGCGGGTGATGTTGTAGAGGTTCTTCGAGGTGGCGAAGGCGTCGGTGGCGAACGACAGGAACAGGCAGGCGAGGATGACCGCGATCACCACCCAGAAGGTCTGGCTGGCAAACATCCGTGCCGGCAAGGATTGCTGCTTGTGTTCGATCGGCTGGTCAATTGTCAGTGCCATCGTCGACCTTCATCTGCTGTGCGTGGTAAAAACGCCTGAAATCAAACCTGTTCGATGGCGCCGGTGATCAGCCCGGTGACTTCCTCGGGCGAGCTCGACGCGATCGTCTTGTCGGCGACCTTGCGGCCGCGCCGCATGACGATGACGCGATCGGCGACGGTGAAGACATCGGGCATGCGGTGGCTGATCAGCACCACGGCGATGCCCTGGTCGCGCAGATGGCGGATCAGGTTCAGCACTTCCGCCACCTGCCGCACCGAGATCGCCGCCGTCGGCTCGTCCATCAGCACGATCTTGGCTTGCGACAGCATGGTACGGGCGATCGCCACCGCCTGGCGCTGACCACCGGACATCTGCTTGACGAGGTCGCGTGGGCGGGTTTCGGACTTCAATTCGGCGAAGATCTGGCCGGCGCGCTTGTACATCGCGGCATAGTCGAGAATGCGAAACGGGCCAACGCCCTTGCGCAGTTCGCGGCCGAGATAGACATTCGCCGCCGCCGTCAGGTTGTTGCACAGAGCGAGGTCCTGGTGGACGATCTCGATGCCGTGCTGGCGCGCCTCGACCGGCTTGTGCAGGATCAGCTCCTTGCCGTCCATCTGCATGGCGCCATGGCTCGGGCGGAAATTGCCGGCGATCATCTTGACCAGCGTCGACTTGCCGGCGCCATTGTCGCCCATCAGGCCGACCACCTGGCCGGGCTCGATCGACAGCGACACGTCGTTGACCGCCTGGATGGCGCCGAAATGCTTCGATATATTGGTGAGTTCGAGAACCGCCACCAGCCTGCTGCCTCCCCGTGCTTTGTGACCCGCCGCTGTTCCCGGCGTGGATGCCGGCGCTGCTTTGGCCTTCGCTCTCCCCAGCTCCTCCCGGAAACAGCGTTAGCGTTCTTTTACGCAAAAGCCGGCGCGCGTCAATCAATTGTCGGACGAATCAAGGTCGGATTATTTCAAAAATCCGTTTTGTAGGACAAATAGCATTGACGTTGGCGGCGAGCCGATATTAGCTAAGCATCGGAGGAGATTATGCCGATCCCTTCGGGCGGTTCGCCCGGTGGAATCGGCGAAGGTTTATCGGTCGAGGTTCCGGCTGGACCCGTGTGGTTGAGCCGGTCCGAAACCGCATCTGGAAATGCTTATCGATCTGTCTTGGCGACACGAGTGCTCGCGAAACGAACCTCTGTCATCACGCGTCCGGTCGATTTGTGTGGCGGGCACGCCGTGTCCGTCTGTTTCAAGGGAGGACTAACATGAGGAAATCACTTTTGCTCGCCGCCGCCGCCATGATGGCGCTTGGCGCCGGGCCGGCATTGGCCAAGAAACAGCTCGTCATTGTGGTGAAAGGTCTCGACAATCCGTTCTTCGAAGCCATCCACCAGGGCTGCGAGAAGTGGAACAAGGAAAACGCCAGCTCGGAATATGAATGCTTCTACACCGGTCCGGCGTCGACTTCCGACGAAGCCGGCGAGGCACAGATCGTCCAGGATATGCTGAGCAAGGCCGACACCGTGGCGATGGCGATTTCGCCGTCCAACGCGCCGCTGATCGCGCAGACGATCAAGACCGCCAATCCGACGATCCCGATCATGACCGTCGATGCCGACCTCAGCAAGGAAGATGCCGCGCTGCGCAAGACCTATCTCGGCACCGACAATTACCTGATGGGCAAGAAGATCGGCGAATACATCAAGAAGGCAAAGCCGAATGGCGGCACGATCTGCACCATCGAGGGCAACCCGGCGGCCGACAACATCCTCCGCCGCGCGCAAGGCATGCGCGACGCCCTGACGGGCAAGGAGGGCCTCGCGGCACTTGCCGGCGAAGGTGGCTGGACCGAAGTCGCCGGCTGCCCGGTGTTCACCAATGACGACGGTGCCAAGGGCGTGCAGGCGATGACCGACATCCTCGCCGCCAACCCCAAGCTCGATGCATTCGGCATCATGGGCGGCTGGCCGCTGTTCGGCGCACCGCAGCCCTATCGCGATCTGGTCGGGCCGCTGAAGGACAAGCTGGCCAGCAACGACTTCGTCATCGGCGCCGCCGACACGATCGGCGATGAAGTGGCGATCGCCAAGGACGGCCTGGTGACCGCTTTGGTCGGCCAGCGGCCGTTCGAAATGGGCTACAAGGCACCGTCGGTGATGATTGATCTCATCGAAGGCAAGGCCGTCGCCGATCCGGTGTTCACCGGCCTCGACGAATGCACCAAGGACACGGTCGACACCTGCATCCAGAAGTAGGTTCTCGATTTCGGGGCGCCCGGCAACGGGCGCCCCGCCAACTCTCGAACGGGACGCGGTGGTTGGGGGCAACGGGCTCCAGCTTTGGCGCGCCCAGGGTTTGGATTTTTCGGCAACGAGATCGGCGCGCCGCGCAGGTTCGGACCATTCCGGACGACAGACGGCCGACGTATTGGAACGTGGATGCCGGACAAAAAGTCAAAGAAGCGGCCCAGCCGGACCAAGGCGCAAACCAGTCGCCATCCGGCCGCCGTGCGCGGTGCCGGTTCGGCGCATGTGCCTGGAGCGAGCGTCCATGCCTCGCTGGCCAGCGAGATTGGACTGAGGATCGTGCGTGGCGACTACCCGCCCGGCACGATCCTGCCCAACGAGGCCAAATGGGCGCAGACCTTCAATGTCAGCCGGTCAGCGGTGCGCGAAGCCATCAAGATGCTGATGGCCAAGAGCCTTTTGGCGTCACGCCCCAAGATCGGCAGCTGGGTCGAACCGAAAGAGCGCTGGAACCTGCTCGATCGCGACGTGCTGGCCTGGTACGCGACCGCGCCCGATCGTGAGGCTTTCCTGCGCACAGTGCAGGAGTTCCGCCACATCATCGAACCGGAAGCATCGGCCTTCGCCGCCCTGCGGCACAGCGACGAACAGATGGCCGAGATCAGCCTGGCCTGCCGCGAGATGGGCGAGGCCTTGAGCCTGCCGGAGCGTATCCGCGCCGACACGCGCTTCCATCTCGCCATCCTGCGCGCCTCCGGCAACGACCTTCTGGTGCCGCTCGGTGTGCTGATCGAGATCGGCGCTTGACCATCTCTTCGCGTTCACGACGCAACAGGTCGGCGATCAGCGCCAGGCACAGAAGCTGCACGAGGCGATCGAGAAGAACATCCGCCTGCGACGTCCGGCAGCTGCGCGCAGCGCCGTGCACAGGCTGCTGGCCAACACCGACGACGGCATCGGACGGTCAAGGCGGTGATTGGCGCCCGCGCTCGGCGATCCCTCAAATCGTCTGTTTCTTGCCATCCTTGGTCGGCATCAGGTCTATGCCGTTGACCTTGGCGATGTGCGTGGCCAGCATCGGCACGAACTGCTCGGCCGGACCGGTGGCATGGGCGCCGGCGAAGGAATTCTTGGTGGCATTGCCGAGCGGGTTGGCGATGCCGGCCGCACCGGCCATCGATTCGAGATAGGTCAAGTCCTTGAAGGCGTTGGCGATGGAGAATTTGTGGGCGTCGCGGTCGCCCTCCAGCGTCCAGCGCATGAAGGTCTGGTAGAAGCCGCAATCCATGCGGCCGTTGCGGATGACGCTATCGAAGCGCGGCGGCGAGATGCCGACCTTCTGCGCCAGCGCCAGCGCCTCGGAATAGATCGCGGCGTAGCCCAGCGAAATGAAGTTGTTGAGAAGCTTCATGCGGTGGCCATCGCCGGTGTCGCCGATATGGACGATGCGTCCGGCCCAGGTTTCGAGCACCGGCTTCAGCCGCGCAAAGACGGCGTCCGGCGCGCCGACCATGGCATCGAGCGTGCCTTCCCAGGCTTCCTTCGGCGTGCGGCTCAGCGGTGCATCGACATAGTCGACGCCGAGCGCCTTGAGCTCGGCGGCAATCGCCACCGTCGAGACCGGATCGGAGGTCGAGCAGTCGACGACGACCGAGCCTTTCTTCAAGCCCTCCTTGAGGCCGCCGGGACCGCGAATGATGGCCTCGACTTCGCGCGAGCCGGTGACGCAGATGAAGACGATGTCGGATGCCGCTGCCACGTCGCGCGAGGTGGCCGCTTCCACGGCGCCCCGGCCAGCCAAGTCTTCCGCGGGCTTGCGGTTCTTGCGGCCGAGAAAGGTCAGGCTGTAGCCCTTGTCGACGATGTTCTTGGCGATCCCGTGTCCCATCAGGCCAAGGCCGATGAAGCCGATCTTTTCGCTCGCGGCGGTCGTGTTCATGTCGT
Organism: Mesorhizobium sp. RCAM 05099; assembly: GCF_059683685.1. NCBI lineage: Bacteria > Pseudomonadati > Pseudomonadota > Alphaproteobacteria > Hyphomicrobiales > Phyllobacteriaceae > Mesorhizobium > Mesorhizobium sp. RCAM 05099. The sequence continues at coordinate 2,823,702 of NZ_CM185035.1, forward strand.
GTCGTCCTGTTTGCAATGATTGATATTCAGCGCTGCCATTTTCGCAGGCGAGGCGGGTTTTTGCCGCAGGCGGTGGCAGGTGATTGCGGAATGCCTTATTGTCTGACAATACACATAAATCCCAGAGGATGTGGAGAGCAAAATGGCGAAGCGGATCATGTTCACCGGCGGCAGCGGCAAGGCAGGGCGACATGTCGTGCAATATCTGGTCGAGCAGGGCTGCCAGGTGCTCAACATCGACACCAAGCCGCTCGACAATCCCAAGGTGCGCACGCTGATCACCGACATCACCGACAGCGGCCAGGTGTTTAACGCGCTGTCGAGCTATATGGGCCTGCATGAGTTCGACCCGTCGCTGCGCGCCCAGCCGGTCGATGCCGTGGTGCATTTCGCCGCCATCCCGCGCATCATGATTACACCCGACAATGAAGTGTTCCGCATCAATGCGCTCGGCACCTACAATGTCATCGAGGCGGCGGTAAAGCTCGGCATCCGCAAGATCATCATCGCCTCCAGCGAGACGACCTATGGGCTCGTCTTCGCCAACGAGCCGCGCGACCCCAAATATTTCCCGCTCGACGAGGAGTATGACGTCGACCCGATGGACAGCTACGCGCTGTCCAAGATCGTCAACGAGAAGACGGCCCGTGCCTTCGCGCAGCGCAATGGCACCGACATCTATGCCCTGCGTATCGGCAACGTCATCGAGCCGCACGAATATTCGCTGTTTCCGAAATGGTTCGCCGATCCCGGTTTCCGCAAGCGGATCGCCTGGAGCTATGTCGACGCGCGCGACCTCGGCCAGATCACCCTGCGCGCCGTCGAGAAGGATGGCCTTGGCTACCAGGTGTTCAACGCCGCCAATGACGACACCTCGTCCGACCTACCGACGGCCGAACTCCTGAAGCGGTTCTATCCTGGCGTGCCGGTCAAGGGCGAGCTTGGCGAATACGAGACCCTGCTGTCGAACCGCAAGGCGCGCGACGTGCTCGGCTTCCGCCCGGAGCATAGCTGGCGCAAATACGTCAAGATCGCTTGAGCGGGGGAGCAATTCGCGGGTGAATTGTGCATAGCCGCCGGCTTTGCGGGTCAACCCGCTTGCTGCGCTTGACAGCTTGCCCAAACCGGACTTTCTGGTGCCCATGCGGGACGCAAAGCCGAACAAGGAAAAATCGCCGTCGAAAGCGGCGGCCGCCGAGCGCCCGGCCGGCGTTCGCCGGCCCGACGCGGCGCGCATTCCGGGCGCCAGCGTGCACACGTCGCTGGCCAACGAGATTGGCCTGAGGATCGTGCGCGGCGACTATCCGCCCGGCACCATCTTGCCCAATGAAGCCAAATGGTCGGAGACCTTCAGCGTCAGCCGCTCGGCGGTGCGCGAGGCGATCAAGATGCTGATGGCCAAGAGCCTTTTGGCCTCGCGCCCCAAGATCGGCAGCTGGGTCGAGCCGAAGGAGCGCTGGAATCTCCTCGACCGCGATGTGCTCGCCTGGTACGCGACCTCGCCGGACCGCGAGGTGTTCCTGAAAACCGTGCAGGAGTTTCGCCATATCATAGAGCCGGAAGCGAGCGCCTTTGCCGCCATGCGGCGGACCGACGAGCAGATGGCCGAGATCAGCCAGGCTTGCCGCGAGATGGGCGAGGCGGCCAGCCTGCAGGAACGCACCCGCGCCGACACCCGGTTCCATCTGGCGATCCTGCGCGCCTCCGGCAACGATCTTCTGGTGCCGCTCGGCGTGCTGATCGAATCCGCGTTCGATCATCTGTTCGCCTTCACCACCCGGGCCGTTGACGATCTCAATCATGCGCAGAAGTTGCATGAGGCGATCGAAAAGAACATCCGGCTGCAGCGCCCGGACGCGGCGCGCAACGCGGTGCGCAAGCTGCTCGCCAACACCGACGGCGTCATCCGATCCAGGTAAGTCGATAGCCAACCCCCGTAGCGGTGCAGGTCCTCGACGAAGGCTTCGCCATAGCCGGCGCGCGGATCCCTTGTCGATAGCGTGTGACGGACGGGATTGATGCCGATCCCGACTGTCTTGCCGCCAGACCCTTGCAGCCTCTGGATGGGGCCCAGCCTCCAAGGTGGCGGCAGAGGGTGGCGCGGGCGACTAACCTTCCTTGTCACGCCCAAAGGCGGCGCGCAGTTCGTCCTTGGCGTCCTCGAGCACTTGCTTGCGCCTGGCGGGCAGGTTCTTGCCGGCGCGGTTGATGTAGAAATTCAGCATCGACATCGCGGACTGGAAGGGTTCGGCCTTGCGCCGGTGGCTGTGTTCGGCGGATCGCTTGAGAGAGGCGGCAATCTTCCTGGCGTCGTCGGATTCAAAGATGTGATCCTCAAGATCCATCGCGTCGCTGTGCTCGGTCACCTCGGCCGACCATTTCTTCTTCGCCGTCATGGCAGGACTCCCTTACAGGTTGGCTTGTCGGAAAACTCAGCACGTTGGCGTCGGTTCCGCGTGGGAAGTCTGGAGCCACGGATTTGCCCGCTGTGGCGCTGCTGCGCGCGGCGAATGCGCCGATAGTGGTGCAAACGGCAGCCGGTTTTCGAGCCCGCCGACAGGAAACGCCTTGACCCGAACCGATACCAGCCGGCCGAGCCCCGGCATCGACAGCCCCTATGCCTGGATGCGGCTTGCCATCTCGATGCTGCTGGCGACGATCGGCGCCGTCGGCATGTGGGCGGTGGTCGTGGTGCTGCCCGCCGTGCAGGCCGAGTTCGGCGTTGATCGCGCCGCGGCCTCCATGCCCTACACCGCGACCATGGTCGGCTTTGCCGCCGGCAACGTGCTGATCGGCCGCGCCATCGACCGTATGGGCTACTGGATCCCCGCGCTGCTCTCCTCGGTCGCGCTCGCCGCCGGCCTTTTGCTCGCGGCGCTGTCGACCTCGATCCTGCAGTTCACCCTTGCCCAAGGGGTGCTGATCGGTGTCGGCACCTCGGTGATCTTCGGGCCGCTGATTGCCGATATCTCGCACTGGTTCAACCGTCGGCGCGGTGTCGCGGTGACCGCGGCGGCGGCCGGCAACTACCTTGCCGGAGCGATCTGGCCGACCATCATTCCGACGCTGATGAAGGCGGAAGGCTGGCGATTCACCTATGCAGCCATCGGCGTCTTCTGCCTGGTGACCATGGTGCCGCTGGTGCTGATGCTGCGGCGCGGCGCTCCGGCGGCGGCCGCCGCCGGTTCGCCGGGAAGCCGGCCGGTGCAACCGATCTCGCTGTCGCCGGCGGCCTTGCAGGTGCTGCTGGTCGTTGCCGGCCTCGGCTGCTGCGTGGCGATGTCGATGCCGCAGGTGCATATCGTCGCCTATTGCATGGATCTCGGCTACGGCGTGGCGCACGGCGCCGACATGCTGTCGATCATGATGGCAGGCGGCGTCGTCAGTCGGTTGGCGTCCGGCTTCATTGCCGACCGCATCGGCGGCGTGAAGACACTGCTGATCGGTTCGGTGCTGCAATGCCTGTCGTTGCTGTTCTACATTCCCTTCGACGGGCTCGCCTCACTCTATGTCGTGTCGCTGGTGTTCGGCCTGTCGCAAGGCGGCATCGTGCCTTGTTACGCGATCATCGTGCGCGACTACATGCCGGCCAAAGAAGCCGGCCAGCGTATCGGCATCGTGATGATGGCCACCATCTTCGGCATGGCGATCGGCGGCTGGATGTCGGGCTGGATCTACGACCTGACCGGCTCCTATGCCGCGGCCTTCCTCAATGGCATCGCCTGGAATGTGCTGAACCTGCTGGCGATCGGGCTGTTGGTGTGGAGGGCAAGGCGCAGCGCCGCCGTGATGGCCTGAAGCGTCTCTCCACCATATCGCCAGGGAACCGCGCGCCTTGACATCCACCCAAGGCTGCGCGACCCCAGAAACCGGGTGGGTGCGGCAACAGGCCGGTTTGGCATGGCGACAGTGGCAAAGACGCTGAACTTGGTTTCGCGATTGCGTGGCGGCACCGGCCTGGCGCGTGGAGCGCGCCCTTGATCAAGCCGCGCTCACGCCGCGGCGGCGGCCGCCCCACGATTGCCGATGTCGCGCGCAAGGCCGGCGTCGGCGCCATAACCGTGTCGCGCGCCTTGCGCGAGCCGGAGCGTGTCTCGGAAGAACTGCGTCGCCAGATCCAGGCCGCTATCGACGAACTCGGCTATGTGCCGGACCCGAATGCGCGGGCGCTGGCCTCGGCGCGCGCCGAGGTGTTCGGCGTGCTGGTGCCTTCGCTCACCAACAACGTCTTTGCCGAGGTGGTGCGCGGCATCTATGACAGCCTGTCGGACAGCCCGTTCCGCATCCAGCTTGGCAACACCCATTATTCCGGCCTCGAGGAGGAGCGGCTGCTGCAGGTGTTCGCGCCGCAACGGCCGGCAGCGCTGATTGTGGCCGGCATCGACCAGACGCCAACCTCGCGAAAATTGCTTGAGAATGCGGGCTGCCCCGTGGTTCAGGTCATGGAGACCGGGCCCGATCCGGTCGACATGATGGTCGGCTTCTCGCATTTCGATGGCGGCAGGACGGCGACCGAACATCTGATCGAGGCGGGTTACCGCCGGATCGGCTTCATGGGCGCGCGCATGGACCCGCGCTCGCAGCGGCGCCTGGCAGGCTATCGCGCGGCGATGGAGGCCGCCGGCCTGTTCGACCCGCGCCTTGTCACCACCACGCCGGTGCCGTCCAGCGTGTCGCTCGGGCGTGAACTGTTCCGCGACGCGCTGGCCAAGGTGCCGACGCTCGACGCAGTGTTCTGCAACAATGACGACATCGCGCTTGGCGTGCTGTTCGAATGCCATCGCGCCTCGATCGCCGTGCCGAAGACGATCGGCATCGTCGGCTTCAACGACCTCGACATGATGCAGGTGGCGTTTCCATCGATCACCAGCATCCGCACCCACCGCTATGAGATCGGCAGGCGCGCGGTGGCCATGGCGCTGGCGACGATCGCCGGCAACAGGCCGGAACAACGGGTCGTCGACCTTGGCTTCGAGCTCAAGCGCCGCGAGAGCTCCGCTCGTTGAAACACACAGAAGCGACTGTGCGAATGCCGGTTTACAGGCCGATTTGGTAGCGCTACCATTCTGGTCGAGCAGGCGTGGAGCATAGAGGGTAGCGCCTGTTTATTATACATAAGTAACAACTAATTCTTGTTTATTATGTATAATATGATAGTTTTCGCCATGCTGGCGACGACGAGGGGAGGGACCGGGTCGGCCATCACCGGCGACCAAAACGTGCTTGGCAAGGCAGGAGGTGCCGGCCCATCGCGCGAGACTTCGCAAAGCGAAAACAACAATCAGAACTGCAACTGGGAGGAATATCGATGATCAAGTCACTTGTTGGTGGCATCGTTGCCGCCACTGCATTCGTCATGTTGAGCTCGTCGGCGATCGCCGCCGGCCCGGAAATCGTCAAGGGCCCGGCTGCCGAGCCGGATTGCTTCGCACCGTGGGCAGCCGACACGCAGTTCTTCAAGTTTCCCAAGAAGGAAGGCCCGTATCGCATCGCGCTTGCCAACGGCTATATCGCCAACACCTGGCGTATCCAGATGGTGCAGACCGCCAAGGCCTATGCGGCACAGAAGGACGTTGCCGCGAAGCTGAAGGAATTCAAGGTCGTATCGACTGGCGAGGATGTGCCGGCGCAGATCTCCGCAATCAACAACTTCATCGATTCCGGCTTTGACGCGATCGTCGTCAACGCACAGAACCCGACCGCGTTCGGGCCGGTCATCAAGCGCGCCAAGGAAGCCGGCGTCGTGCTGGTCGCCTTCGACAACATCCTCGACACCAAGGACGCCATCAACGTCAACGTCGACCAGAAGGGCCTTGGCGAATTGTGGGGCAAGTGGCTGGTCTCGCATGTGCCGAACGGCGGCAAGGTGCTCGAGGTACGCGGCGTTGCTGGCACGTCCGTCGATACGGATCGTCACGCCGGCATCCATGAGGTCTTCGACGCGTCCGGCAAGAAGTGGGACGTCACCGAGGTCGTCGGCAAGTGGGACGACGGGGTGGCCCAGAAAGCGACGGCCGACGCGATTGCCACCAACGGGCCCTTCGACGGCATCACCGGGCAGGGTGGCGATACCGGCATCGTGCAGGCGATGATCGATGCCAAGCATCCGTTCGTTCCGTTCGGCGGCGAGACGGAAAACGGCTTCCGCAAATTTTGTGCCGCGCATGCCGGCGACGGATTGAAGTGCTCTTCGGCCGGCACCGGCCCGGCCCAGGTGGCGGTTGCCATCAAGACAGCGATTGCCGCGCTCGAAGGCAATGTCGTGCCGCAATCGGTGAAGCTGCCGCTCGCCATTGTCGAGGATCCGAACTTCAAGGAAGGCCAGGATTTCTTCCCCGACCAGTCCGACAATTTCTTCGTCGGTAACTCCTTCCCGACCTGCGGCATCAATTTCACCGCGCAGGAGATCATGGGTCAGACCAAGGAAAACAAATAGTCTGACCAGCCGATGCCGCGGGAGAAACCCGCGGCATCGGCTGCCTGATGTCAATCGCAAATGCCTGGGAGGGCTGATGGACGGCGCGGTTCCGCTCTTGCGCATGGAAGGCATATCCAAGCGCTACGGAGGCGTGCGGGCGCTTGAGAAGGCTGATCTGTCGGTCTCGGCCGGCAGCATCCATGCCATCCTTGGTGAAAACGGCGCCGGCAAATCGACGCTGATCAAGGTCATGGCCGGTGTCGTGGCGCCCGACGAGGGCCGAATGATGCTGGACGGCCGCGAGGTAACCTTCGCTTCACCCGGTGCGGCGAACAAGGCCGGCATCGTCTGCATCTTCCAGGAGCTGTCGCTGGTTCCCGAACTCAGCGTCGCCGACAACATCGTCATTTCCGACCCCCCGACCCGCTTCGGCATGATCGACCGCAAGGCGCAGCGCCGTATCGCGGAAGAGGCGCTGGCGCGCGCGGGTGCCGCCGACATCCATCCGCTGGCGCTGGTCAAGGACCTGCCGTTGTCGCGCCGGCAGATGGTCGAGATCGCCAAGGCGCTGGCACGCAAGCCACGCATCCTCATTCTCGACGAGGCGACGTCGGCGCTGACAGCGGCGGACGTCTCGAAGATATTCGCGGTGCTGAAGCGGCTGCGCTCGGAAGGGCTGGCGCTGCTCTACATTTCGCACCGCATGAACGAGATCGCCGAACTGGCCGACCAGTGTACCGTTTTTCGCAACGGCCGTAACGTCGCCAGCTATCCGGCGGGCTCGAAGAGCGACAATGAAGTGGTCGAGCTGATGATCGGCCGCGAATACAGCCATATCTTTCCACCCAAGCCGGCGGCGGCACCCGCCACCACAGCGCCGGTGCTCGAAGCCCGCAAGCTCTCCTGGGCCGACCGGCTGCACGACGTCTCGCTGACCGTCAAGGCCGGCGAGGTGGTCGGCCTCGGTGGCCTCGACGGCCAGGGCCAGCGCGAGTTGCTGCTGGCCTTCTTCGGCGTGCTGCGCGGCCTGTCGGGCCAGATCCTCATCGACGGCAAGCCGGTCGCCATCGCCAGCCCCGCGGCCGCGCGGGAAGATAGCATCGGCATGGCGCTCATTCCCGAGGACCGCAAGACCGAAGGCCTGATGCTGCCGATGACGGTGCGTGAAAACCTGTCCTTCGCCGCCCTCGACAGGCTGTCGAAAGCCGGCGTCATCGACCGGGCCGCCGAGCAGCGACTGATCGACGACATGGTCGGCCTGCTTGCGATCAAGACGGCGGGCCTCGACATTCCCGTCGGCGCGCTGTCGGGCGGCAACCAGCAGAAGGTGGTGATCGCCAAATGGCTGATGCGGCAACCGCGCATCATCCTGCTCAACGATCCAACGCGCGGCATCGACGTCGGCACCAAGCAGGAGCTCTACCTGCTGATGCGCAAGCTCGCCGATGCCGGCGCCGCGATCCTGTTCTATTCGACCGATTATGACGAGCTGATCGGCTGCTGCGATCGCGTGCTTGTGCTCTATGATGGGGCGGTCAAGCGCGAACTGGTCGGCGCCGGGATCACCGAGCGGGCGCTGATCGCCAGCGCGCTCAACATCCATGGCGAGGACAGCCCGGTGACCCAGGGAGCGGACGCGTGAAGGATTGGCGCTATTGGCTGGCCGAACAACGCGGGACGCTGCTGGCGCTTGGCATCTTCATCGCCATGTTCGCCATCTACACCTCGAACCACCCGGCGGGCTTCACCGCCAATGTCGTGCAGACGGCGGCGAACAAGGGCGTGCTGCTCGCCTTCGTCGCCATGGCGCAGACGTTGGTGGTGATCACCGCCGGCATCGACTTGTCGGTGGGCATGATCTTCCTTTTGACCAACTGCCTGGCTTCCTGGCTGGTGGTGGGCACGCCGATGCAGACGACGCTCGGCGTCATCGCCGTGCTGGCGGTCGGCCTGCTCTGCGGCGCCATCAATGGCGCCATCGTCATCTATGGGCGGCTGCAGCCGATCGTCGCCACCATTGCCACCGGGGCCGTCTATTACGGCATCGGCCTGTTGCTGCGGCCATTCCCCGGCGGTTCCGTCAATGAGAACCTGGCCGATGCGCTGACGGGCCGCGTGTTCGACGTGGTGCCGGCGAGCCTTGTTGCCCTGCTTGCCATCGTGCTGGTGATCTGGGTGCCATTCAGCCGCTCGGTGCTAGGCCGCGCCGCATATGCGGCGGGATCATCGGAAACCGCGGCCTACATGTCCGGCGTGCCGATCCGACGCGGCAAGTTCGCCGCCTACACGCTGGCCGGATTGCTGGCAGCGATCGGCGGGCTGTTTCTTACCTTCTTCACCTATACGGGCGATGCGGCCTATGCCAGCGGCAACGCCTACACCCTGTTCTCGATCGCCGCCGTGGTGCTCGGCGGCGTCTCGCTGTTCGGCGGCAAGGGCAGCGCCATCGGCGCCATCTTCGGCGCGCTCGCCTTCCGCACCATCGGCGACCTCTTGTTCGTCTTCGATTTCGATCCGCTCTGGCAGCCTTTGTTCCAGGGGGTTATCCTTTTGGTCGCGGTCAGCCTCGGCGCCTTCGCCCTGTTCAGGGTCCGCAACCGGCTGGAGTGGTTCCTGTGAGCGAAACGACCATCGGCGGTATTGCCGGACGCATGCCGAAATTCATCCGCCGCGCCGATCCGGCCGTCGTCACCGCATTTGCCTGCATCGTGCTGCTGCTATTTCTCGGCAGCCTCTATTCGCGCAGCTTCCTGTCGCCTGAGTATCTGCTGCAGCAGCTCAAGGTGGCGTCGTTCCTCGGCGTCATCGCCACCGGCATGATGCTGGTCATCCTGCTCGGCCAGATCGACCTGTCGGTGCCGTGGTCGGTGGCGGCGGGTGCCATGATGGCCTGCGCGGCCGCCGCCTATGGTCCGGCCGGCGTGGCGCTGGCGATCCCGTTCGGCATCTTCTGCGGCGTGCTGATCGGCGTCGTCAACGGCATCGGCGTCGCCTATCTGCGCATCCCCTCGATGATCATCACGCTGGCCACCAATGCCGTCGCGCAAGGGCTTATGGTGGTCTACACCGGCGGCTTCTCGCCGCAGGATTCCGCGACGGGCGCGATGCGCTATCTGGCGACCGGTTTTGCCATTCCGGGCGTGCCCAACGCAGTCGTCATCTGGGCGCTGATCGGGGCGGCGATGGTGTTCGTGCTGACCCGCACCAGCTTCGGCCGCACTGTCTACGGCATCGGCAACCGCGAGCGCGCCGCCTATCTCTCGGGCATCGACACACGGCGTGTGGTGATGATCGCCTTCGCCGTCTCCGGCGGCCTGTCGGCCTTTGGCGGCGTGCTGCTGGCCGGCTATGCCTCCAAGGCGGCGCAGTCGATGGGAGACGCCTATCTCTTGCCGTCGATCGCGGCCGTCGTGCTTGGCGGCACCTCGATCCTCGGCGGGCGCGGCTCCTATCTCGGCACCGTTGCCGGCGTCATCCTGATCACGCTGCTGCAGTCCATTCTTTCAGTCATGCAGATGCCGGAGGCGGGGCGGCAGATCATCTATGGCGTTGTCATCGTCGCCATGCTGTTGCTCTACGGCCGCGCGCCAGCAAGCCGCTGACAGTGGACGAAAAGGCAGCACAGGCGCCGACTGGCGCTCCCGGCTCGGTGCCTCCGGCCATCGTGGTGATGGGTGTCGCCGGTTGCGGCAAGTCAGCCGTCGGCACCGCGCTGGCGGCCGCGCTGGGCGCAGTGTTCGTCGAGGGCGACAGGCTGCATCCACCCGAAAATGTCGCCCGCATGGCAAGCGGCGAGCCGCTCACCGATCAATTGCGCGAAGGCTGGCTCGACGCGATCGGCGAGCGCATCGCGACGCTGGCGGGGCAGGGACAAGGGGTGGTTGCCGCCTGCTCGGCGCTGAAGCGCAGCTATCGCATGCGCCTGAGCGGCTTCCGGCAGGATATTGTCTTCCTCTATCTGGAGATCGACCCTGCCACCGCGCGGCGGCGTGTCGGCAACCGCAAAGGCCATTTCATGCCGGCGAGCCTTGTCGACAGCCAGTTCGCCATCCTCGAGCCGCCGGCGGTGGATGAGCGGGCCTTGACGCTCGACGCGACGCGCCCGGTCGGCGAACTCGTCGCTGACGCGGTTCGTCGGATACGCCGGTCATGAGCCTTCATCATCAGTGCCGAGGCTGGTGCTGTCCTGGCGCTCGGTCAGCCGCTGGTGGCGAGACCACGACATCATCTGCTCGGGATAAAGCTTCAGGGCCTCGATCAGGCGGTCGCGCTTGAGCAGGATGTAACCCGCCTGCAACGCCATGCTCTTGGCACCGTCCCCGGCCATGCCCGCGGCCGAGACGGTCGATGGCGCCGGCACCAGCTCCTGGCTCAGGACGGCCCGGTATTCGCGGAAGGGAACCACTTCGAAAGTCGACATGGCAAACAACGCCGTCTTGCCCCTGGCGGCGAAATTCGCCGGTGCCGAGGCGAGATACGTCCAACCGCTCTCGCCCATGGCGACCTCGGCGAAGGTCGAGCCGGCATGAATGGTGTTGGTCATCATCACCACACCATTCTCCTTCAGGATCCTCTGGATGCGGATCGTGACCTGATAGGCGCCGTCGCGGTCAAAGACGATCCGACTTTTGAGGAACCGGTTCTCGACATTGATCAGCGGCGGGTTCAGGAAACGCAGGCCGAATGCCGTTTCGGAAACACCGTGCGTGTTGACGCTCACCTGATGTGCTTCGACACCGGCTTCGTGCAGGGCGCGCTTGCCGATCATGGTCTGGGCGGTGAACTGATCGCACCAGAGGATGGCGCCGTGGCCGCGCAGCAAAGCTGACCTCAGCCCATCGAGCCCCTCCAGGCGGATCGTTGGCGACCAGCGGCCAGCGACCAGATGCGCGGCCAGCTGCAGATGGCGGCGGTGGCGTGCCGCCAGCAACGCCTCGAACAGCTTGCGCGGATCGATGCCGTCGCCGAGCACCGCGCGCGTGGCGGCGGCATAGTCCGTAAATTCCTTGAGCATATGGCGCTTCAGGCGAAACCTCGACACCCGGTCGCAGACCGGTGCCCACCAGCGCACCGGCAGCGCCGCCGCCACCGTGATATAGAAGACCGACAGCAGGCTTTCGCGAAGATCCCTGTTCGAGAAACGGCGAAGCCTGCCAGGGTGCACCAGCTTGCGGCTGAAGAAGCGGACATCCTCGGCATGGTCGGGGACGAAGACGTCGGCGATGATTTCAGTACGGAATGTGGCTGCCGATGTCAGCTTGCGGTTGCGGGATTTTGCGAACCACGACAGCCTCATCGGTCTATCCTGTCTTCTAAACCCGCTGTACCGCGTCGGCATGGGCCGCTCAGCCTTGCGACGGGAAACGTCGCGTGGTGGTCTAGATTTGCGACGTCAGCTCGACCGGGAAATCGTCATTGTCGGCATCGCGCATGGCGGCGAGGCTGCGATTGTCCAGCACTTCGGCGATCGCCTGGCGCACCTCCAGCATCATGTGCCGGACCTGGCAGGTCGCCTCGTCGCAGTCCTCGCAGCGCTGATACTGCGTCCGGCTGGCGCATGGGATCGGCGCCAGCGGCCCGTCAAGCACGCGCACGACATGGCCGATCTTGATTTCGGAGGCTGGCCGGGCGAGGCGATAGCCGCCTTCCTTGCCCTTGCGGCTCTGCACGAAGCCTGCGTTGCGCAACTCGCCAAGGATGGCATCCAGGAATTTCTTCGGGATGTTGTTGGCCACCGCGATGTCATTGACGAATGCGAGTTGGCCGGCCGGCAGGCCAGACAGATGCACGAGGGCCTTGAGGCCGTATTTGCCTTTTTTCGTCAGCATGCCCGAGTCAACCCATAAAGCCCCAACCACTCGCCTCTGGCGACTGTTTGTGTGCAAATGATGACGTTTTTATCACGCGATGAGGTTTCGCCCAAAAACAAGCCGTCCGATGACACGTTAGGCACAAACGCGTTGATTCTTTGTAACGTTTTGCACGGATGACGCCGATATTTCGCCGGAAACCGGGTTTGCGGCATATGGAACGAAAAAGCCGGCAAAGCGCCGGCTTCCTTATTGATCGCGGATGTTGCCGATGTCAGCGGCTGCCGTAGGTCTGGTCGAGCAGGCCGCCGGCGGCGAAATGCTCCTTCTGGATCTTGTCCCAGCCGCCGAAGACGTCTTCCACCGTCAGCAGGCGGACATCGGGAAACTGGGCCTTGTATTTGGCGGCGACGGCTGCGTCACGGACCCGGTTGCCGTTCTGGGCGAGGATGTCCTGGCCTTCAGGCGTGTAGAGGAAGTCGAGATAGGTCTTGGCGAGATCGCGGGTGCCGTGCTCGTCGGCGACCTTGTCGACGATCGCCACCGGGAATTCGGCCAGCAGGCTGACCGAAGGCGTGACCTGCTCGAACTTGTCATCGCCATATTCCTTGCGGATGCCGCGTGTCTCCGACTCGAAGGTGATCAGCACGTCGCCGATCTCGCGCTGCACGAAGGTGGTGGTCGCGGCGCGGCCGCCGGTGTCGAAGATCGGCACGTTGTTGAACAGCTTGGTGACGAATTCCTTCACCTTGGCGTCGTCGCCCTTGAAGGCTTCCTTGGCGTAGGCGGTTGCCGCCAGGTAGGTGTAGCGCGCATTGCCCGAGGTTTTCGGGTTGGGGAAGATTACCTGCACGTCGTGGCGCACGAGATCGTTCCAGTCCTTGATGTGCTTGGGATTGCCGGCGCGAACCAGGAAGGACGGCAGCGAATAGAAGGGCGAGGCGTTGTTTGGGAAATCCTTCTGCCAGTCGGCGGAGACAAGACCCTTCTTGACCAGGAAGTCGATGTCGATAACCTGGTTGAAGGTGACGACATCGGCGCCAAGGCCCTCGGCGATGGCGCGTGCCTGCGCCGAGGTGCCGGCATGCGACTGGTCGATGGTGACGCCCGGATGGCCTGCTATGAAGGCCTTGTTGACCTGAACGAACAGTTCGCGGCCGACATCATAGGAAGCGTTGAGCAGCTTGTCGGCCGACCAGGCTTGGGAGGATGCGAGGAACAGGCCGGCGACGGTGACAACGCCAAGGAAAAATCGCTTCATGAAAACGGGCTCCGGATGCAATGCGTTTGTGGCTCGAAGATAGCCGTGATGCATGGTCCGCGACGAGGCACACTCCGCGGCTCCGTGGCCGCACCCCGAGAAAAGATATCGCTGGAACAGCCTGTTGTTAGGATTTCCTTCCAAGGAGAGTCATTCTGGGCACCTTGGCAGCGGCGCCGACGCCCCTTGTGCGCACAATCCTTCTAGAAGCGATGGAACGGCTGAGAGATCAAGCGGGCGGGAAGAGGGTCCATCGACCGGGCCGGAAGGCGACGCGGCTTTTCTGCGCGGCGGGATGGTCGACGGGCAGTTCGATCTCGACCCGCTGGCGGTCGCCGCCGATTTCGAGCTCGACGCGCCTGGTGCCGGCGACGCGGCGGCTGGCGGCCACGGTGCCGACGATGCAGCCGCTGCAGCCATCCAGCAGTTCGACATCGTGCGGGCGGAAGTACAGCGTCGCCTCGCCCGGGGGCTGGTTGGGCGCGGCAAGCCCGATCGGCCGGTCGGCGATCCAGACCTCGCCATTCTCGATCTTGACGGGAAGCGAGCTCGATTCGCCGATGAAACCGTAGACGAACGGCGAGTTCGGCGTGTCGTAGATGTCGTCGGCGGTGCCGACCTGCTCGATGCGGCCCTGGCTCATCACCACGACACGGTCGGCAAGCTCGAGCGCCTCTTCCTGGTCGTGGGTGACGAAGACGGTGGTGTGGCCGGTGGCGTCATGGATATCGCGCAGCCAGCGGCGCAGTTCCCGGCGCACCTGCGCGTCGAGCGCGCCGAACGGCTCGTCGAGCAGCAGCACCTTGGGTTCGATCGCCATGGCGCGCGCCAGCGCCACGCGCTGGCGCTGGCCGCCGGAGAGCTGCGCCGGATAGCGCTTCTCCAGCCCCGAAAGCTGCACCAGATCGAGAAGCTCGGAGGCACGGCGGCGGATCTCCTGCGCCGGCGGGCGCGACGGTCCGTGCCGGACCTTCAGGCCGAAGCCGATATTGTCGGCCACCGTCATGTGCCGGAACAGCGCATAGTGCTGGAAGACGAAGCCGACATTGCGCTCCTGGATCGACCGGTGCGAGGCGTCCTCGTCGCCGAAGAAGATCTTTCCCCGCGTCGGCCGCTCCAGCCCGGCGATCAGCCTGAGCAGCGTCGTCTTGCCGGAACCGGATGGCCCCAGCAACGCGATCAGCTCGCCCGACTTGATGTCGAGCGAGACGTCGTGGAGCGCCGGAAACCGCTCGAACTCCTTGCGCACGTTGGCAACGCGAACTTCCATCTACAGTCCCTCAGCAGGCGATGCCTGTCATTGTCCCAAAACCGCTACACACTTTTGGGCGACAGGCATCTAGTGTCCGCGCGCCGCGGCGATCTCGGCGCCGTAGCGCATCTCCAGAAGTGTTTTCAAGACCAGCGTGACGAGCGCCAGGCCGGCAAGCAAGGAAGCGACGGCAAAGGCGCCGACGGCGTTGTACTCGTTGTAGAGGATCTCGACATGCAGCGGCATGGTGTTGGTCAGGCCGCGGATGTGGCCCGACACCACCGAGACCGCGCCGAACTCGCCCATGGCGCGGGCGTTGCACAAAAGCACGCCGTAGAGCAGCCCCCATTTGACGTTGGGCAGCGTCACATACCAGAAGGCCTGCCAGCCATTGGCACCAAGCGAGAGGGCCGCCTCCTCGTCGCCACTGCCCTGTTCCTGCATCAGCGGGATCAGTTCGCGGGCGACGAAGGGGAAGGTGACGAAGATGGTGGCCAGCACGATGCCCGGCACGGCGAACAGGATGACGATGCCATGCGCCTTCAGCCAGCCGCCGAGCAGCCCCTGGGCGCCGAACAGAAGCACATAGACCAGGCCCGATATGACCGGCGAAACCGAGAAGGGCAGGTCGATCAGCGTGGTCAGGAAGGCCTTGCCCTTGAACTCGAACTTGGCGATGGCCCAGGCGGCGGAGAGGCCGAAGACGATGTTGAGCGGCACCGCGATCGCCGCCACCAGCAGCGTCAGCCGGATCGCCGAGCGGGTGTCGGGATTGCCTAGCGCCTCGGTGTAGGCGCCGATGCCCTTGGCCAGCGCCTCGTTGAAGACGACGATCAGCGGCAGCAGCAGGAAGATGCCGAGGAAGGCGAAGGCGATGGCCATCAGCACGGCCTGCGCCGGGCGGCTTTCGGTCACCGCCGCCGACTGGCTCTCATGGTGCGGTTCGTAGGATTTGATCTCGGGATCAGCCATAGCGCTTGCGGCTCCATGACTGCGCCAGATTGACGACCAGGAGCATGACGAACGACAGGGCCAGCATGAGCGCGGCGATCGCGGTCGCCGCCGGGTAATTGTATTCCTCAAGCCGGATGACGATCAGAAGCGGCGCGATCTCGGATTTGTAGGGCAGATTGCCGGCGATGAAGATGACCGAGCCGTATTCGCCGACGCCACGGGCGAAAGCCAGCGCGAAGCCGGTGACGATGGCCGGCGCCAGGCCCGGAAACAGGATGCGGGTGATGATCTGGAAGCGGCTGGCGCCAAGCGTGGCGGCGGCTTCCTCCACCTCCTTGTCGATCTCCTCCATGATCGGCTGCACGGTGCGCACGACGAAGGGCAGGCCGATGAAGACCAGCGCGATGACGATGCCGAGCGGCGTGTAGGCGACCTTGATGCCGAGCGGCATCAGCAGTTTGCCGATCCAGCCGTTGGGCGCGTAGAGCGTGGTCAGCGCGATGCCGGCCACCGCCGTCGGCAGCGCGAAGGGCAGGTCGACCATGGCATCGACGATGCGGCGGCCGGGAAAGCGGTAGCGCACCAGAACCCAGGCGACGAGCGTGCCGAAGACGACGTTGACGGCCGCCGCAACGAAGGCGGTGCCGAAGCTGATCTCCAGCGCGTTGACGGTGCGCCGGTCGGCGGCGATGGCCCAGAACTCGGTCCAGCCAAGTGCGGCCGAGCGCCAGACCAGCCCCGACAAGGGAATGAGAATGATCAGCGTCAGGTAGGCAAGCGAGAAGCCGAGCGTCAATCCGAAACCCGGAATGACACTCGGCTGTCTGAACCGCCACCCCGCAGGAGCGGGTGCTATGGTCATATCGTCCTGAATATCGACTGCTTACTGGGGCTTGTAGATCTGGTCGAATATACCACCGTCGCCGAAATGATAA
The DNA here is from genome assembly GCF_059683685.1 of Mesorhizobium sp. RCAM 05099. NCBI lineage: Bacteria > Pseudomonadati > Pseudomonadota > Alphaproteobacteria > Hyphomicrobiales > Phyllobacteriaceae > Mesorhizobium > Mesorhizobium sp. RCAM 05099. The sequence goes on from NZ_CM185035.1 coordinate 2,840,332, forward strand.
GGCTGGGCCTTCTTCCAGCCGCCGAACAGCGGATCGTCGATGGTGATCAGCTTGATTGGCGGCAGCTTGGCGAGGTCCTCGGCCGGCACCAGGTCTGGCTTGGACGGACGATAGTGGTTCCTGGCGATGATCGTCTGCGCTTCCTTGGAATAGAGCCAGCCCAGATAGGCTTCGGCGACCTTGCGCGTGCCCTTGGCGTCGACATTGGCGTCGACCACCGCCACCGGCGGCTCGGCCAGGATGGAGGTCGGCGGGTAGACGATGTCGAAATTGTCGGCGCCGAACTCGTCGAGCGCCAGATAGGCCTCGTTCTCCCAGGCGATCAGCACGTCGCCGAGGCCTTTTTGCGCGAAGGTCACGGTCGAGCCGCGCGCGCCGGTGTCGAGCACCGGAACATTGGCGTAGAGCTTGCCGACGAATTCCTTGGTCTTGGCTTCGTCGCCGCCATCATTGGCGTTGGCGTAGGCCCAGGCGGCAAGATAGTTCCAGCGCGCGCCGCCCGAGGTCTTGGGGTTGGGGGTGATCACCTGGACGCCGTCCTTGACCAGGTCGTTCCAGTCGTGGATGGCCTTGGGATTGCCCTTGCGGACAAGGAAGATGATGGTCGAGGTGTAGGGCGCCGAGTTGTTGTCGAATTTGCCGCGCCAGTCCGCATTGATCTTCTTCGACTTGGCGACGATGGCGTTGATGTCGCCTTCGAGCGCCAGCGTCACCACATCGGCGTCGAGGCCGTCGATCACGGCGCGGGCCTGGGCACCCGATCCGCCATGCGATTGCTGGATGGTGACCGTCTCGCCGGTCTCGGCCTTCCAGTGCGCGGCGAAGGCTTCGTCATAGGCCTTGTAGAGCTCGCGTGTCGGATCGTAGGACACGTTGAGGATGGTGGTGTCGGCGAACGCGAAACCGAGCGTGCCGAACTGGACAGACGTGGCGACCAGCGCGCCGAGCAGTTTCCGGAAATGAGGTTTGGTCATTTCTGCCTCCGTTGAACCCGCGCCAAATCTACCGAATTGATAGAAATAAGATGCATTGAATGTTGCCTTTTTTGCCCCCTTGAAGAAAATTTTCGACGGAATTTCGCCATGCTGGGAAATATTTTCCTCGGTGCACCCCTGTGTGACGAATCCGTGCCGCCACTTTCGCCTATCTAGAAATGAGGCGTGTTGAGGCAAGGTCGTATGGAACTGGTCCCGCGATTTACTCTGCGGTAACCGGAAAATCGAAGCGCTCTTTCGCGAACGGTTCATCTGCCAGCGTGAAGTGCCACCATTCGCGGGCATAGTTCACAAAACCGCCGGCGCGCATGGCATCGACAAGCATCTTGCGGTTTGCCGGCGCTTCCTTGCCGAGCGGGCGGTGGGCGGTTTCACTCATCGGGTCAAAGCAGTCGAAGCCGGTGCCGAAATCGAGTGTGTCGGCATCGACAGCGCCGCAGGCCGGTTTCGGGCTGGACCCGCGGCCGGTTCGGGCGATGGCGAGATCGACGGTCGAGCCGCGCGAATGCGCCGACAGACGGGCGACATAGCCCTTGGCGATGAGATCGCCGCGCCTGACTTTCGGATACCATTGCGGATCGGGTGGTCCGCCTTTTCTGGTCCATTCGCCTATGTCGGCCACAGCGCGGACAGGGCGATAGCAGTCGAACACAACCAGCGTCAGGCCCCTGGCGGCAATTGCCTTCTGAACGCCGGAAAGGGCTTCCGCCGCCTGACGGGTGAGGATGCAGACCGGCGCGTCGTAGCCGGTCACCTTGCGGTGCAGGAAATTGTCGGATCCGGCGTAGCGGATGTCCTGGCGGATCGAGGCATCGATATGGGCAAGCCGAACAAAACCGGCGGGCAGGGCATCCGCGAAGGCGGGGAAAGAGGTTGCCGTTAGAAGAGCTGTTGCTGAGAACGCCAACCCCACCGACAATCGAGGATTGCGCGAGACACCCCCCTCTGCCCTGCCAGGCATCTCCCCCGCAAGGGGGGAGATTGAGCGCTCAGCCGCTTTCGCCAGTCTCCACCGTCGCAGGAGTGGGCTAGGCGCTGGAACTGCTGATCTCCCTCCTTGCGGGGGAGATGGCCGGTAGGCCAGAGGGGGGTGCCTCGCAACAGATATCAAAACCGAAGTATCCCTCTACGCAACAAGCGTCCAGAAAGCCAATTCAATGAGTCGCTTGGCTCGGTCTATTCGACGAACACCTTCACGCTGGCCGCACGTCCCGCGGCGTCGATGACCGTCAGGGTCGAATAGCCGGTGCCGTCCGGCTGCCAGGTCGCGGTGCGGCGGCGGTCGATGCCGGTGAGCGGCTTGCCATTGGCCAGCCAGCGGAACGGTGCGCGGCCGCCTTGCAGCTTCAGCACCAGGGGCGAGGCATCGGCGGAGTTGGTGGCGAGATCGACCCGGGCGCCGTCAGGCGGGAAGATAATGGTCGGCGCGGGTTCGGTCACCGTTGCCTGCACCAGGCCGTCCGCGCCGGCGCCGAAGCGGGCGAGCGTTACCGGGAGGTCCTCCCGCTTGGGACTGAACACGCCGGGCGGCTTGCCCGGCAACGGCACGGTGACCAGGCCCGAACGGACGAAGCCCTCGAACAGGATGGGGGCGGCCGAGACATAGCCGGACAGGCCCGGCACCGCGCCGGCATCGGGGCGGCCGACCCAGACGCCCAGCACATAACGGCCGTCGAAGCCGACCGACCAGGCATCGCGGTAGCCGTAAGAGGTGCCGGTCTTGTAGGCGATGCCGCGCTGCGAGGCACCCTCGGGCGGCTTGACGCCCGACAGGATGTCGATGATCTGCCAGTTCGCCTGATCGTCGAGGATGGTGGCGGTGGTGCGCTCGGCGTTTGCCGGCTCGGTGCCGTCATGCAGCGTGTGCGTCTTGCCGCCATTGGCGAGCCCTGTGTAGAGTTGGACGAGATCACGCAATGTGACGCCGACGCCGCCAAGGCCGATGGCAAGGCCCGGAGCCTCGTTGACCGGCAGTATGGGGTTTACACCGGCCTGGCGGAAACATGCGGTCAGGCGTGCCGGGCCGACCGCGTCGAGCACGCGGATCGCCGGCACGTTGAGCGACAGTTGCAGCGCCTGGCGGATGCTGACATCGCCCTGGTAACCCATGTCGAAATTCTTCGGCCGGTAGCCGCCGAAATCGACCGGGCTGTCCTCGATCAGCGTTTCCTGCGCCACCAGGCCTTGCTCGAAGGCAAGCCCGTAGATGAACGGCTTCAGCGTCGAGCCGGGCGAGCGCACGACCTTGGTCATGTCGATCCAGCCAGAGCGGCTGGCGTCGAAGAAATTGGCCGAGCCGACCTCGCCAAGGATATCGCCGGTGCGGGCGTCGGCCAGCACCATGGCGACGGACAGGCGGGGTCCAAGCTTGGTGGCGGCGTCCCTCGCCACCTGTTCCAGCCCTTCCTGGACGCTTTTGCGGATGGTCAATCGCAAGGGCTGGCCGGGCACCGCCTTGGGCAGCATCGCATAGGCGGCGTGGGCGGCGAGCGTCGGCAGCGTGCGGCGCAGGCCCGACACATCATCGAGCGCGGCGCGCGCCGCCTCGCGTTCGCCCAGCAGGCCGGAGGACACCATGCGGGTCAGCACCCGGTCGCGCGCGGCATGCGCAATCCGCAGATTGCGGTCGGGCCGGCGCTTTTCCGGCAGCTGCGGCAGAGCGACGAGCAGGGCGGCTTCCGAAACGGTCAGCCGCTTCGGCTCCTTGCCGAAATAGGCTAGCGAGGCGGCGCGCACGCCTTCGAGATTGCCGCCATAAGGCGCCAGTGTGAGGTAGCGTTCGAGGATCTCGCGCTTGGACAGCCGCCGCTCGATCTGGATGGCGCGCAGCATCTGCTTGATCTTGGAGCCGAGGCTGCGGCTTTCGCGGGGTTCGATCAGCCGGGCCAATTGCATCGACAGCGTCGAGCCGCCGGAGACGATATGGCCGCTGCTGGCGAACTGGCCGGCGGCACGGGCCAGCGCCAGCACGTCGACGCCCTCATGATCCCAGAAGCGCTTGTCCTCATAGGTGACCAGCATGTCGACGAACTGCTTGTCGACCTGGTCGAGCCGGGTTTCGAGCCGCCAGTAACCGTCCGGCGTGGCGAAGGCGCGCAACAGCTGGCCATCGCGGTCCTGGACTTCGGTGGAGACGGTGAGTTCTGCCGGGAGCGGGGGCGGGAAGGCGCGGTCGAGCTCCCACAGGCCAACGGTAGCGACTGCCATGAGGCCGGCGAGGGAGGCGCCCGTGATGGCGGCCCGGCGCAGGAATCTTCTGGAGAGCATGGCGCCGCCCCTCACCCTTACCCTCTCCCCGTGAAGAACGGGGAGAGGGGGGCACCAACGTTGGAGCTTGACCCTTCTCCCCGTTTTTCACGGGGAGAAGGGTCCGGTAGGCGGATGAGGGGCAGCGCAATCGCCACTGTCATGATCGTTACCATCGGGCCTTACGGCGCCTTGATCTCCATCATGCCGGTGGCGGTGCGGGCCGAATATTGCGGCCGGTACATGTCCTCCACCGTTGCCGCCGGATGGGCATAGGTGCCCGGCGTCACCGCGCGCACGACATAGGCGAGCGTGATGTTGCGGTCGCCGTCGCCCTCATTGGGGTTGAAGGCCGCGACGAAACGGTCGTCGCGGAATTCGAGGTGGGCGGCATCGGTCTGCGCCAGCCAGGAGAAGTTCGACAGTTGCGCGCTGGAGACCAGGCCCGGATTGTCGATCTCGAAACCTGCCGGCAACAGGTCGGTGATCAGCAGACGCGAAGGCCAGCTGTTCTGCTCGTAGATCTTGAGCACGACAACATAGCGTTCGTTCTGGGTCGCCTCGGTGACGTTGGCTTCGGTGCCATCGAGCTTGTAGTAGGTGCGGTCGATGGTGAAGCCGTCGCCGCTTGCCGGCAAGGGCTGGATCGGCGACGCCACCGTGGTGACGACAGCCTGCAGCGGGGTCTTGCCGGTGTTGGCGATGGTCAGCGGGCTGTCGACCAGGTCGCTACCGTTGATCTGGTCGGAATAGCCGCCGGCATGCGGCGCGCCATTGACGGTCAGCGTGATCGAATCATTGCCTTCCTTCAATGCACGGGCCGCCAGCAGCATCCAGGAATCGTCCTGAGTGCTGGTCCAGCGGGCTTCGGCGCGTTCCCTGGTCACCAGCTTGATCAGCTCCGGCACGATCGTCGGCACCGGCTTCGATTCCGCCGCCAGCGCCAGCATCGCCGCGCCGTCACGCAGCGGCGAGCCATAGTCGGAGCGGTAGTAATCATACTCGGTGGTCGACTTGGCGAGCTGCAGGGCAGTCCGGAACGTCGCTTCCGAGCGCGGCGTGTCGCCGTAGAGCGCCAGGCTGGCCGCCAGCTGGGCAACCGCCATCGGGCTCGAGAAGGCTTCGAGCTGCGTGTCGGCATAGTAGCGCAGATCGCCGATCGAGGCCTTCTTGTTGCGGGCCAGGACGTAGAGGGCGTAGGCGATCTCGCTGCCACGGTCCTGGACGCTCTGGTCGTAGCCCAGCGAGTTCTGCAGGTTGCCCAGCGCCTGGTTCATGGCCAGGCTCGGCACGTCGTATTTCTGCTCGCGCGCCCTGGTCAGGAAGTCGGTGACATAGGCGTCGAGCCACAAATCGCCGGAGCCCGGACCCCACAGGCCGAAGCTGCCGCCCGCGGCCTGGTAGCTCAGCACCTTGTAGATGGCGTCCTGGACACGGCCATGCAGGTCGGGGTCGCTGGCCATGCCGATGCCGGATGCCATCTCGTTGACATAGAGAAGCGGCATGGCACGGCTGGTGGTCTGCTCGGCGCAACCATAGGGGTAGCGGTCGAGCGTCATCAGCAGCGACGGCACGTCGAAGGCCGCCGCCTGCGAAACGCCGACACTGACCGAAGCGCCGCCAAGCAGGCTTGCCGCCGAGGAGCTCCTTGTCGACGCGCAGCGCGCCGCCATTGCCCTTGAGGTCGACGACCAGGCGGGTGGTGACCGGCAGCTGCGCCGGGCGCACCGGCACATAGAGCGTCTGTTCGACAGCTGTGCCGTCGGCATGGGCAAGCTTGATGGTGATCGAGGCATTGCCCGCCGTCTGGGCGACCAGCGGCACGGTCAGCGTCTGGCTTTTGCCTTTCGCGAGCGTCAGCTTTTCGGGCAGCGGCCTGTCGCCGGTCGACAGATCACCCGTCGTATCGATCGACAGCTTGTAGTCGCCAGCCGGACCATCGGTGTCGGCGACATCGAGGCGCATGACGGCGGCGTCACCAGGCGAAAGGAAGCGTGGCAGGCCGGCGGTGATCACGATGGGATCACGCACGATGACGTCCGTCTGGGCATGGCCGACCGCTTCCTTGGTCCAAGCGACAGCCATGACGCGCACGGTGCCGTTGAACTGCGGGATGTCGAAGTCGATCCGCGCCTTGCCTTCGGCGTCGAGCTGGACGGGGCCGGAGAAGAAGGCGACCAGCTTTTCGGTCGGCGGGCTGCCTTGCGCCTGCATGTTGGCGCCGTCGCCGCCGGTCCTGAGCTTGCCGGCATTGCCCAGCGAGCCGTCGATCAGGCGGCCGTAGATGTCGCGGATCTCCATGCCCAGCATGCGCTGGCCGAAGAACCAGTTTTCCGGGTCCGGCGCCTTGTAATTGGTCAGGTTGAGGATGCCGACATCGACGGCGGCAACCATGACATAGGCGTTGCTGCCGGGCTGCACGCCGGCCACGGAAACCGGGATCGACAGTTGCTGGCGCGGCATGGTCTTGTCCGGCGGCGTCAGGGCAACAGTGAGTTTCTTCGAGCCCGGATCGACCTTCAGCCATTTCACGCCGATGGCGCGGGCCGGCATGCGCGTTTCCTGCGCATCGCCGGGCCGGAACAGGGTTGCCGTGACATAGGCGCCGGCCCCCCAATCATCACCAACCGGGATGTCGACGGTGCTGCCGCCGGCCGGCACGGTTGCCGTGACGGTTTTCAACAGCTTGTCGGCGCCGATGTTGATCAGGAGTTCGCCGGCAAAATGCGGCGAGACCTTGAGTTTGGCCACTTCGCCGGCGGCGTAGGTGTCCTTGTCGAGGGCGATTTCCAGGCCATCGGGCGTTTCGGTGGTGGTCGAGGCGACGTACCAGCCGGCATCGAACTCGTAGCTGGTCGCCGGTCCCTCGGGATCGGATGTCTCGACCTCGAGCCGGTACTGGCCCCAATCGACCGGCACGGAGACTGTCGCGTCGCCATCGGCGCCGAGGTCGACCTGGCCGTTGGCGATCGACTTGGTGAAGGTGACCGGCTCGTAGTTCCAGGAGTTGTTGGAGCGGTACCACTGATAATTGCGCTCGACCTTGACCAGCGTCCACAGCGCGCCTTTCAGCGCTTCGCGCTTGCCGTCGGGGTCGACGGCGATCAGGCTGAACTTGGCCGTGCCGCCTTGCGGCACTTCATTGTCGGCGAAATCCGGACGGATGCCGATCATATGGCCCTGTGGGCGGATGCCGATGTTGAGCGAACGCTCGATGGCGCGGCCACCGGTTTCGCGCATGCGCACCGTCACCTTGGCGTCGACCAGCTTGGTGGTCGAGGGCAGTTGCTCGACCGAGACCGGGAAGGTCACCTTGCCGTCATCGCCAACCACAGGCAGACCGGTGAGGGGGTGACCGAGGGTTCGGCCGACTGCTCGTCGGCGAGGCCGAAGGAAAAGCCCTGGAAGCGGTCCCAATCGCGCGACGTCGACAGCGTCAACTCGCCTTCCAGGGCAAGGCCCGCCGCCGGAGCGCCATAGAGGAAGCGGCCGTCAATGTTGATGTTAGCGGTTTCGCCCTGCGCGATCTCCTTTTTGTCGGCGGTCATGTCGAATTCGATGCGATCCGGCACGAAATCCTCGACCAGGAACATCTGGCTGGCCACAGCCGGCTGCTTGGGATCGGTGTAGATCGACACCGACCAGGTGCCGCGCATGGCGTTGGGCTCGAGCGGCAGGTCGACGGCATGGCCGCCAGCCGATGCGCCGTCGCTGACGATGCGGCGGTCCTCGACGCCGTCGGGGCGCGAGAAGATGAAGGTCAGCGGCAGGTTATCGACCGCCTTGGCAGCGCCGTCGCGGGCAAGGGCGGCGACATGAACATCCTCGCCGGCGCGGTAGATGCCGCGTTCGGTCCAGGCATAGACGTCGAGCGCGCCGGGCGCCGCGCGTCCGGTGACGCCGCGGTCGGACAGGTCGAAGCCGGCTTTGGACATGTCGAGGAAGACAAAATCATTGTCTCCCTGCTTCGCCATCAATACGGCCGGCACCATGCCGCCATCGCCGCGCGTCAGGCCGGGGTTGAAGACGGCATGGCCGTCGGCATCCGATGTCGCGGTGCCGAGAACCTCGTTGTTCCGGGCGACCAGCGTCAGTTCGGCGCCCGCTATCGGCTTGGCGCTGCCCAGCGAACGGGCAAAGACATTGAGCCCATCCTGGCCGGTATAGGTCGACAGACCGATATCGGAGACGACGAACCACTGCGTGGCCATCGAATTGTAGTCATCGCTCTTGTCGTTGACGGCCTGGGCGGTCAGCACATAGACGCCCGGCTTGCGCTGCGGCAGCGCTTCGTCGACCGGGAAGGAGGTGGTTACCTCCTTGTTGAGGTCATTGACGATGTCGAGCTGGCCCTGCCAGACCGGCGCGCCCATCTGCTCCGAAATGTTGGAGATGTCATAGCCGTCGAGCTGGTGGAGGAACTGGTAGCCCGACAGAAGCTGGGCCAGCGAGCGGTCGCCGATGCGGTAGAGCTTCATCTCGGCTGCGTTCATGTTGACGGTGACGACCGGAATGCCGCGGCGCGCGCCGGCCGGCAGCACGAAGCTGTCGCCGGTGAAGCGGGCCGACGGCGCCCGGTCCTGTACATAGATCGACAGCACCACGGGTGCGGCGGTCACTTCGCCTATTGCCGCCGGCAGGCCGGCGCGGAAGGTGACGTCGTAATGCTGCCCGTGCTCCAGTCCCTCGACGCAGATCTGCTTGTCCTTGGCCTCGACGCCCTTGGGCGGCGCGTTGTCGACGGTGACGAACTGCGCGTAGTCGACGCCGGTCTTGACCAGGTCTTCGGAGAATTGCGCGCAGATGCGCGGCGCGCTGGTGTCGGCATCGACGGTGTGGTCGATGACGCGGAAACCCTTGCGGGATTTCAGATCGGCATAGTCGGCCTGGACGGCCGGCGAGGGCACCAGCGCAAGGCTCGCCTCATAGGCCTGCAATGCCGGCCGGTAAAGGTCGCGCTTGTCGAGGCCGTTGCCGAGCAAAGCCAGGACCTCGGCGCGCGTCTTGGCGGTGCGCAGCAACTTGTAGGCGTTGAAGGCGGCAGAAGTGCCGTTTGCCGGCAAAGTGGAGGCATCGGATGTGTTGGCGGCGGGCTGCACGGCCAGCGTTTCGCGCGCCAGGGCAAGCCATAGCTGGCCATCATCGGGCATGACCGACACGGCGCCTTCGTATCTGAGCATGGCGGAGCGGTGGTCGCCGGTAAGCACGGACTGCTCGGCGGCGCTCGTCAGCGCAGCCAGCCCGTCGGTCGGCTTGATATAGGCCGGGCCGAGCAGCTTGTTGCGGTACTGCTGGGCCTGGTCGGCCATCCAGTTGGGGAAGAAGGCGAGTTCCGGCGGCGCGCCGATGTCGGGGTCGCCGTCGACTTTGACGACCTTGCCGGCGACCGCGCCGTTGAAGGGCTTGAGCTGGTTATAGTCGGATTTGAGGAAACACCATTTGGCCTTGGTGTTGTATGTGAATGCGCGGCAGGCCGGATCGCCCAGGCATGTCGTCTTGCACTGATCGAGCGTGACATTCTGGTCGGACCTGAGGTCAAAGCCGAAATAGTCGGAATTGACGGTCGTTGCGATTCGCCGGGCTTCGGCCGCTTGCGCGACGCCACTCCAGGCGAAGACATTGGCCCAGGCGAAAAAGAGAAGGATCAGGATCGACAGACCACGAGCCGCGCGCATTGTCATAACACCCTCCAGACACTGCTGACGTCCGGGCATGATCAAGCTTCAGTCAAGCTTGTCAACACAGGGACGCGGCAGGGTTCCGCCTGCCAACGGTTTCCTTTCCGGCCAATGACCGGTAGTACCTCCATAGGACAGGGGATCACGCTTTCTTGCGGCAACGCAAAGAGGTGTGAATTCCAAGCCCGTGCTATTTCAGACAATTGGATTGTGGCCCCTTTACGAGCGCTTCAGAACTTCATTCCAATTTTAGTTTTATAACCTAGGTTGTCTTAATGCCGGCGCATGAAGAGCAGATGTCAGGAGGTACCGCGCCAGGGCGTGTGCTTTCGCGCGCCCTGCTTTTGGCCGTGATTTGCTCGACCGCGCTTGTCGCCGAATCGAGGCCGGCGGCCGCTTTCGAGCTTTTCGGCATCAAGCTGTGGGGTTCCTCCAGCGACGCGGACGCCGACATCGTCGATCCGCTGCGCTATGCCGTGACCATCAATGCGCCCGACGCCGACAAGGATCTGGTCAAGAGGCTCGAAAACGCCTCGACGCTCAAGGGCGACGAGGGGCACCCGGTCTCCGGGTCGCTGGGGCTGCTGGCCAAGGCGCGCAGCGATCGCGAACAGCTTGTCGCCGCCCTCTATGCCGATGCACGCTACGAGGGCGTCGTCACCATCACCATCGACGGGAAGCTGCTTGACGATTTGCCGCCGGATGCCGAATTCAAGGGCCCGCAGCCGATCCCGGTGGTCGTCGACGTCGCCAGCGGCCCGAAATTCACCCTCGGCAATATAAGGCTGGAAGGCGATGCGGCGGGGCTGATGAGCGCCGACTACGGCCTGATCACCGGCGGTGACGCCGGGTCCGGCGCGGTGCTCAAGGCCGAGGCGCTGATCGTGCTGGCGCTGAAGCAGGAAGGCAGGCCTCTGGCCAAGGTGACGGATCGGCAGATCGTCGCCGATCATGCCACCTCGACGCTCGACGTGACGCTGACGGTCGCCGCCGGCCCGGTCGCCGGCTACGGCGATACCACGGTGGAGGGCACCGAGAAGGTCGACCGCGACTTCACCGAATACATGACCGGCCTCAAGCGCGGCCGGCAATACTCTCCCAGGAGATCAGCGATGCGCGCGACAGGCTGCTGGGGCTCGAGGTCTTCAACAGCGTGACGTTGAAGGAAGCCGACAAGCTCGACGCCGACGGCAACATTCCGATCGGCGTCCAGGTCAGCGAGCGCAAGCCGCGCTATTTCGGGCTTGGTGGTACCGTTTCCAACACCGAGGGGCTCGGCCTGGAAGGCTATTGGGGCCACCGCAATCTGTTCGGCCGGGCCGAAAAGCTGCGCATCGACGGCGCCATCAGCGGCATCGGCAGCAATGATCTCTCCAAGCTCAACTACAATGCCGGCGTCATGTTCGAAAAGCCGGGCGTGATCGGGCCGGCGTCCAAATTCTTCGCCCGCTTCAAGACCGTGCTCGAGCATCCGGACGCCTACGACCATTTCTCGGTCAAGGGCAGCACCGGCCTGTCCTATGAACTGACCAAGAAACAGACGGTGTCGGCCGAGGTCGCGCTCGACTATTCACGGATCCATGACGCCTTCGGCAAGCACAAATATCTGATCGCCAGCATTCCGCTGCAATATGTCTATGACAACAGGGACAATCGGCTGAACCCAACCAGCGGCTTCAGGTTGCTGGCCTACGCCGAACCGAGCTACGACATCTTGAGCGGCGCCGCCTTCCTCAAGCTGAAGGGTGAAGGATCGGCCTATCAGTCGCTGGACACGGCTTCGAAATTCGTTCTGGCCGAACGTGTTACGGTTGGCTCGATCGTCGGCACCGGGCTTCAGAATGTTCCGGCCGACCGACGCTTCTACTCCGGCGGCGGCGGCTCGGTGCGCGGCTACGCCTATCAGGGCATCGGTCCCAAGGATTCCACCGGCCAGCCGATCGGCGGCCTGTCCTTCTTCGAGACCTCGGTCGAGATGCGTATTGCCGTCACCGACACGATCGGCATCGTGCCGTTCGTCGATGCCGGCACGGTGTCAACCAGATCGGTGCCCAACTTCTCCGACGTCAAGGTCGGCGCCGGTGTCGGCCTGCGCTATGTCACGCCGTTCGGGCCGCTGCGCATCGACGCCGCCGTGCCGCTCAACCGGGATCCGGGCGACCCGCATTTCGGCATCTATGCCGGCATCGGACAGGCGTTCTGAGCGATGAAGATACTCAAGCGCATCCTTCGCATTGTCCTTTACACACTGCTCATCGTGGTCGCCGGGGCGATCGGCGCGCTCGTCGTGCTGACCAAGACCGAGCGCGGCCGCGACAATCTCGCCGGCATCATTTCGCGCCCGGCATCGAGCGACGACCGCAAGATCACGGTCAGCGGCATCAACGGTATCTGGTCGGGCGCCTTGACGGTGGATGATGTCGTACTGGAAGACCGCGAGGGCGCCTGGCTGGTTGCCCGCAAGGTCGAGGTTAACTGGTCACCGCTGGCGCTGCTGTCGAAGAACTTCAGTGCCGACCGCATTGCCGCCGACCGTATCGAACTGGCGCGGCTGCCGGTGGCAGGTACGCAACAGCCGGCGCAGAGCGGTACCGCGACGCTGCCTGTCTCCATCGACATCAAGCAGATCGACCTGCCTGAAATCGCGCTTGGCCAGCAGCTGGCCGGCAGCGGCATCGCCGAACTTGCCGCCAAAGGAATGCTCAAGGCCGATGCCGCGCCGCTGGCGGTCGAGACGAAACTCAACATCGCCCGTCATGACGGCAAGCAGGGCAATGTCGACGCCAAGATCCACTTTGCGCCAGCGGACAACAGGCTCGACCTCGACCTCAAGGCCTCGGAGCCGGCAGGCGGTATCATCGCCAACCTGCTCAAGCTGCCCGATACGCCGCCAGTCGACATAACCGTCTCGGGCACGGGGCCGCTCGCCAACTGGAACGGCATCGCCACGTTCACGGTCGACGGCAAGATTGTCACTCAGCTGACGGGCCGCCACCAGTCGACCGACAAGGGCAGCCATGTCGAGGCCAAGGGCGACGGTGAGTTCGAGCGTTTCCTGCCCGAAAATCTGAGGCCGCTGTTTGCCGGCAAGACCAGCTTCGATGTCGCTGGCACCGCAACATCAGCCGGTGGCATCAGTATCGATCGGGCCAGCATCGACACGGATGCCGTGCATGGCACCGCGACCGGCATCGCCGATCCTGCCGGCGCCAGCGATCTCTCGGTTGAACTCGCCGCCAAGGGCGCGCCCGTGCAGATCACCGTGGGAAGCGCCGCGCAGCCGATCGCGCTGGCGATCAGGAATGCCACCGCCCGTGCATTCGGCGACGGCAAGGCGCCGATCGTCGATATCAGCGCCTCGCTGGCTTCAGTGGTGGCGGGCGGCACCCAGCTGAACGATCTGGCGGCGCAGATACACTCCGACGGCTTCGATATCCAGAACCGTGCCGGGCCGGTTGCCGTCAAGCTGCAGGCGGGCGGTCTGAAGACCGATGTCGCGACGCTGGCGCCGCTGATTACCGGCAAGGTCGATGTCGACCTGGCCGGATCGATCAGCAAGGATGCCATCGCCATCGACCAGGGTACGTTGCGCTCCGACGCGCTCAACGCCTCGCTCACCATGACGGTCGCGCTTGCCGATCTGTCGATGCAGCTCAAGATGAATGCCGACGCCGTGTCGACGGCCTTGCCGCCACAGATCAGCTCGGTGCTCGGCGAACGGGTGAAATTCTCGGCCGCCGCGACGCGCGATCCGCAGGGGTCTTTTTCCGCCAATTCGATTTCATTCACGTCCGGTTCGCTCAGCGCCAGTGGCACCGCCAGCGTGCAAGGCACCGACATCCAGGCCGATATCAAAGGCAGGCTGGGCGACGTCTCGGTGCTGTCGCCGATGGTCGGCGTGCCGGTTGCCGGCGGCGTCGATTTCGCGCTGTCGGCCAGCGGACCCAGGACCGCTCCGGATTTCACGGTTTCCGCCGACAGCGACAGCCTGACGGCGTCTGGACGAACGGTGAAGGCGATCAAGCTCACCGCGAGCGGCAAGGCAGACATATCAAGCCCTTCCGCTGACGTTTCGCTGACCGGCTCCGTCAACAACCAGCCGCTCGACATCAAGGCTGCGCTGGTGACCAGCGAGGGCAGGCGTTCGATCAATGGCTTCCTGGTTTCGTTGGGCGACAACAAGGTTTCGGGCGACCTGGCGCTGGACGACAAATTCATGCCGTTGGGCACGCTTACGCTCGACGCGCCTGCCATCGATCAGTTGGCTGCACTTGCCGGCCAGGCGGTGACGGGCGACATCAATGGCACCATCCGCTTCGCCAAGGAGGGCGACGCGCCCTCCGTCGCCATCGATGCGAAGAGCACGTCGATCGCGCGTGGCGAGGTGACGGCCAAGGCCATCACCGTCAACGCGCTGATCGCCAACTATCTCAAGGCGCCGGCGATCTCCGGCACCATCAAGGCTGATACCGTCACTTCGGGCACCACTGAAATCAGCGGCATCGGCGTCGACCTGAAACGCGATGGCGACTGGACCAATTTCACCGGTGGCGCCACCATAGCAGGCATTCCGGCGACCGCGGCCGGCCGGGTGAAGATCGCCCAGGGCACCACCAGCGTCGAAATCGCCTCGGGCGAGGCCACCGTTCGCGGCATCAAGGCGGCAATCGCGGCACCGTCGACGCTGACCATCGCCAACGGCACGACCAGCGTCGAAAAACTGGCGCTCGATGTCGGCGGTGGCTCGGTGGCCTTGTCCGGCACCGCCGGCCAGACGCTCGATCTGGCGGCACAATTCTCCGCGCTGCCGGCAGCGCTTGCCAATGATTTTTCGCCCGGCCTCGATGCCGTGGGCATACTCGGCGGCACGGCACAGGTTACCGGTTCGCCGTCCGCTCCCGAGGTTCGGTTCAACGCGCAACTGGCTGGCGTCGAGACCAGCCAGACCCGCCAGGCCGGGCTCGGGCCGCTCGCAATCGACGCGGTCGGCAGCTACACCATGGCCGGCGGCGTCGTTCTCGACCATGCGACGTTGTCCGGCGACAAGATTTCAGGCAAGGCAGCCGGCACCATCAATCCGAACGGCAGCAGCGATTTCGCCGTCGATCTTACCTCGTCCGGTCCCAGCCTGCCGCTGACGTTCGGCAGTGCCGCGAGCCCGGTGAAGATCGAGATCCAGTCCCTGTCGGCAAAGGTTGCGGGCGAAAGCACGAAGGCCCGCCTGGATGTCTCCGCGATCCTGCCGTCAGTCACAACCAGCCCGGCCAAGGTGGACGGGCTCGTCCTGGCATTGCATTCGGACGCGTTCGATCTCAAGAGCCGCGCCGGACCGGTTTCCGGCACGGTGTCCGTGGATAAGGTTGGTCTCGACAATGCCACGATCGCGCCGCTGATCGCCGGCAAGGTGACGGCAGCGCTCAACGCCCGGCTGACATCGGACGCCGTCGCCATCGACAGCGGTTCGCTCAAGAGCGATGCGCTCAACAGCCAGGTCGCCGGCCAGGTATCCCTCAGCGACGGCGCCATCGACCTCAAGCTGAGCGCGGATGCCCCGTCATCGGCCTTGCCGGCGGCGGCGCGGGGCATGCTTGGCGAACGCGCGCAGATCAGCGCCACACTGAAGCGCGACCCGAACGGCGGCATCAATGTCGATGGGCTGAAACTGGTCTCGGGCGCACTGACCGCACAAGGGCAGGCGAGCCTTGCCGACAACAAGCTGGCCGCTGCCATCACCGGCTCTCTTACCGATATCTCGTTGCTGTCCAAAGACGCCAAGGGGGCCATTGCCTTTGCGCTGAACGCACAGGGGCCGGCCATCGCACCGGATTTGTCGCTGACGGTCAACAGTGATCGGCTGCTGGTGGCGGAGCGCGAGATCACCGGGCTGAAACTCACCGCCACCGGCAAGGCGGATGCGGCCAATCCGGCGGCGAATGTGCAACTGACCGGCAATGTCGCGGGACAGGCGCTGCAGGGCAGCGCTGTGCTGGCTACCGCCGACGGCAAGAGCGCCATCAACGGCCTGCTGCTGTCGCTCGGCAAGAACAGGATTTCCG
This sequence comes from Mesorhizobium sp. RCAM 05099, assembly GCF_059683685.1. Classification (NCBI taxonomy): domain Bacteria; kingdom Pseudomonadati; phylum Pseudomonadota; class Alphaproteobacteria; order Hyphomicrobiales; family Phyllobacteriaceae; genus Mesorhizobium; species Mesorhizobium sp. RCAM 05099. The sequence goes on from NZ_CM185035.1 coordinate 2,856,307, forward strand.
GCGATCTGGCGCTGGACGAGAAGTTCGTGCCGGTCGGCACCATCTCGCTCGATCTGCCGGATATCGGACCGCTTGCAGCACTGGCGCTGGAAAAGGCCGAAGGCGACGTGCGCGGCACGATTGCCTTCTCGAAGAATGGCACGGCACCCCAAGTCGCGATCAAGGCGGCGGCTGCCTCGATCACGCGCGGCGACCTCCAGGCGAAGGCCGTCTCGGTCGATGCGCTGATCGCCAATTATCTGGCGGCACCGGTGATCTCCGGAAAGATCCGCGCCGACACCGTCATCTCAGGCGCCACCGTGATCAGCGGCATCGACGTCGACCTGACGCGGGACGGCGACTGGACCGGTTTTTCCGGTGGCGCCACCGTCAAGGGCATTCCGGCCAAGGCCGCGGGTCGGGTGAAGGTTGTCAACGGCACCACCACCATCGAGCTTGCATCCGGCCAGGCCACCGTCCAGGGCATCAAGGCGGCCATCGCCCAAGCCTCGACGATCAGCATCGTCAATGGCACGACGACCCTGGACAGGCTGGTGCTCAATCTCGGCGGCGGGACGGCGACGGTGACCGGCAAGGTCGGTCAGGCGCTCGACATCAACGCGGCGCTGGCGCGGGTGCCGATGTCACTCGCCAACGGTTTCTCGCCGGGGCTCGACGCCGCCGGTTCGATTTCGGGTACGGTAAAGGTGACGGGCGCGCCTGCAAACCCCGCCGTTGCCTTCAATATCGACGCGGCCGGCGTGCAGACGTCGCAGACCCGTGCCGCGGGTCTCACCGCGCTGAGCGTTTCCTCTTCCGGTGCCTTTGCTGCCAACAAGCTGACCTTCAATGCCAATATCGGCGACGGCGCCGGCCTTGGCCTCAAGGGCGGTGGCACGGTGACGACGTCGGGCACGCCGGCGCTGGTGCTCGACTTCAATGGCGGCGTGCCGTTTGGTATCCTGAGCCAGAAGCTCGCGGCACTGGGCCTGTCGCTGAGCGGGACGGCCAATGTCAATGTGCAGGTGCGCGGTCCCGCGACATCGCCTGTCATTGGCGGCAGCGTCAGCACGTCCGGCGCCCGCCTGATCGATGCGCGCTCGGGGCTTGCCGTCAACAACATCACGGCCGACGTGTCGATCGGCGGCGGCGTCGCCGGGATCAACCGGCTGACCGGAACGCTGTCGACGCGCGGCAGCCTGTCGGCCAGCGGCACGGTCGGTATCAATCCGGCGCAGGGCTTCCCGGCCGACCTGTCGATCAAGCTGGTCGACGGCCGCTATACGGACGGCCGAGTGGTGACCGCCAATCTCGGTGGGGACCTGACCATCAAGGGACCGCTGACGTCGGCGCCGGTGATTGCCGGAACCATCAATCTCGCCAAGACCGTGATCACGGTTCCAGACAAGCTGCCGGGCTCGCTGGCAGCGCTCGACGTCAAGCACAAGAATGCGCCGGGTGCGGTGCGGGCGCAGGACAAGGCGTTGCGCCCGGCGACGACCAGCGGCGGTGGCGGCGGCAGCGGTCTCGCTCTTGATGTCACGGTCAACGCGCCGAACCAGATCTTCATTCAGGGCAGGGGCGTCGATGCCGAACTCGGCGGCTCGCTCAAGTTGACCGGCCCGGCCTCGTCGCCGCAAGCGGTCGGGACCTTCACCCTGCAGCGCGGACGGCTTTCGATCCTCGGCAAGCGGCTGACCTTCACTGAAGGCACGGTCGGCTTTTCCGGCTCGCTGGTGCCCTATCTCAATCTGACGGCGACAACGACGACGACCAGCGCCACCGTCACCATCGTGGTGTCGGGCGAAGCGACCAATCCGAAATTCACTTTCTCCTCTGTACCGGCATTGCCGGAGGACGAGGTGCTGGCGCAATTGATCTTCGGTCGCTCGATGTCGAACCTGTCGCCGCTGCAGATTGCTCAGCTCGCTGAAGCGGCCGGGCAGTTGGCCGGCGTCGGCGGCTCGACGTCGCTGCTCGAAAACCTGCGCAGCGCCATCGGCGTCGACGATCTCGACGTTACCACCGACGACAAGGGCGGCACCGCGGTCTCGGCGGGCAAGTATCTGAACGACCGCACCTATGTGACGATCCAGAAAGGCGACAAGCCGGGTTCGGGCAAGGCGACCATCGACCTCAATGTCGGGCGCGGCGTCAAGCTGCGCGGCGAGGCCAACGACGCCGGCGAAGCCAAGGGCGGCATCTTCTACGAGAAGGAATATTGATGTTTCGGCCGGGTTTTGGCCTTATCGCGGCTTGAGACTGGCGCTGTCCGGGCGTGGGCAAATGTCTCAGTCTAATCAACTATCGAGATTCCAGCGGAATCCGTCGGGCAGTAGCAATTTTGCGCCAAGACTGTCGTTATCACGCGAACCGCCCCCCTTCCAAAGTTGCACATTCCTGGACATGTTCCCAATCCATGTCGTCTTTGACATCAGGGCCTGGATGCGGAATGTTAAAAGGCGGAAAGCCAACAATGGGAGTTAAGTCATGACGATCTACAAGAGTAATGGCGATCGCGTTCCGGATCACATCCTGGCCATGGCCGAAGAAGCCAAGGCAGGTAAGGTCGATCGCCGCGAATTCCTGGCCATGGCCAGCGTGTTCGGTGCATCGACGGCGATGGCCTACGGCCTGCTCGGCCTCGCCGACCCGACGCCGGCCAAGGCCGAAGAGGTAAAGGGCAAGAAGGGCGGCACGCTGAAGGTCGCGCAGTGGATCAAGGATCCGAAGGACCCGCGCAAGTCCGACTGGTCGGAAATCGCCAATGCCGAGCGCCAGGCGCTCGAGCCACTGGTCAAGTACACCACCGAATACACGTTCCGCCCCTATCTGCTGGAAAGCTGGGACGTGAACGACGACGCCACCGAATACACGCTGCATGTGCGCAAGGGCGTGACGTGGTCGAACGGCGATGCATTCACCGCGGACGACGTCATCTTCAACCTGAAGCGCTGGGGCGACAAGAAAGCCGAAGGCAATTCCATGCCCGGCCGTCTCGGCTCGCTGGTCAAGGACGACAAGCTCGACGAAAGCGCAGTGACCAAGAAGGACGATCACACGGTCGTGCTGAAGCTCAGCAAGCCCGACATCGCGCTCATCCCGAACATGTGCGACTATCCCGGCCTCATCGTCCACAAGAGCTTCGACGAGAAGGGTGGCGACTTCAAATCCTGCCCGATCGGCACTGGACCGTTCGAGCTCGTCTCCTACGATGTCGGCCAGAAGGTGGTCTACAAGCGCCGCGCCGACGACAAGTGGTGGGATGGCGAGGTGTTCCTCGACGGCATCGAGTTCATCGACTACGGCACCGATCCGGCGGCCATGGTCAGCGCCTTCGAAGCCGGCGAAGTGCACACCAACTTCGAAACCTCGGCCGACTATGTGTCGATCCTCGACGGCATGGACCTGGTGAAGTCGGAAGTGGTGACCGCGGCGACCATCGTGTGCCGCACCAACATCAAGAACAAGCCCTATGACGACCAGAAGGTGCGCAACGCGTTGCAGCTCGGTGTCGACAACAATGTCGTCCTCCAGCTTGGTTACGGCAATGCCGGCACCGTCGCCGAGAACCACCATGTCTGCGCCATTCATCCGGAATACTTCCAACTGCCGCCGATCAAGCGCGACCCGGCCAAGGCGAAGGCCCTGATGGCCGAGGCCGGCCAGGCCGATTTCGAGCACGAGCTGATCACCGTGGACGAGGACTGGCACAAGAACACCGGCGACGCGATCGCCGCCCAGCTTCGCGACGCCGGCATCAAGGTGAAGCGCACCGTGCTCCCGGGCTCGACATTCTGGAACGACTGGACGAAGTATCCGCTGTCGATGACCAACTGGAACATGCGCCCGCTCGGCGTTCAGGTTCTGGCCATCGCCTACCGCACCGGCGAAGCCTGGAACGAGGCGGCCTGGTCGAATCCTGACTGGGATGCCAAGCTCAACGCCGCGCTTTCGGTCGCCGATGCGGCCAAGCGCAAGGAGATGATGAAGGATATCGAGCAGGTGCTGCAGGATTCCGGCATCATCATCCAGCCGTACTGGCGCAAGCTCTTCAGCCACTCGGTCAAGGCGGTGCAGAACTACAAGATGCACCCGACCTATGAGCATGACTACGGCAAGGTCTGGCTCGACCAGGCCTGATCCGGATCGAAGGGGGAGGGGGCGTAGCCCCTTTCCCCTCACTCTTTCGCAGCGATCTGACGCCACGAGTGTGCACTGCAAAAAAATTGCGGACTCCCCGGACAGGATCGTGCAATAAATCAAGAGCGGATCGCATCCGAGGGCCTGTTTGACAGCCGCCCCGCCGGCAACGGCAGGCAAGGCTTTGGAGCCGGCTCAAACCCCAACCCCATCGGCAGGGGGCCGCCATGCTTTCTTTCGTTATCAGGCGTCTCGGCACCATGGCATTGACGATGCTGTGCCTGACGATGATCGTCTTCTTCCTGATCAATCTCGAGCCCAATCTGAAGAAGCTGGCGATCAGCCAGACGGAGATGCACACGTCGGCCGAGCAACTCGAAGGATGGTTGGCCAATCACGGCTACCGGCAGAACTTCTTCGTCCGCTACGGGCAGTGGCTGGGCATCCTGCCCAAGCAGCCGGTGACCGATCCGACGACAGGCAAGCCGGCGCAGCGTTTCACCTTTTGCAACGATCCGGTCGTGCCGACCTTCTCCGGCGTTCTCGAAGGCGATTTCGGCTGTTCGACCAAGTTCAAGGCGACGGTTGCCTCGAAGCTGTTCCCCGCTCTTGGCGCCACCGGCATTCTGATGTTCTGGGTGCTTGCGGTGATGGTGCCGATCTCGCTCTTGATCGGCATCCTGGCCGGCATGCGCGAGGGGTCGCGAACGGACCGGGTGCTTTCGGTGGCCTCGATCGCCTCGACGGCGACACCTGAATATGTGTCGGGCGTCATCTTCACCGTCATCTTCGCCTCATGGCTCGGCTGGCTGAACGGTTCGGCCGCATCGGCCAGCCAGGGCATCACCTTCTATAATTTCACGCTGCCCGTCATGACGCTGGCGATCTACGGCATCGGCTATATCGCCCGCATGACGCGCGCTTCGATGGTCGAGGTAATGACGCAACAATATATCCGCACGGCCCGATTGAAGGGTCTCTCCTTCGGCAGCGTGGTGGTGAAACATGCGTTGCGCAATGCGTTGATCGCGCCCTTCACGGTCATCATGCTGCAGTTTCCGTGGCTGCTCACCGGCGTCGTCATCGTCGAGGTGATGTTCCGCTACCAGGGCTTTGGCTACACGCTGGTCGAGGCGGCCGGCAACAACGACATCGATCTGCTGCTTGGCTGCTCGCTGGTCTCGGTGTTCATCGTCTTGATCACGCAGCTCATTTCCGATGTCGGCTACGCGTTTCTCAATCCGCGTATCAGAGTCCAGTAGGAGATCAGGCGGATGCAGATCGAATATATCAGCGCCGTCAGTGTCGTGCTCGGAGTGCTGTCGCGCTTCTGGCCGGTGTGGATCGCGCTCATCATCGTCATGGGGGCAAGCTTCGCCTACAAGAAGAAGCTGGCGCTCTACGGCCAGCTGTTCGACAGCGGCGTCGGCATTGTCGGTGTCGGCATCTGCCTGTTCTGGCTGTTCACGGCGATCTTCGCATCGACCATCTCGCCTTTCGATCCGCTGGCCCAGGTCCCGGAGATGAAGGATACGCTGCCGGGTGCCATCGAGGCGAAATCGGGACTGGTCTATCTGTTCGGCGGCGACAAGCTGGCCCGCGATGTCTTCTCGCGCATGGTCTATGGCAGCCAGATCGTGCTGATCATCGCGCCGGCAGCGACCGGCTTCGCGCTGATGGTCGGCATCACGCTCGGCCTGCCGGCCGGCTATTACGGCGGCAAGATCGATACCGTGCTGTCGTTCCTGGCCAATCTCGTGCTGGCTTTCCCGGTCATCCTGCTGTTCTACCTGCTGGTGACGCCGGGCATCATGGACACGCCGATCCCGTATGGGTTGGCCGGCGTCTTCTTCCTGTTTCCGATCATCTTTTTCAGCGTGCTGTTCTGGACGCGCTTCAAGAACCGGCCCGACCGGCTCTATATCCTGCTCGGCCTGACGCTTGTCATCGGCGGCTGGATCTATGTCGGCCTCGTGTTCGACCGTGACCCGCTGCACATCGTGCATATCGATCCCAACCAGCTCAACATCTTCGTGGCGGTGGTGTTCGCCTCCAGCCCCGGCGTGTTCCGCATCGTGCGCGGCCTGGTGATGGACATCAAGACACGCGACTATGTGGCGGCGGCGCAGACGCGCGGTGAATCGCCCTGGTACATCATGCTGTGGGAGATCCTGCCCAATGCGCGCGGGCCGCTGATCGTCGATGCCTGCCTGCGCATCGGCTACACCACCATCCTGCTCGGCACGCTCGGCTATTTCGGCCTGGGCCTGGCGCCGGAAAGCCCGGACTGGGGCACCGCGATCAAGGACGCCAGCCGCCTGCTGCGCTCCTTCATTCACCCGGCGCTGCCGCCGACGATCGCGCTGATGTCGTTCGTGCTGGGCCTCAATTTGCTCGCCGACTCTTTGCGCGAACAATCGATGAAAGACTGATGGGCTGGCCTTCGACCCCAAGAGCGAAGAGCCGGACCTGAGAACCAAGGATTGGAGCGACCCATGAATGAGGCAGTTCGAAATCCCGGCAAGCCGACCCCTGGGCCGACCAATGGGCCGATCATCGAGATCGAGAACCTGTCGATCTCCTTCTTCACCCGCAAGGGCGAGATACCGGCGGTCATGGATTTTTCCTGCACCGTCATGCCGGGCGAGGCGATGGGCATCGTCGGCGAATCCGGCTGCGGCAAGTCGACCGTGTCGCTCGGCATCATGCGCGACCTCTCCAACATCGGGAAGATCGTCGGCGGCAAGATCAAGTTCCAGGGCAAGGACATGGGCGAGCTCTCCGACGAGGAGCTGCGCTCCATCCGTGGCAACAAGATCGCCATGATCTACCAGGAGCCGATGGCAAGCCTCAATCCGGCGATGAAGGTCGGCCAGCAGCTGATGGAAGTGCCACTGATCCACGACAAGGTGTCGAAGGAAGAGGCTTATAAACGAGCGCTCGAAATGGTGCGCTCGGTGAAGCTTCCCGACCCCGAGCGCATGATGCGCTCCTATCCGCACCAGCTGTCAGGCGGCCAGCAGCAGCGCATCGTCATCGCCATGGCGCTGCTGTCGAAGCCGGCGCTGCTGCTGCTCGACGAGCCGACGACGGCGCTCGACGTAACGGTGGAGGCGGGCATTGTCGATCTGGTCAAGGGGCTGGGCGAGAAGTTCGGCACCTCGATGATCTTCGTGTCGCACAATCTGGGTCTCATCCTGGAGACCTGCGACCGCATCACGGTGATGTATTCGGGCGAGGCGGTCGAGACCGGCAAGATCAAGGACGTGTTCGACCGGATGCGCCATCCCTACACGCAAGGTCTGTTCCGCTCGATCCCGCTGCACGGCGCCGACAAGAATTCGCGGCCGTTGATCTCCATCCCCGGGCAATTGCCGCTGCCGCACGAACGGCCGAAGGGCTGCAATTTCGGCCCGCGCTGCCACCATTTCGTCGAAGGCGTCTGCAACGCCGCCGAAATCCCGATGATCGAGGTCGCGGGCCACGAGGGCCATTTCTCACGCTGCGTGCGCTTCAACGAGATCGACTGGGAAGCGCTGCCGCCCGGCGCCAAGAAGGTCAATGAGCGCGTCGTTCCGGGCGCGCCGGTGCTGAAGATCGAGGACCTCCGGAAGTACTACAAGGTCGGCGGCAACGAGGTGTTCGGCTCGAGCGAGGGGCGTGTGGTCAAGGCAAACGAGACGATCTCGTTCATGGCGCGCGAATCCGAGACCGTCGCCATTGTCGGCGAATCCGGCTGCGGAAAGTCGACGCTGGCCAAGGTCCTGCTCGGACTGGAGACGGCAAGCTCGGGCACTGTCACGCTGGGCAACAAGGAAATCCAGTCGACCGGCATCGAGAGCCGCAGCGTCGATACCGTGTCGTCGATCCAGATGGTGTTCCAGAACCCGTTCGACACGCTCAACCCCAGCCATTCGGTCGGCTCGCAGATCATCCGCACGCTAGAGAAATTCAAGGTCGGCAAGACGGTTGCCGACCGCCGCAAGCGGATGCTGGAACTGCTCGACCTGGTGAAGCTGCCGCGGGCTTTCGAGACCCGCAAGCCGCGCCAGCTTTCGGGTGGCCAGAAGCAGCGCATCGGCGTGGCGCGCGCCTTTGCCGGCGACGCCAAGGTGGTGGTGGCCGACGAGCCGGTCTCGGCGCTCGACGTGTCGGTGCAGGCCGCCGTGACGGAACTCTTGATGGACATCCAGCGCAAGAACAAGACGACGATGCTGTTCATCAGCCACGACCTGTCCGTCGTGCGCTACATCGCCGACCGCGTCGTCGTCATGTATCTCGGCTATATCGTCGAGCAGGGCACGACCGACCAGATCTTCGCGCCACCCTATCACCCCTATACCGAGGCGCTGCTGTCGGCGATCCCGATCGCCGACACCAGCGTGGTGAAGCGGCACATCGTGCTGGAGGGCGACATCCCGTCGGCAATGAACCCGCCGTCCGGCTGTCCGTTCCAGACGCGCTGCGGCTACAAGAAGCTGGTGCCGGACAATCTCTGTGAGACCAAGGTGCCGCCGGTCAAGCATCTCGGCAACGGCCATATGAGCCTGTGCTGGCTTTCCGACGACGTGCTGGCCAAGATGGAGCCGGTGATCAAGTTCGACAAGGAGCATGCCGCGCATGAGGGCGTGCCGGAAGACGCGCCGCATGCCAGCGGCCCGGGTTTTGCCGGCGAGCCACCGAAGCGTCCGCGCGGCAAGAAGCCGAGCTGACCGATCGAGGTTAGAGGCGCGGCGCGTTCAGTTGCCGCACTGGCTTAGCTGCTGCGCATAGTCCCGCGCCATCTTTTCGGTGGCCCGGGCATAGCCCTGGACGCCGGCGTCGCCGCGGTTGCCGCGGCCATAGGCGGTCCAGCCGAGATAGTAGGCGAGATAGAGATTGTAGGTGTCGTTGCGGGCGACACCGTAGGTGTCGGCGGTCTTGGAATGGTACCAGCCGACGAAATCGACGGCATCGGCGAATTTCGTCCGCCGCGCCGCCCAGTTGCCGGTTTCGCTCTGATATTGCGACCAGGTGCCGTCCAGCGCCTGCGAGAAGCCGGTGGCCGACGAGACGTGCGTCCACGGAATGAAGCCGAGCAGCTTGGTGCGCGGCGGCCGGGCATTGCTCTTGAAGCCGGATTCCTTGCGCACCGTCGCCATAAGCACGGGAACCGGCACGCCGTATTTCTGCTGCGTGCGCTCGGCCGCCGACTGCCAGTTGTCGAACCAGCCGTCGTTCTGATCGAAGACAGCACAGACATTGTTGATATGGCTGGGTGCCGTCGCGCAGGCCGAAAGTGCCAGCAGCACGCCAACCGCTACAATTTTACTAAAACTCGACCTACGCATTGGCAGAGCAATAGGCCGAAATCATAAAGGGAATCTTGCTGCCGGCGTTAACGTTTCGTCGGCGCATCTGCCCGGGAAGATATCGTATTGATAATCCGACGCAATTCGTCGTTTTTTCTAAATAGATATTGCAGAAATGCCGCCTTGGCTAAAATCGCGCCCGCAAGCGGCGTATTTTTGACAGCTTGGCTGGTTGCCCGGGGCTTTGATGCCGGGCATGAACGAGCCAAGACGCAAACGCGGTGCCGAGCGCACCAGCAACAGGGGCCCGACGCCCATTCCGCAACTGCCGCTGCGGCGGGTAACCAATCCCTATCCGCCGATGGCCCTGCTGTCGTCCGACCAGATCGAGCAGATCCACCAGGCGTCGATGCACATATTGGAGAATTTCGGCATCGAGGTGATGAGCCCGCGGGCGCTGTCGCTGTTCGAGAAGGCAGGGGCCACAGTCGATCATGCGACGGCCAATGTCCGCATCGATCGAGGCATGGTCGACGAAGCGCTGAAAACGACACGGTCCAATTACATTCTGACGCCACGCAACCCGGCCAACACCGTTCATCTCGGCGGCAACACCATCAACTTCACGCTGGTTGCCGGGCCGCCCAATGTGCACGACATGGAGCGCGGCCGCCGCGCCGGCAATCTGCGCGACTATGCTGATCTCACCCGTCTGGCGCAGCATTTCAACTGCATCCACATGCTCGGCAACCAGGTTTGCGCGCCGGTGGAGCTGCCGGCGAATTCCCGTCATCTCGACACCTATTTCACCAACCTGACGCTGACCGACAAGAGTTTCCATGTCTCGGCGATCGGCCGGGGCAGGGCGCTGGACGGCATCGAGATGATGGCGATCGCGCGCGGGCTGACACTGGACCAGATGCGCGACGATCCCGGCATCACCACCATCATCTCGGTCAACTCGCCACGACGCTTCGACGAGATGATGGCGGAGGGGCTGATGACGATGGCCGAGTTCGGCCAGTCGGTGGCGGTGACGCCGTTCACGCTGATGGGGGCGATGAGCCCGGTGACGCTGGCCGGCGCGCTGGCACAGCAGAATGCCGAGGCGCTGTTCGGCGTGGTGCTGACGCAGCTGGTGCGTCCCGGTGCGCCGGTCATGTATGGCGCCTTCACCTCCAATGTCGACATGAAGTCGGGCGCGCCGGCCTTTGGCACGCCGGAGAACACCAAGGCCAACGTCGCGTCGGGGCAACTGGCGCGGCGCTATGGGCTGCCTTACCGCACGACGCCGGGCTCGGCCTCCAACGCCGCCGACGCGCAAGGCGCCTATGAGACGCTGATGGCGTTATGGGGCGCGGTGCTCGGCCACGGCAACCTCGTCTATCACGCCGCCGGATGGCAGGAGGGTGGGCTGACGGCATCGTTCGAGAAGTTCATCATCGATGTCGAGATGATCCAGCACATGATGGAGTTCTTGCGCCCGATCGAGGTCAACGAGGCCGAGCTTGCCGTCGAGGCGCTGGGCGCGGTGCCGACCGGTGGCCATTTCTTCGGCGAGCCGCATACGCTGGAGCGCTATGCCACCGCCTTCTACCAGCCGATGCTCTCCAACTGGCAGAACTACGAAGCCTGGCAGGAGGCTGGCGGGCTCGACGCCACGGCGCGCGCGACGCGGCTGTGGAAGAAGGCGCTGGAAGAGTACGCCGAGCCGGTGATGGATGTCGCCGTGCGCGAGGCGCTGGAGGCCTATGTGGCCAAGCGCAAGGAAGCGATCGGGCAGGGCGAGCCGTGATGCGCCAGTCTTCCTGCCTTGATTCACTTCCTTCATCCAACTCACTGAAATAACGAGAAAACCTATGAAGTCGCATGCAAAGGTCGTGGTCATTGGCGGTGGCGTCGTCGGGTGCTCCGTGCTGTTCCATCTCGCCCGCCACGGCTGGACCGACGTCGTGTTGTTGGAGCGCGATGAGCTGACCTCCGGCTCGACCTGGCACGCGGCCGGCGGCATGCATACGATCAATGGCGACCCCAACGTTGCCAAGCTGCAGAAATACACCATCAGCCTCTACAAGGAGATCGAGGAGCTTTCCGGCCAGGCAACCGGCGTGCACCTGACCGGCGGCGTGCTTCTGGCGGCGACCGAGGCACGCCTCGACTGGCTGCGCGGCGTCGTCGCCAAAGGCCGCTATCTCGGCATCGAACTGGAAGTGATTTCGCCGAAAGAGGCGGCCGAACTGATGCCGCTGCTCGACCCCAAGCAGTTCGTTGGCGCCGTCAGAAACAAGGAGGACGGCCATCTCGATCCCTCCGGCGTCACCCATGCCTATGCCAAGGCCGCGCGCAAACTCGGCGCCGAGGTCGAGCGCTTCACCAAGGTCGAGGACATCGTGCGGCGTGCCGACGGGATGTGGCGTGTCATCACCAACAAGGGCGAAGTGGTGGCCGAGCACGTCGTCAACGCCGGCGGCCTGTGGGCGCGCGAGGTCGGCCGCATGGTTGGCCTCGAACTGCCGGTGCTGGCGATGGAGCACATGTACCTGATCACCGAGGACATGCCGGAAGTCGCCGCCTGGAACCAGAAGACCGGTACCGAGATCATGCATGCGGTCGATTTCGACGGCGAGCTCTATCTACGCCAGGAGCGCGGCGGCATGTTGATGGGCACCTATGAGAAGGCCAACAAGCCGTGGTCCGAATTCCAGACGCCATGGAATTTCGGTCATGAACTGCTGGCGCCCGACATCGACCGCATCGCGCCGTCGCTGGAGGTCGGCTTCCGGCATTTCCCGGCTTTCCAGAACACCGGCATCAAGCAGATTATCAACGGCCCGTTCACCTTCGCGCCGGACGGCAACCCGCTGGTCGGGCCGGTGCGCGGTCTGCCGGGCTTCTGGGTGGCCTGCGGCGTCATGGCCGGCTTTTCACAGGGCGGCGGCGTTGGCCTGGCGCTGTCCAACTGGATGATCGAGGGCGATCCCGGCGCCGACATCTGGGCGATGGATGTCGCGCGCTATGGCGACTGGGCGACGATGGCCTATACCAACGCCAAGGTGCGCGAGAACTACTCGCGCCGCTTCTCGATCCGCTTTCCCAATGAGGAGCTGCCAGCGGGGCGGCCGCTGAAGACGACGCCGGTCTATGATTGGTTGTCGGCCAAAGGCGCACAGTGGGGTGTCGCCTATGGGCTGGAGGTGCCGCTTTGGTATGCACCCGAAGGCGTCAAGGATGAGTTCTCCTGGCGCCGCTCGAGCGATTTCACGCATGTGGCCAACGAGGTGAAGACCGTTCGCACCGGTGTCGGCCTGTCGGAGATTTCGAGCTTCGCCAAATACAAGGTGACGGGTGAGGGGGCGGCGGCGTGGCTTGATCGCCTGCTTGCCTGCAAACTGCCGAAGCCCGGGCGCATGACGCTGGCGCCGATGCTGAAGGAAGATGGCAAGCTGATAGGCGATTTCACGCTGGCCAATCTCGGCAGTGACGGCTGGTTCCTCGCCGGCTCGGGTGTTGCCGAGCAATACCACATGCGGTGGTTCGAAAAGCACCTGCCTGACCAAGGCTCTGTCCGCATCGAGGCGCTGGGGCAGAAGCTCACCGGCTTGTCGATCGCCGGGCCGAAGGCGCGCGATGTGCTGGCGAAGGCCACGCGCTCGGATGTTTCGAATGCGGCGTTTCCGTTCATGGCCATTGCCAGGATGGATATCGGCATGGCGCCGTGCCTGGTCGGGCGTGTCAGCTACACCGGCGATCTCGGCTACGAGATGTGGGTGGCGCCGGAGTATCAGCGCGCCGCATTCCAGTCCCTGATGGCGGCCGGTGAGGAATTCGGCATCGGCCTGTTCGGTTCGCGCGCGCTCAACGCATTGCGGCTGGAGAAGAATTACGGCTCATGGGCGCGCGAATACCGGCCGATTTACGGGCCGCTTGAAGCCGGCCTCGACCGCTTTGTCGCCTATGGCAAGGAGGCCGATTTCATCGGCAAGGCAGGAGCGCTGGCCGAGCGCAAACAAGGCGGCAAGCTGCGCCTGCGTGCCTTCATCCTCGATGCCGACGACGCCGATGTCATCGGCGACGAGCCGATCTGGTTCGGCGGTGCCGTACGCGGCTGGGTCACCTCGGGCGGCTACGCGCATCATTCGAAAAAGTCTGTCGCCGTCGGCTATGTGCCGAAGGAGATCGCCGACGAGAGCGACGGGTTCGAAATCGAGTTGCTTGGCAAGCGTCACGCGGCGCGCATGCAGGCTGCGCCGCTCTTCGATGCGAATTTCGAGCGCATGAGAGGGTGAAGGCTCACCCTCTGCTCCGGCCTCACCTGTTATCGCGGTTGTCCAGCGCGAAGGCGCCGGCGCCGGCAAAGAACAGATAGAGGAAGATGAAGCAGAAAGAGATTGCCGAATCGCCACCATTGTTGACCGGGAAGAAGTCACGCGGCATGTGCGCCATGAAATAGGCGATCGCCATTTCGCCGGCCAGAAGGAATGCCACCGGCCGAGTGAAGAGCCCCAGCGCCAGCAGGATGCCGCCGGCGAATTCGAGGACGGCGGCGGTGAGCGTCAGCCCGGAGAGGGCGTGGGGATCGGCACTGACGGGGAAATTGAACAGTTTCTGGCTGCCATGTTCAATGAACTGCAGCGCGGTCATGATGCGCAGCACGCCGAGCGCCTGCGGCTGGTATCTGGCAAGGCCTTCAAAAAGCTTCATCTAAAACTCCATTTCACCCTCCCGACCCGGCCATAGATTATCGCCCGGCAATGGACCATTCACTTCCCGTGGAGTGCCATCAACAATCGGTGAGTGGAAATGTTCCCCAGTCCGACTCTCAAATGTTCTCGTCAGGGTTGCATTCATATCGCTATGGTTGTATTAGTAGGGACACTCTAAACATCTGGGTCCCTTCGCCATGAAAAAAGTCATCATCAGCCTATTCGCAATCCTTGCAGGCACCAGCTTCGCCATGGCCGAAGACGCCGGCTGCGAGGCCTTCAAATGGCCGGTGACGCGGGAACAGGCGCTGTTTGCCGCGGCGCCCGCAACGCCGTCTGGAGCGACGCTGGCGGTGGGTGCCGCCGCGGATCTGGCACTGGTCCCGGCGGAGAAAGCCGGTTTTACGCTGCCGCCCGAACGCGCCCCGGCAGAGGGAACGTTTGGCGCCGTCGCCAGCGTCGAGGTGCCGTCCGAGGGGGCCATTCAGATCAGCCTCTCAGGCGAGGCCTGGATCGATGTCATCCAGGACGGCCACGCCATCAAGTCGGCGGGTTATAGCGGCGTGAAGACCTGCCCCGGCATCCGCAAGAGCGTGCGCTTCAAGCTCGCGGCCGGCCCGGCCACCGTCCAGTTTAGTGGCGCGAAAAAGGCTGAGCTGAAGGTCGCGGTGCTGACCCCGGAATAGGACGGGCCAGGCAGAGGAACGCGGCCTTTCATCCGTGGTGCGATGAAAGCCGTCGCTTCGTACCAGCGGTGTTTATCGCCGTCAGCGCATCGGCGCCATCAGTGCGAAATGCGCGCCTTGCGGGTCCTGGCATTGCACGATCCAGCTGCCGCCGGGGACTTCCATTGGCCCCATCAAGATCTTGCCGCCATTGTCGGTGACGCGTTTGGCCGCCGCGTCGATGGCCGGGACGTTGAAGTAGAACTGCCAGACCGGTACCGGGATCTGCTCGGGCTTGTTCATGATGCCGCCGCCGGATTCGGGGCCGGCCGTAAAGGTCTGGTAGATGCCCATCGGGCCCATGTCGAAGTCACCCGCATTGGCCCAGCCGAACTGGCCGGAATAGAAATCGAACGCGGCCTTCCAGTCCGAGGTGTACAGCTCGTGCCAGCCGATATGGCCCGGCGTTGCGGCCGGCACGATGGGCTGGTCGGGGCCATTCGGCTGCAGGAACATGAATGTTGCGCCTTGCGGATCGGCGACGACGGCAAAGCGGCCGACGCCCGGAATTTCGTCGGGCTCGCGGTGGACAGCTCCGCCGGCAGCCTTCAGTGCCTTGGTCGAGGCATCAACATCCTTGGTGTGGATATAACCGAGCCAGGCGGGCGGCATGCCCATCTTGGCGGCGTCCTCGGGCATCGTCATCAGGCCACCTACGCCACGCTCGCCGACATTCATGACGATATAGCGCGGCATGCCGGGGGCCTTGTCGAAAGGCTGCGCCGTCCAGCCGACCACCTTGGTGTAGAACGCCTCGGCGGCGTCGAGGTCTGATGTCATCAATTCGTACCAGAAGAAGGGCATCGGGGTTTTCGGCATTGTCGGTCTCCTCACCTTTCATGCATCGATCGTCGGCCGATCCATCCTAGGACGATCTTCACGACGGAATTCCGACACCCGCCCGGACAACAATCGTCGACCCGGAGCAAATGTTCCCAGGCTTGCGCGCGCCGCTGTTTTCGATTTCTCTGCGACAAAGACAAAGAGGGGACGTCGTTTCATGCGCCGGATGTCGCTCACGCCCGAGCTTGTCGCACTGTGCCATCGGGAAGAGGCCGATCCCGGCCCGGATCCGAGCTGGACGCCGTTGGACGACGAGGATTTCCGGACCCTTGCTTCGCGGCTGTCCGATGAAGCGGACGCGGGGCCGCTATGGGTGTTTGCCTACGGATCGCTGATCTGGAAGCCGGAATTCGAGTCGGTCGAGCAACAGCTCGCCACGGCCTTCGGCTGGCACCGCTCCTTTTGTCTCGACATGGTGCGTTGGCGCGGCAGCGCCGAGCAGCCGGGGCTGATGATGGCGCTCGAACGGGGCGGACGCTGCAACGGGGTCATCTACCGCTTGCCCGAGGGCGAAAAACCGACCCAGATCGAAAGGCTGCTGCGGCGTGAGATCAACGACCACGAAAGCATCGACTCGGTCAGGTGGCTGCCGGTGCATACGGGCCAGGGCGCGCTGCGAGCGCTTGGCTTCTGGGTCGGCGTGAAGGGCAGGGGAACGTCACTGAGCCAGCCGCTGGAGAGGGTGGCCGGCGTGCTGGCCAGGGCTTGCGGACATATCGGATCCGGCGCCGAATATCTCTACAACACGGTCAGTCATCTCGAAGCGTTCGGCATCCACGACCGCAATCTGTGGCGGCTGCAGGAGCTGGTCGCCGACGAGGTCCGGGCCATTCATGGCCACGCGCTCGATTTCGGTCGTCCGACGATGCTGTAAACGCAACCTCTTGCGCATAACATGAGTGAAAAAATCATGTTATTGCACAGTCTTTTCAGTGCTTTGCGCCGAAAATTGACCAATTGATAAAAAAATAAAACGTGCTAGCCTTTCCCAAAACGAAAACATGGGGAACTGAGAATGCCAGAAGGCCAGTTCAGGGAAGGCATTGCAGGCGGCAGGCTCGCGGCCGACCAGTACGCGGACAATTTTTCCGACCTGCACCCGCCGCTCGATCACCACGAGGCTCTGGTCGAATCCGACCGCTGTTATTTCTGCTACGACGCGCCGTGCATGAATGCGTGCCCGACCTCGATCGACATTCCGCTGTTCATCCGCCAGATATCGACCGGCAATCCGATCGGTTCGGCCAAGACGATCTTCGACCAGAATATTCTGGGCGGCATGTGCGCCCGCGTCTGCCCGACCGAGACGCTGTGCGAGGAGGTCTGCGTGCGCGAGGTGGCGGAAGGCAAGCCGGTGCAGATCGGCCGTCTGCAGCGCTACGCCACTGATATCGCCATGGCCGAGAACAAGCAGTTTTATCCACGCGCCACGCCGACCGGCAAGACGGTGGCCGTGGTCGGCGCAGGGCCGGCCGGCCTTGCCGCCGCGCACAGGCTCGCCCGCCATGGCCATGACGTCACCATCCTGGAAGCGCGGCCGAAGGCCGGCGGCCTCAACGAATACGGCATCGCAGCCTACAAGAGCGTCGACAATTTCGCCCAGGCCGAGGTCGAATACGTGACCGCCATCGGCGGCATCGACATCCAGAACGGCAAGGCGCTTGGCCGTGACTATCAACTGTCCGACCTGATCCGCAACTACGACGCGGTGTTTCTCGGCATGGGGCTAGGCGGCGTCAACGCGCTGCGCGCCGAGGGCGAGAACGCCGACGGCGTCACCAATGCGGTGGAGTTCATCGCCGAACTGCGCCAGGCCAGCGATCTCGCCAGCCTGCCGGTTGGCCGCCGCGTCGTAGTCATCGGTGGCGGCATGACGGCGATCGACGCCGCCGTGCAGTCGAAACTGCTTGGCGCCGAGGAGGTGACGATCTGCTACCGGCGTGGCCAGGAGCACATGAACGCTTCCGAATTCGAGCAGGATCTGGCCGCCGCCAACGGTGTCACCATCCGCCACTGGCTGCAGCCGAAGCGGGTCATTGCCGAAGGCGGCAAGGTGTCGGGCATCGAACTCGAATACACCGCGCTCACCGGCGACAAGCTCGCCGGCACCGGCGAGACGCTGACGCTTACCGCCGACCAGGTGTTCAAGGCGATCGGCCAGAGCTTTGTGCCGGCAGCGCTCAATGGCAGCAGTGCGGCGATCGAGCTTGAAGCCGGCCGCATCAAAGTCGATGCGGAAGGTCGTACTTCGCTGGCCAATGTCTGGGCCGGCGGCGACTGCATCTTCGGTGGCGACGACCTGACCGTCTCGGCCGTCGCGCAAGGCCGCGACGCGGCGGAGAGCATGCACAGGAGTCTGATGCAGGGATAGGGATCATGGCCACGCTGGAACCGGGCATCGCCCGTCACTACGACATATCGGGCCTGGAGGAACGGATCCTTGCCGCGCTCGCCGATACCGGCGTGGACGTTGCCCATCTGCGCGCCGGCGATCTCGAAGCGGCCGACGAATTCCATATTGGCGGCGTGGCCGCCACCAAGGAACTCGTCGATCAGATGGACCTCAAGCCCGCAGCCAAGCTTCTCGACATCGGATCCGGCATCGGCGGTCCGGCCCGCTTCGTCGCGAACAGCGCCGGCGCCGAGGTCACCGGCATCGACCTGACGCAGAGCTATGTCGATATCGCGACAAGCCTGTCGAAGCGAACCGGAATGGCTGGCAAGACGCGCTTCGTGCAGGGCAGCGCGCTGGACATGCCATTCGCAAACGACAGCTTCGATGCGGCTGTCATCCTGCATGTCGGCATGAACCTTCCCGACAAGCCGAAGCTGATGAGCGAGACTGCCCGCGTGCTCAAGCCGGGCGGCATCTTTGCCGTCTACGACGTGATGCGGCTGAAGGACGGAGCGCTATCCTATCCCTTGCCTTGGGCGTCCGATGAAACCATGTCCTTCGTCGCCACGCCCGACGACTATCGCGCGGCTGCCGCCGCGGCGGGTTTCTTGGTGAAGGCAGAGCGGCGACGTGGCGCCTTCGCCGTCGAATTCTTCGCCACGATGCGTGCCCGGATGACCGCCGCGCAAGCGGAAGGCAGGAAGCCGCCGCCCGGCGTCGGCCTCGTCATGGGCGAGAACGCCCGGACCAAGATCGCCAACCTTACCGCCGCGCTTGAAGGCGGCATTCTCGCACCCGTCGAATTGATCCTTCGTCTCGGCTGAAAGGGACCTGTCATGGCAGACATCCGCAACAATTTCGTGGGCATCAAGTCGCCAAATCCGTTCTGGCTGGCCTCGGCGCCGCCGACCGACAAGGCCTACAACGTCATCCGCGCCTTCAAGGCCGGGTGGGGCGGCGTGGTGTGGAAGACGCTGGGCGAGGAAGGCCCTCCGGTGGTCAATGTCAACGGCCCGCGCTACGGCGCCATCTGGGGCGCCGACCGCCGCCTGCTCGGCCTCAACAACATCGAGCTGATCACCGACCGCGACCTGCAGGTCAATCTGCGCGAGATCAAGCAGGTCAAGAAGGATTGGCCCGACCGCGCCATCGTCGTCTCGCTGATGGTGCCATGCGTCGAGGAGGCCTGGAAGGCGATCCTGCCGGTGGTCGAGGAGACCGGCGCCGACGGTATCGAGCTCAATTTCGGTTGTCCGCACGGCATGTCGGAACGCGGCATGGGCGCCGCCGTCGGCCAGGTGCCGGAATACATCGAAATGGTGGTGCGCTGGTGCAAGCAGAACACCCGCATGCCGGTCATCACCAAGCTGACGCCCAACATCACCGATGTGCGCAAGCCGGCGAGGGCAGCGCTTGCCGGCGGCACCGACGCGGTGTCGCTGATCAACACCATCAATTCGATCACCGGCGTTGACCTCGACAGTTTCGCGCCACAGCCGACCATCGACGGCAAGGGCTCGCATGGCGGCTATTGCGGCCCGGCGGTGAAGCCGATCGCCATGAACATGGTGGCCGAAATCGCGCGCGATCCCGAAACGCATGGGCTGCCGATCTCCGGCATCGGCGGCATCACCACCTGGCGTGACGCGGCCGAATTCATGGCGCTGGGCGCCGGCAATGTGCAGGTGTGCACGGCGGCGATGACCTACGGCTTCAAGATCGTGCAGGAGATGATCGCCGGCCTGGAAAACTGGATGGACGAGAAGGGCCATGCCTCGCTCGACGACATTGTCGGCCGCGCCACGCCAAACGTCACAGACTGGCAGTATCTCAACCTCAACTATGTCGCCAAGGCGCGTATCGACCAGGACGCCTGCATCAAGTGTGGCCGCTGCCACATCGCCTGCGAGGACACCTCGCACCAGGCGATCACCAGCATGGTCGACGGCGTCAGGCACTTCGAGGTGATCGAGGCCGAATGCGTTGGCTGCAATCTGTGCGTCAATGTCTGCCCGGTCGAGAACTGCATCACCATGGAGCCGCTGGCGGCGGGCGTGATGGACCAGCGCACCGGCAAGCCGGTGTCGCCGATCTACGCCAACTGGACGACGCACCCGAACAACCCGATGGCCAAGGTGGCGGCGGAGTAGCCGCGCCTTCTGATGAAAAAGCGGCGCCTTCGGGCGCCGTTTTTCACTTTCCTATTGCAGATAAAAATTATCCACGATAAAAGATATCCATGAATAGGAGGGCCACACCATGAAGCTGGGCGAGGGCGTTGAGGCGGCCATCCACTGCGCGGCCACGCTGGCGAGTGTCGAGGGCAACAGCACCATGCCCGGCTCGGCCCTGGCCGAGTCCTTCGGCCTGTCGCCGAGCTATCTCCTGAAGCATCTCAATATGCTGACCGCCGAGCGCATCCTGGAATCGGTATCGGGTCCGGCGGGCGGCTACCGACTGGCGCGGCCGGCCGAACGCATCACGCTGCTCGACATCGTGCTGGCGGTCGAAGGGCGCGAACCGGCATTTCGCTGTGGCGAGATTCGCCGCAACGGTCCGGTCAAGCTCGATGCATCCGCCTACGTCAAACCCTGCGGCATCAATGCAGCGATGCTCAGGGCTGAGCGCGCCTATCGGGCAGCGCTCGCCGAAACAAAGCTGTCCGACATCGTGGCGGACTACGCGGCGGAGGGCGATCCGAGATCCTTTGCCGCGAGCTGCGCCTTCGTGGCGCGCCATCAGCGCCCGCAGAAATCCAGTTCAACCAAGCAGACGTGAAAGGAAGACGATGAAACAGAGGCTGCAATTTTTCGCCAAGGCGCCGGAAATCATGAGGGCGGTGTCGGCGCTCAACAAGGCGGTGGACGAATGCGGGCTCGAGGAAAGCCTGCTGCACCTGATCAAGCTCAGGGCCTCGCAGATCAATGGCTGCTCCTACTGCGTCGAGATGCACAGCCGCGAGGCGAGGCGCGACGGCGAGACCGAGCAGCGGCTCTATCTGGTTTCGGCCTGGAAGGAATCGCCGCTGTTCTCCGAGCGTGAGCGCGCCGCCTTCGCCTGGACCGAGGCCGTGACCCTGATCGCCAACAACGGCGTATCGGACGAACTCTACGCACGCACGCTCGAGCATTTCTCGGAAGAGGAACTGGTCAAGCTGTCGGTGGCGCTTGGCATGATCAACACCTGGAACCGGCTGTGCATCCCGTTCCAGGCCATTCATCCGATGCCGGCGGCCAAGGCTGCCTGATCGACCGATTATGTCTTGGGAGCGCCGTCGAGAGGCGGCGCTCCAACTGTTTTCAAAGGGAGAGTTTGGTGTCCACCGATTTGCCTTCGACCTTGTTGTTTCTCGGCCGCCTGTTGCTCGGCGGCGCCTTCGTCTTCGCCGGCCTGCGCAACATCCAGAACAGAGCCTTCCTGACGGGGCTTATGGCCGCGCGTGGCGTGCCGCAGGCGCGATTGGCACTGTGGGCCGGCATCGTCCTGCAGATCATTGCCGGCCTGTTGGTGATGGCTGGCCTGTGGACCGCGACTGCCTGTGCGGTGCTGGTGCTGTTCCTGATCGTCGCCACGCCGATGTTCCACAATTTCTGGGACCATCAGGGTCCGGATCGCGCCGCGCGCATCAATGGCTTCGTCGGCAACGTCGCGTTGAGCGGTGGTTTTCTGACCCTGATCGCGCAGTCTGTTTGACAAGTCCGCTGGCGGCCAAAAGGCCGCTGTCATTTTCTGCATGGGCGTTTCCCTAACGACGGCAGACGTGCAGCGCCGCCGGGATCGGTCATTAAATCGGAACCAATCTCGCCGTTGACGCATTTCGCACCTGTATGCCGAGCATCCAGGATGAAATATGAAGATCGCCCATATCGCGCCGCTTTATGAATCGGTGCCGCCCAGACTCTATGGCGGCACGGAGCGCATCGTTTCGTATCTGACCGAAGCGCTGGTCGATATGGGCCATGAGGTGACGCTGTTTGCCAGCGGCGACAGTCAAACCTCCGCAAAGCTGGTGGCTGGCCGCGAATGCGCGCTGCGCCTCGATCCGCGCCCGTTGAAATCCGAGACGGCGGCGCATCTTTCGATGCTTGCCGAGGTGAGGCAACGCGCGAGCGAGTTTGATGTCATCCATTTCCACCTCAGCCACTTCCTGCATTTTTCCTTCTTCGAGGACATGGCGCAGCGGACGGTGACGACGCCGCATGGTAGGCTCGACTACGTCGACCTGATGCCGGCCTATGAGCGGTTCCCGCGCTTTCCGATGATTTCCATTTCGCGCAGCCAAAGGGCAGGCCTCGCCAAGGCCAACTGGCTGGCGACGATCCACCACGGATTGCCGACCGATATCTACGAACCGACTTTCGAGGCCACGGCGGAAGAACCCTATCTTGTCTTCCTCGGCCGGTTTTCACGCGACAAGCGCCCCGACCGCGCCATCGAGATCGCCTTGCGTTCGGGGCTGAGGCTGAAGCTTGCGGCAAAGATCGGTGATGACGATCGCGCCTATTTCCACGAGGTGGTCGAGCCTTTGATCGATGGCGATCGCATCGACTATGTCGGCGAGATCGAGGAGGACCAGAAAGCGGAGTTTCTCGGCAAAGCGGCCGGCCTGCTGTTCCCGATCGACTGGCCGGAGCCGTTCGGCCTCGTCGCCATCGAGGCAATCGCCTGCGGCACGCCGGTGATCGCCTGGAATTGCGGCGCGCTGCCCGAGATCATCGATCACGGCGTCACCGGCTTTATCGCGGATTCGGTGGATGCCGCCGTCGCCGCCGTGCCGGATTTGCTGCGGCTCGACAGGCGGAAAGTGAGAGCCGTTTTCGAGAATCGGTTTTCCGCCAGAAGAATGGCCGGCGACTATCTGGCTGCCTATGCGCGCCTGGTCGGTGTCTCGACGCAAGCGAAGGCGTCGTGAACAGCGCCGCGTCCTGGCGACGGGAACGAAACGACAGGGATCTGTGACGAATGGCCCAACTCGACGAGCGCCAACTCGATCCCGCCGTAGCGCTTGCTTCGCTCGACGAGACCGCTCCGCGTGAGCCGCACCGGCTGTTCGCGCTCAAGCAGGGCGACTGCTTTGTCGTCGCCGATGCCTATGGCGACATACGTGGCGCCGGCGATGGTTTCTTCCGCGACGACACACGCGTGCTCTCCGAATTCCGGCTGACAGTCGGCGGCAGGCAGACATCGTTGCTGGGCGCGTCGCTCAGCCAGGACAATGTGCTGTTCACCACCAACCTGACCAACCTGCCGATGCTAAGTGCCGGCGGCCACGACATTCCGCAGGGCGCGATCCATGTCGAACGCGTCCGGCTGCTTTGGCAGGACAGGCTGTTCGAACGCATCACCCTTTCCAACTACAGCCGGGAGAACTCGACGATCGGGGTTTCCCTGCACTTTGCCGCCGATTTCCGCGATATGTTCGAAGTGCGCGGCTCGACACGACTCAGGCGGGGCATGTCCCATGCGGCCGAGACGGGTGTGGCATCGGTCCTGTTGCGCTACGACGGCTTGGACGGGCTGGCACGCGCATCGGCGATATCGTTTTCGCAGGCACCGGATCAATTGACAGCCGACCGCGCCGATTTCCTGCTCGCGGTGACCAAGCGCACCAGCAAGGTGCTCTATGTCGAAGTCGGTGCCGAGGCGGCGGACGCGCCTGATCGCGACCGGTTTCGTGCCGCCGCCGCTCGGGCGCGCTTTGGCATGCGGGCCAAGCGTCGCCATGGCGCGACGGTGCACAGCTCCGGCCGCGTCTTCAACGACTGGGTCGAACGAGCCCGCGCCGATGTCGCGCTGCTGACCACCGAGCTTGCGACCGGACCCTACCCCTATGCCGGAATTCCTTGGTTCTCCACGGCGTTCGGACGCGACGGCGTCATCTCGGCGCTGCAGATGCTCTGGCTCAATCCGGGCCTTGCACGAGGCGTACTGGCCTTCCTTGCCCAGCATCAGGCGACCGAGACGTCGCCGTTCAGCGATTCGCAGCCTGGCAAGATCATGCATGAGACTCGCAAGGGCGAAATGGCGGCGCTGCTGGAGCTTCCCTTCGGCCGCTATTATGGTGGCGTCGACACGACGCCGCTCTACATCCATCTCGCCTGTGCCTATGCCGATCGAACCGGTGACATGGCGTTCATCGACAGCCTTTGGCCGTCGCTGTGCGCCGCGGCCGAATGGACGGAGGAGGCCGGCCGCGAGACCGGGTTCGTGACCTATCTGCGGGCGGCGGAGTCCGGCCTCGCCAACCAGGGGTGGAAGGACAGCTTCGATTCCATCTTTCATGCCGATGGCCGCATCCCCAAGGGGCCGATCGCCCTGGTCGAGGTGCAGGGCTATGTCTTTGCCGCCTTCCGGGGCCTGGCGAAACTTGCCCGTCGCCGTGGCGAGGACGAGAGAGCCGATCACTGGGACGGCGCCGCCGAGGCCATGCGGGTCGCGGTGGAACGCGATTTCTGGCTGGATGATCTCGGCTTCTATGCCGTGGCGATCGACGGTTCCGGGGAGCCTTGCAAGGTGCGGACCTCGAATGCGGGACATCTGCTGTTTGTCGGGCTTCCCGAGCCGGCGCGGGCGCAGATGGTCGCCGAACAGCTTCTTTCCGCCTCCTTCCATTCCGGCTGGGGCTTGAGGACGCTTGCCGACGATGCCGTGTTCTTCAACCCGATGTCGTACCATAATGGTTCGATCTGGCCGCATGACACCGCACTCTGCGGTGCCGGCTTGGCGCGCTATGGCGAGCGCGAGAGCGTGGTTCGCCTGATGAGCGGCACGTTCGAGTCGGCGGTCCATTTCAACATGCGGCTGCCCGAACTGTTCTGCGGTTTTACGCGCGCCCCGGGCGAAGCACCGATCGCCTATCCCGTAGCCTGCCTGCCGCAAGCGTGGTCGGCGGGTTCGGCTTTCATGCTGATGCAAGCCTGCCTTGGCCTGGAGATCGACGGCTGGGACGGGGAAATCCGCGTTACCCGCCCCAGGCTGCCGATCGGCATCGATACGCTCACGCTGCGGCATCTGGGCGTTGGCGACACAAAGGTTGACCTGACGTTCCAGCGGGTCGGCGATCGGGTCGTCGCTTTTCTCGCCGACCGGCATGAAGGGCTGGTGCCGCTCATCGTCAGGACATGATCCGGGTCAGTACATGATCCGGGCCAAAATTGGCCGGAACCGATCCCGTCCTTGTGCGTTGCAAAAATGCGGGTCCGAACGGCGGCCAAGTCGCCGACGGACAACTTCAGACCAGAAACACGAACAAATCGGCCGCCGAACGGCCGGAAACGAGTTGGCATTCAATGACGGACTATGGCGTGGACCTGCTTTGGGTTCTGATTCTTGCGAGCCTCGGCTTTTCCGCTTTTGCTGTTTACTTCTCCATATCGCGGCAACGCCGCAGTCATCCTCCGGCGGTTATACATCCCGCCGGCGAAGACGTCGCGGCGGAGGCGGCGCGCAAGGTGATACGCGAGTTCGAAAAGAACGGCCAATCGGTTGATGCCGCCCTGGTGACATGGTCGCCCGAAACCCTGCGCAAGATCCTGGCCGACGATCTGCCGGATGCCCAGGTCATCGTGGTGTCCAACCGCGAGCCCTACATCCACAACAGCAAGGATGATGGCATTGAATTGCTGGTGCCTGCCAGCGGCCTGGTTTCGGCGCTCGAGCCGATCACCCGCGCCTGTGCCGGCACCTGGATCGCCTATGGCGGCGGAACGGCGGACCGTCTCACGGTCGACAAGGACGACCGCGTACAGGTGCCACCCGGCAATCCCTCCTACACGCTGCGCCGGGTCTGGCTGACGGAGGAAGAGCATCAGGGCTACTATCTCGGCTTCGCCAATGAGGGCCTCTGGCCACTTTGTCATATCGCCTTTACCCGGCCGATCTTTCGCGCCTCGGACTGGGAGGCCTATGAAGCCGTCAACCGGAAGTTCGCCGATACGGTGGTTGCCGAAGCACGCAACGAGCGGCCGATCGTGTTGGTCCAGGACTACCATTTCGCGCTGTTGCCACGGATGATCCGCGAGCGCCTGCCCGAGGCGATCGTCATCACCTTCTGGCACATCCCGTGGCCGAACTCGGAGGTGTACAGTATCTGCCCGTGGCGTGAGCGCATTCTCGAGGGGTTGCTCGGCAGCTCGATCATCGGCTTCCACACCCAGTTCCACGCCAACAATTTCACCGAGAGCGTCGACCGCTTCCTGGAAAGCCGCATCGAGCGGGCCGATGCGGCCATCTCCTATGGCGGACAAACAACGCTGGTGCACGCCTACCCCATCTCCATAGAGTGGCCGGCGGAACTTCTGGCAAAACTGCCTGATGTGGATGCGTCCCGCGCCAGCCTGCGCGAGCGGTTCGGACTGAAAGCGGACGTCAAGCTGTGCGTCGGGGTCGAACGCCTCGACTACACCAAGGGCATTCTCGACCGTTTCCAGGCGCTGGAAGAATTGTTCATCAAACATCCCGAATGGGTTGGGAAGCTGGTTGTGCTGCAGATCGCGGCACCCAGTCGCGGTACGCTGCCTGCCTACAAGCAACTCCACGACGAATGCCACCGCTACGCCGAAGAGCTTAACCAGCGCTATGGCAGCGAGGGCTATAGGCCGGTGGTCATGGTGGCCGAGCATCACTCGCAGGAACAGGTCTACGAGATCTACCGGGCCGCCGACATATGCATGGTCACCAGCCTGCATGACGGCATGAACCTTGTCGCAAAGGAATTCGTCGCGGCGCGCGACGACGAACAGGGCGTGCTGTTGCTCAGCACGTTTGCCGGAGCCTCGCGCGAGCTGCTCGAGGCCCTGATCGTCAATCCCTACGATCCGGCAATGATGAGCGAGGCGCTGTTGCAGGCGCTGACCATGACGCCCGACGAGCAGCGCCAACGCATGCGGCCCATGCGCGAGATGGTCCGCAACAACAATGTCTATCGCTGGGCCGGCAGCATGCTTCTGGATGCGGCGCGCTTGCGCAAGCGCGGTGACGTCGATCGGGCAACGAGCACTGCCGACCGGCCGCCAGGCATCGACAATGTCGTTTCCATGTTCGAACGCAAACGGGTGGCAATGTCATGAGCGACACCTTGCAAAGGCCGCAGGCCTTGCTGACAGGCGAATGGGCGCTGTTCCTCGACATCGACGGCACCCTGCTGGAACATGCGGAACACCCAGACGCTGTCTCGGTCAGTGACGAGCTTCGCTCTTTGCTGCGAGGCCTGGATCACAAGTTGAACGGGGCATTGGCCTTTATCACCGGCCGCTCCGTTGCGGCAGTAGACCATTTGTTTCAGCCTCTGAAACTGCGCGCAGCCGGGCTTTATGGCCTGGAACACCGGCTCCTGCCGGACGACGATGTCGAGGTTGCGGGAGAGCCGGCGGATATTGCCGCACTTGCCGAAGAGATCGAGGCGGAGCTCGGTCGTGGGCAGGTCTATATCGAACGCAAAGGCCGGGTGCTGGCCATCCACACACGCGCCGCCCCGCATCTGCTTCCACGCGCGACGCAGCTTGTCGAGCAAGCGCTGGCCAGCCTGCCCAAGGGCTACCGGGTGGTTCCGGGCAACGCCGGCGTGGAACTTTTGCCGCTCGAGGCCGCCAAGGGCGCCGCGATTCGGCGTTTCATGGACATCGCGCCCTTTACAGGCCGTCGCCCGGTCTTCCTGGGCGATGACACGTCGGACGAAAACGGCTTCGAAGCCGTGAATGATGCCGGCGGCATATCAATACGGGTCAGACCGCCAGCACATACCACCGCGCGGTACGGCCTTGCCGGTGTTGCCGAAACGCTCGCCTGGCTGAGAGGTCAACTTTAGGGCCAGCCGAGGACGCAACCGCGATCAGGCATCTTGGAAAAGGTATTTCGGCCAGGAAAGGAACGTCAATGGGACGCTTTGCACGTTTGGTTCGCGAGATCACGCCGAGCTGGCTTAGCCCTCAATCCTCCCGCCATGGGGCCGCCGGCGCGTCACTGTCCGGCGACGCGGATTCGAGTTGGCGGGAAGCGATCGACAACAAGATGTATGGGGCCGATACGTCGGACTATTCCCATGTCCCGGAACAACCTGCTTCAGGTGCGGCAAGACCGGCCGGCGACAGGCCCCTGGACGGCAAGAATATGCCTCCAAGGAAGGCCAAATGAGGTAGCAGGTCCTGTCGGTGCCTGATGCTCGCGGGGATCTCGTTCGCCGCGCCGGCTTTTGCCACTTTGACAGGTCTGGGACGGCCTCACGACCGCCACAATGACCCACGTCAGGCTGCAAACCGCAGGCCGCCGTCGCAGGTCAGCACCTGGCCGGTCATGAAGCCGTTCGAGACGAGAAAGGCGATGGCGCCGGCGACGTCCTCGGCGCGGCCGATACGGCCGACTGGTGTCTTGCCGGCATAGTCGGCAAAGATTGCCTGCCTTTGCTCTTCGCCCAGAAAGTCCCACCAGGGCGTGTCGATGACGCCAGGCGCCACGACATTGACGCGCAGTGGCTTCAACTCCACCGCCAGGATCGGCACCACGGTCAAAAGCATGCCGTTGATGGCGGCAATGCCGGCGACACCCGGTATGGCGAGCTGAGCCGAGACCGCCGAGATGAAGGTGACCGACCCGCCCTTGTTCAGGGTCGGCAAGGCGGCCTGCAGGCAGGACAATTGTGGCCTTACTTTCTCGTCGACGCCGCTGCCGATGTCGGTCAGGTCAAGCGTCTGGAAGGGGCCAAGGCCCTTGCCGCCGCTGGCCGCCAGCACCAGGTGATCGAAGGGGCCGAGACCGCTGAAGAAGCTGTCGACCTCGTTTGGCTTCGAGGCATCGAAAGCAGCCTTCTCGGCGGCGCCGCCAAGGCTCTTCCACGCGCTGTTGAGCTTGTCCTGGTTGCGGCCGGTGATGGTCACCTTCATGCCCGGCCCAATCAGCTTGCGCGCGGTCGCGAGGCCGATGCCGGAAGAGCCACCGATGATGACGGCGTGTTCGATCTTGTTGGTCATGAATGCTGTTCCTTGGATGTTGGGGAAGCCGGGCCGACGAGGTCTAGGCTCAAGGCTCGCAATTGCTGTCTTGCCCTGGTGTCGTAGGCCTGGGCGTTGGCGCGGGACTCGCGCAGGCCGTCGAAATAGAGGCCGCTGCGCCCTTCCAGTGCCGGGGAGGTGGCCAGATTGAGGATGGCGTCGGCGCCGGTCTCGACCGAACTCCATGGCGTCACGCCGGCCTGGCGGACCATGGTGGTGTTCATGTAGCTGGCCGGATGCAGCGCGTTGACGGTTACGCCGCTGCCTTTCAGGTCCTGCGCAAGGTCGACGGTGAACAGGATCTGCGCCAGCTTGCTCTGGCAGTAGGCGCGTACGCCGTCATAGGAACGGGTCAGCATGACGTCGCTGAAATCGATCGCCTGCTGGCCGGCCGAGGCGACATTGACGATGCGCGCCGGCGCGCTGGCCTTGAGCAACGGCAGGAGCTCCGTGGTCAGCAGGAAACCGGCGAGATAGTTGACCGCGAAGCGCAGTTCGTAGCCGTCGGCGCTGACCTGTCGTCTGGCGCCTTGGCCTGCCGTGCCGATGCCGGCATTGTTGATGAGGATGTCGAGCCGGTCGGTCCTGGCGCGTACGGTCTCGGCAAGGCGGCGGACCTCGGCCAGCGAGGAGAGGTCGGCGACCAGCAGCTCGGCCTTGCCGCCGGCGGCTTCGATATCGGCCACGGTCGCCTTGCCGCGCGCCGCGTCGCGGCCGTGCACCAGGACGCGGGCGCCCGCGGCGCCGAGCCTGTGCGCCACGACACGGCCGACGCCGTCGGTCGAGCCGGTGATGAGGATTATCTTGTCTTTCAGTTCCATGTTCGGAGCCTCCATTTCGTCGCTCCGAACCAAAGATGGGGCAGCTTGCGCGCGCCAAACAGTTCAAACTTTATCCTGGTATCAATACTGCTATAATAAGCTCATGGAATCCCGATCCCCCACTCAGTCCGCTGAAGACAGCCGCCGACGTGAGCTCGGCGCTTTCCTACGTTCGCGCCGTGAAAGGTTGACGCCCTCGGCAACGGGCATCGCCACCGGATTGCGGCGGCGCACGCCCGGGCTTCGGCGCGAGGAGGTGGCGATGATCGCCGGCGTCGGCACCACCTGGTACACATGGCTGGAGCAGGGGCGGGACGTCAGGCCCTCCGTGGAAGTGCTGACGGCCCTCGGCGAGGCATTGCGCCTCGATGCCGCCGAAAAACAGCATCTGTTCATCCTCGCCGGCCGCCAGCAGCCGGAGCGTCGTGTCGTGGCGCCGGAAAAGGTCGACGGTCCCTTGCTGCACATGCTGCAAAGCTTGGTCCTGCAGCCAGCCTATGTGATCGGCCGGCGCTGGGATGTGCTGGCCTGGAACCCGGCGGCGGTGGCGGTGTTCGGCGACTATGGTCTGCTGGAGGGGGACGCCCGCAACATCGTCCACATGGTGTTCACCAACCCGCACCACCGGCGCCTGCTGGTCGACTGGGAGCAAGTGGCGCGCACCGTGCTGGCCTCGTTCCGGGCCGCAAGCGCCAGATATGTCGGCGATCCGGATTTCGAGCGGCTGATCGAGTTGATGACGCGATCAAGCCCGGAGTTCCGCAGTTGGTGGCCGCAGCGCGACGTCGCGCGCCGATTGTCGGGGGTGAAGCATGTCCGGCACCCGATCGCTGGCGCGATGACGTTCGAGCATATGAGCTTTTCGATCGACGACGGCTCCGATATGAAGCTGATCGCCTACACGCCGCTTGCCGAGCAGAACTCGGTCGCCAAGCTGCAGACATTGCTGGACGCATTGCCGGCCGAGCGGCGCAGCGCGTGAGCCCCTCGGCCAGGGGTCAGCTTTTCGGCTTCAGCCCCTCGAGGAACAATTGCTCCAGGAAGCGGGCGGCGTCCTCGAAACGGCCGTCGCCGCCACGGTTCGGCCCAAGCACGGCGCGGACCTGAACGTCGAAATCGGCATAGTGCTGGGTCGTCGCCCAGATGGAGAAGATCAGGTGCCAGGGGTCGGTCCTGGCGATCTTGCCGGCCCGCATCCAGCCCTTGATGACGGCTGCCTTCTCGTCGACCAGCGTTTTCAGCTCGCCGGCCAGCAGCGGCATGATGCGCGGCGCCCCTTGCAGGATCTCATTGGCGAACAGCCGGCTCTCGCGTGGAAAATCGCGTGCCATTTCCAGCTTGCGCCTGATGTAGCTGCGCAATTCGGTCAGCGGATCGCCGATGTCGTCCAGTTCGCGCAGCGGCGCCAGCCAGGTATCGAGCAGCCGCTGCATCAGTGCCTCGTGGATGTCCTCCTTGCGGCGGAAGTAGTAGAGCAGGTTCGGCTTCGACATGCCGGCGGCTTCGGCGATCTGGTCGATGGTCGAGCCGCGAAAGCCATGGGTGGAGAACACCTCGAGCGCCGCCTCGAGTATGAGTTCACGCTTTTCCTGCTGGATGCGGGTGCGGCGAGGGGCGTCCATGCTGGTGTTCACCGTTGCGGGCCCTCGCGTTGACGGTCATCTGGACCAATTCTCTGGACCAGTTTTTCCTTAGGCTGTGGAGCGCGCTTCCGATGCCGCATTTCCGCTAGTAATCCCTTGACCGCCGACAGGGCGGTGCTAACGTTTGTCCAATCGGTCAAAAATTTGCGTAGCATGAAAACGTCGCGAAGACCAACAGTTGGGAAGACCAAGCGTTAGGCGCACCGAAACAGTTACAAGGGGAAGTCTTGGTCATGTCCAACCGGCTGAAAGTCACGCCGAACGATCTCAGCGCATTCTGGATGCCGTTCACGGCAAACCGGCAGTTCAAGCAGGCGCCACGCATGATGGTGTCCGCCAAGGACATGCATTACACGACGAGCGATGGCCGCAAGGTGCTGGACGGTACCGCTGGCCTGTGGTGCGTCAATGCCGGCCACTGCCGGCCCAAGATCACCGAGGCGATCCAGCATCAGGCCGCCGAGCTCGACTATGCGCCGGCCTTCCAGATGGGCCATCCGATCGTGTTCGAACTGGCCAACCGCCTGGTCGATCTCGCGCCGAAGGGCATGGACCATGTGTTCTTCACCAATTCCGGCTCGGAATCGGTCGAGACCGCGCTAAAGATGGCGATCGCCTATCACCGCGCCAAGGGCGAGGGCTCGCGCACTCGCCTGATCGGTCGTGAGCGCGGCTATCACGGCGTCAATTTCGGCGGTATCTCGGTGGGCGGCATCGTCACCAACCGCAAGATGTTCGGCACGCTGCTTGGCGGCGTCGACCACATGCCGCATACGCATCTGCCGGAGAAGAATGCCTTCACCAAGGGTGTGCCGGAACATGGCGCGGAACTCGCCAACGAACTGGAGCGCATCGTCGCCCTGCATGACGCCTCGACCATCGCCGCCGTCATCGTCGAACCGGTCGCCGGCTCCACCGGCGTCATCCTGCCGCCCAAGGGTTACCTGCAGAAGCTGCGCGAGATCTGCACCAAGCACGGCATCCTGTTGATCTTCGACGAGGTCATCACCGGCTTCGGCCGCCTCGGCACGCCATTCGCCGCCGACTATTTCGGTGTGACGCCCGACATCATGACCACCGCCAAGGGCGTCTCCAACGGCGTCATCCCGATGGGCGCGGTGTTCGTGAAGAAAGAAATCCACGACGCCTTCATGACCGGCCCCGAGCACATGATCGAGTTCTTCCACGGCTATACCTATTCGGGCAACCCGATCGCCTGCGCGGCGGCACTCGGCACGCTCGATACCTACAAGGAAGAGGGCTTGCTGACCCGTGGCGAGGAACTGGCGCCCTATTGGGAAGACGCGCTGCATTCGCTGAAGGGCGAGCCGAACGTCATCGATATCAGGAACATCGGCCTGATCGGCGCGATCGAGCTGGCGCCGATCGCCGGCCAGCCGACCAAGCGTGCCTTCTCGGCCTTCGTCAAGGCGTTCGAGCGCGGCGCGCTGATCCGCACCACCGGCGACATCATCGCGCTGTCGCCGCCGCTCATCATCACCAAGGGCCAGATCAACGAATTGATCGACCATGTGCGCGATGTGCTGAGGTCGATCGATTGACAAATTGGGCGCGGATATCCCTCCCCCTCGAGGGGAGGGTGGCCGCGAAGCGGTCGAGTGGGGTCGGTACGACGGGGCGCCGACCTGATCTTTTGCGAGGCCGCCACTAATGCCCCGCACTCGCGTGAGTTTCGAAATGCGCCAGAAGGCGCGGGCGCTTCGAGTTCACGCGACCAAGGGCGAATCCCTGCTGTGGTATGAACTGCGGGACCTGAAATCGGCCGGCATCAAGTTTCGCCGTCAGTGCCCGATTGGGCCGTATATCGTCGACTTCAAACGGTACGACGCCGTTCGTGATGCCTATCTGCGTTCGCTCGGGTTCGATATCTTTCGCGTTGACGAGCCCGATGTCATAAACAGCGCGTGGCATGTCGCGCAGGTGGTCAAAGGGAAGGTCGAGCTTATGTCAGGCGACCCCACCCGACCGCTTCGCGGCCACCCTCCCCTCGAGGGGGAGGGGAACCCCGCGCAATTGGAGAGGTTTTGAATGGCCGCGCCCGGCGAGAATCTGCGAATCAATTCAGACCGTTTGTGGGATTCGATAATGGAAATGGCGAAGATCGGCCCCGGCATTGCCGGCGGCAACAATCGCCAGACCGTGACCGACGAGGACGGCGAGGGCCGGCATCTGTTCAAGCGCTGGTGCGATGCGGCAGGGCTCGAAATGGGCGTCGACGAAATGGGCACCATGTTCGCCCGCCGCGAAGGCACCGATCCCAGCCTGCCGCCGGTCTATGTCGGCAGCCATCTCGACACGCAGCCGACCGGCGGCAAGTATGACGGCGTGCTCGGCGTGCTCGGCGGGCTGGAAGTGGTGCGCTCGCTCAACGATCTCGGCATCAAGACCAAGCACCCGATCGTCGTCACCAACTGGACCAACGAGGAAGGCGCGCGCTTTGCGCCTGCGATGATGGCGTCCGGCGTGTTCGCCGGCGTGCTTGATCAGGCCGATGTCTACGAACATGTCGACAAGGACGGCAAGAAGTTCGGCGAGGAATTGGAGCGCATTGGCTGGAAGGGCACCGAGAAGGTCGGCGACCGCAAGATCCACGCTTTCTTCGAACTGCATATCGAACAGGGACCGATCCTCGAGGACGAAGGCATCGACATTGGCGTCGTCACCCATGGCCAGGGGTTGAAGTGGCTGCAGGTGACGCTGACCGGCAAGGAGGCGCACACAGGGTCGACGCCGATGCCCAAGCGCCGCAATGCCGGGCTCGGCATGGCGCGGGTGATCGAGCTGGTGCACGAGATCGCCATGGACTACCAGCCCGACGCCGTCGGCGCGGTTGGGCACATGGAGGTCTATCCGAACTCGCGCAACATCATCGCCGGCCGCACCGTCTTCACCATCGACATCCGCTCGCCCGAGAAGGAAGTGCTGGATGCGATGGACGGCCGCATCCGCGAAGGCATCGACACGATCTGCGAGGCACTGGACATCCAGTACAAGATCGAGCAGGTCGGCCATTTCGATCCGGTCACCTTCGACAAGGGCTGCGTCAAGGCCATCCGCGATGCCGCCGAACGGCTCGGTTATACGCACCGCAACATCGTCTCCGGCGCCGGCCATGATGCCTGCTGGATAAACCGCGTCGCGCCGACCGCGATGGTGATGTGCCCCTGCGTCGACGGGCTGTCTCACAACGAGGCGGAAGATATCACCAAGGAATGGGCCTCGGCGGGCGCCGACGTGCTGTTCCATGCAGTGGTGGAGACAGCTGTCATCGTGGAGTGAGCCTAGAGATCTACATTCCAAACGCCGCTCACAAAGAAGCGCGAAGAGAACAGGGGAACGAGAAAATGACCAAAGTCATCAAGAACGGCACCATCGTCACCGCCGACCGCACCTGGAAGGCCGATGTGCTGTTCAGCCACGGCAAGATCGTCGCCATCGGCCCGGATCTGCATGGCGACCACGAGTTCGACGCCACCGGCTGCTACATCATGCCGGGCGGCATCGACCCGCACACCCACCTCGAAATGCCGTTCATGGGCACCTACTCGGCCGATGATTTCGAATCCGGCACGCGGGCGGCGCTCGCCGGCGGCACCACGATGGTGGTCGATTTCTGCCTGCCGGCGCCGCAGCAGTCGCTACTCGAAGCCTTGCAGATGTGGGACAACAAGACCTCGAAGGCGTCCTGCGACTACTCCTTCCACATGGCGATCACCTGGTGGGGCAAGCAGGTGTTCGACGAGATGGCCACCGTTGTCGACAAGGGCATCACCTCGTTCAAGCACTTCATGGCCTACAAGGGCGCGCTGATGGTGGACGACGACGAGATGTATGCGTCGTTCCAGCGCTGCGCCGATCTTGGCGCGCTGCCGCTGGTGCATGCCGAGAATGGCGACGTGGTCGCAGCCCTGTCGCAGAAGCTGCTGGCCGCTGGCAACAATGGGCCGGAGGGGCACGCCTATTCGCGTCCGCCGGAGGTGGAAGGCGAGGCGACCAACCGCGCCATCATGATCGCCGACATGGCCGGCGTGCCGCTCTATGTCGTGCATGTCTCCTGCGAGCAGAGCCATGAGGCCATCCGCCGGGCGCGCCAGAAGGGCATGCGGGTGTTCGGCGAACCGCTGATCCAGCACCTGACGCTGGATGAGAGCGAATATTTCAACAAGGATTGGGACCATGCGGCGCGCCGCGTGATGAGCCCGCCTTTCCGCAACAAATTGCACCAGGATTCGCTCTGGGCCGGCCTGCAGGCCGGATCGCTCCAGGTGGTCGCGACCGACCATTGCGCCTTCACCACAAGCCAAAAGCGCAACGGCGTCGGCGACTTCACCAAGATCCCCAACGGCACCGGTGGTCTGGAAGACCGTTTGCCGGTGCTGTGGACCACGGGCGTCAACACCGGCCGGCTGACGATGAACGAGTTCGTCGCGGTGACCTCGACCAACATCGCCAAGATCCTCAACATGTACCCGAAGAAGGGCGCCATCGTCGAAGGCGCGGATGCCGACATCATTGTCTGGGATCCGAAGCGCAAGAAGAAGATCACGGCCAAGAAGCAGCAGTCGGTGATCGACTACAATGTCTTCGAAGGGTTCGAGGTGACCGGACTGCCGCGCTTCGTCTTCTCGCGCGGCGAACTGTCGATCCAGGAAGCCGAGGTCAAGGCCAAGCCCGGCCATGGCGAATTCGTCGGCCGCGAACCGAATGCGGCGGTCAACCGGGCGCTGTCGACGTGGAAGGACATCACCGCGCCGCGCAAGGTAGAACGCACCGGCATTCCGGCGACCGGGGTTTGATGGTGAGGCGCGCGGGGCTCTTTTCAGCCGCTCTTCTTGTCCTGGCTGCCGGCCATGCGTCGGCCGCCGGCATCGATCTGTCCAAGCCCTATGGCAACAAGTCCGGCTGCATCAACAAGAACGGCCAGCAAGTCTATGCGGAGGACATGCTGCTGCTGAACGATACGGAATTCATCACCGCGACCAGCGCCTGCACCTTTACCGAGAAGAAGACACAGGCTGACGGGTCGCTGGTGGTGAAGTCAATGTGCGAGGCGGAAGGCGAGGATGGTCAGTCGCCGATACAGTTCACCGTGAAGCGCAGCCCCAAGAACGCCAAGAAGCTGGTGATTGCCGACGAGGACGGCACTGTCTACGGAGAAGTGTCCCGTTGCCGATGACGGCCTCTGCATCGATGCCGGCTTCAGGCGACCAGCGCATCCAGATCCGGCAACAGAACGACGCTTTCCTGTTCGTTGGGATCGGTGCGGGCAATGACGGCCGAGGCGGGAGCGCCGCTCAGATTGGCCGGCAGATGCGGCACACCGGCGGGAATATAGAAGAGATCGCCTGCCTTGACGACGATATGATGCTCCAGCCGGTCGCCATACCAGGTTTGGACTTCGCCGGAGAGCACATAGATCGCCGTTTCATGGCTTTCGTGCATGTGCGCCTTGGCACGGGCGCCGGGCGGCATGGTCAGCATGTGCATGCAGATGCCGGAGGAGCCGACCGTTTCGGCGGCAATGCCGGCGAAATAGGTCAATCCCTGCTTGCCTTCATAAGAGCTTTCAGGGCGGATAAGATGACAAGTCGGTTTAGGCGACATCGGGGAAACTCCGGGCGTCGATCGAGTGGGACAAGACCAGTGGGACGGGGCGAGTGGAAAACAACATCGCGATAAAAGCAATCGGAATCCAGCCGGCGCCCCAGGGACGGGAACAGGCAGGCCGCAGCCGATGACAGGGACCTCGCCAGCCGTCGTTGCGGCAAGCAGACTCGGACTGACCTTCCAGACCAATGACGGGCCGGTGCAGGCGCTGTCCAATGTCGACCTGACCATCGGCAAGGGTGAGTTCGTCTCCTTCATCGGGCCTTCGGGCTGCGGCAAGACCACCTTGCTGCGCGTCATCGCGGATCTGGAGAAGCCGACATCGGGGACGATTTCGGTCAACGGCATGACACCCGAACAGGCGCGTGAGAAACGCGCCTATGGCTATGTCTTCCAGGCAGCGGCCCTGTTTCCCTGGCGCACCATCGAGCGCAATGTGGGGCTGCCGCTTGAGATCATGGGCCTGTCCAAGGCTGAGCAGGCGGAGCGCATCAAGCGCACGCTCGACCTCGTCAACCTGTCCGGATTCGAGAAGAAATATCCCTGGCAGCTGTCGGGCGGCATGCAGCAGCGCGCCTCGATTGCCCGTGCGCTGGCCTTCGACGCCGACCTCCTGTTGATGGACGAGCCGTTCGGCGCGCTGGACGAGATCGTGCGCGACCATCTCAACGAGCAATTGCTGGAACTGTGGGGACGAACCAACAAGACCATCTGCTTCGTAACCCACTCCATTCCCGAAGCCGTCTATCTGTCGACGCGCATCGTCGTCATGTCACCGCGGCCGGGCCGGGTCAGCGACATCATCGAATCGACGCTGCCGAAGCAACGGCCGCTCGACATCCGCGAGACGCCGGAGTTCCTGGCGATCGCGGCGCGGGTTCGTGATGGCTTGAGGGCAGGGCACAGCTATGATGATTGAGCGGGCGGGAGATGAGTTCCCTCCTCTCCCCACCGGGGAGAGGGTGGCCGGAGCGAAGCGGAGGTCGGGTGAGGGGGCGGCGCCGACGTATCCAACCAAGAGGAAGGCCGGGGCCACGGAGCGCGCCCGAGAGCTGCGACTTGACGAAACCAAGGCCGAATACCGGCTTTGGGGGGAACTGAGAGGTCGTCACCTCAACGGCTACAAATTTGTACGGCAAGTGCCGCTCGGTCCTTTCATTGCCGATTTCGTTTGTCGCGAGAAAGGCTTAATCGTCGAACTTGACGGCAGCCAACACGCGGGTTCACCAACCGATCCGGCCAGAACAGCTTGGCTGAATGGCTATGGTTATTCGGTTGTTCGGTTCTGGAACCATGAGGTTTTGGCCGAGCGCCGAGCGGTCCTGGATACGATCTTGGCTTGCCTTGACGGAAAGATTTCTACCCCCTCACCCGGCCTCCGCTTCGCTCCAGCCACCCTCTCCCCGTTGGGGAGAGGAGGGCGCCTCACAGGCGAGGCCTGCTGATGGACTCCTTCCGCGACAAGCTGATCCCAGTTACCTCGATTCTCGCCGGCGTGGTCGTCCTCTGGTACGTTTTCGCCGTCATTCTCAACACGCCGTTCCAGCGCGATCTCGACCGCCGCGCCAATGAAACCCCTGCCTTGAGCGAATTCATCGGGAAGACGCTGTCGCAGCCGAAGCCGACGCTGCCGGCGCCGCACCAGGTGGCGGTGAACTTCTTCGAGAACACCTTCCTGCGGCCCATCAATTCGAACCGCAGCCTCGTCTACAACGCCTGGGTGACGCTGTCGTCGACACTGCTCGGCTTTGCCTTCGGCACGGCGCTCGGCATCATCATTGCCGTCGGCATCGTGCATGTGGCGACGCTCGACCGCAGCCTGATGCCGTGGATCATCGCATCGCAGACCATTCCCATCCTGGCGGTGGCGCCGATGATCATCGTCGTGCTGGCGGCGATCGGCATCACCGGCCTCATCCCGAAGGCGATGATCTCGACCTATCTGTCGTTCTTCCCGGTGACGGTGGGCATGGTGAAGGGGTTTCGCTCGCCCGAGATCATGCATCTCGACCTGATGCACACCTACAATGCCAGCGGCGCGCAGACCTTCTGGAAGTTGCGCGTGCCGGCCTCGGTGCCATTCCTGTTCACCTCGATGAAGGTGGCGGTGGCGGCAAGCCTTGTCGGCGCCATTGTTGGCGAACTGCCGACCGGTGCGGTCGCCGGCATCGGCGCCAAGCTGCTGGCCGGCGCCTACTACAGCCAGTCCATCGACATCTGGTCGGCGCTGGTCGCAGGCTCGGTGGTGGCGGCACTTCTGGTCATGGTGGTCGGCATTGCCGGCCGCATCGTCGACCGCGCCATGGGCGGGAGGCCGGCATGAGCTGGCTGAAACCCTCCGGCAAGCGGCGCTGGCCATCGTGCTGTGCGTGGCCGGACTTGCGCTTGGCGCGATCGCCGCGCCAAAAGTCGATCCGCTGGCGCAGCCCGCGGGGACGTTGATATATCCCTATGCGGCGACGAACTGGCTGATCTTCGGCGCGCTGCTTCTCGCGGCTTTGATCTCGATGGCCAGAATACCGTCCGTCGTCGAAGCCGTCGTGCTTTTCATCGGCGCCCATCTCGTGGCCTGGCTGCTGATTGGTGGCATCGCCGGCTTCGAAGGCCTGGCGCGGGCACCGTATTTCCTGCTGCTCACGGCGGCCTGGCTGCTCGGCTGGCGCTGCGTCGCCGTGCTGTCAGGACTTCGGCCGATGGCGAGCTGGGCCCGGAGCGCGCTGCGCCTGATCATCCCGGCTATCTTCGGCGCCTGGATTCTGATCATCTGGGAGGCGGTGACGCGCGGCGCCGGCATCCCCTTCATCCTGTTGCCGCCACCGAGCGCCATCGGTGCGCGCATCGCCAGTTCGCTGCCGGTGCTCGGCGCCGATGTCCGGCAGACCATCTTCAAGGCGGTGATCTTCGGCTACATCGTCGGCAGCGGCGCCGGCTTCATCACCGCCGTGCTCGCCGATCGCGTGCCGTTCCTGCGGCGCGGGCTTTTGCCGATCGGCAACATGGTCTCGGCGCTGCCGATCATCGGCGTCGCGCCGATCATGGTCATGTGGTTCGGCTTCGACTGGCAGTCCAAGGCGGCTGTGGTCATCATCATGACCTTCTTCCCGATGCTGGTGAACACGGTCGCCGGGCTTGCCGCTTCCGGCCATATGGAACGCGACCTGATGCGTACCTATGCGTCGGGCTACTGGCAGACGCTGCTGAAGCTCAGGCTGCCGGTCGCCGCGCCTTTCATCTTCAACGCGCTGAAGATCAACTCGACGTTGGC
The DNA here is from genome assembly GCF_059683685.1 of Mesorhizobium sp. RCAM 05099. Lineage (NCBI taxonomy): Bacteria > Pseudomonadati > Pseudomonadota > Alphaproteobacteria > Hyphomicrobiales > Phyllobacteriaceae > Mesorhizobium > Mesorhizobium sp. RCAM 05099. Next base: position 2,896,728 of record NZ_CM185035.1, read on the forward strand.
GCTGATCGGCGCCATCGTCGCCGAGTTCTTCGGCACGCCCGTCGTCGGCATGGGCTTCCGCATCTCGACCGAGGTCGGGCGGATGAACATCGACATGGTCTGGGCCGAAATCGCAGTTGCAGCACTTGCGGGTTCGGTCTTTTATGGCGTGGTCGCTCTGGTCGAAAGAGCCGTCACGTTTTGGCATCCCTCTGTCCGTGGTGGATAGGGGCGGTGGGTTTAAGGGTGCTAACTTCAGAGGGTAAAAACATGAAAAGACTTGTTATTCCTGTTCTGGCCGGCGCGATGTCGCTGGCCGCGTTCCAGGCGATGGCCGCAGACAAGGTGACGTTGCAGCTGAAATGGGTCACGCAGGCCCAGTTTGCCGGCTACTACGTCGCCAAGGCCAAGGGTTTCTATGAGGCCGAGGGTCTCGACGTCGACATCAAGCCGGGCGGCCCCGATATCGCGCCCGAGCAGGTCATCGCCGGCGGTGGCGCCGATGTCATCGTCGACTGGATGGGCGGTGCGCTGGCCGCGCGCGAAAAGGGCGTGCCGCTGGTCAACATCGCCCAGCCGTTCAAGAAGGCCGGCATGGAGCTGGTCTGCCCGAAGGACGGCCCGATCAAGACCGAAGCCGACTTCAAGGGCCACACACTCGGTGTCTGGTTCTTCGGCAACGAATATCCGTTCTACGCCTGGATGAACAAGCTTGGCCTCAAGACCGATGGCGGCCCGGATGGCGTCACCGTTCTCAAGCAGAGCTTCGACGTGCAGCCGCTGATCCAGAAGCAGGCGGATTGCATCTCGGTCATGACCTACAACGAGTACTGGCAGCTGATCGACGCCGGCTACAAGCCGGAACAGCTCACCGTGTTCAACTATTCGGCGATGGGCAACGACCTGCTCGAGGACGGGCTCTATGCGTCGGAAGACAAGCTCAAGGATCCGGCCTTCGAAGACAAGATGGTGCGTTTCGTGCGTGCCTCGATGAAGGGCTGGAAATACGCCATCGACAACAATGACGAGGCAGCAAGCATCGTCATGGACGGTGGCGGCCAGGACGAGAACCACCAGAAGCGCATGATGAGCGAAGTCGCCAAGCTGATCGACAATGCCGACGGCAAGCTCGACCCGGCGACCTACGAGCGCACCGCCAAGGCGTTGCTCGACCAGAAGATCATCACCAAGGAGCCGAAAGGCGCTTATACCACTGCCATCACCGACAAGGCGGTCAAGTAAGCCTACCGGATATCCTGATCATGAGAACGGCGCCTCTGGCCAAGTGTCAGAGGCGCCGTTCCTTTATGGTGTTCATGACGAAGCTGGTTTCGATCGAGGCGACGCACTTCAGCCGCGCGATCTTTTCCCTGATGAAGCGCTGGTATTGTTCGAGGCTGCCTGTCACCACCTTCAGCACATAGTCGCGCGAACCGGTGACGAGGTGGCATTCCAGCACTTCTTCCCAACCGCGGATCGCGTCCTCGAACATGACGATCTCGTCCTCGTTCTGGCGGCCGAGCCGGACGGTGGCGATGGCGACCATGCTCCAGCCGAAGGCGGCCGGATCGACCAGCGTGGTGTAGCCCCTGATAATTCCGGTCTCCTCCAGCCGCCGCACCCGCCTCAGGCAGGGCGACGGTGACAGGCCGATGCGCTCGGCAAGCTCGTTGTTGGGGATGCGGGCGTCGGCCTGCAGTTCACGCAGGATCTTGCGGTCGAAATCGTCGGCTATCTTCTGCTGCATTTTTGCGCTCTTTCAGCAATTTGTTGCGCAAACGCAGCCATGGCTGCCCAGAAATAGCAAGGACTGCGTGCTGAAGATCGCATAAATTGCCGCGCAACGCGCTCCAAAAGTAGGAAAAAGCCATGCCCGCACCACGCCCGTCGAAAACCCATATCGGCAACCACAAGCTCCATCCGGAGACGCTGATGCTGAGCTATGGCTTCGATCCGCAGCTTTCGGAGGGCGCGGTCAAGCCACCGGTGTTCCTGACCTCGACTTTCGTGTTCAAATCGGCCGAAGAGGGTCGTGACTTCTTCGACTACACGTCCGGTCGCAAGGAGCCTCCAACTGGCACGGCGTCCGGTCTGGTCTATTCGCGCTTCAACCACCCCAACAGCGAGATCGTCGAGGACCGGCTGGCGATCTACGAGGGGACGGATGCCTGCATCCTGTTTTCATCCGGCATGTCGGCGATCGCGACGACGCTGCTCGCCTATGCCCGTCCGGGCGACGTCATCCTGCATTCGCAGCCGCTTTATGGCGGCACCGAGACGCTTTTGACGCGCACGCTTTCCGGCTTCGGCGTCGCTGCTGTCGGCTTCGTCGATGGTGTCGACGAGACGGCGGTGCGCGCGGCCGCCGACGCAGCCGTCGCGAAGGGCCGCGTTTCGGTCATCCTGATCGAGACGCCGTCAAATCCGACCAACAGCCTTGTCGATATCGCGCTGATGCGAAGGATCGCCGACGAGATCGGCGCGAGCCAAGGTTCGACGCCGATCGTGGTCTGCGACAACACGCTGCTTGGCCCGGTGTTCCAGCGGCCCATCGAGCACGGCGCCGATGTTTCCGTCTATTCGCTGACCAAATATGTCGGCGGCCATTCCGACCTGATCGCGGGCGCCGCCATGGGCGGCAAGACGGTTACCAAGCCGATCAAGGCGCTACGCGGCGCGATCGGCACGCAGTTGGACCCGCATTCCTGCTGGATGCTCGGCCGCTCGCTGGAGACGTTGTCGATCCGCATGGAGCGGGCCAACGACAATGCGCGCCTCGTCGCCGAATTCCTGCGCGATCATGCCAAGGTCGAGAAGGTGCATTATCTGCCGTTCCTGGGCGAGGATACACAGGCGGGTCGCGTTTACCGGATGCAAAGCAGCGGCGCCGGCTCGACATTCTCCTTCGATATCAGGGGCGGGCAGAAGGCGGCTTTCGCCTTTCTCAACGGATTGCAGATCTTCAAGCTGGCGGTGAGCCTCGGCGGAACGGAATCGCTGGCCAGCCACCCGGCGGCCATGACCCATTCGGGCATTCCCTTCTATGTGCGCCAGCGCATCGGCGTGCTTGAGACCACGGTCAGGCTGTCCATCGGTGTCGAGCACCCCGACGACCTGATCGCTGATCTCACGCAGGCGCTGGCGGCCGTCTGACCATTGCCTTTCGCTTATTGAGGCGTTGATGGATGATCTGGGGTGTGCGGGCGCGACCGCCTCTTTTGCTCCATTGGTCATCACATATGCGTGCGCCCGCGGATACTTTTGGCCAGCCGACCGTTGTGCTGATACATCCATGCGGCCGGGGGGCCGCAAGGGTGTTACATCCAACGGAGGTTCTAAAATGCGAATGCATTCCTTTTCGCCGATCGTTTCGGCACTTGCCGTCTCTGCTTCCATCTTCCTTGCCTCGCCGGCCTTGGCCGACATGGAAAAGTTCAAGGCGACGCTCGATGGCGCCCAGCAAAATCCGCCCGTCACCACGAAAGGCAAGGGAACTGCCACTTTCACGTTCGACACGGCCAAGAAGAAGCTTAGCTGGAACGTCAAATATTCCGGCCTAAGCGGGCCGGCGGTGGCTGGGCACATTCACGGCCCGGCGGCGGTGGGTGAGAACGCCGGACCGGTGATCCCGTTCAAGAAGCTCAAGAGCCCGATCAAGGGTTCGGCTGTCTTGACCGATGCCCAGGCGGCTGACCTGGAGGCCGGCAAATATTACGTCAACGTCCACACCGCCGCCAACAAGGACGGCGAGATCCGCGGCCAGATCGAAAAGGCGATGTAGGGAAGCCACAACGCAAGGGGCGGGCAACCGCCCCTTTTTTTAGGCTTTGTCGCGAATCTGCGTCATCGTCCGGGTTGGCGTGATCGCCTCCGGGTCGAGCCTGATCTCGACGATCGCGGGCTTGCCGCTGGCGCGGGCACGCTCGAAGGCCGGGGCGAAGTCCGCCGTCTTCTCGACCGTTTCGCCATGACCGCCATAGGCGCGGGCTAGGGCAGCGAAGTCGGGATTCTTGAGATCGGTGGCGACGACGCGGCCGGGATACTCGCGCTCCTGGTGCATACGGATGGTGCCGTAGATGCCGTTGTTGACGACCACGACGATGATCGGCAGGTCATACTGCACAGCGGTGGCGAATTCCTGCCCGTTCATCAGGAAGCACCCGTCGCCGGCGAAGGCGACCACGGTGCGGTCCGGAAACAGCCCTTTCGCGGCGACCGCGGCAGGGGTGCCATAGCCCATCGAGCCCGAGGTCGGCGCGCCCTGGGTGGCGAAGCGGCGGAAGCGATGGAAACGATGGACCCAGGTGGCGTAGTTGCCAGCGCCGTTGGTGAGGATGGCGTCGTCGGGCAGCATCTTTTCCAGATAGTTCATGATCGGCCCCATCTGGACCGAGCCGGGGCCGCTTTCCGGCGGTGTCGACCAGTCGAGATAGGCGGCATGCAGCTTTGGCGTCTCGCCTGCCCAGACGGGTGCCGAGGCCGGCTTGCGCTTGGCGAAGGCTTCGACGAAGGCGGCGGGCGAGGCGTTGATAGCCAGTGTCGGCCGATAGACGCGGCCGAGCTCTCCGGCGTCGGCATGGATATGGACCAGCGTCTGGTCGGGGTAGGGGCTCTTCAAGAGCGTGTAGTCGGAGGACGGCATCTCGCCCATGCGGCCGCCGATGAGCAACACGAGATCGGCCTGCTTGACCGCCGTCGCCAGTTTCGGATTGATGCCGATGCCGACATCGCCGGCATAGTTCGGATGCAGATGGTCGAACAGCATCTGGCGGCGGAAGGAACAGCCGACCGGCAGGGACCACGCCTCGGCGATCGTGCGCATGCGTGCCACGGCCTCGGCGTCCCAGCGCGTGCCGCCAAGGATGACGAAAGGCCGCTTGGCCTTGCCGAGCAGCTTTTCCAGCGCATCGAGTTCAGCTTCGCCCGGCCATGTTTCGACCGGCGTGTGCGGCAAGGCAGCGGGCGCTTCGACGACACTGGTCAGCATGTCTTCAGGCAGCGAGATCACCACGGGACCGGGACGGCCCGATGTCGCCACCGCGAAGGCGCGGGTGACGAATTCAGGGATGCGCGAGGCATCGTCGATCTCGACCACCCATTTGGCGATGTCGCCGAAAAAGCGCTTGTAGTCGACCTCCTGGAAGGCCTCGCGCTCCTTGGCGTGGCTGGCAACCTGGCCGATGAACAGGATAAGGGGGATCGAATCCTGCATGGCGATGTGGATGCCGGCTGAGGCGTTGGTGGCGCCGGGGCCGCGGGTGACGAAGCAGATGCCGGGCTTGCCAGTCAGGCGGCCATGACAGTCGGCCATCATCGCCGCACCGCCTTCCTGGCGGCAGACAATGGTGCGGATCGGCGAGTCGTGCAGTGCGTCGAGCACCGCGAGGTAGGATTCTCCGGGCACGCAATAGATACGGTCGCTGCCATTGGCTTCGAGTGCGTCGACGATCAGCTGTCCGCCGGTCTTCATTTCTTGGACCTCTCCAGTTCGGCAAGGATTTCTTCGGTGTGTTCGCCCAGGCGCGGCGAGGGGCGCTCATAGACCAGCGGCGTGCCCGACATGACCATCGGCGCCCGCACCGAAGGCAGGAGATTGCCGTGGCCGTCGTCGAGATCGAGCCGCATGCCGCGAGCGATGGTCTGCGGGTCGGCGAACATCTGGCCGATCGTGTTGATCGGGCTCGCCGGCACGCCTGCCGCTTCCAGTCTTGCCAGCAGCGGGTCACGATCAAAAGTCTTCAGCGCTTCGATAACGTATTCGCGCAGCTTTACCCGGTTGACGACCCGGGCCGGATTGGTGGCGAAATCGGGATTGGCCGGCAAATCGTCCAACCCGACGGCGGCGCAGAATTTGGCGAACTGGCCGTCATTGCCGACCGCCAGGATGATGTGGCCATCCCGGACCGGCACCACCTCGTAAGGGGCGATGTTCATGTGCGCGTTGCCCATCTGGACCGGCGACTTGCCGGAGACGAGATAATTGAGGTTCTGGTTGCCGAGCGCCGAGATCTGGGTGTCGAAGAGCGCCATGTCGATGTGCTGACCCTCGCCGGTCTTTTCGGCATGACGCAATGCGGCCTGGATGGCGATGACGGAATAAAGACCGGTGAAGATGTCCGATATGGCGACGCCGGCTTTTTGCGGCTCGCGGCCGACCTCACCGGTGATCGACATCATGCCGGCCATGGCCTGGATGATGAAGTCGTAGCCGGCGCGCGGCGCATAGGGCCCATCCTGGCCGAAGCCGGTGATCGAGCAATAGACGAGGCGCGGGTTGATCCTACGCAGGCTGTCGTAGTCGAGCCCGTATTTCTTCAGGCCACCGAGCTTGAAGTTCTCGATCAGCACATCCGACGTGGCGACCAGTCGGCGCACCGTCTCGGCGCCCTCAGGCGTCGAGAAATCGATGGCGATGGAGCGCTTGCCGCGATTGCAGGAATGGTAATAGGCGGCCGACAGGTTCTCGCCGTCCTTGCCGATGACGAAGGGGGGACCCCATTTGCGGGTGTCGTCGCCGCCATCGGGGCTTTCGACCTTGATGACGTCGGCGCCCAGATCGGCAAGCAATTGCCCGGCCCACGGCCCGGCAAGGATGCGGGCGAGTTCGACGACGCGGACGCCTTTCAGCAGGGGTTCGGCCATAAATCACCGTGGTTGCCGCAATCACCGTGATTGCTGCGAAAGCAGAGCCTCTATCAAGCTGGGCAATGGCTGTCACGGCCCTTGCGATGGGCCAACGGTCCGGTTCGAAGAAGAGACGCGCCGCGTGACCGGGTCACGATTTCAGCACGCCGTCGGCCCAGGCGGCGAAATCGGCCATGATGACGTCGCGATTCACCTCGTTCAGGCTTTCGTGGCGGGTGTCGGCGTAAACCTTTGAAACGAGATTCGAAAAGCCCATCGCGCGCATGCGTTTCGCGAGGTGGTCGACAGCCTTGCCGTAATCCGAGGCAGGGTCCTTCTCGCCGCCGACGATGCTGACAGGCAGGTTGCGCCGCATCCCGGCAAAGCCGGCATCCTTGCCGCCATTCAGCGCCATGCCGACGACGTCGCGCCACATCGATACCGAGGCATTCCAGCCGCACAGCGGGTCGGCGATGTATTTCGCCACCTCGGCCTCGTCGCGCGACAGCCAGTCGAACAATGTGCGGTGATTGGGCACCGCCTTGCCCCAGGCCTGAAAGGTCAGCCTGGGCAGTATGCGCGACGGGACGTCGGAGCCGAGGCGGAACCGCTCCCAGGCGAGGATGCCGAGCGCCACCTGTCCGAGCAGGCCGGCCGAGAAATTGCCGTTCCAGATGGCGGCGGCGTGAACGCGAGCGGAGTGGCGCAACAGGAAGTTCAGCGCCACGGACGCACCCATCGAATGGCCGAAAAGGATGACCGGCAGGTTTGGCTGTTCGCTGGCGATCAGATCATGAATGGCATTGATATCGGCGATCACCTTGGCAGGGCCGTCCTTGTCAGCGAACCTGCCGAGCGGTGCGTCGGGAGCCTTTGTCGCGCCATGGCCACGGTGGTCGTGTGCATAGACATGGAAGCCGCGCTCCCCAAGGAAATCGGCAAAGCGGGCGTAGCGCGCGGCATGTTCGGCCAGTCCGTGATTGATCTGGACGACAGCGCGTGGCCGGCCATCGGCCTGCCTGATGAAAAGATTGAGGTCGGCACCGGTCGGCGAGCGAACCATGCGCTGCTGGCTGAATGACATGCCGCTCGGTCTCCAAGTTCCGCCGACCTTCGCGGCGCAGGCATTGTTTGCGCCGGCGCCGGTTTTGCGTCAATCCGCCACGGCTGCTTTTGCGCGACGATGTTTCTTGCGCTTGACCGGCGAAACATCGCAATTCTGACACGGAGACAGCGGCAGTCTGTCGCCCACTTTCTTCAGCCGGGGATTCCATATGCGCATTGGTTTTGTTTTCGGATTGGCCGTGCTGGCGGCGTCGCTGGCCAGTGCTGCGCGTGCCGACGTCAAGCTGAGCGGCACCTTCGTTGCCGACGCTGCCTGTCCGGCAACGCAGGCCATCAAGAACGGCAAGAATCCAGGCAATGTCTCGACCGATGCCGGGCAGGGCTACCAGCTGCTTGCCGGCAACAAGGATGCGCCGACGCACTATCTCATCCTGGTGCCGGGCGCCAATCCGGAGCGCCGCTGGGTGAAGGTCAGTTGCGGCCATGTGTCCGGCAGCAGCGCCGCGACAGTGCCGGCCGCGCCTGGCGGGCAGGGCAAGCCGGCGACATCCGCCTCAGGGAAACCCGACTATGTCTTCGCCCTGAGCTGGCAACCGGCCTTTTGCGAGACCAAGTCGAGCAAGACAGAATGCAGGGCGCAGAGCGCGAACGATTTCGACGCGACGCATTTCACCTTGCACGGCCTGTGGCCGCAACCGAGCGGCAATTTCTATTGCCAGGTAACGGCAGGCGACAAGGCTAACGACAATCCTGCCCACTGGAAGGATCTGCCGCCGGTCAATCTGGATGCCAGCACCCGCTCGGAACTCGACCGGGTGATGCCGGGTACTGCTTCCCAGCTCGAGCGGCATGAATGGATCAAGCACGGCACCTGCTACGGCAAGAGCCAGCAGGAATATTTCTCCGACGCGCTCAACCTGATGCGTGCGATGAACAGCTCGCCGGTGCGTGACCTCTTTGCCAAGAACATTGGCGGCAAGCTGACGGCGGACCAGATCCGCGGTGCCTTTGACACTGCCTTCGGCGCTGGAGCGGGCGACCGCGTGCGCGTGTCCTGCGTCATCGATCCGTCGAGCGGCCGGCGGCTGATCGGCGAACTGACGCTGGGCCTTGCCGGCCCGATCGGTCCCAACAGTTCGCTCAAGGATCTTTTGCTGGCCTCGGTGCCGACCAACAAGGCCGGTTGCCCGACAGGCACCGTCGACGCGATCGGGTTCCAGTAAGTACGGGGCGCGGACCCCAGTAAGCCGGCAGGGACTGTCGTCTCGCCCGCGAGGTGGTGCTATGCTGCCTCGCGCATCATTCGGCGGGACAGGCATTCGGCGGCAGAAGAAGCCGCAGCAAGAATACAATTACAGTTGCGCGGGCTTCGTCCATGCAACGGCGGTATCGGCCTCATGGCCAACGGGTTCGCCGACGACGCGATCGCGTCCGGTCGACTTGGCCCTGTAGAGGCGCTGGTCGGCAAGCGCGAAGATATCGGCAAGGCTGCGGGTCGTTTCGCTGACGCTGGAAACGCCGGCACTGACGGTCAGCTCGAAGCGGCTGGTGGTGGCTGACGTCTTGACCGCGTTGCGGATGCTTTCGCCAAACAGCCTGGCGACCGAGTGCGGACGCGTGCTGAGGATGGCGAATTCCTCGCCGCCGATCCGGAACACCTGGTCTTCGGCACCAGCCATTTCGCCAAGCAATGCCGCAACGGCTTTCAGCACCTTGTCGCCTTCGGCATGGCCGAAACGGTCGTTGATCGACTTGAAGTGGTCGACATCGATGATCAGCAGGCTGAGTGGCCTGGCCGTGCGCAGGCTGGCCTGAACCGCGGCTTCACCGTCGCTGTCGAAGCGCCCCCGGTGCAGCAGGCCGGTGAGGCCGTCACGGCCGACATGTTCGACCAGGGCTTCATAGCGCTCGCGATAGGTCAGTGTGTCGAAGATGTCGGTCAGCCCGCGCGGCACCGAAATCTCCCGGGCTTCGAACCATCTGAGATAGGCCACGAGCATGCCGCTGAAGGCCAGCGCCGCCGCCATCTTGGCAAACCAGCCACCGAAGAAGACCGCGATCGGCGCGCCGGCAACGAAATGCAGCGCGGTGAAGAACCCGGTCTGGTCGAAAGTGAGCACGCAGGCGACCGAAATCAGGATGCGCGCGAACTGTGCCCTGCGCAGGGTGCGCCCAAGCTTTTCATAGAGCAGGATGATCAGGATGGCGTCGACGAAGAGCAGCGTCGTGCCCCACACCATCAGCCAGCCCATCTCGTCGATGAAGCCGATGTCGGGGAGCCTGCCATCGGGAAGCGCGGCGATGGCGTGCAGGCGCAGGAGCAGCACCAGCGCAACCATCAGCGTATTGCCGAGCAGCAGCCCATAGATCGGCTGACGAACGGTGGCGGCGTCTTCCTTCATGTAGAGCAGCAAGAGCATCACCAGCTTGCCGGAAAACAGTACCGCCGAGCCCGGTGAGACCATGCCGAACGGCAGGTCGACATAGAAGACGCTGGCGAGATAGGTCTCGAGGAAGTGCATGACGCCGAGCGCGCAGACGAACACGCCGAGGCCGATACGCTTTCTGAAGCGGAAGAGCGTCACCATGACGCTGAAGTAGACGACCGCCTCGGCAAGGAGCAGGAAACTGTTCAGCAATGCCGTCGATCCGATCTCTCTCTCGAAATCGCGGCCAGCCAGCGATTCCACCCCATCCCTGTTTTGACGCGGAAGGGTTAACCGGAGCTTTCAGCGGGTTCGGTGGCCGGTGGAAAACCGCCCGGTTCGGCGGACACTTCCTCGTGTGACCGGACCGAAGCGGCGAAAGCGATTGCCGTTCGCCGCTGCATCGCCTACATAGCGGCCAACCTCCATTCAATTTGACAATCCAGTCAGTTTTTCAGGGAAAGCGCGCGTGGCACGCCAGTTCATCTATCACATGGCCGGCCTCAACAAGGCCTATGGCACCAAGAAGGTGCTCGAGAACATCCATCTGTCCTTCTATCCAGATGCCAAGATCGGCATTCTCGGCCCCAACGGTTCGGGCAAGTCGACGATCCTCAAGATCATGGCCGGGCTCGACAAGGAGTGGAGCGGCGAGGCCTGGCTGGCTGAAGGCGCCACCGTCGGCTACCTGGCGCAGGAGCCGGCGCTCGACGCGAACAAGACGGTGTTCGAGAACATCATGGAAGGCGTCGCCGCCAAGACCGCCATCATCGAACGCTACAACGAATTGATGATGAACTATTCCGACGAGACGGCCGACGAGTCGGCCAAGCTCCAGGACGAGATGGACCGGCTGAACCTGTGGGATCTCGAACAGCAGGTCGAGATGGCGATGGAAGCACTGGGCTGCCCGCCCAAGGATGCCGACGTCACCAAGCTGTCGGGCGGCGAGCGGCGCCGCGTCGCGCTCTGCCAGCTTCTGCTGCGCCAGCCCGACCTTCTGCTGCTCGACGAACCGACCAACCATCTCGACGCCGAGACGACCGCGTGGCTGGAAAAGCATCTGCGCGCCTATCCGGGCGCGGTGATGATCATCACCCACGATCGCTACTTCCTCGACAATGTCACCGGCTGGATCCTCGAGCTCGACCGTGGCCGCGGCATTCCTTACGAGGGCAACTACACCAAGTACCTCGAAGCCAAGGCCAAGCGCCTCAAGCAGGAAGGCCGCGAGGACGACGCCCGCCAGCGCGCGATCGGCCGCGAGCGCGAGTGGATCCAGTCCAGCCCCAAGGCCCGCCAGACCAAGTCCAAGGCGCGTATCCAGGCATTCCAGGATCTGCTGGATGCCGCCGACAAGCGGCGTCCGAGCGATACGCAGATCGTCATTCCGCATGGCGAACGGCTCGGCAATGTGGTGATCGAGGCGGAAGGCCTGTCGAAGGGCTTTGGCGACACGTTGCTGATCGACAATCTGTCGTTCAAGCTGCCGCCTGGCGGCATCGTCGGCGTCATCGGCCCGAACGGCGCCGGCAAGACGACGCTGTTCCGCATGATCACCGGCCAGGAAAAGCCGGACGCCGGCACGATCCGCATCGGCGAAACGGTCAAGCTCGGCTATGTCGACCAGAGCCGCGACCAGCTCGATCCTTCGAAGACCGTGTGGGAAGAGATTTCCGGCGGTGCTGAAGTGGTCAAGCTCGGCAAGTTCGAGGCCAACACGCGCGCCTATTGCGCGTCGTTCAACTTCCGTGGCGGCGACCAACAGCAGAAGGTCGGCAATCTGTCTGGCGGCCAGCGCAACCGCGTTCATCTGGCCAAGATGCTGAAGACCGGCGGCAATGTGCTGCTGCTCGACGAACCGACCAACGATCTCGACACCGAAACGCTGGCCGCCCTCGAAGACGCGCTGGAAAACTTCGGTGGCTGCGCCGTCATCATCTCGCACGATCGCATGTTCCTCGACCGTCTGGCGACGCACATCCTCGCCTTCGAGGGCGACAGCCATGTCGAATGGTTCGAGGGCAATTTCGAGGACTACGAGCAGGACAAGATCCGCCGGCTCGGGCCCGATGCCGTCAATCCACACCGCATGACCTACAAGAGGCTGACGCGGTAGGGGATCACTCTGAAGCGGTAAGGGCATGGGGCGGCGAATTCTCAAGGTGATATGAGGAGTTCAAATGGCTGATTGGTCCGCCGCCCAATATCTGAAATTCGAGGACGAGCGCACGCGGCCTGCGCGTGATCTCGTCGCGCAAGTGCCGGTGGACTTCCCGCGCCGGGTCGTCGACATCGGCTGCGGGCCGGGCAACTCGACCGAACTCCTGGTCGAGCGCTGGCCGGATGCTGAGGTGAGCGGCTTCGACACCTCTCCCGACATGATCGAAAAGGCGAGGGCGCGGCTGCCGAGCGTCACCTTCGACCTCGCCGATGCGTCCAAATGGCAGCCGGCGGAGCCGGTCAACGTGATCTTCGCCAATGCGGTCTTCCAGTGGCTGCCCGAGCACCCGGCGGTGTTCCAGCGGCTGATGGGCTTTCTGGCGCAAGGCGGCGCGCTCGCCATCCAGATGCCCGACAATATGGGCGAGGACTCCCATCGCCTGATGCGGGAGGCCGCCGCTGAAATGCCGTTTGCCGCAAAGATCAAGGGTGCGGCGCGGGCGCCGTTGCCGCCTGTGTCTTTCTATTATGACCTCCTGTCGCCGCTCAGCGGTCGGCTGGACATATGGCACACGGTCTACAATCATCCTCTGGCCGACGCCGAGGCGATCGTCGAATGGGTGAAATCGACCGGCCTGAAGCCTTTCCTCGATCCGCTGGAAGCCGGCGAGCGCAAGATGTTCCTCGACAGCTACACGGCCAAGATCGCCAAGGCATATCCGAAGACGGCGAACGGCAAGGTGCTGTTGCGCTTCCCTCGTATTTTCATCGTCGCCAAGCGGGTCGGCTAGGAAAGAATTATCTACATCGCCAGCAGCCAATCGCGGCTGCTTGACCCGGTTTCGCCACCGTGCGCATTTCATTGCCGCGGGAATTCGGTCAAGCTTGCGCGGCAGGGGGTGGATGATGACACTGGGAAAATTGCTTTTCGCCGGCAGCGTGTGCGCGGCGACATTTCTGGCCCTGTCGGTGTCGGCCGAGGCCAAGCGGGCGCGCTGCTTCACCAGCGATGACGGTTATTTTCCGTGCAGCTATCGCGCGATCGACGGTGCCGGCAGCTTCCGCATCTCGGCGCCGGGCTATCCGACCTATGTGCTGGAGGTCGACGGGCCAGGCTTCGCCTATGGCTATGTCAATCTCGGCCGCCGCAACGTGCCGCTGCCGGGACAGTTCGTGCGCAGCCGCGACGATGGCGCCTGCTGGAACAATCCGCAGACCAACACCAAGGTCTGCGCCTGGTGAAGTCACGTTTAAGTTGGCGTAAACCGCCTCAGTGAGAAAAGTGTTGCGCCGGAGCGTTACGGCGCCCACATGAAGCCGCAACGCTGCGGATGGGACAGACTGGACATGCATCGCGTCATCATCGGCGGCATCGGCGTTGAAATTCCTGAACCCTCGATCACCAATGAAGAACTGGTCGCCAGCTTCAATGCCTGGGTCGACATGGAGAATGCGCGCCGCCAGGGCACCGACGAGCCGCCGCTGCAGAAATCGGACAGCGACTTCATCGTCCACGCTTCGGGCGTGCGCACTCGCCATGTGATCGAGCGCGAAGGCATTCTCGATCCGACCCGCATGACGCCGCGCATTCCAGCGCGCCCAGACGATGCGCTGTCGCTCGAAGCCGAGTTCGGCATCGCCTCGGCCAGGAAAGCGCTCGACCATGCCGGGCTGCAGCCTTCAGATATCGACCTGATCATCTGCTCGGCCTCGCACCACCAGAGACCCTATCCGGCGATCGCCATCGAAATGCAGGAGGCGCTGGGCACAAAGGGCGCCGGCTTCGACATGGGGCTTGGTTGTTCGTCGGCGGCGGCAGCACTTCACATGGCGGTCAATCTGGTGCGCTCGGGCGCGCACAAGCGCATTCTGGTGACGACACCGGAAATCATCACCGGTCATCTCAATTTCCGCGACCGGCAGACGCATTTCATCTTCGGTGATGCCTCGGTGTCGATGGTGGTCGAGGGGCTCGCCCTGGGCGAGAGGCGACCGGGACGCTTCGAGGTGCTCGACACGCGGATCTGGACGCAGATGTCGAACAACATCCGCACCAATCTTGGCTACTACACCCGTACCGCCCAGGATGATCCCTATATGATCAATCTCGAAGGCAATCTGATCAAGCAGGTCGGCAACAAGGTGTTCAAGGAAGTCACCGTCGCCGGACACAAATTCATTGTCGAGTTCCTCGCCGAGCAGGGATTGACGCCACAGGCTGTCAGGCGCTTCTGGTTGCATCAGGCCAATGCCCGCATGAATGCCATGATCCTGAAGCTGTCGTTCGGCCATGAGGTCGACCATGACCGCGCGCCGATGGTGCTGGAAAAGCTTGGCAACACGGCGGGCGCCGGCGCCATCGTCGCGCTGTCGCAGAACCATGCCGACATGAAGCCGGGTGACCACGGCCTCATCTGCGCCTTTGGCGCGGGATACTCGATAGGTGGCGCGCTTCTCAGAATGCTCTAGCGTGTGCTGATATTCAGCCGGCCTGCGGAAGGCGGCGTCCCGCACTTCCTTACCAAGGCACGCTTCGTTCGGAGTCTCGAAATCCGACCAGTCTGGCCGATTTCTACTCCCCTCAGCCTGACCTCAATCTCGACTGCTCCCGGCGTTCGGGAGGGGTCTCACTTTGAAATCAACGCGATCTCACTTCAAAAAGGAGGGTTTTCCAATGGCTGATGCCCGATGCAGTTGCGGGGCTCTCACGTTAACGCTTCCAGGAGCGTCGAAACTGGTTGTCGCCTGTCATTGCCTTGACTGCCAGCGCAGAACCGGCGCGCCATTTGGCGTCGGCGCTTTTTATCCAGTCGACGCCGTCGGCATTTCCGGAACTGTCAAAGAGTTCACCAGGGATGCGGCAAGCGGCGGGAGGGTCCACAGCTACTTTTGTCCAAACTGCGGCTCAACGATCTATTGGAAGGCCGACAGGCTGCCGTCGCTGATCGGCGTTGCGGTCGGCGCGCTGGCGGACCCAAAACACCCACCCCCCATCAGGTCGGTTTTTGAGCAGTCGAAACATGACTGGGTTCAAATTGACGGTGCCGTCGAACATTTCCAGCAAGGCAGTGTAGCAAAAAATTCAAACTGAGCTGGCGCTCCACACGTCTTGTCGCTTCAGACTGGCGCGAACGGCACCAGCATCGGCACGCGCCTGGCGTAGTCGTCATAGGCGCTGCCCAGTTCGCCGCGCAGGAAGCGCTCTTCCAGTCTTGCCTTCATAACGATGCCGATGGTCAGCAGAATGGCGCCGGCAACACCCCAGACAGTGCCTTTCGCCGCCATGGTGGCGAGGATCGCCAGCAGCAGTCCGGTGTAGATCGGATGGCGGACGAGACGGTACGGGCCTGTGTCGACCACATGGTGCTCGGCCTTGGCGGTGACCGTGCCTGACCACAATCGACCGAGATGCACGCGCGCCCACCAGCAGAAGGCGAGGCCGACGGCAATCAACGCGACGCAGATCCAGGCCTCGGCAAGATTGGGAAACCACAGGCGAAGCCGCCCGACATAGCCGTGCGCCGGAATGAAGAGCAGGATGGTGCCAAGCATCAGGACCGCCCGGTAAGGCGCCTCGGCCTGAAAGCCGGCGCGCTTCTCGACCCGGTCGGCCCAGAAGGCGGCGGCGGCCCATGTCGCGGCCCAGAACAGCCAAAGCAGTGTGATTGCCGTCCCCGGACGCATGATGAGCTCCCTCCTATCTGGGCGGTATCATCAAACCGGCATGGCGCGGCGGCAATGCGGCGCGGTCCCGAAACAGGTCGGTTTCAGGTAAGAAGGTCGTGATCGAATCCCGATGCGTTCGCGGGGCCGGAGCATTCGCCCGCCTATCCCCAGATAAGGATCACCGGGGAGGCCAGGAACAGAATGCCGGCAAGGATCCACCGGCTACTGCCGTAAGATTGCACCTCCGAAAGCGGCAGCCACCAGCGTACCAGCGCATAGCCGACGGCGATGGCAATGCTGTAGATCAACGCCCACAGGAATATATGCCACCCCCCACCAAAAAGGCCGATGGCCAAACCGAAGCCCGTCAAGGCGCCAAGAACGCCATAGCCAACGTCGAACATCAGCGTCGTGGTCATGGAGAGCGGTCGCCAGATTACGGGAAATGCAATCGCGACGGCAGCTGTCAGAAGCCAGATGCTGATGATCGCCTGAAGCGTGGCGGAACTCGCGATCGAGGCGGCAACCCCGGTAAGGTGATCGGGTGTGGAAAGGCGCACAATCTGCGCAATCCGATCAATGAGCGCGGCCCAAATCCATAGCAGGAACGCGCAAGCCGCAAAGATCAAGAAGTTTCCGCCTGATCGTTTTATGATTTCACTTTGTTCCATTGCCGCCTCCTGCTGTTCTGAAAGCTAGCATTGAAACCGACGCACTGGAACTTCGATGGCTGGAAGCCCTCCTGATGGAAGAGCCTGGCAGCATCAGCCGCCAGAACAGCTGAACATCCATTGCACGCCAAATGGGTCCACGATCATGCCGAAGCTGGTTCCCCAGTATTGCGGCGCCAACGGCACGGTGATCCGGCCACCCGCCGCCATACGATCGAAGAGAGCCCGCATGGCGGCGAGGTCGTCGAAGTCCAGCATCAATGCCGAGCCTTTCATAGGCTCCGCGTCATCATTGTCGGAAGCATGAAACAGCACCCCTGGACCTTCGAACCGGGCATGCAACACCTTTCCACGCATAGCTTCCGTGCGCACCGGCATGTTGTTGTCGCCCCAGCGCAGCAGGATTGTTCCCCGGCCAAGGCCGCACTGTTCATAGAAGGCCAGCGCCAGCTCGCAATTGGTGGTGAAGAACAGCGAAGGGGAGAGCCGCATGGGTTCGCTTCCGCTCATCGCCAGATCAGTGCGCGGCTGCGGTGGCGGCAGCGACAAGCGCGTCCCCGGTATATTGCCTGTTGCCGATACCCCAGCCGCCATCGGGCGCGTTGACGATGTTGATCCAGGTGTTTTCAGGCCGGTGGCCGGGCACACAGAGCTCTTCGACAATGCCGCAGGCAGCGGTGATGAAGTCCTTGCGGGCTTCGATCGAGCCAAGGCCGATGTTGGGCAATTTCAGTTCCACCATGACGACCGGCCGATTGGCGCCGCCGGCATAGATGTGGTGAGGCGGCAGGACGTGGACCGTGCCGCCGACGATCGCGGTGAAGAACGAATTGCCGGTGGCGCCGGAGGCTTCGATGAGGGCGGCGCTAAGACGCGGCAGGATTTCGCGCTCTCCCGCCGGGGTCAGTACGCCTTCCGGCGCGGTCACGGTGATTGGCATTTGGCTCTCCTTGCCTTTGGTTGCATGGCCTTGCTGGCAGGATTTCATTCCGCTTGCCATGTTTCGTATCAATTGTTACGTTATGGGGGCAAGGCAAGTCAATAGGTTTCGTATCGATCACTATGGATAAATTGGAAAAACCTAGGGGTGGCCGGCCGCGCGCATTCGACCCCGACCGGGCGCTGGATGCGGCGATGCATCTGTTCTGGGAGCATGGCTATGAGGCAACGTCGCTGGCTATGCTGCGCGAGACAATGGGGCTGACGCCGCCGCAGATCTACAACGCCTTCACAGACAAGGAGACTTTGTTCCGCAAGGCGCTGACGCGCTATCACCAGACCGAGATAGGGTTTGCGCTCGAGGCATTGAGCGCGCCGGTGCCGACGCGGGAGGCGATCCGGCGGTTGCTGCTGGGCGCGGCAGAGGCCTATTCCCGGCCCGGCAAGCCCGGCGGATGCCTGTTCGTCAGCGGTGCGCTGGCGACCTCGCCGCAGGCGCAAGCCATTGCGGATGAGCTGAAGGCCTATCGCAAGGCGAGTGAAGCGGCGATCGCGGACCGGCTGGCCAACGGCAAGGCAGTGGGCGACCTGCCGGAAAACCTCTCGGTCGAAGGCTTCGCCAAATACCTGGCAGGTGTCATGAACGGCATGTCGATCCAGGCGCGGGACGGCGCATCGGTCGAAGAGTTGCGCGTTTTGGCCCAAACCGCCCTTGCGGCCTTGCCGGCCGAAGGGCAAAAACAAACGGCATCATCCAAGGAATGAAGCCATGCTGGATCTCTTCCCCGAGGCTGAAAAGCCAGTCGAAATCGTCCCGGCGCGAAAGCTTGCCGCCAGGGCGGCAGCACTTTACCTCGCGCCATCGGATCATTTCGAGACACGCCCGGTGGACGAGTTGCGCCTGGGCTTCGACGGCATATCAGGCGATTTCCATGCCGGATCGACGCGGCGTTCGGGCGGCCGCGAGCCATGGTATCCGCGCGGCACCGAAATGCGCAACGAACGGCAATTGTCTATCGTGGCGGCGGATGAACTGGCCGTCGTCGCCGAACGGATGGGGCTCGCCGAAATCAAGCCGGAGTGGATCGGCGCCAATCTGGTGATCGAAGGCGTGCCGCATTTGTCCATGCTGCCGGCCGGCACGCTGCTGTTCTTCAAGGGCGGCGCGACCATCAAGGTCGACGCGCAGAACGGACCTTGCCGCATCTCCGGCCGATCGATCGCCGAAAACGCCGGCATGGCCGACGTTGAGGCCGGCGCGCTGTTGTTCCCCAAGGCCGCCAAGCGGCTTCGCGGCCTCGTTGCCTGGGTCGAGAAGCCGGGAACGATCAGGGCAGGCGAAGAAATCTCGGTGCGCGTGCCGGAGCAGTGGATCTATCCGGCTTAGCAGGGCAGGGCTACGCCACCGGAGGCGGCGTAGCGGGATTTTGCATCGTCTAGGCTGCCTTGCGGTTCTTCTTCGCGCCTTGCGCCATGACGGAAACGTGGTCCCACTTTTCCCAGGTGGCGAGACGGTTGGCGTATTCCTGTTTGATCATCGGCAGGCCGCCATCGCCGAAGAACACGCGCAGCGGCGGCTCGGCGGCGTCAACGATGGCCAGCATCGCCGGGCCGGTGGCCTCGGGATCGCCGGCGACCGAATTGGCGCGGCGCTCGGCCATCTTTGCGCGCGCGGGAGCGTAGGCTTCGATCGGTTGGGAGACCTTGGCCGAGGGGCCGGCCCAGTCAGTGGAGAAGCCGCCGGGCTCGACCAGCGTGACATGGATGCCGAATTCCGCGACCTCGATGCTCAGCGACTGGCTGAAGGCTTCCAGCGCCCATTTAGAGGCGTGGTAGAGGCCGAGCGAGGCAAAGGCATTGACGCCGCCGATCGACGAGATCTGGATGATGTGGCCGGAACGCTGCGCCCGCATGATCGGCAGCGCGGCCTGGGTCACCCACAGGGCGCCGAACACATTGGTTTCGATCTGGTCGCGTGCTTCCTGTTCGCTGACTTCCTCGATGGCGCCGAAATGGCCATAGCCGGCATTGTTGATGACGACGTCGAGCCGGCCAAAGCGCTTGTGCGCCTCCGCTATCGCGGCATCGACGGCTTGCTTGTCGGTGACGTCGAGCTTTATGGCGGCAATGTTGTCGCCGTATTTCTCGACGAGATCGGCGAGCGTGCCGGCATCGCGAGCGGTCGCGGCGACGCGGTCGCCTCGCGCCAGTGCGGCCTCGGCCCAGACGCGGCCAAAACCCTTGGACGATCCGGTGATGAACCAAACCTTGCCTGTCATGATGGGAATCCTTGCCCCTGCGGGCGCGATTTTTCTGATGAAAGCGGAGGCTTCTCCGCTTCCGCGCATATACTGCGGATCCCGGGATTTTCCAGAGGTGAGGGAAATTTTTTGGGCAGCCGCCCCGTTTGATCAGGGATAGCGCACCGGGCTCGACCATGCCGGATCGTCATGCTTCTCCCAGTAGCGCGCCATCAGCCGGCTGGTGATCGCGCCGACCTTGCCGTCCGCCACCGGGGCGCCGTCGATCCGCGTCACCGGCATGATGCCACCGGCGGTCGAGGTGATGAAGACTTCGTCGGCCGCCTTGAGGGAGGCGACGCCGACATCGGCGGCCGTAGCGACAAGTCCGGCCTCGGCGCAGAGATCGAATACGGTGCGGCGGGTGATGCCGGGCAGCACGCCGACGGCCGGCGTCGACAGTTTGCCGTCCTTGACGCAGAAGACGTTGAAGCCCGGGCCCTCGGCGACATTGCCGTTGAAATCGAGGATGAGCGCGGTCTCGGCACCACGGTCATAGGCATCATAGAGGCCGCGTACCAGGTCGAGCCAGTGGTAGTTCTTGATCGCCGGGTCGATCGAGGCTGGCGGAATGCGCACCTTGTCGCTGACCGCGACATGCAGGCCGCGCCGCAATTGCTCGGCATTGGCGACCGAGCCGAACGGCACGGCGAAGGCCATGAAGCGGTTGACCGCCTGGCGCGGGTCACGGCTGAAGGTCGGTGAGGCGCCGCGCGTGCACAGCATTTCGACATAGGCTTCGCGATGACCCGACAGCGCGACGCAATTGTGCAGGATTTCAGCCACGCCTTCGCGGTCGAAGGGGATCGTCATCCGCAGCTTTTCCAGCCCGCCGAAGAAGCGCTCGAGATGCAGGTCGAGGCGGAAGAAGCGGCCGTTCCAGACATGCACCGTGTCGTATGTGGCGTCGGAATGCAGAAAACCCCAGTCCAGCACTGAAATCCTGGCTTGCGACATCTGCAGGTACTGGCCGTCCAGGAAGGCGATGCCCTGGGGATAGGAATGCGGGTCGACGTGGCGGTCGCTGACCGCGGGCAGTGGCTTCGCGTCCTGTATTGCCGTCGTCTGGCTCATCGGGGCCTCCTCTCGCGCAAGGCGGAATCCGCAGGCTATCGGCCCCAGGCGCAAGCGATAGAGCCACCCACCCGGCGCTGTTCGTCCTCCCTGGCGAACCGGCTGATACATTGGACTGAAATTGCCATACAATTGTGGGGCTCTGAACGGGAGGGGACATGGGCAGGCTTGGGACCGTCATCGCAGGCATGTTGATTTTCGCCGCCGCGGGCGAAGCCAGTGCGCAGTGCGCGAAAGAAGGCGAGGAGCCTGTGCCAAGGCGGCCAGACTTATCGCTGCGAGAAGACGGGCAGCGAATTGACGCCGATCTTCCAGAACGTTCCTTGCGGGGTGCCGACGCTGACCGGCACCTGGGTCGGCAACGGCCACCAGAGTCCGGCCGGCGACGCCGGCGCCGACTGGTCGATCGCCATGACGATCAATGAGGGCGGCGCGTCGATCGATTATCCATCGCTCGGCTGCGGGGGATCGCTGTCGCAGACGTCCAGGGACGACACCTCGGCGCAATACCATGAGAGCATCACTTACGGCCAGGACAAGTGCATCGACGGCGGCGACATCACCGTCAGGTTTTTCAAGGGGAAGTTGTCCTGGACGTGGGTCGGCCAGGCGGACGGCCAGCCCTACAATGCGGTCGCCGTCCTGACGCGGCAATAAGCGGACTTACTGTCTTATTCATCCTCGTCATCGGCGTCGAGCAGCCGTGTCGCGCGCCAGCGGGTGAGCACGGTGTTGGTCTGCTCGATGACGAAGAACCGCGCCGAGTCGCGGTCGTAGCCCTCGCTGAGCAGCTTCTCGTAGTCGGTGTGCATGTGGCGGATATGGGCAATGGTTGCGAGCCACACGGCGATGGTAGGCGGCAAGGTCTTCATATGAACCGCGCCAGCGTCGGTACGGATCTTCTCCATGTCGGCATAGGGCGCCAGCGGCAGAAGCGCGGTCAGCGCCTTGGCGATGGCGCGACGTCGGCCGGTCGGCGCTTTCATCGCTCGTCGCGGCCTTCAAAGGTCGCCTCTGATATGGCGTCGGTCGAGGCGAAATAGGGCTTGATGTCGATGACCGGCGTGCCGTCGAGCACATCGATGGCGTCAAGCTCGATGCGCCCGGTGGCGATGTCGAGCCCGACCAGCCTGGCCACATGCAGGCCGACCGGGTTCGGCCGGGCAGGGGAGCGCAGGCCGAATACACCTTTCGCTTCAGCCGCATGGCGGGGTTTCTGCACAATCAGATTCCGCGGCGCGTGGTGCAACCAGGACAGGATGATGACGTGGCTGGCTCGTTCCAGTCCCCGCAGGCCTTCACGGTAAGGCGCGTCGATGGTCAGCCTCGCCGGCTGCCCGGTCTCGCGCGCGCTGCGCATGTTTTTCGGGCAGGTGTCCCGCGTCTTCCATGGCGAGGCGATGCGGCCGATGAAGACGATCCCGCCATCTGGCGGCATCGTTGCCGGGTCGGTTTCCAGTCTCCGCTCGCCTTCGCGTGCCTCGAACATCTCACGCGGTGCGGTCATTCTGCCCATCTTCCTGTTAGCGCATGTCCTTGTCCCAAGATCGCTACACCGTTTTGGAAGGCATGGAGCGGGAAATCACGCATGCGGCATTTTCTTGTCCGGAAGCGACATAGCGCTTGCAAGGTTTCGAAAATCGACATAAACATATGTTTATATCTTTTTCAAAGAGAATGCGCTGATGCATGTTTCGCTCGACACCATGGTGGACACACTGAAGGCGGCGGCCGAATCCAGCCGGCTGCGCATATTGGCACTGTTGTCGCGCGGTGACCTCACCGTTTCCGATCTTACCGAAATTCTCGGCCAGTCGCAGCCGCGCGTTTCGAGGCATCTGAAGCTGTTGCTGGAGGCTGGGCTGATCGGCCGCTACCAGGAAGGGTCGTGGGCGTTCTTCCGCCTATCGGACACCGATTCCGCGCGCGACTTCGTGATGGGGCTGGTTTCCGGCATTCGCGGTGCCGACCCGCAGGTCGAGCGCGATCTCGAGCGGCTGGCCTCGGTGAAGCGCAAGCGTCAGGACCGCGCCACCGAATATTTTTCGGTGAACGCGGCGAGCTGGGACCATATCCGCTCGCTGCATGTGCCGGACCGCGCCGTCGAAGCCGCGATGCTGAAGCTGGTCGGCAAGCGGCCGTTCCAGTCGATGCTCGACCTCGGCACCGGCACCGGGCGGCTGCTGGAGATATTCTCGCCGCTCTACCGGCGCGGTGTCGGCATCGACATGTCGCGCGAGATGCTGACCGTGGCGCGCGCCAATCTTGACAAGGCAGGCATTTCGAATGCGCAGGTGCGGCAGGGCGACATCTTCGCGCCGCCGGTCGAGCGCGATGCCTTCGATCTCGTCACCATCCACCAGGTGCTGCACTATCTCGACGACCCCGCCCGCGCCATCCACGAGGCGGCGCGGCTTTTGCGCCCGGCCGGGCGGCTGGTCATCGTCGATTTCGCGCCGCATGCGCTGGAGTTCCTGCGTGACGAACACGCGCATATGCGGCTTGGCTTTTCGGACCGGCAGATCAAGGAGTGGTTTTCCGAAGCCGGCCTCGATCTCGAGGATGCCCAAGAGTTCGAGCCGCGCGGCGGCAATGAGGCCAAGCTCACCGTCAAGCTGTGGCTTGGCCGCGACCGGCGCCTGCTGATCGCCGATCCTTCCAATGAAAGCCGCCAGGCCAAAGTTAGCTCGATAGGGGAAATCGCCTGATGAACCAGTTCCGTTTTTCCCGCCGCCCGGACATTGGCGACAAGGTCAGCGTTTCCTTTGAATTCTTCCCTCCGAAGACCGACGAGATGGAAACGAGGCTGTGGGATACGGTCACCCGGCTGGAGCCGCTGAAGCCGAAATTCGTCTCGGTGACCTATGGCGCCGGCGGCTCGACCCGTGAGCGCACCGCACGCACCATCGGCCGTATCCTGAGAGAGACCAGCCTGACGCCGGCGGCGCACATGACCTGCGTGGACGCCGCCCGCCATGAGGTCGACGCGGTGATCCAGGAATTCGCCGACATGGGCGTGAAGCGCTTCGTCGCCTTGCGGGGCGATCCGGCCGCCGGCGTCGGAACCGCCTACCGTCCGCATCCCGACGGCTACGCCAACGGCGCCGAACTGGTGGGGGCGCTGAAGGATGCAGGCGATTTCGACATCTCGGTTTCGGCCTATCCGGAGAAGCACCCGGAAAGCCCTGACTTTGCCACCGACATCGACATGCTCAAGCGCAAGGTCGACAATGGCGCGACGCGGGCAATCACCCAGTTCTTCTTCGACAATGATCTCTACGAGCGCTATGTCGAGCGCGCCCGCCGCGCCGGTATCTACATCCCGATCGTGCCCGGCATCCTGCCGGTGCACAATTTCACCCAGGTCGCCAATTTCTCGGCGCGCTGCGGTGCGCTGGTGCCGGCTTGGCTGGCCGAGCGCTTCGACGGTTTGCAGAACGATCCGCAAACGCATGCGCTGGTGGCTTCGGCGGTGGCGGCCGAACAGGTGCTGGACCTGGTCGAGCGCGGGGTGGGCGACTTCCACTTCTACACCATGAACCGGGCTGACCTTGTCTTCGCGATCTGCCACATGATCGGCATCCGCTCGCATGAAGTGGAGGCAGCCGGGTCAGCCGCGGCATGAACAGGCTGAAAAAGCGAAAGGCCGGGTAAAAACCCGGCCTTTCGAATCGGTTGGACTATTGGGTGCTGGTCTTCCCGTCTTGGCGGGTCAGGGAAGAAAGCCCATAATAAGGGCTCCGATGAAGGCGAACGCAGCACAGATCATCAATGCGTTGATTGGCCTCGTAAGTCCCATGATATAGCCTCCTCTTAAAGAGCTATGGCTGGGAGTCTAGGTTCATTTGTGCCACAGGCAAGCGGAAAATGTGCTGCATTGCGACGTGATTGTGGGATTTGCGACCTCGGTTTTGCCGTTAGGTGTTGAAACTCCTAGGCAAAAACCGGGTTCGGACCTGTGAATAAATTATGGCGGTGGTGTGTCGCTGCCGTGGCATGGCAGCGCTACCGCATCGGCTCGAAAGTCGAATTCGACTTCCGGAAAGCACGATGAGGCGATTCAATCAAAGGGGCTGGAGCGTCCTTCGCGCGTCCAGTTGGACGCGGTGCTCTAACCTCGAGCGAACACTCGCCCGTCGATGGTGACGAGGCCAAGCGCGATCAGCACCACGCCGCCGATTTCGAACAGTTCGAGCCGCTCGCCGAGGAACAGGAAACCAAGCAGCATGGCGCTGGCCGGCACGATGAGCGTGACCAGCGAGGCGTTGGTGGCGCCGGCCGAGGCGACGAGGTTGAAATAAAGGATGTAGGCGAAGGCGGTGGACAGCAGCGCCAGCGCCAGCACCGCCGCCCACACCGGGGGCGAGGCCGAGAACAGGCCAGCCGGGCCATAGGTGAAGAGCACGATCGGGATCACGATGATGGTCGAGGCGGTCAGCTGTCCGGTGGCGATGACCGGCGAGGGCACGCCCTTGAAGCGGCGGGCGACCATCAGGGCAATCCCATAGGACAGCGAAGCGCCGATCAGCGCGAATTTGGCCCAGACCGGGCCGCCGAGCCCGGCAAGCAGGCCGGGACCGATCATCACCGCCGTGCCGGCGACGCCGAGCGCAATGCCGACGAGTTTGTTCCAGGAGAGTTTTTCGTCTGATGTCAGCGCGTTGGCGAGGATCAGCGTCCAGAATGGCGTCGTCGCGTTGAGCACCGAGGCGACACCGGCGCCAAGCTGGGTCTGGCCGGCGAAGATCAGCGAGAAGGGGATGACATTGTTGGTGAGCGCCAGCAGGAAGAACAGCCCGGCGTGAGGAAAAGCGAGCCGGAAAGACGGTCCGCGCAGACCGAGATAGATCTGCAGCGCGATCGCGGCGATGGCGACGCGAAACAGCACCAGCACCAGCGGGTGAAGCTCAGCCACCGCGATGCGGGCGAAGAAGAACGAGCCGCCCCAGATCGCGCCGAGCAGCAGGAGCTGTCCCCAGTCCTTGAGCACCATCGGCCCGCGTGGCGTGGATGTCGCGGCTATTGCCATGTGATCGTCCTCCCAGACGCCCTGAATGCCAGCCAGTCAGGCGGAAGGCATATCGGGTTTGGCGACAAGGGCCACCCGAAACCTGATTGATGGCAGACGTTGCCGTCAAAGACCTAGCGCCGCTGCGTCAGGGCCGCGAGACACAGAATTGTTTTCATTAGCCGCTAGCTTGGATTAATTGTGCGCAGCCGAGGTGAGGATTCGTCCATGCAGCGATTCGAGAATGCCCGCGAGGCGGCACTGGCGCTTCGCCCGGACGATCCGATCTATTGCTTCCGCCCGCAGGTGCTGAAGGCCGACGCGCGGCAGTTCATGGGCATGTTCCCGGGCAAGACCGCCTATGCGGTCAAGACCAATGGCGAGCAGATCGTGCTGAAGACCCTGGTCGAGGCCGGCGTCAATGCCTTCGACGTCGCTTCGCCCGGCGAGTTCGCCGCCGTGCGCGCCGTCTCCGCCGACGCCGAGATGCTCTACATGCACCCGGTCAAGGCGCAGTCGGACATCAAGCTGGCGCTGGAGAAGTACGGCATCCGCGTCATTTCGCTCGACCATGAGGACGAGATCACCAAGCTGACGCGGGTGGTGCGCGCGCTCGACATCGATCCGGGCTCGATCAGCGTGTTCGTGCGGGTGCAGACCAAGGGCCTCGCGGCCTACGAACTGTCGAAGAAGTTCGGCGCCGGGCCTGCCTATGCGGTCGAACTGGCGGAGCGGCTGAACCGCACCGGCTACAAGGTTGGCCTGTGTTTTCATGTCGGCAGCCAGATCGAGGATCCCGATACTTATGAGCGGGCGCTGGCTTCGGCCGACTGGGTGCGCAACCGGCTGACCTTCGACATTGCCGGGCTCGATGTCGGCGGCGGTTTTCCGGCCGAATACGGGCACGATCCCAACCGCAAGCAGATCGAAATGCCGTCGCTCGGCCAGATCATGTCGCGGCTGTCCGGCGACCTGAAAGAATACCAGTTCGACCAGATGCCGCTGGTCGCGGAGCCGGGCCGGGTGATCGTCGCGCGCTGCCTGTCGCTGATCGTGCGCGTGCTGCTGCGCAAGGGCAAGCGGCTCTACATCAATGACGGCATCTGGGCATCGCTGTCGGATTCATGGACCGGCAAGATCACGCTGCCGGCACGCTTCATTCCCGACCCGGCGATCCGCTCGCGCAATGGCGAGGAAAAGAACATCGTGCCGTTCAAGGTCTGCGGGGCGACCTGCGATTCCGTCGACATCCTGTCGCGGCCGTTCTGGCTGCCGGAAACAGTCGACACCGGCGACTGGATCGAGATCGGCCATATCGGCGCCTATTCGCTGTCGCTCAGGACCCGCTTCAACGGCTTTTATCCCGACACTTTCGTCGAGGTGACGACGCCGTTCGACGAGGGCGACGCGCCACAAGGGTTTGCGAGTTTGGAGACGATGGCGGATTAGGGAACAGGAGGATTTGCCGAGACAGCGGAAAGCCTCGCCAGCAGATCCGGCGTTGGCCAGCCATCCACTGGCAGGCCAAGCCGCATCTGCTCCTTGCGGATCGCTTCGCGGGTGTTGGTGCCCAGGATGCCGTCGACCGTGCCGACGTCGTAGCCCCTGGCTTCCAGCTTGGTCTGCAAGGCCTTCATCTGCTCATTGTCGAGGCCGGTCTCGGGATCGCGCGGATCGAACTGTGGCGCGCCCGCCAGCCTGTTGGCGAGATTGGCCGCGGTCAGCGCGTAGGTAAAGGACTGGTTCCACTCGAGATAGACGTCGAAATTGTCGTAGGTGAGGAAGGCAGGACCCTTGCGCCCCATCGGCAAGGCCAGGCCGGCCTTCAGGCCGTTGTCGACCAGCGGCGTGCCGTTCGGATTGGTGACCCCCCACAGCGCCCATTGCGACAGCGGCAATTTGTTGGTGCGTCCGGTCTGGTCCCACGGCATGTCTTCGGGCAGGCGGACTTCCTCGATCCAGGGCTGGTCGCGCTTCCAGCCGCGCGACAGCACCTTGTTGGCCGTGGTCATGATGACGTCCGGGACACTGTTGCGCAGGTCGACCTTGCCGTCACCGTCGCCGTCGACGCCACGCGCCAGATAGTCCGAAGGCAGGATCTGCGTCTGGCCGATCTCGCCGGCCCAGGCGCCCGTGACGTTCTCCGGCAGCACACCGCGATCGATCAGCGTCAAAAGAGGGATGAGTTGCGGCCGGAAAAGCTGTGGGCGGCGGCAATCATGGGAGAGCGTCACCAGGGCGCTCAGCGTGTGGAAATCGCCCTGCACGGCGCCGAAATCGGTTTCCAGCGCCCAGAAGGCTGCGATGATCGGTGCCTGGACGCCGAACTGCTGGTCGGCGCGAGCGAAGACGTCGGCGTATTTCTTCAGGTTTGCCGCACCCTGCTTCAGCCGGTAGGCCGAGATCATACGGTTGGAGAATTCGATGAAGGTCTGGGTAAAGACGCCCTGAGCTCGGTCGCGCGCCAGAACCTTGTCGTCGATGGTCGCATCCTCCAGCGCGTCGAGGCCGGCGGCGCCGACGCCAGCCGCCTTGGCTTCCGCCGCCACGCCCTGCTTCCAGGCTTCGAAGTCGCCGCCGCATTCCTGCGCCATCGCCGGCAAGGCCGTGGCGCACAAGAACAGCGCCGCGAGGGCTTTCGAACGCAGTCGCATCGGCTTCCTTTCGACATTCAGAATTCCAAGGCGTCCTTGCGCAGCCATAAGGGCGCGGAGCTTCGGAGTACCGGCGGTTGCAGACTTTACCGCTGGCTGTGTCGAAAAGCAGGCGGCAAGCCCGGTGTCAACGGGTGTTCTGCCGCAGCCTGTTGTTGCTGGCGGCTTGGCTGCCGTTGAATCTGGTTAAACGGCAACTCTGCTGGAGCGACATGGTTCAGTGGCTCGCAGCCGTTGAACCTGACA
Organism: Mesorhizobium sp. RCAM 05099; assembly: GCF_059683685.1. Lineage (NCBI taxonomy): Bacteria > Pseudomonadati > Pseudomonadota > Alphaproteobacteria > Hyphomicrobiales > Phyllobacteriaceae > Mesorhizobium > Mesorhizobium sp. RCAM 05099. The sequence goes on from NZ_CM185035.1 coordinate 2,925,543, forward strand.
TCAACGGGTGTTCTGCCGCAGCCACTTGTTCCAGGCGGCTTCACTGCCGTTGAAGACGTTGATGTCGGACTTGCCGGTCATGCCGGGAACGATGCCGGTTCCGGTATACTGCCAGAAGGTGAAGGGGTGGCTGCCGTATTTCTCGCGCGGATGGCCGGCAACGGAGCGCAACCAGTAGGGATAGCCGCGGAAGGTCGACAGCTGGTTGTCGTCGAAGAAATCGACAGAGGTGTAGATGATCGGTTTCTTGCCGTAGTGCCGTTCGACGATTTCGAGGAAGGTGGTCATCTCCGCGCGCACCGTGGCGGCGTCGGGGCGCAGCCTGCAGGTCGGCGATTTCGGGTTCCATTCCATGTCGAGGACCGGCGGCATCGCCGAGCGATCGACGGGGACATTCTGGATGAACCAGCGCGCCTGCTGGGCCGCGGGGGTGCAGAAATAGAAGAAATGATAGGCCGCGCGCGGAACACCGTTGGCTTTCGTGCGGGCCCAATGCTCGTTGAAATAGTCATCGAAGCGGTCGCCGCCCTCCGTCGCCTTGATGAAGGCGAATGAGATGCCGCTGGCCTTGGCCGCCGACCAGTCGACCGAGGTCTGGTATTTGGAGACGTCGGTGCCATGAACGGCATAGTTCCAAGGCGCGCCGCTGTCCCATTCATGCGGCTTGGAATCGCCGAAGCGGGGGGCGCGCACGGCAACCGTCTGACTGCTGGAGGGCGACAGCGGCGAGAGATCGTCCACGGTCGAGCAGCCGCCGAGCAGCGTCAGCATGAAAAGGGCCGCAAGACGGCGCATCGCAATTCCCGAGCCGGATTCAGCCGGTCGCTGATGGGTCTGTGCACTGATGGCCGCCGCTTGGTCAGGCCCCCTCCGAGCGATCGCCCCACAGCATCGCCCAGCATCATTTCATGCATGTCGTTGTCCCGAAACCGCTGCGCACTTTTGGGCGACATGCATCCTGTGATCGCCGATCATGGTTGATAATCAGTTGACGGCGCTCGACAAGCACTACGATTTGCGGAAGCAATGGCGGCAAATCGATGACATAAGGCTCAGGCGAGAGCCTGGGGGGAAATAAATGCGGATCGTCGTCAAGCTCATCAAATGGCTTCTCGGCCTGATCGTGCTGGCGGTCGCCGCCTTGTTTGCCTGGCTTTACATCGCGCCGCCCGAATTGATCCGCGTCGGCGCGGGCTATTCGGCCAAGATCGTGTGCTCCAATGTCTTCATCGCCGGCCGCGACCCCAAGGAGGTGCTTGCCGTCGACGTGCAGGCGCCCGGCCATCCTTTGCTGCGGCTGATGCAGGTTTCGGTGGACAAGAACCGGGGCACGGTCTCGGCGGGGCTGCTTGGTTTCCTCGGCAAGAGCATCGCCGTCGCCCGCGACGGGCTGGGCTGCGCCTCGGTTCCCGATGGCGATGTCGGCAAGGCGCGGCACACGGTGATCCATGGCGAGCCGTCGGCGACCAGTCAGGATGCGCTGTGGCCGGAAGGCGAGCGGGTCGATGCATCGCAGGACCCGGTGATTGCAAAGCTGCTCGACGATGCAGCGCTGACCGGCACCGGCATGCGCGCGGTGGTGGTGGTCAAGAACGGCCGCGTCGTCGCCGAGCGCTACGGCGCCGGCTTCTCGGAAAAGACGCCGCTGCTCGGCTGGTCGATGACCAAGACTGTGAACGCCGCGCTCATCGGCACGCTGGTCAAGGATGGCAAGATGGCTGTCACTGACAAGGGGCTGTTCGCGCCGTGGAAGGCCGACGGCCGTGCCGCGATCACCCTTGCCGACATGATGGCGATGTCAAGCGGGCTGGAGTTCAACGAGGATTATGGCGACGTCGCGGATGTCACGCGCATGCTCTACCTGGAACCCGATATGGCGGGCTTTGCCGAAGCCAAGCGGCTGGTGGCCGAGGTCGGCAAGGTGTTTTCCTATTCGAGCGGCACGGCGGTGATGCTGTCGCGCCTCTGGCAAAGCGCGATCGGTGACAAGGCCAAGGCGCTGACGTGGCCGCGCACGGCGTTGTTCGAGCCGCTCGGCATGCACAGCGCGGTGCTCGAGACCGACGAGCAGGGCACCTTCGTCGGCTCGTCCTATCTCTACGCCACGGCGCATGACTGGGCGCGCTTCGGCCAGTTCCTGTTGCAGGGTGGTGTCTGGAACGGCAACCAGGTGCTGCCGGCCGGCTTCGTCGACTGGATGCGGGAGCCGGCGCCCGCCTCGAAGGTCTACGGCAAGGGCCAGCTGTGGATCGAGGCACCGGGAGACGAGGATAGCCCGGGCGCCGGTGTCGCAGCCGGCCTGCCCAAGGACACCTACTGGATGGAAGGGCATGACGGGCAGACGGTCACCATCATTCCTTCGGAGCAGCTGGTGGTGGTGCGGCTCGGACTGACACCGGCCAAGCTCGGCTACCGCCCGCAGACGATGGTGGGGGCGCTGGTGAAGGCGCTGCATTAGCAGCCTACCGGGGCAACCCTATCACGCCGAGCCAGGCATAACCGCGATAAAGCGTGCGGAAACGGAAGCTTGCGCCGGTTCGCCGAGATTCCGATTCCAGAAGCTCGCGCAGGGTCGAGCGTGGTGCGACGTGGAATTTCCTGAGCCAGCCGCGCAGCAGGGTCCGGAACCAGCGCGGCAGGCCCTCCTGCTGGCCGAAGTCGACGACATGCAGCGAACCGTTGGGGGAGAGGGCGGCAAGTGCCGCCGACACCGTCTTCTCCCAGCCAGGGATCATCGACAGCGAATAGGACACGAAGATGCGATCGAAGCCAACGCGTCCGAACAGTGCCTTGGCATCGAATGCCGTGGCGTCGCCCTGGGCGAGCGTGACACGATCGACCAAGCCTTCGCGGGCAATCGCAGTGCTGGCCGTCTCCAGCATTTCGGCTGAAATATCGAGACCGAAGAAGCGGGCGTCTGGGTAGCGGCGGGCGGCGAGGACGATGTTGCGGCCGGTGCCGCAGCCGAGTTCCAGCGCGGTGCCGCCGGCCGGAACATCCAGCCCGTCGATCAACCGGTCGCGGCCGAGCAGGTAATATTTGCGGGTCAGGTCGTAGATGTGGCGCTGCCAGCGGTAGACGCCGTCCATCAGTTCGGCATGGCTGGCCGGCAGCTCCGTCGTGCTCATGCGGCGCGCTTCACATAGAGGTGGAAGCCGCCATAGATGGCCGAACGGTCACGGGCCGAGAATTCGCGCGAGGCCTCGTTCTGGTAGTCCCATTGGTCGAGCAGCGAGTTGGAGACGCGGCCGGGCAACAGGCTGGGTTCGGCGGCGGTGCGGAAGATTACGCGGGCGCCAGTGGAAGCGGTGCGGGTGATTTCCGCCCACAGCGCATTGAGCTGCTCGTCGGTCATCCAGTCCTGCGCGTCGAGCAGGACGAAACGGTCGACCGAGCCGGCATCCTTGCCAGCGAGGAACTCGATCAGATTGGCATGGTGGATGGCGACGCGGTCGATGTTGCCGCGGATGGTGTCGTAATTCTGCTTTTCCAGATAGGCGGGCAGGGCGGCCTCGCCGGGTTCGGGATAGCGGCGGGCGAAGGCCTGCCAGGCGAAGTAATTACTCTGCAATGGGAAATCGCAGGCAAGCTTTTCCAGTCGGGCTTTCAGCACGCTGGCCATGGTGCCGTCACCCGAGGTGATCAGCGAATCGTACTGCGCTGGTGGAATGCCGAGGCCGAACAGCGAAGCCTTGCGCGAGGTCGCCCATTTCAGCAGCGGTTTGTCGAAGACCGGCGCCAGCTCCTCGTTGAAGAAGCGCCGCTGCTCGCCGATGTTGCGGGCCTGCATGATACCGGCCGGGTCGACGCCGAAGAACTTCGCCGTGCGATGGCCCATGGCGATGAACAGGCCGAGCAGGCCGGTCTGGTAGAAATTGCGGTCGAAGACGGCGATGCGCTGGCGGCCGCGCCAGTTGCGGCGCTCCCAATAGTGACGGCTGACCGGATCGAGATGCCGCGCGATGAAGCGATCGTAGGCTTGCGAATTATGGCTGGTGTCGGCGGCGCCGAAGAAGCGGAACAGGTCGCCCTGCGACGGCAAATGGCGCACCGCCTCCAGCTTCATGCGGTTCAGCGCGATGTGCGCGGCGTTGAGGTCGACCGCGTCGACCCGTGCCGGCGAGCGGGTGAGGTAGGCGAGGATGTTGCAGCCGCCCGAGGCGATGGTGACGACGCGGTGGCCCTGGCCAAGCTGCATCGCTTCCATGTCGACATCAGGGTCTTCCCAGATCTGCGGATAGACGAGGCCGGAAAACAGGAAGGCGAACAGCCGCTCCGAAATGCCGGCTTTCGACAGCGGGCGGTTCTGGTAGACGGCTTTTCCAACTTCCTTGCCGCGGCGAAAAACCAGATCTGCGGAAACGTCCGTCATGGCAAGCTGATTCCCCATTTGCTTTGCCGCAAGCGGGTAGCGCAGGGTCATGACAGGCCGGTGACAGCCTGTTGACGTCAGTTCAGGCCTTGCCGAATCCGCCCGGCGTCGGTGTCGTCAGAATGACGGCGTCGCCCGCCTGAAGCACGGTCTGGTCACAGGCCTTCAGCATTTCGATCGTACCGTTCTTGCGACGGATCCTGGTCGAGCCGACCTCGCCGTCGCCGCCGCCGTCCAGGCCTCGCGGAGGTCGGTTGCGGTGCGAGGACAGGATCGCGCACTCCATCTTTTCGAGGAAGCGGATGGTGCGTTTGGTGCCGTCGCCGGCATTCCATCGGCCCTTGCCGCCGGAGCCTTCGCGGATGTGGAAATCCTCGAGCAGGACGGGAAAGCGCAGTTCCAGCACTTCCGGGTCGGTGAGGCGCGAATTGGTCATGTGGGTGTGGACGCCGGAGGTGCCGGCAAAGCCGCGTCCGGAGTTCATGTGCCCGGCCGGTGAGCCGGAGCAGATCGTTTCGTAGTACTGGTACTGCTTGTTGCCGAAGGTGAGGTTGTTCATCGTTCCCTGCGCATTGGCCATGGCGCCCATGGCGCCGAACAGAGCGTTGGTGACATGCTGCGAGGTCTCGACATTGCCGGCGACGACTGCCGCCGGATAGGAAGGTTTGAGCATGCAACCGTCGGGAATGATGATGTTGATGGGCCGCAGACAGCCGGCATTCATCGGGATCATGTCCTCGACCATGACGCGGAAGGCGTAGAGCACCGCGGCGCGCGCGACCGGTTCGGGCGCGTTGAAATTATTCTTCATGACAGGCGAGGTGCCGGTGAAATCGACCGTTGCCTCGCGCCTTTGCCGGTCGACCGTGATCTTCACCTTGATGACCTGGCCGGTGTCGGTGGGATACTCGTATTGCGAGGAATCCGGCAGCCGTTCCAGCACGCGGCGCACGCTTTCGGCGGCATTGTCCTGGACATGACCCATATAGGCCTCGACGACATCGAGGCCGAAATGCGCGACCATCTTGCGCAGTTCGGCGACACCCTTTTCGTTGGCGGCGATCTGCGCCTTGAGGTCGGCGATGTTCTGATGCGGGTTGCGGGCCGGGTAGCGGTGGTCGGTGAGCAGCGTATGCAATTCCTTCTCGCGGAATTTTCCACGATCGACGATGCGGAAATTGTCGAACAGCACGCCTTCCTCGTCGACCGTGGTGGCGAGCGGCGTCATCGAGCCGGGCGCCGTGCCGCCAATGTCGGCGTGGTGGCCGCGCGAGGCCGCCCAGAAGAGGATGTTCTGCTTGATGTCGTCGAAGACCGGCGTCACCACGGTGATATCGGGCAGATGCGTGCCGCCATTGTAGGGGGCGTTGAGGGCAAAGACGTCGCCAGGGTGGATGTCGCCGGAATTGAGCCGGATGATGGTTTCGACCGAACGATCCATGGAGCCCAGATGCACCGGCATGTGCGGCGCATTGGCGACCAGGGCGCCGCTGTGGTCGAAGACGGCACAGGAAAAATCCAGCCTTTCCTTGATGTTGACGGAATAGGCGGTGTTCTGCAACGTCACGCCCATCTGCTCGGCGATCGACATGAAGAGGTTGTTGAAGACCTCCAGCATGACCGGATCGGCTTCGGTGCCGAGCGCCGCTTGCCGGCGCTTTTTCTCGACGCGGCGCAAGAGCACATGGTTCCTGGCGGTGATTTGGGCCTGCCAGCCCGGCTCGACGACAACGGTCTGGTTCGGCTCGATGATCAAGGCGGGACCGGCAATGCTGTTGCCCGGCTTCAACGCGTCGCGAAGGAAGACGCCGGAAGCACGCCACGCCCCTTCGGTGAAGATTTCGCGGGTCTGCGAAGGGCTTAAGGTGAGATCTTCGGTTTCTGAATCATTTTCGTCGCGGCGAGCACCGCCGGTGTCGGTGCCTTCGACGCCGACTGTCTCGACGATCATCGGCTTGTCGTCATAGACGAAACCGAACTGCGCCTTGTGGGCGATTTCGAAATCGCGCTTGGCCTGGAAAATCGAGTCCTCCTCGAAATTCACCGGCAGTGTCGTGTCAGTGCCGTCATAGCGTATGTGCAGCACTGGCTTCGCGGCAACGGCACCCTCGGTGATGCCTTGCGCCGCGAGTTCGGCGATGACGGCTTTTCTCAAGGTGGCAATGAGGGTGTCGATCTCGGTTCTGGACTCTTCGGCAAGAGGCTTGAGCAGCGCCTGCTGACGCGAGGCAAAGACCGAGGCCAAACCGATGCCGTAGGCTGAAAGCAGACCGGAGAACGGGTGGATCAGCACCGCCTCCATGCCGAGCGCGTCGGCGACCAGGCAGGCGTGCTGGCCGCCGGCGCCACCAAAGCAGTTCAGGAGATATTCGGTGACGTCGGAGCCACGCTGCACGGAAATCTTCTTGATGGCGTTGGCCATGTTCTCGACGGCGATGGTGATGAAGCCTTCGGCAACTGCTTCCGGCGGCCGGCCATCGCCGATCTCGGCGGCGAGCGCCGCGAATTTCTCGCGCACGATCCCGACATCGAGCGGCTCGTCCTGGCCGGGGCCGAAGATCGCTGGGAAGAATTCCGGCTGCAGCTTGCCCAGCATGACGTTGGCGTCGGTGACGGCCAGGGGGCCGCCGCGCCGGTATGCGGCCGGGCCTGGATTGGCGCCGGCGGAGTCCGGCCCGGCACGAAAGCGGCCTGCCTCATAGTGCAGGATCGAGCCGCCGCCGGCGGCGACGGTGTGGATGCGCATCATCGGGGCCCGAACGCGCACGCCGGCGACTTCGGTATCGAAGGCGCGCTCATACTCGCCGTCATAGTGGGCGACGTCGGTGGACGTGCCGCCCATGTCGAAGCCGATGACCTTCTCGAAGCCGGCGAGCTTCGCCGTCTCGACCATGCCGACAACGCCGCCGGCCGGCCCGGACAGCAGCGCATCCTTGCCCTGGAACATGTCGGCGGCGGTGAGGCCGCCAGACGACATCATGAACATGAGATGCGGGGATTGGTCGCTCTCTCCCGCCGTGACGCCCAGCTCCCCCGCCACCCTTTGCACATAGCGCGACAGGATCGGCGACAGATAGGCGTCGACCACCGTGGTGTCGCCGCGTCCGACCAGTTTGATCAGCGGGGACACCTCGTGGCTGACCGAAACCTGGCCGAAGCCAAGCTTGCGGCAGATTTTTGCCACCGCCTTCTCGTGATCGGGATATTTCCAGGCATGCATGAAGACGATGGCGACGGCGTCGATGCCATCGGCTTTCGCCTGCTCGATCGCCGGCCGGCAGGCGGCGACGTCGAGCAATCGTTCGACGCAGCCGTCGGCGAGCACGCGCTCGTCAACCTCGATGACGCGCTCGTAGAGCTGCTCGGGAAGGATGATCTCCTTGGCGAAGATGTCGGGCCGTGCCTGATAGGCAATCCTGAGCGCATCGCGAAACCCCTTGGTGATAAGCAACAGGACGCGGTCGCCCTTGCGCTCCAGCAACGCGTTGGTGGCCACCGTGGTGCCCATCTTGATGTCGCCGATCAGGCCGGGTGGGATCGCGGCGCCGGAGCGCAGGCCGAGAAGGTCGCGAATGCCCTGGATGGCGGCATCGGCGTAGGCTTCGGGATTTTCGGATAGAAGCTTGCGCGGATGCAGGCCGCCTTGCGGGTCACGACCGATGACATCGGTGAAGGTGCCGCCGCGGTCGATCCAGAAATCCCACTTCGCGGTCATGCGGCATGCTCCGGCATTCTTGTCGATGCAATCTGTTAGTTCGCAATGGCTTAACCTGCAACGGCCATGCGCATGATGTTACATGCGGACATGCAACGTTACGAAACCCATATCCATCTGATGCATTTTCTCTTCGACCGCCTACCGGCAACGGGGGCGTTACTAGAAGGAGAGATATCATGAAGAAACTTATTCTTGCTTCAGTTTCGGCTCTTGCCTTGCTTGGCGTCGCAGCCTGCAGCGACAGCGGCAAAGATAACACCACCACCCAGAGCACCAACCCGCCGGCCGCCGAACAGCCGATGAAGCCTGCTGCTCCGGCCGATAATTCCACCAAGCCTGCCGAGCCGGCTCCGGCAACGCCTGCTCCTGCGCCCGCGCAGTAGTTAGTCCCAGTAGCAGTAGTTTGTATCAGTAAGTGTGTCTTGGGAGAGAAGGCCGGCCTCGCGCCGGCCTTTTCTTTGCCGGGGTCCTCTTTGCGGGGGGCTTCACAACCCCGACACCGGCCGTTATTGGCTTGATAGCGGGGACCGGTTGGCTCTATGAAGCGGGCCATGTCGATTTGGGATCGCCTCGGCGACTTCATCACGCGGGTTTCGTCTTCAGCCACGTCGGGTGTCGCCGACGTCGTCGAGGCCGTGCGCACGGTTTTCTCCGGCGATGCCGACCTGCGTCGCCGCGTCGCCTTCTCCGTGGCAATGATCGCGCTCTCGGCCAAGATGGCCAAGGCCGACGGCATCGTCACCCAGGATGAGGTGCGTGCCTTCCAGGAAATATTCGAAGTGCCGCAGAAAGAAGCGCGCAACGTGGCGCGGCTGTTCGATCTCGCCCAGCGCGACGTGGCCGGTTTCGAGACCTATGCCGAGCGGATGGCGCAGCTTTGCGGCTCGGGCCATTCGAACTGCGTGATGCTGGAGGACATACTCGACGGCCTGTTCCACATCGCCAAGGCCGACGGACTGGTGCATGAGCGTGAAGGCGTTTTCCTGCACCGTATTGCCGAGATTTTCCGCATCGACGAGGCGCATTACGAAAGCATCATGGCGCGGCACGTCAATCTCGGCGCCGGGGATCCCTATATCGTGCTCGGCATCGAGCGCGGCAAGCCGTTCGAGGAAGTCAGGAAGCGGTATCGCAAGCTGGTTTCCGACAACCATCCCGACCGGCTGATCGCGCGCGGCCTGCCGCAGGAGTTCATCAAGATCGCAACGACCAGGGTCGCGGCGATCAATGCCGCCTATGAGATGATCGAGCGGGGCCTGCGGCACGCATGAGCGGCTTCCTGCCCGACGAGCCGCGTGCCGAGGTCAGGGTGTCGCCGAATTTCGGGCCAAGGCGCGACATGCTCGGACCCGACATGATCGTGCTGCATTACACCGGCATGGCGACAGGCGCCGGGGCTGAAGCGTGGCTGTGTGATCCGGCCAGCGAAGTCTCGTCGCACTATCTCGTCCATGAGAATGGCCACATCGTGCAGATGGTCAGGGAAAGCGACCGCGCCTGGCATGCCGGGAAGGGCTCGTGGTTCGGACGCACCGACATCAATTCCTGTTCGGTGGGCATCGAGATCGTCAATCCGGGACATTCGCTCGGCTATCGCGATTTCCCCGGGCGACAGATCGACGCCGTGATTGGCCTGTGCAAGGGGATCGCCAGGCGGCATTCGATCGTTGCCGAGCGGGTGCTGGCGCATTCCGACGTGGCGCCGGGGCGCAAGATCGATCCGGGCGAGAAGTTTCCGTGGAAAGCCCTGTTCGAAGCCGGTGTGGGCCATCTCGTGCCGGCGGCCCCGGTCAGGCGAGGGGCCGCGCTCAAGATCGGCGCCGTGGGCGCCGAGGTCGAGGCGCTGCAGTCGATGTTGGCGCTCTATGGTTATGGTGTCGAAATATCGGGCATTTTCGACCAGCGCACGGAGATCGTCGTCGAGGCGTTTCAGCGGCATTTCCGGCCGCGCAAAGTGGATGGCGTTGCGGATGGCTCGACGCTGCGGACGCTGCAAAGACTGCTGGCTTCCGTGAGACCCTGACCCGGAGGAAGGTCTTGGCCAAGTAATCCTTTTCCAATCCTTAGGTTACAACGTGTCACGCAAAGTGACTTGCCCGGCCTTGTTTGACACCAAATCGAGCGTCAAACGCCTGACGTGCAGATATCGGACCCCCAGCCCCCCGGATGTTCCGATATTAATTGAGCGTTGCTGCGTGAATATCTTCGCGCGGTTCAGACAGAACAGGATCACATGCAGAAATTGACCGTTGTAACGGCAGCTCTTGCTGCCGGCGTAATGACTTTTGCGTTCAGCACCGCGAATGCCGCGCCACTCAGCCAGCGGGGCGATCAAGGTTTCATCGCGGTATCCGCAAAAAGCGGCAAGGCCACGTTGGCCAAAGGCGGCAAGACGCAGGCAAGCCACGGCGCGAAGCGGATTTCCGCCAAAGCGGAAAAGGTAAGCTGGAAAAGGAAGTCCACCGCCAAAAGGCCGACGAAGCGCGGCCGCAAGACCATCGACATGACGACAACGGCATCGATTGGTCTCAGGAACGCGGCGGCGTCGACAGCCGCAGTGGCCAGCAGTGGTCAGTATTCCGCGATCGTAGCACGCTATGCCGCGAGCTACGGCGTACCGGTTTCGCTAGCGCAGGCAGTCATCAGGATCGAGAGCAACTACCGGCCGAACATGGTCGGCAGCGCCGGCGAGATCGGCCTGATGCAGATCAAGCCGGCGACGGCACGGATGATGGGCTACAACGGTTCGGCCAAGGGGCTCTTCGATCCGGATACCAACATCAAATACGGGATGAAGTATCTCGCCATGGCGCAGGATCTCGGCGGTGGCACCACCTGCGGCACGATCCTGAAATACAATGCCGGCCATGCCGCGACACGGATGAACCCGGTGTCGGCCGCCTATTGCAGCAAGGTCAAGGTGCAGATGGCGGCGCTGTAGCCATTTGGCTGTGGGGAGCCGGCCGCTTAGAGCGACGTGTGGTCATTCGACCGCACAAAGTACGCTCTAACTCTTTGAGCTATGCCGGCTTTTTCGTTTGCGTTTTCGGACGTGAACCCCTTTATACGCCTTGCCAGCTGGCCGGGCGGCCGCACCCACAAATGCCGAAAGGCTGTGGGTGAGGAAAGTCCGGGCTCCATGGAAACACGGTGCCGGTTAATGGCCGGCGGGGGCGACCCCAGGGAAAGTGCCACAGAAAGCAAACCGCCACGGTTTACCGTGGCAAGGGTGAAAGGGTGGGGTAAGAGCCCACCGCGCGACTGGCAACAGGAGCGGCACGGTAAACCCCACCGGGAGCAAGACCGAATAGGGGCGGTGCGAGGGGAAACCCTCGAGGGCTGTTTCCGGCTCACCGTCCGGGTAGGTTGCGTGAGGCGCATGGCAACATGCGCCCAAGATGAATGGCCGCCACGTTCTCGCGCCGCAAGGGGCGAGGGCCATACAGAACCCGGCTTACAGGCCAGCTGGCAATTTTCTCCCACGATATCGAAGAGAAATCTTTTGAGATCAGCAGGTTGCGCTTTCGGGCGGGCCTGTTGATTCAAGCTGTCAGCTGTTTATCTAGGCGATGTAGCACTGGTCGTTGCTTGAACCTGGTGCGATTAAATCGTACCATCGATTAGCGAATGCCATCAGGAGCCTATCATGGGACAGGTCGACAAACGCAGCATCACGCTGTCGCCGGAACTGGCGGCGGCGGTGGACGATGTGGTCGCCGCCGGCGAATATGCCTCGGCGAGCGAAGTGATCCGCGATGCGCTCAGGCAATGGAAGGACCGGCGCGATCTGCATGGCTACACCGTCGAGGAACTGCGAAAGCTGGTGCGGGAGGGAATCGACAGCGGGCCCGGACGATTTGCGTCGATGGATGAAATCAAGGCCGAGGCACGGAGACGTTTGCGATCTGACGACGCGGCATGAATTTGCTGCCCATCGTTCGGAACACGCGCGCTGAAGACGATCTGATCGCGATCTGGCTCCATGTCGCGCGCGACAGCGAGGCTGCAGCTGACCGGTTGCTCGACCGCATCGAGGCACGGTGGCAGCAACTGGCAATCTATCCTCTCTCAGGCGCGCCGCGCGACGATATCGGGCCCGGCATTCGTCATCTGGTCGTCGGCGACTACCTCACCTTGTATCGTGTCGGTAGTGGCGCGATCGAAATCATCCGCGTGCTGCATGGCAAGCGCAACATCGAAGCCGACGATCTTGGCCCGTAGCCCATTTCTCAGCCGCTGATTTTATCCAGCGATGCCTCGATCGCCTTCCAGAGTTCTTCCACAGGCTCGCAGCCGACCGACAGGCGGACGAAACCGGCGGGCACCGCATCGCCTCGCTTCAAGCGCCGTTCGGCGGAGGTGTGGACGCCGCCGAAGGACGTCGCGGCCTCGATCAGTTGGCAATTGTTGATGAAATCCTCGGCCTTGGCTTCCGAGGCGAGTTGGAAAGAGATCAGGAAGCCGAAGCGCTCCATTTGGGCGCGGGCAAGGTTGTGCGACGGATCGCTTTCGAGGCCCGGAAAACGAAGTCCGCTGATCGCCGGGTGGCCTTTCAGCCGCCGTGCGATCACTTCCGCCGACGAGCACATGCGGTCGAAGCGCACCTCCAGTGTTTCGAGGCCGCGATGCACCAGCCAGGCTTCAAACGGCCCGGGAATGCCGCCGGCCATTGCGCGCCAGTCCGTCACTTTGGTGACGATGTCGGCGTTGCGGCTGGCGACGTGGCCGAACAGCACGTCCGAGTGGCCGTTGACCGCCTTGGTGTCGGCGGAGACGACGAGATCGGCGCCGAAGTCGAGCGGACGCTGGCCGAATGGCGTCATCGTCGTGTTGTCGACGACAAGGATCCCGCCCTGTTCGCGGACAGCCTTGGCGACGGCCGAGATGTCGCAGATGTCCAAACGCGGGTTGGATGGGGTTTCCACGAAGACCAGCGAGTAGCCTCCGAAGCCGCCGTCAAGGAAGGTCGGCGTCGGCCTGGTGTCGCAGGTGACGCCGAGCGGCTTCAGGAAGCGTTCGGCCATGGCGCGCGTGGCATGATAGCCGTCCGCCGGCAGGAGCACGCGATCGCCCGATTTCAGCAGCGCGAAAAACACCGACGAAATCGCGCCCATTCCAGAGGGAAAACTCACGCATTTGGCGTCTTCCAAATGGCCGAGCACATGTTCCACGGCGCGCCAGGTTGGATTGTCGTAGCGGCCATATTGATCGACCCCGGTCTCGGCGCCCGGCGTGTGAAAGATCGAAGCCATGGTCAACGGCAAGGGGATCGGATCGCCGTTGGCAAAATCGCGGCTGCGCAAATGGGACAGTTCGGCGGCGCGTGACTTTGCCGTCTCGGACATGAACTCGATCCTTGTTATCTGGGCGGAAGACGTCGCTCGACGCTATGCGCGCGGGGGATCGGCGGCAAGCCACGTCTTTTGGGCCAGAGGGCTCTAAACGCTTCGTTAGGCTTAATGATCCATAAAGACGAGACGTGCCGTCAAGGCTGCTCTCATTGGTCGCGGTGCGCATGCTTGTGAAGCCTATTCCCGTTGACGCCCATAGTGCCCCATGATATCCCATTTCGACATCAAAGCCTTCGTTCCGCGTCAGGGTAAAACGTACGCCAATCGGGCAGCCGCGGCGGCTGCGCGTTTGCCGGGTTTTGCCTATGCGGACGAGGCTGGTACGGGGCAGGGAACGCGCTGCGGCGGTGCGTTTGACAAGATGAAGAGGGGTGCGGCGGCGCAAGCGGCTGTAACGCGTGATGGATCGGTTTCTGTCAAACACGGTGAGCAGGATCGATGCGAAGGGACGGGTGTCCGTTCCGGCGCATTTCCGCGCCGTCGTGCAGAAGCGCGGCTATTCGGAGCTCTACGCGCTGCGCTGCCTGGACCTGCCGGCGATGGATGTCGGTGGGCTGGACCTGCTCGACCGCTACGAGCAGCGTATCGCGCTCGAGGATCCCTTCTTGCAAACGGCGGACGACATGTCGTTCTTTTGCCATGGCGACGGCACCTTCCTGAAGCTCGATCAGGACGGCCGCATCACGATGAGCGAATTCATTCGCGAGCACACCGGCATTTCGGCGGAAGTGGCCTTTGTCGGGCGCGGAAATTTCTTTCAGATCTGGGAGCCGGGACGGCTTGCTGCCTATGGCGCGCAGGCGCGGGCCCGGCTTTTGCAGCTTCGGCAGGGGACGAAGCCTGGGGAGCGACCGGAATGACGGTGGGCCACGGCGATGACCTTCACGCCGTTGGCGGATCGGCCCGCCACATTCCGGTCCTCCTTGGCGAAGTGCTCGAGGCACTGGCGCCGGCGGAGGGCGACATCATCATCGACGGCACGTTCGGCGCCGGCGGCTACACCAGGGCCATTCTGGCCACCGGGGCTTCCGTGGTGGCCATCGACCGCGACCCCGACGCCATCGCCGCCGGGCGCGATCTCGAAGCGCAATCAGGCGGCAGGCTGAGGCTGGTCCAGGCGCCGTTCTCGACGCTGGACGAGCATGTCGAGAACGCCGACGGCGTCGTGCTCGACATCGGTGTGTCCTCGATGCAGATCGACCAGGCCGAGCGCGGGTTTTCGTTCCGCGCCGATGGACCACTCGACATGCGCATGGCGCAAGCGGGCCTCAGCGCCGCCGATGTCGTCAACAGCTTCAAGCCGGGCGACCTTGCCCGCATCTTCGGCTTCCTCGGCGAGGAACGTCATGCTGGGCGCATTGCCCGCATGATCGAGGCTCGCCGCGAAAAGCGTCCGTTCGAACGCACGCTGGAACTCGCCGATGCTATCGAGACGCATGTCGGGCGTGCGCCGAAGGACAAGATCCATCCGGCCACGCGCGTCTTCCAGGCGCTGCGCATCTTCGTCAACGACGAACTCGGCGAGTTGGCCAAGGCCTTGTTCGCCGCCGAACGCGTATTGAAGCCGGGCGGGCGGCTCGCCGTGGTGACGTTTCATTCGCTGGAAGACCGCATCGTCAAGCGCTTCATCGCCGATCGCGCCGACGTCGCGACCGGCTCGCGTCACCTGCCCGAGGCTCATGCGCGCACCGCGACCTTCCGCAAGGCGGGTGGCGGCGTGACCGCCGGCGACGCCGAGGTCGCGGCCAATCCGCGCGCCCGTTCGGCCAGGCTTCGCGCGGCGATCCGCACCGAGGCGCCGGCGCGCAGCAGCGACTTTTCGATCTTCGGCCTTCCAAAGCTTCCTGGCATCGACCTGCCGGGAGAGAGGTGAGCACGTGTTTCGTACCAGCGACATTGTCCTGATCGCCGTCATGGTTTCGGCGGCCGCCCTTACCTACAAGACCAAACGCGAGGCCGAGGAACAGCTGGCGGCGGTGCAGAAGATCCACGCCCAGATCCGCTATGAGGAGGACACGATCGACCTGCTCAAGGCCGACTGGAGCCTGCTCACCCAGCCGTCGCGGCTGCAGAAGCTGGCCGAACTCTACAAGTCGCAGCTCGAGCTCGAGCCAGTCAGTGCCCGCCAGATCGTCGGCATCGGTGATCTGCCGGCAAAGGCCCTGGACATTCAGGACATCCTGAAAGGGCGCCAGGACGGCATGGCCGACAATTCCGACAAGGCGCCCTCGGGCGACAAGGATCCAGTGGTTACCGGAGGCATCGCCCAATGATCGGCAAACTGCTGAAACGCCGCGCGAGCACGGGTGAAGCCGGATCGATCGTGGTCGAGGGCGCCCGCAAGGCGACCGGCGGCAAGGGCAGGACGCGCATCATGATGACGATGGCGGTGTTCTTCGGCATCTTCTCGATCATTTCCGGGCGGCTGATCTATCTCGGCTTCCAGACCCCCGACATGTCGGGCGGCCCGCAGAGCCGGGTGACGGCATCGCGGCCCGACATTGTCGACCGCAATGGCGAGGTGCTGGCGACGGACATCAAGACGGCGTCGCTGTTTGCCGAACCGCGCCGCATCGTCGACGCCGACGAGGCGATCGAGAAGCTGTCGACGGTACTTCCCGAGATCGATTACGAGCAGACCTACCACAAGCTGAAGAGCGGTGCCGGCTTCGTCTGGCTGCAGCGGCAGCTGACACCCAAGCAGCAGGCCGACATCATGCAGCTTGGCATTCCGGGCTTCGGCTTCCGCACCGAAAAGCGCCGTTTCTATCCGAGCGGCGAGACCTCATCCTACATTGTCGGCCTCACCAACATCGACAACCAGGGCATCTCCGGCATGGAGAAGTATATCGATGAGCAGGGCCTGAGCGACCTGCAGGCGTCGGGCCTGGCGGTGGCGAAGGATTTGAAGCCGGTGAAGCTGTCGATCGATCTGCGCGTCCAGCATATCGTGCGCGACGAGATCGCCGCCGGCCTGGAGCGCTATCGCGCCATCGGTGCTGGTGCCGTTGTGCTCAACGTCAAGACCGGCGAAGTGGTGGCCATGGGCTCGGTGCCGGATTTCGATCCGAACAATCCCTACAATGCACAGGAAAAGGACCGGCTGAACCGGATGTCGGCGGGCCTCTATGAAATGGGCTCGACCTTCAAGAGCTTCACCTCAGCCATGGCGCTCGATTCCGGCAAAGCGACGATGGCGAGCCGCTTCGACGCCTCGCATCCAATCCGGGTCGGCCATCAGGCCATTCACGATTTCCACGGCAAGAACCGCGTGCTGTCGTTGCCTGAGGTGTTCCTTTATTCGTCCAACATCGGGTCGGCCAGGGAGGCCGAACTGGTCGGCATCGAGGGGCACCGCGAGTTCCTGCATCGCCTTGGAATATTGGACAGGATGCAGACCGAACTGCCGGAAGTCGCCCGCCCGACTGAACCGAAGGTCTGGAAACAGGTCAATTCGTTCACCATCGCCTTCGGTCATGGTGTGTCGACGACGCCGCTGCAAGCGGCTGTGGGCTGCGCGGCGCTGATGAATGGGGGCTACCTGATCGAGCCGACATTCCTGGTCCGCAGCGAGCAGGATGCGATGGCGGTGGCCAAGAAAGTGGTCAGCGACAAGACGGTCGAAGGCATGCGCTACCTTTATACGCTCAACGCCGAGAAGGGCTCGGCCAGAAACGCCAGGGTCCCCGGCTACCGCGTTGGCGGCAAGACCGGAACAGCCGAGAAGGTCATCAATGGCCGCTATTCGAAGGACTTGAATTTCAATACCTTCGTCGCCGCCTTCCCGATGGACGATCCGCAATACCTGGTGTTCACGATTGCCGACGCCCCGCACCCGGAAAAGCCTGGCATGACAGACGTCGCGGCCGCGAATGCTGGGGTTATAGCCGGCAATATCATCAGGCGCTCAGCGGCCATACTTGGCGTCAAGCCAGATTTCAGCCATGAAAATGGTGCAACGCTGGTTTCCTATCAGTGATTCTTGGGGCGCGCCGGCAACTGCGCGCTATTTTGTTGTGGTGAACGGGACTCGATGAAGCTCAGAGATCTAGCCGGTATCCTGCCAGTCGAAGGAACAGCTTCCGCCGATCTGGAGGTTACCGGGATTTCGTCGGATTCCCGCCAGGTAAAACCGGGCGTCGTCTTTTTTGCGCTCGCCGGCACCAAGGCGGATGGCGCGGCCTATGCCCCCGACGCGGCCGGGCGTGGGGCCATCGCGATCGTTGCAAGCCAGGGCAGTGACCTTGCCGGTCTGTCCGTTCCGGTGCTGGCAGTCGATGATCCGCGCCTGGCGCTGGCGCTGAGTGCGGCACGCTATTTCGGCAAGCAGCCACAGACCATGGTCGCGGTGACCGGCACCAGCGGCAAGACGTCGGTCGCTGCCTTCACCAGGCAGATCTGGGAACAGGCCGGCCATGCCGCCGCTTCGATCGGCACCACCGGCGTCGTGGCGCCGGGCCGCAACGACTATGGCTCGCTGACCACGCCCGATCCGGTCGCGCTGCACCAGTTGCTCAGGGAATTGGCGGATGCCGGCGTCACGCACGCCTCGATGGAAGCCTCCAGCCATGGGCTCGACCAGCGCCGCCTCGACGGCGTGAAGCTCGCCGCCGGCGGCTTCACCAATCTCGGCCGCGATCATATGGACTATCATCCGACCGTCGAGGACTACCACCGCGCCAAGCTGCGCCTGTTCGACGCGCTCCTGCCGAAGGGCGCACCGGCCATCATCTTCGCCGACGATCCGTGGTCGGCGCCGACGATCCAGACGGCGCAGGTCGCCGGGCTCAAGGTGCTGACGGTTGGCCGCCATGGCGATTTCCTCAGGCTGAAGCGGGTCGAGCACGAGCGCCATCGCCAGCGCGCCGAGGTCGAGGCCGACGGCGTGCTCTACGAGATCGACCTGCCGCTTGCGGGCGATTTCCAGATTTCGAACGCGCTGGTTTCGGCGGGACTTGCCATTTCCACCGGAACACCTGTCGCCAAGGCCTTGATGTCCTTGGAGAAACTTAAGGGCGCGCCGGGCCGGCTCGATCTCGTCGGCACCACCGCCAACGGTGCGCCGGTGTATGTCGACTACGCCCACAAGCCCGACGCGCTGGAAAATGTGCTGGCCTCGGTGCGTCCGTTCACCACCGGCCGTGTCATGGTCGTGTTCGGCTGTGGCGGCGACCGCGACCGCGGCAAGCGGCCGATCATGGGCGAGATCGCGACACGGCTCGCCGATGTCGTCATCGTCACCGACGACAATCCGCGCTCGGAAGTGCCCGAGACGATCCGCGCCGCCATTCTTGCCGCCGCACCCGGGGCGATCGAGATCGGCGACCGGCGCCAGGCGATCCACGAGGCGGTCGGCATGCTGCATGCCGGGGACACGCTGATCGTTGCCGGCAAGGGCCACGAGGAAGGCCAGACGATCGGCTCCGAGACCTTGCATTTCTCCGATCATGAGGAAGTGCGCGCCGCGCTGCGGGAGCGTGCCGCATGAGCTTGCTTTGGACCTCCGAGGCTCTGGTTGCCGCCATGGACGGCCGGCCGCTCGGGCCGATGCCGGACGGCATAACGGGCATTTCGATCGACAGCCGCAGCCTGCAGCCTGGCGATGCCTTCTTCGCCATCAAGGGCGAGGCGATGGACGGTCATGACTTCGCTACATCAGCCATCAAGGCCGGCGCCGGCGTGCTGGTGGTGGCCGAAGGCAAGCTGCCTTCGCTCGGCCGGCTGACGGCGCCGATCATCGTCGTCGAGGACGTGCTGGCCGCACTTGAAAAACTCGGTGTCGCGGCGCGCGCCCGCTCGAGCGCCAAGATCATCGCGGTGACCGGTTCGGCCGGCAAGACCACCACCAAGGAAGCACTGCGCCACGTGCTGTCGGCCGTCGGCAAGGTGCATGCCTCGGCGCAGTCCTTCAACAACCATTGGGGCGTACCGCTGACATTGGCGCGCATGCCAGATGATTGCGACTATGCCGTGTTCGAGATCGGCATGAACCATCCCGACGAGATCCGGCCGCTGGTGAAAATGGTGAGGCCGCATGTCGCGATCGTCACCATGATCGCGGCGGCGCATCTCGGCTTCTTCCGCAACCTGGACGAGATAGCCAGGGCCAAGGCTGAGATTTTCGAAGGGCTGGAGCCCGATGGCGCGGCGGTCCTCAACCGCGACGACGCGCGTTTCAAGCTTCTCGACAAGATGGCGCATGCCGCCGGCGTCGAGCATGTCTACGGCTTCGGCGAAAATGCGCGCTCGAACTTCAAGCTGGTCAAATGCGAGTTGCATGCCGACCATTCCGATATCGCCGCCAGGATCGGCGGCCACGATATGATCGCTCGTATCGGCGCTCCCGGCCGGCATATGGTGCAGAATGTGCTGGCGGTGCTGGGGGCGGCGCATCTGGTCGGTGCCGATCTCGACAGGATAGCGTTGGCGCTGGCTGATCTTTCGGCCGAGCGCGGGCGTGGCAAGCGCCATGTGCTGCGTCATCCCAAAGGGCCGATCACGCTCATCGACGAGAGCTACAATGCCAATCCGGCGTCCATGGCTGCCGCCATGGCGCTGCTCAACGCAACGCCGGTGACGGGCGAGGGCCGGCGCATCGCCGTGCTCGGCGACATGCTGGAGCTCGGCGACCATTCTGCCAAGCTGCATGCCGCTCTGGCGGATCTTATCGTAGGCACCGGGACGCAGACCGTCTTTCTCGGTGGCCCGAAGATGCGGGCGCTGGCCGAGGCATTGCCAAGCGAGGTCAAGACGGAATACCGCGCTGGCGCCGAGGAACTGAAGCCGGTGCTGCTCGCCGCCCTGCAGCCGGGCGACGTGGTGATGATCAAATCGTCGAAGGGCATCGGTTTTGCAAAACTGGTCGATGCGCTGCTGGGCAAATTCCCGGCGGAATCCGCAACCAGCAAACTGACCTAGGTCAAGTCGGGGGACGAAAAGCGCATGTTTACACTACTCGTCGATTTTGCGGACAAGATCTCGGTCTTCAATGTCTTCCGTTACATCACCTTCCGCACCGGCGGGGCGCTGATCACATCGGCGCTGATCGTCTTCATCTTCGGGCCGACGATCATCAATTCGCTGCGGCTACGGCAAGGCAAGGGCCAGCCGATCCGCGCCGACGGGCCGCAGACGCATTTCAAGAAGGCCGGTACGCCGACCATGGGCGGGCTGATGATCCTGTCGGGCATCATCGGCTCGTCGCTTTTGTGGGCGAACCTGTCGAGCATCTATGTCTGGGTGGTGCTGCTGGTCACGCTGGGTTTCGGCTCGATCGGCTTCTACGACGATTATCTGAAGGTGACGAAGCAGTCGCATCTCGGTTTTTCCGGCAAGGCGCGGCTGGCACTTGAATTCGTCATCGCCGGCATCGCCGCGTGGGCGATCATGCATAACGGCCAGGCGCCGTTCTCGTCGTCACTGACATTTCCCTTCGCCAAGGAATTCATCATCAATCTCGGCTGGTTCTTCATTCCGTTCTCCTGCTTCGTCATTGTCGGCGCCGGCAATGCGGTGAACCTGACCGACGGCCTCGACGGGCTGGCGATCGTGCCGATCATGATCGCGGCGGCCTCCTTCGGCGTCATCGCCTATCTGTCCGGCAACGCCGTGTTCGCCGAATATCTGCAGATCCATTTCGTGCCCGGCACCGGCGAACTGGCTGTCGTGCTCGGCTCGGTCATTGGCGCCGGCCTCGGCTTCCTCTGGTTCAATGCGCCGCCGGCGGCGATCTTCATGGGCGACACCGGATCGCTGGCCATGGGCGGCCTGATCGGCACGGTCGCGGTCGCCACCAAGCACGAGATCGTGCTGGTTATCGTCGGCGGCCTGTTCGTGGTCGAAATCCTGTCTGTCATCATCCAGGTCGGCTACTTCAAGATGACTGGCAAGCGGGTGTTCCTGATGGCGCCGATCCACCATCATTTCGAAAAGCTCGGCTGGACTGAAAGCCAGGTGGTGATCCGCTTCTGGATCATCGCCGTGATCCTGGCGCTGGTCGGCCTGTCCACCCTGAAGCTGAGATAGGAAAATCCCTTGATCCCCGCCGCATCCTTCGCAGGCAAGCGCGTTTCACTCTTCGGGCTCGGGGGCTCGGGGATCGCCACGGCGCGCGCACTGATTGCCGGCGGCGCGGAGGTGCTGGCCTGGGACGACAATCCCGACAGCGTCGCCAAGGCGGCGGATGTCGGCATCGCAACCGCCGATTTGCGTGGCGCCGACTGGGCGAAGTTCTCGGCTTTCGTGCTGTCGCCGGGCGTGCCGCTGACACATCCCAAGCCGCACTGGACGGTGGAGTTGGCGAAGGGCGCAGGTGTCGAGGTGATTGGCGACATCGAGCTGTTCTGCCGCGAGCGGATGCTCGGCGCACCAATGTCGCCCTTCATCGCCATCACCGGCACCAACGGCAAGTCGACGACGACCGCACTGGCCGCGCATATCCTGAAAGCCGCCGGACGCGACACCCAGATGGGCGGCAATATCGGCCGTGCGGTGATGACGCTCGATCCGCCGCAGCCGAGTCGACACTATGTGGTCGAGTGCTCGTCCTACCAGATCGACCTCGCCCCCTCGATCAACCCGACGGCCGGCATCCTGCTCAATCTGACGCCCGACCATCTCGACCGCCACGGCACCATGCAGCACTACGCTTCGATCAAGGAGCGGCTGGTGGCCGGCAGCGAGACGGCCATCATCGGCATCGACGATTCCTGGTGCGCGCAGATCGCCGAGCGGCTGGAGCGGGCGGGGCGGCATGTGATCCGCATTTCCAAGCGCCTGCCGCTGACCGATGGCTATTTCGCCGACGCTGGCAATCTGATGGAAGCGGTGCACGGCCGCTACAGCCGTGTCGCCTTCCTCGAAGGCATCGGCTCGCTGCGCGGCCAGCACAATGCGCAGAACGCGCTGGCAGCGGTTGCCGCTTGCCTCAAGGTCGGGCTGGACCTCGGCGAGATCCAGTCGGGACTGGAGAGCTTTCCCGGCCTCGCGCATCGCATGGAGCAGGTCGGCCGCAAGGATCATGTGCTGTTCATCAACGATTCCAAGGCGACCAATGCCGATGCGGCGGCACCGGCGCTGTCGAGCTTTCCGCGCATCTACTGGATCGCCGGTGGCTTGCCCAAGGAAGGCGGCATCGAACCGTTGCGCGGCTTCTTTCCGCGCATCGCCAAGGCCTATCTGATCGGCGAGGCGGCGCCTGCCTTCTCGGCGACCCTGGGCGAGGCCGTGCCCTACGAGATATCGGGCACGCTGGCGGCGGCGGTCGAGCACGCCGCGCATGACGCTGCTCGAGACGAAAGCGGGGAGGTGGTGGTGCTGTTGTCGCCGGCCTGCGCCAGTTTCGACCAGTTCAAGAATTTCGAAGTTCGGGGCGAAGCCTTCAGGCAAGCTGCGAATGCTATCGAGGGTGTGAAACCCATCGGAGGGGCACGATAATGCAGAGCCGTCTCGACAAAAGTCCGGTTGCGACATGGTGGTGGACGATCGATC
This sequence comes from Mesorhizobium sp. RCAM 05099, assembly GCF_059683685.1. Taxonomy (NCBI): domain Bacteria; kingdom Pseudomonadati; phylum Pseudomonadota; class Alphaproteobacteria; order Hyphomicrobiales; family Phyllobacteriaceae; genus Mesorhizobium; species Mesorhizobium sp. RCAM 05099. The sequence continues at coordinate 2,948,473 of NZ_CM185035.1, forward strand.
GCTGGTTCCTGGCGGCGTTCCTGTCGCTGATGGGGCTCGGCATCGTGCTTTCCTTCGCGGCCAGCCCGGCGGTGGCCGAACGCATCGGCCTCGACAGTTTCCACTTCGCCACTAGGCAGATCATCTTCACGGTTCCGGCGCTCGGCGTGATGCTGGCCGTCTCCTTCCTTGAATCGCGGCAGATCCGGCGCATGGCGCTGATCATGCTGTGCCTCATGCTGGTGCTGATGGTGGCGGTGCTCTACATCGGCGTCGAGGTGAAGGGCGCTCGCCGTTGGGTGTCGCTTGCCGGCCTGTCGATCCAGCCCTCGGAATTCCTCAAACCTGCCTTCGTCATCATGTGCGCCTGGCTGTTCGCCGAGCACAAGCGCCAGCCCGACATTCCGGGCAATCTGTTCGCGATGCTGCTGCTTGCCCTGGTCGTCTCGCTGCTGGTCGCGCAGCCGGATCTCGGCCAGACCATGCTGGTGACCGGCACCTGGGGGGTGATGTTCTTCATGGCGGGACTGCCATGGCTATGGATCATCGCGCTTGGCGGCGCGGGCGTGGGCGGTGTGTTCGCCGCCTATTCGGTGTTTCCGCACGTTGCCCTGCGCATCGACAAGTTCCTCACTGGCGAAGGTGACACCTTTCAGGTCGACATGGGACGCGAGGCGCTGATCAATGGCGGCTGGTTCGGCGTCGGGCCGGGCGAGGGTACCGTCAAGCGGGTCATTCCGGACAGCCATGCCGACTTCGTCTTCTCGGTCGCCGGCGAGGAGTTCGGGCTGATCATGTGCTTCTTCATCATGTCGATCTTCGCCTTCATCGTGCTGCGCGGTCTCAATACGGCGCTGAAGGAGCATGACGATTTCACTCGGTATGCGGTCGGCGGGCTCGTGACCGTCTTTGGTCTGCAGGCCGTTATCAACATGTGCGTCAACCTGCAGCTGGTGCCGGCCAAGGGCATGACGCTGCCTTTCATCTCCTATGGCGGCTCCTCGCAGATCGCCATCGCCATCTCGATGGGCATGGTGCTGGCGCTGACGCGCAAGCGGCCGGAAAAGCGCAAGCAGATGGGCTTTGCCCTGTCGCAACGCGCCGTGCCGGCGGAATGAGGCTGGATGTCCAAGGGTGTCATCCTTCTCGCGGCGGGCGGAACCGGCGGACATCTCTTTCCGGCCGAGGCGCTGGCGCATGAGCTGAACGAGCGCGGCTGGAAAGTCCATCTGGCGACGGATGACCGCGCCGAACGTTTTGCCGGCCACTTCCCGGCCGCCGCCGTCCATCCCATCCAGTCGGCGACGATGGGTTCCAAAAATCCTTTCGCCCTGCTTGGCGCCTTCTGGAAAATCTGGCGCGGGGTGCGCCAGGCCTCGGCCATCATTGCCAGGATCAAGCCGAATGCCGTCGTCGGCTTTGGCGGCTATCCGACCCTGCCGCCGCTCTATGCGGCGACGCGGCGCAAGGTGCCGACGCTGATCCACGAGCAGAACGCCGTGATGGGCCGCGCCAACCGGGCGCTGGCCGGCCGTGTCGACGCGATCGCCGGCGGCTTCCTGCCGCAGGACACGAGTGCGGCCGGCGTCAAGACGGTGACGACCGGCAACCCGGTTCGCCCGCAAGTTCTGGAAGCAGCCAAGACGCCTTATGTGGCGTCGACCGGGGAACAGCCGTTCCGCCTGCTGGTGTTCGGCGGCAGCCAGGGCGCCCAGTTCTTTTCCGATGCCGTGCCGGCGGCCATCGCGCTGCTTTCCGATGCCCAGCGCAAGCGGTTGGTGATCACGCAGCAGGCGCGCGCCGATGACGTGGCGCGGGTGAAGGCGGCCTATGCAGCGCTTGGTGTCGGTGTCGAGGTCTCGCCCTTCTTCACGGACATGGCAGCGCGCATCGCGGCGGCGCATCTGGTGATCTCCCGCTCCGGCGCTTCGACCGTCTCGGAGATCGCCGTCATCGGCCGGCCGGCGCTGCTGGTGCCTTATCCCTATGCGCTCGACCACGACCAGGCGGCCAACGCGGCGGCCCTTGCCGCCGCCGGCGGTGGCGAAGTGCACCCGCAATCCTCGCTTTCGCCCGAGCGCATCGCAACGCTCGTCGGCGGACTGATGGACGATCCCGAGCGGCTTGCGGCAATGGCCGCGGGCGCGAAATCGGCCGGCAGGCCGGACGCGGCACGGTTGCTCGCCGATCTCACAGAGGCTATTGCGTCGAAAAAAACCGTTTCGGATTTCAGGAAGGGGACGCACGCATGAAGATGCCGCAGACGATCGGCCTTGTGCATTTCATCGGCATTGGCGGCATCGGCATGAGCGGCATTGCCGAAGTGCTGCACAATCTCGGCTACAAGGTGCAAGGGTCCGACCAGGCCGAGAGCGCCAATGTACAGCGGCTGCGCGACAAGGGCATCGAATGCTTCGTCGGCCACAAGCCCGAGAATCTCGGTGATGCCGAGGTCGTGGTCGTCTCGACGGCGATCAAGAAATCCAACCCCGAGCTGAAGGCCGCGCGCGAGAAGCTGCTGCCGATCGTGCGCCGTGCCGAGATGCTGGCCGAGCTGATGCGCTTCCGCCAGGCGGTGGCGATCGGCGGCACGCATGGCAAGACGACGACGACCTCGATGGTGGCGACCTTGCTCGAGGCCGGCGGGCTCGATCCGACCGTCATCAATGGCGGCATCATCAATGCCTATGGCACCAACGCGCGCATGGGCGATGGCGAGTGGATGGTGGTCGAGGCCGATGAGAGCGACGGCACCTTCCTGAAGCTGCCGGCAGAGATCGCCGTCGTCACCAACATCGATCCCGAGCATCTCGATCACTATGGCAGCTTCGACAAGGTGCGCGAGGCGTTCCGCCAGTTCGTCGAGAACGTGCCGTTCTACGGCTTCGGGGTGATGTGCACGGACCATCCCGAGGTGCAGGCGCTGGTCGGCCGCATCGAGGACCGCCGCGTCATCACCTATGGCGAGAATGCGCAGGCCGATGTGCGTTTCACAAACCATCGCATGGCCGGTGCTGTTTCGGAATTCGACATCGTGATCCGCGACCGCAAGACCGGCGGCCATACGACGATATCGGACCTGCGGCTGCCGATGCCCGGCCGTCACAACGTCTCCAACGCGACAGCGGCGATCGCGGTCGCGCATGAACTCGGCCTGTCCGCCGAGGCGATCAAGAAGGGCCTGTCGTCCTTCGCCGGCGTCAAGCGCCGTTTCACCCATACCGGCTCCTGGAACGGCGTCGACATCTTCGACGACTATGGTCATCATCCGGTCGAAATCGCGGCGGTGCTGAAGGCGGCGCGCAGCGCCACCAAGGGACGCGTCATCGCCATTGCCCAGCCGCATCGCTTCACCCGGCTGCATGATCTGTTCAACGAGTTTTCCACCTGTTTCAACGATGCCGACACGGTGATGGTGGCGCCGGTTTACGCAGCGGGCGAAGAGCCGATCGATGGGGTGACCTCGGACGCACTGGTGTCGCGCATCCGCGCCGGCGGCCATCGCGACGCCCGCTACATCGACGGTCCGGCAGCAATCGCGCCGATCATCCGCGACCTGGCCAAGCCCGGCGACTTCGTTGTCTTCCTCGGCGCCGGCAACATCACCCAATGGGCCTATGCGCTGCCCAAGGAGCTTGGCGGGACCGTCTCATGATGCACGGCCAGGCTTTGATCGACAGACTTGGCGACCGGCTCGCCGGCCTGCGCGGCCGCCTCACGCCGAATGCCGAGATGGACAAGATCACCTGGTTCCGCGCCGGAGGGCAGGCCGAAGTGCTGTTCCAGCCGGCCGACGAGGAGGATCTTGCCGCGTTCCTGCGTGCGGTTCCCGAAGAGATCCCGCTGACCGTGGTCGGCATCGGCTCGAACCTTCTGGTCAGGGATGGCGGCATTCCGGGCTTCGTCATCCGCCTTTCGGCCAAGGGTTTTGGCGAGGCCGAGGTGATTGGCCCCACCACGATCAAGGCGGGGGCCGCGACGCCTGACAAGCGTGTCGCGGCAGTCGCCTGCGAGGCCGGCATCGGGGGCTTCCATTTCTATCATGGCATTCCGGGGGCCATTGGCGGCGCGCTTGTCATGAATGCTGGCGCCAACGGTGTCGAAACGCGCGAGCGCGTCATCGAACTGCGGGCGCTCGACCGCAAGGGCAATATCCAGACCCTGAGCAATGCCGAAATGGGCTACGCTTATCGTCATTCGTCGGCACCTTCCGGGCTGATCTTCACCTCGGCCGTCTTCGAAGGTTTTTCCGAGGACAAGGCGGCGATCAAGGCGGCGATGGATGCGGTGCAGAACCACCGCGAGACCGTGCAGCCGATCCGCGAAAAGACCGGCGGCTCGACCTTCAAGAATCCCGAGGGAACATCGGCCTGGAAGGAGATCGACAAGGCGGGCTGCCGCGGTCTGATGATCGGCGGCGCGCAGATGTCGCCAATGCACTGCAACTTCATGATCAACACCGGAACCGCGACCGGCTACGACCTTGAATATCTCGGCGAAACGGTGCGCACGCGGGTGCTGGAGAATTCGGGCATCCGGCTGCGGTGGGAAATCAAGCGCATCGGCAATTTCCGGCCGGGCCATGCTGTCCAGGAGTTTCTTGGGCAGCTACTTTAGCACCGTTGAAGTTCAAGTGATGCATGAACTTCAACGGGACCAAAAATAACGGTGTGACCGTTGCTGTAATGGCTCAACGGCACGGTTTTCGCATCCATTTTCTCAGAAAGTGAATCTCTCGGAATCGTAAGCACTTGCCAGTGAATCAACTCTCTGATTCTCTGCTGGAAAGCGTTTCCTGATTTGAGTCGTTCGACGCGTTACCCGCGTTTTCCGTCTGGGGGGCAACCTGCCGGGAGACTCGGACTCAATGTTGCGGAAAATCTTGGTTTTTGGTCCGCCGTGAGAGGGGATGCCGGGGAATGAAAAGCAAGCATGTGGCCGTCCTGCTGGGTGGTTTTTCGTCCGAGCGGCCCGTGTCTCTGTCCTCCGGAAAGGCTTGTGCCGATGAACTGGAGAAGGAAGGTTACCAGGTCACGCGCGTCGATGTCGGGCGCGACGTCGGGTCGGTGCTCGCCGAGCTCGGGCCCGATGTCGCCTTCAACGCGCTGCATGGTCCATTCGGCGAGGATGGCACCATCCAGGGCATCCTTGAATATCTCGGCATTCCCTATACCCATTCCGGCGTGCTCGCCTCGGCGCTGGCCATGAACAAGGAGCAGGCCAAGCGGATTGCCAAATCAGTCGGCGTCCCGGTCGCCGAATCGAAGGTTGCAAGCCGCTTCGCCATCCAGAGCAAGCATCCGATGAAGCCGCCCTATGTGGTCAAGCCGGTCAATGAGGGTTCGAGCTTCGGCGTCGTCATCGTGCATGAGGGGCAGTCGCATCCGCCGCAGGTCATCGGCTCGTCGGAGTGGAAATATGGCGATACCGTCATGGTCGAGCGCTACGTCCATGGGCGGGAGCTGACCTGCGCGGTGATGGGCGATGTGGCGCTCGGTGTCTGCGAGATCATCCCGACCGGCCATTCCTTCTACGACTATGATTCAAAATATGTCGCTGGCGGATCAAAGCACGAATGCCCCGCAAAAGTTTCACCGAATATTTACCAAAAAATACAAACACTGGCGCTCAAGGCTCACCAAGCGATCGGCTGTCGGGGCGTTTCCCGGTCGGACTTCCGTTATGACGATCGTCACTCCGAAAACGGCGAGGTTGTCTGGCTCGAGGTCAACACCCAGCCGGGCATGACGCCGACGTCTTTGGTGCCTGAAATCGCCGCCCAGGCCGGGCACTCGTTTGGCGATTTGTTGAGTTGGATGGTGGAGGACGCTTCGTGTCTGCGTTGAAATGGGGACAAGGCAAGGGGGAGGGCGTGGCTGGGCCGGCGCTGTTCGGTCTGCCGTTGTCGTCAGGCCATTTCGTGCTGCCGCGTGTGCTTCGCCGCCCGGTGCGCATTCTGGCGCGCCTGGGCGTGGGTGATTTCCAGGCGCCGCGCTTTTCCGCCGCGATTCTGTCGGGCGTGCTGATCGCCTCGAGCAGTGCCTATGGCGCCTATCTCGGTGGTGATGTCGATGGCATCGTTCAAGGCATCACGGCCCGCACCGGTTTCGCCGTCGATCAGGTCAAGGTGGTCGGCAATCGCCAGACTTCCGAGATCGATATCCTCGACAGGCTGGAACTCGACGGCTGGACGTCGCTGATCGGTTTCAATGCCGAGGCGGCGCGCGAGCGGATCTCCAGCCTGCCGTGGATCGAGGTTGCCGCAGTCCGCAAGGTCTATCCGCATACGCTGGAGGTGCGCGTCGAGGAGCGCGAGCCCTTCGCGCTCTGGCAGCAAGGCAATGATCTGTCCGTCATCGAGAAGGATGGCGCCGTGATCGCGCCGTTCTCGGGTGGCAAGCAGGTGCTGTTGCCGTTGCTGATCGGCGCCGGCGCGCCGGCCAAGGCGCCGGATTTCCTAGCCAAGATCGAAAAATATCCCGAGCTCGCGAGCCGGGTCAAAGGCTATGTCCGTGTCGGCGAGCGGCGCTGGGACCTGAAGCTGGACAACGGCATCACCGTCAAGCTCCCCGAGGATGGCGAGGACCAGGCGATCGCCGAGCTCGTCAGCATGGATCATGACAAAGGGCTGTTGTCGCGCGACATCGCCGCCGTCGACATGCGCCTGTCCGATCGGCTGGTCGTGCAGCTGACGCCGGAGGCGGCGACGCAGCGCGAAGCCGCACTCAACGAGAAACCGAAGAGCCTGAAGCGCAAGCCGGAGACGAAGATATGAGCTGGCTTGGCGGTCATGGCGATGCCTCGTCGCGCCGATCCGGCACCTTGACGGTGCTGGATGTCGGTTCGAGCAAGGTCTGCTGCATGGTGGCGAAGCTGAAGCCGCGCGATGACGGCCAGTTGCTGCGCGGCCGTTCGCACCGCATCCAGGTGATCGGCATCGGCCATCAGAAGTCGCAAGGCGTGAAGTCGGGTGTCGTCATCGATCTCGACCGGGCCGAGCATGCCATCCGCCTTGCCGTCGACGCGGCCGAGCGCATGGCGGGGCTGACGGTCGATTCCCTGATCGTCAACATGACGGCCGGCCGGCTGAAGAGCGAAGCTTTCGCCGCCACCATCAACCTTGGCGGCCACGAGGCCGACGAGGCCGACATCAAGCGCGTGCTTGGCGCCGGCGCAAAGCAGGCGATGAAGGCCGAGCGCGAGGTGGTCCATTCGCTGCCCGTGGGCTTCTCGCTGGATGCCGAACGCGGCGTGCGCGATCCGCGCGGCATGGTCGGCGACGCGCTCGGTGTCGACATGCATGTGCTGACGGGTGACGCAGCACCTATGCGCAATCTGGAGCTTTCCATCAACCGTTCGCACCTGTCGGTCGAGCGTATGGTGGCGACGCCTTATGCCAGCGGGCTGGCGGCCCTGGTCGACGACGAGCTGGAAATGGGCGCTGCCTGCATCGACATGGGCGGCGGCACGACCACGATCTCGGTGTTTTCGGAAGGCAAGTTCGTCCATGGCGATGCGATCGCCATCGGCGGCAACCATGTCACGCTGGACATGGCCAAGGGGCTTTCGACCTCGCTCGATGCCGCCGAACGGCTGAAGGTGATGCATGGTTCGGCGCTGCCGGGCAGCGCCGACGACCGCGACCTGGTTTCGATCCATCCGATCGGCGACGATGGTGACGTGCCGCTGCAGATCCCGCGTTCGGTGATGACGCGCATCGTGCGCGCCCGCATCGACGAGACGCTCGAACTGTTGCGCGATCGGCTGAACAAGTCAGGCTACGGCAATGCGGTGGGCAAGCGCGTCGTCCTGACCGGCGGCGCCAGCCAGCTTGCCGGCCTGCCGGAGGCGGCGCGGCGCATCCTGGGACGCAATGTACGCATAGGCCGACCGCTCGGCGTGGCTGGCCTGCCGGAAGCGGCGAAGGGGCCGGCCTTCTCGGCCGCGGTGGGGCTTCTGATCTATCCGCAGATGGCGAGCTTCGAGAGCCATCCGGCAAAGGAATTTCCGGTCTCAGGATGACCGGAACGGGCGGAAAACTGCATCGCATGAGTCAGTGGTTGAGAGACAGTTTCTAATTGACGGGGACAGCCCCAATAGGCGGCCGCGGCGGCGAAGCGGCGTGAAAGGCAAAGGACGGAGACAATGACCATCAATCTGCAAAAGCCGGACATCACCGAGCTTAAGCCGCGCATCACCGTGTTCGGTGTCGGCGGCGGCGGCGGCAATGCCGTCAACAACATGATCACCGCCGGCTTGCGCGGTGTCGAGTTCGTGGTGGCCAACACCGACGCGCAGGCGCTGACCATGTCGAAGGCCGATCGGCTGATCCAACTCGGCGCGCATGTCACCGAGGGCCTCGGCGCCGGGTCGCAACCCGAAGTCGGCCGCGCGGCGGCGGAAGAATGCATCGACGAGATCATCGATCACCTGTCCAACACCCATATGTGCTTCGTCACCGCCGGCATGGGCGGCGGCACCGGCACCGGTGCCGCTCCGGTCGTGGCGCGCGCTGCCCGTGAGAAGGGGATTCTCACCGTCGGCGTCGTCACCAAGCCGTTCCACTTCGAAGGCCAGCGCCGCATGAAGACCGCCGATCTGGGCATCGAGGAACTGCAGAAATGCGTCGATACCCTGATCGTCATCCCCAACCAGAACCTGTTCCGGCTGGCCAATGACAAGACCACCTTTGCCGACGCCTTCGCCATGGCCGACCAGGTGCTCTATTCCGGGGTTGCCTGCATCACCGACCTGATGGTCAAGGAAGGCCTGATCAATCTCGACTTCGCCGACGTGCGTTCGGTCATGCGCGAGATGGGCAAGGCGATGATGGGCACCGGCGAGGCTTCCGGCGAGGGCCGCGCGATGGCCGCCGCCGAAGCGGCGATTGCCAACCCGCTGCTCGACGAGACCTCGATGAAGGGTGCCAAGGGCCTGTTGATCTCGATCACCGGCGGGCGCGACTTGACGCTGTTCGAAGTCGACGAGGCGGCGACCCGCATCCGCGAGGAGGTCGACCAGGACGCCAACATCATCCTCGGCGCCACCTTCGACGAAGAGCTGGAAGGTGTCATCCGCGTCTCGGTGGTCGCCACCGGTATCGACAAGACGGCGGCGGAGATTGCCGCCGCGCCGATCTCGATCCGCACGGCGCCGCCGAAGCAGGCCAGCCGTCCGGCCGTTGCCGCGGTGGAAAGCCGCCCTGCGCCGGTCCAGCAGGCAGTGTACGAGCCGCGCGGTATGGACCCGGTCGCCGAAGCCATCCATCTGGCCGAGGCCAATGCCGCGGCCATGGCCCAGGCCCGCCCGGCTCCCGTCGCCCAAGCGGACGATTTCCGCCCGCAGAGCAAGATCTTCCAGGCGCCGCCCGCACAGCCGCAGCCGGTGGTCCAGCAGGTGATGCAGCCATCTCCGCAGCCGCGTGAGATGCTGCAGCGCGAAGCCCCGCAGCCGGTTGCGATGGCACCGCAGCGGATGCCTCGCGTCGAGGACTTCCCGCCCGTCGTGAAGGCCGAGGTGGATGCCAAGAGCCGTCCGGCCGACCATGAGAACAACAGCGGACCGATGGGCCTGCTGAAGCGCCTGACCAACGGCCTGACCCGCCGCGAAGAAGAGCCAGCAAGGCTGCAGCCGGCCCAGCCGCGTGAACCCAAGCTGCGCCAGGCCGCACCGGAAGTGCGCCGTCTCGCCAGCCAGGATGCGCAGCTCTATGCGCCGCGCCGCGGTCAACTGGATGACCAGGGCCGCCTGACGCCGCAGGTCAGATCGACTCAGGACGACGATCAGCTGGAGATTCCGGCGTTCCTGCGCCGCCAAGCCAACTGATTGGTAAACGGGTTGTAATAATTATTAACAGGCGAGCAAGGAATTGCTTGCCTGTTAACGTTTTAAATCCTGTAATTTCAAGCGCTTAGAAAGTCGCGCACGTTCCATCTCGCGGTTACAAAGGGTAAGAAACCGTGATTTGGAGACTCCCTCCCGGGACATTATCTTCGCTGCCTACCATAGTCGGTTTGCCGGGATTTCGGGGGAAGTAGCCCTGCCTGCCGATTTCAAACAAGAGCCGCGCCCTCGGGCTGGAGAAGCGGACCTAGGCATTACGGGCTTATGGGGATTGTCTTGCACGACTATCAGACGACATTGAAGACGCGCGCGTCGCTTACTGGCACCGGCGTCCACAGCGGCAAGGAAGTTTCCATAAGCTTTGTGCCAGCGGATGCCGACACTGGCATCGTTTTCCAGCTTTTCAAGGGTAGCGAACAGGGCCGCGAGTTCCGCGCCCTGGTCTCCGAGGTCGGCGCTACCGACCTGTGCACCATGCTTGGCGATCCCGCGGGCGAGCACATCGCCACGGTCGAGCACATCATGGCCGCGCTGTTCGGGCTTGGCATCGACAATGTCGCCATCGAGATCGACGGCCACGAGGTTCCCATCCTTGATGGCAGCGCCATGGCGTTTGTCGAAGCCATCGACCAGGCGGGGATTGAGACGCTGCCGATCAAGCGGCGCTACATCAGGGTCATGAAGCCGGTCCGCATCGAGAACGGCGCCTCCTGGGCGGAATTCAGGCCCTATGACGGCACCCGCTTCGAGATCGAGATCGACTTCGAAAGCCCCGCAATCGGCCGTCAATTGTTCGCTTCCGACCTCAATGCCGATATTTTCCGCCGCGACATCGCGCGCGCCCGCACCTTCGGCTTCATGAAGGATGTCGAGCGGTTGTGGGCCGCCGGCTACGCGCTCGGCTCGTCGCTCGAGAACTCGCTGGTGATCGGTGACGACAACCGCGTCATCAACATGGGAGGCTTGCGCTATCCCAACGAATTCGTTCGCCACAAGACGCTTGACGCCATGGGCGACCTGGCGCTGGCCGGCGCCCGCTTCATCGGCTGCTTCCGCTCCTACCGGGGCGGCCACAGGCTGAATGCCGCCGCATTGCGCCGTCTGCTGTCGGACCGTGCGGCGTTCGAGATTGTCGAAACGACGCGCCGCGAGCGCGGCCGCGCGGCCGAGATGAACGCCGTCAATGCGCCCCTCTACGCGCCCTGGATGATCTGATTTTCTCAACTTTTTCGGATTCCACGGCGGGGAGCTGGTGTTGCATGAATGCACCACCTGCCGGCGAAATAGCATGGATGTTCAAGCTGCGTCCGACCGCCACAAAAATGTGCGATTGGCCGGAGATAGCGTTGCCGGGTAGGGCGATTATGGTTTATGGCTGCTGCCGTTGACTGGTGCATGTCGCCCAAAAGTGGGAGCCGGTTTTGGGACAACGACATGCAGAGCACATTAAAGTAACGCCGAAAGGGCGGAATCCAATCATGTTCTTCAAGCGAGTTGGTCAATCGAAAGCGCCGCAGCGGGCTGTTTTCCTGGCGCTTTCGGTGGTTGTTCCATCGCTCTTCCTGTCGGCCTGCATGTCGTCGGAGAAAGATATCGACCTGTCGACCTATGTCGACCAGACCGAACCGGCCGATGTTCTCTACAATCAGGGCCTCGCCAATCTGAATGCCGGGCGCCTGCAAGAGGCGAGCCGCAAGTTCGACGCGGTCGACCGCCAGCACCCCTATTCGGAATTCGCTCGCAAATCGATGGTGATGGGCGCCTTCGCCGATTATCGCCAGGGCAACTACGATGAGGCCATCGGTTCGGCCAAGCGCTATCTCACGCTTTACCCGTCGACCGATGATGCCGCCTATGCGCAATACATCATTGGGCTGAGCTACTATCGCCAGATCAAGGACGTGACGCAGGACCAGAAGGAAGCGCGCCTGACCATGCAGACGATGCAGGATCTGGTGACGCGCTGGCCGACATCGGAATATGTCGACGACGCCAAGGAAAAGATTCGCTTCGCCAACGATCAGCTGGCCGGCAAGGAAATGCAGATCGGCCGCTACTATCTCGAGCGGCGAGAATACATCGCCGCGGTCAAGCGCTTCCGTAACGTGGTTGAGAACTATTCCAACACGCGCCATGTCGAGGAAGCGTTGGCTCGCCTGACCGAAAGCTATTACGCGATGGGGCTGACCTCGGAGGCGCAGACCGCCGCCGCCGTGCTTGGCACCAACTACCCCGACAGCCCGTGGTACAAGGATTCATACAAGCTGCTACAGAGCAATGGGCTTGCGCCGCGCGAGAATGCCGGGTCGTGGATATCCAAGGCCGGGAAGCTGATCACCGGCGCCTGACCCCAGAGCATCGGACCGAAGCGTGCGCAGCGGTTTTCGGATTGATCCGATGCTCAAACAAAAAGATAGTGCGACGCTGCGATTCCAATTGGTCGCATGCCGCTCTAGGTCCAGGTTCTGATGCTATCCAGACTGTCGATCCGCGATATCGTCCTGATCGAGAAGCTGGACATTGATTTTGCGCCGGGTCTTTCGGTGCTGACCGGCGAAACCGGTGCCGGCAAATCCATCCTGCTCGATGCCTTGTCGCTGGCGCTCGGCGCGCGCGGCGACGCCTCGCTGGTTCGCCATGGCGCGGCGCAAGGCCAGGTTATCGCCGTTTTCGACGTGCCGCGCAATCATCCCGCCCGAGCGCTGCTTGCCGACAACGCAATCGACGATGATGGCGACATCATCCTGCGCCGCCTGCAGACGGCCGACGGCCGCACCCGCGTCTTCGTCAACGACCAGCCCTCCAGCGTAACCTTGATGCGCGATGTCGGCCGCGCGCTGGTCGAAATCCACGGCCAGCACGATGAACGCGCCCTGGTTGATCCCGGCGCCCATCGCGAGGTGCTCGATGCTTTTGGCGGCCATCTCGGAGCCGTTCGTTCAACCGGCGAGGCATGGCGGCACTGGCGCGCCTGCGAGCAGGAGCTTTCCCGACATCGTGCCAAGGTGGCGGCAGCAGCGCGCGAGGCCGATTATCTGCGTGCGGCGGTCGCGGAGCTGACAAAGCTCGACCCGCAGCCGGGGGAGGAGACCGATCTTGCCGAGCTGCGCGCGTCGATGATGCGGGCCGAGAAGATCGCATCGGAAATCCATGATGCGCAGGATGTGCTTTCCGGCCCGTCCTCGCCCCTGCCGCAACTGGCGAGCCTGTTGCGCCGGCTGCAACGCAAGGTGACGGAGGCGCCCGGCCTGCTCGATGACGTGGTCAAGTCGCTCGACGAGGCGATGCTGTCGCTCGACGCGGCGCAGTCGGGCGTCGAGGCCGCACTGCGCGCCACCGAATATGACCCGCAGCGGCTGGAGAAGGCCGAGGAGCGGCTTTTTTCATTGCGCGCGGCTTCCCGCAAGCACAGCGTCGCCGTCGACGACCTGGCGCAATTGCGCGATACGATGTCGGCCGACCTCGCCGATCTCGATGCCGGCGAGGAGCGCCTGCACGGGCTGGAGAAGCAGGCCGCCGCGGCGCGCGAGACCTACGACATTGCCGCCGCACAGCTCTCCTCGCTTCGTCATGCGGCCGCGGTCGGCCTGACCAAGGCCGTCATGGCCGAACTGCCGGCGCTGAAACTCGAGCGCGCCGCCTTCATCGTCGAGATGAAGAGCGAGGCCGAGAGCCGCATGGAAGAAGGCATCGACCAGATCGAGTTCTGGGTGCGCACCAATCCCGGCACACGGCCCGGGCCGATGATGAAGGTGGCGTCCGGTGGCGAACTCTCGCGCTTCCTTTTGGCGCTGAAGGTGGCGCTGGCCGATCGTGGCTCGGCGCCGACACTGGTGTTCGATGAAATCGACACCGGTGTGGGCGGCGCCGTCGCGGACGCCATCGGCCAGCGGCTGGCGCGACTGTCGAAGCGCGTCCAGGTGCTTTCGGTGACCCACGCGCCACAAGTGGCGGCGCGCGCGGCGACGCATTTCCTGATCTCCAAGTCGGGCAGCGCCGATCGCGTCGCGACCGGCATTGCCGAGATGGACCGACCGGCGCGGCAGGAAGAGATCGCGCGCATGCTGGCCGGCGCCACCATCACCGACGAGGCGCGCGCCGCCGCCGAGCGCCTGCTGCGCGAGAACACGGCCGCTTCCTGACCGCATGGTCGCCGAGCCGGCATGATCCGGGCTTTGGCACGGAGTCAGCTTGTGGCGCCATCCTGCTGTTTCGGCGCGGTTTTGTCAGAATTTTGGCTCCCTTGAATCCGAAAGCTGATCTATGGTCGCGGACCACCAAAGCGCGTCGCGTCCGAACGGATTCGGGCGACGCGCTTTGGGTCTTTGTTTTATGCATGTCGTTCTCCCAAAACCGGAGCCACTTTTGGGCGGCATGCACTGGGAGCCGGATCTGAAACCATGTCGGAAAAACCAGTCGATGCCCTGACGGAAAGCGAGGCCGAGGCCGAGCTGAAACGCCTGGCGGAGGAGATCGCCGAGCACGACCGGCACTACCATACCGAGGACGCGCCTGTTATCACGGACGCGGAATATGATGCGCTGACGCGGCGCAACCTCGCCATCGAACAGCGCTTCCCCGCGCTCGTGCGCGAGGATTCGCCATCACGCAGGGTGGGTGCAGCGCCGGCCGAAGGTTTTGCAAAGGTACGCCATGCCGTGCCGATGCTCAGCCTCGCCAAGGCCTATACCCATGAGGATGTCGCCGATTTCATCGAACGTGGCCGGCGGTTCTTCGACCGCGACAAGGACCTCGACATCGCCTTCACGGCCGAGCCGAAGATCGACGGGCTGTCGGCTTCGCTGCGCTATGAAGGCGGCGTGTTCGTGCAGGGCGCAACGCGCGGCGACGGCACGGTCGGCGAGGACATCACCGCCAATCTCAAGACCATCGCCGACATCCCAAAGACCTTGAAGGGCTCGGGCTGGCCGGAGGTCATCGAGATACGCGGCGAGGTCTACATGACCTACGCGGAATTCGAGGCACTGAAGGAACGGTCGGCGGCGGCCGGCGGTCAGGATTACGTCAATCCGCGCAACACGGCGGCAGGGTCGCTGCGGCAGAAGGATCCATCCGTCACCGCCAGCCGCAACCTCAAATTCTTTGCCTATGCGTGGGGCTATACAACGGAGGATCCCGCTCCGACCCAATATGAATCGGTGCAGAGATTCGCCGATTGGGGGTTCAAGATCAGTCCGCTGATGGTGCGGGCGAAGTCGGCCGACGAGTTGATCGCGCACTATCATCGGATCGAGGAACAGCGCTCGTCGCTGGGCTATGACATCGATGGCGTCGTCTACAAGGTCGACCAGCTGGAACTGCAGCGCAGATGGGGTTTCGTCACCGGCGAACCGCGCTGGGCCGTCGCGCACAAATTCCCGGCCGAACAGGCGATGACGATCGTGCAGAAGATCGACATCCAGGTCGGCCGCACCGGCACGCTGGCACCGGTTGCGCGGCTTGCGCCTGTCACGGTTGGCGGCGTCGTGGTCGAGAATGTCACGCTTCACAACGAAGATTATATCAAGGGTCTGGACAGTACCGGCCAGCCGATCCGCGACGGCATTGACGTGCGCATCGGCGACACGGTGGTGATCCAGCGGGCAGGGGACGTCATTCCGCAGATCGTCAGCGTCGTCATCGACAAGCGTCCGCCCGATGCCGTGCCTTACGAATTCCCGCACACCTGCCCGATCTGCGGTTCGCCGGCCACGCGCGAGATCAACGAGAAGACCGGCAAGGAAGATTCGCGCCGACGCTGCACCGGTGAACTGATCTGTCCGGCGCAGGCCGTGGAAGGACTGCGCCATTTCGTGTCGCGCGGCGCCATGGATATCGAAGGCCTGGGCGCCGAGAACATCGATATCTTCTTCAATGCCGGACTGATCAAGACAGCCGCCGATATCTTCACGCTCAGGGATCGGCGCTCCGCCGTCACCAAGGCGCTGGCCGAGCGGCGCGAGGAGCAGGCCGGGCAGCGCGAGGCCGCCTCGGGCAAGACGCGCAAGAATGTGCGCAGTGTCGAGGAACGCAACTACGAAGGCCTCGACAAGCTCTTCGCTGCCATCGACGCTCGCCGCGAGCCGGAACTCGATCGTTTCATCTTCGCGCTGGGCATCCGCCATATCGGCGAAACGACGGCCGCCGTGCTTGCCCGAACCTTTTCGACCATCGAGGAACTGATCCGTGTCGGCAAGGAGACAGCGGCGGCGGCCGATCCACACACCGTTTTCCCATCGGTCAACGGCATCGGCGACACGGTGATCGGCGCGCTGCGCGATTTCTTCGGCAATGAACGCAACGACGATGTGCTCGAAGCACTGCTCGCGCAGGTCAAGCCGAAGCCGTACATCGTGAACGTCTCGGCGGACAGCGTGGTCGCCGGCAAGACGATCGTGTTCACGGGCTCGCTGGAAAAGATGACGCGCTCCGAAGCCAAGGCGATGGCAGAACGTCTCGGCGCCAAGGTGGCGGGCTCGGTTTCGGCGAAGACCGATCTTGTCGTGGCCGGACCGGGCGCCGGCTCCAAGCTCAAGCTGGCCAGCGAACTCGGCATCGAGGTGATCGACGAGGACGCCTGGCTGGAGCGGATCGGCAAGGCGTGATGGAAAGTGCATTCAAAGGCTTCGGCCAAAAGGCCATTCCGTTCCTGAAGGCGCTCGATTTCCACCAGAGCCGGGAGTGGTTCCTGGAAAACCGAGACCTGTTCGAAAGGGAATTGCGCGAGCCGTTTGGCGATCTGGTCGAAACGCTGACGGAGCGTTTCGCGGCAGCGGGGCTCGGCCTGCGCGGCGACCGCAAGAAGTCGCTGTTCCGGATCAACCGCGACGTGCGCTTCGCCAAGGACAAGCGGCCTTACAACCGGCATTTGTCCGCCATTCTGTCGCCCGACGGCACCAAGATGGAGCAGGGCGTGTTCTACGTCCATATCGGGCTTGAAGGTTGCTTTGCCGGCGTTGCCTGGTGGCAGCCGGGGGCCGTGCTGCTGTTGGCGATGCGCAGGGCCATCGCGACGCAGCCCGACAAGTTTCGCGCCATGGTGAAGGCGTTGAAGAAAAACGGACTCGAACTCGACACCGAAGGCTGCATGAAGCGCACGCCACGCGGCTTCGATGATGTCACCGACGCGGATCTTGTCGCCGCCATCCGCAATCGGCATTTTGTCGTTCGCCACGCAATCGATCCGGCTGGAATCCATGATCCGGCACTGGTCGACGAACTCGTCGATTTTACCGTACGCGCCAAGCCGCTGCTCGACTGGGGCAGGGCGATAGAGGGCAAAGTCCTCGCGGACTAGCCATTCGACAGGGCGCCGTGACGATCATTTCCGCTGATCGTTTGGCTCAAGCGAATTCGTGTGACAAGGCCGGCGGCGCTTCCTACATCAGGCCCTTGCCCAGGGAGTGGTCATGACGGCAGAAGCAATTTCCGAAAGCCGCGCGAAGAGCGATTTCTGGCAGGGCGTGCGGCTCTCGATGCCTGTTGTCGTGGCGTCGGCGCCGTTCGCGGTGCTGTTCGGGGCGCTTGCCGTCGACAATGGCTTCTCGGTCTTCGAAGCCTTTCTGATGAGCGCGCTGGTCTTTGGCGGCGCCAGCCAGATGGTCGGCATCCAGCTGTTTGGCCAGCATGTCGCGCCGTGGCTGATCGTGCTGTCGATCTTTGCCGTCAACTTCCGCCATGTTCTCTATTCCGCCGGCATCGGCCGGCGCATCGCGCATTGGCCGATCATTCAACAGGCGCTTGGCTATTTCATCCTCACCGATCCGCAATTCGCGGTGGCCGAGGCGAGGGCGGCGTCCGGCCGGACGGTCGGCTTCGCCTGGTATCTGGGACTTGGCCTGCCGGTCTATGTGTTCTGGGTGATCGAAAGCGCGCTCGGCGCGGTGTTCGGCAAGCTCATCCCCGACACGCATGCGCTGGGGATCGATTTCCTATTGCCGATCTATTTTCTCGGCCTCGTGATGGGCTTCCGCAAGCGGCCCTTGTGGCTGCCGGTGGTCATCGCCAGTGCCGCCGCTTCCATCATCGCCTACAAGACGGTGGGCTCGCCCTGGCACGTCTCGATCGGCGCCGTTGCCGGCGTGCTGCTTGCCGTCATCCTGCCTCCCCACCACAGCGGCGTGAAGGCACGGCCATGAGCACGACATTCTGGATCATCATTGCCGGCGCGCTCGCCACCTATCTCACGCGCATCGGCGGGCATCTGGTCATCTCGCGCTTCGACAACATCCATCCGCGCGTCGAGGCCGGCCTCAACGCCGTGCCGGCGGCTGTGCTGACGACACTGGTGGCGCCGGAGCTTTTGAATGCCGGGCCGGCGGAATGGGCGGCGCTGGTCGTCACGGCCGTGGTTTCGCTGCGCGGCGGGCTGATGTCGATGTTCCTGGCCGGTGCTGCGGTGCTGATCCTCGCGCGGCAGTTCGTCGGATAGGCGTATCGATATTCAAGGTGATGACGGCCTGCAAACGGCTGATACCAGCGCTTCCGGTGCTCACGTACAGAAAAGCATGCTCCGCTCCGGTTCTCGGAAACCATCTTGTTTGGCCGCTTCGCGCCCGTCTTCGACTCCGGCTCGTCCTGACCTGAATCTCAATACGCCTTAGCCCCTCAAAAAATCAGATCTTCGCGTCGTGCGGCAGCGGTGCTGTCGCTTTCTCCAGCCAGGCCAGCGTTTCACCATCGAGCATCGGCCCGATCTCGGCCAGCACGCGCGCATGATATGCGTCGAGCCATTGCAGTTCGTCGCGCGTCAGGAGGTCGGTGCGCACCAGCCGCTTGTCGATCGGCGCGAGCGTCAGCGTCTCGAAGCCGTGCATGGCGATGTCGCCGCCTTCGACCTGTGCCGCCGGAGTGACCAGGATGAGGTTCTCGATGCGGATGCCGTAGGCGCCTTCCTTGTAATAGCCGGGCTCGTTGGACAGCATCATGCCCTCGAGCAGCTTTTCGGTTCCGGTGCGGGCGATGCGCTGTGGGCCTTCATGCACGGCAAGGTAGGAGCCGACGCCATGGCCGGTGCCGTGGGCGAAGTCGCAGCCATGCTTCCACAGCGCCATGCGCGCGACGGCATCGATCTCCGAGCCGCGCGTGCCGGCGGGAAAGCGCAGCGTGGAAATGCCGATCATGCCTTTCAGCACCAGCGTGAAGCGTTCTCGCATTTCCTCGGTCGGCTGGCCGACCGGCACGGTGCGGGTGATGTCGGTGGTGCCGTCCTGATATTGCCCGCCGGAATCGAGCAGGAACAGTTCGCCGGCCTGCAGCTTGCGGCTGGTGGCGCGCGACACCCGGTAATGCATGATGGCGCCGTTCGGGCCGGCGCCGGAAATGGTGTCGAAGGACACATCGCGCAGCGGCATCTGGGTTTCCTCGCCGGTCTGCCGGCGCGTCTCCTCCAGCCTGGTGACGACCGATATCTCGTCGAGCGAGCCCGGCTCTTGGCGCTCCAGCCAGCACAACAGCTTGGCCACCGCGGCGCCATCGCGGCGATGCGCGGCGCGAGAACCGTTGATCTCGGCCTGGTTCTTCGTCGCGCGCGGGATGCGGGCGGGATCTGGCGCGGCAATCACGGTGCCGCCATTGTCCTCGACCAGCATGCGCAACCTGTCGGCCGCCAGCACCGGGTCGAGCGCGATTTTCGCGCCACCCTTGGCGAGAGCCAAGATCGCCGCTTCGAATTCGTCGGGCTCGTGCAGATCGGCAAGCTGGGTGAGGTAGGCCGCGACCTGACGCGAGAATTTGCGCCGATCCATGAAAAGCTGGTGCGATCCGTCGGTCGCCAGTATGGCGAAGCCGAGCGCCAGCGGCGTGTGCGGCACGTCGCCGCCACGGATGTTGAAAGCCCAAGCGATGGAGGAGGGGTCGGTCAGCACGGCATGGGTGGCGCCGTCCTTGCCGATCGCCATCGCCAGCCGCGCCAGCTTGTCCTTGGCGAGTTCGCCAGCAAAGCCGATCGGGTGAAGCTCGACCAGGGCCACCGGCGCCTCGGGCTGATCCTTCCAGATGATGTCGATCGGGTTCTTGTCGAGTGGCACCAGCACGGCGCCGGACTTGTCGGCCGAGGCCTGCAACGCCTTGACCTCGCTTATGGTGTGCAGCCAGGGATCGAAGCCGAGCCGCGCACCCTTGCCGATGTTTTCCCAGAGCCAGGCAGCCGGCGGGTTGTCGACAAGGCTTTCGATCGAAAAGATGTCGAGATCGACCTCGCCCCGCACCTGCAGCGTATAGCGTCCATCGACAAAGACGAAGGCGCGGTCGCGCAGAACGATGGCGACACCGGCCGAGCCGCTGAAGCCGGTCAGCCATTTCAGCCGCGCCGAACGGTCGGCGACGTATTCCCCCGGTGCTCGTCGGCGCGTGGCACGATGAAGCCGTCCAGCCCGTTGGCCGCCAGCCATTGGCGCAGCAGCGCCACGCGCGGCTTGCCGACTGTCGGGTCGCCGGCGGAATCGAAGGTCTGGAACATGGTGGGCCTCCTTGTACTCGCGCGACCGTAGCGTATGGCCCTGGAAAGCGGAATCGATTTCCAGCCGGCGCAAACTGCTACAGCGCTGCCTGGCTGACAACCAAACGCGCTTGGTCCAGGCCGGCCGGTCTTAATGCTTGAGATGGATCGTTACCCAGCCTTCGCGGTGCAAGGTGCGCACGTGGCGGAAGTTCTGGCCGACATAGGCCGAGATCACGGCGTCGCGCTGGCGTTCGAGGATGCCTGACAGCACGATCGAGCCGCCTAGCGCGATGTGATCGGCCATTTGCGGCGCAAGCCGCATCAGCGGCCGAGCCAAAATGTTGGCGACGATGAGATCGAAAGGCGCGCGCTTGCCGAAGATCGGGTGATGAAAGCCCGGCGCGGTCACCGTTTCGACCAGCGCCTTGACGTGATTGAGCCGCGCATTGGCGGCAGCGACCCTCACGGCCACCGGATCGATGTCGGTGGCGAGCACCGGAATATGCGCCAGCTTGGCGACGGCGATGGCCAGCACCGCGCTGCCGGTGCCGAGGTCGAGCGCATTGCGCGAATGTTCGCGCCGCACGACCCTTTCCAGCATCTCCAGGCAGCCGGCGGTGGTGCCGTGGTGGCCGGTGCCGAAGGCAAGGCCGGCCTCGATCTCGATGGCGAGTTCGCCGCTGTGGCGCTTTCTGCGATCATGGGCGCCGTGGACGAAGAAACGCCCGGCACGCACCGGCTTCAACCCTTCCAGCGAGCGCGCCACCCAGTCGATGTCGGGCAGGGACTCACGTTCGACCGGCCTGGACAGCGCGAGGCCAGCAAGAACGTCCTTCACCCGCGCCTCGACCGCGTCGACATCGCCATCGGCATAGAGCGAGACTTCGTGGATGTCCTGGTCCTCATCGACCCCGAGCACGGCGATCGGCAGGCCCTCATCCTCGAAGGCGGCCTCGAACGCCGCGAAAATGAGGTCTGCCTCGCTCTTTCGGGTGATGAAATGAAGCCGCGTCTGGGTCATGAATGCGTTTCTTGTTTGAGCATGATCTCTGGACAAACGGAACCGTTTGTCTGAGAAAACCGGTTCCCGCTCTTGGGGATCATGCTCTAGCCCTTCGCCGCCAGCCGCTTCAATTTTGCGATTGCCGTATCCGCGCTTTCGCCATAGGCGATCGTGCCGGCGAATTCGCCCTTGGCGTTGAGCAGCAGCACCGAGGCGGTGTGGTCCATCGTGTAGTCGCCGTCGCCGGTGTCGACCTTCTTCCAATAGATGCCGAACGACTTGGCCATGGCATGGACCTTGTCCGGGTCGCCGGTGATGCCGGTGATGCGGTCGGAAAAATTGCTGACATAGGCGTTCATCACTTCCGGCGTGTCGCGCTCCGGATCGACAGAGACGAAATAGGCATCCAGGTTCTTGCCGTCGTCGCCGAGCGTCTTCAGCCAGCCGGCCAGCTCGAACAGCGTCGTCGGGCAGACCTCGGGGCAATGGGTGAAGCCGAAGAAGACGACGCTGGGCTGGCCCCTGAACGCGCCTTCGGTGATCGGCGTGCCCTTCTGGTCGACCAGGGTAAAGGCGGTGCCGAAAGGCTCGCCGCCATAATGGCCGCGGTACCAGTCGAAGGTCAGCCAGCCGATGCCGGCCGCCATCAGTACGAGAATGCCGACCAGAATAGAACGCATCATCAGTAAGGTCCGTCTGCAGAAACCATCGGTGGCGCCGGCTCCATGCCGCGCCAGCGCGACAGTCTTAGCGGTTCGACCCCGTCCAGGCAAAGTGCCGCGTTGCCGCAACAGCATATGGTGTTGACGTATCTGCTTGCAAAGCCAAGCTGTTCGCCCCACCTGAGACCGGAAGACTCGAACCGCGGGAGACTCCCTTGCGAAAACTGATCGGCGGCGCGCTGGCCGCATGTGTTGTCCTTGGCGCCGGTGCGGCCGTCGCCGAGGAAGTCGGCAAGGTCGGTGTCGACTGGCTCGGCAACGACATCATCGTCGAGGCGATCAAGGATCCGAGGTGGAGGGCGTGACTTGCCACGTCTCCTATTTCGATCGCGGCATCATCGACCGCCTGCACAAGGGCAACTGGTTCGAGGATCCTTCCGATTCCTCGATCTCCTGCCGCCAGACCGGACCGATCACCATCGGCGACATCGACATGAGCGAGGCCGGCGAGGAAGTTTTCAAGCAAGGCATCAGTCTGATCTGGAAGAAGCAGGTGGTGAACCGCATCTACGACAAGGCCAACGAGACGCTGATCTATCTGTCGCATTCGCGCCAGGTGCAGAACGGCTCGGCGAAAATGTCGGTCACCACCGTGCCGCTTTACGGCCAGAACGTCGTGTGGACCAACGGCAAGCCGAAGTAGGTGGATCTAACTCTTTCCCGGAACTGGTCTGACGGACGATTGGCCCCGCTTGCGGGGCCAATCGTCCGGGGGTAAAGCCGCCGGCATGGATCGTTCAGAACGTCTCGTCCCGAAGGACCCCGAGCCGCGCATCCATCCGACCGCGGAATTGAAGGGGTGCAAGCTCGGTCGCTATGCCTCGATCGGCGAGCGGGTGGTGCTGCGCGAAGTGACGGTTGGCGACTTCTCCTATTTCGAGCGCCATTCGGAAGCAATCTACGCGACGATCGGCAAATTCTGCTCGATCGCCGCCAACAGCCGCGTCAATGCGCTGGACCATCCCATCGAGCGGCTGACCCAGCACAAGGTCAGCTACCGGCCGAACGAGTATTTTCGCTGGCTGGGCGTCGATGCCTCGTTCCGCGAGCGACGCCAAGCGCAAGCCGTGACCATCGGTCATGACGTCTGGATCGGCCACGGTGCGGTGATCATGCCGGGCCTGCGTATCGGCAATGGCGCCGTCATCGGTGCCAATGCGGTGGTGACGCATGACGTGCCGCCCTACACGATCGTCACCGGCGTGCCGGCCAGACCACTCAGGCCACGTTTCGTCGCCGACATCGCGGCGCGCATCGAGCGCCTTGCCTGGTGGGACTGGCCGGTCGAAAAGCTGGCGAGGGCGGTTCCTGACATGCAGGCCATACCGATCGAGGCCTTCCTCGATCGCTGGGAAGACAGCGCGGTCTAAGCCGCATGCGAGCGCTTGAGCGTTCAGGGCATCAACGGGCCTATGCTCCGCGCCATGCGGGGTGGCGCGACGGAAGGCGCTGGAGGCAAACGCTGTGAAGCGGAGGGAGCAGGCTCTCTGCCTGTGGGAGTGGGTGTGTTTCCGCTTCTTCGCGCGAAGCGTGTATTGAATTGTGCCGGTTGTATTGTTTCCGGCGGGAACCTGAAGCGCCGCCAGTTGTTTCTCGTCGCACGGCAGCCATCGAGGGATCTCGATAATGGAAAAGCTCTTCACAAGGATCGCCAACACCGTCGCCCATCTCGCCGGCCTGCCGCCGACATTTGCCGCCTGTTGCCTGATCATCATCGTCTGGGCGCTGAGTGGGCCGCTGTTCGGCTTTTCGGACACCTGGCAGCTGGTCATCAACACCGGCACGACCATCATCACCTTTCTGATGGTGTTTCTCATCCAGAACACCCAGAACCGCGATGGCGCGGCGATCCAGGCCAAGCTGGATGAGCTGATCCGGGTCAGCGAGGGCCATAACCGCTTTATCGGCATCGAGCACCTGACCGAATCCGAGGTCGAGGAAATCCGCGACAAATGCGAGCGGGCGGCGAAGCGGCATGACGAGAAGATAGCAACGATGGCGGCAAAAAAGGCCGTGGCGCGCAAGCGCGGGCCGAAAAAGCAGGCGGCCTGAAGCGTCAGGGACTTAATTCGGAACCAGCATCGGTTTCTTGTTTGGCCATGATCTCTCCACGCCGGAGGTCAGTGCATGCAGTCATGTTCATTGTTTCATGAACGCAGCGAAGGGCTCCTTGTAGTCCGGATGCCAGCGCGACAAAGCGGGCCGGTTCTCGATGATGTCGCCGATCGCCCATGCCATGCGCTTTTCATCCAGCGGCCGTGCCGCCTCATTGTCCGGGCACAGGATGTAGAAGTCGCCCCTGGTCAGGGATTCCAGCATGAAATCAACAACCTGTTCGCCGGTCCAGGCGCCGGCCGGCTTCTCCGTCGCGCCTTCGGTCAGGCCGGTATAGGTGAAGCCGGGGATGAGCAGATGGGCGGCGACATGGGCGCCGGGTTCGTTGCGCAAGGCATGCGCCAGGCCTTCGGTGAAGGTCTTCACCCCGGCCTTGGAAACATTGTAGGCAAGATTGCCAGGCGGCGTGGTGATGCCTTGCTTGGAGCCGGTGTTGATGATCAGGCCGGGCTTGGCCGATGCCAGCATGCGCGGCGCGAACGCCTCGACGCCATGCACGATGCCCCAGAAGTTGATGTCCAGCAGCCGCTTCCAGGCGTCGCGGTTTTCCCAGGGCTTTCCCGGGTTGTTGCCGACGCCGGCATTGTTCATCAGCAGCGACACGTCGCCGAAGGCGCCGAACGCCCTGTCGGCGAGACGGTCCACGTCTTCCGCCTTCGAAACGTCGGCGGCGACAGGGAGCACCGCATCATCTCCGGCAATGGCCGCCACCGCGCGGGAGGCATCGTCAAGGCGTGCGCCGGCAACATCGGCGAGGACGATCTTCATGCCCATCAACGCAAGCCGTTTGGCGGCCGCGAGACCAATACCGCTGGCCGCGCCGGTGATGACGGCGGTGTTGCCCGGGCCAAGCGCGGGCAGGGCGGTCTGGATCTCGGCGTCGGTGATCATGGGCTATCGGTTCCTTCTTTCAGTGACGCCGAACTTAGCGCTGGAACGGGCTTGCGCAAGCCCGTCTCCACCCTTGTCCGCGTTCCACGGTTGTCCGGGTTGACCACTCCGGCCGAGGCTGCGCATGCTGCCTTGGCAAAAACGGAGATTTCCTGATTGACGGACTGGGTCGAAATTCTGAAGCAGCAGACCGCCACCGGCGACCAGATGGGCCGCGAGGTGCCACAGATGCTGGCCAACCCCGATATCAGCGAGGCACAGGTGAAGACGCTGTTTTCCGCGTTGGAGAAACAAGCCGAGTTCGTCGAGAAGCTGCGCATGGCGCTGGAAAAGTTCGGCCATGATTTCTCGATCATCAAGGCGGCGGAACGGCTGGAGGAACGCTATGCCGATCTTGCCGCTTCGGTGGCGGAAAAGCTGAAAGCGATGCGCACGTAGAGCAATTCCAGGAAAAGTGTGGAGCGGTTTTCCGTCCGGAATTGCGTCAAACAAAAGAGCTACTTTTCGACCATCCGAGCGAAACGCGTATCCGGCACGAGCCATACGGTCGCGACCATTACGTAGATCGCGACGCCAATCCATTGGCTGACAAAGGTGAGCGGGATCGCCGCGAGGTAGAAGGCGAGCGAGATCTTGCCCTTGCGGTCGCTGCCGAGAGCCCTGGCAAAGGCGCTGTCGCCGCCGTGAAGCCGGTGCAGAGCGCTGGTCAGGATGTTGAAGCCAATAGCGCATAGCGCAAGGTCGGCGCCATAGACGGCGACCGGCACCGGCGCGAAATGATTCTCGCCCATGAATGCCGTCGTTGCCGGCATCAGCGACAGCCAGAACAGCAGATTGAGGTTCGCCCACAGCACGCGGCCGTCGACGCGCTGCACCGTGTGGAACATGTTGTGCAGATTGTTCCAGTAGATGCCGACATTGATGAAGGACAATACGTAGCAGAGGAAGACAGGCCACAGCGGCACCAGGGCTGAAAGGTCCTCGCCATGCGGAACCTTCAGTTCAAGCACCATGATGGTGATGATGATCGCCACCACGCCATCGGTGAATGCCTCGACCCTGCCTTTGCCCATGGAACTCCCCCGAATGTCGGGCGAAATCTACGCGATGGCGGGACGTGCGGCTACCCGCCATGTGGCCGGGCGACCGGAAGATGGCCCGCACTTTGTGCAGGCGGACCATGAGAGCCATTGAGTATTGCCTGGCCGGCGGTCGACGAACCCCCGCTGGTGCCAGATCGTTCAGCCGTTCGGTGTCTCGGGCGTCATATGCGCGCGCTGGCGTGGCACGCCAAGCCCGGTGTCCGGCGGCTCGCCGGCGGCCGGCCTGTTCTCGATCATGTGCATGGTGCGCCAGCGGCCGAAACGGTAGTAGGCCGCGGCCAGCATCAGCGACGTGATCGAGCCGGCTGGAAAACTCCACCACAGCGCCTCCTCGCCGATCACGCCGCGCATGAAATAGGCAAAGCCGGTGCGCACGACCAGCACAGAGATCACCAGGATGATCAGCGGCGGCATCACCGCACCCGTAGCGCGTACCGTGGCGAACAGCACGATGGTGATGCCGAACAGGATGAACGACCAGGAGGCGACCTTGTTGATGTGGGCGGCGATGTCGATCGCCGTGCTGTCGCTGCTCAGGAACAGGCTGAGGATCGAGCGATCGAAGACCCATAGCAGCGCGACGAGAGCGCCGGTCAGGACAAGGTTGAAGCCAACGCCGGAGGCGGCGATGCGGCCGATCCGGTCCCAGCGCTTGGCGCCGACATTCTGCGCCGCCATTGAGGAGACCGCCGCACCGATGGCGAGCGCCGGCATCTGGATGTAGGTCCATAGCTGGGCGGCGATGCCATAGGCTGCGGCGACCCGCGAGCCGTAGGAATTGACGATGCCCATCACGGTTAGTGCTGCCGCCGAGATGACGATCATCTGCAGGCCCATCGGCACGCCCTTGAAGACGACGATGCGCAGCAATGCGGGATCGGGCCGCAGCAAGGCGAGATTGGCGCCGGCCAGCCGCAACGGATGCTTGCGCGCATAGAGCACGACGAGGATGGCGATCACGCTCACCGTCTGGCCGATCAGCGTCGAGGTAGCCGATCCCGCGATCCCGAGTTCGGGAAACGGGCCGATGCCGCGGATAAGCAGCGGGTTGAGCACGATGTCGAGGACGACGGCGAGCGCCATGAAGATGAAGGGTGTGCGCGAATCGCCGGCGCCGCGCAGCACGGTCATGACGAAGGACAGAAGGTTCATCATCGGCACGGCGACGAAGATGATGCGCAGGTAGGAGCGGGCGAGCGGCAAGGCGTCGGCCGGCGTGCCGAGCGTGTTGAGGATGCCGTCGACCCAGATCCAGCCGCAGACCGCGAAGACGACCGAGACAAGGAAGAAGAAGGTGGCGCTGGTGCCGACGATGCGGCGGGCTTCGGGCAGGTCGCGGGCGCCGACCGACTGTGCCACCAGGATGGTCGCCGCCATGCCGATGCCGAACACCGTGCCGAGGATCAGGAACAGCACGAGGTTGGCATTGGAGGTGGCGGTCAGCGCCGCTTCACCAAGGAAACGGCCGACCCAGACGGCGTTGATCGAACCGTTGAGCGACTGCAGCACGTTGGAGCCGAGCACCGGCAAGGCGAACAGCAGAAGCGTGCGCGGGATCGGACCGCTGGTCAGGTCGCCGGTGCGCCGACGCGCGGGCATTTTTTCGTCCATGGCTGGCAACTCGGCGAAGCTTCCGTGAGTCCGGTTCGCGATGATCGCCGATTCAACGAGGCAGGTCGATGCGGCATCGGAAAAGATTGGCCTGAGATGATCTGGCGTGCCTCGATCCAATCATGTTCTCAAAGCCTCTGGAATAGGATATTGATCGTCGCCGCGTGGGGCCGCATATCTTTGTTTGAGCATGATCTTTCCGAAAACCGGTTTCCACTTTTCGGGATCATGCTCTGAAATCTGATGGATAGACCGGGGGGTTCATGTCCGATATTCCGCTTTTTTCTGAGCGCCTGAGCCGGCGCGCGTTTCTTGGTGCGTCCGCTTTGGGCGCGGCCTCCGTGGCTCTTTCGGCGTGCACCACGACGGAGGTGGTGACACCACCGGTGACAGCGCCGCCACCCGAGCCGGCTTTCGGCGATGCCGCAAGCATGTACGCGGCGCGCGTCGACGAGGGCTATCAACTGCCGGCAATCCCGGTGGCCAAGCTCGATCCGAAGTTCGTGCGCCAGATCGTGTCCGATCCGACCGGGGAAAAGCCCGGCACGATCGTCGTCGATGTCTCCGAGCACTTCCTCTATCTGGTGCGCGACGGCGGCAAGGCTATCCGCTATGGCGTCAGCCTCGGCAAGGCCGGTTTCGGATGGACCGGCAGCGCCGTGGTTCAGGCGAGGAAGAAGTGGCCGGTCTGGACGCCGCCACCGGAAATGATCCAGCGCCGGCCGGAACTGGCCAAATACAAGGACGGCATGCCGCCCGGCCCGCAGAGCCCGCTGGGCGCCCGCGCGCTCTATCTGTTCCGCGACGGCAAGGACACGATGTACCGGCTGCACGGCACGCCGGAGTGGGATTCCATCGGCAAGAACGCATCGTCGGGCTGTGTGCGCTTCATGAACCAGGACATCATCGACCTCTACAGCCGCGTCAATGGACCCGCGCCGGTCTTCGTGCGTCCCAACCTGTCGGCTGCCGGCAAGATCATGGCCGTGTCGAGCAGGACGGCCGATCCGATCGATGCCGGCGTGCCGAAGGACGCCGAGTTCTTGAAGTAAGCCTTCACCCTCTGCTCGGGCGGACGCGCCAAGCGCGCCCGCCCCGCAGTGATCGCTACTTCCTGGCGAGGCCTGGAAGCGTGACCTGATAGACCAGGAACATGGTGTCGACATTGGCGCCGTCATCGGCCTTGTAGGGCGCGCCGACCTGGAAACCGTCCTGTGTGAGGAAGTCGTTGTCGTTGGCGACGAACAGGAAATAGTCGTCGGGCAGCTTCGGGTCGAGCACGCTTGCGAGCGACATCGCCTCCCATTTCTCGGACAGGTTGTTGTGGTCGTTCGGCGCGCCATTGTGCAGGGCGAAGCGGCCAAGCTCGGCGTTGTCGTTGATGTCGATGAACGGCGTCAGCTTGGCTGGTGTCACCGAGGGATCAAGCACGCCCTTTGGCGCCACCGGCTTGTCGGCAGAGTCGAAGGCGCCGCCGGCGATGTCGGTTGCCGAGGAGAGATCGACGATGTTGATCTCGCGGTAGAGCGAGGTGTCGCCTTTCAGCCCCTGGCCGTTGTTGCTGTCGCGCGTGATCATCAGAAACGTCTGGTCCGAGAGCGCCACGATCTCGCTCTGCGCAGCGATTTTGGTCTTGCCCTTGGCATCGGTGAACACCGGCAGCGGCACGATATATTCATGCGCCAGTTTCAGATGGGCGAAGTCGGAGGCGTCATAGACCAGGGCGCGGGTGTTCTGGCGCGTCGAGCCGGAATCGCCGCCATCCTGCCTCGCCGCCGATTGCAGCACGGCGATCAGGAACTTGCCGTCCGGCGTCATCGCCATGCCTTCGAGGCCCTGGTTGTTCTGGCGGCCGGTGTCGGGATCCTTGGGATCGGGGTCGGTCGCGCCGGGGCCGGGGTTGTCCGAGGAGAAGTTCGGCGCGCCCTTGCGCATCGGCACCAGCGCCGCCGGTGGCTGGGTCGCCGACAGCAGGCGGCCTTCGGCGGAAAACCGGTAGATGTTGGGGCCATATTCATCAGAGATGAACATCGAGCCGTCGGGCAGCCGCACGATCGCCTCGTTGTCGAGGGCGAGCTTGCCATTGGTTGCGGCGGGCAGCATCGGCATGTCGCCGGCGGCCGGACGCACATCCGACAACGGATCGAGCCCGGTGGTGTCCGCGCCCTTGTCGTCGGTGAGAAGCAGGCTGTCGGCCAGCGTCGCCTTGACGCCTGTCTGCTCCTGGCCGGCAGCAGGAGCGGCGCCCGGCGCGACGGGGGAGAACTCGATGGCGATGGTGTTGAGGCGCGGCCGGTAGTCGGTGGTGCCGGCGACATTGTAGCCGCGATCCGGCAGTAGCCAGAGCGAGCCCTTGTAGCCAGCCGCATCATGCGTCCAGCCTGATGTGTCTATCGCCATGCCGGAGCCCGAGCCGAACGTCTCGCCGAACTTGTCGCGCAGACCGGCCGGGATGCGGCCGACGCCGACCAGGCCCTTGTTGACGAGGCCGCCGACGGTCGCGGTGCTGTCGGCGAGCGCCGGCGTCAAGGCGGTGAACAATGCCAGCGCGACGCCAAGCGACGCGGTTCGGTACAGGTGTTTCATGGATGATCCCTTGTGACAAAGCGAGCCGAAGCGGCCGAAGGATGAAAGCTGAAAGAGGCGCCACATCGACGATGCCGCGCGCGCCTCTCCAAAAACGGTCTACGGCGCGAACATGATGCTTGCATGACAGCGGGCCACGCATGCCCGCCGGCTTGCTCACGCGTCGATAAAACCGTGCGCTGGCGCCACAGGATTGGTCACCCGGTCACGCATGGTTCGACTAGGCATGATGTGTTTGCGTTGCACTAGACACTTATGTCCAGTGCATATATGGTGCCGCTTCTGACAGGGAGGGGGATGCGTTGAAATCGCGCTACCGTGCAGTCGTCATCGGAGGTGGCGTGGTCGGCGCCTCGGTGCTCTACCACCTGACGCGGTTCGGCTGGAGCGATGTGGCGCTGATCGAGCGCGCAGAGCTGACGGCCGGTTCGACCTGGCACGCCGCGGCCGGTTTCCACGCGCTCAACGCCGACCCCAACGTCGCGGCGCTGCAGGACTACACCATCAACCTCTACCGCGAGATCGAGGCCGAATCCGGCCAGGACATCGGCCTGCACATGACCGGCGGCGTCAATATCGCCAGTGATCCCGCGCGCTGGGAATGGCTGAAATCGGCCTGGGCGGTGTTCCAGTCGGTCGGCATCGAGACAGCCCGCCTCGTAACGCCGGAAGAGATCAAGGAAATCTGCCCGGTCGTCGATGTCACGGGTGTGCTCGGCGGCCTGCATGATTCCAACGAAGGTCATCTCGATCCCTATGGAACGACGCATGCCTATGCGGGCGCCGCGAAGAAGCGCGGTGCCGACATCATCCTGCGCAACCGGGTCGTCGAGCTGAAGGCGCGCGCCGACGGAAGCTGGGACGTCCTCACTGAACAGGGCACCATCGTCGCCGAGCATGTCGTCAATGCGGGCGGGCTGTGGGCAAAGCAGCTCGGCCGCATGGCCGGCGTCGACCTGCCGGTGACGCCGATGGAGCACCATTATTTCATCACCGAGGACATTCCGGAGGTTGCCGCTCTCGACAAGGAGCTCGGCCTTGCCGTCGATCTCGACGGCTTTTCCTATCTTCGGCAAGAGCGCAAGGGCGTGCTGCTCGGCGTCTATGAGCAGAACCCCAAGCACTGGAACATGGATGGCGCGCCGTGGGACTACGGCATCGAGCTGATCCCGGAAGATATCGACCGCATCAGCCCGGAGCTGTCCAAGGCCTATGAGCGCTTTCCTTGCCTGGCGACGGCCGGCATCCGCAAATGGGTCAATGGCGCCTTCACCTTCACCCCGGACGGCAATCCGATCGTCGGGCCAGTGCGTGGCCTCAGGAACTACTGGGTCGCCTGCGGCGTCATGGCAGGCTTCAGCCAAGGTGGTGGCGTTGGAAAATCGCTGGCCGAATGGATGATTTTCGGCGAGCCGCAAGCCGACATCTTCGGCATGGATATTGCCCGCTACGGCGCCTTCGCCGCCAACCGCTGCTATCTCAAGCAGACGACGCGGCAATTCTATTCGCGCCGTTTCGTCATGACCTTTCCCAATGAGCGGCTGCCCGCCGGCCGGCCGCTGAAACGCCCCGGCGCCTATGACGGCATGACGGCGGCGGGCTGCGAATGGACGGCGTCATGGGGGCTGGAAATTCCGGCCTATTTCGCGCCGATGGGGTTTGCCGAGAACACGACGTTGCGGCGCTCCAACGCCTTCGACATTGTCGGCGACGAGGCGCTGCAGGTGCGGCGCGCCGCCGGCCTCGTCGATATCTCGGCCTATTCGCGCTATGCCGTGTCCGGGCCCGGCGCGGAGGCATGGCTCGACCGGCTGCTTGCCTGCAGGCTGCCAAGGCCGGGGCAGGCGAGGCTCGCGCCGATGCTCGGCCATGACGGGCGGCTGAAGGGCGACCTCACCGTCTTCAACTGGGGTGGCGGCGACTATTGGCTGATGGGCTCCTACTATCTGCGTGAGTTTCACATGCGCTGGTTCGAGAGCCATGCGGCGGCGGGCGTCACCGTCACCGACCTTTCCGACACGATGAGCGGCTTCCTGCTGACTGGACCGAATGCGCGCAGGATCCTGGAACGCACGACGCATCAGGATGTGTCCGGCGCGGCACTGCCATTCATGGCCTGCGGCGCATTCGACATCGGCATGGTGCAGGCTCGCATGGCTCGGCTGTCGATCGCCGGCGAGCTCGGCTTCGAGATCAGTTGCCCGGTGACCATGCATGCCAGCCTGCGCGAGACACTGCTGGCCGCCGGCGAGGATCTCGGTTTGGCCGAGATCGGCTACTACGCGCTCAACGCGCTGCGGCTGGAGAAAAGCTTCGGCATCTGGTCGCGCGAATTCACGCAGGGCTACACGCCCGGCCAGACCGGTCTCGACCGCTTCATCGCTTTCGACAAGGGCGACTTCATCGGCCGCGCGGCGGCATTGAAGGAGCGCGATGGCGGCGATGCTTGCCAATGCGTGGTGACATTGGAGATCGATGCCATCGACGCCGACGCCAGCGGCTTCGAGCCGGTCTGGCACCGGGGCCGGCGTGTCGGCTTCGTCACCTCAGGCGGCTACGGCTACGCGGTCGGCAAAAGCCTGGCGCTGGCGCTCGTCGACCGCGATTTCGCGGGCGAGGGCACCGCGCTTTCGGTCCATATCATTGGCATAGAGCGGCCGGCGCGCGTCATCGCGGCCTCGCCCTACGATCCCCAGGGTAACGCGATGCGGCAATGAGGAGGATTTCCGATGATCGATGACGCGGCACGAGACAGCAGGCGCGAACGCCGGCGCGGGCGTACGGGCGAGGCCGGCAGCGAGAGCAGCCGCCATCCCAACTACCGTTCACTGAAGAACCCGTTCCTGCCACAGCCGATCTTTTCCGCCGATCAGGTCGCTTCGATTCACGACACGGCATTGCGCGTGCTGGAAGAGCTCGGCATCAAGGTGCTGCTGCCGCGGGCGCGTGAGGTTTTCGCCGACGCCGGCGCCCTGGTCGACCCGGACACCGACATGGTGCGCATCGGCCGCGACATGGTGACGGCGGCACTGGCCTCGGCGCCGAAATCGATCCTCGCTCATGCCGGTTCTCGGTCCCGCGACCTCAGCCTCGAACTCGGCTCGATGACCTTCCTGGCCGGATGCGGGGCGCCGAACGTCACCGATCTCGGGCGCGGCCGGCGGCCGGGAACGCTGGCCGATTTCGAGGACCTGATCCGGCTGGTGCAGCATTTCGACGTGCTGCATATGCTGGGACCGTGCATCGAGCCGCAGGATGTCGACAACCGTTTTCGCCATTATGCCGTCAACCGCGCGCAGCTGACGCTGTCCGACAAGTTTCCGTTCGTCTTCGCGCGCGGCACGCCGCAGGTCGAAGACGGCTTCGAGATGCTGCGGCTGGCGCGTGGCCTGTCGGAGGACGAGTTCCTGGCAAATGCCCATTGCTACACCGTCATCAACACCAACTCGCCGCGCCAGCTCGACATTCCGATGGCGCAAGGCATCATCGATTTCGCCAGGGCCGGGCAGGTCTCCGTCATCACCCCGTTCTGCCTGGCGGGGGCCATGGCGCCGATCACGGTCGCCGGTGCGCTGACGCTGCAGCATGCCGAAGCGCTGGCCGGGCTGACGCTGGCGCAGATCGTGCGGCCCGGCGCGCCGGTCGTCTACGGCTCCTTCTCCTCCAATGTCGACATGAAATCGGGTGCGCCCGCCTTCGGCACGCCGGAGCACGTCAAGGCGACACTAGGGGCCGGCCAGCTGGCGCGCTTCACCGGCCTGCCGTGGCGGTCGGGCGGCGGCAGCGCGGCGAACATCTCCGACGCACAGGCGGCGCACGAGACGCAGTTCGCGCTGTGGGGTTCGGTGCTGGCCGGAGCGACGATGTGCATTCATGCCGCCGGCTGGCTGGAGGGGGGCCTGAGTGTCTCCTTCGAGAAGCTGATCACCGACATCGAGGCGCTGCAGACGGTGGCTGAACTGTGTGCCGCGACGCCTGGCGACACCGATACGATCGGCTTCGAGGCGATCGCCGAAGTGCAGCCGGGCGGCCATTTCTTCTCGGCCGGCCACACGATGGCACGCTACCGCACCGCTTTCTATGAGCCGCTGGTGGCCGACTGGTCGAATTTCGGCAACTGGACGCAAAGCGGGTCGAAGACGGCAAGCGAGCGCGCCACCGGTGTCTGGAGACGCACACTTGCCGATTTCGTACCGCCGGCAACGGCTGCCGCCACATCAGGCGTGCTCGACGAATTCATCGCGCGGCGCACCGCAGAGGGCGGGGCAGCACCGGTGTCGTGAGGCGCGAGTAGCCGCCAGAGACCCCCGCGCCTGCCGCAACTTTCGCGGTGCGATGGGTCCTTGCCATTGGCAATTGGCGCATGCCGTGCAGAAATGAGCGGCATG
Organism: Mesorhizobium sp. RCAM 05099; assembly: GCF_059683685.1. NCBI lineage: Bacteria > Pseudomonadati > Pseudomonadota > Alphaproteobacteria > Hyphomicrobiales > Phyllobacteriaceae > Mesorhizobium > Mesorhizobium sp. RCAM 05099. The sequence continues at coordinate 2,983,155 of NZ_CM185035.1, forward strand.
CGCGAAGCCTTGATCGCAGTGATGATTTTCCTGTGCCTGGTGGCGGCGCCGCTGGTCAGCATGGCGGTCTGGCCCAAGCTGCCGGCCAGACATCGCGATGACGACACCAACAATGTGGTCCGGCTTGCCGCCAACCTGTTCGGGGTGATGACCTCGCTGGTGCTCGGCCTGATGATCAACTCGGCCAAGAACACCTTCGAGTCGGTCGATCACAATGTGCACGCCTATGCGACGGAGCTGATCCTGCTCGACAGGACCTTGCGCCAGTATGGCCCGGAAACCGACGCGGTGCGCCAGCCGTTGGTCGCCTACGTGCAGAGGGTGGTGGCCACCTCGTCACAGACGAGCGAAACGCCTATCGTCGCCAACCAGCTGTCCGAACGTCTGCTGACGGAGATCGGCTCACGGCTGAATGCGCTGACGCCGCCCGACGCTGTCCGTGGCTCCCTTCTGCAGGATGGACGCCAGCGCCTGCAGAAGGTGCTGGAATTGCGCTGGATTCTGGTCGAGCAGTCGGAAGGTGCGATCCCTTGGCCGCTGATTGCCATGCTGGTTGCGTGGCTGGCGCTGATCTTCGCCAGTTTCGGGTTCAGGGCACCGAAGAATGCGATCACTGTCGCAACCTACGTTGTTTCGGCCGTGCTGATCGCCGGGGCACTCTACCTGATCCTCGACATGGACGTGCCGTTCTCCGGCCCGATCCAGATTTCACCGATGCCGCTGGAGAGGGCGCTGGCGGAATTGCAGCGATGATGCGGAACCGCGCGACATTCCCAGGCATTCATGGGGATGAACCACGGAGGACGACATGGGTTTCGACCAGTATCACGAACCGCCTGAAGAACTGTCGCAGAAGGTACGGACCTTTGCCCGCATGATCACCTCGCTGATCGAGGAGGCGGAAGCGATCGGCTGGTACGAACAGCGCATGTCGGTGGAGAAGGACCCGCAGGCGCGCGCCATCATGAAGAACGCGCAGGGCGAGGAGTTCAAGCATTTCGGCATGGATCTCGAATTCCTGCTGCGCCAGAAAAAGGACTGGCGGGCGGAACTGAAGGAAATCCTGTTCACCACCGGCGATATCGTCAAGGCCGGCGAGAGAGGCGAGAAGAAGGTGGATTGAGGCCGCCGGCCTTTGACGCGGCAGCCGCTGTGTCAAATCAATCGCTGTCGCGCGCCACCAGTTCCAGCGGCCAGACCTCGCGGATGATGCGGGGACCTTCCGGACCGGCGAAGGCCGGGATCGAAGCCAGCAGCATTTCGGCCAGCCGCTGTCCCATCGGCTCCAGCGACGGACGGAAGGCTGTCAGCGCCGGGGAAAAATAGCGGCAAAGCGGCGTGTCGACGATGACGATCACTGCAATATCATGGCCGGGCCGGATGCCCATCTCGGCCAGCGCCTTGCAGCCGCCGAGCGCCATGGCGTCATTGTTGAAGATGATGGCGGTGGGCCGATCCTTGGAGAGCATTACGTCCGCCGTCACCTGATAGCCGCCGGCCTCGTTGATGAAGCCGTCGGCGATCAGGCCGGGGTCGACTTCAATGCCGTGCCGCTCCAGCGCCTTGCGATAGCCGTCCAGGAACAGGTAGCCGAAGTTGAGATCGTGCGAAGGGCGGATGGCAGCGATGCGGTGATGGCCGCGCGCGACCAGCCGGTCGACGGCTTCATCACCCGCCCTCTCGAAATCGATATCGAGCGAAGGATAGGTGTCGCCGCCGGATTGACTTCGGCCAAGCGTTGCAAAAGGAAAGCCGGCCTTGCTGAGATAATCGATCCGATCGTCTTCCCGCCGTGTGTTGGCCAACACAACCGCGTCGGCTCGGCGCGTCTCAACCACACGGCGCAGCCTCTCCTGCTGATATTGGCCGGGCTCACCCATGACGACCATCAGATCCAGGTCATAGTCGGCGAGCCGCGCCTGCAGACCAGTCAGGAACGGGATGAAGAACGGTTCCCCATATTGCTGGTCGCCGGGATGCGGCTGCAGCATGAAGGCGATCGAACGGGTGGCGCCCTGGCGCAGGCTGCGGCCGGATTGGTTCGGCGAATAGTTGAGCTTTTTGGCCGCTTCGAGCACGCGCTGGCGGGTGTCGGCATTGACGTCGGCGCGGCCATTCAGCGCCCGCGACACGGTGCCGATCGAAATGTTCAGGTGACGCGCAAGGTCGTGGATGCTGGACGCCAAGGACAGTTCTCCCCCGACCCTTGGCTAGCACCGGCTGCCGCTCAGGCCAAGGCTTCGGGATGATTTTCGCAGGCAGCCGATTGACATTCTACGCTATCGGGTGTGTTCTCGTAAACGTTTACGGGAAAACGTTTACGGTGATGCCGTGAATGCCGTGACATTCGGTCTGGAGGGACCGGACGGGAGGAATGCCGGATGATGAATGTCGTCCTCGTCGGCTGCGGAGCGATGAGCAGGCAGTGGCTCGATGCCGCCAGGCAGATCGACGGGCTTGCCATTGTCGGCCTTGTCGACCTCGACGCCGAACGGGCGAAGGCGAGGGCGCGCGAATACGATCTCACCAGGGCCGTCATCGGCACCAGCCTCGACGCGGTACTCGATCAAACCAGGCCCGACGCGGTGTTCGATGTCGTGGTTCCCGCCGCCCGGCGCGAGGTTGCGTTCTCCGCCTTTGCCCATCATTGCCATTTGCTGACGGAAAAACCGCTCGCCGACAGTCCGGAGAATGCGCGCGCCATCGTCGAGGCCGCGCGCCAGGCCGGGCATGTCCATGCCGTCGTCCAGAACCGGCGCTATGTCGCCAATGTCAGGCGCATCAGGCGCTTTCTCGACTCCGGCGCCATCGGTGCCGCGACCAGCATCCATGCCGAGTTTTTCGTCGCGCCGCATTTCGGCGGATTTCGCGAGGAGATGGCGCATGTGCTGCTGCTCGACATGGCGATCCATACATTCGACGCCGCCCGCTACATGGTCGCCGGCGAACCGGCCAGCGTCTATTGCCTGGAATGGGAGCCGGCCAATTCCTGGTACCGGCAGGGATCGTCGGCAGCCGCGGTCTTCGATCTCGGCGGCGGCAAGCGGTTCACCTATGCCGGTTCCTGGTGCGCCGTCGGCTTCCGCACCAGCTGGGAAAGCACATGGCGCATCGTCGCCGAGCGCGGCAGCCTCATTTGGGATGGCAACGACGCGCTAAAGGCAGAGGTGGTGGTGCCGGGCCGCGACGGCTTGTTCGACAAAATCGAGGCGATCGAGGTTCCGCCGCTCGATCCCGCCGACCGCATCGGCGGCCATCTCGGCATCATCCAGGATTTCATGCGCGCGATCGAGACCGGCACCGAGCCGGAGACGCGCGGCACCGACAACATCAAGAGCCTGGCCATGGTCTTCGGCGCCATCGAGAGCGCCGAGACCGGGCGCCGGGTGGCGATCCCCACACAGGAAGGACAATGATGCCAAACCCGCTTCTCGACATCCGGATCGGCACCATGGTGCGGGCCAACCTCGACGATCCGGCCGCCTACATCAAGGCGATCCTGCCGCTGGGATTCGAGAGCATCCAGCCCTTCTTCTGGCAGACGCTGGGCGGCAAGGACCTGCCGCGCCTGGCCGGTCAGATCCGCGAGGCGATCGGCGATGCCGACGTCACAATGTCCTCGATCGGCGTCTTCGGCAATCCGCTGGAGAGCGGCGATGTCGATCGCGGCGTGCTCAAGGCCCGGGAAACGGTGATCGACAACGCGCATCTGTTCGGCGCCTCGACGGTCAGCGGCTTCACCGGTCGCCTCCGCGGCAAGCCGCTGCCGGAGAGTCTGCCGCGCTTCAAGGAAGTGTGGGGGCCGCTGGCAAAACGCGCCGCCGACAAGGGCGTGCGGATCGCTTTCGAGAACTGCGCCATGGACGGCAACTGGGCTGGTGGAGACTGGAACATCGCCCACAACCCGGACGCCTGGGAGCTGATGTTCAACGAATTGCCCGACGAAAATCTCGGGCTGGAATGGGAGCCCTGCCACCAGCTCGTCTACCTGATCGATCCGATCCCGCAAATCCGCAAATGGGCACCGCGCATCTTCCATGTCCATGGCAAGGACGCGACGGTGCGCTGGGACGTCATCCGCGAGCACGGCGTGTTCGGCCGCCTGCCGTTCGTGCAGATGCGCACGCCTGGCTTTGGCGACAGCGACTGGACGCGGGTGATCAGCGAATTGCGGCTGGCCGGGTACAAGGGCGCCATCGACATCGAGGGCTGGCACGATCCGGTCTATCGCGGCGACCTTGAAATTACCGGTCAGGCGCGGGCGCTGGATTATCTCAAGCAATGCCGGGGAGGTGCCAGCTACCTGCAGAATCCGGCGTGAGTGCGGGCCGGCGGGAGGGCCGGCCAGCGAAGATTGCGGCGCATTGCCGAAGCGATCGTCCAAAACCCTCGGCTAGCGAGGAAACAAAGGGAGGATAAGTGCATGAGCATGACGATGAGAAGGACACTTCCGCGCTTGACGGTCGTGGCTGCCGCCACGGCGCTCGCCGCCGCAATCTCGACCCCGCCGGCGCAGGCGCTCGACGCCCAATGGTGCAAGGACGTCCATATCCGCTTCTTCGTCGGCGGCGCCGAGGGCGACGCCTTCGGCACCATCGTCTACAATGGCGCCAAGCAGGCGGCCGCCGATCTCGGCCCGAAGGTCGACTACATCTTCTCCGGCTGGGACGTCGAAAAGATGGTGCAGCAATTGCGCGAGGCGGTAGCGGTCAAGCCCGGCGGTATCGCCATGATGGGCCATCCCGGTGATGACGCGATCATGCCGCTGGCCCAGCAGGCGCACAAGGACGGCATCAAGATGATGTACCAGAACGTGCCGGTGCCGAAGGTGACGGCGGCATTCGGCGGCGGCTATGTCGGCGCCCAGCAGGAGCAGCAGGGCCGCGCGCTCGGTGCCGAGGCGTTCAAGCTGGCCGGGCTGAAGTCCGGTGACAAGGCGATCATGATCGGCCCGTTCGACAATGAGAGCCGGGGCGCACGCGAGCGTGGGACGGTGGCCGCGCTGAAAGAGGCCGGCGTCGATGTCATTCAAATCAATTCCGTACCCGAGTGGGCAGCCGATCCGAATCTCGCCATCCCGGTGATCACCGCGGCACTGCTCAACAATCCCACTGTGAAGGCGGTCGGCTATCCCGGCGGGCAGATGCTCGGCAATGTGCCGACCTACATGCAGGCCGCAGGGCGGAAGCCGGGCGATGTCTTCAATTTCGGCTTCGACACCAGCCCGCAGATCGTCGAGGGCTTCAAGGGCGGATGGGTGCAACTGACAGCCGACCAGCAGCCGTTCCTGCAGGGCTATCTGCCGATCCTCAGCCTTTGCCAGCAAGTGGTGCTGGGGCTGGCGCCGATGAATGTCGACACCGGTGCCGGCTTCGTCACGCCGCAGAACTACGAGATCGTCTCAGAGCTCGCCAAGCAGGCGCTGCGCTGACCTCCCAAGGCTGCCGGCCGGGCCGAGCCCGGCCGGCAGGACCGCCGGTGAAGATGTACGGCAACCAACAATGAAAAGCGAGGATCCGATGGCCGAACGCATCATCGAACTGCGCGACATCAGCAAGTCCTACGGCCATGTCTATGCACTGGGCGGGGTCAATCTCAGTGTCGACCGTGGCGAGGTGGTCGGCCTGATCGGCGACAACGGCGCCGGCAAGTCGACGCTGATCAAGATCCTCTCCGGCGTGGTCAAGCCGACCAGCGGCGAGATCCTCATCCGCGGCAAGCCGGTGACGGGATGGAGCGCGGCGCGCTCGCGCGAAGCCGGCATCGAGACGGTGTTCCAGGACCGGGCGCTGGCGGTGCAGCAGACGATCGTGCGCAACATCTTCATGGGCCGCGAACTCACCGGCTGGCTCGGCTGGCTGAAGGTCAACAAGGAGATCGAGGAGGCCAGCCGGCTGATGCGCGAGATCGGCTTCACCTCGAAAGTGTTCACGCCGCATTCGATCGTCGGCCAGCTTTCGGGCGGCGAGCGCCAGGGCGTGGCGATCGCGCGGGCCATCTACAAGCAGGCGGAACTGATCATCCTCGACGAGCCGACGACGGCACTGTCGCTGACCGAGACCGCCAAGGTCTTCCATTTCGTGCGCCAGGTGCGGACGAGCGGCCGCTCGATCCTGTTCATCGGCCACAACATCCACCACGTCTTCGACATCGCCGACCGCTTCGTGGTGATGGACCGCGGCAAGGTGGCGCTCACCGCCGACCGCAGCGAGGTCAAGTCGGCGGAAGATCTCATCAATTTCATGGAAGACGTAGCGCATCCCGGCGGATTGCCGGGATTGCACGAGGCCGGTGACGTGGGGAGCGCAGCGCTATGAGCAAGACCATGGAACCCGATCTGCAGAATCCTCTGGGCCTGTCGCACGGCGAGCCAGCCCGGAAAGAGTGGAAACACCCGTCCGATCACTGGCTGCGCGGTTTCGTCATCGACAACCGCGCGGCACTCGGCACGCTCGGCGTGTTCATCGTCATGATGGCGGTGTTCATGATCGCCAACCCGACCGTCTTCACCACCTGGTATCTCTACAGTTCCGTGCTGACCACGCTGCCGGTGGCGCTGTTCGTGGTGGTGCCTCTGGTCTTCGTCGTCACCTGCGGCGAGATCGACCTGTCGTTTCCGGCAACGATGGGTTTTGCTTCCTGGGTCTTCGCGCTGGTCGTGCAGGCCGGCTACGATCCGTTCCTTGGCATCGCCGCCGCGCTCGTCACCGGCATGCTGCTCGGTTTCCTGGTCGGCTCGCTGGTCGTCTATGGCGGGCTGTCATCGCTGATCGCCACGCTCGGCATGAATTTCCTGTTGCGTGGGCTGATCCAGATCATCAACGAGGGCAAGTCGATGGCGCTGACCAGCCTTGCCGACAGCTGGGCCTACAAGATCTTCTCCAGCCAGGTCTATGGCATTCCGGTGCAGATCTTCTGGGCCATCGCCTTCGTCGTGCTGTCGGCGATGCTCTATAACCGCCACCGCTTCGGCGCGCAGGTGAGGGTGGTCGGTGACAACCCCGACAGCGCCCAGCAGATGGGCATCGACGTCAAGCGCGTCCGGGTCAAGGTGTTCGTCTTTGTCGGCATCGGCGCGGCGATCGCCGGCACCTTTTCGGTGATGATCAACTTCACCTGGTGGCCGACCGCCGGCGACGGCTATCTCTTGCCGGTGCTGGCCTCGGTGTTCGTCGGCGGCACGCCGACCTGGGGCGGCATCGGCACCGTTGTCGGTGGCGCGATCGGCGCCGTCACGGTCTCGTTCATCCAGACCGGCGTCGTGGCAGCGGGCTTGAGCGGCTTCTACGTCCAGTTCTTCAACGGGCTGATCATCATCCTGTCTCTGCTCGGCCATAAATGGAACCAGGCGCGCTATCGGTGAACAGCTGCCCGGAAGGCACCGGCCGCTAGGCTGCCCCTTCGGAAAGCAGGAGCGGCTTTCTACCGCCAAGGATATAGGCGACGGCCTCGAGGATGATGCCGTTGGTGTTGATGTCGGTCACGGGGACGGCTTTGCCCGTCTTTTCCGAAATGCCGGAGGAGAATCCCATGCTGGGCATTTTCGCCTTGTTCCTGATCAGCTCGACGAGGGTACTCGAATAGTCGCCGGGACGCGCCGCATGCCAGAGATATGCACCCTTGGCGCTGACCAGGCGCAATGAATCAGCAAGTTTGGCTGCCTTGTCGGGCGACGAGGTTTTCTGCGTATCGACGGTGAAGGTCCCTCCATCGTTGGTCAACTGATAGCCCTGGTAGGTGAAGTAGGGCGCGCCGGCCATGGCGGATTCGGTGACGCAGGTGGCTATTCCGGTTTCGCGGTAGCGCTTGAGCTGAGCCGCATAGAGGATATCGGCCATCAGGCGGCCATGCGGCGAACCGCCGAGCTCGATCTCCTCGGTGACATGCGGTTCGGTGGCGATGCGGCCCCGGCGCTGGATTTCCGTCAGCGCGAGAACCGCGTCGTCCATGCTGTGGCCGGGATCCGTCGTGCCGAAGACAGGCTTGATCTCTTCGCCCCAGAGGCTGTAGCCGCGACCGGCATAGCCGGCATAGCTGTTCGCATGGACCGACGAGATCCGGCCTTTGTCATTCACGACATGCATTTCGCCGCCCTTGAGCACGGGCTTGAAGGACCAGCCGGACACGAGATCGAAAACAGGGAATGCGCCGGCTGTGTAGTTGTCGAGAATCTTGAGGGCAATCAGCAAGCGTCCGGTGTCGGCGCTATCGAAGCCGTCGCGCTGGCCGTCCTGCGGTTTCAGCGCCCGCTCGGTGTGGGGCAGTTTTCCGCCCGCATAACGGAAGTTCGTCTCCCCCAGGAACGCAATGATGCGGCTGATGGTCGTCTCGAATTCCGCTTGGCCGATGATGCCCAGGCGTTCTGCCGACAAGGCGGCGAGGATGTGCGATCCCACGTCCCACATCGTCGTGAACGGATAACCCGTCTGCTTGCCGAACTCGACCCATGAGGTGGCCGGGACCATGCCGTTGTAGTTCTTCGCGCCCCAGTCGAAATAGCTCCAGGCCAGGGCCGCGTCCGCCTTCAGCACGCCGTCGTCCAGCGGATACGGATCCGGCCTCTTCCAGTCGCGCACGGATACATCGGCGCGCGCGCTTCGAATGAGATCGACCTTGGGCATCGCCGGACTGACGGCGCGGTAATATTCGTCGAAGTTCACGAGTTTCGTGCCGCGCTGGCTGGAAAGCTCGGCCAGCATGTCCAGGATCAATGCCTGCTTTTCAGGCGTATTGGCGGTGCCGGGATGGATGCAGAACACCGCATCGTTCTCGGTGCCAAAATAGTCGAGCACTTGCTGCTTGGTGAAATAGGGAAGGTCGGGGGTCCAGGCCTTCTCGAATTTCATCGTGTTCGAGACATGCAGGATGCCGCGTTTGTCGAGGCCGCTGAACCGGCGCAGATCGCCTTTTTCGGCGCTGAAAACCGGCGTCCCGGTGGCAGCCAGCGCATTCAGCGTGTTGTCGTCGAAGGCGTCGTTTGGCGGGATGTAGGAGGTCGGGAACTTGCCCGTCGAGCGATAGACCTCGCTTATGCCGTCCCTGATCAGGTCGAAATTCTTTTGCGACGAATTGCCGAGCAGTTCCTGCGGCGTGTGGTTCCAGCCATGCGCGGCGATGTCGTAGTGCTTTTCCGGCAGCATGGCGCGCAAAAAGGCCTTGCTCTTTTCATCCTTGGACAAAAGGCCCGACCGCGGCGAAGGGATTATCGCATCGGTAACGGGGTAACCGTCCTCGATCAGCCCGTAGACAAAAGCCATGTGGCTCGGGTCGGTGTCGGTGTCCAGCCTGAGATCATCGACCCGGACGACGATGAGGCGGCTGGTCTGCTTGCTCTGGACGTAGAGTTTCTTCGGCAGAATGCCCCGTACCTTGCCCGTCGATATGGCGGAAAGAACTGCTTGTGCGACATTGGCCGCGTAATCCGCGAGATCGCCGTCGCCGAGGGCTGCCAGCGCCGCGAACGGGACATCGATAACGATCGGGTTACCGCCGGCAGCCAGGCCGGCGATGTTCGCGCCGAGGGTCTGCACATCCATTGGTCCCGCACCGGCGACCGCCGGTCTGGTCGAGGTCAGGGCGGAGGCGAAGACGTTGACCAGGTCGGTGGTGGTGCTCCAGTAGCCGCCATCGTCGGGCTGCAGCCTGACCTTGTCCTCGAGCCCGCCACGCAGCCTGATGAGCGAACGGATTCCGGCCGCGCGCAGCGACGACGCGTCCTGGTGCGAGCGCAGCGGCGAATTGGTTGTCATCGTCAAAGCCGTGATCACGGCCTTCGACTGATATCTCTGGTATTCGTTGACCAGATAGGAAAACGCGGCCTGGATGTCGCTGGCCTGCCGTGCCTGGAAGTACGGATCGTCCGACGTGATGGTGTTTGTGTGCGCGCCGAATTCGATACCGTCCGTATTGAGCAAGGCCATCTGGCGCAGCCATTTGGCCACCTCGGAATTGTAATCGAGCAAATTGCCCGCGGGATCGATGGGCGCGACCGTGACAAGGATCGGCACCTTGCGGGTCAGGAACGCATCGGTGAGCGCTGCGAGCCGGGCAGGCTTTGCCGTGGCATCGAGCCCGCTGATCGTCACGATCAGCGGGTTGGGCAATTTCTCTGCGGCCTCGGTTCGCGAAATGCCGTTGCCCGCCAATGCCAGCAGCGGCATCGCCAGGCCACCAAGAACAGCGGTGCGACGGGTTATGTTCATCTCTACCTCCCTGCGGGAATGGCCGCCGTGTACCGTTCCGGACTGACCCAACGGCCATCGGATTGCACGGAGAATGACTTGAACAGCGCGCGCAGGAAGAGCGCTGCGTCGAGAAGTCGAATGACCGGGAACGCGATACCGTAGAGGAGCATGCTCGGCCGGCATTCGATGACCGCCACAACAAAGGTGAGCGCGTAATCGACGGCGAGAAACAGTGCCAGGAGGCCAAGCGGCGATACGGGGTGCACGGCGAGTTCGCTTAGCGAGAGGGCCGGTGTTTCGAAGCCGGTCGCCAAATAGAGGATGGCGGCCAAGGGGAGCGCCAGCGCAAACAGCGAGATGACGAGCAGTTCGGCAAGCAGACCGCCCAGTGATAGCCAGAAGCGGCTCGGCCAGACCCCGTGGCGCCGCACTGTCTGCCAGAAACCGAGATACCAGCGCTGAACCTGCTTGCGGTAATCGTTGAGGGTGAACGGATCTTCCGAAGAGCACCGCGCCCTGGGCGAATAGGCAACGCGGCCCAGCCCTTTGCGCTGGACCTCGAAGGTCATGTTGAAATCCTCGATGACAAGGCCGGGCGCCGTGATGTCGATCTGGCGAAGGGCGCTCGCGCGGTAGATGCTGGCGAAGCCGGGCGCGATGTAGCTGACATTCGTCCATTTCCAGGACTGCCCGTACTGGAACGCCGTCTGCAGGATCCGGTAGAGGCGTGTCCTGTATGCCGCATAGAGCATATCCATGCTCGGCCAGCGCTGTTCGCGCCAGCGCGACAGCACGTGGCCCGCCACTGCCGCCACGTTCGGATCATCGAACAACGGCAAGGCATGTTCGAAATAGTGCCGGTCGATTTCCGAATCCGCGTCCTGGATCAGCACGGCCTGGTAACGATCGCACAGGCGATAGTGGTTGATCGCCTTGTCGATCGCCTTGGCCTTGCCACCATTCGGCTGGATGTCGAGCGCCCTGCAGCCGGCGGCGCGCGCGATGGCGACGGTGGCGTCACGAGAGCCGTCGCTGGCGACGAAGATCTGTCTTGCGGGAATGATCGCCGTCAGCGCCGCAATGCATTTCGGCAGTGCGATTTCCTCGTTGTGGGCCGGGATGACGACGGCGACATCGGCGATGCCGATGGCGGTCGGATTTTCGAAACGTCTCCCAGAGCCGATCTCGACGACGAACCTGACGAGGCCGACCGTGCACCAGAACGCGATGTTGATGCCGAGCGACGCGCTCAGCACCATCATAAGGACGTTGGCCGCGGCGACGTCGGTCATGGCAAGGTCTGCCACTGCTGATCGGGACCGGAGGAGCGACGTTCGACCAAGGCGGGACGTTTGACCTGGGGGGCGGTTTTCGTGACCCGACGGGCCTCGATGGACGCCAGCAGATCCCGGTGGCTTTGGCGAATGCCGTCCGCGAGTGCCACCTGCTGGCGCCAGCCCAGCGCCTGTATCTTGGTGGTGTCGGGCCAGCGGCCACGATGATCGGCAATGAAGTGTTTTTCGAAGACGGCCTTGCCGAGAAGACCGGTTGCTGTTTTCACCAGCTCGAACAACTCGCGGATGGTGATCTGCGTGGCGCCGCCGATGTTGTAGACCTCGGCGCTCTCGCCCTTCTCCATCACCGTCAGCAGGCCGCGCACGAGATCGTCGACATGCAGGAAGGTGCGGGTCTGGCTGCCATCGCCATAGATCGGCACCGGCCTGCCGGCGATCAGCCGCGATAGCATCTGCGGGACGACACGCTGGTCGTCCGGCGACATCGCGGGACCGTAGGTGTTGAAGATGCGCACGATGCGAACGTCGACATTGTGCTTGCGCCCCCAGAAGCGGGTCAGGGCTTCGCCGAAGCGTTTTCCCTCCTCATAGGGACTGCGCGGGCCGACCGGATCGACCTTTCCGACATAGCTTTCCGGCTGCGGGAAAATCTCGGGGTCGCCATAGGCCTCCGCCGTGCTGGCAAAGAGATATCTGGCCCTCGACCGGCGAGCGACCTTCAGCAGGTTCAGCGCACCGAGGGACGAGGCCATCAGCATTTCTTCGCCGAGCAGCGCAATGTTGGGAACGCCCGTCGGACAGGCCAGGTTGTAGACGTGGCTGTAGCGGCGACGCAGCAGGCGATTGCATGAAGCGGTATCGGCAATGTCGAGCTTCAGGAAACGGAATTTGGGATACCGCGCGAGATCCGCGACATTGGATTTTCGACCAGTCGAAAAGTTGTCGGCACAGTCGACGGAGGCGCCCTGTTCGAGAAGGCGGCGGGCAAGGTTGGTTCCCACAAACCCGGCTCCGCCAGCGATCAGGCACCTGAGCTCTTTGGTTTTATTCATATGAGCAATCCAGCATTGAGTGCGGGGGAAATCGCACCTAGTCGTTGTGCGCTTTTCGCATGGAAAGAACATTTCCACAGGCAATGCAACTAATCGTTAACGATATGGTCAACGGCTTTGGTTAATTACGTCTCTGTAATCATTATGTTTTTTTTAATAGCCGGCATTACATGAGCTATCTTGCAACAAAGGTGTCCGAAAATGGAACACCGATGAAGCTTGACAAGCCGATGCGTCCGTAGCAGCCGAAAAGCTCGTTTTCCCACCTCCTGCGCCGTTCCCAAGGCGGGAATCCGTTCCAGAATTCAAACTGGCACAAAGGTTGCGCTTTGCCCTGTGGGCGCGAACCGCGACGCCAGGCAGCTTGTCCAGCTTCCCCGGCATCGCGGCTCGCAAAATTCAGGATACAGCGTCGAAACACGTCGCTGTGAGCAGGAGGCGTGACATGACCGTACTGGTCGGGCAATCGCGAGGAGCGGTGCTCCTTTCAAAATTGGAAATGCGTACAGCCACGATCGGCGTCGTGGGTCTCGGCTATGTCGGCCTGCCGTTGGCGGCGGCGACGGCGCGCGCCGGCTTCAAGGTGATCGGCTTCGACGTCGACAACAGCAAGGTCGAAAAGCTGAGGACCGGCCGCTCCTATATCGGCGCGGTCACGGACGAGACGCTACAGTCCGTCATGTCGGACGGGTCGTTCAGGCCGACTTCCGACTTTGCGGTTTTCGCTGAATGCGATGTCATATCGATATGCGTGCCGACGCCGCTGACCAAGCAGCGCGAGCCCGACTTGTCCTTTGTCGAGAACACGACGCGCGCCATCGCGGCGCATTTGAGAAAGGACCAGCTGATCGTTCTTGAATCCACCACCTATCCCGGAACCACGGATGAGGTGATGAAGCCGATCCTCGAAGCGGGGGGCTATCGATCGGGGAGGGATTTCTTTCTCGGCTATTCTCCCGAACGCGAAGATCCGGGCAGCGCCGGATTCGAAACCACGACCATTCCCAAGGTTGTCGCCGGCGATGGTCCGGTCGCGGCCGCGCTGGTCGCGCAGTTCTATGGCGCGATCGTCGACAAGGTCGTTCCTGTTTCAAGCATCAAGGTCGCCGAAGTGGTGAAGCTCACCGAGAACATTTTCCGGGCGGTCAATATCGCCCTGGTCAATGAGCTCAAGGTGATCTACGGCGCCATGGGCATCGACATCTGGGAAGTGATCGAGGCGGCAAAGACCAAGCCGTTCGGCTACATGCCTTTCTACCCCGGGCCCGGGCTCGGCGGCCACTGCATACCGATCGACCCGTTCTATTTGACATGGAAGTCGCGTGAATTCGAAGTGTCGACGAAATTCATCGAGCTCGCCGGCGAGATCAACGTCTCCATGCCACACTACGTGATGTCGAAGCTGACGGAAGCACTCGACACGCATCTCGGCCTGCCGCTCAGCCAGGCATCCATCCTCATCGTCGGCGTCGCCTACAAGAAGAACGTCTCCGACGTTCGTGAAAGCCCGGCGCTGAAGCTGATCGAATTGCTGGAAACGCGCGCCGCCGACATCGCCTATCACGACCCTCACGTTGCGCGCATCCCAAAGACCCGCAAGCACCCGACACTTGCCGGCAAGAACTGCATCCGGCTCAGCCGTGATTCCATCGGCGCCTATGACGCCGTGGTCATCGTCACCGATCATGATGGGATCGATTACGGCTTGCTGGCCAACCATTCGCGGCTGATCATCGACACGCGCAACGCCATGCAGCGCAACGGCATTGTCTGCGATCGGGTGGTCAAAGCCTAGTCCGGCGACGGCTCTCAGCGTGGCGGTGCGTTCAGCAATGCGCGCACCACCGCGTCAAAAGCCGGCTTCGGCTGAAGCCGTTCGTCGAACAGCGCTGGTCGCGCCTTGCCGGATCGGCGCCTTTCCCGGGTCTGGCGCCGAACCACCCAATTGTCGAAATCCGAGATACCCCAGAACACCAGGCGCTTGACGGCGGGTCGGCTCAATACCGCTGCCAGGAACTCTTCGTAGTAGGCCGCGACTTCACTGTCGCGGACCGCAATGTCGGCGGGCATGGTGGAGTCGTTGACGTCGAGTTCCGAAATGAAGACGTCGAGACCGAGATCCGCCAACCGGTCGATGAAGCGCACTGTGGATTCAGCCGACGCCTTGTGCATCGACGACAGATGGCCCTGGATGCCGATCGCATGCAGCGGGCTGCCCATGACCTTGATCTGCTCGACCAGCCGCAACATGTTGTCCCGCTTGGCCTGAGACCAGTCGGTGGCGCATTCCAGATTGTAATCGTTGAGGGCAAGGCGCGCGGCAGGGGCACAATCCCCGGCGAGTCGCAGGCAGTGATCGATGAACCTCAGCCCGAAGGTCTGGACGAAAAATTCGTCGCGCAACGGTGCCTGCTCCCCGACGATCTCGTTGAAGACATCCCACGAGACCGCCTGGGGGTAGTGTTGCATGACATCGCCGATGAAGCCGCCATAGCTGCGCTTCACCCGCTCGAAGTTTTCACTTTGCGCCCAGCGGATCGGCTCTTCGTGCCAGAACAGCGTATGGCCGTGGAATGCCATGTCGTTGGAAGCCGCGAAACCAGCGATCGCATCCGCGGGACCGAAATTGTACGGCGCGGCACGGCGTGGGCGCAGAAATCGCGGCTTCAACTGCCATTCGGGCACGATCAGCCGGCAGTGATGCGCAAGCAGCCGGCGATACAGCGGATCGGAATGTCCGGAAAAGGCGCAGCCGATCTCCAGCCCACGGGACTTTCCCAAGTCGCCGAGCGATAGGCCGCGACAATCCAGATCCGTTGCCCGCTGGGTTTCGATATCCGGGGGCGGGGAGGCAACATGGGGCACCGCCCCTTTCACACCGCCGCCACGAACCCGTCCAGCACGCGTTTCTGGCCGGCCTTGTCGAAGTCGATGGTCAGCTTGTTGCCTTCGATGGCGGAAATGTTGCCGTTGCCGAATTTCTGGTGGAAGACGCGGTCGCCGACATTGAAGGGGGACGGCTTGTCGGCGACGGATTTGGCGACCAGTTCGCCGTCGATGGTGCGGCCCTTGACCGAGGTGCGGCCGGCGCCATAGCCGGAATCGGTCTCGCCATAGCCAATGCGCTCGACCTGGTGGCCGGAGCGCGAGCCCCAGTTGCGGTCGGTCGCTTCGGTGCGGTTGGCCTGCGCGCGCTGCCAGCCCGGCGTCGCGTAGGTGTTGGAGAAGGCGCCGGATTTTTCCGCGCCGCCATTGTTGCCGCCGACGCTGTCGAAGCGCGAGGCGCCGTAGGGGTTCTGTCTGCCTGCACCCTGGCCGCCACGGCCCGGGGCGAATGAGCCGCCGCCATAGGAATTGCCGTAGCCGCCATAGGAATTGCCGCTTTCGGCGACCTCGACATGGGCTTCCGGCAGTTCGTCGAGGAAGCGCGACGGTATGGTCGATTGCCAGAGGCCGTGGATACGGCGGTTGGAGACGAACCACAGATGCAGGTTCTTCTTGGCGCGGGTCAGGCCGACATAGGCAAGCCGGCGCTCTTCCTCCAGCCCGGAACGTCCACCTTCATCGAGCGCGCGCTGATGCGGGAACAGGCCTTCCTCCCAGCCGGGCAGGAAGACCGTCTCGAACTCGAGGCCCTTGGCCGAATGCAGCGTCATGATGTTGACGGCATCGAGCTCGGCGTTCTGCTCGGCGTCCATCACCAGCGCGACATGCTCGAGGAAGGAGCGCAGCGATTCGTATTCCTCCATGGAGCGGATGAGCTCCTTGAGGTTCTCCAGCCGGCCGGGGGCTTCGACCGAGCGGTCGTTCTTCCACATGTCGGTGTAGCCGCTCTCTTCGAGGATGGTCTCGGCGAGCTCGGTGTGCGGCGTGGTCTCCAGCGCCTTCTGCCAGCGCTCGAAATTGGCCGATACCTCGCGCAGTGCGGCGCGCGGCTTCGGCTTCAATTCGTCGCTTTCGGCCAGCTTGGCGGCGGCTTCCAGCATCGGCACGCGAAGCGCGCGGGCCGTGTCGTGGATCTGGCGGATGGTGGCCTCGCCCAGCCCGCGCTTGGGCACATTGACGATACGCTCGAAGGCAAGGTCGTCGGCGCCTTGCGCGACGACGCGGAAGAAGGCCAGCGCGTCGCGGATTTCGAGGCGCTCATAAAAGCGCGGACCGCCAATGACGCGGTAGTTGAGGCCGAGCGTGACGAAGCGGTCCTCGAACTCGCGCATCTGGAAGGACGCGCGCACCAGGATGGCCATGTCGTTGAGATTGTGCTTCTGCCGCTGGTAGGCCTCGATGGTCTCGCCGACGGCGCGGGCTTCCTCCTCGGAATCCCAGGCGGCGTGGACATGCACCTTGCCATCCTCCGGCTCGTCGCGGTCGGTGAACAGTGTCTTGCCGAAGCGGCCCTCATTGTGGGCGATGAGATGGGAGGCGGCGCCCAGTATGTGCGCGGTCGAGCGGTAATTGCGCTCCAGGCGGATGATGGTGGCGCCTGGAAAATCCTTGTCGAAGCGCAGGATGTTGTCGATCTCCGCGCCGCGCCAGCCATAGATCGATTGATCGTCGTCGCCGACGCAGCAGATATTGACCTTGTTGTCGCTCACGGCCGCACGCGAGCTTCGCTCGCTGGCCTCCGCGGGGGCGGCCTGGCCGGCCGACGCCCGGTCGGGCTTGCGGCCTTCGGCCGATCGCAGATCCGTCGATGTTGTGGGGCGTCCGGCATCGGGCCGCTGGGCCAGCAGGCGCAGCCACATGTACTGGGCGGTGTTGGTGTCCTGATACTCGTCGACGAGGATGTATTTGAAGCGCTTGTGGTACTCTTTCAGCACGTCGGGATTGGCGCGGAAAATGCGGATCGGGTGGCAGAGCAGATCGCCGAAGTCGCAGGCATTCAGCGTCTGAAGCCGGGCCTGATAGGCCTTGTAGAGTTCGCGGCCCTTGCCGTTGGCGAAGGCGCGTGCGTCGCCCTCGGCGATATCGGCCGGCCCTTGCCCCTTGTTCTTCCAGCCGTCGATCATCTGGGCGAACTGCTTGGCCGGCCAGCGCTTGTCGTCGAGCCCCTCGGCCTGGATCAACTGCTTGATCAGCCGCACGACGTCGTCGGTGTCGAGGATGGTGAAGTCGGATCTCAGGCCCGCCAGTTCGGCGTGGCGGCGCAGCAGCTTGACGCCGATCGAGTGGAAGGTGCCGAGCCATGGCATGCCCTCGACCGCTTCGCCGACCAGATGACCGATGCGGGTCTTCATTTCGCGCGCGGCCTTGTTGGTGAAGGTCACCGCGAGGATCTGCGACGGGAAGGCCTTGCCGGTGGCGAGGATGTGGGCGATGCGGGTGGTCAAGACACGGGTCTTGCCGGTGCCGGCGCCGGCCAGCACAAGAACCGGACCTTCGGTGGTTTCCACCGCCAGCCGCTGCTCGGGGTTCAGCCCCTTCAGATAGTCCGGCGCGTTGTTGTGACCGCTGCGGGCAGCCATGGCGCGCGCGGCAATGCCCGATGGGGCCGAGGGCCGCGCATTGGGTTCATCGAAAAAAGGTATGTCTTCGGAAAAGCCGGACATTGCCCCGAATGTAGTGATTCGGTGGCGAAAGACCAGAAGTGTCTACGTTTTGTTCCGGTATAGAAGCCAGATTGCCGATCGCCGTGCGAACATTTTCGCCCCGGCGCTCGACAATCCGCTCAAATGCGCTCTGCCGGGCCTTACCGGGCTGCTGTCCGCATCCGTTCGCCGATCTTGTCGGCCACATAGCCGGCATCGCGTGCCGCACCATGGATCATCGTCGAGGACGTCGAGTGCTGGAAATGCAGGCCGCAGACATAGAGGCCGGGTTCGCCTTCCACAGCGCCGCGATACTGTTTCACCCGGCCGGTTTCGTCGAATATCGGCAGCTTGATCCAATCCAGCCCCGCCCGGAAACCCGTGCACCAGATGATGTTGGCGACATCGAGAACCTGGCCGTCGTCGAGCATCGGTTTGCCGTCCTGGACGCCGGCGACGCGGGACACCCGGCGGACGCCGGCAGCGTCCAGGTCCTGCGGCTTGACCCGGATCAGCGGCAGGCCATGGGAGAGTTGCTCAGGCTTGGCCTTTCGGCCCATTGGCGTATCGACGGTGAGCAGCCGGTGGAAAACAATACGGAAGACGACCGGGAGGACCAGACGCATGGCGAAATAGCCATTGTAGGCGACGGGGATGTTGCCCGGATGCCGGCCAGCCAGCCAGACCTGGTGCGTAGGCGCGAGATCCATGGCGATTTCCGCACCGGAATTGCCGGCTCCGACCAGCAGCACACCGCCCGGGTTAAGCTGAGAAGGATTCTTGTAGGCGCTCGAAGGCAATTGCCGGATCGACGGATCGAGCAGCGCGGCAAAATCTGGGATCTTCGGTTTCTGGTAGCTCGAGGCCGCGGCCACGACATGGCTCGCGACGTAGCGGGTCCGGCCGGACGTGACGATGTAGCGGTCGCCGGAACGGGTCACCTCGTCGACCTTGACGCCGGTGCGCACCGGCAGGGCGAATTTTTTCGCATAGGCCTCAAGATAATCGGCCATGTCGTCCTTGCTCGGGAACGAATAGCGGTCACCGGGAAAGGGCATGCCGATCAGCCCGTCAAAGCGCGCGGGCGTGAACAGGCGCAGCGAATCCCAGCGTGAACGCCAGATGTCGCCGACGCGTTCGCGTGCCTCCAGGATGACGAACTTCAGGCCCTTGCGGGCGAGATGATAGCCGACGGACAGGCCATTCTGGCCGGCGCCGATGACGACGACATCGACATGTTCTTCCCGGAGCGCTGACCGCGTTTCGTCACCTGATGGCGCCTGGCTGCCCGCTGCCTGCAGCGCGCCAGCCTCAAGTTGCGTGAACGCCGCCCCTTGCTCCAGCAGTGAGCCGGCACGTGCCTTGGTCTCGGCGATGCCGATATCGCGGCTGCCACGTGGCTTCATTGCGTGCATTGAAGTCGGGCCAAGTGTCGAAGTCGGATTCATGATCGTCTCCATGGTTTTCGTCAACCGGGGAGCAAAATAGCGAATCGGCGCACCGACGCTTCGGGGAGACACCCCATCAGACAAAGAAATGGCATGGGGATTTTTACCCATGCCGCAGCGTCGCCTTAGAGCAGGCCGTTCTGGAAAGCGTAGGCTGTCGCCGCAGCGCGCGAGTTGACCGCCAGCTTGTCGAATATGTTGCTGACATGCCGGTCCACGGTCTTTTCGCTGAGACCCAACTCAGTCGCTATCAGCCTGTTGGTCTTGCCGGTGGCGACAAGGCCTAGGACTTCGATCTCGCGCCGGGTCAGGCCGTGCGGACGTGAATTTGTCGGCGCGATCAGCGCGGTGACACGGTCGCGGTCGGGCGCTGCGCCAAGTTCCGTGAAAATCGCCCGGGCGGCATCGAATTCAAGCTCGGCGCTGTCCTCGTCGCCAAGCTTTCGGCAGGCCTGCCCGGCCAGCACGCGCAACCGCGCCTCCAGATAGGGAGCGCCGGCGTGCTGCCAGATCGTCAGCGCGGCACGGAAGTGGCCGAGCGCTGCCGCCGGATTGTCTTCACTCAGCTCGATTTCACCTCTCGCCCGGGATGCCATTGCAGCAAGAATGTCGGTCGCGAAACGATCGGCGATCGCCTGCAATTCCTCGCAGGCGTCGCGCGCCTCCTCGACTGCACCCACAGCGATCATGATCTCGATCAGCGCCGGTAGCAGGCGGGCGCGGCTCAGCGGAGTGTTGGTCGTGCCAAGCACGCGGCGAATGGTTGCCGCCGCCTGTTCGGCCCGGCCTTGCATGAGACGCAGCAAGGCCATGCCGGGCTGGGGTTCGAGCCCGAGCCGGCTGGCGGCACGGTAAAGCTCCTCGGCGGCGGCGAATTCACCGCGCAGCCGATGGATTTCGGCCTCCTGATAGGCCGCGCCGGCCGTCGTCTCGTTGCCGATCACGTGGGCCAGTGACTGGGTCGCGCGTCGAGCCTCGGCAATTGATTCCTGCCAAGCGCCGTTCAATTCCATGATTTCAGCGCGGTGCAGCAGACAAATGCCGTTGAACTGGACCAGCTGTGGCTGCGACCCGCACCAGTTCGACAGCGCCTCGGTCCACTCGCGCGAGCGGTCGAGCGCATAGACTTGCCGGCACGCGGCGATGAGGTTGCAATAGATCAAGCCGGTGATGATCGGCGAAAGCTTGCCATCGGCGGCTGGCAGCATGGCCTCGTCGAGTAGGGCGATGCCTTCCTCGATCCTGCCTTGCCGTACCAATGCGCGGCCGAGATAGCATCTGGCGAAGGCGATCAGGTCGATATCGCAACAGCGTTCGCCGATCGCCAGCGCCTGCCTTGCCAGCGCCTCCGATTCCGGATCGTTACCGGTCAAGAGTTCCTTCTGCGCCGCCAACAACACCAGATAGCCTTGTGCGGCGCATTCGCGGCCAAAGCCGTCCGCCAGGCGCTGCGCCCGCTGTAACCAGACTGTTGCCCGCCCTTCCTCGCGCAGTGCCAGAAGCCGGAAGCCACCGAAGAATGCCCAATACGCTGCCTGGTCGTCACGGCCAGCGTCGAGATGGATGTTGAAGAGACGCTCGCCGGTGGCGAAGATTTCTTGATCGCGGTCCAGCATACCGGCCGACCAGAGCAGCCGTTCCAGGTCTTCCGGACCGAGCGACGTGATTTCGTCCGTTGCCCGCAGCAGCTCGAATGCATCTGCCCACGCCCGCCGGTCGTAGGCGTGACGAGCCTGTTCGAGCAACGAGGCGGCATCGGCTTTCATGGGCAAAGCATAGCATTTCCTGATGGCCGGCAGAAGAATGGCGAATGCCAGCGCCCCTTCAGTTCGGAATGAGCGGTACCAGGACCAGAGCACGGAATGACGCGCATTTTATCCAAGCGCCCCCTGATTTGACACCGCACACGGGCGGGCGGAAAACTGCCGCAACGATATGGAACAGAATCGAAAGCAGGCTAGTTTCCATTTCGTGACGGCGGTATTCGGCCGCCCGCCCGCTGGGCTTGAAGGAGTGTCGTTGTGGCAACCGTCCTTACCGCCGTGATCCTATTCCTCATCGGTCTGGTGCTTGGCGGCGGCGGTATCCGCCTGGCGATGCTGGGCGGCAGTTGGTACTACATCATCGTCGGTCTCGCCTTCCTGGTCACCGCCTGGCTGCTCTACCGGCGCCGGTCGACAGCACTGTGGCTTTACGCGGCGATCGTGCTCGGCACGCTGGCCTGGGCGGTCTGGGAAACCGGCTTCGACTGGTGGGAACTGGGCCCGCGTGGCGGCATCATCGTGCTGGTGGCGTTGTGGCTGTTGACGCCATGGGCGAGGCGGGGCCTTGCCGGGCCCGACGGCCGGGCGCCGCTCATCCTTGCCGTGCTGGCGTCACTGGCGGTGGCCGGCTATTCGATGACGACGGACCCAAAGGACATTGCCGGCGAACTCGACACCGACAAGGTGATCCCCAACGCCAATCTCGGCGGCGATGTGCCGGCAGGCGAGTGGCACTTCTATGGCCGCACGCCGTTCGGGCAGCGCTATTCGCCGCTCGACCAGATCACGCCGGACAATGTCGCCAGCCTGCAGCCGGCCTGGACCTACCGCACCGGCGATGTGAAGGGACCCGACGACATTGGCGAGACCACCTATCAGGTGACGCCGCTCAAGATCGGCGACACGCTCTATATCTGCACGCCGCATAATTTCGCCATCGCCATCGACGCCGCGACGGGCAAGGAGAAATGGCGCTACGATCCCAAGATCAAGCTCGACAAGGACCGCCAGCACCAGACCTGCCGCGGCGTTTCCTACTATGCCGATGCCGCCATCGCCGCCGGCCAGCCTTGCGGAAACCGTGTCTACCTGCCGACGTCGGACGCGCGGCTGCTCGCGCTCGACGCCGCCAGCGGGCAAGTCTGTCCTGCCTTTGCCGAGGGCGGCACGCTGAACCTCTTGACCAACATGCCCTATCCGAAGTCGGGCTATTATTATTCGACCTCGGCGCCGCTGATCGTAGGTGGCAAGATCATCGTCGGCGGCGCGGTCAACGACAATTATTCGACGCAGGAGCCGTCCGGCGTCATCCGCGCCTATGACGCCGCCACCGGCAAGCTGCTGTGGAACTGGGATTCCGGCAATCCGGACCAGACGACGCCGCTGCCGGCTGGGCAGACCTACACCGCCAACTCGCCCAACATGTGGTCGACGCCGAGCGCCGACGAGAAACTTGGGCTGCTCTACGTGCCGCTCGGCAACCAGACGCCGGACCAGCTCGGCGCCGGACGCAGCGCCAATGTCGAGAAGTTCTCGTCCTCGATCACCGCGCTCGACCTCAACACCGGGCAGTTGAAATGGGTGCGGCAGACCGTGCACCACGACCTCTGGGACATGGACGTGCCGGCGCAGCCGAGCCTGATCGACATCACCGGGGCCGACGGCACCGTCGTGCCGGCGCTGGCCGGGCCGACCAAGCAGGGCGATCTCTATGTGCTCGACCGGCGCACCGGCGAGCCGATGATTGCGGTCAAGGAAGTGCCGGCGCCCGGCGGCGCCATTGAAGGCGACCACACGTCGCCGACCCAGCCGGAGTCGGACCTCTCCTTCGTTCCGAAGCCACTGACAGGTGCCGACATGTGGGGCATCACCATGTTCGACCAGCTGGCGTGCCGGATCGAATTCCAGGGCCTGCGCTATGAAGGCCGCTATACGCCGCCATCCGTACAGGGCTCGCTGATCTATCCCGGCAATTTCGGCACGTTCAACTGGGGTGGCGTGGCGATCGATCCGGTCCGGCAGGTGATGTTCGGCATGCCGACCTATCTGGCGTTCAAGTCGCAGCTCATTCCGCGCGATCAGGTGCCGCCGCCGGACGAAGGGCGCGGCAGCGAGCAGGGGCTCAACCGCAATGAGGGCGCTCCCTATGCGGTGGTGATGGGCCCGTTCCTCTCGCCGCTCGGCGTTCCCTGCCGGGCGCCGCCCTGGGGCTATGTCGCCGGCGTGGATCTGAGGACCGGCTCAATCGCCTACAAGCATCGCAACGGCACCGTCTACGACATGACGCCTCTGCCGCTGCCGCTGAAAGTCGGCGTGCCGGGCATTGGCGGGCCGATGATCACCGCCGGTGGTGTCGCTTTCCTGGGCGCCGCGGTCGACGACTATCTGCGCGCCTATGACCTGACATCGGGCAAGCAGCTGTGGCAGGCACGGCTGCCGGCCGGCGGGCAATCGACGCCGATGACCTACACGGTGGCCGACGGACGTCAGTTCGTGGTCATCGTCGCCGGTGGCCACGGCTCGGTCGGCACCAAGCCGGGAGATTATGTGATGGCTTACGCGCTGCCGAAATAGGGGTAAGATTCTGACTGGATGAGTGATCCGCTAGGTTTTGCAATTCTGACAACGTTGGCGCCGCCCCTCATCGCCCTACCGGGCACTTCTCCCCGTATTAGGACGGGGAGAAGGACACCGTCATCGATGGTTTCGCCAATCGCCGGCGTTGCAGGAATAGCGCAACGCTGAAGTTGCCTCTTCTCCCTGTCCTTTACGGGGAGAAGGTGGCGGCAGCCGGATGAGGGGCGGCGCTAACCATGGTCAGTAAAAGCGTCGCAATGCGGCACGCCCTCGTGCCAGCGACTGCCAGTTGGCTGTGCCCTTCTAGCCAAGCCCGAGATGGCTCTTCAGGCTGGGCACCGAGCCGAGCACCTGGTTGGTCAGGTCGGGGCCGGCGGCCGCTTCGGCCTGCTGGACCAGCGTCTCGCCAGCCTTCTGGATCTGTGCAAAATCGAGCCCGGATGCCTTGAGCGCGGCGAGGCCGTTGACCAGCGCGCCGGCCTTCTCGCCGAGAACGCCGCCAAGCGCGCCCTGCAGCGATGAGAGGAAGCCACCACCACTGGCTGGGGCGGCAGCCATGACGTCATACTGGTGGGCAAGGTCGTCCGCGCCGGGGATCTTGGCGAAGAACGACGAGGCGCTGGTGCCTTCCGCCTCGTGTTCGAGCACCGAGAAAATGGTGCCGACGACCTTCTCGGTCGTCGCCTGGTCGAGACCCGCTTTTTGCGAGACGGTGTTGACGATATCCTGGACGTTCATGGTCTCACCTCAACCTTGGGTTTTCGTGTCGATACGCCGGTTCCGGTCACTCTGGACCCTGACCAACGATCGCCTGCCTGCATTCACAACCATCGAGCGCAGTGCCAGGGCGGAAGCCACGGCAAGGACGAACGCGCTGGCGAGCATCCGGGAAGGCAAGGTCATCGGTGTCGCTCCTTCTGGGCGGGACGTGAAGGCACACGGCAAGGTGCCATCGATAGCAGGCAGTTTCTCTTACTATTGTGGCAGGGCCTGAAGGATTTGTCGCCGATGACCAAAAAGTGATGACCGGGGCGCCCGTGGCGCCGGCCTTGCTGGCCGCGCGGCATGGCTGCCGGTCGACGCCTGGAGGCGATCGATGGCCGGGTGAATGCACGACTGGACCGTGCCGGCTCGATCCCTATGTAGCCTGGGTATCGAAACTCGACGCCGAGGAGTGCGCCATGACGAAATCAGCCGCCACCAGACAAGCAAAGCCCGCCATCACCCAGGCGATGATCGATGCCTATGACGAATACACGCATCTGACGCTCGATCGCCGCCGCTTCATGGAGCAGCTGACCCGGCTTGCCGGATCGGGCGCGGCGGCGGCCGCGATCGCGCCGCTTCTGGCGGCGAACTCCGCCCAGGCGGCTATCGTCGCCGAAAACGATACCCGCGTGAAAGGCGAGGACATCACCTATCCCGGCGGCTCCGGCGAGATGAAGGGCTATCTGGTCAAGCCGGCCGGCCAGTCGGGAAAGCTCGGCACCGTCATCGTCATCCATGAGAACAGAGGGCTCAACCCGCATATTCGCGACGTGGCGCGGCGCGTGGCGCTGGAGGGGGTCGTGGCGCTCGCCCCCGATTTCCTGTCACCGCTCGGTGGCACGCCGAGCGATGAAGACAAGGCGCGCGACATGTTCGCCAAACTGGACTCCACGCAGACGGTCGCCAACGGCGTGGCGACCGTCGCCTTCCTGAAAGCCGACAAGGATGGCAACGGCAAGGTCGGCGCTGTCGGCTTCTGCTGGGGTGGCGGCACGGCAAACATGCTGGCCGTCAACGCGCCCGATCTCAGCGCCTCCGTTGCCTATTACGGCATGCAGCCGAAGGCCGCCGACGTGCCGAAGATCAAGGCGGCATTGCTGCTGCACTATGCCGGGCTCGACGAGCGCACCAATGCCGGCATCGACGCATTCAAGAAAGAACTCGACGCGGCACATGTCGAATACGCGGTCTATGTCTATGAAGGCGCAAACCACGCCTTCAACAACGACACTTCGGCAGCGCGCTACGACAAGAAGGCGGCCGACCTTGCCTGGGGGCGGACCATCGCTTTCCTCAAGCAGAAGCTGGCGTAGCGATCGGCATCAGGCCGCCGGCGCCCAGACCGTCTTGAAGGCTGGCGACAGGGTGAAGCCGGCCGGCAGCACGGATCTCGGGGGCGGCCGGTGCACGCCTTCCTGCAGATAGCGCAACGCGGACATCAGCCCGTTCATCGTATAGGGCTTGGCGATGACGCCGATCGCGCCGGCGAAATGATCGGGGATCCGCTTCGGGTTCGCGGTCATGAAGACGACCATCGAGTTCTTCTTCTCGCCAATATATTCGGCGACCTCGACGCCGGTCGGACCATCGGTCAAGTGGATGTCGACAAAGGCGATGTCGGCTTCCGTCGAGTCCACCATGGCCTTGGCTTCGGTCGAGGAGGTTGCCCAACCCACGACGCTGTGGCCGGCTTCCTCGACAAGGCTTTCCAGTTCCATCGCCAGCAGCGCTTCGTCCTCGACAATCAGGACCTTGAGCGGTTCAATCATGACACATTCCCTTTTTGCTGCGGTTCGTTCGGCATCGAGATAACGACCTTCGTGCCGGGGCCGGCGTCGCGCCACTCGATATCGGCATGCAACTGACGGGCAAGCGACTTGATCAGCCGCATGCCGAACGAGGCATCGCCACTGGCATCGGCCATGCCGACACCGTCATCGGACACCTCGATTTTGAAGTGGCCATCGGGTTGGCTCATCTTGATGCCGATGCGGCCCGCCGTGGTGCCGTCGGGCTTTTCCTTGAAGGCATGCTTCAAGGCGTTGGTGACAAGCTCGTTGACCATCAGGGCAACAGGGGTCGCCTTCTCCGCCGAAATGACGATCGGTTCGAGATCAAGCGTCGACTTGATTTCGGCGCGCCCAGAAGCCGTCAACAAGTCGGTTACAAGATCCCTGGCGAAATCGGCGACATCGAACCTGCTGACATCCTTCGACTGGTAGAGCCGGCGATGCACGGTGCTCAACGCCTCGATGCGCTCCAGCATGGTGGTCAGCGATTTCTTCGTCGCTGCATCCTTGATGGTGCGGCTCTGCATGACGATGAGCGAGGAGATCATCTGCAGGTTGTTCTTCACCCGATGATCGACTTCGTGGAGCAGCGTTGTCTGCGCCTCGAGCGCGGCTTCGAGTTCCCTGGTGCGCTCCTTCACCGCCTTTTCGAAGCGCTCCTTGTCGGCTGTCATGCGATGCTCGGACCGCTTGCGATCCGAGACGTCGAGCTGCGAGGCAAAGAAGAACAGGAGTTCACCGCGATCATTCGAGACGGGGCTGATAAACAGCGCGTTCCAGAAGGTCGAACCGTCCTTGCGATAGTTCAGGATGTCGACGCTGACATCGACCTTCTCCGCAATCGCCTCGCGCAGCTGGTCGACCGTTGCCTGGTCGGTTTTCGGACCCTGCAGGAAGCGACAGTTCTTGCCCAGCACCTCGTGCCGCTCATAGCCGGACAGACGCAGGAAGGCGTCGTTGACGAAGACGATCGGGTTATCGGCCTGCCGCGGATCGGTGATGATCATCGACATGCGTGTGGCACGGATAGCTGCCGCGAAAGGGTCGCCCTTGCCGTGCTCGACATGAAGGTCGTCCGTCATGTGCCAGGCGTCGGCAGGTTCCCTGGTCCGTTTCCAGTCCATCTTGTCACTCCAAGCCGGTTCGTGGGGACAACGGCCCAGATGCGGAATTGGTTCAATCTTGAGCTTGTTGTCGCAGTCTGTCGTAACCGGGAACCCGGGCGTGACTTCTGTAAGTGATTGAAGTTATGTTATTTCTGGCGCTCAGTTGGCGGAGCCGGCTTGTGGAACGCGACGCCGGCGACCACGAGCGCAATGCCGAGGCAATCGGTCAGGCTTGGAATCTGGTGGAGCACGATGACGCCGATCAGTGTCGCTGTGACCGGCAGCAGCGACAGCATCAGCGCAAAGCTCGAGCGCGGCAGCCGCGACATGGCGAACTGGTCGCAAATGTAGGGAATGACCGACGAGCAGATGCCGACGCCGATGGCCGCGAGCAACAGCATCGGTGAGAAAAAGGCGGGCAGCGCGTCAGTGAAGCCGATCGGCAGCACGACAAGGAAGGCGACCGCCATCGCCGCGCCAAGGCCGGTGATGCCGTCGCCCGCGCCCGAGCGGGCGACGCGGTGGCCGAGCACGATGTAGCAGACGAACAGCGCGCCATTGAGGAAGGCCCAGAACAGCCCTACGGGATCATCGGACCATTTGACGTCGATGAGCAGCAAGGTTCCGATGACGGCAACGGCAAGGGCGGCGAGATTGCGGAGGCTCCTGAGCCCGATCACCGCGACGCCAATGGTGCCGACGAACTCGATTGCCGCCACCAGCGAGATCGGCAAGCGGTCAAGCGCCAGGTAGAACGAACAGTTCATCACCGCCAGGCAGGCGCCAAAGGCCAGCAACAGCAGCCGCGTCGGGCGATCGGCGCGGGCGAAGGTTCGCCACGGGCGAGTCAATGGCGCGAAGATCAGGGCGGCGGTGGCGATGCGCAGCCACGCCATTCCAAGCACGCCGACATGCGGGAAGAGCAGCACGGCGAATGCCGGGCCGAGGTAGTGGAAGACGGCGCTGACACCGAACCAGACATGCGGCGGCATTTTTTTCGCCAGCCCGACGAAGGTAGCGCCGGCAAGGGCAGGGCTGGTAGCGGGGGCTTGTGTCTGAGTGACCATCGGATCAGTATCGCAGGCGATTTTTCCGATTTATATGGGAGATGACTGGGTTGGCTGATCATCTTTCTCCTGAAAGAAAGGAGTTTTCCTTGAAACGCCTTCGGAACGAAAAAGTGGATCTCGACGCGGCGGATATGAAGATCCTGCGCCTGCTGGAGAAGGATGCGCGCACGAGCACGGCGGAACTGGCGCGCTCGGTCGGCCTGTCGGCGCCGAGCGTGGCCGAACGCATCAAGCGGCTGCAGGAAAGCGGCGTCATCGAAGCCTATTCGGTCCGGATCAACCCCGCGGCACTTGGGCTGCCGCTGTCGGCATGGCTGCGCATTCGGCCGGTGCCGGGGCAACTGGCTGTCGTAGCCGAAATCATCCGCGAACTGCCGGAAATTGCCCAATGCGATCGGGTGACCGGCGAGGACTGTTTCATCGCGCTGGCGCATGTCGGCTCGGTTGCCGAGCTTGAACGGGTGATCGACCGGATCATACCCTATGCGATGACCAACACGGCCATCATCCAGTCGTCGCCGGTGACGGCGCGCTCGCCGTTGGCGGCGATCAAACGCCGGCCGTGAAGCGCAACCCGATACACTTGCCCGATTTTTCGTGCCGCCCCTCAGGAAAGAGGGCGGCATCGGCCACAGGCCGACTCGCCGGCGCTACGCGTGGCCACGTTTCAGGCGGGCTCGCTTCAGGATGGCGCGCCAGCGGATCATGTCGAACGGGATCGGCTCGTTGTTGTTGGCGATGTGGAATATCTCGTTGTTGACGTTCTTGAGCGAACGCCAGAAATCATAGTCGGTGATGCGCGGATCGGCGGCCAGCCTGTCCACCTCGACCTTGATGTCGGTTTTCATGCACGTCCCTCGAACCGGCTTCGCCCCGCCGCCCGTAGCAAAACCCCGTGCGGATCGTTTTCAACCGCTCCGCTGAGTCGTTCAACGGCTCAATTGGCTTGTTCCCGTTAAAAACTCGGTAAGGTTAACGCGGGCGCCGGGCCGCTTCAAGCGGTCTTGCGACGAATGCCGATCGAACGGCCGGCGCGTTCCGGCATCGGCAGTGCCGAATGGGCGGCGCGCATGGCTTCGACCTTGGCCAGCACATCGGCAGGGAAGGGCGCCACTTTCGGCCCGGACATGTCGACATGCAGGGACAGGGTTTCGGAGGTGGCGGCGAGCCAGCCGTCGACATGGCGGATTTCCTGATAGGCCCGCAGCCGCTTGTCGTCGTGGTCGATGAGCTGGAAGGAGACCGTGACCTTGTGGTCGAGATGCAGTTCCTGCACGTAACAGACATGAACTTCGGCCGTGTAGATGGTCAGCCGCCGCTGCTTCACGTAGTCCAGCCCCATGCCCATCGCCTCGAAGGCCTCGTCCGAGCAGCGGTCGAAGAGCACGTTGTAATAGGCCATGTTGAGATGGCCGTTGTAATCGATCCAGTCCTTCTCGATGTCCATGGGCTTGGAGACGAAGGGGGCGGGGATGGACATTGAAACTTCCTTGTTCTGGCGCTGGACAGAGCGTGGTGGGTAAGACTACGCATCCATAACCCCATAACAAGCGTGGGCGCTGGTCCATTCGCGGAGGAATTCATGGCTCTGAGCGACCTCAATCCGGTCGAGCGCAACGAGGAGGGCATCGCTGCGGTGCTCGGCATCCTCAAGCAACAGCTCGGCGAGCGCTTCCAGACCGGCGCGGCCATCCGCTCCCAGCACGCGCACACCACCACCTATATCCCGACACAGGCGCCGGACGGCGTCGCCTTTCCGGAGACGACGGCCGAAGTGCAGGAGATCGTGCGCACCTGTGCGGCGCACCGCGTGCCGGTGATCGCCTTCGGCGTCGGCTCTTCGCTCGAAGGCCACACCAACGCACCCGGCGGCGGCATTTCGGTCGACACCTCGCGCATGAACCGTATCCTCGCGGTCAATCCGCAGGATCTCGACTGCACGGTCGAACCCGGCGTCACCCGCGAGGACCTTAACCGGCATCTGCGCGACACCGGCCTGTTCTTTCCGATCGACCCCGGCGCCAATGCCTCGCTCGGCGGCATGGCGGCGACGCGGGCATCCGGCACCAATGCGGTGCGCTATGGCACGATGCGCGAGAACGTGCTGTCGCTGACGGCCGTCATGGCCGATGGCGAGACGGTCACAACCGGCAAGCGCGCGAAAAAGAGCTCAGCCGGCTATGATTTGACGCGGCTGCTGATCGGCTCGGAAGGTACGCTCGGCATCATCACGTCGCTGACACTGAAGCTGCAAGGCATCCCGCAGGCGATCTCCGGCGGCGTTTGTCCATTCCCGAGCGTCGAGGCGGCCTGCAACGCCGTCATCGCGACCATCCAGATGGGTATCCCGGTGGCTCGCATCGAGTTGGTCAACGCGCTGCAGATGCGGGCGATGAAGAACTATTCGAAGCTCGACTATCCGGAGAGCCCGTGCCTGTTCGTCGAATTCCACGGCAGCGATGCCGGTGTTGCCGAGCAGGCCGAGACCTTCGGCATGGTCGCCGAAGAGAATGGCGGCGGGCCATTCCTGTGGACCAGCGTTGCCGAGGAACGGACAAAGCTGTGGAAGGCCAGGCACGACGCCTACTGGTCCTCGCTGACGCTGCGGCCGGGCGCCAAGGGCTTGTCGACCGATGTCTGCGTGCCGATCTCCCGCTTTGCCGAATGCGTCACCGAAACCGAAGCCGACATCGCCGAGATGGGCTTGATCGCGCCGATCGTCGGTCATGCCGGCGACGGCAATTTTCATGTGCTGGTGCTGATGGATGTGAACGATCCAGAGGAGATCGCGCTGTCGGAGAAATTCGTCTCGCGGCTGAACATGCGGGCGATCGCCATGGATGGCACTTGCACCGGCGAGCACGGCATCGGTCAGGGCAAGATCGGCTTCATGCGCCATGAACTCGGCCACGGCGTCGACATCATGCGCACGATCAAGCAGGCGCTCGATCCGCAAAACATCATGAACCCTGGCAAGATACTGCCTAGAAACCAGGCCAGTCTGTGACGTTAGGTTCGCAGACGGCTCGTCTTGACCGTGCCGCCATTCGAGCCGAGACTCGGTCCGCAACGAGGCCTGAAACAGACAGGCGCGCCAGCGGAGGAGGAATGTCATGGCGATTTCACGCAAGGGAGAAGCGCGCGCGCTGAGCGCCGACGAGCAGGAATTGGTGGAGAAATCGCACCATCCTGCGGTGCAGGACCTTTCCGATGCCGACCTTGCCGGTCTGGTCAAGCTGTTGCGCGAGCGGCGCGACAAGGCTCAGACCGAAGCGCATCGCCGTCGCCGAGAAATACGCGGCAAGGGCGCGCCGAAAGGGACTGTTGCTTCAAAGGCCGATGGCGGTTCGCAACTGAAGCTTGCTGTGCTGGCCATGGCCATGCGGCGGCTGAATGGCGAGACCGAACGGCGCCGGCAACTGGCGGCCAGCGTTTCGCTGATCGAGAACGCGCGCAAGGCATTTGCCATGAGGCAAGGGGCGGCGGCGGATGGTCCTTCCTTCAATTCGCGCACGGCGCGCAAGGGCATGCGGTCGGTGGCAAACCAGAGGGCGCCGGCTCTGGTCCGGCCGATGGAACTTGGCCGGCAACGCAAGGCGGCAAAGGTGGCGCAAGCGAAGCGCGACGCAAAATGACGGAGATCGCTCGTTGAGGGGCGCGCCGCTCTACCGAGCGGCGGCAGGCTCTTCCTGCACCCTCTCAGCAAGTGTCTGCAACATTGGGCGGGTCGGAGCGAAGAACGTCGTGCCGGTCTGCGGCGTCGAGACATCGAGCAGCCGGTCGTAGGCGCCCGGAGGGTCGCCGGCATACATGCGCTGCAGCATTTTCTCGATCACCCAAAGATACCTGCTATAGCCGATGAAGTAGGTGCCGAATTCGCGTTGCCCCGGCCGCCCGAACGGCATGTTGTCTCGCAAAATGTCGTATTCATTGCCGTCGGCATCCTCGATGGTGGCCAGCGACTTGTGTGATTTGCGCGGGGCGTCGTCATCGTCGATCTCGATGTTGTCGATCTTCGTGCGGCCGATGATCGCCTCCTGCAGCGGCGTTGGGATGCGCGCCCAGGCCTGCAGATCGTGAAGATATTTCTGGACGACGACATAGCTGCCACCGGCGAAGTCGGCATCTTCATCGCCGACGAGCGCCGAGGCGGGCAGATCGAGGCCGGTCGGGTTGGCCGTGCCGTCGACAAAGCCGAGCAGGTCGCGGGCATCGAAATAGCGAAAGCCCGAGACTTCGTCGACGACCGCCACGGCGTCCCCGAGGTTGTCGAGCAGAATGCGCTCGAACTCGAAGCACATGTCGGGACGTTCGGAGCGGATGTGGAAGAGAAGGTCGCCCGCTGTCGACGGGGCCGAATGAACCGCTCCCTTGATCGGCGCGAATGGCTTCAGCTCCAAGGGCCGCCGGCCGGAAGAGAGACGATCCCAGAAGTCGCGGCCGATGCCTGCAATGCATGACAGCCGGCCGGAAAGATCGCGGAACCCGACAGTCTTGACGAGATCGTCAAGCCCGCCGAGCACCGAGGCGACCTTGGCGAGAGCATTCTGTTCGCTGGCGACGGTGATAACCAGAAAGACCGCCGATAGCGACAGCGGGGCATCGACGCTCTGCGCATCGATCGGCACCCGGTCCCAGTTCTTGCCCGACATCCAAAATTCTCCGCATTTTCCAGGATTTGTTTCAGATCATCGGGGATGACGCAACACCGGATGAATTGCCTCTTTATCGACACGCGGATGCGGGTAGAGTGCGGCTGAATTTCAATCAACCCGTTCGGAGCTGATGCTCGCTCGCCTGTTCGTGATCTTTGGTGGCCTGTTCGTGCTGGTGCTGTGTGTGGCGCTGGTGGGGCCGTATTTTGTCAACTGGACCGGCTACCGCGCCGAGTTCGAGCGCGAGGCGAGCGCCATTCTTGGCCGCAAAGTGACCGTGCAAGGGGATGCCACGGCGCGGCTGTTGCCGTTCCCCTCGGTGACCTTCTCCAACGTAGCCGTTGCCGGCGGCCCCGGCGGCCAGCCTGCGATGACCGTCGAGACGTTTTCGATGGATGCCGAGCTGGCCCCCTTCCTGCGCGGCGAGGTGCTGATCTTCGACATGCGGCTGGTGCGGCCGAAGGCGACCATCGACATCGCCGATGACGGCACCGTCGACTGGGCGATACGGCCGTCCTCGCCCTTCGACCTCAACCAGATCTCGATCGAGAAGCTGACGGTGACGGAAGGGCAGATCGAACTGCGCCATGCCGCCGGCGGGCGCAGCCATCTCATGTCAGAGATCAATTCGACCATCTCGGCCAAGTCGTTGGCTGGGCCATGGCGCATGGACGGCACATTACGGCTGGACGGGTTGCGCACCGCCATTGCCGCTTCCACCGGCAAGGCCGAAGGCAGCGGCCAGATGCGTCTTCGGGTGAAGGCCGATCCAGACGCCTATCCGCTGGTCATCGAGACCGACGGCAATGCCGGCATCGTCAACGGCGCTGCCGTCTATTCCGGCCAGTTCAAAATCTCCGGCGCCGACAAGAACAGCGCCGGCAGGAACAGCGCGGAGCTGCGCGGCACCGATGGCGAGACGGTGAAGGTCAGCGCCGGCAAGCCCGATCCGGGCTTTAGGCTGAACGGCAAGTTTTCGCTCGACCACCAGAAGCTCGGTGTCGATGAATTCCGTTTCGAGACGGGACCGCTGGACAATCCCTACACCGCCGATGGCAAGGCTTCGGTCGATCTCGGGCTGAAGCCGAGCTTCGCCATCGAGGCCAGTGGCGCACAGGTGCAGTTCGACGAGGCGGTGGGGGCTGAGGCCGGCGCCGGGCTGACACTGGATCAGCGTATTGCCGGGCTGGAGCAAGCGTTGCTCGACCTGCCGAAGCCGACCATACCCGGCACTGTCGAGGTCAAGCTGCCGGCAGTGGTGGCCGGCGACACCACGGTGCGCGACGTGCATCTTTCCGCCGAGCCGACCGATGGCGGCTGGGCGGTGAAATCGCTCGCCGCGACCTTGCCCGGCCGAACCACGCTGGAAGCCAACGGCATGCTCAGCGTCGAGGATCATTTCGGGTTCACTGGCTCGCTGCTGCTGGCGGTGGCGCAACCTTCCGGCTTTGCCGCCTGGCTGTCGAAGGATGTCGACGAGGCGATCCGCCGTTTGCCCGCCGCCGGCTTCAAGGCCAAGGTCGACCTTTCGGAAAAGCGTCAGGCCTTCAGCGATCTCGAGCTGATCCTGGGCAAGGCGAAGTTCTCCGGCCGCATTGATTCCAGTCAGCCTGACGACGCCAAGCCGTCCGTGCTGATGCGGCTCGAAGGCGGCGAACTCGATGTCGACGGGCTGGCGGCCTTCGCCTCGATCTTCGTCAGCGACAAGGGGGCCAACCGCTTTTCCGACCGCGACCTCGACTTCCAGATCAAGGCCGGGCCGGTCAGCGCCGGTGGCCTGACCGCCGACACGGTCGACACGGCGCTCAGGCTGCGCGACGGGCTGCTCGAAATCGACAGGCTTTCGGTGGGCGGGCTGGCCGGTGCCTCGATCAGCGCCACGGGCAGGGTCAAGGATTTTCCGGCGAGCCCGACCGGCAAGCTCGATGCATCGGTGGTTGCCGTCGATCTGAAGCCGCTGATCGACGTTGCCGCCCAGCATTATCCCGACAATGCCGTGCTGAAGGGGCTGGCGAGCCGGGCTTCAGCCTATCCAGAGCTGTTCCAGGACTCGCGGATCGATCTCGTGGCGAGTGCCGCCGACAATGGCGACGGCACCACGGGCCTGGCGGTGAGTGGCCAGGGCAAGGCCGGCGGCTCGGCATTTTCGGCGTCGCTGTCGGGAAAGGGGGCGCTGGACGGGCTTCTCGAAGCGCCAATGACGCTGACCTTCAATGCCAAGAATCCTGACGCAACCGCGCTGCTGGCGCTCTACGGCCTGCCGGCGCTGCCGCTCGGCATGCTGGGTGAGGCAAGCACGGATATTTCGGCCAAAGGTACGCTTGGCGGCGGCCTTGCGACGAGTTTCAGCCTCTCCGGTAACGACTTCAAGGCAGGTTTCGAGGGGACGTTCGCCGATACGCCGCAAGGCCCGGTCGCCAAGGGCAAGCTCAGCCTCGATGCCGCCGACATCGAGCCGTGGCTGATGACGACCGGCATCGGGCTTCCCGGCATGGGGGCGGGCATGTCCACATCGCTGGCGGCGCAGGGTGACTACGGCAACGGCCTGCTGGTGCTGGACGGGCTCAGTGGTGCCATCAATGAGGCGGCGGTGTCCGGCGACGTCAATGTCGATGTCAAGGATGGCGTGCCGCATCTGGCCGGTGCGCTGGCGCTCGACGAACTCGACTTCGATCCGATGGCGGTGGCGCTGTTCGGCGATTCGGCTTTCCTCGTCGACAAGGGTGCCAGTGACAAGGGTGGCGCGTGGCCGGCCGCCCCCTTCAGCCAGAAATCCAGCCTGCCGTTCACCGCCGAACTCGATCTGACGGCGGCGGCGCTTGCCGCCGGGCCGTTCGCTGCTGCCTACGATGCCGCGTTTTCGCTCAAGCTCGACCAGGAAGGCATCCGCGTTTCGGATCTGAAGGCGAAATTCCTTGGCGGTGCGCTGACCGGCCTGTTCGAACTGAAGAACACCGACGGCACCGGACTTTTCACCGGCCAGATGAAACTGGCGGGCGCCGATCTCGCGAACGTGCTGCCGGATGCCGGCATCAGCGGCAGCAGTGATTTCTCGACGGCGCTGTCGACCAGCGGCAAGTCGGTCGATGCGATGGTGGCAGCCCTGTCCGGTTCCGGCACGGCGACGCTGAAGAGCTTGCGGGTCGCCGGCGTCAATCCCGATGCGTTCAGCGCGTTCCTTGCCAAGGCGGATGCGATCGGGCGCGACATCGACGCGGCCAAGACCGCCGGTTTCGCGCCGCAGATCGCCGCCGATGGCAGCTTCGCCGCGAAGGATATCGACGTCGCCTTCACGGTGGCCGGCGGCACGCTGAGGGTGCCGCCGATCAGCCTCGAGAATCCGGCGGCGACCTTGTCCGCCGACATCACGGCGGATCTCAACACCAGCACGGTTTCGGCCAAGGGAGCAGTCACCTATCGGCCCGGCGACGAGGCGCTGGTCGGCTCCGAGCCGATCGTGAATTTCACCGCCGAGGGGCCGATCGGCGCCGTGAAACGGCAGTTCGACAGCGAGCCGCTGGCGCAGTTCCTGACCCAGCGCGCGCTGGAAAAGGAGCAACAACGCGTCGAAGCGATGCAGGCAGCATTGCTTGAGAAGCAGCGGCTGCGGCGCGAAGTGCGCTACTACGCCGCGCTGCAGGACGCGCGCGACAGGGCGGCCGAGGAACTGCGCAAGCAGGAGGAAGCAGCGCGCCTGAAGGTCGAGGCCGACGCCAAGGCGAAGGCCGAAGCGGAGGCAAAGGCCCAGGCGGACGCGGATGCCAAAGCAAAGGCGGATGCCGACGCGAAGGCCGCGGCCGAGCAACAGGCCGCCGACGAAGCGGCCAAGGCGCAGGCCGAGCAGGATCGCCAGAAGGCGGAAGAGGCGATACGCACTGCGCAAGAAAAGGCAAGGCTCGAGGCCGAGCGCAAGGCCGCGGAACAGGCACCGAAGGTCGAGCGAGCGCCGCTGCCGGAGGCCAACGACAATCCGCCGCCGGCCAAGCCGAAGCCCAATCCGTTCACGATCGACAATCTGTTGAAGTCGTTGCAGTAGCGCGGACTGCTGCCATCGGGGCAGGACAATCGCTTCAGAGGATGGACATTTCGGCGCCGTCCGCGACGTAGCGGGCGTGTCGAAAATCGCGGATGGTCAAGAGCTTGCCGGCCTGCCATCCCAGCAGCACGAAATAGGATGGCCGCGCCGCCGGATCGTCGCGATCGCGGACAAGGACTGCCGGCCTGTCCTCGACAAACCCCGGCACGAAACGCCAATCCTGGACCCTGGAATAATTGTGGAAGTAGGTGCCGACCTCCTTGCGCCCGGCGAGCCGCGTCCTGGCCACCAGTTCCAGTCGCACTTCGTCCGCCAGCATGTCGCGCACCGCGTCGAAGTCGCGGGCATTGAAGCGATCGACATAGGCGTCGAGCAGCAGACGTTCAGCGGCGCTGAGCCTGGGAGGAGGGCGGTCGTCGGGCTCATCGGCGAGCTGGCGCAGCCGGCCGCGGCCTCGGTGCAGCGCCGCCTTGATGGCCGGAATGCTGGTGTCGAGGACAGTGCCGATCTCCTGCAGCGAATAGCCCAGAACGTCCATCATGATGACGCTGCTTCGCTGCGCGACGGGAAGGCGCATGAAGGTATGCAGGCCGGCGGCCGCGGCCTGACGGTCGACGGTGGGGTTCGCCGGGTCGACGATCATGTCCGGATCCTCATCGGAAATGGCCTTTTCACGGGCGCGGCGGCGCAGGAAATCAAGCGCCGCATTGTGCGCGATGCGGAACAGCCAGCCTTCCGGATTGGCGATCGGGCCGGCGTAGGGCAAAGCCTCGACCGCCTTGGCCAGCGCCTCCTGCAACACGTCCTCACCATCGACGACCGAGCCTGTCATGCGGGCGCAGTAGCGGTGCAATTTGGGGCGCATTTCGCCGAACAGGCGATCAAAAGGCTCGCGGATTTCGCCAGGGATGCTCATGCGCCTGCCGTTTCGTGACGTCGTTCCACCCGCGACTACTCATCCAGCATCCGATAGCGGCCCACCACGGTCATCTCCTCGCGATGCGGACGTTCGCTGCAGCGATCCCTGATACCGTTCTGAAAGGCCTCGAATGCCGCCAGCCCGGTGATGATATCGGCATGAGCCTCGGTTTCCGTCTCGACCAGATGCACAAAAGTGCCGTCGGCGGATCGCCAAGTCATGTAGCGAACGCCGTCCGGCGATTTGTCCCGCAGTTCCTGGAAGACGGCCTTGACCAACCGCTCGTTCTCGTCGGCCCGCTCCGGCTTCGTCTTGTAGCGTATCAGGTGGTGCTTCATCTCGGTTGCTCCTTTTGGGGCCCTGCGCCTTGGAGGCTGCCCACCTTCGAGACGTTATCGTGAGGCCAAAGGATTCGGGCACCGGAAAATAATTCGTGTCACACCGCAAAGACGCCGGAGCGTCACTCGCGGACGAGCAGGCGCTTCAACATCGGTTCGATGCGTGAAAGCTCGTCCAGATGCGCGGCCGACAGCTCGGCCAGGCAATCGTCGGCGCGCTCGGTCAGCCGCAGCAGCACGCGGCGATGGTCGTCCTTGTCCTGATCCCGCGCGACCAGTCCTGCCTCGCTGAGACGGTTGACCAACTCGACGGCGCTGTGATGGCGGATGCGCAGGCGCTCCGCCAGATCGCCAATCGCCACCGGTCCGCCGCCCGGGAAACCCTTGATCGCCAGCAGCGCCTGGTGCTGGCGCGGCGTCAGGCCGGCGTCTTCCGCCTGCAACTGGCTGAATTCGAGGAAACGGCGGATCAGGTAGCGAAACTCGGACAGCCGCTGGTAATCGGACTGCTTGATGGCGGGGCGTTGTTTCTGTGGCTGCGTCATACCCGACATTTGTTCGTTTTCCGCGAAAGCTCAAACGGATTTCGTGCAAAACCGGCTTGAATATTTATATCGTGTTACGATATATAGCCAGCCGACAACCCGGCTGGCCGCTTCGGCCGTGCCGCAGATCCGAGATCCGGCCGCCGCCAGAAAGCCCCCCATGAAGACCCATCATTCCAATCCCGGCCATCTCAGGGATTTCACGACCGACGCCAGGGTGCTGTTCATCGCGGCAATAGCCGTCGTGGTCGCCACGGCGGGTCTGTTTGCCGGCATCGGGCTTTTGAAGCTGATCCGTCTGGCCACCAACATTGCCTATTTCGATCAGTTTTCGCTCGCCGATCTCAAGCTGCGGGACACACCGCTCGGGCTTGCCGCCGTCATCGTCCCGGTGATTGGGGCGCTGATCATCGGCCTGATGGCACGCTTCGGCAGCGAGAAGATACGCGGCCACGGCATTCCCGGGGCCATCGAGGCAATCCTGCTCGGACGTTCCAAGCTCGACGCCAAGGTTGCGATCCTGAAGCCGCTGTCGTCGGCGATCTCGATCGGTTCCGGCGGCCCGTTCGGCGCCGAGGGCCCGATCATCATGACCGGCGGCGCGATCGGCTCGCTGATCGCGCAGATGCTGCCGGTCAGCGACAATGAACGCAAGACGCTGCTGGTGGCGGGTGCGGCGGCGGGCATGACCACCGTGTTCGGGACACCGATCGCCGCCATCATGCTGGCGGTCGAACTGCTGCTTTTCGAATGGACGCCGCGCAGCTTCATTCCCGTGGCGGTGGCGGCGATCATTGCCGAGGTCGAGCGCACCATGCTGCATCTGCCCGGCCCCATCTTTCCATTTCAGGGCGGCATGGAGGTCTCCTTTGTCGGCCTTGCCGGCTGGGTCGCGATCGGTGTCGCGGCCGGCCTGTTGTCGGGGCTGCTGACGCAGATGGTCTATGCCTGCGAGGACGGCTTCCAGAAGCTGCCCATCCACTGGATGTGGTGGCCAATGCTGGGCGGCCTGGTGGTCGGCATAGGCGGGCTGATCGAACCGCAGGCGCTCGGCGTCGGTTATGACAACATCGCCGACATGCTGGATGGCCGCACTGTCGCCACCGCGGCGCTCATCCTGCTGGTGGTTAAAGCCATCATCTGGTCGGTTGCGCTCGGTTCGGGAACATCCGGAGGCGTGCTGGCGCCACTGCTGATCATGGGCGGTGCGATGGGGGCGGTGCTGGCTGGCGTTCTGCCTGCGGCGGATCCGGGCTTCTGGGCGCTGCTGGCGATGGCCGCCACGATGGGCGGCACGATGCGGGCGCCGTTGACCGCAACCTTCTTTGCCGTAGAACTGACCGGCAATACGCATATGCTGGTGCCGCTGATCGCGGCCTGTGCCGCGGCGCACGCGGTCACCGTGCTCTTGATGAAGCGTTCGATCCTGACCGAGAAGATCGCCAGAAGGGGACACCATCTGGTTCGCGAGTATCGCGTCGATCCCTTCGCCCTGACCAGGGTGCGCGAGGTGATGACCTCCGAGGTGGAAAGTGTGCCGGCGACGATGACGCTGCATGGCGCTGCGGCATTCCTGACCGCGCCGGAAACGCGGCATCCGAGCTTTCCGGTGGTCGACGAGAACGGCCATGTGCTCGGCCTCATCGACCCGCCGGCGATCCTGCGCTGGCGACGCGCCGGCACGCATCGCACCACGACACTTGGCGAGTTGCTGGCCGGCAGCAAGGTCACGCTGGCCTATCCGGATGAGTACCTGGAAGGTCTCTCCGACAAATTGCTGATGGCCAATGTGTCCCATCTGCCGGTCGTCACCCGTGAAGGCTTGCAGCTGGTCGGCTATGTCGGCTGGAAGGATCTGATGCGCGTGCGGTCCAGGAAACAGGCCGAGGAGCGCGACCGCTCGGCCTTGCTTGGCTTCGGCACCAGACGCAGGAAAAAGGAAGAGGCGGCCGAGAGCCTCTAGCTCAAGGAGCTGGTTCCGCGCTTCGCCCACTCCAGGACATGGAGCCGGAGAGCCGAGGACAGGTTGGTGTCGCGGGGCCGCGTTTCGTCCACTTCGGCGACAAGGGCGGCGAGCGTCAGCTTTCTGGTCGCCGCGATCGCCACGAGATCGTCATAGAAGGGTTTTTCGAGCGAATAGCTGGTGCGGTGGCCGCGAATAGTCACCGACCGCTTTTCGACCGCGCTCACCGTTCGCTCGGTTCGCCGGGCTTTTCACGGCGGTGGCCGGCAACGAATTTGTCGCTCTTGTCGGCGATCAGGCGGTCGCGCTGCTTCTCTGCCTTGGAACGGCCATGCAATGCGCGGTTCTGTTCGGCGACGCGCACCTTCTCGTCCCGCGCCTTCTGCTTGCGGGCCTGGCGAAGATTGACGATGTCGGCCACAGCGAACCCGCGGGCCTATTTCTTGCGGAAGGCGTCGAGCGAGACC
This sequence comes from Mesorhizobium sp. RCAM 05099, assembly GCF_059683685.1. Taxonomy (NCBI): domain Bacteria; kingdom Pseudomonadati; phylum Pseudomonadota; class Alphaproteobacteria; order Hyphomicrobiales; family Phyllobacteriaceae; genus Mesorhizobium; species Mesorhizobium sp. RCAM 05099. The sequence goes on from NZ_CM185035.1 coordinate 3,024,659, forward strand.
ACATCGGCGCCCTTGGTGGCGGCGTCGGCGGCGGCCGGCTTCTTCTCCGACTCGGCGGCGGCCTTCTTCTCGGCTTTCGGCTTTTTCTCGGAAACGATGGTCAACGGCTCGGGCGAGGCTTGAGCGGCTGGCTCGTCGGCCGCCACGACGTCGGTCTTGACGTCGAACTCGAGCTCGAAATTGACCGACGGATCGTAGAAACCGCGCACGGCCGAGAACGGGATTTCGAGTTTCTCAGGCACGTCGGAGAAGGACAGGCCGACTTCGAAGCCGGTGTCGGTCACCTTGAGGTCCCAATACTGAAACTGGATGACGATGGTCATCTGCTCCGGATAGCGCTCGCGCAGCCGCGAAGACACGCGCACGCCCGGCGCACCGGTCAGAAAGGTGATGAAGAAGTGATGGTTGCCGGGGAGGCCGGTGCGCGCGACCTCGGCCAGGACCTTGCGCATGACGCCGCGCAACGCCTCCTGGGCCAGAATGTCGTAGCGGATGTGGTCGTCGGCCATGTGGCGGTCGGGTTCCGTTGAATCGTCCGCATAGCTGTAATCAAGCTTGAGGGCGGCGTAAACCTGATATAGATCACCGTTGCGCCGAAGCGAGGACTATTGCCGAGATTTGATCGCTCAGGCGCCGGCAAGAGCGCTTTGCTTTTCCATCGAGACTACGGACCGGCGCTTGCCAAAGGCGCGCAGGAAGGTGCGCACGCCATTTGTGGCGGATTGCAGCACTTCGTCCTCGCGCGGCGTGCCGCCGAGCATGAAGGTGGTCTGCAACTCGGCATTGACGAGGCCGAGGAACTGGCGCGCCGCCACGTCCGGATCCTCGATCGCGAGGTGACCACCATAGGCGAGGCGGGCGAAGCGGGCGGCGAGTGCCGGCCATGTTCGCCCTGGCCCCTGCTCACGCCACTCGGCAAACAGTTCGGGATAGCGTTCGCCTTCCGTCTGGATCAGCTTGCGCAGGAATTTTCCATCGCGGTTGCAGATGCAGTTCTGGTTCAGACGCACGGCAAAGCCGATCAGATCAGCCTCGAGATCCTTCGGCTGGTCGGGGAAGGTGGCGATGGTGGCGAAGATGCCGGTATTGCAGCGCTCGGTGAGGTCGCGCACCACGGCAACGAACAGTTTTTCCTTGTCGCCATGATGATTGTAGATGGTCTGGCGCGAGACCCCGGCTTCGGCGGCGATCAGATCGATGTTGGCGCCGGCGAAGCCTTCGCGGCAGAATACCCCAGCGGCGGCGTCGACGATCGACAGGCGCTTGGCCTCGTGGCCGCGTGGCGGGAAAGTGTCAGGAGAAACGCTCAGTCTCATGAAAAACTATATAGAGGTGATTGACGATTTAGACAAGAGTGTCTAAATTTGTGGACACGATACAAAGAGATTTCGGCCCGGAGAGACGAATAGAATTCGCTCCTGGAGAGTCGGAATCTCACGGGATGGAACGTCCTAGGGTTAGACGTCGCCTGGCGGCGGCAACCAGATTCGAAAGAAGCCTTTATCATGAGTCCCAAATTCCTCCGCATTGCGGTCGTGCTCGGCCTGTTGTCCGCCATCGGCCCATTCGCAATCGACATGTATCTTCCAGCATTGCCGTCGATCGGCGCGGATCTGCATGCCGGCACCGCTGCCGTGCAGATGAGCCTGTTGATCTTCTTCCTGTCGATGGGCTTCGGCCAGATCGTCGTCGGGCCGATCTCCGACATGGTCGGCCGCAAGCTGCCGCTCTATGGCGGTCTTGCGCTGTTCATGGCTGGCGGCATCGGTTCGGCAATGGCGCCGACCATCGAATGGCTGATCGCTTTCCGCTTCCTGCAAGGCCTGGGCGCCAGCGCCGGCATGGCCGTTCCGCGCGCCATCGTGCGTGACCTGCACACCGGCACCGAGGCCGCCAAGCTGATGTCGCTCTTGATGCTGGTGTTTTCGGTGTCGCCGATCCTGGCGCCGCTGACCGGCAGCCAGATCATCGAGAATTTCGGCTGGCGCGCCGTGTTCTGGACGGTGACGGGTGCGGCGGCGCTGGCCACCATCCTTCTGGCGACCTCGCTCAAGGAAACGCGGCCGGTCGAGGACCGTGTCGGTTCCTCCTTCGGCACCGCGCTGTCCGGCTACCGCTTGCTGATGGGCGACCGCAACTTCCTCGGACTGGTGGCGATCGCCGGTTTCGGCATTGCCAGCTTCTTCGTCTACCTGTCGAGCTCGTCCTTCATCCTGATCGACCATTACGGGCTGTCGCCTTCGGTCTACAGCGTGTTCTTCTCGATCAACGCGGTGGCCTTCATCGGCATGTCGCAGCTGACGGGACTGCTGGCCGAGCGGTTCGGGCTGCGGCGCGTGGTGCGCGTCGCGGTGACCGGCTACGCGACGACGATGGTGGTGCTGTTCGCGGTGATGGCGACCGGCGTCGACCGGCTCGATGTGATGGCGGCCCTGCTGTTCATCGGCTACGGCTTCCTCGGTCTGGTCATTCCCACCACCTCGGTGCTGGCGATGGAAGAGCATGGCGAGATCGCCGGTACGGCTTCGGCGCTGATGGGCACGCTGCACTTTGCCATCGGCGCGGTCGCCATGGGCGTCGCTGGCCTGTTCTTCGACGGCACGCCGCTGCCGATGGTGGCGGGCATCACGCTCTGCGCGGTGATCTCGTTCACGCTGGCCAAGGTCACGCTCGGCCGTTCGCGCGAAGCCGTCGAGGCGCCGGCGGAGTAGGCAGTCGCCCCTTGGATACCAAAAAGGCCGGGCATGCCCGGCCTTTTTCATGCCTGGGCCAGTCCTGCCGGGGCCACCGGTCAGTATTAAGAATCGGTCGGAATCATTTTTCATCTTTGTCCATGGAGAAGGGCGCGCGCAGCGCGGCGCCTTCGCGGCCACAGGCCGAACGAAGGTCTGGCCAGCGGGAGCTGCCATTGCATGACGCATATTGGAGAGGGGGAGAAGTGGAGGTTTCTGTTGCCAGGTACCTCCGAACCCCGCCTAGAAGTGCGAACCCCTAGGGCTTGAATTGAAGCTATCGCACCGCTTACGCGGCGAGACGTGCTTCCGCATAGTTGTCATTTGCAACTACAGGTTTAGTCCGATGACGGTGGTACCATGCCGGGCAAAAGTACGATCTTTACACCTTCGTCGATCCTATTTCGCCCCCAGCAAAAACCGCTCTGTCGCGAACAGCGGCTTTTGGTGGAGGCGCCGGGTACCGCCCCCGGGTCCGAACGGCTTATTTCATCGCCCATTTATCGCCATAGTCGGTCAAGCCGACAAGCTGAATATAGGGGGGCATCGCAAGAAATGAAAGGCCACAATGGCACTTTGTCCCCGTGTCGAAACCGCTGCTCCAAAGGGTTGACTCGGGCGCGCTCTCAACCGAAGCTTTGTGGGCGGTGAGGAGTCATGATCTAGCGCAAAAGTTGCAGCAGCGCGCCACAGCCCTCATCGATCGGAATCGTGGCGCCGACGAGGGGAATTTTGATGGCCGACTATCTTGCAGACGTGAAGAAATACGACGCCGCGGCAAGCGCCGACGTGGTCGACAAGATCGTGAAGCATCTGGGCATTGCGCTCAGGAACCGCGATTCCTCGCTGGTGTCCTGCACGGACCCGAAGGAACTTGAGCGCGTCAAGGCAGGCTGGGTATCGAAGAAGCTCGGCATATCAGACGACAAGAAGGCGGATGCGGCGATCGAGAAGGTCTGCAAGGCGATGGCCGCCGACAACACCAAGAACCGGGTGACTTTCTACTATCTGGTTGCAAAGGATCTGGGCAAGCTCGGCTCCCTCTGAGACCTCTGATAATTCTACCCTGGCGGCCGAGTGGCGCGGTTTTCCGCGCTTCCGGTGCTCACGTACTTTGAGTACGCTCCGCTCCGGTCCTCGAAATCACACCATTTTTTCGAAATCACACCATTCGACTCGCCAGAGTAGATTCTGAATGTCTCCACTCCCCGCCATGGTGGGGATGATTTCAGACAAGCGTGGCGTCGGCGCGCACATGCGCTATGATTGGTAAATCCCGAATCGAGCCCGAACCGATGCGCCAATATCTCGACCTCTTACAGCATGTGCTGGAAAACGGCGCCGATCGCGGCGACCGCACCGGCACCGGCACGCGCTCGGTGTTCGGTTACCAGATGCGTTTCGACCTTGGGCGCGGCTTTCCGGTCACCACCACCAAGAAGCTGCATCTCAAGTCGATCATTCATGAACTTCTGTGGTTCCTGGCCGGCGACACCAACATCAAATATCTCACCGACCATGGCGTTTCGATCTGGGACGAATGGGCGGACGAGAATGGCAATCTTGGCCCGGTCTATGGCAAGCAGTGGCGCTCCTGGCCCGATGGCCATGGCGGCTCGATCGATCAGATCGCGAATCTTCTCAAGGAGATACGCCGGAATCCTCTATCGCGGCGGCTTATCGTTTCGGCATGGAACCCGGCCGAGGTGGAAGCGATGGCGCTGCCACCGTGCCACTGCCTGTTCCAGTTCTACGTCTCCGAGGGCCGGCTTTCGTGCCAGCTCTACCAGCGTTCGGCCGATATCTTCCTCGGCGTGCCATTCAACATTGCCTCCTACGCCTTGCTGACACTGATGGTGGCGCAAGTGACTGGACTGAAGCCCGGCGATTTTGTCCATACGCTTGGCGACGCGCATCTCTACTCGAACCATTTCGAACAGGCGCGCGAACAGCTGCAACGCACGCCGAGAGCGCTGCCGACGATGTGGATCAACCCGGAGGTGAAGGATTTGTTCGCCTTCCGCTTCGAGGACTTCCGGCTGGAAAACTACGTCGCCGACGCATCGATCAAGGCGCCGATCGCCGTCTGAGCCCGCGGGGCTGGCTCACTCCTCGAAATCGGGCACCGATCAGTCGATGCCGACCATCACGTCCGAGGCCTTGACCACGGCATAGGCCAGCTTGCCCTTTTCGAGCTTGAGGTCGGCGACGGCCTCGTTGGTGATCGAGGCGGTGACGACGGCGCCACCGATGTCGATCCTGACATGCGAGGTGGTGGCTCCCTTGACGATGTCGACGATTGTGCCTTTCAGGATGTTGCGGGCGCTGATCTTCATTGGACGTCTCCTTTGCATTTCGCTGTATCCAGCCCGGTCCATCGTAGGCCGTGACGGCATCCCGATACAATGCAGGTGTCGGGCAAAAAGCCTTCCCTTGTTATGTTCATGCGGATATATCGGTTGACAGGCTTCGAGCCGATCGGATTTCAAACCCAGGGAGAATTTCATGCTGATGCGCAGAGGTTTCGGATTGAGGGCGATTGCGATCGGTGGTCTTGCGGCGACGCTGATGGCCGCGGTGCCGGTGGCGCATGCGCAAGGCAAGGTCGTCGTGTTCGCCGCGGCCAGCCTCAAGGATGCGCTCGATGCGGTGAACAAGGCATGCGAAGCCGATGTCGGCGAGGCCGCAACCGTTTCCTATGCCGCGAGTTCGGCGCTGGCCAAGCAGATCGAGGGCGGGGCACCGGCCGACGTCTTCATCTCGGCCGACCTCGACTGGATGAAATATCTCTCCGACAAGAAGCTGACCAAGCCGGACACAGAGGTGAAGCTGCTCGGCAATGAGATCGTGCTGGTGGCGCCGAAGGACTCGACAGTTGAAACCAAGATCGAGAACGGCTTCGATCTGGCCAAGCTGATCGGCGACGGCAAGCTCGCCATGGGCGACTTCAAGGCGGTGCCGGCCGGCAAATACGGCAAGGCCGCGCTGGAATCGCTCGGCGTCTGGTCCTCGGTCGAGGGCAAGGTGGCGCAGGCCGAGAATGTGCGTGCGGCGCTGAAGCTGGTTTCGACGGGCGAAGCGGCCCTCGGCATCGTCTACGCCACCGACGCGCATGCCGAAAAAGGCGTCAAGGTGGTCGGTACTTTTCCGGAGGATTCGCATCCGCCGATCATCTATCCGGTTGCCCAGACCGCCGATTCGAAGGACAAGGATACGCCGGCCTTCCTGAAATGCCTGCAGTCGGCCAAGGCCGGTGCGCTGTTCAAGGATCAGGGTTTCACCGTGCTCACGCCAAGCAACTGAGTTCGAAAAGGGCCTGATTTCGCAATATGAACTGGCTGCTGGACCTCACTCCCGAGGAATGGAATGCGGTCCGGCTATCGATAAAGGTGGCGACGGTGGCAATGCTTTTCAGCCTGCCGCCGGGCATACTGATCGCGCTGCTGCTTGCCCGGGGAAAATTCTGGGGCAAGACGCTGCTCAATGGGCTGGTGCATCTGCCACTGATCCTTCCGCCGGTGGTCACCGGCTATCTCTTGCTGCTCACCTTCGGCAAACGTGGCCTGGCCGGCGCCTTCCTGGCCGAGCATTTCGGCATCGTCTTCTCGTTTCGCTGGACAGGTGCTGCTCTCGCCTGCGGCGTCATGGGTTTTCCCCTGATGGTGCGGGCAATCCGGCTGTCGATCGAGGCGGTGGATCGCAAGATGGAGGCGGCGGCCGGAACGCTCGGCGCCAACCCGCTGTGGGTGTTCGCCACCATCACGCTGCCGCTGATCCTGCCCGGCCTGATCGCCGGCGCCATCCTGTCCTTCGCCAAGGCGATGGGCGAGTTCGGCGCGACGATCACTTTCGTTTCCAACATCCCCAACGAGACACAAACTTTGCCGTCGGCGATCTATACCTTCACGCAGGTGCCGGGCGGCGATGAAGGCGCGCTGCGGCTGACGCTGATCTCGATTGTCATCTCGATGGCCGCGCTGGTCGCCTCGGAAGTGCTGGCGCGGCGTGTCGGCCGGCGAATGGACATAGAATGACGGTCCTCGTCGACATCAGCCATCGCCTCGGCGACTTCAGTCTCGATGTTCGCTTCGAGAGCGCAGGGCGGCTGACGGCGCTGTTCGGACCCTCGGGATCGGGCAAGACGACGCTGATCAACATGATCGCCGGGCTGATCCGGCCCGGCAAGGGTCGCATCGAGGCCGATGGCCGCGTGCTGGTCGACACCGGCGCGGGCATTTTCGTGCCGAAGCACAAGCGCCGCATCGGCATGGTGTTCCAGGATGCGCGCCTGTTTCCGCATATGAGCGTGGCCGGCAATCTGCGTTACGGTCGCTGGTTCACGCCGGCGGCGGAGCGCTACGCGGACATGGACGCCGTGGTCGAATTGCTCGGCATCGGCCCACTCATGGACAGGCGACCGGCAAAGCTCTCGGGCGGCGAGAGACAACGCGTGGCCATCGGCCGGGCGCTGCTTGCCAGTCCTCGGCTGCTGCTGATGGATGAGCCGCTGGTCTCGCTTGACGAGGCGCGCAAGGCCGAGATCCTGCCCTATATCGAGCGGCTGCGCGACGAGACGAAGATCCCGATCGTTTATGTCAGCCATTCGGTCGCCGAGGTGGCGCGGCTGGCCAGCGACGTGGTGATGCTGGCGCAAGGCAATGTCATCGCCAGCGGACCGACCGAGGCCGTGATGCAAAGGCTCGACCTGTTGCCGGCGGAGGAGCGCGGCGAGGGCGGCGCCGTGCTGGACACACGGGTGCTGCGTCACGACGAGACTTTCGGCATGACCGTGCTCGGCTCGGCCGCCGGTGAGATCCGGGTGCCGCGGCTGGCGGCTGCGGCGGGAGCGCCGGTCCGCATTCGCATCCGCGCCCGCGACGTGATGATCGCCACCGAACAGCCGGCGGGCCTCAGCGCGCTCAACATCCTGCCCGGCACCATTGTTGCGATCAGCCAAGGCGAGGGGCCGACGGTCGAGGTCGGCATCGACTGCAATGGCGCGACCGTGCTGGCCCGCATCACCGAACAATCGCGGCATGCGCTGAAGCTGCGGCTCGGGGGACATGTCTTTGCCGTGATCAAGACGGTGAGCTTCGATCGTGCCAATACCGGCGCCGGCCTGCCCGCCGAGGCGGATGGATGATCATCGCTATGTTTTTTTGGAATAGCGGTATTGCAGAGGAGCTTCTAGTATGGGGTCGCGCGTGACCGCGGAGGAGCAAAAATGCCATCGCTGAGCTTGCGGATAAATCTCGATCCCGACGGGCGCATCGGACCGGGCAAGATCGAGCTTCTTGAGCAGATCGCCGCCTTTGGCTCGATCTCGGCCGCAGCGCGCGGCATGGAGATGTCCTACAAGCACGCCTGGGACCTGGTCGAGGACATGAACCGGGTGTTCGGCAAGCCGCTGGTCGCGGCGCAGACCGGCGGCCGCAAAGGCGGCGGCGCGCAACTGACGGCGGTCGGCCTGGCGGTGGTCAGCCGTTTCAGGGCCATAGAACGGGCAGCTGCATCGGCGGCTGCAACGCATATGGAGGCATTGCAGGCCGAAATCGACGCTGGGTAAAAGGCCTGTGCAAACTCCACTGCGCCGGATGCATGACGCGATTTTTAGCGTTTCCGGTGCCCGCGGGCCTGAAAGTCCGCTCCGTTCGTCGCCTCGGGCGAACCCGAAATCCACGCCATTCACCGCGTCAGGGCGAGTTCGAGCCGATCCCTGCGATCGGCAAACAGAGGGACTAGACTAATTGTCTTCCGGCTCGCCTGGTTTGCGCAGCAGATAGGTGTCCATGATCCAGCCCTTTTGCCGGCGGGCTTCCTCGCGGGTTTGTTCGATCCTCGCGCCGACATCGCCCACGCGGCCGGAGATGATGATCTCGTCAGGCGTGCCGAGATAGGCGCCCCAATGGATGACGACATCCTTGTCATCCAGCGTGTTGAAGGCGCATTTGCCATCCAGCATGACGACTGTACTGCCGGCATTTCCAGCCAAACCCTCCTCGGTAAGCCTGCGGCCGGTGGTGATCAGGATGGAATCGCCGATGCGGTTCAGCGCCATTTTGTGGCTGGCGGCAAGCGCCTGGACAGCGGTGATGCCGGGTATCACTTCAAGCTCGAAGACGACATTGCCTCGCAGGCGTACGCGCTCGAGGATACGCAGCGCGCTGTCGTACAGCGAAGGATCACCCCAGATCAGGAAGGCACCGCAGCCGTCCTCCGCAATCTCGTCGCGGATCAGGCTCTCATAGATGGCGGCGATCGCTTCGTGCCAGTCGTCGACCGTCGAACGGTAGGAGGGCGCCGGCTCGGCGCGCACCGGCACGTCGAATTCGACGCGGCGTATTTTCGGGTTGGTGACGAAGCGGTCGCAGATCTGGCGTCGCAATTTGGCAAGATCGTTCTTCTTCTCGCCCTTGTCGGGGATGAACAGCACGTCGGCACGGTTCAGGCCTGATATGGCCTGCACGGTCATGTGGTCGGGATTGCCGGCGCCGATGCCGATGACGAGAAGCTTGCGCATGCGCGGACTCCTGCCCGATCGGAACGTCGGTGTCCAGACAAGCGCGGCATGTGGGCAAGCGTTGAGGTGCGTGTTGAAGGGCTTTGAAACGTCACATTGAAACCGCTAGGGTCGTGCCGATATTGTCGCCGAGGGGGCTTCCATGTTCCGACACGTCCTGATTGCCGCGCTGACGCTGTGCGCCGCACCCGCGCTTGCCAATGATTCGATCGCGGAGCTCGGCACTGGCGGCCTGATCCTGTCGCGCAGCGATGCCGTGGCGATGCAAAGCGAGAACCTCTACATCTCGCCGGAAAAGGTGACGGTCGACTACGTCTTCCACAACAACACCGACAAGGATGTCGACGCGATCGTCGCCTTCCCGATGCCCGACATCTCGGGCGATCCCGAGGAGATTCCGGCGATCCCTGAAAACCAGAGCGACAACTTCCTCGGCTTCGAGGTGACGATCGACGGTGTCGCGGCAAAGCCGCAGCTCGAGCAGAAGGTTTTCGCGCTCGGCATCGACATCGGCGCCGACCTGAAGGCGCAGAATGTGCCCTTCAACCCGTTCGGCGACGCGGCCAAGGCGGCACTGGCGAAGCTGCCGCAGGCGGTGGCCGACGATTGGGTCAACCGGGGCATCATCATCGAGGACACCGCCGACGACGGCAGCGGCATGAAATCCACCTATGTGCCGTTCTGGCAATTGCGCTCGACCTATTGGTGGCGCTCGACCTTTCCGGCCAACAAGGACGTTCACGTCTCCCATCGCTACAAGCCGAGCGTCGGTGGCACTTCATCGGTCAGCTTCTTCTATGACGGCCAGTTCCAGGGGCAGTATGCCGCCTACAAGTCCCGCTACTGCATGGACGGCACGTTCGAGAATGCGGTGCGCAAGGCTGCCAAGGACAATCCCGACGGCTATCCGAAATATTATGAAAGCCGGATCGCCTACATCCTGACCACTGGCGGCAACTGGGCGGCGGGCAGCATCGGCAAGTTCAAGCTGACCGTCGACAAGGGCAATCCGAAGGCCCTGGTTTCGTTCTGCGGCGACAATGTCAAGAAGGTCGGGCCGACGACTTTCGAGATGACCGCGGACGATTTCTATCCCGAGCACGACGTCGACATCCTGATCCTCGATCCGTCGGACAATGGCGGGGGCGCGAACTGATGCATGTCACGATCTATGTCGCCATCGCCGAGAACGGCGTCATCGGACGGGACGGCGGGCTGCCCTGGCGCTTGTCCACCGATCTCAAGCGGTTCAAGGCCGACACCATGGGCAAGCCCATCATCATGGGCCGCAAGACCTATGAAGGGATTGGCCGGCCGCTGCCGGGCAGGCTGAACATCGTCGTCACCCGAGACAAGACCTGGCGTGCCGACGGTATCGAGGTCGCCCATACGCTCGAAGCCGCGATCCAGCTGGCGACGGTGCGCGGACGCTGCATGGCTGGAGTGGACGAGGTCTGTGTCGTCGGCGGCGGCGAGATTTACGCCCAGGCGCTGCCGCTGGCCGACCGGCTGCATGTCACCCATGTGCTGGCCACGGTCGACGGCGATGCGCATTTCCCGCCGATCGATCCGAATTCCTGGCGCGTCATCAGTTCACAGGAGGTTCCGGCCGGGGAGAAGGACAGCCACGCCACGCGCTATTCGGTTTACGAGCGACGCCGCGACGTGCATTGAAGGAAGACAAAGGGTCGCGACCGGACCAAATCGGACGAAGTCGGCAACGCATCGCGTTGAAAGCGCCTCGTGGCGTCCCTATAGAAGAACAACACTGGATTTTTGCGCCGCAATACCGGCGCTTGAGGGAATTCCAAGCGAAAGGACATTCATGCCCTGGAACGACAAAAGCGGCGGCGGCGGCCCATGGGGCGGCGGCGGCAACAATCAGGGACCCTGGGGGCAGGGACCAAAAGGACCGAGCGGTCCGCAGGGCTCGCCTCCCGATCTCGAAGATATCATCCGTCGCGGCCAGGATCGGCTGCGGCGCGCTCTGCCGGGCGGTGGCGGCGCCAGCCCGGCCGTGTTCGGGTTGATCGCGGCAGCCCTTGTCGTGCTGTGGGCGTTCCAGGCGGTTTATACCGTGCAACCAGACGAAGTCGCGGTTGAACTGCGCTTCGGCAAGCCGAAGCCGGAGCTGTCGCAGCCCGGCCTGCATTTCCATTGGTGGCCGCTTGAAACCGTTGAGACGGCCAAGATTTCCGAGCAGCTCGTCGACATTGGCGGTGGCAACACCAGCGGCAACGGCCTGATGCTTTCGGGCGACCAGAACATCGTCAACGTCCAGTTCTCGGTGGCCTATCAGGTCTCCGACCCCAGGGCCTATCTGTTCGACGTGTCCGATCCAGACGGTATGCTGCGGCAGGTTGCCGAAAGCGCCATGCGCGAAGCCGTCGGCCGCCGGCCGGCGCAGGACATCTTCCGCGATGACCGCCAGGGCATCGCGGCTTCGGTTCGCGAAATCATCCAGACGACGCTGGATGGCTACAAGGCCGGCCTCAACGTCAACGCCGTCTCGATCGAGGACGCGGCACCGCCACGCGAAGTGGCCGACGCGTTCGACGAGGTGCAGCGTGCCGAGCAGGACGAGGACAAGTTCGTCGAGCAGGCCAACCAGTATTCCAACCAGAAGCTCGGCCAGGCACGCGGCGAGGCCGCACAGGTCCGCGAGGACGCGGCCGCCTACAAGAACCGGGTTGTGCAGGAAGCCGAAGGTGAGGCGCAGCGCTTCATCTCCGTCTATGACGAATATGCCAAGGCGCCTGATGTGACCCGCAAGCGCCTCTATCTTGAAACCATGGAGAAGGTTCTGAAGGACTCGAGCAAGGTGATCGTCGAACAGGGCAACGGACAAGGTGTCGTTCCCTACCTGCCGCTGCCGGCATTGCAGGCGAAACCGCCGGCACCGGCCGCGCCTTCCGCGAACACGGGAGGTACCCAGTGATGGCCAACCGTCTTCCCATCTTCGTCGTCATCGCGGCGGTCATCCTGTTCCTGATCTATTCCTCGGTGTTTGTGGTCAATGCACGCCAGCAGGCGCTGGTGCTGAGGTTCGGCGAGATCGTCGACGTCAAGAGCGAGCCCGGCATCTACTTCAAGGCCCCGTTCTCCTTCTTCGACGCCGATACGGTGCAGCTGATCGAGAACAGGGTGCTGCGGTTCGACCTAGACAACATCCGCGTTCAGGTGTCGGGCGGCAAGTTCTATGAGGTCGATGCCTTCATCGCCTATCGCATCTCGGATCCGCGTGTCTTCCGCGCCGCCGTGTCCGGCCAGATTGAACTGGCCGAAGCGCGGCTGAGGACACGTCTCGACGCTGCCTTGCGCCGCGTCTACGGTCTGCGCGACTTCGAGGCCGCGCTCTCCGAACAACGTGCCGTCATGATGCGCGAAGTCCGCGATCAGCTCAGGCCAGACGCCACGTCGCTCGGCCTGCAGATCGAGGATGTCCGTATCCGTCGCACGGATCTTACGGCCGAGGTCTCGCAGCAGACCTACGACCGCATGAAGGCGGAACGCCTGGCCGAAGCCGCTCGGCTACGGGCTCGCGGCAACGAAGCGGCACAGCGCATCACGGCCCGTGCCGATCGTGAAGTGGTCGAGATCGTTGCCGAAGCGCAGAAGGAATCCGAAATCCTGCGCGGCGAGGGCGAAGCCCAGCGCAGCGCCACCTTCGCCGATGCTTACAAACGCGACCCGGCCTTCTTCGACTTCTACCGGTCGATGAATGCCTATGGCACGGCGCTGGACAACACCGGGACGACAATGGTGCTGTCGCCGAATTCGGAGTTCTTCCGCTTCTTCCGCGATCCCGACGGCAAGGAGGGGCCGGCGACGCCGGCTTCGCCACCGACGGCACCTGCCGCGCCGGCGGCACAGCCCAGCACCGGCCAGTAACGGCCGGTGCAGGATTTTTTCGCCGCCATGGGCCTCGTCCTCGTGATAGAAGGTCTGGTCTATGGCGGCTTTCCCGGCCTCGCCAGGAAGTTGGCCACCGAAGTGCTATCGATGCCCGAGAACGCGTTGCGGATCGCGGGGCTTGCAGCGGTCGCCATTGGGGTCGGCATCGTCTGGCTGGTGCGAGGCGGATGAAGGCGGCCGGCTTCGGTTTTCGGGATACGAGCTTCGATCCCTGGGATACGAGCCTCGATCCTTGGGATACGAGCCTCGATCCCTGGGATACGAGCCTCGATCCCTGGGACAACGGATGATTTATCCTCTGCCGGTGGTCATAGCCGCAAACGTGCCGTATTTTTTGCCAACATGGCGCGACGCGACGTTTTCGTCGAAGCGCGTTTCTCTTTCAGAAATACCTGGAGGCTTCTCGATGACATCCAATACCCTTTTGCGCGTGGCTCGGCGGACGTTCATCGCCGGCGCCACGGCGCTTCTCGTCGGCGCCGTCGCTGTCCCGTCCTTCGTGACGCCGACAATTGCTGCTGACGGGCCTGCTTCGGTCGCCGATCTGGCACAGGGCCTGCTCGGCGCGGTGGTCAACATCTCGACCTCGCAGACGGTCAAGGGCACGGAAGGTCCGGGCGCGGTGCCGATGCCGCAGTTGCCAGAGGGCTCGCCCTTCCAGGATTTCTTCGACGATTTCTTCAAGAACCGTGGCGGCGACAAGGACAATGGCGCGCAGAAGGTGCAGTCGCTGGGATCCGGCTTCGTCATCGACGCCGAGCAAGGCATCGTCGTCACCAACAACCACGTCATCGCCGACGCCGATGACATCGAAGTCAATTTCTCCGATGGCATCACCTTGAAGGCGACGCTGGTCGGCACCGACACCAAGACCGATGTCGCGGTGCTGAAGGTCGACCCGAAGGGCCACAAGCTGACCGCGGTGAAGTTCGGCGATTCCACCAAGATGCGTGTTGGCGACTGGGTGATGGCGATCGGCAACCCGTTCGGCCTTGGCGGCACGGTGACGGTCGGCATCGTCTCGGCCCGCAACCGTGACATTAATTCCGGCCCCTATGACGACTTCATCCAGACCGATGCCGCGATCAACCGCGGCAATTCCGGTGGTCCGCTGTTCAACAGCGCGGGTGAGGTCATCGGCATCAACACCGCGATCATTTCACCGTCCGGAGGCTCGATCGGCATCGGTTTCTCCATTCCCTCGCAACTCGCCTCGGGCGTCGTCGATCAGTTGCGCCAGTTCGGCGAGACGCGGCGCGGCTGGCTCGGCGTGCGCATCCAGCCAGTGACGGACGACATCGCCGAGAGCCTCGGCATGGCGACCGCCAAGGGCGCGCTGGTCGCAGGCGTCATCAAGGGCGGTCCCGTCGACAATGGCACCATCCAGGCGGGCGACGTCATCCTCAAATTCGACGGCAAGGACATCCATGAAATGCGCGACCTGCCGCGTGTCGTCGCCGAAAGCCCGGTCGGCAAGGCGGTCGATGTGCTGATCGTGCGCAAGGGCGTCGAGCAGACGGTGAAGGTGACGCTCGGCCGGCTCGAGGATGGCGAGAAGCTCACCAGCGGCGAAGAGGGTGGCAACACCGACCAGGACAAGGGTGACAAGGCTCCGGCCGTTTCGACCGCTTCGGTGCTCGGCATGACGGTCGGCGAACTCAACGACGAGACACGCAAGAAGTTCAGCATCGCCGCCGATGTTTCCGGCGTCGTCATCACCGACGTCACCAAGGACTCGGCCGCTGCCGAACGGGGCATTCAGCCCGGCGAGGTGATCACCGAGATCGCGCAGGAATCGGTCGCCACGCCCAAGGACGTCATGGACCGGATCGGCGCACTGAAGGAACAGGGGCGCAAGAACGCACTTTTGATGCTGGCGTCCAAGACCGGCGAGTTGAGGTTCGTGACGATCCGGATGGATTGACGTCCGGAAAATCCGGCAACACTCTGATCTGAAAGAAAAAGGGCGGCTAGCGAGCCGCCTTTTTTTGTTCCCAGTCGGCGCGCCGGAGCCTGTAGAAGACGTGCCGCTTGAGCGCGGCGTGGCTGTCGGGAATGCCGGGGTGATCGAAGTCGGCCGATGGGTCGGCGGTCATGCCGAGGCGTTCCATGACGGCAGTGGAGCGCCGGTTGTTCTCGACGGCAAAGGAGACGATCTCGTCAAGGCCGAGTGTTTCAAAGCCGAAGGCCAGCCAGGCTTCCGAGGCTTCGGTGACATAGCCCTTGCCCCAGAATTCGGGCGCCAGCCGCCAGCCAATCTCGACGGTGCCGGCCGGCAGGAACGGCAGATGGTCGGTTCGCGTGAGGCCGACAAAGCCGATGCATTGGCCGGTGGCTGCGATCTCGGCCGCCGCAAAACCGAAGCCGTCGCGGTCGATCACGCCTCGCAACTCGTCCATCTTGGCATCCGCCTGGACGCGGTCGCGTCGGAACGGGAAGAACTCCATCACCCGTTCGTCGGAATTGATCCGGTGGAACAGCTCGCGGTCGCGATCCTCCCAGTTGCGCAGGATCAGGCGCTCGGTACGCATTGTTTTCATTGCGCAAACTCTTCCTGCCTGTAGCCCTGCAAATAGAGCAACGCGGTCAGGTCGCCATGGTCGATGCGAACCTTTGCCTGCGCCGCCACGGTCGGCTTGGCATGAAGCGCGACACCCGTCCCGGCCAGGCGGATCATGTCGAGATCATTGGCGCCGTCGCCAACCGCGATGGCGTCAGCGGGCGTCAGGCCGAGGCGCGCTGAAATTTCGATCAGCGCGTCGGCCTTGGCGGCGCGGCCGAGGATTGGTTCGCCGACCAGCCCGGTGAAGCGGCCGTCCTGCTCGAGCAGGCGGTTGGCGCGGTTCTCCTGGAAGCCAAGCATGGCCGCGATGCGTGTGGTGAAGACCTCGAATCCGCCCGATACGAGCGCCGTGCAGGCGCCGTTGGCCCGCATGGTCTGAACCAAGGCGCGGCCGCCGGAGGCCAAAGTCAGGCGATTGGCGACGATGCGGTCGACCACGGCGGCGTCGAGACCTTTCAGCAGCGCCACCCGCTCGCGCAGGGCCGGCTCGAAAGCGATCTCGCCGTTCATCGAACGCGCGGTAATAGTGGCAACGCGATCCTTGACGCCGATCTCGTCGGCCAATTCGTCGATGCATTCCTGGTCGATCATGGTTGAATCCATGTCGGCGATGAGGATCTTCTTGCGGCGCGTTTCAGCCTGCTGGACGATCACGTCGACCGGTTCGCCAGCAAGTGCGGCGCGCAAGGCGGCTGTCGCATCGGCGGCGTCGGCTTGGCTCGGCAGGACAAGATCGCAGGCAATCGCTTCGGCCAGCCAGACAACAGCGCTTGCGCCGACCGACCGTGACGCCATATTCGCAAGCGACAGCGACAGAGCGCGGTCGGCGGGACGGGAAACAAGCGTGGCGACGAGCGGCATGGAACATTCCGACGGACAGGCGGGCGAGGGCCGCGTGAAGAACGCGATCCTGATAGCCGGGCCGACCGCGAGCGGCAAGTCGGCCTTCGCGCTCGATCTGGCCGAGCGCAAGGGGGGCGTCATCGTCAACACCGATTCCATGCAGGGCTATTCAGTACTCGACGTGCTGACGGCCCGGCCAGGGGCAGCCGACCTGGCCCGCGCCCCGCATTTCCTCTACGGGCACGTCCACCCGGCCACCGCCTATTCCACCGGCGCCTGGCTGCGCGACGTGATGAAGCTGATCGACGACGGCACGCTCTCTGCGCGGCCGGACGGCACGCTCTCGGCGCGGCCAGTGATTTTCGTCGGTGGCACCGGGCTCTACTTTCGCGCGCTCGCCGAGGGCATTTCGGAAATACCCGACATTCCGCAGCGGATCCGTGACCGCTGGCGCTACGAACTTAAGGAGCAGGGCGCCGTCAAGCTGCACAGCCTGCTGCTGCGCGAGGATTCGGCGGCGGCCATGACGCTCAAGCCGACCGACAGCCAACGCATCGTGCGGGCGCTGGAGGTGCTCGACGCGTCGGGCCGCTCGATCCTGGAATGGCAAGCGCAACGCGGCTGGCCGCTCATCGACAGGGAGAGCGCGCGTTTCTTCGTGATCGAGCCGGACCGGGCAGCTTTGGTCCGCCGTATCGAAGCGCGCTTCGACAAGATGCTGGACATGGGCGCGCTGGATGAGGTCAAGGAACTTGTGGCGCTCAAACTCAATCCAGACTTGCCGGCGATGAAGGCGATAGGCGTCCGCGAACTACAAGCGGCGATGGCGGGAGAGGTCGGGTTTTCCGAGGCGATCGAACTCGCCAAGATCGCGACCCGGCAATATGCCAAGCGGCAAGCGACCTGGTTCAGGAACCAACTGGGGCCGGAATGGCAAAGATTGCGTCCCGGTGATGATCTGGAAACCACGATCCGACAGCTTGTCTCCGCTACAACCTGAAAAGTTGACCTGCAACGAAAGATTCCCGTTGCGGTTGTCCAAATTAACCCTCCGTAAGGCCCGCCATGCCATAAGGTCAGTGGGCATTTTTCCAACGGGGAGCAGATGCGTTTCCACAAGGCGGAATCAGCATTTTTCGTCTTTATTTTCGTGATCCTGGCCGCCGGTCTGGTGACGCTGCATGCCTATGGGCTTTTGCAAGCCTTCGCCACCGAGCTGCATACGGCTTCCGGCCAGGAGAAGATTATCTACCTCAACAAGCTCTTGTTCGCGACGGGCGTGCTCCTGGCCACGGCGTTGTTTTTCGGCATCTTCTTCATCTATCCGCTGATCCGAAAACAGGCGACGGAAGAAGGCAAGCTGCGCGCCATGACGGTTTCGCTCAGCGCCCGTTCGGAAACGCTCGAGCACGCCGCCCTGACCGATGGTCTGACCGGCATGCAGAACCGGCGCTATTTCGACGATGCGCTGAAGGAATATCTCGAGGAGTTCAGGCGCATCGAAAAGCCCGTCGGGCTGATGATCCTCGACCTCGACCATTTCAAGCAGGTCAACGACACCCATGGCCATGATGTCGGCGACGAGGTGCTCAGGGCCGTCGCCAATTGCCTCAAGGACATGACGCGCTATCACGATGTGGTGGCGCGGTTGGGCGGCGAGGAGTTCGCCGTGGTCACACCCAATATGGACGCCGCACTTCTGGGTAAGTTTGCCGAGCGTATCCGCAAGGCGATCGCCAACATGTCGGTGCTCTCCGGCAATGTCCGCCTCAAGATCACCACCAGCGTTGGGCTTGCCGTCTGGGACCGCAAGGAAACAGCGGAGGAGTTTTACCGCCGCGCCGACCGCCAGCTCTATGAGGCGAAGAGGCAAGGCCGCAACCGCGTCTGCGCCTAAAATCCCGAAGAAGAATTCATGAGGCCGGATTGAATGACGCGGCTTTCTCGACTTCCGGTGCTCACGGACTAGGTGTCCGCTCCGCTCCGGACTTCTCGAAAGCCACGTCATTCAATCCGGCCTGATGAATTCCCTTTCGGGATTTATCCAAGCGGGCCAACGAAGCAGACCTTGGATGCTTGACGCGGCTTCTCAACCGGTCAGCAGAACGCCAAAAAAGGCTTCAGGATCGGCCTGCCGGCTCAATCGTTCTGCGGGCGCAGGCCGAAGGTTGCTGGCTTGAGGCCATAGCGCATGTCGAAATCGTCGTCCGATGGTACGCGCGTCGCCGGCGGCTTGCGGTAGTCCGGGTCGCCGGCCTGGCGGCCCGAGTCGACGACTTCGGCGAAGGCCATCGCCTGCTGCTGCGGTTTCGGCACGTTGCGCAGCCGCTCGACGATCGTCACCAGATCGACATCATCGCCGGTTCTCGACGACGTGGCGTCTTCGCGCTTGGTCGTGCCCGGGATCAATTCCGCGGGCAGTTTTTCGAACTTCAGCCGCATGGTCGTCGCCACGCCTTCGCCAAAGGCAATGGCTTCGCGCTGGCCCATGGACGACAGGAAGGCAAGAGTCGATGCCGAGGAGTCGGCAATTGCCGAGCGGATGATCGCCTGGTCCTGCTCGTTGGCAAGCCGCATGGCAAAGAAGGTCGAGCATTGCGACAGAATGGTCGGATCGAGCTCGCCCGGGCGCTGGGTGACGACGCCGAGATAGCAGCCATACTTGCGGCCTTCCTTGGCGATGCGCGACAGCGCGTGCCTGGTGGGCGCGAAGCCGAGGCGGGCGTCGGCCGGCATATAGCGATGCGCTTCTTCGCACAGCAACAGAAGTTGCAGCTTGCCCTCGCTCCACAATGCGAGGTCGAAGGCCAGGCGCGCCAGCACCGAACAGACAGAATTGACCACTTCGGACGGCATGCCGGCCATCTCGAAGCAGGTCACCGGGCGGCCGTGATGCGGCACGCGGAAGATGTTGCCGATCGTCTCGTGGATGGTGTCCTCGATCAGGCGCGAGTTGAACATGAAACGGTAACGCGGATCGGCGGCCGCCGATTCGATGCGCGTCTTCAGCGATTTGAGTGTCGGGCGATCGTTCTTGCTTTCGAGCATGCCCATACGCTCATCGATCTGCTTGATGAGGTCGGCGATGCGGTAAGGCACCGGCGTATCGGCGGTCAGCGCATCGCTGCCGCGCCGCAGATAGGTGCCCGAATTCGGGTTGCGGTACAGATTCTTGGCGGCCGGAATGAGGTCGCGCAAGGCGTCGATTTCTTCCGGCACGGTCTCGCGCCCGCGGAACAGCACCTCGGCGAATTCCTCCAGCCGGAACATCCAGAACGGAAGATCGAGCGTCTTGGAATCGACCCTGACGCAATATTCGGGCAGCGACGCCGCGAACTCGTTGTGCGGATCGAGGATCAGGATGCGCAGGTCGGGCCGCGCCGCGATCGACTTGCGCAGCAGCAGCGAGACGGCGGTGGATTTGCCGACGCCGGTGGTGCCGACAATGGCGAAGTGGCGCGCCAGCGTATCGTCGATGGCGATGTTGGCGGCGATCGACTCGTCCTGCGAGAGCGTGCCGATGGTGATGGAGTGACGCCCGGCGAGATCATAGACCGCCTGCAGGTCACGGGTGCGGATGCGGTGGGCGATGGCACCGATATGCGGATAGGTGGTGATGCCGCGATCGAAGATCGGCTTGGCGTTCGGGTCAGCTCCGTCACGCACTTCGCCGATCAGCTCGATGCTGACCTCGATCGGATTCTGGCCCTCGTTGCTCCAGGCGCGATCCGACTTGCCGATCCCGTAGACCAGGCCGACGGTTCGCGTGGATCCGAGATTGATGGAAATCATCTTGCCGACCGTCCACAGGCCAGTCACCGCGCCGTCGATATCGTCCGCATAGGCGCTGATGGTGGCGCGCGCGCCGTCGCATTGCACGACATTGCCCAGAACGCGCCTGTCGTTCTGCTCTGCGTTGCGGCGCTCCTGCGATGTCGGTTCTCCGCCGGAAGCTTCGCGTTCGACAAACATGGACAGGCCAATCCCATTTCCCTGAAGCATCGACCCTACAGGACTGGGGTTAAGGCGGGATGAGGTCGGATGGTGTAGAGAGGATTAAGCGGTCCGTGCAAATTGTCGCGAGGCGGCTCTTCTCCAGTCTCGATATTTTCGCTATAATGGACGTATGGATGATATAGCGAACGATATTTCCTCGACCATCGGCAGAAGGATTCACGCCGAGAGGGTCATTCGGGACTGGTCGCTGGCCGAGCTTGCGGAGCGGTCTGGTGTATCGAAAGCGATGCTGAGCACGATCGAGCGCGGCAAGACCAGCCCGACGGCGACCCTTCTGGTACGGATCGCGTCGGCGTTTGGCATGACGCTGTCGACCCTCATCGCGCGGGCCGAATTGCAAGGCGGCGGGTTGCTGCGCGAGAGCGATCAACCGGTGTGGCGCGATCCCGATACCGGCTATGTCAGGCGGCATCTCTCGCCATCTTGCGACATGCCGCTCGAACTGATCAGGGTGCAACTGCCGGCGGGCGCCAAGGTCAGTTTCCCCGCCGCTTCCTATGCCTTCATCAAGCAACAGATATGGCTGATCTCAGGGCGGCTCGAATTCGTCGAAGGCGATGTGGTGCACAGGCTTGAGCCTGGCGACTGCTTGGCGCTTGGTGCGCCGGCGGACTGCACCTTCCATGCCTTGGGGCCGGGCGCCGACTATCTCGTCGCGCTGGTCAGGGGCTGACATCATGGCGAGACGACCAAAACGCTCCCACAATGGGGGGCCGCCTCTCGACGGGTACAAGGGGCCGCCATGGGGCAAGGGTGATCCCTACATCTTCCTTGCCTGGCAGGCCGCCCACGCCAAGGCGTGGAAGGCGCCGAGCCGCGAGGTCATGCTGCTGCGGATGGACAAGGCCGAACGGCTGGGCCTGACCTATGAGGAGTACACGCTCGAGATTCTGGAGCGGGGGCGGCACCTTCGGGAAGAAGACACCGAACGCATTGCCGCGATCAAGGCGGCACGCAAGCGCCGCCGCGCCCGCCATCTCGATTGACGGCGGTCAGTCCGCATCGACCATTTCACTGCAATTACAGGACGCCCGGATGAGTTTCCTCGAAATCAAAGCCCTTACCGCGACGATGGAAACGCGGGATACGCTGGCCGGTCTGCTGATCGAAACGGTTGCTGCCGGCGGTTCGGTGAGTTTCATGCATCCGCTGGCGCCGGAAGCGGCAAGCGCATTCTGGGAGAAGTCGCTGGCTGCGGCGGCAAGAGGGGAAAGAGCCGTGCTTGGCGCCTGGGACGGCGAGGTTCTGGTCGGCACCGTGACCCTGCTGCTCGACTGCCCGCCCAACCAGCCGCATCGGGCCGAGATCGCCAAGCTGATGACACGCGTCGACTATCGGGGCAGGGGCGTGGGAGCGCGCCTGATGCGCGCCGCCGAAAGCCTTGCCGTTGAGAAGGGGCGCACGCTGCTGGTTCTGGATACGGCGACGGAGGAGGGCGCTTCAGGCCTCTACGAAAAACTTGGTTTCACGCTGGCCGGCGAAATACCGGACTATGCCTTCAAGCCGCATGGCGGGCTGACCGGTACGCTGATCTACTGGAAGCGTATCGGCACGCCATCCCCGTAACTCATGCCGGTCCCAGTCACGTCGGCGCCGCACCGGAGAGGCGCGACAGCAGCCAGTCGCGGAAATCCTGCTCGGCGCTGGTCAGGCGCGCGGTCGTCGCCCTGGTCAGAAAATGCCCCGAGGTGCTGGAAAGTTCGAAATCGGAAAGCCTGACCAGCGCCTTGCTGTCGAGCGCCGCATCAATGAGCGGTCGCGAGCCCAGCAGCACGCCGGCGCCGGCTCTCGCCGCTTCCATGGCGGCGACGAAACTGTCGAAGCGGTGCGATCGCCCGGGATGGCCGGCCAAGCCCGCGGCCGCGAACCATTCCGCCCACATCTCGCGCGCGCCGGCGACCAGAAGCAACGGCAGGGATGTCCAGTCGGCACCGCCGGCCAGGGCCGGAGCCACCACCGGCACCAGCCGCTCGGCGGTCAGCCTGTCGGCTTCGCGGGCCGGAAAGGATCCATTGCCGAAACGGATATCGAGTACCGAGCCCGGCAAGTCGTAGTCCATAGGGCGATGGATCGTCACCAGGTCGAGCTGGACGCGCGGCAGCGCCTTCGCAAGATCGGGCAGCGCCGGAACCAGCATCAGCAAGGCAAAGGAGATCGGCACCCGGACAGAGACCGTCTGGACGGCGCGCGGCTCGAACAATTCCGCGGTGCTGTTGCCGATGGTGGCGAAGGCCGACTGGATGTGCGGCAGGTAGGCCGCGCCCTCCGGCGACAGCGCGACGCCGCGCGCCAGCCGCAAGAACAGACGTGCCTTCAGCCGTTCCTCGAGATGCCGGATATGCTGGCTGACGGCTGCCTGGGTCAGGCCAAGCTCGGCTGCCGCAGCGGTGAAATTCGACAGCCGCGCCGCGGCCTCGAAACTGCGGAGCCAGTCGAGGGGAGGCAAGGCCGGGATGGTTCTTCGAACCATTAGTTGAGTGTGGTCATTGGCCAAAAAATGATAATTTGAGTTATGCCTTTCGCGCCGTCAACATGCAATCGAAACCTGCGGATCGGGCCGCGGAGGCGTAGAGGACAGGAACGGATTTCGATGCTTACCCACGCGCTGATCGGCGACGAAGGCAGAACAATCGAACTTGGCTGGAAGGACGGGACGCGCACCCGCTTTCATGCGATGTGGCTGCGCGACAACGCGCTGGACGACAAGACGCGCAGCGCCGGCAACGGTCAGCGGCTCA
Organism: Mesorhizobium sp. RCAM 05099; assembly: GCF_059683685.1. Classification (NCBI taxonomy): domain Bacteria; kingdom Pseudomonadati; phylum Pseudomonadota; class Alphaproteobacteria; order Hyphomicrobiales; family Phyllobacteriaceae; genus Mesorhizobium; species Mesorhizobium sp. RCAM 05099. Next base: position 3,047,987 of record NZ_CM185035.1, read on the forward strand.
TCACCATCCTAGACATTCCGGCCGCGACGCGGATCAGTGCCGCACTGATCAAGGGAAGCGCTCTCGAGATCAGCTTCGTGCCCGAGCAGAAGACCGTCAGCTTTCCGGCGGCATGGCTGAACGCCAACGCCTATGATCGTGGCGAGGCGCGCCAACTCGGCTGGACGGATGTCGGGATCAAGCGTTGGACCGGGGCGGCGATGCAGGGTTCCGTGCCGCGCGCCGACTATGCAACCGCCAGCCGCGACCGCGACGTCCTGCGGCAGTGGCTGTCGGCGGTGCGAGCCTATGGCTTTGCCGTGATGGATGGCTTGCCGGCCGAATCCGGTGCCCTGTGCAAAGTGTCGGACCTGTTCGGCTATATCAGGGAAACCAATTACGGCCGCTGGTTCGAAGTGCGCGCCGAGGTCAATCCGAGCAATCTCGCCTACACCAATCTCGGGCTCCAGGCGCACACCGACAATCCCTATCGCGATCCGGTGCCGACGCTGCAGATCCTGTCCTGCATCGAGAATACGGTGGAGGGTGGCGAGTCGAGCGTCGTCGACGGTTTTGCCGTCGCGGCCGCGCTGCAGGCCGAAAACCCCGAAGGCTTCCGGCTCCTGAGTTCATGGCCGGCACGCTTCGAATATGCCGGCTCGTCGGGCGTGCGACTTCAGGCGAAGCGGCCGATGATCGAACTCGGGCCCGATGGCGAGCTGATCTGCATCCGCTTCAACAACCGTTCGCTGGCGCCAACGGTCGACGTGCCGTTCGCCGACATGGACGCCTACTACGCCGCCTATCGCCGGTTAGCCGAACTGATCGAGGATCCCTCCTTCGAAGTCACGTTCAAGCTCGAAGCTGGCCAGGCCTTCATTGTCGACAACACGCGCGTCATGCATGCGCGCAAGGCGTTTTCCGGCACCGGCAAGCGCTGGCTCCAGGGTTGCTATGCCGACAAGGACGGCCTGCTGTCGACGCTGGCGGCGATCGAACACGGGTTCAAGGAGGCGGCGGAATGAGCGGCCAGGACTTGAACGCGGACAACATCGTCGAATTCATCGCTGACATCTTTGAACGCCGGGGCGCGGAATCCTATCTCGGGGAACCCGTCACCATGTCCGAGCACATGCTGCAGGGCGCGTGGTTCGCCGAGCAGGACGGTGCGCCGGACGAGCTGGTGGCGGCGGCCCTGCTGCACGACATCGGCCACTATACCAGCGAGTTCGGCACCTATTCGCCCGACGATGTCGAGGACAAGCACCATGACGAGGCCGGCGGCGAGGTGCTGGCGCCGTTCTTTCCGCCCGTCATCGTCGAATGCGTCAGGCTGCATGTCGCGGCCAAGCGCTATCTCTGCGCCACCGACCCGACCTATTTCGGCAAGCTTTCGCCGGCCTCGGTCCACACGCTGTCGCTTCAGGGTGGACCGATGAGCGCCGAGGAGGTTGCGGAGTTCCGCAAGAATCCCTTCCACGAGGAAGCGGTCCGGGTCCGCATCTGGGATGAGAGTGGCAAGATCGCCAACATGAAGACACGAACGTTTCGCGACTATGTCCCGCTGCTGCAGCAGGTGGTGACCAGGTTCGCGGCTGACAAGGCGTAGCCATTCGCGATCGAACAAAGAGGGAGGCACGGCCAGGACCATGCCTCCCTTCTTTTTGGCTTCCCCGGATGGCCCTACGACTATCCCTTGTGATGGACCTGCTGCAGCCCGTAGACCGGCGTCGGCAGGCCGACCTGCCGGGCCTTCAATTGCAGCGCCAGGAACTGCGAATAGTGGCGTGACTGGTGCAGATTGCCGCCATGGAACCACAACGCCTCCTGCTGCGTCGGTTTCCACATGTTGCGCTGTTCACCTTCCCAGGGGCCGGGATCCTTGGTGGTGTTCGAGCCGAGACCCCAGCATTTGCCGACCTTGTCGGCGACCTCCTTCGAGATAAGCTCCGCCGCCCAGCCATTCATCGAGCCGTAGCCGGTGGCGTAGACGATGACATCGGCCGGCAGTTCGGTGCCGTCGCTGAGCAGGACGGAATGTTCCTTGATCTCCTTCACGTCGACGCCGCTCTTCAGCTTGATGGCGCCGTCGATGATCAGCTGCGAGGCGCCGATATCGATGTAGTAGCCGGAGCCGCGCCTGAGATATTTCATGAACAGGCCCGAACCGTCATCGCCCCAGTCGAGCATGAAGCCGGCCTTTTCCAGCCCCTTGTAAAAGTCGGCATCGCGCTTCTTCATCTTTTCGTAGAGTGGGATCTGGAACTCGTGCAGGATCTTGTAGGGCAGGGAGGCGAAGATGAGGTCGGCCTTGGCCGTGGTCATGCCGTTTTGCACCGCCTGTTCCGAATAAAGCGCGCCAAGGCCGATATCCATCAGCGTGTCGGACTTGACGATGTGTGTGGTGGAGCGCTGCACCATGGTGACGTCGACGCCAGCTTCCCACAGTGCTGCGCAGATGTCGTGGGCGGAATTGTTCGAGCCGATGACGACCACTTTCTTGCCGGCATATTTATCGGGACCAGGATGCTTCGAGGAATGGTGCTGTTCGCCCTTGAAGTTCTCCATGCCCTTGAATTTGGGCAGATTGGGCCGGCCCGACATGCCCGTGGCCAGCACCAGCTGCTTCGGCTTCAGCGTGATGTCCTTGCCGTCGCGGTGGACCACGACGGTCCACTCCTTCGTCTTGTCGTCGTAGGAGGCGCTCTTGGCCTCGGTCGAGGACCAGTAGTTCAGCTCCATGACCTTGGTGTACATTTCCAGCCAGTCGCCGATCTTGTCCTTCGGCGAGAAGACCGGCCAGTTCTTCGGGAAATCGATATAGGGCAGATGGTCGTACCAGACGGGATCGTGCAGGCAGAGCGACTTGTAGCGCTTGCGCCAGCTGTCGCCGGCCCGCTCGTTCTTCTCGATGATGATGGTCGGCACGCCGAGCTGCCGCAGTCGCGCGCCGAGCGCGATGCCGCCCTGGCCGCCGCCGATGATCACCGTGTAGGGTTGCGTCTTGAAGCCGAGTTCGGCGGCTTCCTTTTCGCGCTCCTCCTTCCATGTCAGGCGGTTCTTGGCCGAACCATGCTTGGCGCCCATCGGCCGGGCGAAGCCCGCCGGCTCCTCGTGGCCTTTCAATTCGACCATGGTGGTCAGCAGCGTCCAGATCTTGCCGTCCTTCAGCCTGATATGGCCAAAGCCACGCGCCACCCCGGTCTCGAAACTGATCCAGCCTTCGATCAGCCCGCCGCTTTCTGTCGCGTCCTCGCCCTTGGCGATGGCAAGATGTGACGGCTTGATCTTCGACAGCTGGCTTTTCAGCATGTCGCGGACCTGATCGCGGCCCTCCATGGTCTTGATATTCCAGGTGAAGGTGACGAGGTCGCGCCAGTAACAATCCTCCTGAAAGCAGCTGACAGCCTTCTCAATGTCGTTGGCGGCAAGGGCGGCGCCGAATTGATCGAGCAGGTCGGACAGTTTCTTGTTTGGGGCCTTGTCGAGCATCAGCATTCCTCCCGTAAAATCCAAATCGTCATGGTGGCTCCTCCCGACTTGCAAGCCGGACGATCAGTATCGGCAGAGATGGCCGCCTTCGTCACGCCCCACCATAGTTTCCAGTGATTTCAATGGCTTGCCAAAAACAAGTCGAGGGAGAGCCGTTCACCCTCCGCCAGCAACGATGCAGGCGAAGAAGATATCCAAATGCGATCCGCACGTTTCCCTCTGCAAGGGAGCGGGCTGACCGGCGCGGGGACCGAACGGAATCCGGGGGAGCGGCGCGGGCCGCTTGCCGGGGCCAGGCAACGCAGCTGCGCGCCGACCGCCGGCTCGATTTTTTCCCGTTGACAGGTTGCCTTTCCCGCCCTTAGTGTCCGCCACCATGAAAACGGTACTCATTCTCGTAGGAAGGCGCGTGGGCAAGGCGGTGTAACCGCCGGGCGAAAACCTCCCATGCGCACACACAGGCTCCCTCGGGGGCCTTTTTTATTGCCTGAAACACGACTAAACGACCAGCAACGCCCAAATGGCGACAGTACGGGACCAGACCGATGAGCAACGGACAGAGTGAGCGGCGCGAAATGACGGGCGCCGAAATGGTGGTGCAGGCGCTGAAGGACAATGGCGTCAAGCATGTCTTCGGCTATCCGGGCGGTGCCGTCCTTCCGATCTACGACGAGATCTTCCAGCAGGACGAAGTCGAGCACATCCTGGTGCGCCACGAGCAGGGGGCCGGCCACGCGGCCGAGGGCTATGCACGCTCGACAGGCAAGGCCGGCGTCATGCTGGTGACCTCAGGCCCGGGCGCCACCAACGCGGTGACGCCGCTGCAGGACGCGCTGATGGATTCGATCCCGCTGGTCTGCCTGACCGGGCAGGTGCCGACCTCGCTGATCGGTTCGGATGCGTTCCAGGAATGCGATACGGTCGGCATCACGCGCCCCTGCACCAAGCACAACTGGCTGGTGAAGGACGTCAACGAGCTCGCCGCGACCATTCACGAGGCTTTCCATGTCGCGACGACCGGTCGTCCCGGTCCGGTGGTCGTCGACATCCCGAAGGACGTGCAGTTTGCCAAGGGCTTCTACGTCCCACCACAGATGGCGCCACGCACCAGCTACCAGCCCAAGGTCCAGGGCGATCTGGAAAAGATCAAGGCGGCGGTCGAGCTGATGGCCAGCGCCAGGAAGCCGATCATCTATAGCGGCGGCGGCGTGATCAATTCCGGCCCCGAGGCGAGCCATCTGCTGCGCGAGCTGGTCGATCTCACCGGTTTCCCGATCACCTCGACGCTGATGGGGCTCGGCGCCTATCCGGCATCGGGCAAGAACTGGCTGGGCATGCTCGGCATGCACGGCACCTATGAAGCCAACATGGCCATGCATGATTGCGACGTGATGATCTGCATCGGCGCGCGCTTCGACGACCGCATCACCGGCAGGCTGACCGCCTTCTCGCCGAACTCGAAGAAGATCCACATCGACATCGACCCATCGTCGATCAACAAGAACGTCCATACCGAAGTGCCGATCATCGGCGATGTCGGCCGGGTACTGGAGGATATGGTGCGGCTGTGGCGGGCGACCGCCAAGACCGACAAGAAGGCGCTCTATCCCTGGTGGGAGCAGATCGCCAAATGGCGCGCGCGCGACTCGCTCGCCTACAAGATGAACAACGACGTGATCATGCCGCAATATGCCATCCAGCGGCTCTACGAACTGACCAAGGGCATGGACACCTACATCACCACCGAGGTCGGCCAGCACCAGATGTGGGCCGCGCAGCACTATCATTTCGAGAAGCCGAACCGCTGGATGACGTCAGGCGGGCTGGGCACGATGGGCTACGGCCTGCCGGCGGCACTCGGCGTGCAGATCGCGCATCCCGACGCGCTGGTCATCGACATCGCCGGCGACGCCTCGGTGCAGATGACGATGCAGGAGATGAGCGCTGCCGTGCAGCACGACGCGCCGATCAAGATCTTCATCCTGAACAACCAGTATATGGGCATGGTGCGGCAGTGGCAGCAGCTGCTGCACGGCAACCGGCTGTCGCATTCCTACACCGAAGCGATGCCTGATTTCGTCAAGCTGGCGGAAGCCTATGGTGGCCACGGCATTCGTTGCGAGAAGCCGGACGAACTGGACGACGCGATCAAGGAGATGATCTCGGTCAGGAAGCCGGTGCTGTTCGACTGCCGCGTGGCGACGCTCGCCAACTGCTTCCCGATGATCCCGTCCGGCAAGGCGCATAACGAGATGCTGCTGCCCGACGAGGCGACCGACGAGGCGGTGGCCAACGCCATCGACGCCAAGGGCAGGGAACTGGTCTAGTCCGGCCGAGCCGAGGCAGGGCTGTCGCGAGAAAGCCGTGCGCAACAGAGAACTAGATCAAGAGTTTGAAATCGAGATTCATGTCATGAACGCACAGCTACAACCCACCGGCTCCGCCTATTTCATCGCCAAGGAAACGGAAAAGCCCGAGAACCACACGCTTTCGGTGCTGGTCGACAATGAGCCGGGCGTGCTTGCCCGGGTCATCGGCCTGTTCTCCGGGCGCGGCTACAACATCGAGAGCCTGACCGTCTCCGAGACCGAGCACGAGAAGCATCTGTCGCGCATCACCATCGTGACGCGCGGCACGCCGCATGTGCTGGAGCAGATCAAGCATCAGCTCGAGCGCATCGTGCCGGTGCACCGCGTGGTCGATCTCACCGTGCGCTCGCATGAGTTCGGCCAGGAGCGGCCGCTGGAGCGGGAGCTGGCGCTGGTCAAGGTTGCCGGCACCGGCGAAGCCCGCGTCGAGGCGCTGCGGCTGGCCGACGCGTTCCGCGCCAGCGTCATCGACGCCAACACCGAGCATTTCATTTTCGAGATCACCGGCAAGGGCTCCAAGATCGACCAGTTCATCGCCATCATGAAGCCGCTCGGCCTGGTCGAAATCTGCCGCACCGGTGTGGCGGCACTGAACCGTGGCCCGCAGGGCATGTAGGCCGCCCAAGCCGATCCAGATCTTCCACAAGCGCCAAACTCTGGCTCGGCCACAGGCCGGCCACTGGCCTTTGTGCGGCCATCGGAAAGAGACAATAGTGTTGACGTATCTGGGAGGATATCATGTCGCTTGACGCATTCCTCGCCTTGCTGGTCTACGCCTTCGTGACCTCGATCACGCCGGGGCCGAACAACCTCATGCTTCTGGCATCGGGGGTGAATTTCGGCATCGCCAGGACCGTGCCACACATGTTCGGCATCAGCATCGGTTTCCTGGTGCTGCTGGTGGCGGTCGGGCTTGGCCTTGGCGCGGTGCTGACGGCGTTTCCGGCACTGCATACCGCACTCAAGATCGCCGGCGGCGCCTATCTGCTCTACCTTGCCTGGAAGATCGCCATGTCGCGCTCGCTTGCCGGCAAGGGCGAGGCGAAGGGGCAACCGATGCGTTTCATCGATGCGGCTGCGTTCCAGTGGGTCAACCCCAAGGCCTGGGTAATGGCGATCACCGCCATGGCCGTCTATACCAATCCGCAGCATCCGTTCCTGTCGGTGGTGCTGATCTCGATCGCCTTCACCATCGTCAATTTGCCGAGCGTCTCGGTGTGGGCGGGCTTCGGCACAGCGCTGCGCGGTTTCCTGTCCGACCCGGTGCGGCTCAAGTGGTTCAACATCGCCATGGGCGTGCTGCTGGCGGCGACGCTTTGGCCGATGCTGCGTTAGGTCGCGGGCTGTCCTGTTCGGAATGAAGGCCGATGCACAGCCATTGTGCAGTGCACATTAAATCTTCGTAATGCCGTGTTTTGGCCCTTTTCCGCCCAAGGCATGTCCTATCTATTCGGCGAAATGGCGGCAAGAGGCCGTGATTTGCGCTAGAATAAGACCATCAGGCCACGGCGTGTCGGATGGAGAGGGCCTTTTGATCATGCGTGGGAAAGCCATCCTTTCATTGCTTGCGGTCGCCTGCGTAGGCGCCGCCTGGCTTTACCTTTCGCCCGACACGATGGGCAAATTTCAGCAGATCATCGGCGGAAAGCCGGTCGCGGCGTCGGACAAGGCGGCGGCCGGCAAGCAGGCCGGCGGCGGCAATGGCGCTCGCTCAGCCTCGATCGTTTCCGCGACAGCAACGACGGCTGATTTCCCGATCCGGCGCTACGCGATCGGCTTCGTCTCCTCTCCGGCCGTGGTCAGCATCAATGCGCGTGTATCCAGCCAGATCGTGTCTATCGACGTCAAGGACGGGCAGATGGTTAAGGCCGGCGATCTTCTGTTCTCGCTCGATGACCGCGCGCTGAAAGCGCAACTCGCCAAGGACCAGGCGACGCTCGCCAAGGACCAGGCGATGCTCGCCAGCTCGCAGTCAGATCTTCAGCGCGCCAAGGACCTTGTCGCCAAGCAAGCCGGCACGCAGCAAACCTACGATCAGGCGATGGCGGCGCAAAAGGCCGCGGCCGCGACCGTCGATGCCGACAAGGCGACAATCGACGCCGACAACGTCCAGCTTGGCTTTGCCGCGATCAGGGCGCCGATCTCCGGCAGGCTGGGCGCCGTCAATGTCGCTGTCGGCGACCTCGTCACCACCAGCAATGGCAACAGCAGCACGGCGACCCCGCTGGTGACGATCACCCAGATGGATCCGCTGCAGGTCAACTTCAACCTTCCCGAAAGCAATCTGGCCCTTCTGCACAAGGCGTTGGCGACGCCCCAGCAAGGTGCCGTGACGCTGATCAAGGACGGTGATCCGACGCCGGTCGGCAAGGGCACGCTCGATTTCGTCGATTCCAGCGTCGATACCGCTTCCGGCACGATCGCGACGCGGGCGAGCGTGCCGAACTCCGATCTCTCCTTGTGGCCAGGGCAGTATGTCAACGTCGTGCTCGATGCCGGCATCATGCCACAAATGACATCGGTTCCCACGGTCGCGGTGCAGCCCAGCCAGAAGGGGCCGTTCGTCTATGTGGTCAAGCCGGACAACACGGTCGAGATGCGGCCGGTGCAGGTGGCGCTGACCGAGGGTGAAAACAGTGCCATCAGCGAAGGTCTGAAAAGTGGCGAGAAAGTCGTCGTCGAAGGCCAGACAAAGCTGAAGGAAGGTGCCGCGGTGCGTGAAGGCAAGGCTTCAGCCGGCGCCGATGGCCAGGCCGTTCCCAAGGTTGCCGAGGCCGACAAGGCCGGCGAGGCACGCCAATGATTTCCGAATTCTGCATCCGCAGGCCGGTCGCCACACTGCTGATGTCGTTCGCCCTCGTGCTGGGCGGGCTTTTTGCCTACAAATTCCTGCCGGTGGCCGCACTGCCGAGCGCCGAGTTCCCGGTAGTCAATGTCTCGGCTTCGCTGCCGGGCGCTTCGCCGGAAACCATGGCGACCTCGGTGGCGACGCCGCTGATCAAGCAGTTCGCCACCATTGCCGGCATCGACTCGATCTCGACGACCAACTCGCTCGGCTCGACCTCGATCGCCATCCAGTTCGTGCTCAACCGGGATATCGACGCGGCAGCGGCCGACGTGCAGGCGGCGATCGCGCGCACGCAGCGCCAGTTGCCGCCGGAGATGACGGCGCCGCCGAGCTACCGCAAAGTCAATCCGGCCGACGCGCCGATCCTGTTGATGTCCCTGGTCAGCGACACGGTTCCGCTGACCGATCTCGATGCCTTTGCCGAGAATGTCATCTCGCCGTCGCTGTCGACAATCGACGGCGTGGCGCAGGTCTCGATCTTCGGCCAGCAAAAATACGCCGTGCGCGTCCAGATCGATCCGACAGCGCTTGCCGCACGTGGCATCTCGATCGACCAGCTGCAGACGGCGATTGCCTCGGCCAACAGCAACACGCCGCTCGGCGTGCTGCAGAACGACCAGCAGCAGCTGACCATCACGGCCAACACGCAGCTGACCAATGCGGCGGGATTTTCCGATCTCATCATCGCCACCAAGAACGGGCATCCGGTACGGCTGGGGGAGGTGACCCGCGTCATCGACTCGGTCGAGACCTCGACCACGGCGAGCTGGTATGACGGCACGCGCGCCATCATTCTGGCGGTGCAGCGTCAGCCCGACGCCAACACCGTCGACGTCGTCGACCGCGTCAAGGCGATGCTGCCATCCTTCCAGGACCAGATGCCGGCGGCGGCCAGCATCAAGCTGCTCAACGATCGCTCGACCTCGATCCGCGCCGCCGTCGACGACGTGCAGTTCACCCTGCTGCTCACCATCGCGCTGGTGATCATGGTGATCTTCCTGTTCCTGCGCCGGGTGACGGCGACGATCATCCCGGCGGTAGCGGTGCCGATCTCGCTGATCGCCACGCTCGGCGTGATGTTCCTGTTCGGCTTCTCGATCGACAACATCTCGCTGATGGGCCTGACGCTGGCGGTCGGCCTCGTCGTCGACGACGCCATCGTCATGCTGGAAAACATCTTCCGCCACATGGAGGAGGACGGGCTCTCGGCCTTCGAGGCATCGCTGAAAGGCGCGCGCGAGATCGGCTTCACCATCATCTCGATCTCGATCTCGCTGGTCGCCGTATTCATCCCCGTGCTCCTGATGGGTGGCGTCATCGGACGCATCTTCAACGAGTTCGCGGTGGTGGTCACGGTCGCCATCCTGGCATCGATGTTCGTGTCGCTGACGCTCACTCCGATGCTTTGCTCCAGGCTGCTGTCGGTGTCGAAGGCCGAGCGGGAAGCCGCGCACGGCGAGGGCCAGAAGCATAATTTCTTCATGCGCGGCTATGACTGGCTGCTGACCTTCTGCCTGCGCCACACATTCCTGGTTTTCCTGGTCTTCATCGCAACGGCGGCGGCGTCGGTCTGGCTGATCCAGATTTCGCCGAAAGGCTTCTTCCCGCAGGAGGACATCGGCCAGGTCTCGGTGACGACCATTGCGCGCCAGGACATCTCGTTCGATGCGATGGTGAAGCTGCAGGGGCAAGTGGCAAATGTCTTTTCCCACTCACCCTACGTCTCGCATGTCGCCTATTCGGCGGGCGGTGGCGGCAGGGCGCTCAACCAGGGTCAGCTCTATGTCCAGCTGAAGGACAAGGACCAGCGCCCCGACATCGACAAGGTGCTGTCGGACCTGCGCAAGCAACTCGCCAATGTGCCAGGCATCGAAACCTATATGCAGCCGGTGCAGAACCTCAGGCTAGGCTCGCGCTCTTCGGCAAGCGCCTACCAGCTGGTGGTGCAGGGCCTCGATACGGGCCAGACCGACCTCTGGGCGCAGAAGCTGAACGACGCCATGGCGGCCGATCATGCGACCTTCACCGACGTCACCGACGATCTGCAGAACAATGCCCTGCAGGCGACGCTGGTGGTCGACCGCGACAAGGCGGCGACGCTCGGCATCGATACCGACACGCTGCGCTCGAGCCTCTATGGCGGTTTCGGCACCCAGCAGGTCTCGACCATCTTCGGCTCGGCCGACAGCTACGAAGTCGTCATGGAGCTCGATCCGAAGATCGAGTGGTCGCCCGAGCGGATGCTGGCCATCCAGGTGAGGACGGCCAGCGGCAGCCTGGTGCCGCTCGGCGCCTTCGCCCGTGTCGACCGAACCGCCGGCGCCTTGACCGTCAATCAGCTTGGCCAGCTTCCGGCGGTGACGATCTCCTACAACCTGCCGCAAGGTGTGGCGCTCGGCGATAGCGTGACCCGCATCGACGCGCTGAAAGAGCAGATCGGCATGCCGAAGGCAATCTCGACCACCTTCGCCGGCACGGCCAAGACATTCCAGGATTCACTTGCAAACCAGGGCCTGCTGATCGGCGGTGCGATCCTCACCATCTATATCGTGCTTGGCATCCTCTATGAAAGTTTCATCCATCCGCTCACCATCCTGACCGGCCTGCCATCGGCGGTGCTGGGCGCACTGGTTGCGCTCAGGCTTGCGGGGATGGATCTGTCGGTCATTGCCGTCATCGGCATCCTGATGCTGATCGGCATCGTCAAGAAGAACGGCATCATGATGATCGACGTCGCGCTCGAATTGCGACGAGAAGGCATGTCGCCGGTCGAATCCATCCACAAGGCCTGCATCATGCGCTTCCGCCCGATCATGATGACGACGCTGGCAGCGCTGATGGGCACCATCCCGATCGCGCTCGGCACCGGCGCCAGCGCCGAACTGCGCCAGCCGCTCGGCGTGGCGGTGGTCGGCGGCCTTGTCGCCTCGCAGGCGCTGACCCTGTTCGTGACGCCGGTGATCTACGTCTACATGGAGCGTTTCTCCGGCTGGCTTATCGGGCTGTGGCCGAAGCGCGAAGTCGAACCGCGCCCAACCGAGGCGCCTGCCCAGCCGTCCCTGTTCGAGGTCGATGAGGAGCAGCTGGTCGAGCCGCAGAAGGCGGCGGCCGAATAGTGCCGACCCGCCGCGAACGCGCTGGCCCAAGCCGTCGCGCTTGCGGCCTTGTGTCTGCGATCGTAATTTGCCGTGATGTCACACGATCATGACCACGACAACGAACTCGATCCTTTTGCCTCGCGCGTGCGCGCGCTGGAGACGATCCTCACCCGCAAGGGGCTGATCGACCCGGCCGCGATCGACGTCATCGTCGACACCTACGAGACCAAGATCGGCCCGCGCAACGGCGCCAGGGTGGTGGCCAAGGCGTGGGCGGACCCGGAATTCGCGGCGTGGCTGAAGCGCGACGCAACGGCGGCGATCGGCTCGCTCGGCTATACCGGCCGTCAGGGCGAGCACATGCAAGCGGTGTTCAACACGGAGGACACCCACAACCTCGTCGTCTGCACCCTGTGCTCCTGTTACCCGTGGTCGGTGCTCGGCCTGCCGCCGGTCTGGTACAAGGCGCCGCCCTATCGTTCGCGCGCGGTCATCGATCCGCGCGGGGTGCTGGAGGAATTCGGGCTGATGCTGCCGGCCACCAAGAAGATCCGCGTCTGGGATTCGACCGCCGAACTGCGTTATCTCGTGGTGCCGATGCGGCCCGACGGCGCCGAGGGCTGGAGCGAGGAGCGGCTGGCCGACCTGGTGACACGCGATGCGATGATCGGCACTGCCCTGGCGAAGGAGCCGGCATGAACGGGCCGCAGGATCTCGGCGGGCAGATGGGCTTCGGGCCGGTGGCGCCGGAAACAGACGAGCCGTATTTTCATGCCGAATGGGAAAAGCGGGCGCTCGGCGTGACCTTATGCGCCGGTGCCATGGGCGCCTGGACCATAGATGAGAGCCGGCATGCGCGGGAATCGCTGCATCCGGCGGACTATTATGCCTCCAGCTATTATCAGATCTGGATCAAGGCGCTGGAGGTGCTGCTCAAGCGCCATGGCTTCGTCAGCGCGCGCGATCTGGCGGCAGGCACGGCGGTTGATCCGGCGGCAACCCCCAAAAGGGTGCTGAAGGCGGAAAACGTGCCGGCGGTGCTGGCCAAGGGCGGTCCCTGCGACCGGCCGGTGGCCACGCCAGCGCGATTCAAGGCCGGCCAGCATGTGCGGACCAAAAACTTCAACCTGACCGGCCACACGCGGCTGCCGCGCTACGCACGCGGCAAGCAGGGGGTCATCGAGGCCGTGCGCGACGGCTTCGTGTTTCCCGACAGCAACGCGCATGGCCAGGGTGAGAACCCGCAATGGGTCTATACCGTCGTTTTCGAAGGGGCTGAGATCTGGGGCGAGGGGGCTGACCCGACGCTGGCCGTGTCGATCGACGCCTGGGAGAGCTATCTTGAACCGGCATGAGGCAAACGAACACGCCGCCGGTTTGCCGGCGGGCGTCGATGCGCCGGTCTTCGCCGAGCCATGGCAGGCGCAAGCCTTCGCGATGACGGTCGCGCTGCACGACAAGGGCCTGTTTTCGTGGAGCGAGTGGGCAGAGGTACTGTCGACCGAAGTCAAGAAACCCGGCGCCGCGGCTGACGGCCATGACTACTACGAGCACTGGCTGGCGGCGCTGGAAGGCCTGCTGGCGTCCAAGGGGCTGGCCGGAAAGTCCGATGTTGACGCGATGGCTGAGGCCTGGGAACGCGCCGCACACGCGACCCCACACGGCAAGCCGATCCTGCTGGAGAACGATCCCGGGCCGACCGAATAAGTCATGGCGGCTTGCCCCGCCTGTTCCGTGCGTTCACTTTACGTTCCAGTTTGGGCCTGATAGCCTGACCCTTGCCGCCAAGGATTGATCGTGGTGGCCGCCGAGCTTGTCTTTCCCTCGCGAATCCGGTCTGTCGCACTGATGGAATTCTCTCCCCAACAGGACGAGGCGCTGCAAGCGGTCGCCCGCTGGCTCAAGACCGGCAAGCCGCAGTTGTTCCGGCTGTTCGGTTATGCCGGCACCGGCAAGACGACGCTGGCGCGCTATTTCGCTGAACATGTCGACGGCCAGGTTCAGTTCGCCGCCTTCACCGGCAAGGCCGCGCAGGTGCTGCGCTCGAAGGGCGCGGTCAACGCCCGCACCATCCATTCGCTGATCTACCGGCCAAAGGGCGAGGAATCGGTTGCCGACGAGGTCACTGGCAAGACCTCGATGTCGCCGACCTTTTCGCTCAACAGGCAGAGCCCGATCTCGCGCGCCAAGCTCGTCGTCATCGACGAATGCTCGATGGTCGACGAGCAGCTAGGCCGCGACCTGATGAGCTTCGGCACGCCGATCCTGGTGCTTGGCGACCCCGGCCAGCTGCCGCCGATCTCGGGCGGCGGCTTCTTCACCGACCACGAGCCGGATTTCCTGCTGACCGAAATCCATCGGCAGGCGCGCGACAATCCGATCCTGCGGCTGGCGCTCGATGTGCGCGAGGGCCGCGAATTCATGCGTGGCGATTACGGCACGGCGCAGGTGATCGGCAAGGAAGACGTCACTCAGGAACTCGTGCTGAAGGCGGACCAGGTGCTGGTCGGCACCAATCGCACCCGTCGCCGCTACAACCAGCGTCTGCGCGAGCTCAAAGGGTTCAATGCAGACTACCCGCAGGCGGGCGACAAGCTGGTCTGCCTGCGCAACGATCCGGCCAAGGGGCTGCTCAACGGCTCGCTGTGGAAGGTGATGACCTCGTCGCGCGAGACGGTGAAGCCGGGCATCAACCTTCTAGTTTCGCCGGAAGAGGATGATCCCGATCGCGGCGTCGCCAAGATCAAGCTGCTCAAGGCGGCCTTCGAGGATCCGGACGCCGATATTCCCTGGCAGCAGAAGAAGCGCTTCGATGATTTCGACTATGGCTACGCGCTGACCGTGCACAAGGCGCAGGGCTCGCAGTGGAACGAGATCGTGCTGTTCGACGAGAGCTGGGCCTTCAAGGAAACCCGCCAGCGCTGGCTCTATACCGCGATCACACGCGCGGCCGAACGGCTGACGATCGTCAGGTAAGTGTCTGCCGGGACTTTCGGACAGTGTTCCATTCGACGGCTGGCCTTTCCTCCCCGCGCTATTGATCCCCGATCGGTTCGGCATCGAGCCACTGCCGGGCCTCGGCTTCCTCCTCGGCACTGAAGTGCCTGAGCTCGACAGGAGCAGAAGCTGGCATGAGCCGCCGAGCGTCCGCAGTCCAGTCCGGTTCGCCGATCGCCGCGCAACGGCCGACATGCTCCAGCGCACGGATCGTGCCCTGTTTCAGCGTGTCGTCCGAAATGTCGACCCAATCGACGCCCTCGTGGTCGATCAGGCGCACGGCCACATCGATTCGCGGGTGGAGGGCATAGGCCGCCTCCAGCAGGCCGAACAGGTTTTCGGCGTCCGCGGCTGAAACATAACCGACGACGTCGATGGCAAAAAGGTCGTCGCGATCGGTGTCGATGCGGCGGATCGCCGGCACTGTGTCGAGAAAATTCATGGACGCTTCCTTTCGCGGACCAGTTCGTCTCCCTGGAACACCCGAAACCCCCTGTCTGTTCCCGCCAAAGGCATTATAGGTGGCGCGTCAAATGAATTCCGAGGCCGCTCCATGCCCGCAAAGCTCTCCGTCAATCTCAACGCCATCGCCATGCTGCGCAACCGGCGCGACCTGCCCTGGCCGAGCGTGACCGGTCTCGGCCGCATTGCGCTCGCGGCCGGGGCGCACGGCTTGACCGTGCATCCGCGCCCCGACGAGCGGCACACAAGACACTCCGATCTGCCTGAGATACGGTCGCTGATCGATGATGAGTTCCCGCGGGCGGAATTCAATATCGAGGGCTATCCGAGCGAGGATTTCCTGGTTCTTGTGGAAAAGCATCAGCCGGAACAGGTGACGCTGGTGCCCGACGACCCGGCCCAGGCGACCTCCGACCATGGCTGGAACTTTGCCGCCGAGGCGGCGTTCCTGACACCGATCGTCAAGCGTCTGAAAAAGGGGGGAGACTGTTGAATAACTAGCTGGAACCACCCCAGGGCACTGGAGCCGATTGGTTGGCGCCATGTCTGCCGAACCGGTCCACTTCATGCAGCGGCCAGCCGTCTTGCCAACAGTTGGAGGTTCTGAACCGCTGCGGCGAGAAGGAATTCTTCTTTTGCCCCGCTCAGGCCGCGTAGCCTCAATCGTCGAAACGCGATGTTGCGCTTGAGGTGGCCAAAGAGCCGCTCGATCCTCTTGCGCAGTCGCCGTGAGCGGGCATAGCTAGGTGTGTCGCGCAACGCTCGTACCTGATCACGCGCATCCTCGTCGAAAGATCGTGTAATTCGTCGCGCTGATCCGTCTGTGCAATCCAGCTTTGAGCGACAGGCGCCGCAGTCGGACGGGCGAGCGAAATAGACATTGGCGCGCGCGCCGATGTCCCTTCCCCGATAGGTCAATTGCCGACCTTCAGGACAGGTAAAGCTGTCGCTCTGCCTGTCATAGGAGAATGCGTCGCGGGTCAGTTTGCCGGCGGTCTGGTGTTGGCGTTCAATCACCGGGATATGCGGTTCGATACCCTGCTGCAGAAGCCAGCTTAGAAGACCGGCGCTGCCGTAAGCCTTGTCAGCTGCCAGCCGTTCAGGCGTCAGCCCAAGACGCTCGCGCGTCCGCAACACCATTGTCTTGGTTGTGTCCACCTCTGCGGCGAAGCGAGCCGGGCTGGCCTCGACGTCAAGAATGACGCTGGTTTCAGTGTCGATGTAGTAGTTGGTTGAATACCCGAAACGGCCACGTCCATGCTTGTTTGACCAGCCAGCTTGCGGATCAATCGGCGATATATGTTTCGGCGTCGAAGGTTCACGCTCATCTGGGGCCTGCGGCAGCGCTGCATCGAGAGCGTCGAGATACTCATGCACTGGCCGCGAGATAGTGCCACCGTCGGACCAGGCGGTTGCACCGGCGTCACCAGGAAGTTTCTTCTCCCAGCTCGCATCCGCCTCGATGAAGCTGGCATCGACTGCAGTATCCGTGCCTGAGACCAACCCAGCCGTGGCACAATGACCAACGATCTCCTCGAATAACTTTCGAAACAGATCCCCTTGGCGAAAGCGGCCGTAGCGGTTTTTGCTGAACGTTGAGTGGTCCGGCACAGCTCCGTTGAGGCCGAGCTTGCAGAACCAGCGGAATGCCAAGTTAAGATGAACGTCCTCGCAAAGCCTCCGCTCTGACCGAATGCCGTAGAGATACCCCACGAGGAGCATTCGTAGCATCAACTCGGGATCGATCGAAGGCCTGCCAGTGTGGCTGTAGCTTGAGGCGAGGTGCTCATGCACAAAGCTTAGATTAAGCGTCGCATCGATGCGTCTGAGTAGGTGACCGGCAGGTACGTGCTCATCAAGCCGAAACTCGTAGAAGAGTTGTTCTTGAAGAACGAGCCTGCCCATCATGACAAATCATCTCCAGCGCTCAGCAGAGAGATGGAATCACGTGTTGGGCGGCCATTCAAGCCGAGTTTTTCAACAGTCTCGGGGGCTTCCGCGTGTCGTTGTTTTCCGATCCGGACCCCGATTGTGTGACCGCCGCGCGCGACACTGGCGCCGACCGTATCGAGCTCTATACGGGTCCATATGGCAGCTATCATTCCGATCCAGCCAGAGCAGCCAAGGAACTGGAAAGACTTGGAAAAACCGCCGACGCCGCCTTCGCTGCCGGCCTTCAGGTCAATGCCGGGCACGATCTGGTGGTGAGCAATCTGCCTGCGCTGGTCAAGCGCATTCCGGCATTGGCCGAAGTGTCGATCGGACATGGGTTGACAGCCGACGCGTTGGAGTATGGCATGGCCGGCACGGTGGGGCGATTTCTGAAGGCTTGCGGGTGGTAGAGTGAGAAGCCTTGCGTTGCAGGTATGGCAGCCGTCGTGTGCAATTGATATCGTAGCATGAATAAGGCATCGCACGCTTATCGGGGAATGGTCGATGGCCCTTGCCAGCAGCGGTAGCGAGGCTCAAACCGTCGAACCATCGGGTCATTCCGCCGTCGAACAGCACAGCATCAAGGTCCTGATGCTCGGCGCACTTGGCGTCGTCTATGGCGATATCGGCACCAGCCCGATCTACGCCTTCCGCGAGGCGCTTCATGCTTCGCCCGGCACCGATACGCGCACCGATGTCCTGGGCGTGTTGTCGCTGATCGTCTGGGCGCTGACGATCATTGTGACCATAAAGTATGTTGCGTTCGTGCTTCGTGCCGACAACAAGGGCGAGGGCGGCACGCTGTCGCTGATGTCGCTTGCCCGCACCGCCTATCCCAAAGGCGCCCGCCTGATCCTGGCGATCGGGCTATGCGGCGCGGCATTGTTCTTCGGCGATGCGATCATAACCCCGGCCATCTCCGTGCTGTCCGCGGTCGAGGGCCTTGAGGTGGTGACGCCAACGTTGGACGCCTTTGTCGTCCCCATTACGCTGATCATCCTGGCCTTTTTGTTCTCGGTGCAGCGCTTCGGCACTGGCAAGGTGGCGGCCGTATTCGGACCGGTGACGGCTCTGTGGTTCTTGGCCATAGGCGTCGCCGGACTCTATCACCTGATGGACGATCCTTCGGTCCTGCTGGCGATCAATCCCTATTATGCCGTCGCCTATCTTGTCAGCACGCCGACCGCTGCTTTCGTCACCGTCGGCGCTGTATTCCTGGCCGTGACGGGAGCCGAAGCGCTCTATGTCGACCTCGGCCATTTTGGGCGCAAGCCGATCGTATTGGCATGGTTTTCCGTGGTATTTCCGTGCCTGCTGCTCAACTATTTCGGGCAGGGCGCCTTTGTCCTTGCCAATGGCGGCCGGCCGACCAATCCATTCTTTCAGATGCTGCCGGACTGGGCGCTCATGCCGATGGTGGGCCTGGCAACGGCAGCGACCGTTATCGCCAGCCAGGCTGTTATCTCAGGCGCTTTTTCGTTGACCCGCCAAGCGGTGCAACTCAACCTTTTGCCGCGCATCGAGGTGCAGCATACGTCCGAAATGCAGTCCGGCCAGATCTACATGCCGCGTGTCAACCTGCTTATCGCGATGGGGGTGATGGTGCTGGTTGTCGGTTTCGGCAGCTCGAGTTCGCTGGCTTCCGCCTACGGAATTTCCGTGACCGGCGAAATGCTGATGACGACCATCCTGCTGTTCGTGGTGATGCGCAAGCTGTGGAAATGGAAGCTGGCGCTCGCACTGGCCCTGGCCCTGCTGTTTGGCACCATCGATAGCGGCTTCTTCCTGGCCAATGTCGTGAAGATCGTCGAAGGCGGATGGGTCTCGATCACAGTTGCCTGCCTCATGGGGCTGATCATGTCGACATGGATCCGCGGCAGCCGCTATCTGTTCGACAAGACCCGCCGCAACGAGATCCCGCTCGATTTCCTCGCCGGCAATCTGTTGAAGAAGAAGCCGCAGCTGGTGTCCGGCACGGCGGTGTTCCTGACCAGCGATCCGCTCAGCGCGCCGACCGCGCTGATGCACAGCCTGAAGCACTACAAGGTGCTGCATGAGCAGAACGTCATCCTTTCGGTGGTGACCGCGCCGCAGCCGGTGGTGCCCGACAGCGACCGGGTCAAGATGGAGACGGTCAACGAGCTGTTCATGCGGGTGACGCTGACCTTCGGCTACATGGAGCAGCCCAACATCCCGCGCGCGCTGGCGATCTGCCGCAAACAGGGCTGGAAGTTCGACATCATGACGACGTCGTTCTTCCTGTCGCGCCGCTCGCTCAAGGCTTCGCCCAATTCCGGCATGCCGGTGTGGCAGGACCGGCTGTTCATCGGTCTGGCGCGCACCGCGGCCGACGCGACGGAGTATTTCCAGATCCCAACCGGGCGCGTCGTGGAAATCGGCACGCAAGTAGCTATCTAAGTGACATACGGCAGGTATTATGGGCGCACGCCGTGCCGGACGTAGCGGCAGATTCAGCCCACGAACATCGGATGATCAGCCATTTGCCTGAGCGGCCCAGTGCTGTAGGCATGGCAGCCATCACGCTACGGTACTTGATATTGCATCGCAGCAAGCGTAGAGCACCGCGCGCTTATCGGAGTGTCGTCCATGGCCCTTGCCAATGCTGGTAGTGAGGCAGAACCCGTCGAACAATCGAGCCATCCAGAAATCGAACAGCACAGCACCAAGGTGCTGATGCTGGGCGCGCTCGGTGTTGTCTATGGCGATATCGGCACCAGTCCGATCTATGCCTTTCGCGAGGCGCTGGTGGCGTCGTCCCATGGCGCCGTTGCTGATCGCGGCGATATTCTCGGTGTGCTGTCGCTGATCATCTGGTCGCTGACGATCATCGTGACGATCAAATACATCATGTTCGTGCTGCGCGCGGACAACCGCGGCGAGGGCGGCGTGCTGTCGCTGATGGCGTTGGCGCGCGGCAGTTTTCCGACGCGCTCGGCGGTGATCCTGGGCATCGGCATCGTCGGCGCCTCGCTGTTTTTCGGCGATGCCGTCATCACGCCGGCGATTTCGGTGCTTTCGGCGGTCGAAGGCATGAACGTTGTCACCCCTGCCTTCCAGCCCTACGTCGTGCCGCTGACGCTGGTCATTCTCGCAATAGTGTTCGCGGTGCAACGCTTCGGCACGGGCGGGGTGGGATTGGTCTTCGGTCCGGTGACTGCGGTATGGTTCCTGGCGATAGGCCTTTCAGGTCTCAACCATATCATCGCCGATCCGGAAATCCTGTGGGCGATCAGCCCGCACTACATTGTCGCGTTCCTGATCCATTCGCCCGACGTCGCCTTCGTGACGATCGGCGCTATCTTCCTGGCCGTCACCGGTGCCGAGGCGCTCTATGCCGATCTCGGTCATTTCGGACGCAAGCCGATCGTGCTCGCCTGGCTGTCGATCGTGTTTCCCTGTCTGCTGTTGAACTATGCCGGGCAGGGCGCTTTCGTGCTGGCGAAGAACGGTGTGGTCGGCCATCCGTTCTTCGAGATGAACGAGGGCTGGACGCTGATCCCGATGGTGGTGCTGGCGACCGCCGCGACGGTCATCGCCAGCCAGGCGGTGATTTCCGGTGCCTTCTCGCTGACCAGGCAGGCAGTGCAGCTCAACATGCTGCCGCGCCTGCAAATCCTGCACACGTCGGAACGACAGTCCGGCCAGATCTACATGCCGCGCGTCAACCTGTTGCTGGCGTTGGTGGTGATGCTGCTGGTCGTCGGCTTCGGCGAATCCAGCAAGCTCGCCTCGGCCTACGGCATCTCGGTGACCGGCAACATGCTGGTGACGACGGTGCTGCTCTATGTCGTGATGACGCGTATCTGGAAATGGCAGCTCTGGCTGGCAATCTCGCTGACGGCGCTGTTTGCCTTCATCGATATCGGTTTCTTCGCCTCCAACATCGTCAAGGTGTTCGAAGGCGGCTGGGCCTCGCTGGCGGTTGCCTTCACCATCGTGCTGGCCATGTGGACGTGGGTGCGCGGCAGCCGCTATCTGTTCGACAAGACCCGCCGCAACGAGATCCCGCTCGATTTCCTCGCCGGCAATCTGTTGAAGAAGAAGCCGCAGCTGGTGTCCGGCACGGCGGTGTTCCTGACCAGCGATCCGCTCAGCGCGCCGACCGCGCTGATGCACAGCCTGAAGCACTACAAGGTGCTGCACGAGCAGAACGTCATCCTCTCGGTGGTGACCGCGCCGCAGCCGGTGGTGCCCGACAGCGACCGGGTCAAGATGGAGACGGTCAACGAGCTGTTCATGCGGGTGACGCTGACCTTCGGCTACATGGAGCAGCCCAACATCCCGCGCGCGCTGGCGATCTGCCGCAAGCAGGGCTGGAAGTTCGACATCATGACGACGTCCTTCTTCCTGTCGCGCCGCTCGCTCAAGGCCTCGCCCAATTCCGGCATGCCGGTGTGGCAGGACCGGCTGTTCATCGGTCTGGCGCGCACGGCGGCCGACGCGACGGAGTATTTCCAGATCCCAACCGGGCGCGTCGTGGAAATCGGCACCCAGGTCGCCATTTGAGGGTGTAGAACGGGCCGATAGCCGAGGAGGCGGGAATGAGCGGCGAATTGGTGCTTGTCACCGGCGGATCCGGCTTCCTCGGCGCTCATTGTATTCTCGCCCTGAAGAAGGCCGGCTACCGCGTGCGCACGACCGTGCGGTCCGCCAAGCGTGAAGCCGATGTGCTCGCCATGCTCAAGGCCGGCGGCGCTGAGCCCGGAGTGGCACCCTCGTTCGCCATCGCCGATCTCATGGCCGATGCCGGCTGGCCGCAAGCCGTCGACGGTTGCGACTATATCCTGCATGTCGCCTCGCCCTTTCCGCCCGGCGTGCCGAAGCATGAAGATGAACTGATCATACCGGCCCGCGAGGGCGCGCTAAGAGTGTTGCGGGCGGCGCGGGACGCTGGGGTGAAGCGTGTCGTGCTCACCTCGTCCTTCGCGGCCATCGGCTATGGCAAGCTGCCGCCTGACGGCCGGCCGTTCACCGAGGCGAACTGGACCGATCCGACGGGCAAGGTCAGCGCCTATGTGAAATCGAAGACCCTGGCCGAGCGCGCGGCGTGGGATTTCATTGCCGCCGAGGGCAGGGCGCTGGAGCTTGCGGTCGTCAATCCGGTCGGCATCTTCGGACCGGTTCTCGGGGCCGACCATTCGACCTCCACCGAATTCATCCGGCGCATGATGGATGGCGCCATGCCTGGCTTACCGCGCCTGTCCTTCGGCGTCGTCGATGTGCGCGACGTGGTGGATCTGCATCTGCGCGCGATGACCAACCCCGCCGCCGGTGGCGAACGGTTTCTGGCGGTTGCCGGTGACTTCATGACCGTGCGGGAGATGGCCGAAACCTTGAGGGCACGGCTGGGCGACGCTGCGGCGCGCGTCTCGACGAGGGTGCTTCCCGACTGGCTGGTCCGCTTCGTCGGGCTGTTCAGCGCGGAAGCCGCGCAGGTCGTGCCGGAGCTGGGCAAGGCCAAGAACGCCACCAGCGAGAAGGCGGTGCGCATGCTCGGCTGGGCACCGCGACCACGCGAAGATGCGCTGGTCGCGACTGGCGAAAGCCTGATCCGGCTTGGGTTGCTGAAGACATCGAAGTAGCGGCGGAAAGCCGAGGCTTCCCGCCGCGCTGATCGTCAGGCGGCCAAAGCGGCTTTATTGGTCTCCAGGAACTGCTTCAGCGACTCCGATTTGCGGCCGGAAAGCTTTTCGACGGAGTCCGTCACCATGCCGAGGCCACCGACCCGCGTGGCGGCGTCGAACGATACGAGAAGCCGGGCGATGGGTTCGGGAAGGCCGGCCGACTTCATTCCCTCGGTCAATGCTTCGTCGGAAAGCTGGATGACCTGGATGGGCTTGCCGGTGACTTCGGTGACCAGCGCTGCGACCTCGGCGACAGTGTAGGCCTCGGGGCCGGTCAGCGTGTAGGTCGTGCTTTCGCGGGTGTCCGAGGCGAGCCCAGCAGCTATGGCAGCAGCGAGATCGTCACGTGCGCCATAGGAAATGGCACCATCGCCCGCCGATGTATACCATTGGCCCGATGCGAGGATCTGCGGCATCGCCATGAACAGGTTCTCGTCATACCAGCCATTGCGGAAGATCGTATGGGGGATGCCACTCGCCTTGATCGCCTGTTCGGTGTCGTAGTGGTCGGGGGCGAAGAGCACCGGTGAACCCGGCTCGGTGTTGGGCATCGAGGTGTAGAGCAAGTGGGCGACGCCTGCTTGCTTCGCGGCGGCGACGGCAGCGAGCTGCTGCTGGCGCCGCTTTCCTGGATCGCCAGTTCGTTGGTCGAGATGATGAGCACCCGGTCGGCGCCTTGAAAAGCCTCGGCGAGCGAAGCCGGATCGTCGAAGTCGGCCGCCCGGACGGCGACACCGCGCGCCGCCAGATCGGCAAGGTTGGCCGGCGTGCGGGTGGTGGCGATGATCCGAGCCGCCGGCACCTTCAATGTGTCCAGCAGGTGGTTGATGACGCTGCGGCCAAGCTGGCCGGAAGCGCCGGTGACGAGGAGAGTTTTGCTCATTGGTGATCCTGGCATGGGTCGGAGGGAAGGGGCGAGTGGTGGTCTCAAAAAGAGACCAGCACTAAAATAGGAATTGACCCCTGGCCGTAAAGAAGGCAGTTTTTCGGGAGGTAGGCACAGGCAAGGAACCAGCCGTGGACAGCACGATCGTCAATCTGAGATCCAAGCTCGAGATCTACAAAGCCATGACTGGCGGCGGAAACCTTGCCGATTGCCCGGTTCGCGATGTCATGCAGGGCCTTAGCGGCAAATGGAGTTCGCTTTTGATGGGAGCCCTGGCCGAGCAGCCATATCGCTTCGGCGAGTTGCGGCGGCTGGTGCCCGACATTTCGCAGCGCATGCTCACCCAGACGCTCCATGATTTGCAGCGTGACGGCTATGTGCATCGCGAGGTGTTCCCGACCAAGCCACCGAGCGTCGAATACAGTCTCACCGACCTCGGGCGGTCGATGTTCGGCGCCTTGCACCAGCTGATCCTGTGGGCCGAGCTCAATCATGACGCGGTGCGCGAGGCGCGCGCCGGTTTTGATGCCGCCCAGGCCTGAACGGCGACTAGTGCCGGGAGAGGCGGCTTGATTTAGTCCGGCCGCTGAAGGATTGTCCCGACCAATCCGGCTTTGGGGGCATTGGCATTTCCTACGATATCGCAATTGCGGGCGCCGGGCCGGCGGGGCTGGCGGTGGCGCTTTATCTCAGGCGTGCCGGACATCGGGTCACCGTGTTCGAGCGCTTCGAGGAGCCGAAGCCGGTCGGCTCCGGGTTGATCCTGCAGCCGACCGGGCTGACGGTGCTGGCCGATCTCGGCCTGCTCGATGACATACTGGCGCTGGGCAGCCGCATCGATCGGCTGCATGGCGCCGACGCCACGACCGGCCGCACCGTGCTCGATGTCCGCTATGATGCCCAGCGCGGTCGCCGTTTTGGCTTGGCTGTGCACCGGGCGGCCTTGTTCGGCGTGCTTTTCCGGGCCGCACAGCGCGAAGCGATCGCCATCGAGACCGGCGTCGAGATCGAGGCGCTGGAGGCTGGCGACCGGGCGACGCTGATCCGGGGCAACGGGCGAAGGGCAGGGCCGTTCGACCTTGTCGTCGACGCAAGCGGCTCAAAGTCGAAACTGCGGCGGTGCGCGGGCAATTCAGGCGCGCCGCGTCCACTCACCTATGGCGCGTTCTGGGCGTCGCTCGGCTGGCGCGGCGACGGCTTCGACGAGCATGCGTTGCTGCAACGCTACGACAGGGCCAGCGTGATGATCGGCGTGCTGCCGATCGGCCGGCCGGAGCCGGGCGCCGAAAAGATGGCAGCCTTCTTCTGGAGCCTCAAGCCGGCGGACACCGACGCGGTGCGCGCCCGGGGCCTCGACGCCTGGAAGGAGAGGGTGGTCCGGCTGTGGCCGCAGAGCGAGGCGTTCACCAGCCAGATCGACAGTTTCGACCAGCTTTCGCTGGCACGCTATGGCCACCACACGATGAAGCGGCCGGTCGGTCGGCGGCTGGCCGTCATCGGCGATGCCGCGCATTCGACCAGTCCGCAACTCGGGCAAGGGGCGAACATGGCGCTGCTCGACGCGGCGGCGCTCAGCCATGCACTGGCACGGACGGGCAACGTCGAAGCGGCGCTCGAAGCCTATGCGGCAGCGCGGCGCTGGCATGTGCGTGTCTTCCAGGCGCTGTCGCTGGCGTTCACGCCATTCTACCAGTCGGATTCCGTGGTGCTCCCGTTCATCCGTGACAGGCTGGTGGCGACGGTGGCGAAAATCCCGCCGGCGCCACAATTCCTCGCCTCGATGGTGGCCGGAACGGTCATCGATCCGTTCAGGCGGATCGGGCTAAAGGAGGCGCGCTGGCCGGATCGCTTCGGCGGATGAGGCTCGAAAGGCAGGATCCCTTCGCCTGCAGGAAGGCGTGCAGGCGCCGCGGATAGTCCGGCGCCACGGCGTGCTTGATCGAGGGGCGTCCGCTCAACGCCTGGCGCCAGGCCTTGACGAGCGGCTTGCCATCCAGAATGCCGAAATCGCCGATCCGGTCGAAGGCGTCGAAGTAGCGGAAGACTGGTCCGTAAACCGCGTCGACGAGCGAGAAGCGCTCGCCGGCGAACCATGGCCCGTTCCGTTCGGATCCCGCCAGCTCGGCCTCAAGGCGACCGAACATCGCCGAAAGAGCCTCGCTTTCCGCAAGGAAGCCTGCCTCGGTCGAGGCAGAATAGAAACGGCCGATGGCGTTGAGCATGGCCGAGCCGAACTCAATCCAGGCGCGATGCCGGGCGCGTGCATAGGGGTCGGCAGGGTGGAGGGGATTGGCTTGGGTGTCTTCGAGGAATTCGAGGATGACGGCGGACTCGAAGATTGCCGTCTGCTCGCCCTTTCGCTGCGTACGCAGCAGCGGCACCTTGCCCAGCGGCGAGATCGCCTTGAACCAGTCCGGCTTGTCGGCGAGGTCGATGTCGACGCGCTCGAACGGCACGCCCTTTTCGGCCAGCGAAATCGCGGCGCGTTGCACATAGGGGCAGAGATGGTGGCTGACCAGAATGAGCTTGTCGTCCATCTCACTCGCCCCAGACATAGTTCAACGCGCCGTCCTCGACGCGTGTCGACAGGAACATCAGGCGAGAACCCTTTGGCGCCGGACCGTCAAGGCGATCGCCTGATGCCATGTCGAAGGAAGCGCCGTGCCATTGGCAGATCAGCCTGCCGTCCTTGCAGTCGAGCGGTCCGCCGAAATGCAGACAAACATTGGCGGCGGCGCGGATGCGCTCGCCGCTGCGCCAGACATGGACCTCACGGCCGAAGAACGGCGCGATCATGCTGCCCGTCCGTGGAATGTCGTCAACCTTGCAGATTTCATGTTTCATGGGATTTGCCTTCCATGGTTAATGCAATTGCATCTATATAGATGCATGTGCATTAATAGTCAAGCTTGATGCACCTGCATCTATCGCCTAGGATGCAGTCATGACAGAGCAAGCCACGCCTTCGCCCGAAGCCATCAAGGCCTGGGCCCGCCTGATGCGGGTTTCGCGTCAGCTCATCGAACAGGCCGAAGACGCGCTGAAGGAAAGCGGCCTGCCGCCGCTTGCCTGGTACGACGTGCTGCATGAGCTGGCCGAAGCGGGCGAGGGCGGGCTGCGGCCGTTTCAATTGATCGAGCGCACACTGTTTGCGCAGTACAATATCTCGCGGCTGCTGGCGCGGCTTGAGGCCGATGGGCTGGTGGAGAAACTGCCGGTGGCCGATGACGGCCGCGGTCAGACTATCCGCATCACGGTCAAGGGTCGCGACACGCGCCGTCGGATGTGGTCCGTCTATGGACGATCGATCGCCGAACTGGTCGGCGCCAAACTCTCGGCGGATGAATTGAGCATGGTGTCGGCATTGCTTGGCCGGCTGCGCCATCCGCCTGCCAGCGATTGAGCAAACTCGCCGCACGCATTGTGCGGCTGCTTCGAGATATTTTTCAGTGCGTCCTCTTGCGCCAATCATCGAATTGCGCAATATGCCGAACCGTAACGTACGGTACGGCTGTCGTTTGAACCGCGCCGCCGCCACTATCAAACGGGAAAAAAGCGTGTTGCTGGCAAACGCCGACATCGACAACAGCCAAGCGCTGACGGAGCGGCAGAAGGCCGTTCTGGACGCGGCGCTTCGGCTGCTGGTCGAGGAGGGCGATCACCTGACCATGACCGCTGTGGCGCGCCGCGCGAGCTGTTCCAAGGAAACGCTCTACAAATGGTTCGGCGACCGTGACGGGCTGCTGACGGCGACGGTCCAATGGCAAGCCTCGAAAGTGCGGGTGGCTCCGGTCGACGGCAAGGGGCTCGATCTTGCCTCGCTGACGGCAAGCCTTGAGCGCTTCGCCTCGGACTGGCTGAAGGTGATTTCGAGCGACACCTCGATCGCGCTCAACCGCGTGGCGGTCGGCCATGCCGGTTCCGGCAAGGACGATCTCGGCGCCGTCGTGCTGGAGAATGGCCGTTTCGCGCTGGCCAAACGGCTGAAGCCGGTGCTTGAGGCAGGCCGGCAGGCCGGGCTGCTGGAATTTTCGGACGCCGAGACAGCGTTCCGCACCTTTTTCGGGCTGGTCGCCCGCGACGTGCAGATCCGTCTGCTGCTTGGCGACCGGCTGGAATTGACTGAGGCGGCGATTGGCGGCGATGCCGCACGGGCGACGCAGCAGTTTCTCGCTCTTCATGGAGCAAAACCGGGCCGCAAGGCCTCTGATTTATAAAACGGGAAGGAAGACAAAATGCGTGTCTATTACGATCGTGATGCCGATCTCAACCTGATCAAGGGCAAGAAGGTCGCCATCATCGGCTATGGCAGCCAGGGCAGGGCGCATGCGCTCAACCTCAAGGATTCCGGCGTCAAGGACATCGCCATCGGCCTCAAGGCCGGCTCGGCGACCGCCAAGAAGGTCGAGGCCGACGGGCTCAAGGTGATGAGCGTGGCCGATGCCGCCAAATGGGCCGACTTGATGATGATGGCGACGCCCGACGAACTGCAGGCAGACATCTACAGATCAGAGATCGCGCCGAATATACGTGACGGCGCTGCGATCGCCTTCGCGCACGGCCTCAACGTGCATTTCGGCCTGATCGAGCCGAAGGCTTCGGTCGATGTCGTCATGATCGCGCCGAAGGGGCCGGGCCACACGGTGCGCGGCGAATACCAGAAGGGCGGCGGCGTGCCGTGCCTGGTCGCCGTCAACCAGGACGCCTCGGGCAACGCACTTGATCTGGCTCTGTCCTACGCCTGCGGCGTCGGCGGCGGCCGTTCGGGCATCATCGAGACCAATTTCCGCGAGGAATGCGAGACCGATCTGTTCGGCGAGCAGGTCGTGCTGTGCGGGGGTCTGGTCGAACTGATCCGCGCCGGTTTCGAGACGCTGGTGGAAGCTGGCTACGCGCCTGAGATGGCCTATTTCGAGTGCCTGCACGAGGTCAAGCTGATCGTCGACCTGATCTATGAAGGCGGCATCGCCAACATGAACTATTCGATCTCGAACACCGCCGAATGGGGCGAGTACGTCTCGGGTCCGCGCATCATCACCGCCGAGACCAAGGCCGAGATGAAGCGCGTGCTGAAGGACATCCAGACCGGCAAGTTCACCTCGGAATGGATGCAGGAATACCGCGCCGGCATGTCGCGGTTCAAGGGCATCCGCCGCATGAACGACAGCCATCAGATCGAGGAAGTCGGGGCCAAGCTGCGCGCGATGATGCCGTGGATTTCGAAGAACAAGCTGGTCGACAAGGCCAAGAACTGACCGAAATCCAAATGCTCGAAGACCCAGTGGCTTCGAACGGCAAGAATCAAAAACGGCGCCACATGGCGCCGTTTTTTTCATTGTGTCTCAGCTACAGCTTAGCTCAGCTATAGGGCGACCAGCACTGCTGGCGCGGGCCGTTGTAGGGCTGGAACGTGTTGTCCCAGGCGCGATACGAGCGGTAGCGGTTATAGCACCACTGGACATGGGCGCTCGAAAGCCGGCCTGCGCGGTAGTAGCGGCGCGGCGGCGCGTCGTAGTAATTGTAATTGTTGTACATGCTGCCAAGGCCAAGCCCGAGGCCAAGGCCAAGGCCAAGGATCGCGGCGCTCGCACTGTCATCATAGTAGCGGTCGTGATAGTGGCGGTGTCGCCAACGCCAGTTGTTTCCACCGTTCCAGTTGCCGCCGTTCCAGTTGCCACCGTTCCAGTTTCCACCACCGTTCCAGTGTCGGTTGCCATTCCAATGGCCCGACCGGCGCCATCTCCAATTCTCGTTGTAGAGTTGCCGGTCATTGCCGCCCGCCCAACTGTCGCGGACTGGCGTGATCGTCGGCGCCGCCGTGCTTGTGGGAATCGACAGGTCCGGCTGCAAGATCGGGCCGGCCGCGGACGGTGCCGTGATGCTCGAGAGGATGCCGAGCGCTATCAGCCCGGATTTGACAGAGGAAGAAAAGAGCGAATTCATTGCACTCTCCAAGAGATACAGGCCCCACGCCCACCCTGGGAATGCGGCCAATGTGGACCTTTGCGTCTGAACGGCGGATGAACGGAAAGGTTCCGTCAACCATGGCGCGCACGCCGTCAGGACCAATCGATATCGACAGTGGTCCCGCGACCTTGTTTTCTCCCGCGCTTGTGGGCAAAGGTCAGGACATGTCGCTGCGCCTCGCCACCTTCAATGTCGAGAACCTGATGAACAGGTTCGATTTTTCCGGGTATCGCAACCAGCTCAACGAAGACCGCACGCTGGCGCTTTTCGATATCCAGAGCGAAGCCGAATACAAGATGCTGGAGCAGGCCCGCGCCATCGCGCAGTCCGACGACACGCGCCAGCTGACGGCGCTGGCGATCGCGGCGACCCGCGCCGACATCATCTGCATGCAGGAGGTCGACAATATCGAGGCGCTGAAGGCCTTCGAATACGGCTATCTGTTCAAGATGGTGGGGGAGGGTTACCGGCAGAAATACACCACTGCCGGGAACGATTCGCGCGGCATCGATGTGGCGGTGATGATGCGCGCCGAGACCGCGCAGGGCCAGCCGATCGAATTCGTGCGCATGACCAGCCACGCCTATGTCACCTTCGAGCAGTTCGGCCTGCACACGCCGGAACTGGAAGCGCTTGGCAATCAAGCCAATGAGCGCATCTTCCGCCGCGACTGCCTGGAAATCGATGTGACTGTCGGCGGCGTGCCGCTGACGCTCTATCTCGTGCATTTCAAATCGATGGGCTCGCCGCGCAACGGGCTCGACGGACGCGAGGCGACGATGCCGCTGCGCATCGCCGAGGCGCAAGCGGTGCGCCGCATTATCGAGGAGCGCTTCGGCAAGGATCATGCCGCCGACAAAAGCTGGGCGATCTGTGGCGACATGAACGATTACCGGCAGCGCGTGAAGATCGCCGGCGATGCCATCGACGGCTACCGCTTCGAGGTGGTCGATGAGAACCAGTCCTGCATCAACGTGCTGACGGCAGGCGGCTTTTGCGAGAACGTCGTCGAGCGGCGGCCGGAGATGAACCGCTGGAGCTTCTACCACACGCGAGGACCGGAAGAGCGGCACCTGTGCCAACTCGACTACATCCTGCTCTCCAAGGGGCTGGCGGAGAAGAACGCCACGGCCATTCCCGACATCATCCGCAACGGCCAGCCCTGGCGCACCATTTTTCCGCCGGGCCAGGAGGTGGACCGCTTTCCGCGCGCCGGCTGGGACCGGCCGAAGGCATCCGACCACTGCCCGGTGGCGATCACTCTGGACATGGCCTGATCACATGAGTTTCGATCTGCCGCGCAATGTCATCCTGCCGGTCGACGCCGTCGACGTCCGGCTCGATCCCGGTCCGCACCCCTTCGCGCTGGATAACGCGGAGGCGATCGCCGAGAACTGGCAGCGCGAGATATCAGCCAATCCGGCGCTGTTCGACGGCACGGTGGTGCTGCTGTCGCAACTCGCCTGGCGCGACAGCCGTCTCGTCGGACGCTGCCACGCGGTCAACTACTCCACGTTCATGCTATGGCGTAAGCGGCGCGAGAATTCGGGCGCCGAGCATGCCTATGCCCATGCCGTGCTGGTGGCCGGCGACAATGCGCTGGTGGCGATCCGCATGGGACCGCACACGGTCAATGCCGGCCGCGTCTACTTCGCCGCCGGCTCGTTCGAGCCGATCGATTTCCGCGACGGGCTGGTCGATGTCGATTTCAACATGATCCGTGAGGTGCGCGAAGAGACCGGCCTGGACCTGTCGGTTGCTGAACGCGGCCAGCGTTATCACGCTTTGTCGACGAACAGCGGCACGGTGATCTTTCGCCGCTATCACGAGCCGGCGCCTGCAGACGAGATCGCTCGGCGAATCTCGGCCTTTGTCGCGGCCGAGACTGATCCCGAGATCGAGGGGCCGGTGATCATCCGCCATGCCGCCGACCTGCCGGACGGGCTGTCGGCACACATGAAGCCGCTGATCGAGTGGCATTTCGCAGGCAAGGGTTAGCGGCGCGCCCTGATCTGTGCTGCCTTGCGATCGTTGCGGGCGGCGACGAAGAACAAGATAAATCCGATCCCCAGCAACCCACCCATGGCCAGTCCCATCGTCTGGCCGACAACCGCCTGAAAATCGGCGGTGACGCGGTCGGGGTTGGCCATGCCGAAGCGGGCAAGATACCACCAGATGCCGGCAAGGAAGGCTTCGATGATCACCATTACCAGGATCAGTCGCGCCTTCTTGCTCATCCGCTATTCCTCGACCGGAGATACCTTGCCCTAACATCGCGAACCGCACCGCGACAGTGGAGGCACAGCGCGGAAACGTCGAAAGTTGTGCAAAATCAAATCGGGTCCTATTCGTGCCGCAGCGCGTCGATCGGATCGAGGCGAGCGCCGCGCAGCGCCGGGAAGAAGCCGAACACCATGCCGATCAGCGCCGAAAAACCGACGGCGAGCAGGATGACCGCCGGGCTCGGCGCGAAGGGGATGGTCAGCGTCACCGCGGCGAGGCCGGCCAGCGCCAGCCCGATCAGGATGCCGATGATGCCGCCGAGCAGCGACAGCACCGTCGCCTCGACCAGGAACTGGATGAGGATGTGCTTTTCATGCGCGCCGATGGCGAGCCTGATGCCGATCTCGCGCGTGCGCTCGGTGACCGACACCAGCATGATGTTCATGATGCCGATGCCGCCGACCAGCAGGCTGACGCCGGCGACCGCGCCCAGCATGCCGGTCATGGTGGCGGTGGCGCTGGCCATGGCGTCGGCGATCTGGGTCATGTCGCGAATGGCGAAATCGCTTTCGCGGTCGGGCGTGATGCGGCGCGCATCGCGCAAAATGTCCTCGACGCGCGGCTGCAATTCGCTGGTCGGGGTGCGGTCGTCGGCGGCGATGTAGATGTTGTCGATGTCGCGGTTGCCGGCGATGCGGCGCTGATAGGCGTGCAGCGGCATCAGCACGACATTGTCCTGGTCCTGGCCGAAGCCGGTATAGCCCTTGGGTTCGAGCAGGCCGACGATCTTGCAGGAGGTGCGGTTGACGCGGATGATCTCACCCTCGGGGTCGCCGGCGCCGAAGAATTGCTGACGCACCGTCTCGCCGATCAGGCACACGCCGGTGCCCGAGCGGGTTTCGGAATCGCTGAACGGGCGGCCGGAAACCAGCTTCCAGTCGCGCGCGTCGAGATAGGCGCTGTCGGTGCCGGTGACGCCCGAGGTCAGGCTCTCGGTGCCGAAGATGACACGGACCTGCTTCTGCGAGGCCGGCGAAATGGCGCGCGCGCCGGTGAGATGCGCAACCAGCGCCGCAAGATCCTTCTCGGCCAGCGGACGCACCACCTGTTCGAGCCCGCCTGGACCCCCGGGACCGGCCGGGCGGCCGGAACGGACGACCAGCAGGTTGCTGCCGAGCTTGGAGATGTCGGCCTTGACCTTTTCGGTGGTGCCGGAGCCGATGGTGAGCATGGCAATGACGGCGGCAACGCCGATGACGATGCCAAGCAGTGTCAGGAACGAGCGCAGCACGTTGCGGCGGATCGAGCGGAGCGAGAGGCGGACGGTTTCCCAGATCATGGTCAGAGCCTTCCATCCCGACAGAACCGGGATGGGGCTCTATCTCTGTGTTCGGCCACGATCTTCTCCGAAAACCGGAGTCCACTTTTCGGGATCATGGCTGAGCCACTTCCAGCGTCGCGGTGTCCGAGGCGACGCGGCCGTCGACGAAGCGGATGGTGCGCTTGGCATATTCGGCGACATCGGCCTCGTGGGTGACCATGGTGATGGTCAGGCCAAGCTCCTCGTTCAGCTTCGTCAGCAGCTCCATGATTTCATGGGTGCGGGCGGTGTCGAGATTGCCGGTCGGCTCGTCGGCGACGAGCAGCGTCGGCCTTGTGACGATGGCGCGTGCGATCGCCACGCGCTGCTGCTGGCCGCCGGACAACTCGGCCGGCGTGTGGTGCTCGCGGCCGACAAGGCCGACCTGGGCCAGCGCCTGCATGGCGAGGTCGCGGCGCTCGCGGGCGGCAACGCCGCGATAGATGAGCGGCAACTCGACATTTTCCGCTGCGGTGGTGCGGGCCAGCAGATTGTAGCCCTGGAAGACGAAACCGACATAGAGGTTGCGCAGCATCGCGCGGCGGTTGCGGTCGAGCCTGCCGGCATCGATGCCCATGAAGGAATAGGTTCCGGCCGTCGGCGTGTCGAGGCAGCCGATGATGTTCATGGCTGTCGACTTGCCGGAGCCGGACGGGCCCATGATGGCGACGAATTCGCCACGCCTTATGGCAAGGACGACGCCGGCCAGCGCGTGGATCCGAGCCTCGCCCTGACCATAGCTCTTCCAGACCTTGTCGAAGGTGATGAGGTGCGCGCCCGAAGCCACGGCCTCAGCTCCGCTGCTGTGACGCGGTGATGACCTGAGCGCCTTCCTCCAGGCCCGAGGTGATCTCGGTCAGTTCGCCGTCGGTCGAGCCGATCTTGACGTTGACCGAACGGGGCCGCCCCTTCTCCAGCACGTACAGCGTGCGCGAACCGTCCGTGGCCGGCGGCGCGGCCTGGCGCTGGCGATTGCCGCCGGGACGCCCCATGCGGCCTGTGAACAGGTCGCTCAGGCTCCACGCGCGGGCCGCAGGTGCCGGGGGGCGATAGCGGAAGGCGGTGGCCGGGACGGTGAGCACACCCTTGGCCTGCCGGGTGACGACCGAAACGGTGGCGGTCATGCCGGGCCGCAGCAACAGCTCGTTGTTGTCGACCTCGAGCCGCGCATTGTAGGTGACGACGCCATCGGTGGTGACCGAGGCATAGGAGATGTCGCGGATCTCGGCATCGAACGGCCGCTCCGGGAAGGCGTCGACGGTGAAGCGGGCATGCTGGCCGGTCTTCACCGTGCCGATGTCGGCCTCGTCGACCGCCGCCACTAGTTCCATGTTCTTCAGGTCGGCGGCGATGATGAACAACACCGGCGCCTGCAGCGACGAGGCGACCGTCTGGCCGGGGTCGACCGAGCGCGTCAGCACGATGCCGTCGATCGGCGCA
The DNA here is from genome assembly GCF_059683685.1 of Mesorhizobium sp. RCAM 05099. Classification (NCBI taxonomy): domain Bacteria; kingdom Pseudomonadati; phylum Pseudomonadota; class Alphaproteobacteria; order Hyphomicrobiales; family Phyllobacteriaceae; genus Mesorhizobium; species Mesorhizobium sp. RCAM 05099. The sequence continues at coordinate 3,082,685 of NZ_CM185035.1, forward strand.
TAGATGGTGCTGTTGGCGAGGTCGGTCTGCTGCGATTTCAGATCGGCATTGGCGATGGCGAGATTGGCTCGGGCGCTGTCGAGCGCCGCCTTGGAGCGGTCGCGCGTCGCGGTCGCCGCTTCGAGCGACTGGTCGGTTGCCATGCCGCGCTTGGTCAATGCCGCCGCGCGGATAAGCGAGCTTTCGTTCTCGGCAAGCGTTACCGTGGCGTCCTCGACATTGGCGGCCGCCGCCTTGGCGGACGCCTCCGCCCGCTCGATCTGCACCTGCAGCTTGGTGGTGTCGAGTGCGGCCAGCACATCGCCCTTCTTGACCTGCTGGTTCTCCTCGACGGATACCGAACGGACAATGCCGGAGAGCTGGCTGGAAATATCCACCTGGGTGAGGGGCTGCAGCGTGCCTGTCGCGGACACTTGGACAGTGAGGTCGGCCTTGGCGGCCGGCACGGTGGTGTAGTCGATCCTGGTGGGCGAGCCAGCATACCACTGATAGACGCCGAGGCCGGCGGCGAGCACGATCAGCGCCAGCAGCGCATAGAGCCAGCCACGCCGGCGCGACTTGCGCAGACCTCGTCTGTCGAGTCCGAGCGCGGTCTCGATGGCGGAATCCGATTCCGTCTTTGGCAGATTGACAATCTGGTCCACGCCGGACCCCTATAATGCGCAGTGTCCCTATCTGTGCACAGATCAGGCTTACTGGTTCGAATATCAAATTAAATTTCGCCCATGTTTGGATTGAGGCAGGAATGAAAACCCGGAACTACTTGCTTTACGATGTGTTTACGACCGAGCGGCTGGCCGGCAATCCGCTGGCCGTCGTGCTGGATTGCAAAGGCCTGGACACGCGCGCCATGCAGGCCATCGCGCGCGAATTCAACCTGTCCGAATCCGTTTTCGTGCTGCTGCCGGACAATCCCAAGCATAAAAACCGCATCCGCATCTTCACGCCCGACTATGAAATGCCATTCGCCGGCCATCCGACTGTTGGCGCCGCGATCGCGCTGGCCGAATTGGCCGAAGAGGGCGGCGCCGGCATCTTCGTGCTGGAGGAGAACATTGGCCCGGTGCGCTGCGCCGTCAGCAAGCACGATGGCGCCACCTTCGCCGAGTTCGACCTGGCCAAATTGCCGGAGCCGTTGAAGCTCGAGGCCGATCCGCACGCGATTGGCGCTGCCCTTGGCCTGGCGCCGCACGAAATCGGCTTCGAGAATCACCGCGTCGCGTTCTGGTCGGCGGGCGTGCCCTATGTGACCATCCCGGTTGCCAATCTCGAGGCGGCGGGGCGAATCCGGCTCGACAACCAGGCGTGGTCGGAGCTGGCACCGCGCAAGAGCGACTGGGCCTTCGCCAGCCCGTATGTCTATTGCCGTGAGACGGTGAACCACGAAAGCGCGTTCCATGTGCGCATGATCGTGCCGGGCACGCCTTCCTATGAGGACCCGGCGACCGGCTCGGCGGCGGCCGCCTTTGCCGGCGCCATCATGCATTTCGACGGCCCGACCGACGGTATTTCGCAGCTGTGGATCGAGCAGGGGCTGGAGATGGGCCGGCCGTCGCGCATCCGCCTCGAACTGAATGTCGAAGGCGGAAAACTGGCCTCGGCGCGCATCGGCGGCAACGCGATCAAGGTTGCGGAAGGCAAGCTGTTCGTCTGAGGCGTGCGGCACTTAAGCGATTTGTCGGGAAATGATTCCGGCAGGGCTGGACAGGACCGATGGTGGCGGCTATATGCCCGCCAACGCCGGTTTTTGCCGGCCGAGTGGGTGCGTAGCTCAGTTGGTAGAGCAGCTGACTCTTAATCAGCGGGTCCACAGTTCAATCCTGTGCGCACCCACCAAATTCTTCAAAGACTTGGTGGAAAGACCCTGAAAGCGAGACGCGTTTGGCGCGTCTCGGGCCATGCGCTGATCATGGCGCGGGCTTGCCGAGGCTGGCCTTGAACTTGACCTTCATGGCGATCTGGCCGGTCACGGTGATCTGCGATCCGGCGCCGCCGCCCATGCTACGGTCCCCGGCGTTGACGTTGGTGGTGACGCTGGTGACCTCGCAGGTCTCGGCAATGGTTTCGATCACCATGGCGCAACTGCCGGCCGCGACCTTGTAGAAGGAGCGAAGTCCAGCTTCCTGCTGCGCGGCGATGTCTTCGTCGTCCTTGACCGGAATGCTCATCGTGAGGCTGGACTGCATCTTGGCGAACCCGTCATCGCCGGGCCGCCGCGGTCGGCCTGTCTCGTCAAGGGCCTGAGAAAATGCCGATGCAACAGTGCCGAAAAGCAGTGCAACGATAATTGTCGACTTCAAATACATCGCTTGATCTCCCATGAGATTTTCTCGTCTCATGGAACAATCAAAACGGCGTTATTATTTTGGCTCAATCACGCTGAAAGTTTGACCGATTTACTTCTCCGAAACGCCAGCCTCGGCAAAACTTGCCATGCGGGCATGGCACTCCAGCGCCGAGCGCACGACGTTGACGGCAAGACACGCGCCGGAGCCTTCGCCGAGCCGCATGCCGAGATCGAGCAACGGCGGCAGGCTGAGGGCTTCGAGAAGACCGCGATGACCTGATTCCGCCGAGACGTGGGCGGCAATGGTGTGGGCGAGGCCTGTCGCATGCAGCCTTGCCAGCGGTGCTGCGGCGGCGGTGCAGACGAAGCCGTCGAGCAAGACGGGTATGCCCAGATGGCGGGCGGCGAGGGTCGCGCCGAAGATGGCGGCGAGTTCGCGTCCGCCAAGCGCGGCGGCGATGCCAAGCGGATCGGCAAGGACAGCGGCGTGGCGCTTCAGGCCGGCTTCGATGGCGACCACCTTGCGCTTCAGGCCGGCGTCATCGACGCCGGTGCCGCGTCCGGTCCATTTTTCCGCACCGCCTCCGAACAGCGCCGCCGAAATGGCGGCTGCCGGCGTGGTGTTGCCGATGCCCATTTCGCCGAAGCAGATGAGGTCGAGGTCCTTCGTCACCGCGTCGTAGCCGGCAGAGACGGCGGCGAGGAAGGCCTTGTCATCCATTGCCGGCACTTGCGTGAAGTCGCCCGTGGGATGATCGAGGTCGAGTGGGATGACGTCGAGTTCGGCGCCGGCGATGCGAGCAAGCTGGTTGATGGCAGCGCCGCCGCCAGCGAAATTCGCCACCATCTGCACGGTGACCTCCGAAGGATAGGCCGACACGCCTTGCGCGGTGACGCCATGGTTGCCGGCGAAGACGAAAACCTTCACCCGGTCGAGCCTGGGCATATCGCGGCCCTGCCAGCGCGCCAGCCATGCGGCGATTGTTTCCAGCCGGCCGAGGCTGCCTTGCGGCTTGGTCAGCGTGTCCTGGCGGTGGGCGACGGCAGTTGCGGCGGCATCGCTGCCGGCGGGCAGGTCGAGGCAGGCGGCGCGCAGTTCATCGAGTGATTTGAAGGGCATGGGGGCAAAGTCTCCGAAAGGGAATCAGGCCACAAGGAATCAGGAAAGGGCTACGGAAGCGACGAGCAGCACGGCGATCTCGCTCACCTGCTGCAAGGCGCCGATCGTGTCGCCGGTCTGGCCGCCGATCTGGCTGAGGCAAAGCGCGCGGAACGCGGCAAACAGCAGGCCAAGCAGGATGAGCGCGAAGACCGCACCACCGAGCCCCAGCAAGAGGAGCGGGATCGCACCGAGCACAGCGCCGGCGATAGCGGTTTCAGCAGAGACGGCGCCGGCGCCGGCAGAGAGGCCTTCGGACCGCGCGGGGGGCAAGAGATGCATGAAGGCGCCGAGCACGCCGCGCGAGGTCGCGTGTGCGGCCACCAGGGCGAAGAGGGCTTGCGTGGGGTCGACGAATTCCGAAAGCGCGCTCCAGCGGATCAGCAGCGACAGGGCCAGCGCCGCGGCACCATAGGCGCCGATGCGGCTGTCGCGCATGATCTCGAGTTTGCGGCCGCGCGAGTTGCCGCCGCCGAAACCGTCGGCGACATCGGAAAGCCCGTCCTCATGCAGGCAGCCGGTGGTGGAGAGGGTTGCCGCCAGGGCAAGGGCGGCCGCCGGGCCCATGGCAAGGCCAAACCTCTCCGCCGTGGCATAGACGATCGCGCCGATCAGCCCGATGGCGAGGCCGGGGACCGGTGCGGCCCAGATCGCGGCGGCAAGGTCGCGGCCGCGAAAATCGAAGACGGGCAATGGCAGGCGGGTGAAGAAGACCAGGCAGAGCGCGATATCATCGAGGATCTGCCTGGGCGAAAAGCTCGTGTTCTGGAACATGAGCCGGATCTTTTCCGAAAACCGATTGCCACTTTTCGGGATCATGCTCTAGCCCTCGCAATGGCGTGGAAGAAGGTGCCGCTGACATGGCCACGCCGGTAGCCAGAGGCGCCGATCGGATTGCCCTGGCCATCGGCCAGGTCGGCCAGTGGGTCGTCGTTCCCAGTCGCGGTCATTTGCGCATAGTGGAATTCGTGGCCGCGGATCAGTGCGCCAGCTGAGCCCAGCGGGCAATCGGCGCGCAGCCGCGCCTCGCGATAGCCAAGGTTCATTTTTCGTTTGGCGAAGCTGGTGGAATGGCCGAGCAGGCCGAGCATCCTGTGCGTCTCGGAAGCCGCATCCTCCAACGCTTCGCCGAGCACCATGAAGCCACCGCACTCGCCATGGATGGGCTTTGTCGCGGCGAAATTTGCCATGCCGCTCTTGAAGGTCCCCGCCGTCGCTAGCCGGCCGGCGTGAAGCTCGGGATAGCCGCCTGGCAGCCAGCAGACGTCGCAGTCGTCAGCAGGTGCTTCGTCGGCGAGCGGCGAGAACGGGACGATCTCGGCGCCGGCCTTGCGCCAATAGGCAGCGACATGCGGATAGAGAAAGGTGAAGGCGGCATCCTCGGCCAGGGCAATCCGCTGGCCGGGCGGCGCCAACGCGTCGTCGAAGCTGCCGGACGCCGGGGTGAGGGGGGTCGCCAGGGACATGATGGCGTCGAGGTCGAGCGACTTTTCAGCCATGTCGGCCAGCCGGTCGAGATGCGCCATCAGGTCATCATATTCGCCGGCCTGGACGAGGCCCAGATGGCGCTCGGGCAGGTTCAAGGTGGGATCGCGCAGGATGGCGCCGACGACCGGCAGGCCGATCGCCTCGATGGCGTCGCCGGACAGCCGGCGGTGACGCTCGCTGCCCAGCCGATTGAGCACGACGCCGGCCATGCGGACGTCCGGTTCGTAAGTGGCAAAGCCCTTGGCGACCGCTGCCGCCGTGGTCGACTGGCCGGATACGTCGAGCACCAAAAGCACCGGCAGGCCGTAGAGCCGGGCAAGATCGGCCGCCGAGCCGGTACGGCCCGGAGAGGCCGGAATGCCGTCGAACAGGCCCATGGCGCTTTCGAGGATGACGAAATCGGTATCGTCGGCCGCTTGCGCGGCGAGCGCGTTGAGCAGCGATGGCGGCATCGCCCAGCTGTCGAGATTGACGCCAGACAAGCCCGTGGCGGCGGTGTGAAAACCGGGATCGATATAATCGGGGCCGGATTTGGCGCCGCGCACTTTCAGGCCGCGCCGCGTGAGCGCGCGCAAGATGCCGATGGTGACGCTGGTCTTGCCCGAGCCGGAGCGCGGCGCGCCGATGATGATGGCGCGGGCCGTCATCTCCGGCCCGCCAGTGCCGCGCGCATGGCGACGATGCCGCCGACGACGATCAGTGCCGGCGAGGCGAGGCCAGCGGCGGCCGCTTCCTCGGCAATGGTGGCGAGCGTGGCGACGACGGTTCGTTCCTGCGGCGTCGTCGCGGCGACGATCACCGCCGCCGGCGTCGATGGCGCCAGCCCCCCATCGAGAAGGGCTGCGGCGATCAGCGGCAAATTGGCCATGCCCATATAGACCACGACAGGCTGGCCGGTGCGGGCGATTGCCGCCCAGTCAATGTCATCGTCGGTGCCGGCGGCGTGGCCGGTCGCCAGGATCACCGCCTTGTTGATGCCGCGCATGGTGGCCGGAATGCCGGTCGCGGCGAGCGCGCTGAGGCCCGAGGTCAGGCCGGGCAGAACGCGGAACGGGATGCCTTCCCGCGCCAGCGCCAGCGCCTCTTCGCCGCCACGGCCGAAAATATAGGGATCGCCACCCTTCAGCCTGACGACGCGGCGGCCGTCGCGCGCCAGCCTCACCAGCAGTGCGGTGATGTCGTCCTGTTTCATCGACGGCCTGCCGCCGCGCTTGCCGGCAAAGAAAAGCTCGGCATTTCCGGCGACGGCGACGACATCGGGGGAGACCAGCGCGTCGTAGACCAGCGCATCCGCCTCGGCCAGGGCCGCCAGCACTTCCAGGGTTAGGCAGCCTGGGTCGCCGGGGCCGGCGCCGGCCAGCCAGACATGGCCTGGCTCCAGCCGGCGTGGCTTGAAGTTCAGCCGGGCGAGCGCCTGTTCGAGCGTGGCGTTGTCGCCGTTGTTTTTGGTACCGCCGCTCACAATCCGTCCCGTCCGCGAAAACGCCGCTGGTAATGGGCGTCATACAATGAACTCTCGCCAAAACCTTCCGCCGCCAGCGAGCGGCCGACGAAGATGATCGCCGTGCGCTCCATCGGATCGGTCGCGAGCTGTGCCTCGATGGTCGCAAGTGTTCCGGTCAGCACGCGCTCGTCCGGCCAGGAGGCGCGGAAGACGATCGCCACCGGGCAATCGCCGCCATAATACGGCGTCAGCTCGGCAACGACGCGATCGATGGCGTGGATGGCCAGATGGATGGCGAGCGTGGCGCCGGTGCGTCCGAAACCTGCCAGCGTCTCGCCAGGCGGCATTTTTGACGCGCGGCCGGAGATGCGGGTCAGCACCAAGCTTTGCGCGACTTCGGGGATGGTCAGTTCGCGGCGAAGTGCTGCGGCGGCGGCGGCGAAAGAGGGCACGCCCGGGGTCAGCGTATAGGGAATGCCGTGCTTTTCCAGCCGGCGGATCTGCTCGGCAACGGCGCTCCACACCGACAGGTCGCCGGAATGCAGTCGCGCCACATCGTGGCCGGCCTTGTGCGCGTCGAGATACGCGGCCTCGATCTCGTCCAGCGACATCGGCGCGGTGTCGATCAGTCTGGTTCCCGGCGCGCAGTGCTGCAGCAAGTCGGGCGCGACGATCGAACCGGCATGGAGGCAGACCGGGCAGCTTGCCAGCAGCCTCGCGCCGCGCAGCGTGATGAGGTCGGCCGCACCTGGACCGGCGCCTATGAAATGAACGGTCATGGCGCATCTCCGCTGATGGCGATGGCGCAGGTGACCGGACCGAGCACCGTGCGGGGGCCGAGCAGTCTGGCGCCTTTGCCGGCAACGGCAAGGGCGGATGCCTCGGAAACCGATGGTGTTCCGGCCAGATCCTGCGACAGGCTGGAGCGGCTGATTGTGGCCGATGCGGAAGCCTCGATCGCGGCCGCTTCGGCGACGATGACCGGAAGATTGAGCTGGTGTCCGGCGGCAAAGACGGCCTTTTCGTCCTGCTTCAGAGGAACGGTCGCCAAGGCAGACAGCGCCGTCATCGTCAACCCATGCGCTTCGACAGCGGTTTCTATCGCCGCAAGCACGTCCTCGACGCTCACGCCTTTTCGGCTGCCGATGCCCGCGACCATCATGGCTTCACCCAGCTCCATTGCGTGACCGGCATCGCCGGCCGCCATGCCTGCATCGTGCCGACCGGCGAAGCGCGGGAAATGTTTATGCGGATGAGATCGCCGCCAAGCGAGACATGACGGGCAAGAAGCAGGGCCTCCATCTCCAGCGTCACCGCATTGGCGACGAGACGGCCGCCAGTGCGCAGGGCCTTGATGGCGGCGTTCAACACGCCGGCATCGCTGCCGCCGCCGCCGATGAAGATCGCGTCCGGCGTGTCTAGCCCGGCAAGCGCCCCGGGCGCGCTGCCTTGCACCACGAGAAGGCCGGGAACGCCACAGGCGGAGGCGTTGCGGCCAATGCGGGCGGCTCTGGTGGGGTCGGCCTCGATGGCAATAGTGCGCATGGACGGGTGAGCGAGCATCCATTCGATGCCGATGGAACCGGAGCCGGCGCCGATGTCCCACAACAGTTCGCCGCGCCTTGGCGCCAGCGTCGACAGGGTTATCGAGCGGATTTCGCGCTTGGTGATCTGGCCGTCATGGTCGAACAGATGGTCGGCAAGGCCAACGGTGAGCGGCAGCACCCGCGCCTGTGGATTCGAATCAATTTCGATCGCCAGCACGTTGAGCGGATTGATGTTTTCGAGGTCGAAGGTATCGGCGCGGGCCGTGCGCAATCTCTCGTTCGGCCCACCCAGCGCTTCCAGAACCGTCAGCCGCGATGCGCCGAAGTCGAGTTCGGCGAGCAGGCGGGCGATTGCCGCCGGCGCTTCGCCATCCGAGGTCAGCGCCAATATGCGCGCGTTCGGCTGGAGCCTAGGCCGGATCAGGTCGAGCGGCCGGCCGTGCAGCGAGACGGTTTCGATGTCCTGCAGCGCCCAGCCCAGTCGCGCGGCGGCCAGCGAAACGGCCGATGGCGCGGGAATGACATGCATTTCGTGCGGCTCGACCTTGCGGGCGAGGGTAACTCCGACACCATGGAAGAATGGATCCCCGGAGGCGAGCACACAGACGCGCCTGCCGGCAAGCGCCAGCACGTCAGCCATCTCCGTATCGAAAGGAACTGGCCAGGCGCGCGGCTCGCCCTTGGCGAAGGAAGCGACCAGCGCCAGGTGCCGCTTGCCGCCGAAGATGACTTCCGCCTGGGCGATCAGTTGCTTGGCCTCGTCGCCGAGACCCGCTAAACCGTCCTCGCCGATGCCGACGATCGTCAGCCATCGTGAGTTGAGCTTGGCACCGCGCGGACCCTCAGCAGGCATGATGACCCACCGCATTCTGATCCTCGGCGGAACCACCGAAGCCCGGCAGCTGGCTGGAATGCTGGCCGCGCGCGCCTCGGTCACGCTGTCGCTGGCCGGCCGCACCGAAAGCCCGGTGGCGCAGGGCGTGCCTGTACGAAGCGGAGGATTTGGCGGCGCCGAAGGACTGGCCGTCCATCTCCAAGAAACCGGCACCGATCTGCTGATCGACGCCACGCATCCCTATGCGGCGCAAATCTCCGCCAATGCCGCGCAAGCCGCGCGCGTAGCCGGGGTGCCGATCCTTGCCCTGCGGCGCCCGGGCTGGGAGCCTGTCGAAGGCGACCGCTGGACGCCGGTCGATACGGTTGGCGATGCCGTGCAAGCGCTTGGGCCGGCGCCGCGTCGCGTTTTCCTGGCACTCGGCCGGCAAGAGGTCGCCGCTTTTGAAGCGGCACCCCAGCACCATTACCTCATTCGCAGCGTCGACACGGTCGAACCCAAATTGGCGGTGCCCGATGCGAACTATCTGTTGGCTCGTGGCCCGTTTCGCGAGACCGAAGAACGCGCACTGCTCGAAAAACATCACATCGAAATCGTCGTGTCCAAGAATAGTGGCGGCGAAGCGACCTATGGCAAGATCGCCGCGGCGCGGGCGCTGGGTATCGAGGTGGTCATGGTGCGCAGGCCTGATCTGCCGGACGTTCCCTCGGCTGAAACCGTCGAAGCGCTGGCCGCGCTTATTGATCAACTTGGGGTCGATCATTTTCTCTGACCCGACGACGAGCGCGGCGTGTAGACCAGCGCCGGCTTCTCGCCGCGCCTGATGATCCGGGTTTCCGGCGAACCGATGATGATGCAGGTGGCCATGTCGGCCTTTCGCGCATCGACGTCGGCCAGCAGATAGACCTCGATGCGCTCGTCCGGGCGGCCCGCGGCGCTGCCGAAAATCACCGGCGTGGTGCCCGGCAGGATCGCGGTCAGGCATTCGAAAGCGCGGCCAAGTTGCCACGGGCGTGCCTTGCTGATCGGATTGTAGAGCGCGATGACGAAACCGGCGCCGGCCGCCGCCAGCAGGCGCAGTTCGATCAATTCCCAGGGCTTCAAATTGTCGGAAAGCGAAATGGCGCAGAAATCATGGCCAAGCGGCGCGCCGATGCGCGCGGCAACGGCCAGCATGGCGGTAATTCCGGGCACCACGGCGACATCGACCGCGCGCCATTCGGCCGGGCCGGCCTCGATCGCCTCGCAGACGGCGGCAGCCATGGCGAACACGCCGGGATCGCCACCAGAAACCACGGCGACGTCATGGCCCTCGGCCGCCTTGGTCAAGGCATCCTTGGAGCGGGCGAGTTCCTCGCGGTTGTCGGAGGCGACGCGGGTCTGGTCCGGGCGCAGCTCGAGCCGGTCGAGATAGGGCTTGTAGCCATAGAAGAACTTTGCCTGCGCCACTGCGCGGCTGGCTTCAGGGGTGACCTGATCGGTATTGCCGGGTCCAAGCCCGATGACGGTGAGACGGCCGTTCATGCTTCGGCTCCCAGCGCGCGGGGCCGGCCGGACCAGCCGGCGACCAGCACGATGGCGAAATAGGGGGCCTTGTCGTCCTTTTTGTCGGCAAGCCTCATCGACACGCTGCCCGGCATCGTGCCGCGCTCGACATAGACGGCACGCGTCACCTTGCCGGTCGCCTCCAGGGCGCGTCTGATCTTGGGCAGGTTGCGGCCGACCTTCATGATGACGGCGGCATCGGTGTCGGCCAGCCGGCGGGTCAACTCGAACTCGCTCATCGTGCCGGGCAGCACGGTCAGCACGTCGTCGCCCTGGACGATCGGCAGGCCGGTCGCCGACCAGCAGCCGGACATTGCGGTGATGCCGGGAATGACCTCGGTTGGAAAACGGTGGGCGAGGCGCACATGCAGATGCATGTAGGAGCCATAGAAAAGCGGATCGCCCTCGGAAAGCACGGCAACCATTCGGCCCGCCTCGAGGTGCTCGGCGACCTTCTCGGCCGACTCCTCGTAGAAAGCCGTGATCTGTGAGCGGTAGTCGTCGTGATCCTTGTCGATTTCGGTGGTGACGGGATAGAGCAGCGGCAGTTCCGTCATGCCGGGGCGGAACTGGGCTTCGACGATGGCGCGCGCGTTGCTGTTGTTGCCGCGCTTGGCGAAATAGGCCACGACATCGGCCTCGGCCAAGACCCGAGCGGCCTTCAGCGTCAGCAGTTCGGGGTCGCCGGGACCAGTGCCGACGCCGACGAGACGGCCTTTGGCAAGCGCGTTCACAGGCCAGCCCTCGCCAATGAATTGAGCGCGGCGGCGGTCATGGCGCTGCCGCCAAGCCGGCCTTGCACAATGGCATAGGGCACGCCGTAGGAATTCTCGGCCAGCGCATCCTTGGATTCCGCGGCCCCGACAAAGCCGACCGGCATGCCGATGATGGCCGCCGGCTTCGGCGCGCCGTCGCGCAATTTTTCCAGCAGATAGAAGAGCGCGGTCGGCGCATTGCCGATGGCGACCACCGAACCGGCTATGCGCTCGCCCCAAAGGTCGATCGCGGCGGCCGAACGGGTGTTGCCGATCTCCCTGGCGATTTCGTGCGTGCGCGGGTCGCGCAAGGTGCAGATCACCTCGTTGCCGGCTGGCAGCCGGGCGCGGGTGACGCCGTGGGAGACCATTTCCGCATCGCAGAAGATCGGTGCGCCCGCCGAAAGCGCCTTGCGCGCCGCGGCCACGAAATCGGTGGAAAAAACAAAATGCCTGGCGGCTTCGACCTGGCCGCAGGCATGGATCATGCGGATGGCGACATCGGCCTCGGCTTCGGAGAAGCGTGACAGGTCCGCCTCGGCGCGAATGATGGCGAAGGAGCGCTCGTAGATCGCCGTGCCGTCGTGGATGTAGTCGTAGGCGGCCATGCTCATTCCTGTCGGTAAGCCTCGGCGATGCCGGCCGCGCCGAGCCGTGTCAGGCAAGCGGCGGCTGTTTCGCCTGGAAGTCGTGCGCTGCGGATCATCGCCGCGACGCGGCTGATGCCGCGCGCGGCGTCATAGCGCGGCCTGTACCCGGCAGGAAGGGCCTTTGCCGTCGCGTTCACGACAAGTCCGGCTCCGTTCTCGTCGCCGACGACGGTCAGCGCCGCCGGGCCGGGGTGGGCGCAGCCCTTGGCGCAGCCGGAAATGTGCAGGGTGAAGTCGAGGGTGTCGGCATTGTCAGCGGCGATCGTCTCGGCAATGTCGCGCGTGGCGATCTGGCCGGATGCGCAGGCCGGCGCGCCGGGGCAAGCGGCAATGCGCGTGCGCGGATCGGAGGCGTCGGTGACGAAGCCGAGGGCGGCGGCTGTGTTTTGAAGGCGCTGATTGGCGGCCGGTGGGAGGCCAATGAAAAGCAACGCGCGCTGCGGAGCGGTGCGGATTTCGGTTGCGCCAAGGGCGAGGGCATACTGTGTGAGGTCGATGATCTTGCCTGCCGGCATGCTGCCATAGGGAAGTCCGATGCCGATGGCGGTGCCGTTGTTCAGATCGAAGAGGCCGATTGACGGGCGATCGTGCTCCAAGGCGCCCCCCTCTGTCCTGCCGGAGGGGGGCGCGAAGGAATGCCAGCCTGCGAGCGAGGTCAACTGTCGATCCGACAAATCCCGCGTGTGCGCTTCGCGGCCTTTTTCAGCGACCATCCTCAGTGCAGCGACGGCTTTGTCTCTCGCGGCATCCGCATCGACCTTTGCCAACACCTTCGCGTTTCGGCCGTCGCCCGCAACCGATACGCTCCAAACGATGTCGTTGTCGGCTCGTACCGCCTTCAGCCGCACATCGGCCATCATCGAACCCAGTCCGAGCTGCCCGCCGCCGTCCACAACGACCGACACTTTCGGGCCGAGCCGTGGCGTGAGCCCAGCTTCTTCAACCGCTACCCGAATTCGTTCAGCCAGCGGGCGCGGATCGGCAATCTCATATCGATCGATGCCCGCCAGCGGCCCGGTCTCGACCGGCAAGCCGGTGCGCACTGCGATGCCCAGCGCATCAACCTCGGTCGCCAGAAGTCGCGCGCTATCCGGTGTCAGGCCGCGTATCTGCAGACTGCCGCGCGCGGTGACTTCCATGATGCCGTTGCCGTGCCGCAGGGCGGACTCGGCCAGCCCGATCAACGACTTCGGCGACAATCCTCCTGCGACAGGGTTGAGCCGCACCAGCAGGCCGTCGCCGGTCTGCATGGGGGCTGCCAAAGCGGGGCAGGCGCCACGGCGCGAAAAGGCGTTCATGCTGCTACCTCAAGCGCCTCGGCCTCGGCAATCAGCGCGGCCAGATCGTCGTCGATGGAATTGCGCAAGGGATGCCACAGACCACGTCGGCGCGCCGACAGGAAGCGCTCGGCAATGACCTTCGCGGCGGCTGGGTTTTCGCGCAGGATGAAGGCGCGGACCTCGGGATCGCCGACATAGGCGTCGTGCACGGCCTCGATCAGCGTGCCCGATATGGCGTGGGTGGTTTCGGCGAAGCCGACCAACCGGTCGACCGTTTCAGCGAATTCGGAGGCGCCGCGCGGGCCATGTCGCATTTGGCCTGAGATGAAGCGCGGATTGACGGCGCGGGCACGCACCACGCGGGCCACCGCCTCGCCAACAGAGCGCGGCTTCGGCTTCTGCGGATCCGTGGTGTCGAGCACGATGACGTCGGCATTCCTGCCGAGGGCCGCAAGGGCGGCCGAAAAGCCGCCGATAAAGGCGACGTCGGCGGAGCCTTCGAGAATGTCGCGGCCGGGGTCGTCGCCGGTGTGGACGAGAAGATCGGCCTCGGCGATGCGGCCCTCGAAGGCGCCGGGCGTCGAGATGCCTTCGCCGCCTTCGCCGCCATAGGCATGCGAGGTGGCGTCGAGATAGGCGCGGCCGATCTCCTCGCGCGCCGCCCAGTCGCCGCTCGACAGCAAGTCCTCGACGCCGGCGCCATAGGTACCGGGCGAGGTGCCGAAAATACGCGGGCTGATCTTGCCGTCCGCGCGGGTTCTCGCCGCGAGCGGGTTTTCGGAATCCTCCTCGTCGCGGGCGGCAACGGCGTTGGCGGCGGCGTCGATCAGCGCGATCTGGGTCGGGAACATGTCGCGGAACAGACCTGAGATACGCCAGGTGACGTCGACGCGCGGGCGGCCAAGCGTGGCCGGCGGCAACACCTCGATGCCAGTGATGCGGCCGGTCGCGGCGTCCCATTGCGGCCGGCATCCCATCAGCGCCAACCCTTGAGCGATCTCCTCGCCGCCGGTGCGCAGCGAGGCCGAACCCCAGAGATCGATGACCAGGGAACGTGGCCAGTCGCCATGCGATTGCATGTAGCCGCGCACCACTTCCTCCGCCGCCGCTCTGCCCAGATCATAGGCGGTCGGTGTCGGCATGGTGCGCGGGTCCGAGGTGAACAGGTTGCGGCCGGTGGGCAGCACGTCAGACCGCCCCCGCGCGGGTGCGCCGGCCGGCCCAGCCTTGATATGGCGGCCATCGAGCGCGGCGAGCAATGCCGTCCTTTCGGCGGCCGCACTTTGGCGGCGCATGGCGTCGGGCTCATCCTCGGAAGCGCGGCCATAGATATGCAGCCCGTCCTTGATGGCGAAATCCTTGAGGTCGCAGAGCCAGGCGTCGATGCGGCGCAAGGCTTCGTCCGGCGCGTCGGTCCTGGCGACCCCGGCTTCGGAGGCGAGGCCGGTCTTTTGCGCGGTTTCGACGATCAGCTTGGCCAGACGATCGCGCCGGCGGCGGTCGAGCCCGTCGGCCTGTGCGTATTCGTCTACCAGCCGCTCAAGTCTGTGCTGGTTTTCGTCCAGTCCGGCGCCCGCCAGAGGCGGCGGCAGATGACCAAGGGTGACGGCGGCGATGCGCCGCTTGGCCTGCGCCGCCTCGCCTGGGTTGGAAACGATGAAGGGATAGATGACGGGAAGGGGACCGGTAACGATCTCTGGAAAGCAGTTTTGCGAGAGGGCAACCGTCTTGCCCGGCAGCCATTCCAGCGTGCCATGGGCACCGACATGGACAAGCGCATGGACACCGAGCGATTTGCGCAGCCACAGGCCGAAGGCGATCAGAGCATGGCGCGGCGGCAGCGTCGGGTCGTGGTAGTCGGCGCGGCGGTCGGCGGAACGGCCGCGATCGGGGGCAAGCGCGACGGTGATGTTGCCGAAGGTGACGGCGCGGAAGGGGAAGCCATTTTCGCCAATTCGCGTTTCCGGCTTTCCCCAAGCCGCCTCTACCGCATCGACTGCCGCCCTCGGCAATTCGGTCGAAAGGGAGCGATAGTCCCCCAGCCCCAGCCCGTCATTGCCGCGCTCCAGCAAATCCAGCAGCTCACGCGGCGTTTGCGGAATCCCCTCAACGGCGTAGCCCTGTTCGCTCAGATCGTGCAGCATCGCCAGCACGCTGGACGGTACGTCGAGGCCGACGGCATAGCCGGTGCGGCCGGGGGCGCTTGGATAGTCCGGGATGAGAATCGCGAGCTTGCGTTCGGCGCGTGGCGTCTCTTGCAGGCGAATGAAGGCCGCGACGCGGTTCGCAACTTGCTCGACGCGATCCGCTTCCGGCCGGTTGGCGAAGGCCCGGTGGCCAAGTGCGGGATCAGTCTCGCTCTCGCCCTTGAAGGAAATAGCGCCGGCAAGGATGCGGCCGTCCAATTCGGGCAGCACGACATGCATGGCGAGGTCGGCGGGCGCCAGTCCACGCTGGTTGTTCTCCCAGATGTCGCGGCGGGTGGTGGCGACGATGACCTGGAAGACCGGCACCCCGGCGCGGTCGAACAGGGTTTCGACGCCGGGTTCGGCGCCAGAGGCGAAAGCGGTCGCGGTGATGATGGCGGCGGGTTTCAGCGTGGCGAGCGCGGTCTCGACGAACGCCAGCGATGCCGGGTCCTTCAGGCTGGCGACGAAGATGGGGGCCGGGCGCATGCCGCGCTGCCGCAGCGCTTCAAAAAGGGCATCGATGGGCGCGATATCGGCGGCGAGCAGCATCGAGCGATAGAACAGGATGGGCACGACGTTTCCCTCCCCCTCGAAGGGAAGGCTGCGCTCCATGACGCCATGTCCCGGCGCGTAAAATCCAGCCTTCGGAACCGCGACCGGTTCGGCGACAGCCGCATCCGATCCCGCCAACCGTGCAAGCCGGTGCACCAGCGCGCTCATATTCGCCGGGCCGCCCTCGCGAAAATAGTCGAGCAGGCCATCGAGCTCTTCGCGCGGCAGCGTCGAGGCCTCGATCAGGCGCAGATCCTCGTCGCGGCACTCGCCGGGCAGCAGCGCCAGTTTTATGCCGCGGTCGCGGGCGACCGAGGCGAGCTGGTCGCAGCCATAGCGCCACCAATCGTAGCCGCCGAGGATGCGAACGAGGATGATTTTGGCGTGGCGGCCGACGCTGTCGACCCAGAGGTCGACGGACATCGGATGGCGCAGGTCACGAAGTGCGGCCAGCCGCATCGAGGGCAGGCGGGCGGCATCCGCCTTCCACGCCGCCGCCAGCCCGGCGAGATCGCTGTCGGTGAAGGACAGCGCCACGACATCCGCCGGCGTCTGCCGCAGATCGACCGGCTCGGCGAGGTCGTCGAGAGAGGCGGAGGTCGTGGTGAGGATGTGCATGGCGTTAAAATCAACCGGCGAGGATACGCTCGATCGCCGGGCGGTTCAGCCCCTTCAGGCCGATGACGACGAGGCGAGAGCGGCGGTCGTCCGCTGCGGTCCAGGCGCGGTCATAGTAATGATTGACGCGCGGCCCGACGGCTTGCAGCAAAAGCCGCATCGGCTTGCCGCCGACCTCGACGAAGCCTTTTACACGCAACACGTTTTCTTCCTCGGCTGCGGTGGCGACCCGTTTTGCCAGCTCTTCCGGGTTGGCGATCGACGAAATATCGATGACGAAGCTGTCGAAGTCGTCATGCTCGTGGTCGAGCTCGTCGTCATGGTGGGTCTTGCGGTTTTCGATGTCGTCCTCGACGGCGAGGCCGAGGCCGAGCAGCACCGAGGGATCGACCTTGCCCTGCGAGGTCGGCACGATCTTCACCGCGCGAGCGATGTGCTCATTGATGATGGCGTTGGCGCGGGCGGAGCCGGCGGCGTCCATCAGATCGCTTTTCGATAGGATGATCAGATCAGCGCAGGCGATCTGGTCCTCGAACACCTCCTCGACCGGATCGTCGTGGTCGAGCGTCCCATCCTGAGCGCGCTGCGCCTGCAAGGCGTCCATGTCGTTGGCGACGCGGCCTTCGGCCAGCGCCGGGCCGTCGACCACCGCGATGACGCCGTCGACGGTCACCCGGCTCTTCACAGTCGGCCACTGAAAGGCCTGGACCAGCGGCTTGGGCAAAGCCAAGCCGGAGGTCTCTATAAGTATATGGTCGACCTTCGGCGTCAGCGACAGGATCTGGTCGAGCGCCGGCACGAAATCATCGGCGACAGTGCAGCAGATGCACCCATTGGCCAGCTCAACGATGTTTTCCTCGGGGCAGGTGTCGATGCCGCAACCCTTCAGGATTTCGCCGTCGATGCCGATGTCGCCGAACTCGTTGACGATGATGGCGATGCGCTTGCCGCCGGCGTTTTCCAGGAGATGGCGGATCAGCGTCGTCTTGCCGGCGCCGAGGAAGCCGGTGACGACAGTGCAGGGAACACGGGAGACGGAGGCTGTCATATCTGGTCCTTCAGCATGTCGAGGGGAGGAATGCGGGCCACGAGGCCGCGCTTGAGGGAATCAGGACGGCCCCGCCATGGGATGAGGCCATCCGTCGAGGTGGCGAAGAGCTTTGCGCCGGTGACGAGATCGGCGCCGCTGGTCGCGCTCAGGTCGCCGAAGACGTAGCTCCAGCAGCCGTCGCGCAGGATCGCGGCACTCAGCCGGCGCTTGCAATTGCCGAGGCATTCAACGCTGCGGATGCGGATATTGTCGCCCGAGGCGGCGCGGCGTGTGTCGTCCGCAAGCAATTCGCCGGCACGGGGGTGGGCGTCGGAACCGGTTTCGTCGCGACAGGAGGCGCAGACGATCACGGTAACGCCGGTCAAGGCGTCATCGGACAATACGTCCGCTGTCTCAGCCGAAAAACTGCTGTCGCGTTCCAAATCAGGGCTCCTTGCCCGGAAAACCCGCCAGGCGATCGGATTCTTTATCTCTCAGACGGCAGGTCTCCTGGCTCGCGCGTCATCGCCTCGGGTGCCGCCTTCCCGGGAACATCCCAGTGGTTTTCGGCCCAGGCTCGTCGCTTACAGTTGCGGGGACAGCCGCGGATTTGAAATCTTGCGATCCCGCACCGCATTCCCTCTTGGCTCCTCCCTTTGCCGAGAGGAGACCGTCTGGACCGGATTTAGGCTTGTAGGGACAGCCGTGTCAACGCACGTCTACGACGCGGCAATGTCGGCAAGTGGCTGTCCGAGGTCGCCCGCTGGCGTCACTTCAATGCGTTCGAGGCCTAGCCAACCCTGCATCTGCTTCAATTCCTCGGACAGCTGGGCGGCGGTTTCGGCGGGTGCACCTGGCTCCGCATAGGCCGCATGGACACGCAGGACACTGGCCGGACGATCGGCCTTGAGGTCGACGCGGGCCACGATCCTGTCGCCGAGCAGGAACGGCAGGACGTAGTAGCCGTACTGCCGCTTTTCCGCCGGCGTGTAGATCTCGATGCGATAGTGGAAATCGAACAACCGCTCCGAGCGCGAGCGTTCGAAAACGACCGGATCGAACGGAGCCAGCAAGGCGCGCGCCTCGATTTTTCGCGGCACGCGGGCATCCCTATGAAGGTAAGCCGGCTTGTCCCAGCCTTCGACGCGCACCGGCAACAGCTCGCCGAGTTCGACCAGTTCCTCCAGCCGGCCTTTCATGTCGGCGGGCGACAGGCGGAAATAGTCGCGCAGGTCGCCGGCCGTCGCCACGCCGTGGGCACGAGCGGAAATGCGCAGCAGCTCGCGGTGCGCGTCCTCGGCGGCTGGCACCGGCAGATCGAGGATCGCCTGCGGCAGCACGCGCTCGGGCAGATCATAGACGCGCTCGAATCCGCGACGGTGCGCCGTGGTGATGCGGCCGGCCCAGAACAGCCATTCGAAGGCGTGCTTGGCATGGCTCCAGCCCCACCAGCCGCCCGAGCCTTTCTGGCCTTCCAGTGCCGAAGCGGCGATCGGGCCGCGCTCGACGACCGCGCGGTAGATCTCTTCGACATAGGCGGCGTGCTCGCGTCCCCATTTGGCCAGGCCCGAATACATTTCATCGCCGCGCTCGGCCCGCTGCATGCGCCAGCGCATCAGCGGGTATGTCTCGACCGGCAGGAACGAGGCCTCATGCGCCCAGTATTCGAACACGGTGCGTTTGCGCGTCACCGCTGCGTTGTCGAGCAAGGCGAGCGGGTAGGGGCCAAGCCGCGAATAAAGCGGCATGTAATGAGCGCGCACCACGGCGCTCACGGAATCGATCTGCAGCAGGCCGGTGCGGGCAAGCACGCGGGCCAGATGCCGTCGGCCGGGCGTGGCGGCCGGCCTGGCGTCGGCAAACCCCTGGGCGGCGAGTGCTATGCGCCTGGCCGTGGGAAGCGCGATTTTTTCCTTCATGCTGATGCGACTCTAATGGGGTTCGAGCTGGCAGGGATCGTGATTCCGCGGGGATGCTAGCAGGGTTTTGGCGGCATATATGTCAGGAGATAAAAGTGGAGTAAAAAGTGAAGGAAATCAAACAGGAGCGGATCGGACCAGTTTCCCCGTATATGCCGTCCAGGTCAGCGTTTTGAACAAGGTTTGACTTGCTTCGCCGGAAGTGCTGCGCTAACCCTCGCCGCGTTGCAGCATAGGCCCTTAAAACGGTTCAGCGGTTAAACTGTCACGCTTCCGCATTAGGGTCCGGTGCTGTAATCAAAATGGATTGGCGCCAACGGAAAGCCGAGCATGAACGCACTTCTCAGTTCGTACCTGCCCATCGTCCTGTTCATCGGCGTGGCGCTGGTTGTCGGCCTGGCGCTGCTGGCCGCACCGTTTCTGGTGGCCTACCGCAATCCCGATCCCGAAAAACTTTCCGCCTACGAGTGCGGCTTCAACTCGTTCGACGACGCCCGCATGAAATTCGACATCCGTTTCTACCTGGTGTCGATCCTGTTCATCATCTTCGATCTGGAAGTGGCCTTCCTGTTTCCTTGGGCAGTGTCGTTCTCGAAGATCGGCATGCTCGGTTTCTGGTCGATGATGGTCTTTTTGGCGGTGCTGACCATCGGCTTTGCCTATGAATGGAAAAAAGGAGCGCTGGAATGGGATTGAGCGACAGTTCCGGCACGCTCATCGCGCCGAAGCCCAAGGGCTTGATCGATCCCAACACTGGCAGGCCGGTGGGGGAGGACGATCCCTTTTTCCTCGAGATCAACAATGAGTTGGCCGACAAGGGCTTCCTCGTCACCTCCACCGAGGCGCTGATCACCTGGGCGCGCAGCGGTTCGCTGATGTTCATGACCTTCGGCCTTGCCTGCTGCGCGGTCGAGATGATCCACACCTCGATGCCGCGCTACGACTCGGAGCGGTTCGGCGTCGCGCCGCGCGCGTCTCCGCGCCAGTCCGACATCATGATCGTCGCCGGCACGCTGACCAACAAGATGGCGCCGGCGCTGCGCAAGGTCTACGACCAGATGCCGGAGCCGCGCTACGTCATCTCGATGGGCTCGTGCGCCAATGGCGGCGGCTACTACCACTATTCCTATTCGGTGGTGCGCGGCTGCGACCGCATCGTGCCGGTCGACATCTATGTGCCCGGCTGCCCGCCGAGCGCCGAAGCGCTGCTCTACGGCATTCTTCTGCTGCAGAAGAAGATCCGCCGCACCGGCACGATCGAACGGTAAATCCATGACCGCATCCCTGAGCGAACTGTCGACCTATCTCGGCGAGAAGCTGATCGGCCGCGTGAATGACGCTGATATCGCCTATGGCGAACTCACCGTTCATGTCGAGCCGCGCGATCTGGTCGAGGTGATGACCTTCCTGCGCGACGATGCGCGCTGCCAGTTCATCTCGATCATCGACGTCTGCGGCGCCGACTATCCGTCGCGGGCCAAGCGCTTCGACGTCGTCTATCACCTGTTGTCGCCGAAGCAGAACGTCCGCATCCGCGTCAAGGTGCAGGCCGACGAGGAGACGATGGTGCCGTCGATCACCGACGTCTATCCCGGCGCCGACTGGTTCGAGCGCGAGACCTACGATCTCTATGGCGTGCTGTTCTCGGGCCATCCAGACCTGCGCCGCCTGTTGACCGACTACGGTTTCGAAGGCCATCCGCTGCGCAAGGATTTCCCGCTGACCGGTTTCGTCGAAGTGCGCTACGACGACGAGGCCAAGCGCGTCATCTACGAGCCGGTCGAGCTCAAGCAGGAATTCCGCAATTTCGATTTTCTCTCGCCTTGGGAAGGGACGGATTACGTCCTGCCGGGCGATGAAAAAGCCAAGACGAATTGAGGCGCCAGAATGGCTGAAACCTCCGTCCGCAATTTCAACATCAATTTCGGCCCGCAACATCCGGCGGCGCACGGCGTTTTGCGTCTCGTGCTGGAGCTCGACGGCGAAGTCGTCGATCGCGTCGATCCGCATATCGGGCTGCTGCACCGCGGCACGGAAAAGCTGATCGAGGCCAAGACCTATCTGCAGGCGGTGCCCTATCTCGACCGGCTCGACTATTGCGCGCCGATGAACCAGGAGCATGCCTTCGCACTCGCCGCCGAGCGCCTGCTCGGCATCGACGTGCCGAAGCGCGGCCAGCTGATCCGCGTGCTCTATTGCGAAATCGGCCGCATCATGTCGCACATCCTCAATGTGACGACGCAGGCGATGGACGTGGGCGCGCTGACGCCGCCGCTGTGGGGCTTCGTCGAGCGCGAAAAGCTGATGGTGTTCTATGAGCGCGCCTCCGGTTCGCGCATGCATGCCGCCTATTTCCGCCCCGGCGGCGTCCACCAGGACCTGCCGCAGAAGCTGGTCGAGGACATCGGCAAGTGGATCGACCCGTTCCTGAAGTCGATCGACGACCTCGACGCGCTTTTGACCGGCAATCGCATCTTCAAGCAGCGCAATGTCGACATCGGCATCGTATCGCTGGCCGATGCCTGGGCCTGGGGCTTTTCCGGCGTCATGGTTCGCGGTTCGGGAGCGCCCTGGGATCTGCGCAAGTCGCAGCCCTATGAATGCTACTCGGAAATGGACTTCGACATTCCGATCGGCAAGAACGGCGACTGCTACGACCGTTATCTCGTGCGCATGGAAGAAATGCGCCAGTCGGCGAAGATCATGCGCCAGTGCGTCGATCTTCTGCTCGGCAAGGAAAGCACCGGCCCGGTGTCCAACCTCGACGGCAAAGTCGTGCCGCCCAAGCGCCAGGCGATGAAGCGCTCGATGGAAGCGCTGATCCATCACTTCAAGCTCTACACCGAGGGCTACCGCGTGCCGGCCGGCGAGGTCTATGCCGCCGTCGAGGCGCCAAAGGGCGAGTTCGGCGTCTATCTGGTCTCCGATGGCTCCAACAAGCCCTATCGCTGCAAGCTGCGCGCTCCCGGCTTCGCGCATCTGCAGGCCATGGATTTCCTCTGCCGCGGCCACATGCTGGCCGACGTCACCGCCGTTCTCGGCTCCCTCGACATCGTGTTTGGTGAGGTCGATCGCTAAATGTCAGTCCGCCGTCTCGCAGAAGCCAGCGTCCAGCCAGCATCCTTCGTCTTCAACCGGGCGAACGCGGCAGCGGCGAAGCAATGGATCAAGAAGTACCCGAAGGGCCGCGAACAGTCGGCGATCATCCCGCTTTTGATGCTGGCGCAGGAGCAGGAAGGCTGGGTCACGAAGGCGGCGATCGAGACGATTTCGGACATGCTCGGCATGCCTCGGATCCGTGGCCTCGAAGTCGCGACCTTCTACACACAGTACCAGTTGAACCCGGTCGGCACGCGCGCCCACATCCAGGTCTGCGGCACCACGCCCTGCATGCTGCGCGGCTCGGAAGCGCTGATGGATGTGTGCCGCTCCAAGATCCATCACGACCAGTTCCACACCAACGACAAGGGCACCTTGTCGTGGGAAGAGGTCGAATGCCTCGGCGCCTGCGTCAACGCGCCGATGGTGATGATCTTCAAGGACACGTTCGAGGATCTGACGCCGGAACGGCTTGCCGAGATCATCGATCTCTACGAGTCCGGCAAGGGTGCCTCGGTGGCCCCGGGACCGCAGAACGGCCGCACCGGCTCGGAGCCGGCCTCCGGCCTGACGACGCTGAAGAGCGAAAAGGCGATCCTCAAGTCGACCCGGGACAAGGAAGCCAAGGCAGCCACCAAGGCCGCCAAGGACGCGGCACCGGCGGCTGCCACCGCTCCGGCCGCAGCCGCACCGGCTGCGCAGGCATCGGCCGCGCCGGCGGCGCCTTCGAATGCCGGCAAGCCAAAGACCGACGCCCCGGAAACCAGCCCGGCCTTGAAGACGCCGTCAAAGACCAAGGTCGCGCCGGCGGCTGAAAAGGCGGCGAGTGTGGCCGCACCGCTGCATTCGGCCGCCAATGCCAACACGGCCGCTCCAGAGGTCGAGCAGGTCTCCAAGCAGCGCAATGGGCCCAAGACCAAGGCCGAGCCTACCGCCGCCTACAAGGCACCGGAAACCAAGGTGCCGGCCGCGAAGGCTGCCGCCAAACCGTCGCTGGAAGACAAGAACCGCCCGGCCGGCATCGCCAAGCCGGCGCTGGTCGACGATCTCAAGCTGATCTCCGGCGTTGGGCCGAAAATCGAGGGCATCCTGCATACGCTGGGCATCTTCACCTTCGCGCAGGTCGCGGCGTGGAAGAAGGCCGAGCGCGAGTGGGTGGACGGCTACCTCTCTTTCCAAGGCCGTATCGAGCGCGACGACTGGGTCAAGCAGGCCAAGGCGCTCGCCAAGGGCGGTGTCGCCGAATACATCCGCGTCTTCGGCAAGAAGCCGGTCTGAGGGACGAAAAATGCTCCAGGACAAAGACCGTATCTTCACCAACATCTACGGCCTCTTCGACAAGTCGCTGGCCGGCGCGATGGCGCGCGGCGCCTGGGACAACACGCCCGGCATCGTCGCCAAGGGGCGCGACTGGATCGTCAACGAGATGAAGGCGTCAGGCCTGCGCGGACGCGGCGGCGCCGGCTTCCCGACCGGCCTGAAATGGTCGTTCATGCCAAAGCAGAGCGACGGCCGGCCGAGCTACCTCGTCATCAATGCCGACGAATCCGAGCCTGGCACCTGCAAGGACCGCGACATCCTGCGCAATGATCCGCACACGCTGGTCGAGGGTGCGCTGCTCGCCGGTTTCGCCATGGGCGCGATTGCCGCCTACATCTATGTGCGCGGCGAGTTCATCCGCGAGCGCGAGGCGTTGCAGCGGGCCATCGACGAGGCCTACGAAGCCAAGCTGATCGGCAAGAACAATACCTCCGGCTACGACTTCGACATCTACATGCATCACGGCGCCGGCGCCTATATCTGTGGCGAGGAGACGGCGCTGCTCGAAAGCCTGGAAGGCAAGAAGGGCCAGCCCCGGCTGAAGCCGCCATTCCCGGCCAATGTCGGCCTCTATGGCTGCCCGACCACCGTCAACAATGTCGAATCGATCGCGGTGGCGCCGACCATCCTGCGTCGCGGTGCCGCCTGGTTCTCGTCCTTCGGCCGGCCGAACAATGTCGGCACCAAGCTGTTCTGCGTCTCCGGCCACGTCAACAACCCGTGCACGGTCGAAGAGGCGATGTCGATCCCGTTCCGCGAGCTGATCGAGACGCATTGCGGCGGAATTCGCGGCGGCTGGGACAACCTGCTCGCGGTCATTCCGGGTGGCGCCTCGGTGCCGCTGGTGCCGGCCGAGCAGATCATCGACACGCCGATGGATTTCGACGCGTTGCGCGACCTCAAGTCCGGCCTCGGCACGGCGGCTGTCATCGTCATGGACAAGTCGACCGATGTCGTGAAGGCGATCGCGCGGCTTTCCTACTTCTACAAGCATGAGAGCTGCGGCCAATGCACGCCGTGCCGCGAAGGCACTGGCTGGATGTGGCGGGTGATGGAACGGCTGGTGCGCGGTGAGGCGCAGAAGCGCGAGATCGACATGCTGCTCGATGTCACCAAGCAGGTTGAAGGCCATACGATCTGCGCGCTGGGCGACGCGGCGGCATGGCCGATCCAGGGCCTGATGCGGCATTTCCGTGGCGAGGTGGAGCGGCGCATCGACGAGTTTTCGCGCAACGCGCATCGGGCCGAGCCGGTGATGGTGGCGGCGGAATAGAAGAATTTGTGAATGCGGGCGAGAGCCCGAAGCGAGAAAGCCGGGGCGGGCGAACGAACAAACGACCAGGAGATATCTATGGCGCCGTATTCGACACCCCACCCTTTGATGCCCAATTTGGACCAGCTCGAGAAGATGAACCAGGATCTGACTAGGATGATGCCGAAGGAGATGGCGAGCGCCGTCAACCTTCTCGCGCACCCTGTCGCTGGTGTCGCGGCCATGTCGGCGCTCGGCATTGGGCTCGCCAACCACGCTTTCGGTGTCTGGATGGGCGCGCTTTCGGGCGCGGCCGAAGCCTCGCAGCGGCTGCTGCAGCCGATCGTCGACGACTTCGAGGCGCGCACCGAGCGCTTGTCGGAGATGGAAAGAAGCGCCTCCAAGGCGCGCGCGGCGACCAAGACCTTGATCGCCGAAGCCCAGTCCTTCGCGCAGGATGTGACCGACATGGTTGCCAGTGGAGGCAGCCGACACAGTGCCAGTCGTCGATGCCGGCCCGACAGCGGGCGCGGTTCCCGCCAGCTTGATGCCGGAGGATTTCAGGCAGCCCAAGGCCATGGACAAGCCGGCGAAGCCTTCGGACCTCAAGGCGATATCGGGCATCGGCCCGAAGCTGGAGACGGTGCTGAACGGTCTCGGCATCTGGACGTATGCCCAGATCGCGGCATGGACGCAGGAAGAGGTTGCCTGGGTCGAGGACTATCTGTCGCTCTCCGGCCGCATCAGCCGCGACGATTGGACTGCCCAAGCGGCGGCGCTCGCCGTCAAGAAGTGAATGAAATGCGGTACGCGGTTTCGATCGCGCCCGGAAAAAGAGATTGCGGGAAATCCGCAGGGGTTTGAGGCGAATGGCAAAGCTCAAGGTCGACGGGAAAGAGATCACTGTACCCGACCACTATACGCTGCTGCAGGCGGCCGAGGACGCAGGCGCGGAAGTGCCGCGCTTCTGCTTCCATGAGCGGCTGTCGATCGCCGGCAACTGCCGCATGTGCCTGATCGAGGTGAAGGGCGGGCCGCCCAAGCCGCAGGCATCCTGCGCCATGGGCGTGCGCGACCTGCGTCCGGGCCCGAATGGCGAGCCGCCGGAAATCTTCACTAACACGCCGATGGTCAAGAAGGCCCGCGAAGGCGTGATGGAATTCCTGCTGATCAATCATCCGCTGGATTGCCCGATCTGCGACCAGGGCGGCGAGTGCGATCTGCAGGACCAGGCGATGGCCTTCGGCGTCGATTCCTCGCGCTATCACGAGAACAAGCGCGCGGTCGAAGACAAGTATATCGGCCCGCTGGTCAAGACGGTAATGAACCGCTGCATCCATTGCACGCGCTGCGTCCGCTTCACCACCGAGGTCGCCGGCATCTCCGAGCTCGGCCTGATCGGCCGTGGCGAGGATGCCGAGATCACAACCTATCTCGAACAGGCGATGACCTCGGAGCTGCAGGGCAACGTCATCGACCTTTGCCCCGTCGGCGCGCTGACCTCGAAGCCCTTCGCTTTCCGGGCGCGGCCGTGGGAGCTGACCAAGACCGAATCCATCGACGTGATGGACGCCGTCGGTTCGGCGATCCGCGTCGACAGCAGAGGCCGCGAAGTGATGCGCATCCTGCCGCGCGTCAACGAGCAGGTGAACGAGGAGTGGATCTCCGACAAGACCCGCTTCATCTGGGACGGACTGCGCACGCAGCGCCTCGACCGCCCCTATGTGCGCAAGGATGGCAAGCTGGTTCCCGCGAGCTGGGCCGAGGCTTTTGCCGCGATCAAGGACGCGGTGTCGAAGGCGGCACCCGACAAGATCGGCGCCATTTCAGGCGATCTCGCCGCGGTCGAGGAAATCTATGCGCTGAAGCTGCTGATGGCTTCGCTTGGTTCGAAGAACACCGACTGTCGCCAGGATGGCGCGGCGCTCGATCCGTCGCTCGGCCGGGCCAGCTACATCTTCAACCCGACCATCGAAGGCATCGAGCAGGCCGACGCGGTGCTGATCATCGGCGCCAATCCGCGCTATGAAGCCTCCGTGCTGAATGCCCGCATCCGCAAGCGCTGGCGGGTCGGCAACCTGCCGGTCGGCGTCATCGGCGATATCGGCGACACGCGCTACGAGTATGAACAGCTGGGTGCCGGGCCGGATTCGCTCAAGGATCTGGCCGACGGCAATGGCAAGTTCTTCCAGACGTTGAAGAAGGCGACGCATCCGCTGATCATCGTCGGCCAGGGCGCTTTGGCGCGCGCCGATGGCGCCGCCGTGCTCGGCCAGGCGGCGAGACTCGCCGGCGCCGTCAACGCCGCACGGGCGGACTGGAACGGCTTTGCCGTGCTGCACAACGCGGCTGGACGCGTCGGCGGTCTTGATCTCGGCTTCGTGCCGGGCGAGGGCGGCAAGAGCGTTGCCGGCATGCTGGGCGAGATGGACGTGCTGTTCCTGCTCGGCGCCGACGAGATCGACATGGGCAAGACCGGCGGCGCCTTCGTCGTCTATATCGGCACCCATGGCGACGCCGGTGCGCACCGCGCCAACGTCATTCTGCCGGGCGCTGCCTACACCGAAAAATCGGGCACCTATGTCAACACGGAAGGGCGCGTGCAGCAGACCAATCGCGCCGGCTTCGCACCCGGCGATGCTCGCGAAGACTGGGCGATCATCAGGGCGCTGTCGGATGTGCTGGGCAAGAAGCTGCCATTCGATTCGCTGCCGCAGCTGCGCGCCAAGCTTTACGGCGAGTATCCGCATCTGGCCCGCATCGATCAGGTCGCGGCCGGTAATGCCGAGGACATCGCCAGGGTGGCGAAGCTCGGCGGGCGGCTGAACAAGGGCACGTTCACCTCGCCGGTCAAGGATTTCTACCTGACCAACCCGATCGCGCGGGCATCGGCCGTGATGGCGGAATGTTCGGCGCTGGCCAAGAGCGGCTTCAAGCAGGCGGCGGAATAAGCATGGACACTTTCTTCTCCTTTTACGTGCTGCCGGCGCTGCTGATCCTGCTCAAGTCGGTCGTGCTGATCGTCGTGCTGCTGGTCTTCGTCGCCTACATCCTCTACGCCGACCGCAAGATATGGGCGGCGGTGCAATTGCGCCGCGGTCCCAACGTCGTCGGCCCCTGGGGCACGCTGCAAGCCTTCGCCGACCTGCTGAAGTTCGTCTTCAAGGAACCGATCATCCCGTCCGGCGCCAACAAGGGTGTCTTCCTGCTGGCACCGCTGGTGTCCGCAGTGCTGGCGATCTCGGCCTGGGCAGTCATTCCGGTCAGTCAGGGCTGGGCGATCGCCAACATCAATGTCGGCATCCTCTATGTCTTCGCCATCTCCTCGCTCGAGGTCTATGGCGTGATCATGGGCGGCTGGGCGTCCAATTCAAAATATCCATTCCTCGGCGCGCTGCGTTCCGCGGCGCAGATGGTGTCCTACGAAGTCTCGATCGGCTTCGTCATCGTCACGGTTCTGCTCACCGCCGGCTCGCTCAACCTGTCCGACATCGTGCTGTCGCAGCATGACGGGCTTGGCACGCGACTTGGCCTGCCCAACACCTTCCTCGACTGGAACTGGCTGTCGCTGTTCCCGATGTTCATCATCTTCTTCATCTCGGCGCTGGCCGAGACGAACCGGCCGCCTTTCGACCTGGTCGAAGCCGAATCGGAGCTGGTCGCCGGCCACATGGTCGAATATTCGTCCACGCCGTTCCTGCTGTTCTTCCTCGGCGAATATGTCGCCATCGTGCTGATGTGCGCGCTGGCCACCATCCTGTTCCTCGGCGGCTGGCTGCCGCCCTTCGACTTCGCGCCGTTCACCTGGGTGCCCGGCGTCATCTGGTTCGTGCTGAAGCTATGCTTCGTGTTCTTCGGCATTTCCATGGTGAAGGCGTTCGTGCCGCGCTATCGCTACGACCAGCTGATGCGGCTCGGCTGGAAAGTGTTCCTGCCGATCTCGCTGTTCATGGTGGTCGCCACCGCAGCCTTCCTCAAGATCACGGGGTTTGCGTGATGTCCGCTCTGTCCCAAGCCGCAAAATCCCTGCTGCTGCAGGATTTCGTCAGCGCCTTCTTCCTGTCGATGCGCCAGTTCTTCGCGCCGAAGGAGACGATCAACTATCCGCACGAGAAGGGGCCGACCAGCCCGCGCTTCCGTGGCGAGCACGCGCTGCGCCGCTATCCCAACGGCGAGGAGCGTTGCATTGCCTGCAAGCTGTGCGAGGCGATCTGCCCGGCACAGGCGATCACCATCGAGGCCGGTCCGCGCCGCAATGACGGCACCCGCCGCACGGTGCGCTACGATATCGACATGGTGAAGTGCATCTATTGCGGCTTCTGCCAGGAAGCCTGCCCGGTCGACGCCATCGTCGAAGGGCCGAATTTCGAATTCGCGACGGAGACGCGCGAGGAACTCTACTACGACAAGGACAAGCTGTTGGCGAATGGCGACCGGTGGGAGCGCGAACTGGCGCGCAACATCTCGCTGGACTCGCCGTATCGCTGATATTTGACGCATGGACGGGGCGAGGGGCCTCGTCTAAGGACAACGCGGCTTGGAACCCGAGGCGGGACCAGGCCAAAGAAGCGGACAGGGTGAGAGCCCGTCCGGACAGGAACCCGGGGGAACCCCATGTTGAGTGGACTAGAGGCGGCCTTTTTCTACCTCTTCGCCTTTATCGCGGTGGCGGCGGCGTTCATGGTCATTTCGTCGCGCAACCCCGTGCATTCGGTGCTGTTCCTGATCCTGACCTTCTTCAACGCCGCCGGCCTTTTCATGCTGACGGGCGCCGAGTTCCTGGCGATGATCCTGCTCGTCGTCTATGTCGGCGCGGTGATGGTGCTGTTCCTGTTCGTCGTCATGATGCTCGACGTCGATTTCGCCGAACTGAAGAGCGGTGCCCTGCAATACGCGCCGATCGGCGCGCTGGTCGGGCTGATCCTGGCGGCGGAGCTGATTGTCGTGCTCGGCGGCTATACATTCGCGCCGCAGCTCGCCTCGACGGTCTCGAAACCCATCCCGGATCTCGCAACGCGTTCGAACACGGCCGCCCTCGGCGATATCCTCTATACGGACTACCTCTACTACTTCCAGATTTCGGGCCTCATCCTGCTGGTCGCCATGATCGGCGCCATCGTGCTGACGCTGCGCCACAAGGAAGGGGTCAAGCGGCAGTCGATCGCAGCCCAGGTCGGC
This sequence comes from Mesorhizobium sp. RCAM 05099, assembly GCF_059683685.1. Classification (NCBI taxonomy): domain Bacteria; kingdom Pseudomonadati; phylum Pseudomonadota; class Alphaproteobacteria; order Hyphomicrobiales; family Phyllobacteriaceae; genus Mesorhizobium; species Mesorhizobium sp. RCAM 05099. The sequence continues at coordinate 3,112,832 of NZ_CM185035.1, forward strand.
CGTACGCCGGCGACCGGCATGGAAATCCGCAAGGTCAAGACGGGCGAGGGACTCTGAGATGGTTGTCGGCATCGCGCATTATCTGACCGTATCGGCGATCCTGTTCACGCTCGGCGTGTTCGGCATCTTCCTCAACCGCAAGAACGTCATCGTCATCCTGATGTCGATCGAGCTGATCCTGCTTGCGGTCAACATCAATTTCGTCGCGTTCTCGGCCTCGCTCGGCGATCTGGTCGGCCAGGTGTTCGCTCTGTTCGTGCTGACGGTCGCGGCGGCCGAGGCTGCCATCGGACTTGCCATTCTCGTCGTCTTCTTCCGCAACCGCGGCTCGATCGCGGTCGAAGACGTGAACATGATGAAGGGTTGACGGAACCACCATGTATCAGGCCATCGTCTTCCTTCCACTGCTTGGCTTCCTGATCGTCGGCCTGTTCGGCACGTCGCTCGGCGCCAAGGCGTCCGAATACATTACCTCCGGTTTCCTTGTGATCGCGGCGGTGCTGTCGTGGATCGCTTTCTTCAGCGTCGGCTTCGGCCATGGCGAGGTGTTCACCGTGCCGGTGCTGCGCTGGATCCAGTCCGGCGGGCTCGAAGCATCCTGGGCGCTCAGGATCGACACGCTGACGGTGGTGATGCTGGTGGTGGTCAACACCGTGTCGGCGCTGGTTCACATCTATTCGATCGGCTACATGCACCACGATCCGAACCGGCCGCGCTTCTTCGCCTATCTGTCGCTGTTCACCTTCGCCATGCTGATGCTGGTGACGGCTGACAATCTGGTGCAGATGTTCTTCGGCTGGGAAGGGGTGGGCCTCGCCTCCTACCTGCTGATCGGTTTCTGGTACAAGAAGCCGTCGGCCAACGCCGCCGCCATCAAGGCCTTCGTCGTCAACCGCGTCGGCGATTTCGGCTTCGCGCTTGGCATATTCGGCCTCTTCGTGCTGTTCGGCTCGGTCAACCTCGGCACCATCTTCGCCAATGCGGCGACGTTCATCCCCGCCGAAGGCGCCCCGCAGGGTGCTGCCGTGCTGACCTTCCTTGGCCATGCGCTGGACAAGCAGGCGGCAATGACCGTCGTCTGCCTGCTGCTGTTCATGGGCGCGATGGGCAAGTCGGCGCAGGTGCCGCTGCACACCTGGCTGCCGGACGCCATGGAGGGCCCGACGCCGGTGTCCGCGCTGATCCATGCCGCCACCATGGTGACGGCCGGCGTGTTCATGCTGGCGCGCCTGTCGCCGCTGTTCGAGCTGTCGCATTCGGCGCTGACGGTCGTGACCTTCATCGGCGCCTTCACCGCCTTCTTTGCCGCGACCGTCGGTCTCGTCCAGAACGACATCAAGCGCGTCATCGCCTATTCGACCTGCTCGCAGCTCGGCTACATGTTCGTGGCGCTCGGCGTCGGCGCCTATGGCGCCGCGATCTTCCACCTGTTCACGCATGCCTTCTTCAAGGCGCTGCTGTTCCTCGGCTCGGGCTCGGTGATCCATGCCGTCTCCGACGAGCAGGACATGCGCAAGATGGGCGGCCTGCGGAAGCTGATCCCGACCACCTACTGGATGATGGTGATCGGCACGCTGGCGCTGACTGGCGTCGGCATTCCGGTGACGGTCATCGGCACCGCCGGCTTCTTCTCCAAGGATGCCATCATCGAGAGCGCCTTTGCCGGCCACAATTCGGTTGCCGGCCTCGCCTTCGTGGCCCTGGTCATCGCCGCCTGCTTCACCTCCTTCTACTCCTGGCGGCTGATCTTCATGACCTTCCACGGCGAGCCGCGGGCAAGCCACGAGGTGATGCACCACGTCCATGAATCGCCGCCGGTGATGCTGGTACCGCTGTTCATCCTGGCCGCCGGCGCGCTGTTTGCCGGCATCATTTTCCACGGCGCCTTCATCGGCGAGGGCTATGCCGAATTCTGGAAGGCGTCGCTGTTCACTCTGCCGGACAACCACATCCTGCACGAGATCCACGAACTGCCGCTGTGGGTCGAGCTGTCGCCCTTCATCGCCATGCTGATCGGCTTCGCGCTGGCCTGGAAGTTCTACATCCGCTCGCCGGAAATGCCGGTGAACCTCGCGGCGCAGCATCGCGGGCTCTACGCCTTCCTGCTCAACAAATGGTATTTCGACGAGCTCTACGACTTCCTGTTCGTGCGGCCCGCCAAGCGCCTCGGCCATTTCCTGTGGAAGACCGGCGACGGCACCGTCATTGACGGTCTTGGTCCGGATGGCATTTCGGCACGTGTCGTCGATGTCACCAACCGCGTCGTCAAGCTGCAGACCGGCTACCTTTACCACTATGCCTTCGCCATGCTGATCGGCGTTGCCGCACTCGTCACCTGGATGATGCTCTGATGACCGCCTGGCCAATCCTCTCGCTGGTCACCTTCCTGCCGCTGGTTGGTGTGCTGCTCATCCTGTTCATCAACGATGACAGTGAAAACGCGCGCCGCAACATCCGCGCCATCGCGTTGTTGACGACGACGTTCACGTTCATCATCTCGCTGTTCATCTGGACCGGCTTCGACAATTCGCAGTCGGGCTTCCAGTTCGTCGAGAAGGTCGCCTGGCTCGATTCCGGCATCTCCTACCACATGGGCGTCGACGGCATCTCCATGCTGTTCGTCATCCTGACGACGTTCCTGATGCCGCTCTGCATCCTGGCGTCGTGGGAATCGATCGAGAAGCGCGTCAAGGCTTACATGATCGCCTTCCTGCTGCTCGAGACGCTGATGATCGGCGTGTTCTGCGCGCTGGATATCGTGCTGTTCTACGTCTTCTTCGAAGCCGGCCTGATCCCGATGTTCATCATCATCGGCGTGTGGGGTGGCAAGCGACGCGTCTATGCCTCGTTCAAGTTCTTCCTCTATACGCTGGCCGGCTCGGTGCTGATGCTGCTCGCCATCATGGCGATGTTCTATCAGTCCGGGACGACGGACATTCCGACGCTGTTGACGCACAACTTCCCGGCCAACATGCAGACCTGGCTGTGGCTCGCCTTCTTCGCCTCCTTCGCGGTGAAGATGCCGATGTGGCCGGTGCATACCTGGCTGCCCGATGCTCACGTCGAGGCGCCGACCGCCGGTTCGGTCATCCTGGCCGCCATCCTCTTGAAGATGGGCGGGTATGGCTTCCTTCGCTTCTCGCTGCCGATGTTTCCGCTGGCTTCCGAAATGTTCGCGCCTCTGGTCTTCGCGCTGTCGATCGTCGCCATCATCTACACCTCGCTGGTGGCGCTGATGCAGGAGGACATGAAGAAGCTGATCGCCTATTCGTCGGTGGCCCATATGGGCTTCGTCACCATGGGCATCTTCGCGATGAACCAGGAAGGCGTGCAGGGCGCGATCTTCCAGATGCTCAGCCACGGCCTCGTCTCCGGCGCGCTGTTCCTGTGCGTCGGTGTCATCTATGACCGCATGCACACGCGTGAGATCGCCGCCTATGGCGGGCTGGTCAACAACATGCCGAAATACGCCACCGTGTTCCTGATCTTCACCATGGCCAATGTCGGTCTACCCGGCACCAGCGGCTTCATCGGCGAGTTCCTGACAATGCTCGGCGTGTTCCGGGTCAACACCTGGGTGGCGTTCTTCGCCGCCACCGGCGTCATCCTGTCGGCCGCCTACGCGTTGTGGCTCTATCGCCGGGTGATCTTCGGCGCCTTGACCAAGGACAGCCTGAAGGGCCTGCTCGACCTGTCGACGCGCGAGAAGGTCATCATCTATCCGCTCGTCGTGCTGGTCATCTTCTTCGGCGTCTATCCCGCACCGGTCTTCGACGCGACGGCCGAATCGGTCAAGTCGCTCGTCACCAATGTCACTGCATCCATCGGCGCCGCGCAGACCGCGGCGGCGAACTGACCAGGGGTTTTGCGAACCATGACGCCGGACCTTCTCTCCAGCCTGTCGCTTTCGACGCCAGAGCTGATCCTTGCCATCGGCGCGCTGGCGCTGCTGATGGTCGGTGCCTATTCGCGGGCCAACACCGCCAACACCGTGACCGGCCTTGCCGTCGCCGTGCTGGTGATCGCTGGCGCCTGGCTGATCTTTTCCACGGGGCAGGGCAGCGCCTATGGTAACGCCTTCATCCAGGATTCCTTCGCCCGTTTCATGAAGGTGCTGGCCCTGATCGGCTCGGCTGTGACGCTGGTCATGTCGATGCGCTTTGCCAAGACGGAGCATTTCGACAAGTTCGAATATCCGGTGCTGATCCTGCTTTGCACGCTCGGCATGATGCTGATGATTTCGGCCAATGGCATGATCGGGCTCTATCTCGGCCTCGAACTGCAATCGCTGGCGATCTATGTGCTGGCGGCGATCAACCGCGACAATCTGCGTTCGACCGAGGCCGGCCTGAAGTATTTCGTTCTCGGCGCGCTGTCGTCGGGCATGCTGCTCTATGGCATCAGCCTGATCTATGGTTACACCGGCAACACCGGTTTCCAGGAGATCGCCACGGCGCTGGGCAGCGGCGAGCGCCAGCTTGGTCTCGTCTTCGGCCTCGTCTTCGTGCTGGCCGGCCTCGCCTTCAAGATCTCGGCGGTGCCGTTCCATATGTGGACGCCCGACGTCTATGAGGGCGCGCCGACGCCGGTGACGGCCTTCCCGGCGGCGGCACCCAAGATGGCGGCGATGGCACTGATGGTGCGCGTCACCATGGGGGCGTTCAAGCCGATCGCCGCCGACTGGCAGCAGATCATCGTCTTCATTTCGATCGCCTCGATGGCGCTCGGCGCATTCGCCGCCATCGGCCAGACCAACATCAAGCGGCTGATGGCCTATTCCTCCATCGGCCACATGGGATACGCGCTGGTCGGTCTTGCCGCCAACAGCCAGGCCGGCGTGCGCGGCGTTGCCATCTACATGCTGATCTACCTGGTGATGACGCTCGGCACCTTCGCCTTCATCCTCGCCATGCGGCGCAAGGAAGGCAATGTCGAGCAGATCAGCGATCTGGCCGGCCTGTCGTCGACCAATCCGATCATGGCGACGATCCTCACCATCCTGATGTTCTCGCTGGCCGGCATTCCGCCGCTCGCCGGCTTCTGGGGGAAATGGTACGTGTTCCTCGCCGCCATCAACGCTCATCTCTACGCGCTTGCGATCATTGGCGTGCTGGCCTCCGTGGTGGGCGCCTACTACTATCTGCGCATCATCAAGATCATGTGGTTTGACGAACCGGTCGGCGGCTTCGTGCCGATGGCCAGTGAACTGCGCCTCGTGCTCGGCGTCTCCGGCGCCTTCGTGCTGTTCTATGTGCTGATCGGCGGTCCGATCGGCACCTATGCCGAAGCCGCCGCCAAGACCTTTTTCTAGCCGGCATGGGATTTCGGCTGGCTCCTACCTCTGCGTCGGAAGGGTTCCGGCTCGAGGCGCATGACAGCGTCGGCTCCACCAATGCGCTGGCGCTGGACCACGCAAGGGCGGGCGACTCGGGCAAATTGTGGGTCGTTTCCAAGAGGCAGGAAAGCGGGCGCGGCCGCCGCGGCCGCGTGTGGGCGACGCCCGAAGGCAATCTGGCGGCGACGCTGCTTGTCATCACCAGTGCCGAGCTTCGCCTTGCCGCGACGCTCGGCTTTGTCGCCGGCCTGGCGCTTGCCGATGCGCTCGACGCCGTCGTCCCGAAGGGCCGGATCGCCATCGGCCTCGATGGTGCAAGCGCGGGCAAAAACCGGTTCGAGCTGAAATGGCCGAATGACGTGCTTGCCTCGGGCGCCAAGCTGGCCGGCATCCTGCTGGAATCGGCGATACTGGAAGGCGGCCGCTTCGCGGTGGCGGTCGGCATCGGCGTCAATGTGGTGGCTTATCCCGAGGATTTGCCTTATCCCGCGACTTCGCTCAATGCATTGGGCGCGACATGCGATGCCGAAACGCTGTTCCTGGCGCTATCGGATGCCTGGAGCGAGAATGCCAGGCTGTGGGATGAGGGGCGCGGACTTGCCGCTGTCAGGCGACGCTGGCTGGCTCGCGCAGCGGGGCTCGGCGGCGAGGTTGCTGTCAGAATTGACGGTAATGTGGTGCGTGGGGTGTTTGAAACCATTGACGAGGACTGCCGTTTCGTGATCCGCGACGATGAAGGTTCGGTTCTGACGATCGCCGCCGGCGACGTGCATTTCGGCGCGGTCGCGTCTGCCCGGATCTAACGGGCTTGGCCTGAGGGCCAGGAAGGAAAAAATCATGGCGAAAGCGGAAAACGCCGAACTCGTCTTCGTGCCGCTCGGCGGCGTCGGCGAGATCGGTATGAACTTCGCTCTCTACGGCTACGGTCCGCCGAGCGCGCGCGAGTGGATCGTCATCGATGTCGGCGTGACCTTTCCCGATGCCAGCCTGCCTGGCGTCGACCTGGTGCTGCCCGACACGCGTTTCATCGAAGAGAATCTCGCCAATCTGCGCGGCATCATCATCACCCATGCGCACGAAGACCACTATGGCGCGTTGCTCGACACCTGGCCGAAGCTGAAGGCGCCGGTGTGGATGACGCCGTTCAGCGCCGGCTTGCTGGAAGCCAAGCGGCAAGGCGAGCATGGCGCGCCGAAAATCCCGCTGACGATCTATCGGGCAGGGGAGAAATTCACCGTCGGCCCCTTCGAGATCGAAGCCATTCCGGTCGCGCACTCGATCCCCGAGCCGATGTCGCTGGCGATCACCACGCCTGCCGGCACCGTCATCCATACCGGCGACTGGAAGATCGATCCCGAACCGACGATCGGTCCGAAGACCGACGAGGCGCGCTTCCGCGCCTATGGCGACAAGGGCGTCCTGGCGCTGATCTGCGATTCGACCAATGCGATGAGGGAAGGCGAGTCGCCTTCGGAAGTGGCCGTCGGCGAAGGCCTCAAGGGCGTCATTCAGGCCGCCAAGGGCCGTGTCGCCGTCACCACATTCTCCTCCAATGTCGGGCGCATTGTCTCCATTGCCAAGGCGGCGCGCGATGCTGGCCGCCAGTGCCTGGTGCTTGGCCGCTCGCTGAAGCGGGTCATCGATGTGGCCGACGAGCTCGGCTACATGGACGGGCTGCCGGAGTTCATCGCCGAAGAGGATTTCGGCTTCGTCCCGCGCGAAAACCTCGTCATCATCTGCACCGGCAGCCAGGGCGAGCCGCTGGCGGCCCTTGCCAAGCTGTCACGCGACGAGATGAAATCGGTGTCGCTGACGGCTGGCGACACGGTGGTGTTTTCCTCGCGCACCATTCCCGGCAACGAGAAAGCGATCCTCGAGATCAAGAACCGCCTGATCGATCTCGGCATCAAGATCATCGAGGATGGCGACGCATTGGTGCATGTCTCCGGCCATCCGCGCCGCAGCGAATTGCGCAAGATGTATGAGTGGGTGCGGCCGCAGATCGGCGTGCCGGTGCATGGCGAAGCGGCGCATCTGGTGGCGCAGGGGTCGCTGATGTCGACCTCAGGCATAGGCCAGGTGGCGCAAGTGCGCGACGGCGACATGCTGAGGCTTGCCCCTGGCCCTGCCACCATCATCGACCAGGTGCCGTTCGGCCGCATCTACAAGGACGGCAGGCTGATCGGCACCGACCAGGCGATGGGCATTCGCGACCGGCGCAAGCTCTCCTTCGCCGGCCATGTCGCGGTCAATGTCGTGCTCGACGAGAAGTACGAGCTCGCCGGCGATCCCGATCTGGTGGCCATTGGCGTTGCCGAGGCCGACGCCGGCGGCGAGACGCTCGAGGACCTGATGATCGATGCGGCAATCGGCGCGGTGGACTCTATCCCCCGTCAGCGCCGAAAAGACCTCGACCTCGTGCAGGAAGCCGTACGGCGCGCGGTGCGCGGTGCGGCCAACGAAGCCTGGGGCAAGAAACCACTGGTGACGGTGTTCGTCACGAGGTGAGGAAGAGGGAGTAGGCCCTGCTCCTCCCCTGACTTTCCACGGAGCACCCTATGCTCGGACGCCTGAATCATGTCGCGCTTGCCGTGCCGGACCTGGCCGCGGCGGTTGCCGCCTATCGCAATACGCTCGGTGCCGAAGTCACCGAGCCGCAGGCGCTGCCGGAGCACGGCGTCACCGTGGTTTTCGTCAATGTCGGCAACACCAAGATCGAACTTCTCGAGCCGTTGGGCGAGGGCTCGCCGATCGCCGCCTTCCTCGACAAGAACCCTTCCGGCGGCATGCATCATCTTTGCTATGAGGTCGCCGATATCCTGGCCGCGCGCGACCAGCTCAAGGCTTCCGGCGCCCGCGTGCTGGGCGACGGCAACCCGAAGACCGGCGCCCATGGCAAGCCGGTGTTGTTCCTGCACCCGAAGGATTTCTTCGGCACGTTGATCGAACTGGAGCAATCATGAGCTGGGTTTCGTTCACCGCGCTGTTCTTCGCGACCTGGTGGGTGGTGCTGTTTGCCGTGCTGCCGTTCAGCATCAGAACGCAGGATGAGGATCATGACGTGACGCTGGGCACGGTTCCAAGCGCGCCGCGCGGTCCCCATATGCTGCGCGCCGTGGTGCGCACCACCATCGCCACGGCGGTTCTGATGGGCATTTTCTACGGCCTGACGCATGGGCTGGGATACAGCCTCAACGACATCCCGCACATCGTGCCGGACTTCGGCCAGACTCCAGCAAAATAGGCCGTCTGAGGACGGCATTTCTGTATGGTGGAGCCGAGGGCTTCGCTCTGGGACGCTGTACCGTTCTTCCGGTTCGACGGGTGCTGACGCAGGGTAAAGTGGTTTGGCGACTCGTTGCGCTAAGCAGGTGATTGCACAAAAAAAATGCAAGGCACAAGGCCTTGCAATTTAAACGCGTCCGATCTGTTTCCGGTTTCCGGTGGCAGCGAGTAACCGCGCCTAGATCGCATCCTCCCAAGACTTTGACCGCGTAGGAGAGCAGATTTTTTTCTACCCTCTCGGTTATCAGGGCACATTAGCCTAACGCGAATGAAAATGTCACGAAGAATTTTGCCTTGAAACGGGCATTCTCGTGCTGCACTGCACAATAGTGCGGCAGGCGTTGCTTGGGAAACGACCAATAGGGTCGGCGAGCTTTTACCACCCTTCCTGAATTGGCGCGCGTAAAGAATTGGAGCGCCCAGCCCGAAGAGGCTGGGCTCTCTCGCACGGTCGGCTGGAACCTACTTTGCGAAGCCGGCCTCAGCCATCGCTTTCTCGACCATGCCGATCCAGCCTTCGTTGGCACCCGGGAGGCGTCCCTCCGATTTCAGGCCGGTTAGCATGGCCAGCGCGGCCTTGAGATTTGTCGACGGGTCAACGCCAGCTACAGCCAGCTTATAGCGGCTGTAGGCGGCATCGACCGTGCGCTGGGCATTGCCCGGATCGGCTTGCGACTGCGTATTGGCGATCACGAAACCGGCCTGGTACTCGGCTGCCGCGCCGATTTTGTCCCCCTTGCTCATCAGCACGTCGCCGATCCGGTTGTGGCCAACCGCGAGATCGCGCTGCCATTCGGCATTGTCGGGATCGAGTTCGGCCAGATATTCCGCGATGGCCTGTCCGGAACGGCGGTTGGAGAGCGCTCCATCGAGGTCGCCAGCCTCGGCGTGAGCGTCGGCCACCTTGCCCAGCGCAAGCTCGAGGTCACGCCGCCACAGTGTGTTGCCGGGATCCCGCGCCACCAGCTTCCGCGCGATATCGACGCTGCGCTGGTAGGGCTCGAAAGCTTTTTCGTTGTGCCCGGTCAGCCGCTGCAGGTCGCCGATAGCGGTGAGGCTGACGGTGATGTCTCGCTGCAGTTCGGCGTCGTCCGGCATCTTCTTCGCCAGCGCCTCGGTGATCTGCAAGGACACCTCATATTCGGCGATCGAGCCTTCCAGGTCGTTGGTCAGCCTGAGCGCCAGCCCGACCTTGGAATGGCTGACGGAAAGGTCGCGCCGAAAGCCATCATCGTCTGGCGCTTTCTCGACCAGGAATTCGGCAACCTTGAGCGCTGAACGATAATTCGCCAGCGCGCCGGGTCCGTCGCCCGAACCCCGCATGGCATCGCCGATGCGGTTGAAGCAGACGGCGTAGTCGCGCAGATAGCCAAGCGTAGGCTCCTTTTCGAGGATCGCCTTCATCGTGGCGAGCGCCTGCGCGTAAAGCGCGATCGCGCCGGCGGTATCGCCCATCGCCTTCTTGACGTCGGCCACCTTGTTCTGGGCCACGGCAAGGTCGCGCTGGTGGTCGATCTTGTCGGGCTCGGCAGCCGCGCGTTTCTCGGCGGACTGGACCATGGAATCAAAGGCTTTGCCGGCTTCCTGCAAATGGCCGACAGTCGTTTCCAGCGTGCCGATCAGTTCCCAGGACAGTGTCTGCTGGTAGCGCGCGTCGTCCGGTATGTGGAAACCCTCGACATCAGCGTAGAGCGCCACGGCCTTGCGGTAGTCCTCAATGGCGAGGTCGTAACGCAGTTGCGCCCGCGAAGCGCCGCCGGCGAGATAATGCGTCGTTGCCTCTGATAGCGTACGTTCGATGAATCGGGTTTTCAGATCGTCGCGCGACTTGCCGTCGATATCCGCCGCCTTGCCAAGCAGCGCGCGTGCCTCGTCGAATGAGCCAAGTGCCAATTGCGCTTCGGCCTGTTGGCGCAGCGCCGTCACCTGCGGATCGGAGGAGGCGAAGTTGCGCAGATCGGCCCTGACTTTTGTGAAAGCGTCGGCCGCTTCCTGGAGTTTCTGTTGGCGCTGCCTTGGCTCCATCGCCTTGCCGTCGGAGGTGATAAGCGCGGCGTATAGCGGCGCTAGCGGCATGTCGGCGTTGGCCGCCACCGCCTCGACCTCGACGCGCAAGTCCGGCGTGACGTCGGCCATGGCGAGCAGCAGCCGATCGCGCTCGGGCAGGGCGTCCTTGCTGGCCTGTGCGGCGAAGAAAAGCTGCGGCAAGCCGCTCTCGACATAGGGAAGCTGTTTGCCGCGCGACAGGTCGTAGACCTGTTGCTGCACCAGCGTCAGCACGGAGCGTATTTCCAGCCCGTCCGTGGGCAGGAACTTGGCCAATGCGGCGGAAAATTCGGAGTTGCCAGATGCGCCGTCAGACGCCGTCTGTCCGGGCGCCGCGGAGAAGGCGAACAGCACGTTTTCCGCCCGGCCCATGCGTCCCAGCCCCGGCTTGGCCTCGGCTTTTACCTCTGGCGCGATGGACAGCACGCCGCGCCCTTCGCCAGATTTGCTGTCTCCGGATTCGCTGCCCCCGGATTGGCCAAAAGGATCGTTGCGGCACGCATCGAGCACCACGAGGCCGATCTTGCCGACCGCGGTCACTGTCTCACGCACCTCTTCTAGCGGAAGGGTTGTGGCCTTCAATCGATCCAGCGAAGACGGATCGGCATCGACCGGCAGAAGCCGGTTGTCGCCCGCGATCTCGACGCCATGACCGGAGAAATAGATCAGCGCGACATCCGCGCCGGCCGCATCGTCGCGAAAGTCCTCCAGCGCCCGGCGCATACGCTTCAAGTCACGGTTCGCTTCGGTGGTGACGTCGAAGCCGAGCTTTTTCAGCGCGGATTCGATCGTGCGGCTGTCGTTTACCGCGTTTTTCAGCGGACGGACATTCCGGTAGTCGTCGGCCGCCAGAATGAGCGCGACCCGCCGCTCGGCATGGGCCGCCGAGACGAAAAAGATCGCCAGGATGATTGCCAGGTAAAAACGCAATGATCCAATCCACCCGCAACTGACAGACTCCCACGGCTTGTCAGCGCAAGCAAGCCGGGCGCGACAAGATCCGGGAACTGAACGATTGCAGGCGCGAAGGCATCGATGTGCCGCCTTCGCCGGGTTTCCATTCCGTCATGAAATGGCTATGAAGCCGGGGCAAGCAGCCTGCGTCGCGCCGATTCCGGCGGGACCATCCTCTCTCACGGAACAGTCCATGCGTTTGTCGCGCTATTTCCTGCCTATACTCAAAGAAAATCCGCGCGAGGCCGAAATTGTCTCGCACCGGTTGATGCTTCGCGCCGGCATGATCCGCCAGCAGGGGCAAGGCAGTTTTTCGTGGTTGCCACTCGGCAAGCGGGTGCTGGACAAGGTCTGCCGCATCATCCGCGAGGAGCAGAACCGCGCCGGTGCGCTGGAAATCCTGATGCCGACCATTCAATCGGCCGATCTGTGGCGCGAAAGCGGTCGCTATGACGACTATGGCAAGGAGATGCTGCGCATCAAGGATCGCCAGGACCGCGACATGCTTTACGGTCCGACCAATGAGGAAGTGGTCACCGAGATCGTGCGCGCCTACGTGAAATCCTACAAGGACCTGCCGCTCAATCTCTACCACATCCAGTGGAAGTTCCGCGACGAAGTGCGGCCGCGCTTCGGCGTCATGCGCAGCAGAGAATTCCTGATGAAGGATGCCTATTCCTTCGATCTCGACTTCGAGGGCGCAAAGGCGGCCTATAACCGCATGTTCGTGTCCTATCTCAGGACTTTCACGCGCATGGGGCTGCAGGCGATTCCGATGCGGGCCGACACGGGGCCGATCGGCGGCGATCTCAGCCACGAATTCATCATCCTCGCCGACACCGGCGAGAGCCAGGTCTTCTGCCATCGCGACTATCTTTCGCTCGATGTGCCCGGCGAGACTACCGACTTCGCCAACGACGCCGAGATCGGCGACATCGTCAAGACGTGGACGACGCCCTACGCCGCCACCGACGAGATGCATGACGAGGCGGCCTGGGAAAAGATCGGCGAAAACGACAAGGTTTCGGCGCGCGGCATCGAGGTCGGCCACATCTTCCATTTCGGCGACAAATATTCCAAGCCGATGGGAGCCAAGGTGACCGGGCCCGACGGCAAGGATCATTTCGTGTCCGGGGGCTCCTACGGCATCGGGCCGTCGCGGCTGGTGGCTGCGATCATCGAAGCCAGCCATGACGACAACGGCATCATCTGGCCGGAAGCGGTGGCGCCGTTCGACATCGGGCTGATCAACATGAAGGCGGGCGACGCCGAGTGCGACCGGGTCTGCGACGAACTGCATGCCGCTTTCGTTGCCGCCGGCAAGGACGTGCTCTACGACGACACCGACCAGCGGCCCGGCGGAAAGTTCGCCACCGCCGATCTGATCGGCCTGCCGTGGCAAGTGATCGTCGGGCCCCGCGGCGTGGCCGCTGGCGAGATCGAGATCAAGAATCGCAAGACCGGCGAGCGCGAGACGCTGCCGGTCGCCGCCGTGAAACAGCGCTTCGGTGTCGCCGCATGAGCGAGGCGGTGGCGGCAAGACCGGTGGGCGCCGGACCCTTTTCCATCTTCGAGCGCATGGTCGCATGGCGCTATCTGCGCTCGCGGCGCAAGGAGACGGTGATTTCGGTGATCGCCTCGATCTCCTTTCTCGGCATCATGCTGGGGGTCGCCACGCTGATCGTGGTCATGGCGGTGATGAACGGCTTCAGGGCGGAGCTGTTGACGCGCATCCTCGGCGTCAACGGCCATCTGATCGTGCAGCCGCTCGATTCGCCGCTTGAGGACTATGCGCAGGTCGCCGGCCGCATCAATGGCGTGCCCGGCGTCAAATACGCCATCCCGCTGATCGACGGCCAGGTGCTGGCGCAAGGCAATGTCGGTGGCGGCACCGGCGCGCTGGTGCGCGGCATACGCGGCGAGGATCTGGGCAAGATCGCCATCGTCGCCGGCAACATCAAGCAGGGTTCGATCGCCGGTTTCGACACGGGCGAGGGCGTCGCCATCGGCAAGCGCATGGCCGAGAATCTCGGCCTGGCGCTTGGCGACACCATCACCTTGATCTCGCCGGACGGTGACGTGACGCCGCTGGGCACCACGCCGCGCATGAAGGGCTATCCGATCACCGCGATCTTCGAAGTCGGCATGTCGGAGTATGACAGCTCGATCGTCTACATGCCGTTTTCGGAAGCGCAGCTCTATTTCAACATGGACGGCCGGGCGCAGACGATCGAGATCTATGTCAACAATCCCGACGATGTCGACGCGCTGAAGCCGAAGGTGGAGGAGGCGGCGCAGCGGCCGATCGACCTCGTCGACTGGCGCCAGCGCAACGAGACCTTCTTTTCCGCCCTGCAGGTCGAGCGCAACGTCATGTTCATGATCCTGACGCTGATCGTGCTGGTGGCGGCGCTCAACATTATTTCCGGCCTCATCATGCTGGTGAAGGACAAGGGGCACGACATCGCCATCCTGCGCACCATGGGCGCTACCCGAGGGGCCATCCTGCGCATCTTCCTGATGACGGGAGCTGCAATCGGCGTGACAGGCACGCTCGCCGGCGTCCTGCTCGGCATCGTCATCTGCACCAACATCGAATCGATCCGCCAGTTCTTCTCCTGGATGACCGGCAAGGTGCTGTTCAACCCCGAGCTTTACTTCCTCAGCCAGTTGCCGGCGAAGATGGATCCGCGCGAGACCACCTACGTCGTCATCATGGCGCTCGGGTTGTCCTTCCCGGCAACGGTGTTTCCGGCGTGGCGGGCCGCCCGGCTCGATCCCGTCGAAGCCTTGAGGTATGAATGATGGCCGAGGCCATTATCGAGCTGAAGAGCGTTGAGCGGCACTACGTCCAGGGGCCGCGCAAGCTCACCATTCTCAACGGCGCCGATTTCTCGCTGAAGCGCGGCGAGATGGTGGCGCTGGTGGCGCCGTCCGGTAGCGGCAAGTCCACGCTGCTGCATACCGCGGGTCTGCTGGAGCGCCCCGACGCCGGCGACGTGATCCTGGCCGGTCGCGCCTGCGGACGGCTCTCCGACGACGAACGCACGTCGATCCGCCGCAACGATGTCGGCTTCGTCTACCAGTTCCATCACCTGCTGCCGGAGTTCACGGCGCTGGAAAACATCATGATGCCGCAGCTCATCAAGGGGCTGCCGCGCAAGGAGGCGGCCGAGCGCGCGGCGCAGCTGCTCGACTACATGCAGATCGGCAAGCGCGCGTCGCACCGGCCATCCGAACTCTCCGGCGGTGAGCAGCAACGCGTTGCCATCGCGCGTGCGGTTGCCAACGCACCGCTGGTGCTGCTGGCGGACGAGCCGACAGGCAATCTCGACCCGGTCACCGCCTCCTATGTGTTCGACGCACTGGGCGCACTGGTCAAGCAATCGGGCCTCGCGGCGCTGATCGCCACCCACAATCACGAACTGGCCTCGCGCATGGACCGGCGCGTCACGCTTGCCGACGGCAAGGTCGTGCCCCTCGGCTCGGGCTGATCTTCAGTCTCGCCATATCCCGCGGGCTCATCGATCGATAGTCCGCCACAAGAGCGTGTTTGCGCTCCACCGGGTGCTCGCCGCACGCCCGTCAACCTTTCCTTAACCCTGCCGATCTGATCGCCGGAAATTCCGGATGCGGCCGGATTCTGGTCGTTGACAATAGCACAAAATTAGAACAAATTGAGAACATATCAACAACAGGAGAGAGTTATGACCGATCTGGTTCAGGATGTCGTCTCGCTGGTCTGCATGAGCACCTTTCTCATTTCCATGGCGATCTGGATCGGAGCCATGTGAGCTGACGGCATCAGCCGCCGCTGTTGCTGCGCAATTCCAGGAAATGTGTGAAACGGTTTTCCCGGGAAAAGCGCCAAAACAAAAGGGACCGAGCAGTTCTGCGTTTCCCTGAAACGATGAATTGCTGCGGGCGGGCAAAGACCGCTCCGCCGTTAAGCTTTTCTTGCCCGTCGTGACGCTAGGGTATCCCTGCTGAGGCAAGGAGCAATGTCACGTGCCGCCCATCGTCACGGCCATCCTCGTGGCCAGCAATCTCGGGCTGATCTTTCTTTTGATGACCGTGCCGCTTGGTTTGCGCACGGTCAGGCTGAGCCGCCTGGTGGCGATGGACCGCCACCGCCTCTGGCAGGCGCTGTGGCCGCTGGGCAGCGATGCCGGCTGGGCTGGCGAGATCCTTTCCGCCGAGGCGCTGGACGGGAAGGGCCTGGCCCGCATCGTGCTGTCCTGGGAAGGCCGCGACGGCAAGCCGATCGAGCGCAAGTCGCAGTTCGAGGAGGTTGTCGAGGGTAGCCGTTTCTCGATGCGCGTCATCGAGGACACTGCGCTCGACGCCTCGTTCTGGGCGAACTACCGCGAAAGCGTCGAACTCGTTTCCGAGGGCGGCAGCACCCGGGTGACGTTCAGCCAGACCGATCGCTATCGCGGCGTTGCCTTCCTGGTGTTTCGCTATTTCGCCATGCGCCGCGAACTCGGCAAGCTACAGCGCTGGGCCAGGACCGGACAGTATCGCAAGGGCGGCTGGTTCGAGCATCCGCTGAGCCAGGTCGGCTTCGCGGGTCTTTCGGCGCTGATTCTGTGGCCGTTCTTCGGCCTTCACCTCGGCGGGCTGGCGCTGGCCGCGATCCTGACATCGGTCGTGGCCTTGCACGAGCTCGGCCACATGGCGGCGTTTCGCCTGATGGGGCACAGCAAGGCGCGGATGATCTTCATCCCGCTGCTCGGTGGCATCGCCATTGGCGGCCGGCCCTATGACAGCCGCTTCGAGGTGGCCTTCGTGGCGTTGATGGGCGCCGGTTTCTCCGCCTTCCTGGTGCCGGTCGTCATCGCCGCCAGTACCTTTGCCGGGGCGGAAGGACATCGGCTGGCGGCGATGCTGCTGGCAACGCTGGCTGGCTGCGTCGCCTTGTTCAACATTGCCAATCTTGTGCCGGTCTGGAAGTTCGACGGCGGCCAGGTGCTGCGCCAGATCTGCCCGGGGCCGATCGTGCTGGCGCTGGCTTCATTCTTCCTGCTCTCGGCCTTCCTGGCGCTTGGCCGGCAGGCCGGCTTCTCCTCCAACTTTCTGCTCGCGGCCGGAGCGATCTTTTCAATCCTCAGTCTTTTGACTGTGGGCAGCGGGGTAAAGCCGCGCCACGAGCTGAAGCCGATCCGCACTATCGATCGCCTCGTCATGGCGGCAGCGCTGCTGGCAGTGTTCGCAATCCACGGCTATGGCGTCTTGTGGGCCTCGGCGCAGCTGACCTGAACAGGCCCAGATAGGAAGCATCAACCGGTCTTGCGGGCAACTTCCAAATGCGAAGCCGTGGCGGGACCAAAGACGTCCTCGAAGGCGGATTTCAGCGCCAGGTCGAGATCGGCCATTGTCAGGGGAAGGCCGAGGTCGACGAGGCTGGTGACGCCGTGGTCCTGCACGCCACAGGGCACGATGCCGCCGAAATGATCGAGATCGGGTTCGACATTGATGGCGATGCCATGAAAGCTCACCCAGCGCCGCAGCCTGATACCGATGGCGGCGATCTTGTCCTCGGCCGGCGAGCCGTCCGGCAGGGCAGGACGATCCGGCCGCACCACCCAGACGCCGACGCGGTCCTCGCGGCGCTCGCCATGCACGTTGAAGGCGGCGAGTGTGCCGATGATCCACTGTTCGAGCGCTGCGACAAAGGCGCGGACATCCTCGCGCCGGCGTTTCAGGTCGAGCATGACATAGGCGACCCGCTGGCCCGGCCCATGGTAGGTGTATTCGCCGCCGCGCCCCGCCGCGAACACCGGGAAGCGGTTGGCGTCGATCAGGTCCTCGATGCGGGCGCTGGTGCCGGCGGTGTAGAGCGGCGGGTGCTCGACCAGCCAGACCATTTCGCCGGCGGTGCCGCTTCGGATCGCCTCTGCGCGAGCCTCCATGAAGGCAAGTGCATCGGGATAGGCGGTGAGGCCCGGTTCGATGCGCCATTCGACCGGCGCCGAACCGGGCAACGGCAGGAACGACGTGGCGATCTGGCTGCGTTCTGGCATGGCGTGTCGCTTTTTGCTTATGCCTATCGTACCCCAAAACCGCCTTGCACTTTTGGGCGATATGCATTTTGCCCTCCATATGGCGACATCAGGCGGAAACGTCCAGTTCCGGCCATGCTTTCCGATCCTGTGGAGTGTTATGCCAATCGATGGAGATTATTGCTTGCCGCGCACTTGTTTCGCCGGAAACGATTTGCTACACGCCGCGAGCCGGTCGGTTCCGGCTCCTACCACGTGCGGTCGTGGCGGAATTGGTAGACGCGCAGCGTTGAGGTCGCTGTGGGGCAACCCGTGGAAGTTCGAGTCTTCTCGACCGCACCATTCTCTCTTCCCAGAATCTGATCTGTGCCAGCCTCCGGCCCGTGCGGGCAGGGCTCACCTCGTTTGATATTCCCGCGCGCTACGCATCTTTCTTTTTGAGCATCGGATTTTCCCCAAACCGGTTTCCACTTTTGAGTCCGATGCTTTAGACCTGACAGGCACCTTTTCCGGGATCGCGATGGCGGGAGGCGCTGGTGGAAGGCCAGGACGAACGGACGACCGGCGCCAGGGCAGCCGACGAGCACCACGCCGACATCTATGGCGAGGACGGCGTTGTCCTTTCGTCCTTCTTGGCCCAGATCGGCGCGGCGATCGCCGATCGCGACACGCTTACGCTCAAGCATGAAGTCGACGATCTGCACCAGTCGGAGCTTGGCGACCTGCTCGAGGCGCTGCATCCCGAACAGCGCCGCCTGCTGGTCGAGTTGTTGGGCGCCGACTTCGATTTCTCCTCGCTGACCGAGGTCGACGAGGCGATCCGCATGGAGATCGTCGACAACCTGCCCAACGCGCAGATCGCGCAGGCGGTGCAGGGAGCTCGATTCCGACGATGCGGTCTACATTCTCGAAGACCTCGAAAAGGAAGACCAGGACGAGATCCTGTCGCAACTGCCGTTCACCGAGCGGATCAGGCTGCGCCGCTCGCTCGACTATCCGGAAGAGACGGCCGGCCGGCGCATGCAGACGGAGTTCGTCGCGGTGCCGCCGTTCTGGACGATCGGCCAGACCATCGACTACATGCGTGAGGACAGGAACTTGCCTGAGCGCTTCAGCCAGATCTTCGTCATCGATCCGACCTTCAAGCTGCTCGGCGCCATCGACCTCGACCAGATCCTGCGCACCAAGCGCGCGGTCAAGGTCGAGGAGGTCATGCATGAGACGCGGCACGCCATTCCGGCCACCATGGACCAGGAAGAGGCGGCGCGGGAATTCGAGCAATATGACCTGTTGTCGGCCGCCGTCGTCGACGAGAACGAGCGGCTGGTTGGCGTGCTGACCATCGACGACGTCGTCGACGTCATCCAGCAGGAAGCGGAAGAAGACCTCTTGCGCATGGGCGGTGTCGGCGACGAAGAGCTTTCCGACAGTATTTTTTCGACCTCGCGGTCGCGCGTTCCCTGGCTGCTGGTCAATCTTCTGACCGCCTTCCTTGCGGCTTCGGTGATCGGCCTGTTCGACCGCACGATCGAGCATATCGTGGCGCTGGCGGTGCTGATGCCGATCGTGGCCGGCATGGGCGGCAATGCCGGCTCGCAGACGATGACGGTGACGGTGCGCGCGCTGGCGACGAAGGATCTCGATATCTACAATGCCGGCCGCATCATCCGCCGCGAGATGGGCGTCGGCTTCATCAACGGTATCGTGTTCGCCATCCTGATCGGCATCGTCGCCGCGACCTGGTTCCACGACAACAATCTGGGCGGCATCATTGCCGCGGCGATGATCATCAACATGTTCGCGGCCGCCTTGGCTGGCATTCTGATCCCGCTGCTGCTCGACCGCTTCAAGGTCGACCCGGCGGTCGCCTCGGCGGTCTTCGTCACCACGGTCACCGATGTCGTCGGCTTCTTCGCCTTCCTTGGCATTGCCACGTGGTGGTTCGGGGTGCACTGAAGCGCGTGTCGCGCCGTCAATTGACTTTTACGTAAATGCCGTGCGAGGCTTGTTCGGGGTGCCATGTCGATTCCGGCATGGCATGGGTTTGGTTCGGGACAGAAGGGAACGCCGCATTGCGATCGCCCGGGATTCCGGCATTTGGAGTGACAATGCGGGAATACTATACGATCACCGAGCTGACCCGCGAATTCGACGTGTCGACGCGGACGCTGCGTTTCTATGAGGACGAGGGGCTGGTGCAGCCGGTGCGGCGTGGCCGCACGCGGCTGTTTCGCCCATCCGATCGCCACCTCATCCGCCAGATCATGCGCGGCAAGAGGCTCGGCTTCTCGATCAACGAGATCCGCGAAATCATCCAGATGTACAAGGAGCCTCCGGGCGAGGTCGGTCAACTCAAGCTGATGATCAAGCGGATCGAGGAAAAGCGCGAGGATCTGCGGCAGAAGCGCCGCGACCTCGAGGAGACGCTGGCCGAACTCGACCAGGCCGAAGAGTCGTGCGTCGAGCGGCTGGTGGAGCTCGGCGTCAACACCTGACCGGTGCGGTTGCTCCGATGTCTCGCCGCCAGGAACCGTGAAAGCTTGAACCGGCGATCGATCACGTCATGTTCATCACTCTCGCCTGGCTGTTTGTCGCCGCCGTCACCGTCCACAATCTGGAGGAGGCGGTTTTCCTGCCCGCCTGGTCCGAGCGGGCGGGGCGCTGGCATCGTCCCGTCGGGGCCAACGAATTCCGCTTCGCGGTGTTCGTGCTGGTTGTTCTTGCTGGCGTTGCGGCTTTGCTCGCCACCGTGCAGGGACGGGAGAGTTTCGGCGCCTACGTCCTGTCGGGCTATGCGCTTGCGATGCTGCTCAACGTGGCTTTTCCACATCTGCTCGTCACAATGGTCACGCGCCGCTATATGCCGGGGACCGCGACCGCTCTCGCACTGAACCTGCCGGTCACCGCGGCTCTGCTGCATCAGGCATTTCGCGAGGGATATATTTCGGCGACCGGCTTCGCCTTGTCAGCGCCCGCCGTCGTCCTGGCCATCGTGCTGCTGATCCCGGTGCTGTTTTATGTCGGCCGGAAACTGCTTCCGGACACGGCAGGCGCGCCACACAAGGCTTCGGACTGATCCGCCGCGCCTCAGATCCAGCGCCGCACGCGTTTGGCGTAGTCGCGGTATTTCTTGCCGAACTTCGCCGCCAGGATCTTTTCCTCTCCCTCGATCGCGACCTTCTGCGTGGCGAAGGCGGCGATGAAGGCAAACAGCAGGAACCATGCGATCCCCGAAACAAAGCCGACGCCGATCAACAGCAGCGCGTTGGCCAGATACATCGGATTGCGGGTGATGCCGAAGGGACCTGTGGTGACAAGGTGATCGGGCACCGCATTGGGGTTGAGCGTTGTCTTGGCTCGGGTCATCGTGCGGATCGCGGTGAACCAGAGTGCCGCGACGCCGAACAGCGCCACCCAGCCGGCGGCGAACAGGATGTCGCCGAGCAGGTCGCCGATCCAGGGCAGGGGATAGAAAAGACCGAGGGCGACGCTGATAGCGATGGCGGCGATGTAGATCAGCGGCGGCCACGGTATGAGGCCCGGCTTCGGCTGGTTCTCGGTCATTGTGCCCCTCCCTCAGTCATCTTGTCTTCGGTCTTGGCGGTGCACATGCCGGCGAGATCGGACAGATGCGCCTTCCAGTCCGCAGTCTGGTCGTTGTTGTAGAGGCGATCAAGAGAGGCCTCGCCCTCGAGCGTGTCGAGCATGCACACACAATAGCTCGCACAGAATTCGGTGTCGCGCGACTGCTCGCACGACAGTTGGCAGGTCTTCAGGAAATTCACCTGCGGGGTTTCGACCTTGGCCGGCATCACTTGCGAAAACAGCCAGACACAGCCGATCAGCAGCGGCTGGTGGATCAAATAGAAAGCCAGGCTGTGCCGGCCGATGAAGACCAGCGGATTGGCCCAACGACCCGGCGTGAGGCTCGCCAGGCGCGCCCGTAGGCCGGAGGCGGAGGCGAGTTTCGCCGCGGCGATGCCGAGGAGCACCGCGCCGAACCAGGGGAACAGCGGAACGTAGTCATTGGAGCGCGGGCTGGTTGCCGAGAGGCCGACCCACAACAGCCACGGATGGTCGAAAGCCTCGAGGCGCAGATAGACGGGCGCCGCGATGACGAGCGCGGCAACAACAAGCGTCAGCAGCGCCGGCAGCCGAAGGAACAGCAGGCCAAGCAGGCTGGCGAGTGCAATTTCGTGCAGGATGCCGAAGAAGATGAAGCCGTCCGGCGTGGCGATGCGGGTGACGACCGAAATGGCGATCGCCGCTCCGGCGACCATGGCGAAACGCTTCCAGAAGCCGTTCCAGCGGATCCGCCGGCCATGGGCGAGGTACAGGCTGACACCGACCAGGAACAGGAAGGTCGAGGCGATGCAGCGCGCGTAGATCTTCCACAAGCCGAAGGCGGTCAGGCCAGGATCGGTGTAGCCGAAGAATTCCAGATCCCAGGTGAAATGGTAGCTCGCCATGGCGATGAGCGCGATGCCGCGCACGATGTCGATGGCGATGATGCGCTTCGGTTGATCCTGAACGGGTGCGGTCGGCGTATGGATGCTCATGGTCTCGCGATCTGAATCAGCCCCGCATGACGACTATCACGGTTGCACCGGACAAAAGAAGCTGACCATGCGTGCTTCGATGCCGATTGCCCGTGGACAGCAGCGTCGGGATTCCCTGAGGTGCAAAGATCCAACTGCGCCGCGTCAGGCTCGCTTTGGGCCAGCGCTAGAAAGCCTTTGACCGATTTCGCATTTTACCGGGAAGGCGTCGGTTTCCTGTTACCGGGGGGATGGATCGCGGCGGCAGATTTGATGCCGCGATTCTGCTTTGGGGAAGCAATGTCCACCCATGTGCGCCATCCGATCTGGCTTCCGGCCCTCAAGGCCGCGGATGCGCGTACATTCGCCTCGCTCTATGCGGTCGAATCCTTCGCACGCGCCACGGTCTCGAGCGTCATCCCGATCCAGGCCTACGAGATCCTCCACAACGAGCAGATCGTCTCGATCCTCTACACCATCGTGGCGTTGCTCGGCCTGTCGGTGACGCTGTTCATGCCGATGCTGATCCGCCGTTTTGCCCGGCGCTGGGTCTACACCGCCGGTGCGTGCCTGCTGGCCATCGGCTCGCTGTTCTTCGTCACGCACACGCTTGCCGGGCAACTGGCCGGTATGCTGTGCCGCGTGATGGGCGCCAGCGCGCTGTCGATCACGCTCAACCTCTACATCATGGACCACATCCGCAAGACCGACTTCATGCAGGCCGAATCGCTGCGCATGGCGTGGTCGATGTTCGCCTGGACGGGCGGGCCGACGCTCGGCATCTTCCTCTACACGCGCTTCGGCATCTATGCCGCGCATGGTGCCGTGGCCGTGTTCGCTCTTGCCCTGCTGGCGCTGTTCTGGACCTACCGGCTTGGCGACAACCCCTCGATCCGCCCGGGCAAGACCCGGCCCGCCAACCCACTCGCCAATATCGGCCGCTTCGTCGCGCAACCAAGGTTGAGGCTGGCATGGCTGATCGCCTTCGGCCGTTCCTGTTTCTGGACGACGTTCTTCGTTTATGGGCCGCTGTTCATGGTGATCACCGGCGAGGGCAAGCTGGCCGGAGGCCTCCTGGTTTCGGCAGGCAATGCGCTGCTGTTCATGGCCATCTTCTGGGGCAAGGCGGGAAAACGCTTCGGTGGCCGCAGGACCATGACATTCGCCTATTTCGCCATGTCGGCGATGCTTATGGCGGCGGGCGCGGTGGGCGTAACCGAACCGTTGCTCACCGGTGCCTTCCTGCTGTGCGGCGCGTTCTTCACCATTGCGCTCGACGCGCTGGGCTCGACAGCCTTCATGCGCTCGGTGCGCTCCTATGAGCGGGCGCAGATGGCGGCGGTCTACCGCACCTATCTCGACTTTTCCGAACTGACGCCGCCACTGGTCTATTCCGTGGTGCTGGCCTTCTTCGGGCTCGGCTCGGTGTTCGTCACGCTCAGTCTGCTGGCGGCGGTTTGCGGCTTTGTGACCTGGCGGTATCTGCCGAAGTCGCTGTGAGGATCAGGGCGCCGGCGAAAGCGCCGCGTGCCGCTCGCGCACCCAGTTGTGGAAGCGATGCAGATCATACTCCTCGGGCATCAGCACGCCGGCCTTGTGGCGCATCGAGCGCAGGCCCTTCTGGTTGACCTCGCAGATTGCCGCATCCTCCTCCAGCACCTGGGTGCCGAAGGCGATGATGTTGTCGATGTCGGTCGCAGGGAGCGCCTCGGGCGCGAACAGCCATTCGGCGACAAGCTCGGTCTGCTCGGGGCCAAGCGGCACCAGCCGCACCGTGCGAACATAGTCGACATGGCCGACAATGAACATCGACGGCAGGTTGGTGGCATAGGTCTGGCCGGCGGCGCGTTCGGCTGGTGTGAGGCCGGTGAAGACCGGCCCGTGCGCCTGGCCGTCACGCGACCATGTCTGCGCGCCCTCGCGCAAACCGCCGGAAAATTCCGGCGCGTCATTGTCGGCGTGACGGGCCCAGTTGGGGTCGTCGTGCCGGCTCATCAGGCCGCGGCCATAGATCGGCACCAGCCGCGACAAGTCCTTGTGGACGCCCGGGCAGTGCAGGCATTCGTTGAAGTTTTCCCAAAAGATCTTCCAGTTGCAGTTCATCACCTTGCGCAGCACATGGCCGCTCACCAGCGTCTCCAGCGGCCAGTTGCCGAGATCGCCGGAGGCGGGATCGAAGCATGACTGGGCCGAGGTGGTGGCATCCTCCTGCAAATTGACGAAGACGAAGCCGCGCCACACCGACAGCGCGACGCGATAGAGCGGATGGTTGGCCTTGTCGAAGCCATCCGGCAGCGATTTCGACGGCACGCGCACGAGATCGCCGCGCAGCGAGTAGGACCAGGCATGATAGGGGCAGGTGATCAGCCGCGCCTTCAGCCGCCCCTCGCTTTCCTGGCAAAGCTGCGAGCCGCGATGCCGGCAGGTGTTGTGGAAGGCGCGCAGTTCGCCGGTCTCGTCGCGCAACAGGACGATTTCCTGCGTGCCGACGCGGAAGGTGCGGAAGCAAAGCGGTTGGGCAAGGTCGGTTTCGCGGCAGACGAGCAGCCAGCTTCTGTACCAGATCGCATCGAGGTCGCGCTGATAGCTGTCCGCGTCCCAATAGGCTGACGATGGCAGCGTCGGCTCGGCCCGGGTGAGGCCGTTATAGGGATCGTGCTGGCTCGGGCTGGGCTGCATGGCTGGCGTCCTGTGACGCGTCAGCCGACACCCGGCCAGGAAAATTGTCAATTGCCGCACCGGTGGACCGCCTGGTGGCACGACGCATTCACGATGGTTGGCGGTGGAATTTGGTTTGCCGGAGGCGACGATTCTGCCTATAGTCGCTGATGTCGTCGGTTCCATTTTGGAGCCAAGAGGGAATGCGGTGCGGGCGAGTTTTCGCCCAATGCCGTGGCTGCCCCCGCAACTGTGTGCGGTAGTCCTCTCCATATGCCACTGAAGATTTCTCTTCGGGAAGGTGGGGAAGGGCGCTGAACCGCGAGCCAGGAGACCTGCCGGCGACAGGAAACTGACTTCGATGCCCTCGGGTGGAGGGCGAAAGGACAAGACATGAATACCGCTTCCGTCTCGCTCGGCGCTTCCGTCTCCTCGCAGTCGCGCTTCATGCAGCTAGCTCTTGCTGCGTTTCTCGGCATTTTCGTGATGGGCTTTGTCGGCTTCTCGCATATCGATGCGGTCCACAATGCCGCCCACGACTATCGCCATTCGATGGCGTTTCCCTGCCACTGACAAGGGTCTGACATCATGAACCTGTTTCGCAACGTCGTGTTCATCGCGGCGATCGCAGGGCTCGTGGCCGGCGTCGTTCTCGCCAGCATGCAGGCCTACGCCACCGTGCCTCTGATCCTGAAGGCGGAAGTCTACGAACAGGCCGGCGGCGGCCATCACCATGACCACGCCGCACCGGCCGCAACAGATACCAATGCCATGAGCACGGCCGCCCCGGCGGCGAATGCCATGAGTTCTGCCGCGCCGGCGCAAGCAGCCGCTCCGGCGGCGGAAGACGAAGGCTGGGCGCCGGCCGACGGTTTCGAGCGTTTCGCCTTCAGCGTGCTTGCCAATATCGTCACCGGAATCGGCTTCGCCCTGATCCTGGTCGCGGTCTCCGAATTCGCCGGGGGCATCGGCAATTGGCGTCAGGGCGTGTTCTGGGGACTGGCCGGCTTTGCCGTGTTCACGCTGGCGCCGGGCCTCGGCCTGCCGCCGGAACTGCCGGCCATGCCGGCGGCCGATCTCACCCAGCGCCAGATCTGGTGGTGGGCAACGGTTGCGGTGACCGCGGCCGGTCTTGGCCTAATCGCCTTCCGCAAATCGCTGCCGCTGGCGATCTTGGGTGTGGCCTTGATCGTGGCACCGCATGTCGTTGGCGCGCCACAGCCCGACAGCTTCGAGACAGCGATCCCGGAGGGCCTCCACCACCAGTTCGTGGTGGCGGTGACGCTGACCAATCTGGTGTTCTGGCTGGTGCTTGGCGTGGTTGTTGGGGTGGTGCGCGGCCGCTTCACCGGCACCGCGACCAGCCTGCGCGACAGCTTTGCCTGATCGCAGCAAGCTGACTTTCATCATCGGTGGCGCGCGCTCCGGCAAGAGCGCGCACGCCGAAACGCTGGCGACGGCCTTGCGCTCGCCATGGGCCTATATCGCCACGGCTCAAGCCTATGATGACGAGATGCGTGAACGCATCGCGCTGCACCGGTCGCGACGCGGCGAAGGCTGGACGACCCTCGACGCGCCGCTCGATCTGACCGGCGCGCTGGGGACCTTGCCGGACAATCAGCCGGTGCTTGTCGACTGCCTGACGCTGTGGTTGACCAATCACATGCTGGCCGAACATGATCTCGACCTGGAATGCCGGCGGCTGGCGGCTGTGCTGTCGCGGCCACGCGGGCCGTGGTTCGTGGTTTCCAATGAAGTCGGGCAAGGTATCGTGCCGGACAATGCACTGGCTCGCCGTTTCCGCGATGCCGCCGGCCGGCTCAACCAGCAGGTCGCCGCGGTCGCCGATACGGTGCTGCTGATGGTGGCGGGGCTGCCGCTCAAGGTGAAATGACATGACCGAGATCGACCAAAAGGAAGAAGAACGCCATCGCGCCAAGATGGCCAAGCGCAAGGCGGTGCAGGATGCCGAGGTCGCGGCCAAGACGATCGAGAAGGGCCTGCTCATCGTCAACACGGGCCCAGGCAAGGGCAAGACGACAGCCGCCTTTGGTCTTGCGCTGCGGATGCTCGGCTATGGCAAGCGCGTCGGCGTCGTCCAGTTCATCAAGGGCAAATGGCATACCGGCGAGAAGGACGCCTTTGCCGCCTTCGGCGACCGCGTCGTCTGGCATGCGATGGGCGAGGGGTTTACCTGGGAGACACAGGATCTGAAGCGCGACATTGCCGCCGCCGAAGCTGCATGGGCCAAGGTGCTGGAGCTGATGACCGATCCGTCGATCAGCCTGCTCGTACTCGACGAATTGAATATCGCGCTGCGCTACGACTACCTCGATCTCGACAAGGTGGTTGCGGCGCTGAAGGGCCGGCGCGAGGGCCTGCATATTGTCGTCACCGGCCGCAACGCCAAGCCGGCGCTGGTCGAGGCAGCCGACCTCGTCACCGAAATGGGCGTGACCAAGCATCATTTTTCGGCGGGCGTGAAGGCGCAGCAGGGGATTGAGTTCTAGCGCCCTTACCTCCCCTTGTGGGGAGGGGTCTTCGGCGGTGAGATCACACCACAATGAAAACAGCCGAGACCAAACCGAACAGCGTGATCAGCAGATAGTCGGCCACGCGATAGACTTTCAGCGCTCGCCTTATGTCGATGCTGTCGGCGTCGCGCCGCCCGCCTTCGCCCATGAAGACGTCATCCACCAGCACGCCGCCATAGCTGCGCGGTCCGGCGAGCGCCAGACCGAGCGCACCGGCCATCGCCGCCTCCGGCCAGCCGGCATTGGGTGAGCGGTGTTTTTTCGCGTCGCGCCACACCGCATGCCAGGCGCCGCGGGGATCGGCACCCCTGACCAGGAAAGCCGCCAGCACGATCAGCAGCGCGCTCAGCCGCGATGCCGGCAGGTTGATCCAATCGTCGAAGCGCGCCGCCGCCCAGCCGAAAGCCTCGTGGCGCGGGGTGCGGTGGCCGATCATCGAATCGGCGGTGTTGGCTGCTTTGTAGGCGGCGCCGCCGGCGAGGCCGCCGACGCCGGTCCAGAAGGCGGGGGCGACGATGCCGTCGGAAAAATTCTCGGCCAGGCTCTCGACCGCCGCGCGGCAGACGCCCGCCCGGTCAAGCGCTTCTGGATCGCGGCCGACGATTCGCGAGACGGCAACGCGACCCAAAGCGAGGCCACCGGTGTCGAGCGCGTCGGCCACGGCCTCGACATGTTCGTAGAGGCTCTTCTGCGACAAAAGCGACGTCGCCAGAATGGCGGCAATGATCAGTCCCATGGGGATGAACCAGAGCAGGATCTGCACGCCGAGGCCGATCACCGCCGGTACCAGGACGATGACCAGCAGCGCCTGGGTACCACGCCGGCGACGCAGCGCGTCGGGATCAGTCGCGTGGTTGAGCCTGCGGTCGAGAAAGGATATCAGCCTGCCAAACCACGTCACCGGATGGCCGATGGCGCGAAACAGCCAGTCCGGGTAGCCCAGGACGAATTCGACGGCCAATGACAGGAAAGCGATCAGGACTGACATGAAGCTTCTTGATGGAGCGGTGGCGGCGGTGGATCATGGTGGAAGTCTTGGCCGGGCGAGGGCGCTGTTCCCCAACGCCGTGCTGCCTTTCGTCGACCTCTCGACCGGTATCAATCCGCACTCCTATCCGCTTTTCGGCCTGCCCGCCACCACCCTGTCGCGGTTGCCGGAAGCGGCGCGCGCCCACGATCTGGTTGAGGTCGCGGCCAGCGCCTATGGCGCGCCTTCGCCGATCAACGTCGTGGCAGCCCCCGGCACGCAGATCCTGTTGCCGCGCGTCGCATCGCTGATCGCGCCCGGCAAGGCGCTGGTGCTGGGCCCAACCTATGCCGAACATGCGCGGGCAGCGGCGATCGCCGGGCACGCGGTGACGGAAGTCGACGATTTCGCGGCTTTGGCGGGAGCCGACCTTGCCATCGTCGTCAATCCCAACAATCCGGATGGACGGGTCATCGAGCGCGACAGGCTGCTGGCGCTTGCCGCCGGAATGCGCGCCAAGGTCGGGCTGCTCGTCGTCGATGAGGCGTTCATGGATGTCGGCCCGCGTCAGCACAGCCTCGCCGGTGATGTCGAACAGGGCGGCATCGTCGTGCTGCGCTCGTTCGGCAAGTTCTTTGGCCTGGCCGGACTGCGGCTCGGTTTTGCGCTTTCCGACGCGGCGACGATCAAACGGCTGGACATGCAATTCGGACCATGGGCCGTCGCCGGCCCGGCGCTGGAATACGGCATCCGCGCGCTTGCCGACACAGGCTGGCAGGACGCGATGCGGGCATTCCTGACGGATGCATCGACGCGACTCGATGCGCTGTTCGGCCGCTTCGGCGTTCCTGTCGAGGGCGGCACCACGCTGTTCCGCTATGTCAGTCTGCCGGATGCCGCCGATCTGTTTTCCGCGCTTGGCGAGTGCGGCATCCTGCTTCGCCATTTCCCGGGCCGACCAAACGTGCTGCGCGCCGGCCTGCCGGGCAGTCAGGAGGAATGGCAGCGGCTCGAATCCGCTCTTGCCGGCTGGGCGTCGCGGCGCGACGATGGCGCCAAGGAGATCGCGCGATGATGATCCATGTCTGTTCGCTGGCAAAGGTCGAGGAAACAGTTGCGAGGACCGGCGCTGAGCGGCTGTTGTCCCTGCTGGCAGCGGGAACCGAAGTGGTGCGCCCAGCTTCGATCGCCAGGGAAAACCATCTGCATCTGGTCATGCATGACATCGCGGTGGCGCAGGACGGCATGACCATGCCGGGCGAGGAGCATGTCCGCAACCTGCTCGATTTCGGGCGCCGCTGGGACCGGGCAAGGCCGATGGTCGTCCATTGCTATGCCGGCATCAGCCGCTCGACCGCTTCGGCCTATATCATCGCGGCCGCGCTGGCGCCGAAACGCGACGAGGCCGAGCTGGCACGGACATTGCGGGCGCTGTCGCCATCGGCGACACCCAATCCGCGTCTGATCGCGGTGGCCGACGCGTTGCTCGGTCGCGAGGGCCGCATGATCGAGGCGATCCAGGCGATAGGGCGCGGCGCCGATGCCTTTGAAGGCACGCCCTTTGCCCTCACGATCGACAGCTGAAAGCTGCTACTTCAGCCACTCGGCAAGCTTGGCCTTGCGCACATCCCTGAGCAGGCTGATGAACCCGTCGGCTTGGTATTCTGATGTCAGCCGGCCTTTCTCGGCGGTCGCGATGCTGGCGTCGCCGACCACGCCGTTGGGGTTGAGATCGCTGGCGATCCAGGCAAAGGCATGGGTGCCGGTGTGGCGCAGCAGCGCGAATTCCTTTTCGGCCCGCGCGACGTTGGAAACGAAGTTATCGGCCTTGCCCATGTCGACGAGGTCCGGCCGGAAATGCAGCATCAGCGAGGTCTCGACATCGCCGCCATGGATGCCGTGACGGTCCTCGAGCTCGGTGTACATGCCGGCCGGCCGGCCAAAACGTTGCCAGCTGGTCTTCACCGCCAGCATTTTTTCGCGCACGCGCAATTCGCGCGTGACGATGCCCATGATCTCCTCGTTGCCGCCGTGCGAGTTGACGACGATCAGCTTGCGCACGCCGGCTCGTGCGATCGACTGGCCCAGTTCGGTCCAGGCCTCGATCAATGTCGGTGCCGGCAGAGTGAGGGTGCCCGGTGCGTGGAGATGCTCGTTCGACTTGCCAACCGCCTGGACCGGCAGGATGCGGATATCGAGATCGTCGGGCAGGCGGGCGATCACCGTGTCGAGCATGCCGTTCATGATCGAGGTGTCGGTCGAAACCGGCAAATGCGGACCATGCTGTTCGATCGCCGCCAGCGGCAGCACGGCGATCGTCGCCTCCGGATCGATCGAGGCGTATTCAGTAGTCCGGTAGTCGCCCCACCAGGCGCGTCTTTTTGCAGCGGTCATGTCATGCCTCTTCGATGAACGGCCAGACCTAGCGCGGGACGGGCGGCCTGTCGATCACCCAGCTGCGATGGCCTCGACCTCGACCTTGAATTCGGGCCGGGCGAAGCCGGAGACGATCATCAGCGTCGACGCCGGTGCCGGGCTGGAAAACAACCGGTCGCGGATGTCCATATAGGGCCGCAGATGCGCGCGGTCGGTGACATAGGCGTTGATGCGCACGATATCCCCGAGCCCCAGCTCGGCTTCGGCGAGGATCGCGGCGATGTTCTTGAAGCAGAGTTCGGCCTGCGCGCCGGCGTCCTCGGGAATCTGGTCGTCCGCCGTGATGGCGACCTGGCCCGAGCACAGCACCAGCCGCTTTCCAGCGGGCACCTCGACGCCGTGGCTGTAGCGGGCAAAGGGTGGCTTGATCGACTTCGGGGTGAGGAACTTGAACATGGCAATCTCCGGTTTCCCGGTAGCCTAGGACCGGATGCGTTACACCTTCAAGATGGCGGTGCATGTCGCTGGGGCGATTGTGGACAGGCGTTCAAAAAATAGGCACGATGCCTCCCGTACAGCATGACCCGTCCGCCTCCGGCATGGCAATGTCGTTCACGCGGGCGGTCCCGGTACGAGGCGCCGGTGGCATGTGTCTTGCTTCTTGAATCTTTGGTGTCGAGCCTGGCGCGTGGCGCGCCGGAGCAAACAAAGGGTGGTGTCGATGTACGGAAAACAGAAGATCTCGGTGGCGGTGGTGGCCCTGCTGGCGGCCAGCACGTTCGGCGCGGCGGCGAATGAAAAAGTCACCTTCGGCACCAACTGGTTGGCCGAGCCGGAGCATGGCGGATATTATCAGGCCGTGGCGGACGGCACCTACGCCGCCTGCGGCCTCGACGTCACTATCATGCAAGGCGGCCCGCAGGTCAGCGGCCGGCCGATGCTGCTGGCCGGCAAGATCGATTTCTACATGGGCGGCAATCTGCTGTCGGCCTTCGATGCTGTCCAGCAAGGCATTCCGATGCGGGTGGTGGCGGCCGACTTCCAGAAGGATCCGCAGGTCATCATGTCCCACCCCGGCGAGGGGCTGGACAAATGGGAAGACCTGAAGAATGCGGAGCAATATATTCTGGGCGACGAAGGCGTGCAGACCTTCTTCCAATGGATGGTCACTGCGCTCGGCTTCGACGCCGCCAAGCGCGCGCCCTACACCTACAACACCGCGCCTTTCCTCGCCAACAAGAAGTCGATCCAGCAGGGCTACGTCACCTCCGAGCCATTCGCGGTCAAGAAGGAAGGCGGCTTCGTGCCGAACCAGTTCCTGCTTGCCGACTATGGCTGGGACACCTACTCGACGACGATCGAAGTAATGCAGGACACGATCGACAAGAAGCCGGAGGTGGTCCAGTGCTTCGTCGATGGCTCGGCCAAGGGCTGGTACAAATATCTCTACGGCGACAACAAGGCCGCCAACGACATGATCAAGAAAGACAATCCTGACATGACGGACGACCAGATCGCCTTCTCGATCGAGCAGATGAAGAAGTTCGGCCTTGCCGATTCCGGTGACACCGACAAGCTCGGTATCGGCGCCATGACCGACGAACGGATCAAGAGCTTTTACGACAAGATGGTCAAGGCCAAGGTCACGCCCGAAGGCATCGACATCAAGAAGGCCTACACACTGACCTTCGTCAACAAGGGTGTCGGGCTCGAGCTGAAGAAATAGGCCGGTCCCGGCATGATGCAGGAAAAGGTGGCGCAGACGACGGCGAGCGCGTCCGGCGTGGTTCCGACGTTGCTGGCGCTGCGTGGCGTCGGCAAGGTCTTTTCCAATGGCGTGACGGCGCTCAGCGACGTCAACCTGACGATCCGCGAAGGCGATTTCCTCAGCCTGCTCGGACCGTCTGGTTGCGGCAAGTCGACGGCGTTGCGGCTGATTGCCGGCCTGTCGACGCCGACCTCCGGAGTGCTCGACTGGCGTGCCGATGGCTCGCTCGATCGTTCGAACATCGGCTTCGTCTTCCAGGAGCCGACGCTGCTGCCCTGGGCCAGCGTCTTCGACAATGTCTGGCTGCCGCTCCGGCTGAAGGGCGTCAGCCGCGCCAAGGCGGCCCCGGCGGTGATGGAGATGCTGGCGCGGGTGCACCTGACCGGCGTCGAGGACGCGGTGCCGCGCGAGCTCTCCGGCGGCATGAAGATGCGCGTCTCGATCGCGCGCGCCATGGTGACGAAACCGCGGGTGCTGTTGATGGACGAGCCGTTCGCGGCACTCGATGAGATCACGCGCTTCAAGCTGAACAACGATCTGCTCGAACTGTGGCAGGACGAACGCTTCACCGTCGTCTTCGTCACACACAGCGTCTTTGAAAGTGTCTTTCTCTCCAACCGCGTCGTCGTCATGGCGGCGCGGCCGGGCCGGGTGTTCGACGAACTCGCGATCGAGGCGTCCTATCCACGTGACGAGGCGTTTCGCACCTCGCCCGACTATGCCGCGCTCTGCCGGCAGACCTCCGATGTGCTGGTCAACGCCATCAATTCAACAGCAGGCGCCCATCATGACGGCCATTGACGAGAGGGTCCTCAAGCTCGATCCCGAGGAAGCGCGTCGGGTACGCCAAGAGCGGCTCGAGCGGATCGGCCGGTGGATTCTGCCGCTGGCGATCATGATCCTGGCGATCTGGCTGTGGGATCGCATCTGCGTGTGGAACGCGATCCCGCAATACATCCTGCCGCGCCCGGGCGTCGTGTTGTCGACGCTCTACAGCGATGCCGGCCTGCTGTTCTCCTCGCTGCTGGTCACCTTGCGCATCACCTTCCTCAGTCTGCTTCTGGCTGTGGTTGGTGGAGTCGGGCTGGCGGTGCTGTTCGCGCAATCGAAATGGGTCGAGATGTCGTTCTTCCCGTTCGCCATCGTGCTGCAGGTGACGCCGATCGTGGCGATCTTTCCGCTGATCAACATCTATGTCGACAACCAGACGACCAAGCTTCTGCTGTGCGCCTGGATCGTCGCCTTCTTTCCGATCCTCTCCAACACAACGCTCGGTCTCAACTCCGTCGACCGCAATCTGCGCGACATGTTCAAGCTCAATGGCGCGACGCGCTGGCAGCAGTTGCGGTATCTGCGGCTGCCGGCGGCGATGCCGTATTTCCTGGGCGGGTTGAAGATCGCCGGCGGCCTGTCGCTGATCGGCGCCGTGGTGGCCGAGTTCGTCGCCGGCGCCACCGGCCAGTCGTCGGGGCTCGCCTCGCGTATCATCGAGGCCGGCTACCGGCTCAACGCACCACGGCTGTTCGCGGCGCTGTTCCTGATCTCGCTCACCGGCATCCTGATTTTCCTGGTGCTGTCGCTGATTTCGCATCTCATTCTGCGGCGCTGGCACGAAAGCGCGCTGAAGCAGGAGCGCTAGTGCCTTGATCCCGAACACTGGTTCATACCGGCTCACCAACGCCCGGCTTCACGCGTCCCTGACACCGGGATTTGGCGCCGCTTTCGACCGTGATGGTTTCGCGCTTGCCGACATCGCTGTCGCTGACGGCAAGATTTCCAGCATCACCGCGCATGGTCGATCGAAAGCGCCTGCCGATGCGATCGACCTCGCTGGCCGCATCGTTCTGCCGTGCTTCATCGACTGCCACACGCATATCGACAAGGGCCATATCTGGCCGCGAAAACCCAATCCCGACGGCACGTTCATGGGAGCGCTGAACGCCGCCGGCGCCGATCGCGCGGCCCGCTGGAGCGCCGAGGACGTGGCGCGGCGCATGGATTTTTCTCTGCGCTCAGCCTACGCGCACGGCACCAGGGCGCTGCGCACCCATCTCGACAGCGTCGCGCCGCAGGAGGAGATCTCCTGGCCGGTGTTCGAGACGATGCGCGAGAGATGGCGCGGCCGCATCGAAATGCAGGGCGCGTGCCTGATCGGCATCGAGGGCGTGCGCGACAGGAAGTGGTTCGACAGGTTGGCGAAAAGAGTTGCCGCCGCCAAGGGTGTTCTCGGTGTCGTCACCTATATGGTGCCGGACCTGGAGGAACTGCTCGACCACGTCTTCGCGCAAGCCATCCAGCATGGCCTCGATCTCGATTTCCATGCCGACGAGACCGACGACGTTGCCGCGATCTCGCTCAAGAAGATCGCCGAGGCCGCTCTGTGGAACGGCTTCGAGGGCAACATCCTCGTCGGCCATTGCTGCTCGCTGGCGCGCCAGCCGGATCTCGATGTGCTCGATACGCTCGACAAGGTGGCGAAAGCGGGGTTGGCAGTCGTCTCTCTGCCGATGTGCAATCTCTATCTGCAGGACCGGCGCGGCGATCATACCACGCCGCGCTGGCGTGGCGTGACGCTGCTGCACGAGATGAAGGCGAGGGGCATTCCGGTCGCCGTCGCCTCGGACAACACGCGCGATCCCTTCTATGCCTATGGCGACCTCGACATGCTCGAGGTCTACCGCATGGCGACGCGCATCCTGCATTTCGATCATCCTGTCGCCGACTGGCCGCAAGCGGTCGCCGCGACGCCGGCCAGGGTGATGCGGCTCGATGGTCTCGGCACGCTTGCGGCTGGCGGCGATGCCGACTTCATCGTGTTCAAAGGTCGAAGCTGGACTGAATTGCTGTCGCGCCCCGAATCGGATCGCATCGTCGTGCGCGGCGGTCGTGCTATCGATCGGCAATTGCCCGACTATGCCGAACTCGACGAACTGATGGTGGAATGATGGATGTTTCGGCGCTCAAACGTGATCTCGAAGGCCTGAAGCTCGACGACAATCCAGCCATCGTCCAGCAGAAAAGCCGCGACTTCTACTGGTACAGCCCGGTGCTGAAGCAGCAGCTCGACCATGTTACCGGCGACCTGATCGTGACGCCGAAGAGCGAGGCCGAGGTGATCCGCGTGCTTGCCGCCTGTCATCGCCATGGCGTGCCGGTGACGCCGCGTGGCAGCGGCACCGGCAATTACGGCCAGGCGATGCCGCTTTCGGGCGGCGTGGTGCTCAATCTCGCCGAGATGAACGAGATCAAGTCGATCGCGCCAGGGCGCGTGGTGACCGGACCGGGTGCGATCCTGGCCGATATCGACAGGGCGACGCGGGCGCATTCCGGCCAGGAGCTGCGCATGTCGCCATCGACCTACAACACGGCCTCGATCGGCGGCTTTGTCGCCGGCGGTTCTGGCGGTGTCGGCTCGATCCGCTGGGGTGGCTTGCGTGATCTCGGCAATGTCATCCGGCTGAGGACGGTGACGATGGAGGCCGAGCCGCGCGTCATGGATCTCACTGGCGAGGACGTGCTGAAGGTCATGCACGCCTACGGCACCAACGGCATCATCACCGAGGTCGAGATGCCGCTGACCGCCAGCTACGACTGGATCGACGTCATCGTCGGCTTTGACGATTTCATGGACGCGGCAGGCTTCGGCAACGACCTCGCCGTCCAGGACGGCATATTGGCGAAGCTGATAACACCGATTGCCGCGCCTATCCCTTACGATTATTTCAAGCGGCACCAGCGGTTCTTCCGGCGCGAACAGAGCATCGTCGTGTGCATGATCGCGCCACACGCGATGGATGCCTTTGTCGCCTTCACGGCGCGCAGCAAGGGCGAGATCGTCTTCCGCGCTGACCATGAGGCCGATCTCAAGGGGTTGCCGCCGGCCTATGAGCTGACGTGGAACCACACGACTTTGCGCGCCATCAGGGTGGACCCTGCTATCACCTATCTGCAGGCGCGCTATCCGTCGCCGGATCATCTCGCCCATGTCAAGGCGATGGTCGATCGCTTTGGCGACGAGGTACCGGCGCATCTCGAATTCATCCGCTTTGATGGCGCGATCGGTGTCGCGGGGTTGCCACTGGTGCGCTTCACCACGGCGGAACGGCTGGACGAGATCATCCGCATCCATGAGGACAATGGCTGCTGGATCTTCAACCCGCACCGCTACACGCTGGAGGAGGGCGGCATGAAGCAGACGGACGAGGTGCAACTCGCCTTCAAGCGCGAGACCGATCCGCAGGGGTTGCTCAATCCGGGCAAGATGATCGCCTGGGAAAACCCGGACTACGACTATCGCTCGGGCCGGACATTCCTGTTCAAGGGGCTGCAAAAGGCAGGCTGATGAACATCCTTGTCCTCTACGCCCATCCGGTCGAGACCAGCTTCAATGCCGGCCTGCATCGGATGATCGTCGAGCGACTGACGGCAGCGGGCCATACGGTCGACGACTGCGATCTCTACACCGAGGATTTCGACCCACGGCTGACGCGCAAGGAGAGGCTGGACTACCACAATCAGCGCGGCGTCACCGACGCCGTGGCGCCTTATGTCGAGCGCCTGCTGCGGGCCGATGCACTGGTGCTTTCCTATCCTGTCTGGAATTATGGCTTTCCGGCGATCCTGAAGGGCTTTTTCGACCGCGTCTTCCTGCCCGGCGTGTCCTTCAAGCTGGTCAACGGCAAGGTGCAGCCATCACTGCACAACATTCGCAAGGTCGCCGCGGTCACCACCTATGGCGGCAGCCGGTTCCGCGCTGTGCTGATGGGCGATCCGCCGCGCAGGCTGATCAAGCGAATGCTGCGTGCCACGGTAAAACCGGGCGCGCCGGTGAGCTATCTCGCGCATTACGCGATGAACCTGTCGACCGATCAAACGCGCGATGCCTTCACGGCCAAGGTCGCGGCCAGCATGGACGGCTTCTGATGCGCGCGCTGGTGGTTTACTGCCATCCGGTGCCGGAGAGTTTCTGTGCGTCCATTCGCGACAGCGCCGTCGAGGTGTTGACGCGAAGAGGCTGGGAGGTGCGGCTGCTCGACCTCTATGCCGAGAACTTCAATCCGGTGATGGGCTGCGACGAGCGGCGTTCCTACAATGACCGGGCACCGCAGGACCCGGCGCTGAAGCCGCATTTCGAGCTGCTCAACTGGGCCGAAGCGATCCTATTTGTCTATCCGACCTGGTGGTACGGGCTGCCGGCGATGCTGAAGGGCTGGCTCGACCGTGTGTGGGCGACCGACGTCGCCTTCAAGCTGCCGGCCGGCAAGGGACGGATCAAGTCAATGATGACGCATGTGACCAAGGTCGGTGTCATCACCA
Source organism: Mesorhizobium sp. RCAM 05099 (assembly GCF_059683685.1). NCBI lineage: Bacteria > Pseudomonadati > Pseudomonadota > Alphaproteobacteria > Hyphomicrobiales > Phyllobacteriaceae > Mesorhizobium > Mesorhizobium sp. RCAM 05099. The sequence goes on from NZ_CM185035.1 coordinate 3,150,611, forward strand.
CCTGCGGCGCGCCGACCTGGTGGAGCGTCGTCGTCGGCCAGCCCGGCCGCAAGACCCTGCTGCGCGGCATGCGGGCGCTGTGCGCGACTCGTTGCCGGACCTTCTTCCTGGCGCACTATCTGATGGATTCCTCGACTCCACGGAGCCGGGCGGCGTTTCTGGCGAAGGTGAGGGCGAAGCTGGAGCGGTTTTGAGCCGGCGGAATTAGCGTCCTTCTCCCCGTCGAACGGGGAGAAGATGCCGGCAGGCAGATGAGGGGCAGCACGAACTCGCGAACGCCGGCGCCGCCCCTCATCCGGCCCTTCGGGCCACCTTCTCCCCGTGAAACGGGGAGAAGGGAAGACTGCGCTACATCCTGGTCCGCTCCGCCTTCGGATCATACATTGGCTTCAGCGATGCCTCCGCCGCAAACCGCTCACCGGCGATTTCGATCTCGTAGGATGAGGCCAGTACATCCGCCTCGCTCTCGCCCTGGCACGGCACATAGCCCAGCCCGATGGCGCCGCCGAGGTGATGGCCGTAATTGCCCGAGGTGATCGGGCCGACGATCTTGCCGTCGCGCAGGATCGCCTCGTTGTGGAAGAGCAGCGGTTGCGGGTCCTTCAGGCGGAACTGGACCAGCCTGCGGTTCAATCCGGCTTCCTTCTTGCGCAGCACGGCATCGCGGCCGATGAAGTCGCCCTTCGCCGTCTTGACCGCGAAACCGAGGCCCGCTTCCAGCACATTGTCCTCATCGGTGATGTCGTGGCCGAAGTGGCGAAAAGCCTTTTCGATGCGGCAGGAATCCAGTGTGTGCAGGCCGCAGAGCTTCAGGCCAACATCCGCGCCCGCCTCGTCGATCGCCTCGAAGACATGGGCGGCCTGGTCGGTCGAGACATAGAGCTCCCAGCCGAGTTCGCCGACATAGGTGACACGGTGGGCGCGGGCCAGCCCCATGCCGATCTCGATCTCCTGAAACGTCCCGAACGGGTTGGCCCCGTTGGAGAAATCGTTCGGGCTGACCTTCTGGATCAGCTTCCGCGCATCCGGACCCATCAGGCAGAGCACGCTTTCGGCCGCTGTCACATCGGTGATGACGACGAATTCGTCGGCCAGGTGCTTGCGCAGCCAGGCCAGATCGCGCTGCAGCGTGGCACCGGGAACGACGAGGAAGTAGGCGGTTTCCGACAGCCGCGAGACGGTCAGGTCGCTCTCGATACCGCCGCGCCGGTTGAGCATCTGGGTGTAGACGATCTTGCCCGGCGCCACGTCCATGTCATTGGCGCAAAGCTTTTGCAGGAAGGTACAGGCGTCGCGGCCCTCGACACGAATCTTGCCGAACGAGGTCATGTCGAACAGGCCGACCTTGTTGCGGACCGCCAGATGCTCCTCGCGCTGGTTGTCGAACCAGTTCTGCCGTTTCCAGGAGTAGCGGTATTCATGCTCCTGCCCCTCGCGAGCGAACCAGTTGGCGCGCTCCCAGCCGGCGACCTCGCCGAACACGGCGCCACGCGCCTTCAGATGCTCATGCAAGGGCGAACGCCTGACATTCCTCGACGTCGCCATCTGGCGATAGGGGAAATGGTCGGCATAGAGCAGTCCGAGCGTCTCGGAGACGCGCTCCTTGAGATAGCGGCGGTTTTTCTGGAACGGCTGGGCGCGGCGGATGTCGACTTCCCACAGGTCGAAGGGCGCTTCGCCGTCGTTGATCCACTGCGCCAGCGCCATGCCGGCGCCGCCGGAGGAGACGATGCCGATCGAATTGTAGCCGGTTGCCATCCAGTAGCCGGACAGTTCGGGCGCTTCGCCGAGATAATAGCGGTCGTCCGGCGTGAAGCTTTCGGGACCATTGAAGAAGGTATGGATGCCGGCCGTGGCCAGCATCGGCATGCGGTTGACGCCCATTTCGAGGATCGGTTCGAAGTGGTCCATGTCCTCGGGCAACTGGTCGAAGCAGAAATCCTCGCGGATGCCGTCCATGCCCCAGGGCTTGGCCACCGGCTCGAAGGCGCCGAGCATCATCTTGCCGGCATCTTCCTTGTAGTAGGCACACTCGTCGGGCACGCGCAGGACGGGCAAGCGAGTGAGGCCAGGGATCGGCTCGGTGACGAGATAGAAATGCTCGCAGGCATGCAGCGGGATGGTGACGCCATTTTGCGCGCCAAGTTCGCGCGCCCACATGCCGGCGCAGTTGACGATGATGTCGGCTTCGATGGTGCCTTGTTCTTCGCCCTGTACCCAGGATACGCCGGTGACGCGGCCGGCCTTGGTGTGGACCTTGGTGACCTTCACATTCTCGACGATGGTGGCGCCGCGCTGGCGCGCCCCTTGGCCAGCGCCATGGCGATGTTGGCGGGGTCGCATTGGCCGTCGAGCGGCAGATGCACGGCGCCGACCACGTCGGACACATTGAGATGCGGGTACATCTGCTTGACTTCATTGGGCGAAATCTCGCGGACATCGACATCGAAGGCGCGGGCGAGCGACGCCTGCCTATAGATCTCGTGCTTGCGCTCCTCGGTCAGCGCCACGGTGATCGAGCCGACCTGCCGCATGCCGGTGCCGACATCGGTCTCCGCTTCCAGCTTGACGTAGAGGTCGGCCGAATATTTCGCCAACCGCGTCATGTTCTGCGAGCCGCGCAACTGGCCGATCAGGCCGGCAGCATGCCAGGTCGTGCCCGACGTCAGCTGCTTGCGTTCCAGGAGCACGATGTCGGTCCAGCCGAGCTTGGCCAGGTGATAGGCGACCGAACAGCCGGAGACGCCGCCGCCGATGATGACGGCGCGGGCTTTGGTAGGGATGGCTTTGGGGGCAGGGGTGTTCATGCGGCCTCGCGGCGATAGCTGGAAACAAAGCGTCGCAGCCGCAGCGCTGCTTCCTGCAGCACGGGCTCTGGCTGGCAGAGGCTGATGCGGATGTGGCCCGCGGCCGCCTCGCCGAAGCTGGAGCCAGGCATCACGCCGACCTTTTCCTTGTCGAGCAGGGCCCAGGCGAATTTCTCGTCGTCGGATTCGACGGCTGATATGTCGAGCATGACATACATGCCGCCTTCGGAACCGCGAACGCTGACATTGTTCATGCCGCGCACGGCGTCGAGCAAGACAGTGCGGCGCGCCGCATAGCGTTCCGCGATCTCCTTGACGCCGTAACCGTTCTCGAGCGCCTCGGCGCAGGCGATCGAGATGAAGGCCGGCAAGCCGTAAGTGGTCACCAGATTGAGATTGACCAGCAGCGTGATCATCGCTTCAGGACCGGTCAGCCAGCCCATGCGCCAGCCGGTCATGCCGTGGCTCTTGGACATCGAATTGATGACCAGCGTGCGCTCGGCCATGCCGGGCAGCGCGCGCGGCGAGACATGCTCGCCGCCGCCCAGCGTCCAGTAGACCTCGTCAGAAAGCAGCCAGAGATCGTGCTCCCTGCAGATTTGCGCCAGCTCTTCCAGCCGCTGGCGCGAATAGACCGCGCCCGTCGGGTTGTTCGGTGTGTTGATGAGGATGGCGCGGGTGTTCGGTCGAATTGCCGCGCGGATCATGTCGGCGCGCGGCTGGAAGCCGTCCTCGGCGGGCGTTTCGACCACGGTGAAATCGGCGCCGGCCGCACTGAAGGTGTTGGGATAGGTAGCGTAGTACGGCGCCACCACGATGGCGTGGTCGCCCTGGTCGAGAACAGCCTGTACGGCGGCATAGAGCGCGGCCTGCCCACCTGGCGTGGCGATCACCTGGTTGGGGTTGGTCGCGACGCCGGTGCAGGCGGTCGAGGCTGCCGCCATCGCCTTGCGCAGGCGCGGCAGGCCGGGAAGCGGGGTGTAGTGGTGATTGCTGCCGCGAACCGCGGTCACGCAAGCTTCGATCGTTTCCGAAGGCGTGTCGAAGTCGTGGTCGCCGACCGAGAGCATGATGATGTCCTCGCCGGCCTCCTTGCGCGTCCAGGCCTCGAAATGGACTTCCCAGCCATCCTTGCCCGAGGGCACGATGCCGGAAATGCGCGATGATGGTCTAGGCATGTATATCTCCCGAAATTTCATAGCCGGCCTGTTCGAGCCGGTCGCGCAGGGCGGCGATATGCGGCGGCCCGACTTCGCAGCAGCCCCCGACGATGTCGGCGCCGGCCTCTATCCAGCCAATCGCCTGCGCGGCATAGGCGTCCGGACCGAGGTCGTGGCGGGCGTGCAGTACATCGACGGTGCCGCCGTGCTTAAGCGCCTCTGTCGAGGTGAAGCCGTTGGCGTAGGCGCCGACCGGGCCGCCGAGGTCGATCAGTTCAGGCAAGGCCGCGGCGATCGCTTCCGGACGGCAGCAGTTCAATAGCCGCGCCGCTACGGGCAAGCCGTCGAGCGCGCTTGCCGCGGTGGCTATCGTCTCGCCGCTGCGCAGCCGCGGCTTGCCGTGATCGGCCAGTGTCCACGACACCCATACCGGCTTGCCGCTTTCCGATGCGGCGGTGACCGCCGCACGCGCCTCATCGGCCGACGCCATGGTCTCGCACAGGAACAGATCGACCCCGTCGGCCTGCTCGGCGACGATGCGGCGGTAGATGTCGAGCGTGTCCTGGTATGAAATGGTCAGTGCCGGCGCGTAGCTGCCGAAAAGCGGTGACAGGCAGCCGGCGATCGCTGTGTCGCCGGCCTCGTCACGGGCCTGCCCGGCCAATTCGATGCCGCGCTTCTGCAACGGCTTGAACAGGTCCTCGGCACCCTCGCGCGCCAGGCGTTCGGGCGTCGCCGAATAGGTGTTGATGGTGATGATTCGGGCGCCGGCGCGGATGAATTCGGCGTGCAGGTCGCGCACCAGATCGGGTTCGTCGATCAGCACCCTGGCCGACCACAGCGGCGTCGGCTCGGACTTGCTGCGGCGAACCAGTTCCTGGCCCATGCCGCCATCGGTGAGGACGACTTTCTTCATGCGCGCAGCCTCTCGTTCTTCGGATCCCATAGCGGCTCGTCTTTCTGGACGACCGCCTTGAAACGCTCGCCAAAGATTTCGACCTCGACGCTCGTTCCCGGTTCCGCCAGATCGGCGCGCAGCATGCCGAGCGCGATCGACTTGTCGACGCGATGCCCCCAGCCTCCGGATGTCGTCTCGCCGACGATCTGGCCGTCATGCCACAGCGTCGACATGTAGGGCGCGTCGCAATCGCCGGGATTTTCGACGACCAGCGTGACGAAACGCTTCGTCACGCCTTGCTGTTTCTCATTCTGAAGTGCCGCCTTGCCTCGGAAGTCGGGCTTGTCCCATTTGACGAAGCGCTCCAGCCCGCCCTGCAGGATCGAATAGTCGGTAGAGAGGTCGCCCTTCCAGGTGCGGTAGCCTTTTTCGAGCCTGAGTGAGTCCAGCGCGTACATGCCGAACGGTTTCAGCCCGTGCTTCTGGCCAGCGGCGCAGACGGCGTCGAAGATGGCGGCGGTGTCGTCGACCCCGGTGTGGATCTCCCAGCCGAGTTCGCCGGCGAAGGACACGCGCACAAGCTTCGCCCAACGGCCGGCGATCTTTGTTTCCTGATGCGTCAGCCATGGCAAAGCGAGGTCGGCTTCGCAGACATCGGCGAGGATTTTTCGCGAGTTTGGACCGGCCAGGATCTGGGTGGAGAATTCCTCGGTCCGGTCGATCAGCTTGAAGGCCGCATCCCTGGGCATGCGCGATTTCAGCCATTCGAAATCGTGCCATTGCGCAACCGCCGCGGTGATCAGCGTCATCACATTCTCGTCGTGACGCACGACGGACATTTCGGTGACGATGCGGCCCTTGTCGTCTGCGAAATAGACGAGGCCGATGCGGCCGGGCTTGGGCACCAGGCCGGTGACCTGAAGGCTCAGCCACTCGGCGGCCCCCGGGCCCTCGAGGTTGAAGCGCGAGAAGCCCGGCAGGTCCAAAATGCCGGCCGCGTCACGCACGGCGAGGCACTCTTCGCGCACGCGATGCTGCCACGGCCCATCGCGGCGGAAGGTCAGCGTGGCTTCCTCGGAGATGTCGTCGCCGTCCTGCGCGTACCACGTGGCGCGCTCCCAGCCATTATAGGCGTCGAAGCGGGCACCGAACGCCTTGATGCGGTCGTGGATCGGCGACAGCTTGCGGTCGCGCCCCTCCGGCCATGCATGGCGCGGAAACTGGATGGCGTATTCGTTGCCGTAGATCTCCATGCCCTTGGCGACGCAGTAGTCAGGCTCGGACGCAAAGGAGGTGAAGCGGCGCGGATCGCACGACCACATGTCCCATTCGGTCTGGCCCTGCGTCACCCATTCGGCCAGCACCTTGCCGGCGCCGCCGCCCTGGGCGATGCCGAAGGTGAAGACGCAGGCTTCGAAGGCATTGGGGACGCCGGGCATCGGGCCGATCAGCGGATTGCCATCCGGCGTGTAGGGGATCGGGCCGTTGATGACTTTGGACAGGCCTGCCGTGCCCAGGATCGGCACGCGGGCGACAGCGTCGGCCAGATAATGTTCCAGCCGGTCGAGGTCGTCGGGGAACAGCTGGAAGGAAAAGTCTTCCGGCATCGGATCGTTGTGGGTCGCCCAATGCGCGCGGCAATTGCGCTCATAGGGGCCGAGATTCATGCCGTTCTTTTCCTGGCGCAGGTAGTAGGAGGTGTCGACATCGCGCAGCAGCGGCAGTTTCTTGCCCTGTTCCCTGGACCATGCCGCCAGCTCGGGAATCTCCTCGAACAAGATGTACTGATGGCTCATCACCATCATCGGCACGTCGCGGCCGAACATTCGGCCAACTTCGGCGGCGCGATAGCCGGCGGCATTGACGACGATCTCGCAGCGGATCTCGCCTTGCGCGGTTTCGACCACCCATTCACCGTTCTCGCGGCGCACGCCAGTGACCGGGCAGAAGCGGATGATCCTGGCGCCCAAGTCGCGCGCGCCCTTGGCCAATGCCTGGGTGAGCTGCGCCGGATCGATGTCGCCGTCGCTTGGGTCGTAGAGCGCGCCTTGCAGGTCGTGCGTCTCGATGAAGGGATAGCGGTGCTTGATCTCGTCGACGCCGACGACGTCGATGTCCATGCCCTGATAGCGGCCCATGCCCTTGGCGCGCTGGAATTCCTGCATGCGTTCGACCGAGTGGGCGAGCCGCAGCGAGCCGGTGACGTGATAGTTCATGGGATAGTCGACCGCTTCGGCCAGGCCGCGATAAAGCTCGGTCGAATAGCGCTGCATGTTCATCAGCGACCAGGACGAGGAGAAGGTCGGCACATTGCCGGCGGCATGCCAGGTCGAGCCGGAGGTCAGCTCGTTCTTTTCGAGCAGCACGCAGTCGGTCCAGCCCGCCTTGGCGAGGTGATAGAGCGAGGACGCGCCGACGGCACCGCCTCCGATGATCACCACGCGCGCCGTGCTCGGCAAACCGGCCATATTCTTCTCCCATATCTTCAGCGCGCTGCGCTTCTATTTTAGTTTTGATGCATGTCGTCGTCCCAAAACCGCCGCGCGCCTTGGGCGACATGCACTCAATAAACCGGCGGCGAAACCACCCAGATGACAACCGCCGGCTCGGCACCCGGATTGCGCCAGCGGAAAGGCTTGCCCTCGAAGCGAAAGGAGTCGCCTTCGCCGAGCCGATGCCAGATGCCGGCAATTTCGATGTCGAACGTTCCGGACGCGACGTATCCGGCCTCCTCGGTAGGCCGACGCGCCTCGATCTTCAGCTCCGCGCCCGGTGCGAAGACCGAACGCAGCATCTCGAAGCTACCGCCGAGATCGGGTGACAGAAGCTCCTCCATCAGTCCGGATTCGCTTGTGCCAAGCGTGCGCCGGCTGCCGGCGCGCACGACCACGCCGCGCTCGCTTTCGACCGGCACGTCATGGCTGAAGAACAGGCTGACCGGCACGCCGAACAGTTCGGCGAAGGCTCTGAGATCGCTGAGCGATGGCGCCGAGAGGCCGCGCTCGACCTGGCTGACCCAACCGACCGAGCGGCCGAGCTTCAGGCCGATCTCCGCAAGTGTCAGCCCGCGCGCCTTGCGCAGCGCCCTGATATCGCCGGCCAGCACGCGTTCGTCAGGCCCCTGCAATGTTCGTGCGGTAGGTGAAGGCAAAACGCTCACTTCATGAAAAAGAACGGTCAAATTTCATGAGAAATCAAGCTCGTGAAAAAATCAAGTAGATTTTCACAGATGCTCAAGATTTGCTTGCACGATTTTGATGGTTCATGCAAAGGCTCGGCCGCGAGCGGCGAGTGGGGACGTCCGAGCGAGACAAAGGGTAAGGGACGGCCCATGCTGGAGAATAACCCAGGAATCGCGCGTGATGCCGAGATCGTCGACGAGGCGATCCTGTCGCGCCGCTCGGTGCGGGCATTCCTGCCCGACATGGTCGATGACGACACCATCCGAGAGATTCTGTCGGTTGCGGCCCGGGCTCCATCGGGCACCAACATGCAGCCATGGCGGGTCTACGTCACCAAGGGCGAGACCAAGCAGCGGATCACCGACGCCATCCTCAATTCCGGCATCCGCGCCGAGAAGGCCGACTGGGACGAGTACCGCTACTACCCCACCCAGTTCTTCGAGCCCTATCTGACCCGACGGCGCGCCAACGGCTTCGGCCTCTATGGCGCGCTCGGCATCGGCCGCAGGGAGGTCGACAAGATGCGTGCCCAGCACGACCGCAACTTCGTCTTCTTCGACGCGCCGGTCGGCATGATCTTCACCATCGACCGCCGCCTCAACCAGGGTTCATGGATCGACTACGGCATGTTCCTGCAGAACATCATGGTCGCGGCGCGAGGCAGGGGCCTGCACACGTGTCCGCAGGCCGCGTTCGCGCCCTATCACCGGCAGATCAGGCCGGTGCTCAACATTCCCGACGAGGAGATCGTCGTCTGCGGCATGGCGCTTGGCCATGAGGACATCTCCAAGCCCGAAAACGCCTTCCGCACGGACCGCGTGCCGTTGGAAGAGTGGGTTTCGTTCAGCGAGTAGACCGGCCACGCAGGGAACCGGCAACGTCAACTATTCCGTATTCATCTGCACGCCGTGACCGCTGACATGGGCGCCATCGCGTGGCGTCAGCTTGAGATAGGCCAGCAGCGCGCAGAGCGTGATGGCGCCTTCGATCACAAACAGAATCCGGAAATCCCTGGCCACGGCCGGACCGCCTCCGGCCAGGAACGACAGCGTCGCGGCCGCCAGGCCGACGCTGATCGCGACGGCGAGTTGCCACAGTATGTAGTAGAGCGCGCTGAAGCGGGCGAGCTGTTCGGGCGCGATGTCGGAATAGGCGAGGTTGCCGGTCGAGGCCCACTGCATCGAGCGGAAGACGCCGAAGACGAAGATATAGGTGAGCGTGATCCAGACCGGCGTCGTCGCCTGCATCAGGGCAAAACCAGCCACCAGACAGGCAACGATGGGCGTGTTGAAGACCAGCACGCGGCGAAAGCCGAAGCGGTTGAGAATGCGCGGCATGAACAGACGCATCACCAGCGATCCGATGGCCGCCACGAAGGTGAGCGATCCCGCCTGCACCGCGCTCATGCCGAAGCCGAGCTGGAACATCAGCGGCAGCAGGAAGACGACGGAGCTGAGGCCGATCGTGTCCAGCCCGCCACCGGTGAGGAAGGAGATGCGGAAGGTGCGGATGCGCAGAAGCTTGAGGTCAAGCAGCGGATTGCGGACGCGCAAGCAGTAGAACGAGGCGGCCGTCAGGATGAGGATCGCAAGCGCAAGTTCAGCAGCGATCATGCCGCCAGCCGCGTCCTTCGCGGCGAGTGAGTCCATGCCGAAGACCAGCAGCACCATGCCGCTGCCGACCAGCAGGAAGCCCGGAAAATCGAACGGCGTGCGCACTGGCTTGGTCATAGTCGGAAACAGCGAGGCGGCAAGCACGGCCGCTGTCAGCGCGAAGGGTACGTTGATGAAGAAGATCCAGCGCCAGGAGATGTAGGTGGTCAGCGCGCCGCCGACGAGCGGGCCGACCAATGGCCCGGACTGGCCGGCCAGCGAGATGTACATGTTGATCTTGAGCGTGCGGCTGCGCGGAAAGGTTGACAGAATGACGACCTGGCCGAGCGTGCCCATCAGCGCGCCGCCGAAGCCTTGCAGCGCCCGCGCCCCGACCAGCATCCAGATATTGTCGGACAGCCCGCACAGCGCCGACGAAGTGGCGAACACCAGCAAGGCGAAGCAGTAGACGTTGCGCAGGCCAAAGCGGTCGGCGGCCCAGCCGCCAAGCGGCATCGAGATGATCAGGCTGGCTACATAGACGGTGATCAAGAGGCCGAGCTGGCTGGGCGGGCGGCCGAGACTTTCGCTGATGCCGGGTAGCGCCGTCACCACGACATTCTGGTCGAGGCTGGTCATGAAGACGCCGCAGGCAACCGTCAGCGGCAGCAGGAACATGGCTCTGGCCGACACATCGGCGCGATCGGTGGCGCCGGCGGATATTTCTGCAGTCATGGAGATGTTCGAACCAAACGAATGTGCCGACGCTGAGACGGGATTTATCCCTTGGGCCGGCTAGACGGCCACGCTTTGCCACCATGGTCGTCCGCAGCGGAATTCTCTAGCGGCAGAACCGGTTGGCCTTGATGCCAGAAGCAGAGGCGGAGCGACCATCCGGCCGCGCCAGTTAGAGCAATTCAGGGAACGGCGAATTGCTCTAACTCCTTGTCTTGACGCAACTCCGAAGGGAAAACGCTGTGCGCTTTTCCCGGGAAAACCGTTTCAGACTTTTCCTGGGATTGCTCTATTGCACCTCGTAGCCGACTTCCTCGCTGGCGTGGCAGAGCGCCTTCCAGAACGAGCGGGCGAACGAGCGAAAGACATAAATGTCGAACTGGTCGGTGCCGGTGCGCTGGATCTGGGCGAAGACGTCGTGATGGGTGGTCGAGCGGCCGGCGCCAACCGGGAAGGCCGGCAGCGCGAAGTCGATGGCGAAGAACTTCGCCAGCACCCATTCGGCCTTCGGCCCGGCAATGCGAATGGCGGTGCGGCCATGCGAAAGATCAGTCACCGTGCCGATGGCCGGGGTCACCACCTTGGCGAATGCCGCGGCCAGTCCTTCGGCTTCGTCGGCGACGGTGAATTTTCCCGGTGCGAAGCCGAACACCGACTTCACGCCGTCGCTCAAGCCACCGCCGGCACCATCGGGCAGCGCAAGCCCGGTGACGGTGCGGATGGCTGATATCAGCGCCTTTTCCTCACCGGGCCAGGCCGCCAGCTGCACGATCGAACCCGGCCGTGTCTCGGTCAGGATGATCTCGACGCCATGCTCGAAATTGCCGTGCGAGCCGACGTGAAACTCCGGCTCAAGGGGCGATTGACGCTCAACCATGCATGCGGGTCCCTTCCGGATCGAAGAAGTGGTTGGAGACGATCTCGACCGGTCCGAAGCGGTTGCGCAGGGGATCGGAGACATGCGCGCGCGTGCCGCGCCGCGCCTTGCCGCCCTTGACCAGGGCGAGCGCGATATGCTTGCCCAACGCCGGCGAATAGCAACAAGCGGTGATGTGGCCGATCGAGCCGTGCGGATTGGCCTCGTCAATCTCCTCGACGATGTGCGCGCCGCCATTCAGTGGCCGATTGTCGAGTGCGATCACGCCGACCAGTTCCAGGCGGTCAGACGCAATCAGGCCCTCGCGGTCCATCATCGCCGAACCGATGAACGGCTTTTTCTTCGACAGCATCCAGTCGAGATGCAGGTCGCGCGCCGTAGTGCGGCCGTCGATTTCGGCGCCGGTGACATGGCCCTTCTCGATGCGCATCGTGCCCAGCGCCTCGAGCCCGTAGGTGACCAGCCCGAACGGCTTGCCGGCCGCGATCAGCGCTTCCCAGACATGGGTGCCATGGCCGGCGCCGGAATAAACCTCGAACGCCATTTCGCCGGAGAAGGAGAGCCGGCAGATCATGACCGGTACGCCTGATATCTCGCCGCGCACGATGCCCATGAAGGGCAAGGTGGCGTTGTCGACTGCCGTGCCGGTGACACAAGCGGCAAGGATCTGCCTGGCCTTCGGCCCGCCAATCGCGGCGCCCGCCCATTCGTCGGTCACCGAGGTGACGTGGACTTTCAGCTCCGGCCAGATGACGTCGAGGAAATATTCCAGATGCTGCATCACCTTGCCGGCGTTCGCAGTGGTGGTGGTCATCAGGAAATCCTGCTCGTCAAGCCGCCAGGTGGTGCCGTCGTCAAAGGCGAGGCCGTCCTCGCGCAGCATCAGCCCGTAGCGCGCCTTGCCGACCGCCAGCGTCGAAAACATGTTGGTGTAGACGCGGTCGAGGAATGCGGCGGCATCAGGACCTTGCACGGCAATCTTGCCCAGTGTCGAGACATCGACAATGCCGGCGCTTTCGCGCGTCGCCTTGGCCTCGCGCACATAGGCCTGCTCGACCGTTTCGCCTGAAAGCCCGTAGATCATCGGCCGGTACCAGAGGCCGGCCGAATACATGGTCGCGCCATTGGCGACATGCCAGTCATGCATCGGTGTCAGCCGCTCGGGCTTCAGGTCGCCGAAGCGCTCCGCCGCCAGCGAGCCGATCGAGACCGGTGCAAAAGGCGGCCGGAAGCGCGTCGTGCCGACCTCGGGGATCGGCTTGCCCAGCGCTTCGGCCATGATGGCAAGGCCGGGGATATTGGAACTCTTTCCCTGGTCGGTCGCCATGCCAAGCGTGGTGTAGCGCTTCAGATGCTCGACCGAGACGAAGCCTTCGCGGTGCGCCAGCCGCACATCTTCCGCCGTCACGTCGTGCTGGAAATCGACAAAGCTCTTGCCCTTGGCCCGGATTTCAAAAACCGGCGCCGGGTCTGGATCTCCTGGGACGGCTTCGACGGTGGGCAATGCAATCGGCGTGCCTGTTCCGCCGGCCGCGGCAAGGCCGGCGGCGCGGCCTTCGGCGATCGCCTCGGCAGTCGAAAAGCTGCCGGTGAAGGCGCCAGCACCGATCCACTTTTGTGTCGGCTTCGGTGGCAGGAAGGCCTGACGCGCGGCATTCCATTCCGCCTTGGCGCCGGCCTGGCTGGCCAGATGGATGGTCGGCGACCAACCACCCGACATCAGCAGGCAATCGGCGTGGATGCTGCGTGCATCGCCGGTGAGTGTGCCATTGGCCATATCGAAGCGCTGCAGCTTGAGGCCGGACAGCGCCCTGCCACCCTCGGTGGCGACGACGGCATGGCCGGGAAAGATCTCAGCCTCGACTTCCTCGGCCAGCTTGCGCATCTCGGCTGAAAGCTCCGGCCGGACATCGGCGATGGCGACGATCAGAGCGCCGGCCTTCTTCAGGGCAAGGGCGGCGCGATAGGCGCTGTCGTTGTTGGTGAACAGCGCGATCCGCTCGCCCGGCAGCACGCCGAACTCGTTGGCATAGCGCTCGGCGGCATGCGCCAGCATCACGCCCGGCCTGTCATTGCCCGGGAAGACCAGCGGCCGCTCAAAAGCACCCGTGGCCAAAACAACAGACTTGGCGCGGATCGCCCAGTAGCGATGGCGCGGCTCGCCCTTGCCGGGTTGCTCCTTGTGGTCGCTGACCCGCTCGAGCGCGGCAAGCGTGTTGTTGTCGTAATAGCCCCAGACCGTGGTGCGCGGCAAAAGCCGGACATTGTCGCGTCCTTCGAGCTGGGCGACGGTGCGCCGCGCCCAATCGGAGGCCGGTGCGCCATCAATCGTCTCGCCCGACCAGTTGGCCGAGCCGCCGAAACGCGGCTCGAGATCGGCCACCATGACACGGGCGCCCTGATCGGCGGCGGCCTTGGCGGCCATCAGCCCGGCGGGGCCGGAACCGACCACCAGCACATCGCAAAAAGCATTCATGCGTTCGTAGCGGGCCGGGTCCTTTGCCGATCCGGCGCTGCCGAGGCCGGCGGCGCGGCGGATGAAATGCTCGCAGACCATCCAGAAGCGCGTACCCTTCAGCGGACCGACCACCGGTCCCATGAAGGTCTTGTAGTAGAAGCCGGCCGACAGGAGCTTGCCGCCGAGCTGGTTGACGGCGTTGATATCCCAGGCCAGCGACGGAAAACGGTTCTGGCTAATCGCCACCAGCCCGTCATGGATATCGACCATGGTCGCCGGGATGTTGGGCTCGCGGACCTCGCCCCTCAACACCGTCACCAGGGCGTTGGGCTCCTCAACGCCAGCGGTGAGCAGGCCGCGCGGACGGTGGTATTTGAACGAGCGCCCGAAAAGGCTGATGCCCTTGGCCAACAGGGCCGATGCCAGCGTGTCGCCGGCATGGCCGGTATAGGCCACACCGTCAAAGGTGAAGCGGATGGTTTTCAGCCTGTCGATGCGGCCGCCGGTGTCGGTGCGGCGCGGGCTCATGACTTGCCCTCGGTCTTGCGACGCGCGCTCGAGGTGTGATCGCCGCGCGCGAAGGCGACACTGGAAATCTCATGCGTGAGCGTGTTGCGCACGACCCGCAGATGCGCGCGGCAACCGCCGGAATGCTGCCAGATTTCGTTGTGGTCGCCGGCCGGGTTCAGCCGGTCGTAGACATAGGCGTTCCACGCTTCGAAATTCTGCGATGCGGGGTCGGGGCGCTCGCGGTTGCCGTCACCCTGATAGGTGAACTCGATGACATCGCGAGGGCCGCAATACGGACAGGTGATCAACATTGAATTCTATCTTCTTGTTTGACCGTGATCCGGTCGGAAAGCCGGGTTTCCATTTTTCGCTGGCGCGGTCCTTCGGTTCCGGATCATGGTCTAATGCAGCCGCGGGTTTGCGCCCTGGCCCTTGTCGTCGATCACCAGACCGCGGTGGAAGCGGTCGAGCGTGAAGGGGGCGTTGAAGTCGTGCGGTTGATCCTTGGCAATGGTCCAGGCAAAGCACCAGCCGGAAGCCGGCGTCGCCTTGAAGCCGCCATAGCACCAGCCGCAGTTGAGGTACATGCCGGGCAGGGGACCGGTGGTGATGATCGGCGAGCCGTCCATCGACATGTCGCAGACGCCGCCCCAGGAGCGCAGCATGCGCACGCGGGCAAGGCCCGGGAACAGCGCCAGCATCTCGCTCATCACTTCGTCGACGATGGGCAGATTGCCGCGCTGGGCGTAGCTGTTGTAGCCGTCGAGGTCGCCGCCATAGACAAGGCCGCCCTTGTCCGACTGCGACATGTAGAAATGGCCCATGCCGAACGTCACGACGGTGTCGATGAAGGGCTTCAGCGATTCCGTGACGAAGGCCTGCAGCACATGGCTCTCGATCGGCATCGTCTCGATGCCGGCCAGTTGCATGACGCGTCCGGTGCTGCCGGCCACGGCAACCGCGACCTTCTTGGCGCGGATGTCGCCACGCGAGGTTGACACGCCGGTGACGCGGTCGCCATCGCGCAGGAAGCCGGTGACCTCGCAATTCTCGATGATGTCGACGCCGCGTCGGTCGGCGCCGCGCGCATAGCCCCAGGCCACCGCATCATGGCGGGCGGTGCCGGCGCGCCGTTGCATCAGGCCGCCGACCACCGGGAAGCGTGCGCTGTCGGAGATATCGAGCGCCGGGATCAGACGCTTGATCTGCGCTGGCGTCATCAATTCGGCGTCGACGCCGAGATGGCGCATGGCATTGCCGCGCCTTGCATAGTCGTCGAACTGGGCCGGCGTGTGCGCCAGGTTCAGGCAGCCGCGCTGCGAGAACATGACGTTGTAGTTGAGCTCGTGCGACAGGTTCTCCCACAGCTTCATCGAGTGTTCGTAGAATCGGGTGTTCGCGGGCAGCAGATAGTTCGAGCGCACAGCCGTCGTGTTGCGGCCGACATTGCCGGAGCCGAGCCAGCCTTTTTCCAGCACGGCGACATTGGTGATGCCGTGTTCCTTGGCGAGATAATAAGCTGTCGCCAACCCATGGCCGCCGCCGCCGATGATGATGACATCATAGGACGCCTTCGGATCCGGCTTGCGCCAGGCCGGCTTCCAGTCCTTGTTTCCCTTGAGCGCGTTCGCGAGCAGCGAAAAGGCCGAGTACTCTGCCATCATTGTCATCCGGTTCGGGCGATGCGGCAGACTATAGGGCAGGCCGCATCCGCAAAGCCAGTATTGCGCCATCGCCTTTCGACTGGCCGACGCCTTTGGCTACGACCCAATGCGACGGCTTGCCCCATGATATGGCCGTCTTTATCAAGGACAGGCTTTCAAACTGCTCTTTGCGCCCGTGAGTCGCCGACAAATCATGCTTTTGAGATTGCTTCGCCTCGTTTTGGTTTTCGCGCTCGTCGTTTCGGCGTCGCCTTCGTTTGACGCGATGGCGCAAGCGCTCGGCCAGGGCGCGGCCGGATTGATCACTGATCAGCAGAAAGTCATCCAGGGCCTGACGGCCAAGACTGACGATCTCGAGAAGAAAATACAGCAGGACGGTGACGACGATGCCTCACTGGTGGATATCCGTCTGCAACTGGAGGATCTGTCGCGGGCGGCACTAACCAGTGCGCTGGCTTTCCGTTCGCGCCTCACCGACATCAACAATCGCATCGAGGTGCTGGGCCCGCCGCCGGCGGCGGGCCAGCCGCAGGAGCCCGACATAGTGACGGGCGAACGCCAGGCGCTGGCGTCGGAAAAGGCCGAGATCAACGCGGTCGTCGCCGCCGCGCAGAACCTGTCGATCCGTATCAGCGGACTGATCGACAAGATCGGCAACATGCGCAGCGCGCTGTTCCGCAATCTGCTCACCAAGCGCTATGTGCTGTCCGATGCGCTAAGCCCGCAGGTCTTTTCGGATGCCAGTGACGAGTTCGGCAATTTCTACAAGGCGGTTTCGTCCTGGCTGAGCTTCGCCTTCAAGTTCAAGTTCCAGGCCGTCCTCGCGGCAACCTTCGTGGCGCTCGGGTTGGCGCTGGTGCTGCTGGTCGGCGGCCGGCGCCTGTTCGGGCGGGTATTCGAGGCCGACCCCGCAAACGAAGACCCGTCCTACCTCAGCCGCCTGTCGGTGGCCTTCTGGTCGACATTGCTGCCGACCCTGGCAGTCGGCGCCTTTCTCGGTTCGACCATCTTCTTTTTCAATTATTACAATGTGTTGCGCGGCGACATAGGCCTCTTCCTCAATGCGCTGGCGACGGTCATCGGGGTGGTGTTCTGCGTCAACCGGCTGACCAATGCGGCGCTATCGCCGCGGCTGCCGAACTGGCGTCTTATCCCGGTCGAAACGGGGCCGGCGCGCTGGCTGGTTCGCCTGGCTACCGCCATGGCCGTGGTCATCAGCGTCAACACTTTCCTGTCGGTCATCAACGACAAGATGGGCTCGCCGCTGTCGCTGACCATCGCCCGCAGTTTCGTCGCCACAATCATCGTCGGCATCATCCTGATCCTGATGGCGATGCTGCGACCGTTCAAGGCGCGCGATGGAAGCTGGCGGCCATGGCCGGCATGGCTGCGTTACCTGTCGCTGGCGCTTGGTCTGTTCACCATCATAACGGCCTTGCTTGGCTATATCGGCCTTGCCCTGTTCGTGTCGCTGCAGGTCGTGGTCACCGGCACCGCCTTGATCACTGCCTATATCGGCTTCCTGTCGGCGCGGGCGATCGGCGAGGAGGGGGCTTTCGCCAACACCTCGGTAGGGCGCTGGCTATCGGCCAATTCCAGCTACGAGGATACGGCACTCGACCAGCTCGGCCTTGTCGTCAGCGTCGCCATCAACCTGATGATCGTGCTGGTGTTCCTGCCGCTGATCCTGCTGATGTGGGGGTTCCAGCCGGGCGACATCCAGGCGTGGGCCTACAAGCTGGCAACCGGGATCAATATCGGGTCGGTGACGATTTCGGTCACCGGCATCCTCTCCGGCATCGTCGTCTTCATCATCGGCTATTTCCTGACGCGCTGGTTCCAGGGCTGGCTCGACGGGTCGGTGATGGCGCGCGGCAAGGTCGATACCGGGGTGCGCAACTCGATCCGGCTGGCGGTCGGCTATGCCGGCGTTGCCCTTGCGGCGCTCGTCGGCATCTCGGCGGCGGGCATCGACCTGTCCAGTCTTGCGCTGGTCGCCGGTGCTCTTTCCCTCGGTATCGGCTTTGGCCTGCAGAATGTCGTGTCCAATTTCGTCTCAGGCCTGATCCTGCTGGCCGAGCGGCCATTCAAGGTCGGTGACTGGATCGTGGCCGGGGATGTCAGCGGCACGGTCAAGAAGATCAGCGTGCGCGCGACCGAGATCGAGACCTTCCAGCGTCAGTCGGTGATCTTGCCCAATTCGAACCTGATCAACAATTCTGTCGGCAACTGGACGCATCGCAACAAGCTCGGCCGCATCGACATCAAGGTCGGCGTCGCCTATGGCAGCGACGTCAAGCAGGTCCATGCCATCCTGCTGGAGATCGCGCGCAACCATCCGCTGGTGCTGAAGAACCCCGAACCCTTCGTGCTGTTTTCCAATTTTGGCACGGCCGCGCTCGAATTCGAGATCAGGGTTTTCCTGGCCGATGTGATGAACGGCAACATCGTGCAGAACGACGTCCGCTTCGCCGTGCTCGAAAAATTCAACGACGAGCACATCGAAATTCCCTCGACGCCACGCGCCGTGGTCGAGACCAAGAAGCCCAAGGCCTGGCCGATCGACGATGACAAGATCGAGGCCGACTTCGCCGAACAGGAACAGGTGAAGGCCGAGGCCGAGGCGGAGAAGAAGCGACTGGCCAAGACCGGGCGCAAGGTGCGCAAGCCCGATCCCGACTAGGCTTCTTGTTGCCTGTCAGCCATTCACGATCAGCGCGGGCAGCGCGGCGCGAAGGTCGGTCTCGCCGTGTCTGTAACCGGTGTCGGAGAAGCCAAAGCCGATTGCGGCATGAATGCGGCATTCAGTTGCGGTTCAGCTTCCATCTCATATAAGCTCCCATGCAAAGGCGAAAATGCCTTGCGAAATGCAACAGAGGCGGTGGGAACACCGATATTGCAACATGTGGAAGTCTCTCGTCGCTGCCGTCGCCCTGGTCGCTGCCATCGGCTCGGCCAATGCCGCGAGCGCGGTCAACAAGGACGCCGAGACCCGCACGCTGGTCGTGACGGAGGGCGGCAGCAAGACCGACCTCGCGCTGGCCGCTGGTGAAACCGTCGAATTCTGCCCCAATGGCTGCTTCGTCACCTTGCCCAACGGCGACCTCGAAGCCCTGACCGGTTCTGAAACGGTCGAGATATCGGGTGGCGTCGCCCGCATCAAGTAAGTCTCGACGGTATGATAGGAAAGGCCGGGCATTCGCTCGGCCTTTTATCGTTTCCGGTAGCAGTTGTTTAACAATGACGCCGGAAATACAGCCGCGGCAGCCGCCTGCAACCGGACGTTTTAACGTTCGCTACGCCATCCCCCGCTATACCAGCTTTCAAGACGCCGAAACGCGGCGCGCAACAAGATTCCGGTTTCCCGGATCATACGCTGGCAGGGCAGGACGGACATGGATGCGCGCTCGGACAGGAACGCAATACCGCTTGCGGTCGATCTCGACGGCACGCTGATCGCGACCGACCTGTTGTGGGAAGGACTGTTCATCCTTCTCAAGAAGAACCCGCTCTATATTTTCCTCGTGCCTTTCTGGGCCGCCAGCGGACCGGCGCGGCTGAAGCAGGCGATCGCCCAACGCATCGACATCGACCCGGCGTCGCTGCCCTATCGCGAGCCGCTACTCGACCGTATTCGCACCGAGCACGCCGAAGGCCGCAGGATCGTGCTGGCGACCGGCACGCCACGCAAGTTCGCCGACGCCATCGCGAACCATCTCGGCATTTTCGACCGGGTGCTGGCAACCGACGGTCTCGACAATCTCACTTCGGGCAAGAAGCGCGCCTCGCTGATCGCGGCCTATGGTGACGGCGGTTTCGATTATGCCGGCAACAGCCGTCACGATCTCCAGGTCTTCGATGCCGCGCGCGCCGCGATCGTCGTGGCGCCCGACCGTCACGCCGCTCGCTGGCAAGCGGCACACGGCGCCGAGACCATGCCGGTACCGAAGCCGACATTGCGGACCATCATCAAGATGCTGCGTGTCCATCAGTGGCTGAAGAACTCGCTGATCGCGGTGCCGATGGTGCTCTCGCACGAATATTTCAACTCCGACATGATCTGGGAATGCCTGCTGGCGTTCATCTCGTTCAGCGCGGTGGCGTCGGCCATCTACATCCTCAACGATTTCTTCGACCTCGCGCTCGACCGCAAGCACGTCACCAAGCGCAACAGGCCGTTTGCGAGCGGCGCCCTGTCGATCCCGTTCGGCCTTGGCTCGATCGTTGTGCTTCTGGCGATCGGCATCGGCACCGCGCTGCTTTTGCCGGTGGAATTCCTGGCCGTGCTCGGCGGCTACATGGTCGTCACGACAGCCTACTCGCTGTCGTTCAAGCGCATGCTGCTGGTCGACGTGCTGACGCTCGCCGGCCTCTACACGATCCGCGTCCTGGCGGGTGCGGCCGCGACCGGCGTCGACGTCTCGTTCTGGCTGCTTGCCTTCTCAATCTTCTTCTTCCTGTCGCTGGCGCTGGTGAAGCGCTTTGTCGAATTGCGCACCACCGCCATTCCGCCTGGCGAGCGCATCGCCGGCCGCGGCTATCGCACCGAGGACCAGGAGATTGTCGCCCAGGCCGGCATGGCCTCGGCCTTCTCCTCGGCGCTGGTTCTGGCGCTCTACATGGACAGTGTTTCGGTGCGCGAGCTTTATCCGCATCCGTGGCTGATCTGGCCGCTGGCGCCGATCGTGCTCTATATCACCATGCGCGTCTGGATCCTCGCCCGCCGCGACGAGATGCATGACGACCCGGTCGTCTTCATCATCCGTGACTGGCGCAGCCAGATCGTCGTGCTGATCGGCGCGGTGCTGCTGGTCATCGGGGGCTGGTAGGCATGGCTGGCGAACGGCTCCAGAGTTTTGGCCTCGCCACGCCGCCAGCGCCACGCGCGATCGGCGCCGAGGATGGCATTGCGCTGCTGAGGGCAGGCCAGGCCGAGCCGGCGTCGCTGCTGGCCTATGGCAATGGGCGCTCCTATGGCGATTCCTGCCAGAACGAGGCCGGCACGATCGTCGACATGCGGTCGTTGAACCGTATCCGAGCCTTCAACGCCGAGACGGGTCTTATCGAGGCGGACTCCGGCGTGCTCCTCTCCGACATCATCGCCCACGCCGCGCCATACGGCTTCTTCCCGGCGGTTGTTCCGGGCACGCAATTCGTCACGCTCGGCGGCGCCATCGCCAATGACGTCCATGGCAAGAACCATCATCGGCGCGGCACCTTCGGCTGCCATGTCGAGACCTTCACGCTGCTACGGTCCGATGGAAAGACCTATCGCTGTTCGGCGACAGACAATCCGCGGTTGTTTCGGGCGACGATCGGCGGCATGGGACTGACCGGCCTTATCCTGTCGGTCTCGATCCGGTTGATGCGGGTTCCTTCACTCGACATCGTCGAGAAGGCGACGCCGTTTTGCGACCTTGGCGAGTTCTTCGGCTTGGCCGAGGCCGCTGATCAGGCCAATGAATACGCGGTCGCCTGGATCGACCAGCTTGCCGGCGGTCGCAACAGCGGCCGTGGGTTGCTGTTCACCGGTAATCATGCCGAGCACGGTTCGCATGCCGCCTCGCGTGCCGGCGGCAATCTCTCGATACCGGTCCAGCCGCCGTTCAATGTGCTCAATCGCCCGTTCCTGACCGCATTCAACGCCGCCTATCGTTGGAAGAAGGGGCGGTCGACGGCGCCGCGCCAGGTCGGCTACCACAGTTTCTTCTTTCCGCTTGACGGCGTGCGCGACTGGAACCGGCTTTACGGGCCGAAAGGGCTTTTCCAGCACCAGAGCGTGATACCGGAAGCGGCCGCGCGCGCCGTGGTGCCGGAGCTACTCGCCGCCGCCAGGCAAGCCGGGCAGGGGTCGTTCCTCACCGTGCTGAAACGCTTCGGCAGCGTACGCTCGCCGGCGCTGCTTTCATTCCCGCGTCCCGGCTACACACTGACGCTTGATTTCCCCAACAGGGGAGCGGCGACGCTGGCCTTGCTGCGGGAACTCGACCGCATCACGGTCGAGGCCGGCGGCGCGGTCAACCCCTACAAGGACGCCCGCATGGGCGCCGATATCTTCGCTTCGTCCTTTCCTGAATGGCCGCGGCTGGAGGCGCTTCGCGATCCAGCCTTCATGTCAAGCTTCTGGGCGCGGACCGCAAAGAAGCTCGACACGCGGCGCGGTGCTGTCGAAGCCGCGGAATAGATAGAATTTGAAACAATCTTGGTTAGCATATCGATAATACTGCGGTTCACTCAAAAAACTCTTTTGACTTCACGAAATATTCGCGGGTTTGTAATAGGAAACGTGAAGGGGTGGCTTGGAAAACATGAAATACATCGTCTTCATTCTCTTTACGGTCATGACCAATGCCGCGGCGCAGCTGATGCTGAAGCAAGGCATGATGTCGCTCGGGCCGATCTCGTTCGAAGGCGTCAACCCGCTCATCAAACTGTTGCAGATCGTCTTCAGCCCCTGGGTGTTCCTTGGCCTGTGCACCTTCGTCATCTCGATGGCCTCGCACCTCTATGTACTGTCCAAGGTCGAGCTTTCCTTCGCCTATCCGTTCCTCAGCCTCGCCTATGTCGCCGTCGCCATCTTCGCTTATTTCGTCTTCCGCGAGGATCTCAATGGCTGGCGCATCGCCGGCATCGCCTGCATCTGCGTCGGCACGGTGCTGATCGCGCAAAGTGGGCGCGGGCATGACGAGGAAACGGCTTCCCTTTCGTCCGACAAGATTCACAGCGAGACCGTTCGATGAGACATGTGATTTTCGGCGGCGACGGTTTCGTCGGCCGCCACCTTGCCCCGAAGCTTGTGGCCGATGGTGAGGAGGTTGTCGTCGCCGACATCGTCAAGAGCGACCTGCCGCACTATCGCACCGTCCGTTTCGTCCAGTGCGACGTGACCGAGGCTGCCTCGGTGGCCTGTGTCGGCATCAAGCCGGACGACATGGTCTACAATTTGTCGGCCAAGATGCTGTCGCCGATCCAGGTGCGCGCCAAGCGGCACGATTTCTTCTTTCCAGTCAATTTCCATGGCACCGAGCACATCATGCAGGCCATGGACAGAGCCGGCGCACCCAAGCTCGTCCACTATACGACCGACATGATCTACGGCCACACGGTCACGCAGCCGATGACCGAAGAGCACCCGGTCGCGCCGCTTGGCGAGTATGGCTGGTCGAAGCAGAAGACCGAGGAACTGGCCGCCGAATGGCGCAAGCGCGGCATGTCGATCTCGCTGTTTCGCCCGCGCCTGATCATCGGCCCCGGCCGGCTCGGCATCCTGGAAAAGCTGTTCAAGCTGATCGACTGGAATCTGCCCGTGCCGATGATCGGTTCGGGCCGCAACCCGTATCAGTTCATCTCTGTTTTCGATTGTGCGGAAGCTGCCCGCGCGGCCTGGAAGGCCGGCGTGCCAAACGAAGCCTATAATCTCGGCTCGCTCAACCCGCCGCCGGTGAAGAAACTGCTCGGCGATCTGATCCGGCATGCCGGCTCGAAGTCGATCCTGCTGCCCACGCCGGGCTGGGCGGTCAAGCGCACGCTCGACCTGCTCGATCTCATGAACATGCCGATCATGGACCCGGAGCAATATCTGATCGCCGACGAGGAGTGCGTGCTCGACGTCTCCAAGGCCGGACGCCAGCTCGGCTGGGTGCCGCAGTATCGCGACGAGGACATGCTGATCGCCGCCTACAGCGAGTACCGCGCCAAGAAGGCCGGTCACGCTGTCGCCGCCAAACATGTGCCCGCCGAATAGCGGGCTCGCAAAACAGCTTTCGTGGCGCACGATCCTGCTCGTGCGCGCAGACAGGAGATTGAAATGACCGTCATGGCCAAGCCCGAACAGACGAATGCGCGCACCATGGTCAGCGCGCCGGCGCTGTCGCCCGCCACCATAGCCAAGCCCGACCTGATCAGCGTCGAGCAGGCCAAGTCGATGGATGTCGCGCGCATGACCGACCTGTTCAAGGCGCATCTCAATCCTGGCCAGCTGCATTTCATGAAGCTGCTCGGCTTCCACAAGATCAAGATCGAGCGCGCCGAAGGCATGTTCTACATCGACCAGAATGGCCGCAAGATCCTAGACTTCTTCGGCGGTTTCGGTTCCCTGGCCTTCGGCCATAACCATCCGCGTATCCTGGAGGCGCGGAAAAGATTCCAGGAGGAGAAGCGGCAGGAAATCGCCATCGCCTTCATGTCGCAATATGCGGCGGCACTTGCGCACAACATTGCCAAATGCTCGCCGGGCGATCTCGACATGGTGTTCCTCGGTTCGTCCGGCTCCGAAGCCATGGAAGCCGCGGTGAAGCTTGCCGAGCGCGCCGCCGGCCCGAAGCGGCCGAAAATCGTCTATGCCGAGAATTCCTTCCACGGTAAGACCAAGGGCGTGCTGGGCATTACGGACGGCCAGCTCTATCGCGCCGACTTCAAGATGGCGGACAACACGGTCCGTATTCCCTTTGCCGACATCGAGGCGGTCGAGCGCCTGTTCCGCTCCGACCCGGAGGTCGGCGTCATCGTGCTCGAAACCATCCAGGGCGGTGGTGGCATCATCCAGGCGCCCGCCGAATACTGGCAGAAGCTGCGCGCCCTGTGCGACCAGTATGGCGTGCTGTGGGTCGCCGACGAAGTGCAGTGCGGCTATGGCCGCTCGGGCCGCTTCTATGCCTTCGAGCATTACGGCGTGATTCCCGATGTGACGGCTCTGGCCAAGTCGCTTGGCGGCGGCAAGGCGGCGGTCGGCGCGATGATTGCCCGGCGCGAGGTCTACATGAAGGCCTATGGCACGCCGAAGACGGCAATGATCCATGCGATGGCGACTTTCGGTGGCATGGGCGAGGCCTGTGTCACCTCGATCGAGGCGCTCAACGTGCTGTATGACGAGGGGTTGATCGACAACGCCGCCGTCACCGGCGACTATCTGCTGCAGCGGCTGCAGGCACTGAAGGAGAAGTACCCGAAGATCATCAAGGACGTGCGCGGCAAGGGCCTCATGGTCGGCCTGGAGTTCCACGACTTCTCGCAAACCTTGCCGATGGTGCTGCGCCCGATCGTCAGCGTGCTCGACGACAAGCTGAAGGGCTCCCTGTCGGGCTTCGTCGGCGCGCTGCTCTTGCGCGACTATGACGTGCTCGTTGCCTTCACCGAATACAATCGCAACGTCATCCGGCTCGAGCCACCGCTGATCTGCCAGCGCGAGCATGTCGACCGCTTCGTCGATGCCTTCGACAGCCTGCTGTCGCGCGGCATCGTGTCGATCGTGAAGGATTTCGTCAAAAGCCAAGTCCGCTAGATAGAAGTTCGCTGAGCAATGCTGACCAAATCTCCCACCGCGAAAAACCCGCTCGACCGGCTCACCGAGGCCGGTCTGGCGTGGGGCGAGGGGACTTATGCGCGGCTGGCCGCGCCGATCGGCGCGGCGGCCTTCGCGCTCTATATTCTTTTGACGGCGTTTACGGCATGGGTGATGCCCGACGCCAACTGGGACATGCTGCCCTATCTCGCCATATCAGAGGAAGGCAGCTATCCCGATGCGCAGGCGCTGCATGACTACGCCTACAACACTGTCAAATCAGGTGTTTCGGCCGCCGATTACAAGACGTTGACCGATGATGGCGGCGGCTTCCGCAGCCACATGACGGAAAATGCCGCCGACTTCCACTCGCTGCTTGGCATGTACCGGATCAAGTTCCTCTACGCCGAGATCCTGTCGACGATGAGTTCTGTGATGTCGCCGGTCGAGGCGATGCGGCTCGTCTCGGTGTTCTCCGTCTTGCTGTTCGGCGCGATCGCCTTGCTCTGGCTGCGCTCGCAGAAGGCATTGGCGTTGGCGCCTGTGGTCGGCGCTGTGCTGATCATGGCCGATTTCGGCGATGCGGCGCGTGCCTCGACGCCCGATCTGTTGTGTTCGGCGCTGTTTCTCGGCGGGCTC
The DNA here is from genome assembly GCF_059683685.1 of Mesorhizobium sp. RCAM 05099. NCBI lineage: Bacteria > Pseudomonadati > Pseudomonadota > Alphaproteobacteria > Hyphomicrobiales > Phyllobacteriaceae > Mesorhizobium > Mesorhizobium sp. RCAM 05099. The sequence goes on from NZ_CM185035.1 coordinate 3,176,413, forward strand.
TACGCCTATGTCCGGGGCCACGAGGTGGCAACCGCGGTCCTGCTCTTCCTCGCCTTCATGGCGCGGCCGGACACTATAGTTTTCCTGGCTATTTTCGCGGTGCTGTTGGTCGCGTTCCGGCAGAAGGCATGGGGCGCGCTGGCCGGCTTTGCGGCTTCCTTCGTCGCCTATTTCGCCATCTCGCACTGGGCCCATCATCCCGGCTGGTGGCCGCATCTGTGGTTCTCCAGCATCGAGCAGCATTACAACATGGACGGGTTCGAGCCGCCATTTTCGGTCACAGCCTATCTCCGGGCGTTTGCCACGTCGCTGCTGCGCGCGGTCAGCCTGAACAGCTGGGTCGGCGTGTCGGTGCTCGCACTGGCCGGCTGGTATGCGGCCGGCCGCGCCGGCTTCCGCCTCGACCGTCGTGCAGGCATCCTGTTTGCGGCGCTGGTGCTCGGCGCGCTGGCGAAGTTCGTCGTCTTCCCGATTCACGACACCCGCATCTATTTCCCGCATCTGGTCCCGCCATTCCTGCTGCTGGCGACGCCGCTGATGGCACTGTGGGCGACAGTGGCCCGTGGCCAGCAGCGCGCCGCCTTGCACGTCATTCCTGGAGACAAGTCATGAGTTCCGTATCCAGCCTGGCGCGCATTGCCCTGTCGCTTGGTCTTCCCGAGGGCGTACTCGATCGGGGGCCGTCGCTGCGCGGGACAAAGTTCCTGGCCAAGGCGGCGCTGAAGGCGCGCCTCAATGGGGCGGGACGGCCGTTCCAGATGGTCAATGTCGGGGCCTGCGACGGTGCGCTGTTCGACGACGTCACGCCATGGCTGCACAGGATTGCTGGCGCTCGCGCCGTGCTGGTTGAGCCGATCCCCTATAATCAGAAACGACTGCGCGCCAACTATCCCGACACGAGCCGGTTTATCATCGAGCCGGTGGCTGTCACCAAGACGAAGGGGACGATCACCGTCCATACCTTCGATGCCGCCGCGCTCGAGGCGGGTACGCTGCCCATCGAGTTCATAGGCTGCTCGTCGGTCACCGACACCAATCTGATGTCGGGCAAGAATGCCTGGGGCGAGGCCGACGCCAACTTCAACAAGTTCGCACCGCATCTCAGGGATATCGAGGTGCCGTCGGAAACGCTGCAGACATTGCTCGACCGCAACGGCATCACCCACATCGACGCCTTCCTCGTCGATTGCGAGGGCGCCGATTGGATCGTCTTCGAACAGCTCGACCTCAAGCGCTATCGTCCAGGCATGATCAAGGTCGAGGTCGGCGCGCTGCCGGCAGCGGAGATCGGCCAGGTCGTGGTCAAGATGAAGACCGCGGGCTACCAGGTCGGCTTCCAGGCCGAGGACATCTGGGCCTTCGCCTGAAGGGTAGCGATTCCTGATTCATATCGGGTCGCGCCGCATCTGTGGCGTGTCGCAAACAGGCGGTAGCCTGGTGGCCGTCGCCTGCATATTGTGCGCCGATCAAACGGGCGCCGACGCAGCCCGCAATAGCACTTTGGAGTCGCGGGCAATGGCAGAGTTTCCGAAAAAGGCGAAGGTCGTCATCGTCGGCCTGGGCGGTATTGTCGGCGCGTCGATCGCCCACCACCTGATCGAGCGCGGCTGGGACGACATTGTCGGCATCGACAAGTCCGGCATCCCGACCGACATCGGCTCGACGGCGCACGCCTCCGACTTCTGCTATACGACCAGCCACGATTTCCTGTCTTGCTGGACGACGCTCTATTCCATCGATTTCTACGAGAAGATGGGCCACTACGCGCGTATCGGCGGCCTTGAGGTCGCGCGCGTCGGCGACGACAGCCGCATGGAGGAAATCAAGCGCAAGATCGCCTCGGCGAAGGCCTTCGGCACCCGCGCGCGCCTGATCGAACCCGCCGAGATCAAGGAAAAATTTCCGCTGATCGAACAGGACATGGTGCAGGGCGGGCTGTGGGACCCGGATGCCGGCCTCGTCATACCGCGCTCGCAGACCGTTGCCGGCAAGCTGGTCGACCAGGCCGAAGCCTCCGGCAAGCTGAAGTCCTTCGCCAACACGCCGGCGAGGTCACTCGTCGTCAAGAACGGCCGCATCAGCGCCGTGGTGACCGATCGTGGCACCATCGAGGCCGACTATGTCATCGTCTGCGCCGGCATCTGGGGCCGGCTGATCGCGGAGATGGTCGGCGAGGATCTTCCGGTCATGCCGATTGACCATCCGCTGACTTTCTTCGGGCCCTACAATGAGTTCGCCGGCACCGGCAAGGAGATCGGCTGGCCGCTGCTGCGCGACCAGGGCAACTCGGCCTATATGCGCGACACCGGCGACCCCAAGACCGCCGAGGGCGGCCAGATCGAATGGGGCTATTACGAGGAGACCAATCCGCGTCTCTGCCATCCGCGCGACCTGCTGGAGAAGGACCAGGCGCGGCTTTCGCCGTCGCAGCGCGACCTCGACATGGAACAGATCCCGGCGCCGCTCGAGCGCGCCATGGAACTGACGCCGATCCTGGGTGAACTCGGCTACAACGAAAGCCATTCCTTCAACGGCCTGCTGCAAGTGACGGCGGATGGCGGCCCGTCGATGGGCGAGAGCCAGAAGGTGCGGGGCCTGTGGTATGCCGTCGCCATCTGGGTCAAGGACGGCCCCGGCATGGGCAAGCTGATCGCCGACTGGATGACCGACGGCCGCACCTCGATCGACCACCACGCCATCGACTATGCGCGCTTCTATCCGCACCAGATGAAGGAGCAGTTCATCTGGGATCGCTGCACCGAGACGGCGATGAAGGTCTACAATCCGGCGGTGCACCCGCGCGAGCCGTTCTCCAAGGGCCGCAACATCAGGCGCTCGCCGTTCTGGGAGCGCGAGAAGGAACTCGGCGGCTATTTCATGGAACTGGGCGGCTGGGAGCGGGCGCACGGCTATGCCGCCAACGAGCACCTTTTGGAGAAATACGGCAACCGGGTGCCGGTGCGCGAGAATGAGTGGGACAACCGCCATTTCTGGCGCGTCTCCAATGCCGAACATCTGGCGATGAGCGAGGATTGCGGCATCGTCAACCTGTCGCACTTCGCCATGTATGACATCGAAGGCCCAGACCATGTCGCGCTGCTGGAATGGCTGTGCGCGGCCAAGATCGGTGGCGACAACAACGTAGGCAAGGGCATCTACACCCACTTCCTCGACGAGGAAGGCATGGTGCGCGCCGACTTTACCGTGATCCGCATGGCCGACCGCTGCCGTTTGATCGACGGCGCCGACGCCGGCCCGCGCGACTTCCAGTACATGCGCCGCACCGCGCAGGACAAAGGCTTTGATGTCACCATCACCGACGTGACGGAAAAATTCGTCACCATCGGCATCTGGGGTCCGAATGCCCGCGCTACACTGCAAAAGGTGGTCGAAAATCCGGACGGGCTTTCGCACGAGAACTTCCCCTTCGCGGCGATCAAGCCGGTCCGGATCGGCGGCAAGGATGTCACCGCTTTCCGCATTTCCTATGTCGGCGAGCAGGGCTGGGAATTGCATATGCGCTACGAGGACGGCCTCGCCGTCTGGGACGCGCTACGCTCGACCGGGGTGATGCCGTTCGGCGTCGAGACCTATGCCAACACCCGCCGCATGGAAAAGAGCCTGCGCCTGCAGAACGCCGATCTTCTGACCGAGTACAATCTGCTCGAAGCCGATCTCGCGCGTCCAAAGGTCAAGGAGAACGATTTCTGCGGCAAGGCCAAGCATGTGGAGTATCGCGCCCGTGAGCATCAGCCCGCCATGCTGTGCACGCTTGTCATGACCGACAATGTCGATGCGAAAGGCGTTGCCCGCTATCCGGTCGGCACGATGCCGGTGATGGACCCGAAGACGGGCGAAACGCTGGTCGACGAACTCGGCCGCCGGTCGTTCACCACTTCGATGGCCTATGGCCCGACCATCGGCAAGAACATCGGTCTCGCCTACCTGCCGTGGGCCTATGCCCAGGAAGGCCGCAAGCTTGCCATCGAATATTTCGGCGAGACCTATCCGGTGGAAGTGGCCGCCGTCGGTTACAAGCCACTTTACGACCCGGAGAACCTCAAGCCGCGCAGCTGATTGCCTGATGGAGCAACGGACTGATCGCAAAAGCCTGGCCTTCGGCCGGGCTTTTGTCTTTTTAACGGGGCTGTTTTCGCTTACCCTCGGAGAATGTCTGCTTCCTCATACGCAAGACATGTCCTGTCGAGCGGCGCCGCGCTGGCGCTGATGCTTTGGCTGGCACCTGCGTCCCTGGCCGACGAGCCGGTCGACGTCGAACTGGTGCTGGCGGTCGATGTGTCGCTGTCGATGTCGGCGGACGAACTCGAGATCCAGCGTCACGGCTACGCGGCGGCGCTGACACATGACAACGTGCTGCAGGCCATCGCCGACGGTGCTTATGGCAAGATCGCCGTCACCTATGTCGAATGGGCCGGCACCACCTGGCAGCGCGTCATCGTGCCGTGGACGGTGATCGCCAACCGTGCCGACGCCGAGCGGGTGGTTGCGCGATTGTCCGCCCAGCCGCCCAACAGCGCGCGGCGCACCTCGATTTCCGGCGCGCTGGAGTTCGGCAGCGACCTCTTCACCGAAAGCGGCTACCAGGGGACGAAGCGGGTGATCGACATTTCAGGCGACGGTCCCAACAACCAGGGCGCGCCGGTCAATCTGATCCGCGATGGCGTGGTCAAGCAGGGCATCGTCATTAACGGCCTGCCGCTGATGACCCGGGGCGGCTTCACCGGCGCCTACGATGTCAACAATCTCAATCGCTACTACAGCGATTGCGTCATCGGCGGTCCCGGAGCCTTCATGATCCCGGTCAACGACTGGACGCAATTTCCCGAAGCCATCCGCCGCAAGTTGGTGCTGGAGCTTGCCGGTCCGGCCTCGCCGCAATGGGCGGCCGAGGAGGCAGATCATCCGCCGGTGGTGCTAGCTCAGGACAGGTCCGCCACCGACTGCCTGGTCGGCGAGAAAATGTGGCGTAACCGCAGCTGGATGTTCGACAGCCGCTAGGCCGGATCTCGTGTTGCCACAGGCTTGCCTCGTCGCCCGAAGCAGTGGCAAATTGGGACCACCCGCGAAGGGTCGGGGCCGCGGTCAAACCGAGGAAACATCAGAATGAAACGTCTTGTAATCCTGACTGCGGTCGCATCCGTGCTCTATGCCGACGGTGCGAACGCCCAGTACAACGATCAGCCCGCCTGCGTCATGTTCGAGCATGTGAATTTTCGCGGACGGTCGATCGAGATGGAGGCCGACGATGCCGTCAGTTTTCGCGGCGGCCAGTTCTGGAACGACCGCGTGTCCTCGGTGTTCGTGCGCCGTGGCTGCACGCTCGTCGCCTATGAGCACACTGGCATGAGGGGGGAATGGATCGAGATCAGGCGCAGGGCCCGTGAGCTCGGAGGCGACTGGAACGACCGCATCTCGTCGGCGGAATGCTATTGCGACGGCTACTGATACTGGATTTCAGGCGGCCGGGTGCCGTTTCGGCAGCCGGGCGCCAATCGGGTGCGTGTCGCCGCCCGGTCCACCCATGTGCCTCACCAAGCTGTTGATTGACAAGCCGATTGGCGTCTGTGAACAATTCCCCATCCAGGAAACAAAAGGGGAACTGAGATGACCAGGATCGCCGTTTTTGCCGCAACATTGACGCTTGCCGCCGGTCTGTCCGCACCGGTGATGGCCGCAACATCGCTCACCATCGGCATCAGCGGATGGACCGGATTCGCGCCGCTGACGCTTGCCAAGCAGGCAGGTATCTTCAAGAAACACGGTCTCGACGTGACCTTGAAGAAAGTACCGCAAGCGAGCCGGCCGCTTGCCATCGCCAGCGGCGACCTGCAATGCGCTGCCACCACGGTCGAGACCTGGCTGGTGTGGAACGCCAGCGGGGTGACTACCAAGCAGATATTCCAGCTCGACAAATCCTATGGCGCCGACGGCATCGTCGCCCGCAACGACATCAAGACCGTCGCCGATCTCAAGGGCAAGAATGTCGCGTCCTCGGCACCGGGAACGTCGCCCTATTTCATGCTGGCCTGGGTGCTGAACAAGAACGGCATGTCGACCAAGGACGTGACCGTCGTCAACCTGGAGCCGGACGCCGCGGCGCAGGCCTTCCTTGCCGGCCAGAACGACGCCGCTGTCACCTATGAGCCGTTCATCTCGGCCGTGCGCGACAAGTCCGATCAGGGCCACATCCTGGCGACCACGCTCGACTACCCGATGGTGCTCGACACGGTCGGCTGCACGCCCGAATTCCTCAAGGCCAATCCCGACGCGGCAAAGGCGCTCGCCGACAGCTATTTCGATGCGCTCGACCTGATCAAGAAGGACCCGCAGAAATCCTACGAGATCATGGGCGCCGATGTGAAGCAGTCGGCCAAGGAGTTCGAGGATTCGGCGAAGTACCTGAAATGGGCCGACCGGGCGGAGAACAAGCAGTTCTTCACCAAGGAATTCCAGGACTTTTCCAAGACCGCGGGCGAACTGCTGCTGCAGATGGGGCTGATCAAGGAAGCGCCCGACGTTTCCACGCTGGCCGATACCAGCGCCGTGTCGAACTGACCGTCCGGCTTCTGACCACAATGCGGCGGCGCCCGGCGCCGTCGTCTTCTCCTGGACAAAGCACGATTTGAGCACGGGGACGATTTGAAGATGGGGACGATTTGACGATGCGCCCCTTGCATCCAGTCCCGCCGGGCATCCGGACCGTGCTCGGCATATCCTTCTTCGTGCTGTTCGTTGCGTTCTGGGCGTGGATCACGCTTGGCGGCCACGTCAATCGCATCTTCCTCGCCGATCCGCTGTCGATGCTCCGGGACGGTTGGCGGCTGCTCGTCGAGGATCGTTTCTGGCTCGACATACTGATCACCATCTGGCGGGTCTTCGGCGGCTTCCTGCTAGCGTCCGTTGTCGCGGTGCCGCTCGGTATCGCGATGGGGGCCTGGAAGCCGGTGGAGGCGTTTCTGGAGCCATTCGTCTCCTTCGCCCGCTATCTGCCGGCCTCCGCCTTCATTCCGCTGCTGATCCTGTGGGCGGGCATCGGCGAACTGGAAAAGCTGCTCGTCATCTTCGTCGGCTCGGTGTTCCAGATCATCCTGATCATCGCGGTCAAGGTCGGCTCCACGCGGCGCGACCTGGTCGAGGCCGCCTATACGCTGGGTTCCACGAACAATGGCATCGTCAGCCGGGTGATCATGCCGGCCAACGCGCCGGAGATCGCCGAGACGCTGCGGCTGGTGCTCGGCTGGGCCTGGACCTATGTCATCGTCGCCGAGCTGATCGGCTCGTCTTCCGGCATCGGCTACATGATCATCAACAGCCAGTCGCGGCTGGCGACGGGACAGATCATCTTCGGCATCATCATCATCGGGTTGATCGGGCTGTTGTCCGATTTCGCCTTCAAGGCGTTCAACCGCTGGCTCTTTCCATGGAGCCTGGCGTGAGCAAGCTGCTGATCGAAAATGTCAGCCGCACCTTTGCCGGCGTGCGCGGTGGTCAACCGGTCAAGGCGTTGATGCCGATCGACCTGGCGGTCGCCGCCAACGACTTCATCACCATCCTTGGGCCGTCCGGCTGCGGAAAGTCGACGCTGTTGAGGATCGTCGCGGGCCTGGAAGCGCCGAGCGAAGGCCGTGTGCTGCTCGACGGCAAGGCGGTCAATCGGCCTGGCCCCGATCGCGGCATGGTCTTCCAGTCCTACACGCTTTTCCCCTGGCTGACGGTCGCCGAGAACATCGCCTTCGGCATGCGCGAACGTGGCATGGCCGAAAAGGAGCGGGACGGGATGGTTGCTTCCTATGTCGACCTCGTCGGACTGAAGGGGTTCGAGAACCATTGGCCGAAGCAGCTTTCCGGCGGCATGCAACAGCGCACGGCGATCGCCGGGGCGCTTGCCAACGATCCCGAGATCCTGTTGCTGGACGAGCCGTTCGGCGCGCTCGACAACCAGACGCGCGGGCTGATGCAGGAACTGCTGCTCGGCATCTGGGAACGGCGCAAGAAGACGGTGCTGTTCGTCACCCACGACATCGAGGAGGCCATCTTCATGGCCTCGCGTGTGATCGTGATGACGGCGCGGCCTGGCCGCATCAAGTCGGATGTCGCCGTCGACCTGCCGCATCCGCGCCATTACACGCTGAAGACCAGCCCGGAATTCTCGGCGCTGAAGGCAAGGCTGACCGAGGACATCCGCGTCGAGGCGATGCGCACGGCGCAGGCGCAGCCGGCCTAGGTTCGTGGATTGCCGGATCAGGCCGCCAACAACTGCTTGCGGTCGACGCGCTCCTGCTGCGGCGAGCGGGCGTAGAGCTCGCGGTAGCATTTCGAGAAATGCGAGGCCGAGACGAAGCCACAGGCGACCGCCACCTCGACCACCGGCATCGACGACTGGATCAGCAGATGCCTGGCGCGGTCGAGCCGGATTTCCAGATAGTAGCGGGCGGGGGAGCGTCCCATCTCGGTGCGGAACAGCCGCTCGATTTGGCGGCGCGACAGGTCGACATGGTCGGCGATCTCGATCAGCGACAGCGGCTCGGACAAATTGCCCTCCATCAACTCGATGATGGTCAGCACTTTCGAGTTCTGCACGCCGAGGCGCGCGCGCAGCGGCAGGCGCTGGCGGTCTGTCGGGCTGCGCACGCGGTCGGTCAGCACCTGCTCGCACACGCGGTTGACGAGGTTCTCGTCGAAATCGTCGCCGATCAGCTTCAGCATCATGTCGAGTGCGGCCGTGCCGCCGGCGCAGGTGTAGACGTTCTGGTCGATCTCGAAGAGATCGGCAAAGACGTTGGCCTTCGGGAACGCCTCGGAAAAGCCCGGCAGGTTCTCCCAATGGATGGCACAGCGCTTGTTGGACAGAAGTCCGGCGGCCGCCAATATGTGCGCGCCGGTGCACAGGCCACCGACGGCGACGCCGCGATTGTATTCCTCGCGCAACCAGGCGAAGGCCGACTTGTTCTGGTAGCGCTCGACATTGATGCCGCTGCAGACGATGGCGATATTAGGTCGCTCGGGGCCGGCCATCTTCTTGCGTTCTTCTTCCAGCGAGGTGTTGACCGCGCATTCGACACCGTTCGAGGCGCGCACCGGCTTGCCGTCGATGCTGGCAAGGCGCCAGCGATAGGCTTCGTAGCCGAGCATGCGGTTGGCCGAGCGCAGCGGGTCGAGCGCGGTCGCAAAGGCGATCATGGTGAAATCGGGGACAAGGAAGAATACAAACGATCGCTTGATCGGATGCTTTACGGCGTTCAAGGGAACCTCACGCTGCGATGGCGCGAACAGGATGTCGCGAATAGCATAGCGACATCAGGAAAAACCATTCCTGTCAATCGGCTACGCCGTCCGAACGAGATTAAATTTGCGACACGGGTCGCAAATGGGCAATTGGCGGGCAGCGCGCCCTGGAAGCGGGCCGCGACTGTTCAAAGGATAGTCAGAGTCCACGGCGCAAGACAAAAACGCCGCCTCGGCCGGGGCCGGGCGGCGTTGCAGTCAAAAAAGCAGCGGCAGGGAAGCGCTGCCTGGAAAAATCTTCAGGCGACGAAGCCGAGGCGGGCCGCGGCCATTGCGCCGGTCTGGCCGGGCATGGTGTTGGCAAGACGCTGACGCTCGAGAGCGGTGGTCAGGTTCATTTCGCGGCGGGCAAAGAGGCGGGCAAAAAGCTTCATGATCATCTCCATTTGTTGCTCAGACGGGTCGCCTTCGCTTGATGGAGTGGGGCAGCTCGTTTGCTGGCGCTGATATAGGCTTGCGCTGCGTAAAACTAAATCGCAAAAGCGAAGCGCTTGACATGAAAAGCGACACAAAATGCGACAAGTTTGGGCAGGGTGCCTGAAATTTGGGGCCGGGTGCCTGAAATTTGCGATTATTTACAAGGCATTAAATGAAAACATGAGCCGCTATGCGGCTTGCTCATATGCGCCATGCAGCCGTCGCATGGCTTCAAAATTCATTTGAATACAAATTAAATAGAGAAGGCCTGCCGGGCTGTTTCGCGCGGCAGGCCTTCAGCACTTGATACACACGATCTACTTTGCTCCAGCCCAGGATCCGATGCCGTTGCGGATACCGGTCCTGCTGTCGGAAGCTTCAGGCCAACCGATGTCCTTCTGCAGTTCGATCGGCAGGGAGCGGATGGCGCGTTCGGTCTGGTAGCGGGCACGGGCCGCGCTGAATTCGGTCGCGATACGACCGATGGATGACAGGATAGACATTTCATTCTCCTTGCTTGCCGGGCTGGAAGGGTTCCAGCGCTGGATGGGTGAGGTGTTACGCGTGGTGTGTTTCAGCTTCATTTCATGTCGATTGCAGGTTTGTGTCGTGGTCGTTTCGTGGCTGCTTGTGGCAGCAACCTGCTTCGATGGAGTTGACTATCCTCCCAATCTGATGTTCAATCAAACGAAATGGAATGATGCTTTGTATCAGAAAAATTGAAGATCACTTCCCATGAACGCCCCACTCAATCATCCGCTGCCATTGCTCGATCTCGACGTTTTGCGCACCTTCGTGGCGATCGCCGAGACCGGCAGCTTCACCACAGCCGCCAACGCCGTCTTCCGCACGCCGTCGGCTGTCTCCATGCAGATCAAGAAGCTGGAGGACATTCTTGGCCGCTCGGTGTTCGCGCGCGACGCGCGCTCGGTGACGCTGACCACGGACGGCGAAATGCTGCTCGGCTATGCCCGCAGGCTGCTGTCGATCAACCGCGAGGTGGTGTCGAAGTTCATCATTCCCGACATCGTCGGCGTTGTCCGGCTCGGCTCCCCGGATGATTATGGCGAGCGCGTGCTGCCGCATGTGCTGAAGCGTTTCGCGCAGTCGCATCCGTCGATCGCCGTCGACGTCACCATCGACCAGAGCATCAATCTGCGCCGGCGCATGGACGACCGGGCGCTCGACATCACGCTCCTGACCAATTCCTACAAGACCAGCGCGCTCGGCGCCGAGGTGCTGTTGACCGAGCCGATCGTGTGGGCTGGCGCCAAGGGCGGCTGCGCGCATCTGCGCGAACCCTTGCCGGTGTCGCTGTGGGAAGAGGGCTGCGCCCGGCGGGCCGGGGCGCTCGACGCGCTCGGCCGCGAGGGCCGCAATTACCGCATCGCCTATATGAGTGCCCACACAGCCGGCCAACGTGCCGCGATCATGTCCGACCTTGCGGTGGCGCCGCTGCCGAAGTCGTTCCTCGGCAACGACATGGTCGAACTCAGCCCGAAGGACGGCATGCCCGACATCGGCACCTATAATCTGGCCATGGTGGTGGCGCCGGACGCCAGCGCGCCGGTCAAGGCCGTTGCCGACCATATCCGGGCGACCTTCGAAGTGTTCCGGGAAACCGGAAAATTCTGATCCGCCAATAGTGCCGGATCCAAAGTAGAGGCGCTACTCCGCCGCCTCGGCGGAGGGCGCTTCAAATCTTGTTCTCGTGTCCTGCCTGATCGGCGAGCGGCTCTCGTTGAGGAACGCGACGATGTGTTGGCGGGCGCGACGTGATTCCGGCATGTCGATCAACGGCCAGACGTGGAACATGCCTTCCTCGTGAACGACATCGACCTCGACACCGGCCGCACGTGCCTTTTCGGCGAAGATCAGATTGTCGGGGGTCAACAGATCGCGCGAGCCAGTCAGAAGCAGCGTTTTCGGCAGCACCGACAGATCGCCATAGACCGGGCTGATGTGCCAGTCGCTGCGGTCGATGCCAGCACTGTAGAGCCTGATCGCTTCCAACCCGCCGGGGATGCCGAGCCAGGGATCGTTACGCTCCGCCTCGAACACCGCGGGGTTGGCGAGCGACATGTCGAGCCCGGGCGAGATCAGCACATGGCGCGACGGCAGGGGCAGGGCCTCTTCCGCGGCCATCATGGTCAGGACCACGGCCATGTTGCCGCCGGCGGAATCACCCATGAAGATGATGTCCTCCGCCTCGGTCTCGTCGAGCATTTGCCGGTAGACATCGCCGACCATGCCGAACATGGCATGGAAGTCATGTTCGGGGGCAATGGGATAGATCGGCACCGTGATGCCATAGCCGAGCCGGTCGGCCATCTCGGCAATCAGGTGCCAATGATAGGGTGTGATTTCAAAGACATAGGCGCCGCCATGCAGGTAGAGAATCCGCTTTTGTTCACCGGCTCTGGGTGCGATTTCGTAGACCGGGAAGCCGTCGATGGTTCGTGTTTCGATGGCGAGGCGCTGGTGCAGCGAGGCCGGCGGATGGTGGTCCTCCGTCTTGCGCGCGGCAGCGATCCAGCGCTGCAGGTTTTCCGGGCTGGAAAACGCCTTCTTGCGGCTGTGCCTGAGCACGAAAGACACGACGTGGCTTTTGAAACTTGGCATGCGAATACACGAACTTCGGCAAGAGCCGACTAAGAGAAACCTCCACTATCTGCGAAGATCGTACCTTGGCCCGAAATGTCAAGTTTTACGCTCTGTCCACACGCGGGTGTGATCCGAGCCGCAGGGTCAACGGCGCGGCAGGAGTGCCGCGCGCAGCCTATTGCTGGTGGCCGCCGGGGGTGTGCGAGATCCCCGGCGGGCGCCGAGCAGTTTGCATTTGTCGGCGAATGTCATCAGCGCGGCGTACCCAGAAGCAGCGCGGTGAGCGCGGCCTGCGGGTCGCTGGGCGGCGATGCCGGCCAGCCGATGTCCTTCTGGACATGCGCCGGCAGGTTGTTCATGGCCCGGATCGACTTCTTCCTGTCATGGGCAATCTTGATGGCCACACCATAGCGGCCGAGGCTTTCGAACATCGACATTTTGGTTTCCTCCGGAAGGTCACTACAGCGGGAAGACATTTCCGGCCGGCCCTTCGATGGCGGCTTAAATGCACCGCGCATGTATCGGATGGATTTCGCGAAAACAGCGGTTCGGTTTCCGGATCCGTGCGATCCGGAAACATTTGCATGCAAATGAAATGAGGGCGCGGCTTGCCCGCGAACGTCAGGTTACTCCCGGCCGCGCCGGGCCGCGTGGCCTTCGCGCGAACGCCGGCGCGGGGCGGCGTCGCCCGCAATGCCATCCTCGCTGACTGTCTTGCGTGGCGGCAGTTTCACCGCCGCCGACAGTTTCGGGAACGGATCGACCTTGTTCGGCAGCGCCATGGCGTAGACGAAATGCTCCTGGAATTTCGGTTCCAGCGCCGTCTCGATCTTTTCGATCTTGCTGACCGTGTCCTCGATCTCGCGGCGATAGCCGCGATTGAGCAGCGCCATGCGCGCACCTGCGCCGGCGGCGTTGCCGACAGCCGACACCTTGTCGAGGTCGCAATCGGGGATCAGGCCCAGCACCATGGCGTATTTCGGATCGATGAAGGAGCCAAAGGCGCCGGCGAAATGGATGCGGTCGACATGGTCCGTATGCTGCTTCTCCATCAACAGCTTGGTGCCGGCATAGAGCGCTGCCTTGGCAAGCTGGATGGCGCGCACGTCGGTCTGGGTAATGGTGATCTTCGGCTCACCTTCCTTCAGCACATAGGAGAAGGTGCGGCCGTTGGCGGTAACGCGCGGCGAGCGGGCGGATAGCCCGCCGTCGATGACACCGTCCTCGGAGATGATGCCGGCGAGATACATTTCCGCCACCACCTCGATGATGCCGGAGCCGCAGATGCCGGTGACACCGGTTGCCTGCACGCTGTCGAGGAAGCCCGGCTCGTCGGACCACAGTTCGGAGCCGATGACGCGGTATTTCGGCTCCAGCGTGTCGGGATCGATGCGCACGCGCTCGATGGCGCCGGGCGCCGCGCGCTGTCCGCCGGAGATTTCCGCGCCCTCGAAGGCCGGCCCGGTGGGAGACGAAGCAGCCACGACCCGCGCACGATTGCCAAGCACGATCTCGGCATTGGTGCCGACGTCGACGATCAGCATCATCTCGTCCTGGCGATGCGGGCCTTCCGACAGCGTCACCGCTGCCGCATCGGCGCCGACATGGCCGGCGATGCAAGGCAGCATGTAGAGCCTGGCGCCCTGGTTGAGCTTGAGGCCGATATCGGATGCCTTGATGTGCACCGCGCCGGAGACGGCCAGTGCGAAGGGCGCGCCCCCGAGCTCGGTCGGGTCGATGCCGAGGAACAGATGGTGCATGATCGGATTGCCGACGAAGACGGAATCCAGGATGTCGTTGCGCTGAACATTGCCCTCGGCGCAAACCTTGTCGACCAGACCCGAGATCGCCTCGCGCACGGCGACCGTCATGCCTTCGCGGCCATCCGGGTTCATCATCACATAGGAGACGCGGCTCATCAGATCCTCGCCGAAGCGGATCTGCGGGTTCGATGTGCCGGACGAGGCGGCGACGCGACCCGACAGCAGCGACACCAGATGCATGGCTATGGTGGTCGAGCCGATGTCGCAGGCCAGGCCATAGGCCTCGTTCTTGAGCCCAGGCCATAGCGCAACGACGCGCGCGGTCTCGGTGTCGGCATCCTTGTAGATGGCGGCGGTCGCGGTCCAGTTGCCCTTGCGCAAGATGCCTTGCACCTGCGGCAGCAGATGAAAATCGAAATCGAGGCTTTTCAGACCCCAGTCGTGCATCAGCGCGATCTTCAGCCGGTCGAGATCGCCGAGCGGCTTGTGCATGTCGGGTTCTTCGATTTCGACATAGCACATGCGAATCGCCGCATCGCGGGCAATCACCCTGGTGTCGGCATCCTTGCGGATGGTTTGCGCATTGATGACCGTATCCTGCGGCACATCGATGACGAGATCGCCGAGGATCTGCGCCGAGCAGGAGAGGCGGCGCCGTTCAGGCAGGCCGCGGACGCGCTCATAGCGCTCTTCCTTGGGCCCCTTGGGCGTGATGTGGTCGTTGGAGGAGACGATCTTGTGCTTGGCGAAATTGCCTTCCTGCACTTCGATCTGGCAGCGCCCGCAAGTGGCGCGTCCCCCGCAGACGCTTTCGACATAGACGCCGAGTTGGCGCGCGGCATCGAGCACCGGCGTGCCGACTGGAAACCGCCCGCGCTTGCCAGACGGCATGAACAGCACGAGCGGATCGGTGATGTTGGCGGGTGAATTCACGATTGCGCGCTTATCCCCGACCCATCCGGGCCTCACGGCCGCCACGGCGACGACCGCCGTTGCTGGCGCCATCGCCCGGCGCATTGACTTGCGTCGGTGCGGCAACCGCCTGGCCGCCTTCGGCCGGCTTGTAGTCCTTGTAGGTCCTGATCCAGTTGGTGCAGTTCTCGTCGGTGCCGTTGAGCACATTGGCGCCGCGCACGGCTTCCATTTCCTGCGGGCGCACCGGGTTCATGATGGCCGATGTCATGCCGGCGCCGATCACCATCGGGATGAAGGCGGCGTTGATGCCATGGCGGTGCGGCAGGCCGAAGGAGATGTTGGACAGGCCGCAAGTGGTGTTGACCTTCAGCTCCTCACGCAGGCGGCGCAGCAGCGCGAACACCGGCGGCCGGCATCGCCCAGCGCGCCGATCGGCATGACCAGCGGGTCGACGACGACATCATGCGCGGGAATGCCGAAATCGGCGCAGCGCTGCACGATCTTCTTGGCGACCGCGAAGCGAACGTCCGGATCCATGGAAATGCCGGTCTCGTCGTTGGAAATGGCGACGACCGGCACGTTGTATTTCTTGACCAGCGGCAGGATGGCTTCGAGCTTTTCTTCCTCGCCGGTGACGGAGTTGACCAGCGGGCGGCCCTTGGCGACCTTCAGCGCCGCCTCGATCGCGGCGGTCACGGAACTGTCGATCGACAGCGGCAGGTCGACCAGCCCCTGCACGATCTCCAGCGTCTGCACCAAAAGGCCAGGCTCGGTCTCATTCGGGTTGACCGAGGTGACGCCGGCGTTGACGTCGAGCATGGTGGCGCCACAGGCTGCCTGCTCAAGCGCGTCCCGGATCACCGTCTCGAAATTGCCCGCGATCATCTCCGCGGCCAGTTTCTTGCGGCCGGTCGGGTTGATGCGCTCGCCGATCACGCAGAAGGGCTGGTCGAAGCCGATGATGATTTCTCGTGTCGCCGAGGCGACGATGGTACGGGTCATGAATTTTCTCCGCCGTGATATAAAGAGTTCTTTATATCGTTATCTGATTTCGATCAAGCGAATGGTGACCGTTTGCGCCATCAATGCGCGGTCTTCACCATGTCCACCTGGGTTTCGGTAATCTCATCGTGCAGTATGTGGTCGAGCCGGTCGGCGACGAGCTGATCGTCGCGGCGGATTTCGCGTTTCCAGGGCTGGCGGCCCTTGAGCACGCCCGATTCATCGACGATCTCGGCAACATATTCCTCCTGGCGATAGGCCATCACATGGACGCCGGAAACGCCGGGGATTTCCTTGACCTCGTTGATGATGTCGATGCAGAGCTGCTTGCCTTCCTTCTTCTGGTCCTGGGCGCCTTCCAGTCGCTTGATGACCGAATCGGGGATGTGGATGCCCGGCACGTTCGAGCGGATCCATTTGGCCGTCTTGGCCGAGGCCAGCGGGCCGACGCCGCACAGGATGAAGCACTGTTCGGTGTAGCCGAGGTCGCGGACCTTCTGCATGTAGGCGCGGAACATCGGCACGTCGAAACAGTACTGGCTCTGCACGAATTGCGCGCCGGAGGCGATCTTCTTGCCCAGGCGATGCGGGCGGAAGTCGATGGGCGGCGCGAACGGGTTGATCGCCGCGCCGAGGAAAAGCTGCGGCGGCGTCGTCAGCTTGCGGCCGGACAGGAACTTGCCGTTGTCGCGCATGATGCGGCAGGTCTCGAGCAGCGACATGCAGTCGAGGTCGAAAACCGGCTTGGCGCCGGGCTGGTCGCCGGCCTGCACGCCGTCGCCGGTAAGGCACAGCATGTTGGCGACGCCCATCGCCGCGCCACCCAGCACGTCGCCCTGGATGGCGATGCGGTTCTTGTCGCGGCAGGCGATCTGCATGATCGGCGCGTAGCCCATGCGGGTCAGCAGCGCGCAGATGCCGACCGACGACATGTGGCAGTTGGCGCCCGACGCATCGACGGCGTTGATGGCGTCGACCCAGCCGTCGAAGATCCCGGCACGGTTGTAGACGTCTTCCGGGTCGGCACTGTCGGGTGGGTTGAGTTCCGTCGTCACCGCGAACTCGCCACGCCGAAGCACGCGCTCCAGACGGCCGCGCGAGGTGTGGCCGGGCAGGGGATCGAGCGGCAGATGGATGCCGGCCGGGTTTTCGTCGCGCTGGCCTCCGATCATGCCGATGCCCCGGTCTTGGTGGCGGCTTCGCGCGCGGCGGCCGCCTGCGCGGTGACCCGCAGCCAGGCCGAGGTTTCACGCAACGACTGGTCGACAGGCTTCTGCACGGTCAGGATCCTGTCGCCATGCACCATGTTCTGGGAGCCTTCCCAGGCCTTGACCCAGACGCATGGCATGTCGGGCTCGACCTCGCAATTGCCGTTGGCGCGTACGCCGCCGCAAGGGCCGTTGCGCAATTGCTTGGGGCAGTTCATCGGGCACGACATGCCAGTCGAGGAGAGAATGCACTGGCCGCACATGCGGCAGTCGAACATGAAACCCTTGACGCGCTTTTCGACGAATTTGATCGGCCCCTCGACCCTGCTATAGCCGATGCCTTTCCACAAGGGATGCAACAGCAGGAACGTGTCGGCGAATTTGGCATAGAACCACTCGAGCAGCTTCGAGTGCCGCACCGACCAGAGCCGCACCGCGAAGGAACGCTGAACGCGCCGCTGCGGCGACACATCGGCCGGCTTGTAGTCGGATTTCGGGGCTACCTTCTTGTTCAGAGTGGCCTGCGTAACTGTCGGGCCATCCTTGGCAGGGGCGGTTTCAGACATTTTCTTTCCCGCCGGCTTTGACGAGAGCGACCAGCCGGTCGCGGTCGTATTTCGTGTCGAGGTCCTGAAAGGCCTTTTCGACCTCGGCTTCGAGGTCGTCACCGACAGGAACAGGATCGGCCTTGCGCCACTCGGCCAGATAGTCGTCGGTGCCGCCGGCGCCGGTGCGCATGGCGCACATGTCGATCGCCTCGGTGAAGCGCAGCGGCAGTTCGCGCTTGGCGTTCTGCCGGCCCTTCTTGACGATGACCTGGGCGGGGATGTCGCGCCAGTAGACGACGATCAGATCGGCCATGAATTCTCACTCCTAGAAGGATCGAGCATTGCCGCATGTGCTGTGGTGCTGCTTGTTATGGGACGACGCGCGCGCATTCAAAAGCGACGCATTTGGATGTCGTAAAATGAAAGGCGCGTTTATTCGTTTGCGGCTTGTGCCGGCGGCGGATTCGACGCGCCAGGAAAACCGGCGCCCGGCCTCGGGTTTCGGGCGCAAAACGCGTCACCAGATGCCGGTTCTCAGGCCTGTCCAGAGATAGAACCAGATCGTCGGATGATACCATTGTCGCGATGGCAGGCCCGGGTCGATGGTGGCGAGTTTCCCGGCCAGTACGTCGCTGACCGCCTCGACGCAGATCCCGCGCGAGAAGGCCGCCTGCCGCAGCGCGTAGCTCGAAATACTGTCGCCGCGCTCAGGCTTGCCGCGCGCCTGCCGCAGCACGCCGCCGGTGTCGACGCCGGCATCGACCAGCAGCACGGTGGTGCCAAAATTCTCCGCGTCATCGCTCACCAGCGCCCAGTAGCCGCCGTTCATGCCGCGATATTTGGGCGTGATTCCGGCGTGATAATTGATGACGGGGCAAGGGATTTTCGACAACGTTTCCCGCGTCAGCATGCGGCAACCGGCGAGAAACACGACGCCCGGCTTGAGCCCTGCGATTGCCTCCAGGCATTCCGGCGAATTCGCCGAGGCAACGTGGATGATCGACTGGCCCGGCCTCGGTTCGGTCTGCAGCTTCTGCTCAGCGATCATCCGCGCGGCATGGCCGGCGAAGAAGCGCTTTCCCAGACGCGTCAGCACCATCGTGCCCAATTGGCCAATGACAGAAATCCAGCCTTGGCGGCGGGCGCGCCTGAGTAGCAATTGTTTTTTTGATTCAGGGGTTTCGAGGATGACGCTGACAGACCCCAACCGATCGGCGATGGCGTTGACGATCGCCCAGATGTGCGGCCCGCCCTCGGTGACGACCACAATATTGGATTTCGGGGGTTCCATGGTTCGCGACGCACCGCTGAACAAGATGCGGCCTGTACCGGCCTTGGCTGGCCGGATGCTAGGGCGTCCGGGTTAATCCTTGATGATCAGGCCTTCGATGGCCGGATCAGCGCTTGAATTCGATGATATCGAGCTTGGATTCGTAGTAGGGCGCGGGAAATTCAATACGCCATTCCTTGGCGCTGTTGCGGAAGGTGTAGCCGACCTGGTCGGTTTGCGGGCCACTGCCATAGGGCTTTGCCGGATCATTGTTGACGTAGGCTGAGCCGAGATAGATCGCGCGTTTCTCGCCGTCGTCGAAGAAGCGGCCCTTGGTGCGCTGCGAGCCGCTGATCTTTTCCAGCCGCCAGCCGGAACCGTCATCTGTCACCTTGCATTTGAACCACCCGTAGATGACGAGCGGGGGAAGTCCGCCGGCCTTGATGGTGCGGCATTGCCAGTTGCCGGTCAGATCCTTGTCGGAGAAAGACACCAGCGGCTTCGCCAGCAAGGCATCGAGCTGCTTGACCTCGGCGGGGTTGCCCGCTCTGGCCTCGGCAAGAGCCGCCTTGCGCGTCTCGCCATATTTGTCGAGCCGTGCCTTGTCGGCGGCGGTGATGAGTTTCTGCACCTCACCGTCGGCGAGCGCGGGCAGGGTGCAGCAGAGCACGCCGACAAGGGCGAAAAGCGGGCGAAGGGTCATGGCAGGCCTCCCTGTTGATGTCCGGAGCAGCGCCGCCGCTCATCTGGCGCACAACTTACCGGGTCGCAGGCGCCTGTCATCCGTGCTTAACAGCGTCACGGTCAAAAATCATGGTGTGCCGAATGCGAATCTTGCTCACAGGGTCGTCGGGTTGGCTGGGCAGCGCGCTGGCGCCCCGCCTGCGAGAGCTTGGTCACGATGTCACCGGCCTCGATCCCGTGCCATCGGTGGAGACCCACATTGTCGGTTCGATCGCGGATCGCGACCTTGTCATGCGCACGGTCCGCAACAGCCGGATCGACGCGATCATCCACAGTGGCGCGTTGCACAAGCCGAACATCGAGAACCGCGCCTACAGCGATTTCGTCGCCATCAATGTGCAAGGCACGCTCAACCTTCTCGATGCGGCGGTGGTGGCCGGCGTACAGCGCTTCGTCTTCACCTCGACGACCTCGCTGATGATTTCGCAAGCGATACGCGACGGATTGACGGGCGGTGCCCGCAAGGCGGCCTGGCTGACGGAGGAGATGTCGCCCGAGCCGCGCAACATCTACGGCGTCACCAAGCTCTCGGCCGAGCATCTCTGCCGCCTCTATCACATCCAGCATGGGCTGTCGGTGGTGGTGTTGCGCACGGCCCGCTTCTTTCCCGAAGCCGATGACATGGCGCATGCGATCGAGCAGTCGGACGCCAACACCAAGGCCAATGAATTGCTGTTCCGCCGGTTGACGGTGGAGGACGCGGCCGATGCCCACATCCTTGCTCTCGAAGAAGCGCCGCGGCTCGGTTTCGATACTTTCATCGTCTGCGCGCCAACGCCGTTCCGGCCTGATGACTGCGCGGCACTGATCGCCGACGCGCCATCGGTTGTCGCACTCTATTTTCCGGAATTTCCGGGGCTCTACGCGCGAAAAGGCTGGACGATGTTTTCCTCCATCGACCGCGTCTACGACGCGTCGCGGGCGAAGGACAGGCTGGGTTTCGTCTGCAAAACGAGCTTTGCCGATGTGCTTGCCGGGCTTGCGGGCGAGGAGGGCAGGGCCTAGTCCGCGCGTCAGGAATGCGTCGCGGCCTGCGCCATTCCGGCCGTCAGGTCGCCATAGCCGGTCGCGCGGCGTTCATAGACGAGGCCGAGCATTTTCGCGGCCTTTTCGGCGACCTTGTCGAGCTCCGGATCGTCGGTCTGGGCCAGATAGATCAGCTTCTCATAATTGCCAAAATAGTCCTTGATCAGCTCTGGGTGCTTGTCGAGCCCGAGCGGCTTCATGAAGAAGGCGTCGAACTGGCGGCACAGGAAGTCGGTCATATAGAAGGACATCATGTCGCCATCGGCGACCTTCGCATAGGCTTCCATGCCCTGATAGAAAGCGAAGCAATGCGGGCCGGCCATGCGCTCGACGCCATGCTTCTCGCAGATACGGTCGAGCAGGCCGCCGGTTCCGCAATCGGCATAGCCGACGAAGATGTGCTCGTAGCCCTCGGCCTTGGCCTTTTCGATGGCCTTGTCCATGGCCGGCGCGATGCGGTCCGGATAGAAATGAAACTCCGCCGGCAGGCAGGTCAATTCGAGGTGATCCAGCCCCAGCTGTTCCTTGACGGCCAATACCTCGCGCGCAATCATCCCGCAGGCGATGACGAGCAACCTGTCCGCTTCGGTCGATTTCCTATTTTGTGTCTTGGCCATGGAACCCAGCTAAGCCGGTTTTCGTTGCTGTGGGGCGAATCTACCGAGAGAGGGATAAACCGTCCATGAAAACACAGACATATGCAGTCATAGCGTTGCTCGCCAGCGTGTTGCTGGTTTCGGCATGCGCGAACACCATCCGTGGCGTCGGCAAGGATGCTGCCAATACGGTCAATGCTACACAGAATGCCGGCAAGAGAGTTGCCAACGCCGCTCAGTGAGCCGAATTTCCCTTGGCGAGGCATACATTGCCTCGCCTCAAGTGAGGCGGCCGCCATGATTGGCGGCCTTTTATTCAGGCCGAAGCGCGCACGTTGTGCTTGCGCTTCATGTAGTCCTTGGCGGTCTCGACCGCCACCGCGGCGTCGCGACAATAGGCGTCGGCGCCAACGGCCTTGCCGAATTCCTCGTTCAGCGGCGCGCCGCCGACCAGCACGACATAGTCGTCGCGGATGCCCTTTTCCTTCATCGTGTCGATGACGACCTTCATGTAGGGCATGGTCGTGGTCAGCAGGGCCGACATGCCGATGATGTCGGGCTGATGCTGCTCGATCGCATCGAGATATTTCTCGACCGCGTTGTTGATGCCGAGGTCGATGACGTCGAAGCCGGCGCCTTCCATCATCATGCCGACGAGGTTCTTGCCGATGTCGTGGATGTCGCCCTTGACGGTGCCGATCACCATCTTGCCCTGCTTGGGCGCGCCGGTGGCGGCCAGCAGCGGGCGCAGGATGAACATGCCGGCCTTCATGGCATTGGCCGAAAGCAGCACTTCCGGCACGAACAGAATGCCGTCACGAAAATCCTCGCCGACGATGCGCATGCCTTCAACCAGCGCCTCGGTCAGCACCTTGTAGGGCACCCAGCCGCGCTCGAGCAGGATCTGCGTGCCTTCCTCGATCTCTTCCTTCAGCCCGTCATAAAGATCGTCGTGCATCTGCTGCACCAACTCGTCGTCGGAAAGTTCGGAAAGGATGATCTCGTCGTCGGACATATGTATCGAGCTCCTGCCGGCATCGCGACCGTGTCGCAAAGCACAAAATATTCGCGTTCATACCTAACCCGCTAGGGGCATGCATCCATAGCTGATTTGCGACTTCCCGCAAAAGGAAAGCGACCGCAAATCTATTGGATTTCTTGTCGATTTTGCGACAGGCGTTGGCGCTGACGGGCCGTTTCGAATAGGGTGCATGGCTACGATCCGGCAAGCAGCGGCGATATGCGGCCGCAACGGTTCCGGACCTGTCCATATTCGGGCCAGGCGATACTCAGGGAAGAGCGATCATGAGCGAGCACGCGGCAGTCGACCAAGAGGCGTCAAACGCGCGGCGCGGACGCGGCGCGAGCGGTGGGGCTGCCGCACGGCGTGCGGCGCGTTCGGGCGGCGGTCCCGGCACCCAGCTCACCTACATCAAGCGCAAGATCAACGTCTACGAGGTGCTCGACGAGGAAGGCCTGGCGCTGATCGAGAAGAACACCGACACGGTGCTGGAAGAGATCGGCATCATCTTCCGCGACGATGCGGAAGCGCTGCAGCTGTGGAAAGAAGCCGGCGCCGACGTCAAGGGCGAGCGCGTGCATTTCCCCAAAGGCCTCTGCCGCTCGCTGCTCAAGACCGCGCCGTCCGTTTACACCCAGCATGCCCGTAATTCCGAACGCTCGGTGCAGATCGGCGGCAACGCCACTGTCTTCGCGCCGGTCTACGGCCCGCCCTTCGTGCGCGACCTCGATGGCGTCAGGCGCTACGCGACGATCGAGGATTTCCAGAATTTCGTGAAGCTCGCCTACATGGCGCCATCGATCCATCATTCCGGTGGCACGGTTTGCGAGCCGGTCGACGTGCCGGTCAACAAGCGCCATCTCGACATGATCTATTCGCACATAAAGTATTCGGACAAGCCGTTCATGGGGTCGGTGACGGCGCCGGAGCGCGCCGAGGATACGGTGGCGATGGCCAAGATCGTGTTCGGCGACGATTTCGTCGAAAACAACACTGTGCTGACCAGCCTGATCAACGCCAACTCGCCGATGGTGTTCGACGAGACCATGCTTGGCGCGCTGAAGGTCTATGCGCGCCACAACCAGGCCTGCATCGTCACGCCGTTCATCCTCGCCGGCGCGATGAGCCCGGTGACGGTTGCCGGCACGCTGACGCAGGTGCTGGCCGAGGTGCTGGCCGGCGCGTCGTTCACGCAGCTGATCCGCCCCGGTGCACCGGTGCTGTTCGGCACCTTTGCTTCCTCCATCTCGATGCAGTCGGGAGCGCCGACCTTCGGCACGCCGGAGCCGTCGCTGGTGTCCTATGGCGCGGCACAGCTTGCGCGTCGCCTCGGCCTGCCGTTCCGCACCGGCGGCTCGCTGTGCGCCTCGAAGATCCCGGATGCGCAGGCGGCTTACGAGAGCGCCAACACGCTGAACTCGACCATCCTGGCCGGCACCAATTTCGTCCTCCACTCGGCCGGCTGGCTCGAGGGTGGGCTGGCGTCCTGCTACGAAAAGTTCATGATGGACATCGACCAGCTCGGCATGACGCAGAAGTTCTCCGAAGGCGTCGACCTGTCGGAAAACGGCCAGGCGATGGACGCCATCCGCCAGGTCGGCCCGGGCAGCCACTATCTCGGCTGCGACCACACCCAGGCGAATTTCCAGACCGCTTTCTACCGTTCCAACATCGCCGACAAC
Source organism: Mesorhizobium sp. RCAM 05099 (assembly GCF_059683685.1). Classification (NCBI taxonomy): domain Bacteria; kingdom Pseudomonadati; phylum Pseudomonadota; class Alphaproteobacteria; order Hyphomicrobiales; family Phyllobacteriaceae; genus Mesorhizobium; species Mesorhizobium sp. RCAM 05099. The sequence goes on from NZ_CM185035.1 coordinate 3,200,515, forward strand.
AATTCCTACGAGCAATGGCTGGCCGAGGGTGAGAAGACCGCGCCGCAGCGCGCCAACGAGCTCGCACGCCGCTGGCTGGAAAGCTACGAGGCGCCGCATCTCGACCCCGCCATCGACGAAGCGTTGAAGGACTTCATCGCCAAGAAGAAGGGGTCGATGCCCGACGCCTTCACCTGAAAGGAGCCCGAGTCAGGCGGGGCTAAAGTCGCCAACATCATCCACAAGGAAGTCTGGCGGAGTGCATTCTCCGATCCGGACAAGAAGGGATGATTCTTGCGCGGAGGCCGAAATGGCTCGAAGGAGTGCTTTCAAGGGTATCGCGAACGACGTGATCAGCTCGTTTGTAAGCCGCAACAACGACGTTGACGGATATTGGGGCATCGGGATGCTCCATTCGTCGGCGCGAGAAAATTCGACATCCAAAGTTAGAGTGGAATTGGCTGACGAGTCGTCTCCGGTTCCACAAGTCCTTGCTTCGCTTATAGAGCGGTATCGTTCCATGATCGAAGAGCAGGCTGCGGATAAAGGCTTGAGGTTTCGGGCGTGTTCGATTGAAGTCGAGTTCGATTTGCCTCGAAATAGCTCCGGCATTGATCTTTGCAGGGGTGACGAAAGCGCCTTCAGATGCTTGCTGACAATCGTCGATGATCGGGGAAAGGCTTGGAAACATATGATTTCCGGTTGTTCCCATCCCCACGATCCCGCCCGAGAGTCTCGTAGCAGCAGAGCTTCGTAGCGCTATCGTGTCCGACATGACGTCGCTTGGGCAACAATCGCAGAATGCTCGACGCCGTGTTGACGGCATTGGCGAGGCCTTGGCCCCTCATGGTCTCATTCTTCGCGGCGGCTTCGATTTCACAGCAAGTGATACGCCACCGTATGGTTTGTCGGGTGCGCACGCCAAATCCGTGCTGCTGGTGGGTCAGGCGGGGGCGGCGCCCTGGCCGCATTTCCTGGGCTGGCGAGAGCGGCAGCCGCAGACAATCGCCAATCCGTTGGACAACTGGTCGCGGCAGGTCATCGGCGCCGTGGCGGACACATTCGGGGCGAGGGCGGTTTCGCCCTCGGACAAGCCCTATTTGCCATTCCAGCAATGGGCGATGCGGGCGGAAGGGCTGAAGCCGTCGCCGCTCGGTATTCTCGTGCATCCGCAATACGGGCTTTGGCATGCCTATCGCGGCGCATTGCTGTTCGAGGACGAGATCGCGCTTCCAGAGCAGGCCGCGGCAATCCACCTTTGCGACGCCTGTGTCGAGAAACCTTGCCTGAAATCCTGTCCGGTCGATGCCTATTCCAGGGAAGGCTTCGCCTACCAGGCCTGCCTGGCGCATGTGCGTGGCGCGGACGGGGCGCCTTGCCGAGCCGGCGGCTGTCTCGACCGCAATGCCTGCCCTTACGGCGCGGACTATCGCTATCCCCCCGAGGTCCAGGCCTTCCATATGGCGGCATTCGCCGGTCTGTAACTCGTCACGCGACCTTGCACGAAATGTTGACTGCCAGGTTCAGGGAATGCCTTGCCCCGGCGGCTCGCGCGGATATGTATCGCCCAACCAGCGAACGGAGCGGGCGATGACGAGACAGGACCTCCAGATCAAGACCAATGACGGCACGGCAAAGGCCGGGCTGTTCCGCCCGTCAGTCGCGTCCCCGGCCAAGGCCGGCGTCATCCTCTACATGGACGCCTTCGGTCCGCGGCCGGCGCTCCATGGCATGGCCGAGCGGCTGGCGAACGTGGGCTATGCCGTGCTGGTGCCGGACCTGTTCTACCGCAATGCGCCCTACGGGCCGTTTGACGCCAAGACTGCCTTCGTCGAGGAGAAGACGAAGGCAGCACTGATGGCACTGGTCAGCGGCACCACGCAGGACATGACCATCCGCGACAGCGCCGCGTTCCTCGATGCGCTCGCCGGCGAAGGTGTCACCGGGCCGATCGGTACCGTCGGCTATTGCATGGGCGGCGCACGGTCACTGAACGCCGCCGCCAGCTATCCCGAGAGGATAGGGGCGACCGCGAGCTTCCATGGCGGCAATCTGGCCAGCGACGCCGCCGACAGCCCGCATCGCAAGGCAGCCTCGATCAAGGCGCGTCTCTATGTCGGCACGGCGGGTGTCGACAGGAGTTTCCCGCCGGAACAGTCGGCGCGACTGGCCGAGGCGCTGCGGGTTGCGGAAGTCGACCACACAATCGAGAACTATGTCGGCATGGCGCATGGCTGGTGCGTGCCGGACCACAGCGTCTTCGATGCGACCGGCGCCGAGCGCCACTGGAAGCGGTTGACGACGCTCTTCGCCGAGACGCTGAGCTAGAGCCCTTCGTTCGGCTGTTCTTGTCTGTTGGCTGTCCGGCCTGTTCGCGGTATCAGGCAGCATAAGTGGCGCGCCCCAGAATGAGTGGGTCGAGCGGGAACGACTGGCTGATGCAATCCTATGATGTCGTGATCATCGGCGCCGGTGCCGCCGGAATGATGTGCGCCGCGGAGGCGGCCAAGCGCGGCCGTTCGGTGCTGATCCTCGATCACGCCGCGATGCCTGGCGAAAAGATCCGGATCTCGGGCGGTGGCCGGTGCAACTTCACCAACATCCACGCCAGCCCCAAGAATTTTCTGTCGGCGAATCCGCATTTCTGCATTTCGGCGCTCAGCCGCTATACGCAGCGCGACTTCATCGCGCTCGTCGAACGCCACCGCATCGCCTATCACGAGAAGACGCTGGGGCAACTGTTCTGCGACGGTTCCGCGCGCCAGATCATCGACATGCTGGTCTCGGAAATGCAGGGCAGGGGCGCGGAGCTGGTACTGTCGACCGAGGTGACGGATGTCCGCAAAACCCTGGAAGGGTTCGTGCTCACTCTCTCCACCGGCACGGTCGCTTGTCAGTCCCTGGTCGTGGCGTGCGGCGGCAAGTCGATCCCCAAGATGGGGGCGACGGGCTTTGGCTATGAGCTTGCCGAACGGTTTGGCCTTGCCGTTGTCGAAACACGGCCGGCGCTGGTGCCGCTGACCTTCGACGCAAAAACGCTCGAACGGCTGGCGCCGTTGGCCGGCAATGCCGTCGACGCGGAAGTCGCTTGCGGCAAGGCGCGGTTTTCCGAAGCGATGCTGTTCACGCATCGCGGCGTCAGCGGACCATCCATCCTGCAAATCTCGTCCTATTGGCGCGAGGGCGACGAAATCCGTATCGCCATGCTGCCGGGGGTGGATGTGGCTGACCTCATTCGCGCCGCCAAGCACGGCAATGGGCGTCAGGCGGTGCAGACGGTGGTGGCAAATCACCTGCCGAAACGGCTTGCACAATCAATCGCCGAGCGCACCGGGATCGACGGCAATCTTGCCGATCTTTCGGACGCCCAGATCAGAACCGTCGCCGCAGCAGTCAATGACTGGCGCATCAAGCCGGCCGGTTCGGAGGGCTACCGCACCGCCGAAGTGACGCTTGGCGGGGTGGACACCAACGGGCTTGACCAGAAGACAATGCAGGCGAAATCCGTGCCGGGCCTGTTCTTCATCGGCGAAGCCGTCGATGTCACGGGTTGGCTGGGTGGCTATAATTTCCAGTGGGCGTGGTCGTCGGGCTGGGTGGCGGGGCAGGCGGCGTAAGGTCAAAAGCGTCCACCTTGGCCGGCTTGTCTTTCGCCTTATCGCGCGCCTGATATCTCGTTACTCCTGAGCCTTCGCTCGAGTAGAGGCGGGCGCTTTCTTCTTCGTTTTGGCCTTGTTGTAATCGATGGCGGCACGGACGAGCTGTTTCAGAGCACTCTCATCGATCTTGTCACCCTCGAAGAGATCGATCGCTCGCCACACCTTGCCGCCAAAGCCGTTGTTGAACAGCTTGTCGGGATCGGGCAGGCTGGCGCCGTGGGAAAAAGTGAGCTTCACCTTGTCCTTGTGGGCGTTGCCGATCGCGACGATCCCGTCGCGGGACCATACCGGGCTGCCCATCCACTTCCACTCCTCGATCATCTCCGGGTCGGCTTCAAGGACGGTCTTGCGGACGCTGGCGAGCGTCTTGCCGCGCCAGTCCGTCAGTCCTGCAATCAATTGGTCGATCTGTTCCGATGGAGTCATTGGGCACCTCGAATTCCTGTGTCTCGCCGCGTTTCAATTGCCGCCCATCACCAGCGCGCCAGCTGGGTGATTTGAACGAGGTTGCCGCAGGTGTCGTTCAACTGGGCGATGGTTGAGCCGGTCACCTCGGTCGGCGGCTTGGTGAAGGTGGCACCGTTCGCCTTGATGCGCTCGTAGTCGCCCTTGATGTCGTCGGTGAAGAACATGACCGCCGGCTGGCCCTGCTTGAAGATGGCTTCCTGATAGGCTTTGGCGGCCGGGTTGTCATTGAGTGCGAGCTGCAGCTCTGTTCCATCGGGATCATCGGGGGAGGTCACGGTCAGCCAGCGATAGGGCCCGTTGCTGAAATCGGCCTTCTTAGTGAAGCCCAGCACGTCGGTGTAGAAGCGCAGTGCGTTTTCCTGGTTGTCCACATGGATGGTTGTCAGCTTGATCTTCATCGATATTCCTCCTTTGTCGCGTTCGGTGCCGCCCTGTGTGGGGTCGGGCTTTGAACCGTGTCGTCAGGCTTTCAACCGGTCCGCGCCAGCATCCGCATCAGACCGCGATGCGCTTGGCGTCCGATAGGGCTGTTCCTGCAGTCGCTACGGAATCCAGCCGGGCAGGGCGGCCGCCTGCTTTACCCAAGCCGCCATTTGCGCCTCGTCGAACTCGTCGCCTTCGCGGATGTCGATCCAGCGCGCGTCCTTGCTTTTCACCGTGCCGCCGGGCGGAACCGGCCGCAGCGACATGCCGCTGAAGAAGGTCACCTTCACGTAGTGGGCAAAGACATGGAACGTCGTGAACCAGCCCTGGCCCTCGATGCCGTAGAACGGTGAGTTCCATCTTACCGCCTTGCGCAGGTCAGGCACGTTCCGCTCGATGAGCGCGTCGAGGCACTCGCCCAGGCCGCGCTTCCAGCCCGGCATTGCGGCGATATGCGCCTGCACCGGAGCGTTGCCGTCGCCCTTGGCGATTTGCGGGTTGCCGCCCGAGAGCAGGACCGGTGCGGCCTTGGCCGCGACCTTGGTCGATTGCCCTTGCGTCCTGGCCACTCCGCCCATTCTTATCCGCTTGCTCGCTGCGCGCCGCGTCCCTTGGCGACATACGGCAGCACGAACATGTACAAGCCGCTGAACAGCAGCAAGAAGAGCGGTAAGAGCGGCGAGTAGACCACCCAGGCGGGAGGCTGCCCCAATGCCATGGCGACGAAGTTGGCGATGACGGTCAGCGTAAAGATGATCGACAGCCAGCGATGAATTTGCCGAACCCAATAGTTCCAGTCCAATGAGACCTCCCGTCAAAACGAGCCGAAGCGGACCAGCGATCCGCCTGCCGGCGAGTTTCAATCTATCCGCGCCAGGACCTCTTCCAGGGCTGCGAGGAACTTCGGCCATCCGACCGTGGCGCCACGGTAGTAGGGCTGCTGATCCGACCGGAAGCCGGTTTGCTCCATGCGCAGGTGGGTTCCCGTGCTCGTAGCCGTGAGCGTCCAGGTGACCACGCTCTCGAGATCCTTGGTGTCCCAGGTGTAGGACAGCGTCTTGTTGGGCTCGACCGTCTGGACCTGACAGTCGACGCCGCCCCAGTCCGCGCTAAGATTGAAACGGTGGTCCACGACTGGCTTGAAGTTGTTCTTCATGAGCCACTCCTCGATCAGGTGCGGTTGGGTGAGCGCGCGCCAGATCTTTTCCGGCGGATACGGTATCTCACGTTCGACAATGACGGAGCGCGTTTCGGTCGCAGTGTTGGTCATTGGTCCATTCTTTTGAGCAGATTTTCGAGGTCGTCGAACCGGCTCTGCCAGAACGCGTTCATCTGGTTCGTCCAGTCGGTCAGCGGCGCCAGCGCGGCGAGCTGGGCGCTGTAATGGGTCTGGCGTCCCTCATGGCGGTCGCGCACCAGGCCGGCTTGCCTGAGAAGGCCGAGATGCTTTGACACCGCCGGCTGCGAGACCCCGGACTGCGCAGTCAGGGCTCCGACTGTCTGCTCGCCCTCCCGGCACAGGCGCTCGAAGATCGCCCGGCGCGTGGGATCGGCGAGCGTTCTGAAGAGCGTGTCGTGCGCGTTCGTCATTTGGGATCGATAACTCTCTGGCTATTGATCGACGTATAACCGTTGAGATATGTATGAGTCAAGCGGGAAGGTGTTCCGGGGCGTCGATGGTCAGGATCCCGGCTGTTTCCAAAAAAATCTTTCCATCGCCCCAAGGAATCACCATTAGCCTTCGTCCAACAGGCAAATGATGGCGATGATGCTGGATGAGAGCGAAGCCTCCGACGCCGAACTGATCGGGCGGGCGAAGGGCGGAGACAGGGGGGCCTTCGGCAAATTGCTGGAGCGTCACTACGACTTCGTCTATCGCGCCGCCTATCGTTGGTGCGGCAAGAAGGCGGATGCCGAGGACATCGCCCAGGAAGTCTGCGTCCGGCTTGGCCGGGCGATTCGTGACTATCGTGGCGGCGGCGCTTTCACGACATGGCTTTACTCCGTGACCTTGAACGCCGCGCGCGACATGATGCGCAAGTCCGCCCGCGACATGGCCAAGACCGAGGCCTACGGCGTTCATGCGCTGATTTCTGGCGAAGCTTCAGCCGAACCGGAAGACCCGGCCGAGGCGCTGTGGGCGGCGGTGCGGCAATTGCCGGACAAGCAGCGCGACGCCGTGCTGCTTGTCTATGGCGAGGGCCTGAGCCACGCAGCCGCCGCCGAGGCGATGGCGATCTCGGAGACGACGGTTTCCTGGCACATCCATGAAGCGAAGAAACGGCTGAAGACGCTGATGCGCTCGGCCGGGGAAGTGTGACCATGGTCGACGACAACGAACTCAGCAGACTGCGCGACATCGCGGCGCCGGCACCTGCCCAGGATGCCAAGGCGCGCGCTTTCGAAGCCGCGCTGCGCGCTTTCGATCAGGAAAATATTTCGACAGTTACCCAAGGATCGGTTGGCGGTCTTCGTCTCACAGAGCGAGCACAAAAGCTCTGGAGCGAGATCATGCAAAAGAAACTTTTCGCCACGCCGGCCATTGCCGGGCTCGTTGCCCTGCCGATCGCCGGATACGCCACCTTCCATCTGCTGAGGGAACAGCCGCCCAAATTCGGCGGCGACGAGAAGATCACCGAGACGCTGGCCGACAAGCCCGCGACCATCAAGCCGACAACCGCCGAACCGAAGCCGGCTCCCACCGAACTGGCGAAGGACAAGAAGGCCGACACGGATGTGGAAAGCCGCGACGCTGCCGACGCGCTGCTTGCCCCAGCTTCGCCGCCGAAAGCCGATGCTCCGGCGAAAATCAACGAAACAGAATACGGCACTTTGCAGACCAATAAGCAGGCGCCCACGCCTGCCCCGACTGGTGGGTTTGCGCTCGATGGCGCGACAAGTGCGCCCAGCACGTCGCGGGTCGCCCGCATGCCGGCTGCCGAGTCCAAGCTGATGGCGCCGCAGCAGCCGGCCATGGCGCCGGCCGATCAGGTTGTCCGCCAAGAGGAAAACCGCGACCGCGTCCAGGATTTCAAGACCAATCCGGTGCATGCCGCGCTCGAGGATCCGGTCTCGACCTTCTCGATCGATGTCGACACCGCTTCCTATTCCTTCGTGCGCCGTTCGCTGAAGGAGGGGTTCGTGCCGCAGGCCGACACGGTCCGCGTCGAGGAGATGATCAACTACTTCCCCTATGACTGGAAGGGGCCGGATTCCGCTTCGACGCCGTTCAACTCGACGGTCAGCGTCATGCCGACGCCGTGGAACACGCACACCAGGCTGATGCACGTCGCCATCAAGGGGTTCGATATCAAGCCGACCGAGCAGCCCAAGGCCAATCTGGTCTTCCTGATCGATGTCTCGGGCTCCATGGATGAACCCGACAAGCTGCCGCTGCTCAAATCGGCATTCCGGCTGTTGGTGAGCAAGTTGAAGGCCGACGACACGATCTCGATCGTCACCTATGCCGGTGACGCCGGCACCGTGCTGATGCCGACCAAGGTTGCCGAGAAGGACAAGATCCTCAACGCCATCGACAATTTGCAACCTGGTGGCTCGACCGCCGGCGAGGCCGGCATCAAGGAGGCCTACAGGCTTGCCCAGCAGTCCTTCGTCAAGGACGGCGTCAACCGGGTGATGCTGGCCACCGATGGCGATTTCAATGTCGGACAGACCGACGATGACGACCTGAAGCGGCTGATCGAGAGCGAGCGCAAGACCGGTGTCTTCCTGTCGGTGTTCGGCTTCGGCCGCGGCAATCTGAACGACCAGATGATGCAAACAATCGCCCAGAACGGCAATGGCACCGCGGCCTATATCGACACGCTGGCCGAGGCGGAAAAAGTGCTGGTCGAGGATGCCTCCTCGACGCTGTTCACCATCGCTAAGGACGTGAAGATCCAGGTCGAGTTCAATCCGAACAAGGTCTCGGAATATCGCCTGATCGGCTACGAGACGAGGGCGTTGAACCGCGAGGATTTCAACAATGACCGCGTCGATGCCGGTGAGATCGGTTCCGGCCACTCGGTCACCGCGATCTACGAAATCACGCCCAAGGGCAGCGGCGGCGAGCAGATCGATCCGCTGCGCTACGGCCAGGCGGCGGTGAACAATGGCGGCGTCGCCAATGCGGACGAATATGCCTTCGTCAAGATCCGCTACAAGCTGCCGAACGAGGACATCTCGAAGCTGATCACCACGCCGGTGACGTCAGCCAACGAGGTGGCGTCCTTCGACCAGGCCAGCACCGACCAGCGGTTCTCGGTTGCTGTCGCGGCCTTCGGCCAGAAGCTGCGCGACGAGGATGCGACCGCGAAGTTCGGTTACGACAAGATCATGGAGATCGCCACTGCCGCTCGAGGAGCCGACCCGTTTGGGTACAGGTCCGAGTTCCTCTCGCTTGTGCGCCTTGCCTCGGCGCTGGGCGGTAATCGGTAGTGGTGATGACGGCCGGTTTCTTTCAGATGGGATCGTTCTGATAGGGGAAACCGACCCACGGGCGGGTGAGGCAGGCCGGCGAGGGATTCATTCCCTTGCCGGCCTTTTTTTCGTTGCAACGCGGCCTGCCGTCACTCATTCATCGGCAAGATGAAAGGCACAGCCATGACGAGACGTGTTGTTCTGGTGCGGCACAGCGACGAGCCGGCGGACGACCGTGTTTTCGCCTATCTCCGGCAAAACGGCTATGAGCCGGTCTTGCGTCGGGCCTATGCCGGAGAGGCGCTGGATGCGGACGACGCTGTCGCGGGCGGCGTGGTCTATGGCGGCATGTACAACGTCTACGATACAGCGCTGCATCCATTCTTGCTGGACGAATACCGGTTTATCGACTTCTGCATGAAGTCCGATATTCCGTTGCTCGGTATCTGCCAAGGTGCGCAGCAGATTGCGTGGCATCGCGGTGCGCATGTTGGCCCGCCAGCGACCGGCATGCATGAATTCGGCTATTATCCACTCTATCCGGCCGTGGGCGCCGAAGATTTCCTGCCTGCGTCGATCCATGTGACACAATCCCATTGGCATGGCTTTGAACTGCCGGACGGCGCCGAGCACCTCGCCTCGAGCGCCCTGTTTCCCAATCAGGCTTTCCGCATCGGCGACAAGGTCTACGGACTGCAATTCCATGCGGAGGTCACGCCGACCGGTTTTGAGCGCGTGCAAAATCGTCCGGGCGCGAACTATGGCAAGCCGGGTGCACAGACGCGTGAGGAACAGGATCGGCTCATGAGCCTGCACGACGCCGCGCAAGCTGCCTGGTTCCACGGCTTCTTGCGGAAGCTTTTTCCTCCGTTGATTTAGCCGCATCCACGCCGGTGCTCGCGGCGGGATAGCTGGTTTCGTTCGACGATCGCAGCCAGGGGGTGGTCCATACGCCGAGCGTGCGCATCGAACGCCTTGCGCGCTCGTTTTCCGAATCGAGGTCAGAAAAAAATCGTTGCCGACGTTCGCTGACGCGGCCCTGTGGGTTCCGGGGTTATGCGCAGGATCGTTAAATTGCACGGTTTTTCCGGAACTGGATCGCAATTCCTGCTTGCTATGCAATAGCTCATGGTTGTCTAATCGCTCTCATCTGGTCAACTCCATTTCTAGTCGGGCGATGGATTGCACCGCCGCAGGTTGGAACGAAGAATGGGCATGCCCGCAGTGGCCGCTTTCGCGCGAGTCATAGGCGAGTGCCGGGAGCAGGGTTGTCTCCGCGATCGGCATTTGGCCGTCGCATTATGGGTCTTCGCAGGCGAGGCCTTCCTGTGTTTGCGCCGCAGTCTCCGGAGAGCTGCAATCACGAGAACGGAATGGTCTGACCCACGTCCCGGCAGGGACGCCTCGGCGCGCTAGAATGACGACGCGCTGAGAGTGTAGAGCTGGGTTGCCTAGGCTAGGCGCTGGCCCCAGCCGATCGGTTGAAAGCTTCTCCTGACTTAAGCATCGCGTGCATGATGACTGACAGTTTACGCGCCACCGCGATCGCTGCGCGCTTGAAGCCCAGGCGCTCACGTAGCTGGAGTCCCCAGGTCTTGAGGCTGCTCTCGTTCTTGGCGCCGGTTCGGGTGAGGATCACCAGCGCTGCTTCATAGAGCAAGCTGCGCAGGCGTTTGTCACCTCGTCGTGAGATGTGGCCGTCATAGTCGACCTCACCGGACTGGTAACGCCGTGTGGTCAGGCCCAGCCAAGCGCCCACCGCGCGTGACTTGCGGAAATTGTCGGGGTCCTCAATCGCTGCGACATAGGAAATAGCCGTCACCGCACCAATGCCGGGGACGGTCATCAGCAACTGAGCCCGCTGACTTTTGCGCACCGTCGCAAGTAGCTGACGATCGAGATCGGCCGCGCGCTTGCGAACGTCGCGCCAGGCTTCGAGCAGCGGCAGCATGATCCGAGCCAGACCTTCTTCGCCGTCCAGAAGGTTCCGGACATTGTTTTCGAACGCGCCTCCTTTGCCCCGCGGAACGATGAGCCCAAACGTCTTCATTGTTCCGCGTATCTGGTTGCCAAGTTGCGTCGAGATGAGGATGAATTGATTGCGTGCCGCCACCAGCGTGCGGATCAACATCGTGTCGTACGACTTGACTCGGACCGCTTTGAAGAAGCCCGCTTCGGCAAGCCGGGCTAACCCATCCGCGTCATTGGCATCGGTCTTGTTGAGCGTTTCGCTCAGCACCTTCTGCGCATGGCGCGCTTCGATGCAGATCGCAGGCAGACCTTTAGCCGCCAACGTGTGATAGAACCAAGTTGCCAATGGCCCAGTCTCGAAGACGACGCGGCTGGCGTGCGGTGCATGCTTGCGGATCACTTGCGCCAGTATCTGAGGGTCAGAAGGACATTTTCCACGCCAAATCCGCTCACCATCCTGGCGGATCGAAATTGCGGTGTCCTTCAAGGAAACATCAAGGCCGACATACTGCTCCATGGTTGCTCTCCGTCCGATATTTGGGCCCGGCGCCAATCGTGAGCCCGCTTCCGATTCTATCGAGGAGCAACCGCCTTCACCATCCGCCGTCCCGACGGAATAGATCGTGAGTCGCGCCGCGATTAGCCCATGTTTGGGCTTGAGGGGGCCGGAATTGCTGATCAGGAATGTTGCGAGCCCGACGCCGAATACAAGGGGCATATCGGCTGCCTCGTCCGCGCCGTCCGAGGAAACCAGGCGTATCAGCGACGATGTCGCCGCTGCCCACAGCACCGCCATGTCGGCGCTGAACAACGACCGCTTTCGCGTCATGCTGGAGCAGATCACCGACCCGAGCGCTTCTGGCGCGCTGATGACGATGCGCAGCGATGCGGGCACCGACTTCAAGTCGGCGCAGTCGAGCTACGCCGATAACAGCGAATAATCGAAGAGACGAATCGCGTCAGGCCCGGCCGCGGCGACGCTCGCGACGGGCTTCGCTGGTCTCGGCGGTGTTTTCCGTCGCCACCTTGTTGCGCATCGGACCGATGCGCTCGACAATCGCGGCTACAGTCGGGCGATCCGCCTTGGTGTGCGCGTCGAGCGCCTTGCGCATGGCGGCAAGGTGCTGGAACGAGGTGCCGCAGCAGCCGCCGACAATTTTCGCGCCGGCATCGACGGCAAGGCGCACATAGTCGGCCATCAGTTCCGGCGTGCCGGAATAATGGATCTCGGTGCCGCGAAATTCGGGGATGCCGCAATTGCCCTTGACGATCACTGTCGCCTGCGGCCTCGCCTTGGTCATGTCGAGCAGCGAAGCGAGGATGTCGGACGCGCCGACACCGCAATTGGCGCCGACGCCAAGCGGCGCTTCGGAAAGGCCATCGACGACTCCGTGGATGTCCTTCGGCAGCAGCCCCATCATGGTGCGGCCGGCGGTGTCGAAGGACCCGGTGTAGGTGTAGGGCAGGCCGACGCGTATGGCGGCTTCGGCGGCGGCACGGATCTCGTCGGGGGCCGACATGGTCTCGATCCAGGCGACTTCGGCGCCGCCGGCCTTGAGACCCTCGATCTGTTCGGCGAAGGCGTCGACCGCCTCGTCATAGGTCATGGCACCAAGCGGCACCAGCAACTCGCCGGTCGGGCCGACCGAGCCGGCGACGATCACCTTGCGGCCGGCCTTGTCGGCAACGGCGCGGGCGATTTCGGCGGCGCGCTTGTTGAGCGCGTGCACGCGATCCTGCGCATGATGCAGCTTCAGCCGGTGACGGGTGCCGCCGAAGGAATTGGTGAGGATGATATCGGCGCCGGCATCGACGAAATTCTGATGCAGGCTGGTGATGGTGTCGGGCGCCGTCTCGTTCAGCAACTCGGGGGCCTCGCCGGCCTCCAGCCCCATGGCGAACAGGTTGGTGCCGGTGGCGCCATCGGCCAGCAGCACGCCCTTTTCAGCCAGCAGCGCATCGATCGGGTTGGTGGTCGTCATCGGATTGGCTTTCATGTTTCGAAGTCGGATAAGGATATAAAGAAGTCTTTATGTGTAGTCAATGAAATAGCGGGCGCGGCATCGCCGATGCGGACGCCCTCGCACCGAGCTCAGGGGGTGCCTGACGGGAACGACATGCCGGCCAGCCTCTGCGCGAAGCCGGCTGCCTCATGCGCGTTGATGTCGGCGGCGCGGATCAGATTGTCGAAGTGGCGGATCAGCGTCTGGATCGGCTGGGTGGCGTTGAGCACCAGATACATGTCGCCGACGTAGATGGCGGCGCGATAGGGCCCGAAGATGGTGTAGGGGATCGAGTAGCGCATGCGTCCGTCATAGAGGAACAGGCGGAAGGTCGGGTAGAGGTCGTCGAGCAGCGTGGCCATGTGCAGAAGCTGGGCGCGGCGGTCGGCTTCCGGAAAACGGTCCCACACACCCAGCCCGCGCGCGAAAATCTCCAGCGTGTGGCGCGGCATGCAGACTTCCATGTCGGTTTCCGGCCGCCGGTTGTAGTCGATGCGGTATTGCGTTTCGCCGGCCTGCGCCAGGCGGCTCTTGTTGGTGATGCCCGCCTCGTAGTCGACCAGCGCCTCGGTGCGCAGAAGATCCGGAATGCCGGCCGGCACGTAACGGATCTTGGTGCCGGCCGCCTCGGCGTGCCATTTGGCCAGCAGCGTACGGTCGAAGCCGTCGGGCGCCTCCTCGATCTCCAGGCTTTCGCGGATTTCGCCGGTCAGGCCCTCGTCCTGGCTGAGGCCGAGAAGCCAGTCGAGCGATACCTTGAACTCGGCGGCGATGTTGAGCAGCGTCTCGGCGCGGGGCAGGCGGGTCGAGGCGCCCGACAGCAGCTGCGAGAGCGCCGAGCGGTCGATGCCGACCGCGGTTGCGAAGGCCGACTGGTTGAGGTCGGACCGTGTCAAGAGCATTTTCAGGCGTTCGCGGAAGATGGTCGACAGATCGCGCTTGTCCATCTCGGTGCTCCAGTCCGATTGAGGAAAAATTTGCGCCGAAGCCCCTCTGGAGCTGCCTCAGGCGTAAATGAATCCCTAAGTATGTTTACAATGTATAACATGTGCGGCTGAAAATGCGCAATCGCAACAGTTTGTGCGCGTTGTCGCGTTGCTGCAACCCAACACTCCTGACACAATGCTGTCAGGAATCACAGGGATTCCGGCGACTGAGGGGCGGTGGTCGATAGCATGACGAGCAAGAGCATCAGGCAACGCAGCGTACCGGCCATCGAGTGGCCGACCGTGTTTCTCGCTTTCTTCTGTTACGGAACATGGCTCGCCACCGGCTTCCTGCTTTGGCCCACTCATCCGATCCTGGCGCTCGCCATCCTGGCCTTTACCGCCGCGCTGCAATCCTCGCTCATGCACGAAGTGCTGCATGGCCATCCGACCCGCAACGCGCTGGCCAACGAAGCCTTTGTCTTCCTGCCGATCGGTCTCGTCTGGCCGTTCCGCCGTTTCAAGACCATTCATCTGCGCCACCATGCCGACGAGCGGCTGACCGATCCGCTGGACGATCCGGAAAGCTACTACCAGGCGCTCTGGCTGCATGAGGAACTGCCGCCGCTGATGAAATTCCTGCTCAAGATCAACAACACCATGGCTGGCCGCCTGGTGCTCGGCCCTGGCTGTCCTGCATCGGCTTCTTCATCGACGACGCCAGGCAGGTGATGGCCGGAGACAAGGCAATCCGCAAGGCGTGGCTGCTGCACGCGATCGGGCTCGCCATCGTAGTGCCGATCGTTCAGTTCGGCTTCGGCATTCCGCTGTGGCTCTATATCCTGGTCCCGGTCTGGCTCGGCCAGTCGCTGATTTCAATCCGCACCTTCGCCGAGCATCAATGGTCCGAGTATCCGGAGGGCCGCACGGTGATCGTCGAGCGCTCGCCGCTGTCGTTCCTGTTCCTCAACAACAATCTGCACCTCGTCCACCACAAGAGCCCGACAGTGGCCTGGTACCGACTGCCAAAACTGTTTCGCGACCGCCGTGATGAATGGCTGCGATTGAACAATGGCTATGCCTATCCGAACTATTTCGCGCTGATCAAAGCCTATGCCTTCAAGGCGAAGGAACCAGTCGTGCATCCGGTCCTGCGGCGCGCGCCGGAGCCGGGCAGGGCCTTCAAGCCGCGCGTCAGGGCCCGCAGCATCAACGGGCTTGGCAGCGCGCCCGTCCCGGCCGAGCCGCCGAAGGAGTAGTTCCGGCGTATCCGGGATCCGTGTCGGCCAATTCTGATTGGGCGCCGTGTTTTTGAGATCCTTTCTCCAGACATGGTGATTGAGTGTCGGCATGAGCGAATTGGTTGCGGCGTTGCCGATGTATGACTGGCCTGAGGTGCGCGACGAGGTCGACGCCCAATGGGCGCTGCTGCGCGATGCCTTCAGGCAGAAGGGTATCGACGCGCCGCAAACCATCGCACGCCGCAATGCCGACTTGCCGCCGGTTCCGGGCGGCATTCGTGATGCCCAGGGAGCATTGATCGCGCCCGATCCGGCGACATTGCCGCCCGACGAATTCGATTTCCACAGATTGTGGCTGCACCCGGCGTTGCTGTTCGCGCAGACTTGCTGGGGACCAATGGAGCTCGGCCTGTCCAGGCATGTGCAGGTGGTCGCCCAGCCAAGCTACGATGCCTATGAAGGCGGGCAGGGCGAGCTTTATTCGAGTGCGGTGGTGATGCGGACAGGCGAGGGGCCGGAGGCTCGATCGCCGGCGGACGGCGGCGCTCTCATCCCGCTGGATCTGATCCGCGGCAGGCGCTTCACCTTCAACAACCTCGATTCCATGTCGGGCCTCATCGGGCTGACGCGCGACCTGGAAGCGATGGGCGAAAGTCTTGATATCTTTTCGTCGCGCAGCGAAAGCGGCGGTCACCGAAGCTCGATTGTCGCCGTGGCCGAAGGCAAGGCGGATGTCGCGGCGATCGATTGCGAAAGCTGGGCGCTGGCGCAGCGTTTCGAGCCAGCGGCACAGAAGGTAGCAGTGGTCGGCTGGACCAGACGGCGCAAAGGCCTGCCATTCATCACCGCCAGGACAACGCCGGAAAAGACAGTCACGGCGCTCCGCGAGGTCCTTGCCAGGCTAGCCGAGCAGCCTCGCATCCAACGGGTAGGTTGAAAGCTTCTCGTTACCGCTCTCGGTGATGAGGATCTGCTCTTCGATCTTGACGCCCTCGCGGCCGCCAAGCCTGCCGATATAGCTTTCCACGCACAGCACCATGCCAGGTTCGAGCACACCATCAGGCGTGTCAGCGGTCCAGTCGCTGGCATGCGGCAGGGTCGGATATTCGTCGGCCAGACCGACGCCGTGATAGAGGACGCCGTAGCGCGTCGGGAAGCAGTCTCCGGGCGGTATCACTGAGCGTTCGACCAGATCGCGGAACGAGATGCCGGGCCGCATCAATTGGGTGTTGTGCTCGATCTGGTCGGCGGCGATGCGGAAGAGGTCACGTTGTGCATTGGTCGGTTTTGCGTCGCCGCACAGCCATGTGCGCGACAGGTCGGCGCAGAAGCCGTAAGGGCCGATCAGGTCGGTGTCGAAGGCAACGAGATCGCCGGCCTCGATGATGCGCGACGAGCATTCCTGGAACCATGGATTGGTGCGCGGCCCTGACGCCAGCAGCCGCGTTTCGATCCATTCGCCGCCGCGCGCGATGTTGCCGCGATGGAGTTCGGCCCACAATTCGTTCTCGGAAATCCCCGGCTTCAGCGCATGCTCCATTTCGCCCATCGCCGCCTCGCAGGCGACGATGGCGCGGCGCATGGCGAGGATTTCGTCCGGCGATTTGATCAGCCGCGCGTTTTCCATCACCGCCTCGCCGTTGCCGATCGAAATACCGAGGCGGGCCAGTTCCTCGACGCCTTCCGGGTTGATGTGGTCAACCGCAATGCGGCCATTGCCGTCACCATGTTCCTTCACCAGGTCAGCGATGCCGGCCGCCCAACGGCGGACTTTCTGCTCCGTCAGTTCGCCGCCATAGAGATACATCCACGAGACGGCTGGCCGCACCTCGTCGACGACTCCGGAATGGTCGGACAGGTGCTCGCAGGAAAAATAGTCGAACAGCACCACCGGCCCGTCGGTGGCAACGAAACAATGCCGCGTCGGATTGTGCGCCACCCACAGCTGCATGTTGGTGGAATCGGTCGCATAGCGGATGTTGACGGGGTCGTAGAGCAGGGCGCCGGCATAGCCGCGACGTTTCAGCTCGGCGCGGATGCGCTCCAGCCGGTATTTGCGCATCGCCGGAAGATCGGGGGCGGCAATGCCTGCCGCCACCCATTCTGCCTCCGCCTGTGCGCCATAGCCCAGAACATGCTGGTTGAGCGAAGCCGCCTTCTGGCGGGAGGCGTCACGCAGAGCCTCGATCGAGCCCGGCTCGAACGGCATGATCTTGCGATGGCGGCCAAAGCTGCCCTTTGGCACCGCGCTGTCCATGGTCGTGCCTCAGGTCCGCATTTTCTCACCGCTCGGGTCAAAGGGCGCTTCGACGTTGATGCGGGCCGGCCGGCGGTGTCCAAGAATCTCGATCTCGAACAGCCCCGCACTTTCGTCCTCGGCAAGGGCCGCTGGTACATAGCCCTGCGCCATCGACTTCCGCACATAGTGGGCATAGCCGCCCGACGTGACCCAGCCGACCACACGCCATTCGCCGTCGACGATGCCGCGCACGGCGGAAGCGCCTTCGGCGGCTTTGGATCCACGCACTTCCTTGCACTTGTCGTCGAAGCGTGGCGCGCCGTAGCCATGCGGCTTTTCCACCGTGCCGTAGTCCTTGCTGACCTTGGCCCAGATCGGCTCGTCGCCCATCACGTCGGCGTCGGCAGCGTCGACGATGAAGGAGACGCGGCGCAGTTTCGGCCCTTCGGCGTGTTCCTTGGCGGCGGCCTCGCGGCCGATGAAGTCGTTCTTCTCAAGCTTGATGAAGCGGTCCATCGAGCCTTCGAACGGCCCGTAGATCGGCCGCAACTCGCGGAACCAGGTCGGGAAGTTCTTTTCCAGCCGCATCGACAGCAAAGCGCGCATGCCGAAATCGACGAGGCCGAACTCCTCGCCGGCATCCTTGATCGCCTTGTACACCAAGCGCTGGTAGGCCGGCGCCATCCAGATCTCGTAGCCGAGGTCGCCGGTGTAGGTAATGCGGTTGACCATGCAGGGCGCGCCGCCGACCGCCATCTCGCGGAAATCCATGAAGCGGAAGGCTTTTGTCGAGATATCGACATCAACCAGCTTCTGCAGCAAGTCGCGGGATTTCGGCCCGGCGATCGACAGGCCGACCAGCGTCTGGTCGAAGCGGTGGATGCGCACTGAACCGTCCTTCGGCAGATGCTTTTCGAACCAGCGCATGTGGTACTTCTGCGCGGCCGACGAGCCCCAGATCATGAAGCGGTCTTCCCCGGCCTTGGCGATGGTGAAGTCGCCGATCAGCTTGCCGAATTCGTTGATCATCGGCGTCAGCACGATGCGGCCGGTCTTCGGCATGCGGTTGGTCATCAGCCGGTTGAGGAACTCTTCCGCCCCCGGTCCCGACACTTCGTATTTGGCGAAGTTGGCGATCTCGGTGACGCCGACGCGCTCGCGCGTGGCGCGCACTTCCTCGCCAATCGGACCAAAGTCGTTGGAGCGGTGGAAGGAGACGATGTCCTTCGGCTCCTTCCCCTTTGGAGCGAACCAGAGCGGGGTTTCGAGACCCCACGAGTCGCCCATGACGGCGTTGTTCGCCAGCATCGTGTCGTAGAGCGGCGTCGTCTGCGCCGGGCGTGCCGCCGGCAGTTCCTCGTTGGGGAAGCGGATGGAGAAGCGGCGCGAGTAGTTTTCGCGCACCTTGGCATTGGTGTAGCGCAGGCCGGCCCATTCGCCGAAGCGGGCGACATCCATGCCCCAGACGTCGAAGCCGGGATCGCCATGGACCATCCAGTTCGACAGCGCCAGGCCGACGCCACCGCCCTGGCTGAAGCCGGCCATGACGGCGCAGGCGCACCAGAAATTGGTCAGGCCCTGCACCGGGCCGACCAGCGGGTTGCCGTCGAGCGCGAAGGTGAAGGGGCCGTTGATGATCTGCTTGATGCCGGCCTTCTCGATGCCGGGGAAATGCTTGAAGCCGATCTCCAGCGATGGTGCGATGCGATCGAGGTCGGGCGGCAGCAACTCGTGGCCGAAATCCCACGGCGTGTTGACCGGCGACCACGGCTTGCAGGCTTTTTCATAGGTGCCGAGCAGGATGCCGTTGCGCTCCTGTCGGGTGTAGATTTCGCCCTTGAAGTCGAGCACGCCGATCATCTCGCGGCCGGTCGACTTGTTGAATTCCTCGACCTCCGGCATCGGCTCGGTCAGCAGATACATGTGCTCCATGGCCAGCACCGGCAGTTCGACACCGACCATGCGGCCGATCTCGCGCGCCCACAGGCCGCCGCAGTTGACGACATGCTCGGCCTTCACCGTGCCTTGCTCGGTGACGACGTTCCAGGTGCCGTCGACTTCTTGCGTCAGTTCGACGACACGGTTGCGCAGCACGATCTCGGCGCCCAGCTTCTTCGCCGCCTTGGAATAGGCGATCGTCGTGCCGGACGGATCGAGATGGCCTTCGACCGGGTCCCACATGGCGCCGACGAAATTGGTCTCGTCCATCAGCGGGAACATCGCCTTGGCTTCGGACGGCGTGATCAGTTCGGTGTCCATGCCGAGATAGCGGCCCTTGGCGTGGGCGAGACGCAGGAAGTCCATGCGCTCGGGCGTATCGGCCATCATCACGCCGCCGGTCAGGTGCAGCGAGCAGGACTGGCCGGAGATCTCCTCGATCTCCTTGTAGAGCTGCACCGTATAGGCCTGCAGCTTGGCGACGTTGGGGTCGCCGTTCAGCGTGTGGAAGCCGCCGGCCGCATGCCAGGACGAGCCGGAGGTAAGCTCCGAGCGCTCGATCAGCATGATGTCGGTCCAGCCAGCCTTGGCCAGATGATAGAGAACCGAACAGCCGACGACGCCGCCGCCGATGACAACCGCTTTTACGTGAGATTTCATCAAGATAGGTCCGTTTTTGCGTAAACTGAATCAGGTTTTTTGATCGGCGGCGGGCGGCGCCTCGACGCCGAAATCAAGCTCGTCGCCGCGTGATGATCAAAAATCGGTCGGCGCGCCGCCTTCGGACCGCCGCTTGGCGACGAAGGCGTTGAGTTCCTCGCGGATGGCCGGGTCCATGTAAGGTTCGTCATAGGAGGCCAGCCGCTCCTTCCACACCTTGTTGGCCTTTTCGAGCGCCGTCGGCGAACCGGCTTCCGCCCAGGTCTCGAAATTGCGCCAGTCGGAAAGGATCGGCGAATAGAAGGCCGTCTTGTAGCGGTCCTGGGTGTGCTGGGTGCCGAAGAAATGACCGCCTGGACCGACGGACTGGATGGCGTCGAAACCGAGCGCCTCTTCGGAGAGGTCGAGCGGGGTCAGGAATTCCGCCACCATCTGCAACAGGTCAATGTCGAGGATGGTCTTCTCGTAGGAGCATCGCAGGCCGCCCTCGAGCCAGCCGGCCGCGTGCATCATCAAATTGCCGCCGCCCTGGATTGCGCCCCACAGCGAGAACACGCTCTCGTAGGCCGCCTGCGCGTCGACCGTGTTGGCGGCGCAGGTGTTGGAGGTGCGGTAGGGGATGTTGTAGCGGCGGGCAAGCTGGCCGCCGACGAGCTGCGCCTTCATGTATTCAGGCGTGCCGAAGGCCGGTGAACCGGACTTCATGTCGACATTGGAGGTGAAGCCGCCATAGCCGACCGGCGCGCCCTTGCGCACCATCTGGGCAAAGGCGATGCCGGACAGCGCCTCGGCATTCTGCTGCACCAGCGCGCCGGCAATCGTCACCGGCGCCATCGCGCCCGACAGGGTGAACGGCGTGACAATGACGACCTGGCCCTTGCTCGACATCTGGATGATGCCTTCCATCATCGGCACGTCGAGCTTCAGCGGCGAATTGGTGTTGATGATGGTGAAGACGGACGGTTCTGCGAGCAACTGCTCATGGCTGATGCCGCGCGCGATGCGAGTGATCTCGATGCCGTCGACGTTGCGTTCCTTGCCGAGCGAATAGATGTGGAACACCTTGTCGGTCAGCGTGGCGAGGTCGCGGATGCACTCCAGGTGGCGGACGGACGGATGGATATCGGTCGGCTCGACAGGATAGCCGCCCGTGCAGTTCAGGATGTTGTGCATCTGCGCGAGCTTGAGGAAGTTGCGGTAGTCCTGCTGGTTGCCGGGCCGGCGGCCCCGATCGAGGTCGGAACAGTTGGGCGCCGACGCCATCATCGAAAGGATCAGGTTGTTACCGCCAAACTGTACGTTGTGCGCGGGGTTGCGGGCATGGATGGTGAATTCCGAAGGGCAGTGCGAGACCAGCTCGAGGATCATGTCGCTGTCGAAGCGCACCCGCTCGCTGCCATCGCGCACGTCGGCGCCATGCGCCTTCATGATGCGGCGGGCTTCGTCGTGCAGAACGTCGACGCCGATCTCCGTCAGCACGCGCAGGGAGGCGAGGTGGATCGATTCCAGCTCGTCGTCCGAGACCAGCTTGGTCGGCGTCATCGGGATTTTCAGCTGACGGAAGGGCGGTTGCTCGAACGCGGCCGAGCCGCCGGCGCGCTTTCCGGCGCGGCCGCCGCGACGGGCACGGTCGTTGGCCAATGCCGGTTCTGCAGGTTGTAGGGCGGCGGTCATGATGGTCCTCGTACGATGCGATAGCGGGCGGCATAATGGACCGGCGGCTGTCCAGCCATTGCGGAGGCGGCGACCACTAGGGCGAGGGAAGCGACATGCCGGGACGGCAGCCGCGCGGCCGCGACATCCCCTTGGCCACATCGGCCCGCCGGCGGGCGCCTGAGCGCGGCCGATCGGACGGATGCCAATGTAAAGCGCGTTACAGTACTGTCTTTTACTTCTGACATATTTGCGCGTTGAACTTTCGTGGAGGGACAGCCATGCCTGACGTCATCAAGGTGCGTGCCGCGACCAACAACGAAGTCGCGTTCCTTTCCTGGGATATTGACGGGATGATCCCGGGCTGCCTCGGTTTCGAGATCGTACGCCTCTACCCCGATACCGGCGAGGAACGCTGCCTGGCCTCCTGGGTGCCGTTCAAGGGGCAGCGCAATCCGAGATGGATTCCGCAGGACACCGGCGTCTGGCCGGTGCAGAAGACATTCTGGCGCGATCTGACCGTGCGGCGCCGGCGCGACAGCCTCGATGTCAGGCCGGAGGGCGAGATGATCGCCTACCGCGTGCGTCCGGTCGGCGACATGAAGCCTGGCCTCGATCAGGTGCCGGTGCGCCCCGATCAGGTCGTTGACGGTAAACCCGCCTATACCGGGCCGGCGCGCCCGCTCGGCTATCTCGGCCAGGGTGCCGTCAGCCCACCGATCTTCCTGGGGCAGATGTTCGGCAAGGCGCGCGTTGCGTTCACCAACGGCGTGCTGTCGACGCAATGGATGTCGCACGCGCTTCAGGAGGCCGGCATCAAGGTCGGCCAACGCGACAAGATCAGGGCGGTGCTGCAGGATCCGACCAGCAAGATACGCGCCTATCTGCATGGCGATGTGCCTGATGTGCTGACCAGCCTCCTGAAACGCGCCAAGACCGAAGGCGGCACCGTCAGGCTTGCCCTCTATGAGCTTGGTGACGACGAATTGTGCGACGCCATCATCGCCGCCAAGGATGTCGTCGAGGTCATCCTTTCCAATTCGGGCAGGGACGACCAGACCAAGGCCTGGGACGCAGGCAATGCACCTTACCGGAAGCGCCTGCACGATGCGGGCGTGGTGGTGACGGACCGCTTGTTCAACAACAACCATATCGGCCACAACAAGTTTGCCGTCTACCGCGATGCCCAGGGCAAACCGCAAGCGGTGATGACCGGCAGCACCAACTGGACGTCGACGGGCATTTGCGGTCAGTCCAACAACGCCTTCATCCGCGACGATCCTGATATGGCAGAGGTGTTCGACGCCTATTGGCAGCGCATGAAGGCCGATGTGTTCCCACCGCCGGCTTCGGAGAGCGCTGCCGGTCATGTCGTGCAGACGCAGGGCGTGCCGTTCCGCAAGGAAAACCACCTGCCAAACCCGTTCAACGGCGCCTCGGTGGCGTTGGACGGCATGACGGTGTGGTTTTCGCCGAACGACCCGAACCGCAACAAGAAGGACATCTCGGTGCGTCCGGTCGACCTCGAGGATGTCTTCGCCCGCATCAAGGCGGCCAAGCGGGCGGTGCTGTTCCTGGTGTTCAACCCTTCGCTGCTCGGCGAAAACTCGATCGTCGACCAGGCCGTCGCGGCAGCGAAGGCCGATCCGAAGCTGATCGTGCAAGGCGCGATCAGCGACGAAACCGCGATGCCCAACTATGTCGCGCCGACCAAGGATCCGGTCACCCACAAGTCGAACAAGGACGGCAAGTCGCCCTTTGTCTATCCGGAGAAGGTCTGGGAGGCGCCCAATGTCTCGATCGTGCGGGCCGCAAACCTGACCGGCGCCACGATCGCCCGCGACTTCCAGGCGGAGGTGCTGACGGTCGGCCATGCGATCGTACACGACAAGATCGTCATCATCGATCCGATGGAGGACAACGCCACCGTCATCACCGGCAGCCATAACCTCGGCTACAAGGCTTCCTACGAAAACGACGAGAATCTGGTCATCGTGGAAGGCGACAAGACATTTGCAGCGGCCTATGCCGTGCACATGCTCGACGTCTTCGACCACTACAAGTTCCGCGCCTGGCGCAGGACGATCGGCAAGGGGCCTTCAGACGATGACGGGATTTCCATCGACGACAAGTGGCTAAAGCCCTATGCCGACGGCAAGAAGGGCGCGATCGCCCGCTATTTTCCATAGCGCCGCCGCGTTTTGCATCCGAGATTCGTTCAATCTGGACCGATCGGCTTCGGCCGGCCGGTCGATCCCGTTGGTGCAAACGGATCTCCGATCCGGGCCTTCCTTTCCTCTGGTCGAACCAGTAGCTAGTGAGGCTTGCAGGCCGGATGGCCAGCCCTCACATGGATGACAGCATGGTCGCGACCGGCTCGAGCGAAGGCGAAGCGGGGACGCAGTGGGCAGCGCTCGCCGGCGTTACCGCCGCACTTGCCATGTTCGGCGCGGCGCAAGGGCTGAGCTCGCCGCTGTTCACGCTTTTGATGCAGAAGCAAGGCATGTCACCTGGTTTGATCGGCCTGTCGGCGGCGATGATGCCGCTCGGGCTGATCCTGTCGGCCTCATTCGTGCCGGCGGCGGTGCGGCTGGTCGGTGCGCGAAACCTGGCGGTCGGCTGCTCGCTGATCGGTGCGCTTTGCTTTCTGGGGATCGGCTATCTGCAGAACTGGGTGGCCTGGTACGTCATCCGCTTCATCATCGGCGTGGTCATCAACCCGCTGTATATCCTTGGCGAGGTCTGGGCGTTGTCGCTGGCGCCGCCTTCGCGGCGCGGCCGGGTGATGGGCGTGTTCAACACGCTGATGGGCGCTGGCTACGCAGCGGGGCCCTTCACCCTGACTCTGGTCGGCACATCGGGCTGGGCGCCCTTCAGCGTCGGTGTCGGTGGCTTCATGCTCTGCGCCGTCATTCTGCGCCTTGTCTCCTCAAAGCTCACCGGGTTCGAGGATGACGGCCAGCCCTCCGGCAGCTTTGTCGGTTTCGCCCGGTTGGCGCCGGCGCTGCTGCTGGCCGTGCTGGTCTCGGCCGCGGTCCAGCAAAGCACCTATGCGCTGGTCCCGGTCTTCGGTGCCGGTTATGGCCTGCCGGAAGCCGTGCTCGCCGCGCTGGTGATGGCGCTGTCCCTGGGCAATATCTTGCTGCAGATCCCGCTCGGGCTGCTCGCCGAACGGTTCGGCGGCCGCCCGATGATCCTGGCCTGCGCGATGGCGACGACCGCCTGCGCGCTTCTGCTGCCGCTGCTGATCTTGACACCACTGATCTGGGGCGTGTTGCTGGTGATGGGCGCGGTCGGCTACGGCGTCTATACGATGGCGCTGGTCGAACTCGGCAGCCGGTTCAAGGGCACGCTGCTCGTCACCGGCAACGCGGCCTTCGCCTTGCTGTGGGGCGTTGGCGGTATCGTCGGCCCGCCGGGCGCCGGCCTGCTCATGCAGGGCATCGGTCCGCTGGGGCTGCCCGTGGTGATCGCCGGTCTCGACGCGGTTCTGATCGCCTTCGCTTTGTACCGCTCCTCGCGACGTCGAGCCTCCTGACATGGATCTGGCTGGAGCAAGCGCTTTCCTCCGGCGGCGCCTACCGCGGTTTGATCAAACCGTTAATCCTACCGCGCAGCAACGATAGGACCATGGCCGCGACGGATTCGGAAACTGACGAAGGAATACAATGGGCAGCGATCACCGGCGTGATCGCGACCGTGTCGGTGTTCGCCATCGCGCAGGGGCTGTCCTATCCGTTGTTGAGCTTCATCCTGCAGCGTCAGGGCGTCTCGCCGGCGATGATCGGCCTGTCGGCGGCGATGACGCCAGTCGGGTTCATCCTGTCGTCGCCGCTGATCCCGGCGCTGGCGCGGCGGTTCGGGGCAAGGCGCACGGCGCTCACCTGTGCGGCTCTTTCGGCTGTTGTGCTGGCGCTGATCGGCTGGACGCAGAATGTCTATCTGTGGTTTCCGCTACGCTTCCTGATCGGCGTCGTGACCAATCCGCTCTACGTGCTGAGCGAAATCTGGGTGATCGCGCTGGCGCCGCCTTCCCGGCGCGGCCGCGTCATGGGCGTCTATTCGACGATCATCTCGGCCGGCTTCGCGGCCGGGCCGCTCTGCCTGCTTGCCGTCGGCACGGAAGGCTGGCCGCCATTCCTCGTCGGCATTTCCGCCTTCGTGCTGTGCGGCGTCTGCCTGGCTTGCGTGCTGCCACGCCTGCCGAAGGTGGACGAAGCCGGCCATCGGGTTTCCGTCCTGGGCTTTGTGCCGCTGGCCTGGCTGCTCTTGTTCGCCGTCGTGGTGGCTGCCGGCTTCGAACAAGCAGCACTGGCGCTGCTGCCGGTCTACGGGACCTACCACGGCATCGCTGAAGCCCGCATGTCGGCGCTGCTTTCGGTGATGATTGCCGGCAACATCGCCATGCAAGTGCCGCTTGGCTTGCTGGCTGAAAGGCTGACGGCGCGGTCTGTGCGACTGGTCTGCATAGCCATGACGATTTTTGGATGCATGCTGTTGCCGCTTCTCATCGAAACGCCGCTGATCTGGCCGATGATCTTCGTCTGGGGTGCCGTCTCCTACGGCATCTACACGATGTCGATCATCGAGCTCGGCGAGCGATTCACCGGATCGACCTTGATCGCCGGCAACGCCGCCTTCTCCTTGATGTGGGGCGTCGGCGGTATCTCCATGCCGCCGCTGGCCGGAAGCGCCATGGATGTCCTGGGCGCCGGCGGCCTGCCGATCACGCTCGGTCTGCTGTGCCCGGCGCTGGCGCTCGCCAGTGTCGTTGGTCGAGGGAAAGCCTGAATCCTTGGCCAAGGCGTCGCGGCTATTGAATATCGGGCACGGCATGTCGATGTTGCATGCCGAAGCCTTGCCTATCGGAGATTCCATGACCAAGCCCATCACGAAGCCAGAATCCAGCACTGAAGATCCCTTCCTGTGGCTGGAGGACAGGACAGCCACCCAGTCGCTCGACTGGGTGCATCGCCAGAACGAGGTCACGGTCGGCGAATTGCAGGGCGACCCGTCCTATCAGGCGGCGTTCCAGACCGCGCTCGACCTGATGACGGCCGAGGACAACATCGCGGTCGGCTCCGCGCTGAAAGGCCACGTCTACAATTTCTGGCAGGACAAGACCAACGTGCTTGGCCTTTGGCGCCGCACCACGGTCGCTTCCTACAAGACCGAGAAACCCGACTGGGAAACGATCATCGACTTCGACCAGCTTGCGGCGAAGGAAGGGATCAAATGGGTGTTCAGTGGCGCCAGCCGGCTCTATCCGGACTTCAACCTATGCCTTGTCTCAATGTCGCCGGATGGCGGTGATGCCAGCGAGATGCGCGAATTCGACATAGAGACCAAATCCTTTGTCGATGGCGGATTTCGTGCTCCCGCCTCGAAATCAGGTTTCGGCTGGCTGGACAAGGACACCGTCATCGTCTCGGCGGCCTTCGAGGAGGCGGACAAGACCGAGTCGGGCTATCCGCGCGTCGTCAAGCTGTGGAAGCGCGGCGCCAAGCTGGAAGACGCGACACCGATCTTCGAGGCGCAGAAGGAAGATCTCGCCGTGGGTGCCGCTCTCGAGTTCGATGGCGACAGACGCTATCTGGTTCTGGCCAGGACGCTCGATTTCTTCGCCTCGCACATCTTCCTGCGCCTGCCTTCCGGCGAGAACAAGCGTCTGCCGCTGCCTGATGACATGACCGACACCGCAATCTTTCGGGATCAACTCGTCTTCGGCGTGCGCAGCCCGTGGACGGCGCCCGACGGCACGCTGTGCAAGCCCGACGGCCTCTATTCGCTGGATCTGGCGCGGTGGGTCGAGAGCGGCGTGCTCGGACCCGTGGAGACCTTGTTCGAGCCGCCGTATCGCGTGTCCATCGCCGGCATTGCCCGTACGCAGGACCGGCTGTTCATCAACCTGATGGACAATGTGCGCGGCAAGGTCGTCGTCTGCGAACGCAAGGAGGGAGGCTGGTCGCTGAAGCCGGTCGCGCTGCCCGAAAACGGCAATGTCGGCATCAGCCATGCCGAGCAGTTCGGATCGAGCGTATCTTTCTCCTTCACCGATTTCCTGACGCCGAGTTCGATCATCTGGTCGGACGACAATGGCGAGACGCTGGCCACCGTGAAGTCGCAGCCGGCGCGTTTCGATGCGTCGCCGCTGATTTCGGAACAGTTCGAGGCGCGCTCGAAGGACGGCACGATGATCCCCTATTTCGTCGTCCGGCGGCGCGACCAGAAGGGTCCGGTGCCGACGCTGCTCTATGGCTATGGCGGCTTCGAAGTGCCGCTGCTGCCGGGCTATGCCGGCGTGCGTGGCAGGCTGTGGCTGGAGAAGGGCAACGCCTATGTGCAAGCCTGCATCCGCGGCGGCGGCGAGTTCGGCCCGGCCTGGCATCAGGCGGCGCTGAAGGGCAACCGCCAGAATGGGTTCGACGACTTCGCCGCGGTCGCCCAGGACGTCGTCAGTCGCGGCATCGCGACGCCTTCCTCGCTCGGCATCCAGGGTGGCTCGAATGGCGGCCTGCTGACCGGCGTTTCCTTGACCCAGCACCCCGAGCTTTTTGGCGCGGTCATCATCGAGGTGCCGTTGCTCGACATGCTGCGCTACACCGAATTGCCGCCCGGCGCTTCGTGGATGGCCGAATATGGCGATCCCTCAAAACCGGAAGACGCGGCGTGGCTTTCGGCCTATTCGCCCTACCAGCACGTCGACGCCGGCGCCGCCTATCCGCCGGTGCTGCTGACCACCTCGACGGCGGATGACCGGGTTCATCCCGGTCATGCGCGCAAGATGGCCGCCCGCCTGCAGGAGGCAGGCCATGCAAGGACGCTGTTCTTCGAGGAGACCGAAGGCGGACATGGTGGCCGCGGCGACCGCCGGCCGCAGGCGGCGCAGACGGCGATGAAGTACGTCTTCCTGCAAAGGGCGCTGACCGCCAAGGCTTGAACTCATTCCCTGGGCACTCTTGCAAAGGGTGGTTCACCTCGACCGTCCTTTGCTCTAAGGTGCCGGCCATGGCTCACGTCAGGATATCGGCTCGCGCATTCCGGGTCGCGGTGACACCGTCACCGCGCACGCTGCGTGCCGAGCTTTTGCGGCTGTGCGCCCGCATCGGGTATTCGCCACCTGCCTTCCTCTGATGAATTCGCCCCCGGCACGGCCGGATAGAATCCAGAGGAAAGATCAGACCCATGACCTATCAGAACTATTCGCTGAAGCAGCTTCAGCAGATCGACGCCGCGCATCATCTCCACCCGTTCACCGACCACAAGGAACTGCGCGAGGTCGGCTCACGCATCATCACCCACGCCAACGGACCGTTCATCTACGATTCCGAAGGGGCCGAGATCCTCGACGGCATGGCCGGGCTGTGGTGCGTCAACATCGGCTATGGCCGCGACGAACTGGCCGAGGCCGCCTACACCCAGATGAAGGAATTGCCTTACTACAACTCCTTCTTCAAATGCTCGACGCCGACGCCGGTGCTGTTGTCCAGGAAGCTGGCCGAGATCGCGCCGAAGCACGTCAACCAGGTTTTCTACGGCTCGTCCGGTTCGGAAGCCAACGACACGGCGCTGCGTCTCGTGCGCCATTACTGGGCGCTGGAAGGCAAGCCGGAGAAGAACCGCATCATCTCGCGCAAGATGGCCTATCACGGCTCGACCGTTGCCGGCACTTCGCTTGGCGGCATGGATGCCATGCACAAGCAACTCGGCGGCGCGGTGCCCAACATCGTCCATGTGATGATGCCTTATGCCTATGAGTTGGCGCTGCCCGGCGAGAGCGATCACGATTTCGGCCTGCGTGCGGCAAAGGCGGTCGAGGATGCGATCCTCGAAGCCGGCGCCGACAAGGTTGCCGCCTTCATTGGCGAGCCAGTGATGGGGGCGGGCGGCGTGAAAATACCGCCGGCCAGCTATTGGCCGGAAGTGCAGCGCATCTGCCGCAAATACGACGTGCTGCTGATGCTCGACGAGGTTATCACCGGCTATGGCCGCACCGGCGAATGGTTCGCCGCGCAGACCTTCGGCATCGAACCGGACACCATCACCACCGCCAAGGCGCTGACCTCAGGCTACCAGCCGCTGTCGGCGCTGCTGGTCGGCGATCGCATCGCGGCGACGCTGGTCGAGAAAGGCGGCGAGTTCTATCACGGCTACACCTATTCCGGTCATCCGGTGGCCTGTGCCGTGGCGCTGAAGAACCTCGAGATCATCGAGAATGAAGGGCTGGTCGATCGCGTCAGGAACGAAACCGGCCCTTATTTCGCCAAGGCCCTGCAGGAACGCATTGCCGGGCATGATCTGGTCGGCGAGGTGCGTTCGATCGGGTTGATGGGCGCGATCGAAATCGTCAAGGACAAGGCGACCAAGGAGCGGTTCCTGCCATCGGGAAGTGCGGCGGTCACCGTCCGCGACCACGCGATCGGGCAAGGCATGATGCTGCGCGCCACGGGCGACACGATGATCCTGTCGCCGCCGCTGATCTGGACCCGCGACACCATCGACATGGCTTGCGAGCGCATAGCCAAGGCGCTGGATCTGGCGCAAGCGGATCTGCGCAAGCGGTAGGTTCGAACCTCGACCGGGCGTTCTTCGACAGGAACGCCCGGTGAGAAACATGCTGTCGCGATGGGGAACGATTCCACCTTCGGCGCGTAGTGTGTCAGGCAGCAACCGATTCGGTTGCGACAAGGGGTTCGTTTTCATGAGAAAAACTGGCAAGAGCCGACGCGTGCAAGAAGCAACCAGCATCGGTGGCGACCTGATGCTGGCGCCGATGGTGGCGATGATGCGTCTGCCCTTGATGGCCATGGATGCCGGGAGCGGCCAGCCATGGAGCACGGAGACGGCCCGCGCGGTGAACGAGAAGACCGTTGCAATGGCCGAAGGCGCTTTTGCGGCGCATATGTCTATCCTGCAGTCGGTATCGCGGTTCTGGCCGGAAGTCTTTTCCGGCCGCACGCCGTCGCTGTTCAACGGCGTCGCGGCGGAACTGTCGATCGGCGCCGCGCTGAGGCCGGCCAGCCGCGCCGTAAAAGCGAACTTTCACCGGCTGTCCAACAAAGCCTGACCGAGGCGATCCATTAGACCTATTTGACTGTCGGCCAAACGAAAACCGATTACGGTTTTCGGGATGATGGTCTAGAACCCGCTGAGGCACATTTGCCTGAAGCGCGTTATGCATGTCCGTACCCCAAGCCGATTCTTGGGCGACATGCATCAGAGGGGGTATGATGGCAGGACAAGCGCTCAACGAGCCCGCTGAAATTCCGGCCGAACTTGATCGCTGGAACTGGGGCGCTTTCTTCCTCAACTGGATCTGGGGTATCGGCAACAGCACCTTTATCGCACTGCTGGCGGTGATCCCGTTCGTCAACATCATCATGATCATCGTGCTTGGCGCGCGCGGCAGCCGCTGGGCCTGGCGGAACCGGGCGTGGCGCGATGCCGAGCAGTTTCGCAAGACCCAGCGCAACTGGGCGATCGCCGGCCTTGTCGTCTGGGTGGTTGGGATCGGCGGCTGTGCGACGATGGTGGGCAGCATTCCCTACCTGCTGAAAGGCAGCGATGCCTATCACATGACCATGGACAAGCTTCGCGCCGACGATCGCGTCAAGGCCGCTCTCGGCGACGTCGTGACCGACAATTTCTGGGTCGGCGGCCATCTCAATGTCGACGCGAATGGGTCGGGGGAGGCTCAGTTCAGCATTCCGGTCCATGGCGCCAAGGGCAAGGGCACTGCGTTCTCGACCGCTACCCGAACAGCCGGCACATGGAGCGTGCGTCTGCTGGTCGTCAAGGTGGAAGGGGTCGATGCACCGATCGTGCTGCTCAATGAGGATCATGTGCCAATTCCGAATGCGGCGATCGGAATATAAATCGGGATCGTGTAGCCAGGTCGGCAAAACGCAAAAACCGCGCTCCATCGGGAACGCGGCTTTGCCAGATACGCATGGCGCTTCGCTACTCAAACACTTGGCGAAACTTACGGGCTCCGGTACGCGAGACCTGATCCGGAGCGCCGGGCGGATGCGATATGTCCGCCTCGCAATCCGTTTTATAGAGACATCGTTACCGCGGAGTTATCGAGAGCTTAAGCAAACCTAAATTTGGCGCGTTTGTCGCGAGGTCCGCGAAAAAATCCAATTATATTAGCGGCTTATGGATTGCTTCCGCGTAGAAAATTAATGATGCCGGAAAAATCGGCGCCGGCGTGCCCCTGGGCGTTGAACAGCGCATAGAGCTGGGCCGCCTCGGCGCCCAGCGGTGTCACCGCGCCAGACCCAAGTGCTGCTTCCTGCGCCAGCTTCAGGTCCTTCAGCATCAGGGCAGCGGCAAAACCGGGCTTGTAGTCGCGGTTGGCAGGCGAGGTGGGCACCGGGCCGGGCACCGGACAGTAGGTGGTCAGCGCCCAGCACTGGCCGGACGAGGTCGAGGCGACGTCGAACAGCGCCTGATGCGACAGGCCCAGTTTTTCCGCCAGCACGAAGGCTTCGGCGACGCCGATCATCGAAATGCCGAGGATCATGTTGTTACAGATTTTTGCCGCCTGTCCGGCACCGTCGCCACCGCAATGGACGATGCGGCCAGCCATCGGCTTCAGGATCGGCTCGGCGGCGGCGAAGGCATCGCTGGAGCCGCCGGCCATGAACGTCAGCGTGCCGGCCGCCGCACCGCCGGTGCCGCCCGAGACCGGCGCATCGATCGACAGCAGGCCGTGTTTTGCGGCGACGGCATGCGCCTTGCGCGCCGATTCGACGTCGATGGTCGAGGAATCGATGAACAGCGCACCTTTCCTGGTCCTGGGGGCGATGTCCTCATAGACCGACAGCACATGCTTGCCGGCCGGCAGCATGGTGATCACCACGTCGGCGTCCTTCACCGCGGCCGGCGCGTTGGCCATGATGACGACGCCGTGGTCGCGGGCGACCGTGAGGTTCTCCGGCATCAGGTCGAAGCCATGTACCGCGTGCCCGGCCTTGACCAGATTGGCGGCCATCGGATTGCCCATGTTGCCGAGGCCGATGAAGGCGATGATGGTCATAGCGACGCTCCATGATTGGGTAAGGCGGTAGGCAGTAGGCAGTGGGCAGTAGGCAGTAGGCAGTAGGCAGTAGGCAGTAGGCAGTAGGCAGTAGGCAGTAGGCAGTAGGCAGTAGGCAGTAGGCAGTAGGCAGTAGGCAGTAGGTACGCAACTCGGGGGCAAGTTTGATAATGAGTTGCCGAAGCATTTTTCCGAGACCCTCGGTCGCTAACAGCATCTGATGAACTTGATCATGCGTGGCGATTCCGATGCGTTCAGCGATTTGGAGGTGTGTCTCGAACTCCTTCAATGACCCTTGGGCGATCCTGAGAAATTGCTGATAGGATCCTCTATTGTCTCGGCCGTAACCTTCCGCGATGTTTGCAGGGATAGAGGTTGCTGAGCGGCGGATTTGACTGGTCAACCCATACAATTCCTCTTTCGGCCATGTCTTGGTCAAGGAGTAGGTGGCGACGGTCAAATCCATCGCCTGCTGCCACACGATAAGATCCTTGTACGAGTTGATCTTGCCTGTCATCTCACTGCCTACTGCCTACTGCCTACTGCCTACTGCCTACTGCCTACCGCCTACATTTTATTACCGGCCGATCAGGGCGCGCGCGATGATGACGCGCATGATCTCGTTGGTGCCTTCGAGGATCTGGTGCACGCGAAGGTCCCGCACAAGCTTCTCGATGCCGTAGTCGTGCAGGTAGCCGTAACCGCCGAGCAACTGCAGCGCATCGTTGGCGACGGTGAAGCCGGTGTCGGTGACGAAGCGCTTGGCCATCGCAGACCATTTCCCAGCATCCGGCGCCTTGCGGTCGAGCTTGGAGGCGGCGGCATAGAGGAAGATGCGTGCCGCCTGCAACTCGGTCTCCATATCGGCCAGCCTGAACTGCAGCGCCTGGAACTGGTTGATCTTCGAGCCGAAGGCCTTGCGGTCGGCGGTGTAAGACAGTGCCTTGTCGAGCGCCGACTGCGCGCCGCCCAGCGAACAGGCAGCGATGTTCAGCCGGCCGCCATCGAGGCCGGCCATGGCGATGCCGAAGCCGGCGCCTTCACCCGACAAAAGGTTTTCCGCCGGTACCTTGCAGTCCTCAAAGATGACCTGGCGGGTCGACTGCATGTGCCAGCCCATCTTGTGCTCGTTGGCGCCGAAGGAAAGGCCGGGTGCATCCTTTGGCACGACGATGGTGGAAATGCCTTTCGGCCCCTCGGCGCCGGTGCGCACCATGACGGCATAGACATCGCTGTCGCCGGCGCCCGAGATGAACTGCTTGGCGCCGTTGAGGACATAGTCGCCGCCGCTCTTCACCGCGCGGGTTTTCAGCGCCGCGGCGTCCGATCCCGAACCCGGTTCGGTCAGGCAATAGCTCGCCAGCCATTCCATCGAGGTGAGCTTCGGCAGAAAGCGCTGGCGCTGCTCGTCATTGCCGAAGCGGTCGATCATCGAGGCCACCATGTTGTGGATAGAGATGAACGACGAAAAGGCCGGATCGGCATGTGACAACGCCTCGAAGATCAGCACCGCGTCGAGCCGGCCGAGCGCCGAACCGCCGACATCGTCGCGGACATAGATGCCGCCGAGGCCAAGCGGCCCGGTCTCGCGAATCACGTCGGCGGGGAAGTGTTTCCTTCGGTCCCAGTCGAGTGCATTCGGCGCGACGCGATCGGCGGCGAACGCCTGCGCCATCTCCTGGATGGCGCGCTGTTGCTCGTTGAGTTCGAACTGGCTGGTGCTCGCATCGACCGCGGCGTCCATGGCGTGCTCCCTATATGCTGGCCAACTAGCCCGCTGGCCTGTCGTTTTTGGCTTTGCGCGCGCACCAATCTAGACCAATGATGCCGCCGCGCAACCCGACCGTCCGCGGAGCGGCTGTGCATCAATGCATGTCCGGAGCGAGATGTGACGACAAAATTCGATGATCTGCTTGGACGGTTCCACGGCTATCTCGCTTCGGGGGATGACGCCCTGGTGCGCGACGCCGTGGCGCGCATAGGCTGGGCAATGCCAGCCCGTGCCCTCGAGCCACATCCGCTCGGCTGCCTGCGTCATCTCGATCGCGCCGCCGAACTGGCGCCGGTGGAAGCCAGACCGCTGGTGCGGATGGTCGCGGATCAGCGCAACGATCTCTGCTGGGGGCAGACCTACAGCGAGGCGGATTTCGGAAAAGAGTTCATCGACAATTACGGCTGGCTCGAGGTGTTCGGGACGCGCGGCCATTTCGTCAACGACGAGGTCGCCGCCGGCCTGCTGTTGCTTGGGCCTGATATCGTCTATCCAGACCACCACCACGTCGCCGAGGAAATCTACATTCCGCTGACCGGGGACACCGAGTGGCGGATGGGCGAGGGCGGCTTTCGCATGCGCGCGGCCGGCGAGGTGATCCACCACGCCTCGAATGTCGGCCATGCCATGCGAACGGCCGAGGAGCCTCTCCTGGCGCTCTATATCTGGCGTGGCGGGCCACTGGCGCAGAAATCGAACATCACCGGAACCGTCGCGCGGGGCAGGGACTGATGGCCAGGGCGATCATGCTGCAAGGCACCGGTTCGGATGTCGGCAAGACGGTGCTGGTCGCCGGCCTTTGCCGTGCGGCCAGGAACCGTGGGCTGAAGGTGCGGCCGTTCAAGCCGCAGAACATGTCGAACAATGCCGCCGTCGCCGATATCCCCGGCGACAACAATGCCGGTGGCGGCGAGATCGGCCGCGCGCAATGGCTGCAGGCGATCGCGTGCGGCGTAGCACCGAGCGTCCACATGAACCCGGTGCTGCTCAAGCCGCAGACCGATGTCGGCGCCCAGGTCATCGTGCAGGGCAAGGTGTTTGGCGAAGCGCGGGCGCGCGACTACCAGGCGCTGAAGGGCCGTCTGATGGATGCGGTGCTCGATTCCTGGGCGAAGGTCGGCGAGGGCGCCGACCTCGTCATTGTCGAGGGTGCCGGCTCGCCAGCCGAAATCAACCTGCGCAGCCGCGACATCGCCAATATGGGCTTTGCCACCCGTGCCGACGTGCCGGTGGTGCTGGTTGGCGATATCGATCGCGGCGGCGTCATCGCTTCGGTCGCCGGCACGCATCTGATCCTGCCGGAAGACGACCGGCGCATGATTGTCGGCTACCTCATCAACAAGTTCCGTGGCGACGTCTCGCTGTTCGATGACGGCCTGAAGGCGATCGAGAAATTCACCGGCTGGCGCTGCTTTGGCGTCGTGCCCTGGCTGAAGGCGGCGGCGCGGCTGCCCTCGGAGGATTCGGTGGTGCTGGAGCGGCTGGCATCAGGCGAGGCGCGTGCGCTGAAGGTAGCGGTGCCGATGCTTGGCCGCATCGCCAATTTCGACGATCTCGACCCGCTCAAGGCCGAACCGCAGGTGGAAGTGGTGTTCGTGCCCCCTGGAAAGCCGCTGCCGGCCGATGCCGGGCTAGTGGTCATTCCCGGCTCCAAGTCGACGATCGGCGATCTCCTGAGATTTCGAGAGAATGGCTGGGACCGGGATCTTGCCGCGCACCGCAAGCGCGGCGGCCATGTCGTCGGCATTTGCGGCGGCTTCCAGATGCTCGGCCGCACCGTGCGCGATCCCGACGGCATCGAAGGCAGCGTCACCGAGGCCGAAGGGCTCGGCCTGCTCGATATTGAAACGGTGATGGAGCCAGAGAAGACCGTGCGCAATGTCAGTGCCCGGTCGGTGCAATTCGACCTGCCGCTCGAGGGCTACGAAATCCATCTCGGCCGCACCACCGGGCCAGATACGCTGCGGCCGTCCGCCACCATAAACGGCGCCGATGACGGGGCGGTGTCGGCCGATGGCAAGGTGTTGGGCACCTATATGCATGGTCTGTTTGGCGCCGACGCGTTTCGCGGGAAATTCCTGGAAAGTCTCGGCATCAAGGGCGGTGGCATCGACTATCGCGCCGAGGTCGAGCGGGCGCTTGACGAGATCGCTGCCGAACTGGAAATCCACCTCGACTGCGACGCGATTTTCGCCCTGGCGCGCTGAAGGCCAGTTCAGGCCCTTTCGCCCGCCTTCGGCCAGTAGGTGCCGAACGACCACACATTGCCTTCCGGATCGCGGCAGATGAACTCACGGCTGCCATAGTCGCGGTCCGTCAGTTCCTGGATGATCGTCGCACCGGCTTTTTTCGCCTTTGCGTAGGCGGCGTCGGCATCATCGACTGCGATATAGATCGACTTGCCGCCGCCCGAGCCGGGTTCGCCAACCATCTTGCCGTAGTCGTCGTCGCGCACCGTGCCCAGCATGATCATAGAAGAACCGAAGACCAGTTCGGCATGGTGCACGACATCGCCTTCGCCATAGCGGGCGCGGACGCTGAAGCCGAAGGCTTCGCCCAGCCAGTCGATCATTTTTGCTGCATTCTTGTAGCGCAGGGCTGGGTACAGGCGGGGCGCTTCTGTGGTGGTGGGCATGGGAAACTCCTTCATCCGAGTTGGCCGATGCCCCATCCTGGGCGAAGGCCGTTCCAGCGTCTTGAAGAAATGTTACCTGGCCGAAAGCGCCCCCGGCGTCTGGCCGGCAAGGTCGCGGAATTCGCGCACCAGATGCGCCTGGTCAGCGTAGCCGCAATCGGCGGCGATATCCGCCCAGTCGACGGTCTGCTGCCTCGCCAGGCCGAGCGCGCGGTTGAAGCGGACGATGCGTGACAGAGTCTTGGGGCCGATGCCGATAGCGTTGGAGAAGCTGCTGGCGAGATGTTTGCGGCTCCAGCCCAGCCGTTCGGCAAGCGATGAGATGCGGGTCCGGCCACCAGACATGATGATGCGGTCATAGGCCCAGGCAATTTCGAGCGGCGTTTCGACGGCATTGCCGAGGCGGGCGGCGACGAAGGTCTCGGCGATGTCGAAACGCGCCGTCCAGTCCGGCGCGTTGCCAAGCCTTTCGCGCAGTGCCATGCCTTCAGCGCCGAGCACGTCGTCGAGAACGACCATGCTGTCGGTCAGTTCGCTCATCGGTCGGCGGAAGAAGCGGCGTGCGCCAAGCGGCGTGAAATTGACCTGGACGCAGCAGGCGCAGCCGAAGGATTCGATTATCACCGGCCCGGCAAAGAGGCCGGCGGCGAAGCTGCCGAAGCGGTCATTGTCGCCCGGCGCCTTGCCAAGCCCGATGGCGAAGGGCTCGGCGAAGCTGATGACCAGCGGCACGGTCAGCGACGCATATTCGATGGCGCGGAGATGGCCGGACGCGGTTTCGCGGTAGCCGCAGATGTCGGTGACGATGCCTTCAAGTCCAGGATTGGGAAGGCGCCGGCGCATCTCGAACCGTCCGGCGACCGAGCGATCCTGGTCCTGCTGGCGCTGCGTCTCGACTGGCATCGGCCATCCTTCCGCGGGAAAATCTAGCAGACCCTGGATCAGAATCAAAAGCGCCCGGCTTTTGGCCGGGCGCTCCGTATCCCCACTTCAAGGGAAACGTATCAGGCGCCGCGCATCAAACAACCGGCGGCAAGCACGATGTAGGCGATAAGCACGATCCACACCGATGCGAGTGGAATGAACGCAAGAACGCCAAGCGCGGCGAGAATGCCGATGATGGCGATAACAAGGGATATGATGAAAACGATCTGGGTAGGTGCGCTGAGATTCATGCGTGGCTCCTCCGACATGATTCGAACACCGGCATTCTATCAGGACGTGTGATCACACACCAATCATGACCCGCAAGGGGTTCGCCGGGTCGGCCAGCAGCTTCACCGCCAGCGCCACGCAGACAAGCACCAGCAGCGGCTTGATCAGTTTGGCGCCGATGCGCATGGCCAGGCTGGCGCCGAGGCGAGCGCCGAGGAACTGGGCAACGCCCATCATCAGGCCGATCTTCCAGTAGATGACACCGACAGCGGCGAAGACGATGAAGCCGCCGATGTTGGAGGCGAAGTTGAGCAATTTGGTGTGCGCCGTCGCCTTGAGCACGCCGTATCCGGCAAGCGCCACGAAGGCCAGCATATAGAAGGAGCCGGCGCCCGGTCCGAACAGGCCATCGTAGAAGCCGATTGCCGGCACCAGGGTCAGGCCGAACAGGAACGGCGACAAACGCTCGGCCCGGTCGACGTCGTTCATGTTGGGCTTGAGCGCGAAATAGAACGCAATGGCGATCAAAACCAGGGGCAGGAGGGCGCGTAGGAGATCGCCCGGCACGATCGTGGCCAGCAGCGCGCCGGCAGCGCTTCCCGCAAGTGCCAGCAGCGCCGAGGGCAATTGGCGGCGCAGGTCGACATGACCCTTCGAGGCATAGTGGATGGTCGCCGACCCGGAGCCGAACATGCCCTGCAGCTTGTTGGTTCCAAGCGCCTCGACCGGCGAGAAACCGGCAAGCAGCAGCGCCGGAATGGTGATCAGCCCGCCGCCGCCGGCGATGGAATCGACAAAGCCCGCGGCAAAGCCGGCGAACGCCAGCATGGCGACTGTCTGGATGCTGAGGTCGATCATCGAATGCGTGGGGAAATCCGGTCGGGCAGGATACCGGGCGTTCGACCACGGCCGACCTGTTTGCGCAAGGCCGATTTCGCGCTACCTCTATCCAGGCGCGCCGCGCTTGGACGGAATCACACGACGCGCTTGGTTTTTTTGATGTGCATGTCGTTATGCCAAAACCGCCGCGCAGTTTTGGGCTACATGCACTGGACGAATCGGA
Organism: Mesorhizobium sp. RCAM 05099; assembly: GCF_059683685.1. Taxonomy (NCBI): domain Bacteria; kingdom Pseudomonadati; phylum Pseudomonadota; class Alphaproteobacteria; order Hyphomicrobiales; family Phyllobacteriaceae; genus Mesorhizobium; species Mesorhizobium sp. RCAM 05099. The sequence goes on from NZ_CM185035.1 coordinate 3,239,759, forward strand.
AAGGGACCATGATGGCGTTCGCATTGCTGGACCAGATACGCTCGATCTTCGACGGCGACCCGGGCGTGCGCAAGGTGGCGGACGATCCTGTCCTGTCGGCGGAGCTTCTGATGCTGTTCCGCATGATCCTGGCCGACGGATCGGTCAGCGAGAGCGAGATGGTTGCCTTTCGGCGTATCTGCAAGGAAGCCTTTGGCATTCCGGAAACCAGCATCGACAGCGTCATCGAGTATCTCAACGAGTTCGGCTACGAGACCAACGGCTCGCAGGCCGTTGCGCTGTTTCGCGATCTCGACATCGAGCGGCGCACGCAACTGGCTCGCCATATGGCCGAGATCGCCAAGGCGGATTCGCAACTGGCCGAGAGCGAAGTGCGCCTGTTGCGCCGCACGCTCGACCTGCTCGACATCAGCCCGGTCGATGTGGTGAAGTCGGAAGAATAGGCTCCATCTGAGTTCGACGGCAGCCCGGCTGCTGCTCACCCCTGTTCCTGCATCCGGCGTGCAATCGCCCGATGCAGGTCCGGCGCAGCAGTGACCAGGGCCTGCGCCGCCTCGGACCGAGGATGATCGAACACCTCGTTCGTCTTGCCGCGCTCGACGATCTTGCCGTCCTGCATGACCAACACCTCGTCCGTGATGGCGCGGGCGACGGTCAGATCGTGGGTGATGAAGAGATAGGCGATGCCGAGCTTCTGGTTGAGCTCGGCGAACAGGTCGAGAATCTGCGCACGGATCGAGACGTCGAGCGCCGAGACCGGCTCGTCGGCGACGACCAGCTTGGGGCGGGTGATGATGGCGCGGGCGATCGACAGCCGCTGGCGTTGGCCGCCCGAGAACTCGTGCGGGTATTTGTCCATGTCGCGCTGGTCGAGGCCGACTTCGTGCAGCGCATGCGCCACCATCTCGCGGCGCTCGGCGCGCGTTGGTTTCTTGTCCAGTACATGCAGGGGTTCGGCGACCAGTTTTTCGACCTTCTGGCGCGGATCGAACGAGCCGTAAGGATCCTGAAAGACAACCTGCATGTCGCGCCCGGCAGGCTTCAGTTCGGCTTCGCTCTTGCCGGTGATGGTCTCGCCGCGAAACCGGATCGTGCCCGAGCTCGGCCGGTCCAGCGCCAGGATCATGCGGGCGAGCGTTGACTTGCCGCAGCCGGAGCGGCCGACCAGCGCTATCGATTGACCCGGCGCTATCGACAGGGAGACATCGTCGACGGCGCGGACATCAGGCGCGCGCCACAACAGCGAGCTGCGGCGGCCGGGATAGTCGCGGGTCACGCTCTCGACCTGAAGCAAGGCTTGGCCGCCCGACGCGGCGCCATGCGGCCTGGGGCGCGCCGGAACATGCATCGAGGCCTGCGCCAATTGACGCGTGTAGGGGTGGGACTGTTCGGACAGTGTGCGCGCCGTATCGCCGGCCTCCATCACCTCGCCGCGTCGCAGGATGGTGATACGATCCGCCATCTCGGTCACCACGGCGAGGTCGTGCGAGATCAACAGCAGTCCCATGCGGCTTTCTGTGACGAGATCGCGCAACAGGTCGAGGATCTGTGCCTGCAGCACGACGTCGAGCGCCGTCGTTGGCTCGTCGGCGATCAGCAGTTTTGGCTTCAATGCGCAGGCGATGGCGATGACGACGCGCTGGCGCTGGCCGCCGGACAGTTCGTGCGGATAGCGCGACAGCGGGAATATTGCCGAGGGAAGGCCGACGCGGTCGAGCATTTTTCGCGCCCGTTCCTCGGCGTCCGCGCGGCTCGCCCTGGTGTGCCAGCGTATGCCTTCGGCCACCTGTTCGCCGATGGTCTTGACCGGGTTGAGCGCCGTCATCGGCTCCTGGAACACCATGCCGATGTCGTCGCCGCGCAGCGCGCACATCTGGTCCTCCGTTGCCGCGAGGATGTTGATGCCGTCGAACGAGACGCGCCCGGTGGCTCGCGCGGCATGCGGCAGAAGCCGCATCACCGTCAGCGCGGTCATCGATTTGCCTGAGCCGGATTCGCCGACCAGCCCCATGACCTCGCCGGGCGCGACGGAAAGCTCCACGTCCTTGAGGATCGGCGTGTCGCCGATGGTCAGCGACAGGTTGTCGATTTCCAGCAGGCTCATCGCTGCCGTCGCGATTTCGGGTCGAGGATGTCGGCGATGCCGTCGCCCAGGAGGTTCAGCCCGAGCACGGTGACGACGATGGCCATGCCGGGAAAGATCGCCATCCACGGCGCCACCACCATACGGGTCTGTGCGTCGAACAGCATGCGGCCCCAGCTCGGCATTGGCGGCTGCGCGCCCAGGCCCAGATAGGAAAGCCCGGCCTCGGCCAGGATACCCAGCGCGAACTGGATGGTGCCTTGCACCAGGAGCAGCGTGGCAATGTTGGGCAACACATGTTCGACGGTGATCTGCGTGCTGCTCTTGCCGGCGGCGCGCGCGGCGAGAATGAACTCGCGCGGCCAGATCGCCAGCGCGCCGGCGCGGGCGACCCGCGCGAACACCGGAATGTTGAAGATGCCGATGGCGATGATGGCGTTGACGGCGCCCGGTCCGAAGATGGCGGTGATCATGATGGCCGACAGCAGCGCAGGGAAGGCGAAGACGAGATCGTTGAGGCGCATCAGCGCATCGTCGACGAGCCCACCACGCGCGGCGGCAAAAGCGCCAAGCGGCACGCCGACGCCCATGCCGATGCCGACCGCGACCAACGCCACGGCAATCGAGTTGCGGGCGCCGACCATGACCATCGACAGGATGTCGCGTCCGAAATGGTCGGTGCCGAACCAATGCGCCAGCGAGGGTGCCTGCGTCTTGTCCGATATGACCAGCCTGGTGACGTCGTAAGGCGTCCAGACGTAGGAGGCGATCGCCATCGCCAGGATCAACAAGGTGATGACGAAACCGGCAACGAAGGCGCTGTTCCTGAACGCCTTGGCCATGATGCCGCTGAACGTCTCCTCGGGGATGTCGATGTGCAGCGTCATTGGCGGCTTCTCAGGCGCGGATCGACGACCGCGTAGGAGAGGTCGACGACGAGGTTGACGGCAATGACGGCGGCGACCAAAAGCATGACGACGCTCTCGACGACGATCAGGTCGCGCTGGGTGATCGCCCGGAACACCAACCGGCCGAGGCCGGGCAGGTAAAAGACATTCTCGATGATGATGGTGCCGGCAAGCAGGAAGGCGAACTGCAGGCCGAGGATGGTCAGCACCGGGATCATGGCGTTGCGCAGCGCGTGCCGCCACAAGACGGCGCGATAGGGCAGGCCCTTGGCGCGGGCGGTGCGGATATAGTCCTCGTTCAGCACCTCGATCAACGCCGAGCGGGTAACGCGCGCCAGGATCGCCGCCTGCGGCAAGGCAAGCGCCACCGCCGGCAGCAGCAGCGATTTCAGCGCCGGCCAGACGCCGGCGGCCCAGCCAGGAAAGCCACCGGCCGGCACCAGCCGCAGCCAGACGGCGAAGACATAGATCAGCATCAGCGCGAACCAGAAATTGGGCACGGCGACGCCAAGCTGCGCGGCGCCCATAGCCACGGTGTCACCGGCCCGGCCGCGCCGGCTGGCGGAAAACAGGCCGACGGGAATCGCGATGATGGTGGAGAGCGCGAGCGCGATCAGCGCCAGCGGCAGCGAGACGGCAAGCCGTTCGCGCACGAGATCGATGACCGGCACCGAATAGGTGTAGGAGCGGCCGAAATCGAGGCTGAGCAAACCACCGGCCCAGCGCAGATAGCGCAAGGCAAGTGGTGCGTTGAGACCCATCTGGTTGCGCAGCAGTTCGACTTGGTCGGCGCTGGCGTTCATGCCCAGCATCAGGCGCGCCGGGTCGCCGGGGAGAACCTCCAGCACGGCGAACACCACTATCGAAGCCAGCACCAGCGTGGCGAGGGCGATGGCCAGGCGCTTGAGAAGATAGGCGGTCATGGAAGCTCGACGCCAGCGTCGTCATCCTGGGGCGAAGCAGGAGCGAAGCGACGTCGCGAAGACCCCAGGATCCATGCCGTGACGGAGTTCGAAGAGCGCGACGATCCAAAGCTCGCGTCGCCTCTTTCTATCTTCACTGCTGCGTCTCCCAGATTCTGCACCGTACGGGCGTTCGCAAGTCACGGAATGGATCCTGGGGTCCGCGCTGTTCGCTGCGCTCACTGCTTCGCCCCAGGATGACGAAATCCAGAGGTTCAATCCGACCACTTTACCTTGGTCAGGTCATTGGCCTGGATCGGCGCGTTTTCCCACAAGCCTTGCAGCTTGGCGTCCCAGACACCAACCTTGGGCAGTTCGAAGAGGAAACCGACCACGGCATCGTCGGCCAGGATCTTCTGCGCCTGTCCCAGCAATTTCTTGCGCTTGGCTTCGTCGGAGGTGAGGTTTAGGTCGGCGATGAGCTTGTCGAAGGCCGGATTGTCATAGTTGAAATAATAGTCCTTGCGCGAATAGATATCGATGTCGCTGGGCTCGGTGTGCGAGACGATGGTCAGGTCGTAGTCTTTCTTGGTGAACACCTGGTCCAGCCACTGCGCCCATTCGACCGGAATGATTTCGAGGTCGATGCCCACGTCGCGAAGCTCCGAGGCGATGATCTCGCCGCCGAGCCCGGCATAGGCGGGCGGCGGCAGTTTCAACGTCGCCTTGAAGCCATTTTCCAGCCCGGCTTCCTTCAACAGTTCCTTGGCCTTGGCGACGTCATGCGGGTAGCGGCCGGTGAGGTCGACATAGTCCTTGTTGGCTGGCGACATGTGCGAACCGATCGGCTGGCCGAGGCCCGCCGAGGCGCCGTCGATGATCGCCTTGCGGTCGAGTGCGTAGGAAATCGCTTGCCTGACCTGCAGCTTGTCGAAGGGCGACTTCTTGTTGTTGATCGACAGGATGGTTTCACCTTCGGTCGAACCGATCACCACCTTGAAACGCGGGTCGTCCTTGACCTGGGCGACGCTGTCGGCATCGAAGAATGGAAAGGCCTGGATGTCGCCGGAGAGCAGCGCCGGCACGTAGGCGGCGGCGTCCGGCACGATGCGGAACTCGGCCTTGTCGAGGGACGCCGGCGTGCCCCAGTAATTGTCGGACTTCACCAGCGTGATCGAAGACCCCTTGGCCCAGCTCTGGAATTTGAACGGGCCGGTGCCGATCGGTTTCTCCTTGTTGGTGTCGGCTGTCTCCGGCGCCACGATCACCGCGTCGCCCCAGCCCATATTGTAGAGGAAAGACCCTTGCGGGTTCTTCAGAGTGACCTTGACCGTCGCCGGATCGATCACATCGACCTTGTCGATGGCGGCGAACAGGCCCTTTTGCGCATTGACCGAATTGTCGGCACGGGCCCGGTCGAGCGAGAATTTCACGTCGTTGGCGTCGAAGTCGGTGCCGTCGTGGAATTTCACCCGGGTGTGCAGCTTGAAGGTATAGGTCTTGCCGTCGTCGGAGATGGTCCAGCTTTCGGCCAGATCCGGCAGCACCTCGCCCTTTGGCCCGATGCGGGTCAGACCCTCGAACACATTGGCGTAAAGCACCTCGTCGATCGCCGCTGCCGCGCCGGCGGTCGGATCCAGGTGCGGCGGTTCAAGCGGAATGCCGATGACCAGGTCGGTTCGCGCGGCAAATGCAGAGGTGCCAGTGGCCAGTGCCAGGACCGTCGCGGCCAGAATGGTTTTCCACAATTTCATCGTGCAACTCCCCATGTGTCAAACACGTGCTCAAACCCGGGCGATAGAAGCGTGATTTTGCGGTGGAGTAAATTGCGTTTCGTACTGCCCGACGGCGTGGCTGGAAATGTTTTTGTCCTGACAGCCCGATTGCCAGGTCGAAGTCTTTCGCCATGCAGGGATCATCCCGCGACCGTACCCCGCAGCAGCACGTTGAGGCCGATCGCCATCACCTTGGCCGATTCCACCATGTCCGATATCCCGACCCATTCGTCCGGCCGGTGGGCGAGGTCGAGAATGCCCGGACCATAGGCGATGCAATCATAGATGTGACCAATGCGGGCTATGTGCTTCTGGTCGTAAGTGCCTGGCGAAATGACATAGTCGGGTTCGCGGTCGAAGATCGCCATGATGCCTTGCGCCACCGCCTTGACCACCGGCGCGTCGCGCTCGGTCATCAGAGGCAGCACTTCCATCAGGTCACGGATCTCATAGTCGAACTTCTTGCGCTCGCGCTTCAGCCGATCGAGAATGCCTGTCACTTCGCCTTTGACCGTGTCGAGATCCTCCTCGAGCAGGAAGCGGCGATCGATTGTCAGCCTGCAGGAATCGGGCACGTTGGGCGAGGGCAGGCCGGGCCGGAAATCCTCGGTCTGTCCGCCATGGATGGAGTTGATGTTCATGGTCGAGCGCTTGGCGCCTTCCGGCACCACCGGCATGCGCGTCATCTTGCGATCGAGGGCCGGAAACAGCTCGTCCTCGAAAGCCTGCAGCACGGCGCCCATGTGGCGTACCGCATTGTCGCCCAGAAACGGCATCGAGCCGTGCGCGATCTCGCCCTTGGTCTCGATCTCCGCCCACCAGACGCCGCGATGGCCAAGGCAGATACGGTCCTTGTTCAAGGGCTCGGGGATGATGACGTGGTCGACCCTGGGTTTCGAGAAATAGCCAAGCCTGGCCAGGTGGGCGACGCCGCCGAAGCCGCCGGACTCCTCGTCGACGGTGCCGGATATCTCGATGGCACCTGGAAAGTCGGGAAAGACTTCCATGAAGGCTTCGGCGGCGATGATCGAAGCGGCCAGGCCGCCCTTCATGTCGCAGGCGCCGCGGCCGTAGACCTTGCCGTCCCTGACGACACCGGCGAACGGATCGAGGGTCCAGCCGTCACCAGCTTCGACTACGTCGATATGCGAGTTGAAGTGGACGCAGGCGCCGGGCGACCTTCCGTCGAAACGGGCGACGACGTTGACGCGCGGGTAGCGATCGGTGTCACCGGGGGTGCCCTCGGCGCGGATGAATTCGGTTTCGAAGCCGCGTTTCCTCAGCCGCGCGCCGATGTACTCGGCACAGGGCCGGTAGGCCTCGCCGGGCGGGTTGATGGTCGGAAAACGGATCAGGTCGGCGGTCAGCGCGACAACATCGTCGCGCCGGTCATCGATTGCCTGGAGGAGTCGTTCGTTCATCGGCAGAGTTGAGCAGCGAACGGCGTGGCATTGCAAGCCTGTTTGCGCCACCGCCAGCGTGGCGGGTTTGGAGCCGCTGGCGCCCTGACAGCTTCAGCGGCCGGCAACGTCAGTCCACATCAAAGTGCGACGTGTCGTTGTGGCAACTATCGCGGGAAATCATTCAAATTCGCTGCTTTGGATTGGCGAATTGGTCAAGGACTGTGTGGTATCTCATTCACCTGCCATTAAAAAGATGAAAAACAACGTGATGGCAGGCAGGCAAGGGGCAATCAAAGGGGTTTGATCGCATGAAAAAGACAGTTCTCATGGCAGCAGTGTTTGTCGCGATGCTGTTCGGTGCTTCGGGGCAGAGCTGGGCAGCCAGTCTCGTTGCAAACATAGACGTGTCGTCGCAGACGATGACGGTAAGATATGGCCTGTCGGTTTACCGGTGGAGCGTGTCCACCGCGCGTCCAGGCTATTTCACACCGCGCGGCACCTATCGGCCGCAGCGCACGGCTCGGATTTGGTATTCGCGCAAATATCATATGTCGCCAATGCCCTATTCGGTTTTCTTCCATGGCGGCTATGCCATCCATGGAACCGGCGCAGTCAGGCAGCTCGGCCGGCCGGCATCGCATGGTTGCGTGCGGCTGCACACCGCCAACGCCGCGACCTTCTATTCGATGGTGCGGGAAGTGGGTTTCGGCAACACGCGGATTGTGGTGACGAACTAGGTCTGTCGCGCATCGTCCAGGCCGCGGCTCAGTCGTGACTTATGCTAGATCGGTTCAGTGTCGATAGAGCCACTGAACCGCTTTGGCTGTTGGTTTTTATGCGCTTGCATTTTCAGGCCAGTCAATCGGTGCGCCGGGAAACTTGCCGTTTGCCGGAATAGACAGATGCTTTCCCAGCCTGAAATCGACGATCGTGTTTCAAGTCGACCCGCCGGAGTGGTCATTCTCGGTGGCGCGCATGGGACGCTGGCGCTGGCCAGAAGCCTTGGCGCACAGAAAGTGCCTGTCTGGCTGGTGAGCGCCGATACACCTTTGCCGCGTTTCTCGCGTTATGCTCATCGACAGATGACGTGGCCCGGCCCCGATGATGGCGGCGCGGTTGCCTTCCTGCTCGATCTGGCCGCGACCCAGGGACTGGACGGCTTTCTCCTGATCCCTGGCGGTGATCCTGAAGTGCGGCTGGTGTCGCAATCCATCGACCAACTGTCTGATGTCTTCGACGTGATGCTGCCACCATGGGAGCAACTGAAATGGGTTTGTGAAAAACCGCTTCTGTATCGCCGGGCCCAGGAACTGGCAGTCGCCATTCCGTTGACGCACGAGTTCGCTTCGCTTCAGCAGGCAACGGCCGCCGAGCTTCGCTTTCCTGTCGTCCTGAAGCCGAATATGGGCGGGAGCAGCCGTTTTGCGCGCGCGAAAGCCATTCTCGCCAACGACCAGGCGTCGTTTTTGACAGCCTACGGACGGGCTGCCGAAGAGATCGGCATTGAGAATGTTGTCGTTCAGGAAATGATACCGGGGGGAGGAGAAAGTCAGTTCTCCTATGCGGCGCTGTGGAACCGGGGAGCGCCGGTGGCGGAATTTACCGCCCGCCGTACACGGCAATATCCGGTCGACTTCGGCTATACCAGCACGTTCGTGGAGGTCGTCGACGAACCGCAACTGATCGACGCCGCGCGCCGGCTGCTTGGGTCGATCGCGCATCACGGATTGGTGGAGGTCGAATTCAAACGCGACCCTCGCGATGGCTCGATGAAGATACTCGACGTCAATCCGCGGCCCTGGACATGGTTCGGGCTCGCCGCCGCCGCGGGCGTCGATCTCGGCGCCATGCTTTGGGCGATCAAGTCGGGCCACAAGATCGAGACGGCCTCGGCGCGGCCAAATACGTCCTGGATGTATCTGGTTCGGGACATGGTCGCGGCCGGCAAGTTGATCTCACGTGGTCGGCTGACAAGGCGAGCTTATTTGCGCTCATTCGCCTCGGTGCGAGCATGGGCGACATTCGCGGCAAGCGATCCCATGCCCGGCCTTATCGACATACCATTGACTGTCTGGAGAGTGCTGACGAGGCGGATACTTCGTAAGCTGTGAAAACAATTAACTGATAGGGCCAGTTAATCTGCCGGCCCCTGCGGCAGGACCCGTTCTATTTCCGCATTCTTAACCTGGGAATGTTTAGGACGATGACGTGCCGGAGTGAACTCCCGGTTGAGATCAGGCCACCAGAAAACAGATCCGCGAGACCAACTGACATGACCGCTTCCATGCCCAGGACTGATTGCGAGGTGGCTGTGATCGGCGCTGGACCCTTTGGGCTGTCCGTTGCCGCCGCCCTCAAGGCTGCGCGCGTCGAAACGCTTGCGCTTGGCGGCGCAATGTCCTTCTGGCGCGACCATATGCCAAGGGGCATGAGGCTGCGCTCGCCCTGGCACGCGACCTATATCGGCCACACGAACGGTCCGCTCTCGCTCGACTCCTATGCAGGAATCCTTGGCATCTCGCCGCGCGAACCGCTTTTGCTCGAGAACTTCGTCGACTATGGACTGTGGATACAGGCCCAGACGGTTCCGGATCTGGATACGCGGATGGTAAGTCGCGTCGAGGCGGCGAACGGAGGGTTTCGTCTCGCCCTGGCCTATGGAGATGCCGTCCACGCGCGTCGCGTCGTCATCGCCACCGGTCTGATGAACCAGCAGATGATACCCGCCGTCTTCAATGGATTGCCCGGCGAACTGGTCAGCCATGCCAGCGAGCATGCCGGCTACGAGGCTTTTCGCGGCAAGCGCGTCGCTGTCGTCGGTCGCGGGCAAAGTGCGTGCGAATCCGCTGTGTTGCTCAAGCGAAGCGGGGCGGATGTCGAACTTGTCTGCCATGGCGACATCCATTGGCTGGGCTATCGAGCGCTGTCGGGAAAGCAAGGATGGAGTTTACGCGATTTCGCTTCGGAGCGTCTTGCGTCTCCCTCCAGGGTTGGCCCGTTCCCACTGTCCTGGCTGGTCGAAGTTCCAGGCTTTGTGCACCGCTTTCCGGAGGCAGCCCGGGCCGGGCTCAACAAGCGCAGTCTTGGTGCCGGCGCGTCAGGCTGGCTGAAGCCGGACTTCGACGGAATAAAGGTCAATGCCGGCAGCAGGATTGTCGGCGCCGCCGCCAAGGGGCACGCCATTGAACTGCGGTTCGAGAAGGATGCCGCCACCTTCGATCACGTCCTGCTCGGCACCGGCTACCAGATCGATATTGCCAGGCTCGGATTGTTCGCGCCCGCCATGCTTGCCGCGATTGCGCGCCGGGAAGGGGCTCCCGTGCTCTCGGCGGGGTTCGAGTCGAGCGTTCCAGGCCTGCATTTCGTCGGCGCGAGCGCGGTCGGTAGTTTCGGCCCGCTGATGCGGTTCACCGCCGGTACGCCATACGCGGCCCGAAACGTCACGCGTTTCGTCCGGAAGGCCGGAAGCAGGGGCTATGCCGCGAGCCGAGATTGAAAGACCGCATAGTCGACGGTTCGGATCGCATCGAGGAAGTGAGGCATCGGCGGCACGGGAAGTTCCGCGAAAATGCCGGCCTCGCGGATCGCGGGCCTCGCCCAATCGATGGCGCGGTGGCTTGAGCTTCCGTAGACGATGAAACAGTCCCGCGGCCGCCGTTCGAGCGACGACACGAGATTGTTCAGCACGATGTCGAAAACATCCTTTGAAAAAGGATTGTAGAAATAGACCACCAGGGGTGCCTCGGGAAATTCGTAAGCCGCCGCATCCGCCTGGACGACACTGAGCGCCCGGCATTTCTGCGACGGATCCCTGAAGCGCTCGATGTTGCTTCTGGCGATTTCCACCAGCTCGCGGGCGAACTCGACGCCGATGATGGTTGCGAATGGATATCGCGACGCCAGCAGCAGTGTTCGCGACTTTCCAGAGCCGATGTCGATGAATGTGTGATCCTGGAGATCGCGGGGCAGCGACCGCATGATGAAGTCAAAGGTTCTGGGCGAGGTGCAGACGGCTTCATTGCCCTTGCCGCGATGCGGGCCGACGACATCCAGCGCGCCGAGCTGGATGGAGCCGGCGGTGTCGACGCCGTGCTGGCGATCCCATTTTCGCGCGAGAAGGTCGGCGAGGATGTAACGGAGATTTCGCAGGACAAAGCCAACGCTTGCGCCGAGTCCATGCCGGCGGACGAGCCTGATCGGCTCCAGCAAGCCCCGCTGACGGATATAGGACCATGCCCTGCCGAAACGGCCATACGAACGATCTTCGAGGCCATCCCGATCCAGGCGACGCGTCTCGAGATTTGCCATGCAACGGGCTCCATCCCAGCCGATGAACATCGTTCGGGATACTTGCACCGTGGTCCTTTAAGATTCCCTGACCAGTGAAGCTACGAATGTCAGTATCGGATCATCGGGGTGGTGCATGGCTGGCATACCCTGATGATCGATCTCAGGCATCCGCGACCGGCGCTTTTGCCTGCGGGGGACGCTTTCCGCGCCTGCCGCTGATCTCCCACCTCTTGTGGAACCACATCCACTGACCAGGGTCTTCGCGCACCCAGCGTTCGACCACGTCGTTGAGAAGCTGGGTGGTGGCGTGGACGTCCACGCTGCCGTCGGCGGTGCGCGGCAATGCCAGTTTGTCCTCGATCTCCAGCCGGAAGCGGTTGCCTGGCAGCCTGACGCAGCGTGCCGGATAGACGTCGCAGTCGTAGTGACGGGCGAGGGTGCCCAGCACCCGGTTGCTCTGGCAGGGACGGCCGAAGAATGTCGTGTCCAGGCCATTGGAGAATTTCTGGTCGACAAGGACGCCGATATTGCCGCCGTTTTCCAGCACCCCCGCCAACGCAAACGAAGCGCCGGCCATCGACGGCAGCAGCGCTCCCATGGTCGAGCGGCGCGTCGAAAGGATATAGTCGGCAAGGTAGGGGTTGTTGGGCGGGCGAAACAGCGCCGTGATGTTCATGCCGAAGGTCGCCGCGGCCACCGGCAGCAGTTCGAAATTGCCGAGATGGCCGGTGAAGACGATATGCGGCTGCTTTTCGGCCGCGATCTCGGTGAAGTGCTCTACTCCCTTGACCTCGACGCGGCCGGGCTTGGTGGCGGCCGGGTCATAGTCGAACAGGGCATCGAGGAAGATATACTCGGCGGCGAGCCGGGCCATGTTGCCCCACATGTCGGAGGCGATGGCCTGGATCTCGTCTTCGCTCTTTTCCGGATAAGCCTTGCGCAGATTGTCGACGGCGACCTGATGACGCCCTACCTTGGGGCCGATAAGGCGCGCCACGCGATCGGCGAAATTCAGCGCACTGTCGGCCGGCAGCAGGCGCAGTATCGAGATGATCAGCATCGCCGCGCGTGCAACCAGCCAGTAATTCAACTGGCGCAACTGCCTGCCGTAACGATATCTCAAGTCCCGGCGAAGCTTCTTGAACACAGAGGTCAAGGCTTTAGCCGACGCGCAGAATGATCTTGCCGAACACGTCGCGGCCTTCCATGCGCTTCAGCGCGGCATCGATGTCGTCGAAGCCGACTTCGGTGTCGATGACCGGCGCGACCTGTCCAGCCGCCATTTTCTGCATGGCGTTGGCCATGTTCTCCATGCGGCAGCCGAAGGATCCGAGCAGTTTCAATTGCTGCTGGAAGAGCTGCATCAGGTTGATCTGCGTCGACACGCCCGAGGTCGAGCCGCAGGTAACCAGGCGGCCGCCGCGCTTCAGGCACAGCATCGAGGCGGCAAAGGTGTCGGCGCCGACATGTTCGAAGACGACATCGACGCCCTTCTTCTTGGTCAGCTTGCGTACGACGCCTTCGAAACGGTCCTCCCGGTAGTTGATCACGTGGTCGGCGCCGAGCGCCTCGGCCTTGTCGATCTTGTCGTTCGAGCCGACAGTGGTGATGATCGTGCAGCCCATCCGCTTCGCCAGCTGGATGGCCGCCGAGCCGATGCCGGATCCGCCGGCATGGACAAGGATCGTCTCGCCGGGCTGAAGCCGGCATTGTCGAACAGCATGTGCTCGACCGTGCCGAAGGTGACGGGCGCCACCGCGGCGCCGATATCGGTCACGCCGGGCGGCGCGGGGACGAGCAGGCGCGCCGGCAGGTTGATCTTTTCCTGCGCGAAGCCGTCGAGATGGAAGCCGTGAACGCCCGAAACATGTTCGCACAGATTGTCGCGGCCTTCGCGACAGGCCCGGCACAGGCCGCAGGTGCGGGCGCCATAGATCGACACCAATTGCCCGGGCAGGAGGCCGGAAACGCCAGGACCGACCGCCTCGACCTCACCGGAGGCCTCGGCGCCGATGACCAGCGGCAGCTTGCGCTTGGCGAAAGCCATGCCGCGCCAGCCCCAGACATCGATGTGGTTCAGCGCCACCGCCTTGATGCGCAGCGTGACTTCGCCGAGTGCGGGCGGTGGCGGGGGCGGCAGGTCCACCGTTTCAAGGCGGCGGTCCTCGATGAGTTGCAGTGCGCGCATGGAGCCCGTCGGTTCTGTTGAGCGGAAAGCGCTCGCTTAGACCGGTTCCCGCGCCATGACAAGGCAAGTGTTCTGGCCGCCAAAGCCGAAGGAGTTCGACAGGACAGTGCGAACCTCGGCGTTGCGCTTCTTGTTCGGCACCACGTCGAGCACGATCGCCGGGTCAGGATTGTCGTAGTTGATGGTCGGCGGAATGACGCTTTCGCGCATGGTCATCAGCGAGAACGCGGCCTCGACAGCTCCGGCCGCCGACAGCGTGTGGCCGATCATCGACTTGTTCGACGAAACCGGCATGGAGCTTATGCGCTCGCCGAACACGGTCGACAGCGCCAGATGTTCCATCTTGTCGTTCTCCGGTGTCGACGTGCCATGGGCGTTGACATAGTCGATCTCGTCCTCACCCAGGCCGGCATCGGCGAGCGCGGCGCGAACCGCGGCGATGGCCGGCGAAGCGTCCGGCTTCGAGCGGGTGCGGTGGAAGTCGTCGGCCTTCTCGCCGCAACCGCCCAGGATGCCGAGGACAGTCGCGCCGCGAGCCAATGCAGCCTCGAGCGATTCCAACACCAGCGCCCCGGATCCCTCGGCCAACACGAAGCCGTCGCGATCCCCGGAGAAAGGCTTCGATGCCTTTTCGGGGATGTCGTTGTGCGTGGACAGCGCCGAAAGCAATGAGAAACGGATCAATGCCTCGGCGGTCGCGGAACCGTCGGCGCCGATCGACAGCGCACGGTCGCATTCGCCGCGTCGGATCGCCTCGACACCGAGCTGGATCGCGGTGGCACCCGAAGCGCAAGCCGTCGACAGCGTGATCGGCAGACCGCGTGTGCCGAGGCGGTCGGCAAGGCGGTCGGCGATCGAACCGAACTGGGTGGTCTCGAAAATATCCAGCTCTTTCAGGCTGCGCGCCACCCGAAGCAGTCTTTCGGCGGCGGTGTCATCCTTGTCCTTGTCGGAATTGTAGAGCGAGAAGCGCTCGGCCCAGTCGAGTTCGACCGGCGGCGATGCGAGGAAGAGCGGCCCGCCGAAATCGCTGGAATCAAGACCGGCTTCGGCCACCGCTTCCAGGCCCGCGAGCTCGGCCAGCTCGTAGGTGAGTGGGCTAGCACCTTTCGAACTCGACGCCAGGAAATCGACCATGCCGGAGATGCGGGTGTTCAGTTGATCGATGGGAAAGCGGGTGATCGGGTGAATGCCCGACTTGCCCGAAGTCAGCGCCGCCCAATTGTCGGTTTTGCCGACACCAAGGGAGGTCACCACGCCGATGCCGGTGACGGCGACGATCGGCCTGCCCATGTGATCGTTCAGTTTGGCCATCCGGTAGCCCTCGAGCGTTATCGTTGCAGCATGGTGCGTGGAGCGCCGCCTTAGGCGGCGGTGACCAGCGCCATGCCCTCGAATTGGTGATAGCCGATCGCCGTTGCAAGGACGGTTGCGGGAATGCCTTCGAACGGCTTCTCGGCAGTGGCATCAAAAACAGGGTAAGCGGCCTTGCGGTCGACAGCCAGTGCAGCCAGCGCCACGGCGAAAGGAAACTGCGCTTCCTTCATATGTCCGGTCAGCGTCGAGAAGCCGCGCACGGCGATCGCCGGATTGGCATCGAGCGCTGTTTTTTCCGCGGTGGTTGCCGCATGAGCGCCCGACGCGCCTGAGATGGCAAGCAGTTTGCCGTTCGGCAATGCCACCTGCTTGAGCAACGCGGCGATCTCGGCGTCAAGTTCTCCCTGCCGCCGTCTGGCGCGGCCGGAGACGATCGGCCCGAGTTCGGCATAGATCTTGCGCCCCCGGCTTGTCGCGTGTTCCCGCTGTTCGAGAACCAGGAAGGCACCGCCCGATCCGGTGACGACGCCGCCACCCTCAGCACCCTGTCTTTGCCATACTGGTTTCCAGGGGCCGCGATGCAGGTAGCCGGCGAGCTCGTAGCCGAGCAGCATGTCGGAATGTTCGGTCTGGAAGGCGCCGCCGACCAGGATGTGCGTCGACTGGCCGGAGCGGATGCGCGCGGCGGCCGTCTCGACGGCGGCAACGCCTGCACCTTCTTCGCCCATGAAGGTCCGCGACGACCCCGTCACCTTGTGGACGATGGAGATATTGCCGGCCAGCAGGTTGGAGAGCTGGGCCGGGAACAGCGTCGGCCGCAGTTCGGTGGTCAGCTTCTCGTTGAGCAGCACGTCGCGGTCGTTGCGGCTTTCCGAAGCGGCGAGAATGGCGGCATCGACCGCCTCGTCGCGCTCGCCACCGCCGGCGGCCACCACCATGTCCATGGTCGCGCAGAGCTCGTCATTGCCCTTGATGCCGGCATCGTCCAGCGCAAGTCCTGCAGCATAGGTGCCGAGCCTCTGCCATGTTTCCATCTGGCGCTGGTCGCCGCGCTTGGCGATCTGCAGGTTCCAGTCGATCTCGGGCAGCGGATGGACGGTGTAGGGCGCGAACCGCGCGGTTTCGAGCACCGGCTCCAGGCCCGGTTGCGCGAGCTTGTGCCAGTGCGCATCCGAGCCCTCTCCCAGCGAGGAGACAAGGCCAATGCCTGATATGACGACGTCGTGGGGGCTGCTCATGGGCGGCTTTGTGGGTCAGGCGGTGGAGCGCGTCAAGATCGCGCTCAGCTGACGTCAGGCGTTCTTGGCGGCGACCAGCGCGTCGATCTTGGCGCACAGGTTCTTCATGACGAAGTAGTCGTCGGTCGAAGCCTTGCCGTCATTGACCTCCTGCGTCCACTTTTCCAGCGGCACCTTGATGCCGAATTCCTTGTCGATGGCGAAGACGATGTCGAGGAAATCGAGGCTATCGATACCGAGATCGTCGATCGTGTGGCTCTCGGGGGTGATGGTGTCGATATCGATCTCGCTGGTATCGGCAATGATCTTGGCGACTTTGTCGAACGTGGTGGACAACGGCTTTTCCTTTGGTTGCGGGCGGAATCTGTCCGCATGTGTTTGGGCGCTGTCTAATCGGTTTTTCCCGGCAGGAAAAGGCCCGATGCGCCGGGCGCAGATGGGAAGCCTGCTCTGCAAAGGCAAGAAGGGCCGCCGGCAGGCCCGGCGGCCCTTCCCATTGACGTGACGTCAGTCTTTTTTCGATGCATGTCGTTTTCCCAAAGCCGGAACCACTTTTGGGCGACATCCATCAGCTGTCGCGGAGCTTGACGAGGTCGTTCAGCAGTCCGCCCGTTCCGTTGTGGACGGTCAGCCGCTCGACCTTGCCGGCGATGGTCTCCAGAGCCTCGAGCTCCTTCAGGCGCAGCATCACCGGGTTCTCCGCCATCACCCTGGCCGTGTTGAGCAGGGAACGCGTGGCGTTCGTCTCCTCGCGGCGGCGGATGATGTTGGCCTCGGCCTGCTTTTCGGCCGACACCACCTGGTTGAGGATCTCGCGCATCTCGCCCGGCAGGATGACATCCTTGAGCGCGATATCGCTGACCTCGACCCCGATCTCGGCCATATCGGTGCGGACCTTGCCGGCGGCCTCCTCGTCGATCGTCACCTTCTTTTCAAGGATCTGGTCGAGCGTCAGCGCGCCCAGCGTCTTGCGAAAGGCGTACTGGAGGGCGCGGTAAAGAGCTTCGGAGAAGTCCTTCACAGCGCTCACCGCCTTGACCGGGTCGATAACCCGGTATTCGGCGGCAATGTTGACGCGGATCGTGACGCGATCCTTGGTCAGCACTTCCTGCCCGGCGACGTCGAGCGACTGGCGCTTGAGGTCGACGACCTTGATCTGCACCATGCGCCCGACGTTCCAGAAGCCATGCACGCCCGCGGCAAGCGTCCGCACGAGGACACCGTCGATGAAGAGCAGCCCGGCTTGACCGTCGACGACCGGATGGACGGACATCAACTCCGTCTTCCGGGCCTGGCCAAGCCGACGCATGACCGCTGGATCGATGGCGAGATCGGCGGATGTGTCGATCATCGTCACCTTCCACGGCCCGGCATCCGTCCACAGCACGAGCTTGCGGTCCGGCGCCAGCACGGCATGCAGGTTGCCGTCCCGCTCGATGACGGCGACGTCCGTGCGCCCGGTGCGAACGACGGTGAAATGACGCGCGGCCACATCGGGTAGCTTGTCGAACAATGCCTTCTCGTACGCCGAAACGAATTCCGGGTTCTTCAGATCGTGCCGGGACACTTCAAGGCTTCCGCGCCGGTTGGCGAGCCAATGTTCGCCCGGCATCAGGACGGCCTTGATCTCACCCTTGTAGAGGGTGAGGGCACGTTCGTTTTCCCTTACGAGGACGCGCTCGCGTCCAAGAACCTTATCGAGAACAGTCATTGTCTTACTCCTGTCGGGCATGGCCCCATGCGAGGCGTCAAGTCATGCGTCGATCTTCCCTTTCGTTTTTCGTTCATGTCGTCACAGTCCGGGCACGAATGATCCGGGGACTGGTGGCATCAATCCGTGGCGGACCTTCGGGAGCGGATCACGAGGCAGCGAAGCGGGCGCCGAAGGCCTTGGCCTCCCTTGCCGGCGACGCTGCGCCTTGATCGTCACCGCGGGCCTGGCCGCGAGCCGATGGCGTCAGACTTTCAGGACTGTCCGCGCCCGAGGGCTTGGGCTGTCCGTCAGGTCTTTCGCATTCCAGTCCCCGGACCGTTTTCAGATAACACCTGGCAGGGTGCTGGCTTATCAGGCCAATGGAGAAGGAATCGAACCTTCGACAGTCAGATCAACAATCTGATGCTCTAACCAAACTGAGCTATCCGTGGTGGGTGGAGGGACTCGAACCCCCGACCTCCGGACCCAAATCCGGCGCTCTTCCGCTGAGCTACACCCCAATCCCAATCCCCAAAGCGGCGCCGTATACAGGGCGGCAATGCCGCCTGCACGGGCGGAGACGAAAGCTCCAGCCGTTGTGCTCGCTTCGGTTCTCGTGACCGGGAGCGCGCCTATAGCCCCTGCGACGGGTTGTCGCAAGCGGCATTGTCGTGGCCAAATCTCGGCTTCATTCAGAGGTGGCAATTCGGCAACACTGGCGATGCCGGCCTTCAGAATGTCACGCGGCCGAGTACGCGCAGGCCATCGCCTTGCGGCTCGACGATCACCGCTTCGCCCTCGCGCGGCGCGACGCCGGTCAGCGCCACGATATTTTCGAGATGAGTGACCATGACCAGATTGTCGGAGCCGGAATAGCCGCGGATCTCTGTCATGATGGCCGTGATCTGGGCGGCTTTCTCCTTCTCGTCG
The DNA here is from genome assembly GCF_059683685.1 of Mesorhizobium sp. RCAM 05099. Taxonomy (NCBI): domain Bacteria; kingdom Pseudomonadati; phylum Pseudomonadota; class Alphaproteobacteria; order Hyphomicrobiales; family Phyllobacteriaceae; genus Mesorhizobium; species Mesorhizobium sp. RCAM 05099. The sequence continues at coordinate 3,258,486 of NZ_CM185035.1, forward strand.
GTTTTCAGGAGATCAAGCGGCGCGAACGGCTTCGGCTCGGCCTCGAAGGCGATGCGGGCAGTGTCGAGGCACCGGCAATAGCGACTGGACAACACGCGATCGATGGGCGCTGCACGGGCGGCAAACAAGGCGCCGATCTTGCTCGCCTGCTGCTTGCCGCGTGCCGACAGGTTGACCTGGGTGGCGCAGCTGCCGATGTCGAAATTGGCCGGATCGGTGGTGCCGGTGACCATGGCATGACGAAGCAGCACGACATGGCCGCCGTCACGCAGCAAAGCCCAGCCGGCATCCGTCGCACTGGCTGCCGTGGGCACGGCGAGCAGAAGCAAAGCCAGCACAAATCGAATCATCGGCTATCCTTCTGCGGTTCCCGGCAATGGGTTCCGGTGGCAGGACATATAGGGACGGCAAAGCCGGACGAAAGACAAGGCGCGGTCGGCGGGAGCCCTACTTCTTGGCCATCTGCTTCTTCACCAGATCGATCTTCTGGTCGGTGAGCGGGATGGGAATCGTGTAGCCGGCTTCGGTGAAACCCTGCTTCGCGCTCTCGAAGAACTCGATCGCCTTCTGATATTCGGCCTTGCCGCCGCCATAGCTGGCGCGGTTCCAGTGGATGTCGCCGAGATTGTTCTGTTCGAAGGCCCACTGCATGGGCTGGCTTTCCCTAGTGAAAACCTTCAGCGCCGCCATGAAGGCGGCCTCGGCATCGCCAAGATATTTGTCGGTCCGTTCGAGATTGCCAAGATTGAGCAAGCTCATGCCGATGCCGTTCTGGGCGTTGGCCCAGTCGATGGGCGCAGCCTCAAGGGTCAGCACTTCAAGCGCCGCCTGACGCGCCGCGACGGAATCGGCCAGGGTCTTGGGATCGGCATTGCTCATGCTTAGCCAGTGCAGCGCCGAGCCGAGGCCCGCCTCGCACAGCGCCCATTGCCGCGGGTTCGTCTCTCGCTTGTATTCACGCAAGGCATCGCGATAGGCGGTGGCCGCCTCGCTGTAACGTTCCGGTTTGTCCGTCAGGCCGCCAAGAAGCTGCAGCGTGTTGCCGAGATTGTAGTGGCTCATTGCCCAGTCGAGGGGGAATGCCCTTCTGGTGTAAACCCGGCGGGCCGCCTGAAATGCGGCTACCGACTCTTCGAGCCTGGCCGGGTCGCGGGTGCGCTGGCCCAGCGTCTGGTAGATCGAACCGAGATTGTTCTGGGCCGACGCCCAGTCCATCGGAAAACGCTGCCGGGTGAACACCGTCAATGCGTCGCCATAGGCAACCGCGGCCTCCTCGAGCGCTCCGGTGCCCATGTCGAAGCGGGCGACACCGCTGAGCGCATTGCCGAGGTTGAGCCGGCTGGTCGCCCACGACACCGGGAAGGTTTCCCTGGTTCGCACCTGAAGCGCGGCGCGGAAGGCGTCGGCCGCCTCGTTGATCTTCGCCTTGTCGTTGAGCTGAATGCCGAGCGACACAAGCGTGTTGCCGAGATTGTTCTCGACCATCGCCCACTCCACCGGCGCCTTTTCGCGCGTGTATTCCTCAAGCGCCAGCCGGTAGGCCGCTTCCGCTTGTGTCAGATGCTCGCCGGCGGGCTCACGCTCGGAAAGCGCGTACAGCGCGATACCGAGATTCATCTGCGATGCCGCCCAGTCGAGTGGCACCTTGTCGCGGGGCCGCTTCTCCAGCGTGGCCCGCATTGCCGTCACCGCTTCATTCAATCGCTTCGGGTCGCTCTGCCGTTCGCCGAGCTTCAACAGCACATTGGCCAGGTTGTTCTGTGCGGCGGCCCAGTTGAGGTCGTCCTTCTCGCGTTCGAAGACGACAAGCGAATCGCGAAAGATCCGAGCCGCTTCTTCGAGATGCGCCGTTTCGGTCTCGCGCTCGCCGATCGTCTGCAGCACCACCGCCATGTTGTTGCGGGTGATCGCCCAGTCGCGGTTCTGTTCGCCATTGGGAATGAAGTTCAGGATGATGCGGTAGGCGTCGATGGAACGCTGCAGCGCATCCAGGTCGCCGGTCGCATAGCCATAAGCGTTCAGCGCCTCGGCTTCCTGGTTCTTGTAGTTCCAGCGCAGCTTGTCATCCCACTTCTCGACCAGCGAAAACGCCTTGGCGTAGTCATTGGCGGCGGGTTGGTAGTCGAAGGCCAGCGCCGAGGCATCCGCCCGCCTGGCGTAGATCGCGGCATCGGCAAGGCGCTTCCGCTTGACCAACTCCTCGGCCTCGTCGACCGCGTTGCCGGTCTGCTCGACCCGGCCGACGGCCTCATCGAGGAATTTGCGCGCCGTCGCGATCGCGCCCTGGCCGATGGCCTTGTCGGCGGAGGCAACCAGGCGCTTGATCTCCGGATCGTCGGTGCGCAGCGCGGCGCGCTCGGACATCATCTTCTTCAAGCGCTCGGCCTGGGCGTCCAGCAGCTTTTGCAGATCGGTCGGATCCTCCGGCATCTTCTCGTTGCCGAGCGCCTTGAGCACGCCATAGAGTGCGTCGAGCGGCACGCCGTCCTGCAGCGAGGCCAGCTCCACCTGCGCCCGTTTCGGGCCGGGCAGGTCGGAAATGGTCAACAGCAGCTGCCGCCTTTCGCCGGTGATCAGCCCGTCGTCGCCTGTCGGTTCGGGTGGCGCGATGCCGAAATAGAGCAGCCGGCGCAGGCTCTCATTAACCCAAGGACGCTGCTTTGCCTTGGTGTCGAGATAGACTTCCTCCGTCACCATGCGCATGACCGAGCCGAATTCCGTGCCCTTCATCGCCGCGAGATGGCGCAGCAGCGCCGCCGCGTAGGGGCTGTTCTCGCCGGCGGCGCCATCGAGCGCCGGGCGTCCCGGCTCCGCGGCAAAGCCGACCACGGTGCCAAGGCTTTCGTCCGTCGCCGGCGTGTTGCCGAGGGCCTTGGCGCCGCGCACCGGCTCCAGTCCGCCTGCACCAATGGGCGAAGCCGAAGCGGTCGGTGCGCGCCGTACCTGGGCATCCGGCGGAAACGGATTGGTGCGACAGGCATCGAGCAGCATGATCGTCACCGGCACGGTCTTTTTCAACGCGTCCATGACGATGGAAATTGGCACCAGCGCCTGGTCGGCGTCCTTCAGCGATGAAACGTCGGCATCGACCGGCACCAGATAGTTCTCGCCGCCGGCCTCGATGCCGTGGCCGGAATAATAGATGAAGGCGACGTCGGCGCCTTCGGCATCCTCCGTGAAACGTTCCAGGTCGCGCTTCAGCTTCGCGGCATCTCGATCGGTGACGCTGCGGGCGTCGAAGCCGAGATCGGTCAGCATCTTGGCCATGTCGCGGGCGTCATTGGCCGGGTTGGGAAGCGCGGCGATGTGTTCGTATTTCGACTGGCCGATGATCAGCGCCACGCCCTTGAGGTTCTTCGTCTCGGCGGCCTGAAGCGTCGTCGCGGCAAGGCAAAACAGCACGGCGACGAAAGCCGTCAGCCACGTCCGATGGAAAAGATGCTGTTTTGAAGTTTCGACAAACGTCATTTGTCGTTTCGTGTCCGCCCTGAAGATCGCAAGCCCTCTATAACGCTGCCAGTCTACCATGATCAAATTCGGGCATGATCAAATTCGGGCGCGATCAAATTCGGGCGCGATTGCGCCGCGACCGTGGCTCGCCTATCCCTGAAAAATGTCTCCGCTCACCGAAACCGTCCTCTTTGTCTTCAGCCTTGTGGCGCTCGGCTATCTCGCCGGGTTTACCGGCTATCTGAAGCCGGCGAGCGGCGAGGGGATAGCCGATTTCGCGGTCAGCGTGGCGATGCCGCTGCTGTTGTTCCAGACGATGGTGACGTCCGATTTCCACGGCGTGGCGCCGTGGCCCCTGTGGGGTGCGTATTTCACGGCAGTGGCAATCACCTGGGCCGCCGGCCATTTCGTCACCACGAGGATATTCGGACGGGATGCACGCGCCGGCGTGGTCGGTGGCGTGTCGTCGGCCTACTCCAATGTCGTCCTGCTGGGCGCTCCCTTCATTCTTGGCATATTCGGCCCGAGCGGCTTCGAAGTGCTGTCGCTGCTGGTCTCCGTGCACTTGCCGATCATGATGATGGCCTCGATCGTCCTGTTCGAGATGTTCGGCCGGAGCGGCGGCGAACCAGTGCATCCGCTGCGCATCATCCGGAGTTTCCTGAGGCGGCTGTTCATCAATCCGCTGATCATCGGCATTCTGGCGGGGCTTGCATGGCGCCTCGGCGGCGCGCCGCTGCCGGACCTCGTCATGCGGCTCGTCAATGCGCTGGCCGATACAGCCGGGCCGGTGGCGCTGTTCGCCATGGGGCTCAGCCTGCGTCGCTTCGGCGTTTCCGGCAATGTCCGGCCTGCGCTGGCACTTTCGGCGCTGAAGCTGTTCCTGATGCCGGCGCTGGTCCTCGCGCTTGTCTGGTTGCTCGGCCTGCCGCCGTTGACGGCCAAGGTGGCCGTCGTGGTTGCAGCACTGCCGTCGGGCGTCAATTCGTATCTCATCGCCGTCCAGTTCAACACCGGGCAGGCGCTGGCGTCCAACCAGATGACCATCGCCACGGCCTGCGCCGTCGTCACCACAGCCTTCTGGCTGACGGTGGTCGTGCACGTCTTCGGCTAGGGTATGTCGATATTCAGGTGATGCCGGCCCGCGAACGGCATAACATAGGTCGGCCTGCTCTCGTCTCGCGCTGGCCCAACCCCTATATGCCATCTTGCGATTGCTTGCGGGCCTTGCCCTAGGTAAAGAGCAGTGGCTCCGGCGTGCCGGCTTCCATGGCCCAGCGCACGCCCAGCGCAGAATTCACAGACCGGCCCTTCAGCGCCGAACGGAGGATAGACCATGCTTCAGAAAACCAGCCATTTCATGCGGCAGGCCAATCTCATCAACGGCGAATGGGTGCAGGCCGACAGCGGCCAGACGGTCGATGTCAACAACCCGGCCACCGGGCTCAAGATCGGCACCGTGCCGAAGTCGGGCAAGGCCGAGACCCGCCGCGCCATCGAGGCGGCCGAAGCCGCCTTCAAGTCATGGCGCAAGACGACCGCGCTCGAGCGCTCGAAGCTGCTGCGCAAGCTGCATGACGCGATGATGGACAATCAGGACGTGCTGGCCGAACTCTTGACCATCGAGCAGGGCAAGTCGCTGTTCGAATCCAAGGGCGAGATCGGCTCGGCCGCGGCCTACATCCTGTGGTTCGCCGAAGAGGGCCGCCGCACCTATGGCGACGTCGTGCCCTCGCCATGGGCGGACCGCCGCATCCTGGTGACCAAGGAGCCGGTCGGCGTCATCGCCGCCATCACGCCGTGGAACTTCCCGTCCTCGATGCTGGCCCGCAAGCTCGGGCCGGCTCTCGCCGCCGGCTGCACCGCCGTGGTCAAGCCGGCCTCGCAGACGCCGTACTCGGGTCTCGCCCGGGGCGCGCTCGCCGAGGAAGTCGGTTTCCCCAAGGGTGTCATCAACATCCTGACCGGTGCCGCCGGCGAGATCGGCGACGAGATCTGCGCCAACCCGCTGGTCAAGAAGATCACCTTCACCGGGTCGACCGAGGTCGGCAAGATCCTGATCCAGAAGTCTTCCGTCACCGTCAAGAAGGTCTCGATGGAGCTCGGCGGCAACGCGCCGTTCATCGTCTTCGATGACGCCAACCTCGAGCGCGCCATCGCTGGTGCAATCACCGCCAAATACCGCAACTCAGGCCAGACCTGCGTCTGCACCAACCGCTTCCTGGTTCAGGCCGGCGTCTATGACAAATTTGTCGAAGGGCTTGCAGCGGCCAGCAACGGGCTGAAGGTCGGTTCCGGCCTTGAGGATGGCGTGCAGCAGGGACCGCTGATCGACGTGAAGGCGGTCGAGAAGGTCGAGGAACTGATCGCCGACGCCACCGCCAAGGGCGGCAAGGTCGTCGCCGGCGGCAAGCGCCACGCGCTCGGCGGTTCGTTCTTCCAGCCGACGGTCATCGCCAACGCGACGCCCAAGATGCGCTTCATGAAGGAAGAGATCTTTGGCCCGGTCGCGCCGGTGTTCAAGTTCGAGACGGAAGAGGAAGCCATTACGCTCGCCAACGACACCGAATTCGGCCTCGCCTGTTATTTCTACACTGGCGATCTCGGCCGCGCCTTCCGCGTCATGGAGGGGCTGAAATACGGCATGGTCGGCGTCAATGAAGGCCTCATCACCACACCGGAAGCGCCGTTCGGCGGCGTCAAGGAATCCGGCCTCGGCAAGGAAGGCGGACATCAGGGCATCGAGGACTACCTCGACACCAAATATGTCTGCATCGGCGGCCTCGGCCTCTGATAGACTATCGCTGAGGCGGGCAGGCCTACGACCTGCCTGCCCAGGATCTGAAAACCAGCCGAAATCCTCTGGATCAACTGACGTTTGCGGGCATGGCGATGAAGGATGGCGAGGTTTTCGGCACGACGCAGGCAGGCGAGCCGGTGCGTCGCTTCACCATCAGGGGCGGCGGTCTCACCGCCAACATCATCGGGCTCGGTGCGATCATCCAGGATTTGCGGCTGACCGGGCACGATGCGCCGCTGGTGCTCGGCTATGATCGCCTGGAAGCGTACGAGACGGATACGGCCTTCTTCGGAGCTGTCGTCGGCCGCTATGCCAACCGCATCCGCGACGGCCGTTTCACCATCGCCGGCAAGCGCTACCAGACCGAACGAAATTTCCTTGACAAGCACACGCTGCATGGCGGCTCGCAAGGCTATTTCCACCGGCCGTGGGCAGTTTCGCTGCATGGCAGGGATTTCGTCACGCTGACCCTGCACGATCCCGACGGCACGATGGGTTTTCCCGCCGCGCTCGACGTCACCTGCACCTACCGGCTGAAGATCCCCGGCACGCTGAGCGTCGAACTGACCGCCACCTGCGAGGAGCCGACGCTGTGCAATCTCACCCAGCATTCCTATTTCAACCTCGATGATGGCGGCGCCGGCGACATTCTCGATCACAGGATGATGCTGAATGCCGGTGCCTATCTGCCGGTTGACGGCGACATGATCCCGACCGGCGTGGTCAAGCCGGTTGACGGCACGCCCTTCGATTTCCGCCAGGCACGGCCGCTGCGCATGGAGACCGAGGGCGAGCAACTGCCTTACGACCAGAATTTCTGCCTTGCCTCGACGCGCGGACCGCTTCGGCAGGCCGCGTGGGTGCAAGCAGCGAACTCCGGTGTCGAGATGGAGGTCTGGACCACGGAGCCCGGCATCCAGCTCTATACCGGCCAGTACGTGACACCGCGCGCGGGGTTGGAAGGGCGGGCCTACAAGGCTTTTTGCGGCTTCTGCCTGGAGCCGCAGGTATGGCCGGATGCACCGAACCGGCCGTATTTTCCGCAGGCGACACTGTGGCCCGGCGAGGCCTATCACCACGTGACGGAATATCGCTTCCGTCTGCCTTGATCTTAGCCCTCGAACGCCGCCCGCAGCGTCTCGAACGGCGCCAGCGCGCCGCGAACCTGTACCACGGCGGCGGCGACGCGATGGGCGCGGCGTGCGGCTTCCAACGGGTCATGGCCGGCAAGACGGGCCGCAAGATAGCCGCCATTGAAGGAATCACCGGCGCCCGTCGTATCGACGGGCGTGGCGACATGGATTGCGGGGACTTCGCGCAGCGTTCCGTTTGCGGTGATCAGCGCCGGCGCTTCGCCATTCTTGACGACGACTTCGCCGACCAGTTTTCCGATCCGCGCGGCGGTCGCCTGCGGCGCCTTGTCATCAAACAGCATCTGCTCGTCGAGGAAGGTCGGCAAGGCGATGTCGGTGACGGCAAGCGCTTCGACGATCGCCGCTTGCGCATCCTGGCGCCCGCGCCAGAGCCGTGGCCGGTAGTTTGGATCGAAGGCGACAGTCGAGCCAGCCGCCCGCGCCTTGGCCACGGCCGCCAGCAATGCGGCGCGCGCGGCATCGTCCAGAATTGCCAAGGTGATTCCAGAAAAGTAGACAAGCGATTGATTTTCAAGGTTTTTCGATAGTGCTGTTGGATCCGAGGCGAGCTGCCGGGCGGCGGCATCGCTGCGCCAGTAGGTGAAGGAGCGCTCGGCGCCGTTCAGCGTGATCGCGTAGAGGCCGGGCCGTGCCCCCGGTATGACCGGGCTGGAACCGATGCCGATGCCGTTTTCGGCGAAGAAGGCGATCTGGCCTTGCGAGAAGGGATCATCGCCGAAGGCCGAGACATAGGTTGCCGGCCGATCGCCACTCAACGCATGCAGCGCCCACAGCGTGTTGAACGTGTCGCCGGCAAAGCCCATGCGCCAGTTCGGGCCCGTCTGACCCGACAGTTCGAGCATGCATTCGCCGATCGAGGCAACGCCGTTTCCCGCCATGCACAGTCCTCCAGTGACTCCGGTGCTGTAGCTTTTTGCCACCGACAGCGCCATGCTTGGCAAGCGGGCTTTTTTCCGCCACAGCGTTTTCCCACAGGCTGGCGGGATGTGATCCGCCTGGCAGAACGTTGTCTGCAGAAGAGGAACCGGTTTGGCATCGATATGGCGTTATCTTCTGGCAGGTCTGGGTCTGGCTGCTTTGCTGGCTTGCATTCTCGCTGTGGTCTACCTGACGGCGCCGCGATCGTCGCAGCCTGCCGGTCCGGATGTCTCGCGGACGAAGCCGACCGACAACGGGCTGTTCGTGGCAAGCTTCGCGCCGGAGCGCGGCGTTGTGCGACTGGGCGAACTGGAATCCTGGCTGCTGACCCTGAAGACAAAGGCTGGAGCGCCGGTGGAAGGCGCGGCGATCGCGATCTCCGGTGGCATGCCGCAGCACAATCACGGCCTGCCGACCAGCCCACAGGCGACCGACTATCTTGGCGATGGACGCTATCGGATCGAGGGGCTGAAATTCACGATGAGCGGCTGGTGGCAACTGCATTTCGCCATCTCGGCCACCGCCGGTTCCGACACGGTGCTGTTCAACGTGGTGCTGTGAGCGGCCAATGAAGCGCCTTTCATGTGTTCTGGCGCTGATGGTGGCCGTCATGCTTGCCGGCTGCGGCAAGCCGGATTTTTCCGACGCCGAGAAGCAGACCATCGCTTCGCTGGCGTTGTCGAGGCTGCCGCCGCTCAAACCCGACACCACCAACCGTTTCGCCGATGTGCCGGCGGCCGCGGCACTTGGCTCGACGCTGTTCTTCGACCTGGGGATGAGCCGCGACGGCACCGTGTCGTGCTCGACCTGCCACAAGATCGACCGCCAGTTCCAGGACGACCTGCCGCAAGCGGTGGGCGTCGGCCACACCAACCGGCGCACGATGCCGCTGGCCGGCGTGGCGCGCGATCCGTGGTTCTTCTGGGATGGCCGTCGCGACAGCCTGTGGGCGCAAGCGCTGACGCCGCTCGAAAACCCGCTGGAGCAGGCGGGAAACCGCGCCGCCTACGCGCATTACATCAAGGCGCGCTTCGGCGAGCGCTATGAGCGCATCTTCGGGCCGCTGCCGGATCTTTCCGCCATGCCATTGAATGCCAGCCCGCTTGGAACCGATGCCGAGAAGGCTGCACGGAACGCGATGAGCGGAGCGCAACGCGACGCGATCAACGGCGTCTATGCCAATATCGGCAAGGCGATCGCCGCTTTCGAACGCTCGATCGAACCGACGCCGACGCGCTTCGACCGCTTTGCGCTGGACCTTAGCACCGGAGCCGAACCGAAAGGCGATGCCGTCTTTTCCAAGGATGAAGTCCTTGGGCTGAAACTGTTCATCGGCAAGGCCAATTGCGTGAGCTGTCACAACGGTCCGCGCTTCACCGACAACGGTTTCCACAACACCGGCGTACCCCCCGTCGTGGGCCTGCCGCCGGATCGCGGACGCATCGATGCGGTACGCCAGGTCGAGGCCGATCCGTTCAACTGCTTCGGCGCCTTCCGTGATGGCGACGTCAGTGCCTGCGGTGAACTGCGCTTCGTGGTCAAGTCCGCACCGGAACTCATCCGTGCTTACAAGACGCCCTCGTTGCGCGGCGCGGCAACGCGGCCGCCCTACATGCATGCCGGGCAGTTTTCCTCGCTCGACGAGGTGGTGGCGCATTACGCCAAGGCTGCCCCGAGTGTCGAAGGCGTGTCGGAGGTCCATCCGCTGGAGCTTTCAGACCGTGAACGCGGGGCGCTGGTGGCCTTCCTGAAAACGTTGTCCGAGTGAGTCTGGTCCATCCCGATAGTGTCGGGATGGGGCTCTATTTTCTTTTTGTTTGACCATGATCTAGTCCGAAAACCGGCTTCCACTTTTCGGGATCATGGTCATCGGTCCTTGACCGTCTCCATCGCCACGAAAGTCGAGGTCTGGGCGACATGGGGCAGGGCAGAGATGCGCTCGCCCAGCACGCGCCGATAGGCGGCGATGTCCCTGGTGCGGACTTTCAGGAGGTAGTCGAAGCTCGATGCCATCATATGGCACTGCTCGATCTCCGGTACGGCCTGCACGGACCGATTGAAGGCGTCGAGCGCGGCGGAACGGGTATCGGACAATTTCACCTGGACGAAGGCGACATGGCCTTCGCCCATGCGCTCACGGTCGATGATCGCCTGGTAGCCCCTGATGAAGCCGTCCTTCTCCAGCCGTTTGACCCGCGCCTGTACCGGCGTCTTCGACAGGCCGACCTTTGCCGACAGTTCGGACATCGAAAGCCGGCCATCGCTTGCCAATGCCGACAAGATATTCCGGTCGATGCGGTCCAATTGGTCTTCTATCATCGAAATCGCAGTCCATTCTCCTACTTTAAGACGATATGATAGATAGAATGACCTGCCATGTCGATTTCTTTGGACCGGCTGAAATTTCGGAGCTGTGCTAGCTTGCGCCATTCGGTCCGGTGACCGCCGGCCCCATCCCCTTTGCTCGATCCACGGGACAGCCATGCCAGCGCTCGATGCCATCCGCCAGCAGATCCGCGCCAACTATTTGCCCGACGAAGACGGGGCCGTGAAGCGGCTGGCCGAGGCCACAGAGCTATCGGCGAAGGACCGCAAGGCTATCTCGGCCCGTGCCGCCGACCTGGTGCGTGCGGTGCGCGGCTCTTCCGATCCCCGGCTGATGGAAGTGTTCCTTTCCGCCTACGGCCTTTCCACCAAGGAGGGCGTGGCGCTGATGTGCCTGGCCGAGGCGCTGTTGCGCGTGCCGGACACCGAGACGATGGACGATCTCATCGCCGACAAGATCGCGCCGCACGACTGGTCGGCGCATTCCGGCGGTTCGAGCTCGATCTTCGTCAACGCCTCGACCTGGGCGCTGATGCTGACTGGGCGTGTCCTGGATGAGGGCGAGGGCGGCATCGAAGGCACACTGCGTTCGATGGTGCGGCGGTTGGGCGAGCCGGTCATCCGCAAGGCGGTGGCCGCCGCCATGCGCGAGATGGGCGAACAGTTCGTGCTCGGCCGCACCATCGCGGAAGCCGTCAAGCGCGGCCGGCCGATGACGCAGAAGGGTTATCTCTATTCCTTCGACATGCTGGGCGAGGCGGCCCGCACCGAGGCCGACGCGCTTCGCTATCACAAGGCCTATGCCGACGCCATTTCCTCGCTTGATGCCGGCTCCAACGGCCCGGACATCCGCCAGAACCACGGCATCTCGGTCAAGCTTTCGGCGCTGCATCCGCGCTACGAGGTGGCGCAGAAGGAGGAGATGCTGCCGGTCATGGCCGAGCGGCTGCTGTCGCTGGCGCTCGCAGCTAGACATTCGCGCATGGGCCTCAACATCGACGCCGAGGAGGCCGACCGCCTCGATCTGTCGCTGGACGTCATCGAGCGGGTGCTGGCCGAGCCGGAACTGGCCGGCTGGAATGGTTTTGGGGTTGTCGTCCAGGCCTATGGGCCGCGCGCGGCCTTTGCCATCGACTGGCTCTACGCGCTGGCCAAGAAGTATGACCGCAACATCATGGTGCGGCTGGTCAAGGGCGCCTATTGGGATACCGAGATCAAGCGCGCGCAGACACTTGGGCTCACGGGCTATCCGGTCTTCACCCGCAAGGCCAACACCGACGTTTCCTACATAGCCTGTGCGAAGAAGCTGCTGTCGATGACCGACCGCATCTATCCGCAATTCGCCACCCACAACGCCCACACCGTCGCCGCCATCCTGTCGATGGCTGGTAATCGCGACTCCTTCGAGTTCCAGCGCCTGCATGGCATGGGCGAAGCGCTGCACGAGACGGTGCGGCAGGCAGAAGGCACACGCTGCCGCATCTATGCCCCGGTCGGCGCGCATTCGGACCTGCTTGCCTATCTGGTCCGCCGGCTGCTGGAAAACGGCGCCAATTCCTCCTTCGTGCATCAGCTGACTGACGAAGACGTCGAGCCGGAGGATATCGCCCGCGATCCGCTCGAGACGGTCGAGAACCAGGGTCCGGCCGCCAATCCGGCGATTGCCCGGCCTTCCCAGATCTTCGGCACCGGCCGTCGCAACTCGAAGGGTTTTGACATCACCGACACGGTGACGCTGGCGGCGATCGACAAGGCCAAGGCGGCGTTCGCTGGCCGCGATCGCTGGCATGCCAAGCCGATCACGCGGGCGGCCGGCTACGGCAAGCAGCGCCCGATCGTCAATCCGGCAAAGCCTGACGAAGTGGTTGGCACGGTCAGCGAGGCCGCCGCCAAGCAGGTGGCGACAGCCGTGCGCTTCGCCGTGGAAGCGCAGCCGGCCTGGGCAAAACGCCCGGTTTCCGAGCGCGCTGCCATCCTCAACCGCGCCGCCGATCTTTATGAGGCGAATGCCGTCGAGTTTTTCGCGCTCGCCACCCGCGAGGCCGGAAAATCGCTGGCCGACGGCGTCGCCGAGGTGCGCGAGGCGGTGGACTTCCTGCGCTACTACGCCACCGAGGCGGCCAATGCCGAGACGGGCACGCAAGCGCGCGGCGCCATCGTCTGCATTTCGCCGTGGAATTTCCCGCTCGCCATCTTCACCGGCCAGGTCGCGGCGGCGCTCGTCACCGGCAATTCGGTCATCGCCAAGCCGGCCGAGCAGACGCCGCTGATTGCCTTCCGCGCCGTCGAACTGCTGCGCGAGGCCGGCGTGCCGGAAGACGTCATCCAGCTTCTGCCCGGCGATGGCCCGTCGGTCGGTGCGCCGCTCACCGCCGATCCGCGCATTGCCGGCGTCTGCTTCACCGGTTCGACTGAGGTCGCGAAGCTGATCGAAAAGCAACTGGCGGAAACCGCTGCGCCCGATGCCATGCTGATCGCCGAGACCGGTGGATTGAATGCGATGATCGTCGATTCCACCGCGCTGCCTGAGCAAGCGGTGCGCGACATCCTCGCCTCGGCCTTCCAGAGCGCCGGCCAGCGCTGCTCGGCGCTACGCGTGCTCTATGTGCAGAAGGATGTCGAGAAGAAGATGCTGGAGATGCTGAAGGGCGCCATGGAAGCGCTCAGCATCGGCGATCCCCGGCATATCTCAACCGATGTCGGCCCGGTCATCGATGACGAGGCGCAAAGCTCGATCCGCGACTACTGCACCAAAATGGGGCTGCAGGGCCGGCTGATCGCCAAGCTGGAAGCACCGAAGGATGGGCGCTTCGTCGCGCCGCATGTCTTCCGGGTCAAGGGCATCGAGGAAATGGAGCGCGAGGTGTTCGGGCCGGTGCTGCATGTCGCGACGTTCGATGCCGACCAGATCGACGCGGTGATCGCCGCCATCAACCGCAAGGGCTATGGCCTGACCTTCGGCCTGCACACCCGCATCGAGGGCCGCGTGCAGCATTTCGTCGACGGCATCCATGCCGGCAACATCTATGTCAACCGCAACCAGATCGGCGCCGTCGTCGGGTCGCAGCCGTTTGGCGGCGAGGGGCTGTCCGGCACCGGGCCGAAGGCCGGTGGCCCGCACTATCTCCGCCGCTTCCGAAAAGGGCCGGAGGCCGGCACGGATCTCGCCGAGGGCCACAAGGTGACGGCAACGGAACTCGCCGACAATCTGCCCGATCCCGCGCTTGGCGGCTGGTCGACGCGGCCCGACCGGGTCGCCATCCTGAGGAAGCATCTGCGTGGCAAGGGCGCGGCGGCCATCGGTGCCGCCGCCGGCATCGATTTCGGCCAGGTCGACCTGCCCGGGCCGACCGGCGAGGCCAACACGTTGTCGCTGTCGCCGCGCGGACGGGTGCTGTGTCTCGGTCCCGATGCCGACACGCTGCTGGCGCAGACCATCCAGGCGCTCGCCGCCGGCAATGCGGTGCTTGCGGTGGCGCCGGGCGCACCGGCGGCACTCTCCGCATTGACCGGCAAGGGCCTGCCCCTGGCGGCCATCGACGGCCGCCCGGATCCGGTCGAAGCGCGTTCGCTGCGTGTCGATGTTGTTGCTTTCTCGGGCACGCCCGAGGCCGCACGCATCGTGCGCAAGGTGATTGCCGATCGCGCGGGACCGATCGTGCCGCTGGTCAGCGAGGTGCTCAATCCCGCCGCCTATGCGCATGAACGCGCCGTTTGCGTCGACACCACGGCAGCCGGCGGCAATGCGAGCCTGCTGGCGAGCGCTTGACCTTGGTCTAAGCGCCCTCGACGACGGAAAAACCCTCGAACTGCGGGTGGCCGAGATAGTGGACCTTTGTCGTGCCGACATTTCTGTGGGCGGCGCGGAAATTCTCCGACCTGGTCCAGGCGATGAAATCGTCTTGGCTCGCCCACACAGTGTGCGAAGCAAACAGCGTGTAGCCTTCGGCTTCGTTGACCGGACCGCGCAGCAGATGGAATTCCCGGAACCCCTTCATCTCCGAAAGGCTGGAATCACGGTTCTTCCATACGGCCTCGAAATCGGCTTCCGAGCCGTTCTGCACCTTGAAGCGGTTCATGGCGATGTACATTGGGTCCCTTTCAACATTGGTGGATTGCAACGATTGGTGGATGGTTGAGACGGCGAGGCGAAGGCTCTCAAAACGGACCGATTGCCCCGGTGAAGACCAAACTGTTGCCGACTTTCGGCGGAATGGGCGGGAAGGGCGCTGCCTTGCGGATGATGCCGAGCACGACCTGATCGAAGTTTTCCGATCCGGAGCTTTGCAGGATTCGCAGATCATCGATGCCGCCACGGCTGCCGATGACGAATGTCACAACGGCATTGTTGCGGGCGGTCAGTTGCACCGAAGGCGGCACAGCACGATTGACACGGCTCAGCTTTCTGATGACGTCGCCGCGGTAGCTGTCTTCCGTGGCACTGCCTGCCTCTTTCTGTTTCTTGCCCTTGCTGGCTGCCTGCGCCAGCCGGTCCTGGCCATCCGCCGTGCCCCGCTTTGCATCCGCTGTCTTTGAAGAGGTAGCCGCCGGACTCGGTCTGGCGCTGGGGATCGGCGGTTGTTCTGGAACCGGGGCAGGCGCCTCGGTGTCTTCGGCCTGAACAGTCGGCTGTACCGGTGTCTCGGTCTTGGGAGCCACGCTCTGGTTGTCGGAACGTGGGGCGCCAGCCACCAATATGTCAGGCGTGACGGTCGGCTGTTTGGCGGGTTCCGGCAAAGGTTTTGGGGGCTGCTTCGTTGCTTCCTGCACGGGCTGTGAAGGTTCTGTTGGCGGCGCCGGCTTGGCCGGCTTTGCTGGCTGTGGTTTGGTTGGTTGCGGGTTCGGCACCAGCGCAACATTTATTGCCGCCGGGTCCTTATCCAGCGCGCTGCCGACCACATTGGCGCCCGCCTGATCTGTGCCTTGCGACTGCATCGTGTCCCTGGAATCGAATGTCCCGGGAGGCGAGATCAGAAAGGCCGCCGCCACGGCGGCGTGGAGCAGGCAGGAGATGACGATCGCCGCTCCCCACTTGCCGTTCCAGGCCGCTGGCCGGGCCTGCGCAAGCGGCTCGGTTGGCTTGATCGCCAGTTCGGCGCTGGCTTCGGGGAGAGGACTGATTGCACGCATGTCGCGGGACGAGACCTGCAGCGAGCCGTGCGGAATTGTCAAATCAAGATCGCTTGGTCGAAACGACAAAGCATGGGGGCCGGCCAGCGGCCATGCCACGGTATTCTGCGCGAATGCCGGGTGCAGTCCCACTGCTTCAGACGCCGAAAGCGATACCGGTCCTGGTATCCGTCTTCAGCTTGCGCATGCAGGCGTTCGGTTCGACGCCGGTGCCGGCGCATTCGGTGGCGCTGTTGATCAGCACGCGGCTGACCTTGGCACAGTCGGCGCCGGCCAGATCGAAGCGCGTCACCTTGGTCTTGCCGACAGGCAGGTCCTTGAAGTCGAGCACGGTCAGCCGGTCGACGACGCCGGCTTCATTGAAAAGTGCGATCTCGAACGCGGCCTTGGAAAGGTCGGCGCCAAGATTGTTGTTGACCACGAAGGTCAGGCGGCAACCCTTTTCGGAAGGTTGTGCGCCATTGAGTTCAAGCGTCAGCGCCGGGACCGGCGCGGACTCTTGTGCCCGCGCCGGAACCACCGCAAGCGACATCGCCAGCGTCGAGGTCAGCAGACGAAGCGATGCCGTCAAGCCTGTCATGGCCGTCAGCCTCCAAAACGCATGGTCGCCGCCAGCTTCAACGTTATGCCCGGTTCATAGACCGCGACTGTCGTGCCGCCGTTCAAGGGGTTGGCGTATTTGACATCGAACAGATTGTCGGCGCGGAAATCGACCTTCAGATTGTCGGTCGCCTGATAGCTGGCGAAGGCATTGACCAGCGTGTAGTCCCCGGCCACTGCATTGCCCTTCGGTTTGCCATTGTACTGCACCTCGCCGCCGACGGTCAGCCTGTCTTCGAGGAAGCGCAGTCCGAGCTGCGCCGTAACCTGCGAGGATGGGATGGTGGCGAGGTCTGCTCGAACGCCCTCGTAGGAGATGGTGTGGCCGTTGGTGATCGAGGCCGAGAGGCCGGCATAGCCCCATCCGGCGTCATAAACCCCTTCCAGTTCAAAGCCGTTGATCTTGGCCTTGGCGAAGTTCTGGTATTGATAGCAGATCGGGATGTATCCTGGGTTGTTCATCAGTTGATCCCAATCGACCGGGCAGGCGCTTGTCGGGTCGCTGAACGAAGCTCCGAAGGATGTACCCTCGATGTAGTCGTCCACATCGTTGTTGAAATAAGCCGCCTTGATGCGGAGCGCGTCGCCCGCCTCGAGGATGTCGTTCTGCTTGTAGTTGACACCGAATTCGACTGTCTTGCCGGTCTCGGGCCTCAGGTTGGGATTGGGCAGGAACGGGAAAGTGACGCCGGCCGGATGGTTGCCGCTGATCAGCGTTTCCGTCAGCGAAGGCGAGCGGTAGCCTTCCGCATAGGTACCATAGAATTGCAGTCCCGACAGGCTTGGGGTGTCGAAAGGCGTGACCCCGACGGTGATCCGTGGCGAAAGCCGGTCACCTGATGTCTCGTGGGTGCTGTCCTTGAGGCTATAGCTGTCATAACGCAGCCCGGCGATGATTTCGAGCCAGTCCCAGGTGAGCTTGTCCTGGACATAGGCGCCAGACACGTTGCGCTTGCCCGAAGGGGTGTAGAAACTGTCGCCGCCCGCGGTGCCGCCAGTCTTGACGTCATCATTCACCCAGTCGCCGCCATATGTCAGTTCGTGCGCGACGCCGCCAGTTTCGAATCTCGACGTGTTCCAGATATCGATCGCTGCCGTACCGACGTCGAAGGTCGATGTCGAACCCGCCGGGAGGACTATGGAATCACCGGTGGTCGGATCGAACCGGTTGAGCGGGACGAGGCTGGTCAGGCCCAGATTGGTCTTGTTGTAGGAGGTGTTGATATGGAGATCGAGCCAGCTCTTGTCTTCGTCAGTGATGTTGTAGCGGGCGGTGAAGGTGTTCGACTTCAGGTCTGCATCATTGATCGGAACACCACTGCTGATCTCGCTCCAGCCGTCGCTTGAACCGACCCAGCCGAGCTTCAACTCACTGTTGTCGGTCGGGCGGATGGTGGTCTTGAGCAGGCCGCTCAGCACGTCGAAGCCGGTGCCCTTGACCGTGTCGCCACCGCCATCCTTGTAGTCGTTAAAGTCGCGGTAGACGATGTTGCCCAAGACATCCCAGTTCTCATTGAAGCGGTAGGCGCCGGATGCGCTGGTGGTCCAGCCCTTGCCGTTGCTTTCGTAACGTCCAGTTACCGAAGCGCCCCATGTTTCTTCCGGCTTCAGGAAGTCCTCGGCGTCCTTTGTATCGAAGAAGACAACGCCGCCGATGGCGCCCGAACCATAGGTGTTGGCGACGGGACCCCGGATCACGTCCACGGATTTGACGAGCTCGGGATCGATATAGAAGGTCGACTGCGTGCCGTGGTCGGAGCGCTGGAAGTCCTGGCGCGCGCCGTCGACGATGACCGCGACGCGACCGAAATCCTGCAAGCCGCGAATGTTGATGCTGGTGCTGACGCGCCTGGCGTCGGCTTGCGCGGCGACACCGGGCACGCCCAACAGCATCTCATTGGGCGTCGTTGCCATGCGGCGGTCGAGCTGTTCCTGGCCGACATGGCTTGCCGAGGCCAGCGATTCGATCGCCGTTTCGCCGGTACGGCTGAGTACCAGGATCTTGTCGAGCAGGGTAGCTCCGGCAGACGCTGCTTTTTCCTGGGCAGCCTTCTTCGATTGATCCGTCTGCTCGCCCGCCGGCTGCGTTGCCTGTTGGGCGTGGGCTGATGGCGCGGACAAGGCGATCGCCGCCACGCTTGCCAATAGAGCCGCTATACCGTTCGCCGCCGACCGGCCGCGCCATTCCCAATTCATCAACCCCATGCCCCAACTCCAAAATCCAGGTTCGATGCTGGCTGGCCCGGGGCTGGCTGGCATTTTTCATCGTGTCCGGCGTCTTAAATGTTGACTCATTTGCTCCGGTATTGCACTGACTAGTAAACATGATTATTCGAGTCAAGAAATGAATCGGAATTTATGCAGCGCCTAGCCAGATGCCCGGCACAGGAAAGGGATCGACCCAGATGAACACGCACAATCCCAATGACTTTCGCTATCGCGTCCGCCGTTCCGACGATGCCTCCGCCCGTTTTGATCGGGTTCCGCTGGCGGTGCGAACGCTCTCCAGCAACACCCTGTTCCAGGGCGAGCACGAGATCGGCATCGAACATCACGGCGCGCTCTATCGGCTGAAGATCACCCGCCAGGGCAAGCTCATTCTCAACAAGTAAGGCAAGGCAGTAGGGACGAGACATGGACCAGCGCGTAAAACCCGCCCCGCATGAAATCCGGCGGGCACGGACAGAGAATCCGAAGGCGCGCGAGCGTGACCTGGCCGCGCAACTTGGTATTTCGGAGGCCGAACTGGTCGCCGCGCATTGCGGCGACGGCGTCGTCCGCATTGAGCCGCGTGTCAACGATCTGCTGACCGGCCTCGAGGCCGTCGGCGAGGTCATGGCGCTGACCCGCAACGAAAGCGCGGTGCACGAGAAGATCGGCGTCTACGACAAGGTCGTCACCGGTAACCACAATGCCATGGTGCTTGGCGAGAACATCGACCTGCGCATCTTCCCGAAAGTCTGGGCGCATGGTTTTGCCGTGGAAAAACGCGATGGCGACCAGATCCGCCGCAGCCTGCAGTTCTTCGACGCGGCCGGCGAGGCCGTGCACAAGGTGCATCTGCGGCCGGCTTCCAGCCTCTATGCCTATCAGAAGCTGGTGGCTGCGCTCGAATCGTCGAACCAGGAGCCGTCGGTCGACATTTCAGGACCACCCTCCGACGACGAGATCCATGGTGACGAAACGGCCGCTAATCTCAACGATCTGCGCGACCGCTGGAGCCGGTTGACCGACGTGCACCAGTTCTTCGGCATGCTGAAGACGCTGAAGCTCAGCCGCCGCCAGGCAGTGCGCATGGTCGGCCAGGATTATGCCTGGCTGCTCGACAATGACGCCGTCGGGGCCATGTTCCATCATGCCGCCGGGGGCGAAATGCCGATCATGTGCTTTGTCGGCAATCGCGGCTGCATCCAGATCCATTCCGGCCCGGTCAAATCCATCAAGCCGATGGGGGCCTGGATCAACGTGCTGGACGAGACTTTCCACCTGCATCTGCGAACCGACCACATCCACGAGGTGTGGGCGGTGCGCAAGCCGACCAAAGACGGTCATGTCACTTCGCTCGAAGTCTATGCCGCCGACGGCAAGATGATCATCCAGTTCTTCGGCAAACGTCACGAGGGCGAAAGCGAGCGCGACGACTGGCGGTTCCTGGCCGAGAACCTGCCGCGCATCCCAAGTCCGACCGCGGCCTGAGGAGAACGACAATGGGTTGCTTTTCCAGGATCGTCGTCGGGCCGGCGATCGGCCTCTCCCTGGCTTTTGCCGCGCTGCTGCCGTCCAATGCCAGCGAAGGCACGGCCGTGTTTGCAGACCCGGCGAGGATCGCGGCCATCGGCGGCTCGATCACCGAGATCGTCTATGCGCTCGGCGAGGAGAACCATCTGGTGGCTCGCGATTCCACCAGCAATTATCCGAAAGCGGCTCTCGATCTGCCTGACGTCGGCTACATGCGCCAGCTGTCCCCGGAGGGTGTCCTGTCGGTCAACCCGACCGGCATCCTGGCGCTGCACGGCAGCGGCCCCGGGGAAGCCGTCGATGTGCTGAAGAAGACGAGCATCCCGTTCATCGAAGTGCCCGAGCACTATAGCCACGAAGGCATCCTCGAGAAGGTCCGCATCGTCGGCAAGGCGCTCGGCGTCGATGCCAAGGCTGAAGTCCTGGCCAAGGCGCTTGATGCCAAGCTCAGCGCCGCCGAACAGAAGACGGCCTCGATCAAGGAGCGCAAGCGCATCCTGTTCGTGCTGTCGATGCAGGGCGGCAAGATCCTGGCCGCCGGCAGGGAGACCGCAGCCGACGGCATCATCAAGCTGGCGGGTGGCGTCAATGCCGTCGAGGGTTTTTCCGGCTACAAGCAGATGTCCGACGAGGCGATCATCACCGCCGGTCCGGACGTAATCCTGATGATGAGCAATGCCGGGCCCCCGGTATCGGACGACGAACTGTTCGCCAATCCGTCCATCGCCTCGACGCCGGCGGGTGCCACACACAAGCTGATCCGCATGGATGGTGCCTATCTGCTCGGCTTCGGGCCGCGCACGGCCGACGCCATCCACGACCTCGCCGTCTCGCTCTATGGCGGGCAGGTCACGGACTGAGCGCGCAGATCATGGCCGATCAATCGATCGCCGACCCGGTGAAGGCGATGACGAGTGCATCCGAAGGCGGCCGCTCGGCGCGCGCCCGCATCGTCATCCTGCTTTTGTGGCTGGGGCTCGTCATTGCCGCTTTGCTGTCGCTGACGTCTGGAGCGTCGGACGCGTCGGCGGTCGATGTTATCAGGGACGGGCTGTTCGGCGCGATGCCGGGCGATGCCGCGTTGAGCGCCCGCGACAGCCTGATCGTCTTCGACATCCGCCTGCCGCGCGTCATTCTCGGCATGCTGGTCGGGGCAGCGCTTGCGGTTTCCGGCGCCGTCATGCAGGGACTTTTCCGCAATCCGCTCGCCGATCCTGGCCTGGTCGGCGTGTCGGCTGGTTCGAGCCTTGGCGCCGTTGCCGTCATCGTGCTTGGTGGGACAATGCTGGCACCGCTGACGGCCTTGCTCGGAACACTCGCGCTGCCTCTGGCGGCTTTTTGCGGCGGCCTAGCCACGACATTGGTGCTTTATCAGGTTGCCACGCGGCAGGGCCGCACCTCGGTTGCCACCATGCTGCTCGCCGGCATCGCGCTGGCGGCGCTCGCCATGGCGCTGACCGGCATCCTGATCTTCCTGGCGGACGACCGCCAGTTGCGCGACCTGACCTTCTGGCAACTCGGATCGCTCAGTGGCGCGACTTGGGCGAAGATCGCTTCGGTCGGGCCGGTCATCGTGCTGGCGCTGGCGGCGATGCCATTCCTGGCGCGCGGGCTCAACGCGCTGGCGCTGGGCGAGGCGACAGCAGGCCATCTCGGCATTCCGGTGCAGCGGCTGAAATACACCGCGATCATCGGCGTTTCGGCGGCGGTGGGTGCCTCGGTCGCCGTCAGCGGCGGCATCGGCTTCGTCGGCATCGTGGTGCCGCATCTGCTGCGCCTGCTGATCGGTCCGGACAATCGCTATTTGCTGCCGGCGTCGGCGCTGCTCGGCGCCTCGCTGCTGCTCTTGGCCGATGCCGTCGCCCGCACCATCGTGGCGCCGGCCGAACTGCCGATCGGCATCGTCACCGCGATATCAGGTGCACCGTTCTTCCTGTGGATCCTGCTGCGCAAGCGCGGCGTGGTTGATTTGTGAGACTTGGGAGGCCTGGATGATCGAGGCAAGGGATGTTTCGGTGGATATCGCCGGCAAGCGTATCGTTGGCGGTGTCGATTTCGATGCGCGGCCCGGCGAAGTGGCGGCAATCGTCGGCCCCAACGGCTCCGGCAAGACGACCTTCCTCAAGGCGTTGTCCGGCGAACTCGCCTATACAGGGCGCGTCGACCTCAATGGCCGCGATCTCTCGGCGATGAAGCCGGTCGAGATCGCCGTCCAGCGGGCAGTGCTGCCGCAGGCGACGACGCTGTCGTTCCCGTTCACGGTGCGCGAGGTTGTCAAGCTCGGCCTTGTCGGCGGCCGCTCGGGTGTCTTGCCCGGCGAGGATGCACGGTTGCCGGAGCGGGCGCTGGCTCGCGTCGATCTCGACGGTTTTGCCGGACGTTTCTACCAAGAGCTTTCGGGTGGCGAGCAACAGCGCGTCCAGCTTGCGCGCGTGCTGTGCCAGGTCTGGGCGCCGCTGCTCGACGGCCGGCCGCGCTATCTGTTCCTCGACGAGCCGGTTTCCAGCCTCGACATCAAGCACCAGCTGATCATCATGAACATCGCCCGTGACTTCGCCAGAAGGGGCGGCGGCGTCGTCGCCATCCTGCACGACCTCAACCTGACGGCCATGTATGCCGACCGGATCTTCGTCATGCATCGCGGCAGGCTGGCCGCCACCGGGTCGCCGCAGGAGGTGCTGAGTGATGATCTGATCGAGAAAGTGTTCGACTGCCGGCTCAAGGTCGGCGTGCTGCCGGCCGGCAATATGCCGTTCGTGCTGCCGCAATCTGTCGCTTAGGCCTCAACAGACCCAGCCCACCCACGATGTGGCTGGGTTAGGCGGCCGGGGCGCGGCGCTCCACCAGCATGTCGATGCCGAGCAGGTTGCGCACATTTGGCCGTGCCGCAACGAGGTCGGCGATCGTATGGCGCGACAGCACAGCGAAGAATGCGTTCAGCGCCTCGCGCAGCGCCGAATTCAGCGCGCAACTGTCGACCAGCGGGCACTCGGCGGCATCGTTCTCGAAGCACTCGGCCATGGCGAAGCTTTCCTCGGTCACGCGCACGACGTCGAACAGGCTGATCGCTTCGGCGGCGCGACCCAGCCTGACGCCGCCATTCCTGCCCCGTACAGTCTCGACCAGGCCGTGCTCGACCAGCGGCTGCAGGATCTTGAACAGGAAAAGCTCCGAAACCGAATAGGCGGCTGCGATCTCCGGAATGCGGCTCAACCGGTCATTGTTGGCCGCACAATACATCAGGATGCGCATGGCATAGTTGGTCTGGCGGGTAAGCCGCATCTTGTCCTCACAAGGCGCTGGTGCGATGCAACAACGCCAGATTTCAAAACTCTGCTGGCGCGGCTTTGATCCGAGATTTTTCGGATTCGCCACGCTGGCCTGGGCGGAATATGGCCTATACCTTGGAACAATTCCAGACTAGCTGGGCGTAATAGATGAATATCCTCGTCAACTTTGTGTGCGCGACCGGACAAGATACGGGCGAAGTCCACTGTCGCGCGCATTTCGTCAGGCGAAACACTAAATAGGCCTGAGATCGACGAGGAGCGGCTCATCCATGTCTCAATCGGCCTCTTCCCTGGCGCCCGCGCGTTTCGATGCCGACGCGGATGCCAAACTTTCCGCGCTGCGGTGGACAAAATTCATCGCCACCGCCGCACTGGCGCTTTGCGTGGCGGTGTTTGCGCTCGCCAAGTCGTTCGAGAGCACCTATCCGTGGCTGGGGTTCGTCGCTGCTTTTGCCGAGGCGGCGACCATCGGTGGCCTCGCCGACTGGTACGCGGTGGTGGCGTTGTTCAGGCGGCCGCTCGGGCTGCCGATCCCGCACACCGCAATCATCCCCGAGAACCAGAACCGCATCGCCGACAATCTCGGCCGCTTCATCGAGGTCAATTTCCTGGCGCCGGAACCGGTGCGCGAGAAGCTTGCCGAGGTCGATTTTGCAGCACTCGTCGCCGACTGGCTGGCCGATGCCGAACGCGCCGCCGGCCTCTCGCGCTTCGTCGTGCGGCTGGTGCCGCAGACCCTTGCCGCCGTCGAGCAATCCGGCCTGCGTGGCTTCGTCACCAACCGTATGCTCGAGCAGATCGAAAAGGTGCCCTTGGCGCCGTTGGCAGCTGAACTCTTGTCGGCACTCACCGATGACCGCCGCCACCAGAAACTTTTCGACGAGTTCATCAAGGTGATCGGCCGGTTCCTCAACGATGAACAGGCCTTGGCGACGATGCGCGAGAAGATTCGCGAGGAACTGCCGTCGCTGTTCAACCTGTTTCGCGCCGACGCCTACCTGTTGAAGAAGATCGTTGCCTCGGCCGGCTCGTTGCTCGACGAGGTGCGGGCCGATCCAGACCACCCGATGCGTGCCGAATTCGATCGCTTCGCCCAAAGCTTCGTCGAGCGGCTGCGCACGTCCAAGCAATACGCCAAGCGTGCCGAGAAGATGAAGCGCGATTTTCTCGCCAGACCCGAAGTCAGGGCGCTGGCCGGCGACATGTGGGCAAGCCTTAGCCAGTTCATCGAGCAGGACGCCAAGGCGCCGAATTCGGTGATCCGCGCGCATCTCGCCAACATGTTCGTCGAGGTGGGGCGGCATCTCGCAGGCGATGCGCAGATCCGGGCCGACATGAACCAGGGGTTCGTGGTGGCTCTCTCGTCGTTCGTGGAGAGTCAGAAGAGCAGCGTGTCGAAATTCATCGCCGACCAGGTCAAGCGCTGGGACCTTGCCCAACTGACGCGGCTGATCGAGATGAACATCGGCAGGGACCTGCAATATATCCGCTTCAACGGCATGATCATTGGCGGGCTTGCGGGTGTCGTGCTGTACGTGGCCGAGCGGCTGTTCCTCGCCGGCTGACGAGCAGTATAGCAGTATATGATAGCCCCGCCGTTCCGTAGCGGTGTTCGCTAGCAGGTGGAAGCAGTCATAAATCAGCCCAGATGCTTGGATCGTCGGCCCAACCCAGGAGTATTTCTGCCCTTGAAGCGAGGAGAGGAATTAACGCGGGTCGATGCCGAAGATCGCTACCAATAGTAAAGCCTTCAACCTCCCTGCCATGAGACCATTCCGCTGCAACCGTTTGCCAGCGGGTTCCTATGTCTTTCAAGGCTCCACGCGGTGTGCGATCGGTTCCGCAGGGGACATAGTCGGTGGGAAGGTCGCCGGAAATTACCCACCATCCCACCCAATTCGGGCGCGCAATGCTCTCAATTGCCCAAACGGCGACATGCGGATGGACGTGCCAAGCGGGCCATTCTCCAACACGGCCATGCACTAGACCTTCATTCCGCAAATAGTCGATTACTCGATGGCGCTCGCTCAAGCACCACTGGTCTTCTTCAGCTTCTTCATCTGGCTTTTCCATATCACCAATGTCTCATGGGAAAAGTCGGACAGCAATGTTCGAGAGGATTCTTGGTAGTCCTGACCGAATGGACTCATGGCACGCGAGTGCTATTCTCCCAATGAGGGTACCCGCATCCGCGGTGACAGGGGAGAAGACATCATGGCAAAACAACCGGAATCCGATTCCTTCATGGACATGTTCGGCAGGTTCGGCCGCGACCTGAAGGTGCCCAATGTCGATATCGAGGCGATCCTTGCCCATCACCGCAAGAACCTCGAAGCGCTGGAGAAATCGGCGCGAGCCAGTGCCGCCGGCGCATCCTCGCTGTTTTCCAGGCAACGCGAAATGCTGCAGGACACGCTGCGTGAGATCGTCGACATGGCGCAGGACTACAAAGTGCCGGGCAATCCGCAGGAACTGATGGCCAAACAGACGGAATTTGCCCGCAAATCCTTCGAGGCGGCGCTGAAGAACGCCGGCGAAGCGGCTGAACTGGTCAAGAAATCCGGCACCGAATCGGTCGACATCCTGCGCACGCGCATCAAGGAGGCGATGGAGGAAATCCGCGCCGGCTACGAGAAGAAGTAGCGTTCTCTGACAGTCTTGAAAGCCAAGGATTCCCGATTTGACCTGCCGTTGTGCCGGGAGGCATGGGACGGTTGCGGCCGGATTCGGCGGAACGGATTCATGCAGGACGAATTGACAGAGGCCGCCAGTTCGTGATCCGGAGGCGGGGCAAGCGATCGGGAAAGCAGGAATGACCGAAGTACGGCCTAAAACGCCGCCGACCTACGAGCAGTTGAGGACGATGGCCGGGCAGGAGCTAGGCGTATCGGAATGGACGACGGTCGATCAGAACCGTATCGACCAGTTCGCCGAATGCACCGGCGACCACCAATGGATCCATGTCGATCCTGAAAGGGCGCGGCGGCAAAGCCCGTTCCGCACGACGATCGCGCATGGCTACCTGACGCTGTCGATCATCGGCGCGCTGGCGCTGGGCATGGGGATCGTGCCGGAGAACACCCAGGCCGCTTTCAACTATGGCTTTGACAAGGTGCGGTTCCTGGCGCCGGTCAAGGTCGGCGCGCGCATCAGGTTGCGCATCACCCTGCTTTCCATGGAGGACAGGGGTCCCGGCCAATATCTGATGAAGGCTGCCAACACGGTGGAGATCGAAGGCGAGGAAAGGCCCGCTCTGATGGCTGAAACGCTGGTCATGCTCTACGAGCGCCGCAAGCGGGCAGGGGCCTGAGCGTTCGACGATATCCGCTTCGATGGCCTGCCGCCAGACAGGTCGCGCGTCACGAAACTCCGGGTTCCAAGATGCTCGCGGCGCGAGCCGAGAGCAGCGCGAGGAACAGCGCGACCAGCGCCAGGGCCGTTGCCGTCTGGAAGGTGACCTGCATCCCATGGGCGGCTGCCGCTGAACTCAGGATATCCTGTCCAATGCCTGGCTGCCCGCCGGCCGACGCGATGGCGAATATGGCGCCCATCAATGACGCGCCGGTGATGAGGCCAAGATTGCGCGAAAGATTGAGCAGGCCGGAGACGACGCCGCGCTCGCCGGCGCCGACACCGCTCATGACGGCCGCATTGTTGGACGTCTGGAACAGAGCGTAGCCGAAGCAGGTGACGGTGATCGGGACGACATAGCTGGCAATGCCGAGTTTGGTCATGGCCAGCGACAGCAGGAATGTGCCGGTGGCGAGGCCAAGCAGGCCGATGACCATCATCCTGTGGGCTCCGAAGCGATCGGCAAGGCGACCGGCCGCCAGCGCCGAGAGGGTCGAAACCAGAGGGCCGGTCGAAAGCACGAGGCCGACCATCGCGGCATCCAGACCGAGGCCGCGGGACAGGTAGAACGGGGCAACCACCAGGGTCGCCATCATCACGGTGGCGACGATGAGGCTCATGACCAGGCTGGCGCTCAGCTGGAGGTCACGGAAGCTGGCAAGCTGGATCAACGGGGTTTTCACTTTCGTCTGCACCCTGGCGAACAGAAGAACGCCGATGCCGGCCGCGACCAGCAGGCCGATGTTGAGGACGCCGAAATTGCCTCTGCCAAGCGTCATGGCCAACGCATAGGCGGCCAGCGTCAGGGCCAGCAGGGCGGTACCGGTCGCATCGAACTTGCCCCGGTCGGCCTGCACTGTCTTGCCGCGGGCCGGCAAGGCGCGATAGGCGAGAGCGAAGGTCACCACGCCCAAAGGGACATTGACGAGGAAAATCGCGCGCCAGCCGAGACCGGCGATCAAAAGACCGCCGAGCGACGGGCCAAGCGTCGTGCCGATCGCCGACATGGCGCCGAGCAGGCCCATGGCGCTGCCAGTCTTGGCCTTGGTCACGGTTTCGGCGACAAAGGCCAGCGTCAGCGCCATCATCAACGCCGCGCCCAGCCCTTGTATGGTGCGCGCGGCGATTAGCAACCACAGCGTCGGCGCCAGGCCGCAGAGCACCGAAGCCGATGTGAACAGCGCGATGCCGCCAAGCAGCAACGGCCGGCGCCCGAACATATCGGCCAACCGTCCGGCGCTGACGATCAACGTGGTGATGGCGAGCAGATAGGCGAGAACAACCCATTGCACGGACTGGAACGACGCCCCGAATGTCTGCATCAGCGAGGGAAGGCCGACACTGGCAATGCTGGTTCCCAGCGACGACAGCAGCGTGGCGAGCGACAGGCTTGCCAGCGCCCAGCCGGTGGATTGGGTCTGTTGCGGCGCCGATACGCGCCCGTCCAGATTTTGCTCAACGATTGCCACGGCGATCTCCTTTCCATCGGCCCCGGAACCGGAGCTGTCGGAGATCTAGTTCCTTGGCGGATATGGCGGAAGGCGCAGCCTTTGCATCTTATTCATGCATGAAACGCCACATCATGATGGATCCATGCTACGATCCCGTCATGTCTTCACCTGATCTCAATCTGCTCGTCGCCCTGGATGTCCTGCTGACGGAAGGCAGCGTGGCGCGCGCCGCCAATCGCCTTCGCCTCAGCCCATCGGCGATGAGCCGGACGCTGGCACGGCTGCGTGAAACAACTGGCGATCCGCTGCTGGTCCGCGCCGGTCGCGGCCTTGTTCCGACACCGCGCGCGCAGGAATTGCGGCAGCAGGCCGGTCGTGTCGTTCAGGATGCGGAAGCCCTCCTGCGTCCTGCCAAGCTTCTCAATCTCTCAAGCCTCGACAGGACGTTCACGCTGCGCACCAATGAGAGCTTTGTCGAGGAGTTCGCGCCGCGTCTTGTTGCCCGCATCGAAGCGGAGGCGCCTCTCGTGCGGCTGCGTTTCGCGCCGAAGTTTGACAAGGATGTCACGTCGCTGCGCGAGGCGGCGATTGACCTGGAAATCGGCGTTGCCGGTGAAACTGGACCCGAGATGCGCATTCAGGCGCTGTTTCGCGACCGCTTCATCGGCGCCGTTCGATCTGGCCATCCCCTGAGCGAGGGCATTGTGACGCCGGAGCGCTACGCGGCCGGCCGCCACATCAGTGTTTCGCGACGTGGCCGCGAGAAAGGGCCGATCGATGAAGCCCTGGAGCGGCTTGGACTCCGGCGGACAATCGTGTGCATGGTTTCCGGCTTTTCGGCCACGCTTGCCATGGCGCGCGCATCCGACCTGATCGCCAGTGTGCCCGAGCGGCACACCGAAGGCGCGCGCGCCGGCATGCACAGCTTTCCGCTGCCGGTCGCCACGGTCGAGGTCACCACGCCTCGATGCCGATCCGGCGCAACGCTGGCTACGCGACTGCGTGCGGGAGATCTGTGCGGCTTCTCGCTGACTGACGACCGTACGAAATCAACGCGCCATTGCCGTCTCGAGCACCTTGAAAATCCGCTCGTCTTGGCACTGGGCAACGTTGAAGCGCAGGAAGCGGCTGGCCGTCCGGGACAGGCTGAACGCGTTGCCGGGCGCCAGCACGATGTTGTCGGCGAGAGCGTGGCGGGCCACGTCGGCCGCATCCACGCCATCCGGCAGGCCGCACCACAGGAACAGGCCGGCCGGCTGGTCGATCCAGGGCGTAATGCCGATCGCCTTCAGGCGAGTGCTGGTCTCGCCCATGGCGCGCGAGAGCTTCGCGCGCAGCAAATCCATGTGCTTGCGGTAGCTGCCGTCCTTCAAGAGAGTCAGCACCAGTTCGGCGGCAAGCCGCCCGCCGCCGAACGTCGTGGCAATCTTGAGATCGGTCAGGCGCTCGATCCAGTCGCGCGGTGCGGCGATGAAGCCGCAGCGCACCGACGCCGACAACGTCTTGGAGAAGCTGCCGATGTGAACAACGCGGCTCAGGCCATCGAACGCCGCCAGCCTGGGAGCGGGGACATGTTCGAAATCGGCGAAGATGTCGTCCTCGATGATGGTCAGCTCCGATTGGTCGGCGAGTTTCAGCAGTCGATGCGCGGTGACCGGTGACAGGATCGCGCCGGTCGGATTGTGGATGGCGGAATTGGTGATGTAGAGGCGCGGCCGGTGTTCGGCCAGCGCCTGTGCGAACAGCTCGATATCCGGCCCCGACGGCGTGTAGGGAACGCTGACGACCTTGGCCCGGTGCGCGCGCAACAGAGCGTGGAAGTTGAAATAGCAGGGGTCGTCGACCAGCACCGTATCGCCGGGCTCGATCAGAAACCGGCACAGGAGGTCGATGGCCTGCGTGCCCGATTCCGTCAGTATGATCTGTTCAGGCGAGGCTTCGATGCCACGCCCGGCCATGCGCCGTGCCAGAAGTTGGCGCAGCGGCGGCAGACCAAGCGGCGTGCCGTAGTCCGCCAGGGCCACGTCGTCGGCACGCGCCGCCGTACGCAGCGCCCGGCGGAGTCCTGCCTGCGGCATCCAGGAAGCCGGCAGCCAGCCGCAGCCGGGTTTCAACATATCGTCGCCGGCGTCGAGCGACTGTCGCGAGATCCAGAGCGGATCGACGGCGCGGTCGAGCCGGGGGCCGATCTCGGCCAGCGATAGCGGCGCCAGCGATCCGGCGGCATAAAAGCCCGAGCCGGGCCGGGAGCGGATCGCGCCTTCCGCCGCGAGCCTTTCATACGCTTCGACCACGGTGGATTTGGACACCTGCATGCATTTGGCGAAGGCTCGGATCGAGGGCAATCGCGCTCCCGGCGTCAGGCTGCGCGCGGCGATCCGCTGACGGATAGTCGCCATCACACCCTCGACAAGGGTTCGCACGCCGTCGGTTTCCAAAGCGAAGTCCGTCATCCGTACTGCTCGATATGCCATTACAGTTTTGTGAAATTGTACCCCATTGTCTCTGGCTAGACCATATGCGCCGGCCCGATAGAGGGCGAAAGAAATGGAGCCTGGAATGGACAAGACCGCGAGCGGCTGGGTGAACGGATTCGTCGGCGTGCTGATCTTCAGCGGCTCGCTGCCGGCGACGCGCGTGGCGGTCATGGATTTCGACCCGACCTTCGTGACATCGGCCCGGGCCGCGATTGCCGGACTGCTTGGCCTGGCAATGCTGCTCCTGTTCCGGCAGAAGCGCCCGGAGCGGGGGGATCTGTTGTCGTTGGTGATCGTGGCGCTGGGCGTGGTGGTCGGCTTTCCCTTGCTGACCGCTCTGGCACTCAAGCACGTCACCTCGGCCCACTCGATCATTTTCATCGGCCTGCTGCCGCTGGCGACCGCGATCTTCGGCGTGCTGCGTGGCGGTGATCGTCCTCGTCCGGCGTTCTGGCTGTTTTCGTGCGTGGGCAGCGCGCTCGTCGCGGGCTTCGCGTTTATCCAAGGGGTGACCGCCTCGCCGGTGGGCGACGGTCTGATGCTTGCGGCCATCGTCGTCTGCGGCCTGGGCTATGCCGAGGGAGCGGCGCTGTCACGTAGGCTCGGCGGCTGGCAGGTGATCTGCTGGGCGCTGGTGCTGTCGCTGCCGGTCATGCTGGTGCTGACTTTTGCAACGCTACCGCCGTCCTTCGCCACCGTCGGCTCCAACGCCTGGATCGGCCTGGCCTATGTCTCGCTGTTCAGCATGCTGATCGGCTTCGTGTTCTGGTATCGTGGCCTGGCACAGGGCGGCATCGCCGCGGTGGGCCAGTTGCAGCTGCTGCAGCCCTTCTTCGGCCTGGCACTGGCCGCGACGCTGCTGCATGAACAGGTCAGTTCGTTGATGGTTGTCGTCACGCTCGGTGTGGTGCTGTGCGTGTTCGGCGCGAAGAAGTTTGCGCGGTAGAGGTCTTCGCGGGAAGGTGGCTCCCGCCGTTAGAACTTCGTCACCACACCGATGCCGATGCCCTCGAAGCCACCCATCGCCATCAATGCGGCCGGCGCTTCGTCGAGGCTGATCTTCTTGCCGACCAGCAGTTCGGGCTTGAGCTTGCCGTGGCGGATCATTTCCATCATCGCTGGGTAGCGATAGGCCTGCATGCCATGGCTGCCGAGAATCTCGAGTTCGAAGGCGATCACCTTGTCCATCGGCACCTGCGGGCGGGCGTGCTCGCCCAGCATCAGGCCGACCTGCACATGGCGACCGCGCCGGCGCAGGTTCGCAATCGAGTTGAACGAGGTGGTGGGGTGGCCGAGCGCGTCCATCGACATATGCGCGCCGCCATTGGTGATCTGCTTGACCGCCTTGACCACATTCGGCGTCGTGGACGCATTGATGGTCGCCACGGCACCGATCTTCTTGGCGAACTCCAGTTTCTCGTCGGTGAGGTCGATGGCGATGACATTGGCGCCCATGGCGCTGGCGATCATGATCGCCGACAGGCCGACGCCGCCGCAGCCATGCACCGCCACCCATTCGCCCGGTGTCACCCGGCCCTGGTCGACGATGGCGCGGAACGAGGTGACGAAGCGGCAGCCGAGGCTGGCGGCGGTGGCGAATTCCATTTCGTCAGGCAAGCGCACGAGATTGGTGTCGGCATGCTCGATGCCGACATATTCGGCGAAGGAGCCCCAGGCGTTGAAGCCGGGCTGGGACTGGTGTTCGCAGACCTGATGGTTGCCCGAGGTGCATTCGAAGCAGCGGCCGCAGCCGACGGCGAAGGGCACGGTGACACGCTCGCCGGCCTTCCAGCGGGTCACCTGCTTGCCTGCGGCAACCACGATGCCGGCCAGTTCATGACCCGGCACGTGCGGCAGCGTGATATCGGCGTCATGACCCATCCAGCCATGCCAGTCGCTGCGGCACAGGCCGGTCGCCTCGACCTTGATGACGACGCCATCGGCAGCCGGCTTCGGATCGGGAACGGTCTGGATCGTCGGCGCTTCGCCGAATTTCTCGAAGACGACGGCTCTCATTGGTCACTCCACCCTTCACGCGGCCCTCAGGAAACGATAGCCGATTCCCTGTCCGGTCAAGCGGAAATCGATTCCGCCAGACATGCTGCTCCGGATGCTGATGCTGCGTGGACCAATGAAGCCCTATTCGGCATCGACCTGGTTCTGGGGAGCGGCTTTCTGGAAGGCGGGCAAAGCCATGCAGGCGGCGTTGATACGGGCGATCGTTGGGTAAGGTGTCATGTCGACGCCGAAGCGGGCATTGCTGGTGACCTGCGCGGCCAGGCAGATGTCGGCCAGCCCCGGCGTGTCGCCATGGCAGAACTTTCCGGTCTCTTGCGACGACGCGAGGATCTTTTCGAGCGGCTGAAAACCCTCGTTCACCCAGTGACGGAACCAGTTGGTGATGTCCTGGTCGCCGGCACCGAACAGTGTGCGCAGCGAGGTCAGCACGCGCAGGTTGTTCACCGGATGGATGTCGCAGGCGATCATCTGCGCCAGCATCCTGACATGGGCCCGGCCGATCGCGTCCTTGGGAAGCAGCGGCGGTTCGGGATTGGTCTCGTCAAGAAATTCGATGATCGCCAGCGACTGGGTCAGCAGCGTGCCATTGCTCAACACAAGGGCCGGCACCAATCCTTGCGGATTGACCGCGAGATAGGCGGGCTCCAGATGCTCGCCATGGCGCAGATGATGGGGAATGTAGTCGTAGGTCAGTCCCTTCATCTCCAGCGCGATCCGCACCCGATATGAGGTGGAGGAGCGATAGTAGTTGTGCAGGACGATATCGCTCATGCGGTCACTTCGGCTGGCCGATGGTTATTTCGATCGTGCCGATGCCGTCGACGCCGCCAGTCATTTTGTCGCCGGCACGAACCGCGCCAACGCCGGCCGGCGTGCCGGTGAAGATCAGATCGCCTGGCTGCAATTCCATGGCCTCGCTGCAGATCGAGACGATATCTGATATCGGCCAGATCAGCTCGGTGAGGTCGGCGTCCTGCCTGACCTTGCCGTTGACGGCGAGCCAGATGCGGCCCTTTTGCGGGTGGCCGGATTTTGCCGCGGGGATGAGCGGGCCGCAGGGGGCGGAACGGTCAAAGGCTTTCGACCAGTCCCAGGGTCGCGCCATCTTCTTGGCTTCGTCCTGCAGGTCGCGGCGGGTGAGGTCGATGCCGACGCCGTAACCCCAGACATGATCCAGCGCCTGCTCGCGGGCGATGCGGAAGCCCGGCTTGCCGATCGCGGCAACGAGTTCGATCTCGTGGTGCAAATTGCCGGTCAAGGGTGGGTAGGGGATCGTCGCCCCGGAATCGACCACCGCGTCGGCCGGCTTTGTGAAGAAGAAGGGCGGATCGCGCTCGTCATTGCCGAACTCGCGGGCATGCGCCGCATAGTTGCGGCCGACGCAGAAGATGCGCCGCACCGCGAAACGTTCCGGCGAACCCGCAATGGCCACCGATGCGATTGCTGGCGGGGGAAGGACGAACTCTGTCATGTAAGGTCTCTGCTTGGTTGCCGGAACATTCGACCGATTTGGATGGCCGGGCAAGACGATTGTCATCGGAAACGCCGGACCCGGCTCTTTCCAAGAGATGGCGATATACTATTTGGCAATAATCTGGCCATGCTGGCGAGATTATTCTGATCGCCTCTGAACTGAAATGAACTCCATGACCGCAGTCCACGATCGCGCCCGGTTCCTGATCATCGACGACCACCCGCTGTTTCGCGAGGCGCTGCACAGCGCGGTGCAGATGGCCTATCCGGAAGTTGACACGGTGGAGGCGCGCTCGATCACCGAGGCGCTCGAGCTTCTGGCCGGCGCCAAGCCGTTCGATCTTGCGCTGCTCGACCTCAGCATGCCCGACGTGCACGGATTTGATGGCCTGCTGCAACTCAGGACCCGTTATCCGCGCCTGCCGGTGGTCATCGTCTCGGGCTATGAGGAGCCGAAGATCATTTCCGAGGCGCTGTCTTACGGCGCGGCCGGCTTCATTCCGAAATCGGCGCGCAAGAGCGACTTGGCTGCTGCCATCCGCTCGGTGATGGAAGGCGCGATCTACGTACCGGAAACCTATGAAGGCCGTACACCGGACGCCGATAGCGTCGACCGTGCCGACATGGTGCAGCGCCTGTCCACGCTGACGCCGCAACAGTTGCGGGTGCTGCAGATGCTGCGCCAGGGCCTGCTCAACAAGCAGATCGCCTATGAGCTGCAGGTCGGCGAAACCACGGTCAAGGCGCATGTCTCCGAAATCCTGCGCAAGCTCAATGTCTATAGTCGCACGCAGGCTGTCATCGAGGTTTCGAAGCTGGACAATGCGGAGCTGTTTCGGGATCAGGGGGATTTTGACCTTTCACCTTGCCCGACGCTACGGGCAGCTTCCAACAGGGGAATGGTGGAGGGCTAAGCCAGCAGATGCGCCAGCAGCGCGCGCAGTTGCGCCGGCTTCACCGGCTTGCGCATCAGTTCGATGCCACCCGCACGGGCTGCCTTGGCGACGGCTTCGGAACTATCAGCGGTGACGATCAGCGCCGGCACGGCGCGGCCGAGATAGTCGCGGACCTCGGCGATGGTGGCGGTGCCGAGATCGCCGCCGTCGAGATGCTGGTCGGCAATGACGATGTCGGGCACCCAGTCGGTGTCGCCGAGCAGATCGAGCGCATCGTCGGTCGAGGTCGCGGCCCGCACCAGGCATTGCCAGCGTTCGAGCAGGAAGGTCATGGCCTGCAGCACCTCGGCATCGTTCTCGACCAGCAGCACCTTGGTGCCGAACAGGCCGTAGCCGCGCGGCCGCTCCATGTCGGCGAGATTGGCGATGGCGTCGGCGGGGGCGCCGATGCCGACCGGAACATCGATGTGGAAGATGGTGCCGCGCCCGACCTTCGATGAAAATGTCACGGGATGGCCGAGCGCGCTGGCCATGCGGCGCACGATGGCGAGCCCGAGCCCAAGACCACCGCCGTCCAGTTCGGCATTGGCCGGCGAGGTGCCGCGGTGGAATTCCTCGAACACCGCCTCGCGCTGGTCGTCGGGAATTCCGCAACCGGTATCGGCGACGTCGATGCGAATGGTGTCGCCGCGATGCCCGGTGCCGACAAGCACGCCGCCCGAGCGCGTATAGCCCAGCGCGTTGGAAAGAATGTTCTGCAGGATGCGGCGCAGCAACGTCCGGTCGGAGCGGACCACGGCATTGACCGGCCGGAACTTCAGCGACAGCCCCTTCAGTTCCGCGACCGGCTGGAAATCCGAACGCAGCGACGAGAACAGCGCCTCCAGGCTGACGTCGCCGATGTCGGGTTGCACCACGCCGGCGTCGAGCTTGGAGATGTCGAGCAGCGTGCGCAGCAGGTCCTCCATCGTCTCCAGCGAGCGCTCGACCTGCCGCACCAGCTTCCTGCCCTCGTCGCTGGTCTGCACTTCGGCGAGCGCCGAGACGGAGAGGTGGGCGGCGTTCAGCGGTTGCAGCACGTCGTGGCTGGCGGCGGCGAGGAAGCGGGTCTTGGACAGGTTCGCCAGTTCGGCGTTTTCCTTGGCGGCGCTGAGATCGATGTTGGATTGTTCCAGCCTGCGCAGCGTCGAGTGCAACTCCTCGGTGCGCGTACGCACTCGATTTTCCAGCGAAATCGCGGTCTGGAACAACGAGAAGGCGTTGCCTTGCTGGTCCATCGATCGCTCGACGCGGCTGACCAGCGCCGCGTTGATCTTCTTCAGCCTCTCGAGGTCGTTGATGTCCCTGAGCGGCATCTTATTCCGCCGCCTGGCGTTCGCCAAAGGCGATGCCGGTGAAAGTCTGGTTCAAATGCATGGACCGGTACTGTTCGCCATAGGTGCCGAAGCCGATGACATTGTTGACCCGGTAGAGCTCCGAAATGTCTCGGAAGACCTGACGGTTGCGCGCGTCCAGCCGGCGCAGCACGCAGTCGAAGCCGAGGATCATGTCGATGCCGCCAAGCCTCTCCTCGACATCACGCAGCGCGGCGCGCGTCGATTCGACCATGTCCATCGGCTGGGCGATCGACAGCACGACGCCGTCGTCGATGGCGCAGAAGAACGACAGCGAGCCGTCCGGGTGCATCTTCTGAATGGAGCGGCAATAGTATTCGCCGCCCACCTTCACCACCACCGGATGCGAGGCAAAGCTCAGCGGCGTCAATGTCTGCGGGAGGATACCGACAGAGGCGGCATATTCCTCCGCCGCGTTGGTGGCGTTGAACTCGCGCACGATGCGGTGATCGGGATCGGATGACGTCACCACCAGCTTTTCGTCGGTGGGAACGAAATTGTCGGTCTTGAAGACATGGAAGGGAATTTCCGTGGCGATCAGCACGATGATGGCGCTGTCGGAGGTGACCCTGCCATTCGAGATCAGCCGTGTCGTCTCGAATTTCAGGTCATCGCCAGCCGAGCCGCCGAGCAGCGGTATGTCGTCGAGACCCCAGTGGATGGCCGAACTCACCGCCTCCTCGGCATAGGAGAGCCCATCGATGAAGCAAAGCGCGAACGTGTTCCTGGTCTGCTCGTGGCCGACGCGCCCACGCAACGCGCGCCTCAGCGCCTCGACCTCACCGGTGATCCTGTCCATGCCCGAGGAGGACAGATCGTCGACCATCGTGCTGACCGCGGTGAATGACGCGGAGGGAAGCAGCATGGCGAGCACGTGGCCGTCCTCGAGGCCTTGCGGCGTGATCTCGCCGGCGGTCGAGCAACCGGCGTGGTGGAGCGCCGGCGCATGGGTCTTGAGTGCCCGGGAAAGGGCGCTGGCCTCGACCAGGCTTTGGGAAAAGAACAACAGGGCAAAGCCGGCATCGATGGCGGCGGCCTCAGTGGCCACCGCACGTGCAAAGGCGTTCGGGTCGGGCTCGTCCGAGGTGAGCACCGACAGACCGCATGCATAGCGGGTCCTTGAACTGGCCAGCGGCGTCCTCCGCATTTCCTCCGACGCTGTTTTTATGCGCGTCGGGCGCGCGGGCGTCGCATGGCATTGTTGTCTCCAATCGGCGTTTTGGCAATGGGGCGACCGGATTGCACGTTTTGCCGGCCATGACCGAAAGTACAATGAGCCGAGTTTTCGACGTGCTGTTTTTTGTACGTTATGCGGTGTACGAATAACGCATGGCCGAAGCGCCAACACCGCGTCGGCAGCGTGATGACCAAGGTTATACCCAGGGAGGATTCATGTCGGACGTTTCGTTGATGGTGAACGGAAAGCGGGTCAGCGGCGTTGCCGAGGATCGAACGCTGCTGGTTCATTTCTTGAGGGAGAATCTCGGCCTTACCGGCACGCATGTCGGTTGTGACACCTCGCAATGCGGTACCTGCGTCGTGCATGTAGACGGCAAGGCGGTCAAGTCGTGCACGATGCTCGCGGTACAGGCCTCCGGCTCGACCATCGTGACGATCGAAGGCCTGGCCAATGGCGCCGACCTGCATCCGGTGCAGGCCGCGTTCAAGGAGCATCATGGGCTCCAGTGCGGCTTCTGCACGCCGGGAATGATCATGACGGCGACCGACATGATCAACCGCCACCCCGAAGGCCTCGACGAGGCGACGGTGCGCGCCGAACTCGAAGGCAATATCTGCCGCTGCACCGGCTACCACAACATCGTGAAGGCGATCCTCGCCGCATCGAAGACGATGTCCAAGGCGTCGAAGGGCAAAGCCAGACAGGCTGCCTAGGGAAAACGCGAATAGGGAATGGCGAACAGGGATCAGCGCGGTCAGTTCCTCTGACCAGGCGCCAACCCATCCCAACCGCCCCTTGCTATTCGCTACTCACTATTCGCTATTTCGGCAATTCGGGAGGAATTTCTGATGGGTATTGAAGGTGTTGGCGCTCGTGTGGCGCGCAAGGAAGACAAAAGGTTCATCACCGGTGCCGGCCGCTATGTCGACGATATGGTGGTCCCCGGCATGAAGCATGCGGCCTTCGTGCGCAGCCCGCACGCGCATGCGCAGATCAAGAAGATCGACGTCAAAAAGGCACAAGCCATGCCCGGCGTCATTGGCGTGCTGACCGGCAAGGAGCTCAAGGCCGACGGTATCGGCAACCTCATCTGCGGCTGGATGATCCACTCCAAGGATGGCTCGCCGATGAAGATGGGGGCGTGGTCACCGCTGGCCTTCGACAAGGTGCGGTATGTCGGCGATGCCGTCGTCATCGTCGTCGCCGAGACCAAGGGGCAGGCGCGTGACGCGGCCGAGGCGGTCGAGATCACCTACAAGGAGCTGAAGGCCGTCGTCGACGCCTCGAAGGCGATGGACAAGGGCGCGCCGCAGATCCATCCCGAGGCCGACAACAACCTGATCTTCGACTGGGACATCGGCAACGCCGACGATACGGCGGCAGCCTTCCAGAAGGCGGCTCATGTCGTCAAGATGGACATCATCAACAATCGCCTGGTGCCCAACGCCATGGAGCCGCGCGCCGCCCTTGGTCATTACGACAAGGCGGAGGACCACTACACCTGCTGGACGACGTCGCAGAACCCGCATGTCGCGCGGCTGGTGATGAGCGCCTTCTACAATGTCGCGCCGGAAAACAAGCTGCGCGTCATAGCACCGGACGTCGGTGGCGGCTTCGGCTCGAAGATCTACATCTACCCCGAAGAGATCGTCTGCCTTTGGGCGTCGAAGAAGACCGGCGTGCCGGTCAAATGGGTGGCCGACCGCACCGAGAGCTTCCTCACCGACGCGCATGGCCGCGACCATCACACCCACGCTGAAATGGCTTTCGACAAGGACCACAAGATTCTTGGCCTGAAGGTCGAGACCAAGGCCAATCTCGGCGCCTACATGTCGCTGTTCTCGTCGGCGACGCCGACCTATCTCTACGCGACGCTGCTGTCGGGCCAGTACAACATCCCGGCCATCCACGCCAATGTGAAGGCGATCTACACCAACACCGCGCCGGTCGATGCCTATCGCGGGGCGGGGCGGCCGGAAGCGACCTTCGTCATGGAGCGCATGATGGAGACCGCGGCGCGCCAGTTCGGCGTTTCGCCGGCGGAGCTGCGGCGCAAGAACTTCATCACCTCGTTCCCGCACCAGACGCCGGTCATCATGTGCTATGACGCCGGCGACTACGCGGCCTCTCTCGATGCCGCGATGAAGGCGTCGGACTATGCCGGCTTTGCCAAGCGCAAGGCCGCCGCCGCCAAGAAGGGGCTGCTGCGCGGCATCGGCATGAGCTGCTACATCGAGGCCTGCGGTATCGCGCCGTCGGCGGCGGTCGGCAGCCTCGGGGCCGGTGTCGGCCTTTGGGAAAGTGCCGAGGTTCGCGTCAACGCGGTCGGCACGATCGAGGTTCTGACCGGTTCGCACAGCCACGGCCAGGGCCATGAAACGACCTTCGCGCAACTGGTCAACGAGCGCTTTGGTGTGCCGCTCGATTCGGTCTCGATCATTCACGGCGACACCGACAAGGTGCAGATGGGCATGGGCACCTATGGTTCACGCTCGGGCGCGGTCGGCATGTCGGCGATCGTCAAGGCGCTCGACAAGGTCGAGGCCAAGGCCAAGAAGATTGCCGCCCACCTGCTCGAGGCCGATGAGGGTGACATCGTCATCGAGAACGGCGCGCTGAAGGTGGCCGGCACCGACAAGAACGTGCCGTGGTTCCAGATGGCGCTCGCCGCCTATACCGCCCACAATCTGCCGGGCGGGATGGAGCCCGGGTTGAAGGAGACGGCGTTCTACGATCCGTCGAACTTCACCTTCCCGGCCGGCTGCTACATTTGCGAGGTCGAGGTCGACCCGGAAACCGGTACCACCGAGATCATCCAGTTCGTCGCCGCCGACGATTTCGGCAACATCATCAACCCGATGATCGTCGAAGGCCAGGTGCATGGCGGGCTGGCGCAAGGCATCGGCCAGGCTCTGCTCGAGGGGGCCCACTATGACAATAGCGGCCAGCTTTTGACCGCGAGCTACATGGACTACACCATGCCGCGCGCCGGCGACCTGCCGTCGTTCAAGGTCTCGACCTCGAACACGCCGTGCCCGGGCAATCCGCTCGGCATCAAGGGTTGTGGCGAGGCTGGCGCCATCGGCTCGCCGCCGGCGGTGATCAACGCCATCACCGACGCCATCGGCAGCAACGATCTCGCCATGCCGGCTTCGCCGTCCACCGTGTGGGCAGCGATCCGCGCGACGACGAAACACTGAGGAGGAAGAAGCATGTATTCGGTCAACTATCACCGCGCCGCCTCGGTCACGGATGCCGCCAAGCTCGTCAAGACCGGCGACGCCAAGCTGCTGTCGGGCGGCATGACGCTGATCCCGGCCATGAAGACGCGGCTCGCAGCACCTTCCGATCTTGTCGACCTGTCGCGGATCAAGGAACTGCAAGGCATCAAGGTGTCGGGCAAGACTGTCACCATCGGCGCCGCCACCACGCATTACGATGTCGCCCGGGACGAGAAGCTGAAGAAGGCCTGTCCGGCGCTTGCCCATCTCGCGTCGCTGATCGGCGATCCGGCGGTGCGCCACCGGGGAACGATCGGTGGCTCGATCGCCAACAACGATCCGGCGGCCGACTATCCGGCGGCGCTGCTGGCGCTCGGCGCCACCATCGTCACCAACAAGCGCCAGATCGCCGCCGACAAGTTCTTCAAGGGCCTGTTCGAGACGTCTTTGAAGGACGGCGAAATCGTCACCGCCATCACCTTCACGGCGCCAGCCAAGGCGGCCTATGAGAAGTTCCGCAACCCGGCATCGCGCTACGCGATCGTCGGCGTGTTCGTGGCCAAGGGCAAGGACGGCGTCAGCGTTGCCGTCACCGGCGCCGGCGATGACGGCGTCTTCCGCTCGAAGGAGATCGAGGCAGCGCTCGCCAAGAATTTCGCGGCCGCCGCGCTCGACGGCGTCAAGGTGCCGGCGAAGAATTTGATGACCGACATCCACGCCTCGGCCGACTACCGCGCAAATCTGATCGCGGTGATGGCCAAGCGCGCGGTGGCGGCAGCCAACGCCTGACGACAAAGCGGTTCATCGTTCACGAAAACGCCGAACCGCTCCCTCTCTTTGTCTTGAGGCAATTCCCAGGGGAAAGCGCTATGCGCTTTTCCCGGGAAAACCGTCTCACACTTTCCCCTGGAATCGCTTGGTAGTTGCCGACATGGAAAGGGGCCTTCGCGGCCCCTTTTCGTATGTGGCGGGCTGTAGTCGTCCAGTTCCTGAAAGAATCGTTGCCGCACCAACCTCCTTTGCTTCAAGCAGTTCCGGCCGCTCGCTGCCCCTGAAACTGCCGTGGCAGCAATCTCGCACTTGCACAAATTGATATTGCACTGCAATATGATTTGGGGCGGGAATGCGAGCCGGGTTCGGACAGCGTACCGCCGTACCCTTTCGCATGACCAATGCGAAAGGATCGGAATGTCCGACATTTCCGCAACCCATATGGTTCGGTCTCTAACCGTCACCGACAGATCGGCCAGGACAAGATTGGCCTATCTCGACGGCTGGCGCGGCCTGTCGATAGCCCTGGTGCTGATCGGCCATTTTTTCCCTGTTCCCGGAATCAATCTCGGGGTGCTGGGCGTCGAGTTCTTCTTCGTACTCAGCGGCCGGCTGATGGCCGAGATCCTTTTCATCGAACACTACCCGCTGAAGAAATTCTTCAAGCGCCGCTTCTCGCGCATCTATCCGGCTCTGCTGGTGTTCGTCATCGTTGCCATGATTGCGCTCTCCGGCACATTCATCGCCTTCAAATGGAAGGCGGCGCTGACGGCGCTGACATTCACCTACAATTATGCCGGCATTCTCGTTACTCGGGCCGGGGCGCTGGACCATATCTGGTCGCTCTGCGTCGAGGAGCACGCCTATATCATCCTGGCGCTGATCAGCGCGCTCGTCTTCAGCCGCAACCGCGTGATCCCACTGCTGGTGACACTGGCCCTGCTTGCCATGGCGAACGGCGCGATCTCGTACTGGGTGTTCGATCTGGACTACGAGACCACCTACTGGCGCACCGACGTGCACATCGCGTCGATCCTGCTGTCGGCATCGATCTGCCTGCTCAAGGCCGAGGGCAGGCTGCCGGCGGTGTTCAGGGGCACGCACGTGGCGCTGGCGGCAACGGTCGGCGCGATTGTGCTTTTCCTCGATCCGGTGCCGACGCCGATCCACTATCTCGTGGCGGTGCCGCTGCTGGCGCTCGCCGTCAACGCGCTCGATTTCAACACCGGCTATCTGACCGGATTGCTGTCCTCATCGCCGATGACGATGCTGGGGCTGTGGTCGTATTCGCTGTATCTGTGGCAGCAGCCGTTCTACAAATTCGTCTATGAGCAAGGCAGCAACCCATGGCCGATGCTGGCCGGGGTCTTTGCCTGCGCGCTCTGCAGCTACTACGTCGTCGAGCGGCCGGCACGCGAATGGCTCAACCGCAATTGGTGAAGACCGCCGGCATCGTCAGGCCGAGGCGCTGTTTTTCCGCGCCCTAAGATAGCGCCGCAGGCCGGCTTCGCCGCGCGGCGTCGTCCAGCGGTGGTTCCAGGCGAAGGCCGGCCGCAGCAGCGGTGCGAGGAATTTGAGGATAGGTCTCTCGACCGTGACCTGCCAGGTCAGCTGGACATGGGTGCCGGTGCCCGACGGCGACAATTCGGCCCGCCACAGCCCGTCGAAATCGCCATGGGTCTTAACCACCACCAGCCGGCCTGGTTCGAGCTCCGCGGCCTCGATGATGAAATTCAGCTCATAGGGCAGGGCGCCGCGAGCCCGTGCCCTTGCGCGCGAACCGATGGTCGCCTTGCCTCTCCTGTCCAGCGGCACCACTTCCTTGTAGACGTCACCCCACCAGAGCGGCAGCAGTTCGGCATCCGAGAGCACCTCCCACACTTCCAGTGGCGTGCCCTCGGGGATGTGCCAGCTTTCGTCGAAACGGAAGACATTGCTTGCCATCGGGTTTCCTCCGGTTGGCGGAAACACCCATATTAGCTGCGGCTTTTTTATGTGGCCAGCGCCAGCGGATCAGGCGGGGATCTGCCTGACATAGTAGCGCACCGCCTTCTTGCCGCCATGGATGACGGCGTCGCCGACTTCGGCGAAGCCGAGGGCGGCGTGAAAGGCATCGGAAGCCGGGTTGGGCGGATCGATATTGACCTCGCAGGTGACCAGCGTGTGACCGGCGGCCGCGACATGGTCGAACAGGTCCTGGTAGAGCCGGCGGGCATGGCCGCGGCCACGCGCTTGCGCCGCGACAACAACACGATCG
The DNA here is from genome assembly GCF_059683685.1 of Mesorhizobium sp. RCAM 05099. Classification (NCBI taxonomy): domain Bacteria; kingdom Pseudomonadati; phylum Pseudomonadota; class Alphaproteobacteria; order Hyphomicrobiales; family Phyllobacteriaceae; genus Mesorhizobium; species Mesorhizobium sp. RCAM 05099. The sequence goes on from NZ_CM185035.1 coordinate 3,302,381, forward strand.
ACATAGACAAAACGTGGATAGCGTTCGCAAAACCACAGAAAATTGGGACTGTCGTAGCCGGCGTCCTGATCGAAGGTCATGATGAAGGCTTCGAGGTCGCCGATGCGGCGCGCATAGAACGCCTCGCCGAGCAGGAAGGACAGCCGCTCTGGCTCCAGCCAGGACAGTTCGGCTGCGTGCTCGTTGTTGAGCGCCAGGATCGCCGCTTCGTCTTCGGGCGCTACAGGGCTGATCACGGCAGGGGTCGCGGTCATGCCTTGGCCGCCGCGATCGTCGCCGCCACCAGCGGTGTGTCGGTCAGAGTGTTGCGATACTCACGGTCGAGGTCGGAGCCGCCCATGCCGACGTGGGGATTGCGGTAATGCATGGCGCTCGACACCTCCTTGAGGGCGGCGAAATGCATTTCGGCCAGTCCGGTTTTCCTCCGCACTTCGGCGATATTGCCAAGATCGAGCCCGCCACATCCGAGGATAACGATGCGGTCGCCGGCCTGCCGCACCAGATCCGCCAACAGCGAGATGCCTTCGATGGCGGTATCGCGCTGGCCGCTGGTCAGCACGCGGCCGACCTTGCAGCGGATCAGCATTTCCAGCGCTTCGGCCGGATCGCGCGTCATGTCGAAGGCTCGGTGGCAGGTAACGTTCAGAGGCCCGGCGGCCTTCGTCAACTCGCTCATGCGCTCTTCGTCGATGGTGCCATCGGCGTTCAGGCAACCGAACACCACACCGGGCACGCCGAGGTCGCGCAGCGCGGCGACATCGGCGAGCATCGAGCGATATTCGGCGTCGCTGTAGAGAAAATCGCCGCCGCGCGGCCGCACCATGACGTGAAACGGCACGGTCGCCTGGTCGAGGGCGGCGTGTACCGTGCCGAGGCTCGGCGTGATGCCGCCTTCGACCAGGCTGGCGCACAGTTCGACCCGGTCGGCGCCGGCAGCCTGCGCTGCCAAAAGGCCATCGATGCCCTCGACACAGATTTCGATCAGCGGCAGGCGAGGTTGTTTGGTCAAGGGGCGATCCAGTCGATGATGTCGGCGCCAGCCCTAGCATCGGGCCGGTTGGCGCGAAAGCGCGAACAGCGCGCCGCCACTTGGGCCAGGCTAAATTTCCCGGCTTGACAGTCTTATAACCGTTGAGTTATTGATCAACCCATAGCCAACGGGTTATTGATCGTCTGGGCAGCGCGGCGTCGTTCTCGATCGACAAGGAGTGGACATGACTGAAACCAAATCGATTGTCGTCGAACGTCTGATCCCGCACGCTGCCGAAAAGATATGGCGCGCATTGACCGTGCCTCATCTCGTTGCCGAATGGCTGATGCAGAATGACTTCGTGGCGGAAGAGGGACATCGCTTTACCTTTCGGGCAACACCGGTGCCAGGCTGGTCCGGCGTGACGAATTGCGTGGTGCTGAGGGTCGATGCGCCGCGCCTGCTTGCCTATAGCTGGGGCGACGGGACGGAATCGGACAGTGGGCTGAGAACCGTGGTGACATGGTCGCTCACTCCCGAGGGCGCGGCGACCCGAGTGCGGATGGAGCAGTCGGGATTCCGGCCCGCCGACGAACGCGGATATGCCGGCATGGGGGGCGGGTGGCCGCGTATCCTCGAGCGGCTCGAACAGGTGGCCGCCAGGCAGAGCTGACGCTGGGCTTTTTCTCAAACAGATCAGTCGGGGTAACTGGCGATCGCAACAATTCAACCCGGATGCTCGGCGTCCGGGTCTGGCAAAACACACCCTGACGAAACGCTTCAAGAAGGAGGCAGATATGCAAGCAAGAATCAAAAATCCGGTAGCGCTCTTTCCCGGCTCGCTGCAGGCCCTGCTGGCGCTGGACAAGTCGACCGAGGCGGCTGAGGTGCCTTATGTGACGCGCAAGCTCATCCATTTGCGCGCCAGCCAGATCAACAGCTGCAGCGCCTGCGTCGACATGCATGCGCGCGAACTGAAGAAGGCCGGCGAAAAGGACGAGCGCATCTTTGCCCTCGCGGCATGGCGGGAGACGCCCTACTTCACCGATGCCGAACGGGCGGCCCTGGCGCTCGCCGAGGCCGGCACAAGGCTCGCCGACCGGCCGGACGCGGTGCCGGACGATGTCTGGGACGAAGCCGCCCGGCACTATGATGAAAAGGCGCTGGCCGCCCTGGTCGTCCAGATCGCCTTGATCAACGCCTTCAACCGGCTAAACGCCACGACACGACAGATGGTCGGCGCCTGGGGGTAGTGGGGCAGGGCGGCGCTGGCGGTGCTGCTCACCGGAATGATCGCTCTCCACCTTGCCGGTGTGCTTCAGTTCGTCCCGAAGGACGGGCTGCGTCGGCACATCGGTTTCGGGCGGCGACCGTGAGGCAGGCCGCTATTGGCGCAACTCCGTATTCTTGGCGCCTTCCTCGACCTGATCGATCACCAGCAGCTTTACCGGACCGTCGCCGATATTGGTGGCCTGGTGCCACTGTCCGATCATTTCGATGATGAAATCGCCCGTCTTGTAGGTGTTGCTGTTGCCGCTCTCGACATTGGTGACCTTCAGCGTCCCGGCCTCGACATAGGCGTAGCGGGGAAAGGGATGCCTGTGCACCGGCAAGGTGGCGCCCGGCGCGATGTCATAGGTCGAAACCAGGACCTGCACGTTTTTCCCCGGCAGGATGATCGGCTGGCCGGAAGCGGTTGTCGTGCGTGACGCAAGCGGCGTGACGACGACCGGTGTGCCGCTGCTGTCCAGTGCCCAAACCGGGTTTGCGGAAAAGACGGCCGCGAGCAGCAGCCCAGACATCAGAATTTTTCGCATGATTCGCTCCAGCGCAGTGTCAGCATCGCGCGGCGGCCCTCCGCGTGCAAGGTAGGGTCTTTGGCGAGAAGCCTGCCGGCCCGCGTCCTTCGTCCGGCCGCGCCGGGGGCCGGGTTGTTCCGTGATTGCCGCTGTCCGATCGTGGGCTATGCCGCGGCACTGAGCCTGGGTTCTGCGAGCGTCCCCAGGCCGGCACATCCAGAACAGGCGAGCGTCTCTCCTGGGCAACCGGTCTGATGGGTGCCTTGCGGGCAGCAATGCCCCTTTGACGCATCCCATCTGGAGCAGTCGAAAACCCTGCCGCTGCCATGACAGTGCGGGCATTCCGCATTCACTAAAGCCGTTGCCAATTTTTCTTACCCAAGCCAAACGCACTAACCCCACGCCGCAAGTAACAGAGATCGCTGCGCTTTCAAGCACGGCGCGCTGACTTAAATTGGGTGGGTCGATGACAGGGGTAGGTGGCCGGTGCCGGCCGCGCGACGAACGGAGTGGCGTTTTGCCCCGCTGCAGGAAGCCGCGGTAGGCCGGCGCCGCGTCTTGGAGAGACAACGTGACACCGGCCAGACGAACCGTCAGGTCCGCCGCCCCGCACACATGGCCTATTCGGACGGTCGGGGTTATGGCGTGATCGCGGAAGCTGGAGGCTGCTGGTCGGAACTGTCGCCATCCGTTGGGGCAAAGCAAACCGCGCGCCGCAAGGCATCTCGATCAGAACAGCAGGAGCAAACGAGCTCGCTCGAAAGAACATGCCAGGCTAGCCGATTGAGGTATCCGAGCATCGTCACTCTCCTTGTGAAAGGCAGATATAATTCCGGCGTTCCCGACGCCGGATAGGCCGGTTTCGGCGAACAGGAGGGTAAGATGCTACGTGCAATATCTAGGGTTCTGGCTATCGTCGTCCTCTGCTCCACCGCCGTCGGAATCACGACAAGTCTGACCATGGCCGACACGCGCGATGCGGGCCACAAGCCGGGTGATAGGGGACACTAGGTCCACCGCCCAATGCCGACGCGCTATCGGTCAATTTGTCACTGCCGAAGTTGATGGCCCGTTGCTCGCGCAGCGGGCCTATCTTTCGCCCGAGGCAGCAAGACCGCCGGGAGTGTGACAGGTAAGCTTGGGGAATGAGCCGACAGTTCGAACCTCGGCAAATCTTGCAAAGGTGGCCCAGGAAACAGCGCTGATCGGAAGGCAGCACCTTGTGTTCCTGCCGGATCAATATGCGCCTTAACCAATACAATAACAGGCCCGGTCGGACGGGCGCGGATAGCATCGCCAAGGCGAGCTTCGCCTCAGCAGGCGCGCTTGAACGAATGTCAGTAGCGACGTCGCCGCAATGAAAGTATCAGCCCGACCACCAAGCCGAGAACGAACCCGAGTGGCCCGGTAATGAAGATGCCGAGCAGCGGTCCCTGGTTGGCCTCGGGCGTGAAGATGAGCGGTCCAACGAACCCGCCGACAAAGCCGATGACGCCCAGGATCACGCCCCAGCGGAACATCGTAGCGATCATGTATCCCCCAAACCTCGTCCCGACTTGCTTACGAATCCGTAAGTCGCGCATCTGAGCCTAGTCCCATAGGCTGACCGAGAGCAGCGAATTCATTCAGCCCTTCGCTGCTCCCTGGGTTCCCACACCCGACAGCCCGCTGCCACCCCCCCAAAGTCCCGGCAGCGGGCTGGTCCCACGCTGGTCCTGAACGCAAGACCACCGACGGATCAAGTCGTCAAGTTGGCGATACGACCCGCTGCCTCGATGTCGGCCTCTTGGCCGGGAACAAAAGGGCTGCGATCCGGTTTCGAGGGATGGGAGGAAATAGATATGCCAAGCCAAGTCAAGGATCCGCCACCGAAGCCCGACCACGAAAAGGCACCCGTCCGTCGTCGTGACAAGGAAGCACCGCCAGAGCCTAAACATGTCGATCCGCCACCGCGAGATGTGCGAGAGGCGCCGGTTCCAAATCCAAACGGCGAGAAGAATCGTTAAGCGCCGGCCGCATGCGGCGCGCCGATGAGTGGCGGGCAGCTGTACGTTTAGCCAGTGCACCTCCGGCACGATAATTGCTTCCACATCCCTGAAGGGGAAATGGCTGGGCTAATGCATCGAAGTAATGAAGAACTGTGCAATTGGGCGGGCGAAAGGGGGATTACGATCTACCAACGATCAAAGACTGTCTGGATTGCGGCAGGAACGTATCGGGGCCGTGAATATGAGGTGAAGGGTCGTACTCCTGCCCTTGCGCTCGCATTGTGGATGGAGGCCGCACAGTACCGAGGTTCGGGAATATAGGGCTGACCCGCTTCCGCCCAGCAGGGTGCGGCCGACGCCCTCGGGTCAGGGTGGCTCCATCGAGCGCCGGCCTTGGCAGGGTTGGGGTCCTGCCACCGAATAAAATTAGCTGATTCTAAAATATCGAGGAATAGTTCGATTGCGGAAAGGTGCCGCTTCGATCGTCGCCTTCGCCGAACTCGTCTCTGTCGATGGGGCGGGACTCCGCTGCCCCGTTGTCAATGAAGGGCGAGGCGCTCGGTACGCATTGCAAAATGGCAGGGGAGGCGCGGACGCCTCCCGCGTCTCCCGGCATCTTAGAATCGATCGTTCACCGCCGTGAACCGGTCATGTGTGAATAGGAGCGATGGGTTGCGCTCCAGCCGCACGACCGTCGGGGGCTTGATGTGATTCCTCTGGCTTTCCGCGAATGCCAGGGCGAATGATTTCAGCGCAAAAGCGTAGGTGCGCTCTTCGTCGTGCTCGACAACACGCACGAACCACTCGCCGTCGGCCTCAAACACTTCCACGCGGGTTCCCGAGAGCCCGCCGTAGCTGGTCAGATAACCGTCGATGTCGCGTTGGGGACGAGCCACCGCTTTCCTCCCATGTAGCAAGATATGCAACTACGCTAATGAAGATACCCTGCAACAGACTATGACATAGCTCACATAGCTTTCGGCCGCCCGCGCAAGGCCCCATCGTTCTATTTGCAAAAGCGACGCCAAATGCGGCGAGAAGGGATCACGCCGAAGGTGAAGCGCCAAACGTTGCGGCCGGCGCCACGCCTTGGAGAGATAACGAGGCACAGGTCTAGCCAGAGCCGCATCAGGTCCGCCGCGGTCGCACCATGGGCGGCCCGCTGCTGCCGTGAATGGAGCAGCGGCTTTACTTGGCTACGCAATAAAATGAAAATGGCCGGCGCCAGTTGGGCGGGGGTGGGCTTAGGGCAAGCGCCGGCCAGACGAACCGTCAGGTCCGCCGCCCCGCACACATGGCCTATTCGGACGGTCGGAGTTATGGCGTGATCGCGGAATGCCCAGCTTGCCGCTAGACGCCCATGGCGGGCAGGCTGTACTTTAGCGATGCCTGAAAAGCCTGCGACCACCTACGTCGTGAGCGTGTTCGAGAAGCCGCATTGGCGCACGGTGCTGACCACCAAGGATAAGATCGAGGCTGTGGATGCCGGCAGGGTCAAGTTGTAGGTTTATTCTTCGAAGCCAGATATTCCCGGTACTCGCTCATTGCCATCGGTGCGATCGTGACCAGATTGCCGAAATTCGGATTTGACTCTATCGGCACGTAAAGCCAGCGCTGCCCCTTCTGCGTGAACCGAAGCATTTTGCCGCCGTGCAGGACAAACGAAATCGTCGTGTTTCTGCGGTCGAGGGATTCGACATATCGTGTGCCGATGTGGCAACCCGTTTCAATGAATGCGCTGTCAGTGGCGATCATTCTTATACGCAGGTGCGACAATGGACCAAATACAGAGATCGTCGCGATGGTCGCGAGCGCCGCTATCCCGCTGATGACCAGGGCTGGTTTCACGGTCGGATCAGCTTTCATAGCCTCCCAATCCCATCTGAAGCCACCTGGTGCTGTCAGTCCGCTGAAGCAGACGATCGCGATCAAAATGGCGACAAAAACGGCGATGAAGGCAAATACCTTGAAGTAGGCGATTAACGCCAACTGCAAGCACGTCGGCGTTGCAAAAGAACCGTCGAGCAGCAGGTCAGGCATGTTGACAATGATGGCCAGAGCTCTTGCCAAGCGCAAGCCCGCTGCCTCACGGTGGCGGGCTTTTTCTTTATTTGAACTTTATGGCGTGCTCCATCGGAAGCCATGTGACCTCACCCGTTGCCGTTCGGATTAAGTACCAAGTCTCGGCGGTCTGTCGGTCAAGCAAGATGGTTGTCGGCTGCGACTGCCCCGGGTTCATCCAGGTTGAGATCGAGCCCTGTGAAACCTCATATCGAGGTTCGCTGTTCGAGCAGCCGGCCAAGGGAACCAAAACAATTAGTAAAATCGCCGCCCTGCGCATTTTCTCTCCCCTGTTTGGCAATCGTTTCTCACCGTCCCAATAAAGTGCGTTTGTCCTTCGATCGACACTGATGTGATCAAGCCCGTTGATGCTGATCATTCTGACGTTCTTGGGCTAATCCGTTGGCGGGGTGCCGTCGGAATAAATCTGACTCATTGCTCGGCCCCCCATACACCTTCGCCCCCAAAAGGAGGACTTGAAGTATAATTGCACAAGCGCATCTTGTCCGTGGGCTTGGCAACCTGGACCGCCATAAGCAGGAATATCGATTGTATCGGAGGTGCTGCGGAGGCGTACGATGTCTTAACAGTCTTTATGTGCGGCCGATGGGGCACCGGTCGTTAGCAAGCTGGAGGACCTGATGTGATGAACGCTCATATTCCAACCGTCGAAACATTTTGCGTTTCCGATACCTTTGTAACGGGCTCTGCCCCTCTCCAATTCTTGGGCGATAATATCAGGCTGACGTTGTTCGTATCGCAGCGCTCCTATGATGGCGCCGCAGAGAACGCCGTAGTGTCGAAGCTGGTAGGGAGCCGTTCCGACATGCTCCAGATTGCCGCCGCCATCCTACGGGGTTGCAGCGCCAATAATAGCGCTGACGACGCGGCAGCGGTCGCGCAGTTTCTAAAGGCTCCAGCCGGTCGCCACTGATCGGTAAGCGGTTCGTTACCTAGCCCGCTGCCTCAGGTGGCGGCCTTTTTATGATGCTGATTGCGCAAACCGCCGAGCAGGCCACCAACAAACGAGCCTATTTTCCCGTACGTTCCGCGCCGAGAGCCGCTTCCGGCTTTGCCTCAACGGCCTGCCGTATTGACCCTGAAGCGCCGTCAAACGTCCCTTGTTCGACGGCGGCGATACCTTTGGACGTAAGCTGCACGCCGAAATATCCGCCACCTCCGTAGGCGCCTTGTCTTATGATAAGTTTCTCAGCGTGCAACCAACTGACCACGTCGGCAAAGTGGTAGCTCTTTTTGTGGTCACATCCGGCGTAACATCCTTGGCTTCGAGTTCCTGCCTTCGCGGTCCGCCAAGAATTAGCTTCGCTAGGATACGGCCGATGACCTCGTACGACTCAGCAAGTGACGTCATTGTTGACCCAAATGTTGCCCCAGCGCCGAAAGGCCTTGTTGGAGGCCGCTTGATAGTCCAGCTAAGTCTTTGAAAGATTTGGCTCCCCGGGCCGGATTCGAACCAGCGACCAACCGGTTAACAGAGGTTTTCTATTGAGTTTCTCTGCGTCGTCTTGCGACAGCCTGAAACATTGCAAGCCTTTGTAATTCAAATAATTTATTTCTCCTTTGTGTCTCAAATCGTCGCATCACATCTCGACAAAGCGCGCGGGTTTATGTAGATCATTGTGTAGATCACGCGAACCGGTTGGTCGAGGTGCGGATGCCGCAGATCGAACTTACGGACAAACTTTGCCAGTCTGCGAAGGCGACATCTGGCCGAAAGGTGGACTACTTTGACACGCTCGTAAAAGGGCTCGTCTTGCGTGCGTCGGCAGGCGGAACGAAGTCCTGGTATCTAGTCTATGGCCCGCCGGCGAAACGCCAATGGCTGAAACTCGGCTCCTATCCGGATGTATCGCTTGGTGGTGACAGGGGAGCCCGCCAGCGCGCGCGGGATGCGCGCGCCGAGGTGGGGGATGGAGGCGACCCGGTCGCCGACAAGAAGGCGCAGGCCGCTTCCCAGACCGTGGCCGACTTGGTCGACAACTACATCAAGCGTCACGCCTCGACCAAGCGCTCGGGCGACGAGATCGCCCGCCGCCTTCGCAAGAATGTTTCCGGCCGGAACGCCGACGGCGGGAAGTTGGAGAAGAGTTCCGTGGGGTGCATTGGCGACGTCAAGCTTTCCGAGCTGCATCGCCGCGATATTACGAAAGCGATCGACGCCCTGAAGGACCGGGGCGCCGACGTTGAGGCGAACAGGCTCTTCGAAGATGTCCGCGCCATGATCCGATGGGCTAGAGGCAGGGGCGACCTTGATCAGAACCTCGTCGAGGGCATGCGCAAGCCCACCGAGACAGTTGAGCGCGATCGTGTGCTATCACCCGACGAAATCGGATCTATGTGGGGAGCCTTGGCACACGCTGATATGCGGGAGTCGACGAGGCGCGTCATCCGCTTGTGTCTTGTCACCGCGCAGCGGGTAGGCGAGATCTGCGGGATGACAGTTGGCGAACTCGATCTCGACAGGTCGGTGTGGACTATTCCATCTGTACGTTCAAAGAACAAACGCGAGCATGCGGTCCCTCTATCGCCAATCGCCGCTATGATCATTCGCGACCAACTTGCCGACGTGAAAGCGCTTGCCGAGCGTAAGGGCAGGGCCATGCCCGCATTTGTCTTCCCTGGACCTGGAGCCTATGCGCCTGTGACCGGTGCCGCGATCGCCAAGGCGATCAAGCGTGAAGAGATCATGAAGCGCGGTAAAGCGACGATCTTGGGCGTTGAGCCTTGGACCTCACACGACCTTCGTAGGTCGGCGGCAACGCATATGGAAGAACTCGGCATCTCGCCTTTCGTCATAGGCCACGTTTTGAATCACGTAAGCGCGACGAAGGCTAGCATCACTAGCCGCGTTTATGCTCGCTACGATTACATGAGAGAAAAGCGAGAAGCACTCGCCCTTTGGGCTGATCGATTGGTCGGAATTGTCAGCGGTGGCGCTGAGATCGTGCCGATCGGCTTGGTGGGCGCTGCGTTACCCTGACTTCCGCCGCGTCGTATGGATTGTCGGGAAGGGCGTCAGGCTCGTCTCCATCACGTAGGAGATGGACGAGCATCCCAGCATGTGATGATGCGCCAGATCATGCCGCAGTTCGATGAATATCGGTCCAAGCAGAATGCCAAGCACGTACTCCTCATTTCAGCGTATGCCGGAACAACCCGAGAAGTGGCTGCGAGGTGCCGCTACGGGCCGGGGGACGCAAGAACTGTCCAACAAACAAAGCTAGCGCGATTTTTTCGAAGCCTTCTTTACCGGCTTCGTACTCGGCTTCCGCCCAAGGCCCGACGCCTTAGCCAACGCTGATCTCTGAGCGGCGTAGTTCGGCGCCACCATTGGATAATCGGCCTTCAAACCCCATTTGACGCGGTATTCGTCCGGCGTCAGACCATAATCGGTCGCCAGGTGCCGCTTCAGCGATTTGAATTTCTTCCCATCCTCAAGGCAGATGAGGTAGTCGGGAAATACCGAGCGCTTAGGATTGACCGCAGGATCCTGTTTGGCCTGTTCGGCCGATACTGGATGGCCGATGCCAGACAGGGACGAATGTACTGAGGCAATCAAGTCCGGAAGACCGGCGGCGGGGAGGGGATTGTTGCTAACATATGCAGAGACGATGTCTGCGGTGAGGCTGATCATCTCGTTGTCCGATTCTGTCAGGTCGATCACTTTCTAACTCCCTGCTGCACTTCGTTCGTATAAGGGAATATCAGCCAAAACAATAAGGACACGTATCAAGATGGATTCTGGCGGGCGCGTCAGTCAGCGTACGCCCCAAATTGCGGCCATGACGACTAGCATTGTGCCAATCCAATAGAGGCCCCGGAACCACCACGCGTTCACTCGTTCCGTAAGGCTGACGCCGCTCCAAGTTTGTATTTCCCACCCTTTCAATGCAAGTGTCGCCCAAAGAAGGATTGCTGTTCCCAAGGAAGCAGCAGTCGCCAGCGCGAACGTTCCGGGTTGGAAAAAATACGTCGTCGCACTGCCAAATATAGCTCCGACAAAGGCCGCAGAAATTCCCCAAGCAAACGAATAGGCGAAAGCTCGTCTAACGGACCAAATGCCAGCTGGCTTCGATGGTACTTTGTCGGAATTGCGGATGACATTGTCTTGCCGCTCAAGCTCTTCGAAGCGGGCAGGGCCAAAAATATCTAGCCAAGACAACTTAACAATACGCCAAGGGGATGCCGGCGTTGGTGTGGTTGATGCCGATGCTTCTCATCCTATTCGCAAGGTCGGCGATATCGTATGCGGAATGTCAGCGAAGTCTCTCTAAATCCGTCCGCTGACCTGTTCTTTCTACCAATCGCGACTGCCAATCAAGCGAGGCCCGGCCCACACTGCCCGCCGCCTCTAATTTCGCTTGGCCAAGCGCACACCAGGGCCTCCGCCGTTTTCTGCTATGAATTCGACTCCTGCCGCCTCAAAGGCGGCACGTACCGCTTGAAGCGTTTTGGATTTGAGGCGATCGCCTTGTTCCAGACGAGTAATCGTTTGCGTGGCAACTTGCGCTGCTTCGGCCAATTCACGCACTCCCCAGCCAAGCGCCGCCCTCGCCATCCTGCACTGGACAGGATGTATTTCATCACAGGGTGATGATTTCTGTTGCCCGTCCACGTTCCGACCTGTAGTCTATCAACCCACAAAAGACGGCCGGAAGGTGCTCGAACACCCACTCCGGCCTGACCACAACCTAAGCTTCAGGGAGCTCGGATCATGCCTGATTCCGACAATAGCATGAGTTTGTCGTTCGTCACCCGGCGGCGCTTGCTGGCGGGCACGGCGACGGCCGCACTGGCATGGCCTTTCCAGGTAAAGTCGCGGGCCGCCGAACTGACGGACGGCAGCAGTGCGGCCGATCCTGCTCTTCGTCTGTGTGGGAACTGGCAAAAGATCCACGATGAGACACTGGCGCTGTGCCGCGAACAGCAGCGGTTGGAGACATACCTCGCCAGGACGGTCGGCTTTCCCTGCGCCAAGGTGCGGCTTGCCGATGGTACGGACGTGACACTCCATTCCATCGAGTGCTTGAACGATGCCTACTCTCCTGAAAACGAAGTCGAATGGGGCAGGGCGCTCGCGGATTTCGCGGCGCACCAGTCGCGCTGGGACGCTGCTGATGCTGAGATCGGCTATTCGAGAACAGACGAACTGATCCGGCAATCGGAAACAGCCGAAAGCGCACTTCTGGATGATCTACCGCAGACAGCGGCCACGTCCATCGAAGGCATATTTGCCAAGCTCAAGGTCATCCTGCGTGACGGTGAGCACTGGGAACATCCAGACGATTTCCCCTGGCCGCATATCCGATCTGTGCTGGATGACCTCGCCGCCACCATAGATATCGATCCGGCGACGATTGCCAGATCGATTGGGCAACCGTTAGTTGACAGCCCCTCATAGGCGGTGAGGAAGCAGTCTGCCTCGAAGTAGGCCTGATCGGTGGCCGCTGTCTCGGCCGCTGCGCTGAACGCTTGCTGTGTCAGTCTCAGGGGCGGCCACCGATCCGGCGCGGGCTGGGAAAGCAGATGAGCGGCCAGTTGTATGCGGTTCGATCCCAAGTTGCCCTGCTTGAGTAACCCATCTTGAAATGGGCGCGAGGCCGACTATCGCTTCTGGTTTGCCGTGTTCGTTCGCCTCGGCGATGATCCTAATGGACATGGTCCACATGGGTTCAAGCAATTGCCTCGCCGCCGTGACCGCTGCGTCTCGATGAAGCCCAGCTTTCCGCGCAGTTGTGCATCACTCTCATCACAACTTGTCGCCCTGGTCTTGCGGACGCCACGAGAGGGGATTGGTGATCCAGCGACTGATGTCGGATTCGTGCCAGCCTGCACCGTGGATACTGATCTGTATCTGGCGTGGAAAGGTGCCTTCGGCGATCTTGCGATAGATCGTGGACCGAGACAGGCCGGTCCGGAAAAGGACGGTTTTCAGGCGGATGATCCGGTCGGGTTCAGGCATGGTCGCACTGCCTCTTGCTGGTTGGTTCTGATTGCTCCTGATCCAGAGAGGACAGACACTTACGGGCGCGCAAGAGGGGTTTCCGGGTTGTCTTGCCCCGGCGTGGAAACGGCGGCGAATCGGACGTGTTCAGATTCCAATGCCACGGCCTCTGCCGATGCCGTGGCTGAATGCGAGTTCCGTAGCGAGGCTACGGCCGGAATCTGTATGAATGCCAAGATCGCGTTTGCGGTTGGCAAGGAGGGATTCCAGTTGAGGATCGCGTTCGAGGCTTTTGGCCATGTCGGACATGGCCGAGCGGGTTGACTTGTAACCGGACATGTCGCCGACCCGGTATTGGTGCTGGCTCGTTCGGTCGAGCTGTTGCCAGCGTTCCAAAAAACGGTCGGCGCGGACGCTCGGATCGGTGTTCAGTCCGGTGCGGATTTCCGTTTCAAGCTGGAGAGCCAGGACAATGCGGTTGACCCGGCCGGCCGCCGCTTCACGAACCAGTTCAGGGTTCTTGACGTATGCCGCTTCGGCATCGCGCCAGCCATGGGGCCGAACCTTCTCGAAAGCGCTGCGGGCATCTCGCAATTCGGGCATCTGCTCGGGACTACTCTGCCCGTCCGCGTTTCCGGTGTGCATGATAACATCGATCGCGCGCGCATGGCGCACAAGCGCGTTCGTGCGAGCGCGCCGCAACGCCGCTTCCGGGTCCATCGGCATATCCGTGTCGCGCCGCGCTCCCCTACCGGGAGCTTCTCTTCCCGGCCTGCGAGCACGCTCCCGCCCGGGCTCGGGGTCTCCGGGTGAGCGCAACCCGTCCAGCAGCCCGTCGATCCGGTCGCGGAGCTTTTCCGGAACAATCCGGCGCACAATCTCGACCACGCGCTCGCGGAAAGTGATTCCGCGCCGCTCTGCATAGCTCTGCGCTGGGTCGATCTGCTCGTAGTCCGACGCCATGTCCTTGGCGCGGTCGCGTGACAACGTGCGAACCAGCCGATCCTGTGTGGCGAAGTCATCGCCGCCGTAATGCAGGTCCATCCCGTCTCGATGCCGCGATAGCGCAACGTAGCTCCCGTGTGCGTCCATGCCCGGCGTCGCCAGCACATGGGTGCGGTCAACCGTCATGCCCTGCGCCTTGTGGACGGTCGCGGCATAGCCGTGGTCAAAGTGGGCGTAGTCTTTCAGATCGAAGCGCACCGACCTGCCGTCGTCGGTGCGCACCGTCATGCTCTGCGTGCTGACCTCTTCGATCATACCAAGCGTGCCGTTCTTGACGCCGAGCCCACGCTCGTTGCGCAGGAACATGACGCGGTCGCCGCTGGCAAAGTTTCTTGCACCGCATTCGACATTCACCTGAACCTCGTCGCCGAGATCTCCAGAAGCGCGCATGCGCTCGCGCGCTGCCTGGTTGAGCGCGCGTACTTCGTCGTTTGTATGGGTGAGGATGATCCGGCTTGCCTCTGGATGCGCCTGCCTGTCGCGATCCCAGCAGTCGACGAGTTCAGCTCGCGCCTCATTGCGCGTTGCAGCCTGATGCACCATGCCTTGCGCGTCGTAGGCGCTGATTGCAGCGCCGATCCTGCCGGTTGCCAGATCGCGCGTGGCGTCTCGCTGCCAGTCCTCGCGCTGCCGGCGCACCTGGCCGATCTCGACGCCGCCGTGACGCTCATGGATGGAGCGGAATGCAGCGCCGGCCTCGATCGCCTGCAACTGCTGCGGATCACCGACCAGCACGACCTTTGCGCCAACGTCCGCCGCATGGAAGAGCACGCGCTCCAACTGGCGCGTGCCGACCATGCCTGCTTCGTCGATCACCAGGACATCGCGCGCGGTGAGCAAATCGCGGCCCTGTCCCCAGCCGTGTTCCATGCTGGCGATGGTGCGCGAGGCAATGCCTGATCCGCCTTCGAGATTCTCTGCGGCAATGCCGGAGAGTGCGGCGCCTTTAACCTCATAGCCCGCTGCCGCCCATGCCTGGCGTGCAACGCCGAGCATCGCGCTCTTCCCCGTGCCGGCAAAACCAACCACGACACCAAGACCGCGGCCGTCGGTGATGTGATCCAGTGCATCGGCCTGCTCGCCTGACAGAACAAGCCCGCGCTTCTTGGCGTGTGCCAGAGCAGCATTGCGATGCTGATCATTCACCGCATGGCGCTCATCTCTGGCCATGCGTTCCGCTGCGCGATGCAGGCGCTGTTCGGTATCGATCATTTGCCGGGTGGTGAATCGGTCATCGCCGCGTCTGTCCTTGCCGAGTTCGACCAGATCAGGCGCGCTGCCGATCGCGCCCGTTACCTGTTCGAACTGCTCGAGCCCATCGCTGTGCCGATGCGCGAACTTCGCCATGTCGCGGCGGGTGAATGTCGATTGCTGATGTGTGATTGCATCCAGCGCCAAGGATGGATTCGCAATGATGCGCACGCCATTGTTGCGCGCGATCTCGCGGTGCAGTTCGGCGCGATCGGCTTCAATGCCGGCAGCATCGAGGCCGCTGTCCTCAATGCGTTGGGCCGGCGCACCGATCTGGGTCTGCGGCTCCAAGGCAATGCCCTGCGCTTCCAGACTGCGATGATCGATGCGGGCGTCGATGTCGAGTTCGGCCAGGCGTTCATTGGCCAGTTCCGCCCATCGCTCGCGCCAGCGCTCGACCAGTTCGGTGCGGTTCCAGTCGCGCACCTTTGCCCCGAAACCGTTCTCATCCACGGACCGCATGGCGAGCATGACATGGGCATGCGGTTTTGGACTGCCGTCCTCTGCCCTGTCCCAATGCACATTGAGATCGGCGACCATGCCCTGGCTGACGAACTCCGACTGCACGAAGTCGCGCGCCAACTCGGTGCCTTGCGCCTGGCTGAGTTCGCGCGGGAGGGCAAACTCCACTTCTCGGGCAAGCTGCGCGTCCTTGCGCACCTCGAACGCCTCGACATCGTTCCAAAGCCTCTCGCGATCGCGCCAAGCCTTCGGTGCATCCTCCGGCAACATCACCTCGGAATGGACGACACCGCGCTTGGCGAAGAAGTCGTGGCTGCGTTCGATCCGCTCGTCGCGCAACCGCGAAGCCGAGCGGTAGGCGGCAGACGCCACGGCGCTGGAGCCGGCCTTGCGGCCAATGACCTTGACGTGAAGATGATAGATTGCCATCGCGACCAGATCATTTGCACGTCAAAGCGCACGTCGGCACGACGTATAAGCGCGCCCTCCCTCGAAAAAATCTCGGGATGGACCAGCCCGTCCCGGGCTGTCTCGGCAACATGGAAGCCTTCCGGCAGGCGCTCCCCTATCATCGCTGCATCGACAATCGATGGAGACAGCCATGCGCAAACATGGGCTA
This sequence comes from Mesorhizobium sp. RCAM 05099, assembly GCF_059683685.1. Taxonomy (NCBI): domain Bacteria; kingdom Pseudomonadati; phylum Pseudomonadota; class Alphaproteobacteria; order Hyphomicrobiales; family Phyllobacteriaceae; genus Mesorhizobium; species Mesorhizobium sp. RCAM 05099. The sequence goes on from NZ_CM185035.1 coordinate 3,318,501, forward strand.
ATCGCGGCGCGACTCACGATCTATTCCGTCGGGACGGCGGATGGTGAAGGCGGTTGCTCCTCGATAGAATCGGAAGCGGGCTCACGATTGGCGCCGGGCCCAAATATCGGACGGAGAGCAACCATGGAGCAGTATGTCGGCCTTGATGTTTCCTTGAAGGACACCGCAATTTCGATCCGCCAGGATGGTGAGCGGATTTGGCGTGGAAAATGTCCTTCTGACCCTCAGATACTGGCGCAAGTGATCCGCAAGCATGCACCGCACGCCAGCCGCGTCGTCTTCGAGACTGGGCCATTGGCAACTTGGTTCTATCACACGTTGGCGGCTAAAGGTCTGCCTGCGATCTGCATCGAAGCGCGCCATGCGCAGAAGGTGCTGAGCGAAACGCTCAACAAGACCGATGCCAATGACGCGGATGGGTTAGCCCGGCTTGCCGAAGCGGGCTTCTTCAAAGCGGTCCGAGTCAAGTCGTACGACACGATGTTGATCCGCACGCTGGTGGCGGCACGCAATCAATTCATCCTCATCTCGACGCAACTTGGCAACCAGATACGCGGAACAATGAAGACGTTTGGGCTCATCGTTCCGCGGGGCAAAGGAGGCGCGTTCGAAAACAATGTCCGGAACCTTCTGGACGGCGAAGAAGGTCTGGCTCGGATCATGCTGCCGCTGCTCGAAGCCTGGCGCGACGTTCGCAAGCGCGCGGCCGATCTCGATCGTCAGCTACTTGCGACGGTGCGCAAAAGTCAGCGGGCTCAGTTGCTGATGACCGTCCCCGGCATTGGTGCGGTGACGGCTATTTCCTATGTCGCAGCGATTGAGGACCCCGACAATTTCCGCAAGTCACGCGCGGTGGGCGCTTGGCTGGGCCTGACCACACGGCGTTACCAGTCCGGTGAGGTCGACTATGACGGCCACATCTCACGACGAGGTGACAAACGCCTGCGCAGCTTGCTCTATGAAGCAGCGCTGGTGATCCTCACCCGAACCGGCGCCAAGAACGAGAGCAGCCTCAAGACCTGGGGACTCCAGCTACGTGAGCGCCTGGGCTTCAAGCGCGCAGCGATCGCGGTGGCGCGTAAACTGTCAGTCATCATGCACGCGATGCTTAAGTCAGGAGAAGCTTTCAACCGATCGGCTGGGGCCAGCGCCTAGCCTAGGCAACCCAGCTCTACACTCTCAGCGCGTCGTCATTCTAGCGCGCCGAGGCGTCCCTGCCGGGACGTGGGTCAGACCATTCCGTTCTCGTGATTGCAGCTCTCCGGAGACTGCGGCGCAAACACAGGAAGGCCTCGCCTGCGAAGACCCATAATGCGACGGCCAAATGCCGATCGCGGAGACAACCCTGCTCCCGGCACTCGCCTATGACTCGCGCGAAAGCGGCCACTGCGGGCATGCCCATTCTTCGTTCCAACCTGCGGCGGTGCAATCCATCGCCCGACTAGAAATGGAGTTGACCAGATGAGAGCGATTAGACAACCACGAGACTTCGACGCCGAACTGAAGGCGCTGGAAGAAAAAGCGCGGGAACTCAAAACGCGAAAGGTGCAGCAACTTGGCGAGCTGGTGATCGCCACCGGCGCCGATCAGCTCGGCACCGACGAACTGGCCGGCGCGCTGGTCGCCATCGCTGAAACGAAAGATAGCGGAAAGCGTGAGGCATGGGCCAAGCGTGGGGTGATGTTTTTCGAGAGCCGGCACCGGCGAACTGCTCAGGCATCTGGAAGCAACAGGCGTAGCGCTCCAGCGCAACCGGGCAGTCCGCAATCGCCTCCAAGCGATTCTGGCTCGCAATGACATGCGCACCTGGCAGGTGGAGCGCCGCAAACGCACCCGACACCTGATCGAACTCGGCGGTCTCGTCGTCAAGGCAGGCATCGTCGAGCTGACCAATGATGATCGCGCCATCATCTATGGCGCGATGCTTTGGATCGCGGAGAAGCTCCAAAGCGAGGACGCCGAACGCGCACGAGTTCGCTGGGCTCAAAAAGGGAAAGATGCTTTACGCGGGCAGGTATGAACGGTTGAAAAGCTGGCGAATGTAACTCTTTTGGGTCGATCGGCGGGCGACGCGGAGACCTCAAATATCGCACCGTCGCCCGCTACGCGCCGGGCAGTCGACTTGAAGCTCTAGAACCTCAAAGGCCTCGATCGGGCTGTTTGCAGCGATGGATTGGGGGCAGATAGCTGCCGTCCGGCGAAACTTGTCAGTAGAATTCGGAAGCAGCGCTTGTTTCGAAAAAAGCGGTTAAATATCCTCTGCTCCTAGGGGAACGGATAGTAGCCAAAGATGACGCGGAAACCCGGGAACTCGATGAACCGGCGGCACGTTCTCACACCCCTATAGGCTGGCCGATTGAAGTGATCGAGTTCAGTGCCAGTGGGAAGGCACCAAAGAAATATGGACCGAACACCTATCGGTTCGGAGCTTCCCTCACGCTGAGCGTGATTCTTCCCAGGCGGGGATGGACGCTGGTCAAGCAGACAAAGAATTACGCATATCTGAGACCACCCACAGATCAGCCAGGCCCCAACTTCCGGATCTCAATAGCAGTTCCACCCGCTTCGGAATGCTTGGCCATCGCGCGCAGGTGTCACGCTCGTGCGGAATCTTGGGCATACCAACTTGGCGAGTGGCCGGCATGGTATCTCCATGAGCGAAATCGCGACATGCGCCGCTTATGGCGCGACCCGGTGACAGGAGAGATGGCATCGGAGTTGCATCCCGTCCCGCCGGAATCCAGCCTTTCCATCGGTCAGTTGGGTATCTGGGAGATGCACGTCACTGGAGTCGCGGGGGATTTCGTGATTGGACGCGCACCTCCCGCTACGCCGACCGATAGCGGCCTTGGCATCCCGACCGGCATTCTAATCGAAGGTGAGCTAAAATCGGTTGAACTCACGAAGTACGAACGCAACGCTGTAGCTCGAAACGAGTGTATCAAGCACTTCGGCTCCAGATGCCAGGCATGTGACCTTAGCTATGAGGACAGGTATGGTTCGATCGGCGCCGATCTAATCCACGTTCACCATATAACGCCGCTCTCGGAGATCGGCGAAGCATATCAGGTCGATCCGATTCGCGATTTGGTGCCGCTCTGCGCAAACTGTCACCACGTCGTGCATCGCCGGAGTCCTCCGTATTCAATAGCCGAACTGCGAAATGCGATCGCCGCGCAGGCAAATCGCACTTCGGCCTAGCCCTGTCAAACGGCCCAAAACTGACCCCCGATCGGCGTCCAATTTTGCACGCCGATTCACAATGTGGTGTTGGGCGCTGCTTCAATGAAGTCCGAGGCCTGCTTACGGAAACCAATTATTTGCTGCTAGAAGCCACACCGGCTGCTGGTGGGTGCGGTTGGACTTTCCAGACAGGAAGACCCCCGGACCCGCTGCGCCTCCGCTCTTTGGCTCGATCGTGGCAATGGATCATCCGGCCTATTCGGAGCCACCGTGTTTCGAGGTGTCTTCGGCAGCGTCGACCAAGCAATGGCAGTTCTGCGCGCAGAAGGATATGTCGTGTGAGTGTCGGTGCCCGCCATGCTAGGAGGCGCTGCAAATACAGTCCGAAAGACCACTCGACGACATCTCGGAGCAACTCTATGGCGGCTGGAAGTAAGCGCTGCCGGGGACGTTTGAGGTAATGCCCAGTCCGCGCTGACCGTGCGTCAGAAGCAAGCGGGTAGTGTGGCAACCCCGTTCTCGTCGCACTAAGTGGCAAGCTCTCTCGGATGTTTTATTGAGGCGTCAAAGCACACCACCCCGACACAAACGGAACTCTGTGTTGGCCGGTATCTATCTCCCTTCGAGCAGACCTCACCGGTGGCACGGCGTTATATTGTCACTGTCCACCATACGTGCGGTTGATGTCCGCAGGAATTTCTTCTAAGAGGGGTCAGATCGTTGTCACATGTGAGCGCGGCGGGGATCCGGTCCCAGAGAAGCATGGCCTTTGCCAATAAACTCGTCGTACTTAAAGACGAACGAGAGTTCTCCACCTGTGCTCAGTTGCTTGCTTTGGCGTATTGATGGTGCACAGAATTTAGACGAAGCTGTGTAGGGCGTTGCAATCTTGGATGTGCCTGTGATGGATCAGCGAATTGTCGAGGAGAACCCGCGCATATTTCTTGCGGGCAATCAAAGGTTGGCCGAGCATCTGCGGTGGAACAGTTATCTCTCAGAGCGGCGCAAGCTCTTGTATGTGAGTACCCCCAAGGTGGGATGCACCACCCTCAAGTGGTGGTTCGCTGCTCTGGAGGGCTATTCCCAAGCTTTGCGAGCGAACGTTGACAGTGCGGAAAGCGATCAGGATCTGGCCGTTCATGAAGCTAACAAAGTTGCACCGCATGTTACAGGGCTGGACTTTGAGCACCTGTCCGAGGCGTTGACCTCTGGTGCTTATTTTCGCTTTGCGGTCGTCCGGAATCCCTACACCAGAATCTTTTCTGCGTGGCAGTCAAAGCTGCTGGTCCGGGAGCCTCTGCAAATTGGACCTTATATCAACTCGGAGTTTTTCCATCACCCGATACAGCAGGGACGGGATATTGTTGCCGCCTTCGAGAGTTTTCTGGAACATTTGGCGAGCAACGAGGCCCCGTCGTTTTGGGATCACCATTGGACGCCTCAGGCAGCTTTGCTGCGGCCCGACCTGATCGACTACACCAAACTGACGAAAATCGAGAATGCCGGCGAGCTAAGCAAAGCATTGGGAGAATGGCTTGGCGGAGATGTGCCGGACCCTTTTCTACTGCGGCGAACGAATGAGAGCCTAATCCCCTACCTGCCTGAGTTCATATCCGAACGCAGTGCGCAGTTGATCCGTGCGCTGTATGCTGAGGACTTCGATACCTTCGGCTACGACAGCCAACTTCCTTCACCCTTAGAGACCTTCTCCGCGGAACAGTTGAACGTCGCGATCAAGGCCATCAAGCTCATTCGCGCGCGGCACGAACAGCTAGGCAACCGGGCCGCCCGGATCCAGGTCCTCATGCGGACGACCGCTGAAAACAAGAGCGAGATTGCCGATCTAAGACGGGCCATCGCCGAAAGGGACGAGGAAGTCTCCAGTCTCACCCTGGTTGTTTCGGAGCGTGATGCCCGAATCGCAAATCTGGAGAAGGCTGCAGCGGAGTACGACGAACAGGTTGCGAGCCTCGGTCGGGCCATCGCCGGCAGAGACGCGGACGTCGCCAGTCTGACACTGGTTGTTTCAGAGCGCGATGCACACATTGCAAACTTGGATAAGGTCGCAGCAGAGTACGACGAACAGGTTGCGAGCCTCGGTCAGGTCGTCGCCCGCAGGGAAGAGGAACTCGCCAGGCTCACCCTGGTTATTTCAGAGCGGGATGCGCGCATTGTCGATACGCAGAAGGCCGCAGCGGACTACGACGAACAAGTCGCGAGTCTCGCTCGGGCCATCGCCGGCAGAGACGCGGACGTCGCCAGTCTGACGCTGGTTGTTTCAGAGCGCGATGCGCAGATCATCCGTCTCAGCCAAATCGCTGCTGAGGGCGAAAAACAAACTCACACTCTCGCGCATGAACGTGAGCAGACCGTAGCCGAAAAGAACCGAGAGCTTCAGGCGCTTCGGTTCGAGTTGACCCAGGTCGTGCATTCCCGTTCCTGGCGCGCAACTGCGCCTCTCCGCAAGCTGGCGGCGCCTGGCTGGCGCGCGCTGTCTTTCGGCAAGAAGGTAAGCAAATTTCTCAAGGTGCGGCGCGACCTGATTCTCACTTCCGCGACCCGCCGGATTCGCGCGAGTTCGCTTTTTGATGCGGAATATTATTTGGAGACTTATCCGGACGTTAGAGACGCCCGATTGGACCCCGCAACGCATTACCTAATTCATGGCTGGAAGGAACACCGGAACCCGTCTGCCGCGTTCAATACCGCGAGTTATCTTTCTGCCCATCCGGATGTTGCTGCGGCTGGCCGGAATCCCCTCATTCACTATCTGCGGCATGGCCAGAAGGAGGGCCGCCCGCTTGGAGTTGGGATAATCTCGACGGGAGATGATGCCGTTTCCATGTTTGCCGCACCAATTTTGTTGGACGATAGCACAGCGGATCCCGTCGCCTCGCGTGCTGATGAATTTATCCCTGACGCGGCAGCGATTGATGCCGAGGCGCAAGCTATCAGAGAGTCAGGTCTCTTCGACGAGGCTTTCTATCTTGCCATGTATCAAGACTTGCGGCCGGCGCCTCGGGATCTGGTCAGGCACTACTGCGAGCGTGGTTGGCGTGAAGGGCGCGATCCGTCGGACGACTTTAGCACGCGGTTCTACTTGGAGACCTACGGTGATATTCGCAATGCAGGGATGAACCCGTTCTGGCACTATGTGGTTTGGGGGGCATCGGAAAGCCGCGATGCCGTGCCAGATATGTCGCCACGCTATGAGGACGATGTCCGGTTTGGCCCCGTCGAAACCGACGTCAAGCTACTTGCGTTCTATACTTCGCCGGATTGGGTCGCTTTGCGCAGCGGACGGCCTCTCTTCACGGGACACACTCAACCCAAGGTGCCGAGCGAGGAGCTCGACAATTATGATCCTCTGGATTGGCGGGTTTTGAAGGGCCAGGCGCAAATGGCCTCGCGCCATGGGGTTCACGCCTTCTGTTTCGATCTGAATGTCGCGTCCCGTAAAGCGCTTCGGCTGCAGCCGATTGGACAGTTCCTCGCGCACCACGAGATTGATATCCGCTTCTGCGCGCAAATTGTCATTTCACCGGACTGTTTGCTCGAGCCTGCCGCTAAGTCGCTGGCGCGGATCTTTGCAGATCGGCGTCACGTCTGCGTGGAGGATCGGCCCGTCCTCCTTGTCAGAGTAGCGAAGGGCTGGCTGGGCGCATCCACCTACCTGGCTCAATTGTGCCAACTGCTCGTCGAGCGGGGCGCCGGGACTCCCTTCGTGATTGTCCGATCGACGGGAGATGAGGGATCGACGCTCGAAGATTTTGGCGATGCCGCCCTTGACCTGCCTTCTGTTCCAGTATCCGACCAGGCAGATCAGGTTTATCCGTTGGAGAAGAATGGCGTCGGCGCGGTTCCTTACTCCGTGGTTGCGTCCTACGGCGTGGCGCAAACTGAAATGGTGCAGCATTCCGAACGGCCACTTTACCATACCGTCTCATTAGACCGCGATAATACGGCGCAGAATTCGTTGCGCCCTTTGGTCTTCACACGCTTTCATATCCGCGACTACCGACGTTGGCTCGACGCGGCCATCGCCAGCACAAGAAAGGGTCACCGCGACGATCGTCGCTTTGTGTTTGTGAACGCGTGGAATGACTGGAATGAAGGTCTTTATCTTGAGCCGGATACCAAAGGTGGCTTCGGCCGTTTGAATGAGACCACCCGTGCGCTTTTGAACCTGGAATCGGGACTGCGGATGCCGAAGGTTTCCGTGATTGTCCCCAACTACAATCACGAGCCCTACCTTCGCCGTCGCTTGGATAGCGTCTACGGACAAACCTACAAGAACGTTGAAGTAATCCTCCTCGACGACTGCTCCTCCGATCGCAGCCAATCCGTGTTGGACGAGTATGCAACTAGGCATGAGGAAATAACTCGCACCATCTATAACGAAAAGAACTCCGGCGGTGCGTTCCGCCAATGGGCGAAGGGGCTCAAGCAGGCGACTGGGGAACTGGTCTGGATAGCTGAAAGCGATGACTTCTGCGACAAAAGCTTTCTCGAATTGCTGGTCCCTAGTTTCGCTGACGAAGCAGTCTTGCTCGCCTACGGAAATTCCGTCTTTGTTGACCGGGACGAAACCCCCCTGGATCGCAATGACGATTTCCAAGCGCACGTGAAGGATCTAGATTGCGGAAATAAATGGGCTAGTCCATACGTGGCCACGGCTCACCATGAAGTTATAAGTGCATTGGGCATCAAGAACACGATTCCCAACGCAAGTGGCGTTGTTTTCAAGCGACCGCTCGATATGCAATTGCTGAACGACGAGTCCTGGCTGTCGATGCGCGTTGCTGGCGATTGGGTGTTCTATCTTCACATACTTCGTGGCGGAAAGATCGCCTATCGGCCCGAGGCGCTCAATTTTTTCCGCCGCTACAACGGGAGTGCGGCAGAGCTCACCTACAAACATGAAATTTTCTATCGGGAGGTCGGGTTTGCAAGTCGCGCAGTTGCAGCATTGTATGATGTTCCCGAGGAAGTCCTCGATCGCTGCCGGAATAGTTGTAGGAAAGCTTATTCCTGGCACGTCCCCAATGGAAATAGTGAGGAATTCGAGCGCTGGTATGACTACGAAGCAATTGTGCTGGCGCGCAACACCCGTTCGCTAAACATTATGATCTCGACCATGGGCTTCTACCCGGGAGGAGCGGAGATACTACCCATCCGGATGGCCAATGAGTTCAAGCGCCAGGGGCATTCTGTGCTCTTCTTCAGTTGCGGCCTGACGGTACGTCAGGATGGTGTCCGTAGGATGCTCAGAAATGATGTGCCGATGATTGAAACATCCAACGTCGAGGACGTGAGGGACCTCATTGGCGAATTTGGTATCGAGGCGCTGAACACGCATCAGTGGCACATGCAGAAGTATCCGCTCCGAGTTCCGGATGTGTTTGACGGATTGCGCGCCCATGTTGCGTCTCTGCACGGCATGATCGAGCATGGCGATGCTTTTGAAGCCACTGATAAGCAACTCCGGGGCGCAGACGGGAAGGTCACGACCTGGGTCTATACCGCCGAGAAGAATCTGGGACCTTTCTTCAAACACGGGCTCTGCGATAAATCGTCGGGGCGGTTCGTGAAGCTACCCAATGGTATCGAGGCCCCCCACGTCGTGCCGATCCCTCGAGCACGGATGAACATTCCTGAAGATGCATTTGTGCTTTGCTGCGTGAGCCGTGCGATTCCGGACAAAGGATGGGCAGAAACGATCGAAGCTGTGGCAGCAGCTCGGGCGATTTCGGGTCGGGATATTCGTCTCATCTTGGTGGGGAATGGACCAGTTTACGACGAATATTGCCGAGTGGGCACACCGGATTTTGTGTATTTGGCAGGATTCAGCAACAATTCGGTTGGCCACTATGCGTCGGCAGATATGGGTATTATGCTGAGTAAGTTTAAATCCGAAAGCTTTCCGCTGACGATTGTAGACTGCCTTTTTGCTGGAAGGCCCTACATAGCATCGGACATTGGTGACATTAGAAACATGTTGACGGTCGATCACGATGTCGCGGGATCCATCATCGAACTGGACAATTGGGAGATCCCCGTCGAAAGGGCTGCGCAGGATATTGCAGCCTTTGCTTCCGACCCCCAAAGGTACCTGAATGCATCGGCCTTGGTCGCCGCAGCAGCGAGCCGCTGTCGCATCGATGCAGTGGTCTCTCAATACGTTAAACTTTTCGAGGCCGAGCGTAACAGCCCGACGCTGGGCGAAAGGAGCCGCGTTGGCGTTGAAACGGTAGGCAGCGTCAGGGAACCTAATTGAGCCAACTGAAGGACCGCTGCTCGGATGAGCCGAACCGATGCCTGGTTTTGGGCGGGCGCGGCTTCATTGGCTCACACCTGGTCGAGGCGTTGCTGAATCGCGGATACCTCGTCCGCTGCTTCGGCCGCCCGAATACCCAACCGCTCAGTAAATCTCATCTGGAAAATAACAGGTTTGAACTCCGCGAAGGAGACCTTGTCAGTGAGGCCGATGTGGCCAGCGCATTGGAAGGCTGTCAGGCGTGCTTTCACTTGGTGTCCACCACCCTGCCCAAATCTTCGAATGCTGACCCCATATTTGACGTTGAGAGCAACGTTCTTAGCACTGTTCGACTGCTAGCTCGTGCCACCCAGTCCGGACTCAAGAAGATCGTTTTCGTGTCCTCCGGAGGCACGGTGTATGGCGTGCCGGAACAGATTCCGATCCTTGAAACACATTCGACGGATCCGGTGTGCTCATACGGAATCACCAAGCTTTCGATAGAAAAATACTTGCATCTCTTCTTCGTCCTTCACGGGCTGGATTATACTGTGCTGCGCTTGGCAAACCCATTTGGCGAAGGACAGCGCGTCCACGCAAGCCAGGGTGCTGTCGCAGTTTTTCTGGGAAAGATTTTGCGCGGGGAACCGGTCGAGATCTGGGGGGACGGATCTGTGGTGCGCGACTACATTCACATCCGGGATGTAGTGGATGCATTGTTGGCAGCGCTGGAGCGAACAACCGACGAGCGCGTCTTCAACATCGGTTCGGGATGCGGGCGCAGCCTCAACGAACTGATCGATTCGATCGAAACCGTAACAGGCTGCTACGCAGACCGTCGGTATATGCCGGGTCGACAATTCGATGTCCCCGCAAACGTGTTGAGCATAGCAAGGGCACGAGAATTGCTTGATTGGTCACCAAAGGTCAGCTTTGAGAGCGGACTTAAGGATTTTGCCGATTGGGTGCGAAGTCAGAAGAACTAGCCGCCGTTCGCGGAGCGCGTTGAAAGGGGTAAGTTTTGATCCGATCATTAGAGAATGCCTTGTTCGAACCCGCCATGAACGAGAACTGGCACATGCAGCTCAGCGAGCGCGTTGCCTTAGCGTATGCGCTCAGTCGGTTTCAGCCCGACATCAGCATTGAAATAGGCACCTACCTGGGGGGTAGCCTGCGGCCGATATCTGCCGCTAGCCGTCAAGTTTACTCCTTTGACGTTGACGACAGGTCTTTGCCCGGGTTGCCGAATGTCGAGTTTGTCATCGGCGATTCAAAAGCGACGCTTCCACTCATAATCGACGGCATAAATGCGTCCGACAGGGAGATTAACTTCATATTGATCGACGGCGACCATTCCGAAGAGGGTGTAAGAATCGACATAACAAACTGCCTGGAGTATCGCCCAAAAACTCGACCGACCATTATTCTCATGCACGACAGCTGCAATCCAACTGTCCGGAATGGCATCAAAGACGCCCCTTGGTCCGACAGTCCCTACCTTCACGAAGTCTTTTTCGATTTCGTTCCGGGCGTGCTCTTCGACTGGGATAGTCTCAAGGGCCAGATATGGGGCGGCTTTGCCGCAGCGGTTATGTTCCCTGAGAAACGTTCTGGCAGTGTCAGTATTCAAGCACCATTCGAGCCATCAAGGTTGGCAATGGTAGCAAAGTCAATTTATGCCAATCAATCATAGGGCCGCGCTTAGGCATTATCTCCGTCAATCGATCCTCTGAGGAGTCGTGGCCCGGTGTTGTCGGAAAGGACCATTTGTTTCGTTCGAACGTCAGAGTAAGTTCATTTGGCGCGACCGACGCGCAGTCGTCGCGAACACTGGCCTGCCAGGCGCTTTGCTCCGCCTGACCTTTATGATCTGACGCGAAATCTCGATGTTGTCGATCACATCGGAATTGATCATATCTTCCATGAGGTCGATCGCGAGATTTGCCAGTGAATTTTGATTGAACCAGCCGTTGGAGGGGCTTTGAAAATCCGGCTGGAAGCTCCATGACCAATCTTCAATGAAATAGTAGCCGCCCGGTTTCACATGCGGGAACACGGTGCGGAACGTCGATTTGGAATATTCGTACCAATGCGAAGCGTCATCAACAACGAAATCCACCTGACCCCCAAAGTCTTGCTGAATGATGGTTTTGATTTTCTCCGAGTCGTCTTGAGACGTGCCATAATAAATCCTCACGCGGCCGTCAGAATTCTGGGCGTATCTATCGAGCGCAGGGATTGCTTGTTGCGTCAATTCGATCGCGGAAAGTTTTTTCGGGTGGAATAATTTATCCAGAAAGACGACAGACCCGCCTTGGTAGACTCCAAACTCAAGCACTTTTTCAATCCCGGTCTTTTCTAGATCGGTGTAGTGGCCGATAAAATCTCGGCCCTTCATCATTGTAAAGTCGCGGTCGGAGGACGCACGTTTGCTTCCGCCGGCAGCCCAATCCAGCGCAATGCGACAACCTTCGATTTCAAAGGAGGAGTTGTTGATCCAGTTAATCACGAATCCTCTCAAAAAAAGTCACTGCAGCGTTGATCGGTATGCTCGTTGTGGCCCATCGAGCAAGTCCGAACACATGCCATTGTGGACCACGCAACTGTGGCACCTTGTTGTTCATGCTGGTCTCCGCATCCCTTGCCAGCCGCCGCAATTCCGCCATTCATGGCCTGCTGCCAGACATGGGTGTAAAGTATTCGTCCGACGCGAGCCCCGAATTGGCGCGTAGATCGTCGGCAATTTTCCAGAGTTCCGCCTCGCGACAATAGGTACATCTCCGAGGCCCGTTAACCGTTCGCTTTCCACATCTTGGGGGGTAGCGGCACGATCACCACCTCCTCGGCCAGCGGCGCGTATCGGCAACTTGGCAAGTCAGGTCATTCACCCTGACGGTAGCCGTTACTACAAATGGCACAGGGGCCGGTAATGTTAAGCCCACCCTGCCGTTTACTGCGGGGCTTAACAAGGTTGTCGTACCAGGCAAAGCAAATGCCGGCAGCGGCAAGATGCTACAGGGCTTCATTAGCGCTTCTTCAAACCAAGTGGTCATTACAGACTACACTAACGCATATCCTGCTGCGGACGGGTCGAGCATCACTGTATCCGGCACTTTTGAAAGGAACTAGTCCATGCCGGGGCCGGTCAGGATGGCGGGGGGGCTGTCAGCCCATCCTCTTGAGGACGGCGCTTTTTTCCTCGCCATTGTGTTGCGGGTTCAAAACGGCCGCCCGGAACTCTCCGGCAGCAGTCGCTAATATTGTACCGGCCTTCGCGAAAGCACCGGCGCGTCCTCCGCCATCCGCCTTAAACATTACCCTTACCACCATCGACTGCGACTGCGATTATGTCTGCGTAGTCTTGCCCGTCTTCGTGGCGGAAATTGATTTCGGCACGTTCGAACAGATTCATTTTACCGCCCTGACTTTTTGCTATCGACACTTCTCACTTTGGAAGCGCGTCTGCTATTTCCTCGATCAACATCGCCAGATGGCCAGATATGGCCGTCCAATCTGGCTTGAATGGTGTCCAGTCTGGATCGTCATTGAAGTTCCAGAGGTCTAGGAAAACAGCAATGTCGCCCAAGCCAAACTTATCAGCTACTGGTTGATTGCTGTCGACAAAGGTTTCGTTAAATCGCTGTCTATCTGTGGCAGATCGAAAGAATCGCCCCGGGCTGGCGTCGGAAGAAAGAGGGTTTCGCGTCAAAAGCGCCACGGCCAATTGCTTACCCCGTAGTGTTTTTATCAATGAGAGCATAAAACTCTCCTGTCTGGATAGCGATTGATTGGCAGGCTCAACTGGTCGCAGTGAACCGTGGATGCCTTTGAGGCCGGTCGCAGCAAAGAAGTCGGCGCCGAGATCGCCATTAAACCAAAGCGCGCGGTTGTAAGGGCGGATGATGATTTGCTTTGTGCCGATAGCCTCGATGAACGGGGCTATGATGTCGCCATAGTCGAATGGATACCAGGCGCGGCTAATATCCCCGACAAGCGAATCCTTTACCGTTTGTGAGTAGACGCTTTCAATCATATGATCGAAGCGGCGTAGATAAAAGACAAAGCGCAGTTCTGCGAGTGGGGCGAACTGTTTGAGCCCGGCAATGAAGCCCGGGATATCCTTCACGCGCCAGAATTCCTCGCCTGAAATCAGCAGCGTGTCGCAGCCGGATTCGAGGTCCACAAATTTGGAAAGGTTTGCCTCCGCGCCAAGAGGCGGATCGTATGAAACCGCGATCATGCTGTGGTTGCCTTTGTGGTACGCCGCATTTTCGGGGTTTCGGAAGTCCGGGAAGTAAACTGATTTGCTCCGCAGCACGTCCTGATTGGCTAGAAATAAGCGCTGAAGATATGACGACCCCGTCTTGTGTAGACCGCAATGCACAATGATCTGGCGATAACCTCTATAAGACATCTATATACCCCAGTCGGTAAGAATATTTTAGCCAGCCTGCATACCGCGCAAAGAAAACGCTAGCATAGCCTGCTGCCTCGACCGTCTTAGCCGAAAATCTTATCCCTGAACACCTGCCCGCAAGGGCGGAAAGGCGCCCTATGGATCTCAACGGCCAAGGCTCTAATCGCCGCTGGATGAATGTTCAGTGGCAGGTCACAACTTCGCGAAATCGCTTGCGCTCTGCCTAACTGGTAAAGGCTGCAGGTTTATTCGCCCACGAATTTTAGATTGACAACCAGGGTCTCGTATCTCAGGTCAGGGAATGACCATCTCTAAGAACATCACTATGATATCTGAACTCGCGCACCTTTCCAGCCGCGCCGACATATGGGCGTCATGCGTCAACAAAATCGATGCACGAACGATTCTAGAACTTGGAGTTTGGAAGGGTGAGTTCGCCGAGATCTTATTGAAGGCGTGCCCGGCGATTGAACGGTTTTACCTGATCGACCCTTGGCGGAATCTGGATACGTGGAACAAGCCATGGAATGTCGACGATGAAAAGTTCCGGGCCGTTTATGAAGAAGCATTGAACCGAACGCGGATCGGAGGCGACCGCTGTGTCCGGTTGCGCGGAACCACGATGGAGGTCATAGACCGAATTCCAGACGGTTCGCTAGATCTCGGTTATGTGGACGGCGATCACACGCTGCGTGGAATTTCCATCGATCTCGTTAAAGCGTACCCCAAAATTCGGCCGGGTGGCATCCTCGGTGGCGATGACTATACCCCGACGATCTGGCAGCATAGCGAGCAGTTTGAACCGTCTCTCGTGTGTCCATTCGCTGCGTACTTCGCTGAAAGTCAAAACGCCCCGCTGGTTATACTGCCCTTCAGTCAGTTTGCCATCCTTAAGCCATTAAAGGACGAAGTGAGCAGCTTTCAAATAATCGACACGACAGGATGCTACGGCCATCGGGATCTGATTTCGCAGGTCAAGAAACGGGACTGAAAAAGAATTCGATTCGGCGTTTGGCCGCTGACGCCTCGCTCACCGCAAATAGCACTCATGAACATTTGAAGGGCAAAATGCGCCGGCCAGGCGGTTTTTTCAGATCCGCCGCCCCTTCAAGCTAACAGAGGTGTGCCGGCGCGTATGGCGTGACCACCGAAGCTATGTCGCAGGCGACCGAATTACGCCGGATCCTTTTTTAGCATGGAGCGAAGACGGTACCTAAAAGGCAGGCCGTCTCCAGCATCCGCCGAGGATTGATAACGCGCGAGCCCTGCGCGGTCTGTGGTGACCCGAAACGGACGCGCATCACGAACCGGGCAGATACCATGAGGTCGTACTGATCGACTGGCAGAGCCTCGGACGTGTCGGCGGCGAACAGCACCCGCTTGACCAGCCCCTGAATCGTGCAGATGTGGACCTTGGTTTCCAATTCTGGCGTGACATCCTCCAGCCCCTTCAGACCGAAAATCTCGGCAAAGGTCTTGCCCGACACGACTTTGGTGGTCGAGAACTCGCCTTCGGTCTGGATGCCGAGGGCACTGCGATCCACGACGAAACAGATTCGGCGGAACCGTTTTGCCGACAGGAGACGATAGAGCAGTGCAATGGCGATCTTGGTCTTGCCTGTGCCGGTCGCCATCGCCACCAGCATCGACCGCTGTTCGGCGAACAATGCGGTCTCAACGGCGCGGATAGCCCCTTCCTGATAGGGACGCAGCGGAAGCCGAAGTCGAAGGGCTGCGTTTTCAGCGCGTCCGTGGCGGCATCCTGATCGACTTCCAATTGACCGGGCAGTCCTTGCGGCGTCGGCCAATCCACCAGTGCACGGCGATGGTTGGCCCTGCGCCGGGTGTCACGGAACCAAATGCCGCTCTCGGTCTCAATCTGTTTCAGGTAGGACCAGCCATTGGCGGCAAACACGAAGGGTGCGCGATCCTCGCCCCACGGGCCTCCAGCCAGGACGAAATCCGACGAGGACTTGATGCCGACCGAACAACAGGAACGCCGGCGAAAGCAATCAGGTGCCGTTCACGCAAATTCGCAGACGTTTATTCGGCCGATATTCGACGTAAGAAGGGAGGGGGACGCTAAGTGCTTGAAATCTCTGGTACGCCCAAGGGGAATCGAACCCCTGTTACCGCCGTGAAAGGGCGTTGGGCGATGGTGAAGTTCGTCCAAAGCCTTCCGTCACGCTGATCGCGGCAATCATCAGAACAGGTCCATAGCGAACCCAGATTCTGTAGATATGCTGTAGATCAGCCGTTTTCCGGAGCTTGTTAGGATCGACTAAATCTTTGAAAATGTTGGCTCCCCGGGCCGGATTCGAACCAGCGACCAACCGGTTAACAGCCGGTTGCTCTACCACTGAGCTACCGGGGAACGGAGGCTCTGATGTGAGTGGCGCAGCCTATAGCTGCCCTTTTCGGCTTTGCAAAGAAGCATTTCGCATTTTTCCGAGGCTTTTTCGCACGATGGTTTCTGGCAATCGTCCATAGAGGCCCTCATATAAGCCGTCATACGAGGGATAGGGAACCAAAAAGCGCGGCGCGGCTTTGGTTCAATGACGCTCCTGAACGGTCAAACGGGTCAATCTTTCGAGACGATGACAGCACAAGACAGCCAGATGCCAGCGCGTAAAATTTCGGTTTTGGGACGCGAGTTCAAAATGCCGCGCTCGCGCGGCCTCAGAATCGCAATCGGCATGCTGCTGACCGTCGGCGGCATCCTCGGTTTCCTGCCGATCCTCGGCTTCTGGATGGTGCCGCTCGGATTGTTGGTGCTGTCTTATGAATTCGCCATGGTTCGCCGCCACCGTCGACGCTTCGTCGTCTGGTGGGAACGGCGCCGCCGACCGGATTAGGTCGATAGGGCAAGATGGCACGCCTCAGCGGCCCGGTGTGCTCCTTCATTGCCTCGCGGATCTGCCTGAGAGTCGCCACGGCTGAGGCGAGCTTCGCCCGGTCCAGGCGCGACAGGCTGCTGGCACCGCCGATACACGGGCCGTCAAAGGCGCAGCGCAAAGAGCTCTTCGCATCGCGGCAGCGAGAGGCGGCGGGGGCGTTCTTGTCTTTTGCTGCCATTGCCCGGCGCATGACTGGCGCCTCCTGTCCTGCTCGACACCCGGGTGGCGTCGGTTTATTCCCGCGGCGGGTCATGCTAAACAAATCGCTAATATATCGCTGCGATTCCCGGAGCTTGAGGATTTGACACATGCTGCCCGGATTGGCGCTGAGGAAACCGTTCGGAATGCACGGTGGCCGCTTGACGGCATTTTCGCCGCAACCTATTGGAACCGGGTGGAACGCCGGGAGCAACGAGGCCTCGTGGCGGAGTGGTTACGCAGAGGACTGCAAATCCTTGCACCCCGGTTCGATTCCGGGCGAGGCCTCCAATGCCCGAGCTCCCGCGCATCTGCGCCGGAGCTTGAAGTTCGGGTCGAAATGAGCCGCGCTTCTGGCGCGGCAAGCGGATTGGTTGGGACATGAGCGCTGATTTTTCCGAACGTCGCGTCAAGATGGTCGATGGTCAGGTTCGAACCACCGATGTGACCAGCGCGCCATTGCTGGAAGCAATGCTTGTCGTGCCACGAGAGGTCTTTGTCGGCGCCGGCCAGCGCGATCTCGCCTATATCGACGAGGACATCCGCATTGCCGATGGCGCCGATGGCGCGCGCTACCTCATGGAACCTTCGCCGTTGGCCAAGCTGTTGCAGCTGGCTGAGATAAACCCGACCGATTCGGTGCTCGATGTCGGCTGCGGCACCGGCTACGCCGCGGCCATCCTGTCGCGACTGGCCGGGTCCGTGGTGGCGCTTGAGAGCGATTCGGCGCTGGCCGAGGCCGCCAGATCGACGCTTTCATCGCTTGGCTGCGGCAATGTGACCGTGGTGCAGGGGGCCTTGTCGCAAGGTCATGCCGCCAAGGCGCCTTATGACGTCATTTTCATCGGCGGCAGCGTCGAGGACGTGCCGACACCGCTGCTCGACCAGCTTGCTGAAGGCGGCCGCCTTGTCGCCGTTGAAGGGCAAGGCAATTCAGGTGTGGCCCGGCTTTTTTTCAAAGAAGGGGGGTTGTAACCGGAAGACGCGCGTTTAATGCGGCAATTAAGCCACTACCGGGGTTCGAACGTGCGCATGCCTTCCAATTCTGAGTGATTTTGCCTTGCAGGAGAGGCCTTGTCATGGTCGCTTGTGTTTGAACAATCGTTGCTGATCCGCAAACTGGGGGCGCTTTGGGGCTGAGCAGCAGGGAACACTAAACACGCGGCGCCGGTTGCTCACAAGGAGAGGCTGGCGTGGCGCGGTTCCCATGGAAAACGAATGAGGGATACACCGTGCTGTCTGTACGCAAGAGCCTTTTTGCCGCCGTCCTCGTTTCCGCGACCGCGCTTTCTCCATTCTCGGCCTCTGCGGAAACCATCCTTGGCGCGCTTGCAAAGGCCTATCAGAACAATTCCCAGCTCAATTCCGCCCGCGCAGGCGTCCGTGTCACCGATGAAGGCGTCGCCATCGCCAAGTCAGGCTGGCGGCCGACAGTCACAGGCTCGGCAAATATCGATTACTCCAGCAGCCACCTCAACGGCACGAATCAGAGCGTGCGTCTGACCACCGGCAATTTTGGCGTCCAGATCGATCAGACGCTGTTCGACGGCTTTCAGACCAGGAACAATGTGGCGGCCGCCGAATCGCAGGTCCGCGCGTCGGTTGAAAGCCTGCGCAACACCGAAGAGAACATCCTGTTCAGCGCGGCCCAGGCGTATATGAACGTGATTCGCGACCGGCAGGTGGCCGTGTTGACCGAACAGAACCTGCAATTCCTGACCGAAACGGCGCGTGCGGCGCGTTCGCGCTTCGATGTTGGCGAAGGCACGCGTACCGACGTGGCGCAGGCCGACGCTTCGCGGGCCGCCGCCGTGGCATCGCTGAGCGCCGCCCGGGCGCAGGCGCTGGCAAGTGCCGCGCTCTATCGTCAGATCGTCGGCGACGAGCCGGGCAAGCTCAAAGCCGCTTCGCCGGTGGCAAAGCTGTTGCCGTCCAGCCTCGCCGCCGCCGTCGGTGTAGCCTCGAATGAGCACCCGGCCATCCTTGCCACCCAGCATCTGGTCGACGCCGCTGCCTTTTCGGTGAAGTCGGCCGAAGGCGCCCTGCTGCCGCAGCTGTCTGCTTCCGCCGGTGTCTCGAGCGCCTATCGCAATACCGTGCCGGGCGTCTCGGCACAGGATGGCACGACAAATTCGGCCAGCGTCGGGGCCACGCTGACCATCCCGATCTATTCGGGCGGCCGCACGTCAGCGATCGTGCGCCGGGACAAGGAATCGCTCAGCCAGGCCCGCATCGAGGTCGACGTCAGCCGCGACCAGGTGCGCCAGGCCGTCACCGCCGCCTGGACCGAGTACACCGCCGCGCAGCAAAGCCTCGCGGCCAATAGGCAAGTGATCGAGGCCGCGAAGCTGGCGCTCAACGGTGTCATCGAAGAACGCAATGTCGGCCAGCGCACCACGCTCGACGTCCTCAACGCGCAGGCGACGGTCATCACCGCCGAGATCAACCAGGCCGGCTATGAGCACGACGTGGTGGTGGCGAGTTACGCCATCCTGCAGGCGACCGGCCGCCTGTCTGTCGATCGCCTTGGCTTGCAGGTGACGAAATACAGACCCGAAGAGCATTACAACGCGGTCAAGGACAAGTGGTTCGGCCTGCGCACGCCGGATGGCCGCTGAGGGCGTTCGGTTCGGATTCCGCGGTCTTCCTGTTCGAACGTGATCTTTCCGAACTGGTTCCCGCTTTCTGGAATCATGCTCTAATCTGTTGAAATCCCACAAGTCCCCAGATTGGGGATTCTCGTGCGGCGATCCGTCGGTTACGCTGTCGCCATGATTCGATCCGGCTTTGCCGGAGCGGAAATCTGCAATGGGTCACAAGGGCGGCGGATGTGACGATGGCAACGGCAAGCAGCGCACAGCGCGAACCTTCGATGGAAGAGATACTGGCTTCCATCAGGAGGATCATCGAAGAC
This sequence comes from Mesorhizobium sp. RCAM 05099, assembly GCF_059683685.1. NCBI lineage: Bacteria > Pseudomonadati > Pseudomonadota > Alphaproteobacteria > Hyphomicrobiales > Phyllobacteriaceae > Mesorhizobium > Mesorhizobium sp. RCAM 05099. The sequence continues at coordinate 3,338,366 of NZ_CM185035.1, forward strand.
AGCGATACCGGCCGCAAGCAGCCGGGTGAGGTCGATGAGCCGCGCCAGGATCTGGAGCCGGCGTCGAGCGCCGATCCAGTCCCCGACGTCGAGGCATTCCGTGCCGACCTGCATGCCGCGCCGGAGGTCAGGAAGCCGGTCAAGCTGGCGGAAGTGCAGGCGCTGGTGACGACGGCCGAGCCAGTGATCGGGCGGATGGAAGCACCGGTGCGTTCCGAACCCACCCCGGCAAAGCCATCGATGACACTTGCCGAGGTCAGCGCCCGGGTCGCAGCCGAGCCGACCCCGCCGGCCGCTACCGAGGCGCCGGCGGTGCGTCCTGTCGCTACCTCAGATGCCACCGTTGCCGATTGGCGGCGCGAGATCGCCGCCGTCGGCGAGCAGGCCAAGATGGAGCAGGACAGGGGCGAGGCGCGCAACCCGGTTGCCCAGCCGGAGGTGGACAACCCCAGGGACGAGCCGACCCCCAGGGACGAACCGACCATGAACCGGGCCTTCGAGCAGTCTCATCCGGGCGGAAGTCCGACACGGCCGGCGATGGTCAGCGAGGCGCCGTCAGCTCGTCCGGCCATCGTTTCCGAGCACACGGGCCGGCAGGTTGCCGCTGCCTTTGGCGAGCTTTCCGATGCGTTTGCCAGCCGCAGCAAGAAGACATTCGACGAGATGGCCGAGGAGATGCTGAGGCCGATGCTGCAGGATTGGCTGGACAACAATCTGCCGACCCTTGTCGAGCGGCTGGTGCGCGAGGAGATCGAGCGCGTGGCGCGTGGAGCGCAGTAGTCGCCATCCAGATCACCGATGAAACGCCGCCCCAGAGGCGGCGTTTCTGTTCGTGCGGTCCGCTGGCGCATGGCCTTCCTTGACCTGATCCCGGCCGTGTCTATCTGACGTCGAGAGCCCGGGGCTGCCCTTGCGGTTGACTTGGTCAAGACCTTCCGATTTACACCGGGCCAGCAAAAATCCCGACAGCGCGGACCATTTCCCATGCTTGAAAAGACCTACGACGCAAAAACCGTCGAGCCGAAGATCGCCAAAGTCTGGGGAGAGGCCGACGCATTTCGCGCTGGCGCCGGCGCTGACGAGGGGGCCGAGGCCTTCACCATCGTCATTCCGCCGCCGAACGTTACCGGCTCGCTGCATATGGGCCACGCGCTCAACAACACGTTGCAGGACATATTGGTGCGCTTCGAGCGCATGCGCGGCAAGAACGTGTTGTGGCAGCCGGGCATGGACCATGCCGGCATCGCCACGCAGATGGTCGTCGAGCGGCAGTTGATGGAGAAGCAGATCCATCGCCGCGACCTGACGCGCGAGCAGTTCATCGAGAAAGTGTGGGAGTGGAAGGCCGAATCCGGCGGCGCGATCTTCAACCAGCTGAAGCGGCTCGGCGCCTCGGCGGATTGGTCACGCGAACGCTTCACCATGGACGAAGGCCTGTCCAAGGCCGTGCTCGAAGTGTTCGTCACCCTGTACAAGGAAGGGCTGATCTATAAGGACAAGCGCCTTGTGAACTGGGATCCGAAGCTGTTGACCGCGATCTCCGATCTCGAGGTCGAGCAGCAAGAGGTCAACGGCAATCTCTGGCACTTCCGTTATCCCATAGAGGGTGAGGTCTTCGATCCGGAGAATCCCAAGACCTTCATCACGGTGGCGACGACCCGCCCCGAGACGATGCTCGGCGACACGGCCGTCGCCGTGCATCCTGACGACGAACGGTTCCGGCATCTGGTCGGCAAGAACATCGTGCTGCCGATCGTCGGCCGCAAGATACCAGTGGTGGCGGATGAGTATTCCGACCCCGAGAAGGGCTCTGGCGCGGTCAAGATCACGCCGGCACACGACTTCAACGACTTTGAGGTCGGAAAGCGCCACAAGCTGCCGGCGATCAACATCCTCACCATCGAGGCCGCGGTCAGTCTGACAGACAACGAGGATTTTCTCGCTGGGCTCGAGGTGACGCCGGAGCGCCAGGCGGTGTGGGACGAACTCAACGGCCTCGACCGCTTTATCGCGCGCAAGAAAATCGTCGAACTGATGGAAGCCGGCGGCTTCCTCGAAAAGGTCGAACCGCATCGCCATGCCGTTCCGCATGGCGACCGCGGCGGCGTGCCGATCGAGCCGTTCCTGACCGAGCAGTGGTACGCCAATGCCGCCGAACTCGCCAAGCCGGCGATCGCCTCGGTGCGCGAGGGCCGCACCAACTTCGTGCCTAGGAACTGGGAAAAGACCTATTTCGACTGGATGGAAAACATCCAGCCCTGGTGCATATCGCGCCAGCTGTGGTGGGGCCACCAGATACCGGCCTGGTACGGGCCGGATGGGCGCGTCTTCGTCGAGAAGACCGAGGAAGAGGCGCTGGGTGCCGCGATCGAATATTATCTGGCGCTGGAAGGCCCATGGAAGGCCTGGGTCGAGGACAAGCTCGAGAACTTCAAGCCGGGCGAGATCCTGACCCGCGACGAGGACGTGCTCGACACCTGGTTCTCATCGGCGCTGTGGCCGTTCTCGACGCTCGGCTGGCCGGACCAGACGCCCGAACTGAAGACCTACTACCAGACCGACGTGCTGGTGACCGGCTTCGACATCATCTTCTTCTGGGTTGCCCGCATGATGATGATGGGCCTGCACTTCATGGACGAAGAGCCGTTCCACACCGTCTATGTCCACGCGTTGGTGCGCGACAAGAACGGGCAGAAGATGTCGAAGTCGAAAGGCAACGTCATCGATCCGCTCGATCTCATCGACGAATACGGCGCCGACGCCTTGCGCTTCACCTTGACGGTGATGGCGGCGCAAGGCCGCGACGTGAAGCTCGACCCGGCGCGCATCGCCGGTTATCGCAATTTCGGCACCAAGCTGTGGAACGCGACACGTTTCGCCGAAATGAACGAAGTCGCGCGCAACGACGATTTCTGGCTGAACGATGCCAAGCTGGCGGTCAACCGCTGGATCCTCACCGAACTGACGCGCGCCGCGCGGGAGATAACGGACGGCATCACCTCATACCGCTTCAACGAGGCGGCGGGTGCCGCCTACCGCTTCGTCTGGAACCTGTTCTGCGACTGGTACCTGGAACTGCTGAAGCCGGTGTTCATGGGCACGGACGAGGCGGCCAAGGCCGAAAGCCGCGCCTGCGTCGCCTTCGTGCTCGACGAGATCTACAAGCTGCTGCACCCGATGATGCCGTTCATGACCGAGGAGTTGTGGGCGCAGACAGCCGGCGAGGGCAGGGAACGGGGCTCGCTGCTGTGTCATGCCGCGTGGCCGTCGCCGGATTTCGAAGACGCGGATGCGGCCGCCGACATCAACTGGCTGGTCGACCTCGTCTCCGGTATCCGCTCGGTGCGCTCCGAGATGAACGTGCCGCCGGCGGCCATTGCGCCCCTCGTGGTGGTTGGCGCCAACGACGTAACGCGCGAAAGGCTCGCTCGTGAGGATTCGGCGATCAAGCGACTGGCGCGGGTCGGTGACATCTCGCTGGCCGATACTGCCCCAAAGGGGTCGGCACAGATCGTTCTCAACGAGGCGACGATCTGCCTGCCGCTTGGCAGCCTGATCGATCTCGCTGCCGAGGCCGCGCGGCTGCAGAAGGAACTGGCCAAGTTGACCGAGGAAATCGCCCGCCTGCACAAGAAGCTGTCCAATGACAGGTTCGTCGCCAGTGCGCCGGCCGAGATCGTCGAGGCCGAGCGCGAAAAGCTCGCCGAATACCGCGATGCGCAGGACAAGCTTTCGGTGGCATTGACCAGGGTTCGCGATGCCGGCTGAAGGGCAGATTCGCGATGTTTCGACTTGCCCCGAAAGAGGGTCTTTTTGCCTCGAAAACAGGCATTCCGTTGCGTTAATTTTGACGTAAACGGAAAGTTTTCGCCCCATTGTTGCCATAATGTAACAATGGGGCCAGATACCCCAGAAAATGCTATTTTGGAGCCTTTCTTAGCTGGATTTTTCAATTTTTTCTGTTCGATGTCTCGCAAATGACCGTTTTTCAGCCTTGCGGCGCTGGCCGGCATTTTGTCGAAAATGCGTTCGACGGACATGTACATGTACGCCTCAAGAATTCGTTGTTGCAGCGTTAACCTGAATTGGTTCTAGCTTGAGCTACTAGTTATTCGGGGAGGACATCCATGAACAATTTGCGTCTGAGAGCACTGCTGGGGGCAGGGTGCTTTTCGCTTGCTTTGATCGGGACGGCGATGCATCCGGCGCATGCCGGTGGCCTGGAACGCGGCGGTTACGACATCGACCTTTTATTTGACCCGGCGCCGTTCGCTACAGAAGCGGAATCGACCTTTGTGATGCCGGATCGCAAGTACAAGAATGCGCTCGGACCAGGGGGGACCAACCTCGGCTTGAGCAGCACCGCCGACGGAGCCGAGGGCTATTGGGTCCCGCGCATTGGAGCCAAGGCCCAGGTTGTGCAAGGCGTCGACTGCATGGTCGACTATTCGCAGCCCTGGGGTGCGCATACCGCGCCGGGTAGTACGTGGAACGGCGCTTTTTCTAACATAGAAACCGATATCAAGAGCAACAATTACGCAGGGACCTGTTCCTATAAGATGGATGCTGGCAAGGGCCAGATCCGCTTTATCGGAGGGTTGTTCTATCAGGATATCTCGGGGTTCAAGGAAAGCTTAGTGAACCTCACTCCGGCATTGTCAGGTCGTGTCGATCTGAAGGCCAGCGGATGGGGCTGGCGCGCCGGCATTGCTTACGAAATCCCTGATATCGCTCTCCGCGCTAGCTTGGTCTACAACTCTCAGGTCAAGCTTGATAATATCTCCGGCACACTCACGTTGCCAGGAAGTTCTACCCCGATCTTCGGTGCGACGGAGTACATGCCGGACTCGTTGGAACTGAAATTGCAATCGGGCATCGCCCCCGGCTGGCTCGCCTTCGGTTCGGTCAAGTGGGTCAACTGGAGCCTGCTGCAAAGCGTCCCGATCTGCCCAGTGGGTTTTCCCACTTCGTCATGCGTCACTGGTTCTCCGGTTGCTGTGACATCGCTGGACCTAATGTATCGTGATGGCTGGACTGTCACCGGTGGTATTGGTCACAAGTTCAACGATGCATGGAGCGCAGCCGGTCAGCTCTCGTGGGACCGTGGCACTTCACACGGCTATGGGGCGCAGTCCGATACGTGGACGCTCGGCGGTGGCGTCGCCTATACGCCGAAGCCGAATATCGAAGTTCGCTTGGCGGGTGCGATTGGCGTCATGACCAGTGGTCACTCCGGCACGCTCGCTGGCGAAAACGGTTATGTGGCCGGCGTCGACGCCAGCTACGACTTCGGCAACGATCTCGTGACGGCGATTTCCGGCGGTCTCAAGATCAAGTTCTAAACCGCTGAAATTTTTAGCAAAAGGCCGGGCGACGCCCGGCCTTTTTTGTTTGGGCGGGCGGCGTTCCCGGTATCCAAGCTGCGTTGCATATAAGTCGCACAGCTTTCCCCTTGTGCGATTGTTGCGTTTTGGCAACACTTTCTGAACAACCCCTGCGCTAGAAGTCAGGCCGAGGGAATTGCCTATTTCCCGCCATAAACCCGGCGCACCTCGATCTTGTCTCGGGACACGCGCCAAAAGGCTCGGCGATGGGACAGGCCGCACCGCCCGCGGCAAGGAAGAGTATGGACGCCAGAGTCATTTCCAAGGCCAAGCTGCCCAGCCGCCATGTGACCGTCGGTCCGGCGCGTGCGCCGCACCGTTCCTATCTCTATGCGATGGGATTGTCGGCGGCCGAGATCGCGCAGCCGCTGGTCGGTGTCGCGTCCTGCTGGAACGAGGCGGCCCCCTGCAACATCTCGCTGATGCGCCAGGCGCAGGTGGTCAAGAAGGGCGTCGCGGCCGCCAGCGGCACGCCGCGCGAATTCTGCACCATCACCGTCACCGACGGCATCGCCATGGGCCACCAGGGCATGAAGTCATCGCTGGTGTCGCGCGAGGTCATCGCCGATTCAGTCGAACTCACCATGCGCGGCCATTGCTACGATGCGCTTGTCGGCCTCGCCGGCTGCGACAAGTCGCTGCCCGGCATGATGATGGCCATGGTGCGTCTCAACGTGCCGTCGATCTTCATCTATGGCGGCTCGATCCTGCCCGGCAGCTATCGCGGCCGCCAGATCACCGTGCAGGATGTGTTCGAGGCGGTCGGCCAGCATTCGGTCGGCACGGTCAGCGATTCCGAGCTGCTTGAAATCGAGCAGGCGGCCTGTCCGTCGGCCGGCTCCTGCGGCGCCCAGTTCACCGCCAACACGATGGCCACGGTCGCCGAGGCGATCGGTCTGGCGCTGCCCTATTCCTGCGGCGCGCCGGCGCCCTATGAGATGCGCGACCGTTTCAATTTCGCCTCGGGCGAAAAGATCATGGAGCTGATCGCGAAAAATATAAGGCCGCGCGACATCGTCACGCTGAAGGCCCTGGAAAATGCCGCGACCGTGGTCTCCGCCACCGGCGGCTCGACCAACGCCGCGTTGCACCTGCCGGCGATCGCACACGAGGCAGGCATCAAGTTCGACCTGTTCGATGTGGCGAAGATCTTCGAGAAGACGCCTTACATCGCCGACCTCAAGCCCGGCGGAAAATACGTCGCCAAGGACATGTTCGAGGCCGGCGGCATTCCGCTGCTGATGAAGACGCTGCTCGACCACGGCTACCTGCATGGCGATTGCCTGACCGTGACTGGCCGCACTTTGGCCGAAAATATGGAGCACGTTGCCTGGAATGAACATCAGGACGTTGTCCGCCCGGCCAACAGACCCATTACTCAAACCGGCGGCGTTGTGGGCTTGAAGGGAAACCTTGCCCCCGAAGGCGCGATCGTCAAGGTCGCGGGCATGTCGGAGTTGAAGTTCTCCGGTCCGGCGCGCTGTTTCGATTCGGAGGAGGAATGTTTCGAGGCGGTGACGCATCGCAACTACAGGGAAGGCGAGGTTCTCGTCATCCGTTACGAAGGGCCGCGCGGCGGCCCCGGCATGCGTGAGATGCTGTCGACGACGGCGGCCCTCTACGGCCAGGGCATGGGCGGCAAGGTGGCGCTGATCACCGATGGGCGCTTCTCGGGCGCGACGCGCGGTTTCTGCATCGGCCATGTCGGGCCGGAAGCGGCCGTCGGCGGCCCGATCGGGCTGCTTAGGGATGGCGACGTGATTTCGATCGATGCGGTGAATGGCACGATCGACGTGGCGCTGTCGGAAACCGAACTGACGGAGAGGGCAAAGACTTGGAAGGCGCGCACGACCGATTATCAATCGGGCGCGATTTGGAAATATGCACAGACGGTAGGGCCAGCGCGTGATGGCGCGGTCACCCATCCGGGTGGTGCGAAAGAAACACACTGCTATGCGGACATCTGAGTTGCTGAGGTCGTCTGTCTTTTCGGCACTGGTCGCGGTCGCGATCTTTGGCGCCGTGGGCCAGGCCATGGCCTTCGACGACAAGGTGTTCGATGACAAGACCGGGGTGAAGCCGCAGTCCAGCCCGTGGGCGGTGTTCCAGTTCGGCTTCTCCGCTTACAAGAACGGCCACAAGGAACAGGCCGCCGAGGCCTACAAATACGCTGCCGAAAACGGCCAGATCGGCGCCACCTGGAAACTTGCGCGCATGTATGCCGAGGGCGACGGCGTGGCGCGCGACGACTATGAGGCATTCAAGTTCTTCTCGGAGATCGTCGACCAGGATGTCGAGCCCGGCTCGCCCGAGGAAAGCTACGTCTCCGACGCGCTGGTGGCGCTTGGCGACTATCTGCGCAAGGGTATTCCCGGCAGCCCGATCACCGAGAACGAGGTGGCGGCCCAGGAATATTACATGCGCGCCGCCGCCAACTATCGCAATCCGAACGCGCAGTTCGAGATGGGGCAGATGTTCCTGAAGGGCGAGGGCGGCGTGAAGGCCAGCGTCAAGCAGGCCGGGCGTTGGTTCCAGCTCGCCGCCGAGAAGGGCCATGCCGGCGCGCAGGCGACATTGGGCCACCTGTTGTTCCAGAGCGGCAAGATCGTTCGCGGCTTGGCGATGATGACCGCGGCGCTCGAACGCGCTTCGCCGGCCGATCAGCCCTGGATCCGCGGCATGCAGGAAGAGGCATTTGCCACCGCCGGCGAAGCCGACCGCCGCACCGCGATCTCGCTGGCGGATGACATCCTCACCAAGGGCGGCAACGCCGACCAGTAGGGACGCGGCCACGCAGGCCTCACCGACCGCGGCACTCAATTCTCGATCTTGATCAGTTCTCGGTCGGTTCCGTCGGCACCATGCTGGGAGCCGGTGTCGAGATCGGCGTGACATGCGGGTGCGGCGCCAGCGTGTTTTCAGGACAGCTGTCCTGAATCTTCGTCCACGACGTGTTGTTGAGCACCATCTCGCAGCGGGCAAGATGGCTTTTGTCGGCAACCGTCAGGCATACGACCTGGCCAAGTGGGTACGATTTTCCATTGGCTAGGCATTCCTGGGCGGCAAGTGCCGCTGCAGGCGCGACCATGGCAAATGCCAGGCCGATCGGACAAAGAGCAAATCGTATGGTCATGGAAACCCAGCCGCCACGCTGATCCCGAGTCAACGGCGCGATTGTGGCGATATGAGGGTTGGGAGGCGGTATCAGCGCACGAGGCGGGCGGTATTTACCACACTCCGCGGTAGAAGGCCGTTAGGCGGGCTGCAGCGCGAGATCGATCGCCACCGGCACGTGATCGGACGGCTTTTCCCAGGCGCGCACATGCTTTTCGATCGAGGCGGATGAAAACCGGTTGGCGGCTTCCGGCGACAGCAGCAAATGGTCGATGCGGATGCCGTTGTTCTTCTGCCAGGCGCCGGCTTGATAGTCCCAGAACGTATAGGTGTCGGGTGCGTCGGTGACGGCGCGCACCGCCTCGGTGAAACCCAGATTGAGGAGACGTCGGAAGGCCTGCCGTGTCTGCGGCTGGAACAGCGCGTCGCCCAGCCAGTTTTCCGGAAACCGCGCATCGATCGGCTCGGGAATGACGTTGTAGTCACCGGCAAGCACGAGGGCCTCCTCCAACTTGAGCCGATCCTCGGCCCAGCGTTCCAGACGTGCCATCCAGGACAGCTTGAAGGGGAACTTCTTCTCGTCGTCGATCGGGTTGCCGTTCGGTAGATAGAGCGAGACGACGCGCAGCGCGCCCTTGTCGGTCGAGAAAACGCCTTCGATGAAACGCGCCTGCTCGTCGGCATCGTCGCCGGGCAGGCCTCTGATGACTTCGTCGAAGCGCAGCTTCGACAGGATGGCGACACCGTTGAAACCCTTCTGGCCATGAGTTTCGACATTGTAGCCAAGCGCCTCGATCTCGGCGCGCGGGAACTGCTCGTCGACTGTCTTGATCTCCTGCAGGCAGACGATGTCGGGTGCGCTTTCGGTCAGCCAATGGGTGAGGTTGCCGATGCGGGCGCGGACGCCGTTGATGTTCCAGGTGACGATTTTCATGACGGTCTCATTGTTCTTGCGGCGGATGGCGTTCGACCAGGCCGATCGTATTGCCGGCCGGGTCCTTTAGGAAGGCCATCCATTCGCTTTCCCCCGCCGGACCGAACTGGCCTTCGGTGTCACGGTGGACGAGCGTCGGCGGCGCGGTGAACGGCACACCCGCGTTTTTCGCCTGGGCATGGAAATCGCCGAGGCCTGATATGTCGAGATAGACGGTGCCAGCCGGTATGCCGTCAGTGAACAGCAACCGCACATCGCCGGCCATGATGAAGGCAATGCCCGGCGGATCGAAGCGCGCATGCAGGTTCATGCCGAGCACATCGCGCCAGAAGGCCAATGTCGCGTCGAGGTCGCGTCCGGCCGACAGCGCGATCTGACGGACCGCGCCAATGGCAGGCATCGCACTATCGCTAGATGGAGAAGCTGGTGCCGCAGCCGCAGGAAGCGACCGCGTTCGGATTGCGGATCTGGAAGGACTGGCCCATCAGGTCGTCGACGAAGTCGATCACCGAGCCGCCCATATAGACCAGCGACAGGTCGTCGATCAGCACCGTGGCGCCATCCTTCTCGATGGCGACATCATCGTCGTTGCGGGTGTCGACCAGATCGAACTTGTAGGAAAAGCCGGAGCAACCGCCGCCTTCGACCGAAACGCGCAACGCCGTCTTGCCGGCTTGCCCCGAGACAATCTTGGCGATCCGCTTGGCAGCGGCCTCGGTCATATCGACTTTCATGGCAGTCTTGGCATCCGCGCCCATGGGCGTCACCTTGCTTTCGGTTTCACATGATAGGTATGAAGCGCGACGGGGCAAGTCAACTGCGGCGGCATCAGCCATGACAAATGAGCTTGGCGACATCGGATTCGGCTATCGGCCGCGCGCGGCCTATGCCTGCGACCCGGCAAAGTCGCGCGGACGGCTTTTCGACGAGGTCGAAAGCCCGACCCGCACGCCGTTCCAGCGCGATCGTGACCGCATCATCCATTCAACGGCATTCCGGCGGCTGAAGCACAAGACTCAAGTCTTCATTGCCCATGAAGGCGACCATTACCGCACCCGGCTGACCCATTCGATCGAAGTGGCGCAGATCGCCCGCGCGCTGGCGCGAGCGTTGCGCGGCGACGAGGATCTCGCCGAGGCGGTGGCGCTTGTGCATGATTTCGGCCACACGCCCTTTGGCCACACCGGCGAGGACGCGCTGAACGAGAAAATGGTAGAATGGGGCGGCTTCGACCACAATGCGCAATCGCTGCGCATTGTGACAAGGCTGGAGGCGCGCTACGCCGAATTCGACGGGCTGAACCTGACCTGGGAGACGCTCGAAGGCTTGGTCAAGCACAACGGGCCGATGACGGACGCCAACGGCAAGGGCCTGAAAGGGCCGGTGCCGCAAGCGATCCGTGACTACTCGCAACTGCACGACCTCGAGCTGGATCGGTTTGCCGGCATCGAGGCGCAGTGCGCGGCGATCGCCGACGATATCGCCTACAACACGCACGATATCGACGACGGCCTGAGGGCGGGGCTGCTGACGCTGGACATGCTGGAGACCGTCTCGCTACCGGGAACGATCCTGCGCGGCGTGCGTGCACGCTATCCAGTGCTCGATGCCGTGCGCACCGGCCACGAACTGATGCGCCGGCAGATCACCGCCATGGTCGAGGATGTGATCAAGTCGACGACCGCCAATCTGGAGCGCATCAGGCCGCAGAGCGCCGACGCGGTGAGGGGGGCAGGCGAGACCATGGTCACCTTCTCCACTGCGATGGCTGCGGCCGAGAAGGAACTGAAGGCTTTTCTCTACAAGCATCTCTATCGGCACGAGGAGGTCATGCGGGTGCGCGCCGACGCCGAGCAGATCGTCAGGGACCTTTTCGACGTCTACTTCGCCGACCCTCGCGCCATGCCGGATGGCTGGCGCGAGGGGCTGGATCGGGCCGACGACCGCATCAAGGCGCGCAGCGTCGCCGATTTCCTGGCCGGCATGACCGACACCTACGCGCTCAAGGAGCACCGGCGTTTGTTTGACCATACGCCGGATTTGAGCTAGGGCGGGCTCGATTTTGCCGGCCAACGAGCCGGATTCCCTGCAAAGCCGCCAGCGCCAGACCCCAGAGTCAGACCAATGAACATTTTCGCCGATTTCACCGCGCGAATCATAAAAGCCGTCGAAGCGCTTGATTTGAAAGACAATGACGGCGTTTCGCCCGACCTGTCGCGCATTGCCGTCGAGCCACCACGCGACGCCAGCCACGGCGACCTGGCGACCAATGCGGCAATGGTGCTGGCCAAGCCGACGGGCCAGAATCCGCGCGTCCTGGCCGAAAGGCTGGCGCAAGCGCTGCGGGACGACAAGGATGTCGCCGCCGCCGAAGTGGCCGGGCCTGGTTTCGTCAATCTCCGGCTGAAGGACGGTTTCTGGCAGGCGCATCTTACCGCACTGCTTGGCGAAGGCCGCAATTATGGCCGCTCGACTGTCGGTGGTGGCAGGAAAACCAATGTCGAATATGTCTCGGCCAATCCGACGGGTCCGATGCATGTCGGCCATTGCCGGGGCGCCGTGGTCGGCGACGCGCTCGCCAATCTGATGGCCTTCGCCGGCTACGACGTGACCAAGGAATATATCATCAACGATGCCGGCTCGCAGATCGATGTGCTCGGCCGTTCGGTTGTGCTGCGCTACCGCGAGGCACTTGGCGAGGATATCGGTGAGATCCCGGCCGGGCTTTACCCTGGCGATTACCTGGTCCCTGTCGGCCAGGCGCTGGCCAAGGAATTTGGCCACTCGTTGCTGCAGATGCCGGATGACGAGGCTCTCGCCATCGTCAAGGATCGCACCATCGATGCGATGATGGCCATGATCCGCGAGGATCTGGCGCTGCTCAACGTGCATCACGACGTGTTCTTTTCCGAGCGCACGCTGCACGCCGACAATGCGAGGAAGATCCGCTCGGCGATCAACGACCTGACGCTGAAAGGCCATATCTACAAGGGCAAGCTGCCGCCACCCAAGGGCGAGAAGCCCGACGATTGGGAGGATCGCGAGCAGACCCTGTTCCGCTCGACGGCCGTCGGCGACGACATGGACCGGGCGCTGGTCAAGTCCGATGGCTCTTTCACCTATTTCGCCGCCGACGTCGCCTATCTCAAGGACAAGGTCGATCGCGGCTTCGTCGACCTGATCTATGTGCTTGGCGCCGACCATGGCGGCTACGTCAAACGTCTCGAAGCCCTGGCGCGGGCGATTGCCGGCGACAAAGTGAAGCTCACGGTGCTGCTGTGCCAACTGGTGAAACTGTTTCGCGACGGCGAACCGGTGCGCATGTCGAAGCGCTCCGGCGACTTCGTCACCCTGCGCGAAGTGGTGGAGGAGGTTGGCCGCGACGCGATCCGCTTCATGATGCTCTATCGCAAGAACGATGCGCCGCTCGATTTCGACTTCGCCAAGGTGACCGAGCAGTCCAAGGACAACCCGGTGTTCTACGTGCAGTACGCCTCGGCGCGCTGCCATTCGGTGTTCCGGCAGGCGAGTGAGCAGTTGGGCGAGGCAAATTTCGACCGCGCCAGCCTTGCCGCCGCCGTGACATTGCTGACCGACGAGGGCGAGATCGGCCTGATCCGCAAGCTTGCCGAATATCCACGACTGATCGAGTCCGCGGCACTTGCGCTCGAGCCGCATCGACTGGCATTTTATCTCTACGATCTGGCTTCCAGTTTCCATGGACACTGGAACCGCGGTACCGATAATCCGGACTTACGTTTTGTTAAGGTTAACGACCGACAATTGACGCATGCCAGACTAGGGCTGGTGCAGGCTGTTTCGGACGTTCTGACGTCCGGCCTGACGTTGATCGGAGCCGCCGCGCCCACCGAAATGCGTTAGGTTTGACTAAAAAACCTGTCACCTTTTGCCCACATTGCGCTGGTAAGGGCCAACCCTACGCGACGTCCATGGCGTCCGAATGAGTGCGAGTTCGGGAACAATAATGGCAGACAGAACCCAGCTGAGAGCAGCCGACCACAACGACATCGCCGCCGATGATCCGTTTGCGGAACTGACAAGGATCATGGGATTCGACCCGCGCCAGCCGGTCAGGCCGCAAGCGGCTGCCCAGCCGAGAGCTGCCGTCGCCGATCAGCTGGCGGAAGAGGGCGATTTCGACATCGACCTCGAAAAGGAGTTGATGGGCGAGTTCGGCGCCGATGACAGTGACGCCGCTCCCGTTGTCGAGGCTCCTGAGCCGGCGTTCGAAACGGCTGCCGTCAGTGCGGCGGAAGACGATCTTGCTGTGTCGCTTGACGACGATTTCCATCTGGACATGGCGGATTTCGACGATCATGCGGCCGTCGCCGACCATGCTGATCTCGGCGCTGCCGAAACCGCGCCATCCGTCGAGGCGGCATTCGGTTCCGATTTCGACAATGCCGTCGCCAGTTCGCTCGAAGACGTTTCGCCCTTCGAAGACGATCAGCCGATGGAAGACGAACTCGCGGCGTCGCTCGATCAGGATTTCCAGATCGATGACGAAGCCGACGAAGCCCAGCACGTTGTTGCCGCTGCCGACATGCATGCCTCTGTCGAGCCGGCCTACGATCCTGAATTCGACGATGCGGTTGCGAATTCGCTCGAGGACGAGCTGATGCTGGACGACCATTCGTTCGCGGAGCAGTCCTACACGGCGGTGGATGCCGTCGCGTACCCCGTGCCTGCCGAGGCAGCCGCGAGTGACACCCAGGCAATCTCCGACGGCGAGTTCGCCGATCACGCGGACGATGCCATGGCCGATGTCGACATGGATTTCGATCTTGCCGCGGATCGACCCGTCGCTTTCGATGCGCCGGAAACGCATGACTTGCTCCCTGATGAAGTGGACGCGGAGGGCGAAAGCCACCGCCCCGAAAAGACGTCGGACGATGCTTTCCACCTGAACTTCGACGATGCGCTTGTCGACGCGGCCGAAGAGCCGGTTGCCGAGGTTGCTGCCGTTCAGCCGGTAGCGCCGGCGGCCGCTGTGGCCGAGCCGGTGCATGCCCCCATCGCGGATGAACGAAGCCTGGAAGACGAGTTGAACGCGCTGCTGGGCGCCATGACCGCGCGCACGGCGCCGGTGGCGAGCGAGGCCGTCATGGTTCAGCCAGTCGTTGCCGCCCAGCCGGCCGTTACCGCGGCAACAAGCGCCGATGAACCGACTGACCTCGCTGGCGACCTCGACTGGGATCTTGACGAGACCACGCCCGATGAGCCGCAACACCTTGGCGCCGCCCAGGCCGCCAAAGCGGATCTCGACGATCTTCTGCTTGACGAACTTCAAGGCCAGGATCTGGGCTCGAATGTCGCCGGACAAGCTGATGTCGATTTCGACAATGATGCGTTCGACGCGGCGCTGGCCAAAAGCCTCGATCCGCGTGACGTGGCCGCTCCCCGGCAAGATCAGGCTGATTCTCTCGATTGGCTGGCTGAGCGTTCCACACCGGCAGAACCTGCCCGCTCGTGGAGCCGCGTGACACCGGTTCCGCAACAGCCGGCATTTGCCGCTCAACCGACGGCTTCGGTGGCATCCATGGCCGCGACGGCGGCAGTGGCTGCCGTGCCGTCCTACCGTTCGGCCGAGCCGGTTGAGACTGTCGCCCCTGCAGCCCCAGTATCCGTGCCGCAGTCGCGACAGCCCGCGCGTTACGAAGAAATGCCTGATGTCGAGACAGTCGATGTGCCGGAACGTGTCGTGGCGCTGGCGGATGATCTCGACATTCCGGAACTGCACTTCGAGGAAGACGAGCCGGCGGCATCTGGCTATGACGATCTTGATGCCGAGTTCGCCAGTCTTCTCACCGACATGAACACGGTGGATGTCGCTGCCGCTCCGGCGGCCAAAGCACCCAGCGCGTCCTATGACGATGAATCCTACAATGCCGGTTTCAAGCCGGGCTATGACCAAGTCAAGCCGGGCTATGATCAAGTCAAGCCGGGCTATGAGGGGCTCAAGCCGGCCTATCAACCGGAAGCGCGGACCTATGTCGCGCGGCCGATGGAAATGCCTGCCCGCGCGGCGGCGTCCATGGGCTATGCCGATGCCGCTGACGGCTTCAATCTCGACAACCTGCCCGGCAGCCAGCCGGTTTCACAGGCGGACGATTTCACCGTCGACGAGCTCGACTACGATCCCGAACTGGACGAGGCGATGTCTGTTCCGGGGCTCGGCGAGCGGGAGGCCGCAAGATCCTCACGTGGGCGTGGCATGTTCATTGCCGCGATTATCGGTGCCGTGGCCGTGGCTGGCGGCCTCGGTGCCTTTGCGCTGTCATTCGGTGGCAAGGGCGGCAGCGAGGCGCCGGCAATCGTCAAGGCCGACAATACACCGATCAAGGTCAAGCCGGAAAATCCGGGCGGCGCGGTGGTGCCCAACCAGGACAACAAGGTCTACGACGCGGTGGCCAAGGGGGCGAGGCCCGCCGAGCCGGTCCAGGAAAAGCTGGTCACCAATACCGAAGAGCCAGTTGATGTTCAGGCGAAGGACCCGGCTCGTGCCATCGATCTTTCGCCGGGTACGGCCGATGATGCCACCGCCGCCGTTGATGGAGCGGATACGGCCGGCAATGCCGTCGCGGCCGCTCCGGCGCCGAAATCCGAGGATCGCATCGCCCAGGTGCTGCAGGACGCCGACAAGGGTACGAACGCCGATGTCGTCGCGGTTGCGCCACGCAAGGTGAGGACCATGGTGGTCAAATCAGACGGTTCGCTGGTGCCGCGCGAGGACCCGGCGCCCGCCGCACCGCAGGTGGCCGCCACCGAGCCGGTCGATCCGGCGCCGCAGCATGTTGCCCCGTCGGCGCAGGCCGATGTGGACCAGACTGGCACCGTGGCGTCCGCCGCCGTCCAGGCGGATGACGAGCCGGCGCTCAAGCCGGCAGCCAAGCCCAAGGCTGAGGCCAAGGCCCAGTCGGCCAACACGCCGGCCAAGGTTCCGGTCGCGCCGCAGCGCCCGTCCGACCAGCCGGTTGATGTCGTCGGCGAGGTCAAGCCCGATCAGGTTGCGTCCATCGATCCGTCGTCAACCGCGACCGGCGGGGGTTCATGGTCGATGCAGATCGCTTCGCAGCCGACGGTCGAAAGCGCCCAGTCCAGCTATCAGGACCTGCAGCGCCGCTACGGCAGCGTGCTTGCCGGCCGCACCGCCAACATCGTCAAGGCCGAGATCGCCGGCAAGGGTACGTTCTACCGTGTCCGCGTGCCCGCGCAGTCGCGCAACGATGCGATCAACCTGTGCACCAGCTACAAGGCGGCCGGCGGCAATTGCTTCGTGTCGCGCTAAGAGCTGACCAACCAATCAAAGCCGGCGTGACCCAAGGGCCACGCCGGCTTTTTCATGTGCCCGACTTGTTCATGTGCTGCGACTTGTTCATGCGGAGCCAGATCTGACGTTTGACCACATGTGGCCCGGGGACGATTCCCTTTGATCGCGCGAAGCCTTAGACTCCTGATATGACCGAATCAAAATCCATGATCCTCGGCTGTGCCGGGAAATCGCTCACCCGCGAAGAAATCAATTTCTATCGCAATGAATGCCCTTGGGCCTTCATCCTGTTTGCGCGCAACATTGGCGAGACCGAGCAGATCCGCGATCTGGTCGCCGAGATGCGCGACTGCATCGGACGCCCGGACGCGCTGGTGTTCATCGACCAGGAGGGAGGCCGGGTGCAGCGCCTGCGCCCGCCGCTGGCGCCGAACTATCCGGCCGGCGGCGCGCTTGGCGCCTTGTGGCGCAACGATCACGACGCCGGCGCGCGCGCGGCGTGGCTGCTGGCGCGGCTGCATGCTTTCGATCTCTTGCGCTACGGCATCACGGCGGATTGCCTGCCGGTGCTCGACGTGCCGATCGATGGCGCCAGCGACGTCATCGGCGCGCGTGCTTACGGCAAGGAGCCGCGCCCCGTCATCGAACTGGGCCGGGCCGCGGCTGAAGGCCTGATGGCGGGCGGGGTGTTGCCGGTCATGAAGCACATTCCGGGCCACGGCAGGGCTTTTGCCGACACGCATTTCGAATTGCCGATAGTCAATGCCTCGCTGAGCGATCTGCAGCGGCATGATTTTGCCCCGTTCAGGGAGCTCAACCATCTGCCGATGGCGATGACGGCGCATGTCGTCTACAGCGCGATCGATCCCAACAACCCGGCGACCACCTCCGGCAAGGTCATCGATGAGATCATTCGTCGCGAGATCGGTTTCGACGGGCTGCTGATGAGCGACGACACCTCGATGAAGGCACTTTCTGGGGATTTCCCGACAAAGGCGGCCTCGATCCTTGCGGCGGGCTGCGATCTGGTCCTTCACTGTAACGGTGTTTTCGAGGAGATGGCGGGCATCGCATCGCGCACCACAGGGCTTGAAGGCACGTCGCTTGAGCGCGCCAAGCGGGCGCTGACCTATATTAAGAAACACGACGCGGCTGAAGAAGCCGAGATTCGTGCGGAATTTGCCACCTATTTCGACGCGGTGGCCTGACAAAGGAAGCGAGACGAAGTGGCGGAGACATTGGAAAGCAAGGCCGCGAAGGCCGCACCGATGGACCGTCTGTGGGCCGAGAACGACGATTCACGCGTCACTGGCGATCCGTCGCTGGTCGTCGATGTGGCCGGCTTCGAAGGTCCGCTTGATCTGCTCCTGCATCTCGCCCGCACGCAGAAGGTCGATCTGGCGCGGATCTCGATCCTCGCGCTGGTTGAGCAATATCTGACCTTCGTCGAGACGGCGAGGGCGCTGCGGCTCGAGCTTGCCGCCGACTATCTGGTGATGGCGGCGTGGCTGGCCTTCCTCAAGTCGAAGCTTCTCATTCCCAAGCAGCCGGGCGACGACGGCGAAAGCGGCGAGGAACTCGCGGCGGTGCTGCAGTTCCGGCTGAAGCGCCTGGAAGCCATGCGCGATGCCTCGGCGCGGCTGGTCAACCGCAACCGGCTCGGCCGCGACGTGTTTGCGCGCGGCATGCCGGAAATGGTCATCGTCGACAGGCGCAACGCCTATTCGGCGTCGCTCTACGATCTCTTGACCGCTTACGCCCAGCAGCGGCAGAAGCAGGCGATCAACAATGTGACGATCGCCAGGCGCGGTGTCTGGTCGCTCAAGGATGCGCGCGATATCCTGACCCGGCTGGTCGGGGCCCTGCATGACTGGGCGACGCTGGAAAGTTTTCTGATCGAGTACATGACCAGCCCCGAGGAGCGGCGCACGGCGATCGCCAGCTCCTTTGCGGCCACGCTGGAACTGGTGCGCGAAGGCAAGATGGATGTGCGGCAGGACGAAGTGTTCGCGCCGATCTATCTGCGCGGCCGTGTGCAGGCAATCAAGGCAGTCGAGGTGGCATCATGAGCGAACGCGCCAACGCTTCGGTTATCCCGTTCAAGGTTGGTGATGAACCGGAAGAGGCGCTGTTTTCCGAGGAGCCGGCCGAGCAGGTACAGAACCCGGCCGAGCGGTTGCATCTGGCGGAAGCCGTGCGCATGGCCGAGGCGATCGTGTTCGCCAGCGCCGAACCGGTCAGCGAAAAGCAGCTTGCGGCACGCCTGCCTGACGGCATCAATGTCGCCGTCGCCATGGCTGAACTGCAGCAGATCTATGCACGGCGCGGCGTCAATCTGGTGCGCGTCGGCGAGGCCTGGGCATTTCGCACCGCCGGCGATCTGGCCTTCCTGATGAGCCGCGACACGGTGCAGCAGCGCAAGCTGTCACGCGCCGCGCTCGAAGTGCTGGCGATCATCGCCTATCACCAGCCGGTGACGCGTGCCGAGATCGAGGACATCCGTGGTGTCGAAACCTCGAAAGGCACGCTCGACACGCTGCTGGAAACGGAATGGGTGCGCATGCGTGGCCGGCGCCGGACGCCCGGCCGTCCGGTAACCTATGGCACGACCGACACGTTCCTCGACCATTTCGCGCTGGAGGAAATCAGGGATCTTCCCGGTATGGAGGAACTGAAGGGCGCCGGGCTGCTTTCAGGCCGCATGCCGTCGAATTTCTCCATTCCACAGCCGCCGGCCGATCCCGACGCGCTGACCGACGACGAGGATGCGCTGACCGACATCGATCTCGAGGAACTCGGCCTGCTGACGCCCCGCGTCACGGAAGATTGACTGGCAATTGCAGCCCATTTGTCGAGGATGCGCGGATTCGTAGCGGGCCATGGCGTCGAAAATGCGTGACATCCGCCACCCTTTCATAAACTCTGTCGCAGTTGTGTTTGAATCCCAACGCGAAAACGCATAGATCATCGCCAGGGAAAACATTCGAGAGAGATTTGCTATGGGTTCATTTTCGATTTGGCATTGGATGATCGTGCTGGTGATCGTGCTTTTGGTGTTCGGCCGCGGCAAGATTCCCGAGTTGATGGGCGACATGGCCAAGGGCATCAAGAGCTTCAAGAAGGGCATGGCCGACGACGACGTTGCCGAAGACAAGCGCACCGTCGAACACCGTGCCGACGAGACCGTCTCGGCCGCGAAGGAAAAAGCCAGCAAGAGCTGAGCCACAGGTTCTAGTCGGAACAGATAGCCATGTTTGAAGTCGGCTGGACCGAAATGCTGGTGATTGCGATCGTCATGATCGTGGTCGTCGGGCCCAAGGATTTGCCCAATATGCTGCGCACCTTCGGCCGCACGACGGCCAAGCTGCGCGCCATGGCGGCCGATTTTCAGAAACAGTTCAACGAAGCGCTGAAGGAAGCCGAGCTCGACGACGTCAAGAAGTCGGTCGACGAGCTCAGGAACCTCAGTCCGGCCGCCGAGATCCGCAAACAGCTCAATCCATTCGAGCAGGCGGCAGCCGATGTGCGTTCGGGCGTCGACGCGGCGATGAAGCCGAAGCCGGCCGCCGATCCGGCGGCGCCTGCCGCTTCGACCCTGCAGGCAGCCGAGCCGCTTAAGAACGGCGCAACGACGATGCCCGGCGTCAACGGACCGGAGGCTGCGCCAGCAGCCCCGACCTTCCCGGCAATGACCGATGAATCGGTGGTGACATCGTCCGCGCCCGAACCGGTCTTGGCGCCGAAGGCGTCCGCGAAGAAAATGGCCAAGGCTCCACCGGCAAAGGCGACGCCGGCGGCAAAAGCGGCGGCCAAGGCACCAGCGAAGGTGGTGACGGCGTCAAAGCCTGAAATGCCCAAGACAGCGAAGCCGGCCGCGGCCAGGGCGGTCGCGACCAAAACCGTGGCGAAAGCCGAGCCGAAACCGGTTGCGGCGAAGAAGCCGGCGGCCAAGAAGACGGCTGGAGCCGCCAAGTGAGCGTTTCGGACAAGGAAAAGGACGAGATCGAAAAATCGTCGGCGCCGCTGATGGAGCATCTCATCGAGTTGCGCCGGCGGCTGATCTGGTCGCTCGGTGGCTTCTTCGTCGCCTTCCTGGTCTGCTTCTTCTTCGCCAAGAAGCTGTTCAATCTCTTGGTCGTTCCGTTCAAATGGGCGACGAAGTGGGCGGGGCTCGATCCGCACAAGGTCGAGCTGATCTACACCGCGCCTCAGGAATTCTTCTTCACCCAGGTCAAGCTCGCCATGTTCGGCGGCATGGTCATCGCCTTTCCGCTGATCGCCACGCAGATCTACAAATTCATCGCACCCGGCCTCTACAAGAACGAGCGCAACGCCTTCCTGCCGTTCCTGATCGCGTCGCCCATCCTGTTCCTGATGGGCGCCTCGCTGGTCTATTTCTTTTTCACGCCGATGGTGATGTGGTTCTTCCTCGCCATGCAGCAGGCCGGCACCGACGACCAGGTGCAGATTTCGCTGCTGCCGAAAGTGTCGGAATATCTCAGCCTAATCATGACGCTGATCTTCTCCTTCGGCCTGGTGTTCCAACTGCCGGTGGTGACCAGCCTGATGACGCGCGTCGGCATGCTATCGTCCAAGGGGCTGGCCGAGAAACGCAAATGGGCGATCGTCATTGCGTTCATCGTCGCGGCGGTGCTGACGCCGCCCGATCCGATGAGCCAGATCGGCCTAGCCCTTCCAACCATCCTGCTCTACGAGGTTTCCATCTGGGCCGCGCGGTGGATCGAGCGCGACCAGGAAAGGCAGCGTGTGGCGCGCGAGAAGCAGGACGCCGCGGAAGCCGTGGCGGACAAAGCGCCGGACGAGCCACCGGCGCCGGCAGCCTCGTAAGGCAACGGAGCGCTAGCGGCGGCGGAAAACCACACCCGCCGGCCAGCCTCATCTTGCATCGATCAAGGATGCGGTTTACGCCCTCTGGCTGAAACGCATCGCTATCAGGCGATGCGTTTCAGTTTTGTTTTGAGCCTGTCATTGTCCCAAAACCGCTGCGCATTTTTGGGCGACATGCTACCCGAGGAGCGTTCAAACCATGCTTGATATCAAATGGATTCGCGACAACCCGAAGGCCCTTGTCGAGGCGCTGGTGAAGCGCTCCTGGTCGGCCGATGTCGCGCAATCCACGGTCGATGGGCTGATCGCCTCGGACGAGGCGCGGCGCGAGCACGTCACCGAGCTGCAGACGAAGCAGGAGCGTCGCAACGCCGCCTCGAAGGAGATCGGCAACGCCATGCGTTCGGGCGATGCGGCACTTGCCGAAAAATTGAAAACCGAAGTCGGCGAGATCAAGACCTTCATCCAGAACGGCGAGGCACGCGAACGCGAACTCGACAAGGCGCTGAACGATGCGCTGGCGGTGCTGCCCAATGTGCCGCTCGACGATGTGCCGGTCGGCAAGGACGAGCACGACAATGTGGTCAAGCACATCGTCGGCAAGATACCGACGCGTCCGAACTGGGTGAAAGAGCATTTCGAGATTGGCGAAGCGCTTGGCATGATGGATTTCGAGCGGGCGGCGAAACTGTCGGGATCGCGCTTCACCGTGCTGAAGAGCGGGTTGGCGCGGATGGAACGCGCGCTTGGCCAGTTCATGCTCGACCTGCACACGACCGAGCATGGCTATGAGGAAGTCATCCCGCCATTGATGGTCAAGGACGACGTTCTTTTCGGCACCAACCAGCTGCCGAAGTTCGAGGAGGATCTGTTTTTCACGTCGCACGGGGAGGGTAGGCTTGGCTTGATCCCGACCGCCGAGGTGCCGCTCACCAATCTGGTGCGCGAGGAGATCGCAGCGCATGAAAAACTGCCGCTGCGCTTCACAGCGCTGACACCATGCTTCCGTTCGGAAGCGGGTTCGGCCGGACGCGACACGCGCGGCATGCTTCGCCAGCACCAGTTCTACAAGGTCGAACTGGTGTCGATCACCGACCAGGAATCGTCGCTCGCCGAGCATGAGCGGATGACGCAATGCGCCGAGGAAGTGCTGAAGCGGCTCGGCCTGCCGTTCCGCACCATGACGCTGTGCACCGGCGATATGGGCTTTGGCGCACGCAAGACCTACGACATCGAGGTCTGGCTGCCCGGCCAGAACGCCTATCGCGAAATCTCGTCCTGCTCGGTGTGCGGCGATTTCCAGGCGCGCCGCATGGACGCCCGCTACAAGGACAAGGACGGCAAGGGCAACCGCTTCGTCCATACGCTGAACGGCTCGGGCACCGCGGTTGGCCGCGCGCTCATCGCTGTCATCGAAAACTACCAGAATGAGGATGGCAGCGTAACCATTCCTGAAGTGCTGCGGCCTTACATGGGCGGTCTGGAAAAGATCGAATCGAAATGATGCGTATCCTCCTGACCAATGACGACGGCATTCATGCCGAGGGCCTGGCGTCGCTCGAACGCGTCGCGCGCACGCTGTCCGACGATGTCTGGGTGGTGGCGCCGGAGCAGGACCAGTCCGGCTATGCGCATTCGCTGTCGATCTCGGAGCCGCTGCGGCTGCGCAAGATCGGCGAGAAGCATTTTGCCGTGCGCGGCACGCCGACCGATTGCGTCATCATGGGCGTCAAGAAGATTCTGCCGGGGGCACCGGACCTGATCCTGTCCGGCATCAATTCCGGCGCCAACATCGCCGACGACGTCACCTATTCGGGAACCGTCGCCGGCGCCATGGAAGGCGCGCTGCTCGGCATCCGCTCGATCGCGCTCAGCCAGGGCTACAGCTATGTCGGCGAGGATCGTGTCGTCCCTTACGAGACGACCGAGGCGCTGGCGCCGGCGCTGCTGAAGAAGCTTGTCGCGACGCCGTTACCGGACGGCGTGCTGCTCAACGTCAATTTTCCGAACTGCCTCCCCGAGGACGTCGCCGGTACGGTGGTCACCTCGCAAGGCAAGCTTGTGCATAGCCTGTGGGTCGACGAGCGCCGCGACGGGCGCGGGCTGCCTTACTACTGGCTGCGCTTCGGCCGCGAGCCGGTCGAAGGCAAGCGTGGCACCGACCTCTACGCCTTGCACAACAGGCTGGTGTCGGTGACGCCGTTGCATCTCGACCTCACCGCGCATGAAATCCGTGACCAACTGAGCAAGGCGCTTGCATGAATCAGGGGCTTCCAATCGATGATCGCGAAGGCTTCGCCGCCTTTTTGTTGCGCTTGCGCGGCCGGGGAACGGTGCCGAAGGCGCTGATCGCTGCTTTCGAGGCGACACCGCGGCGTGGTTTTCTTGGTGCCCAGTTCCATCAGATCGCCTGGTCGGACCGCATGCTGCCGATTGAATGCGGTGAGGCGATCGAAGGCGCCGACATGCAGGCGGCGGTGATCGCGGCGCTCACCATCGAGCAGGGTAATCGCGTGCTCGAGATCGGGACCGGCTCAGGCTACACAGCAGCGGTGATGTCGCGGCTGGCGGCGCGGGTTGTCACCACGGATCGCTACAAGACGCTTGTCGAGCAGGCCAGGCAGCGTTTCGAGGCGCTTGGCATCGGCAATGTCATCGTGCGCCAGGCGGATGGTTCCGGCGGGCTGCCGAACGAAGGACCGTTTGATCGTATCGTCGCCTGGGCCGCCTTCGACAGCCTGCCGCGCTTCCTGCTCGACCAGTTGTCGAGCGGCGGCATCGTCATCGCCCCGATCGGTCCCGAAGAGGGCGAACAGGTGCTGGCGAAGCTGACCAAAGTCGGCAGCCGGTTCGAACGCGAGGACATCGGCCTTGTTCGCCTGCAGCCGATCCTGCGCAGCGTGGCCGCCGTCATCTAGCTTGTTGTTCAGGCGATGCCGCCTGCGCACCGCGGGTCATGATCTCATGACAGCACGGCGCGATCCACTTGCGCTCGTTTAGGGAGACCGCTTGCAAGCTCGCCTGAGCCGGTCTCGCTCGCTTCTCCAAGCAGGCTCAAATATTTTAAGAAAATTTGCGTCTGATTTTAAGGGGTTAACCGACCAGTAACATTAACGCGCTTTAATCATGCCCAGTTGGTAAGCGTATGTGCGGGTTATTGCGATGCAACTCAGTGTTTTGAAGGCAAACGGGCGCAATCTGGCGCGAGGCTGCGCCGTCCTCATGATTGCAGGCGCTGCGGCCGGGTGCAGTTCCCAGGCCTCTCGGTTCAACAGCGTCGACGACGTCTTCACGTCCTCGACCAACAATCAGCGCGCCATCATCAACAAGCAGGATGCCGTACAGCCCTATCCGGGCGATGTCGCGGCCGCTCCGCTCGACGGCAGCCATACGCAGTCGGTCAGCCGCTCCAGCCTCGAGCCGGTTTCGTCTCGGCCGCTGCCGCCGCCGGTTGCCCAGGCGCAGCCGGCTCCCGCGCTTGCGCCTGCCGCAAACCCGGTCCGCGTCGCATCGGCGCCGGCCTTGGTGCGTCCGGCTCCTCACGTCGACAGGACCACGACCGGCACTGTTGCTCCCGCGGCATCACCTTTCAAGGTCGCACAGCCTGACGCTCCGCGCGTGGCCACCGCCGGTACGCCACATGCCACCGAGATCGTCGTCAGGGATGGCGAAACGATTGGCGGCCTGGCGCACCGCTACAAGGTGCCCGCCGACGTCATCATGAAGGTCAATGGGCTGAGTGCGACCAAGGGGCTGAAGACCGGCCAGAAGCTGATCATCCCGGCCTATGCTTATTCGAGCAAGGCCGAAGCGAAAGTTGCCGACGCCAAGCCAGCAAACGGCGGCAAGCGCGACCTGCCGGCCACCGCACCGGACAAGGTTGCGGTGCTGCCACAGCAGCCGAAGCTCAAGGAGGGCAAGTCCGCCGCTCAGGTCGATGCTTCGGCCGCCGCAAGCCAGCCCAAGGAGCCCAAGCCCGTGCAGGTCGCCAAGGCGACCGGCGCCGCCGGCACCTATACGGTCCAGTCGGGGGACACGATGTCCTCGATTTCCAGGAAGACCGGCGTCGGCGTCGTCGCGCTTAAGCAGGCCAACGGCATGAAGGATGGCTTGCTCAAGATCGGCCAGACCCTGAAGGTGCCGGCCGGTGGAACGGCGACGGTTGCCAGTGCCAAGCCGGCCAAAGTCGATCCGGTGACCACGGCGACGACACAGCCGGCTGCAAAGACGACGCCGTCGGAAACGCTGGCGTCCTACACGCCGCCGAAGAAAGATTCGAAGGTCATTCAGCAGGCCGAGGACGATGATGCTGTCGCGCCCGACGCCACCGGCATAGGCAAGATGCGCTGGCCGGTGCGCGGCCGCGTGATCTCCGGTTTCGGATCCGGCAAGGACGGCGTCGATATCGCGGTGCCGACTGGCACGCCGGTCAAGGCAGCCGAGAATGGCGTCGTCATCTATGCCGGCGACGGCCTCAAGGAGTTCGGCAATACGGTGCTGGTGCGCCACGAGAATGGCCTGGTCACCGTCTATGGCCATGCCAGTTCGATCGAGGTTCAGCGCGGCCAGAAGGTCAAGCGCGGCCAGGAAATCGCACTGTCAGGCATGAGCGGCACGACGGACTCGCCGAAGCTTCACTTCGAAGTGCGCAAGAACTCGGCTCCGGTCGATCCGTCGGGCTATCTCGAATAGAACAAAAAAAGCGATTTGCAGGCCGTCTGACCTCCAGTCCGGCCCGCCGGCTCAGCCCGCTCCGCAAGGAGCGGGCTTTTTCAGTTGGTTTGGGCAGGTTAATCCTTCAGCGGCTTGCCAAGCCGGCCTGCCAGGTCCTGGGTGAACTGCCAGGCGACGCGGCCCGAGCGGCTGCCGCGCGTCGTCGCCCACTCCAGTGCCTCGGCGCGTAATGTCTCGGGATCGATGGCCAGGCCATGATGGCGGACATAGCCGTCGATCATGTCGAGATACTCGTCCTGCGAACATTTATGGAAGCCGAGCCACAGGCCGAAACGGTCGGACAGCGAGACCTTTTCCTCGACCGCCTCGGACGGGTTGATGGCGGTCGAGCGCTCATTGTCGATCATGTCGCGCGGCAACAGATGGCGGCGGTTCGAGGTGGCGTAGAAGATGACATTGGCCGGGCGTCCCTCGACGCCGCCCTCGAGTGCTGCCTTCAGCGATTTGTAGGACGTATCGTCGTGGTCGAAGGAGAGGTCGTCGCAAAACAGGATGAAGCGAAAGGGAGCCGCCTTGAGCAGGCCCATCAGTTTCGGCAGCGTGTCGATGTCCTCACGGTGGATCTCGATCAGCTTCAGCGGCAGGTCGGACCTGGCCTTGGCATTGATGTCCGCGTGCACGGCCTTGACCAGCGACGATTTGCCCATGCCGCGCGCGCCCCACAACAGCACGTTGTTGGCGGCATAGCCGGCGGCGAAGCGTTCGGTGTTGTCGACAAGGATGTCACGAACGCGGTCGACACCACGGATCAGGCCGATGTCGACGCGATTGACCTTGCGTACCGGCTCCAGAAAACCAGGGTCGGCCTGCCAGACGAAGCAATCGGCCTCGCCGAGATCGGTTCGAGGCACCGGTTGCGGGGCGAGGCGGCTGACCGCCTCGATCAGGCGGTCGAGCTTCTGGTTCAGGGCGTCAATGCTGCTGTCGGTCATGTCTGGCTTTTGTTTTTTCGCGGTTTTGAAGTGTGGGAGCGTGGACCTGTCCGATTCCGTCGGGTTCGAAACCGGTTGCAACCTTTTGTTCGAGCGTGATCTTTTCCGAAAACCGGCTCGCGCTTTTCCCGGTCATGCTCTAACACGGCTCAACAGGCCGGAAAAGCAGCCGATTTGCCCAGCCGCGCAGTTGCATTGACAACTTTACCGACTATATTCCGGCCAAATTTCAAGGGGCCGCCAGACTCCGCAGGACGGTTGGCGGCTGTTTTCAAAATTCAGGAGTACTCTCGATGTTCGTGACACCGGCATACGCCCAAGGCATCGGCGGCGCCTCTCCAGATATGTTCATCAGCATTTTGCCGTTTGTCCTGATTTTCGTGATCATGTATTTTCTGATCATCCGGCCGCAGCGCACGCAGCTGAAGAAGCGCGGTGAGATGCTGGCGGCGGTTCGTCGCGGCGACACGGTCGTCACCGGCGGCGGCTTTGTCGGCAAGGTGACCAAGGTGATCGACGACAACGAGCTCGAGATCGACCTCGGCGGTGGCACCAAGGTGACCGCGCTGCGCTCGACGATCGCCGACGTGCGCGTCAAGGGTGAGCCGGTGGCCAACCAGAACGCCAAGAAATAACCTAATTTCAGGCGGAGCGATCCGCGGACACGCTCTGACGGACGACGCCATATGCTGTATTTTTCGCGCTTCAAGATGATCCTGATCTGGGTGGCCGTGGCCATCACAGTGATCCTCGCCGCGCCCAACCTGTTCTCCGCCAGTACGCTGGCCCAACTGCCCAACTGGGTGCCGAAGCGGCAGATGACGCTCGGCCTCGATCTGCAGGGCGGCTCGCACATCCTGCTCAGGATGGATCCCAACGATCTGATCAAGGATCGGCTGGAAACGACGCGGGACGAGATCAGGACGCTGCTTCGCGATGCCAAGGTCGGCTATACCGGCCTTGCCGGATCGGGCCGCACCGTGCAGGTCCGCATCACCGATCTCGCCCAGGTCGATGCCGCCAAGAAGGCGCTGAAGACATTGACCGATCCGGTCGCCGCCGGCCTGTTCAGCGGCGGCTCCATCCAGGAAATGACGCTGGATGATTCCGAGCCCGGCCTGCTCAAGTTCACCGTCACCGACGCCGGCATCAAATACCGCACCTCGACGGCGCTGACGCAATCGATCGAAGTCGTCGGCCGCCGCGTCAATGAACTCGGCACCACCGAGCCGATCGTGCAGCGCCAGGGCGATGACCGTATCCTGGTCCAGGTGCCGGGCCTGCAGGATCCTCAAAGGCTCAAGGAAATTCTCGGCCAGACCGCCAAGCTGACCTTCCAGATGGTCGACCAGTCGATGCCGGTGCAGGATGCGCTCAACGGCCGCCCGCCCGCCGGCTCCTCGGTGCTCTACTCGCAGGACGATCCGCCGGTTCCCTACCTGATCGAAAACCGCGTCATCGTTTCGGGTGAGAACCTCGTCGATGCGCAGGCGACATACAACTCGCAGAACAACGAGCCGGTGGTTTCGTTCCGCTTCGATTCGAAGGGCGCGGCGCGTTTCGGCCAGGCCACCTCGCAGAATGTCGGCAAGCTGTTCGCCATCGTACTCGACAATCAGGTGATCTCGGCGCCGCAGATCCGTGAGCCGATCCTCGGCGGCACTGGCCAGATCTCCGGCAATTTCACCGCCCAGAGCGCCAACGATCTCGCCGTGCTGCTGCGCGCTGGTGCGCTGCCGGCGACACTGACGGTGATCGAAGAACGCACCGTGGGCCCAGGCCTTGGCCAGGATTCGATCCATGCCGGCAAGGTCGCGGGCATCATCGGCTCGATCCTCGTCGTTGCCTTCATGTTCGTCGCCTACGGCTTCCTCGGCTTCCTCGCCAACATCGCGCTGGCGGTGCACGTGGCGATGATCGTCGGGCTGTTGTCACTGCTTGGCGCGACGCTGACCTTGCCCGGTATCGCCGGTATCGTGCTGACCATCGGCATGGCGGTGGATTCCAACGTGCTGATCTACGAACGTATTCGCGAGGAGCGACGTAACGGCCGCTCCGTGATCCAGGCGATCGACACCGGCTTCTCGAAGGCGCTGGCGACCATCGTCGATTCCAACGTCACCTCGCTGATCGCCACCGTGGTGTTGTTCTATCTCGGCACCGGTCCGGTGAAGGGCTTTGCCATCACCTACGCCATCGGTATCCTGACCACCGTCTTCACAGCCTTCACCTTCACCCGGCTGCTGGTCTCGATCTGGCTGCGCCGTGCCCGTCCGAAGGAATTGCCGAAGGCGCCGGTGACCTTCATTCCGCCAGGCACGAAGATTCCGTTCATGGGCATCCGCCGCTGGACCTTCGCGCTGTCGAGCTTCCTGTCGGTGCTGTCGGTCGTGCTGTTCATGACCGTCGACATCAATTACGGCATCGACTTCAAGGGCGGTTCGCTGATCGAGGTGAAGGCCAAGAGCGGCACCGCCGATCTCGCCGATATCAGAGGCAGATTGACGGAACTCAACATTGGCGAAGTGCAGGTCCAGCAGTTCGGCGAGCCGAACGACGTGCTGATCCGTGTCGGGACGCAGGATGGCGGCGAGAACGCCGAGCAGACGGTCATCGACAAGGTGCGCGGCGAGCTGCAGGACCAGTATGATTTCCGCCGCGTCGAAGTGGTGGGACCGACGGTTTCCGGCGAGTTGGCCAAGCAAGGCACGATCGCCATGCTGGTCGCGCTGCTCGGCATCCTGGTCTATGTCTGGTTCCGCTTCGAATGGCAGTTCGCGGTCGGCGCCATCGTGGCGACCGTGCACGATGTTGTCATGACGCTCGGCTTCTTCGTCATCACCGGGCTTGAGTTCAACCAGTCATCGCTGGCGGCGATCCTGACCATCATCGGCTATTCGCTGAACGACACCATCGTGGTCTATGACCGTGTTCGCGAGGATCTGCGAAAATACAAGCGAATGCCGCTGCCGCAGCTGTTGAACAACGCCATCAACGAGACGCTGTCGCGAACGACGCTGACCTCGGTGACGACGATCCTCGCCTTGCTGGCGCTGGTGCTGTTCGGTGGCGAGGTGATCCGCTCCTTCACCATGGCCATGCTGTTCGGCGTCGTGTTCGGCACCTATTCGTCGATCTTCATCGCGGCACCGCTGCTGATCCTGTTCAAGTTGCGGCCGCAGGCTACAGCCTCCGACGAGGAGAAGCCGGTCGGTGGCGGCAAGGCTGTCGCGACCTGACGCGCGGCCGCGAAGTGGTGACACAACGGTGACCGGCAAAGGCATCGTCATCCGCGAGGCGCATTTTCCTGGCCGCGCGCCGATTGAGGCCTACGGCAATGGGGGGTTCCGCTTTGCCGACATGTCGCATCGCGGCTCACTGCTGTGCCTGCCATCCGGCATCCATGGCTGGGAGCCGACGGATGCCGCAGCGCTGACAGTGGCTGATTTCGACAGGCTGCTGGCCGAGGCCGACAAGGTCGAGATCCTGCTGGTCGGCATGGGCAGGGAACTCAGGCCATTGCCAGCGGCGCTGCGCGCGGCGCTGAAGGCTGCAGGCATTGCGTCTGACCCGATGTCGACAGGTGCCGCGGTGCGGACCTACAATGTCCTTCTGGCGGAAGACCGCGCCGTGGCCGCCGCCCTCATCGCCGTCGATTGACATGTCCCAAAATGCCCAAATCGTCATGGACGCGGTGCGCGCCGCCGACCATGACCGCTATCTAACCGCGCTCTACGCGCCGTCCGATAAGCGCGCCGCGCTGTTTTCGCTCTATGCCTTCAATGCCGAGATCGCAGGCATTCGCGACCGCATCCACGAGGCTCTGCCGGGCGAGGTCCGTCTGCAATGGTGGCGCGACATCATCATTGCCGCCGAGGCTGATGGAACAGCCATCGGCCATCCGGTCGCCGATGCCCTGAAGGCGACGATTTCCGCTCACCGCCTGCCGAAACCGGCCTTCGACAACATGCTCGAGGCGCGCATTTTCGACCTCTATGACGATCCGATGCCGTCGCGCACCGATCTGGAAGGCTATTGCGGCGAGACTGCAGCCGCGCTCATCCAGCTTGCGGCGATGGTTCTCGACCCCGTCGAGGCACCGCGTTTTGCCGAGCTGGCGGGCAGGGCCGGCTGCGCCCAGGCGATAACCGGCCTCTTGCTCCTGCTGCCGCTGCACCGCAAGCGCGGACAGTGTTTTGTCCCGGCCGATATCCTGGCGGCGGCGGGCGCTTCGCCGGAGGAGTTTGTTGCCGGTGACGGCGGCCCCGGCGCCAAGCGCGCGGTGGCGGCGATGATTGCGCTGGCGCGGGATCACCTTTCCGCCTTCGAGCAAGGGGCGTCGGCTCTGCCGATTTCGCTGCGTCCGGCATTTCTGCCGCTGGCCCTGTCGCGCGCTTACCTGACGAAAATGGAAAGTGGCTCGCCGATCGACGGCGTGGCGCGGCTGTCGGCCCTGCGCCGGCATTGGCTGCTGCTGCGTCGAGCAGGCAAGGGTTGGCCCGCACTTTGACGTAAACGTCAATCGTGTTAAGGAATCTCCGAGCTGAGAACTGTTGCCGCAGACGACAGACCGGCCCGGAGGAGATACCCATCCATGAGCTTGCCCGTCCTGGTCGCGATCGTCGCCCTTGGCATTGCGCTGTCGGTCGCCGCCGTTCATTTCACCGGCGGCAGCAAGACAGCGGCGCTGGCCGGCCCTGATCAGGCGCTGGGCCGTTTCGCCGAGGATTTTCCCGATGACATTGCTACGCGGGTTCGCCTGACGGCGGATGCCAGGACAGCATTTCTGGATATCGGGCAAGGGCGCATCGGAATCGTGCATAGCATCGGCGACTGCTTTTTGACGCGCATCGTCACGTCCGCGGATGTCACGGATCTGACCGCCAGCGATGCAAACACGGTTTCGTTCCAGCTTGCCGATTTCACCTGGAAGGGCGGTCGCTTCAGCTTTGCCGACGCCCTTGATGCGCAGGACTTGCTGGACGCTCTCGGGTCGCAACACCGCAATTCCACGAAGGAGGCCGCGTGATGGACAGTTACGATTTCCCGCAGGTCACCCAACTGGCCATTCCGTTCTTCGTCGCCGCGATCCTGATCGAGCTTTGGCTGGTGCGCACGGGCCGCGCCAAGGGCTCGTTCGAGACGCGCGACACGCTGACCAGCCTGATGATGGGCACCGGCAATGTCGTCGCCGGGTTGCTGCTTGGCGTCGTGTCCTATTGGGCACTGCTGTGGCTGTGGCAATTCCGGATCTTCAATCTCGGGCTGTCGTTCTGGGTGTTCCTGACCGCCTTCCTGCTCGACGATTTGCGCTACTATGTCTATCACCGCATCGCGCACCGGGTGCGCTGGGTTTGGGCCGAGCACGTCAACCATCATTCCAGCCAGCACTACAATCTGTCGACGGCGTTGAGACAAAGCTGGACCGGGCTGTTCACCTTCATGTTCGTGCTGCAGGCACCGCTGGTGCTGCTCGGCTTCCATCCGGCGGTGATTGCCTTCACCTTCGGCTTCAACCTGGTTTGGCAGTTCTGGATCCACACCGAGACCATCGGCAAGATGTGGGGCTGGTTCGAGTACATCTTCAACACGCCCTCGCACCACCGCGTCCACCACGCCACCAATCCGCGCTATCTCGACGCCAATTATGCCGGCACGCTGATCATCTGGGACCGAATGTTCGGCACCTTCGTCGAGGAATTGGAAGAGGACCAACCGCGCTACGGCATCGTCAAGAATCTGGGCACGTTCAATCCGCTGAAAGTGGCGTTCCACGAATGGATCGGCATGTTCGGGGATGCCTTTGCGCCAGGGCTTTCGCTCAGCGATCGTCTCAACTACCTGATCAAGCCGCCCGGCTGGAGCCATGACGGCTCGCGCGAAACCTCGGAGAGCCTGAAGGCCGCCTATGTCAGGCGGAATCCCAGCGAGGCAGGCAAGCCGGGGCTGCCGATGGCGGGCACCGAGGCTGCAGAATAGAAGGCTCTATTCCGCTGCTTGCGCCGTCGGCGCCGGCAAGCCCAGCCATTGCCGGCAGTCGGCCTGGGCGCGCGACGTGATCGCATGGCGCTTGGCGACCGTCTTGTCCTTGCCGCGCATACGTTTGCCCTCGGTTTTCGGGGCTTCGACGGGCGGAAACAGGCCGAAATTGACGTTCATCGGCTGGAAGGACCGCTTGCCCGGCTCGTCATCCGAGACGATGTGGCCCCCGGTGATGTGGTTGAGCAGGGCGCCGAAGGCTGTTGTGAGCGGCGGCAGCGAGGGCGCATGGCCGAGCCTTTCGGCGGCGGCGAAGCGTCCGGCGAGCAGGCCGATTGCGGCGCTCTCGACATAGCCCTCGCAGCCGGTGATCTGGCCGGCGAAACGCAGGCCGGGGCGCGATTTCAGCTGCAGCGAAGCATCGAGCAGGGTCGGCGAGTTGATGTAGGTGTTGCGGTGCAGGCCGCCGAGGCGGGCGAAGTCGGCGTTTTCGAGGCCCGGGATGGTGCGGAACACGCGCACCTGTTCGGCATGCTTCAGCTTGGTCTGGAAGCCGACCATGTTGTAGAGCGTGCCCAGCGCATTGTCCTGCCGCAGCTGCACGACGGCATAGGCTTTCACCGTCGGATTGTGGGCATTGGTTAGCCCCATCGGCTTCATCGGCCCATAGCGCAGCGTCTCGACGCCGCGTTCGGCCATGATCTCGATCGGCAGGCAGCCGTCGAAATAGGGCGTGCCTTCCCATTGCTTGAATTCGGTTTTCTGGCCGTCGACCAGCGCCTGTACGAAGGCAAGGTACTGGTCTTTGTCCAGGGGACAGTTGATGTAGTCCTTGCCGGTGCCGCCGGGCCCGACCTTGTCGTAGCGCGACTGGAACCAGCAGGTGTCCATGTCGATCGTATCGAAATGGACGATCGGCGCGATGGCGTCGAAGAAGGCGAGCGCGTCGGCGCCGGTCGCCTCGGCGATCGACTGGGCGAGCGATGGGGCGGTCAACGGGCCCGTGGCGATGATTGCCTGATCCCAATCCGCAGCTGGCAGGCCCGGCACTTCCTCGCGCTGGATGGTGATCAGCGGGTGCGCTTCGAGCTTTTTCGTCACGGCCTCGGAGAATCCGTCGCGGTCGACGGCTAGCGCGCCGCCCGCCGGCACCTGGTTGGCGTCGCCGGCGCTCATGATCAAGGAGCCGGCCAGCCGCATTTCCGCGTGCAGCAGGCCGACGGCGTTGTTTTCGGCGTCATCGGAGCGGAAAGAATTGGAACAGACAAGCTCGGCCAGACCATCGGTCTTGTGCGCATCGGTGCCGCGAACGGGCCGCATTTCATGCAGGACAACCGGCACGCCCGCTTGCGCCGCCTGCCAGGCGGCTTCGGAGCCAGCGAGGCCGCCGCCAATGATGTGAATAGGATTTTTGCTCATGAGCGCCGGAATAATCGCTTGATGCGGCGATTGCAATTGCCGTGCGTGATGCCGGGCAAAACAGCTCCCGGAGGAACCAGCCTCTGAAAACAACTACACCCGCCGGGGGAGGAGGTCCGGCGGGTGTCGTTTTGGGGGTCGACCCTCGGGAGGAGGTGAAGGCCGACCGTATTCGTCATCGCCGGGGAGGAGGTCGGCTTTGACGAAATCTCTTTCGCTAGTTTTGAAAGGGGCGAAACCCTTTTTGGGAA
Source organism: Mesorhizobium sp. RCAM 05099 (assembly GCF_059683685.1). Taxonomy (NCBI): domain Bacteria; kingdom Pseudomonadati; phylum Pseudomonadota; class Alphaproteobacteria; order Hyphomicrobiales; family Phyllobacteriaceae; genus Mesorhizobium; species Mesorhizobium sp. RCAM 05099. The sequence continues at coordinate 3,373,252 of NZ_CM185035.1, forward strand.
ACAGCGCCCGCCGCGGGAGGAGGTGCGGCGGGCGCCGTTTTGGTGGTCAACCCTTGGGAGGAGGTAAGGGGTGACCGTATTCGTCAGGGTCGGGGAGGAGGTCGACCCTGGCGAAATTCCTGGATTAGATCGCCCGGCGGGCGACGCTCTTGATTTCGTCGCGGACGATACCAAGATCATGCAGCTGGCGGTTCGAAAGGCGACCCAGCTCGGAAACCGTCTCGCGATAAACGCGCCAGTTACGATAGTTGCGGATCAGGTTCATTGTCTTTCTCTTTTTCAAAACTGGTTCGGACCATTTGCGGTCCGAAGAATTTAGACCGCCTTGCGAGCGACGTAAGGAATGTCGCTGCGGCTGATGCCGAGGTCGGTCAGTTCACGGTTGCTCAGGCGGCTCAGCTCGGAGACAGTGTCCCGGTAGCGGCGCCAGTTGCGGTAGTTGCGGATCAGGTTCATGGTATTTCTCGTTTCGTCTTTCTTCCGGATCATTCCGTCTTTGTGTACGAAGCATAAATAGGCGGACCCATATCGATTTAAAAGCGCTATGGCTGCATGGCAGCAATGCAAATTGTGCAATGCAACATTAACGCGCGTTCACGGACCTGACACAAAGAAACCCGAATCGGAAAATGCCGTTGCGTCAACGGTTTGACCGGATCGGCTAAAAAAAGACCAAACGGGGGAAGGGGCAACATGGCGAGCTATTCGTCGCGGATCAGGTCCGATATCGCGCGCTGGCAACAGACCGGCCTGATCGACGCGGCGACCGCCGATTCCCTTGCGCGCGATGTCGAGGCCAACGAGCGCAAATCACTCAACTTCGGTTCGATCCTGGCGATGATGGCCGCCTTGCTGTTCGGCGCCGCCATCCTGATTTTCGTCGCCGCCAACTGGGACGCGATCCCGCGGCTGGCACGCGTAGCGGCACTGTTTGCCGTCATCCTTGGCGGCTATGTCGGCGGCGCGGTGCTGAAGACGCGCGACCATGCGGCGATCGGCGAGGCGCTGTGGATCGTGGCGGCCGCGGCTTTCGGCGGTTCGATCGCGCTGATAGGCCAGATGTATCATCTGTCCGGCGACGAGGCGTCTGCTTTGGTCACCTGGGGTGCTGGTACGGCATTGGCGGCGATCGCGCTGCGTTCGAACCCGCTGACCGTCGCATCGGTCGGCATCGCCGATGCATGGCTGTTCCTGAAAGGGTTCGACTATTTCAATCGCAGCGAATTTCCGCATGCCTTCGTCGTTATGGCGATCGTGCTGTTTGTCGTCTCGTTCTGGACCCGCAGCCAGCCGGCGCGGCACCTCATTATCCTGTCGCTGCTCTTCTACCTCGTCCTGTTCGCCATGGATCACGCGACGCTGCAGGTGGCGATCCCCTTGGTCATCGTGTCGGTGCTGCTGTTCGCGGCCTCAGTCTTCGCGCCGGATCCGGTCGACAAGATCGTCCAGCTCGGCGGTCGCTTGCCCTTGCACGCGCTGCTCGGCTTCCTCACCGGCCTGGCGATGATCCAGTTCGAACTGGCCGATGAAAGCACCTACAATAGCGGTTTTGCCATCGCCTCGGTCGTCGCGCTGGCCGGTATCGTCGCGGCGATCGTGCTGGCGGGCCGGGAGAGCCGCGGGCTGCGCTGGCTCGCCTATCTCGGCTTCGCCTTCGAACTCGCCATCATCTATGTCGTGACCTTGCAATCGATGCTCGACACGGCTGGCTTCTTCCTTGCGGCCGCGGTGCTGCTCGGCATCCTTGCGCTCGTCATCATCCGCGTGGAGAAGCGCATGAAAGGTCCAGCAACCGGGGGAGCCACGGCATGATGACCGGAAAGCGGCTGATCATCTCGGCGCTGGTGCTGGCGCTCGTCCAGATAGGCTTCCTGAGCTGGATCATCGCCGGCCGGGCGGCAATCCTGCGCAACGGCAAGGAGGTGCTGCTGAAGATCGAACCCGTCGATCCACGCGATCTCCTGCGCGGCGACTACATCATCCTCGGCTACGAGATTTCGCGGATACCGGTGAAAATGATCGCCAACATTCCGGCCGACAAACTCTCCAGCGACGACACGTCGATCGTCGTCCGCCTGAAGAAGGGCGCCGAGGGCTACTGGACGCCGACCACCGCCTGGTTCGGCAAGGCACCGACGCCGGCCGCCGCCGACGAGGCCGATATATCAGGCCATGTCGCCGAAGGCTGGGATCTTCGTGGCGAGGGAATGACCATCGCGCCGGATTATGGCATCGAACGCTTCTACCTGCCGGAAGGCGAGGGGATGGCGATCCAGAACGACATGCGGGTGCGCCCGTTCGGGATACGCCTCGCGCTCTCCGGCGATGGCACCGCCCAGATCAAGGCGCTGGTGGATGGCGACAAGACGCTGTTCGAGGAGCCGCTTTACTAGAATGTCCGTGCCTGCCGTGGTGTGAAGCATGCCAGTCATCCTGACGACACGTGAAGATATCAACCTCGACACCGTTTTGCGCGTCGCCTGGAAAAAGGACACGGTGGAGATCGGCGAGACAGCCTTGCGGCGCATCGCCGACTGCCGCGCCTCGTTCCTGAAGCTGATTGAAACCGATCCGCCACCGGTTATCTATGGTGTCACCACCGCCATGGGGGAACTGGCGAGCCAACGGCTCGCGCATGACGAGCGGGACCGCCATGCGCGCATCAAGGCGTTCGCCGCCGCGACTTCGTTCGGTGAGCCTTTGCCTGATCGCGTGGTCAGGGCGATCGTGCTTGCCCGGCTGACGAACTTCATCGAGGGCAACGCCGCCACCACGCCGCGCATCGCGCTCGCCGTTGCCGCGATGCTCGACGGCGGCCCGATGCCAATGGTGCCGGCCGCAGGTCAGGGCGGCGCCGGCGAAATCCTGGCGCTCTATCCGCTGTTTGCCGAGCTTTCGACGCGTTTCGACCTGGAGGTCAAGGAACGGGGCTCGCTGATCAACGGCTCGCCCTGTGCTGCCGCTCTGGTGGCCGACGCAGCGCTCGCGGCACGCCGCCGTATCCGGATCGCGCACAAGGTGTTCGCGCTGTCGATCGAAGCGTTTCGCGCCCCGCTCGAACACTACGACGCGGCGCTCGAGACACTCTGGGGCGATGAGCACGAGGCGGCGGCCCTCCAGGGGCTGCGGCAATTTCTGGTCGATGCTGGAGATGGCAGGCGCAACTATCAGGCGCCGGTCAGCTACCGCATCGTGCCGCGTGTTCTCGGCCAGGCGCATCGCGCACTCTCGTCGGCCGAGCGGGCGGCAGATGTCTCGCTGGCCTCGATATCGGACAATCCAGTGTACATCCCGCCCGATGAGGCGCATCCGTTCGGGCGCTGCATCAGCACGGGGGGCTATCACAACGCCATGGCGACGCCGGCGTTGGACGACCTCGCGGCGATATGGGCCGATATCTGCCTGCTCTGCGACCGTCACGCCTCCAAGCTTCTGAATGGCAAGGTGTCGCTGCTGCCCGATCTCCTGATGACTGGACGGCATTGGGCCGACAGCGATGGCCACGGCAATGTCGGCTATGTGCCGATGGCGATCACCGGCTATCTCGAGCAGGCCAAGCTTGCCGCCCAGCGCACCTTCATTCCGGGGACGGAATCGGCCGGCGCCGGGCAGGATGATGTCGCCACCACGGCGTTCTTCGCATGGACCAAGGAGGCGACCGCCGGCCGCTGCGTCGACGCGGCGATGGCGATGCTGGCGATGATGGCCTCGCAGGCGTTGCACGTCACCGAACGCACGGCTCCGCCGGCCCTGCGGTCATTCGTCGACGAAATCAGAGGCGTCGTGCCGCCTGTCGGCGAGGATCGCGTGCTGGGGCCGGAGCTTGCAAAGCTGGCCGAGTGGTTCACAGGCAGAGCGTTCGAGGCCTAGACACCGATGCCAGGAATGGCAGGCGGCTTGGTGCGGATGAAGGGACTCGAACCCCCACGCCTTTCGGCACTGGAACCTAAATCCAGGGCGTCTACCAGTTCCGCCACATCCGCATGAACCGGCAATCTCATGTGGCCATCATTCTGTCAATGTCAGGGCCAAAATGATGGTTATTCGCCGAAATGCGAAGATGGTTGAAAATTAGGCTCGCCTGTGACAAAAGGCGTGTCGAATGTGACGGGACGCGACGATCCGCTTCTACAAAATGTGATAAGAAGTAGGAAAAACAAAGACTTATTCACATTTTGGAACGCAGTTTGGGAGAATTTGAGCCGTATTTTCGGTCAAATCGCCAGGTTCCGTGCCAAAAGCCATTCCCGGCAAGAATATACCGGCAGGCTGTAAACGGCAGAAAGCCGTTTGGCAGCCTCATTGGTGAAAACAAAGGTTTTACGATGCAGGTCACCGAAACACTCAACTCCGGTCTCAAGCGCGAGATCAAGATCACCGTGCCGGCCGGTGACATGGAAGCCAAGCTGATGGCGCGGCTTTCGGACGCCAGGAACAAGGTCCGCATCAACGGCTTCCGTCCCGGCAAGGTGCCGGTTCAGCACCTGCGCAAGGTCTACGGCAAGTCGTTCATGGCCGAAGTGGTCAATGAGATCCTCAACGATTCGACCCGTTCGATCATTTCGGGCCGCGGCGAAAAGGCCGCCATGCAGCCCGAGGTCATCATGACCGAGGACGAGAAGGAAGCCGAGAAGATCCTGGCTGGCGGCGCCGACTTCGAATTCCGCCTCAACTACGAAATCATTCCGGCGATAGAGATCAAGGATTTCTCCGACATCAAGGTGACGCGTCAGGTGTTCGACGTGCCTGACACCGAGATCGACGAGCAGGTCCAGCGCGTTGCCGAATCGGCACGCAGCTACGAGCCGAAGACCGGCAAGGCCGCCAATGGCGACCGCGTGACGATCGACTATGTCGGCAAGATCGACGGCGAGGCCTTCGCGGGCGGCGCCGGCACCGATCAGCCGCTGGTGCTGGGCTCCAAGGAGTTCATCCCGGGTTTCGAGGATCAGCTGGTCGGCGCCAAGGCCGGTGACGAAAAGCAGGTCACCGTGACCTTCCCGGAGAATTACCAGGCGGCGAACCTGGCCGGCAAGGAAGCGACCTTCGACGTCACCGTCAAGGAAGTCTCCCAGCCTGGCGCGCTGGAAATCAACGACGAAACCGCCAAGAACCTCGGTCTGGAGTCGCTGGAGCGCCTGCGTGACGTGGTGCGTGGCCAGATCGAGAACCAGTTCGGGGCCATGACGCGCCAGAAGGTCAAGCGCCAGCTGCTCGACCAGCTCGACGCGTCCTACTCGTTCGAGGCACCGTCGAAGCTCGTCGACGCCGAGTTCAACAACATCTGGGCGCAGGTCAATCGTGACCTGGAAGCTGCCGGACGCACCTTCGCCGACGAAGAGACGACGGAAGAAGAGGCACGCGCCGAATATCTGCGTCTCGCCGAGCGCCGCGTGCGTCTCGGCCTGGTGCTGGCTGAAATCGGCGAGAAGGCCGGCGTCACCGTGTCGGATGAAGAGTTGCAGCGCGGTCTGTTCGAGCAGGTGCGTCGCTATCCGGCCAACCAGCAGCAGGAAGTCTTCGAGTTCTATCGCAGCAATCCGGAAGCGCTGAACACGCTACGCGCGCCAATGTTCGAGGAGAAAGTGGTCGACCATCTACTCGGCCAGATCTCCGTCACCGACGTCAAGGTCAGCAAGGAAGAGCTGATGGCCGACGATGAGGAGGCCGAAACCACGACCAAGGCGAAGCCGGCGAAGAAGGCCGCCGCCAAGAAGGCCGACGACAAGAAGGCCGACGAGGCGGAAGAGCCCAAGAAGAAGGCCGCGCCGAAGAAGAAGGCCACCAAGGACGCCGAATAATTCGAGAATTTCGTTGAAACAGGAAAGGCCGCCCTCGAGGCGGCCTTTTTTGTTGCGAAACTGCCACAGCGGGAACGCTTCGCGAGCGACGGCCTGTAGCGATACCAAGCTTTGATTCTTATCTGCTTGTATTGCAAGCCGCTTGGCTGTTGGAGGGCGTGTTGAGGCTGTTGGTTGAAGTGGGACACGCTGCGGCAATCGCGCTGGTTCTTGTCTCGGTCTGTGGCATTGCCCAAGCCGATACGGTTCTTGATAATTGGCGGTTCGGTGCGGGCGAAGACGGTCTCGTCACGGCATCGCTTTATGCGACCAACAAGCTGATCACCGGCGGTGGCGCCCTGAGCTACAGCCCGATCCTGACGATTGCCTGCCGGGCAAACAGCGAACCGCGCTGGACTGAATGGTTGCAGCTGAATGACGCCGTCTCAGCCAGCCGCAGGATCACCATGTACGTCACGGTCGACCAGGGCAGCAAGTTCGCTGAAAGTTGGTCGGTCGGGCCGCGCGGCAGGATGCTGGTTCGCGACGGTGCCGACGGCATCAGACGCCTTGTTTCCGCCAGCCGTCTGTTGCTTTCCTGGCGGTTCGGGCTGCTGTCGGGGCGCGGCGAGGCCGATTTCGATCTCGCCGGGCTCGGCAAAGCCGTCGACCAGATTGCCGGCAGCTGCAACACCGATCCGCCGTAATCGCAGCGCGAGGCCAGGGCAGGATAGGGGCGACGTCTTTGGGCGGCCTCATCCCGCTATTGGCATCGCTGAAGAAGGCGACCTTGTCGTGGCGTCAGCGGCACCATTTCTCGACGGCGATTGCAATCGCCTTTGTGCAATCGACGAGATCACGCACTGAAACGCGCTCGTTCGGCTGATGCGCCTGTGCCGGGTCGCCAGGGCCGAAGTTGACGGTCGGGGTGTTGCCAAGGCCGGTCGGCAGGCCGATGTCGCTGTGTGCGCCAAACCCGCTCAGGACCGGCGACAGCTTGGCTTCCCTGACGGCCTCCTGGAAGACGCCGACGAACGGATTGTCCGACGGAATCTCGGCGCAATCCGCGTCGAGGATCCATTCGACACGGGCAGGATGCTTCCGCAGATAGGGATCAGCCTGGCAGACATTGGCGATGTGCTCTTCGATTTCGCGCTTGACGTTGCCGCCCAGCTTGAACGCGTCATGTTCGCTCGGCAGATACTGCGCGTCGATGATGATTTCGCCGCGACCTGCCATGGAGGAGGGGTGTTCGCCAGCACTCATCTGGGTGACGATGATCTGGTTCGGCAGGTCCATCAGCGGATGGTTCTTCTTCGGATCGAACATCCAACGCCGGTTGAGGATGTCTATGCCGTCGAGGATCTGCCGGCAAAGCTGGACGGCATCGACCGGGCCGCTCGAGTACCAGGCATTCGGCGTCAGTTCCGCATGGCCGCCTATACCGTCGATGATGATCTTTCCCCACAAAATGCCGTGACAGAGCGGCGCGATCTTGTTCGCCGTCGGTTCGGTCATGATGCCGGCGTCGGCGTGAAAGCCGCGATCGACCATGGCGAGCGAACCCATGCCACCGATTTCCTCGTCAACGACGGTCGTGAAGACGACGTCTCCGGACAGGGGAATGTCGAGCTCCTTCAGGATTTCGATGGCCATCAGCATGCAGGCAACGCCGCCCTTCATGTCGACGGTGCCGCGACCATGCAGAAATCCGTCCTTGAGAACGGGCTGGAACGGGTCGGTCGTCCAATGTCCGGCGGCGCCCGGTGGGACGACGTCGATGTGGCCGGTCAGCATGATGGAACGCCCGCCGCCTGTGCCCTTCAGGACGCCGCCCAGATTGGGTCTGCCCTCGAACGTCCTGCCCTTGTTGGCGCCGGCGCGGCCCTTGTACTTTTCGTAGAGCGCCGGGCCGTCCGGGTCCCAGAGATCGGTCGAGAAGCCAAGCGCCTCGATGCGTTTTTGCAGATATAGCTGGCAATCACGCTCACCGGGGCCGGCGTCCTTCGGATTGGATTTCACAATCGAGGGGAAAGCGACGAGATCGCTCAGCGTTGCGACGATGCGGTCGGCGGTTGCCTCGACGCGCGCGGCAATGATCTCTTCAATGGACGGCATTATGATCTCCAACGTTGGGAAAGTCGGTCGACGAGAAGGACGAAAACCAGTAGGGCGCCGACAATTCCCACCTGCCAGACCGTGTTGATATTCAGTTGCAGAAGACCGGTCTTCAGCGTGACCAGAAGCAGGACGGCCGCGAACACGCCGCCGACGCCGCCACGTCCGCCGGTGATGGCGATGCCCCCAAGCATGGCGGCAGTCAGCGATTCGAGCTCGAGGTTCTGGCCGATATTGGGCCTGCCGCTGCCGAGCCAGGCGAGCGAGACGAGACCGGCGGCACCGGCGAGCGCGCCACTCAAGGAATAGAGGATGAAGCGAACGCGGTCGACCGGAATGCCGACCAGTTTGGCCGAGCGTTCATTGAAGCCCATCGCGTAGATCCAGCGTCCCCAGGCCGTCGAGAGCAGCACCAGGCCGGCCAGGGCAAAGCAGGGGATGGCAAGCGTGAGGAAGGGCACGGGAATGCCCATGACGACGCCGCGCCCCCACAGGAGCAGCCAGGAGGGTACGCCTGCCTGGGCCGCGCCGCCGGTGACGGCAAGTGCCGCGCCGGAATAGACGAAGAATGTGCCCAGTGTCGCGATGAAGGGAAGAAGCGCGAGCCCGTTCACCAGCCATCCGTTCAAGGCACCGAGCATCGCGCCGGCCAGAATGCAGACGACAGGCAGCAGAACGGGCGGCAAGCCCAGCTTGACGCAAAGCATTCCGACGACGGCGGAGAGTGAGACCGCGCCGCCGACCGACAGGTCGATGCCGGCGCCGCCGGCCATGATGACCAGCCCTTGCCCAAGGCCGACCAGGGCCAGGATCGTCGAGAACTGAAGAATGGTGGTGACGGTGCCGAGATTGTAGACCGAAGGCTTGAGCGCCAGCAGGCCAACAATCACGATCAGCCAAAGTCCGCACAGCAAAGTCAGGGTGAGGGCCGGGCCCTGCAGATTCCGGAGCGTCCTCATGCGCGGGCTCGCAAGAGTTGGACCACAGGGAAGCGGTTGGAGATGGCTTCGAAGCCAAGCACGCCGATGATGAGAACGCCGGTGACGACGGGCTGCCAGAGCGAGGGGACACCGATCAGCAGCAGTCCGTTCTGGAGAATTCTCAGCAGAAGCACGCCGAGCACCGTACCGACTAGGCTGCATTTGCCGCCCAGTATGCTTGTGCCGCCCAGAATGACCGCGGCAATGGCATCGAGCGCCAGCGTGCTGCCGATCGTCATTTCCACATTGCGGTAGGTGGCGACATAGAAAGTGGCGGCAATGCCGGTCAGGACACCGCTGATGACGAAGGTCATGAAGCGGGTCTTGATGACCGGGATGCCAGACAGCCGCGCCTTTTCCTCCGAATTGCCGATCGCCAGCAAATGCAGCCCATAGGGGGTTCGCCGCAACGCCAGCCAGACGACCAGATAGGCAACGGCAATCACCAGGGCAGGGACGGGGACGCCGAGCACGGTGGTTGCAAGCAGATTGGTGAGGCTCGCGGGCAAGCCGGAAAGCCATTGCCCGCCAAGAAGGACAAAGACAGCCGTGCGGTAGACGCCGAGCAGGCCGAGCGTTCCGACGATCGCCGGAACGCGGCCGAGGACGACGACAGTGGCGGTGACGCATCCCAGCAGCGCGCCCACCACAGGGCCTGCGACGAGCGCCAGCAGCGGATTGCCGTCGGCACCGAGCACGCGACCGATTGCGATGGCCGCCAGACCCATGACGATGCCGATCGACACATCGATGCCGCCCATGGCCAGCAACAATGTCATGCCAAGGCCGATCAGCAACAGTTCGACGCTATTGCGCAAGACCGTGGCTGCATTGCCTGACGTCGCGTAGTGGGGCGATGCGACAGAAAAGATGATGACCGCCAGCAAACAGGCGACAAGCAGAGACCACTCCCGCCCGTTCATGGAGAAGACACCGTTTCCAAACTGCCGCACCGCGTTCATGCCAGGGCTCAGAAGTTGAACTTGTCGACATTGTCCTTGGTGAAGACGGCCGGCGGCCCGAGCAGCAGAATGCCTTTCGCGGCGTCATAGGTGACGGGCTTGTCGAGGCCCGCAATCTTGTTTTCCGCCTCGAAGGTCTTGCCGTCGATCAGCTGCTTGCCGGCCCAGACCGTGAGGTAGCCGAGCTGCTCGGGGTCCCACAGCACGGTGAAGCCGAAGGCGCCGCTCTTCAGGTAGGACCGTGCCGTGTTCGGGCTGCAATAGCCGGCGCCGATGACAGAGCCGATCTTGCCGGCGGTTTCGATGGCCTGGGCAACGCCCGGGCATGTCGAGGAGGCAACGGCGATGATGGCCTTGATATCGGGGTTGGCGGCCATCAGGTCGCCGGAGATTTGCGCGGCGCGTTCAGCGGTGCCACCGGCGAATTGCGGCGAGAGCAGCTTCAGCTTCGGATATTTCGCGGCGGCTTCTTTCTGCATGAAGCCGATCCAGGCGTTGAGGTTGGACGCCGTTGCTTCGCCGGACACGATGCCGATCGTTGCATCCTCGCCAGCGCGCTTGACGAGTTCGTCGACGATCGTCGTGCCGAGGCCTTCGTCGGTCGCCTGGGCCACATAGACCGCGCGGCCGCTGTCGGGCGCATCGCTGTCGCTGGTGAACAGCTTGATGCCCTTCGCCTTGGCGCTCTCGACCACGGGAGCGATGCTGGAGGCATCGAGAACGCTGACCGAGACCGCCTCGACGCCCTGGTCAATCAGGTTCTGGACGATCTGCAACTGGTCGACCGGATTGGTGTCGACGGGACCCGAATAGATGAAATCGACGCCCAGGTCCTTGGCGGCGCGATTGCCGCCGGCCTCCATGGCGTTGAAGTAGGGGATACCGATCAGCTGCGGGACGAAGGCGACCTTGTGTTTGTCGGCGGCATGCGCCGCGGTTGCGACAACCAGTGACAGCACGGAGACCGCGAGCGCTTTTTTGAACTGTGAAAGCATTGTGGTTTGATCCTCTCTGGAAATGACGTGCGTTTCAGTTTGTTTTTTCGAGCGCCCGCACGTCGGGATGAGCGCCTGTTATGAGCGAAACGACTTCCTCGTGACTGGTCTCGGCTGCCAGCCGCTCAGCCACCTTGCGGCCACGCCGGAACACCACGATGCGGTCGGCGACTTCGAAGACTTCGGAAATGTTGTGGCTGATAAGGACGACGGCGCAGCCGCGCGCGGCAAGCCGCCGCGTCAGTGCCAGGACCTTGCGGGTCTCGGCAACGGCAAGGGCCGCCGTCGGCTCATCCATGATGACCAGCCTGGCGTTCAGATTGAGCGCCCGGCAGATGGCGACGGCCTGGCGTTGACCGCCCGACAGGCTGCCGACGGGGGCTTCCGGGTCGGAGATATGGGCGTCGAGTTCCTGCAGAAGGTCGTCGACGCGCTGTCGCATTTCCTTGCGCTTCAGAAACGGAATGCCAAAAATGGAGCGTTTCAATTCGCGGCCCAAAAAGACGTTTTCGGCGATCGAAAGGTTTTCCGAAAGCGCCAGTTCCTGGAAGATCGTCGCGATCCCCGATGACGCGGCATCCTTGGGCGAGGAAAAGGCCACCGGATTGCCCTCGATGACCAGTTCGCCATCGCTGGGTGGATGAGCGCCCGCAAGAATCTTGATGAAGGTCGATTTGCCGGCGCCATTGTCGCCGAGAAGCGCCAGCACTTCTCCGGAGCGGATCTCCAGGTCGACATTTACAAGCGCGGTCAGCGCGCCGAAGCGTTTGGCGATGTTCCTGGCCACTAGAAACGGTTCTGTCATGGCGGTTCCCCAGCGGTTGCTGATTGGCCTTAAATCCTTGTTTTCATGCAAGTCGTTGTCCCAAAACCGCTGCGCACTTTTGGGCGACATGCATTAGACGGCCTTGCTGACCCAGCGCAGCACATTGGTCCAAAGGCGCGCGTAGCCGGGCCATTCGACAAAGCTGCTCGGCAGCCAGTGCGGGCCGATATCCGATGTCCACGCCAGGGTGCGCCCCTCGCCATGACGTCCGGTGACCAGCAGGGGATGCCCGCCCTGGTCCTGCGGCAACCGCGCCAAAACCTCGACATCATCCCGATCGCGGGCAATGACCTCGTTGGCGCCGAGCAGCAGCGGCCAGTCGCCTTCGATGCCGGCAAAAATCGGATGATCGCTGGGGCCGGTGATCGAGGGCCGAAAGCCTTCGGGGATTTCAAGCCGGTCATCGTTGGGAAGGCAGGTCACCGGCAAGGCGTCCTCGACCGCCGTGCGATGCCAGCGGGCCTTGCCGTCTATGCCCTGGAAGCTGAAATAGCCGCCGATCATGATCAGGCCGCCACCGGCCAGCGTCCAGTCGCGCAGAAGCTTGAGCCGGTTGGGTACTGTCTTGCCGTGCAGCCAGACATCGGGGTGGAGCAGGAGCGAGTTCGCGCCAATATCGGAAAGGATGATCGCCTTGTATTGCGACAGGCCCTCCATGGTAAAAGGCAGCTTCTCGACAGCCTCGTGAGCCGGCATGTAATCAAGATCGAATTCGCTGTCCTTCAAGGCGTCAACCAGAGGCGTTGCGCCCAGATGAAAGGTAACGCTGCCGAACTGATCGAACCCCTTGTAGTGGGTCGCCGAACTCACCCAGCTCTCGCCGACCAGAAGCACTTTTGTTTTCGCCATGGTCATGTTCTCCTGATTTCGCCAGATGGGACGGCTGTCTGCTGTTGGTCGCAAAGTCGATAAGCCATCGATTTAGCTTGCCATCATGGCGCTGTTCGCCAAGGCGGCAGCCTTCAATGTCGCAAAGTCGGCGATGTGGCCCTGCGCGCCTTCGACGGTCGTCGTCAGGCTCGCGCCAATCGCCGCATGGCGGGCGGCGTCTTCCAGCGACGCACCGTGCAGCCACAGGCTGAGGAATATCCCGGCAAAGCTGTCGCCGGCGCCGGTCGCGTCGACGCGGTTGACCGGCAGTGCCGGAACTTCGATCTGCGGGCCGCCACTCGCCGGAAAGACGACGGCGCCGAATTCACCGAGGGTGAGTACGACCGTTCCGCGCGGCTTGATGCGTGACAGCATCAGCCGCACCTCTTCGATCATCGTCGCCATCCGGGAGCGAAAGTCGAAAATCTCCCGCATCATCACGTCGTTGATGAAGGTCAGGTCGATCTGCCTGACCATCTGCGTGAAGATTTCCGGCGTGCGCGCGCTTTTGGGCAGGCCGGCTGAATGCAGGCTCACCTTCCAGCCGGCCTGATGAAAGCGCGCTATGGAAGCGGTCATCGTTTCATAGTGAAAGCCTTCGATGTGAAGACAGGCCGGGCGCTGCTCGGGCTGGATGTCGAGATTGGCGGTCAGGTCGACCTCGCCAAGCTCAAACGGTTCGCTGATGATCGTGCGGCTGCCGTTGCGCTCGATGATCACGATCGCCTGCGAGAGGCGGTTGTTGGGCGTACTGCGGATCGGCAAGGCGTGGACGCCCAGTTTCGAAAGCTCGCCCAGCGCCCAGTCGCTCTCGGGATCCTCGCCGACCGCCGTCGCCAGTTCCACGTCAAGAGCGTAGGGGGCACCGACGCCGGCGGCGGCAACCGCGAGATTGGCAGCCGGCCCGCCCAGTGCCTTTTCGATATGGCTTGCGGTGATCCGGTCGTCGCGATGCGGCAACACGTCGACGCGGCAAAGGAAGTCGACGCTCACCCGGCCGGCGACCAGAAGCCTCGGCAGATGATCGAGGTTCTTTGGCCTGCGCGGCGCGCGGCCGGGGAGCGAGCGTGCAAACGAGCTGGGCCGGTACATCAACGCAGCAACCGCCTTTTCTATGCGGTCGCGCGTGCCTTCCTTGAGGCTGGCGGTTCCATTGATGAAGTTCGATACCGTGCCGATTGAGACACCGGCGGTTCGAGCGACATCCGCTATGGTCGGGCGCTTGCGTTGCAATTGCATGGTTCCAATTGAAGCGTTTCAAACGGTAGCAGTGGAAATGCTACGCCTCAATGAAATGATCTTCCAAAAAACTGGACATATTCCGTTGGCTTGGGAAATTTTCCTGTGCCACGGTCGATTCTGGAATTGATCTTTCCACGATTGAACGATTTTCAATTTTCCAGCAAAAAGATTGTGCAGGCGAATTTTCTGCATTTTATTCGATCTGTCAGGCTCTATCGGGCGTTGGGCACACAGGTCCGATTTGTCGCATGGAGTATCGCGATACAGTCGCTTAGCACCAGTCCCGCCGCCTAGATCAGCAACAGGCCCTTCATGCTGGAATAGCCTTTCCGCCCGATGATGATGTCGTCATGCACGGCGATGCCCAGCCGTTTGGCCGCGTCGATGATCTCCTTGGTCATCTCGATATCGGCGCGCGACGGCGTCGGGTCGCCCGATGGATGATTGTGCATCAAACCACTCTTGCGAGAATCTTTATATATATCAAGTGCTTGTGCGATTGTTCTGGAGAGCTGGGGCTGCTAGGTGGGGTATGTAGAAAGTGTCTACTCGTGATTTCCTCCGCTTGGGCATGGTCGCATTTGCCCAGTAATCTGACGTCCCGATCAATCACGGATTCCGACGCCTTTTAACTTTGAATGGGGCATTGACAGCCTCGATTATGAAGATCCACACGTCGGGATCGGCGAGGATTCCGCCATCTTCATCTACCTGAAATATCGGTTCGCCGTTGGCGTCCACGAGCGAGGAGTAATCGCCTTCTCTATCTAGGCGCCACGGACGCGGGGCTTTGTTCGTCATCGTCGTCACCTGTAAAGCTTCAACCTAGCCGTTGGCTATCCCGTCTCTCCTTCGGAGAAACATGCCATCTAGGCTCGTAGTCGATTGCCGTCACGTTTTCAAATTCGTGTCCACCGCCAATGAACCTCAGATGCTCGAAGAGGCATAGGCACCTTCCTGCCGTGGCCCTTGGCAATCCTGATGGCCGCCTCAATTCGTTGCGCCAGTGCTTTTGTCATGTGGAGCATAGAAGCATCCGGCTACTTGGGCCGTCTGGAGAAATTCAATTTCACCAAATGAAGCAAACCTGGCTTCATCGATCGCGCAACCTCGTCTAGATTGAATGAACCAGCATTCCATGGAGTGAACATGCGCGAAGCGTTGGCGATGCTGAGAGATCGTCGAGAGCAGGCAGGGCCGCTCCGCGCCGGCGACCGTCGGCGCTCTAAAGGAAAAACGGCGTATAAGCCGCAATCCTGGGCGCGTCCGCGACAGCGGACGATTGTCGCGCGTAGGACGGAGGAATTCGCCCCCGCCACGGGCGGTGAACGGGACAGCCGTAGGAGCCTCAGCATAGCGCCGGCCGCAGGACGGGACGCGGGACCGACTGTCCCCGTCCGCGGTGATCCGAATGCTGTATCAGGGATGGAAGCCGAACGGACGAGCCCGCGCGGGCTCGGTTCTACGACAGCCCGGCCGCTGATCGGCGGCGATGCTCGCTAGTTGCGACCCTTCGCGCATCTTCGGCATGACTCCCGCATCGGCGAGCATGTAGGCAATTTAGCTAAACTCGTCCACGCGCCCCAAACTGAGCAGCTCGGCACCTAATCCTCGTAACGGAGGGGTCGGTAATTTGGAAAGACGAATGATCGCAGCCGCTAAGCGCTTCCGTCCGTTTTATTCTCTTCATCGATCAACCGCACTGGCAGATACGCGTTGGTTTCCAACCACTCGCGCAGTACGATCCGAATGAGGTCCGACCTGCCTATTTCCATTTCAGTTGCGATTGAGTTGAGCGCGTCCTCAATCGCCGGTTCCAGCGGCACGCCGGCGATGTTTCGGAGCATTAGTGCAGCGCGACGCAAAATGATTTGCAGATCCGCGCGCGACATGTCTGCGATACGATTTGCGGCGCTTTCAAGCTCTTCCGCAACCGATAGGCGCGTCATTTCGACAACTCATTTGAGCCAATCAGCATTTCCGAATTCTAATGCTCATCAGTGACTTTCACTCCTCGTCCCGCGAGCTCTCGGCGAGTCGATTTGGCGCACGACAAACCACCGTATTCCTTTGATCCCAGGCTTCAAGGTGTTCGACGGGATAGAGGACGGCTTTGCCAATCTTGATGAAGGTCGGTCCGATCTTCATCGCTCGCCAGTTTCGCAGTGTTCCAACCGAGACGCCCCCACGATAGCGATCAGAGACTTCCTCGGCAGTTAGGTATTTCCTCTCGTCCATTGAGTTCTCCATCCATATCGCCACCTGTCGCCACCGTGCGTGCCTCGGAGTGCAGCGCTCTGGGGGTGGATCCGCTTGGCGATGCGATCAAGCAATCCAATCATGCATGACAATGCTCCCGAATTCTCAATCACGCGGCCATACGGAAATGAATGGGATCAGTTGTCCGATGATGGAAGGGGTCAAACATAGTGAGTAGTGTTTGAGGATATGGCCGGATAGAAATCGGAGGGTCCGCCAACCAAGATCGCAGGCTGACCGAGGCTCGGACAAGTCGGTCCAGTCTAACACAGCTTAACTGCGTCTTTGATGGATGGGGCGGACAAGTAAGTAAAATCAAATAGTTATGGGAGACCGTGTGCAAAAATCGCACACGAAAGTTCTGCTTCTCTTCTTTTTTCGTTCCCGCGAGGGAGCCGCCGGCAGCCCCTTTCGGACGCTCCTCTGCCCACGATATTGACCGCTCCAATGCGAATGTTCGCCAGAGTATTTGTGAACTTCATTGTTCGCTGCGGCGTCCAATTTGCCCGGGGTTCTTGGAAGTTTTTCGAACTTTCTGGCTTGCGCCTCCAGCCGAACTGCGCTCGCTTATGAGAGAAACTCGGATATCAGAGTCGTTTTTAGGAAAACTCTGACCAGAGCTCTACTCATTGCCGCGTCCCTCTGGTGTCGTGAACGTCAACTCCAATCATCCTGTTAGTTCGACGCAGTTAGGATGGCTTGCCTTATCCGCACAATAGAATTCCGGATCGTGTCCCAGGGAGTGGTGTAGCTGACGGCTTGGTCGCCGCGCTCTCCGGCATGGGGCCGGGCTGATCAGCGTGCCACGGCTGGCAGGCTGATGAGAGGATCATCGCTCATTTGGCTGATGGTTTCCAGCGTCATGTATCTCGCCCGCTGCACGGCCCATTCGTCGTTCTGTTCGAGTAGGATCGCGCCAACCAGGCGGACGATGGCGTCATCATTTGGGAAGATGCCGACGACCTCGGTGCGCCGCTTGATCTCGCCGTTGAGGCGCTCGATCGGGTTGGTCGAGTGCAGCTTGGCGCGGTGCTCCTTGGGGAAAGTCATGTAGGCAAGCACGTCGGGCTCGGCGTCGTCCATGATTGTCGCCAGCTTCGGCACCTTCGGCCGGATCTGGTCGGCGACGGCGCGCCATTGCGTGCTTGCGGCCTCGGGCGTTTCCTGGGCAAAGGCGGTGGCGATGAAAGCGGAGACGACGCGGCGCCCGCTCTTGCCGGCATGGGCCAGCACGTTCCTCATGAAGTGGACGCGGCATCTCTGCCATGTCGCGCACAGCACCTTGGTGACGGCCGCCTTGATGCCTTCATGGGCATCGGAGACGACGAGCTTGACGCCGCGCAGGCCGCGGCGGGTCAGCTTGCGCAAAAACTCCGTCCAGATCGGCTCGGCCTCAGAGGTGCCGACCTCCATGCCCAGCACCTCGCGCCGGCCGTCCGCGTTGACGCCGACAGCGATGATGACGGCGACCGAGACGATGCGGCCGCCGCGGCGCACCTTCAGGTAGGTGGCGTCGATCCACAGATATGGCCAGTCGCCCTCGATGGGTCTTTCGAGGAACGCTTTGACCTTGCCGTCGATCTCTTCACACAGCCGGCTGACCTGGCTTTTAGAGATGCCGCTCATACCCATGGCCTTGACCAGGTCGTCGACCGAGCGGGTCGAGATACCTTGCACATAAGCTTCCTGGATGACGGCGGTCAGCGCCTTCTCGGCCATGCGGCGCGGTTCGAGGAAACCGGGGAAGTAGGAGCCCTTCCTGAGCTTGGGGATGCGCAGTTCGACGGTGCCGGCGCGCGTCTCCCAGTCGCGCTCACGATAGCCGTTGCGCTGGGCCGTGCGCAACGGGTTCTTCTCGCCATAGGCGGCGCCGGTGGCGGCTCCCACCTCCAGCTCCATCAGCCGCTCGGCGGCAAAGCCGATCATCTCGCGCAAGAGATCGGAATCCGGAGTCTTCTCCACGAGCGCGCGCAG
Source organism: Mesorhizobium sp. RCAM 05099 (assembly GCF_059683685.1). Lineage (NCBI taxonomy): Bacteria > Pseudomonadati > Pseudomonadota > Alphaproteobacteria > Hyphomicrobiales > Phyllobacteriaceae > Mesorhizobium > Mesorhizobium sp. RCAM 05099. The sequence continues at coordinate 3,391,258 of NZ_CM185035.1, forward strand.
GTTCATCATGTCGTCGGTCATCGATGGTTCCTTCGAATCAGGTTGGTGTCAGCAACCCGACCTTACCGGCGAACTGTCGATGACCACCGCAAAGCCGCTCGCTCGCTACGGCGCTGTTGAGGGCGCGCTCGCGAGCGGCTTCGCTACCGCCGAGATACACCACCTGTGGGGACGCGACCGAATTCCGCACATAGTTTCCGTACACGACAGCCCTTGATCCGCTGATAAAAGGTGGTCGCCTGTGCCTGTACGGAAAAGGGTCGAGACTGTTGAATAACTAGCTGGAACCACCCCAGGGCACTGGAGCCGATTGGTTGGCGCCATGTCTGCCGAACCGGTCCACTTCATGCAGCGGCCAGCCGTCTTGCCAACAGTTGGAGGTTCTGAACCGCTGCGGCGAGAAGGAATTCTTCTTTTGCCCCGCTCAGGCCGCGTAGCCTCAATCGTCGAAACGCGATGTTGCGCTTGAGGTGGCCAAAGAGCCGCTCGATCCTCTTGCGCAGTCGCCGTGAGCGGGCATAGCTAGGTGTGTCGCGCAACGCTCGTACCTGATCACGCGCATCCTCGTCGAAAGATCGTGTAATTCGTCGCGCTGATCCGTCTGTGCAATCCAGCTTTGAGCGACAGGCGCCGCAGTCGGACGGGCGAGCGAAATAGACATTGGCGCGCGCGCCGATGTCCCTTCCCCGATAGGTCAATTGCCGACCTTCAGGACAGGTAAAGCTGTCGCTCTGCCTGTCATAGGAGAATGCGTCGCGGGTCAGTTTGCCGGCGGTCTGGTGTTGGCGTTCAATCACCGGGATATGCGGTTCGATACCCTGCTGCAGAAGCCAGCTTAGAAGACCGGCGCTGCCGTAAGCCTTGTCAGCTGCCAGCCGTTCAGGCGTCAGCCCAAGACGCTCGCGCGTCCGCAACACCATTGTCTTGGTTGTGTCCACCTCTGCGGCGAAGCGAGCCGGGCTGGCCTCGACGTCAAGAATGACGCTGGTTTCAGTGTCGATGTAGTAGTTGGTTGAATACCCGAAACGGCCACGTCCATGCTTGTTTGACCAGCCAGCTTGCGGATCAATCGGCGATATATGTTTCGGCGTCGAAGGTTCACGCTCATCTGGGGCCTGCGGCAGCGCTGCATCGAGAGCGTCGAGATACTCATGCACTGGCCGCGAGATAGTGCCACCGTCGGACCAGGCGGTTGCACCGGCGTCACCAGGAAGTTTCTTCTCCCAGCTCGCATCCGCCTCGATGAAGCTGGCATCGACTGCAGTATCCGTGCCTGAGACCAACCCAGCCGTGGCACAATGACCAACGATCTCCTCGAATAACTTTCGAAACAGATCCCCTTGGCGAAAGCGGCCGTAGCGGTTTTTGCTGAACGTTGAGTGGTCCGGCACAGCTCCGTTGAGGCCGAGCTTGCAGAACCAGCGGAATGCCAAGTTAAGATGAACGTCCTCGCAAAGCCTCCGCTCTGACCGAATGCCGTAGAGATACCCCACGAGGAGCATTCGTAGCATCAACTCGGGATCGATCGAAGGCCTGCCAGTGTGGCTGTAGCTTGAGGCGAGGTGCTCATGCACAAAGCTTAGATTAAGCGTCGCATCGATGCGTCTGAGTAGGTGACCGGCAGGTACGTGCTCATCAAGCCGAAACTCGTAGAAGAGTTGTTCTTGAAGAACGAGCCTGCCCATCATGACAAATCATCTCCAGCGCTCAGCAGAGAGATGGAATCACGTGTTGGGCGGCCATTCAAGCCGAGTTTTTCAACAGTCTCGGTCGTTAACTGGACATTATCTGCCGGTTGATCCAGACGACCCAGTCGCGCCAGGTTGGGCCGCTATTGGGTCGCCGGCGATCCGTCAGGACGGCATACCCGCTCGATTGCGCGGCTCTACGGTCTTTGGACCAAAACGAGTGGTCATACGCCACGACTCGTGTACGCGGCCGCTCCTCTCTGGTCGTGGCGAGCTCAGCACTATCTGCTTGATTTGGACTGGCCTAGGGCAGGCTATTGAGACGATCTTAACTCCAGATGAGCTATGAAATGGCCACAAACTGCACAAACTCAACGAGGCGGGCGGCCTCGAGTTTATCGATGGTTCGGCAATTTCATCGCGCTGAAAAGAGGCCGAAAGATACTCAGGGCAAACCCGGAGAGGCATGATGACCAGCCAGAAGGATCCTGAGGCGACTGCCGCCAACGCGGAGCCGATGACGGTCGACGTGGCGATCGTCGGCGCGGGTCTGGCGGGCACCACGTTGGCAACCGTGCTGGGCAAGGCCGGGCGCAATGTGGCGTTGATCGATCCGCACCGCGTCCATCACGACGAATTTAGGGCTGAGAAAACGCGCATCGAGCAGATGCGGGTGTTCGAGAAGCTCGGCCTAGGTCCCACCATCAGGCCCCTTGTCACCCCGACGGGCAAAATCCATGTCTTCCGCCTCGGCCAGTTCTTCCAGCGCAAGCCGGAGTCGGAGTTCGGATTCTCCTACGGCCCTCTGGTCAATGGCCTGCGCGAGGCCCTGCCGCCGGAAGTTACGCTGACGGTGGGTAAGGTCGCCGAAATCTCGACCGGGCCGGACTGGCAGCGCCTTGTGCTCACCGACGGCACCGTCATCGACGCCCGCCTGCTGGTGGTGGCCACCGGCTACAGTGAGTCGGTACGGCGCGCCGTCGGCGTGGAGCGCGTCGAGCATTCTAAGGCGCATTCGCTGGCGATGGGATTCGACCTTGCGATCTCGCCGCAGGAGTTCGGCTCTCGGTCCATCACCTTCTACCCTAAGCGCAACGCGGCCCGGATTCCCTTTATTACCATCTTCCGGATCGGCAACCGAATGCGGGCAAACATGTTTGCTTACCGGATCGTCGCCGATCCATGGATACAGGCTTTCCGCGCGGATCCCCAACAAGTGCTTTTGCAACTGATGCCGGAGATATCAGCGCTGTGCGGCAACTTCGCCGTCGCCAGCCCGGTAGAGCTCCGGCAGGTCAGCCTGACGACAACGACGGGACACCGCCGCGAAGGCGTCGTCCTCATTGGCGATGCGTTCTCCACGACATGCCCGGCGCAAGGTCACGGCATCCAGCGGGTGGTCACCGATGTTGATCGCCTGTGCTCGACGTACATCCCCGCCTGGCTGGAAACGCCTGGCATGGGTGTCGACAAGATCTGCGCCTTCTACGATGACCCGATCAAAATCGCCGCCGACGCAACCGCCTTGCGCTCCAGCCTCTACGCCAAGGCAATCACTACCGAAACCGGATTGGAATGGCGCATTCGCCGGCTGCGCAATAACACCGCCCGCCAGCTGATGATCATCGGCCGCAAGATCAGACACTTTTCGCCACGGCGGACGCTCGGGGCTGTTCCGGAGAAGCGGGCCTAGATTGGCGTCCAGCCCCCTTGACAGCACCCGACATGTGTCAGCGCCACGCGCTTTCATTCTTCTGTTCGTCGTCGCTGAACGCCTTTTTCAGTCCGCCGAGGACTTCATTTCCGGCTGGCTTTCAGCGCACTGGACATGACGACGGCAACACATCCGGCCAGCAGCAGCCCGCCCACCAAGAGCTGCGGCACGGCGAACCAGACAAGCAGCCCACAGATGGCAACCACCGCCAGCACCCCCAGGGCCAGGAATTCGTCATCGACGAAGAGGCCAAACAGCTCGCGCAAAATGAGGGAAGCAACGTTCATGGCGTGCCCTCCACATCCTTATGCACAGACAATCTGACCGTCACCATGCCGACCAGCAGGAACATCGCGACAAACGCGACGATGGCGAGATCCTGCCCCGGCCAGTCGATGCCGAGCCCTTCCCCGGTCCAGAACACGCCAAAGGACGAAAGCATGATGCCGACGCCAAACTTGAGCAGGTTTTCGGGGACGCGGGCAAGCGGCCGGTGGATGATAATGCCGAGCAGCAGTACGACCAGGCAGGCGGCCAGCGCGCCAATGGCGGCTGGCACAAGAAGCCCCCTGCCGGCACCCACCGCAATGACGATGAATACGACTTCAAGCCCTTCCAGCACCACCGCCTTGAACGCGGTGATGCCGGCAATCCAGTCGAGCTGCGTTTCGTGCTGGCCTTGGGCGGCCCGCAGATTGGCCTCTTCCTTGGCGAATGCCTTGGTTTCGTCATGCAGGGCGATCACCCCGGCCGAGCGCAGGATCGCCTTGCGCAGCCAGCGCAGGCCGAACAGCAGCAGCAGCACGCCGATAACGAGCTGCAGCGCGTGCAGCGGCACGCGGTCAAGTAGCGGCCCAAGGGCCAGGACCAGCAGTGCCAGCAAGGCCAGACCCGCGCCGGTGCCGGTCAGGGCCGGCCGCCAGCCGCGCACAGTGCCCACCGCCAGCACAATAGTCAGCGCTTCCACGGCCTCCACCAAGGAGGCCAGAAACGCCGCTGTCACGGCCGGCGCCGCTGTTGCCCACGAAATCATGACTTAACCACTTTGTTGTTTTGATCGTTCGTTGAATGGATGGAGGATGCTGCGTCTGGCTCCAAAGTGCCGCGCTGTTGGAGCCAATGGACGCCCGACCAGCAAAGGATTGCCCAGGCCGCCCCGACAAACCAGCCGGCGAACACGTCGGTGGGATAGTGCACGCCCAGATAGACGCGGCTCAGCCCGACCATGACGGTCAGAAACACCGCCATCGCCACGAAGTAGAATTTGACGCGCGGATCGGCGTTAACACGCGTCAGAAGGGCGCCCAGCGTCAAAAACACGATCGTCGATAGCGTGGCGTGGCCGCTCGGAAAGCTCGCAGTAAAGACGCGCGCGGCATGCGGAATGTCGGGCCGGGGCCGGTCGAAGCCTATCTTGAGAAATGTGCTGATGGCGACCCCGCCAAGCACCGCTACAGTCATAAGCAGCGCCAGTGCGCGCTTGCGGATCAGCAACAGATATCCGACCGTCGCCGCGAAAACAAAGCCGAGGAAGGTAAAGCTTCCGAGGGCCGTCACATCGCGACCTGCCTCTTCCAGCCAGGCCGGGCCGATAGGGTCGGCGAGATTGCCGCCGCTGCGCAAGGCCATGATGACGGACAGGTCGAATTTGGAGGTGTCGCCTTCCAGAACCTCTTCGGCGAGCATGCCGAAGCCTAGAATCAGGCACCCGGCCAGCAATACGGCGGCTATGGGCCAAATCTCACTGGCACTCGGATGCGCCAGGATCGAGCGCAAACGACGGCAAAGACTATTGCGCTTGGACATCGGCAGAGCTTGTCAAAGGGGCTTTGCTGGTTTCGACCACCTGCTGAAACGTGCGATCCATGGCGCCGGTGCGGCTGGTGAGCCACGGGAAATGCCCATAGCGGAATGACAGCTGCGCATCAGCCTCGGCCGCCGGTTTGCCCTCTTCAAGCAACTCGAACAGGGCAGAGGCCAGCCCGGTGCGGTCGGACCCAGAATTGCAATGGATCAGGATCGGACGGGGCGCCGTGCGCAGCGTCTGCACGAGCGACGCCAGCAGCGCGGCGTCGGGCTGGGTGGTGGCCGACATCGGCAGGCTGATGAGTTGCGCGCCGGCGTCGCGGACGCTTGCCACTTCCGCCTCATACCAGGGCGTGCCGGGGAATGCGCCGCGCAGGTTGAGCACGGTGCGGATGTGCCGCCCCCGAATCACGGAATCGAGCCGTTCCGGCGCGAGCTGCGCCGAGCGGTAGAGCACGCCCGGCTCGACCTCGTGGATGTTGCCGGTGAGCTGGAGATAGCCCGCCCATAAGGCCATCCCGGCGGCGACCCCGATGGCGGCGCCAACCAGGGTCTTAGCCGCACGACGCCAGAGGGGTTTGGGCTTGCGCAAGGCCGGTGTCATGGCGGATCGCACTTTCAATGGGGAAGCGTGCGCGCCAGCACGAAGAAGATACCGACCCCCAGCACCCAATTGCCGCCGGGACAGGCCGCGAGATCAACCTCGCGGACAAAGAGACAGGTTGCGGCGACGATCTCGCCGGCTCCAAGAACAATACGGCGGGACATTGTCTCGATGCCGTCTCCAAGGAACTGGTCATCGAAGACCAAGGCTGGCAAGGGTAGCCTGAGCATGTGTGGAAGTCTCGGTCTCATCATATGATCCTGATCGTTAATGTAACGATGGTAACATGCAAGGAGTTCCATGAAAACACTCGAATGGCTCTTATTGACGTATAAAGTGCCGCCGGAGCCGGCGCGCAAACGCATCGCGGTTTGGCGCAAGCTTAAGGGCATGGGTGCGGTCTACATGCAGGGCGGCGTATGCCTTCTGCCCAAGTCCGACGACCATCTACGTCGGCTGAAGGTGCTGGAGAACGAAATCGCCGAAATGGATGGCGAAGCGGTGCTGATGACGACCGCCGGGCTCGACCCGAGGGAAGAGGACAAGATCGTTCGGCGTTTCAACGCCGACCGCGACGAGGAATACAAGGAACTGGTCAGCAAGTGCGAGGCTTACGAAACGGAGATCGCCGAGGAGACCCGGGTCAAGCATTTTACTTACGCCGAGCTCGAGGAAAACGAGCAGGAATTCGCGAAGTTCAAGACCTGGTTCGCGAAGATCCAAAGGAACGATTTTTATGTTGCCCCTCTCTCTCAGGTGGCGCAGGAATGGCTCACCAAGTGCGAGGGTATTCTTGACGCCTACGCTCACAATGTCTTCGCCGCCCAGGAGGAGAATGCTGGCGGCTTGCCAGCGTCTCCCGTCCGCGACAGGACGCCATAGGCCGGTCACCATCTTCCTCGCGGATCAGGTCGAGCGCCTGCAGGCTGAACGAGGAGAACGTCGTATCTGCACATTTCTAGAGGCTTACGATATTAGGACAGCGTACCCGTTCTCCTGGCCCTGCTGCCAATCTGGAAGCGACAGAATGGCCGTCAATATGCAGGCACACTAAGGCGTAACGATCACTTCGCCGATCATCCCGGCACCCTCATGAGGAATGCAAAAGTATTTGTATCTGCCGGGTACTAAAAAGGCGTGCTCGAACCGCTCGTTGAGCTTCATGCGGCCGGAATCAAATGCGTTCGCGCCTGTGGGCAACACTGAATGCGCCGGCTTGAGGGCTTTGGCGGGGTCGTCGGTCACGGTGTGAACCAGGATGGACTGGTTTTGCCACACAACAGTGTCCCCGGCCCTGATGGTCACACTGTCGGGCTCGAAGCGCAGGTCCTCGGTCGCCGTCACAAAAGCAGACTGTTTCCCAGCCTCCGCCGGTGTGAGGGCAGTGAGGTTGCATAAAATGGCGCATGCTGCTGCTAGAGCGGCCGGTTTAATCATACGGAGGCTATCCGCTCGGCTGGCAATCTTCATCAAAACGTGGCCCGCCGATGCTATGCTCGGCAGGCAGGTAACATGTTTCGGGGACCTGTTTTGTCAACAACCCGTGAACTGCGGGCATCGTTGACCGTCAGCGCCACGCGCTTTCATTCTTCTGTTCGTAGTCGCTGAACGCCTTTTTCAGTCCACCGAGGACTTCGGCAGCCGTCTCGAACATCGCCTTGAGCTGGGGCTCGTCTACCTTGCCGATGTCTGCGCGAAGATGGTCCATGATCTCCTGAAGGCGGGTCTGCATCTTCTGGGTATGGTGCCGTGGATCGCGGTCTGCTTCGCTGGCCATGATAATCTCCTTTGGTACATGAATGCACCCGCCGACGCATTCGACGAGTTGCCTACCTAACTGATCCCGATTACAATCGGTTCCCGATATCGAAATTCGATTGTGAGGTTTTTTTGAGGTACACAAGCCATGGAGCATCAGGACCTGTTGAGCGGGCTGATCCGGCTGCACGTTCTGCATCACGCGGTGGAAGGCGAGGTCTACGGGCAGTGGATGATCGAGGAACTCGGCCGCCACGGCTACCGGCTGAGTGCCGGCACGCTCTACCCCATGCTCCGCGCGATGGAAAAGAAGGGCTATCTGGTTTCAGAGCCACGCCGCGCGGGTCGGTCCATCAGGCGCATTTACCGCGCCACGCCGCTCGGCCGGGATGCCCTCGAAATAGCTCGTGGCAAGGTGCGCGAATTGATTGGCGAGATGATGGAGCCGCGCTGAGAATACTTTGCTGCGCGGGGAGGGCATCATGAGCGCCGGCGAAGGGAGCGTAGTGGCGACCGGGCAGTCCCGGGGCACGGTCGCGGAAGTCTTCCGCGTGTTCCTCGGATTGGGACTGACCTCGTTCGGTGGCCCCGTGGCCCATCTCGGGTACTTCCGCGAAGCGTTCGTCGTCCGCAGGAAGTGGCTCACAGAGCAGGCTTATGCGGATCTCGTCGCGCTTTGCCAGTTTCTGCCGGGACCGGCCTCCAGCCAGGTTGGGATGGCGATCGGCCTTCAGCGGGCCGGCTATGCCGGCCTGGTGGCGGCGTGGGCCGCGTTCACGCTGCCATCTGTGATCCTCATGATCGCGTTCGCCTATGGGGCTGCGGCGCTTGGAGCCCAGGGCGGGAGCGGATGGATACAGGGGTTGAAGGCGGCCGCTGTCGCCGTCGTCGCCAACGCGGTGCTTGGCATGGCCCGCAATCTCGCGCCAGACCGGGAGCGGGCGACGATCGCCGTGATCGGCATGGTGATAGCCATGCTCATGCCGACTGCCCTGGGCCAGCTACTCGTCATTGCGGCTGGTGGAATAATCGGGCTTGTCTGGCTGCATCCGAGCCTCGGCGGGGATGGCCAGCATGATATGATCGCTGTCCCCGTCGGCAGACGGGCCGGTGCAATGTTCCTCGCCGTCTTCTTCGCATTGCTGTTTGTCCTGCCCGCGCTGGCGACGGCGACGGGAGACGCGACGCTGCGGATGGTCGAAGGCTTTTATCGCTCGGGCTCGCTGGTCTTCGGCGGTGGCCACGTGGTGCTGCCATTGCTGCAGGCCGCAGTCGTCGACACCGGACACGTCAGCAAGGAGGCGTTCCTTGCCGGCTATGGTGTAGCGCAGGCCGTGCCCGGCCCACTGTTTACCTTCGCGGCCTATCTGGGCGCCATCTACGCGCCGTCGCCCACCGGGGTTGTCGGCGCGGGGGTCGCGCTGCTGTCGATTTTCCTGCCGTCGGCGTTGCTTATCATGGGCGGTCTGCCGTTCTGGGACACTTTACGGAAGTCGCCCTTGGTAAGACGGGCACTCCTGGGCGTGAACGCTGCGGTCGTGGGCCTGCTCGCGGCGGCGCTCTACCATCCGGTCTTCACCGAGGGTGTGACTTCGCCGAGGGCAATGGCGATCGCAGCCGTGTCGTTCGCTGCCTTGACGGCCTGGAAAGCTCCGCCCTGGGCCGTGGTCATCGCCGCCGGTGTCACAGGATTTCTGGCGCTTTAGGCCGACATCTCACGAGGCAGCAACGCGAAAGGAAAAAAGATGCCTGTCAATCTCAGATACATCGTCCGGGACGTGGACGCAGCAATCCCGTTCTATACCAAGCTCCTGGGATTCGAGTTGGACATTCACCCCGCACCGGGTTTCGCGCGGCTGTTCTCGGCGACCTGCGCCTGCTTCTCAACCGGCCTGGCGCGGGCGGTGCGGGACAGGCGATGGCGGATGGTTCGCAACCTGCGCCCGGCGGCTGGAATCGCTTCCAGATCGAAGTCGAAGACCTCGACAAGGCCGTGGACGGGCTGAAGGCGGAAGGGGCGACGTTCCGGAGTGGAATTATCATCGGAAACGGCGGTCGGCAGGTGCTGGTCGAAGATCCATCCGGCAATCCTGTCGAACTGTTTGAACCCGCGCGCTAGGCACTTTCAGCGCTGTACAATGCTCTTGGCAATCGCCTTGGCCTGGATGCGGGCATTGGCGAAACAGCCGCGAATGTTTGGCCGCATGCCGGTAAACCACAGGCCGGGCAGTTTTGGGTCAGTTTCGCTACCGTTGAACAACGGCACACCCTTGTCGTCGAGCACACCGAGCTTGCCGACCATTCCCTCAAGCCCGGTCCGGTAGCCGGTCGCCGCGATGACAATATCCGGCCCGATTAGGTTTCCATTGTTCAGGACCACGCCGCCCCTGGTAAACTCCAGTATCCCTGGCAGCACGGCAATTCTCCCGGCCTTGATGGCGCGGACCGCGCCATCGTCGGTAGCAATGGCGGTATAGTCGGACTTGAGCCGGCTAGCCCCTCCCGAGGGTGCTCGCGGCAGGCCGAACCTGGTCAGGTTGCCGAACACCAGACGCTGCGTGATCGCTATGATCGGGTCGGCGAGCCACAATGGCAACCGCGCCAAGTATGGCGAAAAGCTATGGACCGCGATCTTGCCAATACGCTTGGGCAGCAGCGACGGGCCGTTGCGGGCTGACAGCCAGATATTTGCGGCGTTCGCATCCACCAGGTGATTGAGTAGGTCGAAACCGGAGTTGCCGGCGCCGACGACCAAAACGCGCCTTCCCGCGTAGTCTCGCACATTGCCAAAATTCGCCGAATGGATGATCCGGCCGGCGAAGTTCTTCGCGCCTTTCCATTCGGGTATGAACGGCTCCCGATCACGCCCGGTGGCAATGACGACATGGCGGGCCAGGCGGAGTCCGTTATTGGTGTTCACGGCCCAATGATCGCCATTGAACGTGATCTCTTTGACGGCGACGCCGAATTCGACCGGCAGACCGTGCGTGTCGCTGAATTTGTTCAAATATTGGATCACTGCCCTTTTATGCGGAAAGGCGGGAGTGTCTGCGGGATAATCGACGCCAGGCAACGTCGACAGATCCCTATGCGAGTTGAGGTGCAGCTGGTCATGCCGGCGATGCCACGGCTCCGCTAAGCGGGTTTCCTTTTCCAGTATCGTTGTTACAACACCCGCCTCGATCAGCTCATGGGCGACGACCAGCCCTGCTGCCCCGGCACCAATGACCATCGCGCCGGGAAAAATCGATTCCTGGCGGGTATGAACGCGCAATTCGCTGACTTCCATGCCTGTGCCTACTGTTAACGACGGCCACAACCGTGATTGACGCTATCGCGTATCTGGCAGTTTGCCGATTGCGACGCAACGTAAAGGACGCGGCCGGCCGTCGATAAGGTCATTAGATTAATATCCGCTCGACCCCATCAAGGCTTAACGAGATGTCATTGAACATGCTGCCGAAACTTCGAATGGCAACTTGAGCAGTCCTGCAGGATCAAGTGGAGTACATGCTCTGCGGGGAGTTTGGCGGGAGCAGTCTCCACAACACCTGGCCGCTTGCCGAGAAGGCTGCCGCCGCCCATGACCATCCCCGGTCCCATGCGCATGTCGGCGCTGATCGTGTTTGGTGCTCGTGCGGCGTCAGCCGCCAACACATCCGCAAGTGACGCGATGTGCGCTGCCAGCGCCTCGAATTCCGGTCGAGCCTGGTCGATTTCGAGCTTGGCACTGGACGGCGCTCCCAACGAAGCACTCGGAAACTCCGTCCCGAGGGCGGCGGTGTGCGAGCGGAGTGTCTCGGCCGCGGCCCTGAACGCACCGGGGTCGTAGGTCACTTTGCCATTGAACATTCCGGCGACGGTTCTGGCTGCACCGGCCATCGCCTTCATCGTGGCCTGCCGCGCCTCGACAACCGCATGGTCCGTGTTGGTGCCAGCGACACCGGATGCACAAGCTAGCGACAGGATCGCCGCCGCCGCCGCTCTTTTCATTGAACCAGCCCTTGGCCCGCCAGTTCGTCAATGATGGGACAGTCCGGACGTTCATCACCATGGCAGTGCGCTACAAGGTGGTGCAAAGCGCCGCGCAGTCCGACCAGCTCGGCAATCTTCCGGTCGATCTCCACCAATTTGGCTTCCGCAATCGCTTTGACGTCCGCGCTCTCACGGGCCTTGTCATTGTAGAGTGACAGCAGTTGCCTGCACTCGTCGACCGAAAACCCGAGACTGCGGGCACGCTGCAAAAACCTGAGCCCATGGAGATCCTTGACGGAGTAGTCACGGTAGCCGTTCTCGGCCCGCCCAGGCTTCAAAAGTCCGATTTCCTCGTAGTAGCGGATGGTCTTGGCCGGCAAGCCTGCCTGTGCCGATGCATCACCGATGTTCATGTGGAACCTCCTCGATCTTACAGTTTCAAAGTGCGCAGCCGGAGCGCATTTCCAATTACCGACACGGAGGACAGGCTCATGGCGGCAGCCGCGATCATCGGCGACAGCAGGGTCCCGAACACCGGATAGAGGACGCCAGCGGCGATCGGCACGCCAAGCACGTTGTAGATGAAGGCAAAAAACAGGTTCTGCTTGATGTTGCGTATGGTCGCCTGGGCGAGGGTCCTTGCCCTGACGATGCCATTGAGGTCGCCTTTCACCAGCGTGATACCGGCACTTTCCACAGCCACATCCGCGCCGGTGCCCATGGCGATGCCGACGTCGGCCGCCGCGAGGGCCGGGGCATCGTTGACACCATCTCCCGCCATGGCGACCTTGGAACCGCCCGCATGCGGTTGGTCGATGAGCGCCTTCTTGTCTTCAGGCAGAACGCCGGCGCGTACTTCATCGATGCCAAGCTTTGAGGCAACCGCCTTTGCGGTCAGTTCGTTGTCGCCGGTCGCCATGATGATCCGAAGGCCAGTTTCGCGCAGCGCTTGAATGGCCTCCTTGGTGGTGGCCTTGATCGGATCGGCCACCGCGACGATGCCACCGAGCTTGCCGCCGATCGCAAGCAACCCGACCTTACCGGCGAACTGTCGATGACCACCGCAAAGCCGCTCGCTCGCTACGGCGAGACCGCAGAAGGATGGCTCTACGTTGCCGCCGTGGTCGACCTGTTCTCCCGCCCCGTCGTCGGCTGGGCGATGAAGGCCGAGATGACAGCGCAGCTCGTCACCTACGCCCTGCTCGTTGCGAATGGCGTCCGCCAGCAAAGCCAGTTAGGCATTACGTTGCCGCCATTGCCGTACCTGCCGTGGACGTGATGGCGAAGAGCATGCGGCGGCGACAAGGCTTACTGATTTGAGGCCAAGTGAACTACCTGCATCCAATCGTGTTGGATTGTTATAGGCTCGATATTAACGGGGCATATCGACCAAGAGATCAGCGACCACCGGAAGGTGATCCGATCCCAGCGCCGGCCCGACAGAGCGGCTGACGAGCGTAACTGGCCCCTTCGCGGTGACGTGGTCGATAGCAGCTCCCAACCACGTTGGAAGGCCGTACTCTTTCGGAAAACGCGTAGGGGTTGCAAGCGTGTCGCTGTCGAGCAGCACGAGGCCTGTTGCTGTGCGGAACCGGACGAAAACCGGAAACTTCGGCACGGCATTGAAATCACCGCTGGCGATGATGACGCGATTTGTCGGCTCACCCGCCACCTGCAAGGACAACGCCGCGTAGTCCTCCTCCTGGCGCTCGATGCCGTTTCGCAGGCGCGGTGTCGCTGGATGGACATTGTAGATGGCCACCACACCATCGCCGCCATCACCAAGCGAAACCAGCACTCGTTGCGCCACCAGCCGGTGGACGCGTTTCCGGAGGCTGGCCGGCGCCGAATCCTTGACCAGCGGGAAGCGGCTGGCGATGACATAGTGGCCTGGCCCGGCTTGCCCATAAGGAAACTCTGCGAGCACCGTTTTCGCAAGCCAAGCTTTGCTCGCCTCCTGTAGCACGACAATATCCGGATGCAGGGTTCTGATGTAGGCGGAAAAGCTCTCGTAGGCCGTGTTGTGAATATTGACGTTGAAGGTCAACAATCTGATCGCTTGGGGTTGGGCCAACACGACCGAGGGCGTGGCGACCAGCATAAGAACGCTTACTGCCAGGCGAGCGAGGCTGGCAGTAGGCCAGCCGGTCAAGCATTCGCGCGTCATGTGGTAACAATCCTAAGAAACGGGCTGTGCAGCGAGCATACGCGAGTTCGGGCGATAATCGATCTCCAGGATTCAAGGGCGTGATGGCGCCCCACAGCAAGCTCCCGTCTGTGACGCCGTAAGGTCTTTGAAGATCACGCAGTCCTGGCCGGGTCCACCGGCACAGGCGATGTTGCAGCGGGTCACAAAGCTTTCCAGCCGACGTTCGAGCAAGCGCAGTTCGGCGAGTTTCTGGCGGACCTCGTCAAGATGCCCCTGGGCAATGTCGCGCGTCTCGACGCAATCGCGGTCGGTGCTGATGGATAGCTCCAGCAGCACGCGCACCTGATCGATGCCGAAGCCGAAGTCCCGGCATTGCTTGATGAACATGGCTGTGCGAGGCGATGCGTGGCGTCTTGTCGAAAAGCTCCCAGCGACGGAAGTCTTCTTCGATGTAGCCGGCGAGCTCGGTCAGGAAGCGCTCGATGCCGATGGCAATCACCAGCTTCATCATGCGGTCGACGCTGACGAAGGGGACGATGTTCAGCTTGGCTGTGGTCATGATCAAAAGCTCCCGGAATGGCTGCGGGTCGGACGGTCCATGATGCGGCGGCCCATCAGGCTCGCCGTCAGGTCGACCATCAGTGTCGCGGTCCGGCCACGCTCGTCCAGAAAGGGGTTCAACTCGACCAGGTCCAGGCTGGAGACGAGGCCGCTGTCGGACAGCATCTCCATAACCAGATGCGCCTCGCGGAACGTCGCGCCGCCGGGAACCGTGGTGCCGACCGCCGGCGCGATGGAGGGGTCGAGGAAGTCGACGTCGAGACTGACATGCAGCAGCCCGTCTTCATCAGCGACGCGCGCCAGGAAGGCGCGCAGTAACGGCGCGATGCCATGCTCGTCGATGGCACGCATGTCGTGCACGGTCACTCCCGCGTCGTTGAGCGCCATGCGCTCGGCCGGGTCGACACTGCGCAGGCCCATCGTGCAGATCCGCTTGGGATCGACGGCTGCCGGCAGGTCCGGGAAGTAGCCGCTGAAACCGGGCTGACCGCTGGCGTAAGCGAGCGGAACACCGTGCAGATTGCCGCTGGCGGTGGTGTCGAGCGTGTGGAAATCCGGATGCGCGTCGAGCCAAAGTACGAACAGCGGCCGACCAGCCTCTGCGGCGCGACGGGCGAGGCCCGACACGGTCCCGGCCGAGATCGAATGGTCGCCGCCGAGAAAGATCGGCATGGCGTCCGCACTCGCTGCGTAGGCGGCCTGGGCAATCGCGGATGTCCAAGCCGATATCTCGGGAAGGGCCTTCAGCGCCAAATTGCCGTGTACAATGCGCCTTGCCGGAGCTGCCTGGACGGCGCCCATATCCTCGACGGCGTGGCCGAGGCCGGACAGCACCTCAGCCAGTCCGGCGGTCCGCAGTGCGCTCGGCCCCATTTCGCATCCCATCCTGCCGGCACCGTCCTGCACCGGCGCCCCAACGATTCGGCAACGCATTAATTTCCCCGCGGTCCAAGTTCGAATGACCGCGAGGGGACCATGGCGAGGTGGCGATCTGAACAGGTAAAAGTGGCAATCCGGAAAGCTTAGTTTATCGTAGTGGCAGCGAAATTGATCAAAATGGTAGCCCACTATGGATGCACTGGACGAAAGGCTCGTGACCTTGCTGCGCCATGACGCGCGTCGCAGCGTGTCGGATCTCGCCGTCGATCTGGGCGTCTCGCGTGCCACGGTGAGGGCACGTATGGAGCGGCTGGAACGATCCGGCGAGATTATCGGCTACACGGTGGTGCTGCGCGCCGACGCCGTCGATCAGCGTATCCGCGGTATCATGTTGATCGAGATTGAGGGCCATGCTGCCGACCGCGTGGTCCGGGCGCTGGGCGGTCTCCCCGAGGTTTCCACCATCCACACCACCAATGGCCGCTGGGACCTGGTGGTCGAGCTCGGGACTGCCTCACTGACCGATTTCGATGCCGTGCTACGGCGCATCCGCCTAATTGCCGGCATAACGGGCAGCGAAACGAGCCTGCTTCTGGCCACGCCGCGCACGACGCGGGCACGACTGACATAAAATCCGATCAAGGCCTAAAGTCGCAGAGTATGCCCGCGACTGTGCGGGCGAGTGAGATGCAAGCCAGCGCTTCTAACGATGCAGAGCTTCTCGGCCGACCCGTTTCTGTTCGCCATGAGCCCGACCGAAACAAGGGAGGACGAGAGCCGAAAGCTCACAGCTAGCCAACCTCTCCGAGCAACGCAGGTTCATCGCCGACAACTTCGCCACGCTGATGCGGGTTGTTGATGCTGGCATTCCTAAGACCATCCACTACCTGCCCAGCGATCCGGCGGCCGTATTCGATCTCGCCTCTTACGCGCTGTTCGGCAAGCTTCACGGCTATTAATTTGAATCGTGAAACCTTTTGACACTCACATCTAGCAGGCTGTTGAAAAACTGTTTTGTTCACGGAACGTATCGGAATCAGACCGAGCACAAACCAGATTCAAAACGGGTATCTCCGATCCTTTTTCCACAGCCTGCTAGGCGGCGCGCGCTGCCAACAGCGCGTGAAAAGCGAGATCCTGCGTTTGAAGTATTTCCTCGAAATTGGTTTCCTAAACGCGAAGCCACGATTCGGGTAGCGCGTGTCCCTTCCTCCCTAAAGCGCGCGGTGTGGGAAGCCGATTCGCTCCAGCCGATGGCGCGCGCGGTCGGCCCTGGCCGGTCATCCGGATCGACGCCGATTGGCCGGGCGGTATGAGCGGCGGACCAGTGTTCAACGAGGCCGGTCATGTGATCGGCCTGGTGAGCACAGGCTTCAGCGGACAGGGCGGCGCAACTGCGACCTTCTTCTCGGGGTGGGATATTCCAGTTCGATCGATGCCGACAATCCTGGTCGCTTTCGTTGTTGGGGAGCGTTTGACGCCACGGGCGAGTTGGTGCGCTGTGGGCAGGACGTGGCCGAGATCGAAGAGTTCGGCCAGGAGCGTGGCATCAGCAATTTCGGCTTGCTCTCGATCGATCCGTCCACCGGCGAGTATATGAGGTTGTTGTGCGAGCGATCGGGATGATGACGGTCAAGGGAACGCCCAATGCTCCGCGTCGCACGCATAAGACTGTTGAATCCGCTCCCTCGCTTCGATCCATCAGAGCTTCTCCCAAAATGGGAACTGTTTTGCTCGACTGATGCGCCTTTCTGAAGCAAGCCGGTGCAGGCGCTGTAACTTGGAAAAGGCGGACGTTATGGCCCCACGGCAAATTGTGCTACAACCTGTTGCACAAACTCGCCGTCAGGCCAGGCCTCGGCGAACGCGCGCATACATTTCAGGTTTCGGGCGGACAGTCCGGTCATTTCCGGGAAAGCCCGGCCAAGATCGCCGGCCAGACGATCGATCACCTTGGCCCCCCAACCCTCGCGCTCCTGCCGGCCCAAAATGTCGCGGCCGATGGTCCAGTAGAGAAGGACCAATTCGCGATTGACCGACAGGCTGGCGCGG
Source organism: Mesorhizobium sp. RCAM 05099 (assembly GCF_059683685.1). Lineage (NCBI taxonomy): Bacteria > Pseudomonadati > Pseudomonadota > Alphaproteobacteria > Hyphomicrobiales > Phyllobacteriaceae > Mesorhizobium > Mesorhizobium sp. RCAM 05099. Next base: position 3,408,444 of record NZ_CM185035.1, read on the forward strand.
TGCCGCGCCGCGGCGATCTTCTGCTTCAGATCACCGACAAAGGCGGTGTAGGTTCGAGCGTCGATTTCGACGGAAGGCCTGTCGATCTTTGCGCGGCGAGGCGCGGGTTTGGATGGCGGAGGACTCATGCCGCCAACTTCATGCGCTTCTTGGCCAGCATGGGGCGGACGAATTTGTCCCATTTTGCCATGGCCGCGCGCTTCTCGGGCATATAGTTCCACCGGTCGTAGCTCTTGGAACTGACGTCTTGCAGCGTATGGTTCTGCAGGCGATCCCGGATCTCCTTGGATAGGCCGGCCTTGCCGGCAAGTGTTTTCCACGTCCGCCGCAGATCGCGGTTTGTCACGAACGGAATGACCTCGCGGTCTCGCTGGCGCCACATGAAGGAATAGAGGGTGCCGTGGCTCACCGGCTTGGTCGGATCGGTTGCTGAAGGAAAGAACCAGCCGTGAGCGTTGGGCGTGATTGATTCGATCAGTTCGGCGGCGATCGTCGGCACGGGGATGGCGTGCGGCTTACCGTTCTTGGTCTTCGACCAGTCGATGATGCGTTCCTTTGCGTCCCACTGATCGACGTGTAGTCGTGCGATTTCCTCTACACGCTGCCCGGTTAGCATCAGAATTCTGACCGCGCGCGTGTATGGCGGATGCACCGGCGTATCGGGGTATTCGAGCCAGCGATAGAGTCGGAGGAATTCGTCCTCGTCCAGCCAGCGCGTCCCGACCTTCTTGGGCTCCGTTGGTATACCCGCCGCAGGATTGTAGACCAAGCGGAAGCGACGCGCCGAGGCGGAGCGGTAGTCATGCTCTGATTTCAAACCCCAGCTAAAGGCGGATCGAATGTAGCTTCGTACATGATCCGCCATCGAGCGCTTGCCGCGCTCATAGATGGGACGGATGATCGCGGTAATCTCGTCCGGTTCAATGTCACGGGCAGGACGGTTGCGTCCGAGCGTGTCGGCGATCTTGTTCAGGCCCTTTTCCGCCTCCTTCCAGGATGGCTTCCCTGCCTCCTTCAGGTAAGCGACATAGGCTTCGAACAGATCGGCAACGGTGCCAGGCCGCGTGTCGCCAGCGATCCGGATGCTACGACCCTTTTGGATCATGTCCGCGAAATCGCGATTGAACACTTCTCGTGCCTTGCTAAGCGGCATCGAAGGATATGATCCGAGCTTCTTCTTGATACGCTTCTGATCGCGCCACTGTTGAGCCATCCAGTCGGCGGTCACGCGGGTCGGCATCGGCTTCATGACCAGCACGAGGCGCCCGGTTCCATGCCCTTCGCCATCGACGAGGCTTAGCTGCTTTCCAGTCTGTTCCACCTGCTTCAGGACGCGGCGTATTTCTCCATCGGTAAGGCTTGGCACTGGGGTTCTCCATCGGCTTCCAAGTGGGGTCGCCAGACGGTTTCGTGGGGTCGGCGACTGGGGTCAAAAAGGGCTTCGATCCCCCTAAAACCGACCCCAATATGCCACAGTACCCGACTCTACGACAAGCCAAAAAATCCTTATGATTCAGCGGTATCCAGCGTGATCCAGCGTGATCAAAATGGGTGAGTGGGATGGTTGTGGACCAGAATGATCGCGGTCGCCGACAGTTCTAGCGCGCGCTTGACCACCTCGCGCGGGTAGACAGGCGTGTGGTCGACGGTGCCGACCTGCTGCACCTCGTCGGCGATCAGCGCGTTCTTCTTGTCAAGGAACAGAATGCGGAACTGCTCGCGCTCCTCGAATGCCATGGCCGAGCGGCAATAGTCGAGAAGCTGCTGCCATGACGAGAGGACTTCGCGGCCGCGAACCTCGCCGCGCGCCATGCGCTGCGCGGTCGCCGCGACGACTTTCAAGTCGAGCGCCACCGCCGGACCGATGCCCTTGACCTCCTGCAGCAGGCCGACCGGTGCGCCCAGCACCTCGGCCAGCGTGCCGAAGCGCGCCAGCAGCGCCTTGGCGACCGGCTTGGTGTCGGCGCGAGGGATCAGGCGAAACAGCAGGAGCTCCAGCAGCTCGTAATCGGGCAGGGCGTCCGGACCGGCAGCGGCAAAGCGCTCGCGCAAGCGGTCGCGATGGCCGAGATAATGTGGCTTTTCGTCAAACGTCACGGGTTTCGCCGCAGGCCGGATGGGCGCCTCGGAGAAGAAACTCCGCTCGTCGTCGTCGCTTCCTGTCCCCACAAGCCGCTCCGCATTTTCCTGGCCGGAAAGACCCGGCGGAACAAGATTAGGCCGGCAGGCCGGGGCGGTCGAGCTTTTTGGGCGACAGCGTGAAGATCTCGCAGCCGGTATCGGTCACGCCGATCGTGTGCTCGTACTGCGCCGACAGCGAACGATCGCGCGTCACCGCCGTCCAGCCATCGGACAGGACCTTCACATGCGGCCGGCCGAGATTGATCATAGGCTCGACGGTGAAGATCATTCCGGGCCGCATCTCGACGCCCTCGTTGACATTGCCATAGTGCAGGATGTTCGGCGCATCGTGGAAGAGCTGGCCGACACCGTGGCCGCAGAAATCGCGTACCACCGAGCAACGCTCGCCCTCGGCATAGGTCTGGATAGCAGCGCCGATGGCACCGGTGCGGGCGCCGGGCCTGATCGCCGCGATGCCGCGCATCAGGCATTCATAGGTGACTTCAAGCAAGCGTTCAGCCGCACGCTTGATGGTGCCGACAGGATACATGCGTGAGGAATCGCCGTGCCAACCATCGAGGATGTAGGTGACGTCGATGTTGACGATGTCGCCATCCTTCAACGGCTTGTTGTCGGGAATGCCATGGCAGACGACATGGTTGATCGAGGTGCAGGACGATTTCGTGTAGCCGCGATAGTTGAGCGTCGCCGGCAGCGCGCCGTGGTCCATGCCGAACTCGAAGACGAAGCGGTCTATTGCCTCCGTGGTAACGCCGGGCTCGACCATAGGCACCAGCTCGTCGAGGCAGCGCGCCGTGAGATCGCATGCCCTGCGCATGCCGGCAAAGCCTTCCTCGCCATAGAGACGGATCTGGCCGGTATTTCTGAGCGGTGCCGTGGCGGCGTCGAGATAGGTGATCATTTTGTCCGTATTGCCGGTAGGGGGCCTTTGAAAGAGCCAGCGTGAAATCCCGACAGATTTGGCACTTGGGGGCGAAAGGTTCAAGGAAGAACTGCCAGGCACGGCCGGGCAGCCGGGATATTTGCATCGTCAGGGCCGGTGTCTTGCCGGTTTGTGCCCGGCTTGCTTTCCTTTCTTGCCACCTTGCGCTAGGGCGGGGGAGGTTTTGGGAGATCGCAACCTTTCATGACGGCCAAGCGTGGCAGATTGCTAGAAGCGCCGCTGGCGGCGGCATGCTCATGTCTGATGGGCATGGTGCTGCTGGCGATGCTGTGCCTTGGCCGGCCGGAGATGCCAGCCTTCGCGGACGCTTTGTCGGGCGGTGCCGGCGTCGGCGTGGAACGGTCTGGCGAGGTGGCGGCGCTGCTGCGTGTCACCGGCAAGGCGCAAGCGCTGGAGGTTCGCGCTGTCCGGCCGGTGCTGGCGAAGTTCGCCAGCGGCCATCCCGCCTTACCGGTCCCCGAAGCTGTTTTCCTTCGGTTTGAACGGACTTCGCCGGACGCGGTTGCTTCCGGACACGGACCGGCCTCGGGTCGCAAGACGAGCGCCAACCAGCCGCGCGCACCGCCCTCCGTCCCGGCCTGAGCGGTCCAGAACCGCACTTTTCACCGCATACCTATCCCTGTTCGCGTCGTGACCGTGCGGCGGCAGTCGGCCGCGCATGGTCGCGCGGCGCGTCATTTCCGGACTATTTCAATGCAACGCATCAAGACATTCAAAACCCTGTCGCGCGCGGTCTCTGCGGCTTCGTTCCTCTCCGTCCAGGCGCTCATCTGCATCGGAACCGTCTATTGGGCGGTCGCGGAGACACTCGGCCTGTCGGGAACGGGGGCAATTATCCTTGCCGTCATTTTCGCGGTGCCATCGGCCTTCGTTCTGGTCACGGTGGTCCGCATGGCTTTTGACTCCGAGACCGACCCGGCGAACCAGTAAGGCTGACGGCTCCTGGCGCAGTCGCTGTCACGCATCGGTTCGCGACCCCAGTGACGACACATTTCTGGGCCAGAAGCCGGTCAGAGCAACTTTTGACGACGAATGGCGTTGCTTGCGTGACGCCAGTTCGGGAGACAGGAAATGGACAGACTGCAATTCGAGGTGCCGGTGCGCATCGCACCCGCGCCCGACCTGCCAGTCGAGGAGATTTACGGCGTCGAACAGGCGCTCGATTTTCTTCAGGACTGGCCCGCGCGACGCCAGGGCCCGATCTATCAGAAGGCCTTCAATGCCTGCTTTGGCGCCACGGTGGACGTGGTCAAGACCGAGGATGCCTGCCGCGCATTCATGGCGTTTTGTCGTGCGAGCGGACTGCTGGCGAGGGACATGATGACGCCGCGTAAGCGCGGTGGCGAGGCGAGGTCGCTGCAGGCCTGACGGCCATCGCCCGTTCCGGCTGTCCGCTCGAAATGCCAAGGGCCGCGTTTGAACGCAGATGACGTGTCGCGATGATCGCTTGGCTTTGTCCTGGACGACTGCCTGAAGACGCGCCAACGCCAGCGCCGTTAAGGTTCCGTTTCCATCTTCGAGGTTACGCCATTGCTTGTTCAGCAATGGTTGATTCGTTGCGTCAGTCCCATGGTTCGGAAGATGTCCTCAGCAAACGTGCGTGCGTTCCCGATTGATCGTCAGGTTTTCCTTGTTCGCGAGGTTGCCGCCAAGCTGGGGACCCTGCATGGCGACAAGGCGACTTCCTTCTGGAAGGCCAAGGCTTCCGAGCTTCTCGATCACATTGTCGGTTCGGGCAAGGACAGGACTTCGGCCAGCGACGAGGTTCGCCGTTTCTTCTTTGCAGTCCAGCAAGAGATGCACATGCTGGCCGCCGACGCCGGCTGAACTGGATTTTTTTCGCGGAATCGGCGGCGTCAAGCTGAGCTGGGGCCGGGCTGCAACTGTCCCCTCACTTGCTCGCTGGCCACTCTGAGTCGATCCCTATGTTGGGTTGATTTCTGGCGACTTCAGAACTTGCCCATCGCCCATGGCGGCGAGCCATTTAAGCGATGGCTTGACAACCTTCGGCATCCCGACGCCATTGTGACGCAGAGGGCGGACAGGGGGATTCCTATGAAGAAGACATACGAACAGCCGACACTCATCAAGAAAGATCGACTGTCCAGCGTGACGGCTGGTCCGGTTGCCTCAACTACGCCGCCACCGCCTTGATGGTGCGATAACAAAAGCGCCCGCCTCGGCTCACGCTGGGGCGGGCGTTGCAATTCAGGCACCGATCCTGCTCTAGCTGAATTTCCGCCGTTACCTTGCCTTTGGAACGGTCGATGAAACGAGTATCGTTTCGCTGACGCCCGTTGACGCGACCGGGCAGGTTGCGACACTATCGTTGTGGGATAGGGGACCATGCGATGAAAGCCGCAGTTGCCGTGACCTTGATGGCCTGCATGACGGTGACGCCATGCCTGGCCGCCACCAAAGCCGATAAAGTAAGGAAGCAGATTTCGGAGGCGATGGAAGGGCTGAAGGACTGCCCGACGCTGTCAGTCAATCTTCCGAGGCTGCAGATGCTGCAGACGGAACTGGACAATCAAGGCAACATCACCGCCGCGCTGAAATCTAACGGCGACATGGCCATGGCCTTCGCCGGCACGCCGGGACCTGGCGGCCCCAAACCGGAACCGCTTTCGCCGATCTGCCAAAAGCTGGTCGACGACTACGGATACGAGGGCAAGAAGATCAAGCGGCTGATCAACGAGCCGTGAGGGCGGTGGGGAGATCGGCGACAAGGTGTGGGTCGAAACGATCACGCCGAAGCCGAAGCGCTGAGATTTTAGCCCCGTGTATGCCACCGCTGCAAGCTCCCTCAACAGGCGCTTTGATTTGCTGGCCAGCACTTCAGCGGGCGCATCTAGCCCCCTGACGGCCGCGTGATAGCCCCATGTCGTATGGACCCGCCGATAGTCGCAGGAAAGCCTTGGAAATCAGAATGGCGTTCACGCCGAGTATGCCCATGCCCGGAAGGAAATTGGCCAAACGTTGGATAGGGAGAGGAGTTTTCAGCTAAGTGCTTGAAAAGTCCTGGTACGCCCAAGGGGAATCGAACCCCTGTTACCGCCGTGAAAGGGCGGTGTCCTAACCGCTAGACGATGGGCGCGCTCAGACGAAGCGGCTTATACTGGCGTTGCGCGCAACCGGCAACCCGTCAGGTGCCACCTTGGGCAACTTTTTTCCCGCCCGTCAGATCGGGCGTTCCGCCGGGTCTGGCGGGCTCCGGTCTGTCGCCAGCTCCTGCCTGCGCGGCAGGCTGCAAACCTGGGATGAGAGGGGAAGATTTCAGTTCGGCATGAACCTGATCGAAATCGAGTTGACCGTCATGTGCTAGCCGTCGCCACCGCCGCTGCGCCGGCGGCAACGCCAGTTCCAGTCGCGCTCGGGGCCGACATCGACGTGCACGGATTCGGTGTGGCAGTAGGTGCCGACGCCGCCGCGGCCGGGCATGCTTCTGATATAGCTTGCCAGCTCCCATTTCGAAACGCCGGGGACCTGGATGTCGGCGGCGGCGCAATACATGTGCAGCGAATTCTTGGCGCCGTTGGCACGCCGGTTGCGGGCCGGGTCGCGATAGCCTGACGTCACCGTCATCTTGCGGCCGTAGTGGCCTTCGATCGTCTTCAGCACCCGAACCAGCGAGGGCTTCAGGCACGCCACGTCGACGCTCTCGTTCTGCTTGAGCAATCCGTTGGGCGCCAGCCGGGCCATGCCGGCGGCGGACGCGACCCGATAGGCCCCGGCGCCTGTGCCCTCGTCCTCATTGAGGTCGACGTCGCTTTCGTCATCGAGGCCGGATTTGCGCTTGATTTCGAACAGGGCCGTCTGGCGCACGCCGGGCAGGGCATCGCTGCCAGTGATGTGGCCGGTCTCTCCGCCGATCGAGGCCAGCTGCACCGGTTTTGCCGTGGAATTGGCCGAGGCCAGCGTGATGATCGGCTTTGCCGGTGCTGACGCCGGCTTGGCCTGCACTGCCGGCGGCTCACCCGACCTGGTGTTGATGAGCGGCGTCGCCGAGGCGGGCGTGGCGCCAAACATCGAGGCCAGGAAGCCTTTTTCTTGGGTACCTCGGCCTGCGGCGATTGTGGCATCTCGCCAGCCGTCACGTAGACCGGATTGTTCATCGCCGGCGCGGCCGTCGGCTTTGGCGCGGTCACGGCTGCATCGGCGGCTGCAATCTGTTGCGCAACCGCGTCGTTCTCCCGCGCCGTCTGTGCCGGCTGCTGCAACGACTGCGGCGTGTTTCCCGCGATCGTTTCGGCGCCCGCCGGGGTGGTCAGCGGAAAGGCGGCCTGGGGGTTCGCTATTGGCACATAGGCGACCGTCTCGGGAAGCGCCGTATCGCTTGCCGTCATCACGGTCGTCTGCTCAGTGGTGATCTGCGACGAATCGGTGACGGTGGCTGCCTTGGCGCTCGAGGCCGCGCTTATGTCCGATGCGGTGGCGTTGTAACCCGGCATTCCAACCGACATTGTCGGGTCGCCAGCCGAGGTGCAGGATGCCAGAAGCACGGAGCACAGCGCTGCCACGATGGCGCGGCGTTCTCCCTTTGCGAGGCTCCATCCTGCTGATTTCAAAGCCAAATTCCCCCTCGATGTCCGGTCGGCATATCCTCGGCGCGGCCCTGAAACGTCGCGACGAGGTACCTTTGTCTCCGATCCGGAAACGAGACCTGTGTCAAATCCGCAAGCTTGGAAGTATTTTTGTCGTGATTGCCGAATTGTGGCCGCTTGAAGGCTGACGACACCATTTCGCCCGCTTTTGCCGGCCCGTCAACTCACCAGACATTACAGTCCGTTACACACGCACCTTCACATAGGTACCGGGAGCATCCCCCAAGGTTTTCATATGCTTGCCGGGTTTGCGAGCCGGCACGCGGGTGTTGTCCTTGGTCTCGATCCAGTCTTGCCAGTGCGGCCACCAGGATCCTGGATGTTCGGTGGCCGCGGCAATCCACTGGCCGAAGTCGCCCGTCGGCGTCCCTCCAGTCCAATACTGATACTTCTTGGATGCCGGCGGATTGACCACGCCTGCGATATGGCCCGACCCGGCCATGACGTAGTCGACCTTGCCGCCGAAATATTTCGAGCCGAGGAAAACGGAGAGCGCCGGCGCGATGTGATCTTCCTTGGAGGCGAGGTTGTAGACCGGAATGGTGATGTCGGCGAGAGAGACCGTGTGGCCCGCCAGTTCCATCGTGCCGCGCGAAAGGTTGTTCTCGAGATAGCAGTTGCGCAGATAAAAAGAGTGGTTGGCCGCGCCCATGCGGGTCGAATCGGCATTCCAGTAGAGCAGGTCGAAGGGCAGGGGATCCTTGCCGCGCATGTAGTTGTTGACGACATAGGGCCAGATCAGGTCGCCCGAACGCAGCATGTTGAAAGCGGTCGCCATCTTGGTGCCGTCGAGGTAGCCCTTCTCGCTCATCGACTTTTCCACCGCCGCGACCTGTTCCTCGTCGACGAAGACTTTCAGGTCGCCGGCATGGGTGAAGTCGACCTGCGTGGTGAAGAAGGTGGCCGACTTGATGCGGTCGTCGCCTTCCTGCGCCATCAGCGCCAGTGCCGCCGCCAGCAGCGTGCCGCCGACGCAATAGCCGATCGCGTTGACATCCCTTTCGCCGGTGGCCTTCTCGATCGTGTCGAGGCCATATTGCAGCCCTTCGCGTATATAGGCTTCCCAGCTCTTGGTGCCGTGGCGCTCGTCCGGGTTGATCCAGGAGATGACGAAGACGGTGTGGCCCTGTTCAACCGCCCAGCGGATGAAGGACTTCTGCGGATTGAGATCGAGGATGTAGAACTTGTTGATCCATGGCGGGCAGATCAGCAGCGGCCGCTTGAGCACCATCTCGGTCGCGGGATCGTACTGGATGATCTCGGCGACATCGCTGCGGCCAACCACCTTGCCGGGAGTGGTGGCTATGTTCTTGCCAATCTCGAAGGGCGAATAGTCGGCCTGGCGCAGCTTCAGATCGCCCTTGCCGGCAGCGATGTCCTCGGCCAGCATCTTCATGCCGCGCACCAGGTTTTCGCCGTTCGAGGCGACGGTTTCGCGAAACAATTCCGGGTTGGTCAGGATGAAATTCGACGGCGAGATGGCGTTGGACACCTGCTTGACGTAGAAGCCGGCCTTGTGACGGGTGTGCTCGTCCAGGCCATCGGCGTGCTCAACCAGGTCGGCCGCCCAGCGCGAGGTGACGAGATAGGCCTGCTTGAGAAAATCGAAGAAGGCGTTGCGGCCCCATTCGGGGTCGAGGAAGCGCTTGTCGCCGCGTTCCGGCTTGACGGCGTCTTCAGTGCCTTCGGCCGCGTTGCTGGTGCGCTGAATGGCGTTGGCCCAGACAGTCATGTAGCCGGAGAACAGCCGCGTCTGCGCTTCCAGCGCGCGCTGCGGATCGGAAAGCCAGTATTCGCTGAGCTTGGAGAAGGTCTTCACCATGTCGACAACCGGCTCGGCGACGCTGTCGCGCACCTCGCCTTTTTCGCGCGGCTCGGCCCACGCGGAAGCCGCCTTGCCGGCCTGCTCGATCATGCGCGCCATGTTCAGGGCGAAGCGTTCCGGGTCCTTCACCAGATATTGCTCGACGGTCGAAGGCTCGTCATCTTCCGCTTTGCCCGAATCGGGTGTCTTGGACATGGTTCGCGGGGTTCCTCCCGAAGCGTTTTCTTGACATATTAACATGGGACATCCGACCGGGTCCAATCTCGCTCTACCTCGGCTGCCAAGGAAACCATATGACGATTAATATTGGCGAGACTGTTTTTTTTGGCGCTGGACGTTTTTTGCGCATCGGCGCGGCAATCATCCTCCTGGGGATTGCCGGGTGTTCGAGCACCAACGGCCCGGAGCCCGTCGCGGCGGGCATTGGGCCGAAGGACACCGGCACCTTTCCAAACCTGAACATCAAGCCGCAAGTGGCGGCGCCGCAGTTCACCGAAGCCGAGAGGAACGCCAAGCTTGCGCAATTGAAGGCCGATGAGAACGCGCAGGCGGCGAAAGGCGGCGGTCCCAAGGTCACCGACCAGGCGGCGCTCAAGGATCTGGCCAAAAAACATGGCGGCGAAACGCTGAAGCAGATCGAAGGCAAATGCGACCCCGCCCTCGACCCTACCTGCAAATGAGTATATAGGGCGCGCGCAAACGCGCCCTCCCAAACACCAAGTGATGTCTGGAACTGCCATGGAAGAGTTTCACAAGGTCCGCCGGCTTCCGCCTTACGTCTTCGAGCAGGTCAATCGGCTCAAGGCCAGCGCCCGTTCGCGCGGCGCCGACATCATCGACCTCGGCATGGGCAATCCGGACCTGCCGACGCCCAAGGCGATCGTTGACAAATTGTGCGAGGTCGTGCGCGATCCGCGCACCCATCGTTATTCCTCTTCGCGCGGCATTCCTGGCCTGCGTCGCGCCCAGGCCAACTACTATGCCCGCCGCTTCGGCGTGAAGCTCAATCCGGACACGCAAGTGGTGGCGACGCTGGGGTCGAAAGAAGGCTTCGCCAACATGGCGCAGGCGATCACCGCCCCGGGCGACGTGATCCTGTGCCCCAATCCGACCTATCCGATCCACGCTTTCGGCTTCATCATGTCGGGTGGCGTCATCCGTTCGCTGCAGGTGGAGCCTGATGACGGCTTCATCCCGGCGCTCGAGCGCGGCGTGCGGCACTCGATCCCGAAGCCGCTGGCGCTGATCCTCAACTATCCGTCGAACCCGACGGCGCTGGTCGCTTCGCTCGACTTCTACAGGGACGTGGTGGCGTTCGCGAAGAAGAACGACATCATCATCCTTTCCGACCTTGCCTATTCGGAGATCTATTTCGACGGCAATCCGCCGCCTTCGGTGCTGCAGGTGCCGGGCGCGATCGACGTCTGCGTCGAGTTCACCTCGATGTCGAAGACCTTTTCCATGCCTGGCTGGCGCATGGGTTTTGCCGTTGGCAACGAGCGGCTGATCTCGGCGCTGACGCGGGTGAAATCCTATCTCGACTACGGCGCCTTCACGCCGATCCAGGTGGCGGCCGCGCATGCGCTCAACGGCGACGGCGCCGACATCGCCGAGGTGCGCGACATCTACCACAAGCGTCGCGACGTGATGGTCGATGCCTTCGGCCGGGCCGGCTGGGCCGTTCCCGCGCCCGCGGCCTCGATGTTCGCCTGGGCGCCGATTCCGGAGCCGTTCCGTCATCTCGGCTCGCTCGAATTCTCCAAGCTGCTCATCGAGCACGCCGACGTGGCGGTGGCGCCCGGTGTCGGCTTTGGCGAGCATGGCGACGATCACGTGCGCATCGCGCTGGTCGAGAACGAGCACCGGATCCGGCAGGCGGCGCGCAACATCAAGCGCTTCCTGGCGACCAGCGCCAAGCAACCCAACAACGTGGTGCCGCTTTCCGCACACCGGTAGGCTTGCCGCACACAATTTCGATCTGACCTGAAGGACGTCGCCGGCTATGGCTGAAGCACTGCGTGTTGGAATTGCCGGTCTTGGCACGGTTGGCGCTTCAGTGGCGCGTGTGCTGCGCGACAAGGCGGCGGAACTGACCCGGCAGTGCGGGCGCGATATCATCGTCACCGCGGTCTCGGCGCGCGACAAGAAACGGGATCGCGGCGTTGATCTCGGTTCGGCGAAATGGTTCGACGATCCGGTCAAGATGGCGCAGGCCGCCGATATCGATGTTTTCGTCGAACTGATCGGCGGCGACGAGGGGCCGGCGCGCGCCGCGGTGAAGGCGGCGCTCGAAGCCGGCCATCATGTCGTCACCGCCAACAAGGCGCTGCTCGCCAAGCATGGTGTTGCGCTGGCTGAGATCGCCGAGAAGCGCGGCGTGCTGCTCAACTACGAGGCGGCGGTGGCGGGCGGTATTCCGGTCATCAAGACGATGCGCGAGGCGATGGCCGGCAATTCGGTCACCCGCGTGTTCGGCATTCTCAACGGCACCTGCAACTATATCCTCACCCGCATGGAGGCCGAGGGCATCTCGTTCGATGCTTGCCTGAAGGACGCGCAACGGCTGGGCTATGCCGAGGCCGACCCGACCTTCGACATCGAGGGCCACGACACCGCGCACAAGCTGTCGATCCTGACCAGCCTTGCCTTCGGCACGAGGATCGCCGCCAACGACATCTATATGGAAGGCATTTCCAACATCACCCAGGCGGATATCCGCGCGGCCGGCGATCTCGGCTACCGCATCAAGCTGCTTGGCGTCGCGCAGCGTACCGAAAGCGGCATCGAGCAGCGCGTGCACCCGACCATGGTGCCAACGGCCTCGGTCATCGCGCAGGTGCATGGCGTCACCAATGCGGTGGCGATCGAGACCGACATACTGGGCGAACTGCTGCTCTCCGGCCCCGGCGCCGGCGGAAACGCCACAGCCTCGGCCGTCATCGGCGACATCGCCGACATCGCCAAGAGCCGGCCCGGCTTCCAGCATGGCCCGGTCTTCGGCCGGCCGGCGAAGGAACTGAAACCCTACAAGAAAGCGCAGATGCGCAGCCATGCCGGCGGCTACTTCATCCGGTTGACCGTGCACGACCGCATCGGCGTGTTCGCGGCGATCGCCAAGCGCATGGCCGACAACGACATCTCGCTGGAATCGATCGTCCAGCACGCGGTCAGCGAGGAGGCGGCGGCGCAGAAGACGGTGATCCTCGTGACGCACGAGACGACCGAGGCCGCCGTGCGCAGGGCCGTCGACGGCATCACCAAGGATGGTCACCTGACCGACAAGCCGCAGGTCATCCGCATCGAGCGGGCAGGGTAGCATCCAGCCGGGTCGCAGCACGGGCAGGAATCGCGCCGGTATTGCACCTCGGTGCGATGGCAAACAGCCGCGATCTCCCGGAACGAATTCGCCTCGGAGCCGTTCTCTTGGTCAGCAACCAAAGGAACCGCTTCATGGCCGATACCAACAAGTCCGACACCCCCCATATCGACGACATCCAGAAGGCGCTGGAAAAGCAGATCGCCGAACTGCGCAAGGAGATCACCAAGATCAACAAGAGCATTGCGGCGCGCGGAGCGGAAATGCTGGATGACGCCAGCGAGCAGGCTTCCGATTTCTACGAGACGGCGGCCAGCCGCGCGTCGCGAACCGCGCAGCAGCTGCGCACTCAGGCCCAGGCAGTGTCGGAAGTCGCGCGCGAGAATCCCGGCACGACGACCGCCGTGGTCGGTGTGATCGGCCTGCTCGGCTTTCTGGCCGGGCTCGCGATTGGCCAGTCGATGAACGACACGCCGCGCCGCTGGTATTGATGGCGTCCCGATAGAGCGGGCTTTGCCGGCTCATTTCCTCGTTTTCGGCAAATCATTTCCAGGAGGGCATTATGGCTTCATCGATGTTGATAGGCATCCTGATCACGTTCCTCGTGATCATTCTCGTTCTCTATCTGGTTCAGCGTCTGCCGCTCGACGCCAGGATGAGGCAGATCGTCCAGATCATCGTCATCATCATTGGCATCATTTCGCTGCTCAAATATCTCGCGGTCTTCTAGGCGAGCGAAGCGCGCCAATGCGTCGCGGCTGGCTGTGATGGGATCAGGCAGCCGACCGGCAACCCATCATGATTTTCACTTTTTCAGTCCGGCCCGGTTCTTCTCGACCGGGCCGGCCGCATTTCAAAAATGTGTTTAATCGATTGATATTGCTGGTTATTCGATAAAACTCTCGGCAGGTCTTGCCGTTGTCATGCTCGTTTGACAAAAGAGACGCGCCTCCGGCGGGAGGCGGCGTGCAAGCGAGGATTTGCCGAAATGAATGTGGCCCAGAACATCGTCGCCGGACTTGACCGGATACTCCCCATGGAGCTGGTGCGCGTCACCGAACGGGCCGCTGTCGCCGCCGCGAGGTTGCGCGGTCGCGGCGACGAGAAGGCGGCCGACCAGGCCGCCGTGGACGCCATGCGCCAGGAGCTCAACCGGCTTGCCATCAAGGGCACGGTGGTGATCGGCGAGGGCGAGCGGGACGAGGCGCCGATGCTCTACATCGGCGAGGCAGTCGGCTCCGGCAAAGGTCCCGCCGTCGACATCGCGCTCGACCCGCTCGAGGGCACGACGATCTGCGCCAAGAACCTGCCCAACGCGCTCGCCGTCATCGCGATCGCCGAGAAGGGCAGTCTGCTGTTCGCGCCCGACGTCTACATGGACAAGATCGCCATCGGACCCGGCTATGCCGATGGCGTCATCGACATCGATGCCTCGCCGGCCGAGAACATCGCAAGCCTCGCCCGGGCCAAGGGCGTCGCGGTGTCGGACATCACCGCCTGCATCCTCGACCGGCCACGCCATGCCAAGCTGATCGACGCCGTGCGCGCCACGGGCGCCGCGATCCGGCTGATCGGCGACGGCGATGTCGCCGGCGTCATCCACACCACCGATCCCGAGGAAACCGGCATCGACATCTATCTCGGCACCGGCGGCGCGCCAGAAGGGGTGCTGGCCGCGGCGGCGCTGCGGTGCACCGGTGGCCAGATGCAGGGCCGGCTGATCCTCGATACGCCTGAGAGGATCGCGCGCGCCGCGAAAATGGGTATTTCCGATCCGAAGCGGGTCTATCGTGCGCAAGACATGGCGCGCGGCGACGTGCTGTTCGCGGCCACTGGTGTCACCGACGGCAACATGCTGGCGGGGGTCAAGTTCGGCCGCACCTACATCACCACCCACACGATCGTGTTGCGCTCGTCCTCGCGGACCGTGCGCGAGATCAAGGCCCGGCACCAGGATCTGGATAAGTTCTAGACCGGCTTGCGAAGCCACGTCGCAGTCGTTAGCCATCTGGTTGCATCCGATGCTGGCTGTAAGGACCTGGCGATGAAATCGTTCGACTGGCACGCCGACCCGATCTCGCGTGCCACGGCCATCACCAAATCCTATCGCAACACCCAGAACGTGCGCCGCTTTTTCACCCGCGAATGCGGCAATGGGTTCAGGTTCGATCGACCTTTCATGGCCTGGCTCAAGGACGGTGTTCAAAAGACAATGGGGGATGCCGCCGACGAATGGCTTCGGCGCCAGGCTGAAAAGCGGAAAGCGTAGTGAGGTCTCCCATCACCGCGAACCGCTTGGCTTTGCCTGCCTTTGGCCTATCCTGCGGCCACACATGAGTTGGCAAACCGCATGACCGGCGAACGGCGACTCTTCCTCGACGTCAGGCAGTCGGCTACCGGCATCTCCTGGGAGCACCGGCTGACCGAGCGGCAGGACATGGTTGCGCTTGCCATCGCGCAAGGCCATGGCGTGCCCGACATTGTCGCGCGCGTGCTTGCCGGCCGCGGCGTCACCGCCGAGCAGACCGAGCGTTTTCTCGATCCGACGATCCGCGACCTGCTGCCGGATCCGGCATCGCTGACGGACATGGACAGGGCGGCGGCCCGCCTCGCCGCCGCGGTGATAGCCAGGGAGAAGGTGGCGATCTTCGGCGACTATGACGTCGACGGCGCCGCCTCGTCGGCCTTGCTGAAGCGTTTTCTCGCGCATTTCTCGGTGCCGTCGGAAATCTACATCCCGGATCGCATTTTCGAGGGTTATGGTCCCAATCCGGACGCCATGCGCGAACTCGTTTCGCGCGGCGCGACACTGATCGTCACTGTCGATTGCGGCACCAACAGCGCCGCTTCCATCGATGCCGCCAATGCGGCGGGCGCCGATGTCGTCGTGCTCGATCACCATCAGGTTGGCGGTCCGTTGCCGGCGGCAATCGCTGTCGTCAATCCCAACCGCGACGACGACCTCTCCGGACAGGGCCATCTGTGCGCCGCCGGCGTCGTCTTCCTGGCCCTCGTGCAGACGGCGAAGATCCTGCGTGGCCTTATGGCCGACGCTGAGCCGCCGGACCTGCTTTCGCTGCTCGATCTGGTGGCACTTGCGACCGTCTGCGACGTGGTGCCGCTCATCGGCGTCAACCGCGCCTTCGTGGTCAAGGGGCTGCAAATGGCGCGCCAGCAAAAAAACGAAGGGCTGGCGGCACTCGCCCGGGTTTCGCGTATCGGCGAGCCGATCAGCACCTTCCACCTGGCCTATCTCATCGGTCCGCGCATCAATGCCGGCGGGCGCATTGGCGACGCGGCACTTGGCAGTCGCCTGCTTGCCACAGACGATCCGGTCGAGGCCCGCACCATCGCCGAGACGCTCGACCGGCTCAATCAGGAACGGCAGCTGATGGAGCAGGAGATGCTGGCGGCGGCGCGTGCCGAGGCCGATGCCGAGCTTGCCGGAGGCAATGGCCCGGCGATCGTCGTCACCGCCAGCAACAGCTGGCATCCAGGCATTGTCGGCCTGCTCGCTTCACGGCTGAAGGATCACGCGCGGCGGCCTGCCTTCGCCATCGCCTTCAATGCCAACGGCGTCGGCACCGGGTCGGGCCGATCGGTATCGGGTTTCGACCTCGGCCGATTGGTGCGAGAGGCCGCCGATGCCGGGTTGATCGTCAAGGGCGGCGGCCATGGCATGGCGGCCGGCATCACGGTGGAGCGCTCGCGACTTGGCGAGCTCAGGGCGTTTTTCGAAGAGCGGGCGGCGGCCGATGTGTTCCGGCTGCAGGGCGAGGAACGCCTGGCGATCGATGGCGCGCTGGCCGCCGAAGGCGCAACGGTTGGTCTGCTCGACGCGCTCGAGAAGGCGGGACCATTCGGTGCCGGGCATGCGGCACCCGTCTTTGTGCTGCCGCGTCATCGGCTGGCCGACGCCAGGCCGGTCGGCACCAACCACATTCGCGTCGACTTGCAGTCGGAAAGTGGCGGCCGTATCCAGGCGATCGCCTTCCGTGCCGTCGATACGGCACTTGGCGAATTCCTGTTCAAGAACCGAGGCAAGACGGTGCATGTCGCCGGCTCGCTGTCAGGCAATTACTGGAATGGCAACCGCACGGTGCAATTTCGCATTGTCGACGCGGCCCGAGCGTAGGGTTGATCAGGCGAGAACGGTCTGCAGCCGCGTCAGTTCGCCGATCTGCGCCATAGTTGCCTCATAGCCGAGGCGGATCGCCTCGTCGGCGCGATGGAATTCGGTCAGGCCGATATGGCTGAGCTTCGGCTGCAGCGACATGTCAGGCGGATCGCCGGCAAGCCTGGCGCGCGAAATGCGGTCCTGGATGATGTTGAAGGCTTCGACCATGACGCCGGTAATGCCGAGCCGTGTCTCGCGGGACTGGCGTTCCGTGTCGACCTGGCCGGGCCTCGGCGCATCCTTTTCGATGACCAGCTCGCCGGCGCTGTGCTTGATGACGGCGGCGCGGCCGAACAGATCGTAGTGAAGGTTGACCGCAACAACGAGCGGCTGCTCGTAGGCGCGGCAGACCGAAACCGGAACCGGGTTGACCAGTGCGCCGTCGACCAGCACGCGGCCGTTGCAGTTCACCGGCTCGAACACGCCAGGCAGCGCATAGGAAGCGCGCATGGCGGTGATCAGCGAGCCGCTCGACAGCCAGATTTCATGGCCGGTGCGGATCTCGGACGTCACTGCGACGAAGGGCTTGGGCAGATCCTCGAAACGAACACCGGCCACATGTTCACGCAGGCGGGCGTCCAGCTTCATGCCGCCGAACAGGCCGCTGCCGCGCAGATTGAGGTCGAGTAGGCCGAAAATGCGCCGCCTGGTCAGGCTGCGGGCGAAGTCTTCCAGCTCATCCAGTTTGCCGGCGAGGTAACAGCCGCCGACCAGCGCGCCGATCGAAGTGCCGGCGATCATCGAGAGCTCGATACCGGCTTCATCGAGCGCGCGCAGCACGCCGATATGGGCCCAGCCCCTGGCACAACCGCCACCCAAGGCGAGCGAAATGCCTGTTTTCTTTGCAGGTTTTGGTTCGGACGCGCCGCCCGACGAAGAGAGGCCGTTGGCTTCCCGAACGTCTGGTCTGCTACGCAATGACGCCCACTCGAGCACCATAATCTCCCTTGTCCCACTCCCTTTCTACAGGAAGTCCGTTTGAGAATAGTGAATATGAGTGGTTTGTGAATATTGAATGGTTCACAAAGGCTTCCGATACGTGTTTTCCGCATCGAACAGCGGCTTGCTGCCGTCGCCGGCAAGCGTCGCCCTGCCTTCGATCAGCCCCACCGTCCGATAAAAGCATGAACGCCGACCGGTGTGACAGGTTGCGTCGTGGCCCAACACTTTGACGCGCAGCCACAATGCATCCTGATCGCAGTCGGTGCGCATCTCGACGACATGCTGGAAATTGCCCGAGGTTTCGCCCTTCTTCCAAAGTGCGTTGCGCGAGCGCGACCAGTAGTGGGCGATGCCGGTTTCCAGCGTCAGCCCCAGCGCCTGCGCATTCATGTGCGCCACCATCAACAGCATGCCATCTTCGGCATCGGTGACGACCACCGTGACGAGGCCGGCGGCATCAAAGCGCGGCGAGAGGACAGTGCCTTCCTCCAGCGCTTTCTTGTCTGATGGGGCTTTCGGAAATTCCAGTGCCGACATCGCCGGTTCATTTTCTTGTTTGACCATGATCTTTTCCGAAAACCGGTCTCCACTTTTCGGGATCATGGTCTGGCGAAGCCGGCGGGACCGATCAGACTCCGCCGCCGCGCACCATTGTGACGAACCGAACCTGCTCATCGGGAGTGTCCTTGAAGACGCCGGTGAAGGTCGAGGTGAGGGTGGTGGAACCCTGCTTGCGGATGCCGCGCATGGCCATGCACATGTGCTCGGCCTCGATCATGACGGCGACGCCACGGGGATTGAGCACATCCTGGATGACGCCAGCGATCTGCGCGGTCAGCGCTTCCTGCGTCTGCAGGCGATGGGCGAAGATATCGACGACGCGCGCGATCTTGGACAGGCCAACGACCTTGCCGTCCGGCAGATAGCCGACATGCGCCTTGCCGATGATCGGCACCATGTGGTGCTCGCAATGCGAATGGAAACTTATGTCCTTGACGATGACCAGGTCGTCGTAGCCGGCGACCTCCTCGAAGGTGCGGCCGAGTTCCTCGGCCGGGCACATGTCATAGCCGCCAAACATTTCGCGATAGGCCTTGGCCACGCGTTTCGGCGTGTCGACGAGCCCCTCACGGTCCGGATTGTCGCCGGTCCAGCGCAAAAGCGTGCGCACGGCAGCCTCGACCTCGGCTTCGCTCGGTCGGTCGGTGACCGGCTTTTCCATATAGGCGGACTGGGGCATGAGTTTCTTGATGACGGCATCCATAAAAGGCGTCTCCCGTAGTTCCTCTCTCAAGGAGGAACGAGTTGAACGGACCACGACCTTTCGGTGTCGGAAACTCGCCCCGTTTCCAGCCCCGTAAGCGGCGTGAACTTTCCGGCAAGGACGCTGGCTTTCGCTGCCTTGTCGATACCGGACTGCCAGCATTATATATGGTCATGACGAGCGAAAGGAAGACACGGCAGCGGCAATCGCTGTTCGCTGGGCGGCGACGGATTGGAAAATAATGATCAACGACGTCTACAATGCGAAAATTCTCGGTTTTGCTGGAAACATCGCGCGCATCGGCCGGCTCGACCATCCCGACGCGACCGCGAAGGCGCACTCCAAGCTGTGCGGTTCGACCGTCACCGTCGACCTCAAGATGGCGGATGGCGTGGTCACCGACTTCGCCCATGACGTGAAGGCCTGCGCGCTCGGTCAGGCGTCATCCTCGATCATGGCGCAGCATGTCGTCGGCGCGAGCGCCGAAGAATTGCGCGCGGTGCGCGACACCATGCTGAAGATGCTGAAGGAAAATGGCGCCCCGCCTGACGGCCGCTTCGCCGACCTGAAGTATCTGGAGCCGGTGCGCGACTACAAGGCGCGCCATGCCTCGACCATGTTGACCTTCGACGCCGTGGTCGACGCGATCGGCCAGATCGAGAAGAAGCGCGCCGAAGAAGCAGCCTAGGCCGGATCCCCTAAATTCCGCGCGCGCCTGCTTTCGGCAAATTCGCCGCGGACCCAGTCGGCGAAAGCCGCGGCCGGTTCCGACAGATCCTTCAAATTTCTCGCCACCAGCCAATAGGAGCCGGAAGCGACGTCGATGTCGAACGGCTTGATCAAGGCGCCGGATGCGATTTCCTCGCCGATCTGCAAGAGATCGCCCAGCGCCACGCCGTGCCCGAGCAGGGCGGCCTGCTTTGAAAGTGACGCATCCGCCAGCATGGGACCGCGCGCGGGCACGGCATCGGCGGGAACACCGGCTGCTTCGAACCAGCGCGCCCAGCCCTGCCGGTTTTCCTCGTGCAAAAGCGTGTAGCGACCAAGGTCGATCGGCTTCTCGAGGGCAGGACCCGAGGCGAGCAGCGCCGGCGACAGAACCGGTGAATCGACTGTCGAGGCAAGTCGCTCGGCCTCGCTGTGCGGCCACGAGGCGGCATGCGCGCTGAAGCGCAAGGCCAGTTCGGGCTGATCGCCACGGAACTCGATCAGCCTTGGATCGACTTCGAGGGAAACGTCGATATCGGGTCGCAATTCGCGAAATCGATTGAGCCGTGGCACGAGCCACACGGATGCAAGTGAGGGTTCGACGCTGACGCGAACCACTGACTGCGCCGGGACCGCGACCAATTCCGAAAGCAGTCTGTCGATGTCGTCAAAACTCCGGACCAATTGGGCGAGCAGACGCCGGCCCGCATCGGTCAGTTCGACGCGGCGGTGGTGACGTTCGAACAGGGGCTGGCGCAGGAAGATTTCGAGCTCGCGGATCTGCCGGCTGATCGCCGCCTGCGAGACAAAAAGCTCCTCGGCCGCCCTGCTGAAGCTCAGATGCCGGCCGGCCGCCTCGAAGCTCCTCAATGCCGTCAGCGGCAATCGACCGCGCTTCATTCGCATAACCTCAGATTATCCGTAGTGGAAATTATACTCGTTTGAAGGCGAGAGCCAGTGGCGGTCTAATCGCGTCAAAGGAGACACGGTCATGATCCAGTTCCTGAGCATCCTTGGCGATGTCATGCGGGTCGCAACGTTTCAATGGCGTGACGAACAGCAGCATGCGAAGCGCCGTGAGGAGCCGGCCAGTCCTGGCCGCTGGGCGCCTTCGGCCGGGCGACATCCCTATCGTCGTTCGAGACCCTGAAGCGGACGACACGGCAACGGGTGGACGGGGATTGCGTTCTCCGGCCGAAGTCCACATCTATCCGTTGGGAAACGCGATACGGAGAATGCGGTGCGCGACCAACATGGGCATGCGCATATCGCCGGACGGCCGAGGCGCGGGCGCAACTGGCCAGGGCCATGGCGCAAGACGCCGGGGCGTCTCCTTGGCACATCGCTTGTGCGCCTTTACCAGCTGACGCTGTCGGGCTTTATCGGCAATTCCTGCCGGCATCTGCCGACCTGTTCCGAGTACGCGCATGAAGCAATCGCCCGCCATGGCCTGTGGGCCGGCGGCTGGATGGGGTTTTTCCGGGTGCTTCGCTGCGGGCCATTCGGCACGCATGGCATCGACCTTGTGCCGGAGGCGCTCGCGGATCGTTTCGTCTGGTTCATGCCCTGGCGATACTGGCGGATCGGAAGAAAGCGTGGCGATCCGCCAGGCTGATCGCGCCGATCAAGGCCGCGCGGGGGCGCACGATTTAACCATCTGGTAGGGTTAACGACAACCTGCACAAAGACTGCGCATTTGAGACAAAATCGAGACAAGAGACCTCGCTAAGCCGCTCGCGAACCCCTGCTGGAGCGAGCATCACATGCGCAACGTCGACCGACTTCCCTTCATCCTTGCCGGCATCCTGTTCCTGCTCGCCTGGCTGCTGGGATTTCCGATGCGCGCGCAATCGGCGCCGCTTGGGCAGGTGCGGTGCACGCTGACCGCCGATGCTGCAAGCGGCAAGACGCTCTACCAGGACGGGACCTGCGATCGGCTTCGGCGTGCACGGATGATGTGACCACCAGCGTTGTTCGCCGCTCCCTTCGGTGCCTTGGAAAAGCGGGCGGCGATATCGCTACTCTCGAGATCTTCGATTTCGTCGAAGCCTAGGTCAGTTAGGGATTTCGCCAGCTCGTCCGGAACAAAGAAGCTGATCCATGGCTCCCCGACAGACGCGACGCGCGCCGCATGGAAAGCGAGAGCAGCCTTTCCCGCAGCGTCGCGGCTCTCAGCCGGTTCGCTATAGTCGAACACCACCTCCGAGCCACGAACACCGGCTATCCAGGACAGCGTGTTGAAGATCGCTTCCTTCGTCAAATAGGGGACGACGCCCAGCCAGATGAAGAAGCTCGGTTCGGTCGACTGCAAGCCGGCCGCGGCCGATTCTGCGGACAGGCTTTGCCGCTCGAAGTCGACTGGCACGAATCTGGTGGCGGGTGGCTCGGCAAGACCGCTATCGGCAATGCATTTGCGTTTCCAGGCTTGCGTGGCCCGGTGGTCGACTTCGAACACGCTGAGACCCGCATACGGATTGCGCAGCGAAAACGTATCAAGGCCAGCGCCAAGCACGACGAGCTGCCGGATGCCGCGACGCACCGCCACCGCCAGCCAGTCCTCGGCGAACCGGGCGCGCGCGGTCACGAACAGGCGCATGCGCCGGCGGCATTCGTCTTCCTCCTCAAGCTCCTGTGCCGCGGGAGCCGCTTCACCCAGAATCGCGATCGCGTAGGGATCGCGAAACAGCCCTGCCTGCGGCGAAAACTGATGCAGGGCCCTCATGCGTGCGACGCCAAGGGCGGTTCGGCTGGGTGTTGCGTCTTCCATGCTGGTGATTCCAGTTTATGTCGTGCATTTTCGCAAGCCTCTGCGACTGGTCTGCGACATCCGTGGTGACATTTCCTGACGACTGCGCCAATTGCCGCTCTTTACCTGACGCAACGCTGCCTCTAAAACCTCGCCCGCTGCCGGACGCCTCCGGCTTTTCCCACGACCACCCGCGCTCGTTTGCGGGACTGGATAGGAGATACAAATGCTGAATTCCGTTTCCCTGACATTTCCCGATGGCTCCGTCCGCGATTACGACGCGGCGATGACCGGTGCTGGTCTTGCCGAATCGATCTCGAAGTCGCTGGCCAAGAAGGCCGTCGCCTACAGCATCGACGGCACGGTGCGCGACCTCTCCGACCCGCTCGGCAAGTCCGGCAAGGTCGAGATCATCACCCGCGACGATGCGCGCGCGCTTGAGCTGATCCGCCACGACACCGCCCACGTGCTGGCGGAAGCCGTGCAGGAGCTGTGGCCGGGAACGCAGGTGACCATCGGGCCGGTGATCGAGAACGGGTTCTATTATGACTTCGCCCGCAACGAGCCGTTCACGCCAGACGATTTCCCGGTGATAGAGAAGAAGATGCGCGAGATCATCGCGCGCAACAAGCCGTTCACCAAGGAAGTCTGGTCGCGTGACAAGGCGAAGAAGGTCTTCGCCGACAAGGGCGAGCGCTACAAGCTCGAACTGATCGACGCCATTGCCGAGGATCAGGATCTCAAGATCTATGCCCAGGGCGACTGGTTCGACCTCTGCCGTGGCCCGCACATGGCCTCGACCGGGCAGATCGGCAACGCCTTCAAGCTGATGAAGGTGGCCGGTGCCTATTGGCGTGGCGATTCGAACAACCCGATGCTGACGCGCATCTACGGCACGGCCTGGGCTGACCAGGCGCAACTCGACGCCTACCAGACGATGCTGGAGGAGGCCGAGAAGCGCGACCACCGGAAGCTCGGCCGCGAAATGGACCTGTTTCATTTCCAGGAAGAGGGGCCGGGCGTCGTCTTCTGGCACGCCAAGGGCTGGAGGATGTTCCAGAACCTGGTCAACTACATGCGCCGCCGCCTCGACGAGCAGGGCTATCAGGAGGTCAACGCGCCGCAGGTGCTGGACAAGAGCCTGTGGGAAACATCAGGCCACTGGGGCTGGTATCGCGACGCCATGTTCAAGGTGACCGTCGCCGGCGACGATACCGACGATGACCGCGTCTTCGCGCTCAAGCCGATGAACTGTCCGGGTCATGTGCAGATTTTCAAGCATGGGTTGAAGTCTTACCGCGATCTGCCCGTAAAACTTGCCGAATTCGGCAATGTGCATCGCTATGAGCCGTCGGGCGCGCTGCACGGGCTGATGCGCGTGCGCGGCTTCACGCAGGACGATGCGCATATCTTCTGCACCGAGGAGCAGCTGGCGTCGGAGTGCCTGCGCATCAACGACCTGATCCTGTCGACCTATGCCGATTTCGGCTTTGACGAAATCAGCGTCAAGCTGTCGACGCGACCGGACAAGCGCGTCGGCACCGATGAGGCGTGGGACCACGCCGAAGCGATCATGGGCAGCGTGCTGGAGACGATCAGGACGAGGTCCGGCAATCGGATCAAGACCTCGATCAATCCGGGCGAGGGCGCCTTCTACGGACCGAAATTCGAATATGTGCTGAAGGACGCCATCGGCCGCGAATGGCAGTGCGGCACGACGCAGGTCGACTTCAACCTGCCGGAGCGCTTTGGCGCTTTCTACATCGGCTCTGATTCCGAGAAGAAGCAGCCGGTGATGGTACATCGCGCCATCTGCGGTTCGATGGAACGCTTCCTCGGTATCCTGATCGAGAACTATTCCGGTCACTTCCCGCTGTGGTTCGCGCCGCTGCAGGTGGTGGTGGCGACGATCACGTCGGACGCCGACGACTACGCGACCGAGGTGGTGGCAAAACTAAAGGCCGCCGGGCTGCTGGCCGAAGCCGATCTGCGTAACGAGAAGATCAACTACAAGGTCCGCGAACACTCGCTGGCTAAGGTTCCGGTCATCCTCGTCTGCGGCAAGCGCGAGGCGGAGGAGCAGACGGTCAACATGCGCCGGCTGGGATCGCGCGACCAGGAATCGCTTGGTCTTTCCCAAGCGATCGCACAATTGACCGAAGAAGCGATCACCCCCGACCGCCGGCGCAAACGCGCTGCCTGATCCGCACAGTATCGACGAAATGGCGGTGGAGCGATCCACCGCCATTTTCATATCCCTGTCACGCCAACCTTGTAACGAGCCCTCATGCTCAAACTGAAGACGCGCGAAAAACCGTTTCCCGAGCTTTCCTATGCCAATCCGCGCCAGCCGGCGTTGACGCGGTGGGTCATCCATTCCATCGAAGGCCTGTCAGGACGCGATCGCTACACGGCGCTCTATGATTTCTGGCGTCGCCACGTCGTGCCGACTGGCGAGCGCGTGTTCAGCCGCATGCTCGACCTGATCGACGTCCGCGTGCGCACCGCCGATCAATGGCCGCCCGCGCAATTGCCGGATACGCCGCTGGTGATCGTCGCCAACCATCCGTTTGGCATCGGCGACGGCATTGCCGTGCTGTCGCTGGCCGAGCAACTGGGGCGCCCGTTCCGGGTGATGATCCACAAGGACCTGCTCAAGATCCGCGAGATGGAACCCTATTCGCTGCCGATCGACTTTTCCGAGACCAAGGACGCGCTGAAAAACAACATGGCCGTGCGCCACGAGGCGGTGCGGCTGCTGAAAGAGGGCGTCACCATCGTGGTGTTTCCGGCCGGTGGCGTCGCCACCGCGCCGAAGGGCTTTGGCCGTGCGCGCGACCTGCCATGGAAGATGTTTCCGGCACGTCTCGTCCAAGACGCCAGGGCGTCCGTCATTCCGATGCATTTTTCCGGGCAGAACGGCCGGCTGTTCCATCTTGTCAGCGGCCCGATGAACATGGCCGAGCGCGACGGCCGGGTGGCGAAATTCGTCGGCAAGGCCTCGCTGACGCTACGCATTTCGCTGCTCATTCACGAATTCGCGCGGCTGTCGGGCAAGGCGATCGACGTGCGCGTCGGCGATGTGCTGAGCTGGAGCGAGCTGGAACCATTGCGTGACCGCAAGGCATTGCTCGATCGCCTTCATCGCGGGGTGTTCGATCTGGCGCCAATCACAGCGCGTCGCAAGATTCCGTTTCTGCCGGCGCGGACCAAGCTAGCAGCCTGAAATCAGCATCCACGTACGGTGCTGACTTAAGGTCAAAGAAACGGGCATTTTCCGAAGCGTCCGCCAGAAGGCTAATCCGCGCCTTCCTCGGGGTCCATCGCCGCTGCCTCGGTGGCCAGAACCTCGATTTCCTGGTTCTGTCCGGCCACGACCGTAAAATCCTTCTGGTAGATGCGGTCGCGGTTCTTGGCGATGATGGTGTAGTCGCCCTCGGCAAGCACCATGGAGGCGAAGGCGCCGACGGTTTCCTTGATCGGATCGCCGGATTCGTTGAGCAGCGACCAGGACGTGTCGGCGATTGCCTCGCCACCGGTTTCGCGCACCAGCTTCATCGTGATCTCGGCAGCGTGGTGCTCGACGGTGGCTTCCGTCAGCTTGCCTGCCTCGACGCGGATGTCGGAACGGATAACCGCGTTGACCGCGCCATAGGTAGAGACGACGTGGTAGATGCCGGCGTTGAGCCGAACGACAGTGTTGGGTTCGACGTCGGGGATGATCAGCGCGCGGTCGCCATTGGGCTCGGCGTGGCTTTCGTAGATCGAGAAGCGCAGATTCTTGGGCGGGATGCGCACTCCGCCAGACAGCACGGCGTCAAGTTTGAGCCCGCCGGCGTCGAGCACCAGGTTTTCGCGCTTGGTGTCCTTGCCGACGGTGATGCGCTTGGTGGCGCCGGCCCGGCCATAGGAGGCGTGAACCAGATAGCTGCCGGGTTCGAGCTGGAAGACGGCGGTGCCGCCATGCGCGGAAGCCACCATTGGCAATTTGCCGTTGACGGCTTCGGGCTTGAAGACGCGCCAGACGATGCCGCGGGTGATGTCGGAACCCTTGTCGGTCAGCTGGGCGGACAGCGTGATGGCGCCGCCGCCACCGAGCGCGAGCGGTGTTTCGTTTTTCGGCGTCGCATAGCTCGAAATGCCGGGCAGCTTCAGGTCGCTGATGCCGTCCTTTTGCTGTGCAACAGCCATCGGAACCGGCGCGATGAACAGCGCGGCACAGAGCCAGACCAGGAAAAGACGCAGTGTCCCCTCAAACATGCCTTGCGTTGAAGCCCAAGGCGGTGGCAATTTCAAGGCTTAAGAGTCCGATCGACAGGACTCTTCCGTCGGCGCTGCCCGCGCCAATGCCCGAGCCGCCCGTGTTCCCGATGGCGCGCTTCAGCTCAAAACAAGAGTTCTAGGAGACTTGCGCCCATGACGTCGCCGATCATCGACTTTCTGCTGACCCGAAATTCAGCGCCGATCCCGGAACTCAAGGAGCCGGCGCCGAATGAAGCGGACATCGCGACGATAATCGCCGCCGCCTCACGTGTGCCCGACCACGGCCGGCTCGAACCCTGGCGTTTCATCCTCTACCGTGGTGACGCGCGCGTCGAGATCGGCAGACAACTGGCTGCCCTTGCCGAACAGCGGGAAGGACCTTTGCCGGAGGGCCGCCGCAACCAGGAATTGGCGCGGTTCTCACGCGCACCGCTGGTCATCGGCGTCGTGTCGATCCCGAAAGAGAATCCCAAGATCCCGCAATGGGAAATGTTCCTGTCCGGCGGCATGGCGGCGATGAACCTGATGATCGCGGCCAACGCGCTGGGTTATGGCACCAACATGATCAGCAACTGGTATTCCGACGTGCCGGAGGGCAGGGCGCTGCTGGGGCTGGCGCCGCAGGAGCGCGTCATTGGCTTTGTCCATATCGGCTCCTATGCGGGCCCGGCACCGGAGCGGCCACGGCCAGATCCGGCAAAGCTTTACGGCGACTATTCGGGGCCGTGGGTGGGCTGAATGTTCTACGAGCCGTCAAAGGGCCATGGGCTGCCGCATGATCCGTCGAAGGCGATCGTGGCGCCGCGCCCGATCGGCTGGATTTCGACGCTGAACGCGGCCGGCGAGATCAATCTCGCGCCATATTCCTTCTTCAACGCCGTTTCGACCCGGCCTTTCATCGTCTGGTTCTCCTCCGAAGGCGAGAAGGACAGCGCTACCTTCGCCCAGGAAACCGGCGAGTTCGTCGCCAATCTCGTCAGTCGCGATCTCGCGGAGAAGATGAACCGCACCTCGGTCAGCGCACCGCGCGGCGTCAACGAGTTCGTCTATGCCGACCTTGCCATGGCGCCGTCGCGCCTCGTCGCGCCGCCACGCGTGGCGGCAGCACCGGCGGCGCTCGAATGCCAGGTGACGGAGGTCTTTCGGCCAAGGGGGCTCGATGGAACGCCGACGAGCGCTGTCGTCGTCGCAGGCGAAGTGGTCGGCGTGCACATCGACGATGCCTTCCTGAAGGACGGCCTGTTCGACATCACCAAGGCCGGCAACGTCGCTCGTCTCGGCTACATGGATTATGCCAGCGTCGACAAGGTGTTTTCGATGCGCCGGCCGCGCTGGGGCACGGACTGACCCGCCGATTCGGCCCGTCCGCAATCCCAATGCTTCAGTCGGGAAGGCCGGTATGCGGCCCTGAGCGATCGGCCGTGAAAAGGCGAAAGCGATTTCCCCTTTGTTAGAACACACGCTAAGAGAGCGGCTTCGGCGGTGCGTTGGGGTTGGCGCATCGACCTTGGGGATAGTGCGGGGCGCAGGCTACATGAAGAAACGAGACTCGCTGGGAACCCGGCTGCGCTACGGCTTTGACAAGAGCATGGCCGCCGGCCCGATCGCGCTGATCGGCTGGCTCGCCGTCGTTTCCCTGCTGATCATCATCGCCGCCGCGGGTTTCCTTGCGGTGACCCGCATCGCGCCGGAAGGCGGCGAGCCGCTGAACTTTGTCGAAGCGTTCTGGGAAGCGCTGATGCGCACGCTCGATTCCGGCACGATGGGCGGCGACACTGGTTGGGCCTTCCGTCTCGTCATGTTGTTGGTCACGCTGGCCGGCATCTTCGTCGTCTCGGCTCTCATCGGCGTGCTCAGCGCCGGCGTCGACAGCAAGCTCGATGAATTGCGCAAGGGCCGTTCGCGGGTGTTGGAGACCGACCACACCATCATCCTCAACTGGTCGCCGTCGATCTTCGACGTCATTTCCGAACTGGTCATTGCCAATGCCAGCCGCCGCCATCCGCGCATCGTCGTCATGGCCAATATGGACAAGGTCGAGATGGAGGACGAGATCGCGGCCAAGGTCGGCAAACTGGGCAACACGCGCATCATCTGCCGCAGCGGCGACCCGACCGATCTCTACGACCTGGCCATCGTCAATCCCCAGACCTCGCGCTCGGTCATCGTGCTGTCGCCAGCCGGCGACGATCCGGATTCGCAGGTCATCAAGACGGTGCTGGCGCTGGTCAACGACCCAAACCGGCGTGCCGACCCCTACAATATCGCGGCCGAGATCCGCGATGGCAAGAACGCCGAGGTCGCCCGCGTCGTCGGTGGCGCCGAGGTGCAGCTCGTGCTGGCCGACCAGCTGATCTCGCGCATCGTCGTGCATTCGAGCCGGCAATCGGGTCTGAGCGGCGTCTATTCGGAGCTGCTCGATTTCGACGGCTGCGAAATCTACACGATCGAGCAACCGGATCTCACCGGCAAGACCTTCGGCGAGGCGGTAATGGCGTTCGAGCACTGCACGCTGATCGGGCTTTGCGACGCCAAGGGGCGCGTCAGTCTCAACCCTTCGTCGAACCTCGTGATCGCCAGGGACATGCGCGCCATTATCATCGCCGAGGACGATGCCGCGATAAGGCTGGGAAGCGCTGGGATCAAGATCGACGCGGCGGCGATCCGCGGCCCGCGGCCCGTCGAGGCGAAGCCTGAGCGCATGCTGATCCTTGGTTGGAACCGGCGCGGCCCGATCATCACCTACGAACTGTCGCGCTACGTCGCGCCTGGTTCGATCCTGACCATCGCCGCCGATACGCCCGGCCTCCAGCAAGAAGTTGCCGAACTGCCGGTCGCCGGCGACAATCTGACGGTCAATTGCCGCGTCACCGACACGTCGAGCAGTACGGCGCTGGCAGGTCTCGACGTGCCTTCCTACGACCATGTGCTGGTGCTCGGCTACAGCGAAACCATGGCAGCACAGCCGGCCGACACGCGCACGCTGGTGACGCTGCTGCATCTGCGCAAGATCGCCGATGATGCCGGCCTGCACATCAGCATCGTCAGCGAGATGATCGATGTGCGCAACCGGGAGCTTGCGGCGGTGACCAAGGCCGATGACTTCGTCGTCAGCAACAGGCTGGTCAGCCTGATGCTGGCGCAGGCGTCCGAGAACCAACACCTCGCCGCGATCTTCGATGACCTGCTCGACGAGAAGGGTTCTGAAATCTACATGCGTCCGGTCGCCGACTATGTCGCCATCGACCGACCTTTGACCTTCTGGACGATCGCGGAATCGGCGCGGCTGCGCGGCGAGATCGCCATAGGTCACCGACGCATCCGCGCTGGAGACACCGACCAGCGGGCGCTGGGCGGGGTGACCGTCAACCCGCTGAAGTCGGAAGCGCTGGCCTATCTGCCGGAGGACCGGATCATCGTGCTGGCGCGAGACTGAGACTAAGCGGAAATCCCGGCTGCCCTGGCCCGAGCCAGAAGCCGTTCGGCCAGCCGCAGATGCGGTCGGTCGACCATCTTGCCGTCGATGCCGACGACGCCGGGGTTTCCCGCCGCGTGGAACGCCGCCACGATTGCCGCCGATTGTCTCACCGCCTCGGGCGAAGGCGTGAAAGCGGCGTTGATGACGGGCACCTGATCGGGGTGGATCGCCATCTTGCCGGTGAAGCCGTCGCGCTCCGCCTCGGCACATTCCGCTTCGAAGGCGGCCATGTCGCGAAAATTCGGAAAGACGGTGTCGATCGCCGCGACTTCCGCAGCAGCTGCCGCAAGGATGGTCGTCAGGCGCGCGTGGCGGAACACATCGGTGTAGCGGCCTCGCTCGTCGCGCGCCGCGCGCGCGCCGAGCGCCGCGGACAGGTCCTCTGCCCCCCAAGTAAGGCCGGCAAGTCGCGCGCTTGCTCCGGCATAGGTCGCCGCCGCCAGCACGCCCGCCGGTGTTTCGGTGATGATCGGCAGGATCTTGATCGCGCCGTCGGCCAAGCCGTTTTCGGCCTCACGAACCCTGAGCTTTGCCGAGAGATGCTGCACATCCTGGCCGCTGTTCGACTTCGGCAGCATGATGCCGTCGGGCCTGGCTGAAACGAGCGCCGCCAGATCGTCATCGGTCTGCCCGGTCGAAAGGTCGTTGACCCTGACATAGATCGCGGAGCCGGTTTGCGTCCTGTGGCTGGCAACGAAACGTGCCGCGATCTCGCGCGCCAGCACCTTGTTCTGGGGCGCCACGGAATCCTCGAGGTCGACGATGACCACGTCGGCGCCGGCGCCAAAGCCCTTCTCCAGCTTCCTCTCCGAATCACCGGGGACGAACAGCAGCGAACGCATCAGGCCGCCTTCTTCAGCATCATGGCCTGCCTGGTGCATTTGGCAACAAGGTCGCCATGCTGGTTGTAGGCGCGGTGCTCGAATTCGACGATGCCGCGATCAGGCTTCGATTTTGATTCACGCACCGAAATCACCGTTGTTTCGACGCGGATGGTATCGCCATGGAAAACCGGATGCGGAAACACGGTTTCCTTCATGCCGAGATTGGCGACCGTGGTGCCAACGGTGATGTCATTGACCGAAATGCCGATCATCAGGCCGAGCGTGAACAGCGAGTTGACCAGCGGCTTGCCCCATTCGCTTTTGGCGGCGAAGTCGAAGTCGATATGCAGCGGCTGCGGGTTCAGCGTCATCACCGAAAACAGCATGTTGTCGCTCTCGGTGACGGTCTTGCGCAGTGTGTGCTGGAAGACACGGCCGACGACGAACTCCTGGAGATAAAGCCCGGCCATTTTCCTTCTCCTCCGCTGCCTGACGGTTGATAGGCGCTGCAAACCACGCTCGCAAGCCAGTTAATGAACATGGTGAACCGTTCGTAAACCATTTCTGCCTACCGTCTCCGCGGGGCCAGAAGCATTCTGGTGAGGGGCATAGGCAGGCGGCATGGTCGTTTCGCATTTTTTGAGGTGGATTTGCACAGCCAGGGTCTCGGAGCGCGCCGCCGCGGCCAAC
This sequence comes from Mesorhizobium sp. RCAM 05099, assembly GCF_059683685.1. NCBI lineage: Bacteria > Pseudomonadati > Pseudomonadota > Alphaproteobacteria > Hyphomicrobiales > Phyllobacteriaceae > Mesorhizobium > Mesorhizobium sp. RCAM 05099. The sequence goes on from NZ_CM185035.1 coordinate 3,440,366, forward strand.
GCGCTGGCTCGAGCCTATGTCAATTCCGACCTGCCTTTCGAGGATCGCTGCGCCGCCGAGGCGGCGCTGACGCTGCTGCTCGACGACGCCTCGTCAAAGGTGCGGCTGGCGATGGCCGAAGCGCTGTCCATGAGCCACCACGCGCCGCTGCAGATCATCAGCGCGCTGGCGTCCGACCAGCCGGAAGTCGCCGGCGTGGTGCTGGCCCGCTCGCCGCTGCTCACCGACGCCGATTTGATCAACCGCGTGGCCAGCAGTCCGAAAGTGACGCAAAAATTGATCGCCGATCGGCCGCTCGTCTCGATGGCGCTATCGGCGGCCATCGCCGAGATCGGCGAGGCGGAAGCCTGTGCCGTGTTGCTCGCCAACAGCGGCGCCGAGATCGCCTCGCTCAGCTTTCGCCGCATGGCCGAACGCCATGGGCACCTGCCTTTGGTGCGCGAGGCGCTGATATCAGACGCCCGCCTGCCTGCCGACTGCCGGCATATGCTGCTCGTCAAGCTCGGTGAAATGCTCAAGACGTCGCCGCTAGTCATGGCGTTGATGGGCGCCGCCCGGGCTGACCGGGTCATGCGCGACGCTTGCATCAAGGCCTCGGTGACGCTGATCGAAGGCACGCGTCAGGAAGAACATTCGGCGCTGATCGAACATCTGCGCCTGCGCGGCGATCTTACCGCCAGCTTCCTCATCCGCACCATCGCGCACGGCAAGGTCGATTTCTTCGGCTCGGCGCTGGTCGCGCTCAGCCAGCAGTCCGAACAAAGGGTCAGGGCGTTGCTCGCCGGCGGGCACGATGTGGCTCTGCAGGCGCTGTTTCGCAGCGCTGGCCTCGCCGCCGCCACGCATGCCGTCATCCTGCGGGCGCTGAAGATCTGGCGGGAGGTCGCCAACGGCAAGCGCGTCGCTGGAGTGCAGGAGGTCAGCTGGCTGATGCTCAAGGAAGTGGGCGGACAGTCGGCGGAAGGCGATCTCGCCGCCCTGGTCAAGTCGATCCATCTCGATGCTCTGCGTGAGAATGCGCGCGGCCATGCGCTGGCGATCGCGGCGGCTTAACCTTTATTCTTCGCGAAAAAGTCCGGGAAATCGTCCATCGCGGCGGCGATGATGCGCAGCGATGCCGCGATCTGCAGCAATTCACCGGTGTCGTTTCGCCGGGCGATGGACGCCGCATATTGGCGAGCGACGGCGACGGTCGCTGTCTGCGGATCGCCCGGAGCGCGGAAGAGCAACTCGCGCGCCAGCCCCTTCAGGAAGTTGGCGATCGAAAGCGCGGTCTCGGACGGGATGGCATGGCCTTGGCTTGCGCTACGCAGCCGCAGGATTTCGAGGCCGACCGTGACGGCGGCGACGCCGCCGCCCAGAACCGCATCGCCTTTCCTGCCGGCATTCTGCACCAGCGGCATCAGCTGGTTGATGCGGTCATAGGCGAGGCTCTCGAAGGCCGAACGCCTCGCCACGCGCTCATGCAGGCAAAGCCGCGCCAGATCCTCGCGCATGGCGCGCACGATGCGGTTGGCCGCCAGCCACGGATTAGCGGGCAGCACGACGATGAAGACACCGATTGCCAGCAGGATGCCGACCAGTATCGACGCCGAGCCGGCGAAGAACGGGCCAGGATCATAGGTCATCGCCTGATGCGGACTGAGGAAGGCGAGGAAGTTGATGGCGAAGGCCGTCGCCACGCCAACATAGCGCGGATTGGCCATGGCCGGGGCCGTTGGCACCAGGATGGGCACCACAAACAGCATGAACCAGCCGAAGCCGGGCAGGGCGGGCAACGCGATCTGGCCGACGAGAAAGGCAAAGGGCAAAGCGAGCAGCGTTCCCTTGAAGAAGCCCCAGGACACCTGGACCGGGTCCGGCCGCGCGGCAAACAGGCTCGATACGACGGCAACGAGGATGACGGTGCCGGCGGCTTCCGTCCATTTGGTCGTCAGCCAGAAAGCCGCGACCAGCAGCGTCGCGAGGGCGGCGCGTACGGCGTTGCGCGATGCGCCGGGGTAATCGCGGTGCACCACCAGAGCGGGCTGCCTGCTGCCCCGGACCGAGCGCACGGCAGGCGCGCGCAGGGCGTCGAGGCCGCGTAGGACCTGCTTGAGGGCCTCGGCGAAATCGGCGGCGATGATGAGGCGGGTGACGGTGCCGACCCTGTCATCACCCTGGTTGAACGATGCATCGGGCATCTGCCGTGCCTTGGTCGAGATCGCGTCGAGCCGTTCCACCCAGGGCGCCGTGTCGTCGAGCGCGCCCGGCTTGGCCGCCAGCTCGGTGACAAGGGCCTGCAACTCTGAGCGCACCGGTATGAGTGCCGCGTTCTTCGGAGCGGCGTGGGAATGCAGCGTGCGAGCCGCCGACAGGGCGGAGAGCAGTTGTCCGATGGTGCGCCGGACCGGATGGGCGCGCGGCGCGAAGCTCGGCGCTTCGAGCACGGCATAGGCGCGCATCTCGCCGAGCGTCTGGGTGTCGGCGACCAGCTTTCGATGCAGGCCGGAGAGCGTTGCCGCATCGCCTCCGGAGAACGCGCCGCCGGCATAGGTGGCGAGATCGAGAATGCAGCGCTTCAGCCGCGAGATGATGGCGTCGCTGGCCAGTTTTGGCAGGATCAGCCGGCTGGTCAGGCCAGCGCAGACGATACCGAGCACGATCTCGGTACAACGCGCGACCGTGAGATCGACAACGAGTTGCGGCTGTCCGAAGGAGGGCAAGCCAATGATCATCGCGGTGTAGCCGGCAAGGGCGGCACCGTAAGCTTCGGGATTGCGCAGCAGCGACGAGACGAAGGTGCAGATGCCGATCCAGACGGCAAGCACGGTCACCAGCACCCAGGGGTTGGCGCCAAAGACCGTGATAATGCCGATCGCGGCGACGCCGCCGGCAAGCGTGCCGAGCAACCGGTAGAAGCCTTTCGCAAGCACCATGCCGGCAACGGGTTGGGCGACGATGAACACCGTCATCATTGCCCATTGCGGGTGGTCGAGCTTGAGGGCGTAGGCGACCAGAAGCGCCATCAAGCCGGCCGAAACGGTGCGGAGGGCGAAAATCCAGTCCGAGCGCGTCGGCTGGGTCAGGGCGGCAAACCTCGCCACAAAACCGCTGCGCAGCCGGTCCCAGGTCAATCGCTCATCTCCGCACTCGACGCCAACAAGCTAGAGCAATCCCAGGAAAAGTGTGAAACGGTTTTCCCTGGAAGAGCGCACAGCGCTTTCCCTTGGGAATTGCGTCAGAACAAAGAGATAGGGCGGTTCGGCGCTTCCGTGAAACGATGAACCGCTCTGGAGCAGACGATGTTCAGATATCGAGCACTTCCGTCTCGGCGAATTCGGCGCGTTCCTGGATGAAGCGGAAGCGGGCTTCCGGCTTGGTGCCCATCAGTGCGTCGACCGCATCCTTGGTTGCCGCCTCGGCGTCGATCACGTCGATCCGAAGCAGCGTGCGCTTCCTCGGATCCATGGTGGTTTCCTTGAGCTGCGCGGCCATCATCTCGCCCAACCCCTTGAAGCGGCCAAGCTCGACCTTGCCGCGCCCGGTGAATTCGGTGCGCAGAAGCTCGTCCTTGTGCGCATCGTCACGGGCATAGGCGACCTTGCCGCCTTGCCTGATCGAGTAAAGCGGCGGTACCGCCAGGAAGAGGTGGCCACCACGCACCAGGGCCGGCATCTCCTGATAGAAAAAGGTAATCAGCAGCGAGGCGATGTGGGCGCCGTCGACGTCGGCGTCGGTCATGATGATGACGCGGTCGTAGCGCAAATCCTCATCACGGTATTTCGACCGTGTGCCGCAGCCGAGCGCCTGGATCAGGTCTGAAATCTGCTGGTTGCCGGCAAGCTTGTCGTTGCCGGCGCTGGCGACATTGAGGATTTTTCCGCGCAGCGGCAGCACCGCCTGGCTGGCGCGGTCACGCGCCTGCTTGGCCGAGCCGCCGGCCGAGTCACCTTCGACGATGAAGAGTTCGGCGCCGGCGGCGGCATTCTGCGTGCAGTCGGCGAGCTTGCCCGGCAGACGCAGTTTGCGCACCGCGCTTTTGCGCGACACTTCCTTTTCCTGGCGCCGGCGCACCCGCTCGTCGGCGCGGGCGATCACCCATTCGAGCAGCTTCGAGGCTTCCTGCGGATTGTCGGCCAGCCAATGGTCGAACGGATCGCGGATAGCGCTTTCGACAATGCGGATCGCCTCGATCGTCGCCAGCCGGTCCTTGGTCTGGCCGACGAATTCGGGCTCGCGGATGAACACCGACAGCATGCCGGCCGCCGAGATCATGACATCTTCCGAGGTGACGATCGAGGCGCGCTTGTTGCCGACGAGATCGGCATAGGCGCGCAGGCCCCGCGTCAGCACATTGCGGAAGCCGGCCTCGTGGGTGCCACCTTCACCGGTCGGGATGGTGTTGCAGTAGGAATTGATGAAACCATCGCCGCCGAACCAGGTCACCGCCCATTCGAGCGAGCCATGGCCGCCTTGCTTGTCGCTCTTGCCGGCGAAGATTTCGCGCGTCACCTGGAAGTCGTCGCCGAGCGATGCCTTTAGATAATCCTTCAGGCCGCCGGGAAAATGGAATTCCGCCTTGGCCGGCGTCTGGTCCTTTTCCTTGATCAGGGACGGATCGCAGGTCCAGCGGATTTCGACGCCGCCGAACAGATAGGCTTTCGAGCGCGTCATGCGGTAGAGCCGCGCCGGTTCGAACGCGGCGCCCTTGCCGAAAATCTGCTCGTCGGGATGGAACCGTATTTTTGTGCCGCGCCGGTTATGAACCTCGCCGAGTTGCTCCAGGCCGGTCACTGGAACACCACGCGAGAATTTTTGCCGATAAAGCTGTCGTCCCCGAGCAACCTCGACCTCGAGATGGTCCGACAGCGCGTTGACCACAGAAACGCCGACGCCATGCAGGCCGCCCGAGGTCTCGTAGACCTTCGAGTCGAACTTGCCGCCCGAGTGAAGCGTCGTCATGATCACTTCGAGCGCGGGTTTCTTGAATTTCGGATGCGGATCGACCGGGATGCCGCGGCCATTGTCGGTGACGGCGAGATAGCCGTCGGCGGAAAGTTCGACATCGATGAAGGTTGCGTGGCCGGCGACGGCCTCGTCCATCGAGTTGTCGATCACCTCGGCAAACAGATGGTGCATCGCCTTGTCGTCGGTGCCACCGATATACATGCCTGGCCGGCGACGCACCGGCTCCAGCCCTTCCAGCACTTCGATGTCGGCGGCACTATAGCCCTCGCTGCCATCCTTGGTCGCGGCGGGACGCTTGGTGGCCTGCACCAGCGGGTCCGCCGGGCGCGCCGGTGTGCGAACCGGTTGCGGCTGCTTGTCCAGATTGCCGAAGAGATCGTTGTTGTCGTCCATGCCTGCCATAGGGTCCGTGCTGCGAATCACCCCGTGATACTGCCACGCTTTTCAGCGCCGAGCGACCGAGGTTCCTGTTCCGTTCGGGGATCTGCCCGTCTTAACCCAAAACCATTCGATAACCAAGCTGGCGGAAATAGGTCCGATGCCACGTGCCAAGATTCCTGATTCTTTAACAATGCCGCCTAGCGTGAGCCCAACAAAACAAGAAACTGCGGGCATCAGGGGTTTCGGCGTGAGGGGCAAGGCCATAACGATGATCGGCATCGCTGCCGTTTTCGGCGCGATCTCGATTTTTGCCGCGGATTTCTGGGTCAAGAGCCAGGCCAAGGCCGATTCCGAGGAGAAGACGGCGTCGATCGCCCCTCCCGCGGCACCCAGGATCGAGTTCAAGACCATCGTGGTGGCGAGTGCCCCATTGCGTTATGGCATGGAACTCGACCGCGCGAAGCTCAGCGAAATCCCCTGGCCGCAGGATTCCTTGCCGCAAGGCGCCTTTGCCACCATCGACGGGTTGCTTGGCGAAGGCAGTCGCGTGGTGCTGTCGCCGATCGAGGTCAACGAACCGGTGCTGCTCACCAAGCTGTCGGGGGCAAATGGCCGCGCGACGCTTTCCAACATGCTGACGCCCGGAATGCGGGCGGTGACCATCCGCACCGACGAGATTGCAGGTGTCGGCGGCTTCGTCACCCCGGGCGACCGGGTTGATGTCGTGCTGACGCGCGACGCCGGCGAAATCCAGGAGGTGGCCAAGAACGCTCAAGGGGCGGCCGGTTCGACGATCACCTCCGAGATCGTCGTCGCCGACGCCAAGGTGCTGAGTGTCGGGCAGGGCGCGGACGTGCGCCAGACGACGCCGCAGATTGCCAATTCGGTGACCATCGAGGTGACGACCGACGGCGCGCAGAAAGTGGCGCTTGCCCGCACCGTCGGCACGCTGTCGCTGTCGCTCCGCTCGGCCAGCGAAGGCGGCGACGGCAACAACGGCGTCACCACCATCTCATCCTTCGGCGGGTCGGTGGCATCCAACGTCAAGGCGACGGCAGGATCACTGTTCGATGCCATGCCGAAGGAGCCGGAGAAGCCAAGGTTCAAGACGATTATCGTAACGCGCGGCACGAAGGCCGAGGAATATCAGGTTCCTTCACGGGACCAGAAATAGAAGCCAGTGGGGACTGGGTGAGGGACGGGACAATGCTCGGGCTGATCACGTATCGGACTATGGGAAGGTTGCGCGTTTTGCGTAGCCTGGCTGTCGCGGCTTCGCTGGCCGCTGCCGCGACGCTGGCTTTCGGCGCCCCGGCCAGGGCCGACAACGACATCGTCTATGTGTCGTCGACCAAGAATGCCTCGATAAAGGTGGCGAAGGGCAAACCGAAAACCATCATGACGAGCGCTGCCTTCTACCAGATCGTCATCGGCGATCCGGAGATCGCCAACGTCAATCCGCTGACCGACAAGTCCTTCTATGTGCTCGGCAATAACCTCGGCACCACCGGCGTCGCTTTGTTCGATCAGAACAAGCAGCTTGTCGGCACCATCGACATCGAGGTGACGCTCGACACCGACCAGTTGGCGAGCACGATCCGCGCCAGCGTGCCGGACGCCAGGATCAAGGTCGGCTCGGCCAATGGCCGTGTCGTGCTGTCGGGCGAGGCGGATGACGCGGTCGCCGCCGAAAAGGCGAACAAGATCGCGACGCGGTTTTCCGGCAACGAGGAAGTGATCAACTCGGTCAACATCTCGTCCTCGCAGCAGGTCCAGCTCAATGTCCGCTTCGTCGAGATCAACCGCCAGGCGGGCCAGGATCTGGGTGCCAAATACAGCGCCAATTTCGCCTATGGCATTGGCGGGCGCGACGTCACGCTCGATCCGGGTTCGGTGCCGGCCGCCGGCACCGGTGAGATCATCGGCCGGCTTTTGTCGAACGGCGTATCGATCGATATTGCCATCAAGGCGCTGGAAGAGCGCGGCTTGGCCCGGCGGCTGGCCGAGCCGAACCTTATCGCCCGCTCCGGCGAGACGGCCAGCTTCCTCGCCGGCGGCGAATTCCCGATCCCGGTCTCCGAGGACAACGGCAAGATTTCCGTCAGCTACAAGAAATACGGCGTCAGCCTGGATTTCACCCCGACGGTGCTCAAGGATGGGCTGGTCAGCCTGGACATCGCGCCGGAAGTCTCCTCGATCGACGCCTCGGCCTCCTACAACATCGGCAGCATTTCGGTGCCCGGCTTCATCGTGCGGCGCGCCAAGACATCGGTCGACCTGAAGAACGGCCAGAGCTTCATGATCGCCGGATTGCTGCAGTCGCAGAACGACATCACCACGTCGCGCATTCCCGGCCTCGGCAAGATGCCGGTGCTTGGAGCGCTGTTTTCGTCGAAATCTTATCAGCGGCGCGAGACCGACCTGGTCATCATCGTCACGCCCTACCTGGTCAAACCGGTCGACCCGTCGAAGAAGCTCGTCGAACCGACCGACGGCACGCAGCCGGCCAGCAACGTCGATTATTTCCTCAACAACACCGAGGAAGTGAAGGGCTCCGATCCCGGCCGCACTGTCGCGTTGGCCGATGGCCGGGTCATGCAACCCGCGGCGGCCACCACGGCCGGCCATTTTCTCGACCTTCCAAAGGATTGAAGTCATGCGTCTGGTTCGAGGATTGGGCTTCACCCTGTTGCTTGCCGGCTTCGCCGCGGGCTGCACCAGCGACGACTATGTACGCAGCGAAGGGGTGACGACGGACGCCGGCAACGCACAGGCCGCGAACACCGTCATGCAGATGGTCGATCCGTGGAAATACGGCGTCCAGAACACCAGGCTCCTGGTACCCGCCCAGCGCGACAGCGCGGCGGCCGTAACCCCCGATCAGGCGGCCAGTGCGAAGGCGTCACAGAATACCACAACCAACTGATCCAACGGTCGACTGACCTGACAGGCTGACAAGAATGGCAAACGGCACCAAGACCAGGAAGATCCTGCTCATATCGACCGACAGGACGTTTGTGCAGGATACGCGGACCGCATTCGCCTCCTCCGAGATCATCCAGCTTGCGACCGTGGAAAAGAATGTCAGCGAACTGCGCGGCGAGATCCAAGAGGCCGATTTCGGCGTGATCATCGTCGACATGGATGCGGCAAAACTGGAGGAGGTCGAGTCGCTGCAGCGCATCATGCGCCGGCTGGAGGGCAAGGTGCCTGTTGTCGTCGTCACCCAGGAATTCAACGCGGCCGCGGTGCGCATCCTCGTGCAGCTCAAGGTCGCGGATTTCCTGGTCAAGCCGATCGGCACCGCCGACCTCGTGCGTTCCGTCGTCCGTGCGCTGCAAGGGCCTGGGCGCGAGGAAAACACCGAGTCGCAGATCTACACCTTCATGCCGGCCGCGGGCGGCGTCGGAACCACGACGCTGGCGTTGCAAACTGCTTTCCAGTTGCATCACTCGGTGACGCGCGGCGCCTCGACCTGCGTGGTCGACCTCAATTTCCAGCAGGGCGCCTGTGCCGAATATCTCGACCTCGAACCGCGCTTCGACATCACCGAGATCGAGAACCAGCCCGAGCGCCTCGACCGGCAACTGCTCGACGTGATGCTGTCCAAGCATGCCAGCGGGCTTTGCGTGCTGGCGGCGCCGACGCATCCCGCCGAGATGCGCTCGTTCAAGACCGATGTCGTGGTGCGTATGCTGGATCTCGTCTCGGCGTATTTCGACAATGTCGTCATCGACATGCCACGCACCTGGTTTCCGTGGACGGAGACCGTGCTGCTCGGTTCCAACAAGCTCTACATCGTCGCCGAAATGACGGTGCCGTGCCTGCGCCACACGCAGCGGCTGATCCAGGCGGTCTATGAGACCGTGGGCAAGGAAGTGAAGCCGAACGTCATCGTCAACCGTTTCGAGCAGAAGATGTTCGACAATGGCATCAAGCAAGCCGACGTCCAGGAGATCCTTGGCGAGCATTTCGTCGGCGGCATTTCGAACAACTACCGTCTGGTGCGTGAGGCGGTCGACCGTGGCGTGCCGCTGCACGAGATCGATCCGAACGCCAATGTCATCAACGACCTGAAGAAGATCATCCTGCCAGAGGAAGCGGTCCCAACCCGGACGAAATCGCGTTCGCTGTTTGGCATGGGCAGGGAATTGCTGAAGAGGAAAGCAGGATGAGCAGCCGCTTCTCCACCCTGCAGAACCGCGATGCGCGTCCGCAGCGCGCTGCCGAGCCAACGCCGGTCGCGCATAATGCCGTCGTCATCCCGACGAGCCGAAAGGCCTTGCCGGCAAAGCCGGAAGCAGCGCCTGCGAAGAATGCCAACAAGGTGCTCGATGCTCGCGTGCGCATCCACCGGCTGCTGCTCGAGGAGATCAATCTTGTCGCGTTGGAGCGTCTGCCCAAGGATGAGATGCGCCGCCAGGTGCATGATTTCGTGTCGGAAAAAACCAAGCAGGAGCGGATGGCGATCAACACCGCCGAGCTTGGCGCGCTGGTCGACGACATTGTCGACGAGATGGTTGGTCTCGGCCCGCTGGAGCCGCTGCTCAAGGATCCCGACATCAATGACATCCTGATCAACGGCCATCAGAACTGCTTTGTCGAAAAGAAGGGCAAGCTGCAGCAGGTTCACATTCCGTTCAAGGACGAGGCGCATCTCTTGCGCATCATCAACAAAATCGTTGCAGCTGTCGGCCGCCGCGTCGATGAATCCCAGCCGATGGTCGACGCGCGCATGCTGGACGGCTCGCGTTTCAACGCCGCCATCCGGCCGGTCGCCGTCGACGGGCCGCTGGTGTCGATCCGCAAGTTCTCCAAGAATAAGCTCGGCCTGCACAAGCTGGTCGAATTCGGCGCCATCACCCAGAACATGGCCGAAGTGCTGGCCGCGGCGGTCCACGCCCGCAAGACGACGATCATTTCGGGTGGTACCGGCACCGGCAAGACGACCATGCTCAACGCGCTGTCGGCCTTTATTCCCGAAGACGAGCGGCTGATCACCATCGAGGACGCGGCCGAGTTGCAGTTGCAGCAGCCGCATGTCGCGCGCATGGAGACGCGCCCGGCCAACATCGAAGGCCATGGCGAACTGAAGCAGCGCGATCTCGTCAAGAACGCACTGCGCATGCGTCCCGACCGCGTCATTCTCGGGGAGTGCCGCGGCGAAGAAGCCTTCGACATGCTGCAGGCGATGAATACAGGCCACGAAGGATCGATGGCGACCATCCATGCCAACACGCCGCGCGACGCCATTTCGCGCCTTGAGCAGATGCTTGGCATGACCGGCATGCCGATGACGGTGCAATCGATCCGCAGTCAGATCGCCAGCGCACTCGACCTTATCGTCCAGCTGACACGCCTGTCCGACGGCAAGCGCAAGGTGACCAGCGTCGCCGAGGTGACCGGCATGGAAGGCGACGTCATCCAGATGCAGGAGATCTTCCGCTTCGTGCGCACCGGCATGGAGGCCGACGGCAAGATCCTCGGTTACTACGAGGCGACCGGCATCCGGCCGCGTTTCCTCGAGGATCTGCGCGCCATGGGCATCGAATTCCCCGGGCGATACTTCGAACCCGGCCGGCCGCAGGAGTAGCCAAGTGTTCGACGGGTTCAGCGCGATCTATGTCATCTATGCTGCAGCCGCGCTTACCGGCGTCCTGATCGCCGAGGCCTGCTATCTGCTTTACGCCGGCCGCAGCGACAAGCGGAGTGCCATCAACCGGCGCATGAAGCTGCAGGGAAACAAGATCAGCCAGGAGCAGGTGCTGATCCAGCTGCGCAAGGAGCGCGGCCTCGATGCGGGGACATCGGTGTTCTCGCCGGACCGGTTTCGTGCGCTGCGCACCCAGTCTGGCATGATCATGCCGCAGCCGAAATTCCTGATGATCACCTCCGGCGTGGCATTCGCCGCCGCTCTGGTCGCCATCTGGTACGGCTTGCCGCTATTGATGGGGCTCGTGCTGTTTGTCGTGCTGGTGCCGGTGGTGCCGGTGATGACGATGCGTTCCATGCGCAAGCGCCGGCTGAAGCGGTTCGGCGTGCAACTGCCGGAGGCACTGGAACTGATCACGCGCGGCCTGAAGGCCGGCCATCCGGTGCCGGTGGCGATCGCCATGGTGTCGCGTGAGATGCCCGACCCGATCGGCACCGAGTTCGGCGTCATCGCCGACGAAGTGACCTATGGATCCGATCTGGTTTCAGCGTTGAACTCGCTGTTCGACCGGGTTGGCCATGAGGACCTGCCGCTGTTCGTCACCGCCGTCTCGATCCAGACCAGTTCGGGCGGCAATCTGCGCGAAATCCTCGATGGCCTGTCGGCGACGATCCGCGAGCGCGGCAAGCTGCGCCGCAAGGTGCGGGCCATTTCGACCGAAGGCCGCATGTCGGCTTATATTCTGACGGCAATACCGGCACTGCTGTTTGCCGCCATCATGGCGCTGATGCCTGAGTTTTATCGCGACGTCTGGGGTGTGCCGAAAACCTGGTACCTGATCGGCGGGTCGATCACCTGGCTGATGCTGGGCAATCTGATGATGTTCAAGATGTCGAATTTCCGGTTCTGACATGCAGGGCTTCGTCGAATTCCTCGCCTCGCTTGCACCGACCTCGCTGATGCCGGTGGCCATCATGCTGCTGGCTGCGGGCGCTATCGCTGTTGCCTGGCCGATGGTGGCGGCGAAGGGCGACCGTAACGAAGTCAAGCGCCGGCTCAAGGTCGACGACGGTCCCGTGGCCGCGAAGCCCGAGCCGGTGCAGAAGAAGAATGCCGGCGTGGTGCGCGAGAAGGCAGTCAAGAAGGCACAGGAATTCTATGCCAGGAGCGACCCGGAAAATGTCGCCCGGCTGCGCATGAAGCTCATCCAGGCGGGTTACATGGAACCGCGCGCCGTCGGCATGTTTTTCCTTGTCCGGTTCACGGCGATGATCGGCACGGCGATCGGTGTCTTCGGGCTCAACCAGTGGATGGCCAGTCCGGACGCGACAATGGCCAGCCGTTGGACATTCGTCATCCTGTCAGGCGCGGCCGGCTATTTCCTGCCAGGCCTGGTGCTGAGCCAGAAGGTGCGGGAAAAGAGGCGCGAATACCGCAACGGCTTTCCCGATTTCATGGACCTGATGATCGTCTGCTCGGATGCGGGCATGAGCATGGAAGCCGGCATCGAGCGCGTCTCGAGGGAACTCGCCAAGACCTATCCGGCGCTCAGCCAGAACCTGCAGCTGGTGTCGCTGGAGCTGAGGGCAGGGCGCAGCCTCGATGATGCGCTGAAGGCGCTTGGTGACCGTCTCAGCCTGGACGAGGTTCGCTCCTTCGCCACGTTGTTGCAGCAGTCGAAGGAGCTCGGCACCAGCCTGTCGGGGGCGCTGCGCGTCTTTTCCGACGAAATGCGCCACAAGCGCATGTCGCTGGCCGAGGAAAAGGCGCATGCCTTGCCAGCCAAGATGTCGGTGCCGGTGACGTTGTGCATCCTGCCGGTGGTGCTGATGATCGCGATCATCCCGATCATCGTCAGGATGACCTCGCATTAGGATGTATTGGATTTCAGATGAGGCCGGCCTGCAAGGGCTGCGGTACGTCGGGATTTGCAAAGCCGGCAAATGAGCGCTGAGAAATGCGGCTGCTCCATGACGGCAGCGGCGCTCAAGGTCCTGGGATCGTGAGAACTCCGCTCGCGCCTTTGCCGCAATGGTTCCTCTGGGAATAGGAAGCCTTGCGGCCTGTGCCTGGTGGTTAATGGCTGGTGTGCGGGAAACCAAATCTTAGGTGCATTTCGGCACCGAAGTTTAATCGCTCTTCTGTATCGTAATTCCTGAAGAAACGACCCGGCAAATCGGGCGACGGGGCAGGGGCATGCGTCATACAACTTTCACGGCGGCGGCCGCGATGGCGGCGATTCTTATGGTAACCGGCTGTTCGACCAGCACCATCGACAAGACCAAGACCACGGCTATTCAGCCGGCGGCAAAGGACGTCGACACCTCTGATCTGGCGCAAGGCAAGGCGCAGTTTCGCGACGCCAATTACGGTCTTGCCGAACAGCACTTCCGCAAGGCCGTCGAGCTGAAGGCCGACAACGCAGAGGCCTGGATGGGGCTAGCCGCGTCCTATGACGAGCTCGGCCGCTTCGACTTCGCCGACCGCGCCTACAGCCAGCTTTTGAAAGTCGCCGGCCGCAAGCCGCAGATCGTCAACAACATGGGCTATTCGCAACTGCTGCGCGGTAACAAGAAGAAGGCCAAGGTGCTGCTGCTCGAAGCGAAGGCCGGCATGGCTGATCCCACGGTCGTCAACGCCAACCTTGCTCTGCTGAACAAGGGTTGATCTGATGCGTCCCGGCAGCCGGTCCGGTTTCGGGACACATGGCATCGACACTTTGTAAACCGTCTCCGCAGGTCGGGTCGAAAGATCAGTTGAAAACCATATCTGAGGGCCGTCGCTGACCTAGAATGCAGCGCAACCGCCGACGCTCAAGGGGCCCTCTCCAAACATGCTGGACTTCAGTTCGCTCCTGCTCGCAGCCGCGCTGTCGGGCACCTGCCTCAGCATCACCATGTTTGCGATCTGGTTCGCCGCGCCCAAGGCAGGCTTCGTCCTGACGGTGGCGTGCGGCATTCTGGTGCTCGTCGCGCATGTGATCCTGTTCTGGCGGTACGCCAGGGAACCTGATCCGCTGCTTTGCCAGATCGCGCTTGCGCTGCTCAGTCTGGGGTTCCTGATCCTGTGCCTGTCGGCCATGCAGTATCTCGGCGTGCCCGGCTACCGGCGTGCCGTCGCGCCGACGCTTGCCGCCATGGCCGTTTGTGCGGTCGTGACCTTCTTCGGCCTTGATGGCGTCGGCTTCATCATCACCTACACGACGGTGACCGCGCTGCTGGCGGCGATCGGGGCCATGTTCTGGATCAACGGCAGCCATGATCGCCGGATCCTGCTGGTGGTTTCGTTTCTGAGCGGCACCTGTGCGGTATCGTTTGCCCTTTGCGGTCTTGTTCTGCTGACCAGCGGGCAGTGGACGCTCGGGGCCGCGCCCGACAACTGGGCCGAACGACTGAATACCGTCGTGGCGGTGGCCTGCATGACCGGTCTCGGCGCATTGACGCTGTCCCTCCACCATCTGCAGGCGCAGATCGAGCTGAAGGCCGAGACCATGACCGATCCGTTGACGGGACTGATGAACCGTCGCGGGTTGAAGTCACTCTATGGCGAGCGGACTTTCGGTCCGTTCATGTCCATCGTCATGTTTGACCTCGACCATTTCAAGAGGACGAACGATGTCTATGGCCACCCGGTGGGGGACCAGGTCCTGTGCCGCTTTGCCGCTGTCATCAAGAAGTATGCCGGGACCGGCGTCGACGCCTTTCGCCTGGGCGGCGAGGAATTCGCCATCGTCATGTCGCGGATGACCGAAGAGAGGGCGTATGATCTCGCCAGCAAGATCGGCGTTGCCTTCGGCACCGAAATCGTTGCCACCCAGAACGGTCCCTTGCGCAGCACGGTCAGCGGCGGCATCGGCTTTGGCGAGGCAAGCGGCAGCAGCCTCGATGAAGTACTGGCCGAGGCCGACGCGGCGCTCTATGCCGCCAAGCGCGCCGGGCGAAATTGTGTCATCAGCCAAAAAAGGACGGGCAAGGCCGAACCGGTCAAGCCGGCCTTGCGCTCCGCGTGACTTACTCCGCGGCTCCCAGATAGTCCGACAGCGGCGGGCAGGAGCAGACCAGGTTGCGGTCACCGGCGACATTGTCGATGCGCGACACCGGCGGCCAGTATTTTGCGGCGGTGTCGGCATCGCCGGCGGGATAGGCCGCTTCCAGGCGCGAATAGGGGTGGGTCCACTGACCGGCCAGCGCCTCGGCGGCGGTGTGCGGTGCGTTGACCAGCGGGTTGTCGGCCAAAGGCCATTCGCCCCTGGCCACCTCCGCCGCTTCGCCTGATATGGCGATCATTGCCTCGCAGAAGCGATCGAGCTCCCGCTTCGGCTCGGACTCGGTCGGCTCCACCATCAGCGTGCCGGCGACGGGGAAAGACATGGTCGGCGCATGGAAACCATAGTCGATCAGGCGCTTGGCCACGTCGTCGACGCTGATGCCGGCACTGTCTTTGAGCACGCGGGTGTCGAGAATGCACTCATGCGCGACGCGTCCCTGCCTGCCCTTGTAGAGCACGGGGAAATGCGCGCCGAGCCGCGTTGCCACATAGTTGGCGGAAAGAATCGCCGTTTCAGTCGCCTGCTTGAGGCCAGACGCACCCATCATGCGGATGTACATCCAGGTGATCGGCAGGATCGAGGCGCTGCCGAACGGAGCCGCCGACACGGCATGGGCCGAGCCTTCGGTGACATGGCCGGGCAGATAGGGCTTCAGATGCGCCTTGACGCCGATCGGGCCGATGCCGGGACCGCCGCCGCCATGCGGGATGCAGAAGGTCTTGTGCAGGTTCATGTGGCAGACATCGGCGCCGATGTCGCCGGGGCGCGCCAGGCCGACGAGGGCGTTGAGGTTGGCGCCGTCGAAATAGACCTGCCCGCCATGCTCATGGATCAGCGCGCAGAGGTCGCGCGCGCCTTCCTCGAACACGCCATGCGTCGAAGGATAGGTGAACATCAGCGCGGCGAGATTGTGCGCATGTTCGGCCGCCTTGGCCTTCATGTCGCCTATGTCGATGTTGCCGTCGTCGGTGCAGCGCACGACGACGACGCTCATGCCGGCCATGGCGGCACTTGCCGGGTTGGTGCCATGCGCCGAGGACGGGATCAGGCAGACGGTGCGGTGATTGTCGCCGCGCGAGCGGTGGTAGCCGCGGATGGCGAGCAGGCCGGCATATTCGCCCTGGCTGCCGGCATTGGGTTGCAAGGTGACGGCGTCGAAGCCGGTGATCTCCGACAGCCAGCCCTCCAACTCGCCGATCATGGCGCGATAGCCGGCCGAATGCGCGGCCGGCGCGAAGGGATGCAGGTTGGCAATGCTCGGCCAACTCACCGGCATCATCTCGGCGGCGGCGTTGAGTTTCATGGTGCAGGATCCCAGCGGGATCATGGCGCGGTCGAGCGCCAGGTCCTTGTCGGCGAGCCGGCGCAGGAAGCGCATCATGTCGGTTTCCGATTTGTTTTCATGGAAGACAGGCTGGGTCAGGAACTCCTTGCCGCGCGGTTTGCCGGGCACCGTGCTGCCGGCCGAGGGACCAGCCTTGGCGCCGAACAACGCCGCGATCGCGTCGAGATCGGCATCGGTCGAGGTTTCATCGAAGCTGATGCCGAGATGGTCGGCGTCGATGACGCGCAGCAGCCGGCCGGTCTCTTCGGCGGCCGTCGCGATCTGCGCGGCCTTGCCCTTCGCTTCCACCGTCACCGTGTCGAAACGGCTGGCGCCGATCACCGACACGCCTGCTGCCTCGAGGCCGCTTGCCAGACGGTTGGCGAGCGCATGGATGCGGCCGGCAATCGCCTGCAGGCCGGCGGGGCCGTGCCAGATGGCGTAAGCGGTCGCCATGTTGGCGAGCAGGGCCTGCGCGGTGCAGATGTTGGAGGTCGCCTTGTCGCGGCGGATATGCTGCTCGCGCGTCTGCAGGGCAAGCCGATAGCCGGGACGGCCCTTGCTGTCGGTGGATTGGCCGACCAGGCGGCCGGGCATCAGTCGCGTCAGCTTGTCGGAAACGGCGCAATAGGCAGCGTGCGGGCCGCCAAAGCCCATCGGCACGCCAAAGCGCTGCATCGGGCCGACAGCAATGTCAGCGCCGAGTTTTGCTGGGGCGTCGGTCAGCGTCAGGCCGAGTGGGTCGGCGATGAACACGACCAGCGCGCCGGTCGCACGGGCCTTTTCGATCGCGGCCTTGTGATCGCCATAGACGCCAAACGTGTCCGGCCAGGAGACGAGCAGGGCGGCGGTGTTGTCGTCGATCGTCTCGCCGTCGATCTCGATACCGAGCGGCTCGGCGCGGGTGCGCACCACGTCCAGAGTCTGCGGATGCGGCGTGCCGGCAAGCGCTATCTTGGTGCGCTTGTCGCGATGGTGGCGCAACGCGATGCCGACGGCTTCCGCGACCGCTGTGGCTTCATCAAGCAGCGAGGCCGACGCCACCGGCAGGCCGGTCAGCTCGGCCACCAGCGTCTGGAAGTTGAACAGCATTTCGAGCCGACCCTGGCTGATCTCGGCCTGGTAGGGCGTGTAGGCCGTGTACCAGGCCGGGTTCTCGAACAGGTTGCGCTGGATGACCGGCGGGACGTGGACGCCGTGATAGCCGGCGCCGATGAAGCTCTTCAGCACCGTATTCCTGGCCATCGTCGCCGAAAGCTCGGCCAGCGCTTCCGCCTCGCTCGCCGGTGCGGGCAAGGCAAGCGGCCGGTCGAGCCGGATCGACTTCGGCACGGACTGGCTGATCAGCGTCTCGACCGAGGGAACGCCGATGGCGGCGAGCATCGCTCTGGTATCATTGAGGCCCGGGCCGATGTGGCGGGCCGAGAAGGGGTAGGGTGCTGCGGTCATCTTGTCCAAGTCCTGATATCAGCCGATATGGGCTTTGTAGGCGGCCTCATCCATGAGGCCCGCGAGCTGGCTTTCGTCGGCAAGCTTCATCTTCCACAGCCAGCCGGCACCAGTCGCCGCCGAGTTGACCAGTGACGGATCCGAAGACAGCTTGCCATTGGCCTCGGTGATTTCGCCATCGACCGGCGCGTAGACGTCGGAGGCCGCCTTGACGGATTCGACCACGACGGCGGTGTCGCCCTTGGACAGCTTCCTTCCCGTTTCCGGAAGTTCGACGAAGACGAGGTCGCCGAGCTGTTCCTGCGCGTAGTCGGTGATGCCGACGGTGGCGACGCCGCCCTCGACGCGGAGCCACTCGTGATCTTCGGTGAAATAGGTCGTTGCCATGAAGATTATCCTTTGCGGTAGCGATGCGGAGTGAAGGGCAGGGAGCTGATATCGACAGGGATTTTCGTGCCGCGCACGTCGGCGAAAAGCCGTGTTCCGGGCTTTGCCAGTGGTGCCGCGACATAACCCATGGCGACCGGATGGCCGGCCGACGGGCCGAAGCCGCCTGAGGTGACATGGCCGGCGGGCTTGCCGTCGCCATCGAAGAGCGCAGCACCGGCGCGCACCGGCTGGCCGCCGTCCGGCTTCAGCCCGACGCGCTTTTGCGCGGGTCCTCGTTCCACGCTGGCACGCAGGGCGTCGGCGCCGATGAAAGCGCCGGAAGCGCGGATCTCCTTCGGGATCGCCCACATCAGCGCGGCAGCGACCGGGTCGGTCTCCGGCGTGATGTCCTGGCCATGCAGGCAGAGTCCGGCTTCCAGCCGCAGGCTGTCGCGAGCGGCAAGGCCGATCCACAGCACCCGCTCATCTGCAAGGAGTTTCGCGACAAGGCCGCGCGCATCGGCCTCCGGCAGGCCGATCTCGAAACCGTCCTCGCCGGTATAGCCTGACCGGCTCATAAACCAGTTCTTTCGTGGTTCGACACCGTGCATGAACAGCAGCGACCCGGTCTCGATGCCGGCACGGGAAAGGGCTGCCCAGGCTTCCGGTCCCTGGATGGCCAGGAAGACGCGGTCGAGGGGCTCGACCCTGGCGTCGAAACCCTTGGCAAGCTCACGCAGATGCCCTTCGTCCGCGACGGCATTGCCGGCATTGGCAACCACCATGAAGCGCTCGTCGCCGAGCCTGGTCACGATCAGATCGTCGAGAATGCCGCCTGCTTCATTGAGGAAAAATGTCAGTTTGGACTGGGAGATTTCCAGCGCGCCGGCATCCAGCGGGCAGGCGCGGTTGAGGAGCGAAGCCGCTCCCGGCCCGCTGACCTCGAACAGCCTCATATGCGAGATGTCGAACAGGCCGGCATGTTCGCGGGTGTGAAGATGCTCCTTCATGACGCCGGCCGGATAGGTCAGGGGCATCGACCAGCCGGCAAAGGCGCCAAAGCGCGCACCGGCGGCCACATGGATATCTTCGAGGGGAAGGTGTTTGGTGTCGTCGCCCGTCATGTCGTCTCCAGAGTCGCACGCAATCGGCCGCTGATGGCGACCAGTCCGTGCCCCTCTGTCTGAAGCCTGAGAGACTCGCGCAGCCGGAACTCTGTCAGCGGCGCTTACACCTTCGGCGCGGGGGCAAGCCCCGACTTTCCAGAGTGTCTTTCCCGTCTACGGTTCTTTTGCCTGAGAGATTTCGGGCGATTTCCCCTTCGGCGACAGCTCTCGCTGCTCTCTCCCGCAAACAGGTAGGACTCAAAACCTGAGCCCTCGACGCGCCATCCATAGCCCGTCGGCGACACCTTGTCACCTCCCAGCGACATCTAAAGCGCATCGAGCTGAAACGGATTCACTTAGCTCTTTGATTTTTGCGCGTGTCGTTCTCCGAAACCGCTGCACATTCTTGGGCGACATGCATTGGCCGGCAAGTCTTCGCTAACCACGCCGTTTGCCGGTTTTTCAAGACACTCCTGATATACCGGCAAAAATGACGCTTTGGGCCGGTTTCTGCTGGTAGCTGGGGACGACAAATGGGCGAATTGATCATGAGCGCGCCGGTGGCGGGGCTGACCTCGAAAAGCCGCATCGCCGCTGAAGACGTGGCCATGTTGCGCCACGAAGTGTTCGGCGACGGCGTGGTTACGCGCGGCGAGGCCGAGGCGCTGTTCGCTCTCGACGCCACGGCGCGGGAGAAATGCCCGGAATGGCCGCCGTTCTTCGTCGAGGCGGTTACCGACTACATCGTTCACCAGGAAAAGCCTTCCGGCTACATCTCGCAGGACAATGCCGACTGGCTGATCCGCACGATCTCGCGTGACGGCATGGTCGACAGCCGGACCGAACTCGAATTGCTGGTGCACGTGCTGGAAAAAGCGCGGTCGTCGCCGGGCCGGCTTTGCGTCTATGCGCTGGAGCAGGTCGCCCACGCGGTCATCGATGGCAAGGGGCCGCTGATGCTCGGTGGTACGTTGGTTCCCGGACTGATCGCCAAGGCGGAGGTCGAGCTGCTGCGCCGCATCCTCCATGCCCATGGCGGCGACGGCAACATTGCCATCACCCGCGCCGAGGCCGAGGTGCTGTTCAGGATCAACGAACAGACCGCCCAGGCCAACAACGATCCGTCCTGGAACGACCTGTTCGTCAAGGCGATCGCCAATTTTGTCATGTGCTCGGCCGGCTATGAAGCACCGACACGCGATGTGGCGCTGCGCCAAGAATCCTTCCTGGAACAGGCCGATCCGCAAATCGGCAGCTTCTTCAGCCGCATGATGTCGGGTGGATTTGCCGGCCTCATGGAGGCCTACCGGTCCCCGGACGACATCGAGGCCGAATGGGAGGCCAAGAACAGGGCGGCCGAGGCATTGGCCCGTCGTGCCGAGACGATCGATGCCGGCGAAGCCGGATGGCTGATCGAGCATATCGGCGTCGACAGGCCCTTGTACGAGAACGAACGCGCACTGCTGACGCTGATCAAGCACGCCACGCCGGAGATTCATCCGGCGCTGAAGCCGCTGCTCGACAAGGTCGCCTGACAAATATTGGGTCGCCTGACCAGTCTTGGGTTGCCTGGCCAGTCTTGGGTTGCCTGATCAGATCGGGTCGACGTCGATGTAGATCCGGGCCAGGCCTTCCCTGACGCTCGACATGGCGTCGGCGACACTGATGCTGATGTGGTCATGCATGAGCCTGGCGGCGCTGTCGGCATCGCGGGCGACCATGGCGCGGGCGATGTCGCGGTGTTCGGTGTAAGTCGTCGACAGCCGCCGGTGCTTTTCCACTTCGATCTTGCGCACGAAATGGATGCGCGTGTTGATGCCTTCGAGCATGCGCGCCAGTTCGGAATTGCCTGACAGTCTGGCGATGCGGATATGGAATTCTTCGTCCCTGGCTGTCAGTTCGGCGCTGGAAAACGCGTCCGCGCGCGCCATGGTGTTTGCCCACCAGTCGACGAGCGCGGCGAGGTCCTCATCCGTGGCACGCTGGATTGCCAGCCTGACGGAACGCTCCTCGAGCACGATGCGCACGTCGGAAAGATTGACGACCTCCTCGACATCGAAGCCGCGACAAAAGAAGCCGCGATTGGTCTGGAAGGTGATGAGCCCCTCCGTGACAAGCCGCTGCAGGGCCTCGCGGATCGGGCTGCGGCTGACATTCAGCCTGGCGGCAAGCTCCACTTCGTTGATGCGTTCGTTCGGCTTGAAGCGATAGTCCATCGCCATCCGGCGGATCTCCGCATAGACCCGCGGCCCGGTCTTGATCGGCTTGGATGTCAGCGCTGCGCTGTGGTCCTGGCTGCTTTGCCTGTTGGATCGGAGCATGGCGTCGGTCAAGCCTTTGCGGCGCTCGGCGCGTCGAACCGCACTTGTGCGGGGAGTATGCCGTCGAGGGCGATTGGCGCGGCGCGCCCGGCGATCAGATCGGCGACGATGCGGGCCGATCCATGCGCCATGGTCCACCCGATATGACCATGGCCGGTGTTCAGCCAAAGGTTCCTGATGCCCCGCTGGCCGAGGACCGGCAGATTGTCGGGCGTCATCGGTCTGAGGCACGCCCGCATCTCGGCGCGATCATAGTCGATGCCGCGCGGGAACAGCTCCTGCGCGACGCGTTTCATGAAGGCGAAATCCGAAGGCTTGTGGCTGCGATCATAGCCGGCGAATTCCGCGGTGGCGGTAACGCGGATGCGATCGCCCATCGGCGTGATGGCAACGAGATTGTGCTCGTCGATAACGGGAAGCTTTGGGGCCAGGGCCTGGTCGACGATGGGAATGGTCAGCGAATATCCCTTGATCGGATAGATCGGCAGGCCAAGGCCGATCTTGCGTGCGAGGATCGGGCTCTCCGCGCCCAGACACAGGACGTAGCCGTCGGCCAAAACCTCACCCTTGTCGGTGGTCACCCGGGTGATCGCACCATTGCTGCGTTCGATGCCGAGGATCCTGGTTCCCGTCAGGATCTTGCCACCTCGCGACTCGATGATGGCCGCCAGGGCGCGCGTGAACTTGGCGGCGTCGCCGGTTTCGTCGGTTGGACACAAAATACCACCGGCAATGCTGTCGCGCGACGAAGCAAGTGCCGGCTCGCGGTCAACGATTTGCTGCGCGTCGACAATGCGGATCTCTTGGCCGTCGGCTTCCAGCAGGCGCATGTTGGCGACGCCCTTGTCGAGCGCCTGACGGCTGCGATGGAAGTAAAGGATGCCGGCCGACGTCCTGTCATATTCCAGGCCTTCATCCCTGACGACCGCCTGAAGGACCGATTGGGAATGAACCGCCAGGCGATGCTTGAGGAGGGTGTTGCGGCGCGCCTTGGCGGCCGTGCATTGCATGAGGAAGCGCAGCGACCAGGTGTAGAGATGCGGGTCGGCGGAGAGTCTGAAGCGAAGCGCCTGGTCTTTCAGGAACAGCGATTTCAAAAGGATTTTTGGCGCGGCAGGCGATGACCAGACGAAGGAATGGCCGGGCGCGATCATGCCGGCATTGGCCCAGCTCGCCCCCTCGGCCACCTGCGGCGCCTGCTCGAGAACGGTGACCGCGTGGCCATCCTTTTGCAGCTGATAGGCGGTGGTTATCCCGACAACGCCCCCGCCCAAGATCACTACGTGCATCGCCGCCCCGAATGGCTGTCGTTTCACTGTCGACAATTCAATAGGAAGACGTCGATCGTTGTCAACGGCGCACGCATTGGCGACCGGGAAGTGGTTCGTTCAGACCGAAATTCCCACGTTTTTTCACCCTTCAAGCCTCGGGTGCCTCTTGACACCTTCGACATTGTCGCCGTTTTCTATTGTCGACAATTCGGATTGGCATCTGGAAAGGGGACTGCATTTGGACACCCCGGTTACACGCGCCGAAGACACTCTCGTCCTCGACAAGGAACACATTCCATTCAAGACGGATGACGGTATCGGCACCCGCGCCAATCTCGGTCTGCTGGTCCTGCGAACCGATCAGACCATCGAGGACGAATTCCGCTACGCACTGCCCGCGCGCGACGTCGCGCTCTACGAGGCCCGGCTTTACAGCGATGTCGAGATCACGCCGGAGAACCTGATGAAGATGTCGGCGGTGATCCCCGGCACGGTCGGCCTTTTGCCCGACGTCAAATTCGATGTGATCGGCTTTGCCTGCACGTCGGGAGCGCTTGTCATCGGCGAGGACAAGGTCGCCGCGCGGGTGCACGAGGTGCTGCCCGGCGTACAGGTGACCAACCCGGTGACGGCGGCGCGCGCCGCGCTGAAGGCCCTGGGCGTCTCGCGGATCGCGCTGCTGACGCCCTACCTTGCAAAAATCAATCATTCGCTGCGCGCATCGCTGATGGCGCGGGGCATGGAGATCCCGGTCATGGGCTCTTTCAACGAAGCGGACGACAATGTCGTGGCACGCATCACGCCGGCATCGGTCAAGCAGGCCATTCTCGAGATCGGCGCGTCCAGCGAATGCGAAGCGGTGTTCGTTTCGTGCACCAGCATGCGTGTTGCCCGGATCATCGAGGAGGTCGAGACGGAGCTGAAGAAACCGGTCACCTCGAGCAACCATGCACTTGCCTGGCACATGCTGCGGCTCGGCGGCGTCGCCGAACAGATCGCCGGAAAGGGCGAACTGTTTCGCCGCCCGCTTTAGGGACGGTCGTGCTGGTGGTACCAAGGGAGGGGCTAGGCGCTGCTGTCGCTGTGGTCGGAAAGATCCCGCATGGCGGCGGTAACCAACCTCACCAGCTCCGATTGCCGGCGCACGCCGGTTCGGCTGTAGGCAGCCTTGAGATGATAGCGAACCGTGTTCATCGAGATGCCGGCGCGATCGGCATAGGTTTGCAGGTCTTCGTTGGCGGCGATGGCCGCGACGAGTTGCGCCGTGCCTCTTGGCAGGCCGAAAAGTGCTGCGATCGTCTGTGCGTCCGACCGCGCCTTGAGCAGCGGGTCGTGGATTATGAACATGACGCCGCGCGGCCTCGAATTTGTGGTGCCGACGCCATGATCGAGGAAGAACGGGGCAACCATGACGCCATAAGGTGGTCTACCGGCAGCCCGGGCAGCTCGCACGACGCCGCCGGCGCCGCCTGAGCGGACATCGTTTTCGAGTTCCGCGAGCTTGTTGTTGGCGGCTCGGCTCAAGGCTAAAAGCCGGCCGCCACGGCCAATCGACAGACCGTCACCGGCATCGGCGATCCGGCGAGCCGCGGCGTTGACGAACAGGCTGCGCCCGTACTCGTCGAGCGCCACGACACCAGCGGCGAGCCGGTCGCACATTTCGGACATGGCGCCTGCCGCGCCTTCGAGTTCTAGAAAACTGCGGCGAAGCTGCAATGCCCGTGCAAGGTGGGGCATGAGCGCTTCGAGCCTGGCGATATCGTCGTCGTCGAAGGGCTTGCGGTCACGCGGCCGCTGCAGGCCGACCATGGCGAAACGGCCCTTTGTCGACGCGAGCGTCCCGCCAAGGCATTCTTCCAGCCCCAGGGGCCGGAAGAACTCGTTGAAGAAAATGCCGGGTTTTCGGGTCTCTTCCGGAAGCAGCCGATAAGTGGGCATGGCGGTGCCGGCAGGCAAGGCCATGAACGCCCTTGGTGCCGGGTCCAGTGCGGTGAAATCGCGCTGATAGCGATCCAGCACCTCACCTTTGAAAAGGCCGACGGAAGCCTGCGCCGACACCTCCGGCCGCGCCGCATCGAAATCCAGCAATATGGCCGTGGCGACGTCGAACAGGCCGCCGAGGAGGTCAAGCGAGGCGTCAAATTCCGCCCTGTCGCGCACCCCAAGATAGAGCGCGTCGAGAAACTGCGTCTCGCGCTTCTGCACCAAGGTCAAGCCCGCCCCCGGTTTCCGGCAGCGGCGCACCCCATAATCGGAGCACGCAGCATGCCCGAAAAGAAGTTCTGTCTGAGTTACCCCGGCCGCATCGTCCCCAACTGGAGGCAGGTTGTCAAACGGTGCCTTGGTGGAAGCCAGGATCAGCGCTGAATGAAAAGGACCTCGCCGCCTACCCGTTTGGGTAGGGTTCTCCAGTCGTGAAACTGCTCTTCTACCCGGAGGGACGTCCACTCAGGGAGAACAACACATGACCATATTGCGTAAAGTGCTGGCTCTTGCATTTGCTGCCGGCCTTGGCTCGACAACGCTGGCCTTCGCCGGCGGGATGACGCCGGAACAACAGGCCGATGCGCGCACGAAGGTCGAAACCGCCGTGGCGCTAGCCAATATCGCCAAGGCCGACAAGGACGGCGAAGCAATGCTTGTCGCCGCCAGAATGCTGGCCGAGGCCGGGCCGGTGGCTGAGCAGGGCGCCAAGATGAAGGACGGCAAGCCGGTCCTCATGGACACAGGCAAGATGGCCAAGATGGCCAAGGAAATGGGCGCCGATGCCAAGAAGGCCGATGCCGTTGCCAGCAAGGCCACGTCCAGCGGTGAAACGGCGCGCAGCGATGGCTACTGGTACTACAGCTGCGATTCCTACAACAATTGTCAGTGGATTTACGCCGGCTATTGAGCGGGGCCGGGGGGCTCATGCAAAGCCAAGCGTAACTGATCGGCCCGTGGCCTCCGCGGGCCGATCATCCTTTTGTCGGTGGGTCAAATCCCGCCATACCAGTCGTAGCCATTGTCTTCCCAATAGCCACCGCGACCACCGCCGACATTGGCGAAGCCATCGACCAGTTCGATCTTGTAGAGATATTTCGGCATCTTGTAGCCGAGCTGGCGTTCGACACGGGCACGCAACGGCGCGCCGTTCTCGACCGGCAGCGGCTTGCCATTCAGGCCATAGGCGAGGATCGTCTGCGGGTGGCGAGCATCGATCAGGTCGATGGTGCCGTAATATTTGATGTCGCCGGACAGGCTGCGATCGATCGTATCGAGGCAATGGAACATGACGTAGCGCGCCTGTGGCTTGACCACCGCCTGGTCCAGCACCAGAGACAGCGGTGTGCCGGTCCATTTGGCGATGCAGCTCCAGCCTTCGACGCAGTCGTGGCGGGTGATCTGGGTGCGGCTCGGCATGTTCATCAATTGCTCACGGCTAAGCGACAGCGGCTTTTCGACAAGGCCGGAAACCTCAAGCCTCCAGTCGGCGAAGTTGTTGGCGAGCAGACCCTTGTAGACATCGTCGTCCGGTGCCGTGACGCCGTTCGGCCGCTGCGGCTGACGGATGTCGGCCTCGGTGAATTCCGGCGCCAGCGCGTCGCGGCCGGCGAGCAGGCGTTGCGCGCGGTATGTCAGGTCATTGGCGTTTTCGAGGAAACCGCGCAGGCCGCCGCCGATGCTTAGCTGGCTGTCGAAGGCGTCGCATCCCGACAGCATCATGCCTGAAGCGCCGAGGCTGGCCGCGGTCAGGAACTTTCGGCGGCTGATCTGAAATTTCGCCATGTCACGCACTCCTCTGCTCGGTTTCGTCCTCATGTACCGGAGGGTCGGTGCGGTACCAGCCGGTGATGATGGAGCGCAGTTCGTTGATCGGGCCGGCGGCGAGGATCATCAGCATGTGGATGACGAAGAAGGCGACCAGCAGCACCATGACGGTGAAATGGATGGTGCGTGCGGTTTGTCTGCCACCGAGCAGATCGTTGAGGAACGGCAGCACCGAATTCATGCTTGGCGACATGGCCAGACCGGTGATGATCATCAGCGGCAACAGCACGAACAGCACACCGCCATAGGCCATCTTCTGCAGCGTGTTGTATTCGCGCGTGTGGTGGAACCTGAGCTTCGCATGGTCGACGATGTCCCGCGGCAATCGCTTGAGATCATCAAGGCGCGGGGCGAGGTCGCGGCGCAGATGGCCGTTGATCAGACTGGCGACCAGCCAGACGAGCAAGGTCGTGGTCAGTATCCAGGCAAAGAAGAAATGCACGACACGCGCGGTGCCGAGATCGTAGTAGGACGGGATTGTCGCCCAGGACGGAAAGCCGCGCGCCGTCTCGTTGCCCGCCGGACCCGACCAGCCGAGCACCCCGGTGGTGTCGAAGCGCTTGCCAAAGACCTCGGTGTAGCCGCGCGGCCCGGCGTCGGTATTCTCGGCGCCGATGGCGAAGACGGTATTGTTGTACTCGAAGCCCGACTGCTTGCCGATGTAGAGCTGCGGGCGGGCGTTGAAGATCTGCAGGCCGGAAAGCAGCATGAAGAACAGCGAGATGGCCCAGAGCCAATGCGTCAGCCGCGTCCAGCGCGATTGCCGGTAGATCAGCGTTTTGTCGCTCGAAGCGGGAGCGCCCGGTCCCGCGGTGGATTGGCTTCTGGCAACGGATTCCATGTTTGTCTCGTCTCCCGGCCTCGCGGCGTGGCCTGCGCGTTCATTGTCCTCCTGATACGTAGCGATCCAAACCGATGTTTCATCCGATCACGGATTTATTACGAGTTGCCGAGGCTGACGGCGAGGTTGACGACGGCAGCGACGATGACCGTGTTGAAGAAGAACGACAGGATCGAATGGACAAGGACGACACGGCGCATATGCGAGGTCGTTATGGCGGTGTCGGCGGTCTGCGCGGTCATGCCGATGACCGTCGCGAAATAAAGGAAATCCCAACCCTCAGGCCGCTTGCCGCCAGGAAAATCGAGGCCGCCGACCGGGATCTTCTTCTTGGTTTCGGCATCGATCGCATCGCCGTCCATCCAGTAGACATGGGCATAGTGGAGCGCCGCCATGGCATGGATGGTGAACCAGCCGAGCGGGATCGACAACAGCGCAAAGCTGAGTTCGATGGGGTCGCGGCCCTTGTGATTGATCAGCTGGAACAGCAGGACCGTGGCAACGGCGACAACACCAAGCGTGACGGCAAAGATGCCGAGAACCGGCAGGTCGATCTCACGCGCATTCTTGCTCAGATAGCGGCCGGTGAGCAGCGGCATCTGGGCAATGACCAACACGACAAAGGCGGCGAAGAATATATTGGCGCCGATCAAAATCGAGTAGGCTAGCGGCACGCCCGAGATGAGCGCGATCACGAATGCCGGTATGCCGACGCAGGCAGACATCGCGAACTGCATGTGCCGGTGCACTGGCGTCTTGATCGGCGTATCGATCGTCATGGCTCAGCCCGGTGTGGCGGATTTGAGCGCCCGCCGCAAGATGCGGTCGAGTTCGCCAAGGAACCGCGAGCGATCCTGCGGCGCGAAGCTGGCATTGTAGCCCTTGCTTTCGCCGGTCTCGCGCAG
The DNA here is from genome assembly GCF_059683685.1 of Mesorhizobium sp. RCAM 05099. Taxonomy (NCBI): domain Bacteria; kingdom Pseudomonadati; phylum Pseudomonadota; class Alphaproteobacteria; order Hyphomicrobiales; family Phyllobacteriaceae; genus Mesorhizobium; species Mesorhizobium sp. RCAM 05099. The sequence continues at coordinate 3,468,794 of NZ_CM185035.1, forward strand.
ATGCTGCTTGAGGTCGCGCATCGCCACTGCCATGCCGATCGTTTCCGGGGTGAAGGGGCGCCCGGTGGGTCCGAGCACATGTGCGCCGAGCGCCACCGCGCGCGCCGCAAGTGGAATGTCGGCCGTCACCACGATGTCATTGGCGCGCGCATTGTCGACGATCCAGTCGTCGGCGGCGTCGGCTCCCTTGGAGACGACGACATTGCGGATCATCGGATCGCGCGATGGCCGCAAGCCGCCATTGGAGACGTAGGTTACCACAACGCCATGGCGCTCGGCGACCTTCTCGACCTCGGCTTTGACCGGGCAGGCGTCGGCATCGACGAGGATTTGGGGGCTGGAAGTCACTGGGCGGGCACAAGTCCAAGAAGCAGCTGCGTTACAATCGGGTCACGATCCACTAGCCCTTTTGGCTTGCGATCGGAAGTCACCGCAACCAACCTTGGCGTGTTCAGTTCTTGCATCCTTTGCAAGGCGGCCACGTTGTTGGCCGTTTCGGGAATTGACTGATCAGAGAAGCCGTAGAGCGAGCGAACCGGCGCTGGGTCGGTCCCGTGTATGGCATCGATGAATGGTTTTGCATTGAACAGTGGCACAGGTGACTGTTCGTAGTCGTCCTTGTCTGTCAGTTGCGAGAGGATCACATCAGCCCTGGCCGACGCGATGTAGGCCCCTCCGGAATCAGCTATTATAATCAGCAGGTTGGGGTCGTAGTGAACGAGAACCGAGATGTATTTCGCTATGATATCTGCCTTGTAGTAGTCGCCTCTGCCCAACTGCAGCGACACGGCTATCGGTTGACCGAGACCAAGGTTGCCAACGATGCGCTTAAGGTCGTCCAGCCCGCCTTTGCCGTAAAGATCGCCGGAGACTTTAATGTGTCCCACCGGGACGATTGTCTTTTCCGCTTCTTGCTTGAATTTCGCGCCCCAGCCGCCGGGTCCCGCCAATTCGCTGATTTTTCCCGAGCCGATCCCATAAGCAAGCAGCGGAATGATCATCAGCGCGATCAGCGTCGTGCTGTCGCCAAACGAAAATCGCTTGATGCTGTACGCGAGGCCTGTTCCTACGATCAAAACGCCGGCGGCAAAGAGGATCGGCAGCATCGTCTCCCCCAACTGCTTTAAAGCATGTCTGGGGAATTCATATCACATCTTGTCTTGTCGGTCCGTTCGGCTTTGGACCCTTCGGCGAAGTTGGAAAAGACCAAGGGGGCGGGTGCAACCACCCGCCCGCCCGTTTCACGCCGGCAAGACGCCGGACTTCTTCGCCGTCCATGTGGCGATGTAGTCCATCAGACCGGGATTGAGGCAGTCGTAGGGTTCGAGCCCGATTGTCCTCAGCTGTGCACGGATGCCGTCCATCCGCTTCGGGTCGACACCGGATTCGATGATCGAGGACACGAAAGCGGCAAAGCCCGGCGGCGACCAGCCGTCCTCCACGAAGCGTTCGGGGTGGATGAAGGACAGGCCCTTGAACGCATGGTCGCGCTCGACCGGCCCGTGCATGTGGACGCCGCAGCCGGTGCAAGCATGACGCTGGATCAGCGCCGCGGGATCGACCACTTTCAGCTTGTCGCCGTTCTCGGTGACCGTGACGTCGCCCGTGCCCGCCACGGCGACGACCGAGAAGATCGCGCCTTCGGGCTTCCAGCACTTGGTGCAGCCGCAGGCATGATTGTGGGCGATCTGTCCCTTGACCTTCACCTTTACCGGCTTGCTAGTGCAAGCACAGACCAGCGTGCCGCCGGCGAAGCTGGCGCTTTCCTTGGGCAGGCCATTGTCGATTTTCGGATGCAGTTTCTCCGCCATTCTTTTCTCCTCCCAGTTTTGAACCACAGAGGTCGCAGGCCGGTTGGTCGGCGGCTTGTGGTCTTCCTCAGTAAATCACCACGCTCCGGATCGATTTGCCCTCATGCATGAGGTCGAAGCCCTTGTTGATGTCCTCGAGCTTCAGCGTGTGGGTGATCATCGGGTCGATCTGGATCTTGCCGTCCATGTACCAGTCGACGATCTTCGGCACGTCTGTGCGGCCGCGCGCGCCGCCAAAGGCGGTGCCCATCCAGGTGCGGCCGGTGACCAGCTGGAACGGCCGCGTAGAGATTTCCTGGCCAGCACCGGCAACGCCGATGACGACCGACTTGCCCCAGCCGCGATGTGACGATTCCAGCGCCTGGCGCATCACCTTGGTGTTGCCGGTGCAGTCGAAGGTGTAGTCGGCGCCGCCGATCTGGTCGGCGCCGCGCTTGGTCATGTTGACGAGGTGGGGCACGATATCGCCATCGATTTCCTTCGGATTGACGAAATGCGTCATGCCGAATTTCTCGCCCCAGGCCTTCTTGTCGTTGTTGAGGTCGACGCCGATGATCATGTCGGCTCCGGCAAGGCGGAGCCCCTGAATGACGTTGAGGCCGATGCCGCCGAGGCCAAAGACCACGGCCGTCGCGCCGATCTCGACCTTCGCCGTGTTGATGACAGCACCGATGCCGGTGGTGACGCCGCAGCCGATGTAGCAGATCTTGTCGAAGGGCGCGTCCGGGTTGACCTTGGCTAGCGCGATTTCCGGCAGCACGGTAAAGTTGGAGAAGGTCGAGCAGCCCATATAGTGGAAAATCTTGTCCTTGCCGATCGAGAAGCGCGACGAACCGTCCGGCATCAGGCCCTGGCCCTGCGTGGCGCGGATGGCGGTGCACAGATTGGTCTTTCTGGACAGGCAGGAGGGGCACTGCCGGCATTCGGGCGTATAGAGCGGGATGACGTGGTCGCCCTTCTTGACCGAGGTGACACCCTTGCCGACATCGACCACCACGCCGGCACCCTCATGGCCCAGGATCGCGGGAAACAGGCCTTCCGGGTCGGCGCCGGACAGCGTGAACTCGTCGGTGTGGCAGATGCCGGTCGCCTTGATCTCGACCAGCACTTCGCCCTCGCGCGGACCGTCGAGGTCGACCTCCATGATCTCCAGCGGCTTTCCGGCGGCGACAGCGACAGCGGCGCGGGTTTTCATCAGACAATCCTCCCAAGGCGATTTTACGCTCAAGCTTTCAGGTTTTGGCGACGCGATCAACTGGAAGCTGGTGCCGAAACTGGGCCACAGCGGCGAATTGGAATCGCAAATCGATTGAAAGGCAGTGATTTGCATGGTCGGCTTGACCCTGCAAGCACAGGCCATAAAAGGAACGGCCGACCTAGGGATGCTATCCGCATGTTCACCAAGATCCTGATTGCCAATCGTGGCGAGATTGCCTGCCGCGTCATCAAGACGGCGCGCAAGATGGGCATCGCCACCGTCGCCGTCTATTCCGATGCCGATCGCGACGCCGTGCATGTCGAGATGGCCGACGAGGCGGTTCATATCGGACCTTCGCCCGCCGCGCAGAGTTATTTGCTGCCTGAAAACATCATTGCCGCCTGCAAGGCGACGGGCGCGCAGGCCGTGCATCCGGGCTATGGCTTCCTGTCGGAACGGGCTGCCTTCTGTGAGGCACTGGAAGCGGAAGGCATCGTCTTCATCGGCCCGAAACCCAAGGCCATCAAGGCGATGGGCGACAAGATCGAATCAAAGAAGTTCGCCAATGCAGCGAAGGTTTCGACGGTGCCGGGCTGGCTCGGTGTCATCGAAAATGCCGACCATGCCGAGAAGATCGCCGGCGAGATCGGCTATCCCGTGATGATCAAGGCCTCGGCCGGCGGCGGCGGCAAGGGCATGCGCATCGCCTGGAACCAGTCGGAAGTGCGCGACGGTTTCGACCGGGCACGCTCGGAAGCCAAGAGCTCGTTCGGCGATGACCGCGTCTTCATCGAGAAGTTCGTCGTCGATCCGCGTCACATCGAGATCCAGGTGCTGGCCGACGCGCATGGCAATGCGCTCTACCTTGGCGAGCGCGAATGCTCGATCCAGCGCCGCAACCAGAAGGTGGTCGAGGAGGCGCCGTCGCCGTTCCTCGACGCCAAGACACGCAAGGCCATGGGCGAGCAGTCGGTGGCGCTGGCCAAGGCGGTCGACTATCAGAGCGCCGGCACGGTCGAGTTCATCGTCGACAAGGACAAGAACTTCTATTTCCTTGAAATGAATACACGATTGCAGGTCGAGCACCCTGTGACGGAGCTGGTCACCGGCATCGATCTGGTCGAGCAGATGATCCGCGTGGCCGCCGGTGAAAAGCTTGCCTTGAAGCAGAGTGATGTGAAGCTGAACGGCTGGGCGGTGGAAAGCCGACTCTACGCCGAGGACCCGTACCGCAATTTCCTGCCATCGATCGGCCGGCTGACGCGCTACCGTCCTCCGGAAGAAGGACAATTCGGCGATATCGTCATCCGCAACGACACCGGGGTCACCGAAGGCTCGGAGATCTCGATGTTCTATGATCCGATGCTCGCCAAGCTGTGCACTTGGGCGCCGACGCGCATTGAGGCCATCGACGCCATGTCGGAGGCGCTCGACAGCTTCATCGTCGACGGCATCGAGCACAACATCCCGTTTCTGGCGGCGCTGATGCAGCATCCGCGCTGGCGGGAAGGGCGGATATCGACGGCCTTCATCGCCGAGGAATATCCCGACGGCTTTGCGCCGATTGTACCCAACAGCGAGGAAAAGGCCGTTCTGGCGTCGATCGCCACAGCGGTGGAACTGCTGCGCCGTGATCGACTCGACCGGCTGGGCGGGCGCCTTGCGCCACATTCGGGCGTGCTCAAACGCGACTGGGTGGTGAAGATCGGTGAGGGCTATTTGTCGGCGTCCATCCTCGAAGGCATGATTTCCATTCCGATGGAGATCGATCTGTCGATCGAGGGTGGCAAGGTGCTGACCGTTTCATCCGACTGGCGGCCGGGAGACCTGATCTGGCGCGGCACGGTCGGCCAGCGCAAGGTCGCCGCTCAGATCAGGCCGGTTGCCAATGGTTTTCGCATCGCCTGGAAGGGCATGTCAGTGACCGCGCGCGCCATGCTGCCGCGCATCGCCGAACTTGAAAGGCTGATGCCGGAAAAAGTGGCGCCGGACACGTCGAACCTGCTGCTGTGCCCGATGCCCGGCCTCGTCGTGTCGATTGCGGTTGCCGAGGGCCAGGAGGTCAAGGCCGGCGAGACGCTGGCCGTGGTCGAGGCGATGAAGATGGAAAACGTGTTGCGCGCCGAACGCGACCTTGTCGTCTCGAAACTCAACGCCAAGCCGGGCGACAGTCTGGCTGTCGACGCGGTGATCATGGAATTCGCCTGAGATTGAACCGGGCAGGGCGTGGCAAGCCTGTGGTCAGAGGTCGTTTGTGCTGGACTGGCATCGCCCCGTCCCGGACAATACATGTCCATCGACTCAAGTCCTTCAGGCAGTACGAAAAACCATGGCGGATGACAGACTTCCACGCGATCCCCTGAAGCGCGAAGCCGCAATAGCGGCGGCGCGGCCAGAGGCGCCGGCGCGGCCCTTCATCCATTTGCGCGTGCATTCGGCCTATTCGCTGCTGGAAGGTGCCTTGCAGATTGGCAAGGTGGTGGCTCACGCGGTCAAGGACGAGGCCCCGGCGATCGCCGTCACCGACACCAACAATCTGTTCGGCGCGCTGGAGTTCGCGCAGAAGGCGGTGAAGGACGGTATCCAGCCGATCATTGGCTGCCAGGTCGCGCTCGCCTTTTCCGGCGAGAACAGCGACGGACAACGCGACCGCAGACGGCAGGGTCCGGAGATGCGGCCGGTGGTCCTGATCGCCGCGACCGAGGCCGGCTATTCCAATCTGGTCAGGCTGGTCAGCCGGGTTTACCTCGAAACACCACCCGGCGAGGCGGTGCACCTGACCACTGAAATGATGGAAGGCTATTGTGGCGGGCTGATCTGCCTCAGCGGGGGGCCGCGCGGCCCGATCGGAATCGCGCTCAAGGAAGATCGCCGCGATCTTGCCGAGGCACGGCTTTTGACCCTCAAGGCGATGTTCGGCGATCGGCTCTATGTCGAATTGGATCGGGTTTCGGGTTACGATCGAATGATCGAGAAATCCTCGATCGATCTCGCTTATGCCCACGAATTGCCGCTTGTCGCCACCAACGAGGCGTTTTTCTCGGCGCGCGACGACTACGAGGCGCATGACGCGCTGATCGCCATCGCCGAAGGCTCGGTCGTCGCCGCCGACAACCGCCGCCGGCTGTCGCCGGACAATTTCCTGCGCAGCCAGGCCGATATGGCCAGGCTGTTCGCCGACCTGCCGGAAGCGATCGACAACACTGTCGAGATCGCGCTGCGCTGTTCCTATTATCCGAAGAACCGCAATCCGATCCTGCCGCGCTTTGCCGGCGGTGATGTCGCCGATGCCGATGCCGCGGTGAAAGCGGAAGCCGACGAACTCGCCCGCCAAGCGCATGAAGGGCTGGAAGCACGGCTCGCCGCGCATGGTCCCACCCCGGGATATACGATCGAACAGTATCGCGAGAGGCTGAATTTCGAGCTCGGCATCATCGAGAAGATGAAATTCCCCGGCTACTTCCTGATCGTTGCCGACTTCATCAAATGGGCCAAGGCGCAGGGGATCCCGGTCGGGCCCGGCCGCGGCTCGGGTGCAGGGTCGCTGGTCGCCTATTCGACGACCATCACCGATATCGATCCGCTGCGCTTCTCCCTGCTGTTCGAACGTTTTCTCAATCCGGACCGCGTGTCGATGCCCGACTTCGACATCGACTTCTGCCAGGATCGCCGCGAAGAGGTGATCCGCTACGTCCAGCAGAAGTATGGTCGCGACCAGGTCGGCCAGATCATCACCTTTGGTACGCTGCAGGCCCGCGCGGTGCTGCGCGACGTCGGCCGCGTGCTGCAGATGCCCTATGGCCAGGTCGACAAGCTCTCCAAGATGGTGCCGCAGAACCCGGCCAATCCGGTCAAGCTCGCCGACGCCATCGCCAACGAACCGCGTTTCGCCGAAGAGGCCGAGAAGGAGCCGATCGTCCAGACGCTGCTCGACATGGCGCAGAAGCTCGAAGGGCTCTATCGCCACGCTTCGACACACGCCGCCGGCATCGTCATCGGCGACCGGCCGCTGTCGGAACTGGTGCCGATGTACCGCGATCCGCGCTCGGACATGCCGGTCACCCAGTTCAACATGAAATATGTCGAGCAGGCAGGGCTGGTGAAGTTCGACTTCCTCGGCCTGAAGACGCTGACCGTGCTGGAGACAGCGGTCAAATTGATCCGCCGCCGCGGCATCGAGATCGATCTGGCGACGATACCGCTCGACGACCCCGAAACCTACGCCATGCTGTCGCGCGGCGAGGTGGTCGGCGTGTTCCGGTGGAAAGCGCCGGCATGCGCAAGGCGCTGATCGGCATGCGGCCCGACTGCATCGAGGACATCATCGCGCTGGTGGCATTGTACCGGCCGGGGCCGATGGAGAACATCCCCACCTACAACGCCAGAAAGCATGGCGAGGAGGAGATGGCGTCGATCCATCCCAAGATCGACCATCTGGTGAAGGAGACGCAGGGCGTCATCGTCTACCAGGAACAGGTGATGCAGATCGCGCAGGAGCTTTCCGGCTATTCGCTCGGCGAAGCCGACCTTCTGCGCCGCGCCATGGGCAAGAAGATTCGCGCCGAGATGGACAAGCAGCGCGAGCGCTTCGTTTCGGGTGCGGTCGAGCGCGGCGTCGGCAAGCCGCAAGCCGACTTCATTTTCGACCTGCTGGCCAAGTTCGCCGACTATGGTTTCAACAAGTCGCACGCTGCCGCCTACGCGGTGGTCTCGTACCAGACCGCCTACCTCAAGGCGCACTATCCGGTCGAGTTCCTGGCGGCGTCGATGACGCTCGACATGGGCAATACCGACAAGCTAGCCGATTTTCGCCAGGACGCGCTGCGCCTCGGCATCGAGGTCTTGGCACCGTCGGTGATGACGAGCTTCCGCGCTTTCGAGGTGGGCGAGAACCGCATCTACTATTCGCTGGCGGCACTCAAGGGCGTCGGCGATGCGGCGGTCGAGCACATCGTTGCCCAGCGTGGCGAAAAACCGTTCAAGAACCTTGCCGATTTCTGCGAGCGGGTCGATCCCAAGATCGTCGGCAAGCGTGTCTTTGAAAGCCTGATCATGGCCGGCGCGCTCGACTGCTTCGGCCACGACCGTGCTTCCATGATGGCAGGCGTCGAGCGCATGATGGGGCTGGCATCGCTGGCGCAGCAGAACGCGGTGTCCGGCCAGCATGACATCTTTGGCGCCTCGCTCGGCGCCCAGTCACAGGCGCTCAATCTGCCGCCGACGGAGCCGTGGCTCGCCGCCGACCGGCTACACCGCGAATTCCAGGTGGTCGGCTTCTACCTGTCCGCCCACCCGCTCGACGAATACAAGGCGGCGCTGCAGAAGATGCGGGTGCAGAGCTGGGCGGAATTCTCGGCCGCCGTCAAGCGGGGCGCCGCCGCCGGGCGTCTGGCCGGTACCGTCACCACCAAGCAGGAGCGCAAGACGCGCACCGGCAACAAGATGGGCGTCGTGGCCTTTTCCGATACGTCCGGCCAGTATGAAGCCGTGCTGTTTTCCGAAGGGTTGGCGCAATATCGCGACCTGCTCGAGCCCGGCCGCTCCGTCGTCATCACCGTTGCAGCCGAAGACAGACCGGAAGGCGTCAACCTGCGCATCCAGACCGTGCAGTCGCTGGAGGACGAGGCAAGCCGTATACAGAAGGCGTTGCGCATTTTCGTGCGCAGCGCGGCGCCGATCAACACGCTGGCTGGCCAGCTTGCCGTCAGGGGCGAAGGCCAGGTGAGCTTCGTGCTGATCAAGGAAGAAGGCGAGGGGGAAATCGAGATCGAACTGCCGAACCGCTACCGGATTTCGCCGCAGATCGCCTCGGCGATGCGCGCGGTGCCTGGCGTGGTCGAAGTGGAGCTGGTGTGATCACCAGTCTTTCCGGCAAACGGAAATTCACCGGGCGGCTCTTGCCGCACTCGCCATGAAGACGACCGACAGGGATGGATCAGTGACGGCGCGCCTGCGCGACACGCTACGCAAGCTCTATCACGGGCGTACGCCCGGCGCTTTTCGGTTCCAGCTGGTGGCCATCATCATCGATCTTGCCATCATCGCTTTCTTCATCGCGACGCCCGTCATCCAGCAATCCACCTCGTTTCTCTGGTTTGACTATGCGGTCGCCGCCCTCGTCGCCGCCGACATGATTGCCAGGCTGCTTGCCTCCAACGACATGCTGCGGCTGATGAAACAGCCGACGTCATGGGTGGATGTCTTCATTCTCCTGACCCTGCTGATGCCGACGGCTCTCGCCAATCTCGGCTTTCTGCGCATCCTGCGGCTGTGGTCGCTGTCGCGCAGCGGTTCGCTTTGGCGGCATTTCGAGATGCGCGGCCTGAGACCCTGGCGCGAGGCAAGTCACGCGGTCATCAACCTGTTGACCTTCCTGTTCGTCATCACCGGCTTCGTTTACACCTTCTTCTTCCGCGCCGGCGCCGGCCTCGAAAACTATATCGACGCGCTCTATTTCACGGTCGCCACGGTGACGACGACCGGCTTTGGCGACATCGTGCTGCCGGGCATGGCCGGCAAGCTGACCGCGATCGTCACCATGATCATCGGCATATCGCTGTTCGTCAGGCTGGCGCAGGCGATCTTCCGTCCGGCCAAGGTCTTCTTTCCCTGTCCGCAGTGCGGGTTGCAACGGCACGAGCCGGACGCCGTGCACTGCAAGGCCTGCGGGCATGTTCTCAACATACCCGACGACGGAAGCTGACCGACGGCGGCTCTGGTCTAGGATGCCGCTATTTCGGCTGGTTTTGTGGATTTCCGCTGCAGATTGAGCAGGTTGCCCATCAGGATCAGCAATGCGCCGGCGGCGGTGAAGGCGTCGATCCGTTCCTGATAGAGCAGCCAGCCGATCAGCGCCGACAGCGGCACGCGCAGGAAATCCATCGGCGAAATGACGGTGGCGTCGGCATAGCCAAGCGCGCGGGCCATGCAGAAATGCGAGGACATGCCGCTGAAGGCGATCAGCAGGATCCATGGCCACAGCTCCAGCGGAGGGTTGCGCCACGCATAGAGCGCCGGCACGAGGCCGACTACCGACTGGATGATCAGCATCCAGAAGATGATACGCACGACGCTCTCCGTCCGCGTCAGCGATTTGACCATGACCACCGAGATGCCGAAGCAGACCGCGGCACCGAGCACGACGAGATGTCCCGGATCGACCGAACCGACACCGGGGCGAACGATGATCACCACGCCGATCAGCCCCAGCACGATCGCCGCAAGCTTTGGGCGAGAGAGCCTTTCACCAAGGAAGCTGACCGCCAGGAGGGCCGTCCAGATCGGCGTCGTGAACTCGATCGAGATCAGCACGGCCAGGGGGATCAGCGTCAGGGCGTAAAGCCAGGCCGCCTGGCCGGTATAGTGGATGACGTTGCGGGCAATATGGGCGACGGGGCGTTGCGTGCGCATTGCCGCAAAGCCGCCGCTCATCATCACCAGCGGCAGAAGGATGAAAAAGCCGATCACCGAGCGCAGTTCCAGCACCTGGAAGACGTTGAGCTCGGCTGTCGTGGCGCGGCCGGCGACCGACATCGCCAGGAACGAGGCGATCGACAGCGCCATCCAGAACGCGGCCTTGGGGATGGAGGGGGTGGGTGCCATGCCCGCTATGTCGCAGGCCGGAGCTCTTGCCGCAATCGCTAGCCGTTGCATTCTTCTGGGCCAGCCAGCGTTGCGAAACAGTCATGTCGCTGACGGAACCCGATACGGCAAAGGGCGTTGAGTCCCGATATTCGCCAGTGCTTCGCGGAACAATTCCGACAAGGAGAGTTTTCCATGAGACCATTCGCGCAATTCGCGCTTGCGGGCTGCCTGCTGGTTGCCGCAGGCGCGGCTCATGCCGATGAGGCCAAATTTCTCCAGTCGTTCAAGGGCAGTTTCGCCGGCGAGGGCACAGTCCAGGTGACCACCGACGTGCCGAACGTTGGTGTCACATGCAGCTTCAAGTCGAACGCGACCTCAACCTCGCTCTCGCTGGATGGCAGTTGCCGGGGTCTCGTCGTGTTGACGCGGGCCATCAGCGCCAATTTGAAGATCACCGATGCGAAATACAGCGGCGTCTATGTCGGGTCTCGTACCGGGCCGGCACAACTGAACGGTAGCCGCTCGGGCAATGCGATCAATCTCGGCATCCGCTGGGCCAAGGAGGTCAATGGTGATCGCAAGGCAAGGATGACGGTCGAGAAGCGAGGCGAGAACGGCATCCGGCTGACGGTAACCGACACCGACCCGAAAACCGGCAAGAGCGTGGTGACGAGCCGGATAGACCTGCAGCGCACCTGACGTGGTTCACTCCTCAAGTGGCTCCGGCGGATGGGCGTCGCGGCCCTTGCCGAACGTATAGCCGGTTTCCACCGCCTTGCGGCCGAACTTGTCGCGCAAGGCATCGATGGCGCCTTCGGCCATGGCGCGTTTGCGCGCCTGGACGTCGACCAGGTCGGGCGGATCGGCCTTGTCGTCGTCGGAGAGGTCGCTGACGCCGATGCCGAGCAGCCGAAATCTCGTGCCATCCGTTTCCTTGCGCAGAAGCTCCACCCCGGTCTGAAAGATGCGGTCGGCAAGCCGGGTCGGGTCGCCAAGCTGGCGGTTGCGTGTGCGCAGCTTGAAATCCTGGGTCTTCAGCTTCAGCACCACGGTGCGCCCGGCAATGCCGGATTTCTTCAGCCGCGCCGAGACTTTCTCCGAAAGCCCCCTCAGCACAGCGACAAGCTCATCCAATGAAGCGATGTCGGTGTCGAAGGTGGTTTCGGCCGATACGCTCTTGGCGTCCTGGTCGGGATCGACGCGGCGGACGTCCTCGCCACGCGAAAGGCGATAGAGCCGGTCGCCCATCGTGCCGTAGCGGCGCATCAGGTCGGCACGATCCATCTGCTGCAACTGGCCGATGGTGCGGATACCGTCACGCTCCAGCGTGGCGTTGAACGCCTTGCCGACCCCCCAGATCATGGTCACCGGCTGCGTTGCCAGGAAGCCGACCGCCTCTGCCTCGCCGATGATCGAGAAGCCGCGCGGCTTGCGGAAGTCCGACGCTATCTTGGCGAGGAACTTGCAATAGGACAGGCCGGCCGAAACGGTGATGCCGATCTCCTTCTCGACAGCCAGCGCGAACCGCGCCATCACCACCGCCGGCGGCAGTCCGTGCAGCCGTTCGGTGCCGGCGAGGTCGAGAAACGCCTCATCGATCGACAGCGGCTCGACCAGCGGCGTCAGCGCTTGCATCATGGCGCGCACCTCGCGGCCGACGCGCACGTATTTTTCCATGTTCGGGCTGATCACGACCGCCTCGGGACAGGCTTCGAGCGCCTTGAACATCGGCATTGCCGAGCGCACGCCCTGGATGCGGGCGATGTAACAAGCGGTGGAGACGACGCCACGCTTGCCGCCGCCGATGATCAGCGGCTTGTCCTTCAGCGCCGGGTTGTCGCGCTTTTCGATCGCCGCGTAGAAAGCATCGCAGTCGATGTGGGCGAGATGCAGCCGGTAAAGCTCCGGATGGCGCGCCAGCCTGGGGCTGCCGCAGCGCTCGCAACGCCTGACGTCGCCGCGCTGAAAAGTCAGGCAGTCGCGGCAAAAACCGTGATCGGGATTGTTGACAGGGGCCGCCATCGCTGCGAACATAAAGAGAACAGAAGCAATGGTACGACAGTGCAAGGTCAGCGACAAGGCTGGCCTGGGGAGAACGCATGAGCACGACCATAGCGCCGCTGGCGCCCGAACTTTGGGCGGATTTCGAGGACCTCTTCGGCAAGCAGGGTGCCTGCTATGGCTGCTGGTGCACGCATTTCCGGCTGGCGCCGGCAGTGCGCCGTGAGAGCAGCCGCGAGCGCAACAAGGACCACATCAAGGCGCGCATCGAAGCCGGCCCGCCGCCCGGCCTGCTGGCATTCGAGGATGGCAAGGCGGTTGGCTGGATGCAGATCGGACCACGCGCCGACGTGCCCGAATGGAACAATCAGGGCAGGGGGTCGGCGCCGCTCGATCCTGCCGACGCCACGGATCCGGCCGTCTGGGCGATCTCCTGCTTCTTCATCCGAGCCAGGGCGCGCGGCAGGGGCATCACGCACCGCCTCGTCGAAGGCGGCATCGACTTCGCCCGCGAGAATGGCGCGCGGCTGGTCGAGGCTTGCCCGATAGACCTGTCCCGGGATTCGCGTTCGATAGGGCTGTTCGTCGGCTCGTCACGGGTTTTCGAGAAGGCCGGGTTCGAGAGGCTTGTGGAACGCAAGGCAGGCCGGCCGTTGATGCGGCTGGTGCTGTAGCAAACCGCCAGCACTCCACGGCTTTGTCTTGCGGCTGTGATGGTATTTTCCTACCAGTGGTAGAAGCGATTTTGACTGCCGGGATAAATTTGGAGGATCAACGTGAAGCGCGTTTTGCCATTTGTTTTGCTTCTTGCGCTCAGCGCACCGGCCCTGGGCCAGACGATCGACAACCAGGGCGCCAAGCAACTTTCCGACAACTTGGCGCACTATTTCGGCAGGAAGCTGTTCGATATCGGATTCATAAAAATCTCGGTCGACGGTGATGCCTACAAGCTCGCGTTCGACTTCAAGCCAGTCGCGGACATGCTGGCAAAGCAGCAATCCTTCAAATTCGACCTCACGCCTTACTTCATGTTGGTCAAGCCACGCAAAGACGGTCAGTGGGACGTTGCGGCGGACGTGTCTCCGAAAGGATCGGTTGATGTCGTTGGTCCCGAGGGGCCGCAGCATGTCGATTTCTCCATCGCGAACAACAAGTTCACCGGCACTTATGACCCCGAAATGGCCGCTTTCGCGAGCGCTTCGGGTTTGACATCAGGCATGACGATCAGTTCAAAAAGCTCTCTGCAGAACGCTGAAGTCGCTGTGGATTCCGGTTCTGGCAGCATGACAGCGACGAAATCCACGAATGGTGGCGTCGATTTTACCTATTCGCAAACAATGACCGCCTTTGCCGAGACCGTCAGACTGGACGATCCCAAAAGCGGTCTGAAACTCTCGTACAACGTCAAATCGCCGCAAGCGTCGGTGGGTGCGACAGGCAAGGGCATGCGGACAAAGTCGTTGCTCGATCTGCTTGCCTTTGCCGTGGCCAATGAGGACGAGGCGAAACTGAAGGCCAGCCAGGCGGAGTTCAAATCGCTTCTGACTGCCGCATTGCCGTTATGGGACCGGATCGACGGCACCTACGGCTTCAAGGATTTTGTGGTGGAGAGCCCGGTCGGCAAATTCGGCGCGACACAACTGAGCACCGCCTTCGGCATGGACGGCATCTCTCAGAGCGGCAAGGTGAATTACGCCATCAAGGCCTCAGGCCTGACAGTGCCGCAGCAGATGTTGCCCAACTGGAGCGTCGCGTTGCTGCCGACGGATCTCGACCTGAATTTCGGTGGCGCCAATATCGATCTCGACAGCATGGCGAAAAAGACGATCGACACGCTTGATCTCAATAACAATCCGCCGCTGCCGGAAGATTTCGGCGACCAGATCTCCGCCGATTTCCTGGCCATGACACCAAAGGTCGTTCTCGGGCACAGCACGGTCAAGAATGGCAATATCGAGATCGCGCTGGAAGGCGAGATGACCTTCCCCGGCGAAAAGCCGGACGCGAGCCTGACCGTCGACATCGCCGGCTACGAGAAGATCGTGGAAACCTTGCAGAATGCGGCGAAGACGGATCCGGAAGCCGCGCAATACTTTCCTATGGTGCTTGCAGTCAAAGGGTTCGGCAAGACGCTGCCGGACGGTCGTGTCGAATGGGTCATCAACGCCAAGCCCGATGGTTCGGTCCTCGTCAATGGCGCCATGTTGAAGGCGGCCGATCCGGTTCAGGACGACAGCAGCGATCAGGATGACGGCACCGATCAGGATGTCAGCCCTGATGAGGGTAACAGCGGCGGAGCGGGAGCGAAGCTAAATCCCTGAGCGTCGAAATCAGAGTCCGAGTGCGGCCGCGATCTTCGGCGCGGCTTCGCGCCAGTCCTGGACGACGACGATGTCGTCCGGCACCGGCGGCAGGAACGCGCGCAGCGAATTGTCGGCCATCAGATGGAACAGATGCGCGTCCGCAACCGAGCCGCGCGCCGACAGGAGATTGTGCGGCTGGTCGTCGACGAAGGCTATGCGCCGGCCCTTGACGCCGCGTAGCTTGGCCAGCGCCGGGCCCTTGGCCATTTCGGTGGTCAGGAGCGGGTAGTTCAGGCCGAGCGCATCCAGGTGGGCGCGGCGGGTGGAGCGATGCCTGTGTGGCATGGCGGTCAGCAAGATGATCTCGGCCCGGTCGCCTAGACCCGCCAGTGCGTCCGCGGCGCCGTCGGTTATGCTTTGCCAGTCGGCCTGTGCATCGAAGAACTCGCCAAGAAGCGCGGTTACCTCCGCCTGTTCGATCAGCCGGCCACTTTCCGTTTCGGCGATATTGCCGGTCAGCCGGAACGAGGCCAGAGTCAGGCCAAAGCCGCGCGATTTGAGGAAATGCGGGAACGGGCGGATGAATTCAAGCACGACGTCATCGACGTCGAGCACCAGCAGCGGCCGATCGTCGGCAGCCAGTTCCTCGATCTGTCGCGCGGTTTCGGGATCATCGCTCATATGGAATGCTCGTGGTTGTCGTCGCCCAGCGGCAATGCGCGCAAAGCCTTGCCGACGGCAGCGGGCGGCGTGCCGGTTTCCTCGGCAAAGCGCATCAGGGTCGGCTCGTGGGCGAGAATGAACTGCAGAACGCCGGCCAGGAATCCCGGCTCGCTGGCGGCCTTGCGGATCGAATGCGCCTCTATGCCGGTGATCGCCAGAAACCGTGGCAACAGCTCCGGATCGGAGGCGACAAAGCCCAAGGCCTTCACGGCAATGTTTTCCGCTTCTTCGCGCATTGACGCTGCGTTTGCCATCACTACCTTCGGTGTGTGGAATGAGTCTCTCCCGCAGTAATGGCAAGAGTGGCTTGCGGCAAGCCATTACGGCGCGGCGCGTCCTTTGGATGCGCAGGGGGCGAGGTGGAATTCGCGCTGTTTGTCAGCCGCAGATTTCCGTTTCGTCAATCATATTGCCGTAAAGTGAACCAGGGTTTGGTGCGTTCCGAGACAGGGCGCATGACGGCCACCTTCGAGCGGAAGGACGGCCGGGACGGGATATCGATGCCTAAGAAGGTGATGATCGTCGAGGACAATGAGCTCAATATGAAGCTCTTTCGGGACCTCATCGAAGCAAGCGGTTACGAGACCGTGCGCACCCGCAACGGTCTGGAAGCGCTCGATCTGGCGCGTCAGCACCGGCCGGATCTCATCCTGATGGATATCCAGCTGCCCGAAGTGTCGGGACTGGAGGTGACCAAATGGCTGAAAGAGGACGACGAACTGCACGTCATCCCGGTCATCGCGGTGACCGCCTTCGCGATGAAGGGCGACGAGGAACGTATCCGCCAGGGTGGCTGCGAGGCCTATATTTCCAAGCCGATCTCGGTGCCGCGTTTCATCGAGACCATCAAATCCTATCTGGGCGATGCCTGATGTGCCCTTTCAGCCGAGCCGGAGCCTTGTGAAATGACTGCGCGGATCCTCGTCGTCGACGACATCCCTGCCAATGTGAGGCTGCTGGAAGTCCGGCTGCTGGCCGAATATTTCGAAGTGCTGACCGCCACCAACGGGCCGGATGCGATCGAGACCTGCGAGAACGGCAAGGTCGATGTCGTGCTGCTCGACGTGATGATGCCCGACATGGACGGGTTCGAGGTCTGCCGGCGGCTGAAGAGCGATCCGGCGACGTCGCACATTCCGGTGGTGATGATCACCGCGCTCGACCAGGTCTCCGACCGCGTGCGCGGGCTCGAGGCCGGCGCCGACGACTTCCTGACCAAGCCGGTCAATGACCTGCAACTGATGACGCGCGTCAAGAGCCTGGTCCGGCTGAAGTCGCTGACCGACGAGTTGCGGCTGCGCGCCTCGACCACGCGCAACATCGGCATCGAAGAGCTGCTGAGCCGCAATTTCGCGTCGGAAGACACCACGCCGAAAGTGCTTTTGATCGACGAACGCCAATCATCCGTCGAGCGCATCCAGAAGATGCTGCGCGACCGCGCGGATCTCGACATCGCCAGCGATCCGCATGCCGGCTTCTTCCAGGCCGCCGAGACCCCCTATGAATGCGTGATGATCTCGACCGCCTTTGCCGATTTTGACCCGCTCAGGCTTTGCTCGCAGTTGCGCTCGCTCGACCGCACCCGCTTCATGCCGATCATCCTGCTGGCGGAGGAGGGCGAGGAGGAGCGCATCATCCGTGGCCTCGAACTCGGCATCAACGACTATCTGATGCGGCCGATCGACCAGCAGGAGCTGACGGCGCGGCTGCGCACCCAGGTGCGCCGCAAACGCTACAACGACCAGTTGCGCGCCAGCGTCACCCAGACCATCGAAATGGCGGTAACCGACGGCCTGACCGGGCTGCACAACCGTCGTTACCTCGACAGCCATCTGCAGACGCTGTTCGACCGCGCCGTGGCGCGGCGCCGACCGCTGTCGGTGATGATCACCGACCTCGACCGCTTCAAGGCGATCAACGACACGTACGGCCATGATGGTGGCGACGAGGTGTTGCGGGAATTCGCGCGCCGGCTGCGCAAGAATGTCCGCGGCATCGACCTTGCCTGCCGTTTCGGCGGCGAGGAGTTCGTCGTGGTGATGCCGGATACCGAGGGTGTGGTGGCCGAGAAGGTCGCCGAGCGCATACGCGCCGAAATCGCCCAGGCGCCTTTTGCGATCGGTTCGGATGGCAAGACGATCGAAGTTACCGTCAGCGTCGGCGTGTCGTCCGTGCTGAAGGGCGCGGATACGGTGGCGGCGCTGATGAAGCGCGCCGACCTTGCGCTCTACGAAGCCAAAAGCGGCGGCCGCAACCGCGTCGTCGCCAAGGCGGCGTGACGGCCAGCCCCGATTATCCAGTCAACCCGGCAGGGTTACCCATTTACCTTAATCCAAGCGATTCGCGAGCCTTGGTTAAGAAACTGTTGATTTTCATAAGCTCTTGCGCAACTGTGCTGGCCTAGACGAAAGCGAGGCCGGCACGAGGGTAGGCAGCCGGCTCGATCCCAAGAGTACCCCATGATGCTCAGGTCCGCCGCATCTCCTGGGTCCGTGGGGTCGGCCGGCCGGCGCTGGCACATAGTGGCCTCCTCGTACCGCTGCCAAACGCCGACCGGCCCCCTTTTTTCAACATGACATCAGGATTCTGCGCCAAGCCACGGAAGCACCGGGGCTTTTTCAGATGTGAAATCTGAATAACGCTTCCTGGATGTGACGGCCCCGGCCGCACGTGCTGCCGCTTCGCAACGCTGTGGTTTTGGGCTGTAGTTCTGATCCGGGGAGAGCCTCGGTCTCTCCACTTCATAGATATGGCGCACAAGGGACTTGCTTCAAGACCTGGTTCCTCCCGTAAAACCGCGGCCCATGGCAAGGAAACGGGAGTGACGAGAATGCGTGCGATGGTGCCGACAGATGGATCGCGTCATGCGGTGGTGATCGCCGGGGGCGGTCCGACAGGGTTGATGCTGGCGGGCGAGCTTGCGTTGGCGGGCGTCGACGTCGCCATTGTCGAGCGGCGCCATAACCAGGAACTCGTCGGCTCGCGCGCCGGTGGGCTGCACGCCCGCACGATCGAGGTGCTCGATCAGCGCGGAATCGCCGACCGGTTTCTCTCGCAGGGACGGCGGTCACAGTCCGTGGGCTTCAACATGATCCGGTTGGACATCAGCGACTTTCCCACCCGGCACAACTATATGCTCGGGCTGTGGCAGAACCACATCGAGCGCATCCTGGCCGACTGGGTCGGTGAGCTGGGAGTGCCGATCTATCGCGGACAGGAGGTCACGGGTTTCGCGCAAGACCATAGCGGCGTCGACGTCGAGCTGTCCGAGGGCCAAAGGTTGAGGGCGGAGTATCTCGTCGGCTGCGACGGAGGACGCAGCGTCATTCGCAAGACAGCTGGCATCGATTTCGCCGGGTGGGATCCGACGGTGAGCTGGATGATCGCGGAGGTCGAGATGTCGGAGGAGCCGGCATCGGGCTTTCGCAACGACGCCTACGGTATCCATGCCATGGGCAAGACGGAGGAGGGCGGGCCAGTGCGTGTCGTGCTGACCGAACGGCAGCTGAGCACTGGCGGTGAACCAACCCTGCTCGATCTCAGCGAGGCGCTCACAGCCGTCTATGGCACTGACTACGGGGTGCACAGTCCCATATGGATCTCTCGGTTTACCGATATGACGCGTCAGGCCGCCGCCTACCGCGACGGACGCGTCCTGCTGGCCGGCGACGCCGCGCACGTCCATCCGCCGATGGGCGGACAGGGTCTCAACATCGGCGTGCAGGACGCGGTGAACCTGGGATGGAAACTGGCCCAAGTGGTCAGCCGTACAGCACCGGAAGGCCTGCTCGACAGCTACCACGCCGAGCGCCATCCGGTCGCCGCCCGGGCATTGCGCAACACAATGGCGCAGGTTGCTCTTCGCCGTATGGATGACCGCACCAAGGCCTTGGCCGATACCGTTGGCGAATTGCTCGGCATGGACGAGCCCCGCAAGCGAATCGCCGCGGAGCTGTCCGGCCTGGGTGTCCACTACAACCTGGGGGAGGGGCACCCACTCCTTGGGCGGCGAATGCCCGACCTCGATCTGGTCACCACCAATGGCCCGTTGCGGCTGTTCGGCCTGCTGCACAATGCCCGACCGGTGCTCCTCAACCTCGGTGAACCGGGCAGACTGGACAGTGCGCCTTGGGCGGATCGGGTCCGGCGGATCGACGCGGGATATGAAGGTGCCTGGGAGCTTCCGGTCCTCGGGACGGTCGCCGCGCCCGAGGCCGTATTGATCCGGCCCGACGGATATGTGGCCTGGGTCGGGGTTAGAACCCAGCAGGGGCTGGCTGAGACGCTGACGACTTGGTTCGGGCCGCCGGCCGCGAATTAGCGAGGTGATCGAAGCGGTCTCGCGCCCCTCCTGGAATGCATTGCCTCGTAACCTTCGGCAGCCTGAAGGCGGGCGGCCTCCTGACAACCGGTTGACAGGAGTTTCCATCTGTGCAGAAATTGGTTGGACCATTGGACCACTTGGAGGATTTGTGGACCAGAACAGCCTGCCACCCATTCAGACGACGGCGCGTGATGACGCCGTGCTGAAGGCGTTGGTGGGCTTTGTCGGCGCCGAGGCCTTGCGGCCCGGCGAAAAGCTTCCGACCGAGCGTATCCTTGCCGAGCGGCTGAAGGTCAGCCGCAACACGGTGCGCGAGGCGCTGACACGCTGGGAAGGGCTCGGTCTCGTCGAGCGCCGGCAAGGCAGCGGCACCTATCTCAAGGCGGCTGTGTCACCCGACATGCTGCACATGCCGCTGACGCTGTCGGGCGGCAACGATTTCACCAGCCTGATGCAGACGCTTGAAATCCGCCGCGCCCTGGAAGCGGAGGCAGCGGCACTGTGCGCCGAGCGGGCGAGCCCGGCCGACATTGCCGAGATCAAGCGCAAGCTCGACATCATGGAGCAGGCGTTCCGCACGCGCGACGGCATGTCGGCGGAAGAAGACTGGGAATTCCACCAGGCGATCTACCGGGTCTCCGGCAATCCGCTGTTCGAACAGATCATCGCCGCCATGCACGAGCTGTTCCATCGCTTCTGGGAGCATCCGCTCGGCGTGCGCGACTTCGGCCACGCCAGCTTTCCCTATCATCGCACCATCTACGAATGCATCGCCGCGCGCGATCCGCAAGGCGCCCGCGCCGAGGCGCTAAAGCTGATCGCCACCGTCGAGGACGATCTCAAGCGCGGTGCCGCCAAACTCAAACTTTCGAGCCAGACATGAACGAGCATCCATCGGGTTTCGATCACGACTATCTCGCCGAGGCGGCAACGCTGTTGGCGCATGACGAGCCGTTCCCTGGCGGCGCGGTGGTGCCGCCGATCTACCAGACCTCGCTGTTCACCTTCGCCAACTATGCCGAGATGGCCGACACTTTTGCCGGAAAGCGCAGGCAGCCGATCTATTCGCGCGGCGACAATCCAACGGTGATGGAGTTCGAGGCGCGGGTGGCAGCACTCGAGGGCGCTGACGCCGCGCGCGGCTTTTCCAGCGGCATGGCGGCGATCAGCGCCACCGTGCTCGCCTTTGTCGGGGCGGGCGAGCGCATCGTGGCGGTGCGCAACTGCTACGGCGATGCCTACCGGCTGTTCGAGCGGCTGCTGCCAAGGCTCAACATCAAGGTCGACTATGTCGACGGTTCCGATCCGGATGCGGTCGCGGCGGCACTTCCCGGCGCCAAGCTGCTCTATCTGGAGAGTCCGACCTCGATGATGTTCGAGCTGCAGGACCTGCCGCATCTGACCCGGCTGGCCAAGGAGCAGGGCATCGTCACCACGATCGACAATTCGTGGGCGACGCCGGTGTTCCAGAAGCCGATCATGCATGGCGTCGACCTGGTGCTGCACTCGGCCTCGAAATATCTCGGCGGCCACAGCGACACCGTCGCCGGTGTGGTGGCGGGTTCGGCCGCGCATATCAAGCAGATCAACGAGCAGACCTATTCCTATCTCGGCGGCAAGCTGTCGCCGTTCGAAGCCTGGCTGCTCTTGCGTGGTCTGCGCACGCTGCCGCTGCGCCTGCCACACCACATGAAGAGCGGCCTGATCATCGCCGAGCGGCTGAAGGCGCATGCCAATGTCGAGCGGGTCAATCATCCCGTCTATTCGAACCACCCGGGCAAGGCGACGCTGGCCGGCTATGCCGGACTGTTCTCCTTCGAGGTGACGGACGACATCGACATCCCCGTCTTCGTCGACGCGCTGAAATATTTTCGCATCGGCGTCAGCTGGGGCGGGCATGAAAGCCTGGTCGTGCCGGCCAAGGCGTCGCTGGAGCAGACGCCGGGACTGAATTCGATGGCGCGCTTCGGCGTCAGCCCCCGAACCATCCGCTTTAATGTCGGATTGGAAAGTGTCGAAGACCTCTGGGCGGATGTCGCCCAAGCCTTCGAAAAAGCCAGAAAATAACAAGCGGGTTCAAAATGGGAGTCTTGAATATGAAAAAACTGACCGTCATGCTTGCCACCGTCGCGGGGCTGGCGATTTCCGCCGGGAGCGCGCTGGCCGATTCGACCCTCAAGATGGTCGAAGTGATCACCAGCCCGCCGCGCACCGAATTCCTGAAAAAGCAGATCGCCGAGTTCGAGGCGGCCAATCCCGGCGTCAAGGTCGAGCTGATCTCGCTGCCCTGGGGCCAGGCCTTTGAGAAATTCCTGACCATGGTGCAGGCCGGCGATACGCCCGACGTGGTCGAGATGCCGGAACGCTGGATGGGCCTCTATGCCAACAATGCCCAGCTCGAGGATCTTGGGCCCTACATGGCCAAATGGGACGATGC
This sequence comes from Mesorhizobium sp. RCAM 05099, assembly GCF_059683685.1. NCBI lineage: Bacteria > Pseudomonadati > Pseudomonadota > Alphaproteobacteria > Hyphomicrobiales > Phyllobacteriaceae > Mesorhizobium > Mesorhizobium sp. RCAM 05099. Next base: position 3,491,175 of record NZ_CM185035.1, read on the forward strand.
CAAGACACTCGGCGACCGTGCCAAGCAGTTCGGCTCGACGGTCAACAACACCCAGTACATGATCCCCTACGGCTACTATGTGAACGCGCTGTTCTGGAACAAGAAGCTGTTCAAGGAGGCCGGCCTCGACGGCCCGCCGGCGACGCTTGACGATTTCATCGCCGACTCCAAGAAGATCTCGGCCTTGCCGGGCAAATATGGGTACTGCCTGCGCGGTGGGCCGGGCGCCTTCAATGGCATGCACATGTTCATGAACATCGCCGCCGGCAAGGGCGGCTACTTCAACGAGGACGGCACCTCGACCATCAACGACGAGGGCTCGGTCAAGGGCCTGCAGATGCTCGCCGACATGTACAAGGACGGACTGGCGCCGAAGGATGCGGTGAGCTGGGGCTTCAACGAGACCGTCACCGGCTTCTATTCCGGCACCTGCGCCATGCTCAACCAGGATCCCGACGCTCTGCTCGGCATCGCCGACAAGATGAGTGCCGACGACTTTGCCGTGGCGCCGATGCCGGTCGGGCCGAGCGGCAAGTCCTATCCGACGCTGGGCTATGCCGGCTGGGCGATGTTTGCCAATTCGCAGCACAAGGACGACGCCTGGAAGCTCATGGCGACGCTGCTGTCGCCGAAGGACAATCTGGAATGGGCCAAGGAAGTCGGCGTCGTCCCGATCCACAAGGGCGCCGACCAGGATGCCCATTTCAAGACCGAGCAGTTCAAGGGATGGTTCACGGAGCTGAGCGACACCTCCAAATATGAAATGGTGACCCCGCCGACGCATCTGGAGAACCTCGGCAATTTCGTCGACCAGGTGGCGATCAAGAATTTCCAGGAAGTGCTGCTTGGCCAGAAGACGGCCAAGGACGTCGCCGACCAATGGGCTGCCTTCCTGACCAAGGAACAGCAGGATTGGCTGGCGAAGAACAAGAAATAACGCCTTCTTCCTTCTCCCCGTTTCACGGGGAGAAGGTGGCCCGATAGGGCCGGATGAGGGGCAGACCCAAGCATTTCAAGGCTCACGCCGCCCCTCATCTGCCTGTCGGCATCTTCTCCCCGTGGACGGGGAGAAGGACGCTTGTTGCCCATCCCGATGCTTCCTGGAGCCGATCCGCAGCCAATGACTTATGCCGTGTCCGAAATACGATCCGCCGGCAAGCCGCGTCGCAAGCGGTTGTCCCACGCCGCTATCGAGCCATGGCTCTATCTCAGCCCGGCGATCATCCTGCTGATCGTGGTGCTTCTGGTGCCATTGGTTATCGGCATCAGTTATTCGTTCCGCAAGTTCTCGGCCTTCAAGTCCGAATATGTCGGGCTCGGACAGTATCAGGCGATGCTGTCGGATCAGGTGCTGGGGCAGGCGCTGGTCAACACCTTGTGGTGGACGGCGGCCAGCCTGTTTTTCCAGTTCTTCCTCGGTCTCGGCCTGGCGCTGCTGCTCGACAAGCCGTTCCCGGGCCGCAAGGTGGTGCAGGCGCTGGTGTTCCTGCCCTGGGCTGTGCCGTCCTTCCTTTCGGGCCTGACCTGGGCCTGGCTGTTCAATCCGATCATCGGGCCGCTGCCACATTGGCTTTTCGCGCTGGGGCTGAAGGCCGAGCCGACCAACATTCTGTCCGATCCTTCAACCGCCATGTGGGGGCCGATCATCGCCAATGTCTGGTTCGGCATTCCCTTCTTCGCCATCACGCTTCTGGCGGCGCTGAAATCCATTCCATCCGAGTTGCATGAGGCGGCGGCGATCGACGGCGCTTCGCCCTGGCAGCGCTTCACCAAGGTCACGCTGCCGTTCCTGGCGCCGACCATTGCCATCACCGTCATGCTGCGCACCATCTGGATCGCCACCTTCGCCGACCTGATCTTCGTCATGACGGAGGGCGGGCCGGCCGGAGCGACCAACACGGTGCCGGTCTACATCTATGTCAGCGCCTTCAAGTCGCTGGACAAGGGCTATGCCTCGGCGGTGGCCGTGCTGCTGCTTGTCCTGCTGATTGCCTATGCGATTGCGCTGATCGGCATCCGTCGCACATTGGTGAGGCACGTCTGATGATCGCAGGACGTTCAGCCTCGCAGCGCTTCTTCGGCGGCATCGGCCTCTACGCCGCCGTCGCTGCCTATGTGATCTTCGCCCTGTTTCCGATCTACTGGACGCTGAAGATCTCGGTCACGCCGGAGCGGCTTCTCTATTCCGAGGGCGTCACCTTCTGGCCGTCGCAAATGACGTTGCAGAACTTCGTCACGGTTCTCGAGGCCACCGATTTCCCGCGCTATTTCCTCAACAGCGTCATCGTCTCGGTATCGACCGCGGCGCTGGTGACGGTCGTTGCGACGCTGGCCGGCTACGCCATGTCGCGTTTCACCTTTCGCGGCAAGGCTGCGCTGGCGCTGATGCTGCTTTTGACCCAGACCTTTCCGCTGGTGATGGTCATTCCGCCGATCTATCGCGTGATGGGGCAGATCGGCCTGATCAACAGCCTGACCGGGCTGATCATCATCTACACTGCCTTCAACACCGCCTTCGCCACTTTCCTGATGCAGTCCTTCTTCGATGGCATTCCGAAGGACCTGGAAGAGGCGGCGATGATCGACGGCTGTACGCGCGCACAAGCGATGCGCAAGGTGATCGTGCCGCTGACGCTGCCGGGCATGGGGGCGACGCTGGGGTTTGTCTTCACCGCCGCCTGGAGCGAGCTTTTGTTCGCGCTGATGCTGATTTCCAGCGACGACCAGAAGACCTTTGCGGTCGGCCTGCTCACCTTCATCGGCAAGTTCGCCGTCGACTGGGGGCAGATGATGGCGGCGTCCATCCTGGCGCTGATCCCGGTCTGCATCTTCTTCGCCTTCCTGCAACGCTATCTCGTCACCGGCCTGACCGCCGGTGCCGTCAAAGGATAGATCGATGGCCTCTGTCACACTCGAAAAAGTCCGCAAGGACTATGGCGCCGTCCGCGTCCTCCACGCGGTCGACCTTGAGATCGCCGACGGCGAGTTCGTCGTCCTGGTCGGCCCTTCCGGCTGCGGGAAGTCGACCTTGCTGCGCATGATCGCGGGGCTGGAAGAGGCTTCCGGTGGCGAGATCCGCATCGGCGAGCGGCTGGTCAACGACGTCGCGCCAAAGGACCGCGACATCGCCATGGTGTTCCAGTCCTACGCGCTCTATCCGCATATGGATGTGTCGAAGAACATGGGCTTCAGCCTGCTCTTGAAGAAAGCGGAGAAGACCACGATCGACGCCCGGGTGGATGGTGCCGCCAAACGGCTCGGGCTGGACACCTTCCTGCAACGCCTGCCGCGGCAATTGTCCGGTGGCCAGCGCCAGCGTGTCGCCATGGGCCGCGCCATCGTGCGCGATCCCAAGGTCTTCCTGTTCGATGAGCCGCTTTCCAACCTCGACGCCAAGCTGCGCGTCCATATGCGCGCCGAAATCAAGGCGCTGCACCAGCAGCTGAAGACGACCTCGGTCTATGTCACCCACGACCAGATCGAGGCGATGACCATGGCCGACCGGATCGTTGTCATGCATGACGGGATGATCCAGCAGGTCGGTGCGCCGCTCGATCTTTATGACCGGCCGGCCAACATATTCGTCGCCGGCTTCATCGGCTCACCGGGCATGAATTTCCTGCCGGCGACGGTTCGCAACGGCGGGAAGCCAGAAGCGGTGCTGGCCGACGGCCAGACACTGCGGCTGCCGGACGGCCTGACGCTGAAGGATGGCGACGCGATAACCGTCGGCCTGAGGCCCGAGCATATCCGGCTGGCGGATGACGGTGCGCTGCAAGGCGAGGTGGTGGTGGTGGAGCCGCTCGGCCTGTCGACGCAGTTTTATGTCAAGTTGGCCGGCCAGATGCTTTGCGTCTTCGCCATGGGCCGCGCCGGCGTGAAGCCCGGCGACATCGTGCGGCTGTCGGCCGATCCGGCGTCGCTGCATCTGTTCGATCCGAAAAGCGGCGATCGCATCGGCTGAGGGAACTCAGCCCGGGCTGAGGGCACTTCAGCCCATGGTGCAAACAAAAAACGCCGCCCAATGGGCGGCGTTTTTGTTTGCGAAGGGAAAACCCAGATTACTTGATCTTGGTTTCCTTGAATTCGACGTGCTTCTTGGCGACCGGGTCGTACTTGCGGAACGACAGCTTGTCGGTCTTGGTGCGGCTGTTCTTGCTGGTCACGTAGAAGAAACCGGTGTCGGCGGTCGACAGAAGCTTGATCTTGATGTTTGCGGCTTTGGCCATGATATCAGTCCATTAATGTTCGTGGAGTTTTGGCCGCTGGAGCACGGGGAAACACCCGGACGCGGGAAACTTGGCGCGACACATAAAGAACGCGCCCGGAAAGTCAAGCCCGGCTGAGCTCATGTGGCCCGCCGCGGCCGGCAAACGGCCTCAAATCATGCGGTTTCCGCCTCAGGCGCGGCAACCTTCTTCCAGTCTCCGGTCGTGTTCCACCAGCGATTCGGATTGGCGCGGTCGTCCAGTCCCTTGGAACGGCTGGCAAGGATCGGCTGGAGGCGGATCACCGGTTCCTGGTCGGAGTGCGCCTGGAAAATCGCCTCGACCACGCGGGCGGCCAGCGCCTGGTCATCGGGCAGTTCGAACGAAACCTCCACCGTGCCAGGGCGTCGCCGCAATTCGGTTTCGGCACCGGCGGCAGCGCCGTCGAGCGGTCTGTAGCGCTCGATGCCATGTGCCGATTGATAGGCATTGCGGTCATACTTGCCCATGGCCAGCGGCGCTATCGCTACCACCGCATCCATGATGCGGTCGACATCGGCGGCGGGCGCCTGGAAGCTCACAAGCAGGAGCAGTGTCATTCGCAACGAAGTGGTTTCAAAGCCGCTGTCGATCATGGGAGTGTCCTCAACTTCAGGTGTTTTGAGGCAACTTTATAGCCGGAGGCTGCTGACATGGTTCTGTCAGCAGCCTGCCATCGCGCACCTGTGGAATGCGACGGCTCGGTCGCGCTACAGGACAATCTTGCGGATCAGCCTGACGCAGACCAGGGCTACATAGGCGGCGAAGAACAGGCCGAGCGACCAGCCGAAGCCGGACGGACCGAACGCATCCATGCCGATGCCGATCGCCTGCGGGCCGAGCACCATGCCGACGCCATAGCAAAGCACGAAGGCGGCGTTGGCGGATGCCAGTTCGTGGCCGGAAAGCTGCGAGCCGAGATGGGCAAGGCCGATCGTGTACATGGCAGCAACGACGCCGCCCCAGACGAACAGAAGCGCGGCCATCAGGTGCCAGTTCTGAGCGAAGAAGGGCATGAAGATCGTGCCGGCAAGGCCGACAGTGGCGCAGGCCAGCAGCAGATAGCGGCGGTCGCTGACGCGGTCGCTGATCATGCCGATGGGGATCTGCAACAGCACGTTGCCGAGACCGATCATGGTCAAGAGAAGGGCCGCGTCGGCTTCGGAATAGCCGATGCGGTTGCCGTAGACCGGGAACAGCGCAAAGCCGCCGGTTTCGACCGCACCGAACACCAGCACCGCGGCCGTCGCCGTCGGCACCAGCCAGATGTAGCGGAGGAAGTTGCTGGTCTCACCGTCGGAGACGATCGTAGGGCTCTCGTTGCGCGCCGCCAGCACGGGTATCGCGGCCAACGCCACCAATCCGATGATGACGCCGAAAGGCCTGAAGCCGGAACTGCCGAGATGGGCGAACAGCCACGGTCCGGCGGCAAAGCCGAGCGACAAGACAGTGGCGTAGATGCCGAGGACAAGGCCACGTCGGTGTGGCGGCGCCGAGGTGCTGATCCAGAATTCCGACAGGATGAACAGGACCGTCAGCGCGATATGCAGCACGATGCGCAGTGGGAACCACATCCAGAAATCCGGCGCGAAATGGAAGCCGACAAACGCCAGGGCGCCGGTGGCAATCATGGCAATCATGGTCCAGGCGACCCCGAACCGCATGGCGAGCGGTGTGGCCAGCGGCGCGCCGGCGATCGATGCCAGGCCAGCGACGGCCGTGTTGAGGCCGATCATCGAGGCCGAATGGCCGCGCGTTTCCAGGATGACGCTCAGCAGTGGCATGCCGAGGCCGATGGCGATGCCGACGACGCTGATCGACGAAATCGCCGCCACCATCGGCAGCCAGTGTACGCGCTCGTCGCCCTGTGGTTGGGTATCGACCGTCATGGGATGCTGGACACTCTACAGAAGTTCGCGGGTGAAGCGGTTGCGGACAAGCCGGTAAAAGGGCACCGGGCCGCCCGGACGCAGCAGCGGATCATGGGCGAGCCGCTTTTCCAGCTCGTCCAGGATCATCCGGGTGATGTCGGGGATGTCAGCTTCCCTGGCCTTGGCAAGCGGCAGCCAGACCAGCTCTTCGAGTTCGTTGGTCGGACCGCCACCAGGCAGTTCGACCGCGACATCGTCGCGCCAGGCGCTGAAGAACCGCGTGTCGAAGCGGCGCACCCGGTTGGGCGGCGTGATGGCGCGCGCGACGAAGCGCAGCATGTCCAGAGAGGGCCGCACGCCGTGTTCGGCAAAGCCTTGCCAATCGGCCCTGGCCGTGGCGAAGGCGCCCTTCCGGCCGATCAGCAGCCCGGCTTCTTCATAGGTCTCGCGGATCGCCGACAAGGCGATGGCGCGGGCCCGCGCCGTGCTCGTGCGGCCGGGACCGGCGAGGAGCTTTGCTTCCTGCTCGGGGTGCAATGCGGCGGCGATTGGGACGCGGCTGTCGGCTGGGTCGGTACGGCCGCCGGGAAAGACGAACTTGCCCGGCATGAAGGCATGGCCGGCGTGGCGACGGCCCATCAGGACCAGCACTTCATCGCCCCTGCGGTCGAGAAGGATCAGGGTTGCCGCGTCGCGCGGGCGAATTGGCCGGTCGCTATGAGCGATCATGCTCCGCTCGATCCTGTCGACTTCCGCCTTGGTCATACCGTCCATGCGCAGGACCTAGCGGAAACTTCTGGCAAGCGAAAGTGGCCTTTCACGGTCGGTATGTTGCGCCAGCGCGCGCAGTCGAGCTTGGTCTAAACCCCGGGATGGGGCTCGATCATATCCTGCTCGCCGCCAAAGCCGTGCATATAGAAGGCCCATTGCAGTCCGATGACGGCACCTTTCACGGGTTGCAAAAGCGCGACCGACAAGAGGATCGTCAACGGCACCCAGATAGCGATGTGCTGCCATGTGGACAAGGTCGATGTCGCCTCTACGCCCATGAAGGCGCCGAGGACGATATGACCGACGATGACGATGACGAGATAGGCGGGCAGGTCATCGGCGCGATGGTGATGAAGTTCCTCGCCGCAGACACTGCACGTGTCGACGGTCTTGGTGAAGGCGCGAAATAGCTTGCCTTCGCCGCAACGCGGGCAACGGCCGAGCAGGCCACGCTTCATTGCAGTCCACAGCGGACGGGCAACCCGGCCCGAGTGATGTTCGCCGCCAAAAACCTGTTGTTCCATCATCGTCTCCTGCCGCGCGAACCCGGTCGCGATTGCGACGCGCGGGCGCGGCCTTTGGCCTTGTGAAACGACCGCTTGGAGCCGGGCAAAGGCTTCGGATCGGTCAACATCTCGAAGCGCATCGCGCCAGCCATCGGCGCCACCTCGATCAATCGGACCTCGACGCGGTCCGCGAGCTGGTAGCCTTTGCCCGAGCGTTCTCCGAACAGGGAGCGGGCCGTTTCGTCATATATATAGTAATCGCCGTTCAAAGTTGACACCGGGATGAAACCATCCGCGCCATACTGCGGCAATTGGACAAATAGTCCCGATTTGGTGACGCCGGAGATGCGGGCGTCGAACCGGTCGTCCACGCGCTCGGCGAGATAGGCGGCAATCAGCCGGTCGACCGTATCCCGCTCGGCCGCCATTGCGCGGCGTTCCGTGCCAGAGATCAGCACCGCGACATCTTCGAGCCGTGCCGCTTCGTCCTGTGTCAGCCCGCCCGGACCGAGACCAAGTGCCGCAATAAGTCCGCGATGCACGATGAGGTCGGCGTAGCGGCGGATCGGCGATGTGAAATGTGCGTAGCGCCTGAGATTGAGGCCGAAATGGCCAATGTTCTTCGGCGAGTATTCGGCCTGGCTCTGCGAGCGCAGCACCACTTCGTTGACCAGTCCTTCATTGTCGGCCCCGCGCACGCGCTCCAGGATGCCGTTGAACTGGCTTGGCCGCATCTGGGCGCCGCGCGCCAGCGACAGGCCCAGCGTCTGCAGGAATTCGCGCAGCGATTCCTGCTTGGCCAGCGAAGGTGCGTCATGGACGCGGTAGACCAGCTCCTGTTTCCTCGCCTCCAGCGTCTCGGCGGCGGCGACATTGGCCTGGATCATGAATTCTTCGATCAGTTTGTGGGCATCGAGCCGTTCCGGCACGATGACGCGATCGACGGTGCCGTCCGGCTTGAGCATGATCTTGCGCTCCGGCAGGTCGAGTTCGAGCGGCTGGCGGCCGTCGCGCCCGCGCTTGAGGATCGCATAGGCGTCCCACAGCGGCTTCAGCACCCTGTCGAGGATCGGTCCGGTCTTGTCGTCCGGCATGCCGTCGATCGCTGCCTGCGCCTGCGGATAGGCGAGCTTTGCCGCCGACTTCATCATGACGCGGTGGAAGGAGTGCCTGATCTTATGGCCATCGGCGGAGAAGGTCATGCGCACCGCCAGCGCCGGCCGGTCCTGACCTTCGCGCAGCGAACAGAGATCGTTGGAGATGCGCTCGGGCAGCATCGGCACGACGCGATCCGGGAAATAGACCGAATTGCCGCGCTTCAGCGCTTCGCGGTCGAGTGCCGTGCCATAGCGGACATAGGCGGCGACATCGGCGATGGCGACCGTGATGAGCACGCCGCCAAGGTTCTTCTCATCGAGATCCGGTGTGGCGAAGACGGCATCGTCATGGTCCTTGGCGTCGGCCGGATCGATGGTGACCAACGGCAGCTCGCGCCAGTCCTCGCGGTGGTCCATCGTTGCCGGCTTTACCGCTTCGGATTCAGCGATGACGTCGGCCGGGAAGATATGCGGGATGTCGTGGGCGTGGATGGCGATCATCGAAGCCGCCTTCTCGCTGGTCAGCGAACCCAGCACGTTGAGCACCTTGGCTCTCGGCAGCCCATAGCGGGAGGCCCGTGCGGGCTCGACCTCGACCAGGTCGCCGTTCTTGGCGCCGTTCTGGAATTCCTTGTCGACGATCAATTCCGGTTGGCGCCGCTCCACCGGCTCGATGCGCAGGGTGCCGTCCTGAAGCACGCGAAAGACGCCGAGAACGGCATCGGTGCGCTTCTCGAAGATCTTCATCACCCGCCCGGTATAGGCGGGGCCGGTCGGCTCATCGGTCGGGAAGGTCTTGGCCAGGACGCGGTCGCCAATGCCGGGCGCCGGACTATTGCCGCTACGCGACACGCGGATCGAGACCACCGGCGGCTCGCCCGTGCCCACGGCCTCCGCCGGATGCGCCAGCAAAATGCCGTCGCCATCGCGGCCAAAAATGTCGAGCACCGCTACAGGGGGCAGGGCACCGACGCGGGCCAGTCGCTTGCGCTCCTTGGTCAGGACGCCTTCGTCCTGAAGGTCGCGCAAAATGTCCTTCAGCCAGATGCGGTCGTCGCCGCGCAACGCGAACGCCTTGGCGATGTCGCGTTTTCCGGCGCGGTCGGGATTTTCGGCGATGTAGCGCAGGATTTCGTCACGCGAAGGCCGATAGTCGTCCTTGACCCCGGCCCTCGTGTCGGCGGTGCGCGGATCGCCGTGGCTTCTACCGGTGATCCTGCGCGCCACGCTGACCTATCCTTTTTTCTTCGCGGCCGGCTTCTTGGCCGCCGCTTTCTTGGTTGCAGGCGCCTTCTTGGTTGCAGGCGCCTTGGCCGCTGCCGCCGCCTTGCGGAACGGCTTCTTGCCGCCACCGCCCTTGGCTTCCTTTTCGGCAATCAGCGCCAGCGCGTCCTCGATGGTCACCGATTGCGGATCCTTGCCTTTCGGCAGTGTGGCGTTGACCTTGCCGAAATTCACGTATGGTCCGTATTTGCCGTCACGCACGACGATCTTGCCGCCACCATCGGGATGGTCGCCAAGCTCCTTCAGAGCCGCCGGTGTGCCGCCATTGCGGCCGCCCTTGCCCTTCAACTGCTTCTCGGCGATCACCGACACGGCGCGATTGAGGCCGATCGAGAACACATCCTCGATGCTGTCGAGATTGGCATAGGTGCCGTCATGCAGCACGAACGGACCGTAGCGGCCGAGCCCGGCCGAGATCATCTTGGCCGTTTCCGGATGCTGGCCGACATCGCGCGGCAGCGACAGCAGGGCAAGCGCCTTTTCATGATCGATCGAATCGGGTGTCCAGCCCTTGGGCAGGCTCGAGCGCTTGGCTTCCTTGCCGTCGCCGCGCTGCAGATAGGGGCCGAAGCGGCCGCTGCGCAGCGTGATTTCCTCTGATGTGTACGGATCCTTGCCAATGACCTTGGTGCCGTCCTCGCCGCCGCCATTCTCGCCATTGGGATTGGCGGCATCGCCGAGCTGACGGGTGAAGGAGCATTCGGGATAGTTCGAGCAGCCGACAAAAGCGCCAAACTTGCCGAGCTTCAGCGACAGATTGCCGGTGCCGCATTTCGGGCAGATGCGGGGGTTCGAGCCGTCTTCCCGCGTGGGGAACACCAGCGGCGCCAGTTCCTCGTTCAGCGCGTCGAGAACGTCGGTGACGCGCAGTTCCTTGATGTCGGCGACGGCGCCGGAAAAATCCTTCCAGAAGTCGCGCAGCACATCCTTCCAGGCGAGCTTGCCGTCCGAGATCTCGTCGAGTTTTTCCTCGAGGGACGCGGTGAAGTCGTATTCGACATAGCGCTTGAAGAAGCTTTCGAGAAAGGCCGACAGCAAACGACCCTTGGCCTGCGGCACCAGCCGGCGCTTGTCGATGGTGACGTAGTCGCGGTCCTCAAGCGTCTTCAGGATCGCCGTATAAGTGGAAGGTCGGCCGATGCCGAGCTCTTCCAGCTTCTTGATCAGCGAGGCTTCCGAATAACGCGGCGGCGGCTCGGTGGTGTGCTGGGTGGCATTGATCGCCTGCCGCGCAAGCTGCTCGCCGGCGCGGATCTCGGGTAGCCGACGGTTCTCCTCGTCTTCCGAATCGTCGTCCTTCTGGTCGGTATAGGCGGCAATGAAGCCGTCGAAGCGAACGACGGAGCCGATGGCGCGGAGTTCCGCCGTGCGGGTTCCATTGACCGCCTCGATCTCGGCGGTGGTGCGCTCGATCTCGGCCGACTGCATCTGGCTGGCGATGGCGCGCTTCCAGATCAACTCGTAGAGCCGCATCTGGTCGGAATCGAGATATTGCCTGACCGATGCCGGGGTGCGCATGAAATCCGTCGGGCGGATCGCTTCGTGCGCTTCCTGGGCATTCTTGGCCTTGGCGGTATATTGGCGTGGCTTTTCCGGCAGATATTTTGGGCCGAACTCCTTGGCGATGGCGTCGCGGGCGGCCGAGATCGCCTCGGGGGCCATCTGCACGCCGTCGGTTCGCATATAGGTGATCAGGCCGGTGGTTTCGCCGCCGATTTCCATGCCTTCATAAAGGCGCTGCGCCACCTGCATGGTGCGGCTGGCCGAAAAACCGAGGCCCGACGAGGCGGCCTGCTGCAATGTCGAAGTGGTGAAGGGCGGGCCGGGATTGCGCTTGGTGGGCTTGGCTTCCACCGACACCGCCTTGAAGGTCGCGCCTTCGAGCATCGACTTGATGTCGTCGGCCTGCGCCTTGTTGGAAATGTCGAGCTTCTGCAGCTTCTTGCGATCGAAAGCGGTCAGACGCGCTTCGAAATTCTCGTTGCGCGGCGTGCCGAGGAGAGCTGATATCTGCCAGTATTCCTCGCGGATGAAGCGCTCGATTTCAGACTCGCGATCGCAGACCAGACGCAATGCAACCGACTGGACACGGCCGGCCGAGCGGGCCCCCGGCAATTTGCGCCACAGCACAGGGGAGAGCGTAAAGCCGACGAGATAGTCAAGCGCCCGACGAGCGAGATAGGCATCGACCAGCGGCGCATCGATCTGGCGCGGATTGGCCATCGCTTCCAGCACCGACGACTTGGTGATGGCATTGAAAACGACGCGGCTCACCGGCTTGTCCTTGAGCGCACGCTTCTGCTTCAGAACTTCCAGCACGTGCCAGGAAATCGCTTCGCCTTCTCGATCCGGGTCGGTGGCGAGGATCAGGCCGTCGGCATCCTTGACCGCCTTGGCGATGTCGGCAAGCCGCTTGCCCGAGGCGGTGTCGACCGCCCAGGACATGGCAAAATCCTCGTCCGGACGCACCGAGCCATCCTTGGCCGGCAAATCGCGGACATGGCCGAACGAGGCCAGAACCTTGTAGTTCTTGCCGAGGTATTTGTTGATTGTCTTTGCCTTGGCCGGCGATTCGACGACGACGACGTCCATGAGGTCTCATATCAGCTGTGATGCGGCAGAAGAATTCCGCTGCTCGCGACGAAATCTCGTTCTATTTGTCGCTCACATGGCCGCGCTTTTGCATCCGGTCAAGGGGAAGCGTCCCAAATTGCGGGGATGCCCGTAGCGATACACTCTTAGAGTGTATGATTGAAATCACAGAATTCTGGCCAGTGGAGATGGTGGTCCCCAGTCACCGAAACGACCCGGTTCATTTTCCGGCGAGTCGGAGAAAAACCGCCGGAATGCTGCGCCGGGGCAGGGCGACACGACCCACAAACGAGAGCTGGCCGCCGGCTGCATGGGATGCCTGGCGACCAGCATGTCCCGCCAGCGGGCGGGAATTCGCATTGAGGGGTCTAGTTGGCCTTGACGGCGTGCCAGACATCGGCGACGCCGTCGCCGCTCATGTCGCCGGCCTTCTTGTCCTTGATGAAGGTGTAGACCGGCTTGCCGTCATAGGCCCACATCTTGGTGCCGTCGGTGCGGTCGACGACGCTCCACTCGTCATCTCCCTTGGCGCCAGCCTCGGCCTTCAGCGGCGGCCAGTTGGTGGCGCATTTGTCGTAGCAGTTGGACTTGCCCTTCTCGTCCTTGTCATAGGTATAGAGCGTCATGCCGTTGGCGTCGGTGTAGATCTTGGTGCCACCGACCTCGGCTTCCTTCCACGCGTCGGCGGCGAAGGATGCGGCGGTGCTCAGCAAAAGCGCGGCTAACCCGACTGTTATCGTTTTCATGGGGATCTCCCTGGATGTTCCAAAGAGGCGCGGGAAATCGCGACCTCACTGCATCAACGCCAGCCGCGGGTCCTTTCTTCCCTGGCCTCAGCGTGCGCCGACGACTTGCCACAAAATGGTGATTGGTGGAGAAGCAGCGTCGAGCCTATATCGGCGCCGGGACAGTTGGAGTTTTGGAATGGCATTGGACGTCGGCTATGTCAGCGCGGTCGGGGCGGGGGCCATCTCGTTCCTGTCACCGTGCGTGCTGCCGCTGGTGCCGCCCTATCTCTGCTATATGGCTGGCGTCTCGGTCGACGATTTTCGCGGCGATGCGGGCGTGACGGCTCGGGAAGGCACGCGCGGCGCGCTGCTCTATTCATCGGTCGCCTTCGTGCTCGGCTTCTCGACCGTGTTCGTGGCGCTCGGCGCAGGCGCTTCGACCATCGGCCATTGGCTGCGGGTCTGGCAGGAGCCGCTGGCGATGGCGGCCGGTGTGCTCATCATCCTGATGGGCCTGAATTTCCTCGGCATCCTGCGCATTCCGCTGCTGTCACGCGAGGCGCGCTTCCAGTCGCAAGGCAAGCCAGCAAATGCCCTTGCCGCCTATGTCATGGGACTGGCCTTCGCCTTCGGCTGGACGCCCTGCATCGGGCCGGTGCTGGGGCCGATCCTGACGCTGGCCGGCGGCCGTGAAACCGTGGGCGAGGGCGCGCTGCTGCTCGCCGCCTATTCGCTTGGCCTCGGCATCCCGTTCCTGATCGCGGCGCTGTTTTCCGGCGCCTTCATGCGCTTCCTCGGCAAATTCCGCGTCCATCTCGGCCGCGTCGAAAAGGCGATCGGCGCACTGCTGGTCGTCGCCGGCGTGTTTTTCCTCACCGGCGGCGTGCAGACGGTGTCTTACTGGCTGCTGGAGAATTTTCCGGTGCTGGGGCGGCTGGGGTAGTGCCTTGGCTACCGCATGCTTGCGCCGGGTATTGAACGGCAGACCCGCTGATTAAGAGTCAGCTGCTCTTCCGTTTCCGCGATCTCACCGGAATTTAACCGCATTGGTGCAGCATGGCGCCACTGCTATCCTGTCTTGATTCCCGACCCTTTTCATATGGTTGTCCTTCCATGAGCCAGAGAACCTGCCTGTCCGTCATCCTTGCCGCCGGCGAAGGCACGCGCATGAAAAGCGCGTTGCCGAAGGTCCTGCACCAGATCGCCGGTCTGCCGATGGTCGCCCATGTCGTGAAGGCCGCCGAAACCGCCGGTGCCGGCGACCAGGTGCTGGTGATCGGCCACGGGGCGGAAGAAATGCGCAAGGCCGCGGCAAAATTCGCGCCTGAGGCCGAGACCTTCGTGCAGGAAAAGCGCCTCGGCACCGCGCACGCCGTGCTTGCCGCTCGCGAAGCGATATCAAGGGGTTACGACGATGTTCTGGTGATGTTCGGCGACACGCCGCTGATCGACCCGGGCGCGCTCACCGTGGCGCGGCTGAAACTGGCCGAAGGCGCGGCCGTGGTGGTCATCGGCTTTCGCACGCCCAACCCAACCGGCTATGGCCGGCTGATCGAAAAGGGCGGCAAGCTGGTCGCCATCCGCGAGGAGAAGGACTGCAGCGACGAAGAGAAGAAGATCACCTTCTGCAATGGCGGGCTGATGGCGGTGGCCGGCAGCCGGGCGCTGAAGCTGCTCGATGCTGTCGGCAACAAGAATGCCAAGGGGGAATATTACCTCACCGACATCGTCGGGATCGCTAGCGGGCAAGGCCTTGATGTCGTCGCCACCGAAGCCAGTTTCGAGAATGCGCTCGGCATCAACAACCGCGCCGAACTGGCGCAAGCCGAAGGCATCTGGCAGCAGCGCCGGCGGCACGAGGCAATGCTGTCGGGCGTGACGCTGATAGCGCCGGAAACCGTGTTTTTCTCACACGATACCGAGATCGGCGCCGACACGATCGTCGAGCCCAATGTCTGGTTCGGCCCAGGCGTGAAAATCGCCACGAGCGCCAAGATCCATGCCTTCAGCCATATCGAAGGCGCCGTCATTGCCTCGAACTGCGATGTCGGACCGTTCGCGCGGCTGCGGCCGGGTGCCGATCTCAAGCAAAAGGCCAAGGTCGGCAATTTCTGTGAGGTCAAGCAGGCGACTATCGAGGAGGGCGCCAAGGTCAACCACCTGACTTATATCGGCGATGCCCGCGTCGGCGCTGGCGCCAATATCGGCGCCGGCACCATCACCTGCAACTACGATGGCTATTCGAAATTCTTCACCGACATCGGCGAAGGGGCTTTCGTAGGCTCGAATTCCGCGCTCGTGGCGCCGATAACGATCGGCAGGGGCGGCTACATCGCCTCGGGCAGCGTGATCACCGAAGACGTACCCGATGATGCGCTGGCCTTCGGCCGCGCCCGCCAGAAGACGATCCCAGGCAAAGGCAAGGAATTGCGCGAACGGTTTGCTTCGGCTGCGGCCGCCAAGAAGAAGTAAAACCGGCCCGGAAAAACGGAGCGATTACAGTAACCGGATTGCAAGAGCGGTCTGTCATGGTGCATCGACAAGGTTGACCGTTCCGCTGATACGGGACGAAATGCAATGTGACTTTCGCGGCAGACCGGCGATCCCTAAAAAGCGCTGGGTTTCTGCAAGGAATTGGGGCTGTCTGCATGTGCGGTATCGTTGGAATCGTCGGCCATACGAAGGTTGCGCCGCGCATAGTCGATGCGCTGAAGCGGCTCGAATATCGCGGTTATGACTCGGCCGGTGTCGCCACCATCGACCATGGCCAGCTTGCCCGCCGCCGCGCCGAGGGAAAGCTGATCAATCTCGAACGCAGGTTGAAGGACGAGCCACTCAACGGCACGATCGGCATCGGCCATACGCGCTGGGCGACGCATGGCGTGCCGAACGAGACCAATGCGCATCCGCATTTTTCCGACGGCGTCGCCATCGTCCATAACGGCATCATCGAGAATTTCGCCGAGCTGCGCGACGAGTTGATCCGCGACGGCTACAGTTTTTCCTCGCAGACCGACACCGAAGTCGTCGCCCATCTGGTGGCGCGCGAGCTGGCCAAGGGGCTGAAGCCGGTCGAGGCGGCGCACCAGGCGCTGAAGCGGCTGCAAGGCGCCTTTGCGCTGGCCATCATGTTCAAGGGGGACGAGGATCTTATCGTCGGCGCGCGCAATGGCCCGCCACTGGCGGTCGGCCATGGCGATGGCGAGATGTTCTTGGGCTCCGATGCCATCGCACTCGCCCCGTTCACCAATTCAATCACCTATCTGGAAGATGGCGACTGGGCCGTGGTGCATCGCGACAGCGTCATCATTTTCGACATCGACGGCAAAAAGGTCGACCGCAAACGCCAGCAGTCGCTTTCGACCAGCTTCATGGTCGATAAGGGCAATCGGCGCCATTTCATGGAAAAGGAAATCCATGAACAGCCCGAGGTCATTTCGCACACGCTGGCGAACTATCTGGATTTTGTCGGTGGCGTCTGCAAGCCGCTCGACCTGCCATTCGACTTTGCCAGGATCAACCGGCTGGCGATTTCGGCCTGCGGCACGGCGTATCTCGCCGGCCTGATTGGCAAATACTGGTTCGAGCGCTATGCGCGGCTGCCGGTCGACATCGATGTCGCCTCGGAATTCCGCTACCGCGAGATGCCGCTGTCGGCGGACGATGCCGCCTTCTTCATCTCGCAGTCGGGCGAGACCGCCGACACACTGGCCTCGCTGCGCTATTGCCGCAAGGCGGGGATGAAGATCGGCGCGGTCGTCAACGTGCGCGAATCGACCATGGCGCGTGAATCCGACGTCGTGCTGCCGACTTTGGCCGGCCCGGAGATCGGTGTTGCTTCGACCAAGGCCTTCACCTGCCAGCTCTCGGTGCTGGCCTCGCTTGCGGTGCGTGCCGGCGTGGCGCGCGGGACGATCTCGAAAGAGCAGGAGAAAACCCTGGTGCGCGAGCTTTCGGAAGCGCCGCGCTATGCCAACCAGGTGCTCAAACTTGAAGAGCAGATCGAACGGATCGCACGGGAATTGTCGCGCTACAGCGATGTGCTTTATCTGGGCCGCGACACCAATTTCCCGCTGGCCATGGAAGGGGCGCTGAAGCTCAAGGAAATCTCCTATATCCATGCCGAGGGCTATGCCGCGGGCGAGTTGAAGCATGGCCCGATCGCGCTGATCGACGAGAACATGCCGGTGATCGTCATCGCGCCGCATGACCGGATTTTCGAAAAGACCGTGTCGAACATGCAGGAAGTGGCGGCGCGTGGCGGCAAGATCATCCTGATCACCGACAGCAAGGGCGCTGCGCTTGCGAGCGTGAAGACGATGGAAACGATCGTACTGCCGGACGTGCCCGAAATCATCTCACCGATCATCTACGCGCTGCCGATCCAGATGCTCGCCTATTTCACCGCCGTGTTCATGGGCACCGACGTCGACCAGCCGCGCAATCTGGCGAAATCGGTTACGGTGGAATAGGCGCCTTTAAAAACTTCGCAGTTCCAAAGCGCCTTCCGGTTCACTAATGTTGCGTCGCAATAGCGCGCCCCGGTGAACCATGTCCGATGCTCCGAAGACCTCCGGCATGACCCGGCTGAGGAACTATTTCCTCACAGGCTTCGTCGTCTGCGCGCCACTGGCGATCACCGCCTATATCGCCTGGTCGTTCATCGGCTGGGTCGATTCCTGGGTAAAACCGTACATTCCGGCACGCTATAGCCCCGACACCTATCTGCCGTTTCCTGTCCCGGGATTCGGACTGATCGTCGCCCTGATCCTGATCACGCTGATCGGCTTCCTGGCAGCCAACATCGTCGGCCGCGCCATCGTCAATTTTGGCGAACGCCTGCTTGGCCGCATGCCGTTGGTGCGCGGCATCTATGGTTCGCTGAAGCAGATCTTCGAGACCGTGCTGTCCAACAAGGGCGACATGTTCCGCCAGGTCGGGTTGGTGGAATATCCGCGCAAGGGCGTCTGGTCCTTGGTCTTCGTCGCCAGTGAGAAGGAAAACGAGATCAATGAGAAGCTCGATCAGGAAGGCGATCCGCTGATCGCCGTGTTCATGCCCTGCACGCCCAATCCAACGACGGGTTTTCTCATGTACGTTCCGAAGTCGGACATCGTGCTGCTCGACATGACGATCGAGGACGGCGCCAAGCTGATCGTATCTGCCGGGCTGGTTGCGCCCGAGGTCAAGTCGAAAGTGGTTGTCGTGAATGGCGAGCCGATCGAGGGCGTGCTTGCCAACCCGTCGGTTGGCGCCTTGGCTCAGCCGGCACGCAAGAGCCGCACCGCCTCGTCGCGGCCGAACAAGTAAAGCAGCAGGCGCAACGCAGCGCCCCGATCGGACTGCAGCTCCGGGTCGCGGGACAGGATCAGCCTTGCGTCGTCGCGGGCGGCCTCCAAAAGGTCGGCATGCGCCTCGATGCGCGCCACCTGGAAACCCGGAGTGCCGGACTGGCGAGTGCCCAGCAACTCGCCTTCGCCGCGCAGCTTCAGATCCTCCTCGGCGATCAGGAAGCCATCTTCCGTCTCGCGCATGACCGACAGTCGTCGCTTGGCCGTCTCGCCAAGCGGGTCCTTGTAGAGCAGCACACAGGAAGACGGCTTGATGCCGCGTCCGACACGGCCGCGCAGCTGGTGCAATTGCGCAAGGCCAAAGCGCTCGGCATGTTCGATGACCATGACAGTGGCGTCAGGCACGTCGACGCCGACCTCGATCACCGTGGTGGCGATCAGGATGCGCGTCTCGCCCTCTTTGAAGGCGCGCATCGCTTCATCCTTCTCGGCACCCTTCATGCGGCCATGAACAAGGCCGATGCGGTCGCCAAACAGCGGTTTCAGCGAAGCGAAACGGTCCTCGGCCGACATCAGCTTGATTTCTTCGGATTCCTCGACCAACGGGCAGATCCAGTAGATCTTCTGGCCACCGGCGACGGCCTCAACCATGCGGCCGACCAGTTCGTCGAGCCGTTCGAGCGGCAATGTGACGGTGCGGATCGGCTGGCGGCCGGCCGGCTTTTCCGTCAGCTTCGACACATCCATGTCGCCGAAGGCGGTCAGCACCAGCGTGCGCGGGATGGGTGTGGCCGTCATCACCAGCATGTCGGGCGCGTCGCCCTTCGCGGTGATGGCAAGCCGCTGATGAACGCCGAAGCGATGCTGCTCGTCGATGACGGCGAGGACCAGGTCGTGGAAGATCACCGTCTCCTGAAACAGCGCGTGGGTGCCGACGACGATGTCGATCTCGCCGCTCGCCAGACCGGCCAGCGTGTCGGTGCGTTCGCGGCCTTTTTCACGGCCGGTCAGGATGGCGATCCGCAGCCCGACCTTGGCGGCAAGAGGCGCGATCGTCGCCAGATGCTGCCGTGCCAGGATTTCGGTCGGTGCCATCAGTGCTGCCTGGCCTCCGGCCTCGACGGCGCGCGCCATGGCGAGCAGCGCGACGACCGTCTTGCCGGAGCCGACATCGCCTTGCAGAAGCCGCAGCATGCGTTCGGGATCGCCGAGGTCGGCATTGATTTCGGTAAGCGCGAATTCCTGGCTGGCCGTCAACGAATAGGGGAGTGCGGCGCGCAGTTTCTCGACGATACTGCCGTCGCCGACCAAGGGGCGGCCGGACAGGCGGCGGACTTTGGCCCGCACCAGCGCCAGCGAGACCTGGCCTGCCAGCAACTCGTCGTAGGCGAGGCGCCGCCAGGCGGCACCGTCCACGGAGACATCGATCGGGTCGGCCGGATTGTGGATGCGGGCGAGCGCATCGCCAAAGGCCGGAAAGCTCTGTCGGCGCATGAACGCGCCATCCTGCCATTCGGCCAATACGGGCAGGCGCGCGAGCGCCTGGCCGATCGCCCGGCGCAGCACCTTGCCAGAGAGCCCGGCGGTGAGCGGATAGACCGGTTCGACGAGCGGCAGGTTCTCCGCCTCGCTGGCGAGCGCGATGTGGTCGGGATGGACCATGGTCGGGCGGCCATTGAACCATTCCATGCGGCCGGAGATCACGACATGCTCACCCTCGGGCATCGCCTTTTCAAGATAAGAGGCATGAGCATGGAAAAAGGTCAGCGCGATCTCGCCGGTGTCGTCATGGGCATAAACCCGGTATGGCACCGACCTGTTGCCGCGCGGCGGCGGCTGATGGCGGTCGATGCGCACGTCGAGCGTGACGATGGCGCCTTCGGCCGAACCGGCAATGCCCGGACGGTTGCGACGGTCGATGACGGTGTGCGGCAGCACGAACAGAAGGTCGCCGGCACGCGCCGCGCGATCGCCGAGATCGGCGGCGACGACCTTCTCGATCAGCGCGCCAACCTTCGGCCCCACGCCGGCAAGCGAGGTGATCGGGACGAACAAGGGGTCGAGCAGGGAAGGACGCATGATGTCAGCTTATGTCGCGACGGCCACAGCGCAAGGCTGACAGCACCTTCTATCCACGCTATATGCGCCGCAGCAAGTGAGGATGCGGCACAATGACCGGAACGACGAGATCAAGTGCCGGGTTGGCAAGCGAGGGGCTCGACGCCCGTCGCCGCAAGCTGCTGTTTCGCTCCGGCATCGCGGCCTGCGCGAGATGGACCTGATCCTGGGCACGTTCGCCGACGCCGAAATCGGTGCCTTGACCAGCGAGGAGATCGACCAATATGAGAGGCTCCTCGACATTCCCGACACCGAATTCCTGCCCATGGTCACCGGCGAACACCCGGTCCCGGCGGATATTGATTGTGCCGTCCTGCAAAAGATCCTGGCTTTCCGCCACTCCATAACATTCTGAACGACGTGATTTCATGAGCCTCATCCCCACCATCGGCCTGCCGAAAGGGCGCGCCGGCCAGTTCATAGTCGACGGTGTCGCCGATGGCTATGAGGCCTTCGCGCTGGTGCAGGCAGTACTCGAGATCGCGCCCGACAAGCCGGTCCTGTTCGTGGCGCGTGACGGCCAACGCCTGCCGGCGATCATCGAGGCGCTGTCCTTCGCGGCACCCGGCCTGCCGGTGCTGGAGTTGCCGGCTTGGGACTGTCTGCCCTACGACCGCGTCTCGCCCGGCTCGGACGCCGCCGCCAAGCGCCTCGATGCCTTGACCGCCATGATCGCGCTGGCGAAGAAGCCACATCGCGCCGTCATCCTCACCACCGCCAATGCGCTGCTGCAGCGCATTCCGCCGGCCGGGCTGGTCGAGGCCCAGACTTTTCATGCCAAGCCAGGCAACCAGATCGACATGAACGCACTGGTGTCGCGGCTGGAGACGTCCGGTTTCGAGCGGGTGCCGACCGTGCGCGGCGTCGGCGAATTCGCGGTGCGCGGCGGTATCCTTGACCTGTTCGCGCCTGGCTGGACCGAGGCGCTCAGGCTTGATTTCTTCGGCGACACGCTGGAATCGATCCGCGTCTTCGATGCCGCCACCCAGCGCACCACCGGCCAGCGCAAGTCGATGGCGCTGCAGGCGATGAGCGAAGTGGCGCTGACGCCGGAAACCATCAGTCGCTTCCGCCGCTCCTATATCGAAGCCTTTGGCGCGCCACAGCGCGACGACGGGCTCTATGCGGCGGTCAGCGAGGGCAGGCGCTTTGCCGGCATGGAGCACTGGTTGCCGTTCTTCTACGAGCGACTGGAGACCGTGTTCGACTACCTGCCCGATACACCTGTCGTCTTCGACCATCTGGCGCATGAAGCGCTCGCCGAACGCCACACGCTGATCCTCGATCATTACGAAGCGCGCAAGAAGCAGGCCGACGGCGCGCTGAAGGATGCCGTGCCTTACAAGCCGGTGCCGCCGGACCTGCTCTATCTCTCGCCAGAGAACTTGATCGCCTCGCTTGGACCGCGTGAAGCGATAGACTTCACGCCCTTCGACGCGCCTGATGCCGGCGCGAAAAAGGTCTTTCATGCCGGCTCGCGCCACGGCCGCAGCTTCGTCGAGGAGCGCGCCGATCCGAACGTCAATGTCTTCGACGTCGTCGTCAGGCACATCGCCGACGAACGCGCGGCGCGCCGCCGGATCGTCATTGCCGGCTGGACCGAAGGCTCGCTCGACCGGCTCGGCCAGATCCTTGCCGAGCACCATCTCGGCAACCTCAAGCAAGTCGCCACGCTGGCGGAGGCGGAAAGGCTTGAGCCTGGGCAGGCGGCCCTTGCCGTGCTGCCACTGGAAGCCGGTTTCGAGACCGAAAGACTGGTCGTCGTCGCCGAACAGGACATTCTCGGCGACCGGCTGATCCGCCGCTCGAAGCGCAAGAAGCGCGCCTCGGACTTTATTGCCGAGGCCTCGGCGCTGTCGGCAGGCGACATCGTCGTCCACGCCGATCACGGCATTGGTCGCTTCATCGGCCTGCGCACCATCGAAGCTGTCGGCGCACCGCATGACTGCCTGGAAATCCACTATGCCGGCGACGACCGGCTGTTCCTGCCGGTCGAGAACATCGAGCTTCTATCGCGCTACGGTTCTGACACAGCCGAGGCGACGCTGGACAAGCTTGGCGGCGGCGCCCGGCAGTCGCGCAAGGCGCGGCTGAAGAAACGCCTGCTCGACATGGCCGGGCAACTGATCCGCATCGCCGCCGAACGGCAGATGCGCGCAGCACCTGCGCTGGTGCCGGCGGAGGGCCTCTATGGCGAATTCGCTGCCCGCTTCCCCTATGAGGAAACCGACGACCAGCAGACGGCGATCGACTCGGTTCGGGACGACCTTGCCGCCGGCAAGCCGATGGACCGGCTGATCTGCGGCGATGTCGGCTTTGGCAAGACCGAAGTGGCGCTGCGCGCCGCCTTCATCGCGGCGATGGAAGGGTTCCAGGTGGCGGTGGTGGTGCCGACCACGCTTTTGTCGCGCCAGCATTTCAAGACATTTTCGCAGCGCTTTTCCGGCCTGCCGATCCGCGTTGCCCAGGCGTCGCGGCTGGTCGGCGCCAAGGAGTTGGCCGAAACCAAGAAGGGTATCGCCGAAGGGCAGGTCGACATCGTCGTCGGCACCCATGCGCTGCTCGGGTCCTCGATCTCGTTCAAGAATCTCGGCCTGCTGATCATCGACGAGGAGCAGCACTTTGGCGTCAAGCACAAGGAACGGCTGAAGGACCTGAAGACCGATGTCCATGTGCTGACGCTGTCGGCGACGCCGATCCCGCGCACGCTGCAGCTGGCGCTGACCGGGGTGCGCGAGCTGTCGCTGATCGCAACGCCGCCGGTCGACCGCATGGCGGTGCGCACCTTCATCTCGCCCTTCGATCCGCTGGTGATCCGCGAGACGCTGCTTCGGGAACGCTATCGCGGCGGTCATTCCTTCTATGTTGTTCCGCGCATCAGCGATCTCGCCGAAATCCATGATTTCCTGCGTGAATCCGTTCCCGAACTGAAAGTGGCGGTGGCCAATGGCCAGATGCCACCCGGCGAACTCGACGACATCATGAATGCCTTCTACGACGGCCAGTACGATGTGCTCTTGTCGACGACCATCGTCGAATCCGGCCTCGACATCCCGACCGCCAACACGCTGATCGTGCATCGCGCCGACATGTTCGGCCTGTCACAGCTCTACCAGTTGCGCGGCCGCGTCGGCCGCTCGAAGGTGCGTGCCTATGCGCTGTTCACGCTGCCGGCCAACCGCAAGCTGACCGACACCGCCGAACGGCGGCTGAAGGTGCTGCAATCACTCGACACGCTGGGCGCCGGCTTCCAGCTGGCCAGCCATGATCTGGACATTCGCGGTGCCGGCAACCTGCTGGGCGAAGAACAGTCCGGCCATATCAAGGAGGTCGGTTTCGAACTCTACCAGCAGATGCTCGAAGAGGCCGTTGCAGAGGTAAGGGATTCCGGCGAAGTCCAGGATGGCGGCTGGTCGCCTCAGATCGCCGTCGGCACGGCGGTCATGATCCCAGAAAGCTATGTGCCGGACCTGCAGCTCAGGCTGGCGCTCTATCGCCGTCTCGGCGATCTCGAAAACACCGAGGAAATCGACGCCTTCGGCGCCGAGTTGATCGACCGGTTCGGCCCGCTGCCGGAGGAGGTGAAGCATCTGCTCAAGATCGTCTTCATCAAGGCGCTCTGCCGCAAAGCCAATGTCGAGAAGCTCGACGCCGGGCCGAAGGGCGTCGTCATCCATTTCCGCAAGCGCGAGTTCCCCAACCCGGTCGGTTTGGTCCAGTTCATCGGCGAGCAGGGGTCATTGGCCAAGATCAGGCCGGACCACAGCGTCGTGTTCGTGCGCGACTGGCCAACGGCCGAGAAGCGCCTGGCGGGTTCGGCTGTGGTGATGACACAGCTGTCGCGCTTGGTGGAGAAGGCCGCGTAGTATCATGGCTGGCACCTTTCGACGGGAAAGGTGCCTTCAGCCGCCTGTGATTTGTTGAAAGGGAAAAGTAACTGAAGCGCAGGGGTCAGGCGCTCTCTGTGGGGGGAGATGTGCGACGATTGGGGCAATTGAAGTATTTTGGCCCAAGGGTCAGATGGTCTTGCAACTCATCGCTGAAGGGGGAAATCCATGAACCCGCAAACCTTCGATGAATACTGGCTCGGCTATCTCGCTGGCCATTCGAAACCTTCGACCCGGTTTATCCACTATCTCGGCCTGTTCTTCGCGCCGATCGCCGGGGTCGCGGCGTCATTTCTTGTCGTCTGGTGGGCCTTCCTCGTCATCATTCCCATCTTCTACCTTGCTGCTCTGTTTACCCATCCTTTGCTCGAGCACAACAGCAACAAGCCCTTCGCGGATCGCCCCCTGTGGAGCGCCATCGCGCTACTCCGTATGCTTGCACTCGACCTGACTGGAGGCCTTGGCCGCCACCTTAGGCGAGTGAACGAGGCCGCCCGACAAGCATGACAATGGCGGTCGTCGCTCTCTGCTCGGCCATTCTGCTGTTCGCAGCCGTCTTTCATCTCTATTGGGGTCTCGGCGGTCACATCGGCGTTGGCGTTTCGCTCCCGCAGCGCGAAGATGGCAGCACGGCCATGAAGGCAACGGCCTTCGGCGCCACAATAGTGGGGCTGATACTGGCGCTGGTGCTGCTGCTCGTTCTTGGCCTCGTCGGCGTGATCCATTTGCCGGTGCCGCAAGAATGGCTGAAGGCAGCTGTGCTGTTTTGGGCGGTCGTCTTCAGCGCGCGAGCGTTGAGTTGGTCGAGATATGTCGGCCTGTTCAAGAAGGTCAGGACAACACGCTTCGCCAGCTATGACACATTGCTTTTCAGCCCTTCGTGCCTGGTTTTGGGGATGGGCCTTTTCTATCTGGGGCTGACCGACCACATGCAATGACCTGCCGACCATCATTCGCCAGCGCTGAAATTCCGGTCTAGAATAGGAAATCGGCTTCGTGTATGGAGCCGCGACCCCCCGTATGGGGCCGGGAATGGCGGAGTCTAGGCCGCTGGAAAGAGCGTTGGGTGCAGCGATGACGAAATGGTCGCCGAATTCGTGGAGAGCAAAGCCGATCAAGCAGGTTCCTGCCTATCCGGATCTTGCCGCGCTGAAGAACACGGAAGCGCAACTCGCCACCTTTCCGCCGCTCGTTTTTGCAGGTGAGGCCCGCAAGCTGAAGAAGCAGCTCGCGGCTGTGGCCGCCGGTGACGCCTTCCTTCTCCAGGGCGGCGACTGCGCCGAGAGTTTTGCCGAGCATGGCGCGGACAACATCCGCGACTTCTTCCGCGTCTTCCTGCAGATGTCGGTGGTGCTGACCTTTGCCGGCGCACAGCCGGTGGTGAAGGTTGGTCGCGTTGCCGGCCAGTTCGCCAAGCCGCGCTCGTCCGACAACGAGACCAAGGGCGGCGTGACGCTGCCGAGCTATCGCGGCGACATCATCAACGGCATCGAGTTCGACGCCAAGTCGCGCATTCCCGATCCTGCACGGCAGGAGATGGCGTACCGTCAGTCGGCGGCGACGCTCAACCTTTTGCGCGCCTTCGCGCAGGGTGGCTATGCCAGCCTGGAGAATGTGCATCGCTGGATGCTCGGCTTCGTGTCCGACAGCCCGCAGGGCGAGAAATACGAGTCGCTCGCCAACCGCATCACCGAGACGATGGACTTCATGAAGGCCGTCGGCATCACCTCGGAAACCAACTACGCGCTGCGCGAGACCGATTTCTACACCAGCCACGAGGCACTGCTGCTCGGCTATGAGGAGGCGCTGACCCGCGTCGATTCGACCTCCGGCGACTGGTACGCGACGTCAGGCCACATGATCTGGATCGGCGACCGCACGCGCCAGCCCGACCATGCCCATGTCGAATACTGCCGCGGCATCAAGAACCCGCTCGGCCTGAAATGCGGTCCGTCGCTGACGCCGGACGGCCTGCTGGAACTGATCGACCTGCTCAATCCGGAGAACGAACCCGGTCGGCTGACGCTGATCGCGCGCTTCGGTTCCGACAAGGTCGCCGACTATCTGCCGAAGCTGGTGCGCGCGGTGAAGAAGGAAGGGCGCAGCGTGGTCTGGTCGTCGGACCCGATGCATGGCAACACCATCGAGGCCGCCGGCTACAAGACGCGGCCGTTCGACCGCATCCTGAAGGAAGTGCAGACCTTCTTCGAGGTGCATCGCGCCGAAGGTACCCATCCGGGCGGCATCCATGTCGAAATGACCGGCAAGAATGTCACCGAATGCACCGGTGGCGCGCGCGCCATCACGGCCGAAGAGCTGCAGGATCGCTACCACACGCATTGCGACCCGCGCCTCAATGCCGACCAGGCGATCGAACTGGCCTTCCTGGTCTCGGACCTGCTCAAGAAGAGCCATCCGGTCCAGCACAAGCAGGCGGTCAACGGCTGATTTTCGCCGCGATCCGAATGAACCCATGAACGAGGCGCCTGACAAATCCGGCGCCTTTTCTCTTTTCAGCTCAGCACCCGCGCTCCCGGCGCGGGCCGACGGGACGGGGATCGGCAAAGACCGAAGGTATCAGTCCTTCTTGTAGAGCAGCCAGCTCTTGCTGGCACGGCTGGCCATCGTCGAGTGCTTGGTGACGCGGTTGCGGCCGCTGACCTTGGAGCGATAAAGCGCCCGGTCGGCCTTGGTATAGAGGTCTTCGGGACCATCGGCTTCGGATGCCATGCAGATACCCATCGAGACAGTGACGGTGCCGTAGTTCGTGCCGGTCTGGCTGCTGGTGAACGGCGTCTGCTCGATCAGTGCGCGAATGCGCTCCGCGATCTCGTAGGTGGCGTCCTCGCTGGCGCCCTCGATGATCAGCGCGAACTCCTCGCCGCCGGTGCGGGCGACGAACATGTCGCCACGGATGCTGGTCTGGAGAATGTCGGCGATGATCTGGATGATCTTGTCGCCAACCGGGTGGCCATAGCGGTCATTGATGTCCTTGAAACGATCGATGTCGGCAAGGATCAACGCGTTGAACAGGATGCCCTTGTTGCTGTTGTAGATCCTGGTGATTGCCTTGTCGAAAGCGCGGCGATTCCAGATGTGGGTCAAGGGATCGGTATCGGCCAGCCGCTTGTATTCCTCGAGCTTCGACTTGACGCTCTCGAGTTCGGCGGTCTTGTCGCTGAGCGTCGAGGCGACCTGCCTGCCGTGGTCGATCGTCGAATTGGTGGCAATTGCCATGGCGTTGGCGATCTTGTGCAGAAGATCCTGGGAGAGAAGGCTGCGGCTGCTCAATCCGCTCGATGTTTCATCGAGGATCCTGCCGTATTTCTCGATGTGGCTGCGTTCGCTTCTCAGCAGCAGCGCCACGTCCTCGAGCTCCTTGGCGATGACGTCTCGCGCATGCT
The DNA here is from genome assembly GCF_059683685.1 of Mesorhizobium sp. RCAM 05099. Taxonomy (NCBI): domain Bacteria; kingdom Pseudomonadati; phylum Pseudomonadota; class Alphaproteobacteria; order Hyphomicrobiales; family Phyllobacteriaceae; genus Mesorhizobium; species Mesorhizobium sp. RCAM 05099. The sequence goes on from NZ_CM185035.1 coordinate 3,518,971, forward strand.
CGACGATGCTGGGCCCATGGTTATGTGCAAAGAAGGCGCGCCCGATCTGGTCAAGCTCGTCCTGTGTCGGCCGCTCGCTCAGCGAAACGACGGCGAGGCTAAGTTCGCGATTGGTGCCGCTCAGCGCCTCGTAGAAGATCTCATAGTTGCGCGGCAGTCCGAGCACGCCCAGCTGGCGCATCGTGGCGACAACCGTGGCTGCGATGTCGGTGCTTCGTTCGGTCTGGATTGCTGCCGGCTGCATCTTCGATTCACTCTTCCCCTCGGAGCCCGCCGCGGAAATTTCCGGGGTTCCAATTGTCGCCGACCAGGGGAATGCCACCCGACAGCCCAGAACAATTTGCGAAGAGACGCGTCCCCACCCACGACCTTCACTTGCCGCGACCATAAATGCGGCGGCGCTAAAGTTTCCTTAATTGACAGGGATCGCACCGGTTTTTCCCTACCTGTGGCTGTAGAAGCTCTAACCCGCGCATCAACAATCTGGGACAATGCCAGTCTGGTGTCCTTGAATTCGAAGCTGTTCCGTCATTGAACCGAATTTCGGATTTGCCATACCAGTGCATGTCGCATTTGCTCGCGTGCGACGGCCATAAAGCTGGAATCCTGGCGCCGATGCCAGGCAGAGTTTCTTCAAGGAGGGATCGAAGTGAGTGACAGTCACCGGGGATCGTGTCTGTGCGGAGCGGTTCGCTTCAGGACGCGCGGAGCGCTACGCGGCGTCGTCTATTGCCATTGCTCGCAATGCAGGAAGCAGAGCGGACATTTCTATGCCGCGACCAATGTTGCCGACGCCAACATCGTGGTCGAAGGTGCGGAAAGCATCACCTGGTACGAGGCGTCTGCCTTCGCCAGGCGCGGTTTTTGCAAGGCATGCGGATCGCTGCTGTTCTGGAAGCCGCGCGACCAGGATTACATCTCGATCATGGCTGGATCGTTCGACAGGCCGACCGGCCTGCAGGGCGAATGCCATATCTTCGTCGGCGACAAGGGCGACTATTATTCGATCGATGACGGTCTGCCGCAGTTTGAAAAGTCGACGCCTGCCATACCGGTCGCCGAATGAATCTTGGACAAGTCGCCTTATTCCATTGATCTGGCCAGCCATTGCATTATCCCGTGCCGGTGATTCGGAAAGGGGTTTGGCATGCAGCGGCTGATCGACGCTCTTTTCAATTCGGTGCGGGCGTTTCGCAAGCTGGCCGTCAGCGAGAAGGCTTTTCAGCAGGAGCTGATGCTGCTTGCGCTCGCCTTGCCGCTCGGCTGGTTTGTTTCGATCTCGTGGCGCGGCTATGCACTGCTCATCGGCGCGGTGCTGTTGCTGATCATGGTCGAGGTGCTGAACACCGGCATCGAAGCGGCCTGCGACGCCTTCAGCCGCGAGTTCAATGTCGACATCCAGCTGGCCAAGGATTGCGGTTCGCTGGCGGTGCTGATTTCGGTGCTGATCGTTGCCGGCGTCTGGGGCATCGCCATCATCGAGCGGATCATGGGCCTGCCGATCTAGGGTCTGGACCCGCTAATATGATCGAAATGGTGTGAGGCCATCTGTTCGGATACGCGGAGCGAAGGCGCAGGAAGACCCCGACCTTCGCGATTCTCCTCGCATCTTTTTCCCATTTCACGCGCCATTTCGATCATATTAGCGGTCCAGACCCTAGACGTCGGCGTCCTTCGGATCGGCGAACTTGCGGCCCGGGAGCGGCACAAGCATGGGAACGTGCCGGCGATAACGCAGGTAGGTCGCGCCGAACTCGGCGATCAGATCCCGCTCCTCGAATTGCAGGCCGACCAGGATGTAGGCTGTGGTCATGATCGCGACAGCAAATGGCCGGCGGTCATCTCGGGCGCGGCCCAGAACGCGAGCAGAAAGCCCAGCATGAGCGGATGCCGCACGATTTTGTAGAGCAGCGGCGTCTTGAACGTTTGACCGGGCATCTCGGCCCCGCGCAGCGCGAAGAAAGCCTGGCGCAGGCCGGATAGATCGAAATGATCGATCATGAAGGTTGAGGCCAGCACGATCGACCAGCCGAGCCAGTAGACGCCGATCAGGAACCAGGCCGCAATTCCGTCGATCTGCCAGATCTGTATCGGGATCGGCCGCCACTGCCAGAACAGCAGCAGAAGGATCAGGCTGGAGAGCAGCACGTAGGTGCTGCGCTGGCAGGCCACCGGAAAGATCGTGGCCGACCATCGTTTGAAGGCCGGGCGCGCCATAATGCTGTGCTGAGCTGCGAATAGACCGAGCAGCAGCAGGTCGATGACGATGGCCTCGCTCACATTCGTCGGGCCGCCGACGTCTATCGACTTGGGTATGAGATAGTTGCCGACGAAACCGAGCGCATAGAGAAATGAAACAAGGAATACGGCATAGCTCAGGATGGCGTAGAATAGGATCAGGAGGCGTGCGAACATGATTGTTTCCCTATTGTGCCGGCGCCAGCGGTGCCGCATGCAGGAGCCTGCGATAGCGAGCCGGCTCGATCAGGCCTGACTGTTATCCATGGACCGTCCCCTGCGCGTCCCCTGGGGTGCCGACAGGCAACGGGAGATTTCATGACTGGGTTCTCGCTTCAGACATTCGGGTTCCCGGAGATCCACGGTGACGACCGTCCGATCAAGCTGAACCTGCGCAAGGGTCTTGCACTGCTGGTCTATCTCGCGGAGGCCCGGGGCGCTGTTGCACGAGAGGTCATGGCCACGCTGCTATGGCCCGAAAGTCCCCCAGAGACCGCCCGCGCGCGATTGCGGCGCATGCTTCATCGTATCGAGCTTGCGCTCGGGCGGCATGTTTTCGAGACCGACCGCACCAGCGTGCGATGGTCTGCGGCGGTCGAACTGAAAGTTGACTCGCATCTGTTCGAGAGCGCCTGCGACGGAGGCGCTTTCGAGGAAGCCTGCCTGCGCTATCGGGGTGACTTCCTCGCGGGCTTCTCTCTGCACGATTGTCCCGAGTTCGACGATTGGGCGTTCTATCGCCGCGAGGCGCTCAGGGGGCGGCTGATGCATGCGCTTGAACGCCTCGTGCACGACAACAATGCCGCCGGTGAACATTTTGCCGCGGCGGCGCACGCGGGACGCCTTGTCGAGCTCGATCCGCTGAGCGAGGTGTATGGCCGGCATTTGATCCGCAGCCTGCTGCTTGCCGGCGATCGAAGTTCGGCGGAACGACACCACGCGGCACTGAGACAGCGACTGCGTGACGAGCTTGGGATTGCGCCCGAAGCCGCAACCGAAGCGCTCATGGAGCCCACCACGGCGCCGCCGGCCCATGCTGTTCCGACGACACTCTATGCAAAGGGCGCCGGCATACACTTGGCGTATCAGACATACGGAAGCGGCGAGCTTGATATCCTGATCATGCCCGGCTTCGTGTCGCATGTGGAACGGCTTTGGGAGCTTCCCTCGTGCCGGGCATTTCTGCTTTCATTGATGACGCTTGGGCGGCTGATCTTGTTCGATCGCCGCGGGATCGGGCTGTCGGACCGGGTCGGATCGGCTCCGAGCGTCGAAGTCACGGCCGAGGATATCGGCACCGTCCTGCGGGCGGCGCACGCGCGTCGGGTCGTCCTGTTCGGGGCGTCGGAATGTGGGCCGGCATGCATCAAGTTCGCGGCCGATCAATCCCACCTCGTGGCTGGCCTCATTCTGTTCGGCTCATTGGCCAAGGGCTGCTGGGCGCCGGACTTTCCGCACGCGTTGCGGGCAAGCCAATATGACGCCTGGCGCCAGCAACTCGTCACCGAATGGGGTGGCCCTGCCGGGATCGAGACCTTCGGGCCGAGCCTTTCGCGTGATCCCCAAGCGAGGGCCTGGTGGGCCGGGCTGTTGCGCGCGGCCTCCAGTCCAGGCGGCATTGGAGCCGTGCTGGAGGCGCTACGCGACACCGACGTGAGACACCTCCTGCCACGCGTTTCCGTGCCCACGCTGGTGATGCACCGCCGGGATGACCGGGCCGTGCGTATTGCGGCGGGCCGCGATATGGCAAGCCAAATCGCCGGCGCTCAATTCGTTGAGCTCGACGGCAATGATCATTGGTTCTTTGCGGGCGCTCAGCAACCGGTGCTCGAGGCAATCAAGCGGTTCGTCAACGCTCTGCCGGGCGACAGGAGGCCAAGGCGGTGAGGTCAGCCCGGCGGCTCAGGCATCTATCCGGAGCACTGGCCGCCGACCGGGCGTCACGACGCGTCGTCTCCGGCGATGATGAGTCTGCTATAGCCTTCCAGCCTTTCGATCCCTACATGACGGTCACCAAAGGAGACTGTCATGAGCGAAGCCGCCAATTTTCTGTTGCTTGAACGGGTGCGGCTGCCGGACGATCTGCGCTGGCTGGCCGAAAAATATCCGCGTGAAAACTGGCAGGGCCATGCCAACATCCATGGCGTCGCCACCATGTGGCTGCAGCGGCACGACATGTTCCGCGAACTCGGCGGCATGCTGACCAACGGCATTAGCGACTATCGCGAAGGCAGGCTGACGGCGCCCGACTTCGCGCGTTGGTTCGCGCCGCGCCTCAATCATTTTCTCGGCCATCTCGACGGCCACCACAATGTCGAGGATCATCATTATTTTCCGGTCTTCGCCCAAGCGGAGACGCGCCTTAAGCGCGGTTTCGAGATTCTCGATGCCGATCACCACACCATCCATGAGGGGCTGGAGCGCAATGCCGAGGCAGCCAACGCCTTTATCAAGACGCTTCAGGAGAGCGAGGACAGACAGCGCTTCGCCGCCGACGCCTACGCCGACGAAAACAACCGGCTGATCGCCATGCTGACCCGGCATCTTGCCGACGAGGAAGACCTGATCATCCCACTGATCCTCGATCGGGGCGATCGGGCGCTTGGCATAGACTGACGATCAACTCTCCCTGGCGCGTTGTTTCCTCGCGCCATGGTGGGCGACGAACCAAGCAGCGAGCGCAACCGTCAAGCCAATGGCAAGCGCGATCAGCAACCGTTCATGGTGGGCCAGGGCCTGTCCGACAATGTGTTCGGCGCCCAGCCCGAAAACATAGCCGATGGTGCCGAACAGGACCGCCCAGATGATCGATGAAAGCGCGTTGAGCATAACGAAACGCTGCACCGTGATGCGCGACAGCCCCGCTGCTATGCCGCCGACAAGGCGCATGCCGTAGACATAGCGGTTCGACAGCACGAAAATGTTGGGATGGGTGTTGAGCAGGCGAAAGGCGCGACGGAAACCGGGCCGCTTGCGCAATCCGACGACGTAGCGATGGTCGGCAAAGCTTCGTCCCAGGATGAAGAAGAAGGTGTCGCCGACAAACGCGCCGAGGGCGGCCGCGACGAAGGCGTGCCACAGCACGAAGACCTGTTGGTGCGCGAAGAAGCCGCCGAGGATAGCAGCACTTTCACCCTCCGCGACGCAGCCGAAAAAGACGGCAAACAGCCCATACTGTTCGATGAAATGATGGATCGCGTCCGTCATGAGGGCTGCGTCTGGGGCGTGAGCCGTTCGTCGATCCACTTCAGCCGTTCGGCTATCTGCGCGATCTCGTCGCGCATGCCGATGATCTGGCTGTGGCGCAACTCGTCCAGTTTTTCGTGCAGCGCCATGATCTCGATTTCGGCCTTGAGATTGACCTCGTAATCATGGGCGGCGTCGATGCGGTCGCGCGCGGCCTGACGGTTCTGCGACATCATGATCACCGGCGCTTGCAAGGCAGCGATCATCGAGAGGACGAGATTGAGGAAGATGAAGGGGTAAGGGTCGAACGAATCTCGCCCCAGCAGCCACCAATTGGCACCGATCCAGAGGATCAGGAAGGCGATGAAGGACAGGATGAACGCCCACGAGCCGCCAATACGGGCGATGGCGTCGGCGATACGGTCGCCTGCATCCTGAATGCCGGCAAGGCTGTTGTTGATGTCCTGGGAGATGGGCTTGCGGTCGACGGTACTCTGCAGCACCCGCCTCTCAAGTTCGCTCAGGTTCTCCGGGTTTCGCCTCAGCCAGCGGTTGGCCAGTTCGGGCACGGTCTTGTTCATGGATGTCTCCGTACAAAAGCATCGGCTTGGCAGCCTGGTTTCCATATAGGAAGATGCCGGGTCGTCAAAAGCACGACGTGGAGATGGGAGCAGAATGCCAGATTTCGCCAAAATCCGCGCTCGTGCGGCCAAACGCAAGGGCGGCGAGGCGGAGCTTTCGTCGCTGCTGGGACCGGTGCCCGACAATGCCGCCGTGGCCGACATCACGGACGACCGCATTTTGTCGACGATGGCCGAGCGCGTCTTTGCCGCCGGTTTCGTCTGGCGCGTCATCGAACAGAAATGGCCGGGCTTCGAGGAGGCTTTTCTTCACTTCGAGCCGAAGCGGCTTTTGTTCCAGCCCGATGATTTCTGGCACGATCTGACGGCTGACAAGCGCATCGTTCGCAATCCCCAGAAGATCAAGTCCGTGCGTGACAACGCCGCCTTCGTCGAGCGCGTATCGAAGGAGCATGGCAGCTTCGGCAAATTCCTGGCCAACTGGCCGGCCGGCGACCAGGTCGGACTGATGGCCTATCTCGGCAAGCATGGCAGCCGGCTCGGCGGCAACACCGGGCAGTATCTTCTGCGCTGGCTGGGCTGGGACGCCTTCGTGATTTCAGGCGATATGGCAGCGGCGCTGCGCGACGCGGGCCTCGACATCGCCGAGAGCCCGGCCTCGAAGAAGGATCTCGACAAGATCCAGGTGCAGATCAACACTTGGGCCGCGGAGACGGGCCTGCCGCGCCGGCATATTTCGCGCATCCTGGCGATGTCGATCGGCGAGAACAACTCGCCGCAAGCCTTGCGCGAATACATGGGTGACCAGGACTGATCGGCAGTCGCCCAGGCGCGATCGAAATCCATCGATCGCTCAAGACACAAATGAGATACGTCAATCGGTCCGACACGATTGACATACTTCAATCGGTCTGGAGTGGCCCAAATGAACGCCATTGCCCGGCGAATTTTGCCGCGCTAAACCGCAGGCATGACCAAGAAGCCCGACATCCTGCGCATCGCTGTTGCCCAGCTCAATCCGACCGTCGGCGACGTCGCCGGCAATCTCGCCAAGGCACGCGAGGCGAGGGCGGACGCCGCCCGCCAGGGCGCCGACCTCGTGCTCTATACCGAGCTTTTCCTCGCCGGCTATCCGCCGGAGGATCTGGTGCTGAAGCCGGCCTTCCTGAAAGCCTGCGAAAAGGCGGCACAGGACTTTGCCGCCGATACCGCCGATGGCGGCCCGGGCGTCATCATCGGCACGCCACTGAAGCGGAAGAGCGGCACGCACAATTCGATCGCCTTTGCCGATGGCGGCAAGATCATCGCCGAGCGCTACAAGCTCGATCTGCCGAACTACGGTGAATTCGACGAAAAGCGCGTCTTCCGTGCTGGACCCGAGATCCAGGGACCGGTCAATTTCCGCGGCGTGCGGATCGGAGTTCCGATCTGCGAGGACATCTGGGGCGATGTCGGCGTCTGCGAAACTCTTGCCGAGAGCGGGGCGGAAATCCTGCTGGTGCCAAACGGCTCGCCTTACTACCGCGCCAAGATCGATGTCCGCCACCAGGTCGTCATCCGCCAGGTCATCGAATGCGGGCTGCCGATTATCTATGCCAACCAACTCGGCGGCCAGGATGAGCTGATCTTCGATGGCGCATCCTTCGCCATCGGCGCGGACAAGACGCTGGCCTTCCAGATGAGCCAGTTCGAGGACGCGGTCGATGTCACCACCTGGAACAGGCAAGGTGATCATTGGGTCTGCTCGGAAGGGCCGATGTCGAAGATCCCGGGGAGGGAAGAGGCCGACTACCGCGCCTGCATGCTGGGCCTGCGCGACTACGTCAACAAGAACGGCTTCAAGAATGTCGTGCTCGGCCTGTCCGGCGGCATCGATTCGGCGATCTGCGCGGCCCTTGCCGTCGATGCGCTCGGCGAGGAGCGACTGCGCGCGGTGATGATGCCATACCGCTATACGTCGAAGGACTCGCTCAAGGACGCCGAGGACTGCGCTCGCGCGCTCGGCTGCCGATACGATATCGTGCCGATCTTCGAGCCGGTCGAAGGCTTCCTGCACGCGCTGACACAGATGTTCGAAGGCACCAAGGAAGGCATCACCGAGGAGAATTTGCAAAGCCGAGCACGCGGCACCATCCTGATGGCGATCTCCAATAAATTCGGTTCGATGGTCGTCACGACGGGCAACAAGAGCGAGATGTCGGTCGGCTACGCCACGCTCTATGGCGACATGAATGGCGGCTTCAATCCGATCAAGGACCTCTACAAGATGCAGGTTTACGCGCTGTCGCGCTGGCGCAACAGCCACGTGCCGCCGGGCGCGCTCGGGCCCTCCGGCGAGGTGATCCCGAAGAACATCATCGACAAGGCGCCGTCGGCGGAATTGCGCGAGAACCAGACCGACCAGGATTCGCTGCCGCCCTATCCGGTGCTCGACGATATCCTCGAATGCCTGGTCGAGAACGAGATGGGCGTCGACGACATCGTCGCGCGCGGCCATGACCGGGCGACGGTGACGCGCATCGAGCATCTGCTCTACATAGCCGAATACAAACGCCGGCAGGCGGCACCCGGTGTGAAGATCACCAGGAAGAATTTCGGCCGCGACCGCCGCTATCCCATCACCAACCGGTTCAGGGATCGCGGCTAGACGCCGTTTCCCGAGCGAAAGTTCGCGCCATGCCGCAAGGGCGAGTGTAGCCATGCCTGACTGTGAAATCAGCTTCGACATGTCCCGGATCGATTTCCGGGCGACATCCGACCTGTTGATGGCAAGCTATTGGGGTGCCGGGCGCAGCGACGAGATGCATCGCCGCGCCTTTGCCAATTCGCTTTGCGTCGGCGCTTACGCCGAGGGCAAGCAAGTCGGCTTCGGCCGGGCGATCACGGATCGCACGGTGTTCGCTTATCTCGCCGATATCATCATCTGGCCCGGGTATCGCGGGCAGGGCATAGGTGGCCGCCTCGTCCAGGCCCTTATCGACCATCCGGATGTCGGGACTGTTTTCCACTGGAGTCTGTCGACCAGTGACGCGCACGGCGTTTATGAGAAGCTGGGCTTCAAGGCATCAACCGATGGTCGATACATGCGCCTCGATCGCGTTCCGCAATGAAGAGCGCGTGGCGATGGCTTGCATCAGCCGTTGTTGCAAAATAATCGCAGTGGTTGGACCAGATACGCTTTTGGCGTGAGCTCGTCTTGGCGAGGCACCAGCGTGTCTCTATAAGGGCGTCTCCGCGATTGATTTGCGGGAGGTCTGAATGGCAGTATTTCAATTGGTAATGCGAGGCCGCGAAGCCTAGGTCTCATCAGGCGCTCCGCGAGGGTTTACCCTTCGTGCCGAAGCCGGATCGAGAACAGGCTTTTGCCGATGCCGTTCGCCGCCCGACTGCGGGCGCGACGCCAAATATGCCACTCCGCATTCTGGGCAATTGTTGGCCCCTTGCGGCTTCTTCAATTTTTCGACCTTACCGGGATCGGGCTCGTTCGCGCCCGAATGACATCATGGCTCGTTTTAGAATCGATTTGCGCGCGAGCGCCTTTCGCAGCGTTCTTGGCTTCACGCTCACCCATTGGCAGCGCCAGCCGTGGCGGCTTTCGCTCATCATGGGCGGGTTCCTGCTCTCGACGCTGGCCGACGTCTTGACGCCGCTCTATTCCGGCCGGCTGGTCGATGCCGTAGCCAGCAGCGCCGGCGCGGACGCGATTGCCTGGAATGCCGCGGTGACGGCGTTTTCGATGTTGATCGCCTTGGCTCTTACCGGCGTCGTGCTGCGCAACCTGGCCTTCATGGGGATCGTCGAACTGACGCTGAAGATGATGGCCGACATCGCCGCCGATGCCTTCCACCGCGTGCAGCGCTTTTCCACCGACTGGCACGCCAACAGCTTTGCCGGCTCGACCGTGCGCAAGGTGACGCGCGGCATGTGGGCGCTCGATCTGCTCAACGACACCATCCTCATCGCGCTCTTGCCGTCGGTCGTCATGCTCGTCGGCTCTACCCTGCTGCTCGGCTGGTTCTGGCCGCTGATGGGCGTGGTCGTTGCCGCCGGGTCGGTGCTGTTCATCACGGTGACGGCGATGCTCTCGCTTGGCTATGTCGCGCCGGCGGCGAGGCTTGCCAACACCTGGGACACGCGCCTCGGCGGTTCGCTGGCCGACGCGGTGAGCTGCAACGCCGTGGTCAAGGGCTTTGGCGCCGAGGAGCGCGAGGAGCGCCGCCTCGCCGGGGTCGTCGCCAAATGGCGTGCGCGCACGCGGCGCACCTGGGTGCGCGGCACGATCAACGGCACCACGCAAGGGGCGCTGCTGCTGGTCATGCGCGCCGCGGTGATCGGCCTGGCGCTGATGCTGTGGTCGTGGGGGCAGGCGAGCGCCGGCGACGTCGCCTTCGTGCTGACCTCGTTCTTCGTGCTGCAGGGCTATCTCAGGGATATCGGCACCCATATCCGCAATCTGCAGCGTTCGATCAACGACATGGAGGAACTGGTCGATTTCCAGTCCGAACCGCTCGGCATCGAGGACCGGCCCGGCGCCAAATCTATCCGGATCACGCAGGGACGCGTCAGCTTTGACAACGTCACCTTCCACTATGGCAACCACCGATCGCCGCTGTATCGCGACTTTTCGGTCGATATCGCGCCGGGTGAACGTGTCGGGCTCGTCGGTCATTCGGGTTCGGGCAAGACGACTTTCGTCAAGCTCATCCAGCGGCTCTATGACGTGAACGCGGGAAAGATCCTGATCGATGGCCAGGACATCTCGCAGGTGGCGCAAGCATCACTGCGCGGGCAGATCGCCATCGTCCAGCAGGAACCGATCCTGTTCCATCGGTCGCTGGCCGAAAACATCGCCTATGCCCGACCGACGGCGACGCAGGACGAGATCGAGCATGCCGCGAGGCTGGCGAGCGCGCACGATTTCATCACCAGCCTGCCGAAGGGCTACGGCACGTTGGTCGGCGAACGCGGCGTGAAACTGTCGGGCGGCGAGCGTCAGCGCGTGGCGATCGCGCGCGCTTTCCTTGCCGATGCGCGCATCCTGATCCTCGACGAGGCGACATCGAGCCTCGATTCGGAATCGGAGGTACTGATCCAGCAGGCGATGGAACGATTGATGGTCGGTCGCACCACACTGGTGATCGCGCACCGGCTTTCGACGGTGCGGGCGCTGGACAGGCTGCTGGTCTTCGATCGCGGCAACATCGTCGAGGAAGGCTCCCATGACGAGCTGATCCGGCTCAAGGGCGGCATCTACCGCCGCCTGTTCGAGCGCCAGGCGCTTGAGCTGACCAAGGGACTTGTCGGCTGACCTGGGGTTGGCCTCCAGCTTCGGCCGGAGGTCACCTCTACCGGGCGAGGTGGCGCGGGGCACGGAATCGCAGGGCAGAGCCGAAGGGCAGACGCAGAGCAAATTCATGCGTCAGCTTTTCGCCTACAGGAATGTCTTCTTCCGCTATGCCGGGGGGGACGATGGTCCGCTCGCGAACCGATGAGGTTACGCAAGCGGCCGCTCCGGCGACATCTTCATGGGTGGGTTGATGGGCGACCGACGACCGGCGTCGGCTCCGCCGGCTGGCTACGCTCGGTCATGGCGGGCGTCGCCGGACTGGCCGCCGCCTATGCGTCGCCTGAGACCCACGCCGCCCCCGGTCTTTTCATTGCGCGCGCCATGTTCTATGTCTGCCGCACTGCGCGGGGGCGCGTCTTGTCAATCACAAAAGCATCCGGTACGCCCCGTTCATGACAGTCACCGTTCGTTTCGCCCCGTCGCCGACCGGCCGCATCCATATCGGCAATGCGCGCACCGCTTTGTTCAACTGGCTGTTCGCCTTGAACAACAAGGGCCGCTTCATCCAGCGCTTCGACGACACCGACATTGCCCGGTCGAAGCAGGAATTTTCCGACGCCATCCTCTACGACCTGCATTGGCTGGGTATTTTTCCGGACGCCACCGAATATCAGTCGCGGCGCTTCGAGGTCTATGACGCGGCGGTCGAGAGGCTGAAGACGGCCGGCGTTCTCTATGCCTGCTACGAAACGCCCGAGGAGCTCGATCTCAGGCGCAAGGTGCGCCGCACGCGCGGCCTGCCGCCGGTCTATGGCCGTGAGGCGCTGGCGCTGACACGAGAGCAGATCGCCGAATACCAGGCCGACGGCCGCCGGCCGCACTGGCGCTTCCTGCTGCCCAATTTTTCTAGCGATCCGCAGCAACCCGAGCGCACCGAGGTCCACTGGAACGATCTGGTGCGCGGCGAGGAAACCGTCGATCTGGCCTCGCTGTCCGATCCGGTCCTGGTGCGCGAGGACGGCACCTATCTCTATACGCTGCCTTCGGTGGTGGACGACGTCGAGATGGGCGTCAGCCATGTCATCCGCGGCGACGACCACGTCACCAACACCGGCGTGCAGATCACCCTGTTCAAGGCACTGGGTGCCGAGCCGCCGGTCTTCGGTCACCATAATCTTCTAACCACCGCATCGGGCGAAGGACTGTCGAAGCGCACCGGTGCGCTTTCCATCGAGAGCCTGCGCGAGGACGGGATCGAGCCGATGGCCGTCGCTTCGCTTGCCGTGCTGGTGGGCACCTCGGAGAACGTTTCTGCGGTGCCGACAATGCCCGAGCTTGCCGAACGCTTCGATCCGGCGGCGACATCGAAGTCCGCGGCCAAGTTCGATCCGGACGAGCTGTTCGTGCTCAACCGGGCGCTGCTGCACCATATGCCGTTCTCCGAGGCGCGAGACCGGCTGATCGTGCTTGGCGTCTCAGGTGAGCAAGCCGAGCCTTTCTGGCTGACAGTGCGTGGCAATCTCGACAGGCTGGCCGATGCCGTGAACTGGTGGCGTATCCTGCGCGAGGGGCCGCAGGAGAAGCCGGAGTTTTCCGATGACGACCGCGATTTCCTTGGTCAGGCGTTCGACCTGTTGCCGGAGGAGCCCTGGGGCGGGACGATCTGGAAGGACTGGACGGGCAAGATCAGGGAAGCGACCGGCCGCAAGGGCAAGGCATTGTTCATGCCGCTCAGGCTCGCCCTTACCGGACTGCCTTCGGGGCCGGAGCTTGCAGATCTATTGCCGCTGATGGGTCGGGAAGGAACGCTGGCCCGACGACCCTGACCTTGCGCTGCTCCGGCGGCATAGTGGACACCGGCGAAGTCACCGGCTTGACGGAAAGCCGCTTGATCGCGTCGCGGTCCAGTCCGCCTTCAATGTTCGCCAGCGTCTCCGGGTCGGCGCCCGGATCGGGCTTGGAAACCGGGACCGGAACGAGCGGTGCCGCGTCGGCTTCGGGCCGCGACTGCTGCTGATACGGCGGATTGCCGCCGATGATCTGGAAATTCTGCGCCGCGTTGCAGCCGCAGGCCGGCGGCCGCGACATGTTGGACTGCTTGTAGAGATAGGCGGTCGGCAATTCGCTGTAAGGCCTGCCGGTGACCGATGACGTCATCGACGCCGAATCGTCGTCCATGCCGCGCGCATAGAAAACCTGCATCTCGGTGCCGGGGCAACTCGATTCGCAATTCTTCTGGTCGCGTTCGAAATCGCTGACCGAGGCGGCATTCGACATCGGAAAGAAGTAGCCGTCGCAGGTGCGCACGCACGTGGTGTGGAACTGGCCGCCGACGCTCGGAAAGTCCGGTATGCCGGGCTGGTTGAGCACTCGGCGGACGTTTCGCTCCTCGCCGGGATCGTCAGACTGGTCGAGTGTGTCGAGTGAATCGATCTGCCGGCTATTGCCGCCGAAAAGCTGGTCGAACAGGTTTGCGTTGCCGTCTTCGCGATTGGCTTCCTGCAGCGGTGCGCCCGGTGGAACAATTGTGGCGTCGTCGTCCCGGCAACCATTGGCGTCGAGCGCCGCCAGGATGCGTCCGCGATCACGGCGCGAGCCGCCGCCTTCGGCCAGCCGCTCGCGTTTGCTCTGCAGGGCATCGAGATTGGCATTCATGCGCTCGATGGTGGCATTGAGCCCGGCGCATTGATTGACGTTGCGGCCGAACAGCGAAAAGCCGCAGCCGGCGCTGCTGGACTGGCCGCGGGCCTTCGAGATCTGCTCGCGTTGCCTGGCGATGGCGGCGTCGTATTTCCGGATCAGCGCTGGGCCGCCACCGTCACCGCGCGAGGCAGCGGCAAGATCGGCCTCCAACTGGCGGCAGACCCGCGGGGCGGCTTGTGGCTCGGTGACCGTGGCGCCGAAAAGCAAGAGGCCAAGCAGCACGGCAGCATGCGCCTGCTTCCACCCTCCGCTTGTCATTCTCCTGAACCCCGCTTGCCTATGGTCGCCGAGGCTACCCCGTTCGCGGTTAACCGTCTATTTCCGGACATGGCCCGAGCACCGGCGTTAAAGCCCGGTGATCAATGCGTCTTCCGTGGTTTGACGTCATGACAATGCGCTAATTTCAATCAGCCAAGCGACGCAAAGGACACGTGGGGCAGCCGTTTCCGGGTCGCGGTCAGAACTTGTAGTTCATGCCGATTTTGACCGCATTGAACGTATTGTCGAACACGGTGTTGCTGCCGCCGTAGTCGATGGTCTGGTCTCGCAGATCGACATACAGATATTCGACTTTCGCGGACCAATGGTCGGTGAGCGCCTGCTCCAGGCCGGCGCCAATGGTCCAGCCAGTCTTGGTGTTCTTCTCGGAAAAGCTGTTGAGGGGGCCGTCGAGATACCGGTTTTCGACGCTCCCGAACGCCAAGCCACCGGTCCCGTAGACCAGGGTGCGATCGAACGCATAGCCTGCTCTGGCGCGAAGCGTTCCAAACCAGTCCACCTTGGTGTCGTAAGTATCGCCGCGAACGCCAACGTTGATTTCGTTCGAGTTCCCCTTGATGTCGGCGCCCGCGATGTCGGCCTCGACGCCGAGAACCACGGAATTGATCTGGTAGTTGTAGCCGACCTGAACGCCGCCCAGGAAACCGTCGATGTCGTAGTCCTGGCTCGCCTGAAACGTTGGTGTGTTGGGCGAACTGAAAACCGCGTCGGATCTACCGAAACCGTAGCCAAGATGCCCGCCGGCATAGATGCCGGACCAGTCGTGGACGGTTGTGGGTTCAGCACCAATAGCGTCAGCGGCGAACGCATGTCCGCCGACCAGGGACAGCATTGCAGATGCAAGCAACAAGCCTCTCATGGTATCCTCGCCGCCAAACCAGACGACTGAACTCTATCAAATCGGCCTTCCCTGAGAAATCCACCTTCGGCCAGCGCCAAATTTTCTCAATCAAAAGTTGCCAGCCTGCAACACCTGTTCGGACAAGGTTGTGTCGGAGCACCGTGCGGGCCACCTTCGGGGCTTGGCCAAGCCGAACCAGCAGGAGCTGAATTAGCCCAGATTGGCGATCGCCTGTGCCTGCTGTGCGGCCTCGGCGATCGCCAGCGCTGTCATGTTGACCACGCCGCGCGAGGTTACCGACGGTGTCAGTATGTGTGCCGGCTTGTCGGTGCCAAGCAGGATCGGACCGACATGCAGCGCATCCATCATCGTGCGCAGCGCGGTGAGCGTGATGTTGGCCGCATCGAGATTCGGGAATACCAGCAGGTTGGCTTCGCCCTTCAGCCGTGAGTGCGGGTAGACACGCTGGCGCAACTGCTCCGACAGGGCCGAGTCGGCGTGCATCTCGCCGTCGCACTGCAACTCGGGCGCAATCCGCGCCAGGATCGCCGCCGCATGCCGCATCTTCAGCGCGCTCGGCGCATCGCGCGAGCCGAAATCCGAGAACGACAGAAGGGCAGCCTTGGGCTCGATGCCGAAGCGCCTGATTTCCTCCGCCGCTAGAATGGTCATCTCCGCGATCTCCTCCGCCGTCGGATCAACCGAGACATAGGTGTCGGTGAGGAAGATGATGCCGCGCTGCGAGATCAGCATGGAAAGCGTCGACAGGTCATGATCCCTGATGCCGGCGCGCGGGCCAATGATCAGGGTGACATTGCGCAGATGGCGGGCAAAGCGGCCCTCGAGGCCGCAGATCATGGCGTCGGCGTCGCCGCGTTTCAGGGCGAGTGCCGCGATGACCGTGTTGTCGGTGCGCACCATGGTGCGCGCGGCCTCCGTCGTCACGCCGCGCCGGCCGGCGAGTTCGATCAGCAGATCGACATAGTGGCGGTAGCGCGGGTCGTCTTCCGGGTTGATCAGGCCGAAATCGACGCCGGGCCTGATGCGCAATCCGTAGCGCTTCAGCCTGACCTCGACCACATGCGGCCGGCCGATCAGGATCGGCTCGGCAATGCCTTCCTCAAGCACCACCTGGGCAGCGCGCAGCACGCGTTCGTCCTCACCCTCGGCATAGATGACACGCTTGGCGGTCGAGGCCTTGGCCGACGAGAACACCGGCTTCATCACCAGTCCGGAACGGAAGACGAAGCGATTGAGCTTGTCGATGTAGGCGGCGAAGTCGGTGATCGGCCGCGTGGCGACACCGGTGTCGCAGGCTGCCTTGGCGACGGCCGGGGCGATGCGCAGGATCAGGCGCGGATCGAAGGGCGAGGGGATCAGGAACTCGGGTCCGAAGACCGGCGTTTCGCCGGAATAGGCGCGCGCGGCCACGTCCGAAGGCTCCTCGCGGGCAAGCGCCGCGATCGCTCGTACCGCGGCCATCTTCATCTCTTCATTGATGGCGCTCGCGCCGCAGTCCAGCGCACCGCGGAAAATGTAAGGAAAGCACAGTACGTTGTTGACCTGATTGGGAAAATCCGATCTCCCCGTGCAGATCATCGCGTCGGGCCGGGCGGCCCTTGCCACCTCCGGCATGATCTCCGGATTGGGGTTGGCCAGCGCCAGGATCAATGGTTTTGGCGCCATGTGTTGCAGCAGTTCCGGCTTCAGCACGCCTGCCGCCGAAAGGCCGAGGAAGACGTCGGCGCCGGGGATGACATCGGCCAGCGTGCGTGCCTCGGTGTCCTTCACATAGGGATCTTTCCAGCGGTCCATCTCGTCAATGCGGCCCTTGTAGGCGACGCCGAAACGGTCGGTGACCCAGATGTTCTCCACCCGTGCGCCAAGCGAAACCAGCAGATTGAGGCAGGCAAGGGCGGCCGCGCCGGCACCGGAGGTGACGATCTTGATGTCCGAAATGGCCTTGCCGGCGAATTCCAGCCCGTTGAGCACGGCGGCGGCGACAATGATGGCGGTGCCATGCTGGTCGTCGTGGAAGACCGGGATGCCCATGCGGGCTTTCAACTGCTCTTCCACCTCAAAGCACTCGGGCGCCTTGATGTCCTCGAGATTGATGCCGCCGAAGGTCGGCTCCAGCGCCGAGATCGTCTCGACCATGCGCTCGATCCCGGGCGCGTCTATCTCGATGTCGAACACATCAATGCCGGCGAACTTCTTGAACAGGACAGCCTTGCCTTCCATGACCGGCTTGGAGGCAAGCGGTCCGATATTGCCGAGGCCGAGCACCGCCGATCCGTTGGAGACGACGCCGACCAGATTGGCGCGCGCCGTATAGTCGGCGGCGGTCGCCGGATTGTCGCGGATTTCGAGGCAAGGGGCGGCGACGCCTGGCGAATAAGCGAGCGCGAGATCCCGCTGGTTGCCGAGCGGCTTGGTCGCCTGGATCTCGAGCTTTCCCGGACTTGGATATTTGTGGAAGTAGAGGGCGGCTTCATCGAGATCCGAACGTGCCGTCTTCTTGTTCTCGCCTTCCATGCGGCCGCTCCCTCGAAATCTGCCTGGAGAGTCCTTTTAGCATGCGGCCAAGCTTTTTCGCGACGCTAATTGACGCGCCGACAGCTCTACTCGGCGGCGCGTCCAAAACGACTATATATCAAATGCTTATGCGGATTTTATGCCAAATGAGTCTTGCTGCTTGATCGGCGTGCCGATCAAAAGGCGCTGACGTAGAGACCGCCGTCGACCGGTATGTTCTGCCCGGTCATATAGCCGGCATGGACCGAGCACAGGAAGGCGCAGATCTGGCCGAACTCCTCCGGCGTGCCGAGCCGCTTGGCCGGAACATCGGCACTGATGCGGGTCTTGCGCGCGGCGGCAGCGGCGGGGTCTTCGACCGTGCCGGCCTCATGCGGCCCGCGCAGCCGGTCGGTATCAAGCTTACCCGGCAGCAGGCTGTTGATGGTCACGTTGCGATCCACCACCGTGCGTGCCACGCCGGCGAGGAACGACGTCAGGCCGGCGCGCGCGCCCGAAGAGAGATCAAGACCGGGGATAGGAACGTAGACCGACAGCGAGGTGATGTTGACGATGCGGCCAAAGCCACGCGCCGCCATGCCGTCGATGACGGCCTGCACCAGCTCGATCGGCGTCACCATGTTCTGGGTGACGCCTTCGAGAATCTTCGCGCGATCGAGTTCACGGAAATCGCGCAGCGGCGGGCCGCCATTGTTGTTGACGAGAATGTCCGGGTCCGGGCAGGCGGCGAGCAGCGCCTTCTGCACTTCCGGTTTCGAAACGTCGCCGATAACTTCCGTCACCGTCACGCCATAGCGCTCGCGCAGCTCAGCGGCGGTTTTCGCCACCAGTTCGGCGTTGCGGCCGTTGACAACGATGTTGCAGCCGGCCTCGGCCAGCGCCATGGCGCAGCCGCGCCCAAGCCCCTTGCTCGAAGCGCAGACGATAGCCTTCTTTCCGCGAATACCGAGATCCATGTCGATTTTCTCCTCTTGAGCCGGCGGCAAGCTAGTCCCTCGGCTGGACCAATCGCAACCGTCATACGGTTGTTGCATGAATCGGGGCATAGGCTGGGCGAAAGCAACGGTGAAATCGCGATGTCCGGCCAAGAGCCCCGCACTTTCCGCAGCATGTTCATTTCCGACGTCCATCTTGGATCGAAGGCGGCGAAGGCCGAATTCCTGATCGACTTCCTTAGATATCACGACGCCGACATAATCTATCTGGTCGGTGACATCGTCGATGGCTGGCGGTTGCGGCGGAGCTGGCACTGGCCGCAAAGCCACAACGACGTCGTGCAGAAATTGCTGCGCAAGGCGCGCAAGGGAGCCACCATCACCTACATCGCCGGCAACCACGATGAATTCGCTCGCCAGTTCCAGGGTGTGCATTTCGGCGGCATCGTCGTCGCCGACCGCGCCATCCACGAAACCGCCGACGGCAAACGCCTGCTCGTCATCCACGGCGACCAGTTCGATACCGTCGTCCACAACGCGCGCTGGCTCGCATACCTTGGCGACCACGCCTATGATGCGGCGATGCTGGTCAACCGGGTCGTCACGCGGCTTCGCCAATTGCTCGGCCTGCCGTATTGGTCGTTCTCGTCCTGGGCCAAGGCCAACGTCAAGAAGGCGGTGAACTTCATCGGGTCGTTCCAGACCATGCTTGCGGAGGAAGCGCGCCGCTCGCATGTCGACGGCATCATCTGCGGCCATATCCATCATGCCGCCATCGAGAATTTTGGCGATGTCCAGTACATCAACACCGGTGACTGGGTGGAAAGCTGCACCGCCGTTGTCGAGCACTTTGACGGCCGGTTGGAGATCCTGACCTGGGCGCAGGTGCTGCCCGAGGCGCCGGACGAGCCCTTCATCCCGATGCTCATCGAGGACCGGGTGGGGCAGGCGGCATAGCGCCGGAGTTCATTTCGGCTCTGGGCTCAATCGATTAGGCCAACCGGTTTCGTCCGGTTTTCACCCATGTTAAGGGATCGATACGCGTTGCCGGCCGATCGAGTGCAGCGTTATTGGATCGATTCATGTCCCTGCCGCCGCTTTCGCCCGAACAGCTCGTCAAGCCGCGCCATTTCGAACTGCGCATCAGCCTGATCTTCGCCACGCTGTTCGTGCCGCTCGGAACGCATCTTCCTTACTTCCCGCTGTGGCTGCAGGCCAAGGGTTTCCATGCCGAGCAGATCGCCGTGATCCTGGCGGCACCGATGTTCTTGCGCGTGGTGACGACGCCGTTGCTGACCGCGCTGGCCGACAGGGCCAGGGATCGCGCCGATGTCTATGTCGCGCTGGTGGCGGCCGCGCTACTCTTGTCTGCAGGTTATTTCCTGACACCGACCTATGCCATGGTGCTGGCAGTGTCGCTGGCGCTGACCATTGTCTGGACGCCGCATTCGCCGATCGCCGATTCGCTGGCGCTGTCGGGCGTGCGCCGCTTCGGCTCGAACTACACCAGCATGCGCAAATGGGGCTCGATTTCCTACCTGTTCGCCAACATTGCAGGCGGCTTCATCCTGTCGGCAACCGGCGCCCGGGCCGTTCCAGTAATCATTTTCGTGGCACTTGCCGCAGCTCTTGCCGCCGGCTTGCTGGCGCCCCGTCTTGGCCGGCCGCGCCGTGCCTCGCCGCTTTCGGCCACCGACATCCAGCAGTCGGCGCCAAAACTTCTCAACCCATATTTCCTGTATTTTTCCATCGGCGTTGGCGTCATCACCGCCAGCCACGCATTCCTCTACGGCTTCGTCTCGATCTACTGGAAATCGATCGGCATCGGCGATTCGGTCGTCGGCTTGCTGTGGGCATGGGGCGTGGTATCCGAAGTCTGCATGTTCATGATGTTCACCCGCTTCTTCGGCGCGTTCTCGGTCGTGACGATCATGATGATGGCAGGGGTTGGGGCCGTCGTGCGGTGGATCGCCTTTCCCCTGGTCTGGCCGCTCGGCCTCGGCGTTGCCGGTTTTTTCGGCGTCCAGACGCTGCATTCGGTCTCGGTGGCGCTGGTGCTGATCGGCCTGCAGAAGATGATCGGCGAAACGATTTCCGAGGAGCAGACAGGTGCCGCGCAAGGCATCGCCTATTTCTCCAACGGGTTCTTCATGGCGGTGGTGACGCTGGCATCCGGCCCGCTTTACGACCATTTCGGCGTCGACGGCTTCTTTGCCATGATCCCGATCGCCTTGATCGGATTGGTCCTCATCGGACTTGCGGCGCGCTCAGCCCCACAAGGCCGTATCAGGGGGTGATACCAGGGATCCCTGGTAGACAAGACCGGGCACGCGATCGCGGGCAAGCAGCAGCGGACCGTCGAGGTCGACAAAGTCGGCGCCTTGGGCCAGCAGGACGGCCGGCGCCATCGCCAGCGACGTGCCGACCATGCAGCCGACCATGATGCTGAAACCGAGTTCGCGGGCGCGATCGCGCAGGACGAGCGCCGCCGTCAGGCCGCCCGATTTGTCGAGCTTGATGTTGACGGCGTCGTAGAGGCCGACAAGCGCGGCAAGATTCTTCTCCTCATGCACGCTTTCATCGGCGCAGATCGGCACGGAATGCGCGATATGGCGCAGGATCTCATCATGGCCGGCCGGCAGCGGCTGTTCGATCAGCGCGATGCCTTGCTCGGCGGCAAAGGCAAGGTTCGCAACGATGTTGTCATCGTTCCAGCCCTCGTTGGCGTCGAGGATGATGCGGCTCTCTGGCGCCGCTTGCCGGACGGCGCGGATGCGTGCGACGTCGTTGTCACCACCGATCTTGACCTTGAGCAGCGGCCGCGCCGCATTGGCGCGGGCTTGCGCCGCCATTGTCTCCGGCTCACCGAGCGACAGCGTGTAGGCCGTCTCGAGTTCCGATAACGGAACGGCGCCAATCGCGGTGGCGACGGGTGTGCCGCTGATCTTTGCCTCCAGATCCCACAGAGCGCAGTCGATGGCGTTGCGGGCAGCGCCCGCCGGCATGGCGTCCAGCAAGGCTGTCCGGCCGATGCCGCCGGCGATCCGGTCGCGCATCGCCTCGATCGCTTCACGGACACCATCCATGGTTTCGCCATAGCGCTTGTAGGGGACGCATTCGCCACGGCCGGCGTGACCGTCCTTGCTGATTGTGCAGGTGATGACCTCGGCTTCCGTCTTCGAACCACGTGAAATGGTGAAGGTTCCGGCGATCGGAAAACGTTCGGCCTCAACCGAAATGACACGCGCCATATTTTTCTGCTCCGGCTGTGCGACAAGCGCTGTCGGCAAATCGACAGGTCAGACCCGTCAGGCTAAACAGGACGCCATGTTGACTATCGGCAAGCGCGACGCAAGCGGCACGACCGCGGGGGAGGCTGACCACGAACCGCGCGTGGCGATCGGCGAGGAGGACGGCGTTCTGGGTTGCGCGTTCTCGGGAATCTGGACGACACGCACCGTCGCATTGATCGACACCGATATGCGCAAGATCGAGAAACGGAGTGGTTTCAAGACCTTGGCGCTCGATCTTTCCAACATCGAGAAGATGGATACCGCCGGCGCCTGGCTGATAGACAGGCTGGTCAGCGCTTTCGAGAAAAAGGGCGTCAAAATCCAGATGCAGGGCCAAAGCGAGATCGCTTCGATACTGCTCGACGCCGTGGGTGAGGCTGTTCGGCGCGAATCCGAATCCGGTCCGGTGCGGCCGCCCAACATCATCATTCGCACGCTCGAGGCGGTCGGCCGGCGCGTCTACGAGATGCGCGACGACTTCCTCGCCTCGATGAACATCCTCGGCGCCACCATCCGCGGCGCGCAGATGAAGCTCGGCCGCGGCCATGCCGTCAATCCCGCGGCGATCTTCAACCAGATAGACCGCATGGGCGTCGGCGCCATTCCGGTGGTGGTGCTGATGTCGGCGATCGTCGGCGCCATCGTTGCCCAGCAAGGCGCCTATCAGCTCAGCTATTTCGGCGCCGACATTTTTGTCGTCGACCTCGTCGGCGTGCTTATCCTGCGCGAGCTCGGCGTGCTGATGACGGCGATCATGATTGCCGGTCGCTCCGGAAGTGCGATTACCGCCGAGATCGGCTCGATGAAGATGCGCGAGGAGGTCGACGCGCTGAAGGTGATCGGGCTCAACCCGATCGGCGTCCTGGTCTTCCCGCGGCTGGTGGCGCTGGTGATCGCCTTGCCCTGCCTGACCGTCATCGCCAATTTCGCGGCGCTCGGCGGCGGCATTCTCGCGGCCTGGCTCTATTCGGATATCGCGCCTGCCGCCTTCATAGACCGGCTGCGCGTCGCCATTGACCTCAGTACGATTTTCTCCGGCCTGATCAAGGCACCGTTCATGGCCATGATCATCGGCACGATCGCCTCGGTCGAAGGCATGAAGGTTGGCGGCAGCGCCGAATCGCTCGGCCAGCACGTCACCGCCTCGGTGGTGAAATCGATTTTCGTCGTCATCATCCTCGACGGGCTGTTCGCCATCTTCTACGCAGCGATCGAGTTCTGAGATGAAGCTGCGGAGTGGGACAAAGGCGATCGCGGACGACACGGGCGAGGGCGACATCGTGCTTTCCGCGCACGACATCACCGTGGCCTTCGCCGACAAGGTGATCCTCGACAAGTTGTCGCTCGACATCAGACGCGGCGAGATTCTCGGTTTTGTCGGCGCCTCGGGCGCCGGCAAGTCGGTTCTGCTGCGCACCATTCTCGGCCTGACGCGCAAGCGGTCGGGCACGATCAAGCTGTTCGGCGTGGATGTCGAGAAGGCGAGCGACGCGGAACGCCTGCGTATCGACATGCGGCTTGGCGTGCTGTTCCAGCACGGCGCGCTGTTTTCGGCGCTGACGGTAATGGAAAACGTCCAGGTGCCGATGCGCGAATATCTCGACCTGCCGCGAAAGCTGATGGACGAACTGGCGATGCTCAAGGTCGAGTTGGTCGGACTGCCGCCGGACGCGGCGCAAAAATTCCCCTCCGAACTCTCCGGCGGCATGATCAAACGGGCGGCGCTGGCGCGGGCGCTGGCGCTCGACCCGGATATCGTCTTCCTCGACGAGCCGACCTCCGGCCTCGATCCAATCAGCGCGGCGGAATTCGACGAACTGGTGGTCAAGCTGCGCGATACGATGGACCTGACCGTCTATATGGTCACGCACGACCTCGACACGCTGTTCACCGCTTGCGACCGCGTGGCGGTGCTCGGCAACAAGAGAGTGCTGGTAGAAGGCACCATCGACGACATGCTGAAGAGCGAGGAGCCTTGGGTGAAATCCTATTTCCGCGGAAAACGCGCCCGGCAACTTGATCTTGCGGCGCGCGCATAGCCATAAGTGAAGCAATGGAAACCAGAGCCAACTACGTCATTGTCGGCATTTTCACGCTGGTCGCGATCCTGGCGGCGTTCGCCTTCGTCTACTGGACGGCGGCGATCGGCGACAAGGGCGAGACCACATTGCTGCGCGTGCGCATTCCGGGCTCGGCTTCCGGGCTTGGCCGTGGCAGTTTCGTGTTGTTCAACGGCGTCAAGGTGGGCGACGTCAGGCGCGTCTATATCGATGTCGACAATCCGACGGTCGCCATCGCCGACACCGAGATCGACCGCTTGACGCCGATCACCAAGTCGACGCAGGCCGATATCGGCCTTGCCGGTCTCACCGGGCAGGCCAATATCGAACTCAAGGGTGCCGACCCCAAGGAAGTAAAACTCCTCGACCAGGCCGAGAAGGAAGGCAAGGTCGCCGAGATCGTTGCCAACCCGTCGGCGGTCACCAACCTCTTGCAGACCGCGCAGAACATCTTCACCCGCGCCGACAAGGTACTGAGCGAGCTTGAAGGCTTCACCAAGGATGTCCGAGGGCCGCTGACCGACACCGTCAAGAACGTGCAGACCTTCTCCGATGCGCTGGCCAAGAATTCCGACGGCATCGACAAGTTCCTGTCCAGCGTCAGTGCGCTGGCCGACGAGTTGAAGGGCGTTTCCGGCAAGCTGGACGGCACGCTGAAGGCAGCGGAAGGCCTGCTCAATGCCGTCGACAAGGACCAGATCAAGAGCATCGTCGCCAATGTCGATACAGTGACGTCAAACCTCAAGGAAACCTCGAAGCAGTTCGACAGCGTCATCAAGAACGTCGATACGGCGGTCGGGTCGGTCAACGATTTCGCCAAGCAGACGCAAGGCACGCTGGCCAAGGTCGACGGCGTGCTGGACGGCATCGATCCAGCGCAGGTGCGCACCGCTCTGGCCAACATCCAGAAGGCGAGCGAAAACGCCGACAAGGCTGCCGCGGACATCGCCAAGGTGACCGACAAGTTCGCCAACCGTGCTGATGATATCGACCAGACGATCAAGGATGCCAAGCAACTTGCCCAACGACTCAATGATGCTTCGGTGCGTGTCGACGGTATCCTCGCCAAGGTCGACACCTTGCTTGGTTCGGGGCAGGCCGATGGCGTGATGGCCGATGCCAGGGCGACGATGAAGTCGTTCAAGCAGGTTGCCGACACGCTGAATTCCCGCCTGGGCGTCATAACCGACAATCTGGCGCGTTTCTCGGGCCAGGGCCTGACAAACGTCGAGGCGCTGGTGCAGGACAGCCGTCGTTCGATCACCCGCATCGAGGAGGCGGTGACCGATCTCAGCCGAAACCCGCAGCGCATCCTTTCGGGTGGCGATGGCGAGGTTCGGCAATTCGATGGCAGGGCGCGGCGTTGACTTCGGCCGCCGCTCGCCCCAAGAACATGAGCTGCGGATGCGGATTGATCTTACGATCCGGGGACAACGAGGATCGCGCGTGAAGTCGGTGTGGGTGAGAACGAGCGGATTGACATCGGCTGCGGCATTGCTTGCGCTCTCGCTTGCCGGCTGCGCGGCGCTGGGCGGCAAGCCTGCGCCGCTGGATACGTTCGAGCTCTCGGCGCCGTCGATCGACGCACGCGGCCACAGCCGCCGCCAGATTCTCATCGCCCAGCCTTCCGCGCTCAAGGCGCTGGACAGCCAGAACATCGTCATCAAGCCTTCGGATCGTTCGATCCAATATCTCAAGGGCGCGCAGTGGGCCGACCGACTGCCGTTGATCGTGCAGGCGCGGCTGGCCGAGACGTTCCAGCGCTCAGGCAGCTTTGCGGGCGTCGGCAAGCCGGGCGAGGGCCTGGCCATCGACTACCAGGTGATCGTCGAGGTCCGTTCGTTCGAAGTGCGCGTCGACGGCGGCGAGCATGCCGAGGTCGACCTGTTCGTGCGCATCCTGAACGACCGTAACGGCGAGGTGCGTGCCTCCAAGAGCTTCACCGCATCCGCGCCCGTTTCGGGCAGCGGCAATCCCGCCTATGTCAACGCGCTCGACAATGCGTTCGGGGATGCAGCCAAGCAGATCGTGCGCTGGACCGATTCTGTCATCTGATCTCCGTAAGGGATTGATCGCGCAACGCTTCTGAGAGCGCTGACGTCTTCTCCAGGCGACACCGCAGACGTGCCAGCACAACAAATCGATCGAAATGAAAAAGGCGGGAAATTTCCCGCCTTTTTGTTTGTTGCAGAGAGCCGTGGCTAGTGCAGGCGGCCGCTGGCGTGGGCCAGCATGGTGTAGACCTTGCCGGTGTCCGACGTCAGATAGGTCTGCGCCATGATGTTGTCGCGGTCGTTGCGCGCGACATCCTTGAGCAGCTTCTCGAAATCGTCGCAATAGCGGTCGACGGCGGCACGGAACTCGGCCTCCGCCTGATATTTGCGGCGGATCTCGTCAAACGTCTGCTGACCTTTCAGCGTGTAGAGCCGCCGGGTGAACACGTCACGCTCGCCGCGCCGATAGCGGTTCCACAACTCGATCGAAGCATCGTGGTCGATCGCCCGCGCGATATCGACGGACAGCGAGTTCAGCGATTCCACGACATGCAGCGGCGAGCGCTGGGCAGGAGCCGCACGCGGTGCTTCCGCTGGCGTTGCCGGCCTGGCTTCCTCTTCGCGCGATGCTCCGCTCAGCAGATCACGGACCCAGCCGCCTTGCGGCGTACGGGCGCTGGCATCGACACGCTGGCGCGGTGCCGCCTCGGCCGGACGCTCGAGGTCGAGCGTGCCGCGCAGCGCGGGGCCGCCCAACGGCGCCTGAGGTGTGCGAAGCTCCGGCTGTGGTGCCGGCGCGCGACGCGGTGGCTCGGGGGGCCGTGCGGCCGGCGCTTGCGGCGCCGGGCGCAGATTGCGCGGTTCAGAGGTATCGCCACCGCGGCCGGACTTCGCAACGATGTCCGAAAGCTCTTTCAAGGCGTTGATCTGCTCGGAAACGGCACGGCGGATGGCCGAGGTCGATTCCTTTGCCTCTTCCGGCATCTCGATGACGCCCTTCTTGAGTTCGGCGCGGGTGAGGTCGAGCTCGCTCTTGATCGAGCCCGCGGTGCGGCGCATCTCCTCGGTCGCATCGGCGAAGCGCTTGGTTGCCGAATCGACGACTTCGGTGATGGCGTTGCGGATCTTGTCCGCCGACTCCATCGTCTTGCCCTCGGCGTTCTGCAGCGTCTGGCCGACCAGGCTCTCGAACGAGCGCATGACCTTTTCAAGATCCTCCGACTTCTTGACCAGGCCGACGGCGAGGTCCTCGAGCGACGATTGCCTTTCGAGCGTGTGCTCGAGATTGCTCTGGGCCGAGCTCAGCAGGTCCGAAGCACTGGACAGCAGGCGGCTGTGTTCGTCGAACTTGGTGGCGATCGATGCGACCTCGCGCAAGGTGGACGATGACAGTTCCGTCAGCCTTGTCGTGTTCGAATCGACCAGCCGCGCCGAGCTGGCGAAGGTTTGCGCGGCCTTTTCCGTGGTGGCGGCGAAGCTTTGCGTGCTGCCGCTCAGCCGTTCGTCGACCTGGCCGAGATTGACCGCGGCCTGTTCGATCAATTGACCGAGCTGCGAGCTGGACTTGGTCATGCGGCCAATGAGGTCGGCGACGCTGTCGGACAGCGACGAGCGAGCGCCTTCGACGGCCGACAATGTCTCGGCCGTGCGGCTGGCGAGCGCGTTGACCAGTGCTGCGTTCTCGCTGCGCAGCTTTTCCGTGGCGCGTTCGGTGACCTCTTCCATGCTTTTTTGCAGTTCCGAGCCGCCCTGGGCGAAGCGCTCGACCAAAGGCCGCGCGGTTTCGTCGAGGATCTTCGACATTTCGGCCGAGCGCGCCGCGAGCATGGAGTTGAGCTCGCGGGTGTTGGCGCCGATGGTCTTGGCGGCGTCGTTGGTGCTCTGGCCGATATGCTGGCCAACCGCGGTGAAGGTCTCCGCGATGACGTTGGCGCGCGACACGAGTTGCGCCTCGGCACTCGATACCTGCTCGTTGAGCTTCTGGCCCATCGTCTCGGCCGTGTAGGCGAGACGGTTCTCGACACCTGCGATCTGCTCCTCGACACGGGCGGCCGCGGCCGCCGCGCTCGATGCGAGCCGCTCGTCGGCACCTGCAAGCGCCTGCTCGATCTCGCGGGCATGCACGGCCAGTTCCTGGCCGGTCTGCCGCGCACGGTCGGCGACCCTCTGCTCGGTATTGGCGAAAGCACCGACGATGGTCTCCGCATGCTCGCCGATCGTCGATGTGCTGCTGGCGATGCGTGAGACAAGGCGCTGATCGGCATCGTCGAAGATGCGGCCGATCTCCGACGCACGACTCGACAGTGCTTCGGAACCCTCGGCGATGCGAGAAACCAGCTGCTGGTCGGCGGCGTCGAAGATGCGGCCAAGGTCCGATGCACGTGCGGCAAGCGCTTCGGCCGATTCGCCGATGCGCATGCCGAGCCGCTGGTCGGCGCTTTCGAAGTTGCGCAGAATGTCGCCGGCGCGCGCGGCGAGCGACTGTGCCGTTTCGACGGCGCGGGCGACCAGCTTCTGGTCGGCGGCATCGAAGGTACCGGCAATCTCGCTCGCGCGGGCGGTCAACTGATCGGCGGTCTCCTGGGCGCGCACGGCCAGCTTCTGGTCCACCACGTCAAAGGTGCCGGCAATCTCACTTGCACGAGCGGCCAGTTGATCGGCGGTTTCATGGGCGCGAGCCAGCAGGGAACTGGAGGTATCGTCCGCGCGGGCAAGAAGGGCGTTCGACGTGTCTTCGGCACGGGCGTGCAGGCGACGATCGGCCTCCTCGAAGGTGCGGGCGATGTCTTCGGCCCTCGCCAGCAGGGCGGCGGAGGTCTGCTCGGCGCGCTCGGCGATCCTGCGGTCGGCGTCGCTGAACGCCGCACCGGCCTGCTCATGCAGCGTGCTGGTGACCTCCAGGACCTTTTCGCGCAATGCGCCGGCAACGAAGACAGCGCTCTTCTCGAGAACGCTGCGGACGTTGTCGACACCTGTCGAGAGCGCACGCTCCATGGTGCCGGCGCGTTCCTCGATGATGCCGGTCTGGCGGCTGAACGCCTGCTCGATCTTCTCGACGTCGGCAGCAATCGCATCGGAAATGCTGATGCTTCGTGCGGCGATCTGGTCGATGTGGCCTGACAGCGAGCGGTCGACGTCCTTGCGGGTTTCGGCGAGCTTGCCGAGATCGTCTTCCAACGCGCGGCTCAGCATATTGCGGCCTTCGGCCAGCTTGCCGACATGTCCGGCGATGACGTTGTCGATGTCGCCGCGGCTTTCGGTCAGCTTCTGCAGGTCGGCCTCGAGGGCGCGCTTGAGAATGTCTCGGCCCTCAGCCAGCTTCTCCACCTGACCAGCGACCAAGCCGTCGATGCTGGAGCGGCTTTCGGCCAATTTGGCCAGATCGGCTTCCAGGGCGCGCTTGAGGATATCGCGGCCTTCGGCCAGCTTCTCGACCTGGCCGGCGACCAGACCATCGATGCTGGAGCGGCTTTCGGCCAGCTTGGCGAGGTCGTCCTCTAGTGCCTTCGATAGGGTCGAACGCTCCTCGACAAGCCTTTCCGCGTGGTTGTTGACGAGGCCGCCGACGTTTTCAAGATCAGCCTGGAGCGCCTTCGACAGCGTCGAACGATCCTGGGCGAGCCGTTCGGAATGGCTGTTGACCAGGCCGTTGACGCTTTCGAGGTCGGCTTCGAGCGCCCGCGCGAACTGTGCCCGGTCGTCGATCAGTTTCTGCGACTGGTCAGCAACGGTGCTCTTGACCGCATTGAGGTCGGCTTCGAGCGCCCGCCGCAGGATGTCGCGGCCCTCGGCCAGCTTCTCGACCTGGCCGGCGACCAGTCCGTCGATGCTGGAGCGGCTTTCGGCCAGCTTGGCGAGGTCATCCTCGAGTGCCTTCGACAGGGTCGAGCGATCCTGAACAAGCCTGTTCATGTGATCGGCGATGACACTGTTCACATTCTGCAAATCGGTTTCCAGGGCCTGCGAAAGCTGGCCGCGATCCTCGGCCAGCTTTTCCGACTGGCTGGCGATGACGCCCTTGATCGTGTTCAGGTCGGATTCAAGGGCACGCTTGAGGATATCACGGCCCTCGGCCAGCTTCTCGACCTGGCCGGCGACGAGGCCATCAATGCTCGAGCGGCTCTCGGCGAGCTTGGCAAGGTCGGCCTCAAGTGTCTGCGACAGCAGGCTGCGGTCCTCGGCCAACCGCCCTGAATGGCCCTCGATCAGGCCACGTATGCCGGACAGATCATCGTCGAGCGAGCGGGACAGCTGCGTCCGGTCCTCCGCCAGCTTGGCGGAATGGGTTTCGATGAGGCTCTTGATGCCGATGATGTCGTTTTCCAGCGCCTTGGCGAGCACGGCGCGGCCCTCGGCGATCTTCTCGACCTGGCCGGCGACGAGGCCGTCAATGCTGGCGCGGCTGTCGGACAATTTGCCGAGATCAGCCTCCAGGGCGCGCGACAGGATGTTGCGGCCTTCAGCCAATTTTCCGACGTGTCCGGCAACCATTTCATCAATGATCGTACGGGCTTGCACCAATTTCCCGGAGTCTTCGTTCAAGGCGCTGGCCAGCCTGTTGCGGCCTTCTTCCAGCCGTTCGAGATGGCTGCCCAGCGACGCGTCGATGGCTGCCCTCGATTCATTTACCTTGCGCAGATCCTCCTCGAGTGCGCGCGAGATCAGGTTGCGGCCTTCGGCCAGCTTCTGCACCTGGTTGGTTACCGCCGCATCGATACCGGCGCGGCCCTCGGCGAACTTCGCCAGGTCGGCCTCCATGGCCGCGGCCATGCGGTCGCGGCTTTCGGAAAGTTTGCGGCTGTGATTTTCGACGGCTTCTTCGATGCCAACTCGGGCATCGGCAAGCCGCTGGATGTCGCTGTCGAACGAGCGCGAGACGACATGACGCGCCGCTTCCATGCGGCCGGCGAAATCGCTGGCGCGGGCTTCGAGCATGGAGGAGGTCGACGTGACGATGTCGGCCATGTCGGCGCCGATCTGGGTCTTGCCCTGATCGATCATCGCCGACAGCGTGTCCTTGCTCTCGGCAAAGGTATGCGCGATTTCGCGGGCGCGTTCGACCAGCGTCTCGTTGATCTGGCGGGCGCGGGCCTCGAGCGCCGCATTGAGCTTCTGCGTTCCGGTGTCCAGCGCCTCGGCGCGGGTCTGGAATTCGCTGATCAGCGCCTGACCGCGTTCGGCCAACGTCCGCTCGATGCCGCTGAGGCTGGCTTCGAATTCGGAACTCAGCGTGCGCGCGGCGCCGCCGAGCAGCGACACCATGCCGGTGGTGCGATCGTCGAGCAGGTCGGTCAACGACCGTGTCAGACCGTCCGTGGTGTCCGTCAACTTGGCAATGCGCGTGTCGAGAAGGCTGGCGAAGGCCTCGCCCGAGGTCGACAGCCGGTCGGTGATCGAATCGAGCCGGCCTTCCACCGAATCGAAGATCGACATCGAGCTTTCATTGATACGGTCGATGAGGGTGTCGCCGGAATTGGTGATCGTCATCGACAGCTTGGTCGAAGCATTGAGGATGCTGTCGCGGATGATGTCGCTGGCGGCGCCGATCTCGTCCTTCAGCGTCTCATGCGCCCCGGTGATCGAGGCGCGGACCCGCTCGGCGTGGGTGACAACGGCTTCGCGCTCGCTGCCGAGCCCGTCGACGAGCGAACGGATGCGGGATTCGTTTTCCGAATAGGAGCGTTCGATCTGGTTGACTTCGCTGTGGACCAGCGTTTCCAGCTCCACGGCGCGGGCAAGGGTGCGTTCGATGCCTTCGCCCATAGCCGCGACTTCGCGGCGAACGGCCTGACCGATCATCATCACGCGGTCCTGGGCAAGGTTTTCCGGCTCGGTCAGGCGGAACGCCACTTCAGTCATCGACTGGGCGGCAATGCGCATTTCCTGGGCGCGGCGAATCATCGCCGCGAAGGCCCAGAACAGGATGACGGGCACAACCGCCGCGACCGCGAGGCCGATCAGTTCGGGGCGGGCAAAAAACTGGTCGACCGTACGGATCCTCCAGATGCTCGGCCCGAAAAGGAGATTGGCCAATCCGCCGGCGCCGGCGATCCAGGCGAGCGAGACAAAGGCAATGACCCAGTAAATGGTGTTCGAGGCACGCCTGTTGAGGCCGTGAAGGAGCGTCTTGTAGTCCTTCTGGCGATCGTCATTGGCTGGCGCGAAACCGGTGGGCTGGGCGCCATTGCGTGTTTCAACGGGACGCAATTCGGCAGGCTTGGCCTGGGGCGCGGGCTTCGCACCCTGGCTCTGATTGACGGCGGGCTCCGGCTTCTGATTGCGTCCCTCGCGCGCCAATTCGTCGGCGGCCTGGGATATCTGCGCTTCCAGATCTTCCATCGAAGCCGCGATGTCGAGGTCGCCGCCGCCGATATCGCCGCTGAGGTCGATATCGAGCGCCTTTTCCAGCTCCCTGGCCACGTCGTTGTCGAGAGTTCTCGTCGTCGTTGGTTTCTTCGCCATGCCTTCGCTACCCTGTACTAGCTGCCGCGGGCTTATAATTCTGTTTGTCGTACCCCCGCGCAGGAGGCTGAAAATGGACCCCTCGTATCGTAATGACACAGGGGGGTAAAGAAAACATGCATTCCGCGAGATGTGTAAAACTTTAAATATAAGGTTAACAGAGCCGTGATTCCGGCGCCGCTTTCGCAACATTTTTCCGGGCCACCCATTAACCCGTTGTCCACTGGATTCGCCTAGGTTTTCGGGCGGTCGAACAAACGGAGTTCCAAATTCATGCGTGGCGAAAGCGGCATTGCCTTCTCAATGCCCGGGGGCGACGTATCCGGTCCAAGGCGGTCACGGCCGGTCGATTTGGCACATCTTGCCCGCCAGACGATGGGCGACCGCAGCCTCGAGCAGGAGGTGCTGGCGCTCTTTGTACAACAGGCGCTGTCGGTGCGCGACAGAATAGTCGACGCCAATATCAAAGACCGCCTCCTGCTCGCGCACGGGCTGAAGGGGTCGGCACGGGGCGTGGGTGCCTTTGCCGTTGCCGATTGCGCCACCGAGATCGAGCACCGGCCGGAAGACGATCAGACGCTCAGGCGGCTTGGCGGGCTGATCGACGAAGTGCGCGATTTCATCGCCGCCATCAATCGCTGAGCCCGGTTTGCGGAAAAACGTCAAGGAGCGGCGCTTTCGCGCGGCAGTTGACTTGTCTGCCGGAGTGATTATCTCGGCTGGGACTCCCTTCAGGTGAAAAATGACCAAGCTGACTTTTATCGCCCATGACGGCACACATTTCGACATGGACGCCGAAAACGGCTCGACGGTCATGGAGAACGCGATCCGCAACGCGGTGCCAGGGATCGAGGCGGAATGCGGCGGCGCCTGCGCCTGCGCGACCTGTCATGTCTATGTCGACGAAGCGTGGACGGCGCTCGTCGGCGAACCGGAAGCGATGGAAGAGGACATGCTGGACTTCGCCTACGACGTCCAGCCGAATTCGCGGCTGTCATGCCAGATCAAGGTGCGCGACGCGCTTGACGGCCTGGTTGTCCGCGTGCCCGCCCGTCAGGGCTGAGACACCGGTTTTTTGCCGACTGCTGCTTGGCAGCGGCGGATTGCTCATGCAGTGTCTCGGCACACACACACCGAGGCCCATCGCATGACCGACATCACCAAGACAGACGTGCTCATTGTCGGGGCAGGGCCGGTCGGCCTGTTTGCCGTGTTCGAGCTCGGCCTGTTCGACATGAAATGCCATTTGATCGACATCCTCGACCGGCCGGGCGGCCAGTGCGCGGAACTCTATCCGGAGAAGCCGATCTACGACATTCCCGGCTGGCCTTCGATCTCGGCGCAGGGACTGGTCGACAAGCTGCTCGAGCAGATCGCACCATTCAAGCCTGACTTCACCTACAACCGCATGGTTTCCAGCCTCGAAAAGCTGGAGGACGGCAGTTTTCGCGTCACCACGGACGAGAACGAGGTGTTCGAGGCCAAGGTCGTGGTGATTGCCGCCGGCGGTGGCTCCTTCCAGCCGAAGCGCCCCCCGATCCCGGGCATTGAACCCTATGAAGGCAAAAGTGTCCTCTATTCGGTGCGCCGGATGGAAGACTTTCGCGGCCACGACCTCGTCATCGTCGGTGGCGGCGATTCGGCGCTCGACTGGACGCTCAACCTGCAGCCTGTGGCAAAGAGCGTGACGCTGGTCCACCGGCGGCCGGAATTCCGCGCGGCGCCCGACAGCGTCAACAAGATGTATGCCATGCAGGAGATGAAGCAGCTGGCGTTCCAGGTCGGGCAGGTTACCGGGCTGGCTGGCGCCGACGGCCAGCTCTCATCTGCCGTCATCAAGGGGCCGGACGGTGATGTCGAGGTACCCTGTACGCGCATGCTGCCGTTCTTCGGCCTGACCATGAAGCTCGGACCGATCGCGGAGTGGGGGCTCAATCTTCACGAAAACCTCATTCCGGTCGATACCGAGAAGTTCCAGACATCGGTGCCCGGCATCTTCGCGGTCGGCGACATCAACTGGTATCCGGGCAAGCTGAAGCTCATCTTGTCGGGCTTCCACGAAGTTGCGCTGATGGCGCAGGCCGCCAAGCGCATCATCAGCCCCGGTGAGCGCATCGTGTTCCAGTACACGACCTCGTCTACGAGCCTGCAGAAGAAGCTTGGCGTCGTTGAAGCCTGACCTCTAGTCGGCTAGCACAGGAGCCGCGGTGTGGCCGCGCAGCGGCTTTTCCGGCATCAGCCCGAGCGCGACGAGCGCCATCAACAGCATTGCCGCCGCCGTGAGGAAGATCATGACGAACGCCGCGGCCTCGACGGCGGCGCTGGCCGCCTGCACGCCTTCGCTGGCCAGCGGCAGGCCGTAGCCGAGCGCGACCGCGCCGAGGACGGCGACGCCAAGCGCGCTGCCCAATGAGCGAAGGAAGGTCAACACGCCGGTGGCGACGCCGAGGTGGGCCTGATCGACGGCGTTTTGGACCGACACGGTGGCAACCGGAAATGTCGTCCCGCTTCCCAGGCCGATGCAGGTCGTCAGGATCTCGACGATCAGCAGCGAAGCATGTCCCGCCACCAGGCTGAGTACGCCGAGGCACAGGATGGCGAAGGTCACCCCGATCATCGCGATCCGCTTGTAGTGAACGAAACGCTGAATCGTGCGGCCGCTGAGGGTGGCGCCGGCAACGGTGCCGAGCATGAGCCCGAGCATGGCGGTTCCCGATGCACTGGCCGACAGCCCGAGGATCGACTGCAGGTAGACCGGCAGGTAGACCGCCAGGCCGATATTGGCGGCCTGCAGCAGGAACATCGAGAGGGTTCCGGCAAGAACGATCGGGTTGCCAAGCACTTCGAGCGAGACCAGTGGCTCGGCGGCGCGCAGCAACCGCAACGCAAAAAAGCTCCATATGACCGCCGAGCTAGCGAGCAGCCCGAGGATTTCGCGTGACAGCCACGGATATTCGCTGCCGCCCCAGTTCAAAGCCAGCAGCAGCAAGGCGGTGGCCGCGACGAGCAGCAGCGCGCCGAGGCCATCGATGCGATGATGTTTCGCGGCGATTGGCAACTTCTTCAGTGGTTTGTTGATCATGGCCATGGCGACCAGACCAAGCGGAATGTTGATCCAGAAGATCAAGGACCAATGCAGATGTTCGGCGAAGGTGCCGCCCAGAAGCGGACCGGCGATGCTGGCGACCGCCCAGGTGCCCGAGATCCACGCCGTGTAACGGGCACGCTCTCGTGGTGGTACGAGGTCGCCGATCACGGTCTGCGCCAGCGCAAACAGGCCGCCGCCGCCGGCACCCTGGATCGCGCGGCCGACGATCAGCACCAGCATGCTGGGCGCCATGGCGCTGACCAGGGATCCGGCAAGGAATATGAGAATCGCCGCATAAACCGTCGGCCGGCGACCATGAACGTCCGAGATCTTGCCATAGAGGGGCGCCACCGCCGTGGCGGTCAGGAGATAACCGGTGACGATCCAGGGCAGATATTCGGCATGGCCAAGCAGGCGCGCCATCGTCGGCATCGCCGGCGCGACGATGGTCTGATCGAGCGCGGCCAGCAGCATGGACAGGAGAACGCCGCCGATGATGGCGTTCTTTTCGCGTTCGCTGAGCGGCGCATCCGTCTTCACCGCCGTCTGCTTGCCGACAGTCTGGTCCATATCCATTCATCCGTATGCTTGCGGCTGGCCGGCCTCATCCAGCCATCCCAGTGCGTTGACCGCGTTTGGCCGCATTGATCTTTCGAGGTCCGCATCGCGAACCCCGACATATGTCGTCCCCTATAGGCGGATTTCGACCGGTGCCCGAAAATTTTTCGAAGCTGGCACCACGCTTCGGCTGAATTGGCTCGCGACGGCACCGTTCAACGCATCGCCAGGACTCAGGCCGGTGGTGGCAGCCGGCCGTTCTCGATGCGCTCCGTCCGGTAGCGCAGCAGCCGCAGGATGCGGCTTTCGAAATTGACGCTTTCGACGCGGTCGAACCGCAATTGATCCTGGTCGTGCCTGGCCAGCACTGCCGCGGTGATTTGGGCGGCCTTGGCCTTGGCTGCCTCGCAATTCCTTTGCGGGTAGGTTGCTTTCAGGGCGTCTTCGAGTTCGCGGCCATGGTTCCTGGCAATCTCGACATGGCGCTCCTCATGGCGCTTGATGTCGGCCGACAACGTATCCCAGAACAGCCTTACGTCGGCATCCGCCTTGCGTGGGCGGCGCCACTCGGGAAGGATCACCTTCACCTTGACGGTCACCACCGCGTCGGCGATCCGGCAGGACTTCGCTGTCTGCGCATAGCTGATGCGGGTTGTGAACGCCATCTGCGTGGCGCCCGGGTGGCGCCCCCCTGTGCTTTTCACCTCGGGACCACGTTTGGAGAGCTGCATCTCGATATCGTCGAGCGTGCTGCCGTCAATGGAAAAATAGCTGTATGTCTTGACGAGATTGGCCGCACCCGCCGGGAGCGGGGTCACGGCGATCAGCAGCGCGCCAAGCAGGGATCGTTTCATGCAAAGCATGGATCGTTTCATCATGTTGCCTCTTCGACCACCTTGCTTTACGGCCGTTGCCGGCGCAACGGAATTGATCCGCTGCGGATCACACATGGTTGATGAGCCCCATGGTTGCTGAGCAATGACGGCCAGGCGATGGCAACTGGCGCATGGACGCCATCTCGAACTTGGCGGCAAGGCGGTGGTCGTCGGCATCCTCAATGTGACGCCTGACAGCTTTTCCGATGGCGGCCTGTTCGATGCGCCCGAAAAGGCGTTGGCCCAGGCACGCCGCATGGTGGGGGAAGGGGCGCTGGTCGTCGACGTCGGTGGAGAATCGACCCGCCCCGGTGCCGCCGCGATATCGGCCCGCGAGGAGCAGGCCCGCATCCTGCCCGTGATCGAGGCGCTGGCGAGCGCCGGCGAGGTGCTGATTTCGGTCGACACCTATCGCGCGGACACCGCCCGGCTTGCCGTCTCTGCCGGCGCCCATATCGTCAACGATGTCTGGGGGCTGCAGCGCGAGCCCGACATTGCGCGTGTCGCCGCCGACACGGGCGCCGGCCTTGTCATCATGCATACAGGGCGAGATCGCGAGAAGTTGCCGGATGTGATCGCCGACCAGTTGGCGTTCCTCGGAAAATCGCTGGAGATCGCCCGCCGACACGGTGTCACCGACGACCATATCGTGCTTGATGCCGGTTTTGGCTTTGCCAAGGAGACGGCCGAGGAAAATCTCGACCTGATGGCGCGGTTTTCCGAACTCAACGCGCTCGGCTTTCCGCTGATGGCTGGCACGTCGCGAAAACGCTTCATCGGCAGCGTCACCGGCCGCGACGCGGCCGACAGAGCTGCCGGGACGGCGGCGACCAGCGTTATCCTGAGGCTCAAAGGCGCCGACCTGTTTCGCGTCCATGATGTCGCATTCAACGTGGACGCGCTGGCGTTAGCAGATGCTATGCTGGCGCGTGAAACCGAGCGAGCAGGCTGCTGAAGCAATGTATGTTATCCGCATGAAGAATTGCGCCTTCTTTGCCCGGCACGGCGTGCTGGACGAGGAGGAAAGGCTCGGTCAGCGCTTCTATGTCGATGCCGCTCTCACGGTTGATCCAGGCCGGGCGCTCGTCGAGGATTCCATCGAGGACACCGTCAACTATGGCATCGCCTTCACGGTGATCGAAAAGATCATTACGGGGCAGCGGCGCTTTCTGATCGAGGCCCTGGCGCTCGAAGTGGCCCGTGCGCTGACGGCGCGTTTCCCGCAGATCAAAAAGGCCGAGATCACGGTGCGCAAGCCCAACGCCCCGGTGCCCGGCGTGCTCGACTACGTCGAGGTGACCGTTGTCTGGCCCGAATAGCACTGTCTACCTCAGTCTTGGCGGCAATCTTGGCGACCCGGCGAAGTCGATGGGCGCGGCGCTGCGCATGCTGGATGCCGATGGCGACACGCGTGTCACCGGTGTCTCCTCGCTCTATCGCACACCGCCCTGGGGCAAGCTCGATCAGCCGGACTTTCTCAATGCGGCTGCCGAAATTTCCACCAGGCTTGCGCCGCGTGCCTTGCTCGACCTCTGTCTCGATGCCGAGCGCAAACTGAAGCGGGTGCGCGAGGAGCGTTGGGGTCCGCGGCTGATCGATATCGACATTCTGGTGTTTGGCGAACGCGTCATTCACGAGACTGGACTGGAAGTGCCGCACCCGCGCATGCTGGAGCGCGCCTTCGTGCTCGCGCCGCTGGCCGAGATCGCGCCCGGCCTGGTTGTCGGCGGTCGCAGCATCACGGATCGGCTGGTTGCCGTCGACACCTCGGGTATCGAGCGATTGCCATCCGGCCGGGATTGGTGGCTGGTCTGACGCGTGGGCGAGGCGAGAGCGGGATCCTTTTAACCGGAAAATCCGCCGTCATCCAGAAACGCCTGCTCCTGCTGTGTGGTCTCGCGGCCAAGCATCCTGTTTCGGTGCGGAAAGCGGCCGAAACGCAGGATGATATCACGGTGCTCGACAGCGTACTTCAGATAGGGTTCGGCCCTGGCCTGCGTCAGATCGACCGATATCTGCTGGTCGGTGGGAAGTTCCGAATGCTCGTACGGCAGATAGAGGAAGACTCGGATTTCTTCGTCGAGCTCCAGATCATGGCCAGCCGCGATCGCCTTTGCGGCGAAATATCTGGCCAGCGGGTCGGTCGCGTACATATGGCCGGTGCCGCGAAAGCAGTTGCGCGGAAACTGGTCGAGCAGGATCATCAGCGCCAGCGAACCCTCGGCATGCGCTGACCAGTCGTCGCATTCACGCCGCGCGGCTGCATAGTGCAGCTCGAGAAAGCGGTTGCGGAAGTCGGCATCGAAAGCCTCGTTCTTCTCGAACCATGCGTCCTCGCCGGCATCACGCCAGAATTTGGTGACCGACAAGGCTCGGCTGTCCAATTCCATGCTTGGGTCCTCGTTCAATCCGCGGTTTCGGATTTGTGCAGCACGCCGGCGGTCTCTTCGTTGAGAGCCTGGCCAGGGCGGCGCGGCGTGGACAGCGGTGTTGGAATCGGCGTGCCGATATTGCCCCTCAGGAAGCGCTGTCCGGCGCGAACGCCTTCGGCGAGCTGGGTTTCGAAGCGGGCGGTGTCGCGGCGTCTGACGTCCTCGATCGTTTCAGCCACGTCTCCCGGATCCACGCCCAGCGATTCTAGGGCTGAGCCACCAAAGACGAGTGCCGATTCGAAAGTTTCGCGGAGTTGATAATCGACGCCAGCGCGAATGAGCTGTAGCGCGGTGCCGCGATCGAATGCGCGCGCCAGCACCATAAGCAAGGGAAACTCTGCCTTGACGAGCTCCGCGATGCGAACGGCGGCGTCGGGCTTGTCGACGCAGATCAGCACGGCGCGCGCCCGACCCGCACCCGCGGCGTGCAGGATATCGAGCCGCGTGCCGTCGCCATAATAGACCTTGAAGCCGAAATCGGCCGCCGCCTGAATCATCTCCACATCGTTGTCGATGATCGACACGTCGATGCCGCGCAGCAGCAGCGGCTGGCTGGCGATCTGGCCAAAACGGCCGAAGCCGATGATCAGAACGCTTCCGGTAAGGCCGTCGGCAACATCGACCCCATCGAGCGACTGCTCGTCGCGCGGCGTGAGATACCGCAGCGCGACAATCGCCAGTGGCGTCAGCACCATGGAGATGATGACGATCGCGGTTAGCGTGGCGTTGGCCTGACCGTCGATGATGCCGACCGCGGCGGCGGCGGAATAGAGGACGAAGGCGAATTCGCCGCCTTGCGCCATGAAGACGGCACGTTCCAGCGCTTCGCGATGGCCGGTTTTCAGGATGCGGGCGACGATGTAGATGCCGAGCGCCTTCATCACCATGTAGGCGACGACATAGATGGCGATCAGCCGCCAGTTCTCGACCACCACATGCAGGTCGAGCGACATGCCGACCGCAAGGAAGAACAGGCCGAGCAGGATGCCGCGGAACGGTTCGATGTCGGCTTCGAGCTGATGGCGGAAGGTCGATTCGGACAGAAGCACGCCGGCCAGGAATGCGCCCATCGCCATTGACAGGCCGCTGAGTTGCATGGCGAGCGCGGACCCGAGAACGACCAGAAGTGCCGCCGCCGTCATCACTTCGCGGGCACGGGCATCCGCCAGGATGCGGAAGAACGGATTGAGCAGATAGCGTCCGGCCAGCACCAGTCCGACGATCGCCGCAAGGCCGATGCCGATCTCGGTCAGGCGTTCCGTCAGGCTGGTATCGGCACCACCGGGCGCCAGGAAGGCAATCAAGGCCAGCAGTGGCACGATCGCCAGATCCTCGAGCAGCAGGATGGAGACAATGCGCTGGCCTTTTGGCGCGGCGATTTCGCCGCGCTCCTCGAGCAGTTGCATGACGATTGCCGTCGAGGTCAGCACGAAGCCGGCGCCGGCGATGAAGGATTGCGAGATTGGAAAGCCTCCGGCCACGCCGACACCGGTCAGCAAAACGGCGCAGACGCCGACCTGCAGCGCACCGAGGCCAAAGATCTCGCGGCGCAGGCCCCAAAGCCGTGATGGCTGCATTTCCAACCCGATGATGAACAGGAACATCACCACGCCGAGTTCGGCGACATGAAGAATGGCTCCTGATTCGGAAAAGATGCGAAGACCGAAGGGGCCGATCACCACGCCGGCGGCCAGATAGCCAAGAATGGAGCCCAGGCCCATGCGCTTGAAGATGGGAACGGCGACAACGCCGGCAGCAAGCAGTGCCACCACCTGGACCAGATCGCTGCTCGATGCCTCTACCGCCATGCCCGCCATTCCGCTCGTTTGAGGACCGCAGCCTTATGCAGCCGGAGTTGCAGCACAAGACAGTCCTCGCGGACTTCCAAAAGACGCTGCAGCACTTCAATTTTGCGCATTATCCCAGCGAAAATCGATTCCGATTTTCGTAAGGCAGCATTTTGTTTTTGCACATGGATCCCAGCGAAAATCGATTCCGATTTTCGTAAGGCAGCATTCTGATTTGCACATGGCCGCCGCGGAAATCACTCCGATTTTCGCGGGTATGCGCCAAGCGGCACAGGTGGGAGCCTCGGCGGGGCGCGAACAGTGCAAATCCCACCGGCCATGTTGGAAGCGCGTTGCACAAGTTTACGCCAAACGCGCGTTGCTTGTTGCCACAATCGAAGGCTAAGGACGATTGGCTTCGGCCATTGGAGGGCGAGCGACGATCAAGTCGTGCCCTTTTTGAGGAGATGACTGACATGAAGAAGTTTTTGTTTGTTGCCGTCGGCTTGGCGGTGCTTGCTGGCTCGGCTTGTTCGAAGGCGCCGGAGTGCACGACCGAGATCGCGACCAAGAAGGCGCAGGACATGGCTGCGGCGCTGCAGGAGGCGATCACCAAGGATCCGTCCAAGGCGGCCGATCTGACGGCCAAGGTCCAGGCGGTGACGACCAAGTATCAGGGCGCCACGACACTGGCCGACGCCTGCAAGGCCTATGACGAGGTGACAGCCGCGATCAAGGGCTAAGTGCCCTGATTAAAACGGTTTCCAACGAGGCGGTGACCGTTGGGTCGCCGCCTTTTCTGTAGCAGGCGACCGATGATTGTTCAGTTCGGCGCGATGGAGCCGACTTCGACCGTATCAACGCGCTTCAGGCTCATGCCGATCACCGGCACCAGCTGATCGGAGACCCGGACCGCAACGGTCACCGTCATCGAATTGTCGTCGGGAATGCGAGCCTGCATGACACCGCGCAGCTGATTGCGATTGATGGTGAAAACCACCTTGCGGGCATCGACCACATTGCCGCCGATGATATCGAGACCGGCGCCGGCCGCGCCGCCCATGAAGCTGCCTCTGTAGCCTTCGCGGCCCTTGCGCTCGATCCTGGCCGACATTTGCTGGGTGAACATGCCGACCCGGCAGCCACCATCGAGCGTCATGCCCATCTTGCCGTCGGGCGTCGAGCCGGTGAAGCTGCAGTTGAATTTCGTGCCCTTGTACTTGCCGGCGACGATTTCTCCCGGGCCGACCCACTTGCCTTCGGCCGACTGGAAGAATTGCTTGTCCGGT
This sequence comes from Mesorhizobium sp. RCAM 05099, assembly GCF_059683685.1. Lineage (NCBI taxonomy): Bacteria > Pseudomonadati > Pseudomonadota > Alphaproteobacteria > Hyphomicrobiales > Phyllobacteriaceae > Mesorhizobium > Mesorhizobium sp. RCAM 05099. The sequence continues at coordinate 3,561,394 of NZ_CM185035.1, forward strand.
TCCGCCGCGGACGCCCCTGAGGCAATACCGACGACTGCGGCGATCGCGGCCGCCAAGGGCAGGACGCTGGACAGAATTACGCTTTTCATCGACGACACCCGGCAACAAAGAGGCTGTTTGGAACCCGTCTGACCATGAACAAGATTGGTTAATGCTTCGTCACTGCCAGGCCTCGAAACCGCAATCCGGCAGCCGTGCGGAAGGCGCGGGCGTTATTTGCCGGGTTCGGTTGTTTCGGCGTCTTTCCTTGTTGCAAATGAGGTCAGCGCGGACAGGAAATCGCCCAGTCCCGGACGCCTGGCGGCGCTGAAGGGCAGGGGTCTTGCTGTCTCCATCGCGGCGATGCCGATGCGCGCCGTCATCATGCCGTTGATGACACCCTCGCCAAGCTTTGCCGAAAGGCGTGCAGCCAGGCCGTGGCCGACGATCTGCTGGACAAAACTGTCGCCAACCGCGATCGAGCCGGTGACCGCCAGATGGGCGAGCACGCTGCGTGCCAGGCGGAAGAAACCCAGCGTTCCTGGCCGCCCTCCATAGAGTTCCGACAGGCGGCGAATGAGGCGCCCGGCCTCGAACACGACATAGGCGACATCGACGAGCGCGCGCGGGCTGACCGCCGTCACCAGCGAGACGCGTTTGGCGGCCTCGAGAATCATCACCTTTGCCCTGGCATCGAGAGGGCCAAGAATTTCCGCTTCGGCCAAGCGCACCAGATTGCCGCCATCGATGATCTCGCCGCGCAGTTCGGCGAGCGCGCGCCGGCCGGCCGCGGTCTCGGGTTTGGCCGCGACAAAGGCCGACAGCTCGTCAACAACCGACCGTGCCGCCCTGGGATCGTCACGCGCGATCGCATCGAGAGCCCGCTTTTGCAGCTTTTCGACTTCGGCGAGGCGGGCGATGGCCAGGAACTCGCGAATCAGGATGACCAGGAGTGCCAGTACGGCGATGGCCGCCATGCCGGCTGCCAGCCAGCCCAGCCATTCGGCGCGCGCGAACAGCTCGCGTATCAGCTGATCTGTCCACAGGCCGACAGCCAGCGAAACCAGCACCCCAAACGCGCCGAAGAAGATGCTGCCGAGCAGCGAGCCTTTTCTGGGGGCGATCGCTGGTGGCGGTTCAGCGGCGACAATGTCGGGCTCGTCGAAGACGTCGACCTGTGCCGGTATGACCAGCGCGGTGTCGGCCTTCATCGCGCGGGGTTTCCGCGGGGTCTCAGCCGGGGCGCGGCGCGCCTCCGGCGCCTCTTGTCTTGATACGGCTTCCGGCTCGATGCGGAATGCAGCCGGCTTGCGGGGCGCGGTCATGCCAGACGATCTCCAATCAGGAACTGCAAGGCGCGGTCGAGCCGGATATGCGGCAGCGACAGCGTGACGCCTTCGGCCGTGCGTTCGAGCTTTGGCGGGCGGAAGCGGACGAAGCGGATTGTCGGATCGGCGGAGTCCTGTCTGTGGTCGGGTCCCGAAACATCGAATACAGCATCAATGTTCTCCGGCAAGTCACCGGGAAATATGGCCGTTTCCGTCTTTCCATCAAACATTTCGCCATTGATCTTCTCGCCAGCGATCGGGGTGCCCATAATGACTGGAAGCGTCTCCCGGCCTTGCTTGACGGTGCCCTCGCGCGTCGCGCGCACCGCCGCCATGGCGACCACATCGACATCGGCGCCGGTGAAATTCGCACGCGCCACGGCGCGGTCGGCCAGCCGCCGTACGATCGCCTGCAGACGGTCATGGCTTTCATGGTGCAGGTGATCGGCCTTTGTCGCGGCGACCAGAATGCGGTCGATGCGCCGCGAAAACAGGTCGGTGAGGAAGCTGCCCCGGCCAGGACGGAAACAGCTGAGGATCTCGGTCACCGCACGCTCAAGGTCAGCCATGGCGCCAGGGCCGGCGTTCAGCGCCTGCATGGCGTCGATCAGCACGATCTGGCGATCCAGACGCGCGATGTGTTCGCGGAAGAAAGGCTTGACGACATGGGTCTTGTAGGCCTCGTAGCGCCTTTCCATCATGGCGTGCAACGACCCGGGGCGCGGGCGCCTGTCGCCGACATCGGCCAGGGGCGCGAAGGTCAGCGCCGGAGAGCCTTCGAGATCGCCAGGCATCAGGAAGCGACCGGGCGGCAAGGTCGAAAGCGCCCGCTCGTCGAGCTTGCATGCTTTCAGGTAGGCGGCGAAGCTTTCGGCGAGACGGCGCGCGGTCATCTCGTCGGCGTCGGCGTTCGGGTCGATTTCGGCTGAGATTGCCCGCCAGACTCGCGACAGGTCTTCGCGCACCGGCAGAGCGGCCAGTTCGAGCGCCTCGCGCGAAAAGTCGCCGAAGGATTTGCCCAGCAGCGGCAGGTCGAGCAGCCATTCGCCCGGATAGTCGACGATATCGACCGACAGTTTGCCGGAGGAAAACATGCGGCTCCAGCCCGAGGCCGATTCGTATTCGATGGTCAGCCGCAGCTCCGAAATGGCGCGTGTCGAGTCAGGCCAGGCGCGGTCGTTGACCAAGGCGGCGATGTGATCTTCGTACTGGAAGCGCGGTACGGCATCGTCCGGCTGCTGCTCAAGGAAGGCGCGGGCGATGCGCCCGGACTTCTGCGCTGCGAACAGCGGCAGGCGCCCACCATGGATCAGGTTGTGAACAAAGGCGGATATGAAGACCGTCTTGCCGGCGCGTGACAATCCCGTCACGCCAAGTCGCAGCGATGGAGAAAAAAGCCCGGTGGCGCGGCCCGAGAGCGTGTCGAGTGCAATTCTCGCCTCGTCGGTGAAGGTGGTCAGCGATGATGCCAAAATATGATCTTTCGGGCTTCGGTCCGTCCGATATAGGCTCTGGAACCCGGCTTTGAAATGGCGCCGGAGACCGACATCAGAGATCGGCCGGTGTCAGGAAGGCCTCGAGATAGCCGGCGCCCTGAGTGGCTTTCGCCAGATCGCCGCCGAAGCGCACGACTGCCAGTCCCGAAGTCGGGAAACCGTGGCTCAGCATCGCCCGGGCCATCTCGTCGCCGTCGCCCGAAACCGCCAAGGCGAGATCTTCCGTCATCGGGTTGTGGCCGATGACCAGCAACGAGCCGGAGCCGCCATTGCCTCGTATTATGGACAGGTATCCGGCAGCGTCTTCGCTGTAGAGCGTATCGAGGAACAGAACCTTGCCAGTGTCGGTCTGGTTGGCCAGCCCCTCCAGCGTCTCGCGCGCGCGTTTGGCATTGGAGCAAAGGGTGAGGTCCGGAATATAGCCCCTGGCGCGCATGGCTGCCCCCATAGCCTCGGCATCGGCGCGGCCGGATGCATCGAGCGGACGATCGAAATCGCGCACGCCGGGCAGCGCCCAGCCGGCCTTGGCATGTCTCAACAGATAAAGTCTGTTCACCGAACCCCCGTTGGTGTCGCGTGGCGAAGCCCAAGACGTTGCCGGATTAGCCATGAGAAAGGCTGGGCGCACAATGGCCCTTTCCCATCAAGCATAACGAATCACATGTGAATTTGCTCGCATCGATCTCGGAAAGGGCGCCGCTGATGCTCCGCTACCTGACATTAACAATTGCGTGAGACGGCGGCCGATTGCGCTTGTGCAGGCGTCTGGCGGCGAATATATAGGCCCCAAATTTGGGGCAGTTTGGGTGAGTCGAATGAACGACATCGTTACCGCCGATTACGTACCCTCCGAAGACGAGCCGTTCATGAACGAACGGCAGAAATCCTACTTCCGCCTGAAGCTCGTCACTTGGAAGAATGACATATTGCGCGAAGCGCGCGAAACTCTCGAAATCCTGCAGCAGGAAAACGCCAACCACCCCGATCTCGCCGACCGCGCCTCTTCGGAAACCGACCGCGCCATCGAGCTCAGGGCCCGCGACCGTCAACGCAAGCTCATTGCAAAGATCGATTCCGCCTTGCAGCGCATCGACGAAGGCACCTATGGCTATTGCGAGGAGACCGGTGAGCCGATCGCGTTGAAGCGGCTCGATGCGCGTCCAATCGCGACGTTGTCGATCGAAGCGCAGGAGCGGCACGAGCGCCGCGAAAAAGTCTATCGCGACGACTGACGCATCGCCCAAAAGGGCGGCGGCCAGGACAGTTTGCGGCGATGTTGATGTTGGAATGGCCGGCTTTTCGGTTATTCCATGGCCACGCCACGCATCGGTGCAAAGAAGCCCAAGGCCTTGACCAGTCCAGTTCCACCGGCGGGCGGCGACCCGGGAACCGATTATCTCTTGTGGCTGGCGAGCTCGCCTAGAAGCTTGGTCATTTCATCGTCGAGCGACGGCGGTGTCTTTGCCGCCGGTTTGCCCACCGGGCCGCCCGAACGGGGCTGGTCGAGCGAGACTTCGAGCTCCTTCATCAACGTATCGTCGATGCTGTCCTGGATTGGCGGCGGCGGCGCGTGCCGAATGACATTGGCGTTCGCTGACCCATAGGCTGGCAACGGCGTGACGTTGGTCGGCTGGTAGCTTTGCGTCACCGGTTTCGGGGCTGGCGCTGGAGCCGGCTCGGCCGGACGCGGACGGGCAGGCGCCGCCGTGGTCACGGGCTGCGGAGCCTGTCTTGGAGGCGGTGGAGCGGGTTGAGGCGCACGCGGTCGCGCCGCCGGGGCGGCGGTAGCCTGGACCGGTTGCAAGCCGCCATCTCCGGTCAGCGCCGGACGGCGCGGCGCCGACAGCCGGATATCGCGTTCGACGACGACGTCGGTCGGGCCGCCAATCAGAATCAGATGTTCGATGTCATCCCGGCGCACCAGCACCAGGCGGCGATGACTATCGACGGCGGTCGCGTCCATGACGGCCAGCCGCGTCTTGCGGTTCCTGCCGCCGGCGACAAAGGTTCCGAAGGTCAGGTTGCGCACGAGCTTGATGACGACGAGAACGATGACCAGCAGAATAAGAGCTGCAAAAGTCCACAGCAGTGCCGCGGCATATCCGGGGCCCGCCACGCTATCCAGCCATTGCATTGGTTTCCCCTGATCGCCTTTGGAAGTGAAGCGACTCTAGACCGTAGCGACTGGCTACCGCAAGTTGCCATTCATGCTCGTGAACAGCTTGAAAACTCCAAAGGCCGAAGAACGTCATTTTTATCTGACATTTGCCGCCCAGGCCTTTTCCGGACTAGGAGAATGTGATTCAACCCGCTAGGGGCGGGTGTCGGACACCGGAATTCACGAGCAGGGGGCACATGGCCAAGGAAGCGCGCGGCGATTTCTATCCGGTACCGATCGTCGACCAGAACACGCGACCGGGCGCGGTCACCCGGCTTATCATTTTCATCGTCGTTCTGACTGGGGCCGCGATCATCTTCGGCCTCTTCCGCGAGCGCCTCGGTGATCCTTTCCTGCTCGGCATGCTCGGCGTGCTGGCGATGATCGGTGTCGGCTTCCTGTTCGCCACGGCGATCGGCTTCGTGCAGATCACGCCACGCTCGACAGGCGATGAACTGTCGAAGGCATTCGTTGATTCGATGTCGCAGGGCCTTCTGGTGACGGATACCAAGGGCCGTGTCGTCTACGCCAATCGATCTTATGCCGACATGACCGGAGCGTCGTCGGCGGCCGACCTGAAGACGGTCGAGGGCTTGCTCTCGGATGTTCCCGAAGCCTCCGTGACGATTTATCGTCTGGCGTCCGGCCTGCGCGACGGCCAGCCGGGTGATGGCGAGTTTCGGCTCGCGCAGTCCATTCGGCCAGGCGCCGAGCCGGGCGCCCGCTGGTACCGGGCCCGCGCCCGCACCTTCAGCGTGCCGGGTCAGCGGCTGCCGATGCTGGCCTGGCAACTTGCCGACATTTCGCAGGAGCGGGCCGAGCAGGAGCGCTTCTTCCTCGACCTGCAGAAGGCGATCGATCACCTCGACCACGCGCCGGCCGGCTTCTTTTCGGCCGACCAGGATGGCCGCGTCACCTACATCAACGCCACGCTTGCCGAATGGTTGGGTATCGACCTCACCAGCTTCACGCCCGGCTCCGTCACCTTGCCGGAGATCGTAGCCGGCGATGGCATGGCACTGGTCCGCTCGGTCAAGGCCGATCCGGGCACCACGCGCAACGCAGTCCTCGATCTCGATCTGACGACAACGAAAGGCGAGGCGCTGCCGGTACGCTTCATGCATCGCGTTTCAGCCAGCCGCGAAGGTGTCAACGGCCCGACGCGCACGATCGTGCTCAACCGCACGCAAGGCGAGGATGCCTCCGCCGATCTTCGCGCCTCCGAGGTCCGCTTCACCCGTTTCTTCAATTCGACGCCGATGGCCATTGCCGCTGTCGACAAGAGCGGGCGCATCCTGCGCACCAACGCGCCGTTCCTGTCGCTGTTTTCCTCCGTCGTCGATGGGGACGCGGTCGATCGCCGCGTGCGGCTGGACACGGTGATCCACGAGCGCGACCGGCCGGCCTTTGCCTCCGCTTTCGAAAAGGCCCGGCAGCGACAGGCCGACATCGAGCCGATCGACACCTTGTTGCCCGGCAATGATGAACGGCACATTCGTTTCTACGTCAATGCCGTCGCCGACGGGACCGGCGGCGAGGGCGCCGAGGAGTCGGCCATCGTCTACGCCGTCGAGACCACGGAGCAGAAGGCACTCGAAGGCCAGATGGCGCAAAGCCAGAAGATGCAGGCGGTCGGCCAACTTGCCGGCGGCATCGCGCACGACTTCAACAATGTGCTCACCGCCATCATCATGGCCTCGGACCTGCTGTTGACCAACCACCGCCCGTCGGACCCATCCTTCCCCGACATCATGAACATCAAGCAGAATGCCAACCGGGCAGCCTCGCTGGTGCGGCAACTGCTGGCGTTCTCGCGCAAGCAGACGCTGCGGCCCGAGGTGCTCAACCTGACCGACGTGCTCGCCGACCTCAGGATGTTGCTGGCCCGTCTTGTCGGCAATGACATCAAGCTGAAGGTCGACCATGGCCGCGACCTGTGGCCGGTCAAGGTCGATATCGGGCAGTTTGAACAGGTGGTGGTCAACCTTGCGGTCAACGCCCGCGACGCGATGCCGGCCGGCGGCGATCTCACCGTGCGCACCCGCAATGTGACCGCCGAGGAATGCAAGGCCTTTTCCTACCGCGAACTCACTGCGGCCGACTATGTCGTGGTCGAAGTCGAGGATACCGGCAGCGGCATCGCGCCCGACGTGCTGAAAAAGATCTTCGAGCCCTTCTTCACCACCAAGGAAGTCGGCAAGGGCACCGGCCTTGGCCTGTCGATGGTCTACGGCATCATCAAGCAGACCGGCGGCTTCATCTTCTGCGATTCCGAGGTCGGCAAAGGGTCGACTTTCCGCATTTTCCTGCCGCGCCACATCGCGGAAGTGAGGAAAGCGGGCGAGCCCGGCGATGTGCCGGCGGTGCCGGCGAAGGTTGTCGATACGGCCAAGGATCTGTCAGGCTCCGCCACGGTGCTGCTCGTCGAGGACGAGGACGCCGTGCGCATGGGCGGCATGCGGGCGCTGGTGTCGCGCGGCTATACCGTGCACGAGGCATCCTCGGGCGTCGAGGCGCTGGAAGTGTTCGAGGCGCTGGGCGGCAAGGTCGACATCGTCGTGTCCGACGTGGTGATGCCGGAGATGGACGGGCCGACGCTGCTTGGTGAACTGCGCAAGCGCCAGCCGGATATCAAGTTCGTCTTCGTGTCCGGCTATGCCGAGGACGCCTTCGCCAGGAACCTGCCGGCAGATGCGCATTTCGGCTTCCTGCCGAAGCCATTTTCGCTCAAGCAGCTGGCAACGATCGTCAAGGACGTGCTGGAATCCTAGGTGCTTCTGATGCTCTGCCCTTGCGTAATGCCGTGCCAACGCCATGATTGTGGGTGAAACGGCACGCGGGCTTGGGAGAGCAGCGGTTGACGCCACATATCGAGGCAGACAAGGGCGACTATGCTAGTACGGTGTTGCTGCCGGGCGACCCGCAACGCGCCGAGTGGATGGCGGAAACATTCCTGGAAGCGCCGCGCTGCATCAATCGCCGGCGGGGCGCGCTTGGCTTTACCGGATTGTTTTGCGGCAAACCGGTCAGCATTCAGGCGACGGGCATCGGCGTCTCCTCGTTTCTGATCTATGCGCATGAGCTGCTGGATTTTTATGGTGCCCGGACATTGATCCGCACCGGTACCTGCGGCGGCCTGACCGCCAAGACAAAACTGCGCAGCCTTGTCATCTCGCAATCAGCACGAGCCGAAAGCGCCCAAAGCGGTCAGGTTTTCGGCCTTTATGAAGCCGCTGCCGGCCCGGATCCGGCGCTGCTTGCCCGCGCCTTGGCCAAGGCGGCCGAATTTGGCATCGACCCCCACGCAGGCCTGACGGTTTGCAGCGATATCTTCTATCATCCGGAAGGCCGCGCCCGCTTTGTCGAAGCGCAGGCAGCCGGAGCTCTGGCCGTGGATATGGAAACCGCCGCGCTTTATCGCATCGCGGCTTATTTCGGCGCCCGGGCGCTGTCGATCCTGACCGTGGTCGACAATATCGTCACCGGTGAACAAACCGACTATTCCGAACGCCAGGCGCTCTTCACCGATATGAGCCGGCTGGCGTTCGCTGTCGTTGCAGAGAGCTAAAGTGCGGACTTACGGCAGCAGTTCCTTGCGTGTGGCTGCCACGTCGTCGGATGAGATCTCCGGAGCTGAATTGCCCCAGCTAGCGCGCACGTAGGTTAATACGTCGGCGATCTGCTGGTCTTTCAGGCGCCAGGCCAAAGAGGGCATGGCGGGCGTTGTCGGCGCATCCGCCGTGTGCACGGCCTGACTTCCGGCGAGGACGAGCCGGGCCAACGTTTCAGGATTGCCCTGCGCGACGATTGAGTTGCCGGCGAGGGCCGGGAAGAGCACTCCCGATCCGGCACCATCGCCACCATGGCAAGCCGAACAATTGTCACGGTAGATTGCTTCGCCCGCGACCATCCGTGTTTGGGCAGGCTTTGCCGGCTGGGTGGTGCCGGCGTCCGAGTTCAGGCCCTTGAGGTAGACGGCGACGGCTTTCAGATCTGAATCGGTCATTTTCGAGGTAGAGTTCTCGATGGCCTCAGCCATGGGACCCGATGCGATCGAATGCGCGTTGACGCCGGTCCTGAGGTATTTGACCAGATCCTCTTCGGACCATTTCCCAAGACCCGTTTGTGCATTGTTGGTGATGTCCGGGGCGAACCAGCCCTGCAGGGATGCGCCCTGCAGGAAACCGCTATCCTCGTCGGCTCCAAGGAAGGATTTGGGCGTATGGCAGGTGCCGCAGTGACCGGGGCCCTGGACAATATAGGCTCCGCGATTCCAGTCGGCCGGCTTGGAGGGATCGGGCTTGAAGGTTGCTTCGGTGAAGTTGAGGGCATTCCAACCCAACATCGCCAGCCGAATGTTCAGCGGGAATGGCAGCTGATTGGCCTCGACCTTGTTCGAAACCGGCTCAACGGTTGTCAGATAGGCCCACAGGTCGGCGATATCCTGCTCGTTCATCTTGGTATAGGCCGGATAGGGCATGGCGGGGTAGAGCCGCACGCCATTGTGGCCAATGCCGATTTTCATCGCGTTGCGGAAGTCGGTCTCCGACCAATTGCCGATGCCCGTCTGACTGTCGGGGGTTATGTTGGGCGCCACAAGCGTGCCGAAGGGTGTCTCGAGCGCCAGTCCGCCGGCCAGAGGCTTGCCACCGGGTTGAGTGTGACAACCCGCGCAGTCGCCGAGCACGGCCTGATACTGTCCGCGTATGATCTGGTCGGCCTGGTCGGCACCCGCGGCCGGGCCGATAGCGAGCGCCGCAACGCCAACGGCGAGTGTGAGAATGAGCTTCTTCATGCTTGCACCAATCGTGCCCCCGGATTGCGCAGATATTGGTTGCGGATGGCATCGGCGGCGCGAAAGGCCAGGGCGCCGACCGTGCCTGTCGGGTTCTTGCCGGCGTTCTGCGGGAAGGCCGAGGCGCCAACGACAAAGACGTTGGGGACATCCCAGCTTTGCAGGAACGTGTTGACCGCGCTTTTCTTCGGGTCCGTTCCCATGATGGCGCCGCCCGTATTGTGGGTGCTCTGATAGGGAACGCTATCCCAGCCCTTCTTGCGGCGGCTGACGCTGTATTGCTTGCCTCCCAGCGTCTTGGCGATTTCCTCCATCCGGTCGCTCACATAGGTCGACATCCGGATATCGTTGTCGGGAAAATCGAACGTCATGCGCATCAGCGGCCGGCCGAAACGATCCTTGTAGGTCGGGTCGAGATCGAGATAGTTGTTGCGCGTCGCGTAGCTGCTTCCCTGGGACGAGTAGGCAAGCGTGCTCTTGTAGCCCTCGACCGTCGCCTTCTTCCAGGCGCTGCCCCATTTCGGTGTGCCGGGCAGGGTCGGTCTGGTCCCGATCGGGCGCCCATTGGTGGGTATGCAGTTGATGCCCGCGCCGCCGACGAAATCCAGTGCGCCATGATCGAAAGCGTCACCATTGTAATCGTCGATTGTCTGGCCGAGCGCCCCTGCCGCGATGAACGGATTGAAGTTCTTGTCGTCAAAGAACACCTGCACGCCGGCATTGGTCTGATAGCAGTAGTTGCGTCCGATCGTTCCTTCGCCGCTGGTCGGGTCGTAGATCTTTCCGATGCCCGACAGCATCATCAACCGGGCATTGTGCAGGCCGTAGGCACACAGCAGCACGAGATCGGCGGGCTGGAAGTACTCCTGCCCCGAGGTGTCGACATAAGTCACGCCGCGCGCCGACTTGCCTCCGGCGGCGAGATCGACATGCAGTACTTCGCTGTCGGTCCGGACCTCGAAATTGGCCTTCTTCATCAGGACGGGAAGGATGGTGGTCTGGGCGCTTGACTTGGAATAGTTGGCGCAGCCAAAACGTTCGCAGAACCCGCAATAGGTGCATTGACCCATGGAGATGCCCAGCGGGTTCACGTAGTTTCGCGACATGTTGGCGGATGGTGTGGGGAAAGGGTGCAATCCCATCGATCGGCAGACCTCGGCGAACAGGGTCGGCGCGTAGGTCATCTCCATCGGCGGGTTCGGATAATCCCGGGACCGCGGATCCTCGAACGGATTGCCGCCTTCCTGAAGCTTCCCCTTGATGTTGCCGGCCTTGCCCGAAATCCCGGCCAGGTATTCGAACCTGTCGTAGTAGGGCTCCATTTCGGCACCTGTCACGCCCCAGTCCTCGACCTGGAGATCGGCTATTCTCGACGCGCCGTATTTCCTGGTGAGATTGGTCCTTATCTGAAAGTCCGAATCCCAGAATCGCCAAGTGTGGCCATTCCAGTGCACACCTGCACCCCCGACACCGTTGCCGGGTAGAAAGGAGCCGAAATCGCGCATCGGCAGCGCCATCTGCGACGGGTCGTTGCGGACGGTCATGGTCTCAACGGCCGGCTGCAGAAAGAGGTCGCGCCGAACGCCGTAGCGCAGTTCATCCTGGACATACCCGATGTTGAAATCGGTTGCCGTGTCGCGCCATGGACCGCGCTCGATGGCCAGCACGTCCAGGCCATGATCCGTCAATTCGTGGGCAAGGATAGCTCCTGTCCAGCCGAGGCCGACGATCACGACGTCTTTGCGAGGCAGTATCGTTGTCATGGTCAGGCGCCTTTCCTGAGCCACTCAGGGCGCCCGAAGATCGAGACAGGCGGCTGCGGGTATGGCTGGTTGTGTTTGCTGACGTGATCCCGATAGTCATAGCGCGCACCCGGAAAACCGAGCATGCGCCACGAAACCATGTCCTTGTTGCCGCCATAGACCGGGTCGGCAAAGAACCCTTCCATCGTGTTCTGCAGCAGAAGCGCGAAGAAGCCTGGGGCTTTGACACCATTCGGCAGGTCGACCTTTCCGGCTTCCATCGCCGTCAGGAATGCATCCTGGTCCGCAGGCTGAAGCTGAACGAATGTCTTGCCATCCCGTTGCTTCAGGAAAGCGTCGATCGCGGCGAGGCCAGTGCGGTAGCGCTGGGCGGGATTTGCCTCGCCCTGATAACCTTGCGTGGGCAACCCCGGCAGGAATGGCCCTTGAGTATAAAGCCGGCTCGATGTCCCGAACGCACCCATCAATTGCCTGTCGATATAGATGGCGCAACCGGCTTCTTTGCCACCCATGCTGAGGTCATCGGCGGGAATGATACGGTCGACAATGGCCTCGACGAGCGCGGCTTCCTGTGGCGTGAAAAACTGCCAGCCCTCGGGCAAGACCTGCGTTGGCGGATCGGCTGCGAATGGCGCCCAGGGCAGAGAGCCCGAGAAGGATCGCGCAAAGCCCGCCGATGTCGCGGTTGCGGTAAACATTGCGACTGAAGAGAGGAAAAGACGCCGATTCATTCGGATGGGGTTGCGATGGCTCATTTTAGGAACCTTGAAAGTAAGCAGAAGCACTCGGGAAGTGACGCCCAAGTAAACATGACAAATACAGTTAAGTTTAAGCCGCACTCATCGAATATCGGTAAACTGCGAGATGAAAATGGTCCCGTCAACCACATCACAAAATCGTTAGTGCGATCCGCTTTGCTGTAGATCGGGCTAATAAATGGCTGACGGGCCTTGCTCCGAGGCCCGAGTGGAAGATCACTTATCTGGCTAGGTCGCGGTCAGCGAAGCTGCCGCAGTCGCCTTCCACACCGGAGGGCTACCGGCCAACACTTTCGCGGAGCAGGGTTTCGGTCGGCCGTGTGCCAACCGGGCCGCATCCTTGCCGGGGATGCGCCATCGGGCGCCTGGGCGGCCGGCCGTCCCTGAAATGGGCTGCGGCGTCGTGGCCTTGTCGAGTATCCCGGCGTCTTCGGCCGGATGCTGGACCGATAGAAACAGCGTCGTGCCATCAGGCATGTGAAGCGCCGGCCGTGGCGTCGACCCGATGCGAGCGGATGACGCGGCCAGCGCTAGGCGGCTTGCCGCTTCGGCGCCATCTGCTCCTCCATGCCCGGCCGATGGCCGCGCAGATAAAGGGCACAGGTGGTGCGCAGCATCGACGCGAAGTTTGGAATGGCGCCATTGATCTCGATGGCTTCGTCATAGAGCTTCGAGATGAATTTCGGCGTCGTCAGCCCCTGGCTTTCGGCAATCTCGTCAAGCAGTGCCCAAAATGTGGCCTCGAGCTGAATGCTGGTCGAATGCCCGTCAATGCGGATCGACCGGTTGATCTGGCGATAGCCTTCGGGGTCCTGGCCCGCAAATACCCTGCACATCCGACAAACCTCCCATGATTGTTGGTTTTGGGTGGACGCGCCGCACTGCTCGTCCCCAATGGTACTTTCAGGCAAAAATGCCGTTACGGCAATCGGACTTTCGTCCCTGATGGGGCGGGCGGGACATTTCACGGGCCTGGGCGTGGTAACCGGCTGCCACCATCTTTTGCCCGCGCCGCTCATAATCGCTTCCGTTCACCACGGCGGAGACTGATTTGGCAAAGGCGATCCACAGCATGATCCGGGTTCTCGAGGAGGCCCGATCCGTCGACTTCTACAGACATGCCTTCGGGCTCGATGTCGCCGACAGGCTGGACTTCGAGACATTCACGCTCATTTATCTCAGCAACGCCGAGACAGGGTTCGAGGTCGAACTGACAGTGAACAAGGGGCGGCGGGAGCCCTATGTGCTTGGCGACGGCTACGGCCACCTCGCGGTCTCGGTCGTCGATCTCGACAGCGAACATGATCGCCTCGGCGCGCTTGGCCTCAACCCCAAAAAGATCGTCGAGTTCAACCACGACGGTTCGCTGATCGCCCGCTTCTTCTTCATCGAGGACCCCGACGGCTACAAGATCGAGGTTCTGCAACGCGAAGGTCGTTTCAAATAGGAGACATCGCGGCCGCACCGGGAGGCGCGGCGCCAGCAACGGCACTCTCAACGGGTGCAAATAGCAAGCAGGGAGGAATACATGGTCACGATCTATGACGGGAAGCCTGGACTTTCACGTCGTGAGCTTCTCAAACGCAGTGGCATCGGCGCTTTGCTCGTCATTTCGGGCAGCGCCGTCATCAGCCCCGAACATGCCTGGGGGCTCGAGACATCGGCTCTCAAGCCCGAAACGATGGCGACGCTGATCCAGATGGCGCGCGACATCTATCCGCACGATCAGGTTCCCGACAAATACTATGCCATTGCCGTGAAAGCCCATGACGAGCAGGCCGGCAAGGACGCCGCCCACAAGGCGATGATCGAAGACGGCATCGCCGATCTCGACAAGAAGTCGGGCGAGGGAGGCTACCGGGCCCTTGGCTGGGAAGACCAGCGCCTCGCGGTGTTGAAGCAGATCGAGGCGACGCCATTCTTCCAGGCCATCCGTGGCGGCCTCGTCGTCGGTCTCTACAACCAGAAAGAGGTATGGCCGATCTTCGGCTACGAGGGCGAGTCCTATTCCAAGGGCGGCTATATCGCGCGCGGTTTCAACGACATCGAGTGGCTCTGAGCCCCTTCGTCCCGAGACCCCGCAAACAGAAAATCATGGGAGGAAACCATGGCAGCAGCATTTGATCTCAAAAACGACGGTGTGGTCGTCATCATCGGCTCGGGCGCCGGCGGCGGCACGCTCGGCAACGAACTTGCCCAGAAGGGTGTCGATGTCGTCATCCTGGAGGCCGGCGCACGCCACGAATACGAGGACTTCATCAATGACGAGTGGGATTCCTTCACCCAACTCGCCTGGAAGGACAAACGCACCACGTCGGGCGACTGGCGTGTGGCCAAGGATTTCCCAAACCTGCCGGCCTGGATCGTCAAGTCGGTCGGCGGCTCGACCACGCACTGGGCCGGGGCTTCGCTGCGCTTCCAGGAGCATGAGTTCAAGACGCTCTCGACCTATGGCAAACTGGAGGGCGCGAACCTGCTCGACTGGCCGATCACGCTGGCCGAGATGGAGCCCTACTACGCCAAGGCCGAAGCCAAGATGGGCGTGACCGGCACCAACGACTGGCCGAGACTGCCGGGCAACAACAACTTCAAGGTGCTGAAGGCGGGCGCCGACAAGCTCGGCTACAAGGAATGCCATACCGGCAACATGGCGATAAACTCGGTCCAGCGCGACGACCGCAATTCCTGCCAGCAGACAGGGTTCTGCTTCCAGGGCTGCAAATGGGGCGCCAAATGGTCGACGCTCTACACCGAGATTCCCAAAGGCGAGGCGACAGGGCATCTCGAGGTCAGGCCGAACGCAATGGCGATCAAGATCAACCATGACGCTAGCGGCAAGGTGACCGGGGTCGTCTATGCCGACAAGGATGGCAAGCTGCAGGAACAGAAGGCCCGCATCGTCGCGGTTGCCGGCAACTCCATCGAGAGCCCGCGCCTGTTGCTGAATTCAGAATCAGCCAAGTTCCCGCACGGCCTCGCCAATTCGTCGGGGCAGGTGGGCAAGAACTACATGCGCCACACCACCGGCTCGGTCTATGCCATTTTCGACAAGCCGGTGCACATGTATCGCGGCACCACCATGGCCGGCATCATCCGCGACGAGGCGCGCCATGATCCGTCGCGCGGTTTCGTCGGCGGCTACGAGTTCGAGACGCTGTCGCTCGGCCTGCCGTTCATGGCGGCCTTCCTCGATCCGGGCGGCTGGGGCCGGTCGTTCACCACGGCGCTCGACCATTACGACCACATGGCCGGCCTGTGGATCGTCGGTGAGGACATGCCGCGCGCGGAGAACCGCATCACGCTGCATGCCGACATGAAGGACGAGCATGGCATGCCGATCGCCGACGTGCATTTCGACGATCATCCCAACGACACCGCGATGCGCAACCACGCCTACAAGCAGGCCTCGGCGCTTTATGCCGCGGTCGGCGCCACGCGCACCTTCCCGACGCCGCCCTATCCGTCGACCCACAATCTCGGCACCAACCGGATGAGCGAGAAAGCGGCCGACGGCGTCGTCAACAAGCATGGCCAAGCGCACGACATCAAGAACCTGTTCGTGTCCGACGGCAGCCAGTTCACCACGGGTGCCGCCGAAAACCCGACCTTGACGATCGTGTCGCTGGCGATCCGCCAGGCCGACTACATCGCCGCGCAGATGTCGGCCAAGACCATCTGAGCCGCCAGAACATCGACCCGCATCGGGTCGATGCGGAAGCCCAGCATCCTCCCAGACCGCTAAGCGGAACGCGCAACCCGCGTTCCGCTTTTTTGTGACCAGGCTGGGCGCTGACCTTGCGGCGGATGGGAATGGCTAAGACCCCGATGTCACGTCCATTTGGTATCCTTGGCTTAGCCGGACTACCACGTTTTGGTACGGTGCAAGGACACCGTCGATACCTTAATTCTTCCTTGTCCAGCTCCTGCACCGGCGTGCTCATCCTGTTCGCGCCGGAGGCGACGCAATGGCTTGCGCGGTAGTCCCAGCTCGCTCGCACGCTTATTGAGGGTCGCGTGGCTCCGCCGGCCGCGATGCACGGTGCCTCGACAAGGAGTTTGCATGACAAGCCTTGATTTTGGCCTTGTTACTCAGATCAGGCGTGCCAGCTTGGACGCCCGTCCAATGAGGATTGGGAGATCAGCCAGCAACATCCTGTTGGCATCGAATCCCGAAGCGTTAATCAGCTTAGGGCGCCTGGTCACGGCGCTATTTGCCGTTCTCGCTGTCTATCTTGACCCCACCCAGCCAGCGCCGTTCCTGGTTAAATCACAGGTAACCCTTGGCCTTTACGTAGTGTTCTCCCTGCTTCTGGTGATATTTCCGGTCCGAAAATCTCTCGACAGCCCGGTTCATCTCGGCGTTCACTTCATCGATGTAGCGATACTGGGCTTTCTCACTTTTTTGACGAACGAACTTTCAAGCCCCTTTTTTTCCTTCTCGCCGTTTATACTGCTTGCCATGACCCTGCGCTGGGGATTGAGGGGGGCTGTCATGGGCGCGGTCGCCCTGCAGGCCGTTCTGATCATTGTCGGCTTGCCCGATCTGGAAGACGGTCAGTCCGAGCTCAATGTATTTATCATGCGGTCGACCTATTTCATGGTTTCGGCCGCTATGCTTGGCTATCTCGGCGCCTATCGTGAACATCACCGGAAGCGTTTGGCGCAGCTTGCCCATTGGCCGTTCGATGCAATTACCGGCGATCGGCTGTCATGGCTGCGCGGCCTTTTCAATCACGCGGCCGCGGTGATGGGTGACCCCGGCCTGTTGGTCGTTTGGCGGGATCAGGAGGAAGATACCGGCAGCGTCGCCTATTGGCGGCAGGGCGATCTGCGGCTGATCGACGTTCGGGACGCGACTTTCTGGAACCAGCACGATCCGGAACCGCCGATGTTCAATCTCGACCGAGGCGGAATCCCAAGAGTCAGCGCCGACGAAGTGGCTGGAATTTTCCGCGACCTGCCGGAGTTGGGGGCGGAAGTTCGCACGCCATTCAAATATACCTGCTCGGCGGCATTCTCCAGCGTGCGGTACCGCGGGCGGGTTTTCGTCATCGATCCGGCCTGTCATCCGGACGAATGCGGTTCACTCACTGAAATCATCGCCATGAGATTCAGATCGGAACTAGGGCGTCTGGCGCTGATGCAGCAAACAACCGAAGCGGCGCGCGCCGAAGAGCGCGCACGGCTCGCGCGCGACCTGCATGACAGTATCCTGCAGGATCTCACGGCCGCCAGCCTGAAACTCAAGCTCATCGCCAAATCCGTTCCCAAGGAACCCAAGGCGAATGTGGTCGACGTGAATACGCTTGTCTTCAATTTGCAACAGCGCATCCGGCAATATGTTGATGACCAGCGTCCAGACCGCCAGAACGATGAGGCGCCGCTCTACCAGGCATTACCCGGCCTGGCCGAACTCCTGAGGGAGCAATGGGATTGCCGAATCGAGGCTACTCTTGATCCGCCGAACCTCGAAGTTCCAAGATCCATGCAGCACGAAATCATGCAGCTTGTCTCGGAAGCCACCGCCAACGCCGTCAAGCACGGCAAGGCGACGCAAGTGCGGATTGAACTTGTTCGTGCCGATTGCGGCGTTGAGATCAAGATTTCCGATAACGGATCGGGACTAGGAACTGATGTCGAACCGAAACGGCCCTCATCGCTGTGTTCGCGGGTTAGCGGGCTCAAGGGCAACCTGACGATCTGCGGCGCGTCGCCGGGACTTAGCCTGCGCATTGCATTGCCCCTGGGCCAGGTGGCGCGGTGATGTATTCCGTAGTCCTTGCCGATGACCATCCCTTGCTGCTTCGCGGATTGCAGGGCCTGCTGAAAACAGCGCCGGATTTCAACGTGTTGGCGGCAACGGCGAGCGGGGCGCAAGCGCTGTCGCTCATTAGCGATCTCCGCCCCGATCTGGCCGTGCTTGATGTTTCCATGCCGGATGTTGGTGGACTGGAGATCCAGCGAACCGTTTCCAAAAGGCGGTTACCGGTCAAGATGATTTTCCTCACCGCGTCTCTGACGGGCCGCCAGATTGCGGACGCAATATCAATGGGGGCGTGGGGCATCCTCTTGAAGGAATATGCCCCCGAAGCACTCCTGGATTGCATGCGGCAGGTCGCAGGCGGAGAGAAGTGGCTGCCGCAGGAGCTCGTGCTCAGGGCAACGAGCGCCGGGCCATCCGATAGCCCTCAAAAACTCGATCTGCTGACCGTGCGCGAAAGGGAGGTCGCGGTACAGATCTGCGGAGGATTGTCCAACCGGGCCATCGCACAGAAGCTGGGAACCACCGAAGGGACTATCGGCATTCATCTGAACAACATCTATCGCAAGCTGGATATCACCAACCGCACCACACTCGCCGCGCTCCATCTTCAATATACGGCAGGTCCGAATGGTTGATCAAACTGAGTTCAATCAGGGCCGCACAGGCAGAATAATCAGGGTTGGACTTGGCTTGATTGTCGGGGCGACGTTTGTCCTCTTTGCCATGCGCAATGTCCACTTTGCAGAGGTTGGTGCTATACTGCGCCGTGCGACTGTCGCGCCGCTCGTCCTTGCCGTCGTGGCCTTTGTCGCTGACTTTCTTCTGAGGGCAGTCCGGTTCTGGATGATGCTGCAATCGACGACCGGTCGCCGCTTGCCGTTGCGATTGATGATCGGCCCCTTTATCGCCAGCTTTGGCATGAGCGATGTTCTTCCCCTGCGGGTAGGGGATGGTTTTCGTGTTTTATGGTTTAGCCGTCAGTTCGATATTCCGGCGGGGACAATTATCGGCACGATGATCGTCGAGCGCATTCTCGATCTTGTCACCATCGTCCTGTTGGGCGGGATGTCGCTGGCGCTGGTTGACCTCACTGCTCCACCCGCATTGGTGTGGAATTTCCAGCTTTTGCTCGCCATCGCGCTTGCCGGCGGATTGGGGATGCTATTTGCCCCAGCGCTTTCTTGCCGCTTGCTCGAAAAACTGTTCCGGCAAATCAACTTTGGTCCCATCGTTATTCTGATCGCTGCGTTGCGGGCCGCATCGGAGGCTGTCGCGCAAATCAGCTCCTGGCGCCGGCTGAGCATGCTCACCGTCATGTCATTTGCTTTGTGGCTTTTGGAAAGTGGCGTTTTTCTAGGTGTTTGGGTCAGCCTCGGCGGATCAACCGATGCCTTGTTGAAACCGTCTCTGGCCTTCGCCCTCAGCACGCTCGGCACACTCGTGCCCAGTCTCCCCGGGCATTTTGGCCCGTTTGAATTTTTTGGTCTTCAGGCCTTTAGACTTGCCGGAGTGGACACCTCAATGGCTGCGGCCGTCGTGCTGCTGGCGCATCTTATTCTGTGGGCGCCGACGGCGCTCTTTGGAATCAGCTGGCTGCTGTCGGCGGCGATGCACAAACCGGACGCGTCCAGCAAAATCCAGAGCTCGGTCTGATCCGCATCGAGCAGGGAAGGGGCCCCACGGAACCCCGGCTCACCCCTACAATATCACTCAGTTAAATCGGCTTTCAATGGCGTGCGTCGCATTGCGATGGGCAATGGCCATGACGGTGCCCTGAGGATTGACGACAGTCGGCCCGCACAAGAGGGACGCGTCAGCGATGTAAAGGCCGTCCGTATCGCGCAGGCGGCCGAACGAATCCGTCGCGCAAATGGCCTCGTTTCCTCCCATCGGACATGAGGAGAACACATGCACGGAGGTCACGCTGCCATCGCTTCCGGCAAAGGTGGCGGGAAGATTGCGGACGTCTTCCATGGAGCGGAGCACCGGATAGCCCTGGACGCTGGGATAGATGGCGACAGCGCCGGCTGAAAACAGTGCCTCGGCCAGTCGTTTCAGGCCATCTGCCAGTTTTCTGAGATCCGCCTCATTTTGCCAAACCCTCACCAACGGATCGCGAAAAAATGGCAGGTTGCGTACCGTCGCCTTTCCGCTCGCCGCCTGAACGTAATATATGCCCATGCGACGCCAATGCCTGTCGATTTCAGCGAAGTGGTTGGCATGATTTACCATTGCGAGGCCGAGCATCGGCCGTTTGCTGATGGAGCATCCCATACCAAAGGAAGGCTCGAATTCCCTGATCTGATGAACCGGGTCGGGATCGCCCGGATTGTTCACATCCTCATCAAACTGCGCGACGACTTTCAGCATTGGATGGAAATACAGGGAGTTGCCAATATTTCGGGTCAAACCGGATCGGCGCAGAAGGGCTGGCGTCTGAACCGCGCCGCAGGCCACGAAAATCCGGTCGGCGGAAATTTCTATCGGCCGTGGCGGGCCGTCTGCCGGCGCGTGCAGCGCCTTCACGTGCCATTTGCCACCTGAGCGTGTTAGTCGGGTCGCACGTGTGTCAGCGATCAAACGGCCACCTGCTTCGAGAAATCGCGGAACGAAGGTTTCCGACATGGATTGTTTTCGGCCTGATCTTCCCATGCTGCTGTACCGGTACAAACGTGGCGCCTCGGTCACTTGCCAGCCGAGACGGGCAGCCCCGTCACGCAACCTCGTCGAGATAGGGGGCAACTCGCCGGGAAGATATTCGATCTTGGCGGTGTTCTCGCAGGCAATGAAATGGGGCATGAGCCGGTCGAGAGACAAATCATCGACCTTGAAGACGGCGGCCCACTGGTCGAGGAGGTATTCCGGCGCACGGTGATAGAGCCCACGATTGATCTCGCTGCCGCCCCCGACGCACCGACCTTCGACATAGGCAATTTTTGACGGGCCAAGCGCTATGCAGATACCGGCATTCCGATATTTGAGAAGCAGTTCCTCCTTTGAAAAAGGTGGGGCCGACTGAAGCGACAGATTTTGGCCTTCTTCGACCAGAAGCACTGACTTGCCCCCTTCCGCGCACAAGGTCGCGGTCACCGCGCCGCCGGGTCCGGACCCGATCACCACAATGTCGGCCGTCATTTGGCTCGTGACAGGCTCAGTTATGATGTGCCCCACGTTCCACGTCCTGCTCGTAGAGGTCAGAATAGAGCCCAAAGAAGGTCAAAGTCCGGTAAAAGGAGATTAGCGCGGGCCGGATCTGCAGACGTGAATGCTGCCAACGCCTCAACTGATCCATGCGTTGGTCAGGGCTCAGTAGATGAAATGGCTTTCCAACCACCGGATAAGACCAGGCATCGAATACGACGGTCAAGATACGGAAGGCCAGACGCAGGTAATCCGGCATGCTTGCATGCGTCGCCAGTACATAGGCCTCGATGGTTCCAGCGTTTTCGGGATTTTCTGGCGCGGGCAGTTCCTGCCGGATCAAGGTATCGACTATGGCCCGGACACTTTTTTCAAAACTCGGAAGCCTGAATGCACCGCTTTTCTCCAGCGATGGCAAAACCGGTTGAAACAGCGCGTCGTGATACGACTGGAAAGTCCCGCATCTCGGGTCCGTGCGCCTGGATCTTATGATGGCAGGCATGCCGACACGGTTTGCCACCGCCCAATCGCGGTCGAAGCGGTCACCGACCATCAGCGAACGGGTGGCATCCACACCGGCCGCACCGAGTATCTTGTGCAGCCCGGCGGGGTCGGGTTTCATCCTTCGCACGTCGCTGTCCGAGGCGCTGACCACAAAGTCCGCCTTGAGCGCCAGGGCCTTGAGCTTTTCGGCGGCAGGATAGTCGGAATATACCGCAATCGTGCGACCTGAGCGGCGCAGAGCATCAAAAAGTCCTTCAACCCCAGAATAGCGGCAAGCGCCGAGATGGGCGAGCGGGCGTCGCTCGATCCATTCTTGGACAACCTCGCGAACATAGACCACGGAACAGCCGCATCGCATCGCCGTGTCTTCGAATTGGCGGTCCACGAAATCGGTCAGCACTTGCTCCGCCAGCGCTTCCCTGCATTGCCGGAATGTGCGCAGAACACTCAAAGTCTTGAGGCTTCTCGCCCGCACGGCATCGTGCAGCAAATTCAGCGCCATGCGTGTTCTGAGACGCCGCTGGTCATAGAGGGTCCCGTCCAGGTCGAAGACCACGAGGTCGATATTGTTCCAGACGATCGACTGGTCGGGTTGTTTCATTGCATGTCGACGGGTTTGAAGTTGGGTGCCGACAGGTCGTAAAGCCACGGCAAATCGACGAACGACAAGATGAATATCGCCATCACCGCCAGGATCAGCGACGCCAGCAGCCGGCGCGACCGAAACATTCTTTCAGGACGCTGCGCGATGGAGTTCTTCAACAAGGAAAGCCACAGGTAGGACGTGAACAGGATCGCGATAAAGGGCAGAGCCAATATGTATTCGAGCCGGTATTTGGTCAGGAAAACCGCAATGAAAAATGCTGACATCATGGCGTAGAGAAAGCAGGAGACCGTCAGGTTCTCTGCCGTGTAGAAACGGAACGATCGGCGGTAGCGCTGTAGCAAATCCTTGTTCCCGCTGTTGGCAATGTCGCGGTATTCGGAAAGCCGCTTTGCCCCCATAAGGAAGGCGCCGGCAGCCCAATACCCTAAAAGCAGGCTGCTGGGTGGGAGTGCGGCGTGGTCAATCATCGTCCAGCCAAGCGTCAGTCTGATGGGATTGTTCACGGACTCCGAAATCACATCCAGATAAGGCAAGTCCTTCGATCGAATGGGCTTCACGTTGTAGATCAGCCCCGAAATCAGAAAGACAACGGAGGCCAGGAAAAACGATGTTCCGACCGTAGCGGCGAGCAGAAGACCGACCGACGCAAAAAGGAGATACTCGAGATAAACCAGATGCGGTGACAGCGACCTCAGCACGGCGCTGCGAGTGCGTTTGGTTGGATGAAAGGCGTCGAATTCTCGGTCGAGCCATTCATTCAGGACGTAGTTCGCTGAGGCGATGGCAATCGCGCTCAGGAACCCAGCGGCGATTGCCAGCGCCGCACGATCCATGGGCGGCTCACGCAAGGCATAGGCTATGATGATCCCCGGCAGGATGAAGACATGCTTGGTCGCATGGTCGAAGCGGGCAATTGCCAGATATTGCTTAAGGCTTGCCCGGGGCGGGGAGATCGCGGCAGCCGGTTCAAATCCATCCGCATACATGTGGTTGCCCTCCGGTTGCCGGTGCCCGCAACACGACCTCGCTGTTACCTGGTCGTTTTTGGCATCGCATAGATACGGCCATCCGCCTCGGTTGCGACGGTGACGAGCGAGAGACGCTGTTTCAGTTCAGCTTCGCTGACGAGATAGAAACGCCAGTCGATGGCGTCGAAGATCGCTACATAGGAATGCTCTTTGGTCAGATCGTCGCGCAGCGTTTGCAGCTGTCTCTCGTACGGATTGGCTGGGTTGTCGCGGCCCGTTCGCAACTGTATGCGTTCCGGAAGGAAATGGGATTCTCGTCTCAGCACATAGGCGACGACGTCGGCGCCATTGCTGTAGATCGATGCATCCGCCGGCAGTTGTCGCAGCGCCTGCATTGTCGGGGAGTTCACCCATTCGCGGCTGGCATAGCCGATCCCTGAACGATACGCCTCGGACGATCGCACGGCCGTGCGGACCACGTGGCCGCCGAACACCAGAAGGGCGAAGCAGACAAGCCCGTAGTGGAGCAGCTTCACAAGCCCCTTGGCGTCGCCGACATGGGCTAGGACGATGGTGATCATCAAAGCGGTGGTCACGTACACCGGAAAGGCGTAGCGGCCACTCAAAGACAGGTTCGCCTCGACCGAGGTCGAAAGAACCATGAAGCCCAGGTAGAAGAAGAAAAACAGCCCGAAAAGGGTGGGCAGCAGAGCGTCGGCGACCTTGGCCTGCCCTGCGTGCCGACGCGGTTCACGGGCATGAAGGAAGGTCAGGTAGGCGGCGGCGGCTGCAAAAGCGCTAAGCAGGACAACGCGGGCCACGAATGGCACCTCGTCGGGCAGCAGCCATGCCGTCATTGCCCCAAGGCTTTTCAGCCACTCGCTGGCCCCCATATTGCCGTAGAACCAGAGCGCGCGACCAATGGAACGGTCGGCGATGATCTCACTCATCACCGCCCAGCAGAGGAAGATCGCCGTGCTCACCACCGCGAAAATAGTGGCGTCGACGAAGCGGCGGGACAGCGTGTGCCGAGGATTGAGAAGAAGGCATATCGCAATCGCCGCGCCAAGCGGCGGCGCGGTAAAGCGCACCAGCGTCGTAAGGCCGAGCAGGACCGCGCTTGCCTTCAGCCATGTCCTGTCGTCGGTCTCGAAATAGCGCAACAGCGCAAGCACGGTGACCAGGAGGAAAAACAGGAACGGCGGTTCCGACATCGCGAGCGAGTGAAGCGTCACGAACTGAGGGGCAAGCGTGATGATCGCGGTCCCCGCGGCAGCGTAGACATATTTCCCGCTGGCGCGCACCAGCAGATGCCAGATCAGGATCGTGTTCGCACAGACGAAGAACAGGCCGATGGCTTTTGCTCCGGCTGACGGGTCGACCCCGGTCGCGGAAATCCCCATCAGCAGCCATGCATAGAGCGGCGCATCGTAGGGCCGTTCGCTGATCCCCATATAACGCAAGCTGTCGGGATAGATTCCGATGCCGTGGCGGGTGTTGATCAGGAATAGAACAAGGGAAGCCAGCGAAAAGAAAGCCATTCCGGCCCAATAGAGCCGGCTCGCCAGACCGATATCCGATGTCCAGCGGCTCTCGGTCGAATTGAGGATGTAACCATCCATGTCCAGGCCCCCATCGCAGACTCTGCGTGCCGCCTTCAGGCGATGCCTCGAAAGACGCGCTTGATGTTTTTGGCTACAAAGCGAACGGCAGCATCGCTCAATCCTCGAGAGAGAATGTCGTCCAGCGCCGCGATGAGCTTGTCGATCTGCTCTTCCCGCACCACAAAGGGCGGCATGAAATGCAGGATGTCCCGCGCGCCCGGCTGGAAATGCACCAGTATGTCGTGGCGGTCGTAAAGCTCGCGGACGAGGGCGCCGATCAACACTGTCTGATAGGTCTGGAACAGTGGATTTTTGTCGATGTCGACCAGCTTTTCCGCCAGATCCTGATGAAAGTTCAAACGGATCGCCTGAAACATTCCACGTCCGCGCACATCGAGAACGTGCCTCGGGTGTTTTGCCTTCAGCCGGTGAAGACCATTGGAGAGATAGCCCCCCATCCTCTCGGCGTTCTCGATAAGTCTTTCGTCTTGCAGGATATTCAGCGTCTCGATCGCGACGGCGCAGCTTTCGCCAAGCCCGCTGAAGCTGGAACTGTGAAGGTTGCAGTCCTGTTTGTTGCCGTAAGCCCGATCAAACAATAGTTGGGAGGTGACCATGGCAGCCACTTCCCGCTTGCCGCCGCCCAGGGTCTTGGCAAGCGTCACGATGTCGGGAACGGCTCCTTCATGCTGGAAAGCACAGAACCTGCCGCTTCGTCCCATGCCGACCTTTACTTCGTCGAAAATGGACAGGATATCGTTGTCCCGGCAATGCTCCACGAACTGCGTCAAATAACCGGCAGGGGGGATTTCGCAGGAGGTACCACGAATTGTCTCGACGATCGCGGCTATAATGGAATTGCCGCCGCTACCATCCGTCTCCGCGCGGATCGCCTCTCGCAGTGAATCGATGTCGCCATACCTGGCATAAATGACGTTTTCCTTTGGCACGCCCAAAAGGAACCCGGATTGCACGTCCGTCGCGGTCGTCAGGGATAGCGCGCCATGGGTTTTGCCGTGAAACGCGCCCTGCATGCAGAGAAATTTCTTCTTGCCTTTGGGGGTCTGCACGCGTTCGCTCAGTTTCATCGCCGCTTCATTCGCTTCGGCGCCCGAGACTGCGAGAAACGAGACCGCTAGTGGCGCGGGCAGGAAACGCGACAGGTTATACGCAAGAGCGCCCTGCAATTTGTGAGGCGCGATTTTGATGCAGTCGACGATCTTGCGCTCATGGCATTTGCGCTCCGCCTCTATAATGCGCGGATGGTTGTGACCGAGCCCAAGGACACCGAGGCCAGCGGAAAAGTCGAGGAGCGTACGGCCGTCATTCAGCCAGATCTCGACGCCCTGCGCGCCCCTCATGTCCATATCCTTCAGTCCAAGGATATCGAAGAGCTGGAGCATGTATTTATTCAAATGTTTTGCGTAAAGCTCATTGGCGGCTTTGCTGTCCAGGTCAAAGCACTGCTCAAGGGTTAGCAGTGACTTTTCATTGGTTTCTGAGCTTTTAGGCGACGCCGCGACGCGCATCATATTCAATTGCTGTACTCCCAAGCTCCAGCGATTGAATAATTCTTAACATGGGCGGCAACGCGCCGCTATTTAACGAATTATATATGTCAGGGCTTATAAACAGCCGGGTTCCGCGCAGTTCCGGACTTGTCGCCTTGTTAGTGCTTGGTGCAGGTCGAGGCGGTGAAGGCACCGTCCGGTTGCTTCATGATGATGTCGAAGGAGGGCGGGGTCTCGCCGTCAAGCGTGGCCTGGGTCAGCGAGATCGAGTTGCCGCCGGCGGTGTAGCCGCCCAACGGTCCCAGCCAGGAGATCACGCCGTTTGCATCCATCTGATAATTGTAAGCCTGCTGGGCGGTCCCAAAGGTGACCGGGCCGCTGTAGACGTTTCCCTTGATGGTGATGTCGCCGAGATTGAGGAACAGGCCGAGCAGGTAGACCTCGCAATGATAGGTGCCATCCGGCATCTTGCCATCGCTGAAGTCGGCTCGTGCGGTGCCGGTCGCCGCCGCAAGAAGCAATATGCCGATGAAAATGCGTGAAATTCTGGATGCCATGACGTGCTCGCTTGAGCGGCGAGCTTGCCCTATTTTTGCGCTGTGCCGCAACATTTGTTGTCTGCGGTGCCGCGCCTGACGATCAAAATGTAGGCACACGGTCAAATTGGGCGAAAATTAGGCAAAACCCTTGCGCGTTGCGCAAATTTCTCTCAATCAATTTTTAACCGGCTCTCTTTGTTTTCAGAACTCTAATATATCAAGCAGTTGATAATATTGCATTATCATCCCTTCGTCGACACCGCCTTGGCGGTTGGCATGGGGGTTGCATCGTAGTGTTGCGGTGCAATCAACCAGCTTGGGAGTGTTAGGCATGAGGGGTAATTTCTCGACAATTACAAAAATGTTTTCGGCGAGCGTGGTCGCGGCAGGCCTGTTGATGTCCATGCCCGCCAAGGCGGCTGACGACACGATCAAGGTCGGCATTCTCCATTCGCTGTCGGGGACCATGGCGATTTCGGAGACGACGCTGAAGGACGCCATGCTGATGCTCATCGACGAACAGAACGCCAAGGGCGGCCTGCTCGGCAAGAAGCTCGAAGCCGTCGTCGTCGACCCTGCTTCCAACTGGCCGCTGTTCGCCGAGAAGGCGCGCGAGCTGATCTCCAAGGACAAGGTCGCGGCGGTGTTCGGCTGCTGGACCTCGGTCTCGCGCAAGTCGGTGCTGCCGGTGTTCTCCGAACTCGACAATATCCTGTTCTATCCCGTCCAGTATGAGGGCGAGGAAAGCGAGCGCAACGTGTTCTACACGGGTGCCGCGCCGAACCAGCAGGCAATCCCGGCGGTCGACTATCTGATGAGCGAGGACGGTGGTTCGGTGAAGCGCTGGGTGCTCGAAGGCACCGACTACGTCTATCCGCGCACCACCAACAAGATCCTCGAGGCCTACCTGAAGGCCAAGGGCGTCGCGGCGGAAGACATCATGGTCAACTACACGCCGTTCGGCTTCTCCGACTGGCAGACCGAAGTTTCGGCCATCAAGAAATTCGGTTCGGCCGGCAAGAAGACCGCCGTGGTGTCGACCGTCAACGGCGACGCCAACGTGCCGTTCTACAAGGAACTCGGCAACCAGGGCATCAAGGCCGAGGACATTCCGGTCATGGCCTTCTCGGTCGGCGAGGAAGAACTTGCCGGTCTCGACACCGCGCCGCTGGTCGGCCATCTCGCCGCCTGGAACTATTTCGAGAGCGTTGACACGCCCGAGAACAAGAAGTTCATCGCCGACTGGCACAAGTTCATCAAGAACGACAAGCGCACCACCAACGACCCGATGGAAGCCCACTATATCGGCTTCAACATGTGGGTGAAGGCGGTCGAGAAGGCCGGCACCACCGATCCGGACAAGGTCATCGACGCCATGATCGGCGTTTCGGTCCCGAACCTGACCGGCGGCTACTCGACGATGATGCCGAACCACCACATCACCAAGCCGGTTCTGATCGGTGAAATCCAGGCCGATGGCCAGTTCGAGACGGTTTCGCGCACGCCGGGTCTGGTGATGGGCGACGAGTGGTCCGACTACCTGCCTGACTCCAAGGACTTGATCTCCGATTGGCGCGCGCCACTGTCCTGCGGCAACTTCAATGTCGCCACCGGCAAGTGCGGCGGCAAGGGCACGAACTGATCCTCCCAGGGCTGGACCTTCAGGTCCGTGCCCCGCAAGCGCTCCGGGCGGGCTTCGTCCTCCAGTCCGCCCGGGCGCGAAATCAACCTTTCAGGAGCTGCCTGAAGCCAATGAACCTGTTCCGTGCGATTGGCCTGACACTGCTGGTCCTGCTGGCGACGCTGTCGTCATCGGGTGCAAGCGAAGCCGATCTGCGTGGCATCATCGCCAAATTCGCGACGGCCAAGGGCTTTTCGGAGATAGGGGCGGTCGTTCACGAACTGGCGGCTACAGGCGACCCGGCGGTCGAGCGGCCGCTTGCCGCACTTGCCGACGGCAATCTCTATATCCGCAAGGCCGATTCCCTGGTCTTTGTCGGCAAGGAGACTGGCGACAGCGTTGAACTGCTCGACCCGCTAAGTGGCGAGAAGTCGGCCGACGCCGCCAAGGACGACATCACCAAGATCAAGGTCAACAACACGCTGCGCCGCGTCATCCGCGATGCGCTCGGCACGCTGACGCTTGGCGCCAAGGACCCGGCCGTGCGCATCGCCGCCGCCGACACCATGTTCAAGACACCCGATGCCGCAAACATCGAGCCGCTCGACGCCGCGATCGCCAAGGAGACCGTGGCAAGCGTCAAGGCCCTGCTCGAACAGGCCCGCGCCGCCTCCGTCCTGGTCTCCGACCGGCCGGATGCCGACAAGCTCGCCGCAATCGCGCTGATCGGCGCACGGGGCGACCGCGACGCGGTTTCGCTGCTCACCTCGGTCGAGGCGAACGCCCCGGACGCGGTCAAGGAAGCGGCGACAGCGGCTATTCGCAACATCAATTCGACGCTGGCGTTCTGGGATGCCGGCCAGAACATCTGGTACGGCATTTCGCTGGGCTCGGTCTTGCTGCTTGCCGCGATCGGGCTTGCCATCACCTTCGGCGTCATGGGCGTCATCAACATGGCGCATGGCGAGATGGTCATGCTCGGCGCCTACACCACCTTCGTCGTCCAGCAGGTGATCCGCACATCATTTCCCGGCCTGTTCGACTGGTCGCTGGTGATCGCCCTGCCGCTCGCCTTCCTCGTCGCCGCGCTCGTCGGCCTGGCAATAGAGCGCGGCGTCATCCGCTTCCTCTATGGGCGGCCACTGGAAACGCTGCTGGCGACTTGGGGCGTCTCGCTGATCCTGCAGCAGGCCGTGCGCAGCATATTCGGTCCGACCAACCAGGAGGTCGGCAATCCGTCGTGGATGTCGGGCTCGTTCAATGTCGGACAGCTTGCGATCACCTGGAACCGCCTATGGATTCTGGTTTTCGCGCTCAGCGTCTTCGCGGTGCTGCTCTATGTGATGAAGCGCACGCCCTGGGGGCTGCAGATGCGCGCCGTCACCGCCAACCGGCGCATGGCCGCTTCGATGGGCATCAGGACGCCATGGGTCGACGCGCTGACCTTCGCGCTCGGATCCGGCATTGCCGGTATCGCCGGTGTCGCGCTCAGCCAGATCGACAACGTCTCGCCCAATCTCGGCCGCGGCTACATCATCGACAGCTTCATGGTTGTCGTCTTCGGCGGTGTCGGCAATCTGTGGGGCACGCTGGTCGGCGCCTTCTCGCTCGGCATCGTCAACAAGTTCCTCGAGCCCTATGCCGGCGCGGTGCTCGGCAAGATCGTCGTGCTGGTCCTGATCATCCTGTTCATCCAGAAGCGCCCGCGCGGCCTGTTCGCGCTTAAGGGCAGGGCGGTGGAAGCATGATCACCGGACGCTTCTTTGCCGCGGGCGCGGATCGCCGCATCGCCATCACCATCTTCATGCTGCTGGCGGTGGCCCTCATCGTGCCGCTGCTCAATCTCGTCGTATCGCCGACGAGCGCCTTCTATGTCCCACCCTACATCGTCGCACTGACCGGCAAATATCTCTGCTATGCGCTGCTTGCCTTGGCGCTCGACCTTGTCTGGGGCTATTGCGGCATTCTTTCGCTCGGCCACGGCGCCTTCTTCGCGCTTGGCGGCTATGCGATGGGCATGTATCTGATGCGCCAGATCGGCTCGCGCGGCGTCTATGGCAACCCCATCCTGCCGGACTTCATGGTGTTCCTGAACTACAAGGAATTGCCGTGGTTCTGGTACGGCTTCGACCATTTCTGGTTCGCTGGCCTCATGGTGCTGGCCGTGCCCGGCCTGCTCGCCTTCGTCTTCGGCTGGTTCGCCTTCCGCAGCCGTGTCACCGGCGTCTATCTGTCGATCATCACCCAGGCGATGACCTATGCGCTGCTGCTCGCCTTTTTCCGCAACGACATGGGTTTCGGCGGCAATAACGGCCTGACCGATTTCAAGGATATTCTGGGGTTCAACGTGCAGGCCGACGCGACGCGCTCGGCGCTGTTCGCCGCCAGCGCGGTGACGCTCGCGCTTGCCGTCTTCGTCACCTGGGCGATCGTCGGCTCCAAATACGGCAAGCTGCTGATGGCCGTGCGTGACGCCGAGAGCCGCACGCGCTTCCTCGGCTGGCGGGCCGAGAACGTCAAGCTGTTCGCTTTCACTGTCTCGGCCGTCATGGCCGGCATAGCAGGCGCGCTCTACGTGCCGCAGGTCGGCATCATCAACCCCGGCGAATTTGAACCGTCCAATTCGATTGAGGTGGTGATCTGGGCGGCCGTCGGCGGTCGCGGCACCATTGTCGGACCGATCATCGGTGCTCTGCTCGTCAATGCCGGCAAATCCTGGTTCACCGGTGTGTTGCCGGAATTCTGGCTGTTTGCGCTGGGCGGCCTGTTCGTCGCCGTCACGCTGCTTTTGCCCAAGGGCATCATCGGCATGTGGGATTCTGGCGCGGCAACGCCAGGGCGTTGCGAGCGGCATCCGCCGCCGAAGAAGCCGGCACGTATGTCGACCCGGCGCCACCGAAGATCGTCCGGGCAGCAGCAAGAACGCCAGGCGAATGGTCTTCGTCCAACCCCGAACCACAGCCGGCGGAGTGAGGGGCATGTCGAAGAGCAACACCATCCTTTACCTCGACGGCGTCTCGGTCTCGTTCGACGGTTTTCGCGCCATCAACAATCTGTCGCTGGTGCTCGACAAGGGTGAGATGCGCGCCATCATCGGCCCCAACGGCGCCGGCAAGACGACGATGATGGACATCGTCACCGGCAAGACGCGGCCCGACGAGGGCGAGGTGTTCTTCGACGGACAGGTCGACCTCACCAAGCACGACGAAGCCGAGATCGCCATGATGGGCATCGGCCGCAAATTCC
Source organism: Mesorhizobium sp. RCAM 05099 (assembly GCF_059683685.1). NCBI lineage: Bacteria > Pseudomonadati > Pseudomonadota > Alphaproteobacteria > Hyphomicrobiales > Phyllobacteriaceae > Mesorhizobium > Mesorhizobium sp. RCAM 05099. The sequence continues at coordinate 3,593,176 of NZ_CM185035.1, forward strand.
AGAAGCCGACCGTCTTCGAAAGCCACACGATCGAGGAGAACCTGATGCTGGCGCTGAAGGGGCCGCGCTCGATCTTTCCGGCGCTGTTCCACCGGCGCTCGGCCGCGGAGGCGCGGCAGATCGACGATATCCTCGGCATCATCCGGCTAGGCGACAAGCGCGACGAACTGGCGGCCAATCTCAGTCACGGCCAAAAGCAGTGGCTGGAGATAGGCATGCTCCTGGCGCAGGACCCGAAGCTCCTTCTGGTCGACGAGCCGGTTGCCGGCATGACCGATGCCGAGACCGAGGAAACCGCACGGCTGCTCAAGGACATTGCCCGTGACCATTCGGTCATCGTCGTCGAGCACGACATGCATTTCGTGCGCGAACTCGGCGTCAAGGTCACCTGTCTGCACGAGGGTTCGGTACTGTCCGAGGGCACGCTTGATTTCGTTTCGGCCGACGAGCGCGTCGTCGAAGTCTATCTGGGGAGATGAGCATGGTGTGGCGGGTTCAATTCCATCGCTTCGATCTGTCCTTCCTGAGGTTCTGGAAAAGGCGCTGACATGCTCGAAGTTTCGAACGCCACGCTTCACTACGGCGCCGCCCAGGCGCTGCGTGGCGTATCGCTGAAGGCGGGCGCCGGCAAGATCACCTGCGTGCTCGGCCGCAACGGGGTCGGCAAGACCAGTTTGATGAGATCGATCGTTGGCCACCATCGGCTGACGAGCGGAAGTGTTGCCTTCGAGGGGAAGGCGCTCGACCGGAGCGCGGCGTATGACCGCGCCCGGTCGGGCATCGCATTCGTACCGCAGGGCAGGGAGATCTTTCCGCTGCTGACGGTGCGGGAAAACCTCGAATCAGGTTTCGCGCCGCTGAAACGGGCCGACCGCAATGTGCCCGCCCATGTCTTCGAGCTGTTTCCGGTCCTGAAGCAGATGCTGGGTCGCCGCGGCGGTGACCTTTCCGGCGGCCAGCAGCAGCAGCTCGCTATTGGCAGGGCATTGGTGATGCGGCCGAAACTGCTGGTGCTCGACGAGCCGACGGAAGGCATCCAGCCGTCGATCATCAAGGATATCGGCCGTGCCATCCGCTATTTGCGCGACCAGGCCGGCATTGCCGTGCTGCTGGTCGAACAGTATCTCGATTTCTGCCGCGAACTCGCCGACGAGGTGAACATCATGGACCGGGGGCTGATCGTCCACACTGGTCCGGCGGAAGATCTCGACAGGGCGGACGTTCGCAAATTCCTGACGGTGTAGTCCGTCTGGTCGTCACCCGCGCGGTCGCGCCCCAATCTTTCTTCAAAGACCCCCGCGCAACTCTGGCACGTCGACCGTGGCGTGTTAGTCTTTATTTGGCCTTGGTGAGTCGGCCGCTTTCCGTATCAGTCTGGTTGGTTGCAGATCAGGGGAAGGTGCAGGCTCCAGCCGGCAAGTTCCACGCAAGCAAGGCTCCCTAGCTTCCCTCCTGCGATCTGTTGGTCGTTCAACGCGTTTGGGCACACAGGCCAAGGGACAGCCATGGAACGCTATGTCGAAGATTACCAGAAGCGGCGGCTTACGGAGCGCGTCGATATCATCACCGCCATCAACATATTGAGGTCCCAGGGGTACGACTACGACGAGCTGATCGAGGAAATCACCAAGGTCTTCTATGTCGACCTCGATGCCTTCAATGAAGTCGTGATGGCGGCGTAGAAAGCGCTTCGATCTCATTGTATGCAACAGATAACCGGCGCTCGTCCGCCTGCGGCAAGCCAGTTGTTTGAACCAGATGCCCTCTGGTCAAGGATCAGCCTGCCGGGGTTCTGTGCCGAAAATCAGGCCGGCAATGGTTGTTGAACAGGCGGCGATGGAGTAGCCGGCCATCCTGCACGCTGGCATGATCCTGTCCTCGGCATGAGGGATGCTTTCGGTCTTCTAATCGCCGCTCCGGTGCTTTTCAATTTGGTATGTCAGCCAGCGGCAGAACATTCCAACGATGGAGAACGCTGCGCCGCCAATCAAGCAGGCGGTGAGCAAAGCGCTTTCCGAAGCGCTTGACCAACTCACGATGGCGAGCAGGATTACGCTCGCGGTAGAGATCAAATAGCCTACCCCCTTCAGTAGGTGCAGAGAAGCTTTTGTCATGCCTGGACTCTCCTGAGGGGCCTTCTTCTTCGGAACATTCTTTGCGTTGTGAAGTTCCATCGCCTGCCGCCGTGCGATGCGAATAGCAACGAAATCTCGCGAAGATGGGGGCTTAACCGAGAAGAGGCACCTGGATGCCCAATTTTCTGAAGCTGCCGGCAACCACGAAGGGCCTCGTTCGAGTGGTGATCGAAACTCCACGTGGCGCGATGGCGAAACTGGCTTTCGAGCCAGAAACGCAGATGTTCGGCTATGTCCGTCCCTTGCCGGTTGGAATGATGTATCCTTACGATTGGGGCTTCATCCCTTCAACGTTGGGTGAAGATGGTGATCCTCTCGACGGGCTTGTAATCCATCAGGCAGCAACAGCCCCCGGCGTGGTGATCAAATGCAACCTGCTAGGTGCCTTGCGCGTCAAGCAGAAGGACGAAGGCGGCGAGGTCCTGCGCAACGACCGTTATGTCTTCTGTCCGCATAGGGAGGATGCTTCCGACGAACTCGTTGCAGCGGATCACGTTCGAGAGGATCTGCGACGTGAAATCGAGCAGTTCTTTGCCTCGTCGGTGCTTGGGACCGGCAAGACCATCAAGTTCAAGGGCTGGCAAAATGCTGCGGAAGCTCGCAAGGCCATCAAGAAGGGTATGAACGCTTTTTCAGCGCGCCGTTGAGTTGAACGCAGGTTGAATTTTAGCCTGCGGGCCATGAAGTCGTTCATGCCGGATGCCGAGCGATCAGCTGTTCCAGCTGCCCTTGAAACGCGTCGGCGCTGACCGAGACCTCGGAATGAAGGTCTGCCTCCAAATTTTGCCACGCGTCATCAATCCACGCGGAACCGTTCGTCGCGTCGCAGGTTGCAACAGTCTCACACGACAGGAGATGCAGCCATGGATCACATCAACCACGTACGCCTTTCCGGCAATGAATTGACCTCCGAGATGCTCGACGGCGCGACCATCTACGGCGCCGACGACGAGAAGGTCGGCACGGTCTCTCATCTGCACGGCAGCCAGGTCGTCATCGATGTGGGAGGCTTCCTAGGCATTGGGGCAAAACCCGTTGCTGTGCCCGCCAGTCAGTTGGACTTCATGCGTGACGAGGCCGGCGATGTTCACGCGGTTACCACCTGGACGAAGGATCAGCTCAAGGACATGCCAGAGCATCAGGATTGAAGATCAATAAAGGCTTGGCTTCGGTCGGCCCCGATGTCGGCCCCGATTTTGTGAAGACGACAGGAGTCCGCCATGCAAATCATTAGAACCGAAGTCAAGAATGCCGCGGCACCAGATGGTCGGTCCGTCCGTCGCGTCCTGTTCTACGGCGAGGGCAGTGAATGTGTCACCGTGGACATGGCTGGTGCCGACGGAAAGAGCGAGGAGGACGCGCTGACTCGTGCCAGGGCGATCCTGGTTCAGACGGCTACGTTCGGCCTTGCCGCTAACGACTATGATGCGAATAGCAATGGCAATTTTGATGAGCTTGCGGTCACGGCGGCAAGCGACGGGAATGGTGATGCGTATATCTTTGAATATCGCGACGGAGACACCATCCGACGGATACCTCCGTCCAGGATGCCAAACCTTGATGCCGCCCGGTCGGAGGCAATCCGCTGTGCAGTCGATCTCCTGCTCGACTTGCAGACCGGCACGGACGATTTGTCCGGTTGGCTGGTTCGCGTATTCAGCGAAAACGGCGAGCTCCTCTGTGTGGTTGACGTGGCCGAGGCGCAAGCGGCCAGGCAGGGAAGCCAGCAGCGCATGGCTGGCGGAGACCAGCCGTGGCCGCGCGAGGGTTAGTTCACGGACCTCTTGGCGAAAACTGCCTGCATGTCTGCGTCGACATGCAGCGCCTGTTCGGCGTGGGCGGGCCTTGGGCCGTGCCATGGGCCGAGAAAGTGGTACCGGCCATAGAGGAACTGGTGGCCAGGCAGCCGGAGCGAACACTTTTCACCCGCTTCATTCCCGCCCAGCGTCCGGGCGAGGGTCCAGGAATGTGGGCGAGCTACTATCGTCGATGGGCGGAGGTGACGCTTTCACGTATCGATCCAGGTCTGATCGAGCTCATGCCTCAACTTCGACGCTTCGTGCCACCGGCCAAACTTGTCGACAAGCACGTCTATTCGCCATGGACTGAAGGGCAGCTCGACGCCCTGCTGCATGGCTCAGCCATAAATACCTTGGTGATTACGGGAGGTGAAACCGATGTCTGTGTGCTCGCCACAGTACTTGGCGTCATCGATCGTGGCTTCCGCGTTGTTCTCGTCACCGACGCCATCTGCAGTTCCGCAGATGAGACGCACGACGCGCTGATGGAACTCTATCGTTCGCGGTTCAGCGAGCAGGTCGAGGCAGTGACCATGCGGGAGGTCACGCATAATTGGCGATAAGATCGAAGGCCGCCCCTCTAGCCCGCGCGGCGCAATGCCGAGGCGGTGACCCGGTTGCGGCCGCCGCGCTTGGCCGCATAAAGCGCCTTGTCGGCGGCGCTGAGCACTTTGTCGAAGCTGAGGCCTTCCTTGGTGCCGAAAGCAAATCCAGCGCTGACCGTGCATGTCAGGGGGCCGGCCTCGGTTTCGATGCGATACGCGGCGAAAGCTGCCCGTATCGCCTCGGCGGTGGCCTCCACCGTTTCGGGCAAGGTCCGTTTCAACACCAGCGCGAATTCCTCGCCGCCCATGCGTGCTGCGACGTCGGTCGGGCGAAGATTGGCGGCGAGTTCGCCGGCAAATACCTTCAGGACTTCATCACCCGCGGCGTGGCCAAATTCATCGTTGACGGCCTTGAAGCTGTCGAGATCGAACACGACCACCGCGGTGAATGCGCCGACCGGTGCATTGCCATGCAGATCGAACAAGGCGCGGCGGTTGAGCAGGCCGGTCAAGGGATCGGTCAACGCATTGCGGCGGTGATGTCCGGCCAGGCGTCCCTGATTGAGCGCCAGCGACAATGCGCCAATACCTGTCATGCTGGCGATGACAATGATGAGGCTCAGATCCTCGGCCCAGTTGCTTGGGGCATGTCCAAGAATCAGTCTGCCATCCCATGCCAGAACCGCCGCGCACAGTACGAAGGATATGGCCGTGGCCGAATAGAGCGCGGCGGCACCGATCGCCAGGGCAGGGGCCTCGGCGCGCCCCTTCCAGTACTCGGCGGCCGTCGCGAACAAAAGCAGCGCGGCGAACATGTTCTCGAACATGAAGCCGAGACCGTCATAGCCTAAAGCCATGGGCGGCAGCGTCACCGCAAGCGCAATGCCGCTGCCCATCAGGATATGTGGCATGGGTGAGCCGCCGCTTCTGAACTGATGGGCGGCGCCAAGCATCATCGAGAAACCGACAAGCAGCAAGGTGAAGGCGGCCAACCCGAGGATGCGTCCGGGCGTGGCGATATAGGCGTCGTAGGTGAAGACGTCGCCGACCACCAGCAATGCGCTGATCGCCCATGTCAGCAGGAACTTCTCCGTGCGAGCGGTCAGCCACGTACCGAACAACGTCAGGCTCAGGCAGGCAGCCGAAAAACCAACTGCCAGCAGAAGTGAGTTGTAGTCGAGCGACATGCCCCTTGTTCCTTGCCCGCGGCGGTCCCGGATATGCGACTTGGCCGCGCTGGATTCATGCAGCAAGGAGGTATCGATAAGGTTACGATGAGGGCGACGATGCGCGATTCCGCGGCGTCAAAGCATCGTACCCAAAAGGGGCACCGGTTTTGGATCCGATGCTCAAGACAAGAAGTTGAAGGGCAGCCGTCCCGCCCTCTAGCTCACGCGTTTCATCAGCGCCATCGCCCCGAATGGCGCACGCACCTTGCCTTCGGTGATGAAGTAGACGAACACGTCGCGTGGCTGCACGGGCGCCTCGGTGGCGGGATCGGCGCGCGGCAGGTCGGCTGGCACCTTGCCCTCCGCCCATGTCCTTGCGCGTGCCGCCCACTCGTCGAGACCTTTCGGCGTGTAGCAGTCAGGGTTGTCGTCGCTGCCGGTCTGCAGCCGGGCATAGATGAAATCGCCGGTGACATCGGCGATTGCAGGGTATTTGGCATGGTCGGCATAGACGATCGCGACCTTGTATTTGCGGGCAAGCGCGGCGAATTCCGGCACGATGAAGCTGTCGTTGCGGACCTCGACCGCATGGCGCAGCGCAACCCCGTCCTGCTTTGCCGGAAGCAGTTTCAGAAAGGCTTCGAAATCATCGGGATCGAATTTCTTGGTCGGCGCGAACTGCCACAGGATCGGCCCGAGCTTTTCGCCGAGTGCGGCAACGCCCGAGCCAAGGAAACGCATCATCGATTCGCCGGCCTCGCCGAGCACGCGGCGATTGGTCACGAAGCGGTTGCCCTTCAGCGCATAGACGAACCCGTCCGGCGCCTCGCTTGCCCATTTGACGAAGGTAGGCTCCTTGAAGCTCGAATAATAGGTGCCGTTGACCTCGATGCTCGGCACTTGCCGGCTGGCATAGTGCAGTTGCTTCGCCTTGGACAGTTTCTCGGGATAGAAGGACGTGTCCCAGGGCTCGAAGGTCCAGCCTCCCATGCCGGCGCGGATTGTTCCCGATTTGCTCATGGACTTCTCCTCCAATATGTTTTCGCTAGGGTATTGCGTTGGTCAAATTCGATCCGCAAAGGGCTATTTCGATTAGGCGGGCGGCTGCCAATCCGCTGGAAAGATTGTCGGGGTTCCTGAGGGGTAAAGGCTTTTCCGCAGCCGCATAACGCGAAACTGATTTCCGTCCTCGACGATGTCGTAGAGAGCCTTGATCGGCTGATAGCGTGCGCGGCGATAGTCGTGCAACATGACGATCGTATCGGCGTGACATAGCAGTGTCGCCATGAACGCGCATTCCATCCGGCGCCGGCCGTCAATGAAGATGAAGTCGAATTTGCGCTTCAGGCTGAGCGGCCAGGTCGAATAGTTGAGTTCCGGATCGCGGTCGCCGAGCTTGGGGCCCTGGAGGTCGAGGCAGATCGGATGGAAACCGCTCCACTGCGGCAACTGCGGCAGGAGTTGATCGAGGAAGGACTGGTTGTCGTCGATCGAAAATAGATTGTCGACGGCGAGCTGGTTCCTCAACTCAAGCATCGCCAGCGTTGTGTGGCCCGTGCCCCATTCCAAATAGGCTCGCGTCTCCGGCCTAACCTGATGCAGCAGGATGCGTTGGAATTCGGACAAATAGTCGGCGCCGTAAGCATGCGACGAGCGGACAACGCCACCTAACACCAACTTGTTTTCCATAGGACCTTCTTGCGGCATTCACATCGCCTTCGCCATGTCGACGAGCATCCATCCTGGCCGGTAGGGATTGGGCCGGCGACCCGTCTCGTGGAAACCGTAGGCCAGATAGAGCGCGATGTTCCGCTCCATCCTGGCATTGGTGTAGAGGCGTACCTCGGGCAAGCGCCACAGGCGGGTCTGTTCGTCCGCGTGCTTGAGCAGCGCGATGCCGAAGCCCTTGCCCTGAAATTCTGGCGCGACAGCCACGGAGAAGATCATCGCGTGATCATCATGCCGCTCGAGCGTCAGCAGTCCAGCCAACTCGCCGCCACTCTCCAAGAGCCAGACCTCGCCGCGTGCGATGCGTGGCGCATAATCCTCGGTGACCGGGATCGGCGGCGCGCCAAACAGTGCGGAATAGGGGGCATAGGCCGCTTCCGTCAGCGAGACGACAGTCTGGAGATCACCGGCAAGCGCTTTTCTGATGGTCATTCAAAAAGCTCTCCAGGCGCCAGCCGGTCCGACCATCACTCCGCCGCTTCGCGCTTGCCTCCGGGGCGCCGTTCCAGAAGCTCCTTGAGGAACTGGCCGGTGTAGCTGCGCTTCTCGCGCACGATGGCTTCCGGCGTGCCGGACGCCACCAGTTCGCCGCCACCATCGCCACCTTCGGGACCGAGGTCCAGCACCCAGTCGGCGGTCTTGATCACCTCGAGATTGTGCTCGATGACCACCACCGTGTTGCCCTGGTCGACCAGTTCGTGCAGCACTTCCAAGAGTTTGGCGACGTCGTGAAAATGCAGGCCGGTGGTCGGCTCGTCCAGGATGTAGAGTGTCTTGCCGGTCGCCTTGCGCGACAGTTCCTTGGCGAGCTTGATGCGTTGCGCCTCGCCGCCGGACAGCGTCGTCGCCTGCTGGCCGATATGGATGTAGCCAAGACCGACCTGCTTCAGCGTATCGAGCTTGTCGCGAACGCCGGGCACGGCGGCGAAGAAATCGACACCTTCCTCGACCGTCATGTCGAGCACGTCGGCGATCGACTTGCCCTTGAACAGGACGTCGAGCGTCTCGCGGTTGTAGCGCTTGCCGTGACAGACGTCGCAGGTGACGTAGACGTCGGGCAGGAAGTGCATCTCGATCTTGATGACGCCGTCGCCTTGGCAGGCCTCGCAGCGGCCGCCCTTGACGTTGAACGAGAAGCGGCCGGGCTGATAGCCGCGCGCCTTGGCTTCGGGAAGGCCGGCGAACCAGTCACGGATAGGCGTGAAGGCGCCGGTATAGGTGGCCGGGTTGGAGCGCGGCGTCCGTCCGATCGGCGACTGGTCGATGTCGATGACCTTGTCGAGAAATTCGAGACCCTCGATGCGGTCGTGCTCGGCGGGATGTTCGCGCGAGCCCATGATGCGGCGCGACGCGGCCTTGAACAGAGTCTCGATCAGGAAGGTCGACTTGCCGCCGCCCGACACACCGGTCACGGCGGTGAAGGTGCCGAGCGGGATTTCGGCGGTCACGTTCTTCAGATTGTTGCCGCGCGCGCCGACGATCTTCAGGCGCCGGTTCTTCTTGGCCTCGCGTCGCACGCCAGGCGTCGCCACTTCCAATGCGCCCGACAGATATTTGCCGGTGATCGAATTGGGATTGGCCATGACCTGCTGCGGCGTGCCCTGGGCGATGATCTCGCCGCCATGGATGCCGGCGGCCGGACCCATGTCGACGACATAGTCGGCATGCAGGATAGCATCCTCGTCGTGCTCGACGACGATCACCGTGTTGCCGATGTCGCGAAGGTGCTTCAGCGTGTCGAGCAGGCGGGCATTGTCGCGCTGGTGCAGGCCGATCGACGGCTCGTCCAGAACATAGAGCACGCCGGTGAGGCCGGAGCCGATCTGCGAGGCCAGGCGGATGCGCTGGCTTTCGCCGCCCGACAGCGTGCCGGAATTGCGCGACAGCGTCAGGTAGTCGAGCCCGACATCGTTGAGGAAGCGCAGCCGCTCGCGGATCTCCTTGAGCACGCGCCCCGCGATCTCGTTCTGCTTGTCGTTGAGCGACGCCGGCAGGTCAGTGAACCACTGGTCGGCCTTGCGGATGGAAAGCTCGGTGACTTCGCCGATATGCTTGCCAGCGATTTTCACGGCCAGCGACTCGGGCTTCAACCGATAGCCCTTGCACACCGGGCAAGGCGTGGCCGACATGAAGCGCTCGATTTCCTCGCGCATCCAGGCGGATTCGGTCTCCTTCCAGCGCCGCTCGAGATTGGGGATGACGCCCTCGAAAGTCTTGGTCGTCTTGTAGGAGCGCAGGCCGTCATCGTACTGGAAGGTGATTTCGCGCTCGCCGGTACCGCGCAGGATGGCTTCCTGAGCTTCAACCGTCAGGTCCTTGAACTTGTCGCCGAGCTTGAAGCCATAGGCCTTGCCGAGCGCTTCCAGCGTCTGCGCATAGTAGGGCGAGGTCGACTTCGCCCAGGGGCTGACGGCGCCATCGCGCAGCGAAACGTTCTCGTCGGGCACGACGAGGTTGGGATCGATGGCGCGCTGGCTGCCGAGGCCGTCGCAGGTCGGGCAGGCGCCGAACGGGTTGTTGAAGGAGAACAGGCGCGGCTCGATTTCCGGAATGGTGAAGCCGGAGACGGGACAGGCGAATTTTTCCGAGAACAGGATGCGCTCATGCGTCTCGTTCTTCGACTTGTTGACCGAATCCTCGCCGGTCTGGCTGGCGTCGAGCGGTTTGTCGGCGAATTCGGCCACCGCCAGCCCGTCGGCCAGCTTCAGCGCCGTCTCGATGGAGTCGGCGAGCCGGGTCGCCAGATCGCCGCGTACGACGATGCGGTCGACGACGACGTCGAGGTCGTGCTTGTACTTCTTGTCCAGTGCAGGCACGTCGGCGATCTCATAGAACACGCCGTCGACCTTGACGCGCTGAAAGCCCTTCTTCTGCAGCTCCAGCAATTCCTTGCGGTACTCGCCCTTACGGCCGCGCACCATCGGCGCCAGGATGAACAGGCGCGTGCCTTCCTCGACCGCCAGCACGCGGTCGACCATTTGGCTGACCGTCTGGCTTTCGATCGGCAGGCCGGTAGCCGGCGAATAAGGGATGCCGACGCGCGCGAAGAGCAGGCGCATATAGTCGTAGATCTCGGTGACGGTGCCGACCGTCGAACGTGGGTTCTTCGAGGTGGTCTTCTGCTCGATGGAGATGGCGGGCGACAGGCCATCGATCTGATCGACGTCCGGCTTCTGCATCATTTCGAGGAATTGCCGCGCGTAGGCCGAAAGGCTCTCGACATAGCGGCGCTGGCCTTCGGCGTAGATGGTGTCGAAGGCAAGCGACGATTTGCCGGAACCCGACAGGCCGGTCATGACAATCAGGCTGTCACGCGGCAGGTCGAGATCGACATTCTTCAAATTATGTTCGCGCGCCCCGCGAATGGAAAGGTACTTATGGTCGGCCATCGCCGGTCGCCGCCTCAAATCTGGAATTCATGGGATTGGCGGGTATCTCCCGGCCATCCCCTATGTAGGTCTTTTTGCCGCCACGTCGAGAGACGCCACAAACTCTCGATCAGAAGCGTTTAACCGTCTTTCGCGCGAAGGGGCAAGCAGAAAGAACAAAGGCCGAACATGCTCCTGACAAAAGCTGTGCATGCCACGTTGGTCGGCGGGCCTGGCGATCACATTTTTCGCAATCGGCTATTGAACGGTTGACGTCCCCGACTCAGGGGAGCAAAGTTCAAAGGGTCAACGAAGCCGGCCGTCTTTCGATGGCCTCGCCGCCCAGAGGCGGCCTGCGAGACGCCGCAGGCATTTGCGATTTGCGCTTCGGGACGACAACGACGCAACGGACAAGGAGCGGAGCATGACGCCACCGGACAGTCCCTTGAGGCTCCACGTGTCGCTGGAGCCGCGGCAGGCATAAGTGCCAGGGCCAGGCGTTTGCGCCGCCCGACAAACCGTGACCTGCCATATCCCGCAAAAATCAGAGACTGCTAGTCGGATCGTCGGCTGAATGCCGCGAAGCATCCGAAATCAAACGCCGGCAGTACACTCCCGGCAAAATATGGATTTTAGATCCAGAAAAGCCCCGTCCGATGCTCAAAGCACGGCGGGGCTGTTTTTTTGTGCGGCGACGGTACTTTTTGTGCGCGACGTACTTTGGCACGCGCAACGTCAGTGACGCGGCAGCCCGATTGCACCAGCGCCCATATCGACAGTGATGCTGCCGGAAATCCTGACATCCGTATCGCCGATCTTGAATTGGCCGTTCCCACTGCTGGGGAGCGCGTCGTCGGGTTCGGGCTCGGGGGCCGGCTTGGCGATGTGATAATCGCTCGTTACCCCGGGCAGGGCGCCTTGCTGTGCCTTAGCCGAACTGTCTTCGGCAAAGGCAGTGCCGCAGATCATGGCAGCGGCGGCGAGGCCAGCAATCAGCCGGTTCAAACCAGTGCGAGAAACGTTGAGGAGCATTAGCCAACTATAGTGCCGCGACCGGGCTGAAACCAGAGTGGCAGCGGCAAAAATCGTCGGCGGCCGATCGACCTCGGTTCAACTCGGCGGCTGCGCGCCTTCACGCCGCCTTTTTGCGCGTATCGAAAACGTGGTCGACGATGCCCCAGGCCTGGGCCTCGCGGGCCGTCATGAAGTGATCGCGGTCGAGTGTGCGCTCGACCTCCTCATAGGTGCGGCCGCAATGCCGCGCATAGAGTTCGGCCATGTGCCGCTTTGTCTGGCCGATGCGCTCGGCATGGCGCTGGATGTCGGAGGCCTGGCCCTGGAAGCCGCCCAGCGGCTGATGCAGCAGGATGGTGGCGTTCGGCAGGGAGATCCGGCGCCCGGCGGTGCCGGCCATCAACAGGAACGAGGCCATCGAGGCGGCAAAGCCCATGCACACGGTCGACACCGGGCAGTTGATGTATTGCATCGTGTCGTAGATAGCGAAACCGCTGGTCACCACGCCGCCGGGCGAGTTGATGTAGAGCGAGATCTCCTTGTCGGGATTGTCCGATTCCAGCGACAGCAGTTGCGCGCAGACCAGCGCCGAGACGTCGTCGTTGATCTCGCCATTGATGAAGACGATGCGCTCGCGCAGCAAGCGCGAGAAAATGTCGAAGGCGCGTTCGCCGCGGCTCGATTGCTCGATCACCATCGGCACCAGATTGGCAACACCGCTCATAGTCTTCTCCATTGTCCTTGTTCAAGCCGCGCGCTGCGTCAGCAGAGGCGTGTTCGCGGCGATGGGTCTTCGGGTCCCGCGCACCCCCAGCGAAAGCCGGCAGCCGGGGCCTGCCATGGCAACAGCGGGCATCGCCTTGCGAGCAAAACCATCATGAACAATGCGCAGATGTGTGCCGCCGGAAATAGTGCGGGCGAGTGTGAAGGTGACGGTGCTGTCGAGCGGGTCCTGCCGGACGACATCGCCTGGCTGCGGCCGCTCGCACCAGGAATAACGCAAAAGCCGTTCGGGCTCGGCGTCGAGAATTTCGCATTCGATCGGCGCACCCGGAACGGCGAAGGCAAAACGATTGCCGATCTCCGGCCTGATGTCGTTCGGCATCATCCAGGCGGCGAGCAGGTCCGGCATGGTCAGCGCCCGCCACACCTTTTCCGGCGGCTCGGCAAGGTCATATTCGAACTCGAGTGCATCAGGGGCGACTTCGCCTTGGCTTTCGTCGGTCATTGATCCCGTGTCCTTCATTGATCCATGTCCTTCAAAACCGCCTTCAGCCTCTCGATGCGCTCCGGCCAGAAGGTCCGGTAGCGTTCGATCCAGGTGAGCAGGGGAGCAAGTCCTTGCGGATCGGCGCGGTAGTAGGCGTTGCGGCCAGCCCGCCGCTCGACCACCAGGCCAGCGCCGCGCAGCACCGCCAGATGCTGCGACACCGCCGGCTGCGACACCGTCATGCCGCTGCGCAGTTCCGACACGCTCATCTCGCTGGTGGCGAGGCGCTCGTAGACGGCGCGTCGCGTCGGGTCGGCCAGGGCCCGAAAAATCTCTGCTTCGATCATGGTAAAAGCATAAGTCGATACTTATCAATTTGGCAAGCGCTGTTTTGAAACCCATATGGAAGGGGCGGGCATTGCTGCCATTCCTTGACAATCAGCAGCGATGCATATAGGAACGAAAAGGGAACAAAAACCTTGTGGGAAAAGGCAGCCACAGCAGGCGAGGATCGTCCGGAGCCTGTAAGGTGCGCCAACAAAAAATTGTTTCGGATGAGCGCGGAGAAGTAAGATGGCGGGTAGCGTCAACAAAGTCATTCTGGTCGGCAATCTCGGCGCGGACCCTGAAGTCCGCCGGCTGAATTCCGGCGAGCCGGTCGTCAACATCCGCATTGCGACCTCGGAAAGCTGGCGTGACAAGAATTCCGGCGAGCGCAAGGAAAAGACCGAGTGGCACAACGTCGTCATCTTCAATGACCAGCTCGCCAAGGTGGCCGAGCAGTATCTGAAGAAGGGCATGAAGGTCTATGTCGAGGGCCAGCTGCAGACACGCAAATGGCAGGACCAGACCGGCAACGACAGGTATACGACGGAAGTCGTGCTGCAGAAATTCCGTGGCGAACTGCAGATGCTCGACGCGCGCGGGCAGGGCGAAGGTGGCCAGGTCGGCGGCTATTCCGGTGGCGGCAGCAGCCGTGGTTCCGATTTCGGCCAGTCCAGCCCGAGCGAAGGCTTCAATCGTGGCGGCGGCGCTCCCAAGGGGGGCGGCGGTGGTTCGTCGCGCGAACTGGACGACGAAATCCCGTTCTGATCGCAACGTCGAACGCCATTTTTGGCTTAAGTCAAGCGCAATGCCCCGAGAGTCGTTCATGGACTTTCGGGGTTTTGCGTTGTCGAATTGAACGCTGACTTAGCGATCAAGGAAATATGGTGAAAGGAACGGTTCTGTGAAAGCACGGGTCAAATGGGTCGAGGAGCGCACCTTCGTCGGTGAGTCCGCTAGCGGTCACAAACTGGTGCTGGGAACCGCGTTTGGACCGGAAGGCAAGACGCCAGGCCCCAGCCCGATGGAACTGGTGCTGATCGGCACTGGCGGCTGTTCGGCCTATGATGTGGTGCATATCCTCGAAAAGGGGCGCGAGGCGGTCGAGGACTGCGTCGTGGAGCTCGACGCCGACCGGGCCGAAACCGAGCCCAGGGTTTTCACACGCATCCATATGCATTTCGTCGTCAAGGGCCGGTCGCTGTCCAGCGACAAGGTCAAACGGGCGATCGACCTGTCGATCGAAAAATACTGCTCAGCCTCTGCGATGCTGGCTAAGACCGCCACGATCACCCATGATTTCGAAGTGATCGATACGACGGCGAAGTAGGGTTCGGCCTCGGGTTGGTCGCGCACTACCCTGCCATCAGCGCCTTGATGCCGTCGGCAACGAACTGCACGGCAAGCGCCGCCAGGATGACACCGAGCAATCGCGTCAGGATCGAACGGCCGGTGTGGCCGAGGATGCGGTCGATGCGCTCCGACAGCACGAACACCAGATAGGTGATGGCGAGGCAGACGAAGATGATGCCGACCAGCGCCGCCTGCGCGGCAAAACCCTGAAACGAGCCCGAGAGCAGCACGGTCGCCGAAATGGCGCCGGGGCCAGCGATCAGCGGGATCGCCAGCGGGAAAGCGGCGATGTTGTGGATCATGTCCTTGGTGATGGCGACGTCGCCGATCTTCTCCTTGCGGTCCTGCCGGCGCTCGAACACCATTTCGAAGGCGATGAAGAACAGCAGGAAGCCGCCGGCGACGCGGAAGGCCGGCAGCGTGATGCCGAACACCGACAGGATCGAGGCGCCGGCGACCGCGAACAAAGCCATCACCAGGAAGCCGATGACCGAGGCGCGGACGGAAACCTGCTGGCGCTCCTCGCGGTTCATGCCGCGTGTCACGGCGAGGAACAGCGGCGCCAGCCCAGGCGGATCGATGGTCACGAGAATGGTGACGAAGGCGTTGAACAGGCTGTCGAAATTCGGCATCTCTGACCCCTCCCACCGGGCAGAGCCCGCACCATGGTATTGGTAGAGCAAAGCCCGGTCGGTGGGAACTGTCGGAGCGACGATACTGACGATACTGGAGACTTGACTGGTTCAGCCGGCAGCGCCGCAATAGGCCTCGAGGCGGTAGCCGTCCGGATCGATGACAAAGGCGGCATAATAGTTTTCACCGTAGTCGGCGCGCAGGCCCGGCGTTCCATTGTCACTGCCACCTTCGCGCAGTGCACCGGCATGAAAGGCATCGACGCCGCCTCGCGTTGGCGCGGCGAAGCAGAAATGCAGGCCGGACTTTTCGTCTGCCGGTACCGGCTGCGGCGCCTCGTTGACCCATAGCGCGACGCTCTGTGCGCCATAGCCGAGCGAGCCTGGGGATTGGCTGAGACAGCTGTAGCCAAGCGGCTTCAGCGCGGCGTCGTAAAAACGCTTGGATGTTGCCGCGTCGCGGACACCGATCGAGATGTGATCGAACATATTTTTCTCCATTGATACAATGCCTTGTGGCGTCAGGTTGTTGTCGCCCGGCGCGCCAGGAACTCGACCTCCAGCCGCCATGTCGCGCCGTCGTCGAGGGAGCGTTCGCCAAGCCAGCGGAAGCTGTTGTCGGTGATGCGGCAAAAACTCCAGCGCACCGAAGAGCCTATGCCGTCGGCGCCCACCTGCACGATCGTGTCGCCCTCGGCGCGACCGAGTTGTCGGCTAAAATACTGGTTGCGCGGATCGCTCCAGAAGATGTGCCAGGCGTCGGCGCTAGGATCATAAACCCGCAGCGTCGTGCCATAGAAAGTCCATTTGCCCAGCGAGGGCGAGGGGCCGGCGTCGCGCGCAGGCAGGATCCAGACATCCTGGATCGCCCGGCCCTCCAGCACCCAGCCGAAATGCACCTCGCCATGCCCGGTCAGCACAGTGCCGTCCTCGAGATGGCGCGAGGCCTCGAACGTCCAGGCGCCGACGAAGCGGCCGTAAAGGGCCAGTTGTTCGGCAAACCCTTCTGCCGGTCCGGGGCTATGCAAGGCTTGTGCAAAGGAAGATTGGGCAAAGGAGGATTGGGCGGACATGGTTACGGCCTCTTCTTGTCAGGAGACCGGGAAGGGTAGGCGGTCACCGGGTTCAGGGCTTGGGAAAAATTGCTATAGTTCGGGCATGACAGCGACCACGCGCACGATCACATCCGGACCCGGTTGGCAGGTGTCGGACGTGGTGTGCACAGCCGGCGCCGGCGACCGGCCGTTCGAGGAAACACATCAGGATTTCTGCGTCGCCGTGGTCACCAGCGGCACGTTCCGTTATCGCGCGCAACAAGGCACGGCGATGCTGGCGCCCGGTTCCCTTCTGCT
This sequence comes from Mesorhizobium sp. RCAM 05099, assembly GCF_059683685.1. Taxonomy (NCBI): domain Bacteria; kingdom Pseudomonadati; phylum Pseudomonadota; class Alphaproteobacteria; order Hyphomicrobiales; family Phyllobacteriaceae; genus Mesorhizobium; species Mesorhizobium sp. RCAM 05099. The sequence continues at coordinate 3,609,805 of NZ_CM185035.1, forward strand.
TGGCAATCCCGGCACATGCTACGAATGCGGGCACGAACATGGCAGCGGTGACCGTTGCCTTTCGTTCCATTTCGGACCGGCCTACATGGAGCGGATCGCCGCGGACGTACCGGCCGCCAGGAAACTGGCCTTCGAGGCGGCACGCCTGCCGCCCTTGCCGGCTTTCGCACCACTGCTGGCCACGGCGGAAGCCGCGCGAGACATGGCCGACAACGACGCCTTCGAGGAACTTTCCCTGCGCATCGCAGGTGCGTCAGTGACGGCCGCCACCGGTGCCACGCCTGTCAGGCGCGCGCCGAGTCGCCGCGATCAGAAACGGGTCGCCGAAGCGGTACGGCGGATCGAACTGGATGCCGACGGGCCGGTCTCGCTTTCAGCGCTTGCCGAGGAGACGGCGACCAGCCCCTATCATTTCCTGCGGATTTTCCGCCAGGTCGCCGGGATGACGCCCTACCAATTCCTGCTGCGGACGCGGCTGCATCGCGCGGCGGTGCGGCTGCGTATGGCGAACGAGACGGTCTCGGCGATCGCCTTCGAGGCCGGCTTCAACGATCTGTCGACTTTCAACCGTCGTTTTCGGCGCGTCATGGGTGTGACGCCCGGCGACTATCGCACCCGCCGGTCAAGCGGCGCCTTGCCGGCCATATCGGCCGTCACGGCCTTGCGAGGTCAGTCCGACGTCGGGCCGCACCAGCCCGGCAGATAGTCCGCGTCCTTGCCCTTGGCCAGCCTCAGTGCCTCCTTCATCGCCTTGTCGAAGTCCTTCGCCACGACGTCCGAGTCGATGCGGCGGCGCAGGAAATCCGCCCACAGGAATTCGCTGAACGGAGTCGTGTCCTTGGCGAAGCCGCCTTGCCGGCGCAGCTCACCCGCGATGCTTCGGTAGGGATCGTCGACCAGTCCAGCCATGGTTTTCGGAATGGCGCCGTAGTCGCGCCTCCGACCCGTTTCGTCGAACGGATGCATCCAGCCGCGATTGTCGAGCACGACGAAAAAGGCGTCCTTGTCGAGCGCCGACAGGTCGCTGGTCACCGTGACGAAGACATCCTTGATGCCTTCCTCGAGCAGCGCGCGAGCGAGATGGTGGTGATCGGTGACGTAGTTGCGCTTCTTTGGCCCCAGCACGACGGGGACCATATGCCTGCCGAGGAAAGTGCCGGTCTTCCTGGCACTCCGCGCGCGGATCATCTGGCGTTTCAAGGCCACTTCCCGCATGCCGACGGTGATCTGCGTCGGCCGCAAATCCCTGACGGCGACAGGGTTCAGCAGAGGCTCTCTTTGGGTGGTCATGTCCGGCTCTCCTGTTTCGGCGACTGCTGACCGGAATGCAGCGCCTTCACGGCGGCGTCGACGCTGTGGAATATCCGTTGTGGGCCGACGAGGTCGATGATGCCAAACCGCGCCAGCGCCGCCGGGCGCGCAGCGACTCCATCCTGGCAATGGCGAAGATCGCGCCCGCCTTGCGACAATGCGTTATGGTTTCGATCAGTGCCTGGGCGGCTGTATAGTCGATTTCGACGATGCTGCTCGCCTCCAGCACGACCAGTTTCACGCGTCCGTTGCCGGCGTCGACCAGATCGCAGAAGCCGCGTTTGAAGCGATCGGCATTGACGAAGGACAGGGGTGCCTGAAACGCGGCGACCAGCACGCCGGGCAGCCGCTCACCAGCATTTCCGACGGTCGGCGGCCACCAGACCGACGTGCCGGGAACCTGCTCCAGTTCGATGGGCTGCGTGCGCGTCGCGCTCCACACCCCATGCAGCAGCGAAAGGCCGATGCCGATCGCCACACCGATCTGTATGGGCAGTACGACGATAGCCGCCATGGTGATGAGGATCAGGAGGAATTCGAGCGGCGCCTGCCGGTAGACCTTGGCGAACACCTGCCAGCGCAGGATGCGCCGAGCCACGAACAACAGCACGCCTGCCAGGGCCGCCTGCGGGACGTTGGCCAGCAACCCGCCGCCGAATGCGCCGAGCGCCAGCACGATTGCGGCGGCGAAGAGGCCTGCCAGTTGCGAATGGCCGCCGGTCTGGGCAGCGATGGCCGTGCGCGGCGGGCTGGCATTGACCGGAAAGCCGGCAAACAGTCCCGACGCGATGCTGCCGGCGCCAACGCCGACAAAATCGCGGTTGACGTCCGGGGCCTCGCCCTGTTGCGGGACGAAAGAGCGGGCGGTGGCCGCTGTCTGCACCATGACGACGATGGCAATCAGCAGCGCCAGCGGAACCAGCGCCTGGATGTCGTCGAGGCGGACTAGCGGCAAGCCGGCACGCGGCAGGCCGTTCGGCAAGGCGCCGAGCACGGCTACGCCGCGATCCGTGAGACCAAAGGCGACGACGGCCAGTGTCGCCAGCACGAGGCCGATCAGCGCGCCGGGGATACGGGTGCTGACGCGCTCGGCGAGGAAGACGATGGCGAACACGCCAAGGCTAGGGGTTGGTGAGATGAAGGTCGGCGGCGATCTCACCGACGCGCCGCAAGGTTTCGCCGCTTTCGGCGGGCAAGCCAAGCAGCCCGGGCAGTTGCGAGACGATGATGTGGATGGCGATGCCGGCCAGAAAGCCGGTCGTGACCGGCACCGACAAGAGGTCGGCGATCCAGCCGAGGCGCAAGACCCCGCAAAGAATGACGACCAGCCCGACCATCACCGCCAGTGTGGCGGCAAGCGCAAGATACTGAGGCGAGCCGCTGGCGGCAAGCAAGGCAAGACCGCCCGCGAACAGCGGCGTTATGGTCGAATCCGCGCCGGCCGAAAGGTAACGACTGGCGCCGAATACCGCAAAGGCCAGTGATCCGGCGACGAACACGAAGAAACCGATCTCGGGTGCGAAGCCGCCCAGACGAGCCGTGGCCATCTGCTCGGGAATGGCAATCGCGGCCAATGTGAAACCCGCGACGAGATCACCATTGAGATATTTCGGCGTCCACCCACTCAGCGAGCGGAACGGCAGCCACGAGGTCCAGTTCGTCACGCTTGTGGTCCTCGCTCGAGAAACACGCTCCACCTTGGCCTTTGCTTCGGTGGTGGTCGCGAAAAGCACCTCGGCCATATCGTCGCAATTAGTGGTATCCTTTTGAAATTACCACTAAAAATGACACTGGAAAAGTGCTGCGAATATTGGAGTTTCGGGCTTGCTTCCTATATAAGCGTCAAGTGATTCCTGATTAGATTGTGATCCGATTTGACCGACCAGAAGACACCGCGCGGCGCCGACGGCGGCCCCACCGGCATTGAGCCGATATCCATCGTCGAGGAGATGCAGCGCTCCTATCTCGATTACGCCATGAGCGTGATCGTCAGCCGTGCGCTCCCCGATGTGCGCGACGGCCTGAAACCGGTGCATCGCCGCATCCTCTACGCCGCCCATGAGAGCGGCTATCACTGGAACCGCAAATATGTGAAGTCGGCGCGCCCGGTCGCCGACGTGATGGGTAAATACCATCCGCATGGCGACGCCTCCATCTATGACGCCTTGGTGCGCATGGCGCAGGATTGGTCGCTGCGTGTGCCGCTGATCGACGGGCAGGGCAATTTCGGCTCGATCGACGGCGATCCGCCGGCGGCGATGCGCTACACCGAAGCGCGGCTGACCAAGGTCGCGCATGAGCTGCTCGAGGACATCGACAAGGAAACCGTCGATTTCCAGGACACTTATGATGCCTCCGGCAGCGAACCGAAAGTGCTGCCGGCACGTTTCCCCAATCTGCTGGTCAATGGCTCCGGCGGCATCGCCGTCGGCATGGCGACAAACATTCCGCCGCACAATCTCGGCGAAGTCTGCAACGGCGCGATCGCCATCATCGACAATCCGGCGATCGACCTGCCGGCGCTGATGGAGATCATCCCGGGCCCGGATTTTCCGACCGGCGGTATCGTGCTTGGGCGTTCCGGCATCTACAGCGCCTATGCGACCGGCCGTGGCTCGATCGTCATGCGCGGCAAGGTCAACATCGAACAGCGCGGCAACGACCGCGAGTCGATCATCATCACCGAGGTTCCCTACCAGGTGAACAAGTCGTCGATGATCGAGAAGATGGCCGAGCTGGTGCGCGACAAGCGCATCGAGGGCATTTCCGACATTCGCGACGAGAGCGATCGTCAGGGCTACCGCGTCGTCATCGAGCTGAAGCGCGACGCCGTCGCCGACGTCATTCTCAATCAGCTTTACCGCTTCACGCCGCTGCAGACGTCCTTCGGCGCCAACATGGTGGCGCTGAACGGCGGCAAGCCGGAACTGATGACGCTGACCGACATGCTGAAGGCCTTTGTGGCCTTCCGCGAGGAGGTCATTACCCGGCGCACCAAATTCCTGCTGCGCAAGGCGCGTGACCGTGCCCATGTGCTGGTCGGTCTGGCCATCGCCGTCGCCAACATCGACGAGGTCATCAAACTGATCCGCACCGCGCCCGATCCGCAGACGGCGCGCGAGCAGTTGATGGAGCGGCGCTGGCCGTCCGGCGATGTCGAATCGCTGATCCTTTTGATCGACGATCCGCGCCATCGTATCAATGAGGACGGCACCTACAATCTGTCCGAGGAGCAGGCGCGCGCCATCCTCGAGCTGCGCCTGCAGCGCCTGACCGCGCTCGGCCGCGACGAAATCGCCGATGAGTTGAACACGATCGGCGCCGAAATCATCGACTATCTCGACATCTTGTCGTCTCGAGCCCGCGTCCAGCAGATCGTCAAGGACGAGCTTGCCGCAGTGCGCGACGAGTTCGGCACGCCACGCCGCACCGAGCTCACCGACGGCGGCGCCGACATGGAAGACGAGGACCTGATCCAGCGCGAGGACATGGTCGTGACGGTGAGCCATTCCGGCTACATCAAGCGCGTTCCGTTGTCGCTCTACCGGGCGCAGCGCCGCGGCGGCAAGGGCCGCTCCGGCATGTCGACCAAGGAAGAGGATTTCGTCACCCGGCTGTTCGTCGCCAACACGCACACGCCGGTGCTGTTCTTCTCCTCGCGCGGCATCGTCTACAAGGAGAAGGTCTGGCGGCTGCCGATCGGCAACCCGCAGTCACGCGGCAAGGCGTTGATCAACATGCTGCCGCTGGAGCAAGGCGAGCGTATCACCACCATCATGCCTTTGCCCGAGGACGAGACGAGCTGGGGCGAGCTAGACGTGATGTTCGCCACCACGCGCGGCACCGTGCGCCGCAACAAGCTCTCCGACTTCGTCCAGGTCAACCGCAACGGCAAGATCGCCATGAAGCTGGAGGAGGAGGGCGACGAGATTCTCGGCGTCGAGACCTGCACCGACAATGATGACGTGCTTCTGACCGCCAGCTCCGGCCAGTGCATACGCTTTTCGGTCGGTGACGTGCGCGTCTTCCAGAGCCGCAACTCGGTCGGTGTCCGTGGCATAGCCATGGCCGAGACCGACAGGGTGATTTCCATGGCCGTGATCGAGAATGTCGATGCGCCGCCGGCGGAACGCGCTGCCTATCTCAGGCGCGCGGCGGCCGAACGGCGGCTTGCCGCCGGCATCGCCGCCGGCGAGGAGGAAGAGATCGCGCTGACCAACGAAGAGGTCGGCGAGGAGACGGAGCTTTCCGATGAACGCTACGAGTTCCTGAAGGCACACGAGCAATACGTGCTGACGGTGACCGAATATGGCTACGGCAAGCGCTCTTCGTCCTATGACTTCCGGCTGACGGGTCGCGGCGGCAAGGGCATTCGTGCCACCGACGTTTCGAAGACGGCCGAGATCGGCAGGCTGGTGGCGACCTTCCCGGTCGGCAATGACGATCAGATCATGCTGGTGTCGGACGGCGGCACCGTCATCCGGGTGCCGGTCAACGGTATCCGTTTCGCCAGCCGCGCCACCAAGGGCGTGACCATCTTCAACACCGCTGAAGGCGAAAAGGTGGTTTCGGTCGAACGGATATCGGAACCGCAGTCGGACGAGGAAACCGAAGAGAGTGTCGAGGGCGGTGCCGTGACAGATCCGGTCGCGGACATAGGCCCAGATGGCGCCGAGTGAAGTGCGGCGGCGGTTTTGACATAGCAACGCCGGCCCATGGGCCGGCGCGGTAGCACGTTCAGGCGATATCAGTAGTGGCGGTACGGCTTGCGGGGGCCGAAGCCTTCGAAGCGCTTGGTGTTGGCCTTGACGCGGACACGTTGGGCCTCCTGATGCAGCCCAAATACGGTGGCGATCAGCATGGCGACGGTCATTGCGGTGGCGAGCATGTAGATCAGCATATGCGTGTTCTCCTGCGCCTGATAACGGATAGATGGGATTTTGGTTTCATCTTATTAAGGTGCAACCTAGTGAACGCTGCGTGAAGGCTTCGTGATCGGCGTGTTCATCTGTCGTTCATGTGCCGGAAAAGGTTCACGGCCGGCGCGCCAATCGGATTTGCCTTTGCGAGAGAGGCTCGCTAGAAGCACCAGCCATGATCGAACGCATCGCCCTCTATGCCGGCTCCTTCGACCCGTTGACCAACGGCCATCTCGACGTGCTGAAGGCGTCGCTGGCCGTGGCCGACATCGTTTACGCGGCGATAGGCATCCATCCCGGCAAGACACCGCTGTTTTCCTTCGAGGAACGGGTGAGGCTGATCGAGACGGCGGCCAATGCGGAATTCGGCCGCGACGGCGCCCGCATCAAGGTTGTCGCCTTCGACGGGCTGGTCATCGATGCCGCCAGGAAGCAGGGCGCCTCGATCATGATCCGTGGCCTGCGCGACGGAACCGACCTCGATTATGAGATGCAGATGGCCGGCATGAACGAGACCATGGCGCCTGAGCTGCAGACGGTTTTTCTGCCCGCCAGTCCGTCCGTGCGCACCATTACCGCCACACTTGTCCGCCAGATTGCCTCGATGGGAGGCGATATCCGCCCCTTCGTGCCGGTGGCGGTTGCCGGTGCGCTCACCGCCAAATTCGCAAAATAAGTTTCTCGGAGAAGACCATGCAGCTGAAAAAGCTCGCCTCGTTCCTCGTTGTGCTTGCCGGTCTCGTGACCGCATCGGTTTCGGCTTTCGCCGCCGATCCGGAAAACACCATGATCATCACCCTGAAGGACGGCGACGTCACCATTGCGCTGAGGCCCGACCTCGCGCCCAAGCATGTCGCCCAGATCAAGAAGCTGGTGCGCCAGGGTGCCTATGACAATGTCGCCTTCCACCGCGTCATCGACGGCTTCATGGCACAGACCGGCGACGTCAAGTTCGGCAACATGAAGAAGGGCTTCAGCGCCGAGGCCGTCGGCACCGGCGGCTCCGATCTGCCCGACCTGCCGGCCGAATTCTCGCAGACCGAGCACTACAAGCGTGGCGTGGTCGGCATGGCCCGCTCGCAGGACCCCAACTCCGCCAATTCGCAGTTCTTCATCATGTTCGCGCCGGCGCCGCCGCTCGATGGCCAGTACACCATCGTCGGCAATGTCGTCAGCGGCATGGAACTGGTGGACCATATCAAGAAGGGCGACGAAGCGGACAACGGTACGGTCACAGACCCCGACCGGATGATCAAAGTGCGCATCGCCGCCGACAAATAAATCTGTTTTCTCAAAAGGATATCTGACATGGCCGAAATCAAGGACCGCGAGAACGCGCTCATCATGGAAACGACCAAGGGCAAGGTCGTCATTGAACTTTTCCCCGACCTGGCGCCCGGCCACGTTGCCCGCATCAAGGAACTGGCCCGCGAAGGCGCCTATGACGGCGTGGTCTTCCACCGCGTCATCGAAGGCTTCATGGCGCAGACCGGCGATGTCAAGTTCGGCAATTCCAGCAAGCCCTCCTTCGCGCCGTCGCGCGCCGGCATGGGCGGCTCCGACAAACCGGACCTGAAGGCCGAATTCTCCAACGCCAACCATGGCCGCGGCACCTGCTCGATGGCCCGTTCGCAGAACCCGAACTCGGCCAACTCGCAGTTCTTCATCTGCTTCGACGATGCCGCCTTCCTCAACCGCCAGTACACGGTCTGGGGCCAGGTCATCGAAGGCATGGACAATGTCGACAAGATCAAGCGCGGCGAGCCGGTGCAGGATCCCGACAAGATCGTGTCGCTGAAGGTCGCGGCCGACGTCAAGTAAGGCGAAACGACAATGATGGGCGTCGTCTGGTCGCTTCTCGGCATCCTGTCCGGCGCCTTCATCGCCATACGGGCGCCGATCAATTCGCAGTTGGCGCGCGGCCTGGGGCTCCCGGTCGCGGCGGCGGCGTTTTCGTTCCTGTCGGGCGCGGTCGTGCTTGGCATCATCTCCGTCGCGGTGGTGAAGCTGCAAGGCATCTCACTCGACTGGAAGGCGCCGGCACCATGGCTGTTCGTGGCCGGCGGCATGCTCGGCGGCTTCTATGTCACACTGTCGACGATCCTGACGCCGCGCATCGGTGCCGCCGACCTGATGGCGTTTCTCGTAGCCGGCCAGTTGCTGGCCGGCATGCTCATCGACCGTGTCGGCTTCCTGGGCGTCGCGGTGCGTGAGATCTCGCTCGGCCGCGTCGCTGGCGCGGTGCTGCTCTTGGCCGGAGCGCTGCTCGTCCGGCTCTACTGATGCGCGTCGATCTCTTTGACTTTGATCTGCCGGAGGAGCGCATCGCGCTACGCCCGGCAGAGCCGCGCGATCGCGCCAGGATGCTGGTGGTCAAGCCCGGCGAGGGGCTCGATGACCGGACGGTTGGCGATCTGCCTTCCTTGCTCCGCACCGGCGACGTGCTGGTTTTCAACGACACCAAGGTCATTCCGGCTCAGCTCAAAGGCTTCAGACGGCGCGGCGAAGCGGTGGCGCAAGTCGAAGCGACGCTGCACATGCGCATGGCTCCGGACCGCTGGCTGGCCTTCATGCGGCCGGGCAAGCGCATTGCCGCCGGCGACCGCATCCATTTCGGCCATGACGGCAATTCCTGTTTCCTCGGCCAGCTCGATGCCACGGTGATCGAGAAAGGCGAGGGCGGCGAGGCGCTGCTTGGCTTCGATCTCTCGGGGCCTTTCCTGGACGAGGCGCTGCATACGGTCGGCCACATTCCGCTGCCGCCCTATATCGCCTCGAAGCGCGACGATGACGAGCGTGATCGGGCCGACTACCAGACCATCTATGCCGGGAAGAAGGCGCCGTCGCGGCGCCCACGGCGGGCCTGCATTTCACGCCCGAGCTGTTTGCCGCACTCGACGCCAAAGGTATCGAGCGCCGCTTCGTCACCTTGCATGTCGGCGCCGGTACGTTCCTGCCGGTGAAGGTGGACGATACCGCCGACCACAAGATGCACGCCGAGACCGGTTCGGTCAGCGAGGCAACCGCCGACGCGCTGAACGCGGCCAAGGCGAGGGGCGGGCGCATCATCGCTGTCGGCACGACCTCGCTACGCCTGTTGGAGAGTGCCGCGCGCGAGGACGGCGCTCTGGCTGCCTGGTCCGGCCCGACCGACATCTTCATCACGCCCGGCTACCGCTTTCGCACCGCCGATATGCTGATGACCAATTTCCATCTGCCGCGCTCGACGCTGTTCATGCTGGTCTCCGCCTTCAGCGGCCTCGACACGATCCGCGCGGCCTATGCGCATGCCATCGAGAACCAATACAGGTTCTACTCCTATGGCGACGCAAGCCTGCTTTATCGAGCGGAGACGAGCGATGGACGATGATCTCGACGGCCTGGACCGCGACGCGCTGATCGCGGAAATCAGGAAATTGCGCGCCGGCATTCGCCAGCATCGTGATGCCACCGGGCATGATCTGTGCTGGCATCATCCCGATCTGTGGAATCTTCTGCCGGAAAAGACCGAGCCGGCGATCGCCGTGCCGCCGTGGCCAAAATTCATGCGGGGTTGCATCCGCTACCGCCAGTCGCTCGACGAACAGGCTCCGGGCGCGCCGCTACATGACAAGGAATTCAATGGTTAAGCCGTTCACCTTCAAGGTTCTGGCGACTGACGGCAAGGCACGACGCGGTGTGATCGACATGCCGCGCGGCGAGATCCGCACGCCGGCCTTCATGCCGGTCGGCACCGGCGGCACGGTCAAGGCGATGTACATGGACCAGGTGCGTGGCGTTGGCGCCGACATCATCCTTGGCAACACCTACCATCTGATGCTGCGGCCCGGCGCCGAGCGTGTGGCGCGGCTCGGCGGCTTGCATGAATTCGCCCGCTGGCCGCATCCCATCCTGACCGACAGCGGCGGCTTCCAGGTGATGTCGCTGTCGAAACTGCGAAAACTAACCGAGAAGGGCGTCACCTTCCGCTCGCATATCGACGGCGCGGCCTACGAGATGTCGCCGGAGCGCTCGATCGAGATCCAGGGGCTGCTCGATTCCGATATCCAGATGCAGCTCGACGAATGCACGGCGCTTCCGGCCCAGATGAAGGAGATCGAGCGCGCGATGGAGCTTTCGCTGCGCTGGGCCGAGCGCTGCAAGACGGCATTTGGCGACCAGCCGGGAAAGGCAATGTTCGGCATCGTGCAAGGCGGCGACAACGCAGCACTCAGAGTGCGGTCGGCACAGGCGCTGAGCGCGATGGAGCTCAAGGGCTATGCCGTTGGTGGCCTGGCCGTCGGCGAGCCGCAGGCCGTGATGCTCGAGATGCTCGACATCACCTGTCCCGAACTGCCGGCAGACAAGCCACGCTATCTGATGGGTGTCGGCACACCGGACGATATCTTGAAATCGGTGGCGCGCGGCATCGACATGTTCGATTGCGTCATGCCGACACGGGCCGGCCGGCATGGCCTTGCCTACACCAGGCGCGGCAAGGTCAATCTGCGCAACGCCCGCCATGCCGACGATCCGCGCCCGCTCGACGAGGACAGCGACTGCCCCGCCGCACGGGATTACTCGCGCGCCTATCTGCACCATCTGGTGCGCTCGCAAGAGGCACTCGGCGCCATGCTGCTCACTTGGAACAATCTTTCCTATTATCAAAAGCTTATGCAGGACATTCGCGCCGCGATCGAGATCGGCTCCTTCGAGACGCGCTCGGCCGAGATCACCGAAGGCTGGGCGAGGGGCGATATTCCACTGGTGTAACCAACGCTCAGGTGCTGAGTGAATTCGAAGCGCGCAGGCTGCAGCCAGTGATCTGGAACGTGCCGTCTGGCTGTTCCTGCAGCGTGTACACCGCCTCGTAGTCCTTGCCGTCCGGCCCAACGATCAGCACCTGTTGGACGATCGAACCCGGGCTCGTCTCCTCGACCTTGCCGAAGGAATAGGTCTGTGGCTTGCGCACCGGCGGGTAGCCGTTGGTCACCATGTTCATGAAGGTGTCGACGGTCGGGAAAATCTGTTTCACGTTGGGCGCCGCGTAACTGTAGGCAGTGGCGCCGTCATTGGCGACGAACGCTTTCAACTGGCCGTCGATGGCTGCCTGCGCCGCCTTGACCTCAGCATCGCCGGCGAAGGCCGACGAGGCCAGGATGAACGGAACGAACGCGAATGCAAAAAACATGCGGCGCATGGCCTGTCTCCGTTGCCCTCGAAAAGCTGCCTCCAGAAAATCTGTTCCAGGAGGCATCCTAACATACGCTTGGCGGCGCTTCACGGTTTCAGCAACGGCGAATATTCGCCTCGTCTCGGCGCATTTCCCAGGGTTGCGGTTCCATAAGGCGGGTCGCTCGTCGTGGTCTGGGGCGAGAGCGTGCAAGCCATGAGACGAAGGATGTTCGCACAGCCTGTCGACCGGTGCCTTTTGCTGAAGGGTGTTGCCAGCCTTGCCGTCTTGGCCCTTTTGCCGGCCTGGGCGAAGAATTCTCCGACGGTCACCGCCGGCTGAGTACGGATTCCAGCGCTTGAAAGCCCGCCTCCAGTCTGCCAGAAGGGCCGCTTGGACTTGGAATTTAGCGGGACGAAGCCATGAAGGCGTTTTTCGTGCAGATCAAATGCGAGCTGGGCAAATCCTACGAGGTTGCCAGCGCGCTTGCCGATGCCGAGATCGCCTCGGAAATCTACTCCACCGCCGGCAATTACGATCTGCTTGCCAAATTCTATGTCGACGATGAGGAAGACGTCGGGCATTTCGTCAATGAGAAGGTGCAGATTCTCCCCGGCATCAAGGACACGTTCACGGTCGTCACCTTCCGCGCCTTTTAGCTCCTGAGCACACTTGCCCGGGCACGAGGCAAAGCCTGACCAAGGCCGTATTTCAGCTGCCTCAATTTTAGGCAGGCGCAACTTACTGATCGTCGGGATCTCCCAAATCACCGATTACGCTTGATTTTCTCCGGCGACGTCAGTGAAATGGCGTCACAGGGGAGTATGCGATTGGCAGCGTTCGACGAAATGCTTCCGGAAGTCTCCGGATTGAGAAGACCGTATTCGGCTTATGATCGCTGGCTGAAGGAGCAGGATCCAGCCAGACTTACCGAGAAGATGCAGGACGCCGAACGCGTCTTCCGCAAGACCGGCATCACCTTCGCCGTCTATGGCGAGCAGGAAGCATCCGAACGGCTGATCCCGTTCGATATCGTTCCGCGCATCATTTCGGGCAATGAATGGCGACGCCTCACGCAAGGCATCGAGCAGCGCGTGCAGGCGCTGAATGCTTTCCTCGACGATATCTACCATCGCCAGGAAATCCTGCGCGCCGGCCGTGTTCCCACCGAGCTGATCGCTAGGAACGAGGCTTTTCTGCCGGAAATGATTGGCGTCAGGCCACCGGCCGGCGTCTACACCCATATTATCGGCGTCGATATCGTGCGCATCAGCGAGGACGAATTCTACGTGCTGGAGGACAACGCACGCACTCCGTCGGGCGTCTCCTACATGCTGGAAAACCGTGAGACGATGATGCAGCTGTTCCCCGAGCTGTTCCAGAAGATCAAGGTGCGGCCGGTGGAGAACTACTCGCAGCTTCTGCGCCAATCGCTGGCGGCGGTGCGCCCGCAAGGCACCAAGGGCGCGCCGACCATCGCCGTGCTGACGCCCGGCAGCTACAATTCCGCCTATTTCGAACACGCCTTCCTTGCCGACCAGATGGGCGTTCAACTGGTCGAGGGCCAGGATTTGCGCGTCGTCGACGGCCATGTCGCGATGCGCACCACCGAAGGCTACAAGCAGATCGACGTGCTCTATCGTCGCGTCGACGATTCTTTCCTCGATCCGCTGACCTTCAGGCCGGATTCGGCGCTTGGCGTACCCGGCATCATGGATGTCTACCGGGCCGGCAACATCACCATCGCCAACGCACCGGGCACCGGCATCGCCGACGACAAGGCGATCTATTCCTACATGCCCGAGATCGTCGAGTTCTACACCGGCCGCAAGGCGATCCTCGGCAACATCCCGACCTGGCGCTGTTCCGAGCCCGACAGTCTGAAATACGTGCTCGAGCACATCCACGAGCTGGTGATCAAGGAAGTGCATGGCTCCGGCGGCTACGGAATGCTGGTCGGCCCGGCGGCGACCAAGAAGGAGTGCGAGGCTTTTGCCAAGAAACTTCAGGCAAAGCCGTCGAACTACATCGCCCAGCCGACACTGGCGCTGTCGACCTGCCCGATCCTGACCGACAAAGGGCTGGCGCCGCGCCATGTCGATCTCAGGCCTTACGTGCTGGTCTCCGACCGCATCCAGATCGTGCCGGGCGGGCTGACGCGCGTTGCGCTCAAGGAAGGCTCGCTGGTCGTCAATTCCTCGCAAGGCGGCGGCACCAAGGACACATGGGTGCTGGATGACTGATTTTCATTTGAAGGATTTTGGATGCTTTTAGGCCGGACCGCCAACGGACTCTACTGGATGAACCGTTATATCGAGCGGGCCGAAAACATGGCGCGCCTGGTTGATGCCGGCTTGCGCATGGCGCTGACCCGCACGCAAAGCGCCTCGGAGGAATGGAACTCGGTGCTGCTCAGCGCCGGCTCCGACGCCGCCTTCACGCAGAAATACCAGGATTATACCGCCGCCAACGTCGCCGACTTCCTGCTGCGCGATGCGTCGAACCCATCGAGCACGATGGCGGCGATCGAGACAGCCCGCAACAATGCCCGCATGGTGCGCACCGCGCTGACGCGCGAAACCTGGGAAAGCATCAACGAAGCCTGGATGGCGCTGAAACGGATGCTGGCCAAGCCTATCGACGAGCGCGACCTGCCCAGCGTGCTCGACGCTATCAAGCGCGAGACGGCGCTGATCCGCGGTTCGTTCTACGGCACCATGCTGCGCAACGAGATCTTCGACTTCTCGCAGCTCGGCACCTATGTCGAGCGGGCAGACAACACGGCACGCATTCTCGACGTGAAATACTATGTGCTGTTGCCGTCGATCTCCTGGGTTGGCTCGACGCTCGACAACTATCAGTGGGAATCGATCTTGCGCTCAGTATCGGCGCACCGCTCCTATCGCTGGGTCTATGACGCCGACTACAAGCCAACCAACATTGCCGACTACCTGATCCTCAATGTCCGCATGCCGCGTTCGCTGACCTTCTGCTATCGCTTCCTGTCCGAGCACCTGAAGTTCCTCGGCGACGACTACGGCGAACGTCACGCCTGCCACGCGACCGCCGAGAAGACGCAGGCGATGCTGAGAGCCGGGTCGATCAAGGACATATTCGACGCCGGCCTTCATGAATTCCTGGCCGCCTTCATTCGCGACAACACCAAGCTCGGCAACGAGATCGCGCAAGATTACCGGTTCAATTGAGCATGATCCCGAACCGAAGGACCGCGTCAGCGAAAAGTGGGAACCGGTTTTCGGACAACATCATGCTCACAAACGGAACAAAAGCATGCGGCTGAAGATCACCCACAGGACCGAGTACCGCTATGATGCGCCGGTGCAATATTTGTTGCAGCGGCTGCGGCTGCTTCCGGTCAGCGGATCGACGCAGACCGTTCTGTCCTGGGCCCTGGTCATCGAAGGCGCGCGCGAAGAGGTTCGTTTTGTTGACCATTTCGGCAACGATACACGGCTGTTGAGCGTCGAGGGCGAGCGCGACTTCATCACGGTGGAAGCATCCGGCGAAGTGGTGACGCGCGACACCGCGGGCGTCTCCGGACCACATCAGGGCTTTACCCCGCTCTGGCTTTACAGCCATGAAACGCCATTGACGGCGATCGGCAGCGGCATTCGCGGACTCGCCGCATCCGTCGACAAGGGGACTGATATCGAAAGGCTGCACAGGCTGATGGCGATCATCGGTGAACGCGTCGCCTACACGCCGGGCAGCACCACCGCGACGACGCCGGCAGAGGAAGCGTTGGCGCTCAAGAGCGGTGTCTGCCAGGATCACACCCACATCTTTGCGGCCGCCGCGCGCGCCATGGGCTTTCCGGCCCGCTACGTCAGCGGTTATCTGATGCTGGACGCGACGGTAGAGCAGGCGGCAAGCCATGCCTGGGCCGAGGCGCATGTCGCGGGTCTTGGCTGGGTTGCTTTCGATGCCGCCAATGGCATTTCTCCGGACGAACGCTATGTAAAGGTGGCAACCGGTCGCGACTACCGCGACGCCACACCGGTGTCGGGGATTCGGCTGGGACAGGCGGAAGAACAGCTTGCGGTCACCGTCACGGTGGAGCAGTAATCCCCCAGGATTGCAGCTAGAAGAGATTCCATGACCTATTGCGTCGGCCTGAAGATCGATCGCGGGCTCGTGTTCATGTCGGACACGCGTACCAATGCCGGCATGGATTCGATCTCCACCTTCAAGAAGATGCATGTCTGGGAAGAGCCGGGCGAGCGCGTCATCGTCTTGATGTCGGCCGGCAACCTGGCGACGACCCAAGCGGTGGTCAGCCTGCTCGACGAGCGCACCAAGGCTATCTCGGAGCGACACTCCACTCTGCTGGAAACGCCATCCATGTACCAGACCGTGCGGATGGTCGGCGATACCGTCAAGGAGGTGATCGCCAGTTCGTCACCGGCCGGTGAAAAGGCGGATTCCTACTTCAATGCCTCGTTCATTCTCGGCGGTCAGATCAAGGGCAGCGAGCCGCGGCTTTTCATGATCTATCCCGAGGGCAATTTCATCGAATCGACCGACGACACGCCTTTCTTCCAGATCGGCGAGACCAAATACGGCAAGCCGATCATCATCCGCGCCTATGAAAAGACGATGAGCCTTGCCGAGACGGTGAAGCTGCTTTTGGTGTCGTTCGATTCGACACTGAAGTCGAATTTGTCCGTCGGCCTGCCGCTCGACATGCTCTTCCTGGAAAAAGATGCTTTCAAGGTCGGGTTGAAGAGGCGGATCGGCCAGGACGACCAGTATTACCGCACCATCTCGGACGGCTGGTCGAATGCACTGAAGACGGCCTTTGCCAGCCTGCCGGATTTCCCTGGCTAGGGGCGCCTGGCTGGCGGTTTCTTGTATTTCACATGTATTGATCTTGAGAAGCCAACCGCGACGGATGGCGGTGAGGGATCATGTCGGGAGGACAAGATGAACAACGATGAATTCCGGCATTGGTCGCGGCGCGCCGCTGACTGGGGCGCCGACTACCGCAACACACTTCGCGACCGGCCGGTGCGGCCGCTGGTCAAGCCGGGTGATATTTTCAGGAGCATCGAAGCTTCGCCGCCTGAAGACGCGGAGCCGATGGACAGGATCTTCGCCGACTTCGAGGAGAAGGTTCTGCCGGGGATGACGCATTGGCAGCATCCGCGCCTTTTCGCTTATTTTCCGGCGAATGCCGCGCCGGTCTCGGTGGTGGCGGAGTATCTGGTGTCGGCGATGGCCGCCCAATGCATGTTGTGGCAGACCTCGCCGGCGGCGACCGAACTCGAAACGCGGACCGTCGACTGGATGCGCCAGGCGCTCGGCCTGCCGGAAGGCTTCTCCGGGGTTATCCAGGATTCGGCCTCGTCGGCGACACTGGCCGCGGTCTTGACGATGCGCGAGCGGGCGCTCGACTGGCAAGGCAACAAGAGGGGACTGGCCGGGCAGGCGCGGTTGCGCATCTATTCGTCGGACCAGGTGCACACCTCGATCGACCGGGCAATCTGGGTGTCGGGTATCGGCGAGGACAATCTCGTGCGCATCCCGGTCGCCGGCCGCTTTCGCGCCATGGATACCGCGGCCCTCGAAGCGGCAATCGTCACCGACCAGGAAGCCGGAATGCTGCCCGCGGGCATCATCGCCTGCGTTGGTGGCACCAGCACAGGCGGCACCGACGACATTGCCACGGTTGCCGAGGTGGCGAAACGGCATGGGCTCTATCTTCACGTCGATGCGGCCTGGGCGGGATCGGCGATGATCTGCCCGGAATACCGGCATTTCTGGGCCGGCGTCGAAGGCGCCGATTCGATTGTCTTCAATCCACACAAATGGCTGGGCGCGCAGTTTGACTGTTCAATCCAGTTCCTGCGCGATCCCGAAAGCCATGTCAGGACGCTGGCCATCAAGCCGGACTATCTGAAGACCCATGGCCATGACGGCATCATCAACTATTCCGAATGGTCGGTACCGCTGGGCCGGCGCTTCCGCGCGCTCAAATTGTGGTTTCTGTTGCGTGCGCACGGGCTGGAAAAACTGCGGACGATGATCCGCGATCATGTGGCGTGGAGCGAGGGTCTTGCCGCACGGCTGGCGGGGGAGGCGGATTTCGAGATCGTCAGCGAACCCATGCTGTCGCTGTTTTCGTTCCGGCACAAAGCTGCAACCCGCGCCGACGCGGACGAGCACAATCTGCGGCTGGTCAATGCGATCAACGATGACGGTCGCATCTATCTGACGCAAACGAGGGTCGACGGAAGGGTGGCAATCCGGTTCCAGGTCGGCCAGTTCGAAACGACCGCCACTGACGTCGATGCGGCTTTCATCGTCATCACCGAAATCGCGCGCGACATGGCTTGATCGGGCCTAGCCGGGATTGCGTTGGGGTTTGCCTTTGCAATCATGTGATTTTCATTAGCCGGCTTATGCCTTTTCATCTGTTTCGTTTTCGACTATAGACAAGAAAAACGAAAACGGGAGCTTGCCTTATGTATCTGTCGCCGCGCCATGCCGAAATCATCCAGATGGCCAAGGACCATGGTCGCGTGCTGGTCGATGATCTGGCCAGCCATTTCAACGTGACTCCGCAGACCATACGCAAGGATCTCAACGACCTGTGTGACCAGCGGCTGCTTTCCCGTATCCATGGCGGCGCGCTGTTTCCATCCGGCATAGAGAACATGGAGTATGAGGCCAGGCGCAAGATCGCCGCCGAGGAGAAGGAGGCGATCGGCCGCGCTGCGGCAAGGCTGATTCCCGACAACGCCTCTCTGTTTATCAACATCGGCACGACGACGGAGGCGGTCAGCAAGGCGCTTCTGGACCACACCGGCCTGATGGTCATCACCAATAATATCAATGTTGCCAATAGGATGCGCATATATCCTTCGATCGAGGTGGTCATCGCCGGCGGCGTCGTGCGCGGCTCCGATGGTGGCGTTGTCGGCGAAGCCGCGGTCGATTTCATCAGGCAGTTCAAGGTCGACTATGCCGTGATCGGCGCGTCGGCGATCGACCATGACGGCGCCTTACTCGATTTCGACTTTCGCGAGGTCAAGGTGGCGCAAGCGATCATCGCCAATGCAAGGCACGTCATTCTGGTTTCCGACCAGACCAAGTTCGAGCGCACGGCGCCGGTGCGCATTGGCCATCTGTCCCAGGTCAACACTTTCATCACCGACCGTTGCGACATCCCATCGGTGCGCAAGATCTGCCAGGAAGCGGAGGTTCAGCTCATCGAGACGTCCGCCGGTTAGCGACTTTTCAGGGTGCCATTACGAGCCTTTCACGTGCTTGTGATATTTCGTTTGACATTCGTTCTCATTTCGAAATAATTCCGCCACGGTTTCGTAAAAAGCCAAAAATGGTGCAATGCGAAATCGTTGGAGGAACTTGTGGACGCATCTCCGATCCGTGACATTTTCGTCATAGGTGGCGGCATCAATGGTTGCGGCATCGCCCGCGATGCCGCCGGACGTGGCTTTTCCGTCTTTCTCGCCGAGATGAATGACCTGGCCAGCGGGACCTCCTCAGGCTCGACCAAGCTGATCCATGGCGGCCTGCGCTATCTTGAGTTCTATGAGTTTCGTTTGGTGCGTGAGGCGCTGATGGAACGCGAGGTTCTGTGGAAGAACGCTCCCCATATCATCTGGCCGATGCGTTTCGTGCTGCCCTATGCCGAGGGCCTGCGGCCCGCCTGGCTGATCAGGCTCGGTCTCTTTCTCTACGACCACATTGGCGGGCGCAAATTGCTGCCGGCGACCAGGACGCTGGATATGGCCAGGGATCCGGCCGGCAAGCCGCTGAAACCGCTTTTCAAGAAAGCCTTCGAATATTCGGATGGCTGGGTCAACGATGCGCGTCTGGTGGCGCTCAATGCGCGGGATGCCGCCGATCGCGGCGCAACGATCCGAACCCGCACGAAGGTGGTTGGAGCGCGCCGCGAAGGTGGCGTGTGGACAATCAAGATCGAGAACCTGCAGACCGGGGAGATCGAAGAGATCAAGGCGCGGCTGCTGGTCAATGCCGCCGGGCCATGGGTCGATCATGTGCTTTCCGGCGTGGTCGGCATGAACGATGTGCACAATGTCCGCCTTGTGCAGGGCAGCCATATCGTCATCAGCAAGAAGTTCGACGATCCGCGCGCCTATTTCTTCCAGAACAAGGATGGCCGCATCATCTTCGCCATTCCTTACGAGGACGAATTCACGCTGATCGGCACCACCGACCAAGACTATCCCGGCGATCCGCACGACGTGAAGATCAGCGAGACCGAGATCGATTATCTGTGTGCCGCGGCGAGCGAGTATTTCGCGCAGCCGGTCAAGCGCTCGGACATCGTCTGGACCTATTCCGCCGTCCGTCCGCTCTACGATGACGGCGCCTCCAAGGCGCAGGAGGCAACGCGCGACTACGTGCTGAAGGCCGATGGCGGCGAGGGCACCGCCCCGATCGTCAATGCCTTCGGCGGCAAGATCACCACCTATCGCCGGCTGTCGGAATCAATGCTGGAGAAGATCGAGGGTTTCCTCGGCAAGCGTGGCAAGCCATGGACGGCAAATGCACCGCTGCCGGGCGGCGATTTTCCGGCGACCGGTTTCGACGCCGAAGTGGCGAAACTGAAGTCGGCCTATCCGTTCCTGGATGCGCGCATGGCCCGCCGGCTGACCCGGCTTTACGGGACACGCGCCCGGACATTGCTCGGCCTTGCCAGGTCGAATGCCGATCTCGGCCGCGGTTTCGGCGCCGATCTCTACGAAGCCGAGGTGCGTTATCTCGTTGAAAACGAATGGGCCGTCACGGCCGAGGATGTACTGTGGCGCAGAACCAAGCGCGGCCTGCATCTCGGCCGCGAGCAGGCGGCGGCGCTTGATGAATTCATGCGCGGAATAAGCCGGCGGCATGTCGTGGCTGCCGAATGAAGAAGGCTTGGAGCTGATGCATAAAGCCTGGGAGGAGGCGTCATGCTGGAACTGAGAAACGTCACCAAGACGGTCGGTGCGGCAGAGCATATCCGCGATGTGTCGCTGACGCTTCAGCACGGCTCGCTCAACGTTCTGCTCGGACCCACACTTTCCGGCAAGACCAGCCTGATGCGGCTGATGGCGGGTCTCGATGTGCCGACCTCCGGCTCGGTCTGGTTCGACGGTCAGAATGTCACCGGCGTGCCGGTGCAGAAGCGCAAGATCGCCATGGTCTACCAGCAGTTCATCAACTATCCGGCGATGACCGTCTACGAGAACATCGCCTCGCCGCTGCGGGTGGCTGGCGTCGAGCAGGCCAAGATCGACAGCCAGGTGCGGGAAGCTGCGGCGCTGCTCAAGCTGACGCCCTATCTCGACCGCACGCCGCTTAACCTGTCGGGTGGCCAGCAGCAGCGCACGGCCCTGGCGCGCGCCATCGTCAAGAATGCCAGCCTGGTGCTGCTCGACGAGCCGCTGGCCAATCTCGACTATAAATTGCGCGAGGAACTGCGCGCGGAACTGCCGAGGATTTTCGCCGCTACCGGCACCATCTTCGTCTACGCCACCACTGAGCCGCATGAGGCGCTGCTGCTCGGCGGCAACACGGCGACGCTTTCTGAAGGGCGCATCACCCAGTTCGGGCCGACCATCGAGGTGTTCCGCAAGCCGGCCGACCTGGTGACGGCCAGGACCTTCGCCGATCCGCCGCTCAACACCATCGTGCTGGCCAAGAAGGGTGCCGACTTCCTGCTGGAAGGTGGCGTCAAACTGCCGGTGCCCGCGGAGCTCGTCGGCATCGCCGATGGCAACTACACGGTCGGCTTCCAGCCGCATCATCTTTCGCTTGAACGGCCCAATGCCTCGGCGGTGCCGGTGCGGGCGAAGGTGACGATCACCGAGATCACCGGGTCGGAGAGTTTCATCCATCTCGACTTCGCCGACGTCCGCTGGGTCATGCTGACCCACGGCATTCGCGATTTCGAGACCGATGAGGTGGTCGACGTGTTCATCGACCCGCGCCACATCATGGTTTTCGACGAGCACGGTCGCGCCGTGACCGCACCCAAGCTGGCTGCATAGGAGGGCGATATGGCGCGCATCGACGTCAATCACATCCGCCATTCCTACCTGCCGAATCCGCGGAAGGATGCCGATTTCGCCTTGCGGGAAGTGCATCATACGTTCGAGGACGGCGGCGCCTATGCGTTGCTCGGGCCTTCCGGCTGCGGCAAGACCACACTGCTCAACATCATTTCGGGCTTGCTTCATCCCTCGCACGGCCAGTTGCTGTTCAACGGCAGGGATGTGACCAATCTGTCGACGCAGGAGCGCAACATCGCGCAGGTGTTCCAGTTCCCCGTCATCTACGACACCATGACTGTCTACGACAATCTGGCGTTCCCGCTGCGCAACCGCGGGGTGCCGGAAGCGGACGTAGACCGCAAGGTGCGCGAGACGCTGGAGATGATCGACCTGGCGTCATGGGCGAAGAAGAAGGCGAGGGGCCTGACCGCCGACCAGAAGCAGAAGATATCGCTCGGCCGCGGCCTGGTGCGCTCCGACGTCAATGCCATCCTGTTCGACGAGCCGCTGACCGTTATCGACCCGCACATGAAATGGGTGCTGCGCTCTCAATTGAAGCAGCTTCACCGCCGGTTCGGCTACACCATGGTCTATGTCACCCACGACCAGACCGAGGCGCTGACCTTCGCCGACCAGGTCGTCGTGATGTATGATGGCGGCATCGTCCAGATCGGCACGCCGGCGGAACTGTTCGAGCGGCCGCGCCACACCTTTGTCGGCTATTTCATCGGCTCTCCCGGCATGAACGTCATGCCGGTGGCGATCGACGGCAAGACGGCGACCCTCGGCTCGCAACGGATCGAACTTCCGGGCGCACCCAAGGCAGGCGGCGGAGCCATCGAGCTTGGTATCCGTCCCGAGTATGTAAGACTTGGTCGCGACGGCATGTCCGTATCCATCAGCAAGGTTGAGGATGTCGGCCGCCACAAGGTCGTGCGCGCCAGACTGGAAGGCCGCGACATCGCGGCGGTTATCGGCGAGGACGAAACCGTCCCCGCCGATCCGAAGGTGCGGTTCGACCCAGCCGGCATCAACATCTACGCCGATTCCTGGCGTGTCGAGATGGGGGCATAGATGGACAAGACCTGGAACAACAAGGCCTGGTTCCTGGTGCTGCCGGTGCTGGTGCTGGTGGCATTCTCGGCCGTCATTCCGCTGATGACCGTGGTCAACTATTCGGTGCAGGACACGTTCGGCAACAATGTCTTCTTCTGGGCCGGCACCGAGTGGTTCGAGGAACTGCTGTCGTCGCGCCGCTTCTGGGAGGCGATGACCCGCAACCTGATTTTTTCCTTCATCATCCTCGCCATCGAAGTGCCGCTCGGCATCTTCATCGCGCTCAACATGCCCAAGAAGGGCTGGGGCGTACCGGTCTGCCTGGTGCTGATGGCCCTACCGCTGCTGATCCCGTGGAACGTCGTCGGCACCATCTGGCAGGTGTTCGGGCGCAACGACATCGGCCTGCTGGGCTACTACATCAACGCGCTGGGCATCGACTTCAACTATGTGCAGGACCCGTTCGACGCTTGGGTCATCATCATCATCATGGATGTCTGGCACTGGACCAGCCTCGTCGTGCTGCTTTGCTACGCCGGCCTCGTCTCCATCCCCGACGCCTTCTATCAGGCGGCCAAGATAGACGGTGCCTCGCGCTGGGCGGTGTTCCGCTACATCCAATTGCCCAAGATGCAGCGCGTTCTCCTGATCGCCGTGCTGCTGCGCTTCATGGACAGTTTCATGATCTACACCGAACCCTTCGTCGTCACTGGCGGCGGCCCGGGCAATTCGACGACGTTCCTGTCGATCGACCTCGTCAAGACGGCGCTTGGCCAGTTCGACCTCGGTCCAGCCGCGGCCATGTCGCTCGTCTACTTCCTCATCATCCTCCTGTTGTCGTGGGTGTTCTACACCGTGATGACCAACTATGACGCGGAGCGCTGAGATGAGCGGCGCCAATGAACGAACCGAGCGGAATGCGATGAACGGATCCGCCGCCACCGAAGGTCTCGCCAGTTCGCTGTCGCATAGCGATCTCGACAGGCGCATGCGGCGGCGCGGCGAGGAATCGCGCTGGTGGTGGATCGTGCCGACGCTCTACATAATCGTGCTTTTGGTGCCGATCTACTGGCTCATCAACATGAGCTTCAAGACCAATGCGGAGATCGTCTCGTCGCTGACGCTCTACCCGCATGCGCCGACGATCGCCAATTACGTCACCATCTTCACCGATGCGTCCTGGTATTCGGGCTACATCAATTCGATCACCTATGTGGTGATGAACATGGTGATTTCGGTGGCGGCGGCATTGCCGGCCGCCTACGCCTTCTCGCGCTACCGCTTCCTTGGCGACAAGCATCTGTTCTTCTGGCTGCTGACCAACCGCATGGCGCCGCCGGCGGTGTTCGCGCTGCCGTTCTTCCAGCTTTACTCGGCCTTTGGCCTGATCGATACGCATATCGCGGTCGCGCTGGCGCACTGCCTGTTCAACGTGCCGCTGGCGGTGTGGATCCTGGAAGGCTTCATGTCGGGCGTGCCGAAGGAAATCGACGAGACCGCCTATATCGACGGCTATTCGTTCCCGCGCTTCTTCGTCAGGATCTTCATGCCGCTGATCGCGAGCGGCATCGGCGTCGCCTGCTTCTTCTGCTTCATGTTCTCGTGGGTAGAATTGCTGATCGCGCGCACGCTGACCACCACCGATGCCAAGCCGATCGCCGCCACCATGACCCGCACCGTTTCGGCCGCCGGCATGGATTGGGGCCTGCTCGCCGCCGCCGGTGTGCTGACGCTGATCCCCGGCGCGCTGGTCATCTGGTTCGTGCGCAACTACATCGCCAAGGGCTTTGCCCTGGGGAGGGTATGATCATGAATTTCGACCTCACCTGGATGGCGTGGACGTGGCCGACGGCGGCCTTCTTCGCAACCATCCTGCTGCTGCTGTGCGGCATGGCGGTGTGGGAGTACGCCGCGCCGGGCGGTAATCCGCGCGTCGGCATCCTGCGCTTCGAGACGACGCGCGGCGACCGTCTTTTCCTGTCGCTGCTTGGCAGCGCCTTTATCCATCTCGCTTGGCTGGGTCTTGTCGGATCCAACCTGTGGTGGGCTCTCGCTCTCTCCGTGGTCTACGCCATTGGCGTGTTCCGCTACGTATAGAGGGGGAAACTGTTGGAGCGACAGCGTGCCGGCCGCCGCTCCAGATCGCACTTGAAACCTGAAACAGTGGAGGAAACTAATGCGACGGCAATTTTTAACATCAACGACTGCCCTTGTCCTATTGCTGGGCGCGGGCAATGCCTATGCGGGGATGGACGAAGCAAAAGCCTTTCTTGACAAGGAGATAGGCCCGCTTTCGACGCTTTCGCGCGCCGACCAGGAAGCCGAAATGCAGTGGTTTATTGACGCAGCCAAGCCGTTCGCCGGCATGGACATCAAGGTCGTCTCCGAAACCATCGCCACGCATCAGTATGAATCGCAGGTGCTGGCGCCGGCCTTTACCGCCATCACCGGCATCAAGATCACGCATGACGTCATCCAGGAAGGTGACGTCGTCGAGAAGATCCAGACCCAGATGCAGACCGGCCAGAACCTCTATGACGGCTGGGTCAACGATTCCGACCTGATCGGCACCCACTGGCGCTACCAGCAGGTGCGCAATCTGACCGACTGGATGGCGGGCGAGGGCAAGGATGTCACCAATCCGAACCTTGACCTCAAGGACTTCATCGGCACCTCGTTCACAACGGCTCCGGACAAAAAGCTCTACCAGCTGCCCGACCAGCAGTTCGCGAACCTCTACTGGTTCCGTTACGACTGGTTCAACGACGAGAAGAACAAGGCGGACTTCAAGGCGAAGTACGGCTACGACCTCGGCGTTCCGGTCAACTGGTCTGCCTATGAGGATATCGCCGCGTTCTTCACCGGCCGCGAGATCGACGGCAAGAAGGTCTACGGCCACATGGACTACGGCAAGAAAGACCCGTCGCTCGGCTGGCGGTTCACCGATGCCTGGCTGTCCATGGCCGGCAATGGCGACAAGGGCATTCCGAACGGCCTGCCTGTCGACGAATGGGGCATCAAGGTCGACGAGAATTCACGACCGGTCGGCTCCTGCACGGCACGCGGCGGCGACACCAATGGTCCTGCTGCCGTCTACTCGATCCAGAAGTATCTCGACTGGCTGAAGGCCTACGCTCCGGCTGAAGCCCAGGGCATGACCTTCTCCGAATCGGGACCGGTCCCGGCGCAGGGCGCGGTTGCCCAGCAGATCTTCTGGTACACCGCCTTCACCGCCTCGATGGTCGACGCGGGCGCCAAGGCGGTGCTGAACGACGACGGCACGCCGAAATGGCGCATGGCACCGTCGCCGCACGGTGTCTACTGGAAGGACGGCATGAAGCTCGGCTATCAGGACGTCGGTTCCTGGACGCTGATGAAGTCGACGCCGACGGACCGCGCCAAGGCCGCCTGGCTCTACGCGCAGTTCGTAACCTCGAAGACCGTGGACGTGAAGAAGAGCCATGTCGGCCTCACCTTCATCCGCGAGAGCACGATCCACGACAAGAGCTTCACCGAACGTGCGCCCAAGCTCGGCGGTCTGATCGAGTTCTACCGCTCGCCGGCCCGTGTACAGTGGTCGCCGACCGGCACCAACGTGCCTGACTATCCGAAGCTGGCACAGCTCTGGTGGCAGGCGATCGGCGATGCGTCGTCGGGTGCCAAGACGGCGCAGGAAGCAATGGACTCGCTGTGCGGCGAGCAGGAAAAGGTCATGAGCCGCATCGAGAAGTCGGGCGTCCAGGGCGATATCGGCCCGAAGATGGCCGAAGAGCATGATCTCGCCTACTGGAACGCCGACGCGGTCAAGAAAGGCAATCTCGCTCCTCAGTTGAAGATCGAGAACGAGAAGGAAAAGCCGATCACCATCAACTATGATGAGCTGGTGAAGAGCTGGCAGAAGTAAGACTGTCCTATGCGGGCGCTCGCGCCCGTGTGAAATTGGGGAGGCGGCTTGTTGCCGTCTCCCTTCTTTGTATCAAGGCGGAGAACGTTGGAATGAGCGGTTTTGTGCTGGCGATCGACCAGGGAACGACATCGACCCGGGCGATCCTGTTCGACGACAAGATGAAGGTCGTTGGCAGTGGGCAGAAGGAATTCACCCAGCACTACCCGGCGTCCGGTTGGGTCGAGCACGATCCCGAGGAGATATGGGCGAGCGTTGTGGCGACAGTGAAGGCGGCACTGAAGAAGGCCGGCCGGCATGCCTCCGAGATGGCGGCGCTGGGCATCACCAACCAGCGCGAGACCGTCGTCATCTGGGACAGGGCGACCGGCAAGCCGATCCACAATGCCATCGTCTGGCAGGACCGGCGCACCGCGCCGCTGTGTCACAAGCTCAAGAAACAGGGGCTGGAGAAGACATTCACGAAAAAGACCGGCCTGCTGCTCGATCCGTATTTCTCCGGCACCAAGATCGCGTGGATGCTGGACAAGGTGAAGGGCGCCAGAAAACGCGCCGAGAAGGGCGAACTGCTGGCCGGCACCATCGACAGCTTTTTGATCTGGCGGCTGACCGGCGGCAAGGTCCACGCCACGGACGCCACCAACGCCTCGCGCACGCTGGTCTACAATATCGCAGAGAATGCCTGGGACGACGAGCTGCTGTCTATCCTCAACATCCCTGCCAAAATGCTGCCTGAGGTCAAAGACTGCGCCGATGATTATGGAATCACGGACAAAAACCTCTTTGGTGCCGAAATAAGAATTCTCGGCGTCGCCGGTGACCAGCATGCCGCGACCATCGGTCAGGCCTGCTTTGAGCCGGGCATGATGAAGTCCACCTATGGCACCGGCTGTTTCGCGCTGCTCAACACCGGTGCCGACCTGGTGCGCTCGAAGAACCGGTTGCTGACGACCATCGCCTACCGGCTGAACGGCAAGACGACCTATGCGCTGGAAGGCTCGATCTTCATCGCCGGTGCCGCTGTGCAGTGGTTGCGCGACGGCATCAAGGTGATCGGCAAGGCCGAGCAGAGCGGCAAGTTGGCGGCCGAGGCCGATCCGACGCAAAACGTCTATCTGGTGCCGGCCTTTGTCGGGCTCGGCGCACCGCACTGGGACGCCGAGGCACGCGGCGCCATCTTTGGCCTGACCCGTAATTCCGGACCGGCGGAGTTTGCCCGGGCCGCCCTGGAAGCCGTGGCCTACCAGACGCGCGACCTGCTCGACGCCATGCGCAGGGACTGGAAGGGGACTTCGGCCAAAACGGTGCTCAGGGTCGATGGCGGTATGGTGGCATCGGACTGGACCATGCAACGGCTGGCCGACATTCTCGACGCGCCGGTCGACCGTCCGACCATTCTGGAGACGACGGCGCTCGGCGCTGCGTGGCTCGCCGGTTCGAAAGCCGGTGTTTGGCCGGATACCAAGAAGTTCGCGAAAAGCTGGGCGCTTGAGCGACGGTTCCAGCCGGACATGGAAGAATCCACTCGAGCCGTCAAACTCGCAGGTTGGCGCGACGCTGTTCGCAGGACGCTGAGCGCGTAGAGAGAAGCCCGCGCCGTTTCCGGCGCGGGCTTCTGTCCAACACTCGTCAGAGAGCGATGCTCATCCCCGGATCAGTAGGGGGACCGGCATTCCCGGCGAGGGCCGTAGTTCGGCTGGAAGGTGTTGTCCGAAGAGCGATAGCTGCGATAGTGGTCGTAGCACCACTGGACATGCGCGTTGCCTTCATAGACGCGATTGTTCTCGTTGTTGATGATGGCGCCGGTGATCAGGGCACCGGTGGCGAAAGCAGCCAGCGGGAACCAGTTGTCGCCATGGCGACGATAGCCGCGATGGTATTCGCGATAGCCGCGATGACCATTCCAATAGACGCTATTGCCGCTGTTTCGGGCAAAGGTCCGATTGCGGTTGAAATTCCGGCGGTCCCCATGACGGTACTTCCATTGGAGATCACCGTTGCGGGCTTCGATGTTCAGAATATTTGACGAAGCCTCCGGTGCCTGCGGCACGAATATCTGCGCTGCATTGGCCGGCATGGCGGCCGCCGCGAACGAAACTGACAGGGAGGTCGCCAGTATACCCGATACGATCTTGTTCATTGTCTTCTCCTTCGAAAGGGTGATTGACGTCCCTTGTGGCGAGACAACGGGCGATGCGGGGGAAGGTTCCTCGCCAAATGCCAAGTTACTGATTTGTAATGTTTCTCCAGCCCGTGCGCAGCGCTGGCGAGAGGCGTACAATGGCTTGGCCAGGATCGTTTCCCTCTTGATTGAAACGGCCGGTCAGGCACGGTGATAGGGCTGCGAAAGCCCGGCTTGCCAGCGCTCTTTTTCCGGTTGACCGGCCGAGGCACTCTCCCTATGTTCCGCGCAATTTCGAGGGCAGCCTTTCGCGCCCGCGGGAGCGCGTAGCTCAGCCGGTAGAGCAACTGACTTTTAATCAGTAGGTCATGGGTTCGAATCCCATCGCGCTCACCAATAAATTCAATAAGTTAGCAACAAATCCGGTGTTATTTCACGCAGTATGATGATTTGCCTTAATTGCCAGCGTTTCCGGAGTTTCCCGAGGATTTCGAGCTGTTGGCGGGGATTCGGTGGCGCATGGATGGCGCACGCTGGGCGGCAGGGGCTCGTTAGCGCGATGCGCCAGATAGGAATCTGCGTCTACCATCTTTCATGATGCTCGCCGCTTCTTTCAAACAATCCATAAATTGCCGATATTTATATTAGCAATCGCGCAACTAAGTGGGGTGACGATACGAGTGCCGTGCTAACCCGTGGTGTTGCCATGCAAAGCGATTTCGCTGTAGCGCGAGAGCTTTTGGAGTGCGCACAAAACCGCCTTTGCGGCCAAGACGAAACGAGCCGGAGCGTCTGTGCGAGGCTTGACGTGATGATTGAAGAAATAGCGGCCGCAGAATTCCAGAAGGCTCCGTTGTTGACGATCGTGCCGTTTCCGCGAACGCGGCTGCCGCATAGTCGGTAGATCTCTGTTGTACTGGAGTGCCGCCCGTCAGGTTGGGTAGAAGTTACTTGTGCTATTATAGCACAAGAGCCCCGCCGAAGCGGGGCTGATTGTTGCGATGTGGAGGGCGCATCGCAGTTTGCGCTAGATAGTACGAGGCGGCCGTCTGGTATTTTGATATCCCGATCGAACGAACGATCGACTTGGATGCGGGCCATCTTTTGCGAAAATGGATTCGCTGAAGGCAGAGGCCAGGCCGCGGGCCATATCTATATTCCTGAACCTCTGTATCGGGTGGCTTCCTTCCACAATACGAGCGTAGGTCCCGGAGTGCGTCCTTTCACCTCAAAGGTGCGGCCTTTATAACTCCCCTCCGCAATCCAAACCGTTTTTGAACGTTGATAGATCCTGATGCCCCGTGCGCTCGCCCGCGCACACAGTTCTGCGTCGTTTCGATGCATGGTTTCGGCTCCGTTGCCCACTCAATGTAGCTGACGCAAAGAACATGCCGGACCAGTGTTGCAGCACGGTGTCGTGAGCCCTGACGTAAGGTAACGGCTCGTAACCCTCGCTCAAAAGTCGGCTTCCAGCCCCGATTCCGCTCCCGCTGCTGGCCCTCGCAGTCAGGGATGACCGTGAAGAACACCGGATGGCGGTCGCGGCCCGCGGAGTTCCATCTCGAGCAGCCGAATATTCCGACTGGATCCTGATGCCGCGATCCGTGACAGGGCCCAAGCCTGTCTATCAGCGCCTGGATATCGAGCTTTGTCGATTTGCAGCACATCGGATGCCGCACTTGCGGGAAGGGCCTTTTGAGGCATGGCAACCTCTGCTGAGGGGGCGGCACAACGAAGGTTATATTTCTGAAATTGAGAACGGGAGCCATCCAATGCCCCCCCACATGACGTAACGTAAAGACTCAGGTATGGCTGGTCGCGTGGCGATCCGAAACAGGACCGTCTGGCCGGCGCCAATCAGGCAACCTCCCACTGAGTGGCGCCGGCCATTCTCTATATGTAAGTTGCATCGCCGCAACAGTTTTGGGAAATACGGGACCCCTCACCCTCCGCCAGCTTCCGTAAGGGAATTCTTCTGATATATCCCAATATAGATTTTGTTTTGCGCACGGCGCGGGGGCAGGCAATGAAATACATTCTGGCTGCAGCGATTCTGGGCACCACTCTTACGTCGGCTATGGCAGCCGATGTTGTAAATGAGCTTCCGGTCGCTTCCACGTATGATTGGACAGGTGCCTATGTCGGCGGCCAGATCGGTTATGCTTGGGGCAGAGACCACATCCAAGATGAAAGCGTCGTCTCCGGCAGTTCGGATTACTCGGATAGCTTCAGGGTCCGTGGAGTCACCGGAGGTATTTTTGCCGGCTATAATATGCAATGGGGCAACGTCGTCGGCGGCATCGAAGGCGATATCGAGGCCTCCGGAATTGTCGGCCACAACCCGGACTGGCCGTTTGGCAGTGATGACAATACCCATGTTAACGCCCAAGGCTCATTGCGCGGGCGCTTGGGTTATGCCTTCGACAATTGGCTGCCCTACGTCACCGGTGGTTTGGCGCTGGGAGATATCCGCACGAAGTTCGAGGATGGCGCGGCAACGGATTCCAAGTCGGAAGTCAAGGCCGGCTGGACGATCGGCGCTGGCGTCGCCTATGCTTTCAACAAAAACTGGGTCGGTCAGGCTGAATATCGTTATACAGATTTCGGCA
The DNA here is from genome assembly GCF_059683685.1 of Mesorhizobium sp. RCAM 05099. NCBI lineage: Bacteria > Pseudomonadati > Pseudomonadota > Alphaproteobacteria > Hyphomicrobiales > Phyllobacteriaceae > Mesorhizobium > Mesorhizobium sp. RCAM 05099. The sequence goes on from NZ_CM185035.1 coordinate 3,640,921, forward strand.
AGGTCACGACTGTCACCGACAACACCGACCCGGGCTGGGAAGAGCACGAACACGTCAAGACCAACGAGCTCCGGATCGGGATCGCCTATAAGTTCTGATTTGATACTGTTCCAAATGCTAGGCGCCGGACCAGTTGGCTACAATCACTAGAGTCGCCGGCCGGTTCTGGCGTCGAACAGATGAGAACAGGCGCGGTCGATCTCGATGCGCACCTGCTCGCCCTGCTTCAGGGCTAGCCGCTCGCGGAAAAGGCAGGAGATTTCCTCGCCGCCGCAATCCACCCTGGCGAAGATTTCCGATCCTGTCGCTTCCAGAAGCGTGACCGTGCCAAGGACGCCCTGGGCAGTCGCACGGATATGTTCGGGGCGTATTCCGTAGACGAGTTCGCCCCCCGATGCATGCGCCGGATGGACGCCTTCCGGCAACGGCAGGGTCAGTCCGCTGGTGCTGCGGAAAATCCCTTCCTCGACGCGGCCGGCAATGAAGTTCATGGCTGGCGAGCCGATGAAGCCGGCAACGAAAAGATTGGCCGGGCGATCGTAAAGATCGAGCGGCGCGCCGATCTGCTCGACAAGGCCGTCATGCAGCACGACGATCTTGTCGGCCATGGTCATCGCCTCGATCTGGTCATGCGTGACATAGATGGTGGTGGTGCCCAGCCGCTGGTGCAGCGCCTTGATCTCGCCGCGCATCTGGACGCGCAATTTGGCGTCGAGATTTGAGAGCGGCTCGTCGAACAGGAAAACCTGCGGATCGCGCACGATGGCGCGGCCCATGGCGACGCGCTGGCGCTGGCCGCCGGAAAGCTGGCGCGGGTAGCGGTCGAGCAGCTTGTCCAGGCCGAGAATGTTGGCGGCCCTGCCGACGCGGCTGGCGGTGTCGGCCGGATCGGCTTTCTTGATCTTCAGGGCAAAGCCCATATTGTCGGCCACCGTCATATGCGGGTAGAGCGCGTAGTTCTGGAACACCATGGCGATGTTGCGGTCCCGCGCCCGCAGATTGTTGACGACGCGATCGCCGATGGCGATCCTGCCGCCCGAGATGGTTTCGAGCCCGGCAATCATGCGCAGCAGCGTCGATTTTCCGCAGCCCGACGGCCCGACCAGGATGACGAACTCGCCATCGGCGATATCGACGCTGACATCGTGAATGATCTTGGCGGACCCGAAAGCCTTCTGCACATTGTTGATTGTCACCGATGCCATTGGTTTTTCCTCGAAAAGAGTGTGATGCCGGACCGTGCCTTCAGCCGCCCTTGACGGCGCCGGCGGTCAGCCCCGCGACGATCTGCCTTTGTGCAAATAGGGTCAGAACCAGCACCGGCAGCGTCACCACCAGTGCGGCGGCGGCGAGCGGTCCCCAACTCACCTGTTCGTAGGAGAGCATGTTGTAGACGGCCACCGGCAACGTGCGCGTCTCGCGGCTGGCGAGCACTACGCCGAAGACGAAATTGTTCCACGAGAAGATGACCGACAGGATGAAGGCGACGACGATGCCCGGCTTGGCGATGGGCAAGGCGACCAGCCGGAACACCTGCCAGGCGCTGGCGCCGTCGATGTTGGCTGCCTCTTCCAGCTCCATCGGCGTGGTCTCGAAATAGCCGATCATCACCCAGACCACGATCGGTACCGTCACCACGAGATGGATGATGATCTGCGGCCACAGCGTGCCGAGAATGCCGACCCATTGGAACAGCAGGAAGAGCGGGATGAGATAGGAAAGCCCCGGCGTCATGCGGGCGATCATGATGACGACCGCCGACCGTTCGGCCTTGAGCCGGGCGATGCCATAGCCGGCCGGCACGCCGATCAGCAGCGCCAGCAGTGTCGCGGTGCCGGTCACCAGAACCGAGTTCCAGAAATAGAGCAGGAAATTGTTTTCCTCGAACACCTTTGCATAGTTCGACCAGGCGAGATGTTCGGGGATCAGGATCGGCGGATAGGCACCGTTGTCGATCTCGAATTTCAACGACAGCGAGATCATCCAGAGGAAGAACAGGATCGCCGGCGAGACGAAGACGAGAGCCGCGAAAAACAGCCCGATCCGGTTGAGCAGTGAACTCATCTATTTGCCCTCCACGCCGATCCACTCGGAGCGCTGGCGCAGCATCAGGAGGATGAAGGACAGAGCGACGATGACGATGAAGAACACCACGGCCATGGCCGAGCCATAGCCGACATCGTAATAGGAGAAGGCGGTGTTGTAGAGATAGATGTTGATGGTTTCCGAGGCCGTCCCTGGCCCCCCTTGGGTCATCGCGTAGATGATGTCGAAGCTCTTCAGCGCATCGATGGTGCGGATGATCATCGCGATCATCAGGAACGGCGCGATCATCGGCAGAGTGAGATAGCGGAACTGCTGCCAGGCATTGGCGCCATCGATTTCGGCGCTCTCGAACGGCTCGCGCGGCACCGACGCCAGCCCACCCAACACGATCAGCATCACCAGCGGCGTCCACTGCCAGGTCTCGACCGCGACCAGCGAGGGGATGACGGTGTTGGCGTTGAAAATCCATTCCTGCGCCGGGATGCCGAGCAGCGACAGAAGGTAGTTGAGCACGCCGAGCTGGGGATGGAACATCATCGTCCAGACCAGCGCCACCGCGACCGGCGTTGCCATCATCGGCATCACGAAGACGCCACGCAACAGACCGCGCAGCGGAAATTTGGCGTCGAAGATCAGCGCCGCGACTGTGCCGAGGAACATCGGCGCGGCAACCGAGAGGGCCGTGTAGGTCAGCGTGTGGATAAGCGATTCCCAGAAGCGTTGGTCGACAGCCAGCCGCAGGTAGTTTTCCATCCCGGCAAAGCTTCGCGACTGGCCGAGCGTCCAGCGGTTGACACTCATCCACAGCGTGAAGGCCCAGGGAAAGACGATCACGGCGCCGACGACGACAAGCGCCGGGACGACGAAAGGCCAGTAGTTGGGAGCCACGCGAACCGCCTGGCTCTCTTCGATGGCTTGCGTCGTCACCCCGGTGCGTTCTGGGGTGGTGGCGGACATCAGCCTTGCTCGCTCCTGTCGAGGACTGGCTGGAATTGTTCGGTGGCCTTCTTAAGCTCTTCGGCCGGATCCGCACCGGCGATCAGGTTGGTCAGCGCCACGCCATAGATGTCGCGGAACTCGGTGACCGGGATGATGACCGGCAGCGACAGCCGGCTGACATTGCCGGAGCCAACCACCGCATCGAGCCAACTCGCCGGCATGGTGACGCCTTCGCGCACCTTGGGATCTTCAAGCACCGATTTGCGGAACGGCACGCCCGCGCCAGCCTGCAGCAGCCGCGCGCCCATGACCGGCGACACCGCCCACTGACAGAAGAGATAGGCGGCCTCCTTCTTCTCGCTGGCGGCCGTTACGCCGATGCCGTCACCGAACGTGCCCGCCGCATGCGCCTTGGGCCCCTTGGGCATGACGCCATAGCCGACCTTGCCGACCACTCGCGACTTTTCCGGATTTTCCATCGGCGGGGCAAAACCCACGCCGTCGAACCACATGCCGATCTTGCCTTGAAGGAAGGCGGACTGCGCTTCGGCCCAGTTGAAGCCGGTGACGCCCGGAGGAGCGGACTTGGTCATCAGCCGTTGGTAGAGGGCGGCGGCCTCGATCGCTTCAGGTGACGTCGTGCGCAGCTTTCCCTTGTCGTCGAGCGGCGTCATGTCGTAGCCGAGCATGATCGACGTCCACACCGGGGTGTTGGCGTTCTTCAGGCCGCGGGCGACGAAGCCGTAGGTGTTGGTCGACGGGTCGGTCAGCGCTTCGGCGGCGGCCACCAATTGCTCGAACGTTTCAGGGTATTTGAGCCCCTTGGCCTCGAACAGCTCCTTGTTCCAGTAGACGATCCAGTAGTCTACCGAGAAAGGCAGCGAGCGCAGGACGCCCTGGCCATCCTTGGCGAACAGCATGCCAGCGGCGGCGAAATCGCTTTCGACCAGCCCGGAATCGGTGAGGGTGGGATCGGCCAGATAGCCGGCGATGTCGGCCAGCCAGCCGCCCTTTTCGAACTGCCGTTTCTGCACATGGTAGCTCAGATGCACGACGTCGAAGCTCGGCTTGCCGGAGCTCAGTTCGATCACCGTCTTCTGGCGCTGCTGCTGTTCGGGCGTCGCCTCGGCATTGACCTTGATGCCGGTCAGTTCCTCGAACTCGGCGAGATATTTTATCAGGGTGTCGCTGCGCGGGCTCTTGACCAGATTGACGTCAAGCGTCGTGCCGGCAAACCGCTTCCAGTCGACGCCCACGGCAAAACTCGGGCGGACACCCGCAATGCCGGCGGCGGCTAGTGCCGCGGTTCCCTGGAGGAGTTGCCTCCTGGTTGGGTTGAACAGATTGGACGACATTTCTTCCTCCCGGTTGCTGTCGTTGTGGATTGCGCCGCGACCGCGGCGCGGCTCATGCTTCCTCAGATCTGCAGCGCCAGCCGGCGCGCCTTGTCGATATGCAGGCTGATCGCCTCCACCGCCTTCTGCGGGTCGCGGCTCTCCATGGCTTCGATGACCGCCAGGTGCTCGCGCATGACCGGCACGACGCGTCCGTCGATGCGAAAGCGCTCCTGATGGATCAGCCGGATCTTGACCGAGTTGACCAGATAGGCCTTGGCGATGATCTCGTTGCCCAGTGCATTGATGAAGGTGTCGTGCATCGCCCAGTCGATGTTCTGGGCCTTGGCTTCCATTTCCGGCGTCGGCGTTTGCGAAAGGGCTTGCGCCAGCATCTCCTCGTGTTCGCGCCGCAGGCGAGCAAGTTCGTCATCGGAAGCGCTGACGGTGAACAGCGCCACCGCTTCACGCTCCATGAACAGTCGGAACTGAAAAGCCTCGCGGATGAGACTGATGTCGATATGGGCAATCTGCATGCCACGCTGCGGGATCGTCGTCAGAAGTCCTTCGGCCTCGAGACGCGGCACGATTTCGCGAATGGCGCCGAGCGGCAGTCCGGTGAAGGCAACCAGTTCGCGCTGCGATACGAACTGGCCCGGCAGCAGATCGCGAGCCAGCAAATGCCGCGTGAAGCTGGCATAGGCTTTTTCCCTAAGGGTGGTCGGTTCGCTGCCGTCTTCCATTTTAGGGCATATCCCTTTGCCGGTCAGGCCGGCTCCGTTGCAAACAACCTGTCATAGGCGGCGGCAAGCTGTTGCCGCCCCTGCAAAGCGATCGGCTCCAGCGGCGGGCGGACCGCCAGCCAGCGGTCGTCGCCGGTCTTGCGCGCCACCATGACTTTCACCGCCGGCGTGACCGGATATTTGAGCAATTCGAGCACGAAGCTCTCGACGCGCGCATCGTCGCGTCCGTCCTCGGCCATGGCGCGGATTTCGCCGGTAACGAAATTGGCCATGCCGGAGATCGCGCCTTGAGCACCCAATCGCACCGCGCGTGCCAGATGGCGTTCGTCACCGATCAGGATCACCAGATCGCCATGCGCGCCGAGCAGGGCCTCGCTGTAGCTCCAATCCCCGCCTGAATCCTTGACACCGGCGACAACATCCGGGAACGCGGTGCGCAGCCGGCCGATCAGGCCAAGCGAAAGCTGCACCATCGTGACCGAGGGGATGTTGTAGAGCAGCACGCCACGGGCGAGGGGACCAAGCGCGGCAAAGACGGCGGAAAACCAGCCGAAAAGACCGTCTTCTCCGACATTCTTGAAGTAGCTCGGCGGCGCAACGAGAATGTTGCGGGCGCCGCGCTGCAAGGCATGTCGGGCCTGTTCGGCGGCGTCTTCGGCGGCGTCGACCAGTACGCCGGCAACGATCTGCCGTGGCAGAATCCCGGCTGCCAACATGGCTTCGGTCACCGACCGTCGTTCCTGGGCGCCTACCGACGCGCCCTCACCAGTGGTGCCGAAAAGCGTCACGCTGCCACAACCCTCGGCCAGGCAACGCCTGGCCTGCGCGACCATGGGGGCGATGGCGATCTGCCCGGAGGCGTCAAAAGGCGTGGCGAGGGCGGCTGAAAGGCCAAAGCGTGATGTCACCAGGAAGTCTCCGAAAGAAGCTTGCAGGCAGTGATACCTCACTAACATGTTAGTTGTAAACCGGGCTCGTACTTTTTTTCAGAGTCCCCGCATGGCGACGGCCTTCTCTCGTTCCGCGACAACGGCATCCGCCGCTTCCGAAACGCGAAAAATGTCGCTTCGAGGCGAGCGAGGCGTCACCGACGCCTCAGTCAGAAAGAAGAACTTCCGAAAACCAGCGAGACATTGCCACCGGCATGGCGCTCCAGCCGGCCGGCGAGGTCGAGTTCGAGCAGAATCATGAAGACCTGGGCCGGGTGCAGGCCAGTGTGGCGGATGATCTCGTCGACCGGGACCGGCGTCGGGCCGAGCGCCTCGATCACCTTGGCGCGGTCGCTCTCACCGGGTGGCGTAGCGGCCGAGAAGTCGGGCGGCTCTTCAAATGGCGGTACTTCCGGCGCCCGCATGCCGGTCAGTGGGGCGATCGCCCTTGAAATGTCGGCGGCTTCGGTAACCAGCGTGGCGCCGTCCTTGAGCAGACCGTTGGTGCCGGCGGCGCGCGGATCGAGCGGTGAGCCGGGCACGGCGAAGACCAGCCGGCCCATCTCGCCGGCAAGCCTAGCGCTGATCAGCGACCCCGAACGTTGTGCGGCCTCGACCACCACCAGGCCAAGGGCGGCGCCGGCGACCAGGCGGTTGCGGCGCGGAAAATCCTGCGCGCGCGGCTGCCAGCCGAACGGCATTTCCGAGATGATGGCGCCGCGCTCGGCAATGTCATCGCACAGGCCGGCATTCTCGGGCGGGTAGGGGAGGTCGAGACCTCCCGCCAGCACTCCGATCGTGCCGGTCGCAAGACTGCCCTGATGCGCCGCCGTATCGATGCCGCGCGCCAGGCCGGAGACGATTGCGTAGCCGTCGCGGCCGAGATCCGCCGCCAGCATGCGCGCCATCTTGATGCCGGCGAGCGATGCGTTGCGCGCACCGACGATAGCGACCCCCGGCAGCCGGAACACGGCTGCATTGCCCTTGACCGCCAACAGCGGTGGCGGATTGTCCATGCTCCGCAACAGCGGCGGATAGTCTGGCTCGCCGATGCCGACAAAGCGTGCGCCCGCCCGCCGGGCTGCCTCCAACTCCGCCTCGGCTTCAGCAACGGAAGTGATGCGGGCGATCCTGCTGGCGCCGCCCGAAATCATCAGTTCCGGCAGTATTTCCAGCGCCACCTCGGCCGAACCGAAGCGGTTGATCAGGTCGCGAAAGGAGGCGGGGCCGACATTCTGGGTGCGGATCAGCCGCAACCAGCTCAGCCGCTGCCGGTCGCTGAGGCGCGGCCCGGCGGACGGCTCGCTCACCCCTTGGCTCCGATCTTGCCCTCGGTGCCGGCAAGCAGGCGCGAAATGTTTTCCCGGTGCTTGATGAAGACGATCACGCTCATCACCACGAACAAGGCGCCAATCTGCGGCGCACTCAGGAAATACAGGGCGATGGGCACCACGACGGCTGCTGTCAGCGCTGCAAGCGATGAGAACCGGAACAGGAAAGCCATCACCAGCCAGACAACAGCGAAAATCAGCGCCACTTGCCAGGCAAGGCCGACCAACACGCCAAGATAGGTGGCGACCCCTTTGCCGCCTTTGAAGCCCAGCCATGCCGGGAAAAGATGGCCGAGAAAGGCGCCAAGGCCGGCCCAGACCGCCAAGTCAGTTGCGAAATGGCCTGCGATCAGCACGGCGGCGGTGCCCTTCAGCGCGTCGAGAAGCAGCGTCGCGGCGGCGAGGCCCTTGTTTCCGGTGCGCAGCACATTGGTGGCGCCGATATTGCCGGAGCCGATCTTGCGCACATCGCCAAGGCCGGCCGCGCGGGTGAGCAGGAGCCCGAAGGGGATCGAGCCGAGGAGATAGCCGAACACCAGCGCCAAGATCAGGCCGTAAGTCATTGTTCCCCCCTGTATTCCCTAGATCGGCTTGTGGCGCCTGATGCTGACCTTGGACCTCAGGATATGCCGTGATTCAGGTCAGGCCGAGAATACTGTGCGGCCCGCAACCAGCGTTTGCAAGACCTTGCCCTGCAGCCGCGCGCCTTCGAAACAGGTGTTTTTCGAGCGTGAGCGGATGCCGCTTTCGCTGACGATCCAGGGTTCGTCCAGATCGACCAGCGCAAGATCCGCCATTGCCCCCGGTTTCAGCGTTCCGCCGGGCAGTCCAAACAGTCTTGCCGGCGCGGTGGACAAGGTCTCGATCAGTCTGAGCAATGGCACATCGCCATTGTGGTAGAGCCGCAAAGCCGCGCCCAGCAGTGTTTCGAGCCCGATGGCGCCAGCTGCCGCGTCGGCAAAGGGCAGGCGCTTGGTGTCGACGTCCTGCGGGTCATGCGAGGAGACGATGATGTCGATCGTGCCGTCCCTGACCGCCTCGATCATCGCCAGCCGGTCTTCCTCGGCGCGCAGCGGCGGCGTCAGGCGAAAGAAGGTGCGGTACTCGCCGACGTCGTTTTCATTGAGCGACAGATTGTGGATCGACACGCCCGATGTCACGGTCGCGCCGTCGGCTTTCGCTCTCTTCACCGCGTCCGCCGCCATCGCCGTCGAGATCTTCGCCGCGTGGTAGGAACCGCGCGTCAGCCGCGCCAGCGCGAGATCGCGCTCCAGCGGGATGGATTCGGCTTCCCGCGGGATGCCGGAAAGGCCGAGCCAGCTGGCATAGAGGCCTTCGTTCATGACACCTGACGAGGCGAGGTCGGCATCCTGCGTTTCATGCACGATTGTGGCGCCGAAATCGCGCGCATAGGTCAGCGCGCGGCGCATCACCAGCGCGCTTGATATGGTGTGGCGGCCATCGGTGAAGGCGACGGCGCCGGCTTCGCGCAGCAGGCCGAACTCGGTCATCTCGCGGCCGTCGAGGCCCTTGGTGATCGCCGCCGCCGGAAAGATGTTGACGCATGCCGTGTCCTTGGCGGTGCGCAGCACAAACTCGACCAGCGCCACGTTGTCGATCACCGGATCGGTGTCGGGCATCATGACGATGGAGGTGACGCCGCCGGCCGCCGCCGCGACGCTCGCCGAAGCGATGGTTTCGCGATGCTCGCCGCCGGGTTCGCCAATGAAGACGCGGCCGTCGATCAGGCCGGGAATGATCGCCTTGCCGGCGCAGTCGATGACAGTGGCGCCTCCCGGGGCGCCCTGGTTCAGTGCCGCCTTGCCGGTGGCAGCGATTTTTCTGCCGTCGACAATAAGGGAGCCGATTTCGTCGATGCCGCGAGAGGGGTCGACAATGCGGGCGCGCTCAAAGACCGTTATGCTCATGCGCCGCGGCCCTCGTGGTTGCGGCGCGGGTCGAGCAGCGCTTCCATCACCGCCATACGTACGGCGACGCCCATCTCCACCTGTTCCTGGATGACGCTTTGCGGGCCGTCGGCGATTTCCGAGGCGATCTCGACGCCACGGTTCATTGGCCCGGGATGCATCACCATCGCGTCGTCCTTGGCCGCCTTCAGCTTTTCGGCATCGAGGCCGAAATAACGGAAATATTCGCGCACCGAAGGCACGAAAGCGCCTTCCATCCGCTCGCGTTGCAAGCGCAGCATCATCACAACGTCGGCGCCCTTGAGGCCCTCGGCCATCGAGTGTGTGACGATGACGCCCATCTTGTCGATGCCGGAGGGCAGGAGGGTCGAAGGCGCAACGACACGCACCTGTGCGCCAAGCGCATTGAGCAGCATGATGTTCGAGCGCGCCACGCGCGAATGCAGAATGTCGCCGCAGATCGCCACGATCAGCTTTGACAACGGACCCTTGGCGCGGCGGATGGTCAGCGCGTCGAGCAGCGCCTGCGTCGGGTGTTCATGCGCGCCGTCGCCGGCATTGACCACGGAGCAGCCCACCTTCTGCGCCAGAAGGGCGGCGGCGCCCGCCGACTGGTGGCGGATGATCAGGATATCGGGCCGCATGGCGTTGAGCGTCATCGCGGTGTCGATGAGCGTTTCGCCCTTCTTTACCGAGGAGCTTGCCACCGACATGTTCATGACGTCGGCGCCAAGCCGTTTTCCGGCGAGTTCGAACGACGACTGCGTGCGCGTCGAGGCCTCATAGAACAGGTTGATCTGGGTACGGCCGCGTAGCGTCGAGGTTTTCTTCTCGGATTGCCGCGAGATCGCGACCGCCCGATCCGCCCGGTCGAGCAGAAGCTCGATGTCGGCGGGCGAAAGATCGCGGATGCCCAGAAGATGGCGGTGAGGATAGAGTGGCAGGGACGAAGCGTCGGTCATCTCAAGGCGCTGCTATAGGGTGGAGATTTTGCGGCCGCAAGCGCCAGCTTTGCATTGAAGCCATTCTCCCCGGTATTTTCGTCGCGCGGGCGGCAACGCTTGGCTATATCTAGCCGATGGCCCCGGATTCGTGGCTCTCTGACGACAAGTCTACCCGTAGAAGGATTGGGCGTGACCGACGACGTGACGAACCAGCCGCCGCCGCTGACGGGCGGCAACGCCTGGCGGGGCGATCCGTTGCTGATCCAGCTTGCCGAACGCTTTTCCGATCCTGTGCGCAAGGATCTCGACGGGCTCGGCCGTTTCGTGCTGACGCAGGAGGCGCAGGAGCTGGCCCGCCTCGCCAATGTCGAGACACCGAAGCTGAGGACACATGACCGCCGGGGACGGCGCATCGACCTGGTCGAGTTCCATCCCGCCTATCACGCCTTGATGCGCCGCTCGGTGGCGAACGGGCTGCATTCCTCGGTCTGGGAAAATGGCGACGCCGAGATCGGCCGCCGCCATCAGGTCCGGGCCGCCCGGTTCTATCTGACCGCGGAACTGGAGACCGGACATCTTTGCCCGATCACCATGACCAGCGCTTCGCTGGCGGCATTGATGGCCAGCCCGAAACTGTTTCGCGAATGGGCGCCGCGCGTGACGACGCGCAAATATGACCAGAGCCAGAAGCCGCCGGTCGAGAAGGCGGGGCTGACGCTCGGCATGGGCATGACCGAGAAACAGGGCGGCACGGATGTGCGCGCCAATGTGACAAGGGCGGAACGGGCCGGCAGCGGGTTCTATCGCCTGACCGGACACAAATGGTTCATGTCGGCGCCGATGTCGGACGCCTTCCTGGTGCTTGGACAGGCGCCGGAGGGGCTGTCGTGCTTCCTCGTGCCGCGCATTCTCGGCGATGGGTCGGGCAACGGCTTTCGCTTTCAGCGGCTGAAGGACAAGCTCGGCAATCGTTCCAACGCTTCCTCCGAGGTCGAATTCGTCAACGCCATCGGCGAGATGGTCGGCGAACCAGGTGCCGGCGTGAAGACGATCATGGACATGGTGACGCTGACACGGCTCGACTGTGCGGTGGCGTCTTCGGCGATCATGCGCGCCGGCCTGGCCGAGGCCGTTCATCACGCCCGCCATCGCCAGGTGTTCGGCTCAACGCTGATCGAGCAGCCGCTGATGCAGCGCGTGCTGGCCGACATGGCGCTCGACGTCGCCGCCGCCACGGCGCTGTCGTTCCGGCTGGCGCGTTCCTTCGACGAGGCGGCAAGCGATCGCGGCGAGGCCGCGTTTGCCCGCGCCATGACGCCGGTCGTCAAATACTGGGTCTGCAAGATCTCGCCGCCGCTGCTCTATGAGGCGATGGAGTGTCTCGGCGGCAATGGTTATGTCGAGGAGGCGCCACTCGCCCGCTACTATCGCGAAGCTCCGGTCAACGCGATCTGGGAAGGATCGGGCAATGTCATGGCGCTCGACGTGCTGCGCGTGCTCGGCCGCGCGCCTGGTTTGTTCGAGGATGTGCTGGCCGGCATCGACCGAGATCTCGGCGCTGGCGGACGCGGCACGATCGGCGTGCTGAAGGCGGCGATGCAGGTCGCTGCGACCGACGAAGGTTCCGCCAGGCTGCTCACCGAACAACTGGCGCTTTCGGCGGCGGCGGCGGAATTGCGCCGGCTAGGGGCAGGGCGAATCGCGGATGCCTTCGTCGAGACGCGATTGGCCGGTCAGTGGCGCAACACCTATGGCATGCTCGATTCGCGCCATGACGCGCGCATGATCATTGACACGCTCTATCCGCCGATGAACTGACCCACGAACGTCGCGCAAACCGGTACCGCATCCTGATTCAAGGCGCTCACCGGCATCGTCGCAACACCCTGTGGATGGCCGTTAACCTTAACAAATGGTTTCCATTGCGGCGACGGGCGGCAAAGCCCACTGTCTGGCGAGAGCACGGAATGGTTCAAATTGGCCATCCTTTGCTTTGCGAAGCAGGAATGCCGATGCGACACGTACTGAGCTCTTTTCTGGCCTTGCACTGGGCGATCGTTTTCGCCCTGCTCGCGCTCATCTGCATCGACGGAAATCGCGGTGTGGCCTCGGCGCTCGGCGTGCTGGGTGCCACCGTTGAGGGCACTCGCTTCGTCGATCTCGACAACGTCATCGTGGTGGCGCCACTCGCCACCGCATTGCTTGTCGTGGCGGTGCTGTTTTTCTGGGCCTTCGTCGAAACCCTGATCAACGACGCGACCAGCGCGGGCGCCCACAGCGTTGCCCGCATCGCCTTCATCTCAGCCTCCGGCGTGTTGTCACTGATTGTCATCGGTGGCGCCGCGCAAGGCATCAATGGGCTGCTCATGGCTGTCGCCGTGCAGTTGGCCGCACTTCTGGCATCCTATGTCGCCATGCTCACCGAACGACGGTCCGCCGTAGCGGCGGCCGCTTCGGGCGAAGGCGAGATTCGCGCCGTCGCCCATGGCATGGCAAAGGCCGCGGCGCACAACTCGCTGCTTTCGCTCATCTCCGGCCGGACAGGGTCGAATCCGAAGGGAGGCCACTGATGCGTTACGTCTTCGCATTGTGGGCGGCGCCGATGGCGGTCTTCTGGGGCTGGTTCTATCTGTCGGCCAACGACATCAATTTCGGCTACGTCATGTTCAGCCGGCAGATGCACGACTTCTTCTTCCAGCTCTATGGTCAGATGCTCGGCATCGATCCAGCCATTATCCCCGGCATGGTGGCGAAGACGTGCATCTTCGACGGGTTTCTGCTGATGGCGTTGTGGGCGTTCCGCCGTCGCCGCGAAATCGCCGGCTGGATCAAGCAGCGCTGGGCGGCTCGGGTTCCGTTCGAGCGGACGCACCAAGCGACTGAAGCCGGTCCAGAACTCCCTGCAGAATAAAGGCCGCCGCCGCCGAATCGATCTTTCCGGCGCGTTTGCGGCGCGAGAAATCCATCTCGATCAGCGTTCTTTCGGCCGCGACCGTCGATAGTCTTTCATCCCAGAGCACGAAGGGCAGGTCGCTCATTTGCGCCATGTTACGGACGAAGGCGCGCGATTTCTGAGCGCGCGGTCCTTCCGACCCGTCCATGTTGATCGGCAGCCCGATCGCCACGGCGCCGACATTCTCCTTGCGCAGCAAGGCCAGCAGCACGGCGGCATCGAGCGAGAATTTCTTTCGCAGGATGACCGGGCGCGGATGAGCGAAGGAAAACCTCTGGTCCGAGACCGCGACGCCGATCGTCTTGTCGCCGAGGTCAAGTCCCGCCAGCGTCTTGCCGCCGGCGAGCCGTGCTGGCAATTCCTCGATGCTGATAATGCCCAACGGCTGTCCTTCGCCTCTCAACGCCGCACGTTCTGCCAAACGCGCAGCGGACACAGTAACCCTTTGATCTCGGGGCTATCGGCGTTCTATCCTCTGGCAAGGCAAAAATCGAGGAATGCATTCATGAAACTGACCTGGTACGGCCACTCGGCCTTCCGCATCGAAACCGCCGATGCAAGGATCCTCATCGATCCCTACCTGATCGGCAATCCGTCCTGGACGGGCGGCTGGGAAGGGCCGGCAGAGGGAGTGACGCATGTGCTGCTGACGCATGGGCACAGCGACCACATCAGCGGCGCGGTGGAAGTGCTCGGCAAGAGCGGCGCCCAGTTGGTCGCCAATTTCGAGATCTGCATGTATCTGGTCGGCAAGGGCGTCAGCGACAAGAAGATCAACCCCGGCAATATTGGCGGCACCGTCGATTGTGGAGGCTTCACCACCACATTCGTCCAGGCGCTGCACTCATCCTCGTTTCCGGGCGAGGGCGGCCAGAACACCTATCTCGGCAATCCGGGCGGCCTTGTCCTGCATTTCCCGGAAGACAGGACGCTCTATCACATGGGCGACACCGACATCTTTTCCGACATGGCGCTGATCAACGAGTTGCACGAACCGAAGATCGGCATCGTGCCGATCGGCGACCGCTTCACCATGGGTGGCGCGGTGGCAGCACTTGCCTGCCGCCGCTTCTTCAAGTTCGAGACGGTCGTCCCCTGTCACTTCGGCACGTTTCCGATGATCGATCCGACCGCCGAGAAATTCGAGGCAGGCCTGGAAGGATCCGGTGTGAAGGTGGCATTGCCTGACATCGGCGAGACGATCACGCTTTAGAAACAGCGAAAGCGGAATGAAACCATGTCGTTGAGGCAATCTCTTTGCGTGTCCATGTTTGTCGCGGCGTCGCCCGCGCTCGCCGCGGACGACTTCATCGAAGGTGTCTACCTTCAGTCCGAGGAGCTTTGCGCACAGGCCAAAAAGGATACGCTGCAGACGCTGATCGACGCCGGCAACATCGTGCTTTCGGCACACGGCCTGCAAGGCGTCGAATACAATTGCGAGTTCGTGCAGATCAGCAAGGCGGCAGCTTCGCCAAGCTGGGCGGTGACGGCGATCTGCCAGGAACCGGGATATGTCTTTCCGGATGTCCTCTCGGTGACGCGGATGAGCCCGACGCAGCTCGATCTCGTGTCGGTCCGGCCCATCGACGACGAAAGCGAGGCAAGCGGAAACAGCGGCAGCTACTATTTGTGCGAGGGCATGGTGCTGCCGTGAGGTCATTCGCCCGATCGTGGGCAGCGCATGTTGCGCACCGCGCGCCGCGCCGCTATAGCCCGGACTGGTTTTCCCCGAGGCAAGAAAATGTCCGTTGATCTTCAAACAGTGAAGCGCGTTGCGCGTCTCGCCCGTATCGCGGTGAGCGAGGAGGATGCCGAACGCATGACCGGCGAGCTGAACGCCATTCTGGGCTTCGTCGAGCAGTTGAACGAGGTCGATGTTTCCGGCGTCGAGCCGATGACCTCGGTGACGCCGATGGAGATGAAGAAGCGCCAGGACGTCGTCACCGATGGCAACAAGGCGGCGGATATCGTCGCCAACGCACCGGCGACCGAAGAGAATTTCTTCCTCGTGCCAAAGGTCGTGGAGTAGCGGGCCGATGGCAATCGAGATCGCCATCGAAACACCGCTGCAGGACGACGTGCGTGGCCTGGTCGAGGAACTCAACGAAACGTTGCTCGAACTGACGCCGCCGGAGCACTGCTACCACATGACGGTCGAGCAGATGGCCGGTGAGGATACGACCGTTTTCATAGCCCGCGACAATGGCCTGGCCATCGGCTGCGGTGCGCTGAAGCGCCACGATGGCGCCGTCGGCGAAGTCAAGCGGATGTACACGCGGCCTTCGCATCGCGGACGCAAGATCGGCGCCAGGATCGTCGAGCGGGTCGAGGCGCTGGCGCGCGACGAGGGCCTGAAGCGCCTGGTGCTGGAGACCGGCGATCGTCATCCCGCCGCCTGGACCGTCTACGAACGTGCCGGATTTTCGCGCTGCGGCCCGGTACTGGATTATCCCGATTCCGAGTGGTCGGTTTTTTACGAAAAGAGCCTTTGATGAGCGACCTGACCCAGCTGACGATCTCCCAGGCCCGCGCCAGGTTGCGTGGCAAGGAAATTACCGCGACCGAGATCACCGAGGCCTATCTCGCGGCCATCGATCGCGCCAATCCGGCGCTCAATGCCTATGTCGCAGTGACCGGCGACAAGGCGCGCGACATGGCCAAGGCCTCCGACGCCAGGCTGGTCAAGGGCGAGGGCGGGGCACTGGAAGGCATTCCGCTCGGCATCAAGGACCTGTTCGGCACCGAAGGCGTCCACACCCAGGCCTGCAGCCATGTGCTCGACGGCTTCAAGCCGCGCTATGAATCGACCGTCACCGCCAATCTGTGGGCCGACGGCGCGGTCATGCTGGGCAAGCTCAATATGGACGAATTCGCCATGGGCTCGTCCAACGAGACTTCCTATTACGGGCCGGTCATCAACCCGTGGCGGCGATCGCGACTCGACACGGTGGTGATGCCGACAACGCATCAGGGCGACGGCGGCTTCGTCTCCGCCGGCGGCACCAAGACCGCGCGAACCCTGGACAATGCGCAGCTGGTGCCGGGCGGTTCTTCCGGCGGTTCGGCGACCGCTGTCTCGGCCTTTCTGTGCGCCGGCGCCACGGCGACGGATACCGGCGGCTCGATCCGCCAGCCTGCCGCCTTCACCGGCACGGTCGGCATCAAGCCGACCTATGGCCGCTGCTCGCGCTGGGGCATCGTCGCCTTCGCCTCGTCGCTCGACCAGGCCGGACCGATCGCCCGCGACGTGCGCGACGCCGCGATCCTGCTCAAGTCGATGGCATCCGTCGATGCGAAGGACACGACATCGGTCGACAGGCCGGTGCCGGACTACGAGGCAGCGATCGGCAAGCCGATCAAGGGTATGAAGGTCGGCATTCCCAAGGAATACCGCGTCGACGGCATGCCCGAAGAGATCGAGGCGCTGTGGCAGAAGGGTATTGCCTGGCTGAAGGATGCCGGCGCCGAGATCGTCGACATCTCCCTGCCGCATACCAAATACGCGCTGCCGGCCTATTACATCGTGGCGCCTGCCGAGGCTTCGTCCAACCTCGCCCGCTATGATGGCGTCCGCTACGGGTTGCGCGTGCCGGGCAAGGACATCGTCGACATGTACGAGAAGACCCGCGCCGCCGGTTTCGGCCGCGAGGTCAAGCGCCGCATCATGATCGGTACCTACGTGCTGTCGGCCGGCTATTACGACGCTTACTATCTGCAAGCGCAGAAGGTGCGCAATCTGATCAAGCGGGACTTCGAGAATGTCTTCGCCGCCGGCGTCGACGTCATCCTGACCCCCGCAACACCGTCAGCCGCCTTCGGCATCGCCGACGAGGATATGGCCGCCGATCCGGTCAAGATGTACCTCAACGACATCTTCACTGTCACCGTGAACATGGCGGGCCTGCCGGGCATCGCCGTGCCCGCCGGGCTCGACGCCAAGGGGTTGCCGCTCGGCCTGCAGTTGATCGGCCGGCCTTTCGATGAGGAAACGCTGTTCCAGACCGCTGCCGTCATCGAGCAGGCGGCCGGCACATTCCAGCCGCAGAAGTGGTGGTAGGGTCGTTTCTCATCTGACGAGGTGAGCGATGTTCTTCTATCTGTCCAAGATCTTCTGGTTCTTCATCCAACCGCTCAACCTGACGATCTTCCTGCTGCTGGCGGGGCTGATCGCCGCCATGATCGGCTGGCGGCGGCTGGCCGCCACCGGCAGCGTGCTGGCGTTTCTGATCCTTGCGCTCTCAGCCTGGACGTCGCTCGGTGCGATGATGCTCAATCCACTCGAGGAGCGTTTTCCACGACCGCCGCTGCCGCAAAAGGTCGACGGCATCGTAGTGCTCGGCGGCGGGTTTGAGGGCGGGATTAATTTGGTCCGCGGCGGCTATGAATTGAGCAGCAGCGGCGATCGCATGGTCGAAGCCGCAATCCTCGCCCGGCGCTTCCCGCAGGCTAAGGTGGTTGTATCAGGCGGAAACGGCTCGCTTTTCCTCGATGGCGAGGGAGACGCCGACACCGCGTCCCGACTGCTCGTCCCGCTGGGTGTATCGGCCGATCGTCTTGTCCTCGAGGACAAGTCCCGCAACACCTATGAAAATGCGGTCTTCAGCCGCAAACTTGTCGAACAGAAGCCAGGCGAGACCTGGCTTCTGGTGACGTCCGCCTTCCATATGCCACGGGCCAAGGCGCTGTTCGATAAGGCTGGCTTTCCAACCGTCCCATGGCCGGTCGACTACCGAACCTCAGGCAAGGAAGGTGTTGGCTTGTTTCGCGACAATGCGGCCGATTCAGTAGAGAATACGACCATGGCAGTTCGCGAATGGATCGGGCTTTTCGCCTATTGGCTTTCCGGCCGCATCGATCAGCCTTTTCCAGCGCCAGGCGGCTGACCGATCACGGCGCGCCGCGCCGCCGAGAAGAACTGGCGCCGTACCAGGACCGCCAGCAGCAGGAGCGTCGACAGCACGAACACCGCCGGGTCGACGAACCAGCCGAGATAGCCGATCGAGAAGAACACGCCACGCAGGCCGGAATTGAAATGCTTGCCGGCGAGCATGTTCATCTGCGCCGCACGCCACACCGCTGTTTCGGTGACCGGGTTGCGCGAGGCTTCGCCGTGCGGGATCGGCACGGCACCGATCAGGATCGTGCAATAGTTGAACAGCCGGTAGGCCCAGCCGAATTTGAAGAAGGAAAACGCAAGGATCAGCACCAGTCCGAACACCTTTATCTGAAAGGCCGTGCGCGATGGCGCGCCGCCCAGGGGCAGCGTGCTGAGCACTTCGAGAACCCGGTCGGACGCACCGAGCAAGGCAAAGCAGCCGCCGAGCGCGATCAGCGAGCTGGAGGCGAAGAACGCGGTTCCCTGCTGCAGGCCGCTCATGATGGCGGTGTCGACGATGCGGATCTCCCGCTCGGCCATGGTGCGCATCCAGGCTTCGCGTTGCGCATTCATCGCCGTCGTCAGCGATACGCGGCTAACCAGCTTGCCGTCGGAGGCAAGCGTGTGCAGCACCCACACAGCGAGGAAGAAAGCCAGCGCCGCGAGATCGGCAGTCGAAAGGTTGAGGGAATCGCCCATGGGCTGAATTTATCACATTCAGCGCGATCGCTTCGATGACCGGCATGTAGCGATCGACAACCAATGTCGCTGCGGGAGCAAACAAGGTCGGCAGGTGCTGCGCCGCGATTTCCAAAAGAGCGGAAACATCGTGGGAATTCCTATATGTAGTCCTCGACGTGACTCCAGGAGACAACGTGTTCCTTTCGGTTTTCGACCTGTTCAAGATCGGCATCGGTCCATCGAGCTCGCACACGATGGGGCCGATGACGGCCGCGGCGCGGTTTCTCGATGAAGTCGCTGGAGATGACTGGCCGCGTCCGGCCGGCGTGAATGTCGACCGACTCGCCGCCAGTTTGCATGGATCGCTCGCCTATACCGGCATCGGCCACGGCAGTGACCGAGCCGTCATTCTCGGCCTTGCCGGCCTGACGCCGCAGACTGCCGATCCCGATCAGGCTGACGGCATTGCCAACCGTATCACCGCCGAGAAGCGCATTTCTCCACCCGGCCACCCTTCCTACCGTTTCGACCCGGCCACCGATCTGGTGCTGGACCGCAAGACGCCGCTCACCGGCCACGCCAACGGCATGGCTTTCTATGCCTATGACGCCGGCGACCGCCTGCTGCTCAAGCGCATCTACTATTCGATCGGCGGCGGCTTCGTGGTTTCTGAAGAAGAACTGCAGCGGATCAAGGCCAAGGGGTCGGTGACGACCGAAGGCAAGAAAGTGCCGTATCCTTTCAAGAATGCAGTCGAGATGCTGGCGATGGCTGGCAAAAGCGGGCTTTCGATCGCCGACATGAAGCGCGTCAACGAGGAGACACAGATGTCGCGCGAGGAGCTTGATGCCGGCCTCGACGGCATCTGGAGCGCCATGAAGGGCTGCATCGAACGCGGCCTGTCGCAGGACGGCATCATGCCGGGCGGGCTGAAGGTGCGTCGGCGCGCAAGAATGCTGCACGACAAGCTGCAGGAGCAGTGGCAGCAGAACAAACCCAATCCCTTGCTCGCCAATGACTGGCTGTCGATTTATGCGATGGCCGTCAATGAGGAGAACGCCGCCGGTGGGCGCGTGGTCACCGCCCCGACCAATGGTGCCGCCGGCACGCTGCCGGCGGTTCTGCGCTACTGGCTGCATTTCCATCCCGAGGCCGACCAGCCGAGCATCCGCGACTTCCTGCTGACGGCGGCGGCCGTCGGCGGCATCATCAAGACCAATGCCTCGATCTCGGGCGCCGAGGTCGGCTGCCAGGGCGAAGTCGGGTCCGCGTCGGCGATGGCCGCCGCCGGTCTGTGCGCCGTCATGGGCGGCACGCCTGAACAGGTCGAGAACGCCGCCGAGATTGCGCTTGAACATCATCTCGGCATGACCTGCGATCCGGTCGGCGGGCTTGTCCAGGTGCCGTGCATCGAGCGCAATGCGCTGGGCGCGGTCAAGGCGGTGACGGCCGCGTCATTGGCCATCAAGGGCGACGGCGTCCATTTCGTGCCGCTCGACGCGGCAATCGAAACGATGCGCCAGACCGGCCTCGACATGAACGAGAAGTACAAGGAAACCAGCCTTGGCGGGCTCGCCGTCAACGTTGTGGAGTGCTGAGAGTCCTCTGTGAGGCTTGCTATCCGTGGATTGGCACTGTGGAGAAGTCCGACAGGCCGTTGACGCGTCGGCGTCCCGGACTAAACCTTAGCGGATGGCTCTCAACATTCTAAAACTCTGTGTCGGCTGCGACAGCGTCGAGGATCTCGAAGAGTGGATCGCCTTTCGCCTCGACGAGCGGCAACGCGCCGGGGAGCCGGCGGAACACTGGCACACAACACGCATGGTGCCGACGCGCGGTGCCGAGATTACCGATGGCGGTTCGCTCTACTGGGTGATCAAGGGCAATGTGCAATGCCGCCAGCTGATCACCGAGATCCGGCCGTTCACCGACGACGAAGGCATCGGCCGCTGTCATCTGATTCTGGATCCACAAGTCGTGCGCACCGACTGGCAGCCGCGCCGGGCCTTTCAGGGCTGGCGCTATCTGAAACCATCGGACGCACCGCTCGATCTTGGCAAGGGCAAGGCCGGGCTGATCGAGATGCCGCCGAAACTCAGGCGCGAGCTTGCCGATCTCGGCTTGCTGTAGGTCATCACGCCGAAGCGTTTGCCTGGTCCTGTTGGCGCCAGAGAGCATTCCATCCCAATGGAACCGGAATGGGCATGATCTTTTCCCGCGGTTTGCTGGCCCTCAATCTTGCTCCGCACTGGACTTGCAAGCGGCGCGACAACGCCACATCTTGAAATTCATGAGCGAGGAGAACCTGTCGAGGTCGACAAAGACCGTTGTTGCGCCGACCAAGCCTGATGGCATCGGCGGCAGGGCCGGATCGCACGGCGCTGCTGTCGTCCTATACGGGGTAGGCCATGATTCCGGCGCAGAAAAAGTGTCTAGGGAATTTGCGCGGCTGTCCAAACGGGCAGGAGATCCGCGGGGCGGTGGGAAATGTTAGGCGCAATTGTCGTTCTGGGCGCATTGCTGCTGGTGCTTCTGAGCGCAGCCACCGCGTTCCTGCGTGCGGATCCGGCGAGGCTCGCAAGCGGAATGAGAACGCTGGGGCCGATCCTGCTGGCGCTGGTGGGGGGTACCTTGCTCCTGGTCGGGCGTGAAGGGATCGGCGGTATCATCCTGTTCGCGGCAATTGCATGGTATGGCGCCACGCGCGTGAGCCGGCCGGATGCGAAGCTGGCGTCTGGAAAGCGCTCAACAGTGCGGACAGCGGCGCTCGAAATGGAGCTTGATCACGATACGGGCGGTCTCGAAGGGCTCGTCCTGGCCGGCCGCCATGACGGCAAGATTCTTGGCGCGATGGGGCAGGCTGAAATGCAGCAACTTTACCGTGAGCTCTCCGGCGATCCGGAGAGCCGGCAATTGCTAGAGACGTATCTTGACGGCAGATTTCCCGTCTGGCGCAAAAACGCTGAGACGAACGGTGGCGAAGGGCTGGGTGTTGCGCCAGGTCCGGGCGCCATGACTAAGGAGGAGGCCTACAAGGTCCTTGGTCTTGAAGCGGGGGCCGCCGCGGCGGATGTCCGCAAGGCGCACCGCCGCCTGATGCAGCGCCTGCACCCCGATATCGGCGGCACGTCTTTCCTGGCGGCGCGGATCAACGAAGCCAAGGACGTCTTGCTCTCTAATCACAACTAGTCTCCTTCGACGCAGAACTCTTTTCCGGGAGATTGTTCGACGCCGTCCTACTGCTGGACGGCGTAGCATTCGATGTTCTTCTTCTTCAAAGCCGTGCAGGCCTTCCAGGCGGCGGTCTTCGAACCAAAGCCACCGAAGCGGGCGCGGTAATAGGTGACGCCGTCCTTGTCGAAGGCGACGGTGAAGCCGGAAGCGTCGGCCAGCACCTTGGGTGCCTGCTTGGCGGTCTTGTCGAGGAAGGCCTGGGCTTCCGATTGTTTCGGCGAGGAGGCGACCTGGATGGCCCAGCCCGACGGCACCGAAGCCGTATTGACAGGGTCGACAACCGGGGTCGGCTCGGCGTAGGCGGCCACGACCTGGGCCGTGGCGACCTGAGGGGCGGAGACGATGACTGTCTTCACCTTCCTTGCTGGAACAACCGGTTTGGTTTCTTCAACCGCGGCATTGTCGTCGGACCTGTCGTCGTCCTGGGCAACGGTCGAGTCGTCGGCGACGGCTGCATCGGCGCTGGCTACCGCCACCGGCTTGTCGTCCGGCGTCGGCGCGTCGTGCTTGGGCAGCAGCACCTTGGCAAGTGCCTTGATCGGGTTGCCGCTGTCGGCCTGGGCGACCAGGGCGCCACCGCCGCGCGTCGAAGCCCTCGGCAAGTAGGTGTTGATCAGGGACGCCATCTGGTTGTCGCGGCTGCCACCGGAGGTGCCGCCCATGACCACGGCGACGAGGCGGCGATTGCCGTCGGAAACCGACGAGACCAGATTGAAGCCAGAGGCGCGGGTATAACCGGTCTTGATGCCGTCGACGCCCTTGATGCGCCCGAGCAGCCGGTTGTGACCATTGATGCGCTGGCGGCCATAGAGAAAGGACCGCTGCGAGAAGTAAGCGTAATACTGCGGGAAATGCTCCCTGAGCGCGATGCCGAGCGTCGCCATGTCGCGTGCCGTCGTGAATTGGCCGGGGTCAGGCAAGCCGTTGGCATTGCGGAACACGGTGCCGTTCATGCCCAGTTGCCGCGCCTTGGCGGTCATCATGCGGGCGAAGTTGGTTTCGTTGCCGCCGAGCATTTCGCCGAGCGCGGTTGCCGAGTCGTTCGCCGACTTGGTGACTATCGACAGGATCGCGGTGTCGACGGTGACCGAGCCGCCAGCCTTTACGCCGAGTTTGGTCGGCGCCTCGGCGGCGGCATGAGCGGAAAACACGACAGGTGAGTTCCGGCTGATCTTGCCCTTCGCCAACGCCTCGAAGGTCAGATAGAGCGTCATCATCTTGGTCAGCGAGGCCGGATAGCGTCTGCCGTCGGCATCGGCCGAATAGAGCACCTTGCCGGTCTTGGCGTCGACGACAATGGCGGCGGACCTTGCCGCCAGTGACGAGGCGGCGTCGGCAACGACGAACGTCATCGCCATGGCGACGATCATGATCGTTTTAAGAGAAAAGGTGGATTTGGAAACGATGCCCGACAACGCCTGACGCACTGACTACTTCCTTTGAATTCTCGTTGCTTCGGAGGCGGCAAAGGGATCCTGCCTCACTTCCGGCCAAGCTACCGGGGCAGCGTTACCAATCCGTTTATGGTAACCGCCGCGTTCACCATTTTCTTCGGGCTTGAAGCTCTCTTTATTCGATTTTTAGCCATTGCCTGCGCAGGCACATCCGCGAGACCGGCGGAATATTGACTTTTGTGCGGCGCACAATATACTAGCGTGCATTGCACAAAGAGCGCCCCGAAGAAGGACGCTTCAACCGTCAAGGGAATGCGTGAAATGACCCAGACCTATGAGGACTTCAGCAAATACGGCAAAGAGTTTGCCGACACCGGATTGAAGAGCTTCGCTTCACTCTCCAAGGGTGCGCAGGCGATCGCCACCGAGGCTGGCGAATACACCAAGAAGAGCTTCGAAGCCGGCAGCGCCGTGGTCGAGAAGATGTTTTCGGCCAAGTCGCTGGAAAAGGCGATCGAGATCCAGTCCGACTATGCCAAGCAGTCCTACGAGGCGTTCGTCGCCGAGGCCACCAAGATTGGCGACCTCTATGCCGAGCTCGCCAAGGAAGCCTACAAGCCGTTCGAATCGATCGTCGCCAAGGCGAAGTAATTTCACCCGGGCGATGTGATTTCGCCTGACGTGACCCAGATCTGGCCTTTTGGGCCCGGGGCAAGCCCGGCCGCGGAAACGTGGCCGGGTTTTTTCATGTCAATTTCAGCTCCGGGGCCTCGCGCGCCTTCACGATTGCGAAAATCGTCCAAGTTTGGCCACCTAGCCATATTGTCAGCTAAACAGAAGGGCTTAAAATCGTCCATCGAACACCTACATGTCGAACTCGCATGAGGATCTGAAAGAGGCAGGAATACGTGACGATCGGTTTGACTGCCACGAGACGCGTGGTGCGAATGCAAAACGGCGACGGCGACGGCAATGAGGCCGGCCGTGGGACGGCCGTCATTACGCGCACCAAAACCAAAACCAAGAAGCCCAGCCTTTACCGGGTTCTCATCCTCAACGACGACTACACGCCCATGGAGTTCGTGGTTCACGTGCTGGAGCGTTTTTTCCAGAAGGATCGCGAAGCCGCCACACGCATCATGCTTCATGTTCACAATCATGGAGTGGGCGAGTGCGGGGTCTATACATTCGAGGTGGCCGAGACCAAAGTGTCCCAGGTCATGGATTTCGCCCGACAGAATCAGCATCCGCTGCAATGCGTGATGGAGAAGAAGTGAGGTAACATGCCGGCTTTCTCCCAAGGCCTGGAAAAGGCGCTTCACCAGGCGCTGACGCTCGCCAATGAGCGGCACCATGAATACGCAACCCTTGAACATCTGCTGCTCGCGCTCATCGACGACACCGAGGCGGCCGCCGTCATGCGCGCCTGCAATGTCGATCTCGACGAACTGAAGCACACGGTTCTCACCTATATCGACACCGAGCTCGACAATCTCGTCACCGGCTACGATGAGGACTCCAAGCCGACAGCCGGTTTCCAGCGCGTCATCCAGCGCGCGGTGATCCACGTGCAGTCGTCGGGCCGCGAGGAAGTGTCAGGCGCCAACGTGCTCGTCGCCATCTTCGCCGAGCGCGAGAGCCATGCCGCCTACTTCCTGCAGGAACAGCAGATGACCCGCTATGACGCGGTCAACTACATCTCGCACGGCATCGCCAAGCGTCCCGGTGCATCCGAGACACGCTCGCCGCGTGGCGCCGATGACGAACAGGGCGGCCAGAATGGCGCCGAGCCGCAAGAGGAAGGCGGCAAGAAAAAGCAGCAGCAGGACGCGCTGACCGCATATTGCGTCAACCTCAACAACAAGGCCAAGGCGGGCAAGATCGATCCGCTGATCGGCCGCGAGTTGGAGATCAACCGCACCATCCAGGTGCTGTGCCGCCGTTCCAAGAACAACCCGCTCTATGTCGGTGATCCCGGCGTCGGCAAGACCGCGATCGCCGAGGGCCTCGCCAAGCGCATCGTCGAGGGCGACGTTCCCGAAGTGCTGCACAACGCCACCATCTTCGCGCTCGACATGGGCACGCTGTTGGCCGGCACGCGCTATCGTGGCGATTTCGAGGAGCGGCTGAAGCAAGTCGTCAAGGAACTCGAGGATTATCCAGGTGCCGTGCTGTTCATCGACGAGATCCATACGGTGATCGGGGCCGGGGCGACATCGGGCGGTGCCATGGACGCATCCAACCTGTTGAAGCCCGCGCTGTCATCGGGCGCGATCCGCTGCATCGGCTCGACCACCTACAAGGAGTTCCGCCAGTTCTTCGAGAAGGACCGCGCCCTGGTGCGGCGCTTCCAGAAGATCGACGTCAACGAGCCGACCATCGAGGACGCCATCGAGATCATGAAGGGTCTGAAGCCGTACTATGAGGAGTTCCACAAGGTGAAGTTCACCAACGAGGCGATCAAGGCCTCGGTGGAACTGTCGGCCCGCTATATCAACGACCGCAAGCTGCCGGACAAGGCGATCGACGTGATCGACGAGACCGGCGCCTCGCAGATGCTGGTGCCCGAGGCCAAGCGCAAGAAGACCATCGGCATCAAGGAGATCGAGGCGACGATCGCCACCATGGCCCGTATTCCGCCGAAGACGGTTTCGGCCGACGACGAGAAGGTGCTGCAAGGCCTCGACATCGAGCTGAAGCGCGTCGTCTATGGCCAGGACACCGCGATCACCGCGCTGACCTCGGCCATCAAGCTGGCGCGTGCCGGCCTGCGCGAGCCGGAAAAGCCGATCGGCTCCTACCTGTTCTCGGGGCCAACCGGCGTCGGCAAGACCGAAGTGGCCAAGCAATTGGCCGCCTCGCTCGGCGTCGAGCTGATCCGCTTCGACATGTCGGAATACATGGAACGCCACACCGTCTCACGGCTGATCGGCGCGCCTCCCGGCTATGTCGGCTTCGACCAGGGTGGTCTTTTGACCGACGGCGTCGACCAGCATCCGCACTGCGTGCTGTTGCTGGACGAAGTCGAGAAGGCGCATCCGGACCTGTTCAACATCCTGTTGCAGGTGATGGACCACGGCAAACTGACCGACCACAACGGCAAGCAGATCGACTTCCGCAATGTGATCCTGATCATGACCACCAATGCGGGCGCATCCGATGCGCAGCGCGCGGCGATCGGTTTCGGTTCGACCAAGCGGGAAGGCGACGATGTCGAGGCGATCAACCGGCTGTTCACGCCGGAATTCCGCAACCGCCTCGATGCGATCATCCCGTTCGGCTCGCTGCCGGTTCCGGTCATCCATCAGGTGGTACAGAAGTTCGTCATGCAGCTCGAGGCCCAGCTGTCCGAGCGTGGCGTCACCTTCGACTTGTCGCCGGAGGCGATCGCCTGGCTGGCCGACAAGGGTTATGACGAGCGCATGGGGGCGCGGCCGCTTGGCCGGGTCATCCAGGAGCACATCAAGAAGCCGCTGGCTGACGAGGTGCTGTTCGGCAAGCTCAAGAAGGGTGGCACGGTGCGCGTCACCGTCGAGAAGAAGGAAACCGGCGAGACCGGCCTGAAGCTCGAATCGCTCGCCGACGAGGCACCGGTCAAGCCGAAGAAGGAAGAGCCGGAGGATGCTCCCAAGCCGCGCAAGGCCGTGGCGAAAAAGCCCGCGGCGAAGAAGCTGGTGATGCAGAAGCCGGAGCCCAAGGGCAAGGACGGCGGCAAGCGCAGCCTCGTGCCGCAACTGCCACGAAAGAACTGACCCTGACGAAAGCCGAGAAAGCCCCGGAAACGGGGCTTTTTTGTTGGGAACGACGAGGTGACGGATGGGCGGCCAGATCATCATCCTGAACGGTGCGCCGCGATCGGGAAAATCGAGCATTGTCCAAGCCATCCAGGAGAATTTCGAAGGCGTCTGGATGAATCTCGGCGTCGACGTCTACGAGCAGGCCACGCCACTGCGATATCGACCTGGCATCGGGTTGCGGCCGGGTGGCGAGCGTCCGGACCTCGAAAGCCTTGTGCCTGGGCTCTACGCAGCTCTGTACGAATCCATCGCCGCCCACAGCCGACTGGGGCTGAATGTCGTGGTGGATGTCGGCCACCACGATGCCTATTCGAGGCCCCTCGGCTGCCTTGCCGATTGCGCGCGCCGGATCATTGGCCTGCCGGTGCTGTTTGTCGGCGTTCGCTGCCCGATTGAGATCATCATGGAAAGGCGAGCCGCCAGCGCGACAGGCAAGGGATATGTCACCGGCACGGCCCGCGACCCCGTGCCATTGCCTGTGCGCCTGTGGCAGGATGAGGTACACCGACCGGGCGTCTATGATCTTGAAGTCGACACTTCGCTCCTGAATCCCGAGCAATGCGCGGATTTTATACGCCTGCGGTTGGAGCAAGGCATCGCTCGGCCAAGCGCTATCGAGCAACTGGCTGGAACTGCAATCGGTTGATTTTGTTTCAGCTTTACAGCGCTGCCCGTATCTTTTCGGCATTCCGCGCCAGCACTTCGGGCTTCTCCATCGCGCCCGTGTGCGGCTTCAGCGGGATACCGTCGAAGCGCGGGATGACATGCACGTGCAGATGATAGACGGTCTGCCCCGAGGCCGGCTCATTGAACTGCAGGATGGTCACGCCCTCGGCGCCGAAGGCTCCTTTCACCGCCAACGCCACTTTCTGGACCACCGTGAAAAGCGGACCGAATGTCGACGGATCGGCGTCGAGCAGATTGCGCGACGGCGCCTTCGGCACCACGAGCGTATGGCCCGGCCCTTGCGGCATCACGTCCATGAACGCCACCACCGCCTCGTCCTCGTAGACGCGGTGCGAAGGGATTTCGCCACGCAGGATCTTGGCGAAGATGTTGTCGGTGTCATATGCGGTTTCGGCCATGGCGAATGCTCCGGATTGTGGTTCGCCCGGTGTAGCCGAAGCCTCCCGTGGGCGGCAAGGCAATCAGGCGAGGTCGACCAGGCCGGCATCGACAAGCGTGCGGTGGAAACGCCTTTTGCGCGGCGATGCGCTTTCGAAGTAAGGGGCGGCACAGTCGTTCAACAAGGCGGCTCGCGTGGCGAACACCGGATCGAGCGGCAGCCCGGCGGCCAGCAAGGTCAGCGTCGACAGGAAGGCCGAATCGAGCACTGGCGGGGCAGGGAGATCGTCCGGCAGTTCGCCGTTGATGGGCTCGAGCGCTTAAAATGTCTCGCGCAAGGCCAGGTTGGAAGGGGGCAAGCCAGTAAGCGATGTGGTGAACGACGACTGGTGGTCGCCATAGCGAATGATGATGGCCGGTTGGCCGTCCAGCAGGGCTTCGAGCCGTTTGCGAAAGGACGCATAAGCAGCGACGCTCTCGGCCAAGCGCACGACATACTCGCCATAGGACGCGACGCCGGTCGCGGCGACGGCTTCGCGGCGCAGTTCAGCATGGCGGTCGACCGGGAAGATGCGGCGGCGGTGGTCGCCATGATTCATCAGTGTCGTTATCGAAAGAAAGCAGGGCCTGCCGTCCGCCAGGCGACGCGAAAGCTGGTCAATCCCATGGTCATAGAGCTGCTCGTCATGATTTTCCCGCTTCCAGCGTTCGGCATCGAACGGGGGCGGCAAGGTTTCGGCATAGCTGACATCATTGAAGCCGATCGACTTGTAGAACCGGCCGCAGCTGACGAAGGAAGGCCGGTCGCAGCTGATATGCGACACGCCGTAGCCGATGCCGGTCAGGACGGAGGGAAGCGCATGCCGCACGCGCCCGCTCAGAAGATGGAAGACGAAACGGCTGTCGGTGCCGAACGACAGCGAGGAGAGGCCCGTCAGCACCGAAAACTCCGTCTGCAGGGTGCTGCCGCCAAAGACGTCGACATGCAGCGTTCCACAGAGGCCATCCGGCGGTGTGAAGAACGGCTCGAATGCCTGATTGACCGGTATGCCGAGCCGTCGCGGGTCGAATGTTGATTCATGCATGATCATGACGATATGCGGCGGTTTCTCATTCGCCGACCGTCTTGCCGCCACTGGCGGCAAGAGCGGCAGTGGGTCCGGATCGATGTCGACAAAGCCTGGCCGCCGCGACGGACCCGCACCAAACCATGAGGCGACAAAGGCGGAGAGATGAACCCGGTCGTCGGTCAGGTGGTGGAAGCGAAACCGCTTCAACCCTCCACTCACCCAGAAAACGCACAGATAAACAATCGCCGTCGCTCCGAACAACGCAAGCCGCTGTGGCAACGGCATTGCCGGCTCTGCAAACGTCAACGCCAGAACAACGATCAGGGCGAGGATCGCGATCATGCCGGCGAGGGCGGGAATTGCCATGCGTGCATGGTCGGCCAGAACAGTTCGAAAACTGCTTGCCGCGAGATGATAGATATCGCCGGCAAGGAAATTGAAACCGAGATGATGATATTTCAGTTTGGAAACGATGCCGATCGCCGCGGTCAACATCAACGCAGCCCACAAGGCGACGATGTTGCCTGGAAAAACGAGATGCGCGAGGCCAAAGAGAAGGAAGAAGGTTGCAAAGCCCAGAGGCCATGCCGAGCGCTTGCCTTCCAGCCAGGCAACCAGCAACGACGCGGCCACGAGTCCCGCCGCACCGAGCCATTGCCCGACACCCAGAGATGCCAAACCCTGCATGCTTCCCCCGTGGGTGCCTGAGCACCCATGCCCGAGCTTGGCTTAGCGGATTCCGGTTGGACGGTAAACAGCGGCGATGGTCACGCCGAAAGGCCTGTTATTCCTCCAGGTCTTTGCGAAACGGGGTGTGCTCTCCCAGATATTCGCCCATCCGTTCCACCTCGCGCCGTTCGCGCTTGAGATAGTCGGCAACGGCGTTGCGCAAGCCGGGATGGGCGATGTAGTGCACGGAATGCATGGTCACCGGCCGGTAGCCGCGCGCCAGCTTGTGTTCACCCTGCGCGCCCGCCTCGACCACCTTCAGCTTGCGCGCGATGGCGAAGTCGATCGCCTGATGGTAGCAGACCTCGAAATGCAGGAAGGGGTGGTCCTCGATGCAGCCCCAGTTGCGGCCATAGAGGGCGTCGGAGCCGATGAAATTGATGGCGCCGGCAACATGGCGCCCGTTGCGCTTGGCCATGACCAGCAGGATGTCGTCGGCCATGCGTTCGCCGATCAGCGAGAAGAACTGGCGGTTGAGATAGGGCCGGCCCCATTTGCGGCTGCCGGTGTCCATGTAGAAGGCGAAGAAGTCGTCCCAGGCCTTTTCGGTGAGGTCCTTGCCGGTCAGCCAGTCGATCGAGATGCCGTCGGCAAGCGCCTCGCGTCTTTCCTTCTTCATCGCCTTGCGCTTGCGGGAAGCCAGGGTGGCGAGGAAATCGTCGTAGGTTGAAAAGCCTTCGTTGAAGAAGTGGAACTGCTGGTCGGTGCGATGCAGGAAACCTGCCGCTTCCAGCACCTCCACGTCGCTCTCCTGCGCGAAGGTGACATGCGCGGACGAGACGCCAAGCTTGTCCGTGACCGCCTTCAAACCGGCAGCCAGCCCGGCCTTGACGGTGCCGATATCCTCGCCCCTGGTGACCAGCAGGCGAGGGCCAGTGACCGGCGTGAACGGCACCGAGCATTGCAGTTTGGGATAGTAGCGACCGCCGGCGCGCTCGAAGGCATCCGACCAGCCATGATCGAACACATATTCGCCCTGGCTGTGCGACTTGAGATAGCACGGGACCGCACCGAGAAGCCTGCCTTGCGCGTTCTCCAGCCTCAGGTGATGACCTTGCCAGCCGGTGCGCCGCACGGCGCAACCAGACTCTTCGAGTGCGCTCAGAAAAGCGAATGAAACGAGCGGGTTGTAACCGTTTTCCGTGTCGCCGCGCGTGGTGCCGCCGAAGCTGTCCCATTCCTCGCAGGTGAACGCGCCGATGCCCGCGGCGACGCGGATCGAATAGTCCGCATTTGCTGTCTGCCCGTCGCCGTCGTCGCCCTGATCCATGAGGCTTATTTAAGCTCCGCCCTGCTTGGTACAAGTCACGTTTCAGGCAACCCGACCTCAGGCAGCATTGACAAGATCGGGCTCGAATCCCTCGAACGTCATCTGGTCGGCGTATTTGAAGGTCAGGTCCACGGCCGGCTGGTCGTGCACGGTCCAGGTGATGACTGGCATGCCGAGCTTTTCACGCACAAAGCTGACGAACCGGTTCGGCAGATCACCGGCGGCATAGGAAGTGAAGGCGATCTCGTGCGCCAGCATGGCGAAATGCGCCTCGATCAGCCGGTTTTCCTTGCCATAGGCGGTCAATCCGGCCGGAATGCCCGGCGCATGTTTGGAAAAATCTCGGATCAGCCAGTGATCGAACGACATGATCGCCGCTTTGCCCTTGTAGCGCTTCAGCAACTTGCCGACATGCGCCACGAGGCTCTCGTCGCGGCCGGGAACCCCTTTCAGTTCCACTACCATCGGTACGCGGCCATCAACCAGGTCGAGCGCTTCCTGCAGCGTCGGCACATGGTCAGCCGTGCCACCGACCTTCAGCGCGGCCATCTCCGCCGCGGTGCGCTGCCAGACGAAGCCGTCCTGTCCTGTCAGCCTTTGCAAGTCGCCATCATGGATGATGACGGGAACGCCGTCAGACGACAGATGCACGTCGCATTCGATGGCATAGCCGCGCTCGGTAGCCGCGGCGAAAGCGGAAAGCGTGTTTTCCCATCGCGTCTTGTTCATGTCGTGAAAGCCGCGATGGGCGACTGGCCGGGCGGTCAGCCAGGATAGGTCGGTCATGGTCGTCCCCTGGCTCATTCGACTTCGAAGATCGCTTCGATTTCCACTGCGGCATTAAGCGGCAGGGAGGCGGTGCCGACGGCGGAGCGGGCATGCCTGCCGCGCTCGCCGAGTGCCTCGACCAGAAAATCTGAGGCGCCATTGGCAACCAGATGCTGTTCGACAAAATCAGGCGTGGAGGCGACGAAGACGGTGATCTTCACCAGGCGGCGGATTTTCTCGAGGTCGCCGAGCGCGGCCTTGGCCTGGGCCAGGATGTTGATCGCGCAGTACTTTGCCGCGTCCTTGCCGGCCGCGGTGTCGACATCACGGCCAAGCAGGCCGCTCGCCTGCAGCTTGCCGTCCTTGAGTGGCAACTGCCCGGCGGTGAACAGCAGCTTGCCGGTTGTGCAATAGGGCACATAGTTGGCGGCGGGCGCGGCGGCGACAGGAAGTGTCACGCCCAGATCGCTTAGCCGCTTTTCGATTGTTTCACTCATTGGTTTTCCCTATTGCTGGAAGGCGCCGCGCTGGCCGGGCCGAAATTGCTATTTTTGCCTCGCTTCCGCCACGACTTTTTTTAAGCTGGACCATCTTTCCCTGCGGCCTGCCATCAGCCGCGACGATCGGAGCACCTCATGCGCGCAACGCGCCTTGTATTCCCTGCCGTTCTGTTGTCGGCGGTCTTCTCGATGGGCCCTGCTTTTGCCGTGCCGGCGCTGCAAGCACATCGCGCTGTCTACGACCTTACGCTCAACAAGGCTTCCGATCGCTCCGGGATAACAGGCATATCCGGCCGCATGGTCTATGAGTTCAACGGCTCGGCCTGCGAAGGCTATACGGTCAAATTCCGCTTCGTTACCCAGATCGTCACCGCTGACAACACGAGGCTGACGGACCAGCAGACGACCACTTTCGAAGATGCGGAAGGCAAGACATTCTCGTTCGTGACGAAATCCTTCGTCGACCAGAACCTCGACAAGGAGGTCAAGGGCATCGCCACGAAAGAGACAAAGGGGCTCAAGGTCGATATCGACAAGCCCGAAAAGAACAGCCTTGAGCTGGCCGCGACCCAGTTTCCCACGCAGCATCTGGTCGAACTGATCGGCAAGGCCGAGAAGGGCGAAAGCTTCTATGAAACCAACCTGTTCGACGGCTCCGAAGACGCCAACAAGGTGATGACCACCACTGTCGTGGTCGGCAAGAAAACCGATGCCGACAAGGCCGACCCGGAGGCCCCGGCGCTGGCGAAGCTCGCCACCGACAAATACTGGCCGGTCGACATCGCCTATTTCGACGGTACCGACAAGTCAGGCGAAGAGGTGCCCGAATACCGGATCAGCTTCAAGCTGCATGAGAATGGCATCACCCGCGACCTCGTCATGGACTATGGCGACTTCTCGATGACGGGAAAGCTGGTCAATCTTTCATTGTTCGACCAGTCGAAAGCCTGCCCGACGAAATAGTGCCGTGGCCGCCGCTTTGACTGATCTCGACACGGCGCCTGTGCGGTCAAGGACTTGAACGCGCCGCAATTGCTTCTCACCTTCTCTTTCGGATTTGCGGGGGAGCAGCTTGAGCATGATCGATGTCTTCGTGGCGCCGAGGCCCAATCCGGCGCTGATCAACATCATGACGTCGGTCAACCGGATCGTCATGCTGCGAGGTGTCCCGGGCTTTCGCGATATCTTGCCGTTCAACCGCCTGGCCGGGTTGCGCGGCGTCGCCAACGTCCGTCACATCGATTTTCCCGATGCCGACCTTCAGCGGCTGCGGGCCAGTTGCGGTACAGGCAAGGCCACCTTCATCACGCCCAATCATCCCGAGTTCTTCACCGACTGGATGATCGACAAGGAGATCGTGTCGCAGGTCAGCCCGCTCGCGGCGTCCTGGGCGACGAACGGTGTCGTCAACGGTCTCGGCCGGCTGATGCAGAAATTCTGGCTGGCCAACAATCTGATCGCCCAGATACCCGGTAACAGCGCCGCCGCCGGGGAACACTCGGTGGCTTGGGCCGTGAAAGGACATGGCGTGCTCCTGCATCCCGAAGGCGGCGTCGGCTGGCACGGCCATGTCGTTGCGCCGTTGCTGCCGGGTGCCGTGGAAATGGGGCTCGAAGCTCTCAGGCAGGGGCGGGCGGTTGATCCGAATTTCAAGGTCTGGATCGCACCGATCGTCTGGAAGCTCGCTTTCACCGGGAATGTGGAGCGGGCGCTGGCCAAGGAGTGCGCCTATGTCGAGCGAAGTCTGAAAATCGAGCGCAACCTCGCCGACACGCTGCCGCAGCGCGTCCACCACATCTATTCGATGCTGCTGGCCCGCGATGAGGCCGCCTGGGCCATGGCATCGGACGAAAGCGCACCCTATGCAGAGCGCCAGCAGGCGTTGTTGATCGAGCTGGGCCGTCGGCTTGGCGAAACCATCTCATTCGACGCTGCCAACACCACCATCACCGAGCTTCTGCGGCGGTCGCGCCGCTGGCAGCGCGAAAACGCCGGCGATGTCGAAAGGCAGAAGCAGGTCCGCGCGCTGGCCGACACGATCCAGAGGCTGCAACGCGTCGGGTCCTGGGCCTCGGCCGATCCGCGCATCACCCAGGAGGAGATCGCCGAACATCTGAAGCGGATTCGCAACGACTATTGCCGGGGCGGACTGCGCGACACGATGAACCGGTTCATTCCGCAGCCGGCCGGGCCGCGCTGCGCCCATATCAGGGTGCCCGATCCACTCGGCCTGCATGCCTATGTCGGCTCGGTCGAGGATGCGGTCGCCGAGTTGCATCGGCGTATGCAGGAAACAGTGACCAGCACGATGGTGGAGGTCGAGGCCTGCCGCGGCTTCATTTTCTATCCGAATCCCTTCTATCATCGCTAGGCGGGTTCCGACCGGCGCGAAATGAAGGAATGCGGCGAGCCTCATGGCGGTCTATGTCGACGCGGCGATCTGGAAATGGGTTGGTCATCGCTGGTGCCATCTGCTGGCCGACGACACCGACGAGTTGCATCGCTTCGCCGCGGAGCTTGGCGTCAAGCGCTCATCCTATCAGGGACCACCCAAGACATCGGCACCGCATTATGACATAACCGGCTTCGAGCGCGACCGTGCGGTGCGGCTCGGCGCCATCGAATGCAGCCGCGAGGAGATCGTCGCGATCTTCAGGCGGGTGAGGGTGCCGAACGGCAAGGTAAAGCGCTGACGGCAGGGCGCGGATCGTCGCACGCCTGACCACGGAAGCCGCCCGACTTGCGTTTGTCGCGCATCCCATCTATATGCGCGCTCATTCCACACACGGACTTTGGTGTCTGCCCGGGAGAAATCCGGCTGAAACCTCCGGTGGCGTTCGAGGACAAAGTCCAACAATGCCTGTGTCCGTGGAGGCTAACCGGAAAGGAAATAAGAATGGCTCTGCCTGATTTCAGCATGCGCCAGCTTTTGGAAGCTGGCATTCACTTCGGCCACCAGACCCACCGCTGGAACCCGAAGATGGCGCCCTACATCTATGGCGCCCGCAACAACATCCACATCATCGACCTCTCGCAGACGGTGCCTTTGCTGCACCAGGCGTTGAAGCAGGTTTCCGACACCGTCGCCAAGGGCGGCCGCGTGCTGTTCGTCGGCACCAAGCGCCAGGCATCCGACATTGTCGCCGATGCCGCACAGCGTTCGGCCCAGTACTATGTCAACTCCCGCTGGCTCGGCGGCATGCTGACCAACTGGAAGACGATCTCGAATTCGATCCAGCGCCTGCGCAAGCTCGACGAGATGCTGGCCGGCGAGGCCCAGGGCCTGACCAAGAAGGAGCGCCTGAACCTCGATCGCGAGCGCGAGAAGCTCGACAAGGCGCTCGGCGGCATCAAGGACATGGGCTCGACGCCCGACCTGATGTTCGTGATCGACACCAACAAGGAAGCGATCGCCATCCTCGAGGCCAAGCGTCTCGGCATCCCGGTCGTCGCCATCATCGATTCGAACTGCGATCCCGACAAGATCGACTTCCCGATCCCCGGCAATGACGACGCGGCCCGCGCCATCCAGCTCTATTGCGACCTTATCGCCAAGGCCGCGATCGACGGCATCGCTCGCCAGCAGGGCGCGCTCGGCGTCGATATCGGCGCTTCGGTCGAAGCTCCGGTCGAGCCGGCGCTCGATCCGACACCGGCGGCAGAGACCCCGGAAGCCTAATAATCGAAGGCCGGTTGCGGCCTTCATCTTTCTCATATTCTGGCACGCTAGACAGACGCATCATCGAGTACCGATGGTGCGTCGGTGCATTTAAAACAAAGAGGCGACAATGAGCATTTCGGCTGCACAGGTCAAAGAACTCCGCGACTTGACCGGCGCGGGCATGATGGATTGCAAGGCGGCACTGAACGAGACCAACGGCAATATGGAAGAGGCCGTTGACTGGCTGCGCAAGAAGGGCATTTCGAAGGCCGACAAGAAGGCTGGTCGCACCGCGGCCGAGGGCCTGATCGGCGTCGATTCCGGTGTGCGCGAGGCTGCTGTCGTCGAAGTCAATTCCGAGACCGACTTCGTTGCGCGCAATGCCGCGTTCCAGGAGATCGTCGCCAATGTGGCCAAGGTCGCGCTCGCCTATGGCGGCAAGACCGAAGCGGTCGCGGCAGCCAAATATCCGGGTTCGGACAAATCGGTCGCCGACACCATCAAGGACGCTGTCGGCACCATCGGCGAAAACATGGGCTTCCGCCGTTCGGCCAAGCTCACCGTTCCGCATGGTGCGGTCGCTACCTACGTCCACAATGCGGTTGCCGACGGCCTCGGCAAGCTCGGCGTGCTGGTCGCGATCGAGACGACTGGCGACGCGCATGCGGCCAACGCCTTTGCGCGCCAGGTTGCCATGCATGTCG
Organism: Mesorhizobium sp. RCAM 05099; assembly: GCF_059683685.1. Lineage (NCBI taxonomy): Bacteria > Pseudomonadati > Pseudomonadota > Alphaproteobacteria > Hyphomicrobiales > Phyllobacteriaceae > Mesorhizobium > Mesorhizobium sp. RCAM 05099. The sequence continues at coordinate 3,677,817 of NZ_CM185035.1, forward strand.
CCGCCACCAGCCCGATGGCGTTGACCACGGAAGAGCTCGACCCGGCGGCTATCGAGCGCGAGAAGGCCATCTTCTCCGATCAGGCGCGCCAGTCCGGCAAGCCGGAAGCGATCATCGAGAAGATGGTCGAAGGCCGTCTGCGCAAGTTCTACGAGGAAGTCGTTCTGCTGAAGCAGGCTTTCGTGCTCAATCCCGACATCACCGTCGAGAAGGCGCTGAAGGATGCCGAGAAGGACATCGGCGCGCCCGCTAAAATTACCGCTTACCTGCGCTTTGCGCTCGGCGAGGGCATCGAGAAGGAAGAGACCGATTTCGCGGCGGAAGTCGCGGCGGCGGTCAAGAAGTAAGGTTGCCTTCGGGCAGTCTATCCTTCTGACGAAGTTTTTCGGCCGGGCGTCCGCAAGGGTGCCCGGCCGATTTCTTGCGCGGTATCGATGAAGGCCCGGAGTTTCGGCGCCATGGACGCCCGGCGCGGGAAATACAGGAACGCGCCCGGCTCCTCGATCGAGGCCTCGCGCAGCACCTCGACCAGCCGGCCCGCCTCGACATCGGCCCGCACCAGCGGTTCGAACAGATAGGCGAGGCCGATGCCGGCCAGCGCCATGTCGCGCGCCGACAGCGAATCGGTGACGATGACGCTGCCGCGCGTCTCGAACCCAATATCCTTGCCCTGGTCGGAGAGATCCCACCGGTAGAGCGCGCGCGATCGCAGCATCCGGTAACCGATGCAGTTGTGCTGTGAGAGATCAGCCAGGGTTCGTGGCTTTCCGTGCCGGCCGATATAGGCCGGAGAGGCGACAATGACCGTCCGGAATGGCGGGGTGAGCCGCACCGCCACCATGTCGTCGGCGATCATTTCGCGCAGCCGGATTCCGGCGTCGAAGCCCTCGCCGACGATATCGCTCAGGCGGTCATCGGTCACGATGTCGACCGTCACGTCGGGAAAACGCACCGCCATGGCCGCAAGGACGGGCATCAGCGCCAGCGGCAAGGCCAGCCGCGGCGCATTGATCTTGAGAAGCCCGCTCGCCTTGCCTTTGATCGAGCGAATGCGCTCGATCCTGTCCGCGATGTCTTTCAGCGCCGGTTCCGCCGCGGCCACCAGCGCCTCGCCGGCCTCTGTCAGGGCGACGCTGCGCGTCGTCCGGGCGAACAATGGCTGGCCGATCCGCTCTTCCACCAGCCGCACCGAATGGCTGACAGCGGACGGGCTCATGCCAAGTTCGGCGGCGGCCAGCGCGAAGCCGCCGCGCCGCGCAACGGCGACGACGACGGGAAGGTGGCTTAGGAGATCGCGATCCATTCATGCATGATATCGCATAGTCCATGCGGATAATACAATCTAATCAACTGGGACTGGCAGGAGCATCTACGCTGCATCGCCGCGATTGGCTAAACAGCAGGAGACGATCATGACCATGTATTACACCCTTGGGCGCAGCGGCTTGCGCGTCAGCCGGCTCGCGCTCGGCACCATGACTTTCGGCACGGAATGGGGCTGGGGCGCCGACAAGGAAACGGCGCGTGGGCTGGTCGACGCCTATGTCGAGGCAGGCGGCAATTTCTTCGACACCGCCGATCTCTACACCGGCGGCACGGCCGAAACCTGGCTCGGCGAATTCATCGCCGAGCGCGGACTGCGCGACAAAGCGGTCATCGCCACGAAATTCACCTACAACGCCGAACCCGGCAACCCAAACGCCGGCGGCAATGGCCGCAAGACCATAATGCGGGCCGTCGAGGCTTCCCTGAAACGGCTCGGCACCGACTACATCGATCTCTACATGCTGCATACCTGGGACAGGCTGACACCGCCCGAGGAGGTGATGCGCACGCTGGACGACCTGGTTCGTGCCGGAAAGATCCGCCATGTCGGTCTGTCGAACGTGCCGGCATGGTATGCCAGCCGGGCGCAGGCCGTTGCCGAGCATCACGGCTACGAGCCGGTGTCGGCGCTGCAGCTCGAATATTCGCTGGCCGAGCGCAACATCGAGCATGAATTCGTGCCATTCGGCACCCGCCATGGCGCCGGCATCATGGTGTGGAGCCCGCTGGCCAGCGGCCTCCTCAGCGGGAAATACCGTTCCGGCGCGGACGGCAAGGCAAGTGGCAGGCTGGAAACGATGCGGGGCTCTTCCAATCCCGGTTTCCAGAAATTCACCGACCGCAATTGGGAAATCGTCGCCGAACTGGAGAAGGTTGCCAATCGGGTCGGCCGCAGCCTGGCCCAGGTCGCGGTGAACTGGGCCGCGACCAGCCCGGGCATTGCATCGGTGATTATCGGCGCGACCAAACTGGATCAGCTCAAGGACAATCTGGGAGCGCTCGATTTCGACATTCCGGCGGACCTGCGGGCGCGTCTCGATACAGTCAGCAAGCCGGTCACGCCCTTTCCCTATTCGTTTTTCGGCGCCGACATCCAGGGCGGCATAACGGGAGGACTGGCCATCGGCGACAAGCCGCTCGGCTACATGCCCGACCTTTTGATGCAGGGCAGCTTCGCCGGCGTTTCCTAGAAAATCGTCCCTGAATTCCGCTTCGGGCGCCGCGTGACATCGCGGCGCCCTTCGTGTATCGGAACCCGGTGTCTTGGGATGGCGCCCGCGCGAGGGTAGCCGCCCCGGACCCGCCACATAAAACGACGAGGCCCAGATGACGGTGAAGCCCCTCTACCGACGTGTCTTGCTGAAAGCGTCGGGCGAAGCATTGATGGGCGAACAGCATTTCGGCATCGACGTATCCGTCGTCGACCGTATCGCCGGCGATATCGCCGAGGCTCGCGCCTTGGGCATCGAGGTCGGCGTCGTCATCGGTGGCGGCAACATCTTTCGCGGCGTGGCCGTCGCCTCCAAGGGGGGCGATCGCGTCACTGGCGACCACATGGGCATGCTTGCCACGGTCATCAATTCGCTGGCGCTGCGCACCTCGCTGAACAAGATCGGTGTCGATGCCGTGGTGCTTTCCGCGATCGCCATGCCTGAGCTCTGCGAGAGCTTTTCGCAACGCCAGGCGACCGCCTACATGAACCAGGGCAAGGTGGTGATCTTTGCCGGCGGCACCGGCAATCCGTTCTTCACCACTGATTCGGCGGCGGCACTTCGCGCGGCCGAAATCGGCGCGGACGCGCTGTTCAAGGGCACTCAGGTCGACGGTGTCTACTCGGCCGACCCGAAGAAGGACCCGAATGCGACGCGTTTCGAGCGCATTAGCCATGGCGAAGTCATAAAACGCGGCCTCTCCATCATGGATACGGCAGCGATTGCACTTGCGCGGGAAAACAACATTCCGATAATCGTCTATTCGATCCACGAAAAGGGTGGTTTTGGCGATATTCTGAGGGGCGGCGGCCGCTGCACGGTTGTCGCGGACGATTGATCCGGGGCCGGATCCCGAAAAAAGGGAACCGGCTTTCGAAAATCAGGCTCGAACACGGGGCCTTGCCCCGAAGCAGTGAACCCGCGTCAGACGGGTCGAGGAGACTAGGATGAGTGGTGAGTACGAGGATCTCAAGCGGCGCATGGATGGGGCAATCGCCGCGTTCAAGCATGATCTGGCTTCGCTGCGGACCGGTCGCGCCTCCAGCAATCTGCTCGACGCGATCCAGGTGCAGGCTTACGGCACCACCATGCCGATCAACCAGGTGGCCAACGTTTCGGTGCCGGAGCCGCGCATGATTTCGGTGTCGGTCTGGGACAAGTCGATGGTCGGCGCGGTCGACCGCGCCATCCGCGAATCCAATCTGGGCTTCAACCCGATCGTCGACGGCACCAATCTCAGAATTCCGCTACCCGAACTCAACGAACAGCGCCGCAAGGAATTGGTCAAGATCTCGCACACCTACGCCGAGAATGCCCGTGTCGCCGCACGCCATGTGCGTCGCGATGGCATGGACTTCCTGAAGAAGGCGGAGAAGGATGGCGACATCAGCGAGGACGACCAGCGCAAGCGCTCCGACCAGGTCCAGAAACTGACCGACGAGACGATCAGCACCATCGATCACCTGCTTTCCGATAAGGAAGCTGAAATCATGCAGGTTTAGGGTCGGTCGGCAGCGACTGGCCCGAAAGCGAGAACATGGCAACGCCCGCGCATGTCGCGATCATCATGGACGGAAACGGACGCTGGGCCAAGGCGCGCGGCATGCCGCGGCTTGCTGGTCATCGTGCCGGTGTCGAGGCGCTGCGCAAGACGGTGCGTGCCGCACCTGGTCTCGGCATCTCCTACCTGACTGTCTATGCCTTCTCGTCGGAGAACTGGTCGCGGCCAAAGTCCGAAGTCAGCGACCTGATGGGCCTCCTGAAGCTTTTCATTCGCCGCGATCTCGCCGAGTTGCACCAGAGTGGTGTGCGGGTCAGGATCATTGGCGACAGGGCAGGGCTGCAGCCCGACATCAGAGGGCTGCTCGATGAAGCCGAATCGCTGACCGCCGGCAATGGAGCGCTGACGCTGGTGATCGCCTTCAACTATGGTGGACGCGACGAGATCGTTCGCACGGCGCGCAAGCTGGCTTCAGCCGTGGCGCGTGGCGAACTCGACAGCGAGGCGATCACCGCCGAAAGCTTTGCCGGCTGTCTCGACACGCAAGGCATTCCCGACCCGGAACTGGTCATACGCACCAGCGGCGAGCTCCGGCTGTCGAACTTCCTTTTGTGGCAGGCCGCCTATAGCGAGCTCGTCTTCCTGCCTTGCTACTGGCCCGACTTCAGCCGGGAGCACCTTGCCGAGGCCTTGCGCGAGTTTGCCGGCCGCGAACGCCGTTTTGGCGGACTCGGCCCGCAGGACGTCGCTTCGCGACCGGCCGCGAGATGAGCAATCTTCAGCTCCGCGTCATTTCGGCAATCGTGCTTGCCATCATCACCCTTGGCTTGACCTGGCTCGGAGGTCTGCCTTTCCGATTGCTCTGCGCCGTGATGTCGGCGGTGATCTTTTACGAATGGACGCGCATGTCGCGTCCGACCGAGGGCGCGGGCCTGGGTTTCCTGCCCGAAGCACTGCTTGTCGTTTTCATTGGCGCCTTGATTGCCGGCCTTGCCGCATCCTGGCTGCTGCCTCTTGTCGTGATCGTGGTTGCCGCAACGGCGATTGCCGCCTCGATTCGCAAGGCCGGACAATGGGATGCGGCCGGCCTTGCCTATGCCACGGTTTCCGGCCTGTCGCTCGCTTTGCTGCGCGACGGCGACCGTTCAGGGCTCGTTGCCATCCTGTTTCTGTTCGCGGTCGTCTGGGCCACCGATATCTTTGCCTATTTTGTCGGTCGCGCCGTTGGCGGTCCGAAACTGGCGCCGTCGATCTCGCCGGGCAAGACCCGCAGTGGGGCGCTTGGCGGCGCTGTCGGGGGCATCGTCGCGGGGTTGATCCTGGCCGCCGTCGCCGGTATCGGCAATCTGGCGCTGCTCGGCCTGGTGGCGCTCGCGCTTTCGATTGTCGCCCAGGCCGGCGACCTGTTTGAATCCTGGGTCAAGCGCCGCCATGGCCGCAAGGATTCGGGTACGCTCATCCCGGGCCATGGCGGCGTCATGGACCGTGTCGACGGGCTTGTCGCGGCGGCTTTCGCCCTATACGTCATCGGCTGGATTTCGGCGACCGCCGATCATCCGGCGCAGGGGCTGTTTCCCATTTGAGCGGTGTCATTTCGAGATCCGATGCGCGCAACGCCTTGGATTTGCCCGGATTGATGTCACAGTCACGGCGCTACCTGCGCCGCGGAAGAATTTGAGGGCATGACTTGAACGAGATTCTTCACGCGATCTTCAGCACGGAAGGCTTCTTTCTCGGCACGCTCGTGCCTTTCCTGTTCGTGCTGACGGTGGTGGTGTTCGTCCATGAAATGGGCCACTACCTCGTCGGCCGCTGGTGCGGCATTGGGGTCAGGGCCTTCTCGATCGGCTTCGGCCCGGAACTCTTCGGCTTCAACGACAGCCACGGCACGCGCTGGAAACTGTGCGCGATACCGCTTGGCGGCTATGTCAAATTCGTTGGCGACATGAACGCCACCTCGAGCCAGCCCTCTTCGGAAGAGCTCGAAACGCTGACTGAGGAAGAGCGCAAGGTCGCCTTCCATACGCAACCGATCTGGAAGCGCGCTGCGACGGTGGTGGCCGGGCCGCTGTTCAATTTCCTGCTGACGATCGCCGTCTTTGCCGTGCTGTTTGCCGCCTATGGGCGCTATGTCTCGGAACCGATGGTGGCAGAGGTGACCGTCGACAGCCCGGCGGCGAAGGCAGGTATCCTGCCAGGTGACCGATTCGTCAGCGTCGATGGCAGCAAGGTCGAAACCTTTGGCGACGTCCAGCGCCTGGTTTCGGGCCGGGCGGGCGACACCATCACCTTCGTCATGCTGCGCGACGGCAAGGAAGTTACCGTGACCGCGACGCCGCGGTTGATGGAACAGGAAGACGCGCTCGGCAACAAGGTCAAGGTGGCCGTGATCGGCGTCGTCAACAACAAGGAACTTGGCCAGCCCCGCCTCGTCACCTACAGCCCCGCCGGCGCGCTGACCGCGGCGGTCGAGGAAACCGGACACATCATCCAGCGCACCGGCCAGTTCCTGCAGCGCTTCGTCGTCGGGCGCGAGGACAAATGCCAGCTGGGCGGCCCGGTGAAGATCGCCGACATGGCTGGCAAGGCGGCAAAACTGGGTTTCGAATGGCTTGTGCAACTCGTTGCGCTGCTGTCTGTCGGGATAGGTATTCTAAACCTTTTGCCGATTCCCCCCTCGACGGCGGCCATCTGTTGTTCTACGGGGTGGAGGCCATCATCCGTCGTCCGGTGTCTGACCGGATGATGGAAATGGCCTATCGGGCGGGGTTGCTTCTGGTGCTGTGCTTCATGGGGTTCGTTTTCTGGAACGATCTGTTTGGGTGCTGAAATCATGAAGAAATTTGGCCTGAGCATGGTCGATGTTGAGACGTCGTTTACCATGCACGGGGATATGAGTGACGCGAAAGCCACGCCGCAGGGTTAAGTAAATACAAATTAACCAGAAGCCTTGCGTGTAGGGAAAATCCGGTTAATACGGTAGGGGAAATTACCGCACGTCCGGTTTTCTCGCCGTGGGGACTACGAGAAAAGGTTATTAAGCCCGATGAAGGCAGCATCCAAGTTTCTGAGCGCCGCTTCCGCGGTGGCCCTGTCTGCGGCTCTGGTCGTGCCAGGCGCGCTCACAGTGCAGTTCGTTGCCACATCGGCGGCCGAGGCCGCTGTCGTCAGCAGAGTCGAAGTGAGCGGTAATCAGCGTATCGACGCCGACACCATCCGCAACTACATCACTATCAAGCCGGGCAAGGCCTTCTCCAGTTCCGATATCGACAACGCCATCAAGGCGCTGTTCGGCACGGGCCTGTTCTCGGATGTGCAGATCAACCAGGTCGGCTCGACGCTGGTGGTCAAGGTTGCCGAATACAAGGTCGTCAACCAGGTGCTGTTCCAGGGCAACAAGAAGCTCAAGGACAATGCCCTTGCGGCAGCAGTGCAGTTGAAGCCGCGCGGAACGTTCTCGCAGGCGACGCTCGATGCCGACGTCGAATCGGTCAAGGCTGCGTACAAGCGCATCGGCCGAGACGACGCATCCGTTACCACCCAGGTCATGGAACTCGGCGACAACCGCGTGAACGTGGTCTTCAACATCAACGAAGGTGGCCGCACGCAGATCGCGGCGATCAATTTCGTTGGCAACAGCGCTTACTCCAGCCGTCGCCTATCGGATGTGATCAACACCAAGCGTTCGTCGTGGATTTCGTTCGTGCTGCGCGACGACGTCTATGACGACGACAAGCTGCGCGCCGACCAGGAGCTGCTGCGCCGCTTCTATTACAATCACGGCTATGCCGATTTCCAGGTCGTGTCCGCTGTCGGCGAGCTCGACAGCACGACGAACAAATACACGGTCACCATCACCGTTCAGGAAGGCGACCGTTACACATTCGGCGACGTCAGTGTCGAAAGCACGATCCCGGAAGTTGACTCGAAGTCGCTGGAGTCGGTGGTCGAGACCCACAAGGGCGATGTCTACAACGCCAAGGATGTCGAGAACACCATCATCGCGCTGACCGAGAAGGTGGCCGGTTCCGGCTATGCCTTCGCGCAGGTGACGCCGCGTGGCGATCGCAACTTCGAGAACCATACCATCTCGGTGGTTTATACCGTCGATCAGGGCACCAAGGCCTATGTCGAGCGCATCGAAATCCGCGGCAACGATCGCACGCGTGACTATGTCATTCGCCGCGAATTCGACGTCAGCGAGGGTGACGCCTTTAATCAGGTGCTCATCCAGCGCGCGAAGAAGCGACTTGAAGACCTCGGTTACTTTGAGAAAGTCGATATCTCGACGGTGCCTGGTTCGCAGCCCGACCAGGTCGTGCTGGTGGTCGACGTGGTCGAGAAATCGACCGGCGAATTCTCTGTAGGCGCCGGTTATTCGACCGGTGGAGACACGGCTGGCCCATCCGTCGAAGGCTCGATCACCGAGCGCAACTTCCTCGGCCGAGGCCAGTTCATCAAGATTTCTGCCGGTGGCGGCAAGAACTCGCGCGACTACAGCCTGTCCTTCACCGAGCCCTATTTCCTCGGACGGCGCATCGCCGCCGGCTTTGACATCTACAATCAAACCCGGAACTACGACAAGTACGACAGCAAGACGCTCGGTGCGACCGTGCGTTTCGGCCTGCCGATCACCAACAGCATCTCGACCCAGCTCGCATACAACATTGCCCAGGAAAAATATCAGTACGACTCCAGCTGCGATAACAATGGAGACGGTACGCTCGGCGATTGCAATATTTCGCAAGCCATTGTTCAGGGTATTGACGAGAGCCCCTGGATCAAGTCGTCGGTCAGCCTTGGTCTGGTCTACAACACCATTGACGACATGAAGAACCCGCACGAAGGCATTTACGCCACGACGACGGCCGAATTTGCCGGCTTGGGCGGCGATGCCAAATACGTGAAGCTGACCGGGCGCGGCAGCATCTATCAGACGCTGTCGGAGCAGCTTGATCTGGTTGGCCTCGTCTCGGCTGGCGCAGGTCATGTCGAATCTTACGGCGGCGATGGCGGTTTGCGTATCTTCGATCAATTCCAGAGCAGCGATCGCATGATCCGCGGCTTTGCGTATGGCGGTATTGGTCCTGTAGACGCAAGTACGGGTGACCATCTGGGTGGCACGACCTATTTCAATGCTTCTGCGGAAGCCCAGTTCCCGTTGCCGGTCATTCCGGAAAGCTTTGGTCTGCGCGGCGCCGTGTTCGCTGACGCTGCAACGCTCTATGGCAGCAGTATCAATAGTCCGACCGTCACTCAGACCTCAGTTGACATGAAATTGCGTGCCTCGGTCGGCCTCGGCCTGATGTGGGCCTCGCCATTTGGTCCGATCCGTATCGACTATGCGATTCCGGTCAAGAAGGAAGCGTCAGACGACGTGCAGGAATTCAACTTCGGCATATCGACCCGCTTCTGATCGGCGGCCAACGATGCTCCCGGATCCTACAGGTCCGGGAGAAATGTTCCGACCTAGCTGGATATAGCTTCTGGAATGACCGATCCGGTGTTCTTCGCGCCATCACGCCGGTATACGGCGGGCGAAGTCGCGAATCTGACCGGCTCGGTGCTTGTCGATTCCGGCCACTCCCAAATTGCGATCGATGCTCTGGCGCCAGCCAACGAAGGCGGCGAGAATGCGCTCGTTTTCGTCGATGGCAAACGCAATTCCGCGCTGATGCCGTCGCTGCGAGCGGCGGCGGTGCTGTGCCCTGCGGAATTCGCCGGCAAGGCTCCGGCCGGCATTGCCGTTCTTGTTCATCCGCGTCCGCAGCAGGCATTCGCGCTGGTCGGGCGCCTGCTGTTTCCGACGGCTGCGACACCGGGGCCAATGACCAGTGAAACCGGTGTCTCGCCGCATGCTCATGTCGACCCGACCGCGCATGTCGAACCCGGTGCGGTCATCGAGGCCGGCGTGGTCATCGGGCCGGGGGCCTCGATCGGCAGCGGTACCGTCATCGCACCCAACGCTGTCATTGGACAATTTTGCCAGATCGGCCGTGACGGCTATGTCGGCCCGGGCGCCAGCATTCAGTATGCCTTGATCGGCAACCGTGTCATCATCCATGGCGGCGCCAGGATCGGCCAGGATGGTTTTGGCTTCGTCGGTGGCGCCAAGGGACCCGAACGTGTGCCCCAGATCGGTCGCGTCGTTATCCAGGACGATGTCGAGATCGGCTCGAATTCCACTGTGGATCGTGGCGCCATGTCCGACACGATCATCGGCCAGGGCACCAAGATCGACAATCTCGTGCAGATCGCCCATAACGTCCGCATCGGCCGCAATTGCATAGTGGCCGGGCTTTCAGGTATTTCGGGTTCCGTTATCGTGGGTGACAATGTCACCATGGGTGGCGGGGTTGGGCTTGCGGATCACCTGACCATCGGGTCCGGAGCCAAGCTCGCCGCCAGAAGTGGGTTTATGAGCAATGTCCCCGCAGGTGAGATCTGGGGCGGTTATCCGGCACAGCCAATGGCGGAAGCCATGCGCGAGATAGCCATGTTGCGAACGATGGCAAGGGCACGCAAGCAGGGCAAGGGAAATGGCTGATATGGTGGCGGCTACGACGCTGGAAGCGGTCGACATCATGGGGCTGATGAAGCTCCTGCCGCACCGCTATCCGTTCCTGATGATCGATCGTATTGTCGACATCGATGGCGACGAGTCCGCCGTCGGTATCAAGAACGTCACCATCAACGAACCGCATTTTCAGGGACATTTCCCGGAGCAGCCGGTCATGCCGGGCGTGCTCATCGTCGAGGCGATGGCGCAGACCGCCGGCGCCATCTGCATCCGCAGTCTGGGTACCGAAAAGCCGTCACTGGTCTATTTCCTGACCATCGACAACGCCAAATTCCGCAAACCGGTCGTTCCCGGTGACCAGTTGAAGATCTATGTCAAGAAAATCAAGAAACGCGGCAACCTGCTTAAATTCGCTTGTGAAGCCATGGTCGACGGCGCCAAGGCGGCCGAGGCCGAGATTTCAGCCATGATGGTCACCAGCGACTGACGATCGAATGCTTATGAAAATCAAGACATCAATCCATGCTTCCTCCGTCGTGGAGGAAGGCGCTCAAATCGGCCAAGGCGTGCGCATCGGACCATTTTGCCACGTTGGCGCCGATGCGGTGATCGGCGACGGCGTCGAACTGGTCAGTCATGTCTCGGTGATGGGCGCGACCACCATTGGCGCCTCGACCAAGGTTTATCCGATGGCGACGTTGGGCGCGCCGCCGCAGAACACCAAGCACAAGGGCGGCCGCACCACCCTGGTCATCGGCAAGAACTGCACGATCCGGGAAGGCGTCACCATGCATCTCGGCACCGATTCCAGCCGTGGCGAGACGACGGTCGGCGACAATGGCAATTTTCTCGCCTACGCCCATATCGCCCATGACTGCGTCGTCGGCAACAACGCGACCTTCGCCAATGGGGCGACGCTGGGCGGTCACTGCGAGGTCGGCAACAATGTCTATATTGGCGGCCTGACCGCCGTTCATCAGTTTGTCCGCGTCGGCGACAACGCCTTTCTGGGCGGCTGCTCGGCGGTCGTCGGCGATGTCATCCCCTATGCCATCGCGGTCGGCAATCGCGCCAGTCTGCGCGGCCTCAACATCATTGGCCTGAAGCGTTCCGGCCTGCCGAGGTCCGAAATCCATGTGCTGCGCAAGGCCTACAGGATGATCTTCGATCGTTCCCGCACCGTTGGCGAAAACATCGAATTCGCCAAGGCGGAATTCGCGTCGTCACCGACCGCCATGAAAATCATCGATTTCATCACCAGTCGCGGCAAGCGGCACTACGCGGTGCCGTCGCTCAAGGGCGGCGATGGCGACGATGTCGATGACGAAGACTGAGACGGCGCGAGCGGGGCTTGATCTTTCGCCGGGCGCCAGGGTTGGAATCATCGCTGGCGGCGGCAGCCTGCCGGTCGAAGTCGCGGTCAGCGCGGCGGAACTAGGCTACCCCCCTTTGTCATCCTGATGGAAGGCGAGGTGGACCGCATGGCGGAGCTCTCTCGATATGAGCATGAAAGCCTCGCCCTGGAAGGTATCGGCTCGCTTGTACCACTGCTGAGGCGGCATCGGATCACCCATCTGGTGCTCGCGGGTGAAATCAAGCGCAGGCCGCGACTGCTTGCGCTACGCCCCAGTCTTAGCCTGCTTGCGGTGATCCCCTTGGTTATCACGGCGCTTGCGCGTGGCGACGATGGCCTGCTGAAGGTCGTGGCACGAGGTCTTGAGGCGCGTGGAATCAAGGTTGTCGGCGCCCACGAACTCGTGCCGAACCTTGTTGCCGCCGAGGGCATCCTGACGAAAGCCACACCCAGGAAGTCGGACTGGCGCGACATTGAAGCCGGCCTTGCCGCGGCAAAGGCCATAGGCGCGCTGGATATCGGCCAGGCGGCGGTCGCGGTTGGCGGCCGGACCATTGCGCTCGAAGGCATCGAGGGGACGGCCGGATTGCTCGAGCGTGCGAAGCTACTGCGCGGCCACGGCCGGATAGCCGGGAAAACCCGAGGTGTGCTGGTCAAGTGTGCCAAGCCCGGCCAGGAACTGCGCGCGGATCTCCCTTCCATCGGCCCGCGGACGGTCGAAGCGGCGCATGCGGCCGGGCTTGCCGGCATTGCCATCGAAGCGGGACGATCGCTGGTTCTAGAAGGCCCGGCAACCATCTTGAGCGCCAACACACTCGGCCTGTTCATCATCGGTCTGCCTGCCGCCACGGAGCCGCATCATGGCTGACAAGGTGCTGAGGATCGCGATCGTTGCCGGCGAGGAGTCCGGCGACCTGCTTGGCGCCGATATCGTGCGTTCGCTCGGCCAGGCGACCGGTCGCGAGGTACAACTCGTCGGCCTCGGCGGCCGTCATCTGCAGGCGCTGGGACTGGCATCGCCATTCGATGCCGGCGAGATCGCCCTCATGGGGTTCAGTGCCATCCTGCGTGACCTGCCGCGTCTGATGCGTCGGATCAACCAGCTGGCCAAAATCGTTGCGGACGAAAAGCCCGATTGCCTCGTCACCATCGACAGTCCGGACTTTTCATTACGCGTCGCCAGGAAGGTGCGTGCGGCCAACCCGTCGATCCCGATCATCCACTATGTCTGCCCGAGCGTATGGGCGTGGCGGCCGGGCAGGGCTGTAGCGATGAAGCCCTACGTCGATCACATTCTCTGCATCCTGCCATTCGAGGTGAAGGAACTCGAGCGGCTGGGTGGCCCGCCCGGCACCTATGTCGGGCATCGCCTCACGCATGATGCGGGCGTGCTCGCGGCGGCCAGGGCGCAGGACCTGCCGCGCGACCTTGCAGCGGACCGCGTGAAGACACTGCTCGTCCTGCCCGGCTCGCGACGCGGCGAGGTGCGGCGGTTGCTTGACCCATTCGGTGAAACAGTGTCGATGCTGCGCGCCCGCGGGCATCGCCTGCGCCTGCTGCTGCCGACGGTTCCGCATGTCGCCGACCTCGTCAAATCCTCGGTCAACCGTTGGGATGAAAAGCCCGAGATCATCGTCGATCCCCAGCGCAAATGGCAGGCTTTCGGCAAGGCCGATGCCGCGCTTATAGCGTCCGGGACGGTGTCCCTGGAATTGGCGCTGGCGGGGGTGCCGATGGTCTCGTGCTACAGGCTCGATCCCGTCGCCCGCACCGTGGCGCCATACCTGCTGTCGGTCTGGTCGGCGCTGCTGCCTAATCTGATCGCGGACCGCGCGCTGGTTCCGGAATTCTACAACGAGTATGTCAAGCCGAACAATCTGGTCCGGCAGATGGAAGCACTGTTCGCAGACAGCGGTATGCGCGCCTGGCAGAAGAGCGGATTTGCCGAGATCACCCGGCGTATGGCAACCGACAAGCCATCCGGCGAGATCGCGGCGGGCGTTGTGCTCCGTCACATAAAAAAAGCGCCCTGACGGGCGCCTTTTCCACTCCAGAAAGCCTCGATCAGCGCTTGGCGATCGGCACGTAGTCCCGCTCCGGCGCACCGGTGTAGAGCTGGCGCGGGCGGCCGATCTTCTGGCGCGGGTCCTCGATCATCTCCTTCCACTGGGCGATCCAGCCGACGGTGCGGGCGACCGCGAACAGCACAGTGAACATGGTGGTGGGGAAGCCCAGCGCCTTCAACGTGATGCCGGAATAGAAGTCGACATTCGGGTAGAGCTTCTTTTCGATGAAATAGGGGTCGGTCAGCGCGATCTTTTCCAGCTCCATGGCGATGTCGAGCAGCGGATCGTCCTTGATGCCGAGCTCGCCAAGAACCTCATGCGCCGTCTTCTGCATGATCTTGGCGCGCGGATCGTAGTTCTTGTAGACGCGGTGGCCAAAGCCCATCAGCCGGAACGGGTCGTTCTTGTCCTTGGCGCGGGCGATGAACTCCGGAATGTGGTCGACATGGCCGATCTCGCCCAGCATGTTCAGTGCCGCTTCATTGGCGCCGCCATGGGCGGGGCCCCACAGGCAAGCGATACCGGCGGCGATGCAGGCAAACGGGTTGGCACCCGACGAACCGGCGAGACGAACGGTCGAGGTCGAGGCGTTCTGCTCGTGATCGGCGTGCAGGATGAAGATGCGCTCCATGGCACGCGCCAGCACCGGGTTGATCTTGTATTCCTCGCACGGCACGGCAAAGCACATATGCAGGAAGTTGGCGGCGAAATTCAGCTCGTTCTTCGGGTAAATGAAGGGCTGACCGATGTGGTATTTGTAGGCCATCGCGGCGATGGTCGGCATCTTGGCGATCAGCCGCATCGACGCCACCATGCGCTGGTAGGGGTCGGAGATGTCGGTGGAGTCGTGGTAGAAGGCCGACAGCGCGCCGACCACGCCGCACATCACCGCCATCGGGTGCGCGTCGCGGCGGAAGCCGGTGAAGAAGCGCGACATCTGCTCGTGCACCATGGTGTGGCGCGTCACGCGGTAATCGAAATCGTCTTTCTGCGCCTTGGTCGGCAATTCACCGTAGAGCAGGAGATAGCAGACCTCGAGGAAATCGCCGTGCTCGGCCAGCTGGTCGATCGGGTAGCCGCGGTGCAGGAGGATACCGGCGTCGCCGTCGATGAAGGTAATTTCGGACTCGCAGCTCGCGGTCGAGGTGAAGCCAGGATCGTAGGTGAAGGCGCCAGTGGTGCTGTAGAGCGAGGCGATGTCGATGACATCAGGCCCGACCGAGCCACTTCGCACCTTGAACTCATGGGTCTTGCCTGCGAATTCGAGCTTTGCCGTGGCCTCCTGGGTCGTGCCGCCAAATTCCAGTTTTGTCGCAGCTTCGGTCATTGCAAACTCCTTCTTGTTTCCTCATGCCGGCAAAGGCAAATTGTGCAAGGCGACACGTCGAAATCACCACAATGCGCGTATTCGCCACCGCATTTCAGGAGGTGCGTGCCAGATTGGGCCAAGGCCTAATGTTGCACTGCGAAACGCCCCTTTCAATGCCAATCTTCTTGGGCCAGTTTGCTGCTAATCGATTTGATCGGCTATGCGCGCCAGACTTTCCTCGCGCCCCAGCACCGCAAGCACGTCGAACACACCCGGCGAGGTGCTTTTGCCGGTCAGCGCGGCGCGCAAGGGCTGGGCCACGGCACCGAGTTTATGGCCGCCGGCCTGCGCGTAGTCGCGGATTGCTGCCTCAGCCGCGGCGGCCGTCCAGTCACCTGAAACAGCGCTCAAGGCTTCGTGGGCCCCGCGCAGGATTTTGCGGGCATCGTCATTGAGCAATAGTGCCGCCTTGTCGTCGATCGGCAGCGGTCGGGTGGCAAACAGGAAGGCGGCGCCATCGACAAGCTCGACCAGCGTCTTGGCGCGCTCCTTCAAGCCTGGAAGTGCTGCCAGCAACTGGGCCTTGTTCCTGTCGTCGAGGCGCGGGGCCATGGCCGGGCCACCCTCGAGATAGGGCAAGGTGGCGATGAAGATGTCGAACAGCTCGGCATCGCTCATGCGCCGCATGTGGACGCCGTTCAACGCCTCCAGCTTGGCGAAATCGAAGCGGGCAGCGCCTTTGTTGACGTCGCCGATGTCGAACCAGGAGATCATGTCCTTGATCGACATGATCTCGTCGTCGCCGTGGCTCCAGCCGAGGCGCGCCAGATAGTTGAGCAGCGCCTCCGGCAGATAGCCCATGGCGCGATACGCCTCGACGCCGAGCGCGCCGTGCCGCTTCGACAGCTTGGCGCCATCGGCGCCGTGGATCAGCGGGATGTGCGACATCGACGGCACGTCCCAGCCCATCGCGCGATAGATGACCGTCTGCCGGGCGGCGTTGGTCAAGTGATCGTCGCCACGGATGATGTGCGTGACACCCATGTCGTGGTCGTCGACGACGACAGCGTGCATGTAGGTCGGATTGCCGTCCGAGCGCAGGATGATGAAATCGTCGAGGTCCTTGTTGGGAAAACGCACCTCGCCCTGAACGCGGTCGTGCACCACCGTCTCGCCCTCGGTAGGCGCCTTGATGCGGATGGCGCCCTTGACGCCCGCGGGCGCCTCGGACGGGGCGCGGTCGCGCCACTGGCCATTGTAGCGCGGCGGCAGGCCCTTGGCGCGTGCGGCCTCCCGCATCGCCTCCAACTCGGCAGGTGTCTCGTAGCTGTAGTAGGCCTTGCCCATGCGCACGAGTTCTTCAGCCACCTCGCGGTGGCGCGGCGCGCGCTCGAACTGCGACACCGGCTCGCCGTCCCAGGTCAGACCGAGCCAGGAAAGCCCGTCGAGAATGGCTGCGGTCGCAGCGTCGGTCGAACGCTCCCTGTCGGTGTCTTCGATGCGCAGCAGCATGATGCCGCTGGTGTGCTTTGCATACAGCCAGTTGAACAGCGCCGTGCGGGCTCCGCCAATATGCAGGAAGCCAGTGGGCGAGGGGGCAAAACGGGTGACGACCTTGTCGGGCATGGAACTCTCGGGAAACGGCTGAAGCGGGTGTGGATGCGCGGACTTTCGCGCGTTGCGCGTTCATGTAGCATAGGGTGTCGAGGGCGCAAGGGGCAGACCCGATGGCTGGACGAGGCTGGGGCTCGGATCAGGGCGAGGACGCCGCCATTGGCGTCAGCGAACGGTCCCTGTTTGCGACGCCTCCGCCGACCTCGCTGCCATCGTCATTGCCCCTCGTGCCGAGCCCCGGAGACCATCCGTTACAGGCGGATGTCTCCAATCCCGTTCCGGTTGCAGAAGCCGGCGCGATCCTGCGCCTGCACCGGCAATTCCGTCGGGTTTCGCTGCCTCGCCTGCGCCATAGCGCGGCAGTGGCGGCGGACCTCGAACTTGACCGAGGCATTGCCTTCCTGCTGGTGCCGGTCTGCCTGGCTGGCGGAGCGGTCGGCTACTTTTCCCTGGCGACGGAGCCTGACTTTGCAAAACCCGTCGCGGTTGTCGCCCTCGCGGGGCTCTGTGCGCTTGTCTCGCGTCCCTGGCCGATGACCCATCTGTGCTTCATGGCAGCATTGTTGTGCGCGCTGGGCTTTCTTGCCGGCAAGGTCGAGACGTGGCGGGCCGGAACTCAGATGCTGGGCTCGGAGATCTCGACGCAAGTCACCGGCCGCGTCGTCTCGCTCGACCAGATGGAGAGCGGCCGCATTCGGCTGACCATCGACGTGACGTCGACCGCACGGCCGAAATTACGCTATATGCCGGAACGCGTTCGGCTTTCGGCACGCAAGATACCGGCCGAAACGACCGCCGGCTCCCTGATATCGGGTTACGCCAAGTTGTTGCCGCCAACCGGCCCGGTGCGCCCGAACAGCTACGACTTTTCTTTCGACAGCTATTTCTCCGGAATAGGCGGCAGCGGCTTCTTCCTTGGCAATCCAAGGATCGTCACAGCCGATAACGACGACATGCCGCTGGCGGCCCGTCTTTCCTCGGCGGTAGAGAATGCCCGCGAAGCCATTGCAGACCATATCAGGGGCAGCGTCGGTGGCGCCGAAGGTGAAATCGCCGCTGCGCTGATCGTCGGCGTGCGCGCCGGCATTCCCGATGAAATCAACGAAGCGATGCGGCGGACCGGCATCTATCACATCATTTCCATTTCCGGACTGCACATGGCGCTGGTCGGTGCCTATGCCGGCTGGTCGGATCATCGTGCGGGAAAGACGAGACCGCCGCCGCCAAAGCGGTCATTGCCCAGTTTCCTGACGCGAAAATTCCTGCTGGCGATGGGTGGCCTTGCCATGACCTCCATCATCGCCGGCAGCGCGACGGCGCTCTTCGCCATCTGGCATTTCCAGCGCGTTTCGCCGCTCAGCCCGTTCGCCAATCTGGCCGTCATGCCGATCGTCTCGCTGGTTGTGATGCCTTTCGCCGTTCTCAGCGCGCTGGCGATGCCGTTCGGCGTCGATGGTCCCTTCCTCTATGTGATGGGCAAAGGCCTGACCGCGATGATCGTCTTGTCGGCGTGGATCTCGGAACGCTCACCGATCGATGCCGTCGGGCTGATTTCACAGCAATCCGTGCTGCTGGTGGCGATCGCCCTAGTCATTGCGACGATGGCGACGACATGGCTGCGGCTCCTGGCACTGCCATTCGCGCTTGCCGGCCTGTTGACCGTTTCGGATACGCGCGCGCCGGATGTGCTGATCTCGGAGGACGCGAGGCTGGTGGCGCTGCCGATCGGCGGCGGCGAACTCGCGGTCAGCCGGGCGCGTCCGAACGAATTCACCGTCGACAACTGGAAACGCGCACTGGCATCCGAAACCGTCGTCGTGCCGGAGGTGTTCGACAAGGGAGACGGACAATTCGACATCGCGGATTCCGCCGAACTGCCGCTGGGAGCGCCTTTCTACTGCACCGCCGGCGTATGTCTCGCAAGGCACCCGTCTGGCGCTATCATTGCGCAAGTCGAGGATCGCAAGGACGCGTGGAAGGCCTGCGGCTTCGCGGAACTGATCGTCATCAATGACGCGACAGCTTATGATCCCTGTCACAATCCGCTGGTTCTGGTCATCACCAAGCGGCAACTCGCCCGCAAAGGCAGTGCGGCCGTCTTCTTCGATCGTCGATCGGCAATCATGCCAGCAACGGTCAGCTTCGCTGTGAACAGGCCATATCGACCTTGGCACACCCAGCGCAAATTCTCACGCGAGGCGAGGGGCCTGCCGCCCTATCGCAACCCTGAAAAGGCGGTCACCAGCACTGATCAGTAGCGCCTGATCAGCCCAACGAGCTTGCCTTGCACCTTGACCCTGTCCGGTCCGAAAATGCGTGTTTCGTAGGCCGGATTGGCGGCTTCGAGGGCAATCGAGGCACCCTTGCGGCGAAACCGCTTCAGCGTCGCCTCCTCGTCGTCCACCAGTGCCACGATGATCTCGCCCGGACTTGCGGTATCGGCATTGCGGATGATGACCGTATCGCCATCGAAGATGCCGGCCTCGATCATCGAGTCGCCCTTGACCTCCAGGGCATAGTGTTCGCCACCCATGATCATGTCCGGCGGCACCGAGATCGAATGCGTCTGATGCTGGATGGCGTCGATCGGCACGCCGGCGGCGATGCGACCCATCACCGGGATCGACACCGCGGAGACCACGTCGTCGTCATTGCCGGCCGAGGGCATGCGTGAAGACGCCGGCTTGATCTGCCGGCCAAGGCCGCCGCCTTGACCGAGGCTGCCCTGGATGACGCTTGGAGAGAATTTGCGCGCCGCGTTGAGGCCGGGCGCGATCGAATCGGGCAGCCGCAGCACTTCCAGGGCGCGCGCCCGGTTCGGCAGCCGGCGAATGAAGCCACGTTCCTCGAGCGCCGTGATCAGTCGATGAATTCCGGATTTTGAAGCGAGATCGAGCGCTTCCTTCATTTCGTCGAAGGAGGGCGGAATGCCGCTTTCCTTGAGCCGTTCATGGATGAACATCAGCAGTTCATGTTGCTTGCGCGTCAGCATGGCGGCCCCCGAGGCATTGAACGAAGGTTTGAACCAGAATCGAAAAACAAACCCAGAACAAACACTATCTGTTCCAGTTGTGTTCCGCAACCGTTTAAAGTTTAGTGAATTTGTTAAGACGGCTGAAATTATTTGGCGCTTGGCAGCGGGCCGTGATCCCCGGCCGGCCGCCGCCACAGTGCACTTGCACACGTTGAAATTGTTATGGTTAACGGCCTGTGGACCAGCGTGTGCCGAGGCTTGGCCTCAGTCGCCCAGAGACGTCGGGAAGCTGCTTTTTCACTTTCACCAGTCGTTCGCCCGCCGTGAACGAAACGAAGCCAAAACGCCAACTTTTGCCCAAGAAATTCCTATATCGGCTTTTGCCTCAGTTCGTCTACCTCATTGCCTGTTTGGGCTGCCGTCACCGGCATGGACATAGACATGCAGCGTATAGCCGATGTGCACCGTCATCAGCGCTTTCGCGCGTTCGATGTCACGATCCAGCGCTGCTTCCATGAGCGCAGTGTGATGTTCGATCGCGACAGCCCGTCGCAACGCCTCCATGGCCTCCTCATAGCCATGCAACTGGCCGGTGGCCGCCCGCAACGTTGGCGCAAGGCCCAGGAAGCGGTGATGGCGACGCAACTGATCCGCGATGGTGGACTGGAAGTTGAGCAGCCAGGGGGATGTTGCCGCGCTGAGCAGCGCCGCGTGGAAGGCCTCGTGCTTTTCATCCCATCCGTCGACCACTTCATCTGAAGGGTCATCAACCGCGGTCTTGCAGCGCGACAGCCGGTAGTGGGCCGTGACGACGGCATCTTCCCATTCATGGCCGCCCTTCTCGATCGATTCCTGGAGCAGAGGCAGCTCAATCACCAACCGGGCGCGTGACAGATCTTCGAGTTCGGCGCGCGAGACCGGAGCGACGGCGAAGCCGCGATTGCTGATGGAAGTCACCAGGCGCTCCGCCTCCAGTCGCGACAGCGCTTCGCGCAACGGTGTCCAGCCGATGCCATAGCTATTGCGCAGCGTGCTGAGCTTGAGCGGCGCGCCGGGTCTCAGGCGGGTCGTGAGGATATCGCGGCGCAGCAGCCTGTAGGCCGCTTCAGTCTTCGAGTGTCCATCATCCAACATCGTTGCCATCCGCGCACAGCGCATCAATTATATATGAAAATCTTCTGTGGTGTAAATTATATATAATGTTTGACACAATCCGGCAGACTGCGCATGATCGGCCGGCCGATTTCACCTGTCGTGTTCATCTGGGCGCGCGTGTGCGCGGAGGACAATCGATCATGAATGCAATTCCCGATCTCGCAACAATCGAGGCATTGGATGCCGCGGATCCGCTGCGCTCCATGCGCAATCGCTTCGTCTTGCCGGAAGGGGTGATCTATCTCGACGGCAATTCGCTGGGTGCCGCTTCACCGGCCGTCTTCAACGAGATCCAGAAGGCCGCGACACAAGAATGGGCGCAGGACCTCATCCGTGCCTGGAACACCGCCGGCTGGTTCGACATGCCGGTCGCGCTCGGCGACCAGCTCGGACGCCTGATTGGCGCCGCGGCTGGCCAGACGGTGGTCTGCGATACGACCTCGATCAACATCTACAAGGTGCTTCACGCGGCGCTTGGCATGCGGCCAGACCGGTCGGTCATCGTCGCCGAGGGCGACAGCTTTCCAACGGACCTCTATATGGCCGAAGGCGTGGCATCGACGCGACCGGGCACTGTGCTGCGGCTCGAGGGCGTCGATGCGCCAACCATCGAAGAGCTGATCGATGAGCGCGTCGCCGTCATCCTGGTCAACCACGTCAACTACAAATCCGGCCAGTTGCGCGACATGGCGGCGCTGACGCGCAAGGCCCATCAAGCCGGCGCGCTGATCGTCTGGGACCTTTGCCACACGGCGGGTGCCTTGCCGGTCGAGCTCGACGGCGCCAATGCCGATTTCGCTGTCGGCTGCACTTACAAGTACCTCAATGGCGGCCCGGGCTCGCCGGCCTTCATCTATGCCGCAAAGCGCCACCATGGCGATGTCCGCCAGCCGCTCAGCGGCTGGTGGGGCCATGCGCGGCCTTTCGCCTTCGAACAGGGCTATGCGGCTGGCGTCGGCATCCGCCGGTTCCTGTGCGGCACGCAGCCGGTATTGTCGATGCGGGCGCTCAAGGGCGCGCTGGACCTCTGGGACGAGGTCGACATGGCGGCGGTGCGCAAGAAAAGCATTGCGTTGACCGAGCTGTTCATCCAGCTCGTCGAAGCCAGATGCGGCGCCTACGGCCTCGAACTCGAAAGTCCGCGCAATGGCAATGAGCGGGGCAGCCAGGTGTCGTTCGTTCATCCGCATGGCTACCAGGTGATGCGGGCGTTGATCGAGCGTGGCGTGATCGGCGATTTCCGCGCGCCGTCGACCATCCGCTTCGGCTTCACGCCGCTCTATGTGGGCTACAAGGATGTCTGGCAGGCGGTCGAGGTGCTGGAAGATATCCTGCGCACCGGCGCTTGGCAGGATGCTCGCTTCGCGGTCAAAACGGCCGTTACTTGAGAAGTCAGAGCCGGGTGCGAACCGTCCAGAGCTCCGGAAACAGGACGACCTCCAGCATCTTCTTCAGATAGGACGCGCCCGACGTGCCGCCGGTGCCGCGCTTCATGCCGATGATGCGCTCGACTGTCGTGACGTGGTTGAAGCGCCAGCGGCGGAAATAATCCTCGAAGTCGACCAGTTTTTCGGCCAGCTCATAGAACATCCAGTAGCGCTGCGGGTCGCGGTAGACGGTCTGCCAGGCCACCAGAACCTCTTCATTCTCGGTGCGTGTCTCACGCCAGTCCGTGCGCCTGGCGTCGGCGCCGATGTCGAATCCATTGCGCGCCAAGAGCAGCAGCGCTTCGTCGTAGAGCGATGGCTCGGCCAGGATAGCCTCCAGCTTCCGGCTGAGGTCCGGCCGGTGCTTGTGCGGACCGAGCATGGCCGGGTTGCGGTTGCCGGCCGTGAATTCGATGGCGCGATTTTGCCAGGACTGGAAGCCAGAGGACTGGCCGAGCGCGTCACGGAACTCGGTGTATTCGCTGGGCGTCATCGTCCTCAGCACGTCCCAGGCGTTGTTCAACTGCTCGAAAATACGGGCGACGCGCGACAGCATTTTGAAGCTCGGCTCGAGACGGTCCGCACGGATGGAGCGGATCGCGGCACCGAGCTCGTGAAGCGCGAGCTTCATCCATAATTCCGAGGTCTGGTGCTGGATGATGAACAGCATCTCGTCATGCGCGGACGACAACGGCGTCTGCGCGTCGAGCACCTTCTCCAGGTGCAGATAGTCGCTGTAGGACATGCGTTCCGTGAACGACATCTGTGCGCCTTCGGACGCCGGATCGTATGGCTCGCTCAATTGATTTTCTCCGTGCGCAGCCGGAAGCGCTGGATCTTGCCGGTCAGGGTCTTGGGCAAGGCGGCGATGAACTTCACCGATCGCGGGTATTTGTAGGGGGCGATCGTTGCCTTGACATGGTCCTGCAGGCGCTTGGTGGTCAAGGCATCGGGCGCCACGCCTTGCACCAGCACGACATGCGCCTCGACGATCTGGCCGCGTTCGGCATCCTCGGCGCCGATCACCGCGCATTCGGCGACATCAGGATGCGACAGCAACGCCGCCTCGACCTCGGGCCCGGCAATGTTGTAGCCGGCGCTGATGATCATGTCGTCGGAGCGCGCGGCGAAATGGAAGAAGCCGTCCTCATCCTGGGTGAAAGTGTCGCCGGTGAGGTTCCAGCCGTCGCGCACATAGTCCTTCTGCCTGATATCGGCCATGTAGCGGCAGCCGGTCGGCCCGCGTACCGCCAATCTGCCAGTCGCGCCGCGCGGCACCTCGCGCATCTCTTCGTCGACGATGCGCGCCTCGTAGCCACCCACGGGCTTGCCGGTCGACGCCGGCTTCATGTCGTCGAAGCGGTTGGAGATGAAGATATGCAGCATTTCGGTGGCCCCGATACCGTCGAGGATCGGCTTGCCGGTCTTTCGCGTCCACTCTTCGAAAACCGGAGCTGGCAACGTCTCGCCGGCCGAAACGGCGACGCGCAGCGATGACAAGTCGGCACCCTCATCCATGGCCTTCAGCATCGCGCGGTAGGCGGTCGGCGCGGTGAAGGAGATGGTTGCTTTGTAGGTCTCGATGATGTGGATCATGTTGGGCGGCGTTGCCTGCTCGAGCAGCGTTGCCGCCGCGCCGAAGCGCAGCGGGAAGATGGCGAGCCCGCCAAGGCCGAAGGTGAAGGCGAGCGGCGGCGAGCCGACAAAGATGTCGTCCGGCGTCACCTGGAGAATCTCGCGGGCGTAGGCGTCGGCGATGATCAACAGGTCGCGGTGGAAATGCATCGTCGCCTTCGGCACGCCGGTCGTGCCCGAGGTGAAGCCGAGCAGGGCGACGTCGTCGCGGCCGGTGCTGACGGCGGTGAAGGTAACCGGCTTGTCGAGGGCCGCGCGATCGAGTTCGGCGTCATGGTTGGCGGTGCCGTCGAAGCCGATGACTTGTCTGAGGAACGCACTATCCTTGGCGCAGGCGGCCATCTCGTCCATCAGCCTGGTATCGCAGAGCGCGATGGTGATTTCCGCCTTGTCGACGATCTTGGCAAGCTCGCCGGCGCGCAGCATCGGCATGGTGTTGACGACCACGGCGCCGACCTTGGTGGCTGCCAGCCAGCAAGCCACCATGGCAGGGTTGTTGGCCGAACGGATCAGCACCCGGTTGCCCGGCTTGACGCCGTAATTTTCGACCAGCGCATGGGCCAGCCTGTTCGTCCAGTCGGACAGTTCCTTGTAGGTGCGGCGGCGACCGTTGCCGATCAGCGCGGTGTGGTCACCGAGGCCTTTCTCGACCAGCCTGTCGGTCAATTCGACGCCGGCGTTGAGGCGTTCGGGATAATCAAAACCGTCGAGCAGGAAGTCCGGCCATTGCTCCGGCGGCGGCAGGTGATCGCGCGTGAACGTGTCGATATGCGCTGAAGGCCCTAGCATGTCGCCGCTATCCCGTCTGCTGCCTGGCCAGTGCGCAAGGCGCCTGGCCGGATATGGTGGATCTGAAGGTCCTGCTTTTTAAGAGGAGGCTTCGTGCCGCCGGTCGCACCTCGCTCGACGCCAACCCGGACAGGGTGAGCATCCGCAGGGTTCGGGCCGCACAGCAGACCTCCCATTTTGTCGGCTGTTCGTCAGGCAGGATCGCACCAGTCGAAATTTGTTTCAAGCCTAAAATGTTTTGCGTGGAAGCATTGACGCAAGGCGCTGCGGTGGCCATTGCTAGCGCTGAAAAACGATGCCGTTTGGGGGAGGGTGCCAGTGCTCGAGCGTCACATTGTCGATTGGGACGGCGCCTATGCCAACGGCGCGAACATCGCCGGCAGCGACCGCTGGCCGGCGGCCTGGGTCGAACCGGCGCAAGCGTTTCGCAATGCACTTTCGACAGAGGGCCGGGCACGGCTCGACATCGCCTATGGCGAAGGACGTCGCAATCGGCTCGATCTCTTCCTTCCCAGCGCCACGCCCAAGGGGCTGGTGGTGTTCATCCATGGCGGCTACTGGATGGCGTTCGACAAGAGTTTCTGGTCGCATCTCGCCAATGGCGCGGTCAGCAGCGGCTTCGCCGTGGCGATGCCCTCCTACACGCTGTGCCCGGAAGCACGCATCGCCGGCATCGTCGGGGAAATCGGGGCGGCGATCGCCAAGGCGGCAGAAATGGTCGACGGACCGCTAATGTTGACCGGGCATTCGGCTGGCGGACATCTTGCCAGCCGGATGGTGACGACAACCACGCCACTGGCGACCAATGTCGCGCGGCGTATCCGCCACGTCGTGTCGATTTCAGGCGTCCATGACCTGCGTCCGATCATGCTGACCGAGATGAACGCCACACTGGCGATCGATGAACATGAGGCGCTGACCGAGAGCCCGGCTCTTTTGCGCCCCATGGATGGTGTCCGCATCACCTGCTGGGCCGGTGGTGGCGAGCGCGCCGAGTTCCTGCGCCAGAACGCATTGCTTGCCAACATCTGGACCGGCCTTGGCGCCACGACCAGCACCGTGGTCGAGCCCGACCAGCATCATTACAGCATTGTCGACGGCCTTGCCGATCCGGCTCATCCGCTGACCCGGACCTTGATCTCGGAATAGGACGAGTTCATTTTCGTATTGTTGTTAATGGCTTATGTTGGATTCATTCAACGTAGCATCAGCACGCTGCAAGCCTCGCCCGCCGCGGCCGCGGGGGTAAATGGCGGCCGCACGATCAGCCCATTGGCGTCGGCCAGCATCCTCAGCATCGAGGAATCCTGGATGCTGAACGGGGTCGCAACCAGCCCGTCGGCATCTTCCTGGACCACGGCTCGCACATAGTCCTGGCGAAGATCATTGGCCGGCATTGCGGTGCCCAGTCGGGCCGTACGTATGTCCTGACGATAATTGCGGCCGCCAAGCCGCGCCAGCAGCGGCTTGAGGAACAATTGCGAGCAAACCAGGCTTGCCACCGGATTGCCGGGCAGGCCGACGCACCTGATCTCGCCGAGGCGTCCGAACATCAGCGGTTTGCCGGGACGCATGGCGATCTTCCAGAAACCGAGCTGCATGCCTTCGCCCGTCAGCACGTCATGGATCAGGTCATGGTCGCCGACCGATGCGCCGCCAAGGGTGACGATGACATCCGCACCGGCCGCGACCGCCTTCTTGACCAACGCGGCGATGGCCTCCTTGCGGTCGGCTGCAATGCCAAGATCGAGCGCGCGGGCGCCCACCGATTGCGCGGCGGCGGCGACGCCATAGGCATTGGACGAGATGATCTGGTCCGGCCCGAGTTCGCTGCCAGGCGGCAACAGCTCGTCGCCGGTGGCGATGATGGCGACCAGCGGTCGTCGCACCACGCTCACTCGGGGATGATTGGCCGATGCCGCCAGCGACAGCGCCGCCGGATCGAGCAAGCGGCCTTTTTCAAGCAGGACGTCACCCTTCGAAAAGTCGAGGCCGATGCGGCGGATGTTGCGCCATTCGGCTGTCGGCTCGGTCACTTCGATGTTGCCGCCGCCGAGATTCCGGACATTCTCCTGGATGACAATCGTGTCGGCGCCGTCAGGCAGCGGTGCACCGGTGAAGATGCGCACGGCCTGGGCCTTGCCAACCGTGCCGTCAAAGCCGCGCCCGGCCGGTGCCATGCCGATCACGGAAAGCCGCGCTGGCACCGACGCCACGTCGGCGGCACGGACCGCGTAGCCGTCCATGGCCGAGGCGTTGAAGGGCGGCTGGGTGCGAAGCGCGACAACCGGTTCCGCCAGCACGCGATCCACAGCCTCGAAAAGTGGAGCGCTTTCGCTTGCCAGCGGCACGGCGCCGTCCAGCAGGCGCTCGAGCGCGTCGGCGACCGGAACCAGCGCCATCAGGCGCCTGCCTTGTAGTCGCCCGACTTGCCGCCGGTCTTTTCGACCAGCCGGATGCCGGAGATGACCATGGCGCGGTCCACCGCCTTGGCCATGTCGTAGATGGTCAGGCAGGCAACCGAAGCGGCGGTCAATGCTTCCATCTCGACGCCCGTCTTGCCGGTGACACGCGCCAGCGCGATGACCTTCAGACCCGGCAAAGCATGGTCCGGCTCGATGTCGACGGAGACCTTGGTCAGAAGCAGCGGATGGCAGAGCGGGATCAGCTCATGCGTCTTCTTGGCCGCCATGATGCCGGCGATGCGCGCGGTGCTGAGCACATCGCCTTTCTTGGCGTCGCCCGCGAGGATCATTGCCAGCGTCTCTGGCTGCATCGAGACAAAACCCTCGGCGATCGCCGTGCGCATCGTCTCCGCCTTGTCGCCGACATCGACCATGTTGGCCTCGCCCTGCGCGCCAAGATGGGTGAGGGCGGCCGCCATCGTCAGATCGCCATAGAGCGACGTGCGTCCATTCGGACGCACAAAGTACGCTCTATCACTTTGAATCTATGCATCGTGCTCTCCGAAAATCGATTCCGATTTTCGGGCCGATGCATCCGGCGCCTTGCCCGTCAGGAGCATGTGCGTCGCCGCAGTGACGTCCTGTTGCCGCATCAGGCTTTCGCCGACAAGGAAGGTAGCGATGTCGCTCTTTCGCAGTCTCAGGCAATCGTCATGTGTGAAGATACCGCTCTCGCTGACCAGCAAACGGTCGGCCGGGACCATCGACGCCAGCCGCTCGGAGGTATTGAGGTTGGTCTCGAACGTTCTCAAATTGCGATTGTTGATGCCGATCAGCCGCGACGACAGCTTCAGTGCGCGCTGCGTCTCGGCCTCGTCATGCACTTCGACAAGCGCATCCATGCCGAGATCGAACGCCGTCGATTCGAGGTCGCTCGCCAGGGTGTCGTCGACGCTGGCCATGATGATCAGGATGGCGTCCGCGCCCCATGCACGGGCTTCATAGACCTGGTAGGGATCGAACAGAAAATCCTTGCGCAGCGCGGGCAGGGCGACGGCGGCGCGCGCTTTGGTGAGAAATTCGGGCGCGCCCTGGAAGGACGGCGCGTCGGTCAGCACCGAAAGACAGGCGGCGCCGCCTTTCGCATAGGCCTGCGCCAGTGCCGGCGGGTCGAAATCCGCACGGATCAGGCCCTTGGAAGGGCTCGCCTTCTTGATCTCGGCGATCAGGGCGAAGCTGCCTGACCTGCGCTTCGCCTCGAGCGCGGCCAGAAATCCGCGTGGTGCGTCGGCGTCTCTTGCGCGTGCCTTGATCTCGGCCAGCGGCACACGTGCCTTGGCCGCCGCGATCTCGTCGCGCTTGTAGGCCTCGATCTTGCGAAGAATGTCAGACACGCTCTATCCGTTCGAAATCTCGATCAGCCGGTCGAGCACCTGCAACGCCCGGCCGCTGTCTATGGCCTGCGCCGCCGCCGCTATGCCGTCAACAAGCGTCGTCGCCTTGCCCGCCACCACAAGTCCGGCGCCAGCATTCATCAACACGGTGTCGCGATAGGCGCCGGCAGCGCCGCCGAGCATATCGCGCAAAGCCCCAGCGTTGTAGGCCGCGTTGCCGCCGCGCAACTCATCCTTGGTGTGGCGCGGCAGCCCAACGGCTTCAGGCGTCAGCGTGAAGCTGCGTATCTCGCCACCGATCAGTTCCGCCACCTGCGTCTCGCCGGTGGTGGTGATTTCGTCATAGCCGTCGCCATGAACGACCCAGGCATGTTCGGTGCCCAGCGCCTTCAATGTCTCGGCGACCGGCATGATACATTCCGGCAGGAACACGCCAACCATCTGCCTGACGACGCCGGCCGGATTGGACAGCGGGCCGAGCAGGTTGAAGATGGTGCGTGTGCCGAGCTCGCCACGGATCGGGCCGACATGCTTCATCGCCGGATGGTGCGCCGGTGCGAACATGAAGCCGACGCCGGCCTTGTGGATGCAGCGGCCGATCGTCTCCGGCGGAATGTCGATCTTGACCCCGAGCGCGGTCAGGACATCGGCCGCACCGGTTAGCGAGGAGAGGCCGCGATTGCCGTGCTTGGCGACCGGGACGCCGCTGCCGGCGATGACGAAGGCCGATCCCGTCGAAATGTTGACGCTGTGCGAATTGTCACCGCCGGTGCCGACGATATCGATGGCGCCGGCGGGCGCGTCGACGCGAAGCATCTTGGCGCGCATGGTGGCGACGGCGCCAGAAATCTCGCTCACCGTCTCGCCACGCACGCGAAGCGCCATCAGGAAGCCGCCGATCTGGCCAGGGGTCGCGTCACCCGACATGATGATGTCGAAGGCTTCACGCGCTTCCTCAAAGGAAAGGGCGGTCCCGCCCGCGACCTTGGCGATATGGGTTTTCAGCGCGCTCATCTTGTCGAGGCTTGGGCAACGGCGGCCTGATCGATGCGAACGTCGTACTGCGTCTGTAACTGCGCCACCAACTGGTCGAGCAGATCGTCCGACATGCCGGAGGTGAAGGACTTCTGCGCGTCTTCCGGCACCGAGCTTGCCTCGGCGCCCGCGGGCTCGAACACTTCGGCGACCTTGAACAGGATCTGTCCATCGCCGGTAGGCGAGGGGATCAATCCGGTGCCGCCTTCGCCGACGCCGAACATGACCGCGGCGCCCTCCTTGCCGAAATCGGCATCGTCGACCTCACGCTTCAAGCCGCGCTTGGTCTGCTTTTCCAGCTTGAGGTCGCCGGCGATGACGTCGAGCGTGGCGCCGGCCTTGAGCCGCTTTTCGAGTTCACCTGCCTTGGCGGCGAGCCGCTTGGTCGTTTCGGCCGCCGTCCAGTCGGCGGCGACTTTCTGACGAACCTCGTCCAGCGTCCGGTCGCGCGCCGGCGTGATCGAACTGACCTCATAGAAGATGAAGCCATTGTCCGCCGTGGTCCGAGCGTCGTTCTCAGTGTTGGGTTCCGCGTCGAAGACGGCCTTGATCAGCTCCGGTGATTCCGGCAGGTCCTTGACGATGGAGCCGTCCGGCTTGAGACCACTGCGATCGATGGCGTCGATGGTGACGTCCTTGAGCTTCAGCTTGGCGGCGGCGTCGGCCAGCGAACTGCCCGAGGCGCGGGTGTCCTCATAATTGTCGTGCACATCCAGAAGGATGCGGCTTGCCTCACCGAGCGCCAGGTCCTTGCGGATCTGGTCGGACACTTCAGCCAGCGGCTTCACCACTTCGGGCTTGATCTCGGTGACGCGCAGCAGCACCGGGCCAAAGGTGCCCTGAACCACGGGGCTGACTTCGTTGGCGTTGAGCGCGAAAGCCGCGTCGGCGATCGCCTTGTCGGCGATCTTGTCCTTGGCGAGCGTGCCAAGCAGAGTATCGGCCGGGGTCTTGCCCTCGGCCGCGACGAGCTTGTCGAAGGTCGCACCCGCCTTGAGCGAATCGAACGCGGCCTTTGCCGCATCCGGCGTCTTGAACACGAGCTGCTCGATGGTGCGCTGCTCCGGCGTGGTGTAGCGCGCCTTGTTCTTGTTGTAGTCGTCGCTGACCTGTTGGTCGGTGACCGCGGTCGTATCCATGATGTCCGCCGGTTCGAGCCGGACATAGGAGAATTTGCGGTACTCGGGTGCGGCGTAGGTTTTCTTGTTGGCCTCGAAATAGGCCGACAGCACACTGTCGCTCGGCGCCTCGATCGGCTCGACCAGCGTCTTCGGCAAGGTCAGATAGTCGACGGTGCGATCTTCGCCGCGATAGAGCGCAACCGCCTTGAAGAAGGTGTCCGGCGCCTTAAGGCCATCCGAGACCGCCTCGACGATCTGCTGGCGTACCGCAACCTGGGCACGGTTCTTCAGATAATCCTCAGGCCGCATGCCGATCTGCCGCAGCATGTATTCGAATGTCCTCTTGTCGAACTGGCCGCCGGGCCCCTTGAATGCCGGGTCCTCGCGTGTCAGCTCGGCCAGCCGGTCCTTGGACAGGCCGAGGCCCAGCTTGCGCGCCTGTTCGTCGAGAACGGCACCTGAAACGAGCTGTGCCAGCACTTGATTGTCGACGCCAAGCGCCTTCGCCTGCTCGTGGGTGAGACGTTGGCCGAACTGCTGCGACATGACGCTGAGCTGGCGATCATAGGCGAGGCGATATTCGTTGATCGACACTTTGGTGCCGCCGGCGGTGATCACCGAATCATGGCCAGCGAAACCGCCCATCAGCCGTCCGGAAATGCCCCAGGCGGCGAAACTGACCACCAGCAGCGAAAGCAGCGTCTTCGCGACCCAGGTGCCTGCCGCGTTTCTCAATATACCAAGCATCGTTACTTCCGATTTATGCGCATTTTCGCGTGCGCCGAGTCTGAAACAAGCGCAATAGCGCCCTTCCGGTCCACTGTCGATTGCTTTGTGGCCTGATTTTGGTAGTGAGGGCCAGAGCCGAATATCGCCCGGAGAAGCAAACCCATGACGCCAGGAATTCGCCCGCTCGTCGCCGGCAACTGGAAAATGAACGGCACCAGCGCCTCGCTCAACGAGCTTAGGATGATCGGCAATGGTTTCATGAGCGGGCTTGATGCGGAAACCGAAGCGCTGGTCTGCGTTCCGGCGACCCTGCTTGCCCACGCCGCCGAGATCCTGTCGCGCACCCCGGTCCATGCTGGCGGTGAGGATTGTCACACAAACGAAAGCGGCGCCTATACCGGCTGTATTTCGGCCGAAATGCTGAAGGATGCCGGCGCGACCCATGTCATCGTCGGCCATTCCGAGTGCCGCGAGCAGCGGGGCGAGGATGACGCCACGGTCCAGGCCAAGGCCTCCGCCGCCTGGCGCGCCGGACTTGTGGCCATCATCTGCATTGGCGAGACCCAGCAACAGCGCGAAGCCGGCGCCACGCTCGAGGTGCTGTCGCGGCAGGTCGCCGGCTCGGTGCCACCGAGCGCCACCGCGTCCAACACCATCATCGCCTACGAGCCGGTGTGGGCGATCGGCACCGGCCTGACGCCGACCGCCGCCGATGTGGCCGAAGCGCATGAACATATCCGCGAAAAGCTGTCGGAAAAGCTTGGCGGCGTCGCGGCGAAGATGCGCATTCTCTACGGCGGCTCGGTCAAGCCGTCCAATGCGGTTGAACTGCTCGGCGTCAGGAATGTCGACGGCGCCCTGGTCGGCGGCGCCAGCCTGAAGGCGGCGGATTTCCTCGGCATCGCCGAGGCCTATCGCAACATCTCCTAGGGATACCGACCGCGCCGAACGGGGCTGATGGCGCTGGAAATCGTTGCAAAGCAGGTGTTGCTTCCCATATTCCGGCCACGGGCTTGGAAATGCCGTCAAAGCATTGTATTGAGCCGCCTCCAATTCACCGGTCGTGTCCGCGGCCGGGCAAGGCCTTGCCAGGATAAACTATGGAAACCGTACTTATCGTCATCCATCTCATGGTCGTGCTCGCCCTTGTCGGCGTGGTGCTGCTGCAGCGCTCCGAAGGCGGCGGCCTTGGCATCGGTGGTGGCTCGGGCTTCATGACCGCGCGTGGTGCGGCCAATGCGCTGACGCGCGCGACGGCGATCCTGGCGGCGGCTTTCTTCGTCACATCGCTGACACTGTCGATCGTCGCCCGTTACGGCGAGAAGCCGATCGACATCCTCGACCGCGTGCCGGCGAGCTCGGACGGCGCTGGCAAGGGCGTGCTCAACCAACTGCCTGGCACGACCACTCCGGCGCCCGCTGGCAACGCCAAGCCGACGCCACCTTCCGGCAACGACGCGGCCACAACGCCTCCGGCGACTGCTCCGGCCACGGCCCCTGCCGCCGGTTCGACGCCGCCGGCGGCCAACGGCGCCACTCCTGCAGCACCGGCGACCCCGCAGGTTCCGAACCAGTAACCTTCGACATTTGCTGCCGCGGCCTGTTGTCGTTTGAACACAGTCGCGGCAAATGCAGCATGATCACGAAGATTCGAGCGGCTGCGGCGCGGCCTCGCGCTTGAGACGTCCGCGCTTATTCGACTATAGATTGCGCGCGGCATTTTCGGCGTCCTTGGGGGGCGCCGGGCGACGCCGTGGGCAACAAGCATTGAACGATCGGATCTTCGCCATGCAGCTTCGCAGCTTCATTTTCCTGGGACTTTGCGCCGCACTCGGCATCAGTTCCCCGGCCTTCGCCGGCATGCCGGCAAATATGGCCGCACATCAGTCGGTTGATAAAACCGATGCCATCAACGTCGCCGCCAAGAGTGATGCGGCGCAATTGAAGCTTCTCAAGAAGAAGAAAAACCCGACCCCGGACGATCTCGCCCAGATCAAGAAGATAGAGGCCAAGATCGTTGCCGACAAGGAAGCCGCCAAAGCCAGGGCGCTCGAAGCCAGGAAGCTGGCGATGCGCGAAGCGGCGAAGGCCAAGGCCGACGCGGAACGGCAGGCATTCCCGGCCAAGAGGGGCCAGAGAGAGTCTGCAACCGAGGTGGCTGACGCCAAGCCAGCCAAGAAGACCGCCAAGGTGATCGAGCCGATTGAGCCGATCGAACCGATCCAGTCGGCCGAGCCACTCCCGGCCGAGGCCATGAATGTGGCTTTGACCGGCAACAATGGCGAACTGCGCAGCGAGGTCGTCGGCCAGAAGCAGCCGACCGGCGGCCTGTTCGCCGGCCTCTTCGGCGGCACTTCGTCTTCCTCCTCGATGTCGCTGCTTCCCGAGACTCGTGCTCTCGACCAGGCTCTCGCCAAGAGGGAAGCCAAGAAGCAGTTCAAGGTGAAGCCGGAATTCGTGCCGCAGGACGTGGAATTCACCGGCTATGATGCCGGCACCATTGTCATCGACACCAGTGCGCGGCGCCTCTATCTCGTCGAATCATCTTCGACGGCTCGCCGCTACGCCATTGCGGTTGGCCGCGAAGGCCTGCAGTTCAAGGGTACGGTCGCGGTCGGCGACAAGCAGGAATGGCCGCGCTGGATCCCGACCCTGGACATGCAGAAGCGCGAGCCGAAGCACTACGCCCAGTACAAGGATGGCATGCCTGGCGGTGGCCAGAACCCGCTTGGCGCGCGCGCCATCTATCTCTACGACGGCAAGAAGGACACGCATTTGCGCATCCACGGTACCATCGCGCCGCAGTCGATCGGAACCAGCGCCTCGAACGGCTGCTTCCGCATGATCAACGAGCACGTCATGGACCTCTACAGCCGCGTCAAGGTCGGCACCAAGGTCGTCATCATCTGACGCCTGCACCCATCATGCCGAAAGGGCCGGCCTTGCCGGCCCTTTTGTTTTGCCTCGTCCACCCCTTCGGCGCCTTCTTGGGAAAAAACCTTCGCGGTGGTTTTTTCTCTGGCGGAATCAATCCGGCCGCGTTAAGCGATGACTCCCATGGCGCGATATGTATTCATCACAGGCGGCGTGGTTTCCTCACTTGGAAAAGGCATTGCCGCAGCGGCCCTTGGGGCTCTCTTGCAGGCGCGAGGCTATCGCGCACGCATCAAAAAACTCGATCCCTATCTCAATGTCGATCCGGGCACGATGTCGCCTTACCAGCACGGCGAGGTGTTCGTCACCGATGACGGCGCCGAGACCGATCTCGATCTTGGCCATTACGAGCGCTTCACAGGCCGCTCCGCCAATCAACAAGACAACATCACCACCGGCCGCATCTACAAGAACATCATCGAGCGCGAGCGGCGCGGCGACTATCTCGGCGCGACCGTGCAGGTCATTCCGCACGTTACCGACGAGATCAAGAATTTCGTCCTCAACGGCAATGACGACTATGATTTCGTGCTCTGCGAGATCGGCGGCACGGTCGGCGACATCGAGGCGATGCCGTTCCTCGAGGCGATCCGCCAGCTCGGCAACGACCTGCCGCGCAACAACGCCGTCTACGTGCATCTGACCTTGATGCCCTATATCCCGACGGCGGGTGAGCTGAAAACCAAGCCGACCCAGCATTCGGTCAAGGAACTGCGCGGCATCGGCATCGCGCCCGACATCCTGCTGGTCCGCGCCGACCGCGCCATTCCCAAGGAAGAGCGCCGCAAGCTGTCGCTGTTCTGCAATGTGCGCGAAAGCGCCGTGATCCAGGCGCTCGACGTGCCGCACATCTATGACGTGCCCATGGCCTATCACAAGGAGGGGCTCGATTCGGAAGTGCTCGCCGCCTTCGGCATCGATCCGGCGCCGAAGCCGCGCATGGAGCCCTGGCAGGCGGTGTCCAACCGCATCCACAATCCGGAAGGCGAGGTCACCATCGCCGTGGTCGGCAAATATACCGGCCTCAAGGACGCCTATAAATCGCTGATCGAGGCGCTCTCGCATGGCGGCTTGGCCAACCACGTCAAGGTCAAGCTCGACTGGATCAGATCGGAGATCTTCGAAAAGGAAGACCCGGCGCCGTGGCTGGAAAAGGTGCATGGCATCCTGGTTCCCGGCGGCTTTGGCGAGCGCGGCTCCGAAGGCAAGATCCTGGCGGCGAAATTCGCGCGCGAGCGAAAGGTACCGTATTTCGGCATTTGCTTCGGCATGCAGATGGCCTGCATCGAGGCGGCGCGTTCCCTGGCCGGTGTCGAACATGCCTCGTCGACCGAGTTCGGCCCGACCAAGGAGCCGGTCGTCGGCCTGATGACTGAATGGCTGAAGGGCAACATGCTGGAGAAGCGCCGGGAAACCGGAGATCTCGGCGGCACGATGCGGCTCGGCGCTTACCAGGCCGATCTCGCCAAAGGCTCCAAGATTGCCGAGATTTATGGCGACACGCAGATTTCCGAGCGCCATCGCCACCGCTACGAGGTCAATATCGACTACAAGGAGCGGCTCGAGGATTGCGGTCTGGTGTTTGCCGGCATGTCGCCTGATGGCGTGCTGCCGGAAACGGTCGAATATCCCGATCATCCCTGGTTCATCGGCGTGCAGTATCACCCGGAACTGAAAAGCCGGCCGCTCGATCCGCATCCGCTGTTCGCCAGCTTCATCGAGGCGGCGGTGGAGCAATCGCGCCTGGTTTAGGCACGGCCAGGCGAGACCGCGCTTCATGCAGACCTATGTCGCGCTTCTCTACAGCATCATCCTCGGCGAGGGGCGCCGGGTTGTCATGTCCGACCTCAAGGCGATGGCGGAAGGCCTTGGCCTGAAGAATGTCCGTACGCTGGTGGCGACGGGCAATCTGGTCTTCGAAGCACCGGTGACGGAAATCGCCGACCTTGAAGAGCGGCTGGAGGCAGCCTTCGAGAGTGCCTTCGACCGCCATGTCGACATCATCGTACGCGGCGCGGCCGATTGGCTGAGGCTTGCGGCCGGCAATCCGTTCGCGGTCGAATCGGCCGCCGCGGCGGATCAGGTGGCGGTGCGGGTGATGCGGCAGCCGGTGCCCGAGGAAGCCATCGCCACGCTCAGATCTTATGTCGGCGTGGGTGAAAAGATCCAGGCGGTCGGCGGCGACATCTGGATTTTCTTCTCCCGCGCCACGCCCAATTCACGGCTTCTGACGGCGACAAGCCACAAGCGCCTGGGCATCGGCACCTCGCGCAACTGGAACACTGTGCGCAAACTGGCCGAGATGGTTGGCGCATAAGGGGCGGCATTGCGCCGCCCCTTACGATGCCTGTCAGGCTTTTGCTGTCTTGGCGCCGGCGCCCACGGCGGCGGTGCGCAGCACGTAGTAGATGGTGCCGGCGATGGCGACGCCGAAGAACCAGCCATAGACGCCCCACCAGGACGGCAGCCAGTTGGTGAAGTTGGGCAGGATCGACGAGAAGATGGCGCCGATGCCAGCGGCGATG
Organism: Mesorhizobium sp. RCAM 05099; assembly: GCF_059683685.1. NCBI lineage: Bacteria > Pseudomonadati > Pseudomonadota > Alphaproteobacteria > Hyphomicrobiales > Phyllobacteriaceae > Mesorhizobium > Mesorhizobium sp. RCAM 05099. The sequence goes on from NZ_CM185035.1 coordinate 3,714,841, forward strand.
AAGGCATTGACGTGCCAGCCGCCCTGGAAACGGAACTCTCCGTCCTCGCGATAAAGCGCCTCGACGTCGACCTCGCCCTTCCGGATCAGATAGTAGTCGACCATCATCACGCCGAAGATCGGTCCCATCGTCGCGCCGATGACGTTGACGAAGGAGGCCGCACTGCCTTCCCATGGCGCGAAGGGATAGAGCACAAGCGCGATCAGTGCCGCGATGTAGCCACCCTTCTTGAAGTCGATCTGACGCGGAAAGACGTTGGAGAAGTCGAAGGCCGGCGAGACGAAGTTGGCGACGACATTGATGCCGAGCGTCGCTACCGCGAAGGTCAGGGCGGCCAGCGCGGCCAGGAACCAGCTGTCGAATTTGGCCGAGATCTGGTCGGGGTGCAGCAGCACTTCGTGGTAGACGTCATAGGCGGCTATGGTGGTGACGCCGGCAACCAGCGAGAACAGGATGAGGTTAACCGGCAGGCCCCAGATGTTGCCCTTGCGCAGTGACGCCTGGTCGGGTGCGTAGCGGGCGAAATCGCAGAAGTTGAGATAGAGCGCCGAGAAGTAGGTGACCCAGATCGCGGCCACCGCGAAGAGCGCGGTCCACGAGCCAGGTTCTCCAGGCACACCTGCGTCCCTGGTCTTCTCCTTCAGCACGTCCATCGGGATATCGCTGGTGAAGGCGAAGGTTCCGGACTTGACGCAGAGATAGACCGCCAGGATCAGCATCATCACCCAGACCGCCGGCCCCGCCCAGTCCTGGAAACGGCGCACTGTCTCCATGCCTCGCTGGATGATCAGCAACTGCAGCGCCCAGATGACGACGAAGCAGATCACCTCCAGTGCGGAATGGCCGAGGAAATGCGTGCTGAGGTTGAAGTCGGCAAACCATTGCGAGCGGATCAAAAGCGCTACGATGGCGCCGGAGGCGGCGGCTGTCTGTGCACCGTACCAGAAGCAGGCGACGATGGCGCGCACCAGCGCCGGTATGTTGGCGCCCCAGATGCCGAAGGAGGCGCGGGCAAGCACGGGGTAGGGCACGCCGGTCTTCACGCCGGCATAGCCGACCATGTTCATCAACGCATAGATGATCAGTGAACCGATGCCGATGGCGATGATGAAGTTGACGAAGCCGCCGCAGAACAGGAACAGGCTGGCCGCGAGATAATAGCCCCAGAGGCTGTGGACGTCCGATGTCCAGACGTTGAAGATCGAGAATGGTCCCCAGTTGCGGACCGTCGCCGGAGCGAGATCCTCGTTGTACAGGTCAGGCGATGCGCCTTGTATGGTCACTGCGATGTCCTCCCCTTGATGGCCACGCGCTTTCGCGTGTTGGCCGCGCAAGTTAAGCCTGACGCAGGGGAACCGGCAACCAACCCATTTGCCGGCTTTGGCCTTAAAGATATTCAATCAGAACCGAGCTTATCAGCAGGGGTAAGCTGGGTGCTGGCATGCCTGCGACGGCGATTCGAATTTGCCGAACCGAGGGTCGAAGGCTGCCCGTTTTTTGCCACCAATCTTTTTTAAGCGGATCTTTCTTTTTTCTGGAACCAAATGCCCATCCGGGAGTTTAATGGGGTTCGATCGAGCGGAGGGCGATCGACCGGGAGGAAACATATGGACCGCTTGCATTTCTTCACGCCCGTGCGCCTTGCGTCCGGGGTGGGGTACCCAGTTCAGGAAGTCGACAGCGTTGCCGAAGCGATGGTGTTCCTGCGTAAGTGGCCAACAGGGCGCCGCGGACCGGTTTATCAGTGCGCCTTGAATTGCTGCTCCGCCGCGCTGTCCGGCAACATGTCGGCCGAGGAAGCGAGAAAGGCTTTTACCGGATTTGCCCGCATCACCCGCCTGCTGGACGACGACATGGCGCTGCCCGTCGGTGGCGACCATATCGAAAACATCTACGCGTTGAGGCGGTAGGCGCCGAATTCTGTTGAGTTCGAAGGCTGCGCCCGTGATGGCTGCGGCAGGGTTTGTTCTGCGCCTCCGGTGAGAACGGCAAATGGGCCGGCCCGGAGCCGGGGCTTTCGCACGATTCTATAGCCCCCTTGCCACTGGCCACGCGCCGGGGAGCACAAGGCATCCTCACGCCGAACTGATGCAGCCGATCGGCGGCGCGCCTGCAATTCAAAGACTGAAAACAATCGTGTCGACGCAATCCACACTTGTGGTTCGGCGCATGCATCAAACGGTGGACAGCCTACTCGCTTGCTTCCCGGTCACTCGCTTCCCGGCCAGACACCTGCTCGATGAGGATCCGGAAGAAAACGTGCGGTATGCTATCTGACACGGGAGGCATCACAGGCTTGAGGGCACCTGGCTCCCACCAGTCCGCATGCTTGCTCAACACTGACCACGCGTGATCGCGCTGAAGCTTGTGGCCGACCCGGTCAGGCAGTTCTTCAAAGCGGCCGTCGACAATCACGCTTCTCCATCCTCGCCCCTGGCCGTGTTCGTCGATCTGGACGCACACAAGGGGATTGGTCCGCATCCAGTCGATCTTCTTCCCCGGCAAGGAGAACGCATAAAGGTGATAATCGGCGTAAGCGTAGTTGAAGCACACGACGTAGGGCTGTCCGTCCTTGGCACATGCCAAGTGGCCGACACGATTGGACGTCAGCAATTTCGTGCATTCCAATGCAGACAGTGTGCGGATCAGCATCGATACTATCTCCCATGCTGTAATTTCACACCTTGGCAGCAGCATTCGCAATGATTTGGGTCAAACCGCCGCGTCTGTTTGGTCAACAGGGTTCCGGCCGTGCTTCGGAGCGCAGCAACCCGCGGGTGCAGCCGGACCGTGATCGCGGGACCATCGCAAATGGCTGACATGACGACGGCCGGACCGTTGCTCCACTAGGTCGACCGCTTGTTCGTGCGGATCAGGGCCGCGGGATCGCAGGACCCGAACACGCACCGCAATATCCGTGATGCGCATCAAGAAACTGGTATTTTGGTTTCTGCTCGCTGGAGATGATCAGGAAAGAGTCGGAGCTAGCAAGCCATGGCCATTGCAACGAGGCATCAACCCTTCGCCGGGCTCTCGCGCAATACGTTTCTTCTGGCCTTGGCCAGCCTGTTCGCGGACATCTCGACGGAGATGCTCTATCCGGTCCTGCCGATTTTCCTCACGCAGACCTTGAAGGCCAGCGGGAGCGTGGTCGGCTTGGTGGAGGGCGTCGCTGACGCGACGCAGAACATCGTCCAGGGCTTTTCCGGCTCGCTCTCGGACAAGCTGCAAAGGAGAAAGCCCATCGCCCTGGCGGGTTACCTGCTGGCCGCGATCGGCAAGCCAGTTATGGGCGTCGCCACGATTTGGCAAGGCGTTCTGGGCGGGCGATTCCTGGATCGGCTCGGCACCGGTACCCGCTCGGCCCCGCGCGATGCGCTTATCGCCTCCTCCGTGGACGAGGCGAACAGGGGAAGGGCCTTCGGGCTCGAAGGAGTTGGCGATAACGCGGGCGCGTTCCTGGGGCCGTTGCTCGCTGTCTTGCTGCTCATCGTATGGCATCTCGACACGCGCCTGATTTTCTATCTCGCGGTTATTCCAGGTCTTCTCGCCTTCCTGATGGTCCTTCTCGTCGAGGAACGGCCCGTCGAGCTGATGGCGAAAGCGAAGATCGACGTCAGCTTCAGACGATTTCCCAGGGCCTACTGGAAGTATCTCCTGGCGACGGCCCTGTTCGGCATCGGCAATTCCAGCAACGCCTTTCTGATCCTGCAGACCAAGGATATCGGCGCCTCATTGACGACGACGATCCTGATCTATGCGGGCTTCAACCTTGTCGCCGCGCTGGTCTCCTACCCGGCGGGGTTTCTGTCGGACAGATTGGGCAGGAGAAACATCCTGCTCCTGGCGTTCGCCATCTTCCTAGTCACTTATCTCGGCTTCGCCTTGACCCGACACGTCGCGCTGATCGCGGTGCTCTTCGTGTTTTACGGGCTCTATCAGGGAATGTTCCGCTCCGTCGGCAAAGCGTTGGCGAGCGACCACGTGCCGGAGCAGCTTCGCGCCAGCGGAGTCGGCTGGTACAACACGACGGTGGGGTTGTTCGGTCTGGTAGCCAGCCTTGTCGCCGGATGGCTCTGGGACGGGGTCGGCCACGCCGCCGTGTTTCTCTTTGGCGCAGCTTGTGCAGTTGTGGGCAGTCTCGCCCTGCTGATGTTGGTTGCCGACGTCAAGCATCTTGGAACGGGCGGACAATGAGCGCTTGACGGAAGGACTCTTCCCACCTTCGAGCTTCGAGGTGTAGAGGCAAATTTGACTGGACGGCTGGTGCTCGAAAAGGTAACGAACGCACATGTCAGATATGCAACTAGCGATTGCACCCATGATGGACTGGACGGACCGGCATTGCCGGTTCTTCCATCGCCAGCTGACGAGCCGCGCGCTGCTCTACACCGAGATGGTGGTCGCCGACGCGATCATCCAGGGCGCGCGCGAGCGGTTGCTTGGCTTCGATGAGACGGAACATCCGGTCGCGCTGCAGCTTGGCGGCTCCGATCAAGGCAAGCTTGCCGAGGCGGCGCGCATTGGCGAAACCTTCGGTTATGACGAGATCAACCTCAATGTTGGCTGTCCGTCGGACCGCGTCCAGTCTGGCACGTTTGGCGCCTGCCTGATGAAGGTGCCTGATCTCGTCGCCGGCTGCGTCGCGGCGATGAAGGCGGCGGTGACAATTCCCGTCACCGTCAAATGCCGAATCGGCGTCGACGAGCAGGATCCCGAGCCGGCGCTCGATGCGCTGGCGGACGGTGTTTTCGATGCCGGCGCCGATGCGTTGTGGGTGCATGCGCGCAAGGCCTGGCTGGAAGGGCTGAGCCCCAAGGAAAATCGTGACATTCCGCCGCTCGACTATGGCCGCGTCTATCGGCTGAAGGTCAGAAAACCAAACGAATTCATAGGTATAAATGGCGGCATTCAGTCGATTGAAGAGGCGCGAGCGCATCTCGTTCATGTCGACGGCGCGATGCTTGGCCGCGCGGCCTACCACACGCCTGGCATTCTGGCCGGCGTCGATGCCGCCTTCTATGGCGTCAAGTCAGATGCGTTCGATTTCGCCGCGCTGATCGACAGGATGGCGGACTATGCGGCACACCATATCGAGCAGGGCGGCCGGCTTGGCCATGTCACCCGCCATATGGTCGGGCTGTTCCACGGATTGCCCGGGGCGCGCCGCTACCGCCAGATCCTGTCCACCGACGCGACCCGGCCCGGCGCCGGACCGGATGTGCTGAAGAGGGCTTTCGCCGCCGTTGAATTCAGTGGTGCGGCGGCCGAAGCGGCCTGATACGTCTAGGCTGGTTTCAATCCCTGAGGATCATGCGGTCGCCGCGCACGTCGAAGCCCGACAGCGAGCCAATGAAGTTCATACCGAGCAGACTCTGGCTGAGCATGCCCGGTGCCGCGACCATCACCGACATGTCCTTGCGCACGATGCCGCCGATCGCCACCTCGTCGGTTTTCACGGCGGCGGCGCGCGCCATGCCGTTGGCGGTCGAGACCGGTATGGTGTAGTTAAGCGCCGCTGGATTGAAACCGGCGGCTTGCGCGTCCTCCGACGTCAGCACGGTGCTGGTCGCGCCGGTATCGACAACGGCCCGCACCGGATTGCCGTTGATCAGGATTCTCGCTTCGAAATGACCATTGTCGGCCTTGTCGAGCGTCACCGTGGCGTGGCCATCCTCGATACCCAGGGCGAGCGGACTGCCGGGAACAAGACCAGCGGTCACCCGGCTGGCAATATCCTGCAGTTCGTAACGATACTGGTAGCCAGCGATCAGCACGAGCACGATTGCCGCCCAGGCGCCGAGGTTGCGGGCCATGGCGCCCAACGGTCGACCCGACCGCAGCAGACCGGCGCCGATAAGAGCGCCAAAGGCGCCAAGCCAGATCAACCGGCTGAAATCGTAATTCTCGACGCCGAGCGTGCTGCCGCCGGAATCGTTGAACATCAGCAGGACCGTTCCCACCCCGATCGCCGCCATCAGTATCCAGAACAACCTCATCCGCGTGGCCGCCTCACGAAAGGGCGTCGCGTTCGCGCGCTATGCGGGTGCGGCGCGTTTCGCGACGTGGCCGGCGCTCGACCGTCTCCAGGCGAGCAGGCAATTCAGCCATGACACTGCGGCGCGTTTCCGGCGTCATTCCCATCCAGGCGCCGATTTCCTCGCGCGTGCGACCGCAACCGAAACAGAAGCCGGTTTTCATGTCGATCGAACAGACCAGGATGCAGGGGGATTCGATGGCCGTCATGACTTTCTCTTGAGGGCTTCCTGCCGGAATCCCTTGTTCCATCTCCACATGGTGCAACCGCAATGCCAATGCAAGCCCTCGCGATTGCGCCTTCCGGGACCACCTTTGCGGCAAATGCAGGAGGATGATCCAGGAGGTTGTGCCGACCACGCAACGCGGCTATGCCGCTCCCCAACTCCATGGAATGATCGCCAACGACATGACCAGCGCACTGCCTTTCGACGGTTTTCGTAACCTGCTCGCCAACCTGCCGGCGGCCGACACGACAGCAGAGGCCCGCGTGCGCTCGCTGTTTGCCAAGGCCGACAAGCCCAGGAATTCACTTGGCCGAATCGAGGACATTGCCGCCTGGCTGGCCGCCTGGAGCGGCCGTGCTCCGCCCGCGGTGACGAGACCGTCGATGGCGGTCTTTGCCGGCAACCATGGCGTCACCCACCACGGCATTTCACCTCGCCCGATGGCGGCGACCGCCAATGCGGTCGAGCTTTGCGCGGCGGGAGGTGCCGCGATCAACCAGATCTGCATCGCCAACGATCTCGGCTTGAAGGTTTTCGATCTTGCCCTGCACATCCCGACCGCCGACATCAGCGAGGATGCAGCGCTTGATGAGCGTGGCTGCGCCGCCACCATGGCCTTCGGCATGGAAGCGATCGCGGGCGGCACGGATCTGCTTTGCCTTGGCGACATGGGTGTCGGCAACTCCACCGTCGCCGCCGCCCTGTTCGCGGCGCTGTTCGGGGGCAGGGGCGTTGACTGGGTCGGTCCGGGGTCGGGCGCCGATGCGGCGATGCAGGCACGCAAGGCTGACGTGGTCGATGCGGCGCTGGCCTTTCACGGCGGCCATCTCGGCGACCCGTTTGAGGCGCTGCGCCGGGTTGGCGGCCGCGAGTTCGCGGCGATAGCCGGCGCCATCCTCGCCGCACGGATGCAGAAGATTCCGGTTCTGCTCGACGGAGTCGCGGCAATGGCGGCCGCAGCGGTGCTGCATGCCGCCAACCCCACAGCACTCGACCACTGTCTTGTCGCCAGCCTGTCTCCAGAGCGCGCGCATGCGCGGGTCGCCGAACGCCTTCGTCTGCGCCCGTTGCTCGACCTCGGTATAAGTCATGGCGAAGGGGTAGGGGCCGCTCTTGCCGCTGGTCTGGTCAAGGCGGCGGCACTGACCAGTTCGGGCATGGCCGCGGCTGTTCGTAACTAGGCACCAGACAAGGCTATGTCGGGACGACTTCCGTTAGCGCCGGCGCGCCGCCACCGCCGCGGTCGGCAGCGCGGGCAGCTCTTCCATCACCCGGCTCAGCGGGAAGATGGCGATCGCCTCGGTGCCCTCGCGCAGCTTGGAATGAAGTTCGAACTCGCCGCCATGCATGGCTAGCAACCCCTGCACGATCGGCAGGCCAAGACCTGTGCCTTGCTCGGCACTCTTGATGGCGATCGAGCCCCGGCCGAAGGCCGAGAGCACAATCGGGATCTCGTCCTCGGGTATGCCGGGACCATTGTCCTTGACCGAAATGTATTGACCGCCGCCCGCCGTCCAGCCGACGCGAACGCGAATTTCGCCGCCGGTGGCGGTGAACTTGATGGCATTCGACAGAAGGTTGAGGGTGATCTGACGCACCGCCCGCTCATCGGCGAACAGGCGCGGCAACTCATGCTCGAAATCCTGGACAACGCGGATATCCTTGTTGCGTGCCTTCAGTTCCATCATGTGGCAGCAATCCTCGACGATGTTGAGCAGCATCAACGGCTCCTCGTTGAGCTGGTAGCGGCCGGCCTCGATGCGCGACAGGTCGAGGATCTCGTTGATCAGGTCGAGCAGATGCTGGCCAGATTCATGCACGTCATGGGCGTAGTCGCGATAGGTGGGGTTGCTCATCGGCCCCAGCACCTCGTTCGACATCACCTCGGAAAAACCGAGAATGGCGTTGAGTGGCGTGCGCAGTTCGTGGCTCATAGAGGCGAGGAACCGCGACTTCGCCAGATTGGCATCCTCCGCCCGCCGCCGCGCTTCGTCCGACATCGATTTCGCCGTCTCCAGTTCGGCGATCAGCGCATCCTTTTCGGAGCGGAACGATAGCAGCATCAGGGAGGAGCGGTTGAGGTGGCGAGCCACATAGGCGAAGAAGGGCAGCGACACGACCAGCAGCCCGGTCATGATCGCCTCGACCGGCATCCATAGCTTGACCACGGCATAGGTGTAGAACGCTACCGGAACCGCAAAGGTCGCCAACAACGCCCCGCGCAGGGATGAAGCCATGACCGCGGTCGCCGCCATGATGAACAGCAGCACCACCGCCTTGGCCACCTGGAACTGGTCGACCTGGCAGGCACCGCAGCCGAGCCACACGAACCAGCCCCAGCCGAGGCCACACAGGAAATGGCCGAGCAGGAATTCCCGTCGTGTTTGCAAGGGGGTGAGTTCAGAAGCTTCCGCACGCTCAACGCGCCGGGCCATGAAGGCGACGAGGGTGTAGCAGGTCAGCGTGAACAGCGCCCAGAGGCCGATCTCGTTGCCGACGCCGGCGAGCCGGCCGGCTGCCGCGATCGCCAGGACGAGAAGCGGAATGGCGATGGCGCCGCTTGTCATGGAGCGGGCGTGGAGCTTCAGCAGTTCGCGATCGAAATCAGGATTGCCGGCCTGCTGCGAAAGACGGTCGCGCGTCTTGCGCACCGCGCGCGCGACATCGCTGTTGCGATGGCGTTTCCTGCGGTCCACAATGAACTTGTCCGCTGTATTCGAGCGTTGCAAGGGCATCAAAACTTCAATTTATGCGAGCAGCGGTTTCCAAGTGTTAAGCTACGTTCGAATGATTAACCAACCGTTTGCCATATGAGCCGTTCATGGGCCCCAGGGCCGCGCCGGCGATACGCCGCGCCACGTCAGAGAAGCTTGTGGCGCCGGCTGCTGGACTACGGGCTTACCGTCGTCATTCTCGGATTGCTGATCCTGCTGGCGGCTCGCCTCGACCGGGTGGAAACCCGCAAGGCGGAAGGGGCTGCAATCGTCAATGACGGCGATTCGATCACGCTCGGCACCGAGCGCATCCGCATGCGTGGAATCGATGCCCCGGAGTATTCGCAGACCTGCCGCAAGAATGGCGCCGACTATCCGTGCGGGACGCTTGCGCGCCAATCGCTGGTGCGGCTGATCGCCGGCAAGCCCGTTTCCTGCAGCGGCTGGCAGCGTGACCGCTATGGGCGGCTGCTTGGCGACTGCACCGCCGGTGGCAAGGATATCAACCGTGCGCAGGTCGAGGCGGGCTGGGCGGTTGCCTATGGCGACTACGAGAGCGAGGAAGCCAACGCCCGCGCGGGAAAGGCCGGCATCTGGGCGGGCACATTCGACCAACCGCAGGATTGGCGCGACAGCCATCACGGCCAAATCGTCGAAAGAAAGCACGGCACGCTGGCGTCGATCGGCGATGCCGTGCGCGAGATTTTCCGTTTCTGGTGATCGCGCATCCTGTAACTGGACCGACAACGAACGGGAGGATGGAATGAAGCTCTTCGACGGCGGCCGGGCGCCCAATCCACGGCGGGTGCGCGTTTTCCTGGCCGAGAAAGGCATCACGGTGCCGCTGGTGCCTGTCGACATGGGCGCGCTGGAGCACAGGAATCAGGCGGTCAGCTCGCGCAACCCTCTGCAACGCCTGCCGGTGCTGGAGCTCGACGACGGCACCGTCATCACCGAATCCGTTGCCATCTGCCGCTATTTCGAGGAGTTGCATCCGGAGCCGGCCCTGTTCGGACGCGGCGCCCTCGGCAAGGCACAGGTCGAGATGTGGCAGAGACGGATGGAGTTCAACCTGCTCAGCTGCGTCGCGCAGGCCTTTCGTCACATCCACCCGGCCATGAAGGAATGGGAAATCCCGCAAATTGCCGAATGGGGCGAGGCCAACAAGCCGAAGGCCGTGGAGTTCCTCACGATTCTGGACAGTGAACTGGGCAGCCGGGAGTTCATAGCCGGCGACAGCTATTCGATCGCCGACATCACAGGCCTGATCGCCGTCGACTTCATGAAACCGGCACGTATCAAAGTGCCGGAGGAATGCACCAATGTGTTGCGCTGGCATCAGGCGGTTTCCAGCCGACCGAGCGCCGCCGCCTAACCATGATCCTGAAAAATGGAAGCCGGTTTTCGGACAAGACCATGGTCGACCAGGATGCGCTTGATAGTTTTGCAGCGACGGTTCGCGCTTGCCGAATCTGCGTCGAGAATCCGATCGGCAAACCGCTGCCGCACGAGCCACGGCCAGTGCTGCGACCTTCGTCCAAGGCCCGCATCCTGATCGCCAGCCAGGCGCCGGGAACCAAGGTGCATGTCACGGGCATGCCGTTCACCGACGCCTCCGGCGACCGCCTGCGCAGCTGGCTCGGGGTGGCAAGCGACGAATTCTACGACATCGAGAAATTCGCCATCGTGCCGATGGGCTTCTGCTTTCCCGGGCAGGATGCCAAGGGCGGGGACTTGCCGCCGAGGCGCGAATGCGCCCCGGCCTGGCGCGCGCCTTTGATGGCCTTGATGCCTCGCATCGATTTGGTGCTGACGATCGGCATCTACGCGCAGTCCTGGCACATGGGTGCCGCGCGCCGGCCTTCGCTGACGGAAACGGTGATGGACTGGCGTGCCATCTGGGAGACTTCCTCCGGCCCGAAAGTGCTGCCGCTGCCCCATCCATCATGGCGAAACACCGGCTGGTTGAAGAAGAACCCCTGGTTTGAAATGGATTTGCTGCCTTTCCTGCGAGCGGAAATCCGCTATCGCCTTGGTTGACCTTTCAGCAAGAAATCACTCGCTTTTGCGCCAATCGGCAGAATTTCTTTCTTGTGAAAGGCCCTGATAAGGCGGACTATAGCCAATCTATTCCCTTGGGAGCACGAAATGGACCGCCTCGATAGAAAAATTCTCCGCCTTTTGCAGGAGGATGCGACACTCGCGGTCGCCGACGTTGCCAAGAAGGTCGGGCTGTCGACGACACCTTGCTGGCGGCGCATCCAGAAGCTCGAGGAGGAGGGCGTCATCAAGCGGCGCGTCGCCATCCTCGACCACGAAAAGGTCAATGTGCGGGTCACCGTCTTCGTGTCGATCCGCACCAATTCGCACAGCCATGAATGGCTGCGGCGCTTCTCCGAGGTCATCCAGGAGTTTCCCGAGGTGGTCGAGTTTTACCGCATGAGCGGCGACGTCGACTATCTCCTGCGCGTGGTGGTGCCCGATATCGCCGCCTATGACGCGTTCTACAAGCGTCTGATCGCCAAGATCGAGATCCGCGACGTGTCGTCGTCGTTTGCCATGGAGCAGATCAAGTACACGACCGAGATTCCGCTCGACTACATGGTGCTGGACAAGGAATCGGGCGCCAACGCCGCCTGAGCGTGACCTCACACAGGATCCGTCCTGCTTAGTTCTTCTTTTTGTTGAGGAAACTCCACGGCGAGTTGACCGGTAGCGTGATCGTGTCTGGCACGTTGTCGACGCTCACCACATCCGCCTTGCGTACCATATAGCCCGACTGGATGACGCTGACGCCGTCGAGGATGAAAAGCTGGCTCTTCTCCATCCCGGGCGTCAGCGTGCCGGTGACCGCAACCGGCTGATAAGCCTCCGACATCTTGTAGGGATGGGCTGGCGTGACCAGCACGATCTGGTTGGGCGGCGGTGTCGGCATGTGACTGCAGGCGCCCGTCCATGGCACCAGCAGGAACTGATAGACCAGGTCGCCGTCGCGATCGACAGGCAATGCATAGCCGGCCAACTGGATGGTCTTGTCCCGCAGGTCGACAGAGAGCGTTTCACCGTGATCTGGCATCTTGGCCGCAATCATCGGCAGCCCGGCGTTTTCGGCTGCGGCTTGCGTCGCCGGGCGCAGATCCTTCCAGAAAATGTGCGCGGTCTCGGCCGAGGCATCGGTGGCGGCAACGGAGACCAACAACGCGGTGGCGAGCGCCATGGTTGATTTGGGATGATGGCTCATTGGCTGATCCGTTCCGAGGCCGCGCCCTTTGAGGTCAAGTAAAGCCGCCGCTGCCAATGACGTCAACGGACGAGCCGCATCACATGTCGGCGAGAACCGGCCATGCCGGTTTCGTGGAACCCGCGCGCGGCAAACATCGACTTGAAGCCCATGAAGCGGAAGCTCGGCGAATCCGGATCGACCGGATAGGCCTCGACAGCGGATGCGCCGCTCGTGAAGGCGTGATCGACGGCGGCCTCAAGCAAACGAGCGCCGATGCCGACAGCACGGTGAGGGCGAGCGACGAAGAAGCAGACGATGGACCAGATGTCTTTCTCATTGTCATTCTGGTCCGGCGACAACTTTCTGAAAGACTCGCGTGGCGCAACGGAGCACCAGCCAACGACTTCCTCACCACCGCGCGCGATGATGCCCACTGGTGTTCCGGCCGCGACGGTCGACTCCATCGCCCGCTTCTTGTCGGCACCGCTGCTCGACTGACGGCCAGCAAGCTCCCGCCAACTCATGCACCAGCAGTATTTCGGGCCACCCGACTGTTCGAACAGGGTCTCGAAGTCCGGCCATGTCTGCCTGGTGACAGGAACGAAATCCAGGTCGATCATGTCTTGGGCATCGTCCTTGCCGACAGACGCTCGAGCGTTTTGCGGGCGGTCAGTTCCTTGACGGCATCCTTGCCGATCCAGCGCGCCGTCTTGTCCGCCGAGGCTGTCAGCTTTTGCGCCAGGGCAAGGGCAGGGCCGTACAGGTTCAAAGACCGCTTGCCGATCTGCCGCAGCGCCCAGTTCACTGCCTTCCTGACGAAGTTGCGCGGATCGCCGGCATGAGCCTCTATCAATGGCAGATAATTCAAGAAGGTTGCGTCCGGCTCCTTCTTCAAATGCACCGTTGCCCATGCCAGCATGGCAAACGCGGTTCGGCGGACGAATTCGCGCTCATCCGTGGCGAACTCGTCGATAAGGTCGCGCCAGAAAGGCGTTGCGGCAAACAGGTCCGAGACGCTGTCGACGACCTCCCAGGAATCGAAGTCGCCCGCCCAGCGGCGGCATTCTTCGATGGTGATCTTTTTCGGCTCGCCGGTGAACGCCGCCATCAGCCGCGCCTCGCGAATGCCGCTGTCCCATAGCACGAGGGCCCGCTCGTGGTTGCGCTTCACCTTGCGCGCCAACGGCCGCAAATTCGAATTGCCGATGCCGAGCGCGGTCGCGATGTTGATGCCGAACCGCGCCATGCCGGAAAGATTTTCCGGAGCGCGCAATGCCTTCAGATGGGCAACGATGTCATCGGCCGTCCAATCGGGATCTGGCTGAGACATGGCAGCCAAGTGCTATTTCTCCAGCCGTGCCAGCAGCGAGGACGTATCCCAGCGCTTGCCGCCCATCGCCTGCACATCCTTGTAGAACTGATCGACAAGTGCGGTCACCGGCAGCTTGGCGCCGTTGCGGTCGGCCTCGTCCAGGCAGATCCCGAGATCCTTGCGCATCCAGTCGACGGCGAAGCCGAAATCATACTTGCCGGCATTCATCGTCTTGTGGCGGTTCTCCATCTGCCAGGACCCGGCAGCACCCTTGGAAAGCACCTCGATCACCTTCTCGATGTCGAGCCCGGCCTTCTTGCCGAAATGGATGCCTTCGGCCAGTCCCTGCACCAGTCCGGCGATGCAGATCTGGTTGATCATCTTGGTGAGCTGGCCAGCGCCTGCGGAGCCCATCAGGCCGACCATGCGGGCAAAGGCATCGATGACGGGCCTGGCCTTGTCGAAGGCTTCCTGATCGCCGCCGACCATGACAGTGAGAACGCCGTTCTCGGCACCGGCCTGGCCGCCTGAGACCGGAGCATCGAGGAATGAAAAGCCGCGCGCTTCCGCCGCCGCCGCCAGTTCACGCGCCACCTCGGCCGAGGCGGTGGTGTTGTCGATGAAAACCGAACCCTTCTTCATCGATTTGAAGGCGCCGTCCGGTCCTGTCGTCACCGAACGCAAATCGTCGTCATTGCCGACGCAGGAAAAGACGAAATCCTTGCCCTCGGCCGCCTCCGCCGGCGTTACAGCGAAGCTGCCGCCGTGTTGGCCAACCCATTGCTCGGCTTTCGCTTTCGTGCGGTTGTAGACGGTGACGTCGTGGCCGCCCTTGTTCCTGAGGTGCCCGGCCATTGGATAGCCCATCACGCCAAGACCGAGAAATGCCACAGATGCCATAAGCTTGCCCTTCAGAATGAGAACGGAATTTGCTGCGAAAGCTCTAGGCTCTGAGCTCAATTCGTCAAGACGTGCGTAGCCCGATCGACTGGCACAGCAGCGTTTGAAGGGGTCACCGTTTCAGGTGAATGGTGATCCGGCGCTCGATCCATTCGATCGCGTGGCGCAACAACTCGACCATGACAAGATACACCAAGGCCACCCAGATATAGGCCTGGATGTCGAAGCTGTTGGCGAAGGCGAGCTTTGCGTTACCCATCAGATCGTAGACGGTGATGATGGCGACGATCGCCGAAGCCTTGACCATCAGGATCAGCTCGTTGCCATAGGGCCTCAAAGCGACGATCAATGCTTGAGGCAGGATGATCTTGCGCAACGTCTGCAGCTTGTGCAGGCCGAGCGAAGCAGCCCCTTCCCATTGGCCCTTGGGCACGCTCTCAATGGCGCCGCGCAGGATCTCGGCCTGGTAGGCGGCGGTGTTGAGTGCAAAGGCGAAGACGCCGCAGTTGAAGGCGTCTTTGAAAAAATCCCAGAGCCCGACCATCTGGAGTTGCGGCCTGAACGAGCCCAGCCCGTAGTAGACCAGAAACGTCTGAACCAGCAGCGGCGTGCCGCGGAAGAAGTAGACGTAACAATAGGCAAGTCCGGACAGAATCCGGTTCCTGGACATGCGCCCATAGGCAACCGGCACCGACAAAATCGCGCCAAGCACCATCGAAATGGCAACCAGCGACAGGGTGACGCCGAGTCCTTGCAGATAGGCCGGCGCGTATTTGGCGAAGAAGGCGGCGTTCCAGGCAAAGAAGAGGTAGCTGACGATACCGAGGCCAAAGGCTGCCCACAGACAGACCAGCGCATAGCCGATGATGCGCCGGCGCGGCCAGCCGCGCGCTCGTGGTGGCGGCCGTTCGACCATGGCGGCCGTAGCGCTCATCGTTGCGCCTCTCGTTTGCCGAGCGAGCGCAATATGGCACTGGTGGCGAAGGACGACACAACCGCCAGACCAAGAAAGACCAGGGCCGCCAGGCTGTAGAACAGGAACGAATGCTTGGTGACGCGCGCCGCCACACCGGCGTTGCGCAACGTCTCGGCAAGACCGACGACCGAAACCAGGGACGTGTCCTTGAGCAGGCTGAGCCAGCAGTTTTCCAGGCCGGGGAACGCGATACGAAGCAATTGCGGCAAGATCACCTTGCGCATCGTCTGCCATTTCGACAGGCCAATGGAATAGCCACCCTCATATTGCCCCTTCGGGATGGCGCGAAAGGCCGAAAGGAAAACCTCGCTGGCGTAGGAAGAGAAGATCAGTGCGAGCACAATCATCCCGGCGAAGAAGCTGTTGACGTCTATGGTCGCTTCAGGGCGG
The DNA here is from genome assembly GCF_059683685.1 of Mesorhizobium sp. RCAM 05099. NCBI lineage: Bacteria > Pseudomonadati > Pseudomonadota > Alphaproteobacteria > Hyphomicrobiales > Phyllobacteriaceae > Mesorhizobium > Mesorhizobium sp. RCAM 05099. Next base: position 3,730,619 of record NZ_CM185035.1, read on the forward strand.
AAATATCGGACGAGGTGTTGCAGCAGGATCGGCATGCCGAAAAAGAACAGGAAAAGCGTCACCAGTTCCGGCAGGCCACGAAAGACCGTGGTGTAGATGTTGGCAGCCAGGCGCAGCGAAGGCTCTTCGGACTGCTTGCCCATCGCGACAAAAAAACCAATCGCCAAACCGATAGGGAGCGTCGCCAGTGCAAGAAGAACCGTCACAATGACGCCATAAGCAATATCATCAAGCCAGCCGTCAGGTCCCCAACTGAGAAGTGTCCATATGCTCTGGGCTGGCATTGACAGGTCTTATCCCCACGGCGTTACCAAGATGAATGGAAAGACGGCGGGGAATTTCCCCGCCGTCTTGATCCTGTCTATCAGGACTCGGCGCCGAAGACGTCGAACTTGAAGTACTTGTCGTTGATTTCCTTGTATTTTCCATTGGCGCGGATGGCGTCGATGGCGGCATTGAGCTTGTTGACCAGGTCGGTCTCGCCCTTGCGTACGGCAATGCCGGCGCCCGGCCCGAAGATCTCGACCGGTTGCGGCGACGGCTGGCCGAGAATCTTGCAGCAGGCGCCATCAGGCGAATCCAGCCACTGCTGCAGCACGACGATATCGTCCTCGATGGCGTCGAGGCGACCATTGGCAAGATCTGCCTGCTCCTCGGGGCTGCTCGGGTATCCCTTCACGGTGCTGTCGGTGAAGGTTTTCGTGGCATAGTTGAAATGGGTGGTCGTCGTGGCGACGCCGACGGTCTTGCCGGCGAGATCTTCCTTGGTCACGCCCTTCAGCGTGCTGTCCTTCGGCACGGCGAGCGCCGACGGCGTGTTGTAGTATTTGTGGGTGAAGTCGACCTTCTCTTTCCGCTCCGGCGTGATCGACATCGAGGCGACGATGGCGTCGAACTTGCCGGCCTGCAGTGCCGGGATAATGCCGTCCCAATCCTGGGCGACGAAGGTGCACTTGACCTTCATTTCATCGCAAAGCGCCTTGGCGATGTCGATGTCAAAGCCGACAAGCTGGCCATCGGAAGTCAGGTTGTTGAATGGAGGGTAGGCGCCTTCGGTGCCGATCCTCAGGGTCTTCTCCTGGGCCTGGGCTACGCCGAGCGTCAGCAGCGCAGCCGATGCGGCAAGCGCGATACGCAGTGCAATACGCATGATAGTCCTCTCTTTATGTCCCGGCCGTCGTTCCGAAACGGCTCTGTGGGGCGGTGCTTTTGACCGCCCGCTTAGGCGATACTCCCATTCTTTCCAAGAAAAAAGCAACTGCAAAACCACAAAAATAGGCAATGCTATTCTGCCGCTGCGTTACCTCTCAAGCAACGAGCCCGGTGGCACGCTCGATGAAGTCGGCTATCGACTTTGTATCGTCGAGATCGAACACTGGCAGGCTTTCGCCCTCCGTCGTGAAGTCGGCGGCCACGGCGATGATGGCAGGATCACTCGCCGAAAGCGGTGTCCGGTCCTTCGCTTCCCGCCGGCGGGTTTCTATCTTGCGATGGGCCTCGCGCTTGTAGCCCTCGACCAGCACTATGTCGCAAGGCGCGAGCCGCGACAGAACCGCCTCCAGCGTCGGCTCATCCTCGCCGCGCAGTTCGTGCATCAGCGCCCAGCGAACACCGGAGACGATCGCGACTTCCATGGCGCCGGCCTGCCGGTGACGAAAGCTGTCGGCTCCAGGCTTGTCGATGTCGAAGTCATGATGGGCATGCTTCACCGTCGAGACCTTCCAGCCGCGCTGGACAAGCTCGGCGACCAGCTTCTCGGTCAATGTCGTCTTGCCGGAGTTCTTCCAGCCGGTGATGCCGAAGACGCGTCTGTTCATGGTTTCATGCTCTGCAACAGACGCTCGGCCCGGGCAAGATCATCAGGCTCGTTGATATTGAAGAAAGGGTCGATCGGTTGGCCCGCGGATTGCGGGACGGGAAATTCCACGTCGACAAAATCATGCCGCTCGATGAAGGCCGAAACCCGCCTGTTGTCCTCGTCGACCAGAAAGCGCCGCAAGGCTTCGCGACAATCGGTCGGCCAGAGCGTGAAGGTCGGGTGCCGCTTGCCGGCCGAGCAAGCAACGGCAATCGAACCGGGGCGCGGATCGGTGGCCGCCGCCAGCCGCTCGACAAGATCCAGCGGCAGGAAGGGCGTGTCGCCGGCAGCGGCGACGATTGCCTCGCAAGCGGTGTTGGCGATGGCCCATTCGAGGCCGGTCAGGATTCCGGCAAGCGGCCCGGCAAAGCCGGCGACCGTGTCGGCAAGCACCGGCAGTCCAAAGCGGGAGAACCGCGCCGGGTCGCCATTGGCGCTGAGCGCCAGCGGCGCCAGCTGCGGGGCAAGACGCAAGATGACATGGTCGAGCAGGCAGCCGCCGCCAAGCGGCAACAGACTCTTGTCGCCTCCGCCCATCCGTCTTGACTGGCCACCGGCCAGAATGATCCCCGCAACGTCTCGTTTCATGCCATCGAGCCTGTACGCCAGCCGTCGGGAATCACAAGAACCTTCTCGGGAGCCGGCTAGATTCCGTCCGGCATCATGGTCGGCCCGGTGCTTTCGGTGACGATCTTTCGCCGGCCGACGATCCGCTCGCGGTAGAGTGCATAAAGGCCGGAGCCGATGATGATGGTGGCGCCGATGACCATCGGCAGGTCGGGAACGTCAGCGAAGATGAAGAGGCCAAGCAGGATCGACCAGATCAGGGCCGTATAGCGGAACGGTGCGATGAAGGAGATGTCGCCCACCCGCATTGCCATGATGATGGACTGGTAGCCGATGAGCACAAGGACCGCGGCGAGCGCCAGCAAGGCCGTGCTTTGTCCAGTCATCGGTGTCCAGCCGCCCATCGGCGACAACAGCGCCGCGCCGACGATGGTCATGGCAAGTGCGGTCGCGGTCGAAACCAGAACGGTCGGAATAGCCTTGGGAATCCTCTTGGTGGCGAGATCGCGCACCGCGCAACATGCGACGCAGGCCAACGCGACCAGGGAATATACGCTGAACCCTTCGAAGCCCGGCCGCACGATGACCAGAACGCCGACAAATCCGATGGCGATGGCCAACCAGCGCCGCCAGCCGACATCTTCCCCGAAGACAAGCGCCGCGCCCATCGTCACCGCCAGTGGCAGCGCCTGCAGGACGGCCGAGACGCTGGCGATCGGCAAATGGGCGAGCGCGATCAGAAACGTCACCGTGCCGCCGGCTTCGCCAAGGACGCGCAGCGCCACCAGCGGGTCCAGCATCGAGCGCAGCCGGACGAGAGCACCGCGCTGCCAGGCAAGCGAGCCGACGAGAAGGGTAGCAAATGCTCCTCTGACCAGCATGACTTGCGCCATGCTCATCGATTGCGACGAGTATTTGGTAATGGCGTCGTTGAGGGTGAAGCCGGCCATCGCCACCACCATGAGCAATGCGCCGCGAAGATTTGGAGAAAGGGGCAAGACAACTACCGGTTCTGCTTTGCAGCAAGCCTGTAGCAGCCGGGCCTGAAACAGCAACGGCAAAAGACTGGGCCACGGCCTTGCCGCGGCCCATAAAACCCCTGCGATAACGGTGGAATTTACTTCTTTGGCGTCAGCACCTCGGTGCCATTGCCGTCCTTGCCGGCGATCGTCCACAGACCATGCAGCGAACCGTCGTCCATCACCTTGTAGACGACGAGGCCGATGTCCTTGTCCATGACATAGCCGGCTGAGAAGGCATCATCGTTGCGCATGCAGATGCCGTCGGAAGACGAGCCGCCCGTCTCCCAGTGGATCGTGCAGGTCGTCTGGCTGGTCAGCGTGATGGTGGCTTCACCGTCATAGGTCGAGCCGTCGAAGTTGGTGCCGGCGACCGTGTAGGTGCCGCCAATCGACTGGCCTGCCGCTGGCATGGCCGTGAGGCCAAGCAAGGCGAGAGAAAGAATGACTTTGCGCATATTTTAATCCCCCGAGAAGCGAAAATCGCGACGGGCAGGCTTAGGGCGCAACTGGCCGACGGTAAATCCGGCCGGCGCCCGTGTTCGGCAATATTGTCATTGTGTGGCCGAAATGTTCAGTGCGCCTTGAGGCTGCCCGCTATGGCCGCGACAAGCCGATCGTACTTCGACTTCACGGCAGGCGGGTATTCGAGCCATACGGTGCGGATGACACCATCCTTGCCGAAGAGGCGACGCTCATAAAAGATCTTTCCATCCTTCAAGCCCGACAGCACGGCCCAGTCCTTCCCGGCCTTGCTGTAGGTAATCTCGTAGCCTGGCTCCTTGCTGGCTTTCTCCGCCGCGACGAAACCCTTCGGCGTGTCGTCGATGTTAAGGATGCCCGAGCAGATCAGGCTGGCGCCATCGGCACTGAGCCATTCCTGCCCGTCGCCATTTTCGGGCTCAGGCTGGCGATCGGTGAAGACCTCGTCGGGAAAAGTGCAGAGGGTGCCGAAGCGCTCGTTGGTATAGGTGAAGGGAGCGGCACTTGCGCTGGTCGCTGCAATGGTTGCGACAACCGCCAGGAATGAAGAACGCCTCTGCATATCTAGCCTCGGAGCCAATGACCGAGAGGCGATCTTGCATGAATTTCTCGAAAAGGTCAGCCGCCCGTAACGCTCATATGCCGCGAAACAGAGGGGCGGCTGGTGCGGCGGTCGATGATGAAATCATGGCCTTTCGGCTTGCGGCCGATGGCTTCGTCGATGGCGTCGGCGACCAGTTCGTTGCCTTCGGACGCGCGCAAGGGCGCGCGCAGGTCAGCCGCATCCTCCTGGCCGAGGCACATATAGAGTGTGCCTGTGCAGGTCAGCCGGACGCGGTTGCAGCTTTCGCAGAAATTGTGGGTCATCGGCGTGATGAAGCCGAGCCGGCCGCCGGTCTCGGCGACGTGGACATAGCGGGCCGGGCCGCCTGTCTTGAAGGGAATGTCGGTCAGCGTGAACTGGCGTTCCAGCGAGGCGCGCAGCAGCGACAGCGGCAGGTACTGGTCGGTGCGGTCGGCATCGATCTCGCCCATCGGCATGGTTTCGATGACCGTCAGGTCCATGCCGCGGCCGTGCGCCCAGCGCATCATGTCGGGCAGTTCGGCGTCGTTGAAATCCTTCAGTGCCACCGCGTTGAGCTTCACCTTCAGCCCGGCCGCCTGCGCGGCATCGATGCCTTCCATGACCTTGCCGAGATGGCCCCAGCGGGTGATCTTGTGGAATTTGTCGGCGTCAAGCGTGTCCAGCGAAACGTTGATGCGCTTGACCCCGCAATCGGCGAGTTCGGCGGCGAAGCGCGAAAGCTGCGAGCCGTTGGTGGTCAGCGTCAGTTCTTCCAGGGCGCCGCTTTTCAGATGTCGCGACAGCTGGCGCACGAGGTGCATGATGTTCTTGCGAACCAGCGGCTCACCACCGGTGAGGCGCAATTTCCTGACACCCTTTTCGATGAAGACGCTGCACAGCCGGTCGAGTTCCTCCAGCGAAAGCAGGTCCTTCTTCGGCAGGAAGGCCATGTCCTCGGCCATGCAATAGGTGCAACGGAAATCGCAGCGGTCGGTGACCGACACCCTGAGATAACTGATCGTGCGACCGAAAGGGTCGATCATGTCCATGCTTCAAACGCTTCCCGTGGCCGGAACGGCTTCGTTATATATGGCTATGTGATACGATCCGGCCCACCATTCAAGATACCGTTTCTCGATCTTTGGTAACATTCCCTGGCCGACATCGCATGTCGGCTCACCGCAAACGGCTTTTCCCGTTTGGCGAAGCAGCGTAGGGAAGGGTGGATTGCCAAGGGATCGAACACCATGACCGCACCCAGGGAACTCCGGGTCTCAAAAGACCGCCGACTGCTCTCGGTGACCTTTCCCGATCATCAACCGTTCGAACTGCCGGCGGAACTGTTGCGCGTCGCCTCGCCCTCGGCCGAGGTGCAGGGCCATTCGCCCGAACAGCGCGTTACGGTTCCAGGCAAGCGCAATGTGGCGATCCTCAAGATCGAGCCGGTCGGCAACTACGCCGTCCGCATCACCTTCGATGACTTCCACGACACCGGCATCTTCACCTGGAATTACCTGCACACCCTCGGCCACGAGAAGGACGCGCGCTGGAATGCCTATCTCGCCGAGCTTGCGGAAAAAGGCTTGAGCCGGGATCGCTAGGTCCGACAAGTCGGCGTCGTGAAAACGTCACCCATCGGGAGTAAGGGCGGCGGATATGCGGAGACGAAAAGATGTCCGTCATCACCACGGTCGAACAGCTCGAAGCCCTTTACGGATTGCCCGGCGAAACCTCGCTGGTCAAGGAACTCGACCATGTGATTCCTGAATACGCCGCCTTTATCGAGGCTTCGCCCTTCGTCGCCCTGGCGACCAGTGGGCCGGAGGGGCTGGACTGTTCGCCGCGCGGCGATCTCGCCGGCTTCGTGCGCATCCTTGACCCGAAAACCCTGATGATGCCGGACCGGCGCGGCAACAACCGCGCCGATTCGCTGAAGAACATCATTCGCGATCCGCGCGTCGGCCTGCTGTTTCTGGTGCCGGGCTCGGGCACGACGCTGCGCATCAACGGTCGCGCCCATATCACCACGGATACAGCGCTCTGCGCGTCGTTCACGGTCGATGGCAAGCTGGCGCGCTCGGTGACCGTCATCAGCGTCGATTCGGTTTATTTCCAGTGTGCCCGCGCCATCGTCCGTTCCGAGCTCTGGAACCCGGCGAGGCATGTCGATCCGAAGTCATTGCCGACACCCGGCCAAATCCTCGAAATAACCAGCCGCAAGAACATCGACGGCGAGACCTATGACAGGGAATGGCCGGAGCGGGCGAAAAAGACGATGTGGTAGGCTGACGGCCTGGCCGAGAGGCGGTCACGCCTCCTTCAGCACCTCATAGATCTTGCGCATCTGATCGCCGATCATGTCGCATTGCTCCGGTGTCGACTGGCTCATCGCCTTTTCGATCAGCGCCATATGGACTTTCAGCGCCTGCATTAGCAGCGCCTCGCCGGCTTCCGTCAGGGCAAGCCGCAGGATACGCTTGTCCTTCTCATCGCCTTCGCGGCGCAGCAAGCCACGCGCCTCCAGCTGCGGCAGCAGCATGGTGATGTTGGAGCGACCAACGAGCAGCTTGCGGGCAAGATCGTGCTGCGACATGCCGGGGTGGCGATAGAGGTTCATCAGCACATCGAGCTGTGCCGGCTTCAGGTCGAGCGGCGCAAGCTTCACCGCCAGCGTACGCTCCAGCACATGGCAGGCGCGCGCCACCGCGACCCAGTTGCGAAAACGCGGGTTGTCCCAGGGTAGCTCTTGTTTATTGTTCATCTTTGAACTATTATGTTCATGCTTGAACGTATGGATGGATTCTCACTATGGCATCAATCGGGCTGAAGGTCATCCGGGGGGTGTTTGGTGCGGCCGAACATATTGCACCGCGCCTCACCGGTCGCGCGGCTTTCGAACTGTTCTGCCGCACCCCCAATGCCAAGGCACTGACGGACGGCGAACGCCGCGCCGTCAACCGTGCCGCGGAGTTCATGGCCGAGGCGCGTCATCATCGGCTGAAGACCGCTACCGGCTGCGTCATGGTGCACGAGTTCCGGCCAGAGCCGGGCAGGGCGGTTGCCGGCACGGTGCTTGTCGTCCACGGCTGGCGTTCGCGCACCGAATACATGCGTGCATTGATCGAGGGGTATCGCGCCGCCGGCTACAGGGTTGCTTCGCTTGATCTGCCGGGCCATGGCCAGTCGCGGGGCCGGCGGCTGAACATGGTCAATGCCGTGGATGCCGTGCGCGTTGCTGGCGAATGGTTCGGTCCGTTCGCGGCGGCGGTTGGCCATTCCTTCGGCGGCGCCGTCGCCGCCAACGCCATCGCTGGTTCGGTCAAGAACATCCCACCACTGGCGGCCGGACGGCTGGTCCTGATCGCGGCGCCAAGTTCCCTGCCGGCAATCTTCGCCGACTTCAGCCGCATGCTCAATGTCGGGCCGCGTTCGCAGGCCGCCATGGCGGACCGCGTCGAACATCTTTCTGGCCGGCCATTGCATGAATTCACCGGCGACCGCCAGCTCGCCCATGCGCCGGTGCCGACCCTGGTCATCCACGCGCCGGACGACCGCGAAGTCTCGGCCGATCATGCGAAGCGCTATGCTGGCGCTGGCGGCCATGTGCGGCTTTACTGGGCCGACGGGCTCGGCCACCGCCGCATCCTCGCCGACAGGGGCGTGGTCGAACGTGCCGTCGGCTTTGTGGCCACGCACCGCGAGCCGTCGCTGCTCCACTAGCGGCAATTATTTCTTCTTGTCGCCAGGCTCGACTGGCAGTCCGGCCGCCTTCCAGGCCGTGTAGCCGCCAAGGATGTGCTTGACTGGCGAAAGCCCCATGTCCTGCGCCGTCTTGGTGGCCAGTGCCGAGCGCCAGCCGCCAGCGCAGAAGAAAACGAAACTCTTTCCCGAAGCAAAGAACGGCTTGTGGTAGGGGCTTTCGGGATCGATCCAGAACTCCAGCATGCCGCGGGTCACATGCCTGGCGCCTGGAATCCTGCCGTCGCGCTCCACTTCGCGCGGATCGCGCAGATCAATGAAGATGGTGCCTTCGTCCTCGAGCAATCCCGCTGCTTCCTCGGGCGACACCACTTCGATCTCGGCGTTGGCCTCGTCGAGCAGTTCGCGATAACCCTTTTTCACCCTGTCGTCCCTCCCGGCCAGGTGGTTTGCTGGCAGGTCGAATTTCGAGCACAACAGCCGGCGTTTGTCACGCCGCGTCGAGGCCGGCCATCGTCCACCAGGCAGCCATCGCCCCGGCCACGGTCACGGAAGGCCGTTTCGTCACCGGCGCCGCGCTGACCGTCGACGGTGGCGCCAACGCCCGATCGCCAGTGGATTTCCCCGGCCGGAGCCGAACCGTATCCGTTCCGGCCGTCACGAGGTTGTGAAACCGTTCTGCAACAGGCGCTCCGAAATTTATGGAAGCTTAACGAAATCAGTATGAATCGGTATAGTCGCGTCTTACATCCGCCATGCGGTGAGCGAGATCGTCTAACGGTGCGGAACGGGAACCGGTTGCGACCGGAGCGGGTGATCCATGAAATTCCTCGGAAACAAAGCAGCGGTGATGCCGCTGGTGGCGATCACGGCAACGCTCGCTCTCGGCGTGCCTCAGGCGGAAGCGCAAGGGCTTTTCGAGATGCTTTTCGGGGGCGGCATCAGACATGCGCCGCAAGGCGAGTTTCCACCACCTCCTCCGAAGCACAAGCCGAAAGTCCCTGCCGGTGGTGGCGGGGTGAAAATCAGCGGTCCGTCCTACTACACCTACAAGGCCGATCGCCTGGTCCGAATCGATTTCTCGGCGCTGACGGCAGCGCCGCAGCCGGCGACACCGCAGGACGCCGCTTTCGTTCCATCTGCCACCGGCGCTGCTTTTCGTGATGCGATTGCCAGCCTAGGCGACTACGAACTCTACGCCGAGCCCGACATCGCCAAGGCGCTGATCGCCTATTATTCGGCCAATCCGGATTTCATCTGGGTAAGCGGAACCAGCCTCAACAGCCGCGCGCAGGATGCGGTGCGGGTGCTCGGCGAGGCAGCGAGCTATGGCCTTACGCCCGCCGACTACGCAGTCGACGTGCCCGCCGCCGACTCGTCAACGGCCGACGCTGGGGCGCGGCTGAAGGACCTCGTCCGTTTCGAAATGGCTCTGTCGGCGCGCGTGCTGCGCTATGCCCACGATGCCCAGAATGGCCGTGTCGAGCCCAACCGCATGACCGGCTACTATGATTTCCCGGCCAAGCCGCTCGACTTGCAAGGCGTGCTGAAAACGCTGGCTCACACCCAGGAAGTACGCACCTATCTCGAATCGCGACATCCGCAGAATCCGGAATACCAGGCGTTGCGCGTCGAACTGGAAGCCCTGCAGGCAAGCGCCGAGAACGAAATCGTCGTCGATCCCAAGCTGTTGCTGAAGCCGGGCGAGACCAGCCCCGAACTGCCGAAGCTGCTGACGCTGATCGCGCGCAATCTCGATGACGAGATGGGCGGCGCCTATGGCGAGGTGTTGTCCAGGCTGGCGACCAGTGAAGTCTACGTTCCGGATCTGATTCCGGTCATCAAGGCCGTGCAGCAGAAGGCGGGCATGAAGGGCGACGGTGTCATCGGGCCGCGCACCGTCGAGTCACTGGCCGGGACATCCAAGGCCGACAAGCTTCTGAAGGTGGAAGTGGCGCTGGAGGAACTGCGCTGGCTGCCTTCCGACCTTGGCAGCCCGCGCGTCTTCATCAACCAGCCGGCCTTCACCGCGAGCTACATCGACAATGGCGAGGAGAAGCTGAAGACACGTGTGGTCGTCGGTCGAACCACCAACCAGACCGCTTTCTTCTACGACCAGATCAAGCAGGTCGATTTTCATCCCTATTGGGGGGTGCCGCAGTCGATCATCGTCAACGAAATGCTGCCCAGATTGCGCAGCGATCCAGGCTATCTCGACCGGGCCGGCTACGAAGTGACCGACTCGCGCGGCAACCGCATCCCGTCGTCGGCGGTCAACTGGGGCGCCTACGGCGCCAACATTCCCTACAGCGTGCGCCAGCAGCCGAGCGAGGCCAATGCGCTGGGCGAGTTGAAGATCCTGTTCCCCAACAAGCATGCGATCTATATGCACGACACGCCGCAGAAGTCATTCTTCAAGCAGGACATGCGCGCGCTCAGCCATGGCTGCGTGCGGCTGCAGGATCCACGCGGCATGGCGGCGGCGGTGCTCGGCACCTCGGTGGACTATATCGCGGAAAAGCTGAAGCATGGGCATTCGACGGAAAACGTGACACGCAAGATCCCGGTCTATGTCGCCTATTTCACCGCATGGCCGGACATGTCCGGCAAGGTCGAGTATTTCGGCGACGTCTACGACCGCGACTCGCGGCTGAAGCAGGCATTGGACGCCACCGAGGCAGTGCGTTCACCGTCGAGTTGAGCAAAAGCAGTTTACGGCATCCGGAGGCGGCGCAACGTTTGAACGTTTAGCCGCCTCAACTCTTTTATTGACCTGGTGACAGCGGTCGCCGGAAGCCGGCGTCCCGCCCGGCGATCAGCCAGTAGATCAGTCCGGCGACAAGGCCGGCAGCAGCGATGATGCCGATATCGGCCCAGCGCTCGGGATCCATGTCTTCCGCCGTACTTGGCCAGATCAGGAAGAAGCCGCCTGCTGCCGCCGCGGCGGCGAAGAACATGTGCAACAGGGCATTGCGTAACGAGAAGAACTCGGCGATCAGCGCGAAGACAAGCGTCTGCGCTCCGGTCACGACAATCGTCAGGAAATAGATGAACATGCCGAGCGGCGGCACCACCAGGGCGGCGATCGGCGTGACGCCCATGACATCGAAATACGCCGGCGCATTGGGCAGGGAACTGAGCGCGGCGTAGATCGCCGCTACGGCGACCAGGCCGACCAGTACGGCGACGAGATAACCGGCAAGCACCATCAGGATACGCTTCAATATGTGCTTCGCTGTCGCCATGCCCATCCCCCATGCGGCGCAGTCAACCCATTCCAGTCAGCCATCAAAGCGAGGCCGATGCAAGCGGGAGGAGGGAAACCTCGGTCGCGGCGGCAGCTCAGGCGCCACCGCACAGATGCTGCGAATCGGGCAGCGCCCATGACCCTTTGATAGCGAGATCGATGCCATAGTAGAACCGGCCGCGATCGTCGCCCGCAGGGCAATCTCGCGGAATTGCGATCAGGCACATGATCGCCGCGTCGCCGACCTTCGAGGCGGCCAGGCCAGGCTCACGATCATAGGAGACGGCCGTACCGCCATTCGTGAATGTCGCCGCGCTGCCAGCCTCGGGACTGGCCGTTTCCAGCGGATCGTCGCCAAGCCGCGCGGTGAGCGTCTTGATATGCGTGGAGGCGCATTGTCCGATGGCCGAGGGCAGGGGCTGATCCGTCCCTCCAGGGTTCCGCGAGGCGGCTTCCAGCGCCTTTTTGCCGATCAGCGCAATGTTGTAATCCTGCACCCATGACGGGGCATTGCCATAGGTCTGCAATGCGTTGTTCTGCGCACTGACGATGCAGGCAGTATCGCCCTTGCAGGCATTACGATCGGCGATGAGCCAGCGGGCGATCTTGCGCTTGTCGCCACCGAACGCCGGCTCGAAACCCTTGAACGCCTTGGAGACCAGCAGATCGATGGCCGATAGCTGCGGATCGGCGCAGATCGCCTTTTCCGCCGGCAGGCTTGCCTTGGCGCAGTCGAAGGACGGCCCGTCGGCCCGTGCCGGAGCGGCCCCAAGCACGCCGCCGGCCAGGATGATGGCGAGCAAGAGCAAGACATCGGTTCGAACGGAAGATCGCATGCGTGCCCCCAAGCCAACAGGATCGCACACATATCATATCCCAGGATGGACATTCTTGGTCCTATCCCAGGATGGACATTTTTGGGCGAGACGGTTGGTCATTGAGAGCGCCCCGAGAAACGGGGCGCCTCCTTGAGCCGCGGATGTCTCGGGAAAAGCCCTATTTCGGCTCGGCCGTCACGGGATCGTACGTGATTTCGACCTTGGCCTTGTCCGACGTGTAGTAGGTGACGGTGTAGGCGCCGCTGTCCCAGTCGATCTCCTTGATGTAACGGAAGCCGTCGCGCTGCTCGACCTTGGCGATGATCTCCGACAGTTTCTTGGCATTGGGCGGCGGCAGCGGCTTGTCATCCGCCGCCAGAGCCGGGCCGGTGGCGAGGAGAACGGCGACGCTGGTCGCCAGCAGAAATCTGGACATGGTTTTCCCTCAAGTTTCGACGGAGGGAAACTCGCTCACAGGCTGGTTGGTTCCTCCGGCTTGAGGGAAACGCGATGGCACGCCCACCGGCATCCTTTCGGCCCGCGTTTCTGTGGGTTGGGCGTTCGCGGGAGTCACCTTCGAGTATAGGCTGCGCCAATTCGCCCAGGACAACCAAGCTTGTTGGCATCTTGGAGAAGGAGGTATCGTCGCTGGCGTCACTGCATCAGAAACTTGTCGCCGACGCTATCGAGCTTAGGCAGAATCTCGACTTGGAGGACGCCTCGCGCCGGAAGGCCTTGGAAGCGCGTGCAGGAGCATGCGGGGCCGGCGCCCAAGGGGATGAAACGGCCCGCAACACAGTGGGTCAGATCGGGTCTGGTCGGCCGCGTGAAACACTTGCGTGGCGGGGAAGATTTGCGCCACGCTTCGCTGCAGGATTTCCGATTTGAAGAAGATCAATGAACGGCGTCTGGCTCGCGCTTTGGTTTCGTCGGCATCGTGGTGCTGGTGTCGTGGTGGTCGAAAGAGTCGCCAGCTAGATACGGTTGACAGTTTTCGAACTTAAGCGCGGAATCCCCCGTGCGAATTATCGCACTACTGCTTAAAGGGAGGACCGTTACATGGAACACCTTAATCGCAGATCAGCCCTTAAATTTGGTCTCGCCGTGACAGCCGCGACACCCGTATTTTCACTGGCAGCGCCGGCGGAGGCGGCAGCTCCCACCTATGGCGCCACCGACGGCATGGACATGGGACATGGACGGCGAATGGTGGAAGTCGGGGAACAGGAGTCGCAGATCAGTGCCTATAAGAGCATCAAGATAATCGATGTGATCTATCAGCCTGGGGCTTCTGATCCCGACGATCAGCCTTTGATGGACATGGACATGATCTGCCACATCATTGCCGGAGAGTTCAAAATAGAAAAGAAAGGCATACCCGCCTACACGGTCAAGGACGGCGGAATCTACAGCTGCGGCAAAGGGAAGTCGGACAAAGCCACCAATATCAGCAGCGTGGTTGGCATCCATCGAATTGCTCTTTTGATCCCAGCCTGAGTCGTTTCCGAGAAGTCCGGGTTTGCCGGCCATTAGATTCCCACCTGGGCCCTAGAGCGTGCCGCGTGGTGTGGCGAGCCGCGCGGCAGCGGCCTTTCGCCTAGCTGCTATAGACGTCAGGCACGCGTCAGGACGCGGAGCGCTTCGTGCTCGGGGAACATTCGCGGAACCTATCAGGACTTGGCACCTTCTAGCATCAAGAAGAATGCATGAGGCGCGCCTAATGTTCAGTGACAAAGAAACACGAGTTTTGGAAGCGGGGCTGTTCGCCGCAGTGCCGCTCTCAATCCTGATCGCGGTGGCGATGGTTAGCCTTACGTTCTGCTGGTTTGGATGAGCACACGCGGCATAAACTTCCTCGACCGATGGATCGCCAACAACGTCCCAGGGACGACAAAGGCGGATGTCATCTCAGTCGACGAGCTCACGCACAAGCTCATCGCGGACGCCAAGGCGCTCGGCATCAAGCGGGAAGAGATCGACGAAGAGGTCGACAGCCTCTATCGAACGATCCTTGACGCGATTGTGTATTACGACCCTGGCCTGCCCAAATAGCATTTGCCACCGAGATCGAGACGAGGAATATAATCCTCCCGTTGCGGCGCCCCTTCAATGAAGATCGCCATGCCTCACGAGACCCTCGCCGACACCCTCGCAGCATGCGAAACGGTCTGCATCACTTGCGGCCATCCAGCGTGCTGCAAATCGACCCAACTTGACGTTCAGGCGCTGATGGCGCCATGCCGGCTCTGCACATGCCTGAAAGGAAATTGGCAAACGTTGGACAGAGGCTGACAGGTTTTCACTAAGTGCTTGAAATCTCTGGTACGCCCAAGGGGAATCGAACCCCTGTTACGCCGTGAAAGGGAAAATGCAGGGCAGGCGGTGCGCGGTTGGCGGAGCGATTGGGATTCGAACCCACGGTACCAGTTCGCCGACCGGCCTGCGGCACCTAGTGACGACCCGGAGACGACCCGCACTAGAGAGCTGGTCGTTGTCTTGCGTTTGTCTTGCCGTAACGCTTTGATTTTATTTAGAGTTTTGGTGGGCGATGCAGGGATTGAACCTGCGACCCCACCCGTGTGAAGGGTGTGCTCTCCCGCTGAGCTAATCGCCCGCTCGTTGCCCGAAGGCCAAGCGAGCCGCGATATAAGGGAGGCCGGCCGGTTAAGTCAAGGCAGTGTCGGGCGTTCTGACAAGGATCGGATTGCTGTGCTTTCGAGCCTCTATCCGGCGCAGTCGGTGCCTTCCGGTCAGCGTCCGGCAGCGGCGGCGATCAGTTTTTGCGCCAGGTCCAGCGTCAGCGCATCGAAATGCGAAATCACCGCCGAGGGTTCGAATTCGCGCACATGGCGATCGGTATAGCCGAAATCGACGGCCACCACCGGAATGCCGGCGGCCTTCGCCGTGTCGATGTCGGTTTGCGAATCGCCCACCATCAGGGCGCGGTGCGGGTCACCGCCAGCCCGCGCGATGGTCTCGGTCAGGTGGCGTGGGTCGGGTTTGCGGAACGCGAACGTGTCCTGTCCGGCGATTGCGGCGAAATGCCTGGCCAGGCCGAGCGCATCGATCAGCGCCAGCGAATTGGCTTCGTACTTGTTGGTGCAGATGGCCAGCAGATAGCCTGCATTTTCGAAACGCGCGATCGCCTCGACGACGCCGGGGTAGGGGCGTGATTTGCCGGGTATGTTATCGGTGTAGTGATCGAGGAACAGTTTCAGCAGCCGGTCATGCTCGGCGACGTCAAGCGATCGCTGCTGGGCAGCATGAGCTCGTTCGATCATCACGCGGCCGCCATGGCCGACGAAGCGCTTGAAGCCTGCTTCGTCGACGGCCGCGAGCTCGCTGGCGGCCAGGCTGTGGTTCAGGCTGTCGAGCAGGTCCGGCGCTGTATCGACCAGCGTACCGTCGAGGTCGAACACGATGATCGGGCGGGTCATGGTCTGTCCTGCGCAGGTTTGTGCAATTGGCAGGCGATAGCGGCTGCGGCCCGCCAAGGCAAGCACGTCAGGGCAAGCGGGCCGGTGGATAGCGGCCAAAGGCTTTGACCCGACCGTCAAAAATGCTAGGAGCCCAGCCAGCAGGTTCCGGGGCAGCAAGCGGCATGGATGCAAGACAACTGAAGGTCGAGGCCGCCCGGGCGGCCCTTGCCCATGTTACGGACGGCATGCGGCTCGGCATCGGTACCGGCACCACCGCCGAAGAGTTCGTGCGGCTGCTTGCCGACAAGGTTGCCACCGGCATGACCGTCATCGGCGTACCAACTTCGGAGCGCACCGCGTTGTTGTGCCGCGAGCTTGGCGTGCCGCTGTCGACATTGGAGGAAACGCCCGAGCTCGATCTCACCGTCGATGGCGCCGACGAAGTCGACCCGGAGCTGACCTTGATCAAGGGCGGCGGCGGCGCGCTGCTGCGCGAGAAGATCGTCGCCGCTGCCTCCCAGCGCATGATCGTGATTGCCGACCGCTCGAAGATGGTTGAGACGCTTGGCCGTTTTCCGCTACCGATCGAAGTCAATCAGTTCGGCCTGCGCGCAACCGAAATCGCGATTGCCGCCGCGGCACAAAATCTCGGCCTTTCCGGTCCGGTTACATTGAGGATGACTGGGGGCCAGGCTTTTGTTACAGACGGCGGCCATTTTATCCTCGATGCATCTTTTGGCCGCATTCCGGATACAAGAGCGCTTTCGAATGCTCTCCACGCCATTCCGGGCGTGGTCGAGCATGGTCTTTTCATCGGGCTGGCGTCAGCGGCCATCATCGCCGGTGGCGACGGCATCCAAACCGTCCATGCCGCCCGAAAACCAGGGAGTTCTACCGATCATGATGTTGCATAACCGGGTTCGCAGCCTTTGCGCCGTTCTGGCGGCTTCGGCCGTTTTCGCGTTCTCTTCGCCGGCGTTTTCGCAGGATGTCACGGAATCGCACCTGAAGGCTGCCCGCGCGGCGGTCGCGGCGATCCACGCGACCGACCCGTTCGACAACATCCTGCCGCAGGCGGCAGCAGCGCTCGAGTCACAGCTCATCCAGAAAAACCCGGACATGCAGGAGTTGATCGGCAAGACGATCAACGAGAAGGCATTGGCGCTTGCCTCGCGCCGCGCCGACCTGGAAAAGGAAGCGGCGCTCGCCTATGCGAAAGTGTTTTCCGAGAAGGAACTGTCCGATATCGCGGCTTTCTACAGCTCGGACTCAGGCAAGAAGCTGCTCGACAGCGGCCCGACCGTGACGCGTGAACTGGTCAAGGCAGCCGACATCTGGCAGAACGGCCTTGCCCGCGATCTCGCCCAGCAGGTCGGCGAGACACTGGCCGCAGCCGCCAAGGCAAAGGCGCCGGCGGCGCCGGCCGATGCCACCGCTCCCGCGGATGGAGCCGCTCCGGCGGATGGCGCAGCGCCCGCCGATGGTTCGGCTCCCCCGGACGACACGCAGAACTGATCCTGCGTTTTCAACCGGCCTTGCGGCCATCTGTTAAGCCCGGCTTGTCCGGGCTTTTCTTTGATGGTTTGCAGCCTACCTGTCTCTGGATTTTCCAAAGCTCGAGGAGCCACGCCATGGCCGGTTACGACTACGATCTTTTCGTCATTGGCGGCGGTTCGGGCGGGGTGAGGGCGGCGCGCGTCGCCGCCGCGCTCGGCAAGCGCGTCGGCATCGCCGAAGAATTCCGCTATGGCGGCACCTGCGTCATTCGCGGCTGCGTGCCAAAAAAACTCTATGTCTATGCATCGCAATTTCCTGAGCATTTCGCCGATGCCGCGGGCTATGGCTGGTCGGTGCCGGAAGCCAGTTTCGACTGGCAGACACTGGTCGCCAACAAGGATCGCGAGATCAGCCGTCTGGAGGCGATCTACGAGAAGAATGTACAAGGCGCTGGCGGCGAGACGTTCCATTCGCGCGCCATGATCGTCGATCCGCATGTCGTGCATCTTCTGGGCGATGATCGCACCGTCACCGCCGACCAGATCCTGATCGCCACCGGCGGTCGCCCGGCCGCGCATCCGGCGTTGCCCGGCCATGAACTTTGCATCTTTTCCAACGAAGCGTTCGACCTCAAGCAGCTGCCAAGGGCGATCATGATCGAAGGCGGCGGCTATATCGCCGTCGAGTTCGCCAACATCTTCCATGGCCTCGGCGTCGACACCACGCTGGTCTATCGGGGCAAGGAGATCCTCAGCCGCTTCGACATGGATCTGCGGCGCATGCTGCATGAGACGATGGAAAAGAAGGGGATAAAGATCCTCTGTCATGCCGTGTCCGAATGGGTCCGCAAGCGCCCTGACGGCCGGCTCGACGCAGTGGTCACCGGCGGCAAGGTATTGACCGTCGACCAGGTCATGCTCGCCATCGGCCGCATTCCCAACACCGAGAACATGGGTCTGGAGGGTATCGGGCTGGAGATGACCAAGACCGGTGCGATCGCCGTCGACAAATACTCCCGCACCAACATCGACAACATCTGGGCGATCGGCGACGTCACCAATCGCGTTCAGCTCACCCCGGTGGCGATCCACGAGGCGATGTGTTTCATCGAAACCGCCTTCAAGGGAAATCCCACCGCGCCCGACCATGATACGATCGCGACCGCCGTCTTTTCGCAACCCGAGATCGGCACGGTCGGTCTGTCGGAGGATGATGCCGTCAAAAGCTTCCCCGACATCGAAATCTACCGAGCCACATTCAGGCCGATGCGGAACACGCTGTCCGGGCGCGACGAGAAGATGTTGATGAAACTGGTGGTCGATGGCGCGTCGAAGAAGGTGCTCGGCGCCCACATCCTGGGACCAGATGCCGGCGAGATGGCGCAACTCCTCGCCATTCCGCTCAAAGCCGGCCTGACCAAGGATGATTTCGACCGCACGATGGCGGTGCATCCGACAGCGGCGGAAGAACTCGTCACCATGTACAAACCGACCTACCGCGTGAAGGATGGCCAGCGCGTCTGACCTTTCGCCAGTTCGCTCGTCGTAAGGGGCAATCAATGACCGCGACCATCGGTTCCGCGCCGCTCGACGATGACTTTGGCGGACGCGTCGATCAAGTAGTCGACAGGGCCATCGAGGAGCGCATTGTCGGCGCCACGATCCTCATCGCTCGACGCGGCGAAATCCTTTACAGCCGCGCCGCCGGTCTTGCCGACCGCGAGTCGAAAAAACCGATCACGGCGGACGCGATCTTCCGGCTCGCGTCGGTGACCAAGCCCGTGGTCGCGACCGCGGCTCTTGCCCTTGTCGAAGCAGGCGTGATCGGCCTCGATGATCCCGTGGCGAAGTTCATCCCTGAATTCCGGCCGAAGCTGGCTGACGGCAGCGAGCCCGTCATGACCGTCCGACAGTTGCTGACGCACACCGCGGGCCTGTCCTACGGTTTCCGCCAGACCGCCTACGGACCCTATCATCGCGCCGGGATCTCCGATGGTCTCGACCAGCCCGGCCTTTCCATGGCCGAGAACCTCCGGCGCATCGCCTCGGTGCCGCTGTCCTACGCGCCAGGAACAGGCTGGGGCTACTCGGTGGCGATGGACGTGCTGGGCGAGGCCATGGCGAGAGCCGCCGGAGCCACCCTGCCGGAGCTGATCGATCGCCTGGTCGTCCAGCCGCTCGGCATGCACGACGCGGCCTTTGCGGTGCGAGATCGATCACGGTTGGTGACGCCTTACGCCGATGGACCTGGCAAGGCCGTGGCGATGGGCGAGCATCATCGCGTCCCCTTCGGCGACGGCGCCATCTCATTCTCGCCTCAGCGCGTCTTCGATCCCGCCTCCTTCGCGTCAGGCGGCACCGGCATGAACGGCACAGCTGGCGATGTCCTCAAGCTTCTCGAAGCGCTGCGTTCCGGGGGCGGACCCGTTATCCGGCCCGAGACGGCCGCGGCAATGACCACGGACGCGATATCGGGCCTGGAAACCACCATGCCCGGCTGGGGCTGGGGTCTTGGGTTTGGCATCCTGCGCGACCCGCTGGCCGCGTCGACGCCTCAGGCCGCGGGCACCTGGCGCTGGGGCGGCGTCTACGGGCATTCCTGGTTCGTGGACCCGACAATGGACCTGACGGTGGTGGCGCTGACAAACACGGCGATCGCCGGCATGGTGGGCGCCTTCCCCGATGCGCTCCGCGACGCGGTCTATGGCAGGCAAGCCTAAGGCCGGAAGGGCGGAACCCGCCGCCGGCCATTTGCCGGCGGCGGAAACAATTGGCGCTGCTGGTTAGAGCAGCGTGCCGCGCAGGATCACCAGCGCCACCGAGAAATAGATCACCAGCCCGGTGACATCGACCAGCGTGGCGACGAACGGGGCCGATGCGCTGGCCGGATCGAAGCCGATGCGTTTCAAGGCAAAAGGCAGCATCGACCCTGACAGCGAGCCAAAGGTGACGATGCCGACCAGTGCCGCGCCCACCGTCGTGGCGATCAGTGGCCAGTGCGGCCCATAGTCGTAGAAGCCCATATATTGCCAAAGCGCGATGCGGCAGATGCCAACCACGCCCAGCATGGCACCCAGCACGACGCCAGTGGGCAGTTCGCGCAGCGCCACCCGCCACCAGTCGCCAAGACCGATCTCGCGCAGAGCCAGCGCCCGGATGACAAGCGACGTCGCCTGTGAGCCGGAATTGCCGCCGGAGCTCATGATCAGCGGGATGAACAGCGTCAGCACGATCGCCTTTTGCAGTTCGCCCTCGTAGCTCTGCATGGCGTTGGCCGTCAGCATCTCGCTGAGGAAGAGCGCGCACAGCCAGCCGCCCCGCTTCCTGATCATGGCGAGAAAACCCATCTTCATGTACGGCTCATCGAGAGCCTCCATGCCACCGAAGCGGTGCACGTCTTCCGTCGTCTCCTCGATCATCGTGTCGATGATGTCGTCGATGGTGACGATGCCCAGGATCTTGCCATGGTCGACGACCGGGACGGCGAGCAAATCGTATTTGGAAATGAGTTGAGCGACTTTCTCACGGTCGGTGAGCGGTGAAACCGTCACCGGCACGCGGTCCGGCGCCACCGTCATGATCAGATCGTCCGGCTCACCGGTGATGAGCCGACGCAGGCCGGTCGATCGCATCAGGAGATGCGTTTGCGGGTCAACGATATAGATCGCGTAGACGGTTTCGCGTGTCCGCTCGACCTTGCGGATATGGTCGAGCGTGCGGCCAATGGTCCAGTCCGAGGGAACGCTGACAAACTCCGTCGTCATGATCGATGCGGCGCTGCCTTCGGGATAGCCCAGAATGGAAAGCAGTGTCGCGCGCAGTGCCGGCGCCAGGGCTCCGAGCAGCTCGGAGCGAGCCGGCTCATCGAGATCGCGCAGGATGTCGGCGGCGCGGTCGACCGACATGGCGGTGAGCAGCTTGCCTGCCCTGGCACGCGGCAGCGTCTCCATGAGTTCGGACGCGCCGGCAAGTTCCGGCTGGTCGAAGATCTCGACCAGACGCTCGAATTGCACTTCGCAGAGCAGCTCCGTCGCGGTTTCTCGCGGCTCCCTGTTCAGCGCCTCGACAATGTCGGCGACGTGATCATTGGCCAGGATACGAGCGATTGCGACGGCATCGTCGCTCGCTATCGGGGTAAATTCGTTCATGGTTCACTCCTTGCCGTCCGGCAAGGCATGAACCATTCAAGGTCACGTCTTAGGCGGACGGCGGTTGCGTTCGACTGTGACTATCGCCAGGCATGGCGCGGTGACCTTTCCGCTTGCGGGTTCGCGTTTGAATGTCTGCAAGCCGGCGCAACATAGGGATGCGCCTTGCCGAGTCAATCGTGGTGAGAAGGGAAAATGCCGGCCAGCGAGCAGGATCGCGAGACTGTGATCACCGGCCGACACATGACGCGGCTGGTTCGTCTCACAGCCTCGTTATTTCTGCTTCAGCCGGCGCGAAAAACGCAGCCATTTGTCCTCGACCGGCCTCGGCTGCGCGAGAATGGTGGTGAGTTCGGCAGGCAGGGTCGGAACCAAAGGCTTCTTGGTGGCGACACCGTCGGCGATCGCGACAACGCTGTGATAGAATTCGCTGCCGGTCATCGATCGCGGCGCCACCGCCTCGTGCATGACGCTGATCACCGTGACATCGGGACAGTTGTCCTTGATCGCCTGGTGGAAGGCAACCTTGCCCTGCGGGTCGAGGGCGCCGGTGGCCTCATCCAGGAACAGCAGCCCTGGCTGCTGCAGTATGATGCGAGCCACCACCAGCTTCTGTTTCTGGCCACCCGACAAAACCTGATCCCAGCTTTTGCCTTCGCGGCTGTTGTCGGCCATATGCTCGATGAAGTCACCGAGACCGGCCTTGTGCAATGCCGAGGCGACCTGCGCGTCGCCATGGTCGTGCTCGGAACCCGGCAGGCAGACCAGCTGTTTCAGCGACACTTGCTGCAGCTTGACCTCCTGGGCGGCATAGAAACTCCTCACTCCCTCGGGGAAAACGATGGTGCCATGGCCATAGGGCCACAGTCCATTGATCGCCTTGATCAGCGAAGTCTTGCCGCAACCGGATTCGCCTTTCAGGAACGTCCATTCGCCGCGCCGGAAGCGCAGATTGGCGGCACTGAGGAACGGCGTGGCGTCTTCGCCCTGATGCGCCAGCTCGAGCTTCTGGATGGTCAAGCCGAAAACCGGGTTCTGGCTGGCGTAACGGAATTCGGAGCGACCGGTCTGACTGTAGAACTCCTGTGGATGCTGGACATTCTCGATCGCCACCGCCAGTTCGGTCACGCGCTGGCTGTTGGCCCGCAGCGTGGCAATGGCAGGCATGACATGGATGAACCACGAACATTGGCCGATCAGCGCATTGACCAGTTCGGAGCCGGTAATGTAGCCCTTGAGATCGAGACCGTTGTGGATGAACGGCACGAGGCCAGGCCCATAGGCGACAATGCGGGCGCCGACAAAATTGTAGATCAGCTCGAACGACATGTAGACGGTGTTGACGATGTTAAGCCGCGTCCAGGTGCCGTCGATGTCGACATAGAGCCGGCCATGCATGGTCTTCTGCACGCCTTCGCCCTGAGAGGCGGCGACATGGAAACTGCGGCGCAGGAACGTCGTCAGCTCACCGCGATAGCTGCCTTCAGCCTGCTGCATCCGGATGTTGAGACGCTCGAGCAGGCCGCCGAGCTTGACCGCTATCCAGGTGTTCAGCGGCACATAGGTGGCAACCGCCAGGAAGGCCAGGATGGCACTGCCATAGCTGCCGAGGAACTCCAGCCCCTTCACCTCGACAGAGGTTTCGAGCAGCTTCTGGCCGACAAAATAGAGCGAGGTGGCAACCCCCAGAACGCCCATGGCGAGACCGATGGCGCCGCCGGTCATGTCCTTGATGGATTCCTGGACGCGCTGGTCGATGTTGTCGGGAGCGGGCGCGCCCGTGCCGGTCGACGCGTGCTGGGCGTGGAAATGCGTATGATTGGTGTCCAGCAGCGCTTCGTTGAAGCGGCTGTCCAGCCAGCCGCGCCATTTGCGGTGCAATGTCGCCGAGACAAGATTGCGGATGCCGGTAAAGCCGGCGTCCTTGAGCACGACCAGCAGAACGAGGATGCCGGCATTGACCAGCAGGGTGCGAAGCGGCGTGGTGTTGGCGGCGTCATGGAAGAAGGCGATCGAGTTTACGAGTTCTCCGGACGCTTCGGCGAACCAGACACCGGCCTTGCTGGACAGCGCCGTGAGCAGCGCGATGACCAACGTCAGCGTCCAGGCTTCTTTCCAGCGATCCGAGACCCAGTAGGCCCGCATCAGGCCCCAGAAGCTGCGCATCGAGGACACCGGCGTCAGGAGCGACCGCCTTACGGCATCGCGGTGTAGTTCATCCGGTGCTGACTCTTGCGATCGTTTGCCGATCCGAATCACGATCCCGCCCAAACCTTTTTTGTTTTGTTACGGAGGGTAACACCAATTGATCATTTTCCATTAATTTTTAAAGTTGGCCGAACGGATTACTCCCAGCGGCCGTTGCCAGGAGGCAACAGATCGCTTGGCCGGAATGCCGCCAATCCCGTCAGCACAAATCAGGATATCGTCATTAATTCAAACTCTTGATCGGCGCAGGCACGCCTTCGTCGAAGCTTCCCTTAGGGAAGCTTTTCACACGTTTTTGTGAACTCGAAAATCGTGGGGGAAGATCGATTTTCTTGCCGCGGACTGACCGGAGCGCCCGAAAATACCGTTCATGATTCCGACAGGCTTGCTTTTTTCGTCCTTGGCGGAGCCGCAAAAAATGCCGGCAACGGCCTCGCGGCACGTCGTACTTGGGCAATGACAACGTCTCAATTCGCGGGTGGAACCAAGCTGCATAAGCGCTGAGTTGCAACGGGGCCACGGCTTCGTCAGGCAAAGGTGATGGTGCAATAGCCAGCGTTGCCAGGTGCAGCAGAGATCGTGCCTCAGCCGGCTGCTCTTTCCAATTCGCCGCGCGCCTTCGCCGCCGCAACCTGGCGAATGGCGTCGGCCAGCGTGTCGACATCCTGCGCACCCATGACCGCGTATTTGCCTTCGAGCAGGAAGCACGGCACGCCTGATATCCCCATGCGCGACGCAGTGGCGATCTCGGTGCGAACCGCCTCGACATCGGCGTCGGTGGGCAAGAGTGTGGCGATCACGGATGCGTCCATGCCAGCCTCGCGCGCGGCTTCGACAAGGACCGCGTGGTCGCCGATATTGGCGCCCTCCTCGAAATTCAGCTGGAACAGGCGGCGCACCAGCCGGTTCTGGACTTCCTCGCCGACAGCTCCGGCCCAGCGGATCAGCCGGTGCGCATCCAGCGTGTTCGCCGCCACCTTGATAGCCCCGAACGCGAAGGAAATGCCTTCGGCTTCGCCCAGCGGCTCGATGCGGGCATGGATCTCACGGATGCGCTCGTCGCTGCCGAACTTGGCCAGCATATACTCGTGGCGATCCCTGCCTTGCGGCGGAATGGTCGGATCGAGCTGGAACGGCCGCCATCGAACATGCACTTCACCGCCGACAGCGGCGATCGCCTTGTCGAGCCGCTTCTGACCGATGAAGCACCAGGGGCAAACGACATCGGACACCACATCGACGGTGATGGCGTTGAGTACGCTCATCTCGATCTCCTGATCTTCAGTTCGCCTTGCGCCACCAGGTTGGCAGTTGATAGCCGAATATGGGCGTCTTCTGCGGATGTTCCAAGTAGTTCCAATAGGCGATCCATTGCTGCGTGTTGTGCTGCATCGGCACCATGTAGTTGCCGGAGATCAGCAGCCGGTCGAGAACGCGAACGGCGGCGACATAGTCTTCCTTCGAGCGGGCGTGCAGCATCGCCTCGATCGCCGCGTCCACCGCCGGATCGGCAACCCCGGCGAGATTGAACGAGCCTTCCGCCCTGGCCGCGGCCGAACTCCAGCGTCCAGTCTGTTCGATGCCGGGCGACAGCGAATTGTTGAAGCCGCTCGAGCCGACCAGCACCTCGAAATCGAAGCGCTGCTTGCGTGACTGGATCTGATCGCCATCAAGGCTGCGAATGCTGACGTTGATGCCGATCTTTTCCAGCGTGCGCTGGTAGATGCCGGCAAGACGCTCCTCGTCCTGCGAGGCAGTAAGTATCTCGAAGCCGAAGGGTTTGCCGTCGGGATCGAGCATCGTCCCATCCTGCACGTGGAAACCGACGCTTTTCATCAGGTCGAAGGCGGCTTTCAGCACCTTTCGATCCTGGCCTGAACCGTCAGTGACCGGCGGCCGGTAGGTACCGTCCATGACATCGGCCGGCACGCGACCGGGGTAGGGAGCCAAAAGTGCTTTCTCCCTGTCGTCGGCCGGATGGCCGAGCGCGGAAAGCTCTGAATTCTGCCAATAGCTCATCGTGCGTGTGTATTTGCCGCCGAACAGGTTCTTGTTGGCCCATTCGAAGTCGTAGAGCATGCCGAGCGCACGCCGCACGACGGGGTTGGAGAATTTCTGCAGCCGGGTATTGAACAGGAAGCCGGTCACCACAGGCGGAATGCCGGTGTCGAAGGTCTCGGCAATCACGTCGCCCTTGTGGAAGGCCGGGAAATCCAGATCGCGCTCGCGCTTCACCGGGTCGCTGTCGTCGTCGATGGCGCACAGGCCTTTCTTGAACGCTTCCAGCTTGGCGTTGGCGTTGAGGAAATATTCGATGGTGATCTGGTCGTAATTGTCGAAACCGCGCTTGGCCGGAACATCCTTGCCCCAGTAATCCGGATTGCGCTTGAAGACGATGCGTTGGCCGGGCTGTACCTGCGCTATGGTATAGGGGCCACTGCCGATCAGCGGCTTTAGCGTGGTCTTGTCGAAGGTTTCCTTGTCGAAAGCATGTTTGGGAATGATCGGCGTCAGCGCGATGATCAACGGAAATTCGCGATCGGCCTTGTCATTGAAGGTGAAACGAACACTGTGGTCGCCGGTCTTTTCGAGCTTGGCGACCCTGGCCATGCGGTCGCTATAGGGCGGGCGGCCCTTCTCCGTATAGACATCGTAGCTGAACAACACATCCTCGGGCGTTACCGGCTCACCATCCGACCACCTGGCCTTCGGGTTGAGATGGAATTCGATGCTCTTGCGCTCGGGGTCCATGTCGGCGGTGTCTGCCAGCAGCCCGTAGAGGGTAAAAGCCTCGTTGGCACTACGTTGCATCAATGGCTCGAAGACCAGATTGCCGAAGATCGTGTCCATCATACCGCGCGCCGTTGTGCGCAGGCTCTTGAGGATGAAGGGGTTGAGGTTGTCGAAGCTGCCGACGACGCAATAGGTGACGCTGCCGCCCTTCGGCGCGTCGGGATTGACATAGTCGAAATGCGTATAGTCGGGCGGGAGCTCCGGTTCGCCCTGCATGGCGATCGCGTGCTTCGGCTCCGACACCGCCGGCTGATGCGAAAGGGCGAGAAACGATATCGCGGTGATCAGCCAAACAAGAACGCGGCCCATGACCGTCTCCTTACTGGGTCGGCTTGATGATTCGGTGCGCACCCTAGCATGAGGCAGCGGCATGCCGGCCAATGGTGTGGTCAAGAATTACAAGTGGCGGGCTGGATTCGGCATCACTTGCAGTGTAACACGCCGACCGAAGTCATTCTGTTGCCTCATTTCGGCAACAGGTAGCTGGACCACACGGCGCGAAGAAGCCGGTCCCGGGATCATTTGAGAGGAAGTGCACGACATGACGAGCCTGAACAGCAACGCGTACCGCCTGTCGGTCATGGCCGCTGGCGTGATCGGCTTTCTAGGCGCAGGGCTTCCCGCTGCTTCCGCACAGCAACAACAGCAGATTCCGCAAGGCTGGTTCAAGGCTTGCACCAAGCAGGAAGATGTCGACATCTGCAACGTCCAGAACATCACCACCGCCGGCAACGGCCAATTGATCACCGGCGTCAGCCTGATCGAATTGAAGGGCAAGGTGAACCGCAAGGTGTTCCAGGTGACGGTGCCGACCGGTCGTCTGGTGCCTCCCGGCATCGGCCTGCAGATCGATACCGGCAAGGCGCAGAAGCTCGACTATGTGATCTGCTTCCCGGATCGTTGCGTGGCGGAGGTGCCGTTGACCGACCAGCTCGTCGCCTCGTTCAAGAAGGGCCAGGCGATCACGCTGACTTCGGTCAATTTCCAGAACCAGCCCAATCCGATCAAGATCGCCCTGCAGGGCTTCAGCGGCGCCTATGACGGCCCGCCGCTGCAGCAGTCGGACATCGAGGACCGGCAGAAGAAGCTGCAGGACTTCGTCGCCAAGAACAATCAGGACTTCGCCAAGAAGCTCAAGGAAGAGCAGGACAAGGCGAAGACCGCCAACTGATCACCCGTCATCGGGTCATTCTCAAGCCAAGGAAAAAGCGGGGTCATGCCCCGCTTTTTTCGTTACTGACCATACGGGCAACGCCGGTAATCAGTGTCTGGACTGCCGTTTGGGCTCGTAGCGCCCGTCGGGCCTCTTGTCGAACATCTCCTTGATCTGCGGATGCCTGACCGGTTCACCCGACCGATCCTCCAGCAGATTCTGCTCGGATACATAGGCGATGTATTCGGTTTCCGAGTTCTCGGCGAGCAGGTGGTAGAATGGTTGATCCTTGCGCGGCCGCACATCGGCGGGGATGGCTTCGTACCATTCGTCGGTGTTGGCAAACTGCGGATCGACGTCGAAAATGATGCCCCTGAACGGAAACAGCCGATGGCGAACCACTTGCCCGATTGCGAATTTGGCTGTTTTCATCGTACTCACCACTGAATTCCTTAGCTTTATTTGGCGCAGACCGCGTGTCAATTCAATCCTGCTGTGCTTGACGCGCCGTCAAGCACAGCAGGACGCGGGGCACGGTTCCGCTGCATGCGGGCGATATCGACGATCGTCGACCATGCAGATCAGCAAGAATGTCCGGAAGGTCGTTACCGGCGCACCGGCCTTCGCAGGCCGCCCGCGAGCGCCGCGAAGCCGCTGCCGGGACGAAGTCCCTCGCGCATGAAGAACGCGCGAAGCGGTGCGAAGCCGCCGAGCACGCCGAGCCCGGCAACGCGGGCAATCTGGGCCGGCAGCATGTCGGAGAGGAGCGACATGTTGAGCAGGTTGACCGCTCTGCTGCGTGCCAGAATATCGGGGCGGCGCTTGAAGTCGTAGGCCGCAAGCGCCGTTGGGGAACCGGGATCGCGACGATTTTCACAAGCAATCCCAATAAGATCTTCGATATCCCTGATGCCGAGATTGAGGCCCTGTGCGCCGATGGGTGGAAACACGTGGGCGGCTTCGCCGACCAGCGCTATCCGGTCTCGCGCGAAGCGCAGCGGGGTCACCGCCGAAAGCGGATAGATCTGGCGCCCCGGCTCGACCGTCACCCGGCCCAGCATCGACTGCATCTGTTGTTCGACCCGCATTGAAAGCGTTGCATCGTCCAATGCGGCAAGTTCTGTCGCGGTCTCCGGTTTCACCACCCAGACGAGGCTGGAGCGATTGCCGGGCAGTGGAACCTGCGTGAACGGCCCGGTCTCGGTGTGGAATTCGGTCGAGGTATAGGCATGGTCGCCAGTGTGACGGAAATTGAGGACAAGCGCTGCCTGCGGGTAGGAGCGAGCCGAGGTCGAGATGCCAGCCGCCTGGCGAGCCGGCGACAGCCGTCCGTCGGCGGCGACCGCCAACGATGCGTCCACCGTGCTGCCGTCGGTCAGAATGGCACCGGCGTGCTCGGCATCGAGATGCCAGCTCGCCACCATCGACCTTCGCCACTCGACGCCGGCGTGCGCGGCAGTCGCGCCGGCGAGCGTCGGATTGAGGGCGCTGTTGGGCAGGTTCAAGCCGAACTGTTCCTCGTCGATCTCGCTGGCGCGGAACGTGACGACCGGACTGCGGATCAGCCGGCTGGTCGCATCGACTATGCGCATCACTTTCAAGGGCGCAGCCTTGGGCTTGATGTCTTCGAGGACGCCCAGCCGTGCAAGCACATTCAAGGCAGGGTTCATCAGCGCCGTCGTGCGGCCATCCGGAGCAGAAGCCTCGGGCCCGACGAGCGTCACCGGGAAACCGGCATCGGCGAAACCGAGCGCCGCGATCAATCCTGCCGGCCCCGTGCCAGCAACCAGTATCCGCGCAGTTCCCTGATGCTCCAAGATCGGCTTCCGGCTTGCAATGCGAGGCGGTCCACCTGACCTGCCAGTCGATCAGCATATAGGTCAGATCATGGCGCTTGATCAACGCGGCGATTCGGCTCATTCGAATGTCATGACCGGCCAGCAACACGACTTCAGCCATCTCGACCGCGTGGGTCGCGCCACGGCGAACATCGCGCGCAGCCCGCGTGTCACGGTCAATGTGGTTATTGGCACCGGTATCCTGCTTGCCTGGCTGTTCCTTGCCGCGACGGCAATCCGTGGCGCTGAAGGGCGGGTTGCAGACGGCGGCGCGCCTGGTGACGCGATCCTGCAAGACCTGCCGCGCCTGCCACTGCCGGCTTTCCTGGAACGGTTCTTCGCGCTTTGCCTCTCGCCGGCGGCGCTGGACGGAAGTGTCGGCCTGCAGGCCGGCGCGCTCGTTGCGATGTGGTTCCTGATGGCGATCGCGACGATGCTGCCGTCCGCCGCACCGATGATCCGCACCTATTGCGAGATCGCCGATACGGCACGAATCAAGGGCGAGCCGGTCGTCCATCCGCTGGTGCTGGTCGCCGGTTATCTCAGCGTCTGGCTCGCCGCCTCGGTGATGTTCGCGGCGCTGACCTTTGCCGGCCACGCCTTCGCCTCTTCCGATGGGCTGCTTGACCCGGCGATCGGTATTGCCGGCGCACTCGCGCTCCTGATTGCCGGCCTCTACCAGTTCAGCGGCCTGAAGGAAGCCTGCCTGAAGAAATGCCGAAACCCGTTCTCGACCCTGTTTTCGAACTGGAGTGCGAGGCCCGCCCGCATCTTCCGGCTTGGCCTCGCACAAGGCATATGGTGCCTCGGCTGCTGCTGGGCATTGATGCTGGTGATGTTCGCCGTCGGCGTGATGAACGTCTTCTGGATGGCCTTGATCGGGTTGTTCACCCTGATCGAAAAACAAACAGCGAGCAGGGTTCCAACCCGGCTGGCCGGTGCGATACTGCTTGTCTGGGCAGCCGCCCTGCTAGTAGTCTCACGATAGTGGGGGAAATTTCGATGGCAGATCAGGGCTGGGCGATGAAGGGAGAGCTCGTACTCTCCTGCAATTGCACGGTTTTCTGTCCTTGCGTGCTGTCTCTCGGCAGTCATCCGCCAACCGAAGGCTATTGCCAGACCTGGGCGGGGTTTCGCATCGATGCCGGCCATTTCGGCGACGTCGACCTGTCTGGTCTCAATCTCGGGCTGGTCATGGAAATCCCCGGCTATATGAGCCGCGGCAACTGGACCGCCGGCCTGTTCATCGACAAGCGCGCCTCTGTCTACGCGGTCAAGGCACTGACAAGGATCTTCACCGGTAAGGCGGGCGGCACCACATCGTTGCTCTCCATCCTTGTCGGTAAATTCCTCGGCGTCGAGCAGGTGCCGATCACCTATGAGACGCGCGACAAGACGCGCATCTTCCAGATACCGAAGATCATCGACGGGGCGGTGACGCCCATTCCCGGCAGGGACCGCGAAAAGGATACAGTGATCAGCAATTCGGAATACTGGATCGCGCCGGAGATCATCGTGGCCAAGTCCGACAAGAGCAAGATGCGGGCTTTCGGCCGCAACTGGAATTTCGCTGGCCGTTCGGCCGAAATCTGCAAGCTGGATTGGCGGGGCCCGTGAGCAAAAACACAACGGCCAGGAAAGCCGCCAAGAAGATCACGGACCGGATTCCGCGGCCGAAGAAGAAAGTCACCTGGCCGCAGGCGAGGGCGTTTTCCGTCCATCTGCTGACCGCGTCGGGCTCGTTCCTGGCGTTCCTGTCGCTGGTGGCGGCGAGCGAACAGCGCTGGACGGCCATGTTCTGGTGGCTCGGGCTGGCGCTGTTTGTCGATGGTATCGATGGGCCGATCGCCAGAAAGCTCGAGGTGAAGGAAATCCTGCCGACATGGTCGGGCGAACTCCTCGACAACATCATCGACTACGTGACCTACGTCCTGATCCCGGCCTTCGCGCTCTATCAGCGCGGCTTCATGGGGGAGGGGCTGTCATTCCTGTCGGCGGCGATCATCGTCGTCTCCAGCGCCATCTATTATGCCGACACCGGCATGAAGACGAAGGAGAACTTCTTCAAGGGATTCCCCGTGGTCTGGAACATGGTGGTGTTCACACTGTTTGTCATTGAGCCGGGACCGTGGGTTTCGTTCGCGGTGGTGGTGGTAGCCGGCATTTTGACTTTCGTGCCGATGAACTTCATCCATCCGGTTCGCGTGGTGCGGCTGCGGCGCATCAATCTTTCGATGACCCTTTTGTGGTGCGCCTTCGGCGCGCTTGCCCTGGCGCAAGCGGCGCTCGCAGCCTTCTACGATCAGATCGGCGTGCTGGGCGAGCAGGTCAGCACCTTCACCAAGATCGGCATCACCATTACCGGGCTCTACCTTGCCTGTATCGGCGGCATCATGCAGTTCTTTCCAAATCTCGGTGCTAAAAAGGCCTGATCAGCCAGAGGAAGCCTAGCCCATGTCCAAAGCGATCCGTATCCACGCCAATGGTGGTCCGGAAGTTCTCACCTATGAGGATGCCGATCCCGGCCGGCCGGGATCTGAGCAGATCCTGATCAGGCACACGGCGATCGGCCTCAATTTCATCGACGTCTATCATCGTTCGGGCCTCTATCCGCCGCCTGGCGGATTTCCGCTTGTCCCCGGCAGTGAGGCCGCCGGAGTAGTGCTGGAAGTCGGCGAGGGCGTCGACTGGCTGAAGCCGGGCGACCGGATCGCCTATGCGGTGACGACGGGCGCTTATGCGCAAGAGCGGGTTATCGATGCCAGCCGCGTCGTCAAGGTTCCGGATGGCATCAGCGACGAGCAGGCGGCCGCAATGATGCTGAAAGGCATGACCGCCGAGTACCTGCTGCGCCGTACCTTCAAGGTGAAGGCGGGCGACACCATCCTGTTTCACGCCGCGGCCGGCGGCGTCGGATTGATCCTCGGCCAATGGGCGAAACATCTCGGCGCGACGGTCATCGGCACGGCCAGCTCGATCGACAAGATCGAACTCGCCAAGGCGCATGGCTTCGACCATGTCATCAACTACAAGGAGCAGGATTTCGTCGCCGGCGTCGCCGCCATCACCGGCGGCGGAAAATGCGATGTCGTCTACGATTCGGTTGGCGACGACACGTTCCCGGCGTCGCTGGACTGCCTGAAGCCGCTCGGCATGTTCGTCAGCTTCGGCCAGTCCTCGGGTCCGATCCCGCCGTTCAGCATGTCATTGCTGGCACAGAAGGGCTCCTTGTTCGCCACGAGGCCAACATTGTTCGTCTACAACGCAAAACGTGAGGCCCTGGAGGCCTCGGCCGCAGCCTTGTTCGAGGTCGTGCTCAGCGGCGCTGTGAAGATCAAGATCAACCAACGCTACGCGCTGAAGGACGCCGGCAAGGCGCATTCCGACCTCGAAGGCCGTAGGACAACCGGGACCACCATTCTCATCCCTTAGTCCCTTCCGGCTTGCTATCCCTTGAATTTCCGCTGAAATTCTTGAAGCTCTTTCAAGACGCGTGCCGCTTTCCGATGGGAGCCGGCCGCGCCTACCATGCTTGCGGGAACACAGAACATATCTGGCTAACCAGATGGGAGGCACTGTGAGTGCAAATCAGGATGGCACGAACTTGCTCGAGGTTCGTGGCCTTACCAAGATATTCGGTACGCTGACGGCGTGCGATCATATCGATCTCGACATCGCCAGGGGTGAAATCCACGCTTTGCTCGGCGAGAACGGCGCCGGCAAGTCGACGCTGGTCAAGATGCTGTTCGGATCACTGGAGCCCAATTCCGGCGAGATTTTCTGGAACGGCCAGGCGGTCAGGATCACCAGCCCCGGCGTTGCGAAAAAGCTTGGCATCGGCATGGTGTTCCAGCATTTCTCGCTGTTCGAGGCGCTGACCGCGGCGGAGAACATCGCCCTGTCGCTGGATGATGGTTCGCCGATCAGCAGCATCGCGGCCAAGGCGAGGGCGCTTTCCTACAGCTATGGGCTGCCGCTCGATCCTGAATCGATGGTCGGCGACCTGTCGGTCGGCGAGCGCCAGCGTATCGAGATCATCCGCTGCCTGTTGCAGACGCCGCAGCTGATCATCCTCGACGAGCCGACCTCGGTGCTGACGCCACAGGAAGCCGACAAGCTGTTCGAGACGCTGGAGCGGCTGCGCTCGGAAGGCAAATCGATCCTCTACATTTCGCACCGGCTCGAAGAGGTCAAACGCATCTGCGATCGCGCCACCGTGCTGCGGCATGGCAAGGTCGTCGGCCACTGCAATCCACGCGAGGAGACCGCGGCCTCGCTGGCCCGCATGATGGTCGGCAACGAGGTGCAGGCCGTGGTGCGTGCGCCGGTCGAGGGGATCGAGACGGCGCAGCCGCTGCTCGAAATCCGCGGCCTCACCCGTAAGCCGGCAACACCGTTTTCTATCCCGCTCAGGAACATCAGCCTGAATGTCCGCGCCGGCGAGGTGATCGGCATCGCCGGCGTCGCCGGCAATGGCCAGGGCGAGTTCTTCGAATCCGTCTCGGGCGAAGTGTTGCAGCAGGATGCCGCGTCCGTACGCATCCGCGGCAAGGACGCCGGTGGCCTCACCATCACCGGACGGCGTTTGCTGGGCGCCGCTTTCGTTCCCGAAGAACGCCTCGGCCATGGTGCGGCGCCACGCATGAAGCTCTCGGAAAACCTGCTGTTGTCGCGCCATGCCACCGACGGCAAGGCCTTTGTCGGCACCGGCGGGATGGTGAAGAGCGGCGCTATCTACGCCGCGTCCCAACGCATCATCGCGGCGATGGACGTGCGCAAGAGCGCCCCGGATCCGGAAGCCGCGGCACTTTCGGGCGGCAATCTGCAGAAATTCATCGTCGGCCGCGAACTCGACCGCCGGCCCAGCGTCATGGTGGTGAACCAGCCGACCTGGGGCGTCGACGCCGGTGCCGCCGCCCACATCCGACAGGCCTTGATCGAGCTGTCGCGCAGCGGATCGGCGGTGCTGGTGATCAGCCAGGATCTCGACGAACTGTTCGAGATATCGGATGCCATCGCGGTCATGCACAATGGCGAGCTGTCCAAACCCATGCCGATCGCCGAAGCGACCTTCGAGAAAGTCGGCTTGCTGATGGGCGGCGCCGAGCCCGGCCACGCCGAACACACGCTGGAGACGGCATGATGCGCCTCGAACTCGTCAAACGTCCGCAGCGCTCGGCGCTGTTTTCAGCACTGTCGCCGTTCATGGCCTTCGTGCTGACCATCATCGCGGGCGCCATCATGTTCGCGCTGCTTGGCGTCAATCCGTTGACGGCGTTCCGGATCTATTTCATCGAACCGGTCAGCCAGGTCTGGCAGCTGCATGAGCTGGCGATCAAGGCTGCCCCCCTCATCCTGATCGCTGTCGGCCTGTCGGTCTGCTACAAGGCCAATATCTGGAATATCGGCGCCGAGGGCCAGTTCATCTTCGGCGCCATCTTCGGCTCGGCCATTCCTGTGCTGTTTCCGCAGTTCGAAGGCCCGCTGGTGCTGCCGCTGATGCTGTTGCTCGGCATGGTCGGCGGCGCGGCCTATGCGGCGATCCCGGCTCTGCTCAAGACGCGCTTCGGGACCAACGAGATCCTGACCAGCCTGATGCTGGTCTATGTCGCCCAGCTGTTCCTCGACTGGCTGGTGCGCGGCCCCGGCGTGATCCGCAGGGCCATGGTTTCCCGCAGACGATCCAGTTCGGCGACTCGGCCGTGCTGCCGGAGCTGATGCCGGATGCAGGGCGAGCGAACTGGGGGTTCGTCTTCGCCTTGATCGCCGCGGTGCTGATCTGGATCCTGATGAGCCGCATGCTGAAGGGCTTCGAGGTGCGCGTACTCGGCTCCAGCCCGCGGGCAGGGCGCTTTGCCGGCTTCGGTCTCAACCGCATGGTGTTCTTTGCCTTCCTGCTGTCGGGTGCACTGGCCGGTCTTGCCGGCATCTCTGAAGTCTCCGGCGCCATCGGCCAGTTGCAGCCGGTGATCTCGCCCGGATACGGCTTCACCGCCATCATCGTGGCGTTCCTCGGCCGGCTCAACCCGCTCGGCATCGTCGCCGCAGGCCTGGTGCTGGCGCTGACCTATCTCGGTGGCGAAGCGGTGCAAAGCGCGCTCGGCATTTCCGACAAGGTGGCGCGGGTATTCCAGGGCATGCTTTTGTTCTTCGTGCTCGGCTGCGACACACTCATTCATTACCGCATCCGTCTGATCGGCCTGGCGCTGACGAAACCGGAAAGCGCGGCCAAACTCGAAGCCGCGCCAAAGTTGAAGGAAGCCCGCTGATGGACATCACCATCAACATCCTTTTGACCATCGCCACGGCGGCAACCCCGTTGCTGATCGCCGCGATCGGCGAACTGGTGGTCGAGCGCTCCGGCGTGCTCAATCTCGGCGTCGAGGGCATGATGATCATGGGCGCGGTCGGCGGCTTCGGCGCCGGCTATCTGACCGGTTCGCCGTGGATCGGCCTTTTGGCGGCGATCGCCATGGGGGCGGTATTCTCGCTGCTGTTCGCCGTCATGACGCTGTCGCTGGCAACCAACCAGGTGGCGACCGGCCTGTCGCTGACACTGCTTGGCCTCGGCCTTTCCGGCATGATCGGAACGAGCTTTGTCGGCCAGCCCGGCGTCAGGCTGCCCAATCTCGATATCCCCGGCTTGACCTCGATCCCCGTCATTGGCAGGCTGTTGTTCGGCCAGGACCCGATCTTCTACATTTCGATCGCGCTGACGGCGGCCGTCATGTGGTTCCTGTTCAAGACGCGTACCGGGCTGACGCTGCGCTCGATCGGCGACAGCCACGCATCGGCGCACGCACTCGGCATCAAGGTCATCCGCTACCGCTATCTCTCGGTCATCTTCGGCGGCGCTTGTGCGGGCCTTGCGGGCGGCCATCTGTCGCTGGTCTACACGCCGCAATGGGTCGAGAACATGACCGCCGGCCGCGGCTGGATCGCGCTGGCGCTGGTGGTGTTCGCTTCGTGGCGGCCGTGGCGCGTGCTCGCCGGCGCCTACATCTTCGGCGCGGTGTGGATCGGCCAGCTTCATGCACAAGCTTTTGGCATTCCAGTGCCCTCGCAGATGCTTTCTTCTCTGCCCTATCTGGCAACCATCGTGGTTCTCGTTCTAATCTCGCGCAACAAGCGTCTGACGATGATGAACACGCCGGCTTCCTTGGGGCAGCCATTCGTTCCGGATCGTTGACAACAAGAACAAACGGGAAGCCCCAAGGCTTAACACAGAGAGGTAACCACAATGAAAAAACTGCTTATTGCCCTGATGACCACGACAGCGGCGTTTTCGCTGGCGGCGTCCGCGGAGGCCGCCGACAAGCTGAAAGCCTGCTGGGTTTACACCGGCCCGATCGGCGACTTCGGCTATTCCTACCAGCACGACCAGGGCCGGCTCGAGGTCGAGAAGGCGCTCGGCGACAAGGTCGAGACCGCCTATCTGGAGAACGTGTCCGAGGGCCCCGATGCCGACCGCGCTTTCGAGCGTCTGGCGCGCGAGGGATGCAAGCTGATCTTCGGCACTTCGTTCGGCTTCATGGACGCGGAAGTGAAGGTCGCCAAGAAATTCCCCAAGGTGATGTTCGAGCACGCGACCGGCTACAAGTCCGGCGACAATCTCGGCCTCTACAATGCGCGCTTCTATGAAGGCCGCTATGTGCTCGGCCAGATCGCCGCCAAGGAATCGAAGTCCGGCGTCGCGGGCTACATCGTTTCCTTCCCGATCCCGGAAGTGGTGATGGGCATCAACTCCTTCATGCTCGGCGCACAGTCGATCAACCCGAACTTCAAGGCCAAGATCGTCTGGGTGAACTCGTGGTTCGATCCCGGCAAGGAAGCCGACGCCGCCAAGGCGCTGTTCGACCAGGGTGCGGACATCATCGTCCAGCACACCGATTCGACCGCTGCCCTGCAGGTGGCCGAGGAGCGCAAGCTGCATGGCTTTGGCCAATCCTCCGACATGATCAAATTCGCGCCGAACGCGCAGCTGACCTCGCTGACCGACGAATGGGGTCCCTACTATATCAGCCGGGTCCAAGCGGCACTGGACGGCACCTGGAAGCCGGACAATGTCTGGCTTGGCATCAAGGACGGCGCGGTCAAGCTC
Organism: Mesorhizobium sp. RCAM 05099; assembly: GCF_059683685.1. NCBI lineage: Bacteria > Pseudomonadati > Pseudomonadota > Alphaproteobacteria > Hyphomicrobiales > Phyllobacteriaceae > Mesorhizobium > Mesorhizobium sp. RCAM 05099. The sequence continues at coordinate 3,768,031 of NZ_CM185035.1, forward strand.
GCGCCCTTCACCAACATGCCCGACGACGTGAAGGCGATGGCTGAGGCAACCTCGAAGAAGATCGCCGGCGGCTGGAACCCCTTCACCGGGCCGATCGCCAAGCAGGACGGCACGCCATGGCTGAAGGACGGTGAAGTCGCCGACGACGGCACGCTGCTCGGCATGAACTTCTATGTGAAGGGTGTCGACGACAAGCTGCCGCAGTAAGCTGCGCGAAGATTGAAATGAAGAGGGCGCCGCGAGGCGCCCTTTTCTTTGCTTGCGTGAACGGAATGAAATCAGACCGCCGATCCGTAGAGGTCGTAGGCATCGGCGCGGTCGATCTTGACGGTGACGATGTCGCCTTGGCGCAGCGGGCGGCGCGACTGGATGTGGACGGAGCCGTCGATTTCAGGCGCGTCGTATTTGGTGCGGCCTTTTGCCGACGTGCCGTGCGCCTCGTCGATCAGCACCGGCAAGCGCTTGCCGACCTTCTTGGCCAGCTGCGTTGCCGAAATCTTCTGCTGGCGCTGCATGAAGCGGTGCCAGCGCGCTTCCTTGATCTCCTGCGGAACCTGTTCGAGGCCTAGGTCGTTGGAGCGGGCGCCCCGGACCGGCTCGTATTTGAAGCAGCCGGCACGGTCGATCTTGGCTTCATCCAGCCAGTCGAGCAGCGTCTCGAAATCATCGTCCGTTTCGCCGGGGAAGCCGACGATGAAGGTCGAGCGTATGGCAAGATCCTGACACACCTCGCGCCAGCCGCGAATGCGCTCGAGCGTCTTTTCGCCATGCGCGGGCCGGCGCATGTTCTTCAGCACCTGCGGCGAGGCGTGCTGGAACGGGATGTCGAGGTAGGGAAGGATCTTGCCTTCCGCCATCAGCGGGATGACGTCGGCGACATGCGGGTAGGGGTAGACATAGTGCATGCGCACCCAGATGCCGAGCTTGCCCAATTCCTCGGACAGATCGAGGAATTTCGCCCGAACCTCGCGGTCGCCGAACATGCTGGTCTGGTACTTGATGTCGATGCCGTAGGCGCTTGTGTCCTGCGAGATGACCAGAAGCTCCTTGACACCGGCCTTGGCCAGCTTCTCGGCTTCGCGCAGCACATCGGCCGCCGGCCTCGAGACAAGATCGCCACGCAACGCCGGAATGATGCAGAAGGTGCAGCGGTTGTTGCAGCCTTCCGAAATCTTGAGATAGGCATAGTGGCGCGGTGTCAGCTTGACGCCCTGCGGCGGCAGCAGATCGACATAGGGATCATGCGAAGGTGGCGCCGCTTCATGCACGGCGGCCATCACGCTCTCATAGGCCTGAGGGCCGGTGATGGCGAGAACGTTGGGATGCTTCTCGCGGATCACGTCCGGCTCGGCGCCCAGGCAACCGGTGACGATGACCCTGCCGTTTTCCGAAAGCGCGGAGCCGATGGCGTTGAGCGACTCGTCACGGGCGGAATCGAGAAAGCCGCAGGTGTTGACGACGACGAGGTCGGCGCCGTCATGCTTGCGCGCGATCTCGTAGCCCTCGGCGCGCAGGCGCGTGATGATGCGCTCCGAATCCACCAGGGCCTTCGGGCATCCAAGACTGACAAAACTCACGCGGGGAGCGGACATATAGGGTTTTCCGGACTTTTCAGGATTGCGGCGCCAGTACCACACTTATTGCGGCATTGGTATGGTGGAAGACATCCATGGCCAGACGCGCGGCGATCGAGCGTGAAGCCTCAAGCCAGATCGAACGATCCGGAGACAGGCTTTTTTCAGCTTACCGCGTTGCTGACATGCGGCCAGACTTCCATCGCCCCGCGATAGACCATGTCGACAGCAACATAGAGAATGATGAGCAGGCCGATATAGGCGATCCAGCGATGGCGGTGCAGCAGCTTGGCCATGAAACTTGCCGCCAAGCCCATCAGCGCGATCGACAGCACGAGGCCAATGACCAGCACCGGGAAATGATCGCGCGCGGCACCGGCGACCGCCAGTACGTTGTCGAGCGACATCGACACGTCTGCGACGACGATCTGCAATGCTGCCTGGCCGAGCGTCTTGCGCTTGGTCTTGCCAGCCACCGCGTTGTCGTTGTCGAGATCGGAATTCGACAGCGCCTCGGTCGCTTCCAGCTCATCGGCATGCGACGTGCGCAACTCGCGGTACATCTTCCAGCAGACCCACAGCAGCAAGATACCGCCGGCCAGGAGCAGGCCAACGATCGCCAGCAGCCTGACGGTCACCGAGGCAAAACCGATGCGCAGCACCGTTGCCGCCAGCACGCCGATGAGGATGGCCTTCTTGCGTTGTTCGGCCGGCAACCCGGCGGCGGCAAGGCCGATGACGATCGCATTGTCGCCAGCAAGGACGAGGTCGATGGCGATGACCTGGAGCAGGGCCGTCAGGCTGGCAGCGCTGAAAATGTCCATCGACCGGAAGCCCTTGCCTGTTTGCCGAGTGTTCGTCGATTATCCAGACGGGCCCTAACTTGGTGATCCCTTGACGTCAAGGGTTCGCCCATGGCGGCGTCACCGAACCATCGTTCCACCGAGGCCGAATCCAATAATCTGCGCACTTTCCGGCAGCCGGGCAAAACCGCCACGGCCGAGAACAAATCAATCGTAAAGATTGTACTTTGCCCAATCGGCTTCCGGAATCTCATCACCGATCCGGTAACGGAGTTGCAAAACTTGCATATGGTCCGGTCCCGTCTGGCACTTGAACTTCAACCGGTACCATTGCCCCTTGCTGCGAAACGCGGCACCTGGGCTCCTGATTGCATCCGTGCCCATCTCGGGCGTCGCGAAGGCGTAGGCGACGACGCGATCCGCCTTGAACTTGCGATCGTCGTGAGTGATCCGGTCGAGCACTTCGGCATCACAACGCTGTTCAAGACGGGTTTGCGGATCGAGTTTCATCAGGCCGGCGCGCAATGCACTGTCCATTGCGTTGGCCGGAAAACTCAGCGTCACAGACGCCAAGGCGGTCATGCAGAGCTTCTTCATGGGCGGGACAAGCAGCATGTTTTGTCGGAAAAATCAACATGACGGGACATTCCGCACCGATCAGAAATCAATGATCGGAATGTGATCGGCGACAGTCCGACCGGACATGCGCCCCTTTTTCACCCATTCAAGCGTTCAAATCTTTTGTCTGCTCTGCCGCGTCAGGCAATTGCGGCCAACGAACCAGCGAAGCCCGGCCGGCGGCGGTAAGGTCATAGAGGCCGCGGTCGACGCGCGCGAACCAGCCATAGACATTGTGCAGCAGGATCTTGGGCGCGATCGGCGTCAGCATCTTCAGATCACGGGGGCGTTTGGGTCCGTCGGCCATCGCGGCGGCACAGGCGAGGGCGCTTTGCCGATACGCCGTCATGATCGGATTGCGCGACCCGCCTCCCGCAACGGGATCGCCGCGGCGGCGCTGATGTTCGTCGACCAGCCGAGAGCGCCGTCGCGCATTCTTGCGCGGCGACAGCGCGACCGGGCTGAGAAGCACCTCGACCCGATCATTCGCAGTCACGCCAAGCAGGCCAAAGCCAAGCCGGCGGCAGAGGTTGCGAAACCTGGCATCGCCCTCACGTCCCTTGCCCCGCACCGACATGCGCGCGGCCAGCCACACCTCGTCGCAGGCCGTCGCGCGATCGACACCTTGCAGCACCAGTTCGAGATTGAACTGCAGCTTCAGTTCGCAGATGACGACGACCGGCGGCTCGCCCTCGCGCAACGCAACAATGTCGCAGCCGCCGATCTCGCCTTTCACGACGAAGTCGAGGCTTTCGAGGAACCGCTTCACCGGTGCATAGAGTGAGGTCTCGTTCATGCCTCAAGGCTTAGCCGATTCGGGCGATAAAGCCTTGCGGCGGTGCGGGGCTTACCGCGCGCCCGCTGGATCAGCGCCTGGAAACGTCTGGCCTTCCCGAAAGATGGGTCACAGTTCATTCCGGGGAGATGGGTTATACTTTCGGGCCTTTGCAAGGAGCAGAAACGCGCTCTGGTGAGGCTCGGAGAGGGCCTGACGCATCACCTGAGGATGAAGTAGAGCGGTACGAGAATCGAGAACGCCGCGACAGCGGCGAGAAATAGGTCTGTGGTCATGAGCCCCCGCCCGGAATTCCATGACCCTTCTCACATTCAAGTTAGCTAAAATGCAAGGAGTCGGCCCTGTGCATTCGACTGTATCCCCTGATTGTTCCACTTACCGGCCAGCTCGATTTCAGGAATAGGCTCCTCGTTACGGCGACCCTTCAATGGAGATCGCCAAATCTCAAAAAACCCTCGTCGGCACCCACGCCCCTCATGAGATGATGTACGTTAATTGCGGGCATCCGATATGCTGCAAATTGACCAAGCTCCAGGCGCTCATCGACAGGCTCTGCGTCGACCATAGCTCGATGCATCAGGATATGGCGGGGATCTTTGACTGCTGAGCTGTAAGCCGCGGCTGCCACCAACGGCCGGTGTTCTTCACGATCATCCCGATTACGAAGGCCAGCAGCGAGACCGGAACAGGTGCAGGAAGCTGGCTTTCGAGCGACGCTATGCGAGAACTTTTCGCGCCTCGACCTCACGAACTGTGCCGTGAGGTGCCTGGATCGGCTGTGGCGTGAAATGCCGAGCCACGAAAGCATCGATCGGACCTGTCAAGAAATCGGCTTCCTGCTTGATCTTTTCGTCGTCCCAGTCCCACCAGCGAATAGCCAGCATTTTACCGATGATTTCTTCGGAGAAGCGCAGCCGGATGATCTTGCCGGGATTGCCGCCGACAATGGCATAGGGCGGCACGTCCTTCGTAACCGTGGCTTGCGCTCCCACAACGCCACCGTGGCCGACGTTCACCCCGGGCAGGATCAGGGCTCTTCTGCCGATCCACACATCATTACCGACCTTGATGCCGCCCTTTCCGGGGCGATCCCAAGGCGAGGCCTTTCCCATCATATTCGAGTGGACATAGGACGTCGTCGCGCAGTCCGTTGGGTGGTTGCCGCTGCACAAGAGCACGACCTCGGCAGCGATTGAGCAAAAGGAACCGATCTCAAGCGGTGACTCTGGACCGCATCCGGCAATTTTTTGACCGTCGTCAATACCGTAAGTCCAGCGACCCATTGTGGCGCTCTTCGGAATTGGATGGCGTCTGTTGCGCCACCACATAGACAATTTCGACATTTCACCCCCAACTACACTTCCGCAGCGGCCCGTCTGCTCGCTCCCGGAGTGACGTTAGACATTCATTGGCGGAAAGGGCAATGCCATGGCTCGTAACTTCCTGCCCGCCATGAAGAAACGGCCTGACAGAATATTATTCCCCAAAATATTGGTGCCTCGCGGCGGGGCGGTGACCCACTCGCGATTGTATACATTCATGCTAATATTCGAAGCATGCAAATTAAGGAGCTGGCCAGGGAGCAGAAATTGTGTCAATCCGCGATGAATTGCAGGGAATTTGGAACATCTACATTGCGGCCTATCGGACCGGGGACGCTGTCGGTTGTGCGGCCATATCTACATCTGACGCAGAATTGCATTCTCCCTATGCGCCGCCGGCTCGCGGCCGCGCGGCGATAGAGGCACTGCACGGCATCTGGACTCAACACGCCACTCCCGACAAAACTCTTGTCATAACGCAGGCAGGAGGGTCCGGTGAACTAGCCTGGTCTCTCGCGGCCTATTCGGAAGGCGCGGCGACCGGAAACGGAACTTCGCTCAGCGTCTTTCAGCGCCAGGTCGGCGGAGGCTGGTTGATCCGTATGTGTAGCCTGAACAGCAGCGACCCCGCAGAATGACCGGACAAGCCTGCAACGACCGTTTCAACAAGCCGCATTGGCTGACGATCCTGACCACAGCGGCCAAGGGAGTGGCCGAAGCGCTTGAACAGGCGATGGTCCCTGACGAGCTAAGGCGCGGATCGAGGAGATCACGCCGGACCGTCCCCACGTTTTAGCGGGAAATAAATCGGCTTCCCATCGCAACTGATCCACAACAAAGAATGGCCGACGCCGCTGCGATGTAAAACAGAAGATTATTCAGTTAAATCAATGACCAATGGCGGAGGAAGTGACCTTAAGTTGGCTTAGTCGTGACTAGTCACTAGTAGCCAACCTGTTGATATCGCTACATTTTGCTTAATCGTAGCTATTCAACTGATCTGTCGGACGGCTTCTAAAGGTTAGCACGGCAATGGCCATCTAACCGAAGGGACCGCTCCGCAAATGGCACGCAAGATAGACGATCTCAACCGCGAACTCCGCAACCGCATCAAGGCGGGAAAACCCAATCTTTGGTCGCACGGCAACGGCCTGTGCTTCGCGCTCGCCAAGAACGGAAAGGCGTCGTGGGTGATTCGCTACACCATCGACAATCGCCGCCGTGTTATGACGGTGGAAGCCCATGCGGACCCTATCAGCGAACGCAAGTTGAAAGAGCTAGAGATGGTCGCGATATTCGAGCGCGACAAAGTGAAAGCCGGAATCGATCCACTCGCTTTGCGCGAGGCAACTTCGAACCGCTCGAAAAGCACAGCCGGCGATACCTTCGAATGTGTGGCAGGCGACTACATTGCGCAGCACAAAAGCGAGTGGAAAAATCCCAAACATTCGCAGCAATGGGAAAACACGCTTTCTCAGTACGTTTATCCGAAGATTGGGCGGAAGCTGCCGCACGAAATCAGCGTTGACGATGTGCTATCGATTTTGCAGCAGCAGCACATTCGACGCGGCAAGCGATTGCCGTTGTGGGACGCCGTGCCGGAAACCGCGTCACGCGTTCGGATGCGCATCGAAACTATCATTGCCGCAGCGAAGTCTAAGGCGCTCGGCAGCGCGAACGCCGAAACAAAGGCACTATGGAAGGATCACCACAATCCTGCAAAATGGGAAGACGGGTTGCAGCATTGGCTCGGCAAGAAAGGCAAGCAATTCAAAGGCAATTTTGCAGCGATGGCATTCGCAGACGTTCCGGCCTTTGTGCAGGAATTGCAGACAAAAACCGACTACTCGGCAAAGGCGCTTATGCTGACGATCCTTTGCGCGGTTCGCACGTCAGAGACATTGCTTGCGACTTGGGATGAGTTTGACCTTGAAGCCGCCACCTGGACCATTCCAGCGGAGCGGATGAAGGCCGGCGTTGAACACCGCGTTCCTCTGTCGAGCGCTGCAATCACCCTGTTGAAAGGTCTGCACCGTTTCGCTGGCAATCCGTATGTCTTTCCGGGAGCCAAGCGCGACAAGCCGCTATCCAATATGGCGATGCTCGAAATGTTGCGTGGAATGCGAGACGGATTGACCGTGCATGGTTTCCGCTCGGCATTCCGCGACTGGACGGCAGAGACAACCCTGCATCCCGACACAATCGCCGAAATGGCTTTGGCACACACCATCAAAGACAGGACCGTAGCGGCCTATAGGCGCGGCGATGCATTGGAACGTCGCAAACAATTAATGCAGCAATGGAACGATTATCTTTTGATCTCGAATGACAACTATAAGCAAGCATGGCAACGATTTATCGCCTAGTGGTGAAAAACTGGACGCGTGGTGACCGCCTTGGAGCGACCACCGTGCCCAGCAAAGCTATGAGCGAAAGAAGCCATCGCGGAGGGAGCCATGCGTTGCGCAGCAAATTTTGAGGTAGTTTCGGGGGTCTCAGTGGTGGCCGATGACCTTGTGTTGACGATCAATGACCCGCGCGGAGCTTTCAAAGCGCGGATAAAGAATATTCCACGTTCAGAATTTACGACACCCTTCCTACTTTCCATTCAAATCTACTTTGAAGCAGAAAACTTGGAAGACGCCAAAGATGTTGCTGAGGACGTGCTGGCAAACTGCCTAAATATGCTGGCCTTTACTACAGGCTCCGGTTTTCGAAAACACAGAATTCGACAGATCGTGGACGCAGAAGCTTCCTCGAAGGGAGCGATGAGAAATGTCCTAATGTGGGGCGAAAGGATCGAGTACGAAGACCCGCAACCTTTCCTAAGAGATGAGAACGCAAACTCGATTGAGCGCTTGCTCGAATTTGACGTTCCACCAGCCATTCGGCGCGCTCTCCGCTGGTATAGGTTAGGAATTGACGCGACTGCGCCTGATGATCAGTTCACCTACTTTTGGTTTGCTCTCGAAATTGTTGCTGAATTTCAAAAGCCAACTGCGAAAGTGCATGACAAATGCCCCCACTGTCAGTCGGCTCTCTACTGTGAGAAATGCGGAACGCACCCAGAGCACAGACCTTATGCAAAACAGGCCATCCGGGCGTTAATGATGGCGGCAGATGAAGAGTGTGACGATGCCACCGTGGACTTGCTCGACAAGACGCGGAACGGCCTCATGCACGGGGCAACGCTTAGGGAAAATGAAAGCTCGCTACCTGATCCGCATCAAAGCGTGGTCGACACCTTGGGGCGAGTCTTATGGAAGGCCCTTGTCAGGCAGTTCCCGAAAGAGATGTTCAACGGCACGTTAGTAATGGGCATGCCTTCAACGTATGTGCACTACAAAGTCGATGCGGTCGCCCATATTCAGACGTTTGTCCCTTTTGACAAGGAGGGGCATTTTGATCTCGAATTCAGCGGCATGACTGTGGCGATGAAGCCTTTCGGGCCGCCGCAAAGCGCTTTGCCATCAGTGGTTAGAATGACGCATGAGCAATATGACCGGCTACGGAAGCTCAGCTATTCGAAAAGCGACCATCAAGAGATGCTCGACCGCATCCAACAGCGGGTTAAGGAGAGGAAGGACGGTCATATCCATGCGCTTGTGCTTGCAACGGACATGTCACTGATCCGACAGGCATTGGCAAAAAATGAAGGGGGAGCATGGCAAGACCTATTCCGTGAGATTTTTGAACCAATCGATCGTGACGCGTAGACTAACAATGTGTGGATAACTATCTGAAACATACAGGGTTTTTCGGTCGTTTTTGTTGACTAGATATGCCTATGCATGCTCATCTGGAATTGCCGCCTCGATCGGATGATCGGCGGCGCTCGCGGCGTGGATGCCCGCAAATCTTTCAATCCAGAGATTTAGGACGCATCCCCATGTCGGACGCTTTGATTCTACTCACGCGCGATCAGCTTTGCGCGCTTTTGAACATTTCGGACACCACACGCCAACGGCTCGAAAAGACCGATCCGGCCTTTCCTCGCAAGCTGCATGTTTCGGTACGCAAGGTCGGCTATCTTCGCGCCGATGTGCTCGAATATCTGATGCAACAGCGGCAAAAAGCGGCCTGATCGTCAGTCGCGCTGATTAGACGAAAGCTTAGGCCGCAGCCGCAATCAATTAAATCAATCGCTTGCCGCAAATAGTGCGGCGGAGCGGTGCTCATTCGAACTTAAAAAATAAGCCCGGCAGGCGTTGTGAGCCGTACCGGGCAATAGGAATAAATGCAATGAACGCTTTAGCACCGCTCGCGCCATCGGGCAACCCGACCGCACTTTCGATCACCTATTTTCAGCAGAACAATCAGCCGGCAGGACAGCGCCGCGATGTCGAGTGGCCCGCTCTTTGCGATTGGATCGTACAGGACGCGACGACCGCGACGACCAAAGACGGCTTGCCGCTGATCAAGCTGGCCACGTTCGCGGGCGACTATCGATCAGATATAAACCTCGAAGCGGTATTCGGCATCGAAGGCGACTATGATGGCGGGCTGTTGCAGCCGTCCGAAGCAGCGCGAATTCTCACGGCATTCGGTGTTCAGGCGTTTATTTACACGTCGCCCTCGCATCGGCCCGGCACGCCCCGCTGGCGTGTCCTATGCCGCTTGTCGCGACCGCACACCCCGAATGACCGGCATGCGCTTGTGGGGCAGCTCAACGGCTTGCTTGGCGGCATTCTCGCACCGGAAAGCTTCGTCCCGTCGCAGGCGTTCTATGTTGGCAGCGTAGCGGGCGGGAACCCGGTCCAATTCTGGCGAGTTGAAGGCCGTCCGCTCGATGCCTTCGAAGGCTTGCCAATCGTTGCGCCTCCGCCATCTGCACCGATGAACGGGTATATTCCAATCGGCCAGGGCGAGCGCGCGCCAAGCTTTGACGCTGCTGTTGCAGGATTGAAGCAAATCGACGTTCGCCAACTCACCGAACGCGGCGATTGGACCGCTGTGAGCGGCGCGTTCATGCAATCCATCGCGCCTGAACGCATGAATGAAGCGTTGCCGATTTGGCAAGCTTGGAATGAAACCTATCCGGGCAACGATCCCGCCAAAAACCTCAAATACTGGAACGACACGTTGAAGCGCGGTACCATCGTAAAGGGTTGGCGACGACTTCACCGCGAAGCTTATGGGGAACCGCCACAACTGAACCCCATGGCGCTATTCAACGGCGCGACGTATCAGTTGCCGCCCGGCGCGAGCGCGACACCATTACAGCCGCAGCAACCGGCACCGCTTCCAAGCCGCAACATCGAAGAAATCTTGAACGACGCGGCGAAGCTGACGCCGGACAATGCCGACGCGATAACGGCGCTTTGTAGAGAGGCCGGATCACTCCCACCGATCCACCGCGATACCATTTTGAACGCGATCCGCACCTTAACCGGTATCAGGATCGCCACGCTTAGGGCGGAAGCATCGCAAGCGACCAACGACACCGAACCGGACCACCTTGTGCTTGCCAGAATGACGCTCGCTACCGCTGGCGCTGGAAACGTGATCCATGCCGAGAATCATTTTTGGATTTGGGAAGGGCGCGGCGTTTGGAACAAGCGCGACGATATCGCAATCAAGAAACAGGTCCAGACAACGCTAGAAGCGAATAACTGCGCCGTCACCGCCGCAAGGGTCAGCGGCGTGGCCGATGTTCTCCGGAATGAGACCTACCGCCCGGATCACACCTTCAATATCAGCAATCCCGACGTTGTGAATTGCCGGAACGGCGAATTAGAATTGGCCGACATCGGTTGGACGCTACAGCCGCACCGACGCGAGCATTACCGCACAACCCAAATCCCGGTGGCCTATGATCCAAGCGCGACCGCGCCAATGTTTCTCGCGTTTCTCAACGATGTGTTCCGCGATGATCCGGACAAGGATTTCAAGATTTGGTCGCTACTGGAATTGATCGGCTACACGCTGATGAGCCACGCAAAGCATGAACGCTTCATCATGCTCATCGGCGGCGGCGCGAATGGAAAAAGCGTGCTGCTATCGGTGATCGAAGCTTTGACGGGGATGAAGAACGTCGCAGGCGTCCAACCGGCCAATTTCCAATCGCGATTTCAGCGCGCGCACCTTCATCAAAAGCTCGCGAATATCGTGACCGAATTGAAGCAGGGCGAGGTTATTGCTGACGCCGAATTGAAGGCGATCACTAGCGGCGAATTGACCACCGTTGAAGATAAGAACGGTCACCCGTTCGAAATGCGGGCATTCGCGACATGCTGGTTCGGCACCAACCACCTTCCGCACACGCGAGATTTCTCAGACGCGCTATTCCGCCGCGCAACCATCATCACATTCAACCGGACGTTCAGCGAGACAGAACAGGATCACAACCTCAAGGCCAAGCTGACCACCGAATTGCCGGGAATTCTCAATCTTGCGATCACCAGCTACGCTAAGGCTACTACTCACGGCTTCATTGCGCCACCATCGTCAATCGAGGCGAAACGAAAATGGCGGATGGAAGCCGATCAAGTCGCACAGTTTGTCGAGGAACAATGCGTTGCCGATCCGCTCGGCATTGTGGCCGTGGATGAAGTCTATCGCGTGTTTTCCGAATGGGCGCGGCGATCCGGTGTGCGCCAGATCGTAGGCAAGCAGATGATGGGGGATCGGATGGAAAAGCTACGGTTCCCGGGTAAGCGTTCTAACGGAAGCTGGATAACCGGGCTGACATTGCGGACTGCGGCAAATTATGGAAGTCCGCCAGCCGGTGGCTGATCAGCGATTAGCGGCAATTATAGCAATTATGTAATTTACTAGGACAGCTTGGACAGCTTTTTTTATTCCATACGTGTGGGAAACGGTGAGGGTGCAACCAACCCTATTGTGTTGTATCCATATAAAAGAATAACGAAAAAGCTGTCCAAGCTGCCCGGCTAACTTAGCGCATATATCAGTAAGCGCACCGCGAGCCAGATTGCCCCGACCACCAAGATGATTACGAAGAAGTCCGTATCCAGCTTGTCAAATAGCCTCGTGCGCTTAGGCCGGAAACCGGGTGCGCCCGGTTGGTAGCGGACTTCATCCTTGTAATGTTTCCAGATGCGACCGAATTGCGATTGGGGCAACGGCGCGCTCTTTGTTGGGACCCCACGACCGCGCTTTCGGTGTGACCACTTGCGTCTCATTTGCCTAAGCGCCGATCAACCAAATCAAAGCCAGCACCGCGCCGATCCCATCTAACTTTTCAGCAATCGCCGATCTTTGCGCAAGTGCGCGTTGTGAGATTTGTCCTTGGCGGAGATATCGTCTGTCGAACCCGTGATTATCAACGCGTTGATTGCATTGCTCAAATCACACGGTCGGTCCTGATGATCCCCCGGTATCTAACCACTCGACTAGTCAAATTCATCATTTGCGTTGGTCAACGCCTTGGTCGCGCTCGAACATGCAATGGCTGCGCAATTAGGGTTGCGACAATTTCAAAAGTAATTCGGTAAATCAAAAATGTTGCTGTAAAGAAATATGATAATTGCGATAAATAAGTCGTCAACCGGGCATTGACCTGACCGGACTTCTCGGAACACAGTCCGTACATAGATTTAATTATTTTCAGAGAAGGATAGATTTATGGACCCCACACATACCAAGACACCGCGCGGACCAATATTCAAAATCGAAGGTGAGGCCGTGTACATCCCGGATGAGATCGCCACCGGCGACACACAACAGGCCGCCGAGATGATTGTCAGCGCCCATGCCGGTCTTCATGAGAAGCTAGTGCAGAACGCGGCGACATTTAAGGATGATGCGCAGCCTGCGGAGAACACTCGCGCCGTTGAGACGATCTTCAAGCCAAGGTTCAAATCGGCGTTGTCCGAAGGTCAGAAGGCCGCGCGGAATTTTGCCGAAGCTGATGCTAGATCAGCCGAACCGGGAGCGCTGACAAACGCTGCTTGGGAAACCGCTTTCGTCGGACGTATCGAAGCACTACCGCTGCCGGAGCGCATCCAGGCAGTTGCGGAACTGTCTTTCGTCCAGAGCAGCGCACTCACGCGCAATGGTGATCTGGGTCGCCTCGGCATGCCTGATGAGATCGTCGCGGCTGTCCGGGAGCGGCATAACATCAACGGTCATTTGGTCCGGTCTGGACTTGCCGCCGATTATGCTCGACGCCCGGACCTGAAATCCCCACTGTCAACCGGCATTGACCAAGATGCAGCATTCGCAGCCGCAAGCGCAGTCTTTAAGCAGCATAAGCAGCGCGGCGAACGCATCCAGCTTTTGGCTGACACGCTCCGCTCGACAGTCCGTTACGTCGCAGCCGCGACCGGCAAGACCCCTGAAACAGCATGGGCGGAGCTTAGCGCGTGATCCTGCCGAGCGGCCCAACGCTGCCGGCGACGGTCTATCTGCCCGCCGTGGTCGAGATTGACAACCTGACGCTCAGCAAGGCGCTCGGCGGTCAATCTCGCTCAGTCCTATCCCTGTGGCGGAAGCGATTTGCCTTCCCGCCAGCATCGCCACGCCGTGGCAATTGCACATACACCCGGACCGCAGATGTAGCCGCCTTTTTGGCACTGCACGGACGGCGCATTGAATGGCTGTGAACCGCTAATTACCGAAATTTAAACGGAATTCTTGATGGGTGACAAAGACAAAATTACCGGCAGGTTCTTGCCCGGGAATAAGCTTGGTGGACGCGCGCCGGGTGCGATCTCGCATCGTCGCCGTGCATTGGAACATCTTACCAAACACGGCGATGCGATCATTACAACCGCTATTTCCGCCGCGCTCGGTGGCGATACACAATTGCTGTCAGTGTTGCTGAAGATGCTCGTTCCTATGGGTGGCATACCCGCCATGATCCCAAACGGCGATCCAATCGAAGCGTATTCCCAAGGCGAGATCAATTCCGGCGAGCTTCGCCAACTGATGACATCCATTGAGAAGGCCCGGAATTTGGACGCCGTTCATAAGGACGCCAGCGACGACAAGCAACACACCACTACGCTTCCTGTGAATGTATCGGACGAAGAAGCGTCCGAAGCCTACCGTCGGATGATCAATGGCTAGAGACATCATGACAACAACGCAAAACGAGGCAGTCGCAATACCCTCTTGCGAATTCGTTGACGAAACCTTTGCCGCGTCCATCTTCGAATGGGACATGCAACGCCTCTACTATATGCAGTCGTTCAATTCGTTTCCAATCGCGAACCGACACGGGAAGATATTGGTCATAAGAGCCGACGACATTGCACGATGGTCCAAAAACCGCCGATATGGCGTCACTCGATATTCGATTGAACCCACACAAGGAACATGACGATGCGTATCACATACTTCAACAACGCAAAGCTCGAAGCGGAAATCTTGGACGGCAATTTGACCAAGCTTCACAATCTGAGCGCACGTGAGCGGCGCAATTTGAGCGGAAATGAGCCTTTTACGAATGGAAGATTGGCCATCGTGTTCGGCGATTACGACGGCAATCCAATCGAAGCAACTATCGACTTCGATGAATAGGGCAACAGCAATGACCTCGCAGATAATCTATGTCGAAAGCGCCAACGTTTACGTTGCGCTTCTGCATAACAGGATTGTTCAGATACAGAATTGCACCGATCCGCATATCAATCCACATGCGATCCGAATTGAGCGCTTCGACGTTACCACGGAACGCACGTCTGTTGCTGACAATAAGCTTTGTCTGGACGCCGCCGACCTGACGATATTTGCCGCGTGGCTTGGCAACCAAATGCCTAACGCATCGGTCAAAGCCTTCGGCAATACCATGAACGACTATTTTGCCGGTTCAATGGAGTTTGCCGACGTTCTGGCAGCAGCCGGTCGCATCGTTTGCGAGCCGGCTTTGAAGCGTAAGGCGCAAGGCGAGCAACTGTATTTTATCGCGAAGGCCAGAGCATCCGACCCGGAAGGTTTTGCCGCGATGGCCGCAGCGTATGCCGCATCGTCTACACCAAAGGCGCTTCAATGACAGAGCAGCAGTTATCCAATCAGGAGCTAGCAGCGGCAAATCGCAACAAATGCAACGCGATCAACTCAACGTAATCGGGCAGGGGTATTCGCAGGGGTGGATGGACGCGAGCGCCTTGCACCGTTTGTTATCGCTTTGATCGCCGCCAGCCGGCGGCAACATTGTTGAGGCGACGGCCTGGCGATGGACTCATAAGACTCGCTTTCATACGTGATCGCGTATATGTCTAGTTTATACGCTATCGCGTATCATTGGTGGAGGCTTAGATGATGGATGTCATCGCACGCAACGAAAAGCAGCTTGGCGCCATACTACGCCGCGCACGCCGGAAGGCTGGCCTTACCCAAGGTGCACTTGGCGATCGAACCCACCTTCGCCAAGGTACTATATCGCATCTCGAAGCAGGCAAGCCTGCGGTGCAGTTGCGCACATTGATGGCGGCACTCTCCTCCCTCGATCTTGAACTCGTCGTCCGTCAGCGCAGCAAAAGCAGCGCTACAGACATCGAGGAGTTATTCTGACGAGGCCGGGCACGCCAAAACGTGTCCGTATCGCAACTTCTGGATAACGTATATTAATCGACAGCCGTAACGCTCCGATATGGCTCGCGGTACACCATGCTTGAGGGGTCACTATAGTGACTGTGCTCACAACTGGTCTCCGAATTCCTGCGGCTCAGTACATTCGCATGTCGACCGAGCATCAGCGGTATTCATTGGACAATCAAATCGCGGCCATTGCTGAGTATGCTGAAGACAGGGGCTTTGCGGTTGTCGAAACTTATGTTGACGCAGGCAAGAGCGGGCTCAGCCTGAAAGGAAGAGATGGCCTGAAGAAGTTGCTCACCGATGTTGTGACGGGCCAACGGACGTACGCCGCGATACTGGTGTTGGATGTAAGCAGGTGGGGGAGATTTCAGGACACTGATCAAGCCGCTCACTACGAATTCATCTGTAGAGATGCTGGGGTCAATGTCCACTACTGCGGAGAGCCCTTCGAGAATGACGGCAGCATGGTCGCCAGTATCGTCAAGAACCTCAAGCGGGTAATGGCAGCCGAGTACAGCCGCGAACTTTCCAGCAAAATCTGCCGAGCGCACATCCAGCAAGCTGGTCTTGGGTTTAAGCAGGGCGGCCCCGCCTTGTATGGCATAAGACGGCTATTGGTTAGCCAGGATGGAACGCCAAAATTGTGGCTGGGGCCGGGCGAGCGCAAGGGGCTGAACTCAGACCGCGTATTGTTTATGCCCGGCCCCCAAAATGAACTCAAAATCGTACGGCGAATCTTCCGGATGTTCGTCCTGCAGAAGCGGAGCATTGCGAACATCGCCAAGACGTTGCACGACGAAAAGATACCGTCGACAGATGGCGCTTTATGGAGCTGGGGACGGGTCAAGGGCGTCCTCCGCAGCGAGTTGATGGTCGGATACTACGTCTTTAATCGGACCAACCACAAAATGAAAAAACCGGTAAGTCGGAACCCTCCGGATCTTTGGGTGCGAACCAAGGTGATGGAGCCCATTGTCGATCCCAAACTATTTGCGCGAGCGCAGCGGCTATTCAGGCTTAGGCGGGTCTACCCTCTCCGAGAGCCCGACATGATCAGAAGTCTGAAGCGACTCTTTCGAGAGAAAAAGAGGCTTTCGCAGGCAATGATCAACAAGTGCCCCTACACACCATCCTCTCACGCATATTGGGCGCACTTCGGCAGCCTGTCAGCGGTGTATAGGACGGTTGGTTTTATGTGCCTCCCGACCGGTCAACGAGGTAGATACTACTCGGATGAAGAGCTGTTACACGGCATTCGCCGACTGCACGCAAAGTTCGGATACGTCACAATCGCTTTGATCGACAGGGACCGCCACCTCCCAAATCACAAACTTTTCATCAAGCGCTTCGGGTCGGTCGTGAACGCCTATGGCCTAGCTGGCTTTCCTACGACAATGAGCGAGAGTGTTTCCGCAGCTCGAAAGCGAACTATCGCTCAACGCTGCAAATCGGCCGAGACGCGACCGGAGAGGAATGCCTAGATTGGAAGCACAGAGCTTGCCGAGAAACTGACCGACATGAGCAGCAAACATTCAAACGGACGCTAGCGGATGGACCGGTTCGTTGCCGAGACGGTTGGTCGAAAAGGTTAGTCGCGCTGGAAAGCGCCTAGAATTCAACGATTGCGGCGGAGGGGTTCTCCGTACGCCAAATCGATAGGCACAAAAATGACGGGCCTAATTGGTTCCGATTTCACGTCCGCGTCAGCCGCGCCCGTCGGGCAATTTCCGCCACCAAGGCAGCAATTCGCTCGGATCGAATGCATACCTCTTTTCCTCGGTGAGCGCTGGCACCGCATCATCTCGCACTTGTTGAATGCTCCATCCTTGATAGTGCAACTCCTTGCCCGCTCGGAACGTCGCCAGCACTTGGTCTTCATTCGACGTCACAAGAATCCGATCCAATTCCTGGATCGGGCAGAAGATCGGATGTCGCCTGTCCTCCTCGATCAAGTCTGGCTCTTTCTCTTCAGCTATTTTTATAGCCTCGGCGACCAAAGTGTCGCGCAATCCTCGCGACATTTGGGTCCAAGCATCCATCGTCAGCACGATAGCTGGCGCATCCGGAGCCACATCGCAATCGATGATCCCACGGCGGACGTGAGAAAAGAAACGCCAGAGTTGAAATATTGCCTTGGCAATCTGTGAGTAACCTGACTTCGCAGCCTCTACCGGATCCTCGGCATATTGAGCTTCAAACGTTAGTTTGGTGGCCTTGCATTCAAATACGGCTACTACGCTCCCATCTCGACGCACAAGGGCGTCGGGCGTGTCCACTCGATTGCCCTTATGAACATACTGAAACGCAGGCATAGCTTCGAAGCCGGGACAATGTGCAGTTATCGTCCGACGTGCGTACTGCTCGAAACGCATTGTTGCATCGTTTGTGATTGATGTTCCACCACCCTGTAAATCATAGTACAAGCCTAGCGTTGCGCGCAGGACGATAAGGGTGGGAAGAGGGGCGATATACTCCTGCCTCAAACCCAAGTCCCTGCGCACGATGGGTTTGATCCTCAGATAGCTTGGCTGATAAATCGTTGGCAATTCGGACTCAGCATTTTCCGCGAATTTACTTAGAAGCTCTTTCGATTTCCGTCTTGCCTGCCAAACGTCGCAAGAGAGAAGACTCAAACTCTTACTGAGCGCATCAGAGGACACGCTAAAGGCGTCGAGTTCCTTAAGTGGAGAGCACCAAGGACCTCGCGACAGGTAAGCGTAGTAAGCAAACGCAACTGCGAAAAACTCTACAATTGAAACTCCGTATTTGGCCTCGAAGAATGCTGCGCAATCACCCTGTCCGTAGATGTAGATGTATCTATAAATGTCTTGGGTATTGGCGAAGTTACGTTGCCAACCAAATTGCCGATGACTGATACGGTGAAGCTCCATCAGTACATTAGTCTCATCGACGCGGCCCGGTGTTTCATTATCTTCAGCGGAGCGGAGAAGGTTCACGACATCTGCTACCGTGTTGAATTCGTTTGTTTTCAACGGTGCAACTGCGGTGCGAAGCTTAAGTGTATTGAAATCAACAGTAATTAACGTTTCGAGATCCCAGGGGAAAGCCCTGTATTTTGAATCCAGACTCGTTGTGACAGCTTCCTTTGGAAAGTTAAGAAACCGCTTCGCGTGACCTTCGCGACCGTCTTGGATGGCGTGCGCCGCCCAAATCATGCAAAGAACGTATCCGTCATCGGTATTGGAGAAACCCCATTTCAGAAGTTCCAATGCCTTGGCAGGGTCAACCCTATTAAGTTGCTTCGGCACGCTACCCCCCCCTGGTAATTTGTGAATTTCGAGCCGGACCGGCCCTCCACGGTCACAACTTGTACAGAATAGCGCCCTCTCGACCGTGGCAAAGAGCGCACCTTTCCCATAGCGTTTGATGAGCGCGGTAGCGAAACGAACGTACCGCACTGGACGACGAAAACGCGACAGAAGGCAACGCCTAACAGCGAGTTAGCCATTCAACGCAGTGGAAAATTGCGACGAATTGCTTTTGTAGAGAGCATGATCTTTGGTAATGGCATAAGAGGCAACTACGCCGCCATTTTCAAAAAAGGGGGGAGCTTTGGACCTAAAGTCGTCGGGAGCTTTTACGCCGTTCAACGCTACTGCCCTGAATATCCGTTGTCCTGCTTGTCGGCATGTTGGGAGTTTTGGCGGGATCGGCATAAATGACGTGCAAAGTACCCTTCATGTGAAAGAGCCCGGCGGAAATTTCAGGAACGCCGGGACCAAGAAATTTGGTATCCGCCTCTGTCCCAATCCTGAATGCAGGTCTGTCCTTTTCTTCGCGCAAATCGCTGGGACGGATGAAAAGGTGACGTTTCCGGCAGAAGTAATTGATTTCGATGCCTCCAACTTGCCTCCCCGCATTTTGTCGTCGCTAGAGGAGGCTATCAAATGCCACGCTTCGGGTTGCTATCGGGCGTCGGCGTTAATGATCC
This sequence comes from Mesorhizobium sp. RCAM 05099, assembly GCF_059683685.1. NCBI lineage: Bacteria > Pseudomonadati > Pseudomonadota > Alphaproteobacteria > Hyphomicrobiales > Phyllobacteriaceae > Mesorhizobium > Mesorhizobium sp. RCAM 05099. The sequence continues at coordinate 3,787,602 of NZ_CM185035.1, forward strand.
GCCGAACGCTTGAAGAATTGTGCGAGGACAAAAAGGCAAATGGAGCGAACCTGAAGGCCAGGGTAGCTGCGTTGAGCGCTGTGGCGATAATTCCAACGGAACTTCTAACTGCGGCCGACGAGCTACGCATTCTCGGGAACGATGCCGCACACATTGAAGCGAAGGATTACGACAAAATCGGGGAGGTAGAGGCGGAACTGGCAATTGAACTGGCAAAAGAACTTTTGAAAGCGGTCTACCAATATACGTCGCTCTTGACGCGCTTGACCGCATTGAAGAAGGCCCCATAGTCATTGTCGGACGCATTATCTGACATGCGAAACCCTTCCCAAACCCGCATGAATTAGACACCGCAATGCTTACGGTGACAATCGGATGGGATTTTTCGCAATTTGGTTTGTGCCGCCTAACCACACTGGTTAGTCAATTGGTTAGTCGGTCACTAACCGAAAATCGCCAAACCCCACGTATTCCAAGGCATTTTAGGGGTTGACTGGCGGAGGAAGTGGGATTCGAACCCACGGTGAGCTTGCACCCACGCCGGTTTTCAAGACCGGTGCCTTAAACCGCTCGGCCATTCCTCCGTGCCTGATTTCGTTAGATTTTCTGGCTTACGACAGGAGCCGAGGGTGGCTGCTGCTGCCATTTTGCTACCGAAAGGGCGTTCACGCCTTCGCCTTTACCGCGCTCCGGATCGCCACGTCAACTTGCTCAGCAGCATCCGCCTGCATTCCAAGCATGACATGAGGCTGCCGATCGGCGCGCCGACGTGCTGCGATCCCACGGAGGAGGAAAGGCCGTGGGCAGCAAACTCCGGACTCTGAAAACTGGCAAGCTGGGGCAGTTAGTTCGGTAGTCCACTGCCCAGCTGGCGTTGAACCAGGACCAGGGTCGGATCGTCAGGGTAGGCCGTGACGGTGAACCCCATGTCACGTTCGAGCTCGATAGCTGCACGGTTTTCGCGATTCTCGATCGACTCGATTGTATGGAGGCCCAAGCCTTCAGCATATCTGGCTATGTAAGCGAGCAGTTCCCAGCTGACGCCCATATGCTTGCGATCCGCTCTGATGCAAATCGCGACCTCTCCGTGCCGACGAGCCTCATCGCACGCGAGTGTCCCGACCGCGATCAGCATTCCGTCGGTCGAGAACGCAAGAAAATTGTGTATCCGTGCATCATCGGACCGCGTCATTGCCACAAGCCGCTCGTGCGAAACTTCCTTCACTCCGCCGAGAAAGCGAAATCGCAGGTCGTCTGGCGTCACATGGGTGAAGAACTCCGCCAAGGCCGGTTCGTCTTGAGGCCGCGCGCGGCGCACCTCGAATTGAAATCCGGTACGTGTGGTAATCGCGCTATTCGTGGTCATATACGGCCTCTAATCCTCGGTTGTTCGGAAGCACTGCGCTGTCCGTTGGTCATTCGCTCATATCTTGAAGCGCTTCGTGCTTGACGATTTCGATGCTGCGCAGGCTGGTGAGGCGGATAACGCCCTTGTCCTTCAGCCGGGTCAGCACCCGCGACACGGTCTCGATGGTGAGGCCGAGATAATCGCCGATGTCCATGCGCGACATCGGCAGCTCGATCGGCTGCAATCCGCCCTGCCGCTCGGCCATGTCGAGGAGGAAGGCAGCGACGCGTTCGATGGCATTCTGGCGGCCGAGGACCAACAGGTGTTCCTGCGCCCTGGTCAGCCCTTTGAGCGCCAGGGGCAGCACCTGACGCGAGATGTCCGCACCCGTGGCGAAGCGAAAGACGCGGATGCCGGTGGCGTTGATTGCCTCGGCGAAGAAATGGTGCGTGGTATCGGCCTCGAAGCCGAATGTCTCTCCGGCCAGGTGAAAGGCGCTGATCTGGCGACGGCCATCGGCGAGCAGGCGGTAGATGCGGACGGCGCCGAACTCGACCTGGTAGAAGGGCCCGGCCTTCTCGCCCTGGGCATAGATTTCCGCGCCGGCGGGAAAGAAGCTCAGCGGCTGCAGCAGCGCGGGCTCGAAAGCCTCAGGCAGGGTCGGCTGGGGGGACCGTGACGGCAGGGCAATTCTGGAGGTCGTGTAGGTGTGCATGGCTGTTTTCCCGGTTGATCCGCGACACAGCAATCGCGCGAATCCGTGGGTGGCGAAATTCGGTTATGTCCCTACGGGAAACTACCTAATCTGGCCGTCCAGCTTGTTGATTCATATCAAGCGGCCAGGCACTCCGATCGCTAGAATGTTCTTTTGCTCTGGGCGATGGCAACGCGCTTCGAACCCTTGCATCGGAACGGCTGGTGAGCAGCGATGTATTTTCCGCAATTTCTGGTGGGAATGTTTTTTACGTCGGGCGTCGTGGCCCTCTGGGCCTACACGGCAACCGGTTCAATCTGGAGCGCACTCGGCTGGGCGATCGTCGACCTAGTCCTGTTGCAGGTCGGATACTTCGCCTTTGTCATACGCCTGGTTTACAAACGCGCGACGGGTGACGCTACGGCAAACTCGGCGTCTCCCAGCCGTGTTCGGCCATTCCATCACGACAGCACGCTTTTCTAGGGCCAGGCCAAACTGCGTGCCTCATCCGCCGTCCGGCGCGCCTCAAAGCGGGGCGCCGGCTTCGAGCCGTGTGCCGCGATTTCCTCTGACGATTTCTACGGCGTCATCGAGCTTGCCGATCGCGGCTGGCCTGCCGGTCGCTTCAACGAATTCGATTGCGGCACTGACCTTCGGTCCCATGGAGCCAGCGGGAAAATTCCGCCCGGATATCTCCTTGGGCGTCACTCGCTGGAGCGCATGAGCGGTGGTGGTTCCAAAGTCGACATAGACGGCATCGACATCGGTCAGCATCAGCAGCATGTCGGCTTTCAACTGGCGGGCAAGAAGCGAGCTTGCCAGATCCTTGTCGATAACGGCCTCCACGCCGCAAAGGCTGCCATCGTCCCGCGCTACCACGGGAACGCCGCCGCCGCCGGTGCAGATGACGATGACGTCGCGTTCGACAAGGAACGAGATCACGGATGCTTCCAGGATCGCCAGCGGCTTGGGCGAGGGCACGACGCGGCGCCATTTGTCGCCATCGGGTGCGATTTGCCAGCCGCGTTCGGTGGCAAGCTTGCGTGCCGTCGCTTCGTCGTAGACCGGGCCGATCGGCTTCGTCGGATGAGCGAAAGCCGGATCGTGCGGATCCACCTTCACCTGCGTCAGCAGCGTCGCAAACAGCCTTTGCGTGAGGAGATTGCCGAGCTCCTGCTCGATCACATAGCCAATCATGCCGGCGCTCTCGGCGCCGAGCACGTCCAGTGGAAATGTGCCGCCATCCGAGGTCGCCGCCGCCTGCAGGGCCAGAAGCCCCACCTGCGGTCCGTTGCCGTGCGTGATTACGATCGAGTGCCCTTCGCCGACGAGTTCGGCGAGCACCGAGGCGGCGCGCACAATGTTGGCGCGCTGGTTCCCGGCCGTCATCGGCTCTCCACGACGCAGCAGTGCGTTTCCGCCAAGCGCAACGACGATGCGCATCTCAATTGCCGATCGTGGCGACGAGCAAGGCCTTGATGGTGTGCATGCGGTTTTCCGCCTGGTCGAAGACGATCGAGGCAGCCGATTCGAACACCTCGTCGGTGACCTCCATGCAGTCGATCCCGTATTCCTTCGCGACGAAGGCACCTATCTCCGTCTCGGTATCGTGGAACGCCGGCAGGCAATGCATGAACTTCACGTGGGGGTTGCCGGCGGCAGCCATCACCTCGCTGGTGACACGATATGGCTTCAAAAGGCGAATGCGCTCGGCCCAGCCCGATTTGTCCTCGCCCATCGACATCCATACGTCGGTATAGATGAAATCGGCATCCTGGACGCAACTCATCACATCCTCGTCGAGTCGGAAGCGGCCGCCGCTATGTTCCACCAGCTCCCGGACATGGGCGCAGAATTTTTCATCCGGCCATAGGTCCTTTGGCGAGGCAATGCGCATGTCGATGCCGACCTTGGCGGCACCCAGCGCCAGCGACAGCGCGACGTTGTCGCGCCCTTCGCCAACGAATGTGACGGTCATGTCCGAGAGATGCTTGTGCGTGAATTCGCGCATGGTCATGAAATCGGCGAGGATCTGCGTCGGATGCGCTTCGTCGGTGAGGCCGTTGTAGACGGGCACGCCGGCATGCGCGGCGAGCAGTTCGGCCTGGTGCTGGCCAAAGCCGCGATATTCGATCGCGTCGTACATGCGGCCGAGCACGCGGGCGGTATCCTTCATCGATTCCTTGTGGCCGATATGGCTGCCAGTGGGGCCGAAATAGGTGACGTGGGCGCCCTGGTCATAGGCCGCCACTTCGAACCCCGTCCGCGTGCGCGTCGAATCCTTCTCGAAGATCAGCGCGATGTTCTTCCTGACAAGACGCGGCATCTCGTGCCCGGCGAGCTTGGCGGCCTTGAGATCGGCGGCCAGTTTCAGGAGAAATCGGATCTCGTCGGCCGTGAGATCGTCCAGCGTGAGCACGGAGCGACCGTGAAGATTCATCGACATGGGGATTTCCTTTCGGGTCAGATCGGGTCACGGGCAATCGGACAGGTCATGCAGTGCCCGCCGCCGCGACCGCGACTAAGCTCGGCGCCCTCGACCGTTATCACTTCAATTCCCGCGCGGCGCAGAAGCGTGTTGGTGTAGACATTTCGGTCGTAGCCGATGACCACACCGGGCTCGACCGCAACGACATTGTTGCCATCGTCCCATTGCTCGCGCTCGGCCTCGTAGCGGTCGCCGCCCGTGGCGATGATCCGCAGGGACTTCAGCCCAAGTGCTTCCGCCACCACCTCGGTGAACGGTTTTTTCTCATCGGTGACCTCAACCGCCGACTTTCCGTCGCCTGGCCGCAGCGAGAAGGTGCGCAGCCGCTCGACCACTGGCGGATACATGGTCACCAAATCGCGGTCACAGAAAGTGAAGACGGTATCGAGATGCATGAAACTGCGGTCTCGCGGCATCAGCGCGGCAATCACACGCGTGGCTTCGCCGGCTGCGAACAGGCTGCGCGCGAGGTCGCCCACCGCTTGTGGCGTGGTGCGCTCTCCCATGCCGATGAGAACCGTTCCGCCACCAATCGGCATGACATCACCGCCTTCCAGGCTGGTGCCTGTTCCCAAGTCTGGCGAAACAAAGGGGACGCCGCTGTCGCGAAAGCGAGGGTGGAAGCGATAGACGGCTTCGACATTGGCCGCTTCCGGGCGCCTGGCGGGCCAGTACATGGCGTTGACCGAAACCGAAGCGTAAATCCAGCATGAGCTGTCACGGGTGAAAAGCTGATTTGGCAGCGGCGGCAGCACGAAATCCTGGGGGGTTAGCGTCCTTCCGGTCAGCCCTTTGGGCTCGAAAGGAAGCTCCGCCCGGGCAATGCCGCCGACAAGGTAAGACGCCAGTTGCTCCGACGGCATCTCATTGAGCCATCCCCGCATTTCGTCGACCATGTCCAGCCCGACGACGCCGGGATGAACCCGGCGGTCGAGGAGCCAGTCGCGGGCCTTGGCCAGGTTCATTGTCTCTGTCAGCAGTTCCCCGAAGGAATGCACCAGCACACCGCGTTCGCGCAACGCATCGACGAAGACGTCGTGCTCCTGGCGGGCTCGCTTGACCCACAGCACGTCGTCGAACAGCAGCGCCTTGCAGTTCTCCGGCGTCAGCCTGCGCAGGCTGAGATCCGGACGATGGACCATCACCTCGCGCAGACGGCCGACTTCGGAATGGACACCCAGGCTTGTCATCGCGTCAATCCTCTCACAGCGGGCTGACAGCGCCGGTCCACATCTCGTAAACGGCGAGAATGGCGACGGCGACGAGGGCTGCGGCGAGTACCGCTTCGGCAGGATGGAACACGCGCTGATTGGTTTCGCGGCGCGCCCAGATGTAGAAGAGGATGCCGGGCGCATAGAGGATCGCGCACATGAACAGGTATGCAGGACCCGCCGCGTAGACGAGCCACAGCCCGTAGACGGTCGCCAGCAGGCCGGCGAAAAGCGGACCGGCGCGTTGCTCGCCGCTCTCGTAGCTCTCTCCGGTCAGCGCCAGCTTGGCCGCATAGGCTCCTGAAAAGATGTAGGGCACCAGGATCGCGGCCGACGCGATGTAGAACAGCGCCTGGTAGGTGCTTTGCGCGAAAAGTGTGATCACCAGGAATGCCTGGACAAGCAGGTTGGTGATCAAGAGCGAGGTTGACGGCACACCACGGTCGCTTTCGCGGCCAAAGAACTTCGGCATCGTCCCGTCCTTGGCGGCGACATGCGGAATCTCGGCGGCAAGCAGCGTCCAGCTCAGGAAGGCGCCAACCACCGACACGACAAGCGCGATGTTGATGAGAATAGCGCCCCAAGGCCCGACAACCGCCTCCAGCACGCCTGCCATGGACGGGTTCTTAAGCGCGGCGAGTTCAGGCTGGCTGAGGATGCCCAGCGACAGCAGCGACACCAGGGCGTACAGCGCGAGACAAGTGAAGAAGCCGAGGACTGTCGCCGTGGCGATGTCCTTGCGGCGCTCGGCCCGGCTGGAAAATACGCTGGCACCTTCGATGCCGATGAACACCCACAAGGTCACCAGCATCGTGCTCTTCACCTGTGCGGTGATCGAGCCGAGACTGGCGTTGCCCAGACCGGTGAAGTCGAGCGACCAGACCTGCAGTTTGAAGGCGACGGCAACAACGCCGACGAACAGGACGATCGGAGCGATCTTGGCCACAGTGACGATAAGGTTCACGACCGCCGCCTGCCGGATGCCGGCGAGAACCAGGATGTGGATCAGCCACAACAGGATCGATGCGCCGACCACCGCCTGCCAGGTGTTTCCGTCACCGAAGGCCGGAAAGAAATAGGACAGGGCGCTGAATACGATCACCGCGTAGGAGACGTTGCCAACCCAGGCACTGATCCAGTAGCCCCAGGCGCTGTTGAAGCCGATGAAAGGGCCGAAGCCGGCCTTGGCGTAGGCGTAGGGCCCGGCGTCGAGTTCGGGCTTGCGGGTGGCAAGCGATTGATAGACGAAGACCAGCGCCAGCATGCCGACGGCGGTGATGACCCAGCCGATCAGGATGGCAAGAGGCCCGGCGCCGGCAGCCATGTTCTGCGGCAGGCTGAACACCCCGGAGCCGACCATCGAGCCGATCACCAGTGCGGTGAGGGAACCAAGTCGAAGCTTCGTCGATGCCGAGGTAGTGGCTCTAGGGACAGGGATGTTGATTCCAGCCGTGCTCATGATGCGCTCCCAAAATTCGAGACCTTGATGGGAGGTATTGAACAGGAAAAAGGAGCGGGAGCTTTGATGCGGGTCAAATCCGTCCACGGGCGGCAAATGACTGTTTGCGTTGCTGTTCCGATTTCCAGGTCGCGTGGCGTCGCTGGCTGTCGCGATCATGTCGAACAACGGGCAATCGACATGCGCCCGTTGTTCGTTGGGAGGCGAATCGGGGCTGGCGCGTCGACGGATCGTCAGGCGATGTCCGCCGGCTCGGCTTTGCGTTTTCGCCCCGTGACCATGGCCCGGACAAGGTTTTCACGATGTCGAAAGCTTGCCAGCGCGACGCCACCTACATGGAAAAGGACCAGCACGAGCAATCCGTGCGCGGCAAGGCTGTGCGCCGCCTCGACCCACGACACGCCGAAATAGGCGTCCGTTGTCATCAACCATCCGGTCAGCGCCGTCGTAGCCATCGCCGCAATCAGCACGACCACCATTGCGCCGCCGGCCGGGTTATGGCCGATGTAGCGGGCTTCGCGACCGCTCAGCAACGCCAGGAGGTAGCGTAGCACTGTTGCCGGATCACGCACGAATTGCGAGAAGCGCGCATAGGGCGTGCCAAGAACGCCCCACAAGAGCCGCATCGCGACCAGCCCAGCAGCGGCGTAGCCAGCCCAATGGTGAATGTCCTCCGAGGAATGGGAGGTGAGCCAGGCCGTGACGAAGCTCAGCACCAGCGCCCAGTGGAAGCTCCGCACGACCCGGTCCCAGACGCGCACCATCTCCGGCGATGGCTGCGCGTCCGTGGCTACCGAAACGTTCCGATCAATTTTCGCCGGCTTCGGCATTGTCGAGCTTTTCAAGGGTCTCGGCATTGTAGGCCAGGTTCACCTTCTTGCCGGCCTTGTCGACCGCGTAGACTTCGTAACAGCCCTTCTCGACCTTGATCTGGCGAACGGTAAGGCCTTCGCCGGTCAATTGCGCCTCGAGCGTTGCCTTGGGCTTGAACTGTGATTTCGGGGCGGTGCTGCAGCTGCCGCCGGCGGCGAGCGCCGGCCCTGCAATCATGCCGGCGAGAGCGGCGAGGACGAGTGTGCGATACATGATGGCTCCATTCGGGAGGTTGGGCGCGGTGATGCGCCTTGTGGGGTTGGATTTCGATCGGTTCGGTCAGACGGCGATATGACCGTCATTGGTGCGGCATACCCAATTCAACCTGACAACTGGCTGACAGCTCCATCGCCGCCGCCGGTCGGGCTCGCCGGTCCGTTTGATCTGGCGCAAGGACCGCGGGTGACGCCGCGAGCAGGATGACGGGAGGGATGTGGAGCGCTTCTGCTGCCGTCCTGAAGGAGGACTGTCATGAAATCCATATCGAGGAGAGCAGCGCTCGGGCTTGCCGCCGCAATGCTCATGGCCGGCAGTGCCGGCGCTGCCCAGGCTGCCGCTATTGTCCAGGTCTCGCTGTGGGACAAGGGCGCGAGTACGGAGATGCCGATGGGTCTTGCCTATGCAGCGCCAGGACTCGATCTCGCCAAGGCGACCATGGGCATCAAGGTCTTGCCTGGTGCGGTGAAGGCCGGGGAGGTCACATTCAATGTGAAAAACGACTCCAAGGACACCGTTCACGAAATGATCGTGATGTACCTTGCCGATCCCGGCAAGCCGCTTCCTTACGTTGAGGCCGAGAACCGGGTCGACGAAGACAAGGCTGGCGACAAGGGCGAAGTTTCGGAGCTCGATCCCGGCAAATCAGGCACATTGACCGTCGAACTGAAGGCTGGAAAATACCTGCTTATCTGCAACGTGCCAGGTCACTTTGGCGCCGGCATGTGGGCCGAGTTCACCGTCGATCCATAGGCCCTGAACCAGGCAGCCCTTTGGCCCGAGCCCTGCGACTGTCGCAGTTTTCGAAGGACTGCCGGGATCACCCTTCTTGTCGGTGAGCCGACTCACGACGGCAAGGTCAACAGCCAGGCCGAACGCCGCTAGACGGAACGGGCTGTCAGGGCAATGCCCGGCGTTCGCATGGTTGAAGGCCGCATCGCCGTCGCTTGGTTTCGGGTCGCAATCCACTTTCGTTTGTTTCCGGGCAACATGGAGCGCGTCATGAGAGCAATGGTGCTCGAAAGCGTCGGCACTCCCTTGAAACTTCTCGACAGGCCCGATCCTTTGCCTGGCGCGGGCGAGATCAGGCTGAAGGTCGAGGCATGCGCGGTTTGTCGAACCGATCTGCATGTGGTTGACGGTGATCTGCTTCATCCGAAACTGCCGCTCATCCCGGGGCACGAAATCGTCGGCATCATCGATTCGGTTGGCGAGGGCGTCGGCCGTTCCAGGGTCGGGCGCAGAGTTGGCGTGCCTTGGCTCGGGCATACTTGCGGCCATTGTCCCTACTGCGCCGCGGGGAGTGAAAATCTCTGCGACCAGCCAGACTTCACTGGCTATACACGCGATGGCGGCTTCGCCAGCCATGTCATTGCCGACGCGCGATTCGCGTTCGACTTGGACCCCGATGCCGACCCCGTATCGCAAGCGCCGTTGCTTTGCGCTGGCCTGATCGGCTGGCGATGCCTGAAGAAAGCCGGTGACGGCAAGCGGCTCGGGATTTACGGCTTCGGCGCTGCCGCCCATATCGTCGCCCAGATCGCGATCTGGCAAGGTCGTGAGATTTTCGCTGTCACCCGGCCGGGCGACAAGGAAGCACAGGAATTTGCCCGCTCGCTCGGCGCGACCTGGGCGGGCGGTTCGGACGAACTTCCGCCCAGGCAGTTCGACGCCGCGATCATCTTCGCTCCTGTCGGTGACCTGGTGCCGATCGCGCTTCGTGCTGTTCGCAAGGGTGGCCGCGTGGTTTGCGGCGGCATTCACATGAGTGACATCCCGGCGATGCCTTACAAATTGCTCTGGGAAGAGCGTGAACTGGTGTCGGTAGCAAACCTGACGCGCCGCGACGCGGAAGAGTTCTTTCCCATTGCGAAGCGCGCGCAGGTTCGCACGCATACCAAGGTCTATCCGCTGGAACAGGCCAATCAGGCGTTGGACGATCTGAGGGAAGGGAGATTGAGCGGCGCCGCCGTCCTGGTGCCGTGATCGACATTCAACGGGCGTTATCTGGCCCGTTCGCCCAGTCCACGCATTTGCCGGATCCATTTCGCGCGGGTTGCGTCGCTGGCGGCAGCAACCATGCCGAACAGAGTCTCGCGCACCGGACTGATGCCGACAAAATGGAGGATGCTTCGCCGCATGCCGGCGAGGCCATGTCCGAGGAACCATAGCCGGTAAAGAACGGAGGGCATGCCCATCGTCACCACGACGCGCGCCGAGCGGCCACGAAGCAATGTCTTGGTGAAGCCGCCGCCCTTGTCCGGATAGGCAAAGGCAGTTCCCGGTCGCATGACCTGTTCCAGAAATGCCTTGAGCATGGCCGGCATGGTCCCGAGCCACAGTGGAAAGACAAAGACGATGTGCTCGGCCCAGACGATGGCCTCGGCCGCGTCCTTCAGCTCGTCTGGAACCGAACCGTGTTCGAACGCCTGCATTGTCCGCAGCATGGGAAAATCAAGCGTTGCCAGATCGACCCGGCGGACGGAATGCCCTGCCTTTTCCGCGCCCTCGCCATAAGCCTTGGCAAGACCGCGGCAGAGCCGGTCCGGGGACGGGTCGGGATGACCGAGCACAATGAGGATGCGCCGCGGCATGGTTCACGTCCACGGAGCTTGGCCCCGAGGCATCAAGGCCGTTCGACCCGTGCCACCTGGTAGGTATGCATGGCGCCGTTGCGCTCGATCGACACATACTCACCGGTCACGAACCGTTCTTCGCCGAGATGAAAGCCGATCTCGTCGTCACGATCGCCTTCGGCGTAGTCGAAATACCACTGTCCGCCGGGCTTGCGGCGGAGCCGGCCGATCAGATCGTCTTCGCCGGTGCGAAACCGGCGCACGCGGCAGGAGGCCTTATGCGACTTCCATTCCTCGGCATCGATCCGGCCTTCGCCGGTTAGCGGAGCAAGCACGTCATAGCCCTCTTCACGGTCGCCTTCGGGATGGCCTTTCTCGCGGGCGAGCAGCAGCCGGACATTGCGGAATTTCGGGGTAAGGTCCTTCAAGTCAGTCATGGAGAACTCCTTTCATGGAATTCCATAGAACGGTGGCGGACCTTGGCCCTTGATCCGCATCAAAGGAGGCCCGAGAAGCGCGCTTCCATCAAAGGCTGGTCAACAGCATGGCGCAGGTGCCCACGGTCGCGGCAATCAGGGTTGCGCCGGCCAATGGCAACCAGAACCTGACCGGACCGGCGGAGATTGCGAGCAGCAGGCGGCCGACCGCATTTGCTGCCAGCGCCGCCAGCACCGCTTGGCCCACCGTTCCGACAGGGACCGAGTGTTTGACGAGGCGCAACGCGCCGAGCACCGAGACATCGACATCGAACGTGGCTGCAAATGCCGAACTCGCCAGCAAGCCGCGCCCGCCGAATTCAGCGGCCAGCGCGGCACTTGCGGTCGCCACGACAGCAAAGAGCAAGGCGAAGAGGAGCAAGGGGCCAAGTTCGAATGGATTGCGCGCGATCGTGCCGCCTTCGCGGTTCCCGCTGTCGCGAGCCAAAAGCAATGTTCCGCAGGCAGCGAAGGCGAGCGCCGCGGCAATCGCCGGGACGCCGACGGAAGCGAACACGCTTGGCTCGATGATCAGAACCACGACGCAAACGCGCAGCACCGAAACCATTGCTGCCAGCGATGCCGCGCCTGCGAGCGGCAGTGGATTGCTTGCCGATGCGGCGTTGCGGGCGAGCGCCACGGTTACGGCTGTGGAAGAGACCAATGCACCGGCAAGCGAACTGACGAGCAGGCCGCGCTTGGCGCCAAGCACGCGGACAGCGACATAGCCGGCGAACGATATCGAGGCCATCAGCACCGTGAGAAACCAGACCTCCCAAGGATTGAAACCGCCCCAGGGGTCCAACGTTCGGTTCGGCAGCAAGGGCAGCACGATCGCCGTCATCACCGCTAGGATCAGCGCCGATCGCAGTTCGACCCATGTCAGTTGCCGCAACAGGCCGTGCAAGATTTCGCGACTGGCAAGAATTGCTGCCAGTGCCGCCCCACCGGCAGCCGCCGCTCTGTAATCCCCCGCGACGGAAAGCGCGCCAAGTGCGAAGACACCAAGGCCGGCAATCACGCTCGTGACGCTGAAATCCTCGTCATGGGCAGCCTCGCGCGCCTTGTACCAGGCGAAGATCACCGCGAAGGCGATGAACCCGCCGACCAGCACCGATACCGCATTGAGCGCTTCGGCGAGTGCGGCCAGAATCCCGCCGAGCAGGCCGGATATGCCAAAGGTGCGAATGCCGGCCGTGCGGCTGCGATCGGGCGCATCCCGCTCACGCCAGCCGCGCTCCAATCCGACGAGCAGGCCAATGGCCAGGGCAAGTCCGAGCCGGGCGATGAGCGGATCCATGGTGCGACAGCTTTCAGGCGGCGACCGTCGGCAGGCGGTCGCGAACCCACCTGACGATCTGGCTCGCCGACATTGCGCCGGATGCGCGCGCGATTTCGCGCCCACCATGAAAGAGGATCATCGTCGGGATGCCGCGAATGCCGAGCCTTGTCGCCACAGCCTGCTCGTTGTCGGAATTGAGCTTGATCAGGCGAACAAGCGGCTCCAGTTCGTTCGCCGCCGCCTCATATGCCGGCGCCATCATCTTGCACGGACCGCACCATGGTGCCCAGACGTCGACGACAACGGGGACACCGCTGCGCGTGATCTGCCGATCGAATATCGCCGCGTCGACGTCCTGGGGGTGCCCAGAAAACAATCTGGTCCCGCACTTTCCGCATTTGGCCTCCCCGGCATCGCGGTCCGGCGGCAGGCGGTTGACCCCGCCGCATTTGCTGCAAACCACCAGATTCTGCTGTGCCATGGCCATTCCCCGATTTGCGGTCGCCTACTATGCGCGCCCGAGACGTCCATCGCCAAGGGTACGCAGCGCGTTGAGGATAACCGCCACGTCTATCCCCTCCTGAAGCAACGCGCCCGCGACCGGCGTGATCTGCCCCATGGCCGCCGCGACCATCGCTATGGCCGAGAGCGCGAGCCCGACAACGATGCTCTGCAGGGCGATCGCGCGCGTGCGTTGGGCGATCCGCACCGCCTCGGCAACAGGCTGCAGCCGGTCGGCGAGAACAATGACATCCGCCGCCTCGGAGGAGGCCGTCGCCCCGCGCGCGCCCATGGCGATGCCGACCGTCGCGGCGGCGAGGGCGGGCGCATCGTTGATGCCGTCGCCGACCATCATTGTTGGCGCCGTTGCCTTCTCGGCCTCGACCGTCGCGACTTTGTCGGCGGGAACAGCATCGGCGACGATGACATCCAGATCCAGCATGGAAGAAATACGCTTTGCCGCCGCGCCATCATCACCTGTCAGCATGACCATGCGGGTGATGCCGGCCGAGCGCAGATTGGCGAGCGCGTCTTGTGCGTCGGTACGCAGTGCATCGCCGAACGTGAAAACGCCGGCAAGGTGTTTGCCGAGCGTAACGAAAACCCTCAACACCGGTTCGTCCCGATATCGACCTTCACCATTTTTCGCCCAGTTCGGCAGGGGTTTGTCGGCGAGCGCGAAAGCCCGCGATCCCGCCGCGATCGACATGTTCTCGACCCGGCCCTTGATGCCCGCGCCGCGATGTTCGTGGACATCATGTGGATGCGAAAGCACCAGCTGCCGGCCCCGCGCCGCCCGGATGATCGAGTCGGCAAGCACATGGTGCGAGGCCTGCTCCAAGGATGCCAACAGCCGCAGCAGATGGTCGGTGCCGCGGCCGGGCGCCGCTTCGATCTCGATGAGCTCGGCGCCACCGATGGTCAAGGTGCCGGTCTTGTCGAAGATCGCGGTCCGAACCTGCGCAAGGGCCTCCAGCGCGGCTGAGCCTTTCATCAGGATGCCACCGCGCGCGGCGCGCGACACACCGCCAATGAAGGCAACGGGCGCGGCGAGAATGAGCGGGCAGGGCGTTGCGACAACCAGCACGGCAAGCGCCCGGATCGGATCGCCGGAGATGAACCATGCGATGCCGGAAACAAGCAAGGTGGCTGGCAACAGGAACAGGGCGAAGCGGTCGGCCATGCGAATAAAAGGCGCTTTGACGGTCTGCGCCGCCGCGACCATGCGCACGATCGCTGCATACGTGCTCTGCTCCGCCAGGGCGGAAGCCCGCATGCTGAAGGTCTCGCCAGAATTGACGGTGCCGCTGCGTAGCGTCTCGCCAGCGCCGCGCAGCACCGGCAATGGCTCGCCGGAGACCGCTGACTCGTCGAGCGAGGCCGAAGCGTCGAGCAGGATACCGTCGACCGGGAGCAGTTCGCCAGCACGCACCAGGAGAGCGTCACCGACAGCGACCTCTCCGATGGGGATCATTTCGGTTCCATGTGCCGACTTGCGATGCGCGACACGCGGCGACCGGTCGGTGAGTGCCTTGAGGTTCCGCTCGGCGCGGCCGCGGGCAAAATCCTCGAGCACCGTGCCGCCGGCATACATGATCGCGACCACCACAGCGGCCAGCGGCTGGCCAAGCAACAGCGCGGCGGACATCGACACCAGTGCGATTGCATCGACGCCGAAGCGGCCGATCCAGAAATCGCGTAATATCGAGATGGCGAGCGCGGCCACCACTGGCAAGGTCGCGACCGCCCAGATCGTATCTGCCCCAACGGGACCAAGGCCGGTTCGCCAAACTCCGATACCCAAGGCCAGGCCCAATACCGCAATGGCCAGCAACGCGCGTCTGAGGCCGGACTCGTTCATGAGGTCTCTCCCGATCCCGATCGGGCCAATCGGCGCTAGAGTTCGCTGACCATCTCTTCCAGCAGACGTCGCACGTCGTTCGCGATGCCGGCCAGTCCGGGATTGTCGATAGCACCCATCGAGGCCACAGGATCGACTGCCGCGACCTCCACCTTTCCTGGGGAGATCTCCGTGACGATGACATTGCAAGGCAGCATGGTTCCGATCTTGTCCTCGGCCTGAAGCGCACGCCACGCGAAATGCGGATTGCACGCGCCAAGGATCACATAGGGTTTGAAATCGGCGCCGAGCTTGGCCTTCATCACCTGCTGCACATCGATCGACGTCAGGACGCCAAAACCCTTGTTCGCGAGCTTGTTGGTCACATGGTTGATTGCCGTGGCGAACGGCATATCGACGGTCTTGCTGAAATAGTAGCTCATCAGCTCTCCAATCGTGATCGTGGCCGCTCGCACCAACGGCCGCCCCGAACTTATGAGACAGTTAGTCGCGATCCCCTGAGAAAGCTTTGATCCAACGCAATGAACAGGCAAGGTCGATTGGCGACTATCGCCGCGAACTGGAGGCACAGGGGTGACGATCCGAAATCTCGAATTTGCGTTCGCCCCGAAATCGGTTGCCGTCTTTGGCGCATCGGTGCGTGATGGCGCCGTCGGCCGTGTCGTCTTCGACAACATCGTCAACGGAGGCTTCGCGGGCGAGATCTGGCCGGTCAACCAGAAATACTCCGAGGTCGCCGGTCGGCGATGCTATGCCAAGGCGGCCGACCTTCCCGGTGTTCCGGACCTTGGTGTCATCGTCACGCCGCCTGAGACTGTTCCCGCGATCGTGCGCGACCTTGCTGAAAAGGGTACGCGGGCGGCGGTTGTCATCACTGCCGGGCTGACGCGCGAAAACGGCTTGCGCCAGGCGATGCTTGATGCCGCCAAGCCCACTCTTTTCAGGATCATCGGGCCGAACACGGTCGGACTGATGATCCCGCCCGTGAAACTCAACGCCGGATTTGCGCATATGGCCGCCAAGCCCGGCAACATAGCGCTGCTGTCGCAATCCGGCGCCATCGCCACGTCGTTGATCGACTGGGCCGGCAATAACAATGTCGGCTTCTCGCAGATAGTCTCTCTCGGCGACATGGCGGACGTCGACGTGGGAGATTGTCTCGACATGCTGGCGGGCGATATGCACACCCGCGCCATCGTGATGTATCTCGAAACCATTCCCAATCCACGCAAGTTCATGTCGGCGGCGCGCGCGGCCGCGCGCCTCAAGCCGGTGATCGCGATCAAGTCAGGCCGGCACGAGCAATCGGCCAAAGCGGCCGCGACCCACACCGGCGCGCTATCCGGTGCGGATCGTGTCGTCGATGCGGCATTGCTGCGCGCGGGCATCCTGCGCGTCAAAGGTCTGGCCGAATTGTTCGATGCGGTTGAAACGACCGCCCGTTTCGCCCCGCTGGAACGAGCCCGCCTCGGCATTGTCACCAATGGCGGCGGCGCCGGCGTGCTTGCCGTCGATCAACTCATCGACTGCAACGGGGAACTGGCAGAGCTCTCGCCGGAAACGATAGCCCGCCTGGACGCCGTCCTGCCGGCCACCTGGTCCCACGCCAATCCAGTCGACATCATTGGCGACGCTCCGCCCGAGCGCTACCGGGCCGCGGTCGACGCTATCGCGGCCGATGCCGGGACCGATGTTGTCCTGGTCATGAACTGCCCGACAGGGCTCGGCTCGCCGCTCGCCGCGGCAAGCGCCGTGACGACGCTCGCGCGGGACGGCAAGATCGGCGGCAAACCGGTCCTGACCTGCTGGCTTGGCGAACACACAGCGCGAGAAGGGCGACGTGTTCTTCAGGATGCCGGCATTGCCAGCTTCGAGACGCCCGCCGACGCAGCGACCGCCGTCTCCTACCTCAGCGACTGGTCGCGCGCCCAACGGGCCCTGCTGCGCACGCCGTCGAGCCGCGACGAGGACGCCACGAGCGACCGGGAAGCAGTGCTTGCGATATTCAGGCAGGTCGCGAAGGAAGGTCGGCGAATGCTCACCGAGCCTGAAGCCAAGGCGGCGATTTCCGCTTACGGCATTCCAGTACCCGAGACGATCATCGCCAGATCCCCCGCCGAAGCGGAGGCGGCGGCCGGCCGGCTGCTCGGGACGTCCGAGCAAGTCGTCGTCAAGCTGCTGTCAAAGGCGATCTCGCACAAGTCGGACATTGGCGGGGTGGTGCTCGGCATTACCGGTAGCGCTGCAGCCGGGGAAGCCGCGCGCTTAATCGAGGCTCGATTGCGCAAGCACGACCCTCAGGCCGATATCGAGGGCTACGCCGTCCAGCCGATGGTGGTGCGAAAACAGGCGCAGGAACTGATCCTTGGTGTCAGCCGCGACCCGATTTTCGGTCCGGTTCTCCTGTTCGGGGCGGGGGGTGTCGCCGTTGAGGTGATGGACGATACCGCAATCGCGTTGCCGCCGCTCGACGACGTTCTTGCCGGTGACCTGATCGGGCAAACGCGGATCGGCCGCCTGCTCGCCGGTTTCCGCGATCGGAAACCCGCGGATCGGCAGGCGATCGTCGCGGCGCTCAACGGTCTGTCGCAGATGGTCGTAGACTTTCCCTGCCTCGTTTCAATGGACATCAATCCGTTGCTCGCCGACACCGCCGGCGTGATCGCACTGGATGCTCGTATCGAGATCGAACCGGAACGCGTGGAGGAACCAGGGCCGAACCTGGAGCTTGCCATCAGGCCTTACCCGACAGGCTGGACCAGGGACTTTGCGGCAGGCGGCGCGCGCTATCACATCCGGCCGATCAAACCGGCCGACGTCGCGCTCTATCCCGAATTCCTCGCCAGGATTTCACCGGACGATCTGCGCCTGCGTTTCCTGTCGCCACGCAAGAGTTTCTCCGACCAGATGTTGAAGCGGCTTACTCAGCTCGACTACGACCGCAACATGGCTTTCGTCGCTCTGGAGGCGAGCACTGGCGCACTGGCCGGTATCAGCCGGCTGTCCTGCGACCCGGACCACGTTAGCGCCGAATACGCATTGCTGGTGCGGACGGACTTGCAGGGCCATGGCCTTGGTTGGGAATTGCTCCGGCAGATCGTCGATTATGCAAAGGCCGATGGGATCGGTCGGATCGAAGGCATTGTGCTCAGCGAGAACGCGAAAATGCTGGCGATGTGCCGCGAGTTCGGCTTCTCGATAGGGTATCTTCCAGACGAGCCCGGCCTCGTCGAGGCAAGGCTCGAACTCCGTTGAGGTGACCTGCCTGCCGTGCCAGTCAGGAGGCTGTGCGCAGGGTCTTGGAAGTATCGCTCTCGGAAAAGCTTTTCAATTCCGCGACGATGTCGGCGAGCTTTCGATCGGCGTTGATCTTGCGCCAGCCAACCTGCGTGGCATTGCGCTGCAACTGTCGCGAGAGGATGTCGATGGTGGCGTCCGAAGGGCCGCCCTTGCGTTCACTGACCCGTTGCCAAAGCACAAGCGGATCCGCTTCCAGCCAGAATCCGGAGAATGTGATACCCCGGTCGCGCGCCGCCTTCTCGATCCGCTCCCGATCCGCCGGCCTGTCGAAAACGGCATCGGCGACAACCGAGCCGCCCTCGGAAAGGATCAAGCCGGTGCGCCATGCCATTTCACGGTAGACGCGGTCGGAGACCTCCGGCCGATAGGCCCGGTCCGGCAGCCTCGTCTCCGCGGGCACCCCATGCATGGCCTTGCGGATGCGGTCGCTTTCGACAATGCGGGCGCCGGGCGGCGCTCCGACCTGGGCGGCAAGCGCTTCTGCCACTGTCGTCTTGCCGGAACCACTCAAGCCGCCGACGGCAACGAGACACGGCGAGGTTTGCTGGAGAAATGTTCGAGCAAGTTCGAAATAGGATCTCGCCTGGGCAACCAACTTGTCGGAATCGGCACTGCCTTCCTCGACCTGCGTTGCGGTGACGTGGGCGCGCACCGCGGCCCGGACCGCCATGAAGAAGGGCAGCAGGGCAAAGCCATCCTCGTCATCGGCCTCGTCGAGATAGCGGTTCATCACGAGATTGGCGAGTTGGGGAAAGCCCCGATGCCAAAGATCCATCAGCAGAAAGGAAAGATCGTAGAGCACGTCGATGCTGGCGATCTGGTCGTTGAATTCGATGCAATCAAAGAGACGCGGCTCGCCGTCGAAAAGGCAGATGTTGCGCAGGTGCAGATCACCATGGCACCGGCGGATCTTGCCCGCGGCTTCGCGTCGGTCGAGCAATCCGGAATGCCGGGCGAGGGCGATGCGGAAGGCCTCGGCCAAGGTCTTGACCTCTGCCTTCGTGAAAACATGGCTGGTGGCAAAGCCGGCCTCGTTGATGTCGAGCACAGCCGCGATGTTGGACGATCCGCTGCCATCGTGGACTGTCGGTGCGGCACGGTGATATCCCACGATCATGCGTGCGACGGCGGTCATCAGTGCCGGCGTCAATTCTCCGGCGGTTGCCATCCGATCGAGAAGCCTCGACTGATCGAAGCGGACCATCTCGATCGCAGCGTCGACCATCTCGCCGGTGCCATCAAAGGCCAGTTTGCCATCGGCCTCGCGTGTGATGCGACGCACACCCAGATAAAGGCCGGGTGCGGTCCTCGAGTTGAGTTCCACCTCTTTCTCGCAAGCGGCCAGCCTCAGTGCCGGCGTCGAGAAGTCGACATAGGGCAGCTTCACTGCCCGCTTCATCTTGTAGGCGCGTTCGCCAGTCAAAAAAATCCGTGAAATATGGGTCTCGATCGCCTCGACCGGCCCGGTCGCGGCGTATGAGGCAGGATCAAGCAGAAACGCGACGGCCGCTTGCTGGTCATCAACGATCATGGACCGCCTCCTCGATGCCTGTGTCTTGCGGACATCGTTTCCGCCATGTGCTCTCATTGCTGCAATGTCTCGACATAACCGGCCAGATCATGGATCCGTTCCCTGGTGACGATTTCCCCGGCGTTCGGGCCATATTTCTTCACGTCACCGGGAAGGAACTGGCGTCCCCAGACCGGCATGTCGCGCTCGCCATGCGCCGGCACCATGGCGCGGCCGTCGATCATGGCAAAAACCCGCCAGTAGGGAAATTCGCCCCCATTTCGCCTGGAGAGACGCGTCAGGTCGGCGGGGCGCTTCAACAACTCATCGCCCAAGGGGCCATCGCCCTTGCCTTCGGGGCCATGACAGACGGCACAGGAGTTCATGTATTCCGCCTTGCCGTTGCCCAGTTCCTGAGCGGTTGCCGGATTGAGGGCCAAGCCTGCGAAAACCGCGGCGATCAGGAGTCTCACTTGCGTCTCCATCGGTTCATTGGCTGAAACCTACAGCCACGCCCGGCGAGCACGTTGATGCGGATCAAATGCAGCCGCGAAAGCGTGTTTGATTCAGCGCAATGAGCGCCCCGGAGGCTCCCGAGAAGGCGCGGGCGGCCCTATTCTGAAACGCGCTGATGAGGCGCGCCTGGCCATGGTCGATCCGATCGAAGGCGAACACTATCACCGTGCGGAACCCGGAGCAGACGCAGCAGCCTATCTTGCCTGGTCACGGTCGGCCGGCTGCATGCTGGCGATGCGCGGCTCACTCGGTCGCTTCGCGTCCGGACACCTGCTCGATCGATATCCGGAAGAAAACGTGCGGGACGCTGTCGGCAACCAGGGGAATGACCGGCTTGATCGCTCCAGGTTCCCACCAGTCGGCGTGCTGGCTCAGGACCGACCAAGCATGATCGCGCTGAAGCTTGTGGCCGATACGGTCGGGCAGTTCTTCATAGCGGCCATCGACAACCACGCTTCTCCATCCTCGTCCCTGGCCGCGTTCGCCAACCTGGACGGACACAAGCGGATTGGCCCGCATCCAGTCGATCTTCTTGCCCGGCAAGGAGAACGCATAGAGGTGATTGTCGGAATGGGCATAGTGCAGAGGCACGACGTAGGGCTGGCCGTCTTTCGCGCATGCCAGGTGGCCGAGGCGGTTGGCCGACAGCAGTTTGGTGGATTCCAGCACGGAAAGCGTACGGACCAGCATCAATGCGATCTCCTGTTCTTCTCGGCCGTTGAGCCATCGCCAGCGACGTCGCGCCGCCGTATCTTGTGCAACTGGGCAGCTTCGTCCATGGCGGCGATCACTTCGCCGTCGGAGAGCTGCGGAAACCGCAGATAGTGATAACCCAACGCACGGAACCGCCCAGGCTGGCTAAGGCATACCACGCGATCCGCTTCCTGAGCCAGTTCGGCCACGGTATCCGGTGGAGAAACAGGCACAGCCACGACAATCTCCATGGGCGCGCGATGCCGCAGCGCGCGGATAGCAACCTTCATCGTCGTGCCGGTCGCGGCGCCGTCGTCGACAAGGATCACGGTCTTCCCGGCGACTGACAACGACTTGCGATTGCCCTTGTAAGCGATGCGTCGACGTTCGAGTTCGGGGCGTTCGAGAGCCACCAGCGCGGCAAGATCGGCATCGTCGAGCGAATAGGCCTCGACGATCTCCCGGTTGAGCACGACGTCGGGCGGATTGCCGTCCACGACAGCGGCAACGGCCAATTCCGGATTGCCCGGGGCACCGACCTTGCGGACGATGAGCAGGTCGAGTGGCGCTCCGAGCGCTTTGGCGACTTCAGCGGCGACGGGAACCCCACCGCGCGGCAGCGCCAGCACAATTGGCTGGTAAAGGCCGAGCCCGGCCAATTCGAGGCCGAGCCTTTCTCCAGCCTCCTTGCGGTCGCGGAACATCGGTCAATCCACCGGCCAGAGTTCACGAAGAGACTTCTTCATCGCGTTTCGCACCTGGATGATCTCACCATGTGAAATGTGGCGATCGAGCAGCTTGAACACAGCCCTGATGGCGACATCGAAATCGACTTCGTCATCGCAACCGAAACTGGCTTCGACACGGATGATGAAATCGCGCTTCTTGCGCTCGCACGCGTTCGTAGTGGTTGGGCTCCAGCCTTCGAAAAAGACGCCGCGGATCAAGACCGGCAGCTGCGCCGAAAGATCGGCCATTTCGGCCGGCGACAACCAGTCGCGCACTGTGTGGAGAACGGTCTTGAGGAGCCGGTATGCGCTCGGCTCACTCCAGCAAAGATCCGTCGCGAGTTCGTTGACCCATTGCTGCGCCTGCTGGGCGGCGTGGGTGAAGCTGGCGAAGGAGGAGTGGGACATGTGGCTCATGACGTACTCCCTTGTGAAGAACCACATCATTTTCGAACTTCGCGAACGTCTGCGCATTGCGCCGGATCAATTGGCCTTCTCAACACGCTGGCACGCATTCTCTCAGTTCGAGGCCAGTCAGTGCGGAAAACGTCATGCACATGTTGATCCTGATCAACGACACCGTGGCCAATGGCGGTAGGTGTTTTCCTGCAGACGTCTTGTTTGCGACTGCCTCACAATGGAGCACCGATCATGCAAACTCATTCCGAGCCGTCGCAATTCGGCATGCAGCCCCTGCCGATGTTGGAAAATGGCCAAAAGTTGATCCTCGCTGCAGCATCCCTGCAGGCGCACGCTTTCAAAACGATGATGCGTTATCAGATCGAAACACTCGCGTTTTTGAAACATCGTTACGAGCAGGACGTTAAACTGGCCGAGGATCTGGTCGCCGGTTCCGAGTTCAACGACGCGTTCGACGTTTTTTCGAACTTCCTGCAGAACGCGACATCGGAATACGCCACGGAAGCCGGAAAGGTCGCGGCGTTGACCTCGAAACTCACTTCGGAAACAGCCCGGCGCGTGCGCAAGGAAGCCGAGACCGCGATCGAGGATATGGCAGCGACAACAGTTGGATAGATCGCAAAGCTCAACCGGCGGGCAGGACGGTTTGGTCCTCCCGCGTCGGCTGGCTCGACTGCCCGATTGGATCTGGAGACCGTTCGATGGCGACCCGCAGTGAAACTCGAAGGCGATCCCCGGATTCCGTCCCTGCTGCCTCGGACGGTGATGTCGCATTGAAGCCTGTTCATGCAGCACCCGGCCAGAGTGCAGCACCCGAGAGCCTGGACGACACGTTTCGCCAGGTGGACCGTCTCGTTCACGCGGGGATGGCGCAGGCGAGTTCCGGCATTTCACCGATCAGCCTTCTGCAGGCCTTTCAGGACTGGGGCCTGCATCTGGCTATCTCGCCGGGCAAGCAATACGAGCTTTGTGGAAAGGCGATCGAAAAATCGGCTCGCCTGGCGACATTCTTGGCCAGTTGCATCGAAAGGAAGGGGCTTTCCCAACCTTGCATTTCACCCCTGCCACAGGACCGGCGCTTTGGCCATTCAGGCTGGCAGGTTTTTCCGTTCAGCGCTTACCAGCAATCCTTCCTGCTATGGCAGCAATGGTGGCATAACGCCACCAGCGACGTGCACGGCGTTTCGGCAAAGCACGAACGACTGGTCGAGTTCTACAGCCGGCAATTCCTCGACATGCTGTCGCCGTCGAATTTCATCGGCAGCAACCCCGAGGTTCTGTCGAAGACAATAGGCGAGGGCGGTTCGAACCTCTGGGCCGGGCTGGCAGATCTGGCCGAGGACCTGGCGCGGCAGTCGGCAGGCCGCCCGGCGGCCGGCACGGATCATTTCCGGCCAGGCATGGAAGTGGCGGCGACGCCCGGCGACGTCGTGTATCGCAATGAGTTCATCGAACTGATTCAGTACCGGCCGGTCACGGAAACGGTGAAGTCGGAGCCGATCCTCATCGTGCCGGCCTGGATCATGAAATACTACATCCTCGATCTGTCGCCGCACAATTCGCTCATCCGCTATCTGGTCGCCCAGGGTTTCACGGTGTTCTGTATTTCGTGGCGCAATCCCGGGCGCGAACAGCGGGAGTGGTCGATCGACCACTACCGCCGGCATGGCGTCATGGCGGCGATTGATGCGGTCTGCGATATCACCAGTGGCGCGAAGGTGCACGCGGTGGGTTACTGCCTGGGTGGAACGCTGCTTTCGATCGCGGCATCGGCGATGGCGCGCGACGGCGACGACCGGCTGAAGTCGCTTTCGCTGATAGCAGCCCAGATCGATTTCGACGAACCAGGCGAACTCGGCCTGTTTATCGATGAGAGCCAGGTGTCCATGCTCGAGGATCTGATGTGGAGCGAGGGCTTTCTCGATCAGCGGCGCATGGCGGGCGCCTTTCAGATGCTGCGCTCCCAGGATTTGATATGGTCACGCATCGTGCGCGAATACCTGCTCGGCGAACGCCCGCCAATGTCGGACCTGATGGCATGGAACGCCGACGCGACCCGCATGCCATACCGGATGCAATCAGAATATCTGCGCCAGCTCTACCTCGGCAATGATCTCTCGCAAGGCCGTTTCCAAGTCGATGGCTGGCCGGTCCATGTCGAGGACATCAAGGTTCCGGTGTTCGCACTGGGAACGGTGACCGACCACGTGGCGCCGTGGCGTTCCGTTTTCAAGCTGACGCACCTGCTCGACACGGATATCGACTTCATCCTGACGAGCGGTGGCCACAATGCCGGCGTCGTGTCGGAGCCGGGTCACCAAGGCCGGAGCTACAAGCGGCTGCAGCATGTGAGCGGGCAACCTCATCCGGATCCCGAAACCTGGTCGGCATCCGCCGCCACCGTCGATGGTTCGTGGTGGCGGGAATGGGCGGACTGGCTGGCTCTCCATTCCGGCGCTGTTATTCCGCCGCCGCCCCCAGGCGGAGGCAGCGAGCGTTACCCACCGGTCTGTGCGGCTCCTGGAACATACGTGCTTGAGCCCTGATACGGCGAAGACGGCTTGACGCCGATCAATGCCCTCTCGAGCGGCAAAGTGTTGGGATGGTGTTATCGGCAGACCGCCGCAAATCCACGAAATGCTTGGAGAATCAGCATGCTCAAGATGAATGTCGGCTTTGTCGATCGCGTTGTACGCGTGATCGTCGGCCTCGCGCTGCTTTCGCTTTTCTTCATCTATCCGGGCGCTGCCTGGCGCTATGGTCTGCTCGTGGGCTTGGTTCCACTGCTCACGGGATTGTTCGGAACCTGCCCCCTCTACACACTGCTCCGAATCTCGACCTGCCCGGCAGGAAAGGCCTGAATTGACTTAAGTAATTCATGCTGGCGCTTTTCAGCGCCGGCGGCTGGCTGCTTCAGGCTAGCCTTGATCCCCCCGAAAACGAAATCAACGCCTGATCCAGATTGGCTGCGAGATGAGGGACACTCTTGCGAGGACAGTTCGCGGCTATGTGCTGCTGCTGGTGACCATTGCACTTGCGGGATGTATCCACCAGCAGAAGAAACCCACTTCCATGGGCGCAGCCACATTCGCTGGCAACCTGTCGCAGTGCTGCCTCAACGCCGAGAAATATCCGGCTTGGTTGGTGGATCTGGTCGAACCGGCGGCGCCGCTTGTCGGGCGCACGATTGCGCATGTTGTCTGGAGGCAGGGTTATCTCGCCAACAGCATGGCCCAGAAGACAATTCTGAGTGTGCTGAAACCCCTCCACATCCTTGTTTTGAGTTCAAAAGGCCGAATGTCTGGCCACACCATCCCCGGGCTTTTTGGCCATGCCGCCGTCTATCTCGGCACCGAGACGGAACTGCGCCAAATGGGCGCCTGGGATGATCCACGCATTGTGCCGTACCAGGAGCGCATACGGGCAGGCGCGATGATGATTGAAGCCGATCAGGACGGGATTCATCTGTCGCCGGTGCGTATCGTGCTCAATGCCGATCGGGTGGTGGTCCTGCGGCCACATCTGAGGAGCAATCGACGGCGCAGGGAAGTAATCGCTGGGCTCGTCGAGCATATAGGCCAGCGCTTCGATTTCCATTTCGATAACGCAAGTTCGGAGCGGCTCTACTGTACAGAACTGATCAATCACGTGATGCCGGAAGCCGGTCTGCCTGCCCGTCGCCTCTACGGTCGTCAGACCACTTTGCCCGACGAGGCCGTTGCCTGGGCCGCTGTTGGAAAATCAAATCTCGACCTGGTTCTCTATGTCAGAAGTCTCTCACCACAATGGGAAAGTGCATCGCGCCGAACGCTGGTCGCCGACATTGCGTCGGCATGGCATGCCAAGGCCGATTGATGGAAATCAAGGCAGGGGACGGCCATGAGCGCAGATTGCCGCAATGAACGCTTCCATCGAAGATAGCAACGTCCGACATCATTCCTTGCGGACCCTTGTCCTCGCCCTCTCGCTGGTTGTGCCCGCGCTGCCGGCGCTGGCCGACAGCTTAACGGAGCGCGGCAAGGCCTTGGTGGAGTTCAATTGCGCCCGCTGCCACGCCATTGGAAAAACCGACAAGAGCAGCCATCCGGACGCTCCCGCCTTTCGCACCCTGTCAAAGCGCTATCCGCTGACGGATTTGGAGGAAGCACTCGCGGAAGGCATTTCGACCGGTCATCCGGACATGCCTGAATGGGTTGCCAGCCCCGACCAGATCGATGCGATCATCGCCTACATAACCAGCGTGCAGCAGCCGTGACGGACGCCACCGACCAGGCACCTGGCCGCACCTGACTGGTGGTTTCGTGCACAATCGGGCGGCATTTGACGGCGATCAAGTCCCCATCTCGCGGCGAGCCTAGAATGGCAACTCCTCGACGGAGCGAGATGATGCAGGATTTCAACGATAAGACCGCGATCGCGGCAGGGGTCGGATCGGGAACCGACGCCGCTCTTGCGGGCGAGTTGGCTGCACGCGGCGCGCATGTTGCCGCCGACGTCGATATGGCGGCCTTCGGCCGCGTCACCCGCTCTTTGGTCGAGGAAAGCGGCATCATCCGCTTCGTGTCGCATTGATGGTGTCTCGTACGGTGCCGGGCGATGTTCAAAAGCCACCGCGCCAGGACGGTCAAACAGGAATTGGGATGCAACCCGTACCTGCATCGGCGGGAATTCCTGACCAAGATGCCTACTGGTCGATCGAGGCCAATGACCTCCTGAAACGTCTCGATACGTCGGGCTCGGGGCTTGCCACCTCCGAGGCCGCATCAAGGCTTGCAAAATTCGGCCGAAACACGCCGGAGGCTCGGTCCGGCACATCGGCTTTGACCGTATTCGTCCGGCAATTCCGCAGTCCACTGGTCCTGATCCTCATTTTTGCGGCCGGCGTGTCGGCTTTCGTTGGTGAGGGCCAGGAGGCCGCGATCATCGGCGCGATCGTGCTGGCGAGCTGCGTCCTGAGCTTCACCCAGGAATACGGCGCGTCGCGGGCGACAGAAGCACTGAAACAGCGTGTTTCACACAAGGCTATCGTCCTGCGCGACGGTGCCGAATGCGCGATCAATGCCGAAGACATCGTGCCTGGGGACGTGATCCGGCTCTCGGCCGGAAACCTCATTCCCGCGGACGGTATCATTCTGGATGCGCGCGATTTCAATGTCAGCGAGGCGGTGCTGACCGGTGAGACGTTTCCGGTTGTGAAAACACCGGGTCGATCGGCGCCAGAAGCTTCCGTCGCGCAGCGCAGCAATGCTGTCTTCACCGGCACGTCGGTCCGCAGCGGTACCGCTACCGTGCTGGCGGCGACAACCGGTGAACGCACCGAGTTCGCGTCTATCGCCGCGGCCCTTGAGCGACGTATCCCCGAGACGGGGTTTGCCAAGGGTATCAGACGCTTTGGCTACCTGATGACGGAGATCATGCTGGTGATCGTCATCATCGTGTTCTTCGCCAATCTGCTGCTCCATCGGCCGCTGATTGAATCGCTGCTATTCTCGCTGGCGCTAGCGGTGGGTCTCACGCCGGAACTGCTTCCAGCCATCATCAGCGTGACGTTGGCTCGGGGTGCGCGCGCCATGGCGGCCAACGGCGTCATCGTGCGCCGGCTCGATGCGATCGAGAATTTGGGCAGCATGGACCTGCTTTGCACAGACAAGACGGGAACGCTGACCGAAGGTGTCATCCACCTTGATGGGTGGCTCGATGTCGATGGCAATCCATCGACGGATATCCTGCTTTGGGCACGGCTCAATGCGACCTTGCAGACCGGGTTGAAGAACCCACTGGACGAAGCGATAGCCGGTGCCCAGGGCGACGACGGTGCAACATTGAAGTCCTTCACGAAGGTCGATGAGATTCCCTACGATTTCATCCGCAAGCGGCTGTCCGTTGTTGTCCACCACAGCGATGCCGAAGACCTGCTGATCACCAAGGGTGCGGTGCAAAATGTCCTCGAAGTCTGCAGCTACCTTCGAACTGCGAATGGGCTGAAACCCCTGGATGGCACGCATCGTGCCGCGATCGACGAGAAATTTAGACGCTGGAGTGCCGACGGCTATCGGGTCCTGGGTATGGCTATCCGCCGTTTCGAAAGCCGGGGGGCCATCTCCAGGAAGGACGAGACCGGTCTCGCCTTTGCCGGTTTCCTGCTCTTCCTCGACCCGCCGAAGCAGGGGATCAAGGAGGCGCTTTCCGCGCTTGCCCACAGGGGTATCGCCGTAAAGGTCATTTCGGGCGACAACCGATATGTCACCGCGCATCTCGCCACGGCGGTTGGCTTGCGCGCCGACAGGATCATGACTGGCGAGGATCTGTCGAGGCTGACAAAAGGCGCTCTCTTCGCAGCCGCGCAACACACCGACCTGTTTGTCGAAATCGACCCCAATCAAAAAGAACGCATTGTCGAAGCATTCCGAAGCCGAGGCCATGTCATCGGCTATATGGGAGACGGCATCAATGATGCGCCCGCCCTGCACGAAGCTGACATTGGTATCTCGGTCGACACCGCGGTCGATGTCGCACGCGAGGCTGCCGACATCGTTCTTCTCAGGCAGGATTTGGGCGTGCTCGTGCGCGGCGTCGACGACGGCCGCAAGACCTTCGCCAACACGATGAAATATATCTCCATTACTACCAGCGCCAATTTCGGCAACATGATCAGCATGGCCGCCGCCTCGCTGTTCCTGCCGTTCCTGCCGTTGCTGGCGACGCAGATCCTGCTCAACAATTTCCTGTCGGACATTCCCTCGCTGGCTATTGCCAGCGATAATGTCGATCCAGACCAGTTGCGCCGGCCGCGGCGCTGGGACATTGGCTTCGTCAGGCGATTCATGATCGGCTTTGGCTTGGTCAGCTCGCTATTCGACTTTGCAACCTTCGCCTTCCTGCTGTTTTTTGCACATGCGACAGCGGCCGCCTTTCAGACCGCATGGTTCGTCGAGTCACTGCTGACGGAGCTCGCCATCGTGCTCATCGTGCGCACGCACAAGGCGTTCTGGACGAGCCGTCCCAGCCCCCTGCTTGCATGGCTTACATTGGCTGTCGCGGTTATCGCGATCGCCATACCCGACGTGCCCTTCGCCGCCTATTTCGGCTTCGTGCCGCTGCCGCTGCCCGTGCTTGTCGGGCTCGTCGCCATCACCGCGCTCTATCTGTTGGCCTCGGAGGTGACCAAGCGCTGGTTCTTCGATCACGAGAAGCATCATTCCCATAGAACGCGATTCAACAAGACGCCGGCGGGTAACAGACTGCCACAATCACGCTGATGGCGACGGGCGGCGCCCAGGTGTGATCCGGAAGGAATGGCGACAAAGAACATCCGCGCAGATGCGCTTTGGCATCTGCTGCGTCCGTCCAGTAAGTCCATGATGCAAAGCGCTTGATGGTTGATTGCCAGGGGCGGACGCATTGCAACAACTGCATGCCCACGGGTTTGCAGGACGTGGTTCGCGTGGGTCCGCGTCAGTTCATCGAGAAGCGCTAGGGGCTAACCGGCAAGGATTTCGTTCCTCGCGGCCGGCCGAAATTGAACGGCTTGCCTGTTCAAGCCCCGACGGTCCAGCGCCATTCGCGAATCTCGGGCATGTCGATGCCGTGGGCGCGAATGTAGCGTTCGTGTTCGACGAGCTTGTCGCGCATGGCCTGCTTGACGTAGACGGCGCTTGCGCCGAGCCCCGGCACGAGGTCGATGACGTCGGCAGCGAGATGGAAGCGGTCGAGCTTGTTGCGAACCACCATGTCGAACGTGGTCGTCGTCGACCCTTCCTCCTGATAGCCGCGCACATGGATGTTATGGTGGTTGGTGCGCTTGTAGGCCAGCCGGTGGATCAGCGTCGGATAGCCGTGATAGGCGAAGACCACGGGCTTGTCCTTCGTGAACAGCGCGTCGAAGTCACCATCGCTCAAGCCGTGCGGATGAGCCGTGTTTGGCTGCAGCGTCATCAAGTCCACCACGTTGATCACCCGCACCTTCAATTCCGGAAGGTAGTGGCGCAGCAGATCCACGGCCGCAAGGGTCTCTAGGGTAGGGACATCGCCGGCGCAGGCTAGAACGACATCGGGCTCGCCGCCCCGGTCGTTGCTGGCCCATTCCCATATACCGACGCCCTGGGTGCAGTGTCTGATCGCCGCGTCCATGTCGAGCCATTGTGGGGCAGGGGCCTTTCCCGCGACGATGACATTGATCCGCCCCCAGCTTCGGAGGCAGTGGTCGGTGACGTAAAGCAGCGTATTGGCGTCCGGCGGCAGGTAGATGCGGACGATATCGGCCTTCTTGTTCGCGACATGGTCGATGAAGCCGGGATCCTGATGGCTGAAACCGTTGTGATCCTGCTGCCAGACATGGGATGTCAGCAGATAGTTCAGCGATGCGATCGGGCGCCGCCAGGCAACGTCTCGCGAAGTCTTGAGCCACTTCGCGTGCTGATTGAACATGGAATCGACGATGTGGATGAACGCTTCGTAGCAGGAAAGCAGGCCGTGACGGCCAGTCAGCAGGTAGCCCTCAAGCCAGCCCTGGCACAGATGCTCACTGAGGATTTCCATCACACGGCCAGTCGGCGCCAGATGGTCGTCTTCCGGAATGGTCCGCGCATCCCAGGCCCTGTCCGTGACCTCGAACAGCGCCTGAAGCCGATTTGACGCGGTCTCGTCCGGGCCGAAGACGCGAAAGTTCCGGCTTGCCCGGTTCTCACGCATCACGTCACGCAGGAACGTGCCCATGATCCGGGTCGCCTCCGCATTGGCGTCGCCGGGGTGCGCCACCGGAACGGCGTAGGACTCGAATCCGGGCAGCCGCAGCGGACGCATCAGCGCCCCGCCATTGGCATGTGGATTGGCGCTCATGCGCTGCTCGCCCGCTGGGGCGAGCGCGGCGATCTCGGCGCGCAGAGCGCCCGCTTCATCGAACAGTTCCTCGGGCTTGTAGCTTCGCAGCCAATCGTCCAGGAGTTGCAGATGACCGGGCTTGGTCATGTCGCTGAAGGGCACCTGATGCGAGCGCCAGAAACCCTCGGCCTTGAGGCCATCGACCGTCTTCGGGCCGGTCCAGCCCTTCGGGCTGCGCAGCACGATCATCGGCCACTGAGGACGCTGGGCCTGACCGTCTCCGCGCGCGGCCGATTGGATAGCCTCGATGCGTGCGAAAGCCTCTTCCAGCGCACCGGCCATTTTCTGATGCATTAGCTGGGGCTCATCGCCTTCCACGAACAGGGGCGCATAGCCGTAGCCGCGCAACAGCGCCTCCAGTTCCTCGGGCGGGATGCGCGCCAGCACCGTGGGGTTCGCGATCTTGTAGCCGTTCAGATGCAGGATCGGCAGAACGGCGCCATCGGCCGCGGGATTGAGAAATTTGTTGGCGTGCCACGACGTCGCCAGCGGCCCGGTTTCGGCTTCGCCGTCGCCGATCACGCACGCGACGACGAGGTCGGGATTGTCGAGCACCGCGCCGTAGGCATGCGCCAGCGAATAGCCGAGTTCGCCACCCTCGTGAATCGAGCCGGGCGTTTCCGGGGCGGCATGGCTGGGTATGCCACCAGGGAAAGAGAACTGGCGAAACAGCCGACAGAGGCCTTCCTCATCGCGAGATATGTCGGGATAGAGCTCGCTATAGGTGCCTTCCAGATAGGTATTGGCCACGACACCCGGAGCTCCGTGCCCCGGTCCGGCAACGAAAAGCACTTTGGTGCCCCTGGTCCGGATGATGCGATTGAGATGCACGTAGACAAAATTCAATCCGGGCGTGGTGCCCCAGTGGCCGAGAAGGCGCGGCTTGACGTGCTCGATCTTGAGTGGTTCTCGCAAGAGGGGATTGGCAAGCAGATAAACCTGACCGACGGACAGATAATTCGCCGCGCGCCACCATGCGTGCATGAGCTTCAATTCATCCGGCGGCAGGACCTGTCTTGTCGGCACGGTGTCCCGTTCAGTCGCGTCCATGGGAAATGTTCCCGTCTCTGGTTGTCAATTGCGCGCCGCCGGTTCAGTTCGCGAGCGGTTCGATCGGACCGACATTGCGGCGGGCATTATCGCGTCACATTGATCCCGATCAACAACAAGCGTCCGCGCTCCAATAGGTTGCGTCCGCCGGCCCAAGCCGTGCGGCGCGCGGCGGGTGTGTCGGCCCTCAGATGATGGACAGGGCCTCTTGCGCGATCACCTGTTCCTCATCGGTCGCAACGACCATGACGACGACCTTGCTGTCTGCTGCCTCGATCCGCGTGGCGTTCCGCGCATTCGCCGCGGCATCGATGACCATGCCGAGCCATCCGAGGTGCTTGCAGATGGCTGCACGGATCTCCGGCTGATGCTCGCCGATGCCGGCGGTGAAGACGATGCCGTCGAGCCCGCCCAGCGCTACGGTGATGGCCGCCGTTTCCCGCGCAATGCGAAAGGCGAATAGATCAAGCGCTTCGCGTGCTCTCGGATCCTTGCTTGAGATCAGGTCGCGGCTGTCGGCGCTGATACCCGAAATGCCCAGCAGGCCGGAACGGTGGTAGAGCATGTCCTCGATATCCGCGACGCTCAGTCCGCGCTGCTTCAGGAGGTGGATGATGACGCCAGGGTCCAGTGCGCCGCAGCGCGTTGCCATCGGAATGCCGTCGAGCGTCGAAAAACTCATGCTGGTGTCGCGGCTGACGCCCGCGTCGAGCCCGCACAGGCTCGCGCCGCTGCCGAGATGGGCGACGATGACGCGTCCGGCGGCGGTCTCGGGTGCAAGCTCCTGTATCCTGGAAGCGATGAATTTGTAGGACAGGCCATGGAAGCCGTAGTGCTTGATGCCCTGGTCGAACAGCTCGCGCGGCAGGGCAAAGCGGCGGACCAGATCGCTCTGGCTGCGATGGAAGGCGGTGTCGAAGGACGCGACTTGGCGTAATCCCGGCCGCAAGTGGCTGACGGCGCGGATCAGGCGAATGCTTTGAGGCTGGTGGAGCGGCGCCAACGGCACCAAAGCTTCGATCGCGGCCAACACGTCGTCGCTGACCAAGGCCGGCCCGTCAAAACGGTCGCCGCCATGCACCACCCGATGGCCGACCGCGCAAAGTTCGTTCACGGAGAAACGGCTCTCGATCCACGCCAGAATTTCGTCGATCAATGCATGGAGATCGTCGCTCACCTTTGCCTTCAAGACGATGTCGAATGCGCTGGTTTCCTCCTCGACACGCAGCGTCAGGGGCAGGTGCCGCAGATCGACGACTCCCCTGGCCAGGGGCCGCGGCCCGTGCGTCCCGATCGCGAACAAGGCAAGCTTGATGGTGGAAGAGCCGGGGTTGAACGTCAGCACGATCGGACCGCTCATGGTTTCGCCTTCTCAGTGCTTGTATCTGACCGGTCACGGACAGTTTCCACGCGACCGCCTTTGCAAGTCGGGAGTTACCACAAAGTTGGAGGGCGGCGGGCACAAGAAAAGACCCACTCCAAGATCAGCCCGAAAACTGGTCTTGCGCCAGCGCTTTCAAATAGGCGACTTCGGAAAATCGTTCCCTGTCGCGTCATTGCAGTCGAACCGCCGCGCTCCCTTTCGGTGCCAGCTCGTCATGGCTCGACAGGATGACGATGCGTTGCCGCAGCCGCTGCAGTAGCGCATCGAGAATGCGCTTGCCCTGTTCGGTATCGAGATGTTCAGTCGGCTCGTCCAGAAGCACGACAGGCCGGTTGGAAAGCCATGCACGGGCAAGGTTCAGTCTTTGCGCCTCGCCGAGCGACAGCACATCCTGCGTAATCCAGCCGTCCAGGCCGCCCGCCGCCCTTATCCGGTCCTGAAGTTCCACACTGCTCAATGCGCTCCACAATTCGTCGTCACTGGCGTGCGGGGCAAACAGGTTCTCGCGCACGGTGTCGGCGAGAACCGTGGCATCATGGGGGCAGAAGCAGCTCATGGCGCGACGCGCATCCACATAGAGGCCGATGCCGTCGCTCAAGACGCATCCGTCACCGACGTCCAGCCAGCCGGCGATCTGCTTCAACAAGGAGGTCTTGCCGCAGCCGCTGGCGCCATGCAGGACCGTTGGCATGCCAGCCCTGAAGGTCACGCTGACCGGCCTTCCAATCAGCCGGCCATCCGGGGCGTGGCGTGGCAACCGGTCTAGCGTCAACGAAGAGACGCGCTCCGGGACATGCTTGCGAGACACGCCGTCCGGGGTATTCCATTTGGCCAGGGTCGACCGGGCTTTCTTCTCGCGCGCGAAGGCGACGACGATCTTCGATGCGCCCAGCACGGATTCCCCGACGGCCAGCCAGGCGAAGGCCAGCAGGGCGGGCACCAGAAGGGCCTCGCCGCGCAGGCCCGACAACCAGGCGGACACCAGGACGCTCAGCATTGCGCATGGCGCCAAGCAGTTGGCCAACGTATCGAACAAGGCCTGCCTGTAGCGAAGCACCAGCGCGCGCGTCTGGGCATTGGCGTAGCCATCGAACGGCGCTTCAAGCATGAGACCCCAGCGGCGTTCGCCCTGCAATGGCACCACGGCCTGTATGGCGGCGCCAAGCAGGCGAGAGGCCTGCTGCCTGCCTTCGCGCATGGCGGCCAGATCGGCATCGGCTCGGCTTGCCAGGAAATAGGCCCCGACGATGTTCACCGTGATGAGCAGCAGGATCGGCACGATTGCCAGCGGCGCTATCAACAGGGTCGCGGCGACAAGCAAGAGAATGGCGACGCCAAGGGTCGCTGACGGCAGGCTGACGCGCAGGCGCGCATAATCCACGTCCTCGACGTCGTCGAGATAATCGGCAAGGCGATCCTGGTTGCCAAGCTGCCAGCCGGCCTTGCGCACCGAGGGGGCCGCCGCCATCGCGGCGAACAGCGTCGAGCGGCGCCGGACCTGATCGGTGAGCGCCGCCCGGTGGCCGACAACACGCTCGCCATATTTGGCCGCTGTCCGTGTCAGGGCGAACAGGCGAATCAATGCGGCGGGGACATGGTAGTTGAACGTCAATGCGGCGGGCGTCAGGCCCGCCAGGGCGACCGCGCCGAGAAACCATACGGACACGCCGGTGAGCAGGATTCCGCCCGCCAGGGCGGCAAATGCCAGAACAAGGGCGAGGCGCCACGGAGCCCTGTTTCGGACTGGCTCTTGCGGTGGGCCGATCCGCGTCTGCGCGGCGATCGAGGACGCGGTGCCGTTCATGCGACTTTCTCCCGTGCCTGACGGTTGTCCGCCCCGAGGTCGATGGTCGTGCCGGCAAGCATGGCCAGGCTTCTGTCATGCGTGGCCACCAGGACGAGCCGGCTGCACGCCGCATCCGCAAGCGCACGACGCACCATCGCGGCGTTGCCGGGATCAAGCTTGGCGGTCGGCTCGTCGGCGAAGACGGCCCGGCCCGAGATCAGCGCACGCG
Organism: Mesorhizobium sp. RCAM 05099; assembly: GCF_059683685.1. Classification (NCBI taxonomy): domain Bacteria; kingdom Pseudomonadati; phylum Pseudomonadota; class Alphaproteobacteria; order Hyphomicrobiales; family Phyllobacteriaceae; genus Mesorhizobium; species Mesorhizobium sp. RCAM 05099. Next base: position 3,823,083 of record NZ_CM185035.1, read on the forward strand.
CCAGGCCGATGCGCACCCGTTGCCCGCCGGAGAGGTTCTCACCACCCGCCTGGATCAGCGCGTCAAGTCCACCGGGCAGAAGCACATCGTCGAGAAGACCGACATTGCCCGCAGCAAGCAACAGCCGGGTTCGGCAACATCCGCCGTTTTGCCAGGCGATGGCAGCGCCAAGCGTGCCTTCCGGCACATAGATGTCAGTGGAGCACCAAGCGATATCGGCGCGGGTGTCGGGATCCGCTTCGAAAGATGGCGCGGCCCCGATCCCGGCAAGGTGGCGCAGCAGGGTCGACTTGCCCGATCCGCTCGGCCCGGTGATGGCTACCAGCCCGGTCCGTGGCAGAAGCGATGCGGCACCGGCCAGATCGCGGGTCACGATGGCGGCTTCGAAAGCCGGCGATTGCGGATGAGCGGCCAGAACAAGCGTGTCGAGCACGGTGGCGGCGGCAAGGCCCTCGGCCTTGGCGTGATACTGCTCCGCGTAGCGCCGGAACGGAGCGAAATACTCCGGCGCGATCATCAGTATGAACAGGCTCTGCCAGAGCTGGAGGTCCGCGAAGCCGGGGATGCTGATGAGCTTGAGATGGCCGAGGCCGAGAAACACGGCGAGCATCGCGATCGATAGCGACGAGAAGAAGTCGATGATGCCGGCGTTGAGGAAGGCGATCCTGAGCACGCCCATCGTGCCTGAGGCATAGGTATCCAGCCGAACCGCGAGCTTGCGCCTTTCCCGACTCAGCGCGTGGTTTCCAAGAATGGTCGGCAAGGTGCGGATGCGATCGGCGAACTGTGCAGCGAGACGGCCGAATGCTTTTTCCTGAGCCTCGGCGCCGCTACGGATCGCGCCGCCGATCAGAGCGAAAAAAACGATCATCACCGGGGTCAGCACGACGAGCGCCAGTGCCGCCTCCCACGAAACGGCGACAATCACGGTTGCGGCAAGCAGCGGGCCAAGCCCCAGCATGGTCGATGCGAGGCGATGCCCGACCGCCAGGCCGGCCACGGCTTGCGGGTAGCGTTGCAGTCCGGCGATCAATGTTCCGAGCGGCTTCGCCTGGATGTCGCCGGGAAGAGCCGCGGCGAGGGTGCGACGCACCGACTCGAGCAGGCCGTTGGCGACCTTCAGTTCCGCATTGGCGACAGCTCGGTCGGCCAACAGACCGACGACAGAACCGAGGACCAGGCTGACCAGCGCCGCGCCAAGCAGCAGCCAGCTTGCATTCCCCGAGATCATGCGGCCCACGAACATTGCCGCCAGACCTATGAAGGCAAGCCGCAGCACCGCGCGCGCCGCTTGCAATGCAAGGGCGGAACGCAAGCCTGGGGCGGCAAGGTCGCGCGCAACGCAAAGTGTCTTGCCGGGGGCAGGCGCCCCTGGATTGGTCGCTTCCGGCGGATTTGCCCCCGTTGGGCGTTTGCCGCGGTGTTTCAGGACAGTTTCGAGCATGACAGTTCAATCTCATGCCGGGGCCATCAGCGAATTGACACACGTCAAAGGCGCGACCGCCGAACACGCTATCGAAGGAGACGCTTAACGGAGTTCTCCCATGACCAACCCACTGCTTGTGGAGTTGTCGCGACTGCAATTCGCGCTGACTGCTATGTACCACTTCCTGTTCGTCCCGCTGACACTGGGTCTCTCCATCATGCTTGCGATGATGGAGACGGTCTACGTCATGACCGGCCGCACGATCTGGCGCGACATGGTCAAATTCTGGGGCGTGCTGTTCGGCATCAATTTCGCCCTCGGCGTCGCCACGGGCATTACCATGGAATTCCAGTTCGGCATGAACTGGGCCTATTATTCGCACTATGTCGGAGACGTGTTCGGCGCCCCTCTCGCAATCGAGGGCCTGATGGCGTTCTTCCTGGAGGCGACCTTCGTCGGGCTGTTCTTCTTCGGCTGGGAAAAGCTCTCGGCGCGCGCGCATCTCGTCGTCACCTGGCTTGTCGCGCTGGGGACCAATTTCTCGGCGCTATGGATCCTGATCGCCAATGGCTGGATGCAGAATCCTGTCGGCGCGGCCTTCAACCCGGACACGATGCGCATGGAAGTGACGGATTTCATGGCCGTCATCTTCAACCCGGTGGCGCAGGCGAAGTTCGTCCACACTGTTTCGGCGGGCTATGTCTGCGGCGCCGTTTTCGTGCTCGGCGTCTCGGCCTTCTATATGCTGCGCGGGCGGCACATCGATCTCGCCAAGCGGTCTTTCGTCATCGCCTCGGCCTTCGGCATCGCCTCGTCGCTGTCGGTCATCGTACTCGGCGACGAGAGCGGCTACGACATCACCGACAACCAGAAGATGAAGCTCGCCGCCATGGAAGCGATGTGGGAGACCGAGCCGGCTCCGGCCTCCTTCACCGCGTTCGGCGTTCCCAGCATGAACGACCGCACGACCTATTTCGCCGTGCATATCCCTTGGGTCATGGGCCTTATCGGTACCCGTTCGATCGACAAGGAGATTCCCGGCATCTTCGAACTCGTCCAGAGGGCCGAGGGGCGGATCCGCAACGGGCTGACAGCCTACGACGCGCTGGAAAAGCTCAAGGTCAACCATGGCGACGCGGCGGCACGCGCCACCTTCGATGCGACAAGCAGGGACCTTGGCTACGCCCTGCTGCTGAAGCGCTATATCGATGATCCGCGCCAGGCCACTGACGATCAGGTCAAGCAGGCGGCATGGTCGACCGTGCCGGAAGTGCCGGCGATCTTCTTCACCTTCCGGATCATGGTGTTGTGCGCCTTCCTGCTGCTTGCCGTCTTCGCGATCTCGCTCTGGCATACGATGCGCGAGACGCCGGCGCCGCGCTGGCTGTTCCGCATGGCCCTGATCGCGATGCCATTGCCATGGATCGCCATCGAGCTTGGCTGGTTCGTCGCGGAATTCGGCCGCCAGCCCTGGATCATCGAGGGCATGCTGCCGACCTTCCTGGCGACATCCGATCTCGGCATCCCCGACCTCGTGATTACCATCTTGGGCTTCACCCTCGTCTATGGCGTGCTGGCTGTGATCGAGGTCAAGCTGATGCTGCAGGCGATAGCGAAAGGGCCTATTGTCGGCGCCGATATCACGCCTCCCGTCGGCGAAGGCGCAAAAATCCATCTGGCGGCCGCCCAGTAACCCGGGACCTGCAAGGAACAAAGACGATGACCGATTTCCTCTTTAGTTACGAAACGCTGCGGATCATATGGTGGGTGCTGCTTGGCGTTCTTTTGATGGGCTTCGCGGTGACCGACGGCTTTGACATGGGCGTGGGGGCATTGCTGCCTTTCGTCGCAAAAACAGATATCGAGCGACGCGTTGCCATCAACACCGTCGGACCGGTCTGGGAAGGCAACCAGGTCTGGTTTATCCTGGGCGGCGGCGCCATCTTCGCTGCCTGGCCGGCGCTCTACGCATTGAGTTTCTCGGGCTTCTACCTCGCCATGTTCCTGGTGCTGTTCGCGCTGATCCTGCGGCCGGTCGGCTTCAAATACCGCTCCAAGCGGGAGAGTCCCCGCTGGCGCTCGAACTGGGACTGGGCGCTATTCATCGGCGGCGCCGTGCCGGCGCTCATCTTCGGCGTGGCAGTGGGCAATGCGCTGAGAGGCGTGCCGTTCCACTTCTCTACCGACCTGCGGCCGTTCTATGAGGGCACCCTGTTCGGCCTGCTTAATCCGGTGGCGCTTTATTGCGGCCTGGTTTCGCTGACCATGCTTGTCATGCATGGCGCGGCGTGGCTGACATTCAAGGCGGAAGGGCCGGTGGCTGACCGCGCCCGCATCATCGGCGGCAAGGCCGCGCTCGCCACCGCTGTTCTGTTTGCCGGCGGCGGCGTGCTTGTCTGGCTCGGGCTGCTCGGCGGCTATGAGGTGACCAGCGCCATCGTCTGGGATGGTCCGTCCAATCCGCTCGGCAAGACGGTGATCGCGAATTCCAGCGCGTGGCTGCGCAACTTCAATGCCACGCCGGCCCTTTGCCTGGTGCCCGCGCTGGGCATCGTGGCGCCGCTGGCCGCCGCGGCCGGCTTCCGTGCGCGTCGCGAAGGCCTCACCTTCCTCGCATCCAAGCTTGGCGTGCTCTGCATCATCGCGACTGTCGGCCTGGCGATGTTTCCGATCATCCTGCCGTCAAGCAGCAATCCGGGCCATTCGCTTGCCGTGTTCGACGCATCCTCAAGCCGGGCGACACTGCGCAACATGCTGATCGCAACTGTCATCTTCCTACCGCTGGTCCTTGCCTACACCGCCTGGGTCTACAGCGTGCTTTGGGGCAAGGTCAGCGAAACCTCGGTACGCGAGGCTGGTTCATCGGTGTACTGAAACAGAGATTGGAGATTGCAACGATGTGGTACTTTGCCTGGATCCTAGGCCTCGGACTGGCCACCACGGTCGGCATCCTGAATGCCCTCTGGTACGAGCTGCGCGCGGTTCGCGCGCAACCGTCAGACAGAACTGAGCATCTAAACACGCCATGACAGGGTGGCTTCAGCCCGGCGAATGTCTTGTAGACAAAGGACTATAGGCGAGAGGGCAGGACGTTACGGCTGCAAGCGAATTTCAGGACCAATGCCTAGGACTGCTCGACCGTTCCCTCCAGCAACTCGCTATTGATCAGGTGCCCGCTCAATCCCGATCGGGCGGCGGATAATTCCGGGCCTGAGGATCAACCGCGTTCCGCTGCTCATGTGCGCGCGACAAAGCCCCCGCTCAAGTGGCGGATGGGGCCCGACGGAAGATGGACCGGAGGCCCATAGCATGCGGAATGACATGACCTTCGCCTAGCGAACGGAAAGCCGTGGCTCCTCATGGTCCTCGACGCAATGGAGGCGCCACAATCTTGCCCGGTTCCGGCCACAATCGATTAATACGGTGATAAACAATTCCTGCGCACAAAGGATCGGGGTTCAAGGCGTCGTTGGTATTTTTCGAGTGAGTGCTTTGGCTCCTCGGATAGTCAAGCAGCGGCGTCTCAGTCGAGACTGTAGGGGACATCAGGAAAATGCAGGCTATGACGCACCCGCGTCTTCGTCGCGCTGCTACAGTCGCGTTGTTTGCCGTGTCGGCTGCCTTGCTGGCGGCTTGCGCGTCTCAGCCTGAACCGAAAGCGATGGTCTACAAGAAGACCCGCTCCAAGGAATACTTCTCCGAATCCGAATATGGCGTGAAGGCAAGCCCGCGTGTCACCTTCAAGATGGCTGGCCTGCAACGTGGCGGCGGCCGTGACCAGCTCGGCAAGCCCTATCAGGTCCGCGGCAAGTGGTACTATCCCAAGGAGGACAAGCACTACGCCAAGGTTGGCCTGGCCTCCTGGTATGGCGATGCCTTCCACGGCCGGCTTACCGCCAATGGCGAAGTCTACGACATGACGCACCTTACGGCCGCGCACCCGACCATGCCGCTGCCAAGCTATGCCCGCGTCACCAATCTCAAGACTGGCAGTTCGGTCATCGTGCGCGTCAACGATCGCGGCCCTTATCACGAGGGTCGCATCATCGATGTGTCGGAGCGCGCCGCCCAAATGCTTGACTATGCCAACATCGGCACCGCCGAGGTGAAGGTCGAGTATGTCGGCCGTGCGCCGCTGGATGGCAATGACGACCAGTATCTGATGGCTTCCTATCATCCTGGCAACAGGGCGCCGGATCCGTCGGATGGATTGCCGACCGGCGTCATGGTCGCCATGAACGGACCATCGCCGAGCCTCCCCGTCGGTGCCGCCGCCGTACCGTTTCCCGGACAGTTGACCGATTCAGGGGCGGTTGAGCCGATCCTGTCGGCGCAGTCGCCGGCGTTTGGCGATCTGGCGCTGCCCGATTTTGGTCCGATCGTGCCGGAGCGCCCGGAGATCAATCTGCCGCCGCAATCGCCGTTTGCCGTGGCCTCGCTGTCCTATGCGGATGAGCGCGTGCAGCGCGCCGATGTCTTCGCCGCGCTGGACGACAGCGGCATGTCGCCCGCCGATATCCTGCAGTCGTGGAAGAAATCAAATTCGCGACCGTCATCGCCCGCGTCCGACTATGTCGCCGCCGGCTCCTTCGATGACGCAGCAGAAGCAAGCCGCCTGGCCGCGGCGCTTGAACCCTTTGGCAAGACCGAAATCCAGCGTTCCGACCTCGATGGCAAGGATTGGTTCTCGGTGAACCTCTATCCGGACGGCCACGGCAGCGTGGATGATTTGTTGCAGGCGGCATGGGCGCATGGCGCGCCGGATGCACTGGCTGTGCGTAACTGAGCGGAAGCCGGCCTGGATTTTCCGCTACGCGGTTGATCCGTTGTAGAAAAAGCCTGATACTTTTTCCGGGCTTGCCGGACTTTCCGGCCAACGGGTCGAACATCATGTCATTTCGCTTGCTCCAGCCTTTCGCCGGGCTTCTGGCTTTTTGCCTGCTAGTGCTTTCCCTGGCTCCAGCCCGCGCGCAGCTTTTCGAGACCAAGGCCACGCAGGTCTTCATGATCGACGCCGAGACCGGCACGGTGCTGTTTTCCAAAGATGCCGACAAGCCGATCCCGCCGGCCTCTATGGCCAAGCTGATGACCATGGAAGTGGTTTTCAACGCCATCAAGTCCGGACGCCTGAAGTTGGACGACACCTTCGTGGTGAGCGAGAACGCCTGGCGCAAAGGCGGTGCGCCTTCAGGAACATCGACGATGTTTGCCAAGCTCAAGTCGTCGATCCGGCTCGAGGACCTCATTCAAGGGGTTACCGTGCAGGCGGCCAATGACGGCTGCATCGTCATCGCTGAAGGCATGGCCGGATCCGAGGACAATTTCGCGGCGCAAATGACCGAACGCGCCCGCCAGATCGGCCTCAAGACATCGACTTTCGTCAATTCGACCGGCCTGCCGGCCGACGGCCAGCAGACGACCGTGCGCGAGCTGGCGCAGTTGGCCCTGCATCTGTGGCGCGATTATCCGGATTTCTATCGCTACTATGGCCAGAAGGATTTTACTTGGAACAAGATCTCGCAGCGGAACCGCAATCCGCTTCTGACGATGGACATCGGCGCCGATGGGCTCGCTGTGGGCGCCAGCGAGGCGTCAGGTTTCGGCATCGTCGGTTCGGTCAGCCACAACGGCACGCGGGTTATCGCGGCAATGAGCGGGCTGGCCAGCGACAAGGAGCGCGCCGAGGAGGCGCGAAAACTGCTCGACTGGGGTGCTCGCTCTTTCGAGAAGACCGAAATCTTCGCCAAGGACGAGGTGGTCGGCGAAGCCCAGGTTTTTGGCGGCGCGAAATCCGGGGTGATGCTGAAGGCAAAAGGGCCGATAGAAATCTTCCTGCCGATCACCAATCGCGACAAGCTGACAGCCAGGATCGTCTACACCGGCCCCGTTGCCGCGCCAGTGGAGGAGGGGCAGCCAGTGGGCGCGCTGCGCGTCTGGATCGGCGACACGCTCAGCCAGGAGACACCGCTTTTCGCCGCCGAGTCGATCGGCGTCGGCACGCTGCCGCAGCGGGCTCTCGACGCCGTCAAGGAACTGGCGATCGGCTGGCTGCGATAGCACCGACGGCATGGACGTTTTCCCGGACGCGGACTATCTAGAGCGCTACAATCAATCCACTCATGCATGGACAAAGGCCTTTCGATTGGCGCGAGGATTTTTCATCACCTTCGAAGGCGGCGAGGGAGCAGGCAAGTCGACGCAGATCGAGCGGCTGGCGCGCAAGATGCGCGCCAAGAAATATGATGTCCTCCTCACCCGTGAGCCTGGTGGCTCGCCAGGCGCCGAAGCGGTCAGGCACGTGCTGCTTTCGGGCGCCGCCGAACCGTTCGGGCCAAAGATGGAAGCGCTGCTTTTCGCCGCCGCGCGCTCCGACCATGTTGAGCAGGTCATCCGGCCGGCGGTCGAGCGTGGCTCTATCGTGCTTTGTGATCGCTTCCTGGATTCTTCACGTGTCTATCAGGGTGTCACCGGAGGCATCGATCAGGCGTTCATGGACAGGCTGGAGCAGGTCGCCATCAACGGCATGATGCCAGACATGACGCTGATCTTCGACATAGACCCGGCCGAGGGCCTCAGGCGCGCCACAGCGCGTCGCGGCGCCGAAGCGGCAGCCGACCGCTTCGAAAAGGAGACGCTGGCCATCCATCAGGCCCGCCGGGCGGCATTTCTGGCAATTGCTGCGGCCGAGCCGGAACGCTGTATCGTCATCGACGCAGCCGCCGATCCCGATACGGTCGAAAATGTCGTCACCGCCGCTGTGTTCGCGGCGCTCGAGGCAAGAGCGCCGGCGCGCGACAGGCAGGTAACTCCGGCATGATCTTTGAACGCATCGCACCGGAGCAGCATGACACGCTGGACGGCGTGCCCGAACCATCCGAAACGCCACGTCTGGTAGGACATGCACAGGCGGCGAACATGCTGACCGCCGCCTATCGTTCCGGCAAGCTGCCGCATGCGCTGATCTTCGCCGGACCGGTCGGCATCGGCAAGGCGACGCTCGCTTTCCATCTCGCGCATCATCTGTTGAAGCACCCGGCCTTCGAGCAAGCGCCGGAAAGCCTTGCCGTTCCAGATCCGGCCTCGTCTTTGTTTCGCCAGATCGCCACCGGGGCGCACCCGTCCGTGCTGCATCTGACCCGCCCGGCGAACGACAAGACCAAGAGCTTCAAGACCGTCGTCACCGTCGACGAGATCCGCAAGGTCAGCCGTTTCCTGTCGCTGACTTCGCATGACGGCAGCTACCGGGTCGTCATCGTCGATCCGGCCGACGACATGAACACCAATGCCGCCAATGCCTTGCTGAAGAATCTCGAGGAGCCGCCGGCGCGAACCCTGTTCATTCTCATCGTCCATGCGCCGGGCAGCCTGCTGCCGACGATCCGGTCGCGCTGCCAGGTGGTGCGGTTGACGCCGCTCGTTGCCGACGACCTGATGGCAGTGCTGGAAACGGCCGAACCGCCGCCACCGGTGGACCCGGCCGCGCGGGCGGCACTGGCCGAGCGGGCTGGGGGCAGCGCGCGCAGCGCGATCCTGTTGACGCAATATGGCGGGTTGGAAATCGCCGAGACGCTCGACGCCCTAGTGGCGGCAAGAAAAAGCGATGTCGGCGGAGCGTTTCGCCTTGCCGAGGCTGTCGCCGGACGCGACCAGGCGATCCAGTTCGACATCTTCAACCGCCGGGCGCTGGAGCTATTGTCGAACGCCGCGAGCCAAGCCGCATTGGCAGGCGATCTCGCGCGGGCCAAAACGCTGTCGGACACTTGGCATGAAGCGCTGGACGCTATATCTGAGACCGACACCTACAATCTCGACAAGAAGCAGCACGCCCTGACCATGATCGACCGCCTGATTTCTGCAATGCGAATGTGACGGGGTTTCCGGCCTCGGGATGGCAATCGCCGCCCCGATGCGATATCCACCGCCACGCCTTCCATTCAGACATTCATGACGGTTCATTCATGTCACGCGACACATTCTACATCACGACCGCGATTTCCTATCCGAACGGCAAGCCGCATATCGGCCATGCCTACGAGTTGATCGCCACCGATGCGCTCGCGCGCTTCCAGCGGCTTGACGGCAAGCAGGTTTTCTTCCTTACCGGCACCGACGAGCACGGCATCAAGATGCTGCAGACGGCGAAGCGGGAAGGCATTTCGGCGCGCGAACTGGCCGACCGCAACTCGGCCGATTTCCAGCGCATGGCGATTGCGCTCAACGCCTCAAACAACGATTTCATCCGCACCACCGAAGAACGTCATTATGCGGCCTCGCAGGCGATCTGGAAGGCGATGGCCGCCAATGGCGACATCTACAAGGGCGGCTATGCCGGCTGGTACTCGGTGCGCGACGAAGCCTATTACGGCGAGGAAGAGACAGAGGTCCGCCCCGACAATATCCGCTACGGGCCGCAGGGAACGCCGGTCGAATGGGTCGAGGAAGAGAGCTATTTCTTCCGCCTCTCGGCCTATCAGGACAAGCTCATCTCGCTTTATGAAAGCCAGCCCGATTTCATCGGCCCGGCCGAGCGGCGCAACGAGGTGATGAGTTTCGTCAAGTCAGGCCTCAAGGACCTGTCGATATCGCGCACCACCTTCGACTGGGGCGTGCCAGTACCGGGCGACGACAAGCATGTGATGTATGTCTGGGTCGACGCCCTGACAAATTACATCACCGGTGTAGGCTATCCCAACGAAAATGCTGGCAATTGGCGTTTCTGGCCCGCTGATGCGCATATCATCGGCAAGGACATCGTCCGCTTTCATGCCGTCTACTGGCCAGCCTTCCTGATTTCGGCCGGTATCCCGCTGCCGAAGCGCGTCTTCGGCCACGGATTCCTGTTCAACCGCGGCGAGAAGATGTCGAAGTCGGTCGGCAACGTCATCGACCCGTTCACCATGATCGAGCACTACGGTCTCGACCAGGTGCGCTATTTCTTCCTGCGCGAGGTGCCGTTTGGCCAGGACGGCAGCTATAGCCATGAAGCGATCGTCAACCGCACCAATGCCGACCTCGCCAACGGCCTCGGCAATCTGGCGCAGCGCTCGCTATCGATGATCGCCAAGAACTGCGGTGGCGTGGTTCCCAAGCGCGGCGACCTGACGGACGCCGACAAGGCGATCCTCGATCAGGCAGTCAGCGCTCTTGCCATCGCGCGCAAGGCGATGGTCGAGCAGGGCATCCATCTGGCGCTGGCAGCGATCTTCGGCGTGGTGGCCGAAGCCGACCGCTATTTCGCCGGACAGGAACCGTGGGCGCTGAAGAAGACCAACCCGGCGCGCATGGAAACGGTGCTGTGGACGACCGCCGAAGTCGTGCGGCGCGTGGCGGTGCTGTGCCAGCCCTTCATTCCAGGGTCGGCCACGAAGCTGCTTGATCTGCTGGCGGTGCCGGCGGACAGGCGCGACTTCGTGCATGTCCACGCGGACCACGCGCTGGTGCCTGGCACGGCGTTGCCGGTGCCGGAAGGCGTGTTTCCGCGTTACGTCGAACAGCCGGACGCGAACAGCTGATGCTCGTCGACAGCCATTGCCATCTGGATTTTCCAGATTTCGCCGAGGAGCGGGCGGCCATTGTCGCCCGCGCCAAAGCCGCCGGAATTGGCCGCATGGTGACGATCTCGACCCGCGTGAAGCGGTTTCAGCAAATCCTTGAAATCGCGGAAACTTTCGACGAAGTCTATTGCTCGGTGGGCACCCATCCGCACAATGCGGCAGAAGAGCTGGACGTGACGTCGGCCGAGCTGATCCGCCTTTCTGCCCACCCGAAAGTGGTGGCGATCGGCGAGGCCGGGCTGGATTACTTCTACGACAAGGCGCCGCGCGATGCGCAAGCGCGGGTGTTTCGCAATCACATCGCCGCGGCTCGTGAAACAGCGCTGCCATTGGTCATTCATTCGCGCGATGCCGATGACGATATGGCTGCCATTCTCGAGGACGAAACAGGGAAGGGCGCCTTCCCCTTCATCCTGCACTGTTTTTCCTCCGGACGGCGGCTGGCCGAAATTGGCGTCGCGCTCGGCGGCTACGTGTCATTCTCGGGCATCCTGACCTTCAAGAACTCGGCCGAATTGCGCGCCATTGCCGACGATGTGCCGCATGACCGCCTGCTGGTCGAAACCGACGCGCCTTACCTGGCGCCCATACCGTTTCGCGGCAAGCGCAACGAGCCGGCCTATGTCGCGCACACGGCCAAGGTGCTGGCGGAAACAATCGGCGTTGGCGAGGCCGAAATCGCTGATCTGACGACGAACAATTTTTTCCGCCTGTTCGGCAAGATGCCGCGACCTGCCGAGCAAAGCGCCTGAACGATGACCGACCGGCTGCGCGTTACCATTCTCGGCTGCGGCTCGTCGCCAGGTGCGCCGCGCATCACTGGCGACTGGGGCAATTGCGACCCGAACAACCCGAGGAACCGGCGCATGCGCACCGCTGTTCTGGTCGAACGGATCGCGGCGAACGGCGCTCGCACCACCGTTGTCATCGACACCGGCCCTGATTTCCGCCAGCAGATGCTGCTAGCATCGGTCAAGCGTCTCGATGCGGTCGTCTATACACATCCGCATGCCGATCATATCCACGGCATCGACGATCTGCGCGGTTTCGTCCTCGAGCAGCGCCAGCTGATCGACATCCATGCCGACAGGGTAACAATGCTACGGCTGCGGCAAGCGTTCGGATACTGCTTCGAGACGCCGCAAGGCAGTTCCTATCCGCCCATCGTCAGGGCACATATCATCGACCATGACAGACCGGTGGTCATCGAAGGAGAGGGGGGTGCCCTCACCCTTGAGCCATTGCCGCAGGTCCATGGCGACATCATCTCGCTCGGTTTTCGCATCGGCGGCATCGCCTATTGCCCTGATATCAGCGACTTTCCGGACGCCACCGCCGAGCGGCTGCGCGACCTCGACGCGCTGATCATCGACGCGTTGCAATACCGGACGCACCCGAGTCACCTGTCGCTTGGCCAGGCACTTGGCTGGATCGAGCGGCTGGCACCAAAACACGCCGTGCTGACGCATATGCATGTGCCGCTCGACTACGCCACGGTGATGGCCGAGACACCCGCGAACGTCGAGCCGGCCTATGACGGAATGGTGATTGAAACTCATTTTAAATCAGCGTGATAGGAACGGCTCTTCATTACGTCTGGCATTGATCGCGTTACGCGGATTGTATGGTTGCGCAGTTCGTCAAGTCGCTGATTTTCCAGAGAGAAACCAGCAACTTTTCCTGTTCCTGGTCTCCGGCGCAAATTCAGTCGATCTGGTCAAGGCTGTTGCTTTCGACCGGAGACCGCTGAAGCGAGCCGAGCCACGTCACCGGCATTCGCTGACGAAGTCCTCCCAGGCCTTGAGCGTGTCCGGACCACTGCCGTTGCACATTACGCGGTGCTTACAGCCGAACCACGTGCAATGATCGATGATCAATGCGGCGCACGACGTGACGGCGGCCGATGAAAAACATCAGCATTTTCCAGTCTCGGCCTAATACGATAGTTCCATAATCTATCTTATGCGACTTTTGGATTGTAGCAGCTAAGTTAAAATGTCCGGATCTGGCAAAGTAGGAATGTCGCTTCTGCCTTGCCAATCTCCCCGCGTTCGAGAGCGCGGGAGATTGAAGATTGGGACTGGTTCTGATGAGCGAACGCGAGCTGCGGCGTATCGAGGTTCTGTCGAAGATCGTTGAGCGGCGAATGACAAGCATTGCAGCGGCAAGCCTGCTCGACGTTTCAGTTCGTCAGGTCCAGCGTCTGTTGAAGACGTTCGAGGCGGATGGCGCTGCGGCTCTCCGGCACAAGGCGCGTGGCCGACGTTCCAACAATCGCATTGTCGATGGTGTTCGCGACTTCGTGCTGGAGCTGATCCGCGAACACTACATCGACTTCGGTCCAACGCTTGCCCACGAGAAGCTGATCGAACGACATCAGCTCGCGGTCAGCAAGGAGACGCTCCGCAAGTGGATGACGGAGGCTGGAATCTGGACGTCGCGCCGTGAACGCAAGCAGCGGCTACATCAGCCGCGCGGGCGACGAGACTGCTTGGGCGAGATGGTGCAGATCGACGGCTCGCATCACTGGTGGTTCGAGACCCGTGGGCCCAAATGCGCCCTGCTCGTCTTCATCGACGATGCGACCGGCAAGCTGCTGCATCTGCGCTTTGCCGGCTCCGAGAACACGTTCGACTACTTTCACGCGGCAAAGGCGTATCTGCGGGAATGGGGCAAGCCGCTTGCGTTTTACAGCGACAAGCATGGCATTTTCCGAGCGACCCATGGTTCCGAGAAGGATAGAAGCAGCGGCCTGACACAGTTCGGCCGGGCTCTTTATGAACTCAACATCGATATCATCTGTGCCAACACCCCACAGGCCAAGGGTCGCGTCGAGCGCGCCAACCAAACGCTCCAGGACCGGCTTGTGAAGGAACTGCGCCTGCGCGACATCAGCACGATCGAAGCGGCCAATGCCTATGCGCCCGAGTTCATGGCGGACTTCAACGCACGCTTCGGCAAGGAACCGCGCAATCCGAAGGATATGCACCGCCCCCTCGCCGATCATGAGAATCTGGACGGCGCCATGTGCCGCAAGGAGGTTCGCACGCTGTCTCAGGCTTTGACGCTGCGCTACGACAAGGTGCTGTTCATTCTCGATCCGACCGATACCGCGAAGCGGCTTGCCCGCAAAAAGGTCGTCGTCTGCGACTATCCCGACGGTCGCCTCGAGGTCATGCACGACGGCATCGCCCTACCCTACAGAACCTTCGACAAGCTGCGTTCGGTTCATAGATCAGAGATTGTCGAGAACAAGCGACTTGATGCTGCCCTGGACCTGGTCGCCCAGATGCAGGCTGGGCGGGAGCTTCATCGCAGCCAGCGCGGGCCGCGGCGCACCGGACAGACGAACCACATGTTCGGCATCCCCGACGGCAGCCAGAGCAATGGCTATGTGAAGCGTGGCCGCAAGCCCGGACGGAAGGCGGACTTCACAAAGGACCCCGCGATCATCGCGCGGCGTGAACAGGCGCTCGCTAGAGGTCTCGCGGCCAAGGTCGAGAGCCAGGCCGTCAAAATCGATCTGACACTCACAGAGAGCGATAGGAATCGTATTGCGGATGTCCTCGCAGTGCTGGACGAGTTTCCAACCAACCGGAAGACTCAACCGACAACGGAAGCCGGCCTTTAGCTCGAAGAGGGCCACGCTGGTCTCAAAGGGCCGACGGAGATCTACTGGATCGCCCCCGATCGGGCAGCGCAACCCCGACCAGCTGTCGCCCGATCGGGCGCTGGCGTCGCAGCCGGCAGCCCCGTCTTGCGACATTTCTACTTTGCTAGCCAAGCGACATTCGAACTTGGTTGCAACATTGGATGGCAGCTGAAGGAGCCGGCCGGCTCGCGTCATTCAAATGCGCGGCGGCAGATCGAGTAACAGTCGTGACAGCGCGGCACGCCGTGCTGGACCTGGGGCGCGACAATTGCGCCGACTTAGATCCGACGCTCGCGTGCGAGACGCTGACGAGCACCGCCAACCAGCCGTTGGCAAGGAGATGCTGAGGAGATGCATGACAGCCGGTGTGACGAAAGCCGGCATTTGGACATCTCGGCGAGAGCAGGAAGCCACGACTGAAATATCAAGCCGCGCGGGTTGTCCCGAGATCATGCGCGAGGCAACCTCCCTACCCTATATGGACTTTCGACAAGCTCCGCTCGGTCCGCCGGTCGCCCTTGGGGGGCAAGCGGGCGTTCAAGGTTTATCGTTCCCAGAAGGGCTTGGCGATCTCTGCCTCGACCTGCCGTCTCGTCAGACCGATATCGTCGATCAAATGGGGATTGTGCTTCGACATTTGCTCGAGTTCCCAGCGAAAGCGTATCCGCTCGCGCCAGGTTCGCTCGCGCCAGGTCGCGATAATGCTACGCAGGATCGCCAAGTGCCGGATCGGCACCTCCGCCGGCCTCACTGGCATTCCCGGCCGCGCTGCCTGATGTGGGGCCGACGCAAGGGTATCGTTCATGGCAACCTCCGTATGGTTTGAGGGCCTGGACGCCCTCGACCTGAAAGAGGTTGAATTCTGCAGGATGCGAACAGCGCCGTAATTAAGCCTTCCCAAATAGTTCTCAAAACTTCCAAACGGGCTATAGATGCGCCCTATGCAGGGAGAGCGCTTTGCCTTTGGTCCGTTCGTGCTTGATTCCGGTGCGGGAACGCTGCTTCGGAACGACGTCCCCGTTGCCGTTGGCTATCGTGGGCTAAAGCTGCTTGCGGCGCTCGTCGGACGACCCGGTGAAATCGTGGCCAAGGCCGACTTGATGGACGCGGCGTGGCCGGGCACGGCCGTGGAGGAAGGCAACCTCACCGTCCAGATCGCGCAGCTGCGCAAGCTGCTTGGCCCGGCCGCCGACGGCGGTGAATGGATCGCCACGGTTCCGCGCGTCGGCTACCGCTTCACGGGGGTCATCGAACAACTCGGTGGCGCGAAGCGAAAGCCCTTGCCGCTGCCTGGTAAACCATCGATAGCCGTGCTGCCCTTCGTCAATTTCAGCAACGATCCCGAGCAGGACTCCTTCGCCGATGGATTGACCGAAGACCTGATCACCGACCTGTCGAGGATCTCCGGTCTGTTCGTCATCGCGCGCAACTCGACGTTTGCCTACAAAGGCAAGGCGATGGACGTGCGTGCGATCGCTGAGGAGCTTGGCGTGCGCTATCTGCTGGAGGGTAGCGCAAGACGCGCCGCGGAGCGCGTGCGCATCAACGCCCAGCTGGTCGATGCGGTGAGCGGCGAACATCTATGGGCGGAACGCTTTGATCGCAGCCTGGAAGATATCTTTGCCGTTCAGGACGAGGTGACGGCCAAGATCGTGGAGGCGTTGCTCGGCCGGCTGCGCGCACCGCCGCCACGCAACCGGCCCAAGAATCTCGAGGCCTACGATCTCTGCGTGCGGGCGCGCAAGCTGATCGACGATTCGCCGCAGACGGCGCGGGAAGCGCATCTGATGCTGACGCGCGCGGTTTCGCTCGATCCGGAATACGCCGAGGCCTATCGCTGGCTTGCCATGAACCACTGGATGGGATGGGTACATTGGGGCGAACCCATTGAGCCAAACCGTCGCCTTGCCCTGGAGCTGGCGCGCAAAGCCGTGGCGATCGACCCCAACGACGCCGGCTGCCACTGGGTCCTGGCCAACCTGCTTGCCTATGAACGCAGCTTCGCAGAGGCGGATGTGGAATTCGCCAAGGCGTTCGAGCTCGACCCGAACGAGGCCGACGCCTGGGCGACATTGTCCGACATTGCGGTCCTGGCCGGGCGGGTCGAAGAAGGCCTCGAGCATATTCGCAAGGCGTTCCGGCTGAACCCGTTTCCGGCAAGCTGGTACTATCTGACGCTCGGCGCGGCGCAATATGCGGCGCGCGAATACGATGCCGCCGTCGAGACACTGCGCAGGGACGAGACTTATCGCACAAGCTCACGCCGTTTCCTGGCGGCAAGCCTTGCGCAGCTCGGCCGGCTCGAAGAAGCGCGCGTGGAGGTCGAAATGTTCCTCGTCAGCAACTCGCATTTCACGACCCGCCACTGGGTCGCGACGGAGCCGTTCCGCGACGCAGCGACGCTCGAGCATTTCGTTGATGGCTTCCGCAAGGCCGGTCTTCCGGAGTGACGCGCCGGCGTGATCGAAGGTTCGAGATTTCGATCGAGGCACAAATCTGACCTTCGTACCGCTCGCCTACTCCTCAAAGCGACCCGTGGCGTCACGGTCGCGCTCGTATCGCCTCGTGAGCGGAAACGGCGGCAGCCAGGACTCGCGACGGACGATCCAGCTTTCGTAGGTTGGCATCAGTTGGTCAGGGGTATCCAGGGCTCCCAGGTGCACTTCGATTTCGTCCGCGCTACGTGCGAAAACGGATGAGCCGCAGCGGGGGCAGAAAAACCGCCCGGCGTAGTCGCGTGTTTCGCCCTCGATCGTCACCGCGTCCTGAGGAAACACCGCGGCGGCATAGAAAAGCGCTCCATGATGCTTGCGGCAGTCGAGACAGTGACAAATACCGACCCGGTATGGGAGTCCCGACGCGACAATCCGGACGTCGCCGCAAAGGCAACCGCCCGTGAATCGGTTCATGTTGCGTCTCCTCTAAAATCAAGCGGTCGGAATGGTTGCAAGGCCGGCGTACACGATGCTCTGCTCACTGGGTCACGGACCCCTCTCCGCCCCGATTTTCAAACCGATCCAATCAGCCGGATCTGATAGTTCAGCACGCGCTTCGTTCCTGGCGCGATCATCATCAGGCCAGGTTTGTCGATGAAATCGCCATCGAAGTCCACCGGGCTTGCAATGCCATGCCAGGGTTCGATGCACAGAAACGGCGCGCCGCCGGGCTTTGACCAGATGCCCAGTACAGGAAATCCCTGCCACGACATCTCGATCGCCGGACCACGCTTGGCGGCGTAACGTACTCGGGTGCTGGCGGGTTGATCGAGAATGACGGCGTCATCGTCGAACAGGCGTTCGGAGAGATCAAGGGTCATGCCTTTGACAGGTGTTGGCTGCGGCGTTGCCATGAGCAGACCGTACTTCAGCCGGCGAATCGGCGCCCGCTCATCGTCGGCAAAAGTCAGCCGGTAGTCGGTCTTGGCCAGATCCGGCAGCAACGGCCAATTGAACGCCGGATGCGCTCCGATTGACGCCGGCAGCGGCTCGTCGCCGGCGTTGATGATGTCAAAGGTTACGCCAAGCTGCTGACGATCCAGCGTGTAGGTCACCTCCAGGCGAAAGGCGAAGGGGTAGTGCGCGCGGGTATCGACGTCATCGGTGAGAACCAGCGTGCAAGATCGCGGCCCCCTCTCCGCCCAGCTAAACGGCTTGTCGCGGGCGAAACCGTGCTGCGTCATCGGGTAGGTCCGGCCTCGATGGCGCAGTTGATCTGCCTTCAACCGGCCGACGATCGGAAACAGCACCGGCGAATGGCGTCGCCAGGCCGGGCCGGCCTGCCAGAGGAACTCAAATCCTTGCTCGTCTTGCAGCGAAACCAGTTCGGCGCCCTGCGCGGCTACGGTCGCCGAGATGCCGTCGCCATGAAGCGTTTGGCTGTCCTGTGCCACATGTCCTCGCGGGCCGGTGTTGAAGGCTGGTGCGTTGGGCAGACTAGCAAAAGCTCTTGGGGACTCAAGGTGTGGCCGGGTCTCGCCAGAACGAATTGTGGCCGGAGGATCTCCCCGGCCACCTCTCTACGTCTCGGGCGATATTCCTCGCCCTCACCCGCAACGGACAGTCGTTACTCGCGTTCGCCGGTGAAATTCAGCAGCAGCTGGAAGATGTTGATGAAGTTCAGATAGAGCGAAAAGGCGCCGAAGACAGCGAGCTTCTGGCGCGATTCCGCGTCGAAATTCTCGGCATACTGCTCCTTGATCGTCTGCGTATCCCACGCGGTCAGGCCGACGAACACGGCGATGCCGATCACCGAGATGGCGAACTGCAGCGCGGTCGAGCCAAGGAAGATGTTGACGATGCTGGCGATCACCACGCCGATCAGACCCATGATCAGGAACGACGAGAACTGGGTCAGGTCACGCCTGGTGGTGTAGCCGTAGAGGCTGGTGGCGCCGAACATGGTGGCGGCGATGAAGAAGGTGCGCGCGATGCTGGTTCCGGTGAAGACCAGGAACACGGAGGCCAGCGACAGGCCCATGACCGCGCAGAAAGCCCAGAACATCGCCTGGGCGCTGGCCGCCGACATGGTCTGCATCTTGAACGAGAACAGCATGACGAAAGCGAGCGGCGCCAGCATCACCACCCACTTCAGCGGGCTGGAGAAGATCGGCACGTAAAGCGCGGGCGTCGACGACACCATGAAGGCGACCAGGCCGGTGACCACCAGGCCAAGGCCCATGTAGTTGTAAACGCGCAGCATGTGCTGGCGCAGGCCCTCGTCATAAATGGCTCCGGTTTGGGCGCCGGCGCGGTATCCCAGATTGGGGGTGTTCATTTGAATTCTCCTTTGTGGATCGGTCAGTAAAGCGTTCTGGCGAGCGTCTCTGCGGCGCGGTCGAGATCGTGGACCTCGCTTCGCGCGACCACCGCGTAGGCGACCTCGCCGATTTGGAAATAGGCCGAGGAAATGTCGCCAGAGGGCGCGACCGTCGGCTTGACGACATCGAAGTTTCCCGGCCGGATGGCGAACAGCGAGACCAGCCCCATCTCCTTCGTCTCGACCGCCATCTCGACGCTCGGGCCGAAACGCGACGGATAGATCTGCACGTCGCGCACCTTCCAGTCCTTGGGCAGCGACGGCATGACGATGGCGGTCGCGGCACGGATTTCGCCGGCGTTGTAGTTGGGCGCTTCCGGCTGCGACGGCATGCTCTCGCGTACCAGCGTCGTTCTGTGCGCGCGAACAGCTTCTTCCAAATAGGTGGGCGGCTGCGGCGAGGCGACGACCTTCGTCACCGACATTGGCCCGATGATCCCGTTCGCCAGCCAGCCCGCGGCAATGAAGGCGGCAACGGCAGCGGCGCGCTGCAACACGGCGAAGATGCGGCCCCGGGCGAGCCCCCTCTCCAGCCGCCGCGCGGCATCCGCGGTCGCCGGCCTCGCCATGCCCCTGGAGCCGGCAAGCGCCACGCGCAGCTCGTCGCGGGTCCTCAGATCCGACATCACGCGCGCCGCAGCCTCCGGACGGGCGGACAGAAACGCCTCGACTTCGATGCGGCGGCTGACGTCGAGCTGGTCGTCGACATAGGCATCAAGGTCGGCATCGGTCACGGGATCGACAGTTGCGATCATGACGGGTCTCCAACGATCCTGAGGTGGTTTTTGGCCTTTGAGGGCGCCGCGTCCTCCATCGCGCGCAGGGCGGCGCGCGCCCTGCCGATGCGTGACATCAGCGTGCCCAACGGCACGCCGCTGGCATCGGCGACCTGGCTGTAGGAAAGGCCTTCGATGGCGACGAGGTGCAGTGCCGAACGCTGCTCTTCCGGCAGGCTGAAAAAGGCCTCGCGCACCTGCGCCAGGCGCACCGAATGTTCCTGTGGCGCCGGCGTGCTGCCATCGGCAAGGTATCCGGCCTGATCGAGGCGCGCTGCTTCCGAGCGACGCGAGCGCATGCGGTCGATGAAGGCGTTGTGGACGATCGACAGCAGCCACGCGCGCAAGTTTCCGCCGGACCGGAAAGTGCCGCGCCGCTCATAGGCGCGCACCAGCGCGTCATGCACGAGATCCTCGGCGTCCGTGCTGTCGCGCGTCAAGGAGCGTGCGTAACGGCGCAGCGACCCAAGTTGTCCAACAATATCGAAGCGTGGCATCGACCGTTTCATGCCCTGTTTACGGAGCATGTGGGGGTTTTAATCCCTTCCCGTGCGATTTTTTTCGCGCTGGATGACATCGTTCGCAACTGCCCTCGCCTCGACGGCGAAACTGGACGATCCTGCGATGCCGCCAGTCAGCCGGAGTGCCGCTTTTTGGCTTGGTGTGACCGAAACCGCTGGTGAAGCGCGTTCGATTTGCGTATCACTCCGCCGCGCCAACGGAACCGTCCCCATGTTCGAAGACCTCCAGCCAGCTCCCGCCGACAAGATTCTTGCCTTGATCGGCCTCTATCGCGCCGACCCGCGCCCCGACAAGGTCGACCTTGGCGTCGGCGTCTACAAGGATCGCGACGGCAAAACGCCTGTCATGCGCGCCGTGCGCGAGGCCGAAAAGCGACTCCTGCAGAGCCAGGACACCAAAACCTATCTCGGCCTTGCCGGCGATACGGTCTTCAACACGGCCATGGCCAAGCTTGCCTTCGGTCCGGGCGCCGACATGACGCGCATCCGTGCGGCACAGGCGCCGGGTGGCTCCGGCGCGCTGCGGCTGGTGGCGGAGTTGCTGAAGCGGACACGATCCGATGCGACAATCTGGCTGTCCGACCCGACCTGGCCGAACCACATGCCGGTGATGCGCGCCGCCGGTCTGCAGATCCGCGACTATCCCTATTTCGATGCCGTCTCGGGCGCCGTCCGGTTCGAGGATATGCTGGCAGCGCTGCGGACGGCAAAGAGCGGCGACGTGGTGTTGCTGCATGGCTGCTGCCACAACCCGACCGGCGCCAATCTGGACGCGGTTCAGTGGAAGGCCGTTGCCGACCTGGTCGTCGAGCGCGGCCTGCTGCCGTTTGTCGACATCGCCTATCAGGGCTTTGGCGATGGCCTGGAGGCCGATGCCGTCGGCTTGCGCCTGCTGGCGGCGAAAGTTCCGGAAATGGTTGTCGCCTCCAGCTGCTCGAAGAACTTCGCCGTCTACCGAGACCGCGTCGGCGCCGCGATGATCCTGGCCGGGGACGGCGCACAGGCCGACGTGGCGATGAGCCAGATGCTGTCGGCGGCGCGCGCCATGTATTCGATGCCGCCGGACCATGGTGCAGCCGCCGTGCGCATCGTGCTCGAGGACGCCGCGTTGCGCGCGGACTGGGAAGCCGAGCTGGAGGAGATGCGCCTGCGCATGCTCAGGCTGCGTGTCCAGTTCGCCGAGGCGCTGCGCCGGCAGTCCAACTCCGACCGCTTCGATTTCGTCGCCAGCCATCGCGGCATGTTCTCCCGCCTTGGCCTCACGGAAGCGCAGGTCGAGCGGCTGCGTGCCGAACACGGCGTCTACATGGTCGGCGACAGCCGCATCAACGTGGCCGGCCTGCCCGAGGATGGAATGGACAAGCTCGCCAAGGCAATCGTTTCGGTGCTCGACTGACGAGACCGGCACCGCGCAACTGTGGACAAGCCCCCTTCCCGGCTGACAGTGTTGGCCGCGAGATCGGCCGCGCTATAGCATCCGCCACATGACGCCATCGAAAGACATTTCGCGCCTGATCGAGATCATGGCTGCGCTGCGGGCACCGAAGACCGGCTGTCCGTGGGACATCGAACAGGATTTCTCGACCATCGCGCCCTATACGATCGAGGAAGCCTACGAGGTGGCGGACGCCATCGCGCGCGGCGACCTCGACGATCTGCGCGACGAACTCGGCGATCTCCTGCTGCAGGTCGTCTACCACGCGCAAATGGCCGAGGAGGCCGACGAGTTTGCCTTCGGCGACGTGGTTCAGGCCATCACCACCAAGATGATCCGCCGCCATCCGCATGTGTTCGGCGACGAGAAAGCCCGCAGCGCCGGCATGGCCAAGGGCATGTGGGAAAAGATCAAGGCCGAGGAGAAGGCGCAGAAGCGCAGCGCCCGCCTCGCTCGCGGCCTCGACCCGGAAGACAATGGCAAGGGGTTTCTGGACAGTGTGCCGGTCGCCCTGCCCGCCTTAACGCGCGCCTTGAAGCTTCAGGAGAAGGCGGCCCGTGTCGGTTTCGACTGGAGCGAGGCAACCCCCATCCTCGACAAGATCGAGGAAGAGATCGGCGAGTTGCGCGAGGCGCTGGCCAAAGGCGACACCGCCTCGATCAAGGATGAATTCGGCGACATGCTGTTTGCCGTCGTCAATCTCGGCCGGCACCTCAAGCTGGATTCGGAAGCGGCGCTAAGCGGCACCAACGAGAAGTTCCGCACACGCTTCCACTATGTCGAGCAGGCCCTGGAAAACTCCGGCAACACGCTGGAAAAGGCTGATCTGGCCGAGATGGAAGCGCTCTGGCAGGAAGCAAAAAACGCGAAGTAGCTTGCGCTAACCTGCCTGCATTAACTGTTGTTTTTGCGACGCAATCTGCTTTCGATCTCTTCGCGAGCGCTGGCTGTGGCCTTGAGCGAGATGGTCGTACCGCCGTCGTCATTGTCGGTGCGCGAAACGATATCGCCATTGCGGTAAAGCCAGTCGACAAGACCAAATTGGGACGGCTCGATCGTCACCGTCAGGTCTTCGAGCTCGCCCGCCATGCGCGTTTCGATGATCGCCTTCAGCGCATCGATACCCTCCCCGGTCACCGCCGATACGGCAATCGGCGGCGCCTTGCTGACGTCGGCGCCATCGGCAAGCAGCCGGCTGCGGTTGCCCTCGTCCAGCCGGTCGATCTTGTTCCAGACCTCGATCACGCGCTTGGCGTCGCTGGCGTCGACACCGAGGTCAGCCAGGATTCGTTCGACATCTTCTGCTTGTGCCGCGGTGTCGGGATCGGAAATGTCGCGCAGATGAATGACGAGATCGGCCTCGACCACCTCTTCCAGGGTCGCGCGAAAGGCCGCGATCAGATGCGTCGGCAGGTCCGAGATGAAGCCGACCGTGTCCGAAAGGATGATCGGAGTGCCATGCGGCAGGCGCACGCGGCGCAGCGTCGGATCGAGCGTGGCGAACAGCATGTCCTGCGCCAGCACGTCCGCACCGGTCAGCTTGTTAAAGAGCGTCGACTTGCCGGCGTTGGTATAGCCGACGATCGCAACCACCGGAAACGGCACCTTCTTGCGCTTGGCGCGATGCAGGTCGCGCGTGCGGCGCACGGTTTCCAGCTCGTGCTTCAGCTTGATGATCTTTTCCTGCAGCTGCCGCCGGTCGGATTCGATCTGCGTTTCGCCGGGACCGCCGAGGAAGCCGGCGCCGCCGCGCTGACGCTCGAGATGGGTCCAGCTGCGCACGAGGCGACCCTTCTGGTAGTTGAGATGGGCAAGTTCGACCTGCAGCGTGCCTTCCTTGGTGCGCGCGCGCTCGCCAAAGATTTCGAGGATCAGCCCGGTGCGATCCAGCACCTTGGCGTTCAGCTCTTTCTCGAGATTGCGCTGCTGCACCGGGGTCAGCGGATGGTCGACAATAACCACTTCCGCGTGGCCCTCTTTGACGATCTCGGCGAACTCCGCGACCTTGCCGCTGCCGAGCAAGGTCGCCGGGCGCGGATCATTGACGGTCACCACCGCGGTGTGGATCAGATCGAGATTGATGGCGCGGGCAAGGCCGACCGCTTCGTCGTGACGGGCCTCGGCCGAACGCACCAGCCTTGGACGGTTCGTCTCGTCGTCGTTGCGCTGGTGGCGGGTAAGTACGGGCACGATGACGACAGCCCGGGTCGGGCCCTTGGCCTCCGTCCCGGGATGATGCGCTGGTTTTCCGCGAACCGTGGCGTCCGCGTCTTTCTCACGAGCCAATCAGGCGCCCTGGCTTTCCTCACCATCGAACATCTGAACCGGCTGGCTCGGCATGATCGTGGAAATGGCGTGCTTGTAGACGAGCTGGGAGTGACCGTCACGGCGTAGTAGGACACAGAAATTGTCGAACGAAGTGACCACGCCGGTCAGCTTCACGCCATTGATGAGAAAGATGGTGAGCGGGTTCTTGCTCTTGCGAACTGAATTCAGGAACAGGTCCTGAAGGTTTTGCGATCGTTCCGCCATTGTTCTTGTCTTTCGCCGATCCCCTTCGGTTTGCAAGCCAATGCGCCAAATTGTCAGGCACATGTCAAGCGCGCAAACACCGTCTTGTCGTCAGTAACGACAAGCAGAACGAGATATATTGATGTTCATTCCACCTGTGCGGTTATCAGGCTGGACTTTTTTCCGCAATGTCAAAAAAGGCTTGCCGCAACGAAAGTGTTATGGAGCCGGGGTGGCCATTGGCGACCGGATCGCCGTCGATGGCCACGACCGGCATGGCGATTGTCGTTGCCGAGCTGATAAACGCCTCGCGCGCCGCCTTGGCCTCGGCGACGGAAAAGCCACGTTCTTCGATCTTCAAGCCGAGCCTGGCCGCCACTTCAAACATGGTCGTGCGGGTGATGCCGCGCAGGATGCCATGTTCGGCCGGCCTGGTGACCAGGACACCATCCCGGGTGACGATCCAGGCGTTGGACGATCCACCTTCCTTGACGGTGCCGTCGACGTCGACGAACCACGCCTCCTGCGCACCGGCTTCCTTCGCCTTCTGCTTGGCCAATACATTGGGCAGCAGTCCAACGCTCTTGATATCGACCCGGTCCCAACGATTCTCCGGCACGGTAATGACCGCGATACCGGTCTCGGCCCGCTTTGCTCCGGCAGCGGGATCGGCCTTCCTGGCGGTCACCACCAGGGACGGCTTGGTATCCGCCGACGGGAAGACAAAGTCGCGGCTGGCGACGCCGCGCGTGACCTGGACATAGACCAGACCGTTGGCGACATGATTGCGGTTGACCACTTCGCGCATGATGATCGGCAACACGCCTCGCGTGACGGGCCAGGCGATCGACAATTCGGTCAAGGACCGATTGAGCCGCGCAAGGTGGCGCGGCATGTCGACGATGAAGCCGCGCGCCACTTCGCAGACCTCGTAGACACCGTCGGCGAACTGATAGCCGCGATCCTCGATATGCACGGAAGCGTCGGCGTGAGTGACGTAGCGCCCGTTGACATAGGCAATGCGCGGCATTGGCGACCCCTGGAAATCAATCGGGCCTTCTTATGCGATTCCGCCGCTTGCGTAACCGGCAAATGCTTGGCCCAGGCGCGGCCGACTGGACGCAGCGTCAGACGCCCAGCGACTTCAGCTTGCGATGCAGGGCGGAGCGCTCCATGCCGATGAACTCGGCGGTTTTCGAGATGTTGCCGCCAAACCGGTTGATCTGGGCGATCAGATAGTCCTTCTCGAACTGCTCACGCGCCTCGCGCAGCGGAAGCGCCATGATGTGCTGGTCGGATTGATTCGGCGTGCGCGGCATGACATCGCCGATCTCGGACGGCAACAGGTCCGCGGTGATCGGCGCATCGACATCATCGCCGCGCGCCAGGATCATCAGACGCTCGACATTGTTGCGCAGCTGGCGGACGTTGCCCGGCCAGTTGTGCGCCTGCAGCACGGCCAGCGCGTCGTCGCCGATGCGACGCGGCTTGATGCCGGCCTGGCGGGCGATCTGCTTCATGAAATTGTCGACGAGATAGGGAATATCCTCGCGCCGCTCGGCCAATCCCGGCACCATGACCGGAACCACCGCCAGGCGGTGATAGAGATCCTCGCGGAAACGCCCGTCGGCAATCATCGCCTCCAGGTTCTGCGAGGTCGAGGAAATGATGCGGACATCGACCTTGACCCGCTTGGTGCCCCCTACCCGCTCGAACTGCTGCTCGACCAGAACGCGCAGGATCTTGTTCTGCGTCTCACGCGGCATGTCGGCCACCTCGTCGATGTAGAGAATGCCGCGATGGGCCTCCTCGAGCGCGCCGACCTTGCGCTCGACGCCGTTCGATTCGGTGCCGAACAGCTCGATCTCCATGCGTTCGGGCGTGATGTTGGCGGCGCTCAGCGTCACGAACGGCCCGCCCTTGCGCGCCGACAGCGTGTGGATGGCGCGCGCGGCCAGTTCCTTGCCCGAGCCAGAGGGGCCGATGATCATCACGCGGCTGTTGGTCGGCGCGACGCGCTCGATGGTCTGGCGCAACTGGCTCATCGCCGACGACATGCCGATCAGATCGAAGGTTTCGCCGCTACGCAGCTTGAGGTCGGAAACCTCGCGCTTCAGTTTCGAGGTTTCGAGCGCCCGCTCGGCGATCAGGATCAGCCGGTCGGCCTTGAACGGCTTCTCGATGAAATCATAGGCGCCACGGCGGATGGCGGAGACCGCCGTTTCGATGTTGCCATGACCCGAAATCATCACCACCGGCAGGCTTGGGTGCATCGTCTTGATCTCGTCGAGCAGCGCCAGCCCGTCCAGGCGCGAGCCCTGCAGCCAGATGTCGAGGAAAATCAGCCGCGGTGCCCGGTCGGCGATCGCCGCCAGCGCGCTGTCGGCATCGAAGGCCGTGCGGGTTTCGTGACCCTCGTCGCTCAGGATGCCCGCGACGAGTTCACGGATGTCTTCCTCGTCATCGACGATGAGAATATCAGACGCCATTACCGACCTTTTCAG
This sequence comes from Mesorhizobium sp. RCAM 05099, assembly GCF_059683685.1. Classification (NCBI taxonomy): domain Bacteria; kingdom Pseudomonadati; phylum Pseudomonadota; class Alphaproteobacteria; order Hyphomicrobiales; family Phyllobacteriaceae; genus Mesorhizobium; species Mesorhizobium sp. RCAM 05099. The sequence continues at coordinate 3,850,277 of NZ_CM185035.1, forward strand.
TTTCTCTTTCGTTTTCCGTCCTGCTTTCGCCGCGCTGCGGCGTAACTGCGGCGGCCGGGGGCAGGATGATGCTGATCATCGCGCCCCGCCCATTGTGGAAATCCGCGGGCGCGTCATGAAGTTCCAGCCTGCCACCATGGTCCTCCACTATCTTCTTGACGATAGCGAGACCGAGCCCGGTGCCCTTCTCGCGTGTTGTCATATAGGGCTCGAGCAGCCGTTGACGATTCTCGCGTGGCAGGCCCTTGCCATTGTCGATGACGTCGATGCAAATCGCGCCATTCTGGCGCCCGGCTTGAATCCGGATTATGCCGTGCGAACCGTCCTTCTGTTCCACTCCATCGATGGCTTCGGCGGCGTTCTTGATCACATTGCCGAAAGCCTGCGCCATCAGGCGGCTGTCGAACGTGCCCTTGAGCGGCTCGTTGCCGAACACGCGTTCGAAAGCAATGTCAGCGCGGCTGACTTCGACCAGGAACGAAGCCTCGCGCAACGATTCGCGCAGGTCGATGGCCTTCATCTCGGGCTTTGGCATGCGCGCGAAAGCCGAGAATTCGTCGACCATGCGGCCGATATCCTCCACCTGCCGGATGATTGTGTCGGTGCACTGATCGAAAATCTCGCGATCCTCGGTGATGACCTTTCCGAAGCGTCGCTTGATGCGCTCAGCTGAAAGCTGGATCGGCGTCAGCGGATTCTTGATTTCATGCGCGATGCGCCGCGCCACGTCTGCCCAAGCGGAGGAGCGCTGGGCCTGAACCAGATCCGTGATGTCGTCGACCGTCACGACATAGGATTTTTCCTCCGTGCCGTCGTCGCCGGCCTCGATGGTGATCTGCACGTTGAAGGTCCGCTCGGCGCCGGCGCGATAGAAGGTCACCTGTTCCCGGTAGACAGGCTTGCCGGACTTGCGGCCGATCTCGAAGACGCGGCCGACATGCGGCAACACGGCGGACAGGTTCTGTCCAAGCGCGGCGCTGGCGGACAATGCCAGCATCGCCTCGGCCGAGCGGTTGACGATGGTGACGATGCCGTAGGGATCGACACCGATGACGCCGGCGGTGACGCCGGCAAGCACGGCCTCCGAGAAGCGGCGCCGCTCATCGATCAGGTCCTTGGCGGACAGGATCTCATTGCGCTGTGATTTCAGTTCCAGAAGCATCTTGTTGAAGGTGTCGCCGAGCGAGGCGACATCGCCATCCGAAGGCCTGACGGGAACCGCAACGTCGAGATTGCCGGTCGCGACCTCATCGGCGGCGCCTATCAGCTGACGAATGGGCCGCACCAGACGGTCGGCGACGGCGATGCCGGTCCAGATGGCCGACAGGATGATGATCAGCGTCAGCGACAGATAGGGCAGCGCGAAGGCCACCTGCGAGGTGCGCCTGTTATCTTCGAGACCGCGATACTCGTCGGTATTGGATCTGACGATCTGCCGCGCCTTGATCACTTCGGGGTCGACTAGGCGAATGGTGTAGAGATAGAGCCCCTCGATCTCGCGCAGCTTGACGATGGCACCCATGATGTTGCGTGTTTTCGGCTCGATCAGCACCGGCTTGCCGTCAGCGGCGCTGGCCACGGCGCCTTCCGGCGGCTCAGGCATGGCGAAATCCGTGTCGGTCTTGGCGCTCATGACAAAGGAACCGTCCGGCTTGATCAGCGCGGCATGAGCCAGCGACCGGCCCACGGCTTCCTTGTTCATCAGATCGAGAAAGCCAGTGCGATCAAGGCCGTAGAGCGTACGCGACGCATCGAGATCATAGGCCATCGACAGCGTCGTGCCCTGGAGGTTACGGGCATTTTCCTGGACATAGGCGTCGGCGATCGACAGCGACGAATTGACGATCGTCTTGGTGCGGATCTCGAACCAGCGGTCGAGGCCGATATCGAGCGTGATCGAGGCGATGATCGCCACCATGATGGCGGGAATTGCGGCGACCAGCGCAAACATGGCGACGATGCGCACATGCAGCCGCGAAGCGGCCTTGCCGTGTCGGCGCGCCATCAGAATGCGATGGACCTCGCGTCCGACGAGCGCGATGAGGAAGAGGACGAAAGCGGCATTGAGGGCAATCAGCGCCAGCGTCGTCGACTCGTTCGGCGTGATCGGCGTGGCGCCAACGAGGATGGTGAACGAGATCGCCGCCGTGACCAGCGCGCCCGCGACCGCGACGATGCCAGGCAGCGCAAGCAGCCGGCGCCCGTCGCGCGCGCCGGGTTCGCTGAAAAGCGGTTCGTTGAGAGTCGGAGCCTGCGGAGCCATGTCGCTGTCTAGAGCCAGTGATTTGCGTCGGATGTATGCAACGCATTGTGGCGATTATGCAACAAGTGTGGCCGCGACGGAAATCTTTCGCAGTCCGTCCCCCGAAAAGAACCTGGGCTCGGATCCGGGCTGCTCAGGACTGCCGCGATGATTTGTAGACGTTGACGCCGAGTTCGCGAATCTTCTTGCGCAGCGTGTTGCGGTTGAGCCCCAGCAGTTCGGCGGCCTTGATCTGGTTGCCGCGGGTTGCCGTCATCGAAGCCAGAACCAGCGGATATTCGACCTCGGACAGAATGCGCTGATAGAGGCCCGCAGGCGGCAATTCGCCGGCAAACGATGCGAAATAGCGTTGCAGGAAGTGCTCGACCGCCTGGCCAATGGACAGGTCGTCGGGAATGAGGTTGCCGCCGCCCGGCACCACGGGGCGTTCGCCGGTCTTGAGCTCCGCCTCGATGATCTCGGCGGAAATCTCGTCCTGCGAATAGAGCGCGGCCAGCCTTCGAACGAGGTTTTCCAGCTCGCGCACATTGCCTGGCCACGGATAGCGTTTCATCAATTCGATGCCGCCGGAAGAGATGCGCTTGGTCTGCAGACCCTCCATCTCGCCCAGCTTGAAGAAGTGTCGGACGAGATCGGGCACGTCCTCGGAGCGCTCGCGCAGCGCCGGCAGCCTGAGCGGCACGACGTTGAGGCGATAGAAAAGATCCTCGCGGAAAAGCCCCTGATTGATCAGCGTGCGCAGATCCTTGTTGGTGGCGGCGACGATGCGCACGTCGGTCTTGATCGGCGTGCGTCCGCCGACCGTCGTGTACTCGCCCTGCTGCAGGACGCGCAGCAGGCGTGTCTGCGCCTCCATCGGCATGTCGCCGATCTCGTCGAGGAACAATGTGCCCCCCTCGGCCTGTTCGAAACGACCGGTGGAACGGTTCTGCGCGCCGGTGAAAGCGCCCTTCTCGTGGCCGAACAATTCCGATTCAATCAGGTCGCGCGGGATCGCCGCCATGTTGATGGCAACGAACGGCCCGCCACGACGGCGGCCATATTCATGCAGCGCGCGCGCCACCAGTTCCTTGCCGGTGCCGGATTCGCCCGAAATCATCACCGTCAGGTCGGTCTGCATCATGCGCGCCAGCATGCGGTAGATGTCTTGCATGGCGGCCGAGCGGCCGACCAACGGCATCGCGTCAGGCTGTTCTTCCGGCCGCGCATCGATCTTCGGCCGCCGCGGCTCGGAAAGCGCCCGGTTGACGATGTTGAGGAGCTCTGTCAGGTCGAACGGCTTGGGCAGATATTCGTAAGCGCCGGTTTCGGACGCGCGAATCGCCGTCATGAAGGTGTTCTGGGCGCTCATGACGATGACCGGCAGCTCCGGCCGCGCCTTCTTGATGCGTGGCAGCATGTCGAAAGCGTTCTCGTCTGGCATCACCACGTCGGTGATGACCAGATCGCCCTCGCCCGCCGCCACCCAGCGCCACAATGTCGAGGCGTTGGAGGTGACACGCACCTCATGGCCGACTCGCGACAGGGCCTGGTTGAGGACCGTGCGGATCGCCGCATCGTCGTCGGCGACGAGAATATTGCCGCGAACCGTCATTTGCGGTCTCCTTCACCGTCTTCATCGGCACCGAATGGTGTTTCCTTCCAGGCCGGCATCAGGATGCGGAAGGTGGTTCCGCGCGGTGTCGATTCGCATTCGATGATGCCGCCATGCTCGCCAACGATCTTGGCGACCAGCGCAAGCCCCAACCCAGAGCCATTCGGCTTGGTGGTGATGAAGGGATCGAAGAGGATCGGCAAGATATCTTCCGAAACGCCGGAGCCATTGTCGCGCACGCAGAATTCCAGCGGCAGCGATACGCGGTCCTGCGTGCCCGGAACGGAAACGCGGATGCCCGGCCGGAAGGCGGTGGACAGGACGATTTCGCCCTGCGGGTCGCTGCCGATCGCCTCTGCGGCGTTCTTGACCAGGTTGAGGAACACCTGGATGAGCTGATCGCGGTTGGCAAACACGGGAGGCAATGATGGATCATAATCCTCCAGGATCTTGATCCTTTTAGCAAAACCGTTCTTGGCAATTGCCTTCACATGGTCGAGCACGACATGGATGTTGACGGGATAGCGATCGATCGGCCGCTCGTCGGAAAACACCTCCATGCGGTCGACCAGCGACACGATGCGATCCGTCTCATCAGTGATCAACCGGGTCAGCGCGCGATCCTCGTCGGACGCAGACAGTTCGAGCAACTGGGCGGCGCCTCGGATGCCGGAGAGCGGGTTCTTGATCTCGTGGGCAAGCATCGCCGCCAGGCCGGTCACCGATCGCGCGGCGCCGCGATGCGTCATCTGCCGGTCGATCTTGTCGGCCATCGACCGCTCCTGGAACATCACCACGACGGAGCCCGGAAATTCCGGCACGGGCGCGACGTAGAGATCGACGACCTTTTCTATGCCAAGCCGCGGCGACGACACGTCGACCCGATACTCGTTGACCGGAGCCCGACGCTCGCGCACCTGATCGACCAGCGTCAGAAGCGGGCTGCCAAACGGAATGAGTTTGGACAGCGTGTTGCGGGCGAGCATCGTCGCGCTCGAGCGAAAGAAGTCCTCCGCATCGGCGTTGGCGAACGTGATGAACCCTTCCTCGCTGATCATGATCACCGGGCGACGGATGGTGTTGAGCACGATCTGGGCGGCATCCGCCATTTCAGCGCCCTGGCCAGCGGCGGCGTTCATGCGGCGCTCCGCAGGTTCAATGGTTGCGGATTGCGCGAAAACACATCACGCAGCAAGGCAATGACGCGGGCGGGCTCGAACGCGGTCAGTATCGCCTTCCGGCTGTCGTCAGCGACAGCGCCGGCATGGCGATCGAGATACCAGCCGAGATGCTTGCGCGCCTGGCGCAGGCCGCTTTCGACGCCGTAGAGCGTCAGCATATCCTCGTAATGGGAGATGACATAGGCGGCCAGCGACGTCGGGTCTTGCGGGAGGTTGGTCGCCGCCTCGCCCGTCGCGGCGGCCGCGATGCTGCCCGCGACCCAGGGTGCGCCGTAGTGAGCGCGGCCGACCATCACCGCGTCGGCGCCGGACTGATCGAGGATTGCAGCCGCTTGCGCCGGGGAGCAGACATCGCCATTGGCAACGACGGGGATGGACACGGCTTCCTTGACGCGCGCTATGGCGCGCCAGTCGGCCTTACCCTGATAGAACTGGCAGCGCGTGCGACCGTGTACGGTCACCATCTTGACACCTGCCTGTTCGGCGCGGCGCGCCAGCATTGGCGCGTTGAGCGCGCCTTCGTCCCAGCCCAACCGCATCTTGACCGTCACCGGCACCTCGACCGCACCGACAACGGCTTCAATCAGTGACAATGCATGGTCGAGATCCAGCATCAGCGCCGAGCCGGCATAGCCGCCCGTCACCTTCTTGGCTGGGCAGCCCATGTTGATGTCGATGATGTCGGCGCCCTCGCCGGCGGCGATTCGCGCGCCCTCGGCCATGTGCGACGCCTCGCGGCCGGCAAGCTGCACCATATGGACAGGCAGGCCGGAATGACGGATGCGCAGGTCGCAACCGGCGCGGCCTTTGGCGAGCTCGCCGCTCGCCACCATTTCGGACACGACAAGGCCCGCGCCATGCCCATGGGCGCGCTGCCGGAACGGCTCATCGGTAATCCCCGACATCGGAGCGAGGAACACGCGATTGCGGATTCTCACGCTGCCGACGTCGAGAGGCGCGGCCAATTTGGTCAAGTTAACCATGCACAAAAACCAAGCATGTTCATTCGTTGCACATTCTCTAGCCAGAACCGCTGCAATGTGCAACGCGGAATGACGCCACATTAAGGCGCAATTGGGAAAATGCTGGCCTTCGGCTTTGGCCGCGACTAGGACCAAACGGCATGACTGACGCAAGTGAAAATCACGCTTTGGGCGCGGGTGATAAGGTCGCGGTGGTGATCGTCGCGGCTGGCCGTGGCGCGCGCGCCGGCCAGGCCAATGGACCTAAGCAATATCAAGGCATTGGCGGTCAAGCCGTAATCGCTCATACGCTGGAGACGTTCCTGGCGCACCCGCGAACCGGCGTGGTCGTTGTCGCCATTCATGCCGACGACCACGACTTGTTCCAGCAAGCGGCGGGCGTCAACGCTGAGCGGGTCAGCGTCGTCATTGGCGGGGCGACAAGGCAGGCATCGGTCCGGCTCGGGCTGCTTGCGCTGAGAAGCCACGCGCCAATGCGGGTTTTGATCCACGATGCCGTCCGTCCGTTCGTCGACGCGGACCTCATAGAGCGCACGATCGCAGCCATCGGCGAGCGCGAAGGAGCGCTGCCCGCCCTGCCCGTCGCCGATACGCTGAAACGCGAGTCGGCCACCGGCGTGGTTGGAGAAACCGTTTCCCGCAGCGGGCTTCACGCCGCGCAGACGCCACAAGGTTTTCCGTTCTGGCCAATCCTTGCCGCCCACGAGAAAGCTCATCAGCTGGGGAAAGCCGACTTCACCGACGACGCCGCGATCGCCGAATGGGCGCATATTCCGGTAAAGATCGTCCCGGGCTCGCCGGACAATGTAAAACTCACCTGGGCACGGGACATAGCCATGGCGCACCACCGACTTTCGAGCGAGCGGGCACGCTTTCCTGACATCCGGACCGGCAATGGCTACGATGTCCACGCCTTCGAACCGGGCGACCACGTCACCCTGTGCGGCGTCGCCATTCCGCACGGCAAGAAACTGTCCGGCCATTCGGACGCCGATGTCGGGCTGCACGCCTTGACCGACGCGCTGCTGGCGACCTGCGGCGCTGGCGATATCGGCACGCATTTCCCGCCGTCCGATCCGCAGTGGAAAGGGGCTGCGTCGCGGATATTCGTCGAACACGCGGCGAAACTGGTGCGTGCGCGCGGTGGCCGTATCTCCAATGCCGACATCACGCTGATCTGCGAGGCGCCGCGCGTCGGCCCACATCGCGAAGCGATGACGGCCGCCTTGTCGCAGATGCTGGGAATTTCGGCGGACCGCATCTCGGTCAAGGCGACAACCAACGAGAAGCTCGGCTTTGTCGGCCGTGAGGAAGGCATAGCGGCGATCGCCACCGCCAGCGTGGTTTTCCCCGGCGAGGTGCCGGAGTGAGCAACAACGATCTGGCAAATGCCCTGCTGCAGGCCTGCCAGAAGCGCGGCATCATGCTGGCGACGGCGGAAAGCTGCACGGGCGGCATGATCATCGCCGCCCTGACCGATATCGCCGGCTCTTCCGCCGTGGTCGATCGCGGCTTCATCACCTATTCGAACGAAGCCAAGATGGACATGCTCGGCGTTTCCGCCGCCACGCTCCACACGCATGGCGCGGTTTCCCGCGAGACGGCGATTGAAATGGCAAAGGGCGCGCTAGACCGTTCGCACGCCGGGTTGACCCTGGCGGTCACCGGCATCGCCGGTCCCGGCGGCGGTTCGGCGGAAAAGCCGGTCGGCCTGGTCTGGTTCGGACTTGCCGTGGCAGGCCGATCGGTTGTGGCCGAGCGCCAGCTTTTCGCAGACAAGGGCCGCGATTTCATTCGCCGCGAAACGGTCAGGCACGCGCTGGAACTCGGCTTGCGCGCGCTTGGCCAGCATCAACCCGACGGCGCAACGCCATAAATCACGTCGGCACGCTTCTCGAAGGCCTCGGCGAACATTCGGAAGGCGCGATCGAACATGGTTCCCATCACCGCGCCCAGAATGCGGCTCTTGAACTCGTAATCGATGAAGAAGCGGACCGCGCAGCCGCCGCCGTCTGGTTCGAAACGCCACACATTGCTCAGATATTTGAACGGGCCGTCGATGTACTTCACGTCGATGGTGTTCTCGTCCGGTTTCAGCAGCACCTGCGTCGTGAAGGTTTCGCGGATCGCCTTGTAGCCGATGCTCATGTCAGCGAGGAGAACGGTGCGTCCGTCGCGCTCCTTGCGCGAGCGAACCGTCAGCGCTTCGCAAAGCGGCAGGAATTGCGGATAGGCCTCGACATCGGCAACCAGTGCAAACATCTGCCGAGGCGTGTGGGAAACACGGCGGGTGGCTTCAAATTTCGGCATGAAACCAGCGAGTTAAGCTGATTTCTTGAGCAGCGCTTCGCGCGCCGCGCGCAGCCGGGCGAAATCGTCGCCGGCGTGATGCGATGAGCGCGTCAACGGGCTTGACGCGACCAGCAGGAAGCCCTTGGTCCGGCCGATCGTTTCGAAGGACTTGAATTCCTCCGGGGTGACGAAGCGGATCACCGGATGATGCTTCTTCGACGGCTGCAAATACTGACCGATGGTCATGAAGTCGACATTGGCCGAACGCAAATCGTCCATGAGCTGCAGGATTTCGTTCCGCTCTTCGCCCAGCCCCACCATGATACCGGACTTGGTGAAGATCGACGGATCGATTTCCTTGACCCGCTGCAGCAGCCTGATCGAGTGGAAGTAGCGGGCGCCCGGCCGAACGGTCAGATAGTTCGACGGCACGGTCTCGAGATTGTGGTTGAAGACGTCGGGCTTGGCCGCCACGACGATCTCCAGCGCGCCTTCCTTGCGCAAGAAGTCTGGCGTCAGGATTTCGATGGTCGTCGATGGCGTCGCCGCCCTGATGGCGCGAATGACTTCGGCGAAATGCTGGGCGCCACCATCGGCGAGATCGTCGCGGTCGACCGACGTGATGACGACATGGGTCAGGCCCATCTGCTTGACCGCATGGGCAACGCGGGCCGGTTCATCGGGGTCGAGCGCGGTCGGGATGCCGGTGGCGACGTTGCAGAACGCGCAGGCGCGCGTGCAGATCTCGCCCATGATCATGAAGGTGGCGTGCTTCTTTTCCCAGCACTCGCCGATGTTCGGGCAACCGGCCTCCTCGCAGACAGTCACAAGCTTGTTCGATTTCACGATCTCGCGCGTCTCGGCATAGCCTTTCGAGACCGGCGCCTTGACGCGGATCCAGTCGGGCTTGCGCAGCACCTCCTGGTCAGGCTTGTGCGCCTTCTCGGGATGCCGCAGCCGCGGCGCATTGGCGATCGTGTCGAGGACAGTGACCATCAGAACCCTGGCTTTTCTCGCGACCGCCCGCCGGCGATCGTCACTTCAATGTCATCTAGGACTTTTCAGCACAAAGAAAAAGGCTGCAGCGGCGCATGCCGCTACAACCGTTTTCGCATAGCCGGACCGATATCGATTAGCGGCGCACCAGGCGACCGACCCAGATCAGCAGGCAGGCGCCGATGAAACCGGTGATCAGATAGGCGGTCCAGCCGACACCGAATGGGCCGAAATTGAGAGCCTGCAGGATGGCGTTCAACACGACCGCGCCAACGATGCCCATGATAATGTTCATGAAGATGCCAGTGTTGCTCTTCATGACCATTTCGGCGAACCAGCCTGCCAGGCCGCCGATGATGATGGCTGCGATCCAGCCGACGCCGTTCAGATGCATATGCCCTCTCCTTCTTCGATGGATGAAAACGCGTCCGCAAACGAACACCCTTGCCGTCGAGATCCCGCAGCTTGCGTGTTTGAGTCCCGTTCGACAAATCTATCATGCGTTCAGCGCGCGGCCATAGGCGTCGAGCACGCTTTCCTTCATCATCTCCGACAGCGTCGGATGCGGGAAGATGGTGTGCATCAGCTCCTCCTCGGTCGTTTCGAGGTTCATCGCCACGACAAAGCCCTGGATCAGTTCTGTCACTTCGGCGCCAACCATGTGCGCGCCGAGCAACTGACCGGTCTTCTTGTCGAAGATGGTCTTGATGAAACCCTGGTCCTCGCCGAGCGCGATGGCCTTGCCATTGGCGGCGAACTGGAAGCGCCCGACCCGGATGTCCTTGCCCTCGGCCTTGGCCTTGGCTTCGGTCAGGCCAACGGAGGCGACCTGCGGGTTGCAGTAGGTGCAGCCGGGAATCTTGAGCTTGTCGATGGCATGCACGCCGGGGAAGTTGGCGATCTTTTCCACGCACACCACGCCCTCGTGCTCGGCCTTGTGGGCAAGCATCGGCGGACCCGCGACGTCGCCGATAGCGTAGATGCCGGGCACATTGGTCTTGCCATAACCGTCGACGACTACGCAGCCGCGGTCGGTCTTCACGCCAAGCGCTTCAAGGCCGAGATTCTCGATGTTGCCCTGCACGCCGACGGCCGAGATCATGCGGTCGGCGGTGATCTTCTCGACCTTGCCGTCCTTCATCTCGACATGCGCGGTGACAGAATTCGCGCCCTTCTCGACCTTGGTCACCTTGGCTTCGAGGATAATCTTCATGCCTTGCTTCTCGAACTGCTTCTGGGCGAACTTCGAGACTTCGGCGTCCTCGACTGGCATCACTGCCGGCAGCAACTCGACGACCGTCACCTCGGCGCCCATGGTGCGGTAGAAGGAGGCGAATTCGATGCCGATGGCGCCCGATCCCATCACCAGCAGCGACTTCGGCATCTCCTTCGGCACCATGGCTTCGAAATAGGTCCAGATCAGCTTGCCGTCAGGTTCGATGCCGGGCAGCGCGCGCGGCCGGGCACCGGTCGCCAGGATAATGTGCTTGGCGGTGTAGGTGCCCTCGCCCTTGACGCCTTTCGGCACCGGAGGCTGCGGCTCCATCGGCTTCTTGGCAGTGTTGGACACGACGATCTCGCCGGGCTTGGAAAGCTTGGCTTCGCCCCAGATGACATCGACCTTGTTTTTCTTCATCAGGAAGGCAACGCCGCCGTTGAGCCGCAGCGAGACCTTGCGCGAGCGGTCGACCACGGCCGATGTGTCAACGCTGACCTTGCCGTCGAGCTTCAGCCCGTAATCCTTCAGATGATCGGAATAGTGCATGATCTCGGCCGAGCGCAGCAGCGCCTTGGTCGGGATGCAGCCCCAGTTGAGGCAGATGCCGCCGAGATGCTCGCGCTCGACGATCGCCGTCTTGAAGCCAAGCTGGGCGGAACGCACCGCCGTGACGTAGCCGCCGGGGCCCGAGCCGATGATGATGACGTCGTAGTTCTCAGCCACGGTCTTTCTCCTTTACAGTTCCAGCATGACGCGCACGACCGATGTCAGCGCCTTGCCGATGTTTCGCGTGTTTTCGGCATCGAGGTGGACGCCATCGAGAGGGGTGGTTTGCGCCACCGTGCCGGCATCGAAGAAGCCGCAGCCGGCTTCGTCGGCGAGCGCCGCATATTGGGGCGCAAGCTGTTGCGACGCCGCGTCGCCGCCGGCAAACATTTCCTTGAAGTCGGCATTTTCGGTGCGGCTGACGACAGGCGGCGAAACGATGAGTATCTGCGGCGCCGGCCAGTCGAACGGATAGTCGTGGCCACGCACGATGTCGATCAGCCGTTGGATGCCTTGCTTGGCCGCGACCGGATTGCCGTGGATCCACGGCTTCATGTCGTTGGCGCCGAGCATGATGACGATCAGGTCGAGCGGCGCGTGTGTCGTCAGCACCGTTGGCAGCACCCTTGCGCCGTTGCGATCGGCTCCGGCCAGGTGATCGTCAAAGGCGGTGGTGCGCCCATTGAGGCCGTCAGCGATGACCTGGACGTCGCCGCCGACGCCAGCCTGCAGCACACTCGGCCAGCGGTCCTGCAGCGCATGACGGCCACCTTCGGCGTTGTAACCCCAGGTCAGCGAATCGCCGTAGCAAAGAACCGTCTTCATCCGCTCAACTTGCCTTCCCAACAATCATGTCACGCTTCACCCGCCAGCGGACGAACACCCATTGCACCAGTATGGTCACCAGCCCCGGCAGGCCAAGGCCAAGCACCATGGGAATATCGCCCTTCACCGCCGTCGTGCTGCTGTCGGTGTAGAGGATCAGGGCGGTCAGCAAGACAAGAAGCGCCACAAAGACGATGAGCAACCACATCCCCGTTTTCCCGACCGCAGCCAGCGGATCGGCCGTGAACTGCGCCACGAACAAGATAGAGGTCGCCACGATCGTCACCAGCACCGATGCCATGAAGACGAGAATGTATTCTTCCTGAGCGTTGGTGATGACGGCCAGTTCTTGCGCCACCAGCCCGCCGGCGAATCCGGAAATGATGAAAGCGAGAAGGCTGGTGAAGAATTTCCGCACCGCCTTCTCCCCTTCCTACACCAGCATGCCCATCGGGTTCTCGATCAGCCGCTTGAAGGCGACCAGCAGTTCGGCGCCGAGCGCACCGTCGACGGCACGATGATCGGTCGACAGCGTCACCGACATCACGGTGGCAATCTTGATCTCGCCGTTCTTGACCACCGCCCGCTCCTCGCCGGCGCCAACGGCCAGGATGGTCGCGTGCGGCGGATTGATGACGGCGGCGAAGTCCCTGATGCCGAACATGCCGAGGTTCGACACCGCCGTGGTGCCGCCCTGATACTCTTCCGGCTTCAGCTTGCGGCTGCGGGCGCGGCTGGCCAGATCCTTCATCTCGTTGGAGATGGTGGATAGCGTCTTTTCGTCCGCATGCCGAATGATCGGGGTGATCAGGCCGCCGGGGATCGACACCGCAACGCCGACATCGGCATGCTTGTGCTTGACCATGGCGCTTTCGGTCCACGAGGCATTGGCATCCGGCACCGCCTTCAGCGCCATCGCCATCGCCTTGATGACCATGTCGTTGACCGACAGCTTGTAGGCCGGCACATCGCCCTTTTCGGTCTTCTTCACCGGCGCCGCCGCATTGATCTGCGTGCGCAGTGCCAGCAGCGCATCGAGTTCGCAGTCGAGCGTCAGGTAGAAATGCGGGATGGTGGTCTTGGCCTCGACCAGGCGCCGCGCGATGGTCTTGCGCATATTGTCATGCGGAACGAGTTCGTAGGAGCCTTCCTCGAACAGTTTCAGCACCTGATCGTCCGACATCGCCTTTACTGGCGCGGCAGGAGCAGCGGCCGGCGCTCCCGCGGGCGCAGCCTTCGCGGCAGGCTTGGCACCGCCGCCGGCAATCGCCGCGTCGACATCGGCCTTCACCACACGGCCATGCGGGCCGGTGCCGGTGACGGCGGACACATCGACGCCGGCTTCCTTGGCGATACGACGCGCGAGCGGTGAAGCGAAGGTACGGTCGCCACCCGCGTGGCCATTGGCAGCCGGAGCCGCCTCTGCCTTGGGCGCGGCGGGGGAAGGTTCAGCCTTTGGTGCCTCAGTCTTCGGTGCCTCAGTCTTCGGTGCTTCAGCCTTGGGAGCCTCGGCCTTCGCTGGCGCAGCTCCGCCACCGCTTTTCGCGGCGGCGCCGGCGTCCTCACCCTCGGCGGCGAGCACGGCGATCAGCGCATTGACCTTGACGCCTTCGGTACCGGCGGGAACGACGAGCTTTGCAACCGTGCCCTCATCGACAGCCTCGACCTCCATCGTCGCCTTGTCGGTCTCGATCTCGGCGATGACATCGCCCGGCGAAACCTTGTCACCTTCCTTGACCAGCCACTTTGACAGATTGCCTTCTTCCATGGTGGGCGACAGGGCCGGCATGGTGATGTTGATTGGCATTTTGTCCTCCCGCCCGGTTCAGCGATACGTGACGGCTTTGACCGCCTCGATGACCTCGCCAACGTTCGGCAAGGCCAGTTTCTCGAGGTTGGCCGCATAAGGCATCGGCACGTCCTTGCCGGCAATGGTGATGACCGGAGCATCGAGGAAATCGAAGGCGCGCTGCGAGACCTGGTTGGCGATATGGTCGCCGACCGAGCTTTGCGGGAAGCCTTCTTCCACCACCACCAGCCGGTTGGTCTTCTTGACCGAGGCGATGATGGTGTCGAGGTCGAGTGGGCGGATGGTCCTTAGATCGATGATCTCGGCATCGATGCCCAGGCCGCGCAGTTCCGCCTCCGCCTTGACCGCATAGGTCATGCCAATGCCGAAGGAGACGATGGTGACGTCCTTGCCGGTCTTGTGAATGCGCGCCTTGCCGATCGGCAGCACGAAATCATCCAGCTTCGGCACGTCGAAGGACTGGCCGTAGAGGATCTCGTTCTCGAGGAAGATGATCGGGTTCGGATCGCGGATCGCTGCCTTGAGCAAGCCCTTGGCGTCGGCCGCGGTGTAGGGCATCACAACCTTGAGGCCCGGAATGTGGCTGTACCAGGCGGCATAGCACTGCGAATGCTGGGCGGCGACGCGGGCGGCGGCGCCGTTCGGTCCACGGAACACGATCGGCGCGCCCATCTGGCCACCGGACATATAGAGCGTCTTGGCGGCCGAGTTGATGATCTGATCGATCGCCTGCATGGCGAAATTGAAGGTCATGAACTCGACGATTGGCTTCAGGCCGGCCATCGCCGCACCGACGCCAACACCGGCAAAGCCATGCTCGGTGATCGGCGTGTCGACAACGCGCCGCGGCCCGAATTCCTGCAGCAGGCCCTGCGTGATCTTGTAGGCGCCCTGGTATTCAGCGACCTCCTCGCCCATGACGAAGACATCGCCGTCGCGGCGCATTTCCTCGGCCATCGCGTCGCGCAGAGCTTCGCGCACCGTGGTCGAGACCATTTCGGTGCCGGCCGGAATGTCCGGATCGGCGGCGATTTCGGTTTTCGGGGCGGCGGCGACAGGTGCCGCGGCCGGCTTTGTGGCTTCCGCTTTGTCCTCGGCGGCCGGAGCTTCTGCCTTCGCCGGCGCTTCCGCCTTGGCGGGGGCCGCGGACTTGCCGACATCGGCAGCGCTTTCGCCGTCCTGCAGCAAGACGGCAATTGGCGTGTTGACCTTGACGCCTTCGGTGCCGGCAGCGATCAGGATCTTGCCCAGCGTGCCTTCGTCAACGGCTTCGACTTCCATCGTCGCCTTGTCGGTTTCGATCTCGGCGATGACGTCGCCGGCGACGACCTTGTCGCCCTCGTTCTTCAACCATTTGGAAAGATTGCCCTCTTCCATGGTCGGCGAAAGGGCGGGCATGAGAATTTCGATCGGCATGTCCTTGCCCTCCCGTTACAGTACGATATCGGTCCAGAGCTCGGACGGATCCGGCTCCGCGTCGTTCTGGGCAAATTCGGCGGCATCCGCGACGATGTCACGAACCTCCTTGTCGATGGCTTTCAATTCGTCCTCGGTCGCCCACTTCTTCTCGATCAGCCGCGCCTTGACCTGCTCGATCGGGTCATGCTCGGAGCGCATCTTCTGCACTTCTTCCTTGGAGCGGTATTTTGCCGGGTCGGACATCGAATGGCCGCGATAGCGATAGGTCTGCATTTCGAGGATCAGCGGCCCGTTGCCGGCGCGGCACCATTCGGCGGCGAGATCGCCGGCGGCCTTCACCGCACGCACGTCCATGCCGTCAACCTGGATGCCGGGAATCTTGAACGAGGCACCACGATGCGAAAAGTCGGTCTCCGCCGACGAGCGCGAGACCGAGGTGCCCATGGCATAACGGTTGTTCTCGATGATGTAGATGACCGGCAGCTTCCACAGCGAGGCCATGTTGAAGCTTTCATAGACCTGGCCCTGGTTGGCAGCACCGTCACCGAAATAGGTCAGCGAGACATTGTTGTTGTCGCGATAGCGGTTGGCAAAGGCGAGCCCGGTACCGAGCGACACCTGAGCGCCGACGATGCCATGGCCGCCGTAGAAGTGCTTTTCCTTGGAGAACATGTGCATGGAGCCGCCCTTGCCCCTGGACAGACCACCGCGGCGGCCGGTCAGTTCGGCCATGACGCCGCGCGGTGAAAGCTCCATGGCCAGCATGTGGCCGTGGTCGCGATAGGCGGTGATCATCTGGTCGCCCTCGATCAGCGCCATCTTCATGCCGGTGACGACTGCCTCCTGGCCGATATAGAGGTGGCAGAAACCGCCGATGAAGCCCATGCCGTAAAGCTGGCCGGCCTTTTCCTCGAAGCGACGAATGAGCAGCATGTGCCGATAGGCGGCAAGCTCTTCATCCCTGGTGAATTCAGCAGGCTTGGGGGCGGAAAGCCCTGATTTGCCGTCGGATCTGGATTTGGCAGGCGCTTTTCTGGCTGCGGTGGCCATGCATCACTCCCTGTTGGCGTCTCTTTGCGGACATTAGAGCAGGATGAAATCTGCTCTGGGGAGATCAGCTCCTCCCCACCGATTTATGGAAGGCTAACACGCGTAAGAGCGTTACGCCATGCCGAATTTGCATAGCTGGCATGCACCTAAGCGATTAAAAACATTGAAAATATTGGCGATTAACCTGATATCGGTTATTTCGCTGAGACCGGCAACATGATGGTTATTTCGTCAGCCTGGGACAGATTAAGCGCCCTGCGCGCCTGCTCGTCGAGCATGTCCCTCTCGAGCGTACCTTCATGCATGAGCCGAACGCGCCGTTCAAGTTCCATCCGGCGCGCCTTGATCGCATCGAGCTGACCTTGCAGCGCAACCGTCTGGGCTTCCAGCTGATATTTCGAGTTGATGCTGAATTCACCATGATAGGCATGGAAGCCGAAATAGGCGAGGAACGCCACGCAAAGCGAGGGGATGATCAGCCGGCCGGTGTTTCTCTGCTTGTGCTGACGCGTCCACATCGCTCGAATCCTCGCGGCCGCAAACTCAGGCGACCCAGGATCTTTTTCGCCTGATTGTGCTTAACGGACGGTTACGGATGGCCGGCCTGGCGGCGCCGAAATGAAAAAGGGGCGGGAATGTTCCCGCCCCTTCATGCGATATCCGAGAATCCGAATGTTTTCCGATCAACCCTTCAGCATCGACTTGCCGGCATAGAGTGCCTGCTTGCCGAGTTCTTCCTCTATGCGGATCAGCTGATTGTACTTGGCCATGCGGTCCGAGCGCGACAGCGAACCGGTCTTGATCTGTCCGCAATTGGTGGCGACGGCGAGATCGGCGATGGTCGAATCCTCGGTTTCGCCCGAGCGGTGCGACATGACGGCGGTGTAGCCGGCCTTGTGCGCGGTCTCAACCGCGTCGAGCGTTTCCGTCAGCGAGCCGATCTGGTTGACCTTGACCAGGATCGAGTTGGCGACGCCCATGCGGATGCCGTCGCGCAGTCGCGCCGTGTTGGTGACGAACAGATCGTCGCCGACCAACTGGGTCTTCTTGCCGATCAGGTCGGTTAGATATTTCCAGCCTTCCCAGTCATCCTCGGCCAGACCGTCCTCGATCGTGATGATTGGGTAGTCGGCGGCAAGCTTGGCCAGGTACTTGGCCTGGGCTTTCGGGTCGCGCGTCTTCTTCTCGCCCTCATAGACGTAGTTGCCGTCCTTGAAGAACTCGGTCGCTGCGCAATCGAGGCCGAGCGCGACCTCTTCGCCCGGCTTGAAGCCGGCCTGCTCGATCGATTCCATGATGAAGTCCAGCGCGATCGGCGCGCTCTTCAGATTGGGGGCAAAGCCGCCCTCGTCGCCGACATTGGTGTTGTGGCCGGCGTCCTTCAGCTTCTTCTTCAGCGTGTGGAAGATTTCCGATCCCCAGCGAACGCCTTCGCGCAGCGTCGGCGCGCCGATCGGCAGGATCATGAATTCCTGGAAATCAATCGGGTTGTCGGCATGCGCGCCGCCATTGATGATGTTCATCATCGGCACCGGCAGGACATGCGCCTTGGTGCCGCCGACATAGCGGTAGAGCGGCAGGCCGGCGGCATCGGCGGCCGCCTTGGCCACCGCCAGCGAGACGCCGAGGATGGCGTTGGCGCCAAGCCGGCTCTTGTTGGGCGTGCCGTCGAGCTCGATCATGGTCTGGTCGATGTGGATCTGGTTTTCGGCTTCCATGCCGCCTATCGCTTCGAACAGCTCGCCATTGACCGCCTCGATGGCCTTGAGCACGCCCTTGCCGAGATAGCGGGCGCCGCCGTCGCGCAGTTCGACAGCCTCGTGGGCACCGGTCGAGGCGCCCGACGGCACCGCGGCGCGGCCCATCGAGCCGTCTTCGAGAACGACATCGACCTCGACGGTCGGATTTCCACGGCTGTCCAGGATTTCACGCCCGACAATGTCGATGATGGCGGTCATAGCGATGTCCCCGATTGATCGATTGAAAGCGTCGCGCACGTCTTAGCCAAAGTGCCGCAAAAGGCAATCGGCCTGCTTGCAATTATTGCCGTGGGGTCAGACCCGGCGATTCACGAAGCGCAAATCCCTGTCATCATAAGTCATGCCATCGGGCACGGATTTCGGGTATGGCTGTTGTCGCGCGGGGCGAAACATGAGGAGTTTCGCCATGTCTGAGTTGAGCGGTATCGTGAGTCTGTTCCTGATCGCGGCTGCGTTTCTGACGTCGTGCGACAACCAACAGTCGCCACCCAAAGCCTTGGCGCCGCTGCCGGCCTTGCACATCAGAGAGTAGGCCGCGACCTGAATCAAAAAAGGCCCCGCCGAGACGGGGCCTTTTTTGATTGCAGCCGTCAATGCCAGTAGGGCGTGACCTTGTAGTAGTCGTAAGATGCGTCACGCGCCGTCTCGCCATCCGCGCCGGCCAACTCGTTAATCGAATAAGCAGGCGCCGCTTTCAGCTGCTCCTTGGAGAACGGCACCATGTACTCATCATAGTCGAGACTTGCCCACGGGATGGCGTGATACTTCTCGCCGATGCCGAGAAAGCCGCCAAAGCCAATTACCGCGAACATGATGCCGTTCGACGTCTTGTCCAGCATGATATCCTCGATGCTACCAATGCTTGTGCCTTCGGTATTGTAGACGGACGTGCCGATGACGCGCGAAGCAGCAATGGCTTCGGTATGGCCTGTCTGCGTTGTCATGGTGTGCTCCTCGTTGTCGTTGATCTAGACTTTGACAATGAGGGGCGGGAGCGAAAGTTCCCGACTTTTTCGGCTACGGGCAGCTACTCCGCGAGGATGAAGGTAACCTTCATATTGACGCGATAGGCAGCGATCTTGCCGTCCTCGACGACGATCTTCTGGTCCTGGATCCAGGCGCCTTCGACGTTCTTGAGGGTCTTCGATGCGCGCGCAATTCCCTTTTCGATGGCGTCCTGAAAGCTCTTCTTCGACGACGATGTGATTTCGGTGACGCGGGCAACGGACATGGCTTCCTCCTGCCAAAACGCTCATTTGCCGGACAAGCGTACAGCCGGCTTATCCCTTCCACAAGCGCCGGCAGGATGCGTCTGGCTCAGCGAGCCTTCGCCACCCGGTCGAAAGCCATCAGCCTTTCCAGGAGTGCCGGCATATCCTTCAGCGGCAGCATGTTCGGGCCATCTGAAGAGGTCGAATTGTCAGGATCCTGGTGGGTCTCGATGAACACGCCGGCAACGCCGACGGCGACAGCCGCGCGGGCCAGCGTCTCGACAAAGCGACGTTCGCCACCCGATGAACCACCCTGCCCGCCCGGTTGCTGCACCGAATGCGTGGCATCGAAGATCACCGGCGCGCCGATCTCGGCCATGATCGGCAAGGCACGCATGTCGGACACCAGCGTGTTGTAGCCGAAAGACGCGCCGCGCTCGGTGGTCAAGACGTTTGGGTTGCCGGAGCCGGTGATCTTGGCGACCACGTTCTTCATGTCCCAGGGCGCAAGGAACTGCCCCTTCTTCACGTTGATGACCTTGCCGGTTTTGGCGGCGGCGACCAGCATGTCGGTCTGGCGCGACAGGAAGGCCGGGATTTGCAGCACATCGACATGCGGCGCGACGATCGCGCAATGTTCCTCGGTGTGGACATCGGTCAGCACGGGGAGCGAAAATTCCTTGCGCAGCTCGTCGAAAACGGGAAGTGCGGCGTCCATGCCGGCGCCGCGCGTCGCCGACAGCGAGGTGCGGTTGGCCTTGTCGTAGCTGGTCTTGTAGACGAGGCCGATACCGAGCTTGCCTGTCAGTTCCTTCAGCGCGCCAGCCATGTCGAAGGCGTGCTGGCGCGATTCAAACTGGCAGGGGCCGGCGATCAGCGCCAGGGCCGCGTTGTTGTCGAAGACGACATTGCCAACGGTTACCGACGAATTGGGCGCCAGGGGCTTGCTCATTTGATCTCCCGGAAGATGAAAGCCGCGCCCTGTCCGGATGCCGGCTGCACGACAATATCATTGCCCGATATATTGTGTTTGATGGAATTGGCTGCAAGCAGCCTCGAGGTGACATCGGCGTGCCGGATCGAAAAGACCACCGCGGCGAAGCGAAGCTCAGTTGGCGCGCCGGCCGACACGCCAAAACGTGAGGTGAAAGACGCGGGGTCAAGCACGCTCAAGGTTGCATTCGGCAAATGAAACGTGCTGCCCTGCCCGCTGGCGGTTGGATCGTCCATCGCTACCGAAATCAACCTGCGCTGTTCGGAAGGCTGGCCGCTGACCGCCACCACTTCGACGATGCCGGTGGCTCCGTTGGCGTGGGCCTGCAACGCCGCGCGGTCCACTTTCGGAGCATTGACCCGCTCGCAGGCAAAGAGAAAAGCATCCGTAGCCTTGCTGCCAGACGCAAAGGCGAGCTTGAACGATGCGATGTCGCTCTTGCCCGCCGTGTCGGTGAAGGCGCGCGAAAAGCTCAGCATGTCTCCCGCCGAGATACCGGCTTCGACATAGCGTGCATGGTCGGCGTCGGCATTGCCGGTGGCAAGAACCATGGCGGAAAAGCCGTCGTCGCCGTGACTGTCGCGATAGACGCGGTCGCGCGCGACGAACACATTGCCGTCGGCAATGGCCTTCGTCGCTGCCTGTTCATCGCCGACCGAGATCGGCTCGAGATAGGTGCCATCGGCGAGGAAAACACAGCAATTTTCCGTTCCGAAGGGATGGATGCCGGTCGGCGCAACGACGAAGCCAAGCGCGGTGAGCCGGGCTCGCGCCACGTCGAGGCTGCGCACAGGCAGCACCAGATGATCGAGCGGATGAATGCCGGCGGCTGTTGTTCGGGTCATGCAGGCGCGATGTGCATCATTCCGTAAAGCGGTTCAAGCCGTGACCGCATCCCGGCCGCCAGCCGGTCGCCTTTGTCTTCGGGTTGGTCGATGGCGAATGCTTCCGCTATATTCTGCTTGCCTGCGATTATGGCGCGTTATGCGCGCTATTCTCCGGGATTCCTGGTGCTCGACCATGTGATGGCAGAGTGGGCCGCCGGCGGCGGCACCATCTTCGATTTCACCATCGGTGACGAACCGTTCAAGGCTGACTTCGGCTGCAGCCGCACGACTGTGCACGAGTTCCGCTTGTGACAGTCCTGCCGCCCCTGCCAATGGAAATCAGCGGCGTTGCCACGCGCTGCGGCTGGCGAGGCAGTACCGCATCGCTTTTGGCACAGCCACCGACGTCCTCAAATATCGATCGGCGAACTCGATCTCACGCACCCATGCCGGCTGCATAAGAGGGCTGGACGATCTTGTCGCCCGCTGTCCCGACTATCAATCCGAAGGCTACGGGCCGATCCTGAGCTGTCTGACGATACGTGGCGCGCTGAAAGCGGCGGCGCAAGGCCATTTCGGCACCGCGTTGGCCGAAGTGAAGGCCCGGCGGAAGGCTGGCAACCTGCCCGGCGGCCTCGATCAGCTGCCGGCCACGACATCGGCCGAATAGCGCAGTTCGCGCAACGGTTTGACCTCGCTGGTGGTCTGCGCATAGAGCGGATGCGCCTTGTAGGCGGCCAGCGCGGCGTCATCGGCGAACTCCGCGTAGACGACCACATCGACCTCATCCGACAGGGGATCCACCTTGGTGTTCAGCGTCACCTCGAAGAGGCTGGAATGGGGAATGTTGCCGAGCGCCAGCAGGCCCATGCGCACCGCCTCCACATCCTCCTTGCGCCGCGCGCTGAAGAAAACAATGTGCCGGATCAACCCCGCCTCCTCGATCGAATGCCGGGGTCTTTTGTGATGGCAGAACGGTCACGTCAACCGACAACGATGTCGCGGCGGCGTTCAGATGGGCGCTAGATCTTGCCGGTCACGTATCGCACGACATGCGTTACGTCCCTGACCGTCATGTCGAGATACCGGCCCTGATTGTAGAGGCCGTCCCAGATCAGAAAAAACGCGACGGCGGCAATGACGATTACATAACGCATGGCTAAAACTATCGCACAAGCGCGGTTGCAACCATAGGTGTTTTTGGTGCGTTCGGCCTGTGCTTTACTAGAGGCAGATCCAACCGGCGATCGCCGGCCCATTGGCACAGCCCAGCTCGCAGCCTGCCTCTTGAAGTTCCCCCTCATGACGTGGAAGATTGTCGCGGGGATTCACTGGGAAGCGCTGAAGCTCTGGTTAAAGGACGCGCGCTTTCATTCGAGCCCGCCCGTCGCCGAACCGGTCAGCTACCGGGAACAGGCAACGGCGTTCGAACCTGGCGAATGAACCGCGAGAAGAGGAGGTCGGCAATTTGTGCCGACACCGCGGAAGTCCGGGGGCATGCGATGGCTTACAAGGAACATCACGGCGTAGCGTCGGGCGACGCGGTCAGGCTGGATGAATTCAATTTCGCCGAAATCGTCAAGGGCCTGCCGGCCAAGGCGCGCATGGTGCTGTCGGCAGCGATGAACCTGCCGCGCGGTACGCTGAAGGTCAGGATGCCGGACGGCCGCGCTGTCCTCGTCGGAGGCAAGGGACCCGGCCCCGACGCCGAACTGGTGCTCAAGAACTGGCGCTTGCCCGGCCGCGCCTTTTCCGGCGGTACGATCGGCGTTGCCGAATCCTATATGGACGGTGATTGGGAAAGCCCTGACGTGACCAGCTTCCTGGAGCTGTTCGTGGTCAATTCGGCCATCGGCGAACGCGTCGCCGGCGGCGCCAGCTGGCTCATCAACACCGTTCAGCGTATTCGCCACTGGTTCAATGGGAACACACGCACCGGCTCGAAGCGCAATATTTCGGCGCACTACGACCTCGGCAACGCCTTCTACAAGGAATGGCTCGACCCGAGCATGACTTATTCCTCGGCGCTCTACGCGACCGGTGCCAACGACCTGGAGGGCGCCCAGGCCGCCAAATATCGCGCACTGGCGAAGGACACGGGGATTGGCCCGAAGGACCACGTGCTGGAAATCGGCTGCGGCTGGGGCGGCTTCGCCGAATTCGCGGCGCGAGAGATCGGCTGCCATGTAACCGGGCTGACGATCAGCCGCGAGCAGCACGACTTCGCCAAGGCACGCATCGAAAAGGCCGGGCTTGCCGACAAGGTCGACATCAAGCTGCAGGACTATCGCGACGAAACTGGCACCTACGACCGCATCGCGTCGATCGAGATGTTCGAGGCGGTCGGTGAGAAATACTGGCCGGTGTTCTTCGGCAAGATGAAGGCCTGCCTGAAACCCGGTGGTACCGCGGGCCTGCAGATCATCACCATCAACGAAGCCGCTTACGACACCTATCGCGCAAGGCCGGATTTCATCCAGCGCTACGTTTTCCCCGGCGGCATGCTGCCGACCCCGTCGATCCTGAAGGCGCTCGGCAAGGATCATGGCCTTGCCCATCTGCGCGAGCGCGTATTTCCCGATGACTATGCGCGCACGCTCGCCGAGTGGCGCCATCGCTTCTGGGCGTCATGGGAGAAGATCGTTCCGCTCGGCTTCGACGACCGCTTCAAGAAGCTCTGGGAATTTTACCTGCACTATTGCGAAGCCGGCTTCCGCGCCAGCTACATCGACGTGCGCCAGGTGGTCTACAAGGCGTAAATCCACGCTGTGACGGCGTGGAAACGAGCTTGCGCGGCCTGTTTCCTGCGCAGATCGTTTCTTGAATTCCACAGTGCAAAACCGCCCCCCAACGATCGCGGATGGCAGCGATCATAGAAGGATGCGATACTTCGCGAATCCTGCCTCGCCTTCACCCACCGGTTCGATCTTCAGCGATTTCACGTCGGCTATGAAATCCTTCGCCCTGGCGCCGGTTTCGAACAAAGCGCTGGTTCCTGGCAGCGGTGCGAACGACCAGTTGTCGTCGGCCGACGGGTTGATCGTGCCCTGGCTTACGATATAGCGAACGATGACGTCGCGATTGGTGTCCGGCGCTTCGTAGATGATCTTCGAGGCATTGATGTCGGGGAAATTACCGCCGCCGCCGGCACGATAATTGTTGGTCGCGACGACGAATTTCTGTTCTACATCAATTGGTTTTCCATCGAACATCAAGTCGATGACACGGTTGGCGCCGGCATTCGCCAACCCGCCCTTGGCATCGTATTTCGGCGGCTGCGAGAGATCGATCTTGTAGGTGACGCCGTCGATGACGTCGAAATTGTAGGATGGGAAGTCTGTGTTGATGAGCGCCTGGTCCGCCTGGCCCGGCTCGATCCTGTTGAAGATGCCGGCAGACATTTCCAACCATTCCTTGACCCCGGCCCCGGTGATTTCGACGGCCCGCACGGTGTTCGGATAAAGATAGAGGTCGGCAACGTTCTTGATGGCGATGTCGCCTGCCGGCACATCGGTATAGTAGTCGGCGCCGTTGCGTCCGCCTGCCTTGAAAGGCGCGGCGGCCGACAGCAGCGGCACATCCTTCCATTGCGTGTTCTTGAGAATATCCCTGAGGTACCAGGTCTGCGCCTGGCTGACGACCTGCACCGACGGATCGTCCGCGACCAGCGCGAAATAGGAATAGAGCGGGGCAGAGGTCTTGCCGACAGGGCGGCGCACATAGGCCAAGGTCGCCTGGTGGTCCTGCTCGAGCGCCGCGATGATGCGCTTGTCGTCCGGGACGGTCGGCTTGTTCTTGTTGTCGACGCGTTCGAAGATCGGCCGCGCCTCGGAAGTCGCGGAAACGACCTTCCATTTCGATCCGTCTCGCTCCAGCATCAGGTCAATCAGCCCCATATGCGAGCCCCAGAAGCCGGCCATGACGGCGGGTTTGCCCTGCAGCATGCCTTTCTGTGTATCGACGCCCTCGAGCGACTGGAAGTCCTTCTTGCCGGGGAAAACCAGGTGCTGGTGGCCGGTGAACACCGCATCGATGCCGTCGACGCCGGCCACGAAGAACGAAGCGTTCTCCATCATGTCGCCCTGCTTCACGTCGATGCCGGAATGCGAGAGCGCGATCACGATGTCGGCGCCTTCCTCCTTCATCTGCGGCACCCAGGCCTTGGCCGCCTCGACGATGTCGCGCGTCTTGACGTTGCCCTCGAGATTCTTGAGGTCCCAGACCATGATCTGCGGCGGCACGAAGCCGATGATGCCGATCCTGATCGGTTGCGCGGCGCCCGAGCCATCTTTGATCTTCCTGTCGAGGATGACATAGGGCTTCAGGTAGAGCTTGTCGTCGCGCGGGTTCGCGGCAAGCTCGGTGCCACGGACAAGGTTGGCGCAGACGAAGGGGAAATTGGCGCCGGCCAGTACCTTGTCCAGGAACGACAGGCCGTAATTGAACTCGTGGTTGCCGAGCGTCGAGCACTCGTAGCCGAGCAGGTTCATGCCTTTCATGATCGGATGGAGATCGCCGTCCTTCATGCCCTTCTCGTAGGCGATGTAGTCGCCCATAGGGTTGCCTTCCAGCAGGTCGCCATTGTCGATCAGCATCGCATTGGTGGCTTCCTTGCGCACCGCGTCGATGAGCGAAGCCGTGCGCGACAGGCCCATCGTGTCGTTCGCTTTGTCGGCGTAGTAATCGTAGGGCAGCACGTTCACATGGATGTCGGTGGTCTCCATGATCCTGAGGTGCGCCTGGTTGGCCTGCGCGCGGGCGGAGAACGGATGCAGCATGATCAGCGCCCCTGCGGCGGCGGCCCCCGCAAGGAGATCGCGGCGGGAGACGGGATGGAGCAGTCGGGACATGTTTTCTCCTTCTTCGACGACGTCACAAGCCCTGCCCCGAAGCGAACTTGGCGCTGAAATCGGCTCAAGTCCACTCAAGAAGTCGCGCGCATTGGAGCGCCAGTCGATCAGCGCCATATGACGCGCGGATGAATGCGACAGTGAAGAAAAGTCAGGTCTTGTCGTCGTCGCCTTGGGTGATCAGCCGGGCGCTGCGCTGGCCTGTGACGTAGATCCATAGCCAACTCAGGGAAACCGCAAGCCGGTTGCGGAAGCCGATCAGAAAATAGATGTGCGCGATGCCCCACAGCCACCAGGCGAGCCAACCCGTAAGCTTGATCCAGCCGAAATCGATCGCGGCAGCGCGTTTGCCGATCGTCGCCAGATCGCCGGCATGTTTGTAGTGAAATGGCCGCGTGGTGCTATCACCGCCGAGCCTGGCCTTGATGGTCGCCGCGACATGGCGGCCCTCCTGCTTGGCGGAAGGCGCGACGCCGGGTACCGGCCGTCCATCGGGCCGCAGCACAAGGGCGGCGTCGCCGATGACAAAGATCTCCGGGCTGCCAGGCACGCTGAGGTCCGGCTCGACGAGCACCCTGCCCGCGCGGTCCGCCTTCGCCCCCAACCATTCGGCGGCGGGCGAAGCGGCAACACCGGCTGCCCACAGGATCGTCCTCGCCTCCAACTGCTTGTCGCCAAACACAACACCTTCGGCGTCGCAGCGCGTAACGGCCCGGCCGAGTTCGATCGTCACGCCGAGCCGCTCGAGCGCCTTGCTGGCATAGTCGGAGAGTTTTGGCGCGAAATTGGCAAGGATGCGATCGCCGGCCTCGATCAGCACCACGCGCGTTTGCTGCGTATCGATGTTGCGGAACTCGCCGCGCAACGTGTCATGCGCCAGTTCAACGATGGTGCCGGCAAGCTCCACGCCGGTTGGCCCGCCACCGACGATCGCAATGGTCAGCAGCGCCTGGCGCTTGGCCGGATCGGTTTCCCGCTCGGCCTGTTCGAAGGCCAAGAGAATGCGCCGCCGGATGGTGGTGGCGTCCTCAAGTGTCTTCAGGCCCGGCGCGAAAGGCTCCCATTCGTCGTGGCCGAAATAGGCATGACGAGCGCCGGTGGCCAGCACCAGCGTGTCGTAGGCGACAGCGCTGCCGTCATCGAGCAGCACGCGTTTGCCTGCACGGTCGACGCCGGTGACGTTGGCTAACAGCGTCGTCACGTCCTTGCGATTGCGCAGGAGGTGGCGGATCGGCCAGGCAACCTCGGAGGTTGCCAGCGCGGTGGTCGCGACCTGGTAGAGCAGCGGTTGAAAAAGATGGTGGTTGCGCTTGTCGATCATGGTGATGCGCACCGGCGCTCCGTCAAGCGCGCGGGTGAATTCAAGACCGCCGAAACCCGCGCCGACAACGACGACATGATGGCTGGCCTGGTTCACTTCATTTCACCCTGACGGTAAGAATACCTGTCCCAGATGTAGGTACTTTTGTGCAATGCAGCAACAGAAACACGGTGCCAGGGACTCGCCGTCCCATGTCGTGAATGCACAAGTTATATCGTGTCGCGAGGTATAGCGTCATCCAACACGCTTTGAGGTGACGCATGGCCAACGATCATGACGACCAAGCTCCGGCGCAGTATGCTTCGCCGCCTTGCTTCATGCATGTATTCGATCCGGAATTCCGGGCGCCGCTATCCGACTGGACCGATGTGAGGCGCTGGCGCAAGGCCGAGCGGGAACGGTTGATCGCCGCTCGTCTTGCCGTTTCGGCCGACGCGCGGACGGTGATGTCGCAGCGCATCGCCGAAGGCCTGGACGCTGTCGTCGGCGAGATCGCCGGCCGCATGGTCAGTCTCTACTGGCCGTTCCGCGGCGAACCGGATCTGCGGCCATGGATGGCGTCCATCAACGAGCGTGGCGGCCGCACCGCGCTGCCCATCGTTGTCGAGAAAGCGCAACCGCTGATCTTTCGCGCCTACGCACCGGGCGATCGGCTGGAAAAGGGCGTGTGGAACATCCCGATACCGGCCGAGGGCGACCCGGTTCTGCCAGATATCGTCATTTCGCCTATCGTCGGCATCGATCCGGGAAATTATCGCCTGGGCTATGGTGGCGGCTTCTTCGACCGCACGCTGGCCGCGATGCCGTTCAAGCCGCTGGTCATCGGCATCGGCTACGAACTGCAGCGCATCGCCACCATCTATCCGCAGCCGCATGACATTCCGATGGATCGGGTCGTCACCGAGGCCTAAGAGCGCCGCACAGCAGCGCAAATGTCTCGTGACAAAAATTCGACTTGGTCGATAAATAATATGACCTTTGAGCGACCATGCTGTGGAGGACTGTTTCGACTTGCGTTCTGGGCGGATCCAACGGTCGCTCTTAGACTGGCCGCTTCACAACGGATGATAGGATGATCGGACGAACTTTAGCGGCTGCCGTTGCCATTGCGTTTTCCTTTTCGCCTGCGCATGCGCAACCGCAGCATCGTTTGCCGAGCGGCTATAAATGGGGCCGCTGCCTGCTTGTTGTTGACGGTCAGACCCGTATATCCGGAAGATGCTCCTATCAAATCGAGACGGGCGGCGATTTCAATATCCAGGGGCCTCGGCAAGTTTTTGCGGGTATCGACTATCCCGATACGCATAGTGGGGCCGGTGAAATGTCCGAAGATTACTGGGCCGTTGTCTACAAGGACGGTGATGTTTGGGGCGGCTATGCGAACTCAGACATTCGCGAAACTCACGGTGATGAACGTTGGGCAGACCTTCGCCGCGAAGGCGCATGTTATCTTGGAAAGGGCGTCCGGGTGTGCCTCTGGCGTTAAGCCATTTCCGGCTTCATGCCCATCGCCGTGCGGTCGACGATCTCACGCAAGGCGAATGACGAGTTGATCTTCGTCACATGCGGCATGGCCGACAGCCACTCCTTGTGAATGCGCTCATAGTCGACCAGATCCTTTGCCGCGATGCGCAGGATATAGTCGTATTCGCCCGACATCAGGTGGCACGACAGCACGTTGGGGCAGCGCTTGATCGCGGCCTCGAAATCCGACAGCGTCTTCTCGAACTGCCCCGACAGCGATATGTGCACGATCGCCGTCATCTGGTGACCAAGGGCTGCATTGGATAGCCGGGCGTGGTAGCCGCGGATGGTTCCGGATTTCTCCAGATTGTCGAGCCGGCGCGAGCAGGCCGACTGCGACAGGCCAACCTTCTCTGCAAGAGCGGCATTGGGTATCCGACCATCCTTCTGCAAAGCCTCGAGAATGGCGATATCAATCCTGTCGAGCGGCATTTTTCGTGAATCCTGCGAAAATATAGCTGTTTTGCGCAACGATTATCGAAACTTGCTGGCGCGCGCAAGCGCATTCGCAAACACATGCGCAGCGATTCATGGTTCACTTGGCCGATACAGGGAACGAGCCCAAAGGGCCGGATCAGGAGAAGAAGATGCGCGTCGGCTGCCCCAAGGAAATCAAGAACCACGAATATCGCGTCGGCCTCACGCCCGGCTCGGTCCGCGAATATGTCGCTCATGGCCACGAAGTGCTGGTCGAGACCGGTGCCGGTGCAGGCATCGGCGCCGATGACAACGCCTACCGCGCCGCCGGCGCCACGATTGCCAAGACCGCTGCCGACGTGTTCGCCAAGTCGGACATGATCGTCAAGGTCAAGGAACCGCAGCCCAATGAATGGGCGCAGCTTCGCGATGGCCAGATCCTTTATACCTACCTCCACCTGGCTCCAGATCCGGAGCAGACCAAGGGGCTGCTTGCTTCCGGCGTCACTGCAATCGCCTACGAGACCGTGACCGACGACCGGGGCGGCCTGCCGCTTCTGGCGCCGATGTCGGAAGTCGCCGGACGCCTGTCGATCCAGGCCGGCGCGACGGCGCTGCAGAAGGCCAATGGCGGCCGCGGCGTGCTGCTCGGCGGCGTGCCCGGCGTGCTGCCCGGCAAGGTCACCGTGCTCGGCGGCGGTGTCGTCGGCCTGCATGCCGCCAGAATGGCGGCGGGCCTTGGCGCCGACGTCACCATCATCGACCGCTCCATCCCGCGCTTGCGCCAGCTCGACGACCTCTTCGCGGGCCGTGTCCACACCCGCTACTCGACCGTCGAGGCGCTCGAGGAAGAATGCTTCTCGGCCGACATCGTCGTCGGCGCCGTGCTCATCCCGGGCGCCGCCGCGCCGAAGCTCGTCACCCGCGAAATGCTGTCCGGCATGAAGAAGGGGTCCGTTCTGGTCGACGTCGCCATCGACCAGGGCGGTTGCTTCGAGACCTCGCACGCGACGACTCATGCCGACCCCACCTACGAGGTCGATGGCGTCATTCACTATTGTGTTGCCAACATGCCTGGCGCGGTGCCGGTCACCTCGGCCCATGCGCTGAACAATGCGACGCTGCACTACGGCCTGCAACTCGCCGACAAGGGACTGAAAGCGCTGGTCGACGACCACCACCTGCGCAACGGCCTCAATGTCCACAAGGGCAAGATCACCAACCGTGCGGTCGCCGAGGCGCTTGGTTACGAACTGGTCGAGCCGAAGGCCGTCCTGGCTGCCTGATTCCGCGAAAAGACAGCTTCCTCCCGTCTAACTCGCCGGCTTATGCCGGCGACTTTTTTTGGGGAGATCGAAGGCAACGAAGCCCGTTTTCCAAGCAAATCGGAAACAAAACCCCGCGGCGCAACGGCGCTTTGCCCATGACTGTTGCATTTTTGTCATTTCCTACATTAGCCACCCCTTGCTAGAGGCATTCCGGGCTTATTATTGAGGGGTACGGGCAATGTTCATTCGCACGTCTGCGAAATCTATTCTTTTTTCCGCTGTTTCGATCTTGGCTTTAATGTCTGCTGCTCATGCGGCCGATGTGGTGCAGCCCGTTGAAGCGTCCGGCTTCAACTGGAGCGGCATCTATGTCGGCTTCGGTGTCGGCGCCGGCGCCAACGTGCACGAGCTGGGCAGTGATTTTACTCCCATCTCGCTGAACGGCATCGGTGGAGAAGGCGTCTATGGTGAATTGACGGTTGGCTATGACTATATGGTGTCGCCGCGCTTCCTGCTCGGGGGTCTGCTTGACGCTCACGTCGGTAACATCGAAACCTCGCTGGATGCTGGCGGATTAAGCGCTTCGATCCAGGAGACCTATGGTTTCGACGCCGGTTTGCGAGTGGGCTACCTCTTCACGCCGAACACTCTGGGCTACGTGCTCGGCGGCTATTCCTGGCAGAAGTACAAGCTCGATACGAACGCTGGATTCGGCTTCGATTGGGACCAGAGCGGGTATTTCGTCGGGGGTGGCATTGAAACGGCCATCAACAGCAATTGGACGATCAAGACCGAGTATCGTTACACCCGCTTCGGCACCAAGGGGGATCTCCTTTCCGAGGCCGGCATCCCGTCACCGGATGGCGCGCTCAACCTCGATACCTCGCGGCACACTTTCCAGGTTGCAGCCAATTATCGCTTTGGCGCCCGGAATGGCGGCGCGACTGCCTTTGAAACTCCGACTTACAACTGGACCGGTTTCTACGCCGGCGGTGCGTTGGGCGCAGGTGCATCCGTGCACCAGATCGAAATCCCACCGCTAGCTGGCGCCAAGTTCAACGGCCTCGGTGGTGAAGGCGCGTTTGGCGAGTTGAACGTCGGCTATGATCATGACTTCGGCAACTGGGTCGCCGGCGTCATGGTCGACGCCCGCTACTCCGGCATGACCTCGAAGCTGGACCTCGGCGGCGGATCCATCAATGTCGATACCGATTACGGTTTCGACGTGCTTGGTCGCGTCGGCATGAAAATGAACGAATCGACCCTCGCCTACGCACTGGCTGGCTACAGTTGGCAGCATTTCGACCTGAACGCTTCCGACCCGATCGGCGATATCCTCGACTGGGGCTCCAGCGGTTTCTCAGTTGGTGGCGGTTTGGAAACGGCTGTGTCCAGCAACGTCACCGTCGGTCTTGAGTATCGCTATTCGCAGTTCGCCAAGAAGGATTTCTCGTCGGAGTTGGGGCTGCCTGAGGACTCCATCACCTCCACTTCCTCTTTCCATACCGTGCGTCTCGGCGCCAAGTACAAGTTCAACTAAAAGCCCTCCAGGCAAACAGTCTAAGCCCGCCGGCCCATGCTGGCGGGCTTTTTTGTCACGCCGAAGGCTTCTCGCATAAAATGCGGGCAACAAAAAAGCGGAGCCAAAGCCCCGCTTCCTCGGTATCGAGATTTCCCGCCGGTTCATCCGCGGTCGGCAAATCGATCGACAATCGCTTTATATCGCGACTATGCGACGGGAGTAAGACAGCCGCACCCAGCCGCTGTCTTCGCCTCACGCGCGCTCGATACGGCACTGGTAGCAATTGTTGCGCGCCGAGCGGACATGGACGTAGGCGATATCGTCGCGTTCGAACAAGGTCTCGGCTCGCGCGGCAATTGCTCCGGTCGGGATGACACCGCCGCTGCCGTAGACGATGCGGTCGTCCCTGCCATAGCCGCGCACGATGTAGTCGGGACTTTCGAGAATCTCGGGCAAAACCTCGCTCTCGGCGGCGCGTTCGCATTCTTCGGCATGCAGGAAGATCGGCCCGGTTTCGGCATAGGGCTGAGGGTCCGGAAATGGCCGGTAGGCCAAAACGAGATAGGCGTCGCCAGCGGCGATGTTCTTCAGGCAGTGCCGGCAAGGCATGCCGTCACCGTCGGAAATCTGTCGCTCGGGCGTGTGGCCGTAGGCATCCGGGCCGCCAAACTGCAGGGCCCTGACATCTTGGGTCGGCAGGGCTTTGAACTGGATGGTCATGGTGAAAAATCTCCGATGTCGCTGACCAGAAATTATGCGCCAAGGCCGATGCTTCCCACCCGATTCCTGCCAAGTATCGAAGCGCCGATGGCATTGGCAGCCTGTGCTGATCGATCTCTCGATGGATCAGCGGTGCCATCAATGTCGAAGCCGGCTAATCAATATCACGGCCGCATGACGCTGGCCGAACGCTCGGCGAAAGGCAGCGGATGCACGATCTCCTTCTTCTGCGCCACCGGCGCAAAGCCGAGCTTCTGGTAGAGCGGCAGGGCCGCCGGATGATCGAGTGTGCAGGTCTGTACCGCCACCCGCTTCGGTCCGTACGACCATGCGGCGGCAATCGCAGCGCCGAGGAACCAGCGGCCGATGCCTTGTCCGGTCGCATGTTCCATCATGCCGAAATAAGCGAGTTCCACCTCTTCCGGCAAATGTGGCTTGAGGTCGAAGAAGCCGGCCGGCGCGCCATCGAGATAGAGC
The DNA here is from genome assembly GCF_059683685.1 of Mesorhizobium sp. RCAM 05099. Taxonomy (NCBI): domain Bacteria; kingdom Pseudomonadati; phylum Pseudomonadota; class Alphaproteobacteria; order Hyphomicrobiales; family Phyllobacteriaceae; genus Mesorhizobium; species Mesorhizobium sp. RCAM 05099. The sequence continues at coordinate 3,883,346 of NZ_CM185035.1, forward strand.
ACCCTGATATCGCGATCCTCGCGGTGGATGCCGGCTGCAAGCTCGTCGTCATCCAGCCTCAATACATTGACCCAGTGCCATTTGCGCCCCACCCGGTCCATCAGGTAGCGGTAGAAATGCAAGGGAATGTCCTTGGTCTTCAGCAGTGCGATCTGACGGTTGTAGGGCACAGGCGGCGAATAGGCCGGCGGCACGTGCATCTCGAGAAATGTCACGGTGACTTCGATGTCTTCCAGCACGCCGTTGTCCATCGTCGTCATTCCTTGCCGGTCACAACAGGCGTGTCGGAGAGCCCGCCCCACTCCGTCCATGAGCCGTCGTAAAGCCTGTTGTCGGTATGGCCAAGCGTTTCCAGCGCCAGTGTGACCACCGCGGCAGTGACACCGGAGCCGCAAGACGTGACGACGGGCTTCGACAGGTCGATGCCGGCCTCCTCGATCACCTTGCGCAGGCGGTCCTTCGACAACAGCACGCCGTTTTCAGACAGCGCCGAATAGGGCAGATTGCGCGCGCCCGGCATATGGCCGGAACGGACGCCGGCGCGGGGCTCGGGCTCGGTGCCGGCAAAGCGGCCCGGTCCACGGGCATCGGCGATCTGGCTTTCCCTGGTGTCGACGATCCGGCGCATGTCGGCGAGGCTGGCGACGCGACCCGCGTCGAAATCGGCATGGAATACGCATGGCGCGATCTTTGTGGGCTCGGCCGTTACCGGCCAGCCGGCCGCCTTCCAGCCATCGAAGCCGCCGTCCAGAATATAGGTCTGGAAAACACCCATCACGCGGAACATCCACCACGCCCTGGGCGCGGAGAAGAAGCCCGGGCCATCATAGACGACGATGGTATCGTCGGCCGAAACCCCCATCGCACCGACATACTGTGCAAAATGCTGCGGCGACGGCAATGTGTGCGGCAGAGCAGAATCGGGATCGGAAACCGCATCCTGATCCAGGAACCGAGCGCCCGGAATGTGCGCCGCCTCGTATTCGGCGCGCGCATCGCGTTTTTGCGCAGGCAGATACCAGGACGCATCGATGATCACCAGCCCAGGCTGGCCAAGGCGCGTCCGCAGCCAGTCCGCGTCGACAGTGAAGGGGCTATCCTCGGCCATTCTTGTTCTCTCTACTCTCGGCAAAAGCGTTTGTATCAGGCCGCCGGCATCGGGCCAAAGCGGATGCGGAAGCGCCGGTTCTCGCGACCCTTCTTCTCGATCTTGCCGATGTGGATTTCGCCGACTTCGCCGGTGCTTTTGACATGTGTGCCGCCGCAAGGCTGGCTGTCCACCGAGGCGTTCTCGCCGATGCAGACAAGGCGGATCCTGCCGGTACCGACCGGCGGCCGGACATTCTTGGACTTCACCAGGCCTGGGTTGGCAGCCAGGTCCTCATCGCTGATCAGCCTGGTGAAGATCGGGTGGTCGGCGCGCACCAGGTCCATCAGGCTCGCCGTCACCTCCTCCTTGCTGAAGCTGGCATCGGGAATGTCGAAATCGACGCGGCTGTCGTCCTCGGAAACGGAAGCGCCCGTGATCGGGAATGGGCAGACGACCGTGAGCAGGTGACATGCCGCGTGCATGCGCATCAAAAGATGCCGCCGCTCCCAGTCGATCGCCAGGCTCACCTTCTCGCCGACCTCCGGCCCGGCATGGTCCGGCGCCGGCACGTGGATGATCTCGTCCTTGGTCTCACCGGATATGGTGGCGGCAATGGCGACGCGGCTGCCATCGGCGCGTTCGAGATGCCCGGTATCGCCCGGCTGGCCGCCCGAGGTGGCGTAGAAGATCGTCCGGTCGAGAATGATGCCGCCACGATCGTTGACGGCGACGACGGTGGCGTCGGCCGTCCTCAGATAGGCGTCGTCGCGAAACAGCGCTTCCGTCTTGTACGCCATCACGCGACCTTTTCGAATGGCACCGAAATACTGCTCTTCAGCTCCATCCAGCCAGGAACCGGCAGCTTCTTTTCGCGCAGGAATTCCGGGTTGAACAGCTTCGACTGGTAGCGCGTGCCGTAGTCGCAAAGAATGGTCACGATGGTGTGGCCGGGGCCCAATTCCCTGGCCAGCCGAATCGCACCGGCTATGTTGATGCCGGTCGAGCCGCCGACGCAAAGACCTTCCTCCTGGATCAGGTCGAAGACGATCGGCAGCGCCTCCTCGTCCTGGATCTGGAAGGAGAAGTCAGGCGTGAATCCTTCGAGATTGGCGGTGATACGCCCCTGCCCGATGCCTTCGGTGATCGAGCTGCCCTCGGACTTCAGCTCACCGCTGGTGTAGAAACTGTAGAGCGAGGCGCCCAGCGGATCGGCGAGTGCGATCTTGACGTCCTTGCTCTTTGCCTTCAGCCCTAAGGCGACGCCGGCGAGCGTCCCACCCGAACCGACAGCCGAGACAAAACCGTCGATCTTGCCTCCGGTCTGGCTCCAGATTTCCTGCGCCGTGGTCCGGATATGGCCGTCACGGTTGGCGACATTGTCGAACTGGTTGGCCCAGATGGCGCCGTTCGGTTCCGTCCTCGCCATCTGCTCGGCGAGCCGGCCCGACAGTTTCACGTAGTTGTTGGGATTCTTGTAAGGAACGGCAGGCACTTCGATCAGCTCGGCGCCGAGCAGCCTGATCGTATCCTTCTTCTCCTGGCTCTGCGTGTCCGGAATGACGATGACGGTGCGGTAGCCGAGCGCCTTGGCGACCAGCGTCAGCCCGATACCGGTATTGCCGGCGGTCCCCTCGACGATGACGCCGCCGGGCTTCAGCAACCCGCGCTGTTCGGCATCGCGGATGATGAACAGACCGGCGCGATCCTTGACCGACTGGCCCGGATTCATGAATTCGGCCTTGCCAAGGATCTCGCAGCCGGTCTCTTCGGAAGCTTTGTTGAGGCGGATCAGAGGCGTGTTGCCGATCACGTCGATCACAGAACGGGGCATTCAGGATTCCTTTGTGCGGTGCGCCGAAACCCTAGAAACCCGAAGCTTCGGTTTCAAGGCAAGAATTTGTCTGGTCCAGTCGCATTTGCGGTGCTGTTGTTGCAACAACGTTTCCCGGGACCGACCTCGTGCCCCACTGTTCATTTCCGCCTGGCGTTGAAAAGCAGCTTTTCATTCGATTTCTTCATCGCTAGAGCAAAGCAGGAACAAGTCGACAGGGCGCAGCATGACACTCTACCGGGCCAACCCGAAGCACGGCGTCGCCTGGATCACGGGCGGAAGCAGCGGTATCGGTCGCTCGCTGGCCAGGGATCTTGCGTCCCAGGGCTATGCCGTCGCGGTGACGGCACTCGACGACGATCCGATCGACACGCTCGTCGTCGAGACCGCACAGATGCCGGGCAGTGTCACGGCTTTTCCCTGCGATGTCACCGACGAGCCGCGCATGGCCAGAACCGTCGCCGCGATCGAGAAGGAACTCGGGCCCATCGTGCTCGCCGTCTTCAATGCCGGAAACTACATATCGACACCGGGTGAGGCTCTTGTCGTCAATGACTTTCGCCGGTCCTTCGAGGTCAACTATTTCGGCATCGTCAACGGCCTGGTGCCGCTCATCGAGCGCATGCGTGTCAGGGCACGCGGACATGTCGTGCTGGTCGGTTCGGTCACCGCCTATTTCGGCTGGCCGACCACGGCCGCCTATGGCGGCACCAAGGCGGCGATCAACATCCTGGCGGAATCGCTGAAGTATGATTTCGACAAGATGAATGTGCGCATCCAGGTGATCAATCCGGGCTTCATCGACACGCCGCTGACCGAGAAGAACATGCTGCCGATGCCGGGGCTGATGCCGGTCAGCCGGGCGTCGCGCCGCATGGCGCGGGGCATCAAGTCCGGCGGCTTTGAAGTCACCTTCCCGCGCCGGACAAGCTGGCCCCTGAAACTCCTCAGTCTGCTGCCGAGGCCGCTGTACAGAGGGGTAATCAGCCTGATGACCAACTGGAAGGCGCGCCCGCTGCACTACGACCGCAAGCCGCCAATCGAATAGAACGCCGTCGAAAAGTGTCGGCTCCCTGCCGGCCGTTGCCTGTTTCTGGCCGCGGCCATAGGTTGAGAATTGTAGTGTGGAGTCCGCGATGGGGCGACGGGTTGTGCTTGCTGTGCTGGTCCTTGTCGCCGTCCTCGCACTGGCCTTCGGGCTCGGCCCGCGTGTAGCTGTCGACACCACGATCCATTTCGATCCTTCGGTCATCGGCGACGATCCGCAGGGCTATGTGGCGCGAGTGGAAGCCGCCGTGCCCGGAATCCGCGATGGGCTGGACAAGGAGATCGTCTGGGCAAATCCTATGGTTCATGCCAGGACGCCGCTGTCGATCGTCTATATCCACGGCTTTTCCGCATCGAAGGGCGAGATCCGGCCGCTGCCTGACGATGTGGCCGACCAGCTCGACGCCAACCTCTTCTACACCCGCCTTACCGGTCACGGGCAGGATGGCGCGGCGATGACGCAAGGCAGCGTCAATGCCTGGATCAACGACTATGAGGAGGCGCTCGCCATCGGCCGGGCGATCGGCGACAAGGTGATCGTCATCTCGACCTCGACCGGCGGCTCGCTGGCGGCATGGGCGGCAACACAGCCGGGCGCGTCGGACGGGGTGGCGGCAATTGCGTTCATCTCGCCGAACTTCGGCGTCAAGGCATCCGGCGCCGAAATCCTGACCATGCCGTGGGGCAAGCAGATCGCCAAACTCGTCGCTGGCAAGGAACGCAGCTTCGTGCCGCGCAACGCGCTGCATGAGAAATTCTGGACCTACCGCTACCCGATCGAAGCGACCTTGCCGATGCAGGCGCTGACCGAACTTGCCTATGGCGCGCCGGTGGAGAAGGCGACCATCCCTGCCCTGTTCATCTTTTCGGATTCGGACAGAGTAGTGCGGCCCGACCGCACCCGCGAAATCGCCGGGCGCTGGGGTGGTGCGCACGAACTGGTGCCGGTCGACGACACCGGCGACCCGGACAACCATGTCATCGCCGGCGACGCGCTGTCACCGTCGACCACGGCCTTCCTCGCGCAGAGGATTGGTGTCTGGATCGAAGCGGTGGTGAAGTAAGGCGCGGACGAAAAGGGCGGCCGAAGCATCGCTTCAGCCGCCCTTTTCTGTATCAGTCACGGGCAATCAGCCAGCCCGAGGCTTGGCTGACTACAACGCGATCTGGCTTACGCAGCCCGCGCCGCGGGCCGCTTGCCGCCGAAGCGGCGCTTGTTGTTGCCCTTGAAGGGCTTGGCGCCTTCCGGCTTGCGCTCGCCAGCAAAAGCCGGCTTTTCGCCGAAGCGCTTCTTCTCACCGCTCGGCCGGCGGCCGTCGCGACGGCCATTACGGTCATTGGCGGGCTCGAAGCGCTCGTTCTTCTCGGCCGGATTGCGCTGCGGATCGGGGCTGCCGAGATGGTCGGCAACGATCGGCAGCTTGGTGCGGATGATGCGCTCGACCTGGCGCAGCTTGCTGTTTTCGGAAGGATCGCAAAGTGTGATGGCGATGCCGTCCATGCCGTTGCGGCCAGTGCGACCGATGCGGTGGACGTAGCTTTCCGCTTCGTCCGGCAGGTCGAAATTCACGACATGGCTGATGCCGGGCACGTCGATGCCGCGCGCCGCGATGTCGGTCGCGACCAGAATGCGTACCGAACCTTCACGGAAATCGTTCAGCGCCTTCTGACGGGCATTCTGCGACTTGTTGCCGTGAATGACGGCGGCCTTGAACCCGTCGCGCTCGAGATCCTTGGTCACCCGGTCGGCGCCATGCTTGGTGCGCGAAAAAATGATGACGGACTTCATCGCTTCGTCGGCGAGCATCGTCGAGAGCACCTGACGCTTCTGCTTGGTGCGGGCGAAGACGACGCCCTGCACGATTTCGACCGCCGCGGTGCTATGCGGCGAGACTTCGATGCGAACCGGATTCTTCAGCAGGCCCTTGGCCAGCTCGGCGATCTCATCCGGCATGGTGGCCGAGAACAGCGCCGTCTGGCGATCAGGCGCGGTCGCCTTGGCGATGCGCTTGACGTCGTTGATGAAGCCCATGTCGAGCATGCGGTCGCCCTCGTCCAGCACCAGCCATTTGGTGTCGGAGAGAATGAGGTCGCCTTCGCGCACCAGGTCGGTCAACCGGCCGGGCGTGGCAATAAGGATGTCGACGCCGGGGGCTACCTTCTTCACCTGGCTGAAGCGCGAGACGCCACCCAGCACGAGCGCGGTCGAGACATGCGCGCCCTTGGCGAGGATCTTGATGGTGTCCTCGATCTGCACGGCGAGTTCGCGCGTCGGCGCCAGAATCAGCGCGCGGGTCGTCTTGGCGCGCCGCTTGGTGCCGAGCGCGATGATCTTCGACAGGATCGGCAGTGCGAAGGCCGCGGTCTTGCCGGAGCCGGTCTGCGCAATGCCGAAAATGTCACGGCCTTCCATCTGCGGCGGAATTGCCTGCGCCTGGATCGGCTTGGGCTCGGTGAAACCGGCGGCGTGGGTGGCCTTGAGCAGCGCACCCGTAATTCCCAGTGCTGCGAAACCGGAAAGTTCCCCAGAGTCCTTACCGGGCAAAGTGTTTTCGTTGGTCAAAATAATCTTCTTTCACGCGGCCTCTGGCCGCAAACATCAATGGCGGCAGGGCGCAACCTACCGTCGGATAACATTGTCATGGAACGACAAGGCGGCGGACGATTTCGTCCGCGCGGCTGCGCTGTCGTGCCCGCAGGCATCATGCCACGGGGCTTTTTCGCCACCTTGCCGATCAACCGGAAAGAGGGAAAACAGACGCAACCAGTCTCATTCTTCGAGAAGGCCGGATAGTCCCGGCCCAAGCGCCTATGCCGCCGCATATGGCCCAGTTCGCCGCCAAATGCAAGGGGCGCCATGCTGCAGCGCAACAAAACCATGATTAAGGGGATGCTTGCACTCGCCAGCGAGCATCATTACCACGAAATGCAGCCTGCGCGGGAGATCGGCCATGAAAGATGTACTCAAGGAACTCGAACGCCGTCGCGACATTGCCCGCATGGGCGGCGGCCAGTCCCGCATCGACGCCCAGCACAAGAAGGGCAAGCTCACCGCGCGTGAACGCATCGAGGTCTTTCTCGACGAGGGCTCGTTCGAGGAGTTCGATATGTATGTCGAGCATCGTTCGACCGATTTCGGCATGGAGAAGACGAAGATCGCCGGCGATGGCGTCGTCACCGGCTGGGGCACGGTCAATGGTCGTCCGGTCTACGTCTTCGCCAAGGATTTCACCGTGTTCGGCGGTTCGTTGTCGGAAGCCCATGCCGAGAAGGTCATCAAGGTGCAGGAGATGGCACTGCGCAACCGCGCACCGATCATCGGCCTTTACGACGCCGGCGGGGCCCGGATCCAGGAAGGCGTGGCGGCGCTCGGCGGCTATGCCGAGATCTTTCAACGCAATGTGCTCGCCTCCGGCGTCATTCCGCAGATTTCGGTGATCATGGGCCCTTGTGCCGGCGGCGACGTCTATTCGCCGGCCATGACCGACTTCATCTTCATGGTGCGCGACACCTCCTACATGTTCGTCACCGGACCGGACGTGGTGAAGACCGTCACCAACGAGACGGTCACCGCCGAGAGCCTCGGCGGCGCCTCCGTCCACACGACGAAATCCTCGATCGCCGACGGCGCCTATGACAATGACGTCGAGGCGCTCCTGCAGATGCGCCGGCTGGTCGACCTGCTGCCCGCCTCCAACACGTCAGAGCTTCCCGAGATCGAATGCTATCAATCGGTCACCGACCACGATCTGTCACTCGACCGGCTGATTCCCGACAACGCCAACAAGCCCTACGACATCAAGGAACTGATCCTGAAGGTTGCCGATGAGGGCGACTTCTTCGAGATCCAGCAGAATTTCGCCAAGAACATCGTCACCGGCTTCGGGCGGGTCGAGGGTCGCACGGTCGGTTTCGTCGCCAACCAGCCGATGGTGCTGGCGGGCGTGCTCGATTCGGACGCCAGCCGCAAGGCGGCACGCTTCGTGCGCTTCTGCGACTGCTTCTCGATCCCGATCGTCACCTTCGTCGATGTTCCGGGCTTCCTGCCCGGCACGGCGCAGGAATATGGCGGGCTGATCAAGCACGGTGCGAAACTCCTGTTCGCCTATGCCGAGGCAACCGTGCCGAAGATCACCGTCATCACCCGCAAGGCCTATGGCGGCGCCTATGACGTGATGGCGTCAAAACATCTGCGCGGCGACATGAACTATGCCTGGCCGACGGCGCAGATCGCGGTGATGGGCGCCCGGGGCGCGGTCGAGATCATCTACCGCAAGGACATCGGTGATGCTGAAAAGATCGCAGCCCATACAAAGACTTACGAGGATCGCTTCCTGTCGCCCTTCGTCGCCGCCGAGCGCGGCTATATCGATGAGGTGATCATGCCACACTCGACCCGCCGCCGTATCGCGCGGGCGCTCAGGATGCTGCGCAACAAGGACATGCAGAACCCCTGGAAGAAGCACGACAACATCCCGCTGTAAGCTGAATGTCGCCGGCATTGCGCAAGCGCCGTTGATCAGCGCCTGCCTCGGGCAGCGACCAGTTCGCGCAACACCGGCACCAGCGCCAGCGGCAGATCCTCGGCGATCAGACCTGGTCCAAACCGGGCCCCGGCTTCGGCATGGATCCAGACCGCGGCGCAGGCCGCTTCGAAGGCTGGCATGCCTTGCGCCAACAGGCCAGCGGTGATGCCGCACAGCACGTCACCCGATCCGGCGGTGGCAAGCCAGGGCGCTCCATTGGAATTGATCGCCGCCCGGCCATCGGCGGCAGCGATCACCGTGTCGGCGCCCTTGTAGACGATGACGGCATTGGCACGCTTGGCCGCCGCGCGCGCCTTGTCCAGCTTGGACGAGGCATCGTTGCCAGCGATGTCGGGAAACAGCCCGGCGAACTCCCCTTCATGCGGCGTCATCACCAAGGCCGGCGCGTTCGGTTGGCGAGCGGCTTCGAACAAAGCGTCCGGTGCTTCGCGAAACGAGGTGATCGCGTCGGCGTCGAGGACCAGCCCGTCGATCCTGGTGGAGGCGTCCCTCGGTTGACCGGCCAGCAACGTGAGTGCGAAGGTCCGCGTTCTCTCACCGACACCAAAGCCGGGCCCGAGAACAAAGGCCGACGGCCGGCGTTCGCCGACAAACGCCTCGATGTCCGCGATGTCGTCGGTCTTGCGCAGCATGATCGAGGTCAGATGCGCGGCATTCGCTTCAATGGCGCTGTCAGGCGAAAGCACGGTCACCGCCCCTGCCCCGCTTCGGGCCGCGGCCAATGCCGACAACCGCGCCGCGCCCGTCGCGCTAGGGCCGCCGGAAAAGACGCCGGCGTGGCCACGCTTGTATTTGTGCGCGTCGACGGCTGGCAGCGGAAAATGGTCCAGCCAAAGCGCCGGCGTGTTCTCGAACGTCCGGGGCTGGAGCCGCGCGATGATGCCGTCGCCGATGCCAATATCGGCGAGCACGATCTCGCCGCATCGTTCGCGGCCCGGCAAGAGCAGATGGCCGGGCTTCTTTCGCGCGAAGGTCACGGTGGTGTCGGCGAAAAATGCCTTGCCGAGCACTTTGCCGCTGTCACCGGAGACACCGGAAGGAAGGTCGACCGCGACGACCGGCAAATGCAGATCGGTAGCGATGTCGACCGCCCCGGCGGCATCGCCGGACAAGGGCTTGGACAGGCCTGCCCCATAAAGCGCGTCGACCACGATCGAGCCGGCCTCGGGATCAAATCCAGACAGCGGCCAAGACTTGATCGGACATTCGGCGGCAGCGAGCGCCGCATCGCTTTGCGGCCGCGGCGCTCCGGATGCCCAGATGGTTATGCCGAGGCCACTTCTGGCCAGGAGGCGGGCGACGACGTAGCCATCGCCGCCATTGTTGCCGGGGCCGCAAAGCACATGGACGTGCGTCGCCGCCGGATAGCGCTTGAGGACCTCGGCCGCGACCGCTTCGCCGGCCCGGCGCATCAATCCGATACCGTCGGTCGGGCCGTCGGAAATCGTCAACCGGTCGGCCTCGCCCATCTCGGCGGAAGAAAGAAGTTCGTTGCTCATGGATTGCCGATCCGCATTCGATCAAGCATTGTCCGGTTTTCGATCCGAAGCAAAGAGGAGTTGTCGCGATCTGCGGCCATATCGTCGGGACGGGACGTGGCAGGCGCAAAACTGCCCACCAAATGGGCGATATGCCTAACTATTATGCGGACGCAAGCGCTGGCGCTGTGTAGGCTCCAGCAGCCCACGCCGTATCCGATGCAGCGAATGACGCGAATTTGCATCCGCGCGCGGCTCGGCTTTGAAATCGTATGAGACCCCTTCGAATCCATCCAATTGGCACAGTTCGTGCTTGATGGAGGCGCAAGCGGGGGCTCACAACCCGTCTTTTTGGCAGTGGAGGCCACTTTTTACATGAAAAAGATCGAAGCGATCATCAAGCCATTCAAGCTGGATGAAGTGAAGGAAGCCCTTCAGGAGGCCGGACTGCAAGGCATCACCGTTACCGAGGCCAAGGGTTTTGGCCGCCAGAAGGGCCACACCGAACTCTATCGCGGCGCCGAGTACGTCGTCGATTTCCTGCCCAAGGTTAAGATCGAGGTGGTACTTGGCGACGACGCCGTCGAAGGCGCGATCGAAGCCATCCGCAAGGCGGCCCAGACCGGCCGTATCGGCGACGGCAAGATCTTTGTCTCCAACATCGAGGAAGTCGTGCGAATCCGCACCGGCGAAACAGGCATGGACGCGGTCTGAGCCGACCTCGCCATCCTTCGAAACGTCATCATCAAAAAACGTCATCACACAGGGATAAATGACATGACGACAGCCAAAGACATCATGAAGCAGATCAAGGACAACGACGTGAAATTCGTCGACCTGCGCTTCACCGATCCGAAGGGCAAGCTGCAACACGTGACGATGGATGTCATCGAGGTCGAAGAAGACATGTTCGCCGACGGCGTGATGTTCGACGGCTCTTCGATTGCCGGCTGGAAGGCCATCAACGAGTCCGACATGGTGCTGATGCCCGACCCGGAAACGGTCCACATGGACCCGTTCTTCGCGCAGTCGACCATGGTCATCCTGTGCGACATCCTCGACCCTGTTTCGGGCGAATCCTACAACCGCGATCCGCGCGGCACGGCCAAGAAGGCCGAGGCCTACATGAAGTCGGAAGGCATCGGCGACCAGATCTTCGTCGGCCCGGAAGCCGAATTCTTCGTGTTCGACGATGTGAAATACAAGGCCGATCCCTACAATACGGGCTTCAAGCTCGACTCGACCGAATTGCCGTCGAACGACGACACCGACTATGAAACCGGCAATCTCGGCCATCGTCCGCGCGTCAAGGGCGGTTATTTCCCGGTGCCGCCGATCGATTCCGCGCAGGACATGCGTTCCGAGATGCTGACCGTGCTCGCCGAAATGGGCGTGCGCGTCGAAAAGCACCACCACGAAGTGGCCGCCGCCCAGCACGAACTCGGCATCAAGTTCGACACGCTGGTCCGCAACGCCGACAAGATGCTGATCTACAAATATGTCGTGCACCAGGTCGCCAACGCCTATGGCAAGACGGCCACCTTCATGCCGAAGCCGATCTTCGGCGATAACGGTTCTGGCATGCACGTCCACCAATCGATCTGGAAGAATGGCAAGCCGACCTTCGCCGGCAATGAATATGCCGGCCTTTCGGAAAGCTGCCTGTTCTACATCGGCGGCATCATCAAGCACGCCAAGGCGATCAACGCCTTCACCAACCCGCTGACCAACTCCTACAAGCGCCTGGTGCCGGGCTACGAAGCGCCAGTGCTGCTGGCCTATTCGGCGCGCAACCGCTCGGCCTCCTGCCGCATCCCGTTCGGCTCGTCGCCGAAAGCCAAGCGCGTCGAGGTCCGCTTCCCCGATCCGGGCGCGAACCCCTACCTCGCTTTCGCCGCCATGCTGATGGCCGGCCTCGACGGCATCAAGAACAAGATCCATCCGGGTCAGCCGATGGACAAGGATCTCTACGACCTGCCGCCGAAGGAACTGAAGAAGATCCCGACCGTCTGCGGTTCGCTGCGTGAAGCGCTGCAGAGTCTCGACAAGGATCGCGGCTTCCTGAAAGCCGGCGGCGTCTTCGACGACGACCAGATCGACAGCTACATCGAGCTGAAGATGGCCGAAGTGATGCGCTTCGAAATGACGCCGCATCCGGTCGAGTACGACATGTACTACTCGGTCTAAGATTCAATTTAATACTCAAGCCCTTGAAGGAGTTTCCTCCTTCAAGGGCTTTTTGCTGACATTCGGCAGGCACGCGTTTCGATGATCGCACGCATGCTTGGGCTGATGAGCCTGTGCTCCATTGGAGGCAATGCACGTCAGTCCAAGGACAGGTGCATGGCCCAGCAATGTTCGATCGATGATTTGGGATGGTGTCGATTACGGAAATGAAGCCTGGAGCGAGCGGCGCACTGCCTCAGGCTACAGTGACCGCTCGTCCGGCGCCCCCGCCAATGCCGCCGTTCAAGCCCCCCGCCCGTCCGAACAGCATCGCGTGACGTAACCCCAAGGCCTGTGAATACGCATGCTGCACTGCGATCTGTCAACGCCGCCAATCAGGCTGGTGATAGCCGATTTAACAGCCCGAACAGGCGCTTATGGACGGGTCACAGCCACTCAAAAGTGCCTGAAAAGGCGGTTTTCCGGGCTTTCTGACAAGCTGCCGCTGGAAACGGGCATGACAGCAGCCGGGGCTTTGGCGGGATTTGCGACCGCCTGAATTGTCTGACTTTTTCTGGGTCCTTTTGCCCAGATCCGATCTGTCGCGCACCGGCAGCAAAGAACCCCGGCACAAACCATGCAAGAGCAGACCATCGGAGGACGGCGGGCGGGACGACCGCCAATCCCGACGCGCTCGACGGCCGCTTCCCGAAGGGCCTGGTGGGCGGGCGGAGCTAAGGCCACATGGACTTCATTCCCCAGGGGCGTATGGACACTTCTTCGCCGCGGAGGTGCAGGCGACCGAGACGCAGCTGGAACAAAAAAAGCCCCGGCGAGAGACCGCCGGGGCTTTCTGTTTCTACCAACGCGACGCTTAGGCGGCGGCCGAGACCTCGGCGCTCGCCGCCACCGAAGCAATCGTCTTCAGGATCTGCGAGGCGATCTGGTAGGGGTCGCCCTGCGAGTTCGGACGGCGGTCCTCCAGATACCCCTTGTAGTCGTTTTTGATGAAGGAATGCGGCACGCGGATCGAAGCACCGCGATCGGCGATGCCATAGCTGAACCTGTTCCACGGCGCGGTCTCATGCTTGCCGGTCAAACGCTTGTCGTTGTCCGGTCCGTAGACGGCGATGTGATCCATCAGGTTCTTGTCGAAGGCCGCCATCAGCGCTTCGAAATACGCCTTGCCACCCACTTCGCGCATATAGGCGGTCGAGAAGTTGGCGTGCATGCCCGATCCGTTCCAGTCGGTGTCGCCGAGCGGCTTGCAGTGGTATTCGATATCGATTCCGTATTTCTCGGTCAGGCGCTGCAACAGGTAGCGGGCCATCCACATCTGGTCGGCGGCCTTCTTGGAACCCTTGCCGAAAATCTGGAATTCCCACTGGCCCTTTGCCACTTCGGCGTTGATGCCTTCGTGGTTGATGCCTGCGGCAAGGCAGAGATCGAGATGCTCCTCGACGATCTGACGGGCAACAGAACCGACATTCGAATAGCCGACGCCGGTGTAGTAGGGGCCCTGCGGTGCGGGATAGCCGCTTTCGGGGAAGCCGAGCGGGCGGCCGTCCTTGTAGAAGAAGTATTCCTGCTCGAAGCCGAACCAGGCGCCCTCGTCATCGAGGATGGTGGCGCGCTTGTTGGAGGCATGCGGCGTGACGCCATCGGGCATCATCACTTCGCACATGACGAGCACGCCGTTTGTGCGCGCCGGATCCGGATAGACAGCGACCGGCTTCAACACGCAGTCGGAGCTGTGCCCCTCTGCCTGTTGCGTCGAAGAACCGTCAAAGCCCCACAACGGAAGCTGCTCGAGCGTCGGGAATTCAGCGAACTCCTTGATCTGCGTCTTTCCGCGAAGGTTGGGGACCGGGGTGTATCCATCGAGCCAAATGTACTCGAGCTTGTATTTCGTCATTTTAGCCTCTCGTTGCTTGATCACCAAACCCTGGGTGGCGCCGATTTGTGGGAACCACCCAGCAGCCGACCTGCCGGATCACTAAAATGCAATTCGTGTGCCACTCTCGCCCCGAAAGGTGCGGCAAAATTGACGTCGTGTTCGGTTGAAGTTGGCAAGCCGCCTAAGCAATGCGTCCGGATCAACCACAGTCGCAATTCGCCCAAATATTAGGCAAATACTGATCTTTTCGTAGGCATATTGCCTAATTTGGTCGCAGACCTTATCTTCAGAACAAGTTGAATCGACAAGGTTCGGCAGAAGAAAGGAGCCCGACAATGGAAATCATTTCCACGCGTCCGTCGGCTAAAATTCTGATGTTCCCGGTGGCAGCGCGCGCCTCTGCCTCAAATTTGAGCGGAAAGGCTAAGTTTGCAGCAGAGCTTGCCTCGTTGCGCGGTGTTCAGACGGATTTCGGCGACGGCTGGTATCACGAGGCAGCCATCGAGGATACGAAGCAGGACCGGCAGAGCTAGTCCCTGCCCTCCTCGGGTCTCCACCAGCATTGAAAAACCCGGCGCGATCGCTCGCGCCGGGTTTTCTTTAGCCTACCGAGCCGTCAGCTATTGCTTGGTATGCAGGTCGGTTCCGAGCGTATCCCTGACGAAGATGACGCCGATGATCAGCGACATCGCCGCGACCGCGATCGGATACCACAGACCAAAGTAGATATCGCCCCTGGCGGCACTCAAGGCGAAGACCGTCGCCGGAAGCAGACCACCGAACCATCCATTGCCGATGTGGTAGGGCAGCGACATGCCAGTGTAGCGAATGCGGGTCGGGAACATCTCGACCAGGATCGCCGCGATCGGCCCGTAAACCATGGTCACGTAGAGGATCAGGATGAACAGGATCGCGACGATCTTTGTCCAGTTGACCTGCGCCGGATCGGCAAACATCGAGAAGGCCCCCGACGCGGGTATGTTGTAGACGGTCACGTCCTTGGCGCCGGCGGCTTCCTCGGACGTCAGCACCTTGTCCTTGACTGCCTGCTCGAGCGGAACCGTTGCCTTCTCACCGGCGCGGATGGCCGCTGCATCTAGTTTCAGTTCGGGATTGGCCGCGACGAAGGCGTCGAGCTTCTGGTCGGCCACCTTGGATGCTGCACGCTTCAGCGGATAGCCACCATCCTTGAGTGCCATGCTGACTGCCTTGGTGAAGGCAGCATCCTTGGCCTTGGCCTGATCGCCGGCGGCGATGGCGTCGTAGGATTCGACAGTCTCATTGCCGAGCTTCACCGTTGCCGGGGTCCCAGGCGCCGCCGTGGTGACGATGTCATACGGCACAGAACTCTTGGCAAGGAACGACGTGGCAATGTCGCACGACGTGGTGAACTTCGCCGTGCCGACCGGGTTGAACTGGAATTTGCAGTCGCCGGGCGCCACGGTAACCGTCGCACGCGTATTCTGCTGCGCGGCGGCCAATGCCGGATTGGCGGCCCAGGTCAATGCCTTGAACAGCGGGAAGTAGGTGAAGATCGCCAGAGCCAGCCCCGCCATGATGATCGGCTTGCGGCCGATCTTGTCGGAGAGCCAGCCGAATACGACGAAGAAGATGGAGCCGATCCCCAAGGCGATGGCAATCAGGATGTTGACCGTCTGCAGGTCGACCTTGAGCACGTTCTGCAGGAAGAACAACGCATAGAACTGGCCGGAATACCAGACCACGGCCTGGCCGGCGGTCAGGCCGAAGAGGGCCAGGATGGCGATCTTGGCATTCTTCCACTGTCCGAAGGCCTCCGAAAGCGGGGCCTTGGAGCCTTTGCCCTCGTCCTTCATGCGCTGGAAGGTCGGCGATTCACTCAGCGTCAGGCGAATCCAGACAGAAATACCGAGCAGGATGACCGAGACGAGGAACGGAATGCGCCAGCCCCAGGCGGCGAAGTCTTCCTTGCTCAACATCGCCTGAACGCCGAGGATGATGATCAGCGACAGGAACAGGCCGAGTGTTGCCGTTGTCTGAATCCACGAGGTGTAGAAACCACGGCGGTCGTCTGGGGCGTGTTCGGCGACATAGGTTGCCGCACCGCCATATTCACCGCCAAGCGCCAGACCCTGGAGCATGCGTAGCCCGACCAGGATGACCGGAGCAGCAATGCCCCAGGTCGCTGAACCAGGAAGCAGGCCGACCAGGAACGTCGAACTGCCCATGATCAGGATGGTGACAAGAAACGTATATTTGCGGCCGACGAGATCGCCGATGCGACCGAACACCAGCGCGCCGAACGGACGCACCAGGAAGCCCGCGGCGAAGGCCAGCAGGGCGAAGATGTTGCGCGTTGCTTCCGGATACTGGCTGAAGAAGGTTGCGCCGATGAAGGCGGCAAGCGAGCCGTAAAGATAGAAATCATACCATTCGAAAACGGTGCCGAGCGAGGAAGCGAAGATGACCTTCTTTTCTTCCCGCGTCATGCCGCGGCTTGCTCCGCCGGCGGTCGATGCCATTGCCATTGCTATGTCCTCCCGTGAGACCCTTGTCCTCGATACTGCCCGTCATCATCCGCGTTCTCCTCCGAACACGGACTCAAGCACAGCAATCACGGAAAAATGACAGAAAGCGCCCCCCAACGGCAGAGCGCCTTTGGGATTATGACTTTGGTCTAATGTGCAGTGCGGGAAGAGTTTGAACGAGCGGTGAGACCGTCAGCCCTTGAGCGCTTCGAGCAGACCGGCGGCGGCCATCATGTCGCGCTTGCGGGCGGAGCGGCGCGCGACGGCCTCCGCGTCCTGGCCCCACTGCTCGATCTGCCAGTCCTCGTCGACATGGCCGGCGGACCAGGCCGCCTCCGTGTCGAGTTCACCGAAATCGACAGCCAGCGCCAGCAGCGCCGAGCCGGTCAGCGACGTCATGACATGAATGGCGGCCAGCCGCAGCGGATCGGCACGCTGGCTGAGATGGACACCAAGCACCGCAATGGTCTCGCGCGGCTGCTCGACATGGATGATGCCTTGGGCGAGGTTGAAACGAGCCCCGAGTGTCGCCCTCGCCCAGTCGATCACCGGATCCCAGTGCTGGTTCTGCCGCTCGACCAGCCCTTGCGGCGCATCGGCGCGGTAGCAGAGCAAGTCGGCGGAAGCGAAGCGCAGAATGTCTTCCAGCACCGCCTGCGGGTCGCTGGCGACGCCGTCGATGGCGGTGTTTACGAGGCGCATCACTGGCATCGTTACCGGATTGATGGTCTCGCCCTGGGCGGCGAACTCGGCAGCGACGAGCGCTGCCGCTCTCTCTGTCGGCAGCGCCAGCAGCGCCTTGCCCGGCGTGCGTACCGGCTTGCCGTCGAGATGCACGGCAAAGCCGTCTTCCGCCGGCACGACGGTGGCCGTCTTGTAAAAGCGCTTCGGCAGATGTGCTTTCATCTGGATCTGGGCGCGGCGCACCGGGTCCGGATCGGAAAGATATTTGCCCGCTTCGAGGTCGTCGAGGATATCACGCATAAGAAATCTCTCTCACATCGGCACCAGCTTGCGCGACGGCCGGTTGACGATGATCAGTCCGGCGGCAATGAGGCCAAGTGCCAGAAAAATGCGAATGGTCAGCGGCTCATTCAAGAAGATGCCGCCACACAGCACGCCGAAAACCGGTGACAGGAAGGTGAAACTGGACAGGCCCGAGGCCGGATAGCGGCGCAGCAGCCAGAACCACAGCACATAGGTGAAGGCGACGATGTAGACCGCCTGGAAAAGCAGGGCCAATGTCGGCAACACGGACGGGTCGCGAATGGGCGGACCGGCGAGAGGCAACACCAGCACGCCAACAATTGCCGCGCCGGCGAGTTGATAAAGCAGCAGCTTTTCGGCGCTCGCCTCAACCAGCTTCGACCGTTTGATGAGGATGTTGGTCAGGGCCCACAAAAATCCGGCGCCGAGGCTCAAGAGATCACCGAACAATATGTCGCCGCTACCGCCAAGCTTGTCGGAGAAGACCGCGGCAAGGCCGGCAAAGGCCAGCAACAGACCGAGGAACTTGTGCAAGGTGATCTGCTCGCCGAGCAGGAAGTGCCCGCCGATCAGCATCCAGAAAGGCATCGTGTTGACCAGTAGCGTGTTGCGGGCGACGGTGGTGTGCTCCAGGCCAACATAAAGGCAGAGGAACTCGATGCCGAAAAGCGCGCCTACCGCGATGCCGGCAAGCAGCGTTCCATCGCGGGTGAACAGCGCTATGCCGCGCCAACGGCACCAGAGGAAAACGCAAAGGCCGCCGATGATCGACCGGGCAATCGACAGGAAAACAGGATCGTAGCCGGCGTAGGAGATCTTGGCGGCGACGTAGTTCAGCCCCCAGGAAAAGGTCAGGCCGACCATGATGGCGGCGGCGGCCATATCGACCGTGTCGCGCCGGTCCAGCGCGTCGGTGGCCCCGCTCAAGATCAGTCCTCCGCGCTGGCGTCGTCGAAGCCGATCAGGTTCCAGCTCTGGCGCATATGCGGCGGCATCGGCGCGGTGACATCGATGACGCCCTTGTCCGGGTGCGGAATTATGATACGGCGCGCGTGGAGATGCAGGCGGTTCTGAATGCCGCCGGGGAAATCCCAGTTGGTGTCGGCCTCGAAATACTTCGGATCACCGATGATCGGACAACCAATGTAGGCGGCATGGACACGAAGCTGGTGGGTGCGGCCCGTATAGGGTTCCATTTCCAGCCACGTCATCGTCTGCGCCGCCTGCTCGATGATGCGGTAATAGGAGACGGCATGGTCGGCGCCCTTTTCGCCATGCACGGCGACGCGAACCCGGTCACCGTCAGGCGTCGGCTCCTTGATCAGCCAGGTCGAGATCTTGTCCTCACGCTTGGGCGGCACGCCCTTCACCAGCGCCCAATACGTCTTCTTGGTCTCGCGGGCGCGAAACGCTTCGGACAGCTTCATGGCGGCAAGCCGGGTGCGCGCGACGACCAGCACGCCCGATGTGTCGCGGTCGAGCCGGTGAACGAGCCGCGGCTTCTCACCCTTCTGGTTGCGCCACGCCTCAAGCATGTCATCGACATTGCGGGTGACGCCCGAGCCGCCCTGCACGGCAAGGCCCGCCGGTTTGTTGAAGACAAAAACCTTCGGATCCTCGTGGATGAGCATTTTCGCCAGAACGTCGGCATCGCCCTGGTTGCGGATGGAATGACCGGTCAGCGCGCTCTCGCCCTTCTTGTCGACCTCGAGCGGTGGAACGCGCACCATCTGGCCGGGCTCGACACGGGTGTCGGCCTTCACACGGCCGCCATCGACGCGGATCTGGCCGGAGCGCAGCAGCTTCTGCAGATGGCCGAAGCCAAGGCCCGGGAAATGGGTCTTGAACCAGCGATCGAGCCGCATGCCCGCCTCGCCGGCCTCCACCGTGATCTGTTCAACACCTGCCATGGTTCTCGCTTTATCCGTTTTCCAAGCAGGACGGAGCCTGCTCTCGGCGCGGCAATAGCATTAAGGCAGGCTTCTTGCGAGCCAAAGACCAAAAAACAGGGCGAAGATCGCGCCAGTGACGCTGGCCAGCGCATAACCGAATGCCGGCAACGTCGCTCCCCGCTCCCATAATGTCGCGAAATCGAGCGAAAACGCGGAAAAGGTGGTGAAGCCGCCAAAGATGCCAGTGGCGACGAACAGCCGAAGCTCGTTCGACCCGCCGCGACGTGACAGGGCTGCGATGAACAGGCCCATGGCGAAAGAGCCGACGATGTTGATGGCCATCGTGCCCCATGGAAAATTCGGACCGATGAGCCGCAACGCGCCCATATTGGCTAGGTGGCGGATGCCGGCGCCAATGCCGCCGCCCAGAACAACGAGAAGGAGATTGAGCATGGCGGTTTTCTGCCCTCGCGGGGCGGCCCGGTCAATCCCCCGTGCGTGTGGGCGCTGGCACCGCACAAACAGTTGAACGCGTCAGGAACCGCCTCTCGCGTCCATTGTCGAGCGAGAACATGCCGCCCCTGCCCGCTACCACATCGATGATGAGATCTGTGTGCTTCCACACCTCATGTTGCGAAGCGCTGATGTAGACTGGAGTCTCGCCGATTTCGCCGAGCATGACATCCTTGTCGCCGACGATGAAATCGCTTCGGGGATAGCACATCGGTGAGGATCCATCGCAGCAACCGCCCGACTGGTGGAACAGCACCGGGCCGTGATCGGCGATGATTTCGGCCAGAAATGACCGGGCCGCCGGCGTGGCCGATACTTTTCCCAGGGAAACCTTGTCGAGCATGCCGTCCTCCATCACGAAGCGTGCTCCTCCACAAGGGACCGCGGCGCGGCGATGAAAGCCGCGCCTCTTGTGGAGGTCGCGCATGATCCTTGCGACAGGATCATGCGCTGGCTCGGGAGGTGATCAGAAGAAACCGAGCTTCTTCGGGCTGTAGCTGACCAGCATGTTCTTGGTCTGCTGATAATGGTCGAGCATCATCTTGTGGTTTTCCCGACCAATGCCCGATTGCTTGTAGCCGCCAAACGCCGCATGCGCAGGATAGGCATGATAGCAATTCGTCCAGACGCGGCCAGCCTGGATGGCGCGGCCGAAGCGGTAGCAGCGGTTCGCGTCACGGCTCCAGATGCCGGCGCCAAGGCCGTAGAGCGTGTCGTTGGCGATCGACAGTGCCTCATCGTCATCCTTGAAGGTCGTCACCGAGACCACCGGTCCGAAGATCTCCTCCTGGAAGACCCGCATCTTGTTGTGCCCCTTGAACACGGTCGGCTTGACGTAGTAGCCGCCTGCCAGATCGCCCGGGAGGTGGTTCCGCTCGCCACCGGTCAGCACTTCGGCACCTTCCTGACGGCCGATGTCGAAGTAGCTTAGGATCTTCTCCAGCTGTTCACTCGACGCCTGCGCACCGATCATCGTTGCCGGATCAAGCGGATCGCCCTGGACGATCGCCTCGACGCGCTTCAGCGCACGCTCCATGAACTTGTCGTAGATCTTCTCATGCACCAGCGCCCGGCTCGGGCAGGTGCAGACCTCACCCTGGTTGAGGGCGAACATGACGAAACCTTCGATCGCCTTGTCGAAGAAGTCGTCGTCCTCGGCGGTTACGTCCTGGAAGAAGATGTTGGGCGACTTGCCGCCGAGCTCCAACGTTACCGGGATGAGATTCTGGCTGGCATATTGCGAGATCAACCTGCCGGTCGTCGTCTCGCCGGTGAAGGCGATCTTGGCAATGCGGTTCGACGAGGCGAGCGGCTTGCCGGCCTCGAGGCCAAAGCCGTTGACGATGTTGAGCACGCCATCCGGCAACAGGTCGCCAACCAGATCCGCCCACAGCATGATGGTGGCGGGCGTCTGCTCGGCTGGCTTGAGGACGACGCAATTGCCGGCGGCAAGCGTCGGCGCCAGCTTCCACACCGCCATCAGCAAGGGGAAGTTCCAGGGAATGATCTGGCCGACAACGCCAAGCGGCTCATGAAAATGATAGGCGACGGTGTCGTTGTCGATCTCGGAGATGCCGCCCTCCTGGCTGCGTACCGCGCTGGCGAAATAGCGGAAATGATCGATGGCCAGTGGCAGATCGGCGGCGGTCGTCTCGCGTATCGGCTTGCCGTTGTCCCAGGTCTCGGCGAGCGCCAGAAGATCGAGATTGTCCTCCATGCGGTCGGCGATGCGGTTGAGGATCAGCGCACGGGCGGCGGCACTTGTCTTGCCCCAGGCATCCTTGGCCTTGTGCGCGGCATCGAGTGCCGCCTCGATGTCCCCGGCGTCGGACCAGGCAACCTCGCCCAGCGGCCGGCCGTTCACCGGCGAGATGTTTTCAAAGTATTTTCCGGAAAGCGGAGCGACCCATTTGCCGCCGATAAAGTTGTCGTAGCGCTTGGCGAAGGGAACCTTGGCCGTGCGGGAAAATTCTACCTTGTTCATCGTCTTCCTCCCAAGAAGCAACGCCACGGGATGCGGCGTGTCGGAGGGAAGAGTTGCCGATGAGGTCGGACTTGTCAGCCCAGGTCCAGCACTGGCCGACGCCAACTGTCGCAGAACTGCGACAGTCGCGGGCCTCAAAGGTCAATGTGGACGGCGGATGCCGAAGCGGGCAAGCTTGCGGTGCAAGGTAGCCCGCGAAATTCCAAGATTGCTGGCGGCGGCCGAAACATTGCCTTCGGCGCGCGCGATGGCGCGCTGAACCACGCCGCGCTCCGCTTCATCCAGGTCTTCGGCAGTGTTGGCCGAGCCGCCAAGGATGTCGGCTGCCGGCAGCCCCTTGGCGAGCGCCTGCTGTGTGATACCGAGGGCCAGCCGCGCGGAGCGCGTAGCGCCGACCACGAGATCATCGCCATTGACCGCGATCAGCGCGCCGGCGCCTCGCTCCGCCGCCGAGGCAAGCAGAATGCGGGCATTGGGAAAAGACAGGCGAAAATTCTCGGCCTCGATACGGCGCGCGGCATCGCCGACCGCGATGGCGATCAGGCCGACAAAGCCTTCGGTCAGGTCCGACCTGCACGACGAGACATCGAGCGCGGCCGCCAGATTGCCTTCGTGGTCATAGATCGGCGCGGTGGTGCAGCTGAGCAGCGTGTTGCGTGAAAAGAAATGCTGGTCCCGGTGAATGGTCAGCGCACGCTGATCGGCAAGGCATGTGCCGATGCCGTTGGTACCCTCGGAGTCCTCACTCCAGACGGTGCCCGTCCATAGCCCCCACTCGTCGAACGTGTCGTCGTCCGCGACTGCGCCACGGCGTTCGACCGGGATGCCATTGCGATCGGCAAGCAGCACACAGCAACCGACACCGCCGACAGCCAGATACAACCGGTCGAGGCTCGCATCGGCGGCACGACGCAATGGCTCCATACGCTGCCTTGCTTCGTTCAGCTCGCCCTCGGTCAAGCGTCGTGGCGCCTTGCGCTCGGCCGGATCGAGACCATGCAATGCAAGCGAACGCCGCCAGGAAGCGACCAGCGCCGAGCGGGCCGCATCGCGGCTGGCGATGGATGCCTGTATGAAATCCGCATGATGGCCGGTCGGCTGCTGTCCGCTCACCTATCCTCCCAAGGCGAATGTCGCTTCCAACTCACAGTAGCGTTATATCTGTTGAGATACATCCGCTGCGTCGAGTTGTAGAGGAACAAGGCCCGATCGCGCTATAAGACGTTGGTTCAAGACCATTCGCTGAGAGTAGCCGATCGAGCCTTGCCCAAGCGCAACCAACATGATCGTCACCACCCAGACGTCGTCCAGCCCGGGTATTTTTTTCTGAACTCGCCGTAAAGGGCATCGATTTCGGTTTTGCTGACCGGGCGCACTTGCTCATAGAGGTAACCGTTGACGCCGCCGGACAACTGGTATGCCTCGACTCGCTTATATGCGGCACCGATGCCTTTCCCTTCGACGATGTGTTGGGCCGGTAGCGTGGTACAGATCTGCGCACCCGACTGCAAATGAGTCACGGGAGGATCGGTTACAACAATGTATTTGGATTTCAAAGTTTCCGGCCTGAATTTATCACGACTGTCTACCTGGCAAGACCAGACTATGTAGGGATAAACGTCCTTTTTCATTTCAAACAACAGCGAGTCGCTCATGATCGAACCTGAGGCGAACACTGAAAAATGGTCACCAGGTGCCATTTTTCTA
Organism: Mesorhizobium sp. RCAM 05099; assembly: GCF_059683685.1. NCBI lineage: Bacteria > Pseudomonadati > Pseudomonadota > Alphaproteobacteria > Hyphomicrobiales > Phyllobacteriaceae > Mesorhizobium > Mesorhizobium sp. RCAM 05099. The sequence continues at coordinate 3,906,992 of NZ_CM185035.1, forward strand.
ACAAGGTCATCAACAAGGCGCCGGTATTCAGAAAGATTGTCAAGGTGCAGAGGAAGCGTGGCTTCCCTGGCAAAAACGTAGCCGATCGGCGACAGCAGTTGACGACCGATCGGAAAGAAAGTGCCAAAAAAAGCAAAAGCAGCGGCAATGGCTATGACGACGGTCGACCATCGTGATTTCAGCGCCGGCATCGAAACGATCGCAACAATTGCTTGGGCGTATGCAGGAAAGAGCCAAAGAAACATTGGCATTGAATGGTGACGGTCCGGATCCTGCGTCCGGGTAAAGAGGAAAAACGTGAGTGCCGAGGCAACGGCACAGAACAAAGAAAAACCGTTGCGACGTGTCACAGAAATATAAAGGCCAAATACGATCAATAGCCAATTTACATAGCTGAGCCTGGATCCTACCTGGTCAAGCTGGGAGACGAAATTCGTCCTGTATCCGGCGTAAATGTCCCCATAGCTGGTTCCTAGAATCTTGGCGATCAACGGTAACTGAAAACTCCATGCGGACCCGATAATAACGAAAATTGCACACACACCGCCCAATAACGCTTTTCGCAGATCCGGGTAGTTCCGATATTTTGCAACATTCAACAAACAGAACAAGGCTGCGGAAATTCCGACACCTATGACACTGTAGGCGTACCAGCGGCGCAGCATGAATGCCAACCACAGGCACGCGCCAACGCATATTCCGCTGATCACTGGTTCACGGGTCAGAAGCTTTGACTTCCAAAGAAAACAAGTTGCCGCGACAAGCGCCAAACAACCGGCAACATCTGGCAACCCACGAAGCGTCGCCGCCCAGAACGGGGTGTAGAGACAGGCCGCGATCCACACGGCGGGCCAGCTTCGGGGTGGAGATGTCTCGTAGACCGCCTCCAGATAGCTCATTCTTCCCATGAAAAGAGCTGTCGGGACCAGGTAAACCGCGACTATCCCGGCGACATATGAAAGCCTGGAGCCGCCAAAAAATATGTGAAACGGCATCAGAGGCGCCAAAATCGCCGCACTGTAATCTTCCGTCGCGATAGAGGTCTTCAACTGGCTCAGCCACTGAACAGGCGCCTCAGCCAAGAGCGCGCCCTGCTCGTTGAACCTATCGAAATAGCCAGCGAAATCCCAGTAATAGACGGAATCTTCAATTTTTATATAGATTGCCGCTAAAGCAACACCAAGCAACGCGCTGCATATGTAAGTTCTCGCCCAGAATCCGAGGGTCTTGTTCGTTGTCACTTGAGGCCGCCAAGAGTGGGAAGAAACAGAACTGTCGAGGTCAAACCGGAACTAACGCTGATACAGCCGAGAGCCGTTCAGGCGAACAGGAATCCCCACGGGATTCATACGATAAATTGTTGAGGGCTTGAATGGGATCAAAACTTGAACGCAGGGGCGTCGCAAGCGTCGAGCGCGCCTTCAAAGGACAATCGCAGGGATAGAGTTTCCAAACGGGCTTTTGGCATATCGAGGCTTGTGGGCAGTGCATGAGCAGCCGGCAAAAGATGGCCAGACAGCACATGCAAGGCACGCCAAAACGCTGCCGACAGGGCCGGCAGCGTCGACGAATCTCAGGTCAGGGGGTTCCGACCTTTTTGGGCTTGGTCGAACCGATCATCTTCCAGTTCTTGTAGAACATCGAATTGATGCGCTCGACGCTCACCGAGACTAGGGCAAGAAGGCCCGCAATGAGCCCGGGGACCGGGGACGGGCGAATGATGTCCATGAACACGCAGTAGCGCCGCCCGTCATATTCGTTGACCGAGCGGTGCAGCAGCGTGTCGTCGAAGATGAACAGCGGATTGTCGTACCAGTAATTCTTGACGTTGCCGCATTCGACGAAGATTTCCGATTTCACCGGAATCAGGTTGTAGAGAATACGCAGGCTGAGCCGCAGCGGGCCGAAGTGCCAGGACGTCGATTCACGCTTGCTGAAGACGGAAACGGCGATGGTCTTTATGTATTTGAAATCCTTGTTGAACTCGGCGACGTTGTCGATCTTGTGCTTGCCGTACCACTGGTAGACATACATGCCGCGCCGGCCGGCGCCAAAATTGGCGTCGATGTCGGCGATGATCTCGTCCTTGCGCGCCTTGAAGACGTCCAGAACCTCGTTGACCTCGCGCTGATAATCCTCCGGGAACTGCTCCAGCTTCCACACGCCGGGGTTCCTGTAGCACAGGAGATCGACCAGCAGGTTGAACGGCGAAAGCAGCCAGGTGAACAGGCCGTTGCCAAGGAAATAGCCGCTGAACAGCGACATATCCTTGCGGTCGTTGCGCAGGACATCGATGAGGCCGAGGACGATGAAGATCGTCGTCAGGATCGGAATGAAATAGAAGCCGAGGGCAAGAAGCGGAATAGCAATGGCGAATTTGCGAAGGGTTTTGCGAAGGGTTTTTGTCATTTTTGCACGCGCGGAGCGCGATCCTGTTGCGAAAGAGTAGCGCCAAATCGTGGCAGCGACCACCGCCCCGGCCGCGCGCCTTGATAAGGTTTTTTGGGTCGCCACACAACGCCCCTTGGCGTTGCGGGTGGTCAGCCGGGTAGAGCCGATATCGGTCAATGCACCGCCGGCAAGCCGAGTTCGTCCCATTTTTCCCTGGCCACGGGATCGCCAACCAGAAACTCAAAGCCGACGACGCTTTCGCCATCATGCGCCAGTTGGCATTTGAACTTCAGGCCGTACCAGTTCCTGCGGCTGCGAAAGGCAGCGCCGTTGGCGGCGATCGTCGTGCCGGTGATCTTCTCCTCCGCCGTTGCATAGGGCACGACCTGCTCTGGCTGAAAATCCGCACGCCATCGGCGAATCTGATCCATCGCCTCGAGATTGCACAATTGCACCATGCGCTCGTCGGAAGCGAAGGTCGCGAGATCGGCGAGCGCCTGGCGGCTGCGTGGATCGGCGAGCGTCTTGGCCGACAGCATTTCGGTCGGCCGGATCATGGCCGGTGCGCTGGGCGGTTGAGATTGAGGAGCACTCGGCGATGGTGTTCGTGCCGGTGCCGGCGCTTGTGCCTCGAGCGCCGAAGGCGGTGCTGGCGCCGGCGGCGGCCTTGTCGCGGCCTCGAATTGCTGCGGCGTCAGAATGTCGACCGACACCCGCTCCTCATCCAGCCGTTTCGGCCTCTTTGGCAGCGGCATAAGTGCCAGCGTCGCGGCCAATAGCGTGTGGAGAACAACCGAGGTTGAAATGCCCCATGGCGAAGCCTCGTTTTGAAGCGTGACGACGACCGGGCCACGCAAGCCTGCTATTCCCGCTCTTTGCGCAGCTTTGCCCAGTAGTCGAGCCGCTTCCTGATGTCGCGCTCGAAACCGCGTTCAGGCGGATCATAGAAGGTCTGGCGGCCCATCTTTTCGGGGAAATAATCCTGGCCCGAAAAGGCATCCGGCTGGTCATGGTCGTAGCGATAGCCGGCGCCGTAGTCCTCCTCTTTCATCAGCTTGGTCGGCGCGTTGAGGATGTGCTTGGGCGGCAGCAGCGAGCCGTATTCCTTGGCGGCACGCGTGGCCGCCTTGAAGGCGGTGTAGACGGCGTTGGATTTGGGCGCGGTGGCGAGATAGACGGTGGCCTCGGCGAAGGCGAGTTCGCCCTCGGGCGAGCCGAGATAGTCGTAGGCGTCCTTGGCGGCGTTGGCGACGACCAGCGCCTGCGGATCGGCAAGGCCGATATCCTCCATCGCCATGCGCACCAGCCGGCGGCCGAGATAGAGCGGATCCTCGCCGGCATCGAACATACGCGCAAGATAGTAGAGCGCGGCGTCTGGATCGGAGCCACGCACCGATTTGTGCAGCGCCGAGATCAGATTGTAGTGACCGTCCTGGCCCTTGTCGTAGATCGGCGCGCGGCGCTGGACGATGCGCTGCAGCCCCTCGGCATTGAATATCTCGCCTGGCTTGGCGGCGCGCCAGACCTCTTCGGCTAGTGTCAGCGACGCGCGGCCGTCGCCATCGCTCATGCGGATGAGCATCGCCTTCGCCTCGTCATCGAGCGGCAGCGCCCTGCCCTCGATTTCCTCCGCCCGCGCCATAAGCTTGGCAATGCTCTCCTCGCCGAGCGAGTGAAAGACCAGCACACGCGCGCGTGACAAAAGAGCCGCGTTCAGTTCGAAGGACGGATTTTCGGTGGTGGCACCGACGAGCACGACGGTGCCGTCTTCCATGACCGGCAGGAAGCCATCCTGCTGCGCACGGTTGAAGCGGTGAATCTCGTCGACGAACAACAAGGTCTGGCGGCCGTTGGCGCGGCGCAGCTTGGCTGCTTCGAACACCTTCTTCAGGTCGGCGACGCCGGAGAACACCGCCGATATCTGCTCGAAGGCGAGGCTTGTTTCGCCGGCAAGCAACCGTGCCACCGTGGTCTTGCCGGTGCCGGGCGGTCCCCAGAAGATCATCGAGCCGAGCGAACCGGAGCCGATCAGACGGGTCAGCGCACCGTCAGGGCCGGTCAGATGTTCCTGGCCGACGACCTCACCGAGGTTTCTTGGCCGCAGCCTGTCGGCCAGCGGCCGCCCGGGCGGTGCCTTTTCCGGTTCGTCGACGCTGAACAGATCGGCCATGCACTTCTTTTTGGTTGGAGCAGCATGAGCCCGATTGCACGGGCCCGTGCTCTAATAACGCAACACCTGACGCAGTATCTGCCCGCCGCGCTCGACGGTAAAGCGCCACCAGCGCGTATCCTGCTGGGCGACCTGCGCCAACGTTGCCGCTGTATCGATGGTCGTGCCGTTCACCTCACGCACGATGTCGCCGGGCTGGAAGCCGAAATCGGCGGCCGGGGAATCGCGGTTGATGTCGATCACCGTCACGCCTTTGAGGTCGGTGCGCAGGCCGAGCTTCTGGGCGAGCCGCGGTGACAGTTCCGCGACCTTGGCGCCGGAGAATGGGCTGCGGCCATGCAGCGTCACTTCCGAGGCTTTTGCACCTTCCGGCGCGCGCTCGAGCGCGATGTCCATCGCTGCTTGTTGTCCCTTGGTCAGGATCGCGAAGTTGGCCTTGGTACCGATCGACAGCGTCGCCATGCGATAGTCCAGCGCCTCGATGCTCTCGACAGGCTTGCCGTTGATCTGCAGCACGACATCGCCCGGCTTCAGCCCGGCCTTGCCCGCCGGGCCCGCCGCGTCGACCGAAGACACCAGCGCGCCGGTCGGCTTCTCCATGGCAAGCGATTCGGCGATCTGCGGCGTCACCGCTTCGAACTCGGCGCCGATATAGGGCCGCTCGAAGAAATCGAGGCCGGCCTTGGCGGCATCGGCAAAAGCCCGCACCATATTGGCGGGGATGGCAAAGCCGATGCCGATCGAGCCACCGCTGCGGCTGTAGATGGCGGTGTTGATGCCGACCAGCTGGCCGCCCATGTTGATCAGCGCACCACCGGAATTGCCGGGATTGATGGCGGCATCGGTCTGGATGAAATAGCCCGAATCCGAAACGCCGATATGGCTGCGGGCAAGCGCCGAAACGATGCCGCTCGTCGTGGTCTGTCCGACGCCGAAGGGATTGCCGATGGCCAGCACCAGGTCGCCGACCTCGAGCGCATCGGAATCGCCGATGGCGATGACGGGAAACGGCTTGTCGGACTCGATCTTGAGCACGGCAAGATCGAGCGTCTCATCTTTCAGCATCACCTTGCTGGTGAATTCGCGCCCATCGGCGGTCGCCACCTTGACCTCGTCGGCGTCCTTGATGACGTGAAAATTGGTGACGATGACGCCGCTTGGATCGACAAGCACGCCCGAGCCAAGCGAAGACTGCGCCCGCGGCTGCGCGCGGCCGAAAAACTCCTCGAAGAACGGGTCGCCTTCAAAAGGCGACGTGACCTTGGCCGTCTGCGAGGCATAGACATTGACCACGGCGGGCGCCGTCTGCTTGACCAGCGGCGCGAACGACAGTTGCACCTCCTCGCGGCCGAAGGGCACGCGCTTGTCAGGCCCCGATGTGGTGTTCTCGCCTTCCACGCCGTGCAGCAGGTCGGTCAGGACGTCGGAGAGACCCGGGTCAGCCTTGGGGGCATCCTCGGCAAGAGCCTGCCTGACTGCCGGCGCGGCTGCGAACGCCAGCATGGCGCAGAGCAGAACAAGGGACAGTCTTTTGGCGCGCATTCGCGAATCCTCCAAGGCGAGTTCGGGCGCATTGTCCCGACGATTGTGCAAAATGAAAGGCTAAGCCCCTGAAATCCGAATATTTCAGCCAAAAGGCCCTCGGTTCCTGGCAAGAAATCCGGTTCGCCGCAAATTGCCGCTTCAAGAAAACAAAAGGGGCCCGCAGGCCCCTTTGAACTCTCTAGCAAAAGCCGAGCCTTATGCGGCCGCGGCTTCCTCGTCGGTGCCTTCCGCCTCGATGCGGGCGCGGTCGCCGGCGCCCTTGGCCGAGGTGTCGCGGTCGACGAATTCGATGACCGCCATCGCGGCGTTGTCGCCGTGGCGGAAGCCCGCCTTCATGATGCGCAAATAGCCGCCGTTGCGGGTGGCGTAGCGCGGGGCGATGGTGTCGAACAGGCGCTTGACGACGCCTTCGTTGCCGATCTGCGCGATCACCTGGCGGCGGGCGTGCAGGTCGCCGCGCTTGCCCAGCGTCACCAGCTTCTCGACGATCGGACGCAGGTCCTTCGCCTTCGGCAGGGTGGTGAGGATCTGCTCGTGCTCGATGAGCGACACCGCCAGGTTGGCGAACATCGACTTGCGGTGGCTTATGCTGCGGGCGAACCGGCGGCCCTTAAATCCGTGGCGCATGGCTCTTCTCCTTCATTGCGGGTTCGAGAGGCCTCAGCCTCAATACTGATCTTCGTAACGCTTGGCGAGGTCTTCGATGTTTTCCGGCGGCCAGTCCGGCACTTCCATGCCGAGGTGCAGGCCCATCGCCGCCAGCACTTCCTTGATCTCGTTCAGCGACTTGCGGCCGAAGTTCGGGGTGCGCAGCATCTCGGCTTCGGTCTTCTGGATCAGGTCGCCGATATAGACGATGTTGTCGTTCTTCAGGCAGTTGGCCGAACGCACCGAAAGCTCGAGCTCGTCGACCTTCTTGAGCAGCGCCGGGTTGAAGGCGAGCTCGGTGACGGCTTCGGCGGCGACTTCCTTCTGCGGCTCGTCGAAGTTGACGAACAGACCAAGCTGGTCCTGCAGGATGCGAGCGGCGAAAGCCACCGCGTCCTCGCCGGTGATCGAACCATCGGTCTCGATCGTCATGGTCAGCTTGTCATAGTCGAGAACCTGGCCCTCGCGGGTGTTCTCGACCTTGTAGGAGACCTTCTTGACCGGCGAATAGAGGCTGTCGACCGGGATGAGGCCGATCGGCGCGTCCTCGGCGCGGTTGCGGTCTGCCGGCACGTAGCCCTTGCCGGTGTCGACGGTGAATTCCATGCGGATTTCAGCGCCTTCGTCCAGCGTGCAGATGACGTGGTCGGGGTTGAGGATCTCGACGTCGCCAACCGTCTGGATGTCGCCGGCGAGAACCGCACCCGGTCCCTGCTTGCGAACGACCATGCGCTTGGGGCCATCGCCTTCCATGCGGATGGCGATTTCCTTGATGTTCAAGACGATGTCGGTCACGTCCTCGCGCACACCGGCGATGGACGAGAATTCATGCAGAACACCGTCGATCTGCACGGCGGTAACAGCCGCACCGCGCAGCGAAGACAGAAGCACGCGACGCAGCGCGTTGCCCAGCGTGAGGCCAAAGCCGCGCTCGAGCGGCTCGGCGACCAGAGTGGTCAGTGTCTTCTTCTTCGACGAGAACTCGATCTTGTTCGGCTTGATCAGTTCCTGCCAATTTTTCTGGATCATGATGCTTTCCTTCCGTTGACCCGCCACCATCCAATCGTGGCGGGCGACCTGGAATACCGCGGAGGAACGCTCTTGGCGTTCGCGCGGCGTTCGGTAATTTCTTAGACGCGGCGCTTCTTGCGCGGTCGGCAACCATTGTGCGGGATCGGCGTCACATCACGGATCGAGGTGATGGTGAAGCCGGCCGCCTGCAGGGCGCGCAGCGCCGATTCACGACCGGAGCCGGGTCCGCAGACCTCGACTTCGAGCATGCGCATGCCGTGTTCCTGGGCCTTCTTGGCAACGTCCTCGGCAGCCATCTGGGCGGCAAACGGGGTCGACTTGCGCGAACCCTTGAAGCCCTGGGCACCGGCCGACGACCAGGCAATCGAATTGCCCTGCGCGTCGGTGATGGTGATCATCGTGTTGTTGAAGGTCGAATTGACGTGGGCAACGCCCGACGAGATATTCTTGCGTTCGCGACGGCGAACACGAGCGGCTTCCTTGGCCATGATAGTCCTTTCAGTTGATCTCTACACCGCCGTAATGCCAGCGGCTCCACCCTTCCCGTTTTTCAGTTGCCGGGAAAACGCAACCGGCAGCCGAAGCTGCCGGGCGAGACGGACAAGCCGTCCGAAACTTACTTCTTCTTGCCGGCGATCGACTTGGCCGGGCCCTTGCGGGTGCGCGCATTGGTATGCGTGCGCTGGCCGCGAACCGGCAGCGAACGGCGGTGACGCAGGCCGCGGTAGCAGCCGAGGTCCATGAGCCGCTTGATGTTCATCGACACTTCGCGGCGCAGGTCGCCCTCGACCTGATAGTCGCGGTCGATCGTTTCGCGGATCTGCAGCACTTCCGCGTCGGTCAGCTGATTGACGCGACGTTCGGCCGGGATGCCGACCTTGTCGACGATCTCCTGGGCGAACTTCTTGCCGATGCCATGAATGTACTGAAGCGCGATGACGACGCGCTTGTTGGTCGGAATGTTAACGCCGGCTATACGAGCCATGTTCTTCTCTTCTCCATGTGGGCCGGACGAACCGGCGCTATCTTAAGTTGCCCCGCGTCCGGTGGAGGCCGGCCCATGCGGGAGTTTCCAGTTCAAAGCGGCTGCCTTGCCCTTGCGGACAAGCAAAGCCCATGCCTGATAGGAAGACGGGCCGCCATACCGCAGCGAACCGCTCCCGTCAAGCGCAATCGTTAATTTCGCCGCGTTGCCGCCTTGAGCACTGCCTCGATCTGCTCCGTCACCTGATCGATGTCGGCCATGCCGTCGACGCTCCTGAGCTTGCCCTTGGCATAATAGTAGCCAATCAGCGGCGACGTCTTCTTGTAGTACTCTCTCAGGCGTTCCTCGAAGACGGCCGGATTATCGTCCTTGCGTACGGGCAGACCGGCGGCCTGTGCCTCATTGGCGCGCTTGACGATTCGACCAACCAGCGCCTTGTCGTCGACGACAAGTTCGACAACGGCATCCAGGCCCTGGGAACGATCCGAAAGCATTGCTTCCACCGCGTCCGCCTGAACCAGGGTTCGCGGGTATCCGTCGAGGATGAACCCCTTCGCGCAATCGGCCTGATCGATACGCTCGGCGACGATCGCATTAACGATGGCATCGGACACCAGTTCACCGGCATCCATCACCGCCTTGGCGCGCTTACCGACTTCGGTACCGGCCTGGACGGCAGCACGCAGCATGTCGCCCGTCGAAAGCTGGGGTATGCCGTGTTTTTCTACCAGTCTTTGTGCTTGTGTCCCCTTGCCCGCCCCTGGCGGCCCAAGCAAAATCAACCTCATCTGGCTTTCTTCCCCCCGCGCAGCTTCGACTTCTTGATCAGGCCTTCATACTGGTGCGCGATCAGGTGTCCCTGAATCTGCGCAACCGTATCGAGCGTGACACTGACCACGATCAGAAGCGATGTGCCACCAAGGTAGAATGGTACGCCAGTCGCCGAGATCAGGAACTCCGGCAGCAGGCACACCAGCACCAGATAGATGGCGCCGACGACGGTGATGCGGGTGAGAACGTAATCGATATAATCGGCGGTGCGCTCGCCCGGGCGATAGCCCGGGATGAAGCCCGAATGCTTCTTGAGCTGATCGGCGGTGTCCTTCGGGTTGAAGACAATCGCAGTATAGAAGAAGGCGAAGAACACGATCATCGCCGCATAGAATGCCATGTAGAGCGGCTGACCGTGGCCGAGCGAAGCCAGGATGGTGCTCGCCCAGGCCGGCATGTTGGTCGTCTGCGAGAAGCCGGCAACGGTGGCCGGCAGCAACAGCAGCGAGGAGGCGAAGATCGGCGGAATGACGCCTGATGTATTGAGCTTCAGCGGCAGATGCGAGGTGTCGCCCTGGAACATGCGGTTGCCGACCTGACGCTTCGGATACTGGATCAGCAGGCGGCGCTGGGCACGTTCGAAGAACACAATGAGGGCGATGACGACGATGGCCAGGACGATGATCGCCAGGATGAGGCCGGTCGACAAGGCGCCGGTGCGGCCAAGCTCCAGCGTGCCGGAAATGGCGCGCGGCAGGCCGGCGACGATGCCGGAGAAGATGATCAGCGAAATGCCGTTGCCGATGCCGCGCGCGGTGATCTGCTCGCCGAGCCACATCAGGAACATGGTGCCGCCGACCAGCGTGACGACGGTCGAGAGGCGGAAGAACATGCCGGGATCATTGACGATGCCGTTGCCGTTCTCCAGGCCCACCGAAATGCCATAGGCCTGAACCAGCGCCAAAAGCACGGTGCCGTAGCGCGTGTACTGATTGATGACCTTACGGCCCTGCTCGCCTTCCTTCTTCAGCGCTTCCAGCGACGGGATGACCGAGGTCATCAGCTGCATGATGATGGAGGCGGAAATGTACGGCATGATGCCCAGCGCGAAGATCGCCATGCGCTGCACGGCACCGCCGGCGAACATGTTGAACATGCCGAGCACACCCTTGCTCTGCGAGGAGAAGGCCTGCGCGAAGGCGTCGGGATTGATGCCGGGAAGCGGAATATAAGTGCCGAGTCGATAGACGAGCAACGCGCCGATGGTGAACCAGATGCGTTTCTTCAGGTCCTCCGCCTTGGCGAAGGCCGAGAAATTCAGATTCGAGGCTAGTTGTTCAGCAGCCGAAGCCATGCCTGATTCTCCGCTTGGTAACGCTTGATGGCCCGAAGGTCAGGCGGTGCGTTTCACCGAAGCTCACGAGATAAGCTCCGGGCTCTAAACATGCAAGCGGCCGCGTTGACGCGGCCGCCTAATTGAGCAGATCAAAGCGCAATCGTGAGCAAAAACGGATCCCACTCTTGCCGATCGCGCTTCAAATTGCCGTTACTCGGCAGCTGCCTTTTCCGGCAGCTTGACCGAACCACCGGCCTTTTCGATCTTCTCGATCGCGGCCTTGGAGGCGCCGGCAACGTCAAAGGCGAGCTTCGCCTTGATCTCGCCATCGGAGAGGATGCGCACGCCGTCCTTGACGCGGCGAATGACGCCGGCGGCAACGAGAGATTCAGCCGTCACGGTTGTCTTCGCGTCGAGCTTCTTGGCGTCGATGGCGACCTGGATACGGGCCAGCGACACAACGGTGAAGCTCTTGGCGAAGATGTTGTTGAAGCCACGCTTCGGCAGACGCCGATAGAGCGGCATCTGGCCACCCTCGAAGCCGTTGATGGCGACGCCGGAGCGCGCCTTCTGGCCCTTGACGCCGCGACCACCGGTCTTGCCGGAGCCGGAGCCGATGCCGCGGCCGAGACGCTTCTTGGAATGCGTCGCGCCGTCCTTGTCACGCAGATCGTTGAGTTTCATCTGGGTTCTCCTGCGCTTTGGCTCAGCCCTCGTCCACGACGCGGACGAGATGCTGGACGGCGGCGATCATGCCGCGCACGGAGGGCGTATCTTCCAGCGTGCGCTGCTTGTGCATCTTGTTGAGGCCGAGCCCGACCAGCGTCGCGCGCTGCTCCTTCGGACGGCGGATCGGCGAACCGATCTGCTCAACGGTGATGGTCTTGGTTGCTTTCTTGGCCATGGTCAAAATCCCTGGTCAGCGTCGACTATTCTTCAGCCGCAACGGCGGTGCCGCGGCGGGCCTGAAGGGTCGAATACTTGATGCCGCGCGCAGCAGCCACATCCTTGGGATGCATCTGGCTCTTCAGCGCGTCGAACGTGGCGCGAACCATGTTGTACGGGTTCGACGAACCCATCGACTTGGCGACCACGTCATGCATGCCGAGCGTCTCGAAGACAGCGCGCATCGGGCCACCGGCGATGATGCCGGTACCTTGCTTGGCGGCGCGCAGCAGAACACGGCCAGCGCCCCAACGCCCTTCGACGTCGTGGTGCAGCGTGCGACCCGAGCGCAGCGGCACGAAAATCATGTCGCGCTTTGCCGATTCAGTTGCCTTGCGGATAGCTTCCGGCACTTCGCGCGCCTTGCCGTGACCAAAGCCGACACGGCCCTTCTGGTCGCCGACGACGACGAGTGCTGCAAAACCGAAGCGACGGCCGCCCTTGACGACCTTGGCGACGCGGTTGATGTGGACGAGCTTGTCCACCATGCCGTCATCGCGTTCTTCACGATCGCGGCCGCGGCCGCCATCCCTACGTTCCTGTGCCATATCCTGTTCCTTGTTTTTTTCCGGAAGCACGGTTGCTGATAAGATCCGGCGCCTCTGTGGGTCACCGGGGGCGAAAGTCATTTTTTCCTTCGCATGATCCTTATCCGAAAAGTCTGCAACTTTTCGGGATCATGTTTAGAAGCTCAGACCACCTTCACGGGCAGCCTCGGCCAGCGCCTTGACGCGGCCGTGATAGATGTAGGCGCCACGGTCGAAGACGACTTCCTTGACGCCAGCCTTGGTGGCGCGCTCGGCGATCAGCTTGCCGATCGCGGCAGCGGCGGCGGTGTCGGCGCCGGTCTTGAGCGAACCCTTGAGGTCCTTCTCGAGCGTCGAGGCCGCGACGATGGTGTGACCCTTGGCGTCGTCGATGACCTGCACATAGATGTTCTTCGATGTGCGGTGGACCGACAGACGCGGACGCTCACCGGCGACCTTCTTGATCTGACGGCGAACGCGCTGCGCGCGGCGCTGGATGGATTCCTTGGTAGCCATGATAGTTCCTTGCCTTCACAAAACGGGGGCCGCCCTATGCGGTAGGCGAAAGCGCCTCCCGCGACCGCTCCCCGCGGCGTTACATCTCTTTAGCTTGGTCCTTTCCGAAAAGTCTGCAACTTTTCGGGGCCAAGCCTACTACTTCTTCTTGCCTTCCTTGCGGACGATCTTCTCGCCAGCGTAGCGGACACCCTTGCCCTTGTAGGGCTCAGGACCGCGATATTCGCGGATCTCGGCGGCAACCTGGCCGACCTGCTGCTTGTCGATGCCGGTCACGGTGATTTCCGTCGGCTTCGGCACAGTGATCGTGATGCCAGCCGGGGTCTCGTAAACGACATCATGGCTGAAGCCAAGGGCCAGTTGCAGGTTCTTGCCCTGCATGGCGGCGCGATAGCCGACGCCGGTGATCTCGAGCTTCTTCTCGAAACCGTCCTTGACGCCCTGCAGGATGTTGACGATCTGCGTGCGCGACATGCCCCACTTGGAGCGGGCCGTCTTGGTCTGGTCGCGCGGCTGGACAGCGATCTCGCTGCCTTCCATCTTGACCAGGACTTCTTCGTTCACCACGAACTTCAGCTCGCCCTTGGGGCCCTTCGCCGTCACGGTCTGGCCGTTGACGGTCGCGGTCACGCCCTGCGGCAGCGAAACGGGTTTCTTTCCAATACGAGACATTTTGTTGTCCTCGTCACTTCTCTTGTTTCAGGTCTCTGTCTTCGGGCATGATCCCGAAAACCGGATTCCGATTTTGCCGGTCACGCGCCAGATCAGAAGATCTGGCAGAGGATTTCACCGCCGACGTTCTGTTCGCGTGCTTCGTGGTCGGCCATCACGCCTTTCGGTGTCGAAAGGATGGCGATGCCGAGGCCGTTGGCGACGTGCGGGATCGACTTGGCCGAAACATAGACGCGGCGGCCAGGCTTCGAGACGCGGGCGATTTCGCGCACCACCGGTGCACCGTCGAAATACTTCAGCTCGATTTCGATTTCGGACTTGCCGTTGTCGAAGTCGGTCTGGCTGTAGTCGCGGATATAGCCTTCAGCCTTCAGCACGTCGAGGACGCGGGTGCGCAGACGCGAAGCCGGCGTCGAAACACTCGACTTCTTGCGGCCGTAGGCGTTGCGGATGCGGGTCAGCATATCGCCGAGAGGATCGCTCAATGACATGTTATGTCCTCCTTACCAGCTCGACTTGACCAGGCCCGGGATCTGGCCGTTGTTGCCGAGATCACGAAGCGCGATGCGCGATACTTTGAGCTTGCGATAGTAGGCGCGCGGACGGCCGGTGACTTCGCAGCGGTTACGGATGCGGATCTTGGCCGAGTTGCGCGGCAAGGCAGCAAGCTTGAGCTGAGCGCGGAAGCGCTCCTCCATCGGCTTGGACTGATCCATGATGATCGCCTTGAGGGCTGCACGCTTGGGACCGTACTGGTCGGCAAGCTTGCGGCGCCTGTTGTTCTTCTCGACTGAGCTGGTCTTTGCCATTTCAGATTTTTCCTTTTCTCGCTGCCGTTACTGGCGGAAGGGGAAGTTGAAGGCCTTGAGCAATGCCCTGGCTTCGTCGTCCGTCTTCGCAGTCGTACAAACGATGACGTCCATGCCCCAGATCTGATCAACCTTGTCGTAGTTGATCTCCGGGAACACGATGTGTTCCTTGATGCCCATGGCGTAGTTGCCACGGCCATCGAAGCTCTTCGGATTCAGCCCGCGGAAGTCGCGGACGCGTGGCAATGCGATGTTCACGAGGCGGTCGAGGAACTCGTACATGCGTTCCTTGCGCAGCGTGACCTTGGCGCCGATCGGCATCTTCTCGCGGACCTTGAAGCCGGCGATAGAATTGCGAGCGCGGGTGACGACGGCCTTCTGGCCGGCGATCATCGCCAGGTCCTCGGCGGCGATCGAAGGCTTCTTCGAATCGCCGGTCGCTTCGCCGACGCCCATGTTCAGCACGATCTTGTCGATGCGCGGAACCTGCATCTCGTTCTCGTAGCCGAACTGTTCCTGCAGCGCCTTGCGAATGGTCTCGTTGTAGACCTGCTTGAGACGCGGCGTGTTCTGGGCAGTCGCCTGCTTGGATTGAGCCTTAGCCATTGATGACTTCTCCCGAGCGCTTGGCGACGCGCACCTTCTTGCCGTCCTTCTGGAAGATGAAGCCGACGCGGGTCGGCTTGCCATCCTTGGGGTCGGCCAGCGCGATGTTCGACAGCTGGATCGGCGCTTCCTTGGTTATGATCCCGCCCTCTTGGGACTGGGATTGCTTCTGGTGACGACGGATCATGTTGACGCCGCGCACCAGCGCGGTATCTTCCTTCGGCTGTACCGAGAGGACTTCGCCCGAACGGCCCTTGTCCTTGCCGGCCAGCACGACGACCTTGTCGCCTTTTCTAATCTTTTGCATTGGTCCGGCTCCTTACAGCACTTCAGGCGCGAGCGAGATGATCTTCATGTGGTTCTTGGCGCGGAGTTCGCGCGGAACCGGTCCGAAGATACGCGTGCCGATCGGCTCTTTCTTGTTGTCGACGAGAACGGCCGCGTTCTTGTCGAAACGGATCACGCTGCCGTCCGGGCGGCGGATGTCCTTGGCCGTGCGAACCACGACCGCCTTCATCACATCGCCCTTCTTCACGCGGCCGCGCGGAATGGCTTCCTTGATCGACACCACGATGATGTCGCCCACGGAAGCGTATTTCCGCTTCGAGCCGCCCAGCACCTTGATGCACATGACACGACGGGCGCCGGAATTATCCGCGACGTCGAGGTTTGTTTGCATCTGAATCATGACTGGCCGCCTTCTTCTTTTCTAACGGGACGGGCTCAAAGCCCCTCCCCGGTCTGTCCAAAATTCGTTTGTTTACGCCTGGTCCGAAGACACGACGATCCAGCGCTTATCCTTGGAAATCGGCTTCGATTCCTGGATGAACACCTGATCGCCAACCTTGTGGGCGTTGTTTTCGTCGTGCGCCTTGTACTTCTTGGTCATGCGCACGGTCTTCTTCATCACGGGATGCGTGAAGCGCCGTTCGACCTTGACGACAACCGTCTTCTCGTTCTTGTCGCTGACGACGGTGCCCTGCAGAATGCGCTTTGGCATGGTTTTCGTCCTTAAGCCTTCTTAGCCGCGGACTTTTCCGCAGCGATGGTCTTGATACGCGCGATGTCCTTGCGGACCTGCCTCACGCGTGCGGTCTTCTCGAGCTGGCCGGTGGCCTTCTGGAAGCGCAGGTTGAACTGCTCCTTCTTCAGGCTGGCCAGGTCGTCGGTCAGCTGGTCCTGGGTCTTGGTCCGGATGTCTTCGGCTTTCATGATCAGCCCGTCCTTATTCTGCGATGCGCTGCACGAAGCGCGTCTTGACCGAGAGCTTGGCCGCGCCGAGACGCAGTGCCTCACGGGCGGTTTCTTCATTGACGCCGTCGATCTCGAACATGATGCGGCCCGGCTTGACGCGCGCCGCCCAGTAGTCGACCGCGCCCTTGCCCTTACCCATACGAACTTCGGTCGGCTTCGAAGTGACCGGCACGTCCGGGAAAATACGGATCCAGACGCGACCAGCGCGCTTCATTTCGCGAGTGATCGCGCGGCGAGCCGCCTCGATCTCACGCGCGGTGACGCGGTTCGGCTCAAGCGCCTTCAGCCCGAAACCACCGAAATCCAGATTGGTGCCGCCCTTTGCGGTACCATGGATACGGCCCTTGAACTGCTTGCGGAACTTTGTGCGCTTTGGCTGCAGCATCGTTCTAACTCCAAATTCCTAAATGTCTCAGGCGTTTTCGCGACGACGACCGCGTTCGCGATCACCACCACCGCCATGCGCATTGTCGCCTTCAGTGGCGCGACGCTCCGAAGCCATCGGGTCATGCTCAAGGATCTCGCCCTTGAACACCCAGACCTTGACGCCGCAGATGCCGTACGCCGTATGCGCCTCGGCCGTGCCGTAGTCGACATCGGCGCGCAGCGTATGCAGCGGCACGCGGCCTTCACGGTACCATTCCATGCGCGCTATCTCGGCACCGCCAAGACGGCCGGCGCAGTTGATGCGGATGCCTTCGGCACCGAGGCGCATCGCCGACTGAACGGCACGCTTCATGGCGCGGCGGAACGCGATGCGGCGCTCGAGCTGCTGGGCGATCGACTGGGCGACCAGGGTCGCGTCGATCTCCGGCTTGCGCACTTCAACGATGTTGAGGTGCGTCTCGGACTTCGTCATCTCCATCAGCTTCTTGCGAAGCTTCTCGATGTCAGCGCCCTTCTTGCCAATGATCAGGCCCGGACGCGCGGCATGGATAGTGACGCGGCACTTCTTGTGCGGACGCTCGATCACGACCTTCGAGATCGCGGCCTGCTTGAGTTCCTTCTCAAGATACTTGCGGATCTTGATGTCCTCATGCAGCAGCTTGCCGTACTCGCCGGTGTTCGCGAACCAGCGCAAATCCCAGGTGCGGTTGATGCCGAGGCGAAGACCGATCGGATTGACTTTCTGGCCCATTATGCGGCCTCCCCTTTTTCTTCGACTTCACGAACAACAATCGTGAGGTGCGAGAACGGCTTCTCGATACGGCTGGCGCGACCACGTCCACGGGCATGGAACCGCTTCATGACGATCGACTTGCCGACGTAGGCTTCCGCCACGATCAGCGCATCGACGTCGAGGTCGTGGTTGTTTTCCGCGTTGGCGATCGCCGATTCCAGCGTCTTCTTGACCGTGCCGGAAATCCGCTTGGCCGAGAATTCGAGGTCGGATAGCGCTGTCGCGACCTTCTTGCCGCGGATGAGCGCGGCAACCAGGTTCAGCTTCTGCGGGCTGATACGGATCGTGCGCAACACGGCGCGCGCTTCGTTGTCAGCAAGCCTGCGCGGAGCTTTGGCCTTGCCCATGATTATTTCCTCTTCGCCTTCTTATCCGCGCCGTGACCGTAATAGGTCCGGGTCGGAGCGAATTCACCGAACTTGTGACCGACCATGTCCTCGTTCACCGAGACGGGAACATGCTTCTGGCCGTTGTAGACACCGAAGGTGAAGCCGACGAACTGCGGCAGGATGGTGGAGCGACGGCTCCACATCTTGATCACCTCATTGCGACCACCTTCACGAACCTTGTCCACCTTCTTGAGAAGGTAGCCGTCAATGAAGGGGCCTTTCCAAATCGAACGAGTCACTTGGCGTTACCTCTTCTTAGCTCTTGCGCTGATGGCGCGAGCGCAGGATGAACTTGTCGGTCGCCTTGTTGGACCGCGTCTTCTTGCCCTTGGTCGGCTTGCCCCAGGGGCTGACCGGATGACGGCCACCCGAGGTGCGGCCTTCACCACCGCCGTGCGGATGGTCGACCGGGTTCATGGTCACGCCGCGATTGTGCGGACGCTTGCCGCGCCAAACCGTGCGACCGGCCTTGCCGTCGTTGATGTTGCCATGATCCGGATTGGACACGGCACCGACGGTGGCCATGCAGGAGCCGTGAACGACACGCTGCTCGCCCGAGTTGAGGCGCAGGATCGCCATGCCCTGGTCACGACCGACCAGCTGGCCATAACCGCCTGCCGAACGGGCAACCTGGGCGCCCTTGCCCGGCTTCAGCTCGATGTTGTGGACGATCGTGCCGACCGGCATCGAAGCCAGCGGCATCGCATTGCCCGGCTTCACATCGACCGATTCACCGGACACGATCTTGTCGCCGGGAGCCAGACGCTGCGGAGCGATGATGTAGGACAGCTCGCCATCGTCGTACTTGATCAGCGCGATGAAGGCGGTGCGGTTCGGATCGTATTCAATGCGCTCGACCGTGCCGACGACGTCGAACTTGCGGCGCTTGAAGTCGATGATGCGGTACGAACGCTTGTGACCACCACCTATGAAGCGGGCGGTGATGCGACCGTGGTTGTTGCGGCCGCCCGACTTGGTCAGGCCTTCGGTCAGACCCTTCACGGGCTTGCCCTTGTAGAGGCCCGAGCGGTCGACGATGACCAGCTGGCGGGTGCTCGGCGTTACCGGGTTGAATTTTTTCAGTGCCATTGTTCTGTCCTCGCGGCCTTGCTCAGAGACCCGTCGCGACGTCGATCGACTGGCCGTCGGCCAGCGTCACAATCGCCTTCTTGACGTCGCTCTGGCGGCCGATCGTGCCGCGGAAGCGCTTGATCTTGCCCTTGCGGACAAGCGTGTTCACGGCCATCACCTTGACGCCGAACAGCGCTTCGACGGCAGCCTTGATTTCCGGCTTCGACGCCTTCTTGGCGACGTTGAAGACGACCTGGTTCTGCTCGGAAGCCATGGTCGACTTTTCGGTGATCGCCGGGCTGACGATCACGTCGTAGTGACGAAGGTCGGTCATTTAAAGCGCTCCTCGAGAGCCTCGACGGCGGCCTTCGAAAGGACCAGCGTGCCGCGGCGCAGAATGTCGTAGACGTTGATGCCCTGGATGGGCAGCACGTCGATGTTCGGGATGTTCGTCGCGGCCAGCTTGAAGTTCTTGTCAAGCTCGGCGCCGCCGATCAACAGGGCGTTGCTCAGGCCCAGCGTCGCGAAATTCGCGAGCAGCGCCTTCGTCTTGGCCTCGGTCAGCTTCAGCTCGTCGATGATGATGATCGACGCGCTCTTGGCCTTGGCCGAGAGGGCATGCTTGAGGCCGAGCGCGCGCACCTTCTTCGGCAGATCGTGCTCGTGGCTGCGGACGACCGGGCCGTGGGCCTTGCCACCGCCGCGGAACTGCGGAGCGCGTGCCGAATGGTGACGGGCGCGGCCCGTACCCTTCTGCTTGTACATCTTGGCGCCGGTGCGCGCGATCTCGGCGCGGCCCTTGGCCTTGTGCGTGCCCTGCTGCTTCTTGGCTAGCTGCCAGCGCACGACGCGCTGCAGGATGTCCTCGCGCGGATCAAGGCCGAAAATCTCCTCGGAGAGTTTCACCTTGCCGGCGTCCTTGCCGCCAAGCGTTGTGATCTTGAGATCCATTATTCCGCTCCCTCTGTGGCCGGAGCCTCGTTCTTAGCAGCTGCCGCAACTGGGCGGATCGCGGCGGGCTTCGGCGCATTGGCCGGCAGTGCCACCTTGGCCGCATCGCGGACCAGGATCCAGGCGCCCTTCGATCCGGGAACCGCACCGCGGATCAGGATCAGGCCGCGATCGGCGTCGGTCGAAACGATCTCGACATTCTGCGTTGTGACGCGGGTGTCGCCCATGTGGCCAGCCATGTGCTTGCCTTTGAACACCTTGCCGGGGTCCTGGCGCTGACCGGTCGAACCGTGGGTACGGTGCGATACCGAGTTACCGTGGGTCGCGCGGCCACCACCCATGTGGTGACGCTTGATCACGCCCTGGAAGCCCTTGCCGATCGTCGTGCCCGTCACATCGACCTTCTGGCCGGGAACGAAGTGCTCGACAGTGATCTCGGCGCCGACATCGATCATGTTGTCCGCGGAGACGCGGAACTCGGCGACCTTCGCCTTCGGCTCGACGGAAGCGGTCGCGAAATGGCCGCGCATCGCCTTCGACGTGTTCTTCACCTTGGCAAGGCCAACGCCGAGCTGAACGGCGGTGTAGCCATTCTTCTCCTGCGTGCGCTGCGCCACGACCTGGCAGTTCTCCATCTGGAGAACGGTGACGGGAACATGTTCCCCGGCATCGTTATAGATGCGGGTCATTCCCACCTTCTTTGCAATCACACCTGAACGCATCGGTTCAATTCCTTTAGAGTTCCGGGCCAGGGGCACCGCCCCTTACCGCGCTCTCATTCCCTTAGAGCTTGATCTCGACGTCCACACCGGCGGCCAGATCGAGCTTCATCAAAGCATCGACCGTCTGCGGGGTCGGATCGACGATGTCGAGCAGACGCTTGTGCGTGCGCATCTCGAACTGCTCGCGGCTCTTCTTGTCGACGTGAGGCGACCGGTTGACCGTGAACTTTTCGATCCGCGTCGGCAGCGGAATGGGGCCGCGGACGTTGGCACCGGTGCGCTTGGCCGTCGACACGATTTCCTTTGTCGAGGCGTCGAGCACGCGGTGATCAAACGCCTTCAGGCGGATGCGGATATTCTGTCCGTTCATGCGTCACTTCCTTGTTCTGGCGCGGCGCGGGCATATCCTGCGCCCGCGACAGATCGGTTTAAGTCCAAATTACTCTTTGATGGTGACGACGATGCCGGCACCGACGGTGCGGCCGCCTTCACGGATGGCGAAGCGCAGCTTCTCTTCCATGGCGATCGGCACGATCAGCTCGACATCGACCGTGATGTTGTCGCCCGGCATCACCATCTCGGTGCCTTCCGGCAGCGACACGATGCCGGTCACGTCCGTCGTGCGGAAATAGAACTGCGGACGGTAGTTGGTGAAGAACGGCGTGTGGCGGCCACCCTCGTCCTTGGTCAGGATGTAGGCTTCGGCCACGAACTTCTTGTGCGGCTTCACCGTGCCGGGCTTGGCCAGAACCTGGCCGCGCTCGACACCTTCACGGTCAACGCCGCGCAGCAGCGCGCCGATGTTGTCGCCAGCCTGGCCCTGGTCGAGCAGCTTGCGGAACATCTCGACGCCCGTGCAAGTCGTCTTGGTCGTCGGACGGATGCCGATGATCTCCAGCTCCTCGCCGACCTTGACCACGCCGCGCTCGACGCGACCGGTCACCACCGTGCCACGGCCCGAGATCGAGAATACGTCCTCGATCGGCATCAGGAACGGCTTGTCGAGCGGACGAACCGGCGTCGGGATGTAGGCATCGACCGCCGCCATCAGCTCGCGGATCGCGTCCTCGCCGATCTTCTTGTCCGAATCTTCCAACGCAGCCAGCGCCGAACCCTTGACGATCGGAATGTCGTCGCCGGGGAACTCGTTCTTGGTCAGAAGCTCGCGAACCTCGAGCTCGACCAGTTCGAGCAGCTCGGCGTCGTCGACCTGGTCGACCTTGTTCAGGAACACGACGATCGACGGCACGCCGACCTGGCGGGCAAGCAGGATGTGCTCGCGGGTCTGCGGCATCGGGCCGTCGGCAGCCGAAACAACCAGGATCGCGCCGTCCATCTGCGCGGCACCGGTGATCATGTTCTTCACATAGTCGGCGTGGCCGGGGCAGTCGACGTGAGCGTAGTGGCGGTTGGCCGTCTCGTATTCAACGTGAGCCGTCGAGATCGTGATGCCGCGCGCCTTCTCTTCCGGCGCCGCATCGATCTGGTCATAGCGCTTGTATTCGCCAAAATACTTCGTGATCGCCGCCGTCAGCGACGTCTTGCCATGGTCAACGTGACCAATCGTGCCGATGTTCACATGAGGCTTAGTGCGCTCGAATTTACCTTTTGCCATGTGATGTCTCCAATCCTGCTCGCCCGTGCGGGCCTTGAATTAAGTTACCGCTGCAACCCGTTCGAGTTACGCGTATTTCTTCTGGACTTCCTGGGCGACCGCGGTCGGCACAGGCTCGTAATGGTCGAACTGCATCGTGTAGGCCGCGCGGCCCTGGCTCATCGAGCGCAGGTTGTCGACGTACTTGAACATGTTGGCCAGCGGCACCATCGCGTTGATGACAACTGCAACACCACGCGCTTCCTGGCCCTGGATCTGACCGCGACGGCCGTTCAGGTCGCCGATGACGCTGCCGACGTAGTCCTCCGGTGTCACCACCTCGACCTTCATGATCGGCTCGAGCAGCTGCACGCCAAGCTTGGGCGCGGCTTCACGGAAGCAGGCGCGGCCGGCGATTTCGAAGGCCAGAACGCTGGAGTCCACATCGTGATAGGCGCCGTCGATCAGCGTCGCCTTGACACCTATCATCGGGAAGCCCGCGAACGGACCCGAGGTCATGACGCTGTTGATGCCCTTTTCGACACCGGGGATGTATTCCTTCGGCACAGCACCGCCGACGATCTTGGTCTCGAACTCGAATTCGCTGCTGTCCGGATTCGGCTCGAAGAGGATCTTGACGCGAGCGAACTGGCCGGTACCGCCGGTCTGCTTCTTGTGCGTGTAGTCCTGCTCGTGCTTGCGGGTGATCGTCTCGCGATAGGCCACCTGCGGAGCGCCGACATTGGCTTCGACCTTGAACTCGCGACGCATGCGGTCGACGATGATGTCGAGGTGCAACTCGCCCATGCCGGAGATAATGGTCTGACCGCTTTCCTCATCGGTCTTGACGCGGAAGGACGGATCCTCGGCGGCCAGACGGTGAAGGGCGAGGCCCATCTTTTCCTGGTCGTTCTTGGTCTTCGGCTCGATCGCGATCTGGATGACCGGATCGGGGAATTCCATGCGCTCGAGAATGACCGGATGCGCCGGATCACTGAGCGTGTCGCCGGTGGTCGTATCCTTGAGGCCGGCCAGAGCGACGATGTCGCCGGCGAAAGCCTCCTCGACGTCGGCGCGCGAATTCGCATGCATCTGCAACATGCGGCCGATGCGCTCTTTCTTGCCCTTGACGGTGTTGTCGACCGAAATGCCCTTGGTGAGCTTGCCCGAATAGATGCGGGCAAAGGTCAGCGAACCGACGAACGGGTCGTTCATGATCTTGAAGGCCAGCATCGACAGCGGCTCGCTATCGTCGGCATGACGCTCGATCTCGGCGTCGGTCTTGGCGTCGACGCCCTTGATGGCGGGAACATCGGCCGGCGACGGCAGATATTCGACGACGGCGTCGAGCAGCGGCTGCACGCCCTTGTTCTTGAAGGCCGAGCCGCAGAACATCGGATAGAACTTCACCGCGATGGTGCCCTTGCGGATCAGCGCGCGGATCTCGTCATTCGACGGCATCTTGCCTTCGAGGTAGTTCTCGAGCGCCGTCTCGTCCATTTCGACGGCGGCCTCGATCATCTTCTCGCGGTATTCTTCCGCACGAGCCTTGAGGTCGGCGGGGATCTCGACAACGTCCCAGGCAGCGCCCAGCGTCTCGTCGCGCCAGACCAGCGCGTTCATCTCGACGAGGTCGACAACGCCCTTGAACTCGGTCTCGGCGCCGATCGGCAACTGCATGACGACGGCATGTGCACCAAGGCGCGAACCGATCATCTCGACCGAGCGGTAGAAGTCGGCGCCGATCTTGTCCATCTTGTTGCAGAAGATCATGCGCGGGACGCGGTACTTGTCGGCCTGACGCCAGACGGTTTCCGTCTGCGGCTCGACACCGGCATTGGCATCGAGCAGCGCGATGGCGCCGTCGAGAACGCGCAGCGAACGCTCGACTTCGATGGTGAAGTCGACGTGTCCGGGAGTGTCGATGATGTTGAAGCGGTACATCTTGCCGCTGCGACCCTTCCAGAAGGTCGTGGTCGCGGCCGACGTGATGGTGATGCCGCGCTCCTGCTCCTGCTCCATCCAGTCCATGGTGGCAGCGCCGTCGTGGACTTCGCCGATCTTGTGCGACTTGCCCGTGTAATAGAGGACGCGCTCGGTGGTCGTCGTCTTGCCGGCGTCAATATGCGCCATGATACCGAAATTGCGGTAGTCTTCGATTTTGTATTCGCGGGCCATCGTAGCTGCCTCTCAGTCTCGTTCGCGCTTTACCAGCGGTAGTGCGCGAAAGCGCGGTTGGCTTCAGCCATCTTGTGGGTGTCTTCACGCTTCTTGACAGCCGTGCCGCGGTTGTTGGCCGCGTCCATCAGCTCGCCGGAGAGGCGGTCGACCATGGTGGTCTCGTTGCGGTTGCGGGCAGCAGCGATCAGCCAGCGGATGGCCAAGGCCTGACGGCGCTCGGGGCGCACGTCGACCGGAACCTGGTAGGTGGCACCGCCGACGCGGCGCGAACGCACTTCGACATGCGGCGCGACATTGTCGAGCGCCTGATGGAAGACGGTGACCGGCTCCTGCTTGGTCTTCGACTGAACCTGGTCGAGCGCACCGTAGACGATGGTCTCGGCAACCGACTTCTTGCCGTCATACATGACGGCGTTCATGAACTTGGTAACGATCAGATCGCCGAACTTCGGGTCCGGATTGATCTCACGCTTTTCTGCACTGTGACGACGGGACATTTTTTCTCTGCCTCAATTATGCGTGGTGGCCTGGATCCCGGATATTTGCCGGGATGACCTTCGCTACGCTTCGGTCACTTCGGACGCTTGGCGCCGTACTTCGAACGACGCTGCTTGCGGTTCTTCACGCCCTGCGTGTCGAGCACGCCGCGGATGATGTGGTAACGCACGCCCGGAAGATCCTTGACGCGGCCGCCGCGGATCATGACCACGGAGTGTTCCTGAAGGTTGTGGCCTTCGCCGGGGATGTACCCGATCACTTCAAAACCATTGGTCAGGCGGATCTTGGCCACCTTGCGCAGCGCCGAGTTCGGCTTCTTCGGCGTCGTGGTGTAGACGCGCGTGCAGACGCCCCGCTTCTGCGGGTTCTGCTGCATGGCCGGGACCTTGTTGCGCTTCACCGGCGCTATGCGCGGCTTGCGGATCAGCTGGTTGACGGTAGGCATTAAACCCTCTTGTCTCTCAATTCCGTGTCTCGCCCGGTCAGGGCCGCTCAAAGCGTCATTTCCATACGCAAATTCGGGCCACAAACCGCGCCTCGCGGTCTTGCCCGAACAAATGGCAGAGGAAGCGGAAGCCGCTTCGTGCACGCCGGAAATGTCTTTTCGCTCGTAAAACGAACCCTGTTTGAAGCAAACTCCAAAGCGTGTCGCTTCGGAAGGGAGAGCCTCACATCGGTTCTGACTGGCCGGCTTCTACTCGTAAGCCCGCGAACCGTCAACCCCGGAGTGGCAAATATTGCATTGAAGCCGGGGCTTGGCAGCCATGCGAAAATCGCATGTAATTTTCTTTCGCCATTTTGCAAGGGCGAGGAAGAAAGTGACCGGCTGTAGGCTGTTGCGCGGCCCTGCTTTCATGCGAAAAAGCCGCATGAGCAGTCAAGATCCCCTCGCCCGGAGGAATCGGCCCGTGAACGACAATGAAGAACGCCCGGTCACCATCATCACCGGCAGGGTGTGGAAGAGAAAGGGCGGCAAGCCGGAAGGCGTGCACGTGATGCTGGTTGCGCCCGATGACGATTCGGCGGTGCGCCGCGTGCTCGAATCGCTTGCCGCGGAGGGGTACGCGGAGGCCGAGCTCGACCAGATCGGCGATATGGAGGGCGTGCCGGACGAGGAGCCGCATCTGTCGGCCTTCCAGGGCGCGCTCGAAGGTGAAGTGTCTATCGTTACCTTTGACGTGCCGATCTGAAACCAGGTCACTAATGATGGCTGGATCAAAAGCGGCTGGACCTGCATCCCGAGCCTGGGCCGACAGGGCGGTCGCCGCGATCGAGGCCGACCAGCGCCGTTCGGCCGACACGCATCTCTGGAAGCTTGATCTGCCGGCGGTGGCCGGCATCGACTTCTACCTCAAGGATGAATCCACCCATCCGACCGGCAGCCTGAAGCACCGGCTGGCGCGCTCGCTGTTTCTCTATGCGATGTGCAATGGTCTCATCCGCGAAGGTGCGCCGGTGATCGAAGCGTCGTCGGGTTCGACGGCGGTCTCGGAAGCGTATTTCGCCCGCATGATCGGCGTGCCGTTCTATGCCGTGATGCCGCGCTCGACGTCGCGCGAAAAGATCACCGCGATCGAACACTATGGCGGCACCTGCCACTTCATCGACGATGGCAGGCGCATCTATGCCGAGTCGGCCGAACTGGCGGCGAAACTCGGTGGCCATTTCATGGACCAATTCACCCATGCCGAGCGGGCGACCGACTGGCGCGGCAACAACAACATCGCTGAATCGATCTTCGGGCAAATGCGCGAGGAGCGTCATCCGATCCCGGCCTGGATCGTTATGAGCGCCGGTACCGGTGGCACCACCGCCACCATCGGCCGCTTCCTGCGCTACAAACAGCATTCGACGCGGCTGTCGGTCGCCGACGTCGAGCGTTCCGCTTTCTTCGACGGTTTTGCCACCAAGAACGCCGACTGCCGCTGCGAACAGCCGTCGCGGATCGAAGGCATCGGCCGGCCGCGCGTGGAGCCCTCCTTCGTGCCGGGCGTTATCGATCATATGCTGCGGGTGCCGGACGCGGTGTCGCTGGCGGCGATGCGGGTTCTGTCGCGCCGACTCGGTCGCCGAGTCGGCGGCTCGACCGGCACGAACTTCATCGCCATGTGCCTCCAGGCCGCGCGCATGGTCGAGGAGGGCAAGACCGGCTCATTGGTGACGCTGATGTGCGATTCCGGCGACCGCTATGCCAACACCTATTATTCCGACGAATGGCTGGCAGCGAACAATCTCGACCCCTCGCCTTTCGAGCCGGCGATCGAGGCTTTTCTGGCGGGCGGAAAATTGGCGCTGCAGTTCGAGGAAAGCTGGGGCTGACCTTCCGGCTTCGGCTTGCCCGGGGCAAGTGTTCTGATAAGAAACGCTCACCATCATCCAACAGACGGAGCGGCCGTGTCCCAGCCCATCAAGATAGGCATCGTCGGTGTCGGCAAGATCGTCCGCGACCAGCACCTGCCAGCCCTGGCGAAAGACCAGAACTATCGTCTCGTCGCGGCCGCCAGCCGGCATGGCAAGGTGGATGACATCCCGAATTTCCCCGATATCGAATCCATGCTCGACGCGGTGCCGGAGCTCGAGGCCGTATCGCTCTGCATGCCGCCGCAATTTCGTTATGACGCCGCGCGCGCGGCGCTCGAAGCGAAGAAACATGTCTTCCTGGAGAAGCCCCCGGGCGCCACTGTCAGCGAGGTCGAGGACCTGAGGGCATTGGCGGTGAAGAACGGCGTCTCGTTGTTCGCCAGTTGGCACTCGCGCTATGCGCCGGCGGTCGAGGCCGCGCGCGCGTTTCTGAGCTCGGCCCGCATCAGCTCTGCCGCCGTCAACTGGAAGGAAGATGTGCGCCGCTGGCATCCGAACCAGGAGTGGATCTGGGCCCCCGGCGGCTTCGGCGTCTTCGATCCCGGCATCAATGCGCTGTCAATCGTGACCCACATCCTGCCGGCACTGTTCATCACCTCGGCGGTTCTCGACTTTCCAGCGAACCGCGACGCTCCGGTCGCGGCACACGTCGCCTTCCGCACCTCGAACGGGTTGCCAGTGACGATGGAACTCGACTGGCTCCAGACCGGCCCGCAAAGCTGGGACATCCTGGCCGACACCGACAAGGGCGCGATGGTGCTGTCGGGCGGCGGCTCGAAGCTCGCCATCGACGGCCGCGTCGTCCATGACGAACCCGAAGCGGAATATCCGATGCTATACAAGCGCTTCGCGGAGATTGTCCGTGCCGGCACCTCGGATGTCGATCTCGCTCCGCTCCAGCACGTGGCCGACGCTTTCATGCTCGGCAAGCGCAACGTCGTCGAGGCGTTTTTCGACTGAGCCACGAGGTTGCAAAAAGCGACCTCTGCTCCGATTCTCCGATCATCTCACGCGCGGCGCGCCGCCCTACTCCGTCGCCACTGGCATGGATTGGCCGACTGCAACGCAGAAAAAATAGGCCGCCGGGTTGCCCCGACGGCCTCGTTGCCTGAGATTTCTACCGTCGCGTTTACTGAGCGGCGGTAACCATGTCGGTCAGCATCGGCTCGGCGACTTCCACACCGGAGGCCTTGCGGCGCTCGTCGATGATCAGTTCGTCGCGCGAGGTGGCGATGCGCCGGATCTGGCTCATCGTGCCACCGGTACCCGCTGGGATAAGCCGGCCGACGATGACGTTTTCCTTCAGCCCCTGCAGCATGTCGGTCTTGCCGGCAACAGCGGCTTCCGTCAGCACCCTGGTCGTCTCCTGGAAGGAGGCGGCCGAGATGAAGGACGGTGTCTGCAGCGACGCCTTGGTGATGCCTAGGAGCACCGGCTGGCCTTCGGCCGGCTTCTTGCCGTCCTCGATCAGCCGCTCGTTGACCTCTTCCAGCTCGATCACGTCGACGTGGTCGCCCGGAATGTAGGTCGAGTCGCCCTGCGTGGTGATCTCGACCTTCTGCAGCATCTGGCGAACGATCACCTCGATGTGCTTGTCGTTGATCGACACGCCCTGCAGACGGTAGACTTCCTGGATCTCGTTGACGAGGTAGGAAGCAAGTGCCTCCACGCCCTTGATCGCCAGGATGTCGTGCGGCGCCGGATTGCCGTCGAGGATGTAGTCGCCCTTCTCGATGACGTCGCCGTCCTGGAGATGGAACGGCTTGCCCTTCGGGATCAGGTACTCGACCGGCTCAAGCGTCGAGTCATGCGGCTCGATGATGATGCGGCGCTTGTTCTTGTAGTCGCGGCCGAAGCGGATCGTGCCGTCGATCTCGGCGATGATGGCGTGATCCTTCGGACGACGTGCCTCGAACAGTTCGGCAACACGCGGCAGACCGCCGGTGATGTCCTTGGTCTTGGCGCTTTCCATCGGGATACGCGCCAGCACGTCGCCGGGGCGAACCTGCGCACCCGGCTCGACCGAAAGAATGGCCTCGACCGAGAGCAGGAAGCGGGCGTCGCCACCCTTCGACAGCTTGCCGACCTTGCCCTTGGCGTCCTGGATGGCAATCGCCGGCTTGAGGTCGTTGCCGCGTGGCGTCGAGCGCCAGTCGATGACCTCACGCTTGGTGATGCCGGTCGACTCGTCGGCCGTCTCCTGCACGGAAATGCCGTCGACCAGATCCTCGTACGACACCCTGCCCTCGATTTCGGTGAGGACCGGACGGGTATAGGGATCCCACTCGGCGATACGCTGGCCGCGCTTCACCTTGTCGCCATCGTCCACGAAGATACGCGAACCATAGGTGAGACGGTGCGTGGCGCGCTCCTTGCCGGCTTCATCGAGGATCAGCACCGCCATGTTGCGGCCCATGACCATCTGCTGGCCGTCGGAGTTGCGCACCACGTTGCGGTTGCGGATCTCGACCTTGCCCTCATACGAGGCTTCAAGGAACGAGCTGTCCACCACCTGCGCGGTGCCTCCCATGTGGAAGGTACGCATGGTGAGCTGAGTGCCCGGCTCGCCGATCGACTGCGCCGCGATGACGCCGACAGCTTCACCCTGGTTGACCGGGGTGCCGCGAGCCAGATCGCGACCGTAGCAGACCGCGCAGACGCCAACCCTGACTTCGCAAGTCAGTGCCGAGCGAATGCGAACCGACTGGACGCCGGCCTTTTCGATCTGTTCGACGTCACGCTCGTCCATCAGCGTTCCGGCCTTGACCAGGATCTCTCCCGACACCGGATGGATGATGTCGTCGAGCGACGTACGACCCAGCACGCGCTGGCCGACGGAAGCGACGACCTGGCCGGCATCGACGATCGGCTGCATGGTGAGGCCCTTGTCGGTGCCGCAGTCGACGGAGTTGACGATGCAGTCCTGCGCCACGTCGACCAGACGACGGGTGAGGTAACCCGAGTTCGCCGTCTTCAAGGCGGTGTCGGCCAGACCCTTGCGGGCGCCGTGGGTCGAGTTGAAGTACTCGAGCACGGTCAGGCCTTCCTTGAAGTTCGAGATGATCGGCGTCTCGATGATTTCACCCGACGGCTTGGCCATCAGGCCACGCATGCCGGCGAGCTGGCGCATCTGGGTGGGCGAGCCACGCGCACCGGAGTGTGACATCATGTAGATCGAGTTCATCGGCTTCTGACGGCCATTGTCCTCGAACTCGACCGCCTTGATGCGGGCCATCATTTCGTCGGCGACCTTTTCCGAGCACTTGGCCCAGGCGTCGACGACCTTGTTGTACTTCTCGCCCTGCGTGATCAGACCGTCATTGTACTGCTGCTCGTATTCCTTGGCCAAAGCCTCGGTGTCGGAGACCAGCTTGATCTTGGCGTCCGGGATCAGCATGTCGTCCTTGCCGAACGAAATGCCGGCGCGGCAGGCATGAGCGAAGCCGAGTGCCATGATGCGATCGCAGAAAATGACTGTCTCCTTCTGACCGCAATGGCGGTAGACGGTGTCGATCATCTTGGAGATGTTCTTCTTGGTCATCTCCTGGTTGGCGGTCTCGTAGGGCACGTTGACGTTCTTCGGCAGAAGCTCGCCGATGATCATGCGGCCAGGGGTGGTGTCATGGATCTTCGACACGACCTTGCCTTCGGCGTCGACCGTGCGGAAGCGACCCTTGATCTTGGCGTGCAGCGTCACCGCCTTGGTCTCGAGCGCGTGCTGGAGTTCGCCCATGTCGGCAAACACCATGCCTTCGCCGGGCTCGTTCTGGTTGACGATCGAGAGATAGTAGAGACCGAGAACCATGTCCTGCGACGGCACGATGATCGGCGCGCCGGAAGCCGGGTGCAGGATGTTGTTGGTCGACATCATCAGCACACGGGCTTCAAGCTGCGCTTCCAGCGACAGCGGCACGTGAACGGCCATCTGATCGCCGTCGAAGTCCGCGTTGAAGGCCGTGCAGACCAGCGGATGCAGCTGGATCGCCTTGCCTTCGATCAGGATCGGCTCGAACGCCTGGATGCCGAGGCGGTGCAGCGTCGGCGCACGGTTCAAGAGCACCGGATGCTCGCGGATGACCTCGTCGAGGATATCCCAGACTTCCGGACGCTCCTTCTCGACCAGCTTCTTGGCCTGCTTGACGGTCGAGGAGTAACCCTTGGCGTCAAGACGGGCGTAGATGAAGGGCTTGAACAGCTCGAGCGCCATCTTCTTCGGCAGGCCGCACTGGTGGAGCTTGAGCTCCGGACCGGTGACGATGACCGAACGGCCGGAATAGTCGACGCGCTTGCCGAGCAGGTTCTGGCGGAACCGGCCCTGCTTGCCCTTGAGCATGTCGGACAGCGACTTCAACGGACGCTTGTTGGCGCCGGTGATGACGCGGCCGCGACGGCCATTGTCGAACAGCGCATCGACGGCTTCCTGCAGCATGCGCTTTTCATTGCGCACGATGATGCCGGGGGCGCGCAACTCGATCAGCCGCTTCAGACGGTTGTTGCGGTTGATGACGCGGCGGTAGAGATCGTTCAGATCCGAGGTGGCGAAGCGGCCGCCGTCCAGCGGGACGAGCGGACGCAGATCCGGCGGGATCACCGGAACCACCTTCATGATCATCCATTCCGGACGGTTGCCGGATTCCATGAAGTTCTCGACGACCTTGAGCCGCTTCAGATACTTCTTCTGCTTGAGCTCGGACGTGGTCGAAGCCAGTTCCGAACGCAGGTCGCCGGCGATCTTCTCCAGATCCATGCCGGCCAGAAGGTCATGAATGGCCTCGGCGCCGATCATGGCGGTGAACGAATCCTCGCCATACTCGTCGACGGCGATCATGTACTCTTCCTCGCTGAGCAGCTGGTGCTCCTTCAGCGCGGTGAGGCCAGGCTCGGTGACGATGTAGTTCTCGAAGTAGAGGACGCGCTCGATGTCCTTCAAGGTCATGTCGAGCAGCGTGCCGATGCGCGATGGCAGCGACTTCAGGAACCAGATATGGGCGACGGGCGCGGCGAGCTCGATATGGCCCATGCGCTCGCGACGGACGCGCGACAGCGTGACTTCGACGCCGCACTTCTCGCAGATGACGCCCTTGTACTTCATGCGCTTGTACTTGCCGCACAGGCATTCATAGTCCTTGATCGGGCCAAAAATGCGCGCGCAGAACAGACCGTCACGCTCCGGCTTGAAGGTGCGGTAGTTGATGGTCTCCGGCTTCTTGATCTCGCCGAACGACCAGGACAGAATCTTCTCAGGGCTGGCGAGCGATATCCGGATGGAATCGAACACCTGCGCCGGCGCCTGGGGATTGAAGAGATTCATGACCTCTTGGTTCATGCCGTTCTCCTTTTCGGGGTCCTCGAAAACCCCTTGCATCTAGCGCGGGCCAAACGCCCGCCGTCTTTTGTCGGCCACCGGCCGAAGAATTGGTGCGTCCGGTCGCGGAAACCGCGACCGGACGTCTTGCTTACTCGGCCGCGTCGGGCAGCCGGACAGGGTTGTCGTCGAGCTTGGTGTTCTCCAGCTCGACATTGAGGCCGAGGGACCGCATTTCCTTGACGAGCACGTTGAAGCTCTCGGGAATGCCGGCCTCGAAGGTATCGTCGCCACGGACGATCGCCTCGTAGACCTTGGTGCGGCCGGCGACGTCGTCCGACTTCACCGTCAGCATTTCCTGCAGCGTGTAGGCGGCGCCGTACGCTTCCAGCGCCCAGACCTCCATCTCGCCGAAGCGCTGGCCACCGAACTGCGCCTTGCCGCCCAGCGGCTGCTGGGTGACGAGCGAGTACGGACCGATCGAACGCGCGTGGATCTTGTCGTCCACGAGATGGTGAAGCTTGAGCATGTAGATGTAGCCCATCGTCACCTTGCGATCGAACGGCTCGCCGGTGCGTCCGTCATAGAGCTGCGACTGACCGCTGGTGTGCAGGCCCGCCTGCTCCAGCATGATGTTAATGTCAGCCTCGTGCGCGCCGTCGAACACCGGTGTCGCGATCGAGACGCCGCGGCGCATCTGCTCGCTGAGGCGAACGATGCTCTCGTCGTCATATTCGCGAACCGGCTCGTTGCGGTCGTTGGCCGGGATGAAGCTCTCGAGCGTCTTGCGCAGCGGCTTGATGTCGCCGGCTACCTTGTACGCGTCGATCAGCTCGCCGATCTTCTTGCCCATGCCCGCGCATGCCCAGCCCAGATGCGTTTCCAGGATCTGGCCGACATTCATGCGGCTCGGCACACCCAGCGGGTTAAGCACGATATCGGCATGCGTGCCGTCCTCGAGGAAAGGCATGTCCTCGACCGGAACGATCCGCGACACGACACCCTTGTTGCCGTGACGGCCGGCCATCTTGTCGCCTGGCTGCATCTTGCGCTTCACGGCCACGAAGACCTTGACCATCTTCATGACGCCGGGAGGCATCTCGTCGCCGCGCTGCACCTTCTCGACCTTGTCCATGAAGCGCTGTTCGAGCGCCTTCTTGGAGTCGTCGTACTGGCCACGCAGGGCTTCCAGTTCGCTCTGGAGCTTTTCGTTCTCCACGGCAAACTGCCACCACTGCGAACGCGGATACTCGTCGAGCGTATCCTTGGACAGCGTCGAGCCCTTCTTGAAGCCCTTCGGTCCAGCGATTGCTTCCTTGCCGACGAGCACGTCGGAAAGGCGCGCGTAGACGTTGCGGTCCAGAATCGCCTGCTCGTCGTCGCGGTCCTTGGCGAGGCGTTCGATCTCCTCGCGCTCGATCGCCATGGCGCGCTCGTCCTTCTCCACACCGTGGCGATTGAACACGCGCACCTCGACGACGGTGCCGAAGGTGCCCGGAGGCATGCGCATCGAGGTGTCGCGCACGTCCGAAGCCTTTTCGCCGAAGATGGCGCGCAGAAGCTTCTCTTCCGGCGTCATCGGGCTTTCGCCCTTCGGCGTGATCTTGCCGACCAGGATGTCACCCGGCTGAACTTCGGCACCGATATAGACGATGCCGGCTTCATCGAGGTTCTTCAGCGCTTCTTCCGAGACATTGGGAATATCGCGCGTGATTTCCTCTGGTCCGAGCTTGGTATCGCGCGCCATGACCTCGAACTCCTCGATGTGGATCGAGGTGAAGACGTCGTCGGCGACGATGCGCTCGGACAGGAGGATCGAGTCCTCGTAGTTGTAGCCGTTCCACGGCATGAACGCGACCAGCACGTTACGGCCGAGCGCCAGATCACCGAGCTCGGTCGACGGGCCGTCGGCAATGATGTCGCCCTTGTTGACCCGGTCGCCCATGCGCACCAGCGGACGCTGGTTGATGCAGGTGTTCTGGTTCGAACGCTGGAACTTCATCAGCCGGTAGATGTCGACGCCGGACTTGCCCGGGTCGAGATCCTCGGTGGCGCGAATGACGATACGCGTCGCGTCCACCTGATCGACGATGCCGCCGCGGCGGGCGCCGATGGCGGCGCCCGAGTCACGAGCAACGATCGGCTCCATGCCGGTGCCGACAAACGGCGCTTCGGCGCGCACCAGCGGCACGGCCTGACGCTGCATGTTCGAGCCCATCAGAGCACGGTTGGCGTCGTCGTTCTCGAGGAACGGGATCAGGGCCGCGGCCACCGACACCATCTGCTTGGGCGACACGTCCATCAGATCGACGTTTTCGCGCGGCGCCATCATCACTTCGCCGGCGCTGCGGCAAATGACGAATTCGTCGACGAAACCACCATTCTTGTCGAGCTCGGCGTTGGCCTGCGCGACATGGTGCTTGGCCTCTTCCATCGCCGACAGATAGACAACGTCATTGGTCAGTTTGCCATCGACGATCTTGCGGTACGGGCTCTCGATGAAGCCGTACTTGTTGACGCGTGCGAAGGTGGCCAGCGAGTTGATCAGACCGATATTCGGGCCTTCCGGCGTCTCGATCGGGCAGATGCGGCCGTAGTGCGTCGGGTGCACGTCGCGCACCTCGAAGCCGGCACGCTCGCGGGTCAGACCACCCGGTCCAAGCGCCGACAGACGGCGCTTGTGGGTGATTTCCGAAAGCGGGTTGGTCTGGTCCATGAACTGCGACAGCTGCGAGGAACCGAAGAATTCGCGCACGGCGGCGGCCGCCGGCTTGGCGTTGATCAGGTCCTGCGGCATGACCGTGTCGATCTCGATCGAAGACATACGCTCCTTGATCGCGCGCTCCATGCGCAGCAGGCCGACGCGGTACTGGTTTTCCATCAGTTCGCCGACCGAACGCACACGGCGGTTGCCGAGATTGTCGATGTCATCGATCTCGCCCTTGCCGTCGCGCAGTTCGACCAGCGTCTTGACCACGGCCAGGATGTCGTCCTTGCGCAACACGCGCACGGTGTCCTCGGCCTTGAGTTCAAGGCGCATGTTCATCTTGACGCGGCCAACGGCCGACAGATCGTAGCGCTCGCTGTCGAAGAACAGCGAGTTGAACATGGCTTCGGCGGTCTCGAGCGTCGGCGGCTCGCCGGGGCGCATGACACGATAGATGTCGAACAGCGCGTCCTGGCGGCTCTCGTTCTTGTCGACGTTGAGCGTGTTGCGGATATAGGCGCCGACATTGACATGGTCGATGTCGAGAACCTTGATCTCGTCCTCGCCGGTGCCGAGCAGCACTTTCAGCGTCTTTTCGTCGATCTCATCGCCGGCTTCGAGGAAGATCTCGCCCGTGCCATAGTTGACGATGTCCTCGGCCAGATAGTTGCCGAGCAGATCCTCGTCGGTCGCCTTGATCGCCTTCAGACCCTTCTCGCCAAGCTGACGTGCCCGGCGGGCGGTGATCTTCTTGCCGGCTTCGACAACGATCTCGCCCGTATCGGCATCGACCAGGTCGCCGACGGCCTTGAGGCCGCGGAAACGCTCGACGTTGAACGGAATGCGCCAGTGGTCACCGGCCCGCTTGTAGGTGATCTTGTTGTAGAAGGTCGACAGGATCTCTTCGCCGTCCATGCCGAGCGCCATCAGCAGCGACGTCACCGGAATCTTGCGGCGGCGGTCGATGCGGGCGTGCACGACGTCCTTGGAATCGAACTCGATGTCGAGCCACGAGCCGCGATAGGGGATGACGCGCGCGGCGAACAGAAGCTTGCCCGACGAATGCGACTTGCCCTTGTCGTGGTCGAAGAAGACGCCCGGCGAACGGTGCATCTGCGAAACGATGACACGCTCGGTACCATTGACGATAAAGGTGCCGTTCAAGGTCATGAGCGGCATGTCGCCCATGTAGACGTCCTGCTCCTTGATGTCCTTGATCGACTTGGCGCCGGTATCCTCGTCGATATCGAACACGATGAGGCGCAGCGTCACCTTCAGCGGCGCGGCATAGGTGAGGTCGCGCTGACGGCACTCGTCAACGTCGAATTTCGGTCCTTCGAACTCGTACTTCACGAACTCCAGCATCGAGGAGCCGGAAAAGTCCTGAATCGGGAAAACCGACTTGAAAACGGCCTGCAGTCCCTCGTCCGGACGCCCACCCTTGGGCTCCGCCACCATCAGGAACTGGTCATAGGATGCCTTCTGAACCTCGATGAGGTTCGGCATCTCCGCAACTTCCGGGATCTTTCCGAAGAACTTGCGTACGCGTCTGCGGCCATTGAAAGTCTGGGTCTGGGCCATCGTCGCTCCTTAGCTCTAAACTCGGGACGAGCCTCGCCGCGGCCCGCCTTGCATTCTGAGCCACCTCGGCGGCGGCCCTCTATCTGTTCTCCGGCCGCCTGTCGGCGCCGGCTAAAACGGGAGAAAACCCGTTTCCTGAAGGCCGGTTGGCGGCCCTCAGGAAAGAGGTTCTCGTACGTCTCGCGCTACGCGTGCTCCCTTGGCGCCAAGGGAGTGGCGGACGGCGCGAGGCCGTCCGCCGCTTTTACGCTTACTTCAGGTCGACCTTGGCGCCGGCTGCTTCCAGCTGGGCTTTGAACTTCTCAGCGTCGGCCTTGGAAACGCCTTCCTTGACCGGCTTCGGAGCCGCTTCGACCAGATCCTTGGCTTCCTTGAGGCCAAGACCGGTGATAGCGCGGACTTCCTTGATGACGTTGATCTTCTGAGCGCCTGCCTCGGTGAGGACGACGTCGAATTCCGTCTTTTCCTCGGCCGGAGCAGCTGCGGCCGCACCACCGCCAGCGGCGGCAACAGCCACCGGAGCAGCGGCGGAAACGCCCCACTTTTCTTCCAGAAGCTTCGACAGCTCGGCCGCCTCGAGGACGGTCAGCTTCGAAAGGTCGTCTACGATCTTTGCGAGATCAGCCATTGTTGTATTCCTTCATAAGGTTCGAACGTGTGTTTGTGATAGCGAGGAACGGCCTCATGCCGCCTCGTCCTTCCGGGCGTAAGCGCCGATGACGCGCGCGACCGAGGCCGCTGGCGCATTGACGATCTGGGCGATCCGGGTTGCCGGCGTGGCGATCATGCCAACCAGCCCGGCGCGCAGCTCGTCGAGCGACGGAAGTGTGGCGAGTGCCTTCACACCGTCGGCGTTGAGCGAGGTGGTGCCCATTGCGCCGCCGAGAATGACGAGCTTGTCATTTCCCTTGGCGAAATCGGACGCGACCTTCGGCGCCGCAATCGGATCCTCCGAATAAGCGATCAGCGTCTGTCCCTTGAACAGGTCGATGATCGATGCGGAGTCCGTGCCCTGAAGAGCGATTTTGGCGAGACGGTTCTTCGCGACTTTGACGGTGCCACCGGCGGCGCGCATTTTCGACCGAAGGTCGTTCATTTGCGCGACGGTGATACCGGCGTAGTGGGCCACGACCACTGAACCTGCGTTCGAGAACGCACCGTTCAGGCCCGTGACGAGTTCGCGTTTTTCCGCTCTGTCCACTGCCTATCTCCAGTTGCCCCCATCCTGTTAACGGGAACATTCCCATTCACGAGGACAGGCGTCGGGTTGCCTTTTGTCGGCCGGGCCATCCAGTAACGGATCTCCCGAACGACGCTCGAGGATCCTGCCCCCTTTCGCCACACCGACGGCCAAGCCGACGATGCGCAGACAAAAGGCAAACACGGTTCGAACCTTTCATTGGAGCACTTGCTCCTTTGTCAGGTCTTCACCCGTCTCATGCAGGCCCACATGAATTAAGGCTTTTGGGCCGCCTGCAATCTCGGACAGGATGTCCGGAAGCCTTTCGACTTCCGGCACCGGGCCCAGGATAAATCCGAGGCCCGGAATTCTTTGCAGATCAGCTATGTAGCAGCCGATCCGGATGGTCGTATCAGGACGCGGCGAGCGTCGCGACGTCGAGCTTGAGGCCCGGGCCCATCGTCGAGGTGACCGACACCTTCTTGACGTAGTTGCCCTTGGCGCCAGCCGGCTTTGCCTTGTTCACCGCGTCGGTGAAGGCGCGGATGTTCTCTTCCAAGGCCTTGACCTCGAACGAAACCTTGCCAACGCCAGCATGGACGATGCCGGCCTTTTCGACGCGGAACTCCACAGCGCCACCCTTCGACGCCTTGACGGCGGCGGCGACGTCGGTGGTGACGGTGCCAACCTTCGGGTTCGGCATCATGCCGCGCGGGCCGAGCACCTTACCAAGACGGCCGACCAGCGGCATCATGTCCGGCGTGGCGATGCAGCGATCGAAATCGATCGTGCCCTTCTGGACGATGTCGACCAGATCCTCGGCACCGACGATGTCGGCGCCAGCGGCCTTGGCTTCCTCGGCCTTGTCGCCACGTGCGAACACGGCGACACGAACCGAGCGGCCGGTGCCGTTCGGCAGATTGACCACGCCGCGGACCATCTGGTCGGCATGACGAGGATCAACACCGAGGTTCATGGCGACTTCGATGGTCTCGTCGAACTTGACCGAAGAACGGTCCTTGAGCAGCTTCAGCGCTTCACCCAGGGCATAAGCCTTGTTGGGATCAATGCCTTCGCGGGTCTTCGATACACGCTTTGCAATCTTTGCCATGATCTTAGCCCACCACTTCCAGACCCATCGAGCGGGCGGAGCCCTCGACCATGCGCATGGCCGCCTCGACGTCGTTTGCGTTCAGATCCTTCATCTTCTGCTCGGCGATGGCGCGCACCTTGTCGCGGCCGATCGTGCCGGCCTTGATCTTGCCCGGCTCCTTCGAACCCGACGTCAGGTTCGCCGCCTTCTTCAGGAAGTAGCTCACCGGCGGCGTCTTCATGACGAAGGTGAAGGACTTGTCCTGGTAGTAGGTGATGACGACCGGAATCGGCGATCCCTTTTCCATTTCCTGGGTCTGCGCGTTGAACGCCTTGCAGAATTCCATGATGTTGATGCCACGCTGACCAAGCGCCGGGCCGATCGGGGGAGACGGCGTGGCCGATCCCGCTTTCACCTGGAGCTTGAGCTGGCCTGCAATTTTCTTAGCCATCTCTTTTCCTGCCTTTGTCTGTGCCGGACCCCACTATCTGGGAAACCCCGGCGGTTGCAGTCTGGTGGTGCGGTTCCCGCGGCCGGCTAAGCCGCCTTCGCCTCCCACCGTTCTCAAGACCGCGCAATTGCTTGCGCCGTCTCCCCTGATCGCCAAACCGGCGCCAGGGGTTCCGGATCAGCCCTTTTCGACCTGTCCGAATTCCAGATCGACAGGCACGGCGCGCCCGAAGATCGAAACTTCCACCTTGAGCCGCGCCCGCTCCTCGTCCACTTCCTGGACGAAACCGTTGAACGACGCGAAGGGACCATCCGAAACGCGGATCGCCTCGCCGATCTCGAACGTGACCGACGGCTTCGGCCTCTCGACGCCCTCCTGCACCTGGTTCAGGATGCGCTGGGCCTCGACCTCGGTGATCGGCACCGGCTTGGAGTCGCCCAGGAAGCCGGTGACCTTCGGCGTGTTCTTCACCAATGAGAAGACAGCGTCGGTCAGGTTGGCCTTGATGAGCACATAGCCCGGGAAGAACTTGCGCTCGGCATCGACCTTGCGGCCGCGACGAACCTCGACGACCTTCTCGGTCGGCACCACGATCTGCTCGATATCGGCGGAAAGGCCCTTCTGCTTGGCCTTGTTGACGATGTCCTCGGCGACCTTCTTTTCAAAGTTCGAATAGGCGTGGACGATGTACCAGCGCGCGGTCATTTCAAGACTTCTCCGTAATCGCCGGACTTAGCGTCCGATGCCCAGAATCTGTTCGACCGCAAGGCCCATGAGCTGATCGGCGGTGAAGAAAAAGATCATCGCAATCACAGCGAAGGCCAGAACCATCACCGTCGAGATCATCGTCTCGCGCCGCGACGGCCAAGTCACCTTGGCGGTCTCCGCGCGAACCTGCTGGAGAAAGACGAAAGGATTTGTGGTTTTCGAAGCCATATGCCGCTCTGTCTTCAAGACCCGTTGGCCGGGTCTCCTGGATGATCCCGCTGGCCGGGACGTGCCGCCTGAGCTCAAGTTAGCGCCGAATCAGCGCAATCATTTCGCCCATGCAAATCAGACGCGTAAAGCCGGCTTCCCAGCTCCACGCGTCGCGTGTCTGTTTCGTCTACATAAAACCGATTCTTGATCCACGCAAGTGGCAAGTGTCCGCTTTATGACCAAACGCCGCCTCGGAACCATCCAGTCGTTCCGTCCCGGCTATGGGGCTCTTATGCCTCAGTCGGTCTAATATGGCAAGCGGGTCGCCAATTTTCAAAGGCGCGCCGGCAGAAATATCGTTCTTTGATGGCCATTTCGAGAAATGGCACGGGCAGCAGGGCTCGAACCTACGACCTGCGGTTTTGGAGACCGCCGCTCTACCAACTGAGCTATGCCCGTATCGTGCGCATGTCGGCGCAGCAGGCGCTTCCTAAAAGCTTCCGCACGCTCTGTAAAGAGTGGTTTGCAAGCAAACGCGCCTTAACCCCTTTGCCAGAAATCTGGATAGCTGACGACCAGCCCATCGCGGTCGATCTCAAGCTCACGCCTGAAGTCGCTGGCGCGCGATTCATAGAGATATCGCCTGCCCTCTTCGAGGCATGTGTAGCGCTGCGGGTTGCTCATCACGGTGAGCGCCGGGAAATCGACGAAAGCAGTGATGATCTCGGCACTCTGCCCGGTGGACAGCCGCAATCGCCGGATCGGCAGCGTGTTGGTGAACGGGGTGACGGTGAGATCAGGGTCGAGAACGCCGCCAAGCTCGGGCATCGGCAAGCCGTCCCTGGTCCAGTGACCATCGCCATCGGAGGCAAGAACAAGTGTCTGGCCGGTGCCGATCATGTCGACAGTGACGCTCCTGGCACGCCAACCGACGTCGCAGACGATGCGATAGCGGACGGCGAAGGGCGTTTCGCCGGAACAGATGACGACGGAGTCGGCCGAAATCTCCCCTGCCCGCTCCCGCAACACAAGGTGTTCGAGACCGGGGCCGTCCCACTCGCGCCAGCGCACGATCTTCGTATCTTCCGGCATCGGCCTTCCGTGGCGACTGGAAGCTATTTGGCGTCCGGCACTCGATACGGCCCGCCAGGCACACCCCAGCCCCAGGCGGGCATCGGTTCCGTCTCGGGGTCGCAGGTCTCGCCGAGATTGGAATTCATCTTGGCCAGCCGCGATCCCCATTCGACATAGCCCATGAAGGCCGATCGGAATTCAGGATCGTCGGGCAGGCCAACCGCGTCGGCGGCATCGGCCAGAAGATTGATCCAGCGGCGACGCTGCTCCTCCGTCAGATGCTTGCCCAGATGATGCATGACCATCTCGCGGTGGCCACCAAATTTTTCGCTGTAGGTTTTCGGCCCGCCGAAAACCTCGCCGATGAATGCCGCGACGTGGGCGGGGTGATCGGGCGACATGGTCCGGAACACCGGTCCGACGATCGGGTCTTGCGCCACCTTGTCATAGAAAGTCTGGGTCAGCCGGTTCAGGGCCTCAATGCCGCCGGCCCATTCGTAGAGTGTCGGGATATCCTCGCTCATTCTCTATCCTCCGCCAGCCCCGGCGCCGCCAGCAGCGACGATAGCGGAAGAATCCAGCATGGCTCAACCTACCTCGATGGCCAGTTGCCGCCACGCGCTACAATTTGGCGGGCGCGTCGGCCTCGGCATTGGCGGATGGCAGGATCCGGCAATTTTCGGGCCTGGGAACAGCCTTGCAGATGGTGGCGCCGGTCAGCGCGTCGACCGATTGCGGTCCCGTTGTCAGTCCGACCTTCAGCATCATGTCGGGTTCAAGCCGACGCTCGACCGGGCGTCGCTCAATCGCCGTGAACAGGCCAGGATCGATCGCCATCTCCTCCAGGAAAGCCTTGACCACCTGCTTCTGCCCCGTCAGGTGCAGGCCAAGCCGCGCCTGGGGACCGACAAGCCGCCTGACGCCGCCGGCAAGCATGAGCGCGCAGGCCGAACCGCACTCCACTCCCGCATCGATGCTCAGCCCCGCATAGGCGCCATCTTCGGCCGCACAATCCGCCTCTACCGGGTCGCAGCCAACGAAATCGGTGCGGCCAACGGCGACGTCGAGCTTCTTTTCATGGATAAGTCGTCCAGCCGCCAGAGCGCCAAACAGGTCGCCTCCCCGCGAACTGATCACCACAGGCAGCCGCCGGTCGCCAAGCGTGGCCAGCAACTGGCGCAGCTTCTGCGGGGTCTGGGGCGTAATCGCGCCTTGCGCCGAGATCCATTCCGGGCAGTCGGGATTGCAGAGCGGATTGCTGCCGCGAACCACGACAAAGCGCATGTCTTCATC
Organism: Mesorhizobium sp. RCAM 05099; assembly: GCF_059683685.1. Lineage (NCBI taxonomy): Bacteria > Pseudomonadati > Pseudomonadota > Alphaproteobacteria > Hyphomicrobiales > Phyllobacteriaceae > Mesorhizobium > Mesorhizobium sp. RCAM 05099. The sequence goes on from NZ_CM185035.1 coordinate 3,949,748, forward strand.
GCTTTGTGCGCCCTCCACCGGTGGCGGCGAGGGTTTGGCTGCGGCCGTCGGGCCGCCGGCAGGCTTGCTCGCCGGTATTTCCCGGCAGTTCGGAGCCAACTGGTCGGGCAGGCACAGGCTTGCGCTGGTCAACAGGTCTACAGCGTCCTTGCTGGTGGCCAGCTTCATCGTCAGCATGTCATCGAGGCTGATCTGGCGGATTTCGCTGGCCGGCGTGCTCTTCATCGTTTCGAGCACGCCCTGGTCGACACCCATCTCGTCCAGATAAGCCGTCAGCCTTTTCTCCACCGCCTTGCTCATCTCATAGGTCTTGTAGCTGCCGGCATTCTTTCGGCTGACGATCTTTGAGTTGAGTATCTTCTTCTTGCCCCCCACGACGCGATAGGTGGTGCGATATTGCAGTTTCGTGCGGACATAGGTCGTGGTGATCTGATGAACACCAAGATAGGCCCATTCGCCGACGATACGCCGGACACCGCCGGCAAACATCAGCGGACAGGCGGAATTGCACATCGAACCGCTGGCATAGGGCTCACCGAAATAACGGGCACCCTTGCCGTCATTCGCAGTGCAGTCCTTCACATCGGGCAGACAGCCATCGAACCAGGTCTTGCCGACGGCGACATCGAGCTTGTTCTTGCGGATCAGCCGGCCAAGAGTCAGCGCCGCATCGACATTGCCGCCGGGAGAATCCACGACGATCGGCAGTTTTCGCCCGCCAAGCGTCTTCAGCATGCGTTTGAAGAGAGCTGGCGTTGCGGCTTCTATCGAGCCTTCAGCCGAGATCCATTCCGGGCAGATCGGCTCGCAACCCGGTGCATTGCTGCGGACAACGACAAACCGCATCGTCGGACCGGGGTTCGGAGTTGTATCCGTCGCAAAGGCCGAATGCCCCATCACAAGCAACGCCAGCAGGCAGATCAGCCTCAGCAACCACAATGCCTGACGATGGGGAAGGCGCACTGGAAGCATTTGGGAAAAGCCCCTCGATGCAACCATACTAGACAAGGTCCAAGGGCTTGCAACAGGTTCGGGCAACAATATGGGCAACCGATCAAAAGAAGATCAAAAGAAAAGGGCGGCCCAAGGACCGCCCTTTCTATCTCGAATCCAACCCGGCAAATGCCGGCCTCGATTACTCTTTGATGGTGACGACGATGCCGGCACCGACGGTACGGCCGCCTTCACGGATGGCGAAGCGCAGCTTCTCTTCCATGGCGATCGGCACGATCAGCTCGACATCGACCGTGATGTTGTCGCCCGGCATCACCATCTCGGTGCCTTCCGGCAGCGACACGATGCCGGTCACGTCGGTCGTGCGGAAATAGAACTGCGGACGGTAGTTGGTGAAGAACGGCGTGTGGCGGCCACCCTCGTCCTTGGTCAGGATGTAGGCTTCGGCCACGAACTTCTTGTGCGGCTTCACCGTGCCGGGCTTGGCCAGAACCTGGCCGCGCTCGACACCTTCACGGTCAACGCCGCGCAGCAGCGCGCCGATGTTGTCGCCAGCCTGGCCCTGGTCGAGCAGCTTGCGGAACATCTCGACGCCCGTGCAAGTCGTCTTGGTCGTCGGACGGATGCCGATGATCTCCAGCTCCTCGCCGACCTTGACCACGCCGCGCTCGACGCGGCCGGTCACCACCGTGCCACGGCCCGAGATCGAGAATACGTCCTCGATCGGCATCAGGAACGGCTTGTCGAGCGGACGAACCGGCGTCGGGATGTAGGCATCGACCGCCGCCATCAGCTCGCGGATCGCGTCCTCGCCGATCTTCTTGTCCGAATCTTCCAACGCAGCCAGCGCCGAACCCTTGACGATCGGAATGTCGTCGCCGGGGAACTCGTTCTTGGTCAGAAGCTCGCGAACCTCGAGCTCGACCAGTTCGAGCAGCTCGGCGTCGTCGACCTGGTCGACCTTGTTCAGGAACACGACGATCGACGGCACGCCGACCTGGCGGGCAAGCAGGATGTGCTCGCGGGTCTGCGGCATCGGGCCGTCGGCAGCCGAAACAACCAGGATCGCGCCGTCCATCTGCGCGGCACCGGTGATCATGTTCTTCACATAGTCGGCGTGGCCGGGGCAGTCGACGTGAGCGTAGTGGCGGTTGGCCGTCTCGTATTCAACGTGAGCCGTCGAGATCGTGATGCCGCGCGCCTTCTCTTCCGGCGCCGCATCGATCTGGTCATAGCGCTTGTATTCGCCAAAATACTTCGTGATCGCCGCCGTCAGCGACGTCTTGCCATGGTCAACGTGACCAATCGTGCCGATGTTCACATGAGGCTTAGTGCGCTCGAATTTACCTTTTGCCATAGTCTCTTTCCTTGGACGGCCTTGACCTTCAGTTCAGTCGAATGCGGGGCGATTAGCGACAAAGGTCAAAAAACACAAGCGTCTTTTGGCCGGGCGCCGTCTCACTCGGTCCGAACCCGAGATCCGGTTGCGGGATGTGGCGCTGATATAGGAATGCCCGCGGAGGAATGAAATGGGCGAGAGACCGATCGAACGAAGCCGATTGCGTCCTCGTCCTTGCCCACCACTGTCTGATACACGGCCAGCTCATGGCCCATTGCGGTCATCATCCAGGTCTGATCTCCTGACTGGATGCATTTCCTTCCGACGACCGTTCGCGGCCCGCTGTTCATGATCATTTCGACCGGGTCGTATCTCGTCAACGATACGATGATGAAACTCGCAACGTCAGGCCTGCCGTCCTACGAAGTGCTGTTTCTGCGCGGCGCGGCCGCAACGCTCTGGGGCTTCCCGCTGCTGTTCGCGCTCGGCTACGGCAAACAGATTCCGCTGATCTTCGACAAGCGCGTGCTGCGCAGGAACCTGCTCGAGCTGGCGGCGATCCTCTGTTACGTGGTGGCGCTCGCCAACATGCAGATCGCGGATTCGACCGCGCTCGGACAGATCACGCCACTCTTGATGCTGGTCGGCTCGTCGATCCTGTTTGGCGAGCGGATCGGCGGCCAGCGCATGGCGCTGATCGGGCTCGGCTTCATCGGCGCGCTGATGGTGGCGCAACCGACCATGCAAGGCATTTCGGTCTACGCCTTGCTGGCGCTGGGCAACGCGGCGCTGGCGGCGGCGCGCGACCTTGCCGGCAGGCGGGTCTCGGCCGAGGTGCCGGGGATGATCGTGGCGATTTCCGCCGTCGTGGTGGTGCTGATCGGCGCAGGGGCCGCGCATCTGGTCTCAGAGCGCTGGGTGATGCCCGAGACGCGCCACCTGCTGCTGATGGCCGGCGCCGGATTTTTCCTGATCTTCGGTCACTTCTTCATCTTCATGGCCTATCGCGTCGGGCCAACCAGCGCCGTGGCGCCGTTCTATTACTGTTTCACCGTCTGGGCGGTCATTTCGGGCCTGCTGGTGTTCGGGCAATTCCCCAATGCACTTGCCGTCTGCGGCATCCTGCTGGTTGTCGGCAGCGGACTGACCATCGTGTCGCTGGATCAGCGCCAGCGCAGGCTGACCGTCGTCGCATAGCACCCGTCACCGGGCGCAAAGCGTTGGTAAGGATGAAGGTCTGGAGCGAATACCGCCTCCCGATATTCCGTCCGGGAGCCAATAGCGCGCCCTCGAAGCGTTCACGCCCGTGCGCGGCAGGATACCCGCTTGATTGAACGCTTTGGCGTACAACGGGACGTCAGGTCAGAGGTACTTGGCGTAGGCCTTTGGAGCGGGTAGCGGGAATCGAACCCGCACTGTGAGCTTGGAAGGCTCTTGTGATACCATTTCACCATACCCGCATACACTGACCTAGCTAGTCGACGTTGTTGCGAAGGTCAAGGACCGTCAGTCCGGCATTCGGAGCCTGCAAATCCGCCAGCCCATCCGAACACTTTCGGTCAACACGGTGCCAAACTCGACCGTTCAGGGCGCCGATTTTGCCCGTCACGGCTTTGCGTCGACAGCCTGTCGGCGAAACCTGCCGGTTCAACGCTCGAAAGCCGCCCGGATTTGATTTCGCGCAAGGAAGGACGCGGTTGTGATTTCTACCTTCCGCATATGGTCCTCAATCTGCTCATCGGCACCGTCATCATAAGTCTGACAGTCCTGGTCCACACCTTTGGCCTCATCGCTATCACGCATGCGATGGGATACCTTGTCGCGCGGTTTCGCATGCATGGGCGTCGCAGCCGCACTGTTGCTATGATCAGCGTGGTGATGGGGCTTTTCGCCGTCATGACCACCGAGGTCTGGCTTTGGGCCGGGCTGTACCGGTTGCTCGATATCTTCGTCGACTTCGAAACCGCCCTGTACTTTTCAACCATCACCTTTGCCACGGTTGGCTATGGCGACGTCGTGCCTGCTCATGGATGGCGTATGCTGGCGGCGCTCGAAGGCGTGAACGGGTTTCTGCTTATCGGCTGGTCTACCGCCTATCTGATCGCTGCCGGAACGCGCATCGGCCCGTTCAAGGCGGGGGAGCATTTCTGAAGGGGTCCATTGTCGGACCGCCACTGAATGTCAGACCGCCACTGAATGCCTGCTCTTCCCGGTTTCGAGATATTTGTCGAACTTCGCGGCAATGCTTCTGACAAAGGGGCGACTTTCCGCCGGCACGACGAAACAGTCGCCGTCCAGCTCAAGCAACCGGTCGGGATTTTTGAGAGCCATGGAACTTGCCTCGAGAAGGAGCCGTTGGCCGCGCTCGCCGAAGCGCTCCACCAGATCGATTGCCGAGAAGGCGAAATCGCACATCAGGCGCTCGATGATCCAGCCACGGACGCGATCATCATCGGACAATGCGATGCCACGGATCGCGGCCAGTCCGCCGCCTGCGACCATGCGTCCATACTCGGCGGTTGAAGGCATGTTCTGCGCATAGCCTTGGCGAAATTGGCTGATGGATGACGGGCCGAGGCCGATCAGGGTTTCGCAGCGATCCTCGGTGTAGCCCTGGAAGTTCCGGTGCAATGTCCCCGAGCGGGACGCGACCGCCAGCGCATCGCCGGGTTTTGCGAAATGGTCGAGCCCGATGGCCTCGTATCCCTTGTCGACGATCGCCCGCGCGGCCAGTTGCGATTGCGCAAAACGCTCCACGGGACCGGGCAACCATGCCTCGTCGATCATCGTTTGATGTTTCTTGAACCACGGCACATGGGCGTAGCCAAAAAGCGCTATCCGGTCTGGCTCCAGGGTCAGCGCCTGCTCGACGGTGGAGGAGACGCTCTCCCTGGTCTGATGCGGCAAGCCGTAAAGCAGATCGAGGTTCACGGACTTTACACCGCGTGAGCGAACCCCGTCGACGACAGCCTTGGTCAGCAGGAAGCTCTGCTCGCGGTTGATCGCCTTCTGCACCTTCGGATCGAAATCCTGTACGCCGAGGCTCGCTCGCGTCATGCCGATTTCGGCGAGTGCGTCGAGGCGTCCGTCGTCCATATCGTTGGGTTCGATTTCGACACTGATCCTGGCGTCTGGAAGAAAATCGAAGCTGGCGCGCAATGCCGCACCCAGCGCCACCATGTCCTCGGGCTTCAGCATCGTCGGAGAGCCGCCGCCGAGGTGGACAGCACGCACCCCGGCCTTGCCGGCGACGATACGGGCAACCGTGTCGATCTCCGCATGCAACGAACGGAGATAGGCGGTCACCGGTTCATAGTGACGTGTCTGCTTGGTATGGCAGGCGCAAAACCAGCAGAGCCTGTCGCAGTAGGGGATATGCAGATAGAGTGAAATCTCATCGCCGTTCCCGAGCGCTTCCAGCCAGCCTCGACAGACAGCGGCATCGACCCCCGCATGGAAATGCGGCGCGGTCGGATAACTGGTGTAGCGCGGCACGTTCTCGCCAAGTCTGGCAGCTAGTTCCGGTCGCATGTCACGATCCCTATGTTTTTATGGTCGAGGAAATGGCCGCATCGGCACGCCAATGCCTTGATTTCGGTCAAAGCCTCTTCAACGGACAAACTGCCGCAAGGCATTTTCAATGGCCGATGCTATCTTGCCGGCATTCTGGATCCACGGACAACCGCGATGACAGTGCGTCAAGATGTTCACAGCGCCGGCATTCCCGTGCTTTGCCAATCCTGCGAGGCAAGGCATCGCGGCGTTTGCGGTGCGCTTGACCCCGACCAGTTGGTCGCGCTCTCCAAGACCTCATCGAGGTACACGATTGAACCAGGAGCAGAACTGATCGGCGATGCCGAGACCGTCAACAGCTATTCCAACGTGCTTTCCGGCGTGGTGAAGCTGACAAAAGGCCTTTCGGACGGACGTCAGCAGATCGTCGGCCTCCAGTTCGCCCCCGATTTTCTGGGGCGACCTTTCAAGGTTGAAAGCGAGATCAACGCCGAAGCGGCAACAGCCGTCTCCCTGTGTTCATTTCCAAAGGCGTCCATCGAAAGGATGATGAGGGAGTCGCCGGAGCTTGAGCATCGCCTGCTCAAGCAGACGCTGAAGGAGCTCGACGAAGCACGCGAGTGGATGGTGACGCTGGGACGCAAGACCGCTTCGGAGAAAGTGGCGAGCTTTCTGCTGATGATTGCCAGGAATATCGATCCTGCAACTGATCCAGCCACCAATTCGACGAGCTTCGATCTGCCGCTCACACGCGCCGACATCGCCGATTTTCTCGGCCTGACGATCGAGACGGTGAGCCGCCAGTTGACCAGACTGCGGGCGGAGGGCGTAATCCGGATCGAAAACAATCGACATGTGACGGTGGAAAGCCTGAGCCGCCTGGAGCGCCGCTCCGGGGCCTAGCGCGCGTCCGCGATCCCGATCATCGGCAAGACATGCTCGCGTTCAAATGCAATGTGCCTGCGCATGCTTTCGAAGAAACCGCGCAGCATGAAGCCTATGGCCTCTGGATTCTCGACAGGCCTGCCGTGACCGATCGCGAGCAGAATTTCAGTCACCTCGCCGGCAAAGCACTCGTCTTCCACATGTTCGGCCCGCAACCGCCGGGTTGAGGCAAGGTTCGCATCGCTGCCGACCACCGCCTCTTCGTAGGCGGGGAAAATGATCTTCTCTTCATATTGATGAATGTTGCGCAAAAGCGGCAAGATCGCGTTGGCCGTGCTGAGACACATCAGGGGATCGACGCCTGGCAACGCATCGGCGATTTTCTCTAGGGTATCGCAGAGCCGCAGTTTCTCGCCATGCGCGCGCCTCATCACGGCTGCGGGCACGGCCTCCCTGTCGAATCGTCCAGCCAGCGTGGAAATTTCGCGGCGGTTTTCAAACAGCGGCGATCCTCGCGCTTTCTCCGAATTCAATGGCAACCTCCCGGTCGTTTGAGAGACCGACGCTGCCCAATCCGAACGTGCCGAGCTTTGACATGGATCAAGGCGGCGACAAAGCCGCTGCTAAATGGTGCTGCCGCGGATTGATGTCCGCGAATCGGAATCTGAGGTCGGGGATATGTCATGAAATTCGGCACTGAAATCGTGGCTCTAGGCCTGTTCGCGTTTGCGGCCCTGGTGGCGGCCGGGTTTGGCGTGGACGAACCCTTTCGCCAGCATATGTGGGTGCTGTTCGCCGTGCTGGTGGGCTTTACCGTTGTTCTTCTTCGCAACACCAGTTTCGCGCGGGCGGCCGCGGTTGACCCATCGGCCTACATGGATGGGCCGATCCGCTACGGCGCCATCGCCACCATGTTCTGGGGTGTTGTCGGCATGCTGGTCGGCGTGATCATCGCGCTGCAGCTCGCTTATCCGGACCTCAATATCCAACCCTGGTTGAACTTCGGCCGGCTGCGGCCATTGCACACATCCGCCGTCGTCTTTGCCTTCGGCGGCAATGCGCTGCTCTGCACGTCCTTGTATGTGGTGCAGCGCACCAGCCGCGCGCGGCTGTTTGGCGGCGGCCTCGCCTGGTTCGTGTTCTGGGGATATCAGCTTTTCATCGTCATGGCCGCGACCGGCTATCTGCTCGGCATCACCGAGAGCCGCGAATACGCCGAACCCGAATGGTACGTGGACATCTGGCTGACCATCGTCTGGGTCGCCTATCTCATCCTGTTCCTTGGCACGATCCTGAAGCGCAAGGAGCCGCATATCTACGTCGCCAACTGGTTCTACCTCTCCTTCATCGTCACCATTGCGATGCTGCATGTGGTCAATAACCTGTCGATGCCAGCGTCATTCCTGGGCTCCAAGAGCTACTCCGCTTTTTCCGGTGTCCAGGATGCGCTGACGCAATGGTGGTACGGTCACAACGCGGTCGGCTTCTTCCTCACCGCCGGCTTCCTCGGCATGATGTATTACTTCGTGCCCAAGCAGGCGAACCGGCCGATCTACTCCTATCGTCTCTCGATCATCCACTTCTGGGCGCTGATCTTCCTCTACATCTGGGCCGGTCCGCACCATCTCCACTACACCGCCCTGCCCGACTGGGCGCAGACGCTCGGCATGGTGTTCTCGATCATGCTGTGGATGCCGTCATGGGGCGGCATGATCAACGGCTTGATGACGCTGTCCGGCGCTTGGGACAAGCTCCGCACCGATCCGATCATCCGCATGATGGTGATGGCTATCGCCTTCTACGGCATGTCGACCTTCGAAGGCCCGATGATGTCGATCAAGACGGTCAATTCGCTGTCGCATTATACCGACTGGACCATTGGCCACGTGCACTCAGGTGCGCTCGGCTGGGTGGGCATGATCTCGTTCGGCGCGATCTACTACATGGTGCCGAAGCTGTGGAACCGCGACCGGCTCTATTCGCTGCGGCTGGTCACCTGGCACTTCTGGCTGGCGACGCTCGGTATCGTCGTCTACGCCGCGGTGATGTGGGTGTCCGGCATCATGCAGGGCCTGATGTGGCGCGAATACGACGAGCAAGGTTTCCTGGTCTACTCCTTCGCTGAAACCGTCGCCGCCATGCACCCCTACTACGTCATGCGCGCCGTCGGCGGGGCGATGTACCTCTCCGGCGCTCTGATCATGGCCTGGAACGTCACCATGACCATCCTCGGACACCAGCGCGAGGAGGAGCCAATGCCCGGCTCCGTTCCCGCCCTTCAGCCTGCCGAATAAGGAGCCAGAAAATGGGCTTGATGGACAGACACGCAATCATCGAGAAGAACGCCACGCTTCTTCTCGTTGGCTCTCTTCTTGTGGTGACCGTCGGCGGCATCGTCGAGATCGCACCGCTCTTCTATCTCGACAATACGATCGAAAAGGTCGAGGGCATGCGGCCCTATTCGCCGCTCGAACTCGCCGGACGCAACATCTATGTGCGCGAAGGCTGCTATCTCTGCCACAGCCAGATGATCAGGCCGTTCCGGGACGAAGTCGAACGCTATGGTCACTACAGCCTGGCGGCCGAGTCGATGTACGATCATCCTTTCCAGTGGGGATCGAAGCGAACCGGGCCGGACCTCGCCCGGGTTGGCGATCGCTACTCGAATGGATGGCACGTTCAGCACCTTACGGATCCGCGTTCGGTGGTGCCGGAATCGATCATGCCGAGCTACGCGTTCCTGAAGGACCAGCCGATCGAGGTGAAGGATTTCTCGACACATCTGGTCGCCAATGGGCGGGTCGGCGTCCCCTACACCGATGACATGATCGCTCACGCCAATGCCGACCTGATGGCGCAAGCCGATCCCAACGCCGATACATCCGGTCTTGAGACCCGCTACCCCAAGGCCAAGATCGGCGACTTCGACGGCAACCCGCAACAGGTCACCGAAATGGATGCCCTCGTCGCCTACCTGCAGATGCTCGGCACCTTGGTCGATTTCAAGAACTACGACGAAGCCGCCGGCTATCGCTGAGGAGTTTTATCGATGGATTACAATTTGATGCGAGAGTTTGCCGACAGCTGGGGCCTGGTTGCCATGGCTCTCTTCTTTGTCGGCGCAGTCGCCTTCGCATTCCGCCCCGGCAGCCGCGGCCAAGCGGACGAAGCCGCCCGTATTCCTCTCAAGGACGATTGACGATGAGCAACGAGCATATCGACGAGGTCACTGGTGTCTCGACCACTGGCCATGAGTGGGACGGCATCAGGGAGCTCAACAATCCGCTTCCGCGCTGGTGGATCATAACGTTCTACATCACCATCGTCTGGGCGATCGGCTATACCATTGCGTACCCGGCATGGCCGATGCTGACCTCGGCAACCAAGGGTGTGCTCGGCTATTCGAGCCGTAACGACGTCGGCAACGAGCTGGCGGCGGCCGAGGTTGCCAAGGGCAAGTATGTCGCGGCAATTCAATCGAAAACCGTGTCCGAGATCGCCTCCGACGATGCGTTGCGCGAATTCGCCATCGCCGCCGGTAGCGCCGCGTTCAAAGTCAATTGCGTGCAGTGCCACGGCTCCGGCGCGCAAGGATCCAAGGGCTTTCCCAACCTGAACGATGACGACTGGCTGTGGGGCGGCAAGGCCGAGCAGATCCAGCAGACGATCACGCACGGCATTCGCTTCGCGTCCGATACGGATACCCGCGTGTCCGAAATGCCTGCCTTTGGCGACGTCATCACCGCCGACCAGATCCAACAGGTCAGCGCTTACGTCGCCAGCCTGTCCGGCACTGTCAGCGATCAGGCATTGGTCGCGCCCGGCGCCAAGGTCTTTGCGGAAAATTGCGTGGCCTGTCACGGCGACAACGCGAAAGGCAACAAGGAACTCGGCGCCCCCGACCTGACCGATGCGATCTGGCTCTACGGACCCGGCGAAGCAGCCATCGCCGCCCAGGTCCGTGCGCCGAAACACGGCGTGATGCCGGCCTGGGGCGCGCGCCTGGGCGAAACCAAGGTCAAGGAACTGGCGGTCTATGTGCATTCGCTTGGCGGTGGAGAATAGGAAGCGGGGGCCCATTCTCTGGCCATCGTCGCCCAGGCGACGAGGCCCGGCTGAGCCGGGCCTCGATTTGCATTCCGGCGACCCGGTTTGACTTGCATCAACGCGGTGCGGCTTGCCATGCGGCAAAGCTTCGCCGACGCGCGGCACTCAGGACGCCAGTAGAATCGGGAATGTCCGGTTGCACGGCAAACCATCGGTTGCGCGATTGGAGATACTCGTGCTGGACAACACACAGGTAGAACGGCTCGAAGCCGAGGCGGTCAACTCCGCCAAGACCCGTCAGCCACTTTACGCGGCACGCAAGAAGATATTCCCGAAACGCGCCTCAGGCAGCTTTCGCCGCTTCAAGTGGCTGGTGATGGCAATCACGCTGGGCATCTACTATCTGACGCCGTGGTTGCGATGGGATCGTGGCCCATTCGCCCCGGACCAGGCCGTGCTGCTTGATCTCGCCAACCGGCGATTCTACTTCTTCTTCATCGAGATCTGGCCGCAGGAGTTCTACTATGTGGCCGGCCTGCTGGTCATGGCCGGTGTCGGTCTTTTCCTGATCACGTCGACTGTCGGACGTGCCTGGTGCGGCTACACATGCCCACAGACCGTATGGGTCGATCTGTTTCTGGTCGTCGAGCGGGCCATCGAGGGTGATCGCAATGCGCGCATGAAGCTCGATGCCGGGCCGTGGACCGTCCGCAAACTCGTGCTGCGGGTATCGAAACACGCCATCTGGCTGGTCATAGGCGCGGCGACCGGCGGCGCCTGGATCTTCTATTTCGCCGATGCGCCGACGCTGGCTGTCGAGCTCTTCACCGGCACCGCGGCGCCCGTCGCCTACATCACCGTCGCCGTGCTGACGGCAACGACCTATACGTTCGGCGGGCTGATGCGCGAGCAAGTCTGCACCTACATGTGCCCGTGGCCGCGCATCCAGGCGGCCATGCTCGACGAGAATTCCCTCACCGTCACCTACAATGACTGGCGCGGCGAGCCGCGCTCGCGTCACGCCAAGAAGATCCTTGCCGCAGGGCAGCCCGTCGGCGACTGCGTCGACTGCAATGCCTGCGTCGCGGTCTGCCCGATGGGAATCGACATTCGTGATGGCCAGCAGCTCGAATGCATAACCTGCGCGCTTTGCATCGACGCCTGCGACGGCATCATGGACAAGCTCGGCAGGGAGCGCGGGCTGATCTCCTACGCGACGCTCTCCGACTACAACGCCAACATGATGCTGGCGACCGCTGGCGGTTCCAGCTCCGTCAATCCGGCGCTGGTCAGGACGGCAGATGGCACGTTCTCCGACAAGGTGGCCCATTTTCATATCCGCAAGATCTTCCGGCCGCGCACCTACGTCTACATGGCTATGTGGTCGCTGATCGGCCTGGGCCTGCTCTATTCGCTGCTGACGCGCGACCGGCTCGAAGTCACGTGCTGCATGACCGCAATCCGCAGTTCGTCACGTTGTCCGACGGCTCGATCCGCAACGGTTACACCGTCAAACTGCTCAACATGATCCCCGAGCCAAGGACGATCGTCGTCACCATTCAAGGCTTGCAGGGAGCCGAGATGAGCGTCGTTGGCATCGATGTGCCCGTCGGTCGTTCCGTCCCGATTTCGGTCGAACCCGACCGGCTGAAGATGCTGAAGGTTTTCGTGCGCCAGCCGGCAGGTCAGATTCAGGGCACGGCGCAGACCTTCAAGTTCCGGGTCGAGGACAAGGCGAGTTTCGAGTCGGACGAGTACACCGCCACCTTCAACGCACCGGAGACCGCCAGATGACCGCCAAGGCGCAAAAGCCCCGCGAATTCACCGGCAAGCACATGTTGGCCGTCATCCTTGCCTTTTTCGGCGTGATCCTCGCGGTCAATCTGACCCTGGCGACGCTCGCCAACACAAGCTGGACTGGCCTTGTCGTCGAGAACACCTACGTGGCGAGCCAGCAATTCAACAAAAAGGCCGAGGAAGGGCGGGCGCAGGCAGCCCTCGGCTGGACCGGCAAGCTGACCATCGCATGGGGCGAGGTCCGCTACAGCCTCGCTGATGCCGCCGGCAAGCCGGTTGCCTTGCATGGTGTCAAGGTGCTGTTTCGCCACCCGGCTTACGAGAAAGAGGACAAGTCCGTCACGCTCGCCCTCGCCACCGGCCAGGAATTCGCCGCCCAGCACATGCCAAAGGACGGCGTCTGGATCGTCGAGGTGGACGCCGATGCCGGTCTCGCGGAGCCCTATCGCGAGGTCCGCAGGATCATGATTTCCCATGGAGCGCTGCAATGAGTTGTTGTGCGCCGGGCGCGGAAATGGCGCTGGATATGGACAGCGGCACATCCGTCCTGCCGTCGAGCCAGGAGATCAAGCTGGCGAGCCGATCGCTCGGCGATGGTCTCAACCAGACTGACCTTTCAGTTCCGACGGTTCATTGCGCGGCCTGCATCCAAACGATCGAGACGGCGTTGGGAAAGCTCGATCGCGTGGAGAGCGCTCGCGTCAACCTGTCGACCAAACGGGTTTCGGTCCAGTGGCGTGGCGACGACGTTCCGCCGCTCGTCGCCGCGCTTGGGCGGCTCGGCTACCAGGCACATCTGTTCGCCCCCGAGGTCGATGAAAGGGACAAGACGCTTGCGGAGCTGATCCGCGCCGTCGCGGTTGCCGGCTTTGCGGCCGGCAACATCATGCTGCTTTCGGTCTCGGTCTGGTCCGGTGCTGAAGGCCCGACCCGCGATCTGTTCCACTGGGTCTCGGCGCTGATCGCCATCCCGGCGCTTGCCTTCGCCGGCGGCATCTTTTTCCGCTCGGCCTGGAATGCGCTGCGCCACGGCCGCATGAACATGGACGTGCCCATCGCGGTCGGTGTCTCACTCGCCTACGCCATGAGCCTCTACGAGACGATCAACCATGGCGATCACGCCTATTTCGATGCGTCGGTATCGTTGCTGTTCTTCCTGTTGATCGGCCGCACGCTGGATCACGTGATGCGCGAACGAGCCCGAACCGCCGTAAAAGGCCTGTCGCAACTGGCGGCGCGTGGCGCCATGGTGGTGCGCGGCGATGGCGCGCGCGACTACCTGCCGATTGGCGAGATCGAACCAGGCATGCAGTTGCTGATCGCCGCCGGCGAAAGGATTCCCGTCGACGGAAAGATCCTTCGGGGATCGTCGGATCTCGATTGCTCTCTGGTTTCCGGCGAGAGCACGCCCAGAAACGCGGCGCCGGGGGAATCCGTGCAGGCCGGCGTGCTCAACCTTACCGGTCCGCTGACGATCCAGGCGACAGCCGCCGCGAAGGACTCTTTCCTGGCGGAAATGGTTCGCCTGATGGAAGCCGCCGAGGGCGGCCGCGCGCATTACCGCCGCATCGCCGACCGCGTTTCGGCGCTTTACGCTCCGGTGGTTCATCTCACGGCCTTCGCGACATTCCTTGGCTGGATGGCGGCGACCGGCGACTGGCATCGGGCGATGACCATCGCCATCGCCGTTCTCATCATCACATGTCCGTGCGCGCTGGGCCTCGCCGTACCGATCGTGCAGGTGGTCGCGGCGCGGCGCCTGTTCGAAAACGGCATCATGGTCAAGGACGGTTCGGCCATGGAACGCCTGGCTACGATTGATACGGCGGTGTTCGACAAGACCGGCACGCTCACGCTCGGACAGCCCCGTCTCATCAATGCGTCGTCGATCGATCCAGCCATGCTGGCCATCGCAGCCGACATGGCCGCGCATTCGCGTCACCCTTATTCAAAGGCCATAGCCGGCTTCGCAGGTCTTGCCGGCCGGCCGAAGCTCGAATCCGTCAGCGAGCACCCTGGTTTCGGGATTGAAGCCAGCGCGGCGGGAAGCACCTGGCGGCTGGGTCGACGCGGATGGGCTGGATGGAAGGCGCGAACCGGTGGAGAAGGCAGACATGGCCATGGCGGAACGGTTCTGACGAAAGACGGGATCATTGTCGCGACCTTCGACTTCGAGGATGCGTTGCGTGCCGACGCCAGGGCAGCCATACTGGAATTGAGGGATGCCGGGGTGTCGGTCGAGATGCTCTCGGGCGATACCGCCGGGGCTTGTGGCAAAGTCGCGGAGATGCTGAACATCGACAGCTTCGTCCCGGCCCTGCTCCCGTCCGGCAAGGTCGAGCACATCGAAACCCTGGCGAAAGCCGAACACAAGGTCCTGATGGTCGGCGATGGGCTCAACGACACGCCGGCACTGAGCGCGGCGCATGTCTCGATCGCTCCGGCCACCGCGGCCGACATCGGCCGCAGCGCTGCGGATTTCGTGTTCCTGCGCGAAAGCCTTCTGGCCGTGCCGCTTGCCGTGGACGTCTCGCGCAAGGCGGGAAGCCTGATTCGTCAGAACATCGCCATCGCGATCGTCTACAATGCCGTCGCGGTACCGATCGCCATCCTAGGCCACGTCACACCGCTGATCGCGGCGATCGCCATGTCCGCCTCGTCGCTGCTTGTGATCGGAAATGCGCTACGCCTGCAAGGCTTTGTGGCAAACGCACCGGCGCAAGACGCGCGACGGGATAGGCGCGCCAGGGGCGACCAACTGGCACAACCCTCATGACGACGCTTGTCTACCTCATACCCGTGGCCCTTTTTCTCGGCGCGCTGGGCCTGGCTGGCTTCCTGTGGGCCTTGAGGAGCGGTCAATATGAGGATCTCGACGGAGCCGCCGAGCGGATCCTTATCGATCGGGACGACAAGCCGGACCTCTGATCTGGATGGCTTTGCCGACACCGATGTCGGCCGTCAGCGCGTTGCCAGCGCTCCGCACCATGTGACGCGCACGGTTGCCCTTGGTCGAGGGCTCATGCCGGCCAACCAATGAAACTCACCCAGTTTGCGCCAACGCAAAGAGACGCTGCGTCATCTCAGGTATGTTCTGCCCATCAGCAACGGTTGAGAGACAGGAGACTAACATGTTCACGCGACGCGAAGCCCTCTTCGGAGCAGCCATTGGCGCTGCCGCCGTGGCGGCGATGCCGGCATTTTCCGCAACGGTCACACAAGCCGACATCAAGGCGCTGCCGCGCGAAAAGATCAAGCTTGTGGCGCCGCCTTTCGTCCATCCGCACGATCAGGTCGCCAAGACAGGACCGAAGATCGTCGAATTCACCATGACGATCGAGGAAAAGCCTGTCGTCATCGATGCCGACGGCACGAAGCTCAATGCCATGACCTACAATGGCTCGATTCCTGGCCCGCTGATGGTCGTGCACCAGGACGACTATGTCGAACTGACGCTCATCAACCCCGATACCAACTCCCTCGCCCACAACATCGACTTCCACGCAGCGACCGGTGCGCTGGGCGGCGGCGGCCTCACCTTGATCAACCCCGGCGAACAGGTGACCCTGCGCTTCAAGGCAACCCGGACGGGAACGTTCGTCTATCACTGCGCGCCCGGCGGTCCGATGATCCCCTGGCATGTCGTCTCCGGCATGAGCGGCGCGATCATGATCCTGCCGCGCGACGGTCTCAGGAACGACGAGGGCAAGCCGATCAAGTACGACAGGATTTTCTACATCGGCGAGAACGACTTCTACATCCCGCGCGACGAGAAGGGCAACTTCAAGAGCTACGAGTCGGCCGGCGACGGTTACGACGACATCGTCAAGGTGATGCGTGGGCTGATCCCGACACATGTCGTGTTCAACGGCAAGGTCGGTTCACTGACCGGCGACAACGCCATGAAGGCCAAGGTCGGCGAGACCGTGTTGATCGTCCATTCGCAGGCCAACCGCGATACGCGGCCGCATCTGATCGGTGGGCACGGTGATTATGTCTGGGAGCAGGGCAAATTCGCCAATCCGCCGGCCAAGGATCTGGAAACCTGGTTCATCCGTGGCGGCTCGGCGGGTTCGGCGCTTTATACGTTCCTGCAGCCGGGCATCTACGCCTATGTCAATCACAATCTGATCGAGGCCGTGGAACTCGGGGCGACCGCTCATTTCATGGTCGAAGGCACGTGGAATGACGACCTGATGACGCAGGTCGAGGCGCCGAAACCCATCGCCTTGAACTGACGATACCGAAAACTGCCCGGACAGCGATGCTGTCCGGGCTTGGACAAAAGCCATGTCGCTTTCCATCTTGAAGCTTGTGTCGGTCGCCATGGCGGCCGCGACTGTACCGGTAGGACTGTCGATGCAGGCAGTCGGCGGGCATCGACAGTCCGGCCCCGTTGCCATGACAACCTTGCTTCCCGGTTCCATCACCTACCCGATGCCCGGCGAGTTCCTGAAAGGCGGACGCCCGCAAGCCAATCCCCGTCTCGAACGGCAACTCGACAAGCCTCTTGAAATCATGACCTATCAAGTCAGCGTCGGCGACTATGCGGCCTGTGTCGCGGCCGGCGGCTGTCAGCCACCACAGGAGACACGCGCGGTCCCGAGCGATGCTCCCGTGACCGGAGTGAGCTATCTCGACGCCGACGCCTATGCCCGGTGGTATTCGGAAGCGACCGGCGACCACTGGCGGTTGCCATCCGACGAGGAATGGGCATTTGCCGCGGCTGAGCGGTTCGCAGGTGAATTCGAGGGCGTGGAAGACGACGCCAACAACCCCGCCAGGCGCTGGCTGACCAGCTACAAGGCCGAGGTGGAACTCAAAATCAAACCGGACCCCCTGCCCAGGAGCCGTGGCTCCTTCGGAGTGAATTCCCGAGGCCTCGCGGACTTCTCCGGCAATGTCTGGGAATGGACGTCGACCTGCTATGTCCGCATAACGTTGGCCGCCGATGGAACCGGCGTTGCGAGTTCGGTCGATAATTGCGGCGTCCATGTCCTTGAAGGGCGCCACAGAGCCTATATGTCGAACTTCGTCAGCGACGGAAAAAGCGGAGGCTGTGCCGTCGGAACGCCTCCCGACAATCTGGGATTCAGATTGATCCGGGACCATGCGGGATGGGCGAACCGGATCTTCGGCTGGCTGGGCATCGTCTGAACAGCACATCAACGTCTTTTCGACCCGTCACGAGCCCGCCTGCCGCTGCGCCGCTCACCGTGCTTTTGGCGTCATCAACGCGGTTCCATAGGTCAGCATGAAGCCGGCAAATGCCGCCACCCACGCGGTGCCGGCAATGTCGATCATCACGCCGTAGGGAACGAAAGTGGCCAGGATTCTCAGCGATCCCGCGAGAAGGATGGCCACGAAGATAAACGAGGCGCCTCTTCCGGCCTTGAGTTCTCCTCCGGTGTGCCCGAGCGTTGCGCGGATCATCACGGCGAGCGTCATCGAGCCAACCGCACCGGTTCCGAGGGCGTGCAGTCCTGCCGCCGCCGGCACGGCGCCTGGGAAGAAGATCGACGCCGAGACCAAGGCAAGGCCGACCGGCACAAAGGCGTATGCGAGATGAAGTACCAGCACGAGCGGATCCCGCAAGGTGCGCTCGCCAGCCCACCGCGATAAACGCCATGCCTGGCCAATTGCGGCGGTCGCCAACAGCAGCGCGGAGACGATGCTTTCCGGGGCGAATGTCCATGCTCCCAGTGCGATGGCCGAGATGGCTATCGATGCCATGTCAAAACGGTCGAAAGGCGCGGGAAGCCTGCCAGGATTTTCGCGGACGAGCCAATTGCGCGTGAAGCTCGGAATGATCCGTCCACCGATGAGCGAGATGAGCATGATCGCCGCAGCCATGCCAAGCCTTCGGCTGACGTCCGATGTGCCTTGAATATGTGCCTCGATATGAAAGACGCCATTGGCGCAAGCCAGAACGGCAAGCGGCAGCAGCACCTTGAGGTTGCGCCAGTTGCGTCCGGCGACAATTTCGCGTGCCGCCGCCGCGGTGACCGCGAGCGGAAACGCACCGTCGATCAGCGCGCCTGCTTCCCAGCCGATATCCGCCGAGAAGAAAACAGCAGCGCGACCGGCAATCCACAGGACAACCAATGCCAGCAATGGCAAGCCTTGCACAGGCAGCCGGCCCGTCCAGTTCGGGATGGCCGTCAGCAGGAATCCGGTAACGATCGCCGGCAGATAGCCGAACAACATCTCGTGGACATGCCAGTCGACGGGAACGAACGCACTGTGGGCGTCGAGTTCACCCGCATAGATCGGCAGCCAAAGCAGAACGGACAGTCCGGCATAAAGCGATCCCAGGAAGAAGAAGGGCCTGAACCCGTAGGAAAGAAACGCTGGGCCGGTGTAGGCCCGCAGGCGTGGAATTCCCATGACTTGCATCCTCAAATGAAAAGGGCCGGATGAACCGCCGCCCTCGGTCCGTCCGGCCCTAGCCTGCCAGTTATGCCGGCAGGCATGGCTGTATCGATTGCCGGTCAGTTGGCCGGGATCTGGCTGAACAGGTCGGCGAACACCGTCTTTGCCTTGCCTGGGTGCTTGACCGCCTTGGCGGCATCGAGGTTGACCGGCTTGCCGACAACGATCAGGGCGACCATGCCCATGCCGTAGTGAGGTGCGCATCTGACACCGTAGACGCCCTCCTTCGTCAGTGTGACGGTGATTTCCTCGCTGGGCTTTCCCTTGAAGGGTTCAGCGCCATCCGGAAGCATGCCCTTGATCGACTCAGCGTCGTGCGTCTTGTCGGTCGGCACGAACTTGACGGTGTCGCCGGGTGCGGCCTTGACGAAGGCCGGCTGGAAAACCATTGCGCCTTTTTCGCCTTTGTTGAGCATTTGCACCACGTGCTCTTCGGCGCTTGCGCCGCTGGCGAGCGCGAGGATGGAGATTGCGGCAGCGAGGATGGAAAGTTTCATCGATTTGTCCTTTGTTTCGTCTTCGCGGCATTGGCCGTTCCATGCCATTTAGCCTGATATGCGCCGGCAGAATTTGCGCTGGCGCAAACTCGGGGTAGAAAGGTTTCCCGCACGACTGGTGCGGAACAGGCCGTGGGGGATCCGCTTGGCTGCGCTGGACCGATCGCTGATATCGCGACTGCCGCTCTTCCGGGACCTGACGCCCGACGAGCAGACCGAGCTTCTCCGAGGCGCGAAATCGTCACGCTATGCCAAGGACACGGCGATCTTCGAGCAGGAAACCGAGGCCCATTCCTTTTTCGTTCTGATCGCGGGGCACATACGCGTCGTTCGTACCACGCCGGACGGACAGCAGGTCATCGCCAGGTATATCAGCGAAGGCGAGATTTTTGGCGTGGCCGCGGCGCTTGGCCGGACGACCTATCCCGCCAGCGCAGTCGCCGCGGTGGACTGCGTGGTGCTGGCCTGGCCCAACGCGCTTTGGCCGGAGCTGGCGCGACGGTTCCCTGCGTTTGGCGCGACGACCTACAGGACGGTTGGGAACAGGCTGCAAGAAACCCAGACGCGGGTGATGGAGATGTCGACGGAGCAGGTGGAGCAGCGGGTCGCGCATGCGCTGCTCCGACTGGCGAACCAGACCGGCCGAAAAACCGACAGCGGCATCGAAATCGACTTCCCGATCTCGCGGCAGGACATTGCCGAGATGACTGGCACGACACTTCACACCGTCAGCCGTTTGCTCAGCAAGTGGGAAGAGAGGGGGATCATTGTCAGCGGGCGCCAGAAAGTCACGGTCAAGGATCCGCATCGCCTGGTGGTCCTGGCCGAGAACCGGGACAAGGGCTGACGGTCACCGGTCTCCTCGAACAACCGATTCCAATTCGAGGAGAAAGTCGCCCTCGTCGATCTGATGTTCTCGGCATGCCTCCGCCACGGTATGGAAAGTGCCGATCGGACAGCCGACGCAAAGCATCCTGTATCTCAACAGCACCGTCACCGTTGCCGGCCATCGCCTCATGATCTCGTCGACGACCATGTCGGGTTTGATGGAACTGGCTTGCTTCATGGTCGAACCTTCGCCTCCACAAAACGCATTCATATGTCCAGCGCATCCTGCCTTCGTTGCGCTTTCGCAACTTGAAGAACAGCAGAGGCCGGATCGGGCTCCCCGGGCCAGACCCCACGAACTTGGGAAACAGTCGATGCGAGGATTTCGGCGGAGCCGCCGTGTCCGGCAGTCCATTGCCGGCGCGCCCCGGAATGTCACGCCGCCGGCTTTAACGCCGACCGCACCCAACACTGCAAGGACAGCGGAGAGGCAGACACGGCGGCAACAAGTGATGCCGCCGCCAAGACCGGCACCATCGCCAATGGCGTGGTGGCGCCCCCTGACAGCCAATTGACAGCTCTTGCGTGAGATATTGCGGTTGAAGCGATCCGAAACGGATTCGCCAGTGCAACCTGGAATGCAATGCAAATGAAGCAGATTGCCTTGTCACTTTTCGTGATCGCCGCCTCTGGCGCCTATGTGTGGGAACAGGCCGGTACGGCCCCTGCGGACGACATGCTGGGTTCGACGCAGCCCGCCGACGCCGCCGAGGGAGGTACCGCGCAGCCGGTAATCCCCGCCGCGCCAACTGACAACGCCCCGGCTCCGACCATGCCTGTCATTCGCCAGCAGAGCGTCCGGCTCGAGCCCCAGTTCAACACGCCGCCGGCGATTGGCAGGGAAACAACCGCCGCCATCACAGCACCCACCCGGAAGCTGGAACCCGTCGTAAAGCAAGCGCAGGTTTCGCGGACAGTCGCCCCGACACCAGTACCGACTGGAGCCGCAACCGTACCGGCCGCCGTTCCCGCGCCTGAAACGCCATCCTTCGTCATCACTCCGGCCGTTTACATACCCATCCCGCAACCGCGGCCGGACTATGCGGAAGCAACCGCCCGCGTCATCCGTACAGGCATGAAGGCGACCGTGAATGCCGGCACGAAGCCGGCCGCGCATGGCTTCGTCGATGGCACCTACACCGGTCCCGTCGCGGATGCCTATTACGGGCTCATCCAGATTCAGGCTTCCATCCAGGGCGGTCGCCTGACGGCGCTGAAAGTGCTGAAATACCCATCTGACCGCCGCACCTCCGTCAGCATCAACCGGCAGGCACTGCCGATGCTGCGCGACGAGGCGATCAGCGCGCAAAGCGCCCATGTCGACATCATTTCGGGCGCGACGCTGACCAGCAGGGCCTTCATCCAGTCGCTTGGCGGCGCGCTGAAGAAAGCCGCTTCGTAGGTCCATGCGTGAAACCCGGATTTTGATGGGCATGCCCGTCACCGTCGATGTCGGCGGCGCTTCGCACGCGTTGATCGACAAGGTCTTCGATTATTTCGAGCACATCGATCGGCGCTTCAGCACGTACAGGACCGAGAGCGAGATTTCCGCCATCAACCGAGGCGACGTACCGGTCAGGGACTGGAGCGGCGAAATGATGGAAGTGCTGGCGCTCGCCGAACAGACGAAAAACGAGACGGACGGATACTTCGACATCCGCAAGCCTGACGGTTCCCTTGATCCGTCCGGCATCGTCAAGGGCTGGGCCATCCGCAACGCGGCCGAAATCGTTCGACAAGGCGGGGTCAGCGATTTCTTCATCGAGGCCGGCGGCGACATCCAGGCGTCCGGGAGAAACGGCGAAGGAAAGGACTGGAGCGTGGGCATCCGCAATCCCTTCAATGCGGATGAGGTCATCAAGATCGTTTACCCGCGCGGACGCGGCGTCGCGACGTCCGGTACCTATGTACGCGGCCAACATATCTACAATCCGCATGGGGCTGGCACCCCGATCGGCGACATCGTCAGTTTGACGGTGATCGGGGCGGATGTCCTCGAAGCGGATCGTTTCGCCACGGCGGCCTTCGCCATGGGACGGGACGGCATCTTCTTTCTCGAGCAAACGCCAGGTCTGGAAGGCTACGTCGTCGACATCGATGGCCGTGCCACGCCGACCAGCGGCTTCGGAGCCCTTTGCACGCCATGATCAAGACCATTGACCGATTTCTCGACCGGCTGACCATGTACAGGTTGATCCTGTATTATCTCATGGCTTTGGTGGCCACGGCCCTGGTGTTCGGATTTGCCGGCCTGGTGCCGCATGATCCGGTAGCGCTCGCTTTCACCACGGCCCTGGCGTTGGCGGCGTGCTGGATCGCCAACAAGGTCTTCGCCCGCATCTTCGAAGTGCCGGCCAACAGCGAGTCGGTCTACATCACCGCGCTTATCCTGGCGCTTATCCTCGACCCGGTGGCCGTCACCGATCTTGCGGGCATCGGTGCCGTGGCATTCGCTTCCGTCTGGGCGATCTCGTCCAAATTCATCTTCGCCGTCGGCAGAAAGCACCTGTTCAATCCGGCTGCCCTGGGTGTGGCATTGTCGGCGTTCCTGCTCGACAAGCCGGCGACCTGGTGGGTTGGCGGCAATTTGTGGCTGCTCCCCGTTGTGCTGGTTGGAGGTATCCTCATTGTCCGCAAGCTGCGCCGGCTGGATCTTTTCGCGACCTTCGTTGCCGTCACGCTGGCGACGATCCTGGCGACCACCGAGCCCTCGCAATATGTCGTCGCGCTCAAGGAAACCCTGACTTCGTCGCCGCTGTTGTTCTTTGCCTTCGTGATGTTGACGGAGCCATTGACGGCGCCGACGGCGCGTTTGCCGCGCATCGCCTTCGCCGCCATCGTCGGCTTCCTGTTCGCCCCGAACATCCATATCGGCTCGTTCTATTTCACACCGGAGCTGGCGCTGCTGGCTGGCAACCTGTTTGCCTACGCAGCCGGCCCGAGGGGACGCTTCGTGCTGACATTGGAACGCATCGAGCGCTCGGCCGTCGACAGCTATGATTTCATCTTCCGGTCACCACGAAAGCTGGCCTTCCAGGCTGGCCAGTATCTTGAATGGACGCTTGGCCTCGACCGTTCCGATAATCGCGGCAACAGGCGCTACTTCACGATCGCCTCCGCACCCACGGAGGAAACGGTTCGCCTCGGCGTCAAATTCTATCCCGAATCCAGCGCCTTCAAGCGCGGGCTTATGACCCTCAAGCCCGGCGACCGGGTTCATGCCGCGCAATTGGCCGGAAGCTTCACGTTGCCCGCCAAGCCCGAAACCAAGATTGCCTTCCTTGCCGGAGGCATCGGCATCACGCCGTTCCGTTCCATGCTGCAACATCTTCTTGACCGGAAGGAGAGACGGCCGATCGTCATCCTCTATGGGACCGAAGGCCAGCAGGATATCGCCTATCGCGACGTGCTCGGCGCCGCCAGGCGAGAACTCGGCATCCGGACGGTTCATGCCGTTGCCCGCGGTGGTGAACACGGCCAGTATCAAGGCTATATCGACGAGCGTCTGATCCGCTTGGCCATACCCGACTACCTTGAGCGGACATTCTACATCTCCGGCCCTCAGGCGATGGTCAAGGTGTTGCGCCAGAAGCTTCGCGCGATGGGCGTTCGCCGCTCGCGAATAAAGGTCGATTACTTCCCGGGGTTTGCGTGAAGCGGGGTCAACGGTGTCGTGGCAAGGAAATGGTCACCACCAGGCCGGGGTTGGCGTTGGCCATGTCAAGGCGTCCGCCGTAGGCTTCGACAATGTCCGAGACGATGGCAAGGCCAAGCCCGCTGCTGCCACCCTTGCTGTCCAGCTGGACACCGCGCGACAGGGCGGATTGCCGATCCGCTTCAGGAATACCAGGTCCGTCGTCCGCGACGGCAATGACGACTCCGCCGGAAGTCGCGGATGCATCGACCCGCACCTCGGATTTTGCGTAGCGCACCGCATTCTCGACCAGATTGCCGAGGATTTCGGACAGGTCACCTTCATCGATTGACGCCATCAGATCGTCGGCAATCTCCACCTTGAACGAAAGCTGCTCGCCGCCTGGCGTGCGTTTGACCACGGCAATGACGCCCGCCGCCGTTTCCCGAATGCGGCAAAAGGCCTTGGCCGATACGCCGGGCGCGAGGCGGGCGCGCGCGAGTTCCCGCTCGACGTGACGTCGGATCGCCGCCGTGCTCTTCTCGATTTCGTCGGCCAGGCTGGTTTCGCCCTTCTTGCGCAAGGCGCGAATGTCGGCCGACAAGACCTGCAGCGGTGTCTTGAGGCCATGCGCCAGGTCTGTCGCTCGGGATCGGGCGCGCGCCAGCGCCTTCTCCTGGGCATCGAGCAGCCGATTTATTTCATCGGCAAGCGGCTGCACCTCGCTCGGCGCCGCTACATCCAATCGCGCGGCTCGCTGTGCAATCACGTTTCGAACCGCGACCCGCAGGCCTTCCAACGGAGCAAGACCGACGGTGATCTGGATGAAGAATGCTGCCATCAGGGCGAGGGCAAGCAGGATCAAGGCCGGCGCAAGATCGCGGACATATTCACTGACCGCCAGTTCCACGCCGCGATGGTTTTCCGCGACGATGGCGCGAAACGATCGGCCGTCGACATCGGTGACCATGCGCTCGACGGCGATGGCCAGCTCTCCGTCGGGCCCTTTGAATTCCTTGAATTCCCTGAGTTCGCCGCCGGTTCCGAGGGCCGGCAAGGCAAGGGTTGCATCCCATAGTGAACGCGAGCGGACGAGGCTGCCGGAACCGACGTCCTCCACCTGCCAGTAATGACCGGACAAGGGAATGGAAAAGCGCGGGTCTGTCAGGGCCGCCTGAACTGAAAGGCGGCCGTCGGAGCCGTATGTGGTAGCGCCGATCAGGTCGTTGAGGTCGACGGTCAGCTCACTGACGACGCGCCGTTCGACATTCAACTCGAATAGATAGCGCAGTCCGACTCCCGCCACCGCAAGTGCGATGAGGATTGAGACCGTCGCTGCCAACCAGAGCCTGAAGCGGATCGAGTTGCCCATCAAGGGGGCTCATCGGGTATCAGATACCCGAAACCGCGCCGCGTTTCGATGACGTCGCTGCCAAGCTTGCGACGCAAACGCGCGACAATGACCTCGATCGTGTTCGGATCGCGGTCATTGCCTGAATCATACAGGTGCTCGGCCAGTTCGGTGGGCGCCACCACGCTCCCGGCATGATGCATCAGAAACGCCAGGAGCCGATACTCCAGCGGCGAAAGCGAAACGGGAATGCCGCGCAGCGAGATACGCATCTGGCGTGTGTCCAGAAGCAGAGGCCCTGACTTCAGCACGGGCGCCGCCTGCCCGGTCGAGCGCCGCAGAATTGCCCGCAACCGGGCAAGCAGTTCTTCCATTTCGAAAGGCTTGGGGAGATAGTCATCGGCGCCGGAATTGATGCCTTCGACACGCTCCGTCCACATGCCCCTGGCCGTCAGGATGAGAACGGGAAACCGTCGGCCATTGGCCCGCCAGCGTTTCAGGACAGTGAGGCCGTCTAGCTTGGGCAATCCGAGATCCAGAATGGCAGCGTCATAGGTCTCGACGTCGCCTGAGAACCATGCGGCTTCGCCATCGCGCACGATATCGACCGCCATCCCGGATGCCTTTAGGGCAGCCGCGATGTCGGCCGCGATGCGCGGCTCGTCCTCAGCAAGGAGAATCTTCATCAGTCGCCCTCCTCGCCCCCCATGATGACGCCGGCATCGGCGTCGACATCGACGATCTTGCGACGACCATCCGCGACGATGATCTGGAACCGATAGACCCATTTGTCGCCGAGGCGGATGAGGTCGACCGCGACAACATCGCCGGGCGTTTTGGCGCGAACGATGTCCAGGATTTTGGCAAGGCCTTTGATTTCGCCGTGTTCGTAGAGGTCCCGCGCCCGATCGTGGTCGCCGTCGTCATCCTCGTCGGCAAGCGCGGCAAGCGGCTGGACCAGGGCAAGCCCGATCAGACCCATCACCATGAGACACTTCAGCTTGGCTATCATCAACAAGGCATCTCGCACACGGAAGCTGTCAATCTGCTGTCAGCCATCCTCAGCCGCCAGCAAGCAAGAGTTCTCTATTGGGTGTCATCGCGTCCAATCATGGCCGCGCTGAGAAGGATATCGAAATCATGCGCAATTCCATGTTTTTGCTTGTAGCACTTGGAGGTCTCACAATCTTTGCCCTGCCGGCGGCCGCTGAATCGAACGAAGGATCATGTGGAGCGCCAGCTGCCGTCGCCCCTGCCGGCCCAATCGATCTGGAGGCCATCCCGATGAAGGACGCCACCGGCCCGAAGGCAGTCAAAGGCGTCGGCGACGATGAGTGCGATGATCGGTCCGCCAGTGGTGTCGTTGGCGAAAGCGAAGCATCAGACGACGACTAGTTCCTCGATCAGCGCCAGCGGCTCTTTCAGTCTTTCCGGACCCGGTCAATCGTTCTGGCCAACCGCCTGCGATTGATCGGGAAAGGTCGCTCGCGTGCAAGCCAATCCTTCCCATGCCAACGCCACCTGGCCACACGATACGCGACGCTGCCCTTCGCCGAAAATGATTCAGATCAAGGCATGCCGCGGCCATCATGCCGATAAATGGCAAGAACACGCGTTTGAGGAGGCATCCATGCAAGCCGAAACCATAATGACCGCGCCAGTGGTCGGAATAGCACCGTCCGCATCTGTCGCCGACGCGGCTCAGTTGATGCTCTCGAACAGGATCAGTGGCCTGCCCGTCATCCGCGGCGACGGCACGTTGGTTGGAATGGTCAGCGAAGGCGATTTCCTGCGCCGTGGAGAACTCGGCACTGAGCGCAAGCGTTCGCGTTGGCTGGAATTTCTCGTCAGTCCCGGAAAAGCCGCTGATGAATACGTCCGAGCCAACGGGCGACAGGTCGAAGAGGTGATGTCCGATGATGTCGTCACGGCGACCCGCGACGCTTCGCTGGCAGAGATCGTGGAACTGATGGCGCGTCACCGCATCAAACGCGTGCCGATCGTCGAAGCCGGCAGGGTTGTCGGCATCGTTGCCCGCTCCGACCTTCTTAGGGCATTGCTTCTCCCGCAGTCAGCCGTGGCCCCGATGTCCGTCGACGACGAACAGATCCGCCAGACTATCCTGGCCGAACTCGCTGCCCAGAAATGGGCTGTCAAGGACATGATAAATGTCACCGTCGACAAGGGCGTGGTGACACTGAGCGGCGCCATCTTCGATGAACGCGAGCGCCAGGCAGCAATTGTCGCGGCGGAAAACGCTGCCGGCGTCAAAGCCGTCAAGGATGATCTGTTCTGCGCCGACCCTCTGTCCGTCATTCTGGTTTCGTAGCGCCTGAAGCCAGCACCACGATCTTGTCGACGCGAACGGTGTGTTCGCTCGGCGCTCTAACGTTCGCCGGCCGCATGTTGCAGCCGTGCGATCAAGTCACGGTTGCGGCAATAATCCGGCGGGTTATCGGCTTGCTGATGTTCGTCGAGCCAAATCGAGCATTCGCCCTGATGGCCGCAGGAGCGGCAGCGATCCACTGCCCGACTCGTGACGGCTATATGGTCCGGCACCATTTTCAATTGCTTGTCGACGCCCAGCTTGCGCATCATGCGGTCCATCAAGGCGGTCCTGGTATCAACCGAAATCAGGTAGTCGAGAAAGCTCATGTCGGTCACTCCTGCCTTTCTGGCATCATTGCCAAGCTGGCGACCCACGACATTGATCTCGGTCAACAGGCGGAGCCGTTGCCAAGTCCGAGCGGTGAAGCGATGGATTGAAGCTCCCAAGCCGTCAAAACAGGAAGACTTTCAAGTCCAAGCCATGCCGCTGGCTAGATGGACGCCACAAGCCGGTCGAGGAAGGACCGCTGGCCGGCAAGCATCTTTTCCCGAGCCTGGGCAAGATCCAGCCACTCACCACGATCGATCTCGGGAAAGGACTGCACGCGGCCACTGCGCGGCGGCCATTCCATTTCGAACATGTTGCTGCGCAGCGTAGCGGTGTCGAAATCGCCTTCGACCGCGAAGGCCGTGATGAGCTTGCCTCCGCGCTGGCGCAACTCGCGCAAGGGAAGCAGCGGTGCCCCGCTGAGCTCCCAGCCGGTTTCCTCGGCGAATTCGCGACGCGCCGCTGCCTCGGGCTGTTCGTCATCGCCATACTCGCCCTTGGCGATGGACCACGCGCCGAGATCGCGGCTTTGCCAGAACGGGCCGCCCGGATGGACAAGCAGCACCTGTAGGCCGCTGTTCGACCTGCGATAGGGCAGGATGCCCGCGCTTTTCTTGGCCATGACTTCACGCCCTCGCCATACAGCCTGTCACCTGGGGGCAGGCTGAACAGGTCGTCCGCCGCGTAGCGCTCTCGGTCGCCGTGGGCATCAATACGACATGAAGCGGTTGATGCCGCTTTCCTCAATCAGCGAGCGCGTGACGCCGCCGAACGCCCATTCCCGCAGACGGCTATGACCATAGGCACCGGAGACGATCAGGTCCGCATGGATCGACCGCGCAAATGTCAGCAACTGATCGCCGTCAGCCTCGCCGGCGATCGATTCGGTTCGTGCCATGATACCGTGATGTTCGAGAAAGACTGCGACATCGGCGAGGCTGTCGCGAATGCCTTCGTCGCGGTCGGTATCGATTGTGGCAACGACGACTTCGTTGGCCTTGGCCAGAAAAGGCAGGGCATCTGCTATCGCCCGCCGCGCTTCCCTGGTGTCCTTCCAGGCAACCAGCACGGTTTTTGCCATGACATGCTCGACATTGCTCGCGGCAACCAGAACCGGTCGGCCTGCACCGAGCACGAGGCTGCCGACATCCACTGCTCGAAAGACATTTTCCCCTTTCTCGCTGCCGGTAACGATAAGATCGGCCACACGGGCCGAAACGCTCAGAAAACGAGTCGGGCTGGAAACGGATTGCCCCCATTCGCTGAAGATCGATGCGGGAACCAGCCTCTCGAATTCGGCTCGCAATTCGGCAAGCCGCTTTTCGATTTCCGTGCGCTGGATCTGCATGATCTCCCCTTCGTAGACCATCCCGTTGCCTGTCGCGACCAGGGGCGGAACATCCGCAGCCGCCAGGCCGATGAGACGGGCGCCAAACCGCTCCGCAAGCTCGATCCCCAATTTCACCGTCGCTGCAGGAGGTGCATCCACGGCAAGATTCACGATGATTGACTTGTAGGACATGATGGGCGCCTCTCGTTGGACCGGTGGAATGCGAGGATGAAATGCATCCACCGAAGCTCGATGCCTTGATGCGGGTCAAAAAGACTTTTTCTCAATTGCCGGTCCACTCGATCACGAGCCTCTGGCATGATCGGTTTTGCGTGGGCAGAGAGGGCGATGAATGATAACTAGGCCAAATTGCACGTCCCTACATCCAAGGACTTGATGTGAACGACAAGGAAACGCGCGTTTTGCCGACCGGTGAAACCATGCTGAAATCGGTGTCAGCGTTCGGTAACAGCGAGATCGGCAGGCTGATCATGTCTTATGACTGGTCAACTTCGCCGGTTGGCTCGATAGGGTCGTGGTCTCAGACGCTGATCAACACCGTCTGCACCATGCTCCCGGCCCGCACGCCGATAGCCCTGTTCTGGGGGCCCGACCTTGTGGCGCTCTACAACGATGCCTGTGCCTCATTGCTCGCCGGAAAGCATCCGCTGGCGCTCGGTGGCCCGGCGTCGGCAAATCGAGCAAAGCTGTGGGACGACCTCGAACCATCGCTTCACAAGGTACGCACCTCCGGCGAGACTGTCTTTGCGCATGCGAAGCCACTGCAGAGTGAACGGTACGGCATTGCCGAAGAGGTCTATTTCGACATCTCATACTCGCCGGTCATCGAGGTGGACGGCACGGTCGGTGGGGTGCTGTGCATTCTGAGCGAAGTCACCGACCGAGTTCGCGGCGAGCAGCGGACCATGGCCGAGCATGACCGGCTGGCCCTGATGTTCGAGCAGGCCCCGGGGTTCATGACGTTGATGCGCGAGCCGGGTCATGTCTTCGAGTTGACCAATGCCGCCTACCAACGGCTGATTGGCGGTCGGCAAGTGATTGGGAAGTCGGTGCGCGAAGCCCTGCCCGAACTCGAGGGCCAGGGTTTCTACGAACTGCTCGACCAGGTGTATGAAACCGGCGAGCCGTACAGAGGTCGGGCAGTGAAAGTCGCGCTTCGCAAGAAGGATGGCGAATCTGTCGAAGAGCGCATTCTCGATTTCGTCTATCAGCCGATCAAGGCCGACGACGGCCGTATCGCGGCAATCTTTGTCGAGGGCACCGACGTCAGCGAACTTTCCTTCGCAAACGCTGCCCTTCAGTTGCGCGAAGATCACTTGCGTTCGATCCTGGCGACCGTGCCCGATGCCATGGTCGTCATCGACGAAAAGGGCCGGATCCAATCCTTCAGCACCGCGGCCGAAACCCTGTTTGGCTATCAGTCGAGCGAAGCCATCGGTCAAAACGTCAACATCTTGATGCCGGCGCCCTATCATGGCGAGCATGACGCGTATCTCCACCGCTACCTGACGACGGGCGAGCGCCGGATCATCGGGCTCGGCCGCACGGTGACAGGGATGCGCAAGGATGGCTCGACCTTTCCGATGGAGCTTTCCGTCGGCGAAATGCATCCGGGTACCGGCCGGTTCTTTACCGGCTTTTGCCGCGACCTGACCGAACGCCACAGGGCGGAAGCAAGGATACAGGAGCAGCAGCAGGAGTTGCTGCACATGGCGCGGTTTACCGCGCTTGGCGAAATGGCCTCGACATTGGCGCATGAGATCAACCAGCCTCTCACCGCCATCACGAACTACCTCAAAGGCAGTCGCCGACTGCTCGAGAAAAGCACGGAAGAGAATGCGCCCATGCTGCGCGAGGCTGTCGAAAAGGCAGCCGAGCAGGCGTTGCGGGCCGGAGATGTCATCCGACACCTCAGGGACTTCGTCGCGAGAGGCGAGAGCGAGCGTCAGGTCGAACGCTTGCCGACGCTGATCGAAGAGGCCTCGTCGCTGGCCCTGGTCGGCGCAAGAGAGATAAATGTCCGTGTCAGCTACAAGCTCGACCCGCTGGCCGAACTGGTCTTGACCGACCGCATCCAGATTCAGCAGGTTCTGCTCAATCTGATGCGCAACGCGGTGGAAGCCATGCAAGGTGCGCCACGCCGCGAATTGCACGTCATCACCGTCGCCCGGGATGACGGGATGGCCGAGGTCAGCGTGATCGATACAGGCACAGGGCTTGCGCCAGAGGTCGCGGCCCAGCTTTTCCAGCCATTTGTCACCACCAAGAAGCAGGGCATGGGTGTCGGTCTCTCGATTTGCCGTACTATCGTCGAATCGCATGGCGGCCATATCTGGGCGGAGG
Source organism: Mesorhizobium sp. RCAM 05099 (assembly GCF_059683685.1). Taxonomy (NCBI): domain Bacteria; kingdom Pseudomonadati; phylum Pseudomonadota; class Alphaproteobacteria; order Hyphomicrobiales; family Phyllobacteriaceae; genus Mesorhizobium; species Mesorhizobium sp. RCAM 05099. Next base: position 3,981,435 of record NZ_CM185035.1, read on the forward strand.
CCGCCCCTGGCGGAGGGACCGCTTTCCGCTTCACCTTGCGCATCGTTGAAAAGGGAGAGGTCGCCAATGACCGCTAATGATCTTGTGCACGTGGTCGACGACGACGTCGACGTCCGCAAGTCGCTTGGTTTTCTCCTTGCGACGGCCGACTTTGCCGTGCGCCTGCATGAATCGGCGACAGCCTTCCTGGCTACCGCGACAGGCGATCTCGATGGCTGTATCGTGACCGATGTGCGCATGCCCGGCATTGACGGCATCGAGTTCCTGCGCCAGCTCAGAGCCCGCGGGCAGGCGATCCCCGTCATTGTCATGACGGGTCATGCCGATGTGGCGCTGGCCGTTCAGGCGATGAAGGAAGGGGCGTCCGATTTCATCGAGAAACCGTTCGACGATCAGGTTTTGATCGATGCGATCCGCTCAGCGTTGGACAACCGCAACCAGGTCGGCGCAACGCACCCACAATCAGCGGAAATCCATGGGCGCATGGCGTCGCTCTCTGAGCGGGAGCGGCAAGTGCTGGACGGGCTGGTGTCGGGTCTGCCGAACAAGACGATCGCCTATGATTTGGGCATCAGTCCGCGCACGGTCGAGATTCATCGCGCCAATGTCATGAGTAAGATGGGCGCGGGCAGCCTGTCGCATCTCGTGCGCATGGCGCTGATCGTGGAATCCAGACCCTAGGAAGCGTCACCCAGGGACTTGCCGCCGTCTGTCGGCATTGCCTTCGACTCCCAGTAGCGCCAATGGGTCGGGCGGATGTCGACGCGAACGCCAGTCGCGGCGTTCGTCCAACCCTGCCGCCCCTTTATGCAGGGAAATACGAGCGCATGTTCGCCGTCCTCGTCCAAGACGGCGAGTTCAAGGTCGCGACCAAACGGAGCGCTTAGGATTGGTTTCCACATCGCCATATGATGCGCGGAAGCGCCAACTTCCGCCTTGATTTGAATCATATTCCGGCAAAGCAACGCGCCATCGAACTGGCAGTGGTGCGCTCCACCGGCCAACGCCGGCGCGACTGGTGGGAACATGGCGCACTCAAGCCGGCCATTCCCCTGGTTGCCGACAGCGTCCCGCACGTCTTCTTTCGGATATCGATCGAGCAGGTGTCCGGACGCGAAGCGAGCGCGTGAGCCGCGGCGGCGACACCGACAGCATGCTGGCGAAGCACGTCGGCGACTGAACGGTTCGAGTTCGGCAACCGATCGACCGCGACCTTGACACCATGCAGGGCGGCTCCAGCGTCAACCGCGCCCTGGATGGGACCGGCCGATTGCCGCGCCGTTCGATGTCCCGTTCGCCCATGATTTAGGCGATCGTTATCTGCCCGCCAAAGAACTGGTCCTAGGTAGTTTCCCGTAGGGACATAACCGAATTTCGTCACCCACGGATTCGCGCGATTGCTGTGTCGCGGATCAACCGGGAAAACAGCCATGCACACCTACACGACCTCCAGAATTCCCCTGCCGTCACGGTCCCCCCAGCCGACCCTGCCAGAGGCTTTCGAGCCCGCGCTGCTGCAGCCGCTGAGCTTCTTTCCCGCCGGCGCGGAAATCTATGCCCAGGGCGAGAAGGCCGGGCCCTTCTACCAGGTCGAGTTCGGCGCCGTCCGCATCTACCGCCTGCTCGCCGATGGCCGTCGCCAGATCAGCGCCTTTCACCTGGCCGGAGAGACATTCGGCTTCGAGGCCGACAGCACGCATCATTTCTTCGCCGAGGCAATCAACGCCACCGGCATCCGCGTCTTTCGCTTCGCCACGGGTGCGGACATCTCGCGTCAGGTGCTGCCGCTGGCGCTCAAAGGACTGACCAGGGCGCAGGAACACCTGTTGGTCCTCGGTCGCCAGAATGCCATCGAACGCGTCGCCGCCTTCCTCCTCGACATGGCCGAGCGGCAGGGCGGATTGCAGCCGATCGAGCTGCCGATGTCGCGCATGGACATCGGCGACTATCTCGGCCTCACCATCGAGACCGTGTCGCGGGTGCTGACCCGGCTGAAGGACAAGGGCGTGATCCGCCTCACCAGCCTGCGCAGCATCGAAATCGTCAAGCACGAAGCGCTTCAAGATATGAGCGAATGAGACTGGACCTGATGATCTACAGGAGTGCCACGGACTGGAGACGGTGACTAGTAGCGCCGTCGATCCGCCCCTCAGGATTTCTTTCCGGGGCAAGCGTCCGCTTCCATACCCGCCTCGCGTTTCAGGGCTTCCGGGCCGGCAGTGGTGGAGAGGGTTGGATTCGAACCAACGTAAGCTAAGCTAACGGATTTACAGTCCGTCCCCTTTAACCACTCGGGCACCTCTCCAGTCTGCCGCCGGAGCCATGCAACGAGGCATTCGCGCCAATTCGGACCCGAGTTGTATCTTCTCCGAAACCAGCGAAGCGCCTTATGGCGGCAAGGCCAGTGGGTGTCAACCGCGCAGCCAGGGTTTTTCAACCTTGTTCGCCGGCTGCGGCGACGGGCCATATCCTTAGCCGTAGGAGACGGCTATAGAAGCCGGTCATGAGCAACAACGCCAACACCCCAAAAGACACTCATTACGCCAAGCTTCGCCGCGCTTATCGCGACGAGAAAAGCGGCGGCGCACCGGCCTTCCGGCCACGCCAGCCCGTGCCGCCGGGCGAAAACGCCGCGGACGGCCTGGTGCGACTCTACGGCCTGCACACCGTGCGGGCGGCACTCGACAATCCGCGCCGCAAGATCAGGAAGATGCTGGTGACGCGCAATGCGGCCGAGCGCCTGGAGATAACCGATCTCGCCGCCCTGCCCTTCAAGGCGGAACTGGTCGAGCCCAGGGATATCGACAAGGTCACCGGCTCGGACGCCGTGCATCAGGGCGTGCTGATCGAAGCAGAGCCGCTGAAGCCCAAGCGACTTGATGCACTTGGGGATGCAAAGCTGGTTCTGGTGCTCGACCAGGTCACCGATCCGCACAATGTCGGCGCCATCCTGCGTTCGGCGGTCGCCTTCGGCGCCGGCGCGCTGATCACCACCGCGCGCCACAGCCCACAGGAATCGGGCGTGCTGGCAAAATCCGCCTCTGGTGCGCTGGAGCATATCGACCAGATCGAGGTGAAGAACCTAGCCGATGCGCTCGGGCAATTGCACGAGGCCGGCTTCCGCACCATCGGGCTTGATTCGGATGGCCCTGCGGAACTCGAAAAAAGCTTTGCCGGAGAAAAAATCGCCCTGGTACTGGGCGCCGAGGGCAAAGGCCTGCGCCAGAAGACGCGTGAGACGGTAACGATCTTGGCGCGGCTCGACATGCCGGGCGCCATCCACTCACTCAACGTATCGAACGCCGCGGCGATCAGCCTCTATGTAGCGCGAGCATTCCTGAAGCGCGGCTAAAGCGGCAACCCGCTTGCCGAGAAGCATCTCCAGACGAGAAACGGGTTCCGGCGACGCAGGAACCCGTTCTCCGACAGGGAAAGAGTTGGCGGCTTGGGAACGTTGCGCCGCCTTCTCCTGACCTATGCCGCTTTGCCTTTGACTTCGGCTGCGTCGCCGCCGACCTCGAAATTGGCCATCCGCTCCAGCGCGCGAACCAGCGCGGAGTGATCCTCCTTCGCACCGCCATTGGCGGCGCAGGAATTGAACAGCTGCTGGGTGGTCGAGGTGTTCGGCAACGACACGCCGAGCGCTTTCGCACCCTCCAGCGCGAGGTTGAGATCCTTCTGGTGCAGTTCGATGCGGAAGCCCGGCGCGAAGGTGCGCTTGACCATGCGCTCGCCATGCACTTCGAGAATGCGCGAGGCCGCCAGCCCGCCCATCAGCGCCTGCCTGACCTTGGCTGGGTCGGCACCGGCTTTCGACGCAAAAACAAGAGCTTCGGCGACGGCTTCAATGGTGAGTGCAACGATGATCTGGTTGGCCACCTTGGTGGTCTGGCCAACACCGTTCGGTCCGACCAGGGTGATGTTCTTGCCCATCTTCTCGAAGATGGGTTTGGCGCGCTCGAACGCCCTTTCCTCGCCGCCAACCATGATGGTCAGCGATGCCGCCTTGGCGCCCACTTCACCGCCCGAGACCGGCGCGTCGAGATAGTCGCAGCCCAGCTCATTGATTCTCCCAGCGAAAACCTTGGTCTCGATCGGCGAGATCGAACTCATGTCGATGACCAGTTTGCCCTTGGACAGGCCGGACGCGACGCCGTTCTCGCCGAACAGCACATCGGCCACCTGCGGTGTGTCGGGCACCATGGTGATGATGATATCAGCCGCCTTCGCCACGGCGGCATGGCCGGCGACCGACTTCAGGCCCTTGGCAACGAGATCAGCCGGCGGCTTGGAGCGGTGATCGCTGGCGATGACCTTATAGCCCGCGTCCAGCAAATGCCCCGCCATCGGCGCGCCCATGATGCCGAGGCCGATGAAGCCGATGGTTTCCATTGTGGTTCTCCCGAAAATCTTTGTTCGAATGTTCTTCGACGTTGGCGCTGCCCCTCATCCGCCTGCCGGCACCTTCTCCCCGTATAGTGAGGGGAGAAGGGAGATGGCCGCATCGCTGGCGCCACCCTCTCCCCGTTCTTCACGGGGAGAGGGTAAGGGTGAGGGGCAGCGCCAGCGCTTGGCAATTCGCGCCAGCTACGCCGCCGCGCTGCCCTGCCCGGCCAGATCCCGGAACCAACCCAGCCCGGCCTCGGTGCCCGCCTTCGGCTTGTACTCCGCTCCGACCCAGCCGGAGTAACCGATGCGGTCTATGTGATCGTAGAGGAAGGGATAGTTGATCTCGCCCGTCCCCGGCTCGTGACGGCCGGGATTGTCCGCAAGCTGGATATGCGCGATGCGGCCGAGGTTTGCCTCGATGGTACGGGCGAGATCCCCCTCCATGATCTGCATGTGATAGATGTCGTATTGCAGGAACAGGTTCTTTGACCCGACACGGTCGATGAGCGCCAAGGCCTGATCCGAATAGTTGAGGAAGAAGCCCGGAATATCGCGGGTGTTGATCGGCTCGATCAGCAGCCTGATGCCGGCCTGCTCCAGCTTCCCCGCCGCGAAGGCGAGGTTTTCGGCAAAGACATCCTCAAGCACCTTGCGGTCGACACCCGCCGGCGCGATGCCGGCCAGGCAGTTGACCTGCTGGCAGCCGAGCGCCTGCGCGTAGGTGATCGCCTTGGCGATGCCCTGGCGGAATTCCGGCACGCGATCCGGCAGCACGGCGATGCCGCGCTCGCCCTTGCCCCAGTCGCCGGCGGGCAGATTGAACAGCACCTGCGTCAGGCCGTTCTTCTTCAACCGCGCGGCGACGACATCGGGCGCGTGATCATACGGGCCGATATATTCGACGCCCTTGAAGCCGGCGCGGGCGGCGGCATCGAAACGGTCGAGGAAGTCATGCTCGCCAAAGAGCATGGAAAGATTGGCTGAAAACCGTGGCATAGTGCAATTTCCTCACAAAATGAATCAGTCGAGCATGACGATCGACGTCGGCGCATCTTCGTGGCTTTCGGCAAGTTCCTCGAATTCGGTGACCTTGTCGATCTCGGTGCCCATGGAGATGTTGGTGACGCGTTCGAGGATGAATTCGAGCACGACCGGAACCTGGTGCTCTTTCATCAGCCGCTGCGCCTCCTTGAAGGCGGCGGCGAATTCCTCGGGCTTGCGCACCCTGACCGCCTTGCAGCCCATGGCTTCGGCCACCGCAACGTGGTCGACGCCATATCCGGCTTCGGGATCGCCGGCGCGGTTGATGTTCTCGAAGGCGAGGCTGACCTCGAAATCCATCGAGAAGCCGCGCTGCGCCTGGCGGATCAGGCCGAGATAGGCATTGTTCACGACGACATGGAGATAGGGCAGCTTGTGCTGCGCACCGACCGCCAGTTCCTCGATCATGAACTGGAAATCATAATCGCCCGACAGCGCCACGATGGTGCGGTCGGGATCGGCGGCGCGAACGCCAAGCGCCGCCGGCAAGGTCCAGCCAAGCGGGCCGGCCTGGCCGCAATTGATCCAATTACGCGGCTTGTAGACATGCAGGAACTGCGCGCCGGCGATCTGCGACAGGCCAATGGTGGTGACATAGGTGACATCGCGGCCAAACGCCTTGTTCATCTCCTCGTAGACACGCTGCGGCTTCAGCGGCACCTGGTCGAAATGTGTCTTGCGCTTCATGGTCTTCTTGCGACCCTGGCATTCCTTCGCCCAGCCGGACCAGTCGCGCAGCTTGCCGGCCGTCTTCCACTCGGTGGCGACGTCGAGCAGCATCTTCAGCGCCGCACCCGCATCCGAAACGACGCCGAGGTCCGGCGCGAAGACACGGCCGATCTGCGTGGGCTCGATGTCGACATGGATGAACTTCTTGCCCTTGGTGTAGACGTCGACAGAGCCGGTGTGGCGATTGGCCCAGCGGTTGCCGATGCCGAAGACGAAATCGGCTTCCAGCATCGTCGCATTGCCATAGCGATGCGACGTCTGCAGCCCGCACATGCCGGCCATCAGCCTGTGATCGTCGGGGATCGCGCCCCAGCCCATCAAGGTCGGAATGACCGGCACGCCTGAGATTTCGGCGAATTCGATGAGCAGATCCGACGCATCGGCATTGATGATGCCGCCCCCGGCGACGATCAGCGGCTTTTCGGCCGCGTTGAGCATCGCCAGAGCCTTTTCGGCCTGCGCGCGCGTCATCGCCGGCTTGAACGGCGTCAGCGGCTCATAGGCGTCGATGTCGAACTCGATTTCGGCCAGTTGGACATCGACCGGCAGGTCGATCAGGACCGGCCCCGGCCGCGACGAGCGCATCAGATGGAACGCCTTCTGCAGCGCCATCGGCACCAGATAGGGTTCCATGACGGTGACCGCCCATTTGGCGACGGGCGAAGCGATGGCGGCGATGTCGACGGCCTGGAAATCCTCCTTGTTCAGCCGCGCGCGTGGCGCCTGGCCGGTGATGCACAGGATCGGAATCGAATCCGCCGCGGCCGAGTAAAGCCCGGTGATCATGTCGGTGCCGGCCGGGCCCGAGGTGCCGATGCAGAGCCCGATATTGCCTGATTTGGCGCGGGTGTAGCCTTCGGCCATGTGCGAGGCGCCCTCGACATGACGGGCAAGGACATGGCGGATCGTGCCCCTCGCCTTCAGCGCCGAGTAGAGCGGATTGATCGCCGCGCCCGGCACGCCGAACGCGCAGGAAATACCTTCCTTTTCGAGAACGAGAACCGCGGCATCGACAGCGCGCATCCTGGCCATTTTCCGGCCCTCCACAGGGTTTGTCATTGTTGGATGGCCGATGATGTCAGCAAGCCGGCTATTTTTCAATTTTTTCAGAATATTTTTTCATTTCTAGAAAACGACAGTTAATATCTGATTTCATTGTGTTTTCTGTTTTCCAAGAATTCGACCTCTCTTCGAGTGGAAAACTTTTTCATTGCGTGTTTGGCGAGATCAGCCAGAATGACGGCATGGAAACGACCGAGAAACGCCAGCGCGGCCGTCCACGCGCCTTCAACGGGCCTTCCGAGGCCAATTCAGTGCAGTCGCTCGATCGGGCCCTGCGCATCCTGGCCATTGTCGCCGAGGGCAGCGGCCTTTCCTTGAGCGAGATTGCCGCGCAGAGCGGCCTCGCCGCCTCCACCGCCTACCGCATGCTGACGACGCTGCAAAACCACGGCATGGTTGAATTCGATACAAGCGACCAGCTGTGGTCGATCGGCGTCGAGACCTACCGCATGGGCGCGGCGTTCCTGCGCCGCCGCAAGCTGGTCGACCGCGCCCGCATCGTCATGCAGGAACTGATGGAGAGGACCGGCGAGACCGCCAATCTCGGCGTCGCCGAGGATGATTGCGTGGTGTTTGTCAGCCAGGTCGAGACGCACCAGGCGATCCGCGCCTTCTTCCGGCCGGGCACGCGCAGCCCTTTCCATGCGTCCGGCATTGGCAAGGCAGTGCTGGCGCATCTCGAGCCGGAACGTGTCGGAACCATCCTGCGCAAGGCCGGGCTGCAGCGCTTCACCGACAAGACGCTTTCCGACATTTCCGCCCTTGCCCACGATTTGGCGACGATCAAGCTGCGCGGCTGGTCTGTGGATGATGAAGAGCGGCACCCAGGCATGCGCTGCGTGGCCGCCGCCATCTTCAATGAATTCGGCGAGCCGATCGGCGGCGTCTCGGTGTCGGGGCCGACCGTGCGGGTGACGCCGGAGCGGCTGGCCGAGATCGGGCCCATGGTGCGCAGCGCCGCCGCCGAAGTGACAAGGATGATCGGCGGCGTGCAAGCCGGCTGATCAAGCTGCCCCGGGCAGCGCGCTCTTGGTCGCAATATCGAAGAAATCCAGCAGGATCGCCAGCCCTACTCCGCAGGCGGTCAGGATGATGCCGGCCATGAAGATGCGGTTGGCACGCTCGTAGATCTGCCGGCGCAGCGAATCCACGTTGAGCAGCAGCGACAGCGCCCGCATCTGCAGGGCGATGCCGACCAGGATCGGCAGGACGGCGACAAGATGGTAGGTCTGCCATGGTATCGGGTTGGCCGCCCAATGCGTGACGAAGCCCAGCGAGAACGCCAGCAGGATGCCGACGGTGGTTACCGTGCCATTGCGGAAAACCGGCTCGATCAGGTCTTCCTTCGGGTCCTGATTGTCCAAGCCACCCTCCGTGTTGGCCATCGGAATAGACTAGACGCTCCGAAAATCGCTGTATAGCGCCGCTACATGGGATTTCACCGTCTTGCCGTGGCGTTCGAATGCATGCGAAAGGGCACGGATGAGGAATACGGCTCAGCTTCTGCTCGCCGCTTTACTTTGCGGATGCGTAACGACAGCGCCCAAACCCGATCCCGGCGACCAGCGCGTGAAACCCATCCCGATCTCGCTCGCCTTGGAGGAGATCATCACGACCGGCATTCGTCAGCGGCTGCAGGACCCTGCCTCCGCCAAGTTCGGAACGATGCTTGCCGGCGAACGGACCCTCGGCGGCGGCCGGGAGATCGTGGTCTGCGGCCATGTCATCGTCAAGAAATCTTCCGGCGGCCATGGAACCGACGAACCTTTCGCCGCCAGGATCTATCCAGATGCGGGAAGTACCTTCGAGCTCGTCGCGATAGGTGATGAGTCGCCGAATACGAGTCTCATTGGTGACGCCTGCCGTGCGGCCGGATTGGCGATCCAGGACTCCAAGCCGAAGGCTGATCTTTGAGCGCGGTCTTCAGGCGCCTTCAAACGAGAGAAAAGGGGCTGCGTACAGCCCCTGTTTCCTGTGTTGGTGCCCCTTCGCTCAAAGCCGGCAGTAGTGGCGATAGCCGTCGTAACCGATGTAGGTGTCGGAGTCCGGATCGTAGCTCGAATATCGATCGAAGCAGCGGCGGACATGCCATGAGCCGCCGTCTTCGTCGACATAGACGGTACGCGGCTGCTGCTGGGCGAGCAGGCTGCCCAGGACAAACCCGCCGACGCCGGCGGCGATGCCAATGCCAAGGTCGTGGTGATGCGAATGAGCTGCCGAGGGCTGGACGGTGCCGACCAACGTGGTGGCGGCGACGGTGGTGGCGATGAGGCCGGAAACGAGTGTGCGCTTGAACATGATGATCTCCTTGCTTCGTTGACCGAGGCGATCCATCCGCCTCTTGATCATCTGTCGTTGCGGGCAAGAAAAAGGTTCGAATCTTTTTTGATTTTTTGGCACGCCCGCCCGCTTGGCATGTCCAGCTTCGTCTCCGGCGATTGCGAAGACCGCACAGAAAGAAGGGCGGCCGAAGCCGCCCTTCTTGGGAGAATGGGTCCCTCCATCAAAGGAAAATGATCACCTTGCCATGGCCGTGGTGATGATGGTTGTGGTGCCACCACCAATGCCTCTTGAAATGGTGATGATGATGATGGTGGTGATGGAAGCCGTGAGCCGAGGACGACTGGACGGTGCCGGCGAGTGCACCGGTGGCGACGAAAATGGCGACGAGGCCCAATGTCAGAGTGCGCTTGAACATGATGATCTCCTGGATCCTTGATCGAGGCGACCCATTCGCCTCTGGAGATCAGTCGGCGCGGCATGGGAAAAGGTTCGAAAGGTGGAGGAGATCTTTTGTGGCACGGCCTGGCGCACAAGCAAGTAGCGAAAGGCAGGAACACCAGAGTGCCCAGTCACTACTGACCATTCCCTATTCCCTATTCCCTCTCTCTCACCCCATGCCGGTGATATGGCGAAGCCAGAAGGCGAGCGCGATGAAGCCGATGATCGTGGTCACGCCGGTCCAGTCGACATTGGCCTTCTTCACATCGTTGATGAGCTTCACCAGCAGCATCCAGGCGATGACGACGACTGGGAGAATGATGACAAATCTGATCATGCGACACCCCGGTTCGAAGCGATTGCACCTTCTGCATATGTAGGAAGCGATTGCGCGATTTTCAGGATGCGTCCGCAGCGGCGTCATTCACCACGGCAGGTAACCGAAAACGGAGTTTTGTCTTTACTGGCGCAACAAATATGCTAACCGGAGCGCCGTGCCCTTGTAGCTCAGCTGGTAGAGCAGCGGTTTTGTAAACCGAAGGTCGGCGGTTCGATTCCGTCCGGGGGCACCAATAAAATCAATAACTTAAGTCCATATTCCCGCCGCTTGCATGTCGCATGCTGTTGCAAACCACTTCCGTTGATTCCCAACGTTTCCCGGCGACTAGCGGCACGTCCACGCGACATGGCCGCAACATGAAAAGCCGCCACCGTGAGGCAGCGGGCTTCTCCATTGCTTTCCTGCCCCTACCGGCGCCTACTGTGCACGCGCTTGTGAAAGCGCGTGGGGTGATCAATGGGCTGGCTTGGCAACAAAGTTCTTGGCTGGTCGACGAACGTTCAGAAGCGTGAGTTGGAGGAGTTTGTCGGACGGCTTCGAGCCTTAGACGGCCACGAGGTTGGCATGATTGTCGCCTGCGCTACCAATCACAGAAATATGGTCGCACAAACGAGAGGGTGGAACCTGCTGGAGCCCGCTCTCTGCGAAATGCAGGAACCCCTGCTGGCGCTGAAAATCGGGCAGCTTATCAAGGAATTGCAGACCAAGAACCGACCTGAGCTTGCCGTTGGCTTTTTCGTTTGGCTGCACTCTGTCCGGGCTGCGAACAATCCAGATCTGCGGCAACTCGGGCGCGATATGTGGAAAGAACTGGGCCGTGGTTTCGAACACGTTGAAGACGCTGCGGAAGGTTTCGAGACGCTGACGGGATTCGAGTTCAAGACCGACGGGTACGATGCATATCCCGCCGGTCTTACGCCGGCCCCGGTGTGAGGAAATCGTGGGCGATCATTCCGCTTCCGAAATTAAAAGCCCGCCACCGAGAGGGAAGCGGGCTTCAAGTGTCCGAAGGGCAATTGATCAGGCTTTGGTGTCTGCCTGTCTCGTTTTTGCCAACTCCAAGACATTAAGCGATTCCCCGGTCTTCCTTCCCACCATCCGCAACAACCTCACGATGTCGCCAACGGCTTCGTTGACAAGCGCGTCTTGGCCCAGCCCGGGGATTGTCTCCATCGCCAGTTCGCAAACGCGGACTATCGCGCATGCATCATAGCCGCGATCGATATCAGCCTCGGTGATTAGGCCCCGATCCGGCGCGACAGACAGGGCGGCGTTCATGCGACACCCCCTTTCCGAGCGACGCGCGCAATGTCGGCCATGATATAGTTGATGTCGTCGCCTTCGAACTCCCACACCCGATGAACCCGCGCCTTGGCCGCGATGTCGCCAAAGCTTTGGGCAGGGCATCGCACGAGCCGATTTGCGGCGGCGTAGGCGCGGTCCAACTGGCGCACGAAAGCCCGATCCATCTTGGCGAAGCCCGTGCGGCGCCGGGCCAGTCCATCGGCCTTGGCATAGGTGCGTATGGCCTCGGCATATTCGTCGGCAGCGTTGCCGAACGATTTGAAGTCGCGCAATTCACCAATCGTCAACCGGCGGATGGCCTCGATTTCTTCTGGCGAGGTTTTCCGCATAACCGGCCTCACCAACTTTTCGCGTTCCGCAAAATAGGCTATCTCAGCCGCGTTGTGTTCTGGCAACATTTCCCGATGTTTCTGCCATTCGGTATGAAAGGCGGCTTCAAGCTCGGCAACCTTGCTGATAGTCGCGGCCGGCGCCGGCTTCGCAATCATAGCAGTTGCAGCGAGAGCAAGCCCCGCACCAGACAGATTGAGCAGGCGGCGGCGGTCGATATTGGGCATACCTTCGGCGGCAGCCCGAACAGAGGTGTTCGGCATGTGGTTGGTTCCTTGTTAACTAGTAAAATTTACCTGTTCACCATGAATTGGAATTAGCTTGCCGTCAACAGCAAACTATGAACAATTACTAGTTAGATAATAGAGGGACATAGAATGCTCACAACCGGAAATCAGCTTCGCGCCGCCCGCGCCTTGGTTGATATGGACCAAGGGACGCTTGCGAAGCGTGCCGGGATCAACATCAACACGATAAGCGCTATGGAGAAGAAAGGCGCCCATGGTTTGACTAGCGGTCTCGACAAGGTGCGCGCCGTCATGACCGTTCTTGAGGAAGCTGGCATCGAGTTTCTGAATCACGGAAGCCCAGGGGTTCGGTTGCGGTCGAAGGGATAACGACATGCGAGTTTTGGTTTTAGCGCAATGCTTGCTGCTCGCCGGGCCATTGGCTGCGGAGGCACAAACCTTCGGCCTCGTTGGTGGAGGTATGGACTCATGCGGGCAATGGGTGAGCTCGTCCAACAATGGGATGCACGTCGTCTATATGAGTTGGGTGCTCGGGTATCTCTCGGCGTACAGCATGATGAAAGCGGTTCGGACCGGTCAAGATACTCGGTTGTCCCAAAGCGATTTGCAGGCCTTGGACCTGTGGATGACCAACTACTGCAACGCCAATCCGCTGAAATCGATCAACGATGGCGCTTATGCGCTTGCCGTCGAGTTGACAAAGTGACTGAACCCACACCCCGCACCCGCATGTCGGCAAAGCGGCTACAAGCCATCTTCACCGAGCATTGCACCGGCCACAACGTCGCGCCGTGCTGGTTCGGGCGCTAGATTTCGATCGCCATCCATTTCGCCCAAAACGGATCGTGTGCCCTATTGTCGCTCAACGCGCTGAAAGAAGTCGCTCATTGTTCGCCCCACTCGATCGCGAGCTTTCCACCCAGGGCATAGATGCCCCGCACGATAGCTCCGTAGTTGAAATATCTCTTTGCCCGCTTTCCCTTCCAACTCTTATTTTTGAAGTAGCCTCCTCCGTTTGCAAAGAGGTCCAGGTCCTGCATGGATAGTTTCCGTTTGAAACACTCTTCCCTCAGGCGATCAAGAAGGTCATCACCCGTAGTGATGTAGGCAGCCCTGGGTCGAGACAAATTAAGTTTCTGCCCCTTGTGCATAAGACTTGCCGAGCTACGGTTCGGAAATGCCTCAAGCAATTCTTTGCGGCTGGCGGTGGTGAACATCTTCCGGAATCGGGATTGCTCCTGCGCTGTCCAGATGGGCAATCTTTTGGCTAGTTGTAATTCGCTGCAATGATGCCTTATCGCTAAAATGGTCCGATGAGGGAGCGCTCTGCATAGGGCCTGATAGTCTGGGAACAGCTCGCGGCATTTCCCGTTTTCTTCTTCAGACCAGATCAGTGCGCCGGAGGCGGTGACACCTCGCTTCCGAAGTCGACGTCGTCGACTTTGGGCGCTGTTGGCGTGCTTCGAAATGTCGGCTAGGTACATCGCTGCTCAGTCCCTCTTTCTCGACCGCCGCCCGCCGCGAACGATCTGATGTGGTCAAGAAGGCACTTTCCAATCAAGAAGCGATTCCGTCACCGATAAACACAGGGTCAACAGGGATTGGTGTGGACGGAAGCCTCTTGTGAGAGGAGCTAGAATCCGCAAGCATCTTGCTATGGCCCGAATATCCATCGCCGACGAGCTCGAAAGCGCCGCCAACAGGATTGCGGATATGTCGCGGCCGGATCTGCAGATCATCTTGCGGCGTGCGGCGCTCATGCTCCGAAATGTGGCTGGCGTGCCGCTGGACCCGGCGACCGAAGAAGCTCTGAACTCCATTGCCGCCGAGATGAAGATAGGTCGGTCGGACCTCGTCCAGATCGTATTGAGGGAGTGGTTGGAGACGAACGCCTATCTGCCAGTGCATGAGTTCGATGACGACAGCGAGACAGAGGGGCGCGCGTGACGCCCCATCATCGTATTGCGCCGCTGAGGTGCCTCAAGTATTAGCTGTCCAAACAACAAAGGGATCAATCAGCATATGACCGTCCAAACAACCGCCGGCCCAGAGCTTATCGAGCTTACAGCGGATATTGTTTCTGCCTATGTAAGCAATAACCCATTGCCAGTTGCGGGCCTATCGGACCTGATCGCATCGGTTCACTTGTCGCTGACGAGCGTTGGCGGGCCGATCGCGCCGGCCCTAGAGCCGCAAACACCTGCGGTCAACCCGAAGAAGTCGGTGTTTCCCGACTACATCGTCAGCCTGGAAGATGGGCGCAAATTCAAGTCAATGAAGCGCCATCTCGGCTTGTTAGGAATGACGCCTGACGCCTACCGCGCCAAATGGGGATTGCCCCGTGACTACCCGATGGTAGCTCCGAACTACGCCGCAACTCGGTCGGCGCTCGCCAAGGCTAGCGGGCTCGGCCGCAAGGCTGCGGCCTTTGAGGCGGTGCCGCAGCCTAAGGCTAAGCGGAGGGCGAAGGCTGGCCGCCCATCCTGACGGGCACCTGCGAGAAGTGAGCCTAACACACCTAGGGCCAGAGTCCGTCGAACGGATACAATAGGATACCCAATTGGCGTAGTCCCTCCCGTGAGAAATGTTGATATGTTTCCAGGGTTGTTAACCGAAGCTTGGATGATCCCGGCTTCAGCGAACATACGGGAGAACTAACATGAGAAGCGCAATATTTAGGGTGCTGGCTATCGTCGTCCTGTGCACTACCGCGGTCGCAACGACGACCAGCTTCAGCATGGCTGGTGACCCCCGCGATGCTGGCCACAAGCCAGGTGATAGAGGCAATTGAAATCAGGCAGGACCGCCGCGCGGTCGATGATGCCAAGCGCAGCCCATGCGACGCGTTTGAATTCCCATCAAAAGCCCGCTGCTTCACGGTGGCGGGCTTTTACAAGGGTGTAGGCCGGGTTGCGTGCCGGTTTTGTAGGTCGAGCGGCAAGAGTGGGTCACACCCATCCCTCGCTGCTTAGCGATATGAGCGGCTCCTCAGAAGCAACGGCTATTTTCGCGTCGACTGAATCCTCAGAAGGCCGTCAAGCTTCCCTACGATCAATTCTAAATTATGGTCCATTGCGGACAGCGCTATCGCGATATGCTCTAGGGCTTCGGCAATTTTTTCGTCGGTCTTCATTTCGCCTGTGATGTCTGGTATCGGATTGAACGGGCGAGTAACCCCTTTTGGCCCTGACTTGCGTATGCGCTGCATTGTGCATTCCTCTTAAAATCGGATGAAAGCACGAATCCTGGCATGCAGGTGAATCTTGATCCGCTAATTTAGCAGTGCCTTGAACGGCAATCCCGACCGCTTTAGAATGCGGTCATGGAATCCGAGCGGATGAAGACAGCGATCATGGTGGCCATTATCATCGCCATTGCCGCCGGGTTTGGTGTCCTGGTCTCGGTTATCGCCCTGTATACCGGGGATGCTCCGACGAGCAGCGTGGAAAGCGCTACCCAGCCGTAGGGGAATGGCGGGGGATCCCGGTTCCATATATGTTCGATCCCTCCAAGGGAGGGCGAGGATGTTTGGTATCGAATCTTATAAAATTGTTTGGGGTGTGCTATTTCTGATCGTTGAGTTTCTTCTGGTTTATGGGGCGCTCCACCAGATCGTAGTTCCGGAAATCGGGAACTCCCGTGACGCGAAGCGCTTCAATGAGAGCGTCAAATATGCAACTAGCGCGATGAACACGCTAGCGGTTGGCATGATAGCGGCGGCTGTGATAGTACCTGCCATTAACCAGCAGACCATACAATTGTGGTCATTAAGTTGGGCGTCAGCCGGTTTCGCCCTACATATCATGGGGCACTTGACGCTTAGCTTGATGAAAAAGGAGGACGGCTATGAATGAATTCCTAGTTTTCGTGCCTCTCGCGGCACTGGTTTTCGGCGCTGCGCTTTATTTTGCGCTACGCGGGCGACCCAAGGACAAGCACCATTCGCTGTTCGGACATTAAGACGAAGCCCGCCTAGGCGGGCTTTTTCTTTGGGGTTTCGTCCTTCGGTGGAACCGCCTTCACCACCTTTTCAACACGCGGTCAAAGGCTTCCTCTGACTGGTCAGTTTCCAGCTTGCGCGCGGCTTCCCAGGAACTTCGTGAGGGGTAACCTACGCCCCTCACTCGAAGGTCGGCTTCCAGTCGCGATTGCGCTTCGCCTGGAGGGCTTCGTAATCAGGAACAACCGTGAAGAACACAGGTTGGCGGTCACGTCCTGCAGCGTTGCGAACAGCCGGACCAGATCCCAATGCATGGAACCGTGGTCCGCGCCGAGCCGATTGATAAGCGCTTGGATATCGAGCTTTGTCGACCTGCAGCACGCCGGATGCCCGCAGTTCAAGTAGATGGTCTCACGGGCGGCCACGGTATCGGCGAGGGTCTTGTGGGGCATGGCAATCTCCGATGATGGGATCGCCGCAACGGAAGAGTGTATTCCCGATCCCGATAGCGCCGGCAAGTGAAATGCGCTTATTCCGGCAGGCCTGGGTCATAGTGGACGATGGCATCGAGAATCGTTCGATAGAGGCTGTCGACTTCCTCATCGATTTCTTCCCGCTTGATGCCGAGCGCCTTGGCGTCGGCGATCACCTTGTGTGTGAGTTCGTCGACTGAGATGACGTCCGCCGTCGTCGTCTCCGGGACATTGTTGATTAGCCATTGATCTAGGAAGTTGATGCCGCGTGTGCTCATCCAAACCAGCCAAACGTGAGGCTAACCATCACCACCGCGATCAGGATTGAGAGCGGCACTGCGGCGAACAGCCCTGCTTCCAAAACTCGTGTTTCTTTGTCACTGAACATTAGATGCGCCTTCAGCATGTTTCGTTGAAGCTTAGAAGCTGCGGACCCCTGATTTGGTTCCGCGTGCCGGCGGCGAGTTGCAAGGGAGACAGTCGGCTTACCGGTCCGAGGGCGCCTCGAAATCACCAAGGTCGGATTCAAAGCCGGACGGACTTCAAACGCATGAACGGACCCGCAAAACCGCAATTCAATTAGCCAGCGCTAAATATCGTCCCGGAACGCCTTAGACGAATTGAAAATTCAAAACCCGCCGCTGGTCTTTCAATCAGGTGGATTTCGGCATATCTTGCCGCCCCATGTCCAGGAACGCCGCACTTCAACTCATTGCCGCCGCGCTCTTCGTTGCCATACTTGCGGGCATCCAACAGGGGCTAGGCTGGATCCTGGATCAGATGACGCCGCAATTTGCCTATGGAGCGCTGTCTGGCGCCCTGGTCGTCATGCTGATGTTCGCCATTGGCATATGGATGGACCGTTCAGCGACCTTCGGCAGAGGACAGCAGAAGCGCCCGGGCGACACGATCGACCTGTGACTGTTGCAACGGAGATCCGCGACCGGCCTTCATGAGAGCCGCCAACACCGGGCTCTGCTGTCCAGTTGTCAGCGCCCGTGCCATTTCCGATACAGCTTTCTCGTTCCCTCCCGACCGGAGCGCGGCAAGTACCTTCTCCGCCGCCTTGTAGCCAGAAGCTCGGGCCGCGCCGCGAACGCCGCCGGCCATGAACGCTTCCGGTACGCCGAAGCCCCTGCCCGATCCGCCCGTGACGGCATCCTGGGCGGCAATGCGCGCTGCGCTTTCAGAGTTTCGCGTGACAATGCTCGACGTGTCGGCAAAGAGTTTTTCTCGGTCTAGCAGATCAATAATTCTATCGGCCCTATCCTTGCCCCATAGCGTCGCCAGTCGGTCGCGGTTCCAGTCGCCTTCGCCTTTGATTATCTGCTGAAGCGCAACGCGGTCGTTTGCCTTGGTGCCAACGATACGCTCAATCTCAGCGCGCGCGCCTTCCCGAAGCCTGACAGGCACAGCAGACGGGCCAATCTGCATGCCCTGTGGCAGCGCGCCTTGCTGAAACTCCTGGGCGAGTTCGGCAGGGCGTGGCGATTCGCGACCGCTGGACAGGACCGTCTGCCCCCGCTGCACCGCGTCACGCTGGCGTGCCAGCTCGGAATATTTCGCGTCAACTTCCTTGATACCGGGGACCGACGCGCGAAGCTCGTCGTCGACAGCCTGACGCGCCGTGGTCAGCGCATTGATGGCGTTCGTCCCCTGTGTCGTTTCCAGCATATCGTCGATGGCTTGCCGGGTGTTCAGCAACTCCCCAGCGTCAGTTACGAGTGACGTTCCGGGGGGCGGCTGGCCGTTGGCGCGCGCCTGGGCAATCTCTTGTGGCGTCGGCGCATGGTCAAGCATGCCACGCACGCGCTGCACGGCACGCTGTGGCTCGCCACGCAATGTCTGTACTTCCTGGTCGAGATAGCGCGCAATCGGAAGGGTATCGACCGGGGCGGCGTCTCGCAGCGCCATCTGGTATTCCGGTGAAAGCGCCCGCTGGTTGGCCTCTATGCCGGCATTGATCCGAGACGGGACCGGCGCCGAGCCTAGCTCTTGATCAAGTGCGCTTCGAATGCGCTGGTTTGCGCTCGTTTCGCGAGCCTCGATCGCGCTGCGCACAATCTGCTTTCCTTCGCCCGGCGTGGCCGCAATCGCTCCGGCCGTGTGGCGCATGTTGGGGCCAAGATCCATTACCATGCCGTCATTGCCGAGCTTTGCCAAAGCAGCCGGGTCAATCGCATCTTGTCGCGCGGCGTCCGCCAGGACAGACACGGCCCGCTTGTCGAGGCCAAGGGCCCGAGCGATAGCGCCAACGTGCAGATTGTCGGCGACCGCCTTCACACCCTTGCCGATGATCGGGCCAACGACTGGCCCCGCGATCCCGGCTCCCAAGCCCATCAAACCGCCTTTGGTCGTTTCCCACGGGTCACCACCGGAGCGAACAGCGCTATCTGCCGCGCTGATGCCGCCACCAGTAATACCGCTCGCGAGCATTTTAATGGGCATGCTGGCAGCACCAATGCCGAAGGCCTCCGGTGCCGCCATCATAGCCGGCAGCGTACCGGCAACCGCTCCCGTCACGTTGCCGAGGGTGCGCGCGACGGGATGAGCGTCGCGGCTCACCTCGTTCATGCGGGTCATTTCGGCATTGACTTTGGAGTAAGGCTCTCCGGTCAACAGTGAGCCGATGCCAGCAGACGCTGCGGTCAGGCCCTTGTCGATGTACGGCCCAGCGATCGGGACGCCTTCCCCCGTCGAAGTGAGGAAGGTTCCGCCAGCGCCCATGTCGGGATTGGGCACGAAAGCGGGAGCATCGTGGCCACCTTTTGCCTTGGGGCCACCGCTGGCCATGATCGCCTGTGCTTTAGCTATGCCGGCCTTTGCCCGCGCCTCTGCATCGACGGCGTCGCCGCTCAGCGTCGAAGCCGCCGGCAGCGACTTGGCAATCTCTTCAACAGCCGCGTTTTGCTGCTCGGGCGTCATCGATAGAAAGGCGTCGTCGACTTTGACCTTCTGGCCTTGGATGTTGAGCGTTGCCATTACGGTTCAAGGCTCCATTTCAGCCCGTTGCTCGTCGTGCCGGCACCCGTCCCGGCAGAAGCGGGAGGTGCATTGTCCCCGCCGTTCTTGATGGCGTCGACCATCTGCCGGACGCGCGCCAGCTTGTCATCAACAGAGGCCTTCGCCTCGCCCGGCTTCGGCGTCAGGATCGCTGCTTGATTTTCTACTTCGGCCGGCGCCGCAGTCGCGCCTGACACGCTGTAGAGGTAGGAGGCAATGATGGTGCGCAGCGAGTTCGACGCCCGCTGATATTCGGGCGATTTCAGATAATCGGCTCCATAGTCGGAACCGTGCGGAACGGCCGAAAGCGCCTGATCCGACAGATTGGATAGGGCAGAGAAATTATCCTCGACAATCTTCAGTTCGGGACCGACCACTGAATACAGCTTGGCGTCCCGCTGCTGCTGCTCATTCAGCGGCTTCGACTTCGGACCAGTCAGCGGCACAATGCCCGTGTTCGGGCTTGGAGGCGGATTCGCTGCGCGCGGGCTTGTCGGTTCAGGGACGGCAGCGGGCGGCGTCTGCACAGGCGGCGGTGTGGCTGGCGCTGGTCCGGGAGCAGCAGGACCAGGCGAAGCAGCGGCGGGCGGCGTGATCGGTTGCGGCGCCTGTCCGGGCATCTGCGCGACGATACCAGAGGGCGTCAGGAACATCATTTCCCCATTCGGGCCGGTGATCGTTTTTCCGGCGCCGACCTGGGCGGCCTGCTCTTCGGTCAACTTGCCATTCTGAACGAGCCAGTTGAGTGCCTGGGCGTCAACCGACGTGCCTTTGAACAAAGGCGCTTTGCCGCCATCCTGTTGGGCGATGGACTTCGATTCTCCGGTGCGCTTGTTGTAGAGCGTGTTGTCGTCCAGCTTCTCCCAATCGGTCTGCTGCCCCGTATAGACGGCCTGATGCGTGTTAGGGTCGACAAGCGAGCCGCCGACTTCGATCAGCTTGTTTTGATCTGCCTGAAGCTTCCGTTCGTCGAAGTCGAGCCGCGCCTTTTCGGCCGGCGTCATCTGCGGGTTGCGCAGCCGCTCCGTCTCGATGCGGGTCTTCTCCATTTCGAGGCGGTTCTTTTCCATCTCCATTTGCGTGGCCGGGTCGGCCTGGTCCATTTTCTTTTTCAGGAGCAGGCTGACGACGCCACGCTGTTCAGGGCTCAACCGGGGATCTGTCGCCGCTTGCATGAGCTGCTGAACGGTCGGGCCGCCGCCCGCGACCTGAACGCCGCCACTCTGCGCCGCCGGAGCCGCGCCAGTGTTGACCGGAATCCATCCGTGGTCGCCTGTTGCGCCAGCCATGCCGGTCGTCTCGACATACTGATAGGTCTTGCCATCCGGTCCCTTGCGGATAGCACCGGGAGTCGGGTTGGCGCCAAGCATCGGCGCGCCGCCACCGTCAGCGGCACGCGGAGACTGCACGACGCGAGAGGCAGGCGCAGGCACGGGAACCCCAGACAGGGCTTGCGCGGGCGTCTGCTGCGGTCCAGAGGCGGCAGGAGCAACGAGCGCGTTGGCGACGGCACTGCCGGCTGCGGGTGCCATCCCTGCGGCGGGGTCAAGGCTCGCGACTTTCACCGGGTCCGAGGTGGAACCGCTGAACCGCGATACAAACGAGTTTGCCTGTGCGATACGCCGCGCGGCCTCGCCGCCTGGTCGATCATAGCCCGCGAATTTCCAGGCGTTGTTCATGATTTGCTGGGCTTCGGTCGGCGACTTCGCCGCGTTCAGCCGATCGATCAGCGTCGGGTCTTCCTGCAGGAAGAACTGTGCCTGGAGCTGCGGCGAAGGATTGCTGGGATCGCCGCCGTTCTTGGCCGCGAATTGTCGCATCGCCTCGAAACGCGGGCCGCGCCAAGACAGGATGCCGCCAGCCGTGCCAGCCCGACCGCTTTCACTCGGGTCCGACCACGATCCGAAGGCGTTCTTCGGATTGAACCGGCTTTCAGCGTTCGCAGTCGATGCGACGGCTGCGAGGCCATTGGGATTGGTGACCTTGCTTTTCACCGTGTCCATGAAACCGGAATAGATGTCGTTGCCCGACAGGTCCGGAGCCGGGCCAGCCGCGCCGCCTTGGCTGGGCGTTGCAACGTTGCCGCTGTCGGCCGTGGGAGCCCCGCCAGCGCCAGTGGAGCCAAACAGCGCCGAAAACACGCTGTCACCGCCTTTGCGCCAATCTGCTTCCGCTTTGTTGGCCCTGCCGTTGGCCAAGCGGTAGCCAAGAGCCTCGCCGACCGCAGAAAGGCCCTGCCCGACCGTCTTCGGCGCCACAGGGCCGCGAAGAGCGTCAGCGATGGCGCGAAGGCGCGCGAGTTCTTCCGGCGTCTGTACGCCAGTGTCCCCGCCGAAGATGAAACCCGGCTGCACCGTCATGCGAAGGCCCTCCCGTAATCAACGGCGTCGAAGCCGTCGACCTTCGTCACCGCATAGGGGCGATAGGCGCGAACCTCGTCAGCCATGACGCCGACCTGTTCGCCATCCCCCCACAGGTATTCGAAGACGTATTTCGTCAGGCCATTGGGATAGGTGCCGATCGCCCTGATGTTCTTTTTCAGCCTACGGTCCGAAAACTTGATCAGGTTCGCGCCGAGACCGAAGAGACCGCCGAGCAGATCGTTGCTGCTGGCCGCGTCCTGCTGCCATGCCTGGAGCTTCTGATTGTAGTTCGTGTTGATCAGCCCGGCCGTGTCGGTGGTCGGGATGGTCGGCATGTTGGCATTGACGAAATTCGGCTGACTAACCTGTGAGCCCGAGAGCAGCGCCGTCAGATTATTGATCGGCGCCGAATTCTGCGCCAAGGCCTCTTGCACGGCCTGCCCGCGACCGGACAGCAGCAGGGAGTTGTAGGCGTCGTTTTCGCCCTGGTCCTGGATGTTTTGCGCCTGGGCGTAGTTGTCCGAACCGGGACGGATGCCACGGTTGATCAAGTCGGCTTCGTTGGACTGCCGACGAGCATCCAGCGCCGGCTGAAGGCGCTTCATGCCGAGATCCATCAACCGGGCTTCGGTTGCGTCGTTAGACAGATCGACCGGTTTGGCTAGGAAGTCGTTCAGGAACGCCGATTGCGAATTGGCCAGCTTGCCGAGGTTCAGTTGCGCCGCGTCGGTCTGGTCCTTGATCGCCTTGCCGGCATCCGACAGGCTTTGCGTGGCTGTGTAGGTCGGGATGTCATAGGACTTGCCCGTATACGGGTCATTCCATTTGTAGGTACCAGACTGGTCATAGGTCAGGCTCCCGTCGGGCGTCACCTGGTTGACGTTGCCCAGATTGGCATTGGCAATCGCGGTGCCGACATTCGTTGCGGTCGACGCGGCGGAGGTTTCCTTGGGATCGGGCGGAGCCGGAGCTTTGGGAGCGCACATTTTCAGTTGTCCTCGAAGAACAGGGTCATTGCGTGGGCCGTGTGACGAAAGCCGACCCGTTCGCAGAGCTTGGCAACGCGAAGGTCGGTCATCGTCGTGACGTGAGCCCGCTTGACGCCGCGCGAGCGAAGTTCGTTCAGAATGTGCTTGGTTAGCTTCATGCCAATCCCGTTCCGGTGATCTGGCCGGACGTAAATCGCATCCTCTTGCGAGATGAGTTCGCTGTTGTGCATGTCGAGGGCGAGCCAGATCAGCGCGTAGCCGACGGCCTCCCCCTTTTCGGTCCTGACGACGAACAGCAGGATGTCGCCGCTGTCGCTCGACGCCACATAGGTCCCGAGCCGTGGGTTGTACGGCGGGCAGCGCATGCCCTGCCCCTCCAGCCGAGCCTGCATCTCGCCATAGTGTCGGACCAGCAAGGGCTGGACGTCGACATAGGCCGCGCCGAAGTTCTCGATGGTGATCCGGTAGTCGGTCATACGACGATGCCCCCGTTTTCAAAGGTGACGTCGAGCTGCACGAATTCGGTGGCCGGTCGCTGATTAAGGAAGCCTGTGATCTGCAACTGCGGCTGCATGACGTATCCGGTCTTTCCAACCGAAATCCATTGCCCGCCGCCGACTGACGCCACCGGCTGGGCCTGGTCCCATTTCGCAACATCCCACTGGCCGGAATCCCAAAGGTCAGCAGACCCGCCATCGGCCGCCGCAGGTGCCGGGGGGAGCTGGACGGAATAGTTGACCGAGAATGAGATTTTCGGATTGTACGGCGTAGCGCTGAGAAAGGTCGGCCGGGCCTGATGCACGGTCTTCAGCCCGCCCAGCGACTTCATATGGTCGGGATTGCCGACATAGGTGTAATAGATCGGCAGGCCGTCATCGTTGCCGCTAATCTGGCCTTCGAAAACCTCTCCGTCATTGGTCCCGAAAAAGAGCCGGCTATCGTGCAGTTCGATGCAGCGCGTGGCCCAGCCGACGAACTTGCACCAAGCGCCAGTTTCAAGGTTGACGACGAATGCCCAGGACTCTTGCCCATCTGCCGTGACCGGCAATGAGACAATGGCGTAGTTCATATCCGGCCATTTGATGATTTCCCAAGGCAGGGAAAGCCGCCTGGCGGCCTCACGCTTCCAATCGGGCTCGATATTGCGCGAGATAGCCGCAAGCGACAGGGCGGCTGCATCCTTGTTGATCGCCGCCGAAATAGGCACCAAGCCTTCTTTCGTCGCGACGATCAGGTCGCCGCCAGCTCGCATCGTCGCGCGCTTGCCCAGCGGGTCTGTCAGGTCATAGCGACCTACCAAGTTCCATTCGGCTTGCGTCGAGCCGGCCGGATTAGATCCTTCGAAGATTGCTGCCTCGCCCTCAGTCGTGACGAAGACGCATTTGTCATCGATGCCGTCGCCAGCATCGAGCGACCATGTCGCGCCGAAGAGCAGCGAGCCGCCGCGCTGGAAAATGCCCGACAGGTTGAGCGAGCCCAGGGCGCCGGTCACGCTGTCAACGCCGAGATAGCGGGCGCGCATTGTGCCGCCTTCGATGAAGAAAAGGCGGTTGCGGTAGAGCCAGACATGAGACAGGGCCGAAGTCGCCACGCCGGTAATCGCGGCGGAGATCTGGACCACGCCGCCTGGAATGTCCGCCTTGGCAGAGCCGGCAATCGACCCTGTGACGGTTTCGTTGTCCTGGAACGTGCCGGTGATACTCTGAATGAACAGAGAGCCGGTCGTGCCATTGTCGATCGACTTGACCACGGTCGCGGTTGCGCCGCTGGTGCCGCCCGTGATGGTCTGACCGGCGACATAGTTGACCGTCTGGGTGTCGAAGTTCAGCCGATAGGTCGCGAGACCGTTGACGGCCGACCAGTCGAACGTCGTGCTGTAGAGCTGCAGAAAATCTGTGCCGTTGACCGCCACCACGAACGAGCCGCCGGACGTGGTGAAATTGACGTAGGAGTAATAGCCGGATGTCTGCCCGGAGACGGAAGCGACAGGCGGAACGGTCGGCGAAGCCGGCGACGTGACATCGCGGATTGTGGCAGCATCGCAGGCCCAAATTTTTTTCGTGCCGCCGGCATTGTAGGTGATGAAGCTTTCAACCGGGTCTGTGCCGACAGTCGCGCGCTTCACAGAGCCGCCGCGCAAAATGATGCCGGTCGAAGTCGGGAGACAGTTTTCAAGCGTCTGGGCTGAAAACGGCTTGGATTTGACCAGGCTCTGGTTGGTCACCCAGCCAGCGACAGGCGCGCCAAAGGTATACGGCTCAGACCTAGCCGCCGCTTGGACCGGAACGGCCTTACGGCGACCAGGAAAGCGTTCCGCCCTCACGGCGCACCTGTGACTGTCCCAGGCCACGCCACATTGCGACCACGCCAGCTAAGGGGCGGCTGACCAGACACTACCGGCTTGGAGCCGGGATCTTTGTCGATCAGCCGCAGCTTCAATGTTTCGAAGTCGTCTAGCGCCTGCTGATAGGCAAGGCCCTTGTTCTGCTTCCACCGGTAGATGATCGCCAGCTTCAGCAGACGCTCGGAAAGCCTGAACGTGTCGGCGTCTTCCGTGAACATCGTCTTCAGCGAATTGTCGCTCGCTTTGACCAGATTATTCGAGACATAGAAGAACTTCACGGTTTCGCCGGAGCCTATGACCGGCCACTGGTGAAACTGATCGCCGAAGATGATCCAGTAGCCGTTCACGCTGGCGACGGGCGTCACCTGAAGCTCAAGCCATTGGTCCGGACTGGTCAGATGGTTCGTCGCCCAGAGCCAGCGGGACGACCAGAGCGACGATGTTTGCTGCATCCGCTCATAGTCGTCAGGGAGGTTGAAATCGGCCGCAATGCCATCGCCTGTGAACGTCTTCAAGACCAGCAGCTTTTGCCAATCGTAGGCGTCGACGATTTCCGACGCCATGACGTTGGCAAGTTCCTGCATCTCGACCATTTCCCGGGTGGAGGCGCCATAAACCAGCGTCGGCACGTCCATGCCGAGTACGGTCGCTGCACCTTTCACCACATCGAGAATGGACATCAGGCGGCGTCCTTCGCGCCCTTGCCTTTGGCCGCCGGCTGGGTCTGCTCTTCAAGCAGTGCCTCCATCGCAGCCAGGCGCTCCGCCATCTGCTCGATGATGGCGTCCTTCTGGGCTTCGCGCTCGGATGCCTTGGCGGCGTCGGTGTTTTCCAGGAACAGCTTCGCCTGCTTGCGCATCTCGCGCATATTCGGCAGCCGGACCTTGTCCATCTGGCCTTCCTGAAGGTCGCGAACCTCTTCCACCGTCCGAATACCAGACAGGCGAAGGACTTCGGCCTGCTCGGGAGAAACGCCGGGCCACGCAGCGAGAGCCATGCCGTTGACCGGGATATCCTGACCCTTCTTGAACGCCTCATAGGCCGGCTCGATCTGCATCCAGCGCGCCGTCATGAACTTCAGCTTCTCGCCGTCCTGGTCCTCGCCCATCTTCGACGGGTCCGGGAGCATCAGGCGAACGCGTTCGGTCGTCTTGGTGTTCATTGGCGAGTGCGAGGGCGAATAGGTCACCCAGTCCTCCGCCTGCCGTTCGAGAAAGCGGCGCCCGCTTGCGTCGAGCCTGTAGCCCTTCAGGTCGCACTTCTCCGTAACCGGATCACCCTTGATCGGCAGCATCTCGTAGCTCGTCTTGAACCCCATCACTCGGATCATCGGGGCTTGGTTTTCGGCCATATTCTTTGCTCCTGAAACGTGGCGGGCGCCGAAGCGCCTCTTGAGGAATGGGGCGGAGCCGAAGCCCCGCCCTGTTGCCGTCAGTACGGGAAAGCGCACATGACAATCTTCGCCGAGGCGTCGATCGCGTAGGCGCAGACCGTGTCGGTGACGGCGGCGGCAACCTTCAGGGTGCCATCCGTGGTGCCGGACAGGATCAGGGCGTTGCCGTCAGCACCCGACACGAGAGCCGTGGCGAGCGTGGCCACGCCCTTGACCTGGATCCAGCCATATTCGCCATTGCCAGGGGCAGCAGCGAGAACGCCAGCACCGTTTGCAGCGGTGTCGGACACATCCGAGGTCACTTCGTTCGACTGGCCGGCAGAGACGCCGCCCGGTGCATAGAAGCCGACCACGTTGTTTGCGACGGCGGCGATGGCGCCGGCCCCCTGGTTGTATTTCACGAACCGGTAGACCTTGCCGTCATACGATTCGTAGGTGTCGCCAAGGCGGGGAGCCTTGCCGCTTTCCGCGCCCGTGAGATCGGCCGCGGTGTAGGTCTTGGTGATGTTTGCGCCAACAAAAGAGGTCATGATTTTCTCTCCTTATGCCGCGTCGAACAGGACGCCCTGAAGCGACCGGTTCGAGGTGACGAGATTGCCCATCCAGTAGAAGGGGATCACAACCGCATCCTGGTTGACGGGCTTCTTCTCGTCGTCCTGAGTCCACTGCGCCTCCTTATGCTGGTCGACGTAGACGTAGTCCGTGTTGAGGAAGTAGCCCTTCTCGGCCGTGGTCGTGAAATTCGTGTTGTCGTCGAACATCACGTCGGCGGTCTTGTACTTCAGGCCGATGAACCCGGACTGGGCCATGTCGGCATCCATGTACCTCTGAAGCTGCTGCTCACCGAGCTCGTACAGCGAGTAGAAGTCATGGCTGAAGGTGATGATGTCCGGCTTGTCGGCGCCGCGCGTCAACGAGAGCCAGAGCTTGTTCATGTCAGCCTTGAACGACGCCGCATTCGCTGCGGAAGGCGCCGCAGCAAGGTTGGTGCCGGTGGCCTCCAGGAACTTGTTGCGCCAGAACGTCCACATTGCGGAGTCAATGCCGCCGACCGTGCCCTGACCGTTGGTCTGGAGGATGTTGGCCAGGCCGCCGATCTGGTTAGACAGCGAGCCGTCCGAATACAGGTCGACAGAGAAGTTGTTCGCGGCGGTCTTCAGCGCATTGTTCTTCTTGGTTTTGACGAGGTTGATCATCGCGAACTTGCCGCTGTTCTGGCGAAGCTCCTTGCCGCTCGACACGACATGCAGCGCGACCTGCGCCCAGTCGAATTTCGCGGACGTGACGACATCCGAGCCGTTGGTGTTCAGCGTATCGAGGCCGGCATAGCGCTGGTAGGTGTTGTTCTCCGCGTACTCGAGCTGCACCTGAATTTCGGTGCCGCCGTCGAGATTGCGGATCTTGTTCTTCTTCTTCAGCCGGTTGAGGAAGGCGTTGTTCTTCGAAACGTTGTCCGCCACCTCGTTCGCGCTGTTGCGAAGCGTGGTGGACACCATTTCAGTGAAGGTGGTCGACGGACCAGCCATCGGGTTTAACCTTTCTGATTGCGCTCATAGACAGCGGCCAGCTCTTCATCTTCGGTGAGAGCCCGACCCTTGCCCGATGCTGTTGAGGGGATGTTGACGGCGGCGGCACGACGAGCGCCTTCGACCTTGGCGGCGCCATTGGTAGCGGCTGGCTTTGCAGCGGCTGCTTTAGCCCTAAGATCGGGATCGGCGTTCACGGCCATGTCGTAAGCCAGTCCGAAAACGGCCTCTTTCGAGGCGGCATCGCCGAGCTTCCTTCGCGCCTTGTGGATTGCTTCAACCATGTCGACTTCAGGGATTTCGGAGTAGAGCGGCTTGTCGGCTGACAAGCGGGTCAACTCGTCGGCGGCCGACTGCTGGTCGACGCGCTCCTGAAGCTTCTGGTTTATGCGGTCGTCGATCGTGGCGGGGTTATGGACAGATGAAAGCATCTGCTTAAGCCCGGCGATTTCCTGCCGCAATTCTGACTCGCCCTGCTGGACGGTTTGACCAAAGGCTGCCGCGATTTTGTCGCGCACGCCGTAGCTGTCGATGATCGCCATGATGGATTCGACGGGAGCCCGGTCCAGATTGGCCTGGGCGTTGAACAGGAAATCGATCGCCTTTGCTGGCGTGACGACTGACCCATCTGCCAGTTTGCGGCCCTTCTGCGGGTCGAAGTAGTGGGCATGCCGGTCGATTACCTCCTGGATCGGCTTGACCGTCGAAAGCTGCCGGCCGTGATCGGAAAGCCTGCTCTGCAGCTCTTGCTCGCGGGCAGCCACAAACGCCCGGATTTCAGCCGGCGTCTTCTCCCATGCGCCCTTGACGACATCGGCGCCCTGAAGGCCTTTCCAGTTGTCAGGCAGGGGAACCGAACCAGCGCCAGGCGTCAGACCATCGCCAGCCGGTTCCCCGCCATCACCGCCTTTCGGCGATGCCGTTGTGCCGGTCTCTTCCGTACGCTCTGGGCTGGCAAATTTGCCGCCTTCGCGTTCGGCGCCATTGTCGCGCTCGTTCTTGTTCCAGATTGCTTCAAGCGCGGAATCGTCGACGCCAGCATTGTCGTTCACGACGACATCAACAGTGGGGGTGGCTTCGGCAACGTTAGCGAGAGCGTTCATCGAAATTCCTCTGACACCTGAAGGCCCCGCTTCTTGCAAAACTCGGGGTTTTTGAATTTGCCCTTGGTCGGGGAAAGGCTGGGCTCGTACTCGACGCAATTGTGTTTCTTCAGATCGTCGCGCCGCTGAGAGCGCGAGCCGATAACCGCGCCGTTGATCGGCGAGCGGTATTCAGGAATGTCTGACATGACATTCGGCATGGTGATCTGACCCGCAAATGGCTTCTCCATCGGAGCGCCCGTCTGCCGGTCCACAAAGATGCCGTTTCGAAACACGTACCGAGCCATTTCAAGTCCCGCTTGGAGGCAGGACGAAGGGTGCGGTCGATCGGTGCGAAAAGATAAGCCGTTTGAAAAATCAGGCGAGCAGCAGGGCTGTCACGGCGTCATCGTCGGCCATGTCCGCCAAATAGCGCTGTATCATCAACTGGCCCATCGTCTGTTCAAGCATCGCGGCGCGGTCCACGGATGCAGGCCGATCCACAGGAATGCCTGCCTGTAGCGCGGCGATCACTTGCGGCGAAAGTTCCGGCCATGCAACCACTTCAACGATCGGCTCTTGCGGCTCGTTGAGGTCGACAATCTTGCCGTCTCGGATATACTTGATGGGACGACGGTAGAATCCGCCGTCGCCGCCAACGGGATGCGAGATGACAGGCGATTCCGCCGCAGTTGGGAAGTACCTGTTCGGAAAGTACCGCTTTCCGAAATAGCGATCAGCAAACATCAGCTCGGGTCCAGCGTCACGCCCAGGCGATTGCCGTCAGCATCGACCGATGCGACGATCCGGTCTTTAGTATCCGAAACATCGCGGAAAACAGCCGTCGCGGTGGTCATTCCGCTAGCCTTCCCAAGCAACGATGCGTTCTGCAGCCTGGTCGACTGGCGGAAGGTCAGTGCCCCATCCACAACCGTGTCATGAACAGCAGTCGCGACTGTAGCAGCGCTCGGTATATCCCCGACTGCGGCCGGGGCTGTGGGGATGTTGTCGGTCTTGGCCTTGATGGCGTTCACCGTGCCGTTCACGGTGCCGAAGTTGGTGTTGACCGTGCCGAATGCCGCTGCAATGTCTGATGCGTCGGCCGGGTCGGGCGGCAGATTGGCCGTTTTCGAGTTGATGCCGGAAAGCTGGGTGTCGAGGTTGGCCGTAGCCAGGCCGACAGCGGTTCGAACACCGGGCGCGTCTAGATCGTTGAAGCCGGTCACGCCGGTTCCTTTCGCAAGGACGATGTTCGTTCCTGCCGTCAAGAGGCGCGTGGTAGTTGACCACACAGCATCGAGCGCATTCGCCGCGAATTTTGCCGCTGTCAGCGCGCCGGCTGCAAAGGTGTTGGCAGTGATCGCGCCGGAGTTCCATGCAGTGCCGCCGGCATTGACCACGTTGACACCAAGCTGGGCGCTGGCGGTGTTCACCGCCGCATTGGCGATGTTCTTCACGTTCACCTCAATCACGCCGGCCGTCGAAGGCGTGGCCGCCGCGCTGCCGAGCAACTGCGTCATGTTCGAGGCGATCACGCCCGCCGTGACGCTGAGCTGGCCACTACCGGTGCCCGACGAAACCAAGACGCTCGCGCCGATGTCACGCGCGGTTTGCGCGGTTCCGGCGATGGCTGAAACGTCAACCCTGCCGTTTGCGTCGACAAGCTGGGTTCGGCCGCTGGTCGTGTCTCGGCGGAAAAGCTCGATCACCCGCGTGACCGGCGCCATATTGGCCTGGGTAATGTGAACCGTGTACTCTTCCGCGTCGGATGCCGACGCGATGGTCGTGTCCTCGTCGATCAGCAACGAATAGACGCCGGGCATGTTGGCAGCCGACAGTTCGGCAATCGTCGGCGTGGTGTAGACCGTTGCGGTGCCGCCGTTGCGGCTCCGGTAGACCGTAAAGGTGGTCAGACCCGTCTTGCGGGTTTTCAGGTCGGCGCTATCGACAGCGACGAAGTAGATGTTTTGGTCAATCTTTCCGCTTGGAATTCTCATCTCACGGCCCCAGCGCTACATCGCCATTGATGCCGACGCTAAAGAAGTCGACTTCGGTATCGGGATTCGCGCCGCCGATGCTCAAGCCTGTCCAGCCGGCCGCCGAAATAGAGCTGTCGGTGTTGTTGGTGAACGCTGGCTCTGATTGGCCGTCGTTCCAAATCTTCATGCTCAACGTGGTCCCGTTCACGCGAAACCGGAACCACACCCAGTTGTTTACGGCATAGTTGGGCGAAGGGCCGTTCGCGACTGCCCCGATGGTCGTCGAGGCTCCAGCCACATATTTCTGATCGCTTTGGGCGTAGAGTGTTCCCACATTTCGGCCAAGAAATGTGCCGATATAACCCGTCTCGGCACCCGCAGTACCCGCGCCCCGGATGGAGGCTCGCATGAACACTTCGCTGTCTGCGTATGCCTCGATGGCGCGCGCCCTGAAAAGCACCTCACAATCGGCTACAGCAGGAACGCGGTCCCACGACAAAGCCTGCCTGCTGGCAGACGTCTTGGCCCAGCGGAGGGCTTTGCCGCTCATCGCCGCCGCCACGTTCTGCACCAAAGGGACATCGGTAGTAGCCCAGCGTTGGGTCCAGTCGGACGGTCTCGCGCCTACCGCATATTCAGAAAAGTCGGTGCGGTATTGGTTGGACCCGATGATGGGAGCAAGCAGGCCCTCCATGAACTGGATCGGTTGGCCGGGATAAAACTGATCAAACATTAGCTGTTCAGATCCACCGCAGCGACAGCATCGGCCTTGGCTTTCAAAGCCGTAAATTCGGTTGTCATCTTGGCGAGCTGGGCCTTCACCGCCGCCTCATAGGCGTTACCGGTGCCGAAGGCGTTCACGGTCGCGACGACCTCGACGAAGTCGTTCGGAATGGCGGCGAGTGCGGCCGATGCCGTGCCAGCGTTCGCCTTGACCTTCAACATGACCTGACGCTGATCGCTCAGGCGCGCGGCGATTGCGGCCATGCCAACTTCGATTTCACTGGTGGTTGCCATTTACTGCATTCCCTGTTGCTGTGGAGGCTGGACGGTTTCAACGCCGGCCGGGCGCCCCTGCTGGTCCTTGATGATCCGCTTCGGTGCCGTCAGCGCCTTGGTGACTTCGATCATGAAGTGGCCGAACATCTGCCGTTGCGCGGCGAGTTCCTTCAGAACTGCCTCGCCTCCAATCGGATCGATCTGGATCGGCGGAGGCACAATGCCGTTGGCGGCCAAGACCTGGTTCTGATCGGTTGCAGCCGCGATCTGTTTGGAGCGCAGATCGAACTGCTTTTCCTTCATCGTCATGTCGTGCTGCTCGCGGGCAAACTGCATGTATTGCGCGGCCTGTTCGCCTTTGATTTTCGCATCAGCAGCTTTTGCCGCCGCGTCCGCCTCTCGCGCCTTCGCTTCCGCTTCAGCTTTTTGTTGTTCGGGGTTAGGCTTTGGTGTCTCAGGCTGTTCGGCTTTCGCCTTGGCATCGGTGACCATCTTTTCCAGAACGTCTTCGACAGACTTGCCGAGGTTGAACAGGCGCGAGTTCGCCGCGAAGATTTCGACGGCAACCTCTTTCGGAAGCTCGCCAGACTGGACCATCGGGCCGACAGCAGCCCAATAGGCGCCGGCGCCTTGGAGGAATTCCGCTGCTTCGGCCTTCTGCCGCGACAGGTCCGCCTTCACTGTGGAATCGCTTTCGACATCGATGCGGTACATGGTCGATAGCTTTTGCGTGAAAAGCTGCTGAACGGCCTGCATCTGCGCCAGCTTGGCCTGCCGGGCTTTCTCCGCCATCTGCGCGGCCTGGGCGGCCTGCTGATACTGCTGCATCGTGTCGGGAGGCAGCTGCGCGCCCTCCGGAGGTGGCGGCGGCGGTTGAATGGGCGTGAGATCCTGTTGCGTCGGGATGATCTGGACGCCTGTCATCTGCTGGAGCGTCTCATGTGAGAATTTGGCCGGGATGATTTCCGACATCATCACGAACAGGTCACGCGCGCCGCGCTCCATCATGCGCTGCATCTTCTGGATGCGCAGCGAACCCCATTGCGTCTTGATCTGCTGGGCGCCAAGCGTCTCGCTGGCCTGAGAAGCACCGCGAACGATGTCCGAAATGCCGGTGATTTCGTATATGGCCTGCTTCGTCTGCTCACGGGCGTTGTACAGCTCGCGCAGAACGAGAATGAACTTTTCGACCGGCCAAAACGCGACGGCACCAGCCAAGCCGCCATTCGCCGCCCAGATTTCAGCATTGCCGATCGGGACAAATTCCGTGTCGTCGGCCGCTAGCATGTTGGCAATGTCGCCGGCATCGCCCGAATACCAGCCTTTGACCTTCATGTGGCCGGTAATGATGTTGATGCGCTTGGTGGTGAGGTCCAGCTCATCCGCGAGCTTGGAATAAATCGAGAATGGATTGACCGGCATCAGCCGCCCGGTGAGTTCGATCGGCTGCACGGGCGTTGCGATCGGGAAGAAGTTTGACAGGCCCAGAGGGTCGTCGACTGTCTTCAGGATCACACCCTGGTCATCGACGAAATAGACCTTGCGGCTGGTCCTACACCAGATTTCCCAACCCGTCAGGTCGCTGTCAGATTCGCCGCGCGCCTTCTTCTCCTGGTCGGTCGTCTGCATGCCGATCAAAGCGGTATCGAATGCAGCGTCTTCGTTTTCGCGCGAAACGACGAACCGGAACGCCATCCACGGGCAATCGCTCCAGCGCTTGGCAGGGCCATGACGGAAATCGCGCCAGCTTACGGCTTCGAAGTCGATGCGCTCGTTTGCGAGGCGTTCCATTCCTGGTTGCGCCACCACGTCGTTTGGCAGATTGGTCCCGTTGCCAGCCATTCCGGCGCCTGTGGATTGAGGCCGCACATAGCCTCCAGCCGATCCGCCGTTGCCTGCCTTGTCTCCGCTGTCTCCGCCGGCAGCATCAGCTGCGTCTTCTGCGGCGCTTGGCGTCTCGCCTTCGGATGTGTCTTCGAGGTCATCGGTCACGTCCTTCACGAAATCGCTTTTGAAACGAAGCCTGACGACACCACGGCCCGCTAGGAACGCGTCTTGCGCCTCCGCCTCCAGTTCGACCTGAAGCTTCGAATCGTCGACCTGGACCTTTATCGACCGCTCGATGATTTCGGCCACGTCCTTGCCGGCTGGGTCTTCATCGGCAAATCGGCGGCGAACGTCTGGCGCGGGCGGGCTGTTGATGACCGCCGGCACGATGGTTTCGACGTTGGCGTACAGAATGTTGAAATCGTAAGTGCTGCCAAGTGTGGTCGACGAGTTGTAATCACGGCTCGATACCTCGCCCGTGAAGGCTTTGACGGCCTTTTCGGCATCGTCCAGCCACTGCTTTTCAAGCTTGGTAGCGGCCTCTATGCGGGCAAGCCATTTGGCACCCTCGTCGCGGAGGGCCTTCCCCTGTTTCTGCTGGTCAGTGGTGAGCTTGTCCGCCTTGGCCATTCCAACACGATGGCGGAAGCACGCACGAAAACATAAGCCGTTTGGAGATTCGATATTTCCGTCACAGCCGGCCAAATGCTGACCAACCGTCAGGGCGCTGCGATTTTCGATGCGCTACGATGTTTTGACTGAATACGTAAACGCCCGCCAGCGAGGGCCGGCGGGCGCACTCAGGCGGAAGCGGCGCGGGTTTAGCCTAGCCGATAACAAAGTTAGGGTACAGGCGAGCATGGTGCAGCGACAAATGCACAACCAAGCGATTCTTAGTCTACAGTCACTATTGCGACGTTGAAATTGTCGGCAGGGAATAGGCGGTCGCCAGTATCCAGCGCCTTGTTTCTAAGGACCACCCATTCAGTTTCCCAATCGATGGCGATTGTCGTTGTCGTGCTGTACGTATTCTTAGTGACATCTGTCAGCAGGGCTATGAATCGATCACGTTCCTTGTTTTGGAAACTCAGTCTGCTTGAGGCGTTGTCGAACGTGACACCTGGGCTAGACATCGTCAATGCACGATCCATAACTTGTGCTACAGCTAGCACTCTCCCTGGTCCAACCACTTTAGCTTCCGGCATTTTATTTTCCTCCCTGTTTTGAGTGCATTCCTAAATGCTTTTCGACTACAGCTGCCGGATCCGCCGTAGTCAATTACGGAAAAAGTACTAGGTCAAAAGCTTCGGGGATCGATCTTCGAATCACTCTTCGCGAACCGGCTTGAATTTACGCACGATCATTTCGAACAGAATATCCGAGATCCACATTGCCGAGACGCCAATCAGGAACGCTGCTGCCAGCGTTGTCGTGTCGTCAGCGGGGGCCGGGATCGGCAAACCGGTTGCCTTGAAGTAGGAAACCGCCGGCAGGGTCAGATACGCTGCCGCCAGGGCCCCACAGATAGGCGAGGCCACCATTTCACGGAGCTTGTACCGGTGCCGTGACAGAGCCCGCAGGATGCCGCCTGAAAGGCCGGCAACGAGCACGGGAGCCTTGATGCCAAGGAGTTCGAAGAAATCATGCATCACGGCTTCCATC
Source organism: Mesorhizobium sp. RCAM 05099 (assembly GCF_059683685.1). Lineage (NCBI taxonomy): Bacteria > Pseudomonadati > Pseudomonadota > Alphaproteobacteria > Hyphomicrobiales > Phyllobacteriaceae > Mesorhizobium > Mesorhizobium sp. RCAM 05099. The sequence continues at coordinate 4,017,180 of NZ_CM185035.1, forward strand.
CGCACCAGTCAACGCCCTTGGCATTGAATGAGTTCATCTCGTCCAGTTCGGCACGACTCATCACCTGAACGACTACGAGCGATGGCCGGCGCGGCGTGTTGTGGTCGCACCAGACTTTGCGCGGGTCGGCGACCGGCGCCGTCGTGACGCATGCTGAGAGAACCATGAACACTGGGATTGTCAGCGCTTTGCCCATTTGGTGGCCTCCGCCCGCGCCTGGTCGTCTGTCATGCCGGCGGCCTGCCGCTCTGCCGCTGTGGCCTCGCGGTCCATCTCCAGACGATCCTGAGCCGCGGCTAGCTCTTTGGCTGCCTGCTTTGCCTTCTCTCGCGCACTCCCCTTGCGATAGGCCGTCCAGAGCCCGGCAAGTGCCATGACGCCAGCGAGGAGATACGGCCAAAGCTGTTCGATGAGCGCTGTGGCGATCGGGATCATTTGCCAATCCTCGTCTTCGCCCGAATACGACCCCAGATCATTCCGACACTTGTTGCAAAGCCGATCAGCGACGCCCCGAGCTCATGAATGTTCCCGGTGAAGTCGCCTGTGGAAAAGTCGATGTTGATGCCGGCCAGACCGACGGAATTGAGCAGCGAGAAGACGCCAGCCCAGACCGCAAGCGACTGCCACCATGGCTTTGCATTTTCCATCACTATTTCCTCTTGAAGATTGCGCCGACGACGGCGAACAGCAGGCGCCAGAGCCAATTCCGTTCGACAGTCACGGTTTCGGTAGTCGGTGTCGGCGCGGGATAGATGATTGGCGGGGCCGAAGGGGGTGCAGGCGGCGCTACGGGAGGCGCGGCGGGTTGCGGAGCCGCTGGAGCCGGAACGATCACCGAGACGGGGTTCGCAGGCTCGGGCGTTGTCTCGTCGCCGGCTTCTTTCCCGGCATAGCCGCCCGCTTGCAAGGCGGCCTCGAACGCCCTCGCGTAACCGGCGATGGTCGCACCGTTGCGCTTCACGTCCGCGTTGATAATCGATCGCGCATTGATGTAGTCGGCCGTGGTGCTGGTGATGTAGTCGGCCAGCCTCTTGCCGGTGAACAAGCCCCGAAGCATGCCAACGAACATGATCAGCACCGCGATTTTCGGCTTCAACGCTAGATCCGGATTCGCGACGAGATCAACGCCGATGGCCAAGCCTATCTTGGCGTACATCTCTTTGCCGGTGACCTGCGGCAGGCCCCGCCCGCGATAATCCCAACCATCATTCGGGCCAGTGTTGCCCATCCGGCCGCCGTAGACGAAATTGGCGAGCTTCTGCGGCTGGCGGACATATCCAAGCGTGCTGGCCGCTGTTGGGAAGCGGGAAGGCCACGCCTTCATCATCGCCTCTGTCGAGTAGTTCAGGTTTTCCGATATCGGCTGCATCGACGAGCCAACTTCGTGATATGGCGTGGCCAGGATGTAAGCAAGTTGCCGAAGCGGCACATCGCGCGCCTGGGCTTCGTCCAGGATCAAATCGAGGATTGCGACCTGACCGCTGGAAAGGCTCGTGCCGAAAACGCCCGAGTTCCGTGAGCGAAGAGCGGCATAGAAAGCGCTGCGATCCATGATTTTCCCTGCGGGTTGCGAACCGGCGCAGGATGGTAGGAAGTATGCGAAAACTATAGCCGCTTGGTTTTGAGGTTACCGCGCCGTCAAAGGCTTAGCCTCCATCCAGCGTTCGCCAGTTTGACATTAGCGCCGGATGTGTTTGCCCAGTATATGTTCGTCGATTCGAGCACCAAGTTGACCGGAGGGAACACGCCAATCCCCCACATTTGGCTCCAGACCCATGAAAAAGGCGGTGGATTGGTGGTGTTGTTGAAAGCTCCATATGAATTGTTGGGAGCTAGCATAAAACCCGTGCCATCTCCGCCAGGTGCGGATGCCACCGGCGTTACGAAAATCTCAGACGCTATTGGCGGGACGAATGCCGAGACTGAAACCGCCGTCCATGTTGGCGCCGAAATGCTCCCGCTGTTCCCGGACGCCAAGATTGGCATCCCTGTGGGGTTTGTCCCAATCGTCAATTGAGCTCGGGTTCCATACTGGATCATGCGCCAGAGGTTGGACGAAGCATCGTTTCGAAAGGCACTGACCAGCGTTTTGTGGGTGTAGGTCGCGGGAAGCGTTGGGGCTGATGCTGATGCCGAAATCAGCCCGATTGTGGTGGTGCCGTTCCAGCAGACCCAGCCATAATACCAAGTGTTCGAAGCTTCCGCGCCGGTATCGAGACCATTGGCCCCCGATGCCGTGATATCGGCAGTCACGTTGACGGCGGTCAGCCGAACCGCATTGCCGCTTGCATCCTCGACCGAGAGCGCGTCTGCGGTGATTGCCACCTGGGTGGCGCTTGAGATGGTGACCTTCAGATTTCGGAACCCGGCGACGAGCTGCTGTTTTGTGCTGAGCAACATCGTACCGTCGGCATCAGGGACAGACACCGTGCGCGTCGTCGCAGTCGTGATCCCCGAGACCTGAAGTTTCAGCTTTTTGGTGGCGTCGGTCTCGTCGACAAAAAAGGTCGTGTTGTCCTCAAGGCTCTTGTTCTTCAGGGTTTCGGTTGCGGTCGACGAGTACGGCGGCACAGCGGCGCGCTGATAGCCGACACATGTCCAGTTGCCGCTGCCCAGAGACCGAAGGGTCATGATGTCGCCAGCCGCCGTGGTGATGTTCTGGGCTCCAGGCAGGATCAGGCTTGTAGCGTTGTGTGTCAGCGTCAGAATGCCGGCGAACGTCAGAACGCGGACGGCGCCCGCCACCACTGTGCCGAAACCGGTAATCGTCACGGTTCCGGTGATGGTGACTGTCACGCCCGTTGCGTTGGCCAAATTGACCGTCGCAGCAGATGCCATATTTGCGCCGGCTGCATTGAGATTGTCGTTGCCACCCACCGCGCTCGATGCGCCGGAGCCGCCGGCCGTTACCGGCCTCGCGGCGTTTGCGTCGGCTACCAGATCGTCGACCAGCGCGTTGTATTTCGCGCTTTCGATCGTGGTGTTTGGTGTTCCAGCGGTCCCCGGAGGGGCCGAATATACTCCACCAGCGCGAGGCATAGCCGCTCCAATCCTATTGGTCGGCGCTAGGGTGCTGATGCCTCTACGAAAAGATAAGCCGTTTGAATTCGCCTTGGCTTCGGGTCTATCGTGTCAGCGGGGGAAATCGTGATGGACCAGAATAGCGGTTGCTTGCCGGTCTTGCTGGTGATCGGCATCGGCTTATGGTTTGCTTTCGGACACCCGGCCAAGACCGTTGCTGACTGGTACTGGCCGAACGATGCCGCGCCCTGGGAAACAGTCGACGCGTTCTACTATCCAAACAAAGGCGACCTGGGCACTGTCCGCGAGCAGCATGGATTGGCCGATGTACAGAGCTGCCGCGATTGGGTGAACGCCCAGGCCTACGCTGATGGCGACCCGACCATGACACGCTCTGACTATGAATGCGGCTTGGGCGAGCCAGAGCCTTACGGGATACTGAAAATCTACCGCGCTACAGTCGACTAGCGTCCCGCCCGCCGCCGTCTGACCATGGCGTCAACAGCATCCTTCACCGACTGATTGCTTCGGATCGATCCGTCAGGCATCGCCTGATAGGTGCCGGGGTCACCAGCAGGTTTCACCACTGCCACGATTGCTTCGCGCCAGGCGAGGCCTAGATACCGGAACGCGGAGGCGTAGTGTTCCGCCCAGTTCTTGACCGGGGTCGACAGAAACACCTTCTTCTCGTCGTCCCATTCCCGACGAAAGGCCTTCAGGCCCTCGATGCCATCGGCCACCCGTTCATTGTTCGCGAACCGGGCGAGCTTGATTGTCTGCCGGCCGGCGTTCACCCCATCGGCAAAGCTCGCTATGCCGACCATCTTCGGCTTGCGGCCATGATCCTTCAGTGTTTGCAGCCGCGTGCGCGCCGTTCCCCACTGCGGATGCATGATGTCATGCGGAACGTAGTCGTTGCCCTTGTAGCCCTTGTCGTCGAGCCACTTGCACCAGTCGGCGAGGTCTTCGCTGTCGGGTAGGTAGAAATCGACGATGATGGGCGTGCCGTCGATGACCTGAAAACACCAGATCGGGTTGTTGGACGCCTTACCCAGATCCCAGACCGTGTGAACCGGGTAGGCCTCATTGACCGCAATGGGTTTGCCAATGCGGCCTTCCCGCTCCGCCTTCGCTACTTCAGAACCCCAATACGAGCCCACCAGCGCGCCCGCGAACGAGCAATAGAATTCCTGGTCAATCAGGAGGTCGGCAACCTCTTTGCCGAACAGGCCGGTGTAAATCACCCGCTGCTCTTCGATGTCCTCCTGCGATATCGCCTGTGTGGCATCGACGCCCAGCACTTCCGTGAACCACCCGCGCGGGTTCGACTGCGGATGAAAGGCATTGCCCTTTGTCGCGTCCAGCATGCCCTTGGCGTGGTTGTTGCCGCGCGGCGTGGTGATGAATGAGGCCCAGCCACCATTTTCAGCCAGAATCGGCGACAGGTACGCCCACGCCGCCGGCTTAGCCAATGCCCATTCCGAGAAGGTGATCCCGACCGGTGGCGATCCAACCAGGCTGTTGAAGTTATCCGAGCCGACAACCTGAAACGTCGATCCGACCTTGAAGCGGATGAACATCTCATTGTCGTTCATGTTCTCGATTAGAGGCTCTGGGAAGGCCTCGAACAGTCGGCGCTTGGCAGTGTGAGGGTTCACCGCGTTCCAGATGGCTTTGCGGGCCTGTGCGGCCTCCGGCAACATGTGCCAGTAGGTGCCCGGCCGCTCATGGGCGGACACGGCGTGCATGTTCAGGTTGATTTCATCCTTGCCGGCGCGGCGGTGCCAGAACAAGAGCTGGCGCCTACAGCCTTGCTCCCAAGTGTCCCATGCTTTCTTCTGATACCAGCGTGGCCGCCAGCCGGCGTTAGGAAGCTGGATTGTCGGCATCAGGCTTTTCCGCCTCTGAGAGCTTCAGCACCTGAACGACCAGCGGCCCGCCGTCGGGATCGGTGAGCGCGACCTTGGCCCCGTATTTCTTCGGCCGCATGCGCTCTGCTATCCATTTGCGCGTGTCGATGCGCAGCCGCGACCGCTGGATATGCTCGCTGTTGACCTGCTCATAGGTCGAGCCGTCCGCATTCGTCTTGGTGATGTAGTCGTTGCTGCCGTCGTCGGCGATGTCGGGCATTTCATCCACATGCACGTCAGCCTGGAGTTCACGCGCACGCGTGTACTGGTCGCAGAACGCCGCCCGCGCCGGATCAAGTAGCCATCGCAACACGGTCGACTTGTTCGGCATGTCTTCATGCAGACAAATCGAGCGGAGGCTGTTGCCCTCTGCCAACCGCTGGCAAATGGTGTCCGCCAGATCCTGGGTGAAATCACTTGGCCGCGCCATTGCTCGCCTCCTTCAACCTTATCTGCACCAGCCGCACATTGATCCCGAGCTGTTTTGCAATCTCTCGGGCTGAGAGACCCAGCGCCTTCATGTCCTTGATCGACTTGCGCCGCTGTAAAGCGAGTTGCCGACCCCTATGTTTGAAAGGCCGTTTGACCCGCACGTCACCTTTTTCGCGCGCCCGCTTGACGTACTGAACGACCGTTGTCGGCGAAATGTCTAGACACTCCGCGATGGTCTCGTACGTCGCCATGTCCTGGTACATATCGAGCGCGCGGTTTCGGTTGCGCACTACGGCGTCAACCGCCTTGCCGCCCTTCTTATTGAAGGAGGAATAGGCATGAAATGGGAGGGAAGCACGATGCTTTGGCTTGGACATCCCGTGGTTCATTTGTCGCCATCCGTGTCATCGGCGCGCCAAAATGATTTGTATGGCTTGGGCTTTGGTAGAAGCTCGCCTCCCCGATACTCGTAGTTGCCGCCTTCTTCGGCGCGCCATATGGCGTTCTCCTGCCGGTGCTTACTTAGCGTGGCGCCAGTGGGTCGATATTCGACCAACAGCTCAAGGCTGGCATACATCCTCTTCGGAGGATCGATCCGGTACCAAACGCCGCCATGAAGGAAGAAACGTTGAAAGCCGAGCTCCGTTAGGTTGCTCATGCGCAACTCGCAGATCGCGCCATCTTCTTTTGCGTCGCCGATCGGTCGCCAGGGGTTTTCCCGTTCAAGCCTCTCACGCTCTCGCCGCTCATCAATGGTCATCCTGCTTCCCTTTCGATGCGAGGTAATCGGCAACGCTGACTTGCCGGACGGCCGAGGCCGCACCGAATGTGCCGAGCTGGGAGGTGTTGAAGGCCCGCTTGCCTTTCGGATCGAATTTCGCCGAGGCTCCCTTCCGCAACCAGCCTGGAGCCTTGGCCGCGTTGCCCCTCAGGCGATGCTCAGCCTTGCGCTGCTTTTTGGCTTCCTGCTTTGCCTTGCGGCTGGGCTTGGCCTCCCGTTCGGTAGCCAGCCCTTTGGACAGGATCTTGGTCGAGATCCAGTCAGCCCGCTTTTCGGCCGCCGATACGGGCGAGCCTTCCAGCCGATCGACCACACGCCAAGCCTGGGCATTGGTTTCGAACGGACCAGCAGCGACACAGCTCCCGTCGACAACGACGAAGCCGTCCTCAGTTTCAACCACTGTCATGCGACATGCCCTCCCTCTGGCTTGTTGCTTCGATAGGAGAGCCGGATGATTTCCGCCTGCACAGCCGACCAGAACGCGCCTAGATGCTCGTCTTGTTCGCTGTCCGATATGCCGGTTCTTGCCATTTGCCGGATCAGGCCATCGGTGACTTGGTCGCGGTAGGATTCCGCCGCTTTGTCGGTTGGCTTGGCAAGCATCTTTTCAGCTGTCGAACGAATGCGACCGACCCGTTTTCCCATCGGGAACAGGATGATTTGACAGGGAGTCGGCCAGTCAAACAGCGTTGGCTGCATGCTCGCCTCCCGCCGTTACCATCTGGTAGGATAAGGATGTCACAGAAACCATGACGGTTTGCTCTACAAAGCACCCGGTTCCGTCATGCTTCTTATGACAGCGCGTCCTAGAAATCATGACGCCCTCCTACGGTTCGTCATGGAAGTTAGGACAGGGTCGTCATTGTTTTCATGACGGGTTTTTGTTTTCCGTCGCAGGCCGTTGGTGCCAGTCGGATTGTTGGCACTCGGGCCTTTCACCGGAAACTCTCGGTCGGGGCGCCAGTCGCGGTAGAGCTTCCTGCCGTCCTGCTGCTTGTCGGTCCCAGGCATCTTGATTTCGGTGATTTCGTAAGACGGGCACTTTGCCGCGCCCTCCACACCTAGGCATGCAGCTTCCGTTTGAAACAGAAAGCCCTTCCGTTGGAGATCCCGGAAGCCTTCGGCGGCTGTATCGGTTGCACACCCCATACAGGCCGCCGCCTGCCGCACACTCAGCCTTATCTTGCCGTTATTGTTGGCATCAGGGCCGCGCCATTCGAGCTTGACCCATGGATAAAGCGCCTGAGCCGTAGAAGAGAGCGCGCGCCACGCGGGTTGCTCCATTGTGTGGCGAATAATCTTGGTGAAATGCTCGCCCGGCGGGTTTCGTCCGTTGCCCTTCCCCATCAGTGCGCCCTCGCCCGGATCAGCGCCGCTTGCCGGCAGGCCTCGACCGCGTCTTTGAGCGGCAGAGCGAACTTCTCCTGCAATTGGGGAATTATCGCCTTGGTACGATCGGCCGAACCGGTGGCGAGCCATGCCGCCGCCTCAGCGACAGCAAGGTCGACGGCAGGCCAATTCCATTGCGGCGCCTCGTCCGCGTTCAACTCGTCGGTGCCACTCATGCCGCCCGCTCCGCAGGCTCAATGATGCTGGTGGGTGACTCCAACTTGTACCGGCCATGTACCCCGGAAAAAGGCCCGCCGTGGCTTTCGCGCTTTGTCGAGATCACGAACCCATCGCGCCGGAGAAGATAGACGGCATGAGCGACCCTGACGCCGGTTGGCAACTCCAGGGACGTGATGCCGGCGGCACCGGCCTTGATCAGTTTTTCCATCATCCAGGCGGCTCTACCGTCTAGTCTCTTCACGGCGCCATCCGGCTCGACCTTAACAAGAAGGGAGTACTTCATGCCGCGTCCTCCATGAAGAATTTGGTAAGGTTGGATCGCTCGGCGACCCATCGACCTCCCACCTTGCGCGCCGGCAGTTCGCCCTTTTCCAGCATGTGAAATGTCGCCCGCTGGGTGCGGCCAATGAATACGGATATGGCGTCGGCTCCCCATACCAACTCCAAACTATGGTCGGATTTCGTAGACAAATCGTGCTCCTTTCGTTCACGGGTGCAACTTGCATCTATTGCCAAGAAGTACCCGGAACTGTGGATGAGTGCAAGTCGCACTCTTGCCTTTCATGGTGGCAAGTTGCACTTATCCCCAGCATGAGTGATGATGACCGCGAAAAATACCCTAGTGAGCTGGCCGAACGCTTTCAGGTCCGGCTTCCGCCTGGTTTGCGAGACCGCATTAAAGAAGCGGCAGACAAACACAGCCGTTCGATGAATGCTGAGATTGTCGCGCGTCTTGAAGACTTTCCGACGCTTCAAAAGACGTTGTTCGCTACGACGCGGGAGCGAGCGAAACTGGCGGACGATAAGGAGCGCCTTGAATGGGAGCTGGATCGGCTAGAACACTTGCGAAAACGCTTCTTTAACAAGGAGGGAAAGCCTGCCCCTGTTTTAGCAATTCCCCAGCCCTTGCTTGATCGCATTAGCCTGGAAGCGGAGCAGAACCACCGAACGCTTGACGCCGAGGCGATTGCCGCTCTTGAGGTTGCGTTCCCTCCAAAGTCGATAGACATCAATCTTCTATCGGTCTTTTTGGAAAGCTTGATCGGCGTCAGTGCTCCTGACGGGAACAGCGACTATCTGAATTATATCAATAATGCTCTTGCCGACGCCAAGCAGCCATGGACCGTCCGAGCTGGCTGGGACGGTGAGGTAAGCTTTGTTCCCTACGCCACCCGCGCCGAGCAATCGAACGACGAGGGCGGGAACGAATGAGCGTCCGTAAGCGCACATGGACCAATAGCCGAGGCATCGAAAAGGAAGCCTGGGTTGTCGACTATGTCGACGGAAAGGGCATCCGGCGGCTGAAGACATTCGCCAGAAAGAAAGATGCCGACAGCTTCCGCGACGGCGCCGGCGTCGAGATCCGCCAGGGCATCCACGTAGCGGACAGGGATAGCGTCAGACTGGCCAAGGCCGGGGACATTTGGATCAAGGGGGCTGTAGACGCCGGGCTGGAGCGCTCGTCCACCGAGGCATATCGATCGCACCTTGACCTGCATATCAAGCCGTTCATCGGCCAGGAGCGGCTTTCCGATCTAAGCGTCAGCACACTCCGGGCATTTGAAGACAAGCTTCGCGAGAATGGCCGATCACCCGTAATGGTGCGCCGGATCATGGTCAGCCTTGGCACACTGCTCGCAGACGCCCAGGAGCGCGGCTTTGTGGCCCGCAACGTTGTTCGGGACATGCGCGCCCGTCGCAGGCGCGGAGAGCGCCAGGACAAGCGTCAGAAGGGCAAGCTTAAGGTTGGGGTCGATATCCCGTCACGCGAAGAGATCAGGGCTATTGTCAACGCCCTCTCCGGCCGGTGGCGCCCATTGCTGCTTACGGCAATCTTTACCGGGTTGCGCGCTTCGGAATTGCGCGGGCTCCGCTGGCGCGATGTGCATCTAGACAAACGAGAACTGCATGTGCATCAGCGCGCCGACAGGTTCAATGCGATAGGCAAGCCGAAATCGGAAGCAGGCGAGCGAACGATCCCTTTGCCGCCGACAGTCATCAACGCGTTGCGGGAATGGAAACTTACTTGCCCGCGCAGGCGTACCGGAAAGCTGGACGAGGAAGGCAAGCCGGTCACTGTGCTGGAGCTGGTCTTCCCTAACGGCGCGGGCAACATCGAGGGTCTGAGCAACATCATTCGACGTGGCCTGATCCCCACGCAGATAAAAGCTGGCGTCACTGTGCCAATTCTAGACGAGCATGGCGAGCCGCAGCACCACAAGGACGGCAAACCCGTTGTCACAGGCAAATACACCGGCATGCATGCGCTTCGTCACTTCTATGCCTCGTGGTGCATAAACCGCACCGAGGAAGGTGGCCTGGGATTGCCCGCTAAGATGGTCCAGGAAAGGCTTGGACATTCGACCATCGTGCTAACGATGGACCGCTATGGGCACCTGTTCCCGCGCGGCGACGACGAGGCGGAACTAGCCTCTGCCGAGCGGCTGCTGTTGGGCTAACGCGACACAGGCGCGACATAGGACACTGAAAGCCTTATTTCCCATGACTTCGGAGCGGTTTTGTAAACCGAAGGTCGGCGGTTCGATTCCGTCCGGGGGCACCAGCTCGCAGCTAAAGCGTCATATGTAGCTTGCAACAGCGAGCCAAAGGAACATCTGCGAAATCGTAGTGAGCAGCATGTCGATGACCACGAGGCTGCGGCCATGACGCGTAAGAAATTCACGCACGCGTGGATAGCGCGACGCCAATGGTGACAGTCCGACCACGGCAAAGCTCAAACCGTTCAGGCAAAAAATCAGCAGAGACACGGTCAGCGTTGAATAGTCTGACTGCGTATGGATGCCCATCAGCGGGGTTCCGGCCGCAAGCGCCAGAACAAGCACCGTGCCGATCCCGAACACGACATAGCTTTCCTTGAAGGTGATCAGCCCAAGGGAGTCAGCAACCATGGCGATAACCAGTGTGCCCGACAGCAGCGAGAGCGGAAGAACGAAGGCCAAAATGCTTGCGGGCACCGTCAGGCCGTGCATTTGCAGCAGCGGCATCAGCGCAAACCAGGACAGAAAGATGGTTCGGTATTCCATGGTAGACGCAAGGCTGAAATGCACTCGGTAGACGATTTCGCCATTGCTTTCGTGAGAAGGTATGTAGGAGAGTAGGAAGGCATTGCTGATGTAGAGGATGAAGGAGACAAAGAACATCACTACAACGGTATCCATTGCCGCCGCGGAGAGACCAGGCTGGCTACGGGCAAGGCCAACGAGGATGACGATTCCAGTGATGGAAAAACCGGCAAGGCCGCCTATAATGGGAACGTGCTGCTTGGCCATGTCGTAGAGATTCCAAGGTGGCGGGGTGAGGCGAGGCTGACCTCGACTGGCTACGGCAAGTGCGGCGGCGACGCCGACTGCAGACGAAGCGACAAACCCAAGAACGATCCACCACATGGCACCTACCCTCCCTCGGTGAATGCTGACAGCGCGTTCGCGCCTTACGCTTTTTGAGGGACAAGCCTATAGTAAATTTCGCGAAACCGCTGCAGCCACTAAGATCTCTGGACTTTGACGTGCCGATATTCTGAAATACGAGATGATCCATGTCACGCTGTGGAGATGTCTACGAGAACAAGGTGACCGGTGAATTCGCCGTGATCCTGCGTGGCACCGAAGACCGCGACCAAGGACCTGGCATTGTTCATTTGACCGCTCGGCCGGGCGCTGCGGTCGTTGGCGAGCACTTCCATCCGAATATGATTGAACGGTTTACCGTCTTCAGCGGCCGGCTCGATGCCTCCATCGCCGGGAGGACATTTTCTCTGGGACCCGGCCAATCCGCAACGGTGGAGGCAGGAGTGGTGCACGATTGGTGGAACAGCAGCAAAACCGACGAGGCGCACGTCCTGATCGAAATCGAACGGGCGCCCGGCGCGGACCACATTGATCCGAACCGGTTCGAGCTGCTGATTGGCATGCTCTTCGGCCTCGCCAATGCTGGGCAGGTGGATAAAAAAGGCAGACCCTTCCTGCTTCAGGCGGCAGTCATCGCCAGAGAATTTGCCGACGTGATCGTCTTCACCCAGCCTCCACCGGCGATTCAGCGGGTGGCGCTCGCTATCCTGGCACCGCTCGCCAATCTGCTTGGCTATCAGGCGATCGACCCGGCCTTCTGCAGGCCGCACGCCCGTGTTACGCCGGCGCCCGAAATCCTCGCTTTGGCAGGCCTTCCGCCTGCCTGAGGTCGATGTCACAGGGAGGCCCGCGCCTCGCCGTCCAGCAGCCGGGCGACGAACTTCAGTCGCTCGTCCATGACGTTACACTCCTTCCAAGGCACCTTGCTCTCCTTCCAAAGGGCCGAAAGTGTAACCTGTCTATCCGGAATGAATTGTCACCCATCTCTCTGGAAGGGCAGCTCTTATGCGAATATTTGGACCGCGGACGCCTCTTTCAGGCGCTCGCGACTTGTCCAGATGCGCTCGCCCTGTCGAACGTGTTCCTCACCCTGACCGACTTGTAGACATAGGCGGCCCAGATGCCGGTCACCACGAACGAGGCTATGGGAGCCACCAGCGCGTCGCCTGCCAGCACCTGATTCACCGGGACGCCAAGGGTGGTCGAAATCCAGATCGTATCCAGGATAAACACGACAGGGATCGCAAGCCACTGGCACAGAAACAACTGCGGAAATCGATGGCTTCGCCTGAACATCGCAACGAGCACAACCAACTGAAGCACCAGAAATGCCAGGTTGAGAGCGACCTCGCCATACACAGCCAGCGGCCCATTTGAGAGGGTCATAAGTTGCTGGTAGCCATCGGCTGAATTGCCCAGTTCGGCGAGTGTGCGCAGCGGTGACAATGCCTGACCGATCGCCAGCAACATCAGCCAGCCGCCGAAGCCCACAAGAGCCTCAGGATTCTGTGACGGCTTCGCGGCTGATCGAACGGCAAAAAAGACAGGCACGCCGATCAACAGCAGCAGTATCGCCCAATGCCAGATTGAAAACGTTCCCATTTACCCCCCCAATTATGCCCCTCTAAGTTGTATCAGATTTCAAACTCAACTCAAGAGGTGAACCTCGTGTGAAACGACGTTTGATGCCGAGGCGACGATTTCTCCTGTCTTCTCCTGACTCCCTCACACCCCGATCGCCGCCACCAGGATCCGGTTCTGCCGGCGTATCGCCGCGCGCAGTTCCGGTATCCTTGCCTCGTCACGTTTCACGAACTCGATGAACATCATGTTCATGTTGTTGAAGATCAGTTCGCCGAGCGCCTGTCCGTCGATATCCTGCTTCACAAGGCCGAGCGCCTGCAGGCGGGCGATCAGCGCGCGGATCTGTTCGGTCAACGAGCGGTCGAGCGCGGTGTAGGCCTGGCCGAACGGGCCGTCGGGCAGTTGCGTCGAGATCGCCATCGCCTGCCGCCACATCTCCTTACTGAGATAATGCAGCGAGTGCTCGATATAGATGCCGAGCAGCGTATCCAGCGCGTCGCCGACATTGGCCGGCGGGTTGGCAACGACGCCGCGGCCGGCGTTGAGCACCTCATTGACCTCCAGCGAGACGATGGCGCCGAGGATGTCGCCCTTGTTCTCGTAGTAATTGTAGATCGTGCCGACCGAGACCCCGGCCTGGGCGGCGATCGCCTCGATCTTGGCGCCTTCATAGCCCGCCTCGCGAAAAAGCTCCGCCGCCGCCTCGATGATGCGGCGGTGCCGGTCTGCCTTTTGCCTTGCCCGCAATCCGCTCATATCAGCCTCTTGCCATAAAAACAGAATTGACTCAATTTTAGAATTGGTTCAATTTTTTGCAAGAAGCCACAAAGGCAAGGGAGAACACTCGATGTCCATGAAATCCGCATCCAGGAATCCGCTTTCCATCCTGAAGAGCCATCTGCACGCCGCGTGCGCCGCCACGGCACTTCTGCTCGCGACGGGCGCCCAGGCCGCCGATCTCAACGCGCTGATCTGGTGCGACCACTCCGATCCGGCGCTGCTGCAGCCTTTCGAGGAGGCCAACAACGTCAAGGTCAACGTCAAGGAATTCGAAGGCACCGGCGCAGGCCTCGCCATCGTCGAGCAGTCGCAGCCCGGCGACTGGGACGTGATGGTGATCGATAGCATCGACGTGCCGCGCGGTGTCGAGAAAGGCCTGTTCGAGCCGCTGCCGGAAGACAAATTGCCCGTCGCCGACCTGTTTCCGCAGGTGAAGATGGACGGTTCCACCGTCGTCGGCGGCAAGCGCTACGGCATCACCGAAAAGTTCGGCTACAACACGATCGGCTACAACAAGACCAAGGTCGACCCGGCCGACATGCAGTCGATGGCCGCGCTCACCGGCGACAAGTACAAGGGCAAGGTCGCCATCTACGACTATTACCTGCCGGTCATCGGCATGGCCGCGCTCGCCATCGGCAAGAAGACGGCCGAACTCACTGAAGCCGACCTGCCCGCCATCAAGGCCGAGCTTCTCAAGATGAAGGCCAATGCCAAGCTGGTCGGCGAAGTGACCGCCAGCCAGACAGCACTTGCGACCGGCGAAGTCGACATCCTGGTCGGTGGCGGTGAGTGGGTGACGGCGGGCACGGCCAAGGAGAACCCGGCGCTGGACTTCTCCATTCCCAAAGAAGGCGCCGTGCTGTGGTCGCAGTCGCTGGCCATGTTCAAGGATTCCAAGAACAAGGACATGGCGCTGAAATTCATCCAATACATCATGAGCCCGGAAGGCCGGGCGCGGCTTGCCACCTCGTCCTGCTACTGGGGCATGCCCGCCAACACCAAGGCGGCGCTGACCGACGACCAGAAGAAGATCCTGCGTTTCGACGAGCAGCCGGGCTTCCTCGCCCGCGCCCAGGCCTATCCGGCGCCGAATGCCGATCTCGACAAGAAGATGCAGGACATGTGGACTGAAATGCTGCAGACGAAGTGAGCGACTGCCGCTGATGAGCATAGCTGGAAACAACGGGCGTGCCTTGCCCCGGGAGGGCCGCGCCCTGCCCCGGGCGGGCCGTGCCCTGCCCTGGGCGCTGGTCACGCCGGCGCTCGGCTGGACGCTGCTGTTCTTCGTCCTGCCTTTCATCGCCATGGGGTTTTCCAGCCTCACGGCGCATGAGGGCGGCGGCTTCACGCTGACGAACTACAGCCAGTTCTTCACCAACCCCTCCTATTGGCAGGCGATGGTGAACTCGCTGCAGGTGACGGCAATCGTCACCGTGGTCTCGGTGCTGCTCGCCTATCCCTTCGCCTGGATCCTCGCCGAACAGGTGCCGGAACGCTGGCAGCGGTTGGCGCTGATGCTGGCCGTGCTGCCGTTCTGGACCTCTTATCTCGTACGCTCCTACTCCTGGCTGCTGGTGCTGGCGCAGAATGGCGTCATCAACCGGGTCCTGACCGGCTCCGGCCTGTTCAGCGAACCTGTGCAACTCGCCAATACGCGTTTCGCCACCGTCACCGGCTTCGTGCATTTCTTCGTCATGCTTCTGACGCTGACCATCTTCGCCAACCTGAAGCAGTTGAGCCCGAGCTACCGCAAGGCCGCCGCCGATCTCGGCGCCGGGCCGGTGCGCACCTTCCTGCATGTCGTGCTGCCGCTGACCTTGCCCGGCATCATGGTCGGCGCCTTCCTCACCTTCGTGCTGTGCATCGGCGACTACATCACGCCGCAGATCCTCGGCGGCAACAACGAGTTGCTGATGCCGCAACTGGTGATGATGCAGATCGGTCGGCGCGGCGACTTTCCGCTGGCCTCGGCGCTGTCGATCGTCCTGATGGCGGTCGTCACCGTCGCCTACCTCGCCTGCGCCCGCTGGCTCAAGATCGAGCGGGCCTGAAATGCGCCAGATCGTCCGCGTCGCTTCCTGGCTCTATGCGCTTGCCGTCTACGGCTTCATCTTCCTGCCGGTGGTCGTGCTGGTGCTGTTCTCGCTGCAGGCGACGTCGTTTCCGATCCCGCCCTTCACCGGCCCGTCGCTGCGCTGGTACGACGCCGTTCTCTCAGACCCGCGACTGACTTCGGCGCTGGTCAATTCGCTGCTGGTGGCGTCGATCTCGTCGCTTGCCGCCGTCACGCTCGGCTTCCTCTCGGCCTGGGGCTTTGCGCGCTTTCTCCTGCCTGGCTCGGGCCTGCTGCGTGGCCTGATCACGTTGCCGTTGACGGTCAGCTACCTCATCATCGGCATGGGGCTTTTGGTGCTGTTCAACTGGGCCGGCGTGCCGAAGTCGCTGCTTGCCGCAGGAATCGGCCATGTCGTGATAAACCTGCCGCTGTGTTTCGCCATCATCTACAGCCAGATGGGCGACCACCAGATCAACATCGAACGCGCCGCGCGCGACCTCGGCGCGCCGGAATGGAAGGTGCTGCTGCTGATCACCGTGCCTGTCATGGCGCCGGCCATTTTCGCCGGCTTCTTCCTGTCGATGACATTCTCCTGGGACGAGTTCGTGATTTCGTTCCTGTTGACCCGCTTCGACACAACGCTCCCGGTGGAGATCTGGAACCTGCTGCGTTCCGGCCTCAACCCGAAGACCAATGCGGTCGGCTCCCTGGTCTTTGCCGTCTCCATCATCCTGGTCGTGCTGTTTGAACTGACATTGCTGCGCAGGAGAAAAACATGACCGCCCCGCTGGTCGACATCAGCTCCGTCTCGCATCGCTTCGGCCACCAGACGGTGCTGAGGAACGTCTCGCTGCAGATCGAGCCCGGCAGCTACACGATCCTGCTCGGGCCATCTGGATCCGGCAAGACGACGCTGCTGTCCATTCTGGGCGGCTTCGTCACCCCGAGTGAAGGCAAGGTGTTCATCCGCGGCGAGGACTGCACATCGGTGCCGCCGGCAAAGCGGCCAAAGACGACGGTGTTCCAGGATTATGCGCTGTTTCCGCATATGAGCGTCGGCAGCAATGTCGGTTTCGGCTTGCGCATGCAGGGCGTGGACGCAGCCACACGCGCCGCACGGGCGCGCGAGGCGCTGGCCCTGGTTGGCCTCGCCGCCGCCTTCGACAAGAAGCCGCACCAGCTTTCCGGCGGCCAGCGGCAGCGCGTGGCGCTGGCGCGTGCGCTGGTCATCGAGCCGGCGGTGCTGCTGCTCGACGAACCGCTCGGCGCACTCGACCTCAAGCTGCGCCGGCAAATGCAGGACGAGTTGAAAGCCATCCAGAAGCGCGTCGGTACCGCTTTCATCCATGTCACCCACGACCAGGAAGAGGCGATGGCGCTGGCCGACCACTGCGTGGTGATGAACGATGGGCGCATCGAGGATGAAGGACCGCCCGAGCGTGTCTATGCCCGGCCGGCGACACGCTTTTCCGCGACCTTCATGGGCGAAAGCACGATTCTTGCCGGCACGGTCACGGAAGCCAAGAACAGGACAAGCGCTGTCGCAACGGCGGTCGGACAAGTGTCACTGCCCAGCGCGTTGGCTGTGGGTTCAGCCGTTGCGCTGGCCATCCGGCCGGAGCATCTCATCCTCGGCGCGACCGCGGGCACGGCAAGGCTGGGCACTGCCAGGGTGAGCGACGTCGTCTTCCAGGGCAGCTTCAAGCGCGTGCTCGCGGTTTCCGTCGAAGACCCCTCGCTGCAGTTCATTGCCAGGCTGCCCGCGACAGCCACTGTCCAGCCGGGCGACACGGTCGCGGTTTCGTGCGATACCGATGAGATCATCCTGCTGACGGATTGAACATGGGCACGCTTCCGGTCGTCGAGGCTCCAGACTGGTACGAGACCGTTCGCATGGCCGACGGTGTGACGCTGATCCACGAGCCGTGGATCAAGCCGTTCTTCCGCTGCAACATGTGGCATGTGCGCGGCCGAGATCGCGATCTTCTCTTCGACACCGGCCTCGGCCATTTCAGTCTCAGACGACACGTGACGCTGGTGAGCGAGCGGAAGCTCACCTGTATCGCCAGTCACACGCATTTCGATCATATCGGCTGCCATCACGAATTTCCCGACCGCTGCGTGCATCGCGCCGAGGCCGAAATCCTCGCCGATCCACGCAACGAATGGACCGTTGCCGACCGCTATGCGAACGACGACATGTTCGATCGACTGCCGGAAGGCTGGGACACGGCGCGTTACCGGATTCTGCCGGCGCCCGCCGGCCGGCTGCTCGAGCATGGCGACGTCGTCGATCTCGGCGACCGTGCCTTCGAGGTGATCCACACGCCCGGCCATTCGCCCGGCGGCATCGCGCTCTACGAGAAGAAGACCGGCATCCTGCTCTCTGGCGACATCATCTATGACGGCCCGCTGATCGACGACGTCTATCACTCGGATATCTCTGACTACGTCGCGACATTGCTCGGCATGCGCGACCTCGATGTCTCGGTCGTGCATGGCGGCCATTTTCCGAGTTTCGGCAAGGTGCGCTATCGCCAGCTCGTCGACGAGTATCTGGCGCAAAAACGGCAGGCCGGCTGCCACCTGCGGCAGAGCCGGTAAGGGCAGCTAATAAGCGTCCTGTCGCCGCCGACCTCGTCATGATATCGTCAAACACGAGACCGTTGATGAATTTGGGGCAAGTCGAGGCATGACCGCCGCGGCCTGCGGGGCTTGGATCAAGGTCATGCGCCTACTTCTGGCGGCCGTGCTGCTGATGACCATGGAGCTCTTGTCCGTCGCGCGCGGCGAGGAGCGCTTCGCGCTCGTCGTCGCCAACCCGACCTACGACAATGCGCCGGCCATCGCCAACGCCGAGATGAGCGCCGAACTCGTCGCGACTTGCCTGCGGTCGCTTGGCTTCACCGTCCGGCAAGTGACGGACGGCGATCGCGCCGACGTGGCGCGTGCCATGTATGATTTCGCCAAGTCGCTCGCCGCGCCCGATGCCGTCGGCATCTTCTACTATGTCGGCCATACGGCCCAGGCCAATGACAGGAACTATCTGCTGACGCGCGGCACGCGGACCGATTCAAAGGAGGCGGTAGGCCAGACGGCATTGCCTCTCGATCTGTTCACGCAGGCGCTCGAGGCCACACCGACACTGAAAGTGGTTTTGCTGGATGATCCCGGCGACGGATACAACCCCATCCCGGGCGTGATGCAAGGTTTGGCGGCAGTTGTTCCGCAATCCAATGCCATCGTCGCCTTTTCCGCCAAGCCGGGAAGCGTCGCGTTGAACGAACCCGGACCGGTCACCGTGTTTGCCGATGCACTCACGGCTGCGCTAACCAGGCGGGGCGTGGACATCGGCACAGTGCTGGCCTCGGCCGCGCAGACCGTCGCGGATAAGACATCCGGCGCGCAGTGGCCGTGGGTGGCATATGGCCCCTCGGCAGACAGGAATTTCGTGTTGATGGCGGATGTGCCGGCCCCTGCCGCACCGGCGCCGACCGAAGAGCCGCCGGCGCCCGTCGAAGCACCGCCGGAAGCGGCCGCGCCCGAACCCACGCCGGT
This sequence comes from Mesorhizobium sp. RCAM 05099, assembly GCF_059683685.1. Lineage (NCBI taxonomy): Bacteria > Pseudomonadati > Pseudomonadota > Alphaproteobacteria > Hyphomicrobiales > Phyllobacteriaceae > Mesorhizobium > Mesorhizobium sp. RCAM 05099. Next base: position 4,036,242 of record NZ_CM185035.1, read on the forward strand.
GCCACCGATGGCAAGCGGCGGCGGCTACGATTCCGGGAGTGCCGGCTGGGGCACTGGCGGCAGTGACTATGGCAGCTTCGATGGCAGCGGCCGGGAGCCGCCTCCGATGGACGTGGCGCCGGGCTCGGGCAATCCCGCCGACGCCATGACCGGCAACGGCACCGATGAGGCAGCGCAATACGAGGAATACAAACGCCAGGAATTGCAGCGCCAGCAATATGAGGAACAGGCTCGACGACAGTACGAAGAGCAAAGGAGATATCAGGAAGACGCCGCCAAGGCCGCGGCCGCGGCGCAGAACAATCTTGGCGACAGCTATCCGAAGGACGGCGACGCCGGCGGCACGGAGCCCGGCCCACCACCGGCCGCTGAGCCACCTTCCGTGTTGCCCGATGTGGCGGCCGACGCGCCGTTGGAGGCGCCTCCCGGCGCGATTTCCCCAGCCGTCGACAACAATGCGATCAAGGTCGTGCGCCACCCCACCCTCGATGCGCCCGACCACGTCGTGGCCGGCGAGACGGTGACCGTTTCGATCGCGCTGACCGAAGAGCAATTGACGCCGGAGGTGAAGGTGAAGGCCGCTCCGGGCTCGTCGGTGACGGCCGACGGCGCCTTGGCCATGGCAATGCCGGCCGGGGCCGAGCAATGGCCAATCGATATCGATCTCTTCGCTTCCGGCTTTGACCTTGCCGATGGCGGCAAATGGAGCCGGCGGGCGACGCTCTACCGCGAAGGCGACAGCGACGTTGTCCGCTTCGACCTCAAGGCGCGGCCGATAGTGAAAGACAGCAAGCCCGGCCAGTTCATCGCCCGTATCTACAGCGCCGGACGGTTCCTGGGATCGGCATCGAGACCCGTCATTGTTCGTCGAACAGCGTCCGTTGAAGCCAGCGCCCAAGGTGCCACAGCCAACCGCACTGCCGCGCCGCTGATGCTAGCCTCCGCGCCGTCGCAGCAGGCGGTGACAGGCACTGTGCAGCTCGACGCAGCAGCCTCCGACGCAGTAGCCGATCTCGATGTCACCATTCTTTATGACGACCCAAGCGGATTGGGTCCGGGTCAGATCATCATCCATTCGCCGCATCTGGCTGGCCCGGTGACCGATACCTTCTCGACGCCACCGCAGATGGCGACATGGCTCGACTCCGAATACCGCCGCCTGTTGCAGCTCGGCATGAGCCTGCGCGGCGCTGTTTCGCTCCAGCAGCCTGCCGCAAACAGCGATCCGGAAGCGCAGAAACGCTTTGTCACGCTGGCCGCCGAAGGTTTTGGCGATGCGCTCTACCGGGACTATGTGCCCGAGGCGTTCAAGGATGTGTTCTGGTCGCTGCGCGACAGGGACGAACTGCATTCGATCCAGATCACCTCGAACAGCCCCACTCTGCCCTGGGAGCTGATCCGCCCGCAAAGTAGCGACGGAGCCACCCGCGACGGCTTCCTTGGCATGAGCTACCGGCTGGCGCGTTGGGCACCGCGCAGCACGTCCTCGCAGGTCGACAATCCGCTTGACCGGATGGCGTTCACCGGCGTCGCGGCCGTCGCGCCCTCCTATGTCGACAAGCAGTCGCTGCCGTTCCAGGAGGTCGAGATCGACGCGCTGAGCAAGCTCGCCGGCTACCGCCGCTTCGATGGTGATTTCGTCTCTTTCGAAAGGTTGGTCGGCGAGGTCTCGACCGGCTTCATCCATTTTTCCGGCCACGGCGAGGTCAATCAGCCAAGCAGCGGCCGGCCGGTCTTTGCCATCGATCTCGTCGACCAGTCGCTCGATCCCGACACGTGGCGCGCGCTGGTCGCGGCCGCGCATGGCAAGGGCAATCCCTTCTATTTCTTCAATGCCTGCGACACGGGCAAGTCGCGGATGCTCGGCGGCTTCGTCCAGGGCTGGGGCCCGGCGGTGCTGGCCGGCGGCGCGTCCGGCTTCATCGGCGGCATGTGGCCGCTGACCGACCGCGCCGCGGCCGCCTTCTCGAGCGATTTCTACGGCGGCATCAGCGCCCGACTCAAGGATGGACCGGTTTACCTGGCCAACGTCCTTCAAGGTGTTCGCAAGCGCTTCTATGAAACCGGCGACCCGACCTACCTTGCCTACACGTTCTACGGCAATGCCAACCTGGAGGTGGTAGCGCAGTGAGCCGCAGATTGGCGGGCGGAACCGGGCCGAAGCCCGGGCGTCAGCCCGTAGTGGCTGCCGGAAGTGAGATCGTGTAGCGCGGTGGTGTCGATGCCTTCCGGCCTCTTCTCCACTGCTTAAACCTGTCTCTCAAGCGGATCGGAGGTTTCTCGTAGATTGGCGGAGCCAGGCCGGTGAGCCCATAGTAGCCGTCGAGAATGTTGGTACGCAGCAATTGGCGTTCCTGCGGATAGAAGCTGAAATGCGCAACGATCAGGTCGCCAAAAATCTTGCCCGGCCGATCCAGTTTCATCGGCAGCGTTGCCGACAGCCACTCTTCCTCATCGCCTGACGGCGGGTGAAAGCGTTCCCCCAGACTGACAATGTCTGATCCGAAAAACCCGAGGGCGTTGATCGAAAATCGCGATAGCCTGATCTCCCGGTCCGGCACGCGGAAGTCATCAAGCCGGTTGGTCCGGACCGCTTCGATGAAGACCGGATGAAGCGCCTGCGGGAAGCTGGCATGGGCCCAGGAGAATTCGCACGAGGCCTGACAGGTGAGCGGGCCGTCCACCAGAACCCGGGAAAGCTGCTTGATCAGTGAATTGCAGATGGCGTTGTTGATGATCAACGGCGCGTACCAAATCGCCGATCCTCTTTCAGCCATGACCCTTGCCATGAACTTTTGAAAGAAGCCGTCCTCGACAAAAACCACATCGTCATCAAGGCGCAGATAGAAAGCTTCGGCATCGTCGCAGAAACGATAGAAATCGCCGATGACATTGAACCCACCATCGGCATGTGGAAGTTTTTTGATCCTGCAGCGTGGATCGGAAGCGGCCAGTCGTTCGAGGTAAGCCCGATCGGCTTCGTTGCGACAATTGTCCCAGAGGTGCCATTCATGCACATCGGAGCTCTTCAGAACATGGTGGCTTAGCAAGCGAAGATATTTCTCGCGGCCGGCTGGGGTCACAACAATCAGCTTCATGGAATGCTCGTCTCGTACTAGCGGCGCATCTAACCGGCGCATCTTGATCATCGGCAACTGCCACAATGACAGCGTGATAGTTCATCGCTGCAGCAGCCATCGGCATAGCAGGCTTCGAGCCTATCGCTTGGAGTTGTACAATGCAGTGGGTCGAGATGTACCGTCTCGACGCCCTAATAGTACCGCCACGACATCCCGTCCAGTCATGCCGGGAACAAGTCTCCCGCATAGTGGCCCTTCGCATCCATCTGGCTTTGGTGTAGGGCTCGCCAGGGCGGCAAGACTTTGGATAGGGTATGACTGTCGAAAGCAGACCGTTGCCGAGTGCCGCCAACAGCCGCAATCTCGTGATCGTCAGGGCCGGCGACAAGTCTCTCCATCGCGGATGGGGAGCGGACGATCCGGGATGCGAATTTGACTTGATCGTCAGCTACTACGGCACCGATCCGTCGGCGTTCCGTATGCCGTATGAAAACCGGGTCGACTACAAGGGCGGTAAATGGGACGGCATCCACGCTCTGCTCACGGAGCGACCTGAACTGCTTGATCGCTATCGATATATCTGGTTCCCGGACGACGATCTGGAAGCAGACCGGGCAACCATCGAGGCCCTGTTCACCAACATGCGCCGGCTCGATCTACACATCGCCCAGCCGGCACTGACGCTGGACAGCTATTATACCCACTTGCCGTTTCTTCGCTGCAAGAGCTTCGAATTTCGCCTGGTGGACAGGATCGAGGTCATGGCTCCCTGCATGCGGGCCGACATCGTGGCCAAGATGCTGCCTCTTTTCAAACACTCCATGAGCGGTTTCGGTCTGGACTCCTTGTGGACGCGACTTGCCGCAGACAACCATGGAACGTCGGCAGTTTTTGACGCCCTGCCCGTCCGCCATACGCGGCCAGTTGGAATTCACCTGGCTACATCGATGCTCACATCCGGCCGCACGTCAGAGTCAGAATACCGCCAACTGGCGTTGCGGTATGGATTTGGCGAGTTCTTTCCCTTGTCTTATGAGGCCATTGACCGCAAAGGCAGGCACTGGCGATCGCGACCGATTATTGGCTTGCGCATGGTGGCTGACTACGTGCTGGACCGAAGCGCCTTTCGCCAAGTGCACAAGTGGAAGAGACGTCTCTGGCACCTGCTGCGCAGGCAATATTCCAAGCCGGTAGACCTGTCTCAGATCATGCTCGAACCCTAAGGATGGCGGATTCGCGAATGGACAAGAACATGCTGACCGAGGCCGAGATTCTCATCGTCGGCGCGGGCTTTTATGGCGCGACTCTCGCTGAGCGCATCGCCACGCAGCTCGGCCGGCGCGTGCTGGTGATCGACCGCCGCCAGCACATCGGCGGCAATGCCTATACCGAGCAAGACCCTGTCACCGGCGTCGAAATCCATCGCTACGGCCCGCACCTCTTCCACACGTCCAATGAAGAGGTCTGGAACTATCTGCGGACCTTCACCGGCTTTACGACCTATCGCCATCGTGCGTTCTCGTCCCATCGCGACAAGGTCTATCCGCTGCCGATCAACCTGGCCACGATCTGCCAGTTCTTCGGCAAGCGGCTGAGCCCGGACGAGGCGCGCGGCATGATCACCGAGCAGGCGGCGGAACTCGGCGACCGCCCGCCCGCCAATCTCGAGGAGAAGGCGATCTCCCTCGTCGGGCGTCCGCTCTACGAGGCCTTCATCAAGGGCTACACCGCCAAGCAGTGGCAGACCGACCCGCGCGAATTGCCGGCGCAGATCATCGCCCGCCTGCCGGTCCGCTACACATTCGAGGACGGCTATTTCAACGACCGTTTCCAGGGCCAGCCTCTGGATGGCTACACGGCGATCTTCGAAAAAATGCTCGCGCACGAGCTCATCGAAACGCGGCTCGGCATCGACTTCTTTGACATCAAGGCCTTGCTGCCAAAGGACCTGCCGGTCGTCTATACCGGTCCGATCGACCGTTATTTCGACTATTGCGAGGGCGAGCTTGGCTGGCGGACCATCGACATCTACCTCGAGGTCATGAACACGCCGGACTATCAGGGCACGGCGATCATGAACTATGCCGACGAGGCCGTGCCCTATACCCGCGTGGTCGAATACCGGCATTTCAACCCGGAACGCCAGCACAAGACCGACAAGACACTCATCGGCCGCGAGTACTCCCGTTTCGCGCGCCGCGCCGACGAGCCCTACTATCCGATCGACACACGCAACGATCAGGCGATCTACCGCCGTTACCTCGACCGGGCCGCCAACGAGAAAACGCTGCATCTCGGCGGCAGGCTGGGCACGTACCGCTATCTCGACATGCACCAGGCGATCGCCGCGGCCCTCAAGGCCTTCGAAACCGTCTTTGAACCCCATTTCGCGGGTAAGCCGGATTCCCTTTCACGCTCGGCGTAAGCGATTGATCCGGAACGCGCCGGAGGCCTCCAGGCGTGTCAGCCCGTCGAAGCCACGTTGCTTGCGCTGACACTCTGCTGGCTTGTGCTGGCAATCTGCCGGCGAAACCATTCGAAGGTGCGCTGGATGCCGTCCTGATAGCTGGTCCTTGCTTCCCAGCCTGGAAGAACACGCCTCGCCTGGGTCAGATCCGGACACCGGTTTGTCGGGTCCTGGGGAACCGGAGGATGGTGCTGGATGCGGCTGCCAGGGACAAGCGAGCTGACGAACTTGGCCGTCTGCAGAACCGAAACCTCGTGATTGTTGCCGATGTTCAGGGGACCACGGTGCGTGATGCTGTCGCGCCAGAAGAAACGTTCCAATCCATCGACAATGTCGTCGACATAACCCCAGCTGCGCGATTGGGAGCCATCGCCGTAGACGGTGAGGACGCCTGTTGTCAGGGCCTGGCTGACAAAGTTCGAAATGGCGCGGCCGTCATCGATGCGGGTTCGCGGCCCATAGGCGTTGAAGAGCCTCACGACACGAACATCGAGCCCGCTGACGCGCTGCTGCTCGAACAAAAGCGCCTCGGTGCAGCGCTTGCTTTCATCATAGGAGGCCCGAGGACCGGTGCAGTCCACGGAACCCCTGTAGCTCTCGGGTTGCGGGGAAACCAGGGGGTCGCCGTAAACTTCCGAGGTCGAGGCAAAGCAGAAACGACCACCTGGCCTGAGCAACGCCAGAAGATTGAGCGCGCCTCCTATGTTGGCCTTGATGGTGCGCGCTGGCTCGCGCATGTACCATACCGGCGAAGCCGGCGATGCGAGATGTATGATCTCATCGAAGCGCTGAATGGATGCGAAGCTTTCGGCGTCGGCAATCTGCAGGCTGAAACGCGGGTCGGCGACATGCGCGATGTTGTCGCGCACCCCGGTCCACAGATTGTCGACGACGACCAGCTTCTCCACGTCGCTTCGCCGCAGCAGGCGGTCGACCAGATGCGAGCCCAGGAAACCGCAACCACCAGAAACCAATACGCTGCGCGACATGGAAAATTCCCCCTCCAGACACTCGGCTAGTCAACGAGCCGCAGGGCTTGTTTCCCAAGGAATACGAGGCCATCGCCACCGAATCCCAAAACCTTTCCGCCAGTCAATGCGCTCATCTACGCCGCGAAGGGCCACAAGCGCAACGAGCAAGCTCTGGCAATCCACACGGACTGGCGGCGGCCACCGGCCTCCGCTTTGAGAAGAAAAGCTGCTGAGCGAGGAGCGGCCGGGTCCCGGCGCGGAGCGCCGCCGAAGCAATCGTCGGGCAGACGATTGGTGTCCTCAGGCGATCTACAGCGCCCTTTGCGGGCATGGCGCTCCGGCTGCATCACCGCAGCGCGACGCCGTGGGCTGGGGTCGGAAACTCATCTCCCCGGACTGGCGCACCAACTCGGCGAAGACAAGAGCGAAACTTCCCAGCATCAGAAAGACGATGATCAGGCGTGTCACCGGCAACGGATCGGCCTCGACTGGCTAGGCCCCACGCCACCCGTCCAATGCCGGCTAACATGAACGGTCCGCCTTTACGAGAGTTTAAGCTCCGCCTTAACCATCACTTTCACCTGTCTCGCGACACGAAACGCGAGCCACCGAGACAGCGCCCTTGCTGCTTCACCCGAAAGGAGGCGGTCTCTCTTTGCAGACGTGCCCCGCCCATGCTACCCCGGCGCTGGCGCGGCCCGGCAACCTGCCGCAGCCAATCGCTCGCCATCGGGGAACCATGAGCACAGCCGCCAGCAGCATCGCCTTCGTCTCGTCCGACACAGCAGACGCCAAGGCGGCGCTGGAGAGCCTGTCGGCGCGCTATGGCCAGTGCTCGGTCGCGGATGCCGGGGTTGTCGTAGCCTTGGGCGGCGACGGCTTCCTGCTGCAGACCTTGCGCGACACGATGGGAACGGGAAAGAAGGTCTACGGCATGAACCGTGGCACCATCGGGTTCCTGATGAACGAGTACCGTTACGGTGGCCTGACGGAGCGTATAGCGGCCGCGGTCGCCGAAACGATCCGCCCGCTGGAGATGCTGGCCGTCACCTCTGAAGGCGAAACGGTTTCGGCATTGGCCATCAACGAGGTGGCGCTGTGGCGCCAGTCCTATCAGACGGCCAAGATCCGCATCAGCGTCGATGAACAGATCCGGCTCGAGGAATTGAGCTGCGACGGCGTGATGATCGCGACGCCGGCGGGTTCCACGGCCTACAATCTTTCCGCGCACGGGCCGATCCTGCCGCTCGACGCGCCACTGCTGGCGCTTACCCCGGTCAGCCCGTTTCGTCCGCGCCGCTGGCGCGGCGCCCTGCTCTCCAACAAGGCGACCGTCCGCTTGGACATCCTCGAGCCGGAAAAGCGACCAGTGAACGCCGCCGCCGATCATACCGAGGTCAAGGCCGTGACCTCGGTAACGGTGCGGGAATCGCCGACGGCGACGGCGACGCTGCTGTTCGATCCCAATCATTCCTGGAACGAGCGCATCCTGGCCGAACAGTTCCGTTACTGAGCCGGCACACAGACAAGCGGCCGAATTAAGCATCGCGATTAAGGTTACAACTTCACAATCGTTCCAATCCCGCCCGTTTGTGTTGACAAATCGCGGACTTGCGCCTAATCGCAATACCAATCTTGCAGGCGCGTGGCGCTTGCCGCGACAGACGCCGTTGCGCTTCCCCGAACCAGCCAAAGACAACAACACTTGTCCTCAGACACCACGATCGCTCAAGAAGCGTTGACCTTCGCAGACCTCGGCCTGTCGCCGAAGGTCCTTTCCGCAGTCACCGATGCCGGCTACACCCAGCCGACGCCGATCCAGGCCGGCGCCATCCCGCATGCCTTGCTCGGCAAGGATATTTTGGGCATCGCCCAGACCGGCACCGGCAAAACGGCGTCCTTTGTGCTGCCGATGCTAACCCGGCTGGAAAAAGGCCGGGCGCGCGCCCGCATGCCACGCACGCTGATCCTGGAGCCGACGCGCGAACTCGCGGCACAGGTCGAAGAGAATTTCATTCGATACGGCAAGAACCACAAGCTCAACATCGCGCTGTTGATCGGCGGTGTGTCGTTCGACGAACAGGACAAGAAGCTGGAGCGCGGCGCCGACGTGCTGATCGCGACGCCCGGCCGCCTGCTCGACCACCGCGAGCGCGGCAAGCTGCTGCTCAACGGCGTCGAGATCCTCGTCATCGACGAAGCCGACCGCATGCTCGACATGGGCTTCATCCCCGATATCGAGCGCATCTGCGAGATGATCCCGTTCACCCGGCAGACGCTGTTCTTCTCGGCGACGATGCCGCCGGAAATCACCAAGCTCACCGAGAAATTCCTGCACGCGCCGGTGCGCGTCGAGGTTTCGAAGGCGGCGTCCGCCGCAACCAACATCATCCAGAGACTGGTCAAGTCAGGCTCGAAGCCTTGGGACAAGCGCGAGACGCTGCGCAACCTGATGAAGGCTGAAGATGCCGAACTGAAGAACGCCATCATCTTCTGCAACCGCAAGGTCGAGGTGTCGGAGCTGTTCCGCTCACTGCTGAAGTATGATTTCGACGCTGGTGCGCTGCATGGCGACATGGACCAGCGGGCGCGCATGCAGATGCTGGCCAATTTCCGCGATGGCAAACTTCGCTATCTGGTCGCATCCGACGTCGCGGCGCGCGGTCTCGACATTCCCGACGTCAGCCACGTCTTCAACTATGACGTACCGATCCATGCCGAGGACTATGTCCACCGCATCGGCCGTACCGGCCGTGCGGGGCGCTCGGGAAAATCCTTCACCATCGCGACCAAAACGGACACCAAGTATATCGACGCCATCGAGCGGCTGATCGGCACCAAGATCGAGTGGCATGACGGCGACCTGTCGACGGTGGTCGCCAGCGAAGGCGAGGACGATGCTCCGCGCCGTGGCAAAGGCGCGCCGCGCCGTGCCGGCCGCAAGGACGATGATCGCAAGGACAGGGGCGAGCGCAAGCGGGGCGGCGAACACCGTGCCGGACGCAGCGAGGAAGTTGCCCCAGCGGTCGTTGCACAACAGCACGAGCAGCCTGACGTGGCTGAGACCGCCGCCGCCGAGAACGGTGAACGGCGCGCGCGCAAGGACGCAATCCGCTCGGACAACACCGAACGCAAATCCTCCGATCGCAACGAGCAGCGCGCACCTGAACGTGGTGACACCAGGCCGCAGCGAGACAACAGCCGCCCTGCCCGCCAACGCCACCAGGAAGACAACGATGCCACCGTTGGCTTTGGTGATGACATGCCGGCGTTCATGCGGATCGTCGCCAAGGTCTGATTCCAGGCCGCCTTCGAAGGCAAGCCGGCCATCCGGCTTGCGCTCTCGGTAAAGCCTCCTGAAGCACGTCGCTTTCGAACGGATCAAGGCGACGCGCTTTAGGTCTTTGTTTGAGGCATGTCGTGTTCCCAAAACCGGGTCCACTTTTGGGCGACATGCATCAGCCTGGCTCGCCCGTTACATCGGCCCAGGCATCATCTTGGTCGGTTTCTCCAGCATCGGAAACTCGGCCTTGGTGCATTTCACGTTCGGGTTGGTCGGACTGAACATGCCGTTCGGATTGTCACTGAACAGCCAGGCGTGAAGATCGTAGTGGACGAACTCCCTCGGGATGAGCGGATAGTGTCCCTCCATCGGGCCCATGAAGGTTTGGCCAAACAGCTTCGGCGGCGCTTTGACGTCCGGCGTCAGCGGCACCAGCCATTCCACCCCGACCAACTTCAAACCTTTCTTGGTCGGCTCGTAGATCAGGACGTTGGGCTTCATCGGGTCCAGTTTCTGGCCGACGCTTGGAACGTTGACGAAATGGATGCCCATGGCGCCTTTCGGGTATTCCATCGAGCCCGGTATCTTTTCACCGCTGTAATAGACGCAGCCGACTGTCGACAGATAGAGGTCGCGAACGGCGGCGGTGTAGTCCTCGTATTTGGCGAGCGATTTTTTCAAGGCATCGATGTCGGCCTTGTTGGCGTCCTCGGCCCGAGCCGTGGCGGCGCCCAACCATGCGCCGACAAGACTTGTTATAACGACGACGCCGAGGCGCCCAAGGCTGGCTGATCTTGTCATGCATTCCTCCCAGATTTTCTGATCTGGCCGTGCAAGACCGAGGCGGAAAAATGCTGATTGCGCGGCCAATTGTACCGCCTCATCCCCTCCGGAACAGCGACGATGCTAGTCCTTTCGATGGCTGCCGGAAAGTAGTTATTTAGAACTAGCTAATTCTATTCTGCGCCAATCTGAAGAGCGCCGACGTCCGCTCTGTCGACGTCCGCTCAAACAAAAACGGCCCCACATGGGGCCGTTTCGCATTCGCTTGCCGAACAGATCAGGTGAGCGGCGACAGCTGGATCTCGACGCGGCGATTCTGGGCGCGGCCTTCGGCGGTCGCGTTGGATGCGACCGGACGAGTCTCGCCGAAGCCGGTGACGGCGAAGCGGCGCTGATCGACGCCCTGACCGGCCAGATAATTGGCGACAGCCAGCGCGCGACGCTGCGACAGATCGAAATTGTGCTGGTCGCCGCCGGTCGAATCGGTGTGGCCGAAGACGTCGACCGTGGTCTGTTTGAACTTCTTCAGCACCAGAGCGACCGAGTTCAGCACCTGGTAGAAGCCGGGCTTCACAGCATCCTGATCCGTATTGAAGGTGATGTCGGACGGCATGTTGAGGATGATCTGGTCGCCGCTGCGGGTGACGCTGACACCTGTGCCCTCGAGCTGCCGGCGCAGTTCGGCCTCGTTCTGGTCCATTGTGGCGCCGATGGCGCCGCCGGCCAGCGCGCCGATACCGGCGCCGATCAGTGCGTTGCGGCGGTCATTGCCACCGGCAAGCAGACCAAGACTGGCACCCGCCAGAGCGCCAAGCCCGGCACCGGCGGCCGTGTTGGAAATCTTCTGGTCCCCGGTATACGGATCGGTGGTGGTGCAGGCACTCACGAACAGAGCCGTCGCCACAACGACGAGCACGGTCTTCTTCATAGGATGGTCCCTCTCCAAGTCGCGCCTTGAGACGGCGCCAAATCAGCCCTTCCCGCGTCTTGTACATGAAATGCGGCAAAAAGCGGAACGGCAAAAGCGCCGCCCACGGCTTTTCCCAAGGGACCGAATTGATCCGCAAAGCGCCATTGCCGGGTTGGGCTACCAGAGATTCTTGCCGTCGATAATCACCACTTCGACCTTGTCGAGATCGAAATCATCGAACAGCCGCGAATTGACGCTGATCTTTGGGTTATCGAAATCCGGCTTGCCAGTCGACCAGTCCGGTGTCTCCGTAAACGTGCCGCAGCCGCAGGTGGCGCAAAAACCATGCTTTACGGTTTTCGATCCCCACTCGTAGACAGAAACGTTTTCCGGTGGACTGGTCAGCTTGAATTGCGACGGCGTGTAGTAGGCCCACAGCGAACCCCGTTTCGAGCAGAATGAACAGGTGCACTGCGTTACCGTCTGCGGTGCCTGCGAAACCTCGAATGTCGTCGCCCTGCAATGACAGCTTGCCTTGATGGTCATCAACGAACTTCCTCCTGTCGCCCGCCGCCTCGCGCGGCAAGGGCAGCATAAAGGGGCGCTCCTGACAACTGTCCGTCAGCAGATCCGGCCAGAGAGCCTGATTCCTCCTTGGCTTGGTCCAAACCAAGAAGAGGCCTAGTAAGACGATGGCGGCACGAACAGGCAGATGGTCTTGCCGGCATCGAGCCCGGCCTGATGCGCGCACCAATGGAATTCGCCGTCGGGCGAATCCTTGATCCGCCTGTCGCTGTAGGCCACCACCTCTCCCGTGTCCTTGATGACATAGCCCTCCGGGCGCTCGCTGATCGAGGTCTGCGACACCTCGCGGCAGTCGTAATTCGCGCAGCAGGCGAACGGGTAGCTCCAGCCTTGCGGCTTCGCCGCTGTCGGCTTGGCGTCATGCGCCAAGGCCGGCGCCATCAGCGCCAAGGCCGCAAAGGTTGCGCACAAGGAGAGGAGAAGCTGGCCAACCGATTGAACGGCAATGGCCGATCTGGACCTGGCGGCAAACATGGGAACATTCCTTTCAAACGAGATTCAAGCGTTTCGCTTGCCCGTTCCCGGAACGTGTCTTCCCAGCGGCCGATCGTCAGCTTGCAGATACGCCGCGCCCGGCCATAGATGCTTTTTCTCCCCTCAACGCCGTGATGGTGAGCCGAAATGTGAGTCGGCGCAAGAAATTGCTGGTGGCCGGCCGACGCTATTCGTCGACGGCTTTGGCAGTCACGACATGCTCTTCATATTGCGGCAACTCGTCGGTGATGGTGAACCAGCCTGCCTTCGAACCCACGAAGATGTGGGCGGACGGACGAATCGACGGCTCGTCGACCAGGGTCCCCATGGCGACATGGAAGAAGGTTGCTTCGCGCACCAGCGAATAGAGCAGTGAACCACACAGCCCGCAGTGCGCGTCATGGCCGCTTTGGTCGCCAAAGATCAGAAGGTTGCCCTCGCCTTGCGTCAAGACAAGCTTGTTGCGCTCGATACCGGCGAACGGCTTGAAGGCCGAGCCGGTGGCTCGTCGGCAATTGGAACAGTGGCAGTTGGCCGCGTAAGCGAATTCGTCCGTCACGGCGTATCGCACAGCGCCGCAGAGGCATTTTCCGGCAAGCTTGCGCGCCATCGCCCAACCCGGATCCATTTCAGGCCGCAGTCCCAAGGCCTGAAGCGCGCTGCGTTGAAGCCGAGTCACGCAACGCGCTTTAAGCCCTTGTTTTTATGCATTTCGTTGCCCCAAAAATGCTGCGCACATTTGAGCAACATGCATCAATCCAGGTCGGCCACAACCTCACCCGCACCGCCCTCGATGCGCTGCGACAGCGAGGCTTCCATGAAATCGTCGAGGTCGCCATCGAGCACACTTGACGGGCTGGTGCTCTCGACGCCGGTGCGAAGATCCTTCACCAGCTGATACGGCTGCAACACATAGGAGCGGATCTGGTGACCCCAGCCGATATCGCTCTTCGACGCTTCGGTGGCGTTCGCAACCGCTTCACGCTTCTTCAGCTCTTCTTCGTAGAGGCGCGAGCGCAACATCTCCCAGGCCTTGGCCTTGTTCTTGTGCTGCGAGCGTTCGGCCTGGCAAGCGACCGCGATGCCGGTGGCGAGATGAGTGATGCGCACGGCCGAATCGGTGGTGTTGACGTGCTGGCCGCCCGAACCGGACGAGCGATAGGTGTCGATGCGGACATCGGATTCGGAAACATCGATCTCGATCGTGTCGTCGATGACCGGATAGACCCAGATGCTGGCAAATGAAGTGTGGCGGCGTGCATTGCTGTCGTAAGGCGAAATGCGCACCAGGCGATGGACGCCTGATTCCGTCTTCAGCCAGCCATAGGCATTGTGGCCCTTGATCAGCAGCGTGGCGGACTTGATGCCGGCTTCTTCGCCGTCATGCACTTCCAGAATCTCGACCTTGAAGCGGCGACGCTCGGCCCAGCGCGTGTACATGCGAAGCAGCATCGAGGCCCAGTCCTGGCTCTCGGTGCCGCCGGCGCCCGCATGGACTTCGAGATAGGTGTCGTTGGCGTCGGCCTCACCCGACAGCAGCGTCTCGATCTGGCGGGCCTTCGCCTCGCCACGCATCGAACGGATCGCGGCTTCGGCCTCGGCGACGACGCCTTCGTCGTGCTCTTCCTCACCGAGTTCAATCAGGCCGATATTGTCCTCCAGCGCCTGCGTCAGCCCCTTCACCGACGCGATGCCTTCCTCGAGGCCCTGGCGTTCGCGCATCAGTTTCTGCGCTTCCAGCGGTTCGTTCCAGAGGCTGGCGTCCTCGGCGCGCACATTGAGGTATTCAAGCCGCTTTATGGCTTGATCCCAGTCAAAGATGCCTCCTCAGCAGGGTTATCGCCTGCCTGATCTCGTCGACGATGTTTTGCGTTTCCGCGCGCATGGCTGGCTGTTCGTCCTGTTTGCTGAAATGGCGATCTGTCGGCGCGATACATAGGGAGGCTGCCGCCGGCTGTAAAGCAAAATGGGCTGGCGCAAGGCCAGCCCATCCGCCCATGAAAATCGTCAGTAAAGGCCGCCGCCGCCGTCCTGGATCTCCTGGTTGGCCTGCGGCGACAGTGCTCCGCCGGAACCATTGGAACCGTCGGCACCCATGCCGATCACCCAATAGCTGTCGGCGGGACCGGTACCCGGCTTGAAGGCTTCGATGATGGTGCCCGGATCGCCCGACGTGGCACGCATGCCGGTCTTGCGATTGATGGCGACCAGATTCATGCCATCCGGAACCTTGAAGTCGACATTGGGTGTGCCGTCCAGCGCCACCCGCATGAAGTCCTTGAAGATCGGCGCGGCGAGACCACCACCGGTGGCGCCATGGCCAAGGCCGCGCGGCGTGTCGTAGCCCATGTAGAGACCGACGACGAGGTTGGGCGTGTAACCGATGAACCAGGCGTCTTTTTCGTCGTTCGTCGTTCCGGTCTTGCCCGCGATGTGGCGGCCAAGTTCGCCGATGGTGGCGCCGGTGCCGCGCTGCACGACACCTTCCATCATCGAGGTGATCTGATAGGCCGTCATCGGATCGAGCACCTGCTCGGAATTGTCGACCAGCTCCGGCTCCGGCTGGTTCTGCCATTCGGCCGCGTTGCAGCCTTCGCAGCCGCGTTCGTCCTGCTTGAACACCGTCTTGCCGTAGCGATCCTGGATGCGGTCGATCAGCGACGGCTTGATCGACTTGCCGCCATTGGCCATGATCGAATAGGCCGATACCATGCGCATCACGGTCGTTTCGCCGGAACCCAGCGCCATCGGCAGATACGGCGCCAGGTGATCGTAGACGCCGAAGCGCTCGGCGTATTCCACCACCAGCTTCATGCCCATGTCATTGGCAAGCCGCACCGTCATCAGGTTGCGCGACTTCTCGATGCCAGAGCGCAGGGTTGCCGGACCCGCCACCGTGCCGTCGTAGTTCTTCGGTGTCCAGGTGGTGTTGCCGCTCTGGATGGTGATCGGCCCGTCCATGATCACCGAGGCCGGCGTATAGCCATTGTCGAGCGCGGCCGAATAAACGATCGGCTTGAACGAAGACCCCGGCTGACGCATGGCTTGCGTCGCACGATTGAATTCCGACTGTGCGTAGGAGAAGCCGCCGACCATGGCCAGCACGCGACCGGTGTGCGGATCCATGGCGATCAGGCCGCCCTCCACCTCAGGAACCTGACGCAGGCTGTAGGCGCCATCGGCGCCGTCGTTCTTCTGCACAAAGATGACATCGCCCGGCTTCAACACGTCCGCCGGCGACTTTGCCTTGACGGTCTTGCCGCCGACCACATGGCGCATGGCAAAACCCATGTCCTCCTTGCTGACGGTGCCTTCGACGCGTTCCTTGACGATATCGCCCGACGCCTGGCGCGCGGGTTGCAGGCCGATCGACAGACCGGACTCCGAACTGTCGAGCACGACGGCGAGCGACCATTCGGGCACATCTTCCAGTCCTTTGACGGCACCCAGTCGGGCGCCCCAGTCACCGGACACGTCGATTGACGTCACCGGCCCGCGATAGCCGCGCAACGTGTCGTATTTTATCAACCCGTTCTGCATCGCCGTGCGGGCGATGAGCTGGACTTTCGGATCAAGGGTCGTGCGAATGGAAAGGCCGCCCTCATAGAGCGCATTCTCGCCATAGCGGGCGATGATCTGCCGACGAACCTCTTCGGTAAAATACTCGCCCGCGAACAAATAGGAGCCGGTGCGGCGTGGGACGACGCCAAGCGGCTCGGCCTTCGCCTTCGCACCCTCTTCGGGGGTCACGTAACCGTTCTCGACCATCTGGCCGATGACCCAGTTTCGCCGCTCAAGCGCACGATCGGCGTGTTTGAAGGGATTGTAGTTGGCCGGACCTTTCGGGAGCGAAGCCAGATAGGCGGCTTCGGCCACGGTCAGTTCGTTCACCGATTTATCGAAATAGGTTAGTGCGGCGCCGGCGACACCATAGGCGTTGAAGCCAAAGAAAATCTCATTGAGATAGAGCTCAAGGATACGATCCTTGGAATAGGCCTGTTCGATGCGGAACGAAAGGATCGCCTCCTTGGCCTTGCGTTCCAGGGATCGCTCGTTGGTGAGAAGGAAGTTCTTGGCAACCTGTTGGGTGATGGTCGAACCACCCTGCATCGGCCCCCCCGAAACGTAAGTGAGCATGGCCCTGCCCAGTCCGGTTATGTCCACGCCAGGGTGGGTATAGAAATTCTTGTCCTCGGCGGACAAAAAGGCCGCCTTGACGCGATCCGGGATCGCCTGGATCGGCAAATACAGGCGCCGTTCGCGCGCATACTCCGCCATCAGCGAGCCATCCGAGGCATGGATGCGGGTTGTCACCGGCGGCTCGTACTTGGCCAGCACTTCGTAGTCAGGCAGATCCTTTGCTACATGGCTGATGTAAAGCGCAACGCCCGCCGCGACCAGAAGGGCCAGCGTCGTGCCGATGCCGAAAAAATAGCCAATGAGACGAATCATACCCGCTCCAGTCCTTGGTTCGGGAATTTCCTAAACGAAGCCGCCTTTCGCGCAAGCTTTCGAACCGGTCCCAAACCGCAATCGAAAACCCATGTCGCCACCATGTGGACAAAATACGGCAATGCCTGATTTCGTGACCGCCAGGCGGAAATAAAGGCACCAGGTGTTGTCGTCGCGCAACGCCGCCTCTGGTTGCAGGCCCGCCGAGCCTGTCAGCCTCCGGCGCCCGCTCCGGTGCGGGCGGAGGCGAACAACGCGACGGCATTGGTGATGCTTTGAGCCGCCTTGCCGCGCCAATCGGCGTCGAGCAGCTGCGCCTCGTCCTTGGCGTTGGAGAGATAACCGAGTTCGACCAGAACCGATGGCACGTCCGGTGCTTTCAGCACCTTGAATCCCGCGGAACGCTGCGGATTGTTGATGAGGCCGACACTGGTCGAAAGCTGTCCGACCAGCGTGTGGGCGAAACTCATCGAGAAATTGTGCGTTTCGCGGCGGATCAGGTCGATCAGGATGTCGGTCACTTCCTTGTTGTCGTTCTTGATTTCCATGCCGGCGAACTGGTCGGAGAGGTTTTCGCGGTCGGCGAGCGCCTGCGCCTCGGGATCCGAAGCCTTGTCGGAGACGGTGTAGACGGTGGCGCCGCGGATGCCCTTGACGCTGATGGTGTCGGCATGGATGGAAATGAGCAGATCGGCCTCGTGCTGCCTGGCGATGCGCACGCGGTCGTCCAGGCGCAGGTACTCGTCGGTATCGCGCGTCATGTAGACATCGTATTTGTCGACGGCTGCGAGCTTGTCCCGCAACTCCGTGGCGAAGGCGAGCGTGACATTCTTCTCGATAGTGCCGTTCAGGCCCTCGGCGCCGCCGTCGATGCCGCCATGGCCAGGATCGATGACGACGGTGAAGCGGTGACCCGGATTGGAGACCGGCCCGGTGCCGACCCGCCCCCCTTGTCGGTTGAAACCGTCGAGCCAGTGGTCAGCGCCTGATTGGCAAGCGCGGCGTCAAACTCCCGTTCGGAGGCCGCCGACATGTCGATGGCGATGCGGTAGCCGGTTCCATCCTCGTTCTTCAGCACATCGAGCTTGTCGACGGAGAACGGCCCTTTGCCGGTGAGAATCAGCCGCGAAACGCCCTCGCCGAGCGCGCCCAGGCGCACGCCCCTGACCAAGCCGCGCGCCTTCAGGTCCTTGGCGCCAATTGCAAATCTCGTATTCGCAAGGTCGATGACAAGGCGGTTGGGCCCCCGCAGCAGGAACCATTTGACATCAGGTTCGCGATTGAAATCGATGACGATGCGCATCTTGGTGGCATCGCCCGCCATCTTGTAGCCGGTTGCCACGAGCGGTGCGTCGGCGGCATTGGCAACGGTGGAAGAAGCAGAAGAGACCACCAGCAGCAGCAAAAGACAAAAAACGCCGAGAATCTGGCCGCCAACACGACATCCCTTGTCTGTGAAGTCCGCCAGTCCCATCTCTTTCCAGTCGCTCCCGGTTTGGCGCAGGCGCCCGGTCGTTTCGTCGAAGTGCCGGTTAGGCCGCGAACTCGATTAACGATTGGTATCCAGAGAAGGTTAACCAAGCCTTTTCATGCAAGGGTCTTAGCCTGTTCTTACGCTACGGAACCGCTTTTTGCCGGCATCGGAAATCGGGGTTGCCTTCCACCCCGCCAAATCATAAAAGCGATGGTGGATCACTGCAATCCTGGAACCGCCCTCCTCCGCAGCTTCCTGCTACAGGGTCAGACGAAGGGCGGCTCCTTTCGCTTCACGCGAAAAGGCCTCAGGTGATCGCGACGAATTTCGCAGGTGTGCGCCCGTGGCGGGGGAATCGCCTGCGTGAGGAAAACGGCCGGGTTTGTTCCCGCGCCGGCTCTGTATGAGCAAACAAGCTGGTCCGGTTTGCCGGGCTTTGGTTCAAAAGGTTCTGCTGGTGACGATGGCTTCAAGCGCAATCATGGAAAGGTCCGCATCAAACCGCGCCATTATGGCTGCGGGCGGCACCGCCATGGCGCTCAAGCGGCGGCCGGCGGACATTCAGACATCCGGCACCCACACTCCAGACACGCAGCAGCGGGCCTTGCCTTGCAAGCTGCGGCTGGCGGCTGCCGGGAGGAAACGAAATAATGCCCAACAAAATGCTGATAGACGCCTCCCACCCGGAGGAAACACGAGTTGTCGTCGTACGCGGTAACCGTATCGAAGAATTCGACTTTGAATCCCAGGACAAGAAGCAGCTCAAAGGAAATATCTACCTCGCCCGCGTAACGCGCGTCGAACCCTCCCTTCAGGCAGCCTTTGTCGAATATGGCGGCAACCGTCACGGTTTTCTCGCCTTCAGTGAAATACACCCCGACTACTACCAGATTCCGGTCGCCGACCGTCAGGCACTGCTGCGCGCGGAAGCGCAGGAGGCTGAGGACGAGGAGGACGAGGACGGCGAAGGCGACGATCGCCAGAGCCGCGATCGCGGACGGCGCGGGCGCCGGCGTGGCGGCAAGAGCCGCGACCGCGGTGAACACAGGCGCGATGCAGGCGCAGCCGATTCCGGTGAGGCGGGCGAAGGCAACGACAACAGCGCCGATGCCGATGCGGTTGCTGAAGACGCCTCTCCCGCTTTCGAGACCATCGAACACGCTGCCGATACATCGGAACACGCCGATACGTCCCACCATGACGAGGATTCCGCCGACCAGGGCGAAACCGAACCCCGCGAAGGCGGTCCCACGTCGATCGCGGCCTCCATCGAGGCCGATGTGATTTCCGAAGCCGTCCCGCAGGCGGAACAGGGAAGCGAAGCGACGTCCGGCGACAACGATCGTGGCATGCTGGAGGAGGTGCAGTCATCGCATCCGGATGATCACGAGATCGAATCGGTCGGCGCCGAGGATGCGCTGGAGGAAGTGCGCAACCGCCGCAAGCCGGTGCGCCGCCAGTACAAGATCCAGGAAGTGATCAAGCGCCGGCAGATCCTGCTGGTTCAGGTCGTCAAGGAAGAACGCGGCAACAAGGGCGCCGCACTGACCACCTATCTTTCGCTAGCCGGCCGCTATTCGGTGCTGATGCCGAACACGGCGCGCGGCGGCGGCATTTCGCGCAAGATCACCAGCGCGGTCGACCGCAAGCGCCTCAAGGAGGTGGTTGCCGATCTCGAAGTGCCGCAGGGCATGGGCGTCATCCTGCGCACCGCCGGCGAGAGCCGCACCAAGGCCGAGATCAAGCGCGACTATGAATACCTGATGCGGCTTTGGGAAAATGTCCGCAATCTCACCTTGCAGTCCACGGCCCCTGCCCTGGTCTATGAGGAAGGCAGCCTGATCAAGCGTTCGGTGCGCGACCTCTACAACAAGGATATCGACGAGATTCTCGTCTCCGGCGAGGAAGGTTATCGCGAGGCCAAGGACTTCATGCGCATGCTGATGCCCAGCCATGCCAAGGTCGTCCAGCCCTTCCGCGACACGACGCCGATCTTCGTGCGCAACGGCATCGAGGCACAGCTCGACCGCATGCTGCAGCCGCAGGTGACGCTGAAAAGTGGCGGCTACATCATCATCAACCAGACCGAGGCGCTGGTCGCCATCGACGTCAATTCGGGCCGCTCCACCAAGGAGCACTCGATCGAGGACACGGCGCTCCATACCAATCTGGAAGCGGCGGAGGAAGTCGCCCGCCAGCTCAGGCTGCGCGATCTCGCCGGCCTGATCGTCATCGACTTCATCGACATGGAGGAGAACCGCAACAACCGCTCCGTCGAGAAGCGGTTGAAGGACCACCTCAAGAACGACCGCGCGCGCATCCAGGTCGGCCGCATCTCGCATTTCGGCCTGATGGAGATGTCACGCCAGCGCA
Source organism: Mesorhizobium sp. RCAM 05099 (assembly GCF_059683685.1). Taxonomy (NCBI): domain Bacteria; kingdom Pseudomonadati; phylum Pseudomonadota; class Alphaproteobacteria; order Hyphomicrobiales; family Phyllobacteriaceae; genus Mesorhizobium; species Mesorhizobium sp. RCAM 05099. Next base: position 4,057,094 of record NZ_CM185035.1, read on the forward strand.
TCCGCGCCAGCGTGCTGGAATCGACCATGAAGCCCTGCCCGCATTGCGGCGGCACCGGCCATGTGCGTTCCGATTCGTCCGTCGCGCTGATGGTGGTGCGGGCGATCGAGGAATTCCTGCTCAAGGATTCGCGCAGCCACATCACCGTGCGGACACCGGCGGCCACTGCGCTCTACGTGCTCAACCACAAGCGCGGTACGTTGGTGGAACTCGAAAGCCGCTTCGGCCTGACCATCACCATCGAGGCCGACGATTCGGTCGGTGCGCAGCACTATGCGATCTTCCGCGGCGCGCTGGCTGAAAAGCCGGAAGGCTTTGTCGAGGCCCGGAGCTTCCCGGCCTATGTCGAGCCGGACGAGCCCGAGGACGAGACTGTCGTCGTGGAGGAAGACGACGAGGCACCGGCGCAGGCCGAGCAGCCTCGCCAGCAGCCGCAGCAACAACAGCCGCGACCTGCCAGCGGAGAGGAAGGCGAAGGCCGTGACCGCAAGCGTCGCAAACGCCGCAGGCGGCGCGGCGGCAAGGATCGCGATCGCGAACATGGCGCCGCTACGGACGGTGCTTCTGTCGCAGCTCCGGCGGGCGATTCCTCCGAATCGGCGAACCTGACCGACGACGACACCGAAACCGAGGACACTGCTCCGCTCGGCGCCGCCGAAACGGACGAAACGGTCCAGGCTTCGGATGAGGGCCAGGGCAAGAAGCGCCGCCGCGGCAAGCGCGGCGGCAAGCGCAACCGCCGTGAAGACGGTGAAGGCGAGACCGAGGCAAGTGTCGGCGAAACGACCGAACCGTCCGAGGGCGACGCCTCCGCAAGCGAGGCTGCCTCGATCGAGCCGGCAATCGCCGCGCCCGTCGAAGAGCCAGTGGCTGCGGTGAGCGACGAAGCGCCGAGCGCCGAGAAGCCCAAGAAGCCGCGTCGCGCAGCCAAGCCGAAGAAGGCAGCGGCCGAGGTCGTCGCCGAGGCGACTTCTGTCGAAGCCGCCGAGGAAGCACCAATCGAGGCTCCGGTTGCGGTCGCGGACGAAACGGTGGTCGCGGCTGTCGAGGAAAAGCCCTCGAAGGCCCGGCCGTCACGGCGCAAGCCGGCAGCAGTCGATGCGCCGGTCGTGCCGGTGGTCTCTTCGATCGTTGTGGACGAGCCGGCAGCCAAAACCGAGGACAAGCCGAAGCGCGCAGGCTGGTGGCAGCGGAAGGGCTTTTTCTAAGCCTTTCAGTCGCTTGAATTGATCTTTTGACAAAGAGAATCCCGTGCCGTTCGAAAACGGCGCGGGATTTTTCATATCTGGCGCTCTGCTAGCTGGCGATATGCTATGGCGCGAAGATCGACCAGTTCATCATCCTGGCCAACTTCTCCAGCGCGATCGAGCCCAGCTTGGAATTGCCGTTGGCGTTGAGGCCGGGTGACCAGACGGCAAGCGAGGCGATGCCCGGCACGATGCCCAATATGCCGCCGCCGACGCCGCTTTTTCCCGGAATGCCGACGCGAAAGGCAAAGTCGCCGGAGCCGTCATAGTGGCCACAGGTCAGCATCATCGCGCCGATGCGGCGCGCGCGCTCGGCCGACACCACGGAATGCCCGGTCGCTGGATTCTTGCCGCCATGCGCAAGGAAGCGGCCGGCGAGCGCCAATTGCCGGCAGCTCATGGCGATGGCGCAATGGTGGAAATAGACGCCCAGCGCCAGCTCCGGCTCGTGATGGAGATTGCCGAAGGATTTCATATAGTTGGCGAGCGCGAAATTGCGATAACCGGTAGCCCTTTCGGAAGCGGCGACCTCGCGATCGATGATAATAGTCTCGTCATCGGCCAGGAACTGGATGAAGCGCAGGATTTCGCCGATCGCCTCGCGCGGCTGGTGGCCGGCAAGCAGGATGTCGGAAACGACAATGGCGCCGGCATTGATGAACGGATTGCGCGGAATGCCGTTCTCCTGCTCGAGCTGCACGATCGAGTTGAACGGATTGCCCGACGGCTCGCGTCCGACCCGCTGCCATAACGCGTCGCCGACATTGCCGAGCGCCAAAGTCAGCGTGAACACTTTCGAGATGCTCTGGATCGAAAAAGCCTGATCGGCATCGCCCGCCATCAGCACGCGGCCGTCATTGGTGACGGCGGCGATGCCGAACTTCTTGGGATCGACCTTGCCGAGTTGCGGAATGTAGGTGGCGACATCGCCACGATCGGTGCGTTCGGCCATTTCGGCGGCGACTTCGGCCAGCGCCTGCTCGAGCTCCGGCATGATGCTACCTCAACCAGCGTTCGATGCGCGCCATCGCCTCGACCATGTCGTCGTGGCTGCCGGCATAGGAGAAACGCATGGTGCGGTGCCCGGCCTGGGTGTCGAAGTCGCGGCCGGGCGTTGCCGCCACATGCGCTTCCGCAAGCATCTTTCGCGCGAAGGCCATGCTGTCATTGGTGTGCCTGGTGACATCGCAAAAGGCATAGAAGGCGCCATCCATGGGTGCAGCCAGCGGAAAGCCGAGTTCCGGCAGACGCTTCATCAGCAGTTCACGATTCCAGGCGTAGCGGCCCTTGACCGCTTCCAGCTCTTCGGTCGCGGCGAAGGCCTCGATCGCGGCGATCTGCGACAGCTCCGGCGGCGAGATGTAGAGGCTCTGGGCGATGCGCTCGACCGGCCGCACCAGCTCTTCCGGCAGCACCATCCAACCGATGCGCCAGCCGGTCATGCAATAGTATTTGGAGAAGGAATTGATCACCGTCACGCTGCTTCCATAGGCAAGAGCCGTGGTGTCTGGGGCAGCGTAGGCCAGCCGATGGTAGATCTCGTCGGAAATCACGGCGATGCCGAGGTCTTCCGCCGTCTTCACCAACGCCGACAGTTCGGCGGCGGGAATGACAGCGCCAGTTGGGTTGGCCGGGCTAGCAAACAGAACGCCCTTCAGCGGCTTCTCGCGATGCGCGGTCTCGAGATGGCCGGCATGCAGGTAGGCCTCGTCGCCAAGCTCGATCTCGACCACCTCGATGCCGAGCGCTGCCATGATGTTGCGATAGGCGGGATAGCCGGGCGCGGCGATGGCGACGCGGTCGCCAGGGTCGAACATTGCCAGAAAGGCGAGGTTGAAAGCGGCCGACGATCCGGTGGTCACCGCGATCCGGCTGGGTGGAACATCGAGGCCATAGTGATCGGCGTAGTGTTCGGCGACCGCCTTGCGCAGGGCGGCGAGGCCGAGCGTGTCGGTGTAGCCGATGCGTCCGTCCTGCAAGGCCTTGACCGCCGCCTCGCGGACACGAGCCGGTGCCGGATCGGAGGGCTGTCCGACGGCCATGGAAACGACAGGCACCCCTCGTGCCTTCAGCCGGTTTGCTTCGGCCAGGATGTCCATCGCGTGGAATGGCTCGACATTGCCACGGCGTGAAAGCGAAACGACCATTTAACCAATATTCCCGATGGCTGAGGGCGCCAACTTCTGGCGCATGCGCCGCACAAATGCCCGATTGATGTGAGGATCACAAGTTGAGGAAGTTTCCGGCGCCGACTTTTCATCCTTCGCCCGCTCGTCTACCAGTGGACACGTCATGTTGAGCCGACCCAGATCGACGATTGCCCAGGCAGCGCGCGTCTTCGCGACGCTTTCGCTCGGGGCTGTCGTTGCGGTGACGAGTTCGGTCAGCGCCTTCGCCCAGAACGTGCCCGTGATACGCGATGCCGAGATCGAGGCACTGGTGCGCGACTATGCGCGGCCGATCTTCAAGGCGGCGGGACTGGCGAATGACGGGATCGACATCGTCCTGGTCAACGATCAGAGCTTCAATGCCTTCGTCACCGGACGCCGGTTGTTCATCAACACCGGCGCGCTGATGACGGCCGAAACGCCCAACGAGATCATCGGCGTCATCGCGCACGAAGCCGGCCATATCGCCGGCGGCCACCAGCAGAAACTGCGCGACCAGCTCGAACGCGCCAAGACGATGGCGATCATCGCCACATTGCTTGGCGCCGGCGCCATCGCTGCCGGCGCCGCCACCAACAGCCGCGGCCTTGCCGGCGCCGGCATGGGCGTGGCGGCCGGCGGCGGCGAGATGGCACAGCGCAGCATCCTCGCCTATCAGCGCACCGAGGAGATGACCGCCGACCGTTCGGCGATCACCTACCTCAACGCCACCGGCCAGTCCGGCATGGGCATGCTGAAGACGTTCCGCCGTTTCCAGACGGCGCTGTCGCTATCGGGCGCACAGGTCGATCCCTACCGGATCAGCCATCCGATGCCGCAGGATCGTATCGCCAATCTGGAAGTGCTGGTGAAGCAGAGCCCTTACGTCGACAAGGTCGACCCGCCGGCGCTGCAGCAGCGGCACGACATGATGCGTGTGAAGATCGCCGTCTACATGGACGGCCAGGCGGCCGCGTCGCGGCTGATACGCAAGATGCCGGGCAGCCTTGCCGCGCAATATGGCGATGCCCAGGCGACCTACCTGTTCGGCGACATCGCCACCGCGCTCGCCAAGACCAATGCACTGATCAAGACCCAACCGAAAAACGCCTATTTTCAGGAATTGCGTGGCGATATCCTGATGAAGGCGAACAGGCCCAAGGATGCCGCGGACGCCTATGCCAAGGCGGTCAGCCTCGATCCGGCGCGGTCGGGCCTGCTGCCGGTTTCCTGGGGCCAGGCGCTGATGGCCATCGGCACGCCAGAATCCTTGAAAAAGGCGGTGGTGCAGATCAACAATGGTCTGGGGCGCGACAAGGAAAATTCCTCCGGATACCGTTACCTGGCGCAGGCCTATGGCGAACTGGGTGACATCCCGGGCGCCGAACTTGCCACCGCCGAAGGTCACTTCTATTCCGGCAACTACAAGGATGCGAAGATTTTCGCCATGCGGGCGCAGCAGCAGATGAAGCGCGGCGAGCCGCGCTGGCTGCGCGCTCAGGACATCATAAACTACACACCGTCAAACAAGATCAAGATCAAGTGAACCTTCCGGCCACGCGCTGCGACAGAGCCAGGCATACCGGGCCGGAAAACAGGCAAAAGGAACAGGAACGATGAAAAAAGCACTGCTGCTGGGCACCACGGGGATTGCGGTCGCCCTTGCCATGCTGGCTTTCGGATTCGTGGCCGGAAGCCCACAGATTGCAAAGGCCGGCACGGCGCAGCCTGTCCAGATGGCGGGCGACACCAAGATCGACCGCGCCGAGGTCGAAGGCATCATCCGCGACTACCTTTTGAAGAACCCGGAAGTGCTTCTGGAGGTCCAGGACGCGCTTGAGGCCAAGCAGAAGGAAGAGCAGCGCATCGCCCATCTGGGCGTGATCAAGGACGCCAAGGACCAGATCTTCAACTCGGCTTTCGACGGCGTCGTCGGCAACCCGAACGGCAAGGTCACCATCGTCGAGTTCTATGACTACAATTGCGGCTTCTGCAAACGCGCCATCGACGATATGCGGGCGCTGACCAAGGCCGATCCGGATCTGCGCTTCGTGCTCAAGGAATTTCCCATCCTCGGACCGGATTCGCAGAAAGCGAGCGTCGTCTCGATGGCGTTCCACCTGATGATGCCGGAAAAGTACGGCGAATTCCACAACGCGCTGCTCGGCGGTCAGGGACGCGCCACGGAGGCAGCGGCCATCAAGATCGCGCTTTCGCTCGGCGCCGACGAAGCAACGCTGCGCGAGAAAATGAAGGACCCGTCGATCCCCGAGGCTTTCTCCAAGACCTATGATCTTGCCAACAAGCTGGCGATCACCGGAACGCCATCCTATGTGGTCGGCAACGAGGTCGTGTTCGGGGCGCTCGGACAGGAAGTGCTCGCGGAAAAGATCCAGGCGGCGAAAGCCGCGCTTTGATCAACCTCGCTTTTCTTCACGGGCGCATTTCCGCCTGTTGTGGACAGTGAAAGAACGCACTTGCGCTCTTTTCGCGGACGTCTATGCCCATTATAGAGGGCCCAGCGCGCCGGCTTGACGTCGGCGCCTAAGAAGGTCGGCTTTTTTGAAAACTGTTTTCGTCCTGAACGGTCCCAATCTCAACGCGCTCGGCAAGCGCGAGCCGGGCATCTATGGCGGCAAGACGCTTGCCTCGATCGCCGACGACTGCAAACAGGCCGGCGCGTCGCTTGGGTTCGAGATCGATTTCCGCCAGTCGAACCACGAGGGCGACCTTGTCGACTGGATTCAGGAAGCCGGAGACAAGGCTGTCGGCATCGTCATCAATCCGGGCGCCTACAGCCACACCTCGATCGCGATCCACGACGCCATCCGCGCCGTCGCGCCGCTGCCAGTCGCCGAAGTCCATCTTTCCAACATCCATGCGCGGGAATCATTCCGCCACGTCTCCATGGTCGCGCCGGTTGCCGTCGGCATGATCTGTGGCTTTGGGCCGCTCGGCTACACGCTGGCGCTGCAGGCGCTGGCCGCACGCCTATGACCGGCCAACAACACGCCTATGACCGGCCAACAAACAGAAGGCTCGAAAATGTCGATAAAGAAGACCGGTGTTGACCAGCAACTGATCCGCGATCTGGCGGGCATACTGAACGACACCAACCTGACCGAGATCGAGGTTGAACTGGGCGACCTGAAGGTGCGAGTCTCGCGGCAGGCACCTGCCGTCCATGCGATCGCAGCGCCGCAACCAGCCTATGCGCCAGCAGCGGCCCAGCCCGCTGCCGCGGCTGGCCCGGCAACGGTTGATGTGTCGAAGAACGCGGTGGCCTCGCCGATGGTCGGCACCGCCTATCTGGCGCCGTCGCCCGACGCCAAGGCGTTCATCGAAGTCGGCCAGAAGGTCAAGGAAGGCCAGACACTGCTGATCATCGAGGCTATGAAGACGATGAACCAGATTCCCTCGCCCCGCGCCGGCACGGTGACGGCGATCCTGTTCGAGGACGCGCAGCCGGTCGAGTACGGCATGCCGCTCGTCGTGATCGAGTAGAGCGGGCCGGATGTTTCAGAAGATTCTCATCGCCAATCGCGGCGAAATCGCGCTTCGGGTGCTGCGCGCCTGCAAGGAACTCGGCATCCAGACGGTGGTCGTGCATTCGACCGCCGACGCCGACGCCATGCATGTGCGGCTGGCCGACGAGAGCGTCTGCATCGGGCCGCCGCCATCGCGCGACAGCTATCTCAACATCCATCAGATCGTCGCCGCCTGCGAGATCACCGGCGCTGACGCTGTGCATCCGGGATATGGCTTCCTGTCGGAGAACGCCAAGTTCGCCGACATCCTGGCCGCGCACAACATCACCTTCATCGGCCCGTCGGGCGACCACATCCGCATCATGGGCGACAAGATTGAGGCCAAGCGGACAGCAAAGCGCCTCGGCATCCCGGTGGTGCCCGGTTCGGACGGCGCCGTGACCGATCAAAAGGAAGCCAGGCGCATTGCCGCCGAGATCGGCTATCCCGTGATCATCAAGGCATCGGCTGGCGGTGGCGGGCGCGGTATGAAGGTCGCCCTTACCGAGGCTGACCTTGAGATAGCCTTGCAGACAGCGAGCACGGAAGCGGGTGCCGCCTTCGGCGACGATGCCGTCTACATCGAGAAATACCTGGAAAAGCCGCGCCACATCGAGGTGCAGGTGTTCGGCGACGGTTTCGGCCGCGGCGTCCATTTCGGCGAGCGTGACTGCTCGCTGCAACGCCGCCACCAGAAAGTCTGGGAAGAGGCGCCCTCGCCGGCACTCAATGCCGAGGAGCGCGCCCGCATCGGTGACATCTGCGCCAAGGCCATTGCCGACCTTGGCTACTCCGGCGCCGGCACGATCGAGTTTCTCTACGAGAATGGCGAATTCTACTTCATTGAGATGAACACGCGCCTGCAGGTCGAGCATCCGGTGACGGAAGCGATCACCGGTATCGATCTGGTGCATGAACAGATCCGCGTCGCCTCCGGCGGCGGCCTCTCGGTGAAGCAGGAGGACATCAAGTTCAACGGCCATGCCATCGAATGCCGCATCAATGCCGAGGACCCGCGCACCTTCACCCCCTCGCCCGGCACCATCACCCACTTCCACACGCCTGGCGGCCTCGGCATCCGCGTCGATTCCGGCGTCTATTCCGGCTACAAGATCCCGCCCTACTACGACAGCCTAATCGGCAAGCTGATCGTCCACGGGCGCAACCGCGTCGAGTGCATGATGCGGCTGCGGCGGGCCTTGGATGAGTTCGTCGTCGACGGCATCAAGACGACGCTGCCGCTGTTTCGCGATCTTGTCGGCAATGCGGACATCGCCAATGGCGACTACGACATCCACTGGCTGGAAAAATACCTGGCCAAAGGCGAATAGCGCGGGAACGCGATGACCCGTCCCTACGCGCCCGGCTATCGCATCCCCACCGACCTGCTGCTCAAGGCCTATGCCTTGGGCGTCTTCCCGATGGCCGAAAGCGCCAGCGATCCCGAAGTGTTCTGGGTGCGGCCCGAAACGCGCGGCATCATCCCACTCGAAGGTTTTCACACGCCCAAGAGCTTGAAGAAGACGATCCGCAAGCACCCGTTCGACATCCGTTTCGATTTCGATTTCGAAGCGACGATCGATGGCTGCGCCGAGAAGCGCGAGGAGCGCCGGTCGACCTGGATCAATGCGCCGATCCGCGAAGCCTATGTGCAACTGCATCGGCTGGGCCACTGCCATTCGGTCGAGGCCTGGCGCCAGGACCGACTGGTCGGCGGCCTCTATGGCGTGTCGCTCGGCCGGGTGTTCTTTGGCGAAAGCATGTTCGCCAGGGAGACCGACGCCTCCAAGACCTGCCTGTTTTATCTGGTCGAGCGGTTGAAGGAACGGGGCTTCGCGTTGCTTGATACGCAGTTCACCACCGAGCACCTGAAACGCTTCGGCGCGGTCGACGTGCCGCGTGGCAAGTACGAGAAGATGCTGGCCGAAGCGCTGAAGGGCGAGGCGATCTTTTTCCCTGACGATCAAGCCTCTCACTTCCGGGTCGCGGTCTCCAACGGTGTCTGCGAATGGAACATCATTTTCCAGCCGTTGACGCGATGGACATACCCGGTGCTGACCAACGCCGCGTAGGGTTCGCCGTTCTCGCGTGTCGCATGGGCCTCGTAGGTCAGCATGATGATATCGCTGCCCGGCTCGATTATTCCCTTGAGCTCGATATCGAGGTCGCGCCAGCGGTTGGGCTTGGTCGCGGTCTTGGCGAGATCGGCATTGTCCATCGCCTTTGCCATCTGCGGAAAGGCAACCAGGCATTCGGTGTCGGCATTGGCCGCGTAGTAGGCCGCATCGCCTGTCCAGAACCCCTTTTCGAGTTCGAGCAGCTCTTTCTTGCTGGCGGTGATCCGCTTGTGGTCTGACATGGAAAAATCATCCTCCAGGCGCATGGATGCGCTGTCGTTCGTGGCCCCAACGCATGATGGCGGCGACGGTTCCGGAGGATCAGTTGGCTTCGGTGGTATCCGGTTGTGTGGGATCGGGCTGCGCCACATCCGGGGTGGGTGCAGTCTCCGGCTTGGCTGCAGCAGGCTTCGCAGCGTCGGCGTTGGTCGCGTCAGCCTTGGCGGCGTCTGGCGCAGGGACATCCGATTTCTGCTTGCAGGCCTTCAGCCAGACGTCATAGACGGCATGCTCGACGGCGTTGAGGCCGGGGCTTTCGGCAAACATCCAGCCGGTGAAGATACGGCGAATCTTGCGGTCGAGCGTGATCTCGTCGACCTCGACGAAGGAATCGGTCTTCGGCTCCTCGGTCTGCGGCCGCGAATAACAGACGCGCGGCGTCACCTGCAAAGCGCCGAACTGCACCGTCTCATCGATATAGACGTCAAAGGTGATGATGCGGCCGGTGATCTTGTCGATGCCGGCGAATTCGGCAACCGGATTGGTGATGCGATCCGATCCAGCGGGCGCCACCGGCGCGGGCGCGGCAGGTGCGGGCGAAGCGGCAAAGGCCGCGGTGCTGACGGCAAGGCCGGCGGCTACCGTCAGGCCGCCCATCGATGTCAGGCTGAAAAAGCTCATATAGGGATACCGGTGGTTCGCGCCCGGGTGATTCTGTCGATCGCCAAGGCTAGTCGCCGTTTTCTGATCAGCAAGCAGCTAAACACCAATTGTGGCGATAAAGGATCGGCCTGCACTTGCGCCGTTACAAGCCGGGGCCGTTACGACCCGGGCGTCCAGGCGTCGTAATCGCCAGTGACCTGCGGGCGATGCTGATTGGTCAGCACCGAGCCCTTCGGCCGATAGGCCGCCGGGCTGCCGGTCAAATTGGGCTGATGCGGCTTCTGCCAGTCGCGTGGCTTGTAGTCCTCGCTCGGCGGCGCGACATCGACACGGTGATGGATCCAGCCGTGCCAGCCGGGCGGAATGGCCGAAGCTTCCGAATAGTTGCGATAGATGACCCAGCGGCGCGTGCGGCCTTCCGAATCGGTGCCGCCCTCGTAGTAGACGTTGCCCGTCTCGTCCTGGCCGACCTTCCTGCCATGCCGCCAGGTGTGCAGGCGCGTTCCCAGCGTCTGGCTGTTCCACCAGGTGAAAAACTGCGTAAGGAAAGTCTTCATCTCAGAACCCTCGCGCCGACGGCGCCCGTTTCCTGCTTATGGCGTCAGGCCTTCGGGAAGGCAAGGCTTTTGCCGCAGGGAGCGCACAAATGGCTTGCCGGAGACCCGACAAAAGCCCGTGATCTTGTCCTTAACCGGATGCGCGCTTGCCAAGCCTTTGCGGTCTTTCTAAAGCTCTGCGCGCCCATGCGGGTATCCAACCCGGCTGCGGCCGAAGGAGGTGACGATTGGCCCCGGAATTGCCGACCACCGACATTCGCATCAACGCCGATCTGATTCGCCGCCGCAAGGGCGGCACGCCGATCGTCTGCCTGACCGCTTATACCTATCCCTTTGCCCGTTTGCTTGACGAGCATGTCGATCTGCTTCTGGTCGGCGACAGCGTCGCCATGGTCCTGCATGGCCACCAGACGACGCTGGGTGCCTCGCTCGAGATGATGATCGCGCATGGGCAAGCGGTGATGCGCGGTTCGGCCAAAGCCTGCGTCGTCGTCGACCTGCCGGCCGGCAGTTATGAGGATTCGGCAGCGCAGGCCGTTGCCTCGGCGCGGCGCGTGATCGACGAAACCGGCTGTCAGGCGGTGAAACTCGAAGGCGGCGTCGACATGGCCCGGCAGATCGCGGCGATCGTGACCGCCGGCATTGCGGTCATGGGGCATATCGGCCTGCTACCGCAATCGGTCGAGAAGGATGGCGGCTACAAGATCAAGGGCCGGAGCGAGGAGAACGTGGCGGCATTGGTTCGCGACGCGCTCGCCGTCGAGGAAGCCGGTGCGTTCTCGGTGGTTATCGAAGGCACGGTCGAGACAGTTGCGGCCGATATTACCCACCGCATCGCCATTCCAACCATCGGCATCGGCGCCAGCCGCGATTGCGACGGCCAGATCCTGGTCATCGACGACATGGTCGGGCTGACCGTCGACCGGGTGCCGAAATTCGTCAAGGAATATGCCGATCTGCGCAGCGTGATCTCTCATGCCGCGGCAAGCTACGCATCGGAGGTGCGAAGCCGGGCTTTCCCCGGCTCCGGCCATGTCTTCCCGGCCAAAAACCGTAGGGATGACGCGTGAGCCGGCCCGTAGTCGTCGATAGCGTTGCCGCACTCCGCGCGCAGGTCCATGGCTGGCGGCGCGACGGCCTTCGCATCGCCATGGTGCCGACCATGGGCGCGTTGCATGACGGGCACATCTCGCTGATCAGGATCGCGCTCGAAAAAGCCGAACGCTGCGTCGTGTCGATCTTCGTCAATCCGACACAGTTCGCACCGTCCGAAGACCTCGACAAATACCCGCGCCAGCTCGCCCGCGACCTCGACCGGCTGGGACTGGCTCGGGCCGACCTTGCCTTCACACCAACGGTCGGCGAGATGTACCCCGCCGGCTTTGCCACCAAAGTCTCGGTCGGCGGCCCCGCCGCCGGGCTCGAATCGGACTTTCGCCCGACCTTTTTCGATGGCGTCGCCACAGTGGTGGCAAAGCTCTTCCTGCAGGCAACGCCCGACTGCGCGGTCTTTGGCGAGAAGGACTACCAGCAGCTTTGCGTCGTCAGACAGCTCTGCCGCGACCTGGACCTGCCCGTCGAAATCATCGGCGCACCAACGATCCGCGACGCGCATGGCCTCGCCATGTCGTCACGCAACGCCTATCTCGGCGAAGCCGAACTCAACATCGCCCGCCAATTGAACGTTATCCTGCGAAAGGCGGCCGCGGAGATGGCGGCCGGTGCCGACCAAAAAGACGCGACCGGCAAAGCCAGCCGTGCCCTCATCGCGGCCGGCTTTACAGAGGTCGACTATGTCGAGGCGCGCGAAAGCCTGACGCTCGCGCCATGGCGTCGCGATCGTGAAGGACGCCTGCTCGCGGCGACATGGCTCGGCAAGACCAGGCTGATCGACAATGTGGAAGTCCCCACCACCTAGGGCGCAGGTTCGATCAGTCGCTTTTCGCTTCCTGCCACGCCTAACCCTGTCCTTTTCGCACGCTGGTCCTGACGAACAATTGCCCCACGACGATCCCGATAGCCCCAGCCGATGCTTTCACGAGTGCGTCGGCAAGGTGCGCGTGGCGGCCGGGATCAATGACCTGAAGCAGTTCCAGCATGCCGGCGGTCACGACAACAAAGATCAAGGCTTGATACAGACGGTTGGGGAAACCCAGCGCCAAGGCGAACCCCAACAGCACATAAGCCAGGGCACGCTCAACATTCGCCTCCGCCATGTGGGGCCGCATCTGGATCGGCGACAAGGTCGCGAAAATGATGATGGCGAGCAGCGCCAGCGCTGTGATGCGGGACAGTTTGGTCATGCCCTTGCATATCTGTCGTGAGCCGGCACAGCAAATGCGAGGATGACGCAGGGCCGCACCTGGAGCGATCTTCATCGCCGCCGCCGGCACCGCCCCGATCCCTGCACTGGAGGCGATCGGCGCGCTGTTTGGCCTGACCTCGGCGGAAAAGCGCGTTGCCGGCCATGTCGCCGCCGGCAAGACGCGCAAGGAGATTGCCGCCGCCAGCGGGGTCTCGGATGGTACGATCAAGTCGCAGCTGGCGACGATCTTCGACAAGACCGGAACCGGCGATTAGTGCGAACTCGAATTGCTGATCCGCGAATTGTCGCCGCCCTTGCGTTCACGCAACGGGGCGTGACCTGACGCATCGGCGCCTATTCCTCGCTCGGCATATGCAGATACATCGACTGGATGCCGACCCGGCCAGGGCCAGTGAAGCGGTTGACGATGAAGTTCATGTTGGCGCCGAAGAAGCCGCTCGACAGGCGGTCGATCTTCGTTTCCATCCGGACCGAGACATCCTTGAACAGCCAGCCGCCCGGCTCGATATCGATCGTCTCGCCGGCGGCAAGCGTCTTTTCGAAGACATTGCCGTAGCCGTGCAGCCAGACGATGCCGTCGCCGGCATCGCCGCGAAAACGGTCGATGAAAAAGCCGCTTTGGCCGAACAGCATCGTCGCCAGGCCGCGCACGCGCTCGAAGGTGTAATCGACGTTGCCGGTGGCGGCGAGAAACTGGTGCTCGCGCACCTGAATCTCCTCGCCGTGCCTGAGGTGGATCGGCACGATATGGCCGGGCCCATCGCGGCTGAAAGCAATGATGCCTGCTCCTGACGCCTCGGTGACGAAGATCTGCATGCCGGCCATCATGCGCTTCAGTGCGCCCTTCAGCGATTTCAAGCCGATGGTGATGGTGGAGTTCTTCCACAGCAGGATGTGGTGCTCGAAATAGACAGGCATCCGCGTCACATCGACCGAAAGCACGGGCACCAGTTCGCCCGCTATGTGATAGGTGACGCCACCAAAGGTTTCGTCCGACACCTGTGTCGGCATCAGTTCCGGCAAGCTTGGCATGGTTTCCCCCCAGCGCTACCCAGCGTGCCGGTCCATTCCGGCTTCCGCGCGGTCAGCACGGCAGCTTTGGGGCGGGGCCCCCAGGCCGTCAAACAAAAACGGGGCGCATGCCGCGTCGCTCGCGCGAAGGTGATCCAGACAGGTGCGCGCCGAAGCGATCAGCCGGCAAGAGGCCGGCGATAGACCAGCATCGTCTCGCCGGAGACACCGGTGTGCTCGCCGGCATCGCCGGATCGCACGAAGCCGTTTGCTTCGTAGAAGGCGATGGCGCGCGTGTTCTGCGCCTCCACTTCCAGACGGATGGAGTCGGCCTCGGGAAAACTTTCGATGATCTCGTCGAGCAGCATGCCGCCGATGCCCCGCCCCTGCAGGCTGGGAAGCACGTAGAGCTGCCTCAGGACAACCATCTTGCCGCTGTCGATGCTTTCGGCGAAAGCCACGCCGCCAATGCGCTTGCCGTCATCGGCGACGAGAAACTCGCTGACCGGCTTGGTCAGCCGCGCCTTCAGCGAGGCAATCGAGTGCCCTTCATCGGTGATTTCGGTGACCTTGGCGGCGCCGTAGATAGCATCATAGGTTGCATGCCAAGTTTCAACCAGCAGCGCCCGGATGGCAGCCAGGTCGCGTTCCCCGGCAGTGCGGACAAACATGGTTCTCTCTCCAGCCTATGCCGCGACGCGATTGCGTCTGAAATCGATTGCCGCAAGCAGCACGACCCAGACCAGGAGGACCATGCTGCCCGGCATGTTGGCAGCCATGGCAACGCCGGAGAAACCGGTTGCCGCGGTGGCAAAGCCACCGAACAGGACGCCTACGGCGCCGGCGGCGCCCAGCAGCGACAGCCACAACGGACAGCGCCTGGCCCGATACAGCGCGAAGTTGGCGAACAGAACCGTCAGGCCAAGCAGCATGGCGCTGATCGCGGCAAAGCCGACCTCGACCTGGCGCACCGCGAAGGCGGCGCTGAACAGCGACGGCTTTGTCGCCGCATCGGCCCTGGCCCAGGCGTTGACCACCGCCTTCAGCGCAATGCCATCGACAGCCTGCAAGGCAGCGGCGGCCGCCAGCGATGCCGCGCCGAACACGATCGTCAGAAGGGTCCAGCCGCGGGCCGGCCCCTCCGACAGACGGCCAAGGATCAGCAGCAACCCCGCGAGCATCGCGAAGACACCGGCAAGCTGTGCCATGTGGCTATAGAGCCAGATATGGTCGGCTGCATATTCACCGAAGGCGGCAAGCGCGTCATTCGGATCTTCATGCATCGGATGCAGCGACGTGCCGACAAAAAGCAGCACGGCGCCGGCAATCAACAGGACCGACGAGACGCTCGCCGGATTGCCCGGCTTTGCGTCTCCGCTCATTGATCCGATATGCCGAGCTTGGCCTTGACGAGGTCGTTGACCGCCTGCGGGTTGGCCTTGCCGCCTGTCGCCTTCATCACCTGGCCGACGAACCAGCCTGCCATGCTCGGCTTGGCGCGTGCCTGTTCGACCTTGTCCGGGTTGGCTGCGATCACCTCGTCGACAGCCTTCTCGATGGCGCCGGTGTCGGTGACCTGCTTCATGCCGCGGCTCTCGACCAGCTGGCGTGGATCGCCGCCCTCGTTCCAGACGATCTCGAACAGATCCTTGGCGATCTTGCCGGAGATGGTGCCATCCTTGATCAGATCGATGACCGCGCCGAGCTGATCGGGCGAAACCGGAGCATTTTCAATATCCTTGCCGGCCTTGTTCAATTGCCCGAGCAGATCGTTGATGACCCAGTTGGCAGCAAGCTTGCCGTCGCGGCCGGCGGCCACCTTTTCGAAATAGTCGGCGATCGGCTTTTCCGACACCAGGATCGACGCATCATAGATCGACAGGCCGAGTGAGGAGATCAGCCGCGCTTTCTTGTCGTCGGGCAGTTCCGGCAATTCCTTCGCCAATGCGTCGACATAGGCTTGGTCGAATTCCAGCGGCAAGAGGTCGGGATCAGGGAAATAGCGGTAGTCGTGCGCCTCTTCCTTGGAGCGCATCGAGCGCGTCTCGCCCTTGACGGCGTCGAACAGCCGCGTCTCCTGGTCGATCTTGCCGCCATCCTCGAGGATGGCGATCTGCCGGCGGGCCTCATAATCGATGGCCTGGCCGATGAAGCGGATCGAGTTGACGTTCTTGATCTCGCAGCGCGTGCCGAACTCGCCGCCGGGCTTGCGCACCGACACGTTGACGTCGGCGCGCATCGAGCCTTCGTCCATGTTGCCGTCGCAGGTGCCGAGATAGCGCACGATGGTGCGCAGCTTGGTGACGTAGGCCTTGGCCTCATCGGCCGAGCGCATGTCGGGTTTCGAGACGATCTCCATCAGCGCCACCCCGGAGCGGTTGAGATCGACATAGGACATGGTCGGATGCTGGTCGTGCATCGACTTGCCGGCATCCTGCTCCAGATGCAGCCGCTCGATACCGACCTCGATGTCCTCGAACTCGCCCTGACGGTCGGGCCCGACCGAGACGATCACGGTGCCCTCGCCGACAATCGGCTGCTTGAACTGCGAGATCTGGTAGCCCTGAGGCAGGTCGGGATAGAAGTAATTCTTCCGGTCGAAGACGGACTTGTGGTTGATCTGCGCCTTCAGTCCGAGGCCGGTGCGGATCGCCTGCTTGACGCATTCCTCGTTGATGACTGGCAGCATGCCCGGCATCGCCGCGTCGACCAGGCTGACATTGGCGTTGGGCGCAGCGCCGAAAGCGGTCGAGGCGCCGGAAAACAGCTTTGCCTCCGAGGTCACCTGCGCATGCACCTCAAGGCCGATGATGATCTCCCAGTCGCCGGTGGCGCCCGGGATCAGGCGCTTCGCGTCGGGAGTGCGGGTGTCGATGAGGGTCATGGCGGGCCTGCGAATTACGGGAGTGAACTCACGTTTGAACGTGACTTTCACGTCTGGCGTGAAAGCCATTCGCTAGTGCAAACAGCCAAAAGAGACAAGCGCAGAAAGCTGAAGCGGAAGAAAGCCGTTTCGTCGTCGGCTGGCGGATCCTACCAAATAACCCAGCGCGGGCTCGCACTCGTCCGCCCCGAGCTCGACAACAGGTGACCCCGCCGGTCGGGTCTCCGGCCGGCGGTTCCTTTCGCCGATCACGCGGTGGCGATGTAGGCTCTGATCTCGTCAGCCTCGCGCTCGACGTCCTCGATGCGGCGCTTGACCACGTCGCCGATGGAGATGATGCCATCAAGCATGCCGTCCTTTTCCACCGGCAGATGGCGGAAACGGTGCCTGGTCATGATTTCCATGACCTCGTTGACCGTGTGGTTCTCGTTGCAGATCTTCACTTTCGGCGTCATCGCCGAACGCACGGCTATATCGAGCGCCGCAGCGCCTTCCTTGGCGACGACCCGCACGATGTCGCGTTCCGACAGAATGCCGACGATCTTGCGATCGCCATTGGTGATGACCAGCGCGCCGATCTTGTGTTCGGCCAGGATACGGATCGCTTCGCTCAGTTTTTCGTTCGGCCCGAGCGTCAACACGTCATGGCCTTTTCTTTCGAGAATTGCCTTAACCGTCATGGCGTCCTCCTCTGCTTTTGCCTGCCGGTTCCTGCCCTGACCGGCTTCACGTAAGAGTGAACATCGTGCGCCGTGATCGGTTGCATTTCAAGTGCGGCGGTCGGTGGTCTCCCACTCAGGCGCCTGCCATCGCCTGTCGAACCAGCGCAGGCCGAAGAAGCCGGCGACAAAGCCGCCAACATGGGCCTCCCAGGCGATCTGCCCGTCTGTTCCCGGGGCAAAGCCGAGAAGGCCGGTGGCGAGATTGATGATCATCCACATGGCGAGGAAGATCACCACGCCGCGCGAGCGCAGCACCATTGCGATCGGCAACACAGGGCCAGCGAAGGCAGCCTTGCCGGCCGAGCGGTCGGTGCGGAAACCGAAACGCGCGGCAGCGCCCATCATGCCAGAAATGGCGCCCGACGCACCAACCAGAGGCGCCTCTCCGTACGGATGCATGGCCCAGAAAAGCACAACCGACGCCAACCCGGTCAGGGCGAAGAACAGCGCGAACCAGAGCGCACCGAGACGGTTGGCCAGCGGCGAGCCAAAGGCTGCGAGCCACACCATGTTGATGGCGATATGGGCAAAACCGCCATGCATGAAGGCATAGGTGAAGGGGCGAGAGAACAGGAACCAGTCGAAGCCGTATTTCCCGGTGTAGAGAACGGGGATGAAAGCCCCATCGTAAAGCAGGGTCAGCTGTTGCGTTTCAGTCAGCACATACTGCTGCAGCAGATAGACCACGACGCAGATTCCGATTACCGCCAGCACGACCGGCGGCAGGTTGAACACCGGCTCGCGACGCGGCTCGGGCTTGCGCTCCGTCTGTTCCATTTCCGGTGGGCTTACGGGCTCGTTCATGCGTGCTAGCACTCAGTCTAGGGTTTGAATCAGGTGAGCATCTAGACCACCGCCCGCCGACTCACAAATGGCGAATCGCCTCGGCGCGAATCAAAAAAAACCGTTCAAGGTTTCCCTTGAACGGTTGGTCGAGCCCCCTGCTCCCCTAAAACTCTTGACTGAAGTGCTGCCGATCGTCGCGAAACGACCGCTTCTGGAGTGGTTTTTGTGTGCCACGGGCCTCGCCTCGGCGCAACGTAAACCACTTGTTAACCTTAACGGTCCCGACCCGTGAACAAGTGTTAACGACGCTGGCACGCTTCCTGCTGCGCAACGCATGTAAGTCATCGGAGGGCGCCCTTCTGTTCACCGATGGGACATCAGACGACAGATTGCGCGGAGCAGCATAGCATGAACCAGAACGGATCGATCACGCTGTTCCAATATTGGAATCGCCTGCGTGACGGACGCCCCGCTCCGAAGCGTTCGGAAGTCGAGCCGGCCGACATCAAGTCGCTGCTGGCCGATACGTTCATCCTGGAAAGGGACACCCGTGGGCAAGCCGTATTCCGGTTGGCTGGTACAAGGCTTTGCGCCTACTACGGCCGCGAGTTGAAGGGGTTTTCCTTTCCGTCGCTGTGGCGCGAGAAGGACCAGCGGCTCGTCTCGCGGCTGATCCATGGCGTCTTCGACCAGAAATCCGTTGTTCTCATTGCCTTTGAGGGTTTCAGCCGCAGTGGCCGCTCCAACAGGTTCGAACTGCTCGCCTTGCCGCTTGACGGCGGCGTCGAAAGTCCGCGCTGCCTCGGCGTGATCAGCGCCGTGGAAAAGCCCTTCTGGCTCGGCGCTGACCCGATCACCGACGCACTGATCGATTCCATCCGCGTCGTCGATCCGGAGAAGGAGCTGCTGAAGAACCGTCCGGCGATCAATGTTCCCTCGCTCGTTCCCGACGACCTCGAGGCACCCGAGACGATTTCGGCGCTCGGCCGGGTTCGTCGCATCCGCCATCTCGTCGTCTTCGACGGCGGGCGCGAGGAATAGTCCGCAATCCGGCGGCGTAGAGCGCCCGCTTTTCCCCTTTGTTAACCCGTTTTGTTGTACTTCTGCGATGAAGTTCCTCGCATCGACGCGTGGGATGCCAAAAGGGGTGTAGGCAGTTATGAGGTCAGCGGCGGTCGACTACTCGCCGTCCCAAGCTGAAAGGCGTAACTTTCAGCGCGTCCGGGTCAAGATATACGGGCGCTTCATGCTGGAAGACCGCACCGAACACCCCTGCCAGGTGGTCGACATGTCACCCGGCAACGTAGCGCTTCGCACCGATCGTGTCGGCATGCCCGGCGAAAAGGTCATCGCCTATATCGACCATATCGGCCGCATTGAAGGTGTCGTTACCCGCACCTTGCAGGATGGTTTCGCGATGACCGTCATCGCGTCGGACCGCAAGAAGGACAAGCTTGCGGCGCAGTTGACCTGGCTTGCCAACAAGCACGAGCTCGACCTGCCCGAAGACCGCAGGCACGAGCGCGTAGCGCCACGCAATCCAACCAGCGTGCTGCAACTCACCGATGGCCGTCAGTACCAGTGCCGTATCATTGACCTGTCGCTTTCCGGCGCGGCGATCGAGATCGACGTCAAGCCGGCGATCGGCGTCCAGGTCATGCTTGGCACCATGCGCGGGCAGATCGTTCGCCATTTCGAGGATGGCGTCGCCATCGAATTCGCCGTCATCCAGCGCCCGGAAACGCTCGATTCCGAATTCAACACGCCGCGCGCCTGACAAGGGCCGACAGACGTACACGAGAAACCGGCCGTTGCTGCCGGTTTTTTTCGTTCATAGCATCGGCGATCGAGATGCTCCGGCCAGGATCGAGACCGCTCCGGCAAGGTCCGATACCGAGGCCCGGAAGGATTAACCCTCCCGGAAATTCCAAACAATTCAATACTCAAATGAATCAAATTTTATGTTTATTCTACGGGCGTTTTACTTAAAATCTACTTCGCGCTTTTGCGTCAAATAAATCCACTTGTGGCAATGTCTCCCTCGAACGGGGAGACTACAACAATGAAAAGAACGAGGGGCAGGCTGTTGCTGGTGGCAATGGCGATGCAGCTTTCCGCCTGGGGATCGGCATATGCGGCGGGACCCGCATTCATGCACACCGGCGGACGCACCACACAACCTGTTGGCCACTATGAATTCTGCCAGCGTATGCCTGGCGAATGCAGCGAACGGACCCCCAGCGGGGCGCCGGTCGAACTGACCCGCAAACTGTGGGCGGCGATCGTCAACATCAACAATTCGGTCAACACACGAATCAAGCCGCGCACCGACATGGAAAACTACGGTGTCGAGGAATACTGGGCCTATCCCGACAATGGCTATGGCGATTGCGAGGACTACGCGCTGGAAAAGCGTCGCGAACTGATGGATGCGGGCGTGCCCGCCGGCAATCTGCTGATGACGGTTGCGCGCCAGCCAAATGGCGACGGCCACGCGGTGCTGACCGTGCGCACCAGCCTGGGAGAATTCATCCTCGACAATCTGGAAACCAAGGTGCTGTCCTGGACGGACACCGACTACACCTACCTCAAGCGCCAGTCAGACCAGAATTCGGGCGCTTGGGTGACGATCAACGACGGCCGCTCCGACGCGGTCGCCAGCGTCCGCTAGGGACGCCGACGCATGTCCCCCCAAAAGCGCGAAGCGGTTTTTGGGATGACGACATGCATAAAACAGAGGTCAAGCCCGTCGCCTGAATGCAACGCGCTTAAGGAGAAACCCGGTCGCGTCCCCACCCTCCCCGTCCCCAACGACCGGGTCAAAGGAGCCGGCCCCGTCCCCGGGCCGGCTCCGCCATTTCTGGCGGTACGTCATTGTTGCGTTGCACGAGGACAACTACCGGCCCTAATACGACGAACGGATCAGGGGCGAGGCTCAGACCTTCTTCAACCCCGCCTTGAAGCGTTTGCCGTTGGCGACGTAATGCGCCGCCGAGCCGCGCAATCTTTCCACGGCAGCGTCGTCCAGCACCCTGATCACCTTGGCCGGCGAGCCGACGATCAGCGAATTGTCCGGAAACTCCTTGCCTTCGGTGACCAGCGCACCGGCGCCGACCAGTGAATTCCTGCCGATCTTCGCACCGTTCAGCACGATGGCGCCCATGCCGATCAGGCTGTTGTCACCGATCGTGCAGCCATGCAGCAAGGCACGGTGGCCGATCGTACAGCCCTGCCCGATCGTCAGCGGGAAGCCGGGATCGGTGTGCATGACCGTGTGTTCCTGCACATTGGTGTCGGCGCCGATGACGATGGGCTCATTGTCGCCGCGGATGACGACACCGAACCAGAAGCCGGCGTTGCGGCCGACGCGCACATCGCCGATCAATGTCGCATCGGGCGCGATCCAGTTCGAGTCCGGATCCGCGAAACCGGGCTCTTTTCCATCAATCGCATAAAGCGGCATTTCGGTCTCCGAATCGTCTCAGGCGGGGAAGCTGGAGACTAGGAGACCGGCCGTCCACGAGGCAATGGCAAGCACGACGACGCCCAGCGCCAAAGCCCAAGCCGCCGCCGTGCAGCCGCAGGACATCAGCGCCACTGTTGAAATGCGGCGCTCGCGCCGGGCATCGAGGGCGTCGTTGACCAGCATGAAGGGCCCGGCACAGGCAGCGGCGACCAGCGAGCGCAGCACATGCGACGGCGACACGTAGGGCTCGGTGAAGGCGACCTTGCGCCCATAAACCAGCTCCATCGCCGATCCGACCAGCCCGCAGGTCGTGAGCCCGACGACAAAAGCGAACAGAGTGAGTTCCAGCTGGCCCATCTTTACTTTCCATTTACCATGAAATCGCACAGTCGTGCGTAGCGCGCTGCAAAAGCCATGCCGCGCAATGTGTGCCGCCCGAGGACACCCAGGGGCACAGCAGAGGTAGCCGAGGAACTGAGATGAAGCAGGCAGTGATTGCCGACGGCCCCGAACTCACCGTGGTCGATTCCACGCTGATGAAGCGGGTGTTCTACGTGTTCGCGGCGTTGGCCTTGCTTTCGATAGCGATCAGCCTTGGCGGCAAATGGTTCGGCCGTTCGATCGCGATGGCCGGATACACCGACGATGCAACGATCCACGAGGTCGTGATCGGCAACAATGTCGTCGCCGTGCCGGCCAACGTCATCCGTTTCGACCAGGCCCGTCGCGACGGCATCGCCTCACGTCTCGACCTCTATCTGCGCTACCCCCAGATGGACGGCTACAGCGAGGCCGCGCGCGACGATTTCAACCATACGGGGTTGAGCAGGAACATCATCTTCCTGTCCTTCGAGCAACAGATGATGTCGCGTGACATGAGCGGCCGTTTCGCGCCGATCTACAGCGCGCTGATCACGCAGCCCGGCATTGCGGGACCTGGCGGCACGACGGTCTACGGCTTCAATGAAAAATCAGGCTATCTGAACGAGGTGCTGGTTGTCGGCAAGCGTCCCGGCAAGGACCCGTTCGTGGCCCGCTGCCTGAGCGGGCCGACCGCCGACGAATCGCTGGCGCCCTGCGAGCGTGATATCCAGGTTGGCGATGAGCTCAGCCTCACCTATCGCTTCCCCAAGGAGTTTCTGGGCGATTGGCAGGCGCTTGACGCGGCGATCGCCACCGAAGCCGCGCGCATGCTGAAAACGAGACATTGAGAGATTTGGGTGGCAAGGCCGGCCGCCGCCGTGCGGCCCGGCCAGCCTTGGCTCCGCAGGCTCACGCCAGATCGATGTCGAGGATCGCCATCGAGAAATTGTAGTCGCCGTCGTCCTCGTCCTTGAAGACGATGCCGAGGAACTCGTCACCGACATAGACCTCGGCCGAATCTTCCTTGCGCGGCCGTGCCTTGACCTCGATCTTGGGATTCTGGAAGACGCGCTTGAAGTAGGCGTCCAGCTTTCTGATTTCGTCCGGCTTCAAAAGTCTTCTCCGATCATCGGGCTTGCTCGTTCGAACGCGCTTCTGGCACGTCGACAATGGCGATGTAAAGGCAAGCGGCCTGATAAGACGAGAACAACCGCCACTCATACCCACGGCCGGAATCCGGCCGTGGCCGGCGTCTGCGTGAAAATCAGATGTCGAAGCTGACGACCTGATCCATCGTCTGCGAAGGCAGAAGCTGGTCCATCTGACGCGACGGCTGATCGCAGCCGGTTTCGCCGACGACCCGGGCCGGCACGCCGGCAACCGTCTTGTTGTGCGGCACTGGCGACAGCACCACCGAGCCGGCCGCGATCTTCGAGCAATGGCCGACTTCGATGTTGCCGAGGATCTTGGCGCCAGCGCCGATCAGCACGCCGTAGCGGATCTTGGGATGACGGTCGCCGCCGGCCTTGCCGGTGCCGCCCAGCGTCACGCCGTGCAGGATCGACACGTCGTCCTCGATCACCGCCGTCTCGCCGACCACAAGCCCGGTGGCATGATCGATGAAGATGCCCTTGCCGATGCGGGCAGCCGGATTGATATCGGTCTGGAAGACCGAGGATGAACGGCTCTGCAGGTAGAGCGCGAAATCCTTGCGACCCTGGTTCCACAGCCAATGCGCCAGCCGATGCGTCTGGATGGCGTGGAAGCCCTTGAAATAGAGCACCGGCATGATGAAACGGTCGCAGGCGGGGTCGCGGTCATAATAGGCCTGGATGTCGACGCGCACGGTCGTCGGCCAGTCCTTGTCGTCGGCCAGCATGGACTTGAAGGTCTGGCGGATGAGGTCGGAGCCGATGTCCTGATGGGCGAGCCGCTCGGCCAGCCGGTGGATGACCGCCTCCTCCAGGCTGTCCTGGTTAAGGATCGTAGAATAGAGGAACGCTGCCAGCAGCGGGTCGCGGTTGACCGCTTCCATCGCCTCGTCGCGGATAGAGCGCCAGATCGGATCGACCGGCTGCAACGCGCTGTGTCGGGAAATGCTGATGCTGTTCATCGACGTCTCGTCCTGCCGGCTTGCCTAGTATCCGGCCGCACATATAAGCCAGATCGTAGCATGATTGAACTCAATTTTCCTTAGTGCTTTGTCAAATGGATTTGGTTCGCGGGATTTCAAGCAGCCATGGAAAACGAACCCTTGATCGACAACGCACCGAAAAGCGCCCTTACCGCGCGGTGCAACGATCTGGCTCCAGTGAGCTCAAACTCACCGCGACATCGATGACACTGCGCTGCGATGGCGGCTTTTCACGTCGGCAGCGGCTTGCCGGCCTGTTCCGCCACCAGGTATTCGGCGTACCAGTCTGGCCAGTTCTCATCGCGCTGTCCGCCGGTCCGCTTCTCGTGCTCGCCATGTGCGGCCGCCGCACGCCGCAGCGCTGCGGCAAGCTCGGCCGATGAGGTGAATGTCGTGTCATGGGCATCCACGCGCCCAGGCAATCGATGGGTGATCTCCTGCAGCAGCCAGCTGTTGCCGTCCGGATCGCTGAACGAGGCATAGGAGGAATAACTGCGCCCCTCCGGATCTCTGCCGCTGACCGGCGGCTGGCCGGGGCCCGCACGGTGGAACACTTCGCTCGCATCGACCCCACGCGCCACCAGTTCGGCACGTGCCGCCTCGATATCGGAGACCACGAGATAAAGACCCTTTGCCGAGCCTGGCACGGCGGTCGTGAGCCCCTTGCCGAAATGGATCGAGCATGGTGACCCCGGAGGCGTGAACTGTACGACGCGAAACACATCGCCAACGACGAAGTCGGCGTCGAGCCTCCAACCCAAGCCGCCATAAAAACGCTTGGAGCGGTCGGCATCCGCAACGGCGATGATGACGGCCTCCAGCTTCATATCGATGGTTCCCGGTCGCGGCGTTTCGCTGCTGGACGACGAGATAGTGGTCATATCAGCCTCCTTGACTACTCTCGGAATGACAACATTCCTCAGAGCCCCTGCCGGTGCAAGGGTTCAGAGTGATTGGTTTTGACTCGGAGTGGCTAAGATCGATTAACTGGATGGATGACAGAAATGAAGGACCAGCCCGTGATCGACGAGCCGCTGAAACAGGAACTCTCGGCACTCTATCGGGCCGAAACCCGCCACTATCACAACCTCGCCCATATCGAGGCGATGCTGGTGCTGGCCGGAGACTATCGGGGGGTGCTCGGCGATCCCGAAGGCGTCGAAGCCGCGATCTGGTTCCACGATGCCATCTATGACAGCAAGGCCAAGGACAACGAGGCACGAAGTGCTGCCCTTGCCGAGAAAAAGCTCGCTGGCCGCGTCGATGCCGAGCGCCTCGGCCGTATCACGGCGATGATCCTCGCCACCGCCACGCACCAACTGCCACAGGTTGGCGACGCCACGGCCATGCGGGACGCCAGTCTTTTCCTCGACATGGACCTGTCGATCCTGGGCGCCGCGCCGGACGCCTTCGACGCTTATGAGCGCGCGATCCGCCGCGAATACGACTGGGTGGAAGAGCCGATGTGGCGCGCTGGCCGCGGCACGGTCCTGAAGAGTTTCCTCACCCGCCAGCACATCTTCCACACCGAGGAGTTTCGCCAGCGTTTCGAAGAACAGGCCAGGCTGAACATGGCACGGTCGCTGGAGGCGCTCGCCACGGGCTAAGGTCAATCAGGCAAAAGCGCCTATCGTCGACGCCGTCGCCGTGAGAATGCCAAGCCCTGCCAGCACCGACAGACTGTTGAGGACTATCCCCAGAAGGCCAATCGAGCGACTGTCGTTAGGACGCGCCGCCACCAGGCTGGTTATCGCGATTGCCCCGGCGGCGAATGCCAACAATGCCAAGACGACCGACTGTTTGCCGAATTTACCTTGCGCCACCGCGCCCGGCATCACGACGGTGCCGTCCCGATTGTGCCACTGTTGCCCGCTCCCCGCTCAAAGCGGATTTTCGGCGTAGAACTCCAGCACGCGCTGCTTGAAGGTCTTGTCCCCGACAGCCAGCATATGGTCGCGACCCTCGATGTGAAAGGCCCTGGCGTTCGGCATCAACGCCGCCAGTTCGTCGGGCGAGCCGCCAATGTCGTCCGTTGTGCCGACAGCGATCAGCGTCGGCTGTGCGATACGGGCAACTTCTTCCTCGCTCAGCAGCTCCCGCGAGGCGACGATGCAGGCGGCCAGCGCCCGGCGATCACTCCGGGTCTGGTCGGCAAAGGCGCGAAACGACCGGCCGCGCGGATGGCCGGTGGTGGCGGGATCATCGGCGAGCAGGGCCGCGGCGATCGGATCCCAATCGCCGACACCGTCGATCATACCGATGCCGAGGCCACCAAAGACCAGCGTCGCCACCTTGTCCGGATCGGACAGCGCCAGGAACGCCGCTATGCGCGCTCCCATGGAATAGCCCATGACATGGGCGCGCTCGATGCCGAGATGATCCAGCAAGGCGGCGGCATCCGAGGCCATTTTGGCCGGCGTGTAGTCAGCCTCATCATAACTCTTGGACGACGAACCGTGGCCGCGATTGTCGAAGGCGATGGCGCGGTAACCAGCATCGTTCAGCGTCTTGAACCAGCCGGGCGACACCCAGTTGACATAGTGGGTCGAGGCGAAGCCATGGATCATGAGCACAGGATCGCCCTCGCCCGAGGCCGGCTGGCGGTCGAGGAAGGCAAGATCGAAGCCGTCATGGGAAAAAAACTTCATCGAAAGGCGATCCTTCACGCTCAGTCGGGATCGACGCTCGGCGAATCGCCCTTGTCCGCCGGCGGCATGCCGGGAGATGACGCGGTGCCGATTGCCGGATGACGCAACAGGTCGCCATCGGCGATCCCATCCACGGCAGCTGTGCCGGCCTTGAGCTCGAGCACGAAGCGGATCGGCTCACCGGGCGAGATGATCGCCTCGGATTGCGGTTCGCCTGGTTTGATCGCGCGGATCCTGCCGTCCTGGCCGACGAATATCAGGTCCAGCGGCATCGGCGTATTCTTCATCCAGAAATTGACGTCGCGTGTCTCCTCGAAGACGAACAGCATGCCATGATCGCCGGCCATGTCTTCGCGAAACATCAGGCCGGCCTCGCGCTCGGCCTCGGTATCGGCGACTTCGATCGAGAAGGAGCGTTCGCCGCTTTTTGTCACCACGACCAATGGCGTCGGGTCGACAGGCAGGATCATCGCCTGGCCATCGGCCGCGCTGGAGTTCTCGGAATAGAAGAAGGCGCCAGCGGCGACGATGACGGCAATCACGGCGCACATCACGCCCGCCGTCAGCCAGTTCCTGTGGGTCATAAGAAGTCCTCGGCCGGAACCGCCCTAGTGCGAAACCGGCAAGGTGCCCATATCGGGGTGAATTTCGGCGGCCATAAGGCCTTTGTCGCCGCGCCCGAAACGAACAAGCACGACCTGCCCCGGCCGAAGCTCGGTGATGCCGTAGCGGCGCAAGGTCTCCATGTGAACGAAGATGTCCTCGGTGCCCTCGCCGCGCGTCAGGAAACCAAACCCCTTGGTGCGGTTGAACCATTTCACCAAAGCGCGTTCGAGGCCGCTCTCCGGGGTCACCGCGACATGGGTGCGCTGCTCCTGCATCTCGGCCGGATGGACCGCGGTGGTGACATCCATGGAGAGCACCCGGAAAGCCTGTAGTCCGCGTTCGCCCTGCTTGACGAGACAGACCACGCGCGCGCCCTCCAGGGCAGTCTGGAAACCATCGCGTCGAAGACATGTCACATGGAGGAGAATATCGCCCGAAACGCCGTCATCCGGGAGAATGAAACCGTAGCCCTTGGCCACATCGAACCACTTGATGGCGCCGGCAATTTCGGTCAAGTCGGCAGCATCGCCGCCTTCGTCGTGCCTCAAGGCGTCGCCAAGGGTTCCGGCCCGCCCCGTCAAAGAGGCCTTTTCCCCCATAAGAATGCCCCCTTTTTTCAAGAACACCGCAACTGATTCTTGACACCAGATTAACACTGGGGCTTCCGGTGTGTGCAAGACCTGCCGTGCCTTTTTTCACGGTTCATTGCGGCAATACCGGATTTGTTCTTTGCCGGCATTGCCCGCCGCAGGCGGATTGCCCTTTGACCGGGCCGACCCTATCTTGCGCCGCACCCAACAGATCGAGGAAAAATACATGCGCTATCTGCACACCATGGTCCGCGTCGCCGATGTCGATGCCTCGCTCGATTTCTACTGCAACAAGCTCGGCCTGAAGGAAGTGCGCCGCCATGAGAGCGAGCAGGGCCGCTACACGCTGATCTTTCTGGCGGCCCCCGAAGACGAGCAGAGCGGCATCGCCGACAAGGCTCCACTCGTCGAACTGACCTACAATTGGGACCCGGAAGATTACAAGGGTGGGCGCAATTTCGGCCACCTCGCCTATGAGGTCGACGATATCTACGCCACCTGCCAGCGGCTGATGGACAGCGGCGTCACCATCAATCGCCCGCCGCGCGACGGCAACATGGCTTTCATCAAGTCGCCGGACGGCATCTCGATCGAGCTTTTGCAGAAGGGTCCGGCGAAGGCCAAGGCCGAACCCTGGGCGTCAATGCCCAACACGGGAAGCTGGTAGCCAATCACGCTATCTTGAGCGGACAATGCTCGGCTGACAGGCGTGGTGCCGTTTGGCATTTCCCGGGACGGCTCACTATCTGTCCGGCTACGGCGCCTGCCCCCCAGGCTGGCGCCATGTCACGCAAACAGGCGCTGTCCAGGAGAGTTCATGCCGACCAGCCATGCCGACGTCACCACCGAACATGCCAGCCGCTACCTGCAGCAGCTCTGCAAGCACTGGGCGCACAAATTCCCCGTCGAGTTCGATCCCACCCATGGCACCATCGACCTCTCGCTCGGCCGCACCGTCATGGATGCCGATGCGGCCGCACTGCACATCACGGTGTCGACGGACGAAGCCGGGTCGATCGAGCGCCTGGAGAGTGTCGTCGCCGATCACATCAAGCGCTTTGCTTTCCGCGAGGAACTGACCTTCGACTGGAAGCCGGCCTAGGCAGCGCAGCGGTCTACTTTCCGCCGGCCATCTCCAGCAGCGCCAGCACCGAGCGCCAGTTGCGCGCGGTACCGGGCACCTTCAGGGTGCGCGGGATCAGCCCGGCAAACACCGATTTGCCAAGCCCATCCGGCGCGTGCAGGTAGAGCACGTCACCCTTGATCTCGAAGCTTTCAGGACCGGTGCACTTTTCAGCCAGCCGCGCCGCCTCGTCGGCAGTCGGCTCGCGCTCCAGCACATAGGCGTGCAGCTTCGTGTGCTCCGCCGCCGCTTCCGGATAGGGATTTTCGGCCACCAGCCGCTCGAACCAGCCGAGATCACGCACCATGATGCGCGAATGGAAACCCCATTTCTTCTCGAAGGCTGCTTCGATCTGTTTCGTCAGCGCGGCCGCGTCGCCCTTCTTCGCCCGGAACACGGCGTTGCCGCTCTGCACATAGGTGGCGACATCGGCAAAGCCGAGATCCTCGAAGAACGACCTCAACTCCGCCATCTTGACGATGCGGTTGCCGCCAACGTTGATGCCGGAAAACAGCGCGATGAAGACTTTTCCCGCACCGCTCATATGATGAACCCCGCCAGCGTCTCATTGTCGGTGATGTCCTGGTACTGGACGCCCTCGGCCTCGAAATTCGCCTTGAGCAGGTCGAAATTGCGACGGTCCTTGGTTTCGATGCCGATCAGCACGGAACCGAAATTGCGCGCCGATTTCTTCAGATATTCGAACCGGGCGATGTCGTCGTCGGGCCCCAGCATTTCAAGGAAGTCGCGCAGTGCGCCCGGCCGCTGCGGGAAGCGGATGATGAAGTATTTCTTCAGCCCCTCGAAGCGCAGCGCCCGCTCCTTCACGTCCGGCAGCCGCTCGAAGTCGAAATTGCCGCCCGAAACCACGGCCACGATGGTCTTGCCGCGGATCTCCTTCCTCGAAAAATCCTTCAGCGCATCGATCGCCAGGGCGCCGGCCGGTTCCAGCACGACGCCTTCGACATTGAGCATCTCGATCATGGTGGCGCAGAGCCGGTTCTCCGGGATCAGCCGCACGGTGTCGGCCGGAAAATCCTTGAGATGCCGCAACGGTTCGCGGCCGATCTCCGCCACCGCCGCGCCATCGACGAAATTGTCGACCTTTGCGAGCTTCAACCGCTTTCCGGCCGCCAGGCTCTCGTGCAGGCTCGGCGCGCCGGCCGGCTCGCAGAAGACGTAGCGGGTTTCCCGGTCCTGATCGGCGAAATAATGCGTGACGCCAGCGGCAAGCCCGCCGCCGCCAACCGGCAGCATGATGATGTCGGGCATGCGCGCGCCCGGCATCTGGTCAGCGATCTCATAGGCGACCGTCGCCTGGCCTTCGATGATGTCCTTGTGATCAAAGGGCGGCACCATGTGGGCGCCCGAGCTTTCGGTGAATTCGAAGGCGGCACGATAACAATCGTCGAAGAAATCGCCGACGAGCCTGATCTCGACGAAATCGCCACCGAACAGCCGTGTCTTGTCGATCTTCTGCTGCGGCGTCGTTACCGGCATGAACACCACGCCCTTCTTGCCGAAATGGCGGCAGACAAAAGCGAAGCCCTGCGCATGGTTGCCGGCGGAAGCGCAGACGAACAGTTCGGCCTGGTTGCCCGCCGCAAGCGCCTTGCGGAAGAAATTGAAGGCTCCGCGGATCTTGTAGGAGCGCACCGGCGATAGGTCCTCGCGCTTCAACAGCACCCGCGCACCGGTCTTTTTCGACAGATAGTCGTTTTCCTGCAGCGGCGTTTCCGGGAAGATCTGGCGGATCGCGGAGGCAGCAACAGCGACGCGGGAAGAGAAACTGGTCATTGGAAAATCACTTTGCACCGCATGTCTTGTGCCGACCTCTATCATCGATCAGGCCGCGCACCCTTTGTTTGTTGCGCGCCCTGGCCTCGTGCAGCCGATCCTGCCTATTGCATATCCGGCCCCTCGACGCCATTGCCCGGCCATTCATGCCCCTCCGAAACAGGTATTCGCAGAATCCTAGCAAGCACTTGGAGGCGTTTGTTCATGCTGTTGCATCGCCCGGCCTCAAAACCATGTCGCGGCCGGAATTCGGTGAGCCGACGGTGATGCCCTTGGTTGAGCGCCCCCACGAGGCCCGCATTCCGGCATTTCTCCCGCCGTTCTGGCTTTCACGCAACAGTGCGATGGTTGTCGCAAGGCGCTGATCACATTTCGACCGGAAATGACTTACTTCCGCCGCACTTAAACTGTCCGGGAGGTGTCGCGGGGGTAGACAGGCCTTTTGGCCGGAGTGGAATTTCAGACGTGCCTTTGAAGAAGATTTTTGCGGTTGCCCTTGCCCTGCTCGTTGCCGGCTGCGCCGGCCAGCAAACACAGGAATTGCTTGGCAGCGCCATCGTCGCGACGCCGGTGACGGAGATTGCCGGCAATCACAGCATCTTCATCGCCACGACGCGCAAGAAGTCCGACGATCCGAACAAGGTTTTCGACGGCGAGCGCTCGGCCACGCTGAATTATGCCCGCGTCAACGTCACCGTGCCCGGAATCCATCAGACTGGCCAGATCGAGCGGCGTTCGCGCGGCAAGTCGGATGATCCGGCCAAGTACTTCATGGCTTCCGAGGTCGTCGGCTACGACGCACAGCCGAAATTCTCCAGCGCGCTCAACGCCGACATCGCGGCACGCGGCGGCCGTGTCATGGTCTTCGTGCACGGCTACAACACGGGCTTTGACGACGCGGTCTACCGCCTGACCCAGATCGTCCATGATTCCGGCTATCCGGGTACACCGGTGCTGTTTTCCTGGGCCTCGGGCGCCCGGACCACCGACTATGTCTATGACAAGGAAAGTGCGAGTGCCGCCCGCGACCAGCTGGAAGTGACGTTGCGCATGCTGGAGCAGTCCGGCGCGCGGCGCATCGACATCGTCGCGCATTCGATGGGAACCTGGGTGACCATGGAAACGCTGCGCCAGATGGCCATCAGCGGCGACCGCGATCTCGGCGGCAAACTTGGCGACGTGGTGCTCGCCTCGCCCGACATCGATGTCGACGTGTTCAAAAGCCAGATGCGCCGCTACGGCAAGCCCGACAAGCCGTTCATCCTGCTCTTGTCGGATGACGATCGCGCGCTGAGGCTTTCCGGCCTGATCGCCGGCTCACGGCCACGCGTCGGCGACTACAAGGATGCCGCCGACCTTGCCTCCTATGGCGTGACGGTCGTCGACCTCTCCAAGGTCAAGGGAACCGATAGCTTCAACCACACGAAATTTGCCGACAATCCGGCACTGGTGAAGATGATCGGCCAGCGGCTGCGCGAGGATGACGGCTTTGCCAGCGACCGTGAGGTGACTGACCGCATCGGCCTGCTCGGACAATAGATGCACTGGCGAGGCGTTCGCCCCGCCCGTCACCCTTGCGGAAGCCTCGGCGCACTTTGAACTGGACCGCGCCGGCCTATGGCTTTATCGGAATAGCCAGCGACGTCATGCGTTTGACGTCCCCCTTTGCGGGAGCCGGCGTGTGACCGTGCGTTTGAAAAGCTTAGTCATCGTCGCGTTCGCGCTCGCTGTCACCGGCTGCGCCGGCCGGAACACGCATGACCTGCTCAACAGGACGACGGTCGCCGCCGCTGCGTCCGACATTGCGGCCACGCATGAGATTTTCGTTGCCACGACACGCCGCAAGGCCACGAAGTACCCTCGGCAGGTTTTCGACGGCGATCGCTCGCTGACCACCAGCTACGCCCGCGTCGACGTGACTGTTCCCAAAACCCACCAGGTGGGAGCGATCGAGCGGGCCAAGGGATCCGCCAACAGCAATCCGGCCAAGGATTTCACGGCGAAGGACGTCACCTTCTATGACGGCTCGCCGCAATTCGCCAAGGCGGTCGGCGCAGACATCGCCATGCGCGGCGGCCGTGCGCTGGTTTTCGTGCACGGCTTCAACAATGGTTTCGATGACGGTATCTACCGGCTGACACAGATCGCGCACGACACCAAGTTTCCCGGCACACCGGTGCTGTTCTCCTGGGCGTCCAGCGGCAAGACGACCGGCTATATCTACGACAAGGAAAGCGCCAACGCCGCCCGCGATGACCTTGAAGCGACGCTCAGGATGCTGGCCAAGACCCAGGTCAAGAGCATCGACATCATCGCCCATTCGATGGGAACCTGGGTGACTATGGAGGCGCTGCGCCAGCTCGCCATCACCGGCGACCGCGATCTCGGCGGCAAGCTCGGTTATGTTATCCTGGCCTCGCCCGATATCGATGTCGACGTGTTCAAGAAGCAGATGATCCGCTATGGCAAACCCGATAAGCCGTTCGCCATCCTGCTCTCCGCCGATGATCGGGCCCTCAAGCTCTCTTCCCTGATCTCGGGCGACAAGCCGCGTGTCGGTGACTATGGCAACGCCGCTGATCTCGCCAGCTATGGCGTGTCGGTCGTCGACCTTTCCCAAGCCAAGGGCGGTGATCGCCTGAACCATGCCAAATTCGCCGACAATCCGATCCTGGTGCAATTGCTCGGCGACCGGCTGCGCACGCCGGCCGGCCTGGCGTCGGACGAGACATCGCCCGCGCAGCTCGACAATCTTGGCCAGGGCCTCGGCAAGGCCGTCGGCTCGGTCGCCGAAATAGTCATCACCACGCCATTCAAGGTGCTGACCATCGCCACCGGTGGGTAAGCAACGAAGCGCGGACGGCTGATCTCAGACGAACAGATCGACCTTCTGGAAAGTCGTCACGTCGATCAGGCCGACATCGGAGATCCTCAACTCCGGAATGACGACCAGCGCCAGCAGCGAGTGCTGCATGTAGGCGTTGTTCAGCGAACAGCCCATCTTGCGCATCGCCTCGGTCAGTTTCTCCGCCTTTGCCGCCACGATTTCGGCGCGCTCGTCCGACATCAGCCCGGCGATCGGCATCTCGACCAGCGCCAGTTCCTTACCCTTGGAGAACAGCACGACGCCGCCGCCGACCTCGCCCAGCCGGTTGACCGCCAACGCCATGTCCTGCTTGTTGGTGCCGACAACGATGATGTGGTGGCTGTCATGCGCGACGCTGGAGGCCATGGCACAGTCGCCCATGTAGCCGAAACCGGAGACGAAGGCGTTGGTGACGCCGCCCGTGCCTCTGTGGCGTTCGACCAGCGCGATCTGGCAGACGTCGTTGCGGCGATCCATGGCGACCAGCCCGTCCTCGACGGGAAGGTCGGCCTCGAGCGCGCGCGTTGGTGCCTGGTTCTCGATGACGCCGATGACGCGCACCCGCACTTCGTTGGCGCCCTTGGGGGCAACGATGTCGAAGTCGCCGGCCTTTAGCCTCTTGCCGAGCTTGACGGTGTTCTTCGCCGTCCGGGGATAGTCATAGGCCGGAATGTCGATTTCGAGCTTGCCGCCCTTCGCCAGCCTGACGCCACGCGCATAGACCTCATCGATGGCCATCGCGGTCAGATCCGAGACGATCAGCAGGTCGGCAAGCCGGCCCGGCGCGATCGAGCCGATCTCGCGCTCCAGTTTGAAATGCTGGGCGGTGTTGAGCGTCGCCATCTGGATCGCCGTCACCGGCTTCAACCCCTGTTGGATGGCGTGGCGCACCACCCGGTCCATATGACCTTCGTGGACCAGCGTGCCTGAATGACTGTCATCGGTGCACAGGATGAAGTTGCGCGGATCGATGCCGCCTTCCGTGACCGCCTTGATTTGCGAGGCGACGTCGTACCACGCCGAACCCAGGCGCAGCATCGCCTTCATGCCCTGGCGCACACGAGCGATGGCGTCCTCGGCGCGCGTGCCCTCGTGGTCGTCCTCCGGGCCACCCGCGACATAGCCATGGAACGGCAGGCCGAGATCGCGCGACGCATAGTGACCGCCAACCGTCTTGCCCGCTTTCACCGTGGCGGCGATCTCACCCGACATCACCGGGTCGTTGGCGACGACGCCGGGAAATTCATCACTTCGCCAAGGCCGATGATGTTCTCCCAGGTCATCGCTTCCGCGACATCGGCGACCGTCAGCTCGGCGCCGGCGTGTTCCAGCCCCGGTGCCGAGGGCACGCAGGACGGCATCTGCACGTGCACGTTGATGGGCATGGCCACGGCCTCGTCATGCATCAGCCGCACGCCGGGCAGGCCCAACACATTGGCAATCTCGTGCGGATCGATGAACATCGAGGTGGTGCCGTGCGGAATGACCGCACGGCAGAACTCGGTCACCGTCACCATGCCGCTCTCGACATGCATGTGCGCGTCGCAGAGGCCGGGCACCAGATAGCGGCCGCCGGCGTCGACCACTTTGGTGCCCTGACCGATGGCGTGGCTGGCGTTCGGCCCGCAATAGGCGAAGCGACCGCCGGCAATGGCGATGTCGGTGCCGGCGATGATCTCACCCGAATGAACGTTCACCCAGCGCCCGTTTCGGATGACCATATCGGCGGGTTTCCGGCCCATGGCGACGTCGACCAGATGCGTCGCCATCTCGGTCCACGGTCTGGGTTTCGTCGCATGCGCCGACGGCTTCTTTGCCATGAAGGACTCCTGTTTGCCCGACTGTGCCAAGCCAGCGTGGTTTTGACCAGCGCCAAACAGTGGATCGCTTGAGGCCCACCCCCATCTTCACGGAGCTAACCCGGCTTTCACGAGGGCTGTTCAGCCTTTACGTCGACCGTGACTTTTGCCTTTCCGGCCGAAATCCGCTCCGCGAGGCGCCTAGTTCGGCCCCGGCGAAGGTACCGCTGACCGTGACCTCGCCGCCGAGTATGGGTTCGACCAGCCGCGACAATGCCGTCTGTCCTCGCCTTGCCGATGCCGGCGCGGCGAGTGATATTTACCAGAGTCAGAAATAAGATTCCGTTTTGGCGCAAATCGCGTTACTTTCCGCGGAAGGATCTTTCTGAATCCTCTTTCGGGGAGTTCGATGCGTCGCCTGATGGTCGCAAGTGCCGGTTTTCTTGCCGCTCTGGCCGTGCCGGCTTTCGCGGCCGACCCGGCAGTCGATGTGCCGATGACCGCGCCCGGCTTCGACTGGACCGGCTACTATGCCGGTCTGCAGGCCGGCTATGGCTGGGGCCAATCCGATATATCAGGGACAGATGGTGGGCCATTTTCCGTCTCGCCCGACATCGACGGCGGTTTCGTCGGCGGCCATGTCGCCGGCCTGTGGCAGTTCGACCAGGCGGTGCTCGGCGCCGAGGCAGACCTCAACTATTCCTCGATCAACGGCACCGCCGAAGCAGGCCCGGGAAACACGTTCGGCACCGACATCAAATGGTTCGGATCTGTCAACGCCAAGGCCGGATACGCGATGGATCGCCTGCTGGTCTATGGCATCGGCGGCGTCGCCTTTGGCGGTATCGAAACCTCGCAAGCCGTGGGTTCGGCGTTCTCCAGGACACGCACGAATGTCGGCTGGACCGTGGGAGCAGGCATCGACTACGCGCTGACCGACAAGTTCGTCGTCGGCGCGCAATATCGCTACTACGATTTCGGTTCCGAGCACTACGACACGCCGGATCCCTTCGTCGATCGCGATCAGAATGTGAAGCTGAACACGGTCGGCATCAACCTGAGCTACAAGTTCTGAACCTCACCGGCAACGTGACGCCACCGGCCAAGGCGGTAGCTCGAGGAGCTATCTCAGTGGAAGGGAGCGGCCGACGCCCCCAGTGGGCGGGGGAATGGGGTGGGCCTGAGAAGCGCCGGCCTAGGCGGATCCGATCCGCCGAGCGACATCATAGCGATGCCTGCAGGGCGGGTAATTCCGTGATCACGCCACATCACCACGCCACAAGGTCTGGTTTGCGCGTTCAGGCGGCCAAGATCACGACTTGACGGCCTGTGTCTGGCGTCTGAAAAGGGCTGGCCTGCGGACGTGGCGGAATTGGTAGACGCAAGGGACTTAAAATCCCTCGATCTCTGATCGTACGGGTTCGATTCCCGTCGTCCGCACCACCACTGCTGCTATTTTGCAACTTGTCGGTTCGACTTTCAGGCAGCCTGGAAGCGACGGTATTTTCAGCGCTGCCATCGCATGTCGAGCATTGCGATACGAACAGGATGCGTCCGGGATCGCCGCGCGCCCCGTGAATTAGATAGGCGCAACGCCGTTCACGAAGACATCAGACACGATGGCCGTTAAATCAGCTGTGTCCCGCTCGCAGTGACGCCATGCCGACCAGGGTTTGCGCGTGAGCATGGAGCTCGCGGGCAGCCCGCCGGTACTCGATCTCGTCGCCGCTGCAAACGACCATGAACTGCGCCGCGAACTCATGGGTGCTCGTGGCCGGGGTTGCGAACATGGTTTCCACGATCTCGGACATGCTCCTGTGGACACGCTTCAGATCTTTGTCGGAAATGCCAAAAGTGATCGAATTCCTGAGCGCCTCCCAACGCCGGAAGCCGGCCAGGATCGGGCTTTCGTTCACGTTCGCGGCAGAAGCCCTCTCCACTGCAGCGGTTCCCATGGCTGGAATGGAGACGACCGTGCCGAGCGCGGCGCTTCTGGTCGTTGCATGAAAAATCATGTCCAAGTCCCTACGGTTGAACTCGACCTCTACGACCGGCGACCCGACGCCGCATTGCTCTGAGTCAAATCGTCGGCGAGGGCCAAAAGCCGGAAGCGTGGAACAAACAGGGGATTCAAGCAGGGATCGGGTTCAGCTTCAGATGCTGGATCAGAATGATGGTCTTGGCATCGATGATGCGGCCATCGGCAATGCCGGCCAGCGCCTCGTCGAGCGGCATTTCCAGAACCTCGATGTCCTCGCCCTCTTCCGGCGCGCCGCCGCCAGCCGAGATGCGGTCAGCCGGCGAATAGCGGGCGACGAAGAACCACAGCCGCTCGGTGACGCTGCCCGGGCTCATGTAAGGCGAAAACAGCCGCTCGACATCTTTCAACCGGTAGCCGAGTTCTTCCTCGGCTTCCTTGCGGATGCAGGTTTCCGGATCGTTTTCGTCCAACAGACCGGCACAGGCCTCGATCAGCGGCTCGCGATGGCCCGTGACGTAGGCGGGATAACGGAACTGGCGCACCAGCAACACGGTCGAGCGCGCCGGATCGTATGGCAGGATCACCGCACCGTCGCCACGATCATAGGTTTGGCGAATCTGCGTCTCCCACTGTCCGTCCCGCCGGCGATAGTCGAGGACGGTTTTCTTCAGGACGGCCCAGTCGTCGGAGAGTACCTCCTCCGAACGGATGCGAACGCGATCTTCCATCATGGTCTCCATGCTGTTGGTCGAGGGGTAGCCGCGAACGGGCATTTGCGCAATGTGGGCAATCGGTTCAAAAAAGGCCGTCTCACCGTCTCGTGTCTGGCGCGCCTTCCAACCATTGCCTAGATAACGGCTTACCCCTCCCGGAGCCTCATTTCATGACAGCATCGCTCTTCCAGCCGATCACCCTTGACGGCCTCACCTTCCCCAATCGCATCGCCGTCGCGCCGATGTGCCAGTATTCGGCCGAAGACGGCTCGGCCAGCGACTGGCACCTCTACCACTGGATGAACCTTGCCATGTCCGGCGCCGGCATGGTCACCGTCGAGATGACCGATGTCGAGCGGCGCGGACGCATCACGCATGGCTGCCTCGGTCTTTACTCCGAAGACAATGAGGCGGGCGCCCGCCGGGCGCTGGACGCGGCCAGGCGCGTCGCTGCTCCCGGCACCAGGTTCGGCACCCAGCTTGCCCATGCCGGCCGCAAGGCCTCGAACCGCAAGCCTTGGGAGGGCGGCGGGCCGCTGCAGCCAAACGAGGATCCCCGGCAGACTGTCTCGGCTTCGGCCATCGCCTACGACACCGGCTGGAATGTGCCGCGCGCGCTGGAGGAGGAGGAAATCCTGCAGCTCATCGAGCGGTTCGCCGAGGCGGCAAGGCGGGCCGAGCGCGCCGGCTTCGACTTCATCGAACTGCACGCCGCGCATGGCTACCTGATCTTCCAGTTCCTGTCGCCATTGTCCAACCAGCGCACCGACCGCTGGGGCGGCTCGCTGGAAAACCGCATGCGCCTGGTCGTCGAGATCGCCAAGGCCGTGAAGAAAGCGGTTCCAAACCTGATGCTCGGCGCGCGGCTGTCGGTGAAGGATTGGGTCGATGGCGGCTTCGACGTTGAAGACGCGATCGAGGTGGCAAAGGCGTTGAAGGCCGTCGGCGTCGCCTATCTCTGCTGCTCGAGCGGCGGCAACTCGCCGTTGCAGAAATTGCCCACCGGCCCCGGTTACCAGGTGCATCTTGCGGAAGCCGTGCGCAAGGGTGCGGGGATTCCGACCCGGGCGGTGGGCCTGATCGATGACCCGAAGCAGGCCGAGGCAATTGTCGCCGAGGGCCGCGCCGACATGGTGGCGCTGGCGCGCGCCTTCCTGGCCGACCCGCGTTGGGGATGGCGTGCGGCCGCCACGTTCAGCGAGACAATCCACCCGGCGCCGCAGCTGGCCCGTTCGGTCACCACGATGCAGCACTGGATGAAGGCGGCGGGCTGACCCGGCCGTTCTCCCGACACCGGCGCGGCCCTGCCCTGGTTCTGGACTGCTTGCACAGCTTCAATTTTGTCCGCGACCTGTTACGTTGGGTGAGGCCGCGGAGGGCGCGGCCAGGCTTGGGAGGAAATCATGTCGTTCAGGACATTCTTGCCGGTTGCAGCGCTGACGGCTGTGGCTGGGCTTTGGATCGGCGCGGCGACGCCGGCCGGCGCGCAATATTGCGAGGGCACGGTGCACGGCCTGTCCGGCCGCTACAATCTGGCCACTGGCAGCGGCTTTCTCGCCGTGCGGGCACGGCCGAATTCGTCGTCGCGGATGATCGGACAGCTGTTCAATGGCGATCATACCGAGATCTTCGACAGGCGCGGCAACTGGTATCAAGTCGAGATCGGCGGCACGACCGGCTGGGCAAACGCACGCTGGCTGCGCAACGATTGCGGCTACTGAGACGCCGTGCACGTCACCCAAAAATGGATCCGCTTTTGGGACAACGACATACATCGAACAAAGAGCTAAAGCGCGTCGCAAACGCGACGCGACGTTTGGGCGCAGGCTGAAGGACATGGTTGCAACCAAATTGGCTGCTTTGCGTTGCGGCCATGATGGATAAAAAACCTTTCGAAACGCCAGTCGTGGTCGAGCTCGGCCATGTCGGCAAATATCGCCATATCCGCAGCACCCAGGAGGCGGCGGAGTGCCTGATGACGGTGTGGCCGCTCAATCGCGGCCAGCGACATCGTGATGCCCTCGACACTTGCCTCAAAGTGCTGGAAGGTTATCGTTCGACAGCGGATGCGCGCCGGGCGCTGATTGAAGCCGCCAAGGAAGCGGAAGTGCTGGTGCCCGACGACAGACTGCCCGACGACCGGCTGCATTGAGCAGCGGACCTTTCAACCGGAGGATTTCATGGCGAAGCTGACTTATAAGATCGTCGAGCATGACGGCGGCTGGGCCTACAAGGTCGGAGCGACCTTCTCGGAGACGTTCCCCACCCATCACGACGCATTGCGCGCCGCCGAAATCGCTTCGGCCGAGCAGCAGGTCGCCGGGGCCACCGACGGCATCCAGTACGAGGATGCCGACGGCAAATGGCACGACGAACTGGCCGACGGCCGGGACCGGCCGCAGACAGAGATCTCCGACTGAATTTGGATCGTCGACCGGGTTCGGCGACGAGCAGGCAGGGCGCCGACCGTGGACGTCCGGAGAGAAGACGTTCCGCGGCCGGCGGCCACCCTGCGGGCTTTCTGTTTGTTTTAGCGTTGTCTTTCCCGAAAACCGGTACGCCCTTTTCGGGATCGTGCTCTGACTACTTGCCGCAATACTGATCGTTGACGTTCCGTCCGGCATTGGCGTCGGGGCCGGCCGTGTTGGAGGCACAAGGCCCGACGGCCCCCGGATTGCCCAGGCTGTTCAATCCGGAGCGATCGCCGTTGATACTGCCGGTGGTCGTGGTGTCCACGGTCGCGGAATCCTCGTTGCCGAAGAGCCAGTTGTGGTGGTTGGAATAAGTGCTGTCCGCCGACTGCGCCAGCGCCGACGTGGCGAGACCGATCGTCAGAACGGATGCTGCGAGAAGTTTCGTGTACATTGAATTACTCCGTATCTTGGCCGCCTTGGGTGCGACACGGGGGTAAACCCGGCAATCAGCCGAATGGTTCAGTGAAATTGTCGTGAGGCCGTGGTGATGTCCGAACGGAAAACGCGCAGGCTGCAATGCGCTCGATGAAGGCAATGACCCGTTCCGGCTCGACGAATTGTGGCATGTGGCCGAGACCGTCGACAGCTTCAAAATCGAGCCCTTCGATCTTGTCCTGCATTGGCTCGCCATGGGTGCGGATGTCGATGACGCGATCGGCGGCCCCGAAGAGAATGCCGGCCGGCATGGCGATCTCCCCATAGCGGCCCTCGATGCGGCCGAGATCGCGTTCGATCGCCACGACATCGGAGGACGTGGCATAGAAATGGGCTGGCCTGAGCCCGAGCCACCCGCCTGCCGCGACCATGTATTCGGCGGGCGGGACTTGCGGCGCGAAGATGAATTCCATTGTCGGCCGCGCATATCTGAGGCTTGTCGGGATGGCCATCGTATGGGCCATGACCCGGCGCAGCAGGCGTGAGGGAATATAGAGCGGGCCGAACTTTTCGCGCCCGCCACCTTCCAGATGGGTCAATGGCGCCAGCAGGGCGATGCCGGAAATCGCCTCGGGATGTTCCACGGCCAGGGTCAGCGCGATGGCGCCGCCCAGGGAATGACCGACCACCAGCGGCTTTTCCAGCCGCAGCGTTTCGATGAAGCACCGCACGATCTCGGCCTGTTCCGGCAGCCGGCCCGTGGCGCCGCGCGCCCGCACCGAATAGCCCGACCCCGGGCGATCGAGCGCGATCAGCCGGTAGCCCGGATCGACCCGCCCGAACAGGGTGGACCTGAAATGATGAAGCTGGGCGCCGAGCCCGTGCAGGAAGACGATCGGCCGCCCCTCGCCCACATCGACATAGTGGATGCGGTTGCCATCTATCTCGATGAATTTTCCGACCGGCGGCACCAGCCTTTCGGCCTTCGCCGCGATCCACTGCGTCGCCAGCACCAGACTGGCGATCCCGAGGACCGCCAGCAGGATAAGCACGGCCAGCAGCCACGACAGAATCGAAAACAGCATTGTTCACCCGGACCAGAACCAGCGTCAGCTTAGCCGCATCCGGTCGTGCCGCAACCTTGCATAGAACCGGATGGTGCGAGGCCGCTCGTACAGGGTGGCATTGCGGCCGCAGCCATGGCGCGCTATCTGACTTGGACCCGTCCCTCCGGAGCCTTCCATGCCCGAAATCGTTACCGCCGCCATGCTCGTCATCGGTGACGAGATACTGTCCGGCCGCACCAAGGACAAGAACATCGGCCATCTCGCCGACATCATGACCGCGATCGGCATCGACCTGAAGGAAGTGCGTATCGTTCCGGACGAGGAAGACGAGATCGTCGCGGCGGTGAATGCCGTGCGCGCACGCTACACCTATGTGTTCACCACCGGTGGCATCGGCCCGACCCACGACGACATCACCGCCGATTCGATTTCCAAGGCCTTCGGCGTGCCTTGCGAATACCATGCCGATGCCTATGCGATGCTGGAGGCAAGCTACGCCGCGCGCGGCATCGAATACACCGAGGCCCGCAAGCGCATGGCGCGGATGCCGCGCGGTGCCGATCTCATCGTCAATCCGGTGTCCGTCGCGCCCGGCTTCCGCATCGGCAACGTCCATGTCATGGCCGGCGTGCCGTCGA
Source organism: Mesorhizobium sp. RCAM 05099 (assembly GCF_059683685.1). Lineage (NCBI taxonomy): Bacteria > Pseudomonadati > Pseudomonadota > Alphaproteobacteria > Hyphomicrobiales > Phyllobacteriaceae > Mesorhizobium > Mesorhizobium sp. RCAM 05099. The sequence goes on from NZ_CM185035.1 coordinate 4,099,940, forward strand.
TCTTCCAGGCCATGCTCGACAATGTCGTGCCGACGCTGAAGGCCGGCACCAAGATGCTGTCGGCAACGGTGCCTTGTCCGTTCGGCGAAGGCCTCATCGGCGGGCCGCTGGGCGACATCCAGAAAGCGCATCCGGACACGATCATCGGCTCCTACCCGAAATATGGCGATGGCAAGTTCTGGACTGAACTGGTCGTGCGTGCCCGCAGCCAGGACGCGCTGGACGCGGCGCGCGCCGATGTCGAGGCGATGGTGGCCGGCTTCGCCAGCGATCCCGGCTGATCTGGTGCAGCCCGGAACCAAGCACGACGCCGCAACGTTTCGTCCGCGCGAGTTCGATCGCCCGTAAACCGAGGGATTACCATGCGATTCAAAACCATCGTCGCCATTCTGCAGAACGAACAGGATGCGGAGCGCGTGCTGGACTGCGCCATTCCGCTCGCCAGCCGGTTCGAGAGCCATTTGATCGGCATCCATGCCGAAACGCTTCCGGTGCCCTACACTTCGGCCACCGGCTTTCCGGACACCGAGTTCCTGCAGGTCTCGGCCGACATGAACCGGGAGCGGGCCGAGAAGCTGCAGGCCGTCTTTCTCAAATATATCGAGAATTCCGGCCTTTCCTTCGAGTGGCGCAGCCTGGAGAGTTTTTCGGGCGACAGCGCGCTGACCGGCATTTCGAGCGTTCGCGCCGCCGATCTGATCATCGCCGCGCAGCGTGAGACGGGCGGTGACCCGAGCGCTGATGTCGACACGCTGGTCTACGACGCCGGCAGGCCGGTGCTGGTGGTGCCGCATTCGGGCCCCCTGATCACCACCTTCAAGCGCGTGCTGCTCGCCTGGAACGGCAGCAAGGAAGCGGCCCGCGCCGCCTTCGACGCTCTGCCCTTCATCATCGAAGCAGAGAAAACCGACATACTGGTCATTGACCCACCCGACTCGCTCGACGAGAGCCCGGAGGCCGCCGGCGCCGAGATCGCTTCCGCCCTTTCGCGCCACGGCGCCAACGTCAGCGTCTCGGTGCAGAGATCGGGGGGCAGCTCGGTCGATGATATCATCCAGACGCGGATCACCGAGACCGGCGCCGATCTGCTGGTGCTCGGCGCCTACAGCCACTCATGGCTGCGCCAGCTTCTGTTCGGCGGGGTAACCCGCACTGTGCTGCGCACGGCGCCGATAGCGGCCTTCCTGTCGCGCTAAGTCCACAGCGATCGCTCAGGCCCGCCCTTGCCAAGGCCAAGGCTTTCCAGTTAATTCCGCGCGCATTCCCCTGTTTTCTTGCGCGCGGCGCTCGCGCGCTGCGGAGTGCGCGAAATGTCCCTTCCCGAAAAAGCCTTTCCGGTCTCCTGGGACCAGTTCCATCGCGACGCCCGCGCACTCGCCTGGCGGCTGGCGGGCACCAACAAGGGGCAATGGAAAGCGATCGTCTGCATCACCCGCGGCGGCCTCGTTCCCGCGGCGATCATCTCGCGCGAGCTCGGCATCCGCGTCATCGAGACGGTCTGTGTCGCTTCCTACCACGACTATACCAGCCAGGGGCAGCTACAGGTGCTGAAGGAGGTGACGCCGGCGTTGCTGGCTGACGACGGCGCCGGCGTGCTGATCGTCGACGACCTGACCGATACCGGCAAGACGGCGGCAATCGTGCGCGCGATGATGCCGAAGGCGCATTTCGCTACCGTCTATGCCAAGCCGAAGGGCCGGCCACTGGTCGATACTTTCGTCACCGAAGTCAGCCAGGACACCTGGATCTATTTTCCATGGGACATGGGCTTCACCTATCAGAAACCGATAGCCGACGACCACGCCGGCTGATTCGTAACCCCTGCCTGTTCCAGATCAGCTGCCGCCGTTGGGCATCGTTTGCTTTCGCAAATGGTCCCGGCAGGCCGGATATTTTGCGGAATCGACCTCTATTGGCGGTAATCGGCGAGATAAGTGAAAGTTTTTACTTTTATTGCGGACAATTGGCCGTAAGATTCGTGAGACGGCAAACGATTCTGGAGGCTGGGGCTAGCTTCTCCGATGTTGACGAGGCCAACGACGCACAATCATCTGGCCGAAAGGGTCCGACGGCTCTTCGGCACGGCGCCGTGCCGCCTGCAGGTTGCCGCCCTGCCCTGGCGCGATACCGGCAACGGCGTCGAGGTCATGCTGATAACCAGCCGCGATACAGGTCGCTGGGTGCTTCCCAAGGGTTGGCCAGAGGCCAGGGAGCCGCTCTGCGAGGCCGCGGCGCGCGAGGCCGGCGAGGAAGCCGGACTGCGCGGAAGTGTCTCCCATCTCGAAGCCGGCCGCTACTTCTATGCCAAGGTGTTGGCTTCCGGCGAGGAAGTCCCGTGTGAAGTTCTTGTGTTTCCCCTGCAAGTCGACAAGGTCGCCGACCGCTGGAAGGAAAAGCGCTCCCGCATCCGCAAATGGGTGAGTTCCAGCGAAGCGGTGCGCATGATCAACGAACCCGACCTTTGCCAGATCATCGCCTATTTTTGCGCCGACCCGCACAGCTTCCCCTGACCCTGACGTCAGGCGATCGCGCCGCGCTGCATTGCCAGACAAAATACGCATCAATGTGAATGCTTTGCTAACGAATCGGGAATACGATTCGGCGGCTTTGGCAAATTCATCGATGGCAACCCCTGCAAAACCAGTTCCGGACGAATCCGATGAGCCCCGGCGCGAGCGCCGCCAGCGTGTCCTCAAGGGTGGCGCCATCATCACCGGAATTTCGAATTCGGAAGTCAGCTGCACGCTGCGCAATCAGCATGAAGGCGGCGCCGAACTGAAGATTACGGTCGAAGCCAGGGTACCGGATCGCTTTCTGCTCTATGTGCCGGTCGACGGCGTTGCCTATCGCTGCGAGGTTCGCTGGCGCCGCAACGACCGGATCGGGGTGCGGTTCACCGGCACCGAACCAAAACCCAGGCTGCATTACGGCTGAACGTGGCGGTCGGGCCCGGCAAGCTCGCGCTCGGCTGGATTGTCGGCCGCATATGCATTGCCCTCAGGCGGCAAATCGCGATCACCGCACCGCAATTCTTTCCCCGTTATCCACATATGTGACACACAAGATGTTGGGGTCACAAAAGCTACGCAAACGAATCCTTGACGGCGCAAAACGAGTCGCCTTTTATAGGCCATGTGCTCCTGTTGAGAGCGCGACCGGAAAGTTCTGAGGCCGGTCTTTTTCCCGGATTATGTGAGTTTTTTCCCGCATTTCCGCCTGTTTGCGAGGCCGGCGGAAGCGTTGGAATTGTGGCGGCTTGGGGGACGATAGGGAGAATTGTCGGACTGGAATAAATTGTCTGTTAATACTATATTTAGTGTTTGCAGCTAGGTTCGACGCTAGATAGTGTGAATTTCCCTCGGTCGAGGGAATCGGAAAAAATCAGTTTTGAGGGACCCGTGGGGTTCGTCAGCGAGTTGGACAGGCGCTTCGCAAGGAGTTTGACCAGCAGGGCGGACGAAGGCTGCGAAATGGAGAGCCGGCCGTTTTCGAACGCCGGCAGACGGCGGACATGCGCGTTTCGCGTTGGGGGCAGAAATCCCCGAGGAAAAGCGCTATATATAGACAAAAGGGACCGGACCAATGCGCATCGAGCGGCGTTTCACCAAGCAAGGGCAATCGGCTTACGCGGAGATCGAATTCCGCAAGGCGCTTTCGGAGATCAAGAATCCGGATGGCTCGGTGGTGTTCCGCCTCGACAACATCGATGTGCCGGCGCAGTTCTCCCAGGTCGCCGCCGACATCCTGGCGCAGAAGTATTTCCGCAAGGCCGGCGTCCCCGCGCGGCTGAAGAAGGTCGAGGAGAACGATGTCCCCTCCTTCCTGTGGCGCTCCGTCGCCGACGAGGCCGAACTTGCCAAGCTGCCGGAAGCCGAGCGCTATGGCTCCGAGATCGACGCCCGCCAGGTCTTCGACCGGCTGGCCGGCACCTGGACCTATTGGGGCTGGAAGGGCGGCTACTTCAAGGCGTCGGAGGAAGACGCGCGCGCCTTCCGCGACGAGCTTGCCTACATGCTGGCCACGCAGCGCGTCGCGCCGAACTCGCCGCAATGGTTCAACACCGGCCTGCACTGGGCCTATGGCATCGACGGCCCGAGCCAGGGCCACTTCTATGTCGACCCGTTCACCGGCAAGCTGACCAAGTCGAAGTCCTCCTACGAGCACCCGCAGCCGCATGCCTGCTTCATCCAGGGCGTGCAGGACGACCTCGTCAACGAGGGCGGCATCATGGACCTTTGGGTGCGTGAAGCGCGCCTGTTCAAATATGGCTCGGGCACCGGCTCCAATTTCTCGCTGCTGCGCGGCGAAGGCGAAAAGCTGTCCGGCGGCGGCCGCTCGTCCGGCCTGATGAGCTTCCTCAAGATCGGCGACCGCGCCGCGGGCGCCATCAAGTCGGGCGGCACGACGCGCCGCGCCGCCAAGATGGTCATCGTCGACGCCGACCACCCCGATATCGAGGAGTTCATCGACTGGAAGGTCAATGAAGAGCAGAAGGTCGCCTCGCTGGTGACCGGCTCCAAGATCGTCAAGAAGCATCTCGAAGCGATCATGAAGGCCTGCGTCAACTGCGAAGGCAATGGCGACGACTGCTTCGACCCGTCGATCAACACCGCGCTGAAGCGCGAGATCAAGCTGGCCAAGAAGGACGCGGTGCCGGAAAACTACATCTACCGTGTCATCCAGTTCGCCAAGCAAGGCTACACCTCGATGTCGTTCAAGACCTACGACACCGACTGGGATTCGGACGCCTACCTCACGGTTTCGGGCCAGAACTCCAACAATTCAGTGTCGCTGAAGGACAATTTCCTGCGCGCCGTCGAGGATGACGCCGACTGGCACCTCACCGCCCGCAAGGACGGCAAGGTCCTGAAGACGCTGAAGGCGCGCGACCTCTGGGAAAAGATCGGCTATGCAGCCTGGGCGTCGGCCGATCCGGGCCTGCATTTCAACACGACGATGAACGACTGGCACACCTGCGCCTCCGCCGGTGCGATCCGGGCGTCCAACCCGTGCTCGGAATACATGTTCCTCGACGACACCGCCTGCAACCTCGCCTCGATCAACCTCTTGCCTTACCGCAACGCGGACGGCGCCATCGACATATCGGCCTACGAGCACACCGTGCGGTTGTGGACCATCGTGCTCGAAATCTCGGTGATGATGGCGCAGTTCCCGTCGAAGGAGATCGCCAAGCTCTCCTACGAATACCGCACGCTCGGCCTCGGCTATGCCAATATCGGCGGCCTGCTGATGACGTCGGGCATTCCCTATGATTCCGACGAGGGCCGCGCCATCTGCGCAGCGCTCACCGCGATCATGACCGGCACCGCCTATGCCACCTCCGCCGAGATGGCTTCCGAGCTCGGCGCCTTCGCCGATTACGACCGCAACGCGCAGAACATGCTGCGCGTCATGCGCAACCATCGCCGCGCCGCCTATGGCGACAAGGACGGCTACGAGAAGCTGGCCGTCAACCCCGTGCCGCTGGTCGCTTCCGACCTCAAGCAGCAGGCGCTTGCCGAGCATGCGAAAGCCGCCTGGGACCGCGCCATCGAGCTCGGCGAGGAACATGGCTACCGCAATGCGCAGGCGACCGTGATTGCGCCGACCGGCACGATCGGCCTGGTCATGGATTGCGACACCACCGGCATCGAACCCGACTTCGCGCTGGTGAAGTTCAAGAAGCTGGCCGGCGGCGGCTACTTCAAGATCATCAACCGCGCCGTGCCGGAAGCGCTGCGCACGCTCGGCTATTCGGAAGCCCAGATCGCCGAGATGGAGGCCTATGCGGTCGGCCACGGCAATCTCAACCAGGCACCCGGCGTCAATCCCGGCTCGCTCAAGGCAAAGGGCTTCACCGACGACAAGATCGCGGCGCTCAACGCGGCGCTGAAGTCGGCCTTCGACATCAAGTTCGTCTTCAACCAGTGGACGCTGGGCGCCGACTGGGTGAAGGAGACATTCGGGTTCACCGACGAGCAGCTCAACGACTTCTCGTTCGAGATGCTGCCGGCGCTCGGCTTCGCCAAGAAGGACATCGAGGCCGCCAACATCCATGTCTGCGGTGCCATGACGCTGGAAGGCGCGCCCTTCCTCAAGGCCGAACACCTTGCCGTGTTCGACTGCGCCAGCCCGTGCGGCAAGATCGGCAAGCGTTCGCTGTCGATCAACAGCCACATCCAGATGATGGCCGCGGCGCAGCCCTTCATCTCCGGCGCCATCTCCAAGACCATCAACATGCCGAACGATGCGACGGTGGAGGACGCCAAGGGCGCCTACATGCTGTCGTGGAAGCTGGCGCTGAAGGCCAACGCGCTCTATCGCGACGGCTCGAAGCTGTCGCAGCCGCTGAATTCCTCGCTGCTCGCCGATGGCGAGGACGACGAGGAGGAAGCCGTCGAGCAGCTGATCGCCGCGCCCGCCGCGCAGCGTGCGGTGCAGATCACCGAACGGATCGTCGAGCGCATCATCGAGCGCGTGTCGCGCGAGCAGGAAAAGCTGCCCGGCCGCCGCAAGGGCTACACCCAGAAGGCCAAGATCGGTGGCAACACCATATTCCTGCGCACCGGCGAATATGATGATGGCCGCCTCGGCGAGATCTTCATCGACATGAACAAGGAAGGCGCGACCCTGCGTGGCCTTCTCAACAACTTCGCCATCGCCATCTCGCTCGGCCTGCAATATGGCGTGCCGCTCGACGAATATGTCCACGCCTTCACCTTCACCAAGTTCGAGCCGGCCGGCATGGTGCAGGGCAACGACGCCATCAAGAGCGCGACGTCGATCCTCGACTACGTGTTCCGCGAACTGGCCATCTCCTATCTCGGCCGCAACGACCTCGCTCATGTCGACCAGTCGGACTTCTCCAACACCGCGCTTGGCCGCAACATCAGCGAAGGCAAGACCGACGCCGTCTCCAAGGGCCTGACCCGTGGCGCCTCGCCGGTGAAGCTGGTGTCGCGCGTCAGCGGCAACGAGCCGAAGGGATTTGCCGGTTCAGCACCTTCCGGCGCCCCTGCCCGCTCGGCGCCCACCGCCTTCTCCGGCTCCAACGTGCTGGCGCTGAAGCCGGCCAGCGACGAGGCGGTCGCCTACAAGCGCGACTATGAGGAGCGGGCCAAGGAACTGGCCGAGGAGATCGCCTTCGAGGGAGCGGCGGGCGCTGCTTCCGAGGCTTCGGACGCCACGGCGGCGCTGTTCACCGACGCCGCGGCCAATGAAGCAGCCGAAGCGAAGAAACTCGCCGCCGACCGCCGCGCCAGGTCGTTGCTCCAGGGCTACACCGGCAATTCCTGCTCCGAGTGCCAGAACTTTACGATGGTGCGGAACGGGACCTGCGAGAAGTGCGACACCTGTGGTGCGACGAGCGGGTGCAGCTGAGAAAGACGGAATCGCGAGTCCCTCCTGACCTGACGCGCCACGACATCTTGTTCAAGGTCAAAGATAGATGGCTCGCCTGACACTCGAAGTTGGCTCACCCTAGGAAAAAGAAGGCCCGGACGCTTTGGCGTCCGGGCCTTCGACTATTTGTGCCAACGCGACGATCCGAACCGCTTAAACGACGCGGGATGATCGCGGCTCAAAAGGCCCGCTAAGCGCGCTAGGAGCATTCCAGGAAAAGTGTGAAACGGTTTTCCCGGGAAAAGCGCACAGCGCTTTCCCTTGGGAATTGCGTCAAAACGAAGAGTTAGAGCGGTTTGCCGTTTCCGTGAAACGGTGAACTGCTCTAGGAGGGGCCATCTCAGCCCGCGCTAGGAAATAGGCCCGCAGGCGGACTGACGGTGGGCCGCGCTATCGACCCAAGTCGTACGCTGGGGATGACCGCTTGCAGGCACTTGTCCACTGCAAGCATCGCCAGCGACCTGCCGCGCGTCAGTCGCGCGATATGGACAGTCCCGCGAGAAGCGGCGCGTACGCGGCGAGCCTGCGGGATATGAATTCGGTGAAGAGCCGCACGCGCTTTGTCTTGCGAGTCTCACCCTGTGTGAGAAGCCAAACGGTTCCGTACATGTGCAGGTCGGTGCCCGGCACCCTCACCAGCAGCGGGTCGGCATCTCCGACGAAGCACGGCAGCGTCGTCATCCCGACCCCTTGCCGTACGGCAACGATCTGCGCCTCACCGTCCGTGGTCCTGAACGGAACCCCCGTGGTGCGAACCTCGCGGACCCAATCGGGGATTCCATGCATGCTTATGACGATCCACCGGATGGGACCAGGCGCGCCCGCACGCGACACGGTTAGCCGATCCCGGGACATGTAGACGCCTCCGAACAGCTCCGGTCCCTTCAGTCCGTGAAGATTGAGCGGTAAAGTTTTGCGGTCGTAGACGACGCGGATCGCCACGTCGGCCTCTCGGTTGGTCAGATTTGCCAGCTCGCCGGACGACAAGATTTCCATCTCGATGTCCGGATGCAGACGCGCGAAATCGGCGAAGTCCGGCATGAGCAGGTGTGTCGCGAGGGTCGGAGCCAGCGTCACCCTCAGAAGCCCGCGCACGCCTTGGTCGCGCCCGAGGACGCGCGTTTGTAGCTGGTGGGACGACGCTTCCATCTGTTCCGCGAGCTCGAGAACCTCCTCGCCCGCGGCGGTCAGGCGGTAGCCCGAGGGCAGCTTTTCGAACATGTGTGCCCCAAGGCGTTCCTCGAGCTGAGCGATGCGTCGCAGCACGGTTGAATGATTCACCCCGAGGTGTGCGGCGGCAGCCCGCACCGAGCCTCCGCGTGCGACGGCAAGAAAGTAGCGAACGTCATCCCAGTCTATCATGGTGCAATCCCGCACCGCGCGGCGCGCCTTCCAAGCCCGTGTCTAGCACGCCAACCACAGGCATGGCGACCGTCACGGTGACATCAGTCGCCCAGCCGGATCGATTTCGCACCACCGATGTGCGCGCTTGCGCACTGAACGTCTCACTCCGGCGGACCCATCTAGAGCGTCTCGGGACGTTCCCGAATGGCCAAGGCGGAAGCCTGGAAGGATGCACGACATGACCAGATTGAATGGAAAGACCGCCGTGATCACCGGCGGCGCCACCGGCATCGGCCGCGCGGCGGCAAAGCGCTTCATCGACGAAGGCGCCTTCGTCTTTATCTTCGGCCGCCGCCAGGAAGCGCTCGACGCCGCTGTGGCTGACCTCGGGCCCAATGCCCGCGCGGTGAAGGGCTCGGTCTCGGATGAGGCCGACCTCGACCGGCTCTACGCGGCGGTGAAGGCCGAGCGCGGAACCCTCGACATCGTCTTCGCCAATGCCGGGGCCGGAGGCCCGCTGCCGCTCGGCCAGATCACCGCCGAGCACATTGATGAAACCTTCGACACCAATGTGAAGGGTACGATCTTCACGGTCCAGAAGGCGTTGCCGCTGATGGGCCCGGGCGGTTCGATCATCCTGACCGGATCGAGCGCCGGCACCACGGGCGCCCCGGGATTCACCGCCTACAGCGCCAGCAAGGCGGCCGTGCGCAACCTCGCGCGGACCTGGGCGGAGGACCTGAAGGGCACCGGCATCCGGGTAAATGTATTGTCGCCCGGGGCGACGGCGACCGAACTCGCGAAGGAAGCGCTGGGCGAGGAGGGCCAGAAGGCCTACGGCGCGATGACTCCGCTCCAGCGCATGGCCGATCCGACGGAGATCGGTGCGGTGGCCGCCTTCCTCGCGTCGTCGGACAGCAGCTTCATGACTGCCAGCGAGGTCGCCGTCGACGGCGGCCTGGCGCAACTCTGACCCCAGCGCGGTCCGTGCCTGGCCCGCGCGCAAAGAAAGACAAAGATTATGAAAAAACTCGAAGGTAAGATCGCAGTCATCACGGGCGGAAGCAGCGGGATCGGATTGGCCACAGCCAAGCGCTTCGTAGAAGAAGGAGCGCACGTCGTGATTACCGGGCGAAGAGAGAAAGAGTTGAAGGAGGCCGCGGCCTTCATCATGAGAAACGTTACGACGGTCGTGGGTGACGTATCGCTCTTGGAAGATCTGGATCGCCTCTATGCCGTCGTGAAAGAGAAACATGGTCACATCGACATTCTCTTCGCGAACGCGGGCGCGGGGACAATCGCACCGCTCGCGGTCGCCACTGAGGCACATTTTGATCAGACCTTCGATGTGAACGTGAAGGGTCTGTTCTTTACGGTTCAGAAGGCCCTTCCCCTGTTCAAAGACGGCGGTTCGATCATCCTGAACTCTTCAGTGTCGAACGTGTTGGGGCTTCCTGGGTTTAGCACCTACGCCGCGAGTAAGGCGGCTGTACGCAACTTCGCGCGCGCTTGGACACTGGAGCTCAAAGACCGCAAAATCCGCGTCAATGCAATGAGTCCCGGAGCAATCGAGACGCCGGCCTTAGAGACAACGACTGGCCTTACCCCTGAGCAAGCCGAGCAAGCGGCCGCCCAGTTTGCGTCACAGATCCCAATGGGTCGCAGGGGCAAACCAGAGGAAATCGCGGCTGCCGTCACGTTCCTCGCCTCCGATGAAAGTTCTTTCATCACTGGCGTGGATCTCGCCGTCGACGGAGGCATGGCGCAGGTCTGACCCCGGCGTTAAACAAGATCGGAGAAGCATTATGAGCTATTCAATTATAGGATTTGGCAATATCGGCCAGGCTTTGGCCAAGGCGTTTGCCCGCAAAGGCATCGAAGTATCCGTTGCAACCACGCGCGACCCGGAAAGCTTTGCATCCGCTGCGGCCGCGGTCGGACCCACGATCATTCCTAAAAAACTGGCGGAAGCGATCAAGGCGGACATCATCTTTTTGGCTGTCCGTTTCGAGTCGCACCCGGAGGTCGCGAAGGCGCTCGCCAGTTGGCAGGGGAAGACCATCGTCGATGTGACCAACGCCTACGGCGTGCCTCCTGAAAAACTGGGGGGACAGCCTTCTTCCAAGTTCATCACACAGGCATTCTCTGGTGCAAAACTGGTCAAGGGCTTCAACCATCTGGTCGCTGCCGTGCTTGACCAGGATCCGGCCGTGCATGGTGGCAGGAGGGTCGTGTTCCTGGCGAGCGACGATGACGCTGCCGCAGCGGAGATTGGTGTGCTTGCGGAAAAGCTCGGTTTCGCGCCGATCAAACTTGGCGGGCTTTCGGAAGGCGGATTGCTCGTCCAGGCGCGCGGAAACAGCTGGGGTCAACTGATCTTCAAGGACCTGGTCAAGTTCGACGGATGAGCATGAAGTGCCAACCGGCAGGACCAGGATGCACGGATCGGATCGAGCACGATGCGATCCGTGCGAAATGGAGAAATTCCCATGAGCATTGAGAAGAACATCCAGACGGTGAAGGACTTCTTCGCCGCGATCGGCCGCGGCGACAGGGAGGCTCTGTTGGCGCTGGCCGCCGAAGACATCGAGTGGATCATCCCCGGCAAGGACTGGCCGTTGGCCGGAACGCGCCATGGACACGCCGGCTTGGCGGATTTGCTTGAGACGGCATCCAAGTCGATAGAAACGTCCACGGAACCCCGGGAGTTCGTGGCGCAAGGAGACCGGGTCCTCGTCGCCGGCTTCGCCAAGGGGAAGATCAAAGCCACGAACAAGACGTTCGAGGACGACTGGGTCTTCGCCATCACGGTCCGGGACGGCAGGCTGACCAACATCCGGGAATACGTCGACACGCAAGCACTGGCCCGGGCCTCGCAGATGGACGTGTCCGGGCCGGCCATCTTCGGCCATCAAGTCGGGTAGACGGTAGATCAGCCGTGGATCGCCCCATTGTAGGCCGCGCACTCGTCGAATGCCCAACCGTAAGGAGATTCCAATGTACGACCAATCCAAGCTATCCGAGTTGATCCGGTTCGCACGTGTAGATGCGGGCTCCACTGTCATTGACGTTTACCCAGGCGACGGCGACTGGACGCGCCTGTTCTCCGACATCGTCGGACTCAAAGGACGGGTCTACAGCTTTGTGCCGGCCGAAGTCGCCCACTTCAAGAACGATCCGGTCGGCCTCATGCGGACGCTCGCGAAGGAGCCGGGCCGAGAGAACGTCGAGGCCGTCTCGGCGGACCTCGTCGCGATGCCGGAGGTCACCCAGCCAGCCGATGTTGTGTGGTTGCACCTGTTCTACCACGATCTCCACACCGCGCTGATTCAGAAGAAGGGCGCGACCGCGGGCCTCTTCAATCGAGCCGTCTACGAGCGGCTGAAGCCCGGTGGTTTCTACGTCATCGTCGACCACGCCGCAGCAGCAGGGTCGGGCACGAGCGACACCCAGGCGCTGCATCGGATCGATCCTGCCTCCGTCCGCGAGGAGGTGGAGGCGGCTGGCTTCGTACTGGACGCGCAAAGCGCCATGCTCGCGAGCAAGGATGATGCGCACTCGATCAAGGTGTTCGATCCTTCGATCAAGGGCGAGACCGATCGCTTCGCCTATCGGTTCGTGAAGCCCTGACAGGTCCCGGCACCGACTTCATGTCAACCTCCTCGATGGGTGCAGCAAGCTCATCGAGGACATCGAGGCAACCCTGCTTGCCGCCACGTCAGGCACCTACTCGTCCCGCAACACACGCAGCGTCTGCTCGTCAAACAGCGGCTCATCCTGGCCGATGCGGACGAACAGCAGTTTGCTAGCCTCGCCCGCAGGCACTTCGAAATACTGGATGCCATCAGGCATTTCGCCCCAATCGCCGCACGGCGGGTCGGGAACCTCATTGGGATCGGCAAGCGCTTTCAGTTCTTTCGCATAGGCGGCGTCTGGGCTGAAAGTGTAGCGTTTGACGCCGGCGGGCACGGTTCCCTCGGTGTAAGGCGCCAGCACGCAGCGGGCGCTGACGGTTTTGTCGGTCTTTTCCAGGAACAGCCGCTGCAATGCTGCCTCGGCGGTCTCGCCGGGCTGGATGTCGAACAGTTCGACCAGAGGGTCGGCCGCGCCGCCGTCGCTGTATTTGATGGCGAGAGCGTTGCCGGCGAACTCGAAATGGATCTGGCGGAAGCCGAAGTCGCAGCGCTGCACCCAGGCGGCAAGACCGATCGTTTTGTCGGCCAGTCTTTCCCAGGCACATTTGTCGACCGGCGGGCGCGACGGCGCCGGCTCGTCCGCACGTGCCATGGCGGATATCGTCAGGGATGCCAACAGGGCGCTGATCCAGCTGATCGATCTCATGGCGCTATTCATCGCTGCAACCTGTCAAGGTGAAGGCATCCCACGCCGAGCCTTCCGGATTGGCCTTGGCGAAATCGGCCCCTTCGGTGAAAGCTGCGCCGAAATCGGGCAACAACAGCCCTTTCGGCGCCGGTGTCGCTTCGCGCGAATTCAACTGCTCGGCACCGCCGCCGGTCAAGGCATAGACCTGCCCATCCCATATCCTGCACAGTCCGCTGCCGTCCTCCAGTCCCGCTTCGCGATCCTCGTCGGTGCAGGTGTGGCGGATGGTGCCGAGCGGAAACGAATTCTTGCCATTGGTCCAGGTGATGTCGGCCGGCAGGCGGATATCGGTATGCGGCACGGTCAGTGAAAACACCTCGGACGTCAGGGCCGCCGGTTCGTTATCGAGCGGCCGGAACTGCATCACCGCGCCCGAGCGCGGTTCCCGATAGGTGGCGTGGCTCAGCAGGCAGTTCTTTGCGCCCGCTGCCTGCGTCGGGCCGAGCAGCCCCAGGAAAACCAACGCCAGTCTGCGAATGATCATCAATTTCCCTGGGAAAGCGTTATGCGGCCTGGGTGCGTGCTGGCTATACAGTCGCATCAATCCGCGCAAAAGCATAAGCGAAATCCGGAACAGCTGCGTTTGTCGCACCTCGAACGAAACTTGCCCGCACGGACCCCAACAGTCTGTATGGTCGAGCACAGTGGCCCAAGGAGACAAATGATGCGGCGTTTGGTGATGACGATGGCAATGTCCGCATTCGCGGGCGGCACGGCACTGGCGGCGCCGCCCTATGTCGGGACATGGTCCAGCGAACGCCTGAACTGCAGCGCGGCAGCGGATGTCCAGCGCCAGACGGTCTTCACCGTGGATCAGTCGGCCCTGTCGCTTCCCGAATTCGGCTGCGAGCACGCGACGTTTCACAAGTCCGCCACCGGCTGGGTGGTGCATGCGAGCCAGTGCTACGGCGCCGACCCATCGCTCGCGGAACCGTTTTCCCGTATCGTCCATATGGTCAGGCACGGCGCCAGGGTGCGGTTCACCTGGCCTGGCTTCGACAGCGGCCCTCTCGCCCGCTGCTGAAGGAAGCCGGCCTCAGACCAGCCCGACCAGCAAGGCAGCGCCGCCGAGAAAGCCGACGGAACAGACCCAAAGCACCCAGAGCCCGCGCACCCGGCATTCGAGCACCGCCGAGGCGGGGTTGGCGGGATCATAGTGCACGTCGACCTTGCCGCCCTCGACATAGCGCGCCGCCTGGCCGCCGACGAGGCCAGGCAGCGAAGCCGTCACGGTGGCGCCGAAGGCGACGCGGTCGGCGCTGTAGCGCTGGCCGGCGACGCCATAGCTGTAGACGATGCGCGACTTGAAAACAGTGCGCCAGGGTCGATAGCCTTCGAACCGGTCGCGGGTCTTGATTGCCTGCAGGCCCGACGCATCGATGCGGCCGGCGGCGACCGGCCATTTCGCCGCCTGCTCGGCCATCGCTTTCTGGACGAAGCCCATGCGCAGCACGAACAGGCCCATAAACAGCAGCAGCGCTGCCGCGCCGAGGTTTTGCGGCTTGGGCAAATGCGGGCCGATTGCCTCCAGCACACCGCCGACGGAGAACACCAGCACCAGCGCGCCGATCACCAGCCCCGCCGAAAGCTGGACCATGAACTTGAAGGCGCCGTCCGGCATGGTGCGCTCGATCACCGCCTTGGCCGGATCGGACGGGTTATAGAAGACGGTCACCTTGGCGCCGCGGGGAAACCGCGCCAGGGTCTCGGTGACTTCGAAATTCCCGAGGTTCTCCTGCACGCTGTAGTGCGAACTCTGGAAAGTCTTGCCGCCCACCTTGTATTCGTAGGTGATCGCCGGAAAATTCCTGATCTCGGTGGCATCGCTGCTCTCCGAGCCGGAGCCCGAGCTTCGGACCTCGCGCGCCTCGACGCGCGAGGAGATGATCTTCCCCGGCGCCGGCAACCAGCGGCTGACCGCCTTCACCTCTCGCCATTTCAGGAAAGTAACGATCGACAGCCCGCCGGCGACCGCGCAGGCAAAGCCGACCAACAGGAACTTGAGCTCCACCTCGTCTCCAATGCCCCAGGGAGTGCAGGAGCCTGCACATAGACAGCAAGGCGACGGCAATGTCTTGTCCAATCGCAAAGGCCGCACTATTCGGTTGATCCAGGTCAACGCGCATCGAGCGCTCGTCCTGTCTCCTCGGCAATCCTCGGCAATCCTCGGAGGGAGAACAACATGTCGACTTACGACCTCATGGTTACCACCGCTGTCCTGCTCAGTTTCGGGTCATTTTCCGCGGTTCTGGCCTATGCCACCATCGACGAGTCGTACCGCCGGCAACCAAGATAGGATCCGGCCGTGGCGTTGGCAGCGCTGCTAACGTCGGATTGCGCTGTTTCAGTTGGCGTCGGCGACGGTCGTTTGTCCGCCGGCGAAAGCGCGCCACTGCCGTTCATCGCCCTGGAAGACGTTGAGATCGATGCGGCCGGTGACGCCATGCGACAGGCCGGAGCCGGAATACTGCCAGAACAGCCACTTGCGGCCGGGATAGACCTTTGACGGGTGCGCCGCCACCGCGCGCAGCCAGAACGGGTAGTCGAGGAATTCGCCCCTGAGATTGTCGCGATAGAAATCGGGCGAGGTGTAGATGATGGGCCTCTGGCCGTAGTGGCGCTCCAGCTTGTCCATGAACACCTGCATCTTCTCCAGCACCTTTTCGCGCGACGGCCGCCGCTTGCAGCTCGATTCGCCGTTCCACTCGACGTCGATTACCGGCGGCAGCGCGCCATCCATCTTCGGCACGTTGCGGATGAACCAGTCGGCCTGCTCGCCCGCCGTGCGGCACCAGTAAAAGAAGTGATAGGCGCCGCGCTTCAGGCCGGCGGCGTCGGCGTTGCGCCAGTTCTTCATGAACATCGGATCGAGATGGTCGCCGCCATCGGTCGCCTTGATGTAGGCGAAGTTGGCGCCTTGCGCGCGCAGCTTTTCCCAGTTGACGTTGCCTTGCCAGCGCGAGACGTCGACGCCATGAACGGCGAGGTGCCGGGGCGAAGCCTTGCCGAAATTGATCGGCTTGGCGTCGCGAAAGCCGTAGCGGGTGAGCGGCCCGGCAAGCATTGGCGGGGCGGCGCGGCTCAACAGCCTTGGCTTCGATACCGCCGCGGCCGGCTCGACCGGCAGCCCGCCGACATCCGACACTTCAGGCGCCGGAAACGCCACCGTCTCTTCCTCCGCCAGGCCGAAAGGCCGTGCATTGTCGTCCACCGGCGCCTTTTCGGCCCTCGGCGCCCTGCTGGCCATCGCCGCCGGGACTGACGTCAGCGGTGCCGGCGGGCGCACCACGGAACTGGTGGTCTCGCTCGACGGTTTCTGCAAATCCAGTGCATCGATGCCGGCCGTCGACGTGCAACCGGCAAGGCAAAGCCATGCGATCAAGAAACTGATGACGCCCGGTATCCGCATCTGGACCTGTACTCAAAACACAACAGACCGAGGGCAAAACGGCAGCCGACGGACAAACCAGATCGAGTTATGAACGAGAAATTACCAATAAAGTTTGAATCAAGTTTTTTCGTGCATGCCGGGCGGCGAAATCCGGCCTTCGGCACCAACGGCCAAGCCAGCCTTGACAGCGCCACGATGTCCCTGTTGAGACGATACGCACCGTCTCGCGCTTGCCGCCGACACGATCCCCGCAAAGGCACCCGATGATTGCATTGCAGCGACTGGACCCTGCCCTCCTGCTCGCCATCCCTGCAGGCGCCTGCTCGACAGTGGCAGCTGAGTAGCGTTTTCATCACGGAGCCGGCGTGCAATCCTTCATCGATCAAAGTGTTTCTTTCATCGAGACGCACCAGGCCTGGGCCGGTGTCATCGTAGGGCTGCTGGCTTTCGGTGAATCGCTGATCCTGATCGGCATCTTTTTGCCTGGCACCACCGTGCTGGTGATCGTCGGCGGCTTGGTTGGTGCAGGCATCGTCGCGCCGTTGCCCGTTCTGCTCGCCGCAATGATCGGGGCAGCACTTGGCGACACTATCTCCTATCTTCTCGGCAAATGGCTGGGACGCGGTGTCGTCCACAAATGGCCGCTCAACCGCTACCGCCGCGAGATCGCCAGGGCACGCCTGTTCTTCCGGCGCTATGGTTTCGCCGCGATCTTCGCCGGCCGCTTCTTCGGTCCGGTGCGCGCCACCGTGCCGCTGGTCGCGGGCATGATGGGCATGAACCGGCGCCTGTTCCAGATCGCCAACATCCTGTCGGCGATCATCTGGGCGCCGGTCGTGCTGTCGCCGGGATGGCTGGTTGCCAAGGGCGCCGGCGGTTTCGCGGAGCCCGGCGCGACCAGCCGGTTCGGCATGGCGGCGATCGCGGCCGTGACGGTGATCATCGTCGCCGTGGCCGTCGTCAAGCTCCGCGGCAGGCGCGACGCGCGACACTAGCCCTTCCTGAAGACACCGATCATCGGCCCCAGGTTCCAGTAGTCATCGTTGCGGCCGATCGCCGGCGCAAGCAGGCTTGATATCGTGCCGTCGAGGAACAGCGCGTTGTCGCAGCCGAGCGCATCGCGAAACAGGCGGGCGAACGCATGGAAGGTCACCGTGCCGTTCGAAATCGCGAAGATGGCGACACCGTCCTTGCGCACCCCGACACCGTCGCGGATCTTGCGCGAGGCGCTGTCGGCCAGGAACTTTGGATGCAGACGGCCATCGATCACCAGCATCGGCCCGGATTGCGTCGCGTAGTCGACGGGCGGCCGTGCTCTGAGGAAATCCCTGGTCGAACGGACCGCGGCCTTGCCGCCGCTCATGTAGAAAATGCCGTTCGGCTGCATGGAAAAATTGCCACGAACCGACCTTCGCGGATGTGATTTCCTGGCCATGCTCGACATAGAGACCAACCGGATCAAGGTTCGGGTGATACATGCCGGCATTGATGGCAAACAGCATCGTGCGCCCTGCCGCCTGTTGCGAGGCATGGAGATTGTGCAGCGACTGAAAGGGCTTGCCCGCCGGATCCTTCCAGAACAGTTCGATCGCATAGCGTTTCGGGTCGACCTCGCAAACAAGATAGCTGGTCGCCTCAAAGGCCACGTCCCGGCATGGCGGCAGCGAGGCGACCCATTGGCCAAAGCCCATGCCGAGTGCCGCCACCGACGGCAGCGCGCCCTTGGCCAGCGCCAGCAGCAGCGGCATTGATTGGAGGAGGGTCAAGAGATCCATGCGCGTACCGGGATCGAACTTCAGGGTCCGGTACGGGTATAGCCCGTTTCAAGCGATACTGTGGAAGCCCTAGACGAGCCACCCCATGGCGACGCTCAACAGCAGGACGACACCAAGCACGCCGCGATAGATGACGAACGGCCAGGCCGAGAAGCGCTCCAGCACGCGCATCAGGCCCCATATGGCGAAGAAGGCGGAAACCGAGGCGACGACCAATCCCACCGACAGCACCGACCAGCCGTGGGCGTCGAGATGGACCTTGTGCAGTTCCCAAAGTTCCTTGAGACCGGCGAGTGCAATGGCGGGCAGCCCGAGCAGGAACGAGAAACGCGCCGCCTCGGCCCGCTTGAAGCCGAGCCCCAGTGCTGCCGTCAGGGTCGAGCCCGAGCGTGAGACGCCGGGAATCAGCGCGCCGATCTGGGCGACGCCGACAAGCAGCGCATCGGTTAGCGACGCTTCGCCGATGGTGCGCCGGTGGCGGGCGAAAATCTCGGCCAACGCCAGCAGGATCGCCATCGCGATGCAGGCCCAACCGATGACCGTCAGGCTGCGCAGCGGCGAATTGCAGGCGTTGAGCACGCCCGACAGCGCCACTCCGGCGATAACGATCGGGATGGTCGCCAGCACGATCCACAGCGCCAGCCTGAAGTGCTGGTTGGCGAAATCGCGTCGCGTCAGAGCGTTGAGCGAACCAAACAGGATGTCCCTGACATCGCTCCAGAAATAGCTGACCACCGCGGCAAGGGCCGCCAGCTGCATGGCGGCGGAAAAGGCGGAACCCGGATCCTGCCAGCCGAGCACGGCCGGCACGATGCGCATATGGGCGGTCGACGAAATCGGCAGCAATTCGGTGATGCCTTGCACCACGCCGAGAAACGCCACCTTGGCGAATCCCAAACCGACGAAGCCGGTGTCCACGCCTTGAGTACACATTCCGGCCATGTCGAATTCCGTGCGAGAGATCGAACTTGCGCGGGACCAACCGGTGCCGGTCAGCCCCGCGGGAGCCTTACCGTCATGCAGCGGAGAATCAATTTACGGATTTGTAAGCTTGGCGCCGCCGCGCCGAAATACGCGTCATTCCACAGCGGAGGCCCACGGGCCGGCCGTGTTTTCATTGGGGGACAATCGCAACGCGATTACGGGCACAACCAGAGTTTCTGGCAGGTCCTGGCGATCACATGCGCCGGCGGCACAACCGGCTCATCGACGGAAGGCCGGCGAACCCGTTCGAGCAGCATGCGCACCTGTTCCGGGCGCACACGGTCGCGCTCCATCACAAGCAGGACCATCGGATCGCTCAAAAGCTCGTCCAGGGTGCTGATGCTGTCGTTCATCCGTCGTCTCCTCGAATGCCGGGCCCGCACCTGCTAGATAGGGAGACAATGATGGCCCGCCAATGACGCTTTGCCGGCTATCTCGTGTCTCTTTGGATCAAATTTTGGTCAGACTTGCGCGCTCCCTTCCCACCTCGCGAGAGAAAGCAAGAACCTAGTTCGGCGGCGGTGCGCCGTCATATTGCGGCAGGCCGTCATCGAGCATCACCCAAGGCTGCTTCGAAGCCGTGAAAATATGCATTTGCGGCTTGAAGACCGTGGGATCATCGAGCGAACCGGTGGTGATGCCGATGATGCCGACGGAATCGCGCCGGGAAAACATCGTTGTGCCGCAGCTTGGACAAAAGCCCCGCTTGAGGTCCGGCGACGTGTTCACCGTCGCCAGCGGCCCCTCGATCGTCACATCGTCGATACGAAACAGCACGCGCGCGTTGAAGGCGGCGCCGATCGCCTTCTGGCACAGCCGGCAGTGGCAGATGCGTTCGTTGATGGGGTCGGCGTCCGCGCGATAGCGCACCGCCTTGCACAGGCATCCGCCCTCATATCTTGCCATTGCCCGGATCCATTGGTGGAGTGAATGAGCGGCAAGGTAGCGGCGGGGCCGATTGGGTCAATTGAAAAGCTTTGATACAACGTCATCGATTATCGTGATGCGGAGGACCTGAAGCCATGACGCCAGACATCGAAACCTTGGGCATCGCAGCCCTGTTCGGGCCGCCCTCGCCCGCCCGCGACCACACCGACGCCAGGATCATGGCCGCCGCCGCTGGCATCGGCTTCATGGCGGTCCGGAACTTTCCCGGCGATGACTGGCTGACGCCGGACAAACGAGCACAATTGCTGCGCATCTTCGCGCTTCCCGACGCGGAGAAGCAGAAATTGCTGCGTTGGAATTTCGACCGCACGAAGAAGAACGTCTATCGCGGCTGGTTCCCGCTGCAGCCGACGGCCGTTTCCTACAAGGAAGGAATCGACATGGGACCGGATCTTGCCCATGCGGCTGATATCCTGGCGTCCGACGATCCGCTCCGCGAGCCGACACCCTTGCCGGCCGAAGAGGCCCTGCCCGGCTGGCGCACGGCGGCGGCGGATTACTATCGCGCGATGGAAGCGGTCGGCAACGCGCTGATGCGCTCGATCGCCCGCGGGCTTGGCCTGCCGGAAACGATCTTCGATGGCTATTTCGAGCACGGCATCTCGACGCTGCGCCTGATCCGCTATCCCCTGCGTGACGCCAACGCGGGCGTCGATACCAGCGGGCCGGAATTCTCGATCGTCCACAAGGGCGAGACGCGCACCGTCATCGGCCGCGAGCATGCCGATTCCGGCTTCGTCACGTTGCTTGCGCAGGACGGCGTCGAGGGTTTGCAGGCAAAGAACCTGGCCGGCGAATGGATCGACGTGCCGCCGGCCGACGGCACGCTGGCGGTCAATTTCGGCCAGTTGCTGGAGCGCTGGACCGGCGGGCGTGTCCGGGCGACGCGGCACCGGGTGATTGCGCCGAAGACAGCGCGGTTCTCGATCCCGTTCTTCTACGAACCGCGCGTCGACGCCGAGATCGCGCCGTTGCCGCTGAGCGATACGGAGCCCTTCGAGCCGTTTCTCTATGGCGACTATCTCTGGGACTCGGCGACGAACTTCGTCGAGATGAGTGGCATCAAGCATCTCAGGCAACCGCGCCGCGCCAAGGCTTCCTGAGCCGGGCGCGGCCGTCGGGGCAGTCCTGTATCAAAGCGTTCTGGCGAGCTCTTCAAGCTGGTCCGTGCACTGGCCCCAGCCCACGTGGAAACCCATCTTCTCGTGCTGTTCGCGGTCAGCCACGCTCCAATGCCGAACGCGGGCGACGTAGCGGGTCCTGCCCTCGCCTTCATCCTCGAAGGTCAGCACGCCGGTCATGAACGGGTTTTCCGATGGTTCCCAGGCCTGGGTGTAGGCATCGGTGAACACGATCTTCCTGCCGGGAATGACGTCCAGGAAGACGCCGGGATTGGGAAACTCATTGCCGTCGGGGCCAGCCATGACGACAAGGCTCGAGCCGCCGGTGCGCACATCCATTTCGGCGCGCGGCGTCGTCCATGGTTTCGGCGCGAACCACTGCGTCAGGAGCCTGGTGTCGGTCCAGCAGCGATAGACGTTCTCGCGCGGCGCATCGATGATGCGGGCGAGAACCAGTTCGCGATCATTGGCAGGGGCGATGTCGAGCTCGGTGGTCATGACGGTATCCTCGTATCTGGTTGACCTGGCTTGCGCCCCAAGGACGAGCCGACAAAACGCGAACCGACACCGTCAGCGAACAAATTTCGCGACAACATCCTTGCCGCGTCGATCTGGTGGGGAAGAGGGAAGCGTCAGTGGCGCTTGGCTTGCACCAGGTAAGCGTCGATCTCGGTCTCGCCGAGCCACTTGGCCGCTTCCAGCCGATGCAGGCCTTCGACGAGGATATGGCGCTTGCCGTCATGGCGGACCTGGATCGGCGTCTTCATGCCATTCTCCAGCATGTCCTCGGCCAGATGCCGAACCGTCTCCGGATGCAGCGTCTTCTTGCGCGCTGTCGGCACGTAGATATCGTCGACCTTGACCTTCTGGACTCTGAGCATGCCTATCCCCGTGGCGGAAAACGCCGCCCCTCTGAGATAGTCCGTTTGCGGGAGCCGGCCAAGGGCGCGGCTAACGAATACCTAGCCCATATAGTCGGTTTGCCTGTCGTCGCGCATTTCGATATTGCGTGTCCGCAATCGCGGACGGCACGATCCGGCATGGCCACGGAGCAATCCCCATGAGCAAATCTCTCGTTACCTTCGTCGGCGTCGCCCATCCCTGGATGTGCGATGTGATGGGGCACATGAATGTGCGTCACTACGCGGCGATGTTCGACGATGCCAGCTTCCAGCTTCTCGGCCATATCGCCGGGCAGGACGGCAACCAGCCACCGCAAACCGGATGGGCCGATGTGCGCACCGAGATCGACTATCGGCATGAAACGAAGGCCGGCTCGCTCATCACCATCCGTTCGCATATCGTCAAGATCGGCCGTACGTCCGTCACCTTCGAACAGGTGATGTCGGGATCGCTCGACGGCATTGTCCATGCCTCGAGCCGGACGACCTGCGTGCGCTTCGATCTTACGGCGCGTGCCTCGGTGGCGCTGGACGAGCCGATGCGGAGCCGCGCGGCGGCCTTCCTGATTGAGCAGCCAGAAGTTACGGCCGGTCAACCGTTGTAGATGCGGTCCTCGATCGGCGTTTCGGCGATCAGCGCCTGCAGTCCTGACAGCAGCGCCTTCTCGGCGCGATTCATCGCCTTGTCGGGATTGACCAGCAGGAAGATGTCGATAGCGGGTGGCGCGTCGTAGGGCGGCAGCCGCCACAGCGTCCCGTCGGCCACGTCGCGCCGCGCGACATGCAACGGCAGCGGACCGATGCCGAGCCCGGCGACGATCATTCGCCGTACCTCCTCCAGGCTGGAAGACACGCCGACAACATCGGCGTTCAGCCGGGCCTCGCTGCGCAGCAGCGCGACCGGCCGCAGCGCGTCCGAAATATGGTCGGTCTGGAACGATACGGAGGGCTCGCCCCGCAGATCCGCCAGCGTCAGTCCGGTTTGCCCGTAGAGCCTGTGCTGCGGACCGCAGAAGAAGCCGAAGAACTCGCGATACACCATTGCGTATTCCAGCGCCGGATCGCGCTGGCTGACCAGGCAGATGCCGAAGGAGGCGCGGCGCTCCCTCACCTGCTTGGCCACTTCGGTGCTTGCCGCGACCGAGATGGTGATGCTGGCGCGCGGGTAGTTGCGGTGAAACTCCGAAAGCGCCTGGTCGAACAGCGGCGAAACGACATGGCTGGCGGTGGCGATCATGACGTGGCCGGTGACGTCGTCGCTTATGCCCCGCATCAGCAGCGGCAGCTGCGATATGGTGCCGAACACCTCGACGCTTTGCTCATAGAGAAGCCGCCCGACCTCGGTGAGTTCGAAGCGTGTCGCATCGCGTTCGACCAGCCGCCGGCCAACCCGGTCTTCCAGCCGCCGTAGCGCATTGCTGACGCTTGGCTGCTTGAGGTTCAGCCGCTCGGCGGCGCGCGTGATGCTCTTTACCTCGGCGATGACAACGAATGTCCGCAGAAGGTTCCAGTCCAGATCCCAGACCAGCCGTTCGGGGCGAGGCAAAGCCATTCCTGATATCTATGCTCCCTATTCCCATTATCTATTTGCGCAATGCATGCGCAAAGGCAATCATTGAAGTCAGGAAAGCGTCCCCGCGCCTCCCAAGAACAAGACTTCGCGCTCCATCCAGAGGACAAGGACACCAGATGAACAGAGTATTTTCCGGCATCGCGGTTGCGGCACTGCTGCTTGCGTCGACCTTCACGACAGCGTCGGCCAGGGCCGACGACCTTGAGAAGATCAAGGCGGCGGGCGAACTGAAGATTTCCATGAGCGGCCAGTATCCGCCGTTCAACTTCGTCAATGACCAGAATAAGGTCGTCGGCTTCGACGCGGATATCGGCAAGGCCATCGCCGAGCGCATCGGCGTCAAGGGCACCATCATCACCACGGCCTGGGACGGCATCATCGCCGGGTTGCTTGCCAACAAGTACGACACCGTCGTCGGCTCGATGACGATTACGCCAGAGCGCGAGAAGGTGGTCGATTTCGTCGGCCCATACTACCACGCTGGCCGCGCCGTTTTTGTGAACGAGGATTCCAAGGTGCAGGGCCTCGACGATCTCAAGGGCAAGACCCTTGGCGTGACGCTGGGCGAGACGCATGAGAAATGGGCCCGCGAACAGGGTGGATGGGACATCCGCACCTACAAGGGCCTGCCGGAACTACTGCTCGAATTGAAGGCCGGTCGCGTCGACGCCATCGTCGTCGACAACATTCCGGTCATGGTCGCCGTCAAGGAGACGGGCGAGAAGGTCCGCAAGCTCGACACGCCGAACATTGAAGGCGGCAGCGTCGCCATCGGCATCGCCATCCGCAAGGACAATCCGCAGCTGAAGGCGGCCATGCAGAAGGCGCTGGACGACATGATGGCTGACGGCACCTACAAGAAGATCTCCACGCAGTGGGTCGGCAGCGACATCCGCTGACCCCTATGGGCTCCTGGCGGCCCCAAAGCCGCCGGGAGCACTCCTCTTGCTGGGCTATTCCATGGATTTCTCCTTGATGCAGCGCGTCTTCCCGTTCTTCGTGGAAGCCGCGCTGGTGACGATCGAGATCACAGTGCTGGCCCTGATCCTGGGCCTAGCAGCCGCGGCACTGGCCGCGGCCGCCAAGATGTCGAGGTCCGCGATCCCGCGGGCCATCGGCACCCTCTATGTCAGCCTGTTTCGCGGCACGCCCTGCCTGATCCAGCTCTTCGTGCTCTATTTCGGCGGCCCGCAAATCGGCATCAATCTGGATCCGTTCGCGGCAGGCGTCATCGGCCTCGGCCTCAACATCGGCTCCTATATGGCGGAATCGATCCGCGGCGCGCTGGTCGCGGTCGACAGAGGCCAGACCGAAGCCGCGCGCACAATCGGCTTCAGCCGTTTGCAGACGTTGCGCAAGGTCGTGCTGCCGCAGGCCGCGCGGCTGATGATACGGCCGCTCGGCGTCAATACGGTCGCTCTGTTGAAGGGATCAGCACTGGTGTCGACAATTTCGGTCGTGGAACTCACCTACACGGCCCAACGCTTTATCGGCTCCACCTATAAGCCGTTCGAGATCTTCGGCGTTGCCGCCCTGCTCTACATGATCATGGTCTACGCCGTCTCCCGCATCGTCGATTTGCTCGACAAGCGCTTCGCAATCGTCTGATCGGAGAGCGCGATGCAAGGTCTCGATTTCACCGTCGTCGCGCCCTACTGGGACCTCTTGCTGACTGGCGCCTGGTGGACCGCGCTGCTCACGGTCTCGGCAGGAGCGCTCAGCTTCGTCTTCGGTATTCTGTTCGCGGTCACAGTGCTCTACGCGCCGTTGATCGTCGCCTATCCCGTGCGTGTCTTCATGTGGGTCTTCATGGGCACGCCGCTGCTGCTGCAGCTCTTCCTGATCTATTTCGGCCTGGTGCAGATCGGCATCGACATTCCCGCCCTTGCCGCCGGCATCGTCGGGCTTGGCCTGCATTTTGCCGTCTACAATGCAGACGTCATCCGCGCCGGCATCGTCGCCGTCGATGTCGGCCAGACGGAAGGCGCACGCAGCATCGGCTTCGGCAAATGGCGGACGCTGCGCTACGTCGTGATACCGCAGGCTATCCGCAACACGGCCCCGCCGATCGGAAGCAACCTGATCGCGCTGCTGAAAGAATCCTCCATCGTCTCGGTCATCGGCATCGCCGAGCTGGTTCATTCGGCCCAGCAGGCGATCAGCGAAACGTTCCGGCCGTTCGAATTCTACATCACGGCGGCGGCGCTCTACTATATTCTCAACCTCGTGCTCGAAGCAGGTCTGCGTCGGTTCGAACGGAACGTGGAGGTTTCCCGATGAGCTTGCGCCAGCCAATGGTCGAGGTTCGTGGCGCGCGCAAATCGTTCGGCGCCGTTGAAGTCCTCAAAGGTATCGACCTGTCGGTCGAGCGTGGGCAGATCGTGGCGATCATCGGGCCAAGCGGCTCCGGCAAGAGCACGCTGCTGCGGTCCATCAACCATCTGGAATCGCTCAACGGCGGCGAAGTCTGGCTCGACGGCGTTCAGGTCAACCAGCCGCTTCGTGGCCAGGCTTTCGAACGGCACATCAACAAGGTGCGCCAGCAGATGGGCATGGTGTTTCAGCACTTCAACCTGTTCCCGCATCTGACCGTGATCGAGAACATCACGATGGGACCAGTGATCCTGAAAGGCATGCCGAAAGCCGAAGCCCGTGCGCTGGCGCTTGCTCTCTTGTCCAAGGTCGGGCTTGCCGACAAGATCGACGCCTATCCCTCGCGGCTTTCGGGCGGACAGAAGCAGCGGGTGGCGATAGCCCGTGCGCTGGCGATGCAGCCCAAGGTGATGCTGTTCGACGAAGCCACCTCGGCGCTCGATCCCGAACTCGTCGACGAAGTCAACGCGGTGATGAAACAGCTTGCCGCCGAACACATGACCATGCTCATCGTAACGCATGAGATGCGCTTTGCCGGCGAAGTGGCGGACAGAGTACTGTTCATGGACGGCGGCGTGGTGGTGGAAGAAGGCCCGCCGGCCGACATCTTCCGCGCGCCGCAGAAAGAACGCACCCGCACCTTCCTCAAGAAATACCTTTCCGCCTGAGTACGATGATGACCAGATTGATCACGGAATTTCCCGATTTCGGACTGACGCCGGAGCAGCGCCGGCACGCGGTACGCGGCCACTATTATGAATGGCCGGGCATGGATGGCGAGCGCGGCGAGATCTGGTGCTACAGCGACCGCTTTTCCTATCGCGCTGGCGAAACGGTGGCGTTGCATGTCAGTTCAACGGCACCGGCGTTCAGCATGACGATTGTCCGCGACGGCGGCAGCGAAACCAGGGTGTTCGAGAAAACGGGCATCGCTGCGCGCTGGCAGGACACGCCCGACCAGTGCTCGGCCGAGGGTTGCGGCTGGGAAGTTTCGTTCGAATTTCCCGTCGGGAGCGATTGGCCGTCCGGCGCCTACCGGGTGACGCTGACCGCCGATGGCCGCGACGGCAAGCCGATCCAATGCCACCATATTTTCATCGTCGCTCCCCTGCCCGGCAAGAAACCCGGCCGTGTGCTGCAAGTGGCGGCGACGGGAACCTGGCTTGCCTACAACACCTGGGGCGGCTCCAACCACTACCAGGGCATTACCGGACCGGATCGCAACCAGTATTCGCCCATCGTGTCGACGCAACGCCCTTGGTGCCGTGGCTTCGTCGTGCTGCCGAAAGATGCACCGCGCGTGCCGCTGGAAGTCGCCGTGCCGCCGAAGACGATACCGCGCTATCCGCATATGGAGTGGGCGCTCGCCACCGGTCATTCGAAGAAATACGCCTCGTCGGGCTGGGCCAGCTACGACAGCCACTTCTTCCGCTTCGCCGAACGGGCTGGCTATGCCGTCGATCTCGTCAGCCAGCACGATCTGCATTTCTCGCCTGATATTCTCGACGGCTACGACTGCGCGGCTTTCGTCGGTCACGACGAATACTGGACATGGGAGATGCGTGATGCCGTCGACCATTATGTCGAACGCGGCGGCCATGC
Source organism: Mesorhizobium sp. RCAM 05099 (assembly GCF_059683685.1). Taxonomy (NCBI): domain Bacteria; kingdom Pseudomonadati; phylum Pseudomonadota; class Alphaproteobacteria; order Hyphomicrobiales; family Phyllobacteriaceae; genus Mesorhizobium; species Mesorhizobium sp. RCAM 05099. Next base: position 4,127,737 of record NZ_CM185035.1, read on the forward strand.
GGCGCGCTTTGCCGGCAATTTCATGTGGCAGACGCGGCTGGAGGACGAGGGCCGTCGGCAGGTCTGCTTCAAATACCGCGCCCGTGCCGAGGACCCAGCCTATCTCCAAGGCGGCGACGTCACCCGCGCCACCAATTCCTGGGAGGCGCCGGAAATCGGCCGGCCGGGTTCGGCGACCTTCGGGCTCAACGCGACGCGTGGCGTCTACACCGGCTGGGGCGGCTGTGCGCCGCGCGGCGTGCGCGGCTTTCCGGTCTACAGGCCGGAGCATTGGGCCTTCGCGGGCACCGGCATCTATTATGGCGACCTGCTCGGCTCCGACAGCCATGTCTATGGCTATGAGGTCGACGGGCTCGACTTCGAGATCCGCGGCGGCCTGCCCTACCCCACCGCCACCAGCGGTGCTCCGGATGGCCTGCAGGTTCTCGCCGTCGGCATGGCCAGCCAGGTGGAGGAAAGCGCCGATATCCCGATCGAGGACCAGTTCCTCACCGACGAGGATGGCCGCTTCACCGCCGAGACGCTGTTCGGCGAGGCGAGCGACGCCAACCTGGAAAAAGTCAAACGCGGCAATGGCATGATCGTCAATTTCCCGCGCGGCAAGGGCGAGGTGTTCCATGCCGGAAGCTGCGAATGGGTGGCGGGCCTGCTAAGACAAGATCCGATGGTCGAACGCGTCACCCAGAATGTCCTCGATCGTTACCTCAGAAAGTCCTGACATGTCCAAAGCCCTTCCCCAGACCGCCGCCGCCAACACCGACGCCCGGCCACCTTCGCATCTGTTCTACCTGTCCAGCCTGCGCCGGCCGCTGATCGACCGCGCCGAAGGCATCTATATGTGGACGCAGGACGGCCGCCGCTTCATCGACGGCTCGAGCGGCCCGATGGTCGCCAATATCGGCCATTCCAACCGCAACGTGCTCGACGCGATGAAACGGCAGATGGATCGTGCCACCTTCGCCTATCGGCTGCATTTCGAAAACGAGCCGGCGGAGGAATTGGCGCGGGAACTGGCCGGCAAGCTGCCGGAAGGCATGGACCGTATATTCTTCGTTTCGGGTGGCTCGGAAGCGACGGAGTCCTGCATCAAGCTGGCGCGGCAGTGGGCGGTCGCCACCGGCCGGGCAAGCCGCTGGAAAGTGATCACGCGCTTCCCCTCCTATCATGGCGGCACCTTGGGTTCGCTCTCCATTACCGGCGACGATGCGCTGGCCGAGACCTTCACGCCGATGATGCGGGTGATGCCGACCGTGCCGGCGCCGACCGCTTGGCGTGACCGCGACAATCTTTCGATGGAACAGCGCGGCATCCGCTATGCCGACATGCTGGAGGAGAAGATCCTGGCCGAGGGTCCAGACAGTGTGGTTGCCTTCATCATGGAACCGATCGGCGGTGCGGCCACCGCGGCGCTGGTGGCGCCGGACAGCTACTATCCGCGCATTCGTGAGATCTGCGACCGCTACGGCATCCTGCTGATCCACGACGAAGTGATGTGCGGCGCCGGCCGCACCGGAAAATTCCTCGGTGGCGACCACTGGAACTGCAAACCCGACATCGTCGCACTGTCGAAGGGGCTGGGCTCGGGCTACGCGCCGCTTGGCGCGCTCGCCGCACCGATGCGGCTGGTGCAGCCGCTGCTCGCCTCGGGCGGATTCCAGCACGGCCACACCTACGCCGGCAACCCGCTGGCCTGTGCCGCCGGGCTTGCCGTGCTCGGCGAAATGGATCGGCTCGACCTGATCGCCAATGCGGCTGCCATGGGCGACGTGCTGATGGACGGGCTGAAGGGGCTGGCGAAGCGGTTTCCGTTCATCGCCGACGTGCGCGGCAAGGGCCTTCTCACGGGCGCCGAGATGGTTGCCGATCCCGAGACCTTGAGACCGATCGACCAGAACAAGAAAGCCACGCAGCGGCTGCTCGACCTCGCCTATGAGCGCGGACTGATCATCTACGGCCGCAGGGTCAAGGGCGGCGTCGACGGCGACAATTTCATGGTCGCGCCGCCGATGATCGTCACCACGGAGCAGGTCGGCGAGATCGTCTCCATTATCGGCGACTCGCTGGAAGTTCTGGCCGCCGAACTCGACCTGCCGGTCGCAGGCCAGGGGTAAGAAATGGCGCCGCGTAAAGTCATCATCACCTGCGCCGTTACCGGCTCGGTGCACACGCCGTCGATGTCGCCGTATCTGCCGGTGACGCCGGACCAGATCGCCACCGAGGCAATCGCCGCCGCCGAAGCCGGTGCCTCCATCCTGCATCTTCATGCCCGCGATCCCAGGGATGGGCGGCCGACCGCCGATCCGGACGTGTTCATGCAGTTCCTGCCGCGCATCAAGCAGGCTACCGACGCGGTGATCAACATCACCACCGGCGGCTCCTCGCTGATGACGTTGGACCAGCGGCTGGCGGCGCCGCTTCGGGCCGAACCCGAAATGTGCTCGCTCAACATGGGCTCGATGAACTTCGCGCTGTTTCCGATGCTCGACAAGCCAAGGGAATGGCAGCATGAGTGGGAGCCGAAGCTGCTGGAAGCCACGCGCGACACCATCTTCAAGAACACGTTCGCCGACATGGAAGGCGTTCTCGAGAGGCTGGGCAAGGGCTGCGGCACGCGCTTCGAATTCGAGTGCTACGATGTCGGCCACCTTTATTCGCTGGCGCATTTTCGCGACCGGGGGCTGGTGACAGGACCGCTGTTCATCCAGTTCGTGCTGGGCATTCTGGGCGGCATCGGCGCCGATCCGGACAATCTCGTCCACATGAAGCGGATCGCCGACAAACTGTTCGGCGACAGCTACCAGTTCTCGGTGCTGGCCGCCGGCCGCAATCAGATGCCGCTGATCTCGATTGCCGCGGCAATGGGCGGCAATGTCCGTGTCGGGCTGGAGGACAGTCTCTATGACGGCCGCCAGTTGGCGAAATCCAATGCCGATCAGGTGCGCCGCATCCGTGGCATTCTCGATGGTCTGTCGCTGGAGGTTGCCACGCCCACCGAAGCGCGCGACATGCTGGCTCTCAAGGGTGGCGACCGGGTGGCGTTCTGAGATACGATCGTGATCAAACCAACATCCAATGACGTCCTCATCCGCCCCGGCCGGATCGACGATGTCGAAACGATCCACGCGGCGATCCTGAAACTCGGCACGCACATCGGCGCGCCCGAGGAAATCATCTCGACAGCGGACGATCTCAGAACCTACGGCTTTGGTGAAAAACCGGCCTTCTCGACACTGATTGCCGAAGTCGGCGGCGAATTCGCTGGCCTGTGCCTCTATTTCCCGATCTTTTCGACCTGGATGGGGCGGCCTGGCGTCTATGTGCAGGACCTCTATGTCGAGGACCGGTTTCGCGGCCGCAAGATCGGCGAGCGCCTGCTGCGGCGCGTCGCGGCGCAGTGCCGAGAGGAAGGCGGCGTTTATCTCCGACTGTCCGTCGACAGCGACAATGAGGGCGCCAAGGCCTTTTACGAAAGGCTGGGCATCGCCTGGTCGAGCTATGAGCAGACGCAGAAGATCGTCGGCAAGGCCTTTTTTGCCTTCGCCGACGCGCCGGAGAATGGGGAGCAGGAATGAAAGCCTTCTATGCGGAGGAGCAAAAGCGCCATGACCCCAAGGCGTTCCTTTCGAGCGGTGCCGCGCAGCCCAATCCCGAAAAACCGGAGCGGGTCGAAAGATTGTTAGCCGGTGCAAAATCCGCCGGCTGCACGATCGAGCGGCCGCGCAGGCACGGGCTCGGTCCGGTCGCGGCGGTGCACACGCCGGAGTATCTCGATTTCCTCGAACACATCTATACGCGCTGGCAGCGCATCGAGGGCGCGTCGGCGGAAGTGATCCCCAACATCCATCCGATCGCGCGCAGTGGCTCCTACCCGGCCTCGGCAGTCGGCCAGGCCGGCTACCACATGGCCGACACCGCCTGCCCTATCTCGGGAGAAACCTGGCAAGGCGCGCTGTGGAGCGCCTGGAGCGCGGTCGAAGCCGCTGAAGCCGTGATGGCAGGCGCACCGGCCACCTATGCGCTGTGTCGCCCGCCAGGCCACCATGCGTTTGCCGATGTCGCCGGCGGCTTCTGCTTCATCAACAATTCGGCGGTTGCGGCCCAGGTTCTGCGCAAGACGGCATCGCGCGTGGCGATCCTCGATGTCGACCTGCATCACGGCAATGGCACGCAAGGCATCTTTTATGCACGGCCGGATGTGCTCACCGTCTCGCTGCATGCCGACCCGGTGCGTTTCTATCCATTCTTCTGGGGCCACGCCGACGAACGCGGCGAAGGGCCGGGCCTCGGCTACAATTTCAACCTGCCTCTGCCGCGCAAATCTGCCGACGCCGCGTTTCTCGGGGCGCTTGAGGTTGCGTTCCAGCGCATCCGTGCCTTCTCACCAGACGCGCTGGTCGTGGCGCTCGGTCTTGACGCGTTCGAGGGCGACCCGTTCGGCGGGCTTTCCGTAACCACGCCAGGCTTCTCGCGCATCGGCGAGGTCATCGCCAAGCTCGGCCTGCCGACGGTCATCGTGCAGGAAGGTGGCTATCTCTGCGACGAACTCGGTGACAACCTCACCGCATTCCTCACCGGCTTCGGCGGCAAGGCGCGGTGAAGATCCAAGCTGGCCTCAGGAGCGCTGCTGCCTGAGCATGGCGATCACCCGGTGCACGCTCTCCAGCGTCTCGTCGATTTCGGCTGCCGTGTTGTAGTGGGCGATGCCGATGCGCACGACGCCATGCTCGGCCGGGATGCCGAGCTGGTGGACGATCTCCCACGCGTAGTTATGGCCGGACCACAGGAAGATGTTTTCGGCGTTCATCTGCCGAACGATCGTCTCCGGCACGATGCCGTCGACGGTGAAGGAAACGGTCGGTACGCGATCACTGACCCGCTTCAGATCGGTGATGCCATGGATGGTCAGGCCTGAAATATCGGACAGGCCATCGATCAGCCTTTGCGCCAGCGGGTTCTCGTAGGCGATCGACACTGCGAACGCCCTGGCAATCTTCTGCCTTCGCGATCCCTTCTCGCCTGCCGCCGCGCCCAACTCGGCAAAATAATCGACCGCGGCCGTGAGGCCGGCCATCAGTTCGATCTGCGGTGTTCCGAGTTCGAAACGCTCTGGCAGGCCGTTTGACGAGCAGCGGCATTTGTAGGGCTTCAGACCATCGATGATGTCACGCCGGCCCCACAATATGCCCATGTGCGGACCGAAGAATTTGTAGGCCGAGCAGATCAGGAAATCGCAGCCGAGGTCCTGCACATCGATCAGGCCATGCGGCGCGAACTGCACCGCATCGACATAGACCAGAGCGCCTGCCTGTTTTGCGATCGCGGTCAGCGCCTTCACGCGATTGATCGAGCCGGTCAGGTTGCTGGCATAATTCAAAGCGACCAGCCGCATCTTCTGCGACAGCAGCCCGGCCAGCGCCGCCTCCTCGACCTGCCAGCTCCTTTCGTCGAAAGGCAGCCAGCGCACGACGAGACCAAGGTCCTCGGCAAGTTGCAGCCAGGGCGACACATTACCCTCATGGTCCATGCGGGTGAGGATGATCTCGTCGCCCGGCTTCATCGTCCGGCCGAGCGTACGCGACATGTGGTAGGTCAGCGTCGTCATGTTGGCGCCGATGATGATTTCCTCGGGGCTCACCGCACCGAGGAAATCGGCCATCGCCTGATGCGCCTCGTCGACGACAGCTTGAGCGGCGATCGTCGTTTCGAAATAGCCGCCGAGATTGGCATTGGTGGTGAGCAGGCAGCGCGACACCGCATCGGCCACCGCCTGTGGCACCTGCGTGCCGGCGGGGTTGTCGAGGTAGATGCGCCGCCGTCCTTTGTCGTTCAGGGAGAGAGCGGGAAACTTTCCACGCACTGCCTCGATAGGAAAGTCCACCATTGTCTCCACCCCTTTGTTACTCCTCTTCAATTCCGCACTCTGGTCCGATCAGGGACAGGGATTGCCGACCCGCTGGTGAATGGCATCCACCGCCTTCTGCATCTCTTCGGTCCAGGCGACGTCCACGGAAGACAGCGCCATGTCGAGCTGCTCGACACTGGTGGCCCCGACAATGTTCGACGTGACGAAGGGCCTGCTCGACACATAGGCATTGGCAAACAGCGCCGGTTCCAGACCAAAGGAGCGCGCCAGTTCGTTGTACTCAAGCTGTGCCTCGGCGGCATTCGGCGTCTCGTAGCGCTGGCCGCGGTTGAACAGCTGCGAACGCGAGCCCTGCGGGCGCGCGCCATGGTCGTATTTGCCGGTCAGGTAGCCCTGCGCCAGCGGCGAATAGGCGAGCAAGGACACCCGTTCGCGCTCGCAGACTTCGGCGAGGTTCACCTCGAAGGTGCGGTTGACGAGATTGTAGGCGTTTTGGATCGACGCGACGCGCGGACCGATCCCTTTGTCGGCCTCGGCAAGAAACCGCATCACGCCCCAGGAGCTCTCGTTCGACAGGCCGAAATGACGGATTTTTCCCGCCTTCACCAATTCATCGAAGACGGCAAGCGTCTCGGCGATCGGCGTTTCGTTGGTCGGGGCGCCGTCGGCATCGGCGCGCCGAGCCACCGCCCCGACACGCGTCGGATTGGCGCCCCAGGGAATATCCCGTTCCGGCCAGTGGATCTGGTAGAGGTCAAGATAGTCGGTGCCGAGCTTGGCCAGCGACTTGTCGATGGCATCAAAAATATCCGCACGCACCAATTGCGAGGGTCGGTCGCCACGAAACCAGCTGTTGGCCGTGCGGCCGACGACCTTGGAGGCAAGGATCACCTTGTCGCGATTGCCCTTGGCCTTCATCCAGCTGCCGATGATCCTTTCCGTTCGCCCTTGCGTCTCCGCCTTGGGCGGGATCGGGTAGAGTTCGGCGGTATCGATGAAGTTGACGCCGCGCGAGAAGGCGAGGTCCATCTGGGCGTGGCCTTCGGCCTCGGTGTTCTGCTGGCCCCAGGTCATCGAACCCAGGCATATCTGGGTAACAAGGAGATCGGTCCGACCGAGACGGCGTTTGTGCATGGAATTCTGCTCCGGAGGGAAGGCTGGCGCGGCTGCGCGGGGAGGAAGCCGCACCTTACAGGAAAGCAGAGGCGCTCTCCAAGCCTTGGCAAGCCGACTTTTGCGTGAACCGAAGCGTTTAGCGGCGAGTGCCGGCCAGCGCGCGGCGCTTGGCCTCGTCGATCAGCATGTTGGCCACCTGCATCCGGATCATAGCGCGCTGGCGCAGATGCGGCGCGACACGATCGGGGTGGTTGGCGAAGGCAAAGCTGCGGCGCATGCGGCCGAAATCGGCGAGCTGTTTCGGCTGATCAAGGCCGAGTTCGACGGCGATCGATTCCGGATCGATCGGCGGCAATTTTTCCTCGGGCTTTGATTCTTCGCCTGCGAGAGCCAGCTTGGCGTGGTCGAGCAAGGCGGCGAATTCGGTCGCCAGATCAGCGCCAGCCTCGCGATATTCGGTGGTAAAGCCGCTGCCCGAAACCTTGATGCGGCCGGAATGGAGCTCGTCGGCAACGGAGAGATAATCGAACGGGATCGACGGACGAGCGCCGGCCTCGTCGCCCTCAATCGCCTCGCTCTTGTCGGAGGCGACGAAGAGGTCGTCGAGCAACGAAGCGAAATCCCGCTTGGCGGTGGTAGCGATGTCAGCCTCCCTCTAGCCCGACCATGCGAGCTTCAGAGCATAGAACCGGCTCGTTAAAAATGCATGCCATCGATGTTGACGAATTTAGCCGTCCCCAGACCGCTGCTCGGGCAGTTGTCGTCCTCTAACAAAAAGCCGGACTGCATTTTCATGCAGTCCGGAATTCGCCAGGAGTGGCGAGGAAAAGCCGGCCATGTGCCAGCGTTCAAGCCTACGGTCCGTGCCGGGCAAAAGTTTCACTCGGTCGCGCAAATACGGCCGAAAAAAATCACCAGCACATGGCAGGCATGCAAATGCTGCACTGCACAATTGTCACGATTCATCTATATTGGCAGCCGTGGAGGACCAATCAGGAGCCTGAATCATGGGTTTCTTCACTGAAATGTTCGCCCGGCCGCGCCCGCAGGAACATCTTAGGTATCGCGCGGCACTTGCGTTGCTTCATTCGATGAGCAACGCGGACCGTGCCGACATCGGCATCAAACCCGCCGATTTTCCGCGCATCGCACGCGCAATGTCCATTCGCTAGACGCTTGCCAGGGTTTCCCGGCTGTTGCCGGGAAACCTCGACGGCCCGCAATCGTCAGCGCGTTCCCAGGAATGTCGCCTTGCCCAGCGGTACGCCATTGTGGCGAAGGATGTCGTAGGCGGTGGTGAGGTGGAAATAGAAGTTGGGCATGGCCAGATGCAGCAGATACTGCATGCCAGCCATCGAGGTTTCGCGTCCGCCAAGCTTCAGTTCGATCACTTTGTTATCGGAGCCGTCGATGTCGGCGGCCGAAAAAGTCGCCAGATGCGCGATCGTCTTGGCGATCCTCGCCTCCAGATCGGCGAAGCTCGCTTCATTGTCCTCGTATTTCGGCACTTCGCGGCCGGCCAACCGCGACGGTGCCCCCTTGGCATGGTCGGTGGCGATCTGCACCTGCCTGGTCAGGGCGAACATGTCGGGCGCGAGCCGCGCCGTCAGAAACACCTGCGGGTCGATCTTGCGGTCAAGGGCATTCTGTTCGGCTGCCGCCAGCACGTGGGAAAGCGCTTTCAGTCTTGCCGAAAACACTGGCACGGAGGCCTCGTACATCGATATCGTCACGTCAAATCTCCTGTCCGGTCGGAACGCCGGAGGACAGGACCTAGCGCCTTCATGCACGATTCTTCAAGCGCCCTGACACCGCGTCACCACGCTGCCGCAATCGCCATAGTAGAGTCTCCCTATCGAGCGGAGATTCCCGATGAGACGCGCCCTTTTCGCAGCGACTGCCTTTCTCTCCCTTGCCACCATCGGCCAAAAAGCACTCGCCGCCGAAGATACTACCGAAGCACCCTATGTGGACGATCGGTCGAGCGCCGACGCGGTCATCCGGTCCCTCTACAGCGCCATCAACCGGCATGAATTCGCTCGCGCCTGGGGTTATTTCGGAGAGACCAAGCCGGCGAAGGACTTCGACAGTTTCGTCAAGGGTTATGACGGCACCGACAAGGTCGAGGTCGAGACCGGCAGCGTCTCCGACGAAGGCGCGGCCAGCAGTATTTTCTACAACGTGCCTGTCGCCGTCCGTGCCACGGACAAGACCGGCGGCGAAAAGGTCTTTGCCGGTTGCTACACGCTGCGCCAGGTGAATGCGCAGATCCAGGCGGCGCCGCCCTTCGATCCGATCCACATCGAAAAAGGGGCGTTGAAACCCTCCACTGCCGATTTCGAGGCAGCTCTGCCACCGAGCTGCGGCGACGGGCCACCGCCACCGAAGAAGGACGCGGCGCTGGAGCAGGCCAAGAAGGCCTTTCTGGCGACCTATGGTACCCAGTGCGACAAGAACCTTCTCGCCAATGAGCCGGATACTTTCTCGATCAAGTACAAGGACAAGGATGCGGCGGCCAGCGACCCCGAAAGGGAAACACGGCTTTTCCATTTCTCCTGTTCGGCCGCCGCCTACAATGAAAGCTCCATCTACTACATAAGCGACGATATATCCGGCGTAAGGCAGTTGCAGTTCACCGAACCGGAGATGGATATCCGCTACGTGAACAACGACAGCGAAGGCAAGGTCGAATCCATGCATATCATCGGCTTCCAGACGACTGGCTGGGCGACCAACTCGGACTATGACCAGGATGCGCACACGATCACCACCTTCAACAAATGGCGCGGCGTCGGAGATGCCTCGTCATCGGGCACCTATCTGTTCCGCAATGGCGATTTTTCGCTGGTTCAGTACGATGTCGACGCATCCTATGATGGCGAGGAGAACCCGCAGACGGTCGTCGACTACAACACCGCGCCCTGAAGGTCGGACGGGGCTTCCGGGCAGCGTTGGTCAGGGCGCCTTCGACAGCATCCAGTTCAATGTGCCGCGCCAGTCGGTCATGCGGATCGGCGTGCCGTGCGTGCCCGTCTCGAAACGGACGAAGCGGGTCGGGTAGCTCTTTGTCTTGGCCAGTATCGAGCGAAAGAATGCTTCCTGGGTTGCCACGGGAAAAACCACGTCATGGCTGCCCTGGCCGAAGAACACCGGTACGCGGCGCTTGAAGGCGGGACTGGCGAAAAAACTCTCGTCCCATAGCGAGCCGAGCAGCAGCAAGCCGTTGATACGGCCACCGGTGTCCTTGCGGGCGGCGAGCTTCCAGCATAGAGCGCCGCCCATCGAGCCGCAGGCGACGAAGATTTTCGCGCCCGGCGACTGATGGGCATAGTGATCGATCAGCGCCGCGACCTGCGCGGCGCCGGTATCGCCGAAATCCGGAAAGTCAGGTGACAGATAGAGGCCGCCATTTTCGGCCATCAGGTTCTTGAGGCGATTGAAATTGCCACCGAAGGTGAAGTCGTCGACGCCTTGCTTGCGGCTGCCACCCTGCCCATGCAGATAAAGCACGATGATGCCGGCACCCTCGGTCTTGCCAACGGCAACATGTCTGACATCGCCGGCATCGGTCTTTAGCAGCAGATCCTGCTGCACCTTGCGCACGCCGGTGTCGGTGTATTGAGGGTGCACGCGGCGCTCGGGCACCTCGTCGCGCTGGTTGATGTCGCGCATCTCGCGATAGTCGATGACGGTGTAGGCGCCGTTGGTGTCGGACGAGAGCATGGCCGGATAGGCGAAGAGATCGTCCTTGAAGGGTTTTAGCGACAGCGTCTGACCTTGGGCGGCCGACGACACCAATGCTGCCGCGGTTGCAAGGACACAGAAAAATCGGAACCGGAAAGACATCCAGCAGGCATGCGTAATTCGGCTTGGGTTTGTCAATCCTGTAGGACGCCGCCGGCACCTTCGAGCGCTTCGCGGGTATCGACGTCGACAGACGCCGCTTCGCCGATCTCGACGTCGATGACATCGAGCCCCTCGGCCTCGACCAGATGCCGCGCGCCGGTATCGCCTTCGAGATGGGCGATCGCCGGAAACAGCGAGCGTGGCAACAGCACCGGGTTGCCGCGCTTGCCCTGGTGCGAGGCGCGGACCACCGAATTGCCTCCGGCCTTGCGGAACGCATCGACCAACCTGTCGAGGTCATCAGACGAGACACCCGGCATGTCACCGAGAACGATCATCACGCCGGCGGAGTCTTCAGGCAGATAGGCAATGCCGGCTTTCAGCGATGTGGACAGGCCGTCGGCAAAATCGGGATTGTCGGCGAAGGTCAAATCCAGCCCCGCAAGCGCCGCGCGCACCCGCTCGCGCTGATGGCCGGTGACGACGATCGTGCCCGAAGCCTTCGAGCCGAGTGCGCGCTCGGCGGTGCGGCGCACCAGCGGCTTGCCGTCGAACAGCGCCAGGAGTTTGTTCGGCCCGCCCATGCGGCTCGACCGCCCCGCCGCCAGCAGCACGATCCCGACCTTGAGCTGGCTTTTTTGCGGCAGCGGTTCGCGCGGCTGCGGCCGCGTCGGGATTTCCATCAACAACCCGCCGACGCCCATGCCGGCGATGTCGCTCGCGGTGACGTCGAGGCCGGCAACCAACCGGTCGAGCACCCAGTCGAAGCCGTTCTCCTTCGGGCTGCGGGCGCAACCGGGCGCGCCGATGACGCGCTTGCCGCCAAGCGTGCCGAGCACCAGCAGATTGCCGGGATCGACGGGCATGCCGGCGCGGATAACAGTACCACCGGCCCTTTCGATCGCCGCCGGAACGACGTCGGAGAAATCGCTCATCGCCGAGGCGCCGAAAATCACCACCAGGTCGTTGTCGCGCGCCAGCGAGGCCGCGGCCTCCGCCACCGGTGCGATCTCATGTGGCGTGCGGCGCTCCGCAGTCAGCCTGCCGCCGGAGCGCGCCAGCCGCGCTTCGGTGACGCGAAGCGTCTTGTCGAGCACACTCGGCTTGATCCCCGGCAGCACCGTCTGGATGACGCCGACGCGCACTGGTTGATAGGCGTTGACGGCAAAGATCTCGCCCCCGGCGCAGATTTTCATGACCGCATCGACCAGGGCAGAGCCGACGGCGAAGGGAATGATCTTCACAGTCGCGACCATCTGGCCTTTCTCGACCGGCGCATGCCGAGCCAGCGTTGCGATGGTGATGGTCGGATCGACGGCGTTAATGGCGTCGATCATCGCCACGTCGACGGTGAAGATGCCGGCCGCCTCAGCATGGAGGTTAACCCGGCCGGTGGCCGCGGGCTTTGCCTCGACATTGCGATGGCGCATGCTGGCGGCGATCTTTTCGGCTGCCGCATCCTCGCCGAGATCATCGGGGGCAAGCACGGCGGCGACGACTTCGGTGATCCCGGCGGCTTTCAGCTCCGACAAATCATCCGCGCTCAGGCGGTGCGCCTTGCGGAAGCGCCGCTCTCCGGCGGTGGTGGCATGAGCCAGCACCGCCCCCTCAGCCGCCTCAATCGGTATCGGGCCGAATTTCACGCCGCCGCGCCCTTGACGTCGAGGCCGCGCGAGCGGAAGGCATGGATGGTCTGAGCGAGAACGGCGACAGCGATCTCGGCCGGGCTGGCGGCACCAATGTCGAGCCCGATGGGGGCGTGAATACGGGCGATCTGGTCGGCGGTCGCGCCCAGCGCCAGCAAGCGTTCGACGCGCTTGGCGTGTGTCTTGCGGCTGCCAAGCGCCCCGACATAGAAACAGTTGGCGTCGAGCGCCGCCTTCAGCGCGAAATCGTCGATCTTCGGATCATGGGTGACGGCGGCAAGTGCCGTGTAACTGTCGAGCGGCTGGCGCTTCAGCACATCCTCCGGCCACTCGGCATGCAAGGCAATATCGGGAAAGCGCTCGGGCGTGGCGAAGGCCGTGCGCGGATCGATGATCTCGACAGGGTAGCCGGCGATTTTTGCCATCGGCGCCAGCGCCTGGCTGATATGGACCGCGCCGATCACCACCAGGCGCGGCCGCGGCAGGTGCGCATTAAGAAAGAAGGTCCGCCCTTCGGCCCCGACCGAACCGGAATTACCGGTGCGGAACGCCTTGGCGATCGCGGCGCCGAGATCACCGGCGACCTGATCGCCTTCGCGCACGATGCGGTCGCGTCCATCACCAAGGTCGGTGACAAGGATCGCCGCGCGGCGGGCGCGGCGTTCCGCGTTGAGGGTTTTCAGCGCATAGGGATCCATCGCAGATCAGCCCAGTCTTTCCACGTACACCTTGATGCGGCCGCCACAGGACAGGCCGACCTGCCATGCGGTTTCATCGGCAACACCAAATTCCAGCATCCTGGCCTTGCCGCTGTCGATCACGTCGATCGCTTCGGCCACCACCGCGCCTTCGACGCAACCGCCCGAAACAGAGCCGTGGAAATTGCCGTCGGCGTCGATGACCAGATGGCTGCCCACGGGGCGAGGCGCCGACCCCCAGGTCTCGACCACCGTGGCGATGGCCACGTCCTTGCCGTCCTTCATCCAGCCCTCGGCTATGACAAGTGGGTCGCGGGCTTCATCGAGATAGATGCTGTTTTCCATGACCGTTTCTCTAAGAGTCTGTTTTTCGGGTAGGAAAGATATGGCTATGCGGCGTGCCTCGCGCCAGCGTCCATCCATCGGCGTGGATCCACGGATTGCGCCGATGTCTTGTCGAGCGACGCGCAGAGATCGGCAAGCGCATCAAGGTTGTGCACCGAGCGGAATTCGTCGACATGCGGCAGCATCGCCTTGACGCCGCGGGCACGTGCCTGGAAACCGTCAAAGCGCAGCAACGGGTTCAGCCAGATCAGCCGCCGGCAGGACTTGTGTAGGCGCTCCATTTCTTCCGACAGGCCGGCGACATCGTCGCGTTCCAGCCCGTCGGTGATCAGAAGCACCACCGCGCCCTGCCCCAGCACACGCCGCGACCACAGCCGGTTGAACTCGGCCAGCGTGTCACCGATGCGCGTGCCGCCCGACCAGTCCTTCACCGCCGCCGAACAGTCGGCAAGTGCGGCATCGGGATCGCGGTGGCGCATCTGCCGGGTCAGATTGGTCAGCCTGGTGCCGAAGACGAACGTGTGCACGCGCCGGCGCTTTTCGGTCAGCGCATGCAGGAAATGCAGGAAGATGCGCGTGTATTGGCTCATCGAGCCGGAAATGTCGGCCAGCACAACCAGCGGCGGGTGAACTTCGCGCGGTGAGCGGAATTTCGGCAGGATCAGGTCGCCGCCGGTTCGCGCCGCCGAGCGCATCATGGCGCGCGGGTCAATGCGGCGGCCATGCGCGTCGGCTTTGAAACGCCGGGTCCTCACCATGTCGAAGGGCAAGCGCAGCCTAGCGATTGCCTTCCTGGCATCCGCCATCTCGGCGGCGTTCATTTGGGCAAAGTCCTTGCCGCGCAGCACCTCGTTGCCAGAGAAGGTGAAGCGGGCATCGACCTCGATCTCCGGGATTTCCTGGGCCGGCTGGTTCTTCTGATGGCCCTCGAACATCGCCTGGCTGACGCGATTCTCGGCGGCGCGCGGCTTCTGCTTCTCCCTGACGTCAGGCGCCACCGGCGAAAACATCGCCAGCATCTTTTCGATCAGTTCGCGTGACTTCCAGAACAGCCGGAAGGCTTCATCGAAAATGGCGTGATCCTCGTGCCGCGAAACAAGCACGGCGTGCAGCGTCCAGTAGAAATCGTCGCGCGAGCCGATGCCGGCAACCAGCACCGCCTCGATGGCGTCCTTGACCGAAGCCGGCCCGACCCGCATGCCGGCCTTGCGCAAGGTGCGGGCGAAATAGACGATGTTGTCGGCGATACGTCCGTCCGGCCGGGCTTCCTTGGGTTCGGGGCGGGACACCGGCATGGCGCTACCCTATTCCGCCGCCGAAAGCTCGGCCTTCACCTCGTTGAGGATGCGCCGGCCTTCGCCCTGTTCGATGCGGGCAATGTCGTCCTGGTATTTCAACAGCACGCCGATCGTGTCGGACACGGTTTCCGGATCGAGCGCGACCTTGTCGAGTTCGGTCAGCGCGCCGGCCCAGTCGATGGTTTCGGCGACACCCGGCACCTTGAACAGTTCGATCTGGCGCAGCTTCTGGATGAAGGAAACCACCTCGGCCGAGAGCCGCTGGTTGGCTTGCGGCACCTTTCGGCGCACGATCTCCAATTCGCGCTCGGCGTTGGGATAGTCGACCCAGTGATAGAGGCAGCGCCGTTTCAGCGCGTCGTGGATCTCGCGGGTGCGGTTGGTGGTGATGATGACGATTGGCGGCTCTTCCGCCTTGATGGTGCCGAGTTCGGGCACCGTTACCTGGAAGTCGGACAGGATTTCCAGCAGGAAGGCTTCGAAGGCCTCGTCGGTACGATCCAGCTCATCGATCAGGAAGACTGGGGCAGCACCAGCCTTGCCGGTGAGCGCATCGAGCACCGGACGGCGGATCAGGTATTTTTCGGAGAAGACGTTGCGCTCCATGTCGGAGCGATCGACCTTGCCCGCCGCCTCCTCCATACGGATTTCGATCATTTGCGCGGCGTAATTCCACTCGTAGACGGCGGACGAGACGTCGAGGCCTTCATAACACTGCAGGCGGATCAGGCGGCGGCCAAGCGCCTGCGCCAGCACCTTGGCGATCTCGGTCTTGCCGACGCCGGCCTCGCCCTCGAGGAACAGCGGCCGTTTCATGCGCAGCGACAGGAAAAGCACGGTCGCCAGCGACCGGTCCGCCACATAGTCCGCACCGGTCAGGAGATCGAGTGTCTCGTCGATCGTCCGCGGCGCGGCGCGCGGTTTCAGCTCGCTCATTCTTTCTCCGTGAACGCCGCCGCTCCGCTGTCCAGAACGTGGTAGCCGCGGGCGTGGTAGATCAGCGGCCGCAAATTATCGCCCATACGCAGACCTGTCACCTTGCCAAAAAGCACACGATGGGTGGCCAGATCCTTGGTGTCGATCAGTTCGCAGTCGAAAACGGCGAGCGCACCCTTCAGCGTTGGCGCGCCGGTCGAGATCACGTCCCATTCGCCGAGCGCAAAACGCTCTTCCACCGACAGTCCGGTGATACCGGAAAAGCCGATCGACAGTGGCTCCTGATGCGACGCCAGCGTGTTCAAGGCAAATCTGCCATTCTCCACGAACAGCTCATTCTTGGCATTTTCGCGGTTGAGACAGACCAGAATGGTCGGCGGCGTGTCCGACACCGAACAGGCCGCGATGACCGTCGTACCACGCTTGCCGGCCGGCCCGTCGGTGGTAACCACATGGACGTGGCCGGCAAAATGGCTCATCGCGTCGCGATAGGCCTGTGGCCCAATGTCGTTTTTCTTCAGCACCGGAAATTTTCCACAGCCAGAACCCTACCGCTATATATGGCTAGACATGACATGCCACAAGCGAAGTGCTTGGCCCATCTCCTGAAATTCGCGTGTTGCACCAAGGCCAGCCAGCCTTTAGGTCTTGGCGGGAACTGGCGCCAGCGAGATGTCGCCAGCTTGGAGGAACTCTTCAACAGGATGCGATCCGGGGCAACGATATCTGCCGCACTGGTCTGGCTGTTCCTGGCCAGCGCCGCCAGCGCCCAGACGCTGCTGGTCGGCGTCGCAGCACCCTTGTCCGGCCCATCGGCAATCCTCGGCAAGCAGATCGAGGCCGGCACCAGCCTGGCGGCCGAAGCGAATGGCATCGAGCTCAAGATCACGGATGATGCCTGCACCGCTGATGGCGGCAGCGCCGCGGCTAAGGAATTCGTAGCGGCCAAGGTCAATGTCGTGGTCGGCTTTCTCTGCACCGATGCGATCGAGGCAGCAATGCCGATCCTGAAGGACGCCAACATTCCGGTCATTACCGTTGGCGTACGAACAGAAAGCCTGACCGACCGCCGCGCCAAGACCGGCTGGCCGATCTATCGCCTCGGGCCACGCGGCGACGATGAGCGCAATGCCGTCGCCTCTGCCCTCACCCGTCTGTGGCAGAACGAGCTGTTCGCCATCACCGACGACGGCACCATCTATGGCCGCGAGATCGCCGAGACGCTGCGGGCGGCGGCCGAACAGGCGGCGCTGAAGCCGGTGTTCGTCGACACGTTCCGACCACAGCTCGACAACCAGATCGGGATGGTTGGCCGCCTGAAGAAGGCCGGCGCGACGCATGTCTTCGCCGGCGGCGACGGCGAGGACATCGCCATCATGGACCGCGATGCCGCGCAACTCTCTGCCGGCATCGTCTTTGCCGGCGGCGAGAATTTGCGCACGCCACCCGGCGACGTTCCATATGCCACCGGCACGCTGATGATCGCTCCGCCTGAATGGGCCGATGTCGCCGATCCAAAAGTGCTGGAACGCTTCTCTGCCCGAAAGATCGTGCCGGACGGTTACACGCTACCGGCCTACGCGGCGGTCGAGATCGCCAAGGCGGCGTCAAGCCTGTCCGAAACCTCGGGCAAGCCGCTGACCGAAGCCCTGACCGGACCGGATTTCACCACTGCGATCGGGCCGGTCCGCTTCGACGCGAAAGGCGACCTCAGCCAGAGCCCCTACCGCGTCTTCCGCTTCGATGGCACGCGTTTCGTCCCCTTGGAAAGCAACTGATGTTTCGCACCGGCCCGCGCAATCTGATCACGGACGTTGCCGGCCTGCGCGTCGGCAATGCTTCCGATGCGAGGCTGAAATCCGGCGTCACGACCATCCTTTGCGATGAACCGGCGGTGGCCGGAGTGCAGATCCTGGGCGGTGCGCCCGGCACCCGCGAAACCGATTTGCTGGAACCGCACAATTCGGTCGAGGCGGTCCACGCCGTGGTGCTTTCGGGCGGTTCGGCTTTCGGCCTCGACGCGGCGTCCGGAGTGCAGGCGGCGCTGCGTGAACGCGGCATCGGTTTCGAGGTGGGCGGCTTCCGCGTGCCGATCGTGCCGGCGGCGATCCTGTTCGACCTGCGCAATGGCGGCGACAAGGATTGGGGCCGCTATCCACCCTATCGCGACCTCGGCTATGAAGCAGCGCAAACCGCCAACGCCGATTTCCAGTTCGGCACGATCGGCGCCGGCACCGGCGCTTTGACCGCGGGACTGAAGGGTGGCCTCGGCTCGGCCTCGACGCTGCTGGAAAGCGGCGTCACGGTTGGCGCACTGGCCGCCGTCAACCCGACCGGCTCGGTGACCGTCGGCCGAACCCGTTATTTTTGGGCGGCCCCGTTCGAAATCGGCGACGAATTCGGCGGACTTGGCTACCCCTCGCCAATGCCGGATGACGCCAAAAAGATCCTGCTGAAATTCCGCGACAAGGATCTCGGAAGGCAGATGGAGACCGGCGGCAGCACCACCATCGCCGTCATTGCCACGGACGCGGTTCTCACCAAGGCCGCCGCGAAACGCCTGGCGATATCAGCGCATGACGGCTTCGTGCGCGCCATCTGGCCGACACATACGCCGGCCGATGGCGACCTCGTGTTCGCGCTGGCAACCGGCCGGAGTGGCGTCGAACTCACCGCCGACGCGGCAATCGATCTCTATGCCGCGGCCGGTGCCACCATGGCGCGCGCCATCAGCCGCGGTGTCCACGCGGCGAGGCCAGCCGACGGCGACCTGTTTCCCGTCTGGTCGTCACGACTGGGGTGAAGTGGTCGATCAGACCGGACTTTTCTTCCTCGAACGTCACCGCGACATCCGAATTCGCGGACAGCCACACCTTCTTGCCATCGACCTCGGCAACAAGGCTCAGGGGAATGTAGTGGTGATGGCCCTTGTGGGCGCCCTCGCCGCTGTCGACCTTGGTCAGTTTGATGCGCTTGCCATCGACCTTGTCGACGGTGCCGACATGCACGCCGTCGGCGCCGACGACTTCCATATGCTCACGAATTTTGCTGGTGTCGGTCATGGTGGTTCTCCATTGGGACTGCCGACAATAACAAATGACGGGCCGATTGGATGCATCGGCTTTCAGACCGCACGACGTTTTGATTCCGTCGTGGTAGGGGGATCGCAACGATCACCGGCTGCCGGAGTGACGAATCGATGCGAATGCTTTTTCTGTTTGCCGTTTTCCTGCTTGCGCAGCTTACGACGTCGGTCGCCGGCGATGTCGCCGAGCTGGAGATCCTCGGTTTCACCAAGGATGGCGGTGTGTTCGCCTTCGAGGAATACGGCGTGCAGGACGGCTCTGGCTTCCCCTATGCCAACCGCTACTACATCGACACCAGCACCGACAGTTTTCTCAAGGGCACCCCGATCCGGGTCCGGCTCGACGACGAGAATGCCAAGCTCGACGCGGCGCGCCTTCAGGCACGGCAGAAAGGCGAGGCCATTGTCAGCGAGGCGGAGTTGACCGCCAACAAGGGCATCACCGCAGGTTTCAACCCGGTGACCGAGCTTTCGGCCGATCCGCATCGGATGGCGGTCAATCCGCGTCCGATCTTTTCGCCGGTCGACCCACCCCTCGAGTTTCGACTCGATGAGATCGGCATGAACAACACTGGAGGCTGCGAGAGCCAGGGCGAGATCAACGGCTTCCGGCTGCTGCGCATCGAGGCGCAGGATGGCGGCGCGACCAAGCTGCTGCACGAGGACAAGTCGATCCCCAAGAGCCGGGGATGCCCGAACGGCTACCGGATCGGCGCGGTGCAGACGTTTTCAATGAACAGTCTCAGCGCCTATGCGGTGCTGATCGCGGTGCGCCAATATGGCTTCGAGGGGCCGGACTTTCGCTGGATCGCGGTGACTGGCCGCCTGTGACACCGCACGCCGCCATTCCCAGCCGCGCCCCGAGCTACATCCGCCGCGCCTTGCCAGGGTGGCGGACAGCGTTTTTCGGCGCCTTGTTGTGGGCCATGACGATGGGCGCCAGCGTGCTCGTCAACCTGGACGCCTGGGAGACGCCGGAGAAAATCCGCACCGTGTCGTTGCTGTTTGCTGGTGGCGGAGCCCTCGCCTTTCCGGTTGGCCTGTTCGCCGCGCGGCTGGTCTCACTCGGAAGGCACTGGGAGGTCGCCTTCGCGGCGGCATTCGTGTGCCTTGCCGCCGCGACCATCGGCCTGACTAGCGGACTGTTTGCGCTGCAATACCGATCCTACTATGCCGAATGGCATGCGCCCGCTTTCACCCTCACCTGGGTCTTCCAGTTCGTCTTCACGACGCTGGTGGCGCTCTACCAGTTTGTGGTGCTGGGCATCCGGCTGTATTTCCCGACTGGTTTCGTCGCCTTGTTTGCCGCGAGCGTCTGGTTTGCGCGGCAGCAGCGTTGAGCATTTTGTCTGCCTCTGTTAGGACGCGGGCAAACTCCTCGACACGTCAGGACTGACCGATGATCCCACGCTATTCCAGACCGGAAATGGTCGCCATCTGGTCGCCGGAAACCCGGTTCCGCATCTGGTTCGAGATCGAGGCTCATGCCTGCGACGCGCTGGCCGAGCTCGGTGTCATTCCGAAAGAGGCCGCGAAGACCATCTGGGAAAAAGGTGGCGCGGCAAAGTTCGACGTCGCGGCCATAGACGAGATCGAGCGCGTTACCAAGCATGACGTCATCGCCTTCCTCACCCATCTTGCCGAATTCGTTGGACCGGACGCCCGCTTCATCCACCAGGGGATGACCTCGTCGGATGTTCTCGACACCTGCTTTGCCGTACAGCTCACCCGGGCCAGCGACATCCTGCTCGCCGACATCGATGGCCTGCTTGCCGCGCTCAAGCGCCGAGCCTTCGAGCACAAGGACACCGTCACCATCGGCCGCAGCCACGGCATCCATGCCGAGCCGACCACCTTCGGCATCAAACTGGCGCAAGCCTATGCCGAGTTCTCGCGCTGCCGCGAGAGGCTGGTGCATGCGCGTGAGGACATTGCCACCTGCGCGATTTCCGGCGCGGTCGGCACCTTCGCCAACATCGAACCCTATGTCGAGGAACATGTCGCGGCAAAGCTCGGGCTCAAGCCGGAGCCGGTGTCGACGCAAGTGATCCCGCGCGACCGCCATGCCATGTTCTTCGCCACGCTCGGCGTCATCGCCTCGTCGATCGAGCGGCTGTCGATCGAAATCCGCCACCTGCAGCGCACCGAAGTGCTTGAGGCGGAAGAGTATTTCTCGCCGGGCCAAAAAGGCTCGTCGGCGATGCCGCACAAGCGCAACCCGGTGCTGACGGAAAACCTCACCGGCCTTGCCCGCATGGTGCGGTCCATGGCGCTGCCGGCGATGGAGAATGTGGCGCTCTGGCACGAGCGCGACATTTCGCACTCCTCGGTCGAGCGCATGATCGGGCCGGACGCCACCGTGACGCTCGATTTTGCCTTGTCACGGCTGACCAGTGTCGTCGACAAGCTGCTCGTCTATCCCGAGAACATGCTGAAGAACATGAACAAGTTCCGCGGCCTGGTGCATTCGCAGCGCGTGATGCTGGCGCTGACGCAGGCCGGCCTGTCGCGGGAAGACTCCTACCGGCTGGTGCAGCGCAACGCTATGAAGGTGTGGGAGCAAGGCGCTGATTTTCTTGAAGAACTGCTGGCAGACAAGGAAGTGACCGCTGCCTTGCCGGAAGCCGAGATCCGCGAAAAATTCGACTTGGGCTACCACACCAAGCATGTCGACACGATCTTCAAGCGGGTGTTTGGCGAAGCTTGAGCCACCCCAGAAAAGAGGCCCGTCCCGGCCACTGGCCGGCGGGCCTCTTTGCTTGGTGTGGTCAGGGCCCGATCAGGCCTTGCCGGGAACGGTCCTGATCACCGTACCCCACGGGTCCTCGCGGGTCGTTTCGCCGGTCACATTGTCCGAACGCATCTCGACCCAGGCCAGGCCCGAGCGAGCGGCGTCGCGGCGGCCGGCGCCGGCGCTCTGCCAGGCATTGGCGCCGATGTGGTGGTGATAGCCGCCCGACGACAGGAACACCGCCTGGCCGCCATATTTCGCCACCGTGTCGAAGCCGAATTCCTTGTTCCACCAAGCTTCGGCGTCTTCCGGCCTGCCAACACGCAGGTGGACATGGCCGACAATGCTGTTTTCCGGCGCGCCTTGCCAACCAGCGTCACCCGCCGGCACTTCGGCGACAACGGCCGGGATGTTCAGCCGCTCCGTCGCCATGGCCACCTTGTCGCCATTCCATTTCCAGTCCTGCGGACGGCGGTCTGAATAGATCTCGATGCCATTTCCCTCGGGGTCGGTCAGGTACAGCGCTTCGCTGACCAGATGGTCGGATGCGCCATCGATGGCGATCTTGTTGGCGATGGCATGGTTGATCCAGCGGCCGAGATCCGCGCGGCTGGGCAGCAGGAATGCGGTGTGGAACAGGCCGGCGCCGCGCGGATCGTCGGGCTTCGCCGAAGGATCCGGCTCGAGGACGAGCAACGGCCGGTTGGCGGCGCCCAAGGTGATCGCGCCATCGGTACGGCTAAGCTCCTGCAGTCCGACGACTTTGCGATAATAGGCGGCCATACTTTCGGCGTCGCGCGCCTTCAACCCGACGCGGGCAACGCTGACCGGGGTGGTGGCGGCAAAAGGCAATTCGCTCATCAAATGCTCCGTTCGGCCGGTCCGCGGTGAAACTCCCAAGGCCAAGAGTCCCGCGCCGCCAATCATCCTACGTCGTGCCGGTCACAAAAATCGGGGTTTTCGCACACGGCTGTTTCTTTTCCTTACGACAAATCGTCCATCGGCATCGTTCACACAAGATGGCAAGAAGCGAACATCGTGTTCACCATTGTGATCAAGAGCGTGACCTATGACCGTTGCACGAAGCGGCGCCGCTCGCTATCTCAGCGCCATGAAGGTCAAGGAAGCAGATATTCTCATCGTGCCGGGCTACACCAATTCCGGTCCCGATCATTGGCAAAGCCGCTGGCAGTCGAAATTGTCAACGGCGCGCAGGGTCGAGCAGGCGGAGTGGTCGAAGCCGGTGCGCGACGACTGGACGGCGAACGTGGCCAAGGCGGTCAACGAGGCCGAGCGGCCGGTTGTCATCGTCGCTCACTCGCTCGGTGTCGCCGCGGCGGTGCAAGCCATTCCGCAATTCAAGAAACCGGTCGCAGGAGCCTTTTTCGTGGCACCGCCCGACGTCGCCAATCCCGATATGCGCCCCAGGCACCTGATGACCTTCGGCCCTTACCCGCGCGAGCCGCTGCCGTTTCCTTCCCTGGTGATCGCCAGCCGCAACGACCCGTTCTGCGCGTTCGATGTCGCCGAGGACATTGCCGGCGCGTGGGGCTCGCTGTTCATCGACGCCGGCGAGACCGGTCATCTCAACGCGGATTCGGGCTTCGGGCCGTGGCCCGAAGGCTCGATGACATTCGCCAAGTTCCTGACGGATCTGAAGGCCTGAGTTGTCTGGCCAACGGCTCCCTCACTCAGGAGCCGATCGAATCCCTGACGCTCTTCAGCAGGGTTTTGGCACCGAGCCCGATCAGTGCGTGTTCGGAGCCCATGGCCAGCAGCCGGTAGCCCATCGACACGACGCGGCCGGCGATCGCTGGCTCGACAACATAGATCGCGGCGTGCTTGCCGGCCTTGCGGGTGCGCTCGGCGACCGAGGCGACGGTCTCCATCATGCTTTCCAGCGTTGAATTGACCGTGGCGCCGTTGCTCCACGCGATCGAGAAGTCGGAGGGCCCGAGGAAGATTCCGTCGATGCCCGGCGTGTCGAGGATGCCGTCGAGCGCGTCGAGAGCCGCGCGGGTCTCGACCATGGCGAAGGCCATGGTGCGCTGATTGGCGTCGCGCAACCATTCGGCCTGGTCGCCCTTGCCATGGCGCGGAAAGGCATAGGTCGGCCCCCACGAGCGCTCGCCGAGTGGCGGATATTTCATGGCGGCGGCGAACAGCTTCGCATCGGCCACCGAATTCACCATCGGCGCAATGACAGCCTCGGCGCCGAAATCGAGCGCGCGGCTTGCCATGTCGAAGCGGCCGACGGGAATGCGCACCAGCGCCGGTTTGCCTGTGGCGAGCACCGGCACGAGGCCGCGCAAGACGCTGTCCTCGTGGTGGCCGCCATGCTGCATGTCGAGCGTGACGGCATCAAAACCCTGCTTGGCGACGATCTCGACAGTCAAGGCATCCGGCACGCCGGACCATGCGGTGAACAGCGTTTCATCGGCCGCAAGACGGGACTTCAGGGACATCTAATCTTTCCTTTGTTAACGCCAGCAGTTTCAGCCGGAAACCGCTGCAAAGGCAAAGAAAAACCGCCTGGATAGCCCAGGCGGTCGATTGGTCCAGCGTGTGGTTGGATCAGGTGTTCTTGATCTGCTCGATCGCCTGCGCCATCAGCTCGTCCATGGTGCGGCGGATCTGATGGTCCGACTGCTCGACACCGGCCGCATCGAAATCCTTGCGGATCTTGCGGAACACGTCGTGGTCGCCGGCTTCCTCGATGTCGGAAACAACCACTTCCTTGGCATAGGCATCGGCATCAGCGCCCGACTTTCCGAGTTTTTCGGCGGCCCACAGGCCGAGCGCCTTGTTGCGGCGCGCCGCGGCCTTGAACCGAAGTTCCTCGTCGAATGCGAATTTGCGCTCAAAGCCCTCTTCGCGGTCCTTCATGCTGCTCATGGCATCCCTCCGATGGAAATCGATTCGCTGGTGATGATCTATATGTGTTGACGAAGCACAAACCAAAAGGTCACGAGCCGGTCAATATGCTTCGTCGCATGCTGCGCTGCGGCATTTCGGTCCCGAAAGCGGTTGATTGGAAGGATTTGCCGATTGAGCAAATGGTGTGATTGGGATAGACCCGGCATTGAACCCTACCGTAGCCGCACTATTTCAGGCAGACGGACAGGAAATGGTCGCTTGCCGCCTGTCCGGAAATCCAGAGAAAAATCAGATGAAAAATCGCCGCCGCATTTATGAAGGCAAGGCCAAGATCCTCTATGAGGGACCCGAGCCGGGTACGCTCATCCAGTTCTTCAAGGACGACGCAACCGCGTTCAACAAGAAGAAACATGAGGTCGTCGACGGCAAGGGCGTGCTCAACAACCGTATTTCCGAGCACATCTTCAACCATCTCAACCGCATGGGCATCCCGACCCACTTCATCCGCCGGCTCAACATGCGCGAGCAGCTGATCAAGGAAGTCGAGATCATTCCGCTAGAAGTGGTGGTGCGCAATGTCGCCGCCGGTTCGCTGTCCAAGCGCCTCGGCATCGAGGAAGGCACCGTCTTGCCGCGCTCGATCATCGAATTCTATTACAAGGCCGACGCGCTCGACGATCCGATGGTGTCGGAAGAGCACATCACGGCGTTCGGCTGGGCGAGCCCGCAGGAGATCGACGACGTCATGGCGCTTGCCATCCGCGTCAACGACTTCCTCTCCGGCCTGTTCATGGGCGTCGGCATCCAGCTCGTCGACTTCAAGATCGAGTGCGGCCGCCTGTTCGAGGGCGACATGATGCGTATCGTGGTCGCCGACGAGATTTCGCCGGACTCCTGCCGCCTGTGGGACGTGGCGACGCATGACAAGCTCGACAAGGATCGTTTCCGCCGCGACATGGGTGGCCTCGTAGAAGCCTACCAGGAAGTTGCCCGCCGCCTCGGGATCATGAACGAGAACGAACCCGTGCGCCCCACGGGTCCGGTGCTTGTCGCCTCGACCGAAGGCGTCAAAGGCAAGCCGCACTGATTGCGGCTTGCGCCCCGATACCCAGAACAGGAGCATGTCCAGCGTGATCAAGGCCCGCATTACCGTCACCCTCAAGAACGGCGTTCTCGACCCGCAAGGCAAGGCGATCGAACACGCCCTGTCCGGTCTGGGCTTTGGCGGCGTCGGCGCGGTGCGGCAGGGCAAGGTGTTCGACGTCGAACTGGCGGAAAGCGACAAGGCCAAGGCCGAGGCTGACCTGAAGGCCATGTGCGACAAGCTGCTGGCGAATACGGTTATCGAGAATTACGCGGTGGAGATTGCCTAACGTGAAATCAGCCGTCGTTCTTCTTCCTGGCCTCAACCGTGACCGCGACATGATCGCGGCGCTGACCAAGATTTCGGGAAAACCGCCGGTCACCGTCTGGCAGACCGACACCGAGATCCCGGATGTCGACCTGATCACCATTCCGGGCGGCTTTTCCTTCGGCGACTATCTGCGCTGCGGCGCGATCGCCGCGCGCATGCCGGTCATGCGGGCGGTTGCCGAAAAGGCGGCCAAGGGCGTGATGGTCATCGGTGTCTGCAACGGCTTCCAGATCCTGGTCGAGGCCGGCCTGCTGCCTGGCGCCTTGATGCGCAACACCTCACTGAAATTCGTCTGCCGGCAGGTCAAGCTGCAGATCGCCAACGCCAACACCATGTTCACCCGCCGCTATCAGCCGGGCCAGATCATCCGGTCGCCGGTCGCGCACCACGACGGCAACTACTTCGCCGACGCCGAGACGCTTGCCCGTCTCGAAGGCGAAGGCCAAGTGGTGTTTCGTTACGCCGAAGGCACCAATCCGAACGGCTCGATCAACGACATCGCCGGCATCATCAACGAGCGCGGCAACGTGCTCGGCCTGATGCCGCATCCGGAAAACCTGATCGAAGCAGCCCATGGCGGCAACGACGGCCGCGCGCTGTTCGAGAGCGCGCTCGGCATTGCCGCCTGACATCGTCGAGGCGAACGCCTTGAAAACAGCCGGACATTCCAGCCCGCTTTATTGGGCAAGTCCGCTTCATTGGGGAGAGAGACGGTCATGAAACTCTATTCGCGGCCGTTGTCGCCCTATTCGTCGATCGTGCGGGCGCTGGCCTACATCAAGGACGTTCCGCTCAAGATCATCGCGCCGCCGCCGGGCTTTCCGATCCCGGAAGAGTTTCGCGCCATTTCACCGCTGAACCGGATTCCGGTGCTGATCACCGGTTCTGGCGAAACGATCCTCGAATCCGTGGTCATCGCCGAGTATCTCGAGGAGCGGTTTCCGGAACCGGCGCTGCTGCCGCCCGATTCCAAGGATCGCGCGCTGGTGCGCATGTTCGCCCGTATCACCGATCTCGATGTGCTGACCCCGACGATGAAGCTTTTCGAGCTTCATTTCGTGCAGAAGCGAAACACTACCGAGATCGAAGCCCAATTCGCCCGCCTGCACCACGGACTGGCGGCAATCGAGGCGCGCATGGCGCAAGGCCCCTTCGCGCTCGGCAACGACATCAGCTTCGCCGATGCCTGGCTGACGCCGACGCGGTTTATCTTCAACAATTTCCGGGCGATGACAGGCCGCCACGACCTGCTCGACGCCTATCCCAAATTCGATGCTTACGAACAAATCGCCTTGCAGCACCCGGCATTGTCGCGGGTGTGGGGCGAGATGACCGACGGCTTGAAGATCTTTCTGTCCGAACTTGAGATGGGTGCCGCTTGATCAAGAGCAAGACGATCGCCTTCGTCGCCGCGGCGGGCTTTGCCCTGGCGTCCTGCCAATCGACCCCAAAGAGCGCGCCTGTTCCCTCGGGCAAAAGTGCGGCGCTGCTGGCCATGGAACAAGTGGCGATATCAGCCCATAAATGCTGGATCGCCAGCAAGGACCCGGCCTTCAAGCAATACCAGATGGCCAACGAACTGAACTCGTTCAGCGGCACGCCGCGTTTCCTGCTGGTGCCCGCCAAGCATTATGGCGGCAAACCATTGCTGGTCGTGCAGGCGCAAGGCAATTCAAGCCGCGTCGACGCGTTCGGACCGCTGATGAACGACCCGCTCGGCGCGCGCATCGGCTCGGACATCGCCCGCTGGCAAGCCGGCAACCCGGCCTGCGCCGCGACCGCCTAGCCATGGGTCGCTTGCTGCAGCTAGCGGGCCTGGTCATAGGTCTGGCCGGGCTCGTCCTGCAGTTCTGCATCACCATTCCGGCATCGATGGAAGCCGGCCGCAGCCTGCTCGGCTCGATCGTCTTCCTGTTCAGCTTCTTCACCATCCTGACCAACATCGGCGCGGTCTTGGTGCACACATCGCTGTTGTCGTCCACCGGCTATGCCTGGCTGCCGGCCTTCGCCGGGCCACGCATGCGGGCGGGTGTCGCGGTTTCGATTGCTTTGGTCTTCATCGTCTATGCGACGGTTCTGGCACAGCTCTGGCAGCCGCAGGGGCTGTTCCTGCTCTGCGATGTGCTCCTGCATTATGTGACGCCGGTGCTGTTCGTTCTGTGGTGGCTGACATCAGGCGCCGACGGCAGGACACGGTGGAGCGATATCTCCTGGTGGATGCTCTATCCCGTGGCCTATCTGGTCTATGCGCTGGCGCGGGCGCCGCTTGCCGGCGAGGTGCCCTACCCCTTCCTCGATGTCGCCAAGAACGGCCCAGCCAGCGTCGCCATCTCGGCGCTTGCCATCACCGGGCTTTTTCTCGTGCTGTGCATCATCGCAGTCCTCGCGGACCACAGCGTTTCACGCCTGCGCGCACCGGGAGGCAAGCGTTAGCTGATGTTCCAGTTCGAGATGATGGCTTTTCGCTCTTGGCGATGGTCTTTTCGAAAACCCGTTCGCGCTAGTCCCAGAAAGGCCTGAGCCCCTCGTGATGGGCGTCGCAGCGCGAGATGCCGATATCCTTGAGCTGATCGTCGGTCATTTCCAGCAATGTCAACCGGCTGCGCCGGCGCTCCAGCAGATTGTCGATCCATCTCGCCAGCGACCCGACCACACGCACCAGACGGCTGACAAAGCCGCGCCGGCCCGCCGGGCGTGCCGTTTGACTTGATAACTCGGCCCTCGAATGAGGGATTGTCACGATTGTATTCATTTTCTTTCCACCAGAGCTCTTAATTGTACCCTTTTTTCATGCCGTTGATATGTATTGACTCCCATATCGGTGCAATATAGAAAATTGTCACCATGACAAATTGGCTCCCAGATCTCACCGACGGCGCCGGCCCGCTGTATCAACGCCTGGCTGATTCCATCGAAACCGACATCGACCGAGGCGTTATCGATGCTGGTGCAAAACTGCCGCCGCAACGCGATCTCGCCTACGACATCGGCACCACCGTCGGTACGGTCGGCCGCGCCTATCAATTGCTGCGCGAGCGCGGACTGGTGAGCGGCGAAGTCGGGCGTGGAACCTATGTGCTCGGCGAGCGCGCCGGGGGTGTGACGCCGGGCTTGCTGGTTCCGGACGTCAGCGCGGAAGGCACGCGTTACATCGATGCGCCCAGGGACAAGCTGCGGTTCGACAGCACGGCAGCGCCAGACATCGGCCAGGGCGCGATTGTCGCCGATGTCCTGTCGCGCACGGCACAGGATCATCCGCACGAGATTTCAAGCTACACGCGGGATTTTCCAGACCGCTGGTACGAAGCCGGTGCCCGCTGGTTGTCGCGAAACTCCTTCCGGCCTACCGCCGACACCATCGTTCCGACGCTCGGCACCCATGCCGCTGTGATGGCGGCGATCGCAGCGCTGACCACACCCGGCGATTATGTTGCCTTCGAGCACCTCACCTATTCGCAGATATCGCGTAGCGCCGGCCTGATCGGCCGGCGCACCGCGCTGGTGGCATCGGACGACGAAGGCCTCGACCCGGCCGATTTCGAGCGCGTCTGTGCGCAAAAGCATCCGAAGATGATCTTCCTGATGCCGACGGCCAAGAATCCGACGCTGGTGACGCTGTCGGCCACGCGCCGCGAGGCAATTGCCCGGGTGGCGCGCGAGTACAATGTCATCCTCATCGAAGACGACCTTTACGGCGACCTCACCGACGACCCGACGCCGCTGCTTGCCGAGTATGCGCCCGAACGCACTATCGTCGCCGGCGGCCTGTCGAAATCGGTGGCGGCCGGCATTCGCGGCGGTTGGCTCTCCTGCCCACCCGCCTATCGCCATCGCATCCGCGTCGCCCACAAGATGATGACGGGCGGCATGCCCTTCCTGCTGGCGGAGGTGAATGCCCGGCTGGTGCTGTCCGGCCAGGCCGCTGAGATACGCAAGCGCAGCATCGCCGAAATCGGCGCCCGCATCGCCATCGTACGCGGGACTTTGGCCGGATTTGAATTCAAGACGCACGACAAGGTGCCCTTTGTCTGGCTCACCCTGCCCGATCCGTGGCTTTCCGGCACATTCAAGAACGCCTGCCTCGAACATGGCGTGCTGCTCGACGACGAGGACGAGTTCAAGGCGGGCCGCTCCGAGCAGGTTTTCCATGGCGTCCGCTTCGGCATTTCGCAGCCAAGACAACGCAAGGATATTGCCGAAGGCGTTGCTGTCATCCGGCGGCTTCTCGACGAGGGCCGTGCCGGCTACGACAGCTTCTCCTGAACTCCGAGGGGCCTCGCAC
Organism: Mesorhizobium sp. RCAM 05099; assembly: GCF_059683685.1. Lineage (NCBI taxonomy): Bacteria > Pseudomonadati > Pseudomonadota > Alphaproteobacteria > Hyphomicrobiales > Phyllobacteriaceae > Mesorhizobium > Mesorhizobium sp. RCAM 05099. The sequence continues at coordinate 4,157,874 of NZ_CM185035.1, forward strand.
GCGCAGGATCGCCGCTGCCGAGGACTGCCCTGTGGCTTTGTCCGGCTTTCCTGCGTTTTTCGTCAATCCATGGGTGTATCGGCCTTAAAGCTTGCGATAAGACGGGACTCAAATCCCAACGCCCCGGACAAAAATCGCGACCCATGACCATTTCCAATTCCGTGCCGATCACCCCCGAGCTCATCGCCGCGCACGGGCTGAAGCCCGATGAGTATCAGCGCATCCTCGACCTTGTCGGCCGCGAGCCGAGCTTCACCGAACTCGGCATCTTCTCGGCGATGTGGAACGAGCATTGCTCATACAAGTCCTCGAAGAAGTGGCTGCGTACCTTGCCGACCACAGGCCCACAGGTCATCCAGGGTCCGGGCGAGAATGCCGGCGTGGTCGACATCGGTGACGGCGACTGCGTCGTCTTCAAGATGGAGAGCCACAATCACCCCTCATATATCGAGCCCTACCAAGGTGCAGCGACCGGCGTCGGCGGCATATTGCGCGACGTCTTCACCATGGGCGCGCGGCCGATAGCGGCGATGAATGCGCTGCGCTTTGGCGCGCCTGACCATCCCAAGACCAGGCACCTCGTTTCAGGCGTGGTTTCCGGCATCGGCGGCTACGGCAACGCCTTCGGCGTGCCGACTGTGGGCGGCGAGGTCAATTTCGACGCCCGCTACAACGGCAACATCCTGGTCAACGCTTTTGCAGCGGGCCTTGCCAAGACCGATGCGATCTTCCTGTCGGAAGCCAAGGGCGTTGGTCTGCCGGTCGTTTATCTCGGCGCCAAGACCGGCCGCGACGGCGTCGGCGGCGCCACCATGGCCTCGGCTGAATTCGACGACAAGATCGACGAGAAGCGCCCCACCGTGCAGGTCGGCGATCCCTTCACCGAAAAGTGCCTGCTGGAAGCGTGCCTCGAACTGATGGCCTCGGGGGCGGTCATCGCCATCCAGGACATGGGCGCGGCCGGCCTCACATGCTCCGCGGTCGAAATGGGCGCCAAGGGCGACCTCGGCATCGAGCTCGATCTCGACAAGGTGCCGGTGCGCGAAGAGCGCATGAGTGCCTATGAGATGATGCTGTCGGAAAGCCAGGAGCGCATGCTGATGGTGCTGCGCCCCGAGAAGGAAAAGGAAGCCGAGGCGATCTTCCACAAATGGGGCCTCGACTTCGCCATCGTCGGCAAGACCACCGACGATCTGCGCTTCCGGGTTCTGCACCAGGGCGACGAGGTCGCCAACCTGCCGATCAAGGACCTTGGCGACAAGGCACCCGAATACGACAGGCCCTGGGTCGAGTCCAAGAAGCCGGCGCCGCTGGCCGCCAATGACATTCCGCAGGCCGATGTTGCCGATGCACTGCTGAAGCTTCTCGGCGGACCGGATCTGTCGTCACGCCGCTGGGTATGGGAGCAATACGATACGCTGATCCAGGGCAATTCGCTGCAGCTTCCGGGCGGTGACGCCGGCGTGGTGCGCGTCGATGGCCATGCGACCAAGGCGCTCGCCTTCTCCTCCGATGTGACGCCGCGCTACTGCGAAGCCGATCCCTATGAGGGCGGCAAGCAGGCGGTGGCCGAATGCTGGCGCAACCTGACGGCGACGGGCGCCTTGCCGCTCGCCGCCACCGACAATCTCAATTTCGGCAATCCGGAACGGCCCGAGATCATGGGTCAACTGGTCGGCGCGGTGAAAGGCATTGGCGACGCCTGCCGCGCGCTCGGCTTCCCGATCGTTTCCGGCAACGTCTCGCTCTACAACGAAACCAACGGCCAGGGCATCCTGCCGACACCGACGATCGGCGGCGTCGGCCTGATCGCCGACTGGTCGAAGATGGTGCGCACCGGTTTCGCCGCCGAAGGGCAGATGATCCTGCTGGTCGGCGCGCCCGCCTCATGGGGAACGCATCTCGGCCAGTCGGTCTATATGCGCGACATCCACGGCCGCACGGATGGCCCGCCGCCACCGGTCGATCTCGAACATGAAAAGCGCGTCGGCGACCATGTGCGTGCCTTGATTGCGTCCGGTATCGTCACGTCGGCGCATGACGTTTCCGATGGTGGCATCGCGGTTGCTCTGGCCGAAATGGCGATGGCGTCCGGCATCGGCGCGACTGTCCCCGGGCTTGTCGGCACCGATCCGATCCCGGTCTGGTTCGGCGAGGATCAGGGCCGCTATCTGCTGACGCTGTCGATCGACCCGCATGGCGATGAATGGGATGCCATCCGCAAGCAGCAAAGCGAGCTCGGCATTTTCGCGCCATGGATCGGCTCGACCGGCGGCAGCACGCTGAAACTCGGCGAGGCGCGAGCGATCCCGGTCAGCGAACTGACCGCCGCCCACGAAGGCTGGTTCCCCCGTTTCATGGATCAGGCCAGTTGACCAGACTGACTGCCCGGGCACTGCTTGCAGTCGTTTTCTGGCCGTCGCTGTTCTTCTTCTGGTGCCTCGGGCCATTCGTCTTTTTCCTGCTGTCGACGACCTCAAGCGAGGTTTGCGCCCGGCTGGAAACGCGCGCGGAGTTTCTTGCCGCGGCCAACGGCACCCTTCCGATGCTCGCCGTGCAGAACGTCATCCATGCGGTTCCGATCTTGTGCCTGGTACTATGGGACCGCCTTTCACCGGAGCCGGCGCGGGCGAGGCATATTGTCACCTGCATCAAGCTTTTTGCCGTTGCGGTGGTCATAGGGGGACTGTGGGAGTACGGCTCCTCGCTTGTCTGCGACGGCTACGGCCAGGCGTTCTTCTCGCCGCTCTGGCAGATGACCAGCTATCTCCCCATCGTCAGCCTGATCATCAACGTTCCGCTCTATGTGCTGGCCTTCAGCCTCGGCCGCGCTTTCTCGACCCGCGAGGATGTTGCCGAGGACGAAGCAAGCCCACCGGCTTAGGCCCGCTCTGAAGCCGTCTTGCCCGTGGCAGGACGGAACGGCTTCAATCCGGACCGGAAAGGCTCTAGGCTCTGGCGAGTCACATCGCATGGCCGCCGGCCGGCCGCTCGAACAGGATTTTGCCATGGCAATGGATGCCCACGACATCGAAAAACTGATCAAGGACGGCATTCCGGACGCCAAGGTGACGATCCGCGATCTGGCCGGTGACGGCGACCACTACGCTGCCGAGGTGGTGGCCGAGAGCTTTCGGGGAAAAAGCCGCGTCCAGCAGCACCAGATGGTCTATGACGCGCTGAAGGGCAATATGGGCGGCGTGCTGCACGCACTGGCGCTGCAGACCAGCGTTCCCGATTAAGGCATTTGCCACCCGACCCACAGAGAAGGCCAGGGATGCGCCTCAAGCCACTTGGCCCAAGACGGCCCATCCTTTGCGCCATTTCAGCCACGGCACGGCTAACGTCTTGTTTCGGGCAATCGATGGGTTTATTTGAAAGGGTATGTTTCGAGCCTGACTCCCACAGGTGGTAAAGGATATTCCATGAGCGGTATCAACGACTACATCGACAATGAAGTGAAGGGCAACGACGTCGTCCTTTTCATGAAGGGCACACCCGGTTTCCCGCAGTGCGGATTTTCCGGCCAGGTCGTGCAGATTCTCGACTATATCGGCGCCGACTATAAGGGCGTGAACGTCCTGGATTCCGCCGAACTGCGCCAGGGCATCAAGGAATATTCCAACTGGCCGACAATCCCGCAGCTCTACGTCAAGGGTGAATTCGTCGGCGGCTGCGATATCGTCCGCGAAATGTTCCAGGCTGGCGAGTTGCAGACGTTCCTCGTCGAAAAAGGCGTGAGCGTCAAAGGCGCCGCCTGATTTCGATTTGCGCGTGTCGCTATCGACATGCGCTGAACACCGGGGCAGCCCCACCCGGCAACTTTATGTCCCGAATGCTGGGACCAAGACGAGCCAATGCGCCGGCCCGCCGGCGCGTTTTCGTTTGAGAGATCGGACTTGCCGTGGACCAGCCAGCAGCAGCGACGCAATCGGCAAGCAAGCTGCCTATTCCGCGCTGGGAATTCATCGCGCTGTGCGCGGCGCTGATGGCGCTGAATTCGCTGGCCATCGACATCATGCTGCCGGCCTTGCAGCAGATCGGTGCCTCGCTCGGCGTCGAGAATGAAAACCACCGGCAGTACGTGGTCACCGCCTACATTCTCGGCTTCGGCGGTGGCCAGCTGTTCTTTGGGCCGGTATCGGACCGTTTCGGCCGTCGCGCACCGCTTGTCGCCGGGCTGATCATTTACGTGGCGGCGGCTGCCGCTGCCGCCATTGCGCCAAGCTTTGAAACGCTTCTCTTGTGCCGGGCCGTGCAAGGCATTGGTGCGGCCGCCACACGCGTCATCGCCGTCTCGATCGTGCGCGACACATTTGACGGCCGACGCATGGCCGAGGTGATGTCGCTGATCTTCATGGTGTTCATGGCCATCCCGGTCATTGCTCCCGGCATTGGCCAATTCATCATGCTGTTTGCAACCTGGCACTGGATCTTCGTCACCATGGCCGTCGGCGCCCTGATCGTCTCGGCGTGGTCGCTGCTGCGCCTGCCGGAAACGCTGCATCCTGAATATCGGCGACCGCTGACCGCCAACTCCATCATCGGTGGTTTCCGCATCGTGCTCACCAACCGCATCGCGATCTGCTATGCCTTCGCCAGCACATTCATTTTCGCCGCCATGTTCGGCTTCATCGCCTCGGCGCAGCAGATTTATGTCGACATATTCAATGTCGGCGAGATGTTCCCGGTCATCTTCGCAGGGGTTGCCGGCGTGCTCGCCTTCTCCAATTTTCTGAACTCACGCCTTGTCGGCCGTGTCGGCATGCGTCGCCTGTCGCAAAGCGCGCTGCTGCTATTTCTGGTCATCAGCCTTGTCTGGCTGGTTGTTTCGCTTGAAATGAAGATGCCGCTCTGGCTTTTCGTCACTTTCTTCGCCTGCGCCATGCTGCCGTTCGGCGCGCTCGGCGCTAACTTCAACGCGCTTGCGATGGAGCCGCTCGGGCAACTGGCCGGCACGGCGTCGTCCATCCTGGGTTTCATGCAGACTTTTCTCGGCGGCATTCTGGGCACGCTGATCGGCCAGGCCTTCAACGGCACGGTAACGCCGCTGGCCGCCGGCTTCTGCAGCGTCTCGGTCGCGGCACTGCTGATGATCCTCATCGCCGAGCGCGGCAAAATGTTCCAGCCGCAAAACGCACCCGTTTCAGGGCACATCACGGATCTGCACTAAATCATTGTTTTTCCAAGCACGCCGGACGGGCCCAAACGCCGATCGTGGAAAAAATCCTATTCCGCCCAGAGTTCGCGGCGCAGCTCGCGCCAGCTTTCCTGGTCAGGCGCGACAAGCAGGCCACCACCCAAATGCGACGGCAGATAGGCGCTGCCGTCGAAGCGCGCCGCGTAGCCGCCGGCCTCGGCATGGATCAGCACGCCGGCCAGATGATCCCACGGCATCAGCTTGTTGTAGACGACGAAGTGGGCATGGCCGCTGGCCAGCAGGCGGTATTCGTGCGCCGCGCAGCGGTAGGCGAATTGCGAAAGGATCTTCGTCTGGTTGCGGGCCAGCCGTGACCGTTCCGGTTCGGGCATGTATTGCCAGGAGACAGAGCCGGTCATTTCCGGGAGCGGCGCGGGTGCCGTGACGCGCACCTTCTCCAGACCGCCATGCGCATGCCTGATATGGCTGCCGGCGCCCTTGGCGCTGATCAGCCAGTCCTTGCCGACAGGGTCATGAATGATGCCGGCAACGGTCTCGCTCTTGACCACGACGGCCAGCATGACACCGAAAAGCGGCACGCCCGAAGCGAAGTTGAAGGTGCCATCCACCGGATCGATGACGAAAGCCAGATCGGCATCGCCCAGGCCGTCGAGCAGCGCCGGATTGTCGGAACAGGCTTCCTCGCCGACGACCATGGCAGAGGGATAGCGCTCGCGCAGCCTGGCGGTGATGAGCCGCTCGGCATTGACGTCAGCCTCCGTCACCAGGTCGGCGGCGGATGTCTTCCGCCTGATATCGCCGTCACCCAGCCGGCGAAAGCGCGGCATGATCTCGGTCTGGGCTGCCTCTGCCAGAATGCCGGCCAGCCAGTCGATCGCGGTGTCGTCAAATATCATCGGAAATGTCTTGCCTGGCGGTGAGGGTGTCATTGAGCGCTGCGAAATCGAACAGTTTTCTGTCGAGCAGATGCGATGGCCTGCTGTTGGACAGCGCGCGCAGCATCGTATCCTTGCGCCCGGGCATGCGCTTTTCGATATCCTCGAGCATCGCCTTCATGGCGCTGCGCTGCAGACCTTCCTGGCTGCCACAGAGGTCGCAAGGGATGATCGGGAACCGCATCGCCGCGGCGAATTTTTCGAGGTCGGTTTCGGCGCAATAGCTCAGCGGCCGCAGCACCATGACGTCGCCCTCGTCGTTGAGCAGCTTTGGTGGCATGGCGGCGAGACGGCCGCCATGGAACAGGTTCATGAAAAAGGTTTCGAGAATGTCCTCGCGATGGTGGCCGAGCACCAGCACCGAGCATCCCTCCTCGCGCGCGATGCGATAGAGATGGCCGCGCCTGAGCCGCGAACACAGCGAACAATAGGTGCTGGCCTCGGGCAGCTTGTCGGTGACGACGGAATAGGTGTCCTGATATTCGATGCGATGCGGGATGGCGTATCTATCGAGATAGTCGGGCAGGATGTGTTTGGGAAAGTTCGGCTGGCCCTGGTCGAGATTGCAGGCCAGCAAATCGACCGGCAGCAGCCCACGCCATTTGAGGTCCAGCAGGACGGCAAGCAGCCCATAGGAATCCTTGCCACCCGACAGCGCGACCAGCCAACGCTGGCCCGGCTTGACCATCGAGAAATCCTCGATCGCCTGACGCGTCAGCCGCAGCAGCCGCTTGCGCAGCTTGTTGAACTCAACGGAGGACGGCACGTCGGCGAACAGCGGGTGGAAGCCGCCTTCGCCATCGGCGATCGGTTCGAGGGTCTCGACGTCTGGCAACATGTTCATGGCGTCAGTTCCAAAATCCTGGAGCAAAGGACGTTCGGCACTTTGTTGGGCCCGGGATTAGCGGACATGGCAGACAAAGAAAAGGCCGCCTCGAGGGCGGCCTTTGGATGGGATCGCAAAATGCGTTCGATCAGCGCGAATAGAATTCGACGACCAGGTTCGGTTCCATCTGCACGGCGAACGGAACGTCCGCCAGGCCAGGGATGCGAGAGAAGGTCGCGACCATCTTGTTGTGGTCGGCTTCGATGTAGTCCGGCACGTCGCGCTCGGCGAGGCCGACTGCCTCCAGCACGATCACCAGCTGCTTCGACTTTTCGCGTACTTCGACGACATCGCCCGGCTTGCAGCGGTACGAGCCGATGTTGACGCGCTTGCCGTTGACGTTGACGTGGCCGTGGTTGACGAACTGACGAGCGGCGAAAATGGTCGGCACGAACTTGGCGCGGTAAACGACCGCGTCGAGACGCGACTCGAGCAGGCCGATCAGGTTCTCCGAGGTGTCGCCCTTGCGGCGGTCGGCCTCTTCATAAACCTTGCGGAACTGCTTTTCCGAGACGTCGCCATAGTGACCCTTCAGCTTCTGCTTGGCGCGCAGCTGCAGGCCGAAATCGGAAAGCTTGCCCTTGCGGCGCTGGCCATGCTGGCCGGGGCCGTACTCACGCTTGTTGACCGGGGACTTCGGGCGGCCCCAGATGTTTTCGCCGAGACGGCGGTCGATCTTGTACTTCGCGGATCTGCGCTTGCTCATCGCATTCCCTTTCAAAACAAACACACCCGGAACCTCATGGTCCGGGTGAAGGAAACGCGCCCTCCTCTGGCCTCCGTTTTCGAGACCTGACAGGGTCTTCCCACGCAACGCGGCGGAAAACCCACGGGACACGTCATTTCAAACAGGATCAGAAAACGGCTAAGGCTCACTGATCTTGCGTATACAAAACAAACACCGGACATCGCTGCCCGGCGTTGGCGGCTGGTTAAACCGAGTTTTAACCGGTGTCAAGCTTGTGCCTGGCGTGGCGTAAGGCAAAGATATAGCGTTTCGCATGTTGATGCAGTGCCGGATGTGGCGGGAGGTGGTCGCGCCAGCGGCATCAGGAAGGGACTAGAGAGGAGACTGTGGTCATATGAAGAAGTTCTTCCTTACGTTGGCAGGCGCGGCGGTGTTGGCCGGGTCGATGGCGGTTGCACCGGAGCCGGCAGAAGCCAGACATTGGCAAGGACACCGGCATCATCAGGTTTGCCGCGTGGTGGTGAAGAAGAAGGTGGTCTGGCGGCATGGCCACAGACACGTCATCCGCTACAAGGTGCGGCGCTGCTGGGCACGCTGGTAAAAGTTCGGCTCAGGCGACCTACTCAAAGCCCGCGGCTATGGCCGCGGGCTTTTTGATTCTGACCCGTCTGACCGTGTTCTCGTGGACGATCTGGATATCCACCACGAGGACCAATCGTCAGTCCTTCGATTTCTTTTCAGGCAGTCCCTTGCGCTTCGTCTCGGCGAACTCCTCGAGTTGCTTTTCGCTCATCGATTCGAACATTTCCCGGGACGCGCCCTTGAGCTCACTCTTTTTCGTCTCGCCGCGCTTTGCGGAAAGTGCGGCACCGGCGGCCTTTTGCTGGGCTTTCGAGGTGGCAGGCATGATCGGTTCTCCCGTTTGGCTAAGGAGAAAAACGCAACGGCCGCCGGGATGTTCCCTTCGAGGATCAGGACATCGCCAGCCCGAACCCCTGCATCAGGCGACGGGTCGGGAAATCGATCCTTTTCGATGTGAAGACAGCAAGGTCGGGGCCTTCCGGCAGCATCTCGCCACGACCGTTCGGATCGATGTCGGCGAGAAGCGAAAGCGCGCGGCGCGCGATCGCTTCAGCCGGGTCGAGCCAATCGACCGGCCAGGGCGCCGTCTTGCGCATGCGATTGGCCAGAAAGGGATAGTGCGTGCAAGCGAGCACGACGATATCGGTACGCAACCCATCATGCTCGACGAAGCACGGTGCAATCTCGGCGCGCACAGCCTCCTCGTCGACGAAACCCTCACGCATGTAGATCTCGGCCAATCCCGCCAGATTGTCGCTGCCGACCAGGCGGACGTGGCACTTCTGCGCCCATTTGCTGATCAGGTCGCGCGTATACTGGCGCTTCACGGTGCCGGGCGTCGCCAGCACCGAAACCAGCCCGGAACGCGTGCGTTCCGCCGCCGGCTTGATCGCCGGCACCATGCCGACGAAAGGATGCTCGGGAAATCTCTCGCGCAGCGCATCGATCACCAGCGTCGAGGCGGTGTTGCAGGCGATGACTGAAATGGCCGGCGTAAACCGGTCGAGGAGTCTTGCGAACAGTTCGAGGATGTGCGTCCTCAGCGTCGGCTCTTCCCAGGCGCCATAGGGGAAGGCAGCATCATCAGCGACATAGATGAAGCGACGATCGGGCATCAGGACGCGCGCCTCGCGCAGCACGGTGAGCCCGCCAATGCCGGAATCGAACATCAGGACCGGCCGCTCAGTCATTGTCGGTTCCCCTGCCGCCGAGCGGGGGCGTGTCATTGTCGTCGCCATTGGCGTCGGGCGCCGGTCGACCCGCTTCCGCCTTGCGGGCGCGCGCGGCTGCCGCGGGCAATCGCCTGGGATCGTCGCCGGGAGACCCGTCGCCGCGGGGCATCGCCGGCGAGAATCTGTCTAGTGACGAGATGATGCCGCGCAGCACCTTGAGCTCCGGTTCGGCAAAGCCGGCACGCGTCAGCACGGCGCGCAGATTGTCGACCATCTTCGGCTTCTTCGGCGCCGGCCGGAAATAACCGCGCGCTTCGAGCGCACCTTCCAGATAGGCGAACAGGCCGTGCAGTTCTTCCTTGCTTGCCGGCTTCATGTCTGGACCGGCAAAGTTGGTCTTTGTCTCATCCTCGAGGCCTGACTTCATCCACTCATAGGACATCAGCAACGCCGCCTGGGCGATGTTGAGCGAGGAGAAATCAGGATCGACCGGAAAGGTGACAATCTCGTCGGCAAGGCCAACCTCGTCATTGTAGAGACCGAAGCGCTCGCGGCCGAACAGGATGCCGGTGCGCTGCCCCATATCGTGACGGGCTCGGAGCACCCTGCCCGCCTCCACCGGGCCGCGCACGGATTTGAAGCCGTCACGCTGCCTGGCGGTGGTGGCGAAAACGAAGTTCAGGTCGGCCAGCGCCGAGGCCAGATCGTCGAACACCTTCACCGCATCGATGACATGGTCGGCGCGGCTGGCGGCCGCCCGCGCCTTTTCGCTCGGCCAGCCGTCGCGCGGGTTGACCAGGCGCAGCTCGACCAAGCCGAAATTGGCCATGGCGCGTGCGACCATGCCGATGTTCTCGCCGAGCTGCGGCTCGACCAGGATGATGGCCGGACCGGCGGCGGGAATGGTGGCGGTGTCTTCGGTGACTGGCATGATTGTCAATGAACTGCTGTTTGCGGCATTTCAGCGTCCCCTGCCACATTCGGCCGCGAAAATGAAGCATTCGCAAATGATCGCGGCCACGGCCTCACATTCGTGACCGATCGCCGTTTGCGCGGCCAAAAACGCTTTGATATACGGGCGGGCATCCCCCGGCCGAACGCCACGCGGGCAAGGCCGTCCCATATCCCAGCAACGAGGCATTCTTTCCATGGCGAAGATCAAGGTGGCGAACCCGGTCGTCGAACTCGACGGCGACGAGATGACCCGCATCATCTGGCAGTTCATCAAGGACAAGCTGATCCACCCTTATCTCGACCTCAAGCTCGAATATTACGACCTCAGCATCGAGCATCGTGACGCCACCAACGACCAGGTGACCGTCGATTCGGCCAACGCCATCAAGAAATACGGCGTCGGCGTGAAATGCGCGACGATCACGCCCGACGAGCAGCGCGTCGAGGAATTCAAGTTGAAGAAGATGTGGAAGTCGCCGAACGGCACCATCCGCAACATCCTCGGCGGCACCATCTTCCGCGAGCCGATCATCATGAAGAACGTGCCGCGCCTGGTGCCCGGCTGGACCAAGCCGATCATCGTCGGCCGTCACGCCTTCGGCGACCAGTATCGCGCCACCGATTTCCGCTTCCCCGGCAAGGGCAAGCTGACGATCAAGTTCGTCGGCGAGGACGGCAAGGTGATCGAGCATGAGGTGTACGACGCGCCCGGCGCTGGTGTCGCCATGGCCATGTACAACCTCGACGAGTCGATCCGCGAATTCGCCCGCGCCTCGCTGAACTACGGCCTGCTGCGCAACTACCCGGTCTATCTCTCGACCAAGAACACCATCCTCAAGGCCTATGACGGCCGCTTCAAGGATATCTTCCAGGAAGTCTACGAGGCCGAATTCGAGGCCGAATTCAAGGCGCGCAAGCTCTGGTACGAGCATCGCCTGATCGACGACATGGTGGCGTCCAGCCTGAAATGGTCGGGCGGCTATGTCTGGGCCTGCAAGAACTATGACGGCGACGTCCAGTCCGACACCGTGGCGCAAGGGTTTGGGTCGCTCGGCTTGATGACCTCGGTGCTGATGACGCCAGACGGCAAGACTGTCGAAGCCGAGGCCGCGCACGGCACCGTCACCCGCCACTATCGCCAGCACCAGAAGGGCGAGGAAACCTCGACCAATTCGATCGCCTCGATCTTCGCCTGGACTCGTGGTCTCGCCCACCGCGCCAAGCTCGACGACAATGCCGAACTGAAACGCTTTGCCGAGACGCTGGAAAAAGTCTGCATCCAGACCGTCGAGTCCGGCTTCATGACCAAGGATCTGTCGCTGCTGATCGGCCCCGACCAGCCCTGGCTCTCGACCACCGGTTTCCTCGACAAGATCGACGAGAATTTGCAAAAGGCGATGGCCTGACAGTCAGGCAAGATGGGCAAGCCCATCGTCTACGGGGCGGACTACAGCGTCTATGTGCGCATCGTCCGCCTCGTGCTCGCGGAAAAAGGCATCGACTACGAGCTCGTGCCGGTCGATGTCTTTGCCGCCGGGGGCATTCCCGCCTGGTATTTCGAGCATCATCCGTTCGGCCGCATCCCGGCCTTCGAGCATGACGGTTTCCGCCTTTACGAGACGAGCGCGATTGCCAGATATGTCGACGAGGCGTTCGACGGCCCGGTACTGCAGCCGAAAGACCCGCGCGCACGCGCAACGATGAACCAGATCATCGGCATGCTCGACGCCTATGCCTACCGATCCATGGTCTGGGATGTCGCCGTCGAGCGGCTGGAGAAACAGGCGCCCGACGAGGCCCTGATCGCCGGCGGGCTTTCACGGGCGAGCACGGCGCTGCAGGCTCTCTCCTCGCTGAAAGCGTCGGGCCCATGGTTGCTGGGCAATGAGCTGACGCTGGCCGACCTGCATGCGGCGTCGATCATCGCCTATTTCGTCAAGGTCCCGGACGGGCAAAAGCTGCTGGCCGAATTTCCCGAGATCCAGGCCTGGTGGAACCGCATCGCGGCACGGCCAGGCTTTGCCCGCACTGAGAAGGCTGACTGACAGCAAAGGCCCGGTGGTTGGGCCCTTGCTATCTGATCACAATCTGATCACGCGGCTTCGAGGGCAGCTTTCACTGCCGCGATCGCATCGGCGGCCTTGGAAGCATCCGGGCCGCCGGCCTGGGCCATGTCTGGCCGGCCACCGCCGCCCTGCCCGCCGAGTGCGGCGGAGGCCACGCGCACCAGATCGACGGCGCTGAAGCGGCCGACAAGATCATCGGTGACAGCGACCACGACACTCGCCTTGTTGTCCTCGCCGGCGCCGACGAAGACCACGACGCCGGAGCCGAGAGACGACTTGCCGGCATCAGCCAACGGCTTCAAATCCTTCGGCGAGACGCCGGAAACCGCCTTGCCGAGGAAACCGACGCCCGCCACCGTCTCGTTCTCCGACGGAGCGCCCGCCGCGGCACCGCCGCCCAGCGCCAGCTTCTTGCGCGCCTCGGTCAGTTCTTTTTCGAGCTTCTTGCGCTCGTCGAGCAGCGCCTCGACACGCGCCGGCACGTCGGCCGGCGAGATCTTCAGCGTTGCGGCGACGGTCTTCAGCCGCCTGTCCTGCTCGTCGAGATGCTTGCGTGCGGCCTCGCCGGTCAATGCCTCGATGCGGCGCACGCCGGCGGCAACCGCGCTGTCCGACACGACACGCACCAGACCGATATCGCCGGTCGCCCTGACATGCGTGCCACCGCAGAGTTCGACCGAATAGGGCCGGTTCGCCTTGGCGCCATGCAAGCCGGTGCCCATCGACACCACACGCACTTCATCGCCGTACTTCTCGCCAAACAGCGCCATGGCGCCTTCGGCGATGGCGTCGTCGACCGACATCAGGCGCGTCGACACCGGGCTGTTCTGCACGACGATCTCGTTGGCCATGCGCTCGACCTCTTCGAGCTCCTCGGGCGAGATTGGCTTGTTGTGCGAAATGTCGAAGCGCAGGCGTTCCGGCGCGACCAACGAGCCCTTCTGCGCGACATGGCTGCCCAGCACCTCGCGCAGCGCCTCGTGGATCAGATGCGTCGCAGAATGGTTCGCGCGCAGCCTGGTGCGGCGCGCATGGTCGACTTTCAACTCGACGGCCGCGCCGGTCTTGACCGTACCGCTGGCCACCTTGCCGATATGGACGAACAGCCCATCAGCCTTCTTCTGCGTATCGGAGATATCGATCGAGAAGCCTTCGCCCGAAATGACACCGGTGTCGCCCATCTGGCCACCGGACTCGCCATAGAACGGCGTCTGGTTGACGACCACGGCAACCGCCTCGCCCTTGCTGGCGCTGTCGACGGTCTTGCCGTCCCTGACAAGCGCCTGGATGAGGCCTTCCGCTTGCTCGGTCTCGTAGCCGAGGAATTCGGTGGCGCCGGCCTGCTCGCGCACCGGGAACCAGACCCTCTCGGTGGCCGCGTCGCCGGAGCCTGCCCAATGAGCGCGCGCCTCGGCCCTCTGCCGCTCCATCGCATCGGTAAAGCCGGCAAGATTGACCGAGATGTTGCGCTGGCGCAGCGCATCCTGCGTCAGATCGAGCGGGAATCCGTACGTGTCGTAGAGCTTGAAGGCCGTTTCGCCATCCAGCATGTCGCCGGGATGCAGCTTTTCCGTAGCCTCCGAAAGCAAGCCGAGGCCGCGCACCAGCGTTTTGCGGAACCTGGTTTCCTCGAGCTTCAGCGTCTCGGTGATCAACTGTTCGCCGCGCACCAGTTCCGGATAGGCCTGGCCCATCTCGCGCACCAGCGCCGGCACCAGGCGCCACATCAGCGGATCACGGGAGCCAAGCAACTGCGCATGGCGCATGGCGCGTCGCATGATGCGGCGCAGGACATAGCCACGGCCTTCGTTCGACGGCAGCACGCCATCGGCCACCAGGAAGGAGGACGAGCGCAGATGGTCCGCGATGACGCGAAACGACGCGACGGTTTCCTTGTCGGGGCCATGCCCGATCGCCGACGACGCCGCGTCGATCAGGTGACGGAACAGATCGGTTTCAAAGACGCTTTCCACCCCCTGAAGAATCGACGCCATGCGCTCCAGGCCCATGCCGGTGTCGATCGACGGGCGCGGGAGGTCGATGCGCTCCTCCTTCGTCACCTGTTCATACTGCATGAACACCAGGTTCCAGAATTCGAGGAAACGATCACCGTCCTCCTCCGGACTGCCGGGAGGGCCGCCCCAGATGTGCTCGCCCCGGTCAATGAAGATTTCCGAGCACGGCCCGCACGGTCCGGTGTCGCCCATCGCCCAGAAATTATCCGAGGTCGCAATGCGAATGATGCGATCGTCGGAAAAACCGGCGATCTTCTTCCAGAAGCCGGCTGCCTCGTCGTCCGTATGATAGACGGTGACCAGCAGCTTGTCCTTGTTCAGCCCGAATTCCTTGGTGATCAGGTTCCAGGCAAGCTCGATCGCACGCTCCTTGAAGTAGTCGCCGAAGGAGAAATTGCCGAGCATCTCGAAGAAGGTCAGATGGCGCGCGGTATAGCCGACATTGTCGAGGTCGTTGTGCTTGCCGCCGGCGCGAACGCTCTTCTGGGCGGTCGAGGCGCGCGAATAAGGCCGCTTCTCAAGGCCGGTGAAGACGTTCTTGAATTGCACCATGCCGGCGTTGGTGAACATCAGCGTCGGATCGTTGCGCGGCACCAGCGGGCTCGACGCGACGATCTCGTGACCCTCCTTGTGGAAGTAGTCGAGAAATGTCGACCGGATCTCGTTCACGCCACTCATGAATGCTGCCTTTTCGAGAGAACCGCCGGCCAGCCGGCGGAAAATGGGCTCTTGCGTCCTGGAAGATAGACTTGGCCTTTTAGCGATCGCACCGCACCCTGTCCAGAAACACGGAATTGGTCCAAATCATGGTCTTTGCCGACTGTCCGGACCGGCCTGCCTCACCGCCAAAACGCAAAACCGCCGACCCAGGGCCGGCGGTTCGAAACGCATTGATACGCAAACTCAAACTGGGGTACGCGAACTCAGGCTGAAGCCCTGACGGACCATACTCGTCCTACATCGCGCCGGCTTCATCCTCGAAACCGTCGTCACCGCCTTCGGAGCCACCATTCTCGAGGAATTTCTCGGCGATCAGCCCGGCATTCTGCCTGAGCGCCAGTTCGATCTCGCGCGCCGTGTCGGGATTGTCGCGCAGGAACAGTTTTGCATTCTCGCGACCCTGGCCGAGACGTTGCGAATTGTAGGAGAACCAGGCACCCGACTTCTCGACCACACCGGCCTTGACGCCAAGATCGACCAGTTCGCCGGTCTTGGACACGCCCTCGCCATACATGATGTCGAACTCGACCACCTTGAAGGGCGGCGCCAGCTTGTTCTTGACCACCTTGACGCGGGTCTGGTTGCCGACGACCTCGTCGCGGTCCTTGACCGAGCCGATGCGGCGGATGTCGAGGCGCACCGAAGCATAGAATTTCAGCGCGTTGCCGCCGGTCGTGGTCTCGGGCGAACCGAACATGACGCCGATCTTCATGCGGATCTGGTTGATGAAGATGACCATGGTGTTGGAGCGCGAGATCGATGCCGTCAGCTTGCGCAGCGCCTGGCTCATCAGCCGGGCCTGCAGGCCGGGCAGCGAATCGCCCATCTCGCCTTCGATTTCAGCGCGAGGCGTCAGCGCCGCGACCGAATCGACCACCAGCACGTCAATCGCGCCGGAGCGCACCAGCGTGTCGCAGATTTCCAGCGCCTGCTCACCGGTGTCGGGCTGCGAGATCAGAAGGTTCTCGAGATCGACGCCAAGCTTGCGCGCATAGACCGGGTCAAGCGCATGCTCGGCATCGACGAAGGCGCAGATGCCGCCCTTCTTCTGGGCTTCCGCCACAGTGTGGAGGGCGAGCGTCGTCTTGCCCGAGCTTTCCGGCCCGTAGATCTCGATGATGCGGCCGCGCGGCAGGCCACCGACGCCAAGCGCGATGTCGAGGCCAAGCGAGCCGGTCGGCACCGTTTCGATCTCGACGACCTGCTCGTTCGCGCCGAGCCGCATGATCGAGCCCTTGCCGAAAGCCCGCTCGATTTGCGACAGCGCCGCATCCAGAGCCTTTGATTTGTCCACCGCTTTGTCCTCTACCAGCCGCAAAGAATTCTGAGCCATGATACATCACCCCTTGGTCGTCAATGAAGGCCGGACAATCCGTAATCCCTGTCATTTTGTACCTTTTTTGTTCTCGTTTGGCAAGGGGCTTCAAATATCTGAAAAACAATCAAAATTCGGATTTGTTCTTTTTTCGTCCCAGAACCCGAGCAGGAATGCATCCCACATTGGGCCAGACAGCTTGGCCGTTTCGATCCGCCGAATCGTTGCCTTGCATGCGAAACTCCGTCACGCAGCCTAGCGCTTGTGCGGGTGGAATAACAAAGGTCATATCGCCGGCATGGTGAAATCTCCAAGAATTCTGGCGGTGGGCGGTGCCCATATCGACCGGCGCGGCCAGGTTTCGGGCGCTTACGTGCCCGCCGCCTCCAATCCGGGCACGATGCGCGAGGATGTCGGCGGCGGCGTCTTCAACGCGTTGCGCAGTCTGGTGCGGCGCGGGGTCTCGGCCTCGCTGCTGTCGGTGCGTGGTGGCGATGCCGCCGCCGATACCGTCGCGCGAGCCATCGCGGAAGCAGGCATTGCCGACCTGTCCGCCGTGTTCCTTGATCGGACGACGCCGAGCTACACGGCGCTGATCGACCGCGAGGGCGAACTGATCGTCGGCTTCGCCGACATGGCGCTCTATGAGTTGGCGTTTCCCAAGCAGATTCGTCGTTCCAAGGTGCGGGAGGTGATCGCCGCCGCCGATGCCATTCTGTGCGACGCCAATCTGCCTTCGGCGGCACTGGAGCGGCTGGTTTTGCTTGCCGCCGGCAAGCCCGTGTTCGCCATTGCCATTTCGCCGGCCAAGATCGTGCGTTTGAAATCGGTCCTCGGCCATCTGGCCGTCGTCTTCATGAACCAGCGCGAAGCCGTCGCCTTGGCTGGCCTGGACGGTACGGCGTCCGGGCAAGATATCGTTGATGGCCTGAAACGCGCCGGCCTCGACAGCGCGGTGGTGACGGCGGGCGGCGGCCCGGTGCTGGGTTTCGACCGGGATGGCACCTTTGCCGTCATGCCGCCCGCTCCCAGGAAGGTGGCGGATGTTACCGGCGCCGGCGATGCGCTGGCGGGCGCAACCGTTGCCGCCCTGCTGCGTGGCATGCCCCTGCGCGCGGCACTGCGCGAGGGTGTCGCCGCGGCGACGCTGGCCATCGAAAGCGCCGACGCCGTTCCCGATTTCACCGCGGCGACCTTCTCCGAGGCGCTGGCCCTTGTGCCGGATGCGCAGGAAGTGGCATGAGACCGGCAAATTCATAGTGCCGGAGTGCCGCTCGCGCGTCCCGATGGATCGCCGCACTCCGGGTTGGAGATCAAGATGACGCCAGAGACCGCCCGCCCCTTCATCGACATCCATGCGCCGGTGGCGCAAGCCTTGGCTGCCGGGCGGCCGGTGGTGGCGCTGGAAAGCACCATCATCACCCACGGCATGCCCTACCCCGACAATGGCGCCATGGCGGCGGACGTCGAAAAGATCATCACCGATGGCGGCGCCGTGCCAGCGACGATCGCCGTGGTTGCCGGCCGCATCAAGATCGGGCTTTCGGACGGTGAGCGCGAATCGCTCGCCATGACGGGTGACGCCATGAAGCTGTCGCGCGCCGACCTCGGCTTTGCGGTCGCGCAAGGGCGCACCGGCGGCACCACGGTCGCCGCCACGATGATCGCGGCGCATATGGTCGGCATCAAGGTGTTCGCCACCGGCGGCATCGGCGGCGTGCATAAGGGCGGCGAAAAGAGTTTTGACATTTCCGCCGATCTCGACGAGCTGGCGCGCACGCCGGTCATCGTCGTATCGGCCGGCGCCAAGGCCATCCTCGACATCGAAAAGACGCTTGAAGTGCTGGAGACGCGCGGCGTGCCGGTGGTCGGCCATGGCTGCGAGACGATGCCAGCCTTCTGGTCGCGGCATTCGCCGTTCCGCGCGCCGTTGACCTTGTACAAGCCGGAAGACATCGCGCATTTCTACCAGACGCGGCAGGCGCTCGGGCTCGGCGGCGGCATGCTGATTGCCAATCCGGTGCCGGAAAACCACGAAATCCCGGCCGAGGAGATGGCCTTCTATATCGAAGCCGCGCAGAAGGCAGCCGAGGCTCTCAACGTGACTGGCAAGGCGGTGACGCCATTCCTGCTGTCGAAGATCCTCGAACTGACCGGCGGCAGGAGCCTCAAGACCAACATCGCCCTGGTCGAAAACAATGCAAGACTGGCGGCTAAGATCGCCAGGGCATTGTAGTTTCCACGCAGCTACTTGCCGGCGCGCCGTCCCGCCTCATGGGCGCGGCGTGCCCACACCGCCATCTCGTCCGGATCGTCGAACGCGCTGTCGGGAATGCTCCAGTAGGGCATGGAGACCAGCTTGCCGTGCCGCGATCCGGTATAGGTCCATTGCTTGCAACCGGCGGCTTCGAAGGCGGGCGCGCTTTGCTCGTCCGCCTTCAGCATCAATTCGCCGCGCAGCACGATGGCGACGATGACGCCGTCGAAATAGATGCCCTTGCCGCCGAACAATTTGCGGATGCTGACCGGGCCAAGGCCTTCGAAAAGTTCGGCTATGCGTTCATTGTCCATGCCGCGATCATGACATCGGCATCTGGCATTGTCATCGCCGCAACCAAAACCATGCTGACAGGTTGAGAACGAAATTCGTCGGAGTTTTTCATGCCGCTTCTGCTCAAAGGGTCCTGCCGGTGCAACGCCGTGCGTTTCGAGGTCGAGAGCCACACACCGGTGCCGTTCATGCTCTGCTACTGCTCGATCTGCCGCAAGCAACAGGGTGGTGGCGGCTTCGCCATCAATCTCGGCGCCGACTACGAAACGCTGAAAATTACCGGCAAGCGCAATCTTGGCGTTTATCGAGCCGAGATCGAGGATGACGAGCATTCGCAATGCGAAGTCTCGTCAGGCGAGCGGAATTTCTGCAGGAAATGCGGATCGGCACTGTGGCTCTACGATCCGACCTGGCCGGAGCTGGTCCATCCCTTCGCCTCGGCGATCGACAGCGACTTGCCGAAGCCTCCGAGCAAGGTGCATCTGATGCTGAAGTACAAGGCGAACTGGGTCGAGCCTGATATCGGCAAGGGCGACAAAACATTCGACGTCTACCCGGAGGAATCGATCGCCGACTGGCACAAGCGAATGAAGATGTGGGTGGATTAGCATCCTTCTCCCCGTTTGCGGGGGAGGAATACTCAGGCCGACGCCCGCGCCTCTGCCAGCGCTTTCAAGTCAGCCGGCTTCAACTCGACGGATTCGCCGCAGCCGCAGGCCGAACTCTGGTTCGGGTTGTGGAAGGTGAAACCGGTGCGCAGCGTCGTCTGCTCGAAGTCCATCTCGGTGCCGAACAGGAAAAGCGCTGCTTCAGGCGCGACATACACATGGGCGCCGTCGCGCTCGATATGGTCGTCCTTGGTGTTGGGCTCGGTCACCAGATCGACCGTGTATTCCATGCCGGCGCAGCCGCCCTTCTTGATGCCGAGGCGTATGCCATGCGCGTTGTCGCGGGTGGCGACGATCTCGCGCACCCGGTCGGCGGCCTTTTCGGTCATCGTGATGACGGCGAAGCGTCCCATTTTTTCTCTCTCCATTCCATGCAGGTTCAAGGCCTGCCGAATGATTCCTCACCTAAAATGGTGAAGTTTTATCACTGGCGCAAGGGCACCAACCTTTGTCGGCTCGACGCTAGTACCAACCGACCGCCACCTGTGCCTCTTCCGACATGCGGTCGGGCGACCAGGGCGGGTCGAAGGTCATGTTGACCTCGACGCCGGAAACACCTTCGACGGCGCCGACGGCGTTTTCGACCCAGCCCGGCATTTCGCCAGCGACAGGGCAGCCGGGCGCGGTCAGCGTCATGTCGATCTTGACCGAGCGGTCGTCCTCGATGTCGATCTTGTAGATGAGGCCGAGCTCGTAGATGTCGGCCGGGATTTCCGGATCGTAGACGGTCTTCAGCGCCGAGACGATGTCGTCGGTCAGCCGCGCCAATTCGTCGGCGGGAATGGCCGAAGCGGAAACCAGCGGATTGATGGCCGCTTCCGGTACGGTCTCGGTGGTATGGCTAGCGTCGTCCATGATCGTCACCCGAAGAACTTTCGCGCTTTTTCGAGCGCTTCTGCCAAAGCGTCGACTTCGGCCCTTGTATTATACATCCCGAACGATGCCCTGCATGTGGAGGTTACGCCAAAACGTTTCAACAGCGGCTGGGCGCAATGGGTGCCCGCGCGGACCGCTACTCCCTGCCGATCTATCACCATCGACACGTCATGGGCATGAATGCCCTGCAACTCGAAGGAAATGATCGCCCCCTTGCCCGGTGCGTCGCCGAAGATGCGCAGCGAATTGATGGCGCGCAGCCGCTCGTGGGCATAGGTCTTGAGGTCTTCCTCGTGCGCGGCGATGCGCTCGCGACCGACCTTTTCCATATAGTCGAGTGCCGCGCCCAGCCCGATGGCCTGCACGATTGGCGGCGTGCCGGCCTCGAAGCGGTGCGGTGGCTCGTTATAGGTGACGATGTCTTCCGTCACTTCCTCGATCATCTCGCCACCGCCCATGAACGGTCGCATGCCCAGGAGAATGTCCTTCTTGCCACAGAGCACGCCGATGCCGGACGGACCGTAGACCTTGTGGCCAGTGAAGACGAAGAAATCGCAATCGAGATCCTGCACGTCGATCGGCATGTGCACGGCGCTCTGGCTGCCGTCGACGAGTACGGGAATTCCACGCGAATGCGCAATGCGCACGATCTCCTTGATCGGCGTCACCGTGCCCAAGGCATTCGACATCTGCGTGATGGCGACAAGCTTGGTGCGGTCGGTCAGCCGCTTCTCGAATTCCTCGATGTGGAAGACGCCGAGATCGTCGACCGGCACCCAGACCAGCCTGGCGCCCTGCCGCTCCCGGATGAAATGCCACGGCACGATGTTGGAGTGGTGCTCCATGATCGACAGCACGATCTCGTCGCCCTCGCCGATGTTGGGCATGCCATAGCCATAGGCGACCGTGTTGATCGCCGACGTCGTGTTCGAGGTGAAGACGATGTTGTCGGTGCTCGGCGCATTGAGGAAACGGCGCACAGTCTCGCGCGCCTTCTCATACGCATCGGTCGCGGCATTAGACAAGAAATGCAGGCCACGGTGAACGTTGGCGTATTCCTGGCTGTAGGCGTGCTGGATTGTATCCAGCACCACCTGCGGCTTCTGAGCCGACGCGCCGTTGTCGAGATAGACCAGCGGCTTGCCATAGACTTCCCGCGACAGGATCGGGAAGTCGCGGCGGATCGCCTCGACGTCGTAGAAATCTCCGATCTTGCCCGGAGCGTTCATCAGGATCACCCGTGTGCCACGAACCAGTCGTCAAGCCGCGCTTCGAGCGCCTCGACAATCGTCTCGTCGTCCAATTCCTCGATCACCTCGGCGACAAACGCCTTGACCAGAAGGCCGCGCGCGCTCTTCTCGTCGATGCCACGCGCCATCAGGTAGAACAGGTGGTCGTGGTCTATCTCGGTGACGGTCGCACCATGGCCGCAGACGACGTCGTCGGCGAAGATTTCAAGTTCGGGCTTGGTCGAGAACTCGCCGTCGTCCGACAACAGCAGCGTGTTGCAGGCCATCTTGGCGTTGGTCTTCTGCGCGTACTGGTGGACGTTGATGCGGCCCTGGAAGACGCCGCGCGCCTTGCCGGTCACCACGTTGCGGATCACTTCCGTCGAGGTCGTGTGCGGCACGGTGTGGTCGAGCACCATGGTCACGTCGCTATGGGTGTCGCCTGCAAGCAAGTTGATGCCACGCAGCTTGAAATCGGCGCCCTCGCCAGTGGTCTTGACCATGATCTCCTGGCGCACGAGCTTGCCGCCGGCATTCATGACGAACAGCGTCAGTTTGGCGTTCTTGCCGATATGGGCCGTGAACTGCGCCAGATGCGTCGCCGTCTCCGGCTGTTCCTGGACGATCAGCCACGTCACCTCGGCGCCCTCGCCGAGCACGAGCTGGCTGACCGAACTTACCAGAGCAGCCCCGTCACCCGTCTGACGCTCGACGATGATTGCCTTGGCGCCAGCGCCGACACGCACCGGCAGGCGCACATGCGTCTGGCCACCGGCCTGCAGGTTCTGCAGTTCGATCGGCTTGTCCAGTTCGACGCCATCGGCGATGTCGACAAAGTAACCGTCAGCAACGAAAGCGGTATTCAAAGCGCCGATGGCATCGTCGCTGCCATAGGGATCGAGCCCCGGCGCGATGCTGCCATCGATCAGCTTTTCCGTCAGGCGCTGCACGGTGACGCCCTCAACGGCCGGCACCTTCGTGCTCGATACGCCGTTCAGGACGGCCAACACGGCCGAGCCTTCCACGATCGGAGCAATGGCCTTGACCGCCGCGGCCGGATCGAAGTCCGGCACCGCATTCAGCAGCCGGCGCAGGTCCGTGTAGTGCCAGGATTCGACACGCCGAGTCGGCAGGCCGTGCTTGATCGCCTCGATGGCGTCGTCGCGCTTCAGCATCACCGCGCCGTCGCCCGGTAGCAGCGACAACCGTTCGCCGAAGGCGTCGATCAACGCCGTCTCGGCCGGTGTCCGCTGGGGCTGTGTGTGCATATTCATCAGTCTTGCCTTGCCTTCTGGCATCTCACGCGGCTTCGCCGATCACGCCGGCATAGCCATTGGCTTCCAGGTCGAGCGCCAGCGACTTGTCGCCGGACTTGATGACCTGGCCCTTGTAGAGCACGTGCACGCTATCCGGCACGATGTGTTCGAGCAGGCGCTGGTAGTGGGTGATGACCAGGAAAGCACGGTCCGGCGCGCGCAACGCGTTGACGCCGTCGGAAACGATCTTAAGCGCGTCGATGTCGAGGCCGGAATCGGTTTCGTCGAGCACGCACAATTTCGGCTCAAGCAGCTTCATTTGCAGGATCTCGGCGCGTTTCTTCTCGCCACCGGAGAAGCCGACATTGAGCGGCCTCTTCAACATCGCCATGTCCATGCTGAGCGAGGCGGCGGCTTCCTTCACGCGCTTGAGGAATTCCGGAATCTTCAGCGGCTCTTCGCCCCGCGCCTTGCGCTGCTCGTTCATCGCAACCTTCAAGAATTCCATGGTCGCCACACCCGGTATCTCCATCGGGTACTGGAAGGCGAGGAAGATGCCGGACGTGGCGCGCTCGGCCGGATCCATTCCGAGGATCGACTGGCCGTTGTAGAGGATGTCGCCCTCGGTGACTTCATAGTCCTCGCGCCCGGCGAGGATATAGGACAGCGTCGATTTTCCCGAACCGTTCGGACCCATGATGGCGGCGACTTCGCCGGCTTTCACCGTCAGGTTCAAACCGCGGATGATTTCGGTGCCGTCATCGACGATGCGGGCGTGCAGGTTTCTGATCTCAAGCATTCTTTTGTTTCCTGAATATCTGTCCGGTCAGCCGACCGAGCCCTCAAGCGAGATCCCGATCAGCTTCTGCGCCTCGACCGCGAATTCCATCGGCAGCTGCTGGATGACGTCCTTGACGAACCCGTTGACGATCAGCGCGATCGCCTCTTCCTCGGGGATGCCGCGCTGCATGACGTAGAACTTCTGGTCCTCGGAAATCTTCGAGGTCGTCGCCTCATGCTCGAACTGCGCCGTCGAATTCTTGGCTTCCATGTAAGGTACGGTGTGCGCGCCGCACTGGTCGCCGATCAGCAGCGAGTCACAGTTGGTGAAGTTGCGGGCGTTGGTCGCCTTGCGGTGCGCAGAAACCTGGCCGCGATACGTGTTCTGCGAGAAGCCGGCGGCGATGCCCTTGGAGATGATGCGGCTCGACGTGTTCTTGCCGAGATGGATCATCTTGGTGCCGCTATCGACCTGCTGATAGCCGTTCGACACGGCGATCGAATAGAACTCGCCGCTGGAATCGTCGCCGCGCAGGATGCAGCTCGGATACTTCCAGGTGATGGCCGAACCGGTCTCGACCTGCGTCCACGAGATCTTCGAGCGGTCGCCACGGCAGTCGCCGCGCTTGGTGACGAAATTGTAGATGCCACCCTTGCCCTCGGCGTCACCGGGGTACCAGTTCTGCACCGTCGAGTACTTGATCTCCGCATCGTCGAGCGCCACCAGTTCGACGACCGCGGCATGAAGCTGGTTCTCGTCGCGCTGCGGCGCCGTGCAGCCTTCGAGATAGGAGACGTAAGCCCCCTCCTCGGCGATGATCAACGTGCGTTCGAACTGGCCGGTGTTCTTCTCGTTCATGCGGAAATAGGTCGACAGTTCCATCGGGCAGCGCACGCCCTTGGGCACGAAGACGAAGGACCCGTCGGTGAACACGGCCGAATTCAGCGTGGCGTAGTAGTTATCGGAAGTCGGCACGACCGAACCAAGATATTTCTTCACCAGTTCCGGATGCTCGCGAATGGCTTCCGAGATCGAGCAGAATATGACGCCGGCCTGCGCCAGCTCCTTCTTGAAGGTGGTGACGACGGAGACGGAATCGAACACCGCGTCGACAGCGACACGGCCCGATTTGTAGACATTGTCGCTGACTTCCTCGAGCTCCGAGGCGTCGGTCTTCTGCACGCCGGCGAGGATTTCCTGCTCCCTCAGCGGAATGCCAAGCTTTTCATAGACTTTCAGCAGTTCGGGATCGACATCGCTGAGCGAGGTCGGGCCGGGCGTGCTCTTGGGCGCCGCATAGAAGTAGATGTCCTGGAAATCGATCTTCGGGTAATGGACGCGCGCCCAAGTCGGCTCGTCAAGCGTCAGCCAGCGGCGATAGGCTTCCAGACGCCATTCCAGCATCCAGGACGGTTCATCCTTCTTGGCCGAAATGAAACGGATGATGTCTTCGCTCAGCCCCTTCGGGGCCTTGTCCATCGCGATTTCGGTCTGGAATCCGTATTTATACTGGTCGACATCGATCTTGCGGACTCGATCGATCGTCTCCTGCACAGCAGGCATAAGCGTTCTCCATCCACGCCGGGGTCAAGGCCCGGCAGTTTTCAAACTATGGCACCGCCAAAATGAACACCCCAAAGGGCCGTCCGCGGCAGCGTAAGTTCCATATAGTGCGTTCCGACCGGAAATTCACCCGGCCAACATGAAACGCACGGCTCTACCAGGCCGTGAAGCCTGTCTATCTCTGGCCGCTCATGCGGCCTTTTCCTTGTCCGCCTTTTCCCTGGCGGCTTGTCGCGCGGCGATCCCCGCCAACGCGATGCGGAACAGATCGATGTCCTGCGCGCCGGTCGCTGAACCGATCGACACGCGCAAGGCACCAACGCTGTCACTGTGCCCCATGGCTTTCAGCACATGGCTCGGCCCGACCTTGCCCGACGAACAGGCTGAGCCGGCAGACAGAGCCACACCCGCCAGATCGAAGGCGATCTGCGCGGTTTCGGCCTTGACGCCCGCAATAGCGAAGAATGTCGTGTTGGCAAGCCTTGGCGAACCGGTTCCGAAGATTTCCACGTCCGGAACCAGCATTTTCACGATGGCCTCGATCTCGTCGCGGCGATGCCCAACCGCATCCATGGTTGGCAATCCGGTCTGAGCCTCGCGCGCGGCCGCGCCAAAACCAGCGATGGCGGCGAGGTTTTCCGTGCCGCCGCGATGGCCCTTTTCCTGGCCACCACCACTGACCAGGGGCTTCGGCATCATCAGATCGGAGGCGGCGACAATGGCGCCGACGCCCTTGGGACCACCGATCTTGTGCGAAGACAAAATAAGATAGTCGGCGTAACCCGCTGACATATCGATCGAAACACGGCCCGCGGCCTGAACGGCGTCAACGACGAGAACGCCGCCCGCCGCCTTGACGATCCCGGCAATCCGATCGATCGGCTGGATCACCCCGGTCTCGTTGTTGGCGGCATGGATTGCAACCAGCGGCAGGCCATCGGCCTTGTCATGTGCGGCAAGCGCCACGGCCAAGGCTGCAAGGTCGGCGATGCCGTTGGCGTCAACGCCAATCCGCGTCACCTGCGCTGCCGGGAACCGCCCGCCATTCAACAGGCATGGATGATCGGCCTCGGACACGTAGAGCCGGCTCATGCGTACCGTGCCGCGTCCCATCCGCCAGTCGGGTGTCAGCAGCGTCGAGGCGGCCTCCGTCGCGCCGGAGGTGAACACGACATGCTCGGCCTTGGCGTTGACCAGCGCTGCCACATCACGCCTTGCAGTCTCGATCAGGCGTCGTGCAGCACGCCCCTCGGCGTGGACCGACGACGGGTTGGCGGCGACATCAAGCGCCGCGACCATAGCCTCGCGCGCCACCGCAAGCAGCGGCGCACTGGCATTGTAGTCGAGATAGGCGCGTAGTCCGGCCATTTTCGTCCAGTTGGTCCCGTCAGAAGCCATTCCGCCGTCGTATGGCGTTATTTCCTTGAAATTCCAAGGCGAGCCGTCCTATTTACGCGGCTTGCGGCGCGAGTGGCCGGGCTCGACGTTTTGGCCACTCAGTTTTGAACAATTCTAAACTAGCTTCTAAGAAGACGCTCGCCCTGCGTCAAGGCCAGAGGAAGATACGTTCCGGGCGCCGCGCATTCGTATTACCTAAGTGGAGTATTTCATGCCTGAGGTCATTTTCACCGGTCCTGCCGGCCGTCTGGAGGGACGCTACCAGCCCTCCAAGGAAAAGAGCGCGCCGATTGCCATCATCCTGCACCCGCATCCGCAATTTGGCGGCACGATGAACAACAAGATCGTCTACGACCTCTTCTATATGTTCCAGAAGCGGGATTTCACCACGCTTCGCTTCAATTTCCGCGGCATCGGCCGCAGCCAGGGCGAATTCGATCACGGCACCGGCGAGTTGTCGGATGCCGCCGCGGCACTCGACTGGGTGCAGTCGCTGCATCCGGATTCCAAAAGCTGCTGGGTCGCCGGTTATTCGTTCGGCTCGTGGATCGGCATGCAGTTGCTGATGCGCCGGCCGGAGATCGAGGGTTTTATCTCGATAGCGCCGCAGCCCAACACCTATGACTTCTCGTTCCTGGCGCCCTGCCCGTCATCGGGCCTGATCATTCATGGCGATGCCGATAAGGTGGCGCCACCGAAGGACGTGCAAGGCCTGGTCGACAAGCTACACACGCAAAAGGGCATCACCATCACGCAGAAGACCTTGCCCGGCGCCAACCACTTCTTCGCCAACGACGCAGACCTGCTGCTCGAGGAATGCGCGGACTATCTCGACCGCCGGCTCGCCGGCGAATTGTCCGATCCGCGGCCGAAGCGGCTGAGATAGACCAGGAAGAAGCGACAGGCGATGTACGAGCCTCCTCACTTCAAGGAAACGCGGCCGGACATCCTGCACGGGCTGATCCGGGCACATCCGCTGGGCCTGTTGATTTGCAACGGCGCCGAGGGGCCGGTCGCCAACGCCATCCCGTTCCTGCTCGATGGCGACGTGCCGCCCAACGGCAGGCTGCGCGCGCATCTTGCCAAGGCCAATCCACAATGGCGCCTGTTGGCCGACAATCCGGCCTCGCCGGTGCTGATCGTCTTCCAGGGCAGCGATGCCTATGTGACGCCGTCCTGGTACGAGACCAAGCGCGAAACCGGCAAGGTGGTGCCGACCTGGAACTATGCCATCGTGCAGGTGCGCGGCACCGTCAAGGTGATGGATGACCAGGACTGGCTGGCGCGGCAGATTGCCGATCTGACTGCGTCCCAGGAAGGCACTCGCAAGGCCCCCTGGTCAGTGACCGACGCGCCGGCGCCCTTCATCCAGTCGCAGATCAAGGGCATCATCGGGCTGGAAATCGAGATCAACGAAATCCACGGCAAGTGGAAAGTCAGCCAGAACCGGCCGGTCGCCGACCGTGCCGGCGTCGCCCAAGGGCTGGAAATCGAAAACCACCGGTCACCCGATATGGCCGGCCTGGTGAGATCCTACGGCGGTCTCGACGGCAACTAGGCTTCGGCAAATCCGAGCGCTCAGGCGGTCTTCCTGGTCGGGCCAATCAGCCAAAACGTCTCCTTGCGAACCGGCAATCCCGACCCTGTCGGACGAAAGATGAAGCCAAGCCGGGCAAAGACCAGCCCGCTGGCCAGAGCGAAGGCGCAGCCAAGGCCGAAGCCGGCGACGGTGTCGCTGGGATAGTGCGCGCCGACAAAGACCCGCGTCGACGCGATGCACGCCGTGATCGCCAAGGCTATGTACCAGCGCCGCGGAAACAAAAGCAGCGCAACCCCGAACACGGCGCCCATTGTCGTGGCATGGCCGGATGGAAAGCCGGCGAAGCGCGCATCAAAGGCGAAAGGGTGCAGGGACAGAACGCCAAAATCGTGGAAATAAAGCGGGCGGGCCCGACCGATGGCGTATTTCAGCATATTGACGGTCAGGCCGGACAGACCGACGGCGCTCAGCACCAGAAATGCCAAGCAGGTCCAGTTGTAGGCCAGCATCAGCGAACGCCTCGAAAGGCTTCGCCAGTCCGTCAGGTTCGCGGCGACGAGCAGAAGCGCCGACGGAATGAGATACCAGCCACCCAGGCCGAACTGCGTGAAAAAATCGGCAAGGTGGACAAACCCTGGCGACCATTGGTCGCGAAGCATTCCGGCCGGAGTGTCGAGGCGAACAAACGCTGCCGCCGTCAGAAAAACCCAGGCCAGGCCCCAGACAGGCCACACTATGTTCGGGTAGCCGGCGGGTCGAACGGCAAAGCGCTTGCTTGCGATCTGCATCGTATCGCGAAAATTGTCCAAGGATCGGCGCCCCACGCCAAGGAGCCCGCGGGAAACAGAAGGGCGCGATTTCACGAGCATTGGAAATTCGACCCTATCATCGAACAGCCGTCATTGAACCACACGGTAAAGGCCGAGCGACAGTTTGTCTCCCGACGAATAGTTGAGCCCGTCGATCTGGGCAACGCGGCTCGCGGATTTGCCTTGTGCCGCCAGCAGGCCATTCAGTTTCTGCTCATCGCCGACCTGCGCCAGCGCCAGCGCACAGGCAGGGTCGGCAAGCAGATGCCTGGCGACGCCATCGACATCGGTCAGAACCGTTTTCGTGCCGACAAGGAACACCAGGCTCGGTTCGTGATACCCCGCCGAGGCGAGCACGGTGGTGTCGCAAGGCCTGTTGGCGCGGACCGCCGCCTCGATCGCCGGGCTCAGCCAGATCGGCTTCAGCGAGGGCGCGATGACGCTGAACAACAAGGCATAGGTGATGCCCGCACAGACCGCGACGGCGGCAATGCGGCGAAGCGGCACTTGCAACCGTCGCGAAAAGGCGAAGTAGCCGGCGCCGAGTGCTGCGGCCGCCGCCGGAATGCTCCACCATGAGAAGGTGCCGGTGAGGTAGATCGGCGCGCCCACGCACACCACCGCCAGGCCGAGGCTGACCACGACCAGGCCGAATGCGGTCGACCACCACAACCAGCTTTGCCAGCGTCTGAGCGGTGCATTGGCATCCTGCGGCGACAATGTCAGCAGCCAGCCGATCAGCAGCGCCATGCCGGGGTAGGCCGGCAGGACATAATGCGGCAGCTTTGTCGGAATGAGCTCGAACACCAGCCAGAATGGGATGTACCAGGCAAGGCAGAAACGCAGCCGGGGATCGTCGCGCAACCGGTTGAGCGCCTGGAGCCCGGCACCAACCGCGATCAGGCCGAAAGGCCACATGAACAGCGAGTAGGTCAGCATGTAGAAGCCGGGCGGCAGGCCATGCGATTCCTCGCCCGACGCGACCTTGCCAAGCATGTCCTTGCCGACGGCCTGCTGCAGGAAAGCGCCATGGCTTTTCCAGGTGATCAGGGCAAGCCAGGGCAGCACGATCAGCACGACCAGTGCCAGGCCGCGCCCCACTTTGAGCTTCGCCAGCCAGCGCCCGTCGCGCTCGAAGGCAAACAGCACCGCAATGGTGAGCGCCGACAGCAGCGGCGCGATCGGTCCCTTGATGAGGATCGCGGCACCCTGCGCTATCCAGAAGATCCACCACAGATGGCCGGCGACAGGTTCGTTCCGGCGCGACGCCAGATAGATCTGCGCCAGCGCGCCTTGCGCCGCCACGCAACAGGCCAGCAGCATCGCATCGGTCTTGGCGTCGCGGCCCTCGAAGGCGGTGGCAAAGATCGCGGCCATGACCAGGCCGGCGGCGATACCGGCATTGGCTCCGAAAAGATTGGTGCCAGTCCAGACGATCGCCAGCACAGCAATGGCAATGCCGAGCGCCGAGACGGTGCGATAGACCCAGATCGGCGCTTCGGCGCCCTCGCCGCTCAGCATCACGGCCGCGGATTGCAGCCAATATATACCGATTGGCTTCTGGTAGCGCGAGGCGTCCTGAAAACGGATGTCGACATAGTCGCCAGTCTCCACCATCTGCTTGGTGGCCTGGACGAAGCGCGGTTCATCACGGTCGACCGGCGGCATCGACGCCAGCCCCGAAACCGTCATCACCAGGCTGAACAGGAAGAGGAGGATGTAGTTCCTGTTCAACGCCATGCTTCAGCCTCTCTGACCATTTTTCGAAGCGCCCAGGCCGCTCAATCGACCTTGGTCATCGCCGCGGCCTTGCGCTCATTGGCGATCAGCCAGAGATTGCGGATATAGATGAACATGCCCATGGCCTGCCCGGCGATGAAGACCGGATCCTGACGCTGGATGGCATAGATCAGAAGCAGGCCGCCGCCGAACAGCGAGAAGAACCAGAACGCGACCGGCACGACACTGCGCTTGGCCTTTTCCGAGGCGAGCCACTGCACGACGAAGCGCATGGTGAAGAAGAACTGGGCGATGAAGCCGAGCAGGATCCACGCATCGAACTGCTTGATGAAAACCTGGTGAAGCCAGGTCACCAATTCCTGAAGCACGTTACCCATGCCTGATTTCCTCTACTTTGGGCATTCTGCGGCGCCTGCGGCGCAGCCACCAGACACCGCCGAGATCGAGCGCACCCTGCAGGCCGCGATCGAAAATCCCGTAGTTCGACTTGCCGTGGCGGCGCGAACGATCGATGACGTCGCAATGCACGACGCGGTATCCCTCCTGGATGACCAGCGCCGGAACGAAGCGATGGGTGCCGTCGAAGAACGGCAGTTTCCGCAGGATATCGGTATGCACCGCCTTCAGGCCACAGCCGGTGTCGCGCGTCTCGTCATGCAGGATGGCGTTTCTCAGCCAATTGGCGAAACGCGACGCCAGCTGCTTGACCTTGCTGTCGCGGCGCTTGAGGCGCTGCCCTTGCGCGGCGCCGAAATTGGGCCCGGCCTGCCGCAAGGCATCGACCAGCACCGGAATGTATTGCGGATCGTTCTGGCCATCGCCGTCGATCGTGGCGACGATGCTGCCGCGCGCCGCCCAAGCGCCCGAACGCACCGAAAGGCTCTGGCCGGCGGATTTCTGGTGCCGCAATTCCCGCAGCGGAAACGGGCGAATTGCCGCCTGCTCGGCGAGCACCGAAGCGGTCTCGTCGGTCGAACCGTCATTGACGATGATCAGTTCGAAGTCGCGGCCGGCCATCGCCGCCTCGATCTCATCGATCAGCAGCGGCAGGTTTGCCGCCTCGTTCCTGCAAGGAATGACGATGGATATCAATGCGTCCGGCATGTCGCGTCGGGCTCTGTCGTCGGATATGGCATTGGATGGATGCCGTGCGGTGCCGTTCGAGGTCGTGGGCTGCAAGAACCTTCTGGCGCGGCGCCTCATTACGCCAGCCGAAACGATGAAGCAAGCATTCGTGCCGGAAGGCCCGCTGCAACGTTTCAACAACGGGTGATCGCTTCGGCGTCTTCAGCCGCAAAACCGGATTCCACTTTTGCTGATCGCGAGTTCTTCGTTGACGCGCGATCTGACGCAAAACCGGATTCCACTTTTGCTGATCGCGCTTGGATGCTAAACGCCCGCGTTCATGCACGCCAGAGCCGCAGCGGCCGGGCGCTTTCGGGAAAGAAACAATGTCCGCCTTCAAATCCGATTTCCTGCGCACGATGAGCGAGCGCGGTTTCATCCACCAGACTTCGGATGATGCCGGCCTCGACAATCTCTTTGCCAAGGAGACGGTGACGGCCTATATCGGCTTCGACGCGACCGCCAAGAGCCTGCACGCCGGATCGCTGATCCAGATCATGATGCTGCACTGGCTGCAGCAGACCGGTCATCGGCCGATCGCACTGATGGGTGGCGGTACTTCGATGATCGGCGATCCGTCCTTCAAGGACGAGGCGCGCAAGCTGCTGACCCCGCAGGATATCGACGACAACCTCGCCGGCATCCGCCGCAACTTCATGCCCTACCTCAAATTCGGCAGCGGCCCGAATGACGCGATCATGGTCAACAATGCCGACTGGCTGATGGAGATCAACTACGTCAATTTCCTGCGCGACGTCGGCCGTCACTTTTCCGTCAACCGCATGCTCGCCTTCGATTCCGTCAAGCTCCGGCTCGATCGCGAACAGTCGCTGTCGTTCCTCGAATTCAACTACATGATCCTGCAGGCCTATGATTTCGTCGAGCTCTACAAGCGCCTTGGCTGTCGCCTGCAGATGGGCGGCTCCGACCAGTGGGGCAACATCATCAACGGCATCGACCTCGGCCGTCGCATGGAGGATGCTCAACTCTACGCGCTGACCACGCCGCTGCTCACCACCTCGTCGGGCGCCAAGATGGGCAAGTCGGCCTCGGGCGCGGTCTGGCTCGATGCGGAAATGCTGAGCCCCTATGAATTCTGGCAGTATTGGCGCAACACCGAGGATGCCGACGTCGGCCGGTTCCTGAAACTGTACACGACGCTGCCCTTGAGCGAAGTCGCACGCCTTGAGCAACTCGGCGGATCCGAGATCAACGAGGCGAAGAAGGTGCTCGCCACCGAAATCGCCGCCATGCTGCACGGCCGCGAGGCGGCGGAAAGAGCCAGCGAGACGGCGCGCAAGACCTTCGAGGAAGGCGCGCTCGCCGAGTCGCTGCCGACCGTCGAGGTTGAAAACGCCAAGCTCGAAGCCGGCGTCGGCATCCTGTCGCTTCTGGTAACCGCCGGGCTGGCGGCGTCGAACGGTGAAGCGCGACGGCATGTGCAAGGTGGTGCCGTGCGCTTGAACGATCAGCCTGTCAGCGATGATCGCCGGCTGGTGACGCCCAGGGATTTGAGCCCGGAAAACGTCGTAAAGCTTTCACTCGGCAGGAAAAAGCACATTCTCGTGCGGCCGGCCTGAGGTCGATTACCGGTACTCGAAGATCGACCTGAATATCCCGGGAGCGATGACGGACAGCGGATTGACGTCCAGAAGTGGCTTGTTGGCGTTGCCCTTGAGCCGGTAGGTGACGCCAATCAGGCCACGATCGCGGCCATTGCCAAGAAGCGCGCCGACGATCGGCAATTCGCCGAAGATGCGGTTGAGGCCATAGACCGGCATGAAGGTGCCGGTCATGTCCATGTTGTTGTCCTGGTCATAAAGCGTGCCCTGGAAGGTGGTGCCAATGCGCGGACCGCGCAGCACGCCATTGGCCAGTTTCAGGTAGCCGCTGCCCTTGTCGATCTCGGCATAGCCGCGTTCGAACTTCACCCGCGACGTGTCGAGATTGCCCTTGACCGCCTGGTTGAGACTGCGGCTGTCGCCGGCTGGCGTCGTCGAGACGATGGAGGCCAGCTTCGGTTCGTTGACGACGAAGAAGTTGGTCGTATCGACCTTGCCCTTCATCGGACCGTCGCTCGCTCCCGACAGGGCCAGCGTGATCGAGCCGCCTTCCATGTGTTCGTAGATGTTGAGAAACCTCAATATGGCACCAGCATCCGCGGACTGCACGTTGAGCGCGCGGCGGCCGTCGCCGGTCGTGTTGCTGATGGTTATGGCGGCACCCGAACTTGCCGTGGCGCTGACCTTCAGCCCGTTCACCCTCGATCCGGCCGCGCTGTAGTCGAGCTTGAGGTTGGACAATTGCTCGTCGTGGAAACCGGTCAGCTGATCGACATCGGCGCTGACCGAAATGGCGTCCGACCCGGTGGTCTTGGTCGCTGTGTCGACATCCGAGGTGAACTGCTTGATGAGAGAACGGGCATCCAGCATGCTGCCATTGATGTCGACCGCATAGCCCTTTCCCGACCGCTTCACCGACACCGCGACATCGTCTCCCCTGTTCAGAGCGACCTTGCTGAACCGTGCGGACGACAGCGCGCCATTGACCAGCACAACGCTGCCGTCGACGGAGAAAGTCTTTCCGTCGAGATTGAAGTCGGACAGCGTCGTGGTGTCGCCGGACGTGGTCATGACGAACGTGACATTGGCGGGAACCCCCGCCCCCTTGCTCCAGCCCGCCCAGGGAATGTCCAGCCTGGCATTGGTCAGATCGGCCGAGACGTTCTGGTTGCCGGTGCCGCTCTTGTCGATGGCGACCTTCACCGTTCCGGCAAGCAGCGGCGTCAGGCCGGGCATCGCGGCGGCACGGACCTTGTCGTCGAGCACCAGAGCCACCTTGCGGCTGCGCGCCGGCCCGCCATCCTCCAGCGGCTCGATGAGATCGAGCTCGGCCGGTATGCCGTTCAGCGATGCCTTGGCGGAGATCACCGCCTTTTCGGGGTCGACCGTGATCGAGCCGTCGGCATCCGCCAAGGTCTGGCCCTCGAAAGGCTTGGCCAATGAAAGGCCCGTGTAGTCGAGCGACACCAGCCAATCGAGCTTCGAGGTGTCGACACCGGACTGCAACGGGATGTCCGCCTTGACGTGGCCGGTGACGTTGCCGGACAGGTCTTCCGGCAGGAAGCCGACATGGCGCATGGCGTTGATCGGCTCATACGAGGCGAGTTCGGCGATTGCCGGCGCTTCGCCCTCGACGTCGAGGTCGAGAGAGCCGATGACCGGTGGATGGTTCGCCGCCTTGACCGTCAGCGTTCCATTGCTGGCCGCCACCGTACGGCCACTGGGCATGAAGACCGTGCCCGAGGTCAGCGCGATATCGACATCATTGGCACGGAAACCAACGACGCCGACCGCGTCGCGTATCGGCGGAATGCGGCCGGCCGTGTCGAAACGCGAGCCTTCGACCTGGAAGTGGCCGAACACCTCGTCGGCGGAAAGCGGCACGCCATTGCCCAGGCGATCCGGCACGACGTGGAACTGAAGGTTGGCGTCGACGACGCGGCCGCCAAACAGATTGTCCAGCACCCAGAGCCGCGCATTGCGCGCCGAAAACCACGGCCAAAGCTGCTTGACGTGGGAGACCGGCATGTCGTGGACGTTGAAGGCGAGATTGATCCCAGGCGCTTTGCCCTCCACGAATTCCACGGCGGCGGTTCCCAGCACCTCGCCGCTGGAATCGGAACGAAGCGCGATCTGCTCGGCCACCAATCTATGGCTTACGGTCTGATAGACGCCGGCAATTCGAGCCAGGAAAGCAAGCGCGGGCTCTGGCGACTCCGATGGCGCCAATGTCGAACCGTCGCTGGTCAGGTCGTAACGATAGGACGGCTCCTCACCGGCAGTCCCAGTCGCCGGCTTCGGCCCTATCGATCCGGCAAAATTGAATGTCGAGCGGCCGGTCTTCAGCAGCAGCCTGTCCACCTGGATCTTGTTGCTGCCCGCAACCAGCGTCGCATCGACGCCGACATCTGCCGGCAGCAGTCCACGTGTGCCAAGATCGAGCACGGATCCCGTCGATGACAGCGCGGCCGTCAGCCGCGAAGCATTCGTGCCGGTCCCTTCCGATCCTGTCAGCTTCAGTGCGACCGCGCCCAACTTGCCCGCAGCGGCCGTGGTGTCACCGGCATCCGCCAGATCGATGCTCGCATTCAGCGCCGTCACGCGGTGCGCCGCGATATCGCGGGTGGCGGAAGCGGCGACGGTAACCACCGTGCCGTCGGCATCCGCCTGTGACGAAAACTCCATGCCGCCTGGCCCCGACTGCGCGACGGTGGCGTCGGTGATCTTGACCCGTTTGATCGTTGCGGTGTCGGGCAGCACGAATTCGACGTTGCGAAGATCGATGCGGCGCAGCGAATCTTCCCGCACCGCGTCGAGCGCGCGGTGGATGTTGCCAAACACCGCATCGGAAAGTTTCTCCGGATCGATGAGGCCATCCTTGTTGCGCAGGGCCGCGGACCAGTCGCCACTGGTCGGCATCGCCGCCACGACAATGCGCGCATCGGATATCCTGGCGCTGGTCAGCCGCACATCCCCCCACAACAGCGGTATCAGGCGCACGCCGAAACGCACGCGGCCCGCATCCGCCATCGGCTTGCCGTCTGATGTCTTCAGGCTGACGTCACTGACCTGCAGGGCAATGAAGCTCGATCCGTCCAGGGTGATGCGCGCCGGTCCGACCGAAACATCGACATCGAGGCCGGCCAGTTTCTCAATGGCGGTTTCCGCTTCCGCCCGAAGCCGCTCGGAGCCAACGCCAGATACACCGACCAGGTAGACAACGACAGCCGCCAACAACACGAGGCTGGCGAAGCCGGCGAACATCCTCGCCAGGATGCGAAAGCCGCGTCCGATCGACGCCTGACCGAGCGGCGGTACACGGCACGCGGACGGAAAAGTCCCCAGGTCGGTGATCTCGTCACGCCTGAACCTAATCTTCTCGTGCTGCGGTTGCTCCTGATCCACGCAATTTTCCGTTGTACGAACTCGATCGTGGACAGATCCCCGTTCGACACTATATCGGTGTGGCTTCGCGCGTAACCTCAAACAAGGGCATTGGTATGGCTGACCTCGACGTAGGTGATCTTGCGCCGCAATTCGATCTCCCGCGGGACGGCGGCGGATCGCTTAGCCTTGCCGCACTGTCGGGTAAACCCGTTGTGCTCTATTTCTATCCGCAGGACGACACAACAAGCTGCACGCAAGAGGCGATAAGCTTTTCGCAGCTGAAGCCCGAATTCGAAAAGGCTGGTGCCGTGGTGATCGGCCTGTCACCTGACAACGCCAAGAAGCACGACAAGTTCAAATCAAAATACAATCTCACCATCGACCTTGCCGCCGATGAGGAGCGCAAGGTCATCGAGGCCTATCATTTGTGGGTCGAGAAATCGATGTATGGCCGCAAATACATGGG
This sequence comes from Mesorhizobium sp. RCAM 05099, assembly GCF_059683685.1. Taxonomy (NCBI): domain Bacteria; kingdom Pseudomonadati; phylum Pseudomonadota; class Alphaproteobacteria; order Hyphomicrobiales; family Phyllobacteriaceae; genus Mesorhizobium; species Mesorhizobium sp. RCAM 05099. Next base: position 4,195,319 of record NZ_CM185035.1, read on the forward strand.
CGTCGAGCGGGCGACCTTCCTGATCGGCCGTGATGGGCGGATCGCCAGGATCTGGCGCAAGGTCCGGGTCAAGGGCCATGCCGAGGACGTGCTGGAGGCTGTCCGCGCGCTTTGAGTTCTTGCCGGGAAAGCTGATGCGCCTTCCCCGCAACCTTGTGCCGCCTGACGGGCAATTGCTGACGCAACACCGCAAAGCTTTGTTAACCCTAATAATGTGTAATCAAGCAGTCGTGGTGTTTAACGAAAGCTTGGTCCCGTGAACGCAACCGGTCAGTCCGCAGTCTTCGGCAGACGCAAGGAACCCCATACGGTCATCATCGCCCGGGGCAACGAGATCAGGCACTTCACGGTCCGCCCCTGGCTCGCGGCATTTCTCGGTTCGGCGCTGGCCGCCATCGTCGTCGGATACCTGCTGGCCACCTCCTACCTCGTGCTGCGCGATGACCTGATCGGCGCCACCACGGCGCGGCAAGCCCGCATGCAGCAGGCCTATGAAGATCGGATTTCGGCGCTTCGCGCCCAGGTCGACCGCATCACCAGCCGCCAGTTGCTCGACCAGCAACTGATGGAAACCAAGGTCAGCGAACTGCTCGAACGTCAGAGCCAGTTGAGCCAGCGCCATGGCCGCCTCGGCCCGCTGCTCGAACGCGCAGAGAATGAAGTGGGAACGGCGCCAGCTGAAAATCCGGCAGCGATTGGGAAGCCGGACAAACCCGCCGAGGTGACCGGCAGCATCAACCAGCCGGTACAAAACTACGCGGTCGCCAGCCTGAGCGCCAACCCCGGTGCTGGCGACACCAGGCCGTTCTCACTGTGGTCGACCCGCTCCGATCCGCTGCCCAGCGATTCAGCCGCCGATCGTGCCGACAAACTGTTCGTGTCGATCAACCAGTCGCTGAAATCCATCGAGAGCGAGCAGCTCAGTCGCATCAGCACGCTTGCCGACAACGCCTACAAGAGCGCCGACGCGATCACCCAGGCGCTCGTAGCGGCGGGCCTGCCGGTCGATAGTGATTTCGGCAAGAGCAACAGCGATGTCGGCGGACCGCTGATACCGCTCGACAGTTCGATGATCTTCGACAGCAAGGTCAAGGAATTGGACGAGGCGCTGGACACGCTCGACCAGCTCAAGAAGGAAGCGCGCCAGCTGCCGCTTGCCAATCCGGCCCCCGGCCACTCCGTCACCAGCCCGTTCGGCGTTCGCACCGATCCTCTCCTAGGCACCGCCGCACTGCATTCCGGAATGGATTTCAGGGCCCCGATCGGCATGGCTGCCAAGGTCACGGCGCCCGGCGTCGTCACCAAGGCCGGCTGGAACGGCGGCTATGGCCGCATGGTGGAGGTCGACCACGGCAATGGTTTTGCGACGCGTTACGGGCACCTCAGCGAGATCGACGTGACCGTCGGCGAGAAACTGGACGCCGGCGCCGTCATCGGCAAGACCGGCAGCAGCGGTCGCTCGACCGGCCCGCATCTGCATTATGAAGTCCGCCACAATGGCGAAGCGATCGATCCCTTGCGCTTCCTGACTATCGGCAAGAAGGTCGCCCAGTATCTCTGAGACGCTCAAGCCCTGATCGAGGCCGGGGGATCAAAGCCTTGGCCGGTCTGTTCGATCGCGTGCGCCGGCAGGCGGGACTGACACATTCGACGCCGGTTGGCGCCGTATCTTGTGGAGTTGTCATCAATTGATGACAAGCGCGGCCCGCTGCTCTTCGAAGGCTGCCCAGGTGTATTGCTCTGGCTTCAACACCTCGTTCAGCGCCTTCCACTCTCCAAATCGCCATCCTGGGTAGCAGAGCAGTTCGTCAAACAGGATGACGCTGCCGCTGACGAGCCTATCCCTACAGAGCGTGAGAATAGCTTTGCAGGGTGTGTAGGTGTCCGTGTCAATATGAATGAAGGCAATCGGACCTTGGTGCTGCTCAAGAAACGTTGGAAGCGTATCTTCGATCCAGCCCTTCATCAGGCTCACATTTTGCCGAACCTTCGGCACAAGGCCGTCCCTGTTGAACTGCCGACCCTTGGCTTGGAAGTCAGTTCCAGCCCAGTTTTCTTGAAGACCTAGAAAAGCATCGAATCCAAAGATTGGCCGCGTGTCGCCGTGCGCCGTCAGCCTGTCGGCAAAATGGTTGATGCTTGTCCCGTCAAAGACACCAAATTCCAGCAGAAGCCCGGACTTCGCCACCTTCTCAATTGCGTAAGTTCGTATTTGCTGTTGGTCGTTGAAAAGTAAAGCATTCTCCATGTGCGGCGCCACAAAATCGGCACCCTCGATAACGCAGCGCTCATGCAGTATTTGCTTCATACGCCGTTCTGGAAGCACAACAACTGATGGCTGGCGCTTTCGTTTGAGACCGTGTCTCTCCAGGAAACTTGTAAGTTTCGACACTATTTGCCGCTCCACCAAATGTGCTCTTGTGAGTGAGGCGGGATGGAAAATCAAGCGCTGTGGATTTCGCCTTCCCTGGCCCCGTCCTGCACCGGCTCGCAATGGCCTCATCGCCTGTGACCCCGGCGCCGACGGATACGCGAATTATTTTTGAATTCCATTTGACTGAATAAATAACTGGTGCGAAGCTGCCCTCTCCTAAAGGGGCGCACGTCATGGCACTGCGGGGGACCAATCAGGAATTCGGCCGGCCCTACAACCGGCGTATCGTGCTTGAGTCCATCCGCCTTCATGGACCGATCGCCCGCGGCGAGATTGCCAGGCGCGTCGGGCTCACCGTCCAGACGGTATCGACCATCGTTCGCGAGCTCGAAGAGCAAGGTTACATCCTGTCCCTGCGCGAAGAGCCGAAGGGGCGTGGCCTGCCGCCGGCGACCCTGCGGATCAATCCCGACGGCGGCTATGCCGTCGGCACCCACATCACCCCGCTCGGCATCAACGCCGCGTTGATCAATCTGAGCGGCGACGTGATCGAGAGCAGCTACCGCGAGGCCCCCAACGCGACTCCGGACCACGCCTTCGACCTGATCGGGGCGATGGTGGTTGAATTGACCCGATTGCGGGCTGGAGGACGGGTTCTCGGGGTTGGCATGGCCCTGCCCGGGCCGTTCGGCGTCGAATCCATGAGCTTTGTCGGTCCGACCACCATGACCGGCTGGAAGGACGTGGCGCTGCGCGAGCGGCTGGCGGCTTCCACCGGACTACCGGCCTTCTTTGAAACCGACATGGCGGCCGCGGCCATGGGCGAGCGCCTCTACGGCCTCGGGGCTCAATTCTCCGAATATTACTACCTGTATTTCGGCGTCGGCCTTGGCGGTGCCATGGTTCATGACGGCAGCGTGTTGCGTGGCGCCTGGGGAAATGCCGGCGAGATCGGACACATTCCTGTCGTTCCCGGCGGTGAGAATTGCCCGTGCGGCAACAGCGGCTGCCTCGAAAGATACCTCTCGCTCGAAGCGCTCCGGCGCTGGAACGGCAGCGAGGCCGATTGGGTCGTGGAAGTCGCTCCTGTCTTCCACAATGCCGTCGCCATCATCGAGAACCTGTTCGACCCGGAAACAATCATCCTGGGCGGGCTGGCGTCCACCGCCTTGCTCGAACGGCTGGCTGGCTCGACCGCGGGCCTGCACAACTCCGTCTCCGCGCGAAAGGACCGCAAGACGCCTCGAATTGTCGTGGCGCGCGGCGGGCAGCATTCGGTGTTGCGCGGTGCCGCCGCCCTCGCTGTTTCCGGAGTGCTGTCGCCCCGCTTCGGGCAGATGTTCGCCGCCGAACGCGAGCGCGAGCGCGACCTTCTAAAAAGCAGGGAGATTGCGGCATGAGCGAACCGCTGCTGGTCCTCGACAACGTCACCAAGAACTATGGCGCGATCGAAGCGCTGAAGGGGATCAGCTTCTCGATCGGCCGGGGCGAGGTCGTGGCGTTGCTGGGCGACAACGGTGCCGGCAAATCCACACTGGTCAAGATCATCTCCGGCGGGCTGGAGCCGACCTCCGGCCGCATGCTGTTCGAGGGCAAGGAATTCCTCGCCAGGTCGCCCGCCGAAGCCAAGGCCGCGGGCATCGAAACCGTCTACCAAGACCTCTCGCTGTGCACCAATGTCGACGTGGTCGCCAATTTCTTCATGGGCCGCGAGATCACCAGGAAGGTTCTTGGCATTCCGGTGCTCGATGAGCGCGCCATGGAGGCCGTGGTCGAAAAGGCGCTGGCCACCGCCGGCACCCGCATCCCTTCGCTGCGCACCAATGTCGAGCATCTTTCGGGCGGCCAGCGGCAAGCCATCGAGCTCAACCGCTTCGTGCACTGGGGCGGCAAGCTGGTGCTGCTCGATGAACCGTTCGCCGCACTCGGTGTCGAACAGACGCGGCGCGGTCTCGACATGATCCGCCAGGTGGCGAGCCAGGGCATCGGCGTCGTCATCATCACCCATATCATGCAGCAGGCCTTCCAGGTCGCCGACCGGATCGTGGTCATCCGGCAAGGCGTCGTGGCGGGCGATGTCGCGCGCAACAAAACAAGTCCCGACGCGGTGATCAACATGATCACCGGTGAAACGCTTGCCGGTGCCGGACCGGTAGGCTGAGGGACAAAAGTGGGGTCCGGCTTAACAGGAGCGAACGACATGAAGCGACTACTTCTTGCTGTCTTCGGTATCCTGGCACTGGCTTTTGCCACGCTCATGCCGGCATTCGCCCAGTCCAAGGGGACCGTTTATTACTTGGTGCCGACATTGCTCGATGAGTTTCAGACCGGCTCGGTGAGCGCTCTGGAGCTGTTCCTGAAGCAGGTCGGCTATGAGGTGAAGACGCTGAACGCCGACAACAAGACCGACGCCCAGCAATCGCAGATGAATGACGTCATCGCGCTGAAGCCGGCCGCGATCATCCTCGCCGCCGTCGACTTCAATGCGCTGAAACCGTCCATCGAAGCAGCGCGCGCAGCCGGCATCCCGGTGGTCGAGTTTGACCGCCAGATCACCTCGACCCCCTCCGACTTCACGTCGGTCGCGGGAACGGTGGAGATCGGGTACGTCGCCGCCGACCAGGCCGAGAAACTTCTGAAAGCGAAGAACGGTTCGGTCAAGGGCAAGGTCCTGCAGGTGCTCGGCGATCCCGGCGATCCCTACACGCTCGACATCCAGAAGGGTTTCGAGGAGAAGATGAAGGCGTTTCCGGACGTCAAGATCATCTCGCTTCCGGCCATGCAATGGGAAGCCAGCAACGCCGGCACCATCGTTGCCGACCAGATGCTGGCGAACCCCGATATCGACCTGATCTTCAGCCATGCCGCGCACCTCTCGGTCGCTGCCGTCGCCTCGCTCGAGGCCGCCGGCAAGAAGCCGGGCGACGTCATGCTGATGAGCTCGAACGGCGCTCCGGTCGGCCTCGACCTGATCCGCAAGGGCTGGCTCAACGTCGAAGTCGAGCAACCGCTTTACGCGCAGGCCGCGGCCGTCGCCATGTTCATGGACAAGGTCGTCAAGAAAGAAGAGATCAAGCCCGGCGAATATGACGTGCTCGGCTTGAAATCGACCGTGACCAAGGAAGCCTGGGGTCCGAACATCAAGATCCCCGGTGCTGCCATCACCAAGGAAAACGTCGACAACCCGGCCTTCTGGGGCAACCAGAAGCCGCCGACGGACACCGTCAAATCCGTCGAATAGCAGCATCCCCGCAAAAACGCTCCGGACCATCTCGGTCCGGAGCCAATCCTCTGCAATTTCAATTTGCGCATGGTCCTCCGAAGATCGGATTTGGTTTTCGGGTTCGTGCGCCAGCCGGATCAGCCCATGAACCCCCGCACCCGCCACGCCCTGGAGTTCGTCCTCGACAACCTCGTCTGGTTCATGTTGCTGTTCGTGCTGGTTGTCTTTTCCATCTTCATCCCGAACTATTTCCAGCTCGGCATCTTCGCCAACATCATCGAGGCTTCCAGCGTGCTCGGCGTCATGTCGATCGGCCTGGCGCTGGTCATCATCGCCGGTCACATGGACCTGTCGGTCAGATCGGTGGCGGCGCTCAGCGCCATGGCGGTCGGCATCCTGTTCTGTTCGTCGGGCATTGGCCTTGGCGTTCAGCTCCATCCGGAATGGTTGATGGTTCCGGTCTCGCTGCTGCTGGCGCTTGCCGTGGGCGGCTTCATCGGCGCCTTCAACGGCTATCTGGTTGTCAGGGTGAAGATGAGCGCCTTCATCATCACCCTGGCCTCCTACATCTGGGTGCGAGGCCTTGTGCTGGTGATTTCGGGCGGCCGCTCGGCGCAGGACCTAGCACCGGCAATCCGCTGGTTCGGCATCCAGCGACTCGCCGGCCTGCCGCTGACGGCCTGGATAGCAATTGCCTGTTTCGTGGTTTTCTCGCTGATCATGGCCAAGACGCCGTTCGGCCGGCATCTCGTCATGATCGGCGGCAATGAGACCGCAACCTTCCGCGCCGGCATCCGCGTGAACCGCAATCTCATCATCGCCTTCGTGCTCGCCGGCGCCATCGCCGGCCTCGCCGGCTGGCTGCTGGCAATCCGCACCTCCGGCGCCACCGCCAATCTCGGCGTCGGCCTGCTGTTCAACGCCTTTGCCGCGGTCGTCATCGGCGGCGTCAGCCTGAAAGGCGGTGTCGGCACCCTGCCCGGCGTCTATGCCGGCGTGCTGCTGCTCTCGGCCATCAACACGGCGATCAACCTCATGGGCTTGCCGGCCAACTTCACCCAGGTGATCCATGGCCTGCTGGTGCTGGCCGCCGTGCTGCTCGACGCTTTCAAGCAAACCATTCGCCAAAGACTCGCATGACAGGACGGCTCGCATGACCAACCGGTTAAAAGACAAGGTCGCGCTGATCATCGGCAGTGCGCGCGGCATCGGCAAGGGCATTGCGCTACGCTTTGCCGAAGAAGGGGCAAAACTCGTGCTCGCCGACAACGAAGTCGAGGCCGGGCAAGCAACCGCTGGCGAACTCGGCGTCCCCTTCATCCGCACCGATATCTCGCGGATGAGTGACGTGGAAGCCGCCGTGGCGGCGGCGCTGAAGCACCATGGCCGCCTCGACATCATCGTGCAGAATGCCGGCATCTATCCCTGGCAACTGATCGAGAACACCACCTCGGATGACTGGGATGGCGTCATGGCCGTCAATCTGCGCGGCACTTTCAATGCCGCGCGCGCAGCACTTGTGCCGATGAAGGCGCAGCACTTCGGCCGCATGCTCTTCACCTCATCCATTACCGGCCCGCACGTCACCAGCCCCGGGCACGGCCACTATTCCGCCAGCAAGGCCGGAATCAACGGCTTCATCCGTGCCGCCGCGCTCGAATTCTCGGGCTATGGCATCACCGTCAACGGCGTCGAGCCCGGCAACATCCTCACCGAAGCGATCGAGCTTCACCGCGGCGCCGCCTATATCAAGAACATGGAGGACTCCATCCCGCTCGGCCGGCTTGGCAGCCCGCGCGATGTCGCCAATGCCTTCCTGTTTCTCGCCTCCGACGATGCCAGCTACATCACCGGCACGACCATTGTCGTCGATGGCGGGCAATTGCTGCCGGAGGGTAATGATTTTCGCCTCTTGCCGCCCTGATTGCTGCACCGACGGCAACGGACCGACATATCTCCTGGCAGCGAGGGGGAAGGCGAGCCGCGACTTCAAGCGCAAGATCCGGTGCTCAGTACATCAGCGGGTAAATTTCCCCTCAAAAGTTGTGCGGAACTCGGATACATCTCAAAGGTTGTGCACGAAGTGCTCACCAACGGAGGTGCTTGTGAATGACAGACGAAATCAGGACAGGCCATATCTACCAGCGGGCTCATGCTTTGGCGGAAGGTGGTTTTCACCACTCGCCAGCCGAGATCGTCGCCACGTTGCTGGCCGAAGGCTACCCGGAAGCGGCCGAGTTGCTGAACTCCAAAAACATCCATGCCGATCTGCGGCGGATTTGCAAAGCGGCGGTTGATGGCCAGCCAACTCCGCACGGCGGGCTTCGCCACTGACGCGGCGGTGGATGGATTGTGTGATTGGAATGGTGGGCGATGACGGGCTCGAACCGCCGACATCTTCGGTGTAAACGAAGCGCTCTACCAACTGAGCTAATCGCCCGCTCCGGGCCGGACCTTTAAGCGGTCAGGACCAGCTTCGCAAGGCCAAATGAGCGCGGGACGCCCTCCTTGGAGGCCGGTTTTGCCAACAAAACGCCGGCTGTCAAAAAACCTTCTCCTGATTGCTGTTATGCTGTCCTGCCGCGCTTGACACCCGGTGGCGAACCCCTTATCCAGCGGCCCAACGACGAACACGGCTGACACGTGCTCGTCAATGCGCGGGTGTAGCTCAGTTGGTTAGAGTGCCGGCCTGTCACGCCGGAGGTCGCGGGTTCGAGCCCCGTCACTCGCGCCATTTCTTTCAAGGGGTTAGCTACCGCCCCTTGAAAAGTTTCAACTCTCATTTTCCGGAGAGTTTCAACTTTTTGTATTCGTTCTTGGCGGAGCAGCTTTCGCCCCCTTGCGGCGGCTGGCGGAACGCACGGCTGCGAGATTGACCGGCATACAGGTCTTCTGCAGCGCCTTGTTCTTGTCGACCCAGTTGCCCATCATCTTGGCCGAGATCGCCTCGACCGAGGCGGCGTTGGCCTCGACCGCGGCCGAGCGCCACATGTCCATCAGCTCCATCCGACCTTGGGGCCCCGGCGCGAAGTCGCCTTCTGCATTTGGATAGTGATCGTTCGGCCATTGGGTCGAACTTCGGCGGTCATAGCCGCCGGTCTCGTTGGCGAAGCTGCTTGCCGCAAAGGCCACCACCTCCATGTGGGCCGACGTATTTTTCCGACCCTCACAGGTATGGAGACGCAAGCCCATGGCTTGCGCCGCCGGGCTGGGGGCTGGCGCAGAAGCTGGCGCTACTCACTCGTAGGGAAAATGGCCGGTGCAGTTGGGGGTCTCTGGGCGTGCACCACACCGGCCACTGCGGGAAGGGTTTTCGTCCCCCGCTTGCTTAGATTAACGCATATTAGCAGCCACGTAATTAACCCGATCGGCGACACCAAGGCGTAGGACAATGATTCCCTTTAAACGCGATTCAGCCTTACGCTTGCGAGCGCCCAGACCGGACCATGCTTATTCGGCAAGGCTGTACTCGAAAACACTGCGGTCACTTCCGTCAACCACTCTAAACCAGTGCTCTTGGAGGGCGCGGGGCGATATGGGTTTGCCGGTGATTTTCTGAAGCGCTGCAAGAGGTGTAACGCCACTGGCGACGTAAGATGCCACCCGCATGTCACCCTGTATTTCGTCTATGTTATATACTTGCATCCCACCTTCTCAAAAAGATCGCTCGTCCATCTCAGCGGCTTGTGCGCTTGATCGGCATGATGTGCGACCTGCCGAAAATCCCGCATATCGATCTGCTGGCCGCAGACCGAGCACACGATGAAGTGGTGACGTTCATTTCGTGGCTCGCCGTCTTGTGGCTTGCCGTGCTTGGGTGACCCGAAATCCGACAGCTTCGGCATTTGGGCAAACATAGTCACCGCGTAAAAGTTCCCGAACCATTTCATCGCCAGCTAACTGAATCGCGGTTTTGCGTGTCCGTTCATGCGTCTGAAGTCATCCCGCCACTGATGCCGACGCTCGTCGAGCAACCTCCCGAAGGCGACGACTGGATTCATGAAGTCAAGTTCAACGGCTATCGCTCGCAGCTGATCGTCGACGACGAGCCCGGTGTCGAGCCGCAGTCTCAAAGACCTTCGTGAGCTTGTTGCCGGCGGCGAAGCCTACTCCGCCGACCCGTTTTCGAGGTAGGGCGAGGCGCTCGGCACGCACTTTGCGCAGATCGGGGGCAAGGCGGGGCGGATCAGCAAGGAACTGCACGGGCCCGGCATGTGGTTCTGGTACCAAGGATCATCGAGCGGCGGTGTGGCGACCAAGGAAGAAGCCGTCTTCGAGGTGGAGCGAGCCTGTACCTGATGGGTCGCCAAGGCCGACTGGGCCGGGAAGTTTGCGCTGCCACATCTCAAATCTGATCGGGTACCATCCGCCGGATTTCTTCGATAATTGTGTTCTCGTGATAGGGCTTCGGGAAGAATCGACTTCCCTCCGGAAGTCGGCTCTCTTCAAGAATCGCCCTGCCGGACGCCACGATCAGCTTTATCGGCGGCCATCGGTTTCGGATGTAATGCGCTAGTTTGATGCCGTCCATGGTGCCGGGCATCCCGACGTCGGTGAACACCAGGACGATATCCGCTCGCGCCTCCAGAAGCCGAATTGCCTCGTCGGCATTGGTCGCCTCCAAGGCCTCGTAACCCGCATCGACGACCAGGTCGACAGCTCCCATCCTGATGATGGCGTTGTCTTCGACGATGAGAATGACAGCCTTTCGGTTCGTCATGAGTTCTCCAGCCTGCGCAGGACCAACGTCTGCGTCAGGCGACTGTTGTGCCGCAGCGGCAGTTTTCGGACTGGTCATCGTCCTATGCTGCGGCCGGTACGTCGTCGCCCACAGCGGCCTGCAGGTGGGCGACTGATATCAGGGTTCCCGGGTTTGCGTCGGTTACCCTGATTTCACTCTGGAGGTTTCTGGCAAGCGCCTCGACAATCCCGGTACCAAGCCCGGCCTTAGCGGCGCCGTCGCCGGTTGTCATGCCGATCCCATCGTCTCGAACCGAAAGGGTCCAGTATGGCCCGTCCGAATGGTAGTCGACCAAAATCTTGCCGGACCGCTCTTCGGGAAACGCGTGCTTCAATGCGTTGATCACCAGTTCGGTCACGATAAGTCCCAAGCTTATCGAAATGTCGGACTTCACGACACTTTCATCGACGGAAACGATAATGGAAAGCCGTTCCCTGTCGGAGATCATCGAAGCGCCAAGGCTTTGACAGAGCTGGGTCAAGTAGGTTCGCAACGAAACCCTTTCTGCGCCAGACTGGGCGAGGTGCCGTTGCACGGCAGCGATCGACATCACCCTGTTGTGGGCGTCATGCAGATGCCCGCGTGCCTCTTCTGACTGGACCCTGCGGGCACTTTGCATCAGCACGCTCGCGATGATCTGGAGGCTGTTGGCCACCCGGTGCTGAACCTCCTGCATCAGGATTGCCTTGTCCCGAATAAGATCGTCCTTTTGCCGGGCATTGGCGCGAGCATCCGTGACGTCGGTTATGGCTACGAGGAGGCGAGTACGATCGGGGTCGCCGTCTTCGAGCACGCGAGCGTTCACCACCAACTGGCGGGTTTTCTGGCCGTTCCGCTTCAAGTCAATCTCGTAGGCCTCGATCTTGGCGCTGCCCGAAGCGGTTGCCTTCAGCAGCGAGTTCAGCTTCGGCATGTCCCATTCGCCTGCGCCGAGTTCCGAAAGCTCCCTGCCTGAAACCGTGGCGGGATCGATCTCAAAGGTTCGGCAAAACGAAGCGCTGACAACGATGACCCGAAGATCATCGGTCAAGAACAAAAGCGGCTCGTTCGATGAAACGACCACCGCGAGCGTGCTCGCAGCTTCCAAGTGGGAGGGTGATACGGATGCCATAAAATTGGCCCTCATGGGCCGAAAGCTCGCGAAGCGAACCATCACTCGGCATAGACGTCGACCGAAAACCTTATGTGCGATCGAAAGGTATGATCAACAGTATCACGTTGAGCATTGTTCGCCACGCAATTTAAATTGCGCTTGAGACCGGCGTATCTAAAATGCTCACGTTGCCGTTGAAAGGCAAACAATACCTTGTTCGAGGCAGGAACCATTGCGTGTCGCGACCCGTTGGGGTCGCACGGAAGGGACATCCGACAATGAGTGAAGAGCAGCGGACGCCACTGGGTGCGACGGACGGCATTGCTCGCCGTTTGGTCAACGAAACCGACATCACCGATGCCCAGGCCCGAGAGCTCATCGCCCTCCTTGGGCCGCACAATTGGACATCGCTTTTGCGAGAGGCCCGGATATTGAACCCGAAGGGGGCCTAGATCCGTATGAGGTCACGCCGGAGGTCGCGAGTCCGAGCCCTGTCGTTCGCGCCATTTCTCTCAAGGGATAACAAGCCCTTGGCTTCGGAGAAATGTCGACGTTAAGTGTCAAAAACGTCTTCTTTCGTGAGCAGCTCAGGTCTTTCCGGATCTGAGTTCGAGCATTCATGGATCGGTCTGCAAACCCGCTTTTGAATCGAGCCCGCCACTCGCGCCATCCTGCCAGGGCCGCGCAGAGGTTCTCTACGCGAACGGTCTGAGCCGCCGCAGAATTCTCGCCATTCCGCCTTTCGGGACATTCTTATGCGTGTAGCTCTGACTGCCATGCGTCAGGCGTTTCGCCTCGTGATTGCGCATGTAGGCATCGGCCCGCTTTTCGAACGAATCACCGGCATAGTCCGGATATCGCGCGGATGCGGGATTCAGCTCATTGTAGATGGGCGCACGAAACACGGACATCTTTGCCAGAAAGCACTGATCCGAGAAACCGTAACCGACAAGGAACTCGCCCGCCCGGTCGAAACTCTCCGATCTCGCTTCGTCAAACCTGTCGTTCCAGCACAGATTCGCGACGACAAGATCGTTCCTGCCTTCCATGAGCTGGATGGCGGGGTCGATCCACCGGTGACGATGGTTCGGGTATGAGTCGCCCTTGTAATAAAGCAGATAGTCGGCTGTGCTGGCGTGGATGCCGACCAGTTCACTGATCGAATACAGGTAGCCACGGCCAAGGGACGTCCTGTCGATCTGGAAGAAATCCAACGCAGCATCGGCGTGATCTTCAACGAATAAATACTCGTCGAGATGGCCGCGGGCGATTGCCGCCTTCGCCGCGGCTTCGACCGGACGACGCTTCCTGACATTGTTGATGATCAGGCGGCGTCTGGAAAACGGATAGGCGCAGCGGTCCAGTACGACGCGCAGATAATGTCTTCCGAGCACGATCGGCCAGTCGTTCTCGTAGCAGTTGGTTTCGAAATCGACGGTCAAGTCACCCGCATTTCTCGATGATGGTGTGGTGTTGGCCAAGGGCTGTGCTGACAGGCGTGATACCAGGTGGCCCAGCTCAGCTCTTGCCGAGCAGCGCCTCGACCTCCTGCAGCGTCGGCATCGACGGCGCGGTGCCGGGGCGGGTCACGGAAATGCCGGCGACAGCGCAGGCGAAGCGCACCGCCTGCAACGGCTCAACCCCTCGCGAAAGTGCTGCGGCGAGGCCGCCATTGAAGGCGTCCCCCGCCCCGGTGGTCTCGACGACCGGCCCCGCGCTTATGGCGGGGACATGGTCGGAGCGATCCTTCGTGTGCAGAAGCGCGCCCTTGTCACCCAGCGTGACGATGACCGTGCCGACGCCCTTTTCGAGCAGCTTGTCCGCGGCGCGGCGCGCGTCGTCGACCGAGGAGACCTTTAGTCCGGTCAATTCCTCGGCCTCGGTCTCGTTCGGCGTGAGATAGTCGCACAGCGTGTAGATCCGGTCGGGAAGCTTTGCCGCAGGGGCCGGATTGAGGATGGTCGTCACCCCTGCCCCACGCGCGATCTCCAGTGCTCGCATCGCGGCATCGATCGGCTGCTCGAGCTGGGTGACAAAGACGCCGGCGGCACGGATCAGCTCGGCATTGGCCTCGATATCGGCCGGTGAGATCAGCATGGCCGCTCCGGGGCTGACGATGATGGCGTTGTTGCCGGTCGTCTCCTCGACGAAGATGTAGGCCGCTCCCGTGTAACTGTCGGGCGTGTCGATGACGGCGCTCTTGACGCCGGCATCCTGCCGAGTCCGCTTTGCCATGTCGGCGAAGGCATCGACGCCGAGCCTTGTCAGGAACGTGGTGTCGGCGCCGAGCTTGCCGGCGGCGACCGCCTGGTTCGACCCCTTGCCACCAGGGCCGAGCTTGAAGGAGTTGCCGAGGATCGTTTCGCCCATGCGCGGCTGGCGCTCGGCGCGATATGCAGTGTCGGCGACAAAGACGCCCAGGATGACGACGGGCTTGCCGGAGGCCATGCTGCTACTCCGCATCCGGCGGCACGACGCCCTTGCGGAAGGCAAAGCAGCCATAGAAGCGGCGTTCCCCGGTCTGGATCACGCAATAGGCCTGCTTGGCGCGCTCGTAGAAGGCGTAGCGCTCGACGGAAATCATCGGCCAGGCCTTGCCTTCGGCCTTGTCGATCTCCTTTTGCACTTCCTTCTGCACCGGCGGGATCTCGTCCGGCTTGCCGACGATTTCCATCCGTGCGGCAGAGTCATTGACGAAGGTGTCCAGCGGATAGAGCGATAGCACGGCCCTGACCACCTCGGCGGCCGGCGCGTCGATGCGCAGAAGCTTGCCGTGCACGGTCTGCTTCGCCACCGAATCGGACGGAAAGTTGGTGTCGGCGATGATCAGGTCATCGCCGTGGCCCATCGCTCGCAATGCCTGGAGCACGTCGGCATTGAGCAGCGGATTGATGCCTTTGAGCATGGTATTCCTCGTGAAGTCCGTTTGAGATCAGAGACGCTTGCCGGTCTCGGCGTCGAAAAGATGGATCTGGTCGAGCCTTGGCTTGAGCTTGAGCGTGTCGCCGGGCTTGAAGTCGTGACGCTCACGGAACAGCGCCACCATCTCGCCCTCACCAAAGCGGAGGAACACCAGCGTTTCCGAGCCGGTCGGCTCGACCACCGAAATCTTCGCCGGCACGCCGTCGGGATGGATTTCCAGATGCTCCGGACGCACGCCATAGACCACGGCCTGCCCGTCCCGCCCGGCATTGTCCGCGGCAATCGGGAACAATGTGCCTGATATTTCGACGCCGGGCTTGGCGCCTTTGCGCATGACGCCCTTGAGCAGGTTCATCGACGGCGAGCCGATGAAGCCTGCGACGAAAAGATTGGCAGGCCGGTCAAACAGTTCCAGCGGCGCGCCGACTTGCTCGATGCGGCCGTCGCGCATGACGACGATCTTGTCGGCCATGGTCATGGCTTCGATCTGATCGTGCGTGACGTAGATGGTGGTGGTCTTCAGCCGCTGGTGCAGTTCCTTGATCTCCGTGCGCATCTGCACGCGCAGCTTGGCGTCGAGATTGGACAGCGGCTCGTCGAACAGGAACACCTGCGGATTGCGCACGATGGCGCGCCCCATCGCCACGCGCTGGCGCTGGCCACCGGAGAGCTGCCGGGGATAGCGTTTCAGATAGGGATTGAGGTCGAGGATGTCGGCGGCGCGCTTGACCCGCTCGGCGACCTCGGCCGGATCGGTTTTGCGCAGTTTTAGGGCAAAGGCCATGTTCTGCTCGACCGTCTTGTGCGGATAGAGCGCATAGTTCTGGAACACCATGGCGATGTCGCGCTTGGCCGGCGGCAGATGATTGACGACGCGGTCGCCAATGGAGATCGTGCCGCCGGAAACGGTCTCCAGCCCGGCCACCATTCTCAGCAACGTGGACTTGCCGCAGCCGGAGGGACCGACCAGCACGACGAACTGTCCGTCGGCAATGTCGACGCTGACCTCGTGCAGAACCTTGACGGTTCCGAACGCCTTGGCCACCTTGCTGATTGCGACTTGCGCCATGTCTCCCCCATCGGCTCCATTGGCCGTAGGCGCAGAAGCTAACCAACGCGACCGGTCAGGGCAAGTCGGTCTCTTATAGATAAAAACCTGTCCTCGTTGACACGGCAGTTGGTTGTGAGAATAGTGGTGGGTGCTGGTCCAAAGTCGGTGGCCGATCCGCAATCGGAACATCAATCGATGCAGGGTGGGGTCCTGCGTAATTCGTTTCCGAGCCGGGAAAATCGCTGGTGCTCCAGCGTCCGACAATGACCACATCCATTCACACTGATATTCTGGGAGGAATAGTCCATGAGAACAGACCTTTACGAAAAGCTGGCCCGTGCCGGCGCCACAAGGCGCGACATCTTGAAGGGCGCGGCCAGCATGGCCGCCATCGCAGCCGCATCCGGCGCCGGACTTGGCGCGTTGACGCGTCCGGCCTCCGCCGCCAGCGAGCTTCGCACGAAAATCCTGCAGATCCCCGGTGTCGGCAAGGGTCAGCCGACCGACGCCGACTTCCAGAAGGTCGGCGAGCTTTGCACGGAAGCAACCAAGGCCAACGTCAAGGAAGGTGAATTCGCCGGCGTCGAGCTGACCTTCATGGGCCTCAACAACCAGAACCTGCACAATGTGCTGTTCCGCGGCTTCCTGAAGCCATGGGAAGCCTATACCGGCGCCAAGATCAGCTGGATCGACCTGGCGCAAGCCGACTACAACGCCCGGCTGCAGCAATCGATCGCCACCGGCACCGTCGATTTCGACATCATCGAGATGGGCGCGCCGTTCGAAGGCGATGTCTGCGGCAAGGGTCTTACGTCGGAAATGCCCGACTGGGTCAAGAAGCAGATCGATTTCGACGATCTGGTCAACTATCTCAAGCCTCCGGTCGGCACCTGGGACGGCAAGCAGTATCGCGTGACCATTGACGGCGACGCGCACAATTTCAACTACCGCACCGACGTGTTCGCCGACGCCGATCTCGCCAAACAGTGGAAGGATGGCGGCGGAGAAGGCGAGTGGGGCGTGCCGAAGACCCGGCAACAGGTCCAGGCGGTCACCAAATTCCTCAAGGGCAAGAAGTTCAAGGACCAGGACGTCTACGGCTATCTCGATGCGCCCAAGCCCTGGGGCGGATTCGGCTTCTACTTCCTTGGCAGCCGCGCCAGCGCCTATGCCAAGCATCCCGATGACAAGGCCTGGCTGTTCGACGCCGACACGATGAAGCCGCGCATCAACAACCCGGCCTGGGTGCGGGCAATCCAGGACGTCATCGACGCCTTGCCTTCCGAACCGGCGGACCAGATCAACGCTGACCCGAACACCACCGGCTTCCAGCAGTTTCTGGCCGGCACCGGTTCGATGATCCCCTGGTGGGGCGACATCGGCTCCAACGTCAAGACCAACGATTCCTCGGTCATTGGCGATGTCACCGGCTTCTCGATCCTGCCCGGCTCCGACGATGTCTACAATTCCAAGACCGGCAAGTGGGACAAGCTCGCCAGCGGGCCGAACTACGCGCCGAACTGCGCCTATCTCGGCTGGGGCGTCTATGTGATGGCCCGTGTCGATGCCGACGAGAAGAAGAAGAAGGCGGCCTGGTCCGCCGCCGCACATCTCGGCGGCAAGGACTTGTCGATCTGGACGGCGATGTATCCGTCAGGCTTCCAGCCCTACCGCAATTCCCATTTCGACGTTCCGGAATGGGTGGCGGCAGGCTACGATGAAGCTTTCATCACCTCATACCTCAAGTCGGAAGGCGACTCCTACAACCATCCGAACGCGGCGATCGAGCCGCGCATCCCCGGCATCTTCCAGTATTACAGCGCCGCCGAGGACATTCTGGCCAACACCTTCGCGGGCAAGATGAAAGCGCAGGAAGGCGCCGACGCAATTGCCGCGGCCTGGGAGAAGCTGACCGACCAGATCGGCCGTGAAAAGCAGGTCAAGCTCTACAAGGCTTCGCTCGGCATGTAGGCTGGTTTATGTGAACCCGTGGTCCGGCGGCAAAGGCCGCCGGACCACAACTGACCGGCTCCGTCTCATCGCGGAGCCCCTGAATGGGCGAGATTTGTGGCTGATCAGACTTCGACCGCGAGCCAGTGGCCGGCAGACGCCGCCCCTTACGACCTGATTTCACCGGCCCGCAGACGGCTGGGCTGGGCGTTGATGGCTGCTGCTACGCTCGGCCTGCTGGCAACGATCCTTGTCCAGATCCTTTACAAGAGCGAGGTCGACACGATCGGCTTCGAGACTTGGCGCCCGGTCGTCTACGCCTATGTGCTGTGGGGCGTGGCAATCGGCATCGGCCAGGTGCTGACACGAGGGGAAGACGGCCAGCGCGCGCTGTTCCTGCTGCCGGCACTGCTGTTCACCATCGCCATGGTGATCTTCCCGACGCTGTTCGGCTTCTACATCGCGCTCACCGACTGGAACCTCAGCTCCTTCAGCGGCCGCAGGTTCAACGGGCTCGACAATTTCTGGCAGATGCTGGGCGATCCCTACTATCGCAACGCGCTGTTCAACATGGTGCTCTATGTGCTCGCCGTGCTGGTCGAATATGTCATCGCCTTCGGCCTTGCGCTGCTGCTCAACGCGCAGATCCGCGCGCGAAAGTTCTTCCGCGTCGTCTTCCTGATGCCGCTGATGCTGTCACCGGTCGCGGTGTCGTGGATGGTCGGCAAATCGCTGATGGAATACCGCTTCGGGCCAGCGGCAACACTGGCGCGCCATCTCGGCTGGGAAAACCCGGCCTTCTTCTCGGATCCGATCATCGCCCGCATCTCGATCATGGTGCTGGATGCCTGGACGTTCATTCCGTTCATGATGATCATGCTGCTCGCCGGCTTGCAGGCGATGTCGCGTGAGATCCTCGAAGCGGCACGGGTCGACGGCGCCAATGCGTGGCAGACCTTCTGGCAGGTCACCTTTCCGCTGATGCTGCCGGTGTCGGTAACGGCGGTCATCCTGCGCATCATCTTCAAGCTGAAGCTGGCCGACATCATCATCACGGTGACCTCGGGCGGGCCCGGTGGCGCTACCGATTCCGTCTCCAGTTTCATCTACCGCGAATACCGCGACCGCTCGAATGTCGGCTACGGCACCATGCTGGCGATGGCCTATCTGGTCATCATCATCGTGTTCGTGACCTGGCTGCTGAAATTCGCCAACCGCTTCGTGCGCAACGTCAACTGAGCGGTGGGAATCATGAGCGTTCAAACCACCGAATACACCGTTTCCGAAATCCGCTCTCCGGCGAGCTTCATCACCAGCCGCGTCTTCATCTACGGCGCGCTGGTGTTCTGGGCCTTCATCTGCCTCTTCCCGATCTACTGGACGCTAACCACCTCGTTCAAATCGGCGGTCGATGTCACCCAGGGTCACCTGATCCCCTTCGTCGACTTCCAGCCGGACTGGAAGGGCTGGCGTTCGCTCGGCCTGTCGCCGGATTCGATCTTCCAGACCTCCACGGTGCGCGATGAGTTCTTCAAGCGCTTCATGAACTCGGTCATCACCTCGGTCGGCGCGTCCAGCCTCGCCATCGTCATCGGCAGCCTGGCGGCCTACGGGCTCACCCGCTATCGCTACCGCTTCGCCTGGTTCAAGAACGAGGACATCTCGTTCTTCTTCCTGTCGCAGCTGATCCTGCCGCCGGTGGTGCTCGCGCTGCCTTTCCTGGTGCTCTACCGGGAGGTCGGCCTGCTTGACACGCGCATCGGGCTGATCCTGCTCTACACGCTGATGGTGCTGCCGATCGTCATCTGGATCATGCGCGACCAGTTCAACTCGATCCCGGTCGAGCTTGAGGAAGCGGCACTGGTCGACGGGCTGTCGATCTGGGGGGCGTTCCTGCGCATCGTCATGCCGATCGCGTTGCCGGGCATGGTCGCCGCCTTCATCCTGGCGATGGTGCTGTGCTGGAACGAGTACTTCTTCGCCGCACTTCTGACTTCGACCGACGCAAAGACAATTCCCGTCATGGTGGCGAGCCAGACCGGCTCGCAAGGCATCAACTGGTGGTCGATGGCAGCGCTGGCCACCGCGGCGATAGCGCCGCTGGCGGTCATCGGCATCGCGCTGGAACGCTATCTGATCATGGGCATGACTGCCGGGGCGGTGAAGTGACGACCGGATACTGGTTCGCGCGCAACATCCGCGCGGGCCACCAGGGTTACGACCGCTACGGCAAGGGCGTCATGCCCGTCGCCTGGCAAGGCCAAGCCGTCATCGCCGGCTTTGTACTGGCGATGGTGGCAGGCGGCCTCTCCATGCTCTTGATCATGCTCCACACCAAGCTGTTTCCACTTGGCATCGCGCTCTTTGCCATCCTTGCCATTGCCGGCGGCGGCACGTTCATTTGGGCCGTGGCAACGAAAAGCGATCCGGACAAGTCGATCGCCGACTACCGGGCAGAGCGGCAGAAAATCAGCGGTTAGGCCCTCAGGATCGTGCGCAGGTGATCCATGATCATGGCGACGCCCTCTTCTCCAAGCTCAGCCGATGCCTCCTTGGCGCTCGCCGTGTACCAGCCCGTATTGTCGGCGAAGTGGGCGGCATCGACAGCTTCGGGGCATAGCGCCAGCATCAATGACGTCTCGCCAACGCCGGCATGGTCGAACGGGTACTTGCCGTTCATTGCCGCCGGCATCAGCGGATGCACCTGCACCCAGTTGAAGAAGTTTTCACCCGCAGCGTGTCCGGAATAGTAGTCGGCCATCGCCTCCGAACCCCACCAGCCCTCGCCGCGCTGCTTCTCGAGGAAGCGGAAGATCGCCTGGCGGCCGGCGGTCTTGAAGGCGAGATCGGTCGGCATGCCGGCGGCGAAATTCTCGGTCTGGTGGTGGATGATGGCGTGGATGTTGCGAAAACCGATGCGCAGCAGGCTGTAGAACAGCTCCTCCGCGAACGGAGCCAGCGCATTGCCACCGACCTGCACCGAGCCAGTGCCTTCCGGCGGCGCCACCGCATAGCTCGCCGCGCCGTAGTAGAAGGGCGGCAGGATGACGATGTCCCTCTCCTTCTCGAGCAGTTCCAGCGTCTTGACGACGGCCAGCGTATCCATGCCGACGGCCATGTGCTCGCCGTGGTATTCGAGCACGCCCAGCGGCAGTGCCACCGGCCAGTTCTCGGCGATCGCCTTGCGGATCTGGTGTGGCAGCATCAGTTCGTAGCGCATGATCTATTCCATGTTGGTGTGGCGGGCGCGCATGGCTTCCGGTGTCGCAGCGGTCAGATCCCTGAGCTTCAGCACCATCACCTCGAACAGCAGGAACAGTGCGCCTTCGAACACCGAGCCCATCGGCAGCACCGATGTCTTCCGCGAACCCTGGTCGTCGGCCATGGTCTGCGCCGGGATGAGCAGCGTGAAATCGGCCTGTCTTGCGGCGCTGCTCCCGGCCTGGGCGGTCAGCAGGAGGTTGGTTGCGCCGGCACCGTGAGCGACCCGCATCAAGGTCAGCACGGTCGAGGTCTCGCCGGGCCCGGAACTGGCCAGGAAGACATCGCCCGACCCCAGGGGTGGCGTGGTCATGTCGCCGACCACGGAGACCGGCACGCCAAGATGGTAGAGCCGCATGGCAAAACCCTTGACCTGCAAGGCCTCGCGGCCGCAGCCATAGACGACGATCTGCCTGGCGTCGGCCAGCATCTTGCAAGCCGCGTCGATGCGGCTGCCGTCGATGCGAGCCAACACGCCGCCGAGTTCGCCGAGCGCGGTGCTGAAGAGGTTTTCGCTCTGCTCGCTCACCACAAACCCGCCCTCGAAATCATCCCGGATTTTCCTACGAACAGCTTGATTTCGTTCATGCTAGCAACGGCGAAAATGCGTGTCCAACGCTCCGCGACGCTTTTGCCGGGCCACGGGCATGATAGTGTCATGTCAGACAAATCAACCCAGGAAAACCGCAGGACATGAAGACACGGCATTTCGACCGCATCGGCAATGGCGGCATCAGCTTCACCGAGCTCGGCTTCGGCACGGCGCCGCTCGGCAACCTCTACCGTGCGGTCTCGGACGAGGACGCCAATGCCACGCTGGAGGCCGCCTGGGCGACCGGCTGCCGCTACTACGACACCGCGCCGCTCTACGGGCTCGGCCTGTCGGAAACGCGGCTCAACCCCTTCCTGCGCTCCAAGAAGCGCGACGACTATGTGTTGTCGAGCAAGGTCGGCCGCATCATGCGCGCCTGTCCACCGGAAGAGCGCACCGGTATCGGCAAGTTTTTCGACACGCCGTCGCGCCGCGAGATGTACGACTACAGCTATGATGGTGTCATGCGCTCGTTCGAGGCCTCATTGGAGCGGCTTGGCGTCGATCGGATCGACATCCTTTTCGTCCATGATGTCGACATCTTCACCCATGGCAGCAAGGAAGCGTCCGACCAACGCATCGAGGAGTTCATGCGCTCGGGCTATTACGGGCTGCTGTCCCTGCGCGACCAGGGCGTCATCAAGGCGTTCGGTGGCGGCATCAATGAGTGGCAGGTCTGTCAGACGCTGGCCGAGCGTGGCGATTTCGATCTCTTCCTGCTTGCCGGGCGTTATACGCTGCTGGAGCAGGAGGCGCTGACATCCTTCCTGCCGCTTTGCCGGGCGCGCGGCATCGGCATCGTTCTCGGCGGACCTTACAATTCCGGCATCCTGGCAACGGGCCCGAAACCGGGCGCCTACTATAACTACACCGAAGCGCCACAGGACGTGCTTGACCGCGTGGCGCGTATCGAGGCCGTCTGCAAGCGCCACGGCGTGCGGCTGATCGAGGCGGCGCTGCAATTCCCGTTGCTGCATCCGTCGGTCGTCTCGGTGATCCCCGGTGGCCAGCGACCGAGCGAAGTCGAGAGCAACCGCTCGCTGCTCGACGCGAAGCTGCCGGCAGCGCTTTGGGCCGATCTCAAGCAGGAAGGCTTGATGCGCCCTGAGGCGCCGACCGCATAAGCCGACGACCGTTCGCGTTGCCGTGGGGCATAAAAATGAAAAGCCGGGCAAGCCCGGCTTTTCTGGTCTCTGAAAAGAAAAGAAACGCTTAGTTGACTGCGTCCTTGAGGCCCTTGCCGGCCGAGAACTTCGGCACGGTGCGTGCCGGGATCTGCACTTCGGCACCGGTCTGCGGATTGCGGCCGGTCGAAGCCGCACGCTTTGACACGGTGAAATTGCCAAAGCCGACAAGCCGGACATCGCCGCCCTTCTTCAGTTCGCCGGTGATCACGGAAAATACCGCATCGACCGCCGACTGCGCGTCACCCTTCGAAATGCTCGCGGCGTCGGCGACAGCGGACACCAGTTCGTTCTTGTTCATAAAAATTCCCTTCCATGAGAACACCGGAACTAACGACTCATCCGGCAGGAAACGGACTTTAGAAAGAAGCGTTCCCGCAACCAAGTCGAAAAGCCCGGAAAAAAGCGGAAAAAGCCCGGAATTCCGGGGTTTTTCACATGAAAAAGCCGGGCATGAAGCCCGGCTCTCTGTTTGTGCGCTGCAACTTTAGCTTTAACTAATGCGCGAGCGTCTTGCTGGCATCGTCCGCGCTGTCCGTTGTGGCCGGCGGATTGACCGGTTCGACCCATTCGATCGGCTCCGGCATACGCACCAGCGCATGGCGCAACACCTCACCGACCCGTGCGACCGGAATGATTTCCATGCCGTTCTTCACGTTGTCCGGAATCTCCGCCAGATCCTTGGCGTTGTCTTCCGGGATCAGCACCTTCTTGATGCCGCCGCGCAATGCGGCAAGCAGCTTTTCCTTGAGGCCGCCGATCGGCAGCACCCTGCCGCGCAGCGTGATCTCGCCGGTCATGGCGACATCGGCCTTGACCGGAATGCCGGTCAGCACGGAGACGATCGCCGTCGCCATCGCCACGCCAGCCGACGGTCCGTCCTTGGGCGTGGCACCCTCCGGCACGTGGACGTGGATGTCGCGCTTGTCGAAGAGCGGCGGCTCGATGCCGAAATCGATGGCGCGCGAGCGGACATAAGAGGCCGCCGCCGAAATCGATTCCTTCATCACGTCGCGCAGGTTGCCGGTCACCGTCATGCGGCCCTTGCCGGGCATCATGACGCCTTCCACCGTCAGCAATTCGCCGCCGACTTCCGTCCAGGCGAGCCCGGTAACGACACCGACCTGATCGTCAGCCTCGACCTGACCGAAGCGGAAGCGCGGAACACCGAGGTAATCGGCGAGGTTCGCCGCCGTGATGTTCACCGTCTTCTTCTTCGTCTTCAGGATCTCGGTCACCGCCTTGCGCCCGAGCTTCATCAGCTCGCGCTCCAGACTTCTGACGCCCGCTTCACGGGTGTAGGTCTGGATGATGGCGCGGATCGCGTCCTCGCCGACGGAGAATTCCTTCGGCTGCAGCGCGTGATCGCGGACCACCTTCGGCATCAGGTGCCGCTTGGCGATTTCGATCTTCTCGTCCTCGGTGTAGCCGGCGATACGGATGATCTCCATGCGGTCCATCAAGGGCGCGGGGATGTTCAGCGTATTCGCCGTCGTCACGAACATCACGCTCGACAGGTCGTATTCGACCTCGAGGTAGTGGTCCATGAACGTCGAGTTCTGTTCCGGATCGAGCACCTCAAGCAGCGCCGACGACGGATCGCCACGGAAATCCTGGCCCATCTTGTCGATCTCGTCGAGCAGGAAGAGCGGGTTGGACTTCTTCGCCTTCTTCATCGACTGGATGACCTTGCCGGGCATCGAGCCGATATAGGTGCGCCGGTGGCCGCGGATCTCGGCTTCGTCACGCACGCCGCCCAGCGCCATGCGGATGAATTCGCGACCCGTCGCCTTGGCGATCGACTTGCCGAGCGAGGTCTTGCCGACGCCGGGAGGACCGACGAGGCACAGGATCGGCCCCTTCAGCTTCTTCTGGCGGCTTTGCACGGCAAGGTACTCGACAATGCGGTCCTTGACCTTGTCGAGGCCGAAATGATCGGTGTCGAGCACGTTCTGCGCGAAGGCCAAGTCCTGCTTGACCTTGGAGTTCTTGCCCCACGGGATGGACAGGATCCAGTCGAGATAATTGCGCACGACGGTCGATTCAGCCGACATCGGCGACATCGTCCGCAGCTTCTTCAATTCGGCTTCCGCCTTTTCGCGAGCCTCCTTGGAGAGCTTGGTCTTCTTGATGCGCGCCTCGATCTCTGCGGCCTCGTCGCGGCCGTCCTCGCCTTCGCCGAGCTCCTTCTGGATCGCCTTCATCTGCTCGTTGAGGTAGTACTCGCGCTGTGTCTTCTCCATCTGGCGCTTGACGCGCGAGCGGATGCGCTTCTCCACCTGCAGGACGGAGATTTCGGCTTCCATGAAGCCCATAGCCTTTTCCAGCCGCTCCTTGACCGAGAGCGTGGCCAGCATCTCCTGCTTTTCAGGGATCTTGATGGCGAGATGCGAGGCAACCGTGTCGGCGAGCTTGGAATAGTCGTCTATCTGGCTGGCGGCACCCACCACTTCAGGCGAGATTTTCTTGTTCAGCTTAACGTAATTCTCGAAGTCGGTGACGACGGAACGGGCCAGCGCCTCGACCTCGACCTCTTCCTCATCCGGCTCGACCAGCGCCGTGGCGCGGGCCTCGTGGAAATCGGGGCGGTCGGTGAACGAAACGATTTTCGCGCGCGTGGCTCCCTCGACCAAGACCTTGACGGTGCCGTCGGGCAGCTTCAGCAATTGCAGCACATTGGCGAGCGTGCCGATGTCAAAGATGGCATCGGGCTCGGGATCGTCGTCAGCGGCATTCATCTGGGTGGCGAGCAGGATCTGCTTTTCCTGACCCATCACCTCTTCCAGCGCCTTGATCGACTTCTCACGCCCGACGAAGAGCGGAACGATCATATGCGGGAACACCACGATGTCGCGCAACGGGAGGACTGCGAAGACGCCGTCGCTGGGAGCCTTGGATATTTTGGCCATTGTCCAACCTTTCATGTCGCGATCGCCAGTCGGCCAACCGCGAATCTCATATTAACGACCGGGGATCGTTCCGCCTACCACCGTTTGTGACGGGAGTTTTATAGCACAGAAATCGGGCACCTCGGCCTTCTCCGTTTAGTTGGATGCACGACCCACAAAGATCAAGGGGCAGGTACAAATCCGGCCCTCCAACTTGCCCGCAAGTGACACATTTGCGACGGCAAAACCGCGCGCAGCCGCGAAACCCTGCATAACAGCAAAACGGCGCCTTGCGGCGCCGTTTCAAAATTCCGCTGCAGGCTCATGTCAGGCGCTGACATTGCCCTTCTTTTCCTTCTGCTCGGAGTAGATGTAGAGCGGCCTGGCGCTGCCGGTCACCACCTCTTCCGAAATAACCACTTCGCGCACGCCTTCGAGCGCCGGAAGTTCGAACATCGTGTCGAGCAGGATCGCTTCCATGATCGAGCGCAGGCCACGCGCGCCGGTCTTGCGCTCGATGGCGCGCTTGGCGATCGCCGACAAGGCATTCTCATGGAATGTCAGGTCGACATTCTCCATCTCGAACAGCCGCTGATACTGCTTGACCAGCGCATTCTTCGGTTCGGTCAGAATCTGGATCAGCGCCGGCTCGTCAAGGTCCTCAAGGGTCGCCAGAACAGGCAAACGGCCGACAAATTCAGGAATAAGACCGAATTTCAGCAGATCCTCGGGCTCAACCAGGCGGAAAACATCGCCGGTGCGGCGATCCTCGGGCGAAGCGACGATGGCGCCGAAGCCAATCGAGGTTTTTCTGCCGCGATCCGAAATGATCTTGTCCAGGCCAGCGAAGGCGCCACCGCAGATGAACAGGATGTTGGCGGTGTCCACCTGCAGGAACTCCTGCTGCGGATGCTTCCTGCCGCCCTGCGGCGGCACGGAGGCGACCGTGCCTTCCATGATCTTCAACAGCGCCTGCTGCACGCCCTCGCCCGACACGTCGCGGGTGATCGAGGGATTGTCGGACTTGCGCGAAATCTTGTCGATTTCGTCGATGTAGACGATGCCGCGCTGGGCCCGTTCGACATTGTAGTCGGCCGACTGCAACAGCTTCAGGATGATGTTTTCGACATCCTCGCCGACATAACCGGCTTCGGTCAGCGTCGTCGCGTCCGCCATGGTGAACGGCACGTCGATGATGCGGGCCAGTGTCTGCGCGAGCAGCGTCTTGCCGCAACCCGTCGGGCCGATCAGCAGGATGTTCGACTTCGCCAGTTCGACATCGTTGTTCTTGCCGGCATGCGCGAGGCGCTTGTAGTGGTTGTGAACCGCCACCGACAGCACGCGCTTGGCGTAGGGCTGGCCGATGACATAGTCGTCGAGAACCTTGAGGATCTCCTGCGGTGTCGGCACGCCCTCGCGCGACTTCACCATCGAGGTCTTGTTCTCCTCGCGGATGATGTCCATGCAGAGCTCGACGCACTCGTCGCAGATGAAGACCGTCGGACCGGCGATCAGCTTGCGCACTTCGTGCTGGCTTTTGCCGCAAAACGAGCAATAAAGCGTGTTCTTGGAATCGCCGCTGTTGTTGCCGACCTTGCTCATTTTCATGTCCTTTCATGGCCGCCCGCCGATGGTCTGGCTGAAAGGGCGCATACTCTATCTATCGCGGGAATCCGCCGCCGCCAGTATCCCGGCTCCCGCAACGCATTCCGTACGAAACACAAATCAGAAAACGTGGCAATGATTCGCGACAACCCCGCCTAAAGCTAAGCCGTCGAAACTCAACATAGCCTTAACGTAGGCAATCCTGTCCGCCGAGGGAACAGCCAATTGTGGCCGAAATGCCGCAACACGCGCCAAAAGCGCGTGATGGTGCCATCCAACTGCCAACAAGCCCTTATGCCACAGCTCCTTCAGCCGCTTCGCGCGACGAAATGACCTTGTCGATGAGGCCGAAATCCTTGGCTTCATCGGCGGTCATGAAATGGTCGCGGTCCAGCGTCTTCTCGATCTCTTCGTAGCTCTTGCCGGTGTGCTTGACGTAAACCTCGTTGAGGCGACGCTTCAGCTTGATGATGTCCTGGGCGTGGCGCTCGATGTCGGAGGCCTGACCCTGGAAGCCGCCTGATGGCTGGTGAACCATGATGCGGGCGTTTGGCGTGGCGAAGCGCATGTCCTTGTGGCCAGCGGTCAGAAGCAGCGAGCCCATCGAGGCCGCCTGGCCGATGCAGAGCGTCGACACGGCCGGCTTAATGAACTGCATGGTGTCGTAGATCGCCATGCCCGAGGTGACGACGCCGCCCGGCGAATTGATGTAGAGGTTGATTTCCTTCTTCGGATTCTCGGCTTCGAGGAACAAAAGCTGCGCGCAGACCAGCGTCGCCATGCCGTCCTCGACCGGACCGGTGATGAAAATGATGCGCTCCTTGAGGAGGCGGGAGAAAATGTCGTAGGCCCGTTCACCGCGATTGGTCTGTTCGACCACCATCGGAACGAGGTTCATGTAGGTTTCGACGGGGTTCTTCATCAGTTATCTCTTATCTCGCGGTGGGATTCCGGCGCCGGGAAGGCTGGCAAGTCGGGCAGAATCGGTCTGGATCGTTGTTCCGTAAATAGGATGCCGGCTCATCCTTGTGCAAGGCCGACCCGTCCTAGCCATCTGGGTAAGTCAGATCAAGGTTACGCTGACAGGATTTATCGGCTGGCGCCGTCTCCCGCTGGCGACACTGGTGATCCAGTAGCAGTTTCTTAACCCAGTCGCTTAACGAAATGCGCGGAAACCGCTTTTCTCCGAAAATGCTTCCTCTACAATTCAACGTTGAACTTGTGCGTAGAGTTCAAACAGGGGCAGTGTCATGTCCGGGAAAACCGCATGCTTCACCATTGCCGGGCTGACCATGCTCGGCACGATTTCCGAAACGGCGGCCGGCGGCCTCGCCGCCGAATGCTATGAACCTGTCCGCACGCCGGCCGTCTACGACACGGTCTACGAAGACGTCATGGTCACCCCGCCCGGCCAGCAGGTCGACTACGTCCCCGCGATCTACGGTACCCGCGAGCGCGTGGTGATGACCGTTCCGGCACAGGTGACCTACGAGGTCGTGCCCGCCGTCACCCGTACCGTCTACCATACGGTCCAGGTCGATGATGGCGGCTATTCCTGGGAATGGCGTGTCATCCACGGCCGCCGAGTGCTGTGCAAGATCTGGCACAAGGCGCGTTACGGGCGGGTCGCCGAGACCGTGGTGATCCAGCCGGAACGCACGCGGCGCGTCGTCATCCCGGCGCAGTACGACCGGATTGCCGAAGAGGTGCTGGTGCAGCCGGAACAACGGCGCTTCATCGATGTTCCCGCCTCCTACCAGACCGTCGCGCGGCGCGTGCTGATCCGCGAAGGGTCGTCAGGCTGGCGGCGTGTGCATATTCCGAGGCATTGCCAGGATTAGCGGCCATCGCGTAGCCTGCGCCGCAGCGAATTTCCGTTGGGCTGAGGACATGCGCGACCTGGAAGTTTCCAATCAAGAACTATCAGATCTCGCGGAAGAGGCCCTGGAACTGGCCAAAAGCTATTGGGCGTCCCTCGAGGAGCGTCGGGCGTACCCCTCGACCAGCGGCGAGGATACGACCGAACTCTTCTCGCGTCCTTGGCTGGAGAACGGTCGTGGTCGGGAAGTCTTGCAGGACTTCAAGTCGATGTCAGAGCATGTGCGACCTGCCACCGGCAGATTCTTCGGTTACGTCGTCGGCTCAGGCGAACCGGTCGGCGCGCTGGGAGAATTGCTGGCCGCGGTGCTCAATCAGAATGTGACGTCGTGGCGGTCGGCTCCCGCGGCGACGTCGATCGAACGCGCCGTTGTCGGATGGTTGGCGGAGGCTGTCGGCTGCGCCGGATTTACCGGCAGCCTGTGCGGCGGCGGCTCGTCGGCCAACCTCATGGCGTTGGCGATGGCGCGTGAAGCGAAGCAGCCAGCCAACGAAACAGGCGCACGGCCCTGCGTGATCTATGCTTCCGAACAAGTGCACATGTCCATTCCCAAGGCTGTCGCACTGCTGGGCATCGGCAGAAACAACCTTCGCTTGGTCCCTGTCGACGACAAATTCCGGATGCGACCGGATGCCCTCCAGGCGGCCATTGCCGTCGACCGCGAGGCTGGAAACATGCCGATCGCCATCGTGGCCACGGTCGGCACCATCGTCTCCGGCGCGATCGATCCCCTCCCCGAAATTGCAGACATTGCCCGGAGGGAGGCGCTATGGATGCATGTCGATGGTGCCTATGGGGGACTGGCGGCTCTGGCGGTGCCGGAAAAGTTCCAGGGGTTGTCTTCGGCGGATTCTCTGTCGCTCGACGCGCACAAATGGCTGTATCAGCCACTCGATTGCGGCTGCCTGCTCAATCGTCATCCAGATGTCGCGCGCACGACTTTCTCGCACAGCGACGATTATGTCAGGATCCTGAGTGAAGACCCTACGGAAGCGTTTGCCTTCTTCGAGGAGTCGATCGAGCTTTCTCGACGCTTCCGCGCGCTGAAACTCTGGATGTCGCTGCAGTATCACGGGCGCAGTGCCTATCGCGAAGCCATCACGCGCGATCTCCATCACGCACAATTATTGGCGCAGACAATCGCGTTGTATCCGGAGCTGGAACAGCTTGCCCCTGTATCGCTAAGCGCAGTCTGTTTCCGCCACCGCTCGAAGAGCAACGAAGCGATCCTGCGCCGCGTGATCGCGCGTGGCCGGGTGTACCTGTCAAATGCAACGATCAACGGCCAGTTCGCGCTGCGGGCGTGTTTCGTCAATCACCGAACGACGCCAGAGGACGTGCGGGCGATCGTGTCGGAAGTCATTGCCGCCGCCGACGAGCTCAATCGCTAAGCCGCCGTTGCCTTCTACCTGGCTTGCGCCTCAAGCCACCTCCGCCCGCAGCCATGCCTTCAGGCCAGCGACATTGCCGTCGTCGACGCAAGCCGCGACCCGCCTGCCGACCGCCGCACCGAATTTATAACCATGGCCCGAACAAGCCGAGACGATCAGGCATTTGCCCTTCTCGTGCGCCATGAATTTCTCGTCGGCGGTGAAGGTGTAGGCGCAAGTGACGACCTCCGTCACCCGATACTCCCCGATACGGGCGACCGGTGGCGAAAACAGATTGCGGATCGCCTCGCCCTCGCCTGCCACCGGTTGCCGGTTCCAGTCGGCATCGCTGGTCGGCACCCGGTGCAATCCCGAACCGAATTTCATCCCGGCGCCGCCGGAGGGCGGGATCACATAGCCATCGACAGCGCCGCCGATATCGAGGACCACCGGCGCTGCCTGCCAGGCCGCATCGAGGTCCGCCGGCGGTTCGACATAGGCGAGCGCGGTTCGATATGTCTTCAGCTCGCCGCCCAGTTCCGGGAACAGTTTCAACACCCAGGCGCCGGCAGCGACGACGACGCGGTCGGCCTGCATGGTTTCGCCACCAGCAAGCACGATATGGCCGGCTTCGGCATCGACTTCCACGACCTTACTGTTCTCGTAGACATTGGCGCCGTTGGCGCGCAGCCATCTTGCCAGGCCGGACGCGATCTTGCGGCAATGCAGCGCGCCGCCTTCGGTTGAATAATAAGCGTAACGGAATGAGCCAGCCTCAAGAAATGGCCAGCGTTCGACGGCCGCGTCCGGCTCCAGCAATTCAAACGGGAAATTGCCCTCTTCCAAGCCCTCGCGGTATTCCTCGGCCTCGTCGCCAGGCTCGCGCGAAATGCAGACAAATCCGCGCGCATCGAGGTGTTTTTCACCCAGATCGGCCCACATCTCGTCCCAGGCCTGATAGGCTTCGGTGATCAGCCGGCCATAGCCGGTTCCGGCCCGGTAGGCGCGGCGAATGATGCGGTGATGATCGCCCGACGCGGCCAATGGATTGGGGATCGGCCCCTGTTCGACGATCGAGACGCTGTGTCCAGCCTTGACCAGTGACCACGCCGTTGAAAGCCCGGCGATCCCAGCACCGACCACAATCACATTCATCAGATCAGACTTTCCGCAGCCGCATCGGCTGGCTCAACTCATTGGGTGTCGGGCGCCAACATACGGTCTGGCACCGAGCTGACAAGCCGCGCTAATGATCTGGCATGACCAAATTGACGCCACCCTACCTGGCCTTTGATCCAGCCACCCGCCATCTGCGGCTTGATCCGCATGAACCGGCCTTCTTCCAGAACCCGTATGAGGCCTATGCCTTTCTGCACGGCGCATCGAATGCATTTTTCTGGGAAGAATTCGGCTTCTGGTGCTTTGGCGGCTTCGACGACGTCAACCGGCTGTTGCGCGACCGCCGCTTCGGCCGCCAGAACCCGGCCGGCGTTCCCGACAGAAGCGGCATCGGCCAGGATCGCAGCCATCTGAGCGCCTTCGACGGCATCGAAGCCAACTCGATGCTGGAGCTGGAGCCGCCGGTGCACACGCGGCTCAGAACGCTGGTCAACCGTGCCTTCGTCTCGCGTCAGATCGAACGGCTGCGGCCGCGTGTCGAAGCCCTCGCCAACGAGCTGATCGACCGTTTCGAACCGGACAAATCCGTCGACCTGTTGCCTGCCTTCGCGGCTCCCTTGCCGATCACCATCATTGCCGAGATGCTCGGCGTGCCCGTCGAGATGGGGCCTCAATTGCTCGACTGGTCGCATCGGATGGTTGCGATGTACATGCATGGCCGCACGCGCGAGACCGAGGAGACGGCCAACCGTGCCGCGGGCGAATTTACCGATTTCCTGCGCCTCTATGTCGCCGAGCGACGCAAAAACCCAGGCGACGACCTGCTGTCGTTGCTGATCTCGGCGCAGCAGGATGGCCAGAAGCTGTCGGAGGACGAGCTGGTGTCCTCGGCGATCCTGTTGCTCAATGCCGGCCACGAAGCGACGGTGCATCAGACCGGCAACGCGGTCCGCACGATCCTCGCCCAAGGCGGCGACCCGCGCCGCTTCTTCATCTCGCCCGAAGCGACCGCGGCAACGGTCGAGGAATGCCTGCGTTTCGACGCGCCGCTGCACATGTTTACCCGCTACGCCTATCAGGAGATCGAAATCGCGCCCGGCATCGTCGTGCAGCCGGGCCAGACGATCGGCCTGCTGCTTGGCATGGCCAATCATGACCCGCGCGCCTTCGCCGAACCCCTCGCCTTCCGGCCGGATCGTGCGGACCAGAAGAACGTGTCATTCGGCGCCGGCATCCATTTCTGCATCGGTGCGCCGCTCGCCCGGCTCGAATTGCAGGTGTCGCTGAAAACTTTGTTCGGACGGCACCCGCGACTCCATCTTGCCGAACAGCCGCGCTTCCGCGACACTTATCATTTCCATGGGCTGGAAACGCTCGCCGTCGGCTTCTGACGATCGCGGGCCTGGGGCTGCGAGATGAGGGGCATTTCGATACGCACGGTCGCGTTGGCTTTGGGCATCGCGCTGGCGAGCCTTGCCAGCGCTTGGGCTCAGCAACAGCAGGAAAACATCCCGCAAGAAAACAGCGACGCGGTGGCAAGGAAGCTGGCGAGCATTCTGATTGAACGCCAGACCGGTGCCGCCGTGCCCGCCAACAGGTTCTGGGCCTATGAGGCCGATTTCAACCTCGACGGGTTTTCCGAACTCTATGTCTATGTCGCCGATCCCGCTTGCGATGGGGTGAAATGCGGACTTTTCATTTTCGTGCTGGAAGGCGACAGCTATCGCGAGGTGTTAGGCGACATCCCGGGCGCAAGGCTTGCCGATCCCGCTAAAGTCGGCTTCGGCGCCTTCAAGCGCAACGGCTTCATCGACTTTCAACTCGACCAAGTACTGGCCAGTTGGACAGGCGATCATTATGCGGATTCCTCGACGTTCCCTGCCACGTCGCTCGACGGTGTCGCCTTCCTGGCGGCTTGCCAGAAATCCAAGTCGAGCGAGCAGCCCGAGGAGGGTGAAGCTGAGCAGGTGGCCGGTGAGTGCCAATGCCAGTTCAACCGGTTTCAGACAATCGGCTTCAGCCAGGCCAGCCTGGACACCTATACGGCCTCGATGGGCGAAAACTTCGCCTATCCGAATGGCGAGAAGGAAAAGGCATGGCTCGCCCTGCTCAAGGATGCCGAGGATGTCGGAACCGGTTGCAGCGTCGTAAGTGGCAAAAGCCATTGGCAGCCGGCCTATTTCAAGCACGGCGACCAGCCGCAGCAAAAGCTTGACTTCGAAGCCTTCCTGGATGCCTGCCCAGCGCAGGATTTCATCCTGACAAATCGCAAGATTGGATCACCTGACCGAGCGCTCGGTCTGTGCGGTTGCATTGCCCGCGAACTCCCCACGCAAGGGGTCACGCAAACGGGACTCGATCTGCTGACGCAGTATTATCGCAACGAGATCTCCGACGCGGACATCGAGACGCGGGACGCCGACATTCTGACCTTCCACGACCAGGCGTCAGAAGCTTGCCTCAGCCAGTTCCCGGCGAAGTAGGCAACGCAGCCTGGTTCAAACATTGCGGGGACCGGACCCCATGGGCGAGACAATGAGATTTGCCTTTTTGCAGGAGCCGCCCTTCTGCTTCAGGGATGCCGGCGGCAATCTCCTCGGCTGCGATGCCGAACTCGCCGGGAAGGTGTGCGAGGGGCTGAAGCTCGATGCCTTCCTGCCGATCGAAACCGAGTTTGCCGAACTGCTTCCCGGATTGGCTGGCAACCGCTGGGACATGACCACCGGCCTGTTCATCTCGGACGAGCGCAGGAGAGTTGTCGACTTCACGCGGCCGATCTGGGTGCTGCAGGACGGGTTGCTGGTCGCCAAAGGCAATCCTCGTGGCTTTCGCGGCTATCGGTCGGTGGCCGAGGATCGGACGGCGCTGACCGGCGTCATATCCGGCCAAATCCAACATCAGACGGCGCTGCAAAATGGCGTTGCGCCGGAGCGGATCCGGATATTCGCCACACAAGCGGCCGCGGCGGAGGCTGTAGCGGCCGGCACGGTGCATGCCTATGCCAGTGTTGCGCTGGCGCACCGGGGCTATCTCGCCCGGTGGCCGCAGGCACCTCTTGCCGTCATTGATGTTCCGGCGACCGAAAAACAGCCGGCTGCCGGCGCCTTCGCCGTGGCCAAAAACAATACGGCTCTGCGCCAACGCATCGACTCAAGCCTGGGCGAACTGTTGGGAAGTCCCTGGCACCGGGAAATGATGAGCGGATACGGATTTTCCGATGCCGATATCGATCGCCTTTTGTGAGGCTGGGTGCTGCGAAATGATCAAAGCTTGATCACGTATTCCTTGCGGGTCGTTTCAAGCACTTCCCAGCTGCCCCTGAAGCCGGGCCTCAGCACGAAACTGTCGCCGGTTCGGACGGTGCGGGCATCGCCGCCGTCTTCCGCGATCACCGAAATGCCGGACAGGATGTGGCAGAACTCCCATTCGTCATAGACGATGCGCCATTTGCCAGGGGTCGATTCCCAGATGCCGGCGTAGAGGCCGCCTTCCCGCTCCTCGACGTTCCAGGTGCGGAATTTGGGATCGCCAGAGATCAACCGATCTGGCGCCGGCGCGCCAGATTCGGGTTCGACGTTTTTGGTGTCGACGGAAAGAAACGCGGCCATGGGCAATCAGACCTTGGCAAGCGCCTGTTCGAGGTCGGCGACGATGTCGTTGACGTCCTCGATGCCAATGGAGAGCCGCACGGTGTCCGGACCCGCACCGGCCTTGACCTTCTGCTCGTCGGAAAGCTGGCGGTGGGTCGTCGACGCCGGGTGGATGACCAGCGACTTGGTGTCGCCGACATTGGCGAGGTGCGAGAACAGTTCGAGCGCCTCGACGAATTTGACGCCAGCCTCGTAGCCGCCCTTGAGGCCGAAGGTGAACACCGCACCGGCGCCTAGCGGCGAGTACTTCTTCTGCAGCGCGTTGTTCTTGTCGCTCGGCAGGCCGGGATAATTCACCCAGGCGACCTTGGGGTGATTGGACAGCCAGCCGGCGACCGTCACCGCATTGTCGCAGTGGCGCTGCATGCGCAACGGCAAGGTTTCCAGGCCGGTCAGGATGAGGAAGGCGTTGAACGGCGAGATCGCCGGGCCGAGATCGCGCAGGCCGAGCACACGCGCGGCAATGGCGAAAGCGAAGTTGCCGAAGGTTTCATGCAGGACGAGACCGCCATATTCCGGGCGCGGTTCCGACAGCATCGGGTACTTGCCCGACTTCGACCAGTCGAAAGTGCCGCCATCGACGATGGCGCCGCCGATCGAATTGCCGTGGCCGCCAATGAACTTGGTCAGTGAATGCACGACGATGTCGGCGCCATGCTCGATCGGCCGGATCAGGTAGGGCGAAGCCAGCGTGTTGTCGACGATCAGCGGCAGGCCATGCTTGCGCGCGATGTCGCCGATCTTCTCGATGTCGACGAAGGTGCCGCCCGGATTGGCGAGGCTCTCGATGAAGATCGCCTTGGTCCTGTCGTCGATCTGGCTTTCGAAGGTCGAGATGTCATTGGTGTCGGCCCAGCGCACTTCCCAGCCATAATTCTTGAAGGCGTGCCCGAACTGGTTGATCGAACCGCCATAGAGCTTGTTGGCGGCGACGAAATTGTCGCCCGGTTGCATCAGATTGTGGAAGACGATCACCTGCGCGGCGTGGCCGGACGCGACCGCAAGCGCGGCCGTTCCGCCCTCCAGCGCCGCAAGACGCTCTTCCAGCACCGCCTGCGTCGGGTTCATGATGCGGGTGTAGATGTTGCCGAAGGCCTTCAGCCCGAACAGCGAAGCGGCATGATCGGCATCGTCGAAGACGAAGGAGGTCGTCTGGTAGATCGGCGTGGCGCGCGCGCCGGTGGCCGGGTCGGGTTTGGCGCCCGCATGGACGGCGAGCGTGTTGAAACCGGGCGTACGGGTCATCGAAAACCTCCCTTTTTGAAACTCTGAAATCGCCGGGCATTCTTGGCGAAGCCCGTACGTGAATGCAAAGAAGAAAATACCTTTCGGTGGACGATCCGCGGTGAACGCGCGAGAAAACCTAATTCTTCCTGGAATAA
Organism: Mesorhizobium sp. RCAM 05099; assembly: GCF_059683685.1. Taxonomy (NCBI): domain Bacteria; kingdom Pseudomonadati; phylum Pseudomonadota; class Alphaproteobacteria; order Hyphomicrobiales; family Phyllobacteriaceae; genus Mesorhizobium; species Mesorhizobium sp. RCAM 05099. The sequence continues at coordinate 4,231,603 of NZ_CM185035.1, forward strand.
TTTTTCGTCTACTTCTGGCGCACGCCGAAACTCTGGAATCCCGAGCGCATCAGCGGCTTCTTCGATGACAGCACCCCGGAGTTGACGCCGGTCCAGCCGATCTCGCCGGACAGCTTGCCATATTCGATCTTGGGACAGCGGTTCATCACCACCTTGATGCCGGCGGCTTCGGCGCGGGCGGCGGCTTCGTCATTACGCACGCCAAGCTGCATCCAAAGCACTTTCGGCAAGGGATCGAGCCGCAACACCTCATCGACGATACCGGGCACAGCCGCGGCATTGCGGAAGACATCGACCATGTCGATCGGTTCCGGAATATCGGCCAGCCTGGCATAGGTCATCCGGCCGAGGATTTCCTTGCCGGCCTGGCCGGGATTGATCGGGAACACCGAAAAGCCCTTGGCCAGCAGGTATTTCAGCACGAAATAGCTCGGTCGCACGTCGTTGGCGGATGCGCCGACCATGGCAATGGTCTTCACCGAATTGAGGATGCCGGCGATGTAGGCGTTGTCGTAGCTATCGTGGTTCATGCGGCTTCCTGCGGTAGTGATATCGGTAGAGTTCACGATTGAACCCGAGCGAGGCATAGAGTGCGCGGCCGGCTGCGTTGTCGGCAACCACTTGCAGGCATACAGCCAACGCACCTGCCCGCCGCGCCCAGTCAATCAGCCCGCCTACCGTCCTACGACCCAAGCCTTGCTGCCTGAAGCGGCCGTCGGTTTCAACCGATTCCACCACAAGCAGGCCATTGCGGATGACGCCATAGGCCAAGGCGGCAATTTCGCTGTCGCGTTCGCAAGACGCGAATGCCCGGTCGCCGATGATCAGCCCGGTCATCTCGCGAAAGATGCGGCGATCATTATCGTCATAGGCAGCCATGCGGAACCGCGCTTCGAACCACTTTTTGCTTGGCGTCGCCGAAATGACGACCTCCACGTCGCGCGATACCTTGAACTCTTCAATGCCGGCGAACAGATGAATCGTTCCGCCTTCAACGTCGTACCCATGACGGCCAAGGACCACATCCATCTCGGCGGCAATGTCGGGTACGCGAAACAGCGGTGTCTGGCCGTGACCGGCATAGAACGCCTCGGCGGCCGCAAGCACCCTGTCGGGCGCGCCGCGCTTGCCGTGCAGCGGGTTGACCGAATTGGTGCGCCGGATTCGTCCGCCCGATCGTCTCAGAAGCCAGCCATCCGCGACGGTCTCAACCGCGGCTGGCCAACCTTCGCGGCAAGCCTGCTCGATGCGCCAATTGAGATCATCGTCGCTGGCGGTCATTCGCCAGCCATCAACCGGGCAACGAAATCGTGCCGTCTTCGGCAATCGGAAAGGCCGGATTGTGCGCCACTTCCCAGACATGCCCATCCGCATCGGCGAAGTAACCATACCAGCCGCCCCAGAAGGCGCGGCCGGCCGGCTTGACGATGCGGCCGCCGGCCTTCTCGGCCATGGCGAGCACCTCGTCGACCTCGGCGTCGGAACGGGTGTTGTAGGCGAGGTAGACCGCCGACGGCGCTCTGGCGAAGGTGACGCCCGAATCCTCCTCGGCGCTTGCGCGCGGGAACAGGCCGAGAATGGCACCGCCCATCTGGAAGAAGGCGACACCGTCGGTGATGCCGGCATGACGGGTCAGGCCCATCGCCTCATAGAAGCGCACCGCGCGCTCAAGATCGTCGGTAGCGATCGTTATGATGGAGATGCGCGGTTCCACGGTTACGCGTCCGACCACTCCGGCTTGCGCTTGCCGATGAAGGCGCCGATGCCTTCCTCCGCGTCGCGCGCCAGCATGTTCTCGACCATGACGCGGCCGGTGTAGGCATAGGCGTCCGCCAGCCCCATTTCGGCCTGCGCGTAAAAGGCTTCCTTGCCGGTCCTCACCACCAAAGATGATTTGGAAGCAATGGTTTGCGCGTATTTGGTGACGATCTGATTCAGATATTCACGCGGCACGACGCGGTTGACGAGGCCGAACTCTTTGGCTGTTGCCGCATCGATCGTCTCGCCGGTCAGAAGCATCTCCATCGCATGCTTGCGCGACACGTTGCGTGACAGCGCCACCATCGGCGTCGAGCAGAACAGGCCGATGTTGACGCCCGGCGTGCAGAAGGTCGCCTCATGCGAGGCAATCGCCAGGTCGCAACTGGCGACCAGTTGCAACCCGGCGGCGGTGGCCAGGCCGTCCACCTCGGCGATCACCGGCAAGGGATGACGCACGATCGCCTGCATCAGTGCGGCACAGGCCGCAAACGTCTCTTCGAAGAAGGCCTTGCCGCGATCGGCGTCGGCGCGGCGCGCGGTCAATTCCTTGAGATCATGGCCGGCGCAGAACACCTTGCCGGCCGCCGACAGCACGATGACGCGAACGGCCCTGTCGGCGTTGGCGCGGTCGAGTTCCGCCATCAGCGCCGCCATCACCGAAAGCGACAAGGCGTTGGCGGGTGGATTGGTAAGTGTCAGCCGCAGCACGCCCTTGTCCAGCCGCGCGGCGACCGGACCGTCAACGGCGGCAGGCTTGATGGCAAGGATTTCGGCCATGGATAAGGTCTCCTCGATTCCGCTCGGGCTGGCAGAGTATCTAATACCGGATCGGTTTTCATCCAACACTCCATCGCTTGCGCCAAGCGACGGAGCTGTTGCCAGAAACGCCGTGCTGCGCTCATACAGGCTGGTGCAACACGAGAGGCCGACATGCCTGCCCAGACCAATCTCACGCCCGTGCTGACCGCGGCGCAAGTCAATGTGCTGATGGAAACCGTCTATCCGCAACTCAATGAGCAGTTCAAATATTACGAGGCGATCGACGTGTTCCCAGGCGGCTGCGTTGTGCGGCTCAATGCCGGCGAACGGCACCTGCGTCCCGGCGGCACGGTGTCCGGCCCGTCACTGTTCACGCTGGCCGACATCGGCGGCTATGTCTGTGTGCTTTCGCATGCCGGGCCCGATGCGCTCTCGGTCACCACCAATCTCAACATCAATTTCGTGCGCAAGGCCGAGGCCGGACCGATCGACGGCCATTGCCGCATTGTGAAACTGGGAAAGAGCCTGATGGTGTTCGACATAGACATCGTCGCCGGCCCGGACGGGCACACGATCGCGCACGCAACGGGCACCTACTCGATCCCACCGAAGCGAAAGGACGATGTGGTAAAATAATACCTTTTATTCAAACCATTGTTTTTGCTGCATTTTACCTGTTACCAGACTTTTCACGCGCCTTGACGCAACAACAGCCCTCGCCTATAAGCCCTCACGAAGCAGCGGCCCGCAAAGGCCGCCGTTTTGTTATTGGCGACGGACAGCGTCTCATCGCCAATCCAAGCAACAAGAAACGCCTTCCTCGCGAAGGTCCGAACCGAAAGCAGAAAACCATGACAACCTTTTCGCAGAAGCCTGCGGATGTGGTGAAGAAGTGGATCCTGATCGACGCCGAGGGTCTCGTCGTCGGCCGTCTCGCCACTGTCATCGCCAATCATCTTCGCGGCAAGCACAAGCCGACCTTCACCCCGCATGTCGACGACGGCGACAATGTCATCGTCATCAATGCCGACAAGGTGGTGTTCACCGGCAAGAAGTTCACCGACAAGGTCTATTACTGGCACACCGGCCACCCCGGCGGCATCAAGGAGCGCACCGCGCGCCAGCTGCTCGAGGGTCGTTTCCCCGAGCGCGTCGTCGAGAAGGCCGTTGAGCGCATGGTCCCGCGTGGCCCGCTCGGCCGTCGCCAGATGAAGAACCTGCGCGTCTATGCAGGCGCCGAGCATCCGCATGTCGCCCAGCAGCCCGAGGTTCTCGACGTGGCCAAGCTGAATTCCAAGAACAAGAAGGTCGCATAAGATGGCTGAGCTTTCCTCGCTCGCAGAACTGGGCGCCGCCACCGGCAACACCAACACGCAGCCGGCGGCCCCCGTCCACGTCCAGAAGCTCGACAAGTCGGGCCGCGCCTATGCCACCGGCAAGCGCAAGAACGCCATCGCGCGTGTCTGGGTGAAGCCGGGTTCCGGCAAGATCGTCGTCAACGACAAGGAATTCGCGACCTATTTCGCGCGTCCGGTCCTGCAGATGATCCTCAACCAGCCGATCATCGCCGCCAACCGTTCGGGACAGTATGACATTGTCGCCACCGTTGTCGGCGGCGGTCTCTCCGGCCAGGCCGGCGCGGTGCGTCACGGCATCTCCAAGGCGCTGACCTACTACGAGCCGACGCTGCGCGCCGTGCTCAAGAAGGGTGGCTTCCTGACCCGCGACAGCCGCGTCGTCGAGCGCAAGAAGTACGGCAAGGCGAAAGCCCGCCGCTCGTTCCAGTTCTCGAAGCGCTAAACGCTACGCAGCTTCAGACAATCGAAAGGCCGCCTCCGGGCGGCCTTTCTTTTGCAACTCACCAGACAGCAGCCGCACCCGTCGAATGACAACAAAATCTCAGGGTCTACCGGCCTTGATGAAGTCGATGAACGCACGCAGCGGGGCCGGCACGAGGCGCCGACCGGGATAATAGAGGAACGGTCCGGGAAAACTCTGCCACCATGGTTGGAGCACGGGCTCGAGGGCACCGTCTTCGAAGTAAGGGCGAAGCCAGCCCTCGAAGAGGCCGATGATGCCGGTGCCGGCGATGGCCGCATGGACGGCAAGATCGGTCGCCCCACCGATCCGCACGATCAGTGGCCCCGTCGGATCGACCCGCACCACCTCGCCGTCACGCTCGAATTCCCACGGCAGCATCGAACCGCTGGCAAAGCGGCCGCGCAGGCAAGCGTGGCCGAGCAGGTCGCTCGGGTGTTCAGGGCGCCCATGGCGATCGAGATAGGCGGGGCTGGCGGCGGTAGCAAAATGCTGGAGGCGCGGTCCGATCGGCACCGCGATCATGTCCTGTTCCAGCCGTTCGTCGTAGCGGATGCCGGCGTCACACCCGGCCGCCAGCACGTCGACGAAGTTCTCATCGGCGATCACCTCCAGCCGGATGCCAGGATACGCGGCGAGGAAGTCCGGAACGATATCGGGCAATATTAGTCGCGCCGCGCTGACCGGCACATTCAGACGCAACGAGCCCGCCGGCCTGTCGCGAAAGCCATTCAACACGTCCAGAGCCGCCTCCACCTCCGACAGCGCCGGGCCGAGCCGTCCAAGCAGGCTCAGGCCCGCCTCGGTCGGGACAACGCTGCGCGTCGTGCGGTTGAACAGCCTGACGCCGAGCTGTGCCTCGAGGCGTCGCACCGCCTCACTCAAGCCGGAGGCGCTGCCGCCGCTCGCACGCGCGCCATCGCGAAAACCGCCGGCGCGCGCCACCACCACGAAGGCATTCAGATCGCTGAGGTCCATCATTGTTCGCCATTCCGCACAGCCTGTGTGGATTGTACCTGATTATCCCGAGATTGAGCAGCGCCTATCTTCGTCTCCTCAAAGGAGACCACTCATGCCCAATATCGACCAGGCCGAAACATCCACCCTCGGCAGCCGCACCGTGAAGCGTCTTGGCTATGGTGCCATGCAACTCGCCGGGCCCGGTGTGTTCGGGCCGCCCAGGGACCATGACGCGGCACTGGCCGTGCTGCGCGAGGCCGTTGTCCAAGGGGTCGACCACATCGACACCAGCGATTTCTATGGCCCGCACGTCACCAACCGGCTGATCCGCGAAGCGCTGTCACCCTACCCGGACGATCTCGTGATCGTCACCAAGATCGGCGCCAAGCGCGGCACCGATGGATCGTGGCTGCCGGCCTTCTCTCCCGAGGCGCTGACCCAGGCGGTGCACGACAATCTGCACAATCTCGGCCTTGAGGCACTGGACGTGGTCAACCTGCGGATCATGTTCGACACCCATGGTCCCGCCGAAGGGTCGATCGAAGCGCCGCTCACCGTGCTGGCCGAGCTTCAGCGGCAGGGCTTGATCAGGCATATCGGCTTGAGCAACGTGACGTCAGCGCAGATCGCGGAGGGACGCCGGATCACCGAGATCGTCTGCGTGCAGAACCAGTACAATCTGGCGCATCGCGATGACGACGCCCTGATCGACGACCTTGCCCGTGACGGCATCGCCTATGTGCCGTTCTTCCCGCTCGGCGGCTTCAACCCGCTGCAGTCTTCGACGCTGTCTGATGTAGCGCAGCGCCTTGACGCAACCGCCATGCAGGTCGCGCTCGCCTGGCTGCTTCACCGTTCGCCCAACATCCTGCTGATCCCCGGCACGTCGTCGGTCGCGCATCTGCGGGAGAACCTCGCCGCTGGCGAACTCGAGCTTTCGGATGATGTGCTCGGGGAGTTGGACAGCATAGCGAGCGTCGCCTCAAGCTGACGACACGGCATCCGGTTGTGCCAGGCACCCGGCGATAGCAGCATCTGACCAACGATCTTGAAAAGGCCGCCTCCGGGCGGCCTTTTGCGTAGAGCATTCTTATCCGGCGGAATGATCCGCATCTCGGATGATCAGGAATGCGCAGAGCGCAGCCCGCGATGATGTGCCGAGTGGCAGCAAATCAATTGATGCTGGCGGTTGCGGCAGACTCGATGTGCGGTTCGGCATAAGGCACCCGGTAGCCATTTGCCGCCAGCCAGTCGATTGCCGCCTTCGGCTCGTCGGTCTGGATGATGGTGGCGCCGCGATCGGCCCAGAAACCCCAGCTTTCGCGCGGCAGGCTGGCCCGGACCGCCAGTTCGTCGCCGCGGCCGCCGGCGAGGAAGCCGCCCGGCTTGTTGACGATGGCGTAGGTGTCGGCCCAGATGTGCCAGTCGCCCCGCACCGCGGCCGCCCGCATGCGGGTGCTAAACAGCGGTCCGCCGGTCTCGGTCAGTTTCTCAGCGCCGGCCCGCCAGTTGATCATTTCGATCGCGCGCGGCGAGAAGGCGTGGTCGACAGTCTCGGCGAAACCAGCATCATGCACTGCGTCATCGGCGATGATCGGCATGAACTGGAAGCCGCCGCCGATGGCACCCATGGCCGCCTTGACCGTAGCAATCCGCTGTGGATTCCACAGGTTCTCCTTGACGATGACCTGCTCGGCCGTGCCGAGGTCGCGGGCGACGGCGATCATGCCTGAGAGGTCACCGACCTCCAGCTTGTTGTCGAGGTTTATGAGGATCCTGTCCCTGGTTGTCGTCAGCATCTCGCGCAGCGTCGAAACCGTCTCATTGGTGACGGCGCCGGTACCCTCGACCACCAGCCGGCAGGTCTTGAGTTCCGCCAGCGTGTACTTGACCACCTCGCCCTTGCAGGTCGTGGTGCGGTCGAGCCAGCTGTCATGCATGACGACGAACTCGCCGTCCTTCGAGCGCCTGATGTCGACCTCGACGATTTCGGCGCCCATGGCGATCGAGCCTTCCACGGCGGCAATCGAATTTTCCGCATAGAGCGTCTTGCCGGCCTGCATGCTGCCGGCGCGATGCGCGGCCACCATGACATGGTCGCGCCACTGGTTGGCGTGCTCGAAGCGGTCGAGAATCTGCCTGGCGCGGCTCTCTTCGGCACCAGCCGCGCCAACAGACGCCATCAGCGCGGTGGAAAGCAGAAGGCTCAGCCAGACGGTTCGCATCGAGAATCGCTCCTTGCCGGATCGAGACCCGGATAGGCGAAGCCCGTGACATCCAGGTGAACGAAGCCGGCTAGCCGATATCTTGTTTGAGCATGATCCTTTCCGAAAACCGGTCGCCACTTTTCGGGATCATGCTCGCGAGAGCTGAGCGTCAGATGCGTTTCGATAGCCGGCGGAACCACGCCATGGCCGGCATTTCGACAAAGCGCCAGGTGATCCAGGAAACGGCGATGGTGGCGACGAGCATGACGATGATCGCCACGGACCCCATCCAGCCGGCGCCAAAGCCCGTCGCGGGCTGGCCGCGCAGCACGATGTCACCGATCAGGCCCAGGTCGAGCTTGCGCTCGACGAGCCCGGCGACGTTGATCAGCCGCGACTGGACGAAGATATGGACCATGTAGATCGAGTAGGACAGCGCACCAAGCGTCAGCATGAACGGGGTCCTGAGCAAGGCGCTGATCCAGCCGCCTTCATGGGCGAAGAGAAACAGCGCCAGCGCGAACACCAGGGGCGCCGCGATGCCGAGATCACTGTCGCCCGCCAGCGAGACGAAAAGCACGATGACCGCCACCATGACAATCTCGGCAAGGGTCCAGGCCATGCGTGGGCCACCCCTGGCGAGCGCCTGTCGCGCCCCTGCAATGGAATCATGCTGAAACCAGGCCAGCAGGGCACCCAGCGAGAAGCCGTACAGGCAGCGGATGAAGCCGAAATCGAAAGACACATCCATATGATGGGTCGAAAATCCGAGCAGGAACAGCGGCGCGGTGACCGCAGCCGCGACGAACCATACCCAGGCGCGCGCGCCGGCGACGAAGACCACGCCCGCAAACAGGAGATAAGCGAAGAACTCCGCCGAAATGCTCCAGCTTGGCGCATTCCAGGTCAATCGATCCTCGAAACCGACACCCTGCAGCAACAGCAGGTTGGCAACCAGGCTCTTGAGATCGAAGCCACCGGTGAAAGGAGCAGCGCCGGCGCCATGGAGTTGCGGCAGCATCAGCCGCAGCAGCTCGAAACCGGCAAAGGCGGCGAGCATGATGAGATGCAGCGGGTAGATGCGGCCGAAACGGACCAGGGCGAAGCGCGCGACCTCTTCCGGCTCATTCAGCCGATTGCCGTAACTGCTGGCGATGACGAAACCCGAGAGAACGAAGAAGAAGTCGACGAAAAGGTAGGACGAACCGATGAAGGCGCTTTGCGAAACCATCGACGCGGTCGGGAAATGGAACAGCGCCACCAGAAGCGCGCAGATGCCGCGCCACGAATCGAGAACCAGGAAGCGCTCGCCCGCGATCGTGCCGGCGTGGGTCGACAACACGGCGCGAGAAGGATTGAGGAACGCCGTCTGCGTCATGATGATACAAATCCTGTCTTGCCGTGGCACTCGAGCGGCGCCATTTCGTCTCGCCAAGCTGTGACTGGCATCTTCCGTGCCGCTTCTGTAGTTGTTGCACCCCGATGAAAAACGAGGATCCGTAATGGCGAACAAGAATATCGACCACGCCTTCACCGCCCGGTCCAAAACGGGGGGCGCCCTCGAGCCGACCTATTCCGGCGCGCTGTCGTTCATGCGGCGCAAATACACGAAGGACGTGAAGGGCGCGGACGCGGTGGTATGGGGTATTCCGTTCGACGCCGCCGTCACCAACCGGCCCGGCGCCCGTTTCGGGCCGCAGGCGATTCGCCGCGCCTCGGCGATCCTCGACAACGACCCGCAATACCCGTTTTCACGCGATCTGTTCGAGCATCTGGCGGTGGTCGACTATGGCGATTGCCTGCTCGACTCGGGCAACCACCAGAAGACGCCGGGGACGATCGAACGCGAGGCGGCGAAGATCCTGAAGTCGGGCGCCTTCCTGCTGACGTTGGGTGGCGACCACTTCGTGACCTGGCCGCTGCTCAAGGCCCATGCCGCCATCCACGGTCCGCTCGCTTTAGTGCAGTTCGACGCCCACCAGGATACCTGGCCGGACGACGGCAAGCGCATCGACCATGGATCCTTCGTCGGCCGCGCCGTCAATGAAGGCATCATCGATCCAGATCGCTCGATCCAGATCGGCATTCGCACCCATGCGCCTGACACATTCGGCATCAAGATCCTCTACGGCCACGAGATCGAGGAGATGCGGGCGTCCGACATCGCCTACGCCATCGTCGACCGCACCGGCGGCAGGAAGACCTATCTCACCTTCGACATCGACTGCCTCGATCCGGCCTATGCGCCCGGCACCGGCACGCCGGTCGCGGGCGGGCCGTCCTCGGCGAAGATCCTGTCGACGCTGCGCCAGCTTACCCAAGTCGATATTGTCGGCGCCGATGTCGTGGAGGTTGCGCCGGCCTATGATCACGCCGATATAACGGCGATCGCCGGCTCGATGGTGGCCATGCAGTATCTCGGCCTGCTGGCGGAGCGAAAGGCCCGGCTTGAAGAGATGAACAACAACGGCAATCACAACGGTGCCGCGGTGAATCATGGTCAAGGCATATAGTCTTGAAATATCAGGGAATTTGATCAGGCAATGAAACCGAAAATCTTCATCGACGGCGAGCACGGCACCACCGGCCTGCAGATCCGGGCGCTGCTTGCCGAGCGCGGCGATCTGGAGATCATTTCCATTCCTGCCGAGCGCCGCAAGGAAACGGCGGCGCGCGCCGAATTCCTCAATGCCGCCGATATCGCGATCCTGTGCCTGCCGGACGAGGCGGCGAAGGAAAGCGTCTCGCTGATCGCCAACGGCACCACCAAGGTCATCGATGCGTCGACGGCGCATCGCGTGGCCGAAGGCTGGGCGTATGGCTTCGCCGAAATGGACAAGGAACAGGCAAGGACGATCGCCTCGGCGAAGCGCGTCGCCAACCCCGGCTGCTGGCCGCAAGGACCGATCGCCACATTGCGGCCGCTGGTCACCGCCGGCCTGCTGCCGGCGGATTTCCCGATCACGGTCAACGGCATTTCGGGCTATTCGGGCGGCGGACGTCCGATGATCGAGGACTATGTCGCCAAGGGCGAGGACGCTTCGGAATTCCTGCCCTATGGCCTCACCCTGCAGCACAAGCATGTGCCGGAACTGAGGGCCTATGCCAGGCTGTCGCATGACCCGATCATGCAGCCGGCGGTCGGCAATTTCGCGCAAGGCATGATCACGGTGGTGCCGCTGCAGCTTGGCGGCCTCGACCATGTGCCGACGGGTGCCGAGCTTCACGCGGCCATTGCCGACCATTTCGCTGCCATCCAGGGCGGCGTGGTCGAGGTGGCGCCCTATGTGCATCTGGAGCGCATGCCGGAGATCGATCCGGAAATCTACAACGGCACCAACCGGATGAGGGTCTACGTCTTCGCCAACGACAAACGCGCACAGGCGCTGCTGCTGGCAGTCTACGACAATCTCGGCAAGGGTGCCTCGGGGGCGGCCGTCCAGAACATGGACCTGATGCTCGGTCTCTGATGGACTCACCGGCATTTCCGGTGCCCTGGAACGTCAGCGCGTGCGAACTCATCACTGAGACCTTTTCGAGCCGCATCTGGAAAGTGCGGCGCGAGGGCGCTTCGCCCTGTGGTAACCGCATGTTCACCATGATGGTTTACTGACCTGTCCTGGCTTCCACTAGGAATTTGTCATGGTCAGCGCGATCTCGGGTTCCTCGGCAACCCAATATTCCTCGTCGATCTCGTCGAGCAACGCAGCCCAGGAGGCCGCGCTCGAAAAGCAGATCCAGGCCAAGGAAGACGAAGCCAAGGCGATCAAGGACCAGGTCGAAGCCGCCAAGGTGCAGCAGGAGATCGCAGCGCTGAAGGCCAAGCTTGATGCGCTCAAGGCCGCAGACAAGGCAGCCAAGGCCGATCAAGGCCAATCCGCACCGTCCGCCGCCGCGTTGCGTCAGGCGGAATTCGACGGCGAGAAGAAGACACCGTCGAACGCCTTCTGGATGTAACTGTCAGATCAGCTCGGGATCAGTTCCTGAGCGCGATTTCGTGCGACAAGGGATAGGCACCCTTGGTGCCGCGCCAATGCGCGGCGGCAAAACCGAGCACGACAAGCGCAAAACCCTGATGTGTCAGCGCCATATGCAGCGGCACCTGCATCAGCAGCGTGCCGATGCCGATCGAGGCCTGGACCAGCACCAGCAGGAACAGCAGCGTCGCGCGGCGGGCGTGGGTCGAGCCCGGCAGGCGCGTCCGCGTCGCGATCATGTGCCAGAGCGCGACGGCGAAAACCGTGTAGGCACCCAGCCGATGGACGAACTGCACCGTCTTCGGGCTTTCGAAGAAATTGCGCCACGCCGGCTCGAGGATCAGTAGATCACCCGGTATCAGCTTGCCGTCCATCAGCGGCCAGGTGTTGTAGCTCAGGCCCGCGTCGAGCCCGGCCACCAGACCGCCGAGATAGATCTGGATCAGCGCCAGAAGCACGATGAAGCCGGCCAGTCTCTGCGTCGAACGATCGGCGGCGGGTTCGGAATGCGGCGCCAGCCCGCGTGCAACGACCATGGTCGCCGTGAAGATCAGCGCCGCCAGCGTTAGGTGGGTCGCCAGCCGGTACTGGCTGACGGAAACCCGGTCGACCAGACCGGAGGCCACCATCCACCAGCCGATGGCGCCCTGCAGGCCGCCAAGGAGGAGAATGCCCGCCAGTTTCGGCCCCAGGCCGCGTTCGATGCGGCGCGTTGCCCAGAAGAACAGCAGCGGCAAGGCAAAGACCAGGCCGACGCTGCGCGCCAGGATGCGATGCGCCCATTCCCACCAGAAAATCGACTTGAACGCCTCGATGCTCATGCCCTTGTTGAGCTCGGCATATTGCGGGATCTGCTGATAGAGCTGGAATTCCTCTTGCCACTCAGCATCGTTGAGCGGCGGTATGACGCCGTGGATCGGCTTCCACTCGGTGATCGACAGGCCGGAATCGGTGAGCCTTGTGGCGCCGCCGACCAGCACCAGCGCGAACAGCACCAGAAGCACGACATAGAGCCAGCCGCGCAGCAGCACTCGGTTGTGCAGGTCGCGATCGCGGGCCACAAATGGCGCGGCAGCTGATATGGCAGCCATGGTCTTGTCCCGGCAGGTTGGTTTCCCGGATTGGTGGACCATCGTATCCCTGCTGGCAAGACCAGGCGGCGCGGCACGCCGTCGCGCCGCGTCTGCCGGGTTGCACCGCTTCGCGTCAAGGCCTATGCGAGGCCAACACCCTGAGCTTGCCGGGATCCTTGTCCGGGTTCCCGGCAGCCTCGACCAGGAGGCTAACCATGCCCGTGCGCCTGAAAAAGCTGATCGGAATGTTTCTGCTGGTGGCGCTGGTCATCATCTATGCGCTGCTCGCATCGATCTTCGCGGTCGCCCGGCTGTCGGAGTCGGGGCCGTGGGTGCACTTCCTGTTCTTCCTGCTGAGCGGCCTGCTGTGGGTACTGCCGGCGATGGGCATCATCAAGTGGCTGATGCTGGAGCCACGGGCCAAGCGCTGAGCCGGAAGCCCGCCTGCTGGCGTCAGATTGTCACCAGCATCTTGCCGGCGTTGGCGAGCGGGGTCGTCACGCCCGACAGCATGGTGCGGATGTGGGCGAGGCTCTGGTAGCGGCCGTTGACGGAAATGCGCGGCAATGCGTGCAGGAAGCCGGCATGTTCGGCGCGCAACACACCGTGGCGCGTCGTCACGGCCGAGGTATAGCCGGCGTCGCGGGCGAACCCCACTTCGCGGCAGCCTACCGCGCTGGCGTAGCCATAGGGATAAGCGAAATGGCGCGGTTCTTCGCCGAGTTCGGCCTGCAGAAGGCCGCGCACGGCGCCGGTCTCGTGCCGTGCATCGGCTTCGGAAAGCCGCTTCAGATTGCTGTGGTTGATCGTATGGGCGCCGATCGTCACCAGCGGATGCGCGGCCATGCCGCGGATTTCATCCCAGCTCATCAGTGTCCGCAGACGCGGGCCGTCAGCGTCGACGCCTGTTGCATTCGCCAAGTCACGCAGCACGGCCCGCAGGTCCTCCTCGCGGACTTCCGAGGTGAGGTAGGCGTGCAGGCGTGCGTTGGCCTGAAGCTTTTTGGCCGGGGTCGAACAATCGATCGCCAACGGGCCGCCTGGCGTGTTCAAGGTCAGGCGGGTGCCCGCATTGACGATGTCCTCGATCACATCCCACCACAGATCGGCGGTGCCGCTGATCAGCCCGGGCGCGACATAGATGGTGATCGGCGCGCCGTGCTTTTCCAGCACCGGCAGTGCCTCGGTCATGTTGTCACGATAGGCATCATCGGCGGTGATGGTGGCAAACTGACCGCCCTTGCCGCCTGCCTTGATGCGCTCAACCGCTTCGTCCATCGAGACGAAGGCATAACCGCTTGCCTTCATGTCGGCGATCACGGCGTCAAGGAAGCCGGGCGCGATATTCAGATGCCGGTTGACACTGTCAGGCTTTTCCGGTGTCGCGGTCACACGGTGCAGCATCAGGATGGCGCCAATGCCGCCGATGAACGGCTTGGCCAGCGGTGCGAGACCGGTATAGCGGGCGACGTTCAGCGCCAGTTTCCGGATTGCCTCGCCTCCGTCGATCATTCATTCACCTTTTGCGCCTAGGCTGATCCAAGCACGGAATGCGCCTACGCGAACCCCCAAATCGCGATCAATACGCCCTAAGGATTGAGGTATGGTTGACGCAACAGCGTCATTTGACGGCAATCGGCTTGCGGCAACCGAGGCGTCGCCCCGCGCCTTGCCGCGGGACCAGGCCGGGCCGTCGACATCCGTGGTGTCCGCCGAGGGCCTCACGGCCTATGCCGAGTTCTGCCGCTCGGCGCTGTTTGCGCCGGCGCAGAGTGCTGCCTGGATCCTGAACTGGGTCGTGCAGCTCGGACCGGATCTGCTTGTCGCGACACTGAGCGCCGAAGGCAGGCCGGTTTTCTCGCTGGCCCTGGAGGTCAGCCGCACCGGACCGTTCCGCGTCGCCCGCTTCTTGGGTGGGCGCCACGCCAACGGCAACTTCATCGCCGTCGATCCGCAATGGCTGGCCAGGCCGGATATCCCGGCCATCCGATCGATGCTGACCGCCATTGCCAAGGCACGTCCGGACATCGACCTCCTGGCACTGGAAAGATTGCTCCCCGATCTCGATGGCGTCGCCAATCCACTCGCCTCGTTTGACCATTTCGCCAGCCCCAATCTGTCGCTGGCTGTTGACCTCTGCGATGGCTTCGATGCGCTGCTGTTGCGCGCCAGCGGCAAGCGCAAGCGCAAGAAGCACCGCTCGCAGATGCGCAAGTTCGAGGCCTTCGGCGCCCATCGCCGCATCGAGGCCACGACTGCGGACGAGGTGAACAGGCTGCTCGACGCCTTCTTCGAGATGAAGGAGTTCCGCTTCCGCAAGATGGGCATCACTAACGTCTTCGCCGACGAGCAAGTGCGTGGCTTCTTCCGCGCGCTGTTCACGCAAGCGCTTGCCGAGGACAAGCCTTCCTTCGTGCTGCACGGGCTCGAGGTTGCCGGCAAGCTGCGTGCCATCACAGGGTCGAGCCGTTCGGGCAGGCGCCTGATCTGCGAGTTCGGAGCGATCGCCGAGGACGATCTCGGCCACACCAGCCCGGGCGATTTCCTGTTCTTCGACAACATCCAGGAAGCCTGCGAGACCGGTTTCGAGGTCTATGATTTCTCCGTCGGCGACGAGCCCTACAAACGGCTGTGGTGCGATATCGAAACCCAGCATTTCGAAGTGCTGTTTCCCTTGACCCTGAAGGGCCGCGTGCTGGCGCTCACCCTCCGGCAAGGTGCGCGGCTGAAGGCCTTCATCAAGAACAGCCCGACAGTCTGGAAGCTGACCAAGATGGTGCGCCGCAAGGCGGTGGGACAGACAGCGGCGCGCACCGAGGACGAAAGCTAGAGCCCCCTTTCATCCCGGCGGAATCGGGCTGAGGCTCTAACTGTCTTTCGAGCATGGATGTTTTCCGAAAACCGGCACCCATTTCCGGGATCATGCTCCGGGCTTCAGAAATTCAGGGCTTCCCTGAGCGCGGGGCCGGCCCTGACGCGCAGATCGAGATCCGCCTCGATATGGTCGATGTGGTGCAGCATCAGCCGGCTCGCCAGCCCGGAATCGCGGCTCTCCAGCGCACCGACAATGCCGGTGTGCTCGCTATGCCCGCAGGCTGACGCGCCGGATCGTCCATAAAGGGCGATGACCAGCGACGAGCGCGCCACCAGCTCCTCCATGAAGCGCTGCAGGATGGCATTGCCGGCAACCGAGGCCAGCAGCAGATGGAAATCGCCCGACGCCTTGATTTCGGAGCGTCGCGCATGTGGGCCGCGTTCGGCGATGAAGCGCCCCTCCTCGTCGAGCTGCGCCTTGAAGGCGACGATGTCGGCGGCGGTAACGCGCCCGCAGGCGGCGATGGCGATGCCCGGCTCGATCAGCCGGCGCGAGGCGAATACCTGGCGCGCCTCCTCAGGAGACGGGTTGGCCACGAAGGCGCCACGGTTGCGCTCGGTGCGCACCAGCCCTTCGAAGGACAGCATCTGCAGGGCCGCGCGTGCGACGGTGCGGGAGACATCGAACAACGTGCCGACCTCGCCTTCCGACAGCTTGGTGCCTGGCGCCAGCCGGCGATCGACAATGGCGTCGCGCAGCTGGTCGCGGATCGTCTGGGCGCGATCCTGCGTGGCGCTGTCGGCGGCTGAATAAACCTGGTCGGCGATGTTCATGGCGGAAATTGTCCTGCCCCCTTCTAACGCGACTCGCGAGGCCAGCACGAGAGGCAAAGTGAACACGAAGGCAAAAAAGATTGCATACGATTTTTGTGCATATCGCCCACAATAGCTCATAATTTGTGCAACGCACAACCCAGCCCATTCTGCGGGCGGTGATCCAGAATCCAGATTTTGCCGACGATTCAATTGCTTGGTCACTCACCTCGCGATTGGCACGCATGATGCTTTGGTTAATGCGACCAAACGGGGAAGCCTGATGTCCAAAGCCGCCGAAATCGACCTCGTGTCCGTTTCGAAAGTCTATGGAACGACGACCGCCGTCGAGGACATCAGCTTGAAGATCCCCGCCGGCACCTATTGCTGCCTGCTTGGCCCTTCCGGCTGCGGCAAGACGTCGACGCTGCGCATGATCGCCGGCCACGAGAGCATATCCAGCGGCGATGTCCGACTCGGCAACACCGTCGTGACGGACCTGCCGCCGGCCAAGCGCGGCACGGCGATGATGTTCCAGTCCTATGCGCTGTTCCCGCATCTCGACCTCATCGACAATGTCGCCTTCAGCCTCAAGATGAAGGGGGTCGACAAGGAACAGCGCCGCGCCAAGGCGCTGGATATGCTCAAGCTGATGCAGATGGAGGCCTATGCCACGCGCCGCCCCGCGCAGCTTTCCGGCGGCCAGCAGCAGCGTGTGGCGCTGGCGCGTGCGCTGATCACCGATCCCGAGGCGCTGCTGCTCGACGAACCACTGTCGGCACTCGATCCCTTCCTGAAGATCCGCATGCGCGCCGAGTTGAAGAAACTGCAGACCGCGCTCGGTATCACCTTCGTCCACGTCACCCACAGCCAGGAGGAGGCGATGGCGCTTGCCGACCTGATCGTGGTGATGAATGACGGCCGCATCGAGCAGGCGGCCCCGCCGCGCGACGTGTTCGAGCGACCGGCCACCGCCTTCGTCGCGCGCTTCATGGGCGACCACAATGTCATCTCCGGCCGTGTCACCGGCAGCCAGGACGGCATGGTCGTCTTCGATGTCAATGGCGGTGGCTCGCTCGCCGCCAGCGGGAAGTCACAGGAAGCAGGACAGCCGATCGACATCGCCATCCGCACCGACCATGTGCGCATCGGCGTCGCACCCTCGCCCGGCCTCGGCTTCACAGGCATCGTCTCCAACATCGAATACCGCGGCGCCACGGTGAAGCTCTCCGTCACTGGCGCCGGCATCGGCGATTTCACGGTCATCGTCGACGATTCCGACTTCTTCGCCAAACCGGTCGCCATCGGCGACGCCGTACCGCTCGCCTGGGATCCGCAAGACGCGATCGTCCTCGGCCGCCTTCATTCATGACGTCAACGAAGCAAAACAAGAAAGGGGAATAGACATGACAAACACCACCCAAGCCAAGACAGGCATATCGCGCCGCGCGCTGCTCAAGACAGGTGCGGCCGCCGTCGGCCTCGCCGCCGGCTCCGGCGCCATCACCGGCTTCCCGACCATCTGGGCGCAGTCCAACATCACGCTGCGCCAGTTCGGCACCGGCGTATCGAACCTCAACGCCATCGCTGACAAGTGCAAGGCCGACCTCGGCATCACGCTGGAGATGACCGCGACCGATTCCGACGCCGCCGCCCAGCGCGCCGTGACCCAGCCCGACAGTTACGACATCGCCGACATCGAATACTGGATCTGCAAGAAGGTGTTCCCCACCGGCGTGCTGCAGCCGATGGATGTCAGCAAGCTGAAATATTACGACGAGCTGGTGCCGCTGTTCAAAACCGGCAAGCTGACGCCCGACAGCGTGATTGCCCAGGGCACCGCGCCGCACACGGTCGGCTTCGTCGAGGCGCAGGACAGCAAGGTGTTCGCCAAGGCGCCGACCAACTGGTTCACGATGGTGCCGACCATCTACAACGCCGACACGCTGGGCATCCGCCCCGATCTCGTCGGCCGCGACATCACCACCTGGGCCGACATCATGGACCCGGCCTTCAAGGGCAAGACCGCGATCCTCAACATTCCGTCCATCGGCATCATGGACGCCGCCATGATCATGGAAGCCATGGGCAACATCAAATATGCCGACAAGGGCAACATGACCAAGGAAGAGATCGACAAGACCATCGACTTCCTGATCAAGGCCAAGCAGGGCGGCCAGTTCCGCGCCTTCTGGAAATCCTTCGACGAGAGCGTCAACCTGATGGCCTCGGGCGAAGTGGTCATCCAGTCGATGTGGTCGCCGGCTGTCGCCGCCGTACGTTCCAAGGGTATCGCCTGCCGCTTCCAGCCGCTCAAGGAAGGCTACCGCTCATGGGGCGGCGGCCTTGGGCTGGCGGCGCATCTCTCGGGCGCGCAGCTCGACGCGGCCTATGAATACATCAACTGGTACACGTCTGGCTGGGTCGGCGGCTATCTCAACCGTCAGGGCTACTACTCGGCCAACATGGTCTCGGCCAAGAAGTTCATGACCGAGGACGAGTGGGGCTACTGGATCGAGGGCAAGCCGGCCAAGGGCGACATCAAGGCGCCCGACGGCACCGTCATGGAAAAGGCCGGCGCCCTGCGCGACGGCGGCTCGTTCGAGGAGCGCATGGGCCATGTTGCCTGCTGGAACTCCGTCATGGACGAGGACCGCTACATGGTGAAGCGCTGGAACGAGTTCATCGCGGCGTAAGGAAGCCCAGCGCGCCTCCTCTTCCCCTTCTCCCCTATGGGAGAAGGGGACACGGCTCAGGCCGCATCGTCAACCCCGAGAGCATTGATGACAGTCGCGCTCGAACGTCCCGCAATCGCCGCCGCGAAACCCACCAGGCGCCGCCGCTTCTCGCTCGGCGCCGTCACGCCCTATCTGCAATCGGCGCCGCTGGCGCTGATCCTCGGTGCGTTCCTGCTGCTGCCGATCATCATGATCGTCGTCGTCTCTTTCTGGGATTACGACTTCGCCGCCATGTACCCGGATTTCCTGACCACCAACTATTCCGACGTGCTGGGCTCCTGGGTCACCTGGAAGACCTATCTCAACACCATCAAATTCGCGGCCATCGTCTGGGCGCTGACCTTGTTCATCGGCTTCTGGGTCGCCTATTTCCTCGCCTTCCACATCCGCACCACGGCCATGCAGATGGTGCTGTTCCTGGTCTGCACCGTGCCGTTCCTGACTTCCAACATCATCCGCATGATCTCGTGGATCCCGGTGCTCGGCCGCAACGGCCTGATCAACTCGACGCTGGTGCATCTGGGCATTGTGCCCAAGCCCATCGAATGGCTGCTCTATTCCGAATTCGCCGTCGTGCTGGCCATGGTGCATCTCTACACGCTGTTCATGGTGACGCCGATCTTCAACACGCTGATGCGCATCGACCGCTCGCTGGTCGAGGCCGCCCGCGACGCCGGCGCTTCGGGCTGGCAAGTGCTGTGGAACGTCATCATTCCGCTGGCCAAGCCAGGCATGGCGATCGGCACCATCTTCGTCGTCACCCTGGTGATGGCCGATTTCTCCACCGTGCAGGTGATGTCGGGCGGGCAGAGCGCGTCGGTGGCGCTGATGATGAAAAACCAGATGTCGCTGCTGCAATATCCGGCGGCCGCCGCCAACGCCGTGGTGCTGCTGGTGCTGGTGCTTTTGATGGTCGCCGGCATCCTGCGCATCGTCGATATCAGGAAAGAACTGTGACGTGAGCCACGAAAAACGCAGCTTCGAATTCTACGTGCTGGCCGTGTTCTTCACGCTCTTCGTGCTGTTCCTTTATGGCCCGCTGTCGGCGATCCTGATCCTGTCCTTCCAAGGGCCCGAGGGCGGGCTGACGTTTCCGCTCAATGGTGTCTCGCTGCACTGGTTCGCCAATCTGTTCGAACGCCAGGCGGTCGGCGATTTCGGCGGCAGCTTCAGGCGCTCGCTGGTGCTGGGCGTCATGGTGATGATCGTCACCGTCGTGGTGTCGCTGCTCGCGGGCCTCGCCTTCCGCCGGAAATTCCGCGGCGCCACAGCCCTGTTCTACCTGGCGGTCGCCAGCCTCGTCGTCCCTTCGATCATCATTTCGCTCGGTATCGGCGTTGTCTTCCAGCAGATCGGCTTTCGCCCGGCCTGGTACACATCGGCCTTGGGCGCGCATCTGACCTGGACGCTGCCCTTCGGCGTGCTGATCATGTTCGCTGTCTTCAACCGCTTCTCGCCAGCCTATGAGGAAGCCGCGCGCGATCTGGGCGCCACCTCCTGGCAAACCTTCATCCATGTCGTGCTGCCGATGATCGCGCCGAGCCTGATCGGTGTCGGCCTGTTCGGCTTCACCTTGTCCTACGATGAATTCGCCCGCACGCTGATGACGTCGGGCACCTTCAACACGCTGCCGCTGGAAATCTACGGCATGACAACCAACGTCACGACGCCGGTGCTCTATGCGCTGGGCACGGTGACGACCGTGTTTTCCTTCCTGGTGATCCTGGCAACGCTGGGCGCCATCCTCTATGTCGGCCGCCGCCGGGCGAGAGCTTGATCGTGCGGATACTGGTGGTGAACCCCAACACGACGGCCAGCATGACCGAAACCATCGCGGCGGCGGCGCGCGCGGCTGCCGGCGCCTGGACCGAGGTCGTCGCCGTGACCTCATCGATGGGGCCGGCCTCGATCGAAGGCTATTATGACGAGGCGCTCGCCGTGCCCGGCCTGCTGATGGAAATAGCCACCGGTGAGCGGAGCGGCGCGCAGGCGGCCATCATCGCCTGCTTCGACGACACTGGCCTCGATGCGGCGCGCGCCATGGCCGCGATTCCCGTCATTGGAATCTGCGAGGCCGCCCTCAGCATGGCGTCCTTCATCGCCCAGCGCTTCAGCGTCGTCACCACCACCGACCGCTCGCGCGTGCCGGTCGAGGCGCTGGTACAGCGCTACGGCATGGCGGGACGGGCGCGCGTGCGCGCCGCCGACATTCCGGTGCTTGCGCTTGAAGACCCGGCCTCGGGCGCGGTCGGCAAGCTGCGCGACGAAATCGCCCGGGCCATCGACGAGGACCGCGCCGAAGCCATCGTGCTTGGCTGCGCCGGCATGGCCGATCTCGCGCACCGGCTGCAGGCGGAGTTCGAACTGCCGGTCATCGACGGCGTCGGCGCGGCGCTGAAGCAGGCCGAGGCGCTGATCGCACTCGGCCTGTCGACATCGAAGCGCGGCGCCTATGCCAGCCCGCTGGCCAAGCCCTATCGTGGTGTGCTGAAATCCTTCTCACCCGGAGCCGTCGCAGCGGAGTGAGCGCAATGAAGCCAACCATCCGCACGCTGTCGCTGCAGGAGCTGACGGTCCTTGTCGACTGGGCGGCGGCGGAAGGCTGGAACCCTGGTCTCGAAGACGCGGCGATGTTCCAGGCGGCGGACCCCGAAGGCTTCATCGGTGCCTTTGTCGGCAACGAAATGGTCGCGGCGATCTCGGCGGTGGCCTATGGCCGCGAATTCGGCTTCATCGGCCTCTATATCTGCCGGCCGGACAAGCGCGGCAAAGGCTTCGGCAAGGCGGTCTGGAACGCTGGCATGAAGAGACTCGCCGGTCGAACCGTCGGCCTCGACGGCGTGGCCGAACAGCAGGCCAATTACCGGCGCAAGGGCTTCAGCCCGGCCTATGAGACCATCCGCTACAGCGGCCGCAAGGCGGGCCCGCCGGTCAAGGCCGACGGACTTAGGACGGTGAAGACCGAACTCGTGCCCGACATCATCGCCTATGATGCCCACTGCTTTCCCGCCCCCCGGCGCGCCTTCCTGCGGCGATGGCTGCAGCCGCCCCACCACGCGCTGGCGGTTATCACATCTCTTGGAACGACCGGCTATGCTGTCGCGCGCTCGTGCCGCGATGGCTTCAAGGTCGGCCCGCTGTTTGCCGACGACATCGGCGTCGCGCTGCACCTGCTGGAAGGGCTGGCGGGTGCGTGCGAGGGCGACGACCTCCACATCGACGTTCCCGCCGCCAAGGTGGACTTCATCGCCGCGCTCGATGCGGCAGGCTTTTCATCCACCTTCACCACCACCCGCATGTACAAGGGTCCGCCCCCGAAGCTCGGCCAGCAGCGGATATTCGGCGTGACGACCCTGGAACTGGGATAGAACTGGACTTCCGGCTTCCGCGGGCGGTCTGCGGCTCCTTTACGCGGCGGAGCGCCGTCCCGGCACCGGATTGCCGGGCGGCTCGTGGCCGAGCGGCGTCACCAGTGTCAGGTCGGGATAGCCGTTTTCAATCAGCTTGACCGCGGCCTGTGCCACCTCGTCGTCCGGTTCCAGCATCGAGAGAAAGACCTCGGTGGCATCGCCGGTCAGACGGCCGATGCCTTGCGCATCGGTCGGTCCGCATTCGACAACGACGAGATCATAGGCGGTGGTCAGCGACTGCATGATGATCGGCAGCCGATCGGCGGCGCGCATGGCACGGACCGGATCGGCGGTGCCGACGGGAATGACGTGGCAGTCCGAGTAGAGATCGGCATGGATGACGTCGCTGAACTGCGCTTCCGAAGCAAGCAGGTTGGTGATGCCGGGGAAAAGACCGCTGTCCAGCATCGGCCGCGAGGCAGCCCCCGACGCGGTCAGGTCCAGCAACAAGACACGCAGGCCGGCGTCCGAGACCTCGCGCGCCACCAGGACCGCCGATGCGGCTGCCTCATCGCCCTCCGGAGAAACGAATATGGCGCGCGCGGCCCCGCTTGCGATCAGTTTCTCAGCCGCCTTTTCGATGTCGATCTCACCCAGGCGGGAACGTGCCGGTTCGGCCTCGGCAGCCATGCGCTCGGCTGGCGCCGCCTCGGGCACGGCAACCATGCCCGGCACCTCGGCCGCATCGGGCACGACGGTGTCGGGCATTGAAGTCGTATCGGACAGCGGGGCCTTGTCGGGCTCGACCACCGCTTCAGCCGGATGTTCCCCCATCTCCTGGAGGGCGGCAGGTTCCTGGCGGACACCCGGCATCGCGACCTCATCGATCGGCTCGAAACGGCCACCCGCCGCCGGTCGCATCGCTCGGCCTGAAAACAGCTCCTGCAGAAGCGTCGCAATGGCCATGATCAGCAGCGATGCGACGAAAGCGGCGCCGACGATAGGCAGGACCTTCGGGAAATAGGGCTCGGACGGCACCGAGGCCTTTGAGGAGATGCGGGCATCGACGGGCAGATACTTGCGATCCTGGCGCGAAGCCGCTTCGCGGTAATTGGTCAGATAGAGCTCGAGCTGCTGGCGCTTGGCAGCAGCGTCGCGCTGCAGTGCGTCGAGATCGACCTGCTGCTCGCCGGCGCGCGCCGAAGCCGCCTTCAGCGTATTGACATCGGCGACAAGCTGGCTCTCGCGCGCCTTGGCCGTATCGGCCTGCGCCGTCAGGCCCTTTATGATCTTCTCGGCTTCACTGCGGATCTGTGCATCGAGATCGGCCAGTTGCGATTTCAGCGCGCGAATGCGTGGATGATTGCCGAGCAGGGTCGTGGAAAGGTCGGCGATGTTGGAGCGCAATTCGACCTGTCGCTCTCGCAGGCGCTGGATCAGGTCCGATGCCAGGACTTCCGGTACCGTATCCAGCGAACCGCCATTCCGCAGCACCTTGCGCACGTTGTCCGCGGTCGCTTCCGCCGAGGCGCGGTTGCCACGCACTTTCGACAGTTCGCTCGACAATTCCGCAAGCTGCTGCGTGGCCAGCACCGAGTTGTTGCCGCCCATCAGAAGATCGGACTGGGCGCGGTAGGTCGCGACCTTGGCCTCGGCAGCCTTGACCTGCTGCTGCAAGTCGGCGATCTCCGGCGCCAGAAAGTCAGCGGCCGCGGCATTGGATTCGAGCTTGGCTGTCCCTTGCCCGGCGATATAGGCAGCGGCGATGGCGTCAGGGATCGCCGCTGCAAGCGTCGGATCCAGCGAAGAAAACTCGATGGCGATGATGCGGGTTTTCTCAACGCCATAGACGTTGAGCTTCTCACGCATCTTCTTTAGCACGCGCTCGTCGACCGGTACGTCCATCGGGTCGCTCTTCAACCCGACCAGAACCAGCAGGCGACTCAACGATGACATGCCGGCTGCTTCATCGAATTCCGGCAGTTTCGCCAGATCGAGCTTCTGCGCCACCTGCTTGAGGATGTCGTTGGAGGAGATTATCTGGACCTGGGTGGCAATGCCCGACTCATCGAGGATTGGCTTGTCGGTGTCGTTGTTGCCGGCCGGCCGCGTGTAGACCGATTCACGCGGAATGATCTCCACTTGTGCCTGGGCCTTGTAGTGCCGGGTTGCCATCGAGGCGAACGCGAAAGCCGCGCCGGTCACCACCAGCGCGACGACGAGGATGCGCAGCCAGTTCCTCGCCAGGCTGGCGAAGAGCTGCCTGAGATCGACGTCGACATCTGCGGCCGCGGACTGAACGGACATGCATCCCTACTCCGGTACTGGGTCAGGATGCACCGTAAACAACTATGGTAACTCAGCCGTTAAGATCACGGTAAGCTCCCGTTAGGGTTTGCTGGAGAGCAACAAACAAAACCGCCAAAGACCGCAAAAACTCTTGCCGGCGCCCGACGTATCCGCCGCCTCCTTTACCGGCCATTAACCCTAACAGGATGATAACGAACTCGATCCCCGAGCTTGCGGCGACGCTGCAGCGACCAGTCGAAGGTACGTGTCCGGTCATGAAAAGCACTGCTTCCCTCTTTCGCGCGCTGCTTGCCGTATCGATGCTTGCCGGCTGCTCCAGCTACCGGCCGACGCCGGCAGCCTTCCATGAGGTGCTCGATCAGCCCTACCGCCTCGGCGCTGGCGACCGCGTCCGCGTCACCGTGTTCGAACAGGATGGGCTGACCAATACCTACAGCGTCGACCAATCCGGCTATCTCTCCTTCCCGCTTGTCGGCGCCATACCGGCCCGCGGCCACACCGCACAGCAGATGGAAAAGGAAATCGCCGACAAGTTGCGACAAGGCTATCTGCGCGATCCCGACGTCTCGGTCGAGATCGACCGCTACCGGCCGATCTTCGTCATGGGCGAAGTGGGCGCTGCCGGTCAATATTCCTACGTCCCCGGCCTGACGGTGCAGAAGGCGATCGCCATTGCCGGCGGTTTCACACCGCGCGCCAACCAGGAAAGCGTCGACATCACCCGCGACATCAACGGCAAGGTGATGACCGGCCGCGTGGTCACTTCCGACCCGCTGCTGCCCGGAGATACCGTCTACGTCCGCGAACGTCTCTTCTGACGAACCACCACGTGACGGACAAACTCAGGATCGTCCATTGCTTTCGTTCACCCGTCGGAGGAATTTTCCGGCATGTGCGCGACCTCACCGAGGCGCAGGTCGCCGCCGGGCATTCGGTCGGCATCGTCTGCGATTCGACGACAGGTGGAGAATTCGAGGAACGCCTGTTCGAGCAGATGAACGATATGCTGGCGCTCGGCATCCATCGCACGCCGATGCAACGTCATGTCGGCCCGGGCGACGCGACGTCGGCCTGGCGCACTTACAGGATCATCAAGGAATTGCGGCCGGACGTGCTGCACGGGCACGGCGCCAAGGGTGGCGCCTATGCCCGTCTGTTCGGCTCATTGTTGCGGGTATCAAGGTCTCGCGTAGCCCGCCTTTATTCGCCGCATGGTGGCTCCCTCCACTATGACGAGAACACGACCACCGGAAAGCTGTTCTTCGCGCTCGAGCGCTTCATGGCCCGCTTCACCGACTGCCTGCTGTTTGTTTCCGACTACGAGAGGCGAACCTATCGCCGCAAGGTCGGCGAACCGCCGATCCCGAACACCTTGGTCTACAACGGCCTGCGCGCCGCCGAGTTCGAGCCGGTGATCACCGGGGCCGACGGTGCCGATCTGCTCTATATCGGCATGATGCGCGACCTGAAGGGACCCGACATCTTCATCGATGCGCTGGCCGCGGCCGGGCCCCAGCTCGGCCGCGCGCTTACCGCGGTCATGGTGGGCGACGGTGACGACCTGCCGCGTTACCATGGGCAAGTGAAGCGCCTCGGGCTCGACGGCAATGTCCGCTTCCTGCCGCCGATGCCTGCCGGGGAAGCCTTCGCGCTGGCGGCGCTCGTGGTCGTTCCGTCGCGCGCCGAAGCCATGCCCTATATCGTCCTCGAGGCGCTTGCCGCGGGAAAACCGATGATCGCCACGGCGGTCGGCGGCATACCGGAGATTTTCGGCGCCGACTCCCCTGCCCTGATCCGGCCCGACCCGATCGAGCTTGCGGCCAAGATGAGCCAGGCGCTGGCCGACCCCGCCGCCTATCGCAACCTGATGCCCGATGAGGCCAGCCTCAAGGCGCGCTTCGGTGCCGATGTGATGGCCGCCGAGATCGAGAAGGCCTATTTCGCCGCGCTCAACAAGTAGGGCGCAAACCCCAAGCCATTCCAAAGCCACCTGTTGTTTCAAGGGTTTCTTAGCTCTCTTTTGCTATTCACCGCAGGGAAGCTTGCGGAAAAGCCCCATGAACGAGATCGACCCCGCGCACCGCTTTTCAGCAGAGGCGGTGCGTAAATTCGACGCCCCGACCGACGGCGATACGCCCGGCGGCATGAACGATGTCGCCCGCCAGGTCGCGTCACAGTACAGGCGCGATACGATGTCGCCGATCATGGTCAGCGGCGTCCTGCGCATGGTCGAATTCGGGCTGCTGTTCCTGTCGGGGCTCTGCTCCTATTTCTATTACGTTGGGTTCTTCAACTATCTCGCCTGGCAGTACCCGCTGGCGATCGCCGCCACGTCTTTCCTTGCCGTGGTGCTGCTCGACGTCACGGACTGCTACCAGGTTTTTGCCCTGATGCGGCCGATCGCCAATTTTAGCCGCGTCCTGGTGGTCTGGGCCGGCACCTTTGCCCTGATGGCGTTGACTGCCTTCGCCATGAAGATGTCGGAAGACTACTCGCGGCTGCTGTTCGGCACCTGGTTCGTCGTCGGTTTCGTCCTCATCTTCGGCCTCAGGCTGGTGATGTCGAAGCTGATCCGGCGCTGGGCGCGCGACGGCCGCATGGAGCGGCGCGCCGTTATCGTCGGCGGCGGCAAGGCAGCGGAAATCCTGATCCGCTCCGTCGAGAAGCAGCCCTACAACGACATCCGTATCTGCGGCATCTTCGACGATCGGGGCGACAAGCGCTCACCACCCATCGTCGCCGGGTATCCAAAGCTCGGCACCATTTCCGAACTGATCGAGTTCGCCCGCATCGCCCGCATCGACATGCTGATCGTGTCGCTGCCGCTGACGGCCGAATCGCGCGTGCTGCAGCTGTTGAAGAAGCTGTGGGTGCTGCCGGTCGATATCCGCCTGTCGGCACATTCGAACGCACTGCAATTTCGTCCACGCGCGTATTCCTACATCGGCTCCGTGCCGATGCTCGACATCTTCGACAAGCCGATCAACGACTGGGATTCGGTCGCCAAGCGTGCCTTCGATATCGTCTTCAGCCTCATCGGCATCGTCGTGTTCGCTCCGGTGATGCTGGCGACCGCCATCGCCATCAAGCTCGACAGCAAGGGACCCGTGCTGTTTCACCAGAAACGACACGGCTTCAACAACGAGATCATCGAGGTCTACAAGTTCCGCTCGATGTATACGGACCGGTCGGACCCGACCGCCAAGCAGACGGTGACCAGGAACGACCCGCGCGTCACCCGCGTCGGCCGCTTCATCCGCAAAACCTCGATCGATGAGCTGCCGCAATTCTTCAATTCGCTGCTGGGCTCGCTGTCGCTTGTCGGCCCGCGCCCGCACGCCATCGCCGCGCAGTCTCACAACCTCCTCTACAACGAAGTGGTCGACGGCTATTTCGCCCGCCACAAGGTCAAGCCCGGCGTTACCGGCTGGGCGCAGATCAATGGCTGGCGCGGCGAGATGGACACCAACGAGAAGATCCGCATGCGGACGGAGTACGACCTCTATTACATCGAGAACTGGTCGCTGCTGTTCGACTTGCGAATCCTGTTCCTGACGCCGATCCGGCTGCTGAACACGGAAAACGCCTATTGAGCGCGATTTCCCACGAGCTGCCACTGGGGGCTGTCAACGCCAAGCTGATCGCGCTGATCTCATCGGCGGCGGTTTTCCTCGGCATATTCCTGTCCGGCTTCGTCATCAGCGAACCGGCGCCCTATGAACTCTACATGGCGGGGCTGATCGCCATCTGGGCGCTCTTCGGCCTGAGGATTTCGCGTGCGGCGCTGCCGCTGCTGGTACTGCTGGTGACGATGAACATCGGCGGCATGATCGCCATGACGCAAATGTCTGACCTCGCCAACACCCCGCTCTATCTCTCCGTTTCGCTGTTTCTCGCCTTCACCGCCGTGTTCTTCGCCTCGGTGACGGCGGTGCAACCCGGCCTCTACCGGCTGATCTTCTTTGCCTATGTCGTGTCGGCGGTGATCACCTCGCTGCTCGGCATTGCGGGCTATTTCCATGCCTTCCCGGGCGCGGAGATGTTCACCAAATACGACCGTGCCGCCGGTGCCTTCCAGGACCCGAACGTCTTCGGGCCGTTCCTCGTGCTGCCTGGCATCTATCTGCTCTACCTGCTCTTGACCGGGCCGATCCCGCGCATGCCGCTGCTGGCGGTACCGCTGCTGATCATCACCGCCGGCATCTTCTTCTCCTTCTCGCGCGGCGCCTGGGGCATGTTCGCCGTCTCGGCCATCCTGCTCACCGGCTGCCTGTTCCTGCAGAGCGCCAGCGGCATGTTCCGGCTGCGCGTCGTGGTGATGACGATCGCCGCGCTATCGCTGCTGGTCATCGCCATGATCGTCATCTTGCAGTTGCCGGGCGTGGCGGAGATGTTTTCCAACCGCGCCCATCTCGAACAGAGCTACGACACGGCCCGTCTCGGCCGCTTTGCCCGCTACGCAATCGGCTTCCAGATGGCGCTCGAGCACCCGTTCGGCATCGGCCCGCTGGTCTTCGGCACGATCTTCGGCGAAGACACGCACGACATCTGGCTGAAGATGCTGATGGACTATGGCTGGCTTGGCTTCGTGTCTTTCCTGACGCTCGTCGCCTGGACGATAGCGGCCGGTTTCCGCATCCTGCTGCGCGACCGGCCGTGGCAGCCCTATCTCCTGTGCGCCTATGTCGCCTTCATCGGCAATATCGGGCTCGGCACCTTCATCGACATCGATCACTGGCGCCACGTCTATCTGCTGCTCGGGCTGATCTGGGGCGCAATCGCGCTGGAATACCAGCATCAGCGGCTGTTGCGGCCGGCATTGCCGGGTTCTCCCTCACCCGCAATCGCAGCAAGACAAAAGTCGCCGAATTCGGTTGACCCGAGCGGGGTTATCACGATACATCGCGACCGGTCCGGAGTGTAGCGCAGCCCGGTAGCGCACTTGACTGGGGGTCAAGGGGTCGTCGGTTCGAATCCGGCCACTCCGACCAATTCAAAGCAGGACTTGCCCCCAAAAGTCCGCCTCATCAGACGCTCAGCCAATCTCAAATCGTGTCTGTTGCCTTGTTTGCTAAGGCCTCGGGCCGAATCCGACCCGTTTGTCTAACCCTGGCACACATCAACCCATTCGGCGCCGGTAAGGACAACCACGCGCTGCGGCGCAAGTCGCACGGCGGCGTTGGTGGCGCCGGCGGCGGGCACGACCTCGTCGAATCCGCGCAGCGACACGTCGCAGTAGACCGGCAGCGGCGCTGGCAGGCCGAACGGGCAGACACCGCCGACAGGATGGCTCGTGGCGGCGACAACCTCCTCAGCATCCAGCATGCGCGGCTTGCCGCCGAACTGGTCCTTGAACTTGCGGTTGTCCAGCCTGGCGATGCCGCTGGTGACGACGAGCATGGTGCGGTCGCCAACGCGAAGGCAGATCGTCTTGGCGATCTGCGCCGGCAGTACGCCATGCGCCTCGGCCGCCAGCGCCACTGTCGCCGAACTCGCCTCCGTCACGATGACGTCGATGTCGGGCGCTTGGGCGGCAAAGAAGGCACGAACGGATTCCAGGCTCATATCGAAAAACCCACGGTTAAAAGCTTGGACGGCGGACTTGGATGGGCAACAGTGAATCTGCCCACGCGCATAAACACGGGCGATATACCAATCAGCAAGCCGCAGCGGCAGGGACACTGCTGCACCAACAAACAAACCCGCCAAGGGTATAGCCTGGCGGGTTCCGTGGGCATGCCTGGTGCTGATTTATGCCAGGGATCGACCTTGTGCGGCGCGCACGTCTGAACCGATGAAAGCGTCGTGTGGAAGTCGAAGCGCGGACGCAATACGACGCAGCTTCGACGGATCGGCCGCCCTGCCGTTCTCGATATCCTGAATCTCGTCGGCCGCCAGACCGCAGGTCAGGGACAACTTTTCCACGCTGTATCCGAGGGTCTCCCGGATCGCTTTGAGGGTGCTGTAATCTGGCCCGATCCCGTTGGCTACCGGTTCGGAGAGGGCTTCGCTTCTTGCATTGTGGGGCATTGGCAACTCCGTGGGCTGAAAGAGTTTGGTAAAATGACGATGTTGCCTGAGACGATCGAGAAGATGCCCGCTCGACGGCAATTTGCCAAGTGCCAATCGGACCGTCACGGTATCGTGAACCAGGCGCCCGCGCGGCCGCCTCGCGCGCACGCCGCGATCAAGTTGTTTTGAATGCCCGGACCCCTTTTTGCCCAGTGGTTTCGGCCCACCTGTTCGTTGTTCTAATGCGCTGGCGTGAAAACCATCCGGTTCCAGCCAGCTCTTTCCCGGAAGGATTTCTGCAATGAACTTCAAGACATTCATGGTCGTGCTCGGCACCATCTCCAGCCTCACCGTTGCCGGTACGGCCGGCGCCCAAGCGGCGGACGCGCTGCGGGTGCGCGGCACGGTGGTCAGCTTCGAGTCATCGCTGCTCACCGTGAAAACCCGCCAGGGCGATACAGATGCGATCAAGCTTGATGCCGGCTGGAAGATCTCGGGCGTCGCCAGCGCATCCGTGAAGGACATCAAGCAGGGTGATTTCCTCGGCGTCGCATCCGTCTCGAAAGCGGATGGCGGCAGCGGCGCCCTGGAGGTGGTGGTCTTTCCAGCCGCTTTGAAAGGCACTGGCGAGGGTGACCGTCCCTGGGACCTGCAGCCAAACAGCCGCATGACCAACGGCACCGTCGCCGACGTAACCGATATAAACGGGCGAGCCGTCACACTGACCTACGACAATGGGCAGACAAAGAAGATCTCGATACCCGACAACACGCCTGTCGTGACCTTTGCGACCGCCACGCCGACCGATCTCAAGCCAGGCGCGACGGTCTTCGTTGTCGCTCAGCGTGACGGTGACGGCACACTGAGCGCCGGTCGCGTCGTGGTCGGAAACAACGGTGTGGTTCCGCCGATGTAGGCGAAACAAGCGGCAAGGTCACGGCCTTTCGGCCTTTGTCGATGATGGTGGTGGAAGCCCGTTTCGTCAGAAACAGTCCAGACACAAAAATCTACAGTCGGGAAATACTGACGAAAAAATTCAGGAGCGTAATCCCATTCGCGGCGGTCGGGCTGTCGCCCCGGTTTATGTCAGCCTGCTAAAAAAGGAAACGTTCCATGAAGAAGTCCCTCCTCTCGGCCCTCGGGCTTGCGGTTGCACTTGCTTTCACGGCGCCGGTGATTGGCGCGACGAGCGCGGATGCTGCCCCGATGGCAAAGCATCATGGTCACCACCATCATCATCGCTACCACCACCGCCATCACCACGTTCATCATCACCACCACGTGAAGAAGATCGTGAAGAAGGCCTACTAAGCACTGCCAACGAGAAGACCTGCCTTGGCTTCTTGTTCAAGGCTGG
This sequence comes from Mesorhizobium sp. RCAM 05099, assembly GCF_059683685.1. NCBI lineage: Bacteria > Pseudomonadati > Pseudomonadota > Alphaproteobacteria > Hyphomicrobiales > Phyllobacteriaceae > Mesorhizobium > Mesorhizobium sp. RCAM 05099. The sequence continues at coordinate 4,263,552 of NZ_CM185035.1, forward strand.
TCTTCTCGTGGTAACGCTACGCGAAGCGCAACGCGGGCACCTCGAATTTCCCCAATGGCAGCGCTGGTTCCAGGATCCCGGCGCAAAACCACCACGGCGACGCTGGCCAACCTTTCACGCCAAGGCAAATCGCGGTACGGCAAGGGATGTTTCTGACCGGCGCACTCCCACCGGATCAGGCTTTGCCAACGAGGCCCAGAAATCCTGATGACGGCCAAGGCCGATGTTTCGTGGACAAGCCGCATTGTCCTGTCGACCGCGCGCCTCTGGCTCACCCTTCGGCATCCGGCTCTGATCTTGCGCTTCGTGCGCCGGCTGGGTTACCTGCCAAACCCGGCGGAACCCAGGAGCTACCATGAGCGATTGCTCTGGCGAAAGATCGTCGACCGCAATCCGCTGTTCGTAACGCTGACCGACAAGTTGGCGGCGAAGACCCATATCCACAATGCCTGCCCGGATCTGAAACTGCCCGCAACGCTGTGGGCCGGCAGCGACCCGGCGGCGATCCCGCCGGCATTGCTGGCCGGCGACGTGGTGGTGAAAGTCAACCATGGCTGCGAGATGAACATGTTCGTCGCCGATGGCCTGCCGGATCGCGACGCCATCGTCTATCGCACCAGCCGCTGGCTGAGGAGCCGCTTCGGCGTTCGCGACGGCGAATGGGCCTATTGGCCGATTGTTCCGGCCGTCTTCGTCGAACAGCGGCTGGCGTTAAGCGGCGGAACGATCGCCACCGACATCAAGGTTCATGTCTGCAGCGGCGTGATATCCCATGTCTGGGTCGAGGATACGCAAGCCAGTCGTTCACTGCTGTTTGACCGCGAAGCCAATCCGCTGCCTGGTCGCGATCCCGACTATCCTCGCGAGGATCAGGCCTTGCCCGTCAATGCGCGGCTGATCGATTATGTTCGCCAGGCGATCTCGATCGCGCCAGCCATCGCCGGCGACCTCGACTACATCCGTGTCGACTTCCTCGTCACCGACGACTGTCTCTATGCCGGCGAGATCGCCGTCTATTCGGCGGCGGGCTATGCCACCTGGACCAACCCGGCGATCGTCAGGGAAATCGAGCGATGCTGGCGGCTTGACCAATCCGCATTCCTGCGCCGGCGGCACAGCGGTGCCGTGCGCCTCTACGCCGAGGCGCTGAGCGCCAGATGCCAGAGCGACAGCAGAAATCGCTAATCGTCGGGTCCGGTGAACGCCTCGGGGGGAAGGCGCCTGAGCCCGAACTGCGGGAAGGCGATCCGAGGCTTGCCGCTCAACGCCTGCTGAACAGCAGACTGGCGACGAGACCAACCACGACAAGGCCGACCGCTGCCGCCACCGCCGGATGGTCGCGGGCCGATCTCTCGATCACCCTGCCCTGCTTGCGGATTGCCGGCATCGCCTCCCGCAAACGCCCTGCGAGATCGGAATAGGTGTCGAGCGCGGCATCACGACCGTCTTCGTAGACGGCGCCGCCTCGCCTGGAGACCGCCTTTTTGAGAGCCGCCAGTTCCCTGGAGAGAGCAGCAACCTGCTTGTCCAGATCGATATCCGAGAGGGTCGAGAACGATGCCATGATGTGTTTCCTTGCTTGCAGAAGGAAACGTAACGCGTCACCCGAAGGCGGGTTCCGGTTTTCGGGATATCACCGGCGCTTCAGGCGACGGTCAGCGCACCTGGTCGAGCAGCCGCTTGCATTCCAGGAGGTCGAACAACGCTTCCTGCAGCAGGGCGCGATTGTCGCGCGAGAGTTTCGACGCATCCGGCTGGACGGGACCTTCCTCATCGCTCTTGCCGAGACCAAAAAAGCGCCGACTTGGCTTGACGCGCGGTTGGCCAACCAGTTCGTCATCCATGCCGCGCGGCTGGGCTGCCGGCGTCAGTGGCACTTGATCGGCCTGCCTACGCTGCGAGATCGCCTCGACGGCGGCCATGTCGCCATTGCCGATGGCGACCAGGAAATGATTGCCATTCTCGCGCAACAGCTTTTGCACGCCCTTGATGGTGTAGCCCTGGTCGTAGAGCATATGCCGGATGCCCTTGATCAGTTCGACATCCTGCGGCCGGTAGTAGCGACGGCCGCCACCGCGCTTCATCGGCTTGATCTGGTTGAAACGCGTTTCCCAGAAGCGCAGCACATGCTGCGGCAGATCGAGATCCTCGGCGACCTCGCTGATTGTACGGAAGGCGTCAGGGCTCTTGTCCATGGGCGAAATCCTCACGCTGGAGCGTGATCCGGAACGGTCTTCAGACGAGATCACGCTCACCAAAGAGAGAAGCTCATTCCGTTTCCGCGGAATGGATCATACGCAGAACACCAATCCAGCCATGCTGCCGAATCGGACCTTATTTCAGCGGTTTGTGAAGCAATATTCAAGCCCGGCGTGATGACGGGGTCGGTTTTCAACCGCGCAGTAGAACGAGACTACTTGCCGCCTTTGGCCTTTCCGCTTTGATGAGACCGCAAAATGCGGCTCTTCAACACGTTCGACGATTTGAAGGTCATCACCCGGCGCGGCAGGATCGGCACCTCTTCGCCGGTCTTCGGGTTGCGGCCGATGCGCTCGTTCTTGGAACGGACGTGGAATGTCGCGAAGGACGACAGCTTCACCGTCTCGCCACGAACGATCGCTTCGCAGATTTCGTCCAGAACCGCTTCAACGAGTTCGGCCGATTCAGTGCGTGACAGGCCGACCTTTCGGTAGACGGCCTCGGCAAGGTCGGCGCGCGTAAGTGTCTTTCCCCCCATGCGACCGTCCCATCAGCTCAAAACATAAAATTCGGCACAACAACGGCAGAGCCTAAGTAATTGATCCGGCAAGGTCAAGGACCGAAACCGGACCGTTCGGCACTTACCAGCGAACGAGAACAGCGCCCCATGTGAAGCCGCCACCCATCGCTTCCAGAAGCACGAGATCGCCCTTCTTGATGCGCCCGTCGGCAACGGCAACCGAAAGCGCCAGCGGCACGGAAGCCGCCGAGGTATTACCGTGCAAATCGACCGTAACCACCACCTTTTGCTCTTCTATCCCGAGCTTCCTGGCGGAAGCGTCAATAATGCGTTTATTGGCCTGGTGGGGCACGAACCAGTCGAGATCCGCGGCGGTGATGCCAGCTTGCGAGAACGTCGCCTCGATGACGTCGGTGATCATGCCGACCGCATGCTTGAAGACTTCGCGGCCTTCCATCCTCAGATGGCCGACGGTCCCCGTGGTCGATGGCCCGCCGTCGACAAAAAGCTTGTCCTTGTGCGTGCCGTCGGAGCGCAGGCTGGCCGCCAGAACGCCGCGGTCGGCGATCGTGCCCGCGCCCTCGCCCGCCTCGAGCACCAGCGCGCCCGCGCCGTCGCCGAACAGCACACAGGTCGAGCGGTCGCTCCAGTCGAGGATGCGCGAGAATGTTTCCGAGCCGATCACCAGCACGCGCTTGGCCAAGCCGCCACGGATGTAGAGGTCGGCGGTTGTCACGGCATAGACGAAACCGGAACAGACCGCCTGCATATCGAAGGCAAAGCCGTGATGCATGCCGAGCCGGTTCTGGATCTCGACCGCGGTGGCCGGAAAGGTGTTGTTGGGCGTCGAGGTTGCCAGCACGATCAGATCAATGTCATCGGGCGTCAGGCCCGCATTGGCAAGTGCGGCGCGCGCGGCCGCTTCACCCAGCGAGGCCGTCGTCTCGTCGTCACCCGCGATGTGACGCTGGCGGATACCAGTGCGCTGGGCGATCCACTCGTCCGAGGTTTCGACCATGCCTTCGAAATCGGCATTCTTCATGATGCGGCGGGGCAGCGCGGCGCCCGTGCCGCGCACGACTGATCTGATCAATGCTCTTTCCTATTCCTTCGCGTCGGTAACGACGTCGGATTTCCTAGATGTCATGGCATGCGGGTTGCGCGCATGAAACAGGTCCAGATCGGCCTCGATGCGGTCAAGCAAATTGTTGCGCACCATGTCGTAGCCGAGCTCGATCGCCGCGGCGAACCCGTCCGAATCGGCCCCGCCATGGCTTTTGACGACGATGCCGTTCAGCCCCAGGAAAACACCGCCGTTGGAGCGGCCGACGTCCATCTTTTCGCGCAGGCGGTCGAAGGCCCCCTTGGCGAAGACATAGCCGATCTTGGCCATCAGGGTGCGGCTCATCGCGGCGCGCAGATAACCTGCTATCTGGCGCGCGGTGCCTTCCGCCGTCTTCAGCGCGATGTTACCGGCGAAGCCTTCAGTGACAACCACATCGACCGTACCCTTGCCGATATCGTCGCCCTCGACAAAGCCGTGATAATTCATCGAGGCCATATTGGCCTCGCGGAGCATGCGTCCCGCTTCCTTGACCTCTTCCTGGCCCTTGATCTCCTCGACGCCGACATTGAGCAGGCCAACCGTTGGCCGGGCGATGCCGAACACGGAGCGCGCCATGCCGGTGCCGAGAATTGCAAAATCAATGAGTTGGTGCGCGTCGGCACCGATGGTGGCGCCGACGTCCAGCACCACGCTTTCGCCGCGCAATGTCGGCCAGAGTGCCGCGATCGCCGGGCGATCGATGGTCGCCATGGTGCGCAGGCAGAATTTCGACATCGCCATCAGCGCGCCGGTGTTGCCGGCGGAGATACAGGCATCCGCCGCGCCCGACTTGACCGCTTCGACCGCCTTCCACATCGACGACTTCCAGCGGCCGTGGCGCAGCGCCTGGCTCGGCTTGTCGTCCATCCTGACCGCTACCTCGCAATGGATGAACTCGCTGACATCGGCCAGCTTGGGAAACTTGGCCAGTTCAGGGCGCACCACATCCTCGCGCCCGTAGATGACGAACCGGATGTCGGGACGGCGGGTCGCGACCGTCATGAGCGCCGGAATGACCACGGCTGGTCCGTGATCGCCGCCCATGGCATCGATGGAAATCCTGATCACGCGGTATTCATCTCACGGTTAGGCGGCAGGTCGCTTTAGCGATCGCGAAGGTTCGGCGAAAATAACGGTTTTGGGCTGCCGCACAACCGACTTTTCCGTCGCGGGCGAGGTTTTCAGGATTTTCCAAGCAAGGATCGCAGTTTTTGCTGAAATTCATTTTCCGCCGGTTCGATCTCGCCACCGGCATCCAGCGATGCGCCCTGCTTGCGCGGATAAGGGTCGATGGCCAGTCCGAAGAACTGCTCGGCGAGCGCGCCGACATCGATCGTGTCGCCGGAAAATGTTTCCGGGCTGTCAGGACCGTCCGCATCGATCAGGATCTCGCCGCCGCCATCGAAACCCTGCCGCCCGAGCTTGGAGTCATCCGGCAGGAACAGCGCCTCGATCGCCTCGTCGATATGCGCTTCGACAGGCTCGAGCGTGACGATGCAGGCCTGGGTTATGTCGGCCTCGACGCGGCCACTGACTTTGACGCCATTGCGTTTCCATGGCGCCACCAGGAGCTCCGCGCGATAGGTTTCGACCGACAGCAGATCATGCTCCGCGGCAAGGGCCGCGCGTTGGGCGCCGTCGGCGGTGATGACCACCGGCAGCCCCTTGTGCGGCAAGCGGGCGACATTGGCGATGAAGGACACCGGGCCTTGTGGTTCTGCATGTTTCATCGCTGCCTCCTTCAGTCTGCCTTGGCGGTGGGAAACGTCACCGTACCGGAGAGAATCGATTCGGTTGGCTGCGCGGCAAGATGCGTTGCCGCATCGGCGACATAGAGGGCCAGCCGTGACGCCTGCGGCCAGGCGCCGGCGTCGGGCCGGACATTGCGGGCAAGGGCAGCGGTGAGCCCGTCGTGGTCGTTTCGCTGCAGGGCATCATCATAGGCGGCGGTTCGGCCATAGAACATCTTCGCCAGCTTTTTCATGCGTTTGGGCACGCCGACGTCGCCAATGCCCAACTCCCGCAGCGAATGATCGACGTCGAGGAAGAACTCATCGATCAGCACCTGGGCGACCTCTTGCGCCGCACCGCCTTCGCCGCGCAACCGGTGCTGGAACAGGAACATGTGCAGCGACAGCATCTCGAAGCGACCAAGCGGCGTGTCGGGTACATTCCAGTGGGAATAAAACACAGTCTGCCGCGCCGCCGCCACGATTTGTGCGTAAAGCGCCTCGGTGATGGCGCGGTTGGCATGGCGTTCGCGGCCAAAAAGGCGCTGGAACATTGGGGATGGTCTCCCGGGACCGTTTGTTTAGTTGGCCTTGTTGCATCGGCAGGCAAGCTGGTTTACCGGTTTTGCGGCCCAGCGCAAGTTGCGGCGATATAATGGAGAATTGTTGTTGCGCGCGCTGAATTTCAAGTCGTCCTTCTCGTCCAGGCCCGCCGGTGCGATCACGCTGCTGCTCGCCGTTTCGGCGCTGTCGGCGTGCCACACCAACAAGATGATCGGTGACCTCAACCCGAGCGAGACGCTGACGCAGGGCTATGTCATCGACCAGCAGGCGATTGACCTGGTGCCGGTCGGATCGAGCCGCGAACAGGTGCTTCTGGCACTCGGTACGCCGTCGACCACGGCGACGTTCGACAACGAGGCCTTCTACTACATTTCCCAGACGCGCAAGCGCTACGTCGCCTTCGACAAGCCCAGGCTCATCGACCAGCATGTGCTGGCGGTCTATTTCGGCCCCGACGGTCGCGTCACCCAGATCGCCAATTACGGCTTGAAGGACGGCAAGATGTTCGACTTCATCTCGCGCACGACGCCGACCGGCGGCAAGGACCAGAACTTCCTCAGCCAGATCATCAACGGCGCCAGCAAGCTGGCGCCCGGCATTCCCGGCGGCGGCACTCCCTGATCTTCAGACCTGCCTTCCCGGGTCCTCCAGGAAGCAGCAACATCTCAGGCAACCAAAAACCCGCGGGAGCGATCCCGCGGGTTTTGTTATGACCAGACGGAGCGGTCCTGGCGGCATGCTCAACAGCAAGGGGAGTGGCTTCCCCATCGCCATGCCGTGAACCGAACCTGAAGGAAATGCCTGCGCTCGAATGCAAGCATTTCCCGGAGCCGACAAAGAGAAGAGCTGAAGGGTCCGCACCTCATTCGCCTCAACAAAAACCCGCGGGATCGCTCCCGCGGGTTTTGACGTTGAGCGTTGGACGCCGTTCAGCCGTGCGCGAGCACGGCGAGCAGCAACAGCGCGACGATGTTGGTGATCTTGATCGCCGGGTTGACGGCCGGGCCGGCGGTGTCCTTGTAGGGATCGCCGACCGTGTCGCCGGTAACCGAGGCCTTGTGCGCCTCGGAGCCCTTGAGATGCTTGACGCCGTCCTTGTCGACAAAGCCGTCCTCGAAGGACTTCTTCGCGTTGTCCCGGGCGCCGCCGCCCGAGGTCATCGAGATGGCGACAAAGAGGCCATTGACGATGACACCAAGCAGCGAGGCGCCAAGTGCCGCAAAGGCGGAAGCCTTCGAACCCGAGATCAGCAGCACGCCGAAATAGACGACGAGCGGCGCCAGCACCGGCAGCAGCGACGGGATGATCATTTCCCGGATCGCCGCCTTGGTCAGAAGGTCGACCGCACGCGCATAGTTCGGCTTCGAGGTGCCGGCCATGATGCCCGGATCCTCGCGGAACTGCTTGCGCACTTCCTCGACGATGGCACCGGCGGCGCGGCCGACGGCCGTCATGGCGATGCCGCCGAACAGATACGGGATGAGGCCGCCGAAGATCAGGCCGGCGACGACGTAGGGGTTAGAGAGGTCGAAGGAGATCTCGCCCATGCCCTGGAAGTAAGGATATTTGTCGCCATTGGCGGCAAAGAACTTCAGGTCGTTCGAGTAGGCGGCGAACAGCACCAGTGCGCCGAGGCCGGCCGAACCAATGGCATAGCCCTTGGTTACGGCCTTGGTGGTGTTGCCGACCGCATCGAGCGCGTCGGTGGAGTGGCGCACTTCCTTGGGCAGACCGGCCATTTCGGCAATGCCGCCGGCATTGTCGGTCACCGGGCCAAAGGCGTCGAGCGCGACGATCATACCGGCCAGGCCGAGCATGGTGGTGACCGCGATCGCGGTACCATAGAGGCCGGCCAGCTGGTAGGTCGAGATGATGCCGCCGACGATGACGATCGCCGGCAGTGCCGTCGATTCCAGCGAGACCGCAAGGCCCTGGATGACGTTGGTGCCGTGACCGGTCACCGAGGCCTGGGCGATGGAGTTCACCGGGCGCTTGCCGGTGCCGGTATAATATTCGGTGATCACCACGATGAGACCCGTCACCAGGAGGCCGATCAGGCCGCAGATGAACAGGTTCTTGCCAGTGATGACCATGCCGGCGACGGTGCCGATCTCGCCCCAGCCGAGGCATACCGAAGTGGCAACGCCAAGACCGACGATGGACAACAGGCCGGTGACGATCAGCCCCTTGTAGAGAGCACCCATGATCGAACCGTTGGCGCCGAGCTTGACGAAGAAGGTGCCGACGATCGAGGTCAGGATGCAGGCGCCGCAGATGGCCAGCGGATAGAGCATCGCGGCTCCGAGAACGGCGGTGCCGCCGAAGAAGATGGCGCCAAGGACCATGGTGGCGACGACCGTCACCGCATAGGTCTCGAACAGATCGGCGGCCATGCCGGCGCAGTCGCCGACATTGTCGCCGACATTGTCTGCGATGGTGGCCGGATTGCGCGGATCATCTTCCGGAATACCTGCTTCGACCTTGCCGACCAGGTCGCCGCCGACGTCAGCACCCTTGGTGAAGATGCCGCCGCCGAGACGGGCGAAGATCGAGATCAGCGAGGCGCCGAAGCCGAGTGAAACCAGCGAGTCGATGACGATGCGGTCGTTGGGCTGAAGGCCCATGAAGTGGGTCAGGACAAGGTAGTAGATCGACACGCCGAGCAAGGCGAGGCCCGCCACCAGCATGCCGGTGATGGCGCCCGACTTGAAAGCGATGTCGAGGCCGGCGGCGAGGCTGTTGGAGGCCGCCTGCGCGGTGCGCACATTGGCCCGCACCGAAACGTGCATGCCGATGAAACCCGCGGCGCCGGACAGAACGGCGCCGATCAGGAAGCCGATCGCGGCGGTGATCGAAAGCAGCCACCAGGCGAGCACGAGCACGACCACGCCGACGATGGCGATGGTGGTGTACTGGCGCGCCAGATAAGCTTGCGCGCCCTCGCGGATGGCCGCGGAGATTTCCTGCATGCGTGCATTGCCCTGATCGGCCGCAAGAACCGAACGTGTCGCCCAGATGGCGTATAGGACAGAAAGCAGACCGCAGGCGATGACGGCGGAAATAATTGTCATTGCCGGATTTTCCTCGATTGATGGCCCAAAAGAACCCCTCCCTGGGCCGTTGAGACAGAGACCGGATTCCGCGGGCGGAATCCGACCCTTCGCAGCGGTGTATGCGAAACAGGGCTCGGAACGTCAAGATATTGTTCGGTTTTTGCCCGGCTTTCGCCGTAATGCTTTCGTGCAAACCGATTGAATTGCATTCAGGCCGCGCCGTGCCCGGCGCTGAAGGGCTTGTCGTGGCCCTGAAAGCGCGCCGCTCGGCGTCCAGCCACCAAGCGACCTGCTCGTCCGTCGGCCCGTCAGATCAGGCGGCATGTCCTGAACTTTGTCCCAGCCGCGCGCGGCGAAAAAGCGTCTATCGCCTTGTGGTCCTGCCAGTAGTCGCGGACGAAGGCTGGCCAGCACCGGGCACAGATGTTCGGGCGACTCCCAAGAGACCTGGTAATTCTTGCCGCGCCGTGGGCGTCCCAAGGGCAGGCTGTTGCGTCAGATTCTGGGGATGTTCGCGAGGGCCTCCGCAAAGGTACGGGCCATAGCTTTTTGCTGTCCTATTATGCTCTTGGAGCACGCCAGCCTGGCCCAATGGCCGCGACCACAGTGGCGCTCAGGGAAAGTTTAGCGCGCCCGTATACAATTTCGACAGGCGACAATAACTGATGGTCAACTTTCCGCATAAGTATAGAGCGCATATAATTCTTTTATGCCCGGGGGGGTCGGTAGTGAGGTGTCTGGTGATCAATCTTGACCGATCAATTGATCGGCTCGCTGACGTCACGGCAGAATTTTCCCGCATTGGAATTCCTTTTGAACGCGTTGCAGCTGTCGATGCGACTGCCGGGGCTCCGTTCATCGCGGCCCCCCTCACCGAGGGGGAAATCTGTTGCTTCCTTAGCCACCGCCTCTGCTGGCAAAGGATCGCCGATGGCCCTGATCGGTATGGCGCAGTCTTCGAAGATGATGTTGTTTTCAGCCACGACGCCGGACCGGTGCTGAACGATGATGCCTGGGTCCCCCGAGACGCGGACGTGGTCAAGCTCGAAACATTCTTTGTGCGGGTGAGGATTGGGCGCCGGCACGTTCCCGTAAGAAATGGATACTCCGCAACGCGATTGCTCGGACATCACCTGGGCGCGTGCGGGTATCTGATTTCGAAAGAGGCCGCCCAAAAACTGCTCAAGAACACGAGGCGTCTTAGGGCAGCGGTCGATGTCGCGCTGTTCAGTCCCGATGAGATGACGACCGTGCTCAACACGACCTACCAGTTGATGCCCGCGCTCTGCGCCCAGGCCAAGTTCATTTCAGAGAACGACAGCCCTGCGACCTTGATCCAAGTCACTCCGAGGCTCCACAGAGACAAGCGGGTCATCGACAGAATCCGGGCAGAGGCGACACGCGTCTTCGGGCAATTGCGGAATAGAAGCTTTTTCGCGACGGAGAAGGTCGATGCCGTGCCGTTGCGTTTTCCGTTGGCGGCGCACGCCGACATGGATACCGCGCCCGTACCCGCTTAGAGTGGAAATATTGCGCAAATGAACGGAGTCAAACCTCCAAGATTTAGAACTGCTTCCTGCTGACGCCAGGTGAGATCGTAAACTACGCTGTCTCCCTGCCCATGCGGCGCGCGGTATAGCGTTCGACCGCCGACAGCCCGTCATAAATGAGCACGGCAAGTGCCGCCACGATCAGGCCGCCCTGCAGGATGAAGGCGAGGTTGTTGGACAACAGCCCGGCAATGATCACCTCGCCCAGCGTCTTGGCGGCCACGGTCGAGCCGATGGTGGCGGTGGCAAGGCCGATGACAACCGACAGCCTGATACCGCCGAGCATGATCGGGGCGCTGAGCGGCAGCTCGACCTTGACCAGTCTTTGCCAGCCGGTCATGCCGGCGCCGCGCGCCGCCTCCATCACATTGGCCGGCAGCGTCGTCAGGCCGGTCAGTGCATTCTCGAAGATCGGCAGCAGGCCATAGAGAAACAACGCGATCAATGTCGGCTTTTCGCCAAAGCCGACCGCCGGCACCGCAAGCGCCAGCACCGCCACCGGCGGAAAGGTCTGGCCGATATTGACCAGGCTGCGCGATAGCGGCAGGAACTCGGCACCGGCGGGCCTGGTGACCAGGATGGCAAGCGCCACCGCAACGATGGTTGCCGCCATGGTGGCGATCAGCACGATGCGCAAATGCAACAGCGTCAGGGTCAGCAGGCTGCCCTGGTTATATATCACCGGGGCATTGTTCTCGGTCAGCGGCTTCAGCAGCGGTTCGAACCAGCCGGGATTGGTGAGGAAGGCGACGAGCAGCACGACCAGGGCCAGTCGCAGCAGCGCCGGAAGCCAGGCTTTCATACCGGCCTCGCCGAGCGTTTGACCAGACCGTCGAGAGTGACGCGGCCGAGCGGCTTGCCGTCGGCGTCCCTCACCGGCAGCGCCGGCCGGCCCGACCACAGCAATTCTGCCAACGCATCGCGCTGGCTGGCATCGCCGGGGATCGCCTCGCCCTCAGCGGTGCCTTTCTCCACCGCGTCGCGCACCCGGCCGAGCGACAGCAGGCGAAACGGCCGTTCGCTGGCGCCGACCAGGGTTTCGACAAAAGCGCTGGCCGGTTTGGCCAGGATCTCGGCCGGCTTGGCGTATTGCACGAGCTTGCCGGCATCCATCACGGCGATCTTGTCGCCCATATGAACGGCCTCCTCCATGTCATGGGTGACAAGGATGATCGTGGTGCCGAAGCGCTTCTGGATCGTCAGCAGGTCTTCCTGCGCCTTGGTGCGGATGATCGGATCGAGGGCGCCGAACGGCTCGTCCATCAACAGCACGTTAGGCTCGGCGGCGAGCGCGCGGGCAACGCCGACGCGCTGCTGCTGGCCACCGGAAAGCTCGTGCGGGTAGCGCGGGCCGAACGCCTCGGGATCGAGCTGGTAGAGCGTCATCAGCTCCTCGACGCGGGCCTTGATGCGGGCCTTGTCCCAGCCGAGCAGAACCGGCACGGTGGCGATGTTCTGCGCCACGGTGCGATGCGGAAACAGGCCGTGGCCCTGGATGGCATAGCCGATGCTGCGGCGCAGTTCATAGCCGGGCAGCGAGCGGTTGTCGGCGCCGTCGAGCTTGATGACGCCAGCGGTCGGCTCGACCAACCGGTTTATCATGCGCAGCAGCGTCGTCTTGCCGGACCCGGACGTGCCAACGATGACAGCGATGGTGCGCGGCTCGATGACCATCGAGACGTCGTCGACCACCGTTGTCGCATCGTAGCGCTTGGTAATGCCTTCGATCTCGATCATGCCGGGCTTGCCTCGCGTCGTCTGGTGGAGGTCATTTCGATCACCGCGTCGAGTATGATGGCGGCGGCGAAGGCGAGCGCGACCGTCGGCACCGCGCCGAGCAGCACCAGATCCATCGCCGTCTGGCCAACGCCCTGGAAGACGAACACGCCAAAGCCACCGCCGCCGATCAGCGCGGCAATCGTCGCAAGGCCAATGTTTTGCACCAACACGATGCGGATACCGGTGAGGATCACCGGAAAGGCCAGCGGAAACTCGACACCGAACAGACGTTGCCTGTCGGTCATGCCCATGCCGCGGGCAGCGTCATTGGCGGCGCGTGGCACGCCGGCGAGGCCGACCACCGTGTTCGCCACCACCGGCAGCAGCGAATAAAGGAACAAGGCGACGAAAGCCGGCGCGGTGCCGATGCCGCGAATGCCGAGCGCCGCAGCCCCCGGCACATGTGACGCGATCCAGCCGAGTGGCGCGATCAGCAGCCCGAAAAGCGCGATCGAGGGAATGGTCTGGATGATGTTGAGCACGTTGAGGACGCTCGCACGCAGCCTCTCGACGCGATGGCAAAGGATGCCGAGCGGCAGGCCGATGATCACCGCGGCAAGCAGCGAACCGAGTGCCAGCGTCACATGCTTGGAACCTTCGGCCCAAAAGCTGTCGGCGCGGTTGGCGTATTCCTTGAGGATGGACAGGTCGTTCCAGCTTCCCGAAATCAACAGCAGACCGACCGCCGCGCTAGCCACTACCAGCACGCCGACGCGGCCCCAGGGCGAAAGCTCCAGCCTCGTCAGAACGTCGGCCAGCAAGAGCGTGAAAGCAAAGATGAGGATCCAGAAGCCCGAGGCCGGCGAAATTCGCGCAAAGGTATTGCCGGCCGGAGTGAGGAACGTGCCGGCGACGCCGATCAGCAGCGCGAGCACGGCAAGTGCCGCTACGCTGGCGGCGAGGCGCAGCATCAGCGGCGTCTTGAACAGCGCGACAAGTGCGGCAGCGACAATGATGGCGAGCAGCAAGGGCCCGGTGGCTGGCGGCAACGCCTCGAGAATCGAACGCGCCTGGCCGGGAACGATGCGGTTGGCACGGAACGTGGCAAAGGGCGCGGCGAAAGCCGCGTAGCCTGCTATCGCGGCGATGACCACGCCGAGCTTGTCGAAGCGGATTGGCACGCCCTCCCCCGTCAGTCGTTCCGGCGCGCCACGAATGCGGCGCGCCGGAATCGCTCTACTTCAGGAAGCCGTTCTTTTTCAGGAAGTCTTCGGCGACGCCCTTGACCGGCTCACCGCCGACCTGGACGCGGCCGTTCAGCTCCTGCAGCGTGACGAGGTCGAGCTTGGCGAAGACCGGCTTCAGCAGCGTCTCGATCTCGGGATGCTGCTTGAGCACCGCTTCGCGGATGATCGGCGCCGGCTGGTAGACCGGCTGCACGCCCTTGTCGTCGTCGAGCACGACGAGACCGGACGGCGCGATGCCGCCATCGGTGCCGTAGACCATGGCGGCGTTGGCGCCGCTGGTCTGGTTGGCTGCCGCCGCGATGGTCGCCGCCGTGTCGCCGCCTGAGAGCGTGATCAGCTGCTCGGGTTTCAGCGTGAAGCCATAGGTGGTCTGGAAGGCCGGAAGCGCTGCCGCCGAATTGACGAATTCTGCGGAAGCCGCCAGCACCACCTGGCCGCCGCCAGCGACATACTTGCCGAAGTCGGAGAGCGTGGCGAGCTTGTTGGTTTCGGCCACCTCCTTGCGCAGCGCGATCGCCCAGGTGTTGTTGGCTGGCGACGGCGACAGCCAGACAATCTTGTTGGCGTCATAGTCGAGCTTCTTGGCCGTCTCATAGGCCTTGACGGCATCCTTCCAGACCGGGTCGTCGGCCTTCTCGAAGAAGAAGGCGGCATTGCCGGTGTATTCGGGATAGATGTCGATCTCGCCGGCGGTGATCGCCTTGCGCACCACCGGCGTGCCGCCGAGCTGGATGCGGTCGGTGGTCTTGATGTTGTTGGCGTTGAGAACGAGCTGGATGATGTTGCCGAGCACGCCACCCTCGGTGTCGATCTTCGAGGAGACAACCACCTGGGCGCTCGCGGAGGCAGCGGTGATGCCGAGCGCAAGCGCCGCGCCGGCCAGAGCCTTGATTGAAAACATAGTGAAATCCCCTTGCAATGAACCGAAATTCGGTGGCCCCATATGAGCATGGCCCAAACGCGCCGTCGGGGCATACGGTTTCATAAGAACAGGGATCGGCGCAATAATTTTGTTCGGGCGGCGACGCCTTCGCCGAGTCCATCCTGACAGCATCGTATCAAGCAAAGCGATCCGGGATCAGGCGCCGGCTTTGCGAGTGCCCGTCAGCTTCAGCGCGCCGAGGGCCATGAAGCACAGAACGGTGACCGGAAAGATCATCCAGTTCAGCATCTCCCAGCCCCAGGCGTTGTAGACCATGCCCGACATCAGCGAAGCGCAGGCCACCGAGCCGAACAGGACGAAGTCGTGGAAGCCTTGCACCTTGCCCTTTTCCGACGGCCGGTAGCTGGCCGCCACCATCGCCGTGGCGCCGATGAAGCCAAAATTCCAACCAAGGCCGAGCAGGATCAGCGCCGTCCAGAATTGCCACAGCGCCAGACCCGACAAGGCGACAATGGCGCAGCCGGTCAACAGGATCAGGCCGATGGCCACGATGCGCTCGGCGCCGAAGCGATGGATCAGCGAGCCGGTGAAGAAGCTCGGTGCGAACATGGCCATGACGTGCCAGGAAATGCCCAGCGTCGCATCGTCTTCCGACAGGCCGCAGCCAACCATGGCCAGCGGGGCGCCGGTCATGACGAAGCTCATCAGCGCGTAGCTGCCGACCGCGCAGAACAATGCGGCGACGAAACGCGGTCGCGTGACGATTTCAGCCAACGGTCTGGCGTCGCTGCCGGCGATTTCCGCTTTCCCTGTTGCCTTCGCCGGCAGTCGCAGGAACGACAGGACGATGGCGCCGACCGCGGCCAGCGGCAGGATGGAAGCGAACGAGCCGGCAAACATCACCGGCGCGAACAATTCGCGGGTGAAGATAACGATCTGCGGCCCCAGGATGGCAGTGACGATACCGCCGGCTAGCACGAAAGAGATGGCGCGCGCCTTGAACGCCGGCGGCGCGTTGTCTGCGGCGGCAAAACGGAACTGCTGGACGAAGGCACCGCCGACCCCGATCAGCAGCAGGCCGAAGGCAAACAGCCAGAAGCTGCCATGGAAAAGCGCCAGGGTGGCGACCAGCCCGCCAAACGCGGTAACGACAGTGCCGGTCATGAAGCCGCCGCGCTGGCCCAGCCTGCGGATGATCGCCGCTGCCGGCAACGCGCCGAGCGCCACGCCGAGGTTGAAGCCGGTGATCGGCGCCGTCGCCAGCGACTTGTCGGCGGCAAGCAGATATTGCCCGGCCAGCGCACCCATGGAGATGGCGATGGGCGCAGCCGAGCCAACGATCGCCTGCGAGGCGGCGAGGATCAACGCGGTGCGACGCGCCTCCTTGCCTGCCTCGACGGCGATTGCCGTCATGATGCGTCCTTGCCGCGCCCTTCGCCACGCACCCGGCGTGACACGCGGTCGAGTACGGCGTTGACCAGCTTCGGCTCGTCTTCCTCGTAGAAGGCCTTGGCAATGTCGACATACTCGGAAACGATGACTGCGACGGGCACGTCCTCGCGCTTCATCAGTTCGTAGACGCCGGCGCGCAGGATGGCACGCAGTGTCGAGTCGAGCCTTGACAGCGGCCAATCCTCGGTCAGCGCCTGGCGGATGATCGGATCGACGGTCTTCTGGTTCTCGACGACGCCGGAGAGAATGGCGCGAAACCATTGCGCATCGGCCTCGCGGTAGAGCGCCCCGTCAACTTCCTTGCCGAGGCGAAAGGCCTCGTATTCGGCTGTGATCTCGAAGACACCGCTGCCGGCGACATCCATTTGGTAGAGTGCCTGCACGGCAGCCAGACGGGCAGCGCCACGCTTGTTGGCCTGGCGCACCGGCGGTCGGTCCTTGTCTCCGGATTGCGTCACGCCGTTCAGGCTCCGAGCCGTTTCTTCACCGCGATCATGGTCAGTGCGGCACGGGCCGCAAACCCACCCTTGTCGCCTTCCGTGCGCCGGGCGCGGGTCCAGGCCTGTTCGTCGTTCTCGGTGGTCAGGATGCCGTTGCCTATGCAGATGGCCTCCTGCACGGACAAATCCATCAGGGCGCGCGCCGATTCGTTGGCGACGATGTCGAAATGATGCGTCTCGCCGCGGATCACGGTGCCGAGCGCAACGTACCCGTCATACTCGGCCCCCTCGCCTTCGGCGGCGTCGAGCGCAAATGAGATCACAGCCGGAATTTCCAGCGCGCCGGGCACGGTGACGACATCGTACTTGGCGCCTGCCTCGTCCAGCGCGGCCTTGGCGCCGTCGAGCAGCGCATCCGCCAAATCGTCATAGAAGCGCGCTTCAATGATCAGCAGCTTGAGTTTCTTGTTCCTGGGCATTTTGGCTCACGTTTCCGGCGGAGCCGGTGACTTAGGCCGAAGCCGACAAGTTCGCAAGCTTTCCGAAGGTGACCCTGGGTCGAAATTCCAGGCAGCCGCTCAAAACCCTTCGTTCGCGGCCTCGACAAGGCGTGCCGCGTAGCGGGCCATGGTGTCGATCTCAAGATTGACGCGGTCGCCGACCTTGCGCTCGCCCCAGGTGGTCACGGTCAGCGAGTGGTGGATCAAAAGCACGTCGAAGCGCGTGCCTTGCACTCTGTTGACGGTGAGCGAGGTGCCATCGAGCGCGACCGAACCCTTGGGCGCAATGAACTTCGCCAGGTCGCGCGGCGCTTCCAGCGTGAAGCGCACGGCATCGCCCTCATCCTTGCGCTCGATGATCTCGGCCATGCCGTCGACATGACCCGAAACGATGTGACCGCCGAGTTCGTCGCCGATCTTCAGCGCCCGCTCCAGGTTGATCCGCGTGCCCGATTTCCAACCTATCGCCGTCGTCAGTCTGAGCGCCTCTTCCCAGGCCTCGACTTCGAACCAGCGCGCGTTCGAGCCGCTGTCTGGCAAGGCCGTAACCGTCAGGCAGACGCCGGCGCAGGAGATCGAAGCGCCGATGGCGATGGTCTGGGGGTCATAGGCCGTGTCGATGCGCAGCCCCACCCCTTCCCTGAGCGGTTTGACGGCCGCGACAGTGCCGACATCGGTGACAATCCCGGTGAACATCAGATCCTATCTTTCCGATTGACCACGATCCTATCCCGGTTCCCACTTTTCGGGACCATGATCTAGATATCCTTTACCCACTCTGCATAGCTGTCTTCGCCGAAACGCATGTCGCGAAGCTTGCGAAATCCTGCCAGGATGTGGTCAGCGTCGATCGGCGATGCAATGCCGTCGTCGCCGATCGCTTCGGGCCCCTGGAACAGCACGATACGGTCGACCAGCCCATCGGCCAGGAAAGCCTTGGCCACCCTGGCGCCACCCTCGACCAGGACACTTGCCATGCCGAGCGCGGCGAGATCCTCGAGCAGCTCCGGCAGCGCGACGCCGCCTTCATGTGTTTCTGTGCCGATGAAGCGCACGCCGGCGCGTTCGAGTGCTGCCCGGCGCAGCGGATCGGCCTCCAGGCAAGCGGCGACATAGAGCGGCACCCGGTCCACGCCCGAAACCAGCTTGGAGGCCTCCGGCAACCTGATCTGCCTGTCGAGCACGATGCGCGCCGGCGAACGGTTCTCCAGTCCGGGCAGTCGCACCGTCAGTGCCGGATCGTCCTCCAGCGCGGTGCCAATGCCGACCAGTATGCCGTCGGCCTCGGCCCGCATCAGATACACCTCGCGACGGGCGATATCACCGGTGATCGACACCTGCCCCTCGCCTTCCCTGCCGATCTTGCCGTCGCTGGAAAGCGCAAGCTTGAGAATCACTTCGGGCCGTTTTTTCAACGATCGAATGAGATAGCCGGCCATCTGCTCGGCGGCTTCCACCGCCAGCACCTTTTCGACCACCTCGACACCCGCGGCGCGCAGGATCGCATAGCCCTTGCCGGACACGCGCGGATCGGGATCGCTGGCGGCGCCAACGACGCGCGCGACACCGGCATTGACCAGCGCGTTGGCGCAAGGCGGCGTCCGGCCATGGTGGGCGCAAGGTTCCAGCGTCACATAGGCGGTGGCGCCGCGCGCCAGCTCGCCGGCCTCGGCCAGGGCCTCGGTCTCGGCGTGCGGGCGGCCGCCGACCGCGGTGACGCCGGTGCCGACGATCATCGGCCCGGCACCGTCATCGCGCACGATCAACGTGCCGACGGAGGGATTGGTCGAAGTGCGTCCGGCATTCTTCCGCGACAGTCTAAGCGCCGCCGCCATGAAACGGCGATCAAGGGCGGCCTGTCCGGTCTTGTCGCTTGCGGTCATGCTCAGCTGGCGTCCTCTTCGCCCTTTGTTTCGTCGCCCTTGAGCTCGCCGAGCAATTCGTGGAAATCCTTGGCCTCGCGAAAATTGCGGTAGACCGAGGCGAAGCGCACATAGGCGACATCGTCGAGCGACTTCAGTGCTTCCATGACCAGCCGGCCGACTTCGCCGGAGGCCACTTCCGTTTCACCGGAGCTTTCGAGTTGGCGCACGATGCCTGTCACCGCTCGGTCGATGCGCTCCGGATCGACATTGCGCTTGCGGACGGCGATCTCCACCGAACGCAGCAGCTTGTCGCGGTCGAACGGCACTTTTCGGCCGGACTTTTTCACCACCACCAGGTCGCGTAGCTGGACGCGTTCGAAGGTGGTGAAGCGGCCGCCGCAATCGGGGCAGACACGCCGCCTGCGGATCGCCGCGCCATCCTCGGCGGGGCGCGAATCCTTCACCTGCGTATCTTCGGACTGGCAATAGGGACAGCGCATGGTGAGCCTTGGGTTCGCGAATCTCGTGGGACGAAAGGCTTAGTGCTTTTTACAACGATGGCAAAGCATGCACGGCCCTTCGCGCCTCAGAGATAGCGAGGCGCAAGGAAAATTGCGAGAGCAGCCAGCAGCCGGACGGCGATACCGCCAAGCACGGCCAGCCGGTAGTCGACCTTGTCGGAAGGCGAGATAGGCGGGGATGGTCACCCCGGCCAGACAGGCCTCGCGAAAGGCCACGGCCGTGGTCTGAGCCGGGGCAGCTTGCGTGGGTGCGGTTTAGGCCAAGGTGATGCCTGGGAGCGGCAGGGCGGCCAAAGCGGTCGGGGCGCGCGCGGCGCCGCCGAGACGAAACATGCCTATCATCAAGGCTCCTGTGGATCACACCGGCCTTGCCGCGACGCTTGTCGTCGTGACAAGGCGGCGAGACCCGAAGTCTCGTCAGCCGAGATAGGGATAGAGCGGGAAACGATCGGTCAGCGCCATCACCTTGGCCTTGACCGCCGCTTCGACAGCAGCATTGCCCTCGTCGGAGTTGGCGACCTTGAGACCATCCAGCACTTCGGCGATCAGCTTGCCGATCTCGCGGAACTCGGCCTGG
The DNA here is from genome assembly GCF_059683685.1 of Mesorhizobium sp. RCAM 05099. Classification (NCBI taxonomy): domain Bacteria; kingdom Pseudomonadati; phylum Pseudomonadota; class Alphaproteobacteria; order Hyphomicrobiales; family Phyllobacteriaceae; genus Mesorhizobium; species Mesorhizobium sp. RCAM 05099. The sequence goes on from NZ_CM185035.1 coordinate 4,283,477, forward strand.
CCGAAGCCTCGCGTGGTACCGGCCGGGGTGCCGAGACGCACGCCCGAGGTGACGAAAGGCTTTTCAGGGTCGAACGGAATGCCATTCTTGTTGCAGGTGATGTTGGCGCGACCGAGCGCTGCCTCGGCGCGCTTGCCGGTGGCGTTCTTGGGACGCAGGTCGACCAGCATCAGGTGGTTGTCGGTGCCACCGGAGACGATGTCGAGCCCGGTTTCCTTCAGGCTCGCGGCCAGCGCCTTGGCATTGGCGGCGACGCTTTCGGCGTAGACCTTGAAGCTCGGCTTCAGCGCCTCACCGAATGCGACCGCCTTGGCGGCGATGACATGCATCAGCGGGCCACCCTGTAGGCCGGGGAACACCGCCGAGTTCATCTTCTTGGCGATCTCCTCGTCATTGCACAGGATCATGCCGCCGCGCGGGCCGCGCAGCGATTTGTGCGTGGTGGTCGTGACCACATGCGCGTGCGGCAGCGGCGACGGATGCACGCCGCCGGCGACGAGACCGGCGATATGAGCCATGTCGACCATCAGATAGGCGCCGACCGCATCGGCGATCTCGCGAAAGCGCTTCCAGTCCCAGACGCGCGAATAGGCGGTGCCACCGGCCAGGATCAGCTTCGGCTTGGTCTCGTGGGCGGTCTTCTCGATGGCGTCCATATCGAGCAGATGGTCATCCTTGCGCACGCCGTAGGAGACCACCTTGAACCATTTGCCGCTCATGTTGACCGGCGAGCCGTGGGTCAGATGGCCGCCGGAATTGAGGTCGAGGCCCATGAAGGTGTCGCCGGGCTGCAGCAGCGCCAGGAACACCGCCTGGTTCATCTGGCTGCCGGAGTTTGGCTGGACGTTGGCGAAGTTGCAGCCGAAGAGCTTTTTCGCCCGCTCGATGGCCAGTTCCTCGGCCACATCGACGAACTGGCAGCCGCCATAGTAGCGCTTGCCCGGATAGCCCTCGGCATATTTGTTGGTCATGATCGACCCCTGCGCTTCGAGCACGGCGCGCGAGACGATGTTTTCAGAGGCAATCAGCTCGATCTCGTGGCGCTGGCGACCAAGCTCGTTGCGGATGGCGCCGAAAATCTCCGGATCGGCATCGGCAAGCGTGGTTTCGAAGAAGGATTCGAATTTGTTCGACACTGCCGCTGCTGTTGCCATGGCTTGAAATCCTCGGAGTTCGGGGGGCGATCTTTGTTGAGCATGTCGTCGTCCTGAACCGCTGCGTAGTTTTGGGCGACATTCGCCGCGCATTAACACAGTTGCTTTCGCCTCGCCACGTTTGCAGCGCGAAATTTGCTGGCCGGTTTGCGGCAGAAGGGCCGCGAGACCGCTATTTCCTTTTCTGCCGACCCGTCAGCAAAGCTTCGGTGAGGGTGATCTCGGAAAACAGGGCCCGCATCGTATGGTCGTTGATCTCGCGGCTGCGAAACATTGCCCGGACGGCGGTGCGTTCCGCCTCGATGCCGGCGAGCCTGAGTTCGAGCTCCAGCTTCCCGGCTTCGCGGGCCTCGGCGCGCGCTTCGTCGGCCTCGTCGGAGGCGGCGATGCGGCGCCGGTAGCCGGCGACGATGCTGTCGGCGACGGCCAGCCCGGCCTCCGCCACCTCGCCCTCGCCTGCGTCACTGGCGATGCTCTCGATCCTGGCGATGGCAGCATTGGCCGCGCCGACTCGCGCCCGGCGCTCTTCGGCCGCAGCTGGATCCTCGCCCGGTTCAACCAGCCCGCGCGCGATCTTCGGCAAGGCAAGGCTGGCGATGGTGAGCGAGCAGATGATGACGCCGGCTGCGAGGAAGATGACAACATCGCGCGCCGGAAACGGCGAACCATCCGGCATGGCGAGCGGCAAGGACAGGATGCCGGCCAGCGTGACGGCGCCGCGCACGCCTGCAACCGAACCGGCGAGCCGGACGCGCAGGCCGAACACCTTGGCCTTGCGCTTGCCCAGCCGCGCGGCGATCGCCTGCGCGATATCGCCAATCCAGATCCATACGAAGCGCAGGCCGATCAGGCACAGCGTCAGAGCCAGTATTGTGGCGACCGGCTCCGCCAGCCAATGCCGGCTGGTGAGTTCGGGCGGAACGTTACGGATGATATCGGGCAGCTGCAGGCCGAGCAGGATGAAGAGCGCGCCGTTGAAGACGAAGGACAGCGTCGTCCACAGCGACATCGTCTGCATGCGCGCCGAGACGCCAAGATAACGGAAAATGCCGGAGCCGCCAGTCAGCAAGCCGGCGGTGACCGCAGCCAGGATGCCGGAGGCGCCGGCATGTTCGGCGCCGAGATAAGCGATGAAGGGTATCAGGATCATGACCAGCACCTGCGCCTCGGCCGGCACGCCGCCGATGCGGCTCAAGAGCTGCAGCGTCTTGGCGGCGACGATCAGCGCCGCCACGCCGGCCAGGATGCCGGCCGCCACGGCATAAAGAAAGCTCAGCGAGGCCGCCGCGAAGGAAAAGCTGCCGGTCAATGCCGCCGCCACGGCGAAGCGGAACATGACGAGGCCCGATGCGTCGTTGAGCAGCGACTCGCCTTCCAGGATGTGCATCAGCCGCGCCGGCACGACGTTCCTGTCGACGATCGAGGACACCGCGACCGCGTCGGTCGGCGACAGTACGGCGGCAAGCGCGAAAGCGACGACCAGCGGGATGCTCGGCACCAGCCAGTGCAGGGCATAGCCGAAACCGACGACGGTGAAGAAGACGAGCCCGATGGCAAGGTCCAGGATCGGCCCGCGCAGCGCTATGAGTTCGCGCTTCGGCGCGGCAACGGCATCTGCAAACAGCAGCGGCGGAATGAACACCAGCAGGAACAGATCCGGATCGATCTCGACATGGATACCGCGCACCGGCCAGGCGAGTGCGGCTCCTATGGCGATCTGCAGCACCGGCAACGGCACCCGCACCAGTCGCACCAGCGCGCCGGAGACCGCGACGAAGACGAGCACGACCAGGATGAAGACGGCGACCTGCATGGGCGCGTTTCCGAGTGTTTTCCGGACCATGCGCAAACAGCTCCGGTCCGTCCAGAAAAAGAAAAGGCCGCCCGAAGGCGGCCTTTGCGATACCGAGAAGCCTGTTAGAGCGCCGACGTGATCTGTAGCTCGTTGGCGCCGTCGAGCGCGTAGACGTCGTCGCGGAACTGCACAACGCCCGGGCCTGTCGACCAGGCCGAGAGATAGAGGAAATGCACCGGCACCGGGTTGGTGATCTGGATCGGCGTGTTTTCGCCAGTCTTGATCGCCGCCTCGAAATGCTGGCGGTCCCAGCCGGGCGTGTCGCGCAGAATCCAGGTGACGAGGTCGCGCACGTTCTGCACGCGCACGCAGCCCGAGGAATCGAAACGCATCATCTTGCCGAACAGGCTCTGCTGCGGGGTGTCGTGCATATAGACGCCGTCCGGGCTCGGAAAATTGATCTTCACCGAGGCCATCGCGTTGCCCGCGCCCGGATCCTGGCGGAAGCGGTACTTCGCCGCGTCGTCAGTCGACCAGTCGACATTGAGCGGATCGACCTCGCTGCCGTCTGGAGCGAACAGGCGGATATGGCTGTCCTTCAGATAATTGGGATCCTTCCGCATCAGCGGAATGATGTCCTTGCGCACGATCGAGACCGGCGCGTTCCAGTAAGGATTGACGATGATCTCGTTGATCTTGGAATTGACGATCGGCGTCTGGCGATCGATCTTGCCGACGATCGCGGTGTGGCGAAGCACGACGCGGTCGTTCTCGACCGCTTCGACCTGCGCCGCCGGAATGTCGACCAGCACATAGCGGCTACCCAGCGTGCCGGCCTTCTCCTTCAGCCGCTGCAGATTGGTCTGCAACTGGCCAAGCCGGATCTGCGCCGAGACATTCATCGCGGCATAGGTGTACTTGCCCATTGAGCCGTCAGCCGGCAGGCCGTGGCGCAACTGGAAGCGCTTGACCGCCGAGTCGACATAGGAATCGAAGGCCGTTGAAACGCCGGCGCTCTGCGCAAGGTCGCCGGAAACCATCAGACGCTTGCGCAACGGCACGACATCCGGATCATCGACGCCGAGTTCCAGTTTCTTGGTCGCGGGGACCTCCACCCAGCCGCCCTGCGCGACAATATTCTGATACTGGGCGACCGCCTGCTCCGTAAAGGCAACGGTCTGCAGGCTGAAAATCGGCAGTGTCGAGGCCACCTTGCCGCCCTCGCTGGCGCGAGCGTCAAACTGATCGTCCCAATTGCCGCGGGCCGACGATTTCAGGATATCCCCGATCACATCCTGCGCATTGGCGCCGCCGGCGACCATCGCTGCTGCGAGCGCGGAGGCTCCGGAGAGGAAAAAACGGCGGCTGGTTCTCATAGACGTTCCAGACATTCTTGTAGCGTTCGATCTACTGCATTCGGTTATCGGGCGATCTCGCCCGCACTCTAGAGTTGGCAACCTTAACAATTGACCAACCATGTCCGCATCAGTTCGGCCACAAACGCGCGGGGCACGATACGGGTTCCAGGTGAAGGCACGGCTTTCACCACAGCATCACCGGCATCCTCGGTCCCATTGGAATATGGCGGCAACGTGGCTTCCGGCGGAATTTGGCCCGGCCGTCACGGCGAAATGAAAGACCCGTGCTCTTTCGGCACCGATCGGCGATCGCCTGCATGACATCGCCGGGTGAACCACCAGCCATTGATGAAACAACGACAAGCGAAAGTCCGCTGACAGCCGTAACCCGAAAATCGTCAAACCCAAAAGAAAAGGCCGGCGCTTTCGACCCCGGCCCTGACTGAAGGTCGCTGTTTCGGCCGCGCTTCTTTGGCGCGGGCCAGATCCGATGCGCCGGATGCGCCTTACATCCGGTAGGCGATGGTGTCGTTCCAAAAGCGGTCGAGCCGCTGCAGGGCGCGGTTCATCTGCTTGAACTCGTCGGTGTTGATACCGCCGACCTGTTCGATCGAGCCGACATGGCGCTCATAGAGGCCGGCGACGACGTCAGCCACCTCGTTGCCCTTCGGCGTCAGCGAGACACGAACCGAGCGGCGGTCGATGCGCGAGCGCTGGTGGTTGATGAAGCCGAGATCGACCAGCTTCTTCAGATTGTAGGAGACGTTGGAGCCGAGGTAGTAGCCCCGCGAGCGCAGTTCGCCGGCGGTCAGCTCGGAGTTGCCGATGTTGAACAGCAGCAGCGCCTGGATGGCATTGATGTCGGAACGGCCGTTGCGGTCGAACTCGTCCTTGATCACGTCAAGCAGGCGGCGGTGCAGCCGCTCAACAAGCTGCAGCGATTCCATGTACAGCGAACGGATAGCCTCGCGGCGATCGTCGGATACGTTGGCGGTCTTCGCCGCCGGACGCGAATTGATCATTGTCTTTGCCTCTCGTTTGTCGCCCTGGTGATTTTTTGTTTTTCACCTTGATCGCGACACTATCGAATACTCATAAAATTCGACTTAAACGCTAGGGCTAACAAGAGCTTACCGGTAAGAGGTTTCGAAAGAGGCTTAACGAACGGTCACCCGAGCAAGGATAATTAACCTAAAGATTTAGCCAAGGATTTTGGAGGCCCAATTCACCGCCTGTTGGACCGCGCGGGCGCCCACCGGGCCTTACCCTCGTACCGGCCGCTTCTGCATATGGATGACGACGCGGAAGACGATATAGAGCACCGCCACCGCCGAATGCGAGACGATGATCAAAGGGCGGGAGCCGAAAAGTTCGGGAAAGCCGGCATACATGACGATCTCGGTCACCGCGCAGATGAACCAGATCACCGGTCCCCAGGAGGCCAGCATCCACAGGCCTGCAGCGGCGAAGGGGAAGAACACGGCCAGCACCACCGCCGCCACCTGCCAGTGGACCGGCATCAGGTCGAAACGCCAGAGCGATCCCGGATAGAAGCCGATCAGCTTTATCCAGTACAAGATGCCGAACAGCAGGCAGTAGCCTGATATGACGCGCTGGAACCAGGCGAATATCACCTCGACCGTCGAGGGCTGGAGCACGACGCGTCTCGAGGTCACCTCGCTCACAGTTCGAGCTCCCGTTCGCCGAGCGAGGCAAAATAGGCGTCGACATCCGCCTCGCTGACCGCAGCAAGGCTGGCGGGCCGCCATTGCGGCTTCGAACCCTTGTCGATGATGGCGGCGCGGATGCCCTCGTAGAAATCATGGCCGGCCAGCATCCGGTTGAGGATGCGGAACTCCATCTTCATGCAATCGTCCATCGACAGTGTCAGCCCGGCGCTGATCTGGCGCCAGGCGACGCGAAGACTGGTCGGCGAGCGCGTAAGGATCGTCGCCAGCGTCCTTGCCGCGAAATCGTCGGTGCCTGCGGCCCGCTCCAGGCTGTCGATTACGGCCTTGAGCGATGGTTGTGCAAAATGGCTGGATATTGCCTGCAGCGTCGGGCCGTCGGTCTCGCGCTTCGCCTGAGCGAAGAAACCGCGCAGTACAGTTTCCGGATCGCCGGTCAGCGTCAGCTGGTCGAGGAAGCCGGCCTGGTCCTCGGCCTTGATGGTGTGGGTAGCCAGCCCCGACCACAGCGCGTCGCCATAGCGGATGCGATTGCCGGTCAATGCCAGATACATGCCGAACGAGCCGCCGAGATCAGGCAGCAGATGGCTGGCGCCGACGTCCGGGAAAAAGCCGATGCCGACCTCCGGCATGGCGAACTGGGCATTCTCGGTCATCACCCGGTGCGAGCCGTGGAAGGAGATACCAACGCCACCGCCCATGACGATGCCGTCGATGAGCGCCACATAGGGTTTCTCGAAGCGCGCGATCTGAGCGTTGAGCCGATACTCGTCGGCGAAGAACTCGACCGGCGGCTTTCCAGCCCGGCCGGCTTCATAGATGTGCAGGATATCGCCACCGGCCGAGAACGCCCTGCCCTCGGCCTTGACGACCACGACATCCACAACGTCGTCGCGCTCCCAGCAATGCAGCGCTTCGCCCAGCGCCTTGACCATGCGGTGCGTCACGGCATTGAGCGCCTGCGGCCGCGTCAGCGTGACGACGGCTGCCCTGCCCAACCGTTCGAAGCGAATTTCGTCGCCTCCACCAAAATCCATCGCCAGAGAATCCCTCCCCCGCGCCTGCGGGACTGAAGTGCTAAAGGCGGCGCATGGGTGCGTCAATGGCGAGGTCAATCGGCAGCGGGTGAGTTTGGATTTCCGGGTTGGCGGAGCTCATCCTTTGCGCCCGGATCAAATGGGCGCAAAATTGTCAGCGAAGCACGGCTACCTTTGTGGGCAGCAGTCAACTCAAAGGCGACCGCATGATCCTTGTGCCCGGAGTGTCAGGATACGACTTGGCGATGCCGCGAAAGTTCGACCCGAACGACGTTCTAAGCCGCCCCCTTATGGCGAATCTGGCGACCGTTACCGCGGACGGCGCGCCGCGCAACGCACCGGTATGGTTCATCTGGGAGGAAGGTGCGATCTGGCTTCTCGGGTCGTCGGACGGAAGCGCGGTAAGGCATCTTGAAAGAGACCCACGTTGCGCGGTGGAAATTGTTCACTTCGACAACAATGCCGGCATCTTGCTGCATCTCGGACTGCGCGGCGTCGCCACCATCGAGCCGATGTCACCAGACCGCTTCAAACGGCTCCTTCACAAATATCTCGGTCCCGAAGCAAGCTGGAACGAGTGGTTCATCGATAACGTGGCCCAGGTCGAACATCAGGATGGGCGCATGATCAGACTTGCCCCAGCCAGCATTTTCACCAACAACGTGTCGTTCTTCAGAACGGGCCCTGACCTTGCGTGGCCGCCAAATCCATAGCCACGCTCGCTCCGCTTCCCCATCTTGGCTACCGCCACCGCCCGATGCTACAAGGCTGTTGATCACGGCCATGACCGGTTCGGGGGGAACGGTGAGCCATGTCGCAGTTTTCGCGCCTTGTTCTTGTGCTAGTCGGCTTGGTCATCGCTTATGCAGCGACCCATCCCGTAATCGCGGCAACCGTCGACGAGCTCTATCAGTCGCAGACCATCGTCACCGGCCAGGGCGAAGTAAACAGGCAGATCGGCTTCAAAGACTGCCTGGACAGGGTGCTGGTCAAAGTTTCCGGCGACCAGTGGCTGCCGAAGAAACCCGAAATGGCTGGTCTGCGCGACAAGGCCGGCAGCTTCGTCGATTCCTTCCGCTATCATGACAGGCTGGAAGGCATTCCGGTGCATGACGAGCAAGGCACGCATGACCGGCCGCATGATCTCACCTGCCTCTACAAGCCGGCGGTCATCGACAAAGTGCTTGGCGAACTCGGCAGCAAGCCGTGGCTTGGCGAGCGGCCGCGGCTCGTGGTGTTCCTCACGGCCGAGCAAGGTAGAAGGCATTTCGCGCTGACGGCTGATGATCAGCCAGGCCAGGCCATGCGCGAATCTTTCGTCAACGCGACCGGCCCGCTCATGATGCACATCGCATTTCCGCCGGCGGCACTGCTTTCCGGCATGGACGAGAACGCCGAGCGCGCCGCCGACATGGCAAGCCTGGACCGGCTCGCCCAAAAGGCAGGCGCCGACCAGGCGCTTGCCGGCAGCATCGTCTGGAGCGACAAGGATCTAGGCTGGATCGCCGATTGGCGGGTTGCCATGGCCGGCAAGACCTACCACTGGCAGGTGCGTGGGGTGAGCTTCGACGAGGCGTTCCGCGTCGCCATAAGGGGCGCGGCGCAGATCCTGTCGGGCAATGGACAACCGAAATAGGACGCGACCGGGTCGCTGGCACAAACGTGTCGCATTGGTCAGCGGCAAGGGCTCGTGGTAAAAGCCGCCGATCTGGAGTTTTGGCGATGAACAAATTCACCCCGACAAAGCCAGCCGGCGCGCGCAGCGTCGACGACATCACCGGCAGCCGCCGTTTGCGCCGCATGCGCAAGGCCGACTGGTCCCGCCGCCTCGTGCAGGAGAACCGGCTGACGGTCGACGACCTGATCTGGCCGATCTTCGTCGTCGACGGCAAACAAGTGCGCGAGCCGATCGCCGCCATGCCCGGCGTCTTCCGCCTGTCGATCGACCTTGCCGTCAAGGAGGCAGAGCGCGCGGCCAAGCTCGGCATTCCCGCGCTTGCCACCTTCCCCAATGTCGACATCTCGCTGCGCGACCAGACCGGTTCGTACATCCTCGACCCCGACAACGTCATCAACCGCGCCACCCGCGCGATAAAGGATGCCGTGCCTGGGATCGGCATCATCACCGATGCCGCGCTCGACCCGTTCACCAGCCACGGCCATGACGGCATTTTGCGCGACGGCATCATCGTCAACGACGAGACGGTTGAACAGGTGGCGGCGGCGGCGGTCATCCAGGCGGCTGCCGGTGCCGACATCATTGCACCGTCCGACATGATGGACGGCCGCATCGGCGCCATCCGCGACGCGCTCGACGCCAATGGCTTCCAGGACGTGGCGATCATGTCCTACGCGACCAAATTCGCCTCGGCCTTCTACGGCCCCTATCGCGAGGCGGTGGGCACCGCCGGCCTGCTCAAGGGCGACAAGAAGACCTATTACATCGACCACGCCAATTCCGACGAGGCGGTGCGCGAGGCCGAGCAGGACATCGCCGAAGGCGCAGACATGCTGATGGTCAAGCCCGGCATGCCCTATCTCGATATCATCCGGCGGCTGAAGGACGAATTCCAGATGCCGACCTTCGCCTACCAGGTGTCGGGCGAATATTCGATGATCAAGGCGGCCGGCGCCAATGGCTGGATCGACGGCGAGAAAGCGATGCTGGAATCGCTGCTCGCCTTCAAACGTGCTGGCTGCGACGGCATTTTGACCTACTTCGCACCTGAAGTGGCGGAGCTGCTCAAGGGATAACTTTCTCTTCTCGCGGACGGCCGGTAGCGGCGAGCAAATGCCGGCGATCCGCCTCGACATCCAGGATAATTTCCGGCTGGCGGCCGGGGAACCAGAGCGAAGGTCGTTGGACCAAGTGCCTTAGGCTTCTTCGCGCCCAAAAAATACCGCTTGCAATTCGCAATCGGTTTGCTAGAAAACAGCTGCTTGCAAAATACGATCGGTTGTCGAGGAGGCCTGTCATGCCCAAGCTGCGTGTCAACGCATTCACCCTGTCGCTCGACGGCTACGGCGCCGGTCCCGATCAGGATCTGCAAAATCCGCTCGGCGTCGGCGCGGAATCCTTGCACAAGTGGTTTGTCGATACCCGCACCTTCCGTAAGATGGTGCTCGGACAAGATGGCGGCACCACCGATATCAACGAGGCGTTCGCGGCGCGCGGTTTCGAAAATGTCGGCGCCTGGATCCTCGGCCGCAACATGTTCGGGCCGATCCGCGGCGAATGGCCGGATGAGACCTGGAAGGGCTGGTGGGGCGACAACCCGCCCTATCATGTCCCGGTTTTCGTGCTGACGCACCACAAGCGGGCGCCCATCACCATGGAAGGCGGCACGATTTTCCACTTCGTCACCGACGGCATCCATTCGGCGCTCGAGCAGGCGAAGTCGGCGGCCGAAGGCAAGGATGTGCGGGTGGGTGGCGGCGTCGCCACCATCCGGCAATATCTCCAGGAGAAGCTGATCGACGAGATGCATCTGGCGATCGCGCCGGTGCTGCTCGGGGCCGGCGAGAACCTTTTTGCCGGCCTCGACATGCCCAGGCTTGGATACCAGTGCACTGAACAGGTGGCGACGGCGCTCGCCACCCATGTTGTCATCAAGCGCGGCTAGGTGGAGAGCCTAATCTCCCCCCGCGTGGGGGAGATCGCAGCTTCATCTACCTCAATATTTCTCGGGCACATAAAGCTCGCGCGGCAGTGTCTGGCGCTCGTATTCGGGATTGAACACACGCTCGGGCAGCGTGATCTCCTCGTGTGGTACCTCTTCATACGGCATCTGCTTCAGCAGATGATCGATGCAGTTCAGCCGTGCCCGCTTCTTGTCGTTGCCCTCGACGATGAACCAGGGCGCTTCCGGGATGTTGGTGCGGGCGAAGGTCTCTTCCTTGGCCTTGGTGTATTGTTCCCATCGCACGCGCGACTGCAGGTCCATCGGCGACAGCTTCCACTGCTTCATCGGATCGTGGATGCGCATCAGGAAGCGCATCTGCTGTTCCTCGTCGGTGATCGAGAACCAGTACTTGACCACGGTGATGCCGGAGCGGACGAGCATGCGCTCGAACTCCGGCACGTCGCGAAAGAACTCCTCGACCTGATCCGGTTCGGCAAACCCCATCACCCGCTCGACGCCGGAACGATTGTACCAGGAGCGGTCGAACAGCACGATCTCGCCGCCGGCCGGCAGATGCGGGACATAGCGCTGGAAATACCACTGCGATTTCTCGCGCTCGGTGGGCGCCGGCAGCGCCACGACACGGCAGATGCGCGGATTGAGCCGCTGCGTGATGCGCTTGATAACGCCGCCCTTGCCGGCGGAATCGCGGCCCTCGAAGATCACCACCAGCTTCTTCTTGTGATAGGCGACCCAGGACTGCAGCTTGATCAGCTCGGACTGCAGACTGATCAAGCCGCGAAAATATTGCATGCGATCGATCGATGGCGGATGGGCGTTCTTGTAGATCCTGGCGATCTCCATCGAAAGTGCCGGCTCCGACATTTCGAGCTCATAGTCCTCGTCGAGCGTGTCGGCGAGCTCGGCTTCAAGCCAGTCCCTGGCCCCGGATTTCAGTTTGGGTTCGTTCATCTGCACCGCTCCGCATGCAAGCTGCCGTCCGTGATCCTGGCAGGCGCCCTCGTCCGGCCGGAAAAGGACCGTGAGCCGACTTGATATAGGCCAGCAATGACGGTTTTATTGCAGTCGGCCAAGGTCCAGGCCGCCGGGGCAGATTCCGCGAGGCATGATCGATCGGTCGTCGTGGCATGGCGACAAGTCATCCAAATTGTCCTACAAATAGCAGCCACATTCGCGGTGCCTTTCGCGGCACCCCTTTTCCAAATGCAATCGCGAGGACTGACATGGAATACCGCACTCTCGGCCGTTCCGGCTTGAAGGTTTCGACACTGACCATGGGCACCATGACCTTCGGCGGCGCCGGCGCGTTCTCCGCGGTCGGCAAGACCGACCTCGACGAGGCGCGCCGGATGATCGATCTGTGCATCGACGCCGGCATCAACGTCATCGACACCGCCAATGTCTATTCGAACGGCATCTCGGAAGAGATTATCGGCGAGGCCCTCGGCGGCAAGCGCAAGGGCGACGTGCTGATCGCCTCCAAGGCACGGATGCGGATCGGCAAGGGTCCGAACGATGAAGGCCTGTCGCGCTATCACCTGATCCGCGAATGCGAGAAGAGCCTGAAGCGGTTGAAGACCGACGTCATCGACATCTACTTCCTGCACGAGTGGGACGGAGTGACGCCACTCGAAGAAACCATCGCCGCGCTCGACACGCTGGTTGCCCAAGGCAAGGTCCGCTATGTCGGCTGCTCCAACTATTCCGGCTGGCAAGTGATGAAGGGGCTCGGCATCAGCGATAGCCATCGCCAGCCGCGCTTCGTCACCCAGCAGATCCACTACACGCTGGAGGCGCGCGAGGCGGAGTACGAGTTGCTGCCGATTTCGGTCGACCAGGGGCTAGGCGTGCTGGTCTGGAGCCCGCTCGCCGGCGGATTGCTGTCGGGCAAATACCGCCGCGACAGCCCCACCGCGCGACAGCTCGCCGGCTGGTCCGAGCCGCCGATCCGCGACGAGGACCGGTTGTGGCGCATCGTCGATGTCCTTGTCGATATCGGCACGCAGCGCGGCGTGTCGGCGGCCCAGGTGGCCCTGGCCTGGCTGCTTGGCCGGCCAGCGGTCTCCTCGCTGGTGATCGGCGCCCGCAACGAAGTCCAGCTCAAGGACAACCTAGCGGCCGCGAGCCTGGTGCTCACCGACGACGAACGCAACCGCCTGGACGCGGTCAGCCGGCCACCGCTGCTCTACCCCTATTGGCACCAGCAATTGACGGCAAGGGACCGGTTCGGCGCCGCCGATCTCGTGATTGACCGAAGCGGCGTGTGACCGCGGGGTTCGACGAGGAGCCCGGCCGGCGCTGTCCGCCGGGCAACTCTATCTTTTTGACGCAATTCCCAAGGGAAAGCGCTACGTGCTTTTCCCGGGAAAACGGTTTCACGCTTTTCCTGGAATTGCTTCAGCCCGTGATGTAGCGCCAGACTTCGGCGTCCGGTTTGATCTGGCCGCTGAGGACGAAGTATTTGTAGAGCACCAGCAGGGAGATCGCCTGCTCGGCCTGCTCGTTGGCGAATGTCCTGCAATAGGCATTCGCAGCGGCGATGATGCGCTCGGCTTGCTCGAGATGGCGTTCGAAATACGCCACGCGTTCGGCAAGATTGGAGAAGTCCGCTTCCAGCGGTACATAATGGACATCAGCCTGGAGCTGTCTCTCCGCGAACCATGTCTCGTAGGTCGGCGGCGGCATCAGGCACAGCGACTTCGAGTTCATGATCCATTTCAGGTTGGTCGCCACGTCATTGCCTTCGAGCGAGACGATATAGCGATAACGCTGGTGCTGGCTGATGCTGAGGAAGGGCTTGCTGTACTCGGCCGGCGCGTTCGGCTTGTGTGAGCCGGCGTCGCAGAACGGCAGGTCGCGCACGGCGTTCAGAAACCTTGTGCGTATGGGATTGTTGAGGTCGCCGCGCCAGACCACGGCCGGAAGCTTGTCGGCGAACGCGGTTGCGTCAGCAGGCATCTGGAAATGGCGAAACTTGTCGAGCTTCATGATGACCGCATTGCTGTCGTCGGCGACGATCGGCCGGTCCTTGACGATCGAAGGCACCTTCGGCACCTTCCTGACGTCTCCGTATTCCACGTCGATCAGCAGCGCGCGATCGAAGTAGCGGGCAAATTCCTTCAGGTCGTAATAGTACATGGTCGGCGTAAACGGCAGCTCGCCTATGCGCACGGCATCAGCGCTGGGCGTAAACGCATCCTGCAGCTTGTTGTAGTAATTCAGCCGCTGGCGAACCGAAGCGTCCGGGAGCCTTGCCTTTTCGAGGCGAGCGGCCAGCCTGTGGCGAAACAACGCCTGCGGGGCGATATCGCGCGCAAAGTTTCGCGCATAGTAGAAAACCCTTGCCGTCGTTCGCGCAATTGTGGCCATGCTTCACTTGATCAAAACAAGCGGGCGGCTCTCAATACCTGGGCGCCCCGGTTCCTCCTACACCATTGTGCCGCGCATCTTGCAAGCCCCGCACCATCATCGACGCCAACAGCCGAGCAGTTCACTTCAGCTGTTGTGTTTGGCGGCCAATGCTCTTAGGCAGGGTCAGAGCCGCGAGGCAGTGAAAAGGAGCCGATATGGCGCGAGCACCAAACTACGATCAGGAACGCAAGGAACGCGACCGCCAGAAGGCGGCCAAGAAGGCTGAGAAGCTGGCGGCCAAGGTTGCCGCGCGGGAACGTTCGCAGCCCGAGAACGAGACTGAAACCGAAGCAGCGAAATGACGGCAAAAGGCCCGCGAATGCGGGCCGTGCCTCAATCCGGATTGTCGCCTTGCGTCAGGCCGTCGCCTTGTCGCTGACGAAGACGTCCACTTCGCGCGCCGCGGCAATGAAGGCGCGCCTGGCGTTCATCGCCGGCTTGTCGCCAGCCAGCGCATCGTGACAGGCCTGCAGCGCCGCGCGATGCTTGGGGCTGCGTTTGCCCGGCCAGCTGTTGAGCAGGTAGTCGGAAGCCTCTCGGGCCGAGCGCAAGAGCTGAGTGCTTCCCGCCGCGACTGACTTGACCGTCACGGGTGTTTCAAATCGGTTGTTTTCCATCGCCGCTCTTACGCCATCGGCGCTCGCGAAGCGAGGCCGAAAGTGCATCTCGCGTCCGGGGCGTCGCCTTTTGCACGGCGACCGCCCTGCCCTGCAGCCGCCGCACTAAGCGGCAACGACGGCAAAACCCCTGGCGCGAAGACCACGGCGATCGTTGGCGAGCGACGTCACCAGCCTGTCGCGGCTGCCGACGATGTGGGCCGAAAGCTGGCGTGCGGCCTCTTCGGCATCGCCAAGGCGTGTCGTCGCCAGAATGGCGCGATGTTCGGCCCAGGCACGGGCAAGGGCCGCCTCATCGCGAACCTCCAGCCAACGGGCCCGCGACAGGCGCGTCATGGCATCGCGGACCGCGCGAAACAGGAATTCGTTGCCCGACAGGCGCGCCAGCTCGATGTGGAAATCCATGCCGACACGATGCCATTCCTCGCGCGGCGTGTTGGTGTCGCAGGATTCGAGCATCGCCTCGATGACATCGACCCCGCTCCTGTCGGCCAAGGCACAGGTCAGGCGAAGTGCGGCAACCTCGACCGCCTCCCTGTAGACGGCGATCTGCTCGAGTTCAGCCAGATTGATGGGCGAAACCGTCCAGCCACGGCCATCCCTGCCGACTAGGCCTTCGGTCTCGAGCCGCAGCAGCGCGGCCCTGACGGGGGTTCGCGACGCGCCGAAGCGACTTTCGATCCAGCGCTCGGTCAGTTTCTCGCCAGGACCGGCTCGAGGCCCAGGATCATCTCTCGAAGCTGTTTTTCGACGCTCTGCATCTGCGACATTGTCGTTCCCGTTTTCTGGCCGTTTGCTGGCGACCGGCCTGCGTCCGATCACGTTTGAGAGGGTCGCATTGACAGCGGCCGGGCTAGCGTCCATGACGGATACCAGTTTGGTATCCCAAAATGGTATCCGCAGCAACAGGCCACTCCAAGTTGCTCGGGCAGGACATTCGACATGCCGCAGAACACGCCCCCGGCGACCGACAGCGCCTACAACGTCCACTGGCGGCGCAATCTGTTCGTATGCTTCGCCGGTTCGTTCTCGACGCTTGTCGCCATGACGCTGCTTCTGCCGTTCCTGCCGCTCTATATCGAGCAGCTCGGCGCCGAAGGTCATGCAGCGATCGTGCAATGGTCCGGGATTGCCTATGGCGCGACATTCTTCGCGGCGGCACTGGTGGCGCCGCTCTGGGGACGCCTTGGCGACCGCTACGGCCGCTAGTCGATGCTGGTTCGCGCCAGTTTCGGCATGGCCATCTGCATGTCGCTGACCGGCATGGTGCAGACAGTCTGGCAACTGGTGCTGCTGCGGCTGCTGATCGGTTTTGCAGGCGGCTATTCCTCGGGATCGACCATCCTCGTCGCCATGCAGACGCCCAGGGAGCGTTCGGGCTGGGCACTGGGACTGCTGTCGGCGGGGATCACGGGTGGAGCACTGGTCGGTCCGCTGGTTGGCGGCGCCTTGCCGCCGCTGATCGGCATCCGCGCCACCTTCCTGTTGTCCGGCGGCGTCATCTTCCTGGCCTTCCTGGCGACCACCTTTCTGATCAAGGAGAATCCTCGGCCGAAGACAACAGACGCCGCATCGAAGGCGAAGCCAAAGGGCGGTTGGGCACAAATTCCCGACAAACGGCCTGTTATCGCCATGCTGGCGACCGGCATGCTGTTGAGTTTCGCCACCATGTCGATCGAGCCGATCATCACCGTCTATGTACAGCAGCTCATCGAGGACCAGAGCCGCGTCACGCTGATCTCGGGCGTCGTCATGTCGGCGGCGGCGCTTGGCGCCATCCTGTCGGCGTCGCGCCTCGGCAAGCTCGCCGATCGCATCGGCCATTGGAACGTCATCATCGGCGCGCTCGCCGTCTCGGCCCTGCTGCTGATCCCGCAGGCCTTCGTCACGCAAAGCTGGCAACTCATCGGCCTGCGCTTCCTGATGGGCCTGGCGCTGGGCGGGCTGCTGCCCTGCATCACCAGCGTGATCCGCCACAATGTTCCCGATGGCGTCGGCGGCAATGTATTGGGACTCTCGATCTCCGCCCAATATGTCGGACAGGTCGCCGGCCCCTTGCTTGGCGGCTTTGCCGGTGGCCATTTCGGCATGCGCTCGGTGTTTCTCGGCACCTCCGTCTTGATGGCGGGCGGAGCGATGTATAATTGGCTGGCGCAATCTCGCCGCGAGCAGGACATGCTCACCAACCCCGGCAAGTCCTGACCGGGGTGGCCGCATCCCTTGAACGTCACGGAGCCACGGATATGAGCACGGTCGAGCAGTCTTCCGGCGACAGCGGCCTCATCCTCGCCGCCGGCCTCTGTGGCGCCGCCGGCGTGGCGCTGTCGGCCGCGGCTGCGCACCGGGCGGCGCCTTCGTCGGCACCGCCGCATCCTTCCTGCTCATGCACGCGCCGGTCTTCCTCGCCACAGGATTGCTCGGCTCGAACCGGATCCTGCGTATCGGCAGCCTAGTCCTGCTGGTCGGACTTCTTCTGTTCTGTGGCGACCTGCTTGCCCGAGACTTCCTCGGCTCGCGGTTGTTCCCGCTGTCGGCGCCCATCGGCGGCACCTTGCTCATCGCCGGCTGGCTGGCGATCGCGGCCTCTGCACTGGGGCGGGCGCCTTCCTGATCCGGCTGAGTTCTCGGAATGATGCCTCAGGGCGCCCTGCCCTCGGACTGGACCCGGTCGCGAAGACTCATGCCAGGACGCTGCCTGTCACGAACGATCAGTCCTGGCAACGCTCCGGCTGAACAAGCAACTCGCGATTGCGCCGAAACATGGTCGGACGGCGCGCCTCCGGCCGGCGGCGAGCAGGCGAGATGCCCCAATAGTTGCGGTAGATGTCTTCGAACAGATAGCTCACGGGATGCATAGCGCGTTCTCCTTTAAAGACTTGAATCGATCCAATCGATCGACAAAAAATGCGGCGCCATTCAGCTCTGCTTGCGCTCCACGAGGAACCGCAACTCACGAACCCATGGGCTGGCGACGCCACGGCGCCTCTGCGTCACGGTGCGCAAGGCGACGCTCCAGTCGTTGCGATAGATGTCCTCGAAAAGAAAATTGACGGGGTGCATGGCACATCTCCCATGATCACGGATTGAATCGATCCAATCAATTAGATCACTACCCACTTGGATCGATTCAAACATACCCCTCGCCGAACCTTTGATCAAGTCAAAATTTGAACCGATCCAACGAAAGTGTTAGGTAGGACGCAGTCAGGAGACGAAGATGGCGCCATTGACCTCTGGAAAGACAAGACCGGTCCGGCTGGCAGACATCGCCAAAGCGGCCGGCGTGTCGCACGGCACTGCCTCCAACGTGTTCGCCCGTCCGGAGATCGTGCGCGAGGAAGTCCGCGAGCGGGTGAAGGCCGCAGCCGAGGCAATGGGATATGGCGGACCGGACCCCAAAGGACGGCTGCTGCGCGCCGGCAAGGTCAACGCCATCGGTGTGGCCACCGGCGAACCCCTGTCCTATTTTTTCGACGACCCTTTTGCCCGGGTGATGATGGCCAGCATTTCGCAGGCTTGCGACGCGACCGGCGCCGGGATCTCGCTGGTCTCGGCCGCCAACAGCGAACAGCTGGCCTGGAACATCCAGAGCGCCCTGGTCGACGGGTTCATCGTCTTCTGCATGGAGGGCGACTCGCGACTGGTGCAATTGGCACGCGAACGCAAGCTGCCCTTTGTGGCGCTCGATCTCGATTCGGACGACCAGACGGTCGCGGCGATCGGTATCGACAACATCGCCGGGGCTGGCCTGGCGGCCCACCATCTGGCCGAGCTTGGGCATCGTCGCTTTGCCGTGCTTGCCCTGCCCTGCGCGGACGCCGGCTTCGGTCCTACCACCCAGGCACAAGTGGAGATGGCCCTCTATTCCGGTACGCGCGACCGTCTGCGCGGCTATTTCGCGGAGCTCTCCAGTTTCGACATCGACGTCTCGCTTGTGACGATCTACGAAACCGTCAATGACGAGAAAAGCGTCTGGGCCGGCCTCGATCATATCTTCGCCTGCGCCGAGCCGCCAACGGCAATCCTGGCAATGTCGGACAGGATCGCCCTGCATGCGCTGGACTGGCTGCGTCAGCATGACATCGCCGTGCCGGGCGACGTTTCGATCGTCGGCTTCGACGGAGTCCCGGAAGGCGCGATCTCCGAGCCGCCGCTGACCACCGTCGCCCAGCCGATTGCCGAGATGGGCCGCCGCGCCGTCAAGGCGATCCTGGAAAATGATGGCTCGCTCAGCCGGCAATTGCTGCCGGTCGACCTCGTGGTGCGGGCCTCGTCCGGCCCCCCGCCGGCCTGAACCGCCGGTCGCCTCAAAGCGTCATCGGCTCACTCTTGCCGTCATGGGTGACATGCCGAAGGATGCATGGACAGGCGGCGGCGCGTTGGAAACCGGCCTGCTTTTCCCGGACCAGCCAAGGCCCGAAAGCCATTCTAGATAATAGGCGAGCGCAAACTGCATGGCGATGCCGGCGGCAATCAACAGGCTGTCATAGGTGAACCCGCCAGGATTGATCTGCTTGAGCACCTGCGCCGCCATGGCCAGCACGGTGCCGGCGATGAAAACCGGCAGCGATCGCTTGCCCAATATGGCAAGCGGGTGGTCGCGCCCGGTGCGAAACAGGTTGGAAATCGCCGGGAATGCCACGATCAGGTAGCTTACCGCCAGGATATGCAGCAGCCTCGGCAGCGACAGAAACGTCTTGTCAAAGCCGGTCAGTACGGAAGGCAGGCCAAGCCAGGAAATCTGTCCCCAGAGCGGGCTGTGCACCCATACCAGCGCCGTGGCGGCGTAGGCCAGAGCCGCGCCAACCAGCCAGCGATTGACCGGGATGCTGCCGCCGCGACGCACATGCAGTGTGCCCGCCAGGCCGATGTTGAAGAGGAACTGCCATGACAGCGGGTTGAGGAACCAGAAGCCGGGCTCGGGATAATTGGGCGGCGCGATCTGATAGATCCCCGCCACCAGCCATAGCGCACCGGAAGCGGCCAGCGCTGGCAACGGCCGGTGGCTGACAACAAGCAGGAAGACCGGCGCCAGCAACAGCAGAACCGCATAGACCGGCAGGATGTTGTTGTAGCCGAGCTGATGACCAAGCGTGACGATGCCGACCAGGACTTCCGGCGTGTTCTTCATGAGCGGCTCGATGTTGATCATCTTCAGCAGCTCAGGCCGCCTGGCGAATACCGCCGCGGCGCAGAACAAGGCCATGACCACCATGGTGGTGACGATGTGGGCGGCATAGAGCACACCGGCGCGCCGCCACATTTTCAGGGTCGCCAATAGCCGGTTGCCCGGCTGAAATTTCCTGCCGTAGGCAAGAGCGACCGAGATGCCGGAAATCAGCACGAAGACCTCGGCCGCGTCCGAAAAGCCGAAATTCTTGTAGGTCAGATATTCGAAGGCGGTGCCCGGTACATGGTCGACATAGATGGTCAGCAGAGCGAGAGCGCGGAAGACATCAATGCGCGTGTCGCGCTCCGTGACACGCATATCCCGGTCCGGGACACGCGTGTCACGGTCGGGGACACGCGCAGAAGCGCGATCCGGGGAAATTGGGGTGGTCATCGACAAAAGGCCTCAAAGCTGGTTGTTCATGCCGGCAATGCGACCCCCGGCGCACCGCTTCGATTCCTCCCACGGGAACGATATCGGCGAAGAAACGGACTGTAATGCGCCCGGTTCAATCAACTTTCGCGGAGCTTGAAAATATTGCGTTTTGAAGCCGGCAAAATGAACAAAAGTAACTTGAAATCAAAAGGCTGTGATCGTGACTGAAGAAGCCTTCGAAGACGTCGCCCCGCGGCGCGATCTGGGTTTTTTCTACCGCCTCTACCGGCCCGCCAATGCAACCGGCGAAGTGCTTTTTCTGCTGCACGGATCCGGAGTCGACGAGACCACTCTGGTCCCGCTCGGGAAACAGATCGCGCCGCGCGCGGTGCTGGTGGCGGTGCGTGGTCATATCGCCCAGGAAGACGGTTTCCGCTGGTTCACCCGGATCACCCCGACGCGCTTCGAGCAGCATAGCATTCGCGACGAGGCGGACGCGTTTGCCGGCTTCATCGGCGAAGCGGCGCTGCATCACAATCTCGATCTCTCCCGCACGACATTCCTCGGCTACTCGAACGGCGCCAATCTGCTTTCCAGCGTTATGCTGTTGCATCCCGGCCTAGTCGAACGAGCCGCATTGCTGCGGCCGATGCCGGTGCTGGACGATGTGCCGCCGACGGATTTGTCAAAGGTGCGTGTGCTCATCATCGCCGGCGCCGCCGACGCGACCTATGCGCCCTTCGCGCCAGCACTGGTGACGCTGCTCAGCCAGTATGGCGCCGACCTCGACGCCCGGATCGTTCCGTCGGGTCACGAATTCGGTGACGCGGATGCGGCAATCGTCAGGCAGTGGCTGACAGCGCCCCAGTCACACGAGGCTGGTTGAAGGCGGCGAAAGCCATGCCCCGGGCTGGTATGGAGCGCGGGGGCGGCGCTCTAGCTGACTCCAATGTGTCTGCCGTTGCTTTCACTCGCGCTACCGGCGGAGCGACGGCGGGAGAGCGACCGAATGAACTGGTCGCCTACCCTCGCCCCATCCTGTTCCACGCGTCCAGCCCAGCGATCTTGTAGGCCTCGGCGAGCGTCGGGTAGTTGAAGGTGTTGTTGACGAAGAAGTCGACGGTGCCGCCGAGATTGATCACCGCTTGGCCGATATGGATCAGCTCGGTGGCTCCCTCGCCCACTATATGCGCGCCAAGCAGCCGGCGCGTCTCGATTGAGAACAACAGCTTCAGGAAGCCGGTGTTGACGCCCATGATGTGGCCGCGCGAGGTTTCGCGGAAGCGCGCCACGCCGACCTCGTAGGCGGCCCCACTCTCGCGCACCTGTTCCTCGGACTGGCCGACTGTCGAAATCTCCGGCACCGCATAGATGCCGTAGGGAAAGGTCTCCGGTGGCGGCGGCAAGGGCACGCCGAAGGCGTGGCAGGCCGCCACCCTGCCTTGCTCCATCGAGGTGGAGGCGAGGCTCGGAAAACCGATGACATCGCCGGCGGCGTAGATGTTTGCCACGCTGGTCTGGAAAGTCTGCTGATCGACCTTGATACGACCCCTCGAGTCGGCGTCGATGCCGACAATATCCAGCCCGAGGCTGCCGACATTGCCGGTGCGACCGGCGGCGTAGAGCACGACCTCCGAACGAATGGTGCGGCCATCGGCCAGTTCCACTTCGGCGGTGTCCGGCTTGGACCGGATTTCCTTCACCGCGCTGCCCAGACGGATCGTCATGCCGCGATCGCGCATCTGGTGGATGAAATCGTCAACGATCTCACGGTCGACGAAATCAAGGATCGAGTTGCGCGGCTCGACCAGCGTCACCGGCACATCGAGCGCGGAAAAGATCGTCGCGTATTCGACGCCGATGACGCCGCCGCCGATCACCGTCAGGGTTCGCGGCAGGCGGTCAAGCTCCAGCATCTCGTCGCTGTCGAAGACGCGGGTCTTGTCGAAAGGCACGTCGCGCGGCCGGTGCGGCCTTGTGCCGACCGCGATCAGCGCATGGGCGAAACCGACCTCGCTGTAGTCGCCAGCGTCGGTTGTCAGGCTGACCTTGTTGGGGCCAAGAAATTTCACATCCGCGCGTGCGCTCTTGACCGTGTTGCGCATGAACTGGTGCTGCAGCACCTCGACCTCGTGATCGAGCGTCTTGTGCAAGCGTTCGATCAGGTCGCCGACCGAGATGTCCTGCTTGACCCGATAGCCGCGGCCGTAGAAGCCGCGCTCGCGCCAGCCCGAGAGGTTGAGCACCGTTTCGCGCAGCGTTTTCGACGGGATGGTGCCGGTATGCACCGATACTCCACCTAGACGCCGGCCCCGGTCGACCACCAGCACCGATTTGCCGAGCTTGGCCGACTGCACCGCGGCGCGCCGCCCTGAGGGGCCGCTGCCGATGACCAGCATGTCGTAGTCCATGGTGCCCCGTTCCCTCTGCCCCTGCGCGCTTTGTTGCGCCGCAGCAAGCTAATGCTATCCGCAAAACAAATTCAACCGATTCGCATTACATCTCGTGCCGTCCGAGCCTTGCCTGCCGTGAAAAGCCCGATCTTGATTCCGCCCCGGGCCCTCACCATTTCAATGCCGAGCGGCCAGCACCCTATGTCGGGCCCTGTTACGAGGAAATGACATGAACGCGCGCGTTCTCGACGGCGAAATCATCACCACCAGGCTTGACGACGTGCGGGCCTATGACGGCGTGCGCACGCGGCGCATCCTGGCCTTCGTGATCGACTATGTCATTGTCGCGCTGCTCACCATCCCGTTCGCCATACTGGTGTTTTTCCTCGGGCTGCTGACCCTCGGCCTTGGCTGGATGCTGTTTGGCGTCCTGGTGCCGGCCGTCGCCATCCTCTACATCTGGAACACGCTTGGCAGCGCCGACCAGGCTACGACGGGCATGAAAATGATGGGCATCCGCCTCGACCGGCTCGACGGCAGGCCAATCGACGGTCTCACCGCCGTCGTCCATTCGGTGCTGTTCTGGGCCGGCAATGTCATCCTGTCGCCGCTGGTCCTGCTGGTGACTTTGTTCGCCGATCGCAAGCGCACGCTGCATGATCTGCTGCTTGGCACGGTGGTCAGCCGCACCGACCGCTGACGGCATTTTCAGGAGCTCCGCGGGCCCTGTCGGCGCAAATGTGAAGCGTCGTCTCAACCACGCCCTAACAATCCTGTTGAATTTTTCGCCGTCCGCGCCAAAGGTAGAGAGATTCGAAGGAGTGTATCCAAAGGCTCGATGACGCAGCATCCGACCCAGTCGCCGCAGTTTTTCCTGACCGCGCCGTCGCCGTGCCCCTATCTCGACGGCCAGTTCGAGCGCAAGGTGTTCACGCACCTCGTCGGCGACAAGGCGTCGGAGATGAACGACCTGCTTACGCAAGGTGGCTTCCGGCGCTCGCAGAACATCGCCTACAGGCCGGCGTGCGAGACCTGCCGCGCCTGTGTTTCCGTGCGTATCCTGGCCCAGGAATTCGTCACCAGCCGCAGCATGAAACGCGTGCTGCAGCACAATTGCGACCTCGTCGGCGCCATGCACGGCGCCGAACCCTCCACCGAACAATATTCGCTGTTCCGCAGCTACCTTGATGCCCGTCACCGTCGTGGCGGCATGTCCGACATGACGGTGCTCGACTACGCCATGATGGTCGAGGACACCCATGTCGACACCAAGGTGATCGAGTACCGGCGGCGCGGACCCGACACCTTCATCACAGGCAAGGGACAAGGCGAGCTGATCGCGGTGGCGCTTACCGACAAGATGGCTGACGGCCTGTCGATGGTCTATTCCTACTTCAATCCCGATTTCGATGAGCGCTCGCTCGGCACGTTCATGATCCTCGACCATATCGCGCGCGCCCGGGCGATGGGCCTGCCCCATGTCTACCTTGGCTACTGGGTCAACGGCTCGCGCAAGATGAATTATAAGATGCGCTTCATGCCGCAGGAGCATCTCGGCCCGAAAGGCTGGGAGCGCTACACCAACGAAGCGGTTGCACGCTGAGTTTTTCCACGATCCACGCTTAAACTGTTTCAAGGCAGGGATGCTGGTCTTTCAGCCGGTTGGCTGAGAGTGCGCCATTGCACCGGGTCACCTGCATCTCATTGCGAAAGTTGCCGCATGTCTTCCCACAACGACCACCAGAAGGGCCTTTTGATAACCGCCATTGGCGGACTGACGCTGACCGTCGACATTCCGCTCATCCGCCTCGCCGACGGCGGCGCATGGACGATCCTGTTGCTGCGCACCGGCACCACCTTCGTGGCGGCCATGATTATCTGGTCGATCTGGCGCGCGTTCAGCCGGAACGCCCCGCAACTCATCCCCGGCTGGTCCGGCCTCGTCGTGGCGATATGCTATGGGCTGACCTCGATCACCTTCGTCACCGCCGTCTATCACACCTCGACCGCCAACCTGGTGTTCATCCTGGCCTTCAACACCGTGTTCGCGGCATTGCTGTCCTGGATATTCCTGAAGGAGAGGCCGCGGCTGGTGACGATCGCCGCGATGCTGATCATGATCCTCGGCGTGCTGGTCATCGTTGGCGGTTCGGTCGGCACCGGGCATCTGTTCGGCGATTTCATGGCGCTGTGCTCGGCTTTCTTCATCGCCGTTGCCATCACCATCTCGCGCGCCAGCGGCAAGGACATGGGGTTCACGGCCCTGGTCGGCGTCCTTCTGCCACTCGCGCTGGCGGCATTCATGGTCACTGGCGAAGGCATCCAGGTGAACGCGCCATGGTGGATCATCTTCAACGGCGCCGTCGTCATGCCGATCTCATTCTTCTGTCTCGCCAACGGGCCAAAATACATTTCAGGGCCGGAAGTGGCGATGTTCTACCTGCTCGAAACCGTGCTGGCGCCGGTCTGGGTCTGGATGATTTTTGCCGAAACACCGACCCGCAACAGCCTGATCGGCGGCGCGATCCTGATCATCACGCTGGTCGCGCATTCGCTTTGGCAGTTGCACGAGGGACGCAAGCGCCGTACCGACCTCGCGGTGCATCATCCGGCCTAGCAACATGGCGCAAGCCGGCTTTCGGGATCAGGCGTTGGCTTTCTTCACCGCGACAGGCTCCGCCAGGATCTCTATCCGCCGACCAGCTTCGATTTCCGCCACCGAATCGGGAACCACTTCATCGGCCAGTTCCACCTCGCGCAGCCATTCGCGCCAGATCGCAACCAGCAGGGCCATCAGCACCGGGCCGATGAACAGGCCCAGAAAACCCATGGTCTTGACGCCGCCGATCAGGCCGAAAAAAGTAGGCAGGAAGGGTAGTTTTATCGGGCCGCCGACGAGCTTCGGGCGCAATGTCTTGTCGACGATGAACAGCTCGACCGCACCCCACAAAAACAGCGCCAGCCCGGCCATCGGCGAACCGCTGGCGGCAAGGTAGATCGAGACCAGGGTGAAGGACAATGGCGCGCCGCCGGGGATAAGCGCCATGACACCTGTCAAGGCCCCGAGCGTTACCGGCGACGGTACGCCGGCCAGCCAGTAGGCGATACCCAGCACCAGCCCCTCGCCGATGGCGATGACGGTCATGCCGGTCACGGTCGAAGAGATCGTCGCCGGCACGACGCGCGAAATCCGCTCCCATCTCGTCGGCAGGATGCGTTCGCCAAGACGATCGACCTGGCCAGCAAAGTGCTCGCCGTCACGATAGGCGAAGAACAGGGCGATCATCATGAACAACAACGTCAACAGCAGGCCGAAAGCACTGCCGCCAGCAGCCAGCACGCCGCGGTAGATGCTGCCGATATTGGCGCCGCTGACCAACTGGATCAGTTCACCAATGCCGCCGGGATGGCCGATATTGGTCGTCCACTGCTCGTTAAGCCACTCGCCCACGACAGGCAGCGTGGCGATCCAGTGCGGCGTGACCGCGCCGTGCCGGTTGGTCTCGATCGCCCAACCGACCCATTCGCGCACCTCGTTGATGGCGTAGGTGCCGGCAAGCGCGATCGGGATGACGAGGAAGGCGAGGATGAACAGGATGGCAAAGGTCGCGGCGATGGTGCGGTTGCCGCCGACACCCGCCAGCAGCCGCCGATACAGCGGCCAGCTGGCGAAAGCGATGACAAGCGCTGCCAGCACAGGAAACAGGAACCCGTGAAAGAAGTAGACGCCGGCGGCGACGATCAGCACCAGCAGCCAGCGCGCCGCCGACAGCGGCGGGATGACGGCGGACCTCAACGGCGTCGACAGGCCAAACAGGCGCTGCTGACGTTCCGGCTTCTGGATTTTTGCTTCCTTCAAACGCCTGCCTTTCCCAACACCCTTCCCACTTATGCACTGATATAGTGCAGCAATCGTGACGACATTCCAAATGGTGCTGGTGAAGCTGCTGCGCTCCCCTCCTCGAGGGCGGCTGAACTGCCGGCTCGCCGAAGGCGAATTCATCGTGCCAGTGGCATATGCAGGCCGGCGAACGTTGCAAAGCAGCGGGACCCGGCAAGGTTGTCAGTCAGCGAATGCCCGGCTTTAACCGAACTTCCCTGTCCTGGGGAACCCTTTTGGCACCATGCGCCCAGCCGAAGCACGAGCGCCGATCCATTCGGCCAGTTCCTCGCGCGACCTGGTGAAGGTGCGGTCCGCCGAATCCTGCCAGGTGAGGCCGGTCTCCAGCGTGAACGGCTTGAGGTCGAGAAGGCCGCCATCCTTGTATTTCTGCAGGCGCACGCCCTTGCCGCGTCCCATTTCCGGAATCTCGGAAAGCGCGAACACCAGCATCTTGCGGTTCTCGCCGACGATGGCCAGATGATCGCCCGCGACCGGCACGCAGCGCTGCGCCTCATCGGGCGCCTTGACGTTCATCACCTGCTTGCCCTTGCGGGTGTTGGCGACCACCTCTTCCTCCGGCACTATGAAGCCATTGGCGTCATGCGAGACCAGCAAGAGCTTGCGCTTCGGATCGTGAACGAAAGCGGTGACGATGTCCTGATCATTGTCCATGTCGACGATGATGCGGATCGGCTCGCCGTGGCCACGCCCGCCGGGCAGCCGGTCGGCGCCGATGGTGTAGAACTTGCCGCCGGTGGTGAAGACGAGCACCTTGTCGGTGGTCTGGGCATGGAAGGCGAGCTTGAGGCTGTCGCCTTCCTTGAAGGTAAGGGTCGAGAGATCGGCCAGATGCCCCTTCATCGCTCTCAGCCAGCCCTTTTCCGAGACGACCACGGTGACCGGCTCGCGCTCGATCATGGCGTGCGCAATGTCGGTCAGATCGTGCTCGGGCGCGTCGGCGAACTGGGTGCGGCGCTTGCCGAGCTCGGTCTCTGGGCCGAACTTGTCACGGATGTTGGTGACTTCCCACTTGATGGTCGCCCATTGCTTGTCGTTTGAAGCAAGCAGCGCCTCGATCTGCTTCTTCTCGCCGCTCAGGCCGTCGAATTCCTTGCGGATCTCAAATTCTTCCAGCTTGCGCAAGGCGCGCAGCCGCATGTTGAGAATGGCTTCGGCCTGAGTGTCGGTCAGTGACCAGCGGGCCATCATCACTTGCTTGGGCTCATCCTCCTCGCGGATGATCCTGATCACCTCGTCGATGTTGAGGTAGGCGATCAGGTAGCCGGCAAGGATCTCCAGCCGCTTTTCGATCTCGCCGAGCCGATGTTTCGAGCGGCGGACCAAAACATCGCGGCGGTGGTCGAGCCATTCCTGCAGCACGCCCTTCAGCGACAAGACGTTGGGCACCTTGCCCCGCGACAGGACATTCATGTTGAGCGGGAAACGGCTTTCAAGCTCAGTAAGCTTGAACAGCGATTCCATCAGGATGCCGGGGTCGACAGAACGGCTCTTCGGCACCAGCACGACGCGAATGTCCTCGGCGCTCTCGTCCCTGATATCCTCGAGCAACGGCAATTTGCGCGCCATCAACAGCTCGGCGATCTTCTCGATCAGCCGCGCCTTCTGCACGCCATAGGGAATTTCGGTGACGACGATGCTCCAGGTGCCCCTGCCCTGGTCCTCCTGGCTCCACTTCGACCGGACACGAAAGCCGCCGCGCCCGGTTTCATAGGCTTCGAGGATAGAGGCGCGGCTGTCGACGATGATGCCGCCGGTCGGAAAATCCGGGCCCTGGACGAAGTCCATCAGCTTCGCCACCGGTGCATCGCGATGCTCGATCAAGTAAAGTGCCGCATCGCAAAGCTCGGCCGCGTTGTGCGGTGGGATCGATGTCGCCATGCCGACAGCGATGCCGGACGAGCCGTTGGCCAGGAGGTTCGGAAAGGCGCCGGGCAAGACCACCGGCTCCTCATCCTCTTCATTGTAGGTCGGCCGATAGTCGACGGCGTCCTCGGTGATGCCTGACAAAAGCTCGGTCGCCACATCTGTCATGCGCGCTTCGGTGTAGCGCATGGCGGCGGCGTTATCGCCGTCGATGTTGCCGAAATTGCCTTGCCCGTCGACCAGCGGGTAGCGCATCGAGAAATCCTGCGCCAGCCGCACCAGCGCGTCATAGATCGACTGGTCGCCATGCGGGTGGAACTTGCCCATCACTTCGCCGACGATGCGGGCGCATTTGGCAAAGCCCTGGTCGGGATTGAGGCGCAGCAGGCGCATGGCATGCATGATGCGGCGATGGACCGGCTTCAGTCCGTCGCGCACGTCGGGCAGCGCCCGGTGCATGATGGTCGACAGCGCATAGGCAAGATAGCGCTCTTCCAGCGCCTTCTTCAGATCGACCGGTTCGATATGATCGCCGCCGCCATCTTGAGGCGGCAAAAGCCCTTTTCCCATGGGCTGGGACTAGCCGAGAGGATGATTCGCGGCAAGAGGCAGGCAGATGTCCCGCCCCTTCTGCAACATCAAACCATGCATTGGAGGATATTGGCCAACATCAGCCCGTTACATGCGGTCTCTATGGCCAAGCGCAGTGACATCCGGCAACCGGATATTCATGACAAATTCACCGGTTTGCGCAAAGACGGTGGGATCGGATTTGCCTTTCGCCGTGATTTTTGACCATTGTGCCGGGACACGCCTTTTTCCCGTCCAGTTCGTCACGGAATGGTGATGGCGCAAAGAATTGAAAAACAATTTCAGGACACTCTCAGGGAACTCGCGATGACAATCAAACGCTCGACTCTTAGGAAATTAGCTTTTTCGACCTTTTTGCTGACGCTGCCGCTGAACGCGGCCCTCGCACAGGATACGGCGGTCGCCGACCGGCTGAAGGCAGCGCTTGCCGCGCAGGGTGTCGACGTCTCCTGGACAGGCGTAACCGGTGACAACACCAGCATGGTGCTGCAGGGCGTCTCGGTCAAACCGGCGGCCGAAAAGGAAGCCCTTGTCATCGGCGACGTCAAACTCGAAGGCGTCACCGCAGCAAACGGTGGCTATGACATCGCGACTGTCTCGACGTCGGCGTTCGAGCACAGCAAGGATGGCGTCACCCTCAATCTCAGCCCCTTCGTCATCCATGACATGACGGTTCCGGCCGACGGCGCCACCGGCCCGCTGGGTTCGCTGATGATGTACAAGTCCGCCGAACTCTCAAACATGACGGTCAAGGTCGCCGACAAGACCGCCTTCTCGATGGACGGGCTCGCCATCGAGATCACACCGCCGGCCGACGGCAAGGCGATGGAATTCACCGGCACAACGGAAAAGTTCAACGCCGACCTGACGCTGGTCGACGACCCCAAATCCAAGGAAGTCATCGACGCGCTCGGCTACCAGAACATCGCGGGCAATTTCGAGATGGCCGGCACATGGCAGCCGGCTGACGGCAAGATGGAACTGTCGAAATACGACATTTCCGTCGAGAACGCCGGCACGCTCGGCATGACCTTCGATCTCGGCGGCTACACGATGGACTTCATCAAGTCGCTGCAGGAGATGCAGAAGAAGATGGCGGCGCAACCGGAAGGCGCCGACAATTCGGCGCAAGGCATGGCCATGCTCGGCCTGTTGCAGCAACTTTCGTTCAACAGCGCCTCGATCCGCTTCGACGACGATTCTTTGACCAACAAGGTGCTCGAATATGTCGGCAAGCAGCAAGGTATGTCCGGCAAGGACATCGCCAACCAGGCCAAGGCGATCGTGCCGTTCGGCATGGCGCAACTCAACAACCCGGAACTGACGGCGCAAGTGACGGCCGCTGTCAGCAAATATCTCGACGATCCGAAGAGCCTCGAAGTTTCGGCCGAGCCGCCGGCATCGGTGCCGTTCGCGCTGATCATGGCGGGCGCCATGTCCAACCCGCTCGACCTGCCGAAGACGCTCGGCGTCACGGTCAAGGCCAACGAAGACTGATCGAAGCGACCTCGACACACGAAAAGCCCGGCAGCGATGCCGGGCTTTTTTGTGGAATTAGCGAATTGAATGAATCGGTTCGGACGGTTCTTTAAAGCATCGCCCGAAGCTAGCGATCATGCGTCCTTCTTGGGTACCGCAACGCGCAGCGCCAGTTCGCGAAGCTGCTGCGGGCTTGCTTCCGAAGGGGCGTTCATCAACAGGTCGTAGGCCTGCTGGTTCATCGGGAACATGGTGATCTCACGCAGGTTCTTGGCGCCCACCAGCAGCATGACGACGCGGTCGACGCCAGCGGCCATGCCGCCATGCGGCGGCGCGCCATACTGGAAGGCGCGGTAGAGGCCACCAAAGCGCTCCTCGACCGTGGCGCGGTCGAGCCCGACCGTCTCGAAAGCCTTGACCATGGTCTCGGGCAGATGGTTGCGAATGCCTCCGCTGGCGATCTCGAACCCGTTGCAGACCATATCGTACTGGAAGGCCTTGATGCCGAGCAGGTCCTCGCCGTTCAGCGCATCGATGCCGCCCTGAGGCATCGAGAACGGGTTGTGGGCGAAGTCGATCTTCTTCTCCTCCTCGTTCCATTCGAAGAAGGGGAAGTCGACGATCCAGCACAGTTCGAAGCGCTCGCGGTCGACAAGGTTCAGTTCCTCGCCAGCGCGCGTGCGCGCCGCACCCGCAAACGAGACGAACTTCTTCGGGTCGCCGGCGACGAAGAAAGCGGCGTCGCCATCGGCAAGGCCGAGCTGTTGGCGGATCGCCTCGGTGCGCTCCTCGCCGATGTTCTTGGCGAGCGGGCCGGCACCTTCGAGCTTGTCGCCCTCCTTACGCCAGAAGATATAACCCAGTCCCGGCTGGCCCTCGCCTTGCGCCCAGGCGTTCATGCGGTCGCAGAAGGCGCGGCTGCCGCCGGTCTTTGCCGGAATGCCCCAGACCTCGGCCTTCGGGTCGTTGGCGAGGATATTGGCGAACACCTTGAAGCCGGAATCGCGGAAGTGATCGGAGACGGCCTGCATCTCGATCGGATTGCGCAGGTCGGGCTTGTCGGAGCCGTATTTGCGCATGGCGACATCATAGGGAATGCGCTGGAATTTCTGCGTCACCGGCTTGCCGTTGGCGAAGGTCTCGAACACGCCCCGCATCACCGGTTCCATGGTCGACAGCACGTCGTCCTGCTCGACGAAACTCATTTCAAGGTCGAGCTGGTAGAATTCGCCGGGCAGGCGGTCGGCGCGCGGATCCTCGTCGCGGAAGCAGGGCGCAATCTGGAAATAGCGGTCGAAGCCCGACACCATGATCAGCTGCTTATACTGCTGCGGCGCCTGCGGCAGCGCGTAGAACGTGCCGGGGTGGATGCGCGACGGCACCAGGAAGTCGCGCGCGCCTTCCGGCGACGAAGCGGTGAGGATCGGCGTCGAGAATTCGGTGAAGCCGACCTCGTCCATGCGCTTGCGCATCTCGGCGATGATCTTGGTCCGCGCCACGATGTTCTTGTGCAACGTGTCGCGGCGCAGGTCGAGGAAGCGATACTTCAGGCGGATATCCTCGGGATAATCAGGCTCGCCGAACACCGGCAGCGGCAACTCCTTGGCCGCCGACAGCACCTCGATCTCGCGGGCGAAAATCTCGATCTCGCCGGTCGGCAGGTTGGCGTTCGTGGTCTCTGGCAAGCGAGCCTTGACCTCGCCGTCGACGCGGATAACCCATTCGCCGCGCACGGTCTCGGCGACCTTGAAGGCCGGCGAATCCGGATCGGCGACGATCTGGGTCAGGCCATAATGGTCGCGCAGGTCGATGAAGAGCAGGCCACCATGATCGCGTACGCGATGCACCCAGCCCGACAGGCGAACGGTTGAGCCGACGTCGCTCTTTCTCAACTGGGCACAGGTATGGCTGCGGTAACGGTGCATTGTCATTGGTAAAGTCCGGGGTGTTGGGTTGCAGGCCGAAGCATCAAGCCCGGCCTCAAAATTTGCGCGAAAAGCGCATGGGAGGCCGGATTTGTCAAGGCGAGCGAGGCTGGCGGCGGAGGGTCTTGCCGGGAATTGCCGCTGGCATTGGCCAAGGTGATGGTCCAATAAGGATCACCGACACGTGATCACCCCTTCATGTCCTCCATCCGCCCGCTGCTCCCGCTCCTTCTCGCTGCCGGCATCCTGCTCGGCGGCAATGGGCTGCAGAGCACGCTGATCGCACTGCGCGGCGCGCAGGAAGGGTTTTCCGCCTCGGCCATCGGCCTGATGGGCACCTTTTACTTCGCCGGCTTCCTGCTCGGCTGCCTGGCCATCACCCGCATCATGAAGGCGGTTGGCCATATCAGGGCGTTTTCAGCGCTGGCGGCCATCGCCTCGGTCGGCACCTTGCTGCTGGTGCTGGTCCTCGATCCGGTGATGTGGTGCGCGGTGCGCTTTATCGGCGGCTTCTGTTTCGCCGGGCTGTTCACCATCGTCGAAAGCTGGCTGAATTCCGGCGTCGCCAACAAGGATCGCGCCCGCGTGCTGGCGATCTACCGGATGGTCGACACCGGTTCGGTAACCGGCGCCCAGTTCCTGATTCCCGTTTTCGGCGCCGGCGGCTTCACTATCTTCGCCATCATGTCGATCATGATCACGCTCTCGCTGGTGCCGGTCTCGCTCGGCGACCGCTCCAACCCGACCCCGCCCGAGGAGGTCAAGCTCGACCTGGCGCGCGTCTGGCGGATTTCGCCGCTCGGTTGCTTCGGCTGCATCGCCGTCGGCGTCACCAACAGCGCCTTTCGCACCCTGTCGCCGGTCTATGCCGAGCAGATCGGCATGTCGGTGGCCGATGTCGTCACCTTCGTCAGCGTCGGCATCTTCGGCGGCGCCATCATCCAGTATCCGCTCGGCTACCTCTCCGACCGCTGGGACCGGCGCCGGGTGCTGTTGATAACGACCTGCTGCGCGATGCTGGCGGCACTGGCACTGGTGTTCATCGCCGGCAGCAATCCGACGCTCAATTTCGTCATCATCTTCATCTTCGGCTGTTTCGCCATGCCGCTTTATTCGTTGTCGGCGGCGCATTCCAACGACCGCGCCGACACCGGCGAGTTCGTGCTGATCAACGCGGCGCTGATGCTGTTCTACTCCTTCGGCGCCATTGGCGGGCCGTTCGCCGCCTCGACGGCGATGCAGTATTTCGGGCCGAGCGCGCTGTTCGTGTTCAGCGCCCTGGTCTACGCGATCTTCATCGCCGTCATTCTCTACCGGATGCAGGCCCGGTCCGGCGTTCCTGCGGGCAAGCGCGGCCGCTTCACCGCGCTTTTGCGCACCTCGACGGTTTTCGCGCGACTGGCCAGAAGAAACAGCGACCCGGACGGTCCGGTGGGGTCGTAACGACGGTGCCGGCGCTTGACGAAAGCCTTGCCGGCTGAAATTGAAGAAGACCCTACTCTTTGCCAAAAGCGATTTGATGCACGTCATCACCACCCAGAAAGAACTCGAGACCGTTCTCGCCGCTTTCGAAAAGTCGGATTTCGTCACCGTCGACACCGAATTCATTCGCGAAACGACCTTTTGGCCGATCCTGTGCCTGATCCAGATGGCAGCACCTGGCGTAACGGCGCTGATCGACCCGCTGTCGCCAGACATCGACCTCACGCCGTTCTTCAAGCTGATGGCCAACGAGGCGGTGGTCAAAGTCTTCCATGCCGCGCGGCAGGACATCGAAATCATCGTCCACCTTGGCGACCTCGTCCCGCATCCGGTGTTCGACACGCAAGTGGCGGCGATGGTCTGCGGCTTCGGCGACAGTGTTTCCTACGACCAGCTCGTGCAGCGGATCACCGGCGCGCGGCTTGACAAGTCGTCGCGCTTCACCGACTGGCGCCACCGGCCGCTTTCCGACAAGCAGCTCGACTATGCGCTGGCCGACGTCACCCATCTGATCGAGGTTTATCAGCACCTCAGCGCCGAGTTGGCGCGGGAAAACCGTGCCCACTGGCTGAACGAGGAAATGGATGTCCTCACCTCGCGCGAGACCTACGATCCGCACCCCGAGGATGCCTGGAAGCGGCTGAAGATGCGGCTGCGCAAGCCACAGGAACTGGCGATCGTGCAAACCGTGGCCGCATGGCGCGAGCGCGAGGCGCGCGAACGCGATGTGCCGCGCGGCCGCGTGCTCAAGGACGACGCCATCTACGAGGTGGCGCAGCAGGCGCCGCGCGACGCGGCAGCCCTTGGCAAGCTGCGCACGACACCGAAGGGCTGGGAGCGCTCCTCGACGGCAACGGCACTGCTTGGCGCGGTCAACACCGCCCTTGCCTTGCCCAAGGAACAGATGCCGAAACTGCCAAAGAACTTCCAGCCGCCCGAGGGCTCGAGCGCGGCGGCGGAACTCTTGAAAGTCCTGCTCCGGATCGTCGCCGAAAAGGAGGGCGTGGCCTCGAAGGTGCTCGCCTCCAGCGACGACATCGACCGCATCGCGGCCGAAGGAGAAGCCGCCGACGTACCGGCCCTGCAGGGCTGGCGGCGCGCCGTATTCGGCGAGGCGGCGCTCAAGCTGGTGCGCGGCGAGATCGGCATCAAGTTCGACAACCGCAAGATCGCGGTGTTCGACCTTTAGGTTCGCGAAGCGACCCTCCCACAAGGGGAAGGGTAACTGCTCACACGGCCCCGAGCAGGTGAAGCGCGAACCATATCCACCCCAGCAAGAGGATCACCGCCCCGACGAAGAAAGACCGGCTGCGCAGGCGCAGATTGTTGCTGGTCAGGTGAACCCAGGCATGGAAATAGCGGGACGCGATAAAGATCCACATCAGGGCCAGGGTCAGATAGTTGACGCCGTTGGTCAGGTGCAGTGCCAGGCACAGCACGTAGAAAAGCACCGGCAGTTCGAACTGGTTGATCAAATTGTTGGCAACGGTGACGCTGGATGACGGTTCGGTCGAGCGCACCTTGTACTGACCGACCTTGGCCTCGCCCGACTTGACGGCGAAATACCTGCGCTGGCCCATGACGCAATAGACAATGTAGATCAGCAGTACATGCGCCAGGATAGGCCAGAAGATCGTGGTCTGGTTCATGGAACCTCCTGCCCTGATGCCGGATCAGGTCAATGTTGTTTCTGTGCCACCAGCCAGAAAACGGCGATGACGATGACCGGGATGGCGAGAAGCGCGAATTTGGTGACGATGAGCGCCGAGGCGAAAGACAGCGAATCCGGGTTGGCCGACAGGAAATCCGACAGAAGGCTGGCCACCGCGATGTTCTGGGCATAGTCGGCAAGCGTGTAGGGCAGCACCAGCACCAGCGCGAAAATCGACTGTATCTGCCCCGGCAGCATACGGAAATTCTCCAGGCGCCGGCCAGTGGCCAGGATCAGGCTGACCAGCGTCATCGACAACAGGGCCGGGAACAGGAGATCGAAGGTCAGATAGTGCCAGACGAGAATGATCTCGCCACCGCGCCGGCCGAGCGACGTCAGCCAGGCCATGCCTTCGTCCGGCGTGAAACCGAAAAAGCGTGTGTCGAGTGACGGCAAGCCGCCGCTCAACTGGCGGAAGTAGAGGAACTCCAGCGCCGTCATGGCGATGAAAATCGCCGCCGACAGGAAACAGAGCGCGGCCGCGTGGCGTGGCAGCCGCAGGATCGTCGCTGTCAGGCCTCGCCCGAACCCGTACGGATCAGACTCCGCCGGGATAGTTCGGGCTTTCGCGGGTAATCGTGACGTCATGGGCGTGGCTTTCACGAAGTCCGGCGTTGGATATGCGCACAAAGGTGGCGCGTTCGCGGAAATCGGCAAGATCGCGGCCACCGACATAACCCATAGCGGCTTTCAGCCCGCCCGCAAGCTGGTGCAGCACTCCAGACACAGGTCCTTTGTAAGGAACCTGCCCTTCGATGCCTTCCGGGACCAGTTTCAGCGTGTCGCGCACCTCGGCCTGGAAGTAGCGATCGGCGGAACCGCGCGCCATGGCGCCGACCGAACCCATGCCGCGGTATGCCTTGAAGGAGCGGCCCTGATGCAGATAGACCTCGCCCGGGCTTTCGTCGGTTCCAGCCAGCAGCGAGCCGATCATGGCGGCGCTGGCGCCGGCGGCGAGCGCCTTGGCGAGGTCGCCGGAATATTTGATGCCGCCATCGGCGATCACCGAGACACCCGATTTGTGCGCGGTTTCCACCGCCGACATGATCGCCGAAAGCTGCGGCACGCCGACCCCGGCAACGATGCGGGTGGTGCAGATGGAGCCCGGTCCGATGCCGACCTTGACGGCGTCGGCGCCGGCGTCGATCAGCGCCTGCGTGCCTTCCGCGGTGGCGACATTGCCGGCCAGGATGCGAACCGAGTTGGAGAGTTTCTTGGCCCGCGTCACCGCGTCCAGCACGCGCTGCGAGTGGCCATGCGCGGTGTCGATGACCAGAAGATCGACACCGGCCTCGATCAGGCGCTCGGCGCGCTCATAACCGTCGTCGCCGACGCTGGTGGCGGCGGCGGCGCGCAGGCGGCCCTGCGCGTCCTTGCTGGCGTGCGGGTTGAGCTGCGACTTCTCGATGTCCTTGACGGTGATCAGCCCGACGCAATTGCCCTGCTTGTCGACAACGACCAGCTTCTCGATGCGATGCTGGTGCAGCAGCCGCTTGGCCTCGTCCTGGTCGACATTCTCCTTGACCGTGATCAGGTTCTCACGGGTCATCAGTTCGTAGACCTTCTGTGCCGGATCGGACGCAAAACGCACGTCGCGGTTGGTCAGGATGCCGACCAGCCGGCCGATCTTCTGGCCGCCGGTGCCGCCATTCTCGACCACCGGAATGCCTGAAATCGAGTAGGTGCGCATCAGCGAAAGCGCGTCGGCAAGGGTGGCGTCGGGGCCGATGGTGACCGGATTGATCACCATGCCGGATTCGAATTTCTTGACCTGGCGCACCTGCTCGGCCTGCTCGGCCGGCGTGAAATTGCGGTGGATGACGCCGATGCCGCCGGCCTGCGCCATGGCGATGGCGAGGCGCGCCTCGGTGACAGTGTCCATCGCCGCCGACAGGATCGGCACATTGAGGTCGATGTCGCCGGCGATGCGGGTGCGCACATCGGTCTCGCCGGGCATGACCTCGGAATGACCGGGCTGCAGCAGCACGTCGTCAAAGGTCAGCGCCAGTGCGCCGGTGGACGTTTCGATGATTTTTGCCATGGCCAGCCCTCGGAATACAAAAAAGCGCTGGACCGGAATGGACAGCGCCGACTCGTTTCTTCCCTTTCAGGATTGGCGCTGGCTGGTACCACGTCCCACCGCCGATGAAAAGCCGATGATTTCACGCTCCCGGAAAGGTGACTTGTTGCCGAAAGGACGCCACCTGTGGTTGCCGGTCGCACAAAAGTGACAGCAAATTAATGCGACATCCGGGTCCAGCCGTGATACCCGCCCCTCGTACCGGTTTGCCCCCAGCCGGAAAGAGACTCTGAAACGGGCACGCTCGTGAATCGCACCATCCCGCTCATCCTGGCGGTCGCACTTTTCATGGAAAACATGGATTCGACCGTGATTGCCACGTCGCTGCCGGCGATTGCCATCGACATCCACACCAGCCCGATCGCGCTCAAGCTGGCGTTGACGGCCTATCTCGTGTCGCTGGCGATCTTCATTCCGATCAGCGGCTGGATGGCTGACCGTTTTGGCGCCAAGAATGTCTTTCGCGCCGCGATCGCGGTCTTCATCGTCGGCTCGATCGCCTGCGCGCTTTCCGGTTCGCTGCCGGCTTTCGTGGTTTCGCGTTTCCTGCAAGGCATCGGCGGCGCCATGATGACACCGGTCGGGCGGCTGGTGCTGGTTCGGGCGACGCCGAAAAGCGAACTGGTCGCGGCGATGTCTTGGCTGACCGTTCCGGCGCTGGTCGGGCCGTTGGTCGGTCCGCCCGTCGGCGGCTTCATCACCACCTATTTCACCTGGCACTGGATCTTCCTGATCAATGTGCCGATCGGCCTGATCGGCATCTGGCTGGCGACGCGTTTCCTGCCGGAGACCGAACCGGCGGAGACGCCGCCGCTCGACTTCATCGGTTTCGTGCTGAGCGGGCTGGCGGCATCCGGCGTGGTGTTCGGCCTGTCGGTGGTCAGCCTGCCTGCCCTGCCGCCGATCGCCGGGTTCATCACCGTGGCGGTCGGGCTGCTGTCGGGCGTGCTCTACCTATTGCACGCCCGCCGCGCCAAAAATCCCCTGCTGGCACTCGAGCTGTTCCGCAACCAGGTGTTCCGCTCCTCGGTGCTTGGCGGCTCGCTGTTCCGCATCGGCATCGGCGCCGTGCCGTTCCTGTTGCCGCTGATGTTCCAGATCGGCTTCGGGCTGACGCCTTTCCAGTCCGGCATGATCACCTTCGTCTCGGCGATCGGCGCCATCGGCGTGAAATTCGTCACCGCACTGATCTTCCGCGGCGCCGGGTTCCGCCGCGTGCTGGTCGTCGGCTCGCTGGTCGCCGCGGCATCGATCGCCGTCAACGGCCTGTTCACCCCCGACACGCCTTATCTGCTGATGCTGGCCATGCTCCTGGTTGGCGGCTTCATCCGCTCGATGTTCTTCACCGGCGTCAACGCACTTGCCTATGCCGAGGTTTCGGCGGCCGACACCAGCAAGGCGACGCCGATTGCCGCCGTCTTCCAGCAACTGTCGATCGCGCTTGGCGTTGCGGTGGCCGGCGGCATCCTGGAAGTGTCGACGAGCATCCATGACAGGTCGCTGACGCTGGCGGATTTCCACACCGCCTTTTTCATCGTCGCGGCGATTTCCGCCGCAGCCTCGCTATCCTTCATCCGGCTGGCACCCGATGCTGGCAATGCCGTTTCCGGCCATGGCCGGCTGACGACGCCTAAAACGCTGGAAACGGTAAGCCCGCCCGGCAACTGATCCGGCAGACTCAGGCTTGGGGCTCGCCCTGCCCTTCCTTGTCGCTCCGGGCGCTCGAAGCTTTCGAAACGTCCACTGGTCCGCCTGACGGCGGCTCCCGCCCCTTGAAGTCCTTTGCCAGCAGATAAAGCTCGACCGATTCGTCGCGCGAGGCCGGTGGCTTGACGTGGTGCACCGAGCGGAAATTCTTCTTCAGCATCGAGAGCAGCTCGTTTTCGGCGCCGCCCTGGAAGGTCTTGGCGAGGAAATGCCCTCCCGGCTTCAGGACCGACAGCGCGAAATCGGCCGCCACCTCGCACAGATGCATGGTGCGGATGTGGTCGGTCCGCTTGTGGCCGGTGGTGGGTGACGCCATGTCGGACAGCACGATATCCGGATCGCCACCCAGCGCCTCGGCCAGCTTCTGCGGCGCCAGCGGGTCGAGGAAATCCATCAACAGCACGGGGGCGCCGGGCACCGCGTCCATTTCCAGATAGTCGATACCAACGACGTGTGGGTTGTCGGCCGTCGATTTCGTGCGCGCGGCGGCGACCTGGCACCAGCCGCCCGGTGCGGCGCCCAGATCGATCACCTTCATACCGGGCTTCAGGAGATGGTGCTTGTCGTCGATCTCGATCAGCTTGTAGGCCGCGCGCGAGCGATAGCCGTCAGCCTTCGAACGCTGGACATAGGGATCGTTGATGTGGCGCTGCAGCCAGCGGCGCGACGATTCCTTCAGGCCGCTCTTCTTCTTGATCCGCGTCTTCAGCACGCGAATGTTGGCCGATCCTGGTTTTTCCGGTTTCTTGGTCATTGCCTGATTTCTTGCCCGAGCATGATCTCTGGACAAACGGAACCGTTTGTCCGCGAAAACCGGTCGCCACTTTTCGCTGACGCGGTTCTGCGGTTCGGGATCATGATTTCTGGTCTGAGGTTTCTCGCCCGCCGAGTTGTGGCTGGGTTTCGGCGGCTGCGCGTTTCGTGAACGGCTTCCTCCACTCCGTCGCTGCTTCGCAGCGCCTCCTCTCCCCCTCCGGAGGGAGAGGAGGGGAGCCAGCCGGCATATGCTCGCGCCTTTCCTCTCCCCCGTCGATCGGGGGAGAGGTGTCGAGCGAAGCTCGACGGAGTGGGGGTCGACTATTCATGCTCTGCCACGCCCATCGTTGCGCCAGACGCCATCATCGGCCATCAGCTCGCTCAGTATGCCTTCGCGCAGGCCACGGTCGGCGACGCGCAGCCGCTCCGACGGCCACACGGCGCGGATCGCTTCGAGGATCGCGCAGCCGGCCAGCACCAGATCGGCACGATCGGCACCGATGCAAGGGTTGGCGCAGCGCTGTTGGAAATCCCAGCCGACCAGTCTTTCGACCATGCGATCGACACTGTCGCGGTCCATCCACAGCCCGTCGACACGACGGCGGTCGTAGCGTTCGAGGTCAAGGTGAACGCCAGCCAGCGTCGTCACCGTGCCCGACGTGCCAAGCAGATGGAAGTTCGGGCTTGCCTTGAGATGGCTCAGCCGGTCGCGGCCATCGAAGCTGGCCAGCCGGCCGGCGACGTCGTCGACCATGGCAGCGAAGATCTCGCGCGTCACCGTGCGGCCGCCGAAACGCTCGGCCAGCGAAACCACGCCGACCGGCAGCGACGTCCACGACACGATGTGGTTGGCGAGCCGCGGCGAGCGGCGGCCGCTGAGATCGATCAGCGCGATTTCGGACGAGCCGCCGCCAATGTCGAACAGCACGACGCCTTGCGTGTCGCGCTCGACCAGCGAGCCGCAGCCGGACACCGCCAGCCGCGCTTCGGTCTGGCGGTCGATGATCTCGAGTTTCAGGCCGGCCTCGCGCTCGACGCGATCGAGGAACTCGACCCCGTTTTCCGCCGTGCGGCAGGCTTCGGTGGCGATCAGCCGGGCCTTGCGGATCTTGCGGTTGCGCAGTTTGTCGCCGCAGATCTTCAACGCCTCGACGGCGCGGTCCATCGCCGGCTGGCCGAGCCGGCCATTGGCGGTCAGCCCCTCGCCCAGCCGGACGATGCGTGAAAAGGCGTCGATGACGCGGAACTGGCCATGACGCGTCGGCACGGCAACCAGCAGCCGGCAATTGTTGGTGCCGAGGTCGAGCGCCGCGAACACCGGGAGCTCCTGCATCGGCGGCCGACGGGTGCCCTGTTCGGAACGTACCGGCGCGGCTGCGGGCGAGGCCACCGCCTCCGCCGGTCTGCGCGCTTCATTGGCCGGGGCAACGGTTTTGCCGGGCGCCGGCGACCCGATCTCCGTGGGCCGCGCCTCGTCGCGCGCGAAAACCTTGCGCCCGCGCCTTCGCTTGCGCCGTTTCTTAGGCTTGCCCTTGTTGGCCGCGTCGCCCGCCTGCCCGTCGGCGGAGCGGGCCTCCGTCGGGCGGCGCTGCTGCCAACTGGCGGTCCCCGAGCCAACCGGCCCTGGGGAAGCGCTGGACGCGCCCACCTCCGGCGCGCCGGCGCCGGTGTCGCGGTCTTCCACTTGTCGTTCCTTCCGGCGCCGCGCGAACCGATGATGGACGCTGCGGGCGCTTCAGTGTTTTAAGTTGCCGTCAGACTAACAGTGCCGCGCCCGATCACCAAGAGCCGCATGCTGAATTTTGCCGGCTGGGCGCACGAACCGCCTTTCCGGCCACGCCGCGCAATGTATCCGCAAGCCAGGATTGCTGGCGCAACGCCTGCCGGCGCCTCCCGTTCGACCGCTCTCGACAACGACAAATCCTGGTTGTGGCCGGCGCGACAAGCGTTCGCGGTTGAATAGCCGGCTTCAATGAGGCATTCCTGAAATGGAAGAATCCGGACCAGCCGGCCTCCCGACAGAAAAGGAAGCGGATCCGCAACGCATGGCAATCAGGCAATGAACTGGAGACGCTATTTCTGGCCGGTCGTCGGCCTCGCGGCGGTGATTTTCTCGCTGCTGCTGCTCTGGCACGAACTGCGCGGCATCTCGCTCGACGACGTCTGGGGCGGTATATCGGCGATACCGACCCGCGGCTGGATCCTCGCCGCGCTGAGTTCGGTCGTCGCCTATGCCTCGCTCGCCGGCTACGACCACATCGCGCTCCTGCATATCGGCAGACGAGTTTCGTGGCTGTTCGTCACCCTGTGCTCATTCACCACCTATGCGCTGTCGCACAATATCGGCGGCTCGGTGTTTTCCGGCGCCGTCATCCGCTACCGCGCCTACGGCACCAGGGGTCTGACCGGCCAGGATGTCGGCATTCTGGTGGCGATCTGCTGGATCACCTTCGTGCTGTCGACGCTGCTCGCCTCCGGCCTTGTGCTTGTCTTCGAGCCGCAGATACTCGACCGGTTTTCCGGCATCGCCCATCACGGCCTGTCGCGGGGGGCGGGCGTCGTCATGCTGCTGCTGGTCGCCGCCTATATCTTCGGCAGCTGGCTGCATCTGCGGCCGCTGAAGATTGCCAGCTTCCAGTTGCACTATCCGGCGCTGCCGATCGTCGCCCGGCAGTTGCTGATCGGCCCGATCGAACTGCTGGCGGCCGCCGCGATCATCTTCTTTGCCCTGCCCGAGGCCCACAATCCCGGCTATTTCGTCGTGCTGGGCGTCTTCCTCGTCTCGTTCTCGATCGCGCAGATCTCGCACGCGCCGGGCGGGCTCGGCGTGTTCGAGGTGGTGTTCCTCGCCGGGCTTTCCGACATGGACCCGGTCGGCGTGCTGGCGGCGCTGCTGGTGTTCCGGCTGTTCTACCTGATCATCCCGCTGATTCTAGGCCTGGGCGTGGTGCTGTATTTCGAACGCTCGCAATTCAGCCGCAGCGAGAGCTGAGGCGGGACAGGCACGAGGCTCAGCGCGACCTTTGAAACGCAGTGCCTGAAACCCGCCGACAAAACCTGCCGATTGAACTGCGCAGCAGGCTTGACTATTTTCCACTGGCGGCTACAAGGCAGCGCTCACAGCGGCTTGCCCGCTCGGCTCGCGCGGTTCATGACCGCGCCTGCTGGGGAATAGGTTAACGGTAGACCCACGGACTCTGACTCCGTTAGTCCTGGTTCGAATCCAGGTTCCCCAGCCAAACTGGACTCCCTGTCGACAAAGCTATCTGCCGTGCACCCATTGCTGCGCCGGCTGCGACCGTTTCCGCAAGTAGATCAAACGGTTGCCTGAAGACCGGATGAACCTCGCCTTGATCCCATTGGCAGTTCGACAGCACGAGATTCAAGAGCCGCTTTTTCTCGTGCGCAGGCTGTTTCGCAAACAGTCGGCTGGCGTTGCGTGCCAGCTCCAACAGCCGGATGCCGTCCTCCATGTACGATTCCTCGGCGCTACCATGACGCTCTATCTCGCGAAGCAGCCGTGTCTGTTCGGTCCGCCACTGTGCTGACATCCGATCGTAGAAGGCGTTGTCGATGCGGCCATCGAGCTTGTCGAGATACATGGCATGCAGCCAATCCTCGAGCCGCTTGTACTCGACCTGGCATCGACGGATCGCCTGTTCATGCTCGCGGCGCTCGTCGGCATGGCTGGTCAAGAGGGCTGCCTTTACCCATTCCAGTATCTCGTCGTCGAAATGCAACCGGTCGAGCAGGTTGGCGAATGCCTGATCGAGCACTTCCTCGCGGACATATTTGCGGCGACAATCTGCGTATCCGCCCCGACCTTTGTTGGCGTGCCCCGTACAGTGATAGTAGACGTATTTGCCTTTCTTGATCTCCGCGACTACGGCGCAGCCGCATTCGGTGCAGTTCATCAGGCCGGTGAAGGCAAACTCGTTTCCTATCGGATGGGTCGGTAC
The DNA here is from genome assembly GCF_059683685.1 of Mesorhizobium sp. RCAM 05099. Lineage (NCBI taxonomy): Bacteria > Pseudomonadati > Pseudomonadota > Alphaproteobacteria > Hyphomicrobiales > Phyllobacteriaceae > Mesorhizobium > Mesorhizobium sp. RCAM 05099. The sequence goes on from NZ_CM185035.1 coordinate 4,327,576, forward strand.
CGCGTTGCGGCCCGTCAGGATGCCTTGAACCCGCTCCCATAGTTCGATCGACACGAGAGGTTCGTGCTTGCCCTGGTGCAATTTTCCGTTCCACTGGAACAGCCCGGTATAGAGGCGGTTGCGCAGGATCATATGCACGGTGCTGACTGGAACCGGATTGCCGCTCTTGGGATAGATCAACCCATCGCCATGGGCTGCCTTAGCCAAGGCCTTGAGCGAATACTGGCCGGTTGCGTAGCGCTCAAACAGTTGTGTTACGACTGGAGCGAGTTCAGGATGCGGCTCAATAACCTTTCTGCCATCCTTCCCAGTGGTGTTGACATAGCCCAGCGGAGCCTTTGTCGGCCATATGCCCTGCTCCGCCTTCTCCATCTGCCCCTTGCGGGCTTCTTCCGACAGGTTGTCGATATAGTTCTTGGCCATCAAGACCTTGATGCCGTGCATGAACTTTTCAGATGAGCGTGAGTCTCGCGACAGCGTCACACCTTCTTTCGCAAGGTGGATTTCCACATCCAGCTCATCGAGAGTCACCCAATCCTTCAGGTTGCGATAGAGCCGGTCGGTCTTCTCGACCAGCACGCTTCGAACGCCAGGATGCTTTCGCAGATATTTGACCATTTCCGTGAAGTTGGTACGGCCAGTGGTCTTGGCCGTCTCGACGTCGATAAACTCCTGCACGATGTCGAACCGCTGTTGCTGGGCATAGTCGCGCAGTAACTTGCATTGCGCCGGGATGGAGAAGCCTTCCTTCTCCTGCTCCTTGGAGGACACGCGCGCGTAAAGCAGCGCCTTTACAAGGCCAGCCGGCTTGGCAGTCCGGACAAGTCGTTGGTTCATCTGGGTCGCCCCCTCGTTCATGGCACGGTCGCACCGAAGGCCGTCAGGTGAAGCGCCAACTATTTGCGCCGGTCAATCCGTTCCCATTCGCCGAGGATGCGGAAGAATCCGCCGAGATTGGCAACGATTTCCCGGGCGCTTTCCGTTGACAGGGGTCGTCCCATGCGAGCCTCGAACAAGAGGGCCGTTCGTTCCAGGAATGCTTCGTCCACGGTGCGATGGCATGAAAATAGATCGGTCTCGGCGTTGTGCTCAACACGTTTCGTGACGCGCCGCTTCGCTCTCACCATTTCCGTCGCGACCATATCTGCATCGAGATAGGGTCGCCGAAATCGGCTCAGCGCCAAATAGCCGTATTCTACGCCTGAGTTTCTTTTTCTACTCCCCCTTGATGCCTAGGACAGGCCGCCGCTCCAAATCCAGTCTACCGACCCGCTTTTCTACACCGACCAGGTCAGCTGCTATCTCTTGATAACGCCGACAGTCCGCCTGAATCACGGATCGTTGAGGGCGTTCTGAGGGCAGGCTCCCAGCTATTTCCTTCAGGTCATCAAGGACGGAAGCAATATGTGGCCAAGGAAAGTCTGTCGGGTCGTCGATATCGCGATCTGCGCCTGCGATGATTTCGAGCTTGGCGACGATACCAAGAAGCGACCGCGCCCGTATGTGGGGTAGCTTGTCCTGAATCTTCAAGGCCACAGTGGTGGCCTCGACCTCCGCTTGGCAGGCGATCAAATAGGCGACCTGCTTCTCCATCGCTTCCGCGCGTCTAGCGTCGAGATAACGCCTCTCTAAACGCTGTTGAAGACGGCAAAGGATCTGAGAAACATGCTGCGCCCGCAACCAATCCCGCCACAGTAGAACTGGAGGGTCTGAATCTGGCAACCGTTTCGGCGTCGGATTCCTGCCATTCGTGACGAGAGGCATAGTCGTGCTATGGTCGGAATCAGCCATGATCCGAGCTCCGCAAAGCGTGGGCGTGGTTAGACTGTTGGAAGCGGGAACCACTTCCGACGGCCGTTTCATAAAACAAGCATATTTGCACTTTTTGTGCAACAGGGCATTTGAACAATGAAGGTAAGTGCGGCCCAAGTTCGCGCGGCCCGTGGGCTTCTCGACATTTCTCAACAGGAATTGGCGGATTTATCCAAGGTAAGTTTGAGGACGATCGTGCAGTTCGAACGTGGTTCGAAACCAGCATCTGAATCGATCCTGCAAGTGCTGAAGCTATCTCTCGAAGCAGCCGGAATAGAGTTTATTCCAGAGAATGGCGGTGGCCCTGGTGTGCGTTTGTCGCGCGGTACCGCAAACACTTAGCCGAAGGCGGCACTTGCGGGCGGCATTACGGATGAGCTGTTTCCCAATCAATGTCGGCAGTGCGCCTCAACTCGGACGTAGAGGCCAATTTTGCTGTTGCCCAAAAGCAGCCATCTAACGCGACCACCTGTAGGTCGCTTCTCCGTCAGGGACTATCCCGACAAGTGGGTAGCATTGTCGGCAGGGGCCCTTCGTCCGACTTTAAGGTCGGTACTCAAGGGGTGTCATGCAACGATCAGAGCGCCAATGTGCCCAAGCACAGCCAGGCGTGTCAGGGGTGGTCGGAATGCTGTTGATTCAGCAGGGTCGACAAGGCCGTGATGATCTGAGGCAGGAAAAAGGGCTTGGCAATCATCACGCTTTCCGGAACACCCTCGGCGCCCCAGTGGATGGCGCTATCGCCACTCATGTAGATCACGGTATTGTCGGGTTGGCCTGGCGCAGATGCCGTGCAACGTCCCAGCCGGATTTGCCCGTCCCCAAGCGTATGTCGGTGACGATGCCCTTGAACTTGCCCGGCTCGGCGTCGAAGGCCGCGATGGCCTGAGCCGCATTGTGAGCCGCCACGACTTCGAAGCCAGCTTCTTCCAAGGCCGACTCGACGTCGAGCAGGATGAGCAGCTCATCCTCCACGACCAGAACCGCGCCATTACTCATCTGGACGCTCCCCTCGGAATTGCCACGCCACGATCCAGGCAAGTTCATACTACGGTTTCGACCCCGTTTTAGTTCCATCTAATAAATTCAACTGGATGTGAGGCCCGACCTAAGTCTTGAAACGATGAGTCAGACGATCCGCGCCTAGAGCTTCGGACGCGTTTCAATCGGCGACAGCATCCGGCGGATCTGTTCGACAATAGTGCCGTCATTATAGGGCTTGGGAAAAAAGTGACTTCCTTCAGGTAGGCGGCTCTGTTCGACGATCGACCTGCCGGAAGCGACGATCAATTTGACCGGCGGCCATCGGTTTCGGATGTGGTGAGCCAATTTGATACCATCCATGGTGCCGGGCATGCCGACGTCGGTGAACACCAGAACGATGTCGGTTCGCGCCTCCAGCAGCCGAATTGCGTCGTCGGCATTAGTGGCTTCCAGCGCCTCGTAACCGGCATGAACGACGAGGTCGATCGCGCCCATTCTGATGACGGCGTTGTCTTCGACAATCAGAATGACGGCCTTGCGGTTTGTGTTGATTTCTGCGGCCTGCGCGGGACCGACGTTCGCCTTGGGCAACGGTTGCCCTCGGTCAGCAGCTTTTGGACTGGTCATCCGGCTATGCTGCCGCCGGCACGTCGTCGCTGACAGCAGCAATGTGAGCGACCGATACAATGGTTCCGGGCTTTCCGTCGGCTACGCTGATGTCACTTTGCAGGTTCCTGGCAAGCGCCTCTATGATACCGGTGCCAAGCCCGGCCTTTGCGGCGTCGTCGCCGGTTGGAATGCCAATGCCGTCATCCCGAACCGAAAGGGTCCAGTCCTGTCCGTCCGAACGGTAGTCGACCGAAATCCTGCCGGACCGCTCCTCCGGAAATGCGTGCTTCAGAGCGTTGATCACCAGTTCGGTCACGATAAGGCCCAAACTTATCGAAATGTCCGATTTCACAACACTATCGTCGACAGTGACAACGATAGAGAGCCGCTCCCTGTCGGAGATCATTGAGGCACCAAGGCTTTGACAAAGCTGGGTGAAGTAGGTCCGTAGCGAAACACTTTCAGCGCCGGACCGGGCGAGGTGCCGCTGCACGGCTGCGATCGACATCACCCTGTTGTGGGCGTCGGTCAGATGGCCGCGTGCCTCATCGGACTGGACCCTGCGGGCGCTCTGCATCAGCACACTCGCGATGATCTGCAAGCTGTTGGCGACCCGGTGTTGCACCTCCTGCATCAGGATTGCCTTGTCCCGGATAAGATCGTCTTTTTGCCGGGCATCGGCGCGAGCATCGGTGACGTCGGTGACAGCCACCAGGAGCCGGATACGAGAATGGTCGCCGTCGTCAAGCACGCGGGCGTTCACCACCAACTGCCGGATCTTCTGGCCCGGCCGCTTGAGGTCGATCTCGTAGGCCTCGATGTTAGCGCTGCCCGAGGCGGTCGCCTTGAGCAATGAATTCAGCTTCGGCATATCCCATTCGCCCGCGCCGAGTTCCGACAGCAATTTGCCGGCAACCGCGGCGGGATCGATCTGAAAGGTCCGGCAAAACGACGCGCTGACAACAATAACCCGGAGATCATCAGTCAGGAACAAGAGCGGCTCGTTCGATGAAACGACCACTGCAAGAGTGCTCGCCGCTTCCAGGGGGGCTGTTGAAACGGATGCCATGACATTGGCCCTCAAGGGCCGAAAGCTCGCGAAGCGAGCCATCACTCGGCAGGAACGTCGACCGAATTCATGCTCGGCCGAAAAACATGACCCACCCTATCACATTGTAGGTCGTTAGCTATGGAATTCGGTCGTGCCTCACTCCGCGGGATTGGACGCGCTATGACGGCAAGACGCTCGTTCATTTGTCCTCAGGACGCTCGGCCCCTGGATCGGCCATTAAGGTGCATGATCTAGTTGCGATCGTCTTCGGAAACCAGAAGCTGCATTCAGCTTTTGACCCGCAGCTGCCGGGCCGCAATGCGCCTCAAGCCGGACGCTCAGGCAAACTATGCCTTCGGCTAAAAGCGGACGCTTCGCTGGGGGCAGCTGGGACGGCAGCGACGCACACCTAGTCCGTCGTCCGGTTTACGAAACTGGATCCGAAGCGGTCTTTCATGTGACTACCGGCTGATCGTGGACGCGGCGAAAGTTGGGAACTTCCGTCCCATTTCGACCGCCGCTAGGCGCAGGGGCCCCTAGGCGCGTTCGCCGTTGAGGTTGCTAAGGGAGCGGATCGCGCGTCGTCAATTTTTCATCGGGCATTTTTCTTATGCTATTGACGGTGCCACTGGACAGGCAAGTCCATCATCTGCAAACAAGCGCGAGACGACGAGTTATACCATCGCCTGCGCCATTTGCCGCGCATAAGAAGGATCATATTGATCAGAATGATCAGGGTTGAAACAGGCCATTTTCTTCGAGCTGCTCTTGAGATCGGCAATAGCGGTGAAAACGACACATTTACGATCTCGATGCGGCTTTTGTTAAGGACAGGGCAAGCGATCTCGCGTCTCTCTGTATGGCTTTGTTTCAAGGCGTCGAAAAGGGCGCTTTTGGGAAATCGATCATTTTCATGAACGGGCTCGCGATCGGGTCGGAGCGTTTACTCGTTCCTTCCGGGCCGCATGGTTTCCGCATTACCACCAAGATCCATCCCTTCTGGAACCTCTATCTAAATGGCCTTGGTCTGGCGATCGCGGAGGCGAATGAAGGATACCGAAGCGATCGCGCGCATTCCTATCGGCTCGCGGCGCACGGGCCGGCCTTTTTCGACCGAACCAAATCCTGGCGCGAGTACAAGCTTGCGACGTTGAACGAGCCCGGTCTAGGAGTTGAGCGGGCGGTTGTCATCCAGACCGATGTCTCAAGCTTCTACGAGCATGTCTACCACCATCGGCTCGAAAACGTCATCAAGGACTTGGCGCCAGGATCGACCTTGGCGATGCAAATCGATCGCATCTTGAGCAAGCTCACGGCAGGCCGTTCGTTCGGCCTGCCAGTCGGCGGCCAGTGCGCACGCATCCTCGCGGAAGTGATGATGACCCCCATCGACCGCTCTTTGAGCGACGCCGGGCTCGTATGGCACCGCTATGTCGACGACTACACCTTGATCTGCCGTTCGCAGCAGGAAGCCTACATGGCATTGTCAACGCTGTCGCATGCTTTGGCGGACTATGGCCTCTCGCTAAATCGCAGCAAGACAACCATCTTGAGCGCCAAGCACTACAGGGATTTCGTATCGGCGCAGTTGGGAGAGGGCGAGGATTCGGGCCTCGCGCTGCGAGAGCTCGATCTTCATTTCGATCCCTACTCTGACAATGCGAGCGCCGAATATGAGAAGCTCAAACAGTCGTTCGAAAAAATCGATATCTCATTTCTGCTCGATCTCGAACGAGAGAAATCGCAGCCCGATGCCTTTGTGCTTGCGCAGATCGGCCGCGCTCTCAAATTCCAGGAGCCGGCTGTGGCGGTTCAACTGTGCGCCACGCTCCTAGATCCGAATAATCTGGACTCGTTCCGCGCCTCTTGGTCGAAAATCATGCGAGGCGTGTACGCTGTCCGCTCAAACGACCTATTTGCAACAATATTCGTCGCCCTCGATGCTCTCCTCGATCGCATACCGTCCGCTAGCGCCCATCTACTGGTTCCTGAAGCCAATATGCTGCACTTCTTGAGAGCAATCCGATTCACCAGAACCGACATCCGTGGTGCGTTCGTGCGGCAGACCTACGATATGGCGACATCCGCTTCTGTCCGACGCGCCTGTATAGATTGCTGGAGACAGTGGGCGGATCGGTCGAACTTCACACGCCTGCGAAACCAATGGCCGAATCTGGGCGCCGGCGAGCAACGAATGCTCTGGGTGGCGGCAGGCGCGTTCGGCGACGAGGGCATGAAGACGAGGGACCAACTGCGAGGTTCCCTAGGACAGGCTTGGCAACTTGGTATCGAGGCCGGCGCACCGGGTAGCTTTGCTGCTTGTTACGAAGACTGGGTCAGAAATGCCTTTTAATCGTCTTCCGGCCCGGGACCCAAGGACCGTCGCGCGCGACATTCCCGGTGTTCTGGACGTTCTGTTCCCACGACTGACCGGCGGCCTCGTCAACGCCTTGAACGCGACCATGTTTTCCTTCCCCGGTATCAGCCCAATCCCAAACGCGATCATCGAAAAAAGCCGCCTGCAAAAGGCGATGATGTTCGAATTGTCGATGGCGCGCGCCGAAAGCCACCTGCGGGGAGGCGAGGTGGCGTCATGGGACACTTGCCTAGCAATCGCATCAAAACGGCAGCAACGCCATTTCGACGCGCGGATCCCGGAGGGGCTCGAGCCGGTCGACATCCTGGTCGCCGATCATGCCGCTCGCAATCTGGTGGCAATGCTGAACAGCGTACGGGCACAGCGATCTTCCGCCGTTTTGGAACATGCGCCTCTTATACCCGGCTTGGGCTGGATAGCGTCCGGAAACGGGGATTTTGCGATTGGCTCGACGCTCATCGAGGTCAAACATACGGAGCGCAATTTCGGCGCGAGCGATTTTCGTCAAGTTCTAATGTATTGGCTCCTGCGCTATGCGCGGATCGTCGAGAACGATGGCGATATGTGGTCAGACGTTCTGCTCCTGAACCCGAGACGCAACGCAGCGCTGCTCGTCAATTACGATCATCTTCTGCGGTCCGCATCCGCCTCTTCGAACCGCGTCGAGCTGCTCGAACTGCTGCGCTCTGCCGTTGGGCAGGAATTCGATCGACGCTGACGGCAAGCGAACGGTCAGCTCTGCTACAAGCGACGCCGAAAGCGGAAGGTTGGCTAACGGCCCATTCCCAGTCATTGAACTTGCCTCAGAGAGGAGTGTTCAACGTTGACAGCAACCTGCGACTTCACCGCCACTGGTCGATGTTTTTTCGTGATGCGCTGGTGTGCCATGAGGCTGGATCAGCGACCCACCGATTGATGTCGGACTCCCTCCATCCCGCACCGGTCAAGCTGATCTTGATTTGGGCCGGGAACGTGCCTTCGGCGATCTTGCGATAGATGGTTGAACGGGACAGGCCAGTCCTGGCAAGGACGGTTTTGAGGCGTATAATTCGATCCGGCTCGGGCATAGTTTCCCTGCACCCTACTGGTGGTTGCTGATTTCTGCTAAGACAGACAGGACGAACCCATGCCGGAGGCAATCAGGTTTGTCGCCTCAGCCGCGTGCAGCGTGAAAACGGCGGCAAATCGGCATGCCTTAGCTAGATCCCTATGCCCCGACCCTTGCCGATGCCATGGCTGAAGGCGAGTTCCGCGCCAAGGCGCCGGCCGGAATCGCTATGGATTCCAAGCTCGCGTTTGCGGTTTGCCAGTAGGGATTCAAGTTGAGGGTCACGTTCGAGGCTCTTGGCCATATCGGACATGGCCGAACGCGTTGACTTGTAGCCGGACATGTCGCCGGCCTGATATTGCTCCCGTCCCATACGGTCGAGCTTTTGCCAGCGCTCCACGAAACGGTCGGCGCGGCGGCCGGGATCGATTTCCATCCCTGTGCGGATTTCCGTCTCAAGCTGGAGAGCCAGCACGACGCGGCTGACGCGGCCGGCCCCCGCCTCGCGGACAAGTTGGGGATTTTTCACATAAGCCGCTTCGGCATCGCGCCAACCATGAGGCCGAACCTTCTCAAAAGCGTTGCGCGCATCTCTCAATTCGCCCATCTGCTCGGGAGTCCCCTGCCCGTCCGCATTTCCGGTACTGAGCATCGCGTCGAGCGCTCGCGCGTGACGCACAAGCGCCTTCGTGCGAGCGCTGCGCAACGCTGCTTCCGCGTCCACCGGCATATCCGTGTCGTGCGGCACGCCCCTGGCGGAAGGTTTCCTTTCCGGCGTGGAGCCAGACTCTCCGATTTGCGCCCCAACATTTTCCCTTGCCGGCCGCCCACCTTCCTGGCCGGACCCGGCGTCTCCGGGCGAGCGCAACCCGTCGAGCAGCCCACCGATCCTGTCGCGCAACTTCTCCGGAACGACCCGGCGCACGATCTCGACGACGCGCTGGCGGAACGTGATGCCGCGCCGCTCGGCATAGCTCTGCGCCGTGTCGATCTGCTCGTAATCCGACGCCATGTCCTTGGCGCGGTCCCGTGACATCGCGCGGACGAGCCGTTCGCGGGTCGCGAAGTCATCGCTGCCGTAATGCAGGTCCATCCCGTCGCGATGCCGCGACAAGGCAACGTAGCTGCCATGCGCATCTATGCCTGGCGTCGCCAGCACATGCGTACGATCGACCGTCATGCCCTGGGCCTTGTGAGTGGTGGCGGCATAGCCGTGATCGATGTGGGCATAGTCTTTCAGGTCAAAGCGCACAGACCGACCATCGTCGGTTCGAACCGTCATGCTCTGTGTGCTGACCTCTTCGGTCATACCGAGCGTGCCATTCTTGACGCCAAGCGACCGCTCGTTGCGCAAGAACATGACGCGATCGCCGCTGGCGAAGGCCCTTGCACCGCGTTCCACATCCACGCGAACATCGCCGCCGAGATCGCCGGCAGCGCGCATGCGCTCGCGCGCTGCCTGGTTAAGCGCGCGCACCTCGTCGTTTGTGTGGGTGAGGATTATCCGGCTTGCCTCTCGATGCGCCTGTCTGTCGCGATCCCAGCGCTCGACGAGTTCATCTCGCGCTTCCTCGCGCGTTGCAGCCTGATGCACCATGCCTTGCGCGTCGTAGGCGCTGATCGCGGCTCCGATCCTGCCGCTTGCCAGATCGCGCGTTGCGTCACGCTGCCAGTCCTCGCGCTGCCGGCGCACCTGGCCGATTTCGACGCCGCCATGACGCTCGTGGATAGAGCGGAATGCAGCGCCGGCTTCGATTGCCTGCAGCTGCTGCGGATCGCCGACGAGGACGACTTTCGCGCCGACGTCCGCCGCATGGGAAAGCACGCGCTCCAACTGGCGCGTGCCGACCATGCCGGCCTCATCGATCACCAGGACATCGCGCGCGGTGAGCAGATCCCTGCCCTGTCCCCAGCTATGCTCCATACTGGCGATGGTGCGTGACGCAATCCCCGATCCGCTCTCGAGATTCTCGGCGGCAATGCCCGAGAGCGCGGCACCTCGAACCTCGTAACCCGCCGCTGCCCATGCCTGGCCCGTAACGCCCAGCATGGCGCTCTTTCCCGTCCCGGCGAAGCCGATGACGACACCAAGACCGCGGCTATTCGTGATGTGATCCAGTGCATCTCTTTGCTCGCCCGAAAGGATAAGCCCGCGTTGCGCAGCCCGCGCCAGTGCTGCCTCGCGATGTACGTCACTCACCGCGTGTCGCTCGTCCAAATCGATACGCTCCGCGGCGCGGTGAAGGCGCTGTTCGGTCTCGATCATCTGGCGGGTGGTGAAACGGTCTTCGCGGCGTCCGTCCTTGCCGAGTTCCACCAGATCGGGTGCATTGCTGATGGCTGCCATGACCGCGTTGAACTGCTCCACTCCATCGCTGTGCCGATGCGCAAACTTCGCAATGTCCTTTCGGGTAAAGGTCGATTGCTGATGGGTGATGGCATCGAGCGCCACGGATGGATCGGCAATGATGCGCGCACCATTGTTGCGCGCGATCTCGCGATGCAGTTCGGCGCGATCTGCTTCACTGTCGCCAGCAGCAAGGCCACTGCCTTCGATGCGTTGCGCCGGTGCACCAATCTGGGTTTGCGGCTCCAGGGCAATGCCTTGCGCTTCCAGACTGCGGTGATCGATGCGGGCGTCGATGTCGAGTTCGGCCAGACGCTCATTGGCCAGCTCCGCCCACCGCTCGCGCCAGCGCTCGACAAGCTGAGTAGCATTCCAGTCGCGGACCTTGGCACCAAAACCGTTCTCGTCCACGGACCGCATGGTCAGCATGACATGGGCATGCGGTTTGGGGCTGCCATCCTCTGCCCTGTCCCAATGCACATTGAGATCGGCGACCATGCCGTTGCTGACGAACTCGACTTGTACAAAGTCGCGCGCCAGTTCGATGCCTTGCGCCTGGCTGAGTTCGCGCGGCAGGGCAAACTCGACCTCGCGGGCAAGCTGCGCATCTTTGCGCACCTCGAAGGCCTCGACATCGTTCCACAGCCGTTCGCGGTCATACCAGGCCTCGGGCGCACCCTCCGGCAGCATCACCTCGGAATGGACGACACCGCGTTTGGCTGAAAAATCATGGCTGCGTTCGACGCGCTCGTCATGCAACCGCGAGGCCGAGCGGTAGGCGGCCGACGCGACAGCGCTTGAGCCTGCCTTGCGGCCAATGACCTTGACGTGAAGATGATAGATCGCCATTGCGACAGGATCATTTGCACGGCAAAGCGCACGTCGGCACGACGTATAAGCGCGCCCTCCCTCGAAAAAATCTCGGGATGGACCAGCCCGTCCCGGGCTGTCTCGGCAACATGGAAGCCTTCCGGCAGGCGCTCCCCTATCATCGCTGCATCGACAATCGATGGAGACAGCCATGCGCAAACATGGGCTAATCGCGGCGCGACTCACGATCTATTCCGTCGGGACGGCGGATGGTGAAGGCGGTTGCTCCTCGATAGAATCGGAAGCGGGCTCACGATTGGCGCCGGGCCCAAATATCGGACGGAGAGCAACCATGGAGCAGTATGTCGGCCTTGATGTTTCCTTGAAGGACACCGCAATTTCGATCCGCCAGGATGGTGAGCGGATTTGGCGTGGAAAATGTCCTTCTGACCCTCAGATACTGGCGCAAGTGATCCGCAAGCATGCACCGCACGCCAGCCGCGTCGTCTTCGAGACTGGGCCATTGGCAACTTGGTTCTATCACACGTTGGCGGCTAAAGGTCTGCCTGCGATCTGCATCGAAGCGCGCCATGCGCAGAAGGTGCTGAGCGAAACGCTCAACAAGACCGATGCCAATGACGCGGATGGGTTAGCCCGGCTTGCCGAAGCGGGCTTCTTCAAAGCGGTCCGAGTCAAGTCGTACGACACGATGTTGATCCGCACGCTGGTGGCGGCACGCAATCAATTCATCCTCATCTCGACGCAACTTGGCAACCAGATACGCGGAACAATGAAGACGTTTGGGCTCATCGTTCCGCGGGGCAAAGGAGGCGCGTTCGAAAACAATGTCCGGAACCTTCTGGACGGCGAAGAAGGTCTGGCTCGGATCATGCTGCCGCTGCTCGAAGCCTGGCGCGACGTTCGCAAGCGCGCGGCCGATCTCGATCGTCAGCTACTTGCGACGGTGCGCAAAAGTCAGCGGGCTCAGTTGCTGATGACCGTCCCCGGCATTGGTGCGGTGACGGCTATTTCCTATGTCGCAGCGATTGAGGACCCCGACAATTTCCGCAAGTCACGCGCGGTGGGCGCTTGGCTGGGCCTGACCACACGGCGTTACCAGTCCGGTGAGGTCGACTATGACGGCCACATCTCACGACGAGGTGACAAACGCCTGCGCAGCTTGCTCTATGAAGCAGCGCTGGTGATCCTCACCCGAACCGGCGCCAAGAACGAGAGCAGCCTCAAGACCTGGGGACTCCAGCTACGTGAGCGCCTGGGCTTCAAGCGCGCAGCGATCGCGGTGGCGCGTAAACTGTCAGTCATCATGCACGCGATGCTTAAGTCAGGAGAAGCTTTCAACCGATCGGCTGGGGCCAGCGCCTAGCCTAGGCAACCCAGCTCTACACTCTCAGCGCGTCGTCATTCTAGCGCGCCGAGGCGTCCCTGCCGGGACGTGGGTCAGACCATTCCGTTCTCGTGATTGCAGCTCTCCGGAGACTGCGGCGCAAACACAGGAAGGCCTCGCCTGCGAAGACCCATAATGCGACGGCCAAATGCCGATCGCGGAGACAACCCTGCTCCCGGCACTCGCCTATGACTCGCGCGAAAGCGGCCACTGCGGGCATGCCCATTCTTCGTTCCAACCTGCGGCGGTGCAATCCATCGCCCGACTAGAAATGGAGTTGACCAGATGAGAGCGATTAGACAACCGCGGGACTTCGACGCCGAACTGAAGGCGCTGGAAGACAAAGCGCGAGAACTCAAAACGCGAAAGGTGCAGCAACTTGGCGAGCTGGTGATCGCCACCGGCGCCGATCAGCTCGGCACCGACGAACTGGCCGGCGCGCTGGTCGCCATCGCTGAAACGAAAGATAGCGGAAAGCGTGAGGCATGGGCCAAGCGTGGGGTGATGTTTTTCGAGAGCCGGTCCCGGCGAACTGCTCCGACATCTCGGCGCAACCTGCGCAGCGCTCCAGCGCAACCGGGCAGCGCACAATCGTCGGCAAGCGGCTCTGGCTCGCAGTGACATGCGCACCTGGCAGGTCGAGCGTCGCCAGCGCACCCGACGTCTGATCGAGCTCGGTGGGCTCGTCGTCAAGGCAGGCATCGTCGAGCTGAGTAAGGACGATCGCGCCATCATCTACGGAGCGATGCTCTGGATCGCCGCCAAGCTGCAAAGCCATGAAGGCGAGCAGGCAAGAGACCTATGGGCCGCGAAGGGAAGGCAGGCGTTCGATGCGGAACGGCATGAAGCCCAAAAGACTCAGCGAACTTAGCGGTGATTGGCGATCGGCAGGGTGCGAAGCCGCGAACAGCGGCATCTGCCAGCCGCTCGCCAGCTGACGGCGCTGCGTTAAGGATGGTAGCGATTTGGGGGACAATCAGCAGCGACCCCCAGCACTCCCTTGCCAAGGGAGTGCTCTACCACTGAGCTACCGCAGCAACGGGCGTCTGAATAGCCGCTGACGCCTTCAATTGCAAGGCGTTCCGGCCCCTATCTGCACAATCGTCGCACCGGGACGATTGGAACCGTACTGGCACCATGCGAGCACGAAACAGCCTCCAGCTGACACCATTCAGCTTGAAGCTACACCGTTCTTGAAACCGGTTTGGTGCCATGCCGGACACGCATTGAAATAGAGCCCCGTGGAGGGGTTTGTCCTCCCCCCACCCTTCACTCACTACCGGCGAAGGCCCTCGCGCTCGTCCTTGCCCCCGCCGCAGCTCGAAATGATACGTTTGCGAGGTTCATCCTCACCCGATTCAGCGCCTCGCTTATCGCGGACGGGGCCGAGGGCGATGACGCCCCAAAATTTGCGGTTGGGCGCTCACAGTAGGTTTTGGCGGAAAGAAAGGCCGGCGCCAATTTGGGGATCGGGGGTGGGCTTTGGGTGACGCCGGCCAAGCGGACACTTGGTCCGCCGCAATGGAAACAAAGCCGATTTGGCAGTGGTTCCCAATGGTGCGATCGCGGACCCTACGCTTTGGCCTTCCGCTTAGCAGGCGCCTTTTTGACTGGAGCAGCCTTGCGGCCAAGCCCCGATGCCCTAGCCAGCGCCGACCGAGTTGCAGCGTAGTTTGGCGCCACCATTGGGTAGTCGCGCGGCAGGCCCCATTTGGCGCGGTACTCATCGGGCGTCATGCCGAGCAAAGCGAGGTGCCGCTTCATCGATTTGAATTTGCGACCGTCTTCCAGGCTGACGACGTAGTCGGGGAACACTGACTTTTTCGGATTAACCGCAGGCACCAGCGGTTCGCTCGGCGCTACTGCGGGCCCACCAAGACCGGACAGCGACATATGCACGGATGCTATCACGTCCGGTAAGCTGGCCACGGGCAAAGGATTGTTGCTCACATATGCGGAAACAATTTCTGCCGTTAGATCGATGAGCTCGACGGCGCGGTAGTCCGTGTCTTCTGTCATTTGTTCGTCCTCTGTTTGTGGACAGCTATTACTGGAGGGGCTTCATCGGCGCAATGCACTTCGCAACTGTCGACCACCCGCGAAACAACCGGCCCGATCTACTCGACGATCTGTTCTACGCGCGTGAGGTCCTACGCGCTGCCATCCGTTTCGCTTTCCTCATGGATCATTCGCACTGGCAGATAAGCATTCGCTTCCAGCCACTCGCGCAGCACGATCTGAATGAGTTCCGACCGGCTTATCTTCACCTCGCCGGCAATGGAGTTCAGGGCGTCTTCGGTCGCCGGCTCCAGCGGCACGCCAGCCACATTTCGAAGCATCAGGGCGGCCCGTCGCAAAATGATCTGTAGATCGGGCCTCGCCATGTCCGCGATGCGGTTGGCGGCGTTCTCGAGTTCTTCGGCGATGGATAGACGGCTCATCTAGGAATGCTCGCGGAATTTAGTTCTTCTCGCAAGTAGGGTGCGCGCCAGCCGCGCGGGACGCTTCTGCAGGTGTAGGACAGCGGGCAGCGCCAAGCGAGGGTAATGCCACTCATATCGTCGATGTCTCACAACGGATCATTTGCGGTTGGCATCGGAATTGCTTCGTCCACCACAACGGCGGGATCCACATGGGGTCTGGAAAGCAAGGCGGAATGAGGCCGAAAGCCCGGGCGATTTTCATCCTGGCGAAGGCTCATGCCGAAGCGGGCGCTCCAAATCGCCTAATTGAACTCGCAAAGGTCGCAAGATGGTGGAAGCAACTCAATATTCGTTCACCTTGACCGAGGTCGCCACGGCACTGCTTCGACAGCAGGGGATCAAAAATGGCCGGTGGTCGCTTGGGTTTGAATTTTCCCTTGGAGTTGGAGCTTTTGGGACCAGCGAGGCTGAGTCCAAACCAGGAGCGATGGTGCAGATCCGCGCTGTGACTTTGATGCGGGTGCCAGACGAAAGTCCGCCTTCGACAGCCAGCTATGTCGTCTACGCTGCAGAATTAGATGAATGACGCCACACTAACCGGTTCGATGCCTTCAACGAGGCCAGTCGGCCTTCGCGACCCATCGGGTGTAGGCGCGCTCGACCTCGACGACGGCTTCTTCCTTTGTCTCCACGCTGCCCTTCGATGATCCCTGGTACCAGAACCACATGCCGGCAGACGGACCATGCAACTCTTTCCTGATCCGCCTGGCATTGTCGCTCTGGAAGGATGCCGCGAAGTCATACGCGGCTGTGCGACCTGCGATCTCCGTCCTGCCCCAGTCAACGTGAACCCGGGCACCACGCTCGACCAGGAACTGGAACGCCGCTTCCTTCGTGTCGAAGGTGTCCACGATCGCGCTGCCGTCCACAACTTGCCAGCCGCGCTGATAGGCAAGGCGGATCTTCAGGCGTTCACTCACCAGCGGAACCGTTCCGTGTACCAGGTGATCTTGCCGTCGACCTTCATCGGCTTGTGGATCATGAGGCGCTTCGGCAGGTGTTCGGGGTGCACCTCAAGCAGCGTTATCTTGACCTGCGGCTTGCAGTGGCTGCAGTCGAACTTCAGGGCCAGCGGATCTACGCCGCCGCCATAGACCATCATCAGGTCGGCCGACCTGCAGTAGCGGACGTTGCCGCAGCTGCATTCCGCTTTCACAAGCATGTTGTGCCGGGTTGCCTTGCCCAGCGTGTCGATCGGTTCGTGCGCCATGAGAACGAATAAAGAACATTTCTCTTGCCCGTCAAGCCGGCCCGTGGAATGTTTTCGCCATGAGCGACGAACCGACACGCCTTGCCGACACTATCACGCCAAGGGAGCACGCTCCGATCCTCGGCCATATCTGCGAGCATCAAGGCTGCGCCAGGCATGCGGGCTTCGGCTTCGCACGGCCGCGACAAGAACCTCGTTGGTTCTGTTCGCGCATCGCAGTGATGGCGAGCGCTACCTCTAGACGTCGAACAAATCGGATGGCCCGAGGCCGATCTCGTCGATGATGTCAGGCGTGTTGTTGCGCGGGCTGCCTACCTTGCTGTCGATCGGCCACATCTTCATCAGCTCGGACGGATAGGGCTTCATCAGGTCGCGCGGATCAGGCTCCGGACCAAGCCAGCGCATGTAGTCGGACGGCGCCAGAATGACGGGCATGCGATCATGGATAGTGGCCATCAGCTCGTTCGGCTCACACGTCGCAATGGCGAATGTGCGCACCAGTTCACCGGTCGCCTTGTCGGCGTATTCTTCCCAGATGCCGGCCATGGCGAAGGGATCGCCAGACTTCATGGCGATGGCATAAGGCTGCTTCTTCTTGCCTGAAGGGTCGAGCTTCCCATTCGAAATAGCCGTCGACGGGCACCAGGCAACGGCGTGAGGCATAGGCTTTCCTAAACAGGCCATTGGAGGCGATGGTCTCGCAGCGTGCGTTCACTGGCGGCGGCCGGCCGCTGCCTTCCCTGGCCCAGCCGGGGACGAGGCCCCACTTGGCCGACACGAACCCCGCCATGCTTGTGCAAGCTCATCACGAAGGATTATGGGGTACATGAGGCTTGGCGCGCCGTTCCAGATCGGAAACGCGTTTCCCATGCGCTCGACTTCACCAGGATGGGCAAACTCGAACCGCCGCACCATGTCGGGGATCGTCGATTTTACGAAGACGCGTCCACACATTTTAGACCAGGCTCACTCGTCACGTCAGGGGAAGACCAAAATGGGAACGCACCCGGAACGAGTCAAGCCTGAACCGCGTCACTCCGGAGCACCGGCATCGTAGTGCACGATGGCATCCAGGATGGTGCGGTAGAGGCTGTCGACCTCTTCGTCGATCTCTTCCCGCTTGATGCCGAGCGCCTTGGCATCGGCGATCAGCTTGTGTGTCAGTTCGTCGACGGAGATGACATCCGCCTTTGTCGTCTCGGGAACGTTGTTGGTGATCCATCGATCGAGGAAGTTTATGCCGCGTGTGCTCATCTGGCGACAAGCTCGCGAAGGCGTTTCGGTTCCGGCCCGAGCTTCTGCGCGGATCGAAAATCGCACTTGTGAGTTTACGGATTGCGGCACGCGCGCCGTTCGGCTGCACCGAACAGTTGAAGGAGGCGAAATGATCAATCCGCCAAAGCGACAGGGCGAGTACCTAGACCGTGAGGTCGACTGCCAGGAGGCCATGGAGCCCGGCTTTCAGGCGATCGTCGATTGCATGTTGGAAGTTGGCTGGACGCGAGGCGAGATCCAGCGATCACTGCGGAGGCTCATTGCAGCGGACAACATGACCCAAAAAGAAAACGCCAAGACGGATCCCAGCTGGCGATCGCGCGCGCCATGATGCGCGCCGGCAAGCTGCTATAGATGCGGCTTCAAGGCTTGCTCACTCCAGCTTCGTCAATCTCAGCTTCCATCTGGTCGCTGACGGGCTTGTTCTTGCCGCCGGCGAGCGGCTCGCCATCGAAGCCCTTCAGCCACGCATCGGCGAATTCGTCCCAGACCTGCGGCACAACGCGCTCCCTGCCGTCCTTGGGGGCCTGCGCACCGTACATCCACGCGTAGGTGATGCGCTCCTGGTCCTTCTTAGCCACGGACATCGTCTAACTCCCAGAAATCTTGCAGCGAAGCGTGCCGCAAATCTTCATCGCCGCGCAAGTGCTTGACGCGACCGATCAGGCCGGGCTTGACCCATTGCGTCGCCGGCCGTTTCATTCCCTTGGGCGCCGGCCCGGCATGGTCCTGGACACGCTTCCACAGCCGCTCACGGATCGCACGACTGGAATTGATGAAGGCCGAGCCGACATACTTGCCGGTCGCCCGATCCGCCATGAGAGCGAAGGCCGGCTTGCCGGCCTCGCGCTCGACGCCGAGCAGCCCATATTCGTCGATGGCGTAGCATTTCGTCTTCAGCCAATTTGTCGACGGGCCGCCGCGGTACTTGCTGTCGCGGCGTTTTGACACCATGCCCTCGAGTCCGGCCTCGTCGAGCAGATGATAGATGGCCTTGGCGTCGCCCGGCAGCGGCTCGCTGAACTGGATGCGCCCGCCCGGCTCGATCATGCCGGCCAGGATCTCGCGCCGCTCTTCCAGCGTCATGTCGCGCAGATCGTGACCATTGAGGTAAAGCAGGTCGAAGGCAACGAAATAGAGATCATGCTGCCGGCGCGTGATTGCCTGGCGCAGCTCTCCGAAGTCGGACAGGCCGGCTTTGTTGAGCACGATGATCTCGCCGTCGACAATGGCGCTTTCGGCGCCGAGGCTGGCGGATTCGTTTACCAGGTCGCGATACTTGGCCGTCCAGTCGTGGCCGTTGCGCGTATAGATCCTGGTGCCGGCGCCGTCGATGATCAGCTGCGAGCGATAGCCGTCGAACTTGACCTCGTGAATCCAGTCGTCGCCCTCGGGAGGCTGCTCGACGAGCGTCGGCATCAACGGCGGAATGAACTTCAAGCGCATACGGGAACCCACACAAACCGCGATTCAATTAGCTTGCGCTGAAATGGTTCCGGAACATTTTAGCTAAGTTGAATGTTTCAATGATTACCTTGCACAAACGAGGGACCGGATGGCACGAAACCTGAGAGTGGGCGACGAGATCACGCTAACCGCCACAATCTTGAAGGTGGTGAGCGACGGCGTTTCGAGCGTCAGCATTCCCACTTACAACTTCCCCCTCCCAATAGATTCGCCGAAACACGCCAAGCCGGGGCAGAAGGTTGAAATCAGGGGGTTCGCCACTCGCGTCGATGACGAGGATGGCAAGGTCACGGTTCGGATCGATGGGGGCGGCCTGGTGACCGTGGATCGACATCGCGGGTTGCGGTACGCGAGTAGCCTCGCGCGTAAGCTGCACTTGCACGAAAGAACATGCCGGCCTAGCCGATTGAGGTATCCGGGCGTAGTCACTCCCCTTCGAGAAAGGCAGATATAATTCCGGCGTTCCCGACGCCGGATTGGCCGGTTTCGGCGAACAGGGAGGGTATGATGCTACGTGCAATATCTAGGGTTCTGGCTATCGTCGTCCTCTGCTCCACCGCCGTCGGAATCACGACCAGCCTGACCATGGCTGACCCGCGCGATGTGGGCCACAAGCCGGGTGATAGAGGGAACTAGTTCCACCGCCCAGTACCGACGTGCCCAAGTGAATGGCCCGTTGCCCTCGCAGCGGGCCTATTTTCGTCTGAGGCACGTCGACGAGTTCGGCAACGGTGATGCTGAGGTCGCGCGGGTAGTGACCAGCGATCAAGCGAAAGGTACGATACAGGCGGAGGCTTAGAAATGCCGAACGCCGAAATCCCCACCTTGACCGTGCCCGGGCTCGCTGACCCCAACCGAGCCATCCAGGCAGCGGTCGCGCTTTATGGATCAGACGCAGCGACCGCCGTTGCGTGGTGTGCCCTGGAAGCGCGTTTCGCCGGCCGTGAAGCGGACTACCGCTTCTGGTGTGGCGTCTTCAAGCAACTGTACGCGACAAAAAAGAATGCCCGCCACTGACAAAACAGTGACGGGCTTTCTGTTACACCTGCCGGTGAGGGGACCGAGCATCAATAGAACTTCACTGCCGCTAGTCGGTTCCGAAAAAAGCCGGCCATTCATCAGTTGAGATCGCACGGCCTTTTGCCATGCCCTCTTCATGCCTACGGCCGCCTTCGACGATCAGCTGCTGAGCGGTAGCCGTTGAGCTCGACCTCGTGAATTCAGTAGGCTGCTCCACCGAGGTCGGCATCAACGGCGCGACGAACTTCAAACGCATGAGATGAACCGCAAAACCGAGATTCATTCAATTGGCTGACCTGAATTGGTTCCGGAACTTTTACGCGGTGACGATGTTTCCTCAAATGCCGAAGCTCTCAGATCGCGCGCCACCTACGCACGGCAAGCCACACGACGGCGAGCCAGGAAATCAACGTGACCACTTCATCGTGTGCTCGGTCTGCGGCCAGCAGATCGATATGTGGGATTTTCGGCAGGTCGCACATCATGCCGATCAGGCGCACAAGCCGCTGAGATGGGGGTCTGGACGCGTCTCAATGAGCGGCGGCGGGATAGCTTGAAATAATCAACTCGGCTGTCGCCCAAAATGCGAGGCCGGCGAAAAACAGAACCGCCACCGAGATGAACAACACTCGCTGGAAATCCGTAATCCTGAAACCTCGCCACACGATTGAAACCGGATCTGTTAAAGCCGACAGCCCGCTGCCAAGGTTGATTGGGACGAGGCAGCGGGCCGCTGGGTGTGGTGCACCCAATGAGCAGCGGGGGTCTGCTGCTCGTTCACTTATAATCGCTTGGCCAAGGTTCACGCCTTACATATTGGTAAGGAATTGTGATCCATTCACATCGAGGAGGTTGGGGGCGGCGTGCTCATCCAAACCAGCCGAACGTCAAGCTAACCATCACCACCGAGATCAGGATTGAGAGCGGCACCGCCATGAACAGTCCGGCCTCCCAAAAACGAGTTTCCTTATCACTGAACATTAGACGCGCCTTATGGATTGTTCGCCGCAGATAGAAGCGGCGAACCCTTGATTTGGCTCCGTATGCTGAGACGTGTAGAAACGAAAAAACCCGCCGGCGCACGCCGGCGGGCGATCGGGAGCTAGGCCTAACTGATCAGTTGGCGCCGCCGAGCTGCTTTGTCATTTTGCAGAAATTGTCATGTGACTTCGCGATAGCCTCGTCGCCACATTCCTTCATCATGCCCGCACGGTCTTCTTCCTTCATGGCCATCCAGGCGGCCTTGAATTCCGCTTCGGACTTCATCGTCTTCATGCCGGCATCAGTAAAGAAGGGCGACATCTTCGCCGGGTCATCGAGCGCAGACGTTCCGGTGCTGCCGCCCGCAAGCGCTGAACCAGTCATGATCGCAAGCGCCATAGCGCCCGTTGTCAGCATTTTGAAGTTGTTCATGGAAAATTCCTCCGGTTACGGCTGCCAGAAAGGCAGCTTGTTCCATCAACTCCGTCATTGGGAAAAAGTTTCCCTCAAAAAGGAAGCCGACCGCCGTACCCCAACCGGGAGGTTCCGTTGATCCTTCAAAAAAAAAGCCCGCCCGGTATACATTTTCGAGCGGGCCAAACGCCCATCCGAATGGAGAACGGGTGGGCCAAGGTCTGGAGTACGCTGGGTTAGCCAGCATAGCCAGACGAGCGGCGGCGAGGTTGGTTGCGCATATGGGCGTCAGCTGATCGTCGAGAGCAAAGCGTCTCTGGCAAGCCTGTGGATAGTAGCCGTTGAAGGCGAGCCGATCACGCCTATCGTGGAGTTGCCACCCCGCCCGGCAGTCGATGCTTTCACGTTTCTCAGGCAAGTATGCGTCGACTGCCGGCCCCCCAAAACATCAGGCACTTCTGTTGCTTACGCCGCACATCCTACGCTCACGCTTCATGCCCCGGATGGCGTCAGGCGTGCCGTAGCCTGCCGTTTCAAAAAAGAAACGCAAAAAAGAATCCCACCCGGCCGAAGCCGATGACTGGAAATGACGTACGGGTCAAGCGGTGCGCAGCACCTTCATGATGGCTTCCCACGCCCACCCATCCTCAAACCAATGCCGGCTCTGGCGACGCCATCGGCCCGCCACCGCCTCTTCTCGGGACGATTGCACGGTAGGCCGGACAGGGTGGAGGATCATCGTCATCCCGCCTGCGACGATGCGGCCAAGGCGCCCACTTGTCCTGACGGCGTCGAGCATGCGGCGCTCCCCAAAGCGTGCGATTTCGATTTGGACGGTTGTCATCCGACACGCCGTCCAGGGTCTTTAACGCGCACAGGATGTCGTCAATCGTGGCTATCGCTCCATTCTCCAGCCGACGCAGCAGAGGTATCCCGGGAACCGAGCAGGCGTCGGACGCCCAGGAAGCCAAAATCGCCCGCTTCTCGGCAGCAGTCAGATCTGGAAGGCCTACAACATCTTCAGGATGGGCAATCCTTGTTGAGCCGTATTGCATTTCCGATTTGGCAATAATTCGTGTCCGGTTGTCATCTCCATGGCGCTATCGATGCTGCCGTCTAGTCGCCGCGTGGGGGCGCGGATTGTCCCTACGTAGTCTGGCGATCCTGGTGACAACGACCGCTTGAAGCTGGGCGCCCGCGCCGCCTTAGTCAGGCCCCAGTTTCGGTCGCTGTTTTGTCAGTACCAGCAGCAGCAGCGACGGTCTCGGCCTTTTGGGCGTGGTAGATTTTCAGTAGAGTGGAAGCCGTTGCATCGGGCGTCCACCCCTGCGCTTCTGCGGAAGCTACCAAGGCCGCAAAGGCTGCTTCCAAAGCCACCTCGCAGTTGACCTCCCTGTCTGGGCTGTTCTCCGGCAAGATCGGTCCTTCAACGGCTTGGGACATCTGAAAAGCAGCTGGCCGCCGAAAGGTTTCTCTTGCCACGGTTTTGCGCCGCGTCGTGTCCCCCATATCGGGTTGACGACAGTCTGCACCTCTGGCCGAGCCCCCCGCTGGCGTCTCTGTGCCCTCCACTGTGTCCTCGATCTTTACCCCTCTCCATCGCCACCACTTCCGCCGCATAGTTGCAACCCGGGCACAGGTGGCGGCGAATGACACTTCCTGACTAAAGGCAGGGGGGCGCCCGTTCTCAGTGCTCGATGATCTGTGTGATGTCGAGGGAACAACCGCTGCTCCAGAGCGTTTTTGTCCCGACGGGACATTCTCAGCTCATGGAGAGTTGTGATGTTTAGAAAACTGGTTCTCTCATCGGTGATCGCGGTCACTTGTGCTGCCGCCGCCGTCTATCCGGCAAACGCGGGCGGTGTCATCATCGACTTTGGTAGTGGTTATGGCGACGATTATGGAGACAATTATGACTACTATGGTGACAGTGATCGGTACCCCGATTATTACGGTCAACGCTATTCCCAATACGACGACATGTATGACAACGGCTATAGGCCCCATTACTACCATCGGCATCATCGACACCATTGCCGCGTGGTGCTGATCAAGCATTGGCGTCATCACCACCGCGTCATCGAGCGAGTTCGAATCTGCAGGAGGTAATGGTATCAGGTCCGGCCAATCTGGGCGGACTGAGCGCTTGAGTTCACAGTTCCCGCAGCCGATAGGGGTACTTAACGCAGGTGGTCCGCTCGATCGCGGAGACGTGTCCGCTCGGGCGGCCTGCCGTTTTTCAGACGGACATGACGCTGCCTTTCTCGGCAACAATTCTGCCCTTTGCCCGCTTCGCGGGCGGTAGGTGGCCATGCTTAACGAACTGCGGACGACCAAGCGCCGCGCGCACCACGCAGTGGGCGGGTACATTCTGGGGGAAGTTCAAGTTCCGCATCAAACACCAGCGCGCCGGCGGCGAGGCAGTCCCCGCATTTTGATAAGAGCCGGCGGGCTTGTGCCTCAGGTACCCGTCGCTCTCTAAGAGCGACGGGCGGTGTTGCCTGAAAATGCGGAACTGCTACTTTAGCCGCAAGCGGGATGCTAAACCGCTCGGTAAATGGAGTCTTAGAAAAGCCCCGTCGGGGTTTGAAAGACAAGCATCTTCCGTCATCGGAGCACGCCGGGGTTTGGTCCTTGGCGCAAGTGTCTCGCGATTCGGGAGCTTTACCGAATCGCGAGATTGTCTTGGTCAGTTGGAACTGGCGACCGGGGCCACAAGCGGCGTGATGCGGCGAATAGCGACGCGGCGGTTCTGTCGTTCCGGCCCTGTCGTATTCACCTTAAGATAACGCTCGCCGTAGCCTTGGGTCGTCAGGTTCTCTGGCGCTATGCCAAAGGCGTTGGTGAGGGCCTCGGCAACTGCCTCGGCTCGCTGGTCGGACAAGGCCAGGTTTGCAGTGTCACTGCCGACGGCATCAGTGTGACCTTCGATCAGGAATGTTTCGGCTGGGTTCTTCTTCAGCAACAGCTCCATTGCGTCCGCAACCCCTTGCAGCTTTTTGACTTCGCTGTCCGAGATCGATGCCGAACCGGAGTCGAAATTCAACGTGTCGAGATCAACGCGCCGGGCGATGTCGCGCACACGCGCCGAGCGTTTGACCTCGTCGACCGAGTAGAGACGCTGGACCTTTTCCACGGGCGGTTGCTCAAGGAAGGTGTAGTAGTCGCCAGGATCCTCTACCAAATCCGATTCCAGGATATATTGCTTGCGCGGAATGGTTAGCCGCATCGGCGGCAAGTCATCGCCAGGGTCGCGCCAATCTTGCACGTCCTGGTAATACCGCTCGTCGACATAGCTCAACACATACTCGCGACCGTCGGGCGTGATGCGGGAGCGCTGGATGACGTCTCCATTGCCGTTGCGGATGGTGACGATCTGGTTGCCGTTGTCGCGAACGACGGTCTCGCGTGTACGGCCGCCCGGCAGATCCTCGTAATACACGTCCTTGGCACCACGGTTCATGCGCGGCGCTTCGTTGCTCTGGACGATCGTCTGGTTGTTGAACTGTATGATGACCCGGCCGCCAATTTCCGCGAGGACATCGGCGCCTTTTGGACGCTCCGGCGCTTGGGTGTCGGGCGCCTTGTCACGGCGAGTGCCCTTTTCGTTCGTCACCGGAACGATCTTCTCCGGCTTGATCTCCTGTTGCGCTGACTTGTCGTCAGCAGGTGGTGGTGCGGCATCTGCGGGGGCGGCCGCAGGCGCGGTGGCCTCATCGCTGCCGTTCTGCGGGGCGACGTTGCCGTCCTTGCCCGGACGTTTCGCGTCCTTCTGGCTGTCCAGGATGGGGGCAGCGTTCGGATACGCTGGCGCCTCGCCCTGGACTGGCTTTTCGCTTGGGGCGGGCGCGGCCGGCTCACCAACGGCCGGTTTTCCGCTGGGGGGCTGCTCGGTCGAAGGTGGGTCTTTTGTCTCGGGCTGGTTTGGGGCAGGCTGCTCGGCGGCAGGCTGCTCGGCGGCAGGTTTTTTCGTAGGTTCAGCCGGCTGTTCGCTCTGTACAGGCGCAGGCTGATCGGTCGCAGCGGGCGCTTGGGGAGCCGGGGTGGGCAAAGGCGCCTTGTCTGCGGGCGGCTGGGCTTGCTTGCCTGCCGGTTCGTCGGGAGCCTTGGACGCAGGCTCGGCTGGCGGCGCCGGCGCAGGTTCGGCCGTTTGCGCGGGCTGTTGCTTCGCGGACGGTTCAGTCGGTGCGGTGGATTCTGGAACGGGAGGTGCCTCAGACGCCGGAGCTGCCTCTTTTGGCTGCTCCTGCGGTTTAGGAGCAGGCTGTGGTTCGGTCGCCGGAGGTGGAGCAGCGTTTTCGGACGGAGCCTGTTGCCTCAGCGCGCAGGCTTCGGCGGACTCGCCCTCCTTACATTTCAACTTGATAAAAATCGGCGTTGCGGATGCGACGAACCGTGCCGCGCCGAATGCCGCGCTGCTGAGCGGGGCCCCGAACGGCGCTGAGGCGATGAGCAACCCGAGTGCGGTGCTGGCCAAAATCTTTGGTCGGCGTGTCATTTGAATTCTCCGTGTCGTGTCCCGTCACTATCCAAACTGGGCGCTGGCACATTGGTTCCCCGTCAAGATCGAATGGCGCGTTTGCCAGCAGACACGACACGCGGCTGAATCGCTACACTGCCTCTCATTGGCACTAGTTGTGGCTATTTTTATCTGGTGACTAGCGATGCCGGCCGGCCGCCTCACAAGATCCGCGTAAGCCCATCTGAACCCTTCTGGCGCCGCAATCCCCGCTAGGCCGCACCAACCGTAGGCACAATAACCAGCAATCTCGAATCCGAAGGCATGCGCGGCTGCGAGCAAGTGGTGTGCAAATGCGCCCCCACCGGCTCTGGGGCTGGTCGCTACCTGATCGTGATCGAGAGACCGCGCGTCACCATCGATAAATGTCGGCCCGCGTCGGCGGCAGGCCGCTCGGACCCCGCGCGCGTTTGGTGACGACGGTCTGGAAAATCTGTGCCGAGGCGCGCTCGAAGGTGATCGAACAGCCCGTGAGATAGAGCAGCCACAGCCGCGCCTTGGCCTCGCCGACCTCGGCGACCGCCTCGTCGAAGCGGGCCTGCAGCCGCTCGGCCCACAGCCGGCAGGTGCGTGCATAATGTTCGCGCAAATTCTCGACGTCGTAGACGAGGAAGCCATGCGCCTCGAGATTGCCCAGCGTCATGCCGATCGTGTCGAGTTCGCCGCCGGGGAAGATGTATTTGAGCAGTGCCTTGAACTCCGGGCCCTTGCGCAGGGTTTTCTTCATGTCGCCCTTGCTGCGCCGTGTAATGGCGTGGTGCAGATAGATGCCGCCTGGTTTCAGCAGGCGATGGATGGTCTTGAAATAGGTGGCGTGGTTGGCAAGTCCGAGATGCTCGAACATGCCGATCGACGATATCTTGTCGAAGGAGCCGGTGAGCTCCGCATAGGATTTGATCTCGATGGTGATGCGGTCTTCCAGCCCCTCGGCGCGGATACGCTCGCGGGCGAGGTCGGTCTGCGCCTGCGACAGCGACACGCCATGGCCGACGACGCCGTAATTCTTCGCTGCATGGATCAGCATGGCGCCCCAGCCGCAGCCTATGTCGAGCAGCTTTTCGCCCGGCTTCAGCCGCAGCTTGCGGCAGATATGGTCGAGCTTGTCGGCCTGCGCCTGGTCGATGCCGTTGGCGAAATCCGTGAAATAGCCACAGCTGTAGACCATGGGCTCGTCGAGGAAGAGCCGATAGAAGGCGTTCGAAATGTCGTAGTGGTGCTGGATCGCCTCCTGGCTCGAACCGCTGACGAAGGGATTGCGCCCGGATAGATCGGCGCGCGCCGTCATCTGTTTCCTCGAAAACAGCACGGCCGGCAGGTCGCGCAGGATCGCCAGTTTCGGCAATGACTTGAGCTTCGTCCGCAGCTTGCCTTGCGACGGCAAGGCATAGAAATCGAACAGCGATCCGTCTTCGACGTCGATCGTCTTGGAGATCCACATCTCGATCAGCGTCGAGAAGGCGGGCCGGCGGAGCACCTGCCAGACGATGTCCTGATCGTTGATGGTGAGCACCGGGCCAGTGGTGGGGCCGATCCGCTCGCCGGTCCACAGCCTGACTGCGAAACCCGGCTTCAGCGTTTCGACAACCGTGCGAACGATCCGTGCTGCCTTGTCGGCGGCGTCCTTTGGCATTTCCCCGTCCTGGCGCAAAGCTAACGATGCCTCCGAAAGTGTGACTTCCATCAACAGGCAGTCCATAATCTAGAGTCTTAGACAGACTCAGCAATCCCCGACGGCGCGTGTGCCGTGGCTACTAAAGCCGCACCAACGGCGCGCCCATCCCTGATCCGCACGGCCACGGCATTGTCCAAATCGATCAGAAAAGGGAACCTTCTCTATCATTCAAAGGTAGTCCTACGCCGCGTGTCCTTTCCACTGTACCGAAACGACGAGCAGCCCCTTCTGCATATTCCGACGGCTCTGCACCCCTATTCGATCATCGATCTTGGAGCCAAGCCTGGCGACAGGATGAGATTCGAAGGGGAAGTTGTGCATGTGGACGAGGATTTGAACAGGGTCACAGTGCAGGTGGTGGGGCGCGTCACGGTCGACACTAGCATGGTCAAGTTGGTGCGAAGATATCGGCCGCCGACCCGCAGCGAGCCGCTGCGTGAAACGGCGGTAAAGCGTTAGAGGTCCTCTCAAGCGCGTCGTGTCCCCGCCGGGGCCGTACGTTTTCGAGTTCGCGGGCGGCTTCCTCGCTCCTTCCGGGAGGCGCGCTTACCGGCGAAGTAGCGTTGGTGGTGATATCGGCACTGGCGTTTTGTTCGAGCAACGTGATTGGGCCATGCTGGTTTGCATGCTCCAGTCCCCGCCACGTCGTTTCGCGTTTCTGCCAGCGCGATAATTAGCTCACCCAGCTTGGTGTGATGGCGGCGGTGTCGCGATAGCCCTGGATCAGCACCACACCCAGTTGCACCTCAGTTCACCGCGGGCCAACCCTTAAACGTTAATGTAGCGTTCGGTGGGATGACATGCCGAGTTCGGCCTCGACGACGTTCATCGCGGTCACCTTGGCCGAGGATATCCGCCCGTGGTCGTCGGCCAGGTGCTGCGCAAACGAGTTCTTAAGGGCCTTCCTGTTTCGGCGGGTCACAAATGGGCGGTCTATTATTGTGCAAAGGCGCCAGCTGGCCGGGAGCCAGCGGGCGACGGACCTTGCGGCCCTAATGACCGCCTGGAGGGGACCGGCGGGCAAATGGCATGACTTTCAGCGCCGCAATCTGAGCTGCAGGCGGCGATTTTCAGTCAGTTTCAAAAAATCGATCTGATTCAACGATTCCGTTGGATTGCCTACGGGACCCTGTGCCTTGGGACGTTCATCGGCCTTGTTCGAAGGCGCGGATGCCTCGAATAGGCTACCATGGTTCAGATGCGTACAGTGCTCATAGCCATGGTCGCGCGCACCGCAGCGAGAACAGCACATCGAGATTTGGCTTATCAGCATTCACTAAAATGCGCGACTTGGATTTTGGTTGCCGAGGCTAGAAGCAAACATTCGGGTGCCGAAGACCCTCAAGGGCCTCACGCCGTACGAACACATCTGCAAAAACCTGGGCAAAATAGCCCGAGCAGCCGGGACTAAACACCGAGTGGGCCACCGTCCCTCCCGTCGATCACGCCTTTCGCTCCACCCCATTTCGAGCCTCACCGCCCACCTCGCGCGGCTGATGCCCTGATTGCCTTCCGGCCTCCTATTTGCCGCAGGCCGGCTCGCCCTGATGCCCGCAGGACAGCTTTTTACCAGGCAACTGCTGCGGCTTGGGCTGCTGTGGCAGGCGTTGTTCTTGGATTTGGGGCTTCGGCTGGGCACGGAACTCCGGCTTGGGCTGGGGCGGCGGACGTCGCTCTTGTACCTGGGCTTTCGGCTGGACGTGGAATTCCTGCTTCGGCTTCGCATGAAACGTCGGCTTCTGCGGCTTGGAGAACATCTGCACGTTCGGCTTTTCCTTCGGCTTGAGCTGGCGCTGCGGATTCTCGTTCGGCTTCTTGACCTTGAAATTCCGCTGGACGTTGATTTCCGGGCCGGTGGAACCTCCACCGCTGTTCTGCATCTTGCGGATTTTCTTGTTCCCGTTGCCCGGGACCTGATCGCTCGGTCCGACAACGGCCTGGCCAGCGGACAGATCCTTGCGCGTCAGCTTCTTCGGCTTGCCGGCGTTCTGGTAGGACAACGCGTTGGGATTGTTCTTCCTGAACTTCTGCCGAGCGCTCAGACCTTGCCCGGCCGGTGCACCGTTGACGGTGGGCAGCTTGCGGAATTTGCCATTCTTTCCCTGCCCATTGCCGGCTCCGTTCTGCTGTTCAGCGCCCTGCCCCTCCGTCACGGCGGCGCCTGGATTCCTGTAGTCTGCGGGTTCCCGCTCATCGTACCCTGCTTGCGCAGCTTCCTGAACTTGTCATTGGACAAGGTCTGGCTGTTGAGCACCGGCTTGCCGTTGACGAGCGGCAGCGTCTTGCCGTTGGCGCCGGGCAAGGCGTGATCGGTCGAAAGCTTGCCGCCAGGTAGCGTCTTTGACATCGGCATGGTGCCGCCTGGCTGCTCGCCCTGCGCTGCACCCTGGCCGAGCTTCGCCGGCAGGCCGCTCGGCTTCTGCTTGACCAGCGCGGCCCTTTTCTGCAGCAGCGGCGGCAGCGCGACCTTGGCCGCGAACGCGGCCGCGCCCAGCCCGCGGCGCCGAGCTTTTGGGCGGTGGTAAGACCGTCCGGCGCGTTGCCATTGCTCTGCCCGCCCTGATTGTTGGTCTCGTTGTTGATCGTCGTATTGTTGATGATCGTGGTGTTGTGGATGTTGTTGAAGACGATGTTGTCCCGAGGCGGCACGACGTTGTGCGGCGGGTTAACCCACACCGGCACCGGCACGAAGACCGGTACCGGCAGAACGAAGATATCGACTGCCGGCCGGGGTGGCGCCAACACGATGAAATCCGGCGGAGGTGGCGGCAGGAAGATCACCGCCGCCGGCGGCGGCGGATCGAAGTCGAAATCGTCGAAATAGAGCACGGGCCGGTCGACATAGATAATCTCTTCCGGCGGCGGCGGCGGCACGTCATAGTCATAGACAGCAAAACTCTGCGGCGGCTCCAGGGCGGCGTCGAAATGCTCGAGCCTGCGGCGGGCGTCCCAGGCATGCGGGCCATGCGGATAGCGATCGAGATAGGACCAATAGGCTTCGGGCGTATCCCTGAGCCAGGTCTGGCGCCAAGTGATCGCCTCGCGCCGCGCCGCCAGGATGGCGCGCACGCGCCTGGCCATCGGATCGTGGGGATAGGCGACCAAAAAGTCTTCGTAGCCGCGCATCGTGTCGCGATCGAGGGCCGCGATATAGGCGTCATGCGCGTCGAAGTCTCGGATCTCCCTGGTCCAGTTTGTCCGCACCTCGGCGGCGGAAACCTGCGGCGCGGGAGCATCCGGAGCGCGATCGAAGAAGACAAAGGGCTCCGCGATCTTCGAGGCGTTCCAGGGCACTTCAGCGCCTTGCGTCACTTCGTTGACGCGCAGCCTCGTGCGGTCGAACACTTCGCTGAGCGGCAAGCCACCTTCGCGCATCATCTCGGCGAGTGCCTGGGCATAGGCGCCATAAGGCCCCTTGCCTTCGGGTGCGACTGTCCCTGGAGCTGCATTGAAGGCGATGAGCATGTTCGGATCGGGATCAACCAGCGCGAGGCCGCCCGCAAGTGGCTGCTTCGATTGGGCCAAGGAATTCGGCCGCGCCGCGTCGAGCACGACGATGTTGACTTTCGACGGCAGCGCGGCAAGCGGCTTGGTGAGGTCGGAAACCCGCACCGCCGCAATCGGCACGTCAGCCGCGTTCGAGATCTGGGCATCGACCGGCAGGAAATAGTTCTCACCTTCGAACTGCACGCCATGACCAGCGAGATAGACGAAGACGACCGCGTCGGGACCGGCGGCCGAAACCTTGGCGAGGAAATCACGGAACGAGCCGCGCAGCGATTCCTGGTCAACGTCGCGCGCGCCGACAACATCAAACCCTGCCGCCTGCAAGGTCTGCGCGATCAGGCCAGCGTCGTTTGAGGGCGTCGCCAGCTCGCCGGATTGATAGGCGGCATTGCCGATAACAAAGGCCAGGCGCTTTTCATTTTGCGCGAGCACGCCCGTCGCGAAACAGACCGCAAAGATAGTAAGCGCGGCAAGGAAACCGAGGAACTTGCCGACGAACTTTTGGAGTGTCCGCATCACAATCTGCCATCCTTACAAACTACGACGCCGCAGAGACAGAAACCTCCCGCAGACAGTTCGAAGCAGAATCTCGCGCGGCTTTGCGGCACAATTTCGTCCAAAAAAGGCGGTATGGGTTACCAGACACGACCGCCGGGGGGCCGGGTCGCATAGCTTGGCATCGGACGTGCGATCGGCATTTCGGACATAGCGACGGTGAGGCCGGCGCTGCGAGATCACCAGCCATCGAGCTGCGGCGACCGGCAATGACTGTCTCGGGGTCCGTTCTCGTCGGTCTCTACCAGCCGTAGCTGAAAGTCGCGCCGCCGCCATCGCCGTTCTGCACGACGTTGGCGTGGGTATTCCTGCCGAACTGGAAAATTCCGTAAGCGTTGTCATTGCCGTTCTGCCGCAGGGTAGCTGAGTGGCCATTGCCCTGCTGTTGGATGATACCCAGATTGCCGCGGCCGTTCTGCGCGATCCCGGCAACATTGCGGCGCCCCGATTGGCGGATGCTGGCGCCGCGCAGGCCGTGATAGAGCGAGTAGACCCGCAGGCCGGCCGCCAGGGCGCCAGCATCGCGGGCGTTGGCAGGGGCATAGGTCGCAGAAACCCAGCCGCCGGCTAAGGCCGGTGCTGACAGCGCCGCCTGGCCGATGCTGCCGGCAACGAGAGCGACTGCGAGGGTCTTGAACATGTCGTGGGTCATCCTAGTCTCCATTTTCCGGCCGTCTCTGCCATGACTAACTGACCTTCTCATTTCGGGGCTGAACCCTGGCGGAACCCGTCGTTCAGCAGTCGTTTAGTCATTGTGCCCAGGCCTGACGCTCATAGAAAAGAGCGCCCCGACCCCGACGCCCTTTTTGTAATCTTGGCGATGCGATCAGGTTGCGCCACCGACCCGCTCGGCGCACCCGATTCTCTTGCCGCCGACGGTTACCTCGAGCTTGGCGTCGTAGATGCCGCCCTTCGCGTCGAGCGTGACGGTGCCGAGCGTGGCAGGGGGGCCGGGCGCGGCGCTGAAAGCGCCGCCCTGCTCGATATCGGTGCCGCCGGTGTGACCGGCACTTTCGACATGGAAGGAATACGTGCCGCTCACATTTGTGTCGGCATGGGCGAGCGCCTCCAGCGAAACCATGCCGCCTTCCGGCGTGACACGGATCTCGCAGCGTACCGGCCCAAGGGACTGGTCGGCGGTGGCCATGGTTGCCAGCGCGTTGGCCGAGACCAGGACCAAGGCGAGTGCCGCGACGCGGCGGGGATGTTTACTTATGCCTGGCATGGTTCGTCTCCTTGGCGTTCGTTAGCCGCGACCGCAGCCCTTTCCGCGGTCGCTTGCTCGTGCTGCCGATTACTGGCAGGCCTGGACGAAAGCGGCCACGTTGCCGCTGCCACCCTGGCTGACATTGGCATCACAGCCGTGCCCCACCTGCACGCCGGCAGCGATGTTGCCGTTGCCGTCCTGCGTCAGAATGGTGGTATGGTTCGAGCCGAATTGGCCGACCCCAGCCACGTTGCGGTCGCCGTTTTGGTAGGTGGCGCCATAGTTGGCGACGCCTTCCTGGCCGATGGCCGAAAGGTTGTGGCGGCCGCGTTGCTGGCCGATCACCTTGTTGAAGCGGCCGTTCTGATAGACACCGATGCGGTTTCTGAAACCGTTCTGAGCGCCGCCGGCTGAGTTCGACCAGCCATATTGCTCGATGCGTACATCGTTTGCCATGGCCGGTGCGACGGCGGTGAGACCCACAAGAGCGGCGAGCGCGGTTGCGACGAAAGAATTGCGGATCATGAGAGCGTCTCCTTTGGCGGACGGGCCGCGCGTTGAACGGCTTCTTTTTAGGAAATGCCGTTCGAACCGAAGCTGAAGACGGTGTTCAGATGGGGTTCAGGAAGGACTAATTGATCGCGATATTGTGATTTTGAGAGCGCTTCCGGCTTTCGGGCCGAAACATTCACGCGGAGCGGGCGGTTTGAATTAAGGCTTCTCTCGGCTGCTTGTCAAAACTTGGCAGCCATTCCCTTCCACCATCTGTTTAAGGTGGGCGGCCATACCAATTTGTAATGTTGGCGCATGGAACCGCACCGGGGTTTGCAGCTTCCTAGCTTTCAACAAAGGATACGTAAGGCGAGCCTAATGTTCAGTGACAAAGAAACACGATTCTGAGAGGCAGGGCTGTTCGTCGCTGTGCCGCTCTCAATCCTGGTCGCGGTGCTGATGGTTAACCTTACGTTCGGCTGGTTTGGATAAGCAACAAGTGGGATTCTTTGTGGCAAGAATCACGCTCGTCGCCAGAAGACTGTCTTCATCGTCGGTGCGAGCCTCCTTTGCGCGGGATCGGCACCCATATTCAGTAGGTATTACTACGGTTTAGATCGGGACCTTTGCAATCCGGACGCAAACGCAGCAAACCCGTTTGTCGGGCCATCAGGCGGCGCCTGCTTGGCATCCTTGGACCCGGCCTAATCGCGGGTGCCTCGGACGACGATCCGAGCGGCATTGCCACCTATTCTCGAGTTGGTGCTCAGTTCGGCTACGGCATGAGTTGGGTCATGCTGTTCAGCTGGCCCTTGATGTGCGCCATTCAAGAAATCAGCGCTAGGATCGGACGCACAGGTAGAGGTATCGCGGGCAATCTGCGAAAGCACTATCCTGCTGGCGTTGGTATTTCGATCGTTTCACTGCTCATGATCGCCAATATCATCAACCTCGGCGCCGACCTAGGTGCGATGGGAGCCGCGTTAAGACTGATCATCGGCGGACCGCAGTTGCTGTACGTCGGCGCTTTTGGCATCGTAACCGTCCTTCTAGAAATCTTTTCCCGTTACTCCCGCTAAGTGTCTGTGCTGAAGTGGCTCACATTGTCGCTTCTCGCCTATGTCGCGGTCGCCTTCGTGGCGAATGTCCCGTGGGCGACGGTAGGCTACGATGCGTTTGATCCCCAGCGCCTTCGCGTCGGCAACCAGCTTGTGCGTGAGTTCGTCGACCGAGATTACGTCGGCCTTCGTCGACTTGGGAACGTTGTTGGCCAGCCACCGGTGCAGGAAGTTTATTCCGCGCGTGCTCATCAGTTCGTTGCCTGACCCGGATTGTTTTGGTTGTGCAGTTGACGGCTGGGCGCCAATGCGGTTCTGCTATTGGTGTCGGGGATTTCAGTCGTGACCGAAAGGCGTTGCTCCCGCAACCGCGCAGTTTTGGCTTCCCTATCCTGTCGCTCTGCCTCAATGATCAGATGTGATTCTCTGTTCGCACGCTCGATCCGATCCTTATCGACTCTTCTGCGCATGAAAACCTCCCGACGGTGGCTTCCGAAAATGCTGCCCGAAGACGATGGTTCCAAAACGATAATTGATTCCGTTCGGTAAAGGGTTCAACGGGATTTGACTGTACGTTTTTAACCAAGGCCGCCGCTCAATGGATCGTTACCGTCGCTGGCTGGCAGTTGTGGGCGTCGGCGCTTGGTGAGTTCGTAAAGCTCCCGCCCATTTTCCGGAGTAGCCTCATGGACCAGGACCATGACGACGGACATGTTTCAGCCTTCGCTTTTGACATCGTACGTGAGGCTTTCAGAAAGTCGGTACGCGAAACAACCCTGCCCGAAGAGCATTGGGCCGAACCGCCAAGCGGCTGTTGCAAGACATGACGACGGAGAACCCGACGCAAGCATTATTAGCAGGATCATCGGGCCCTAAGCGGCCGGCGTGCGTAAGAGCCGCGCCTCGTGCACCAGGTGACGGAGAATGGTTCCATAGGCACTTAGCCACCCCCATCCCTCTTCCTCCCGTAAATCCTGCAGCGAAGCGTGCCGCAAATCTTCCTCACCACGCAAGTGCTTGACGCGGCGGATCAGCCCCGGTTTGACCCATTGCGTGAAGGGGCGCCTCATCCCCTTCGGCGCCGTGCCTGCGCGCTCCTGGACGCGCTTCCAAAGACGCTCGCGGATCGCCTGGCTCGAATTGATGAAGGCCGAGCCGCGACCGGTTGCTCGATCGGCCCTCAGTGCCGAGTAGCATTTCGCCTTCAACCAGTTCGTCGACGGGCCGCTGCGGTATTTGCTGTCGCGCCGCTTCGATACCATCCCTTCAAGGCCAGCCTTGTCGAGCAGATGGAAAATCGCCTTGGCTTCACCCGGCAGTGGTTCGCTGAACTGGATCCGGCCACCAGGCTCGATCATACTGGCCAGGATCTCGCGGCGCTCCTCCAGCGCCATATCGCGCAGGTCATGGCCGTTGAGGTGCAGGAGGTCGAAGGCCACGAAATATAGGTCGTGTTGCCGCCTGGTGATCGCCTTACGCAGCTCTCCGCAGTCAGACAGGCCGGCCCCGTTCAAAACGATGATCTCGCCGTCGACGATGGCGCTCTCGGCGCCGAGGCCCCTCTTTCACTAAGTCGGAATATTTGGCTGTCCAGTCGTGACCGTTGCGCGTGTAGATCCTGGGGCCGTCCTCATCGATGATCAGTTGCGAGCGGTACCCATCGAATTTGACCTCGTGAATCCAGTCGTCACCCTCAGGAGGCTGCTCAACGAGGGTCGGCATCAGAGGCGCGACGAACTTCAAACGCATGCACAGGACTCACAAACCGCAATTCAATCAGCATGTGCTAAAATAGTTCCGAACTTAGAAATCTTCAGCGAAACAAACCGGCTTGCCGGGCGTTGCGATCGATTGGGGTGTGAGAAGCCGATGCCAATCTATCAAGTGGAAAAATTGTACGGCGACGAAGTTCTCTCCTCTGATACGGTGGAGGAAGAGGACCCGATGAAGGCGGCCGAAAAGGTCGTCGGCCGGTCCGTCACGCCCGGAGCCTCGCAGGATTACTGGTACCGAGTCGTCGACGAGCGCGAGGCCACGGTTCACGAGTTCCAGCCTGGCCGCAACAGGTGAAGCCCGAGACTTCGCGAAGTGACGAAGCTATCTGACCTTGGCCCACCGATCCCCGGCAAGCTGCACGGCGGCGACCTCATCCGTGAAGAGGGTTATTTCTACAACTGCCCGAACTGCGGACAGAGGGTGGATCAGCGCGACTGCGGCAGGTCTTTTGGCACGAAGAGCCAGGGCATGAGCCTCTAGCTGTGAGCTTTCGGGAGGTTGTCCATTCGGACCGGACCGGGGAGACTGGAGTTACCAGGCTTCAGCACTCACCGGAGGGTCCGAATGAACATCCACAAGAATGCCCGTCTCACGCCGCTGCGTCGAGAGGAGATGGCGCTGTCGGTGATAGAGGGCGCTTTTTTCAAAGCCCATGCGGCGCGCGCCTATGGCGTGTCGGCCAAGATCGTGGCGCGCAGGGTCGAGCGCTATAAGGCCGAAGGTCGAGCCGGCACGGTCGACCGTTCCTCACGGCCCGCCCATATGCCACAGGCGACCGCTGCGTCGATCGCCGAACGCATCGTGGCGCTGCGGCGGCAACGTTGGACCGGCAAGCACATCGCCCATGAGGTCGGTGTCTCGCCCGCTACCGTCAGTCGGGTTCTCAAGCGTGCTGGGCTGTCGCGGCTCAAGGATATCGAACCGGCCGAACCGGTCCGGCGCTACGAGCGCGAGCATCCCGGCGAGATGATCCACACATCAAGAAGCTCGGCCGTTTTGAGCGCATCGGCCATCGCATTACCGGCAAACGTACCGGCAATGCCAGTTCGCGCGGCAGCAGTTGGGAGTTCGTCCATGTTTGCATCGACGACGCCTCCCGCATCGCCTTTTCACAGATCCTGCCCGACGAGAAACAGGAGAGCGCCATCGCCTTCCTCAAGGCGGCGGTGGCCTACTACGCCAGCCTCGGCGTCGCGATAGCCCGCGTCATGAGCTACAACGGCTCCTGCTACATATCGAAGGCGATCTCGGCCTCAAGCACGTCAGGACAAGACCCTATACGCCCAAGACCAATGGCAAGGCTGAGCGCTTCATCCAGACAGCACTGCGCGAATGGGCTTATGCCATCGCCTATCCGACTTCAGATCACCGCGCCGCAGAGTTGCCGGTCTGGCTGCATCGTTACAATTGGCACCGTCCCCACGGGAGCCTAAAGTCCAAAACACCTATCAGTCGCCGCGATCTAACCGAGGACAACCTGTTGAGGCTCCACATCTAGCCCGAAACCGTTGCGACGATTCTCGAGTTTTCTCGAAAGAAGTAGCAGCCCCGGTGCGGAGACCACAGGCAAAAAGAGCCCGCCCGGAACGGGAACCGAGGGCGGGCCATGAGGTAGCTAGGGATCAACCCAGCAACATGTCAACGAGTAGCGAAGGGGTTGGTTGTCAAAAGGGTAGCATCGTCGCTCAAACTGCTTCTGGCGACCTCAGCGGGTGGCTGGAGAGAGCCCCGACACCGATCGCACGCTCGCGCTGGAGAAGACCACAAAGGCAAATATCAGCACAGCAGCAGCCACCATCAGCGAGCCGCCAGCGACGACCGGCTCAAGCGCTGAATACCCTCCATGCAGCATCAGATACAGCGCCGGCAACATGATCACCAATCCGGCGTTATAGAGGCCGTAGTGGATCATTGCGATTTTCCGCTCTGCCTTAGCCTGGTTGAGCGCGTAGTACCCACCGAATATAGCGCTGGTGACCCATCCGAGCAGATTGATGTGAGCATGGGCCGGGAAGGAACCGTGATCGCCGGAGATTGCCATTTGCAAGCCGGCACCGATCCCCAAGATAAGCCACACGACAGCCGTTTTAAAAAAGAGATCCGAAACTTTAGGCATGACACTTCTCCCCAAAAGCGCTGAAAATTAACGCTCGCGATATTAAGGGGCTGCTAAAATGACAATGCAATCAAAATCAATGCCAATCCGGCGGCACTTGCTGTTGCGCTACCGCGCCTAGGCCTGTCCAACCCCTTCCCTGGCTCGGGTGGCTGGAGAAGAGCGCCACCATATTGCGTCCATAGATGTTCGCAGTCCCAGACCCTCAAGCTAGGCGTTCCAGGTTCCCCGTACAGCACCATTGCACCGCGAACGTCGTAGCCAAGCACGGACGCGTTGCGACGAACTGGATGGCGCGCCCCAAGCCGATGGCGCCGATCCGTGTTTCCGTTTTACTGATGAGATCGATCACGCCGAAGATTTCCGCATCTGTTCCGCTGCCGGCTAACACAGCCGTCGATAACGCGTCGTCCAAGGCTCGCGGAGTCCCCCGTAACCAACCCCTGCTAACTTCAATGGGCGAAATTTGTTCCGTGCGGTTTGCTTGCCGGCCCTTGGCTGAAAAGCATCATTCACAGCGCTTAAACTAATGGCACGGATCGTTTCGTTTACGCTGGCTACGGGATCGTTACCGGCTGCGAGCGTCGTCTCGATCGGGGATAGATCATCCCGTTGCGGCGGCTCCTTCAACGGAGATCGCTATTGAATGACTGAAGTCCCCGGCTTCACCGGCCCGAACGCCTACGGCAAGTAGACGAGCCCGCGTCATCCAATTGATGGATGAAGGCCAATATGCGCCGGTGGTATTTGGACGTCATGGCTCGCGACTTACCTCCAGCGTTTTGCAGAGGCCGCTGGCTTGTGGGGCCGAATATGAGCAATACGACACTCATTGCTATCGCTTTCCTCGCAATCAGCATCGGCCATGCCGAAGCCAAGGACAAGCACCGGCCGGCTTGCACCGCGTCGAACTCGGTCGTCGAAGTCCTCGGTGACAAATGTTTTCTCGTCAAAGGTTGGATGATCTATGGCGACATTGCCGAGCTTTCCCAGATAGTCCGCTTGAACTAGTAGCCGGGGCTGCGGCGCACAATAGAAGCGGAATCGCTGGAATGGGCAATGATCCGAGATGACGTTAGAAGGCGAGGCTCGAAGAGATCACGCCGAAGGCGAAGAAGCGCTAGGTGGTGGCAAGATTTTTACCGCTAATGCGCCTCGTCTTCCAATCGAACGACACGCCAGCCGGGGCCCGAAAACCTTGCGCAGGCTTTTTCATGATCTTGAAAGAACTGCTGGCCTTGGGCTCAGGACCAGCTTGAGACTCACGTTTCCTCTGAACCCAAGGCGCCGC
This sequence comes from Mesorhizobium sp. RCAM 05099, assembly GCF_059683685.1. Classification (NCBI taxonomy): domain Bacteria; kingdom Pseudomonadati; phylum Pseudomonadota; class Alphaproteobacteria; order Hyphomicrobiales; family Phyllobacteriaceae; genus Mesorhizobium; species Mesorhizobium sp. RCAM 05099. The sequence continues at coordinate 4,367,062 of NZ_CM185035.1, forward strand.
GCCGGATAATCATCTGACGGATCACGGCGCGCTCTTCTGCCGACAGCTTGGTTAGCTCGCCAGCGTGTTCGACTTGGACGGGAGATCCGTTCGGCCGGAATGCTCCACTCGATCGGCGGCGTCCAGGTGGCCGATGCTTGGATCTGAACATAGACCGACGGCACCTTTGGCCCGCTGCACAGAGTGGAGGCGTCGACCACGGAGGGCGCCTAAGCGACGAGACGGCAGCCTCACGGTAATACGGAAATACGCCCGAGGAGGGCCACCAGTTCGGCCTGACGTTTGGTATCGGTTTTGGCGAACAGCGAAGCTAGTTGGGACCTGATCGTGGTGGGGCTGAGGCGCCAACTGCGGGCGATGTCCAAGGGCGCATCCCCCTGAGCCAGGCGCATGGCAAGCTGGGTCTCCGCACTCGTCAAGCCGAACATCTTTTGCAGGGTCTGAGGATTGGCCGACGACCTATTGTCGCGGTCCAACAATGCCACGATGCTCGTCCCATCAGGAGCAATGACACCGCCCTCATTGAGTACCACCGGACGATCGCCGGCGCTGCGGATCACTACCCATGACAACGACCCTCGCAGAAAGTTGGCCGGAACATTGGCAACGAGCCGCCTGAGTGCAGCCGAAAGTTCGGCAGCTGTACCGGCCGCTTCGTCCTGACGCTCAAATGTGCGTTGGGCGGCGGCGTTCCATTCAACCACCTTCTTCTCGCGGTTCAAGAGGAGATAGCCACAGCCGATGCGGTCAAGCATGCCGGTGACGGATTCCATGTTGCGTCGCTTCGAGTCCCCGACATCGGCAGCCGGCCGATCTGAAGTGTTGCGCGCTGTAGAAGTTGGGCGTCCGGATTCATTCCGCAAGACAACATACCTGTTGCCCGCAACGGTGTCGTTGCGCCCGTCAATCAGAGTCATTGTTCCTACCCCAACCCTTGTGTCTGTCCGAGCTTCATCTTGAAGTTCGATATCCCGAAATAAATTGATCTTGCTTAGGTCAGGGCTATCCACATGAGGGACTACGATCCAGACTTGCTCCTAGTCTCGACGGACTAGTCCGGAGGTCGTAGCCTCACACATGGATATGCCGATCCGTCCGAAAAACCTTGCAATCTGCACCTACCGTTGGGCATTGCGGCGGATTTGTACGGGTTCGCCGACCGCGTCTTGGCCCCGCACCGCGGGCTGGAATCCATTTGCAATCTTTGCATGGGGTTGGTCCTCAATTTGGTTGGTAACCCCTCCCCACCTGCGAGCAGCATTGACAGTCCCAACTACGGCCTGCCCGCCAGCATGGACGTGCACATGCTAGACCGTGACTTTCTGCTGGCCTTTGCCGCGATGGCGGTTGAGGGCTTCGAGCAGCGTCGCATACAGGTCGGATACATGGCCGCACCAATCAGCAACTGCAAAAAGCTTAAAACCCCCTTGCCACCTGAGAGCCGTCCATACACGTTCGGCGCCGACGACTTGAGGTTCGACGGTGGCAGCACCTTGTGAGCTTTCACGAGGGCCTCCAGGCGGCGACAGCAAGGGGCGAAAACGCCGGACCGGCAAGCCGGTTGGCGACGTGACTTCGCGACCGCGACAACGAGGATCTGAGGTTTAATTCGCGAATAGTCATTTGACCATTGACACGGTCTTGTTTGCTCGCGTCTGTAACGGGGTTAAACCCCGGTATTTCTTCATCACATTGGTGAAGTGACTTTGGCTTGAAAATCCGGTCAGATGAGCAATGTCGGCGATCTTCATTTGGCCGTCGAGAAGCAGTCCTTCGGCGAAGTCCAGTCTCAGATCGAGGACGTACCGATGAGGCGGCGCCCCAAATGTCTTGGAAAAAGCCCGCACGAAATGGTGGGGCGAAAGCCCGGAAACCGCCGCCATCTCGGCAAGCGCCAGCTTCTGGCAAAAGTTCTCGTCAAGGAAAGCCTGCACTTTGCGAGCAGTGCGAAGGGGAAGCCCACCTTTCACACTCAGGGTCCGCACCGACTCCCAAGAGTCATCACGACGGGGCATCTTCTCATCTCCATGGCCCGGAAGGAATCCTAGGCTGCCATCCCCGTTCCACACAGCAATAGATCGAACTGCCCTTAAAATCGCTATGGTCAATCCGGCCAAGTGGGGCAAGTAAAATTGTCGTTGGTCCTCAGCATCTTGAGCAATGTGTGTCGCTCGGAATGGGGACGAGCAAGAAGCCGGCTGAGAAACAAAAATCAGATGGGGCCACCGATAGAGCGGCCTTGTCACGGTGGTGCGGATTAGATGGTCTAGCGGTCAGCGACGTCTCGGGTGAGCGTGCGGGAAGTCGCTTTGAAGGGGTTAGGAAACTTTTTCGCGGCCTATCGTTCGGTGACATCACAAAGCTCTCCGACCTCGGACCACCCATTCCTGGCAAGCGCATCGCGGTGACCCGGAACGGGAAGAGCGACTTGCGCCAAGTGTCTTATCACGATCCGCCGGTGCACGCGCCGCTAGAGTCGGAGATCGAGGCTCAGATCATCGAATTCCCTCGACGGGAATGAAAGCCCGCCACTGAGGACAGTGGCGGGGCGGGCCACTGCGAGGGCCAGCGACGGGCACCTTCTGGGGTTGCCTGTCGCTTCTTTTCGAACATGCGGCCCCGCCCTAGCGTCTGGCTGTGCGGCCAAGTTGGGTCGTCCGGGGCCGGAGGTTAACAGCAACGAGACGAACGCCGGTCTCACGGTCTCGGCAGGGATCCGCAAGTGATCGTGTCTGGCCAGATCATCCAGGAACCTGACGACAGCTTTGGCTGCTCGTAGCGTCGCACGCCATCGGCGCCGCATTCGAGGATTCCGTGCTCAAGCATGAGGCTCAGATGTTGTGATAGGGCCGAATTGGAGATATCGACAAGGGCGGCTAATTCCCCCACCGTTTTTTCACCACCCATCAAATGAAGGGCAGGCAAGAAACGCTTGCCGTTACCCAGAATGGCAAGCCAACGCGCCACTGAGGCCGCTTGTTGGCGGAGGCTAAGGGGCTAGGCCGGCCTTAACTCCAGGGCACGGGCGTCCCGAATTTCTGCAGGTCTTTGCTTGACGTACGAACCCATCTTTGTCACCGATTCGAAGATGCAGAGTCGCTGCGGCGACCCGCCTAGTCAAGCGGATGCTGAAAAAGCCCGCCAGCCGTGAGGCCAGTGGCTATGGTCCGGAGTGCGCGCATCCAGTTAGGCTGACCTGCCACTGAACTGTCATCCAGTGGCGATTAGAGCGCATCGTCTCCGTTGCCATAGATGCATCCAGGCGCTGAAATTGTCATTCCGCAAGGCAACTAGTAACGCTAAGTTGAGTGTGCCGCCCTTGCAGCGCGCGCCTTTTTCAACAAGCCTTAGGTTAGACGCGGTGCAGGCCGGCACTTTTTGCGTGCTTCGTCGAGCGCCTTGGCCGCGTCCTTGTCCACTTGGTTTTTCATGATCTTTGCCGCCGTATTGAGCACGCAGTCAATATAATCGTCGTCCTCGTCCGCGATGGCTGCGCCGATCATAGTCGCCGTAGCCAGGAGGATTGCTGCAGCTAGTTTCATAACATCCTCCTGCCGAGGCTTGGCATTCCATAGAGCCGGGCAAATTCGTTTGGTTCACCCGCGGCTAGTTGATCCGCTCCTTCGATCCGTATTGTTGGGCGTAAACCTTTAGCATCAGCTAACGCTCTTCAGCAAAAATCGGGGCCAACACCGGATTTCGGGCGGTCTCCTGTCGCCCAGAGACGCCGCCGGTTTCTTCGATATCACAGGTATTCCGACCCTACGCAGGTTCGAACTGCAACGCATACTTGCCTTGGCACGGTCACTCACGCGACTGCGCCTAAATACCAGAGTGATTTTATGCGACTTGGTAACGGCCTGTTTAGCGCCAATGGCTACACAAGCAATATGACGCCGCGCACCAAACGTATCCTGGGCAAGTCATTGGTCGTGACGGTAATTGCAGTCGTCGCGACCTTCGGTTTGTCGTTTACCGTGAGACTTGCGCTGCAGATGCCAATCGACTGGCTGAGTTGGGTGGAATGCACCTTCATACCCATTTTCATTGGAATGCCCGTCGCTTCCTACATCTTCAACCAGTCCGAAACGATCCAGGATACATGTGACAAGTTGGAAAAGTCGCATATGGCCTTGAAAGAGGCACACGACAGGCTGACCTTCGTAACGAGCCACGACCAGATGACGGGGCTCCTGAGCCGCGGTGAATTCATCGCAAGGATGGACAGAAGGCGCGACGAAGGAGAATACGACACGCTTCTCCTGATCGACCCCGATCACTTCTCCTCAATCAATGACGAGCACGGACATTCCACGGGTGACGAGGCTTTGCTTCGGATTGCAAAGGCGCTCGTCTATGCGACACGCCGCGGTGACTCAATTGGCCGCCTTGGTGGCGAAGAGTTTGGGGTCTTGCTGCGAGACCTGCGCAAAGACCGGGCGATTACAATTGCGGATAACATTCGTCGACATATCGAGGGGCTTCCCTGGATCAAAGGGCAACAAGACAGCGTGAAGGTGACCGTCAGCATCGGTGGTGCGGAAATTGCTCGCGATGCAGATCCTCAGGATGTGCTACGCACTGCGGGGCGCTGCCTTTTTGAAGCGAAGCAACGTGGGCGGAACCGCGTTTCGTTCGACTATCAGTCATCCAGGTCGCAAGGTTTGGTGAGCGAAACACGCAGCAGATAAACAGGCCCGCCGTTGGCAATAAGAAGTGCCTAGCAGACCAAAAGCGACCGGCAGATGAGTTATATGGCACTACACGCCATTAGCTTCAGGCTGTTCCTTTAGCCTTCCTGTGGCTCAAGTCCAGGTTATTGAGCTCATACAGTATGTCGTCGGCCTCTAGCAGCTTCAGGCCAGCCAACAGAACGCCGTCGAGAATCGCCGGCTGCCCTGTGAACATGTCAATGATCGACCAGACCCCGCTATGTGCTCGCTGCATGTTGTAGCGCTTGGTGATTTTGGTCATAGTCTGCGCCCTGGCTAATCTCGCCCCATCAACATCCAATAGCACCGCATCGAAAGCACGGAACGAGCCGAGAGGCGTCTACGTATTTGTTTCGTTGGGGCCGGTGCCCACGACCACGAGGACATCGGGCCTGCTTGCCAAACGAGAGTATCATCAAACGCCTAGCCTGGTAAAATTACTCGGTCATTTGTAAAAGAAACCATAAAGGCGGTATCGCTCCCGGGTTGAAGGCAGGAGCAAAGCGAGACCGCCTGCATTCGTTTTTTTCGACGATGCCGGCGCTCTCCTTCGCCAGCTTGCCCCGCCTATGGCACCCGTTGTGCCGCTTACTCCCAGCGCCTGGCTGATTGGCTTTCAGCCGTACCGGCGCGCCTCGAAACGCTAGGCCTATTAACCGGTCATTCACCATGCCGCTATAAGCTTTCTCAAGGCTGCGGCTGTGTTTGTGTACCGCAGCGCCCTGGCGGCAAGACGATGGTGCTAGCGGGCGTAGGTCGTATTCTAGGAATTCTCCCCGTACCGGCATTCCAGGGCGTTGGCAATTCGCTCGCAGAGCAGCTCACCCATGCCGATTTTTAGGTGAAGACGGACGCGACCTCCTTGCGCATTAACCAATGTCACTACAACGCCTAGATCCTAGATCCGTGTATTCAGCAACGTTGAGAACGTCGTTGACGATGAAGTCGGGCGCTTCGCCGGCCGCCTCGGAAATGTCGTTCACAGCTCTCTCCTCAATCAACACCGATCGCCAATGGGCGGCTTGCCGGGGAGGCCAAGCCCTGGTCGTTGGCCTTCGGCGAAGTGCTCCCCAGCGGCCTGGTTCTCAAACGTCTGTTGCCTCCTTCGGCAATCTGAACCGTCCACGCCCCCCAAATTTACTTGCACGTCATCTGTTTTCGCCGGCCACCATTCCGGTCTTCCATGTCACAGTCGATGAATAAAAATAGGGCATACGCCAAGCATGACTCGGCAAGCGGTTGATCGGGGGACGAATTTTGAATCGACGCACTGACTCCCCATCCAGGTTCGAGAGATAACCCCGAAGGTCAAGCGCTAGACCCTAGGCGGACCTATCCATGACGACGACCAAGAAGGCTGGCGGGTAGAGAAACTTTGCTGATTTGAGGAACGAGGGCACTATGCGCATGCAATCGCTCTCGAAACAAATTCTCGCTGCTCTATCATGCTGGCGACAATCATGGATGACGCCGAGCCCGATGTGCTGGCCTAGATGACCTTCCCGATGGAACATCGCGCCAAGCTCCACTCGATCTCCAAATTCACCTCCCTAGGATGGGATAGAAGAGCGGCAGTCTGCAGTCACATTCCTCTAAGCATGCATGACATTAGGAGGGCAAACATTTATCGGCTCACAGCTCGCTGCCGGTGAGGCCTTCAGCAACGCTTGATATAGCGTCCAGCATATCCCGGACGCGAGTAGCCAACCCTTCTGGACGAGCCGGTCGTTAGCCGCCAGCCCATCCTTGGCGAAGGGCGCCAGGATTGCCTGCTCCTCATCGTCGGAGCTGAAGAATGCACAAGCTTGACAGGAACAAGTAAGTTCCGAGCCCGCGAGTTTAACTGACCGACTGAGCGGCGCTGCTTGATGAACCTTAGGCATAGAACGATCTCCGCTGTACTGAAACGACCCCACAGGATCTCATCATCCTCATTGTTGGTGGAGTTCTGCCGATAACGTCGTTGGATCGCCCTTACTACCCAACAAGGCGGCCGTAAGGGCGGCCGAAAGTTCTTCAAGTTGAAATGGCTTTGGCACGACAGGTCTGGTGCGAAAAGCTTCGGGCAGTCCCGCACGGCCATATCCACTTGCAAAAGCGAAGGGAACACCCCGATCGGAGAGGAGCTCCGCGACGGGGAAAACCTGTTTGCCGTTCAGGCTCACGTCCAGCAGAGCAACTTCGAAGCCACCTGCCACCGCCCTTTCCATCGCTTCCGGCAAGCTGCTTGCCTGCGCCGCCACGGTACAGCCCAGATCCGACAACATGTCCTCGAAAGACATGGCCACCAGGCCATCGTCTTCGACGAGAAGAACGCGCAATCCTTCCAATTCCATGAGAGCCCCCGTTACAAACTCGATCGTATAGTGCTCAAGCCCGGTTCACCGTCCTGGGATGGGGCGCGCCTGGTAAGTTGTGAGAACAACGCCGTTTTCAGATCGTCAATGGTGTATGGTTTGTTCAGAACTTCGTAATCCTTGAAGGTCTCCGGCACGCCACCACGCCCATATCCCGTGCTGAAAATGAAGGGCAACTGCCGTCCTTTCAAAATCTCTGCTACAGGAAAGACGAGCTCTCCAGCCAAATTGACATCGAGGACCGCGAAATCCAATGTTTCGGTTCGGGCGGCGTTCAACGCCTTTGCCAAGCTCGCGACCGAAGCCGCAACCTCACATCCCAAATCCTCGAGCATGCCCTCGATGAGCAGCGCTACACTGCCCTCGTCTTCGACCACAAGCACACGTAGCCCAGCAAGATCAGTCATTCCGCGGCGGTCCCCAGCGGGACAACAATCCGGCAGCGCAATCCTTGTGAATCGAAGACGAGGTCGAGCTCGCCGCTCAAATCGCGCTCGATACACCTCTCCATCAGCCGAGTGCCGAAACCGCGTCGGGTTGGCGCTTGAACGGACGGTCCGCCGCTTTCCTGCCAAAGCAAATCCAGTGTGTTTTGCGTGGCGGCTTCTAGTACCTGCCAGGTAAGCGCCAGCATCCCCGTTTCGGAAGACAGTGCGCCGTATTTCGTCGCGTTCGTGGCCAGCTCGGTCAATGCCATCGTCAGGCTGAGGGCCGCCCTCGAATTCAGCGGTACGGAGGGGCCATCGATCCGGATCCTCTCGCCAAAGCTCGTGGGGGCGAGGACCTCGCGGGCCAAAAAGTCCAGCGGAGCATCTTCCCAACGGCGCTTCGTCAGCAGATCGTGTGCACGGGCCAGCCCCAGCAGTCGCTCTTCATATCGCTTACTGAAATCTTGAACACTGTCGGAGTGTCGTGCTGTTTGCGCCGCCAACGATTGCACGGTTGCAAGCGTGTTCTTCACCCTGTGATTCAGTTCATCAATGAGTGTCTTTTGTCGGTTTTCCGCCTGCTTGCGCTCGGTGATATCCACGAGCATGTTGATTGCACCGATCAGGTTCCCATCAGCGTCATGCAGCGGGGTTGGATACGGTATGAAGGGGACAAACGTGCCGTCGGGCCGCTCGGCGACAGCCTCGACGCCCCGGACGATCCGGTCTTCTTTAAGAGCAACCGCCATCGGACATTGATCGTGCGGCAGCGGCGCCCCGTCGGGAGTGTAGAGCCGCCAGGTCACGCACCACTCGTCGCCCAGCTGCGGTGTTCGACCCGCCATGTCGATGCAGGCCTTGTTGAAGAACGTGATCCGGCCATTTGCATCTGTGGTATAAACGGCAGCGGGTAGACCCTCGAGAAGATCGCGCATATGCTGCTCGCTTTCGCGAATGCGATCCTCCATACGCTTGGCTTCCGTTACGTCCTGCAGCACGCGGACGCCGTACAGGAACCGTCCCTCTTGGTCACGCACGGCGGACCCGTGTACTTCTAGGAAGATCGTGGCGCCGTCCGGCTTGCGGGCCCGCTTTCGCATGGAGTAACTACCCAATTCTCCTCTGACTTGGCGCGCATAATTTGCAGCATCTTCGGCGCGGTCGTCTTCGTCCGTGTAATCGAAAAATCTCATGGCCAAAAGCTGATCGCGCGAACGGCCGAGCATCTTGCAAAGAGCATCGTTCACGCGCAGCAAGCGACCGGTCTCATCGGCCTCGGCGATACCGACCGTCGCCGCCTCATAGGTCGCAGCCAAGCGTTCTTCACTTTCGCGGCGAGCACGCTCAGCTTCGCGCATATGAGTCACGTCCGTCGTAAAGCAACGGGTATTGACAAATTTTCCGTCGCTGAACCTGCTATTCGACGTGATAAGGACATGCTTGACGGAGCCGTCCTTTGCCTGAAGACGCGCAGGATAGCGGTCGAGCCGTTCCCCGCACGAGAGCTTTTGAAGGATGTCGCCGATAACCGGCGCGTCCGCATGGAACTCCGCTATATGACGCCCGACATACTCCTGCGCCGTGTATCCCAGGAGATTGAGCTCGGCCTGGTTCGCGCGCAAGATAATGCCTTCGCCACTCACTATATGAAGGCCGACAGCACTGTTCTCGAAAAAATCCTCAACGTCGCTGGTTTTGCGCCGAACCTCTTCCTCCATTGCCTTGTGCGCGGAGATGTCCTGAAAACAATTGATTGCGCCCTGGATATTGCCCTTGTGATCCTTCAAGGCACGGATATTGACCAATGCAGTGAAGCGTGTGCCGTCGGGGCGCTCCATTATGACTTCGGCGTTGCGGGTGGTCGTTCCCATACGCACCGCATCGGCCATCGGACAATCATCGGCTGGAAGCGGCGTGCCATCCAGCAAGAATAATCGGTGCGATCCGCAGAAGCGCTCCCTTCGGCCGTTCAGGTTGGGAGTGCGGCCCCAGAGCGCGGCCGCCTCGGAGTTGTAGCGGATCAGCCAGCCGTCATGGTCGCAAACGTACACGGCGCCCGGGATGGCTTCCAGCGCCGTTGGCACCGCAGCGACGAGTGCGTCAAACTCGGACAGTTGGCGGTGTACGGGAAAATCTTCGACGTTAGACATCTTTGGATCCGAAGGAGGAACCGTTTGCTGGAGGGCAGCGCCGAACTGACAAAATCGATTCCCCCTCAGCCTGCAGGTGCAGCCAAGGCCCTATAACGCCGCCCCTCAAAAATGGTTCCATTGATCGGTTACCTCGACGGCGGGAACGAGGGTACACAAGGGCGAACGTTCCTGTTACGATCTAATGGGACCTTCGCGCCGCCGATTGGGCCTGCGGGGCGCGCCCGGATCAGGGCACGAAATCTGATTGGAGCGCCCACACAGGTCGTGCGTACTGGGAAAGGTCGGCACGCAAAGGACTAGTCTTGAACATTATGCAGCGCAATAACGTTAAGGTGGTGGGCGCCGGCAGTCGCGCGATGGTCTTCGCCCACGGCTTTGGCTGCGATCAGAACATGTGGCGCTTCGTTTGGCCTCCCTTTTCCGAACAGTATCGCATCGTTCTTTTCGATCACGTGGGCTGCGGAGGATCCGACCTTTCGGCTTACCAGCCGGAGAAGTATGCGTCTTTAGGTGGCTACGCCGCCGACGTCGTCGATGTCTGCCGCGCGCTGGGCGTCACCCATGGTGTGTTCGTCGGACATTCCGTGAGCGCAATGATCGGCGCCCTCGCTTCGCTCAAGGCTCCCGAGATTTTCGACGATCTGATCATGATTGGTCCGTCACCTCGCTACGTCGACGATGGTGACTACACCGGCGGATTCAGTGAGCAGCAAATTCATGAGCTATTGGATTTCCTTGATGACAACCACATGGGCTGGTCGCGGGCTATGGCGCCCGTCATCATGGGCAATCCCGACCGGCCGGAGCTCGGGGAAGAACTTACCAATTCGTTCTGCATGACGGATCCAGAGATCGCAAAAAAGTTTGCGCGCGTTACTTTTCTTTCCGACAACCGCAGCGACCTGCCTTCAGTAAAGGCCCGCTGTCTTGTCCTGCAATGTTCGGAAGATGTGATTGCGCCGCAGACTGTTGGCAAGTATGTCGCTGACCGGCTGGCGAACAGCCATTTCATGCTGCTCAACGCAACTGGCCACTGCCCGAATCTCAGCGCGCCTGACGAGACTGTTGCAGCCATGAGGGCCTTCCTTGTAGGTCGACGCTGATTGAGGTCGCGGAGCCCATGAACGACACGGCCGCGGATCTTGATGATCTGTTCGACAATGCTCCATGCGGATATGTCGCCGCTGGCGCAGACGGACGTATCACCAAGGTGAACTGCACGTTTTCGAAATGGCTTGGTCGCGACAAAGCTTCCCTTCTGGGACAACGCTTTCAGGACTTCCTAAATATCGCGGGGAAGATCTACTACGAAACCCACTTTGCGCCGCTGATGCGCATGCAAGGTTTTTTCAACGAGGTCGCACTCGACTTGGTGCGAGTCGATGGATCGCCGCTTCCAGTTCTCGTCAATGCGGTCGAGCGGCGCGATGAGGCGGGTGACCTCCTCTTCATTCGCATCACCATCTTCAACGCTTCCGATCGCCGGCGTTACGAGCGAGAGCTTCTCGAAGCCCGTCGAGCCGCGGAGCAGGCGAGTGCTGAACTCCGCCAACTTAACCTCACGCTCGAACAACGTGTAGCCGAAGCCGTCGAAGCGCGCCTGAAAGCGGAAGAGGCCCTTCATCAGGCGCAAAAGATGGAAGCCGTGGGCCAGCTGGCGGGCGGTATAGCGCACGACTTCAATAACATGCTCGCCGTCATCGGCTCTTCGCTCAGTCTGCTTGAGAGACGGCTGGCCAAGGGCGAGGACGTCGCGCGCTTCATTTCTGCGGCACAAGAAGGCGTTAATCGCGCCGCCGGATTGACACGCCGCCTGCTCACCTTCTCCCGTCAGCAGAGCCTTGCACCTGAAGCGATCCAAACCAATCAGATGGTCTCCGAAATGTCGGAGCTTCTGCGCCGCACGTTAGGCGAAGAGGTACACCTCGAGACCGCCTTGGGGAGCGAGCTTTGGCAGATCAACGCCGACAAGAACCTCCTCGAAAGCGCTATCTTGAATCTCGCGATCAATGCGCGCGATGCCATGCCGGAGGGTGGACGATTGACCATCGAGACTGCCAATTGCGACCTCGATGAGAATTACGCCGCGGAGTACGCTATTACATCAGGGCAATATGTCATGGTAGCCGTTACAGACACCGGTACCGGCATGACTTCCGAGGTCATGGCCAAGGCCTTTGATCCCTTCTTCACCACAAAGGGCGTAGGCAAGGGTACAGGCTTGGGATTGAGCCAAGTGTTCGGCTTCGTCAAGCAGTCGAATGGTCACCTCAAGATCTACTCCGAGGTTGGGCATGGTACTGCGATAAAACTTTACCTGCCTCGGCTGCGCTCCACTACCGAAATACCGAAGCCTCCGCCCACAGGCGCTTTGGCGTCAGCCTCCGATAATGAGGTCATACTCCTGGCCGAGGATGACGATCAGGTGCGGTCGCTGACGGCTCAGACGCTGCGTGAACTGGGCTATCGCGTGATCGAAGCAGGGGCTGCTGCCGAAGCATTGAACGCGCTCGCGCAGCACCCCGACATCTGCCTTCTTTTCACCGACGTGGTCTTGCCCGACTTGAACGGCCTTCGTCTCGCCGACGAAGCGCGACACCGCCGACCCCACCTCAAAATTCTTTTTACTACGGGCTACGCACGCCACACGGACCCGGACGTGCCCCTGCTGCAGAAGCCAGCCTCCTTGGAGCAGTTGGCGGCAAAAGTGAGAGAAATTTTGGATGGACCGGATTAATCTGATGACGGCATGCTACACAGACCGGCCATGCATCCATTGTTTGATTTTGGCGAAGGCTTGCTCGATCGGATTGAGGTCCGGAGAGTAGGGCGGCAGGTACCAAAGCTTGGCACCGGCAGTGAGCTGCTGCTCGACATAGGCGCGGAAGCACTGGCCGTTGATCGGCGCGTCGAAGACGCAAGGTGCCGCGAGCCGGTCCCAGCGCAGCGCGCCGAGGAAGGTCAGCGTGCGCCAGTGGCCGTGCGGAGCCAACCGCGCAGCCGCTTGCCCTTCGGCCCCCAACCTCGCAGCGGAGCCATGTTGGTCTTGATCCAGGTTTCATCGATGAAGACCAGTCTCTGCGGGTCCAGGCTGACCTGCCAGGATCGCCATCGTTGGCGCCTGCGGGCGATATCAGCACGCGCCTGCTCAAGGGCGAACAGCGTTTTTTGAAACTCAGCCCCTCGCGGCGCAGGAACATCCAGCCGCGTTGTGCGAGACCTTGACCCCGCGCGCGGCCAACTCGTCCTTCAGCCCATGCAGCGTCAGATCAGAGGTCTGATTGATCCGCTCCACAATGAAGGACCGATAAGGCTCAAGAATCCGCTTGCGGTGTCCGCCCATCTTGCCCGGCGCGACCGAGCCGGTCGTCCCATGGCGCTGCAACAGCTTCACCGCGGCCGAAACCGAAATGCCGAACCGTTTCGCGGCCGACCGGCGACTCTCGCCACTCGAAACCGCCGCCACAACCCGCTCGCGAAGATCATTGGAAAGAGGTCGAGTCATCAGATGCTGGCCTCCACTCCAGCCAGCATCTTGAATTACAAAACCAGGTATCCCTTTCGACCCCATCAAGTCGTGAGCCGCTCTAGCTGGCCGCGCGCAGGCGTTGAGAGCGAACCAAGACCTTCAGCCCCTCGGAATCCAACGCCTGCCCGAAGGCATAACCCTGCAGTATGTCGCAGCCCAACTCCTTCAGTATGCGAGCGTGCTCCATCGTCTCGACGCCTTCCGCTATGACCTTGATACCTAGGGATTTGCCGATCTCGATGATCGACGAGACAATCTGCCTTCGTTGCGGAGATTCGACCATTGGAATGACCAGCTGCCGATCAATCTTCAGTCGGCGCGGCTGTATCTTGAGCAGGCTGACTATGGAGGCATAGCCCGTACCAAAATCATCTATCTCTATATCAATGCCCAGTTGCTTGATTTGATCGACATTCCATGTCACCAAATCATCGTTTTTGTCAAGGAAAATGGACTCAACAAGCTCAAATGAAACTGTTCCCTTCTTGATATTCATATCTCGCAAGCTCTTTATGAGTTCTTCATCTTGGAGCCGCCGTGCCGAAACGTTGACTGATACACGCGGTATATGAAGATTCGCAGCAGACCAGTTTTCAAAATCTGAAAGCGCTTGGTCCAGTATGGTTCGATCGATCATCGAAACGACGTTTAGTTCTTCTGCAATCCTTAGAAAGACATCCGGTGCTAAGATGCCCTTCTTTGGGTGCCTCCATCGCGCAAGCGCCTCGACTCCGACAATTTCGAGAGTTTTTGCACCAAATTGGGGTTGGTAGAAGGCTATGAACTCATTGCGCTCAAGGCCGCCAAGAATTTCGTCGGCCATCCGCTTTGTGTCGACGATTTCGCTTTGCATCGCTTCAGTGAAGAATTCGTGCCGATTGCGCCCACGGTTCTTTGCTCGGTAAAGCGCGATGTCGGCGTTCACCAGGAGGTGCTTGGCTTCGACGTCTTTTCCGTTGTCGACCGCAATTCCCACGCTGACACCAAACCGGCATCGGTGGCCTTGGTAGTAGACGGGCTCGCTCATCTGGCTGATGAGGCGGTCGGCCAGCAGTGCCAGTCGCTTGATATCGTCATGCACCGTGCACAGGATGACGAATTCGTCTCCTCCGATCCGAGCGACGAATCCTCCATCCTCGACCTTGGATCGAAGGACGGTGGATGCGTGAACCAACATCGCGTCGCCCGCAGCGTGGCCGAGCGTATCGTTGATGTGCTTGAACCGATCCAGGTCGATGTGAAGCAGGGCCGCTTGACCGCCGTCGCGCCTGCAGTTGGCTGCGTACTGTTCCATTACCTGGTCGAGGTAACGACGGTTGGGCAAACCGGTCAGCGAATCATGAAGCGCGATATGCTCGATGCGGGCCTTGGCCGCCTCGAGTTCGACATTTCTCGACTCGGACAGTTGTTTCGAGCGAACCAGATCGCTGTTTAGCAGGACGTCGGCTGTGACATCCCATTCCGCACCAATCATTTTGGGCGTCTCATTTGGGGCTTGGTATATGGTCGCCTTAGATCGGACGTGACGAATCTCGCCATCCGGACGAACAATTCGGTATTCCGACGAATATGTTCCGCGGCTGGCCACGGCATGGTCGAAATCTGCGTGGGCGGCGGCCAAGTCCAGGGGGTGAATTGCGCCTGCCCAATCCGAGTAGCCTCGACGTCCTCCGTCGCTGGGTCTGCCATATATTTCATTGACCCGATCGTCCCACGACAGGTCATTGGTCGCGAGATCGTGTTCCCAAACGCCAATGGCAGATGCCTCCAAAGCGAGTTCTAGTCGTCTCGACAATTGACGCAGTTCCGCATAGTTACGCTGTCTCTCGCCAATCAGACGACCTGTGACCAAGAATGGGATCACAATCAGCGCCCCGGCCACGGCCATGATTGCGCGCAGGAACCACGCGTTGCTGGGAGTCGAAGGCCAGCCGTTTTTGGGGATTGCTGCGATTTGCCACGATCCTGACGGGAGCAGAACTTCGGCCGTCACTGGATTGTTTTTGCGGACGCCCACATCACCGAAGAATTGATCTCCGCTTGGGCCGAGGGCGTCTTTACCGATGAGCGCGACGTCAATCCCGAGATCATCGTCAAGCAGGCCGCTCGCCTTGTAAAGACGCTGCACGTCGACAACGGCGGAAATGATGCCCCAGAATCTTTCAGTGTTGCCCGCGCTCGGCACAAAAACCGGAAAGCGGCCGATGAAGCCTTGGCCGCCCTGCTTCAGGTCGACCGGACCGGCAAGAATCAACTTGCGCTCGTCTCGCGCCCGCAGCGCGGCGTTACGCTGCCGATCGTCCATTCGGTAATCGAGGCCTATCGCTTTCTCGTTGCCCTTCAGAGGGTACATCAAGGAAACGACCAGATCGGGCGCGCCAGCAATATTGTTCAATTGCGAGTCGCCGCCAAAGAGGTTGCTCGCGAGCGAAGCGAAGCGCTGCTGTCCCAAGTAGGGTTCAGTCACGACCGTCGCGACAAGCCCATGCACGAGTTGGAGGTTCCCGTTGATGTTCCCCTCTAGCTTGGCGCGGATCAGATTGACCTTGGCCAGGACATCCGCACGAGCGGCCTGGTCCGAAACGATTTTGTTCTGATGGTCCGCATAGGCCGCGCTGATGGCAATAACCAAAATCGCCACTGCGGCCGGAATATTTGCCGACGAAAAAACAGCTTCCTTTATGCCGCTGAACCTACCGCCGAAAAGAGCCAATAGGGTGGAACTCCCCTGTGTTAATCAGGTTCTCGGATCGACCCGCCGACAGAACATTAGCTTCCATTAATTAATTTTGAACTTCTTAGTCGTGAAAACTTTGCACTTCCGACCGTGTGTCGACACCACTGTCCATGCAGGAACAGCCAGGATGGACACGCCGCCGTCGGCACTTGACGCAGGAGCAGCCATCGGTCTCGAGGAGCCGTGCGTTTCCAGCCAGCCCCTCGGCTAGCGGTGAGCACTGGAGCTACTTGGGGTGCGGCCCTAGTGTCCCTCGATAACCTTAGGAGCAACAAGGTATGGTATCTTGCCGACGCTTCGCTTCGTCGCGCCAATGGAATAGGCCATTGGGATCTTGGGGGAGTTGTTTGGCAGGCCGTACATATCCTTGCCTGCCCTCACTGCAAATGAAAAGTGCTGCCACGAAACCGTGTCATGCTCATTCAGAAAATCGAGCGTCAGCCCCGCCGAAATCAGTGCGTTCACCACGTCGCTGATCGGATGGATCCACTCATAATACCGAGGATGCTTCAAAATGCGGTCGTCGCCGGTATAGGTCCGTTCCTCGTTCCATGCGAGCGGCCGAGCTATAGGCGTTCTCCAATCGTGCTTAAACTCCAGCGCCGCGGCCTTACGATCACACTGAAACATCAACGGATGGCCCTCGGCCATATAGAGCCGGCCACCTGGTCTCAGGAGACCCGCAACGACCCGCGCCCATCGGAACACATCGTCCAGCCAATTTACCGAACCCCAGGTAACGTAGGCGATGTCAAAGGTCCGGCCGAGCGCTTCAACTGCCTCGAATAGTGGCGCTTCCACGAAGCGCACATCAGTACCTGCCTTCGCGGCGAAATCCCGCGCAGCTGCGATCGCGGTCGGTGAAAAGTCGAGACCGATCACGCTGCCAGCACCGAGATTCTTCAAGCTGATCGTGTCGAGCCCGATGTGACATTGCAAATGGACGATATCCTTGCCGACGATATCGCCGACCTCGCTCGTTTCCAGCTCATAGAGATTGGATCCGCCTGCCAGCACATTTTCAATCTGGTAGCTGCCCGTCGTGTCGGTCGAATGCAGTTCGGCCCGATCATCCCAATTCAGGCGATTTGCTCCCAGAAACGGTTCCAAATTACCCCCCTGCTTTCAGCGGCGACTGACACTTGGTTAACAAATCGTTAATATACCTTTGCAGCGAAAGAGTCGCGCGTCAATGTGGGCCGGCGGGCGGGTGCGCCTACGTCGCAAAGCCCACCCTGCCTCTGCGGCCGGTGTCAGCTCAGCATCCAGTCGTGGAGGATAGCGGCGGCGGCTCCTCAAAAATCGCCCCGGTGATGGCCTAAACGCGCCAACCTCTGGCGTCGGGCGTTCCAGCAGCAGCGTAGACGGTTTCCGGTGACAACGCTAAACGGCTCCGCGGGAAGCGACTTGTAGTCGTTTGGCCGGTCAGATGCTTGGCGGTTCCTCGATCAAGTCAGTTTCCCTCCTTTTTGAGTTCGACGGTGCTCATTCCCGATCGCCGCCTTGGTTGGGGTGCCAGATTCATGCTTAGCGACCGAGATTGAGACGCACAGCTGTCATTTAACACGTAGCGTTTCGTGCTGCTGACGGTGACGACCTGCGAAGTCACCCGCGCCAGAGTGGCGATGCCTCAGACTTCTCCAAAACCGAATCTAATGGCCTAATTTGGGCCATAAGCACTCGCAATTCGGGCTGAGATGTCGGACGAGGCCGCACCGTAGTGAAAAGAGACCCCGCCAAGTCGCCGCCTTCAAAGCTATCCAAAACCGAACCTAGTGTCCCACTTTGTCCATAAGCAACCGAAATTCGGGCTGACGCGCGACGCAGAAAGTTCGAAAAGCTTCCAGGAACCCCAGCCATCCTTTCTTTTCTCAAACAAATCAAACTCTTAGGCGAGACGAAAAAATGGCAACCGGAACGCTTTTCCGGTGCATAGAAGCGTCACATTTTCGGCCTGAATGGTAAAATGGTCGCACTGTCTGCCGGCCGACTTATGCGTTGAGGTCTATCGGAAGGCGACGAGTAGCCGAACGACATGGACTTTATCGACACCGATCCGCCTCCAACCCCTACAGCCAATCCAGACTGATCGAGCATGACACCAATTTTACAGCCATCTAGTTCCATGCCTTCGGTGCTCAAGCTGTTACCATCTAACATTGTGAACAGTGTCGGCTTCCCTGCGCTGCTCGACATTGCAATCCCCCGGTGTCTCAGATTGAAGCGTTCGAACACCAGTTGGTTGGGTGGATTGCTGCGGAGCACCAAGTCGATGTCACGGACATTGGAATTTATAGTGATCCGATCTCCTTCTACGCGGACATCCCAATTGGATGTTTTGGTTCTCCATTCATTGTCGACTATATGCATCATTGGAGCACCGTTCCGGTCGCTCACAAAAGCTGAAATACGAAATGGCCCCCCTGGCGCTTCCGGCTCACGGATACGAAATACATCCTCGCCATGGATCTGAATAAGGACCGGAACATGGCGCGCTACCACGTTCCCAAAAACCAATTCGGGATGCTGAGTACCCACGTCAAATGGTCCAAAAGAAAATCCCTTGCGGCGGGCCACTGGTGACTTAATTGCTTCGTCAATGGATTTGGGAGACAGTCGGCCCCTCGTTTTTAGGCCGTGACACATGATGCACAGCAAGGCAATTCCTGTTGTCTCGTGTTCTTTGGCATCTTTGAATTCGGGCGCGAAGTGCTCGTAGTCAATAATGGCGTTACCGCACACTACGCATCCAAAACCGTCTCGCTGCCGCACTTCCCTAGCTACGGCAGCGGGTAAATTTCTTGAAAGCCCAAATCTATTTTTGGTCATCAGTCTTCGCCCACCCTGTTAGCATCGGTCACTCCGACCGTTGGTATCTTCGGTGCACAAGCTGTCGCCTTGCACATCATCGCACCTCGCGTATCATTTTTGGCTGATTGAAGCAGGTGAGATTTCCCGAGCGAAAAAGATTGGTGGCCGCTGGTGCGTTCCAATGGCTAAGCTGGGTAAGAGTTTCCCGCACGAGGCTCCATAGTGGTCACTGACACCGAGTTTATTCTCGACAGCATCAATCAGGGCTGCGTGATGCTTGCCGATGGCGAGTTCTTCATCGACAGGCTGGTGAAGTATGTCGGCAACGGAAGGATCCGGTGGCACGTCGAGTTTCGTGGGCATCGCGTCGAGTTCACGACCGGCCAGCTAAAGAAGCAGCCTGCCTTCCGAAGAAAGATGCTCGAGCAGGCCGGTGTGCTGCCGCCCCAGCTCGCCGGAGCCGACTACAGGCGATGGGCCATCGCGTTGAGGAAGAGTGCCATCGAGCTTCCCTGGCGGGATAGGCCGGTCGATACCGGCTTCGCCATCGACAGGCTTGTCGGTCATGGGGGCGACCGGTGGACGGTTGAATACCAAGGCAAGGCAATCAAGTTCACGACGACCAAGCTCCGCAGGCAAACCAGTTTCCGCAAGCGTATGCTGCTCAAGGCCAAGGTGCTGCCGCCCCAGCTGGATGCGGTTGCCTATCGGAAGTGGGTGGACTGGCTGATTCAAAACGCCACTGATGCCGCACCGCAGGCCGGCGATACCTCGATCACCGAGAAGAGTTGGCTTGACGACCTGCCAGAGCTGGCTGGCTGGCAAAACGAAGGGACCGACTAAGGGCGGCTGGCGCGCCGCCCTTCGCATCCCATCAGCACCAAAACAGAATGGAAGACATGGATCGCTTCGACCTCGGCACCTACCGCCGCCCCATCTCCACCCTCTCGGCGGAAACCCAGCGTTGGTTCGATATCGGCTTGAACTGGTGCTACGGCTTCAACCATGAGGAAGGCATCAAGTGTTTTGAGAAGGCGCTGGAAACCGACCCCGACTGCCCGATGGTGCATTGGGGCATCGCCTATGCCGCCGGGCCTTTCTACAATCTGACCTGGAAGGAGCATGGCGAGGCCGAGGCGAACAGCGCGACCAAGCTTTGCTTTAAGCATGTCCAGCTGGCGCGGGCCAATGCGGCCGCCGCCAGCGATGTCGAAGGGCGCTTGATCGAGGCGCTTGCTTGCCGTTTCCAGAAACCGCATCGGGTGACACTGCCCGAATTCGAAAAGTGGGATGACGCCTACGCCGCTGCGATGCGGCTGGTCTATGCCAGCTTTCCCAACGACCATGATGTGATGGCGCTTTTTGTCGAGGCGCTGATGATGCGCACCGTTCGGCGCCTGTGGAACCTCAAGACCGGCGAACCGGCGCCGAATTCCGATGTCGTCGAGGCGCTCGAGGTTTGCGAGCGATCGATCCGGCTTGCCGACGAGGCCGGGATTGCACAGCATCCGGCGATCGTTCACTTGCACATCCATCTTTTGGAAATGTCCACCATGCCGGAACGCGGCATGCGCTCGGCCGACCTGCTCGGCGAGATGTGCCCCGATGCCGGGCACATGAACCACATGCCGGGGCACATCTATGTGCTGTGCGGCGCGTATGACAAGGCGAAGCTTGCCAGCGAAAAAGCGGTTCGCGCCAACGACCTCTACCTCGCCTATGCGGATGAGCCGACCTACTATCTGCTCGGCTGCTGCCACGACCTGCATCTGATGATGTTCACCTGCATGTTGTCAGGCCAGTCCAGGCCGGCCCTGTGGGCCGCCGAGAGAGTACGCAGCCTGGTGACGCGCGACGTCGTCAGCCTTCCCGACCGGCCAAAACTCACCCAGACGGTGGAAGGCTACCACGCGATGAAATCGCATGTGCTGGTACGCTTCGGCCGCTGGCAGGAGATCATCGACGAGCCCCTGACCAGGGAGCCGGCGCTCTATGTGCTGACGGCGGCCATGCAGCACTACGCCAAGGGTGTCGCGCATGCGACGCTCAGGAATTTTGCCGAGGCGGAGCGCGAGCGCGACCAGTTCCATCGGCATCTGGAAGGCATCGCGCCCGATCGGCGCTTCCTCAGCAACCCGACCCGCGCCTCGCTCGCCGTCGGCGCTGCCTTGCTCGATGGCGAGCTTGCCTATCACCAGGGCCGGCATGACGAGGCCTATGGCCATTTGCGGCAAGCGGTCGAGCTCGACGACAATCTGTCCTACACCGAGCCGTGGGCTTGGATGCACCCGCCGCGCCATGCGCTGGCCGCGCTGCTTCTCGACCAGGGCCACGCGCAAGAGGCCGAGCAGGTCTATCGCGACGATCTGGGCCTCAGCCGCAAGGTGCAGCGCTGCGCCCAGCATCCGAACAATGTGTGGTCGCTGCACGGGCTGGTGGAATGCCCGGAACGGCGCGGCGAGACCGAAGAACTGCCGGCGCTGCAGGCAAGGCTCGCGGTGGCGCTGGCCAAGGCGGACGTGCCGATCAGTTCATCCTGCCTGTGCCGGACGAGCGTGCAGCCAGCGCCGGGCTGCTGTCATTGAGGTGGCCTGACAGTACAGCGAACCTAGCCCAGCCACTTCTCGTAGTCGGACACCAGCAGGTGCACCGGCGCTGTATCCTCGTCGATGTTGGAAAAACGGCCGATCGGTTCGCGGAAGACATTGTCGGTGAGATCGTCATTGACGGTCGACACCTCGCCGATCAGCACATCCTTGCCCTCGGCCCAGAAGGCGTGCCAGACGCCGGGCAGCAGCGTGACGCTCTGGCCCGGGTCGAGCTTCAGCAGCCCGCCAGCCGGCAGCCTGTGGATGGTTCCGTCCACAGGCACCGACACCTCGGCCTTGGGATCGATGCCGCCATCGCGATCGTGCATGAACAGTTCCAGCACCAGCTTGCCGCCACCACGGTTGATGATGTCCTCGGCCTTGATGTTGTGGCGGTGCATCGGCGACAGCTGGTCCTTGCGCGAGATCATGATCTTCTCGGCATAGAGCATGCCCATGCCCTTCTTCATGTCCTCGTAGCGGCCGTTGCGAACGGTGAACAGGAACAGGCCGAGCTCCTTGAACTTCTCCTGGCCGTAGTCGGTGATGTCCCAGCCGAGCCGGGAGGTAAAGATGGCCGAGGAGTCGACCTGGCGCGCCTTCATTTCCTCGGGCGACCAATAGGCGAAGGGCGGCATGATGTAGCCGAACGAGCGGATGAAAGCGTCGGCTTCGCGGATTATGTCGTTGATGGCGGAGCGTTTCATGATCATGGTCCTTCGTGTCGACTTTGCTCAAGCGCGCGGCGTCTGGCGGGGTTCAAGCGATACGCTTCAGCTTGTTAGCACGCATGCCGTTATCCCAAAACCGCTACGCACTTTTGGGCGACACGCATAGGCAAACCGCATAGCCGAACGCCGCCGCGGTGTCGATCCGTCTTGCCACCCTGCACGCGCCTTGCGGCTTGTGCGCATGGACCACAGATCCGCTCGGCTGGCCGCGTGACATCGCGCGCTTTCAGGATCATAACCCCTGCGGATTTTCACAGGGTGACAGATGATGCCGACTATCCACGACCTCGATACGCCCTCGATCCTGATCGACGCGGCGCGCGCCGAAGCCAACATTGCCCGCGCGCAGGCCCATGCCGACAAGAACGGGCTGAAGCTGAGGCCGCATATCAAGACGCACAAATTGCCCTACTGGGCGAAGAAACAGGTCGCGGCCGGCGCCGTCGGCATCACCTGCCAGAAGATCGGCGAGGCCGAGGTGATGGCCGACGCCGGGCTCGCCGATATTTTTCTGCCCTACAACATCCTCGGCCGCGCCAAGCTGGAGCGGCTTCTGGCGTTGCATCGCCGTGTCACCCTCTCGGTGACGGCGGACAGTATGGAGACGCTGGGAGGGCTCGCGGCGACTTTCACCGACGCCGGCCATCGTCTGCCGGTGCTGGTCGAATGCGACACCGGCATGGGCCGCTGCGGCGTGCAGACGGCCGGCGAAGCGGTTGCGCTGGCACGACAGATCGACAAGGCTGGCGGCCTCGTCTTCGGTGGGCTGATGACCTACCCGGCCGCCGGCCGCGCGGCCGAGGCTGAAGCCTGGCTCGCCGACGCCAGGCAGGCGCTGGCCGCATCGGGCCTTGCCTGCGAACGCATCTCCAGCGGCGGCACGCCGGACATGTGGCGCTCCAGCGGCGCATCGGTCGTCACCGAATATCGCCCCGGCACCTACATCTATCTCGATCGCTATCAGGTCGCCAAAGGCGTCGGCACTCTCGACGATTGCGCGCTGACGGTGCTGTCGACGGTGGTCAGCCATCCGACGCCGACGCGCGCCATCCTCGATGCCGGCAGCAAGGCGCTGTCCAGCGACACGCTTGGGCTGCCCGATTTCGGCGAGTTGCTCGGCGTTGCGGGCGCGCGGGTAACCGGCTTGAGCGAGGAGCACGGCACCGTCACGCTTTTGGACCAGGCCAGGCTGCGCATTGGTGAACGCGTCCGCGTCGTGCCCGATCATTGCTGCGTCGTCACCAACCTGTTCAACGAGGTCAATCTGATCGACGGCGACAAGGTGCTGGAAACGTTGCCGGTGGCTGCGCGCGGCCGCACCGGCTGACGCGAACATCCAAACCCGTGTCCAGGGCATGGTGCATGGTCGACCCTGTCTAAGGTTCTGCATGTCCCCGGTGTTCCCTTACGTCAATCTGGCTTCAGCAAGCCGGCCATTGGATGGTTTGCGGCTTGCTCGGGAGGAAAACAAAAATGGCTTACGCGATCACGCATTATTTTCCTGGCGGCACGAAGGAGCAGTACGAGGCGTCAATCGCTGCGGTGCATCCAGCAGGCGGAAAAAGCCTGCCAAAAGGCCAAGTCTTCCATGTTGCCGGCCCGTCGGCCGGTGGCTGGTCAATTGTTGCGGTTCACGAATCCAAGAAGAGTTGGGAGCAATTCCGGGACGATATCCTGATGCCTCAAATGAAAACGGGCATCAAGGGTGGGTTCACCTCGCCGCCTCAGGAGACCGCGTTCGAGGTTCACAATCTGCAGAAATGACAAGCTGTTCAGAGACGATGAACGCTTGATCTGTCAGTGCACCGGCGCAATGGCGCCTTAAATCCGCTCGGCCTGCCTGGCGGCGACGCGACGCATTGCAATGACCCGGCGGCGGCGGATTTCCGTGCGCATCGCCATCAGGTGCAATGCGAAGAACAGCACCGTGAAGCCGACGGCCATGACCAGCAGCGGCCACAGCAGGCTGGGATCGATGGTCGGCCCGCCGAGCCGGAACACCGAGGCCGGCTGGTGCAGCGTGTTCCACCAGTCGACCGAGAATTTGATGATCGGGATGTTGATGAAGCCGACCAGCGTGATGATGGCGGCGGCCCAGGCGGCGCGTCCGGCATCGTCGAGCGCACGGGTCAGCGCGATGATGCCGAGATACATCAGGAACAGCACGAAGACCGAGGTCAGCCGCGCATCCCAGACCCACCAGGTGCCCCACATCGGCTTGCCCCAGATCGAACCGGTGACCAGCGCCAGCGCGGTGAAGACAGCCCCGATGGGGGCCGCGGATTTCAGCGCGACATCGGCCAGCGGATGCCGCCAGACCAGCGTGCCAAGCGCCGAGATAGCCATCAGCGTGTAGCACATCATGGCGAGCCAGGCGAAAGGCACGTGGAGGTACATGATGCGGACGGTGATGCCTTGCTGGAAGTCCTCGGGCGCCGCGAAGCTCATATAGAGCCCGATGGCGAGGATGAGTGCGGCGATCGTCGCCAGCCAAGGCACGACCCTGTCGGCCAGCCCGACGAAGCGTGTCGGGTTGGCAAGATCCATCCAGCCAGTCAGGCGTGAAGTCATGTCGCTCATGCGGCTCTACATAGACCGCCGGCGCGTTTGGGGCAATCGAGCGGTGGTGTCGCAGGCGCGTCTCGCCTTCTCCCTTTTGCGGGAGAAGGCAGAGGCACTACCCCCGATCAGGCGGCTGCTTCCTGCTGCTGCTGGACCGTGCGGCTGAGGCGGCGAACCTCCTCGTCGTTGAGCAGGCCACCGGCACGCAGCAGGCTGGCAAAGCGGCCATTGCGCATCGACAGTTCCGCGAAGCCGCCCATCTCGACCACCCTGCCCTTGTCCATGAACACAACCAGATCGGCGTCGCGAACGGTGGTCAGGCGGTGGGCGATGATGAAGGTGGTGCGGTCGCGCCGCAATTCGTCGATCGCTTCCTTGACGCGGTCCTCGGTCTCGACGTCGAGGGCGCTGGTCGCTTCGTCGAGCACCAGGATCGGTGCATCCTTCAGCACGGCGCGGGCAATGGCGATGCGCTGGCGCTCGCCACCCGACAGCTGGCCGCCGCGTTCGCCAACCAGCGTATCGTAGCCGCTGCTCTTGGCCAGGATGAAGTCCTGCGCGGCAGCCGCGTTGGCGGCGGCATGGATCTCGTCATTGGTCGCATCGGCGCGGCCGACGCGGATGTTGTCCTCGATCGAGCGGTTGAGCAGGCCGGCATCCTGGAACACGGTGGCGATCGAATGACGCAGCGACTTGCGGGTCACGGTGCGGGTGTCCATGCCGTCGATCAGGATACGCCCATGGGACGGCGAGAAGACGCGCTGCAAGAGGTTGATGAGCGTGGTCTTGCCGGCGCCCGTCGGGCCAACGATGGCGACCGTCTGACCGGCCTGAACCTCGAACGACACGTCGTC
The DNA here is from genome assembly GCF_059683685.1 of Mesorhizobium sp. RCAM 05099. Lineage (NCBI taxonomy): Bacteria > Pseudomonadati > Pseudomonadota > Alphaproteobacteria > Hyphomicrobiales > Phyllobacteriaceae > Mesorhizobium > Mesorhizobium sp. RCAM 05099. The sequence continues at coordinate 4,392,524 of NZ_CM185035.1, forward strand.
GATGCCTTGTCCCGAGTTGGCGAATTCGAAGCCGACATTCTCGAAGCGGACGTGGCCGGTGACGTTGGTCAGATCGCGCAAGCCATCCGGCTCGGCGGCGTCGGCGGCGGAGTCCTCGAGACGGTAGAAGTCCTCGAGCTTGGCGCGGGCCTCGGAAATCTGGTTGGCGAAGGCCGACATCTGGTCGAGCCGGGCGATCAGCAGCGTGGCAAAGCCGGTGAAGGCGATGACGTCGCCGATGCGCAGCTGGCCATGGGTGACCAGATAGGCGCCGATCAGAAGCACCACCATCATCGAAATGGTGGACGACAGGCGATGCAGCGCATTGGCCATCGCCCACCAGTCGAGCACCGGGTTCTGCGCGTCGAGCAGGTTCTTGACGTAGCGGCGCAGCGTATCGGCCTCATGGCCGAGGCGGTTGTAGCTTTGCAGCACGGCGACGTTGCTGACCGAATCCGTCACATGCGCGAACACCTGGTGATAGTGGCGCTCCACGGCGGCCTGGCCTGCCTTGGTGCGCTTCATCACCAGCCGGCCGATGCAGACATAGAGCGCGCCGAGCGCCAGCAGGACCAGCGACATGCGCAGATCCATGCTGATGGCCGTCGGCACCAGCAGGACAAGGGCAACGGCAGTGGACAGATGCTGACGCATGAATTCGAGCCACAGGCTAAACAGCGTCTCGACCGCGCGCAACAGCGTGTGCAAGGCGTTGGAGGTGCCGCGCTGATGGTGCCAGGCGAGCGGCATGGTGATCACGCGTTCGAAAGACTGGCAAAGCACCTCGCTGCGCCGCTTGTGGGCGAAACGGTCGGCGCCGCGCGCCACCAGAACGAAGGCGACGATGTTGAAGGCGCCCAGGCCCGCCCACAGGGCAAGCGTGGTAAACACGGAACCGCGCTCGGAAATCGCATCGATCACCCGGCCGAACATGATCGGCTCGAGGATGGCGATGATGGCGAGAGCGACGTTGGCCGAACAGATCAACGCGACGCGTTTCCTGTCTTCGGCCAGATAACCGAGCGCTCTCCAGTAGATTTGCAGAAGGGTCACCCCAGTTACTCCGCCACGCTGTTTATTGTGCACTGCATCATTTGACTCGTACCGCTTGATACGTCGCAAAACAATGGCCGTGTACCTCTTCAGTTCCCTCTGAGCGAACAAAAGATGGCGACGTTCCGAAATCTGCCGTGATCACCTAACGGTTTGAGAAGACAGCTAAAATGTCAGGCATGCGGCGGAATCATGGCAGACGGCCAGTGCTGCCGCAATTTTAATCACCAAGGATGTCGGGCGGATGACGAGGGGCTGAAATCGCCTTCTCAACAGTACGCTCAAAGTAACGCGCCCTGGCGGCTCCTAGGGATCGCCGGGAGGCCAAGATTCACCTGGGGGGAACGCCCAGGCGTGATGCATCAAAGTATTGATTCTAAATAATTACCAGTCCCGATCCGGGCCCCACTCTCGAACACGGCCCCAAGCGACTTGGCGCCGTGTTCCATCATGCCGTCGTCCCCAAACCGCGTCACCCAGGAGTCAAGCCGAGGGCGTGCTGCCGGGCGACATGGGTCAGGCCGGGATTCTGATGACGACGTCAGCAACCTCGCCACTTTTTAGCTCAACCGTCGAAACCTTGGTCTTTGCCCCATTCAGCTCCAATGAAACCGTCTTGGTCTTATTGTCGCGGATGACGCGAACCCTGAGTTCCGCGCCCAGCATCTTGAGGGTCGCCGAATACCCGTCCCAGTGGCTGGGGAGCTTCGGCTTGAACTGGACGCGCTTGCCACGCCGTTCGATGCCCAGGATGCCTTCGACCGCCGCCCTGTAGAGCCAGCCGGCGGAGCCGGTGTACCAGGTCCAGCCGCCACGGCCGCCCTTGTCGTCCCCGGCGTAGATATCGGCCGCAACCACATAGGGCTCGACGCGATAGTGCTCGGCCGAAGCCTCGTCGATCGCATGGTTGACCGGATTAAGCATCGAGAAACAGCGATAGGCCTCGTCGGTCAGCCCCATTTCGGCGAGCGCGATGACGAACCATGTGGCGGCGTGGGTGTACTGGCCGCCATTCTCGCGAACACCGGGTGGATAGCTCTTGATGTAGCCCGGGTCCTTGTCCGTCTTCGAGAAGGGTGGTGTGAACAGCTTGACGATGTTGAGCTTGTCGTCGACGAGCAGCTTCGTCGCCTGCTCCATCGCCGTCGTCGACCGCGCCGGGTCGCCCTCTCCCGAAAGCACGCTCCAGGACTGGGCAATCGAATCGATCTTGCACTCTTGCGAGGATCGCGAGCCGAGCGGCGTGCCGTCATCGAAGCTGCCACGCCGGTACCATTCGCCGTCCCATGCCGTACTCTCGAGCGCCCGCTTCAGCGCATCGGCATGCTTTGCCCAGGCTTGCGCATGCTTGGCATCACCCTCGGTCTTGGCGACGGCGGCGAAGTCGCCCAGGGTCTTCAGGAGGAACCAGCCCAGCCAGACGCTCTCACCTTTGCCCTGCTCGCCGACGCGGTTCATGCCGTCGTTCCAGTCGCCGCCAAGGATCAGCGGTAGCCCGGCGGGGCTGCTGCGCTTGATGGCAAGATCGAGCGCTCGCGCGCAATGATCGTAGAGCGAGGCCGTCTTCTTCGAAACTTCCGGAGTGAAGAAGGCATCGTGCTCGCCCTCGCCCAGAGCCTGTCCGTCGATGAAGGGCAGTTGCTCCTTCAGGATGGTGGCGTCGCCAGTCACCAGCAGATAGCGCGCCGTGGCATGGGCCAGCCAGACCACATCGTCGGAGATCATGGTGCGCACGCCGGCGCCGGTGCGCGGCAGCCACCAGTGCTGTACGTCGCCTTCGGGGAATTGCCGCCGCGCGGCGTTGAGGATCTGGTCACGCGCCAGCTGCGGATCATGGGCCAGCAACGCCAGCGTGTCCTGCAACTGGTCGCGGAAGCCGAAAGCGCCACTTGCCTGATAGAAGGCGGAGCGGGCGCGGATGCGGCAGGCCAGGCTCTGATAGGGCAGCCAGTGGTTGACCATGGCGTCGAGCGCCTTGTCCGGCGTCTCGACCTGGATGGTGTCGAGGAAGCCGCGCCACTCGCGCTCGTTGTCGGCCAGCCGCTTGTCGAAATCCTTGGCCCGGTGCTGCTGCACCAAGGCGCTGGCTTCCTCGACGGACTCGGCATCGCCAAGCAGCCACAGCAGCGTCACGTCGCCGCCGGCGGGAATCTCGATGTCACGGGCGATCGCCGCGCAAGGATCGTCTCCAGCTTCGACACGGCCCGTGAGTGCCGCGCCACTCAGCACCGCGTGCGGAAGCTCGCTGGTGCCGTGCCGGCCGAGGAACTCCGAGCGGTCGGTCGTCACCGAGTGCACGCCACCGTCGGCGGCCAGGAAGGCCACCCGCTCGCTGAAATCGAGCCCGTAGGGGTTTTGCGCCAGCAACGCACCGGTGGCAGCGTCGCGGGACGGGACGATGGTTGCCGCCGTGCGCGAGCGATGCCCGCCGAGCACCCATTCGGCATAGGCATAGACACGCAGCCGCGCCGGCACCGAACCGGAATTCTGGATGCGCAATCGCGAAATTTTCACCGGATCGACCGGATCGACGACATAGGTAAGATCCATCGACAAGGGTCCGCGCCTCGAGCGGAAAGTCGAGAAACCCTGGCCGTGCCAGGCCTCGTAGGTCATCGAGGGATCGCGCACCACGGCGGCGAGCGGCGAGAACGCCTTGCCGCTGGCCTGATCGTAGATGTAGAGGCCCTCACCCGGCCGGTTCGAGACCGGGTCGTTCGACCACGGTGTCAGCTGATAATCGCGGCTGTTGCGGCTCCAGGTAAACGCAGCGCCCTCGGCCGAGATATGGAAGCCGAACGAAGCGTTGGAGACGACGTTGATCCACGGCTGCGGCGTGGTGCGCCGGCCGGCGAGGCGCACGACATAGTGCCGCCCGTCGCCGTCAAAACCGCCAAAGCCGTTCCACTGGCTGAGCCCGCTTCCGTCGGCGCTGGCATTCGCCACCGCCTGCGAGGCAAAGGCATGCGCCGTCGGCGCAAGCGAAGGCAGGTCGCGCGGGACCAGCGATCCTGCCGGCTGCAGGGGTTCGCGCGCCTGCAGGGCAGCCGCCTCCGCCCGCTCGATCTGATCGAAGATGGTGCCGTTGCGCGTGTGCAGGACGACGCGGGCGACGGCGAGCAGCGTCTTGTAGGTGGTCTCGTCCATCAGGTCGCGGCGGACCGCGAAAATGTGCTGGCGAGGCCCGAGTTCCTTGCCGCGCAGGCGGCTGTTTTCGCACAGCGTCTCGACCGCACGCTGCAGGTCCTGGACGTAGGAGGACGCCTGCTCGTTGACGACGACGAAATCGATCATCATGCCGCGGGTGCGCATGTACTCCTGGAAACGCAGCGCCTGGGCGACGATCTCCAGGTCGGCGACGTCGCCGATCCTGACCAGGAAGATCGGGAAATCGCCCGAAATGCTGGTCGGCCACAGGCTCGACTGCTTGCCCAGCCCCGAGGCGATGGATTCGGCGGGGAGACGCAGGAACGGATCCGGATAGATCAGATAGCGCGCCAGCTTCTGCACGTTTGCGGCATCGGTCAGGCTGAGGCCCATATGGCGGGTCTGCACCTGGCTGCGGGTCCAGGCGAGCATGGCCTGGCGAGCGAAACTCTCCGGATGGTCGAGCCGGGCGACGGCCTCCTCCAGTTCAGTGCGGCTGGCGCCGACGACGGTCCAGAAGGTCAGGGATATCTTCTTGTTGGCGGGCACGCGCACCGGCGGCGCAGCGCGGCGACGGGATCGAGAGTGAACCCCGAATGGCCCCCAAGCCTGGCGCCCGGATCGAAAGCGGCCGCATCGACGATGGTGCGGCCACGGCCGATGAAGGCTCGCCTGTCGGTCTCGGCCTCGGCATCACGCGCCAATCCCGACGGATCGGTGACGAAATGCACCATGGCGACATCGGGCTCGCTGGTTTCGCGCTTGCGCCGCGTGGCGAAGATCGCACTGTTGTTCGACGCGATCTCGGTCTCGACGAACATCTTCGAGAAGGCCGGATGCGCGTTGTCCGATGCCTCCAGCCCGAGCACCAGTTCGGCAAAGGAGGTCACTTCGATGTGACGGTCGGATGGGCCGTCATTGTAGAGGGTGACCCGACGGCCCTCGCCATTTCCTTCCGAAATGACGATGCATTCGACCTCGGAGCGCAAGGTGCCCACCGATTTGACGAAGCTCGCCTTGTCGTCGGAGAACAGGGTCTGCGCCTTTTCCTCGGCGGCGTGCTTCGGCTCCGCGGTCGCCGACCACCAGTCGCCGGTGCCGGCATCGCGCAGGAAGATGTAGGAGCCGAGCCGGTCCTCGGTAGGGTCCGGCTGCCAGCGGGTGATGGAGAGATCGCCCCAGCGGCTGTAGCCGGAGCCGGTCGCGGTGACCATCACCGAATAACGGCCGTTGGACATCACACTGGTCGAACGCAGCGCCCGCAACGGATCGAGCACGATGCGGGTGTCGGGGCTCTCGATCTCGGTCTCGTCCTTGGCGCGTTCGTCGGCCTCGGTCCTGACGGTCGCGGTCGGGATGTCGCGCGGCGCCCGCTCCTGCAGCAGCAGTTCGGCGGATTCGATGACCGGATCGCTGTGGAACCGGTCGCGCATGCGGCCTTCAAAGATGGCATCGGCAACCGCCACGATCGACATGCCCGAATGGTGGGCCATGTAGTTCTGCACGACGACATGATCGGTGCCTTCCGGTACGCGCTGCGGCGTGAAGTCGACGGCATCGTAGTAGCCGTGGCGGCCTAGCGCGCCGACCTCCCGCAACCGCGCGAGGTTCTGCACGGCTTCACGCGGGTTGAACTGCGCCGCCAGCACGGTCGCGTAAGGCGCAATCACCGTGTTCTGGCCGAGACCACGCTTCAGCCCGAGGCCAGGGACGCCGAAATTGGTATACTGGTAGGTCAGTTCGCGGTCGCGGGCGTTATAGGCCGCTTCCGAAATGCCCCATGGCACGTTCTTCTGGCGGCCGTACTGGATCTGACGCTTGATGATCAGCTTGCTGGTCTGGTTCAGAATACTGCCTTGCGGCTCTTTCATCACCAGCGGCGGCATCAGATACTCGAACATCGAGCCGGACCACGACATGAGCGCGCCCTGGAAGCCGATCTCGACGATCGGCCGGCCAAGACGGAACCAGTGCTCGGTAGGCAGGTCACCCTTGGCGATGGCGAACAGGCTGGTCAGCCGCGCCTCGGACGCGAGAAGGTCGTAGCAGCTTTCATCGAGTTGGTGTTCCTCGACACGGTAGCCGATCGACAGCAGCTTGCGTTCAGGCCGCATCAGGAAGGAGAAATCCATTTCGAAGGCAAAGCGGCGCGTGCGCTCGCGCAAGGTCAAGAGCTTGGCGCGCAGGGCCTCGACAGCGTTGTCGTCGCTGTGCGCGTCATGGACATGCGCCTCACAACTGGCTTCCAGCCTTGCCGCCCAATCGACGATGATGTCGCTCTGGGCCGATGCGGCCTCGGTATGGATGGCAGCGGCGAGTTTGCGGATCTCGCCGGCCAGCACGGCCAGATTGATGGTGCGGATCGACGCCATTTCCGGCTGCGCCTTGATGGTTTCGACCGCGCGCCGCATGCCGTCGAGACGGTCCGCCAGGCGCTGACGCAACGGGCGCAGCTGGCGGCGGTCGTCAGGCAAATCGTCGAGGCTTTCGCTGAGGATGGTGACCGTGTCGAGGATGCCTTCGAAATCGCCCTGGAGGTGCACGGAGGGCGCTTCCGCCCACTCGGCACAGGCTGCCGCCACCGCCACCAGATGGCCGGCAAGATTTCCGCTGTCGACAGCGGAAATATAGAGCGGATAAAGCGGCTTCAGCGTCGTCGTGTCATACCAGTTGAAGAGGTGGCCACGGTCGCGCGGCATGCCCTCGATGGTGGTCATCGTGGCGTCGATGCGGGTAATGGCATCGGACAGGCTGATCCAGCCGAAGTCTCGCGCCGAGACGACGGACAGCAGATAGACGCCGATATTGGTTGGCGAGGTGCGTGGCGCCACGACCGGCGCCGGACTTTCCTGGAAATTGTCCGGCGGCAGATTGTGATGCTCGGCCGTTACGAAGCTCTCGAAATAGTGCCACGTGCGCCGCGCCACCGTGCGCAGCGCATGGATGTCGGCGGCTGAGATGCGCAGCCGGTCCTCGGTTTCGGCCGAACGGCTGATCCAGGCGGCGATGGCCGGCGAGGCGATCCAGAACAGGGCGAAGAAGAAGGCGACGAAGGCGCCGGTGGAATCGGCCAGCACCGGTATGGCGAGACCGACGAAGCCGATGATCACGGCGCCATACATCATGCCGTAATAGGAGCCGAGATCGTTGTCGCCGCTCTTGTGCGCCTGCGAGGCGGTGCGCCATTCCAGCAGGTTCTGGCGGCTGACCAACAGCCGGTAGAGCGTGCGCACGATGGCGTCGCCCATCATCCAGGCATTATGCGCCATCAGCACGATCTTGAGCGCAACCATGGCTGTGCCGAAGGCGACGTCACGCGCCAGTGCCGAGAAATGACCGCGCGGCGTCTGGTCGCCGCTCTTGGGCAGGATGGCGTTGACGACGTCGAATGTCGGCGCCATGAACAGGCTGAGGATGAGCAGGGCCTGCCACTGCGCGGCCTGCGTGAAGGGCAGCAGCGTCCAGCCGGCGATCGCCGCCATCACCCAGAAGATCGGCGTCAGCGAGCGACGCAGGTTGTCGACCATCTTCCAGCGCGACAAGGCCGGCACGCCGGAGCGCGGATCGAGGATGAAGCCAAGAAGCTGCCAGTCGCCACGCGCCCAGCGATGGTGACGCGAGGCGTCGACCGAGTAGCGTGTCGGGTAGTCCTCGACCAGCTCGACGTCGGTGACCAGCGCCGAGCGCGCCAGCGCACCTTCGAGCAGATCGTGGCTGAGGATGGTGTTTTCCTCGATGCGACCCTGCAGCGCCGCCTCGAAGGCGTCGACATGATAAAGGCCCTTGCCGGTGAAGGAGCCGTCGCCGAAGACGTCCTGATAGAGATCGGATACGGCAAACACATAAGGATCGAGGCCGCGATTGGCCGAGAAGACCCGCTGGAAGAACGACGCATCGTCACCACTGGTCAGCGACGCGGTGATGCGCGGTTGCAGGATGGTGTAGCCGGCCGTGACCACCCGCTTGGTCGCATCGAAATGCGGACGGTTAAGCGGATGGCAGAGCTTGCCGACGAGGGTCGCGACGGCGTCGCGGGTGGTGCGCGTGTCGGCATCGAGCGTCATCACATGGACGACGTTTTCCGGCAGCGGCACGTCGAGCGGCAGGAACGTGGTGTCGCTGTCGCCGCGCAGCAGGAGGTCGAGCTCATGCAGCTTGCCGCGCTTGCGCTCCCAGCCCATCCAGGCGCCCTGGGCGGCGTTGAAGAGACGGCGCCGGTGCAGGATGTAGAAGCGCGATGCGCCTTGCGAGGGATAGCGGGCGTTCAGGCGGGCGATCTCGGCGCGGGCGAATTCGAGTATCTCGGTGTCCGCCGCATCGATCTCGGTCTTGCTGTCGGGCCAGTCCGACAGCAGCGCGAAGTAGATTTCATCCGCCGTGTTGGCGAGGTAATGCACCTCGATGTTGCGGATGTTTTCCTCGACGTCGTCGCGCGAGCCGATCAGCGACGGCACCACCACCAGGGTGCGCGCCTCGGACGGTACACCGTGCTTGTAGTCGTAGCCGACGAGGCGCGTCGGCTTCAGGAACAGCGACGCGACGGTGTTGAAGAAGGCGAGCGCACCCTCGCTGGCCGGCACCGCGAACAGCGCCAGCATCAAGACGATCGACGGCACCGACAGGCCCAGATTGGCCAGGGCGTTGCCGGAGAGGACGAGAAGCAGAGCCGTCAGCGCAAACACCGGTACGACGATGCCAAGCCATCCGGTCTTGCGGAACGCGCGTTTGGTCGTCTGGCTGACCGTCGGCCGGTAGCCGATCGCCTTTTCCAGTTCCAGCCGGCGCGGGCCGACAAGAAAGAAACCGACATCGGTGTGGGCGGACGCAGCCGGAGCGGCATCACCTTCACTATGACCAATGATGGTCCCGCTGGCGGCGTGACCGGCCAGTTCGATGGCCTTCTCGGCGACGCGATATTCCGAAAGGTTCGAGCGGCGCGCCAGTTCCTCGATCGCGGTCCGGTACTGGTCACGCGAGAAGAAGTCGAGCGCGGCGAAATCGGTGCGCTCGCGCAGCACGGTATCGATGCGGCTGACGCCTTCGAACCACACCGTCCAGTCGACGTCGTTGATGAGGCGCAGGCCGCGGATGATGTTTCCGGTCGTCACATTGCCGCTGGACAGCGTGTGATGTTCGGAAATGATGATTTCCTCGGCGTCGGAGCCGGTCTTTTCGAGCTCGCCTTCCAGCCACTCCAGGGCCTTGCCTGCGTTCTGCGATCCATCGCGCAAGCGGTAGAGCAGCTGGGTGGCGAAGGTGGTGTCCTGCGCGTGGGCGCTGAAGTTGGACAGGATCGCCTGACGGTCGGGGGTGTCGTCGGTCGCCAGAACCTTGTCCGCCACGTCGTTGGCGATCTGGCGCATCTGGCGGGTGCGATTGACCCTGACCGCCAGCCGGCGGAGATTTTCGATCAGGACGAAGCGCAACAATGAGGGCAGCGCCCAGAGTTCGCCGATCTTCAGCGGCTCGACCGACTGAAAGCCCTGGACGATCGACTTGAACATCGTCGCCGAGACGGAACTGTCCGAATGCGCCACATAGGTCCAGGCCAGCGCCAGCGCGCGCGGCACGCTGCCGCTGTCGGGCAGTTTCAGGGTGGGCAGCTGGCGGTAGAAGCGGCGCGGCAGGTCGCGCTTGACCTGGAAGATGGTTTCTTCGACCAGATAGTTGTTGTCGAGAAGCCACTGTGCCGCCGGCGTGATCGTCTCGCCTCGCGCCTGCGCGGCGTTGGTCGAACGGTAGACCTCCAAAATCTTCTTGGCGCTGTCGCGGATACGGGCCTGAAAATCGAACGGCGTCAGGCCGAAGAGATCCGTCAGGTCGCCTTTTGCGAGGCTTTCGCCAAGCAGCCGAAGGCGGTCTTCGGGCAGGAAATTGGATCGGATCGGCTCTTCCGTGATTACCGGGAAGCTCGCGCTTGTCTTCTCGATTTGGGCAGGGTTCGTCTGAATATTCATTGAAAATTCCGTATGCGGCACTCAGCGGCGTCACCGCCACGGCAATGGCCCTAAAACCGATTCAAATGCAATTGGTTGCATAAACCCCAATTGCCGAAAGTTTGTTTCCGCACCACGACAGGGCGTCATCTCTCAGCAAAAATTCAAAGACGTGCGCCCCTGTTCCCGTCAAGATCGATCGACGAAGAGGATTCAGGCTTTTTCGTGATGCCGCCAGCAGCTTACGCTATATTTCGCCGGCATCGCGATCATGTTTGGAAACAAGCGTTAATCGTTGCCGGTGACGCCGCCGATCCGGATCACGAACAGCGTCGTGTCATGGACGGGTTGGACAAGCAGGCTGGCGGTATCCGGGCCAGGCAGCAGCGTGTCCAGCGGCCCGAGGCGAACCGGTTCGGTGCCGGGCACAGTGATTTCCCCATTCAGGCACAGGATGAGGTTTATCCTCGCCTTGGTCTTGATTTCCACCGGCGCCGAAACCGCCAGACGCTCGACCGAATGCGTCATCCGGCTTCGGCGGGTCATGACATTGAGATCGGTGATCGGCCCGCCAATCAGCGCGGCCGCGGTCGGCACGTCAGCCGGAAAGGAAAGTGGGGCGGTCGCCCTGGTGACTGATATCGGCGGGCGGCCGGCAATATCGAGGACGATGCCCTCGCCTTCGAGCACGGCAAGCGTGCGATCGATCCCGGCAAATTGCGAGAACGGGCCGCTGCCCTCGACGCGCGCCATCGAGACGCGCCAGTCGAAGTCTTCGAGCCCGGCGCCTGCAGGCGAGACGGCGATTTCCGTCGTCACGCCGCCGCCGTTCTTCCACGGCATCGACCGGTATTCAGATGCCCGCAGGACGCGCATCGGTTCAACCACTCACCCGAGAATGCCGGGGAGATTGAGCTGATGCTCCTTCGCGCACTCGATGGCGATGTCGTAGCCGGCATCGGCATGGCGCATGACGCCGGTCGCCGGATCGTTCCACAACACCCGCTCCAGGCGCCTGGCTGCCTCGGGCGTGCCGTCGGCGACGATGACCATGCCGGCGTGCTGCGAGAAGCCCATGCCGACGCCGCCGCCATGATGCAGCGACACCCATGTGGCCCCTGACGCCGTGTTGAGCAACGCGTTGAGCAGCGGCCAGTCGGACACCGCGTCCGAGCCGTCCTTCATCGATTCGGTCTCGCGGTTCGGCGAAGCGACCGAGCCGGAATCGAGGTGATCGCGGCCGATGACGACCGGGGCCTTCAGCTCGCCCTTTGCGACCATCTCGTTGAAGGCGAGCCCCAGCCGATGGCGGTCGCCAAGACCAACCCAGCAGATGCGGGCCGGCAGGCCCTGGAAAGCGATGCGCTCGCGCGCCATGTCGAGCCAGTTGTGCAGGTGGGTGTTGCCGGGGGTGAGTTCGCGCACCTTGGCGTCGGTCTTGTAGATATCCTCCGGGTCGCCGGAAAGAGCTGCCCAGCGGAATGGGCCGATGCCGCGGCAAAACAGCGGGCGGATATAGGCCGGCACGAAACCGGGGAAAGCGAAGGCGTTCTCGAACCCCTCCTCCTTGGCCACCTGGCGGATGTTGTTGCCGTAGTCGAGCGTCGGCACGCCGGCGTTCCAGAATGCCACCATTGCCTCGACATGTTCGCGCATTGACGCGCGGGCGGCTTTTTCAACCGCTTTCGGGTCGGACGTCCGCTTCTCTCGCCACTCAGCCATCGTCCAACCCTTTGGCAGATAGCCGTTGATGGGGTCGTGGGCGGAGGTCTGGTCGGTGACCATATCGGGGCGGATGCCGCGTCTGAACATTTCCGGGACGATCTCGGCGGTATTGCCGAGCAGGCCGACAGACTTCGCCTCGCCGGCCTTGGTCCAGCGCTCGATCATCGCCATCGCCTCGTCCAGCGTCTCCGCCTTCTCGTCGACATAGCGGGTGCGTAGACGGAAATCGATCGAGTCCGGATTGCATTCGATGGCGAGACAGCAGGCGCCGGCCATGACGGCGGCCAGCGGCTGAGCACCACCCATGCCGCCGAGACCACCCGTCAGGATCCATCTGCCCTTGAGATTGCCGCCATAATGCTGGCGGCCGGCCTCGACGAAGGTCTCGTAGGTGCCCTGCACGATGCCTTGCGTGCCGATATAGATCCACGAGCCGGCCGTCATCTGGCCGTACATCATCAGGCCCTTCCTATCGAGCTCGTTGAATTTTTCCCAGGTCGCCCAGTGCGGCACAAGGTTGGAGTTGGCGATCAGCACGCGTGGTGCGTCGGGATGGGTGCGGAAGACGCCGACCGGCTTGCCCGACTGGACCAGCAAAGTCTCGTCATCGGCCAGCGTCCTCAGGGAGGCGACGATGCGGTCGAAGTCGTTCAGGTGCGCGCCGCCCGGCCGATGCCGCCATAGACGACCAGTTCGTTGGGGTTTTCGGCGACGTCCGGATCAAGGTTGTTCATCAGCATGCGCAGCGGCGCTTCGGTCAGCCAGGAGCGTGCGCTGATTTCTGTACCACGCGGGCTGCGGACTTCACGGATGTTGTGGCGAGGATTGTTCATCATTGTCCCTTTCGAATGAGGTGCGCGGCGTTGCGGTGGCCGTCAGCGCTGATCCAGGTGACCTGCTCATGGGCAGGGTCGGATGTATCGATGGTCATGGCGTAGCAGGCCCAGATGTCCGAGGGCGGCCACAGCGAGCAGTATTGGTCGCCACGCACGTCCCAGCGACCCTGCGACTGGGCGCCGGCTTTCGTGTAGATCGTGGCGCCGCCATCGTCGAAGCTCTGCGCCCAGTCAGGGCCTTCGACACGGGCACCTTTCAAGGTGGCGAGAATGTCAGCGCCCTTCATGGCCACTTCGGCGGCGGCCGCCGGAACGACCGCGGCCGAGAGCAGCCCGACGGCAAGAACAAATCTCCTGGCATGTCCGGTCATGGCATCCATCCCGAAAGCGTTGCCTGATCAGCGTTGCGCCCAGGCAATCGCGGTCTTAAGAATCTTTTCCAGCGTTGCGCGGATCGGCGCCGCGAACTCGGCATCGTAGGGAACCGGCCAATTGTCAGGCGCGCCCTTGCCTTCCGGCTCGCGCATGTAGCCACGGTTTGACAGCTCCATCTGCAGCGCATGGATGCCATCTTGAGGCTGACCGAAATGGCGCGTGATCCAGCCGCCCTTGAAGCGGCCGTTGACGACAGAGCTTTCGCCGGTTTCGGCCATGATCCGGCCGACCATCGCCTGCAAGTCCGGGTCAGCGCTCTTGCCGTCATTGGTGCCGAGATTGAACACCGGCAGCGTGCCCTCGAACAGCCGCGGCAGCACCGAGCGGATCGAGTGGCAGTCGTAGACGACGATCGTCTGGTGCAAGGTTCGCAGCCTGTCGATCTCGTCTTGCATGGCGGCATGATAGGGCACGAAGAATTTCTCGCGCCGCTCATCGACCTCCGACGGCCCCGGCTCCTCGCCCTCGCGGTAAAGCGGATCGCCGTCGAAAGTCTCGGTTGGGCAAAGCCCGGTCGTCGTCTGGCCGGGGTAGAGCGAGGCGCCGGACGGATCGCGGTTGACGTCGATGACGGTGCGCGAGATCGCGGTGTGAACGACAGTCGCTCCGAGGCCCGCGGCGAAGTCATAGAGCTTGTCGATCCACCAGTCGCAATCGCGGCGGCCGAGCCAGGGCGACACCAGCCGATTCTCGAGGCCGGCGAGGTCGATGCCGGTGTGCGGAATCGACACCAGCAGCGGTGCCGTGCCGCGCGTTACCGTGAGCCAGGGCGTTCTGGACATCATGCCGCTCCCGAAATCGACGGCAGTGCTATCGCGCCGGCAGCCCTGACTGTCGCGCCGCTGCGCACCATGGCGATGGCCTTTTCCATGTCGGGATGGAAATGCCGGTCATTGTCGAGATGCGGCACCTCGGCCCGGACCAGCTTGCGCACCGCTTCGAGCGCGGCGCTCGACGCCAGCGGCTGATGGAAGTCGCAGCCTTGCGCGGCGGCCAGCAATTCGATGCCGATCACCGCCGTTGCATTCTCGATCATGCCGATCAACCGGCGCGCGCCATGCGCGGCCATCGAAACGTGGTCTTCCTGGTTGGCCGAGGTGGGAATGGAATCGACGCTGGCCGGATAGGCCTTCTGCTTGTTCTCCGAGACAAGAGCAGCCGCTGTCACCTGCGGGATCATGAAGCCTGAATTCAGGCCCGGCTTCGGCGTCAGGAAGGCCGGCATGCCCGACAGCGCGGGATCGACCAGCATGGCGATGCGGCGTTCCGACAACGAGCCGATCTCGCAGACGGCGAGCGCGATCATGTCGGCGGCAAAGGCCACCGGCTCGGCGTGGAAGTTGCCGCCGGAAAGTGCCGTGTCGTCCTCGGCGAAGATCAGCGGATTGTCGGTGACGCCATTGGCCTCGGTGCCGAGCGTGTCGGCTGCCTGCCGCAGCACGGTGAGTGCCGCACCCATCACCTGCGGCTGGCAGCGCAAGCAATAAGGATCCTGCACGCGCTCGTCGCCGACCCGGTGCGATTCACGGATGGCGCTGCCGGCCATCAGGTTGCGCAAGGCGTCCGCCGTCTCGATCTGGCCACGGTGCTTTCTCAGCAGGTGGATGCGCGGATCGAAGGGGGCGTCGGAGCCCCTTGCCGCGTCGGTCGACAGCGCACCGGCGACCAGCGCCGACTGGTAGAGCACTTCGGCCTCGAACAAGGCGGCGAGCGCATAGGCCGTTGAAAACTGCGTACCGTTGAGCAGCGCCAGCCCTTCCTTGGCGCCCAGCGTCACCGGCTCCAGCCCGTGCGAGACAAAGGCGACCTTGGCCGGGAAACGGCCATGCGGGGTAAAGCATTCGCCGACGCCGATCATCACCGCCGTCATGTGCGACAGCGGCGCCAGATCACCCGACGCGCCGACCGAACCTTGCGCCGGCACCACCGGGATGACGTCGTTGGCCAGCATCGCTTCGAGCAACTCGATGGTTTGCGGCCGCACCCCAGACGCGCCCTGCGCCAGGCTGGCGAGCTTCAGCGCCATCATCAGCCTGCAAACAGCTGATGGCATCGGCTCGCCGACACCAGCGGCGTGCGACAGCACGATGTTGCGCTGCAAGGTCTCGAGATCCTCGGCGGGGATGCGGACGCTGGCCAGTTTGCCGAAGCCGGTGTTGATGCCATAGACCGGCTCACCCTTGGCAACGATCCGCGCCACCGCCTCGGCACTCGCCTTGATTTTTGGCTTGCAGGCATCGTCCAGCTTCGGCACGGCGCCGCGATAGATAGCGCGCCAGTCGGCCAGCGTCGCATTGCCGGGCTTGAGGGTCAGTTCGGTCATTGTCCTCTCCAGATACGGGCATGCAGCGGGTTGAAACCCATGCGGTAGACGAGTTCGGCGGGGCGCTCGATGTCCCAGATCGCCAGGTCGGCGGATTTGCCGGCTTCGAGCGTGCCGGTTTCGCCAAGCAGGCCCAGTGCACGGGCGGCCTCGCGGGTGATGCCGGCAAGGCATTCATCGACCGTCAGGCCAAACAAGGTCGCCGCCATGTTCATGGTCAAAAGCAGCGAGGTCAGCGGCGAGGTGCCGGGATTGTTGTCGGTGGCGACGGCCATCCTGACGCCGTGCTGCCGGAACAGGCCGATCGGCGGTTTCTTTGTCTCGCGGATAAAGTAATAGGCGCCGGGCAGGATCGTCGCCACGGTTCCCGCCTTCGCCATCGCCGCCGCACCGGCCTCATCGGTGTATTCGAGATGATCGGCCGACAACGCGCCGTAGCGGGCGGCGAGTTCGGCCCCATGCAGGTTGGACAATTGGTCGGCATGAAGCTTGACCGGCAGGCCTGCCACCTTGGCGGCATCGAAGACGCGCGCCATCTGCTCCGGCGAAAAAGCGATACCTTCGCAAAAACCGTCGACGGCATCGGCCAGCCCTTCGGCGGCGACCGCCGGGAGAATTTCTTTTGCGACCAGATCGATAAAGGCGTCCTTGTCGCCCTTGGCTTCCGGCGGCAGCGCATGGGCGCCAAGGAAGGTTGTGCGGATCGTCACCGGGCGTCTGTCGCCCAGCTGGCGGGCGGCACGCAGCGACTTCTGCTCATTTTCGAGGTCGAGCCCGTAACCGGACTTTACTTCCACCGTGGTTACGCCCTCGGCGATCAGCGCATCGAGGCGAGGCAGCGACTGCGCGACCAACTCATCCTGGCTGGCGGCACGTAAAGACTTGACCGAGGAGACAATGCCGCCGCCCGCTTTTGCAACTTCTTCATAGGTGGCGCCGGCCAGCCGCATCTCGAACTCGTTTGCACGGTTGCCGGCGTGGACAAGATGGGTGTGGCAATCGATCAGGCCAGGCGTGATCCAGCGGCCCTCGCAATCGACCGTCTCGTCCGGAGCAAGCGTTGCGGGCATCTCCGATTCGGGACCGGCGTAGACAATGCGGCCGTCACGCGCGGCGACCGCGCCATGTTCGACAACGCCAAGTCCGGCAGAACTTTTGGCCATGGTGACAAGGCGCGCATTGCGCCACAGGCGAAGCCCCCCTGCCCGGCGTTTGCTCTCTGCAACCATCATCTTTTCCGTTTCAATCGGCAGCGATTATGTATATACATATTGAAACGCACTGCAAGCGCTATCATCGCATGAGAGACAGAGAACGGGAGAGAAAAGTGACTGATATCTTCGCGGAACAGGCACTCCTTCCCGATGGCTGGCACAACAATGTGCGCATCACCCTCGCCAAGGGATGCATCGCAACTGTCGAGCCTGAAAGCATTGCGTTGGCCGGCGACGAACGCCACTCTATCCTGCTGCCCGGCATGCCCAATCTGCACAGCCACGCCTTCCAGCGCGGCATGGCCGGATTGGCCGAGCTTCGCGGCCCCTCCGCCGACAGTTTCTGGAGCTGGCGCGAGGTGATGTATCGTTTCGCGCTGTCGATGACGCCCGATCAGGTCGAGGCAGTTGCCGCGCAGCTCTATGTCGAGATGCTGGAGGCGGGTTTTTCACGAGTCGGCGAATTTCACTATCTGCATCACGACCGCGACGGAAAACCCTACGCCAACCTCGCCGAGATGGCCGAGCGGATCGCGGCCGCGGCCAGCGAAACCGGTATCGGCTTGACGCTGCTGCCGGTGTTTTACGCACACTCCTCTTTTGGCGGCGCGGCCCCCAATGAAGGCCAGCGGCGATTCATCAACGATGTGAACCGGTTCTCCCGGCTTGTTGAGAAAAGCCGGGAATGCGTTGGCACTTTGAATCAAGCCGTCGTCGGCGTCGCTCCGCATAGTTTGCGTGCTGCGACACCGGAGGAGTTGACCCAGGTCGCCGCCATAGCGCCTGACGGACCAATCCACATCCACATCGCCGAGCAAGTGAAAGAGGTCGAGGATTGCCTTGCCTGGTCCGGCGCGCGTCCGGTCGAGTTTCTGCTTGGCCATGCCAAGGTCGACCAGCGCTGGTGCCTGATCCACGCCACGCACATGACAGATGCGGAAACGGTCGGGATGGCGAAGAGCGGCGCCATCGCCGGCCTTTGCCCGATCACCGAGGCCAATCTCGGCGATGGCACCTTCGCCGCGCCGCTGTTTAAAGAACATGGCGGCCGTTTTGGCGTCGGCTCCGATTCCAACGTTCTGATCGGCTTGCCCGACGAGTTGCGCCAGCTCGAATATTCGCAACGCCTCGCGCATCGTGCCCGCAATGTGCTGGCGGTCGCCGGTGGCTCGACAGGTCGCGCGTTGTTCGACGCCGCAGTTGACGGCGGCAGCGCCGCCCTTGGTGCCGGCGCGTCCGAGATTTCCGCTGGCGCATCCGCCGATCTCGTCTCGCTCGATGCCAATGACCCCTCATTGGCCGGCAAGAAGGGTGACGCGATCCTCGATGCCTGGATTTTCGCCAATGGCAGCAAGGCCGACTGCGTCTGGGTGCATGGCAAAAAACAGGTCAGCGGCGGCCGGCATGCAGGGCGCGAGGCCATCGCCGAGCGTTTTCGCAATGTGATGACGGCGCTCTCGGCATGAGCGTGATCGAGACGACGGATGCCGAAGGTGGCGGCTCGCTGCACCAGCGCATCCTGTCCGATATCAGCGAGAAAATCCTGTCCGGCGCCTGGGCGCCCGGTCATCGTATCCCGTTCGAACACGAATTGACGACCGAGTACAATTGCTCGCGCATGACCGTGAACAAGGCGCTGTCGCAGTTGGCCAAGGCCGGACTGATCGAACGCCGCCGGCGCTCAGGCAGCTTCGTCCGCCGGCCACAATCGCAGGCGGCCGTGCTGGAAATCCACGACATCCGGATCGAGGTCGAGGCGCTTGGCCTGCCCTATCGCTACGAGCGCGTGGCGCGGCACAAGAGGCGCAGCAGCGCCGAGGATCGCAGTTTGCTGGAACTCGATGCCGTCGGATCGGTACTGGCGCTGGAATGCCGGCATTTCGCCGGCGAGCGGCCGTTCGCGCATGAGCAGCGGCTGATCAACCTGGCCGCCGTGCCAGAAGCGATCGATGAGGAATTCCTGGCTATCGCGCCCGGCCCGTGGCTGATCGGCCGCGTGCCTTGGAGCGAAGCCGAGCACCGCATCCGCGCGGTTGCCGCCGACAGGCACATCGCGGCGGCGCTCGACATCGAGGCCGGCGCGCCTTGCCCGGTGGTCGAGCGTCGGACATGGAGCGCGGAGCACCCGGTCACCCACGTCCGCTTTATCTACGCGGCCGAGAGCCACACGCTGGTGGCCCGGTTCAGGCCCTCGCAGGGGTGATTACCCTCCCCTTGCGGGAGGGTAATCGGGCCGCGGCTCAGATCGCCGCCGTGATGATGATCTCGACCAGATATTCCGGTCCGGCGAGCTTTGCTTCACCGGTGGCGCGGGCCGGGGTGTTGCCCCGGGGCACCCACTTGTCCCATTCCGAGTTCATCTCGGCAAAGGTGCTCATGTCGGCCAGCCAGATGATCGCCTGCAGAATCTTGGTCTTGTCCGAGCCGGCCTTGGCCAGCAGTTCATCGACGGCCGACAGGATGTCCCCGGTCTGCGAAGCAACGTTCCCACCCGGCTGACCAACCTGACCGGCCAGATAGACGGTATCTCCGTGAATGACGATCTGGCTCATGCGCGGGCCAACATCGATGCGACGAATGCTCATGGGGCGTTCCTTCCTGTTATTGGTGGCGCCTGTTTAGAGTTGCCGCCGGCTTCGGGCAAGGCCGCCCGGTCAAATCCCCTTGGGCCACCGGCGTATGACATCCGTACACAGCAAGTTGACCCGGCAGCCGCGACTCCGCTTGAGCGGCTTGTTGACTAATGTAATAACATCACATATCCAATCGACCGCTGGCAGCAGCCGGATTTCGCCGCCCCCATGGAACGACATGACCCAGACCTGCCTGACATTCCGCGACCTGACGCTTGGCTACGGCAGCCACCCGGCGATCCATCATCTCGATGGCACCATCCGCAAGGGCTCGCTGACAGCCGTGGTCGGCGCCAACGGCTCCGGCAAATCGACGCTGATGAAAGGCATTGTCGGCGTCTTGAAACCGATGGCCGGTGAGGTCATCCGCGCCCCCGGCGTGCGTGCCGCCTACCTGCCGCAGCAATCGGAACTCGACCGCTCCTTTCCCGCCCGCGTCGTCGATCTGGTCTCGCTTGGCCTGTGGCCAAGACGCGGGCTGCTCGGCCGCTACACCAGGGAAGATCGAGATGACGTCAGCCAGGCGCTGATGGCCGTCGGTCTCGCCGGCTTCGAAAAGCGTCCGATCGACACGCTGTCGGGCGGCCAGTTGCAGCGCACGCTGTTTGCCCGTGTGCTGTTGCAAGACGCCGACCTCATCCTGCTCGACGAGCCGTTCAACGCCGTCGACGCCAAGACGGTCGGCGACCTGATCGCGCTGATCAAGCGCTGGCATGGCGAGGAACGCACCATCATGGTGGTGGTCCATGATCTGGACCTGGTGCGCCAGAATTTCCCCGAAACGCTGCTGCTGGCGCGCCAACCGATCGCATGGGGCGAGACCAGGGAGACACTGAAGCCAGAAAACCTGTTGCGCGCCCGCCGCTTCCACGAGGCCTGGGAAGAGAACGCGCCCTGGTGCGAGCCTGAGGGCCATGATCATGCCCATGATCACAGTCATGGGCATGATCACCATCACGGCGCCGGACCGAGGGCTGCCTGATGGACATGCTTTACGGCCTCTTCATCGCGCCCTTCGCCGACTTCGGCTTCATGCAGCGGGCACTTGTCGGCTCGCTGATGCTTTCGCTCGGGGCTTGCCCGGTCGGCGTGTTCCTGATGCTGCGGCGCATGAGCCTGTCGGGCGACGCCATGGCGCATGCGATCCTGCCGGGCGCGGCCGCCGGCTTCCTGCTCTATGGGCTGGAAATCCTGCCGATGACCATTGGCGGGCTGATCGCCGGCATCATCGTGGCGCTCGGCGCCGGTGCCGTCTCGCGCTTCACCATCCAGCGCGAGGATGCCTCGATGGCGGCTTTCTATCTGATTTCGCTCGCCATCGGCGTGCTGATGGTGTCGATCCGCGGCTCAAGCGTCGATCTCATGCATGTGCTGTTCGGCACCGTGCTGGCGCTCAACAATGAAGCGCTGACGCTGATCGGCGGCATCGTCGCGGTGACTTTGGTCAGCCTCGCCATCTTCTGGCGGGCGCTGGTCGCCGAGTGCCTCGATCCGCTGTTCCTGCGCTCGGTCAGCCGCTTGGGAAGCCCCGTGCATTTCATCTTTCTCGGCCTCGTCGTGCTGAACCTCGTCGGCGGCTTCCAGGCGCTCGGCACCTTGCTGTCGGTCGGACTGATGATGCTGCCGGCCGCCGCCGCCCGCTTCTGGACCGTGCGCGTCGAGCCGATGTGCGTGCTGGCGGTGCTGATCGGCTTTGCTTCCTGCATCGCCGGGCTGCTCTTGTCGTATCACGCGTCGCTGCCGTCCGGCCCGGCCATCATCCTGTCCGCCGGCGTCGTCTATTTCGCCTCGATCCTGTTCGGTACGCGCGGCATTTTGCGTGCGCGCATCATCCATCACCGCCACAGAACGGCCTGATCTCACCCCTGCCCCTGAAGGAGACCCGCTTATGTTGAAATCGATCCGTGCCGCCCTGGCGATGAGCGTTATAACATTAATTGCCTTCGGCACATCGTCGGCCTTCGCAGCGCCGCTGAAAGTGGTCGCCAGCTTCACCGTCATCGCCGATTTCGCCAAAAATGTCGGCGGCGACCGCATCGATGTGACCACCATCGTCGGGCCCGATGGCGACGCTCATGTGTATGAACCGAGCCCGGCCGACGCGGTGGCCATGGCCAAGGCCGACATCGTGCTGGTCAACGGCCTGCATTTCGAAGGTTTTCTGCAGCGGCTGGTCGATGCCAGCGCCACCAAGGCCTCGATCGTCACCCTGACCAAGGGCGTTACGCCGATCGATTTCAAACCTGAATTCGCCGACGCCGACGCAGCCGAGGGCGCCGGTACCGGCGGCGGTAAGACGGTCACGGATCCCCACGCCTTCCAGTCGATCGCCAATGCCAGGATCTATGTGAACAACATCGCCGAAGCCTTCTGCGCGGCCGACTCCGAGGGCTGTGTCAGCTACCAGACCAATGCCGCCGCCTACATCAAGAAGCTCGATGCGCTGGAAGGCGAAGTGAAAGCCGCGATCCAGTCGATCCCCGAGGAGAAGCGCGTGGTCATCACCTCGCACGACGCCTTCGGCTATTTCGAACACGAATACGGCCTGATCTTCCTCGCCCCGCAAGGCATCTCGACCGACTCCGAACCGTCGGCCGCCGACGTCGCCAAGCTGGTCACCCAGGTGAAGCAGGACAAGGCCGCGGCGATCTTCGTCGAGAACATCACCAACCCGCGGCTGATCGAGCAGATCGCCAGCGAAACCGGCATCAAGGTGGGCGGCACGCTCTATTCGGATGCGTTGTCGCAACCCGACGGCCCGGCTTCGACCTATATCGACATGATGCACAACAACATCCGTCAGATCAAAGGCGCCATTCTCGGCAGCTGACGCGGGCCCCCTCGGAAAGGCGGAGCCAATCTCCGCTTTTCCGTTTCCGCTCCGGGCAGCGCGAGTTGGATTCTCCGCCGGAAAAGTCTATCTGCGCTCTGGTATCGATCCGCGCGGATCGAAAGCGGATCCAAAGCGTTGCCATGACAGACTTCACGCCTTTCCAGTCGCTGCTTGGCGGCGCCCTCATCGGCCTGTCGGCAGTGCTCTTGATGGCGTTGCATGGACGGATTGCCGGGATGACCGGCATCCTGTCCGGCGTCATCCCGCCGCTTTCTCCTGAATGGCGTTGGCGGGCCGCCTTTCTCGCCGGCGCCGTGATGGCGCCACTTCTCTATCAAGCCATTGGCGGGCACATCGCCTTCAGCGTGCCGGTGCCGACGCTGGCTCTTGTCGGTGGCGGCTTCCTGGTCGGCATCGGCGTGCATTTCGGCGGCGGCTGCCCGAGCGGCCACGGCATTTGCGGCATGGCGCGGCTGTCGCCACCCTCCCTCATTGCCGTCGCGATCTTCATGATGACCGCCTTCGCCACCGTGTTTCTTGTTCGCCACGTGATCGGGGGCTGAGGTCATGAACAAGCTCGTCTCGGCCTTCCTGATTGGCGGCGTCTTCGGCCTCGGCATTACCGTTTCCGGAATGATCAACCCAGCCAAGGTGCTGAACTTCTTCGATCTTGCCGGCACCTGGGATCCAAGCCTGATCTTCGTCATGGGCGGCGGCCTCGCCATCGCCTTCGCCGGTTACCGCCTGGTGTTCCGCCGCCGCAGGGCGCCTGTGTTCGAAACCGCCTTCGCGCTGCCAACGAAACGCGCAATCGACGCGGAGTTGGTCGGCGGTGCCGCCGTCTTCGGCATCGGCTGGGGCATTGCCGGCTTCTGCCCCGGCGGTGCCATCCCTGCGCTTGGTCTCGGCTATTCCGCGACACCGATCTTCGTCGTGGCGGTGATCGCCGGCATTATCGTTGCGCGTTTTGCCCGGGCGCGCCTTGCCCAGCCGGCTGCGACATAGGATTCAGTTGCCGGCCACGTCAGGGAGTGGCAAGACTCCCGCCAAATCAGATCGCGAGGACATCGTCATGGAATATCGTGAGATCAGCGAGGACTATTCGGTCTCGGGCCAGATCCAGCCCGAAGACGTCGCCGCCATCAAGGAAGCCGGATTCAAGAGCGTCATCTGTAACCGGCCGGATGACGAGCAACCGGGCCAACCTTCGGCCGATACCGTCAAGCGGGCAGTGGAAGCCGCCGGTCTCGCCTTCCGCTATATCCCCGTGATCAGCGGCCAGATCACGGCCGAGAATGTTGAGGATCAGGCCGAGGCGCTCGATGAACTTGACGGCCCGGTCTTCGCTTACTGCCGTTCCGGCGCACGCTGCACCAACCTCTATGGGCTGATCCAGCAGTCGAAGGGGTGACGGCCTAAGGTCAGATCGGCAAGGCGCCGGTTTCCTTCAGCGTTTCGAGCACGATCGCGGTCTTCACATGCTGCACGGATTCATGTGGCAGCAGCACGCCGTTGACGAATTCCGACAGCGACTTCAGGTCGGGGGTCACGACTTTCAGGATGTAATCCATCTCGCCGGTCAGCGCGTGCGCCTCCTGCACCTCCGGCAGCCGCGCTACCAATTCGCCGAAGCGCCGTGCGTTATCGCGGTTGTGGGTAGCCAATGTCACCGAGATGACGTTGACCAGCGAGAAGCCGAGCTTGTCGCGGTCGAGCACAGCGCGATAGCCTTTTATATAGCCGTCTTCCTCCAGCCGCTGGCGGCGGCGCGAGCATTGCGACGCCGACAGGTTCACCCGGTCCGATAGATCGTTGTTGGTCAATCGCGCGTCGCCCTGCAAGAGCGCCATTATCTTGCGGTCAAACTTATCAATGCGCGCCTCATCCATAGTTTTTCCTCAAATCATGCACGCTTCACGCATGAGATGATCATTTCAAGCGTTTGAATGCAAGCACCATGCAGCCCGTCCGCGTTATCATTGGGGTCAAATGGCCGTTTCAGGCCAAGCCAGCTTCCGGAGGAATATCATGGGTCCTTTCCCGCACGACGCCCCGCCCGCCAAGATCAGCAAGGACAACCCGGCCGGCACCGATGGCTTCGAATTCGTCGAATTCGCGCATCCGGAGCCGGAGAAGCTGGCCGAGTTGTTCACCCGCATGGGCTATGTGGCGGTGGCGAAGCATCGCACGAAGAACATCACCGTCTGGCGCCAGGGCGACATCAACTATGTCGTCAATGCCGAGCCCGGCTCACACGCGATGAAGTTTGCCGACAAGCACGGACCATGTGCTGCCTCGATGGCCTGGCGGGTGGTTGATGCCAAGCATGCTTTCGATAACGCCGTTGCCAAGGGTGCCACGCCCTACGAAGGCAGCGACAAGGCTCTCGATGTGCCGGCTATTGTCGGCATCGGCGGCTCGCTGCTCTATTTCATCGAGACTTATGGCAAGAAGGGTTCGGCCTATGACGCCGAGTTCGAATGGCTGGGTGCGCGCGACCCGTGGCCGCAAGGCGTCGGCTTCTACTACCTCGACCATCTCACCCACAATGTCTATCGCGGCCAGATGGACAAATGGTGGGATTTCTACCGCAATCTGTTCGGCTTCAAGCAGATCCATTTTTTCGACATCGACGGCAAGATCACCGGACTGGTCAGCCGTGCCATCACCTCGCCCTGCGGCAAGATCCGCATTCCGCTCAACGAATCCAAGGACGAGACCAGCCAGATCGCCGAGTATCTGAAGAAGTACAATGGCGAAGGCATCCAGCACATAGCCGTTGGCACCGACGAGATCTACGAGGCCACCGACAAGCTAGCCGCCAACGGGCTGAAGTTCATGCCCGGACCGCCGGAAACCTATTACGACATGTCCTATGCCGGGGTGAACGGCCATGACGAGCCGATAGAGCGGATGAAGAAGCACGGCATCCTGATCGACGGCGAAGGCGTGGTCGACGGCGGCATGACCAAGATCCTGCTGCAGATCTTTTCCAAGACCGTGATCGGCCCGATCTTCTTCGAGTTCATCCAGCGCAAGGGCGACGAAGGCTTTGGCGAGGGCAATTTCCGCGCGCTGTTCGAATCGATCGAGCAGGACCAGATCAAGCGCGGCGTGATCAAGGTCCAGGCGGCGTAACAGATTTCAGGTCGAGCGGATTGCGCATGCCCCCCGGTTGGGATCATGCGTGAAATCAGATTTCGAGCCCCAGCCGCTCGACCTCCTTCTCTCTGAGCTTCACATCGTAGTCGAGCAGGAACTCGTCGAGCTGCGGCGGCTTGACCGACGTGCCGGACAGCATCGCGTGCACCTGGCCGCGGTGATGGATGTCATGCAGGAAGACATGCGCGAGGATGTCGCCGATGCGCTCGGGGATCATGCCGTCCTCGCGCCGGTCGGTGACGACGCGGCGGTCGAGATCGTCGCACGATAGGGCGTGGCAGAAGGCGATCAGCCGCCGGTCGGCCGCGACCTGCGCGGCAAACAGCGCATGGGGCTCGTCGAAAGGCACGAAATCATCATGGGCGGCGGCACCGACACCGCCCTCTTCCAGAAAATCGAGATAGAGATGATCGACCGCAAGGATGTGGTTGAGCGTCGCCTTGATCGACGGGAAAAAGCTGGTGCGTTCGGCTTCGAACTCACCAGGCTTGAGCGCGAGTACGGCATGATAGAGCCGGTCGTTCGACCAGAGATTGTTGCCGGCCATGCGGCGCAGATGGTCAAGCAAAGTCATCACGTCATCCTGTAGAGCGAACCAGATACAGACCTGCCCACATCACCGCAAATCCGGCGAGAACGATTAATAGCAGCCCATTCATGCGCCGCCGCATGGCTTGCGTTTGCTCGTCTGGCGAGACTTTCATGTTTGTGACGGTGTGAAACAACATCGCCTTGCGGGGAAAGCCGCCGCGGTTGGTCAGGTCCGGCGAGCGTGACTCGATGCGATAGCTCAGTCGGATCGCCAGGATGAAGACGAGCAGTATGGCGATCGCCCAGACGCCGCACAGAAGATAGAATGCCTCGCCCTTCATTCCACTACTCCGCCCCTATCCCTCGTATTTCTCGACCTTCTGCTCGATGGCGCCGAAGATAGAGTGCCCGGCCTTGTCCTTCATCTCGATGCGGACCGTGTCACCGAAGCGCAGGAACGGCGTTTTCGGTTCGCCGCTCTCTATCGTCTCGATCATGCGCAGTTCGGCAATACAGGAATAGCCGGCGCCGCCCGCCGACACCGGCTTGCCCGGCCCGCCGTCGAGCTTGTTGGACACGGTGCCAGAGCCGATGATGGTGCCGGCGGTCAATGGTCTTGTCCTGGCGGCATGAACGATCAATGCCGGAAAATCGAAGGTCATATCGATACCGGCATTGGCCCGGCCGAAGGGCTTGCCGTTGAGATCGGCGAGCAGCGGCAGGCTCACCTTGCCGCGATCCCAGGCGTCACCCAGTTCGTCCGGCGTCACCGCGACCGGAGAGAAGGCCGAGGACGGCTTTGATTGAAAGAAGCCGAATCCCTTGGCCAGCTCCGGCCCGGTGAGCGCGCGCAGCGTCACGTCATTGACCAGCATGACCAGCCGGATCGCGGCGCGCGCTTCATCGAGGCTTGCGCCCATCGGCACGTCGTCGACAATAACGGCGACTTCCGCCTCCAGGTCGATGCCGAAGGCTTCGTCGGCCATGCGGATCGGGTCGCGCGGCGGAACGAAACCGTCGGAACCGCCCTGGTAGATCAGCGGATCGGTCCAGAAACTTGCCGGCACCTCGGCGCCGCGTGCCTTCCGCACCAGTTCGACATGGTTCACATAGGCCGAGCCATCGGCCCATTGATAGGCGCGCGGCAGCGGCGAATGCGCGTCATGTTCGTGAAAGCGGGCTGACGGCACCGCATTGGTTTCCAGCGATTCCGCCAGTGTCGCGAGGTGCGGCGCGATGCGGCGCCAGTCGTCGAGCGCCGCCTGCAGCGTGCGCGCCAGGAACGAGGCATCTGTGTACTGCGTCAGGTCGCGCGAGACGACGACGAGTTTTCCGTCGCGCGTCCCGTCCTTCAAGGTGGCAAGCTTCATGCGGTTTCCTCTCCTGATACGGCTTTGGTGCCGTTTTGGATTTTGTCCTACCCATGATCTTTTCCGAGAACCGGTTCCCGCCTTTAGGGATCATGCGAGTTCCACAACAAGGCCGTCGCGGGCGATCGTCAAGTCGCCAGCCCATGTTTTCCTGACAGCGGCAATCCAGTCGGCCTCGCCGATCTCGGCATCGTCGGCCGGGATGAGGTGGTTGAGCACCAGCCTCCTCACGCCAGCTTCACTGGCGATGCGCCCGGCCTCCTCGGCAAAGCTGTGGCTGGCGAGCAGATGTTCTTTCAGCCGCGCGCCATTGCCGGTTCTGGCCACCAGCCGCTCGATGCCTTCCTCCAGCATGGCTTCATGGACCAGAATGTCAGCACCTTCAGCAAAATCGGCGAGTGGTGGAAAGAAGGCTGTGTCGGCGGAAAACACCACGCTTTTCCCGCCATGCTCAAAGCGCAGCGCAAAACAGTCGGCCACCGGCGGATGGTCGACGCGCAGCGCCGAAACCTTCAGGCCGCGCTGCTCGACCACCTGTCCATCGCCGAATTCGACGATCGAAACCAGCTCGCGGATATCCGGCCGGCCCTCATCGACAATGCGGATCTCGATGTCGAATTCCATCGCCTGACAAAAGCGCTGCCAGTAGTGGCCCGTGCCGGGTGGGCCGAACACGCTGACTGGCGTGGCCAGACCCGCCGTCCAGGCGGTGTGAAGCAAAGGTCCCAGTTCCAGCACATGATCGGAATGCAGGTGGGTGATGAAGATCAGGTCGAGCGCCTTCAGGCTGATGCCAGTGTCGACGAGGCCGCGCGTCACGCCAAGCCCGCAGTCGACGACGAGGCCGCGGCCGCTGATCCGCAGCAACGAGGAGCTCGGCCATGGTCCGCCCGGCCGCAGCGCCGGACCACCCTTCGAGCCGAGCAGCACCAGCCGATCCGGCATTGGCTCACCGCTCAAGACCAGTCGCCCTCGGGCGTGCCGTTGAAGCGCTTCTTCAGGTCGGCCCAGCAGTCGATGTAATTGTCCTGCCGGGTTTCCAGTTCGGCGCCGTAGCGGGTCAGCATCTGTGGGTAACGGGTCTCGAACATGAAGGCCATGGTGTTGTCGAGCTTGACGGGTTTCAGGTCCGCGCGCGAGGCCTTTTCAAAGCCAGGCGCATCCGGCCCATGGGCCAGCATCAGATTGTGCAGGCTGATGCCGCCGGGAACGAAGCCTTCTTCCTTGGCATCGTACTGGCCATGGATCAGGCCCATGAACTCGCTCATGATGTTGCGGTGATACCAGGGCGGTCGGAACGTATCTTCGGCCACCAGCCAACGCGGCGGGAAGATGACGAAGTCGATGTTGGCGGTCCCCTCCTCACCGCTCGGCGCGGTCAGCACCGTGAAGATAGACGGATCGGGATGGTCGAAAAGCAGGGCGCCGACCGGCGAAAAGGTCGCCAGATCATATTTGTAGGGTGCGTAGTTGCCGTGCCAGGCAACGACATCAAGGGGCGAGTGGCCGATCTCGGTGACATGGAAATTTCCGCACCATTTCACCGTCAGTCGGCACGGCGTTTCCTTCTCCTCGAACCAGGCGCAAGGCGTCTTGAAATCGCGTGGATTGGCCAGGCAATTGGCGCCGATCGGGCCTCGGTCGGGCAGCGTCAGCTTGGCGCCGTAATTCTCGCAGACATAGCCGCGGACTTCCTTGTCGACCAACTCGACCTTGAAGACGAGACCGCGCGGCAGCACGGCGATCTCGCCGGGCCTAAGTTCAATGACACCCATCTCGGTGACGAAGCGCAAGGCACCGACCTGCGGCACGACCAGCAGTTCGCCGTCGGCGTTGAAGAAATGGTCGTCGACCATCGAGCGGTTGGCGACATAGACATGTGCGGCCATGCCGGTCTGCCCCAACACGTCGCCAGCGGTGGTGATGCTGCGCATGCCGGCGATGAAATCGGTCGGCTCCTTCGGCATTGGCACCGGATTCCAGCGATACTGGCCGAGCGCCAGCTCATGATCGCCGACATTGGGCGCACTCTTCCAAATCGGATAGCTCGCGGCCTTGAAGCGGCCGGTGTGCTTCACGCTCGGCCGGATCCGATAGAGCCAGGAGCGTTCATTGGTGCCGCGCGGCGCGGTGAAGGGCGAACCAGAGAGCTGTTCGGCATAGAGGCCGTAGGCCGGCCGCTGCGGCGAGTTCCGCCCCTGCGGCAGCGAGCCTGGCAGCGTCTCGGTTTCGAAGTCGTTGCCGAAGCCCGGCATGTAGGAAAAGGCCATCCGATCCTCCCTTGCGCATCCAGGAAGACGCGGCGCGTCCTGATGGATTGACCAAACTGGTTTCATTTGTAACCATTGAAAATGTAACTATCAATCTTCCGATGCGCCGGGTACGGACCAATGGAAATCCTCGAACTGGAAAACTTCCTGCCCTATCGGCTGTACCGCCTCGCCGATGCGGTCAGCCGGGAATTCTCTATGATCTACAGGGAACGCCATGGCCTGACCCGGCCCGAATGGCGTACCCTTTCCGGATTGGGACAGCGCGGCACAATGACCGCCACAGCGCTCGGCGAGCAGTCGGCTATGCACAAGACCAAAGTCTCACGCGCCGTCGCCGAACTCGAACGGCGGCGCTGGCTGACGCGAACCGCTGACGAGAATGACCGCCGCGTCGAGCATCTGACGTTGACCAAGGCCGGCCTTGCCGCCTATCGCGAAATGGTGCCTTTGGCGAAAGCCTTCGAGCGAGAACTGCTGGCAAAGCTGAGCGCCAGCGAGCGTGCAGCGATCAGCAATGGATTGGCTGCGCTGGAGGGCGCGCTGGGCAAAGGCTAAGTCGGCAACAGAAATGGTATTTTGGCGCGACGGATCGTTACGGAACAGCTTTCTCTGGCTCCGCATTCTTCGACCAATAGCCTACCAATCCATCACCACCTTGCCGGAACTGCCGCTGCGCATTGCATCGAAGCCGATCTGGAAATCGTCGATGCCGATGCGGTGGGTGATCAGGCCGGTCACGTCGAGCGGGCCCTGCACCAGCGCGATCATCTTGTACCAGGTCTCGAACATCTCGCGGCCGTAGATGCCCTTGAGATGCAGCATCTTGAAGATGACCTTGTTCCAGTCGATCTCGAAGCCGGTCGGGGCAATGCCGAGGATGGCGATCTTGCCGCCGTTGTTCATGGTGTCGATCATGTCGCGGAAGGCGGGTGCGGCGCCCGACATTTCGAGACCGACATCAAAACCCTCGGTCATTCCGAGCGCCGGCATCACATCACGCAGCCTTTCCTTGGAGGCATCAACGACATGCTGGACGCCAAGCTTTTTCGCCAGCTCCAGCCGCACCGGATTGATGTCGGTGATCACCACCTTACGCGCACCCACACATTGGGCGACGAGCGCGCCCATGATGCCGATCGGTCCGGCGCCGGTAACCAGCACGTCCTCGCCAACCAGATCGAAGGACAATGCGGTGTGAACCGCATTGCCCAGGGGATCGAAGATCGCGGCGATCTCGTCCGGCACGTCGTCGGGGATCGGCACCACATTGTGCTGGGGGATCGCCAGATACTCGCCGAAGGCGCCCGGCCGATTGACACCGACGCCAAGCGTGTTCCGGCACAGATGCCCCCTGCCCGCACGGCAGTTGCGGCAATGGCCGCAGACGATATGACCTTCGCCGGACACACGCTGGCCGACCTTGTACTCAGTGACCGCGGCGCCGAAATCGGCGACCGTGCCGACGAATTCATGGCCAGTGACCATCGGTACCGGCACCGTCTTCTGCGCCCACTGGTCCCAATTGTAGATGTGGACGTCAGTGCCGCAGATGGCGGTCTTCCTGATCTTGATCAGCACATCATTGGGGCCGATCTCCGGCACCGGCACCTGTTCCATCCAGATGCCCGGTTCGGCCTTGGCCTTCACCAGCGCCTTCATCATGTTCGACATTTCATTGTCCCTTGAATCTCTTGATCCGGAATCGCTTTTCGATTTCGGGCTTTCAGGAAATCACCCCGAGTTCACGCCCGACGGCGGCAAACGCTTCCACCGCGCGGTCAATGTCGGCAGTGGAATGCGCGGCCGACATCTGGGTGCGGATGCGTGCCTGCCCCTTCGGCACCACCGGGAAGGAAAAGCCGATGACATAGATGCCGCGCTTCAGCATGCGCGCCGCCATCTCCTGCGCCAGGCTCGCATCGCCCAGCATCACCGGGATGATCGGATGGTCGGCGCCGGCCAGCGTGAAGCCGAGCTTGCCCATCTGCGACCGGAATCGCGCCGCGTTGGCATAGAGGCGCTCGCGCAAGGCGTCACCATTGCGGACCAGTTCGAACACCTTGATCGAGGCGCCGGCGATCGCCGGCATCAGCGTGTTGGAGAAGAGATAAGGCCGCGAGCGCTGGCGCAGCCAGTCAACCACTTGGCTCTTGCCCGAGGTGTAACCACCTGATGCGCCGCCAAGTGCCTTGCCGAGCGTGCCGGTGATGATGTCCACCCTGCCCTCGACGCCGCAATGCTCGGCCGAGCCGCGGCCGTTCTTGCCAACGAAGCCGACCGCGTGGCTGTCGTCGACCATCACCATGGCGTCGTACTTGTCGGCGAGATCGCAGACCCCCTTCAGATTGGCGATGATGCCATCCATCGAAAACACGCCATCGGTGGCGATCAGCCGGAAGCGGCAATCCCTGGCCTCCTTCAATCGCGCCTCGAGATCGGCCATGTCGTTGTTGGCGTAACGGAAGCGCTTGGCCTTCGACAGCCGCACGCCGTCGATGATCGAGGCGTGGTTCAGCGCGTCGGAAATGATCGCGTCGTCCTCCCCCAGCAACGTCTCGAACAGGCCGCCATTGGCGTCGAAGCAGGAGCCGTAGAGGATAGTGTCTTCCAGGCCGAGGAAGGATGAAATCGTCGCCTCGAGCTGTTTGTGCTCCTCCTGCGTGCCGCAGATGAAGCGCACCGACGCCATTCCATAGCCATAGCGGTCGAGCGCCTGCTTGGCGGCGTCGCGCAAGTCGGCGCTGTCGGCGAGGCCGAGATAATTGTTGGCGCAGAAGTTCAGCACTTTCTGCCCGCCGACCTCGATCTGCGCCGACTGGGTCGATGTGATCACCCGTTCGGATTTGTAGAGGCCAGCCGATTTCAGCCCCGCAAGCTCGCTGTCGATGTGGGAGAGAAATGCTGCGGTCATGATCGGGCCTCGTTTGATGTGGGCAGACTGTCGTCCCGCCCGCATGAAAAATCCATCGCAAAAACGACCGGATCGGTGGCTGTGCAGCACCAAACCCGAACGTCGGACGATCACGCACGCCTCACATCGACAATGTCGGCAGTCGATGACTGCTCAAATGCGGGCGCGTCGCGAAAGGACCCGATAACCATTTCGCGATCTTTCGCTGTGTCGCGCCGGCCTGCCGGCTGTCCATTTCCGGACCTGTTAACATTTGCGGGCCAATGGTCCCCGCAGCAGGAATCCGTTGGCGAGAGGGCCGCCCCCGAAAATGTCGCAGCAGCCAGTGCATAGCGTTTCGCGCAAGCTCATACTGCTGATCAAGAGCGGCTACTGGCTGGCGCTGCTGATCATTGCCGCCATGGTGATGGCCTCCTTCATCCTGCTGCAGCAGATGATGGCCGCCCAGCAACGCAATGAGACGTTGCAAAATATCGTCAGCACGCAAAAGGCGCTGTCGCAGCGCATCGTCTTCCTTGCCGGCGCAACGGGCGCCGCATCGCCAGACAAGCAGCCGGCGCTGGTTGCCGCGCTCAAGCAAGCTACCGCCGAATTCGAGACGAATTACGATCTCCTGCTCGACCAGACGGGCGCCGATCCGATATCGCAGGCACGGTTCGATCCCAAGTCGATCGAAAATGTGCTTTTCGCCAAGCCGTTCCACCTCGATTACTTCTCGGTCGGGCTGATCGCCAATGGCAAACGCTTGATCTCATCGTTCAAATCGAAGCTGGCGAACAGCGGCGAGGGCTACAAGGGCGGCGCCGAGCGCGTCAATCTCGACGCCTCCGTCGCCAATGCTACCCTGTCGGGCTATGCGGCACTTGGCCAACGCATCAGCGCCTATGCCGATGCGCGCTCGGAACAGCTGCTCGATCTCCACCGCACCCTGTTCTTCGCCACCATCGGCGTCATCGTGCTGGTTGCGCTGTTCATCTTCCGGCCGATGTCCAAGGCCATCCTGCGCAAGACGCATGAGCTTGTCGACGCGCGCAACTCGATGGCCTTCATTGCCGTGCATGACGGGCTGACCGGGCTGCACAACCGCACCTTCCTCACGGATCATTTCGACACGCTGATCAAGGGCGCGCATCGCCGGCGCGAGCGGCTGGCGGTGATCCAGCTCGACCTCGACCGCTTCAAGCAGATCAACGACACGCTCGGCCACGCCGCCGGCGACTATGTGCTGGTCGTCACGGCACAGCGCATGCGCGATTCCTGCCGGGCGTCGGACCTCTGCGCGCGCCTTGGAGGCGACGAATTCGTGATGATCCTGAACGGCGCCGGCGGCACCGAGGACATCAACATGCTGGCCAGGCGCATCCTGGAGCAGATCAACGAGCCGATCACCTTCCAGGGCACGACCATCCTGCCTGGGGCCAGCGCCGGCATTGCCGTCTATCCGATCGACGCCGACAATGCACAGGATCTGCTGGTTCATGCCGATCTGGCGCTCTATTCCGCCAAGAAGACGGGTGGCGGCAACTTCTCGTTCTTCTCCGAGGAGCTGCGCCGCGAACTGGACTATCGCAAGCAGCTCGAGCACGACATCAAGGTCGCCATCTCGGAGCGGGCATTCCAGGTCTATTTCCAGCCGCAGGTTTCGCTGACAGATGGAACAATCAGCGGCATCGAGGCGCTGGTGCGCTGGAACCATGCCGAGCGCGGCATGATCCCACCGGGCGAGTTCATTCCGGTCGCTGAGAAATGCGGCTTCATGCCAGAGATAGGCCGCATCGTCATCAGCAAGGCGATCAACGAAGCCGCCGAATGGAACCGCGCCGGCATCGCCTTCGGGCGGCTTGCCGTCAATGTTTCGGGCACCGAGCTGCGCGAGCACGATTTCGATGCATTTCTGTTCGAAACGTTGGAAAAGGCCGGACTTCCGCCACAGAAACTGTCGCTGGAGATCGTCGAATCCGTCATTCTCGATGACGAGAAGACAGGCATCGCGGCAAAGCTGCGCCACATCAGGGCCGCCGGCGTCCATCTGGAACTCGATGATTTCGGCACCGGCTATGCATCGCTCAGCCACGTCAATCCGAACGAGATCGACCGGCTGAAGATCGATCGCCGCTTCGTCCAGAACATCCATGAGAATGGCGACAACTCGAAAATCGTGCGCGCCATCACCGAACTTGCCCGCGGCCTCGGCATCTCGATCGTTGCCGAGGGCGCCGAAACCGAGGCCGAACTCGATTCGCTGATGGCAATCGGCTGCGACCAGGTGCAGGGCTATTCCATCGCCTTCCCGATGCCGCAGGACAAGGCGCTGGAATGGCTGACAGCCCGCATGCCGAAGAAGGCCAAGCTGACAGTGCTGCAAGGAAGCCTGGCATAGGCACTGCCTAAAGCGTCGCGCTTGAGCGGATTCGTGCAGCGCGCTCCGTGCATGTCGTTGTGCTAATTCGGCCTATCCTTCGACATTGCCCCGCAACGCCGCCAGCACCTGTGCAAACTCCGCCAGCCTGTCGTCGGACAATCCCGTACGCAATCGCCTATCGAAGACAAGCGCGGCCTTGCGCAATGTCTCGAACAGCGCTTCTCCGGATTCAGTCAATTCGACCAGATGGACCCTTCGATTGACAGGATCGCGGCGGCGCGTCAGCAGGCCCTGCGCCTCCATAGCGTTGAGATGGTGGGTCAGCGTCGCCCCCTGGATGCCGATCATGCCGGCAAGCTCGCGCTGATTGGCAAGCTCGCTCGACTTCACCGACAGCAGCGTGAGCCAGACCGGCAACGTACCGCCAGCTTCGACTAGGGCAGCGTCAAAAGCCTGGGCAACCAGCTTGGCGGTTCGGCCGAGATTCATGCCGACTGGCGGGCGGTCAAAGGGCGTCATTGCCAGACACTAGACGGTGTTCCCGACGGATGGAACCGACTCCGGCTTATACATTGACATCTAATCATTTGATATCTAACTATATCACATGGCGGGCGAAAGAGGAATCCGGTCATGCAATATGTCTACATCGTCGTTATCGCTCTTCATGTCATGGCAGGCGTATTCTGGGCCGGCACCACGATCACGCTGGCGCGCGATCCCGATATCCGGGCCGAGCGCTTCATCCAGCCACAGATGGGCGCGGCCGGCATGGTTTTCCTGACCGGAGCGCTGCTCTGGTATTTCTTCCACGGCGGCTATTTCGGTTCGACGGAAATGGTGCTGGCGCTTGGCATCCTGGCCGCCTTCGCCGCCGCGGGCGTCCTCGGCGCGATGGTCAGAGCGCCCAGCAGACGACTTGCCGGCGCGAATGCGGAAACCGAAACGCAACTGCGCGCCAGAATGGCAATTGGCGAACGGATTGCCGCGTGTCTGCTGGTCATCACGGTGCTGTGCATGGCCATCGCCAGGATGTTCTGAGGCGCACCACGCGAAACAAGCTCACAGAATCGTACGTCGTGCGGCAACGAGCCAATGACGTGCGGGCGCGCGGTCAGGCCAACGTACACGGGCTCTCGTACGCAAGTTCGACCGCGCGCCACCAATTCTCGCGACGAGGGATCAGATTCGCAAGCCGAACCTGATGCCGTCATAGATGGCGGCGTGGATGTTGCGCGAGGCGACCGCGTCGCCGATCCTGAACAGCGTGAAGCCGCCTTGCGGGTTGCGCGCCGGAAAGATGTCGCCGCCGCTCACCAGACGCTCGTAGTCGACCGCCCCGCCATTCTTCGACAGCGGCTTCAGCGCGAGATAGAGTTCGTCGAGCGGCGCCGTGCCGTGCTCGACCACCACCTGGTCGACCCGCCGCTCGCCGCGCCAGCCGTCGGCGAAATCCGAAGCCAGTTCGGCGATCAGCTGATTGCCCTCGCGCCGCACCGAGCGCAGCCGCGTGTTGATGGTTATGGTGACGCCCTTTTCCTGGAAGGCGCGCATGTAGGGCACGTGGTTCATACCGCCCATTTCGGGAGCGAAGAAGCGCTCCGGCGAAACGAGTTCGAGCTTCGAGCCGGCATTGGCGATCAATTCGGCCGCACCCATACCCTGATGGCCGCCATTGTCGTCATAAAGCAGCACGTTTTCGGCTGGTTTGACGCTGCCGGCCATGATGTCCCAGCTTGAGGTGACAAGGTTGTCGCCAGCCGTCAATGGCGGGTTCTGCGGCAGGCCACCGGTGGCGACCACCACCACGTCTGGCGCCAGCGCCAGAACATCGTCCTTCTCCGCCCAGGTATCATAGCGGATCTCGACGCCGAGCCGGTCGAGTTCGGCCAGCCGCCAGTCGATGATGCCGATCAATTCCTTGCGGCGCGGGTTCTGCGTCGCCAACCGCACCTGCCCGCCCGCCTGTGACGATGCTTCCAGGATCGTGACGTAATGGCCTCTCTCGGCTGCGACACGCGCCGCCTCCAGCCCGCCGGCGCCGGCACCAACGACGATGACCTTTCTTCTCGGCCCCTCGGTCTTGACGATGATGTGCGGAATATCGGCCTCGCGGCCAGTCGCCGCATTGTGGATGCACAGCGCTTCGCCGCCCTCATAGATGCGGTCGAGACAATAGGTCGCGCCGACACAAGGGCGGATCTCGTGCTCGCGACCTTCCATGACTTTGCGGATGATGTGCGGATCGGCGATGTGGGCGCGAGTCATGCCGACCATGTCGAGTTTACCGGAGGCGATGGCGTGGCGCGCGGTGGCGACATCGGAAATCCGTGCCGCATGGAAGGTCGGGAACTTTGTCGCCGCCCTCACCTCGCCGGCGAAATCGAGATGCGGCGAAGAGCGCATGCCGGCCACCGGGATGACCTTGGTCAGCGCCGCGTCGCTCTCGATCGAGCCGCGGATGATGTTGAGGAAATCGACCTTGCCGGAGTTGGCGAGCCGCCTGGCGATCTCGACGCCCTCTTCCTTCGACAGGCCCTTCTCGAAATCCTCGTCGGCGACCATGCGGATGCCAACGACGAATTTGCCGCCAACCGCCGCCCGCACGGCATCGAGCACCATGTTGGTGAAACGCAGGCGGTTGTCGAGCGAGCCGCCGAACTCATCATCGCGATGGTTGGTGGCCGGCGACCAGAAGCCGTCGATCAGATGGCCGTAGGCCTCGAACTCGATGCCATCGAGGCCGGCCGCCCGGCAGCGCTGGGCAGCCGAAGCATAGTCGGCGACAATGCGCTCGATGTCCCAGTCCTCGATGGTCTTCGGGAAAGCGCGATGCGCCGGCTCGCGCACCGGCGAGGCCGACAGCACCGGCAGCCAGTCGGCCTTGTTCCAGCCGGTGCGGCGGCCGAGATGGGTGATCTGGATCATCACCTTGCAGTCATGTTCATGACAGGCCTCGACGAGCTCGGTTAGCCACGGCACGATCCCGTCGTCATAGACATGCAGATTGCCGAAGGCGGCCGGACTGTCGCGCGAGACGATCGCCGAGCCGGCGGTCATGGTCAGCGCCATGCCGCCCTTGGCCTTTTCGGCATGGTAGAGGCGGTAGCGCTCCTTCGGCATGCCGTCTTCCGAATAGGCCGGCTCGTGGCTGGTCGACATCACCCGGTTCTTCAGCGTCAGATGCTTGAGCTGGTAGGGCTGGAGAAGCGGATCGTTGGAGGTCATCGTCTTCCTACTGTTTCAAATTGTGCTGGATCAGCATGCGCTGCTGCATTTCCTATTTAAGCATCGGATTTATCCGAAAACCGCTGCACACTTTTCAGTCCGATGCTAATGAGCCGCAAAAACCAAACAAGGCCACCGTCCATGACCATCACCAAAGACCTTACCCAGCTCGGCGCGCACGTCGAGACGCCACAGAGCCCCGATCAGGCGGTCCTGGAAACCGTTCCGTTTTCGCGCGGCGACGGTCCGCCGGCTATCGTGCGCTTCACCTGCCCGGAATTCACTTCGCTCTGCCCGGTCACAGGCCAGCCAGATTTCGCCCATATCGTCATCGACTACGCGCCCGATGCGGCTCTGGTGGAATCGAAGTCGCTGAAACTGTTCATGACCTCGTTTCGCAACCATGGCGCCTTCCACGAGGAGTGCACGGTGATGATCGGGCGCCGCATCGTGGCGGCCACCAAGCCGCTGTGGCTGCGCGTCGGCGGCTACTGGTTTCCGCGCGGCGGCATTCCGATCGATGTGTTCTGGCAGACCGGCGCGCCGCCCGAAGGCGCCTGGCTGCCGGACACCGGCGTCGCGCCCTATCGCGGGCGCGGCTGAGCGGCGGTTTCTGAGAGCGACATTCGGCATCAGTTGAGCGGCAGCCGGCGGTAGCGGCCAGGATTGTTCGGATCGCTGAAATGCCCCATCGGCCCGTGCTCGGCGAAGTGACCGGCCCAGCGTTTCATCGCCGCCGGATCGAGTTCGACGCCCAGTCCATGGCCTTCCGGCACGCGCACCATATTGTCGGTCTGCCGGAACGGACCATCCTTGATGACGTCGCCGACCTGCCAGGCAAACAGCGATTGCGACGCTTCGGTGATCCAGGGGGTTGCCGCCACGACATGAAGGTAGGCCGAAGTCATGATGCCGAGATCGTTCGAATAACACCAGAAACCCTTGCCCATCGCCTCGCAGGCGGCGACGAATTTCAGCGTTCTCGACAAGCCGCCGAGCGCCGCGAAATTGCAGACGAAGTAGTCCGGGGCGCCGAGCGCGACAGCGCGCCTGAGGTCCGGAATGTGGGTTGAGAACGGGATGCGCGAGTGCTGGCGCAGCGCCGCCATCTCCTCGAAGGTGGCGACCGGATCCTCATAATTGCGAACGTTGAACGGCTCGATCTCGCGCAGCACCCAACGCGCCGTGGTCAGCGACCATTGCATGTTGGAATCGAGCTTGATCTGCGCCTTTTCGCCGAGCGCCTCGCGCAGCATGCGCACCGTCCTGATCTCCAACTGCGGATCGCCCATGATGAGCTTGCCCTCGAAAATGGTCGAGCCGTGCTCCTCGCGCATCCTCAGGCAATAGTCGACGATCGCTTCGGGTCATCTCGCCGCCTGCCCCATCCTGCTCGGGGCGAAAGGCGAAATATTCCGAAAACGGAACATCCTTGCGCACCGCGCCGCCAAGCAGCTTGTGGAGCGGCATGCCGAAGACCTTGCCCCTGATGTCCCACAGGGCCAGTTCCACGGAGCCGAAAGCGACGGAGGCAGCGTTTTCCCCTGTGTTGGCGGTAATCTGCCAAGGCGGCACGCAGCGTGCCTCGCAGTCAGCTATGTCGAGCGGATCGGCGCCGATCAGCGCAGGCGCGATCTCGGCCTTTATCACCTCGCCGAAATGCCACCACGGCGCCTCGCCCAGCCCGACCACGCCTTGATCGGTCTCAACCTCGATGATCGATTTCGAGGCGCCGCCATAGAGACCAGCCGTCCACCAGAACGGCGCATCGAGGGGCACATTGACATGAGTGACGCGAATATTGGTGATTTTCATTTCGCTGCCTATTCGCACTGATATTGGCTGAGCGCCCATTCGCCGGTCACCGACAGCAGGTCCGATATCTTCCAGTCGCCGTCGATCTTCTTGAATTTCCACTCAAGGCGGTGCGGGTTGCCGGCGACGACGAAGGCGACGATGACCTTGGCCTGGTCACCATTGATCGCCTCGAGCGTCTTCAAACTCTTGTCGATCTCGGCCTTGTTGTAGTCCGCATTGTCCAGCGCCATGTTGGGGTCGAGACACTCGCCCTGCCCGGATTTGCGCAAGGCATCGCTCTTGTCGAGGACGGTTTTCGCCGGATCGACGAAATGACTGCGCTGCGCCGGATCGATCTCAAGGCCGACCTGATCGTAAAAGGGCCGCACGACCGCCGTCGGCGATCCCGGCTGGATCGGCGCGGGCGGCCCGCTGGGCGGCCATGCAACCGGCGGCGTTGCCGGTTCCACCGCACCGCCGGGTGCATTTGCGGGCGGTGCCCCGCTATCGCCCGGCGCGGTGTCGCCGGGTGCATTTGCGGGCGGCGCGCCGAACAGCCCCTGGGCGGCGGCGCCGCTCAAACCCACAGCCAGCAGGCACATGACCGACAGTGCCAGGAGCGGGCGACGGCCCATCGCATCACTCCGGTGTCTGGCTGGCCAAGCATTCCAGCGCGCTGAGCTTCCAGTCGCTGGTCTTCGAGGCGATGTCCGATATCTTCCACTTGCCGTCGATCTTCTTGAGCGACCAGACCATCTCACGTTTGGAGTCATCGCCTTCCGAGAAAAGGCTGAAGGACGCTGTAACCTCGGCGTTGTCACCATCTCGCTTCTCGGACAATTTCAGGGTTTTCGATACAGATTTCTGATCGAAATCCTGTGCGTCGAGACCCGGATCGAAATCGATGCAGGCGACCTCGTCCGGGTGCTTTTTCGTTGCCTGGTCGTTCAGCTCGAACAATTTCGTCACCGGCTCGGTGAACCGATCCCGGTATTGTTCGTCTGCCTCGAACTTGACGGCCGGCACATAGAAGAATTTCACGGCGTCGGACGCCGGGCCGGCGAAGGCGGCCGCCGGCAAGGCTGTCGAAAGGACGGCAACGAGCACTGTCAGTCTCATGCAGAATCTCCGGCTTTTGATGGCTTGAGGCTATCAATACCACGCATCCTGCATATCGGCTTTTTTGCGGCTCATGAAGTCCCGGGGCGCCAACCTTTGGTGCCCCGCCAGATGTTCTGGAGGTTCGCAATTGCCGACGATACTGGCCAGATACAATCGCCGCGAACGTCACAGGATCCTCAACCTCCGAAAATCGCGACCGGCGCTTTGAGTCGAGAGCGCTCAGGTTTGACACCAAGCCCTGGCATCTGGGGGACGCGTATATGCCCGTTTTCGATGACGATGGGATTTACGGGATCGGTATGACCTTCGATGTATTCCTGCGCGATCCAGGCGCCCTCAAAGCGTCTCGGCTCGACGGTAGCGGCCAAGTGGACGCATGCCGCGGCGATGACGTCCCCACCCCAGGCATCGTCGCAGCTGTGCGGAAGAGATCGTATCGCACACATGTCGCGGACCGTGACCATCTTGGTAAGGCCGCCCAGGCGTGTCACCTTCAATCCGAATCCGTCCGCGATACCTGAAGACACTGCCCGCAGGACGGCGTTCAAATCCTCGGTGTTCTCGTCGAGGTAGACCGGGTGGGTAATGCGTCCCTTGAGGCTCGCGACTTCCTCCATGGTGTTGCAAGGCTGTTCGAATACGAACGGGATTGCCTGGCAAAGCCGGTCGATGTGCAGCGCCGCCGCGGCGGTGAGGCCACGATTGGCATCGACGGCTATCCGGGCCCTGAAGCCAACCGCTTCCCATACCTTGTGCACGGTGGCGACGTCTTGTTCGAGATCCCGTCCGCCTATCTTGATCTGGAGTCGTGGGTATCCGGCCTTGACCTTGTCGACGGCAACACGCGCGGTCTCGTCCGGTGCACCGACAATAGTCGAGTAGTAAGAGGGCACACGATCGGTGAGCGCACCGCCCAGAAGTGTTGAAACGGGAACGCCTAGCCGCTGGCCGGCGAGATCGAGGAGAGCTATGTCCAAGGCCGCCTTGGCGTAGTTGTGACCATTCAACCGCTCGTCGATTCTTTGCGCGAGGCGGCGCATGGACGTAGTGTCCTCACCAACGAGCCCAGGCGCTATTTCAGCAATTGCCGCTCTCGCTCCCAGGGCATGTTGGGGCTGATAAACAGGGCCGACCGGGCAAGTCTCACCCCAGCCTGACAGCCCGTCCTCGGTGGTCACTTCAACGAGCGTGCTGTCCAGATCCTGCACTGTATCGCTAGCCATCCGGTAGGCCCCGCCTTTGACAGGCAGAAGCATTTGATAGACTTTGATCGACTCGATACGCATACGGACCTCAGGCCCCTTCGAGCCAAGCGATTCTGGCCATCTTGCCGTCCCCGTGCATTAAGGCATTCTCGGTCGCGAACCTGGATCGAACTGCTGTGCTCAAGCCCGCAAATTGTGCTTGCGCTTCATGAAGTCCTTGGCGGTTTCGACCGCCACCGCGGCATCGCGACAATAGGCGTCGGCGCCGACGGCCTTGCCGAATTCCTCGTTCAGCGGCGCGCCGCCGACCAGCACGACATAGTCGTCGCGGATGCCCTTTTCCTTCATCGTGTCGATGACGACCTTCATGTAGGGCATGGTCGTGGTCAGCAGAGCCGACATGCCGATGATGTCGGGCTGATGCTGCTCGATCGCATCGAGATATTTTTCGACCGCATTGTTGATGCCGAGGTCGATGACGTCGAAG
Organism: Mesorhizobium sp. RCAM 05099; assembly: GCF_059683685.1. NCBI lineage: Bacteria > Pseudomonadati > Pseudomonadota > Alphaproteobacteria > Hyphomicrobiales > Phyllobacteriaceae > Mesorhizobium > Mesorhizobium sp. RCAM 05099. The sequence continues at coordinate 4,435,107 of NZ_CM185035.1, forward strand.
CCGGCGCCTTCCATCATCATGCCGACGAGGTTCTTGCCGATGTCGTGGATGTCGCCCTTGACGGTGCCGATCACCATCTTGCCCTGCTTGGGCGCGCCGGTGGCGGCCAGCAGCGGGCGCAGGATGAACATGCCGGCCTTCATGGCATTGGCCGAAAGCAGCACTTCCGGCACGAACAGGATGCCGTCGCGAAAATCCTCGCCGACGATGCGCATGCCTTCAACCAGCGCCTCGGTCAGCACCTTGTAGGGCACCCAGCCGCGATCGAGCAGGATCTGCGTGCCTTCCTCGATCTCCTCCTTCAGCCCGTCATAAAGATCGTCGTGCATCTGCTGCACCAACTCATCGTCGGAAAGTTCGGAAAGGATGATCTCGTCGTCGGACATTTTGCCTGCCAATTGCCTGTCAGTGATTTACGGGCCGCCGGCACCTTATTGTAATAGGTGCCGGCGGCGGTTGCTTGCAAATCTCGGGAGCCAAATCAGGCGTCGAGCCAGACGTTCTGGAAGTCCATTTCGTAGGTCTGGTGCATCCCGTAGTTCTTCACCTTCTTGCTCATGTGGCAGTAGAGCTTCTGCCAGAACGGCTGGATGATGACGCCGGAATCCTGCAGGATCTGCTCGACGTCCTTCATGACCTCCTTGCGCTTGGCAGGATCCGCCAACGAAAGCGCCTGCTTCAGCTTGGCGTCGAAATCCGGGTTGGCATAGGCCGTTTCGTTCCAGGCCTCACCCGAGCGATAGCCGAGCGCCAGCACCTGGACGCCGAGCGGCCGCATGTACCAGATGGTCATCGAGTACGGATACTTCGTCCAGTCGTTCCAGAAGGTCGAGCCCGGCAGCACCGTACGCTTCACCTTGATGCCGGCATCGCGCAATTGGCCGGCGATCGCATCGCCGGTGTTCTTCTGCCATTCGTCCTCGACGGTGATCAGCTCGTGCTCGAAGTCGGCTTGCCCGGCATCCGCCATCAGCTTCTTGGCCGCGGCGGCATCGCGTGTCTTCTTGGGCAGCGGATAGTATTCGGGATGGATCGGGGCGACGTGGTGGTTCTCGCCGACCGTGCCGAGCCCCGCGTAGCCGAGCTGCATCACGGCATTGTTGTCCACGGCCATCTGCAGCGCATTGCGCACCCGCTGATCGTCATAGGGCTTGTGGGTGATGTTGGTGCGGGCAACGAGCGTGGTCGCCGTCGCGACCTCCGATTTCACCAGATCCATCTTATCAAGGGCGTCGATGAAATCGGCCGGTGTTTCGAAATCGAGGTCGATCTCACCGGATTCGAAGGCATTCAAAGTGGCGTTGAAGTCGGTACCGTAGTCGATGAACTCGACAGCGTCGAGCGGCGTTTCACCACCCCACCACTTCCCATTCTCGCGACGCTTGACGACCGCCTTCGAACCCACTGCATAGGACACCAACTCGAAAGGTCCGGTACCGATTGGCTTCTTGAGCGGGTCGGCGCCATCCTTGTCGAAGTCGCGATGCACGACCAGCGCCGGATAGTCGGTGAAGCCCGGTATGATCGCGATGTCGGGTTCGGACAGCTTCAGCTTGACCGTGAGGTCGTCGACCTTGGTGATGGCGCCATCCTTCGCCTTGCCGGTCTTTGTGTCGATCAGCGCGCCGACGCGTGCGGCCATGGAATTACCGGAAGCACCCTTCTCGCACCAGCGGTTCAGATTGGAGACCACGTCATCGGCGCTGAAGGCATCGCCATTGTTCCAGGTGATGCCTTTGCGCAGATGCAGTGTGTATTCGGTGGCGTCGTCATTGACGTCCCAGCTTTCGAGCAGGACCGGCTCGAAGGTGAACTGGTGCGTGTAGCGGACGAGCGGCTCCAGCCAACAACGGGTGACGTTTGCCATCTCGGTCCAGTCATAGGTGCGCGGATCCTTCTGTGCCTTTACCGACATCGCGACATGAAGCGTTCCACCCTTTTTCGGTTCGTCGGCCAGGGCTTTTGTCGGCGCGGCAAGGCCGATCATGCCATAGGCGAAAGCCGTCGAGGCGCCGAAGGCACTGGCCAGCGCCAGGAATTCGCGCCGGTCCATGCGGCCTGCACGCGTCTCTTTCGCCATAGCCTCGATAGCGCCCGGCACGCGGTCGCCATTGCTTCTGAAGAATGTCATTTTTTTTCCTCCCTTTTGTTCCCGTTACGTCTTTAACTGACGCTGTCCGGCAGCCGCTCCTCGCGGCGCGCGATGAAATCTGTCAGGCCATCGGCGATGCCCTCATCGAGCTTCGGCTCTTCATAATCCGCGAGCATGTTGCGCGCTTTTTCGCGGCCGCGGGTGTCGTGGTCCTTTGCGCCTTCAGCCTTCCATTGTTCGAACGAGTTGAAGTCCATGATGGAGGGCATGAAGAAGGCCGACTCGAAATGTTCGAGCGTGTGCTGGGTGCCGAGGAAATGGCCCTGCGGCCCCACCTCCCGGATCGCCGCCATGGCCTCTTTGAAATCGTCGAATGGCAGCCCGCCCGCATATTTGTACCAGCCGACAAGCTGTTCGCAGTCCGTCGCGAATTTTGAATAGCCGCAGGTCAGGCCGGCCTCGAGCCACCCGGCGGAGTGCCAGATATAGTTGGCGCCGGACAGGATGGCGGCATGCATCAGCATGTTCGACTCGTAGCCGGCCTGGGCGTCATTCAGCTTCGAGCCGACATGGAAGCCCGAAGTGCGCCACGGCAGCCGGTATTTCCGTGCCAGTGCTCCCATCAGATACATCATTTGGGCCGCCTCCGGCGTGCCACCCATCGGAGCACCGGTTTTCATATCCACGGTCACCATGAACTGGCCGTAGAGCTGCGGAGACCCGGGACGCAGCAGCTGTGTGAACGCGACGCCCGCCAGCGCCTCGGCATTGACCTGCGCGACCGCTCCCACGGCGGAGGCCGAAGTCGAGGCGCCGCACAGCGCAAAGGGCGCCAGGATGAGCGGCTGGTTGTGGCGGGCATAGACCTTCATCGCGTCCAGCATGGTGGCGTCCCACACCAGCGGTGAATTGCAGTTGGTGATCGACACCAGCACCGGATTGTCTCGGACATAGTCATCGCCGAACACGATGCCCGCCATCGCCATCGTGTCTTCGGCTCGCTCCTTGGACGTCACGATGCCCATGAACGGCTTGTCGGAGTGTTTCAGCGCTGAATGGATGATGTGGAGGTGACGCTTCGGCACCGCAATTTCCATCGGCTCGCAAATGACCGAGCTCGACGAGTGCAGCGCCGGCGACATGTAGGAAAGCTTGTGGAAGTTCTGAAGGTCGGCGAGCGTGCCGTAGCGCCTGTTGTTGTCGAGGTCGCGCACGTAAGGGGCGCCATACATCGGCACGAAGATCGAGTTGTTGCCGCCTACCCGCACCGAACGCTGTGGATTCCTCGCATTGAGCGTGAATTCCGAGGGGACCTTCGATACGAGCTCCATCAGGAGGGCACGGTCGATCCGGACTCTGGTGTCCGAGACATCGGCTCCCGCCGCCTTCCACAGTGCAATCGCCTCGTCGTCGCGGAACTCGCATCCCACCTCTTCGAGGATCGAAAGCGATTCCTGATGGATAAGCTCCACCGCCTCATCCGGGACCATCTCATACACAGGGATCTTGCGGACCAGGGTCGGAAACGACGCCATGGGGATTCCCCGCAGCACTTTGCGTCCCAGGCGGCCACCAGCTCTACGGTTGGCAGGTTCGGTCACTTCAACGGCCGGTGCGTTCATGGAAACTCCATCCTCCCAGAGCCCGCCAATTTAGCGAGACAAAATACAGCTGTGACGCTGGAAAATCCTGATCGCTTGTATAAGCTGAGCTTATGCGAAGCCTGCGCCACCTGCTGCCCTCCGCCGGCAGCCTGATCGTCTTCGAGGCGGCCGGACGACTGTCGAGCTTCACCGCCGCCGGGCGCGAGCTCGGCATGACGCAGGCGGCCGTGTCCTACGCCGTGCGCGGGTTGGAGGAGCAGCTCGGTGCCAAGCTCTTCCAGCGCCGCCACCGCCAGGTCATCCTGACGGAGGCCGGCGAGCGCTTTCACGCCGACGTCTCGCTCGGGCTATCGCATATCCGCAAGTCGGCGGAGGATCTGCGCCTGCAGGCGACCGGCGGCCATGTCACGCTGGCCGCCTCGACCGCCTTTGGCTCGTTTTGGATGATGCCGCGCCTGCAGCAATTCCGCGACGAACTGCCTGGCGTCGATCTACGCATCCAGACCGCCGACCGCGACCTCGACATCATCGCCGAGGGCATTCCGCTCGGCGTGCGCGGCGGCGTGCCGCGCGACTGGCCGGACTATCATTCGCTGTCTCTCTCCGACGAGGAGATCTTCCCGGTCGCAGGCCCCAACTATCTGGCGAAGTTTGGGCTGCCGAAGACCGTCGAGGAACTGGCAACGCACCGACTCATCCATCTCGAGGAGCCCTACCGCGAGGCCCCGAACTGGGACGAATGGTTCGCGTCCGCAGGAACCAGCCTCCGTAATGCCGAGCGCGGCTTGCGCATCAATGACTATGCGTTGGTGATTCAGGCGGTCATGGAGGGACAAGGCATCTCGCTCGGCTGGCGGCATCTGGTCGAGCGTCTCGTGGCATCAGGACTGCTGGTGCCGGTGACGGATCATGTGCTGAGGACCGGCATCGGATTCTACGTCATCTGGCCGAAGAACCGCGAGCTCAGCGACAATGCGCGCAAGGTAAGGGATTGGCTGGTGGCGCAGGCATAGGTCGTTTTCACTGATCCACCGCCAGCGCAATTCTGCCCCTCCCGCGCGGCCCGAATCCGCCTATAGTGTTCGCATGCCCATACGCCAGCTTTCCGAAACGATGATCAACCAGATCGCCGCCGGCGAAGTCATCGAGCGTCCGGCAAGCGTGGTCAAGGAACTGGTCGAGAACGCGCTCGATGCCGGAGCATCCCGGGTCGAGATCGTCACAGCCGGCGGCGGGCTGAATTTGATCCGCGTCACCGATGACGGCTCCGGCATCGCCGAGCAGGAGCTGGCGCTGGCCATTGCCCGCCACTGTACCTCCAAGCTTACCGAAGACATTCACGACATCCGCTCGCTCGGCTTCCGCGGCGAAGCGCTGCCGTCGATCGGCTCGGTGTCGCGGCTGTCGATCCGTTCACGCACTGCTTCGGGCGACAGTGCCGCCGAGATCGGCATCGAGGGTGGTCGCGTTTCGGCCGTCAGGCCGGCGGCGGCCAATCGCGGCACCACGGTCGAGGTGCGCGACCTGTTCTTCGCCACGCCCGCCCGGCTCAAATTCATGAAGGGCGAGCGCGCCGAAAGCTCGGCCACCAGCGACGTGGTCAAGCGCATCGCCATCGCTTTCCCCGCCGTGCGGTTCACGCTGGCAGGTTCGGATCGCTCGACGCTGGAATTGCCGGCGACCGACGGCAGTCCAGAAGGCAGCTTGCGCCGCGTCGCCCAGGTGATGGGCGCCGATTTTCCGGACAATTCGATTGCCATCGACGCGATGCGCGAAGGCGTGCATCTGACAGGGCATGTCTCGATCCCGTCCTTCACCCGCGCCAACGCGCTGCAGCAATATGCCTATGTCAATGGCCGGCCGGTGCGCGACAAGCTGATCGCCGGCGCCATTCGCGGCGCCTTCGCCGACGTGCTGCCGCGCGACCGTCATGCGGTGACGGTGCTGTTCCTGACGCTCGATCCGGCCATCGTCGACGTCAATGTCCATCCGGCCAAGGCCGATGTGCGTTTTCGCGATCCCGGACTGGTGCGCGGGCTGATCGTAGGTTCGATCCGCCAGGCACTGGTCGATGCCGGCATCCGTGCCGCCACCACGGGCGCTGCCGGCATGATGGCGGCGTTCCGGCCAGGTGCCGCATCCTACGGCCACGGCGGCCCGGCAAACGGCCATCGCAGCTACGAAGCCGCGTATCGCGCCTCCGGCTCGGCCGGCTTCGACCCTTCGCGCTCGCCGCAGCGGCCGCTCGACATGCAATTCGAAGGCTCGGGCTTCGAGCGCGCCACTGCAAGGAATGGCGGCTTTGCTGAGCCTGACCAGCCGGCATTCGATGCCGGAGAGCTTGCCAGCGCCGATGCGCGCGCCGGACAGAGCGAAGCGGCCGAGACATTGCTTGGCGCGGTGCTCGGAGCGGCCCGTGCCCAGGTGCATGAGAATTACATCGTTGCCCAGACCAGGGATTCGCTCATCATCGTCGACCAGCATGCGGCGCATGAGCGGCTGGTTTACGAAGCGCTGAAGAACGCGCTGCATTCGCGACCGGTCCCCTCGCAGATGCTGCTCCTGCCTGAGATCATCGACCTGCCGGAAGAGGATGCCGAGCGGCTCGCAATGCATTCGGAAACACTGGCCCGCTTCGGCCTCGGCATCGAGCGCTTCGGCCCAGGCGCCGTCGCGGTGCGCGAGACGCCATCCATGCTCGGCGAGACCAATGTCCAGCAATTGGTGCGCGACCTCGCCGACGAGATCGCCGACAACGACACCGTCGACACGCTCAGGGAAAGGCTCGACAAGATCGCCGCCACCATGGCCTGCCACGGTTCGGTGCGCTCCGGACGGCTGCTCAAGGCCGAGGAGATGAACGCGCTGCTGCGCCAGATGGAGGCGACGCCCGGTTCCGGCACCTGCAACCATGGCCGCCCTACCTATATCGAGCTCAAGCTCGCCGATATTGAGCGGCTGTTCGGCCGGCGGTAGTTGTGCCTGTCCAATGCAGGGGAGGTACCTGGTCAATTAACCAGCTGATGATACTTCATTGTTCTGGCAGAGAAAACATAGTCCTGCGTATAGCCGCTGCTTCCGCCAGCAAAATTTACTGAAATAATATCGAAGTTTCTTTCCCTCTGTTTTTGAACGTTCATATAGATGGGCGTCATCAGCATCCCGGCATTGCAATCATCGCCACGGAACTCAATCTCCTGAACGACCTTCTTTTTCTTTTTGTTAATGACCTGCAGCTTCGTCATGCAGGCGAGAAAGCCCGCCTTCTCATAAACCCCGGCAAATCTGTGGGTGGCTGTCTGCGTCCAAAAGGGAATCTCGACGGTTCCGTCAATCTCCGCCTTGCCGGTATTATCGAGGCTTGCGACCTTCTTTAAGGTGATCGGCATTCTGTCCGGGCCCTTGCTCCAGGTCCCTGTTGCACCGCTCTTGCCAATGTCGAGAGAAAACGGGCATCCGGTGGTATCGACGGGCGTTCTGGATCCTATGACCAGCACCCGGTCCAGTTCCTTGTCGTCGGCAATCTCGCAGAGTACGAGCGCGGTGCCGTTGAGCTTGCCGTACACCGCTATGGGGCTCTGCTTGGCGTCGTAGAAGTAACTTCCCTCGACCGTTATGCCGCTGCCGAAACTGTCATACGTCTGAAGCGAGACATGAACGGGTTGAGAGCCGATCGTCCCTTGGTAATTTTCCACGTGGTACCAACCCGCGGAGGCGTTTCCGCCTAGCAGCAGCACGCAAAAAATAGCGAATATGAACCGTCTTGCCATCCCGACCCCGCCGCGCTTTGCAAAAGCGCCTCACCATAGCCGCGCGCCTGGCGCATGTCTGTATCACAGCGGGGCGGGCCGACATTTTGAGTCCGGAAACGGCTCCAGCCTTTTGTTCTATCGCTTCAAATTCACCACGATGACGCCACCCAGCGCCAGTGCGCCGCCAAGCATGCCGAGCAGCGTCGGCACTTCGCCCAGCCAGAAGAAGCCGATCAGGGCAGACATGGGCGAAACCAGATAGAGGAAGTTGGAGGCTCGTGCGGCCGGCAGACGCGATAGCGCGGTTGCCCAGGCGGCATAGGCGATCAGGCTGGGCACGATGCCAAGAAAGATGACGGCGCCGAGACCGGCGGTGTTGGCGACCGCTGCCTGCGCAAAACCGCTTGGCAGAAAGGGCGACAGACAAAGTGCGCCGAGCACCATGTTGGAGGCCGAGACGGTCAGCGGGTGGTGACGGGCAAACAGCGGTTTCTGGACGATGGTGTTGACGGCCGAGCAGAGCGCGGAGCCAAGCACCAGCAGCGCACCGGCATTGAAATGCAGGCCCTGCCCGTCTGCCATGGCGATGACGCCGATGCCAGCGAAGGATATCACCGTGCCAGCCCAGGCCCACCTGGAGAAGCGTTCACCGAGCAGAGCCATCGCCATGATGGCGGTGAAGATCGGACTGACGTTGATGATGAAGCCGGCCGCACCGGCCGAGACAGTCAGTTCGCCGAAATTGAGCATGACGGTGTAGAGCGCGACGAAAATTGCCCCGCCAAAGACGAGGCGCCACAACTCGTCGAGCCTGGGCAGCACCGGGCGCTTGACGGCGAGGAAGATCGCCGCCGGCACTGCGGCGATGGCAAAGCGCAATGCGCCGAGTTCCAGCGGTCCAAAGGCGGCCAGGCCAGCGCGGATCGCCGGAAAGGCGGACGCCCAGCCAACCACCGTCAGCGCCACCGCGATGGCCGCCGTGGTGTCCATCCGTTGTGTCGGATTCAACGTGCTGGTCATTACGCTCATCTGACTGCCCTCACGTTCCTGCCTGTAAAATGCAGAAAACGCCTTTTCGACCTGCTTGACAAACGACCAAATCGAGGATCACCTGTGACTATGGATCACAGCTCAGACACGATGTTGCCGCTCGAAACCTTGCGAGCCTTCGACGCGGCGGCACGCACTGGCAGTTTTTCGGCGGCGGCCGAAAAGCTCAACATCACCCATGGCGCCATCAGCCGGCAGATCGCCAAGCTCGAGGACTGGCTTGGGCTCAAGGTGTTCGATCGCGGTGCGCGCGGCGTCTCGCTGACGATCGAGGGCAACAGGCTGCACCTGCGCACGGCCGAAGCCTTCGCGCTGATATCGAGTCATTCCGACCGCTGGGTCGAGCCACGCGGCACCGCCGTGGTGCGGCTGACCTCGATCCCCTCGGTGAGCGGCCTGTGGCTGATGCCGCGCATGGCGGCGCTGGAGAACAATCCCTCGAAGCTGCGCATCGTGCTCGATGTCGATATACGCCAGGCCGACCTTGCCGACGAAGGCATCGACCTGTCGATCCGCTGTGGGCGCGGCGGCATTCCGGGCCGCGTCTCGGTGCAGCTTTTCGAGGAACATGTCTTCCCCGTCGCCTCGCCGGAACTTGCGCGCGAGATCGGGCATGGCGACCCTGCCCGGTTGCTCAAATTTCCACTGATCAACGATTCCGACGCTTCGGCCTGGCGCGCCTGGTTCGCCGCGCAAGGCATGGATTACCGCCCGCGCCCGCAGGACCGTCGCTTCGAGGACTACAATCTGGTGCTTGACGCCGCCGCCCATGGGCTCGGCATAGCACTGGCGCGGCCGCCCCTGACCGGGCATCAATTGAAATCAGGCCGTATCACCGCCGTCGACGAGCGCACAGCGCTCAATCCGGTGTCCTACTGGCTCGACCGGCCGATAGGGCGGCCACGTACCGCCGCTGCCGATCTCGCCCGCCGCATCGCGGCCGAGGCCGGACTGACGCCGGGGAGGATCGAGGCGTTCATCGAAGCCGAGAGCTAGCCGAGGATCCTTATCGCCAGACCGAAGGCCGCTGCTGCCAGCAATCCTGTCGTTGCCGAAACAAAGGCGATTTTCAGCAGTAGGCGCTCGTGATTTGGCGGCGGCGCGGCGTGGGCCCGGTTGGGCGGCTTGCTCGGCCCCGCCGATACATCGGGGATGGCTCCGTTGCGTGACACGGGGACCTGTGGCGCAACAAAAGCCAGCAACGATAGCGCCACAGTTCCGGCGGGCGCGGTATCATTGGCCGTTGCCAAAGGCGGCAATGCACCTCGCTGTGCTTCGGCTTCGGGCACCGCTTTTCTCGCGACGACCGGCGCCGGCGCCACCATTTCGTTCGACTCGACCGCCGCCAGATAGGCCTCGACAATCCCAGCCGAAGCGATCTGCTGCGATTTGGCGGCCATCGGCACCACCGGCAAAGCCAACAGTGCCGGTGCTGTCTGTTGCGCAAGCAGAGACGGAGCCGGCGGCTGGACCAGCGCCTTGACCAGCGCCGTCCTGACCGGATCGGCCTTTGGCTGCGGGACAGTCTGCGGCGTCATCGCTTGCCTGAGCAAGGCGGCAAGACGAGCAGAAGAAATGTCCATTCTGTCCCCACGATAGCCGTTTCCAGGCTATGATTAGTCGCCTTGCGTTGCGCCAAGCTTGACCTTGCCGGCAATTTATGGCGATGAAATCCTCATGAAGCTCAGCGTCCCTGCATGATGAACCGTTTCGAAGGCCCTGGCGGCAAGGAAGCCCGTATCCGCTATCTTGATGGCGACTTCCAGGTTACCAGCCCTGGCGCATTCGTGCGCTGCGCGGTGACCGGCGAAAGCATTCCGCTCGACGAGTTGAAATACTGGAGCGTCGCAAGGCAAGAGCCCTATATCAGCGCCGCCGCCTCGTTGCGCCGTGAGATCGAGGTTCACCCGGAGTTGCGCAGCCGGCGTTGACCTGGCGCATCTCGCTTGCCGCGAGAACGGTCGCGCCCTTCAAGACGACAGCTTGATCAGCCTTTGAGCTTGCGCTGGCGCCACGCATCCAACGTCTCGTGGATGATGCGTTCCGGCACATTGTCGAGCTCGAACACAGCGTCGATTTCCAGCACGTCGAGCTTGTCGAGAAAGTCCCGTGACGCGCCATGGCGCAGCCGGGCGGCATCCTTGGCCGTGGTGATGAGGCCGAGCCCTTCCGCATGCGCTGTCGCCGCCAGTTCGGCAAGCTCATCCTCGCCATAGAAATGATGATCTGGAAACGGGCGCGCCAACGCCAATTCGCCGCCGGCCTCCCGCACGGTGTCGAAGAATTTCTCGGGATGGCCGATACCGGCGAAGGCGAGGAACCGCTTGCCGGCAAGACGCTTTTTGCCGCTTGGCTCTGTATGAGCCTCGAAGATCGGCCGACCGGCGCGCGCCGCCTGGCGGACGACAGCGTCGGCGGCGGTGCCCTCGCCCATCTTCAACAGCCCACTGGTGAAGACCAGTTGGTCGACGATCTTGGCCCTGAGCGGACCGCCCGGAATGACGCGACCATTGCCGATCCCGTAGCGCGCGTCGACGACGACCAGCGCATAGTCGATGTGAATGCGCGCGCTCTGGAAACCGTCATCCATGATCAGGAAATCGCAGCCGTGCCGTTCCAGCAGCAAGCGGGCGCCGGCGGCACGGTGCGGCGTCACCGCCACCGGCGCGTGTTCGGCCAGGAGCAACGGCTCGTCGCCGACATGCCCGGCGCTGTCGTGATGGGCATCGACGACATGCGGCTCGGCGAACGAGCCGCCATGGCCGCGCGACAGGAAGCCGGGGTTCAGTTGCATGCGCTTGGCCTGCTCGGCAAGCGCGATCGCCACCGGTGTCTTGCCGGTGCCGCCAACCGTGAAATTGCCGATGCACAGGACCGGCGCCTCGATCTTCTCGCGCCGGGCCCGCCGCATGCCGCGGCCGGCGGCGAGCGCGTAGACGGCCGACAGTGGCGACAGCGCCAGGACGCGCCAGTCCGGCTCTTCCCACCAGAATGGCGGTGCTTCGGAAGCCACGTTAGCGCCCGTTCGCGCCCTTCAGGCGCGACTTGACGACCAGCGGCTGGATGTAGGGCTCAAGCGATTTCAGCGTGCGCGCCAGCGCGCCGCGCATCTCGTCGACGGTCGCAGCTCCCGCCGCCATCATCTCGTGGCGCGCCACTTCATTGGTCAGGAGGAAATTCACGGCACCGGCCAGCATGTCGCGATCACGCACCAGCTTGGCACCGCCGCTATCGATAAGGCGCTGATAGGCCTCACGAAAATTCTGTACATTGCGCCCGGCGAGAACAGCCGTGTCGAGCATCGCCGGCTCCAAGGGATTCTGGCCACCCTCCGAGGTCAGCGAGCGGCCGACAAAGGCGATTTCGGTCAGCCTGAGATAGAGCCCCATCTCGCCGATCGTATCGCCAAGCAATATGTCGGTATCGGCGACGATCCTGTCGCCCTTGCTGCGCCGCGCGACCTTCAGGCCCATGCCGGAAATCTGCGCGGCAAGCGCCTCGGCACGATCGGGATGGCGCGGAACGACGATCGTCAGAAGACCATGGTGACGCTTGTGCAGCGTCGCATGGACCTCGGCCGCGACCACTTCCTCGCCGTCATGCGTCGAAATCGCGGCCCAGGTCGGGCGGGCACCGATCTGCCGCCTCAGCGTCGCCAGCGCCCGATCGTCGACGGGCGGCGGCGCGGTATCGACCTTGAGATTACCCGAGACGGTGACCGGCCGCGCGCCGAGCGAACGGAAGCGCTCGCCGTCGACGTCCGACTGGGCGACGACATGGGCGAGGTTCTCGAACAGCGCCTCGGCGATGTTGGCGCGCTTCTTCCACGACGTGAACGAACGGTCGGACAGCCTGCCATTGACCAGCACCTGCGGCACGCGGCGCGCGCCAAGCTCGAGGATGGTCATCGGCCAGATCTCGGATTCGGCGATGATCGCCAGATCGGGCTGCCAGTGATCGAGGAACCGGCTGACCGCCGGCTTGAGGTCGAGCGGCACATACTGGTGGATGATGCGATCGCCGAGCCGCTCATCGGCGACCTGCGCCGAGGTGACCGTGCCGGTCGTCAGCACGATGTTGACGCCGTAGTCGAGAATGCTTTCGACCAGCGGCACGACGGCTATGGTCTCGCCGACGCTGGCCGCGTGGATCCAGATTACCGGCCCCTCGGGGCGGGGGCGGCCGGCAACGCCATAGCGTTCGCGACGGCGGTTGCGGTCTTCCTTGCCGCGCGAGGTGCGCCAGGCGACATAAGGGCCGACCAGCGGATAGGCTGCCGCACCCGCGAAACGGTATGCCGACAGCATGGCTCGCGCCCAGCGACCGCTCATCGCGGACCATCCACGAGACGGTAGGCCTCGGCGGTCGCGGCATTGAGCGCGGCGGTGACTTCCTGGCGCTTGCGCTCCATTTCGGCATCGTCGGCGTCCGCCGCCACGAAGATCGGCGCGCCGATGGTCACGGCGGAACGGCCGAATGGCAAGTTGATGGTGGTCTTGTCCCAACTCTTCTCCAGCACCTTGCGGCGGCTGGTGGCGATGGCGACAGGCAGCAGCGGCCGGCCGGAGAGGCGTGCCGGAGAACGATGCCAAGCCCGGCGTCGCGCGGGGTGCCGTGCGGAATGTCTGCGATCATGGCGACGTTCTTGCCGGCGGTGAGCGACTTTTTCAGGGCGATGAGCGCCTTGGCCCCACCTTTGTCGAGATGCCCGGCATTGTCGCGCCCACCGGATCCGCGCACCGCCTCGATGCCGAACTTCTCCAGCATCAGCGCGTTGAGCTCGGCATCGGCGCTGCGCGAGACCATGGCGACCAACGGCTTGCGCTTGGGATAATAGGCCGGCGTCAGCAGATGCTGACCATGCCACAGGGCGATAATGCCGGGCTCGAACTCGGCGTAGGCGCCACCCGAAAATCGTGCCGATCCGGCGACCAGAGGGCTGGTCATGCGAACCAGCCGCACGAACTGGGCGAGCAGGCTGGCGATGGCGTTCTTGACGAATCGCGACTGTGCAAGCGGTTCGCGAATCTTGCGCCAGAAAGTCTTGGTCGTGCGGCTGCCGCCCCTGCCCGTGGACGCGGCCTCGCTGGCTGGCCCTTTCGCCAGGTCATGCTCCATCGACGTCAACCGGCAGCCTTGCTGTCGGGGTCGAGCAGACGGTGGAGATGCACGACGAAATAACGCATGTGGGCATTGTCCACGCTGGCTTGCGCCTTGGCCTTCCACGCCGTGTGCGCGGTTTGATAGTCCGGATAGACGCCGACGATGTCGAGCGCGTCGAGGTCGCGGAACTCGGTGCCGCCAAGCTTCTTCAGTTCGCCGCCGAACACCAGATGCAAAAGCTGTTTCTTTCCGTCTTCCGCGGCCATGTCGGTCCTTCACATATTGTGAGTTTGTGACAGGTCTAGACCAAAGCCGCCGACTTTGGAACCTTCGAAAACGCTTTCACGCATCCAGTCCGGCGATGACATTGGCGAGCACGGCCAGCAATTCACCGCTGCCGGCGGCGAGCGCACCGTGGCGGATCACCTCGCCGGCATAGAGCGGCGCGCGGCCATGCCGGTCGAGCAACCGGCCGCCGGCCTCACGCAGGATGAGATCGGCGGCGGCGATATCCCAGTCATGCGCGTTCGGCTTGACGAAAGTCGCGTCAAGCGCGCCATTGGCGATCATGGCCAGCCGATACGCTAGCGAAGGACTGTAGGGAGCCCGTTTCAAGCGCGCCAGCCACTCGGCCGGCAGCAGGTCGATCAGCGGCTTGGGGCCGGAAATCTCGGCCATCTCCGCCGGCTTGCGTACCGAAATGCTTTGGCCGTTGCGGAAGGCGCCTTCACCAGGCAGCGCCCAATAGGTTTCTTCGGTCGCGGGGCATTCCAGCACGCCGGCAAGTGTGCGGCCCTGCTCGACGACGGCAACGCTGACGCACCAGGTGCGCTGGCCTTCCAGGAAACCGCGCGTGCCGTCGATCGGGTCGACGACGAAGGTGCGGCGCGCCGAAAGCCGCGCCGGATCGTCGGCCGTCTCTTCCGACAGCCAGCCATAATCCGGCCGTGCCGAAAGCAGGGTCTCGCGCAGATAGGCGTCGGCGGCATGATCGGCTTCGCTGACCGGCGATGTGCCGCCCTTCAACCAGACTTGCGGGTTGTTACCGAAGTAGCGCATGGCGATGAACCCCGCCTCGCGGGCGGCATCGCGCAGCAGCGGCAGATCCTCGACGGCACCGGCCGTGGTCAGGTCATGCTCCGGCAAGGGTCATGCCTTCGATCAGAAGCGTGGGGGCCGCGGTGCCGAAATTGCGGTCGAGGTCGCTCGCCGGCACCATGTTGAGGAACATGGTCTTCAGGTTCGAAGCGATCGTAACCTCGGCGACCGGATAGGCCAGCTCACCATTCTCGATCCAGAAGCCCGAGGCGCCACGGCTGTATTCGCCGGTGACCATGTCGACGCCCTGGCCGAACACTTCGGTGACATAGAACCCGGTCTTGAGCGACTTGATCAGGTCTTCCGGCGACCGCTCGCCTGGTTCGATGGCGAGATTGGTGGAGGACGGCGAGACGGAGGAGCCGCTGCGCGCGCCACGCCCGTTGGTGATGAGCCCCAGCTCGCGCGCGGCCGATGTCGACAGGAACCAGTGGTTGAGCACGCCCTTTTCGACCATGAACAGCTTCTCGCCCTCGACGCCCTCGCCGTCGAAGGGACGCGAGGCCTGGCCACGCCGCCTGAGCGGCTCGTCGGTCACGGTGATCGCCGACGCGGCCACCTGTTTGCCCATCATGTCGCGCAGGAACGACGTCTTGCGCGCGACCGAGGCGCCATTGATGGCACCGGCCAGATGGCCGGCGATGCCGCGCGCGACGCGCGGGTCCAACACCACATCGATCGGCCCAGTCGCCGCCTTGCGCGCGCCGATGCGGCGCACGGCGCGTTCGCCGGCCTTGCGGCCGATATCCTCCGGCGCGTCGAGATCGGCAAAATGCTGGCGCGAGGAGAATTCATAGTCACGTTCCATGCCGGTGCCCTCGCCGGCAATGACGCTGGCAGAGCGCGAGAAACGCGAGCCGATATAATGGCCAAGGAAGCCGTGCGAAGTGGCCAACACCAGACCGCCCAGACCGGCACCGGCACTGGCACCAGCCGAATTGGTCACACCCTTGACGGCAAGGGCTGCGGCTTCCGCCGCGAGTGCGGCTTCCTTCAACTGGTCGGCGGACACTTCGGTGGCATCGAACAGGTCAAGATCGCGGGTCTGTTTCGCCAGCAATGCCGGATCGGCAAGGCCTTGATAGGGATCCTCGGGCGAAACCCTCGCCATGGCGACCGCCCGTTCGGCCAGCGTTTTTGGGTCAGACGCAGCCGTCGCCGAGACGCTCGCCACCCTGCCGCCGACGAAGACGCGCAGTGCAACGTCCTCGCTCTCGGACGATTCCGTCGCCTCGACCTTGCCAAGACGCACAGATACGCCGGTCGAGCGGCCGCGCACGGCCACCGCGTCGGCGGCATCAGCGCCAGCCTTTTTGGCAGCCTCGACCAAAGCCGCGACACGGTCGGTCAATTTTGCTGCCTCTGATGTATCGGTCATGCGCGCGATCCTGCTGGTGCGCGGCCAGCTTCGGCCGCTGCCACCCATCTATTGTTCCGGTTCGGCTTGTGCAATGGCGAAGGCAGGAATCAGTGGAGTGATTGCCGGCGTGTATCCGCGCTGGCTCCCGGCGGGCAGATGAAGGGAAGCGCCAGTGTCTGGTGGTTTTAAGACTCCGCCACCGGCGTCCAGATCACGTCCTCTATCCTTTTCGCGCCGGTTGCCAGCATGATCAGCCGGTCGAAGCCGAGCGCGACACCGCTGGCCTGCGGCATGATGGCAAGGGCCGCCAGGAAATCCTCGTCCAGTGGATAGCGCTCGCCATAGACGCGCTCTTTCTCGTCCATCTCGATGACAAAACGCCGGCGCTGCTCCCCGGCGTCGGTCAACTCGCCAAAGCCGTTGGCGAGCTCGACACCGCAGCAATAAAGTTCAAAGCGCTCGGCGACGCGGGGATCGCGCGGGCTTGGCCGCGCCAATGCCGCCTCGGCCACCGGATATTCGCACAGAATGGTCGCCCGCCCCCGCCCGAGGAACGGCTCGACCTTTTCCACCATCACCCGGCTGAACAGGTCAGCCCAGCTGTCATCGGGCGCGGTGCGCAGGCCGGCCCGGGTCAAGGCGGCGTATAGCGCGTCGCGATCGGTGGCGCCGTCGGCGGCGACCGTGGCCAGCAGGTCTATATCGGCATGGCGGGTGAAGGCATCCGCCACCGTCAGCCGCTCCGGCTCGGCGAACGGATCGCAGTCGCGGCCCCGGAAGGAAAAGCGCGTCGTCCCCGACCTTGTCGCGGCCAGCGCCAGAAGGGCGGCGCAATCCTGCATCAAGCTTTCATAGGTCTCGCCCACCCGGTACCATTCGAGCATGGTGAATTCGGGATGGTGCAAGGGGCCGCGCTCGCGGTTGCGGTAGACCGGACCGAGGCTGAAAATGCGCTGTTCGCCGGCGGCGAGCAGCTTCTTGCAGGCGAATTCCGGTGATGTGTGGAGATAGAGCGGCGACCGCGCGCCGTCCGGCCCGACCGCTTCGGTGGCGAAAGCCGCCAGATGCGCCTCGTTGCCGGGCGAGACCTGCAGGGCCGCCGTTTCCACCTCGACGAAGTCGTGGCGGGCAAACCAGTCGCGCAAGCTGGCGGCGATAGCGTTGCGCAGCATCAGCCGCGGGCGGCGGTCGGCGTGGACGTGTGGCGTCCACCAGGGCGAGGCATCAGTCATGGCTCAGATCATATGGAATGGGGCTGGCGGTTGTGGCCAAGATGCGCTAGTTCGCAGCGGACGGCTGCTGAAGCCGATTTGTACCAATCAACCATTTCAGGATTGTAAGCCGTGGTGAAAGTCATCGCCAGTTCGCTCCGCAAAGGCAATGTCGTCGACAAGGACGGCAAGCTTTATGTGATCCTCTTTGCCGAAAACATCCACCCGGGCAAGGGCACGCCGGTGACGCAGCTCGACATGCGCCGCATCGCCGACGGAGTGAAGGTTTCGGAGCGCTACCGCACCACCGAGCAGGTGGAGCGCGCCTATGTGGAGGAGCGCGAGCACACCTTCCTCTACAGCGATGGCGAAGGCTATCACTTCATGAACCCGGAGACCTACGACCAGGTGGCGGTGTCGGAAAGCGTGGTCGGCGACATGGCCCCCTACCTCTCCGAAGGCATGGCGGTGCAGATCTCGCAGCACAACGGCATCGCGATTTCCCTGGTGCTGCCTCAGCGCGCCACCTTCGAAGTGGTGGAAACCGAGCCGACGACCAAGGGACAGACGGCCTCGTCGTCCTACAAGCCGGCCGTGCTTTCCAACGGCGTGCGCACGCTGGTGCCGCCGCACATCGCCCCCGGCACCCGCGTGGTGGTGATGACGGCCGATGGGGCTTATGTGGAGCGGGCGAAGGACTGA
This sequence comes from Mesorhizobium sp. RCAM 05099, assembly GCF_059683685.1. Lineage (NCBI taxonomy): Bacteria > Pseudomonadati > Pseudomonadota > Alphaproteobacteria > Hyphomicrobiales > Phyllobacteriaceae > Mesorhizobium > Mesorhizobium sp. RCAM 05099. The sequence continues at coordinate 4,453,079 of NZ_CM185035.1, forward strand.
GGGCGACAGTTTTGTTGGTTAGCCGCCGGCATTTCATTGACCCAGCTCGGTGCGCAGATGCCTGCCACACCCCGGGCATCACGATCCGCGCCCCGTCGGTCACGCCGATCTTCTCCCACCTTACCGAGTGGAAGCAGGGTTCAGGGCAGTTCTCGGGGAATGTTGTACGCAACAACAACGACTGACACGTGGTTCTGCGTTCATCGCGCTTCCGTGGCTCAGTTGTCGGTAATTGACTTCTGCCACCAACCGCCTGTCCAGTCTATCTCGTGCATCTGCGCGGTGATGTGGTTGCGTGCGCGGTAATCCTCGACTGCCTGCCGGCAGGTCGGCAGCGCCAAGTCATCGATGATAGCGAAACCGCCCGGCGACAGCCTTGAATAGAGCGCTTCGAGGCTGTCCATCGTCGACTCGTACAGATCGCCGTCCAGCCGGATCAGGGCGAAAGGGCCGGCTTTCAGGCCGGGCAGCGTGTCGCCGAACAGGCCTTTGACGAAGACCACCTGGTCATCCAGCAGGTCATAGGCGGCAAAATTCGCTTCAACCTGCCCCTGGTCGATTGCCAGTTGGCGGAACTCGTGCAGCCTGTCGCCCCGGTCGGCGGGAAAATTCTCGGGGTCCGGCGGCGGCAGACCGTCGAACGAGTCGGCGACATAGACCTTCCTGTCCGTGAGCCCGTTGGCGGCCAGCACACCGCGCATGAGGATGCAGCAGCCGCCGCGCCAGACGCCGGTCTCGATGAAATCCCCGGGCACATTCTCATCGATGGCGCGCTGGACGAGGTCGCGCAGATTGGTCAGGCGCTTGATGCCCGCCATCGAATGGGCAACCGTTGGCCAATCGCGGCCATTGAGCCGATCCTCGCGATTGAACGGGGTCGACTCGCCAACCTTGGCGGGATCCATCACCTGCGAGCCGGAGCCGTAGATGGTATTGGCAATGATCTTGATCAGAAGATCTGTATAGAGGCGGTTCACAATCGACCTTTCAGTGCATCACGATTCCATATCGAAATATGCTGTTGCGGATATCCAGTTGAAGTGCAACGGAACAACCGTCAATTCGCGACGGTCTGTCCAAAGCGCCGTGCAAGCAAGTCGCAACCAATTGCCCAGGGAGACACCCCAATGCAAACCGCGGATCAAGCGATGGGCATGATCGAGACACTCGATATTGCCGTTTTCCAGGTCAAGACCGAGAGCACCCTTAGTGACCGCACCAGTTTCCTGCGGGTGCAAAATTTCGCTCGCGCGGCGTTAGGCCACTATGTTTACCTTGAGGTTGGCTCGCATATCGGCGGCAGCCTGTTCCCGCACCTGATTGATCCGGCCTGCGAGGCAGCGATATCGGTCGATCCGCGGCCCCCGGCGCAGCCTGACGAACGCTCGCAATTTTTTCACTATCCCGAAAACTCAGCTGCCCGAATGATCGCCGTACTGTCGGATTGCCTTCCCCCGGCGGCAATGGCCAAGCTTACCACGATCGACAGCGACGTCTCCGATGTGCGCGCCGACGCGATCGGCTTCAAGGCCACACTTACGCTGATCGACGGCGAGCACACGAACAGGGCCTGTTTTTCGGACTTTGTCGGTGTTTTGCCACTTGTGAAACCGGACTGCATTGTTTGCTTCCACGACGCCAACCTGATCGCGGACGCAATCGTCAATGCGGAACGTCTGCTCGATCATCTCGGCATCACGCACGAAACAGTGTTCCTCCCAGACACAGTGGCCGTCATCGGCCTCGGCAGTCTGGCATCCGCGGTCCGAGATCAACTCCAGCCTCACGCATTGGACCGGGAGACTTACCTGGATCGATCGCAACGGCAGCTATGGTCTCATATTGCCGAGGTGCATTCCCCAAAAATCCATGCCGAAATAGAGCGGCTGCATTCTGAGAACTCAAAGCTGATCGAAGAGATTGAATGCATGCGAAAGACGAGCCTGGACGCGCAGACCCATCTGGCCGCCATAACATCCAGCACGACCTGGCGCGCATCCGCTCCCATACGGGCAGTTGTCGATCGCATCAAACGTCGCTTCGCGCGATGAGCGCCGAACCGAAAAAGCCTGCCTATGTTCAAAAATGAGCGCCCTGCGATGCCTTAGGCGGCCGGCTTGCCCGAGGCCCAGGCCGAGCCCGACCGGCGCGCATCCCGGATGCATCATCCAGCCACGCGCTTGCCCTTCCCGCCCCGCGTCTCAACTGCCTTCTGGATTTCCCGCTTCAGCTCGTCCTTGATCGCCACCGTCTCGTTCATCAGGGCGTCGATCTTCAGGAAATCGAGCACGCGGTATTTCGACACCGTCGGACGGACCAGGATGTCGGGCCGGCCCTGCTTCAGCTTGTTGGCGATGATCGACTGCATCATCAATTGCGTGGCGCCGAACATCAGATCGACGGAGGTTGGCTGCTTGCGATCGACTTCCACCGGCGCGCCGACCACGTCGACGGCGATGATGATGTCGGCGTCGTTCTCGATGAGGTCGAAGGGCACGGGGTTGTAGATGCCGCCATCGATCAGCAGCCTTCCATCGCGCGTCACTGGGCGGAACACGGCGGGAATGGCCGCTGAAGCCGCGAGCGCCGAATGCAGTTCGCCGTCATCGAAGACGGCAAGCTTGTGGCCGAAATAGTCCGTCGCCGTCACTTTTAGCGGGATCTTGAGCTCGGCGAAGCTTTCGGGAATGGCCTCGGGCAGAAAGGCCTTCAGGATGCGCTCGACGTTGAACTGGCTGACGCGAATGCCGCTCTGCATGGCTTCCGCGATCGTGCCCGGCCGCGCCCGCCACATGCGGCTCGCCACTTCGGCGCGGCGGCCGAGGATCGAACGGGCATAGTCATGGATATCCCTGCCGGTCATGCCGGAGGCCATGCCGGCGCCCATGATGGCGCCGATCGACGAGCCGGCTATTGCCACGGGCCTGATGCCCAGTTCGTCGAGCGCCTCGATGACATGGATATGCGCCAGCCCGCGCGCGCCGCCGCCGCCGAAGGCGATGCCGAAAGTCGGGCTCATCCCTTGCCGGCCTCGGCAAGCTTCGGCCCGACGATCATGATGGTCGGTTCGGTGGACAGCAGCTTCTTCGCCGCCGCCTTGACCTGATCGAGCGTCACCGCGTTGATGAAGGCGGCGCGGCGCTGCATGTAGTCGATGCCGAGGTCGTCGAGCTGCAATTCGACCAGCGTCGCGGCAATGGCGTTCGAGGAGTCCAGATTGTTGATGGCGTAGGCGCCGATCATGTATTTCTTGGTCGCCGCCAATTCGGCCTCGGTCGGGCCTCCCTCGGCCAGTTGCCTGACCACGTCACGAACGATCCCCAGCGTCTCGGCCGCGCGGTCGGATCGAGTCCCGGTGCTGACGATCAGCGCGCTGGCGTGGTCCTGGTTGACCAGCGAGGAGTTGACGCTATAGGCCAGCCCGCGCTTCTCACGCACCTCCTGGAACAGGCGCGAAGTGAAGGTACCGCCGCCAAGGATCTCGTTCATCAGCACGGCGGGAAAGAAATCCGCCGCCTTGCGCTTCACGCCGGGATAGGCGAGCTGCAACGAGGTCTGCGGCAAATTGTAATCGACCTCGACATGCTGCGCCAGCTTCGGGTCGATATCGGCCACGGGGGCGAGCGCCTGGCTTTGCGGCAGGTCGCCGAACACCATGTCCAGCTTCTTCTTCAGGGTTTCGGGGTCGATCGCGCCGACCACGGCGACATGCAGGCCTCCGCGCGCGAAAACCGCCTTGTGCAAGGCTTTCAAATCATCCGGCGTGATGGCGGCGATGCTCTGCCCGGTGCCCTGGTCGGACCGCGAATAGGGATGGTCGCCGTAGAGTACCCGCGCCCATTTGTTCTGCGCCACCGTATCGGGGTCGTTCTCGCCGGCGATGATGCCGGACAGGATCTGGGCGCGGATGCGGTCGATCGGCGCCTGGTCGAAGCGTGGCTCGTTGACCGCCAGCCGCAACAGATCGAACGCTTCGTCGCGCTGCTCGGCCAGCATGCGCATCGAGCCATAGATGCCGTCGCGGCTCTCCTCGAAGCTCATCTCGGCGCCGGCATCGTCGAGCTTTATCTGGAAGGCTTCGCTGTCGAGTGGGCCGGCGCCTTCGTCGAACAGGCCGGTCATCAGATTGGCCAGCCCCTCCTTGCCTGGCGGGTCCTGCGTCGAGCCGCCCCCGAAGACGAAGCGGATGGCGACGATCGGCACCGAATAGTCCTCCACCAGCCAGGCGGTGACGCCCTTTGGCGAGGTGACTTGCCGGATGTCCATGGCCCGGGCGGCAAGCGCCGGCAGGATCAGGAAGATGATGGAGAGGAAGAGGGTTGCGAACGCGGCGCGCGCTTTTCCTTCCCCCTTGTGGGAGAAGGCAAGCCGCGGCGGTGCTGGTTCATCATCATCAATTCTCCGCCTTGGCTTGCGGCAACAGGTAGCCGGTTGTCGACCGGTCAAGCACCAGATAGCGCGCGGCAACGGCCTTGACCTCGTCGGCGGTGACCTTGCGGATGCGGTCTGGCCATTGCAGGACGTCCTGCACGTTGCCGCCGGTGGCCAGTGTCGAGCCGTAGATGTTGGCCATGGAATCCTGTTTGTCGCGGGCAAAGATCATCGAGCGCACATAGCGGTCCTTGGCCTTTTCCAGCTCCGCTGGCGTGACGCCATCCCTGGCGATGCGCGCCACTTCCACATCGACCGCCGCTTCGACATCGGCGAGCCTGACATCGCCGCGCGGCGTGCCATAGACGGTGAAATTGGTATCATCGAGCATGGTGCCCTGGAAATAGGCGCCGGCGCTGGAAGCAATGCCTTGCTGGACGACCAGCGCCTGGTAGAGCCGGCTGCGATTGCCACCGCCTAGGATTTCCGCAAGCAGGTCGAGCGCTTCAGCTTCGCCCGGCTTGCCCGAGTGATAGGACGGCACCACCCACTGCGTCGAAAAACTCGGCACGCTGACGCGGGCGTCGGAGAGCGTGACCGTGCGTTTGGTGTTCTGCTCCGGCTCGACCGGGCGGATGCGCGGCGGCAAATCGGGGCCGCGGGCCACCTTGCCATAGGTCTTCTCGGCCAGCGCCCTGACCGTGTCCGGCTCGACGTCGCCGGCAACGATCAGCACGGCGTTGTTGGGCCGGTAATATTTGTCATAGAAGGCGGTGGCGTCGGTGCGGTTCAGCTGCTCCATCTCCTGCATCCAGCCGATGACGGGAACGCGATAGGGCTGGTTCTGCCACAATGTGGCGTCGACTTCCTCGTCCAGCACCGCCTCGGGATTGTTGTCGATGCGCGAGCGGCGCTCCTCGAGAATGACGTCCCGTTCGGTCTTGATGACATCGTCGGTGAGGATGAGATTACGCATGCGGTCGGCCTCGAAGCCCATCATCAGCTCAAGCGCCGATGGCGCCACCGTCTCGTGGAAGGCGGTGTAATCGTAAGAGGTGAAGGCGTTGTTGGAGCCGCCGATGTCGGAGACGGCGCGGTCGAATTCACCGGCCGCATGGTGGGTCGTCGCCTTGAACATCAGATGCTCAAAGAAATGCGCGATGCCGGATTTGCCCGGCGGCTCGTCGGCGCTGCCGATCTTGTACCACACCATGTGGGTGACGATCGGCGCGCGGTGGTCCGGGATGACGACGACCTCCATGCCATTGTCGAGCAGGAAATCCGTGACCTTGAATTCGGCCGGCTTCGTGTTGGGCAACACGGGGCTGTCGGCCAGCACCGGGCCGGCCATGGTGAAAGCCAACGACGTCGCCAGCAGCGTTGTGCGCAGCCATTCAGCCTGAAATGTCATCAATGGCTCCGGTTCCTCGGCAAGACGATAGGCGGGGTCGGTACGACAAGCAAAGTGAATTGTTCGTCATGTCTCAGGCAAAGGCGGCGGCAAAGAGGCCGGCCGCGCAGGCAGGCGATCAGGCTGCCTCGATGAAGCGGATAACGGTCTCGCCATAGTTGCGCTCGTCAAGCACGGAGAAGCCGGGGCCGGGCTCGAAGGGAGCCGCTGCTGCCTCCTCGACCACGCACAACGCGCCGGGGCGAAGCCAGCCGCCGGCTTTCGCCGACTGCAAGGCGCGCTCGCCAAGGCCCTTGCCGTAGGGCGGGTCGGCGAAAACGAGGCCGAACGGCGCAAGCGTGCCCGCCTCGCCAAGGCCCGTTGCATCGCGGCGGAATATCTTGGTGCGGCCGGTCAGGCCGAAGGCCTCGACATTGTCGCGGATCAGGCCACGGCCTTCGGCAGATTCCTCGATGAAGACACCGTATGAGGCACCACGCGACAGCGCTTCGAGACCAAGCGCGCCAGTGCCGGCGAACAGGTCGAGCACGCGCGCGCCGTCCAGCTGCTTAGCGAAGCGATGCGCCAGCACGTTGAAGACGGCCTCGCGGGTACGATCGGTCGTCGGGCGAATGGCGCTGCTGCGGGGCGTCGCCAGCGGGCGCCCGCGAAAATCACCGCCGACGATTCTCATTTCAATCCGGGCCTCATCTCGTTCTGGGCCCCTTGGGGCCGCCACGCGGCCGCTCGCTGCCGCCCGGGCGCTCGCCGCGCGGCTTGCCGAACGGCTTGGCGCCGCCGGGCTTGCCATAGGACGGCTTGAATGATGCCTTGCGTGCCTTGGCGTCCGCGGCCTTGGCGGCGTCAGCCTCGGCCCGGCCTTTGCCGATCGGCCGCGCACCCGGCGCCATCCAGACATTGGCCTTGCGCTGGCCCGGCGGCTCGATGGGCCGCTGTTCGCGCTCGGATTTCTTGCCGCCACCACGGGGCTTGTCACCGAAGCCACCGCGCGGCTTGTCACCAAAATTGCCGCGGGGTTTGTCGCCAAAGCCGCCGCGTTCGGGTCGCGGGCCACGTTCGCCAAAGCTCTTCTCCGGCCGGGAGGCTCTGTCGGGACTGGTCGACAGCTTGCCCAGCGCTTCGTCGCGGCTGCCCTCGCGGCGCTTGCGGTTCTTAATCAAACCACCCTCGCCGATCGGCCGGCGCTCGCCATCGCGCGTGAATTTCGGCCGTTCCGGTTCCGGCTCGCGGATTTCGGTACGCCGCACCGGCTTGTTGGAAAACGGGTTCGATATATCGGCGTCGAAATTGGCGCCGGATTCCTCAACCAGGCGTTCACCAAGCTGGTCGCGCAGCACGCGGCCCTTGATCTCCAGCACATGGCCCTCGGCGAGATCGTCGAGCTGGAATGGACCGTAGGAGATCCTGATCAGCCGCGTCACATCAAGGCCGAGCGAGCCCAGGATGTTCTTGACCTCACGGTTCTTGCCCTCGCGCAGGCCGATCGTCAGCCGGGCATTGGTGCCTTGCGCGCGGTCGAGCGTCGCCTCGATGGCGCCGTAGAAGACACCGTCGACGGCTATGCCTTCACGCAGGCCGGCAAGCGCACTTTCCTCGACCTTGCCATGCACGCGCACGCGGTAGCGCCTGAGCCAGCCGGTGGCCGGCAGTTCGAGCACACGCGACAGGCCGCCATCATTGGTGAGCAGCAGCAGGCCTTCGGTGTTGATGTCGAGCCGGCCGATGGTCATCAGCCGCGGCAATTCGGCCGGCAGCACGTCGAAGACGGTCTTGCGGCCCTCGGGATCACGGTTGGTGGTGACAACGCCGGCCGGCTTGTGGAACAGGAACAGGCGCGTCCGCTCGATCGGCGGGATCTCCATGCCATCGAGATGGATGATGTCGCCTGGCATGACGTTGAAGGCCGGCGAGGTCAGAGCGCGGCCATTGACCTTGACGCGGCCGGCGGCGATCAGCTCCTCGGCGTCGCGGCGCGAGGCAAGGCCGGCACGCGCCAACCGCTTGGCGATGCGCTCGCCTGCCTCCTCCGCCGCCCCGGGGGAACTGGAACGCGGCTTGAAGCCGCCGCCCGATGCTCCTTGCGGCCGATCGCCGAAATCACGCTTGGGTCTGTCGCCACCGAAGTCGCGCTTGGGGCGTTCAGCGAAATCGCGCTTGGGACGGTCGAAGCGCTGTTCGCCACCCGCCGCAGCAGCCGGCCGGTCGCCGCGTGGCGCGTAAGGCTTGCGCGGACCCTCGCGTTTTTCAAAGGGCTTGCCTGCGGGGCGCGGGCCGCTGTGGAACGGCCTCTCGGCGCGTCCGGCTTCACCGGCTTCGCGCGGCTTGAAATCGCGCTTTGGCCGCTCGCCCTCGGCAGCCATCGGACGATCGCCGCGCGGCGCGTAGGGCTTGCGCGGGCTTTCGCGCTTCTCATAGGGCTTGCCTTCGGGACGCGGCCCCTTGCTGAATGGCTTGTCGCCGCTCTTGAAGTCGCGCCTGGGCCGCTCGCCTTCGGCAGCCATCGGGCGGTCGCCGCGCGGCGCGTAGGGCTTGCGCGGGCCTTCGCGCTTCTCATAGGACTTGCCTTCGGGACGCGGTCCCTTGCTGAATGGCTTGTCGCCGCTCTTGAAGTCGCGCTTGGGTCGCTCACCTTCGGCAGCCATCGGGCGGTCGCCGCGCGGCGCGTAAGGCTTGCGCGGGCCTTCGCGCTTCTCATAGGGCTTGCCTTCGGGACGCGGTCCCTTCGTGAATGGCTTGTCGCCGCTCTTGAAGTCGCGCTTCGGCCGTTCGCCCTCGGTCGCCATCGGCCGATTGCCGCGCGGCGTATAGGGCTTTTTCGTACCGAAGGACGGCTTGCCGCCGCTGTCGCCTCGCGGAGCCGCAGGTTTCTTGCCCGGGCCTTTTTGGCGCGGAGATTTCTTGTCGTTGTCGTCCATGTGGCCTTTATCCGTTTGCGCTGCTACAGCGTGGCGCATCCTTTCGGGCGCGCAACGAACGCTGTGGCACTTTGATTTGGCGCATGATCATTTCCGGAAATCGAGTCCGATTTCCGGGTTGATGCGCTCAATAACAGGATCGCCGCCGGGTGGCGAGGAGATAATCGGAATGGAAACCGCGTGACGCGGCCGGATTTCATGGCGCTGGCGCTGAAGGAGGCCGAAGCAGCCGCCTTGCGCGGCGAGGTGCCGGTCGGCGCCGTCATCGCCAGCGGCGGCACAGTCGTTGCCAGTGCCGGCAACCGCACCCGCGAATTTGCCGACCCGACGGCGCATGCCGAGATGCTGGCGATCCGCGAAGCCTGCCGCAAACTGTCAGCCGAGCGGCTGACCGGGCACGATCTCTATGTGACGCTGGAGCCCTGCGCCATGTGCGCCGGCGCCATTTCCTTCGCCCGGCTGCGCCGGCTCTATTTCGGCGCGGCCGACGAAAAGGGCGGCGCGGTGGTCAACGGTGTGCGTTTCTTCACCTCGCCAACCTGCCATCACGTGCCGGACATCTATCCGGGCATGGCCGAAACCGAAGCGGCGGTGCTGCTGAAGGGATTCTTCCGCGAACGTCGCTACTGAACCGGGCGCAATACCCGTCAGCCAATGCAATCAACGTCGCTAGTTATTACAGGGACGGCAGCCAGTCGAACCAGCCGCTGCCCTTCTTGCCTTCCGCCAGTTTCTTCAGGCGGCGTTCCTTCTTGTATTCGTCTTCACCGAGCTGATCCTTCGGCGCGGTGTCGGCGGCAACGCGATACTGCACCGGCGGCTCGCTCAGATATTTGCGGGTGTTCGGATCGCCCTGCTTGCTTTCGGCAAGGCGGCGCTGGATCTCGGCGGCGCGGCCCTTGTCGGAATCAGCCGGCGTCCAGCGTGGCGGATGGCTCGATCCCGAATCCGCCATCGCCTTCTTGACCGATTCCGGATCGGTCTGCACGTCGTCAACGATTTCCGACTGATAGGCTGGATCATTCTGGTGGGCGGTGGCGTCGGCACGCAAGCGGGCGCGGCGCTGCTCGGGCGATTCGGGCCATTCGGCGCTCGCCGTCTCGATGCTGTCCTGCGGCGCCGGCAGCGCTTCCTTCTGCCCCGGCGCAGGCTTCACCAGCGTCGGACGCGGCTTGTAGTCGATCTGTTCCTTGCGCTTCGGCGCGAACGAAAAGGCGCCAGAAATATCGCCGGCCAGCTGTTCGCCGGCGGTCTTGTCGGTCCCGTAGGTCGGAGAGCCGACACAGCCGGACAGAGCGAGGCCCGATGCGACAAGCGGCGCCAGCAGCGCAAGGCGCGCGTTATATCTCTCGGTCATGCCAAAAAGTCCCACTCTAGACAGCCTCTCGATTGCCACCGGCCCAATGTCCGGTCCCCATCGTCCAAGCACTTGCGACGGAAATCCGGCGACAATTTGTCTTCCGGAGTTTCGCGTGTTTACCTCAACCGCTCGTTAAGGGCAACGCGCGGGCGGTTTTCACCCGCCCGGCGTGGCAATTGTGCACCGATAGAGGCTTCCGGCCGGCCGGTCAAAGCCGACCCAATGCCTTCAACTCGTGCAGCACCGCCGCATCGCGCGCCGAAACGTCGGGAAATGCAGAGTCCTGCCCGACATCGGCGGTGTAGCGCCAAGACCGCGCGCATTTCACCAGGCCGCGATCCTCGGCCTTCTCGACCACCACGGCGACGCCCTTGACGTCGTCCAGGGTGAAGGCGCCCGCCGGTGCATTGCCATGAGCGATGACCAGGTCGCTGGTGATCGCCATCTCGGCCATGTCGACATCCGATATCGCCGCCTCGAGCGCCGCATCGTTGATGGTGACGACCGGCACTGCTTCCAGCGACGAGCCGATCACCTTCTGGGCGCGCGCGATTTCCAGCGCGCCGGTGACGACACGACGCACCTGCCGCACCTTGCGCCATTTTTCCGCCAGCGCCTCGTTCTTCCAGTCCGCCGGGATTTGTGGGAACTGGTCGAGATGCACCGAGACAGCGCCCGGATGCAGGTCGAGCCAGGCCTCTTCCATCGTAAAGGGCAGCATCGGCGCCAGCCATTTCACCAGACAGTCGAAGAGATGGCGCACCACCTGCACCGAGGCCTTGCGTTTCACGCTCGAGGACCCGTCGCAGTAGAGCGCATCCTTGCGAATGTCGAAATAGAAGGCCGACAGCTCGACCACCATGAAATCGAGCAAGGTGCGGGTGATGCGTTTGAACTCGAAGGCATCGTAGCCCGAGCGCACGACGTCATCCAGCTCGGACAGCCGGTGCAGCATCAGCCGCTCCAGCTCCGGCATTTTTTCCAGCGGCACCTCTTCGCCATCGTCATGGGCAAGCGTGCCCAGCATCCAGCGGATGGTGTTGCGCAGCTTGCGGTAGGCGTCGATGTTGGTCTGCAATACGTTCTTGCCGAGCCGCTGGTCTTCCCAGTAGTCGGTCGTCACCACCCACAGGCGCAGGATGTCGGCGCCGGACTGCTTGATGACATCCTGCGGCACGACGGTGTTGCCGAGCGACTTCGACATCTTGCGGCCCTCCTCATCCATGGTGAAGCCATGGGTGACGACGGTGTCGTAAGGCGCCCTGCCCCGGGTGCCGCAGCTTTCCAGCAACGAGGAGTGGAACCAGCCGCGATGCTGATCGGAGCCTTCGAGATAGACGTCGGCCGGCCATTTGAGATCCGGACGATCCTCCAGCGTGAAGGCGTGGGTCGAGCCCGAATCGAACCAGACATCGAGGATGTCCATCACCTGCTTCCATTTGGAGGCATCGTGATTGCCAAGGAAACGCTCCTTGGCGCCGGCTGCGAACCAGGCGTCGGCGCCCTCCTTCTCGAAGGCGTCCATGATGCGCTGGTTGACCGCCTCGTCCTTCAGCACATTTCCGTCGGCGTCGGCGAACACGGCGATCGGCACGCCCCAGGCGCGCTGGCGCGACAGCACCCAGTCGGGGCGCTCCTCGATCATGGCGCGGATACGGTTCTGGCCCGCCGCCGGCACGAACCGGGTATCGTCGATGGCCTTCAGCGCGCGGCTGCGCAGCGTGGTGCCGTCGCCGAGGTCCTTGTCCATATAGACGAACCATTGCGGGGTGTTGCGGAAGATGATCGGCTTCTTCGAGCGCCAGGAATGCGGATAGGAATGCTTCAACCGACCGCGCGCGAACAGCGCGTTGCGCTTGATCAGCTCATCGATGACGGCCTGATTGGCGTTACCCTTCTTGCCGTTGTCGTCGATGACGCGCGCGGCTCCACCTTCACGATCCGGACCGACGCCCGGCGCATCCTTGGTGAAGAAGCCGGCATCGTCGACCGTGAAGGGGATGACGGCATCGATGCCGCGCGCGCGCAAATCCGCGGCCGCATCCATCCAGGCGTCAAAGTCCTCTCGGCCATGGCCGGGCGCTGTATGGACGAAGCCGGTGCCGGCATCGTCGGTGACATGATCTCCGGCGAGCATCGGCACCGGAAATTCATAGCCGCCGCCAAAGCCCTTGAACGGATGCGAAAGTGTAAGGCTTCCAAGCTGTTCCGCCGAAACGCTGTGAAGGCGATTCAAGGTGACTTTGGCCTTGGCGGCGGAGTCTTCCGCCAGAGCATCGGCAAAGATCAGCTTCTCGCCCGGCTGCGGTCCGAAGGCGTTCTCGGCCGCCGTGACCTTATAAAGACCGTAGCCGATGCGCGGCGAATAGCTGACGGCGCGGTTGCCGGGGATGGTCCAGGGCGTTGTCGTCCAGATGACGACGTGGGCTTCCAGCAGGTCCAGCGACGCCTCGGTCAGCTTTGCCGGCTCTTCGGCATTGGCGACCTGTCGAGCAAGGCTGGCGACCGGAAACTTCACCCAGATCGTGTCCGACTCATAATCCTGGTACTCGACCTCGGCCTCGGCCAGCGCGGTGCGCTCCACCACGCTCCACATCACCGGCTTGGAGCCGCGATAGAGCTGGCCCGACATGGCGAACTTCAGCAGCTCGCCGGCGATGCGCGCCTCGGCATGGAAAGCCATCGTCGTATAGGGATTCTTGAAGTCGCCGATGACGCCGAGCCGCTGGAACTCGCCGCCCTGCACCGTGATCCAGTGCGCGGCGAAATCGCGGCATTCCTTGCGGAACTCGTTGACCGGCACTTCGTCCTTGTTCTTGCCCTTGGCGCGATACTGCTCCTCGATCTTCCACTCGATCGGCAGGCCGTGACAGTCCCAGCCAGGTACATAGTTCGAGTCATAGCCGCGCATCTGGAACGAGCGCGTGATGACGTCCTTGAGGATCTTGTTCAGCGCATGGCCGATATGGATGTTGCCATTGGCATAGGGCGGGCCGTCATGCAGCACGTATTTCGTGCGGCCGGCCGCGCTCTCGCGCAGCTTGCGGTAGAGGTCCATGTCCTGCCAGCGCTTGACCAGCAGCGGCTCCTTCTCGGGCAAGCCGGCGCGCATCGGGAAATCCGTCTGCGGCAGATAAAGCGTCTTGGAATAGTCGATCGTTGAATTGTTGGGCGTTTCGTCGGTCATTGGTCTGCCATGTGCGTGCCCGGCCAGACGGCCTGCGGCGTTGAAGTCTTCGCTTTGACGCATATCGTTTTCCCAAAACGGAGCCACTTCTGGGCGATATGCGTTGATGATCTGGAAAGGCGCGAGGGTCGCGCGCAAGATTCCCGGCGGTTCCAGCGGCGCTCAGGCCGCCCGAAACACCGGGCCGGTAATTCGTATCGCAATGGCGACGGGACGCGAAAAGCTCGTCATTGGTGGGCTTTTAGCGGAGATGAGCGCAGGAATAAAGCGTCTCTCGTTCGATTCACTTACATCGTGAAGTCGAAGCGGTAGGTGGTCGACACGCCGATCATGAACTGATTGCGGTCACCGCGTTCCTTGACCAGACTGGAATCGGCCGCCGGCCCCATCAGGCGCGAATATTCGCCAAACAGGCTGGCGGTCATCGGCTCGGTCACCTTCCAGGTTATCGCGCCGCCGAGGCCGGTCGATTTCAGCCCGCCACCTGGATTATATTCGCTGAGGCCGGAGGCGACGGCCTCCTGCGCATCGACACCGTAATAGGCGTCGAAATAGTTCGCCGAGGCGAAAGAAACGCGTGGTCCGCCCGAAATCCTGACAGTTGGCGTCACATCGTAGAACGCATCGGCGGCGATATCGGCGACAAAGCCGTTGTGAGCACGAATGCCGTGGCGCAGTTCGGCACGCGCGCGCAGCCAATCCGTCGGATAGAATTCAAAGAAACCACCCACTTCGCCGCCCCAGCGCACCGGATCGAGGCCCTTCAATTCGTCGGCGTCGCCATCGTCACGGGAGAACAGGAATTTGCCGGTCAGACCGGCGCGGACGCCGCCGTCGTCGACCAGCGCCAGCGAGATGTTGTCGTTGCGCGAGGTGAAACGGGCCGCGGGACCGGCTTTGCCCAGCGAGATGATCGGCGAGGCGCTGAGCAGATACTTCTTGCCTCCCTCGAAATTCGGCGCGACCATGCCCGTGGCACCAACAGTCAGATACCAATCGCCGGACAGCCAACTGCCCTCGCCCGCGTTGGCTGCGCCTGCCTCACCCAGCACCGCAACGGCCAACAGCACAGAGATTTTTCCGACCCGACTCATGGCCACTCCACTAACACAACGAACACGCTTACCGATGACAGCTTTGGCCGCCGCTTGGTAAATTTTGATTTAAGCCAGAGACATCCCGGTCGCGGTTTCCCGCGATCGGGCCGTCGGTCATCGACTGGACGTTCCCCGACGCCGGGACTAACCTTTCCTTGGTAGTATCCCGCAGCCCTTGAGGAGACCGCGACAATGACCCTGCATGGCGACGCCTTGAAAACCGCAATCAGCCAGACACGGGCGAAATGGGGGTGGTTCGTGGCGCTTGGCGTGCTGCTGCTCATCTTCGGCGGCATTGCCTTCGGCAATCTGTTCATCGCCACCGTGGCTTCGGTCTATGTCGTGGGCTGGCTGATGCTGATGGCCGGTGTCATCGAGATCGTGCATGCGTTCGGCGTCAAGACCTGGGGTCGCTTCTTCTACTGGCTGCTCAGCGGGCTGCTCTACGCGGTCGCCGGCTTCTTCGCTTTCGACAATCCGATTCTCGCTTCGACCGTGCTGACCTTCCTGCTGGCCGTCGCGCTGGTCGCGTCAGGCGTGCTCAGGGTCTGGGTCGGCTACGGTCACCGGCCGGAACCCGGCTGGGGCTGGATCGTCGCCGCCGGTATCATCAGCGCGCTTGCGGGCCTGATCATCGCCATGGGGTGGCCGGTCAACAGCCTGTGGGTTCTTGGGCTCTTTCTGGCGATCGACCTGATCTTCCAGGGCTGGAGCTTCATCGCCCTCGGCCTGGCTCTGAAGAGGTAGCCCCGCCGACAGGCTTACGAAAGATTCAGCAGCGTCACCGCGATCAGTGCCAGTCCGATCCCGACATACTGCAGCGAGGAAACCTCTTCCTTGAAAACAATGACGCCAACCAGCATGGCGCCGGCCACGACGATGGTGTTGACCAGCGCGCCTGTCACGGCGAGGTTCAACCGTGTGTTGATGATGGCAAATGCCCCGTAGGAGATCGGCGACAAAAGCATGACATATGCCAGGCTGCGGCCGCTGCCGGTCTTGCCCCAGTGCGCGCTCAGACCATCGCAAAGGATGAACAGTCCGGCGCAAACGAGCACAACGCTCCAGACGAATATGTCGATTTTCATCGATGAATGTTGGGCTTTCCGCTGGCCGCCTTCGATGAACTGGTTCACAGTTCGCGGCTGTTTCGGCTAAACCCTCAGGAGGCGATGGCGCGATCCAGCTCCGAAAGCGGCCTGACGCCGGCAAGCAGCGCCCTCGCCTCGGCTTCGTCGCGCTTCATCTGCGCAACCAGCGTATCGAGACCGTCGAACTTGATCTCGCTGCGCAGGAAACCAAAGAAGGAAACCTGGCAGATTTCGCCATAGAGATCGCCGGAGAAATCGAAGACGAAGGTTTCCAGAAGCGGCGCGCCATTGTCATCGACGGTCGGACGACGGCCGAAGCTGGCGACGCCGTCATGAAGCGTGCCGTCGGCGCGACGAAAGCGGACGGCATAGATGCCCTCCTTCAGCGCGGCTTCCGGAGAAAGTCTCATATTCGCGGTTGGAAAGCCAAGGGTGCGGCCGAGCCGCTGGCCGCCCACCACCTCGCTTTCGACAGTGAAACGATAGCCGAGCAGGCCGGCGGCCTCGGCCACCTCGCCGTCGCTGAGCAAGCCGCGGATGCGGCTCGACGACACCACCTCGGCGCCCTCGTCACGAAAGGCGTCGACGAGCGTGACGCCGAAGCCATGGCGCCCGCCGGCCGCCATCAGGTAGGCCGGGCCACCTTGGCGGTCCTTGCCGAAATGGAAATCAAAACCGGTCACGGCATGGGTGATGCCAAGGTTCCTCTCCAGCACATCGGTCACGAACGCTTCCGCCGACAACGAGGCGAAGTCGCGCGTGAACGGCTGTTCGACCAGCGCGGCAAAACCCAGCAGCGACAGGAGCCGCGCCTTCATCGGCGGCGGCGTCAGCACGAACAACGGCATGTCCGGCCTGAAGATCTTTCGCGGGTGCGGTTCGAAAGTCAGCACCAGAGCCGGCACCCCGCGCCGCCCGGCCTCGGCCAATGCCTGCTGAAGCACCGCCTGATGACCGCGATGGACGCCGTCGAAATTGCCGATCGCCACCACGCCGCCACGCAATTCGGCGGGTAGCGGCGCGGTTGCCAGAATGTGCTGGAAGGCTGTCATTGTCACCTACCGCAGTTTCGGAATGACGGCCACCGGACGATAGCCATGCTTCTCCAGGAAGGTCCTCAACCTTGCCGGATCCGGTTGCGATGCATCGCCATAGTCGCGGGCGTGGATGCCACCAGAGACATAAAGAACGTCAAAACCGTTGTCGACCGCACCCTTCACGTCGGTCATCATGCCGTCACCGATGGCCAGCACCCGCGAACGCTCGACTGGCCGGCCAACGATGTCCGCCAGTTCCTTCATCGCGACCTCATATACCGGCGCGTAAGGTTTTCCGGCGATCAGCGTCCGGCCGCCGAGCTGCGCATAGTCGCGAGCCAGGGCACCGGCGCACCAGATGATGCGTTCGCCGCGCTCGACCATGATATCGGGATTTGCGCAGATGAACGGCAGGTTCCTGGCGCGCAGCCGCCGCAGAAGCTCCGTGTAATCCTCGGGCTTCTCGACCTCGTCATCGAACAATCCGGTGCAAACGACGCCGGATGCCTCGAACTCCTCGACAAGCTCGACATCGAGACCATCATAGAGCGTGAAATCGCGGTCACCGCCAATATGGAAAATCCTGCGTGGGCCGTCGGCGATCAGGTCGCGGGTGACATCGCCGGAAGTGACGACACGGTCATAGGCTGACGATGGAACGCCGATCGCGTTCATCTGCGCCACGACATCGACATTGCGGCGCGGTGAATTGGTGATCAGGACGACGGGGATTTCTGCCTCTCTCGCCCTTGCCAGCGCCGAGGCAGCCGCCGGAAAGTGCCTTTCGCCGTTATGCACCACGCCCCAGACATCACACAGGATTGCCGAATAGGCTTTCGACACGTCCTCGAGCGAGCCGATGATTTCAGGCGAATCCGCCATGCCGGTTCCTTCAGTCATGATCGTTGCGAGTGCTGCGACCGACGGTTCGCCGCAGCCGGTTCGGATTAACCGAACCGCTCCGGCCTGTCACCAGCTTTCGCGGGCAGCCGCGCATCACCCGCAGGTCGGCATTATCCCGATGCGAGATGCCCCTGCCTGCCCGGATGAAGAACAAGCTTGCCGGATTGGTTAGCGGTTGGTGAAGCGCCGACCAAGCAATCGAGCGGTTTCCCAAACCCGTCCTTCAGCGTTTTGTGGAAAGCTGGCCTCGATCGAGAATCCGCCGGCGGGGGCCGCAGCAAGACATGCATGAACTCTGGGGTCAGTTCTGCCGCGACAGACGCGGCAACTATGCTCTTATGACGGCCGTTGCGATGATTCCGCTCATGGGCGGCCTAGCGATGGCGGTCGACTTCACCGAGATGAACCGCGAAAAGCAGATGGTGACGAACGCGCTCGACGCCGCCAACTTCGCCACTGCGCGCCGGCTGACGGAAGGCGCGACCGACGACCAGCTAAGAGCCTATGCCGTCGACTTCTTCAACGCCAACCTCAACAATATCGATCCCGCCAACACGACGCTCAGCGTCACCTTGCCAAGCAACACCAGCGGCGGCGGCTTGCTCAAGATGAGCGCGCGGCTTGACTACAAGCCCTATTTCTATCCTGTCTTTGCCCAACTCATCGGCAAATCCGAAGCCGACGCGAACCAGAAGATCAGCTTTGACGTCACCTCCGAAGTGCGGCTGAAGAACACTCTGGAAGTCGCCCTGGTGCTCGACAATTCCGGTTCGATGGTCACGCCCGGAACAGGCTCGGGACAAAAGCGCATCGATCTTCTCAAGGACGCGGCCAA
Source organism: Mesorhizobium sp. RCAM 05099 (assembly GCF_059683685.1). NCBI lineage: Bacteria > Pseudomonadati > Pseudomonadota > Alphaproteobacteria > Hyphomicrobiales > Phyllobacteriaceae > Mesorhizobium > Mesorhizobium sp. RCAM 05099. The sequence continues at coordinate 4,471,286 of NZ_CM185035.1, forward strand.
ACAGCTGGTCGACACGCTTGCCCAGCAAGCGGCGATGATCAAGCAGGTCGACAAGCCGGTGCAATTCGGCCTCGTGCCATTTGCCGCCTCGGTAAATGTCGGTCCTGGCAACGGCAACGCATCTTGGATGGACACCGAGGGCCTGTCGCCAGTATCGAACGAGAATTTCGACTGGTCGACGCTGAACGCGGCCGACAAATACGCCCAGCAGACCAACGGCATCTGGTACAAGCGCGGCACCGGTTGGGGCAGCGAGGAAGGCCAGATGCTGACCCGGTTTTCGCTCTACCACGACATGAAGGTCGTCACCAACCACGAGCGCGTCGTCAGCAGCAAGCGCGTGGTTTGCGACGAATACAACTGGAACAACACCTGCAAACGCAGCCACGACGAATATGACTATATCGATTCCTATGGTCCGTTCGCCAGCTGGCAAGGATGCGTGGAAGCCCGACCTTATCCCTATAATGTCAACGACGCCGCGCCCTCCGGCGGCTCGGCTAACACCGGCATAGGCGTCGGCGATCCGGCGACGATGTTCGTGCCGATGTTCGCGCCGGACGAACCTGGTAATCATTGGAAGCTCACCCAGGACCCCGATGAGGCCGCGCCGACGACCTACGGCGCCGTGAACAGCTGGTGGAACGACGACCCGTCGAGCAGCACCGGTCAGTCCCGGCTGCGCAACATGGCCAAATATTTCCAGCCGCGGCCAATCAATGCGCCGGCGCTATCCGCCGGCAATGGCCCGAACTACAGCTGCACCACCAGTCCGATCACGCCGCTGACCGACGTCAGCAACACCAATGGGCTGACGGCGATCAAGGCAGCCATCGACCTGATGCAGCCGAATGGCGGCACCAGTGTTCCCGAGGGCATGGCGTGGGGCTGGCGGGTGGTTTCCAGCGGCGAGCCGTTTACGCAAGGGCGCCCGGAAACGGAAAAAGGCAACGACAAGGTGGTGATCGTGCTGACCGATGGCGCCAACACCTACTATACGCCTTCGTCCCTGGGCTATTCCGATCCCGCCGACTCCAAATCGACCTATGCGTCCTATGGCTACCTCAAGCCCGGCTACAACGGCACCTCGGTCGGCCGCATGTTCCTGGGCACGTCGAGCGCCATCGGTCAGTTCGACTATTCGAACGGCAACTACACCAACGCGCTCAACGAGCAGATGGCGACGCTCTGCAACAACGCCAAGGCGGCCAACATCATGGTGATGACGGTGGCGCTCGACCTGTCCACCACCAAGACCAGCGACAAGCAGGCGATCGACGCGCTGAAATCCTGCTCGTCGGACTCGCGTTTCCGCAAGGATCCGACGGACGCGAGCAAGCCGGCCAAACTGTTCTGGAATGCGACCGGCGCCACCTTGTCGAACGATTTCAAGGAAATCGGCAACGAATTGTCGAACCTGCGCGTCGTCAGCTGATCCGAAGGGCAGCGGTAACACTGGCGCAACAGCTGGCACCGCCATGCTCTTGCGCGCGCCCACCGGGGCGGGCACATGTGGCCGCGTGCTGCCGCGCATCCATCGCGGCGCGCTGGAGTGATCAGATGCCTGAAACCGCCAATCATATCGCCTTCGCGCTGGTCTGCCTCGGCATGGTGCTGACGCCCGGCCCCAACATGATCTATCTGATCTCGCGTTCCCTGTCGCAAGGGCCCAAAGCCGGACTGATCTCGCTTGGTGGCGTCGCGCTCGGCTTTCTCTTCTATGTGCTGTCGGCTGCGTTCGGCATCACCGCCCTGCTGCTCGCAGTGCCCTTCGCCTATGACGCGCTGCGCTTTGCCGGTGCGCTCTACCTCTTGTGGCTGGCCTGGCAGGCGGTGAAGCCTGGCGGACGCTCGCCGTTCCAGGTGCGCGAATTGCCGAAAGACCGGCCGCGCAAGCTGTTCATGATGGGCCTGATGACCAATCTGCTCAATCCGAAGGTGGCCGTACTCTATCTGTCGCTGCTGCCGCAGTTCATCAGCCCCGGCAAAGGCCATGTCCTGTCGCAACTCCTGGTGCTCGGCGCCACGCAGATATCGATCAGCCTCAGCATCAATGCCATCATCGCGGTGACGGCAGGCTCAATCGCCACCTTCCTCGCCGGACGGCCGCTCTGGCTGGTCATCCAGCGCTGGATGATGGGGACCGTACTGACGGCGCTGGCGCTGAAGATGGCGACCGACGCGCAACGCTGACGGCTTCTTGGTTTTCCGAAGAACGGCTCCCACTTTTCGGAATCGTGGTCCTGCCTACATTGGCCGCCTTATCTGCTGTGCTCGCTCCGGTTCGACCACCCTGCGGTAGAGGTGCCAGGTGGCATGGCCGAGCACCGGCATGACCACGGCGAGCCCGGCAAACAGCGGGATCGAGCCGACCACCAGAAGCACGGCGACCAACAGCCCCCACAATGCCATCGGCAGCGGATTTGCCATCACCACGCGGGCCGAGGTCTCTATGGCCGAGACCGCGCCGACGTCGCGGTCGAGCAGCAATGGAAAGGCAACCACGGTGGTGGCCAGCACGACCACGGCAAAGACGAAGCCGGCGGCGTTGCCGGCGAGGATCAGCGTCCAGCCCTTTCCGGTCGTCAGCACCTCGCGGACGAAGCTGCCGATCGAGGCCGGCGGCTGATCGCCGAACAGGCCGGTGTAGATCGATTGCGCGGTGTACAGCCACAACAGGAACAGCGCGACCAGCATGGCGCCGATCACCGCGATCGAGGGAACCGCCGGCGAGCGGCGCACGTCGAGTGCGTGCCGCCGAGGAGGTGTTCATGCCGAGCTCGCGCCGGCGACTGATCTCGTAAAGACCGATCGCGGCGAACGGCCCGACCAGGGCGAAGCCCGACATCAAGGGATAGACGAGCTGGATGGCGTTAGAGCCCGACGTCCACTGCGTCAGGATCAGGCCGACAATCGGATAGATCAGGCACAGGAACACGTAATGCGACGGTTTTGCCCAGAAATCCTCGACGCCGAGCTTGAGCGCGTCCCAGAGATCCGTCGTGGTGATGCGACGCACCACGGGTTGCACATGCACCCCACGCGCGTCCGCCATGACATGAAAACCGGCCATAACCTTCCTCCCGTGTGTCGGGGCGGTCACCGCCGAGATGGCCGCCTGCAGCTGCCACTAGTAGATGTAGCACCATAGACGATTTGCCAGGGCTTGTCGCCGGATCGATGATCTCGGACACGCCCTCACGGGATTGTCATCACCATGTGGGCGAAAGCCGGCGGCGCGGACTCTATTGTGGCGCGTTGAAGGCGGCCTCGATGCGATGACCATCGGGATCGACAACGAAGGCAGTATTTTCACCGCCTTGCCCGGCAAAAGCCATGATCGCGACTATGTCAGACAGGCATGACAGCTGAAAACATCGAAATCCGTCAAGCAAGCCTGAACAGGCGCAGATGGCTCAAGGCAGCCGGCCTCGCGGCCTTGGCCGGGCTCGCTGCCTGCAGCACCGTTTCGCTGCCAACCGGTGAAGGCGCCGGGGTCTCCTCCTCCGCCACCGGCACGCTGACCAGTATCCGCGCCACGGCGGGTCTCGCGCCGCTGGTCCCCGACGCGCAACTCGAACAGGCAGCCTTGCAGCAGGCCGGCTATATGGCGCAGGGGGGCCGCATGACCCACACCACCGGCTGGGGCAAGGATTTCGCCTCGCGGGTCAAGGGCAACGGCATTGCTGGTGCGGCCGCCGAGAATATCGCCGAGGGCCGCTTCGACCTGCAGAAGCTGTTCGACATCTGGGTGCATTCGCCCGGCCACCGCCGCAATATGCTCGACCCGCGCTTCACTCGCTTTGGCCTTGCCTATGTGCGCGACGGCCGCGACAGCAGCCTCCGCTACTGGAGCCTCGTGCTCGGAAAATAAAAACAGGCGTGTCGCCGTCGGGTGTGGTTTTCGTCGAGCCGACGCGAGATCGCTTGCTGAGCAATCCGTCAATCCTCGTGGTTGAGCAATTTCTCGATGTCCCGGGCAGAGACCGGCTTGCTGAAATGGTAGCCCTGCATTTCGTCGCAATTGTTCTTGAGCAAGAAAGCCACCTGATCGTCTGTTTCGACGCCCTCGGCAATGACCCTCATGTTCAGCTTTTGACCCAACGAAATCACGGCGCTGGCAACAGCCTGATCGTTTTCGTCCTCGGCGACGTCGTTGATGAAAGACTTGTCGATTTTCAGCCGCGCAACTGGAAAGGTCTTGAGCGCGCTGAGGCTGGAATAGCCCGTTCCGAAATCGTCGATCGATATCTGAACGCCCAGGCCTTGCAGTTCGTTCATTGTCGCGACCGCCAATTCGATATCCTGCATGATAAGGCTTTCGGTCACCTCCAGCTCGAGATATCTGGCCTCCAGACCACTGTCCCTCAGCGCATTGACGACGCGACCGACCAGATTCTTTTCTCTGAACTGCCGTGCCGACACGTTCACACAGACAGTCATCGGCGGCAAACCCGCATCCTGCCAGGCCTTGTTCTGTCGACAGGCTTCATGCAGAACCCAGTCGCCGATCGGCACGATCAGACCTGTCTCCTCGGCCGTCGGGATGAAATTGGCCGGCGCTATCACGCCCTGTGTCGGATGGTTCCAGCGGATCAACGCTTCCACCGCGAAGACGCGCCCCGAGCGAAGATCGACTTGCGGCTGATAGAGCAGCACGAATTCTGAACGGGCCAGGGCGTTTCGCAACTCCTCCTGAAGCACGAATTTTTCATGCGCCCTGGTGTTGAATTCGGGAGCGTAGAACTGGAAATTGTCGCGGCCGATTTCTTTCGCGCGATACATGGCTGCATCGGCATTGGCCAAGAGCGTATCGGGGACCGCCCCATCCTTGGGATAGTTCGCGATACCGATGCTGGCTGTCGCCCTCAGCCAATGCTCTCCAAGATGAACTGGCTCGGCAATCGCTGTGCGGATTTTCTGCAAGGTCTCCGAGATGAGATCGACGTTCGTCGGTTGATCAAACAGGACGATGACAAATTCATCGCCGCCAAGTCGGACCACGGTGTCAGTCGCCCTTACGCATTCAACCATGCGGCGGGCGACGATCTTCAGGAGTTCGTCTCCGGCATTGTGGCCGAGCGTGTCGTTGACAAGCTTGAAATTGTCCAGATCGATGAACACCACCGTCACCCAGCGATCGTATCGCTGCGCGTACAGGATCGCTTGAGAAAGCCGATCCTCCAGCAAGGCGCGATTGGGAAGTCCGGTAAGCACATCATGGTTGGCCATGAAGTGGATCTGGTCTTCGGCCAGCTTGCGCTCGATCGCGATTCCGGCGATGCGGGTCGTGAAATCAATCAGCCGGGTCTCGGCCTCGACCGGTTCGCGCACCGTCATCGAATACATCGCGAACACGCCCAGGACGGTGCCCTGGTGCGACAGGATCGGGGTCGACCAGCACGAACGATAGCCGAAAACCGACACCAGTTCGCGAAATTCTTCCCAGAGGGGGTCCTGCATGATGTCTGCGACAATGACCGGCTCCCGCCGGTAGACGGCGGTCCCGCAGGATCCCACCTTCGGACCGATAGCGACCCCGTCGATGGCGTTCGTATAGTCTTTCGCCAGGCTCGGCGCGGCGCCGTGCCGCAAGTGGCTGCCGTCCTTGTCGAGCAGCAAGACGGAACCGAATATGCCCGTCAACTGGGATTCCACGAGGCGCATGAGACGGTCGAGCACATCTTCAAGCGGAGCGCTCATCGCGATCATTTCCAGGATATGCGCTTGCCCGTTCCTAAGGACGTCCGCTTGCTTGCGGGCAGTGATGTCATGGGCAATGCCAACCAGACCGAAGATTTCGTTTTGGGCATTGCGCAACGGCACCTTCGTCGACGAGAGCCATTTGCCGTCGCCCGACGCGTCGACAACGAACTCCTCCTCGTCAATCATCGGTTGTCCGCTGTTGAGGACGTTCTGCTCGATGAGGCGGAACTTCTGCGCAAGTTCCGGGGCATGGAGATCAAAATCGGTCAAGCCGATCATGTCACTGGTCTTATCCCGACCGCTGTCGGCCGCAAGGGCGCTGTTGACCACGACAAAGCGGCTTTCCCTGTCCTTGACCCAGAGATAGTCGGGCACCCAGTCGATCAACGTTTGCAGCGAGATGCGCTCGTCGACGATCTGGCGATTGGCAGTCAGTTCCGTAATGTCCTCATGCGTGGCCACCCAACTGCCATCGGGCATCGGCTGATGGCAAATCTGAATAGTTCGACCGTCGGTGAGTATGGCGGTCCAGATTTTCGAAGCGGTGCCCGAATTGACCGACCGGGCCAATGCGAGATAGGCATCGGCCGCCATCGCGGATGTCCCGGCGGCAACGCGGCGTTCGACGATTTCGCTCAATGTCAGGCCCGATTGCAATCGCCCAGGCGCGATGCGGTAGATCTCGGCATAGCGGCGGTTGGACAGGATCAGCCGCTCATCGGCACCGAAAAAGCAGATGCCTTGCGAGATGTTGTCGATCACCGTCTCGAACCGCAGCGCCTGTGCTTCGAGCGTTGCGATCGTCGCCCGAAGCTCCAGCTCAAGAGTTCCGTACGAAGCAGTCGCCAGTTTTGCCAGCACGGCCAGACTGGCCGACTCGGGCGCTTCGGCGACTTGCCTGGATGATTTCGTGGCCAAACAGAATTCCTCGGATTTTTGGACTTGGGAAAAAAGAGCGCCCATCGGCAGAATGAAAGTCGGCCCATAGTGTTACTGATGTACTAATGACAGATAAACCGGATCGAAATCGGGTCGCGAGGCTCGGATGCCTGAAACTCGATCGCGGTTCTGGAACCACCTTTGAGCTTTCAGGCTCGGTGTTCTTCGACATCAGGATGAATTGGCTGAGCCGCGCTTCAGCCGCGTCGGCCTCGACTATGCGCGAAACGATCGCGACAGCGACATCCGCCACTGGAGCCTCGCGCCTGGGAATAGGGTGTTCTTCCCTACCTGGTCGTCGCCTTGAACTTGGCCATCAGATAGGGGCCGGACAGCACCGGCTCGTATTTCGGCGCCTCACCGTCGGCAAGGCATACGTCCAGCACCCTGATCCGAGCATCCCAGTTCGGCTGGTGAAAGAAAGCCATGGACTGGCGCCGGTCCTTGCCGCCCTCACCGGCCGGCGGATTGACCACGCGATGCAAGGTGGAAACCCAGCGATCGTTGGTCCAGCGCGCCATCAGATCGCCAATGTTGATGACGAAGGCGCCCGGAATTGGCGGAACCGGGGTCCACTCCCCGTTCGGGGTGATGATCTCGAGGCCGCGCGACCCGGGCTGCGGCAGGAGGATCGTCAGGCTGCCATAGTCGGTGTGGGCACCGGCACGGATCTGGCCGGGTTTGGGCGCGACATGCTGTTCGGGGTAGTTGAGGGCTCGTAGCGCACTGATCGGCGCATCGAGATAGCTGTCGAAATAGCTCTCGGGCAGGCCGAGCGCGGTGGCGAAAACCCGCATGATGCGCACGGCGAGATCCTCGAGCGCGGCATAATAGGCCTTCCATGCCTCGATGAAGCCGGCGGGCTCGGCCGGCCAGATCGTCTCGGCGTAGCAGAAGGCCAACGCCTCCGGATCACGCATGCCCGACGGTACGCGCAGCGGACCGCCGTTGAAGCTTTCCTTCAGGTCCGGCGGCGTGTCGACATTGCGCGATTTGGCAAGCGCTTCGAGTTCGGGGCCGAGATAGCCGTAGGGGTAGCCCTTGTAGGGCGCCTTCGAACGCTGCTTTTGCTCCGGAAGGAGGTCGAAGAAAGCTCGCGCCTTCGACCAGGCGGCGTCGATCACGGGTTCCGGAATGCCGTGGTTCTTCACGGCCAGAAAGCCGGTGCCGCGGCAGATGCGGTCGACCTCGGCACCGAGCGCCTTCTTCTCCTCGTGGCCGGAGTTCTCGAAGCGCCCGAGATCAAATACTGGGAATGCCGGATGTTGCATCGCATCTCCCCCAGGCCGAAGCCAATGCTCGTGGAGCCACCAGCGATGCATGACGGCATCGTCGGGACGGAGGCAATATTTCTCCAGCCAACCTCGGTTGGCTAGCGCTTGGGCGGCGGAAAACGCTGGCCAGCCTTCTAGTCCATATGCGCGGCGGGTGCCCCACCGGCCGCCGGCGCCCGCGCTGGCTTGCGCAGCAGGAAGACAAACGGGACCGCGATCAACGTCATCATCATCAGTATTTTGAAGTCGTTGACATAGGAGATCATCATCGCCTGGAGATTGACCATGCGATCCACCTGGAAAAGCGCCATCTGATTTCCGCTCGCCGCCGCCGGTGAGACCGCCCATAGATTGGGGTTGAACGGGTTGATGAAGGCCGAAAGCTCGGCATGGTTGATCTGCGTGTTGCGCACCATCAAAACCGTCACGACCGACACGCCGATGGACGACCCGAGGTTGCGGACCAGACTGAACAAGGCCGTGGCATCGGTGCGGAAGCGTACGTCAAGCGTGGCGAAGGCCACGGTCGACAGCGGCACGAACACCATTCCCATTCCCAAGCCCTGGATGACGCCGGAGCTGATGATCAGCCAGTTGTCCATCTGAGGCGTGAAGCTGGACATGGTGTAGAGCGACTGCGCGGTCAGGAGAAAGCCGATGACGACGAGAATCCTGGCGTCGATCTTGCTCATGAGCCGCCCGACGACGAGCATCGAAATCATCGTGCCGACACCGCGTGGCCCCATGACGATGCCTATGGTGACGGTAGGATAGCCGAAGATGGTCGACAGCATCGGCGGCAGCAGCGACATGCTCGCCAGAATGAGCACACCCATGACGAAGATGAACGCCAGCCCGGTCACGAAATTGCGGTCGAGGAAAATCTTTGGATCGATGAAGGGATGTTCTGATGTGACCGTGTGGATGATGAATACCCAGAACCCCGTGATCGAAAGGCCAAGCTCGATCCATATCTCGACCGAGGAAAACCAGTCGACCTCACCGCCGCGATCGAGCAGCAGCTGAAGCGCGCCGACGCCGAGCGATATCATGGCGAAGCCGAAGAAATCAAAGCTGCGCACCCGCCGCGCAACGGCCGGCAAATAGGCGGCCATGCCGAGGAAGGCGACGATGCCGACCGGCAGGTTGATGAAGAAGACCCAGCGCCAGTTGAAATTCTCGGTCAGCCAGCCACCCAGGGTCGGGCCCAGAATTGGCCCCAGCATGATGCCGGCGCCCCAGATGGCCATCGCCTGGCCGTGGCGTTCCCTGGGGTTGATGTCGAGCAGGAAAGTCTGCGACAGCGGCACGATGGCGGCGCCGAACACGCCTTGCATCAGCCGGAAGAACACCATGGTCTCCAGGCTCCAGGCGATGCCGCACAGCATCGAGAACACGGTGAAGCCGACCACCGCCGTCAGGAACAATTCCTTGCGGCCGAAGCGGTCGGCGAGCCAGCCGGTCACCGGCGTCATGATGGCGGCGGCAACGATGTAGGAGGTCAGCACCCAGTTGATGTTGTCCGGAGAGGCACCGAGATCGCCGGTCATGGTCGGCAGCGCGACGTTGGCGATCGTCGTGTCGAGCGCCTGCATGATCGTCGCCAGCATCAGCGCGACCGTGATCAGGCCGCGATGCGGCACTTCGCGAAAGGGTTCTGGCGTGCTCATGATGCGGAACTTCCGACAGGTAACAAAATCGTGTACAGAGGGTTTCCGGGCGGCAGAGCCTTCCGTAAGGAGAGACTCTCATCGCGGTGGGACGCGAGTATCGATGTGGGGGTTACATCGACCGAGCGTCTCGACATGACGGACACCTGCCGCCCGGAAACCGAAGGACCAAAGGGTCCGGCGTCGAATGGTTCAGGGATCGAGCGAACCGCATCTTCGATGCAGCCCGGCCATCGGCCCCTTCTCCCTTCACACCCTCCCCTCGGACCAATCTTGCCATCTGTGTCACCCCAGCGCGGCGAGCGCCCTACTTGGCCTCACCCGCAGTGGCGTGGCCGAATATGGTGGGAAACCCGCGCGAAACGCCGGTGTCCACGGTGACGGCGGTGCTCATGCCGGTGCGCAACGCCATCTTGGCGTCGGCATCGGTCAGCTCGAGGCGCACCGGAATACGCTGCGTGACCTTGACCCAGTTGCCCGTGGCATTCTGGGCAGGCAGCAGCGAGAATTCGGCTCCCGTGCCGGCGCCGATCGCCTTGACCGTCGCCTCGAAGGTGCGGCCCGGATAGGTATCGACCACGATCTCGGCCTTCTGGCCGGGCTTCATATGGGTCAGCTGGGTTTCCTTGAAATTGGCTTCGATCCAGGTATCGCCGGTCTCGACAAGTGAAAACAGCGGCGTGCCGGAGCCGACATACTGACCGACCTTGAACGACGAGGCCTGGCTGATGACGCCATCGGCCGGAGCCTTGACCGTGGTCTGCGCCAGGTCGTAGGCCGCCTTGTCGCGCGCGGCGAGCGCGGCCATCACAGTCGGATGCCTGTCAGTCTCGATGTCGGGATTGCCGGCAAGTGCAGCCTTGGCGCTGATGATGCCTTGCTGGGCAACAGCCAATTGCTGCTTGGCCTTGTCGAGATCGTTTTTCGCCTGGTCCAGCGCCGACTTGGTGTTGATGCCCTTCTGGGCGAGGTCGGCGGCGCGGTCATATTGCGACTGCGCATAGTCGACTTCGCTGGTGGCGGACTTTTCCTGCGCCGTCGCCTGGCTGTAGGCGGCGCGCAACTGCTCGATACCAACCCGTGCGACAGCAACCGCCGCGTCGGCCTGGGCCAACGCGATCCGGTATGGCTCCGGGTCGATGGCAAACAGCACGTCGCCTTGCTTGACCAGTTGGTTGTCGGCGATGTCGACCTGAACGATGCGGCCGGCCGTATCCGAGGCGATCGACACCTTGGCCTGCTGCAGATTGGCGTTTTCCGTTTCCTGATAGCGGCCGCCGGTGACCCAGACATAGCCGCCGCCAACCACCAGTGCCGCAGGCAGCGCAATCATCAGCAGGGAGCGGCCCAGCCGGCGCTTCTTCTTCACAGGCACCGGTGCCGGCTGGACCGGAGGTGCAACCGCCACGGGGGCAGCAGCCGGCTGTGCCGGCGCTTCCATTTCCAGCTTGGTCGCGTTCTCATCTATCTTGGCTACCGCGTTCATGCTGCTGCGCCTTCCGTATTCTTCATTTTTTCAATGGACGGCGTCTCGTCGTCCGCCAGGTTCTGGACCATCGCCTCAAGCCCCATGATCAGGACGCGGCGATCTTCCGGCGACACGCCGGTCAGCGATTCTTCGTAGACTTCGCCAGCAAGGCTCTTGATCAGGGCGTAGGCTTCGCTCGCCTTGGGTGTCAGAAAGATCATGCGGACGCGGCGATCGGTGGCGTCGGAACGACGCTCGATCCAGCCCCCTCCTCCATGCGGTCGACCAGACGAGAAACGCTGATCGGCTCGATTTCGAGAAGTTCGGCCAGCCGCGCCTGCGCGACACCATCTTCCTTGGCAACGCGGACCAAAAGCCGCCATTGCGCCGAGGAAAGCCCCAAACCACTGGCCCTCGCCTCGAAGCGCTTGCGCATCAGGCGCTGCACGTCGTGGATCAAGAACCCCAACCTGTCTATGCCATCGGAAACCATGAGCGAGACATATAATAAGCGTGCTCACTATTCAAGATGCCGCATTGCGCCAGAAGCCGGCAAATGTGGATGGCAGCCCTGCGCTGCAGTCAGGGTTAGCGCTTGGTGAACATCTGGTCGGCGGCCGTCCCGGTCGGCGTGACCGCATCCGCGACGTCAGGATGCACGCACTGGAGAGGCGCCGTTTCGGCCTCCGCAACCTACTGGTCGCATCTGACATATTGATGTACAGCCGCTGATCAGGATCGGGGGATCAACGAAATGCCGACGCTTTACGCTCTCAAGCCGGCTTTCCAAGGAAAACTGCGGCCGCTGGTCAATAGGCTGGCGGCAGCCGGAGTTACTGCAAACAGCATAACCCTCCTGGCGGCCCTATTGTCGATCGCGACGGGGACGGCCATCGCGATCTTGCATGAATGGCGCTCGCTTCTGCTGCTCATTCCCGTGGTGATGTTCGTGCGCATGGCGCTCAATGCCGTCGATGGCATGCTGGCGCGGGAACACGGGCAGGCCTCGACGCTCGGCATGTATCTGAACGAATTTTGCGACGTCGTCTCCGACCTCGCGCTGATCTTGCCGTTCGCCGCCTTTCCACAGTTCAGTCCATGGGGCGTCGTCGCCTTCGCCTTGTCAGCCGTGCTGACCGAGTTCGCTGGCGTGCTCGGCATCGCCGCCAAGGTCGGACGAAACTATGCCGGGCCGTTCGGCAAAAGCGACAGGGCGCTGGCGCTGGGCGTGGTCGCCGTGCTGTGCGCCCCCGGGCTCTGGCCAGCATCCATCGCACCGCTTGTGTTTCCAGCCATGGCAACGCTTTCGCTATTGACCGCCATAAACCGGATACGCGCCGGCCTTATTGGCAGCGCCAGCTGAGCATCGAGGCTCGCCATGCCGCCAGGGGGAAAGACCATGATGCACGAGCCAATCGCAGCCGCGGTTGCGGAAAACCTTGATCGGCAAGCGCAAGAGCGTGTCTTCCGCAGCCATGACGGGACGGAGATCTTCTACCGGTTCTGGCCGGCGGCTTCCGCCGATGCCAAGGGTGCGGTGGTGCTCTTCCACCGCGGCCACGAGCATGGCGGTCGCATGGCCCATCTCGTCGACGAATTGCAAATGCCCGACCACGCCTTCTACGCCTGGGACGCCCGCGGCAATGGCCGCTCGTCCGGCGAGCGCGGCTATGCCCCTTCCTTCTCGGCCCTGGTAAGCGACATCGACTGCTTCATGCGCGAGATCGCCGTCAAGGATGGCTTCGCCACGCAGGATATTGCGCTGATCGCGCAGTCCTTTGGCGCCGTGCTCGCCGCAGCCTGGGTGCACGACTATGCGCCAAAGCTGCGTGCCATGGTGCTGGCCTCACCGGCCTTTTCGGTGAAGCTCTATGTGCCCTTCGCCAAGGAAGGCATCGCACTCTGGCAGAAGCTCAAGGGCCGTTTCTTCGTCAATTCCTACGTCAAGGCGAAGTTCCTGACCCATGATCCCGTGCGTATCGCCTCTTTCGAGAGCGATCCGCTGATCACACGGCCGATCGCCTCCAACATCCTGGTCGAACTCTACCAGCATGCGGCGCGCATCGTTGCGGACGCCCGCGCCATCACGGTGCCGACGCAGCTTCTGCTTTCGGGAAGCGACTGGGTGGTGCGCCACGGCCCGCAGCACGAGTTCTTCGTCAATCTCGGCAGCCGCGCCAAGGAACGCCATGTGTTGCCGGGTTTCTTCCATGACACGCTGGGCGAGCGCGACCGGGCGCAGGCCCTCGACCTGATCCGGCCGTTCCTTGCCGGGCAGTTCGCCGCGCCGGACGCGCCGGTCGACCTCAAGCAGGCGGATGTCGCCGGCTACACGCGCGACGAGGCCGACAGGCTTGCCTCGCCACTAGCTCCGCTGTCGCCCAAGGGCCTTTATTGGGCATTCAGCCGTGCCTCCATCCGCATGGGCGCCTGGTTCTCGTCGGGTATGAAGGCGGGCGTCACCACCGGCTTCGATTCGGGCTCGACGCTGGATTACGTCTACGAGAACGACGCGCGGGGTCTTACACCTCTCGGCCGCTTCGTCGACCGCATCTTCCTGGAAGCCATCGGCTGGCGCGGCATCCGCCAGCGCAAACTGCATCTCGAAGAGCTGATCGGTTCCTGCCCGGCGACACTGAAGGCCGCCGGCCGGCCGGTACACATTCTCGACATCGCCGCAGGCCACGGCCGCTATGTCCTCGATGCCATTGTGAAGTGCCCCGACCAGCCGGCGAGCGTGCGTCTGCAGGATTATTCCGACCTCAACGTCCAGCTTGGCCGCAAGCTGATCGCCGAACGGCAATTGCCGGCAAGCGTCTCGTTCCAGCGCGCGGACGCTTTCGATGCCGACATGCTCGCGGCCGCCGATCCGGCGCCCGACCTCGCCATCGTGTCGGGTCTTTACGAACTGTTCTCCGACAATGCGATGATCGCGCGCTCGCTCGGTGGATTGGCCCGCGCCATGCAGCCAGGAAGCCTGCTGCTCTACACCAACCAGCCCTGGCATCCGCAGCTGGAGATGATCGCGCGCAGCCTGACCTCGCATCGCGGCGGCCAGGCCTGGGTCATGCGCCGGCGCACGCAAGGCGAAATGGACCAGCTCGTCGAAGCCGCCGGTTTCGAGAAACTCGACCAGCGCATCGACCAATGGGGCATCTTCACCGTCTCGGTCGCACGGCGGCGCTGAACAGGATGGTATCATCGCTTGCATCCACGGAGCGCGCCGAACCTTACGGTCGGGTGGTCTTCAGGGCGGCCCTTTGGCTGGCCTTCCTGACGCCGTTCTTCTACCTGAGCTACGGTTTCGCCAACTGGTTGGCTTCACGGCGCGACGATGTCGGCAGCATCGTGTTTTCCTGGGAGCACAGTATCCCGTTCATCGCCTGGACCATCGTACCCTACTGGTCGATCAACCTTTTCTACGGCCTGTCGCTGTTGCTCAACGACAGCAGGCAAGGAGTAGACCGCCTGGCCGGGCGTTATCTCACCGCGCAGATCGTGGCCGTGGCCTGCTTCGTTCTGTTCCCGCTGACCGCGACTTTCCTTCGACCGGAAACGACCGGCGTGCCGGGTTTCTTGTTTGCCGTGCTTGGCGGTTTCGACAAACCTTTCAACCAGGCGCCCTCGCTGCACATCGCCCTGCTGGTGATCATCTGGGATCACTGGCGCCACCGGCTCGGCGGCCTTTTCCTGCCGCTCTGGCATGCCTGGTGCTTCCTGATCGGCGTCTCGGTGCTGACGACTTGGCAACATCATTTCATCGACATCCCCACCGGCGCGCTGCTGGGGTTTTTTGCGCTGTGGCTGTTTCCGCGCAGCGGCGACTTGCCGTTTTCGGGCGCCCGACTGACCGGCGATGCGAAAGCGCGCCGGCTGGCGCGGTTCTATGCGCTGGGTGCTGTCCTTGCGCTGGCGGGCGCCGCGTTCGGCGCCTTCTTTTCCGCTGTCGCGCTTTTCCTGCTTTGGCCGGCGCTGGCGCTCGCCATCGTCGCCTTTGTCTATGCCGGGGCCAGCGCCAAGGTGTTCCAGAAGACGGCGGAAGGCCATGTGTCCCTGGGAAGCCGCGTCCTGCTTTCGCCCTATCGATTGGGCGCCAGGGTCAATATTGCGATATGGACGCGCAAGCTCCCGCCGCTCGTGGCCGTCACCGATGGCGTCTTTCTCGGCCGCTTTCCGACGGCGCGCGAAGCCAACAGATTCGGCACGGTCATCGACCTCGCCGCCGAACTTGAAAAACCGGCGGGAGCAAATTGCCGTTGGATCAGCTTGCCGATGATCGATTTGTTGCCGCCGCCAGTGACGATACAGCAGCAGACCGCCAGCGCGCTGGAGAGCGCTTGCCGCGACGGCACGGTGCTGGTGTGCTGCGCGCTCGGTTTCCAACGCAGCGCCGGCGTTGTCGCCGAATGGCTGGTGGCGACAGGCAGGGCCAGGACGCTGGTGCTTGCCCGCGAGATGCTCGTCGCCGCCGGTCGGCCGATTCATCTTGCCAAGACGACGGAGCGGGCGGCGTCATGACGGACAATGCCTGCCGGGAACGTGCCAATCTTTTCGCCCGCATGCTGATGCAACAGGCCGCATGGCCGGCCGCAGTTGTGGTGGCCGGAAATATTCTCACGCCCTTGGCTGCTTCGGCGCGCGGCGCCTTCGAGACCTGGCCCGCAGCCATCGCCCTTTCGGTCGCCGCCGCGAGCGCTGTCGCCGTGCTAGCGCTTTCGACGCTGCTGGCATTCGACGCGCTGCTGTTCCGGTTGATGGCCAGCCACGACGACGAGGCTTCCAGCGGTGCCGCGGTGGATGACATGCTGGCGCGCATGCGCCTGAAACCCCTCCCGTCCGCCACACGCCAGTTCGATGACCGCATTGCCGGCACGCGCCGGCTGCTCACCCGGCAACGCGCCGCCCTTGGCCTGTTTGTGGTGATGCTTTTCGCTGCGGGATTTTGGGCGCCGCGATGAGCAAGCTTTCGCTCAAGACCTTCACCATGCTGCAGACGGCGACCTCCGTCGGCCTCTCGGCGCTGGCCTGGGTGGTGACCGGCGTGCGTCCGATCTGGAATGGCAGCTTGCCGTCGGACCGGCAGCGAATCTATTTCGCCAATCACACCAGCCATGGTGACTTCATCCTGCTGTCGGCCTGCCTGAGCGAAAAGGAGCGCGCTATCACCCATGCCGTGGCCGCCGGCGAATATTGGGGGAAGTCGCGGCTGCGCCGCTTCATCGCCGAGGACATGCTGTCGTCCGTGCTCATCAACCGGCAATGGACCAGGCCGGAGGAAAACCCGATCGAGATCATGCTGTCGGTTCTCGATCAGGGCCACTCGCTGATCCTGTTTCCCGAAGGCACCCGCAACATGACCGACCAGCCGCTGCTGGCCTTCCGCTCCGGACTATACAATCTGTCGATGGCGCGGCCGGAGGTCGAACTGATCCCGTGCTGGATCGAGAATATGTCGCGTGTGCTGCCCAAGGGTCAGTTCCTCCCGGTGCCGCTGCTTTGCCGTGTCGTCTTTGGCGCACCGGTGACGGTGGCCCCCGGCGAAGAACGCCGTGCCTTTCTCGACCGCGCCCACGCCACGCTTCTGGCGCTCAACCCGCGCCCCGAGCGAGACGATTGATGCGCCACGACATCTCCATTCTGATCATCGGCCTGCTCGCGGTGCTGACGACCGCCAGCATCGTCGCCGCGATACTTTGCGCGCGGGCGCCGAAGCCACTCAGTTCGACGCTGGTCAATCTCACCCAGCGCATCAACGCCTGGTGGGTGATGGTGGCGCTGATGACCGTCGCCTTCTTCTTCGGTCGCTACGGAATGACCATCCTGTTCGCGCTGATTTCCTTCGCCGCCCTACGCGAATTCGTTACGCTGACGCATACAAGCCGCAGCGACCATTGGGTGCTGCTTGGCATGTTCGGCATCATCATACCGTTTCAATACTGGCTGGTATGGACTGCCTGGTATGGACTCTTCGTCATCTTCATCCCGGTCTACTGCTTCCTGTTGATGCCGGCCATCACCGCGCTGCATGGCGACACTGAACGCTTTCTCGAGCGGATCGCCGCGCAGCAATGGGCGGTGATGATCTCGGTCTATTGCGTCAGCCATGTTCCCGCGCTGTTGACGCTCGAAGTGCCAGGCTTCGAAGGCCGCAACCTCTTGCTGATCGCGTTCCTGATCATCGTGGTACAAGGCAGCGACGTGCTGCAGTACATCTTCGGAAAGCTTTTCGGAAAACACCGTTTTTCGCCGACCGTGTCGCCGTCGAAAACCTGGGAGGGCCTGATCGGCGGACTGGTGTCGGCGAGCCTGCTCGGCGCGCTGTTGTCGTTCGTGACGCCCTTCTCGCCACTGCAGGCGGCATATGTGGCCTTCGTCGCCTGCTCGATGGGATTTCTGGGAGGGCTGGTAGCCTCCGCCATCAAGCGCGACCAGGGGGTCAAGGATTGGGGCCATCTCATCGAAGGCCATGGCGGCATGATGGACCGTACCGACAGCCTGGTCTTCGCTGCCCCGATCTTCTTTCACATCGTGCGCTATTTCTGGACCGTCTGAGCGGCGAACTCTTGCCCACCGCGCGACTGGGGCGAAAATACCGTGAGTCGGTATGGTTGACCTGCCGACTTTCATGGGAACACATAGCGGGACGATAAGAAGCACTGGGGTCGAGCTTCATGGCGAAAGGCTCGCGCGAAATGGCTGATATTCTCGGTTTCCGGAGCTCGTCGGGTCGTTGAAACGGCAAGCGAGCGAGGGGCTGGTTTTCCGCATCGGGCGTTGGATAGACGCCAGATCGTCCTCGTCGATCGCGCCGGCAAGCCGAGCCGTGTTTACCGCAACGGACATTTCCACGGCGGGTCTCGCGTTCGACCGTCCGCCTGAACCCTGCGTGTCAATCATCATCAGTGCCTTCGGCGGCCTCGCCCAAACGCTGCACTGCCTGCGGTCGATCGCGGCAAATCCTCCTTCGGTTCCGATCGAGATCATCGTCGTCGAGGATGCTTCAGGTGATCCGGAGATGGGAGTGCTGGCCGGCATTCCCGGCTTGAGGTTTCATGACACCGGAGAAAACGTCGGTTATCTCCGTGCCTGCAATCTCGGGGCGACGCTGGCGAGCGGAGAATTCCTGCATTTTCTCAACAATGATACAGCCGTTTCATCAGGCTGGCTGGACGCAATGTTGGAGTTGTTCAACCGGCATCCGCAATGCGGTGCTGTCGGATCGAAGCTGCTCAATGCCGATGGCAGCCTGCAGGAAGCCGGCGGCGTCATCTGGCGCGACGGGTCCGCCTGGAACTATGGCCGCTCGGACCATGCCATGCTCAGCGACTACAACTATGTTCGCGAGGTCGATTACTGCTCGGCCGCATCGTTGCTGATCCGACGCGGCATTTTTGCAGCGCTTCATGGTTTCGACGAAGCCTTCGCACCTGCCTACTACGAGGACACCGACCTTGCCTTCCGCCTGCGGGAGAAGGGACTGCGAACTTTCTACCAACCACGGTCGATCGTTTATCATCTGGAAGGGTTTTCGCATGGCAAGGATCCCAAGGTCGGCATCAAGTCCTTCCTGCGGGTCAACCAGCGAAAGTTCGTTGAGCGATGGGCGCATGTTCTGTCGCGTGAACATTTCATCACAGGCGAATTCAGGCTGCTGGCGAGCCAGCAGGCGGCGCTACGCAAAATTGTCCTTGTCGTCGCCCGGCCAAGTGCCCGCCTGGATGGGGGCTCTGGTTCAGACCGGATCCGGCGGATCATCGAGGCTCTCGTCGATCGTGGGCTGGTGGTGAAATTATGGCTTCAGGGGGCCGGGCTCGAGCAGCATCATGTCGAGGCGCTTGAGCAACAAGGCGTTGAAGTCTTCCGGGGCTGGCGCTATCGGAGCCACCTTGCGAAGTGGTTGCGCGTGAATGGGCGCTGTGTCGATTTCGCCCTGCTCTTCGGTGCGGCAGCGTCGCCATCGCTGGTGGCGACAATCAGGTCGACGAGCCCTGCACGGATTCTTAGCCTCGGCGAGCAGAAGGATCAGAACTTGCATGGCGAGGGCAGCGGCGCCGAGGTGTTAGCAGCCGCCGACTGCTCGCCGGCGCAGCTTTGGCAGGTGCTGTCGCGCAGCATCAAGGAGCGACCGTACGGTTCGCTGACCGAGCGTTTCGGCCCGGAACAGATGGGCAATCTTGGTGCGCGGCCGAATCCGGATCTGGTGCATACACCGCCAGAGGTGCCGGCTGCCATGCGTGGCGGTCCGGCCGAATGAGCGAGCCGACGGCTGCAATTTGCATGCTTGCGGTGGGCAAGCCTGGCTATGCGCTGGCGGCACGCGAAGCGCTGACGTCCTTTCTCGGACACACCGACTTCGAGATCTATGTGACCGCCGATTCGGCGGTGGCGCCCCTCTTGCCCCAGTCGCCGCGCATCCATCTCAACCAGATCAGTCTCTCGGCCCCGGAACATCGATCCAGCTACTTCCGCGCCAAGTTCGATGCACTGGCGTGGTGCCTGGATCAGACCAGCGCAGCGATCATTCTCCAGGTCGATGTCGATGCTGTTCTATTGCGTCCGCTTGCAGCGGCAGAGATGATGGCGGCGCTGGGCGATCGTCGGATCGGCATGGTCGAGCAAACCGGCATTTCCGGATCCGGAATGAGCGGCGACGATTTTTTCGAGCACTATCGCAGCCAGTCGCTGGCCTTTATCGATGCCTCGGCGGAGCCGCCACCCCGACACGCCTTCCACTACTTCAACAGTGGCGTCGTGCTTGCCTGCAGGGACGAACTGCGAAGGTTCCTCGACTGGGCGGATGAAAGACAGCGCGTCTTGCCCGCGGATCACATGGCCGGAGCCTACATGCTCGGCGACCAGGCCTATTTCCAGGTCTGGGCGAACACCGTCGCGCCCGCCAGATGCCGCGCCTTGCCCTGGCAGTGGAACCATTGCAGCCACTGGGATGAGGGTTTCCCGCGCAAGGACGCGCTGATCGCCCATTTCAGCAATTTCCGCAACGGTCCGGAATTCGAGACGGTCATGGCCATGCACGCACTTGTTGGCGACGGCCCAACCGATCCCGTGCTGGAACAAACGTCGACAGGACAGGCTGCCGAACTGGCTTTCATCATCATCACCTACAACTCCTCCAAGGTCATCGGTTACTGCCTCGACGCCCTGGCGAACCGAAAGCATCAGATCATCGTCATCGACAATGCCTCGACCGATGGGACACTCGATCATGTGACGCGCGAGGGCGTGACAATCATCAGGAACACGCGCAATGAAGGTTTCGCCGCCGCAGCCAACCGGGCCGCGGCAGCCACCAGCGCCATGCATCTGTGCTTTCTCAATCCGGACTGCCTGATGACGCCGGCGGCGGTCGAGGCGGCTCTCACCACACTTCGCCAAAGACCCGATGCGATGGTCGTGCCTGACTATGTCGACTGGCACGGCAATCCGACAGCCGGCCGCCAGCCCGGTTACTCCAGGCTCAAGCTGACGGCCGACATTCTTGACAACAACGGCATGGCCAAACTTGCCAGGCGCCTGAAGCGCTTGCCCGGCTATGACCTCGAAAGCTGGAGCTGGCCCCTCGCCGCTGCTCTGTTCGTCAGGCGCGGTACATTCCACGCCGTTGGCGGCTTCGATGAGCGCTACTTCTGCTACATGGAAGACGTTGCCATCGGCTTTGAAATGGCGCGACGCGGGCTCGAGATCATAAGGCTCGATCATGTCTTGCCGCATTTTGGCCAGCACGGCGCGGATATCCCGTCCTCCGGCAGGATCCGGTTGATCGACGCTGCGCGGCTCAAATTTGCTCGACTGCACTACGGTCGAACTCTTGCCGCGACGCTCGCGGTGATGCATTGGGTCCTGCTCCGCCGCCTCGCAATCAAGGGCGCCTGGCGTCGCCGGCGGCGGCGCAGGATGGAAAGCAGATGAACTATTACGTTCTGCCCGGCATCGGCATCCATGGCGGCATCAAGGTCGGCTTCCAGTTCGCGCAACTGTTGTCGGAGGCTGGCGTGCCGATTGCAGCCGCTACCCCTGGCGGCCTTGCGCCGTCGTCGTTCCGGTGCGCCCAACCGGTGGTCGACAGGCAATACGTGCTTGCCAATGCAGGTCCGAGCGACACGCTCGTCTTTTCGCTGACGCACGACTATCCGGCACTGAAGGCAACCGGAGCGCGGCTGATCTTCCACTGCCAGGGCACCGACCCTCTGATAGACCCGGTGCTACGCGACCGGGATGTGACCATTCTATCGTGCTGGGAACAGGCCGCACGCTATGCGAGGATCGTGGCCGGTCGCGAAGCCATCGACGTCGGCATCTCGATCGCCGATACCTTTTTCTACGACGGCGCCGCCAAGGACCCATGCTTGGTGGCCTTCATGCCACGCCAGGGCGCCATCGCCGAAAGGGCGATGAAACAGGCACACCGTCTGCGCTACGTGCCAATCGACAACGAGACCGAAGAGGTTTGCGCGGCAACTCTGAAGCGCAGTGGGTTCTTCCTGGCGATGGCGGTGGGGGAATGGTTTGGACTGCCGGCACTGGAGGCAATGGCAGCCGGTTGCGTCGTGGTGTCGGTCCCGGCGATTGCCACGGAACACCTAAGGGACGGCGACACCGCATGCGTTGCGGAGCCAGCACGCTTGCCGATGGTGCTTGACGACATCAGCGGGGAAGGCGCCGGTTTGCGGCGCGCCGCACTGCGTGATCGCGGCGCTGCAATGGCGTCCCGCTATCGCACTGCCTTGCATAGGAGGAAACTGGAAAGCGCCATGCTGGCTGGTTTGAAAGACGCCTTGTCATGGAACTGAGCGGCATTGAGCTGAGTGTCGTTATACCGTCTTACGGGCTGACCGCGCTATTGCGGACCTGCGTCTTGCACGTCCAGTCAGGTCTGGCCCGAGCATTGCCCGGACGCGCGGCGATTGTCGTCGTCGACAACGGTTCCGCCATGCCCTACCAGGCAGACGATCTGGCAACGCCGGCTGTCCGCATCCTACGGCTCGACCGCCGGCATTCCTTCTCCGCGGCGTGCAATCGCGGCGCCAGTGCCGTGCCGGCGGCGCGCTACCTGTTCCTCAACAACGACGTCTTCCTGCATCCAAACGCGATGGCTGAGATGCTCGAGATAGCAAGGCATGAAACGGTCGGCATCCTGGGCACCAGGCTGGTCCTGCCCGATAACACGATTCAGCACTGCGGCGTGCGTTTCGATGCCGGTGAGCGCGGCCCCTATCACCATGCACATGGCAGGCCAAGCTCATCGGTCAGCCGCGCCACGACGTTTCCGCAGGCTGTAACGGGTGCGGCATTGATGATCGATCATGCAACCTTTACCGCCCTGCGCGGGTTCGACGAGACCTTTCCCTTTGGTTATGAGGATGTGGATCTGTGCCTGCGCGCGCGGCAGATGGGAGCGCGCATCGGCTGCGGCCAGAAATGGGATTCCCTGCACTTGGAATCGACCTCCGATCGAGGGCCTGATCGCCACAGGGCATCGCGCAGGCTGTTCTTTGAACGCTGGCGCGGGCGCTATTCCATCGATGGAGACGAAGGCGCATGAGGCAAGATATCGCCATCTCGCTGATCGTTCATACGCGCAATTCAGCCGCGACTTTGCCACGGCTACTCGAAACCACAGGTTGGGCGGCCGAGCGCATCGTCATCGACATGCAAAGCGGCGATGCAACGGTCGAAATCGCGCGCGCGGCCGACTGCCGGGTGCTGTCTTGCGCCATCGTCGATGCCGTCGACGATATCCGCAACCAGTATCTTGCGGAAGCGCGGCATGACTGGGTCCTCGTTCTGGATTCCGACGAATACCTTGCCGACGATGCCTACGAAGCCATGCAGCAGCTTGTCGACGACCATGGCGACAAGATCGATGCCTTTGCCTTGCCAAGGTGGAATTCGGTAGCCGGCCAGATCATGCGTGGCTCGGGCTTTTACCCGGACCAGCAGATCAGGTTCTTTCGAAAGGGTACAGTGGCATGGCAGCCTGGCAATCACCGTGTGCCGCAAGTGCTGACTGGCGCCAGGCGCCTGCGCGTCCTCCAGCCACCAAATTGCATTCACATCCACCACGAAAACTACACCGACATCGTGTCGTTCATCACGCGACAACTGCGTTATGCACTGACCGATTCTTACGACCCCGATCCGGGCCATTTCGACTTCAGCGTCTACATTGCCGAGGCCTATGCCGAATTCGCGCGGCGCCACGAGCCGACCGAAGACGGCGACTTGTCGACCGCCGTGGCAACAGTGCTGGCATGGGACCGTATCATGCGCGGCCTGATCCATTGGGAGCGGCTGGGGCGGCAACAGCCGCTCAACGCCGCCTTCTCCTTGCCGATCGTTCCCATTCTGCCTGCACCCGACAAACGCGCGCGTGTTCCAGATACGGGCGGCTGGCAAAAAACCTCGTTTCGCCATCTGCCGCGCGAGATCGGGCGCTGGTTTCGCCGGCTCTTCCAGCCCGGGCGGCGCTAAGCGGCGCCATTTTGCGCCATCCGCAATTTCGATCAAACTGGGTCGAGATGGTTTGCCGGTTCGTCAAGGAACTGGATCCTGGACTCCTGAGCGATGGCGCGCGCTGGCGTTCGCCGCCGGACAGCGAGCCGATGGTGCGGCCAGCAGCGGCAGCACGCCGGTCAAGAAATAGCCAGCCAGCCCCAAGCCTGCCGATGCAGCCAACGAGCTGGAATCGCTCGAGAAAGGACCCACAGCGGGTTCGTGTGAACTCCGCTATGGGTCCAAGATGCTGGCAGCCAGGGTCTACTTGCCCATCAGCTGCTTTGCATTCTCGGCGGTAATTGCCGTGGTCTCGACGGTGACGACGGGTTCGACCGAAGAGGCACAATCGAGCAGGATCTTCTTCGACATCTCGATCGCTTCCTTGGCGCCGGTCGGATAGGTGAAGGTCGCCGCCCAGTCGCCCTTGGCTACCGCCTCGATGCCACCGGCCGGACCCGGCAGGCCGTCGGTGCCGATGATCTTGACCTGCTTGCCCGCTCCCTTTGCGGCGAGCAGCGCGCCAGCCGCCATCATGTCATTTGAGGCATAGAGCACCTTGATGTCGGGATGCGCCTGCAGCATCGCCGAGAACGCTGTCTGGGCTTTGTCCGGCACCCAATCCGCCGCCTGCTCGGCGACGACCTGGATCTTGGCATTCTCCTTGACGCCGTCCTTGAAGCCGTTCAGCCGCTCCACTGCCGGCGTTGAGCTCGGCAGGCCTTCCAGCACCGCCGCCTCGCCACCTTCAGGTAGCAAGGTCTTGGCGGTGTATTTGCCGGCCTCGAGCGCGATCTTGTAATTGTCGCCGCCGATGAAGGCGGTGTAGTCCTTGCCGGGGTCGCCCACCGTCTTGCGGTCGAGTTCGATGACCGGAATGCCGGCATCCATGGCGCGCTTCACCGCCGGCGTCAGCGGCGCCGCCTCGAAGGGCGAGATCAAGAGCAGATCGACCTTCTGGGTGATGAAGTTGTCGACCTGCGACGTCTGCGTGTTGACGTTGCCGGCGCCATCGGCAATCTGCAGCGTGAAGCCCGGCACTTCCTTGGCCGCCGCGGTCAGTTCGTCATTGACGTGCTGGCGATAGGGTTCGGCATTGTTGGCTTGCGAAAAGCCAATGATGAACTGGCCGTCCTTCGCACAGGCCTTGACCATCGGGTCGGCGGCTTGCGCAACACCTGCCATGCACATACACGTCCCGGCGAGCAGGCCAGCCTGCCAGCTTAGACGCCACGATCCTCTTTTAATGGCTTTCATAACTCACTCTCCTCCTCGTCGGGCCTCAGCAGCCAGACCTTGGTTTCACAGTCTTCCACTTGCGTGCCGCCGACCTCCCTAGCGACCCAAACCCTCGCGGCGGCGAACGAGGGATTGGAGTACTGCCGCCAGCACGATGATCGCGGCGGTCGCGAGCAGTTGCAGGGCTGGCGTGATATTGTTGAGCTGCAGAATGTTGGCTAGCGCACCCAGCATAATCGTGCCGGCGACGGTGCCGACCATCGAGCCGGCGCCGCCGAACAGGCTAGTGCCGCCGATGACCACTGCGGCGATTGCGGTCAGTTCGTAGCCCATGCCGTCATTGGCGCTGCCGAAATTGAACTGCCCGGCGTGAACGATGCCGGCGAGCGCGGCGGCGAAGCCGGTGATCGCGTAGACGCTGATCTTGACCATCGACACCGGCACGCCCGAAATGCGCGCCGCCCGCTCATTGCCGCCGACGGCAAAGACATAGCGACCGAAGCGCGTGGTGTTGAGCACGATCGTTGCAATCGCGGCAAAGACGATGAAGACGATGGTGGCGACCGGTACGGTGTTGTTGAACAGCCGCTCGCCGAGGATCGCAAACACCGGCGGTGCCAGTCCCGGCCCGTCTCCATAGGAAATGTTGATGTACTGGTTGCCCGAGACGACCAGCGCCAGGCCACGCGCCGCCTGCAGGCCGGCCAGCGTGACGATGAACGGCTCCAGCCGGAAACGGCTGGAGATGGTGCCCTGGATCGTGCCGAAGACGATGCCCATGACAAGCACGGCAAGGATGGTGGGGATCAGCCCGAAGCCGCCGGAGATCATCATCGTCGCGGTGACGACGCTGGACAGCCCCAGCACCGCGCCAACAGAAAGGTCGATGCCGGCGGTGATGATGACGAAGGTCATGCCGATGGCGATGATGCCGGTCTCCGACACCGCGCGCACGATGTTGGCAATGTTGTCGGGGTCGAGGAACAGGATCTCTCCGTGACGGCGCGGCGAGAAGATGACACCGCCGATCGCCACCAGCACCAGGCCGATCAGGCTCTGGAAGCGCACGATCAGCGCCAGCGGATCGCGATGTACCGGTGCGGCGGCCACAGGGCCGCTTGCCTCCGAAATCTTCTGTTCAGACATCAGGCCTCCCTGCCATTTGCCGCGTCAAGCACCGTGTGCTCGTCGACGCCGCCGATGAATTCCGCGACATTGCGCCCCTGGCGCAGCACCACGATCCGGTCGCACAGGCCGATCAGCTCCGGCATCTCGCTGGAGGCGACCAGTATGCCGAGCCCCTGCGCCGCCAGTTGCCGCAGCCGCGCGTATATCTCGCCCTTGGCGCCGACATCGACGCCGCGCGTCGGCTCGTCGAGCAGCAGCAGCCGGGGATTGCCGAGGATCTCCTTGGCCAGCACCACCTTCTGCTGGTTGCCGCCCGAAAGCGCGCCGACGGCGATGTCTGGATTCTTCGGCCTGATGTCGAACTGGCCGAAGGACTGCTTGACCGCTTCCGCTTGCCGCCGCGCCGACATCAGCCCGAAGGGCGAGATGCGAGAGATGACCGACATGACCAGGTTGAGGCCGAGCGCCATGCGCAGCATCAGGCCGCTGCCACGGCGGTCATCAGTGACGAAGGCAATGCCGGCGGCTCGCGCCGCCTTGATCGAATCCAGCTTGACCGGGCGGCCGTCGATGGCGACGTCGCCTTGCCAGCGGCCGGACAGGCCGGTGCCATAGAGCGCGCTGAGCAGCTCGGTGCGCCCTGCCCCCATGATGCCGGCGAGGCCGACGATCTCGCCCTCATGCACATCGAGCGACACGCCTGTCGGGGCCTGCCAGCCGGCACTTTCGCGCGACAGGTGGAAGGTGGCGTCACGCAGATGCAGCAGCGCCCTGCCTGTCGCCTTGGCGCGCGCTGGAAAGAGCTCGTTGAGCGGGCGCCCGACCAGCAGCCTGACCAGTTCGGCCTGCGGCGCGTGCGGCTCGGTGATACCGGCCACTCGCCCATCGCGCATGACCGTCACCCGGTCGGCGATCTGTGGCACCTCCTCCAGGCGATGCGAGATATAGACAATGCCGACACCGCTGGCGGCGAGCTTGCGCATGACATCGAACAGCCGTTCGACCTCGGCCACCGTCAGCGCTGCCGTCGGCTCGTCCATGATCAACACACGCGATGCGTAGGACAGCGCCTTGACTATCGCCACCACCTGGCGCTGGCCGATCGACAGGTCGGCTACCAGCCTGGCGGGATCGATGGCGAGTTCGATGGCTTCGAGCCGCTTGCGCGCCTCACTGCGCATGGCCGGCACATCGAGGAAGCCGCCCGGCCGCATCAGCTCCCGGCCAAGGAAGAGGTTGGCCGCCACGTCGAGCGTCGGCACCAGGTCGAGCTCCTGGAAGATGGTGGCGATGCCGGCAGCTTGAGCCTCACGCGGATTGTTGAAGGCTACCTGCTTGCCGTCGATCTGGATGGTACCTTCGTCGGGCGTGTAGACGCCCGACAAAAGGTTCATCAATGTCGACTTGCCGGCGCCGTTCTCACCAAGCAGCGCGTGGATCTCGCCCGCCCTGAGGTCGAAATCGACGCCACGCAGCGCCTGTACGCCGCCGAAGCGCTTGACGGCGCCGGTGACTGACAGCAGCGGCGCGCTCATGCCGGTCTCCCGCAGGATTCACGGGCATGCAGCGTCGCCTGCAGCCGCACCGCTTGCGGCTTCAGGCCACTGGAGGCGATGCGGGCGGACAGCAGTGCCGCGGCCTGCCGGCCGATCTCGGTGCAAGGTTGTGCGACAAGGGTCAGCCGCGGCTCGAAACAGTCGGCCCATTCGAAGTCGTCGAAGCCGGCGAGCGAGATGTCCCCCGGTATCGAGAGGCCCCTTTCGCGGATCGCCCGCACCGCTCCGATCGTCGTCATGTTGTTGCCGGTGACCAATGCCGTGGGCGGCGAAGGCAATGACAGAATGGCATGGGTCGATGCCGTTGCGCTCGCCGTGTCGACGTTCTCGGGCGACACATAGTGCGGAAATAAAGCAAGTCCATTGGCCGCCAGCGATGACTGGAACGCCTCGATGCGTTCGCGCGTCGTCGCCAGTCCTGGCTGGCCAGCGATGTAGCCGATGCGTTTGTGGCCGAAGGAGGCGACGTGATCGATGAGGGCCCGCATCGACGACTGGTTCTCGACGCCGATCTGGTCGAAGCGATCGTCGGCGAAGCGGTCGATCAGCACGCAGGGCAGCTTCTTCTCGGCCAGATAGTCGATGGCTCGCTGCGGCGCGCCCGACGGCGCAAGGATGACGCCGTCGACCCGCCGCTGATGGAAGGCGCGCACCACCGAAAGCTCGCGGTCTGGATCCTCCTGCGTGTCGGAGAGGAACACCATCAGACCGAGGCGCGCGCATTCCGCTTCGACCGCGCAGATGATGTCGGTGAAATAGGGATTGGAAATCGCCGAGATCGCCAGGCCGACGCTGTTGGTCGAGGCCACTTTCAGCGACCGCGCCAACTCATTGGGCTGATAGCCCATCGCGGCGATCGCGTCGTTGACCACCCTGGCCTTGGCGGGCGAGACAAAACGCGTTCGGTTGATGACGTGAGAAACAGTCGACACCGACACTCCAGCGCGGCGTGCGACTTCAGCCATGGTTGCCATTACAACCCGATCGGAGCCCAACGCGCACGCGCTTCTCCCTGTCTTGAGTGTTTCCATTGCGCTCTGTTGATGGCGCATTGGGAGTCACCCTATGACCATCGAAACGTTTGCGCAATCGCTTCGATGGCTATTTCCGACTAATTTCTCGTCTCAGGCGCCGCTGAGGAAATTCGGTTGCGAGGCCGGTCAGCGACTAACCGTGATCGCGTGGCCATGCAGCGAGATCGGCTGGCGACAGCTTCGTTTGGATTTGCGAGAGGCACAATTTCGATCAAACTGACCTCACAGAAAGACGGCACCCTGGTCCTGCCAATGCGAGAGCTGCTAATTCGAAAATTGGGCCAATCAAGAGGGAACACATGAACCCGACAGAGAAAGCTTTATGGTTTGTCGAAAGCCATCTGCCGGAAGCGGTCTCGCTCGACGATGTGGCGCAAAGCAGCGGCGTGTCACGTTTTCATGTGACACGGGCTTTCGGTGCCGCCACCGGCCGCTCGGTGATGGGCTACATGCGGGCGCGCCGGCTGACCGAAGCGGCCCGCAAGCTGGCCGCCGGGGCGCCCGACATCCTCCGCGTCGCGCTCGATGCCGGCTACAACTCACATGAGGCTTTCACCCGTGCCTTCCGCGATCAGTTCGGCACCACGCCGGAGCTGGTGCGCGCGCAAGGCACGCTCAACAATCTCGACCTCGTGGAGCCGATCCTGATGGACCAGTCCTTTCTTGCCAAGCTCGAACCGCCGCGCTTCGAGACCAGCCGGCCGTTCCTGATCGCCGGCCTCGGCGAACGCTACAGTTGCGAAACCAGCGCCGCCATTCCGATGCAATGGCAGCGCTTTGGCCCCTATATCGGCAACATACCGGGCGAGACCGGCGACGTCGCTTACGGCGTCTGCGTCAACGGCGACGATACCGGCAATTTCGATTACATCGCCGGCGTCGAGGTGACCGACTTTTCCGACCTTCCCAAGGAATTCAGCCGCGTGCGGGTGCCGGCGCAGAAATATGCCGTGTTCACCCATCGCGAGCACATCTCGACCATCCGCCGCACGGTCAACACCATCTGGAACAAATGGCTGCCGGCCTCCGGGCACGAGATATCGGACGCCCCTGAATTCGAACGCTACGGACCCGAATTCGATCCGCGCAGCGGCAATGGCGGACTGGAGATCTGGATACCGGTGAAGGCGTAACTGATCACGCCATCGGCAATACCGGCCAGCGATCAACGATCCTGCCGTCGGAAAACACGACGATCGGTCCGAACTGCTGCAGCACGGCCTCGCTCTGTGTTGGCCGCAGGAACGCGTAGTCTCCCGGCCTTGCGGTCGCGTCCGCCGGCAGGCCCATGAATTGCTGGTTGGAGGACAGGCCGAGGAAACTGTTCGTCTTCATGCCCTCGGGAAACACCGGCTCGGCCATCCATTTGCCGCCGTAGAGGTAGCAGCCCTTGCGCGGAAACCGGCCGGCCGCCCGCAGCAGGCGGGAGACGGCGGGCGGACCAGGCAGCATCGGTTCGACCACTTTCAGGATCGGCGTGGCGACGAAGGCCGCCGGCACGAAGCCTTCGAGGCCAGGCGTATCGAAATCGCCAGGCAGCACGAAGGCCGAGCCTATCGACACCTCGTTGGCAACGCCGCCGTGGTGAAGCAGCGCGGTCTTGCTGCCGCCGATGTTCAAGATGCGGCTCTGGTCGGCACCAAGGCAGGCGACGAAGGCGGCGGCACGTTTGGACGCTTCAGCCAATGCCTTGGCCGGCCCGCCGAACAGGCCGGGAATGTGCGGCGCATGCGCCTCATAGGCCATGACGCCTTCGCAATGCACCCGTTTGTGGGCCCACAGTGCGTTCAACGCCTTCGACAAGGCCTCCGGTTGCGCGAACCCGCCGCGATGCAGCCCGACATCGATCTCGAAAGCGATGCGCAACTCGATGTCGAGTTCGGCCGCCAGAGCGCCATATTCCGCCAGCCTCGCCTCGCTGTCGATCAGCCAGCAGACGCGCGACCAGTCGGCCGCGCTGTTTGAAAGCACGGCCCTCGCCGCGCCGACAGGCATCGGCTTGCCGTACAGAATGTCCGCGTCGGGAAACGCCTTCAACACGGCTTGCGTGACGGGCGGATGGAAAGTCATGAAGCGGACGGTGCCGAGGGCTTCGCCGATATGCGATAGCAGCGGCAGGCAGGCGAGCGACTTGTCGACCAGCCGCACGGCAAGATCTGGGTCAAGCCTTTCTTTCACCAGGGCGATGTTGCTGTCCAGCCGGTCGAGATCGAGCAGCAGGCAAGGTTGGAAGATGCCGGCGTCCTTCAGCGCATGCGAAAGAGTGGCGAAATAGGCGCTCATTGTTCGATGCCGAACAGGCCGGCCATGTAGGGCGAGACGAAGCGGTTCTGTGGATCGATGTCGCGGCGCACCGCCATGGCGTCATCCCAGCGCGGATAGAGCTTTTTCAGATCCGCCGCCTTGAGGCTGTGCATCTTGCCCCAGTGCGGCCTGCCGCCATACTTGCGAAAGATCGGCTCGGCCGCGCGCATGAACGGCTGCGGGTCGCTCGCCGCGTCGTGGTGGGTGGCGATCGAACAGGTGAGTCTTCTGTAGAACGGCGAGAGCCAGAAATCGTCGGGCGCGACGGTGCGCACCTCCATCGGGAAGTAGACCTCGGGAAAGTGCCTCTCGGTCAGCGCGATGATTTCGGCCAAGACCTTCGGCCCTTCCTCGTAGGGCAAGTGATATTCCATCTCGTTGAATTTGGTCTGCCGGTCGCTGGCATAGACGTTGAGCCAGTCCTGCACATAATCCTCGGCCGGCAATTTGGCGACGGCGCCCAGGATCAGCCGGCGGCGCAGCGCCGGTAGCCAGGCAAGCGCGGTGCGCAGCCGGCGCAGCGTCCTCAGGCCCGCCTCGTCTTCCTCCGGCGGCCGCGCGGTGGGTGCGGCGTCGCTCAAATCGCTGGCGATGAACTGCGCGTAGCCGGAGAACGGAATGTAGTAGAATTCGGCCGAACGATGCGCGGCCATCATCGTTTCGAAATCGCGAAGCATGTCGGCGATCGGCAGCACCCATTTGCGGCGACGCAGCCGGTAGGTCGCAATGTTGTTCAGCGTCACTTCGCTCAGGATGCCGAATGCCCCCAACGCGACGCCGGTGGCGTGGATCATGTCCTGATCGCCTGCCCGCTTGAATTCGCGGACCTTGCCAAGCCCATCGACAACCTCGACCGTTTCCAACTGCGTATGATAGGCGCCGAGCGTCGGTCCCGAGCCGTGCGTGGCGGTGCCCAGCGCGCCGCCTATCGCCTGGCGGTCGATATCACCCATATTGGGCAGGCCCTGGCCAAGGCCTTGCAGGATGTGCATGAGCAGGCCAAGCCGCGTCCCTGCCCGCACGCGCGCTTGATGCCGACCGGTATCGTGCGACACCAGACCCTCGAATTTCTCCAGCGACAGGATCGTGCCTTCGGATTTCACCAGCGGCGTGAAGGAATGGCCGGCACCGACGACGCGCACCGGGCCGGGTGCACTACGAACGAGATCGGCGAGCTCGCTGGCGTCATTGGGGCTGGCGATCAGCCGGGGCTCGGCAGTGACATAGCCCGACCAGTTGCTCCAGTTGTTCGACATGCTGCCTTGCTCAGGCAACGGCGCGGCGACGCCGCGACATGAGGATGAACAGGCCAAGCAGCGCCACGCTGGCGACGGCGCTGGCGGCGGCGAATTCCGGCACCGGCCGAAAATCCTTGCCGTCGATGAGCAGCGACGCAGCGATCGGCCCGATCGCCAGGCCAAAGAGCTGCGCGGCCGGCACCAGAAGCACGGCGGTGCGAGTTTCATCGGCGGTGATCGCCAGTCGGATCTGGTAGGGCACGATGAACAACAGAATGAAGCCCATGACCAAGGCGGCGACCCAGAATGTCGTAAGGCCGGGTCCGCTGGCGAGAACAAGGGAGCAGACAAGCGCCACGGCACCGATCGCGGTGATGGCCAGCCGATAATCGATGCGCGCCTCGAACATGGTCGCCGTCATCGCGCCTAGAACCTGTACCGCGAGGCTGGCCGAGACGATCAGGCCGACGGTGCGGCCATCGATGCCGAATTGCGCGCCAAGCGGCTCCAGAAACGCCCAGACCGCGCCAAAGAACATGAAGTAGCAGAAGACCGACAACAAAGCGGTGATCGAAGGAACCGTCACCACATTGGCGAGATTCTCGTCCTTCGGCAGGTCGTCATAGTCAGCGGGAACGATGAAGGCGACCACCAGCGACGCGACGCAGACGATGGCGAGAACGATGAAGCCACCCGCCGATCCGGCGGCGGGGATGACATAGAGTGCCAGCAACAGGGCAAGAACGCATTGCGCCAGCGTCTGCATGGTGACGAAATAACCGCCGATGCGTTCGGCGCGCCGTGAACGAGCAATCAGCTCGGTGGCGACCGCGACAAGGCCACCCTCGGCAAGGCCGGCCAGGGCGCGTGCCGCCATCAGCGTATTGGCGCCGGCAGCATAGGCC
Organism: Mesorhizobium sp. RCAM 05099; assembly: GCF_059683685.1. Lineage (NCBI taxonomy): Bacteria > Pseudomonadati > Pseudomonadota > Alphaproteobacteria > Hyphomicrobiales > Phyllobacteriaceae > Mesorhizobium > Mesorhizobium sp. RCAM 05099. The sequence continues at coordinate 4,504,257 of NZ_CM185035.1, forward strand.
GTCCAGACATTCGACAGTGCCAGCAGAAGCAGCAGGGCCGCACTTTTCCAGCGCATCTTGTGGGCCGAGAGCAGCATCGCGACAATCGCCGAGCCGATCGCGATGGCGATCATTTCGGCGGTGGCGACCAACGCCAACTCATCGCCGCTGACATGGCCCTCGGTGTAAAGGGCGCCGAGCAAGACGGGCTGCAGACCGAGAATGAGCAGGCCGACCGACCCGATCCACAGGGCCGAGGCAAGCTGCCCGCTGGTCGGGTTGCCGACCAGCCAATCGCCATCGCCGGTGTATCCGGCATTTGTCGAAGCCAAAGGCGCCTCCCAACGTCCTTGCCGCGCGGCAAAAAAACTGACAATCTGTCAGCATTCCAGAAACTGATACTTGATCATATTTTTTGTCAATCGGAATTTGCAATCTCGCGAGAGAACGGGCGCATGGAAGAAGCACGGCGAACGGCCACCGAACCCAGGCGCAGACCCAAGCAGGAGCGCAGCCGCGAGCGCATCGACGCCATCCTGTCGACGACCATGCGGCTGATCGGCGAGAAGGGCATCGACGCCGTCACCATGAAGGAAGTCGGCATGCTGGCCGGTGGGCCGATCGCCACCGTCTATCACTACTTCCCCAACAAGTCGGCGATCCTGGCAATGCTCTATGAGCGGTTTTCAGAGGTCAGCCGCGCGCGATTGACAGCGATTATCGCCGACGTTCGCGAAGCGAAGGACGTGATCGCCGCAGCCGACCGGCTGCTTGACGACTACCACAGCCGCGTCGCCGGCGACCCGGCCATCCAGGATCTGCAGAACGCCATCCAGGCCGACAAGGCGCTCAAGAATCTCGACATCGCCGAAACCCGGCATCAAGCCAAGATGTTCTGCGACCATGTCATCGCCTTGCTGGAGCCGGAGAAGCACGAGCAGTTCGAACGCATGGTTCTGCTGATCTTCCAGCTCGCCGGTGGAGTGGTGCGCCTGGCGCTTGCGGAAGGCGAAGCGGCAAGCCGCCGGACCATCGAGGATTACCGGTCGATCATCCACACGCAGTTGCGGCTGTTTCTTTAGAGTATCCGTCTATCCGGCCCGACGGATCAGGCCTTCAAAACCGTCTGCCAGATTGGCGGTGCCGGCAGCGACGATCTTCGACAGGTTCCTGGCGCGGCCGGGCGTCTTGTTGGCATCGAGCAACACCGCCCTGTCCCCATGCATGACAAAGTCGAACTTGCCGTAGTCGAAGCCAAGCCGATGGCGCAAGGCGCGCAATTCTTCGGGTACGGGAACAGCCTCTCGCCGGATCGTGTCGTCGCCTTTTACGAGGCGCTGCGGTGAGACATAACGAGTGCAGCGCTCACGATCGCCGCAGAATATCCAAAACCGCGCCGCAAAACCGTCAGGCGCCGGTTCGGGAATGAACTTCTCCACGACCAGGTCGGTACGCACACGCATTTCCGGCGGAACTTCGGCCAGCGAAGCGTGGACTTGGTATTGATCGAATATCCGCACGCCCGGAAAAGGCTCGGCCTTGCCGGCGCGCTCGGCTTGCCGATTGAGTTGCTGCTCGGGTGTCCCCCAATGGTTGAGGTTGCTCTTGACGATGACGGGGCCGTCCCAATGGTCACCGTCCTTGAGGACCGCGCCGCTGATCCGACGCTTGGAAATGTCGGCCGCGCCAAGATTGAGGCAGAACGGAAATCCGCGCGCATACTCGACATAGTCGGCCGGTGTCACCGTCGCATCGACATGCAGCACAGCGATATCGGCATCATGCCTTGACGAAGGCCCGCGCAGAATCTGTGTCGAGTGGCCACGCCTCTTCAACTCGGCCAGAAGGTCGAACAGCATGTAGGGACTGTCCTGGCGCAATAGAAGGCCGCGCCGGCTCTGGAACCGGTCATACTCATGCGTTATCACGGCAATGCGAGCCATGGCCTCTCTATACCCAGCAGACAACCAACAGTTTCGAAGGAACCATGCCCCCACATCCCCCAAGTCGTTTTGCATGACAAATCATTGGGATGCAATTCGCCGCCATTGGCGGCTTCTCGGGCCACCGCTCTGTCCGCCGCCGGAAGCGGTCGCCACCTATGAGCGCGAACTCTGTCTGCAATCGCTCGACGTGGTGCTGCTCGGGGTCACGCCGGAACTTGCCGGTCTCGGCAGGACGATGCTGGCGGTCGATGAATCCCCCACCATGATCTCCGGCATCTGGCCAGGCGACACCGCCACACGCAAGGCGGTGGCAGGCAACTGGCTGGACATGCCGGTTGCCGGAGCAAGCATGGATGCGGTGATCGGTGACGGCTGCCTGTCGGCACTCGGCCTTTCCGTCGCGCGGCGGGCGTTGTTCGCGGAGATCGCGCGCGTGCTCGGGCCCAACGGCCGCGCAGGTCTCCGGCTCTATGCCAGCCCGGAAACGCCGGATGATCCGCAGGCGGTGCGAACGCTCGCCCTTTCGGGCGGCGTCCCGACCTTCCACGCACTCAAATGGCTCGTTGCAATGACAGCCACGCGCGGCCCGCCCGATCACGCCATCCCGGTGCAGGCAATCCACAAGAGATTCGACGAATTGTTTCCCGACCGCGACGAGCTTTGCGCGCACACGGGCTGGGACATGCCGGTCATCGGCACCATCGACGTCTACAGGAATTCGCCGGCCATCTACAGCTTCGCTCCGGTTGCGACGGTGATGCATGAAGCAGAGGCCTTCTTCGGCGACGTTCGCATCGTGGCGACCGGCACCTATGGGCTCGCCGAGCGATGCCCGCTGCTGGTGCTGCGATCACCCCGGCGTCGATAGAATCCGAATGATGGACAAAATTCCTCGCCGCTCCCAAGCGGCAACCGACGCATTCTGCAACCCGTCGCCTGCGCGAACAAAATTTCGCGCGATCGCGCCCTCTCGCGCGCCTTGACTCTCGCAGGCCAGCAGCCTATCTCAGCGCCACGTTAGCACTCGCCCTCGGTGAGTGCTAACCATGTGTCCGGCGCCGCCGGACGGAGGAACTGTTCTCACCGTTCTCATCGAGGAAGAAAAAATGGCAAAGTCGAAGTTCCGCCCGCTTCATGACCGCGTGGTCGTTCGCCGGGTCGAATCCGAATCCAAGACCGCCGGCGGGATCATCATCCCGGATACGGCAAAGGAAAAGCCGCAGGAAGGCGAGATCATCGCTGTCGGCTCCGGCGCTCGTGACGAAGCTGGCAAGCTCGTCCCGCTGGACGTCAAGGCTGGCGACCGCATCCTGTTCGGCAAGTGGTCGGGCACCGAAGTCAAGCTCAATGGCGAAGACCTTCTGATCATGAAGGAATCCGACATCATGGGCATCATCGGCTGAATATCGGCCTCACCCTCAACTGAATTCCCGGGCTTACTGCAAGCCCCTGCCAGGAGCTAAAAATGGCTGCCAAAGACGTAAAATTCTCCCGCGACGCCCGTGAGCGCATGCTGCGCGGCGTCAACATCCTCGCCGACGCGGTGAAGGTCACGCTCGGCCCCAAGGGCCGCAACGTCGTCATCGACAAGTCGTTCGGGGCCCCGCGCATCACCAAGGACGGCGTCACCGTCGCCAAGGAAATCGAGCTTGAAGACAAGTTCGAGAACATGGGCGCGCAGATGGTGCGCGAAGTCGCTTCGAAGACCAACGATATCGCCGGCGACGGTACCACGACCGCGACCGTTCTGGCGCAGTCGATCGTCCAGGAAGGCCACAAGGCGGTTGCCGCCGGCATGAACCCGATGGACCTGAAGCGCGGCATCGACCTGGCCGTGACCGAAGTCGTCGCGGCGCTCGGCAAGGCTGCCAAGAAGATCAAGACCTCCGAGGAAGTTGCCCAGGTCGGCACGATCTCGGCCAATGGCGATGAGTCGGTCGGCAAGATGATCGCGGAAGCGATGCAGAAGGTCGGCAACGAAGGCGTCATCACGGTTGAGGAAGCCAAGACCGCCGAGACCGAACTCGAAGTCGTCGAAGGCATGCAGTTCGACCGTGGCTACCTCTCGCCCTACTTCGTCACCAACGCCGACAAGATGGTTGCCGAACTCGAGGACGTCTACATCCTCCTGCACGAGAAGAAGCTCTCCAACCTGCAGGCCATGCTGCCGGTCCTCGAAGCCGTCGTGCAGACTTCGAAGCCGCTGCTCATCATCTCGGAAGACGTCGAAGGCGAGGCCCTGGCCACGCTGGTCGTCAACAAGCTGCGTGGCGGCCTGAAGATCGCCGCCGTCAAGGCGCCGGGCTTCGGTGATCGCCGCAAGGCCATGCTGGAAGACATCGCCATCCTCACCGGTGGCGAGGTCATCTCGGAAGACCTCGGCATCAAGCTCGAGAACGTCGGCCTCAACATGCTCGGCCGCGCCAAGAAGGTGTCGATCTCCAAGGAGAACACCACCATCGTCGACGGCGCCGGCAAGAAGGCCGAGATCCAGGGCCGCGTTGCCCAGATCAAGCAGCAGATCGAAGAGACCACCTCGGATTACGACAAGGAGAAGCTGCAGGAACGTCTCGCCAAGCTGGCGGGTGGCGTTGCGGTGATCCGCGTTGGCGGTGCGACGGAAGTCGAAGTCAAGGAAAAGAAGGACCGCGTCGATGACGCCCTCAACGCGACCCGCGCGGCCGTGGAAGAAGGCATCGTTGCAGGCGGCGGCGTCGCGCTGCTGCGCGCTTCGGCCAACATCAAGGCCACCGGCGCCAATGCCGACCAGGCTGCTGGCATCAACATCGTGCGCCGCGCGCTGCAGGCTCCGGCCCGCCAGATCGCGTCGAACGCCGGTGCGGAAGCATCGATCGTTGCCGGCAAGATCCTTGAGAACAAGGGCGCGACCTTCGGCTACAACGCCCAGACCGGCGAATATGGTGACATGATCGCCATGGGTATCGTCGATCCGGTCAAGGTCGTGCGCACGGCTCTCCAGGACGCGGCCTCGGTCGCCGGCCTGCTGGTCACCACCGAAGCCATGATCGCCGAGGCTCCGAAGAAGGAGTCGGCTGGCGGCGGCATGCCTGGCGGCATGGGCGGCGGCGGCATGGGCGGCATGGGCGGCATGGACTTCTAAGAAGTCCATAAAGCACGCCCATGAATCCAGGTTGCTCAAGCCCGCAAGCGGGCTTGAGTGGCGGCATGGATTTCTAATCCAGCCACTCTGGCTTATGCATATAAAGGGGCGGCAGAAATGCCGCCCTTTTTCATTGATCAGACGCCGAACGACTCAACGATCACATCGCGCACCTGCATCACCGTTGGCGTTCGAACGGTATCGAAACGCCAACTCACCCCGAATGCGTAACGCGGAAACTGCAAGGGACAGGCTCCCATCTCAAATGGGCCCTGGCCGCATAGTGCGCGCGCGGCATGGCTTGGGATTGTCGCCAGCGCATCGCTATTCCACAAGAGAAAAGACAGGGCGGAGAAATGCGTGGTCGCCGCAAGGACCCTGCGCCGCAGTCCATGTTCGGCAAGCACGTCGTCGGTGACGCCGCTCAGGCCGGAATAGGAAACCAGGATATGATCTCGTGAAAGGTATTCTTCCACCGTGAACGGTTCTCGCCCGGGTCTGGAGCGAGGATCATAGACGATCATGTAGTCCGAGCTCCCAACCGAGATGTGTTTCAGCCGGCTATCGGTGACGCCACCCGAGGTGATGGCGAGGTCGATTTCCTTGTCGTTCAGCGCTTGCGCCGCCACGAAGCTGTTGGTCTGGCGCAGGATGATCCTGACATTGGGCATTCTCTGCTTGGCCAGTTTGATGATGCCTGCGCCGAACGCCATTTCGAAATCGTCGGAAAGGCCAACCCTGACGACAACGACTTTCGCCCGATCTTCCGCCTGCGGGCTCGTGCTATCCAGCGTTCCACTGATGATCCCCAGCGCTTCCTCGATCAGTGGTCGCAGGATCACAGCGCGCGGCGTCGGCAGCAGGCCGCGCTGTGTGCGCGTGAACAGCGGATCGCCATAGAGCGCCCGCAGCCGCCTCAACGATGCGCTGACCGCAGCCTGACTAAGCCCGAGCCGTGCGGCGGCTCTCGTTACGCTCAACTCGCTCATGAGCATCTTGAACACCACAAGCAGATTGAGATCGACAGACTTGTTTTCCATTCTGTTTATATCTGCATTCCAGTTACGTTGTTTCAGTTATGTCATGTAGCGCGATATTCTCCCGGGATGGAAGACGAATAATCGTCACCGCATCCTCAGCGAGGGACCGCGAAATCATGAGACCTCGGCATATGCTTCTGGCGCTGTTGGTGGCGGCGATCTGGGGGATAAACTTCACCGTCATCAGCATTGGTCTCGGCAGCTTCCCGCCGCTGCTGCTCGCAGCACTGCGATTTGTCGTCGCCTCGCTGCCGGCGTTGGTCCTGCCCCGCCCAAATGTGCCGTGGCCCCGCTTGTTCTGGATTGGCGCAACCTTGTTCCTTGGCCAGTTCGCCCTGCTTTTCACGGGAATGGCACTTGGGCTGCCCGCGGGGCTCGCATCCGTGACGCTGCAGTCGCAGGCCTTTCTGACCATTCTCATCGCCTCAATCGTGCTGCGGGAAAAGCCGACGGCCCGTCAGGTCGCCGGGTCCCTGGTTGCATTTGCCGGGCTGGGCGTGATCGGGCTCACTGTCGGAGGCGATTTCTCCACCGCCGGCCTTGGTCTGTGCCTCGTGTCGGCGCTGTGCTGGGCATTCGGTAATGTGTTGCTGCGTGGCGCCGGCAAGGTCGACATGCTTGCAATGGTGGTCTGGCTGAGCCTGATCCCACCCGTTCCACTCTTCGCACTGTCAATGCTGCTCGACGGACCGACGACGATCGCCCACGCCCTGACGGCAATGCGCTGGAGCGGTGCGGGCGCGGTCATCTACATATCTGTGCTCTCGACCATTCTAAGCTATGCCATTTGGGGCCATTTGCTGAAGCTATATCCGGCCGGAACCGTCGCGCCATTTTCGCTTCTGGTACCGATCTTCGGAGCGCTTTCCGCCAGGATGGTGCTGGGCGAGCAGTTTGAAGCGACCCGCGTCCTAGGAATGATGCTGATCCTTGCCGGCTTGGTGGTCGTTGTGGCGCCGCTGAGGTGGACAATGCTGGTGCAGAAGCACGCCTGATCCAGTCGGGCGCATCGCTATATCAGGCTCCTTGCGACGGTGTTTCGGTCGCGGAAATCGCCGCGTCGCGGTTGCGGCCTCCTCCAGTCAGCACGGCACCTTCGATCAACGCCGCGACTTCATCGGCCACCGCCCACAGCGGGGCGCGGTCGCGGGTGGCACGGGCGATCACCATCAGTCCTTCCAGTGACGATTCGACCAGCAGCGCCAAAGCGTGGGCGCGGCGCTCGGGCACCCCTGCCCTGACGAAGGCCTCCCGCAGCAAGCCGATCCACTGCTCGAAGGCCGAGCGGCACAAATCCGCCAGTTCCGGCACGTCTGTCGGCGAGTCCAGCACGACAGGCGCGATCGGACAGCCGAGCGAAAACTGGTTGTCCTCCAGCATGCGCGCCACCGACTGGTAGATATGATGGACGGCCACGGCCGGATCCTTTTCGCCGGCCAGCGCCTCGCCCAGCCTCTCCGTCACCCTGGCAACGCTGTCGCGCGTCACCTCGATGACCAGTTGGTCCTTGCCGCCGGGAAAATGGAAATAGAGCGAGCCACGCGGCGCGCCGCTGGCGCTCAATATGTCGTTGAGCGAGGTCCCATGGTAGCCGCGCTGCCTGAGCAGCAGTCCAGTCGTCTCGAGTATGCGGGTGCGGGTGTCGTTCGCCATGTCAACCTCTGTCAGCAGCCATAACTATAGGCCTTGCGCTGAATATGACAATCGGTCTACATAATATGTAGATCAGTCTACATATTATGGGAAGCTGACATGCAAACCTATCGTATCGAAGGGTCCGGCGGGGCCGAGTGCCTGGTGATGCGCGACGAGGCGCAGCCGCGGCCGAAACCGCACGAAATCTTGGTGCGCGTTCGCGCAACCTCGCTCAACCGGCGCGACACGATGATCCTCAACGGCACCTATCCACTAACGCCGCGCGTGGGCGTCGTTCCGCTGAGCGATGGGGCGGGCGAAATTGTCGCCATCGGCGATGCCGTCACGCGCTTCGCGGTCGGCGATCGCGTGACCGGCAGCTATTTCGCGCGCTGGATCGACGGGCGCATCAATGCCGGGCTCATCGACCAGCTCGGCTGCACGCTGGACGGCATGCTGGCCGAATACGCCGTTCTCGACGAGCAATGGGCAGTACGCCTGCCCGACCATCTCGACTGGCATGAAGCGGCAACGCTGAGCTGCGTCGGCCTGACCGCCTGGAATGCGGTGACGGGGCCCGGAATTCCCAAGCCCGGCCAATGGGTTCTGGTCATCGGCTCGGGCGGCGTCGCGCTCTTTGCACTGCAGTTCGCCAAGCTGCTCGGCTGCCGCGTCGTCGCCGTCACCTCACGTGGCGAGAAAGCCGACAGGCTACGGGTGCTGGGCGCCGACCTTGTGATTTCGACATCTGACATGCCCGAATGGGGTGCGACCGTCCGCGACCAGACAGGCGGCGTCGATCTCGTCGTCGAGACCGGTGGCCCTGCGACCTTCGCGCAGTCGCTGATCGCCAGCACGCTTTACGGGCACATCGTGCTGCTCACACTGCAGGATGCGAAGGGCGGATCGATCCAGATGCCGGCAGCGCTCTACCAGCGCAGCCTCGCCACCATCAGCCGCCTCTTCGTCGGCAACCGGACCAATCTCGAAGCCATGCTGCGCGCTGTCTCGCAACACCGCCTGCGGCCCGTCATCGACAAGGTCTTTGCCTTCACCGAGGCCGGTGACGCCTACCGCTATTTCCAGCAGGGCGACGTCTTCGGGAAAGTGGTCGTCGACGGCGCCTGACCCATCGATTTCTCAAGATCAAGGGAGAACGGACAATGACAATTCGTGAAGCCTCGGCCGAGTGGCAAGGGACGCTGCGGGAAGGTTCAGGTCGGCTGCGGCTCGGCAGCGGCGTTGTCGAAGGCGCCTATTCCTTCCCGTCGCGTTTCGAGAATGGCCCCGGCACCAATCCGGAGGAACTGATCGCGGCGGCGCATGCCGGCTGCTTCTCGATGGCTCTGAGCGCCATACTGGGCAGGGCCGACCATATCCCGACAAGCATCAGCACCGTGGCCAAGGTGCATCTCGGCGCAACCGCTGCCGGGCCGACGATCACCCGCATCGAGCTTGAGACGCAAGCCGAGGTCCCGGGCCTCGCCCCGGATGAGTTCCAGGATCTCGCAGAGACGGCGAAAGCGTCATGCCTTGTCTCCCGCGCCCTCGCCGGCGTGGCAACCATCACGCTCAAGGCCGAACTCACCGCGACCGCCAGCACGGAACAATGAAACCAGGAGACGAGATGAAACAGGACAGTGTCATGACCCTCCATCCAGATGACCGCTCCACGCAGACGGCCGAAATCATGCGGCGCTTCAACGACGTGTTCCAGCTGCACGATCCGTCGGCGCTCCCCGCATTGGTTGCCGAGCAGTGCGTGATCGAAAACACCGGCCCGGCTCCGGATGGCGCCCGTCATGCCGGCCGGGAGGCCTGCGTCCAGCTGTGGTCGGTGATCGCCACCCAGCCGGGCACGCGTTTCGACATCGAGGAGACATTCGTTGCAGGTGAACGGGCGACGATCCGTTGGCGCTACTGGCTCGCCGACGGCAACTCCGTCCGCGGTGTCAATCTGATGCGCGTCGAGAACGGGCTGATCGTCGAAGCGATGGGATACGTCAAGGGATAGTCGCCCTCGCCCGGTGCCGCTATCGGTCCGCCAGGGCCAGCTTGGCGCCAAGCATGACAAAGGCGCCGGCAAAGGTACGGCGCATCCAGGTCAGCACCATTGGCCGCGACACGACATGGGTGCGGATCGAGGCGGCGAAGATGCCGTAGCCGACAAAAACGACGAAGGTCAAAAGCATGAAGACGCCGCTCAGCTCCAGCATCTTTGACAGCGCGTGCGGCTCGGTTGTGCTGACGAACTGCGGCAGAAAGGCAAAGAAGAAGATCGACAGTTTCGGATTGAGCACGTTGACGAGCACGCCGGTGGCAATCACCTTGCCAGCCGAACGCGGCGCGACATTGTCCTCGACGCTCAGGCCGCCCTTCTCCTTCAGCGTGTTCCAGGCCATGTAGAGCAGATAGGCGACGCCGATATATTTCAGTGTCTCGAAGGCGACCGCGCTGGTGTGCAGCAGCGCCGCCAGGCCGGTGATGGCGGCCGCCATATGCGGGATGATGCCGAGCGTGCAGCCGAAGGCGGCAATGATGCTGGCGCGGGCGCCGCGCGAAAGGCCGGCGCTCAGCGTATAGAGAACGCCGGTGCCAGGCGAGGCCACGACGATCAGCGACGTCAACAGGAATTCGATGCTCAAGGGATGATCCTCCGCGGCCCTGCCCTCTTGCAGCCTAGCCAGCAAGGGCTGCGAGCACAACCACCGGCAGTCCGTGTGAATGCATGTGGTGCTCAGCATTTTTTGGGAGAACGACATACACAAAACAAGGGCTTGAACCACGTCGACTGAATCCGTTCAACGCGATGCGCTTTAAGCCGTCGGCAATCCATGCGCGCGGCGCGCCATCAGGCAATCATCGTCGCCCGGCATGCAAGCGCGGCAGACATCCGGGCGCACCTCGTAAATGCCGCAAGCGGTCGACTTGCCGACCTCGCCGGATAGCGCCGAGCAGCGCACGCCCTCGCAGCGCATGCCGGATTCGTTGGCTGCTACGTATTTCGCCGGGATGCGGTCGAGTTGCGCGTCATCCTCGGTGGAAAAACGCGGCCACTCCGCCGAGTAGGAACAGCAGGCGCCACAGCTCTGGCAGTCGAAGAGAGGAGCGGTGCTCACTCGCGCTGACGAAAGGCCTGCGGCTACCACTAGGGCGAACAGCCCCGGCGCGGGATTACGATCAGCGTCCTGCGGCAAGGCGCTATTTCTTCTTGCCGGTCTTGCCCTTGGGCGAATCCACCGGCGACTTGAACAGATCGGTCGCGGCCTCGGCGGTATCAGCGGTTTTCGGTGCGGCAACCGGCTTGGCCGGCTTTGCGGCGACAGCGGGAGTTGCCGGCTGGTGCTTGGCGGAGAATTTTATGGCCATGTCAGTCCTCGTCGACGAAACGCGATGATGGCGCGCGCGGATTGCGCAAGCGGCCGATCAGGGCCGAAACCGCGGTGATGTTCATTTCCTCGGGCGACCAGTTCTTCACCGCCTCGATGTGGTGAGGCGCCAGTTCGCGATGCGTGCTGCCGCTGTAGGCGGCATCCTGGTGGGTCACCCGTTCATGGGTCTTGGCGTCTTCGCGGACATATTCGATCAGATAGTTCGGGCATTCGGCACGACCGCGTACACCGAGCCGCACCTGTGCATCGCCATGGGCGCGTTTGCAGCGCTCCAGCTTTTCCAGCACGCGGCGTACGTATTCGACCGGCTTGTTGAGGCCTTCGACCACGTCGGCGATCGTCGAGTCGGCGGCGATCATCTTTGGAGGCACGCGCTTGGTGGCCATCAGCGTCTTCCGGCTCGCTTTGGCAAGGCCGCAAGCGCCGCGGCCGCGGCCATCTCGTCAGCCTCCTTCTCCAGGCGCTGTTCGCGCAGGCGCGCGGTCTTGGCTTCCCGTGCCTCGCTGACGGCATCGCGTTCGGAAATGATGCGGTTGAGCGACATCGACTGGGTTCGCGTCTTGCTGAACAGGGACACGGGCTGATCGACGGCTGTCTTTGAACTGGTGGTCAAAATCTTTCTCCTGTCAGGAGTCTGGTGCCGATAGGACGAGACCGGGTCGTCGGTTAGACCACGCACAAAGAAATACGGCAGCGGATTCAAGTTGCTGGAGCGTTCCCTTAGCACGTTCCGGCCGAGTGCGGCGCACTTTCGGCGGCAAGAAACACAAAATGAAAAAGGCCAGGCACCGCCTGACCTCCCATGGGAGCGCCGCGCATCCAGATGGATGCAGAAGGCATGCTCCTCTCATGCGCATGACATGCCGTGGAAACTCAGGTCTCCGCGGCCATGCGCCCGAATTCGCCATTCACCAGTGCCAGTACATCCGTGGTCACCGGGAAGGCTGAATTCTTTTTCAGGCCGCCTTCAACTGGTCGGCGGACATCTTGCCCGACTTGTTGTCGCGGACCATCTCGTAGCCGAGCTTCTGGCCCTCGACGATGTCGCGCATGCCGGCGCGCTCTACGGCCGAGATGTGGACGAAAACGTCGGCCGAGCCGTCGTCAGGCTGAATAAAACCAAAACCTTTGGTGGCGTTGAACCATTTAACTGTGCCGGTGCTCATGACGAACCCTTTCCATGGCAAATATTCGTTCGCCGTCATGCGGATGCACAACGTCGTTTGTCTCGATTTTTGATGTGGGAAGTTCGTCAAAGGCGCGCTGCAAAGCGCGGATAACAAAAGTCAGTCAAACAAATATCGACAGAGGTCTTTTATGCTCCTAATGCCGCCTTGTCAATTCTTAGTTTGATCCGCCCTTTGCACTCGTACCATCCAAGGCGCCGCATCGAGCGCGGCGTTTAAAAATTGACATGGCGGGGAACCATTTCGGAACACGCACATTTCATGGTTGTCGTCAGCAGTTCACGAGCAATCGAAGGAAGGCTAACGGCAAAGACGCCCCCGCACTATAACAGGTGCGAGGGCGTTTTCTTTTGGCGCTCCGAACCTCACATGACAGCACTCATCATCGGCAGGATTTCGTAGCGAAAGCCCAGCCCTGAATGAACCGTCGGGTCCGCGTCGGTCAGCGCCCGGACGGCGGCCTCGTCGTTGGCGCGCACGATGCCGAGCCCCCAGGGGCCGGCAGGATCGGCGACCGGCCCGAACAGGATGACACCTCCCTCGCCCAACTTGCCGCGTAAATAGTCCGAATGCTGTTTCATCAGCGCCTTTTCCGCATCGGTCAAGGTGAACGCAAAGTCTGGCCGCGGCGGGATCAGCCGGCAGTGGAACACGACCTGCGGTTTGCCGCCTGCCCCATCGGACAGGAAGGTGGCCAGCCAACCGAGCACACGTTCCCAGCCGAAGCCGTGATCGCGGCAGGCGCCTTCGCGAGCGCCGAAGCCCTCGTGGCGTAGTGTCAGCCGCGTTCCGGCCTCGACCGCTTCGAGCGTATAGGTGACGGTGGTGACGTTGTCGCCGTCCCATGGCGCTTTCCATGTCAGCACCAGACGGTGCGGCGGCTCGACCTTGAGATACTCCCCCTGGACATGAAACTCTCGGCCGTCGACGCCCTTGCCTTCCGATCGCCACGCCCCGCCCGGCCGCACGTCGGCGGTATGTCTCGTCGTCCGGTAAAGTTCGTCCGATCCCCACCAGAGCGGTATCTGGTCGTCCGCCGTCAACGCGCGAAACACCCGCTCAGGCGGCACCGCGATCGTCACCGTGGCGAGAATCGTCCCCACCGACACGTCAGCGATAGCGCGAGGTCCATCATTGATCGCCCTCATTCGTTCTCCAGATAGGATTTGAGATTGCCGAGGCTCGCTTGCCAGAAATCGCGATAGGGCAAGATCCAGTCGGCCACGTCCTTCAATTCCGCAGGCTCCAGCCGATAGAGCCGCTCGCGGCCATGCCTCTGTTCGGACACGACCCGCAACTCACGCAGAATCCTGAGATGCTTGGAGATAGCGGGCCGACTCTGCGAAAAGGCCGAGGCCAGTTCGTTGACCGGCGCCGGCCCCTGCCGCAAGCGGTCGAGAATGGCGCGGCGCGTCGGATCGGCAATGGCGCGGAAGACGGAATGGTCGGATTCAGCTTGCGGCATAATGCGTATCCATTTGGTTACGTATTATGCCTGTCCTTGGCTTTCGTCAACTCCGGGACAGGCCTGAGCTAGCGCTCCTGGTCGGTCGGCCTGATGACGATCTCGTTGACATTGACGCGAGCCGGCTGACTGACCGCGTACAGGATGGCGGCGGCAATATCCTCGGCGGTCAGCGCTTCCATAGTGGCTAGGCGCTGATCGAGCCCCGCTTTCGAGGCGGCGTTGGTGATGTGATCGCCAAGCTCGGTGCGTACCAGTCCGGGTTCGATGACGGTGACGCGGACCTTGTCGGCATAGACTTCACGGCGCAGCGACTCGGAAAAGCCAACGACGCCGAACTTGGTCGCCGCATAACCACTGGCACCGGGATTGGCAACGCGGCCGGCAACCGACGAGACGTTGACGATATGACCCTTTGCGGCCCTGAGATGCGGCAGCGCCGCCTTGGTGACGCCCATCAGCGCCAGCAGGTTGAGTTCCACCATCTGGCGCCAGTCGTCGAGCGTCGCCTCGGCGGCCGGCGACAGAAGCATCACCCCGGCATTGTTGACGAGAATGTCGAGCCGGTCCCATTCGGCCACCACCTTGCCGATCATGGCGGTGACATCGCCATTGTTGGTGACGTCGGCCTCGATGCGCAGCGCCATGCCGCCGGCCGTTTCAATGCGCGCCGCCAGCGCCTCGAGCCGATCGGCTCGGCGGGCGGCGATCGCCACCTTTGCCCCGGCAGCGGCCAGCGCCGCAGCCGTGGCCTCGCCGATACCAGACGAAGCGCCCGTGACGAGGGCGACCTTGCCGGCGAGTGTAGAAGAAACAGTCATTGCGACATCTCCAAAAAGACGCAGCCCCCATGCCCTTAGATAGGCCGCCCGCGACCTCCTGGAAGCCCGCTTCTAGGTCAGACCTTATTCGTCGGGACCAGGCTCGGGCCAGGTTTCCCTGGCGGCTTCGGCGTACCAAAGGCGCATCGCGGGTGTTGAAAGCACGGCATCGACATAGGCACGGGTATCGGGCGCTAGCGTGCCGCCATAGGTGTCGAACCGAGTGGCGACCGGCGCATACATGGCATCGGTCGCGGTGAAATGACCGAACAGGAACGGACCGCCCTTGCCGTATTTTTCGCGACACTCGCGCCACAGCGCCTCGATGCGCGCCCGCTGCGCCTCGCCTTCGGCGTCGAGCGGCTTGTGGCCCTTCGGTCGCCGCAAATTCATCGGCCAGCCATAACGCACCTCGCGGAAGCCCGAATGCATCTCGGTCGCCGCCGAGCGCGCCAGCGCGCGGGCGCCGATATCGGCCGGCCAGAGATTTTTCTCGGGAAACAGATCGGCAAGATATTCAAGGATGGCAAGGGTTTCCCAGACGATCCTTCCCTTGTGATTCAACACAGGCACCTGGCCGGTCGGTGACACCTTTGCCAGGTTGGCGGCCGTCTCAGGCGTGCGCAGCCGTACAAGACTTTCCTCGAACGGTATCTCCAGATGTCTCATCGCCACCCATGGCCGGAGCGACCATGACGAAAAGCATTTGTTGCCGATGTAGAGCTTGAATTCCGCCAAGATGGTCTCCCCAAGATTTCGTCACATCAATCATTTGCGGCCTGGCAGCGGCCCTTGTGCCGCTGGAGAAGGCGAGGCCAACGACGGTCGGGCCATCGTCGCCCGAATCGGGAATGAAGGTCGGCGAAGGGTGGCCTGCTTCAGATGTCAAAACATTGATCGGCCTGACATCGTCGGCGACACAGCCAGCCGCCAGCAGGGAGACCGCGATCGCAAAGGCGAGACGAAGACGCATCGAATACCCCGGGCAGCCCTCACATCCGGCCCGCGCGGAACCTAGCCGCATTGCTCTGCCTTAGGCAACCAGTCGCGCGGCGGCAAATTGCGAGAGTTCGGAACCTAACGGGTTCAGGCCCGTTCCTGTCGGCGAATGAAAATCCCGGGAGATGCGCAAAATGGTGAACAAGGATCAGGTCGCGGGCGTGGCCAAGCAGGTCAAGGGCTCGGTCAAGAAGGCCGCCGGCAAGGCGACCGGCAACAGACAGACCGAGGTCGAGGGTGCGGCCGACAAGGTTGCCGGCAAGGTGCAGAAGGCCTATGGCGACGTGAAGGAAAAGGTCAAGAAGGCGCTCTGAGCCCGGCGAGGACTGCTTCTTTCCAAAGGGAAAGGCGGCCGCCAAGGTCGCCTTTTTCATGTGCTCCAGCCCTTGCTGAAAGCATTGGTGAAGACGATCTCGCCATGGTCACCCGTCGCCTCGCCCAGCGCCACGTCCATGCCGTCGCTGGTCACCCCGGCCACGGCGAACCCACCCATATAGGCAGCCTTCGGCTTGAACAGGTCGAGCCCGTCACTGCGGTAGATCAGCGGCGTGTCGTGCTGGTGGCCGTGGAAGATGCCGGCGATGTTGTAACCCTTCAGAACCGCCAGCAGCGCCTGCCGGTCGGCCTCGCTCCACCAGTGCGGCGCGCCGGCGCCGTCATCGTCGTAGACCCTTTTGGCGGCATCCCACCGTTCTATCGAGAACTTGTCCCAGCCATAGTGCTGGAACAGGATCACCGGGCGCCCATCCGCCGCATAGGTCGCCAGATCCTGCTTCAGCCAGGGCAGGCTCGAATCAGCGCCATGGCCGGTATCTCCGGCGAAACGATGCATCTGGACGAGATGCAGGCCGCCCCAGTCCCATGAATAGCAGTCGGTGTCGACGTCGTAGTCGGTGGCAGGGACCGGCGGCTTGAAGAACACACCGGCGCGGTGATTGACCTCGACATAGTCGCGCAGTTCACGCCGGTACCAGTCGACATGATGGGGCGGTCCGTTCTGGTCGAGATCATGATTGCCAAGTCCGATGTAGACCGGCATGTGCACGCGATCGGGACCGACGCCTTGCTGATAGCGCTGGCTGAACTGGAGAAGCTGCGTGCCCTCGCTCGGCTGGGTGATCTGGCCGCCACCGTCATCGGTCATGTCGCCGCCGACGACAAGGCCGAGCGGCATGCCGATCCGGCTGCCAGCCGAACGCAGGCCGGTGGCGACGCCACCAATCTCGACCGGCCAATCCTTGTCGCCGAGGCCGTTGAGCGCCGCAACATTGCGCAGCAATGCCGCGTCGGTCTTGCCTTCCTGCTGGCAGTTGGGGCCCAAGCCGCTTGCCATGCGGCAGGCATGGATATCGGCGATGAACAGGAAGGTGGCGTCGATGGGCTGAACGCGCTGCCCGGTCTGGCCGAGCGCCGGGCGCGAAAGAGCACCAGTGGCGGCGAAACCCGCAGCCTGCGCCAGAAAGCTGCGTCGGGAAAACAATCGAGGCGAACGGCAATCCATCATGACTTGAATTTCAGCATGGACACCGGCCCGCCGTCCAGCGCGTCTCATCGCCGCCGTCATCGACATGGTCCCACGGGTCTGGCATGTTCCCCCCTCAACTTGTGCGAGCATTGAGAGGGCAAGATGAGAACGGCCTTTACCGGCATGATGTTGACCGCGATGCTGACCTCGAGCGCCGCGCATGCCGCTGGTTGCATCGACGCGAAGTCCGCCAAGAATGGTTTCGTTCTGGCGAGGCCCGGAATTCAGAGCGAGTTCCGACCTGTGGCCGGCGGAATGGTTTCCGTCGTCAACACATACGAGTCGCAATCGCCGCAGACCCAGTTCCTCTTTGCCGGCCTGATCGAGGTGTTTCGCGACAGCGACACCGGCCGGCTGGCGATGATCCCGTTTTCCGATCTCAGAAAACTGTTTCCGCTGAAGACAGGCTCCAAGAGCACAATAGAGTTCGTCGAGCTGTCGCCGGACAAACAGCCGAAAAGCACCAAGACGCTGACCCTTGTCGTCAAGGGCAAGGAGACGTTCAGCCTGGGCGACTGCAAATACAATGTGCTGGCCGTCAACGAGACCTTCAAGAACGGGTCCGGCGAGACGCTGGATGCGTTCACCACGCTCTATGCGCCGGACCTGCAAGCTGCGCTGGCCAGACGCTACGATGAAGGCACTAGCGCGCAATCGGTGAACGGCTACGAGACGATCAAGCCACTGGCTGAGTAGAGACACTAAAGCGGCTTGGACGGAAGTTCGCAAGCAGCGGATTCTCAATGCCGCTGGCGATCTCGCCAGCAAGCAGTTCGCCCGCGATCAGGCCAAGCGTTGCGCCGCTGTGGCTGAAGGCAACGTAGTATCCCTCGATGTCCTTCAACTGGCCGAATACCGGCTCGCCGTCTCCGGGAATCGGCTTGGGGCCAACACCATAGCTTTCCAGTTCCAGCTTCGGATGGCCCTCGAGAACCTTCGAGGCTTCGTCGAGAAGCCCCTGAACAGTCGAATCCTTCACGCCATAAGTGCCGTCCGAATTGACGACCACCTCTTCTTCCGACCAGGCGGAATCGAGCGCGAGCGCTCCGTCCGGCGTCGGGCGGATGGCGACGCGCGGCGTGTTGAGCACGGCCCGAAGAGGCAAGCTCACCGGCTTGGTCCTGACCAGCAGCGCGATCGGCGTCCCATCGGCGATATGCTGGCCGGAGTCCGCAACCATTCGCGGCACGTCACCGCCGGTCGCCAGCAGTACCGCGTCGGCGGCAAAGCTGATGCCGCTTGTCGTGGTGACGCCAGTGGCACGACCGTTGACGACAGTGACCGCGGCGCTTCCGGCATCGGTGACCAGTTGGCCGTCACGCTCCACGAATTCCGCAATCAAGATCTCGATCAGCCGCGGCAGGTCGACCCAGCCTTCGCCCGGATTGAAGATCGCGCCCTGATGCGTGACAGCGCTTGCAGCGATACCCGGCGTGGCTGAAGCTACCGCGCCTGCGGACAGATGTTGGGCATCATAACCGAGGGCCTTTTCATGGGCGAAGACGTCCGCGATCTCATTCGAGGCGTCGTCCGCATCCCATGTCAGGCCGCCATCGAAACGCAGCCAGTCGGCATCCGGATATCGCGCCGACAGCGTCCGGTAGCGGTCGATGCCGATCATGCGCAGGCGATGATACTCGGCCGACCGCCTGCGCGCGGAATTGAGCCAGGCGAGCGAGCGAGCGGAAGCTCCCTTGGCGAGCGGTCCATCATTGATCAGGACGGTTTCGATACCGAGCCTTGCAAGATGAACGGCCGAGGAGACACCGAAAATGCCGCCCCCGACAACAATGACCTTTGAGACCGAAGGTAATGTAGCCATGGGATATTCTTTCACTGTGTGGAGGTTGGATTGGCGGCCGGGGCGAAGGCGTCTTGGTTTCCATGCGTCTCGGGGGCCATGCGATGGTGCGATCAAAGCACTTCGGCAAGGAAGTGCTTCAGACGCGGGCTTTTCGGGGTGTCGAAGATCGCAGCAGGCGTGCCGACCTCGATGACGCGGCCTTCGTCCATGAAGACGACCTGATCGGCGACCTTGCGGGCAAAACCCATTTCATGGGTCACG
The DNA here is from genome assembly GCF_059683685.1 of Mesorhizobium sp. RCAM 05099. Taxonomy (NCBI): domain Bacteria; kingdom Pseudomonadati; phylum Pseudomonadota; class Alphaproteobacteria; order Hyphomicrobiales; family Phyllobacteriaceae; genus Mesorhizobium; species Mesorhizobium sp. RCAM 05099. The sequence goes on from NZ_CM185035.1 coordinate 4,523,432, forward strand.
ACGACCATTGTCATGCCGCGCCGGCCGAGGTCCGCCATCAGGTTCAGAACGCCCTTCACCAGTTCCGGATCGAGGGCGCTCGTCACCTCGTCGAAGAGGATAACCTCCGGGTCCATCGCAAGCGCTCGGGCGATTGCCACGCGCTGCTGCTGGCCACCGGAAAGACTGCCGGGACGATGGTGTTTGCGGGCGGCAAGGCCAACATCGGCGAGGCGCGCCTCGGCGATGCGCTCGGCCTCCTGCACCGGCATGCCCTTTACCTTGGTCAGCGACAGCATGACGTTTTCCAGGGCTGTATGGTCCGGAAACAGGTTGAAATGCTGGAATACCATGCCGACACGGCGGCGCAGTTTTTCAGGCTTCATCGCCAGGATGCTCGCGCCATCGAGGAGCACGTCGCCGCCTTTGGGCTCGACCAGGCGGTTGAGGCAGCGCAACAGGGTCGACTTGCCCGAACCTGATGGACCGATGACGCATGTGACCGTGCCCGGCTTGACCGTCAGGCTGACGCCCTTGAGGACATCGAGATCGCCGTAGGCCATGTCGAGATCGGTGATGGCGAGACTGCCGCCCTTGAACCGGTGAAGCGCCGGGCTGCCTTCAGGGCTGGTCTCCGAAGGTGGACTGCTGACGGCACTTTCCAGTTCGCTCACCTCGGCGAGGCCACTGGCGACGAGGCCGGCCTTTTGCTTGCCGACGCGCAGCGAGTTGTCGATGTGATTGACCACATGGGTCAACGGCACGGTGATGACGAGATAGAACACGCCGGCCAGAAGCAATGGCGAGAGGTTTCCGGTGACCACCGCCTGGTCCTGGCCGACGCGGAAAATCTCGCGCTCCGACGCGAGCAGACCGAGGAAATAGACAAGGCTCGAATCCTTGACGTTGCCGATGAACTGGTTGACCAGAGCCGGCAAGACGCGGCGGATGCCTTGCGGTATCACGATCAGGCGCATCCCCTGCCCGTAGCTCATGCTGAGCGCCCTGCAGGCTTCCATCTGCCCGCGCTCGACGCTCTGGATTCCCGAACGGAAGATTTCGCCGATGTAGGCGCCGGCGATCAGGCTGAGGGCGAGAATGCCGAGCGGATAGGGCGAAGGCCCGAAGATTTCACGGCCGATGCGGGCGAAGCCCTGGCCAATCAGCAGAATCGTGACGATCGCCGGAAGGCCACGAAAAATATCGGTGTAGATCCGGGCCGGAATGCGCAGCCAACGCGATTGCGAGATACCCATGACCGCAAGGATCATGCCGAGAATAACGCCAAGCACCGTGGAAGTGGCGGCGAGGATCAAGGTGTTCTTCAATCCGATGGTGATCATGCTCGGCAGCACGTCGGCCATGGCCTGCCAGTCGAGGAAACTGCGGCGCAAGTTTTCAAGCCAGTTCATTCGATCCCCTTTTCCATCGCGCTATTCGTGCCATCCGGAAATCAGGCGCAACAGCGTGTAGTTCTGCCGCCGGCCATCAAGGCCAGCGGCAGGCGCGGTTACTTCTTGGGGAGATACTGGTCAGGCATCGGCGAACCGGGGAACCACTTCTCGTAGAGCGTCTTCCAGGTGCCGTCCTGCATCGCCGCATGCAGGGCAGTGTTCAGCGCGTCGCGAAGCTTGTCGTTGCCCTTGCGCACGACGAAGCCTGCTGGCGCGTCGAAGGAAGGGATGTTAACTGCGATCTTCAAGTCCGGATAACGAACCCCATAGTCCTTGGCTGCCTCATAGTCGAGGAAATGAGCATCCACCGTGCCATTGTTGAGCGCCGAGACGGCCGAATTGTTGTCAGGAAATTTGACGAGATCCGTCCCGACAAAATTCTTCGCTGCATAGATTTCCTGCAGCGTACCCTGCACGACGCCAAGACGCTTGCCCTTGAGCCCGTCCGCCGAAGTTATCGCCTTGTCTGCGGTAAGCACCGACAGGTAGCCTGCGAGATAGCCGTCGGAAAAGTCGACGGTCTTCTTGCGCGCATCTGTCGTACCGATCGCCGCGACCGCCACGTCGAAACGCTCATTGGCAACCGAAGGCATCAGGGCCGAGAACTCCTGACCGGTGAAGATCACCTGATCCGGTTTGAATCCAAGGCGGCTCGCGACGTTCCGAAAGAGTTCAATATCGAACCCCGTGAACGTGCCATCCGCCTGCGTGAAAGCGTAGGGCTTTGCGTCTCCCATGGTCCCGACGCTGATAACCTTCGCATCGATAAGTCCATAGGGATTGTCATCCGCCGCGGCAGCCCGCGAAACCAAACCTGCTGCGATGCACACAACCATAAGAGCCATTGCGCCGGTCTGGGCCGGCGACATCAACGACTTGAGAATTCCGATCCTGCTCATGTCTTCTCTCCACTCTGAAGGTTTGTTCTTCTTGGCATTTGCGTTGAGCCCGCAATTTCACGCCTCGTAACGTTCGTCGCCGCGACAGCGGCTTGCACGGCAGGCTCCCATCACGCCTCTTGGCTCACGCATTTTTTGAAAGAGACCGGTCTCTTATTGTGTGAGACCGGTCTCTTTGATAATCGTTATCGTCAGATTGACCTTCCGTCAACAACTCTTGTAGTCGTTTGTCCAATGAAAAAAACCGCGCCCAAGACCCGGTCGATAACAGTCAGCGACGTCGCCCGCGCGGCAAACGTGTCGAAAGCGACAGCCGCGCGCGTGCTCGGCGGATACGGCGTCGTCAGCGATATGATCCGCGCGGACGTCATGGCCGCGGCCAAGGCACTGGACTATCGTCCGAACGAACTGGCCCGCAGCATGACGACCGGCCGGTCCGGCATCATCGGAGTGGTCGTCGGCGACATCGAGAACCCGTTCTTCAGCCTCGCGGTGCGCGGCATCAGCGACGCGGCAAGAGCAGCCGGTTTCAACGTCATTCTGGCCAACTCCGGCGAGAGGATCGAGGTTGAAAAGGCAGCCGTGCGGCTGTTGATCGGCAAGCGCGTCGACGGGCTGATCGTCACGCCATCGGAATCGCGTGACATCTCGCACCTGCGCGACATCCATCGTTCAGGCCGGCCGCTTGCCCTGCTTGACCGGGCGCTGCCCGATCTGGATGTCGATACGGTGACGGTCGACGATCGCGGCATCGCCATGCGGGCGACCCGCATTCTTGCGGATGCCGGCCACCGCAACATCGCCTATGTGACCGCGGTCGACGCCGAAGGGCATGAATACCGCGATCTCGGGCAAATCTACACCTCGTCGGTCCGCGAGCGTATCGACGGTTTCCTCGCCGTGTGCCGAGATGCCGGAATTGATCGGCCGGAAAATCATGTTCGCCTTGGTGCAACAAGCCCCGCCGAAACACGCAGGGTTGCCGACAAACTGCTGTCCGGACCAGATCGGCCGACGGCGATCCTCGCCTCCGACAGCGTCATAGCGCTGGAGATCTTCAGGGTGATCCGCCAGCGCGGCCTGCGGATTCCCGAGGACATTTCGCTGATCACCTTCCATGATGCGGACTGGACGAGCGTGACAACCCCGCCCATTACCGTCATCGACCAGCCCGTCTATGCACTTGGCAAGAGTGTCGCAGAATTGCTGATCCGACGGCTGAAGGGAGATCAGCGCCCGGCGGAAAGGCTCATTCTGCCAACATCGATCGTCGAGCGCGGGTCTGTCGGCCCACCCTCGAACAGGAAGTTGTAGATGCCATCGTCAAGCGCGAGCAGCGCGGCCGCGATCTAGGTTTCACCCAGCGCCGCCAGGCAGTCGCGCAGCATGGTGGCGTCCTGCGCCGTCTTGGCCATCGACATGGCGCCGGAATAAGTGGCCACAACGAGCGCGGCGAAGCGCTGCGGGTCGATGCCCTGCTCCCTGCCCGCCCGCTGGTCGGCGCTGATCTTGTCGGCGATGGCCTGGCGCCACGCCGAAAAGATACCGGCAAGCGCGGCACGAAAATCGGGATCGGCCAGCGACAGTTCATGCGCCAGATTGTTGAGCGGGCAACCGCGCACGAAGCCCTGCTGCTCCAGTTGCGCCGCCACGGCCTCGAACACCGTTCGCACGCCCTCGCGTGCCGAATCCGCCGCCAGCACCGGCGCGATCCATGTCTCCTCGACCGCCGCCGCCACGCGCTCCTCGATCACCGCCAGCGCCAGCGCCCTCTTGGTCGGGAAATGGTGATGCAGCGCGCCGCCGCTGACACCCGCCGCCGCCATCAGATCGCCGAGGCTGGAAGCATGATAGCCGCGTGCCTGAAACGACTCTTCGGCGACATCGAGCACTTTCTTGCGCATGCCTTCGGGGTCGTTGATGCGTTTGCGTGAACGAAGCCTTGGTTGAGCGGCAATCTCTGCTGACATTGCTGAACAATAGCATGTTGACAAAACAGGACAACCGGTCTGTTTATAAACAGGATGATCATCCTGTTTTGGAGACTGTCGATGGACCTACCTCGAAAAACCCTACCGGAACTCGCAATGCTCGCTTCGCCCGTGGTCGAGCTGAGGCAGTACACGTTGAAGCCCGGCATGCGCGAGACACTCATCGACATCTTCGACGGCAAGCTGATCGAAGGCCAGGAAGAGGCCGGCATGACTATCATCGGTCAGTTCCGGGATCTCGATCGCCCGGACATGTTCGTCTGGCTGCGAGGCTTCGACGGCATGGATGCGCGCAAGGATGCACTCGCCGCCTTTTATGCCGGGCCGGTCTGGGCGGCGCACAGCAATGCGGCCAATGCAACGATGATCGATTCCGACGATGTGCTGCTGCTGAAGCCCGCGTGGCTGGGCGCCGGCTTCGACCTCTCTGGTGCGTCGCGGGCCGGCATGCCTGCCGGCGAAAAACCAAGCCGGAACAAAGCTGTGGCTGGCATCGTTGTCATCCGGATTCATCACTTGCGGCGCGGCACCGAAATCGGTTTCGCCAATCGCTTCGAGGTTGAAATGGCGCCGCTGATGACGGCACCCGGTATACGCCAGCTCGCCGCTTTCATCACGGAGCATGCTGAAAACAGCTTTCCGCGCCTGCCGATACGGGCGGGCGAGAACGTTTTCATTTCCGTTACCGCCTTCGACAGCACCGAGGCGCGTGCCAGCCATGAAGCCGCCCTCGCCGCCTCGCCAGCGTGGCAGGCCTTTTGGCAGGCTGCGCGGCCTGACCTGACCAAACCAACGGAGACCTTGCGGCTATCGCCCACTTCGCAATCGTTGGTCCGGTGGAACTCTTAGCCTGTAAAGGCTTCGATGACGGCCCTGGCGACAAGGGCCGGATCTTCCCAATGCGGGTTGTGGCCACAGTTCTCGGCTCGGACGAGGACGGCTTCGGGAAGAGCGCGCAGCAAGACCTGCTGATGCGCCTTGCCGAACAGCGGATCGCGCGCGCCGGCGATGATCAGCGTTCGGGCCCGCACTTGTTGCCCGGCCTGCACGGCCTTGCCGCGCCGAGGGATGCCGACGACATCGCATTTGGCGTCACCGCGCTGATCGACGGGCTTTGGCTGCGGCTCGGCCTGCAGCCGGGCAGCGTCTCGCGTGAACAGGCGATCCTACAGGTCAAGAGCTATGTCGCAGGGCGGCTGGCCACGAGGGAGACCGTGACCGCCGTCGCGTAGTCAGTCTCGACTGGCTGGCCGGCCGAATTTGATACAGGGTGACAGGCGCCCTATCGCGGCGGCCAACCAGTCGCAGGCCTGCGCCGCTGGAGACCGGACTTCAGATTGCCGCCGGCAGCCATATGGCTTTCGAGCAGACGGGCCCATGCCGCCACGGCAGCCGAGCGCGTCAGGTGGGTTTGCGCGAAGCGCTGCGCTTCTTCCGCTATTTCGGCCTCCATCTTCGGATTGGCACGCAACCACTCGATGCGCTCGACCAGATCGGACATGTCGCGTGCCACCGGGACATAGTGACGAAACGGCTCGATACTGTCGAAGAACCATTCCCGCCAGGGCCGGTCCTGCAACAGCACAACGCGTTTCGTGTGCAGCAGCATCTTGAAGCGGCCACTGTAGCCCGCACCCTCGACATCGATCATATATCGGTAGGTGGCAACCTGGTCTTCCATCGACCTGAAAGTTGCCGAATACCGATTGATGGCAACGTCATAGTTTGGCTCGGTGTCGTACGCCTCCAGGAGATCGGGCCGGGCCGCGGCGATCTCGACTATCCTTCTGCGGGCGCCGTTCATGCAGCGCCCTGCCCAGAACAGCCTGTTATCGCGTGGCGGCCCGTCCGACGCAGCTGCCATCGCCCGCGTCTTTTGATCATAGTCGTCAAACTTTGCGTCCGGCCAACCATCGAAAACAAAATCCGGCGCGGCCACTTCGCCATAGCCGTCCGCCTGGGAGAATGCGAAGCGAGTGCGGAAATAGCGATGCCTTCTACGGGACGGCGTATCGCCGAGGAGCATGTGGAACGGCGGTACGCTGCGGACGCCAAGGGACGCCAAGGCCTCGGCAACGAGGGTCAATACTTGCCGGTGCCTTTCAAGCCAGGCGGCGCGAGAGCGCACCGAGAGCTTTCCGTTGTCGAATCGGCAGTAGATCTCGCCTCGATTAAGCCCGGGCAGCAGGCGCCTCTCAACTTCGACAACATCGACCGGCAAGGGAAGCTTCTGGGTTCCCGTCTCAAGAGGTACCATTTTCAACAATGCTCTTGCAGAAAGTATTTCGATCGGAAGCCCGCGTTGCCTGACTTAAACTTGCGCGGCCCCTCGATCAAGGCGGCTATCCTGTTCGCGCCCCAGATGCAAGCTGCGTCATCTGGCAATTCAACACACCAGAAGGCTTACAAGGGTCGAAGTTCATACCGTGGGATAGGTCGATAGCTTGACCACGGCCGTGAATCCGCGGTGCTCTCGAGGTGGCCAAAGCGGTCCCGGAGCGTCCAATGAGACTGAACAACAAACGCGCGCTGATTACCGGCGGATCGGACGGCATCGGCCTTGCAATCGCCGAAGCTTTCTTGCGTGAAGGCGCTGACATCACGATCGTCGGTCGCGACGCCGGGAAACTCAACGGCGCTCACGAAAAACTGACGGCTTCCGGCTCGGTTGGTACTGTCGAGACATTGTCGGCCGATCTTGCCACCGGCGTCGGCATCAGAACCGTCGTGTATCTGGTGAAAAGGTCGGGCCGAGCTCTCGACATCCTTGTCAACAATGCGGGGGTGGCTTTTCTGGTGCCGTTCGCTGATGTCAGCGAGGTTCAGTTCCAGCAATCCTTCGCTCTCAACGTGACGGCGGTGTTCTTCCTCACCCAGGGCCTCCTGCCACATCTCGCAACCGGCGCATCGGTGATCAACATTTCCTCCTATTTCGCCAACAAGATGATCCCAAAGCGGCCATCAAGCCTCTATTCGCTGTCGAAGGGCGCGTTGAACTCACTGACCAAATCGCTAGCCTTCGAGCTCGGCCCACGTGGCATCCGCGTCAACGCCATAGCGCCTGGCACAGTCGATACCGCCATGCGGCGCAGGACAGTCGACAATCTGCCTGCCGAGGCAAAGGCGGAGTTGAAGGCCTATGTTGAGCGCAGCTATCCGCTGGGCCGCATCGGCCGTCCCGATGACCTCGCCGGCATGGCGGTTTATCTGGCCAGCGACGAGGCCGCGTGGACCAGCGGAGGCATCTTCGCTGTCGACGGCGGCTATACCGCCGGGTGACTGTGCGGATCAGCCCCTTTGCGTCCGCCTCCGACAAGCCAAGGCGCTTGACCAGACTTCCCATTCCGCGTGTGTCACCGCTATAGATCCGAGGCGTAGTTCAGACACTCATGGTGCCATGTCATCAAACGATCCGCTGATCCTTTTCTACACGACGTTCTTCGGTAAGCCTGTCGACATCGCGTCCATCCATTGTGAAGGGCGGTGGACGCTGGACAAGCGCCGGCTTTCCGAGGCGGCAGCGGTCGTCTTTCACATTCCGGACTTTCGCGAATTCGGCGACGCCTACAAATACCCCGGCCAATATTGGGTGGCATGGTCAATGGAGAGCCGCCAGAACTACAAACGCGTCACCAATCCGGATGTCATGAGGCATTTCGACATGACGATGACGCACGAAACATGTTCCGATGTCTGGATGCCCTATCTTCCCCGGGCTCGCAGATGGCAGGAGATGGTTGCCAGACCGATCGCCGCGAAGACGGAAGAGGCGCCCGTTGCGCTGTTCCAGTCCGCCCCCGTCAACCGCAGCGGCCGCATTGATTTCACGGCCGAGCTCTCGCGCCATATCAAGATCGACTCCTACGGCCGACACTTTCACAATCGAGCGATCAGTGGCGCGGATCTTGGCCGGGAATCCAAGATTGAAACCATTGCGCGGCACAGCTTCTGCCTGGCGCTGGAAAATTCAATCGAGCCCGACTACGTCACCGAGAAGATCTACGATGCATTCGACGCTGGCACGGTACCGATCTACCTTGGCGCGCCGAATGTGGATGAATTCGTGCCTTCAAATTCTTACATCGACGCCAGCGCCTTCCCCAGCGCCAAGGAGCTGGCGGCCTATCTCCAGCACCTGATCGAAACGCCTGAGGACTACGAGGCCTATTTCGCCTGGCGCTCAAAGCCGCTGCCCGACAGCATCGTGAAACGTCTGCCCGGACTGGAAACCCCCACCTTCTGCCGATTGATGAACCTCGTGCGTCAACGCCGGGAAGAGCGGCCGCATCCGCCATCCGGTCGCCCGACTCTTCCTTTCGGCCGCATCTCCTTCCTGCGCACACGGTTGCGCCGCTGGAAGAAAACGATCCCGAGCTGACGATCGAGGCATAGGGGGCGAAGGCCTATGTCGAGCGGATCTCCCGCTGGGCCGCATCGGCGCCCCGATGACCTCGCCGGCATCGCGGTTCATCCGGCCGGCGATGAGGCCGCATGGACCAGCGGCGGCATCTTTTCCATCGACGGCATCCGCACGGCGGGGTGAACAGTCCGGCCGCTAGGCGCCGACAATTTCAGTGGTGGCGCTTTCCACAAATCCAAGAGCACCGACCGCCTCCAGGATCTGGTTGCGAACCCAGCGATGAGGTGGCTCGTCGTCGTGGCGCGCGTGCCAGTACATCCTGATTTCGGGAACAGCAATGGGAAGCGGCGGTTCGAAGATGACGAGCGGAAGGGTCCTCGCGGCCCAAACGGCGAACTGCCTGGGGACCGCTGCGAGGTAGTTTCCGTTTGCCACTGCCAACGCGACAGCCTGAAAGTGCGGCAGTGCCAGGCTCACACGACGCGTTCGCCCGAGCTTGCCGAGCGCCTCGTCGGTGGAACCCGACATCGAGCCGTCGATAGAGCGAAGAACGTGGGGCAGTTCGCAGAAAAGCTCGAGCGGCAGAGGTGCGCCGTCCGCGATCCCCGCCTGTCTGATCGCAGCATTGTCGCCCGCGGCGATGACGACGAATGGTGAATGGAACAGAGGCGTGCTGGAAACCCAGTCGGAGACCTCCAGCGGACGCTCCAGCGCTGCGTCGATCTCATCCTCCTGAAGCAGGCGCGAAACGTCGCCGCGCGCGCTATCGAGAAACCGCAACGACACACGCGGCGCGATACCCGCGATGCGCGCCGCCAGCGTTGGCATCAGCAGCATGGAAAAGAAATCCGCACCCATCAGCGTGAAGGTTCGTTCGAGTTCCACCGGATCGAAGTTTTTCGTGGACTGGAAGACACGTTCGATTTCCCGCAGTGCCACGCGCAACGGCTCCGCCAGGCTCTCGGCGCGCGGCGTCGGCATCATTTCGTTGCCGTGGCGCACGAACAGCTGGTCGTTGAGGGCATGCCGCAAGCGATTGAGCGCGGCGCTGACGGCAGGCTGGCTGAGGCCGATTTGCTCGCCGGCACGCGTAACGCTTCTTTCCCGCAGGAGGGCGTCGAACACCCTGACGAGATTGAGGTCGAGCGCGTTCAAATTCATCGCATCAATTCGCCCCATACGATCATCCGATTTCCGTCGCCGGCATGTCCTTGGTTAGGTCGCCATCGGCGCCGCCCAGTCGGCACAGGCAACAATAGGAAATAGGAGCATAGACTCATGACAATGACCCCTGGGACGATCACAGGCAAGGAACTCTTCTGGTTCAACAACACGCTCGTCGCGATCCACATCTCATCGGCCGCGGGAGAAGACGGCATCTGCGTCGTCGAACATCGCATGCCGTATGGCGACTCTCCGCCGCTGCATGTGCATCGCCGCGAAGACGAAGTGTTTCACGTCCTGGACGGGAGATTGCGCTTTCAGATCGCCGGCCACGAACACATTGCGGACGCCGGCGAAACCGTCATTGCGCCGAAAGGCCTGCCGCACACCTACAGGGTCGAGTCGCGCGAAGGAGCGAGTACCCTGACCGTCACGCGCGGTGCGGATTTCGAAACGCTCCTGCGCCAGGCGGGCCGCCCCGCCGAACAGCCGGAGCTGCCGCCGCAAGTGGAACCGACGCCGGAAATCATCGCGGCACTGGTGCAGCTCTGCGCAAAGAATGGCATCGACATCGTAGGCCCACCGCTTGCCTGACTGGCCGTTCAGGGCATTCACTTCGGCAAGCCGACGCGCCTTCCCTTCTCCCTTGCGGGAGAAGGTGGAGGCGTTCAACCGATTTGCATCATTTGCGCCCGAAATCTCCGCTTGAAGCGGTTTGTGCAACGCGATACGCCGTTGCCGACTTCGACAAGGAGAAAGCCGTGAGCACGCCAAAGACCAGAACCGAAACCGATACGTTCGGTCCCATCGAGGTCGCCGCCGATCGCTATTGGGGCGCGCAGGCGCAGCGTTCCCTCGGCAATTTCAAGATTGGCTGGGAAAAGCAGCCGGCTTCGATCGTGCGCGCGCTCGGCATCGTCAAGCGGGCGGCGGCGGAAGCCAATATGGAGCTGAAGCGGCTCGACCCGGCGATCGGCAAGGCGATCATCGCGGCGGCGCAAGAGGTGATCGACGGCAAGCTCAACGAGCATTTCCCGCTGGTGGTCTGGCAGACCGGCTCGGGCACGCAGTCCAACATGAACGCCAATGAGGTGATCTCCAACCGGGCGATCGAGATGCTGGGCGGCGTCATGGGCTCGAAGAAGCCGGTGCACCCCAACGACCACGTCAATATGAGCCAGTCGTCGAACGATACTTATCCGACGGCCATGCATATCGCCTGCGCCGAGCGCATCGTGCACGATTTGTTGCCGGCGCTGAAGCATCTGCACAAGGCGCTGGACGCCAAGGCCAGGGCCTTCAACCACATCATCAAGATCGGCCGCACGCACACGCAGGATGCCACCCCGCTCACCCTGGGCCAGGAATTCTCGGGCTATGCGGCGCAGGTCGCCTCCTCGATCAAGCGCATCGAGATGACGCTGCCCGGCCTGCAGGAACTGGCGCAGGGCGGCACCGCCGTCGGCACCGGCCTCAATGCGCCCGTCGGCTTCGCCGAAAGGGTGGCGGACCGCATCGCTGCCATTACCGGCATCGCCTTTGTCACGGCACCGAACAAGTTCGAGGCGCTCGCCGCCCACGATTCGATGGTGTTCTCGCACGGCGCCATCAACGCGGCGGCGGCGGCGCTGTTCAAGATTGCCAACGACATCCGCTTCCTCGGCTCGGGCCCGCGCTCGGGCCTCGGCGAACTGTCGCTACCGGAAAACGAGCCGGGCTCCTCGATCATGCCGGGCAAGGTCAATCCGACCCAGTGCGAGGCGATGACGCAGGTCTGCGTGCAGGTGTTCGGCAACAATGCCGCACTCACCTTCGCCGGCAGCCAGGGCCATTTCGAACTGAATGTCTACAACCCGCTGATGGCCTACAATTTCCTGCAGTCTGTGCAGTTGCTCTCCGACGCTTCGGTCTCCTTCACCGACAACTGCGTCGTCGGCATCGAGGCGCGTGAGGACAACATCAAGGCGGCACTCGATCGCTCGCTGATGCTGGTGACGGCTCTCGCCCCGACCATCGGCTACGACAACGCCGCCAAGATCGCCAAGACCGCGCACAAGAACGGCACCACGCTGCGCGAGGAAGCGCTGGCAACCGGGCTGGTCAGCGAAGCCGACTACGACCGGCTGGTGCGGCCGGAGGACATGACGCACCCGGGATGATCGCAGGAACGTTACCTACGGTGAACGATGTGTCGCCGCATTCGCGTCTTTGGTGAACAGTCGACATGGGCTATCTGCAGGGCATCAACCCCATTCGGAGTACCACCATGTCCCTCAACACTTCCGTCGCCGGTTCCGGCACCGCTTCCAATGCCTCGGCCACGATCCTGGTCGGCCGGGTGCTCCTGTCGATCCTTTTCATCCTGTCGGGCTTCGCCAAGCTGACCGCGATCTCGGCCACCGCCCAGTGGTTCGGCAGCATCGGGCTGCCGCTGCCGACGGTGGCTGCCGTTGGTTCCGGCCTGCTTGAATTGTTCGGCGGCCTCGCCATCCTTGTCGGCTTCCAGACCCGCATCGTGGCGATCGTACTCGCCATCTTCACGCTGGCCGCCACGGCGGTCGCGCACCTCAACTTCGCCGACCAGATGCAGATGCTGATGCTGCAGAAGAACCTCGGCCTCACCGGCGGCTTCCTGCTCCTGGCAGTGCTCGGTGCCGGCGCCTATTCGGTCGACGCCAGGCGCGGCTGAACAACACCTTCAAATACCTGAAACAAAGGCGGCGCGGAATTTTCCGCGCCGCTTTTTCGTTGTCGATGCACAGGCCCACACGTCTCGATCCGCCAGGCGGGATTTGCGACCGCATTGCTGATAGGATCAAGGCGTCGAGGTGAGCAGTCGGCCGATCGGCCCTGCCTGATCGACATCGGAGGTGACAAGCATGCCCCGCAACGCCCTGCTTCTGCTTTCCCGGCTACTGCTCGCCGCCCTTTTCGTGCCTTCCGGCTTCCAGGCGCTTTCCGATATTGCCGGAACGACGAGCTATTTCGCCAGCCTCGGCCTGCCGCTGCCGACCCTCGCCGCATGGGGCACGGGCCTGTTCGAGCTGATCGCCGGGCTGCTCATCCTGGTCGGTTTCCAGACCCGGATCGCGGCGCTGCTGCTCGCCGCCTTCTGCATCGTCGCCGGCTTCATCGGCCATTACGGCCAGGGTGGCGGTGACGCGATGCTCGCCTTCCTGCACTCGCAGATGCTGATGAAGGACATCGCCATATCAGGCGGTTTCCTGGCGTTGGCAATGGCCGGCGCCGGCGCCTGGTCGGCCGACGGGCGCGCTTCGGCGTAAGGCTTATTTCACCGAGACGCTCTATTTGACCGAGACGCTGGGGCCGCCCTCGACGGCCAGCACAAGCCGGCGGTTGGTGATCCTTGCCAGCTGCGCCAGCCGGCCGGCCGGCCGCTCGCCGTAAAGATCGGCCAGCGAGGCCGGCAACACCAGCGCCAGCACGCCGTTGGCGCGCTGTTCCCATTTCAGCCTGGGCATGATGCCGGGCATCGACGCCGTCAGCAGATAGACGACGCGCATCATCGCCGCCAGCACGCGAGCCCGCTCCAGATAGCGTGGCGTCGCCAGCGCCTTGATTTCCGGCGCGATGGATTCGTTGAAGATGCCGTCGTGACGATAGGCGTTGGCCAAAGCCAGGAAGGCGCGGCCAGGATGGTCGACGCCGAAGAAGGAGGCATGGGCAATGATGTTGAGCGATTGCTTGCCGCGATATTCTGGATGCGCGCGCCAGCCGATGTCGGCCAGCAATGCGGCCGCGTGGCGGTAGCGCGCCTCGTCCTCGGTCTCGTCGATGCCGAAGGCGGCAAAGGCCTTGCCGGTCCATTCGACCAGTTCGTGCGCATGGTGGACCGAGCGCGAGCGCAGCACTGCAAGTTCCTCCGAGGCCGAGATCAACGGATCGGCCTTCTGCTCAGCCTCGTCGAGGAGCGAATAGAGAAAGCCTTCGCGCACACCGAGTGCCGAAACGATGATCTTCGACGGCTGCATCGCCGTCATGATCTCCTGCAGCACGATGGCGCCATAAGGCAGCAGCGAACGGCGGTTCTTGGAGACGCCCTCGATGCCCTTGACCTTCTCGATTTCGGCTTTGGCCACCTGTTTCAGGAAGGTCGTGGCACTGTCGGCGCTGATCTCATAGTGGTGCATCACGCCAAGCGGATAATTGGTCATTTCCATGTGCAGCCGGGCGAGATTTCGCCAGGTTCCGCCCACGGCGTAGAAGGGCCTGCCTTGCCCACCCTTCAACAACTTCGCCTTCGCCAGTTCGTCGCGCGCGATCTTCGCCGCCTGGGCCAGCGAGTTCTTCGCCATGTCCTGCAGGCGCAGGCCACCCAACGGCAGCGTTATACCGTCGCCGATCGCTTCGCCATTGACGTCGACCAGTTCGAGACTGCCGCCGCCCAGATCGCCGGCGATGCCATTGGCAGGATGGAAGCCTGAAATGACGCCGAGCGCCGAATAGTAAGCTTCCTGGCGCCCGCTGATCACCCGGATCTCGGTCTTCAGCACGTCCTCGGCGCGGTGGATGAAATCGGGACCATTGACCGCTTCGCGGGCGGCGGCTGTCGCCAGCACATACATATGCTCGGCGCCGGCCTGGTCGGAGAGCGCGCGAAAGCGGCGGAACTCTTCCATCGAGCGCGTCACCGCCTCGGGGTCAAGTTTGCCGGTCGAAACGATGCCGCGGCCAAGACCAGCCAGCATCTTTTCGTTGAACAGCATGGTCGGCGAGCGCGCCAGCCCCTCATAGACAACGAGACGGATCGAATTCGACCCGATGTCGATGATGGACAGCGGTCGGCGGTCCTGCAGCCGGCCCTGGGAATCAGACAGCATCAGGTGGACGCTGCAGCGTTCTTCTTGCGGCGCTTGAACTGCGCGATGCGCTTGGGCGCATGCGACTTCAGCGCGTCACCCCGTCCGGACAGGCTCGGATTGGTCATGAAATATTCCTGCGCGTTGAACGGTTCCTCACCCTCCTCCAGCACCACGCGCCGGGAGGTTCCATCAGCCAATACGTCGAAACTTTGCTGATTGTCCATGATGTTGCCCAGCATGATCTGGCCAAGGACCTGTTCATGCACAGTTGGATTGGTGATCGGCACCATGGTCTCGACACGGCGGTCGAGGTTGCGCGGCATGAGGTCGGCCGAAGAAATGTAGACGATCGCCTCGTCCGAGGGCAGGCCATGGCCATTGCCGAAGCAATAGATGCGGCTGTGTTCGAGGAAACGGCCGACGATCGACTTCACCCTGATGTTTTCCGACAGGCCCGGCACCTGCGGCCGCAGGCAGCAGATGCCGCGCACGACGAGGTCGATCTCGACGCCAGCGCGGCTGGCATCATAGAGCGCATCGATGATGATCGGGTCGACGAGTGCATTCATCTTCATCCAGATGCGCGCCGGCCTTCCCTCCAGCGCGTGGGCGACCTCATCGGAAATATGCTTGAGAATGCGGCTTCTCAGCGTGAACGGCGAGATCGCCAACCGCATTTCATCCGTCGGCTCGGCATAGCCGGTGATGAAATTGAAGAGCTGGGCGACATCGCGGGCAATCGTCGGATCGGTGGTAAAGAAGGACAGGTCGGTGTAGATGCGCGCCGTCACCGGATGGTAGTTGCCGGTGCCGAGATGCACGTAGTTGCGCAGCTTTCCGTCCTCGCGCCGCACCACCAGCGACATTTTCGCATGAGTCTTCAGCTCGAGGAAACCGAACACGACCTGCACGCCGGCGCGCTCCAGGTCGCGCGCCCAGCGGATGTTGGCTTCCTCGTCGAAACGCGCCTTGAGCTCGACCAGCGCCGTCACCGACTTTCCGGCCTCCGCTGCGTCGACCAGCGCACGCACGATCGGGCTGTCGTTGGAGGTGCGGTAAAGCGTCTGCTTGATCGCCACCACTTCGGGATCGGCCATCGCCTGGCGCAGGAACTGCACCACCACATCGAAGGATTCATAGGGGTGGTGGACGATGATGTCCTTCTCGCGGATGGCTGCGAAGCAATCGCCGCCATGCTCGCGGATGCGTTCGGGAAAGCGCGGATTGTAGGGTGTGAATTTCAGATCATCGCGGGGGACGGCGACGATCTCGGATATCTGGCTGAGCGCCAGCGGGCCGGTTAGGACGCTGATGCGGCTCGACGAGACGCCAAGCTCACCAGCGACGAAATCGCGTAGTTCCGACGGCATCAGCCTGTCGAATTCAATGCGGATCACCGAACCGCGGCGGCGGCGCTTCAGCGCCGTCTCGAACAGGCGCACCAGATCCTCGGACTCCTCCTCGACCTCGATATCGCTGTCTCGGATGATGCGGAACGTGCCGGAGCCCTTGACTTCATAGCCAGGAAACAGCTTGCCAATGTAGAGGCCGACCGCCTCTTCCAGCGGGATGAAGCGGACATGGCGCTTGCGGTCCGGCAAACGGATGAAACGCTTCAGAGCCACCGGCAGGCGCAGAAGTGCGCTCATCTCTTCGCCGTTCTTGCGATGGCGCAGCTGCAGCGCCATCGAGAAGCCGAGATTGGGAATGAACGGGAACGGATGCGCCGGGTCGATCGACAGCGGGGTGAGCACCGGAAACACCTGTTCCTGGAAATGGTCTTCCAGCCAGATCTTTTCGTCCTTGGTCAGCGCATCGCGGGTGATGCTTTCAATGCCTTCCTTGTTGAGCAGCACGGTAAGGGCCGAAAGGCTCTTCTGCTGGTCTTCCTGCAGCCGTTCGACCTCACGCAGCAGCTGTTCGAGCTGCTGTTCGGGGGTGCGTCCGTCGGGGCTCTTCAGCACGATCCCCTCGCGCACCTGGCCGGCGAGGCCGGCGACGCGCACCATGAAAAACTCGTCGAGATTGGCGGCCGAGATCGACAGGAAGCGGACACGCTCCAGCAGCGGATGATTGAGGTTGAGCGATTCTTCGAGAACACGCCGGTTGAACTGCAGCCAGGAAAACTCGCGATTGACGAAACGGTCGGGATTGCCGCCTTCCGGGCTCGCTGCCTCGACATTGATGAATTCGCTCTGCACCGGCTTCAGTTCGTTCATGGTTCCTGCTCTTCCCGCGCCTAAAGCCGGTTAACCGGCTTAACTTATCCTCTGACAGGCTTTTGCGACAGTTTCATTTCATCGATCTTGCAAAGAGACCTGATATGATCCAGATGCAGACGAGACTGCGTTAAGGAGATGACGATGGCAGGCGGTTCCATTCCCCATTTTCAGAACGATGCGGGCCACCCGGCGATCGACATCGGCGTCAAGGAATTCATGTGCACCGGCGCCAACCCGCCTTTCGACCACCCGCATGTGTTTCTCGACATGGGCGACGACAATGAAAAAGTCTGCCCCTATTGCTCGACGCTCTACCGCTATTCGCCAAAGCTGAAGGCGACGGAAACGCAGCCGGCTGGCTGCATCTATATCGACCAGGCCGCCTGATCTCCAGCGACCGGCTGCAAATGGACGACATGCGCTCCCGGCAAGTCATCATCGCCGGGGCGGGCATCGCCGGGTTGACCGCGGCGCTGGCCTTCGCCGAACACGGTAATGCCGTGCAAGTGTACGAACAGGCGCAACGCATGGATGCAGTTGGCGCCGGCCTCCAGCTTTCTCCCAATGCAACACGCATCCTTCGCCAGCTCGGTGTGCTCGACCGCCTGCTGCCAACAGCGGTGCGGCCGGAAGCGGTGGTGCTGAAGGACGCCGCGACGTTGCGTGAACTGGCGCGCGTGCCACTTGGACAGACCGCTGAAGCGCGCTGGCGGGCACCCTACCTCGTGGCTCACCGCGCCGACCTGCAGGCGGCGCTGATGGCGCGCCTTGCCGAGGTGCCGGATATTCAGCTTACCACCGGCGGGCGCGTCGGCAGCCTTGCCATCGGGACCCATGGCATCACGGCGAGTGTCGAGACCGACGACGAGACTGTCGAGGTGGAAGGCTCCCTGCTGGTCGGCGCCGATGGCGTCTGGTCGTCGGTGCGCACGCTTGTCGATTCGACCAGGGGGACGGCATCGCCAAGAAGCCGTTTTTCCGGTGAGCTGGCCTGGCGCACCACCGTCGCGGCTGACAGCGCCGCCGGGCAAGCCTTTGCCGCAGTCGGCGCGGCCGACTGTGTGACGACCTTTCTGCATCCTGGCTTCCATATGGTCTGCTATCCCGTCAGCAAGGGTGACGCCTTCAACCTCGTCGCCTTCACCAGGGGTGAGCGTATCGCCGAGGGCTGGTCCGGCCATGCCGATCCCGGCATCCTCGCCGCCGCAATGCGCGGCACCGCGCCGGGCCTTGCAAGACTACTGGAAATGGCCGGCCCGTGGCTGACCTGGCCGCTCCATACGGTCGAGCAGAAGCAGCCCTGGACGACGCCGGACGGCATCGCGCTGATCGGCGACGCGGCGCATGCGATGACACCCTTCGCGGCACAAGGCGCGGCGATGGCGATCGAGGATGCGGCGACGCTTGCCGACGTCGTTGCTGCCTTTCCTGCCGATCCGGCGCGAGGCCTCCTCGTCTGGGAAAATCTGCGGCGGCCGCGCGTCGCCAAAGTCGCCCGGCGCGGCGCCCTCAACCACCTTGCCTGGCATGCGTCAGGGCCAGTGGCGCTTGCCCGCAACCTGTTCCTCAAGTTGCGCTCCCCCGAAAAGCTCGCGACGGATCTCGACTGGCTCTATGGCTGGCAGCAGACTAATTATACAGCCGCATCGACAGGCTGAGCGAAGCCGGCAGCGGGTTCCACCAGCCAGTGCGGAGGCCGGCGGTTCGCAAGGCCGCCGCCGTCCAGGTGTTGCAGCCAACCAGCGCGTTGAAACGGCCGTTCGCCTCATAGAAGCGGTCGAACCTGGAATAGGCGACATCCGGAACAATGATCGGGCCTTTCGGTCCCCACTGAAAACTTACGTCGATAAAATCGAGCAGCGCCATAAAACGCTCCTCGCCGATGTCGAAGCCGGCAACGTCGGCACGCGTCTCGCTTATGAAGCCAGCGACATCGACATGCATGACCGATGTGTCGAGGGTTAGCGCCTTCATCACCGGCGCAGCCTTGAGCTGCGACCAGGTCGGCGTTTCCAGATAGAAGGCACGGCCGCCCCAGCCGAAGACGATGTAGCGCACCTCGGGAATGTCGACGGGGACACCGGCATCGGCCAGGAAATGGAAGCGCTGGCGCACGGCATCATCGACCGGAATGGCGATGTCGGTGTGGATCGGGTTCTTCAGCACCAGGATGTGGTGTTTACCCTCGCTCGAGGCAGCAGCCGGCCAGAGCGGGCGCGGCACCAAGGTACCCAGTGTCACAGCCAGCGTCGCCACGATCAACAGAAGGCCTAGAAAACGTCCGAGCTTTTTCATGAATGGCGGCCCTGCAAACGCGTTCCGGCGCGACAAGAACCGCCCGCCTCCTGCCCGTCCATACGCAAAAGAGCCCGGCACTGTTTCAGCCGGGCTCTTTTGCAGCCATCGAAGGCCTAGTGCAGGATCTGCGACAGGAACAGCTTCGTGCGCTCGTGGCGTGGATGGTCGAAGAACTCGGCCGGCGTGTTCTGCTCGACGATCTGGCCCTGATCCATGAAGATCACGCGGTTGGCGACCTTGCGTGCAAAGCCCATTTCGTGGGTGACGCAAAGCATGGTCATGCCTTCTTCGGCGAGACCAACCATTGTCTCCAGCACTTCCTTGATCATTTCGGGGTCGAGCGCCGAGGTCGGCTCGTCGAACAGCATGATGCGCGGGTTCATGCACAGCGAACGGGCGATCGCCACGCGCTGCTGCTGGCCGCCGGAGAGCTGGCCCGGATATTTGTTGGCCTGTTCCGGAATCTTGACGCGCTTGAGAAAATGCATGGCGATTTCCTCCGCCTGCTTCTTCGGCGTCTTGCGCACCCAGATCGGCGCCAGCGTGCAGTTCTCGAGGATGGTGAGATGCGGGAATAGGTTGAAGTGCTGGAACACCATGCCGACCTCGCGGCGCACTTCGTCGATCTTCTTGAGATCGTTGGTCAGTTCCTTGCCGTCGACGATGATCTTGCCCTTCTGGTGCTCTTCCAGCCGGTTGATGCAGCGGATCATCGTCGATTTGCCGGAGCCGGACGGACCGCAGATGACGATGCGCTCGCCGCGCATCACTTTCAGGTTGATGTCCTTCAGCACATGGAACTCGCCGTACCATTTGTGCATGGCGATGATGTCGATGGCGACATCGGTGGTCGAGATATGCATTTTGGCGGCGTTGACCTTGATCTCTTCCGCGCTGACGGCATTTTCGGTGGCCATGGCAGGGTCCCCTTGTTCTTTTGTTTAGCGTTTGTGGCCGGTGTCGAGTCGGCGTTCGGTGTACATTGAATAACGCGACATGCCGAAGCAGAACAGCCAGAAGACGAAGGCAGCGAAGATTAGGCCGGACCTGGCCGTCTGCGCCGTTGCCCAGTTGGCGTCTGAGAAGTTCTGCTTGACGACGCCGAGCAGGTCGAACATCGAAATGATCGAGACCAGGCTGGTGTCCTTGAACATGCCGATGAAGGTGTTGACGATGCCCGGGATGACCAGCTTCAGCGCCTGCGGCATGACAATCAGCACCATCTTCTGCCAGTAGCCGAGGCCGAGCGAATCGGCGCCTTCATACTGGCCCTTGGGGATCGCCTGCAGGCCGCCGCGCACCACTTCGGCCATGTAGGCCGCGGCAAACAGCGAGACGCCGATCAGCGCACGCAGGAACTTGTCGAAGGTGACACCGGCCGGCAGGAACAGCGGCAGCATGACGCTGGCGAAGAACAGCACGGTGATCAGCGGGATGCCACGCACCGTCTCGATGAAGATCACGCACAGTGTCTTGACGATCGGCATCTTCGAACGTCGCCCCAGCGCCAGCAGGATACCGAGCGGCAGCGACACCGCGATGCCGACGAAGGACAGGCTGAGCGTGACCAGCAGGCCGCCCCACAGCGACGTCTCGACATGCGGCAGGCCGAAGACACCACCGACCAGCAGGACGAAGGCGACGACCGGCAGCACCAAAAACAGCAGAATCGCGTTCAATCCCTTGCGCGGCACGCGCGGGATGAGCAGCGGTACCAACAGCACGACGGTGAGGATGGCCACAAGGATCGGCCGCCAGCGCTCCTCAATCGGATATCGCCCGAACATGAACTGGCCGAACTTGGCGTTGACGAAGGCCCAGCAGGCACCGCTCCAGCCGTCCGGCTGGATGCCGCCCTGCCCCACGGTGGCACAGAAGGTACGGTCGGTGCCGGTCCACTGGGCGTTGATGAACGCCCAGTTGATGACCTGTGGCAGGATCATCGCGACAAGCACGAGGCCGACGATGGTCAGTATGGTGTCGCCAGTAGAAGCGATCAGGTTCTTGCGCACCCAGGCGCCGAGGCCGCTGACGCTTGCCGGCGCCGGTTGCGCCAGCACCATTTCGGTGCGTACCCAGGACATATCGTGTTCTTGCATGTCCCTACCTTTCCACCAGCGCCATTCTGGCATTGACGACGTTCATGACCGCCGACGTCACCAGGCTGAGCGCGAGATAGACGACCATCATGATCAGCACGCCCTCGACCGCCTGTCCGGTCTGGTTCAAGACCGTGCCGGCGGTCGCCGTCAGGTCCGGGTAGCCGATGGCGATGGCCAGCGACGAGTTCTTGGTCAGGTTGAGATACTGGCTGGTCAACGGTGGAATGACGATGCGCATCGCCTGTGGCACGACGACGAGCCGCAGGATCGATCCCGGCCGCAGCCCGAGCGCGCCGGCTGCTTCGGTCTGCCCCTTGCTGACACCCATTATCCCTGCGCGCACGATCTCGGCGATGAACGCCGCCGTGTAGCAGGACAGCGCCAGATAGAGCGACAGGAACTCCGGCTTGACCTGGAATCCGCCGGTCAGGTTGAAGGTCGATTGTTTCGGAAAATCGAAGCTCAGCGGAAAGCCGCTCAGCACGTAAGCGAGCAGCGGCAGGCCGACGATCAGCGCCACCGACGTCCAGAACACCGGAAATTGCTGGCCAGTAGCCATCTGTCGCTGGCGCGCCATGCGGGCAACGAACCAGGCCATGGCAATGCCGACGATGAATGCCACCAGCATTAGCCAGGAGCCGTCGCCCCAGACCGCGCGTGGAAAATAGAAGCCTCGTTGATTGAGGAAGGAACCGAACGGCAGGTTGATGCTGTCGCGCGGTGCCGGCAGCACGGAAAGCACGCCGGAATACCAGAAGAAGATCACCAGCAGCGGCGGGATGTTGCGGAAGATCTCGACATAGACCGTGCAGATCTTTCGGATCAGCCAATTGTGGGACAGCCGGCCGATGCCGACTATGAAGCCGATAAGGGTCGCGGTGACAATGCCGGCGACCGCAACGATAATGGTGTTGATGAAGCCGACCACAATGGCGCGGCCATAGGTCGAGTCGGATGTATAAGCGATGGCGCTGTCGCTGATGTCGAAGCCGGCGCGACCTTTGAGGAAGCCGAAGCCCGACGCGATGTGCAAGCGGGTCAGATTGTCGACGACATTCTGGACGATCCACCAGACCGAAACCGCCAGCAGGACGACCACCACCGCCTGGTAGAATATCCCGCGGACCCTGGGATCATTGATAAAGGAACCGCGGCTGGGCTCCTCGCGAAGAACTTCCTGCGATGCCATTCGACCGTCCCCTGGAAAGAGAAGCCGGGAGGCAGACAATCTGCCTCCCGGATCACATTTCGATCAGCGGATCGGCGGAGCGTATTGCAGGCCGCCCTTGGTCCACAGCGCGTTGATGCCACGCGCGATCTTGAGCGGGCTGCCCGAACCGACATTGCGGTCGAACATTTCGCCATAGTTGCCGACGGCCTTGACGATGTTGACGACCCAGTCGTTGGAGACGCCGAGATCGGTGCCGATCTTGGTATCGGCTTCCTGGCCGAGCACGCGCTTTATCTCCGGGCTGGGGGAGTTCTTCATTTCGTCGACATTGGCCTTGGTGATGCCGAGTTCCTCGGCGTCGAGCAGTGCGAAATAGGTCCACTTGACGATGTGGTACCACTGGTCGTCGCCCTGGCGCACGGCCGGTCCGAGCGGCTCTTTCGAGATGATCTCAGGCAGCACGACATGGTCGGCCGGCGAGCCCAGCGTCAGGCGGATGCCGTAGAGGCCCGACTGATCGGTGGTGTAGACGTCGCAGCGGCCGGCGTCATAGGCGGCGTTGACCTCTTCTAGCTTCTCGAAGACGACCGGGTTATACTCCATCTTGTTCGCCTTGAAGTAATCGGCGAGGTTGAGCTCGGTGGTGGTGCCGCTCTGCACGCAGACGGCGGCTCCGGAAAGCTGCAGCGCCGAATTGACGCCGGGCAGCTTCTTGGCGTTGATCATGAAGCCCTGGCCGTCATAGTAGGTGGTGCCGACGAAATTCAGGCCAAGCGCCGTATCACGATTGATCGTCCAGGTTGTGTTGCGCGACAGGATGTCGACCTCGCCGGACTGCAGCGCGGTGAACCGCTCCTTGGCGCTGAGCGGCGTGAACTTGACCTTGGTGCCGTCACCAAAGACGGCGGCCGCGACCGCGCGGCAGAAATCCGCATCGATGCCTTGCCAGTCACCCTTGTCATCCGGCGCCGAGAAGCCGGCCAGGCCGGTCGAGACACCGCACTGGATGAAGCCTTTCGCCTTGACGGTATCGAGCGTGGTTGCCGAAGCGGCCGAAGCCATCAATCCAAGCGCGCCAGCTCCAAGAATGCCAATTGCAATGTGTTTCATAACCCACAGACCCTTTTCTCTGTTTTCAGGCAAACCCTGATCTTTGTTCCTGCGTGAACGCAGCCCCCTTCGGGTTTATTCCGAGAACCCCTGCATCGTTGTCGACGCGCTGCCTCCCATTCACGAACTGCATCGAAGGCGATTATTCCTGTGAGGTCAAGGGAAATGACCGAATCCGAAAGAGTTTGAAAACCAGTTGCCGCAAATGCCTGAATTGCAGACAAACGCGCCCGCGATTTAGTCCGCAGCGCAAACAAAGGAGGCAAAACTCGTTCAACGCAAATGCAGGCCGGGGCAGCGAAGTCCATGCTCGCAATACCTTCGCGTTACTACCTCGGTGCGGAATGAATTGACACGCCCAAAGCTGTCATCTGACGATTTGCCGGGTGGTTTCAGGTCAATAACGCCCGGAAACACGAGGCAACCGCGCGTTGTCAAAGTGCTTCAAGGATCAGCCAGGCGCCGGTCGCCGCCATCAGCGCACCGGAAACGCGCGGGATCAACTGCCCGGTCGGGACCGTCTTCTCCAGGAGAACAAGGATGGCGATGCCAGCGATCCACAGCACGTTCATGACGCCGCCGACGAACAGCAGAGCCATCAGCGCCCAACAGCAGCCGAGGCAATAGGCGCCGTGATCGATGCCCAGTCGAAGCGCGCCGACCGGAGCGGAACGGAACCCGCCATGACTGGCCAGGAACGCGATCGGTGCCTGGCATTGACGCACGCAGACACCCTTCATCGGCGTCCATTGATAGAGGCCAGCGGCGATCAGAACGAGGCCGCCGAGTATCGCGCTGTCGGTCGCCATCGAGGGATCGAGCAAGACGAGACGGGCGAGCAGCCATTGCGCTGCGGTCGCCACGATGCTGAACACAACCCAGACGGTGAGATAGCCGGTAAAAAACCACCCCGTCGAAGCGATGGGGCGGCCATCCGCTCGCGCCTTGCGGCCGACACCGGCATAGAGCAGCAACATCGGCGCGACCGACGGCGTCATCATGCCGACCATCATCACCGCCCACATCGTGAAGATAAAAGCGAAATCGGCCGTTGCCCAAGCCCGGAAACCGGGAGCCACCGTGGCGCCCATGTCCATGCCGCCCATGTCCATGCTCGACATGTCCATGTTCGACATGCCCGTTGCGGCCACGTCGCCTGCGCCGCCGCTCGGTACGGAAGAACCGGGCATGACCATTCCTGCGGCGAGCCACAGCACATAAGCCCAGGCAAGCACGGCAATCACGACGAGTGCGGCCGTCACGACCGCACGGTCGCGGCGCAGCACCGCCTCGAGGGCTGTGTCGCCCATTTGGATCAGGTCAATGCACGACGCCGCTCTGCGTGAGATGCAGATTGGCGAAATGGCTGTGCGTATCGGACAGCTCGAACTTGATCGGGCCCGTCGCCTTGGTCCAGCCACGCCCAACCTCGGCGACCGCGTATTCGAAGCCGTGCGGCAGGTCGATACGCGCATGATGCTCGGCGCCGGTGACCGGATTTTTGATTGGCTCGCCATGGCCGTCGGTTACGCCCTTGACGTACAGCCGGCCGGTTCGTGCGTCGACGTCGACCTTGAAATCGATCGCGGCAAAGATCGGATCGTGGAATTTCTCCAGTGTGGTCGAAAAGACCTGGAATATCGTTGCACCTGGTTCGGTGTCCTGACCACCCAATATACGAAGCAGCGCTTCACGCTGGGCTTCGGTCGCCCTCTCGTCGATAACCACCGCGGCTTCGCCCCTGCCCTGGTGTATCGCGCCGGGCCAGCGGAAAATCCCGACGAACCGCAATCCATCGAGCTTGGTGCTGCCGTGATGGCCGCTCTCGATTTCCATGCCAGCAACCGCCTGGCAGGATCCGTGTGTCGGCAAGGCATTGAACTGGCACGGGCAGCCATAAGCGCAATTGCAGTTGATGAATTCGCGCGCCTTCATTGTCCATTTGACGTCGGGCATGGCATTCCTCCCCTTGCCGCGCTCATGCTCCGTGAGCGCGATATCCGGATCGTGGGGAACCAGGGGGTCAACCGGCAACAACCATCCGGCAGCATCTGGTCGAGGCAATCCGGCGATTAATATTAGGACCTGATTATATTCCTTTCGCAGCCACCCACAATAGGCCGATCGGTGGAGGCCATCGCAGCCGCATACAACGAACTGCCGATCCGCGCAGGACACAGAACCCGGACCCGCGTTGCCGCCGCGACGATGGCGGCCTCCATCGCCACGGGCAAGATCGTCCCGCTGCTGACGGCTTCGGGGATCGGGCTGCTCGCCTCGGCACTACCGCACGTGGTCGGCCAGATTAGGATCCGACCCTGGCTGCGATATTCACACGGGAGAATTGGCATATTCGAAGTCGTCCGCTGGCGGACGGTGGCTGTTGCGCGGTCCATGACGCCGCACTATGGCTAGCGCCTTGTAAAACAAGGCGACGAAGAATGGCGAAAGACGGCAGCGAGCAAGTTAGCGACAAGCTGGGCATCAACACGCGGCTTGCCCATTCGGGGAACAACCCGCATGACTATTTCGGCTTCGTCAATCCGCCGGTGGTACATGCCTCGACCGTGCTTTTTCGTGACGCGGCGTCGATGGCGGCACGCAGCCAGAAATACACTTACGGGACGCGCGGCACGCCGACGACCGATGCCCTTGCCCAGGCGATCGACGCGCTGGAAGGCTCGGCCGGAACGATCGTGGTGCCGTCGGGCCTTGCGGCGGTGACCGTGCCGCTGCTCGCCTTCGTGTCGGCGGGCGACCACCTGCTGATCGTCGATTCCGTCTACCACCCGACCCGCAATTTCGCCGACACGATGTTGAAGCGGCTGGGTGTCGAGGTCGAATACTACGCTCCCGATGTCGGTGCCGACATCGCGGCGTTGATCAGGCCCAACACCAAGGTGGTGTTCACGGAATCGCCGGCCTCCAACACGTTCGAGGTGCAGGACATCCCCGCCATCGCCAAGGCGGCGCACGCCGCGGGTGCCATCGTCATGATGGACAACACCTGGGCAACGCCACTCTATTTCCGCCCGCTCGACCACGGCGTCGACATCTCGATCCATGCGGCGACGAAGTACCCGGCCGGCCATTCCGACGTGCTGCTCGGCACGGTCTCCGCCAATGAGAGCCACTGGAAGCAGCTCTACGAGAGCTTTTGCACGCTTGGCTGCTGCGCCGGGCCCGACGACGTCTACCAAGTGCTGCGCGGCCTGCGCACCATGGGCGTGCGTCTGGAGCACCATCAGCGCAGCGCGCTCACCATCGCCTCATGGCTCGAGGGCCAGAAGGGCGTGGCGCGCGTGCTCCACCCTGCCCTTCCCAGCCATCCGGACCATGGCCTGTGGAAGCGTGACTTTTCCGGCTCGAGCGGCATCTTTTCCATCGTGCTTGCCGGCGGCGGCCAGAAACAGCAGCACGCCTTCCTTGATGCGTTGCAGATCTTCGGCCTCGGCTATTCCTGGGGCGGCTATGAAAGCCTTGCGGTGCCGGTCTGGCTCGGCGACCGTGTCGTCGCCAAGGGTCCCTATGACGGCGCGCTGATCCGCCTGCAGATCGGCCTCGAGGATGTCGAGGATCTGAAGACCGACATCCTGCGCGGTCTGACCGCCGCGGCAGCGGCCTGAAAGTCGAGGCCGCCTACCAAATTGAGTCAACGAACCGGCGCAAGCGCCTCGAAAGACCGATGAAACGCTCGCCTTGCCCTGCGCGAGCCAACTCGTCGGGCCGACAGACACCGCGGTGACATCAGGGGATTCTATTCCTTCAAACCGCGGCTTCGCGGATCAGTTTGGCTTCCAAATTCAACGATGCCGCGTCATTGCGGTGCGATCATCACGGTTTCCACCTCCCCTGCAATACCGGCAGAGTTTCCTACGTCATGGCTTTCCGCCTTTTTGTTCCCATTCTTGCCGGCGCGACGCTGCGCGAGCGGATCATCGCCTGCATCGGCGCGACGATCGGCATTGCCCTGACTGGCGCGATCGGAGGTCTGGTGCTGGGCAATGGCCCGCACGTGCCGCTGCTGGTGGCGCCGATGGGAGCATCGGCCGTGCTCCTGTTCGCGGTGCCGGCAAGCCCGTTGGCGCAGCCATGGTCGATCGTTGGCGGCAACACGATATCGGCACTGGTCGGCGTGATCGTGGCGCATTTCATCCATGAAACCGCCCTTGCCTCCGGCATCGCGGTGGCACTTGCCATTGCCGCCATGTCTTTCACACGCTGCCTGCATCCGCCGGGCGGGGCCGCGGCGCTGACCGCGGTATTGGGAGGACCTGCCGTCATCAGCGCCGGCTTCCTGTTTCCGTTCGTGCCGGTGGCGCTGAATTCGATCCTGCTGGTGGTGCTGGGCTATGGTTTCCACAAGCTGGCCCGGCGCAATTATCCGCACGTGCCGGCACCGGCGCCGGCGAACAGCCACGGCACCATCGATCCGCCCGCACAGTCGCGCATCGGCTTCCGCTCCGAAGACATCGACGCCGCGCTTGGCGCGCTCGAAGAGACGTTCGACATCGACCGCAACGATCTCGACCGGCTGCTGCGGCAAGTCGAATTGCAAGCGCTGGTGCGCGAGCATTCAACGTTGCTCTGCGAGGACATCATGTCGCGCGATGTCATCTCGGTGGATGAACACACCTCTGCCGACAGGGCGCGCAAATTGCTGCTCGACCATAACATCCGCATCTTGCCGGTCGTCGATGCAGAGGCAAGGCTGGCGGGAACCGTGGGATTGCGGGAACTGGCGCTGGCCACGGAGATGGTCGGTTCCGTCATTTCGCCGGCGGCGACCGCCACGGCCGGTTCCGCCGCAATGGGACTGTTGCCCGTGCTCACCGACGGCCGCAGCCACGCGGTCATCGTGGTC
This sequence comes from Mesorhizobium sp. RCAM 05099, assembly GCF_059683685.1. NCBI lineage: Bacteria > Pseudomonadati > Pseudomonadota > Alphaproteobacteria > Hyphomicrobiales > Phyllobacteriaceae > Mesorhizobium > Mesorhizobium sp. RCAM 05099. The sequence goes on from NZ_CM185035.1 coordinate 4,551,869, forward strand.
GACGACGACAAGCGGATCCTCGGGCTGATCACCCAGACCGATCTGTTGGCGGCAACGGCACGGCTGCGGGCTGCTGACAAGCTGTCGGCGGAAGCAGTACAGTAGCCCGCTGCCGGACCCGGCAAAATAGTCGGGAACCTTCTGCCGGCCATGCCATCCAATCCTTCAATCGGGGTTCCGGTCCGGAGATTGGGTTGAGGAAACTGGCCATGCCTGCTGTGTCGACCGCCGCGCCTTCTGCTGCTTCAGGCGACATGCATCTCGTGCGTCGAGCGCTGGCACGCGAGAGCGACGCCTTCCGCGCCATCATGAAAGCGCACAATCAGCGGCTCTACCGCATCGCGCGCGGCGTGGTGCGCAATGACAGCGAGGCCGAGGACATCGTCCAGGAGGCCTATGTCAGGGCGTTCGCCAGCCTGGGGGCCTTTCGCGGTGACTCGTCGCTGGCCACATGGCTATCCCGCATCGTCATCAACGAAGCGCTCGGCCGCCTGCGCAAAAGGCGGCGAACGGTGGCGATGCCGGAACCGCAAGCCGAGATCATCCAGTTCCCTCTCAACCCCAGCGACGATCCGGAGCGGACGATGGCGCAACGGCAAATTCTCAAGCTGGTCGAACGGGCGACCGACAGCCTTCCCGATGTCTACCGGACGGTGTTCGTGGCGCGGGTGATCGAAGGGCTAAGCATCGAGGAAACCGCCGATCTTCTTGGCGTGCGGCCTGAAACCGTCAAGACAAGGCTGCACCGCGCCCGTGCCCTGGTGCGCAAGGCGCTGGACGACCAGATCGGACCGGTGCTGCTCGACGCCTTCCCCTTTGCCGGCCGGCGCTGCGAAAGGCTGACCAGCGCCGTCATGCGGCGGCTCGGGCTGGAAAGCTGATCCCCGTCGGATTCAGTTGATTTTGGCGGGAACGTTTGCCGCCGCGCCGCATCCAATGACCGTTAACCGAAAACCACTGCCCGGCGCGCTTCCCGCGTCCGGGAGAAGGAGAATCCCATGCTTGTTCGTCACACCGCGGCCCTGGCCGCCCTGCTTCTGTTGGGAGCGGCGCCGCTGGCCCATGCCGCCGACAAACCGACCGACCCGCAGATCGCCCACATCGCCTATACAGCCGGCGTCCTCGATGTCGAGGCAGCCAAGCAAGCGCTCAAGAAGTCGAAGAACAAGGAGGTTCTCGACTTCGCCAAGGACATGGTGCGTGACCACGAGGCGGTAAATGCGCAGGCGCTCGACCTGGTCAAGAAACTCAAGGTGACGCCGGAAGACAACGCCACCAGCAAGGCGCTGACCAAGGCGGCGGCGGAGGAGCGGGCCAAGCTAGCCACGCTCAAGGGCGCGGCCTTCGACAAGGCTTATGTCGACAACGAGGTTGCCTATCACAAGCAGGTCAACGGCGCGCTCGAAACGCTGCTCATCCCGTCGGCCAGCAATGCTGAACTGAAGAGTCTGCTGGAGACCGGCCTGAAGATATTCCAGGGCCATGAGCAGCATGCCGAGCATGTCGCCGGCATGCTGAAATGAGGCCGTACGCCTTGGATCGGCGACTGTGGATCGCCTCCTTGGCGCTAGCCGTCGCGGTGACGCCTGCAGCGGCCGAAACCATAGCGGTCACCATCGACAAGCTTGTCTTTTCGCCGGCGACCGTCGAGGCGAAGGTCGGCGATACGATCGTGTGGGTGAACAAGGACGTGTTCGCCCACACGGCGACGGTGAAGGGTGGCTGGGAGGTGATCATCCCGCCGAAAAAATCCGCGAGCCTGATACTGAAGGCCGCGGGACCGGTCGATTATTCCTGCCGCTTCCATCCCAACATGAAAGGCCGTTTGGTGGTGGCGCCCTGATCCAGCGAGAGAACCGAAACAGGTCGGCGGCGAAGCGATTTCCTTGCCGTCGATCTGCTTGCGGTGGGGCGCAACTGGGCGATCGCTACGTCTGCAAAAGCAGCCATTCGATCATTTGCGCGGCCTGGGCGGGCGGGCGGTCTGGCGCAAGGATCGACAGGCTGAGGCCAGTCGGGACGCGCCGCGGGAACGGCGCCACGAGCGAACCGGCGGCGAGGGCGCGCGCGACCAGAGGCTCATGCCCCACCCCGGCGCCGTCGACGGCCGCCTGCAGCGCCATGCTGTAGAGCGAGAACTCGGAGCCGGACTCGATCGACGGGCCTTTCAGCCCCGCAGCCTCGAACCACAGGCTCCAGTCGCCGGTCCACGTCGTGTCCCAAAGCAGGAGCTGCGATGACAGATCCGCCGGCGTTTGCAGCTGCCGCGCCAGCGCCGGCGCGCAAACCGGAAAGATCACGTCGTCGCAGAGCTTGAACGAGCGGCTGCCGGCGGGCGCCTGCCTGGTCAGAAAGATGGCGAGGTCGAAGGGCTCGCGCCGGAAATCCGGCGGCTCCTCCAGCGCGTGGATGGACGGGCGAAGGGCAGGATTCTCGGCACGAAGTGCCGGCAGGCGCGGCGCCAGCCAAAGCTGGGCGATCGACGGCAAGGCGGCAATGCTGACCTGCGGCCTCGGCGCCCAGATGCGCAGTTCCTGGACGGCGAGGCCCATGGCGTCAAATGCCGTGGAGAAGGCCGGCAGGGCCGCGCGCCCTGCCTCGGTCAGATGCAGCCCCTGGGCATGGCGCACGAACAGCGGCGAGCCAAGCCAGGCCTCCAGGGACTTGACCTGATGCGACACCGCCGCGGGAGTAACCCCGAGTTCATCCGCGGCTTTGGCAAAGCTCTCATGGCGAGCCGCAGCCTCAAAAGCCCGCAAGGTGTTGAGGGGCGGCATTCGAGGTCGCGGCGGATTTACTGCCATCGTCCAGCGTTCCAGGACGGCATCGGCGGCCGATGTCCGGCCGCCGATGCAAAGTTTCTACTTGAGGGCGACCGGAGTCAGCTTGCCGTCGACCTTCTGCCACTCAAATACGACGAAGCCCGGCTGCTTGATATCCCCCTTGTCGTCATAGGAGATCGAGCCGAGCACCGTCGAGATGCTGGCGCCGGAATGAAGGACTTCGGAAGCGGCCTTGGGATCGTCGGCCTTGGCTTTGGCAATGGCCTGGGCAAGAATCTGCGTTGCCGCGTAAGCGTAGAGGGTCACCGCTTCCGTGGGCACGTTTTTGGCCTTCAGATCGGCGACGGCGTCCTTGGCTTCCGCAAACGTTGCCGGGTCCGGGAACGACGTCATCAGGGTTCCGACGGCACCATCGCCGCCGATAGCACCGAACTCGCTGTTGGAGATGCCGTCACCGCCCATCAGGATCGTGGTGACGCCCTGATCATGCATCTGACGGACAATGAGACCAGCCTCCGTGTGTTGACCGCCATAGTAGACAAGGTCGGCGCCCGATTGCTTGATCTTCGCCACAAGAGGACTGTAGTCCTTCTCGCCCGGGTTGACCTCCTCGTGGAGAACTTCCTTGCCGCCGCCGGCGTTGTAGGCCTTGGCCATTTCGTCGGCGAGACCCTTGCCCGCCGTCGACTTGTCGTCGACGATCGCAATCTTCTTGTCCTTGAAACGGTCGAGAATGAATTTGGCGGCGATCGTGCCTTGCTGATCGTCGCGCCCGCATGCCCTGAAAGCGTTCCACAGGCCTCGTTCCGTCACCATCGGGTTGGTGGCCGTCGGCGTGACGAACAGAACGCCATTCTCCGCATAGACCTCGGAAGCGGGGATGGTGACGCCAGAATTATAGTGTCCGACAACGTAATGAACGCCGTCGGCTACGAATTTGTTGGCGATCGAAACGCCCTGCTTCGGGTCGGAGACATCATCACCGACCGATACGGTAAGCTTCTGGCCGAGAACGCCGCCATTGGCGTTGATGTGTTCCACCGCGGTCTCGACACCGACGCGGTACTGTTCTCCATAGGCGGCGTTGGGCCCCGACATCGGGCCTGCGACGCCGAACACGATATCCGCCCTCGCAGCGCCGACAGCGGCGACGGTCATAAGGGCAGCAGTCATCATCTGCACGATCATGCGCATTTTTATTCCCCTGTTTTTTGAGAAAGGCGGGGTTCTCCCGCCGCTTCAGGCGTCAGTTCACAAAGTGAAGCTTGTTGAACCGACGCCTGAATACCGTGACATCTGCCGCGATTTGTTCGCTGGTGTCGTTGCCTCGCAGCCCCCTGGCGATGAGGGACGCGAGCTCAGGCATGTCGTCCTCGGTCATGCCCCAGCGGACGATCTCCGGTGTGCCGAAGCGCAACCCGTTCATGTCGCCTTCGACGGCCTCTATCGGCAAGCCGATGCCGCAGGTCAGGATGTTGGCCAGCCGCAACTTCCTTGCCGCCGCCTGGCCGCCACCGAACTCCGCCGCCTTGATCGCGAACTGATGTGATGTCGTGTAGCCCCTGCCGGTCGAAAACACCGGCAGGCCGCGATCGGCAAGGCTTTCGGCCAGCGCCTTTGCGGCCCGCGCCATCGTCGAGGCGTAGGCCTTGCCATGGTCTTTCCAATCCAGAAGCGTGATAGCCAAAGCTGCCGATTTGGCGGCATCGAAGTTGGCGGTCATGCCGGGAAATGCGATCTTGTCGAGCTTTTCGGCAACAGCGGCATCGTTGGTGACGATCAGCCCCGATGGAGGACCGCCGAGACTTTTGTAGGTGCTCATCGTCATCAGATGGGCACCTTCCCGCAAGGGCTGCTGCCAGGCGTGTCCGGCGATCATGCCGCACAGATGTGCCGCATCGAAGAGAACCAAGGCGCCGACCTCGTCGGCGATCTCCCGTATCTCGCGAATGGGATGGGGCAGCAGGTTGAGGCTGCTGCCGATCGTTATCATCTTCGGCCTTATTGATCTGGCCAGGTCGCTCAATTTGCCGACGTCGACGGTGTAGCCGTCGGCATCGACCGGCGCGGTGTGGATATCGAGCCCGTAGAGACCGGCGCAGCCGGCCATATGGTGGGTTACATGCCCTCCGATCGCCGGCGACGGGACAATGATGCTGTCGCCTGGCCGAGCTGCAACCATGAACGCATAGAGATTGGCGATCGCGCCGGAAGGCACCCGGATTTCGGCATAGCTGGCGCCGAAAACTTCAGCCGCCAGCTCAGCCGCAATGACCTCGATCTGCTCGACACCCTCCAATCCCATCTCGTATTTTTCGCCGGGGTAGCCAAGCGACGGGCGCGACCCCAAGCCAGAAGCCAGCGCGGCTTCGGCCTTTGGGTTCATGATATTGGTGGCCGGGTTGAGGTTGATGCAGTCGGCTTCATGGATCGACCGGTTCAGTTCGATGGCTCTGTCAATTGCCGCCATGATCTCGCCGGTTGCCTGACCGCTCGTCTTGCGCGCCAGCTCTTGGGCAAAGGCTTCGCAATCCGATGGAATCCAAGGCCTGCGAGCGAGAGCAACCATCGATGTCTCCATTGCCATTCGCCGACAATCCGGCTCCGAATGGTGCCCAGGATCACGCTGGTCATTGCCTTGGCGCAAACGAGTAGTTCTAGCGCCTAGGCTTAGGAAAACTAGGTCTATCCCGCCCGCCCTTATTTGGAGGGTCGTTTCCATCCAGACATTAAAGGCCATGTGCCGACGACGGCGGCGCCAGAATCCCGTTTGGCAAGCCGATCCTCCTCCAGCGACGCTCGCCTGGCCTCATCCGGTCGGGTGATGTGCGTCCACGAACCGGAATAGCCCGGCGTCCGGCGCCCGATCCAGGCATCGAGCCCTTCGCGCAGATCGGCGGTCGGGGCCATGCGGGCGAACTGCTCGGCCTCGACCAGCAATCCTTCCGCGATGGATTGGTTGAGGCCGCGCGCCACCGCCGTGAGGATGCTGGCGACCGCCGACCCGGAGTGCCGCAGAATCCGCCTGGCCAGGCCGATTGCCGCCGGCATCAGATCGTCATGCGGCACCACCTGGTTGACGAGGCCAAGTTCAAGGGCGCGCTGCGGCGGAAACCAGTCGCCGGTCAAAAGCAGTTCGAGCGCGCGCTTGCGCCCGGCGAGCCTGGGCAGGCGCTGCGTGCCGCCAAAGGTCGGCGGCATTGCCAGGTTGATTTCCGGTTTGGCGAACAAAGCGCGTTCGCTGGCAATGGCGAGCGGCACGGCCTCGGTGATTTCACATCCACCACCGAAAGCCAGGCCATTGACCGCGGCGATGACGGGCTTGCGGAATGCTTCCAGCCTTGCTGTCAGACGCTGCCCGCGCATGACGAAGTCACGCATCGCGATATCGGCGCCAAGCTCCAAACTGGCCGAGAATTCGTGGATATCACCGCCCGCCGAAAACGCCCGCTCCCCTGCTCCGGTAAGAATGACCGCCCGAACGGCGTCATCGACTTCAATGTCGTCGAGGAGTGCAAGCAGGCGATCGATCAGGGCATAGTTCAGCGCGTTGAGTTTTGCCGGCCGGTTGAGGGTGAGGACGGCTATCCCATCCCTGGTTTCGTTCAGGACAAGATCGGTCATCTGGCTTCCTTCTCCATTGTGCTGATAGGCTGGAAGGTGACGCGCTTTGCCGCTTGTGTATATTCACTAGTCGGTATACTTAGGCTCATGCCCGAAGCACAGAGCCCTACTCGCAAGCGCATTGTCGATGCCGCTACCAGGCTGTTTTACGCGGAAGGTATCGGCCGTGTCAGCGTCGATGCCGTTGCCGAGGAAGCGGGGCTCACCAAGCGGACGCTTTATTACCACTTCAAGAGCAAGGACGACCTCATCGCCGCCTATCTCGATGGCCGCGACCAACCCAATCTGAAGCGTATGGCCGGCTGGTTCGATGCCGCCGAAGGCGGCGCGGATCGCAAGGCCGAGGCGATCTTCACCAATCTGGCACGGGCCGCGCGCCATCCGAAGTGGAAAGGATGCGGCTTCCTGCGCACCGCCGCGGAACTCGCCTCGATGCCTGGGCACCCGGCGATCAAGGTCGGATCGCGACACAAGTCAAATTTCGAAACCTGGCTGGCTGGCGCATTGTCCAACCATGGCGTCGAGGAGCCGCAAGCCTTGGCGCGCGAGATCGTTCTGCTGATCGATGGCTGCTTTTCGATCATGCTGATCCACCGCAATCCCGACTATATCGAAGCCGCGGGACGAGCCGCGGCGACCCTGGTCCGGGCGCGAACTTCAAGTGGCAAGGCTTAGAAAGCGAACGCCAGCCATGCCGTGCCGGCGACGAGCGTTATCAGTGTCAGTGGCAAGCCGACCTTGAAGAAGGCGCCGAAGGACAGCTGTGTGCCGGCGTTCTTGGCCTGCTCGGCAACGATCAGGTTGGCGACCGAGCCGAGCAGCGTGAAATTGCCCGCCAGCGTCGAGCTCATCGCCACCACCAGCCAGGCGCGTTCCGGGTTTTCGAGGCCGGGTATGAACGGCCGCAGCGCCAGCACGGCCGGCACATTGCTCATGATGTTGGAGAGCACCGCGGTGAAGCCGGACAGCCGCCAGACATCGTCCAGCCCGAGCCCCTTGGCGGAGGTGATGAGGTCAGGGGTCAGCAGCGTCTTTTCGGCGCCGGCGACCACTACGAACAGGCCGGCGAACATGAACAGCAACGGCCCGTCGATCTCGCGGTAGATGCGTTCCGGCTTGATGGCACGGGTGAGCAGGAGAATGGCGCCGCCGATCAGCGCCGCCTTGGCGACAGGCACGCCGGCGAAGAAGGCGATGGCCAGCCCGACGCAGACCACCACCGCCTTCAACACCTGTCCCCGGTGCATGCGGCCGCGTGACACCTCGGGTGTCAGTTGGGCGGTGCGGGCGAATTCGGCGCGGTAGACGATGCGCACGATGGCGATGACCGCGACGAGGCCAAATAGCGCGACCGGAGCCAGTGCCGCCGAAAAGGCCGGATACGAAATGCCCGACAGCGCGCCGATGACCATGTTTTGCGGATTGCCGGTGATGGTGGCGACGCTGCCGCAATTGGATGCGGTGGCGGTGGCGATCAAGTAGGGGATTGGGTTGCGCTTGATGACGCGGGTGACGTGGACGACGATCGGCGCCATGACAAGGCAGATGGCGTCATTGACCAGGAAAGCCGACAGCACGCCGGTCAGCAACGTCACCATGACCAGCAGCATGAAAGGCGCATGCGCGTGCTCGATGGCGATGGCGCCAAGGCCGCGAAAGGCGCCGGAGACCTTCAGATGCGCCACCACGATCATCATACCGAGCAACAGTGTGATGGTGTCGAAATTGATCGCGCGGTAGGCATCCTCCATGCTGAGCGCGCCGATGGCGATCATCGCGGCCCCACCGAGCAGCGCGATCCCCGCCCTGTCCAGGCGCAGGCCAGGGATGCGGCCAATGGCGACACCGGCATAGGTCAGGACAAGGATCAGCAGTGCCGCGCCGCCCATTGGTGTCATCGGTAGAAAGTCCCATTCAATCTGTTGGCGCGCCGATACCGTCCGCCCGGCGATTCACACCTGCTTGCCCACCTTTAGCGCGATGTCGAGATCCATGCCAAACGGGCCGGATACAATGTCGCGCGGCCAGGAGAGGGAGGACGGCGAGGAGCCGCTAACGCAGATAGAAGTCCAGCCGCTGCCGCAGCGCCTGCGACGAAAACAACTGCTCGACGGTCTGCCGTGCCTTGTGGCCGACTGTCGCCCGCAGCGCCGGATCGGCTTTGAGTTCGGCCAGGATCCGCGCCGCCTGCTGGGTCGTTTCGAACAGGAAACCATTTTCGCCATGCCTGATATGATCGGCGTAGCCGCCATGCGAATGGCAGACCACGGGCAAACCGCAGGCCATTGCCTCGAACACCACGCGGCCGAATGTCTCCACATGCGAGCCGGTGCGATAGTAGAACACGTCGAGCGTCGGAAGGAACTGTTCGGCCGCGAATTGGCCCTGCGCCAGGAGTTCGAGTTGCGGATGCGGCGCGAGCCTGTCCTTGAGAGGCATCCCGCCCTGAATTCGCACCGCAACGCCATCCGCCAGCAATGCCTCGTAGAGCGCCACGTCGTCTGCGTGATGCTTGTCTGGCGTGTCGCGGCTCAACCGCCCCACCGTGAACGGACCATCCGGACGGGCCAGCCGCGGCGCAAAACGGTCAATATCGATCGGCGACGGATGCACGACGCCGTCGACCTGCAGCATGCGCCGTTGAAAGTCGGAAATCAGCACCAGTTCGGCGTCGGGCCAGCCCAGCATTCGCGGCATGCGCGTCGTCAACGCGATGACCTTCGGGTGAAAGGTGTTGAAGACGTAGATCAGCCGGCGCGGCCGCGGGATCAGGTAGGGCCACACCTTGTTGCGCCAATGCGCGCCGAGGAAGACATAGGTGCCGCCGTCCGGCACGTTCCGCGTTGGCGGCGAAATGCGGCGAATCGGAAAATGTCGCATCAGCTCGTCGGACACCCTGGAGGAGGTTGCCCACAGACGCACCCGCGAGTCGGCACTCAACAGCCGGTACAGTTCCAGGGTTTCGAGTTCGCTGCCGCCAAGGGGGTTCTGAAAGCCGTTGAACAGATGGATCATGATCGCTGTGCTTACCTGGCCTTGCCCGACCCCGTCTCACCATTCGTTCGCCGGCATCCAAAGAGGCCGTGGCTGTACCGGCGGCTCGGGCACTCGAGCAACTCAGGAAAGCAGGAACGTCCCTAGCGATGCCCCATACATCATCTCCCCGGAGGAAGCACACCGGTAAGGGAGCGTCAAGGAAGCGGTCGGCGGCAGCTTCCACTCTCTGGGAGAGCGTGGATCAATGCACGGTAGCAGCACTCGGCGGTGGCGCCTGCAAGGGGTTGACCGGATCGAAACTGACCTGATCCCGTCCATTGGACTTGGCCGCATAGAGCCGTCTGTCGGCTGCCGAGAAGATCGCTTCGTAGGTGGTCGGCCCACTGAAGCTTGTGCCGCCAATGCTGACCGACAGCGGGCATGGACGCCCGCCGGGAGAAAAGTCCATCTCACGAATGCGTCGGCGGATGCTCTCGGCAACCACCCAGGATTGCGAGGGATCCACGCCGGGAAGAAACACGCCGAATTCCTCGCCACCGATACGGCCGACGATATCGCCGCCGCGCAGCTGGCCTTTGATCGCCTGCGCGATCAGCTTGAGCGCCTGGTCGCCGCAGTCATGGCCAAGGCGGTCGTTGATCAACTTGAAATGGTCGGCGTCGATGATCAACAGCGCGCTCGAATGGGGCTGCTCCTGCTTGCGGGTCTGCTCAAGATAGGCCTCGACCAACATCGAGAAGGCGCCACGGTTCAGCACCGCCGTCAGGCTGTCCGTCGCGGCAATGACGCTGAGGTCACGCTGGGCTATGGCCAACTGGCGGATCTTCCACATGAGGAAAAACAGAAACGACCCGCCCAGCCCCAAGGGAAGCAGCAGGTCGGTCATCTGTGCGCGCCAGACGGCCTCGGAGGAGAGATAGGGGAAGTTGAAGGAATCGACGAAAAACGCCACCGCAATGAAGAATGCCGTCCCGGCGGCAGTGACAGCGATCACCCTGCCCCAGCTCGTCGACGACAGATCAAGCTTCATCCCGTTCAACTCCGTTAGCCGTCTCTACTATGACGTACCAACGCAAACAAAGTGCTAAGACTTTGCTTCCAATTCGACATCCGGCACGGCGCGGATGACAGGCGCCCCGCGGTCGGCGGCTTTGCGGCAGGATCATCGCCACTCCCTTGGAAGCAATCCCCAACGCCAAAGGACGGCCGCCGAAAGGCGACCGCCCGGATTCCCGGTTTGAAGGCTTGGACCAAGCTGTTGGCTGGGCAAGGGCAAGCAGCGCTCGAAACTGGACCGCCTAGCTGTCAGTTGAGCGTTCGTTCACCCAGCGCGTCGACGACGAAAGATGCAGCGATCAGGTCGTCGGCATCAAGACGCAGGAAGTCTTCGCCTCCGCCCATGACGGAAGCCACTTTCTGAAAGGTCTTCATTTCGTATTCTGTAATCCGGGCGTCCTGTATCCTGGCCTTGAGATCGGCGATCCGCCGATCCAGCGCCGGGGACACTGCTATTTCTCGTTTCGACATGGCAACACTCCTCCCCACCCGTGTTTGCCTCCCACCTATCCGCCTTTGTATGAGGCTTTGCGAATACAGGCGCCGAAACGCGTCGTGCGCGGGAAGGTTCCGAAAAGGCGGTGTCACGAAATAATACGATGGCATGTGCCATTCAGGGGCATGGACCGACGCCCTGATGTTCATCGCACGCCGTGTCGGCGCAAGCGCATCCGTGACAGCGAAACAGTTGAGCAGCGGGAATTTCGGCTTAGCCGGGTCGGAATTCCGCCCCCCATCACGACTAAGTTATTGAAATTATTGGCGATCCCGACAGGATTCGAACCTGTGACCATCGGCTTAGAAGGCCGGTGCTCTATCCAGCTGAGCTACGGGACCGCTGGCCGGCCGCTGGGCCGGCTGGATACTTGGCGCGGGCACTGGCCGCCGTTCAGTGCGTCCAGGGCGTCCTGCGGTCATAGCGGAAATTCTCCGCGTAGGAAATCTGGCGGCGCTTGGCCTCTTTCGGCTCCTCGACGCGGTAGGCAAGCCCTTCTTTTTCGGCGTAGGCCACGGCCTCTTCCCTGGTGTCGAAGGCGAGCCTGATCTGGCTTCTCATGTCTCCCGACGTGGTGTAGCCCATCAGAGGGTCGATCTTCTTGCGCGTCTCAGGGTCGAATTCCAGCACCCAGTGGCCGGTCTTGGCCTTGCCGGACTGCATCGCGGTTTTGGCTGGGCTGAAAATGCGCGCGGACATGGCCACCTCATTGCTGTGCAAGGCAGCATCGCCACCCTTTGCCCGTCATTACTGCGCAATGCGCACGGCGGCAAGGTTTTTGCGCTTGCCATGCAACACTGAAATGAATAGGCAACAGATCGTTCGGAGTGTAGCGCAGCCTGGTAGCGCATCTGGTTTGGGACCAGAGGGTCGGGAGTTCGAATCTCTCCACTCCGACCATCTCGCGCACGGATACGCGCACGGACCCCCCCAGAAATGCGATGTCGACAGCCACTGGCGCAGCGCCAGTGGGCGCTTTTATGTCAGTCTTCAATCGTCGCTGACAGGGAGCAGATGGCAGTCATTCCTTCGCCACCTCATCGGCGATGAGATGGCTGGCGTCCAATTGCCAGCGGCGCCAGCGAACGCCCGATGCATTTTTGAAGGCAAGCTCGCCGGGCGAGAACCCCAACCGCCTCACTCCCGGCGAGCCTACAACCTGATTTGGAACGCAATCAGGACCGGGGTCAGCCGGCGAGACTATACCAGCAAGACCGATGCCAGCTGCTATTTCCCGAAATGGGACAGGAGACGCGAGAAGCCGCCGTTCGCAGGCCGGCATCACCTGATATCAAGGCCCTCTAGATCTCGAACTCGCCCTGCCCCTCATCCATGGCGCTGACGGTTTCGGCGGCGAGCGCCCTGGTGATCGGCGTCTTGCGCTCGAGCGCGGTGCGGTCGAGCCGCTCGACCACGCGCATGGCTGTCGCCAGCGAGCGCTCGATGCGCCGCACCAGATACTGCACGACATGCGCTTCGACCTCGATCTGGCGGTCGGCGAACAGCTTGGTGATGACGCCGGCGAGCAGGAGATCGTCGGGTTCATGGATCTCGACCGTCGCCGCCGCCTTGAGCCGCGAGGCGAGATCGGGCAGCGAAACACCCCAGGCCGAGGGAAAACGCCGCGCCGTCAACAGCAGCGTCGAGCCCGCACTGCGCACGGCATTGATCAGATGGAACAGGCCTTGTTCATCGACCGTCCCGGCATCGACATCGTCGATCAGCGCCGGTCGGGTGCCGAGATTTGCAATGCCGTCGCCAATGCGCCCGGCGTCGACCGCCACCGCGTTGGCGCGCATACGCCAGATCGAGGCCAGATGTGTCTTGCCGGAGCCGGCCGGACCGGCCAGCACCACCACCGGCGAGGGCCAGTCTGGCCAGCGGTCGACCAGCGCCACCGCCTGACCATTGGTGCCGGAGACGACGAGGTCGTCGCGCGAATAGCCGGTGCCGTGGCCGAGATCGAGCGGCAACTGGCGCGGCGGGTCGGTTTTCTGGTCGCTCATGCGGGCTCAGCCGTGCGGGCCGGCAAGGTGTCTGGTCACCAGCCTGATCATGACTTGATGGCCTTGCGACGACCGGCCGGGAGCCGCGGCACAGATGCTTCGCCGTGGCCCTTGTAAAGTGGCGATTCGAGATAGCGGGCTATGGCAAACCGCACCAGCACGGCAACCGCCGCGGAAGCCGGCACCGCGATCAACAAGCCGACGAAGCCGAACAGCGCGCCGAAGGCAAACAGCGAAAACATCAGCCATACCGGGTGCAGGCCGACGCTTTTGCCAACCAGCCTGGGCTGCAGGATATTGCCTTCGATGAATTGGCCGATGACGAAGACCACGGCGACGGCGACGATCATGGTCCAGTCCGGCCAGAACTGGACGAAGGCGACGCCGATGGCCAGCACCAGTCCGGTCAGCGAGCCGACATAGGGAATGAAGGAGATCAGCCCGGCGAACAGGCCGATGAGGATGGCGAAATTCAGCCCGGTCAGCGTCAGGCCGGTGGCATACATGGCGCCCAGCACCAGGCAAAGCGTGCCCTGGCCGCGCACGAAGCCGGCCGTTGCGGTGTTGATGTCCTTGGCGATGGCGCGCACCGTCGCGACATTGTCGCGCGGCACCCAGCTGTCGATGACCGCCACCATGCGATCCCAGTCGAGCAGCATGTAGAAGGCGACAACCGGTGTCACCACGAACAGGCTGACCACGGAGACCAGCGCCACGCCGGAACTCCAGATCGAGGTGAAGACCGTGGTAAGCAGGCCGAAGCCGGAGGTCAGCAGCGAGTTCAGCCCGTCGCGCAGGCCATTGGCGTTGACGCCGAATTTCTGCTCCAGCCATTTCGGATCAAACGACGTGATCAGGGTCTGCAGCCGGGTCAGGTACTCCGGCAATTTGCCGGCGAAATCCGCCATCTGCGTGGCCAGAACCGGAATGAGGATGACGAAGGCCAGCACCAGCACGATGAGAAAAGTGATGAGGATGACCACCGTCGCCATGAAACGGGACAGGCCGAGCCGCTGCAGCCGGTCGGCGACGGGATCAAGGAAATAAGCAAGCACCATGCCGGCGACGAAGGGCAACAGGATGGCGCTGAAGATATAGAGGAAAAGTGCCAGGATCGCGGCGCCGGCCAGCCAGAAGAAGATCTGGCGACGGAAGGCGGCTGATGCGGCAAGGTCGGCGGCCTCAGCCTCCACCGCTGCTGCTTCTGTCTCAGATGTCCGGAGTGGAGCCTTCGCCATAGCCGCTCATATGCCTCAGCCAAGCCACGAGATAGGCCGCGGCCGAAGCCACGGTCAAGACCCCGGACAGCAATATGAGGGTTGGCCTCAGCGGGTGGAGGTTGACGACAAGGGCAAGTTCGCCCAGCACAACCGCCGCCAGCACGATCTGGACGGCGGTGTTGGCCTTCGACACAAAAAGCGGCTTCATCTCGACCGGATGGGCCATGACGGTGGACAACACAACCGCGCAGACGATCAATGCGTCGCGCGACACCATGATGACCACCAGCCAAAGCGGCAATTGCCCGATGAAGCCCATGACGACGAACACCGAGACCAGCAGCAGCTTGTCGGCCATCGGGTCGAGATAGGCGCCGAGCCTGGACTGCTGGTTGAAACGGCGGGCGATGAAGCCATCGACGCCATCGGAGATGCCGGCGATGAGGAAGCCAGCAAAGGCCCACTCCCAGCGCGCCTGAAGCATCGCCAGCACCACCGCTGGCACCAGAACAAGGCGCAGAATGGTGATCAGGTTGGGGATGGTCAAATGCGTGCCTATCGGGTTTGCTTGCTGATACATGATGGAGACGCAGGGCGGGTGCAAGGGACAGGCTGCTGTCCACGGTTTTGTCACGTCGAAACGCACCTCGGCCGCCGTTATCCTTGCGGACTGAAACCGTTCATGCGAAGAGCCCGCAAACGAGCAGGAAAATTGCGATGAGCAAGCGCGACACGAGCCAGCAAAAAACAGGCAAGCGCAAGAACGGGCTCACCTATGCCGAGGCTGGCGTCGATATCGACGCGGGCAACCTGATGGTCGAGAAGATCAAGCCGCTGGTGCGCGCGACGCGGCGGCCAGGCGCCGATGGCGAGATCGGCGGTTTCGGCGGTCTGTTCGACCTCAAGGCGGCGGGCTTTACCGATCCGGTGCTGGTCGCGGCCAATGACGGCGTCGGCACCAAGCTGAAGATCGCCATCGATGCGGGAAAACATGACACGATCGGTATCGATCTCGTCGCCATGTGCGTCAACGACATCGTCGTCCAGGGCGCGGAACCGTTGTTCTTCCTCGACTATTTCGCCACCGGCAAGCTCGATCCCGATCAGGGCGCGGCGATCGTCGGCGGCATCGCCGCGGGCTGCCGCCAGGCCGGCTGCGCGCTGATCGGCGGCGAAACGGCGGAAATGCCTGGCATGTATCATGGCAACGACTACGATCTTGCCGGCTTTGCCGTGGGCGCGGCCGAACGCGGCCAGCTGCTGCCGACCGACGACATCGTCGAAGGCGACGTGTTGCTGGGGCTGGCCTCCTCGGGCCTGCATTCGAACGGATTTTCGCTGGTGCGCCGTATCGTCGCCGTCAGCGGTCTCGCCTGGAGCGACCCGGCGCCGTTCAACGACGAGGCGACGCTTGCCGAGGCGCTGCTCGAACCGACCCGCATCTACGTCAAGTCGATCCTCAAGGCTATCCGCAACACGCATGGCATCAAGGCGCTGGCCCACATCACCGGCGGGGGCTTCCCGGAAAACATTCCGCGCGTGCTGCCCAAGGACTTTTCGGCGGAACTCGACCTCGAGGCGATTGACGTGCCTGCGGTGTTCTCGTGGCTGGCAAGGACCGGCGGCGTGGCGCCGGAAGAAATGATGCGCACCTTCAATTGCGGCATCGGCATGATTTTGGCGGTGGCCTCCGGCCGGGCGGCGCAGGTCGCCGCCGTGCTGCAGGAAGCCGGCGAGACCGTGACGCCGATCGGCCGCATCGTGCCGCGCCGCGACGCCGGTGTCATCTATCGGGGCTCGATCGGCCTATGAGCGTGCAGAGGAAACGTACCGTTGTTCTGATCTCCGGGCGCGGCTCCAACATGACCGCGCTGATAGCGGCGGCCAGCGACCCGGCTTTCCCGGCCGAGATCGTCGGCGTCATTTCCGACAGAGCGGACGCCGCCGGCCTCGGCATCGCCAAAGCGCGCGGCATCGCCACGCAGGTCATTTCCCGCGCCGGCCATGGCAGCAAGCAGGCGCATGATGCGGCGATCGACGCAGCACTTTCGGCATTCAATGCCGAAATCGTGGCGCTGGCCGGCTATATGCGCATCCTCACCACCGGCTTCGTCGAGAAATGGCAGGGCCGCATGATCAACATCCACCCTGCCCTGCTGCCGGCATTCAAGGGTCTTGACACGCATGCGCGCGCGCTTGCCGCCGGCATGCGAATCCATGGCTGCACGGTGCATTTCGTCACGTCGGAGATGGATGACGGCCCGATCATCGCGCAGGCGGCGGTGCCGGTGATGGTCGGCGACAATACCGATTCACTGGCTGCCCGCGTGCTGAAAGCCGAGCACCGGCTCTATCCGCTGGCGCTGGGGCTGGTCGCCGAAGGCAGGGCGCGGATGGAACGCGGACGCACCGTCTTTGCCCGCTTCGCCGACGACGCCGACAACGCAACCGCGATGATCATCACGCCGACCCCGCTGCGCGAGGAGATCGATCTCGAACAGCTGGCGCGCATCACGCCGTAAGCCTTGCTATTGAGAATGGTAGCAATATTTGCTACCATTTGGGTAAGGAGACAGGTCGATGTCAACAGTCGAGAAAGTTAGCGTAGCACTTTCCCCGGACCTGCTTGATATGGTCAAGGGCGCCGTAGCCAGCGGGCAGTACGGATCGGCGAGCGAAGTAATCCGCGAAGCCTTGCGAGAGTGGCGGCTGCGACAGCCCTTGCGCGAAGCCGAAGTGGAACGGCTGCGCAGGGCTTGGTCGGAAGGACTAGAAAGCGGTCCGTTCGAACCTTTCGACATCGAGGTCATCAAGCAGAAAGCCCGTAGTCGGCTCGCTGGCGCAAAGTAGCAGCGGATGGCCGGCATCCCGATTGTCCGCAGCCCGGCGGCCGAGAACGACCTGATCGACATCTGGTTTGCCATCGCCACGGACAGCCCGCTTGCCGCCGACCGCTTGCTGAACGCTGTGTCGGAGCGCATTTTGCAACTCGCCGATTTCCCTGAATCCGGCCCGCTAAGACCGGACATCGCTGCCCAAGCGCGAGCGCTCACGATAGGCAATTACCTCGTGCTCTATCGTATTGCCCAAAAGCATATCGAGATCGTTCGTGTCGTGCATGGCGCGCGCGACGTGTCGACATTGTTCTGATCCATGTCTGCCTCCCGGAAACAGCTGCTCCTGCTTCGCCACGCCAAATCGAGCTGGGATGATCCCGACCTTGATGATTTCGACCGCCCCTTGGCCGAACGCGGATTGAAGGCTGCCCAGTTGATGGGGCGCGCCCTTGCCGCGCGCGATTGGCTGCCGGACCTGGCGCTGGTGTCGTCGGCGCTGCGAGCCCGTGACAGCTGGCGGCTGGTGGCGATGGAATTGCCCGCGCTGCCCGAAGTCGCATTCGCCAGGGCGCTCTATGGTGCTTCAGCGGCGGAAATTCTGAACCAGATTCGTCAAGCCGACCCATCGAGCGGCAGCTTGCTGGTGGTCGGCCACAATCCGGGCCTGGAAGATCTGGCTAAACAGCTTGCGGGGCCAATGTCGGAGATCAAGGCCCGCAAGAGGCTCGAGGAAAAGTTCCCGACGGGAGCCCTTGCGCGCTTCGTGTTCGAGGGTGACTGGTCCGGATTGTCCTCCGCCCGGCTGACGCATTGTCTGCGGCCGAAGGATCTGGGCTAGCATCCAGATGCGGCAGGCCAGGCCCGCCACATCCGCTCGAGACATCAGTTGCCCCAGATGCCCTGGCCGGGTTCGGGCCAGTCGGTTGTGGTCTTCATCTTGGCATCCGCAGCCTTGTGCTCAGCCATGGTCTTGACCGAGCCAGTGACGGCATGATCGACGCCGGCTGCCGAGCCAACCGGTTGGTTGGCGTTGTTGGAGCCATAGTGGTCGCTGCCGGCGAAAGCGCTGCCCGTGGCAACGAGGATGGCGGCGGCAATGAGGGTGGTCCTGTTCATCTTCAAGTCTCCTGGTTCTTCCGTTGGGCGGCGTCTTGGGAGGACGGTTCCGCTACGGACAAGACCATGGACAGTCCGGTTTTATTCCCGAACTTGGAGATGCTTTGTAGATCGGCGAATTTCGGGGTCGGATGGCGACTGCGCATCGGCGTCGCGCTCAAAAAACAAGAGCGGCGGGCCGAGCCCACCGCTCTTTGTGGTCGAAGACTTTTCAGAAATCAACGACCCCAGATGCCCTGGCCAGACTGGGCCGGCACGTTGGCATTGGCGTCGCCCTGTGCCCTTACAGACTTCGGAATCGAGCCGGTGTGCGAGGTGTCGATGTTGGAAACCGACTGGTTGGCAACCGGCTGGTTGACATTGTTGGAGCCGTAGTTGTCGCTGCCGGCGAAAGCGGTGCCCGTGGCAACGAGGATGGCGGCCGCTGTGAGTGCGATCTTGGTCATTTTAAGTACTCCTGATTTGAATATTTGGCTGATTGCGACTGGTTCGGGAAAGGCGATTAGCGGTTGCCGAACAGGTTGCGGTCGCTGCCCTGCGTTACCGGCTTCTCGACGGTCGAGTTCGACTTCTGGATCGAAGCCGTGAACGAGTTGTCGACGGTGGCGGTGGGCTGGTTGGCGTTGGCCGAGCCATAATTGTCGCTGCCGGCAAAGGCAGTGCCCGTGGCAACGAGGATGGCAGCGGCGGTAAGAGCGATCTTGGTCATTTTAAGTACTCCAGTATTCTTTTGTCCTGTCCGTCTAGTGGCGTGCCCTTGGGAGGAATTTCGCGTCGCTCGGACCACCCCGAAGTGGGTTTGTCGGTCGACGACTTCCAATCACGAAGATGTTCCCTCGCGGCTCGAATCCGGCCCTTGAAATTTGGCCAAGACCTTAAGCGGTCATAATTTTCTTATTCAAAAACAAATAGTTATCAGAAAGCACCCATCGGGTGGCGTAGCCATTCACTAAGCCGGCGTTCACCACGTACTGGACGGTCCGTCAACAGAAAACGAACCGATCGGTTCGATTTGCGGCGACAGACCGGTTCTGGCACTTTTTTCAGAGCATCGAACGGCATGAATTGCGCGAGCCCGAAATCCGCCGGGACGATAACCCCGCTTATTTTTGAGCTTCGAACCTGTCGCGTCTGGAGACGGCAATCCACGGGGTCGGAAACGACGATGGGCGCATTTGCCTTGTGGCTGGATCGATATTATCGATTGTGCACGATCATCAATCGGACGCGACCTGGCTATGCCGGTCGAAGGAACGGACAGATTTCCGGGTGACTTGCATCCCAGGACAGCGATAGAAAATGCGGCTGCTGCTTGTCGAGGACAATCGCGAACTGGCGGATTGGCTAGGCAAGACCTTGCGCCAGGCGAACTATGTCGTCGACATCGTCCATGATGGCGAGGATGTCGAGCACGCGCTGGCCGCCGGCGACCATGCGCTTGTCATCCTCGACCTTGCGCTGCCGCGCATGGGCGGGCTGGAGGTGCTGCGCCTACTGCGGGCGCGCGGCAACCGTGTGCCGGTCATCGTGCTGACCGCGAATGCCAGCCTCGACGGCAGGGTCAAGGGCCTCAACGAGGGGGCCGATGACTATCTGGCGAAACCCTTCCAGATCGAGGAACTCGAGGCGCGCATCCGAGCCCAGCTACGACGCGCCAACGACCGCACAGCGCCTGTCGTTTCGTGCGGCGATCTCGTCTTCGACACCAACACGCGGCTGTTTTCGCTCGCGGGCGAAACGCTGGCGCTGACGCCGCGCGAGCATGCCGTGCTGGAGCAGTTGATGGTCAAGGCCGGGCGCACGGTGAGCAAGGCGGCATTGTCGGCGGCAATCTACGATTTCGAGACCGATGCCGACCCCAGCGCCATCGAGATCTATGTGCACCGTGTGCGCAAGAAACTGGAAGGCTCGCGGGTCCGCATCGTCACGCTACGCGGCCTCGGCTATCTCCTGCGCCATGAGGATTAACAGCCTTCGCTTGCAGCTTCTGGCCTGGGTGGTATTGCCTCTCGTCGGGCTCGCCACCATCAATCTGTGGACCAGCCACCGCAACGCGCTGGCAACCGCGGATCTCGTCACCGATCGCATGCTGATGGGCTCGGCACGCGCCATTGCCGAGCGTGCCGCCGTCACCGACGGCGTGCTCGACGCCACGATACCGCCGGCGGCGATCGAGATGTTCGATACCGGCGATCGCGACAGCGTCTACTACCAGGTCAAGGCTGCCGGAGGGCGGCTGCTGACGGGCTATCCGGACTTGCCCGCAGCGCCCGGGCACGCCAGCGTCGGGGCCAGCTATCGCGACCACCCGTTGCGGCTTCTGACCCTCAGCCATGCCGTGATCGGTGCCGGTGCCGATTCCCCTATAACGGTCACCGTGGGCGTTACGCTCGCCGGCCATGACGCGATGGTGAGACGGCTCTGGCTGAGCGCCTTTACCCAGCAGCTGGCGCTGGTGGCGATTGCCGGCTTGTTCGTTCTGCTGGGGCTGCATCGCGGCCTCGCGCCACTGATCCGGTTGCGCGACGCGGTGCGTTCGCCAAACCGCAGCGAGCTCGATCCGGTCGAAGTGCCGGGGGCTCAAAGCGAGATCCGCCCGCTGATCGATGCACTGAACGCCTATATGGAGCGCGTGCGGGCACAGATGGCGGCCCAGCGCCGCTTCATCGCCAATGCGGCGCACCAGTTGCGCACACCGCTGGCGTTGCTGTCGACACAGGCAAGCTACGCGCTGCGTGAAAGTGCGGCTGACGCGCGTCAGGAAGCCTTGGTGGCGCTGCAGGCCAGTTCCGGCCGGCTGGCACGGTTGGCCGAACAGCTGCTGACCCTGTCCCGCGCGGAACCAGGTAGCAGGCGGCCACGCGCCGACCGCATCGACCTGACCGAGGCTGCCCGCCATGTGCTGGAAACGCAGGCGCCGACAGCGATCAGCCGCAATATCGATCTCGGCCTCGAGGAGGCCGGCCCTGTGTCGGTCATCGGCGACGGCACGATGCTGCGCGAGATGATCGTCAACCTCGTCGACAACGCGCTGCGCTATTCGGCAGTCGGCGGCACCGTCACAGTCAAGCTGGCGGCCGTCGATGGCGAAGCCGTGCTGACTGTCGCCGACGACGGGCCCGGCATTCCGGTGGACGAGCGAGACCATGTTTTCGAGCGCTTTTACCGCATCGCCGGTTCGACCGAGGAAGGCAGCGGGCTTGGTCTTGCCATCGTACGTGAGGTCGTCGAAAATGCTGGCGGCCGCGTCACCCTAGGGGATGGCGCGACCGGCGGTCTGGTGGTTGAGGTAAGGCTGCCGCTGGCGGACAGCTAGGTCTGTCGCCGCTCACTGCGTCTCATGCAGTGGCTGGGGACGCCATTTTGCCAGGCGATCCTCGACCATCGTCATCAGATATTCGGCACCGAGCGCCACCACCATGACGATGACGATCGCAGCATACATGCCGGCCGCGTCAAAGGATCCCTTGGCGATGTTGATCAGCAGACCGATGCCATAGCGCGAGCCGACGAACTCGCCGACGATCGCGCCGATGATGGCAAAGCCGAAGCTGACATGCAGGCTGGCGAAGATCCAGCTCATCGCCGAAGGGACAATCACCGAGCGGGTCAATTGCCAGTTGGATGCGCCCAGGATGCGGGCATTGGCTATCATTGCCCTGTCGGCTTCCCGCACGCCCTGAAAGGCGTTGTGGAAGACAACGAAGAAAACCATCACGAAGGCAAGCGCCACTTTCGAAGCGAGGCCAAGGCCGAGGATCATGATGAAGATCGGTGCCAGAACCACGCGCGGAATGGAATTGATCACCTTGATGTAGATCGAGAAAATGTCGGCAGCCATCCGGTTGCGGCCGAGCGCGACGCCGATGATGATACCGGCAACCGAGCCGGTCACGAAGCCGATGACCGCCTCCTCCATGGTAACATAGAGATGATACCAGAGCGGCCCCTCGGACGTTCCTTCCGTGATCCACTCATAGAGCCGCAACGCGATCGCGCTTGGCATTGCGTAGAAGAACGGATCGATCCAGGCGAGACGGGCGGCGACTTCCCACAGAACCAGGAAGGCGACGAGGATGGCGACACGCCAGAACATCACGGTGCGCCGCCGATGCCTTGCCGTCTTCGCGGCGGCCGCTTCGATTTCCGCATCGGAGGTGCCCGGCCTGAAAGCTCTTGAACTGATGTCCATGGTGGCGTCGGTCATGGCGTTCCTCCTCAGGCAGCGGCGCGCGCGTAGCTGGTCTCGACCTCTTCCTTGAGGTCGGCCCAGATGGTGCGCGAGTAATCGATGAAGCTCTGCTCGTAGCGGATATCGGCGACCACGCGCGGGCGCGGCAGGTCGATCGTGTAGACCGACTTCACAGTGGCCGGCCCGGCGGTCAGCACATAGACCTTGTCGGCCAGCGCAATCGCCTCTTCGAGATCGTGGGTGACGAAGACCACGGATGCCTTGGCCTCGGACCAGAGGCGCAACAGCTCCTCGTGCATGAGAACGCGTGTCTGCACGTCGAGCGCGGAAAACGGTTCGTCCATGAGCAGGATCTCGGGGCCGTTGATGAAGGTCTGGGCGAGCGCCACGCGCTTGCGCATGCCGCCAGAAAGCTGGTGTGGATAGTGCTGCTCGAACCGAGACAGGCCGACACGCGAAAGCCAGTCGCGTGCCGAGGCCTGGGCGTGCGGCCTGGGCTTGCCGCGGAACAGCGGCCCGGCCATGACGTTCTCGATCACCGTACGCCAGGGGAACAGGGCGTCGGTCTGGAATACGAAGCCGATACGCGGGTCTATTCCCTTGACCGGACCACCCATGACGCGAACCTCGCCGGCACTTGGGCTGGCCAACCCGGTGATCAGGTTGAGGGTGGTCGACTTTCCGCAGCCGGTCGGACCGACGACGGCGACGAATTCGCCGCGCTCGACCGTCAAGGTGAAGTCGCGCAGTGCCGTTAGCGATTTGCCAGTGGGCGATAAGAACCGCCGACTGACATTGATCAGTTCAATCGCCGGAACAGTCTTTTCGGTAGCCATGGTCAAGCAACTCCAAAATCGAGCAGCCGCCCGGTGGCCGGGCGTCACCCAACGTGAAAAACGGACGGCGGCCGGCGCGATGCGTTCGCGCCGGCACGGGTCGGCTACTTGGCGTTTTTGACGAATTCCGTGGTGTAGGTCTTGGAAAGGTCGATCTGCTTGCCTTGCAGGTCCTTTTTGAAGGCCGACAGCACTGTCAGCACCGTTTCCGGCCCGCCTTCGGGCATGACCCCATCGGCAGTGAACATCGCCTTGCCGGCGTCCAGCGCCTTCACATAACCTTCCTTGTCGCCGACATAGTAGTCCTTCGGCATCTTGTCGGCGATTTCCGCGCCGCTATGGGTGTTGATGAACTTCAGTGTCTTGACGAAGGCATTCGCCAGTTTCTGCACCGTATCCTTGTGCGCGTCGACCCAGTCCGTCTGCATGTAAAGGGAGGCAGCCGGGTAGGTGCCGCCGAGCGCGGCCTTGGTGCCTTCAATCGTGCGCATGTCGATAAGAACGGACGCTTCGCCGGTCTTCAGCAACCGAGTGATCGTCGGTTCGGTCGTCATGCCGGCCTGGATCTTGTCCTGCTGCATGGCTGCGATGAAGGTATTGCCGGCGCCGACCGGAACCGAGGTAAATTCGCCGAGCTTCAGCCCGTTCTTGACGGCAAGATATTCCGTCAGGAAGTTTGTCGAGGAGCCGAGGCCGGTGACGCCAAGGCTCATGCCCTTGAAGTCGGCGGGCGACTTGATCTCGGGATGCTTGGTCGAAACAAGCTCGACTTCACCAGGCGCCTGGCTGAACTGGACGACGGATTCGACGAATTTACCTTTCGCCTGCAGGTCGATGCTGTGGTCATAGAAACCGACCACCCCTTGCACGGCCCCGGCAAGCATCTCATTCTCCGCATCGACGCCGGCCGGTTCGTTCAGCAGCTCGACATCGAGACCTTCGTCCTTGAAGTAGCCGAGCGCTTCCGCCAGCTTGGCGGGCAGGTAGATCTGCTTTTCGTAGCCACCCACCATGATGGAGATCTTTTCGTCGGCGCGTGCGGACGGCGCTGACAAGGCCATGGTGGCGACGAGTGCGGTTGTGGCGGCTGAATCGAGCAGAATTCGCGCGAGCGACATGGCCTCTTCCCTTTGTTCGTTTCCCGCGCCCCTCTCTCTCCCATCGCTTTCCGCGACAATATGGGGGCGCCCGTCAACACTTAGGTCACCAACCTTTCAGCCACCTTTCAAGGCAACCGGGAAAGTTACCGCAAACCTAGGCGTTCAATGCCAGCACGTCGCGCATGTCATATTCGCCGGGTACACGGCCCGCCACCCAAAGAGCCGCCGCGATGGCGCCGCGGGCGAACATGATGCGATCTCCGGCTGAATGCGACAGGGTCACGGTCTCGCCCTCGGCACAGAAGCTGACGCCGTGCTCGCCGACGATGCTGCCGCCGCGTAGCACCGCGAAGCCGATTTCGCCTGCCGCCCGCGCGCCGGTGAGGCCGTCGCGGGCGCGCCTTGCGACGGTGCCCAGTTCGATGCCGCGACCGCCAGCCACGGCTTGCCCAAGCATCAGCGCCGTCCCCGAGGGTGCATCGATCTTGTGGCGATGATGGGCCTCGACAATCTCGACATCCCAGTCATCGCGGTCGAGTGCTCTCGCCGCCTGCTCGACCAATCCAACCAGCATGTTGAGCCCGAGCGAAAAGCTGCCGGAGCGCACGATGGCGATGGTTTTCGCGGCATCGGCGATGGTGGCCAATTCAGCAGCGTCGAAACCGGTCGAGCCTATGACCAGTGCTGGCCCGCCTCGGCCAGCACAAAACCTGGCCAGATCAGCCGATGCCGCCGGCGTGGTGAAATCGATCACCACGTCGGCCATGGCAAGCGCCTCGTCGCGGCTCACCAGCCCTTCGCCAACGATGCCCGGCCGGTGGAAACGGGCGACGAGCGCCAGCCGCGGATCGGCCTGGACGGCATCCACCATCTGGCGGCCCATGCGGCCCAGCGCCCCGGCGATGGCGATCCTGATCGGCGGTTGGGACATCGCGCTATCCCTTGCGACTATTTCCACATGCCGCGCATGCGCGCGCCAATGTCGACGCGCACCTCGGGCCGCGGCGCCCTGCCCTGTGCCGCTTGCGCGCTCGGCCACGACATCTGCTGGAACGCGGGGAGGATAGAGGCCGGGATGAAACGGGTGCGCGAGGCATAGAGGTGGCGGTCGCCTCGTGCCGCCTGGCCGTGCGGAAAGAAGCGCTGCGGCATGACCAGGCTGAGATTGTCCTTGGCCCTTGTCATCGCCACGTAGAGCAGGCGGCGCTCTTCGTCGATATCTTCCTTGGTGCCGACGCCGAGATCGGCCGGAATGCAGCCGTCGACCGTGTTGAGCACGAAGACATTCTTCCATTCCTGGCCCTTGGCCGAGTGGATGGTCGACAGGATCAGATAGTCCTCGTCGCGATGCGGCGGGCCGGCCTGATCGCTGGTGGCGTCCGGCGGGTCGAGCGTCAGTTCGGTGAGAAACCGTTCGCGCGAGGCATAGCCCGAGCCGATCTGCTCGAGCTGCAAAAGGTCCGCGCGCCTGGTCGTCGCGTCCTCGTGGATGCGTTCCAGATGCGGCTCGTACCACAGCCTGACCTGTTCGAGGTCGGCCGGCCATTTGGCGCCGGCTCGCAGACCGGAATAAAGCGCGACAAAACCCGGCCAGTCGTCCGCCGCGCGTTGCGGCGGGCGCCAGCCGGCAAGGCCCATCGCCTCGTCCAGCGCCGACGTCATCGTCTCGACGATCTGCGCGGCAGCCGAAGGGCCGATGCCCGGCATGAGCTGCAGCACACGGAATCCGGCGACACGGTCGCGCGGGTTTTCGGCAAAACGCAGCACCGCCAACACATCCTTGACATGAGCGGCATCGAGGAACTTCAGGCCGCCGAACTTGACGAAGGGAATGTTGCGCCGCGTCAGTTCGATCTCCAGCGGGCCGCTGTGGTGCGAGGCGCGAAACAGCACCGCCTGTGATTTCAACGCCGTGCCGGCCTCGCGCTCGGCCAGGATGGCGTCGCAGACGAAGTTGGCCTGCTCGACCTCGTCGCGCACGGTCACCAGTCTTGGCTTGTCGGATGATTTGCGCTCCGACCACAGGTTCTTCGTGAAGCGCTCCGAAGCCTCGCCGATCACCGCATTGGCGGCGGCCAGGATGGTTTCGGTCGAGCGATAGTTGCGTTCCAGCATCACCACATCGGCGGCCTGCGCGAACTGTTTCGGGAAATCGAGGATGTTGCGCACCTCGGCGGCACGGAATGAATAGATCGACTGCGCATCGTCGCCGACCACCGTCAGCCCGGCGCCGTCAGGTTTCAGCGCCATGAGGATCGACGCCTGCAGCCGGTTGGTGTCCTGGTATTCATCGACCAGCACATGGTCGAAACGCCCGCCCAGATGCGCCGCTATTTCAGGCTCGGCCGCCATCTGCGCCCAGTAGAGCAGCAAATCGTCGTAATCGAGCACATTCTGCGCCTGCTTGGCTTCGACATAACCGGCGAACAGCTGCTTCAGCTGCTCCGCCCAGCCAACGCACCAGGGGAAGGCGGACCCCAACACCTCGTTAAGCGGAGCCTGCGCATTGACGGCACGTGAATAGATGGCAAGGCAGGTGCCCTTGGTCGGAAAGCGCGCTTCCGTCTTCGAAAATCCCAGCTCGTGCCGCACCAGGTTCATCAGGTCGGCGGAATCCTCGCGGTCATGGATGGTGAAGGCCGGGTCAAGGCCGATCTCCAGCGCATAGTCGCGCAGCAGCCGCGCGCCGATGCCGTGAAAGGTGCCGGCCCAGGTCAGCGCATCCGCGATCACCGCGGCGTCGCGGCCGAGCACCTCGCCGGCGATACGCTCGACGCGCCTGGCCATTTCGGATGCGGCGCGGCGCGAAAAGGTCATCAGAAGGATGCGGCGCGGGTCGGCACCCCTGACGATCAGATGGGCGACGCGGTGCGCCAGCGTGTTGGTCTTGCCCGAACCGGCCCCGGCGATGACCAGCAGCGGTCCGCCGATCTTGCCGTCGCCGTGCTCGACGGCCTGGCGTTGGGCATCGTTGAGCCGGCCAAGATAGGCCGGCTGGACGGTCGGCTCCCGAAAGGACGAATCAGGGGTGGCGAGGTTCATCGCCCATCAAGCATCGTTTCTGCTTTGTTCGCAACGTCGATGCGAGGATCTACTCGCGCAGACTCGGGGCCGACAGATCGCCCCTAGCGTTGGGGATCGACCCCCATCGCCGCCGACTGCCGGCGCAAAGCTTCACGATCATATTGCGATGGCGGAAGCAGCAGCGGGTCGATTGTATCGGGCACGTCGTCGATCATCTGCCGGGTGATGCGGTACGTGACATAGGCCAAAGCGCCGGCGATAAGCAGACGAAACATGGTTGCATACTCCATTGGAACAGGACCAACCCGAGGGGACGGCATTTGGTTCCCTCGCCGAGTATCCAGGCTGCGTGATGATGATCGAGAGCCGCAATGACCGCCGCTAATGCTCAGCCCGTTCCGGTATCTGGGCGATGCATTCCTCGAGACGCTCCAAGCGGAACTTTGCATTGCGAAGTTCGTGTCCGGCTTCAAACCGCCGATGACGTCCCTGAGGTGTGGCCGCCATCAGGTCGCGCTCCAGTTCGGCAATGCGCGCACGCACCTGCCGGGCCTCGTCCTGGCGCAACGCCTTGATCCATCCACGCCCACGCATTGGTCTTCCTGCCAAAACCCCAGAAGGCATGCCCGGGTCATGCCAGAGAAATCCTAATTTCCCGCAAGTCCAAAAACTCTAAATTTAACTTTCGCTAATTTAGCGTCAGCAACGAGGCCGCTTCGGGAAGAAGGCCGGCGCCGCTTGGGAGGTGAAGGCGCCGGCCGAGCGGATATCAGGTCCGCCGCACAGCGGAGGATAGCTGAGTCTTGCCCCCACGTCATGGCGGTTGTGATTGCCCACCCCTTTCTGAGTCAGGTTGGGCCAACGGCGAGCGCGGCGTAGCGATCAAACCGCCATCATCTGCTGGATTCGAGACGTTGCCTGACCACCGCGACATGGAAGTTCGTGCCGAACAACAGCCCGTCATCGTTGAAGTCGTAGCTGGAATTGTGCAGCGGCGCGGAGGCTTCACCATTGCCAAGGAAGACGAAGCAGCCAGGCACATGGTCGAGGAACCGAGCGAAATCCTCCGAGCCGGTCATCGGCTCGCGGGCGACGGCGATCTTGCCGGGCTCGAAGACGCTTTTTGCTGCGGCAAAGGCCTGCTCCACCAGTTGGGCATCGTTGCGCAGCGGCACGAATTCGCGGCTGTACTTGACCTCGGCGGCGACATTGTATGCGGCGGCGATGCCCTCGGCGATGATGCGCATCTGCCGCTCGATCTCGGCGCTCACCTCGGGACGGAAGCTGCGTGCGTCGCCCAGAATGCGGGCAAGACCGGGCAGTGCGTTGCGGGTGCCGTCGGTGATCAGCTCGGTCACCGAAACCACGGATATGTCGGCCGGGCTCAGCCGGCGCGAGACGATGGTTTGCAGATTGGTGACCAGTGCGCATGCGGCAACCAGCGTTTCATGCCCCGCATGCGGCCGCGCCGCATGGCCTCCGAGCCCCTTCAGCACGATCTCGAAATTATCCTCGGCCGACATGATAGGGCCGGTGCGGGTCTCGAAATGCCCGACGGGCAGGCCGGGCATGTTGTGCAGGCCAAAGATCTCGTCGAAGGGAAAGCGCTGCATCAGGCCATCGTCGAGCATGGCCAGCGCGCCCCTGCCCCATTCCTCGGCCGGCTGGAAGATGAAGCGCACCGTGCCATCGAAACCGCCTTCGCTGGCCAAGAATTTTGCCGCACCGAGCAACATGGTGGTGTGGCCGTCATGGCCGCAGGCATGCATGATGCCGGGGTTCTGCGAGCGATAGGCGGCCGCCGACTGCTCGGTAATGCGCAGCGCGTCCATGTCGGCCCTGAGCGCAATCGCCCGATTGCCGCTGCCTCGCTTCAACGTGCCAACGACACCGGTGCCGCCGACCCCCTCGGCGACATCGTCGAGGCCGAATTCGCGCAGCTTGGCCGCGACGAAGGCTGCGGTGCGCCTTTCCTCGAAGCCGAATTCGGGATGCTCGTGCAGGTCACGCCGCCAGAGAACCATCTCTTGCTTCAGCGCATCACGATCGAACTCAGACATTCTTCTTCCCCTCCTGACCTAGCTTGCAAGTTGGGTGACGACATCAAGCAGAATGTTGGCGCCGGCGACAAGCTCGGCATCTTCGGTATGCTCGCGCGGATTGTGGCTGATGCCGCCGGCGCTCGGCACGAAGATCATCGCTGCCGGCGCGATCCGCGCCATCATCTGCGCATCGTGGCCGGCACCGGACGTCATGCGCTTGGCGCCAAGACCGCGGTTTTTCGCGGCGGCCTCGATCCGTTCGACGATACGGATGTCGAACAGCACCGGCTCGAAGCGGGCCAGCCGCTCCACCGAAACCGTCACATTCTCGGCGGCAGCAAGCTGCTCGAGATAACTGGCCAGCGCCGCCTCCTCCGCCCGCAGGCGCTGTTCGTCGGGATCGCGCAGATCGACAGTGAAGACGGCGCGCGAGGGAATGACGTTGATGGCATTCGGTTCGAAACGGATCGAGCCCACGGTGGCCACGGTCGGGGCGTTCGAACCCTTGGCCCGGTCACGCAGGAAGGTGATGACCCGGGCCGCGGCATGGCCGGCATCGCAGCGCATCGACATCGGCGTGGTGCCGGCATGATTGGCGACGCCGTCGATGGTGACACGCTGCCAGGAAATGCCTTGCAGATTTTCCACGGCGCCGATCGGCACGCCCTCACGCTCCAGCACCGGCCCCTGCTCGATATGCAATTCGAGATAGGCGTGCGGCTTGAGAAAGCCAGGCGCTTCGTCACCGGCATAGCCGATGCGGGCAAGCTCCTGCCCGAGCACGCTGCCATCGGTGCCGACAGCCGCAAGCACGGTATCGACGCCGATGCCGCCGGCATGGACCAGCGAGCCCATCATGTCGGGGGTATAGCGCACGCCCTCTTCGTTGGTGAACGCGGCGACCGCGATCGGGCGCGACGGCAAAAAGCCGGATGCCTTCAGCGTCTCGACCACCTCCACCCCGGCAAGCACGCCGTAGCAACCGTCATAGATGCCGGCGTCTATGACGGTATCGATGTGCGAGCCGATGAGCAGCGGCGCCTGCCCGGCATTGTCCGCGCCTTGCCAGAGGCCGAAGATGTTGCCGACGCGGTCGATGGCGACATCGAGCCCGGCCTGCCGCAGCCAGCCGACGAACAGGTCGCGGCCCTGCTTGTCTGCGTCGGAAGCGGCCAGCCTGGTTAGTCTGTTTTGATCATCACGGCCGACGGCGCCGAGTTCACGGATACGGCCAAGCAGGCGCGGCGCGTCGACCGCGATCACGACAGCGCTCCGGCAAGCAGTTTGCCGGCCAGCACATCGGCCGGGCTGATGCCAACCAGCTCGGCATAGCGATGCGGATCGGTAGCGCCTTCGGTGTTGATCACCAGCACCCGGGATCGGCCGTCGAGTCCAAATGCGACCTTGTTGTCGGCCACCGCCCGGATCAGCCCGGCAAGACCGACGCCGCCGCTTTCACCGGCGACGATCACCGGATCACCGGCGCTCGGCTGGGCCAGCCGCCGCATCGCCGCGATGGCGTCGTCCTCATCCACGGTCATGAAGGCGTCGGCGGCACGCGCCAGCACGCGCCGGGCAACCGGCGAGGCCTCGTAACATTCGAGCATAGCCATCACTGTCTGCTGGTCGTGCGCGACCTTGACCGGATGCCCTGCCATTGCGGCTGCGACGATGCATGCGGCACGCGCGGGCTCGACCACGATGAAGGTCGGCCTGGCATCGCCGAGCACGATGGCCAGATGGCCGGCCACCGCGGCGGCTATGCCACCAACGCCGGCCTGCACGAATACGTGGGTGGGCGGTCCGGCGAGCTGGCGCAACGCTTCGCGCACGATCGTCGTATAGCCCTGCATCACCAAGCCGGGAATGCGTTCATAACCCGGCCACGAGGTGTCGGAGACTACGGTCCAGCCTTTCTCGGCCGCGACGCGCGCGGCTTGCCTGACCGAATCATCATAGTTGCCGTCGACGCGGACCATCTCGGCGCCGTAGCGGGCGATCGCTGCTATGCGTTCATCGCTGACGCCAGCGTGGACGAAGATCGCCGCCCTGGCACCGACGAGTTGCGCGCCTTGCGCGACCGACCGGCCATGATTGCCGTCCGTGGCGCAGGCCACCGTCATCGTCGCGGCGACGGCCCGAACATCGGGACGATCGAGATCGGCCACGTCGACTGGCCGGCCAAGCGACCGGCTGGCCTCTTCCAATACCAGCCGGAAGACAGCATAGGCGCCGCCCAGTGCCTTGAAGCTGCCGAGGCCGAGGCGAAAGCCCTCATCCTTGACATGCAATGCACCGAGGCCGAGTTCAGCGGCCAGCGCCGGCAGCGCGTGCAGCGGCGTTATCAAGTGATTGTCCCGATGGGCCAGAAAACGCTCGACCGTGTCGGCACCGGCAATGCCCAGGGTTTCGGCATCGACCGGATCGAGCGGCTGGCGGTGCAATGCATTGTGATTGAGCAGGAACACTGGTTGCCTCCTTGGCGTCTGGCGAGAACATATTGCAGGACCGGCGCAAAGAGCGCTGTAATACGGCCCTCGAAATGCAAGTTTGTTTCGTCAGGATATGTCCCTTGCCAGCATCGCCGCCCTCGCTCGACAGCTTCGATCTCGCCATCCTTGCCATCCTGCAACGGGACAACACGACGCCGCAGCGGCTGATTGGCGAAGCGGTGAACCTGTCGGCGCCGGCTGTGCAGCGCCGCATCAAGCGCATGGAACAGACCGGCGTCATTGCCGGAAATGTCGCCGTGGTCGAGCCGGCGGCGGTCGGCCAGCCCATCACCATCTTCGTCGAGGTGGAGCTGGAGAGCGAGCGCACCGAATTGATCGACGCCGCCAAGCGGCAATTCTCGGAAACGCCTGAAGTGCAGCAATGCTACTACGTCACCGGCGAAGCCGACTTCATCCTCGTCCTCACCGTGGCCGACATGGGCGCCTATGAGGCGCTGACGCGAAAACTGTTCTTCGACAGCAACAATGTCCGGAAATTCCGCACCTTCGTGGCCATGGACCGCGTCAAGGTCGGGCTGACGGTGCCGTTGCCGGATTGAGCCTTGCCGGCAGGGCAGGTCCTGCCATGCTTTTGACATTCTCCGGACGCGAATTGAGGTGGGAGGCGCGCTTGGACTACACCACACCCGTTGCGATCATCGGTGCCGGGCCGGCGGGCCTGGCCGTTGCCGCATGCCTGCGACAGGCCGGGATCGACTTCATCCTTTTTGAAAAGGAGCGGCAGGCCGCGCCCGCCCGGCGGCGCCACTACGAGCGTGTCCACCTGCACACGACCAAGCGCTATTCGTCCCTGCCCTTTGTGCCCTTCCCGAAGCACTATCCACGTTATGTGCCGCGCGATCTCTTTGCCGACTATCTCGATGCCTATGCGCAACGCTTCGACCTCAAGCCCCGCTTCGGAGAAACAGTCAAAGCCGTCACCCGGGACGGTCACGGCTGGCGTGTGGACGCGACATCCGGGCCGTTGCGGTCCAGGCATGTGGTGATCGCATCAGGCTACAATGCCGAGCCCTTGCGGCCCGGATTTGCCGGCATAGACACCTTCACCGGTAAGACACTGCACAGCGCCGACTATCGCAATGCCAGGCCTTTTGCCGGTCAGTCGGTGTTGGTCGTCGGCATGGGCAACACCGGCGCGGAGATTGCGCTCGATCTGGCGGAAAACGGCGCAAAGCCGACGCTTTCCGTGCGCGGCGGCGTTCATATCGTGCCGCGCGAACTGTTAGGCGTTCCCATCCAGATGGTCGGCATGGCGGCGCGCCTGGGGCCGCAACGCTTCAATGACGTCCTCTTCCCCATCATCCTCGACCTGGTGCTGGGCAGGCTGGAAAAATATGGGCTTAAACGGCCGAGACAGGGACTGCTGGAACAGATTGCGATTGCGTCGCGCATTCCGGTGATCGACGTGGGCACCATCGGCAAGATCCGCGAGGGCGCGATCAAGATTGCCCCCCATATCGCCGAGATCTCGGAACGCGGCGCCCGTTTTGCCAACGGCAAACACAGCGAATTCGACGCGATCATCTTCGCGACCGGTTTCCGGCCGGGCTATGCCAGATTTCTCGAGCCAGGCATCCAGCCGGACCGTAGTGGCGTTACCGCGCAAGCTTCGGATCTCGGCCTCTACCTTGTTGGTTTCCACAATGCAGTGACCGGATTGCTGCGCGAAATCGGGATCGAAGCCCAGGCGATCGCCGACGACATCCGCTACCGCCAGAACAGAAAGAAGGCGGCCGAAATCCTGCCGGTATAGTCGACCCGCAGGGCTTCGCCCAGCTCAACTTGCCTTGCGCAGCCAGACCTTGTTGTCGTGGAAGGCAGCACCGCCATAGGGCGCCGGTGCGTCGGCCCCGGTCAGCACGTTGATGCCCTCGCCGCGTTCATGGGCGCTGTTCGGCCAGATACCTTCGGCGATCACGACGCCACGCTTGATGCCATCGAACAGCTTTGCGTGCAGCACCACCTCTCCGCGCCCGTTGCCGACCTCGACACGGTCGCCATCTGTCAACCCTTGCGCCGCAGCATCGTCGGGATGGATAAGCAATTCTGGACGGCCCTCCTTAGCCTTCGAAACCGGTGTCTCCGAAAAGGTCGAATTGAGGAAGTTGCGTGCCGGCGAGGTCGTCAGCCGGAACGGATGCGCCTCGTCCGCCACTTCGATCAGGTCGACATGATCGGGAAATTCCGGCAGTCGCGCCACCGGCCCGAACAGGCCCATGCTCTTAGGCGGCCGGTTGGGTGCGGCCTGCCCGGTCCAGTCGGCGCGGAAGCGGAACTTGCCATCGGCATGGCCAAAGCCCTTGATGAAGTGCGCGGTCTCGAAATCGGGCTGCAGGTCGACCCACTTGTCTTCCTTCAAGCTGTTAAAGCTGCCCAGCCCGCGCTTGCCCAAAATGATGTCGATATGCTGCTGTTCGGTCAGGCCGAAGCCCGGGCGGTCCGCGACGCCAAGGCGCCCGGCCAATTCCTCGATGACGAAATGGTTGGTGCGAGGCCCCTCCGGCGGGTCGATCAGCTTGGGGCCGAGCGTGATGTGCTGGTTGCCACCACCCTTGTAGACGTCGTCATGCTCAAGGAACATCGTTGCCGGCAGCACGACATCGGCGAGTTTTGCCGTGTCGGTCATGAACTGCTCGTGCACGCAGGTGAACAGGTCGTCGCGCAGGAAACCCTGCTTCACCAGCCGCTGTTCCGGCGCGACGTTGGCCGGATTGGTGTTCTGGATCAGCATGGCCGTTACCGGGGGGCCGCCATAGAGCGCGTCAGGGGCGCCGGTCAGCACCGGGCCGATGCGCGAATGGTCGAGATAGCGGATCGAGGGATCGCGCATCTTCGTGCCTTCCAGTACATCCTGGTTGAGCTTGAAGATGCCGGAATTCGAGTGGAAGGCGCCGCCGCCCTCATATTGCCAGCAGCCGGTGACCGCGGCGATGGAGGCCGCCGCGTGCATGTTGACCGAGCCATTGCGCTGGCGCGCAAAACCATAGCCGAGGCGGAAATAGGTTTTCTTGGTCGTGCCGACGAGGCGGGCGAAGGCCTCGATCTCGGCGACGGTGAGCCCTGTGATATCGGCCGCCCACTCCGGGGTGCGCGTCCGCAGATGCTCTTCGAGGCCCTTCGGGTCGTCGGTGTATTTTTCCAGATAGGCGCGGTCGGCTAGGCCTTCCCTGAACAGCACATGCATGACCGCGCAGGCCAGCGCGCCGTCCGTGCCGGGCCTGAGCACCAGGCCGAGATCGGCCTGCTTCATCGTCGCGTTTTCGTAAACGTCGATGACGACGATCCTGGCGCCGCGTTCCTTGCGTGCCCTGATGGCGTGGGTCATCACATTGACCTGCGTGACCACGGCATTGGTGCCCCAGATCACCACGCAGTCGGATTTCGCCATCTCGCGCGGGTCCGGTCCACGCAAGGCGCCCGCCCCCATCATCCAGCCGGTCCAGGCCAGATTGGTGCAGATCGAGCCGAAGAAGCCGGAATATTTCTTGGCATGGCGCAGCCGGTCTATGCCGTCGCGCTGCACCAACCCCATCGTGCCGGCATAGTAATAGGGCCAGACCGTCTCCGAGCCATATTTTTCCTCGGCCGCGATAAATCTTTCGGCGACGAGGTCAAGCGCGGCTTCCCAGCTCGCTTCTTTCCAGACGCCGTCGCCCTTGGCGCCCGCCCGCACCAGCGGCTTCAGCAACCGGTCCGGATGATGGACGCGGTCGGCATAGCGGGCGACCTTGGCGCAGATGACACCGGCCGTGTAGCTGTTGGCCTTGGCGCCATGGACGCGGCCGATGCGGTTCCCATCGAGCAGCTCGACCTCGAGCGCGCAGGTCGACGGGCAATCATGCGGGCAGGCCGAATGGCCGATCCTGAACTTGGCGTGCTGGTTCATGGCACGTGTCTAACGGCTTTCGGGCGTGACTTGTAGGGCCAGATTTGCCCATAGACTGCCTTTCGGGGATGCCTATTCTACCCGATGGGTGGCGGCGCATTGCAAGCACCGCATCCCGCACGGCGTATGTGGCGCTGCCTGCTTCGATCCATAGTTCCATCGACATCGATGGCCTCCGGTATCGATTACAACCCAACGGCAATCTCCTGGATAAAATCCAGGAATGCCCTGACCTTGGCCGGTGGCAGATGGCGTGATGGGTGGTAGGCGTAGAGTGGGTAAAGCTCTTCCGACCACTCCGGCAGGATCGGCACGAGGTCTCCCCGTGCCAGAAACGGCGCCAGGCCGATGGCGAGGCTTTGGAAAATGCCTTGGCCAGCGACGCAGGCCGTTACCGCGACGGAAGGATCATCCAGCACCAGACGGCTTGGGATCTTGACCTCGACGATCTCCCCGCCTCGGTGAAACTCCCATGGAAAAGGAAGGCCGGTCTGGGGATCGCGGAAGAGAAGCGCCTCGTGGTGGACGAGGTCGTGCGGCGATCGCGGCTCGCCGTGCCGTTCGAGATAGGCCGGCGCCGCAACCGTCAGAATCTGGGCTTCCAGGAGCTTGCGCACGATAAGGGACGATGCGTCGGGCGGCCCGAAGCGTATCGCCACGTCCACGCCACTCATCATCTCCTCGCGATAGTTGCTGGTCAATAAATCCAGCACGAGCAACGGATAACGGGCGAGGAACCGCTGCAGCCCGCCTGCGAGCACCGTGCGTGCGAACCACGGGTCCACCGATACGCGCAGCCGGCCGCGCACCGCCACCGCCGCGCCCGCGGCCTCGGCCGCAGCCTCATCCAAGCCTGCGAGCAGCGGCATCACCTGCGCATGGAAGCGCCGGCCTTCCTCGGTCAGACGGATCTCGCGTGGATTGCGATCAAAGAGCCGCACGCCGACCCGGGCCTCCAGACGCGCGACGGCCCGACTCACCCCCGATGGCGTCAGGCCGAGCACCTCCGCGGCACGGGCGAAGTTCCCGGCCTCCGTGACCGCTGCCAGGACCCCGACGCCGGTGAGAAGCCGCGTGTCGAAAACCATTCGATCTCCCTTGCACTGCACCCCGATGACAAAGAGTGGTGATTTTTTATCATCATAACACTGATCTTAATGCGCGTGAATCACTGGATGGCGAGACGTACAAGCATGGCGTCACCGCAGTGCCGGCCGAGAGAGGCTGAGCAGGTCGGATTTCCTTCGATCCGGAAAGGAGTTAGCCATGAATCACCTCACACGCAGAACGATGCTTCAGCGCAGCGGAATGCTGGGGGCCATCCTGGCTCTCGACGCGGTCAGCCCCGCTCTGGCCAAGACAATACCAGCCGGTTCGTCGACGCGATTCAAAGCGATCGACGCCGCCCTGCGCGAAGGCGTTTCGAAGAACGACGTGGCCGGCGTGATCGCCGTCGCGGCGACGCCGAAAGGCATGGTCTATGAGGGTGCCTTCGGCAAGGCGAACACTGCAACGGGGGCGCCGATGACGCTCGATACGGTGTTCTGGCTGCTGTCGATGACCAAGGCTTTCACGGCTACGGCCTGCATGCAGCTGATCGAGCAGGGTCGCCTGAATCTGGACGACGACGCGGCGAAATACCTGCCTGAGCTGGCCTCGCCGCAGGTCCTCGTCGGCTTTGCCGAGGATGGAACGCCGCGACTGCGGCCGGCCAAGCGCGCGATCAAGGTGCGCCATCTGCTGACGCATACGTCCGGCTACACCTACTCGATCTGGAGCGAGGCCCTGACCCGCTACGAGAAGGTGACGGGCATGCCCGACATCGCGACCTGCAAGAACGCCGCCTTCACCGCCCCGCTCGAATTCGAACCCGGCGAACGGTGGGAATACGGCATCAGCATGGACTGGATCGGCAAGCTGGTCGAAGCGGTGTCCGATCAGTCGCTCGAAATCTACTTCCGCGAGAACATCTTCGCGCCGCTCGGCATGAAGGATTCAGGATTCCTGATCGGCACTAAGCAGAAACAGCGCGTCGCCACCTTCCACAACCGCCAGGCCGATGGCGGGCTGGAGCCGGCGCCCTTCGAGATGCCGCAACGGCCGGAGTTCTTCATGGGCGGCGGCGGTGCCTTCTCGACGCCGCGGGACTATGTGGCCTTCCTGCAGGCGCTGCTGAACGGCGGCGCGCTGCATGGCGTGCGAATCCTGCGTCCGGAGACGGTTGCCATGATGATGCAGAATCAGATCGGCGAGTTGAGCGTCCAGGAGATGCGCTCGGCGCAGCCGTCCTATTCCCGCAGCTTCGACCAGTTCCCGCAACAGCCGCATAAATGGGGCCTGTCCTTCGACATCAACACGCAGCCGGGACCGAATGGGCGCTCCGCCGGCAGCATCTCCTGGGCAGGTCTGCTCAACTGCTACTTCTGGCTCGACCCGGTGAAGCACGTCACCGGCGCGCTCTTCACCCAGGTCCTGCCCTTCTACGACGAGCGGGTCGTCGCGCTCTACGGCGCGTTCGAGCGCGGTCTCTATGCCGGGCTCGCCTGAACCCTGGCGATCAACACCAACGTTTTGGAGAACCACCATGTATGCAATCACCGGAGTAACCGGCAAGGTCGGCGGCGCGCTCGCGCGCAGCCTTCTCGCCGAGGGATTGCCTGTCCGCGCTGTCCTGCGCGACGCGGCCAAGGCGGCGGAGTGGAGACGTCGCGGCTGTGACGTCGCCCTGGCCGAGATGGACGATGCGGCAAGCCTGGCCTCGGCCTTCAGGGAGGCCGCGGGCGTCTTCATCCTGCCGCCCTCCGAGTTCGATCCGGAACCCGGCTTTCCCGAGGCTGTGCGCGTCATCGCGGCCGTGACCGCTGCCTTGGCCGAGGCGCGTCCCGGCAAGGTGGTCTGCCTGTCGACCATCGGCGCTGACGCGCCGTACGAGAACCTGCTGACCCAGCGCACGTTGATGGAACAGGCGCTGGACGGGATCGGGCTTCCGGTCACCTTCCTGAGGCCCGGTTGGTTCTTGGAGAATGCGCTCTGGGACATTCCCTTGGCGCGCGACGAAGGCGTGCTGCGCAGCTTCCTGCAACCGGCCGACCGGCCGTTGCCGATGGTCGCGACGCAAGATGTCGGGCGCATGGCCGCCGTGCTGCTCCAGGAAAATTGGATCGGGACGCGGGTCATCGAACTGGAGGGGCCTGTCCGCGTCTCGCCCAACGATCTCGCCCGCGCCTTCGCCACGGTGCTGGAGCGCCCGGTCAAGGTCGAGACGGTGCCGCGCGAGAGCTGGGAGCAGATCTTCCGTTCCCAGGGTACGCAAAATCCGTTGCCGCGGATCCGGATGCTTGACGGCTTCAACGAGGGCTGGATCGAGTTCAGCGACCAAGGCCGGTCGGCGATTAAAGGGACAATGACGCTCGATAGCGTTATCGCCAACCTCGTCGCGGCGAGCCGGGCAGCCACCTGACACGATCACGATTGGGAGACCATGATGGAATCAATCATCACGCAGGGCGTTGCGATCCCGCGCCTTGGCTTCGGCACGTTCCGCATGCCGGGCGACGACGCCCAGCCGGTCGTAGAGAGCGCCATTGCGCTCGGCTA
The DNA here is from genome assembly GCF_059683685.1 of Mesorhizobium sp. RCAM 05099. NCBI lineage: Bacteria > Pseudomonadati > Pseudomonadota > Alphaproteobacteria > Hyphomicrobiales > Phyllobacteriaceae > Mesorhizobium > Mesorhizobium sp. RCAM 05099. The sequence continues at coordinate 4,591,194 of NZ_CM185035.1, forward strand.
CCGGCATATCGACAGCGCGGCGATGTACGAGAACGAGGCCGCCGTCGGCGCCGCCATAGCAGCGTCCGGCGTAAACCGGAACGAGCTCTTCGTTACGACGAAGGTATGGCACGACCAGCTTGCGCCGGATGCGTTGCGCCGGGCCTTTGACGCCAGCTTGGGCAAGCTTCGGCTCGACCATGTCGATCTTTACATGATCCACTGGCCATCCAAAGACTTGGACATCAAGGCGACGCTGGAGGCCTTGATGTCGCTGCGGGAGCAAGGCTTCACGCGTGCGATCGGCGTGTGCAACTTCAACCTGCCGATGATGCGTCGCGCCGTGGAGGAGATTGGCGCGCCGATCGCGAGCGTCCAGCTCGAATACCATCCATTCCTGTCGCAGGACCGCATGCTGTCCTACCTGCGGGGCAACGGCATCCCCTTGACAGCCTACGCGCCGCTGGCCCAGGGCCGGGCCGCGAGTGACGCAACGCTCGCTGGCCTCGGGCGCAAGCATGGCTACAGCGCCGCGCAGATGGCCATCGCCTGGCTTTTGGACCAGGAGGGCGTCATCGTGATCCCGAAAGCTGCCCGCCCCGAAAGCCAGAAGTCCAACCTCGATGCGCTCGGCATCCGGCTTGACGATGAGGATCGCGCGACGATCGCTGCTCTGCCGAAGGACCAGCGCTTCGTCCGGCCACCCTTCGCACCTGATTGGGATGCCGCCGCATGAAATTGCGGCATGGGCTGGCGCTGTGATCGGTCCCAGTCTCGGTTTCCGGCAGGGTCGGCCGCCCTACTCCGCCGTGCCTTCCTCATATTCGGCCGACATGGTCAGCCATTTTTCCTCGTGGCCGGCCAGTGTCTGGGCGAGCTGCGAGCGCTCCTTGGCTAGGCGCGTCGCGGTCGAGGGATCCTTTTCATAGATCGCCGGGTTGGCCAATTCGTCCTCGATGCCGTCGATGCGCTTGCGGATGCGGTCCATCAGCGCTTCGGTGGCGCGGATCTCCTTGGCAAGCGGCTCGAAGGCGGCACGGCGCTGGGCTGCATCGCGGCGGCGGTCGGCTTTTGATGCCTTGTCGGCCTCGCGCTTGCCGCGGCGGTCGCCGGACACGCCGGTGACCAGCGTCTTGTAGTCTTCCAGGTCGCCATCATAGGGATTGACCGCGCCGTCCTTGACCAGCCACAGGCGGTCGGCCGTCGCCTCGAGCAGATGGCGGTCGTGCGAGATCAGGATGACAGCCCCGGGGAACTCGTTCAGCGCATGAATCAGCGATTCGCGGCTGTCGATGTCGAGATGGTTGGTCGGCTCGTCGAGGATGAACAGGTTCGGACCCTCGAAGGCCGACAGGCCCATCAGCAGCCGCGCCTTCTCGCCGCCCGACAGATCCTTTGCGGCGGTGTTCATCTTCTCGGTGGTGAGACCAAACTGGGCAACGCGGCCGCGCACCTTCGATTCCGGTGCCTCCGGCATTAGCCGGCGGACATGCTCGTAGGCGTTTTCGTCAGGCCGGAGATCGTCGAGCTGGTGCTGGGCGAAGATCGCCACTTTCAGCCCCGGCGCCACTGTCATGGTGCCGCTCTCCGGCTTCAGCCGGCCGGACAGCAATTTGGCGAAGGTCGACTTGCCGTTGCCGTTGGCGCCCAGCAGCGCAATGCGGTCATCGGCGTCGATGCGGAGCGACATCTTCTTGAGGATCGGCTGCCCCTCGGTATAGCCGACACTGACATTGTTCAGCGCGATGATCGGCGAGGCCACCGTCTTGACCGGCACGGGGAAGGAGAACGGCCGAACCGTGTCGTTGACGATGGCCGCGATCGGCTTCATCCTCTCCAGCGCCTTGATGCGCGACTGCGCCTGCCTGGCCTTTGAGGCCTTGGCACGGAAGCGCTCGACGAAGGATTCCATGTGCTTGCGAGCGGCTTCCTGCTTGACGCGGCCCTTCTCCTGCAGCTCTTTCTGCTCGGTGTACTGGCGCTCGAACTGATCGTAGCCGCCACGCCAAAAGGTCAGCTTCTTCTGGTCGAGATGAACGATCGAGTTGACGGCGCGGTTGAGCAGGTCGCGATCGTGCGAAATCAGCAGCACCGTGTGGGGATACTTCGACACATAGTTTTCCAGCCACAGCGTGCCTTCGAGATCGAGATAGTTGGTCGGCTCGTCGAGCAGCAGAAGGTCGGGCTCGGAAAACAGCACGGCGGCGAGCGCCACGCGCATGCGCCAGCCGCCGGAAAAGGACGAGGCCGGACGCCGCTGTGCCGCGTCGTCGAAGCCGAGGCCGGCCAGGATGGTTGCCGCGCGTGACTCGGCGGAATGCGCATCGATATCGGCCAGCCGCATATGGATGTCGGCGATGCGGTGCGGATCGGTGGCGGTTTTTTCCTCTTCGAGCAGCGCGGTGCGTTCGAGGTCGGCCTTGAGCACGATCTCGATCAGCGGATCCTCGGTGCCCGGCGCTTCCTGCGCCACCTGCCCGATGCGCGTACTCTTGGGCAGGCTGATCGACCCGGTCTCGGACGGGAAATCGCCGGTAATGGCCTTGAACAGCGTCGTCTTGCCGGTGCCATTGCGGCCGACAAGGCCGGCCTTGGTGCCGGCCGGCAAGGTCAGCGAGGCATGGTCGAGAAGCAGGCGTCCGGCCATGCGGAGCGAAAGGTCTGAGATAACAAGCATGGCGGCGCTTTTGCACCGGACATCAACGCTTCGCAAGGCCTTGCGGGCCAGTTGGCCGCACAAGGCCTGAAAACGAGGCCTGCAACGGCGCCGTCAGGGTAGCCGTTCAGTGACTTGCTACGGCCAAAGCCGCGCTCAGGCTCAGGCAGTAGTCTTGCGCTTTGCCTTGGTCGCGGCGGGCGGCGCGGCCGGCTTGCGGCCAAGTCCCGTCGATTTTGCCAGCGCCGACCGTGTTGCCGAGTAGCTTGGAGCAACCATCGGATAGTCCGGCGGCAGCCCCCATTTGGCCCGATAATCGTCCGGGCTCAGGCCATAGTCGGTCCTGAGGTGCCGCTTGAGCGACTTGAACTTCTTTCCATCCTCAAGGCAGACGATGTAGTCGGGAAACACCGACTTCTTCGGGTTCACGGCCGGAACCAGGCTTGGGCTTTCCGTGACGGCCGCACCGGCCAGCTTCCGAACCGAGGCGCTGACGCTGGCAATCAATTCAGGCAAGCCGGAAGCCGGAAGCGGATTGTTGCCTACATAGGCCGAGACAATATCGGCCGTCAGCTCGATAACGGTCTTATCATCGATATTTGACAAATCTTTCACCCTATCTGCGACAAAGTCATCCACCCCTGCGAAGACTTATGCCGACATATGTCTCTAACCGCGTCCCCCAACGGACCGCCAAGTCTCAACAAGGAATCAAGACTCGCAGAAGATGTTTTCATCGAAAATCGACGTCGCGCAAATTAGAAAATCTAATACTTCGCGGAAGCAGACTTGGCAGTTGGGTTGTCGGTCAATATCTCAAGAATACGCTTCCAGCGGGCGCAACGTCCGAAATCCTTTTGCTCTATCGCCTTTTCGGCCTTCATCGCGGCGTAAAGCGGCGCCTCGGCACCGAACTCCTTGATCAGCCAATGCGCTTCCTGCCTGGCGAGACGTTCATTTTCGTCAAACATGGTTTTCGGCCTCCGAACGTTCCATGCCGACCGCGACACAACTGCCGATGACGAGGACGGCTCCGACAATGGCGGTCATCGTCATCCGCTCGCCGGACAGGGTCAGCAGCAGCGTCGAAGCGATCGGCGTGAGATAGGCGACGACCGCGACCTTGCCGCTGCCTTCGAGCTTCAGGGCGCGCGACCAGAAATAGTAGCCCAACCCCATCGGACCGGCGCCCAGATAGAGCCCGAGAGCCAGGTCCGTGCCGGAGGGCCAGGCGACGCCGTCGCGAGCGCTCCACAGAAACGTCAAGGCGACACCGAACAGCGACGATGGCAGCAGCAAGCGATCCGGCGAAGCGGCAACCCGTCCCACCATGACCGAATAGAAAGCCATGCACAGCGCAGACCCGAATGCCGCGAGATAGCCGACCAGATCGCCCTGGAGCCAGGACTGGTCGCGCCCTCCCGAAATCACCAGTGCAACGCCGACGAACCCCAGGATCGCGGCAAGGCCCAACAATACCGGTCGCCGCGGATTTTCGAGCGCGATCACGGCCGCCGCGACCATCAACGGCCAGGTGTATGCCACCAGATTGGCCTCGATCACCGGCATCGAAGCGAAGGCCAGGTATTGCAGCACCATCGTGCCGACGAGGCCGATGATGCCGACGCCGATCGGCGCCAATCCCATCCAGGCGGCGGCGGGTGCGCCCGGTGCGGCGTTTCTTTGCGGCGCGTCTTCCCGGTTCATCAACCAGATGACAGCGAAGACAAGTGCCGCTCCCGAAAACTGCAGGAATTGCACCTGCGATACCGGGTGACTTGCCAGCAGGGATTTGCCGACCAACGCATTGGTCGACCACAAAGCCACCGCGCCGGCGGCGAAGGCCAGCGCGGATATCGAGCCTGATCCATGCCGAAAGAATCGGCTTGGGGCTCTATCTTCCCGTTTGACCATGATCTCGTCCGAAAACCGGCTCCCACTTTTCGGGATCATGGGCCGTTACCATGATTCCCTGGCTCCGCCCGGAACCGGCGCCTCGGGCGCCACCGGAACGGGACGTTCCGCCTCGAACTGGCGATAGGCTGGCAACTGGTTGGTCCACACATCCTCGGCCAGCTCGTTGACCCATTCGCGGTCGAGATCGTTGTCGGCGGCAAGATAGAACATCCGGTTGTCGTCGACATAGGGCTTGGCCACGGAGCGCTGGTTCAGCACCAGCGTGACGCGCTCGCCGAACCGGATCGGCGCCGTGCGATGCAGGACACCAAGGAACTGCCCGAGCGTGGCATAGTTCATCTTGTGGTCGATGCGCATGACACGGTTGCGGGGGATCTCGCGGCCGGATTCGAGGATGGCACGGCCGGTTTCCGAGTCGTCGCAGTAGATTTCGAGATGGCCGCCGACCAACGGATTGCTGATCGACAGCGGAATGAGCTCGGTGACGGGAACGCCGTCACAATGCCATTCGACCGCGCCGTCCTTCGGGTTCATGAAGGTGACGGTCGAACCGACGATCGACAGCGGATAGGGCTCCAACTTGGTGCCCATCATGTCGGACAGCCGCTCCAGGCGCAGCTTGTCGTGCAGCAATTCCTTGATTTCAGGGATGAAACGGTCGGCGCCGGTGATGAAGGTCAGATCGAGGTGCTTGTGCACCGCATGGCTGGCCTTGAGCTTCAAAGCGGCCTCCTCGATAGCGGCAAGCAGTGCCGGGTCATAGCCGTGAAGATACTGCGCGACGCCGAAGCTCGACACTTTCCAGGCGGTTTCGTGGCCGATGATGGCTTCGCGGCTCATCGCATAGCGCAGTTCGGGAATGGTATGGGCGTTCATTGTACTTCTCCAGGTGGGGGGCAAACACTTGGTAAACAGTTGATTAAATTAGCAGCCCCTGTAAAATTAGGAATGCTGGTGCTAGTGTAAGCCCAGCTTAAGGTCGAACCCGTGCGTCTGCTCAGTCAGGTCAACCTCAATTCGCTAAAGATCGTGGAGAGTGCTGCGAGGCACAGGAATTTCACGCGTGCCGGCGAAGAACAGTTCATCACCGCTTCGGCGGTCAGCCAGCGCGTCAAAAGCCTGGAGGACCAGCTTCGATTCAAGATCTTCCAGCGCGGCGGCAATGCGGTGTCGCTGACGCCGGAGGGCGAGACCTATGTCTCGCGCGTGCGCGAAGCTCTGGAGCGGATCGTCGCCGCCAGCATGGAAGCGACTGGGCAGTCGCAGGAACATGTGTTGAAGATATCGGTGCTGCCGACTTTTGCCGCGCGCTGGCTGTTTCCGCGCCTGCCGCTCTTCCAGCGGCAATACCCCGACATCGAGATGCGCGTTTCCACCTCCTATGCGACGCACGAATTCGCGACATCCGAATTCGATATCGAGATCCGTTATGGCGACGGACATTTTCCCGATCTGAAGGCCGACCTTCTGTTCAGGGAGGACCTGACGCCGGTCTGCAGCCGGAAGCTCTTCCACGAGATCCTGGGCGACAAGCCGCTATCGAAAGTGACCCCGGAAGACCTGCGCCACTTCACGCTGCTGCATTCCGATACCTGCACCCACAACTGGCAATCATGGCTCGGCTTCGCTGGCGCCGGCTCCGTGCTCAAGGAGGCCAGAAGCATCTATTTCGATTCGTGCATGATGTCCTACGAGGCTGCCAATGCCGGGATGGGATTTGCCGTGGCCAACCGGGCCTATATGGCCAGCGATATTCGCGCCGAAAGACTGGTCGCTCCGTTCGCGGTCCACCATCCGAATGCCGCAGGGTGGTATTTCGTCTGCCCCGACAAGACGCCTTCCGCCCGCAAGACATCACTGTTCAAGCAGTGGATCATGGCGGAGGCCGCTTTGACGCAGAGCCAGCTGGACAGCGAGATCAGCGGCTGATCGTCCGCTGCTGAGATCCTCTGGCAGATCAGGCGAAGGCCCTGCCCTCCTCGGTGCGCTGGAAGAGCATCAAGTCCAACCCCAGGCTTGGCCGGCCGAGGATGGTCAGAATGGCATGCGCCTGGCCGCGGTGGTGGGTCTGGTGGTTGAAGACATGGTCCAGCGCCGGCGCCAGCCTTTGCGAGACGGTGCGCATATCCGAGACCGTCATGTAGGTGAAGCGGCCCGTCAACGCCTTGTCGCTCAGGCCGCCAACCCAATCGATGATCCTCTTGTCCTCGGCTTCACGCGCCATCCTCAGCCCGGGCAAGGCCCGGTACAGGATGGCGTCCAGCGTCGTTGGCGCGTCGCCCTCGCCGGTGAAGCGCTTCATCCAGATGCGATCGGCTGTCAGCAGGTGATTGAGCGTGCCCATCATCGAGCCGAAAAAAGCCCCGACGTCGCGGTTGAATTCCTCTTCGTCGAGCCCGGCGGCGGCATCATAGATGCGGCTATTGGCCCATTGATTATAGGCCGCAAACATCATGAAATGCTGTCTCATGGCTTCCCCTCGGCTCGCGTCGATAGGGGGCCTACCTACCCCGCAGGAACGCTGACGCCAATGACCATTCTGCTCTATGATCTCGTCGGACGCGACACCACGCGCCCCTTCAGCCCGCATTGCTGGAAGGCGACGATGGCGCTGGCCCACAAAGGGCTCGAAGTCAGCACCGTGCCAACGCGCTTCCTCGAAGTGCCTGGTGTCGAGGGCGGCGTCTCGAAACTCGTTCCGGTGATCCGCGACGGCGAGAAGGTCGTCGCCGATTCCTTCGCCATCGCACTCTATCTCGACGAAACCTATCCGGATCGGCCGACACTGTTTGGCGGCGAAGGCGGCAAGGCGATGGCGCGCTTCGTCGAGCGCTGGTCGCAACTGACCATTCATCCCTTTGTCACGACCGCCGCGATCATGGACCTCCATGCCATGCAGGACACGGAAAACGCCGCCTATTTCCGTCAGAACCGGGAGCAGCGGCTCGGCAAGCGACTGGAAGATGTGATGGCCGCCCGGGATGCCGGGCTCGCCAACTTCAGAGCCTCGCTGGAGCCCTTGCGGTCGATGCTCGGCTATCAGCCCTTCATCGGTGGCGCGTCGCCGCTGTTTGCCGATTACATCGTCTTCGGCGCACTGCAATGGGCACGCATAGCCTCGCCTTACCAGTTGGTCGACGCCGGCGACGTGGTGGCGCAGTGGTTCGCCCGCTGCCTCGATCTGCATGGCGGGCTGGGGCGGAAGGTTGCCGCAGCGGCGTGACGCCGTAACGCCTGCTCCTACCGCAAGGCAGCACGAGAGCCGTCAGTCTCCTGCGAGAAAGGTCAGCAGCGAGATGGCCGGCCTTACTTGGCAGCCACCTTTTTTGGCTTGCTGGCCTTCGTGGCAGCCTTCGTCTCCTTGGGGGCGGCTTTTGCCTTGCCGGCACCAACCGCCTTCCTGGCGGGCTTCTTGGCTGCCGACGTCCCCGCGGCATCTTCCTGGTCGACATCGGCTATCGCCTGATGCCAATGGCGCTCATGCTGGCCAGCCGGTTGTCCCTCTTGCAGCCAGATCTGATGCGCGCGACTGCGAATGCGCTCCTGGCGATCGTTTGTCATGGTCATCCTGTCTCCGTTCGGGTCGGCCTCAGCATGGGCGCCCACGACCGACTATAACAAGCAAACCACTGCTTAACAGCCATCGGATCACACCTGCCGGTCTGCCTCATCGGCGCCGGCCTGGCACAGAAACGCGCACCTTACCGGCCCTTCGCTATCGCTCCCTGCCCTTCGGGCGTTCAAACCCTTTGAAAGGTCCACCGGGCCTTTCAATCCCCTCGAAGGCGGACCGGGCTTTCACCGTTCGTCACTCGGAAAGCCAGGCAATTGGCTTTCCGTCCGCTTCGCGGACCGTTCCTCGCCCCTTGGCAATGGGCCGGGCGGCTTGTATAGAGCCCGCCACTCTCAATTCCATTCTCAGACAAGGACGACCCATGGCGCTCGAACGCACCTTTTCCATGATCAAGCCGGACGCAACCCGGCGCAACCTCACCGGCGCCATCACCAAGATGCTCGAAGACGCCGGCCTGCGCGTCATCGCCTCGCGTCGGGTGTGGATGAGCCGTCGCGAGGCGGAAGGCTTCTATGCCGTCCACAAGGACCGTCCGTTCTTCGGCGAGCTGGTTGAGTTCATGTCCTCGGCCCCGACCGTCGTGCAGGTGCTGGAAGGCGAGAACGCCATCGCCCGCAACCGCGAAGTGATGGGCGCCACCAACCCGGCCAATGCTGCCGAAGGCACCATCCGCAAGGTGCATGCGCTGTCGATCGGCGAGAACTCGGTGCACGGCTCCGATGCGCCGGAGACCGCGGCGGAAGAGATCAAGTACTGGTTCTCGGCCACCGAGATCGTCGGCTGAGCCGATATCATCAAGTCTGATCTGGAAAGGCCGGCGTTTGACCGGCCTTTTTCATTGGCTGACCGGTCAGGTCTTGCGCCCGAACCGCGGCATGTCGGCAGGCAGCCGGTCCATATGCCTTGAGCAGCATCGGCGCCAGCAGTGCCGGCCTCGCAAAGGAGCATTACGATTTGAGCCGTTCTGCACTAGGGTCGAGACATGTCGCGGATGTATGCCGACAATGGAGCGACTCCAGCATGACCAGTGCCATTCCGGGCTTCTTCCAGGGCACGGAGATGCCGAACAGCGGCTGGTGGGAGACACTGTGGCCCGACCCCGCCGCCGTGCTCTCGGCAACGGGGATCAAGCCTGGAATGGAAGTGATCGATCTCTGCTGCGGCGACGGCTGGTTCACGCTGCCGATGGCCAGCATGGCGCGTCATGTCCTAGCCATCGATATCGATGCCGATCTGCTCGAAGTCGCACGGCACCGGCTGACCGAAAGCGGGGTGACGAATTGCGACTTTGTGGCGGGCGACGCCTACGAGCTTTCAAGGCTGGCGCCCCGACCCGCCGACTTCATCTTCATGGCCAACGCCTTTCACGGCGTTCCCGACCGGCCGCGTTTGGCGCGCGCGGTGCGGTCGACGCTCAGCCCTGGTGGTCGTCTCGCCATCCTCAACTGGCACCAGCGTCCACGCGAAACAACGATCGTCCTGGGCGAGCCTCGTGGACCGAGGACCGAATTGAGGCTGTCACCTGAACAGACCATAGCGGCCGCCGAGGCGGGGGGCCTCAGGTTTGCCGAACTGGTCGAGGTGCCACCCTATCACTACGCGGCCGTTTTCGAACAGGCTGAGTGAGAGCGTCCGTTTCGGTCTGACATCAGAGTGTCGATGTCCATGGCCAGGCCCCGCGCCCGACCATCAAGACATCTCAGCTTGCGGCGCTGAAGCGCAGGATCTCGCGGCCATCCTTGTCGGCAATGGCGAGCTTGCCGGCATCGACACTGTATGACGCAGCCTTGGCCAAGGCATCGAACAGCGCCTTTTCCTCAGCCATCACCTCCGGCGCGCAAGCCTTGTAGGTCGAGCCGATCTCGCTGATTGTGATCGCCTGGCCATCGACCTTGGCCGTGGCGAAGTACGTGTTGCAAGGGCCGCTGCCGCCTGCCTTGCCGGCCTCGCTGACCCTGAACGTCGCTTGCGGCGCGGCGATGGCGCCAATGCCGTCGACATAGTCGACCAGCCAGAGCTGACCAAAAACGGAAGCCGTCGGCTCGGTGCTCGGCGTGACCATCTTGAGCATGATGGTCTGCGGCACATCGGTCAGCGGATCGACCTGATGGCGCACATCGGAGATGAACAGCAGCCTGTCGTCGACGGTGATCCGGGCCTGAAGCGCATAGGTCATCTGCGACCGGATGACGGAGGGGTCGAATTTGATCTCGAAGCTGATCGGCACCTGACCGGCAGGCTTGATATTCTGCTCGCCGATGATTTTGACCGGAGCATCCGCCAGCGAGACATCGGCAAGCTGCACGGAGAGCACGGCACTGGGCGGCAACGCGATGCGCTCGCGATAAATCACCTCGCCTTTCACGGCCTTTTCGGCGGCAGCAGACAGTTCCGGCACGGCCAACACGCCGACCACCAGCGGCACAACACCGAAGACGAAGAATTCCGCGATCCTGTCCAGCATGACCATCTCCCTTTGCCCGGTCTGCCAATGCCCCGGGCTGCCAATGCCCCAGGCTGACCAACCGCGGTCAATTGGCCAAAGGATTGCGGTCAATGCATGGCTGCGGCCGGACTTTATTCAAGTGGTTTCCAGCGCTGTGCGGCCTTGGCGTCGGCCTCCTTGGCATCGACCCAGCCGCCCTCGGAGCCGTCAATGCGATGCTCCTTCTTCCAAAAAGGTGCGCGCGATTTCAAATAGTCCATGAGAAAATTCGCTGCCTCGAATGCCGCATGGCGATGCACAGAGGCGGCCACCACCAGCACGATGTTCTCCCCCGGCGCGATCTTGCCGTGGCGATGGATGGCAGTGAGCCCCTGCAGCGGCCAACGCTCGATCGCCTCGGCGGCGATGCGGGTGATCTCGGCCTCCGCCATGCCGGGATAATGCTCGAGCTCAAGTGCCGAGAGGCTGCCTGCCTCGTCGCGGCAAAGGCCGGAGAAGGTGACCACAGCGCCAATATCGGCGCGGCCTTGCGTCAGTCTGGCAATCTCGGCGGCGACGTCGAAATCCTGCGCCTGGATGCGCACGACAGGTACGACCGCGCCGGTCATTTTCAGCCCCCGGTCATCGGCGGGAACAGCGCGATCTCGCGCGCTCCCGATATCTTCTCGCGGTGGTCGACATGTTCCTGGTTGATGGCGACGCGGATCACATCGGGATATTGCAGCGCTTGCTCATAGCCCTCGCCGCGCGATTTCAACCAGCGCAAGAGGTCGGCGACCGTCTCGATGCCATAAGGCAATTCAACGTCTTCCTCAGATGTGCCGATCCGTTCGCGCACCCAGGCGAAATAGATGAGCCGGGTCGCCATCTCATTCATCCATGATGTGCTTGAGGCCGGCGCGGAAATAGTCGTAGCCGGTGTAGAGCGTAACGAGCGCCGCGATCCACAGCAGCACCAGCCCGGTCTGCGTGGTCAGCGGGAAAATCTTGTCGCCGGCCGGACCGGCCAGCAGGAAGGCGATGGCGACCATCTGGATCGCGGTCTTCCACTTGGCAAGCTGCGTCACCGGCACCGAGACCTTGAGCGCCGCCAGATATTCGCGCAGGCCCGAGACGAGGATTTCGCGGCACAGGATGATGATGGCGGCCCACAGCGACCAGCCGGCGATGCCTGCATGGCGATCGGTGTCGGCCGCCAGAAGCAAGAGGCAGGTGGCGACCAGCAATTTGTCGGCGATCGGATCAAGCATCTTGCCGATGTTGGAGGTCTGCTGCCAGGCGCGCGCCAGATAGCCATCCAGGTAATCGGTAATCGAAGCGAGCAAGAAGATGATCAGCGCCGACCAGCGGGCGAAGTCGCTCGATTTCAGATGCCCCTCCAGAAAAAAACACAGCACGACCAAGGGCACCGCGATGATGCGGGCGTAGGTGAGCATGTTGGGCAGGTTGAACGCGCGCTTGGCCATGTCTTGGGGACTCTTTCTGCCTGCGTACTCAAATCAGATGCGAATGTGGGGGGTCAACAGGCCAAAATCGATTGGCCAGCCGAAAATAGCGATAAACCTCTTTAAAGTGTGATGCATGCCGCTGTCCCAAAAACGCTGCGCACTTTTGGGCGACATGCATCAGCTCTCGTGGAAGTGATTGTAGACCAGTTTGGCAACCTGTTCGGAAATGCCGTTAACTTTCCTCAGATCCTCGATGGCGGCACGGCTGACCGCCTTGGCGGTGCCGAAATGCAAAAGCAGGGCGCGCTTGCGGCCGGGGCCGATGCCGCTGATCTCGTCGAGCGGGCTTTTGACCATTTCCTTCTTTCGGCGGGCCCGGTGCGAACCGATGGCGAAGCGGTGGACTTCGTCGCGCAGACGCTGGACGAAATACAGCACCGGATCGCGAACCGGCAGTGAAAACGAGTCCCTGCCCCTGACGAAGAAGCGCTCGCGGCCGGCATCGCGGTCCTGGCCCTTGGCGATCCCGATCGCCACGACGCGGTCCTCGATGCCGAGATCCGAGAGGATCTTGCGCACCGCCGTCATCTGGCCCTGGCCGCCGTCGATCAGGATGACATCGGGCCAGGCCGGGAAGCTGCCGGAGATGTCCTCCTCGATATCATCGATTGCACCGGCTGCCACCGCATCGTCGGGCGCGACATCGCCATGTTCCTTGAGCAGTCGCGAAAAACGCCGCTCCATCACCTCGCGCATCATGCCGAAATCGTCACCCGGCGTGATCTCGGTCGAACGAATGTTGAACTTGCGATACTGGTTCTTGACGAAGCCTTCCGGCCCGGCGACGACCATGGCGCCGACGGCGTTGGTGCCCATGATGTGCGAGTTGTCGTAGACCTCGATGCGCACCGGCGGCTTGGGCAGGCCGAAGGTCTCCGCGAAGCCGGCAAGCAACCGCCCTTGCGTGGAGGTTTCGGCCAGCCGGCGGCCGAGCGCCTCGCGTGCATTCTGCAAGGCGTTGTCGGTCAAATCCTTTTTCTCGCCACGCTGCGGCACCAGGATCGCGACCTTGCGGCCAGCCCGGGTCGACAGCGCCTCGGCCAGCAATTCCTGGTCCTCGACACCATGCGACAGCAGGATCGCCCGTGGCGTCGGCTTGTCGTCATAGAACTGCGCCAGGAACGAGCCCAGCACCTCGGACGCTTCCAGCGCCGGATCGGCCTTGGGGAAATAGGCACGGTTGCCCCAGTTCTGGCCGGTGCGGAAGAAAAACACCTGGATACAGACCTGGCCGCCTTCCTGATGGATGGCGAAAACATCGGCCTCGTCGACGGTCGCCGGATTGATGCCCTGATGGCTCTGCACATGCGACAGGGCCGCGAGCCGGTCGCGATAGATGGCGGCGCGCTCGAAATCGAGGTCCTCGGAGGCCTGCTGCATGGCGGCGGAAATTTCCGTCTTCACCTTCTGACTGCGGCCGGAGAGGAAATCCTTCGCCTCGGCGACCAGCTCGGCATAGTCCCCATGCGAGATCTCGCCGGTGCAGGGGCCGGCGCAGCGCTTGATCTGGTAGAGCAGGCACGGGCGCGTGCGGTTCTCGTAGAACGAGTTGGTGCAACTCCTGAGCAGAAAGGCGCGCTGCAACGAATTGATGGTGCGGCCGACGGCGCCGGCCGAAGCAAAGGGGCCAAAATAATCGCCTTTGCGCGACCGCGCGCCGCGATGCTTGTAGATGCCCGGCGAGACATGATCGCCGGTCAGGAGGATATAGGGAAACGACTTGTCGTCGCGCATCAGAACATTGAATCGCGGCCGCAAGCGCTTGATAAGATTGGCTTCCAGCAGCAGCGCTTCGATCTCGGTGCGGGTGACGACGAACTCCATCGTCGACGTCTCGCGCACCATGCGGCCGATGCGATTGGTGTGGAAGCGGCCTTGCGCATAGTTGGTCACGCGCTTCTTCAGGCTGCGCGCCTTGCCGACATAGAGCACGTCACCAGCGGCGTTCATCATGCGGTAGACGCCGGGCGCGTTGGGCAGCCGCTTGACCAGCGTCTGGATCACCTCGGCACCGACCATGCCTTCGGCGTCGCCGGCATGCGGCGTCCAGTCGATCGCCGTGAACGCTACGTCGGGACCTGCGGGTTCGACGATCTCCTCCACCGCCTCGTCCTCCAGATCGATATCGGGGGGCAGATCGTCGGCGCCGCCGCGCGGCTTGTTCTTGTGGTCTACAGGACTCATTCCACCATGCCTGTCACATCGGGCGTCCGCCATGCAAGGTGTTGACCGCCATCGAGCGCGATCATCTGGCCGGTGACGGAGCGGGCTTCCCAGAGATAGCGGATGGTGGCACCGAATTCCGACAATTGCGGGCCGCGCTTGAGGATCAAACCCTCGACCTGCGCGTCGAAATCGCTGTCGTCCTGGCGAACGTTCTTCAGGGTCGGCCCCGGACCGATGCCGTTGACGCGGATGCGCGGACCGAGCGCTTGCGCCATCATCTGCGTGGCCGTCCACAGCGTCGACTTCGACAGCGCATAGGAGAAATAGCGTGGTGTCGGGCGCCAGACCCGCTGGTCGATGATGTTGACGATCAGCCCCTCCTGTCCCTCCGGCAACGCCCGTGCGAAGTTTTGCGCCAGCAGCGCCGGCGCCTTCACATGCACGGCAAAATGTCGGTCCCAGGCCCGCCAGTCGAAATCCAGAACCGAATCGTCCTCGAACAGCGACGCATTGTTGACCAGCAGCGAGATCGGTCCGAGTGCGGCTTCCGCCTGGCTGATGAGACCGCCGACGGCGTCCATATCGGTCAGATCGGCGCCGACAACCGCAGCACGACCGCCGGCCTGGTTGATCTGGGCGGCCAATGCATCTCCCTCGGCGCGCGAGCGATTGCAGTGGATGGCGACGGCAAAACCGTGGGCGGCGAGATCCTCGACGAGCGCCCTGCCGATCCGTTTTGCCCCGCCCGTCACCAGCGCCGTGGCAGTGGCTTTACTCATATGCTGTCAATCCTCAATTTGGGCCGGAAAAACGGCGCCGGCGAAATATGGCCCGGCATGCGTTAAATGGCGTTCGCACCTTGGGCAGCATTGTGGCGAAACCGCCGGTTCGGCGTCCCGACTCGTCTTGGACTCGGAGCCGCCGACCGCAATATAGGACGCTGGACTCCTTGCACCAAGCGGTGTGCAGCGCAGCATGAAGTGGCTCCTGCCATTTCGCTGTTGCGAAGATGCAACGTCACGGTTCCGCCTCATTCGCGCCGGGGAATGACCCAAGTTCAGGTTCGCTTCAGCCGCATTTTGACACGACATTTGGAACCGACGAACGCCAGATCCGTTTCACCCCCCGGACGGGTCGATGGCGATCGTGAGAAACAAGCCTGTGTCCTGTGGCTTAAGGAGTAAAGAACAATGCAAGCCAATCTTAAATTCGCACGGCCGTTGGCCGTAGCGCTGGGCCTCTTCGCCCTCAGTGGAACCGCTTATGCCGCGGACGTCGTTTCCGAAGAGCCGCCGGCACCCGCACCGGTTGCCGAACTCCCTGTGGCGTCCTGGGCTGGTCCCTATGCCGGTCTGAATGTTGGCTACGGCTTCAGCGGCCGTACCAAGGAGAAGGATTTCGGCGATTCGACCGATACGAAGGGTTTCATCGGCAGTGTCTTCGGCGGCTATCAGTGGCAGCAGGAGAACTTCGTCTACGGCGGTGAAGCCGAGCTCGGCTACAACGGCGTCAAGGGTGACGACAATGGCATCCACTCCAAGGCCGGCTTCGAAGGCTCGCTGCGTGCCCGTCTCGGCTACGCCGTGACCCCGGAAATCCTGCTCTACGGCACCGGCGGTCTCGCCGGCAGAAGCCTGAAGGTGGAGGATACCGACCTCGGCACCAGCGACCGCGCCACGATGATCGGCTGGACCGCCGGCGTTGGCACCGACATCAAGCTGACCGACAATGTCTTCGGCCGTGTCGAGTATCGCTACACCGACTTCGGCAGCAAGAGCTTCGACGGCGGCATTGGCAAGGTCAAGGCCACCGACAACCGCGTCACCTTCGGCGTCGGTATGAAGTTCTAAGTCGTTCAAGCCACGACACGAAAAAGCCGGGCCTCGCGCCCGGCTTTTTTTATGTCCGACCACTCACGCGGGCGATCGGTCACCCGGGAATGCAAGGCTTGAGCTCGGGAAACTTCTCGTCGAAGCGCGCTGCCCACCGCGTCAGTCGGGCGCGACCCTTTTCCCATTTCCCGGCGAAGCGTAATGAGAGATAGCCAAGGCAGGCGCGTAACGCCATCTGGCCGACGGTGACCTTCTTCGGCAGCTTCGGCGGGTTGGCGTTGAGCAGGTCGAGTGCCTGCGTGATCTTCGCCCATTGGCGGTCGAGCCATGGCTGATAGACCATCTCCTCAGGCCGTGTCCGCCGTTCATAGACCATCGACAGCGCGCAGTCACAGATGCCGTCGGCCAGTGCCTCCAGCACTTCCGCCTCTAGCCGCTTGTCGGGGTTGCGCGGAAACAGCGCGTTCTTCGACAAACGGTTGAGATGCTGGGTAATGGCACGGCTGTCATGGATCGAACGGCCGTCATCCAGCACCAGCACCGGGATCTTGCCGAGCGGGTTGGCCTCGATCAGCACCGCCGGTTTGTCGTCGGTCTTGACCGGTACCGCCTCGATGGCAATGCCGGCATAGACCGCGGCCATGCGTACCTTGGAACTGTAGGGTGAGGAAGAGGCGTAGAGAAGTCTGGGCATGATTGGATTCCTGTTTGCCGACCGGCACTGTCAACCGGGAACGGTTGCCCCGGCAATGGCCAGGCGACAGAAAACCAGCTGCCAGAAAACCGGTGGCGGTTTCCTGCCATGACCATTGCGACCTGGCTAGGGACGGATGCGCGATCCACGCGGAGCGAGAAGAACCGGAGCAGAGCGGAGCATCCGACCTGCTTCTCAATCTCTCGCAGCCCCGACCTCGCAACGGGGCATTCGTTTCACGACCAGGCGCAAAGAAACCCAAGCCGTGCGAGCAAGCGAGGCGACCTGTCCGGCGCCTCGCTTTGCTGCCCTGACTCCCTTCCCCCACGTCCCGCGCATGGCCCGAAAACCGGTCCCGGTTTCCGGAATGATCATGCGCCGCTCGCAAGTGCCGGAGCGTTCTCCGCGCGTCCAGCAGGACACGCACCGCTCCAACAAGGCCTGGTCTACTTCTTGGCCGGCGCCTTCGCCTTTGCCGGTGCTGCCTTGGCCCTGGGTGCCGCGGCTTTCTTCACGGCGGGCTTGGTTGCCGCCGCTGCCGCCTTCTTGGCCGGCGCTGCCTTGGCCGCAGGCTTTGCCGCCGCCTTCGCGGGCGCTGCCTTCTTGGCCGCGGGCTTCGCCGCTGCCTTGGCCGCAGGCTTCTTGGCCGGTGCTGCCTTGGCCGCCGGCTTCGCCGCTGCCTTCGCGGGTGCCGCCTTCTTCACCGCCGGTTTTGCCGCGGCCTTGGCTGCGGGCTTCTTCGCCGGTGCGGCCTTCGCCGCCGGCTTCGCCGCAGCCTTCGCAGGCGCTGCTTTTTTCACTGCTACGGCGACCTTCGCCGTCGCTGCTTTCACGGGTGCTTTCTTTGCCGGTGTCTTGGATGCCGGCGCCTTAGACGACTGCTTCGCCATATCATGCCCCTTGCGTTACGCCGACGGCCGTGAATGACCTCGGCGGGGAATGCATATCTGACTCGCGGCTCTCTAGCCAGCGAAGCAATACACTGATTTTTGCAGATTAAGTTTTGGTTACGAAGGGCGCACGATCATGCTGACCATCGCAAAGATGCGTTGCTGATCTTTGATTATTGCCGCATTCCGTCACCGACATTCTGCGCGCCCTGTCAGACCGATCTCTCCGCGAAGCTGCGAAGATAAGCGAGCGGCCTTGCGTCTTGATCTTCGATGGTGGGGATCATGACCTGCTGTTTATCGACATGTTCGTCTTGTGCAAGTGGACGATTTACACAGATCACGAGAGCAATGCGATGGCCGATCGCGCCACCACCTTGTCAAGCGCGATCCCATCATCCGCTCGGGTGCGGATTGACAGATAACTCTACATTGCAGAGTATTCTGCACAAAATACAGGAGTGCTTCGATGTCGATCGCACAAGAGCAAGCGCTATCGCTGCCCGAGATCGCCGAGGCGGGGCCCCATGGATGCGGCCGCGTCGGCGACGGTCTCCGGCCCCGCCGCGCCGGAGCCAAATGATGGGCGCCGACGAAATCATCCACCAGAGCACGCGACTCAGGATCATGGCCGCCCTGAACACACTGGAAAGACGCGAGGCGCTGGAGTTCACCCGGCTGAAGGCTATGGTGAACGTCACTGACGGCAATCTCGGCGCACATATCGATACGCTCGCAAGGGTTGGCTATGTCGACGTCGAAAAGCTGTTCGTTGGGCGCCGGCCGCAGACGCGCGTCAAGGCGACGACGGCCGGACGGCGCGCGTTCCGCGGTCACGTTGCCTTTCTGCGCAAGCTTCTCGATCAGGCCTAGGCCGCGCGGCAAATAAGCGGCGACCAGCGGTACCTGTCAGCGCGTGACGACCACGGCAACGCCGGCGCCGATCATCACACCACCCGCCGCACGGTTGACCCGGCGCACAATCCTGGGCGTCCGGAGCAGACTGCGGGCGCGACCGGCGAGGATGACATGGCCACCGATCACCACGACCTCGACGGCCGGGATCACCATCGTCAATACGCCGAGATGATCAACGTCAAGCGACGCACCGACCACGTTCGGCAGCAGCGCCACATAGAACAGCGGCATTTTCGGATTGCCGAGATTGAGGGCTATGCCGGTGGCGAAGATCGTCAACAAGCCGCGCCGGTCGGAGATGGGCTGCAGGTCCGGCACGACGGGCACGGCCGTCCACAGCCTGATGCCCATCCAGATCAGGTAGGCCGCTCCACCATAGCGCAGTGCTGTCATGACGATCGCCATCTTGGCGGCGATGATCGACAGGCCGAAGGCGGCGAGAATGAGAAAGACGAGGATGCCAACCACGGTGCCCGCGCCATAGGCGACGCCGGACGCGGCGCCGCCGGAGATCGTGCGAGCGACGATCGTCATGTTGTCAGGGCCGGGGCTGGCGGCGAACACGAAGAAGGCGGCCGCGAAGGCAAGGATGGTTGCAAGGTCCATGAAGACTCCCGAAAGTGATGTGTTGCTCTCGGGTGCTCAGATTAGCCGGTTTGGCTGCCGGCGATAGCCGGAAAGATCATCGTTTTCGCGACAGCAACAGCGCGATCGCGGCGGATGCCGCGCCGAACACGCAGGTTGGCGACGGTCAGGCCCACGGCGACCGCGAGTATCGCAAGCAGGCCATTGTCGATCCTGGCGGAGCTGCTGCCCATACCGACGGGCGCGTGCATTTTTGTCACGGCTGATAGCCGAGACAGATAGCGCCGAGCGCGACGATGGCGCAGGCGCCGACCCGCCGGGGCGTCAGCATCTCGCCGAGAAACAGGCGCCCGATGAAGGCAGCGAACACGACACTGGTCTCGCGGATCGCGGTGATGGGGCCGGCTGGCCCCAGAGCGAAGGCGGCGACCACGACACCATAGGCCAGAAGCGCGAACAGGCCGCCACCCAGCGCCTTCCAGGTTTCCGGCGCCCGCAAGTCAACAGTGAGCCTGCCACGACAGGCAACGAAGGTCGCCGGCAGCAAGGCGCCGTAGATCAGCAGGACCCAGGAGGTATAGGCCCCGGCATTGCCCGCCGCGCGAACGCCGATCGCATCGACCGTGGCATAGGCGGCGATGATCGCTCCCGTTGCCAGTGCATAGAGTATCGATGTGGTGGCGGCTCTGCCTCTTCCGAGCGAAAGTCCCATGATGCCGCCGGCGACCAGAGCGACGCCGACGGTTTGCGGCAGGGTGAGCTGCTGGTTGGCGAGGAAAAAACCGCCGAGTGTTACAAGCAGCGGCACGCTGCCGCGAACGATCGGGTAGACCTGCCCCAGCTCGCCATATCTGTAGGCGGCCACCAGAAACACGCTGTAGCCGACCTGAAGGCAGGCCGAGAGCACGACATAGGGCCAGGCCGGTGCAGCCGGAAGGGCATGAAAGATGGCGAAGGGAATGGCGAGCGCCGTGCTGGAAAAGCTCATGACGGTGACGGTCCACAACCTATCGGCCCCCGTTCGCAGGAAGGCGTTCCAGCTTGCGTGCAAGATTGCGGCAAAGAGCGCCAGCCCGATGACCAGCGGGCTCATTGCGGCCTGCGCGAGGCGGCAATGACGGCCAGGGCGGCCTTGCGGGCGTCGCGAATGGCGGTGTCCGCCTGCCCCATCTGCGCCATCAGGGTTGCCCCTTCGATCAGCATCAACAGTGCCGCCGCCGCGCTCTCCGCCCGTCCGCGCGGCATCACATCCGCAAGGATCGACTGCATGCGTCGTCTGAGGCCGTCCTTCTGTCTGGCGGCTGCCTTGAACACCGGATGCTGGGGATCGCCGAACTCGGCCAGCGCATGCGCAAACAGGCAGCCGTGGAAATCCGGGCCGCGGAACCAGCGCTCGTGCCAGTCGAGGATTTTTGCGATCTTCTGCTCTGGTGTGGTGCCCTCCTCAGCAAGCCGGTCGAGCTGGCGGTCAAAACGCCTGGCGCGATAGTCGAGCACCTCGACGATCAATTCGTCCTTGCTGGGGAAGTGGCGATACATCGTCATCTTGGCCACATCGGCCTCGGCAATGATCCGGTCGATGCCTGTGGCATGGAAACCGGCGCGCTTGAACAGCGCGTAGGCTGTTTCTACGACGTGCTGGCGTTTGTCGGAAGCAGGCGACGATGTCATGGCGCTCACAGGTGATGAGACAGGTCTGTCTCATCACCATGCGACAGATCGCATCCTCTGTCAACACGGCACAAAAAAGCGCCCGCGGCCTATCCAGCCGCGGGCGCGACAAGGGATCGGGAAGGGAAAAACGCGCTCAGCGCAGGACGCGGCAGCGCCCGTTGTAGACCATCCAGCGGTCGAAGCCCGAGACGCAGAATTCGACATTGTCGCCGATCGAGGCAAAGCCCTGCCCTTCCTCGATCAGGTACCAGATGGCGCGGTCGCGGCCGTCGGAGAGGCTGACGGTGGCGCCGCAGTAGCGGCGGCCGATCGGCCAGGCCTCATTGGCCGGCAGATAGCGGTGTTGATGGATGCGGTGAAAATCGGTGATCTGCACGTCAGGCAGATGCGGCACGTGATGCACCTGGTAAGAGAAGCGGCTGGTGATCTTGTTGAGCACCCAGTTCTGACCGCAGATGCCGCCATCGTCCTCGGAATAGACGGCAAGGTCGGCCGCCTGCACGGACTGGGTGACGCCGAGAGGCGCGGCAAGCGGGGTGCATAGCGAAATCAGGGCAGCAAGGGCGGATTTGGCGAAGCGAGTCATGGCAGCCTCTCAAGGTCGGTTGCGCGCACTGTGCGGATTCGCTTGGCGGCGGTCAAGCGGTTGCATCGACGATGGTTTCCCAGCCGGAAACGGCTTTTGGCCAAGCCGAGCTTGCGTGGAACCGAAAGGGCTCCCGCACGTTGTTGGCTGGACCCACGAGAGCGCAAGCCCTGGGCCGTAAAAAAGCCCGCCTTCCCGCCCCCTCCGGAACGCGGGCTTTTTCGCGTCCGCCGTCGTTCATTGCCTCGCATGGCCGCCGCGACCTTACTCGCCGGCCAGCCAGTCGAGAGACCAATGCGCCGGCTTTTCCACGACAAGCAATTTGTGCAGTGCCGGCAGCACAGTTCGCAGCTCGCCTTCCAGCGTGAATGGCGGGTTGACCACCACCATGCCGCTGCCGTCGAGGCTTGGTTCGGTCGAAGACGGCCTGATCTCGAATTCTATGTCGAGCAGCTTGGGGATGCCGGACTGCTTTAGCGACTTTCTGAAGGCGATGATCGCCCGGCGGTCCTTGATCGGATACCACAGCGCATAAATGCCGCCGGGCCACCGCTTGTGCGCCCTTTCGAGCCCATCGACGAGACGGTCGAATTCGCCCGCTTCCTCGAAGGGCGGATCGATCAGCACTAGGCCGCGCTTTTCCTTCGGCGGCAGATGCGCCCCGAGCGCCAGCCAGCCGTCGAGTTCCATCACCCTCGTCTGGAAATCGCCGCCGAATTCCGTCCTCAGCCTCGCGGCATCCTTGGGATGCAGCTCGATCGCCGACAGCCGGTCCTGCTTGCGCATGAGATGCCGCGCGATCAACGGCGAGCCCGGATATCTCTTCACCCCGCCATCAGGGTTGAGCGACCGAACTGCCTCGAGATAGGGCGCGAGCAGCGCCGCCGCCGCCGCGTCGAACGAAGCATCGATCAGCCGGCCGATGCCGCCTCGCCACTCTCCGGTCTTCTGCGCTTCGACCGACGACAGATCGTAGCGCCCGATGCCGGCATGGGTGTCGATGACGCGAAACGCCTTGTCCTTCTGCTTCAGATATTCCAGCAACCGCGTCAGCACGACATGCTTGACGACGTCTGCAAAATTTCCGGCGTGGTAGGCGTGGCGATAATTCAAGCGGAACCCCTGCCCCAGCGTGGCGGTGGCGGCTGCGAGTTCGGATTTTCCGGCCGGCCGCCGCGGCCACCAAAGCGCATGGCCAGCACCAGCCCAATCAGACCGGCGGCCATCAGCGAAAAGCCGACCGGCCGCGCGCGGCCGTCGATCTCGCCGACACCGGAGCGCAGGATGAGGTCGACCGCCCGCATCGGGATGTCCTCAGCGTCGCCTGGGCCGACTGTGAAAATGTAGGGGCCGGGGCTGACGGCCGCTATCAGGCCGGCCTCATCGCGAAAAATCTTGTCGGGCAGTTGCGGGCTGGCCTGGCGCGGATTGTCGGAATGGTTGAACTGCAGCGTCGAGGCGAGCACCGTTCGGCCATTGGTGGCGGCGGTCAGAGTCAGCACCGTGCGCTGCTGCGAAACGATGCGCTCGGCCCTGGCGGTCAGGTCGACCAACACCCGCACCGGCGCGTCGCGGCCAGACAGCGGCACCGTCAGCGGCTTGAACCGACCTTGCTCGTAGACCCGCCAGGTGCCGATCTCATGACCGGAGAAATTGGTCATCGCCCAGGGATAGATGACACCGATGCCAGTGCCGGCGAGCAGGATCAGGACAAACAGAAAGCGCATTCAGAACGTCACCTTGTAATCGCACCTTGCCGGACAACCAGCTTGTATTGGTCCGTTGCGCAGTTCCATTTCGTCTAGCAACGCGCCGATTCCATCTTGTCCAGCAGTATGTCGAGACCGCCCGAATGTCTTGTCGAATCCCGTGACGTCAAGAAGTGCCGCTGCCTACGCCTTGCGCTCCCAGCGGCGATCAGGCGTCTGCTGCCAGTAAGTCACCGCGTGGCGGGCGTCCTTCATCGTCTTCCAGTGTCCACGGGCCGCCTCGACCTGGGCGGCGTCGTGGCCGTCGAACAGGAACACGGCGCGCTCATAGCCGCCAAGCTCGGGCGGCATGGCGCCGTCGACCAGAAACCTTATCTTTGCTTCGTTCGGGTTGCCGTCGCCGGTGGTCAACAGGATCGGCTGTTCGCCGGGATAAGCCTCTCGATCGGTCGCGTGGGCGAGGAACGAATCGTCCCGAAAGGTCCACAGATGCTGGTCGAGCGCGTCGCGGCGCTCTTCCGTGCCGGTCTGCACCACGACACGCCAACCACGGTCGATGCTGCGCTCGAGCAGACCGGGCAGCGCATCTTCCAGCGTTGATTCGGTCAGATGGTAGAAGAGGACGTCGGCCATCGCTTCAGTCTATACCGGTTGACCCCGCTCACTGTTCATAATTGTCACGCACCAGCCGGTCGAGCAGCCTGACGCCGAAACCCGAACCCCAGGACTGGTTGATCTCGTTCGACGGCGACCCCATCGCCGTGCCGGCTATGTCGAGATGCGCCCATGGCGTATCCTTGACGAAGCGCTGCAGGAATTGCGCCGCGATGATGGCGCCGCCATAGCGACCGCCAATGTTCTTCATGTCGGCGTTCTTGGAATCGATCAGCTTGTCATATTCGGTGCCGAGCGGCATGCGCCACAACCGCTCCTGCGTTGCCTGCCCCGCCGCCGTCAGCTTTTCCGCCAGATCGTCATTGTTGGAAAACAGGCCGGCATAGTGCTGGCCGAGCGCCACCATGATGGCGCCGGTCAGCGTCGCCAGGTTGACCATGAATTTCGGCTGGAAACGGTCGTTGCAGTACCACAGCGCATCGGCCAGAACGAGGCGGCCTTCCGCGTCGGTGTTGAGCACCTCGATGGTCTGGCCCGACATGGACGTGACGATATCGCCGGGGCGCTGGGCATGGCCGTCGACCGCGTTTTCCACCAGGCCGATGATACCGACGACGTTGGCTTTCGCCTTGCGAGCAGCCAACGCGTGCATCAGGCCGGTGACGGCTGCCGCGCCGCCCATGTCGCCCTTCATGTCTTCCATGCCCGAGGCCGGCTTCATCGAATTGCCGCCGGTGTCGAATGTGACGCCCTTGCCAATGAACGCGACCGGGCTGTCCTTAGGTTTGCCGCCATTCCACTGCATGATCGCCATGCGGGCGCCGCGCGGCGAGCCTTGCGCGACGCCAAGCAGCGAGCCCATGCCGAGCTTCTTCATCTCCTTCTCGGCGAGGATTTCGACCTTGACGCCGAGCGCCTCGAGTTCCTTGGCGCGGGCGGCGAACTCAACAGGCCCCAGCACGTTTGCCGGTTCGTTGACGAGGTCGCGCGCCAGAAGCACGCCGTCGATCACGGCCTCCGCATCGGTGAAGGCCTTTTTCGCAGCGGTCGGATCGGCGGTTTGGATGGTTATCTTGACCGGCTTCTTCAACTCCGCCTTGCCGTCGTCCTTGTCCTTCCTGGTCTTGTACTTGTCGAAGGCATAGCTGCGCAGAAGAATGCCGGCGGCAAGGCTTGCCGCGTCCTTGCCGCTCGGCGAGGCGCCAACCAGATCGAGCACCACGGCCACATCGGTCGACTTGCGCAGCGACGCGGCGATGGTGCCGCCGAGCTTCAGCCAGGCATAGTCGTCGAGCCCCGACACCTTGCCGGCGCCGATGGCGACAAGCCTGTCGAGCGAGGTTGCTTCGGGTGCCAGCACTTCCACGACGCCGGCGAACTTGCCCGTGAACTCCGCCACCGGAAAGGCCCGCTCCAGCGTCCTGCCGGGATCGCAAGCCTTGGCGGCGTCGCTCAGGCCGCCCTCATCCGCCGACAGCACGAAGACGCTGCCCTTCCTGGGTGCGGAAAATCTGGCGAAGGCGATCGTCGGTCTTTGATTCATCATGTCCTGCTTTCGGGGAATGCGTAGCTTGTCGGGAAGGCTTGGCTCGAGGGGAAGCTGTGTGAAGCGATGCGCGACATTTGGTCGTTTTCCGGCATTTGGCAAGACTTTGCCAAATTCGCACCCCATATCACCAACGGAATCGATGGCGATTCGTCGCGGCACGGCCCCGCATCTTGCCGCAACTTGTTGTTAACCATCGATGTTCTCCCTTTCTTATCCATTCCCGCCGACACTCCGGCCCACCGGGGGCGTGATCTGGGACAGGAACCGGTTCGACCATCTCATGGAGCCAGTTGTGCAGGCGTCGCCGGACAGCTACCCTTGTGCGGTGGCATGATGCCGTTCGAAAAAATCGAGAAAAGCCTTCATGAAGGTCATTGAACGCTACATCATGCGCCGCGCTTTCGTGGTCTTCATGGCAGCGCTTGTGTGGACGCTGGCCATCGTGTGGACGACGCAGGTGCTGGCAAAGATCGACCTGGTCACCGACAGCGGCCAGTCGGCGCTGACCTTCTTCGAGGTCGCCGCCCTCATCCTTCCCTCGATCATCCCGATCGTCGTGCCTTTCGCGCTGGTGGTGGCGGTCGCACAGACACTCAGCGCCATGAATTCGGATTCGGAGCTCGCCGTCGTCAACGCTTCAGGCGCCTCGCGCTGGACGATCGTGCGGCCGATCATGCTGCTGGCGCTCGCGGCCAGCGTCTTTTCCTTTGCCGTCGACAACGGCATCGACCCCTACGCACGTCAGAAAAACCGGGCCCTGGTGGCGTCATCACGGGCCGATCTGTTGTCGCTGATCATCCAGGAAGGCACCTTCCGCAAGATCGAGGACGGACTGTTCCTGCAGATCGGCGAACGGCTTCCCGACAATCGTCTGGGCGGCATCTTCGTCGCGGATTCGCGTGAGGAAGGGGTCAACCTCGTCTACTACGCCAAGACCGGCAGCATCGTCGAGCGCGGCGGCGAAAAGGTGTTGATGATGAATGACGGCGTCATCCACCGCAAAACGCTGACCGGCGACCTTTCGGTCATCCGGTTCACCTCCTATGCCTTCGACATGTCGGCCTTCATGGCGGCGGCTTCGGCGGTGACGCTGCTGCCGAAGGACCAGACGACCCAGTACCTGCTCAACCCGAGCGCCAACGACAAGAATTTTCAGCAACGCCCCAACGAATACCGGGCCGAGATCGACCAGCGGTTTTCGGAATGGACCTATTCCATGGTCTTCGCGCTCATCGCGCTCGCCGTCGCCGGAGACGCCCGCTCGCATCGCGAGGCGCGCGTCAATCCGCTGATCACGGCCATTACAATAGCGCTGTTCGTGCGCTGGCTGGGCTTCTTTGCCGCCAGCAAGGCCGATGAAATCCCGCAATACGCCTATATGGTCTATGGCGTGCCCATCGTGGCGTCCGCGGTGGCGATCTGGTTCATCGTCTCCAACCGGACCATGGAACTGCCGGTGGCCTGGGCGGACTGGATGACAAACTTCGCCACCCGCTTCGGTGACGGCTGGAATGCCATCAAACTACGCTTGTTCACGCGTGGCACTTCAGGGCAAGGGGTCAGCTGATGGGCTGGACACTGGGCCGCTATTTCTTCTTCCGCTATGTGACGATCACCATCTGGTTCTTCATCGGCCTGCTGGCGCTGGTGTTCCTGATCGATTTCACCGAGCTCTCCGGCCGCACGACTGGCCTGCCCGGCTTCACCTATGGGACCGCGGTGGCCATTTCGGCGCTCCGGATGCCGATGATCATGCTGCAGACGGTGCCGTTCGTCGGTCTCTTCTCGGCAATGGCGACGCTGGTGTCGCTCAACCGACGGTATGAGCTGGTCATCGCGCGCTCCGCCGGCGTTTCCGCCTGGCAGTTCCTGTTGCCATGCTGCATCGGAGCGTTGCTGTTCGGCGTGCTGTCGGTCGGCATCATCAATCCGCTCGCCGCGCACGCCTTTTCGTGGTCCGAGCAGATCGAGACCCAACTGCGTTCCGGCAAATCGAACACGGTTTCGGCCGATGCCGCACCGTGGATCCGGCAGAAAACCAGTTCCGGAGACACCATCATCGGGGCGCGGGCCATCCTCAACCAGGGACTGGAGATGGCCGATGCCGTCTTTTTCATTCTCGACCCGCAAGGCGACATCGTCGAGCGCAAGGACGCGGCGCGCGCCTTCCTGCGCGACGGCTATTGGGATCTGCAGGACGTCAAGACCTTCAAGAACGGCACCATCCAGCCATCGGCAAGCGATCGCGTGCCGACCAACCTAAAGCCTGAATTCGTGCAGGAACGGCTGGCGCGCCCAGAAACCATCCCGTTCTATGAACTGCCCGGAAAGATCGAGGTTGCCCGCTCCTTCGGCCTCAAGGCAAATGCCTTTGCCATGCAGTTTGATTCGCTGGTGGCGTTGCCGTTCCTTCTCGTCGCCATGACGCTGATTGCGGCAACAGTTTCAATGCGATTTGCTAGGATGGGGCAGTCAGCGACGATGATTCTGGGTGGCATCATCGCCGGGTTTCTGCTTTATGTCGTTTCGGTGCTGGTGAAGGCATTCGGCGTTGCGGGGTTTGTGCCGACTGTCGTAGCCGCCTGGGTGCCAGTCGTCGTGGCTATGTTCTTCGGGGTGACTTTCCTGCTATACAAGGAAGACGGCTAGTGAGGGAGGCGTTTTTGCCCAGTAGCAGGCGGGACGGTTTGGCGCGCCTTTATGCGGCGAGCGCCTTGGCGTGCCTGCTTGCCTGCGGTGTCCCGCTGCCGGCGCTTGCGCAGGACGTTGGCGACTTGGCGACCAAGGTTCCGTCCGGCTCGCAGATGCTGCTGGCGGCCGATACGCTGGTCTACAACAACGACAACCAGACCGTGACCGCCGTTGGTGGCGTGCAGATCGACTATGGCGGCAATCGCCTTGTCGCCCAGAGGGTCGAATACAACCGCAACACCAAACGGATGGTCGCGAGCGGCAATGTCGAAGTCGTCAACAGCGACGGCACAAAGATCAATTCCGAGCATATCGACATCACCGATGATTTTGCCGACGGCTTCGTCAACGCGCTGCGTGTCGAAACCATCGACAAGGCCTATTTCGCCGCCGAAAGCGCCGAGCGCATGGGCGGCGTGCTGACGACGTTCCACAATGGCGTCTACACCGCCTGCGAACCGTGCGAGGACAAGCCCGACAAAGCGCCGACCTGGCGTGTCAAGGCCAGGAAGATCATCTGGAACGGCGAGAAGAAGACGGTTCGCTTCGAGAACGCGAATTTCGAATTCTTCGGCTTCCCGCTCGCCTACCTGCCTGCGTTCGAGATTGCCGACCCGACGGTGAAGCGCAAGAGCGGCTTCCTGATCCCCAGCATCGTCTACAAAAGCGACCTCGGCGTCGGCGTTAAGATCCCCTACTATCTCGCACTTGCGCCGACATACGACCTGACCGTGACGGGCAGTGGCTACACCAAGCAGGGCTTCCTCGGCGAGGCCGAATGGCGCCAACGTTTCAACAATGGCGAGTACAGTCTGAAGATCGCCGGGATTCAGCAGCAGGATCCCGATGCCTTCATCGACAGCGCCGGTCACAACGTCGATTCGGGCGCGGCGGGCGACCCAAACAAATTCCGCGGCATGATGGGCACCCAGGGCCAGTTCGCGATCAATTCGCGCTGGAATTTCGGCTGGGACGTGCTGCTGCAGACCGACAAGAACTTCTCGAACACCTACAACATCGACAAGTACAATGCCGCCGTCCACCAATCGTCGGTCTACCTGACGGGTCTCAATGGGCGCAATTATTTCGACGTGCGCGCAATGCACTTCGAGGTGCAAGAGGATACGCTCAACAACAAAGCCGCCGCGCGAAACGGCCAGCAGCCCTGGGTGCTGCCATCGCTCGACTATGCCTATATCCCCGACGTCTCGGTGGCGGGTGGCCAGCTGTCGCTCAATGTCAATTCGCGGGTCATCCACCGCGATGAACTCGATCAAACCTATTTCACCCCTTACGTGCCCGCTTCAGGCACGCAGCGCGTGCGCGGCATTGAAGGCGAATCCGGACGTCTGACCGCTGAGGCCGAATGGAAGCGGACATTCGTCACCGATGATGGGCTGGTGGTGACGCCGTTGCTGGCACTGCAGGGCGACGTCGACTACCTCAACGCCTCCTCGGCTTCGCTCGCCGCCATCAACCAGATGGCGACGAATCTGGGCGAGCAGGACGATATGCGCTCGTCGTTTGCCCGTTACATGGCAACAGCCGGCCTTGAGATGCGTTGGCCACTACTGTTCTCCATGGCCAGCGGGTCCAGCCATGTTATCGAGCCGATGGCGCAGGTCTTTGTGCGCCCGAACGAGCAATATGTCGGCGGTCTTGCCGTGCCGAACGAAGACGCCCAGAGCATGGTCTTCGACGCGACCACCCTGTTCGAACGCGACAAGTTCTCCGGGTACGACCGTGTCGAAGGCGGTTCGCGCGCCAATGTCGGCCTGCGCTATTCGGGCTCCTACATCAATGGCTGGGGCACCAACGCCATTTTCGGCCAGTCCTATCAGCTTGGCGGCGAGAACTCTTTCGCGGCGCCGGATCTGGTCAATGTCGGCGCCTATTCGGGCCTCGAAACCACCAAGTCCGACTATGTCGGCCTGATTGGCGTCAACAGCCCCAACGGGTTCGCGGCCTCGGTCAGCGGCCGTTTCGACGAACAGACCTTCGAGATTCGCCGCGCCGAGGTGAAGGCCGCCTATTCCGGCCTTCCGGTGTCGCTGAGCGCCAAATACGCCTTCATCCAGGCCCAGCCACTCTACGGTTTCACAACCGACCGTCACGAAGTCACGCTCGGCGCTTCCACGCACCTTGCCGAGAACTGGCGCGTCTTCGGGACCGGAACCTACGATCTGCAGGAAAGCCTGCTGGTCAAGGACGGCGTCGGCTTCGCCTACAACGATTCCTGCTTCACCTATCTGATGACGTATTCGCAGTCGCGCGACCTGAATACCAGGGAGGTGACGCAGAGCATCGGCTTCAACCTGTCGTTCCGCACCCTTGGCGACTTCGGCTCGTCGACCAGTGCCATCGATACGATCCAGTAATCGGCGACATCGTTTCGCCGCATAGGGCTGGCACGGAATTCGCGCACCCGGAAAAAGATAAAATTGGGCGGAACCGGGACAAGATTTGGGATGCCAACGATGAGGAAATACCTCTTTTCAGCAGGGTTCGCGCTGCTTGTGGCGGCGACATCCGTGTCGATCACGGTGATGACGCCGCCGGCTTTCGCCAGCGAGATCAAGTACGTCGTCAACGACATTCCGGTCACCACCGGCGACATCGCACACCGCGCCGCCTTCTTGAAGCTGCAACGCAAGAAGGGCGACGCCGCCCAGGAAATGATCGACCAGACGCTGCGTATGGCCGAGGCCAGGCGGCTTGGCATCCGGATCAGCGACGCGCAGGTCGAGGCTGCCTACCAGCGCTTTGCCTCGACCAACAAGATGCAGCTCCGCCAGCTGGACAATGTCATGGACAAATCCGGCGTCAGCAAGGAGCACTTCAAGGAATTCATTCGCGCCCAGATGGCTTGGAACCAGGCTTTGAGCGCGCGTTACCGGTCCGGCGATGGCACCGGTGCTGTCAGCGAACAGGACCTTGTCAAGAAGATGCTCGAAAAAGGCGGCTCCAAGCCGAGCGCTACCGAGTACATGCTGCAGCAAGTCATCTTCGTCGTGCCGGCCGCTGAACGCAGCGCGACGCTGGCCAAGCGCAAGCGCGAGGCCGACGCCATGCGTGCCCGCTTCAACGGCTGCAACACGACGCGCGAATTCGCCAAGGGCCTGATCGACGTCACCGTTCGCGATCTGGGCCGGGTGCTGGCGCCGCAATTGCCGCCGGACTGGGCCGAACAAATCAAGGCAACCAAGGTCGGCGGCGCCACCGTCACGCGCGAGACCGAGCGCGGCGTCGAGTTCATCGGCATCTGCTCGTCGCGCGAAGTATCCGACGACAAGGTCGCCCAGATGGTGTTCCAGAGCGAGGGCTCCAGCGGCGACAAGAACGCCGACGAGCTCAGCAAGAAATATGTCGACGAGCTGAAGGCGAAAGCCCGCATCGTCAAGCGCTGACGTGGGCAACGCGGTGATTGCGCTCGCGTTGAGCGTCGGCGATCCGTCCGGTATCGGGCCAGAGATCGCGATCGCCGCCTTTCTGGCACGCGGCGCCGCCGGCTTGCCTCCCTTCTATCTGCTCGCCGATCCGGCGCTGATCGCCTCCCGGGCGCGTCACCTCGGTGTTTCGCTGCCAGTGGTTGAAACGACGCCGGCGCAAGCGGCGCAAGTCTTTGCCCAGGCGTTGCCGATCGTTCCGCTGGCCGCCCGCAGCATAGACAGCCCTGGCCGGCCGGACCCGGCCAATGCGGCGGCAACCATCGAGGCCATCGACCGCGCCGTCGCCGACTGCCTTGCCGGCGATGCGGCGGCCGTCGTCACATGCCCCATCGCCAAGAAGCCGCTCTACGATGCCGGCTTCCGCTTTCCCGGCCACACCGAATATCTGGCGCATCTGGCCGCCCGACACAGCGGCGTCGAGGCAATGCCGGTGATGATGCTGGCAGGCCCCGATCTGCGCACCGTTCCCGTCACCATCCACATCGCGCTGGGTGAGGTGCCGAAGACGCTGACCACCGAATTGATCGTCGCGACCGCGCGAATCACCGCCGCCGACCTTGCCAGCCGCTTCGGCATCGCCAGACCACGGCTTGCCATTGCCGGCCTCAATCCGCATGCCGGCGAAGGCGGCACCATGGGCCTCGAGGACGAGCGCATTGTCCGCCCGGCGGTCGACGTCCTGCGTGCCGAAGGCATCGACGCATTCGGCCCCCTGCCAGCCGACACATTGTTCCACGCCCGGGCACGAGCGGGATACGACGTGGCGCTGTGCATGTATCATGACCAGGCGCTGATCCCGGCCAAGGCACTGGCCTTCGACGAGGCGGTCAACGTCACGCTCGGCCTGCCCTTCATACGCACTTCACCCGACCACGGCACCGCCTTCGACATAGCCGGCAAGGGCGTGGCGCGGCCCGACAGCCTGATGGCGGCTCTGCGCCTTGCCCGCCAACTTGCCGACACCAACGCGAAGGCGGTTGCCGCTTGAGACCGCAGGCATGAGCATGGACGGGCTGCCGCCACTGCGCGAGGTGATCGAGCGCCATGGGCTGCAGGCAAAGAAGGCGCTCGGCCAGAATTTCCTGTTCGACCTCAACCTCACCGGCAAGATCGCACGCACAGCGGGCGACTTGTCCGATGCGACCGTGATCGAGGTCGGTCCCGGCCCCGGCGGGCTGACCCGCGCATTGCTCTCCAACGGCGCGCGCCGCGTCATCGCCATCGAGCGTGACGAACGCTGCCTGGCTGCCCTTGCCGAAGTGTCGGATCATTATCCCGGCCGGCTGGAGGTGGTTTCCGGCGATGCGTTGAAGACGGATTTCGCGGCACTTGCCAGAGGAGCGGCTGGAGACGGCGGCCCGGTAAAGATCATCGCCAACCTGCCCTATAATATCGGCACGGAGCTGCTGGTACGGTGGCTGACGGTCACGGACTGGCCGCCGTTCTACGCCTCGATGACATTGATGTTCCAGCGCGAAGTGGCCCAGCGCATCGTCGCCACGCCCGGCAGCGATGCCTATGGCAGGCTTGGCGTGCTGGCCGGCTGGCGCACGCAGGCCGGGATCGCCTTCGACGTGCCGCCGCAGGCATTCACGCCACCGCCCAAGGTCACCTCCTCGGTGGTGCATCTGGAGCCGCGCGCGCACCCCTTGCCTACCGATGTGAAAAAACTCGGCCGCGTCACGGAGGCTGCCTTCGGCCAGCGCCGCAAGATGCTGCGGCAGAGTGTGAAAAGCCTCGGCGGCGAAGCCCTGCTCGAACGCGCGGGTATCGATCCGACACGCCGCGCCGAGACGCTCAGCGTCGAGGAGTTCGTGCGGCTGACCAATACGGTATAGCTCCGTTCTTCCGGCTACAGGGAGAAGGAGCCGATCAGTCCGTCTTCTCGTCCAACAGCCCCGAGACGAAATCAAACAGACCCGGTCGCCGGTCGCGCCTTAGCCGCTCGGCGACAACGATGCCGCGCACTTCGGCGAAGGCGCGGTCGAGATCGTCATTGACGATGACGAAATCATATTCCTTCCAGTGCTCGATCTCGTTGCGGGCATTCTTCAGCCGCGTCTCGATCACCGCTTCCTGGTCCTCGGCGCGGCGCTTCAGTCGTGCCTTCAATTCCTTCATCGACGGCGGCAGGATGAAGATCGAGACGATGTCGGCGCGCATCTTCTCCTTGAGCTGCTGTGCGCCCTGCCAGTCAATATCGAACAGCATGTCGCGCCCTTGAGCCAGCGCCAGTTCGGCCGGCTCGCGCGGTGTCGCGTAGCAATTGCCATGCACCTCCGCCCATTCGAGCAGGGCGTCGGAATCGCGCAACCGCTCGAACTCGCGCATCGTGCGGAAATGGTAGTGAACACCCTCGATCTCGCTGCCGCGGCGCGGTCTGGTGGTGACCGAGACCGACAGCTCCAGGCTGGAATCACTTTCCAAGAGGTTGCGCGCAATCGTCGACTTGCCGGCGCCTGATGGCGACGACAGAACGAGCATGAGGCCCCGGCGGCGAATGCGGGACCCCAAATCCTTGGCAACCATCGGCTACTCCAGATTCTGGACTTGTTCACGAAACTGGTCGACCACGGCCTTCAACTCCAACCCGATCGCGGTGACGGCTGCGGCGTTCGACTTCGAGCACAGCGTATTCGATTCGCGGTTAAATTCCTGTGCCAGAAAATCGAGCTTGCGGCCGACGGCGCCGCCGCCCCCAAGCAGTGCCCGGCCAGACATGACATGTGTTTTCAGCCGGTCGATCTCTTCGCGAATATCGGCCTTGGTGGCCAGGAACGCCGCCTCCATATGCAGCCGGCTTGCGTCCAGATTGGCGGAGGCGTCCATCAGAAGCCTGACCTGCTCGGCGATGCGTTCACGGATCGCCGCCGTCTCGCGTGACGGATCCGCCTCGGCCCGCAGCGTCAGCGCCTCGATCGTGTCGATATGGACCGACAGAAGCGACACCAGCGCAGCACCCTCGCCCTGTCGCGCCTGCTCAAGCCCTTTGAGCGCCACCTCGAGCGCGGCCATGATCGCGACATCGAGCGCGGCTCGCACCTCTTCGGTTTCGACAGTTTCGGGAATGTCGAGGACGCCGCGCAGCGAAAGCAACCCGTCAGCTGTCGCCGGGGCTACGCCGAACTGCTCCTGAAGGCGCTTGGCCAGCCCTGCCAGGTCCTTCAGAAAGGCTTCGTTGACGACTGGCTGCGCCTGCGCGCCGGCGGCGCGGCCGATGGTCAGCGTCGCCTGGAAATTGCCGCGCGCAAAACGCTTCTGAAGTATCTGCCTGACGGCTGGTTCCAGCCGCTCGAAACCTTGCGGCAGCCGCAGCCGAACCTCGACGCTCTTGCCGTTGACGGACTTGACCTCCCAGGCGATCGAGGTGCCGTCATGCTCGGCGACGGCACGTGCGAAACCGGTCATGCTCTGCAAAGTCATTTCGTCCACAAATCCCTGGCGCATCACCCCCGAAACCGGCTTTCCGGAGAGGAGCAAGTGCGGTTTGAAAATCACCGCGCCTCTGGCGCGTCGAAATCAGACGCGCGGCGCTCTTCCAATTGTCAGTACGTCGCCTTCCCGGCAACGCCTTTCTTCTTACTGGGCAGCGCCCGCATCGCCGCCGCTGTCGTCGCCGCCGTCAGCCGGCTTGACGGCGTTGCCGTCGCTGGCGCCGGCGGCTGCCTTGGCGGCGTCATCGGCCTGCTTCTTCTGCAGCGCGCGATAGCGGGCGACGTTCTCATTGTGCTCGTCCAGTGTGGCGGCAAAGACGTGCCCGCCGGTGCCATCGGCAACGAAATAGAGGTCGTCGGTCTTCGACGGATTGGCGACGGCCTCCAGTGCCGCGCGACCCGGATTGGCGATGGGCGTCGGCGGCAGGCCGTTGATCACATAAGTGTTGTAGGGCGTCGGCTTCTGGATATCCGACTGGTAGATCGGCCGGTCCGCGGGTTTGCCCTTGCCGCCGAACAAGCCGTAGATGATGGTTGGATCGGACTGCAGGCGCATGCCCTTGGCCAACCTGTTCAGAAAGACGGCGGCAACCCGTGAGCGCTCGTCACCCTTGCCCGTTTCCTTCTCGACGATCGAGGCCAGCGTAACGAACTCTTCGATGTTGGCCAGCGGCAGATCCGGCGCGCGTCGCTGCCAGACATCCTCGACCAGCTTCTTCTGATCCGCCAGCAGCTTGTCGATCATCTGCTGGCGAGTCGCGCCGCGCGTGAAGCGCAGCGTGTCGGTGGCGAGACTGCCCTCGGGAAGAGTGGTCGCCGGCATGTCGCCGCTCAACGCGGGCTCGTCGGCGATGCGCTGCAGGGCCTGTTCGACCGTCAACCCTTCTGGAATGGTCAGTGAATACATCACCGACTTGCCGCTCTTCAAAAGCTCCATGATGTCGCGCATGGAAGCCCTGGGCTTGATCTCGTATTCACCGGCCTTCAGCGCCGAATCGTTGCCGAAGGCACGCACGCCAAGGCGGAATACCCTGGCGTCGCTGATCAGTCCGCGGCGCTCGAGCTGGTCGGCAATATCCTGGACGCCGGTGTTCGGCTTGACCAGGAACGTGTCGCCATTGGCCGAGGGGCCGGGCTCGTTGAACGCCTGCTTGCCCAAATAGAGCGCGACGCCCGCAGCCAGAATCATCAGCATCACCGAGGTGATGACGAAGTTCATGAACACCACGACCTGGCTGCGTGAAGCACGCGAGCGCTTCGGCGGCGGCGTGCCTGCCTCCGGCCGCAGGGCCTCGCTGGCCGTCTTCGGCACGATCGGTCCGGCAGTCGCCGGCCGTTGCGCAAATTCTCCGTTGCCCACCGGATTTGTGTTCATCTTGCCCTACCGTTTGATTGCTCAACGAATCCCCAGCGGCAGAGTAGGGGTGAATATGGCAAAATTGACGGCACGCCCAAGCGTCGCCCGACAGTCGGACGGTCAGCCATTGTAGCGCTGGAAGACGAGCGAAGCATTGGTGCCGCCAAAACCGAAGGAATTGGACAGCGCCACGTCGATCTGGCGGGCCCGCGGCTTGTTCGGCACCAAGTCGATCGCGGTTTCGCGCTCCGGGTTGTCGAGGTTGATGGTCGCCGGTGCGACATTGTCTCTGATAGCGAGGATCGAGAAGATCGCTTCGGCGGCACCCGCCGCTCCCAAGAGATGACCGATGGACGACTTTGTCGACGACATCGAAATCCTGGAAGCGGCATTGCCGACCAGGCGTTCGACGGCGCCGAGTTCTATCGTATCGGCCATGGTCGAGGTGCCATGCGCGTTGATATAATCGACATCGGCAGGCGTCAGCTTGGCCCGGTTCAATGCCGCCGTCATGCAGCGGAAGGCGCCGTCGCCATCTTCGGCGGGCGCGGTGATGTGATAAGCGTCGCCAGTGAGGCCGTAGCCGGTGACCTCTGCGTAAATCTTCGCGCCGCGCGCCTTGGCGTGCTCCAATTCTTCCAGCACGACGACACCGGCGCCTTCGCCCATGACGAAGCCGTCGCGGTCACGGTCGTAGGGACGCGACGCCGTTTGCGGCGCATCATTGCGATCGGTCGACAGCGCCCGGCACGCGGCGAAGCCGGCAATCGACAGCCGCGTCACCGGCGCTTCGGCGCCACCTGCGACCATCACGTCGGCATCGCCCCACATGATCAGCCGGGCAGCGTCGCCAATGGCATGCGCGCCGGTCGAGCAGGCGGTGACGACGGCATGGTTCGGGCCTTTCAGCCCGTGCCGGATCGAAACCTGACCGGAGACGAGATTGATGATCTGACCCGGAATGAAGAAGGGGCTGATGCGGCGCGGGCCGCGTTCCTTGAGGATCATCGCGTTCTCGGCGATGCCCTCTATGCCGCCGATGCCGGAGCCGATCAGGACGCCAGTGGAGCACTGCTCCGCATGCGTCTTGGATTCCCAGCCGGAATCCGCCAGCGCCTCGTCGGCAGCGGCAATCCCGTACAGGATGAAGTCGCCGATCTTGCGCAATTCCTTCGGCTCGAGCACGGCCTCGGGATTGAAGGTGGCGTTGCTGCCGTCGCCACGCGGAACGACGTGGGCGATCTTGCAGGCAAGATCCTCCACCTCGAACTCGGTGATGCGCTTGGCGGCGCTGCGGCCGGTCAGAAGTTCCTTCCAGCTGTGCTCGAAGCCCATGCCGAATGGCGACAGCAACCCAAGGCCCGTGACGACGACACGCCTCATCGCAGGTCCTCCCAGGTGACGACTGCGGAAAGCGTCAGGCCGAAGCCTTGTCGATGTACTTCACCGCGTCGCCGACGGTCAGGATGGTCTCGGCCGCGTCGTCGGGAATCTCGACGCCGAATTCTTCTTCGAACGCCATGACGAGTTCGACCGTGTCGAGGCTGTCGGCGCCCAGATCATCGATGAAGCTCGCTTGCTCCGTCACCTTGTCGGCATCGACGCCAAGGTGCTCGATGACGATCTTCTTGACGCGCTCTGCGGTGTCACTCATTTGGGGCATCCTCGTCTTTTGTTTGTCTGTCTTCGTTAGCGGGCAGAATGCCGCTAATCAAGCTGAAAGATGGTCCTGCCGGAAACGCAACGGCCACGGACCGGTTTTTGCCCGAACCGCCGGGTTGCGGGCCGCATTACACGAAAATCGGCTCAGGTCCAAGGCGAAATGGTCTCTTTTCACAACCCGGCAGCGTTGCCGCCGGACCTCGTTCAGATCATCGCCATGCCGCCGTTTACATGGATGGTCTGGCCGGTGACGTAGGCCGCTTCGTTGGAGGCCAGATAGGCAACGGCAGACGCAACTTCGGCGCTGGTGCCCATGCGGCGCGTCGGAATCGCCGCCATGATCGCCTCTTTCTGCTTGTCGTTGAGCTTGTCGGTCATCGCCGATTCGATGAAGCCCGGGGCGACGCAGTTGACGGTGATGTTGCGGGTGGCGATCTCCTGCGCCAGTGATTTGGAAAAGCCGATCATGCCGGCCTTGGAGGCGCAATAGTTGGTCTGGCCGGGATTGCCGGTGACGCCGACCACCGAGGTGATGTTGATGATGCGGCCATGGCGGCGGCGCATCATCGGATGGGTGAGTTCACGGGTCAGCCTGAACACGGCAGTCAGGTTGACCTCGAGCACGGTGTCCCAATCCGCATCCGACATGCGCACGAACAGGCCGTCCTTGGTGATGCCGGCATTGTTGACCAGAATGTCGACGCCTTCGAGATCGGCTTCCGCCTTCTGGCCAAGCGCCTTGACCTCGTCGCGGTTCGACAGGTTGGCCGGGAACAGCTTGACCCGGTCGCCAAGCTCGGCGGCGAGCGCTTCCAGTTTCTCGACGCGCGTGCCGTGCAGGCCGACGATGGCGCCTTGCGCATGCAGGACCCTGGCGATCGCCTCGCCGATGCCCCCCGATGCGCCGGTGACGAGCGCCTTGCGGCCGTTCAATTCAAACATTTTTGTCTCCTGATTGAGAAGAGAACACCCTCGCACGGGTGAGGTCAAATCGCATCCAACTAGGCAAGCGCTGCCAATGTCGCCTCGACCTCAGCCGCGGTGCCAACCGACGCGGTGGCGATGTCGCGGTTGATGCGTCGCGCCAATCCCGAAAGCACCTTGCCGGCGCCGATTTCGTAAAGCGTGCCGACGCCGTTCGCGCCGAACCATTCAACAGTCTCGCGCCAGCGCACGCGGCCGGTAACCTGGTCGACGAGGCGTCGGGCGATCTCGTCGGGGTCGCTGGAGGGTGTCACCGACACGTTTGAGACGACCGGGACGACGGGCGCATTCCTTGCCACGCCAGCCAGGGCTTCGCGCATCACGTCCGCGGCCGGCGCCATGAGCGCCGAATGGAAGGGCGCCGACACCTGCAGCATCAGCGCGCGCTTGGCACCCTTTTCCGTGCACAGCCTTGCCGCTAGTTCGACCGCGGCCTTGGCGCCGGAAATGACCAGCTGGCCGCCGCCATTGTCGTTGGCGATCTGGCACACCGAGCTTTTGCCGGCCTCGGCGCAAGCGGCTTCCACATCAGCCTGTTCCAGTCCGATGATCGCCGCCATGGCGCCCTCGCCGGCCGGCACCGCCGCCTGCATGGCGTTGCCCCGGATGCGGAGCAGCCGAGCAGCATCGGCAACCGAAACGAAGCCGGCGGCCGCGAGGGCTGAATACTCGCCCAGCGAATGGCCGGCGACATAGGCGACCCTGTCCTTCAGCGAGAAGCCGCGCGATTCCAGCGCCCTGATGGTGGCCAGCGACACCGCCATCAGCGCTGGCTGCGCGTTGGCGGTCAGCGTCAAGGTTTCCTCCGGCCCTTCCCAGATCAGCCTGGACAGGCTTTCGCCGAGCGCGTCGTCAACTTCCTGGAAGACCCTGCGCGCCTCGGGAAAGGCGTCGGCGAGATCCTTGCCCATGCCGATAGCCTGGCTGCCTTGTCCAGGAAAGGTGAATGCAACGGCCATGCGAGGGCTCCCAAAGGCTGGTTTTGCTTGCCTGTGACGCAAGGCAGGCCGCCAAGTCAAGCCCACTTCGGCCCTGCCCGGCGGCAGCATCGTCGGTCGAGTGCCTGTTCCAAAAGGCTTTTTGGCGATCACTCCTGATGAAAACCGCTCACGAATCGTTTGCTGGCTCTTCTTATTTCCGCCAGAGGCGCTAGCTTTGCGTGACAATTCCATGACAATCGAGTGACGAGTTTGTCGCTGGGCGGGGAAGTTAAAGTGGCAAAGAATTCAAAACGCGCCGGCAAGGCCGCGCCACAGTTCCTGGAAGACGATCCGTCCACCGGCTATCTGCCGGGCAGGACGTGGCCGGTTGTGCGCTATGGTCTGATCAGCCTGGCGATCGCGGCCGTGCTGGTGTTCGCCATAGAGCTGATCGTGCGCGGCGATTTTGCCGGCACCGTCTCCTTCTTCCTGCAGCCTCTCAAGCCCGGCTGGACCACCATTGTCGTGTTTGCGCTGATCCTGATTGGCCTCGACGCAGTGCTCGGCCGCAGTCACCAGAGCCTGATGATCGTGGCGCCGCTTACCCTGTCTCTTGCCTTTGTCGGCCACCAGAAGTCGCACTATCTCGGTGATCCGCTCTATCCGACCGATTTCCTCTATGCACGCCAGATCTTCGCGCTGCTGCCGCTGCTCGTGCGTGACCGGCCGATGACCGCGCTCGCCATGGTCGCCGGTATCGTCGCCGGCCTGTCGCTGCTCGTCTATGGCTGGCGGCTGTGGCGCCGCAAGGTTCCATCGCTCAGCCATAAGGGCCGTGTTGCCCGGCTGACGCTGGCGGTGCCGCTGCTCGCCTTCTTCGTTTCGATCATGGATTATGCCACCTTCTCATGGACCCGCGACCGGCTCCAGATCATCCCGATCATGTGGGACCAGAAGGAAAACTATGCCTCCAACGGCTTTGCACTGGCCTTCGCGCTGAATGTGC
Source organism: Mesorhizobium sp. RCAM 05099 (assembly GCF_059683685.1). Taxonomy (NCBI): domain Bacteria; kingdom Pseudomonadati; phylum Pseudomonadota; class Alphaproteobacteria; order Hyphomicrobiales; family Phyllobacteriaceae; genus Mesorhizobium; species Mesorhizobium sp. RCAM 05099. The sequence goes on from NZ_CM185035.1 coordinate 4,631,995, forward strand.
CGATGGCGCATGTCTCGGCACCGGCCGGCTATTCCGACAAGGCAATCGCGGCGATCGGCAGGTCCGATGTGACCGCCTCGGTACCCGATGAGAAGCCCGACATCATTGTCGTGATGAGCGAGTCCTTTTGGGATCCGACCAAGCTTCCCGGTGTCACCATCACACCCGACCCGATCCCCAATGTGCGGGCGCTGCGCTCGGGTTCGATGTTCTCGCCCGAATTCGGCGGCATGACCGCCAACATCGAGTTCGAGGCGCTGACCGGCTTTTCCAACGCGTTCCTGCCGGCCGGCAGCATTCCCTATCAGCAATATGTGCGCGCACCGACGCCTTCGTTGGCAACCTTCCTGAAGAGCGAGGGCTACCGGGCGCGCGCCATCCATCCCGGCACCAACTGGTTCTGGAATCGTGGCACGGTCTATGCCGATTTCGGCTTCGACGACTTCAAATCGGAAGAAACGCTGCCGCCGATGGAAAAGCGTGGGCCGCTGGCATCGGACGCGGCGATGACCGACGAGATCATCAGCGAGGCCGACGCCAGCGATCAACCGGTGTTCTTCTTCGCGGTCAGCCTGCAGAACCACGGCCCCTACGAGCCGAACCGCTATTACAATCCGACCCACACGGTGCAGGCGCCGATCAGCCAGTGGGCGCGCGCGTCGCTCCTGTCTTACGCCGAGGGCTCAGCCGACGCGGATCGAGGTCTTGAACGCCTGATCGAATGGGCCAAGAAGCGCGAGCGGCCAACCGTCATAGCCTTCTTCGGCGACCACCTGCCGCCATTGGGACCGGTCTATGTCGAGACCGGCTTCCTCAAGGACAATGTCGCGCCACGCAAGGAACCGACGCCGGAAGCCGCGCTTGAACATCACCAGACGCCGCTGATCATCTGGTCGAACCGCTCCGGTCCGGTCGAGAATCTGGGCGCGGTGAGCCCGGCATTCCTGCCCTATCATATCCTCACCGCCGCAGGCATCACCCACCCCTACTACACGGGTTTCCTAGGCGAGGTACGGGAGCGCTACCGCGTTGTCGACCGCAACCTGCTGCTGACCCCGACTGGCGAGGCGACACCCGATTGGTCGCGGCAGAAGGAGATCGACCCGACGATCAACGATTTCCGACTGATCCAGTACGACATGATGTTCGGCAAGCGCGGTGCGGCGCCCGACTTCTTCCCCGAAACGGTCGACAAGGTTGTCGCCCATACGAGTTGAGCCGTTCCCGGGCCACAGGTTCAATTTGTCAATTGCAGCTTGGAGAACTCGTTGGCGATCTGCTGGAACACGTTCGGCAGTTTGGTCGGATCATTGACGGCATAATAGTCGCTGGGATCCGAAGCGCATGCGCTGTAAAGCGCGCGGTTGGCGGCGGTGTCGGATTGCAGCACCATGGTGTAGATTTGCACGCCCTCGTTCTTCAATTGCGTACAAACGCTCTTGGTCCAGCCGTCGACATTACGCGCCGCCGTGGTCTGGTTGTCCGATCCGAAACGGCCACCCGCCAGATAGCCATAGGATGTGTAGTCGGACTTCGTCGGCTGTTCGCTGGCGCCATAGACGACGTTCTCTCCGTCGGTGAGCAACAGCACGATCTTGCTGATGCCAGGCGTCTTCCATGGCGCGCCATCGGTGTAGGGCGCGGCGGGCGACAGCACCCGCATGCCCCACGACAGGCCTTCGGAGACATTGGTGCCCGAACCGTTCCACTCGGTCATCTCGCTTGCTGCCTTGCGCAGCTTGTCAAAATCGTCGGTCAGGGGGACGACGGGTGTGGGGCAAGCGCGGTTCGGGCCGACGGTGATGGCGGAGCCCGTCTCGGTGATGAGTTCCTTGGCGGGTGCAACATATTTGGCAACCTTCTCCCTGGCGGCCTTGTCGGCCGGTAACACAGCGTCGAGCAGACTGCTGAGATCGATGCCGAGAGCGTTGCCTTTCTGCTTGGCGAGCTTGGTCTTGTCGCTGACGTCGTCGAGATAGGAATTGTTGTAGTATTTGTCCGAATTGCCGTAGGAGCCCGACGGCTTCTGGGCGTCTTGCGGATCGTCAGGCGCAAAATAGGGAACGAACAGCGTGTCGGGCTTGGCCGGGTCGGGTGGGGTGTCGGAAACATTGTAAGCCCCCGGCCGCGCCTCGACGCAGCCTTTCCATCCGGTGCCGTTCCATCCAGCCTCGGTCCATCCGGTCGCCTTGAGCTGCTTGAAAAGCGCCATATGATTGGGACGCTTGCCGTCGATGACCGGGAAATTGACGCCGTTGGTGGAGGACTTGCCGTCCATGTCGATCCAGGACGGGTCGAATTCATCGCCATCGACGTTGACGGCCGTGACGAATGGAACCAGGGAGGCACGGATCTGACGCGTCGGCGATCTTGCCGCCTCGAGAGTGTCGAGCAACGATTTCGTCGCCGTCCTCAACGCCGTCATGCGCGCCCCGGCCATGGAGCCGGTGTTGTCCAGCACCAGCACGACTTCGAGCTGGTTGTTCGATTCGACGGCCGAGGCATCGACCTCGATGTGCTTGCTGTTGCCGAACAGGAAGGCGAAGTTCAGATTGACGTCCGCTGTGGCAACTGCCTTTGTCTTGATGAAGTTGATGCCCTTGTCAACGGTCAGCGTGGCCTTCGCATTGCCGAGTTCGCCATGGCCGGCGAGGTTGGCCTGGAAATAGCGGTCAAAGGCGTCGTTGCGGGTAATGTCGAGATCGCCAAGATGCGAAGAGGCAAGGTTTGCCGCATCGAGGGCATTTTGCAGATTGCTCTTGGCCCGCATGAGTGTCGAGACGTCGGTAGCAAAGGCAATGGCCGTGAGGATGGCCGGCAACCCGAGCCCCAACACAAGCGTGAAGTTGCCGCTCGTCGAGCGCCAGAATTTGTTGAGAAGCATCCTTACCCCCAGAAATGCTTTCCGCTTTTTTGCCCGGATCATCTCTGCGCGTGCCATGATGAATCGACCGTTGAAAGCGGGGGGCAACTCCGCACAATCTGACCACAATCCGACATTGTGGTTAAGGCCTGGTGCCGGAAGCCACAAAGCCTGGCCGTTGTTGCTGCTTGATTTTTCCGCCCCTGCGACACAAGAGAGTGGCGCTTGCCCTTGCGTTGCGGCCGGATTGCTGTATAGACGCCCGCAATCTGCCGGTCCCAGCTGGGGGCTGAACGGAGGGCCGGAGGTTTTTTCGAAAGCCTTCGTGTGAAGCCAGAAGTGCTTCCGCCTCCCGTGTCTCCGCTCTCGACCGTCTCGTCATGCTCCTTTCTTCCCCGCCCCTTCGGGATCAGCGGGTCAGAGAAGTTGCAGAGGCTTTTGCCGCCGGGAACCGGGAGAGAAACGAAGAAAGGCACTGATACACCATGGCTCTATACGAACATGTGTTTCTTGCCCGGCAGGACCTCTCGCAGCAGCAGGTCGATGCGCTTGTCGAACAGTACAAGGGCGTCATCTCCGCGAATGGCGGGTCCGTCGGCCGGGTCGAGAACTGGGGACTGAAGTCCCTCACCTACCGGGTCAACAAGAACCGGAAGGCTTACTACACGCTGATGGATCTTACCTGCCCACCGGCCGCGCTCAACGAAATGGAGCGCCAGATGGGCCTGTCCGAGGACGTGCTGCGTTTCCTGACCATCAAGGTCGAAGCGCATGAGGAAGGCCCCTCGGCGATGATGCAGAAGCGCGAAGAGCGTTCGGAACGCGGCGGCTTCGGCGACCGCGACCGTGGCGACCGCGGTCCGCGCTCGTTCGGCGACCGTGATCGCGGCGACCGTGGCGACCGTCCGCCGCGCTCGTTTGGCGACGCCGGTGCCGATCGTGGCCCGCGCCGTCCCCGCGAAGGCTTTGAAGGGGGTGCAGAATAATGGTCGACATCAATCAGATCCCGACCCGGCGCCCGTTCCACCGCCGCCGCAAGACCTGCCCGTTCTCCGGCGCCAACGCGCCCAAGATCGATTACAAGGACGTGCGTCTCTTGCAGCGCTACATTTCCGAGCGTGGCAAGATCGTGCCGTCGCGCATCACCGCCGTCAGCCAGAAGAAGCAGCGCGAACTCGCCAAGGCGATCAAGCGCGCCCGCTTCCTCGGCCTGCTGCCCTACGTGGTCCGCTAGGACTTTCAAGCGGGCGGCTCGCCGCCCGCTTTCTTCCCCACGGCGACGGGCGCCGCAGGGTCGCTTCAAATCCCGAGTTGAGGTCAAGCCTCTAACTGCCCGGACAGGCAGGACAGCGACACCGGCGCCAGGGCGCCCAAGCTTCGTGACCTGTTCCAGAGACAATTCGGCGCCGATCCCGACTATTGGCGCTCAACAAAAGGAACAAAACCATGGAAGTCATTCTTCTCGAACGCGTTTCCCGCCTCGGCCAGATGGGCGATACCGTCAAGGTCAAGGACGGCTTTGCCCGCAACTTCCTGCTGCCGCAGGGCAAGGCACTGCGCGCCAACGAAGCCAACAAAAAGAAGTTCGAAGGCCAGCGCGCGCAGCTCGAAGCCCGTAACCTCGAGCGCAAGTCGGAAGCCGCCCAGGTCGCCGAAAAGCTCGACGGCAAGAGCTTCATCGCCGTGCGTTCGGCCGGCGAAACTGGTCAGCTCTACGGCTCGGTTTCGACCCGCGACATCGCCGATCTGTTGACGGCTGAAGGCTTTTCGGTCAACCGCAACCAGATCCTGCTCAACCAGCCGATCAAGACCATCGGTCTCACCAATGTGGCGATCGCCCTGCATCCGGAAGTCGAGGTCACCATCACGCTCAACATCGCGCGTACGGCTGATGAAGCCGAACGCCAGGCCAAGGGCGAGACGCTGACCACCGCCGAAGCCATCTATGGCGACGACATCAACGACAACGCCCGGCCGGAAAACTTCTTCGACCCGAATTCCGAGTTCGAAGGCGGCGAAGACAACGCCTGATTATGTGAAAAGTGGCGCGCGTCCGGCTGGACGCACGCCGCTTTCATCGACATCCAGACCGTCCAGTCATTCTGGACCAATGCCCGGGCCCCTCGCCCGGGCATTTTTGTGCCAAAAGGAACTTTTCGAAACCCTATATATTGATGCAGAGTAGGACAGCCTGTCTGACCGAGAGGGGGCATTTGGTCATGAATATTCTGTTGAAGCGCGTTCTCGACCGCCTGGTGCGCACCGGCAATCTCAAGGTAACCGGCCCCAGGGGCTCGACAGTGGTTTTCGGCGACGGCAGCGGCGAGCCGGTGCACATGCACATCAAGACCGCGCGTGCCGAGCGCGCCATCACCCTCGATCCGATGCTGGCGGTTCCGGAATCCTATATGGATGGCGAACTCGACATCCTCGAAGGTGGCGTGCTTGGTGTGATGCGCATCGCCTTCCAGAACATGGGCAGCGGCGGTATCGACGCAACCTGGTCCAAGGCGATCGAGGGCCTGCGGCACGCCTTCCGCCGCCTGCAGCAGATCAACACCGCCTCGCGCTCGCGCCGCAACGTCCAGCGCCATTACGACCTGTCGGGTGACCTCTACAGGCTCTTCCTCGACGAGGACATGCAGTATTCCTGCGCCTATTTCGAACAGCCGGACATGACGCTCGACGAGGCCCAGGCCGCCAAGAAACGCCACATCGCCGCCAAGCTCAGGCTGAAGGCCGGGCAGACGGTGCTCGACATCGGTTCCGGCTGGGGCGGGCTCGGCCTCTATCTCGCCAAGGCGTTCGACGTCGACGTGCAAGGGGTGACGCTTTCGACCGAACAGCATGGCGTCGCTACCGACCGCGCCCACGCGCAGGGCCTGGAAAGCCGCGTGCATTTCGAGCTCAAGGACTACCGCGAACTCAACGAGCGTTTCGACCGCATCGTCTCGGTCGGCATGTTCGAACATGTCGGCGTCAACCACTTCCGCACCTTCTTCGACAAGAGCGCCACCCTGCTCAAGCCCGATGGCGTCATGCTCTTGCACACGATCGGACGCTCCGGCGTGCCGTGGGCGACGAGCGCCTTCATCCGCAAATACATTTTCCCGGGCGGCTACATCCCCTCGCTCTCCGAAGTCATGCCGGCGATCGAGAAGTCGGGCCTGGTCGTCACCGACATCGAAATCCTGCGGCTCCACTATGCCGACACGCTGAAGCACTGGGGCGAGCGCTTCGCCGTCAACCGCGACAAGGCCAAGGCAATCTATGACGAGCGCTTCTGCCGGATGTGGGAGTTCTATCTGGCCGCCTCGGAAGCCGCCTTCCGCTGGCAGGACCTGGTCATCTTCCAGATCCAGATCGCCAAGAAGAACGACACGCTGCCCATGTCGCGCGACTACATAGCCAAATGCGAGAAGGCGCTTGAGATGCGCGATATGGGGCACCGGGAAGCGGCCCCCATCAAAAAAGGCCCGGCCGCCAAGCCAGCTCGCCGCCGCAAGGTCGCGGGCCAGGAATAGCATTGCCGCTTGCCATTGCTGGCAGCTGCCCTGAAAAAGGCTCCGTGATCGCGAGACCTTTTTCATGACCTACATCCTCTATTTCGCTGCCGCTCTGGCCGAGATCGCCGGCTGCTTCTCGTTCTGGGCCTGGTGGCGGCTGGAAAAGTCGTCGCTGTGGCTGCTTCCCGGCCTCGCCTCGCTCGCCTTGTTCGGCTTCCTGCTGGCACTGGTCGATGCAAGCGCCGCCGGTCGCGCCTATGCCGCCTATGGCGGCATCTACATCGCGGCGTCGCTGGCCTGGCTGTGGCTGGTGGACGGCGTGCGCCCCGACCGCTGGGATTTTGCCGGTGCCGCCCTCTGCATTGTCGGCGCTTCGGTTATCCTCCTCGCGCCAAGGGGCGCGTGAGATGGAACTTCCGGCGCCACTTCGCCAAGGAGTCGAGCGCCTGCTCGAAAACGTTCCGCTGGCGGCGCTCAAGCAAGCGGCAAGAACGCTGTCCGACCGCTACCGTGCCGAGCTGCGCGATGGCCGCCTGCATATGGCGCAGGACGCCGCCGTGAGGGCCTATCTGGCGACGCGGCTGCCGGCGACCTATGCCGCGGTGCGCGCCAGCCTCGACGCGCTGAGCGACGCCAGGCCCGGCTTTACGCCAAAGAGCCTGCTCGATGTCGGCGCCGGCCCCGGCACGGTGCTTTGGGCCACGACCGACCTGTGGCCCGATCTCGAACAGGCTGTGCTGCTCGAAGCCAGTGCCGCGGTGCGCAAGGTTGGCGAGACGCTCGCCGGCGACGCAATTGCCGCTCAAACCACGTGGCTGGCCGGTGACGCCACGGTCGACCTTGCCGACCTCAAGCCAGCCGATCTGGTGACGTGCGCCTATGTGCTGGACGAAATCGTTCCGGCCTCATTGCCGAAGCTGATCGACCGGCTGTGGCAACTCACTGGCGATACGCTGCTGGTCGTCGAGCCGGGCACGCCGGCCGGCTGGCAGCGTATCCTTGCGGTTCGCGGGCAATTGATAGAGGCCGGTGCGCATGTGCTCGCGCCTTGCCCGCATCAGGCGCCCTGCCCGCTCGCCCCGCCCGACTGGTGCCATTTTTCCCGCCGCGTCGCCCGCTCGCGCCTGCACAGGCTGGCCAAGGACGCCGACGTGCCATGGGAGGACGAGAAATTCATCTATGTCGCCGCCTCGCGACAAGCCGCCCCTTCGCAGCTCGCGCGCGTGATCGCGCCGCCGAAGTCCGGGTCCGGCAAAGTCTTGCTCAAGCTCTGTGAAAACGATGGCCGCGCCGGCGAAAAACTGTTCACCAAACGCGACGGCGATGCCTTCAAGGCCGCGCGGCGGTTGGACTGGGGCGACACTTTTGGCAAGCGATAAAGACGTAGTTTCGCGAAGATACGCCCTTTGAACCGGAATGCGGAATAGCCAAAATGACCAATCAAGCATCAAGGCTATAGAGCGCCGCAAGCCCAAGCAGAAATAACACCTCGGCGATATTCGGCGAACATTCTGAGGGCCATAGGAATTCAAAGACCCCATCGACCTGACGGCTGCATCCACAATTTTCCTGTTTTGTTCTCTTTCGAGAGGCGCTAGGCTCGCAGCTTCGATTCGAGTCAACCGGGATTCTTTCCACTGAATTTTTGCGCTGTGAAAAGCGGGCATCAAAGACGGTTGGACGGGCACTGATGCATATAAGTCAGCATCAAATTTTCCGGTTCTGATATCGAGAAGCCGAGATCGAAATCGGGGATATCATGGTAGAGGCAGCGCGGAAATTCGGCGTCGCGGAAACACCGCTTTATCGGGAAGCGCCAAACAACATCGAGGCCGAGCAGGCGCTGCTCGGCGCCATCCTCGTCAACAACGATGCCTTCTACCGTGTCTCGGACTTCCTAAAAGCCAGCCATTTCTACGAGCCGCTGCACCGCAAGATCTATGAGGTGGCGTCCGAGTTCATACGCATGGGCAAGGTGGCGACGCCGATAACGCTGAAGACCTTCCTGCCGGCCGACGAGAAGGTCGGCGACATGACGATGGCGCAATATGTCGTGCGGCTGGCGGTGGAGGCCGTTACCGTCGTCAACGCCACCGATTATGGCCGCGCCATCTATGACCTTGCCACCCGCCGGGCGCTGATCACCGTCGGCGAGGACATGGTCAACATCGCCTATGACGCGCCGGTCGACATGGCGCCCACGGAGCAGATCGAGGACGCCGAGCGGCGGCTGTTCGAGCTGGCCGAAAACGGCCGCTACGATGGTGGTTTCGAAAGTTTTTCCGATGCGTTGAAGAACGCCGTCGACATGGCCAGCGCCGCCTACATGCGCGACGGCCACCTGTCGGGAATTGCCACCGGCCTGCGCGATCTCGACAACCGCATGGGCGGCTTGCAACCATCGGATTTGATCATCATCGCCGGCCGTCCGGGCATGGGCAAGACGTCGCTGGCCACCAACATCGCCTACAATATTGCCGCCGCCTATGAGCCCGCCCAGCAGGCCGACGGCTCCGTCAAGGCTGCCAATGGCGGCGTCGTCGGCTTCTTCTCGCTCGAAATGTCGTCGGAGCAGTTGGCCACCCGCATCATCTCCGAGCAGACCGAGATCCCGTCGTCCAAAATCAGGCGTGGCGACTTGACGGAAGCCGATTTCGGCAAGCTTGTCGCGTACACGCAGGAGAACCACAAGCGCCCGCTCTACATCGATCAGACAGGCGGTATTTCGATTGCGCAGCTTGCGGCGCGCGCCCGCCGCCTCAAGCGCCAGCGCGGGCTGGATTTGATGGTCATCGACTATATTCAGCTGATGCAAGGTTCGTCCGCCAAGGCGTCGCAGAACCGCGTCCAGGAAATCACCGAGATCACCACGGGACTGAAGGCGCTCGGCAAGGAACTCGGCGTGCCGATCATCGCACTCTCACAGCTGTCGCGTCAGGTCGAAAGCCGCGACGACAAGCATCCGCAGTTGTCCGACTTGCGCGAATCGGGCTCGATCGAGCAGGACGCCGACGTGGTGCTGTTTGTGTACCGCGAGGAATATTACATCAAGAACAAGGAGCCGGAGAAAGGCACGCCCGAGCATCTCGCCTGGGAAGCGAAGATGATCGAGGTACAAGGCAAGGCCGAAGTGATCATTGCCAAGCAGCGCCATGGGCCGACCGGCACTGTCAGCCTTGCCTTCCAGGGCGAGTTCACCCGATTCTCAGACCTTGCCGAGGAACATCATTTGCCGGAAAGGTTCGAATAATTTCTTGACCTGCCCTCGCCCTTTGTCCCACCTCCCAGGCCATTTTCAAGCAGCATCCATCTGATGGCCAAATCGCGCGTTCAGTTCATCTGCCAGAATTGCGGATCGGTGCATCAGCGCTGGGCCGGCAAATGCGATGCCTGCGGCGAGTGGAACACGCTGGTCGAGGAAGGCACGTCCGGCGGCATCGGCTCGGGTCCGGCCAACACGCGCAACGCCCGCAAGGGCCGTGCCGTCGTGCTGACCACCCTGTCGGGCGACATCGAGGACGCGCCGCGCATCATCTCGGGCATCGGCGAACTCGATCGTGCCACTGGCGGCGGTTTCGTGCGTGGCTCGGCGCTGCTGGTCGGCGGCGACCCCGGCATCGGCAAATCGACGCTGCTCACCCAGGCGGCCGCGGCGCTCGCGTCAAAAGGCCACCGCATCGTCTATGTCTCGGGCGAAGAAGCCGTCGCCCAGATCAGGCTGCGCGCGCAGCGGCTTGGCGTCGCCGCGGCACCGGTGGAACTGGCCGCGGAGACCAATGTCGAGGACATCCTGGCGACGATCGCCGACGGCAAGCGGCCGGACCTCGTCATCCTGGATTCGATCCAGACGCTGTGGACCGACCTCGCCGACTCGGCGCCGGGCACCGTCACCCAGGTGCGCGCCGCCGCGCAGGCGATGATCCGCTATGCGAAATCAACGGGTGCGGCGATCGTGCTGGTCGGCCATGTCACCAAGGAGGGCCAGATCGCCGGACCACGTGTCGTCGAGCACATGGTCGACGCCGTGCTCTACTTCGAGGGCGAAGGCGGCCATCACTACCGCATCCTGCGCACGGTCAAGAACCGCTTTGGTCCCACCGACGAGATCGGCGTCTTCGAGATGTCGGACAAGGGCTTGCGCGAAGTCGCCAATCCGTCCGAGTTGTTCCTCGGCGAGCGTCATGCGAAATCGCCGGGTGCCGCGGTTTTCGCCGGCATGGAAGGGACGAGGCCGGTGCTGGTCGAGATTCAGGCGCTGGTCGCGCCATCTTCGCTCGGCACGCCGCGCCGCGCCGTCGTCGGCTGGGACGGCGCCCGGCTGTCGATGATCCTGGCGGTCCTCGAAGCCCATTGCGGCGTGCGTTTCGGCACCCATGACGTCTATCTCAACGTCGCCGGCGGCTATCGGATCTCGGAGCCCGCTGCGGATCTGGCGGTGGCGGCGGCCCTGGTTTCCTCGCTCACCGGTCTTGCCCTTCCCGCCGATTGCGTCTATTTCGGCGAAATCAGCCTTTCGGGCGCCGTGAGGCCGGTTGCGCATGCGCAACAGCGCCTCAAGGAAGCCGAAAAGCTGGGTTTTGGAAGCGCGGTCCTGCCCATGGGCAGCGGGGAACTTGCCGGGGGGATCGGGGCCGGTGCTTTCCAGCCGACCGAGCTTGCCGACCTCGTGGCGCGTATAGCCGGCTCACGCCGCAGCCGCGCCGACGAAGAAGAGTGACGCGGCTCGTCGACTGGTGAAAGACATGGAGTGGGGCGAAAGACATGCCGATTACGCTGCTTGACGGAATTCTTGTCGGCTTCACCCTGGTCTCGGCGATGCTCGCCATGGTCCGCGGCTTCTCGCGCGAAATCCTATCCGTCGTCTCCTGGGCAGCGGCAGCGGCAGCGGCTTTCTTCTTCTACAAGCCGGTTCTGCCCTATCTCAAACCTTACATCGACAATGACAAGATCGCGATGGCGGCCGCCGCCGGCGTAGTCTTCATCATCGCGCTGATCGTCGTCTCGGTCATCACCATGAAGCTCGCCGACTGGATCATCGATTCCAGGATCGGCGCACTGGATCGCACGCTGGGTTTCCTCTATGGCGCGGCGCGCGGCATTCTGGTCGTCGCGGTGGCGCTGTTGTTCTTCAACTGGCTGGCTGGCGCCAAGGCACCGGCCTGGGTCACGGATGCCAAGTCGCGGCCGTTGCTTGAATCGATCGGCGCCAAGCTTGAAAGCCTGCTGCCCGAGGATCCGGAAAACGCCATCCTCAAGAAGCTCAATCCGAATCAGCCGGCTGCCGAGACGCCCGCCGCTCCCGACGCACCGGCGGCCGATGCGCCGGCTGGTGGCGACGATGCCAATGCGCCGGCTCCCGATGACAGTGACGCCGGAACGCCGCCGGCGGACAACGCGCCGGCCAATCCAGCACCGGCAGCGCCAGCGAACTGACGTCGGAAAACCGACGATCATGCGAACGGCTGCACGGTGCGCGTTGCTTTCGGCGCGCACCCGCCTTATATGGCGATTTTAGCGGAGCTTAAGATGGCAGACGCAGACAACGTGCTTTCCGCCGAGGCCGACGACCATTTCCACGATGAATGCGGCGTGTTCGGCATTTTCGGCCGACAGGACGCGGCAGCCATTGTCACCCTGGGCCTGCATGCGCTGCAGCATCGCGGCCAGGAAGCCGCCGGCATCGTTTCCTATGACGGTACCCAGTTCCATGTCGAACGCCATGTCGGCCTGATCGGCGACACCTTCACCAAGCAGCGCGTCATCGACAGCCTGCAAGGCAACCGCGCCATCGGCCACACACGCTACGCCACGACGGGCGGCGCCGGCATGCGCAACATCCAGCCGTTCTTCGCCGAGTTGGCCGATGGCGGCTTTGCCGTTGCCCACAACGGCAATCTCACCAATGCCATGACCGTGCAACGCGCGCTGCAGAAGCAGGGCGCGATCTTCTCGTCCACCTCCGACACCGAGACGATCTTGCACCTTGTCGCCACCAGCAAGGAGCGCGACCTGAACTCGCGTTTCATCGATGCGGTGCGGCAGGTCGAGGGTGCCTTCTCGCTGGTGGCGATGACAGCCAAGAAGATGATCGGCTGCCGCGATCCGCTCGGTATCCGGCCGCTGGTGCTGGGCGATCTCGACGGCGCCTGGATCCTGGCCTCCGAGACCTGTGCGCTCGACATCATCGGCGCGCGTTTCGTGCGCGACCTGAAGCCCGGCGAGATGGTTGTCGTCACGTCCAAGGGCATCGAGAGCCTGTTCCCCTTCGAACCGCAGAAAACCCGCTTCTGCATCTTCGAGTACGTCTATTTCGCGCGGCCGGATTCGTCGGTCGAAGGTCGCAACGTCTATGAGGTGCGCAAGCGCATCGGCGCCGAGCTGGCGCAGGAAAACCCGGTCGAGGCCGACATTGTCGTGCCGGTGCCGGATTCCGGCACGCCGGCGGCGATCGGCTTCAGCCAAGCGGCGGGCATTCCCTTCGAGCTCGGCATCATCCGCAACCACTATGTCGGCCGCACCTTCATCCAGCCCGGCGATTCGATCCGCCACATGGGCGTCAAGCTGAAGCATAACGCCAACCGCCGCATGATCGAGGGCAAGCGCGTGGTGCTGGTCGACGATTCGATCGTACGCGGCACCACCAGCCAGAAGATCGTGCAGATGGTGCGCGACGCCGGTGCCAAGGAAGTGCACATGCGCATCGCATCGCCGCCGACCAGAGCGTCCTGCTTCTACGGCGTGGACACGCCGGAGAAGTCGAAGCTCCGGCATCGCGCATGTCGGTGGAAGAGATGGCCGAGTTCATCCGTGTCGACTCACTCGGATTCCTCTCGATCGACGGGCTCTACCGCGCCGTCGGCGAGGCCAGTCGTGACAACGACCAGCCACAGTTCTGCGACGCCTGCTTCACCGGCCAGTATCCGACCCGCCTGCTCGACTTCGAAGGCCACGACAATGTGCGCACGCTGTCGCTGCTGGCGACGAGCGGGACGTAGGATTGTTGGACCGTTATCAGAGCGGTTCGTCGTTTCACTGAAACGCAGAACCGCTCCATCTCCTTGTTTCGACGCAATTCCGGACGGAAAACCGTTTCACACTTTTCCTGGAATTGCTTTAGCCTTAGCCAGATTTCCGGATTCCATCGCATGACCCTCGACCTTTCCGGCCGCGTTGCGGTCGTTACCGGCGCTTCGCGCGGCATCGGCTATTTCATCGCCAAGGAACTGGCCGCCGCCGGCGCGCATGTCATTGCGGTTGCGCGCACTGTCGGCGGCCTGGAGGAACTCGACGACGAGATCAAGGCGGCCGGCGGACAGGCGACGCTGGTGCCGCTCGACCTCGCCGACATGGCCGGCATCGACCGGCTCGGCGGCGCCATCCACGAACGCTGGGGCAAGCTCGACATTCTCGTCGCCAATGCCGGCGTGCTCGGCGTCATCTCGCCGATCGGCCATGTCGAGGCGAAGACCTTCGAGAAGGTGATGACCATCAACGTCACCTCGACATGGCGGCTGATCCGCTCGGTCGACCCACTGCTGCGGCTCTCCGGCGCCGGCCGCGCCATTCTGCTTTCCTCGAACGCGGCTCATTCGGCGCGCGCCTTCTGGGCGCCCTACGCGGCGTCCAAGGCGGCGGTCGAGACGATGATGCGCTCCTGGGCGCATGAGACGCAAAGCCTGCCGCTGCGCGTCAACGCGGCCGACCCCGGCGCCACCCGCACCGCCATGCGTGCCCAGGCCGTACCCGGCGAGGATCCGGCAACGCTGCCGCACCCTCGGAAATCGCCAGGCGCATCGTGCCGCTGGCAAGCCCGGACTTGAAAGAGACGGGGCTGATCTTCCAAGCCAAGCACAACCGCTTTGTCGCGTACAGGCAGCCGGAATAAAACTTGAGCGCGAAGCGGATTAAATAGGCCTCCGGCAACGTTTCTTCGAATGCAACCATTCGAAGCCAACCGGAGGACCGACATGCGCAGACTTCTTCTCGTTGCCGCCACCGCCATCATTGCCGCCGTCGCCAGCACAGCCCTCTCGCAAGACGCAAAGATGAGTTTCTTCGTCACCAGTGTCGGTTCGGGCAAGGGCGCCGACCTCGGCGGCCTCAAGGGCGCGGACGCGCATTGCGCGTCGCTGGCGGAAGCCGCCGGCGTCACCGGCAAGACCTGGCATGCGTATCTTTCGACAAGCGACACCGACGCGCGCGACCGCATCGGCAAGGGACCATGGGTGAATGCCAAGGGCGTCAAGATAGCCGATGACGTCGCTTCGCTGCACAGCGACGCCAACGGCATCACCAAGCAGACGGCGCTTAACGAGAAGGGCGAAGTGGTCAACGGCCGCGGCGACACGCCAAATCGGCACGACATGCTGACCGGCTCCAAGCCCGATGGCACGAAGATAGCCGACCAGACGTGCGGCGACTGGACGATGAGTGGCACGGAGGGGGCCGCGATGATGGGACATCACGACCGCACCGGCCTTGACGATTCGGCTGCCGCCAAATCCTGGAACTCGTCGCATGCCTCGCGCGGCGGCTGCAGCCAGGAGGCGCTGAAGGGCACCGGTGGCGATGGCCTGTTCTATTGTTTTGCAACCGACTGAGCCGGCCTGGTCTTTGAGAATTCGGCCTCCAAAACCGCGTTGTCATCACGCGGCTGTGATTTGAGGGGGAAGGCCGCGTGGCGGTCATGCTTTCGTCATTTCCGTGGAGTTGGTAAGATCATAACGACTCCCGCAACAAGCGCCCTGGCTGGGCAGAATAAGGAAAATCCCCATGGCTTCGACTGTAGCGTTGGTCTGGTATCTGGTAATCGCCGGTCCGCAAGGCGGCATGGTCGTGCTGCCCAGCACCTTCGACAAGCGCGAACAGTGCACCGCCGCCATCACTGAATATCAAAAGCAGCCGACACCAGCCGGCTGGTCGGTGCAATGCGTGCCGAGCGCCTCGCCCTTCACCGACGAGGGCGACGCCGAAACGCCGTCAGCGCAGTAAGCACCAGCACGGCGCTGCAAACAGCCTATCTCCCCCAAAGGGGGAATAGGCATCATCAGCGACGCGCACTCACCGTCAGCTCCGGCTTCTGGTTGATGGTCTGGAATACCACGCAATAGCGCTCGGTCAGTTTCAGCAGCGAATCTATCCGCTCCTGCGGTTCATCCGTGTCGAGACTGAAATTCAGGCGGATGGCGCGAAAGCCAACCGGCGCATCCTTGGCAACCCCAAGCGTGCCGCGAAAATCAAGGTCGCCTTCGGCCTCCAGCGTGGCGGCGCCGAGCTTGAATTCAAGCGCCGTCGCCACGGCCTTCAGCGTCACCCCGGCGCAAGCCACCAACGCCTCCAGCAGCATGTCGCCCGAGCAGAGTTCGAGCCCTGAGCCGCCGGTTGCCGGATGCAGGCCGGCGATGGCGATCGCCCTGCCCGTCTCCACCTTGCAGGCAACCGATTGGTCGTCGATCGACCCTTTGGCGCGCAGCGTGATCAGCGCACGCGATGCGTCGTCGCGATATGCCTGCTTCAGCGGCGCCTGCATGGCCTTCAGTTCGGTTGCGTCCATGTGCGCTCCTCTTTTCGCTGTTGTGGCCGACCGGGGGCGTGGCTCTGTCAGATATAAGTGCCGATCGCTTCCTGGAAGCAAGATCGGCATTCCCTGCCCTAACGCAAGCATGGGGCTGGCGTAGCGCCGCGCCTGCTTTCACCCGTATAGAGGACGGCATCGTGGCCTGACTTTTTCAGAGTCCTCGTGTCTTTCCACCCAGCATTTCCGTCACCTTCCGCAACGTTGGTCCCGCGCCTTATGGCCATTCTCGAAACACGCGAAAGGGTTCTCGCCGGAATCCTGCTGACCGGCGCTGCCTATTTCCTGTTTTCGACGCAAGATGCCTCGATCAAGCTGCTGGTTGCCGGAATGAGCGTCTGGCAGATCATGTTCTTCCGCAGCATCACCATTCTCGGCGCCTGCGCGGCGATCGGCGGACGACAGCTGTTTGCCGATACAGTGCGCTCGCCGATCGTGCGACCGATGCTGGTGCGCAGCGCCTTCACACTCGCCGCCTGGCTCTGCTACTACAACGCCGCCCGCAACCTGCAGCTCGCCGAACTGACCACTGTCTACTACGCGGCTCCGATCATCGTCACCGTGCTTTCGGTGGCGATGCTCGGCGAAAAGGTGCCGTTGCTGCGCTGGTTTGCCGTGCTGATCGGTTTTGCCGGTGTCTTCGTCGCTTGCGATCCCACCCATCTCGGCCTGTCCGTGCCGGTGCTTCAGGTGCTGGCTGCAGCTGTTTTGTGGGGCATTGCCATCGTGCTGCTGCGCAAGACCGCCCTTGCCGAGCGCTCGCTGATCCAGCTGCTCCTCAACAATTTCTACTTCCTGGTGTTTTCGGCGGTGCCGGGGCTGTTGTGGTGGCACACACCGGACGGGCCCCAGCTGCTGCTCCTTGCAAGCGTCGGCGCGCTCGGCGGCCTCGCGCAATATCTTCTCTTCGAAGGCATGAAGCGAACGCCGGCCTCGATCCTCGCACCCCTCGAATACACCTCGCTGTTGTGGGCGTTCGCGCTCGGTTTTGCGATCTGGGGCGACGTGCCGCGCCGCGAAGTCTTCTTCGGCGCCGCCCTTATCGTCGCCGCCGGCCTGTTGATCGTGGGCGGCGAGCATTTCCGCAAACGGCTTTGATGTGCACGGCCATCACAGCTGACACTACGATGTCAGGACAGAGCGGCGTAGGCTGGCTGTATGACTGACATCGCAGCCACCACCGAAACTGCGGAACGCACGCTCGGCATCATCCTGGTGTCCTCATCGGCGGCTGTGTTCGGCCTGACTGGCGTGCTGACCAAATCGATCCATGCCGACCCGCTGACCATCATCTGCTGGCGCGGCTTTGTCGGCTCGATCCTGATCAGCCTCTATGTGCTGTGGCGACGCCGCCGCTCCGGCGGGCGCGAGAGCCTGCGGCTTGGCTGGCGCGGCTGGCTGCTGGCGGTAGAGGGCGCGCTGGCCAGCATTGCCTTCATCTCCGCGTTCAAGTTCACCTTCGTCGCCAATGTCGCGATCATCTACGCCACCGCGCCTTTCGTCACCGCGCTGCTGGCCTGGGTCCTGACACGTGAACCCTTCCGCCTGCAGACGATGGTCGCGGCCGCCGTGTCGCTGTGCGGCGTGGCGATCATGGTCTGGTCCGGCTTCGGCACCGGCAATCTGTTCGGCGACGGGCTGGCGCTGCTGATGACCATCGGCAGCGCCCTCTACATGATCATGGTGCGCGCCTTCCGGGACACGCCCGTGGTGTGGGCCGGTGCCGTGTCGGCCTTCCTGCTGTTCGTTCTTGGCTGGTTCGTCACCAATCCGCTGGCGGTTTCACCACGAGATGCCGTTCTGCTCGTCACCTTCGGCGCGTCCTTCGCGCTGTCCTCGATCCTGTGGACGGAAGGCGCGCGGCTTATCCCAGCGGCTGAATCCGGACTGCTCGGCTCGGCCGAAGTGCCGTTCGCGATTTTGTTTGCCTTCCTGTTTCTGGGCGAGATTGCGCCGGCAGCCAGCATGATGGGCGGCGCCATTGTGCTCGCCGCCGTGTTTGCCCATGCCGGTCGCGACTGGCTGGCGGCGCGCTCGCAACGCATGGCGTCAAATATCTCTTAAAAAATGGAGCAGTCACGGAACCATCATCGGGGTCAGGCATTATTGATGCGACGGGCCACCCCAAGTCCCCCCAAACCCCTCGGCCCGTCCTACTTTCAAGCCGACCGCAAGGTCGGCTTTTTCTTTGCCGATGAATCCCGCCGCACGACCGGAACCTGCACCGATTCAACCACGGAGCCCAGGCAGAGCCAGGTTGCCGCTGAGCAGTGCCGCCAGATCACGGGCGGGACCCTCGGCACCAGGGCGCAGCCGAATGGCGAACTCAGCCGTCGGCACCCGTGGCAGGCCAAGTTCGCGCGGGGCCTCGACAATGCCGGAATGGGCAAAGCGTGCCGTGCGCAGCGTCAGCGCAACACCGGCATTCACGGCTGTGCGCAGGCCAGCCAGGCTGGCGCTGCCGGCAGCGATACGGTAACGGCGACCGGCCGCATCCAGCGCGGCGATCGCCGCTTCGCGAAAGCCGCAATACGGATCGAGCAGCGCCAGCGGCAATTCTTCCTGCCGCGAGGCCAGCCCCTTTTGTGAACACAGCCATATCATCGGCTCGCGCAGGATGCCGATTTCGTCCGGCATCGCGGCCTGGCGCATGACGATCGCCAAGTCGAGGCTGCCTGAGCGCAGCGCCTGTGCCAGCTCAGTGGAGCGGCCGACACGCAATTCGATCCCGATGCGCGGATGACTGACGGCGAAGGCGCGCAACAGGTCGGGCAAGCCACTATCGGCGAAGTCCTGCGTAGTGCCGATAGCGACGCGCCCCGCAGCCCGCGCTCCCTTCATGGCCAGCCACGCCTCGCGATGCGCCGCCAGGATACGCCTGGCATGACCGACAAGGTCCTCGCCGGCGGGCGTCAGGCCGCGCCCTCGGCCTTGCGGCGCCAGAAGCGGCTCGCCGACGATCTCCTCGAGCCGTTGCATCTGTGCGGTCACCGCCGAGGGAGAACGGCCGACGCTCGATGCCGCCTGCGCCAGCGAGCCGCTGTCAACGAAAGCGAGGAAGGTCCTGAGCAGGTCGGGATCAAGGGTTTCCATAATTCGATATTATCGAATCTTCTGTTTTAAACAATTCGATTTTATTGATCCTTTGATGATGGCATGGTCCTCCCGCCGGCCATCAGACGCCGCTCGAGCCAAGGAGAAGAAAAATGCCCATCATCAACGTCAACGTCACCGGCAAGCCCGACGCCGCGCTGTCCGCCAGGATTGCCAGGGAGGTGACCGAGATCACTGCCACTCAGCTGCGCAAGGATCCGACGATCACCGCGGTTGCCATATCCTACATCGATCCACAGCACTGGTTCGCCGGTGGCAGGTCGCTGGCCGAGCACGGGACCAATACATTCTGGCTGGACATCAAGGTGGTCGACGGCACCAACACCAAGCTTGAGCTGGAGGCCTATCTGAAGGCGATTTTCGACGCCTTCGGCCGCCTGCTGGGCAGCGTGCACGAGGAGAGCTATGCCTTCGTGCATGAAGTGCCGGCCGCCGCCTACGGCTATGGCGGCAAGACACAGGAGTTTCGTTTTATCAGCGGGCGGTTGAAGGCGGCGTGAGCCGCGGTTCTCCTTCTCCCTTCGTGGGAGAAGGAATAAGCTTCGCATTGACCTTGCTCCCACATCGTCTAGGTTCTGGCCAAAGCGGCCGCGAAAGAGCCGCGATGCTAAGGTCGTTGGGAGAGATGCGGCATGATCCTGACACTGGCGCTGCTCGCGGGTCTCGTTTTGGCCTGGCTGCTTATCGGCGTGGTGGAAAAGTTCCGCCTCGGCCTGCGCTTCACCCAGGCGCTGCTCTATGTGCCGTTCAAGCTCGCTTACCGGATCGCCGACGACCGCATCGGGATCGCCCGCAAGGCGCAGGTCCCTGTCATCTACGTCATCTCGCATCAATCGCGCTTCGAGCCGGCATTGATGCTGTCGCTGCTGCCGGACGACACGCTGCATATCCTCGACGAGTTCTCGGCGCGCTCGCCTTGGCTCGAACCCTGGCGCGAGCTTGGCCGCACCATCGCCTTCAATGCCGAACATGTCTTCGTCAGCCGCCGGCTGGTGCGGGTACTGAAGGGCAAGGGCCGGCTCGCCGTCTATCTGCCGGATGCGGTCGAGCCTGACGTCAAGACATTCCGGCTATTTCGCGCGGTCACCCGAATCGCCATGCAGGCCGACGCCCGCATCGTGCCGATCTTCGTCGCCGGCGCGCGCAGCCTGCCGGTTTCGCTGACGCCGGCGGACAAGGCACCCAGGCACTGGTTTCCGCAGCTGTCGATCAGCGTGCTTGAGCCGATGACCATCGCCGAACTGGTGGCGCGCAACCCGGACCAGACTTCGAACACCAATGCGCTGTTCGATCGTATCGCCGAGGCCCGGCTTTTCGGCACCGACCTCGATCGTGGCCTGTTTCTGGCCATGCGCGATGCCGCCGACCGCGTGGGCGCTTCGCATCACATCATCGAGGACGTCATCTCGGGCGCGCAGAGCTACCGCAAGATGTTCATCGGCGCGCGGATCCTGGGCAAACGCTTCGAGGCGGTCACGGCGCCGGGCGAAGCGGTCGGGCTGATGCTGCCCAACGCCAATGGCGTCGTGCTGTCGCTTACCGGCCTTCTGTCGGCAGGCCGGTTGGCGGCGATGATCAACTATACGGCCGGGCCGGCCAGCGTCACCGCCGCCGTGCGCACAACGATGATCCGTACCGTCATCTCCTCCCGCGCCTTCGTCGAGAAGGCAGGCCTCGCCGATATCGTCGCGGCGGCCGAAAAGGGTGGCGCCACGTTCCTATGGCTGGAGGATGTGCGCAAAAGCGTCACCGTGCTGGACAAGCTTGCAGCCGCTTTGCTGTGGCGCTGGCCGCTGCAGCGGCAGGATGCGGCCAAGCCGGCGCTGATCCTGTTCACATCCGGGTCAGAAGGCACGCCGAAAGCGGTGGTGCTGTCGCACAGGAACCTGCTCGCGAACGCCATGCAGGCCGAGGCCCGCATCACCATCTCACCGTCCGACATTCTGCTCAACGTGCTGCCGGTGTTCCACTCTTTCGGCATGACGGGTGGCACCATCCTGCCTTTGGTCACCGGCGTAAAACTGTTCCTCTACCCTTCGCCGCTGCACTACAAGATCATCCCCGAGATCGCGCGCAAGGTGAAACCGACCATCATGTTCGGCACCGACACCTTCCTCGCCAACTACGCGCGCACCGCCAAGGACGGCGACTTTTCCAGCCTGCGTTTCATCGTCGCCGGCGCCGAGGCGGTGAAGCCGGAAACCCGCCGCGTCTATCGCGAGCGCTTCCAGGCCGAGATCATCGAGGGTTTCGGGCTGACCGAAGCCGCACCCGTGGTTGCCGTCAACACCGCGATCCATGGCCGCGACGGCACGGTCGGGCGGCTGTTGCCGGCCATGCGCATGAAGCTGGAGCCAGTCGAAGGCATCAGCGATGCCGGCCAATTGTGGCTCGACGGACCGAACCTGATGATGGGTTACATGACGGCGAACCGCGCCGGTGAGCTGCAGCCATTGACCGGCTGGCTTGACACTGGCGACATCGTCACCGTCGACCGCGAGGGCTTCATCACCATTCGCGGCCGCGCCAAACGCTTCGCCAAGATCGCTGGCGAGATGGTGTCTCTGGGTGCGGTCGAGATTCTGGTACAGTCGCTATGGCCGGAGGAGCGCCATGCGGCGGTGGCGGTGCCGGACAAGAGGCGTGGCGAGCGCATCGTGCTGGTCACCACCGCCGACGATGCCAATCCAGACGAGTTGCGCAAGTTCGGCAAACAGGCGGGTGCCGCAGAACTGATGGTGCCGAACGATATCATCAAAGTGGAGGAGATCCCGGTGCTGGGGTCCGGCAAAACCGACTATGTCTCGACCCGTAAGCTGGCGATCGACAGACTGGGGCTGAGCGCGGCAGCCTGAATCAAGTCAAATACTTCGCCGCCGTTCTTAACCTATGTCCGAAGGTGGCACCTTCTCGCCCTCCAGCTTGGCGCGCTTCGAATAGGCGCGCACGCTGAACGGCAGGAAGATCAGGTATCCGGCGACCGACGCGGTTAGCGTGTACCAGGGATAGGTCATCAGAAGCAGGATGTAGAGGACGACACCAAGGATGATCGGCAACACCCTGTCGCCCGGAATTCTCAGGCTCTTGCCGGAATAGACCGGCAGTCGGCTGACCAGCAGGAAGGCGACCAGGATGGTGAAGCCGGTGGCGACGAAGGCCGCTGGACGGCTGGGCTCCAGCCCCGTGCGCAGGAAATAGAGATAGAGCGGCAGCATCACCAGCACGGCTCCCGCCGGCGCCGGCACCCCAACGAAATATTCCGACTGCCATAGGGGGCGATCGGCCTTCTCGTCGTCGAGCACGTTGAAACGAGCGAGCCGCAGCCCGCAAGCGATCGCAAACAAAAGCGCCGCGATCCAGCCCGGCGAGCCGGCGCGGTCGAGCAGGAAGGCATAGAGCACCAGAGCCGGCGCAACGCCGAAATTGACGATGTCGGCCAGCGAATCCATCTGCGCGCCGAATTTGGAGGTCGCCTTCAGCATCCGCGCCAGGCGGCCGTCAATGCCGTCGAGGAAGGCAGCCAGCAGCACCATCACCACCGCCGGCTCGAAGCGGCCTTCGAAGCCGAAGCGGATGCCGGACAGGCCGGCGCAGATGGCAAGCACGGTGACGAGATTGGGCAACACCATGCGCATCGGGATCTCGCGGATGCGTGGACCGCCGCTGGCATGGGCCTCGAACTTCTTGTATTGCGTGCCCACGGCTCAAGAAATCCGCACGAGGGGGGTGCCAGCGACACCGCCGAATTCGGCCAGCACGGTTTCGCCGCCGACCGCCGTCTGGCCAACCGCCACGCGCGGCGTGGCGGCCAGGGGTAGGAACACGTCGACGCGCGAGCCGAAGCGGATCAGACCGAAACGCTCGCCGATGGCGATCGTGCCGCCGGCCTCCGCCCAGCATACGATGCGGCGCGCCACCAGGCCGGCGATCTGAACGGCGGCGACCGTGCCGTTGGGACTCTCGATGACCAGGCCGTTGCGCTCGTTCTCGGTGCTCGCCTTGTCGAGTTCGGCATTGAGGAACTTTCCCGGCCGATGCTCGATCTTGGCGATGCGGCCACGCACCGGGGCGCGGTTCACATGGCAGGAAAACACGTTCATGAACACCGAGATGCGGGTCAACTCGACATTGCCCAGGCCGAGTTCGCGCGGCGGCACGGCCGGTCCTACCGCCGAGATGATGCCATCGGCGGGGCTGACCACCAGGCGGTCATCGACGGGGGTGACGCGCTCGGGATCGCGGAAGAAATAGACGCACCAGGCCGTCAGGATAAGGCCGATCCAGAACAGGACCGAGGAGAAATAGCCGAGGAAAAGCGTTGCCGCGCCAAAGGCCGCGATGAAGGGATAGCCTTCGCGATGGATCGGTACGAACGCGTTCTTGACCGTATCGACAAGGCTCATCGGGTATAAACGGGCTCCGTTTCAGGTCGGGCCTCAATAGACCAAAGCCCCCTTCGCCGCAACGCAACAATGGGCCGTGCGGGCGAACGGGCAAAGGGCCTGCCGTGTCCGGATAGCCGGGCGCTCCGCGTTTCGTGAAGTCGCGCCCGGCTTGCGTGCCCATGCCATTGCCGTCAGAATTCCGGCCTGGGCGGGAAAAAACCTGATGAAAAGCCGGGAATCCGCGGGCCGCGTTCTGTATCCGGCGTTGGTCTTGGCCATTTTGCCGGCACTGCCCGGTCATGCGCTGGCGCAGAGCAAGCCATCCTTCGACTGCGCCAAGGCGGCCAGTGTGGCGGAAAAGGCCATCTGCGCCGACCCTGCTTTGGCGCAGGCCGATGCCGATGTGGCGAAGAACTACGCGGCGGTGCTGAAGACGCTCGACTCACACGCGGGCAAGGCCTTGCGGGACGACCAGAGCGATTTCATCGCATATCGCGACCAGATCGCCGGCTTCAACGAGAACACGCCCAAGGATCAGCAGACTTTCGATCTCGGCGAATTCCTGCGCGACCGCGCCACCTTCCTCACCGGCATCCGCAAACCGGCTGACGCCGGTTTCATTGGCCCATGGAGCAGCGTCCGCGGCGGGGTCGAAATCAAGGCGGCGGGCGGCGGCAAGCTGGACGTGTCGGAAGACGTCGCCAACCCCGTCACCGGCGGCGGCGAGTGCGACATCGACGGCACAGTTAAAATCGGCAAGAATCTGCGGCTGGTCGACACCGACGACAATGATAAGCCGACCGGCTTTGTCTTCGCCTTCCGCCGCGTCGGCGATGCGCTGGTCGTCGAGCAGAGCGGCACCGGCAAGGGCGATATGTCGGAGCCACCATCTTGTGGCGCCAACGGGCATGCCGACGGGATTTTCTTCCTGACCGCGCGACAGTAGAGCGGCTGTAGGAATAACCGCCGCATATGCCTCGGTAGCGGAAAGGTCCTGCCTGCAACGAACAAATGGGTTAAGGCGGGCGGACATGTAAACGCGAACCGGACCTAACCCGCAGCAGCGGAGCGATCAAAGTGCGCGTCGAGTTCAGCAATCGTAGTCTCGGCGAGCTTTTCGTAATCCTCACCACGTAAGAGCGCACTGCCATTCGGCGAAGACAGGGAGAGGAAGGTCCGGTCAGACGCCTGCACCACCCAATTCACCACTGGCCCTTCCGCCGTTTGCACCACTGAGTTAGCTGAAACGACGGCACCCAGCGGATCGACGCCGGCCTTGCGCAGCAGGAGGTCGACAGCGACCGGGGCATGATTTTGTTCAGACAGTTGGATTACCGTCTCAATCTCCGCCTCCTCCGCGCGTCCAAGCCGCATCCCGACCCTCGGTGCATTGGCACCCAACAAGCTGTCACCTGGGCGTGTGACCGGAGGATCGTCAGGGGAGATATATTCGTAAACGGTAACGTGTGCCTTTGTTGCGGCGCATAATCGGGGCTCTTCGGCACTGGTACGCAGATGGAAGACCATTTGCTTTTCGCCTTCGACATCCAGGATTCTTGCCATTCCCAGCGCCAGCTTGATCTCCGATGGCGACGCCTTAGCGCAGGCGAGGCCGGCACCGACGTCACGCTGGCTCAACATCTGGCTCACCAGTTTGCTGACCGACTCATGAAGAAGCCTACTTTCACGCTGGGGGTTGGCCATAATCGAGTCGGTCGATCGTATCGTCGTAGTTGTCATCATCGACAATCTGCAGATCGGCCCAAGACGTGATCCAGCGCGCGAGCAAATCCTCCATCGGCGCGGCTTCATCCGCTTCGTAGAATGCGTCATCGAGCGTATCCAGGAAATCGTCGCGGCCACCCTCGAAGCCCGTTTGTTTCGCTGCTTCATCAGGATTCCGCGCAACCCAAGCTGACATCTTTTCCAAGGTCGCCAACTGCCTCGTTGCCCCGCAAGCGCTGAGTCCGGCTCTGGCGTTGGCAATCGTGGTGTCGATTTCCCTGCCCGCATTGTGGATAAACTGACTGTGGCCGCCGTTCTTTACCTCCGAGGAGTACCAGTCCGCATGAAAGACCTGCATCGCCTTGGGGTTGATCTCCGGATGGCGGTAGAGCCCTTTGGAAACGATCGTCACCGCGAATTGCATGACAGCTAAGACGAGATCAAAAGGCTTTTCACTAGCCTTCTCGATCTTCGAACGAGGCACCGTGATTAGAGGTACGAGGAGATTGACCCCTTTATCTTCGGAAGCGGGCGGTGTCTTCTCGGACGCCCCTTTGGACTTGCGCGAGAAAAAGCCAAACATCGAAATGTTTCCGTAATTCAAAAATCGGTTGTTATTGCCTAGACAATATCAGTTGTCGTTGAGGATAAAAGCCCCAGTTCATCTATCGGGATAGAATGGGGGCGCCCGCGCCAGACAGACGCTGGGCGTCGTTGCGCTGAATGAGCGTTAAAGTTCCGGCACGCGCTGATAGTTGGCAATGTCGGCTCGCACCCCGAGCCGGGCGATCGTCTCCTGCGGGTTGAAGGCAACGCGCTCGTGCGCGGCCTTGACGATCGGCACCACCTTGTCGACGGCCGCCTGGCTTTCCCATTCGACTATCGTCACGAGGTTGAACTCGCCCGGGCCAGAGAATTGCTCAAGCAGGAAATCCTGCACGAACCCTTGCTGCACGCGCAGCAATTCATGCGTTGCCCTGACCTTGGCGAGTATCTCTTCGCGGGCGGCGGCGGGGACGACGAACTTGTCCACCCTGAACACGCTGCCGCCATCAACGTTCTGATTTATCTTGCTCATATCGATTGTTCCGTTCTTGAACGATGCTTCTTGCCGGGCTCCAAGAACGGCCTACAATCTCAACTTAAGTTGAGGTCAAGCGGAAAAAATCGGTTTGCCATGCTGAGCCTTCAATTCACCTCGGACGTGCGGCGACGAACGATGACGCCAAGCTCGTCGCCCTCGCGGGCGATGCGCAGCCGCTCCTCGGCCTCGGTCGCCTCGCGCTGGCGGTCCCACATCGAGGCATAGAGGCCGTGCTTGCGCATCAGTTCGGCATGGGTGCCGCGCTCGGCGATCTGGCCGTCCTGCAGCACGATGATCTCGTCGGCCGTAATCACCGTCGACAGCCGGTGGGCGATGACGATGGTGGTGCGGCCGCGGCTGACCAGGTCGAGGGCTGCCTGGATCTCCTGCTCGGTGTGGCTGTCCAGCGCCGACGTCGCTTCATCGAGCATCAGGATCGGTGGCGCCTTCAAGATGGTGCGGGCGATCGCCACGCGCTGCTTCTCGCCGCCGGAGAGCTTCAACCCACGTTCGCCGACCATCGACTTGTAGCCATCGGGCAGCCGCTCGATGAACGGGCCGATCTGGGCAAGTTCGGCCGCCTTGCGCATATCCTCCTCGCTGGCGCCGATGCGGCCATAGCGAATGTTGTAGGCGATGGTGTCGTTGAACAGCACGGTGTCCTGCGGCACCATGCCGATCGCTCCGCGCAGGCTTTCCTGTGTCACGTCCCTGATATCCTGGCCGTCGATCAACACCTGGCCGCCCTGGACGTCGTAGAAGCGGAACAGAAGCCGCGAGATCGTCGACTTGCCGGCACCGGACGGCCCGACAATGGCGACCGTCTTGCCGGCCGGCACCTCGAAGCTGATGCCCTTCAGGATCTTGCGGTTCGGGTCATAGGAGAAATGCACGTCGCGGAACTCGACCGTGCCGGCGCTGACGGCGAGCGGCTTGGCATCCGGTTTGTCGACGATCTCCTGCGGCACATCGAGCAGATCGAACATCTGCTCGATATCGGTCAGCCCCTGGCGGATTTCGCGATAGATGAAGCCGATGAAATTGAGTGGCACAGACAGCTGCATCAGCATGGCGTTGATGAAGACGAAGTCGCCGACCGTCTGTGTGCCGGCCTGCACCTCCAGCGCCGACATGCACATGACGATGACAGTGCCGGCGCCGAAGATGATGCCCTGGCCGAAGTTCAGCCAGCCGAGCGAGGTCCAGATCCTGGTCGCGGCAATCTCGTAGCGCGCCATCGAGCGGTCGAAGCGCTCGGCTTCCATGCCTTCGTTGTTGAAGTATTTGACCGTCTCGTAGTTGAGCAACGAGTCGATCGCCTTGGTGTTGGCGTCGGTGTCGCTGTCGTTCATGTCGCGGCGGATCGAGATGCGCCAGTCGCTGGCGCGCACCGTGAACCAGACATAGACCCAGACGGTGACCGCGACGACGACGACATATTTCCAGCCATAGGTGTAGGCGAAGATGCCGGTGGTCAGCGCGAATTCGAGGATGGTCGGCGCCGTGTTGAGCATGATGAAGCGCACGATCGTCTCGATGCCCTTGGTGCCGCGCTCGATGATGCGCGACAGGCCGCCGGTGCGGCGCTCCAGGTGAAAGCGCAGCGACAGTTGATGCATGTGGACGAAGGTGCGGAAGGCAAGCTGGCGCACGGCATATTGGCCGACGCGGGCAAACAGCGCGTCACGCAGTTGGTTGAAGCCAAGCTGCACCAGACGCACGACATTGTAGGCGACGACCAGCATCACCGGCGCCAGCAGGAAGGAAGGCAGCGGCGGCACCGATCTGGCATCGCCAGCCAGCGCGTCGGTCGCCCATTTGAAGAAATAGGGGCCGGCGACGAGCGTCAACTTGGCGACGACCAGCAACAGCGTCGCCCAGGTTACCCGCGCCCTCAGATCGGCGCGATCCGCCGGCCACATGTAGGGCCACAGGTTGAGCAGCGTCTTGAAGGTCGAGGAGTCGGAGACGGTTTTTTCGGCCATTCTTTGTGCCTTCTTCTTATCTTTTAGCGGCCGGAGCAGCAGGACGTGACGAGCGCGCTCAGTGATGCGGAGACATCGGCGAGCGCGGCGCGGTCGACCGCGTAGCGCGAGCGCTGGCGGTCGGGTTCGAAGCGGACCAAGCCGGCCTCGACAAGGATTTTCAGATGCTGGGAAACCGTGGACTGAGCCAGATCGAGACGGTCGACGACCTCGCGGCAGCAGCAGGAGTTGCTGGCCGACAGATGTTTGAGGATTTCGATGCGCGCCGGGTGCGAAAGTGCCGCCAGCCGGGTGGCGATAGCGCGGCTGTCCACGGCGGGGCTTTCCGGCGCGCGCCAGCTTCCGCCTGCTTCAACGAGGGATTCGGTCATCGTCCATCGGCGATAAACGATGACCAGCCCTACGGCAAGCTGCGCTTATGGGCAGCGGCCGAGGGGATTGATACGTCGCATGTCGTTGCGGCAAGAACCGCGGCCCCTCGGATCAAGTCCGAGCGGCTGCTTGCTCAATGCATCAGTTTGTCTTGGCTGGCGCGGTCGTTGCCTGCTCGCCCATCGCCTTGAGGTCGGCGGCTTCGCCTTCCTTCGACTTTTCAGGCACCTTGAACACCTGCCCTGGCCAGATGCGGTCAGGATCGCTGATCTGGTCCTGGTTGGCGAGATAGATGGTCGAATAGCGCACGCCATGGCCGTAGACGCGCCGCGAAATCCGCCACAGCGTGTCGTGGCGGCGGATGATGATGGCGCCGTTGGCATGTTCGAGCTTGGGCGCCACGGTTTCGGGTACATCGCTTGGCGGCGTGGCCGCAGCGACGGCGGGCGCTTCGGCGGCGGGAGCCGGCGTCGTTGATGACGCGGCTGGTGCGGGCTCGGCCGGAGCAGCCGCGACTGCAGGGGCTGGCGCGGCGGGCGCTTCGGCGGCAGCTGGAGCCGCCGCCTTTGCTTCGGCGGGCTTGGGCTCCGCAGGCGCCACGGCGGCGATCGCTTCACCCGGTTCGCGCTCGAACGGTACGGCGGCGCGGGCCACCACCTTCACGCCATCGGCGTCGAGACCATCGACATGGATGGTGTAGCTGCCAACCGGAATGTCGCGCGTCGCCTCGACGAGGAAGTGACCGTCCGGCGACGTCTGCGCATCACCGAGCAGGATATCGTTGGCATAGGCCCGCACCTTGCGGCCGGCATCCGCGAGACCGGCAACAAAGATCTTGTTGCCGTCGATCTCGACCGCCTCGACGACGATCTTGGGCTCGGCAACTGGTGCGGCGGGCGGCGTTGCCGGTGCCGCCGGAGCAGGTGCTGCTTCCGCCACGGCCGGCGCTGGCGCCGCCGGGGCGGCTGGTGCCGCCGCTGGCGCTTCGGCTGCCGGAGCGGCAGCCTGGTCACCGGCGGCCGGTGCGGCCGGCTTTGTCTCGGGCGCCGGAACCGTGAGCAGTTCAGCCGGCTTGCCCGGCTCCTCGACCATGGCCAACACCTGGCCGGCCGCATTCGCGGGGACCGAGACGACAGCGGTCTGCGCCGAGGCGGTCACGACATCGCTGGTGGTCGAGCGCAGCGCAATTGTGTAGTCGCCGGGCTTCAGCGGATCGTCGAGCACGATGACAAAGGCGCCATCGGGACCGGCGACCGTCGAACCGAGCACAGTCGTGCCGTTGAGGATCTCCACCTTCGAGTTGGGCGCCGCATTGCCGGCGACGACGATCGAGCCGTTACTCTCGACACGCACGACATCGAAAGTCGGTGCAACCGGACCAGTCGTGGCGGGCGCGGGCGGTGCCACCGCCTCCGTTGCCGGTGCGGCCGGGGCCGTCGCCTGGGGTGCGGCGGCGGGAGCGGCCGGCACCGACGCCGGCGGCAGCCGCGCTTCCGTGCCGGGATCAGCCGGTTTCGGCGCCGCGGGCGGCGTCAACGCCGCCACTTCGGCCGGCGGCGTGCGATTGAGATACGGGTCGAGTGCGCCCGATACATAGGCGGTTCCTACGGCCGCGACGGTCCCACCCGCCGCGAACAAGAACGCCTTCAGTGGATTAATTGCCATATTTCCCTACCCCTTAGCCACCTAATGCCGGTCTAACCTGTTTTGCCATGACCGACAAGAAAAAGCCCGCCCTGGGCTTGACCACGCTTTCAGACACAATCACCAATCATCGGCATGAACACGATTCGATCCGTCTGTGTCTATTGCGGCTCGTCTCCGGGCCGCGATGAAATCTACGCCAAGGCCGGACACCTGCTCGGGCGCTCGATTGCGCGAGCCGGCCTCAGGCTGATCTATGGCGGCGGCACCAAAGGCATCATGGGCGCCGTCGCCGAAGGCGCGCTCAAGGCCGGCGGCAAGGTGACGGGCATCATTCCGCGCTTCCTGATCAACAGGGAAGCAACCGAAAGCGCGCTTGATCGGCTCGATGAACTCGTGATCACCGACAACATGCACGAGCGCAAACACAGGATGTTCGAGAAATCCGACGCCTTTGTGGCGTTGCCGGGCGGCATCGGCACGGTCGAGGAGATCGTCGAGATCATGACCCGGGCGCAGCTCGGCCATCACCGCAAACCGATCGTCTTCGGCAATGTCGGTGGATTCTGGGATCCGATGCTGGCTTTGCTCGACCACATGACGGCCGAGGGCTTCATCCATACCGCACAGCGGGTCAAGCCGCTGGTCGTCAATGACCCCGAGGCGATCGTCGCCGCCATCATGGTGGCCGGCTCGTCTGTCGACGCGCCGACCGAGGGCGTGCAGTCGGTGATCGACAAGCTCTAAGCCGGATCTGGCTGCGCGGCTTGATTGTCCACTGCTTGCCGCCACAAGCCGGCGATCACCGCGCGGCGGTCATGACGCCGCCAGGCGAGATGGATCGAAACCGTGCGTTCGAACCATGGCAGGTCGCGAAACACGATGCGTGGGGGTGCTGCGGCACGCAGGCTTGATTGCACCGTCGCCAGGCCAAGGCCGGCGCTGACCAGACCGAGCGAGGTCAGCGGGTCCGCTGTCTCATAGGCGATGTCGGGGAGAAAGCCGGCCTTGGCACAGGCGGCGAGGAACTGGCCACGGTTGGTATCGTCAGGCTGGCGCACGACAGTGATCCAGGTGCGGCCGTCGAGGTGGTGCGGTCCGATGTCCGACAACAGAGCAAGCGGATCATCCTCGGGGATGGCCAGCACCAGCGGCTCATGGCGCAGCGCCATGGCCGTGATGTCAGGATCATCGTCAGCGGGCGGCGAGTAGACGAAGCCCAGGTCCAGTGACCGCTGCCGCAGCCCCTCCAACTGCGCCGCCGAACGCAGGCTTCTCAACTGAAGATGAAAATCCGGCCGGTCGCGACGGAACTGGCGCAGCATCCCGGCGACAAGCCCGGCATGCACGGCCCCCTCGACATAGCCGATGGCGAGACGGCCGACGGCGCCGCTGGCTAGGTTGCGGCCGAACTCCTCCAATCGTCGCGCATTGGACAGCAGTGTGCGAGCTTCAGCGAGGAAGGCGCGGCCTTCGGCGTTGAGATGAACCCGTTGCTTCGCCCTTTCAAACAGAGCGACGCCGAGCTGCTCCTCGAGCTGCATGATCTGCCGGCTGAGCGGCGATTGCGAAATATGTAGGATTTCAGCGGCGCGGCCGACATTGCCGGTTTCGGCGACGGTGACGAAATAGCGGAGTTGCCGCAAGTCGAACATTTTCTCTCCGAGGCTTCAGCCCTGCAAGGTCTCAACTTTATCCTAATCAGTCTTGGACAGTCTGATCAGCCAAAGCGATAGTCGGCCATCCCAACCAAAGGAGACCGCCATGCAGTTCTTTGCCCTTCTCACCCGCAACACCGAAAAGTTCAGCGATGCCGATTTCGCTCCGCTGCTGCCTGCCGAGGCCGAGCAACGCCGCACGCTCTACGCCGAAGGCGCGGTGCGCCAGGTCTGGAACCGTGGCGACATTCCGGGCAGCGGCATGATGTTCGAGGCCGGCAGCGATGCCGACGTGCGCGGCCACCTCGGCACCCTGCCGCTGGTCAAGGCCGGCATGATGGACATTGCCGCGATCGTGCCGCTCAACCCCTATCCAGGCTTCGGCCCGAAGCGCTGAAGCCGAGATAGCCTGCGGCTGGTCGCGTTTTGCGCGGCCGACCGCTGGATTGTCGCCGGCGCAATATCAAGCCTCCATCAGGATTCTAAAAAAGGATCTTCATCTGAAATATCATAAGTATCATATATGTATTTAACAAAACCTATTTTTAGTATCTCGAACCTACCTCGGTGACTAACGGCGTCATTTGTGCTCCTATTAAGCGTATCATACCGAGAGTACTGCTGATCAACGCGGGACGACGATCCAAGTTCTTTCTGAGCTTCCCTATGAGCCCTTCGTTCCTTTTCAAAATGAAGAAGAAAAGGTCGTATATCATCTCTAAACCGCAAGGAGACATCCCGAACAAACCAGTAGTACACCGGGAAAATGCCGGCTGATGCCAAAAGTTCATCATGAGGCAGGAACACCCCGTCCATTGCGTCGAATGTGTCCACCGCGCGTCGCGCGGCAAGCTCTAGCTTGTTTTTATCAATCGGCTTTTTGTCGATCTGCATTCCACGCGCAAATTCATCCAGCGTAGTCTTCTTTGTGGTTACAGGCCGTTCTTCGTATTCAAAGATCAAAGCCTTGGCGGCGGCATTCTGGTCGCCAGCACGCTTGGTGCTAAAGCGTATCGATTCCTGAAAGATAGAATGCTCTGTCAGGCTCCGGATAACATCTGTTACAGGGCCAGCGATCGCATTTCGGACCTCTGCCCCAGTTAGTGGCTTACTCCTGTTCAGTCGGACAAACAACTCGTTGACATCTTTCTCGTCGTCAGCCACGACACTCATTATATCGAATAAGAAATTCTCGAATTCGTCGGCAACTTGCCGATAGTTGCGGCGCAAATCACGCAACCCTAAGCCACCAAGCTTTAGGGATGGATCGCTTCGCAGTACGAAATCCGCATTGAGGACAAGCTCGTTTTCAAAAAACTCGAAAACAGTTTCCATTCTCTGCTTTCCGTCAATTATTGCATAAGGGAGACGCTTCTCGTTCAAAGACGAGTTCCCATATTGAAAATCTGCAAGATAAAGCTTGGGGATATCAAACCCATTGATAATCGAATCGATGAGGAACCCTTTATCTTGCTGCGACCACAGGCGCCCTCTTCGCTGGTAAGGTGGAGAGAAATCAATGCTTTCTCTTCTGCCGTACCACCATACAAGCGTTCGGGTCTGGTGTGGAGTTATGTGGAGATTTCCCATCAGTAATATCCAAAGCTTCTCTTTATCTCTAAAGATAATCCAAATAAATCCGGATATATCGTAGATTCGGCAAATCCCTTTCTATAGAGGGATCTCAATATAGTGTCGATATTATTTTTTTTATAACAATTTTTTGAAGAGCCCCAGCGGGAAATTGACCATCCGAGAACGTCTTTTCCATTCCATCGAGTCCCTTTCCGAACAACGCAAAGACGCCTCGTTGGGCAACTATTCTCGGGCTATTGTGCGTTCCGTAAATCATAACTGGTATTGTTGCACGCTGCTCTACTTCAGACGTTGGGCTGTAGGCTTTTATTTCCTCACAATACTCATCCAGAACGCCACCTGAAAATGAAATATGCGCAAGCGCCGTCCTATTCCAAGCTACTGGGTCACACAACCAAAGCGCTATGTCGCCAGTCGGTTTGCCACGCTTATCTCGCGCCACAGATGTAAGGGCAAAGTATAGACCGACAAAAGGACTCTCACTCCAGTCTAAAAGCCGAGTTGGTATTCCATAGTGCTGCATATAAAACAGCATTCTCCATTCGTTGGTAAAATCCGTACTTACAAATGGGGGAGATCGCTGAGCAAAACTGTTGGCGATTCCCCTCTCGATTTTGCTCAATTCCTCTGGAGTCGGAGATGGCGTTCTTCGAGCAAGTGTTGGAACCAATCGATGGGTAGCAGCACCGGCGCCGCGGTACCATGATACCTCGCGGCTATTTTGAAAGGTTTCGATGTACTTAAGGATTCCAGCGAAAGAATCTGGATTATGCTCAGATATGTTCGTCAACCGCGCTCCCCCCGTGATCGGCCGCGCTTTGCTTATGCCAATTTCTACGAACCCAAGCAATCCTGTATGATCAGAAGCGATTGTTTCGCCAATGAGTGGGTACGGACCTGACCAGAAACCGTCGATGCAAAACTTCGCATCGACACCCGAAGCGAATAAAGACCAAGCTAGTGCAGCAGACGAAGATCCTTATAGTCGAACGGGCTGTCGCAAATCGCATCTCATGGTGTTGGGGAATGGCTGGCACAAAAGCTTGATACTCTGTCAAGAAACCGTCACACGAAACCGGCTTCACCCGTGCTAGAAATCGCGGTCAGGCGGTCGCCATGCGGCGCCATGTTCGAAACCTGCATCTGGCACGGCGCCCATGAACATTGCTCTCGCTCCGGAAGGCACCGACCTTTCGCCTTACCTGCCCGACGAGCATGGGCTGTTCTTCAGCTATCATTTCACCGCCGAAGGCGTGCGAACCAGGGACCCCGCGCAGGCGCGATGGACATGGCGCAGCTATCAGATCACCGACTTGCACGCCCGTCAGGAGATCGGCGCCGAAAAGGCTATGCCGGGGCCGGTGCGCGAGGCAATCCTTGCCCCCAGTCATGGCTGCCACATCGACTACGAGGACGGCTGGCTCCATGGCGATCTGCCGGACCTCAAGCACGATTTTTCGGAGGCGCGCGGGCTCGTTCATTTCCGCTTCGCCTTCAACGATTCGATGCTGATCGGCGCACGCAAGCAGCCGCTGGAGTCGGTCGACGCCGTCCGCAAGGCGGTGGAGAATGGATCGCGGAAATTCCGCTCGCCGGCGGAACTGATCGAGGCGGTCATGGGCCAGTCGCTTGACGGCATGTCGGGCGAGCTCGGCAAGCTCGGCGACATGCTCGACGGCATCGAGGACCGTGTCGTGCGCGATGCATGGCACAATGAGCGGCAAGCGCTGGTCGAGGCGCGCCGACAGTTGGTGGTGATCCATCGGCAGATGGCGACACTCACGAACCTGTTTCGCCATCTCGACCAATCGCATCGCGACGAGCTGCCTGACCCGATCAACGACATGGCGGCCAGGCTCTCGCACCGGGCACATACTCTCTATCATGACGGCGAGCAGTTGCAGGCGCGCACAAGGCTGTTGCAGGACGAACTGATGGCCAAGCTGACCATGCAGTCGAACCAGTTGCTCTATGTTCTCTCTGTCATGACCGCCGTGCTGCTGCCGATGACCATCATCTCCGGCCTGTTCGGCATGAATGTCGGCGGGCTGCCGCTTGTCGACACGCCAATGGGTTTCTGGGTGGTGACAGCGGTCTCACTTGCTATCGCTGCCATAACCTACCTGTTCGTCCGACGCCTCGGGCGACTATAAGCGGTCAAACCGCACGAAAATCCTCGACGATGGTGCCCGCTGCCGCGACTTCCGCTTCGTGGTCGGGCTCACGCCAGGTCTCGGCAAGGCCTGCCGCGTACCATTCGCGCATCGCCGGCAAGGCAAGCAATCGCTCCGGATAGGAGGCGGCGGCCCCCTCGAAAGAGAGCCCATAGGACTGGGCCCGAAACGCCACCGGGGCAAAGAAGGCGTCGACGGCGGTGAAATGGGCGCCGGCGAGAAACGGTCCACCGAAACGGGCAAGGCCATCGTTCCACAAATCGCCGAGGCGAAAGAGATCCTGCTTCAGCGCGGCGGACATCGGAAACGGTTTGACGCGCAGGCCGCAACTCATCGGACAGGCGCCGCGCAGCGCGGTGAAACTCGAATGCATTTCGGCGGCGGCCGAGCGCGCCCAGGCGCGCGCCCTGGCCTCGACGGGCCACACACCATGATGGCGCTCCGCCAGATATTCGGCGATGGCAAGCGAATCCCAGACCGCCCAGCCATCGTCGATTAGACACGGCACCCGGCCGCTGGGCGAGAAAGGCCGGTAGAGATCCCAACTCGATCCGGTCGGAAACGGCACCAGCCGCTCCTCGAACGGAATATCGAGCTCTCGCATCAATACCCATGGCCGCAGCGACCACGAGGAATAATTCTTGTTGGCGATATGCAGCAGGTACATCGAAAAATCCTTACCGGGCAGCCGCCCTTCGCGCTGTCGTCAACATCGACCAGGAATAGATCGCCAGTGCCGCCCAGATCAGGGCAAAGGCGACGGCCTGGGTGGTGCCGAAAGGCTCATCGAAGATCAGAACGGCGATCAGGAACACCATGGTCGGCGCGATATACTGCATGATGCCGATGGTGGAGAGGCGTAGCAACTTGGCGCCGAAGGCGAACAACAAAAGCGGCACCGACGTGACCGGACCGCAGCCGATCAGCAGCGCCGTATCGGCGCCACTGCTGGATACGATGTGGTCCTGCCCGGTCGCGATCAGGTAGGCGATGTAGCCGAGCGCCGGCACCGACAGCAAAAGCACTTCGAGCAAAAAGCCCTGGCTCGGGCCGATCGGCAGCGTCTTGCGGAAGAAGCCGTAGGCGGCGAAGGAAAAAGCCAGCGCCAGCGATACCCAGGGCAGCTTGCCGCCTTCGATCGTCAGGACCGTGACGGCGACCGCCGCCAGCACAACCGCCGCGATCTGCAGCCGGTCGAGACGCTCCCCAAGCAGCAGCGCGCCGACGACGACGCTGACCAGCGGATTGATGTAGTAGCCGAGAGCGGTCTCGACCGTGCGGTCGACGGCGATCGCCCAGACATAGATGCCCCAGTTGACCGAAATCAGCGCCGCCGTCAGAGCGGCCATGGCGATGGTGCGCGGTGAGCGCAATGCGGCCTTGAAATCCGCCGTGCGGCCGGCCCAGACAAGCACAGCGGCGGCGATCGGTACCGACCAGACGATGCGGTGGGCGATGACTTCGGCGAGCGGCAGATGCGCCACGGCTTTCATGTAGAAAGGCAGCAACCCCCACAAGAGATAGGCGCCCAGCGCCAGCAGAAAGCCGCGTCGTGCCTTCGAATCCGCGTCCAGGGTCATTGCTTCAGTGGCCATGGGCCAACGCTATGGCCCAGTCACCTTGGCAAGACCATCGCAAACTTCTGATGGATCAATGGACTTTCGCTGATGGTTCAACCCTACTCGGCGGCGACAAGTCCCGCCATGTCCC
The DNA here is from genome assembly GCF_059683685.1 of Mesorhizobium sp. RCAM 05099. Lineage (NCBI taxonomy): Bacteria > Pseudomonadati > Pseudomonadota > Alphaproteobacteria > Hyphomicrobiales > Phyllobacteriaceae > Mesorhizobium > Mesorhizobium sp. RCAM 05099. The sequence continues at coordinate 4,669,385 of NZ_CM185035.1, forward strand.
GGTTCTTCATCAGCTTGTAGACGATCGAATCCATCAGCGCCTGGAACGAGGCGTCGATGATGTTCTCGGAAACGCCGACCGTCCACCAGCGTGCGCCGGTGCCGTCATGCGATTCGATCAGCACGCGGGTGATCGCCTCGGTGCCGCCATTGAGGATACGCACCTTGAAGTCGGCGAGTTCGAGATCGGCGATCTCGCTCTGGTACTTGCCAAGGTCCTTGCGCAGCGCGATGTCGAGTGCGTTGACCGGGCCATGCCCCTCGGCCACCGACATCTTCTCCTCGCCCTCGACCAGCACTTTCACGATCGCTTCGGACACTGTCTTCAACTGGCCGTTGGCGTCAAAGCGGCGCTCGACCATGCAGCGGAATGAGGTGACATGGAAGAATTCCGGCAGGCCGTGCAGCATCTTGCGTGCCAAGAGTTCGAAGGAAGCATCCGCACCTTCATAGGCATAACCCTCGGCCTCGCGTTCCTTGACCACGGCAATCAGTGCATCGAGCCTGTGGTCGTCCTTCGGCACGTCGATGCCGCGCCGCTTCAGTTCGGCGAGAAAATTGGCCCTGCCGCCCTGGTCGGAAACCATGACGCGGCGGCGGTTGCCGACCGTTTCCGGGGGTACATGCTCATAGGTCGCGGGCTCCTTGGCCAACGCCGAGGCATGGATGCCTGCCTTGGTGGCGAAGGCCGAGGCGCCGACATAGGGTGCCTGCGCTTCCGGGGCGCGGTTCAGCAGTTCATCGAAGGCGCGCGACAGGCGCGAAATGCCGGTCAGCGCGTCGACCGAAATGCCCGTCTCGAAACGATCCGCAAAAGCCGGCTTCAGCGCCAGCGTCGGCACGATCGAGATCAAATTGGCATTGCCGCAGCGCTCGCCAATGCCGTTCAGCGTGCCCTGGATCTGGCGCACGCCGGCCTCGACCGCGGCCAGCGAATTGGCGACTGCCTGGCCGGTATCGTCATGGGCATGAATGCCGAGATTGTGGCCTGGTATCCCGGAGGCGATCACCTTCTCGACGATGGCGCGGACTTCCGAAGGCTGCGTGCCGCCATTGGTGTCACACAGCACCACCCAGCGCGCGCCGGCGTCGTAGGCGGTCTTGGCGCAGGCCAGTGCATAGTCTGGATTGGCCTTGAAGCCGTCGAAAAAATGCTCGCAGTCGACCAATGCCTCCTTGCCGGAAGCAATCGCTGCTTCGACGGAGGCCTTGATGGCGTCGAGGTTTTCCTCATTGCTGCAGCCGAGCGCGACGCGGACATGGTAATCCCAGCTCTTGGCGACGAAACAGATGGCATCCGACTTCGATTGCACGAGCGCTACCAAGCCGGGGTCGTTGGACGCCGACACCCCTGCCCGCTTGGTCATGCCGAAGGCAACGAACTTGGCGCGCGCCGTGCGCTTCTTCTGGAAGAAGGCGGTATCGGTCGGGTTGGCGCCGGGATAACCGCCCTCGACATAGTCGATGCCGAATTCGTCGAGCAGCCTGGCGATGGCGATCTTGTCCTCAACCGAAAAATCGATGCCCGGCGTCTGCTGGCCATCGCGCAGTGTGGTGTCGAAGAGATAGAGACGCTCGCGGGTCATGGTCATTTGCCCGCAAACTTGTCCGTCGCCCGGATCAGCCGGTCAAGGATGCCCGGCTCCGAATAAGCGTGGCCGGCACCTTCGATCAGGTGGAAGTCCGCCTTCGGCCAAGCCTTGTGCAGTGCCCAGGCATAGCGCGCCGGACACGGCATGTCGTAGCGGCCATGGACGATGGTGCCGGGAATATCCCCAAGCTTGAAGGCATCGCGCAGCAGCTGCCCCTCTTCCAGCCAGCCGGCATGGACGAAATAGTGGTTCTCGATGCGGGCAAAGGCGACGGCGTAGTCGTCCTCACCGAATGGACCGCTGGTTTCAGGCTCCGGCAACAGCGTGATCGTCTCGCCTTCCCACAAGCTCCAGGCGCGAGCAGCCTCGATCTGCGCCTTGCGGTCGCTGCCGACCAGCCGCTTGCGATAGGCGGCCATCATGTCACCGCGCTCAGCTTGCGGGATCGGCGCGAGGAACCGTTCCCATTTGTCCGGGAACATTTCCGAGACGCCGAACTGATAATACCATTCGAGTTCGGCACGCGTCAGCGTGTAGATGCCGCGCACCACCAGTTCGCTGACGCGATCTGGGTGGGTTTCGGCATAGGCCAGCGCCAGCGTCGAACCCCAGGAGCCGCCGAACACCAGCCATTTGTCGAAGCCCGCCATCTCGCGCAAGCGCTCGATGTCGGCAACGAGATGCCAGGTCGTATTGGCCTCGAGCGATGCATTGGGCGTCGATTTCCCGCAGCCGCGCTGGTCGAACAGGATGACATCGTAGAGCTTCGGGTCGAACAGCCGCCGGTGTTTTGGCGAAATGGTGCCGCCTGGCCCGCCATGCAGGAACACCGCCGGCTTGGCGCCCTTGGTGCCGGAACGCTCCCAGTAGACCTGATGGCCGTCGCCGACATCGAGCATGCCGGAATCGAAGGCCTCGATCTCGGGATAGAGGGTACGCAATCGACTGCTCATAGTTGCAAACCCTTGGTCGGCCAGTCCGCTGTTTCATGGTCGGGGTGCTGGAAGGAGATGATCTGCTCCTGCCGGGCGTAATAATCAGGATCCTGGTGGACGGGCTGATCGAAGATCGTCTCCACCCAAGGCAGCCGCGCGGCGTAGTTGACCTGGATCCGTGGGGCGAGATCGGAGCGGTCATCGAAGGCGCCGATGGCGATCTCGAGCCCGCCGGGCTGCCGGTAGGTCAGCGGCGTACCGCAGCGGGCGCAGAAGCCACGATCGATGTTGACCGACGACTGGAAATAGCTCGGCTCTTCATGGGTCCATTCGACGCCATCCTTGGGCACCGTCACCAGCGCACCGAAGAACGAGCCGAACTGCTTCTGGCACATGCGGCAATGGCAGATCGAGGGACGGCCTAGCGCCCCGCGAATGCGGAAACGCACGGCGCCGCACTGGCAGCCGCCGGTTCGTATTGTCTCGGTCATGACTTTTCCTTTGGCGGCCATTGTTCGGTGTCGTGGTCGGGATGCTGGTAGGAGACGAGTTCGGCGAGGTACGGCGCCGATCCGATATCGGCCATCGTGTCCTCGGACGGCAGTTTGGGAATGCCGTCGACGTAAGGAAGCTTGGCCTCGACGCCCCACTGGATCGTCGGCGCGATGCCTGACGGATCGTCAAAGGCTGCGATCGCAAGCGCCATGCCGTCCGGCGCCTCGAAGGTCAGCGGCGTGCCGCATTCGGCGCAGAAGCCGCGCCAGGCGACATTGGACGAGCGGAAGCGTTTTAGTTCGCCACGCGTCCAGTCGAGCGTGGCGCCGCGCACCGAAACCAGCGGCAGATAGAAATTGCCGCTCGCCTTCTGGCACATGCGGCAATGGCAGATCGAAGCGTCGCCAAGCGCGCCCTCGACGCGGAAGCGCACCGCACCGCACTGGCAGCCACCGGTGTAGACCGGCCGGTTGTCGAGGCTCATGACTGCTTACTCCGGCACATGGCAGACCGCCTCGACATTGTTGCCGTCGGGATCGAAGACGAAGGCGCCGTAGTAGTTCGGGTGATAGTGCGGGCGCAGGCCCGGCCCGCCATTGTCCTTGCCGCCGGCGGCGAGTGCGGCTGCGTGGAAGGCATCGACCTCGGCGCGGCTGCGCGCCGTGAAAGCGACGTGCTGGTGATCCCTGGGTTTGTCCTTGCCGGCGTGCAGCCAGAACACCGGCCGGTCGCGGCCATAGCCGCCAACCTCCGCGCCGCCGGTGTATTCCTGCGGCACCATGTAGAGGAGTGCTGCCCCCAGCGGCGCCATCGCCTTGTCGTAGAAAGCCTTCGAAGCGTCGAAATCGGCCACGGTGATGCCGAGATGGTCGATCATCTTTTTACCTCCCAGGTGGTGATGCGTTCGCCGGTGGCGGGGTCCTTGCCGTCCTTCAACTGTACACCTTGTGCCAACAGTTCGTCGCGGATGCGGTCGGCCTCGGCCCAGTTCTTCGCCGCGATGAGCGCGAGGCGATTGGCGATCGTTCTGGCGACCTTGTCCTCATCCACCTCCGCCGAGGCGACATCGAAGCCAAGGAACAGCAGCGACGCCTTTAGCGCAGCAGCGGCTTCGTTGCTGTCGGCGGCTTCGCCGGCCAACTGCGTCAGGACCTGGAAAGCGGCATAGGTGGCGAGATCGTCCGACAAGGCATCGATGACCTCCACGGGCAACTGCCTTGCCGCCGCCGGCGCCAGGTCCGCCGCCCTTTTCCATTTGCGTAGCGTGTTCTCCGCCTCTTCCAGCTTGCGCACGGAAAAATCGATCGGCTCGCGATAATGCGTCATCAGCATTGCCAGCCGCAGCACCTCGCCCGGCCATTTGCGGCCACCAAAAGTCTCCGTCTCCAGCAGTTCGTTGATCGAATAGAAATTGCCGAGGCTCTTCGACATCTTCTGCCCCTCGACCTGCAGAAAGCCGTTGTGCATCCAGATGTTGGCCATGACATCGGTACCGTGCGCGCAGCGCGACTGGGCGATCTCGTTCTCATGGTGAGGGAAGATCAGGTCGAGCCCGCCGCCATGGATGTCGAACACCTCGCCGAGATAGGCGGCCGACATCGCCGAGCACTCGATGTGCCAGCCCGGCCGGCCCCTGCCCCAGGGCGAATTCCAGCCCGGCTCCTCCGGCGACGAGAGCTTCCACAGCACGAAATCGCCGGGGTTCTTCTTGTGCGCGTCGACGGCGATGCGAGCGCCGGCCTGCTGCTCGTCGAGATTGCGCTTCGACAATTGTCCATAGTCCGGCATCGACGCGGTGTCGAACAGCACTTCGCCTGCCGCGACATAGGCATGGCCGCGTTCGACCAGGCTTTGAATCAAGGTGATCATGTCGGCCTTGCCGTCAGCGCGGGGTTCGACGAATTCGGTGGCGCGCGGCTCGAATGTTGGCTCCAGGCAGCCGAGCGTCGCCACATCCCTGTGGAACTGGTCGGCGGTCTTTTCGGTGACCCGCCGGATTGCCTCGTTGAGCGAAAGTGCCCCGGAAGCGATCTCGCCGCCGAAATCACGCAGGGCGCGCGCGTTAATCTTGTCGTCGACATCTGTGATGTTGCGCACATACGTGACGTGCGCTTCGCCGTAGACATGGCGCAGCAAACGGAACAGCACATCGAAGACGATCACCGGCCGCGCATTGCCGATATGGGCAAAATCGTAGACCGTCGGGCCGCAGACATACATGCGCACATTGCGCGGATCGATCGGGACGAAATCCTCCTTGCTCCGCGTTAGCGTGTTGTAGAGGCGCAGGCCCTTCGATGCGTCAGACATTCGTGCCTTCCCGGTCCGTTGATAGTGAAGCCCTGCCTGCGCCGAAGGCGCAAATCGGGCTCCAGCCTGCTGGCCGGGGCGTTTGTCCAATCTAGGGGAAGATGAGGCGAAAACGTCCGGACCAGCGCGAGGCTAGCCAATAATGCAAATGCCACAAATGGCGAAAGACGTTTTCATGGGCGGCTTTATCGCCTTGGCCGGTGTTGCCGTCAAGTCGCTGGTTCTGAGAAAAACGTCACGAAGACTGGCAAACGCGTGGTTCGATCACGCGGAATCAGGCAGTGAAACATTTTATTAAACATGTCGGCACAGTCATGAAACATTCGCCGGCTAGATCACCACACGTCACGATTTGGTCGGATTCGGCCAGCAAACGCAGACACTGAAATGTTACCTGGGAAGAGAGACATGGCTCGCAGCAAGCAGGAATCCAACCGCGCCAAGCAACCGGCGCTGGCCAACCACTATCGCGCAATTGGCCCGGCGGCGATCGTCGCCGCCCTTCTCCACACCGCGAAGAAGAAAAAGCCGGCGCAGAAGATCGTATCCCCCCGCGCTGCCTGAAGCAGTATTCGGCCGGCGCCAAAGGCGCCGGGCATGATGGCGCTGAATGCGCCTCAAAATAGCAGCCTCTGCTAAAACAGCGTCATCTGACTGTCGTCCGCGCCGGGCTTCTGGCGCTTGACCTTCTCGGGCTCCGGCCCGATCTCGCCCCTCTCCTGTATCTCCGGTCCGGTGTTGGCGACCTTGTTGACAAGGTCGGAGACCGGAATTGCCTCGAAGAAACCTGTTGGCGCCGGCCGCAACAGGTCGGCGACATCGCGGGGCTCGAGCGTACGGCAATCCAGCCAGCGGACGAAATCCCTGGGATCGATCACCACCGGCATGCGATCATGGATGTGGGCGATGTCGGCATTGGCGTTGGCGGTCAGGATGGCGCCGGTATCCATTTCCGAACCACCAGGCTCGGCATAGGTCTCGACAAGGCCGGCAAAGGCGACCAATCCGCCTTGCCTGGGCCGGATCCAATAGGGCTGCCCCTTCTTGCCGCCGGTCTGCCGCCACTCGTAGAAACCTGACGCCGGCACCAGCGCGCGGCGATGACGCATGGCGGCCTTGAACGAGGCCTTTTCGGCTGCCCCTTCGGAGCGCGCGTTGAACAGCAGCGGAAACTCCCTGGTGTCCTTGACCCAGGTTGGGATGAGCCCCCAGCGCACCAGCACCGACTGCCGGTCCGGCAGATTCGAGCCCGGTGCCCGCTGGGCGCCGGCGGTCGCCATCAGGATCGGCTGCGTCGGGGCAATGTTGTAGCGCGCCGGGAAATCCTCCAGTTCCGCCAAGCCTAGAAAGGCGGCGGTCTGGTCCGGCGTCGCGGTCAAGGCAAAGCGTCCGCACATGGTCGGTTGGTGCCCTTAAAACGGTTCGGTTTGAAAGTGGCGATGGAACCGGCGTTGCGCAACCGCTAAAGCTTCCCCATGCTGGGCGGTCCACAACAGTCCTGCCTTCAATGAGCCCGATCGGAAATCCATGAACGAAGCGCGCAGGACACTTCCGGCAGTCTCGGTGGCCGTCGTGCGTGGCCAAAGCGTGCTCCTGGTCAAGCGAGCGCGGCAACCGTCACAAGGGCTCTATGCCTTTCCGGGCGGCAAGGTCGAGGCCGGCGAAACGCTGGAGGATGCGGCAAAGCGCGAGCTGCTGGAGGAGACGGGCTTGCGGGCCACCAATTACCGCCCGCTCCGGGAACTCCATATCGATGGCAGGGACGACAGCCACCCGGTCGACTATCTCCTGACGGTGTTCGGTGCCGCCTATGCCGGCGGCGAGGCGGTGGCCAGCGACGACGCCGAGACAGCGGCCTTCTATACGCTCGACGAGATGACGGCGCTGCCGCTCGCCGGCTCGGTGTTCGCGGTCGCCGAAGACTTGCTGGATCCTGGTGGAAACGCTGGGCTGCTGCAGCGGTGAAAATCGCCTTGCGGGCGACAAATTGTTTCGTCACAAAGGCTTATGCTGTTTGGCGGCCACAACGGCTTACGCCGTTCGGCAGGGAAGGCTCATGAACCGTCCATCCAGGTACCTCGCCATATATCTTGCCGTCAGTGCGGCTGTCTCGACGCGGCCGGCGCTGAGCGCCGAGTCGCCGTTCGAGCCGGGCCTGATGCGGCTGGCGGAGGTTCTGGGATCGCTGCATTTCCTGCGCAATTTGTGCGGAGAGAAAGGCGATCAGTGGCGCGTCGAAATGCAGAAGCTGCTCGATTCGGAAAATCCGGATGCCGAGCGACGCGCCCGCTTCATCGCCAGCTTCAATCGCGGCTACCGCTCCTTCGGCGGCACCTATACGCAGTGCACGGCCTCGGCAACCGAAGCCATCAGCCGCTACATGAAGGAAGGCGAGACGCTGTCGCGCGACATCGCTTCGCGTTACGGAAACTAGGCATTCCGGACTGCTCATCAACAAGTATCCGAGCCACCGCCGGCGCCAGCGGACATATACGGCTTGTGCCAGACGATATGTTGGTGCAATCCTGATGTTGCTCTTGTGCAACAGTATTAACGAAACGTTACCGCGCGAATGCGAAATTAACTCAAACTGAAGGTTTTCGCCCCGCAGCCCTCCCTAATCGGCTAAGTTTGACCCGAGCTGAACGCAGCTTCGCACAAGGCAATCGGGCTCTGTGAAAGACGATCAAAAAAATGTCGTATTTACAGATACTTACTTGACCCTGCGTGTGAAATGAACAGATCAGGCCCGATCCACATCGACGGATTGCTGCTTGAAAGGGTGGACATCGCATATGGAACATGGTGTCAACGACATCGACGCGCTGGTCAGGGAAGAAAAACGCCTGACCGCCGTGGAAAGCCACAGCGAAGCCTGGGCGGAAGGTCTCTCCGCCGGCATAGAGCCCGAAATCATTGCCGAAGCAGCGCTTGAGACGGCGTTCGGCGAGATGCTGCGTGCCAATGGCGAGACCTCGGCCCTTGCCCTGCTCGACCGTATGCGTGAAAAGGTGATTGCTGGCGCCTTCGAACCTGAACGGCTGCGGCACTGAACCGACGTCCGGTTCTTTGACGATATGCCGCTCGGGCATGATGCCCGGAATCAAGGAGAAGCGGGCAGTGAATTTTTCGATGTCAGGCAAGCCGCGTGGCTTGGTCCTTTACATCTGCTTCGCCGCTTGCAGTGCCGCGATTCCCTTGGTTGCATGCCTCGTGAGCAGCCCAGCCTATGCGCTGAGCGAGATCAAGCGCGACGAGCTCCCCTCCCCGGTCCAGCCTTCGGCCGACGACGACATGTTGCCGCCCGGAAGCGCCGTGCCGATGCCCGACCCGGTCGGAACGCCGCCTTCGACCAGCCAACCGGCTGCGCCGAACGAGGCCGAGCCCGACAGCCCACCCGACGGGGGCGTGACCAGACCGCGCGTCGATCCGGACACGCCGATACCCGAGGTCGTCTACGATCTCGACAAACTGCCCGAGCCGGTGCGGCGCATGCACAATCTGATCGTCGAAGCCTGCAAGAGCGGCGACATCGAAAAACTGCGGCCTTTGATCGGTAAGGGCGACAGCACGACGCAATTGTCGCTGACCGACATAGACGGCGACGCCATTGCCTTCCTCAAGGGCCTCTCCGGCGACCCGGAGGGGCAGGAAATCCTGGCCATCCTGGAGGAAGTGCTCGATGCCGGCTACGTCCACCTCGATGCCGGCACGCCGGAAGAGCTCTATGTGTGGCCGTATTTCTTCGCGCTACCGTTGGACAAGCTCGACGCCAAGCAGCGGGTTGAGCTGTTCAAGATCGTCACCGCGGGCGACTTCGATGACATGAAGCAGTTCGGCGCCTACATCTTCTACCGCGTCGGCATCACGCCCGCCGGGCAATGGACCTTCTTCGTCGCCGGGGACTGATTCTTCCGCCAAGCGGCGTGGTCAAACAACCCGCTCGTGTCTGAGCCGAATGCCCGTTGATCGCCGGCGATCTTGCGGATCGCCTTTCCAGCGCCGTCGAAACAGCTAACCCGCCAGTGCCTCGGAGAACTCCACCGCCCTGCCCTGGCTTGGCGTGACGATTTCGCCCTCCCACATGACGCGGCGGCCGCGAATGACGGCGCCGACCGGCCAACCGGTGACTTGCTTGCCATCATAGGGTGTCCAACCGGCTTTCGACCCTGCCTGCGCATTGGTGATGGTCTCGCGCCGCTTCATGTCGACAATGGTGAAGTCGGCATCGTAACCGGCGGCGATGCGGCCTTTTCTTGCCATGCCGAAGATACGCTGCGGGCCGTGGCTGGACAGGTCGACGAAGCGCTGCAGGGTCAACCGGCCGGCATTGACGTGGTCGAGCATGATCGGCACCAGCGTCTGCACGCCGGTCATCCCCGACGGCGACGCCGGGTACGGCTTTGCCTTCTCGGCCAGCGTGTGCGGCGCGTGGTCGGAGCCGAGCACGTCGACAATGCCTTGCACAATGCCATGCCAGACGCCGTCGCGATGGCGCGCGGCACGCACCGGCGGATTCATTTGAATGAGCGTGCCCAGCCGCGCGTAATCGTCCGCCGACAGCGTCAGATGATGCGGCGTCGCCTCGCAGGTCGCGACATCCTTGTGCTGTTCGAGGAACACAATTTCCTCGGCCGTCGAGATGTGCAGCACGTGGATGCGGGCGCGAACGCTTCGTGCGATGCGGACCAGCCGCTCGGTGCAGCGCAAGGCGGCGATCTCGTCGCGCCAGACCGGGTGCGATGAAGGATCCCCCTCGATGCGTTCGCCAAGACGCTCGCGCAGCCGGAACTCGTCCTCCGAATGAAAGGCGGCGCGGCGGCGCGTGTTCCTCAGGATCGAAGCGACGCCCTCGTCGTCCTCGACCAGCAGGTCGCCGGTCGACGAGCCCATGAAAACCTTGATCCCGGCAGCGCCCGGCAGCCGCTCAAGCTCGCCGACATCCCTGGCGTTCTCACGGGTGCCGCCGACCCAGAAGGCGAAATCGCAATGCATGCGACCATTGCCACGTCGGACCTTGTTGGCAAGCGCTGCCTCGCTGGTGGTAAGCGGATTGGTGTTGGGCATCTCGAACACGGCGGTGACGCCGCCAAGCACCGCCGCGCGCGAGCCCGTTTCCAGGTCTTCCTTGTGCTCCAGTCCCGGTTCGCGAAAGTGCACCTGGCTGTCGATGACACCTGGCAGGATATGCAGGCCGCGGCAGTCGATCGTCTCGCCGGCCGACGCATGTGAGAGATCGCCGATGGTGGCGATGCGCCCGCCCCGAACACCGATGTCGCGAAAACCTTCGCCATCATGGTTGACCACGATGCCGCCTGTCAGGATGAGGTCGTAGGTCGTGGCCATATGGGTCCAGTCTCTTGCAGGGGGAGTGCCAGCGGCTTACGTAAAGGCCGACCGTTTTGCAAGATCAGGTTCAATTCCCGCCAATGCCCTTTGCCCTGCTGAAAGACCGCGCCCTCATTTCCGTGTCCGGCCCGGATGCCGAGCATTTTCTGCAGAACATAGTAACCACCGATCTCGATGCACTCGGCGCCAGCGAAGCAAAGCCGGGTGCCCTGCTTTCACCGCAAGGCAAGATCCTGTTCGATTTCCTGATCTCGCGCGCCGGCGAGAATACCTTTCGGCTCGAATGCCGCGCCGACACTGCAGGCGATTTCGTGCGCCGGCTGACACTCTACAAACTACGCGCCAAGGCCGAGATAACCAAGGTCGATCAAGCACTTGTCACCGTTGCGTGGGGAAAGGAGTCAACGACCTCGCACTTAGATTCCACGATGGGGGCCGATTCAACGGCGGTGGTCGACCGACGCTTTTCCGGTGATGTCGTTACCCGCTCCTATGGCAATGCCGCGGCGAGCGGCGACCCCACCGCGTGGCAGGCCTTTCGTATCGCCCACGGCATTGCCGAAAGTGGGGCCGACTACGCGCTCGGCGAAGCATTCCCGCATGACGTGCTGCTCGACGAAACGGGCGGTGTCGGCTTCAAGAAGGGCTGCTACATCGGCCAGGAGGTCGTTTCGCGCATGCAGCATCGCGGCACGGCCAGGCGGCGCGTGCTGATCGTCCAGGCCGGGCTTGCCCTGGCCGCCGCGGGCACCGAACTCACCGTCGACGGACGGACGGTCGGCTCGCTCGGCTCGAATGTCGGCACGACCGGGCTTGCCATTGCCCGCATCGACAGGGTCAAGACGGCGCTCGACGCCGGCCTGCCGATCATGGCGGGAGACGTCCCGGTTACGGTGGCCATTCCCGGCTGGGCGAAGTTCACCTTCCCACAGGAAGCCGTCGGCGCGGAGGAGGCCTGATGGTGGCCGATCGCGTCGGCGCGCCGCCGCGTGCCTGGCAGCGCATGCTGTCCGGCCGCCGGCTCGACCTGCTCGACCCCTCGCCGCTCGACATCGAAATCTCCGACATTGCGCATGGGCTCGCCCGCGTCGCCCGCTGGAACGGCCAGACCAGTGGTGAGCATGCGTTTTCGGTTGCCCAGCACTCACTGCTGGTCGAAGCGCTGTTCTGCGACCTGGTGCCTGCGGCTTCGGCTGACGCCCGGCTGGCGGCACTGCTGCACGACGCACCCGAATATGTCATCGGCGACATGATCTCACCGTTCAAATCGGTGATGGGCGGCAGCTACAAGGACTGCGAGTTAAGATTGCAGCGCGCCATTCATTTGCGCTTCTCGCTGCCGCCAGAACCAACCGCGGCGTTGCGCAAGGAAATCAAGCGCGCCGACCAGATCGCCGCCTATTTCGAGGCAACGCTGCTTGCTGGCTTTTCGACCGCCGAGGCGACCGAGTTCTTTGGCCGCCCGCGCGGTTTCAACGCCGACCGCTTCGATTTCACGCCACGCTCCGTGACCTGGGCACAGAATGCGTTCCTGAAGCGCTTTTCCGCCATCGAGAAGTCACGCGGTCAGGTTCCTGCACCCGCGGTCAGCTGAAAACGCTAAATTAACCGGCTGCGGCCACAGTATCCCGTTCAATCACGAACCGCAGGCGCGCTTCATGCCCGTTGATGTCAAGGATGGTTCGGCCGTCCCGAAACGGGGCGCCGAAGGCGTGGATCGTTCGCGCCATATGGAAGACGAACTGCGCGAACAGAACGAACGTTTTTCGGCCGCGGTCGAGAACATGTCGCACGGGCTGTGCATGTTCGACGCCGACGAGCGGATGATCATCTGCAACCGCAACTACCTCGACATCTTCTGTCTCGACGCCAGCGTGATCCGAACCGGCACCCGGTTCCTCGACATCCTGCGGCACAGCGTAGACATCGGGATTGCTTCGCAAAGCGCTGATGAGCTCTACGCCATCCGCAAGCCCTATATCGACCAGGCCAGACCCTCGACCTACGAGGAGACGCTGTCCGATGGTCGCATCATCAACATCTCGCATCGCCCGCTGGCTTCGGGCGGCTGGGTCTCGATCTACGAGGACATCACCGAGCAGCGGCGCGCCCAACAGGATCTCAAGGAACAGCACCGCCGCTTCGACGCGGCGCTCGCCAACATGTCGCAAGGGCTGCTGATGTACGACGCCGACGGCAGGCTGATCGTGTGCAACGGGCGTTTTCTGGAACTCTACAACGTCACCGCAGCGGACTTCCCGCTCGGAACAACGCACCGCGACGCGCTCGAACGATTGCTGGAACTCGGCATCTATACGAAGATCGACGTAGACAGCGAAGTCGCCAAAACCGAGGCCTGCCTGGTGGCGGGAAAAATGCATTCGACATATCGGCATCTTACCGACGGCAGGACGGTTCTGGTCACGCGTCAGCCGATGAGCGGTGGCGGTTGGGTGGCGACCTTCGACGACGTCACCGAGCGCCGCCGCACCGAAGAGCGCATGACCCATCTTGCGCATCACGATACGCTGACCGGGCTGCCCAACCGCTCGATGTTTCGCGAACGGCTCTACCTTGCGCTGGAGGACGCAGCGGCCACGCCACTGGCGGTCTTCTCGCTCGATCTCGACCGCTTCAAGGCCGTCAACGACACCTGGGGACATCCTGCCGGCGACTGGCTGTTGAAAAGCGTGGCCGAGAGGCTGCAGCGTTGCCTACACAATGAAACAGACATCGTGGCTCGGTTCGGCGGCGACGAATTCGTCATCATCCAGTTCAATTTCAAGGGCATCGCCCATGCTGAAAAACTGGCGAAACGCATCGTCGAGGCAATCGCAAAACCGTTTCGCGACAAGAACCGGGACATGCATGTCGGCATCAGCCTGGGCATCTCCGTTTTCCCCGACGACGGCAGCGACGCCGATACTCTGCTGAAAAACGCCGATACGGCGCTCTATCGGGCGAAGAGTGAAGGGCGCAACCTGTATCGCTTCTTCGAGCCCGGAATGGACGCCATGGTGCAGGCCCGCCGGGCGCTTGAGGTCGATCTCGAGACAGCGCTGCCACGCCAGGAATTCGATCTCGATTTCCAGCCCCTCATGAACATAGAATCCGGCGAGATCATCGGCGCGGAGGCCCTGATGCGCTGGCATTCCCCAGCGCGCGGCACGGTGGCGCCGGACGAGTTCATTCCGGTCGCCGAGGAAACCGGACTGATCGTGCCACTTGGCGAGTGGGCACTGAGGAAGGCCTGCGCGGCGGCGGCAAGCTGGCCTGCTGGCGTGCGCATCGCAGTCAATGTTTCCGCCGTGCAGCTCAAAAGCGGCGGTTTCGCCCGCAGCGTCATCTCGGCGCTGGCCTTTTCCGGCGTGCCGGCCAATCAGCTGGAACTGGAGATCACCGAAACCGTGCTGATGGACGAGAGCGAAACCGTGCTGAAGACGCTGCGTCAATTGCGCGAGCTCGGCATCCGCATCGCGCTGGACGATTTCGGCACCGGCTATTCCTCGCTTGGTTATCTCAGGCGTTTTCCCGTCGACAAGATCAAGATCGATCGTTCTTTCATCCACGACCTGGGCAATCGCGATACCGCGGCGATCGTTCGCACCATCATCGGGCTGGGTGCCGAACTCGGCATCACCGTCACCGCCGAGGGTGTGGAGACCGAGGCGCAGCTCGACTTCCTGCGCGCCAATGGCTGTGTCGAGGCGCAGGGCTATCTGATCGGCGTACCGTCAAAGGCGGCGGACATTCAGCGCCTGCTGAAATCGCGCGTCTTGCACAGCCAGATCGGCTGAGACCGACCTCGTCAGCGCAGTGTCTCGATATACTTGCCGTGGAAGCTCACATAGCCCGGTTCGACGACCTTCAGATGCCGTTCTATCAGCGCATGAAACGCCGGCAGTTGATGAAACGGCACGCCGGGATAGGCATGGTGCTCGGCATGGAAAGGCATGTTCCACGCCAGCTTGCGCACAAACCAGTTCGTCAGCGTGGTCCGTGTGTTCTCCAGCATGTTGGCGACGAACGGACAACGGCCGTGCTCGGCGAGCAGATAGAGCCGCAGAAACGGCTGCCCGAGCAAGGCCGGCACGATCCAGACATAGAGAAGCACGGTGAGCCGGAAATACACCGCGAGGAAAATGACGACCGCATAGAAGGCAATCATGGCGCGTGCCTCGACCCGCACCTTGGCGTGGCCTTTTGGCGGAACGTAGCTTTGCCGGGCTCGATCTATCGCATTGGCATAAAGCGTCTTTAGGTGCCCCCACCATAACGGGATGCCTGATATGTGGATCAGATATTGCCGCAGGGTTTCCGGTTTGGGGAAGGCCAGTTCCGGGTCGTTCCGTGGGTCCTGCGTGTATCGATGGTGAGCGAAATGGAAGTAGCGGAACCAGTCCGCTGGCAGCGCGATCGCCAGGCTACACACCCGCGCCACGGCATCATTCAGCCACTGCGTCTCAAAAGCTGTGCGATGAACCGTCTCGTGCAGCGGCGTGAACAGGAACACGATCAGGATGCCTTGCGGCAGCATCAGCAACGGCCAGAACGGCACCTTCGCGGCAATCAGCGATCCAATGATCACGATCGCCCCCCAATGAGCGCCGAGTTGGACGAGACCCGCAACGTCGGACTTGGCGGTCAGGCGATTGCGCTCTTCGGGCGTCATGGATGCAATAATGTCGCGATGGTCCATCGGCCTCGATCCCGGCTTGGATTTGACGAAGCCCACCGTAGCCGATGAAAAAACTTTCCAAAAACGACGATTTCTGCGATTTGGATAAGCTGAGCTTATCTATCTGGCAATCATGGTCGCACTTCCATCCCTGAAAGGACTTCAGGCCTTCGAGGCCGCGGCACGCACGGGCAGTTTTGCCGCGGCGGCGGAAGAGCTTTCGGTCTCGGCCGCGGCCGTCAGCCAACTCATCCGCACGGTGGAGGAGCAGATCGGCCGCAAGCTGTTCCACCGCGTCAACCGCCGTGTCGTCCTCACCGAGGCCGGCGTCGAGATGCTGCCCAGGCTGACCATGGCCTTCCAGGAGATTGGCGGCGTCTCACGCGAACTGGGCGGCGACGCATTCCGCCCGCGCCTGGTGGTCTCGGTACCGCCATCGATGGCCATGGGCTGGCTTTCCCGGCGTCTCACCGGCTTTGTCACGAGCCACGGCGCCGTCGACATATCGCTCAGAGGTGATCACGATCCGGTATCGTTCGACCGTGAGCTGATCGACATCAGGCTCTCCTACGGTCCACATTATCGCGAACACCCGACCGAGGACATTGTTCGTGACGCCGTCTATCCCGTCTGCGCGCCCAGGCTCACCCACGCTACCGAACCCGACAGCCTCGGCGGCCTGCCGCTCATCCATACCGATTGGGGACCGACCGGTGCATCCTTTCCGTCCTGGCGCAACTGGTTCGAGGCGGCCGGCATCGAGCCGGGCCGGGCAGCGCAGCGTGGCCTCTCGGCCAACTCATCGCGGGCAGCACTCGACCTTGCCATTTCGGGGTTGGGCGTAGCATTGGCGCAAGGCGTCTATTGTGCCGAAGCGGTGGAGGACGGCAGGCTGGTCCGGCCCCTCGCCCGCGCGCTGGAGCTGCGCCAGCCTTATTGCCTGACGATCCCGGAGCGGAGCGCGAGGCGCGACGTCGTTGCGGCGTTCCGTGCCTGGCTGATCAACGAATGCAGGCGCGCAGTGGGCTCGCCAGCGCTGCGTTGACCCGACTGGCGGCAATGGTCAGAGGTGCCCGCTCAATGCCTCCGCCATGTCCTTGCTCGTCGCCACGGGAACAATCTCGAATTCCACCAGATCCGCCCATTCGATGACCCAGCGCTGCAGTAGCGTGACGTCATCGGCCTCCACCAGCATGAAGCAGCGGCTCATATCCGCCGCGATCCAGCTGTGGTGCACGACAAGCTCATCCGGCTTCAGGCGGCCCCGGTCGCGAAAGCGGCGATAGATATCCTTGCGGTCGCAGCCGGTGAAATCCTCGATCACGATGAACTGCATGTTTCCCTCTCGGTTGAAACTATTATCGCCCCGGCCGGTCCAGCCGCTCCAGGAACCACTGCGTCAGCCGCACCCAGACCTCGTCCTTCTCGCCGGAATCCTCCCAGCCATGATCGAGGTTCGGATTGTCGTTGACCTCGATGACGAAGACACCGTCCTTGGTCTCCTTAAGGTCGACGCCGTACAGGCCATCGCCAATGCAGCGCGCCGCCTTCACCGCCGTCTCGACGACATGGGCCGGCGTTTCCTTCAGCGTGAAGGTCTTGATGCCGCCCTGGTCGGGCTTGCCGTTGGCCTTGTGGTTGACGATCTGCCAGTGCTTCTTGGCCATCAGATAGTGGACGGCAAACAGCGGCTGGCCGCCGAGCACCCCGACGCGCCAATCATATTCGGTCGGAATGAATTTCTGCGCGATCAGAAGATCGGAATCCTCCAGCCACTCGGTGGCGAGCGTCTTCAGCTCCTCGAAGTTGGCGCATTTCTTGACGCCACGAGAGAACGACGAATCCGGGATCTTCAGCACCAGTGGAAAGCCCAGCGTCTGCGCCGCCACCTCGAGATCCGACGTACCGGCAATCATCACTGTCGGCGGCACCGGCACCTTGTTGTAGGCCATCAACTCGTTGAGATAGACCTTGTTGGTGCAGCGGATCATCGACAGCGGGTCGTCGATGACCGGCATGCCTTCCTGCTGGGCGCGGCGGGCGAAGCGATAGGTGTGGTTGGAGATCGAGGTGGTCTCGCGGATGAACAGCGCGTCGTAATTGGCGAGCTTGGCCAGGTCCTTCTTGGTGATCGGCTCGATTTCGACGCCCATCTTTTCGGCGATCTTGGCCCAATAGCGCAGCGACGAGATCTCCGACGGCGGCAATTCCTCATGCGGATCGACCAGCGTGGCGAAGGTGTAGCGCGCCGGCGTGCGGCCCTTGGTGTCGCGCCACTCACGGTTGGTGTAGGTCTCCAGGCACTGGATGAAGCTTTTTTCCTCGTCTTCGGTCATCCGCGCCAGAGGATGGAAGCCGATCTTGCGGATCGAGGCCCATTCAGCGCTGTCCTTGATGTGGACTTCGAGCGCCGGCGCCCGGAACCAGTCGAACAACAGCTTGGCGAAACGGTCCCAGACCTTGGACGGGCCGATACCGAAGAAGATGCAGACCTTTGCCGGAAAGGCGCCGCCGAGATCCTTGCGGCACTTGTTGAGCGCCAGTTCCAGTTCCGGCAGCGCGTGCTCGTAGAGCTTGCGCTCCGACAGGTCGATCATCGTCTCGACGGTGGGGATGACCTTGTGGCCGCGCGAGCCCGCCAGCAGCGAGGCATAGTAGCCGCGGCTCTGGTAGGCGTAGTTGTTCGACAGGTTGATGACCTTCGGCCGCTGACCGCGAAACAGCGACGGATGCGCGAGATAGTCACGGTTGGTGATGATCTTGTGCGGCGTTGCCACCTGGTCGAGATCGCTTTGCCGGCCGGTAAGGATGACCCAGGTCATTGTCTGTCGCGCTTCCCCAGAGTTATGGCTGCACGCAGCCCGTCGCGGCCGAACTGCGCCATGTTCATGAAGATGCCGTAGGGCACCGGAATGTTGGCGGCATCAAGGATGGTTTCTTGCCTTTCGTCCTCGACCCAGGGATCGTGGATCAAGATATGGTCGCCGTCGTCGCCGATGGCCAGCACCCAGTGCGGCACCTTCTTGCCGAACATAAGGAAGCCGCTGATCAGCACCAGCACCAGTTTTCCCCCAGCGATCGCATCACGAATGTCGTCGATGGTGAACGGACGGTAATTCACCGGGATGCCGTATTGTTCCGCGCGACGGCGAAAGTCGACCTGGGCCAGTTCCATCACCCGGCGCTTGTCCTCGCTGCGCACCGATTGCAGGAACAGCGCGCCGTAGAACGAAACGTAGATCTCCGCCGCGAGCCCGCTTTCATAACCCGAGACAGCCAGGCCGAACGGCTCGCAACCCCCAGGTCCCGACATCATGAACACGGTCGTTGCCTCGCGCCACAGGCGGATTTCCATGACCGGATCCGGCACGAAGTCGGGGTCGAAATTGGCCATGGCCATCATCAGGCAGCATGGGCCGCAGGTGAATTCGCAGGTTTGCTGGTAGAACGGCACCCTGGTGGCGATCGGAACATCGCCGCGCAGGGTCTTTTCATAGCGAAGCGCGGTCTGGCCGTCCTCGTAGTAGCCGGGTTCACGGCCGATCTTGCGATAGCCGCCCTGCTCGTAGATGCGGATGGCACGGCTGTTGTCCTCGCGCACCTCCAGACGCAACATCATGCGGTCATGTTCGAAGGCTGCGTCTTCCGCGGCCCCGAGCAACTGGCGGCCGACACCGAGCCCGCCGAAGAAAGGGCCGG
This sequence comes from Mesorhizobium sp. RCAM 05099, assembly GCF_059683685.1. Lineage (NCBI taxonomy): Bacteria > Pseudomonadati > Pseudomonadota > Alphaproteobacteria > Hyphomicrobiales > Phyllobacteriaceae > Mesorhizobium > Mesorhizobium sp. RCAM 05099. The sequence goes on from NZ_CM185035.1 coordinate 4,688,442, forward strand.
TGGCGATGGAATAGAGCCGTGCCACACCGCTGCCCTTGCGGAACAGCACGATCGCATAGCCGGCAACGCGGCCATCGACTTCGGCGACCAGCGTCTCGGCGGTCTCGCGCTCGATGAACAGGCGGAAGGAGCGGCGGGAAATGCGATCGCTCGAGAAAACAGCTTTCTCGATGGCGGCGAGATCATCGACGTCAGACGCGCGGGCCGTGCGGATCTCGGCAGGCATGCGGCTTAAGAAAACCCCGATTTCGTTGCCGAAACGGCCCCGGCCAAAGACGTCGTAAACACCGGCCGAAGCGCCGGTATTGATCAAGCGCTATCGCACCTTGATTAGGGCCGAATTGTGACAGGTTCCGTGGCGGTAAGGAAGCGCGCGGACTTTGAACGGGATTGCCGTTTTGAAAGGCCGCCGGCTGCGGAAATCGCTGCCTAATCAGCTCGCGAGACCCGCCAAAAGCTGGCCATAGGCGCTCTTGGCAACGACCGCCAATTGCTCGCGCGGCAGCGAGCCCACGACGGCGCAGCCATAGCCCTTGTCCAGCCAGTAGACGGCCTGCGGGCCGTCCTGCGCCGCCATGTAGGTGCCCTTGGCATTCTCGGTCGATTCCGTGGTGACGAAGAGCGATATTCGCTCGCCTTTGTCGTCCTCGTAGAGCAGCATCGCGGCCTTGCTCTCGCCGGCCGGCAGCAACCGGCCGCCGACCAATTGAAAACCATTCGCGGTCAGATCCGGCGCCACCAGCTTCAATCCAACCCGGTTGGACAGCCAGGTCTGCAGATGATCCTTGTCGCTGGCCGGCACTTCCACCGCATGGCGCTTTTCGGCGGCATAGATGACATGGGCCGCGATTGCCTGTTCGGCGAGCCGATCCTCCGCCGGATCCTCCTGTCCAAGGCCGTCGATGCCGGCAAGATAGCCACTGAGCCCACCGGCGACCAGAAGCACCGCCGCAGCGGCAGAAAGCCACCAGCGCGAGCGCGATGCCGCAGCCTTGACCGGCGTCTCGCCAAGCACGACCTTGCGCAACCGCACTGGGACGGTCTCGTCCAGCACGCCGGCGAAGGCGGCCTGCAATGCCGCCCGGTCGGCGCTGAAGCGCGTGCTCCTGGCCTTCATTTCGGGATTGGCGTCGAGCCAGGCATCGTAAGCGGTGCGCTCATCGGCTGGCAGTTCGCCGTCGAGCGCCATGTGGATGTCACGTTCGGAAAAATCGCGGCGGATCATTTCTCGACGATCCTTATTGCGCGGCGGCGTGCCGTGTCGTCCAGCAGCCCGCGCAGTTCCTCACGCCCGCGCGCAATGCGCGACATCAGCGTGCCCGCGGGCACGCCGAGAATGTTGGCGGCTTCGGCATAGGAAAAACCTTCGATGGCGACCATGACGAGAGCCGCGCGGCGGTCGGGGCTGATCGCCTGCAATGCGTCGATGATCTCGCGCGAGGCGATGCTCTCCATCTGCTCGGCCGGCTGGGCAACTGCCTCGCCAGCCTCCAGCGGCAGCATCGCCGCTTCGCCGCGACGGTTCACCTTTCGCATCTGGTCGATGAACAAATGATGCATGATCGTAAACAGCCACCTCCTGGGGCTTTCTCCTGTCTGCCAGTTGTCGAGACGCACAAGCGCCCGTTCGAGGCAATCCTGGACGAGGTCGTCGGCAGAATCGCGGTCGCGCAAAAGCGAGCGCGCATAGCGGCGCAGACGCGGTATTTCGCCAAGGATCGCTGCCTTCTTTTCGTCCATGACCGCTGGTTCTGAGGTCGCCTTTGTTGAGCCCAATTGAACGCGCCTTCCCGGCGCGGCGCAAGCGGCCAGCGCGAAGCGGTCCGCCGCTCCGGTCACCCAGGCAATCAGATAACGAGCCCATTGGCCGATTTATTCCCGGCCCGACTGAAATTTTATTGTTCTTGCTTGCCTTTATCCGTTTTCCTTCGCCGCCCGCGTCAGCAGCCGCTGATAAAACAGGCCGATGCCGATCAGCACAGCGCCGAGGCCGATGAAGGACAGCGCCCTCAGCACGCCCTCCAATTCCGACATGTCGAATATGAACACTTTCAGCACGGCGATCGAGATGAGCGCCGCCGAGGCGATGCGCAGCACCTGCGACTTCAACCAGACGCCGGCGGTGAGCAGCGCCACGCCAATAATCAGCCAAAGCGCCGAATAGGTGTAGGTCTCCAACTGGCCGAGGCCGCTCCACAGGCCAATGAACTCGCCCTTGAACAGCCGCCTGACCGACAGCGTGGCATAGGCCAGGGCAAGCACGGCCCCCACCACGGCCAGCATCTGCGCATACCATTTCGGCCGCTTGTCCCTGGCGTAGAGCGCCAGCCCCCGGCGGCGACCGCCGGCAGGAGATAGGCGAGGAACAACAGGTTGAACACCGGGATCCGGCCTGTCGATTCGTCGGTGAACAGCGGATTCAGCACCACGAAATGCCGGATGACGATGAAGGCGACCGAAACCACGCCGGCGGCCATCGAACCATAGCGCAGCACCGAGCTTGGCGAGCGCATGTCGATGGCGACCAGGATGGCGCCGGCGCCGATGGCGATCAGCGTATAGATCGCCTGCTCGGCGAGCGTCATCGCACCCGTGTCGATGACGCCGCCATGCATGGCATGGCGTACCAGCATGGCGAGCGTGAGCAGCGCAAACAGTGCCGCCGCCGCTTCCATGGCGAGGCGCGGCCGGCCATTGGTGGTGCGGGCGAGTTGCCAGGCGGCGAAGCCGAAGGCGAGCGCCGGTATGCCGTAGCCCGGCAGCAGCCAGTTGAAGACAGGTGTCCTGGAGAGGAATTCAGCGCCGACGATGGTCGGGTCGAAGGCGACGCGGCCAAGCACCGCGATCACCGCACCGACCGAAATCCAGCCGAACGCCGGATAGGAGCGCCAGCGCGTGGCCAAGGCCGGCACGATAGCCGAAGCACCCAGCAGGATGGTGGTCCAGCCGGAATCGAAAGCCATGTGCAGCATCAAGAGACCGGCTATCGCAGCACCGCCCAAGGCAAACGACACCGCCGCGCCGCCCTTGAGCGGTGGCTCTTCACCGCGCGCGATCCACTCGGCGCCGGCGGCAAAAATCACGACCAGCAGTGCCGCGACCGCTCCGTAGACAAGATCACGGTCGAGGTTGCCGAAGGTGAACCAGAGCGCCAGCAGAATGACCAGAGGCACGATGACGCCCCACGCCCCCCATGAGGCGGCGCGGATCTGTGCCGAGGCAGCGAAGCGGCGCGCGGCCCAGAAGCCGGCGCCGATGAAAATCAGGCCAAGCGCAATGCCGATGCGCAACGTCAAGGCATCGGACACCACCACCGGCTGGCCGTCGACACCCAGAGCGCCGCTGGAAAAATCCGATGCCACGGACGTCGGTGGGATGATGCCGAGATAGATCAGCACCGTCACCAGTCCGGCCGCGTAAAGCAGCGGCAGCGCCAATGGGCGATAGAGCGCGACAGCCACCATTGCGGCGAGGATCACGGCGCCCGGCAAGGCATCGCCGGCGGCGGCGAAGGCCGGGTCGACCGACAGGCCCAGCGCCGAGAATGCGACGAACAGGCCAGGCGCGATGGACGGCCAGTCGAGGGCCCTGGTTGGTCCGGTTTCGTCGTCACGGCGGCCGAGCCAGACAAGAGCGAGCACGGCCAGCGTGACGGCATCGATGAACAGGATGGCGGAGAGGTTCGCGCCCGGCGCATCCGTCATGTAGAGGATGGTCCAGATACCGGTGCCGACAAAGGCCGCCGCCATCAACAATTTCCAGTCGCGTATGCGGGCGATGACGCAGGTGGCGATAAGCACGATCGAGAGATAGCCGAACAGCGCCCAGGGATTAGGCGCCTGCGAGGCGACCAGCATTGGTGTTACCATGGCACCGATGAGGCCGATGCCGGCCAGCGCCTGGCCATGGACAAGGGCCGCCGCGATCGTCGCCACGCCGATGGCGCCAAGCAGGGTGAAGGCAAGCGCCGGGCCGATGAAGCCGTAAATGCCGTGCGCGGCATAGACGGTGCCGAACAGGATGAAAGCGCCAGCCGCCGTCAGGATCGCCGGAATATAGGCGCCGGCGGCACCTTGCACCGGCACCGGAAGCCGGTGCGGCGAATGAACTCGCCGCCGGCGACCAGCACCAGCCCCAGAACCGCGGCCATGGCAAGCCGCACGCCGGGGCCGAAAATGCCGGCCTCGATCGTGTAGCGGATCAGGAACAGGCCGCCCAGCGCCAGCGCTATGCCGCCGACCCAGACCGCCCAGCGGGTGCCAAGCGCGGTTTCGATGTCCGGTTTGCCGGGCGCCTTCGCCGCCGCGGCGGGCTCGGCAGGTTCGGCTGCCTTCGGCTCGCCTGCGGTCCACGGCCCGGGCACGGCCTCGCCTAATGGAGCTTCCGCTTCCAGAGCCGGCGCCTGCGCGGTAACCGGCTCGCTCACCGCTGGCGAGGCGATTTCGGACGCTGCCGCAATGGCCGCGGCAGCGTCGGCAGGCCTGTTGTCGATCGCTGATTGTTCAGACGGCTTGGCTACGGGCGGCACCGCGCCGGAAAGGACCAGGCTGCGCAACGCGCCAAGCTCGCGCTCGATCAGGCCAATGCGGCTCTGCTGGCGCGAAATGATGACGAACAACGCGATGATGGCGACAAGGCCGATCAGGCTTTCAAACATGGCGGTTCCCCCAAACCAGGCCAGTTTTCACTGACGTTGACATTCAAATGCGGCGGCCAGACGGCCAGAAAACTCACCGTGCCGCCAGATTGGCGGCCGGAAAGATCGAACATGTTTCGGTGCCGAAAGCCAGCAGCTTGCCGCTGGCGTCCTTCAATGTCGCTTCCGACACCGCCAGCGTGCGGCCCTTGTGGACGACCTTGCCTTCGCAGACCACCTCGCCGGTCCTGGGCGTGATCGGCCGCGTCAGGTTCACCTTGAACTCCGCCGTCGTATAGGCTTCGCCCTTGCCGAGCAGAGTCTGCACGGCGCAGGCCAGTGACGAATCGAGCAGAGTCGCCGCCCAGCCGCCATGCACACCGCCCAGCGGGTTGAGATGGCGCTCGTTCGGCACGCCGCGGAACACGGCGCGGCCTTCTGACACTTCGGTCAACGCGAAGCTGAGCTGGAAGGAGATCGGTGGCGCCGGATACTTGCCGTCGATGATGCGTTGCAGCAGTTCCAGGCCGGTGTATTTCAGGATATCGGCGTGCGGAATGGTGCCGAGGCCGAGCGGCGAGACCCGGCCCGGATAAAGTTCTACTTCGCTCATGTGATGATTTCTCTGGCCGCGTTCTCTTCGGCCAAGGCCCTGCCGCGCGCATGGTGCTTGCGCAGAGCGGCGAGGAAGCCGGAGCGGGCGTCGGGCGGCTCGATGCCGCGTGGCTCATAGACGTGGCGCGTGAAGAAGAAGCCGGTCAGCCGGAAGGCATCTTCCACCGCCGCCGGGTCCGCCCGCAGGCCAGAGCCGCGCTGCAGGAAGGCCGGCAGCGCCAGCATCTTGTCACGCCATGGCGCGCCGGCTTCGCGCGATACCGCACGGCCCGATTTCGGCGAGACATAGGCAAGGTCCTGCCGCGTGCCGGTGGCGGCACATTGGCTGAGATCGAGGCCGAAGCCGAGTTCATCGAGGATCAGAAGCTCGAAGCGCGCCACCAGTTCGCCGGCGGCGTCGGCATCGTCGAGATGGACGATCATCACGGTGAGCGCCTCGTAGAGGCCGCCATGGGCGTCACGCTCGGGCAACAGGCGCAGATGCTGGGCCATGGTCTGCAACCCGTAGACGGCAACGGCGCTGTCCATCAGCCGGGCGGCGTTCATCTCGATCGCCTCGGCCTGGAAGGTGCCAAGATGTTCGTCAAGCCGCGCCCGCCACAACAGGTCGACGCGATTGCCTGGCTGGAGAACGGGCTGCTGCTTGCGCGAGCGGCCGCCACGGACAAGGCCGAGATGGCGGCCATGCGCGCGCGTCATCACCTCGAGGATGGCGCTGGTTTCGCCATGCTTGCGGGTGCCGAGAATGATTCCCTCGTCGCGCCATTCCATGCCTGGAGCATTTCACCGGTTGGATGGCGAAATCAAGGTATGGGTTTGTGCGTGGCGGGCCGGCACATCACATCAGCATACAAAAAGCCGCCCGCAGCGATGTGCTGCGGGCGATCTGGTAAGGTCAGTCGATTAGTTAGAACGAGCGCTGGAAGCGAACGATGCCGCCGACGCCATCTTCGAACTTGTCGTCGAAATTCTTGAAGTAATCGACTTCGGCCGTGATCGTGTAGCCGGGGACGATGGTGTAGGCGACGTTCGCGGCAACCGCGAAGTCCTGGAAGTCAGTGTAGGAGACCTGGGCGTTGAGCTGGACCTTCTTGTTGACGGTGTAGGTGCCGCCGCCCCAAACGGCGAAGTTGCCAGTCCACGGCTTGTAGAAATTGGTCGCCTTGTTATCGTCGGTGCCGTAGCCGCCCATGATGAAGAGCGTCAGGTCCGAGGTCGCCTTGACATCAAGGCGGACCTTGCCGGCCCATTCTTCCCAATTGCTGTTGTAGGCGCCGACGGCGGTGATCGCACCCCAGTCGCCCTTGTACTTCACACCGCCCACGACATGCGGAACGTAGCTGTCGATGGTCTCGGAGCCCGAACCTTCTTCAAGCGAGGCCACCGCCGAGAAGCCGTTGCCGGCATCGAAGTAGTAGCTGATCAGGTTGGTGTCCTTGGTGCCGTAAGGAATGATCGTATCCTGGATGACATTACCGGCATAGCCGATGAAGGAGTCATAGGCCGTTTCGTCCTTACCGACGCGCAGCCCGCCAAGCTGGATCCAGGCGAAATGCAGATCCGCGGTCTTGTTGCCAGCCTCGCTGTCAATCGCGAAGCCATTGGCGTCCTTGGCCGTGGTTACGCTACCGAAGTTGAAGCGCGTCTCGGTGTAGGTCTTCAAGGTGCCGAGTTCGGTTTCCTGGCCAGTCCATGTCTTCAGCGTGAAGCGCGCGTTCTTGTTCCAGGTGTCGTTGGTGCCGCCATCCATTGAGTCTGTGGCCTTGGTGCCGTCCAACACGCGATTGCCGTCGCCAATGCTGGCGTCGTAGCGAATGTAGCCGCCGATGCGCAGGCAGGTTTCGGTGCCTGGGATGTAGAAGTAGCCGGCGCCGTAGACGTCGCAGATCTTGACGTATTCGGCCGGCTCCGGTTCGGCGACGACGACAGCGTCGGCGGCGCGCGCGCCGGACACCGCGATCAGTGCCGCGGCTGAGCCGAGAAGGAGGCTCTTGATGTTCATTTTCTGACCTCTCCAGTCATAGTTTTAAATTGGCTTCGGATTTGTGGCTGGCGGCAGTGTTTCCCGCCTCATCCCCACAACGAAAAAGGCTCGCACCGCTCGCCCTTTTCAGCGGCGAACATACCCATCGATCGTCCGCCTTCAATGACGGTTTTAGAAATAACCACGATTCTCTAAACAGATTAATCGCGTGTTGCACAAATAACACTCGCGATAATGTCGAATGGCACAATTGGAACAACGTCATATTTTCAATATATATTCAGATAGTTTCTCGGCTAAGTATATCTCACTGGTGTTATAATTCCAATTGTGAGCTGAAAATGGGGAATACCCGCCTTTTTCCGTAAGAAATACCTGATAATTTCGTTCCATCTCGTCATCAGACGACACGGCGCGCCAGACCGCACTCCGGCGTTGTGGCGAAAGGCCGGCAGCGCCTGCCAAGCCCTTCGGCTTTTGGTCGAGGCACTCGAAACCCGCCTGGAGCGCTGCCCGCTTACTTGATTGCGACAGCCCAACCGTCGGGCACCGCGCCAAGGAAAATCGGCCACTCCTTCAGAAATATCGGAAATTTTTCAGGAACTGCTCGGGATTTTTGGCCACGCAGGCGCCAATAAGCGCGGGTTGACCGGCGTGGTCGACACGGCCTGCCGAACAACTCGGCGGCGACCGCTCCAGATGCATGTCGACCGATCGGGCAGCCCGGCGACCTCTCTTGACCCATCTGCCCACCGAGAGGATCTGATATGATTTCCGTCCTGAGCCTGGTGCGAAGGCACCATTTGACCGCCTTCTTTTCGCTTGCGCTTGGCCTGACCTGGCTGGCCTTCATCCCGTTCTTGCTGTCGAACGGCGACAGCATTCCCTGGTTTACCTTTGGACCAATGGTTGCCGGCTTCGTCGTTGCGGCCCTGACCGGCGGCTGGAGCTCGGTCAAGGCCATCCTTGCCTCGATGGTGAAATGGCGAGTTCATCCGGTGTGGTATCTGGTGACGTTCGGCCTGCCATTCGGAACGCAACTGGCTTCAATCCTGATCAATCCGTTGTTTGGCGCGGCAACACCGGCCTGGAGCAATATCCCTGCCTTCTCCGAGATGCTGCCGGTCATCGCGCTCTACGCAGTCTTCAGCGGCCCGTTCGGCGAAGAGCCGGGATGGCGCGGCTTTGCAACGCCACGCCTGCTTGCCAGCCATTCGGCACTGGCCGGCAGCCTGATCCTCGGCGTGATCTGGGCGATCTGGCACTTTCCGCTCGGCCTGGTCGGCGACCTGAGCCTTTACAGCACGATCAACGTCGTGCTGGCGGGCGTGGTGTTCACCTGGCTTTACCAGAACACCGGCAGCGTGCTTCTCGCCTTTATCATGCACGTCACGCACCAGAACAGCGTGCGTTTTCTCGGCAAGGTGTTCACCGGCAGCGACTATCTGCAACAGCAATGGCTCGGTGTTGCGATCTGGGCGATCATCGCGGTTGCCATCGTCGCCTGTTATGGCGCCGAGAGCTTCGTCCGCCGGCCAAAGACGCACCTTGCAATCGCCGACGCTGCCTAAGCTGCTCGCAAGGAGCGCGGTGTCCGAATCCGGGCGCCGCCCCCTTTCTTGTCGTCCGTGCAAATTTGCAAGCCCTTGACCCAGCCCCCTGACATAGGCCAATGCCGGCATGGCTTTCAGGGAGCGGGTACCAGTACGACAGATCGCTGGCGCTCTACATGCTGGGTGAGTACCGGCCGGCCGCTGAAGCGCTGGAACTGGCGACGCTGCCGACGCCGTGGATCCGAACGCGGCTTGCCGCCTGCTATGCGCAACTCGGCAACATGGAAGCGGCAAGCCACCAGGTCGCGCTGATCAACACCGACGGCTCCAATTTCTCCCCGCTCGACTATGCGAGAACGATCGTTCCGTTCGAAAACGCCGCCGATGCGGAACATCTTGCCAATGGCGTGTTGCTGGCGCTTGGACCGCGGCGGTAGTCCCGCCATTCAAGCGCCTCACGCCCCGCGGGCGTGGTCGGCTAATGCGGGAACTCGAGCCCCATCTCGCGGTAGCGCTCGGGGTCGTCGCCCCAGTTCTCGCGCACCTTCACGAACAGGAACAGGTGCACCTTCTGTTCGAGGATGCCTGCTATCTCCATGCGCGCTGCCTGGCCAATGGCGCGGATGGTCTCACCCTTGTGGCCGAGGACGATCTTCTTCTGGCTGTCGCGCTCGACGTAGATGGTCTGGTCGATGCGCACCGAGCCGTCCTTCTTCTCTTCCCATTTCTCGGTCTCGATATGCGAGGAATAGGGCAGTTCCTGATGCAGCCGCAGATAGAGCTTTTCGCGGGTGATCTCGGCAGCCAGCTGGCGCATCGGCAGGTCCGAGATCTGGTCTTCCGGATAATACCAGGGGCCGGCAGGCAGCGCTTCGGCGAGATAGTCGAGCAGGTCCTTGCAACCGGAACCGGTCAGCGCGGAGACCATGAAGGTACGCTTGAACGGAACCCTTTCGTTCGCCGCCGCCGACAAGGCCAAAAGCGTCTCATGCTTGACCCGATCGACCTTGTTGAGGATCAGCACCATCGGCTGGCGAACGTCCTTTAGCCTTTCAAGGATGGCGTCGGCGTCGCCCCTGATGCCGCGCTCGGCGTCGATCAGCAGCAACACGATATCGGCATCCTTGGCGCCGCCCCAGGCGGTGGTCACCATCGCCGTATCAAGCCGCCGCTTGGGCTTGAAGATGCCAGGCGTGTCGACAAAGACGATCTGCGCATTGTCATGCGTGGCGATGCCGCGCACGATGGCACGCGTCGTCTGCACCTTGTGGGTAACGATAGACACCTTGGCGCCGACAAGCTGGTTGACCAGGGTTGATTTGCCCGCATTGGGCGCGCCGATGAGCGCGACGAAGCCGGAGTGCGTGGCGGCTGCTTCTGGTGCCGCAGAGGTCTCTTCGGTGGCGGTCATGCCGCACTCCCTTCATTAACGCGCCGCGCGCCCGATACGTTGTTCCAGACGCCTTCGCGAACGAGCATTGCCGCCGCGGCGGCCTGCTCGGCCTCGCGCTTTGAACGACCACTACCGCTCGCTGGCTGAAATGCACCAACCCTGACGCTGACCGTGAAGAGCGGGTCGTGGTCCGGCCCCTCTCGGCTGTCGATGCTGTAGGCCGGGACAGCACTTGCCGCCTGGTGCGCCCATTCCTGCAATTCGGTCTTGGCATCGCGGCGTGCGGCGCCTGAAGCCTGCGAGCGCGGCTGCCAGTATTTATGGATGAAGGCGCGCGCCGCATCCAGCCCGCCATCGAGATAAAGCACCGCGATCAGCGATTCCAACGCGTCGGCACGCAAATTGACGCGCTTGCGGCCCTCAAGCCCGCGCATGTCCGATCCGGCGCGGATCAGGTCCGGCAGGCCGATATCCTCGGCGATTTCCGCGAGCGCCTCGGCGTTGACCAGCGCATTGAGCCGAAGCGACAGTTCACCTTCCGCAGCATCAGGAAATGCGGCCAGCAGCATGTCGGCGACCACCAGGCCGAGAACCCGGTCGCCAAGAAACTCGAAGCGCTCATAGTCGGTGCCGGCATTGGCGCCGCGCGCACTGGCGTGGGTCAATGCACGCTGCAGGCGCTGGCGGTCGGCGAAGGCGTGGCCCGTGCGTTCCACAAGCGCTTCGGCGAGCGCGTCGGCGGTAAGCCGTTTTGCCGCTGCCATCCCTAATTTACAAAATGGAACAGGCGCGAAGCGCGCATCAAGGACGGCCATTTCCAGATTTCAAGCGGACTTGCCTTGCCGGCGATCGAGAAGAAAATCAGATTGGCGCGGCCAACCAGATTCTCCGCCGGAACGTAGCCGACCGTGAACCGGCTATCACTGGAGTTGTCCCGGTTGTCGCCCATCATGAAATAATGGCCGGGCGGCACGTCGAATTCGCGGGTATTGTCGCCGATCGAATCCGGTGACAAATCAAGCGTGTCGTAGCTGACACCGTTCGGCAGCGTCTCGCGATAGACGTCGATGGGACGATCCGTCTCGGTGATGTCGGGATTGTCGATCTGGCCGGCCTTCACACGCGGCACGCCGACTCCATTGATGAACAGCTGGCCGTCCTTCATCTGGATCTTGTCGCCGGGCAAGCCGATCACGCGCTTGATGTAATCAACGGAAGGGTCCGGCGGGAATTTGAACACCACCACGTCGCCGCGCTTCGGCTCGGAGCCCCAGATGCGGCCCGAGAAAATGTCGGGGCCGAAAGGCAGCGAATAACGCGAATAGCCGTAGGACCACTTGGTGACGAACAGATAGTCGCCTTCCAGAAGCGTCGGCCGCATTGATCCCGACGGTATCGAAAAGGGTTGGAACAGCAGCGTGCGGATGACCAGGGCGAGCAAAAGCGCCTGGACGATGACGCTGACGGTTTCGCCAAGCCCGCCGGATTTCTTCTCGGATTTTTCAGCCACGCTCATGTCGTCCTCGATTGTGCGTTGGATGGTATAGAGTCTCGGCGCGCGCTGGGCAACGTCAATGCCGGTCGTCAGATGCAATCAATGTGGCGCTTCTTCGACGGGCAACGCCTCAATGATCACAAAGGCTTGAGCAAGCGGAAAATCATCCGTGATGGTGAGGTGGATTGCCACTCGATGGCCGCTTGGCAGGATTTTGTCCAAGCGCGCCAAGGCCCCGCCGGTCAGCGCCATGGTCGGCGCGCCGCTGGGCAGGTTGACGACACCCATGTCGCGCCAGAACACGCCCTGCGCGAGACCGGTGCCGAGAGCCTTGGCACAGGCCTCCTTGGCGGCGAAGCGCTTGGCGTAAGAGGCCGCGCGGGCGCGTCTCCCCTCCGAACGTGCCTGCTCGACCTCAGTGTAGATTCTCTGGATGAAGCGCTGGCCGTGGCGCTCCAGCGACTTCTCGATGCGTCTGATATCGATCAGGTCGCTGCCGATGCCGATGATCATCGTGCCGAGGTACCGATGCTTCCGGCGGGTTGAGACGACTGCGCATGGCGGGCGGACCGCTCGGCCAGGCGCTTGCGCCGCTGCTCGCGGAAAGCGCTCATACCCCAGCGCGTGATGCCATAAAACAGGAGCCCGAAGAGCAGCCCGAGCGGTACCGCGCCAATCAGCATCGGCTCAAGCACGGGCTTCCACAGTTGCGCGAAAGAAAGCTTGTGCAGCATCTCGCCCAGATGCGCCGGCGGGCCGTGCGCCGGCAGGCGATCATGCAGGATGAGTTTGCCGGTCTCCCAGGAAGCGCCCCATAGCAACGGGAAGGTCAGCGGATTGCCGAAGAATACCGCGCCGAGTGCCGCTGCCACCAGGTTGCCGGCGATCACCCAGCACACAACGGCGGCGATGGCAAAGTGGAAACCGACAGGAAAGAACGAAGCGAAGACGCCGGCGGCGACACCGGCCGCCACCGCATGCGGAGTGGCCTTCAGCCGCAAGATGCGCTTGGAGAAATACTGAAGCGAGCGCGAAAACGAGCGGCGCGGCCACAGATAGGTACGCACCCGCTCGAAAAGACCATCAGGCTTGCGACGTCGAAAAAGCACTCTGTTCCCGTTCCACGGCTCCCGCACCGGCAACTTTAGCCGGGCGCGCGACAGCCACATCTTGCGCTTGACGATCGCCCAATGGCAATCGCAACCTTGATATAGCCATACGCAACCCCAACAACAACTGAAGGCCGACAGCACAGCAGCCACGTGGCCATAATTTTTGGTAAGGTTCGCCCCTCCAACGCCGGACAATCGCGGCGAATTTGAGAAGCCGCCTGGATTTATTGTCGCAGCCAATGCTTCGTATCTTACGATCGGTATTCGCTGACCTCGACCAAATTGCCGTCCGGGTCACGGAAATAAACCGACATCATCAGCCCTCGCGCTCCAACACGTTCGACCGGACCGAGTTCGACCGCCACACCGTTGGCCGCGAGACGGGCACAGACCTCATCCAGCGGCCGGTCAGTGATCAGGCAGAAATCACCGGATCCGGGCGTCGGCGACTTCGCCTTCGGCTCGAAGGTGCGGCCAACCTCATGCACATTGATCTTCTGATTGCCGAAGGCCAGCGCTGTCGGCCGGCCCGGCGTATCGATGCGTTCAAAACCCAGCACGCGTTGATAAAAGGCGCAAGTCACTTCCAGCGAAGCGACCGTCAACACGAAATGATCGATGCCTGCGATCATTTCGGCCTCCTCGTCAGATGTTGCGGCTGCCGGGCTTGATTGCCGGTATGGCGGCAAGCTCCGGCGGCAACCGGTCGGCCGGATAGGCCGGAACCTCATATTCGGCGAGCGCGATCAGCGGCACACCGACGTGGGTCTTGCCGGCCGAACGGTCGATGATGCAGGCGGCGGCAACCACTTCGGCGCCCAGTTCGCGCAGGCACTCGATGGTTTCGCGGATCGACAGGCCGGTGGTGACGATGTCCTCGACGATGACGACACGCGCACCGGCGGCGATCTCGAAGCGGCGCAGGCGGAACTCGCCCCCTTCCCGCTCGACCCAGATCGCCGGCACACCGAGATGGCGCGACGTTTCGTAGGCCGGGATCAGCCCGCCGATCGCCGGACCGACGACATAATCGATCTTGCCCGGCACCGCCGCACGGATCTTTTCGGCCAACGCCTTGCACAGCCGCTCGGTCTTGTCGGCATGCATGAACACCCGCGCCTTCTGCAGGAAAACTGGGCTTCTCAGGCCCGAGGTCAAGATGAAATGCCCTTCCAGAACAGCACCCGCCTCGCGGAAAATGCCCAGCACTTCATCGGTATTCATCTGCGCCTGTCCCCACATAGATCAGCCGTGTCAGCCATTCACACGCCGTGCATCGCTGACACTCGAATTGTCCTTGAGCTGCGACAGCAGCCGGTTGAGGTGCTTCAGATCCCAGACTTCGAGATCGATCAGCATTTCGGTGAAATCGGGCGCGGTGCGCACCATCGACAGCGTATGGATGTTGGCGTCGTTCGACGCAACGACCTGGGCGATATCGGCGAGCGAACCCGGCGCATTGATGGCGGTAACCGATACGCGCGCCGGAAAGCGCTCCTTGGTGCGCTCATCAATATCCCACCGCACGTCGATCCAGCGTTCGGGCTGGTCGTCGAAGGCCTGCAGCGCCGGCGACTGTATCGGATAGATGGTGATGCCGGTGCCCGGCTGAACGATGCCGACGATGCGGTCGCCAGGCACGGCCCCTTCCGGCGCGAAACGCACCGGCAGGTCACCGCGCACGCCGCGGATCGGCACGGCGCCGTCCTTCGGCTGGTCCTTGTCCTTGCGCGCGGCGCGGCCTGGGATCTGGAACAGCATGCCGGCGGCGTTGCGGATCTTCGACCAGCCCTCCTCGCGCTGCTTGGGCGCGGCCGTGGTGACGCGCTCGTCCTTGTAGTCGGGGAATACCGCCTTCATGACATCGGTGGAAGCAAGCTCGCCACGGCCGACCGAGGCCAGCACGTCCTCAATGTCCTTGCGCGCCAGCCGGTGCAGCACCTGCTTGAGGCTCTCCTTGGTAAAGGTCTTGCCAGCCCGCTCGAAGGCGCGTTCCAGGATGCGGATGCCGAGACCCGAATACTGCTTGCGGATGGCGTTCTTGGTGGCGCGGCGGATGGCCGAGCGCGCCTTGCCGGTGACGACGACCGATTCCCACGCAGCCGGCGGCACCTGCGCCTTGGAGCGGATGATCTCGACCTCGTCGCCGTTCTTCAGCTCCGTCATCAGCGGCATGATGCGGCCGTTGACCTTGGCGCCGACGCAGGTGTCGCCGACATCGGTGTGCACCGCATAGGCAAAATCGATGGGCGTCGCACCACGCGGCAAGGCAATCAGCATGCCTTTCGGCGTGAAGCAGAACACCTGGTCCTGGAACAATTCCAGCTTGGTGTTTTCGAGGAAATCCTCCGGATTGTCGCCTTCGGCAAGCTGCTCGATGGTGCGCCGCAGCCAGGCATAGGCGTTGGTCTCCTTCGAGATCGCATGCGCGGCTCCGTTGGTCTTGCCGCCAGTGTCCTTGTAGATCGAATGGGCGGCGACGCCATATTCGGCGATCTTGTTCATCTCGCGGGTGCGGATCTGCAGCTCGACGCGCTGGCGCGACGGGCCGACGATGGTGGTATGGATCGAGCGGTAGTCGTTCTGCTTCGGCGTCGAGATGTAGTCCTTGAAGCGGCCTGGCACCATCGACCACGTGGTGTGGATGGCGCCAAGCGCCCGGTAGCAGTCCTCGAGCGTGTCGACGACGACGCGGAAGCCGAAGATGTCGGAGAGCTGCTCGAAGGAAAGCGCCTTGGCTTCCATCTTGCGGAACACCGACCACGGCTTCTTCTGCCGGCTCTTCACGCTGGCTTTGATCGCATGTTTCTCGAAGAGGCCGGACAGCGCCTTCTCGATTTCGGTCAGCACATCCTTGTTGCGCTCGAAGATCTCGGCGAGCCGTGCGGTGACGGCGCGATAGGCCTCCGGGTTGATATAGCGGAAGGCTATCTCCTCCAGCTCCTCGCGCATGCCTTGCATGCCCATGCGCCCGGCCAGCGGCGCATAGATGTCCATGGTCTCCTCGGCGATGCGCAGGCGCTTGGCCTCCGGCATATGGTCGAGGGTGCGCATGTTGTGCAGGCGGTCGGCGAGCTTGACCAGAAGGACACGGACGTCTTCGGAGATCGCGAGCAGAAGCTTGCGCAGGTTTTCCGCCTGCTCGGCCTTCTTCGACACGAGGTCGAGCTTCTTCAGCTTGGTCAGACCCTCGACCAGCTTGCCCATTTCCGGCCCGAACAGCTCGTCGATCTCGGCCCGCGTCGCCGTGGTGTCCTCGATGGTGTCGTGCAACAGGGCGACCGCGATCGTCGCCTCGTCCATGTGCATTTCGGTGAGGATGGCGGCGACTTCGAGCGGATGCGAGAAATAGGGATCGCCGGAAGCGCGCTTCTGGTGGCCATGCTTCTGCATGGCATAGACATAGGCCTTGTTGAGCAACGCCTCGTTGACGTCAGGCTTGTAGCGCTGGACGCGCTCGACAAGCTCATACTGACGCATCATGGGCGGGATCTCACAGCGGTGAAATGAATCATGCGCCGCACTGCTGTACGGCGCATGTCATAGATAGCCACGAAACTGCCGATACGGAAGGGCCGGACGATTAATCCAGCGACCTTGGCAACAGTGGTTCGCTCTTAGTAATCGTCGCTCTTTTCCGGGGGAACCAGGCCCTCGATGCCGGCCAGCAGATCTTCCTCGGTCATCCGGTCGAACGTGACATTCTCCTCGGCGTCGTCGGCATTGGTGGCCGCGACAGCGCCGCCGGTCTGGTCAGCGATCGCCTCGCCATCAGCTTCGGGCTCGTCGACCTCGACATGCTTCTGCAGTGAATGGATCAGATCTTCCTTGAGGTCGTCGGGCGACAACGTCTCGTCGGCGATCTCGCGCAGCGCGACGACCGGGTTCTTGTCGTTGTCACGCGGCACGGTGATCGGCGCGCCCTGGCTGATCTGACGGGCGCGGTGGCCGGCAAGGAGCACCAGCTCGAAGCGGTTATCGACCTTGTCGATGCAATCTTCAACGGTTACGCGGGCCATGGATTGCCCCTTTCATGCGATGGATTTGATGGAAAACAGGCGCGGTCCTTAACCTGAACGCCATCAAAATACAAGCATCATGGCAATGGCGGGGCCGCCAGGCACCCAATCCCTCGTTCAAACACCTGATTTTGCAAAATCAGGCAGCATCCCTGAGCTCCGTGCCTCGATCACAATTGCTTGCAGTGCGACAACACGCCCTTGGATTGCCACGAAACTGGGGGTATCTCGAATGATGCCAGGTCAGCCGGTTTATTATGAGCCTGACCGATAGTCGCTATCGCATTTCGTTTAGACGGCCGCCTATTTCGAAAAGGACTATTTTCCATGTTCGATCCCCGTGAAAAAATCGCCCTATTCATCGACGGCGCCAATCTCTACGCCACGTCGCGCGCGCTCGGCTTCGACATCGACTATCGCAAGCTTCTGTCGAGCTTCCAGAAGCGCGGCTATCTGCTGCGCGCCTATTACTACACGGCGCTGGTCGAGGATCAGGAATACTCCTCGATCCGTCCGTTGATCGACTGGCTCGACTACAACGGCTTCAAGGTCGTCACCAAGCCGGCCAAGGAATTCACCGACTCGACCGGCCGCCGCAAGATCAAGGGCAATATGGACATCGAGCTGACGGTCGACGCGCTGGAGCTCGCCGATGTCGTCGACCACTATGTCATCTTTTCCGGCGACGGCGACTTCCGCACGCTGGTCGAGGCGCTGCAGCGGCGCGGCCGCAAGGTATCGATCGTCTCGACCATGGCCTCGCAACCGCCGATGATCTCCGACGATCTGCGCCGCCAGGCCGACCATTTCATCGACCTGACGACGCTGAAGAACGAGGTCGGCCGCGATCCGTCCGAGCGGCCGGTGCGGCGGCCCGAGCCGGCTGAAGTCGACGAGGACGACTTTTGAGGGCGGTCGCCTTGACCGCCCTTTCCCCTTCCGAACCCGGCCGCGACTGCCCGCTTTGCCCGAGGCTGCATGATTTCATCGCCGAATGGCGCCAGCGCGAACCATCCTGGTTCAATGCACCGGTGCCGACCTTCCTGCCGCCGGAAGGTGAAGCAGCGGTCCAGTTGCTGATCGTCGGGCTGGCGCCCGGCCTGCGCGGAGCCAACCGCACCGGACGGCCTTTCACCGGCGACTTTGCCGGCGACCTGCTCTACTCGACTCTGATTTCGCACGGTTTCGCGCGCGGTGCGTTCAAGGCGCGGCCAGATGACGGACTTGAGCTTGTCGGCGCTGCCATAACCAACGCGGTGCGCTGCGTGCCGCCGGAGAACAAGCCGGTGGGCGCCGAGATCGCCACCTGCCGGACATTCCTGGTGCCGACCATCGCCCAGTTTCCCAACCTGCGCGCCGTGCTGGCGCTGGGATCGATCGCGCACCAATCGACCGTGCGTGCGCTTGGGGGGCGCGTCGCCGCCCACCCGTTCAAGCATGGCGGGCAGCAACCGGCCGGCGGCATCACCCTGTTTTCGAGCTACCATTGCTCGCGCTACAACACCAACACCGGTGTCTTGACCGAAGCAATGTTCGTCAGCGTTTTCAGCGAGATCGCGGCGTTCCTGCAGAAATAGAGTCGGGCGGCGGCGGGCTCATCAGCGCGGCGGCGCAACCAGCGCGGCCAACACCGCCGGACCACCCTGCAGCACATTCAGATCGACATCGCCGTTGATGCCGTCGACACGTCCCCTGTTGTGGTACTGCCAGTAGACCCAGTCGTCGCGGTCTGGCTGCAACAGCAATGAGCGAAGCCATAGCGGCCGGGCAGCGATGCGCCCGACATAGGCGTCTGCCGCCTCGTCGGTCAGATAGACGATCGCCGGCTTGCCGAACGCTGCCTCCACAGGTGCGAGGAAGGCGGCCAGTTCGGCACTCAGTTGCTCGGGCGTTGGTCGCTGCGGGCAATTGCCGCCGAACTCGATGTCGACAACCGGCGGCAGCAAAGGCTGATCGTGCGGCACCACCGAGATGAAATTGCGTGCCTGATCGCCGCCCGGCCGGCAGAAGGTGAAGAAATGATAGGCGCCGACGGCAAGACCGGCGGCGCGGGCCTCACGCAGATTGGTGGCGAAGGCGTCGTCGACATGATCGCCGCCTTCAGTCGCTTTGATGACGGCGAAGGCGACATCGTCGGCGGCGACGCGCCGCCAGTCGATCCGGCCCTGATGATGGGACACGTCGATGCCCCTGACTGGATATTTGCCGCGGTCCGGCGAGAATGCCCTGAAATAGAGATATCCGCCCGCGGCGACCAAACATGCCAGAACTAGGCTGGCCAAGCTCAAAAGGATAGTCCGGCTCTTCAAACGAATGGCCCCAGCCTATCCGCGCTCCTTCAAGAGCCTGCCCTTCTCACGAGACCAGTCACGCTGCTTCTCGCTTTCGCGTTTGTCGTGCAGCTTCTTGCCGCGCCCGACGGCGAGCAGCATCTTAGCGCGGCCCTGGTCGTTGAAATAGATCTTCAGTGGCACCAGCGTCATGCCTTCGCGATCGACGCTCTGCGACAATTTCGCCATCTCGCGTTTGTTAAGCAGCAGTTTGCGGCGGCGGCGCGGCTCGTGGTTGAAGCGATTGGCCTGCAGATATTCCGGCAGATAGGAATTGATCAACCAGATCTCGCCGCCTTCCACCGAGGCATAGCTGTCCTGGATGTTGGCCTGGCCCTGGCGCAGCGACTTGACCTCGGTGCCGGTCAGTACCAGGCCGGCCTCGACCGTGTCGAGCACCTCATAGGAAAACCGCGCCTTGCGGTTTTCCGCCACGGTCTTGTTGTTGGGATCGGCTTTTCTGACTTGATTCATGATGTGGAGAGATGGCGCCTCATCCCTAGTTTATCAAGCCGGCGTGCTTCATGGCCGCATCGATCTTTTCGGCCGTCGACTGCTCGACGGTGACCAGCGGCAAACGCAGCACGTTCTCGACCTTGCCCAGCTTCGACAGCGCGTATTTCGCGCCGGAAACGCCGGGATCCATGAAGATCGCCTTGTGCAGCGGCAGGAGACGGTCCTGCAGTTCCAGCGCCTTGGCGCTGTCGCCGGAAAGCGTCGCTTCCTGGAACTCGGCGCAAAGCCGCGGCGCGACGTTCGACGTCACCGAAATGCAGCCGACGCCGCCATGCGCGTTGAAGCCGAGCGCCGAAGCGTCCTCGCCCGAAAGCTGGATGAACTCCTTGCCGCAAGTCGCGCGCTGCTCGGAAACCCGCTCGACCTTGCCGGTGGCATCCTTGACGCCGACGATGTTCTTGAAGTCGTGCGCCAGCCGGCCCATCGTCTCCGGCGTCATGTCGATGACCGAGCGTGGCGGGATGTTGTATATTATGATCGGCAGCTTGGTCGCCCTGGCGACGGCTGCGAAGTGCTCATAGAGGCCGCGCTGCGTCGGCTTGTTGTAGTAGGGCGTGACGACCAGGGCGGCATCGGCGCCTGCCTTCTCGGCATATTGCACGAGCCCAACCGCTTCCTCGGTGTTGTTGGAACCGGCGCCGGCGACCACCGGTGCCCGGCCCCTGGCCACCTCGATGCAGACCTTGACGACATGGCGGTGCTCGTCATGCGACAGCGTCGGCGACTCGCCGGTGGTGCCGACCGGGACCAGGCCTGTCGTGCCCTCGGCGAGTTGCCACTCGACGAACGCGCGAAAGGCTTTCTCGTCGAAACGCCCGCTCTTTTCGAACGGTGTCACGAGCGCGGTAAGCGAGCCTCTCAGCATGTCGTCCAACTCCCTGGGACTTCTTGTCTATGCATGTCGCTTCCCCAAAACCGGTATCCACTTTTGGGCGACATGCATCGGTGCTTTGTCGTGCGCGCCTTCTAGCCGAAAGCGAAGCGGCGCACCATAGTCTCGACATTGTTGCGCGGCAAGCATTGCCATGGTGCCAGCAAGCGCAATTCGGGCGACCTCGATAACCTTTTGTTTACGGGCTCTTCACGACCTAAGTCTAGGCTTCGAGGCATCTCGGCCTGCTGGTAGAATGCCAGGACAAGGAAAGACACAAGATCATGCCGGCCAGTCGGCCTCACCTTTTCGCGCTGCTTGGCGCCACGCTCGCGCTGGTGCCGGGCATGGCGATCGGCGGCAGCGTCGATGTGCAGGTCACCTCGGCGATCCCTCCGCCGGGCCTGCAGGCCCGGGCGCAACCGGATGCCTCGCCCAGCGTCGCCCAACTGAAGAGCGGGCTGGATGCGCTGGCGGCTGGCGACATTCCGGGCGCCCGCGCCGTGCGTGATGCTCTTCCCGCCAACTCGCTCGACCAGCACATCCTTGCCTGGGCGATTGCGCTGTACGGCGGCGACAAGGTTCCGAGCGGCGACATCGCCGCAGCCGCAAGGATGCTGCCCAACTGGCCGGGCACCGTTGCCTTGCGCAAGAACAGCGAGCGCGCGCTTTATCGCGAGAACCCTGCCCCAGACATCGTCATTCGGGCATTCGACGGCAGCCAGCCGTCGACATTCGAAGGCGTGACGGTTCTCGCCCGCGCCTATGTCTCGTCCGGCAACGCCAAGGCGGCGCGTTCGGTGCTGTCACCGTTCTGGCGCACCGCGATCCTGGAAGCCAAGGATGAAACGGCGCTGATCAAGGAATTCGGCGGCCTGATCCCGGCCGCCGACCACCGTTTTCGTATGGAGCGCATGTTCTATGCCGACCGGGTTGGCTCCGCGCAGCGCGTCGCCAGCCTTGCTGGCGCCCAACAGCTTGCGGACGCCTGGGCGGCGGCGGACAGAGGCGACAAGAACACCGCCAAACTGCTGAAGGCGGTGCCGGCGGAGCAGCGTTCGGCCGGCTATTTCTTCGCGCAGGCCGAATATCTGCGCAAGCAGGAGAATTTTGCCGGCGCCGCTTCGGTCGTGATGCAGGCGCCAACCGATCGTGAAGCGCTGGTCGATCCGGACGCCTGGTGGGTCGAGCGCCGGGTGTTGTCGCGCGAACTGGTCGACCAGGGCGACATGAAGACGGCGTACCGGATTGTCGCCATGCACGCCGCCGAAAGTGCCGCCAATGCGGCGGATGCCGAATTCCACGCCGGCTGGTACGCGCTGCGTGGCCTGAACGACCCCAAACTTGCCGCGACGCATTTCGTGCGCATCGCCGACCTCGCCCAGGGGCCGATGACCCTGTCGCGCGCCTATTACTGGCTCGGCCGTGCCGCCGAAGTCGGCGGCCCCGGCAACGCCAAGGACTATTTTGGGCGCGCCGCTGCCTATGGCACGACATTTTACGGCCAGCTTGCCGCCGAACGCGTCGGCCGACAGGCACTCAACATCGTCTACCCGCAACCTGATACCGCCGACCGGCGGAATTTTGCCGGCCGCGAAGCCGTCAGCGCCATCAAGCGGCTGCAGGAGGCCGGCTACGACCGCTATGCCGAAACGATCTATCGCGATCTAGCCGGGCAGTTGACCAGCCCGGGCGAACTGGCGCTGCTCGCTGTTCTCGCCGAGAAGCAAGGCAACCATTTCATGGCGCTGAAGGTCGGGAAGATCGCGGGCGCGCGCGGCATCGATGTCGGCGCGCTGTCGCATCCGCTTGGCGTGATTCCCGATTCGGCCAATATCTCGGGCTCCGGCAAGGCGCTGGCCTATGCCATTGCCCGCCAGGAGAGCGAGTTCAACATCGGCGCTGTCTCAAGTGCCGGCGCGCGCGGCCTGCTGCAGCTGATGCCGGCGACCGCCAAACAACTGGCGAAGAAGGCCGGGGTGCAGTTTTCGCAGACAAGGCTAACCACCGACGCCGGCTATAACGCGACGCTTGGTTCGGCCTTTCTTGGCGAGCAGCTTGACCGCTTCAACGGTTCCTATGTGCTGACCTTCGCCGGCTACAATGCTGGCCCTAACCGGGCAAGCCAATGGGTGGCGAAATACGGCGACCCACGCGGCAAGGACATCGATGCGGTCGTCGACTGGATCGAGCGGATTCCCTACACGGAAACAAGAAGTTACGTGCAACGCGTGATGGAGAATTACGAGGTCTACAAGATGCGTATTTCCGGCAAATACGACATTGTTGGGGATCTTGTGAACGGGCGTGGCTGACCGAAGCAGCCGGATCGAGAGCGATTTCACCGAAGCTGCCGCCCCCTTGGGGAGATTTGGCCGTTTTCTCCAACCCAGCTCCTATTTGACCCTCCCCGCCCTCGCCTGTAGCAGTCAGGGAAGATTCGGCGGCGGGAAGGAATCGCGTCCAGATGTCGAGCACTGAAGGCTTTTCCGATTTTTTCCATATCGCTCCGGATGGGCTAAAACTTCATGCGCGCATCTATGGTGAAGCAAATTCCGACCATTGGCCGGTGGTCTGCCTACCTGGCCTGACCCGCAATGCCCGGGATTTTCACGAATTGGCGCTCCATCTTTCGGCGCGGCCCACGGCTCCGCGCAAGGTGGTTGCCTTCGACTATCGCGGGCGTGGGCAATCCGCCTACGATCCCGATGTCAGCCATTATAATGTCGGCATCGAAGCCGGCGACATTCTTGCCGGGTTGACAGCATTGGGAATTGAGGCAGCCGCCTTCATCGGCACCTCGCGCGGCGGGCTGATCATCCATGTTCTCGGCGCGCTGCGGCCGACGGTGCTGAAAGCCATTGTTTTCAACGACATCGGGCCGGCGATCGAGCCAGCCGGCCTTGCCCACATCCAGTCCTATCTTGAACACGCACCAAAGCCGAAAACTTTCACCGAGGCGGTGGATGGCCAGCGCGATGTTCACGGCCAGGATTTTCCCGCGCTCACCGACGCCGACTGGAGACGGATGGTGGAGGCGCTTTACCGCGAGACTGATGAAGGGCTGCTGCCCGATTTCGACCCGAAGCTGGTCGACACCGTTGCCAATCTCGATCTGACGCAGCCGCTCCCGGCCCTGTGGCCGCAATTCAAGGCGTTGGCAGCCATTCCCTTGCTCACGCTCCGCGGCGCCAATTCGAGACTATTGTCCTTGGAAACGCTGAGGCAGATGCAAGAACGCCATTCGCAGATGGAGACGATCACCGTCGAGGGCCAGGGGCACGCCCCGTTCCTTGAAACCGGCGACTTGCCAAACAGGATCGCCACGTTCTTCGACAATGCCGAGCAGCGCAGCGCGACCGCGGGCTGAGAACAGGCACGACCACCGCCGAAAACGAATGCGCCCCTCAGCCAAGCTCAGGTCGAGGGGCGCGCCGAAATATCTATGCTATTGGGATTTCGCGCTTTTCCGTACCTTGGCCTTTGCCGCGACCGGCTCGCTCTTTTTTTCCTGCATCACGGCGCAGGGAGACGATTCGGGCTTTGCCGCCGCGCTGTCGGACCCGCTGCTTCGAGGCGTTTCCAGCACAATGACGCAGCCGTCGAGGTCATTCGTGGCCAGATGCGCGTAGCGCATGGTCATCGACAGGGTCTGGTGGCCAAGCCACATCTGGACGCGCCTGATATCGATGCCACCCTGGACGAGGCGCGAAGCACAGGTATGGCGCAAGATATGCGGCACCACCTGGTCGTCGGCGCCTAGGCCGACCTCGGCCTTTGCGTCATTCCAGATGGCACGAAACTGAGCCTGGCTGAGCTTGGTGAAGGGACCTTTGGGCCGGCGACCTTCGGCGGCCGGCAGCTTGATGACCTCCTTCACCCGTTCGGTCATTGGAATGGTGCGGCTGCGCCCAGATTTCGTAATCCAGAAACTGACGCGATGCTCCTGAATGTCGTTCCAGATCAGTCCAAGCGCCTCACCGAGGCGGCACCCACTATCGACCAGGAAGACCGAGAGCCTGTAGGCATCCTCGCTGCGGCTCTTGATGGCGGCGAACAGCCGTGCCTCTTCATCCCTTTCGAGGAAACGAATCCGCCCCGCCCGCTCCTTCTGGCGGCGGAACTCGGGTAGGCTATGGATATCCCCCATCTTGTGAGCCTTGCGCAGCAGTTTGCTGAGGGCAGCCATCTTTCGATTGATGGTTGCGTTGCTGTTGCCGCGCTGGCGCAAGGTGCCGATAAGATTGTCCAGGGTACTCTGGTCAAAGGCGCTGAAACGCTCCCCGAGGAGAATCTCATCTATCTCGCCGATGAATGAGCTGACATTGTATTTATGTCGCCCATCATCCCATAATATGTCCCGATATGCTGAAAAAAGATCCCCAACCCTATGCGACGTTACTTCTCGTATCTTGTTGTAGGTATATTTAAACTTCGAATTTTGAGAAGAGAACACCGCAAAATGATCAGAGGGATTACCCTCTTGAATCGCTTCGTTTGTCATTATGAGCCACACCCCCGAGTGGATAGGTCTGACCTAGCCCACATCGAGGCGTCCTTTCAAGAGTTTTGAATCACACGATTGTGATTTCATCCGCCAGATGGGGATCCCACGAAATCATATCGCAGATTCAATTCAGCTACCGATGCCCCCTTTTCCTTCTGTCTGCCCAAGCCCAGTCACGAAACAAAAACAGCCCGGGCGTTTGTGCGCCCGGGCTGGATTTCACCTGTATGGAACCAGCCCTTAGAACGAGCGCTGGAAGCGGAGGATACCGCCGACAGCGTTGCTCTTGCCGGCCGGGATACCCGTCCAGTTGTATCCGTTGCTGTTGTGGCTGTTGTGAGCATAGTCAACTTCGGCCGTGATCGTGAGGCCGGGAACGATGTCATAGGCGATGTTGGCGGCGACACCCGCTTCCCTCGCTTCGTCATACGACACCTGGAGGTTGAACGAGGTCTTCTCGTTGAACTTGTAGGTGCCACCGCCCCACACTGCCCAGTTGCCACCCCACTGCTTGAAGAAGTTGCGAGCGGTGTTCTTGTCGGTGCCGAAGCCGGCCATGACCCAAAGCGACAGTTCGTTGGTAGCATTGACATCCAAGCGAACCTTGCCGGCCCACTCTTCGAAATTGCTGTCGTAAGCGCCGACCGCAACGATATCACCCCAGCCCTGCGTGTACTTCACACCGCCGACGACATGCGGCATATAGCTGTCGATGGTCTCGTAGCCCGAGCCTTCTTCGAGCGAGACCACGGCCGAGAAGCCATTGCCGGCATCGAAGTAATACTGGACGACGTTCGTGTCGAAGTCGCCGTAGGGAACCAGCGTGTCCTGGATGACGTTGCCAGCGTAACCGCTGAAGGTGTTGAAGGCCGATTCGTCCTTACCAACACGCAGACCGCCGAGTTGGATCCAGGCAAAGTTCAGGGAAGCGCCGCTGTTGCCAGCGTACGGGCCGTCACCATTGCCGAAGTTGAAGCGGGTTTCGGTGTAGGTCTTCAAGGTACCGAGTTCGGTTTCCTGGCCGGTCCAGGTCTTCAGCGTGAAGCGGGCGTTCTTGTGCCAGGTATCCTGGGCGTCGCCAGTCATGCGATCGAAAGACCGGGCGCCGTCGAAACTGCCTTCCTGGCCAGCGCTGATGTCATAGCGGACATAGCCGCCGATGCGCAGGCAGGTTTCGGTGCCGGGGATGTAGAAGTAGCCAGCGCCGTAGACGTCGCAGATCTTGACGTATTCAGCGGGTTCCGGCTCGGCGACGACGACGGCGTCGGCGGCGCGCGCACCGGAAACTGCGATCAGGGCCGCAGCGGAGCCGAGAAGAAGGCTCTTAATGTTCATTTTCTGACCTCCAGTCAGAATCGAACAAAACAGCGGTGTTTGGGGTGCATTTTGCGCGGCCTAGGGTCGCGTCAGCTTTAGCTATCTATCTGTTTTAGTGAGGTAATTTCTGCCTTGCCGCCATCGCGGTAGGCAAGGGTGGCGGAGAGGATGGGATTCGAACCCACGAGAAGCTTTTGACCTCTACTCCCTTAGCAGGGGAGCGCCTTCGACCACTCGGCCACCTCTCCGTTGCGCCGCTGGATAAAGAAAAGCGCCGGCACAATCAACAAGCCCGCGTCATTATATGGAAAAATAAGAACGCACCGAACCGCAGCTCTCCATGGATGCGGCGGTTCTGCGGCAGTTTCCCGGCCAGCGACTCGAGGCCTCGCCATGATTCCGTCGGCTGATTGCCGGATTCGCCCGCAAACAAAGGGTTGCGGAGGGGCGGATGGTTAACGAGAGCTTTCCGAGTGAGGCCAAATCGTGTCATTTGTGCAACAACGCCAGGGGATAGCAGCCGAACAGCCCTTTCGCCGGTACGATCGTGGTTGAACGCCGCCGTCTCATGGGTAATGTCGATTTCGAAGGAGCGGCGCGGTGCGCATCTTTTTCGGTAGTGGGGATGGGGCAGGGAACGCTGTCCTTCAGCAAAGAATACCCAGACCCGTTTTTTAACTTTTGACTGGAGGTCAGAAAATGAACATTAAGAGCCTTCTTCTCGGCTCCGCTGCGGCCCTGATCGCAGTTTCCGGTGCGCGCGCCGCCGACGCCGTCGTCGTCGCCGAGCCGGAACCCGCTGAATACGTCAAGATCTGCGACGTCTACGGCGCTGGCTACTTCTACATCCCCGGCACCGAAACCTGCCTGCGCATCGGCGGCTATGTCCGCTACGACATCGGCGTCGGTGACATCGGCTCGTTCGATGGCGCGAGAAGCGCAGATCACATGACCCCTGGCGACAACAACGCTACGTACTACAAGAATGCCCGCTTCACGCTGAAGACCTGGACCGGCCAGGAAACCGAGCTCGGCACCTTGAAGACCTACACCGAGACGCGCTTCAACTTCGGCAACTTCCAGACCGATACGGGTAGCTACATCAACGACGCCCACAACAAGGACGTTTCGTTGAACTTCGCCTGGATCCAGCTTGGTGGCCTGCGCGTCGGTAAGGACGAATCGGCTTTCGATACGTTCATCGGCTACGCCGGCAACGTCATCCAGGATACGCTGGTTCCCTACGGTAACTTCGACACGAACGTCGTCCAGTACTACTTCGATGCTGGCAATGGCTTCTCGGCCGTGGTCTCGCTCGAAGAAGGTTCCGGCGTCGATACGATCGACAGCTATGTTCCGCATGTCGTCGGCGGCGTGAAGTACACGCAGGGCTGGGGCGCCATCACCGGCGTTGCCTCGTATGACAGCAACTACGAAGAGTGGGCCGGCAAGGTTCGCCTGGATGTCAACGCCACGAACGAACTGTCGCTGTTCATCATGGCTGGCTATGGTTCCGACGACAATCTCAATGACTTCCGCGGCGGTCGCGGCTTCTACAAGCAGTGGGGCGGCAACTGGGCAGTGTGGGGCGGTGGCACCTACAAGTTCAACGAGAAGACCTCGTTCAACCTCCAGGTGTCGGCTGACGATGACAAGAACTGGGGTGTCGCGGCTAACGTCGCCTACGACGTCGTCCCCGGCCTCACGGTCACGGCCGAAGTCGACTATGCCCACGACGGCAAGTTTGGCGATCCGGACAACTTCAACTGGACCGGTGCCGACAAGAAGAACAGCCTCGGCGGTATGCTCCGCTTCCAGCGTTCGTTCTAATAGGTTTCGCTTCGTCGAAATCGGAACCCGGCGGGCAACCGCCGGGTTCTTTTTTGGAATTGCCAGGCGCAGCCGATGGAATTCAGCATTGCAAGTGCAAAATCTGACGAAAGAAGCGTTAGTAGTTATCGACTAGGTCGCCCCGGGCCTCTCGGGATTCGCACGTCTTTTCGCTCGGGCACGTTGTTCGAGAAATAAACGTACTACCGCTGGGGGCGCGATAGCATAAGCAGATTGGTGACCTTCAATCCGCTATGGGATCGTCGAGCTCAGCTTACGCCTCGGCAAGGTCACCCAGAGACTGTATCAACGGCTGAATCTCGTTCTCATAATTCTTCCAGCGCTTGACCGACGATTTGTAAATCGGTTGACGAACCTGCCACCGACTGGGCGTGTTGACCGAGCCATCCCTATCGAAAAAGCGCAGGCAGGCATCGTCCCAGGGCAATCCGAGATACTCTATGAGCCGGCGCGACTGCTCCTCCTGATTTTCGATCAAAATCTCATAGCGATTTTCGAAAATGCGTCCGGGGAAAACCCTGCTCCAATGGCGCATCAAGCGATCATATTCCCTGTAGTAAAGTCCCAGCGTTTCAAGATCGGTGCTGTAGCTGTGCGCTTTACTGAATGGCAAGACGAAGCAGGAGATGCAATTGTCAATGGCATCGCGGCGGCAATGAACGATGCGAGCGTTGGGGAAGAGAATGCCGATCAGACCGATCAGCTCGAAATTGTGAGGCATCTTGTCGACGATCCGAAGCGCATCAGGAGCCCGCTCACGCAGATAGGCAAGGTGCTCCTCGGCCAAAGTCCTGGTCAGATCGGGAGTAATCGTCGCGATCGATTCGCCAAAATTCGCGTTGGCGCGGTCTCCGAGGCCAATACCATTGGCTATTCGTCTAAGCTTGCTGAGCTCGCCGGCGCCATGAACATTGGGATGGCTGGCGCAGATCTGCTCAGTCAGCGTCGTGCCCGAGCGAGGCATGCCAACGACGAATACAGGCATCTCCGAGGGATTGCCATAAGCGGCCGTTGAAGCCACCAGTTCCGGCGTGAACGTTTCGATCATGGCATCGACCCAACGACGGTAGTTTTCCAGATCGAATTCATGACCGGCGGCTTGATTTCCCTTCTTGAAGTGGTCCATCGCCTCCTTGTAGCGACGCAGGTCATTGAGCACCTTCCCGGCCGCGTGATGAAGCGTTGCCGCTCCCTCCGACCCGTGGTTCGGGTCTCGAAGCTCTACTAGGATTGCCGCGAGCTCCGGCGGCTCTTCCGCGTATTTGCGCGTGTGTACAAGCGCACTATACGCAGCCGGCACCTCGATGCGCCGCTCTACTGCCTTTTTCAGATGAACTGCGGCTTCGTCCATACGACCGAGGCTTGCGAGTGCGTGGGACAACCCCATCCGAGCCAAAGGATGATCTCGCGCGAGTTTCAGCGCCTTCTCGAAGAGGGGCAGCGCCATCTCCCCCTTGTCAAACACATTGTAGGCGTTGCCGAGGGCGCAAAGCGCCTCCACCAGATCCGGTTTCATGGCCAAGGCGTACTGAATGTGCCGTATCGCTGGCGAAAACTCGCTGACCTTGAGATAGGCTTCCCCCAAGCTAAGGTGGTAATAGGGGTTGCGAGGCTCAGCTCCCACCGCGCGTGCGAAATACCGCAGGGCCTTTTCGTTATCGAACCCGAGCCCCAGCGTCCCCAGTATGTACAGCGCCAGGGGATGTTCGGGCGTTCGCGCCAGAACCCTGAGGCAAAGTTCCTCGGCCTCAGGCAGCCGTTCGGCCTGCTGCAGTTCGAGTGCCTGCCTCAACAGCATGTCGTCAGCATGCGTACGGGACAGGGCGACCTTTGGTGGTTGGGCTTTCGGCAGGTTGATCTTCTGCGCGGGTTGGGCCTTGAGATGCTTGGACCAAGCAGGGGGCAATCGAGAGTTCATGGCCCGTCGTTAGCAAAAAACTCCATCCGAATCTAGCATCGGAGGTACGTCGGCGCAGGCGAATCCTACACCCCTAACCGCTCTTACAGCGTATTGTTGCATTGGCGAAGGCTCTGTCCTCCGATCCTGAACTTGCGCCCGCTATCCGGTCACGCTAGCAAGAAAGCCCTTTTCAAGCGAGCTTCCGCCATGCCCCAACGCCCTCCCCTAACGCCGCTCATCGCAGCGCTTCCCTCGACAGTGCCCTTTGTCGGGCCCGAAGCGCAGGAGCGCGAGCGCGGCCGCGCCTTCCGCGCTCGCATCGGCGCCAATGAGAGCAGCTTTGGTCCCTCGCCCCGCGTCATCGCCCGCATGACCGAGATTGCCCGCGACATGTGGATGTATTGCGACCCCGACAATCATGATCTCAAGGTTGCCGTTGCCGGGCATCTCGGCGTGGGGGTCGAAAACGTGGTTGTCGGCGAAGGCATAGACGGCCTGCTCAGCCTCGTGGCCCGCATGTATGTGGCAGCAGGCGATGCCGTGGTGACCTCGCTCGGCGCCTATCCGACCTTCAACTTCCACATTGCCGGTGTCGGTGGGCGGCTGGTCACGGTCCCCTATGAGAACGACCGGGAAAGCCTGGACGGCCTGCTCGCGGCGGTCCGCAAGGACAAGGCGCCGCTGGTCTACCTGTCCAATCCCGACAATCCGATGGGCAGTTGGTGGGAAGCGGGCGAACTCATCCGCTTCATCGAAGCACTGCCGGAAACCACCATGCTGGTGCTCGACGAGGCCTATGGCGAACTCGGACCGGCCTCGGCAATGCCGCCGATCGATATCTCACGGACGAACGTCATCCGCATGCGCACCTTTTCGAAGGCCTACGGGCTGGCTGGCATACGCTGCGGTTATGCCGTTGCTGAGGCCGAAGTCATCCGCGACTTCGAGAAGATCCGCAACCATTACGGCGTCAGCCGCATGGCGCAGATCGCCGGTGTCGAGGCGCTTGCCGACCAGGACTATCTCGAAACCGTGGTGGCGCGAGTCGCGGCCGGCCGCCGACGCATCGCGGCAACCGCCGAGCAGAACGGGCTGAAGCCGCTGGCTTCGGCGACCAACTTCGTCACCATCGATTGCGGCCGCGATGGCGCTTTCGCGCTGAAAGTGCTGCAGGGCCTGCTGTCGCGCGACGTGTTCATCCGCAAGCCGATGGTGCCGGTGCTCGACCGCTGCATCCGTGTCAGTGTCGGCCTCGACCACGAACTCGACATCTTTGCCGAGGAACTGCCTGGCGCGCTCGCAGCGGCGCGGGGCAATTAGGATCCGTTCGTAAGCAAACAGCGAGCATACGAAGCTCACAAATCCAGTTCCCAGGTCTGACCGGTCAACTCCTTGCCGAAACTGTGATGGCGCTCCTGCGAGACCAGCTTGAAGCCTGCGCGCTCGTAGATCGCGCGCGCCGCGACGAGGATATCGTTGGTCCATAACATCAGCCTGATGTAACCGCAGGCGCGGGCCTGGCTCACGCACTGTGCGACCAGGCGTTTGCCGATGCCCAGGCCGCGGGCCGCCGCCTCGACATGCAGCATCCTCAGCTTCGCAACCTCGTCGTCCAGATGCACCAGGAACACGGCGCCCACCGGCTCGCCGCCGCGTTCGGCGATCCAGCAGAAATCGCGGCCGGGCACGAAATTGCGGATGAAATCGACGCCAATCTCGGCGAGCATGGCCTCGAACTCGATGTTCCAGCCATATTCCTCGGCATAGAGCTGGGCCTGCCGCTGCACGACCCAGCCGACGTCGCCGACACGGTGCGGCCGCAGCACCACCGCGTCATTCCCGCAGGCAGGATCGCCCAGCAATTTCCCAACCTTGCGCAACGCGTCGCCCAGCTCATGCAGCCTGTCGTCGGGCACACTTTCGATCAGCCGCGCCGTGTCCCGGTCGGCGGCCGCCTGAAGCCTTGCAAGTGCCGCTTCCCCCTGGGCGTGAGCGAGAGAACCCTCCGGCGCCGGTCGGTCGGATCCGTTCGGGCCTCGGTCAGCCCCTCGCCCGCAAACTTCCGCAGAATCCGCGTGAGATAAGCGGGATCGACACGCAATTGCCTGGCGATTTCGGACGCTGCCGGGCCGTTCTCCAACCGAAAAGCCCCGGCCAGGAACCCTCGCTCGCCAGCGATTTCGGGAGCAGCGGGACTGCTGTGGTGGCCCAATTCGAACAGCACGCGCGCCTCGGTCAGGGTGAACGCGCTCTGTGTCAGGGTCTCGTCGAGAAGGCCAACGGTCCGGGTGTAGAACCGGTTGAAGTGGCGTATCTGCGCCACCAATGCGTTGCGTTCGTCCAACATCTGCTTCCAACTCCCGACAAGGCAATTGCATTTTCCAAAATTGATGGACTGAGTCAATTAAATTTCAAAATCCGAGGCCGGCTATTGCGTCATGGGCGCAATTCTCAGGTTGCATTCCCGGAGCCCTGCACCAGATTCCAGGGAGACAGGCTTGGAGAGATTCATGGCTGGTCATCTCAGGGAAGTGCGGGCGCGCGTCTACGGCAATGTGCAAGGCATCGGCTTCAGGCTCTGGACTCGGGGCGAAGCCACACGCCTTGGTCTTGCGGGCTGGGTTTGCAATGAAGCGGACGGATCTGTAACGGCCCATATTGCAGGCCACGATGAAGCGGTCTCGACAATGATCGAGCGACTCTGGAAAGGGCCGACCGGGGCTTCGGTTTCCAAGGTCGACGTCGAGGAGTTGGCCGCCGGAAACGCCCCTGTTGGGTTCAGGATCATTGCATGACGACGGAATTGGTTCGGTACCCTTGAATTAATTGAACGTTCGTTTTAATATCGTTCCGCGAAGGGACGACAATGGCGCGCACCACCGGATCCGATGGCGAAAAGACCGAAGCGGCGATCCGCGAGGCTGCGGTCAACCTGATCGCGCGCTTTGGCTACGAGGCGATGTCGATGCGCCAGCTTGCCGCCAAGGTCGGCGTGCAGGCAGCCGCGCTCTACCGCTATTTCCCGACCAAGGAAGACCTTCTGTTCACGCTGATGCGCGAACACATGCAAGGCCTGTCCCAAGCCTGGGAAGCAGCCAAGCCGGCCGATGCGGATCCGGCACAACGGCTTTCGGCCTATGTCGAAAACCATATCGCTTTCCATATCGAGCGTCGCCATGCCACGCATGTGTCGAACATGGAATTGCGCAGCCTCTCGCCCGAAAGGCTGACACAGATCCTGCGCATGCGCACTGCCTACGAAAAGGAACTGCGCGCTATCCTGCGCGATGGCGCCGAGGCTGATGTCTTCAGCATCGACGATACCGGGCTGACGGCCATGGCGCTGATCCAGATGATGACCGGCGTCATCGTCTGGTTTCGGCCGGGCGAGCGGCTGTCGATCGCTGAAGTGACGGCGACATATCTTTCAATGACAATGCGCCTGGTCGGCGCGGCATCCGCTACAGCGCCGCGCGTCTTTTTAGACGCGCAAAGGACGCTGTTTTAATTCGCGCATGATCCCTTTCCGAAAATCAAAGTCGATTTTCGGGGTCATGCGGCAGGAGGAACGACATGTATACGAACACGCTCAGCTTCGGGCATGACGAGGATATCGAGGCGCTGCGCGACATGGTGCGGCGCTTCGCCCAGGACAGGATCGCGCCGATCGCCGCCGACATCGATCGGTCGAACGAATTCCCGGCGCATCTGTGGCGCGAACTCGGCGCGCTCGGGCTGCTCGGCATTACCGCCGATCCCGATTTCGGCGGCAGTGGCATGGGCTATCTTGCCCATGTGATTGCCGTCGAGGAGATTTCCCGCGCCTCGGCATCGGTCGGCCTCTCCTACGGGGCTCATTCCAATCTGTGCGTCAACCAGATCAACCGCTGGGCGACACCGGCGCAAAAGGAAAAATTCCTGCCCCCGCTGTGCTCGGGCGAGCGCGTCGGCGCGCTGGCCATGTCGGAATCCGGCGCCGGCTCCGACGTCGTCTCGCTCAAGTTGCACGCCGAAAAGCGCAATGACCGCTATGTGCTCAACGGCACCAAGATGTGGATTACCAACGGGCCGGACGCCGAAACGCTGGTCGTCTATGCCAAGACCGATCCAGAGCGGAAATCGCACGGCATCACCGCCTTCATCATCGAAAAGTCTTTTGCCGGTTTCTCCGTGGCGCAAAAACTCGACAAGCTCGGCATGCGCGGCTCCAACACCGGCGAACTGGTGTTCGAGAATGTCGAGGTGCCTTTCGATAATGTGCTGCATGAGGAAGGGCGAGGCGTCGAGGTGCTGATGTCGGGCCTCGACTATGAGCGCACGGTGCTCGCCGGCGGCCCGATCGGCCTGATGGCGGCGTGCCTCGACGTGGCGATCCCCTATGTACACGAGCGCAAGCAGTTCGGCCAAGCGATCGGCGAGTTCCAGCTGGTGCAAGGCAAGCTGGCCGACATGTACACGACCATGAACGCCGCGCGCGCCTACGTCTATGCCGTGGCCGCCGCCTGCGATCGCGGCCAGACTACGCGCAAGGATGCCGCCGGCTGCGTGCTGTTTGCCGCGGAGAAGGCGACGCAGATGGCACTCGACGCGCTGCAGCTGCTCGGCGGCAATGGCTATATCAACGACTATCCTACCGGCCGTTTGCTGCGCGACGCCAAGCTCTATGAGATCGGTGCCGGCACCAGCGAAATCCGCCGCTGGCTGATCGGCCGCGAGATCATGGCGGAGGGGCTGTGATGTTCCCCTCCGCCACCTCAGCCGAATGCCTTGGGCAGGTCATCGGTTGGCTTGGCAACGATCTGGTGCGGGTCGCGCCACAAAACCTCGCGCTGGCGCGCCGACGTGATCGAACGCACCGGCAAACCGCCCTCCTCGATCAACCAGGCGCAATAGCGCGCCCGGCTGATCGCTTCCTTGGCGTCCGGATGGAACCAGCAGATGCCCCAGATGGGGTTACGGCGCTTGAAATGCCGACCAACCCGACCTGGAATGGGCAAATGCTGGTTGAACCAGTCGAACTGACCCTCCAGTTCGTCATGAACCCAATCCGGGCAGCCGTTCCGGTGCAGGTACCAGGACGCGTGGAAGAAGCCGGTCTCCACCCGGCTCTTCGGATGGATCAGCGGCGTTACGAACCGCAAATACATTTTGACACCCACCGTGCCTCAGAGCGCGGTGTTCCTCTTGCTCAAATTCGGGACGTGAAAAGCCGCCCTCCGGCGGCGTCAGGCCATAGCCGAAGGGAGACATCTGGTGAAATGCAAAAGCATGCCTTTCATCGTCGCCTCCTGAGGGTGTCATTCGTACAAAAGAAGCCACGCTTGGCACGCAGCATCCGGGCGCGGGCTGTTACACTGGTTCCGCGGCGGCATCAAGAGGTGTGATAAACAACGTGGCTACACTGCAAACCCAGATATCTCCCTCCTCCGACACCTTCCGCGCCAATGCCGAACGCATGCGGGCACTGGTCGCCGACATCGCCGAGAAGGCCACGGCCGTCGAGCGCGGTGGCTCCGAGGAGGCGCGCGAGCGCCACGTTTCGCGTGGCAAGCTGTTGCCGCGCGAGCGCCTTGCCCTGTTGCTCGACACCGGCTCGCCCTTCCTCGAGATCGGCCAGTTCGCTGCATGGTCGATGTATGGCGAGGAGATTTCCGCGGCCGGCATGATCGCCGGCATCGGCCGCGTCGAAGGCACCGAGGTGATGGTCGTCGTCAACGACGCAACGGTGAAGGGCGGCACCTACTATCCGCTGACCGTCAAGAAGCATCTGCGGGCGCAGGAGATCGCGCTGCAAAACAATCTGCCTTGCATCTACCTCGTCGACAGCGGCGGCGCGAATCTGCCCAACCAGGACGAGGTGTTTCCCGACCGCGAGCATTTCGGCCGCATCTTCTACAACCAGGCCAACATGTCTGCCGCCGGCATCCCGCAGATCGCCTGCGTCATGGGTTCATGCACGGCGGGCGGCGCCTATGTGCCGGCGATGTCGGACGAGACGATCATGGTGCGCAACCAGGCGACCATCTTCCTCGGCGGGCCGCCGCTGGTGAAAGCGGCCACCGGCGAGGACGTCAGTGCCGAGGATTTGGGCGGCGCGGACGTGCATACGCGGCTTTCCGGTGTCGCCGACCACTATGCGCTGGACGACGAACATGCACTCGCCATCTGCCGGCGCATCGTCAGAAACCTGAATCGGAACAAGACGGTAAGCCTGAACTTGAGGAAAGCGATTCCACCGCTTCATCCGGCGGATGAGCTCTATGGCATCGTACCGACGGATCTGCGCCAGCCCTATGACGTGCGCGAGGTGATCGCGCGCATCGCCGACGGCTCCGAATTCGA
The DNA here is from genome assembly GCF_059683685.1 of Mesorhizobium sp. RCAM 05099. Taxonomy (NCBI): domain Bacteria; kingdom Pseudomonadati; phylum Pseudomonadota; class Alphaproteobacteria; order Hyphomicrobiales; family Phyllobacteriaceae; genus Mesorhizobium; species Mesorhizobium sp. RCAM 05099. Next base: position 4,724,883 of record NZ_CM185035.1, read on the forward strand.
CGAGTTCAAGCAGAACTATGGCACGACGCTCATCACCGGCTTCGCCCACCTGCATGGCATGCCAGTCGGCATCATCGCCAACAACGGTGTGCTGTTTTCCGAAAGCGCGCTGAAGGGCGCGCACTTCATCGAATTGTGCTGCCAGCGCAAGATCCCGCTGGTCTTCCTGCAGAACATCACCGGCTTCATGGTCGGCAGGAAATACGAAGCCGGCGGCATCGCCAAGGACGGCGCCAAGCTGGTGATGGCGGTGGCCACCGCCAGGGTGCCGAAAGTAACTGTCATCATCGGCGGTTCGTTCGGCGCCGGCAACTACGGCATGTGTGGCCGGGCCTACTCGCCGCGCTTCCTGTGGATGTGGCCGAACGCCCGCATCTCGGTGATGGGCGGCGAACAGGCGGCGACGGTGCTTGCCATGGTCAAGCGCGAAGGCATCGAGCGCAAGGGCGGCGAATGGAGCGCCGAGGAGGAAGCAAAATTCAAGAAGCCGATCCTGATGAAGTACGAGCATGAAGGCCATCCGCTCTATTCCTCGGCAAGGCTTTGGGATGACGGCATCATCGACCCGGCGAAGACGCGCGAGGTGCTGGCACTCAGCCTTTCCGCCGCGCTCAACGCCGAGATCGAGGACACGCGCTTCGGCGTGTTCAGGATGTGACATGGACGGCATCGGCGACAGGGTCCGCATCCAAACCGGCGACATCACCAGGCTGACGATCGACGCCATCGTCAATGCCGCCAATTCCTCACTGCTGGGCGGTGGCGGGGTGGACGGCGCCATCCACCGGGCGGCCGGGCCGGAACTGGAGTTCGAATGCCGCATGCTCAATGGCTGCAGGACCGGCGATGCGAAGCTGACGAAGGGCTATCGGCTGCCGGCGCGCTATATCATCCACACGGTCGGACCGGTCTGGCAAGGCGGTGGCAAAGGCGAGGCCGAACTGCTCGCGTCCTGCTATCGCCGTTCGCTCGAACTCGCTGCCGCCAATGACTGCCGCACGGTAGCGTTTCCGGCGATCTCGACCGGCATCTATCGCTATCCGAAAGACGAGGCGGCAGGGATCGCCGCCAGGACGGTTAGTACATTCCTCGAACAGAAGACAATGCCGGAGACCGTCATTTTCTGCTGTTTCGACGATCAAATGGCGGAACTATACCGGCAGGCCGTTGCTGCCCTGTGAGAAAGCTGAACTGTATGGACCAACCGATTCACCAGCATAGGCAGCCAAGAATCTCCACCAACGAACTGGCAGCGAAGCAAAATATTCGCTACTGCTGGTCGTGCTTGGCGCAATGGGGACAGGGTGGAAATGAAACTGAAATATTGCCGCAAGTCGGCGGCGTCGATACTTGCAGGATTTCTAATATTAACGACAGCCGGCATCAGCTCGGCGGAATCGCTCGCGGGCAGCAAGGGAGACGTGCGTTTTCCAGCAACTCGAGGCTCGGATCCGAAGAGCGAATGCAACGTTGCCTACAAGGCCTATGTGGCGGCGAGCGGTCATTCGGCCTACGCCACGACCTTTTATTCGCGCGTTGTCGACCTCTACATTGTCTGCGGCTCGAAGCTCAACGCGCCCTCCCAGAAGGCAGCGGAAGAGATGGCGCTGCGCAACTGCCAGGCCGGCTTGACGAGGTGGAAGCTCAAGACCGCAAGCGGCGGCTGCGCAATCTCGGCGTCGAAGTAGGCAGGCGTGCCTCTTCCGTAGAGCACTCCCTTGGCAAGGGAGTGCTCTACGCCAAGTGCGGAACTGCAAAGCAGCCCCTGTCAAAGGAACGCCTGCGTCGCTTTACGCAAACCCTGGCTGCGGAGGCTCCATGTTCGGCAAGATCCTGATCGCCAATCGGGGCGAGATCGCATGCCGTGTCATTCGCACGGCTCGAAAGCTCGGCGTGCATACCGTTGCCGTCTATTCGGATGCCGACGCGAGATCCCTGCATGTCGAGATGGCCGACGAGGCGGTTCATATCGGCGCCTCGCCCGTCGGCGAAAGCTATCTGCGCGGCGACAGGATTGTCGACGCAACGCTGGCGACGGGGGCGCAGGCCATTCATCCCGGCTACGGCTTCCTGTCGGAAAACCCTGATTTCGTCGACCAGGTAGTGGCAGCGGGGCTTACCTTCATCGGTCCGTCGGCGGCCTCGATCCGTGCGATGGGACTGAAGGACGCCGCCAAGCGGCTGATGGAAAAAGCCGGGGTGCCGGTGGTGCCGGGCTATCATGGCGAGGCGCAGGAGATCGTGCTGCTTGCCTCCAAGGCACGCGAGATCGGCTATCCCGTGCTGATCAAGGCGCGCGCCGGCGGCGGCGGCAAGGGCATGCGGCGGGTCGAACATCCCGATGAATTTTCCGAGGCGCTGTCCAGCGCACGACGCGAGGCAAAGGCCGCCTTCGGCGACGACCGCGTGCTGGTCGAAAAATATGTCGACAAGCCGCGGCACATCGAAGTGCAGGTGTTCGGCGATAATTTCGGCAATGCGGTTCACCTCTATGAGCGCGACTGCTCGGCGCAGCGCCGCCACCAGAAGGTGATCGAGGAGGCTCCTGCCCCCGGCATGACGGAAGCGCTGCGCAAGGCGATGACGGAGGCGGCGGTAAAGGCCGCCAAGGCGATCGGCTATTCCGGCGCCGGCACCGTCGAGTTCATCGTCGATGCCTCGCAAGGCCTGAAAGCCGACCGCTTCTGGTTCATGGAAATGAACACCCGCCTGCAGGTCGAGCACCCCGTTACCGAAATGGTCACAGGCACCGATCTGGTCGAGTGGCAGCTCAAGGTCGCGTCGGGCGAGAAACTACCGAAGACGCAAAGCGAGATCGTACTCGCCGGCCATGCCTTCGAGGCGCGCATCTATGCCGAGGATGCGGCAAAGGGCTTCCTGCCCGCAACTGGCACGCTGCACCATCTGAAATTTCCGGACGCAGCACTTGAAGGTGCTCGCATGCGCATCGAGACCGGCGTGCGGGCCGGCGATGCCATTTCGCCCTATTATGACCCAATGATCGCCAAGCTGGTCGTCCACGCAAAAGACAGGCAGGCGGCGCTGAAAGCGCTCGGCGCGGCGCTGTCGCAAACCGAGATCGCTGGCTCGACCGTCAACACTGCCTTTCTCGCCGCTCTTACCGCGGATCCAGACTTTGCGGCGGGCGATGTCGACACTGGCCTGATCGCCAGGCACCAGCCGGCGCTGACCGAGGTCACGCCGCCGAGCGGCGAAGCCATCGCGGCCGCGGCCCTTGCGGCCGCTGGCGCGGGAGCACTGCCGCTGTCCAGCGAGCCATGGTCTTCGCTTGCCGGCTATGCGCATTTCCACAGCGTGGCGCGGCGCTCACGGCTGAAGTTCGGCGAAGATGATATCGTGGCGCGGGTTTCGGTGCGGCCGGACGGGCGGTTCCAGGTGGCGCTCGATGCACCCTATGACAGCACCAATTCGCATGACCTTCGCGCCGTCCCTCGCCTCGCCCTCTGGCCAGGCCACGTCACCGTATTCGAGGGCGCCGTCGGCTATACTTTCACAGTCACGGACCCGCTGGAGAGAACCGACGAGGCGGCTGGCGCTACCGGCAGCCTGCGTGCGCCGATGCCCGGGCTGGTCAAGCTGGTGCGTGCGGCACGAGGCGATGCCGTGACCAAGGGCCAGCCGCTGCTGATCCTCGAGGCGATGAAGATGGAACACACGATCGCCGCGCCGCATGACGGAGTGATAGCCGAGATCGCGGCTGAGGGAGCACAGGTTACCGACGGGACAGTGCTGGTGCGATTCGTCGAGGAACAGAGCGCTTCAACCACTGCCGCGAACTGACAGTTCGGAAGCGGACGACGTATCACAAGCAAAAATGGCCGGGAAAAACCGGCCAGACGGACGTTCAGGCGCAGTTCCCGAACAGACGCGTAAAACCGTCAATACGAGCAATAATCCTGAATACGAAACCCGCTTGCCGATGTTCCTGGAGAGGCGTTGGCAACAGCGCTCAATCACAATGCCGAATGAGCGGAGGAGGTCGCCAGCCTAGAGGCATCAGTTGATGCGGCTACTGCCGCAAGCCAGCCGCTCGAAGCCGCATCGACGAGCAGAGATCGATAATCAAGGCGGCGCAGGATCACGAGAAGGCCTTCGCCTTACCTCCAGTCCAATCGTCGTCGTCACGCGGCAAAGTTCGTCGGGTTGCCTTGGTGCAAGTTCCCGACCTTTCATTGCTGGACAAATTTGGCCGGCATTCGAATGTCGGTCTGTATTCCCAGAGCCTCCGCCGCCCAATCTCTCATTTCGGGGGAGACATCATCTGATCTTAGTATTGACACGGCCAGCGCCGCGACGTCCGCGGGGGTTTTTGGTTGGCGCCTCTATACATGAAATAACCAGCCAGGATGGCACATCCTATCGAGATGGCCGGTGGTGCAAACCGTATTGCCGTCAAAGCCATGGCGCGCCAGCGGGCGGTTGGGCTGATCTTGGGAAGCACATCTTCGTCGTCAACAAGCTCAGTCATTCCAATCCTCCCGCGGTCGGTAGAATGCCTTCCAGTAGAATGGTCTACATTAGTTAAATTGCGATAAAACTTATTGGGAATGGCGGGAGGGGCGATTTATCCTAGGCGTGTTCGCGGCGCCGCATTGGCGAACTGCGCTGACTACGAAGGACAAGGCCACGGCGTTCGCCATGACCAAGGAGATAGGCGACAAGGTCCGGGGCGAGAAAATCAGGCCGAAATGAAACGCCGACGGCTATCCCTGATATGCAAACGCAAGCGCATTCAGTCCGCTGTGATAGATTCGCCTCAGCACGCTTTCCGCAGCGTTAGCTCGCTGGGATGTGGCGATCTTCCATGAAGGCCCACCACATGGGTTTTGGCTCCGCCTTGTCGGACAGGCGGTCAACGCCGCCAAACGCGTTTGCGTCAGCCACAATCTTTTCAATGACAAATGGCCGGGACGAGCCCGGCCATTTCCTTGGTTATCTGGTCGCCGGAGCGACGTCAGCGATTACTGCGCGATCGGCGCGTATTTGCCGTCGTGCCACTGGTTGATGTCGTAGCTGGCATTCTTGAGATCGCCCTTCTCGTCGAAGGTGACATCACCGACAACCGTGCTGATCGGCGTGCCGTTCTTCAACGCTTCGGCAACCTTGGCCGGATCGTCGCTGCCGGCGCGCTTGACGCCCTCGGCGAAGGCCTGGATCACGGCATAAGAGAACAGCGTGAAGCCTTCCGGCACGAAGCCGCTCGCCTTGATCTTCTCGACCGCGGCCTTGGCTTCAGGCTTTGCCTGCGGATCCGACGGGAATACGAACATGGTGCCTTCGCCGGCCGGGCCGGCAACCTGCCAGAATTCCGGCGAGGCGATCGAATCCGGCATGATCAGCTGGAACTTGACGTTCTGCTCCGCCGCCTGGCGCAGGATCAGGCCAGCCTCGGGGTGGTAGCCGCCGAAATAAACGACGTCGGCCTTCAGATCCTTCAGCTTGGTGACGAGTGCCGAGTAATCCTTCTCGCCAGCATTGATGCCTTCGTAGTCCACCTCCTTGAGGCCGCCGGCATTCATGGTTGCCTTGACGGCGTCAGCCACGCCCTGTCCGTAGGCGCTCTTGTCGTGCAGGACGACGACGTTCTTGCCGGCATACTTCTTGGCGATCCACGGGCCGATGAAGGCGCCCTGCGCATCGTCACGCGTATAGAGGCGCATGATCGTCGGCCAGCCGGCCTTGGCCGCCGCGTCGGTCAGCACCGGGTTCGAAGAGGCCGGGCTCATCATCAGGGCGCCGGCTTCGGCATAGACAGCAGAAGCCGGAATGCTCGAGCCCGAGCAAGCATGACCGTCGATGAACTTGACGCCATCGGCCACGATGCGATTGGCGACCGACACGGCCTGCTTGGGATCACACTGGTCGTCCTCGATGTCGAGCTTGATCTGGCGACCACCGACACCACCTGCCGCGTTGATCGCGTCGGCAGCGGCCTGCGCGCCCTGCTTGAACTGATCGCCAATGGTGGCGAGTTGCCCGGTCATCGGGCCGACCACCGAAAAGGTGATGTCGTCGGCGAATGCGACCGGCGCGCTCATCATCAGGCCAAAAACGGCCGCGCTCAAAATACTCATTTTTTTCATGATAATAGAACTCCTCCACTCACGCGCGGCCGCCCCGGCCGCGCTTCTTCCAGAGAGGCGGGACAATTTCATCCTTCGTTGGGCCTGTCTAGGCGCATTGGCGGCACTCGATTGGGCCTGCATGACCTCATCAACGCCAAAAGAGCCATGCCAGCCTTGTCCCGGCTGGTCATGGCTCTTTTGCCCGTCGAGCAATTTCCAAGCGCCCCCGCGCCAGAAAATCCCACTCGCCTTCCCCGTGTTGCGCGGCTCAGCCCTGCAGGCCTGCCGCGTTCTTTTTCTTTACGTCGTTGACCGTCTCGCGCGGCCTTCTATTCCGCCGGGTCCGGCCGTCTGTGCGGCCTTGATCCCGGAGCTTCCCTGTCTTCGATAGGTCTGTGGGCGGATCTCAGTGCATGGTCATCCATTCGCGGGCTTCGCGCAGCGCCTTGGCGATCTCCACCTTCGACATGGCGGCCGACAGTTCCGAGCGCAATTCCGCGGCGCGGGCCGAGCCCTTGATGGCGGCAATGTTGAACCATTTGTGGGCGGCAACGACATCGGTCTCGCAATCGCGGCCAGTCGCATACATCATTCCCAATTCGAAAAGAATGTCGGCCTGGGCAGTTGCCCCCATGGCGCCGAAGCCGGCTTCAAGCATTTCAAAACGTGCCATTTTCAATCCCCTGTTCTGGCCCTGTCTGGCTCCCGAGAGCTGCCTCCGTTTGTCTTGCCGGGCCGCTCTTTCGATGTTTTCGAGAATGCCGTGCAGGCTTGAATCCGTCGTTAAATGGCGTGCTTAATTTGAGGAAAACAAAGCTAAAACAAGAGGTAAACGCGGAAATTCGTTAAGGATACGAAGCCAGCAACTCAGCCCGTTTGCGCCAAATTTGACGAAAATTTTAGCGGCGGACATCAACACTCCGCTAACCACGAGAGACAAAGGCAATGCGCCGATCGTTTCAGTTTCTCGCCAACGGGGCTTATTCAGACGTCTTTAAAATCCCGAAGTCTTCCGCAGCGGCACCGCTTTTGTTTTGCCGGGAGCTGGATTAACTTACGTTTGCGTAAACGGCAGACCGGCGAGGCGGAGCATCCGGCCGGATATCCAAAGGGAGGAAGAGCATGTTTCGAAAAGTGAGCCTGGCCCTTGCGGCCACGTTGATCATGGCTGGTGCGGCGTGGGCCGATCCGATCGAAGGCAACTGGAAGACCCAGGCCGGCTCAACGGCCGCCATCACGGGCGGCGGCGACACGTTTTCCATCACGCTGAAGTCGGGCAAATATGCCGGCAAGAACATCGGCTCGTTCAAGGTAGCCGGTGACAACAAGTATACCGGCACCATTACCGACCCGGAAAACGACAAGACTTATTCGGGCAAAGCGTCGGTCTCCGGCACCTCGCTCAAGATGAGTGGCTGCGTGCTCGGCGGGCTGATCTGCAAGAGCCAGACCTGGCACAAGCTCTGATCTATCGCATGCTTGCGACATGACGACGGGGCCCAGCGGGCCCCGTTTTTGTTTGTGGAGGCGCGGCACGTCCGCTTCGGCCGCTCTCGTACCGGCGCCCGTCGGAACCAGCGCCGGCGCATCAAAACACCGTCAACCAATTTGAACCGCAGATGAACGCCGGCATCAGAGCCGGTTCAGTCGCGCTCGGGCATTCTCCTGCGTGTTGAAGGAGACACGACCCAATGCTCGCCCGCCGCTTCACCATCGTCTGCCTGCTGATGAGCCTGTTTGGAATGTTTTTCGCCATCCTCGTCGCCGAAGCCGGTCGTCCGGCCCGCGCCTGGGACGAAGCCAGCTCCAGAACCTGCCGCCTCGGCTGCCCCACCCACCTTCGCAACTGAACCAAAGACCCAAGATCTCGAAAAGAAAAGCAGAACACCATGAACCGCATCGCCGCCAACGCTCTCAAGACCCTTCGGCTTCTGCCGCGGGCGGCGCTTATCCTGATGGTTCTGGCCGCTCCGGTCCTGGCCGTGCCGATGATGCGTGCCGATGCCGGCTCGACGATCGACGCACCGGCCCTGAAGAAGACCGGCGTCGGTTTCGTGCTTCTGGTCAGCCTGCAGCGTGGCTGAAGAAAAACGACGCTTTGGCCACCTTCGGTCGAGACACCCCTCCCAACATGTCGCCCAAGTCTCTATATTGAGACATGGAAAAGCGAATCTACCCTCAAGCCATCGAATCTGTCGTCATGCCGGAGCCTTTTGGCCGGCAAAGCTTCAACAGCGCCGAAAAGGCCGTCGCGGCGCTGCAAGCGCTTTACGACCGCAACACCAGGTTCCTGCGCGACTCCTTTGCGGCGCTTGCCGCAGCGGGCGGCGACAACGGCAAACGCTACCGCGCCTTCTATCCGGAGATCGGCGTCACCACCAACTCGTTCACCCAGATCGACTCGCGGCAAGCCTACGGGCATATGCCGACGCCAGGGCATTTTTCGACCACCATCACCCAGCCGGGCCTGTTCGAAAGCTACCTCATCGAGCAACTGCGCCTGATCATGCGCAATCACGGTGTCGCGGTCACCGTGTCGGAATCGACCACCCCCATCCCGCTACATTTTGCCTTTCTCGAAGGCACTCATGTCGACGGCGCGGCGGCCGAGCGCATCAAGCGGCCGATCCGCGACCTGTTCGATGTACCGGACCTCGACGGCACCGACGACCAGATCGCCAACGGCACATTCGAAGTGCCATTCGGCGAGCCGAGGCCGTTAGCGCCCTTCACGGCGCAGCGTATCGACTATTCCCTGCACCGCCTGTCGCACTACACGGCGACAACGCCGCAGCATTTCCAGAACTTCGTGCTGTTCACCAACTACCAGTTCTACATCGACGAGTTCGTCGCCCGCGCCCGGGTACAGATGGCGGAAGGCGGGCACGGCTATGCCGAATTCGTCGAACCGGGCAATGTGGTCACCAAGGCCGGACAGAGCGCGCCCAGCGAAGGCGTGGCGCCGCCGCGCCTGCCGCAGATGCCGGCCTATCATCTGAAGAAGCCGAACCATGGCGGCATCACCATGGTCAATATCGGCGTCGGGCCTTCCAACGCCAAGACGATCACCGACCACATCGCCGTGCTGAGGCCGCATGCCTGGGTGATGCTCGGTCACTGCGCCGGGCTGCGCAACACCCAGGCGCTGGGCGACTATGTGCTGGCGCATGCCTATGTGCGCGAGGATCATGTTCTCGACGACGATCTTCCGGTCTGGGTACCGATCCCGCCGCTGGCCGAGATCCAGGTGGCATTGCAGGAAGCCGTCGCCGAAGTCACCGGCCTGTCCGGCTATGACCTCAAACGCATCATGCGCACTGGCACCGTCGCCACCATCGACAACCGCAACTGGGAACTGCGCGACCAGCGCGGACCCGTGCAGCGCCTGTCGCAGTCACGCGCGATCGCGCTCGACATGGAATCGGCCACGATCGCCGCCAACGGCTTCCGCTTCCGCGTCCCTTACGGCACGCTGCTGTGCGTCTCGGACAAACCACTGCATGGCGAACTGAAGCTGCCCGGCATGGCGACCGAATTCTACAAGCGGCAGGTGGCGCAGCATCTGACCATCGGCATCAAAGCGATGGAGAAGCTGTCCGAAATGCCGATGGAGCGGCTGCATTCGCGCAAGCTCAGGAGTTTTTCGGAGACGGCGTTCCAGTAAGACGATCCGCGCGCTGCCATGGGGCATTGCGTCATCTTGATTGGGCCGCATTCTTGCCGATAACCGAGCCGGTATTATATCTGGCAACCCATGCAGACCTGACCCAATGAGACGCAGTCGAGACATGGCGGCTTCACTGGCATTCATCGCGATGATGATGTTCTCGGTTGCCCTGGTGGCCGGGTTCTTCGGCGCCCTGCATCCGGCCTTCGATTCTTTTTCGCATTTCCGCGTCCATCTGGCCGTGTTGATGGCGCTTTGCGCGCTGCCGCTGCTGGCGACGACATTTCGGCTGCAAGCGGCCGCGGCGCTGCTTTTCGCCGTGGCGGCCCTTGCCACCACCTTGAACGCGCTGCCCAGCCCGTGGCCGGTTCAGGCGGCCGATGAAGCCAAAACGGGGGACGACGCGGTCTACCGACTGCTGCAGATGAACCTGCGCTACGACAACCCGACGCCGAAGAAGGTGCTGTCGCTGATCGGCCGGACCAATCCCGACGTGATCACCCTCGACGAGGTGTCGGCGATGTGGACGACCGAGCTCGGCTATATCGGCAGCGCATATCCCTACCGGATTCTCTGTCCTTACCCGAACGGCATATTCGGCGTCGCGCTGCTCTCGCGGCGGCCCTTTGCCGCTGGCACCGAGCCGCGTTGCGAGCGGCGCGGCGCCATGGCGATAGCGACCGTCGACTTCGGCGGCATTGGCGTCGATGTCGCCGCGATCCATCTGAGCTGGCCATGGCCACGCGAGCAGTACTGGCAGATCGGTGAACTCACGGAATCGCTCTCATCGCTCGGCGAGACCGCCATCATGGCGGGCGACTGCAACGCTGCGCCATGGAGCGCGGCCGTGCGGCGTGTAGCCTTGCTCGGCGGGCTGACCGTGATGCCGTCCGCCGGACCGACCTGGACCTACATCAAGTTGCCGGACTTCCTGCGACGCTTTGCCGGTTTGCCCATCGACCAGGTGTTCAGCAAGGGAGCGGTGCTGATCCATCGCGCATCCAGGCTTGAGGAGACAGGCTCGGACCATCTTCCGGTCCTGGTGGAGTTCTCAGTCCGGGCCGACGGCAAGCAGCCTGACGACGATCACGCGACGGCGCTCGCTGCGAGCGATCTGCCCAGCAGGCCCCACGGCTGACACAGGCTCCTCGTCATCTCAGGGCAATTCCAGGAAAGAGCGGAGCGGCAATGAGACGCCGCAAGGACCCGGGATGATGAACGGATCGCTCGCTCAAGGCTTTCCCACCAGGGCGGCGATCAGATGTTCGACATGGCCGCCGTCGCTATGCTCGCGTTGATCGAAGACGTTTTGCCTGGCCTCGTATTCGGCATAGGCGACCTTGATGCGTCGCCGCGCCTCGCCACGCGTCTTGTAGCAGGACGGGTCGTCGGCGATGCTGAGGCCGGTGATCGACCTTTCCGTAGCGCGCATCATCTCTCTGGCGATGCGGCCATGGGTTTCCTCATGGGCGCGAACGCCGGCGAAGAACCGGTTCCAGCGCTTCTTCAGCGCCGGCGTCATGGGTGAAGCAACGCGAGGGAAGGTGTAGAAGAGGTTGAGCTTGCCGTTGACCCGCCGCAGCCGGCAGAAGCCATTTACCTGGCCGGGGTCGAGATCCCAGTCGACGGTATAGGCGGTTTGGGCGATGGCATGCGTCATGAAGCCGTGCTTGGGGCCCTTGCTGTCCATGGCGTCGACGAGGGTGGCGCCCGAACCTCCCGTGATGTCGTAGGTCCGCGTCTGGACCACGACCCTGGTGCCCGCCAAGGCTTCCGGCGCACAAAGAGCGCCGATGGCGACGAGGCATGTCAGAACGGTCCGGCGCATGGGTCTTTCTCCCTATCCGTAGACAAGGGAACCACAAGCCGGTGACCGTTTCAACGGTTCTGCTGTCTACATGCCTTGGCGGACCCCCGCTTCGCCGGCTTCCTGCTGCCGGTGGTCGACCCGGCCCAGCCGGCGCCGTGGCTCACATGTTCTGGTAGACCGGCCCTTCACCACCTTGCGGCGGCACCCAGTTGATGTTCTGGTTCGGGTCCTTGATGTCGCAGGTCTTGCAGTGGACGCAGTTCTGCGCGTTGATGACGAAGCGTACGTCCTTCGCTGCGGGATCGGCTGCGGCATTGCCGTCCTTGTCGACCCATTCGTAGACGCCGGCCGGACAATAGCGTGTCGAGGGTCCGGCAAAGACATCGTGTTCGGAACGCTTCTGCAGGTCCATGTCGCCGACCAGCAGGTGGACCGGTTCGTTTTCCTCATGATTGGTGTTGGACAGGAACACCGAGGACAGCCGGTCGAATGTCAGCACGCCATCGGGCTTCGGATAGGTGATCTTCTTGTGCTGGGCGGCGGGTTCGAGCGCGGCATAGTCGGCCTTGCCGTGCTTCAGCGTGCCGAAGGGCGAGACACCGAGCAGCGTGTTCAGCCACATGTCGAGGCCGCCGAGGCCTACGCCGACAATGGTGCCGAAGCGCGACCAGAGCGGCTTGACGTTGCGCACCTTCTTCAGGTCCTTGCCGATGTCGGTCGCCCGCCACGCCGCCTCGTAGGAGGAAAGCTCGTCATTGGCGCGGCCGGCGCCGATCGCCTCGGCGACATGGTCGGCCGCCAGCATGCCGGACAGCACGGCATTGTGCGAACCCTTGATGCGCGGCACGTTGACGAAGCCCGCGGCGCAACCCATCAGCGCACCGCCTGGGAAGGACAGTTTCGGCACCGACTGCCAGCCACCCTCGGTGATGGCGCGCGCGCCGTAGCCGAGCCGCTTGGCGCCTTCGAACGTGGCGGAAATCGCCGGATGGGTCTTGAAGCGCTGGAATTCCTCGAAGGGCGACAGCCAGGGATTCTTGTAGTTGAGATGGAGGACGAAACCCACGGCCACCTGGTTGTCCTCGAGATGGTAGAGGAAGGAGCCGCCGCCGGTCTTCATGTCGAGCGGCCAGCCGAAGGAATGCTGAACCAGGCCAGGCCGATGGTTCTCCGGCTTGACTTGCCAGAGTTCCTTGAGGCCGATGCCGTATTTGCCGGGCTCGCGGCCGTCGGAAAGATTGTATTTGGCGATCAGTTGCTTGGCGAGCGAGCCGCGAGCGCCCTCACCGATCAGTACATACTTGCCCATCAGAGCCATGCCCGGCGCGAAGCCCGGGCCGTGCGTGCCGTCCTTCTCGACGCCCATGTCGCCGGTGACGACGCCGGTAACGGCGCCTTCTTCATTGTAGAGCAGACCGGTCGCGGCAAAGCCGGGATAGATCTCGACGCCAAGCGCCTCGGCCTTGGTCGCCAGCCAGCGGCAGACATTGCCGAGCGAGACGATGTAGTTGCCGTGATTGTTCATCAGCGGCGGCATCAGGATGTTGGGCAGGCGGAACGAGCCGGCAGGGCCGAGCACGAGGAAATGGTCCGCCGTGACCGGCGTCGTGAACGGATGGCCATCCTCCTCGCGCCAACCGGGCAGCAGCCGGTCGATGCCGATCGGATCGACGACGGCGCCGGAGAGGATGTGGGCGCCGACCTCACCGCCCTTTTCCAACACGACGACGGAAAGCTCGGGATTGACCTGCTTGAGGCGGATGGCCGCGGCGAGGCCGGCAGGGCCGGCGCCGACGATAACCACGTCGAATTCCATGCTTTCGCGTTCGATGTCGCTCATCAACCCCTCCGCACTGGCTTGCCGCTGTTGCGTATCTTGCTGGCTCCTGCGCTGCATAGCGCATCAATTGGCGACAGGAAACCGGCGCATACGTGACAATGCGGATTTGGCCAAAAAGTCGCGCATCGTGCGCCAGGGCGGCTGCTTTCGTTCAGCCTGGCCCGCGGCGCTTGCGTTTTTAATTGTTCGACGGCTTGCTTATCGGCCATACTTCACGCCATGCGCATTCCTGGGCCAGCCGGCTTGTCATCGACGCGCTTTCCATCAACGCCCGGCCGGGCCCGCCGGGCGCTCCTTTTGGCCCTTCTGCTGCTGGCACCGGTCGACGCCGTCGCCGACGAGGTGAAAGTCTGGGCGACAGGCGCCTATTCCTTTTCCGACGAGCTTGGCGGCTTCCGCATCACCGGTGCCTCCGGCATCGGAACCAAGGAAGACCCGCTGGTGATCACCGAAGAGCTCAATTCGGCGACACCGGTGACTTTGACCATCCGCACGACAAAGCCGATCCAGGCATTCGGCAAGGCCGGCGAGTTCGCCAACGGCGTCATGTACATGCGCATCGACGTGCTCAACAACAGCGGCCAGGCGTGGATCGAATTCCAGTTCGAGCTTCAGGAGATACTTGACCAGCCGAGCGTGTTCGGCGACGGGCTTTCGTTCGACCAGCGCAACAAGACGCCCGACAATATCTGGTCGAGCAATTTCGCCGAATTCGATCGTGATTTCGAACCCTATGATCGGTTGCTGTTCAAGAACGGCAAGGTCGACCCGCTGAAAACCGCCAGGTTCGAATTCCTGATGACCGACTACACGCCACGATGGACCTTCTATCTGGTGCAAGACCCCCGCATTCCGACAGGCTAGGGCAAGCGGCCAGCCTTGCAAATTGCCGCCATGCGGACGAATGTGACTCCATGACTGCCGCTTCCCCCAACAACAGACCAGACCTTGCCGACCTGCTGGCCTTCTATGCCAGCGCGGGCGTCGACGAGGCGCTTGAAGACCAGCCGGTGAACCGGTTCGCGGAGGCTGCGCCCAAACCAACCGAGCGCGCGCCGGCGGCGCCCTTGGGCGACAACGCCGCACCGCCTCGCTCGACTGGCGTGCCCAGTGCCGAGGCGGGTGACAGATCAAACGCGCCGCCCGTCGCACGCGCACCGGCCAAGACCTCTACGGTCCCCGATGAAGCGCAAGCGGCGCTGGCGCGCCAGCTGGCGACGACGGCAACGACGCTGGACGAGCTTCGCCAGCACATGGCGGCGTTCGACGGCTGCAACCTCAAGGCCACCGCCAAGAACCTGGTGTTCGCCGACGGCAATCCGGAGGCCGCCGTCATGCTGGTCGGCGAGGCACCAGGCCGCGACGAGGACATCGAAGGCCTGCCCTTCGTCGGCCGCTCGGGCCGGCTGCTCGACCGCATGCTGGCCGCGATCGGCCTCGACCGAACCTCGGTCTACATCGCCAACGTCATTCCGTGGCGGCCGCCGGCAATCGCACGCCAACGCCGCACGAGACCGAGATATGCCGGCCGTTCATCGAGAGGCAGATCGAACTGGTCAATCCCAAGGTGCTGATCAACCTCGGCGGTCCGTCCGCGAAAACCTTGCTCAATACCAGCGAAGGCATCTTGCGGCTGCGCGGCAACTGGCGCGTCCACACGACGGCATCCGGCATCGCCATTCCCGCCATGCCAACCCTGCATCCGGCCTATCTCTTGAGGACCCCGGCGCACAAGAAACTGGCGTGGCGGGATTTTCTCGAAGTGAAGGCGAAGCTGCGAGCGCTCACCTAGTCGCTCACCTGGTGATGACCTCGCAGGTAATTGAAATGCGCCCCTCGCCGGCCTAGTCATTCGCTCATGACGACATCCCAAAACTCCGCCGGTAGCCTCATTCGCGAATGGCGCACCCGCCGCCGCATGAGCCAGCTCGGCCTCGCCATGGAAGCCGAGATCTCGCAGCGACATCTGAGTTTTGTCGAGAGCGGCCGTGCCGCGCCCTCGCGCGACATGGTGCTGCATCTGGCCGAACAGCTGTCGATCCCGCTCAGGCAACGCAACCAGCTGCTGCTGGCGGCAGGCTTTGCGCCGAGCTTCAGCGAACGCCCGCTCACCGACACGACGCTGGCGCCGGCGATGGCGGCGGTGGAGATCGTGCTCAAGGGACACGAGCCTTTCCCGGCACTCGCCGTCGACCGGCACTGGAACCTGGTTTCGGCCAATGCCGCAATCGCTCCGTTCCTTGCCGATGTCGCGGAGCCATCGCTGCTGACGGCGCCGGTCAACGTGCTTCGCCTCAGCCTGCACCCCGGCGGCATTGCGCCGCGCATCGTCAATCTTCAGGAATGGCGCACGCACCTGCTTGAGCGCCTCAAGCATCAGACTGACACGAGCGGCGATCCTGTTCTGGTCGAACTGGAGCGCGAGCTGCACGGCTACCCGTCCGGGTTGAAGAGCAGCCGGCCCATGCCTGTCGAGCCGAACGCCATCGTGCATCCGCTGCGCCTCGCCCATGGCGATCAGGTGTTGTCGTTCATCAGCACCATCACCGTGTTCGGCACGCCGCTCGACGTGACATTGTCGGAACTGGCGATCGAATCGTTTTTCCCTGCCGACGAGCAGACGCGGACGGTGCTGGTGCGGCTGGCGAAGGAGCGGGCGCCACGCTGAGCGACCGAGGCGTCAAACTGACGATTTCCGACACAACGAACCTGAAATCTCAGCAACGAATTGATCATCCGGGTAGGTCCGAGAGAGATGATCGAAATTCTCTTGGTCGGTGTATCCGAGCAGTTTTCCCTCCAGCCATTCCAACTGAGGGCACCAAGGGCCGCGATGATGCAGGAGGTCGAGAAGCAGCGAATACGCTTCGACCCTCCACTCCTCACCTCTGAGGGTGTAAAACCAATAGTCGATGTCCAGTGTCGCACCGCTCCGCAGGGGCATCCGAAAGGTCCGTACGCGCTCCGACAGCGTTCCGTCGGCAACGTGCGGAGCAAAGTCTTGATTGGCTAACGCATCAGATTTCTCAAAGCCGTCCACTCGCTCGTGGGCAAACACAGCCAAAGGCTTGGTTCCAGCGAGCATCATGGGAAGTTCACGGTTCGTGTGGAGGGTGTACGTTCGCTTTCTGTCATTCATTTTAGATTCCTCGTCGACAGAGAGAATTTATCGCGACCCTCGCTGATCGCCAAAGCAAGGGGCCGGATCATCCCTGGGGCAGAGCAGCCTTGCGGGTGCGGGTGCGCTCCAGGCCGAGCCGGCGCTCCCGCCAGATGATAAAGATGCCGGCCGCGACGACGATCAGGCCGCCGACAAGCATGTTGAGCGTGGCGATGTCGCCAAAAACGAGATAGCCGACGGCGACGCCAAGAATCATCGACGTGTATTCGAAGGGCGCCACGACCGAGGCCTCGGCATGGCGATAGGCTGCCGTCATCAGGATCTGGCCGAGGCCACCGCAAAAACCGGCGGCAACCAGCAGAGCCGCCTGGAGTGGCGTCAGCGCCTGCCAGCCGAACGGCAGCGACAGCAGCGCCATGACGCTCGCCGTCACCGAAAACCACAGCACGATGGTCGCGGTGCGCTCGCTTTGAACGAGGTTGCGCACCAGCAGCATGGCGATGGCCGAGATGGCCGCGGCAAGCAGCGCGGCAATGACGCCAAGCACCTCCTGGTCGCCGAGGGCAGCACCCGAGCGCAGCAGCGTCAGTTCCGGCCACGAGATGATCAGCACGCCGACCAGACCGACCGCGACCGCGCTCCAGCGATAGACGCGGATGGCCTCGCCGAGAAAGATCGAGCTGAACACCACCACCAGCAGTGGCTGGGCGTAGTTCAGCGTGATCGCTTCCGGTAATGGCAGCCGTGTCAGCGCGAAGAAGCCGAGCCCCATGGCGCAGACGCCAACGACGCCGCGCGCGATGTGATTGAGCGGACGCCTGGTCGAGAAGGCGGTGCCAAGTTTTCCCCTGAAAGCGAGGAAGGCGATGATCGGGAAGATTGCGAAGAAGGAACGGAAGAAGACGATCTGGCCCGCCGGCACGGTACCCGCTGCCTTGATGCAGGTCTGCATGCCGACGAAGACCGCCACCGATACGATCTTGAGCATGATGCCGGTGAGCGTGCTGTGCCCGCCGGCGTGCTCATTAACCCCGACGGTGGGGGTGCCCGGCCCCGCTGTCACGCTCCCGCGGCTTCCCGGATCGTCGCCCAGATGCGCGCCGGCGTCGCCGGCATGTCGATGTGCCTGATGCCGTAGGCGCGCCAGAGCGCGTCGGTCACCGCATTGAGCGCGGCCGGCGTTGCCCCGATGGTGCCGGCCTCGCCCGCCCCCTTGATGCCGAGTGCATTGGTGGTCGACGGCACGTTGCGGGTCTCGAAGTGGAAGAACGGGAAATTGTCGGCGCGCGGCATGGCGTAGTCCATGAAGCTCGCCGTCAGCAGTTGCCCGTCCTCGCCATGGACGGTGTCTTCGATCAGCGCCTGGCCGATGCCTTGCACCACCCCGCCATGCACCTGGCCGGCGAGCAGGATCGGATTCACGGTGACGCCAAAATCATCGACGATGGTGTAGCTGACAATCTCGGTCGCGCCGGTTTCGGGATCGATCTCGACCTCGCAGATATGGGTGCCGTTCGGGTAGGTGCACTCGTCCTGCACGAACTCGCCGAACCCCTTCAGATCGTCCGGCGTCTTGGCGGCCTTGGCGATGCTCGAAAAATCGATCGTCCGGTCGGTGCCGACGATACGGGCAACGCCGTTCGACAGCTCGATGTCGCCGGCTGAAGCCTCCAGCTCATCGGCGGCGATCCGCTTGATCTTGTTGGCCAAATCCTCGCCGGCACGCGACGCCGAAACACCGCCCAGCGGAATCGAACGCGAGCCGCCGGTGCCGCCACCGGCCTTCAATTCGTCGGTGTCGCCCTGGCGGACATGGATCTTGTCGATGTCGAGATTGAGCTTCTCCGACAGGAACTGCGCATAGGCGGTGGCGTGCCCCTGCCCGTTGGTCTGGGTGCCGATCTTCAGCGTCACCGTGCCGTCGCCATTGAGTTCGACAAAGGCCGGTTCGGAACCGGGAAACGCGCAGGCCTCGATATAGGTGGCCATGCCGATGCCGCGGATCTTTCCGCCTGCTTTCGACTGTTCGAGCCGCGCCGGAAATGCCTTCAATTGCGCCTGTTCGATGGCGCGGTTCATATGCCCTTCGAATTCGCCAGTGTCGTAGAGGCGGCCGGTCTGCGTGCGGTAGGGAAACTGTTCGGGCCGGATGAAATTGCGGCGCCTGATCTCTTCGACAGGCAGGCCCAGATCATGGGCGCAGGCATCGACAAGCTTTTCCAGCAGGAACGCCGCTTCCGGCCGGCCGGCGCCGCGATAGGCATCGACCGGGCAAGTGTTGGTGTAGAGGCCGGTCACCGAGACGTCGAGCGCCTGGATATCATAGACGCCGGTCGACATGGTGACGCCGATATAGGGAATGAACGGACCGTATTGCGAGATATAGGCGCCGATATTGGCGAGCAGGTCCACCTTCATGCCAAGGAAACGGCCGTCCTTGTCCAGCGCCATCTCCGCCTTCACGACATTGTCCCGCCCTTGAGCGTCGGTCAGGAAGTGCTCGGTGCGGTCGCTGGCCCATTTTACCGGGCGGCCAAGCCGCTTTGCCGCCTCGAGCACCAGCGGATACTCACGGTAGACGAAGCTCTTGGGCCCGAAACCACCGCCGACATCCGGCGTGATGACACGTATCTGATCCTTCTTGATCTTGAACAGGCCGGCCAGGATATACTGCATGGAATGCACGCCCTGCGACCCTGTGGTCAGCACGAAGCGGTTCTCCCGCACGTTCCACTCGCCGATCGCCGAGCGCGGCTCCATGTAGTTGCAGACCAGCCGGTTGTTGACGAATTCGATGCGGGTGACGTGGGCGGCCTTGGCGAAAGCCGCGTCGGTCTTTTTCTTGTCGCCCATGTGGTAGCTGAAGGCGCGGTTGGAACCGAGTTCCGGCCAGACCAGCGGCGTGCCTTCGGCAAGCGCCGTCGCGGTGCCGGAGGCGGCGTCCTCGGAATCATAGTCGACATCGATCAGCTCGGCGGCATCCTGCGCCAGGGCGCGACTGTCGGCGACGATAAAAGCGACGGCATCGCCTACATAGTTGACGCGGTCGCGGCACAGGATCGGAATGTCGCGGGTCGGCGCCTTGGTGCCATCCGGCTGTGCCTGCATGACGCCGGACTTGAGATCACCGAGATGGGCAAGGTCCTTGCCGGTCAGCACCAGATGCACGCCAGGCGCGGCCTTCGCCGCCTCGGTCGAACCGATGCTGAAGCTTGCCTTGGCAACCGGCGAGCGCACCACATGGCCGTGCAGGACGCCAGCCGGCTGGATGTCGTCGGTATAGCGCCCCTGCCCCTGGATGAAGGCAGCATCCTCGCGCCGCAGCACGGAGGCGCCCATCCCGAATTTCGGCGTGACGACGGTCATGGATGCCTCGCGATGATGACTGGAGAAGGAACGCCTGAAATAGGCGTTGGCTCAGTTTTGTCGAGGGACCGTTTCGTGTAAAGAGCGCGGACTTCAAATTTTTTAGGACCAGCGGCAACAATCCGCCGCCTACGCAATCGACAGGAAAACCCACGGAATGCGCACGGACACCGGCCAGGTCTTCAAGCTCGAAGACTATCGCCCCAACGATTACCTCATTCCGCAAGCGAACCTCACCTTCCGCCTGTCGCCAGAAGCAACGCGCGTCACCGCCGTGCTCACAGTCGAGCGCCGTGACGGCGTATCCGTGTCGGCACCGTTGGTGCTGGACGGCGACGGGCTGACGCTCGAGCGGGTCGAGATCGACGGCAAGAAAGCGAAGCGGGCGGATCTGCTGGTGAGCCCCGACCAACTGACCATCCTCAAGCCGCCGGCCGCGCGTCGCTTTCAGCTGGTTATCGAGACCGAACTGGCACCTGACGGCAACGAAGCCCTGATGGGCCTTTATCGCTCCAGCAATGTCTACTGCACGCAATGCGAGGCCGAAGGCTTTCGCCGCATCACCTATTTCCTCGATCGACCCGACATCCTGTCCGTCTACACGGTGCGGATCGAGGCGCTGCGCGACGAGGCGCCGCTGCTCCTGTCCAACGGCAACCCGGTCGACAACGGCGATCTCGGCAATGGCTGGCATTATGCGGTCTGGCACGACCCCTTCCCCAAGCCGTCCTACCTGTTCGCGCTGGTCGCCGGCAATCTCGGCAAGGTCGCCGACAGCTTCGTCACCCTGTCGGGCCGCAAGGTCGAGCTCGGCATCTATGTCGAGCCAGGCAAGGAGAAGCTGGCCGGCTACGCCATGGACGCGCTGAAGCGGTCGATGCGATGGGATGAGGAGGCGTTTGGCCGCGAATACGACCTTGACGTCTTCAACATCGTCGCCGTGTCCGACTTCAACATGGGTGCGATGGAGAACAAGGGCCTCAACATCTTCAACGACAAATATGTGCTGGCCGACCAGGAGACCGCGACCGATGCCGATTTCGCCAATATCGAGGCGATCATCGCGCATGAATATTTCCACAATTGGACAGGCAACAGAATCACTTGCCGCGACTGGTTCCAGCTTTGCCTGAAGGAAGGGCTGACGGTTTTCCGCGACCACGAATTCTCCGCCGACCAGCGCTCGCGTGCGGTCAAACGCATCGCCGAGGTGCGCACGCTGCGCGCACACCAGTTTCCCGAGGACCAGGGGCCGCTGGCGCATCCGGTGCGGCCCCGCCGCTATCGCGAGATCAACAATTTCTACACGGCGACGGTCTACGAGAAAGGCTCCGAAGTGGTGCGCATGATCCGCACCATCCTTGGGCCTGACGCCTTTCGCGCCGGCATGGACCTCTATTTCGAGCGGCACGATGGCGAGGCGGCGACGATCGAGGATTTCATCAAGGTGTTCGAGGATGCGTCCGGCCGCGACCTGTCGCAGTTCGCGCTCTGGTATCATCAGGCCGGCACGCCCAACCTGACGGTCAGTTCGACGCACAATCCGGCCGCGCGCGAGTTCACGCTCGAGATCGAGCAGTCGGTGCCGCCGACGCCATCCGAGAGCCGCAAGCGGCTGATGCACATTCCGCTCGCCTTCGGCCTGATCGGTGCCGGCGGCAGGCCGGTCGAGTATAGCAGCGTCGAGGGCGCCAGCGTCGAGGACGGCGTCATCCATGTCCGCAAGCGCCGCCACATGGTGCGTTTCTCGGGCGTGGCCGAACGGCCGGCCGTCTCGCTCAACCGCGGCTTTTCGGCGCCGGTGACGCTTTCCGTCGAGCAGAAGGCCGACGACCAGTTCTTCCTCGCCCGCCATGACAGCGACGCCTTCTCGCGCTGGCAGGCCTTCAACACGCTGCTGACCGATGCGCTGATTGCCGCCTTCCGCCAGATCCTTGGCGGCAAGCAGCCGGTCTTCGCCCAGCGGCTGACCGAACTCGCCGGCAACATCGCCGGCGACGAGACGCTGGAGCCGGCCTACCGGGCACTGGCGCTGGCGTTGCCAGGCGACGCCGACATTGCCCGTGACATCGGCAAGAATATCGATCCCGACGCCATCCATGCGGCCCGCGAGGCCCTGACGCTCACGATCGGCAGCGCCAACCGGGACACATTTGCCGGCCTCTACGACCGTCTTGCCGACAAGGCGGCGTTCAGCCCTGACGCGGCGAGCGCCGGGCGACGCGCCTTGCGCAACATCCTGCTGGACTATCTCTCCTTGCAGCCGGGCGGAGCGGCGCTTGCCATGAGCCACTTCCAATCGGCGACCAACATGACCGACCGCGCCGCCGCACTTACCGTGCTCGCCCATCGCCACCACGGTTCGCCCGAGGCAATCAGGGCACTGGCGGCTTTCGAGACGACATATGGATCCGACCCGCTGGTCATGGACAAATGGTTCCAGATCCAGGCCAGCGTGCCCGGTCCGCAGGCCGTCGACACAGTGCGCGCCCTGACCGCTCACCCGGCCTTCTCGATGGCCAATCCGAACCGGGTGCGCTCGTTGATCGGCACATTCTCCAGCGCCAACCAGACCGGCTTCCACCGCGCCGACGGCGAGGGCTACAGGTTCTTCTCGCGGACGGTGCTCGAGGTCGAAAAGCGCAACCCGCAAGTAGCGGCAAGGCTGGCGACGGCGCTCAGATCGTGGCGTTCGCTCGAACCCGGCCGGCAGGCCAAGGCCAGGGAAGCGCTACTTTCGATCGCCGGCACCGAAAACCTGTCGGCGGATTTAAGAGACATTGTCGAGCGTACGCTGGCCTAATCGCCCCTTCCCTTCCCCCTTCCGGGGAAGGCAGGGCCTCGAAGCCGGCGAAAGTCCATTATTTTAGTCGATTTTTAATCTTTTTTCGCCGGACCACTGGACAAGGCGAATCACCTTTGATTCTTTACTGACGATTCGGATGTGCGGCGTTTGCCGGATCACCAAGCATAGGCAAATTCGGGGAGTGCCATTTATGGCGAAGGCGGACGCGTGGGGCGCGCCCGGAGGGAAGGCTTTTGCCCGCCGCGAGGCGCGAAGCGACGGCCTTGCCGGGAATACGCGGCTCATCGCCGAACCGGCCTACCGGCGGCTGCTGGCCGCGGAGCCGCTATTGCGCCGATCGATACCGGCTCTCATCATTACTTTTCTGATCGTCATCGCGGCGCTGCGGGTGCTATCGCTGATGAACGAGCGCGACGATGTCGAGCGCGATGCCAAGGCAATCCTCACGCTGGCGGCGGGCCAACTGGCGAGTTCACTCGCCACCACTTCGGACACGGTGCCAGGCGCCATCCAGGATCTTCTGGAAACCACCAGCCGTCAGGGTGCGATGGGCCGCAGCCATGTGCTTGTCATCACCGACAGCGCTTTCAAGATCGTCGCGGTGACTCCGCGTTCGATGCCATGGCAAGGCCATTCGCTCGACGGTCTCGTCCAGGGCGGCCAGCCATTGTTCATGTTCGGCGACCGCGCCGGCGTGATGGAGGTCAACATCGGCGGACAGGACTGGTATGCGGCGGTCAGCCTGGCCAATGGGCGAAAAGGCGCGGCGGCGGCCCTGGTTCCGCAGGATGCGGTTTTCGATGCGTGGCGCAAGACCGTCTCGCTGAACGTCACCCTGTTCGTGCTGACGGCCGGCGTGCTGATCATCATCCTCTACGCCTATTTCGGCCAGGCGGCGCGCGCGCAGGCGGCCGATCGTATCTATCTCGAAGCGCATCAGCGCATCGACATGGCGCTGGTTCGCGGCCGCTGCGGCCTGTGGGACTGGGACATGGTGCGCGGCAAGATGTACTGGTCGCGCTCGATGTACGACATGCTCGGCTACGAGCCTTGCGACACGATGCTGTCCTTCGGCGAGGTTGACGAGATCATCCACCCCGAGGATGGCGACCTGTTCCTGTTGGCCAACAGGATCGTCTCCCGCGAGATCGACCATATCGACCAGGTGTTCCGGATGCGGCATGCCGACGGTCAATGGGTATGGATGCGCGCCAGGGCGCAAGTCATCGATCCGGAAGCGCCGGAGATCCAGTTGATCGGCATCGCCGTTGACGTCACCGAGCAGCGCCATCTGGCGCTGCGTTCCGAGGCGGCTGATCTTCGCCTCAGAACGGCGATCGAGAACATCAACGAATCCTTCGTTCTGTGGGATTCGGCCCAGCGCCTGATCATGTGCAATTCCAAATACCAGCAGGACAACGGGCTTTCGGACCGTGATGTGATGCCAGGCGTTGCGCGCGCCGCATTGGAAGAACGCATGCTGGCCTTCGCTTCCGAACGGCGGCTTGCCAACACCAACGGACTGCAAGGCGGCGCCACCTTCGAGCGGCAGCTGGCCGACGGCCGCTGGCTGCAGGTCAACGAACTGCGGACCCGGGACGGCGGTATCGTTTCGGTGGGCTCGGATATCACTCAGATAAAGCTGCATCAGGAGAAACTCGTCGACAGCGAACGTCGGCTGATGGCGACGATCCATGACCTGAGCCTCGCTCGCCGGGCCGAAGAGGAGCGGTCGCGCGAACTGGTCGACCTCAACCGCAAATACATGAAGGAAACCGAACGCGCCGAAGCGGCGAACCGGGCCAAATCCGAGTTCCTGGCCAACATGTCGCATGAATTGCGCACGCCGCTGAACGCCATCATCGGCTTCTCCGAACTGATGGAACAGGGCCTGTTCGGTCCGCTGGGGTCGGAGCGCTACGAGGAATATGCCACCGACATCAACAGCAGCGGCAAATATCTCCTGGGCGTCATCAACGACATTCTCGACATGTCCAAGATCGAGGCCGGCCAGTTCTCGCTGGATCGGGAAGAAATCGATCTCGGTCCGCTGATCAGCGAAACGGTTCGCGTCGTCTCGCTGCAAGCGGCGCAAAAGGCGATCACCGTGGAAACACGCATCGCCGACGCGCTGACGCTGATCGCCGATCGCCGTGCGATCAAGCAGATCGTCATAAACCTATTGTCCAACGCGGTGAAATTCACCGGTCAGGGCGGGCACATATCGGTCAGGGCCCGCAACACATCCGGCGCACTGGTGCTGACCATCGAGGACAATGGCTGCGGCATCCCGAAGGAAGCGCTCGGCAAGCTCGGACGGCCCTTTGAACAGGTGCAGAACCAGTTTTCCAAGAACCATGCCGGTTCCGGCCTTGGCCTTGCCATCTCGCGCTCGCTGGCCGAGTTGCAAGGCGGCGCGCTGAAGATCCGCTCGACCGAAGGCGCCGGCACGATCGTGTCGGTGCGCATTCCAGTCAAGAAAGCGACGCTCGCGATTAAGGCCGCGGCCTGACGGGTTGCGCCGGTTCGTCGGGGAACGTGTCTCCGGCGGCGCCTGCCGCCGGAATTCCACGTTTCAGATGTCGGAGCCCCCAATCAGGCCCTCAGGACGCGGCTTGCTTCCCTACTGCATGTCACCGTCATTGCCGTCGCCATCCGATTTGCGGTGGCGGCCAAAGCGGTCGCCTTTCGGCAGCTCACTCTTTTCGATCTTGCCGTCATTGTTCCTGTCGAGCATGGCAAAGACCTTTTTCTGGCGACTGGTGATGTCGTCGGTGGTCAGCGTGCCGTCGCCCTTGCTGTCGTAGCGGGCGATGATGCGCTTGGCCATCCGCTCGAAACGCGCCTTCTCCAGCGCGTCCGCGAGCTGGGCGACGGTCAGCTTGCCGCCATTGTCGGCAACGAGCTTCTTCAGCCGCGCGTCCATGGCGTCGGAAAACTGGTCGAACGTGATGGTGCCGTCCGAATCGCTCATCGCCTTGTTGAGGCGCATCATCATGCCTTCGCGCATTTTTGCGCTGGCGTTGTTTTCGGCATAGGCCGTGGTGCCGACGGCGCCGGCCAAGGCTACGAAGGCAAGGGCAAGTTTGGTCGTCTTTCTCATGGTCTTCTCCTGTTGCATCGTCACCCCCGACGCTGGAGTGGCGGATCTATGGCCGCTCTATCTCCTTGTTTGAGCATCGGACTTTCCCAAAACCGGTTCCCACCGTTGGGTCCGATGCTCTGGCCGGACAACCGTTCGTCACGGTCGTCCGGCACGAAGCAGAAGGTTGAAATCCTTCCTGACCTTCCGCGACGTTTCCTTGAGATGTGCTTCCAGCACACCGAAATCCGGCAGGTCGGCGACCGCCAGAAGCAGATCCGAAAGCCCCGGCGGAACGTCGTCGCGCTCGAAGGCTCCGGTGAGGCACAGCCGGGTCATCTGGGTCAGCCCCAAATAGAGTGCATAGGCATCGGCAAGTTCCTGCCTGACCCCGGCCACGGCAAAGCCGGGCGCCAGACGGGACAGGATCTCGGCCGTGCCGGTGACGCGCGGCCCGGCTTCGACCTGCGCGGTGATCACCGCCACCTGGGCGATGAATTCGAGATCGATCAGACCGCCGGGTATGAGCTTGATGTCCCAGAGGTCGCGCGGCGGCTTTTCGGCCTCGATCATGGCGCGCATGTCTGCGGCCTCGGACATCACCTTTACAGCGTCGCGCGGTTGGCCAAGCACCGCGGCAACTTCCGCTTCAACCTCGCCGCACAGGCTGGCGTCGCCGGCAATGGCGCGCGCCCGCGACAGCGCCATGTGTTCCCACGTCCAGGCCTCCTGGCGTTGGTACTTCTTGAAGGCGTCGATGTGGGTGGCCACCGGACCCTTATTGCCGGATGGCCGCAGCCGCAGGTCGAGTTCGTAGAGCACCCCTTCCGCGGTCGGCGCGGACACCGCTGATATCAGCCGCTGCGTCATGCGGGTGTAGTAGTGCGAGGGCGCCAGTGGCTTGTCGCCGTCGGAGTCCTCGGCGTCCGGCTCGTGGTCGTAGAGCAGGATCAGGTCGACATCCGACCCGGCGGTCAGCTCGCGGCTGCCAAGCTTGCCCATGCCGAGCAGCGAAACCACGCCGCCGGCAATCGTGCCATGGCGTACCGCGAATTCGGCCGTCACCGCCTGCAGCGCCGCCCCGATGGTGAGATCGGCAAGGTCGGAAAAGGCGCGGCCGGCCCGGGCCGGATCGATCGAGCCGGCGAGCAGCCTGACGCCGATCAGGAATTTCTGCTCGGAGGCAAATATGCGTAGCCGGTCGAGCACATCCTCATAGGCCCTGTCGCCTTCGAGGAAGGCGGAAAGCCGGCCCGACAGATAGGCGCGATCCGGCAATTCTGTCAGCAGGGCGGGGTCGAGCAGGCCATCGAAGACATGCGGCCGGCGCGTGATGATCGCCGCCAGCCGGGGTGCGGCACCCATGATCGTCGCCAAGAGCTTCAACAGGGCCGGATTGGACTGCAGCAGCGAAAAGAGCTGGATGCCGGCGGGCAGGCCGGCAAGGAACTCGTCGAAGCGGAGCAGGGCTTCGTCCGCCCGGCGCGTCTGACCGAAAGAGCGCAGCAGCGCCGGCGTCAACTCAGTCAGTCGCTCGCGTGCCTCCGCCGACTGAGTGACGCGATAGCGGCCGAAATGCCAGCCGCGGATGACGCGGCAGATGTCGCTCGTCCGCTGGAAGCCGAGGCCGTGCAGGGTCTGCAACGTATCGGGATCGTCGACATCGCCGGTGAAGACCAGATTGCCGATGCCCGTCGAAAGCTCGGGCGCGGTTTCAAACAGCGCGGCGTAGTGGCGTTCGACCTGTTGCAGCGAGGCGCGGAACGCCAGGGAAAAGGCGGCCGCATCGGCGAAACCAAGCATGCGGGCGATGCGCTCCAGCCCCTCATCGTCGTCCGGCAGCGTGTGCGTCTGCTCGTCGGCAACCATCTGCACGGCGTGTTCAACACGGCGCAGGAACCAGTACTGACGGGCGAGCGCGTCGCGCGCGTCGGCGGTGATCCAGCCGCGCGCCGCAAGCTGGCCGAGCATCGGCACCGTCTCGCGACCGCGCAGTTCCGGAAAGCGGCCGCCGGCGATGAGCTGCTGTGTCTGGACGAAGAACTCGATCTCGCGAATGCCGCCGCGCCCAAGCTTGACGTTATGCCCCTTCACGGCGATCTCGCCATGGCCCTTGTGGGCGTGGATCTGGCGCTTGATCGAGTGGACGTCGGCAATCGCCGCGTAATCCATGTATTTGCGCCAGATATAGGGCTGAAGCTCCTTGAGGAAGGTCGCACCGGCGGCCAGATCGCCGGCCACCGGACGCGCCTTGATCATCGCGGCGCGCTCCCAGTTCTGGCCGCGCGCCTCGTAGTAGCGCAGCGCAGCTTCGACAGGGATCGCCAGCGGTGTCGAACCGGGATCGGGGCGCAGCCTGAGATCGGTGCGGAAGACATAGCCGTGCTCGGTGCGGTCCTGCAGGATGCGCACCAGCCGGCGTGTCAGGCGCGAAAACAGCTCGGTGGCGTCAAGAGGATCGACGATGGCCGGCGCCTCCGGATCGAAGAAAACCACAAGATCGATGTCGGAGGAGAAATTCAGCTCATGCGCGCCAAGCTTGCCCATGCCGAGCAGGATCCAGCCCGATTGCCGCGATGGATTGTCGAGATCCGGCAGTCTGAGCTTGCCCTGGCCATGCGCGTCGCGCAGCAGGAAGTCGACGGCGGCGCGGGCGCAGGCATCGGCCAGGTCACTCAACCGCCGTACCGTCAGCGCCGTTTCGGCCTCGCCGGCAAGATCGGCCAGCGCGATCAGGAAATGCGCCTCGGCCTTCCACTGACGCAGTTCCATCATCAGGCCGGATTCCGAGACTGCCTCGGCCAAATGCGCGCGATCGATCGCGGCCCCGATCGCCTTCAGCCGAGCCTCGACCGTCTGGTCGAAAAGCCCGTCCAGGATCCGCGGCCGGCGACGCGCCGTATCACGCAGGAACGGCGACAAGTCGAAGACAGCTGCCAGGAAGTCCTGGCCCTCCCCCTTGCCGGCCAGGAATCTGGCCAGCCGCGCCAGCCCTTCTTCGCGTGCCGCGGAAGCGATCTCGGCCAGTTCCTGCCGCGCATGGCTTTCGTCCAGGGGAGAAAGCCTTGCCGCCGGCTTCAACAGCCACTCCGCCTCCGCCCGCTTCGCAACCGCGCTCATCAATGATCCTCCCGTGCGGGAAAACTCATGACCACGGATAATCCGGGATTGCCAGGCAAGAGATCAAGCCGGCCATTGTGAAATGTCATCACGGCCTTGGCGAGACTGAGACCGAGACCTGAGCCAGGCTGCGAACGGCTCTTCTCCAGCCGCACGAAACGTTCGGTCACCCGTGCGCGGTCGGCATCGTCCGGGATGCCCTGGCCATTGTCGGTGACGGAAAGCCTGATTTCGCCGCCGGCGCGACCGAGCGCCACGCGAACGGCCGGTTTGGCGGTGGCATCGGTCGAGTATTTGATGGCATTGTCGACGATGTTGGACAGCGCCTGGCCAATCAGCTCGCGATTGCCGTTGACTATGAAGGCGCCGTCCGTCGTGGCTTCGAGCGAAACGTCAGCCTCTTCCGCCACGGGCTCGTAGAGCTCCACGACATCGCGCACCGCCGCCGCCAGATCGACGCGGCTGGTGTTCTCGGAAGAGTAGCCCGCCTCCAGCCGGGAGATCATGAGGATGGCATTGAAGGTCTTTATCAGCTGGTCGGACTCGGCAATCGTGCTTTCCAGCGCCTGGCGGTAGTCGGTGGACTTGTGCTTGCCGGAAAGCGTCGCTTCGGCGCGGTTGCGCAGCCGCGTCAACGGCGTCTTCAAATCATGCGCGATGTTGTCTGAAACCTGCTTCAAGCCTTCATTGAGCGTGGCGATCCTGGCCAGCATGGAATTGAGGTTCTCGGAGAGACGGTCGAACTCATCACCGGCCCCGGTAACCGGCAGCCGGCCCGACAGGTCGCCGCCCATGATGCGGCGGCTTGCTTCTGACACACTATCGATGCGCTTCAGCGCAGCGCGGCCGACGAAGAACCAGATCAGCAGTCCGCCAACCGCCATCATGCCGAGCGCCAGCGTCAAGGCGCGGCGGATGACGGCGCGTAGCCGCTCCGGCTCGCCAAGGTCGCGGCCCACCAGCATGATCATCTGGTTCGGCAGGCGAAGCACCAAGGCAATGGCGTTGTGGCCCTTTTCGCCTTGTGCCTGCGTATCGTTCTGATCGGGTTGCGTGGTGGTGCCCTGTTCAGCAGGCAGATTGCGCAGACGCTCAAGCTCCCCCTCGCCAAAGCGCTGATAGGAGAACGGGCTGCTGGTCCAGCCTTCGTTTTCCAGAACGCCCGGCTCCAGGCTCTGCACGTTGCCGGTCAGGATCTGGCCGTTGGCGTCAGCGATCAGATAGAGGTTGGCGCCAGGCTGGCGGGAACGCTGTTCGACCACGCGCACCAGGATCGGCAATCCGCCGCGCTGATAGGCGCGAGCGAGGCCGAGCACCTCGTCGTTGATGGTCTCCTGCGTCTGCGCGGTCAGCATGCGCGCCGACAGCGAGGTCATGTAGAAGACAAGCAGAACTGCGCAGAGCGCGAAGAGCAGAAGATAGAGCGCCGAAAGCCGCGCTGCCGTCGTCTTCATGATGGCTGGCACGGATAGAGCCATGCTGCTGCTAGCCGCTTTTCAGCATATAGCCGGCGCCGCGAACTGTATGCAGGATCGGCTTGTCGAAACCCTTCTCGATCTTGCCACGCAGCCGCGAGACATGGACGTCGATGACGTTGGTCTGCGGATCGAAATGATAGTCCCAGACATTCTCGAGCAGCATGGTGCGCGTCACCACCTGGCCGGCATGGCGCATCAGATATTCGAGCAGGCGGAATTCGCGCGGCTGCAGCGTGATCTCGCGTGCCGCGCGGCGGACCGAATGCGACAGCCTGTCGAGTTCGAGATCGCCGACACGGTAGACGGTTTCGGCTTCCTTGGCGCTGGCACGGCGGTTCAGGACCTCGACGCGGGCCAGAAGCTCGGAGAAAGCGTAGGGCTTGGTCAGATAATCGTCGCCGCCGGCGCGCAGGCCGGTGACCCGGTCATCGACCTCGCCGAGCGCCGACAGGATCAGCACCGGCGTCGTGTTGCCCCTGGACCTCAGACCGGTGATGACCGACAGGCCGTCGCGACGCGGCATCATGCGGTCGATGACCATCACGTCGTAATCGCCGGCATCGGCGAGCGCGAAGCCGGTTTCGCCGTCACCGGCGACATGCGCGGTGTGACCGGCCTCGGTGAAGGCTTTCTGCAAGTAATCCGCGGCCTCGCGATCGTCTTCTATGACGAGAATCTTCATCGGGCTGTTATACGCGATTTCGCTGGAAGGTTGAGTAGCAGGCATCTGCATTGTGGCCTTTGCCAAAGCGCATCGCGATCAAGATGATTGGAAGCCGCGCGCGATAAAAATCCTCGTTCCCGATCTCGTTTCACCAAGATTGCTGAAACGCGTTTTTGGAAATGTGCGGCAGCGGGCGATGGGAGGCCCGCTGCCGCCGGAGGGGAGCACGATGACTGACTAACGTGCTCGGCTCCATGCTCTCCCGTGCGGCGGCTCGGGGGTGTTTGAAACGGCCGCACTGGAAACGTCGAACCTGCCGCCTCCGAAACCGGACTCCGGTTCCGGAGCCAGCGTCAGCCCTTGGCGACGGGCAGCGCGACGAAACGGTTGTTGTCGTCGCGGGTGATCTGCATCAGCACTGCCTTGCGGCCGGATTTGACCGCTTCGGTCATGGCCTTGGCGACGTCCTCGGTGCCGTTCACTTCGGTCGAGTTGACGGCGGTGATGATGTCGCCCGGCTGGATGCCGCGATCGGCGGCATCGCTGTCCGGATCGACGTCGGTCACCACAAGACCCTTGCCGTTTTCGGACTTGGTGACGGTCAAACCGAGATCTGCCAGGGTGTCGGGTTTTGCCGGAGCGGCGGGCTGCTGCGGCTGGTCGGCCGACGCCTGCTTGTCACTCGTGGGCAATGTGCCGAGGTCGACCTTGACCGTCTGGCTCTTGCCGTCACGCCAGACCGTGACATCGACCGACTTGCCCGGCGAGTAAGCACCGATAAGCCGGGCAAGTTCCTTCGGCGAAGCGACGTCCTTGCCGTCGACCTGGGTGATCACGTCACCGGCCGATATGCCCGCCTTCTTGCCGGGGCCGTTATCCTGGGCGCTGGACACCAAGGCTCCCTTATCCGACTTCAGGCCCAGCAGATCGGCGATGTCCGCCGTGACCGGCTGGATTTCAACGCCAAGCCAGCCGCGCTGTACGCTGCCGCTCTTCATCAGGTCCTGCACCACCTGCTTGGCGGTCGAAGCCGGAATGTCGAAGGCGATGCCGACGCTGCCGCCGGAAGGCGAGAAGATCGCGGTGTTGATGCCGACGACCTGACCGTTGAGGTTGAAAGTCGGGCCGCCCGAATTGCCGCGGTTGACCGAGGCGTCGATCTGGAGGAAGTCGTCATAAGGGCCAGCGCCGATGTCGCGGCCGCGGGCCGAGACGATGCCCGCGGTGACGGTGCCGCCGAGGCCGAACGGATTGCCGACGGCCACCACCCAGTCGCCGACGCGAACCTTGGAATCGTCAGCGAAGTCGACATAGGTGAACTTGCCGACGCCGTCGACCTTGAGCACGGCGAGGTCGGTGCGCGGGTCGGTGCCTATCAGCTTGGCGTCGAGTTCCTTGCCATCATTCATCACCACGGTGAAGGCCGAGCCTTCCTCGACGACGTGGTTGTTGGTGACGAGATAGCCGTCATCGGAGATGAAGAAGCCGGAACCCTGCGCAACCGGCCGCGGCTGGCCGTTGTTGTGGTCGCGGCGTCCAAACCGGCGGTGACCGTCCTCATTCTGACCGCCCTGGTCGCCAAAGCCGCGGAATTCCTTGAAGAAGCGGCGCAACTGCGGATTGTCGGGCATGTCGTTCATGCCATTCGGATCGTCGGACTGGTCGGAGCCATCGTCCGCCGCCGGGCTGATCTTGGCCTTCACCTTGACGCTGACCACGGCGGGCGAAACGCGCTCGACGACATCGGCGAAGCCCGGCACCTGCGGTGCCTCGACGCGCACGGCATCGGCCAAGACAGGCCCGGTTCCGGTCGTCAGCACGCCGACGCCGATCGCACCGGCAACGGCGATGGACGCGACGGCAGCCATGAGACGCTTGCGGGTGACGGAATATGAATTGGGGGCAATATTCATGGGTCTCGTATCCTCTTCAAATGGACGCGCTTGATCGGCATCCTCGGGAAAGGAGACTTAGAGAGGCGCACATTACAGCGCCATTTCCGACACATGAAACTTTGGTAATGTTCGCGGGTCACCGCGGCCGTCAGTCGCGGCGCAATATGGCGTCCAACGATGCCTGTTCTTCGGCCGACAGGGATTTTGTTGCCAGTGTGCGGCGCGACCGCGCCGTCAGTACGATGAAAAAGCCTCCCACCAGCAGCAGGATGACCGGCGTTCCCCACAGCAAGGCATTGCGCGGCTCGAAGCGCGGCTTCAACAGCACGAATTCGCCGTAGCGCGACACCACGTAATCCACCACTTGCTGATCGGTATCGCCGGCGACGAGGCGCTGGCGCACTAGGATGCGTAGATCGCGAGCAAGATCGGCGTCGGATTCGTCGATCGACTGGTTCTGGCAAACCATGCAGCGCAGGCCTTCCGAGAGCACTCGCGCCCTCGCCTCGAGCGCCGGATCGGCCAGCATCTCGTCGGGCTTCACCGCAAGTGCCGTGCCGGCAAAGAACAGCGCCAGCAGCAGGACAATCGAGGTCAGCGAAAGCCTAGCGTTCATGGCAGACCCGCGGACGTCACGGCGCTCGCCTGCCTGCGGCGGCGCGATGGGGCGCCGACGCGCAGGCGCCTGTCCATCAGCGACATGGCCGCGCCAGCCATCATCACCAGGCCACCGCCCCAGATCAATGTCACCAGCGGTTTCCACCACAGGCGCACCACGACCGAGCCATCCTTGCCCTCGTCGCCGAGCGAAAGGTAGAGCTGACTGAACCAGAGCGTCTTGATGCCGGACTCAGTCGTCGTCATCTGCCGCACCGGGTAGAAACGCTTGGCGGAACTCATTTCGCCGATAGCGCTGCCGCTGGCGCCGATCAGTTCGAAGCGACCACGGTCCTCGCTGTAGTTCGGCCCCTGGGCAGGATAAAGCCCGACGAAACGCAGCGTGTGGCCGGACAATTCCACCGTCTCGCCGGCATGCATCGACAATATCTTCTCGGTGCCGAAGCAAAGCGTGCCGACGATGCCGAGCGTGGTCAGGCCAAGACCGAGATGAGCCAAGGCCGTGCCGAAGACCGAGCGCGGCAAGCCAAGCAAGCGCCTGACCATGAGCCCCGTTGCAACATTGCCAAAGCCGGACTTGACGGCAAGGTCGGTGAGCGCGCCTAGGATCAGCCAGACGGCAAGGCCGACGCCAAGCGCCGCGAACACCGAGGCGCCGTCGATGAACAGAGCGGTGACCAGCGTTACCAGAAGGGCCGCGGCAAAGGCCACCATCAGGCGCTGCGCGGCGGCGAAGACGTCGCCCCGCTTCCAGGCCAGCAGCGGACCGAACGGAACCATCACCAGCAGCGGCACCATCAACGGCCCGAAGGTCAGGTTGAAAAACGGCGCGCCGACCGAGATCTTGTCGGCCGAAAAGGCCTCGACGGCCAGCGGATAAAGCGTGCCGACGAGCACGGTCGCGGTGGCCGTGGTCAGAAACAGGTTGTTGAGGACAAGCGCGCCTTCGCGCGAAATCGGATGGAACAGGCCGCCGGCCGTCAATCGGGAGGCGCGCAGCGCGAACAACGCCAGCGAGCCGCCAATGAACAGCGTAAGAATGCACAGGATGAAGATGCCGCGTGTCGGATCGGTGGCAAAGGCGTGCACTGAGGTCAACACGCCCGAGCGCACCAGGAAGGTGCCGAGCAGCGACAGTGAAAAGGTGAGGATGGCGAGCAGCAGCGTCCAGATCTTCAGCGCCGAGCGCTTTTCCATGACGATGGCCGAATGCAGCAGCGCGGTGCCCGCCAGCCACGGCATGAAGGAGGCATTCTCGACCGGATCCCAAAACCAGAAACCGCCCCAGCCGAGTTCGTAATAGGCCCAGTACGATCCCATGGCGATGCCGCCGGTCAGGAACATCCAGGCGACCAGCGTCCACGGCCGCACCCAGCGTGCCCAGGACGCGTCGATGCGCCCCTCGATAAGAGCGGCCACCGAGAAGGAAAAGCAGATCGAAAAGCCGACATAGCCGAGATAGAGCAGCGGCGGGTGAACGGCGAGACCGAGATCCTGCAGGATGGGGTTGAGATCGCGGCCTTCGATCGGCGCCGGATTGAGCCGGACGAACGGATTGGACGTTGCCAGGATGAACAGGAAGAAGGCGGCGCCGATCGCCCCTTGCACGGCAAGCACATTGGCGCGCAGCGTCGCCGGCAGGTTGGACCCGAACGCAGCGACGAGCGCACCGAAGAAGGTCAAGATCAGCACCCAGAGCAGCATCGAGCCTTCGTGGTTGCCCCAGGTTCCGGTGATCTTGTAGATCAGCGGCTGCAGCGAATGCGAGTTTTCCCACACACTCGCCACCGAGAAGTCCGAGCTTGCATAGGCGCTCGCCAGCGCCACGAAAGACAGCGCCGTCAGGCCAAAGCCGGTCACCGCGACCGGACCACCGACAGCCATCAGGCGCTGGTTGTTCAAGCGCGCGCCAAACAGCGGCACGATCGTCTGAACCAGCGAAAGCGCAAACGCCAAGACCAGGGCGAAATGTCCGGTTTCAACCATCATGGCGTCCAGATTTTTGTCTTGCGGCGGATTCCTGCCGCAGAACTGTGGGGCACTTTTGCCGAAACTGCCTATTCACTTTTTGCTTTCCTCCCACACGCCCTTGGCCTTGAGCTTGTCGGCCACGTCCTTGGGCATATAGTTCTCGTCATGCTTGGCCAGCACGCTGTCGGCGACGAAGACACCGTCCGCGTCAAACGAGCCTTCGGTGATCACCCCCTGCCCTTCCCGGAAAAGGTCGGGAAGGATGCCGGTGTAGCTGACCTTGACGTCCTTCTGGCTGTCGGTCACCGAAAAAGCCACCGTGGCGCCCTGGCCGCGCTCGACGGTACCCTTTTCGACGAGGCCGCCCAGCCTGATGCGCTGGCCGGGCTGCAGGCTGGCGGTGGTCAGGTCGGCGGGCATGTAGAAATAGGAGGCCTTCTGGCCGAGCGCGTAGAATGTCAGTCCGGTGGCGGCGCCCAGAAAAGCCAGCCCGCCCGCGATCACCGACAGTCGTTTCTGCTTACGCGTCATTCTGGTTACTCCGTTGCCGTCAGGCCAAGCGAGGCGGCAAAGGCGGTTAATTTCTTCGCTTCGTCACTGTCGGCCCCAAAGACGGCAATGGCGCGACCCAGCGCATCACGAGCCTGATCGGCCTTGCCCAACACGACATAGGAACGAACGAGCCGGGTCCATCCTTCCGCGTCGCGCGGGTTTTGCCGCAATTTGTCGTCGAGGCCGGCGACCATCGTGTTGATCATGGCCTCCCTGTCGGCGGGAGACATGGCGGAAGCGGCGTCGATATCGCCGGCACCGGGACCGTTCGTGGCACTCCCGGAGGCGACCTCGGGGCTGCCGGATTTCGCCAGCGCCTGCTCGACCGCGCTGCGCCATGGCGAATCCGGCGGCAGTTTCCCCAGCATGGCCTGCCAGGCCGTGGCGGCCTCCTGGCCGCGCCCTTCCTGCGCCAGCGCCACGGCCAGGTAGAAGCTGGCTTTCGCATTGGCCGGATCGAGCTTCAGCGCTGCTTCGAAGGCATCCTGGGCATCGGCCGAGACGATGCCGCCCGCCGCGCTGGCGATCGCCTCGCCAAGACCAGCCTGGCGATCGGCACTGTCACCATCGAGGCGAATGGCGTTGCGATAAGCCGCTGCCGCATCGGAAAAGCGCTGCATGCGCAGATAGACCGGCGCCAGCACGTCCCATCCCCTGCCATCGGAAGGATTGGCGGCGAGATGGGCTTCCGCCCGCGCCACCAGTTCGTCGACCGAACTGTCGGCCGGATTCTTGGCCAACCGCTCGCTGAGCGGTTGCGACGGCAGATCAGGCGAGCCGAGCTGGCTGTAGAGGCCCCAGCTGACAATCGGTACCACCAACACGGCCGCGGTTGCCACCAGCCTTGCCGCGACCGATGCTCGCCGGCGGATGCCTCGCCGCCCACTTCCGCATTGTCGAGGCGAAGAATGCGACGGGCGATCTCCGCGCGCGCCTCGGTTGCCTCCGCCGGCTGGATCAAGCCGCGCGCGGCGTCGCGGTCGAGCTCGGACAACTGATCGCGATAGACTTCCAGATCGTGATCGCCGCTCGACGACACGCCCTTCGAGCCGCCAGCCAGCGGCAGCAGTACCGTCAGGCTTGCGCCCAGCGTGAGAATTGCGGCTATGACCCAGAACAGCATGGTTCTTCCAATAACGGCAGAGCCGAGCCCTGCCAACTCAGGCGTCCTGCGACGCTTTGACGGCAGGCGCGCCGCATGTCCTTGATCGACATCAATCGGCCGGATCCCAGCTGGACCCACTGGTTGTCAGGTCAGCGGCGTCCAGCTACCGTCGGCGTTGCGGCAGGCGGTTCCGCGCGCCGTGACCCCGGCCCCGCCGTTAAACACCGTCTGCGTGTACTGGCGGCAGTCCTGCGACCCGACGCGGTAGGGCTGGGCAGGAACGACCTCGCCATAACGCGAAGCCTGGGCGCCCTTCCACGTCACCTTCTGACCGCTGGTCGTGTATTCGAGCGCCTTGTATTCAGCCTCGAGCGCACTGCGCTTCTCGGCATCGCTGAGGCCGGCGCCGATCGACCCGCCGATGAGACCGCCGCCCATCGCGGAAATGATCGTCGTGGTGACCTTGCCACCGCTGGCCGGAGGCGTCGCGGCGAGCGTCGGCGCGATGGTGGGGCCCTTGCCGCTCAGGGTGGTGCAGCCGGAAACGGCCAGCAATGCGGAAACGAGCGCGACGCGGATCTTCATGCCAACAACCGGTTTTCTTGAGTTGGAGCCTGCCATGGATGAGCCGCGGGCCGCGTCATCGGAGAAGTCGGCGTGGCCATAGTATTGATATTTGTCGGAAATTTGGCCGGAGCCGGTCGCCGCGGAACAATCGACATGCCGCCGAGAGCATGCTCCCTCCGTCGATGTCGATTGACCCTGGAAAGCATCATTGAAGGCTCCGCAACCGCACCACCGCCTTCAATCCGCCCATGCCGGACCGTTCGAGCGCCAGAACGCCTCCATACTCGTTGACGAGGTCGGCGACAATGGCCAGCCCGAGACCTGTTCCGGGCTTCGTCTCGTCCAGGCGCCGTCCACGCTTCAGCGCGTCGCGCGCCTTGTCCTCGGGAATGCCAGGACCGTCGTCCTCGATGCCGATCTCGAACAGGCTGGCCGTATCATCCTTGCCCGTCAAAGGCACGACCGACACCGAGACCGCGCTCCTTGCCCATTTCATGGCGTTTTCGAGGAGATTGCCCAGCAGTTCCTCCAGGTCCTCGCGCTCGCCGGCGAAGACGATCTCGGTGGCCGGCAGCGACAATGACAAGCTCGTCTGAGGATTGAGCTTCTGCAAAACCCGCACCATGCGCTGCACCAGCGGCGCCACCGGCGTGCGGTAGACGACGCTGTCGCGTTGCGCCGCGACACGGGCGCGCTGCAGATAGTGCTCCACCTGCTTCTGCATGGAGGCGGCCTGCTCGGCGATCAGCTGCCCCTTGGCGCCGCCAAGCGCCCGCCCCTCGTTGAGCAGCACCGCGAGCGGCGTCTTCAGCGAATGGGCGAGATTGCCGACCTGGGTTCGCGACCGCTCGACGATACGCCTGTTGTTTTCGATCAGCGCGTTGGTCTCGTTGGCGAGCGGCTCGATCTCCGCCGGAAAACGGCCATCAAGCCTCTGCGCGGTGCCCTCGCGCACCATGGCGAGGGCATTCCTGACCCTGCGCAACGGTTGCAGGCCGAGCAGGATGGCGATCGCGTTGATGGCGATCATGCCGACGCCGAACAGGGAGAGATAGGTCAGCAGGCGGCGCTGGAAGGTGGAGATTTCCTGTTCGAGTTCGCTCTGGTTGCCCATGACGCGGAAGCGCGCGGCGCGGTTCTTGGCATCGAGAACGAATTCGCTCTCGAACACTTCGAGTTGCTGGCCGTCGATGCCTTCGGCCGCATAGCTGCGCTGGAAGCTGGCGTTGAAAGGCACCTCGGCGACGCTTGGCGAAGGGATGGTCCTGGTCATCGACGACGAGTGAAGATCGCCGTGCACGCCTTCCGAGGCGGGCTCCACAGACCAGTACCAACCCGAATTCGGCTCCGAGAACCGGAGGTCGCCGAGGTCGGGCGCGCCGGTCAGCGCTCCCGTGTCGGAAATACCGACGGAGCCGATCAGGTTGAACAGATGCGCCGACAGCAGGCTGTCGAAGCCGCGTTCGCTGGCCTGGCGGTAGAGCGTGGTGATCAGGGTGAAAATGACGACAAGGGTCAGGATCGCCCAGACCGTGGAAAAGGCGATCACGCGGAACGTCAGCGAACGCGGCCACAAACGCAGCGAAAGCGGCGTCCTTGCGAGTGGTTTGAGCGGTTCCGAGTTACGCCTCCGGCTCACGCATGCGGTAGCCCATGCCGCGCACGGTTTCGATCATGTCTATGCCCATCTTCTTGCGCAGCCGCCCGACAAACACCTCTATGGTGTTGGAATCACGGTCGAAATCCTGGTCATAGAGATGCTCGACCAGTTCGGTCCGCGAGACGACCTCGCCCATGTGGTGCATCAGATAGGCAAGCAAGCGGAATTCGTGCGACGTCAGCTTCAGCGGCACGCCGTCGACATCGGCCTTCGACGCCTTGGTGTCGAGGCGCAGCGGGCCGCAGGTCAGCTCAGACGAGGCATGGCCGGCGGCGCGCCGGATCAAGGCCCTGAGCACGGCCAGCACTTCCTCGATGTGGAACGGCTTGGTGACATAGTCATCGGCGCCGGCGTCGATGCCGGAGACCTTGTCGCTCCAGCGGTCACGCGCCGTCAGGATCAGCACCGGCATCTTGCGGCCGCCGCGACGCCAGCGCTCGACCACGCTGATGCCGTCCATTTGCGGCAGGCCGATATCGAGCACGACGGCGTCGTAGGGCTCGGTGTCGCCGAGGAAATGGCCTTCCTCGCCGTCGAAGGCACGGTCGACGACATAGCCGGCATCAACCAGCGCGTCCGATATCTGACGATTGAGATCCTTGTCATCCTCGACGACGAGTACGCGCATGCGGAGTTCGATACCTGTTGAAGAATTGGGACAGACTGAAGAACTTGGCCAGATTGAAGACTTGGGGCAGATATAGGCCGATTCCGGTGGCCTGGGAAACGGCAGGGGTCAGTTCTGCGGAACGACGATTTCGGAGCGGCGCGGACGCTGACCGTCCTTGCCCGGGACGAGCACGACGATGACGCAGACCGGCTGACCGCCCCGGGTCGATTGCGAGGCCTTGGCCAGCGTCCCGCCATTCTGCTCGGCCACCTGCTGGCCAATCGCGTAGCAATCGGACGCCGCCAGCAGGATCGGGCTGGCCTGGTCGGGCGCGATGACCGGTATCGCCAGCGCCTGCGACGCAAACAGGCCGGCAGCACAGAGCGCCAGTGTCGCGGGTCGGAAGTGGGAGCGAAGCGTTTTCATGGTCGGCGTTGTAACGCATCGGTGCTGAACGTGAAATGAACAGTGAACGCCGCCAAGAACATGCCGCTACCCCCCTGAAACACGAGACAACCAATCGCAGATCCCGCCGCCCACCCGGCGAAATCCTGGAAACGTCAGTCTAGACTCCGTTTCGATCATATTGAAAGCGTATCAGGCACTTTCCTGCGTCAGCGCACGAAAGCGCAGCAGCCCGTGATGCACCAGCAGGTCCTCGTCGTAACGAGCCTCGGTGAATTCCAGCGACAACCGGGTCTGGCCACGAGGGCCAATCACCAGCGCCGCGTCGGCGAGGCGTGCCTTGATGGCGTCCATAATGGCAAGCGTCTCGGCCTCGCCATGGGCTTTCGACCAGACGTGCAGTGTGATCAACTGATCATCGCGGTTCTCGGCGCCTGTATCCCAGTCAAAGGCGCAGGTCTGGCCGCAAGTCACATACGGAAAGGCGACATTTCCGGTTGGACTTTCCAACAGCCCGGCGCCGCCCAGCAGCGCCGACAGCGATGCGTCGCCTTTCAGTCTCAGAAACAGTGCCTGCTGCAGATCGCCAGGTGCGGTCATCGTCCTTTTCCCCTAACGCCGGCCATTGCTGCCTTGCCAGATATAGCCGTTCGCCACGCAGAGACGATAGCGATTCGTCATCGGCAGCATGAATGCCGATGATCTCGAAAATGCGATCCGACAGAGGGCAGCCCAGGCATGATGCCCGGCAGCGGAAGCGCAAACGTGGACTCTCGATTCCTGGTCACCTATCCTTGCCCCATATGGACGGGTCCCATGGAATGGTCCTTGCAGGTTTGATCCACGAAGCGACGGCCAGCCGAGCGGCTTCTTTGATTTACGGAGTGGATAATGGCCGATCCAGAGAAGGCCAAGGCCGCGTCCCGGTTGTTGGTAAGCCATTGGGATAACGGCACCCGTCTCGGCGCCATACCGCAGGAGTTGCGGCCACAGACGCGGATCGAAGGTTATATTATCCAGTCGTATGTGATGGATCGCTCGGCGGCTCCGCTTTTCGGCTGGAAGATTGCCGCGACCAGCCTGGCCGGACAGAGGCACATCAACGTCGACGGTCCGATGGCCGGGCGTCTGCTTGCCGAAAAGGCGGTCGACGTTGGCGGCGCCGTTTCCTTGGCGACGAGCAAGATGCGCGTGGCCGAGATCGAATTCGCTTTCCGCTTCGGCAGCCAACTGCCGCCGCGTTCTGCGCCCTATGAAATCGCCGAGGTGATGGATGCCGTGGCCACCTTGCACCCGGCGATTGAGATTCCGGACTCACGCTATGACGATTTCTGCACCGTTGGCGCGCCGCAGCTCATAGCCGACAACGCCTGTGCCAATCTGTTTGTCATCGGCGAGGCTGTAGAAGACGATTGGCGCGACGTGGATCTCGCGAAGCACCCGGTGGTCGCCTTCGTTTCCGGAAAGTCGCAGTATCACGGCACCGGGGCAGCTGTATTGGGCGACCCTCGTATCGCGCTCACATGGATCGTCAACGAACTGTCGGGCCTGGGCATAGCGCTCCAGCCGGGACAAGTGGTGATTACAGGCACTTGTGTGACGCCGATAAGCGTCGAGGCCGGCGACGAAGTCACTGGCGATCTAGGCAGGTTTGGCCTCGTCTCGGTGAGATTTGTCTGAATTCGCTCCGTGCTGCCTGACGCAACGCGGTTCAGAAATGGCCAACGGATTGCAGGATCAGAACGCCTGAAAGACCGAGCAAGGCGAAGCCATAGAGCCGGTCGATCCACACTGCGTTCGGGCCGGCCAACAGCTTGACTGCCCGTGAGCCAAGCGTGGCGTAAAGCATCAGGACGAAAACATCCGACACAGCAATGATAACGGCCAGAACCGCGTATTGCATCGCGATTGGCTCGTTCGTGTCGACAAAGGCCGGGAGGATGGCTGGAAAGAGCAGCCATGCCCCGGGATTTGTGATTGCCACCACGAAACAACGCAGGATCAGTGCCCTGGCCGAGTGAACCTTGTCCGGAAAGCCTGGGTCGAGTGCATATCGGGCCGCGGTGGAGGTGCGAAGCGCGCCAACGGCGATGAAAAGCAGATAGAGGGCGCCGACCATCCTGACAGCTGAGAGGTAGAACTCCGAAGCCACCAGAAGCGCTCCGAAGCCGAGCCCCACCACGCAGATAAGGACGAAGTCCGAGAGCACCACGCCGGCCATGCCAAAGAAGGCGTGCCTGACCCCGTAGCGTGACCCGTTGGTAATGGCGAGCACGACATCCGGCCCTGGAACCGCCATCCCGAGCACCGATATCAAGGCAAATGTCACCAGCGGCAGGTTTTCCATGGCGCTGGATAGTGTGCCGGAGGCACACCTTCCGTAACGTCCTTCACATAGCGGTTGGGACTGCCGAGGATTTCCGCATGAACCGAACGCGTTACGGTTGGACGGCTTCGTCTAGAGCGGTTCATCGTTTCACGGAAACGCCGAACCGCTCTAACTCTTTGTTTTGACGCAATTCCGGACGGAAAACCGTTTCACACTTTTCCTGGAATTGCTCTAATGCGCCCCGCGCTGCCTGACGACGATGCTGCGCACGGCAAGCACCAGCACGGTGATGATGATCAGTATCACCGACAGCGCCGCGATCGCCGGATCGATGTTGTCGCGCAGGCCCATCCACATCAGCCTTGGCAGCGTGATGGCATTGACCGAGGTGATGAACAGCGTGACGCCGATCTCTTCCCAGGACAACACGAAGGACAAGAGTGCGGCGGTGACAATCCCGAACTTGATGTTGGGCATGATGATGCGGGTGGCGCGCTCCCAGACCGTTGCGCCGAGGCCTCGCGCGGCGAGATCGATGCGGCGGTCGAGTTGGCTGAGCGAGACCAGAATCAGCACCGTGGCGAAGGGCACAGTCATGACCGAATGCGCCATGGCGACGCCAAGCCAGGTGTCATAGCCGAAGAACGAACTGAAGCCGGAGATCGAGGTCAACAGGAAGTAGAGCGTGATCGCCGACACCACCGGCGGCACCACCATCGGCAACAGCACGAAGCCGACAAGGGCCGCCGTGAAGCGCGGCTGGAACATCCATATGCCGAGGCTGAAGCAGAGTGCGAGCACGGTTGAGAAGGCGCTGCTGACGACGCCGATGCGGATCGAGAGCAGGATGGAATCGATCCAGCGCGGATCCTCGATCAGTGCCCGGTAATGGCGCAGCGACAGTTCTCCCGATGGCATCGCCAGCATGCGGCTTGGCGTCAGCGACACCGGGATGACGGCGAGCAGCGGCATCAGCAGGAACAACGCCACCAAGGCGGCGATGATCAGCGAGACGGGACCGGGGCGATAGGTCGGCATCAGATCAACTGCTTCGGTCTGACATAGCGGAACAAGATCGCCATCAGCGCGCCGACGAACAGCACCAGCACGACACTGATCGCCGCCCCCAGACCCCAGTCCGGGCTCTGGAATATCCTGAGATAGATCAGCTCGGCGATCATCACGCTGCGGCCGCCCCCGAGGATCGCCGGCGTGACGAAGAAGCCAAGCGAG
Organism: Mesorhizobium sp. RCAM 05099; assembly: GCF_059683685.1. Lineage (NCBI taxonomy): Bacteria > Pseudomonadati > Pseudomonadota > Alphaproteobacteria > Hyphomicrobiales > Phyllobacteriaceae > Mesorhizobium > Mesorhizobium sp. RCAM 05099. The sequence goes on from NZ_CM185035.1 coordinate 4,768,868, forward strand.
AAGACGAACACGATCATCGCGGCACCGATGATGCCCGATCGCGTCATCGGCACGAACACCGACCAGAAGGTGCGCATGCGGCTGGAGCCGAGGCCACGCGCGGCCAGAAGCACACGGTCGTCGAGGCTGCGCATGGCCGATGCCAGCGGGAAGACGGCGAACGGAATGAGGAAATGCGTCATGCCGACGATGACGCCGAACTCGTTGCGCACCAGCGCCAGCGGTTCGGAGATGAAGCCGATCGCCTGCAGCCAGGTGTTGATCAGGCCGCGATTGGACAACAGCGCCACCCAGCCGAAGGCGCGCGTCAGCACTGAAATCCAGAATGGCACCAGAATGCAGAACTCGGCGACAAGCCTTTGCGCCGGGGTTCCGCGCACCCAGACGACGGTTATGGCGTAGGCAGCCGCCACCGAAACCAATGTGACGATGGCGGCGATGCGCAGCGTGCGGATGAACACCGACTGCACCAGATCATCGGTCAGCAACGCGTTGTACTGGCCGAGCCCCGGCGTCGGCAGCGTGAAGCTCCACTTGACGACACCGAGGAACGGCCAAGCATAGGCCAGCACGAGAAAGAGGAGCAGCGGCGCCATCAACAGCGCCGCCCCCATCCTGTCGGAGAGATATGCTCTCATCTGGACCCGATTATCCCCGGCCTTGGTCAGGCGGAGATGATCTTGGTGTATTCGTCGAGCGCCGCCCCGTAGTTCTTGGCGTACCAGTCCATGTCGAGCGCGATCTGCTTCTTCATGTTCTCGGGGTCAACCGGGTTGATGCGCTTCTTGTCGGCGGGGATCAGCGCATCGGCGGCTGGGTTGGCCGGGCCCTGGCCGAGCTTGTCGAACATGACCAGCTGTTTCTGCGGGTCCTGGGCGCTGGCGATGAACTTCATCGCCGCGTCCTTGCCGCCCGGATTGCCCTTGAGCACGGCAAGCGCACCGGGCGAGATCAGGCCCTGGTCCCAGATGAACTTGATCTTGCCGCCCGAGTCCTGCTCGATCAGCGAGGCGCGGGTCGACCAGACGATGGCCATCGAGGCTTCGCCATTGAGCAGCACGCTCTGGCTCTCGGCACCGCCGCCCCAATAGGCGACGACATTTTCCTTGAAGGCGGCGATCTTGTCATGCGCGCGCTTGAGATCGAGCGGGTAGAGCGAAGCCGGCGCGATGCCGTCGGCCAGAAGGGCGGCTTCCCAGCTCGACACGCCCCATTTGTAGAGCGAGCGCTTGCCGGGGAATTTCTTCACGTCGAAGAAATCGGCCATCCCGGTCGGGGCGTCCTTGCCGTATTTCTCGGAATCATAGGCGATGACGTAGGAGAAGAAATAGGTCGAGGCGGCATAGTCCCAGCCGAAGCCGGGGCGCATCTTCTTCTTGTCGACGATGTTGTAGTCGATCGGCTCAAGCATGCCTTGCGCACCGAGCGTGATCGCCGAGAACGGATCGACGTCGACGAGATCCCAGGTCGGCGCGCCGCTCTTGAACTGCGCGGCGATGGCGCCTTCGGTCGGACCCGATCCGTCCATCTTGACGGTGATGCCGGTGTCCTTGGTGAAGGCCTGGCCATAGGCGGCGTCATAGGCGGTGATGGCGTCGCCGCCCCAGTTGACCAGCACCAGTTCCTTCGCCGCGGCAAAGGCTCCGGTCGAGCGCAGCAGCATCGGCGTGCCGGCGAGCACGAGTGCCGCCAGCTGCGTGAATTGCCGGCGCGAAATCTCGCCGCGACCTGCCCTGGCGGACAGGCTCTCGATGGCTTGTTTGTTGGTATCGTGTGTCATGTCAGTTCCCCTTGTTGTCGTTGATCGTTTCCGGAAGCCTGCGTGGCGGATTGGGTCACGCAGGCGGTCATTGTCCTCCGTCCGGAAGGAGGAAACCCTTTTCCGCCGGCCAGGTCAGCCAGACGGAATTGCCCTTGCTCAGCGCCGCCGCCGCGACCTCGTTCGGCACAGAGACGGTGACCTTCGCGCCCTGGCGCGTCGTCAGGTCGAGCTTGGTGGCCGCGCCCAGATAGGTCGACGCGATGGCGGTCGCGGCAATGCCGTTCTCGCCAACGGCCGCCTCTCGCGCGATCGACATGTATTCAGGCCGGATCGCCAGGATGGCGTCGCCACGGACTTTCTCGGCCTTGCAGTGCATGTTGACCGCGCGGTCTTCGCAAAGGCCGGTCGAGCCACCGTCGGCGGGCTTGACCCCCTTCAGTGGCAGCATGTTGATCTCGCCGAGGAACTCGGCGACGAAGCGGTTGTCCGGCCGGTCGTAGACTTCGTCCGGGGCACCGACCTGCAGCAGTTTGCCGTGGTTGAAGATGGCGACGCGCGAGGATAGCGCCAGCGCCTCGCTCTGGTCGTGGGTCACGAAGACGAAGGTGGTGCCGGTCTCCTGGTGCAGGCGCTTCATCTCGGCCTGCATCTGGCCGCGCAGGCCCTTGTCGAGCGCCGAGAACGGCTCGTCGAGCAGGAGCACGCCCGGCTCGAACACCAGCGCCACGGCAAGCGCCACGCGCTGCTGCTGACCACCGGAGAGTTGCGCCGGCAACTTCTTCTCGTGGCCTACCAGCCCGACGCGCTCGATCATCTCGCCGACACGGCGCTTGATGTCGGCCGCCGATTTCTTGCGTACCTTGAGCGGAAAGGCGATGTTGGCTTCGACGCTCATATGCGGGAACAGCGCATAACCCTGGAACACCATGCCGGCTGCACGCTGTTCGGCCGGACGATCGGTGATGTCGACGCCGTCGCTGAACAGGCGACCGTCGCTCGGCTGCACGAAGCCGGCGAGGATCATCAGGAAGGTGGTCTTGCCCGAGCCGGAGGGCCCGAGCAGGGTCAGGAACTCGCCGCGGCCAATATTGAGCGACAGATTGTCCAGCGCTCGGAACGAGCCGAAGCTCTTGCCGATCCCGATTGCCTTTATCTCTGCGGCCCGGCCGGGTTGCTGCATCCTGCCTCTTCCTCAGTCCCGGGTGAAATCGTAGGCAGGGTGGAGGTTCACCGCAACCGAATAGTTTTCGCCTGATCGGCAAATTTGATTCACGTCTGGCGGTTTTGGGTGCACCGTTGGAGCGGCTGATTTCCCTTTCGCAGGTGAGATCGGCAGCTTTGGTGTCCCGCAGGCTTTCTCAATACGTCGCCAGCCTGTTCTCCAACAGCTTTGCCCTTAGCCAGTCGCTGAAGGCATTGAGCACGGGATGGCTGGCCTTGGCATGCTCGAAGACCAGGAAATAGGAGCGTGGCGAGGGGACCGAAGCTTCAAACGGCTTGACCAGCCGACCCTCGCTCAGCGCGCGGCGACCGGTCAGCTCGTCGCCCATGGCAATACCCTGTCCGGCGACCGCCGCCGAAAAGACGAGGTTCATGTCGGAAAAGAAGATACCGCCTTCGGTATCGGGATTCTCCACCTTTGACAGCGCCAGCCAGCGCGCCCAGTCCTCGGTGTCGCCGAGATGGAGCAGATTGGCGCGCAATACGTCGGCGGGTTTGGAAAATCCACCCACCTTGTTGAGCAGTGTCGGGCTGCAGAGCGGCGTGAAGGAGACTTCGCAGAGCAGCTCCACCGCCCTGTTCGGCCAGTTGCCAACGCCAAAGGCGATGAAGGCGTCGGCCTCCGGATTGCTGACATCGTCGAGGCGGCGAGGCGTCAGGATCGAGAGCGCCACGTCCCGATACATTTGCTGGAACTCACCGATATGGCTGCACAGGAACATCGAGGCGAAGCCCGGTGGGCAGGAAATGGCGAAGGAACCACCGACGCCGGCGCCGCTATTTTGCGCTCCCGCGTCGCCGAGCACGGTAAGCGCCTTCCTGACATCGGCTGCGTAGCGCTGGCCGCGCGGCGTCAGCGCCACCCCTTTTCCAATGCGCTGCAGGAGATCGAAGCCGAGATCGCGCTCCAACAGCCGCAACTGGTGGCTCACCGCGCTACGGGTGAGATGCAGTTCGTCGGCGGCGCGCCAGACGCTGCCATGGCGGGCGAAACTGTCGAGGGCGCGCAGCGCCTGGGTGGAGGGAATTCTCAAGAGGTGAACCGAATTTGCACGAACCGGGAAAACATATCACTTTTTGGCGAAGCGCTTCACTGCTTTCTTTGAGGCATGGACAAACCGGTGACGACATCGGCGCAAGCGACCGCACTTGCCTGCCTCGACGGCATCCAGCCGCTGCTGTCGGCGTGGACGCGCACCATTTTCGATTTCGGCGAGACTGCATGGCGAGAGTATCAATCCGCTGCCTGGTATGTGGAGCGATTGAAGCGCGAAGGCTTTGTCGTCGAGGAAGGCTCCGGCGGCATGCCGACTGCGTTCTGCGCCCACTGGACGAATGGCGCCGGGCCGACCATCGGTATGTATGCCGAATATGACGCGGTGCCCGGCAACTGCCAGGACGCTGCGACCGTGAAGCAGCCTCGGCCCGGCCTTGGTTTTGAAGCGGGCGGCCACACCGATCCGCATTCGGGATTGGGCATGGCGAGCCTGGGCGGCCTGCTCGCCACAAAGGCGGCGATGCAGCGGCATGGCATTGCAGGCACCCTGCGTTTCACCGGCGAGCCGGCCGAGAAGGTACGCGGCTCGAAGCCGATCCATGCCGCCAAGGGCTATTATGACGGCCTTGACGGCATGATCTCCTTCCACCCCTTCTACATGCTGCCGCTCTGCAACACGGCGCGCTGGGACACGCATTGCGGTGCGGCCTACGCGATGATCTACCGCTTCATCTGCGATGAACCAGAGAGTTGGGCGCGAGCGGCGGGGGACAGCGCGCCGATCCCGCAGGCGCATTCGGCGGTCAGGGCGCCCGGTGCCAATGATGCGCTGATGATGATGTACATGGCCTCCAAGGCGCTGCGCGATTCCATGCTGCCACATCAGGGCGGCTGGTCGATCAGCGAGGCGATCCTCACCGCCGGCCAGGCAACCGCCGACAATCTGCCGGCGGGTCTGGCCGAGATCCAGTACATGATCCGCGTGCCGACGCTCGCCATGGCCGAACAGGTCACCGCCGTGCTCGATCGCAATGCGCAGGCGGCTGCCGGCATGAGCGGCTGCCGCACCGAGCGGCATTGGGTGTCGAAGTCGCGGCCCGGGCTCGCCAACCACGCCATGGCCGAGATCGCCTATGGAGCGCTTTCAACGGTCGGGCCGCCGCATTGGGACGAAGCCGCCAAGGCGATCGCCCGCGAAATCCAGGTCAATGCCGGCGGCACGGCGACCGAAAACCCGTTCATCGACGAGTTGGAGCGGCTGATCGAACCAAAGGAAGCGGAAGCGATCCTGCGCCGCGACCTGCCGCCATCGCAGGTCAATTCGACCTCGGACGACTATACCGATATGAGCTGGCATGCGCCGACGGCGCGTTTCTACGTCGCGCGTCCGGCACTGCGCTCGGCAAGCGGCCTCCCCTATCCGGCCTGGGCGATGAATGCTCTGGGCGGCATTTCGGCAACGATAGATCCGATGGTCCTTTGCGCCGCGAAGACGGTCGCGCTGGCGGCACTTCGCCTGCTCGAGGACAAGACCGCCCGCGACGCGGCAATGGACGAGTTCGTCACCCGCACAGGCGGCGGTGTCGGCGGCGCGAACTGGATCGCGCCGCTTTGCGACTACGAGCCGCCGATCAACTTCCGCTGGCCGGAATATGCCACCACCGCGCGCGGGCGCGACTGGTGGATCCCCAGCCTTCAATCATCAAGCAATCAATCACCCCAAGCCGCCCCATCAGGAGAACCCCATGACCGTTCATGACCGCATTGTCGCAGAACCGTTTTCGCTGCAGCGCCGCAACCCGGCCGGCGGCACCAAGCCGCTGACCGCCTGGGGCTTTGCCAACGAGACCGATGTCTTGACCGACGTGCTGCTCGGCTCGCCCAATTTCCTGCGTCATCTGTCGACCAGTTCGCTGTCGCGCAAGTATCTGCGCGAGGCGCCCTGCAACGTCCAGATCGCGCAGGCGCAGCACAAGGATCTGGTCGCCGCCTACGAGCATTTCGGCGTCAACATCCATTGGCATGAGCCGACGCCGGAATTGCCGATGCAGGTCTACTCGCGCGATTCCAGCGTCATGACACCGTATGGCGCCATCATCACCGCGATGGCCAACTGGTGGCGGCGCGGCGAGAATTACGCGGCGATCCGCACCTATGAGAAGCTAGGCATCCCGATCTACGACATGGTCACGGCCGGCACCTTCGAGGGCGGCGACTTCAACGTCATCGAGGACGGCGTCGTGCTGATTGGCTGCGGCGGCGCCCGCACCCAGGAAGAAGGCGCCCGGCAGGTGCAGGCCTGGTTCGACAAGGAGGGCTGGGAAACCCGCATCGCCTTCATCGACGAATATTACGTCCATATCGACCTGATGGTGGTGCCGATCGCCGAAAAGCTGACCGCCGTCTGCCTCGCCTGCACCGAGCCCGGCATCGTCGACTGGCTGAAGGGCAAGGGCCATGAGATCATTGACGTGCCGTTCCAGGACACGATGGCGCTCGGCTGCAACTTCATGTCGCTCGGCAAGGACCGGGTGATCGCGCCGACCTCCAGCCAGACGCTGATCGGCCAGCTCAAGGCGCGCGGTTTCGAGGTCGCGGCCGTCGACATGAGCGAAATCTCCAAGACCGGCGGCGGCATCCACTGCATGGCGCAGGCGCTGAAGCGCGAACCGGCCTGAGGGGCTGCCGCTCTCGCGAGTATTGAAAAGGCGGGCGCGGCGCCCCTGACTGGGTCCGTGGTTCCGATCCGACGCGTTGTCCGATTTTCATGAGGATGGACAACGCCCAGGATCGGTTTTACGAGTCAGCCCAGCCAGAGCGGAGATGTTCGCGCCCACCAATGAACAAGATTGATACCCACAACAGCAAGGGCGACGAGCGCTCGACCGCCACCAGCCTCTTGCGGCTCGGCACAAGGTTGAAGCTCTCCCGGCAGACGCGGGGCCTGACCCTGAAGGCGCTCGCCGCCGCCGCCAACTGCTCCGAAAGCCTGCTTTCCAAGGTCGAGAACGGCAAGGTCTCGCCCTCGCTTCCCATGCTTCACCGGCTTGTCGAGGTGCTCGGAACCAATATCGGCTGGATGTTCGAGGAGGCCGATGGCGAGGAAGGCATCGTCTTTCGGGCTGGAGCGCGGCCGCTGATCGCGCTCGATCCGCTTCGGCGCGGCGAAGGCATTTCGCTCGAGCGTGTCATCCCTTATTCGCCGGGCCATCTCCTGCAGTGCAACATCCACCATATCGAGGCGGGCGGTGAAAGCGCTGGCCCGATCCGGCATGCGGGCGAGGAGGTCGGCTATCTCCTGGAAGGCGCCATCGAATTGATGGTCGGTGAAAAGACGTTTCGCCTGTCCGCCGGCGATTCCTTCGTTTTCAACTCCGAACTGCCGCACTGGTACCGCAATGTCGGCGACGAACGCGCCAGCATTTTCTGGGTGAACACCCCGGCGACATTCTGATCAGGCCAGCCCCGTTTCCTCTCTCGTTGACGCTAATTCAAGTCACTTGACAAGAAATCAAGTATCTTGAATTATAACCTTGCGCTCAGCGCCAGGTGAGCCCGATCAAGGGCCTTTTCCGCAAAACCAAGGGGAACCGGAATGCGTCTTACCAAGATCCTTTCAGGCTGCGCCGCAGCCATCGCCATGACCCTCGCGCTCGGCTCTGCCTCGGCCATGGCCGAGACCTACGCGCTGGTCACCATCAACCAGCAGGCACTGTTCTTCAACCAGATCAATGACGGCGCCACCGCCGCGGCAAAGGCTGCCGGCGTCGACCTCGTCATCTTCAACGCCAACAACGTGCCGAGCGCGCAGAACGACGCGATCGAGAACTACATCACCCAGAAGGTCGACGGCATCATTCTCGTCGCCATCGATGTCAACGGTGTGAAGCCGGCGATCACCGCGGCCAAGGCCGCCGGCATTCCGGTCATTGCCATAGATGCGCAGATCCCCAATGGCGACAACATCGCTTTCGTTGGCGTCGACAACACCAAGGCCGGCGAGGATATCGGCAAGTTCTATGCCGAATACGTCAAGACCAAGATGAACGGAACCGCCAAGATCGGCGTCGTCGGCGCGCTCAATTCGTTCATCCAGAACCAACGCCTCGACGGCTTCAAGAAGGCCGTTACCGACAGCGGCCAGAAGGTCACTTTCCTCGACACGGTCGATGGCCAGAACGTGCAGGACGTCGCCCTGTCCGCCTCCGAAAACCTGATGACCGCCAATGCCGACATGACGACGCTTTACGCGACCGGCGAGCCGGCCCTGCTCGGCGCGGTTTCCGCCGTCACCAGCCAGGGCCGCACCGGGGACGTCAAGGTGTTCGGCTGGGACCTGACCAAGTCAGCGGTGCAAGGTCTCGAGGAAGGCTGGGTGATCGCCGTCGTCCAGCAGGATCCGGCCGGTGAAGGCAAGGCCGCCATCGAAGCCTTCGGCAAGCTCAAGAAGGGCGAGAAGATCGATCCGATCATCAATGTTCCGATCACCATCGTGACCAAGGAAAATGTCGGCCAGTTCAAGGACATGTTCAAGTAATATCCTCCCCAGACCGCCGGGCCGCGCATTGACCTGATGGTCGCCTGCGCGGCCCGGCGACCGATTGAACAAGTCGCCTAGAGAACTGGAACCATGATGAGCGATGGCGAGACCTACCGCGTCAGGATGACCGGTATTTCCAAACGATACGGCCCTATCCAGACGTTGGACGATGTCTCGCTGAACCTGAAGCCCGGCGAGGTGCTTGGCCTGGTCGGCGACAATGGCGCCGGCAAATCCACCCTGAGCAAGGTTCTTTCCGGTGCGGTCATTCCGGATTCCGGCACCATCGAGATCGACGGCAAGGCCGTTTCCTTTTCATCGCCGGCCGATGCTCGCGCCGCACGGGTGGAGATGGTCTACCAGGACCTTTCGCTCTGCGACACGGTGGATGTGGCGGGCAATCTCTTCCTCGGCCGCGAACCGCGCCGCCACGTTCTCGGCGTCCCCTTTCTCGACAACAAGCGCATGCATGACGAGACGCGCAATATGCTCGACCGCCTCGGCATCGTCATCGCTGATACCAGGCTCAAGGTCGAAAACCTTTCCGGCGGCCAGCGCCAGTCGATCGCCATCGGCCGCGCCGCCTCCTTCGATCCGTCGGTACTGATCATGGACGAACCGACGGCGGCGCTTGCGGTGGCGGAAGTCGAAGCGGTCCTGGAGCTTATCCGCGCTGTCAGCGCCCGTGGCGTCAGCGTCATCCTCATCACCCATCGGCTGCAGGATCTGTTCCTGGTCTGCGACCGCATCCAGGTCATGTACGAAGGCCGCAATGTCGCCGAACGCAGGATCGGCGACACCAGCATCGAGGAGGTCGTCAACCTGATCGTCGGCCGGAAATTCAACGCGCGTTCGGCGCGCGCCAGCCGCGATGAGGGGGTACAGCCATGAACGTCACCTCACCGTCGGCCGATATTGGCGCATCGCCGTCCAACCGCGCCCGCAAGGGCAGTTGGAAGGATGTGGCGATAGCCAATGGCAGCGTCGTCTCCATTGCGCTGTTCTTCATTGTCGTCTGCGTGGTGTTCTCACTGATCACCGGCTCTTTCCTGACAACACCCAATCTGCTCAACATCGTGCGCCAGTCGGCGCCGCTGCTGATCGTCGCGGCAGCCATGACCTTCGTCATCACCACCGGCGGCATCGATCTCTCGGTCGGTTCCGTGCTGGCGCTGACGGCGACGCTGTCGGCCGTCTTGCTGCAGGCTGGCCTGCCGTGGCCGCTGGTCGTTATCGCCATGCTGGCGCTTGGAGCCGCGATCGGCGCATTGCAAGGCTTCTTCATCGCCTATGAGCGCATACCGGCCTTCATCGTCACGCTTGCCGGTCTCTCCGTCGTCCGCGGCGTGGCGCTGCTGATCACCGGCGGCTATTCGATCCCGGTGGAGCCGACCAGCTTCTTCGTCAACATCGGCAGGGCCTGGTTCCTCGGCGTGCCGGTACCGGCGCTGCTCGCCCTTGCCGTCCTGATCGTCGCCTATCTCGCTTTCAACCAGACGCCGTTCGGCCGCTATGTGACCGGCATCGGGGCCAATGCCGAGGCCGTGCGCCGCGCCGGTGTCGATACGCGCTTCATGACGCTCTTCGTCTATATCCTGTCTGGCATGGCGGCTGCGTCGGCCGGCATCATTCTCGCGGCCCGGCTCGGTTCCGGCTCATCCAATGCCGGCCAGGGCTTCGAACTCGATGTCATCGCCGCCGTGGTGCTTGGCGGCACCAGCCTGTTCGGCGGGCGCGGCACGATCATCGGCACAGTGCTCGGCGCTTTGACCGTCGCGGTCATCGGCAACGGCCTGATCCTGGCGCATATGTCGCCCTTCCTGACGCCGATCGTCACCGGCACAATCATCCTCGTTGCCATCTGGCTGAATTTCCGCCTGTTCAAGGGCGCAACGCGGAGCCGCTGACATGGATCATCTGTTCGACGACAAGCCTAGGGAACGGTCACCGATCGGTGTTCGCTCCGGCACCGTGATGACCGTTACCGGCCCGGTCGCGATCGCCGACATGGGCGTGACCCTGATGCACGAACATATCCTGCTCGATGGCGCGACATCGTGGAAATGCCCCTGTCATCCCGACGAGAGGAAGATCGCCGAGCAGCCGGTCAGCATGGAGATCATCGGCGAGTTGCGGATGAACCCCTACATGAACCGCGACAACGTCTCGCTCGACGACAGCGACCTGGCGCTTTCGGAACTGGCGAAGTACCGCGCGCTCGGCGGCCATACCGTGGTCGATGCGACCAATATCGGCATTGGCCGCGATCCGGTGAAGCTGGCGCGCATCGCCCGCGCCTCCGGATTGCGCATCGTCATGGGCACGGGCTTCTATCTGCAGCACACCCACCCCAACTGGCTGAAGGCTATGGACGTCGACGACGTCACCGAATTCCTGGTCAACGATGTCGGCGGCGGGTCGACACAGCCCGAAATCATGGCCGGCATCATCGGCGAAGTCGGCGTCAGCAAGGATTTCACCGACGAGGAGCGCAAGTCGCTTCGGGCTTCGGCACGCGCGGCCAAGATCACCGGCGTGCCGCTGACCATCCATCTGCCCGGCTGGGAACGGCTGGCGCATGACGTGCTTGACATGGTGGAGGCGGAAGGCGCCGATCTGCGCCATACGGTGCTTTGCCATATGAACCCGAGCCACAACGATCTGGCTTACCAGAGAAGCCTTGCCGAGCGTGGCGCCTTCCTGGAATACGACATGATCGGCATGGATTTCTATTATGCCGACCAGGACGCGCAATCGCCTTCCGACGAGCAGAATGCGCAGGCGATCCGCTCGCTGATCGACATGGGGCTGGTCGACCGGATTCTGCTGTCGCAGGACGTCTTCTTGAAGATCATGCTGACGCGCTTCGGCGGCTTCGGCTACGGCTTCATCCTCAAGCATTTCGTGCCGAGGCTGAAGCGCCATGGTGTCGAGCAGTCGGCAATCGACCGCATGCTCATCGACAACCCAAAGACCGTGTTCGCCGATGGCCTCTGAGCCGCGGCTTCAAAAGCAACAAGGGAGTTTACATGTCCAGGAAGAAGGTTCTTCTCGCAGGCGAGTCCTGGGTCTCGACCGCGACGCACATCAAGGGCTTCGACCAGTTTCCGACCGTGACCTATCACACCGGGGCCGATGAACTGCTGTCCGCGCTGAAGGACAGTCCGTTCGACGTCACTTTCATGCCGGCGCATGAGGCGCAGCGGAATTTCCCCCAGACCATGGAGACGCTTTCGGCCTATGACGCCGTCGTGCTTTCCGATCTTGGCGCCAACACGCTGCTGCTTCACCCCGACACCTGGGTCCACTCCAAACCGACGCCGAACCGGCTGCGCCTGTTGCGCGACTATGTGGGCAATGGCGGCGGCCTGTTGATGTTCGGCGGCTATTACAGCTTCCAGGGCATCAATGGCGGCGCACGCTATCACAAGACGCCGGTCGAGGACGTCCTGCCGGTCACGTGCCTGCCGGTGGACGACCGCGTCGAGGTTCCGGAAGGCTATTCGCCGGTCGTTGTCGGTCCACAGAACAATCCAATCCTCAAGGGCTTGGGCAAGGATTGGCCGATCCTGCTCGGCTTCAACGAAGTTACGGTCAAGGACGGTGCGGAAGTGCTCGCCACCGTATCCTCCGACTACCGTTCGCTGCCGCTGCTGGTGACCGGCAAATATGGCAAGGGCCGCACCGTCGCCTGGACCTCTGATGTCGGCCCGCACTGGCTGCCGCCGGGCTTCATCGCGTGGAATGGCTACAAGACACTGTTTGAACAGATGCTCGGCTGGGCAACGGCCAGGGATTAGCCATGCGCGTCCATGTCGTCGGCAATGTCTGCGTCGATACGACGTTTCGGCTGGACCGGTTTCCGCAACCAGGCGAAACGCTGAACGCATCGGAACATGCCGACGGACTTGGCGGCAAGGGTGCGAACCAGGCGGTGGCCGCGGGGCGCACCGGAGCCGATGTCCGCTTCCATGCCGCGATCGGCAACGATGCCGCCGGAGCGTGGACAAGGGAGCAGTTGAGCCGCGACCTCGACGCCAGCCATCTGACGATGCTGTCTTTGCCCAGCGACCGATCGACGGTCATGGTCGATGCGCGGGGCGAGAACCTCATCGTCACCGGCGCCAGTTGCGCCGCCGCCTTCGATCCGTTGGCAGACAGTGATTTCGCGCCGTCGATCGAACGCGGCGACATCGTGGTAATGCAGGGCAATCTGGATCCGGATGTAACGACAACTTGCCTGCGGGCGGCGCGCGGCGCGGGAGCCATGACGATCTTCAATCCGAGCCCGCTCACCGCTGGCTACGCACCGATTTTGAGCGACGTCAGCGTCGCTATTGTCAATGCGGGCGAAGCAAAGCAACTGACCGGAGCCAGTGATCCTGCCGCGGCAGCTCGCGAATTGATCCATCAAGGTGCCGCAGCCGCGATCGTGACGCTTGGCGCGGGTGGCTGCCTGGTTGCCGATGGCGAAGCACGGATCGACCGGATCGCGGCGCCCAGGGTGACCGTGCTAGACACCAGCGGCGCCGGCGATGTCTTTTGCGGCTGCCTCGCCGGCTGCCTTGCGGCCGGCATCGACCTCGCCGCGGCGGCGCGGATCGCGGTACGCGCCGCGGCCATCTCGGTCGGACGCGCCGGCACTCTCGAATCCTGCCCCGACAGGCGGGAGATGAAAACGCTCATGGAAACGACGGAAGCGGAAACCGCATGACAAAATCCCCCAAATCCATCGGCTCCAAACAGGTCGCGAATGACGCGCTGCAGTCGATCTTCGGCAGAAGCAAGGTGGTGATCGGCGTCGTTCACCTGGCACCCCTGCCGGGCGCGCCCCGTTACGATGGCGAAGCGGTCGAGGCCATCTACCAGCGCGGCCTCGACGACGCCAAAGCCTATCTCGATGGCGGCTGCGACGGCGTGATCGTCGAAAACCACGGCGACGTGCCGTTCGCCAAGCCGGACGACATCGGCCCCGAAACCTCCGCCTACATGTCGGTCGTCTCCGACCGCATCCGCCGAGAACTCGGCCGGCCGATCGGCATCAACGTGCTTGCCAATGCCTCCATTCCCGCGCTGTCGATCGCCAGTGCCTCCGGTGCTTCCTTCGTCCGCGTCAATCAATGGGCCAACGCCTATGTCGCCAATGAGGGCTTTATCGAAGGCGAAGCGGCGCGCGCCATGCGCTTCCGCGCAAAACTTCGGGCCAACGGCATCCGCATTTTTGCCGATGCCCATGTCAAGCATGGCGCCCATGCGATCGTCGGCGACCGGCCGATCGAGGAACAGGTCAAGGATCTGGTGTTCTTCGATGCCGATGCGGTGATCGCCACAGGCCAGCGCACCGGCCACGCCGCCGACCTCGGCTATATCAGGATGATCAAGGACGCCGCCGGACTTCCGACGCTTGTCGGCAGCGGTGTAACGCCCGACAATGCCAACGACATCCTCGACATTGTCGACGGCGTCATCGTCGCCAGCTCCCTGAAATATGACGGCGTCTGGTGGAACGAGGTCGATCCGCATCGGGTGAAGGCCTTCATACGCGGCCTCAAGCGGTGACTTTGGTGCCTGAGATCAATGGCGAGCGGCTGGTTGGACGGCTCGACGCGTTCGCCCGGATCGGCGCGACGCCCGCCGGGGGTGTCAACCGGCAGGCGTTCAGCGTCGAGGATCGCAGCGCCCGGCGCCTGCTGGCGGAACTGGCGCTAGAGCGCGGCTTCGCGATCTTTCAGGACGGCATCGCGAACCTCTTCATTCGCCGCGAGGGCTCGGATGCCACGCTGCCGCCGCTCCTGATCGGCAGCCACCTCGACAGCCAGCCGACCGGCGGGCGCTTCGATGGCGCGCTTGGCACGCTTTGCGCCTTCGAGGCGCTTGAGGCGCTGGAGGATGCGAAGGCTGAAACCAAAGCACCGGTCGAGGTCGTTGCCTGGGCCAATGAAGAGGGCAGCCGCTTCGCCCCGGGCGTCATGGGCTCGATGGCCTTCACCGGCGCCGATACCGCCGCATGGAAATCCATTGTCGGCAGCGATGGTGCGTCCCCGGCAACGGAGATCGAGATGACGATCGCCGCCTTGCCGGAGGCGAGCCTTCGTCCGACCGGCATGCCGATATCAGGCTATATCGAGCTGCATATCGAACAGGGACCCTCGCTCGAAAAGGAGCGGATGCCGATCGGTGTCGTGACCGCCGTCCAGGGCACGCGCTGGCTGGAAATTTCCATCGAGGGCACTGCCGGCCACGCCGGTACGACCGGCCTTGCCTACCGCAGGGATCCGATGGTCGCCGCGATTGCCGCGATACATAGACTGCAGACGACGATCATGCCGCTCGACTCCAGCGCGCGGCTGACGGTGGGCCGGATCGCCGCCCAGCCGGGATCGATCAACGCCATACCGCAATCCGTGAGCTTCACGGTAGACCTGCGGCATCCACAGCCGGAGCGGCTCGATGCCATCGAGGCCGAAGTGCGCGAGGTTTGCGCGGCGGAGGCAGAGGCCCAGCATTGCACGGCAATGATCAAACGATCGTTCGACATGCCCGGGGCGGCATTCTCTCCCGATATGGTCAAAATCATCGAGGACGCCGCCAGATCGCTGCGGCTGCCGCACAAGCAGATGATATCGGGCGCCTTCCATGATGCGCTGTTCCTCGCCCGGGTGGCGCCCGCCGCAATGATCTTCGTGCCGTGCCGTGACGGGCTGAGCCACAACGAGGCGGAATATGTGGAACCTGCCGACGCAGTCACCGGCGCGCGGGTTCTGCTACAAGCGGCCATCGCGGCGGCCTCGCCGCGATGATCATTTAAAGAGTTGCCCCGGACAGGGTGATCGCGCTGACCTCAAGCCGCCTGATCAAGGTGCGTTGTTGTCGAGGCGGCGGCGGTCGCCATAAATGCTTCCCCTGCCCTGCCAGCCAACAAACCGTACAGCTGTGTCCTCGCCGCCCTTGTGGGTGTCCCCAAAATGGATGAATAGTCGAGACGGCGCGCCGCCCTGAAATTGCCGACTTGCGGTTTTCAGGTGAGGCGCCTTGCTCGCCGGGTTTTTGAATGGCCAGTCCTGAACCGCGCAAGAGAAGAGGTCCGATCGCCGCTTGGCTGCTGGCGCTCGACGCATGGATCGATTCCTCGCTCTACGAGATCGGTTTCAAGGCGCGCCAGTTCTGGGAAGCCGCCACGATCTTCTCGCGGCGTTTCCGCGTCTCCGGCTGGCGTCGCGGCATCATCGAATTGTTGAGCGAAGGCTTTACGCTGGGCGCCGGCGGCATTGTGGTCATGTTGGCGCTGGCCATTCCGGCTTTCCAGGACACCGCCGGCGACTGGCGCGCCCAGGGCGACTTCGCCGTCACCTTCCTCGACCGCTACGGCAACGAAATCGGCCAGCGCGGCATCATCCAGCGCGATTCGGTGCCGGTCGACGAGATGCCCGATCACGTCATCAAGGCAGTGCTCGCCACCGAGGATCGCCGCTTCTTCGATCACTACGGCATCGATGTTCTGGGGCTTTCACGAGCGATATTCGAGAATGTGCGGGCCAACTCGGTCGTCCAGGGCGGATCGAGCATCACCCAGCAGCTGGCCAAGAACCTGTTCCTCACCAATGAGCGCACGTTCGAGCGCAAGATCAAGGAAGCATTCCTGTCGCTGTGGCTCGAGGCCAATCTATCGAAAAAGGAAATCCTGCAGCTCTATCTCGACCGCGCCTATATGGGCGGCGGCACGTTCGGCATCGAGGCGGCCGCCGATTTCTATTTCGGCAAGAGCGTCAAGGATCTGAACCTCGCCGAGGCCGCGATGCTGGCCGGTCTGTTCAAGGCGCCGACCAAATATGCTCCCCACATCAATCTGCCGGCGGCACGTGCGCGCGCCAATGTGGTGCTGTCCAATCTTGTCGATTCCGGCTTCATGACCGAAGGCCAGGTGCTGCAGGCAAGACTGCATCCGGCCGATGTGGTTGATCGCGGCGAGCAGAAGAGCCCCGACTACTTCCTCGACTGGGCGTTCGACGAGGTCAAGAAGATCGCCAAACCGGGGCAGCATTCGCTCGTTGCCCACACCACCTTCGACGCCAACATCCAGAAGGCGGCGGAAGAATCGGTCGAGTTCCACCTGCGCCAGTTCGGCAAGGAGTACAACGTCACCGAAGGCGCGGTCGTCGTCATTGAGACCAACGGCGCCGTCAGGGCGATCGTCGGCGGCCGCGACTACGGCGCCAGCCAGTTCAACCGTGCCACCAAGGCGTTGCGCCAGACCGGCTCGTCGTTCAAACCCTATGTCTATGCAACCGCGATGGAACACGGCTTCACGCCCAACTCCATCATTTCCGGCGGCCCGATCAGCTGGGGCAACTGGTCGCCCCACAATTACAGTGGCGAATCGGCGGGCAACATCACCCTGATCATGGCGATGGCCAAATCGATCAACACCGTGCCTGTGCGGCTGGCCAAGGACCATCTCGGTATCGCGCCGATCAAGGCGATGGCCGAGGCGATGGGCGTGGAGTCGCCGCTCGAAGCACACAAGACGATGGTGCTTGGGACCTCGGGCATGACCGTGATGGACCAGGCGACGGGCTACAGCGTGTTCGCCCAGAACGGTTTCGTCGGCTCCCGGCACGGCATCACGCAGCTCGTCACCCGCACCGGCGACGTGGTCTACGACTTCGCCAAGGATGCGCCGCCGCCGCACCGGGTTCTGTCCGAGCAGGCGCTCAAATCGATGAATACCATGCTCGCCGCTGTGCCGGTGATGGGCACCGCGCGGCGGGCTCAAATTCCCAACATCGTCGTCGCCGGCAAGACCGGCACGACGCAGTCCTACCGCGACGCCTGGTTTGTCGGCTTCACCGGCAACTACACGGCGGCCGTATGGCTGGGTAATGACGATTTCACGCCGACCAAGAACATGACCGGCGGCTCGCTGCCGGCGATGGTGTGGCAGCGCCTGATGGTCTACGCGCACCAGAACATAGACCTCAAGCCGATCCCGGGCATCGACAAACCCTTCGTCGACGAGGAGGTCGCTGCCAAGGCCGAGGAAGCGCAGAAGAAGAGCGACGCGCAGGCGGCGGCCGATGCGGCTGCGGAACGGCCAGCGGTGCTGTCCAGCCGGACCACGCAGACATTGAGGGACATGACCAGGCTGTTCCAGTCGGCACCCATCCTCGGTGTATCGACATCGCCGGAGACGCTGTCGGCGCTGTGATATTGCCCGGCGAGCCTCGGTGGATTTGGGCAAATCCATCGGGCCGCTTGCCACAAGGCCCCGCGCCGCGATATCCCCGGGCGGCAACTTTTCGTGTCCCTGGCCCTTCATGCTCAAGAATGCTTTGTTGACGCTGCTTTCGCTTGCCATAGCCATCGGCGGCGGTGGCGGCAGCGTCTGGTATGCGCTCAAAATCCAGGATGGCGTCGGCGCAATCAGGATCGGCCAGTGGACGGCCTTTCCCGACATTGGCACGCCGTCCGCCGACCCCTATTCGAAGGCTCGCGTGGCGCGTGAAGGGGTCCTTGCGCTCGGCCGCGCCGAAGGGTTGTCCTTCGTCGCCGAGCGCGACGCGAGCGGCGGCGAACTCAAGCGCGAATGCACCTACAAGATCGAGGGTGGATTTCCGACGGCTCGGTTCTGGACGCTCTATGCCGCCGACCAGTCGCTCGGCGTGGTCGAAACCGGCAAACCGCGGCTTGCGGCGCTGCAATCCTATGGGGTGCTGCGCCAACCCGACAATTCGGTGATCATTTCCGCCAGCCATCACCCGATGCCGGGCAACTGGCTGCTGACCGACGGCTTTGGCAGGATGTATTTCGTGCTGACATTCTATGACACGCCGATCGCCAGCAGCACCGGCCTGTCGGACGTTTCGCTGCCGCGTATCGTGAAGGTCGGCTGCGATGCGTAGTTTATATGCCGCCATGCGCAGGCTTCTGCATGCCGTCCTGCTCGGCCTCGTCGGCGCCGGCATCGTGCACATCATCGTGCTGCTGCTGGTGCCTGAATTCTCCGAACGCGACGCCTGGTCGCGGCTGTCGATGGCCTCGGACCTCTACAGGATGACCCGGCTCGATGCCGAAGCCGGTGGCGCGCCGGTGGTGAAATCCGTCGACCCGCTGTTTTATGCCACGGCTTGCCGGTTCGACCTGGGCGAAGGGATGGTCCGCATCAAGGCGCCGGGACACGTCCCGTTCTGGTCGGTGTCCGTCTATGACCGCAGCGGCCACAACATCTATTCCTTCAACGACCACACGGCGACCGGCGGCGTGCTGGATGCCGTCGTGCTGACGCCGGCGCAGATGATCGACGTGCGCAAGGACCTTCCCGAGGACCTGCAGGGAGCGATCTTCGTCGAAGCGCCGATCGAGGAAGGCATCTTCGTCATCCGCGCTTTCGTGCCGGACGACAGCTGGAAGCCGATCGTGTCGCGCTTTTTCGAGCAGAGCTCCTGCGAGTTGCAGGACTTCTAGTGCGTGTCGCCCAAAGGTGGCCCCGTTTTTGGGACCTCACATGCGCGAAACAAACATTTAAAGCGCGACGCCTGAATCCGTTCGAACGCGACGCGCTTTAATGATGCGGGACCGGCTTCGTCCGCGGCGGGCCCGGCTTGTCGGGATCGACCGGCCGCACTTCGCCAGCGTGAGACCGCTCGTAACGGATGCCGGGAAAGATGATCACTGCCGCCGGCATTTCGGCGGTTTGCTTTATGCGATTGCTTGGTGCCGTTCGCGGCACGAAAGACAGTACCATGCCCATGATTCGCGCATTCCTCTCGGTTTCCCCGGAGCACAACGCAACGCCTCCAAATGTCATTAAGGAGGGCAGAGGGTTAACGGAGCGCTAACGGATCGTCGCTAACTTGATCTTTGTTCTTGGTAAGCGCTCGACCGACATGGTCCCGGTCGAGCATGGCCAGGTCTGTGTCTGTTATCGGGCGTATCCTTCGTGTCATCTTCGGACTTCAGGCAAATCGCGGTACGAACGGAATCGGGAAAGGCCGAAAGGCTGTTTCGCGCCGCGGTGTCGGCGTTCTGCTCGCTCACCCGCCCGTCACGCCGCGAGATCGGCCAGCTCGAGGACCTGACGCTGCCGCTGTTCGACAATGTGTCCGTCGAATCCCGCCGTTACGTCGCAGCCGCCCTTTCCGAATGCGAATATGCCCCCGCCGCGTTGGTGCGTCGTCTCTGCGAGGAACCGGTCGACATTGCCGCCCCCCTGCTCATTCGCTCGCGCGCGGTCAGCGACATCGATCTCATCGCGCTGATCGGTCGGCATGGCCTGCCTCACGCACGCGCCATAGCGCGCCGCAAGGATCTGAATCCGACCATTGCCGATCTGATCAGGGTGCTTGAACGGCCAACCCTGGTGCGGGTGCGGGATCCGGACGCCAACGCCACCAACCAGATCGCGCCGGTGATCCCGGAGGTCGCCTCCGGCACGCGAGAACAGTCGCCCGGCATTGCCGCCGAAAATGCACGGCGCAGGCTGCGGTCCATGATGCGCATTGGCGACGAGGCGGCGGCGCCAAAGGCCGGTCCTTTCACGGGAACGGACACTTATGTGAAATTGCGCGAAACGGCGTTGACGGGAAATGCCGCGTTCTTCCAGACCGCGCTCGCCGACGCGCTCGAAATCGATTTCTCGACCGCGCGATCGCTAACCGCCAACCAGAACTACGCGTCGCTGCTCGCGGCACTGCGCTCGCTCGATCTCAGCGAGGACCGGGCATTTCTGATCACGGTTGCCGTCTATCCCAGCCAATTCCCGCATCCGCAAGCGATCCGCACCTTCCTCGACCGCTACCGCCTGCTGCATCGCGATGCGGCCGTCGACAAGGTGCGGGTCTGGAAGGCCGAAACCCTTTCGAAGGTGGTTCGCGAGGCCGCGCCGGCAAACAACGATACCCGCAAGGCATCGAACAATGACGACGAGGCGGCCTCGTCCGGCCTCAGGGCGTCTTTACGGAAATAAGTTCCTCGACGGGAACGGCACCAGCCTCGATCTCGACCACCCAGATATCGGGATCGAACTTCTTTTCCTTTTCCAGTCGAGCGTCGAACACGGCGGCATCATCGCCGGTGCCGAGAAGGCTGAAGAAGCGGTCGTCGGGCTTCGCTGAATCGTAACTCGTCTGCGGCGCCGGCCCGAACAGGGCAATGTCTCCCGACCTGCCGCGCGCCAGGACAAAAACAGCGCCGGCTTCGGTTGCGCCGCGTTTGACCACGGCGGCAAATCCGCCGGCGCCGAAAACCCGGCGCAACAGGGCCGAGACCCACAGATCCGATGTGACGCGCATAAGATAACTCCGGAAGGCGTGCGGGCTATCTATCGGTATTTCCGGCGCTCGGCGAGCCGTCGTTTCGGCCGTCAGTTGGTCAGGCCGATCTCGCGCATCTTGACGTAGACGATCTCATCGGGCTCGCCGGTCTGCGGCAGCCCGAACAGCGACTGGAATTCCTTGATCGCCGCCTTGGTGCGGGCGCCGACGACGCCATCCAGTTGCATGTCGTCGTTGCCGAATGCCTTGAGCCCGGCCTGGATCTTGACGATGCGGGGATCGGGTCCCTGCGTCGAGGCATTCGTCTGGGCGGCATTCGCCTGACCCGACTGCCCGGTATTTGTCTGCAAGGACACCGGCACGGCGGCCGGTATATCCGGGCGCGGTTGCGGTCTCGGCACGACGGAAGCGGTTTTCGGCGTCGCGCCCAGTTGATCCAGCAGCAGCGCGTCGATCTCGCCGGACGCGTTGAGCCCGACCTTTTGCTGATAGGCCTGGATGGCCTTGCGCGTGTTGGGTCCGGAAATGCCGTCGACCGGGCCGGAATAGAAATCGAGATCCTTCAGTATGCCCTGCACCTGCCCGACCACCGGATCAGCCTTGACCGGTGCCGGCGAAGCACCTGGCCGCACGATGTTGAATGTCGTCTCTGGTTCGTCGGCCGCCGCATGCGGAAAACCTTGGATGCTGCGCGTCGCGAAGAACGCGCCAGCATGCGGGAAAGGCTGGTACCACAACGCGTTCGCGGAAACGTAGAACAGCGTCACCAGGAATGCCGTCGACCCGCCCACCAGGACAGGATTGCGCGAAATCATGCCACCGACCGCGACAGCGCCATCCTGAAAGGCGTTGCTGCGGCGCTTGACCGGCTTAGGCTGTTTTGCGGAGCGAGCCATTTCTGTCCTCTTTCCCCATGGCCAACGGCATCGTCAGCACTCCGGCCTTCTCCGCCGTGCGCCCCTTCGGTCCGTTCACCGGCAGGCTGATGGTCACCGTGGTGCCCTCGCCCGGCATGCTCTCGATGGACATCGTGCCGTCGTGCAGCGCCACCAGGCCCTTCACCAACGAAAGGCCGAGACCCGTCCCCTCGAAACGGCGGGTATAGTCGTTCTGGATCTGCATGAAGGGCTTGCCGAGATTGGCGAAATCTTCTTCGGCGATGCCGATGCCGGTATCCCTGACCCAGAAATGCAGGCGCGAGCCGATCCGCTTGGCGCCTATGACGACATCGCCGCCCTCCGGAGTGAACTTGATCGCATTGGAGACGAGATTGATAAGCATCTGCTGCACGGCACGCCGATCAGCATTGATATCGCCCGCATCCGGCGCGATCTGCGCTTGCAGATCGATGTTTTTGGCCTGCGCCTGCAGCCGCATCATGGACTGGCACATGTCGACCGCCTCCGAGAACCGGAACGGCTCCGGCTCGGTCGCGTAGACGCCCGATTCGATCCTGGACACGTCGAGTATCGAGGTCACGACAGCAAGCAGGTGCTGGCCCGAATCCCTCACCAGGCCGACATATTCCTTCTGACGCGGATCCTTGAAGGTACCGAACATCTCGTGCAGCAGCATATCCGAGAAGCCGATGATGGCATTCAACGGCGTGCGCAATTCATGGCTCACCACCGCCAGGAAACGTCCCTTCGCCACCTCGGCGGACGCGGCCGCCTCATTGGCCGCCGCGAAATCCTCACGCAGCCGGGCGATCTCGTTATTCTCGCGCAGCACAAGCGTGAAGACGTCGACCTCCTCTTCGCCCCGCACCAGCTCAAGCGAGAACGGCCGATAGTTGTCGGCCACTTGGCCGTTGCCATTCTGAGGCAGCCTGATGCGCAATTCGAGCCGGCGCGACAACGCGCCGTCGCGCATGTCGGCCAATGCGCTGAGATAGGAGACGCGATCCGACAGGTGGATGCGGTCGAAGAAGCCATTTCCGGAAAGCAGTTCAGGCGGCAGCTTCAAGAGCGTGCGCGCCTTTGCGGAAGCATCCAGCACCTCGCCGTGACGGGCGACGCGCAGGACCACCGCGTCGATGATGTCTTCGAGCCGGTCGGCCGTGTCCACGACATCCGCCGCGCCAGCGGTGTCGCGAAGCGCCGAAATGCGCGGAACCAGCGTGAGCGCCCAGGCCAACGGCACCAGCCAGTGCCATGGGGCGATCTGCGCCCCTGCGAACGGGAACATGGCAACGGCCAGAGGTTGAGCCAGAATGGCGACCGTTGCCGACACGGCGCCCCACAGCGCCGCGCGCCGCGAGGCACCGATCCACCAGGCTTCGAACGGCAGCGCCACGACAAGCATGGCGACAGGAGAGCTCAGTCCGCCGGCGGCGGCGATCAGGCCGCCAAGGGCAAGGCCCGCTATCGCCAGGGCGACCTGAGCCGCCACAGCCATCTTGCCGGTCGCCGCCACCAGCAAGGCGATGAACCAGCATAGACCAAAGGCCGCAAAGATGGCGGCTACGGTGACGGCGGCGCCCATGCCCGAAGTGACCAGCGTGACCGCGGCTCCCGCGGCGAAGAAAGGAGCAGCCAGCATGACGCCGATGAAGCGGCGCTGGCGCTCGCGGTCGCTCTGCCCAATGATGGACGGATGGACCATACGTTCGCAACCAGCGGCCATCGCGCCAGGCAATTCAACGTATCTGGCCTTTATTGAACTCAACTCAATGCACTCGCACTCGTCGTGGACAGCTCTGCTTTGCAGATTGTTCTGGTTGGTTCTGAAATTCGCATCCAGCGTTTAAGGAATGGATAAGGCAGGGCCGACCAAGGCCCGGCCTGCGGCAAATATCGGGATGCCGGCGGCCGAAAGCCCGGGCAAATGCCGCCATAGTAAACGGAGGGTTATTCAGCGACGCGGCCAGCCCGTCGATGAAAGCTCACGCCGGCACCCCGCCATTTTACGGGAAACCAATATAAAACAGATGGATAGATGGTTTCTGATAGATGAAGAAGATCATTCGGATCTGAATCAAATCGATTGCAAAACGGATCGTTTCGAATTTGCCTAAAATTTGAGGAAAATTCTCACTTTGCCTGCAAGCCGTCCTTTGCGGCTGTGTGCCAACATCCCGCCTACAAAAGAGGTCATGCCATATGGATGCATGATCCGGTCACGACGAGAGGCAAGCATGTTCTTCCTGATGAGAATGGCTTTCTGGTTTTCGCTGGTGTTGCTGGCGCTGCCACTG
Organism: Mesorhizobium sp. RCAM 05099; assembly: GCF_059683685.1. Classification (NCBI taxonomy): domain Bacteria; kingdom Pseudomonadati; phylum Pseudomonadota; class Alphaproteobacteria; order Hyphomicrobiales; family Phyllobacteriaceae; genus Mesorhizobium; species Mesorhizobium sp. RCAM 05099. The sequence continues at coordinate 4,792,853 of NZ_CM185035.1, forward strand.
AGTGTCGGTTCCGACGAGTCGGGTCACGAAAGCGTTGGGCCGATCCAGGCCTTGTTCGCGGCACGCGAGGCAGTTGGCGACATTGCCGGCATTTGCGAGCGCAAGCCCGATGTCTGTGAGACCGGCAAGTCGGCGATGCACACCATCACCGCCCGCGCCAAGGAAACAGCCAAGATCGCGGCCGCGATGCTGGACGACAAATCCGCCGCAGGTCCTGACACGTCGACGACGACCGGCAGCGTGCCGGAAGAAATCGTCTTGCCCGACACAGTCAACTTGCCGGCGCAGAATTGAGCCGTCTCGACGGCGCACCGCGGGTTGTCTGCCCTCTCGACGCCCGCGGTGTCCTTGTTTTTTCCGTGACGCGGCACTGCTGCGTGACTATATCCAGGTCATGACGACCACGATCCAGACGATCCGCGACGACTTCTCGTTCCTCGATGATTGGGAAGACCGATATCGCTATGTGATCGAATTGGGCGAGGCGCTGCCGCCGTTTCCGGACGAGGAGCGCAACGCCGCCAACAAGGTGCCTGGCTGCGTCAGCCAGGTCTGGCTGACCACCGAACAGGGGCCGGGAACCGATCCCGTCATCACCTTCACCGGCGATTCGGACGCCCATATCGTGCGTGGGCTGGTGGCGATCATGCTGGCGCTGTTTTCCGGAAGGACCGCCAGCGAGATAGAGAAAACCGACGCGGAAGCCACATTGAGGGAGCTCGGCCTCGACGAACACCTTTCGCCGCAGCGCGCCAACGGTCTTCGCTCGATGGTCAAGCGCATCAAGCGCGACGCCGAGGCAGCACTCAAGCAGACCGCCTGACCACCCGCCGAGTTCGACCTCTTCACCCCGTCTTGCCGACCGCCCTGCAAAATCAAACGGCGCCCGAAGGCGCCGTTGGGGTCGATCCGATCTGGCAAGCGGCGATTAGCGCGCCTTGCGCTTGCGGCCGAGACCCATCTTCTTGGCAAGCTGGGACCGGGCTGCGGCGTAGTTGGGAGCAACCATCGGATAGGTCGGATCGAGATTCCACTTTTCGCGATACTGATCGGGCGTCAGGTCATAGTGGGTCATCAGATGGCGCTTCAGTGACTTGAACTTCTTGCCGTCTTCGAGGCAAACGATGTAGTCGTCATGAACCGAGCGCTTCGGGTTGACGGCCGGCTTTTGCTTGTCGGCAGGCGGCTGTTCGGCGGTTCCGCCCACGCGCCCAAGCGCGGCATGGACATCGGCAATCAGGTTCGGCAATTCGCCGACCGGCACGGGATTGTTGCTGACATAGGCAGCCACCACATCGGCGGTCAACTCGATCAGCGCATCGCTGTTTCTGGAAGGTGTTTCGACAATATCCATGGTCTTCAGGCCCCAACAGGAGTTACTTCGGTCCGCGCCCTTTTTTTACAGACAGGGCATAACACGAATTTTGTGCAGGTAGAATTTCTGCGATTCGTGTCGCGGGCACATCAATGAGCCCGCGGACCAAGTAAGTCAATTCTCCCGTTGCGCTATATTGCACGATGAAGATCAATTGTTCGCGGATCAGCTTCAATCTTTCGTGCACCATGTAATTTCTCGATATTTCCCCCGCCAAACGAGCAACGGCTGACGTTAGGTCAGCTATGCGTTACATTCGCGATAACTCACTAAGCACGTTTCAATGCTTGATTTTGCTTGGTCATCGCACGGGCAACCTTGGTTGCCCGCATCTCTCGACAAAACCACAGGTTGCCGCGTGTCTGCCGCGGGCAAGCAATCAGGCGAAATGCCTGCGGGGCCAATCAATCAGTAAGGGGCGATGTACTTGCCATAGGCCAAGCCGGTCACGAAGTCGCCGTTCTTGGCCGGATCATGCCAGACTTCGCACCAGCGATAGCGAACCTTCTGTTCCTGCTGCCGCGCCGGTTGATTGGCGATGTCGAGCAGATTTACCCCACCGGTGCATCGTCCAGTCATCTGCAGAACGGTCCCGTTCGGGTATGCCGCCTGTTTCTGGGATGTCCCCGAGGGATATTTGCGCACATTGAGCGTGTCGCCGAACGGCACATTGGCCACTTGCCAAGCCGCGAATACGGTCGCATGAGACTGGCCGACAGAAGCCAGAGCCAGCGAAGCAACGGCGAGAGCCGCAGCAATCCGAGAACAAATCGTCATCATCTCTCCTCCCGGCCAATCTCCCGAAGCCGACACAACCGATAGGCTGCGGCTCTTGAACCCGCGCTGATCGACGTGTTCATTCGCCATTCAAGATACTTCCAAAGCGAGACGCAATGACCAAGACTTCCGCATTTCCGATCGTCAGCCCGCCAGTACCCGAGAAACGGCCGGTGTCCGACACCCACCACGGCATCACGCGAACCGATGACTATGCCTGGCTGCGGGCCGACAACTGGCAGGAGATGTTCCGGGATCCGTCATTGCTCGATGCCGGGATTCGCGCGGAACTCGAGGCCGAAAACGCCTACCAGTCGAAGCTGATGGCCGACACGGTCGAACTGCAAAAGCAGCTTTTCAAGGAGATGAAGGGCCGCATCAAGGAAGACGATTCTTCCGTACCGATGAAGGATGGCCCCTATGCCTACGGTTCATCCTTCAAGCTTGGTGGTGAGCAGCCGCGTTATTTCCGCATGCCGCGCGATGGCGGTGTCGAGCAGATCCTGCTCGACGGCGACGCCGAGGCCGAAGGCAAGGCCTATTTCCGCCTCGGTGGCGTCGATCATTCGGCCGACCATCGCAAACTGCTATGGGCATTCGACGACAAGGGGTCCGAGTTCTACACGCTGCGTGTGCGCGACCTTGCCGCCGGCAAGGAGCTTGCGGACCAGATTCCCGACACTGGCGGCTCCGGTGTCTGGAATGCCGGCAATAACGGCTTCTTCTACACCCGTCTCGATCCCAATCATCGCCCGTCCAAGGTGCTGTTCCATGCGCTTGGAGACAGCCCCGACCGCGACCGGCTGATCTACGAGGAGACCGACCCCGGCTTCTTCATGAATGTCGGCGGCACGCGGTCCAACGAATGGATCATGATCGGCATCAACGATCACGAGACTTCGGAATATCGTCTGTTGAGCGCCAGCGATCCGTTTGCCGAACCCAAGCTGGTCTCGCCACGCGAGATTGGGCTTCAGTACGATTTGGAAGAAGGCGGTGACATCTTCTTCATCCTGACCAATGCCGACGGCGCCAAGGATTTCAAGATCATGACGGCGCCGGCGAGCGATCCGGTCCGCGCCAACTGGCAGGAGCTGGTGCCGCACGAGCCGGGCAGGCTGATCCTGTCGGTGATCGGCTTCAGGGACCACATGGTGCGGCTCGAACGCAAGGAGGGCCTGCCGCGCATCGTCGTGCACGACCGCAAAAGCGGCGAAGAGCATCATCTGTCGCTCGACGAGGAGGCCTTCTCGCTCGGCCTATCGGGCTCCTATGAGTACGACACCGAGATCATGCGCTTTTCCTACTCGTCGATGACGACGCCGGCGCAAGTGTTCGACTACAATATGCGCACCCGCGAGCGGGTGCTTCTGAAGACCCAGGAAGTGCCCTCCGGCCACGACCCGGACCACTACGTGACGAGGCGGCTAATGGCGCCTGCCGCTGATGGCGAACTGGTGCCGATCTCGCTTTTGCACCACCGCGACACGCCGCTGGATGGATCCGCCCCTTGCCTGCTCTACGGCTACGGCTCCTATGGCATCACCGTGCCGGCCGCGTTCAACACCAACTGGTTCTCGCTGGTCGACCGTGGTTTTGTCTTTGCCATCGCTCACGTCCGCGGCGGCAAGGACAAGGGCTATGGCTGGTACGACGACGGCAAGCGGGAGAACAAGATGAACACGTTCACCGATTTCATCGCCGTCGCGCGCCATCTGGTCCTGGAACGCTACACGTCCCACGACCGCATCATCGCACAAGGCGGTTCGGCCGGCGGCATGCTGATGGGCGCCATCGCCAACATGGCGCCGGAAAGCTTCGGCGGCATTATCGCCGAGGTGCCCTTCGTCGATGTGCTCACCACCATGCTTGACGCCAGCCTTCCGCTGACACCGCCGGAATGGCCGGAATGGGGCAATCCGATCGCGTCTGCCGATGACTACCGGACGATCGCCGCCTATTCGCCCTATGACAATGTCGCAGCGCTCGACTATCCGCCGATCCTGGCGCTGGCCGGCCTCACCGATCCGCGTGTCACCTATTGGGAACCGGCCAAATGGGTGGCGCGGCTGCGCGAGCGCAAAACCGGCAGCAATCCGGTGCTGTTCAAGATCAACATGGATTCCGGCCATGCCGGCGCATCCGGTCGGTTTTCCAGGCTGGAGGAAATCGCCTATACCTATGCCTTCGCGCTGAAGGTTGCCGGCAAGGCGCATCTTGTCGAACACAACCTTTTGAGCTGATTTTCCGCTCGCAATTGCGATAGTCGCGCGCTACCCAAGGCGCGGCTTTTTTCAAAGCCGCGCCGCCCAATCATCAATCTCGTAAGGGTCTGCCATGCTGCTCGTCGACGTCTATCTCGACAAATCGCCCATCCAGGGCATCGGTGTCTTTGCCAAGGCCCACATTCCCAGCGGCGCGCTGATCTGGAAGCTTGATCCCAAATATGACCGGCGTATCAAGGTCGAGACCTACGAGAACGAAACCGGGCCGGTCAAAGCCTATCTCGACCGCTATTCCTATCCCGACCGGCGCGACCCGAACTACATCGTCTTCGAAGCCGACGACGCGCGTTACATGAACCACGACGACGATCCAAATTGCGATGTCTCCTCGCCCGAGGAGACCTATGCGTTGCGTGACATCGCGCCCGGCGAGGAATTGACCTGCGACTACAATCATTTCTTCGAAACCGGCTTCGATTTCCTCGGCGACCGCCACCCGTAATCGAAAATCAGTTCGCCGTCTTCTTGCGAGCCGGGTAGCCGTTGGGATGCGGCGGTATGGCCTTCAGATAGGCGGCGATCGCCGCGCGATCGTCCGGAGTCAGCTCGGCCATGTTCTTTTGTACATCGACCATGGCACCGCTCGCGGAATCGAACTCCGGCGTAAAGCCGGTTTCGAGATAGTTGGCGATGTCGGCTTCAGACCATTTTCCGATGCCGCCCTCGCCCGAGGTGATGTTCGACACGATACCGTTGCCTTCAGCCGCCGCCGCGCCAGCCAGCCACTCGCTTTTCTTGGTGCCGCCGGTGAAGGCGCGCGGCGTGTGGCATTCGCCGCAATGGCCCGGTCCCTCGACCAGGTAGCGGCCAGCCATCACCGGAGCCGGCGTGCCCTCAGGGAAAGCGATCACCTCCTCCTTGCTCAAATAGAGCCGTTTCCACAAGCCGAGACCGCGACGGATGTTGAAGGGAAAACTCAACGAGTGACCTGGCGCCTTGCCGGCAACCGCTGGAAGCGTCTTCAGGAAGGCGTAGAGATCGGCGATGTCGGCGGGCCTCATGCGTGCGTAGGACGGGTAGGGAAACGCCGGGTAGAAATGCTCGCCTGAAGGCGAGACGCCCTTCAGCATGGCATTGGCAAGGTCTTCCACCGACCATGCGCCGATGCCATCCTTGGCGTCCTGCGAAATGTTGGGCGGCACGAAGGTACCGAACGGCGTCTTGAGTTCAAGACCGCCGACCAGTTGAAGTCGGGCGTCACCCTGGGAACCAGGCTTGGCATGACATGACGTACAGCCGCCGGCATTGAAAATGCGCTTGCCCCTGGCGGCATCGCCGGGGCCGAGTTGCGCCAGGGTTTCAGCGTCGAGCTTGACCGGCGCCGAGAGCAGCCATCCGGCAACAGCACCGACGCCACCCAGGATGAGGGCGGCGCCGACGAGTTTTTTCAGCAGGGGCATAGCCCGCGATCAGCCTTTTTTGATCCTGTAAGTCTGATGGCAGGTGCCGCAATCGGAGCCGATGGTGTCGAACTGCGTCTTCAAGGCGTCGACATTCGCTGGCGCGGCTGCGACCGCAGCCTTGACGTCAGCGAGATATTTGGCGTGAACCGTCTTGAAGCCTGCCATGTCTTCCCATATCTTGGGAGCAGCCGTGGTGTCGCCAGCGTCGCTGCCAGCCGGGAAAAGAGCGTCGATATCCAACTTCTCGGCATTCGCCTGAAGCGCCTGCAACGCCGTCAGGACCGCCGCTGCCTCGAAGGGCTCCTGGCCGTTGACCACTTTCGACAATCCGCCGGCAATCTTTCCACGTTCCTTCATCAGAGCCTGCCGATCGAGGATAGGATCGGCAAAAGCCGCTGAACCGACGAGGCCGAGCATAGAGATGGCGATGACAAGCTTTCTCATTCAATTGGCTCCATGATGAAGGGGGACGGAACGATAACGGCCAGGACGGCGTGAATATTCCCTGTTGATTGCCGGATTTCGCCGAGCGCGATTTTGCAGCGACCGCCTCGACGCTGGAAAAGAAAAGCCCCGGCATGCCGGGGCTTTTCCGCAAATCGATCAGGCCTTGGCCTTTTCGTAAAGCTCGAGGACATGGTCCCAGTTGATCAGGCTGTCGACGAACGCCTCGAGATATTTCGGGCGGGCGTTGCGATAGTCGATGTAGTAGGAATGTTCCCAGACATCGACGCCGAGGATCGGCGTCGCGCCGTGAACGAGTGGGTTTTCGCCATTCGGCGTCTTCGAGATCGCCAGCTTGCCATCCTTGACCGAAACCCACGCCCAGCCTGAACCGAACTGTGTCGTGCCGGCGGCGATGAAGTCGGCCTTGAACTTGTCGTAGCCACCGAGATCGCTGTCGACCGCCTTCTGCAGGGCACCCGGCAATTTGTTGCCGCCGCCGCCCTTCTTCATCCATTTCCAGAAATGGATGTGGTTGTAGTGCTGGGCTGCATTGTTGAACAGGCCGGCATTCTTGCCGAACGACTGCTTGACCACCTCTTCGACCGACAGGTCGCCCATGCCAGCCTCGGCGGCCAGCTTGTTGCCGTTGTCGACATAGGCCTTGTGGTGCTTGTCGTGGTGATATTCCAGCGTCTCTTTCGACATGTAAGGCTGCAAGGCCTCGTAGTCGTAAGGCAGAGCGGGCAATTCAAAAGCCATGGATGGTACTCCCTCGTGGAAAAATCCGGTGTCGATACCGGATTAAGATAGGTCTGGATTGAGCTGGAACAACTCCGGAATGAAGCGCCAGTTCCCTTTCTAAGCGGGTTGCGGAAAACTGTCACACGGTTTTCCGCAACGAACCACGCAGCGACAAAAGGCCCAGCCGGACGCGTCAGCCAGTCGGCGTTGAATGCGCCCAGTCCCAATAGAGCTCGCGCGCCTTCTTGGCCACCGGCCCGGGCTGCAGATTACGATCCTCGATACGCGTGATCGGCACCACCTTGGAATGGTTTCCCGTCGAAAAAATCTCGTCCGCTTCGAGGAAATCGCGCACCGACAGCGTCTTTTCAGTGGTCTTGAATCCATACTCGCCAAGCAGTGTCATCGTGCGCGAGCGGGTGATGCCGGACAGGAAGGTGCCGTTCGGTGCCGGCGTGAAGACATGGCTGTCCTTGACCAGGAAGATGTTCGAGGTTCCGGTCTCGGCGACGTTGCCCAGCATGTCGAGTACCAACGCGTTGTCAAAACCACGCATCTTGGCTTCGAGAATGGCACGGCCGTTGTTGGGATAGAGGCAGCCGGCCTTGGCGTTGGTCGGCATGGTTTCGATGGTCGGGCGCCGGAACGGCGACACGGTCACCGAAAAGCCGGTGGGTGGGATCATCGGTGATTCATAGAGGCAAAGGCAAAACCGGGTCGACGCCGGATCGGCCGGCACGCCCATGTAGCCGCCATGCTCGGCCCAGTACATCGGCCTGATGTAGACGGCTGTCTTGCCATCGAACTTCTTCAACCCATCCCACGTCAGCCCGACGATCTTGTCGGCGGTCATGGACGGCTTGAGGCCGAGCGCAATCGCCGAAGAGTTCACCCTGGCGGCATGGAGCTCTAGGTCCGGCGCCACGCCTTCGAACCAGCGGCCGCCGTCGAAGACGCTGGTGCCAAGCCACATGGCGTGGCTGCGCGGCCCAAGAATGGCGACATTGCCCTCGTACCAATCACCATCGACGAAAGTCCATGTCGCGGATTGTGCCGCTGCCGCCAGTGTCATCGCGGTGTCCCATCTCAACCGGTCTCGTGTGACAGCCATTGGAAGATGCTTTGGCGGGCGGCGTCAACCGGCATCGAGGAGTTTTGTTGAGGCCAGCGACAGGCGCGGGACAATCAGAGCTTGCACCTCGCCTCGCCTCGCCCCAAAACTGTTGCCATGCAATACGCCACCTATGTTTTCGACGCCTACGGCACGCTGTTCGACGTGCATGCGGCTGTACGCCGCCACGCCGATCAGATCGGACCAGACGGCCAGTTGCTGTCCGATATCTGGCGCGCCAAGCAGCTCGAATATTCCTGGGTGAGGACGCTGATGGGCGCCTATGCCGATTTCTGGCAATTGACCGAGCAGGCACTCGATTTCGCCTTGCGCAAGGTCCCCTCGGCCGATCCCAGCCTCAAGGCAAGACTGCTGGACGCTTACTGGCGGCTGGATTGCTATCCCGAGGTGCCGGCCGTCCTCAAGGCGCTCAAGGCTTCTGGAGCGAGACTGGCGATCCTCTCCAACGGCTCGCCGGAAATGCTCGAGGCAGCGGTGAAGTCCGCCGCGCTCGACCAGGTTTTGGACGATGTCTATTCCGTCGATGCGGTGCGGCGGTTCAAGACCGACCCCTCGGTCTACGACATGGTCACCACCAGCCAGCGCCTCTACCCCGGCGCGGTTTCCTTCCAGTCCTCCAATCGCTGGGACATCGCAGGCGCCACCAAGTTCGGCTTCCGCACGGTATGGATCAACCGTTCCAACCAACCCGAGGAATACCGGGATTTTCCACCAGCCTTGATCCTGCCAACCCTCGAAGCTCTGGTGTCCGCCAGCTAGGTCGCACACCTGTGTCCCTGGCGCCACAGTGGCGGCGCAGTCACAGCTTCGCCTTTCTTTGTCCACCTTCAAGCCAGAATCGGAACCGCCTATCGCGCCGGGTGTTGTAAGGCACCCGCGCGGCAGCCGGCGTATTCACGCTTTGTTGCGATTTGAGACCTAAAGAAGGCAACCATGTCCACAACCGAAATCGAATCCTACCGCCTGAGCCGTCGCGGCTTCCTGAACGCCGCTGCATTGGGCGCCGCTTCGATCGCGGTTTCCGCATGCGCCACCACCGGACCGGGACCAGTCGAGCCGCCGCCGCCGACCTATGTCGAGCCGCCTCTGCCCGACTATGCGACGATGTACGCCGCCGTCAGCGATGGCGGTTTCGACCTTCCGGCGATACCCTTCCAGAAGATCGATCCACAGTACCTGCGTCAGATCGTTCCCGATCCGACGGGGCAGAAGCCAGGCACGCTTATCGTCGACACGACCGGCCACCACCTTTATCTCGTGCGCCCAGGCGGCCAGGCCATCCGCTATGGTGTCGGTCTCGGCCGCGCCGGCTTCGAATGGTCCGGCGACGCCGTGGTCCAGTGGAAGCAGAAATGGCCAAAGTGGACACCGCCGGATGAGATGATCGCTCGGCAGCCGGAACTGAAGCCGTACAGCGCCGACAATGGCGGCATGCCCGGCGGGCTCAAGAACCCTCTCGGCGCGCGCGCGCTCTATCTTTTCCAGGGCAACGTGGACACGCTCTATCGGCTGCATGGCTCGCCGGAATGGAACTCGATTGGCAAATCGGTTTCGTCGGGCTGCGTGCGCCTGATGAACCAGGACATCATCGACCTCTACGACCGCGTGCCTTCCAAGACCCCGGTCATCGTTACCGCCGACATCGGTCAGCCCATGGTGGCGACGGGCAACCGCAAGGCCATCCCGATCGACGCCGGCGTGCCGGAAGGATCAGTGCTTCTCGGGCCGCTAAAAGAGATCACCAACTCGATCTTCTGATCCGGTTGAAGCAGAGCGGCCTCTGCCGCTCCTTCATCGGATTGTCTCGGAAACGGTATCGATTTTGCGTCAGGCGCGCGCCTGCGCATCTAGTTTTGGCGCGCCATGCGGCTGGAATGCCCGGAGCGGTCCCCCAACTGGGCCTCCCATTGCGAGCCGGATCTTGCGAGCCGGATCTAACGGACGTCATGAGACCAACCGGCCTCGGAGACCGGTCTGTCGCGTGGCGCTCCACTGCGATATTCTTGTGCGATGAAACTCAGCCAGAATATCCGGTTCTGCACGTCCGAGGACGGTACCCGCATCGCCGTCGCGTCATGCGGGGAGGGAAAGGTGATAGTGCGGGCGGCGCATTGGTTGAGCCATGTCGATTATGACCTCGAAAGTCCGGTTTGGCGGCCGTGGCTCCAGGCCCTTTCAGCCCGCAACCAGTTCGTGCGCTACGATCCACGCGGCTGCGGTTTATCGGATCGCCATGTCGCCGACCTCTCGATCGAAGCGTGGCATGCGGACCTGGACGCCGTGACGGCGACCATCGAGCAGCCAAGCTTCGTTCTGCTGGGTCTTTCGCAAGGCGGCGCTCTCAGCATCGCATATGCACTCCGGCATCCTGAACGGGTGTCGCATCTGGTGCTCCTGAACGCCTATGGTCAGGGTGCGAGAGTTCGAGCGCGGACCGAGGCCGAACGGTTGGAAGCCGAAACACTTGTCAATTTTGTTCGCATTGGCTGGGGACGCGAAAATCCTGCGTTCTGCCGGTTCTTCACCAATCTTTTCATCCCGGACGGGACACCCGAACAGCATCGCTGGTGGGGCGATCTGGAGCGCGTGACGGCAAGCGCTGACATAGCCGCCCGCCTGCTCTGGCAGATGCAGGGGATCGATGTACTGGACGTCGCGGCAAAACTCCGCGTGCCGACGTTGATCGCGCACAGCCGCGGGGACATGCGCGTGCCGTTCGATGAAGGTTGCAAGCTTGCCGCAGCGATCCCTGGAGCGCGCTTCCTGCCGCTTGAAAGCAAGAATCATGTTCTCCTGCCGACCGAGCCAGCCTGGACGGTGTTCCAGGACGAACTTGATGATTTCCTGGGACGCGCCCGGCCCAGGCAGCCGCGCGCAATACGCGAGGCCGCTCTGACACCAGCCGAGGCGGCGCTTCTGGATCTGGTCAAGGAGGGGCTCGACAACCGTGCGATCGCGCAACGCCTTTGCAAAAGCGTGAAGACCGTGCGCAACCAGCTGTCGATGATCTTCAGCAAGCTTGGCGTGCATAGCCGATCGCAGGCGATCGTGATGACGCTGTCCGACAGAGGGCGAGCGCCTCGGCCCGATTGACATCATCGCAGGCCACAGATGCGGGACATCTGTCCCTGCTTTTGGCTCGATTTTCTTGCCTGCGCGGGACCGTCGCATCATGCCCATTCCCACCGGGTGTCTCATCCTTGGATTGACGGGACTGCAAGCCGTCCGAAGATCCGGAGGAACCCAACATGACACAACTCAATGAAACCACGCTCAATGAATTGGTAGGCCGCATCCTGGGCGACCTTGGCGGTGCAGTCAGTGTACCGTTGGTTCGAATCGGAGATGCGCTGGGCCTGTACAAGACGCTCAAGGAGATCGGGCCGGCGAAGGCCGACGAACTTGCCGATGCCGCAGGATGCGCGCGCCGCTACGTTCGCGAGTGGCTGGCGGCCCAGACAGCGTCTGGCTACGTGCACCATGAACATGGGCGGTTCTCGCTGACGCCCGAGCAGTCATTCGTATTTGCGGAACCCGACAGCCCGGTCAATCTGATTGGCGGGTTCGATACCGCGGCCGCGATGGTCGAGAACCAGCCAAAGGTGCAATCGGCCTTCAAGACCGGGCGAGGCGTTGCCTGGGGCGATCAAGCAGGTTGTCTGTTCTGCGCGGTGTCACGCCTGTTCCGGCCGGGCTATGTCAATGCCCTGGTGAAAGAATGGCTGCCGGCGCTCGACGGCGTCGTCGCCAAGTTGAAGGCAGGTGCGTCGGTGGCCGACGTCGGGTGTGGGCACGGGGTATCGACGGTCCTGATGGCGCAGGCATTTCCCGACTCCCGATTCATAGGTTACGACTTCCATCCGGCCTCGATTGCCGCCGCGACCGCGCACGCCCGGTCGCACGGGCTAGCGAACCTGCATTTTGAGGTCGGCCGGGCGCAGGACTTTGGCGGGCGGGACTTCGATCTGGTCACCTGCTTCGATTGCTTGCACGATATGGGCGATCCAAAGGCCGCGGCGGCGCATATCCGCAATTCGCTGAAAGACGGCGGCACCTGGATGGTCGTCGAGCCCATGGCAGGAGACACTCTGGAGGAAAATATCAATCCGGTCGGACGGCTCTACTACTCGGCCTCGACCATGATCTGCGTTCCCACATCGCTGGCACAGGAAACGGGCCTCGCGCTTGGCGCGCAAGCGGGGGAGAACCAGCTGGCCGAGGTGATCCGTTCAGGTGGTTTCTCTCGTGTCAGGCGGGCTGCCCAGACCCCACTCAACATGGTGCTCGAAGCGACCTGACGAAGAAAGGGCCGGTTCGGGTCCTGCCTCGAACCGGCCAAGATCCTTCATGCGAACAAGCTGTCCCAATACCTCAACGGCAGCTATTGGCGCAGAGCGCCTTTGCGCAGCCGCCTATCCCGCCGGCGGGCACTGCTCCAGGCCACTGCATTTCGCCAAAACGGATGCCCCTGCCTCGGATCCGATGCTCACCGCCCCCTGGACAGGCTGCCCAGTATTCCGCGCACGATGGCGCGTCCGACCGATGAGCCAACCGAGCGCACCACCGACTTGATCGCCGCCTCGGCCACGGTCTGGCGATTGGACGGCCTTGGCGCCGGTGCGCGCCTGCCACCTGATTGAGGAGCCGGATCGTCGTTGCCGAAGCCGGGAATGGTCCAGCGCGAGCCGCCGCTGCCGGCCTGCTGTGCCTGCTCTTCGGCGTCCTGCGCCTCCTTGGCCTTTTTCTGCAGCATCTCGAAAGCCGATTCGCGATCGACGACCTGGTCGTACTGGCCGGCGACCGGGCTTTCCTGGATCAGCTTGCGACGCTCGTCGGGCGTGATCGGCCCCAGGCGCGAGGACGGCGGACGGATCAGCGTCCGCTGCACCATGGACGGAACGCCCTTGGCCTCCAGTGTCGAGACCAGCGCCTCGCCGGTGGCGAGCTGGGTGATTGCGGTCATGCAGTCGAAATCGGGATTTGGCCGGAACGTCTCGGCCGCCGTCCTCACCGCCTGCTGCTCACGCGGCGTATAGGCGCGCAGCGCGTGCTGTACGCGGTTGCCGAGCTGGGCCAGAACCTTTTCAGGGATATCCAACGGGTTTTGCGTGACGAAATAGACGCCGACGCCTTTGGAACGGATCAGTCGGACCACCTGTTCGACGCGATCGACCAGCACTTTGGGCGCTTCGTCGAACAGAAGATGCGCCTCATCGAAGAAGAACACCAACTTCGGCTTGTCGGGGTCGCCGACTTCCGGCAGCATTTCGAACAGCTCCGACATCAGCCACAGAAGGAATGTCGCGTAGAGCCGCGGATTCATCATCAGCTTGTCGGCGGCAAGCACGCTGATGGCACCACGCCCGTCGCGCGTGGTGCGCATGATGTCGGAGATCCGCAGGGCCGGCTCACCGAAGAAGTGCGCGGCACCCTGCTGCTCGAGGACCAACAGCGTGCGCTGGATGGCCCCCACTGAAGGCTTCGTCACATTGCCGTAACGCGAACCGATCTCGTCGGCGCGCTCGGCTATGTTGGCCAAGAGCGCCTGCAGATCCTTCATGTCGAGCAGCAGCATGCCTTCCTCATCCGCCAGGCGGAAGGCGATGTTCATGATGCCCTCCTGCGCCTCGGTCAGGTTCATCAGGCGCGACAAAAGCAGCGGCCCCATTTCCGAGACGGTGGCGCGGATCGGATGGCCCTGCTCCCCGAACAGGTCCCAGAAGATCACCGGAAATTCCTGAAAGTCATAGGGGTCTAGCTTGATCTGCTCAGCGCGCTTGACGAGGAAATCCTGTGCCGTACCCATCATGGCGATGCCGGACAGGTCGCCCTTGATGTCGGCGCAGAACACCGGCACGCCGGCGTTGGAAAAACCTTCAGCCAGGATCTGCAAGGTAACGGTCTTGCCGGTCCCTGTAGCGCCGGTCACCAGGCCGTGGCGGTTCCCGTACTGAAGCAACAGCTGCTCGGCACGCTGGTAGCTGTCGTCCGGCTTGCGGCTGGCGCCGATGAAAATGCTGGTGTCGTCAGCCATATGTCCGGTCTCCGCAAAGTGATGTCTTTAAAGCCAGTGGCCTTGCCGCTGGTATAGTGAGGCCGTTGCGCAGCGACAATGCCTTCGTTCAAACCGGGGCCATTCGTCCAAACTGGGGCCAATCGTCGAAATCGGTTTTTTTGGAGCTTGCGGATCTTGCCGGTGTTTGGCAATCGTTCATGGTTCGTGCCCGCGGGTCGACCTATATCCGATGGATCGAATTCAGCCCCCTGGAAGGGCATTGGATTGCGATATCGGACCGGGGGCCGTAGACTGAATTGCTCCAGGTTGGTGCGGCCGCACAAAAGCGAGGAAGACGGATGGGCGCCGGAGCCTTGATCCAGAATGTTGAACCCGCGAACGCCGAGCGCCAGCGATGGCTGGCCCTGGCGGAAAAGGCGCTTGCCGGCGCTTCCTTCGAGGAAAAACTGGTCTCGCATACAGACGACAACATCCGCATCGAACCCCTCTACGACCGCGGCATGGCGGCCGAACCGATGGTGCGCACAAACCCTACCTCGCCCTGGATCGTCAGCCAGCGGGTCGACGATCCCGACATTGACCGCGCCAAGGCGCAGGCATTGGAGGATGTGGCGCAGGGGGCCACTGGATTGTCGCTTGTCTTCGAAGGCGCCCCGAATGCATTCGGCTATGGCCTGCCGAGGACAGCGCAGGCACTGGAGACTGTGCTGGACGGAGTGCCGCTCAACCGCGTGCAGGTCCGCATCGACGCCCATCCATGGAGCCGCGCTGTGGCCGACTGGCTGGTGGCATTCCTGAGCAAACGCCGGTCCGATCCGACAAAGCTCAATCTCTCCTTCGGCATCGATCCGGCGGCTATTTTTGCCGGAACCGGTCGGTTGCGCATGTCGATCGAGGCCCTGCAGGCATCGATGCCGCAATCGCTGGCGCATTTCTTCTCGATGGGCGTTCCGGGCGTGCTTCTGGAGGCGGACGGGCGCGTGTTCCACAATGCCGGCGCGACGGAGGCACAAGAACTCGGCATCATGCTCGCTTCCGCGGTGTCCTATCTCAGAATGTTCGAGAAGGCGCGGCAGCCGCTTGTCTATGCCGCGCCCCATATCGGCTTCGCGCTGAGCGTCGACCAGGACCAGTTCCTGTCGATGGCCAAGGTCCGGGCCCTGCGCAGGCTTTGGGCGCGTGTGCAGGAGGCGTGCTCGATCCCGAATTCCACGGCCAACGTCCATGCCGAGACATCGTTTCGCATGATGACGGCGATGGATTGCGAGACGAACATCCTGCGTACCGCCATTGCCGGCTTCGCCGCGGCGGCGGGCGGCGCGGATTCCATCTCCATCCTGCCGCACACGATCGTGCACGGCCTGCCGGCGGGTTTTGCCCGCCGCGTCGCCCGCAACGCGCAACTGATCATGTCCCATGAAAGCCATATCGATCATGTCGCCGATCCTGCCTGTGGTTCCGGCGCGGTCGAAGCGCTGACCGAGGAACTGTGCGAGGTGGCCTGGGTGGAATTGCAGAAGATCGAGGCTGAGGGCGGCGTGTTGTCCAGCCTCCAGGACGGACATATACAGGCACGCGTTCACGCCGCGGCGGCGCGGCGCAACGCGGCCTACAAGGCAGGCGAGCGGGCCATCATCGGCACCACACTCTATCCCCTGAAAAGCGATCGTCCGGTCGAGACATTGGCGGCGGAACGGCGACCTGCCTTCACCGAAGGCGTTGCCGTCTGCGAGCCCCTGTTTCCCGCCCGCATCGACCAGTCGATCGGAGCCGTCTCTTGATCCCGGATTTCGGCCAGATCGGCTGGGTGCCGCCACGCCGCGTTCCCGTCGAGGTCAAGGGCCAGCGGACGACGCCGGAAGGTCTGGTCGTCAAGCATCTGTACAACCAGGGCGACCTCAAGGGCTTGCCGCATCTCGACACCTATCCGGGCCTGCCGCCCTTCGTGCGAGGCCCTTACCCGACCATGTATGTCCAGCAACCCTGGACGATCCGGCAATATGCCGGCTTCTCGACGGCGGAGGAGTCCAACGCCTTTTACCGGCGCAACCTTGCCGCCGGCCAGAAGGGCCTGTCGGTCGCCTTCGATCTCGCCACGCATCGCGGCTATGACAGCGACCATCCGCGCGTCGCCGGCGATGTCGGTATGGCGGGCGTCGCCATCGATTCCATCCTCGACATGCGGCAACTCTTCGACAAGATTCCGCTCGGCGACATGACGGTGTCGATGACGATGAACGGCGCGGTGCTGCCGATCATGGCGCTCTACATCGTGGCGGCGGAAGAACAGGGCGTTGCGCAGAAGGATCTCGCGGGGACGATTCAGAACGACATTCTGAAGGAGTTCATGGTCCGCAACACCTACATCTACCCGCCGAAACCCTCGATGCGGATCGTTTCGGACATCTTCTCCTACACGTCGAAGAACATGCCGAAGTTCAATTCGATCTCGATCTCGGGCTATCACATGCAGGAGGCCGGTGCGACGGCCGACCTCGAGCTTGCCTATACGATCGCCGACGGCATCGAATATGCCCGCGCCGGCGTTGCGGCGGGCCTCGATATCGACCGCTTCGCGCCGCGCCTGTCCTTCTTCTGGGCGATCGGCATGAACTTCTTCATGGAGGTGGCCAAGCTGAGGGCGGCGCGCCTGTTGTGGGCGACCTTGATGGCGAAGAACTTTTCGCCGAAGGACGAACGCTCGCTGTCGCTGCGCACCCATTGCCAGACCTCGGGCTGGTCGCTGACGGCGCAGGACCCCTACAACAACATCATCCGCACCATGATCGAAGCGATGGCGGCGACGCAGGGCCACACGCAGTCGCTGCACACCAATTCCTTCGACGAGGCGATGGCACTGCCTACCGACCACTCGGCCCGCATCGCCCGCAACACGCAGCTCATCCTGCAGAAGGAATCCGGCACCACGCGCATCATCGATCCCTGGGGCGGCTCTGCCTATCTCGAACGGCTCACGCATGACCCGGCGGCGCGCGCACTTGCCCATATCGAGGAGGTCGAGGCGCTCGGCGGCATGGCCGCCGCGACGGAAAAGGGCATACCGAAGCTGCGCATCGAAGAGGCCGCTGCGCGTACGCAGGCGCGCATCGATTCCGGCGAACAGATGCTGGTCGGCGTCAACGCCCATCGTCCTGGGACCGACATCGAGGTCGACGTGCTGAAGATCGACAATGCCGAAGTCAGGGCGCGGCAACTGTCGAAGCTGCAAAGGCTGAAAGGCACGCGCGATGTCGCCGCCGTCGAAAGCGCGCTCGAGGCGCTGACCCGCGCCGCACAGGGCAATGAAAACCTGCTGGAGTTCGCCATCCGCGCCGCGCGCGCCAATGCCACCGTCGGCGAGATCTCGTTCGCGTTGGAGAAAGCCTTTGGCCGCCACGTTGCAACGGTCCAGACCATTTCCGGCGTCTACCGCAAGGCGCTCGGCGACAATCCGGTGGTCGACCGGCTGCAGGACAAGCTTGAGGCCTTCGCGAAGAAATTCGGCGGCAAGCCGCGCATCCTCGTCGCCAAGATGGGACAGGACGGCCACGACCGTGGGCAGAAGGTCATCGCCACGGCTTTCGCCGATCTCGGTTTCGACGTCACTGTCGGCGCGATGTTCCAGACGCCGGAGGAAATCGCGAAACTGGCGATCGAACATGATGTCCATATCGTCGGCGCCTCGTCGCTGGCGGCAGGGCATCTGACGCTGATCCCCGAACTCAGAGACGCGCTGAAAAAGCTTGGACGAAGCGACATGCTGATCGTCGCCGGCGGCGTCATCCCGCCGCAGGATTGCGACGCAATCCTGAAGGCCGGCGCGGCGGAAATCTTCCCGCCGGGCACTGTCATTCCGGAGGCGGCTGATCGGCTGATGGATCGGCTGTTGGCGGGCTGAGCGAACATTGCTGTAGTGCCGGAAAAGGTTGTGCCAAACTAACAGGCGCAACCAAGGGTAACGACCGTGAAGACTATCATCCACAAGCTCGAAGACGGATCAGGCGCCGTGATCTTGCCACGGGAAATGCTCAACAGCCTGAACCTGCAAGTGGGCGATCAACTCCGGATTATCGAAACCGATGACGGCGTCATTCCAAGACCGGTGGAGAGTGACGACGTCGAACGACAGATGCGCGCTGCTCGTGATGTAATAGACAAGTATGCGGTCACATTGCAAAGGCTGGCCAAATAGACGACGCCAGTTGGCGTCAGCCATCCGAGAGCTTGACGATTTCCCATTCCTTGCCGTTGACCGTTACGACCTCGCCGACCTTCTTGCCGAACAGGGCCACGGCCATTGGCGAGACGTGGGAAATCGTGCCCTTGGCCGGATCGGCCTCGTCCTCGCCAACGATTTTCCAGTGCACCTTCTTGCCGTCATCGCCTTCCAGCGTGACACCCATGCCAAAGCGAACAAGGTCGCTGCCCGGCTCCGGCACGGACAGTTCGGCGCTTTCGCGCCGGGCGGTCCAATAGCGCAGGTCGCGCGACACCACCGCGATGCGTTCGCGGTCGGCTTTCCGTTCGGCTTTCGCCAGTATGTCGCGCAAGTCGGCCAGATTTTCCTCGATCATCGCCAGGCCATGCTCCGTCACCAGATTGCGGTGCTGGCTAATCGGCCGCTCGCCGACGCCGGCGATGGCGTTTTCGCTGTCTTCCTCGCGCGTAAAAGCTCTGCTCATCCGATGAACTTAGGCGCGGAGAGGCTGCTCGACAAGCCATTGTCGTTATCCCCGGAGAGAAGAGACAAAACGTCTGGCACGATTCCTGCGGTGTGGGGGTTGAACACCAGGACCTGTGCCGATGTTGAACAGACGAAAGCTGCTGACCGGAACGGCTGGTTTCGCCGTATTCGGCCTCTCGCTCGGCAAAGCAGCGGCCGCAGGCCTGACCGGCATCGAGAAAGCGTCCATGCGCGGTTCGATCAACGCCACCGAACTTGGCGTGCAGCCCGGCACCTTTGACGATCAGAGCAAGGCCTTCGCCAAGCTGCTGCGTGACGCGAACGACCGCGACATGCCGGTGTTCCTGCCGCCGGGCACTTATGTCGTCTCCAACCTCTCGCTGCCCAGCCGCGTGCGTCTTGCCGGCGTGCCGGGCGCAACGCGGATCGTCTATGGCGGCGACGGGCACCTCTTCATGGCCGAACAGGCCGATCATATAGAACTCGGCGGGTTGGTCTTCGATGGCACAAACCGCTCGATGGGCGACTACGCGCAGGGGCTGCTCGATTTGCGCCGGGTCGCGCACCTCGTCGTCGACAATTGCCAGGTCACCGGCAGCGGCAAGAACGGATTGGCGCTGGAACGCATTACGGGCCGGGTCGAACGCTCGGACATATCGGGCGCTGCCGATGCCGGCATCTATTCGGTCGAGGCCAGCGGCCTGGCGATCACGGGCAACATCGTCACCGACTGCGCCAATGGCGGCATCCTGGTGCATCGCTGGCAGGCGGCGGAAGACGGAACCATGGTCACAGGTAACCGCGTCGAACGCATCCAGGCGCGCAGTGGCGGAACCGGCCAGAACGGCAATGGCATCAACGCGTTCCGGGCCGGAAACGTCATCATCTCCGGCAATGTCGTGTCGGACTGCGCCTTCTCGGCGATCCGCGCCAACAGTGCCAGCAATCTGCAGATATCAGGCAATACCTGCTCGCGTTCGGGCGAGACCGCGGTCTATTCCGAATTCTCCTTCGAGGGCGCCGTCATAAGCAACAACATCGTCGACGGCGCCGCCAACGGCATCTCGATCGTCAACTTCAACGAAGGCGGCCGCCTAGGGGTCTGCACGGGCAACATCGTGCGCAATCTGTCGACCAGCGGCCCCTACCCCGCCGACCCGCCCGGGTTTGGCGTCGGCATAAGTGTCGAGGCCGACACGACCGTGTCCAACAATGTCATCGAGAACGCGCCGCTCTATGGCATGCAGATCGGCTGGGGGCCGTATCTGCGCAATGTCGTCGCCACAGGGAACGTCATCCGCAAGGCTGGAACGGGCATTGTCGTGTCCGTGGTCGAAGGTGCCGGCACGGCGGTCATTTCCGACAATGTCATCGATGGTGCGCATAACGGCGCCATTGTTGGCCAGCGCTGGGCCGACGCGGCGACAGGTGACCTGACGTCATCCGACAGTACCGGTTATGCGCACCTAACCGTGGAGCGCAATCACGTCAGCTAGGTGCTCATTGCCTCAGGCCAGGGCGGCGGTCGGCCGAAGCGCACCTACTTTGGCGCCTATCCGGCTTTCGATCGGGGCGTTTGCCAATTCGAGCAACTTCGCCGCCAAGGGCTCGTCCGCGTAGAGCAGCTTAGCAAGGACGGCGGCAGCCATGGCCTCGCCGGCGCGGCCGGCGCCGTCATCGCATTTGATCGCTATGCCGAGGCCAAGTTCGGGTATGGCGCTACAGTGAACACCTTCGGCGCCGCCTTTCGCGAAAATCCGACCCGGAGCGGCTTCCATCAAAGCGACGTCAGCGCGGCCGGTGCCAGCAACGAAAAATGGTTCTGCCATGCAGGCCGAAAACAGACGCTTGGCGGCCTTGGCCCGTTCGGGTCCAAATCCGTTTGTCGTGGCCATGCGGGCAAAGCCGAGGGCGAAACTCCTGAGCGGCACCGCGTAGGTCGGGATCGAGCAGCCATCGGTCGCCCGCTCATCGGCGCCATGGGCAGCGCCCGTCACCGCTTGCATGGCGTCGCGCACCATCTCCTGCAGGCCGTGCCCCGGCTTGACATAGCCGCGGTGCGCAATGCCCGCGTGGACGCAGGTGCAGAGGAAGCCGGAATGCTTGCCGGAGCAGTTGTTGTGCAACGCGTTCGGCGTTCCGCCGGCGCGAGCGAGGGAAATCTCCGCGTCATGATTGGAGGGCCAATGCGCGCCGCATTCGAGCGCCGACCCGTCCAGGCCGGCCCTGGCCAGCATGGATCGCGCCAGTTCGACATGCGCCGATTCGCCCGAATGAGACGCACAGGCGAGTGCCAGTTCGCGGTTGCCGAAGCCATAGGCATCGGCAGCACCCGATTCGACCAGCGGCAGCGCCTGAATGGCCTTGACCGCCGAGCGCGGAAACACCGGCTTCGACGTGTCGCCGATCTCCCAGACCGGCTTGCCGTCGGCATCGAAGACCGCGACTGCACCGCGATGAGCACTCTCGACGATCGCGCCGCGCAAGACTTCGATGAGAACCGGATCTGTCATGAACCCTCCCGTAGATGCGGGCGGTTTATCTGATCCGGTCGAGAATGGAAACGTAGTTGGCGACCGCCGCGCCTCCCATGTTGAAGATGCCGCCGAGTTTTGCGCCGGGCACCTGAATGCCACCCGCCTCGCCAACCAGCTGCATCGCGGTCAAGACATGCATGGAGACACCGGTGGCGCCGATCGGATGGCCCTTGGCTTTCAGCCCGCCGGAGGGGTTGACCGGCAGGCGGCCGTCCTTCGCTGTCGTGCCGTCCAGCGCCAGCTTGGCGCCCTCGCCCGGCTTGGCCAGACCCATGGCCTCATATTCGATCAGCTCGGCGATGGTGAAGCAGTCATGCGTCTCGACGAAGGAGAGATCGTCGAGCGTCACGCCGGCGTTCTTCAGCGCCTGGTTCCAGGCGTGCTCGCAGCCCTCGAAGGCGAGGATGTCGCGCTTCGACATCGGCAGGAAATCCTGCACATGCTCGTTGGCACGGAAGGCGACGGCGCGGCGCATCTTCAGCGCCGTCCCGGTATCGGCGAGGATAAGGGCGGCGGCGCCGTCGGAGACCAGCGAGCAGTCGGTGCGCTTGAGCGGACCGGCAACGAACGGGTTCTTCTCGCTCTCCTGACGGCAGAACTCATAGCCGAAATCCTTGCGCATTTGCGCATAGGGATTGTCGACGCCGTTCTTGTGGTTCTTGGCGGCGATCATCGCCAGCGCGTCGGACTGGTCGCCATAGCGCTGGAAATAGGCCTGCGCGATCTTACCAAAGACGCCGGCGAAACCGGCCGGCGTGTCGCCGTCCTCGGGCAGGTAGGAAGCCTTGAGCAGGTTCTTGCCGATCTCGGGACCCGGCGTCGTCGTCATCTGCTCGGCGCCGACCACCAGCACGATGCGGGCGGCGTTGGCATCTATGGCGCGAATGCCTTGCCTGACCGCCGCCGAACCGGTGGCGCAAGCGTTCTCGACGCGCGTCGCCGGCTTGAAGCGCAGCCGGTCGTCAGCCTGGAGGACCAGGCTGGCGGTAAAATCCTGCGCCGAAAAACCGGCGTTGAAGTGGCCAAGCACGATCTCGTCGACCTCGTCCGGACCTATGCCGGCATGGTCGAGCGCGTCCGTTGCCACCTTGACGATCAAGCCCTCAAGCGTCTCGCCTTCGAGCTTGCCGAAGCGCGAATGCGCCCAGCCAACGATGCATGCGGTCATGGCGGTCTCCATCCTTGGCGCCAGCCTGGCATGTGGGCTCATGGCGCACTTCGCGTTTATTGTTCAAATATAAACAATCTTGTTCGCTTCGGGAAGAGCCGGAACCAGACAATCGCTTGGTACAGGCCGAGCCACCACCAATTTTTTTGTTGATTGACCCGTCAATAAAAAATAATCCTGCTTCAAAGGACCACAGCGAAATGCCGAAAGTCGGAATGGAACCGCTGCGCCGCAAGGCGCTCATCGACGCGACGATCTCGGCGATCGGCGAGCGCGGCTCGCTCGACGTGACCATGTCCGAGATCGCCGGGCGCGCCGGCGTTTCATCCGCCCTTGCACATCACTATTTCGGCGCCAAGGACGAATTGCTGCTGGCGACAATGCGGCACATCCTGGCCGAGCTGACTGCCGACACGTTGCGCGCCCTCGGTTCGGCCAGCACCTCGCGCGAACGGGTCTCGGCCGTGGTGGCCGTCAATTTCTCCGACATCCAGTTCCAGCCGGAGACCATCGCCGCATGGCTCGCCTTCTATGTCGAGGCGCAAAAGTCTCCCTCGCTGCGACGGCTGCTCAGGGTCTACGCGCGGCGGCTGCATTCGAACCTGATGAGCGGCCTGACCGGCATCTTGCCCAGAGCCGAAGCAGACCGCGTCGCCGAAGCGACAGCGGCAATGATCGACGGGCTCTACATCAGGCGGGCGCTGAAGGATAGCGTGCCCGATGCAGCGACCGCGATCGCGCTGGTCGAGGACTATCTCGAAATCAAACTCGGCGAGCGGCCCAAACAGTGACAACCAAGCGACCCAATTTCCTGATCGTCATGGTCGATCAGCTCAACGGGACTTTTTTCCCGATGGGCCGGCGGAGTTTCTGCACGCGCCGCATCTGAAAGCGCTGGCCGCGCGTTCGGCGCGCTTCAAGAACAACTACACGGCGTCGCCGTTGTGCGCGCCGGGCCGCGCCTCGTTCATGAGCGGCCAGTTGCCGTCGCGCACCGAGGTCTATGACAACGCCGCCGAGTTCGCCTCGTCGATCCCGACCTTTGCCCATCATCTGCGCGCCGACGGCTACCACACCTGCCTGTCGGGCAAGATGCATTTTGTCGGGCCGGACCAATTGCACGGCTTCGAGGAACGGCTGACCACCGACATCTATCCCGCCGATTTCGGCTGGACGCCCGACTACCGCAAACCCGGCGAACGCATCGACTGGTGGTATCACAATCTGGGCTCGGTGACCGGCGCCGGCGTCGCCGAGATCAGCAACCAGATGGAGTATGACGACGAGGTCGCCTTCCACGCGGTGCAAAAACTCTATGATTTCGCCCGCGTCTCGGACGACGCCTCGCACCGGCCCTGGTGCCTGACCGTTTCCTTCACGCATCCGCACGACCCCTATGTGGCGCGGCGGCAGTACTGGGATCTTTACGAGGACTGCCCTGCGCTCGAGCCCGAAGTGGGCTTCATTCCTTACGACAGCCAAGACCCGCATTCGCAGCGGCTCTATCGAGCCAGCGACTATGACAGCTTCGACATCACGGCCGAACAGATCCGTCGTTCGCGGCGTGGCTACTTCGCCAACATCTCCTATCTCGACGACAAGGTCGGTGAATTGCTGTCGGTGCTGGAACGCACCCGCATGCTCGACGGCACCATCATCCTGTTCTGCTCGGATCACGGCGACATGCTCGGCGAGCGTGGCCTGTGGTTCAAGATGTGCTTCTTCGAGGGTTCGGCGCGGGTGCCGCTGATGATCGCCGGCAAGGGTGTGTCGGCTGGCCTGGTCGAGGCGCCGGTCTCCAATCTCGATGTGACGCCAACACTGTGCGATCTCGCCGGCATCGACATGAGCGCAATTACGCCCTGGACCGACGGCCAGTCGCTGCTGCCCCTGCTCGATGGCAAGCAGCGCACCGCACCGGTGCTGATGGAATATGCGGCCGAAGGCTCCAACGCACCCCTCGTGGCGATCCGCGACGGCCGTTACAAATTCGTCCATTGCGAAATCGATCCGCCACAACTCCATGACGTCGATGCCGACCCGCATGAGTTGAGCAATCTCGCCACCGATCCGGCGCATACCGATCTGGTGGCGGCTTTCATGGCAAAGGTCCGGGCGCGCTGGGACATGGCTGGCTTCGACGCCGCCGTTCGCGCCAGCCAAGCCCGGCGCTGGGTGGTCTACCCGGCGTTGCGCAACGGCACGCACTACCCCTGGGAGTTCCAGCCACTGCAGAAAGCCTCGGAACGCTACATGCGCAATCATATGGATCTCAACGTGCTCGAAGAGCAGAAGCGATTTCCGCGAGGCGAATGATGACCGACCTTCTCGTCCCCTCCCTAGACCATCTCAGGCAGGCCTATGCCGTCACCTCCAGGGCGACGCAGATCACGCCGCTGCTGGAATCGGCCGCACTTGCCCGCGAGACCGGTGCGGCCCGCGTCTTCATCAAGCCGGAATCGCTGCAATGGGCCGGATCGTTCAAGGTTCGTGGCGCCTACTGGCGCCTGAAGCAGCTTTCATCTGACGAAGCAAAGAAGGGCGTCGTTGCCTATTCCTCCGGCAATTTTGCGCAAGGGCTGGCGGCTGCAGGCCAGGCGCTTGGCATTCCCGTTACCATCGTCATGCCGATCGACGCACCGGCCGCCAAGCGCGAGGCCACGGCAGGTTATGGCGCCCGCGTCGTACTCACCGACCATGGCGAGCGCGCGCGCGAGGAAGTTGCCGCCGCCAAGGCACGCGAGATCGCGGAGACCGAGGGGCTTGCCTTGCTGCATCCGTTCGACGATCCCGAGATCGTCGCCGGCCGAGCGGGCGCCGGCCTCGAAGCGCTCGACCAGCTTGAAGCCAAGAACGCCAGGGCGGACCTTTTGTTCTGCTCGGTCGGCGGTGGTGGGCTGATCGGCGGCGTTTCGCTCGCCTTCCACTATTTGTCGCCCGCCACTGAAATTATCGGCGTGGAGCCGGAAGGTTTCAATGGCATGGGCTCGTCGCTGGCGCATGGCAGCATCGAGACGATGCCGATCGGCCCGAAGTCGATCTGCGACGGGCTGATGTCGCGACGGCCGGGCGACGCACCGTTCGCCGCGGTCAAGACCGCGGGTGTTCGCGGCATCACCGTCGACGATCAATCGGTGCGGCGCGCCATGCGGATCGCCTTCGAGCGGATGAAGCTGGTACTCGAGCCGTCGGGTGCGGCGTCGCTGGCGGCGCTGCTCGGCGGCAAGGTGGATGTGAAGGGCAAGACCGTCCTTGTCGTGGCAACCGGCGGCAACGTTTCGCTCGCCGATTTTATGGCGCATATGAACCATGCTTGAAGCGGACTTTGTCATTATCGGCTCTGGCTCCGCCGGCTCGGCCATGGCCTACCGCCTGTCGGAAGATGGCAAGCATTCGGTGATCGTCGTCGAATTCGGCGGCTCCGATATCGGGCCGCTGATCCAGATGCCGTCGGCGCTGTCGATCCCGCTCAACATGAGCCTCTACGACTGGGGCTTTGCCAGTGAACCGGAACCGCATCTCGGCGGCCGTGTGCTGGCGACGCCGCGCGGCAAGGTGATCGGCGGCTCATCCTCGATCAACGGCATGGTCTATGTGCGCGGCCACGCCCGTGACTTCGACCATTGGGCCGAAGAGGGTGCGACCGGTTGGGGCTTTGCCGACGTGCTCCCCTATTTCAAGCGCATGGAAGATTCGGACGGCGGCGAGGATGGCTGGCGCGGTCACGGTGGCCCGCTCCACGTGCAGCGCGGTTCGCGGCGCAATCCGCTCTACGGCGCCTTCGTCGAGGCCGGCCGCCAGGCCGGGTTCGAACTGACCGATGACTACAATGGCTCTAAGCAGGAAGGCTTCGGGCCGATGGAGCAAACCATCCGCGGCGGCCGCCGCTGGTCGGCGGCGAGCGCCTATCTGAAGCCGGCGCTCGGGCGCAAGAACGTGAGTCTGGTCAAGGGCTTTGCCCGGAGGGTGATCATCGAGAATCAACGCGCCATCGGCGTCGAGATCGAAGCTCACAAACAGATTCAAGTCGTTAAGGCGCGACGTGAGGTGATCGTCGCGGCGTCGTCGATCAACTCGCCCAAGATCCTGATGCTGTCCGGCATCGGCCCGGCCGAGCATTTGCGCGAAAACGGCATTGCCGTGGTCGCCGACCGGCCCGGCGTCGGCCGCAACCTGCAGGACCATATGGAGCTCTACATCCAGCAGGAATCGACCCAGGCGATCACGCTGAATTCGGTGCTGAACCCGTTCTCGAAAGCACTCATCGGCGCGCAGTGGCTGTTCTTCAAGTCCGGGCTCGGCGCCACCAACCATTTCGAGGCGGCCGCCTTCGTGCGCTCGCGCGCCGGCGTCGACTACCCAGACATCCAGTACCACTTCATTCCGGCCGCGGTCCGCTATGACGGCAAGGCAGCAGCCAAGTCGCACGGCTTCCAGGCGCATGTCGGACCGATGCGCTCGAAGTCGCGCGGCTCGGTGACGTTGCGCTCGCCGGACCCGAAGTCGAAGCCGGTGATCCGTTTCAACTACATGTCGCATCCAGATGACTGGACGGAGTTCCGCCACTGCATCCGGCTGACCCGCGAGATCTTCGGCCAGAAGGCATTCGACGCCTATCGCGGCAAGGAAATCTCGCCGGGCTCGCACGTGCAGTCGGACGACGACCTCGACGTCTTCATTCGCGACCATGCCGAGAGCGCCTACCATCCTTGCGGCACCTGCAAGATGGGCCGCGCCGACGATATGATGAGCGTCGTCGATCCGGAGTGCCGGGTCATCGGTGTTCAGGGATTGCGGGTCGCGGACTCCTCGATCTTCCCGCGCGTCACCAACGGCAACCTCAATGCGCCGTCGATCATGACCGGCGAAAAGGCATCCGACCACATTCTTGGCCGCACGCCGCTGGCGCCCTCCAACCAGGAACCATGGATCAATCCGCGCTGGCAGGCGTCAGACAGATAGAGCATGATCCGGTGGACGTTCCGCCCAAGCGAAGACGATTTGGAGACCTCCCATGCGCGCCCAGCCCACGGCATCGCACTACGTCAATGGACGCTACATCGAGGACGAAGGCGGCGCGCCACTGCCGGTCATCTATCCGGCAACCGGCGAGACCATCGCCATGCTGCGTTCGGCAACGCCAAACGTGCTGGAACTCGCCATCGAAGCCGCGCGGGCGGCACAACCCGCCTGGGCGCGGCTGAAGCCGGTCGAACGCGGGCGCATCCTGCGCCGTGCCGCCGACATATTGCGCGCCCGCAATGCCGACCTTGCGCGGATCGAAACGCTCGACACCGGCAAGGCGATCCAGGAGACGCTGGTGGCCGACGCGCCGTCGGCAGCGGACTGCCTAGAGTATTTCGGCGGCGCGGTGGCCGCCTACAATGGCGAGGCTGTCGATTTGGGCGGCCCATTCGCCTACACCCGACGCGAAGCGCTCGGCGTCTGCGTCGGCATCGGCGCCTGGAACTACCCGATCCAGATCGCCGGCTGGAAATCAGCCCCGGCGCTCGCCATGGGCAACGCCATGGTGTTCAAGCCGTCGGAGAACACACCGCTTTCGGCGCTAGCCCTAGCCGAGATCTACAGCGAGGCCGGCCTGCCCGATGGGCTGTTCAACGTGGTGCAAGGCTATGGCGATGTCGGCGCCGGGCTTGTCGGACATGATGTCGTCGCCAAGGTTTCGGTGACCGGCTCGGTGCCGACCGGCCGCAAGGTGCTGTCGCTTGCCGGCTCGAAGATGAAGCACGCGACGATGGAACTCGGCGGCAAGTCGCCGCTGATCGTCTTCGACGACGCCGACCTCGAGAACGCCATTGGCGGCGCCATGCTCGGCAATTTCTATTCAACCGGCCAGATCTGCTCCAACGGCACGCGCGTCTTCGTGCAGAGCGGCATCCACGACCGCTTCGTCGACCGTTTGATAGAGCGAACCAAGAAGATCCGCATCGGTGATCCGCTCGACCCCGAAACCCAGATGGGGCCGCTGGTGTCGAAGGCGCAGCACGACAAGGTCGTCGGCTATATCGGGATCGGCAAGCAGGACGGAGCTGTCCTCGCTTGCGGCGGCAACGTGCCTTCGCTGCAGGGTTTCCAGGGCGGCTTCTTCGTCGAGCCGACGGTGTTCACCGGCGTTACCGACACGATGCGCATCGCCCGCGAGGAAATTTTCGGGCCGGTGATAAGCGTGCTGAAATTCGACGGCGAGGACGAGGTGATCGACCGCGCCAACGACACCGAGTTCGGCCTTGCCGCAGGTGTGTTCACGCGCGACCTGTCGCGCGCCCACCGCGTCATCGCCGAGTTGCAGGCAGGCACCTGCTGGATCAACGCCTACAATCTGACGCCGGTGGAAATCCCGTTCGGCGGCTTCAAACAATCGGGCATCGGGCGCGAGAATTCGCTTGCCGCGCTGGCGCTCTATTCGCAGCTGAAGTCGATCTATGTCGAGACAGGGGATGTGGCGGCGCCTTACTGAGCCGGTTTACCCACCTTCTCCGCCGTCCCATCCAGATACTGGGTCAGCGCACAGACCAGATGATAGAAGATGCTGGCCGGAACATCCGTCGCCAGCGAGCGGCCGCGTTCGTCGATGCGGTCGATCCACAGGCCGAGCGGCGCCGGGTCGATGTGCCAGCGAAACAGCCTGCCGACGCGCGCCTCGATTTCCGGTTTGAGATCGGGACCGCCCGAACCATCGAGCGCAATCGCCGCCTTGACCGCTTCGGCCTGCGGCCAACTGCGTGATATCAGGTCGAGTGGCAGGCCCTGCCTGGAAACCGCACCATAGGCAAGGCCGGTGGCGCGGTTGAGGCCATTGGCGATCGCCGAGGCATAGAGTTTCCTGGCGAAACCGCTCAGTTCGGCCTGCCCGCTGCGCCCGGCGAAATCGACCAGCAGCGAGGCCCATTCGAAATGGTGGCCGGGCTCGGTCCAGGTCCCCTTCTCGCCGGCGGCTGGTTTCCATCCGGCATCGAAATACTCGCCGAGCGTCCAGCTTTCCGGGTCGAAGAAATGGCTGCGGAAGAGGTCGATGATGCGTGCCGCACGGCGCAGATGGGCGCGATCGCCGGTCGCCTGATACCAGGCAAGAAAAGCCTCGAGCAGATGCATGTGCGGGTTGGAGCGCCGCTCGCCCTCGCCGTCGGACGTTTCCAGGAAGCCGGTCATTCGATGATCCTCGAGATGCGCATCGAGAAACGAAAAAGTCTCTTCGCCAAGCCGCAAGGCATCGGGATTGCCCGACATATGCGCATGCGCCAGCGCCAGCAGCACGCAGGAGTGATCGTAGGCATCCTCGGTCGCGTCGGCGACCGAACCGTCGACATTCAGCGTGCGTACCCAGCCGCCATTGTCGGTGCGGCCCTGCTTGGCCATGAACTCGATGCCATGGCTGATCAGCCGATCGGCCGGACCATCCCAGCCGCGCGCCCTGGCGACGGCGAAGGCATAGACTTGCCTCGCCTGTGTGCGCATGCGCTTGGGCTTCATCAGCGGCGAAGCGTCGAAACCCAACGCCTCATGAAAACCACCATGGCGTTCGTCGACGCCT
This sequence comes from Mesorhizobium sp. RCAM 05099, assembly GCF_059683685.1. Lineage (NCBI taxonomy): Bacteria > Pseudomonadati > Pseudomonadota > Alphaproteobacteria > Hyphomicrobiales > Phyllobacteriaceae > Mesorhizobium > Mesorhizobium sp. RCAM 05099. The sequence continues at coordinate 4,822,970 of NZ_CM185035.1, forward strand.
GATGTCGACCACAGCGGCAAGGTCTCCTGGAACAGCCAGTGATGCACGCGCCGCCGCCAGGCGCCGCTTTCGATGACGCGGTCATGTGCCGGCGTGAACCGGGTTTCCAGCCGGCCCGACTTTTCGAGCTGCTCGACGATCTTCTTGACGTGCTGGCTGTGGCTGACCGGTGCGACGAAGGTGGCGTCGGCGGTGGAGACGATGGCAACGTCCTTCATGCCGATCGCCGACAGCAAGCGGCCATCGCTGCGGATGTAGGAGTTCTGACAATCGATGGCGACGACATCGCCGACAATGACATTGCCTTGGTCATCGGCGGGGCCGACATCGAGCAGCGACTGCCAGGAGCCGAGATCGTTCCAACGGAAGCCAGCCGGCACCATGGCGATGTCTTTTGCCCGCTCCATGATGGCGTAGTCGATCGAGTTCGACGGTATGGCGGCGTAGAGTTCCAGTGGCATGTAGAGGCCGGAGAGATCCGATGTCGCCGCCTTGTAAGCGGCTTCGGTCGCCCGCCAGATGTCGGGCTGGAAAGCCGCGAAAGCGTCGCGCATGGCGCCGGCCCGAAACAGAAAAATACCCGTGTTCCAATAGAAGTTTCCGGCCTGGAGATAGCTCCGCGCAGTGGCAAGGTCCGGCTTTTCGACAAAGCGCGAGACGTCGAAGGTGCCGCCGCTTTCGGCTGCGACCTCGATATAGCCATAGCCTGTCTCGGGCTGTGTCGGCTTGATGCCGAACACCACCAGCCGGCCGGCGCGCGCAGCCTCGGCACCTGCCTCGACGCTCTGCCAGAATTGGCGCGCGGTGGCGATTTCATGATCGGACGGCACCACCAGCACCAGGCTGTCGCCGAATTCGGACAAAGTGCGCAGCGTCGCCAGCGCGACGGCGGCGGCGGTGTTGCGGCCGACCGGTTCGAACAGCGGACCACCGCCGGCGAGATCGAGGCCGGCCAGGTCGGCATGGACCCGGTCGGCATGGCGCTCCGAGGCGATCAGGAAGATCGGCGTTTCGCCTTCAGGCCTCGCCGCCAGCCGACGCAGCGTCTTGGCCAGCATCGAGCCATCGCCGGAAAAATCATGGAACTGCTTGGGATTATCCTCGCGCGACAGCGGCCAAAGCCGCGAGCCGACGCCGCCGCTCATGACAAAACTGACGATCCGCTCGGTCATTCGGGTCTCGCGCTCAAAAGGCAATTGGTGGCCGGTTGCTACCACACAAGCCTTTAAGCGGTGTTTATCCCATTGGAAATGCGCTCGGATGCAAGCTCGATGAATGCCTTGACCAGGGGCGAAAGGTGGCGGCTGCTCGGATAGAGAACATGCAGGCCACCAGCCGGTGTCGTGTAGCTTTTGAGAACGTGCTGCAACTGACCCTTATGGATCAGCCCTTCGGCGATCGCCTGGGGCAATTGGGCGATGCCAAAGCCTGCGAGCGCGGCCGCAACGACCGCCTGCATTTCATTGGCGGCGAAGCGCCCGGCCACGACGACCGTTTCCTGGCCGCCTGGCCCGTCCAGCACCCAATGAGCGCCCGAGGCCGAGGGGCCGGCGATGACGCATTGATGGTGCGTGAGATCCGCCGGGCTTTGCGGTATGCCGTGCCGTTCCAGATAGTCCTGGTTGGCGCAGAGCAGCCTGTGCGTGGAACCGAGCTTGCGGGCGATCAGCGTCGAATCCTCAAGGATCCCGGTCCGGAAAGCGAGGTCTATACCGTCCTCGACCAGATTGAGCCTGTCGTCGGTAAGGCGGAGCTCGACGTTGGTTTTCGGATATGTTGCGAGAAAGCCGACCACGGCGTCGATGAGGAAATGGCCGCCAAAGCCGACCGGGGCCGAAATGCGAATCGTGCCCGAAGGCTCCGTCCTCGCCTCCGCGAGGCGCAGATTTGCCTCCTCTATCGTCCGCAGCCCCTGGCTACTCTGCTCATAGTAGAGACGCCCGGCATCCGTCATGTTGAGGCTACGGGTCGTGCGCTGCAGCAGGCGAACGCCGACCTCCCGCTCAAGCGCGGCAACGCGGCGGCTAACCGTCGTCTTCGGCATGGCCAGCAGGCGCGCGGCAGCCGTGAAGCTGCCAGCTTCGACGACACGAGCGAACACGACGATATCGTTGAGATCGAGCATTGTATCCTAGATTGGGACGATGTTTCCCAATTATAGGCAATTATGCATCAATGCAACAGGCCCTAACTTTGCTCCAGCAGAAACAAGAAGGAGCAGACATCATGACCAGCAAACGAAGCATCCTGGTGACCGGCGCTACCGGCCAGCAAGGCGGCGCGGTCGCCCATGCCCTGTTGTCGAGAGGTCATCACGTCAAGGCACTGACGCGCAAGCCGGACAGCGACGGTGCGCGGCGCACGGCGTCTGCGGGCGCCGACGTCGTGGCCGGCGATCTCGCTGACGCAGCTTCCATCGTGAAGGCCGCAAAAGACGTCGACACCATGTTCCTGATGGGCAACAGCTACGAGGCCGGGCTGGAAGAAGAAACCCGCCAAGGGATCATCGCCGCCGATGCGGCGAAAGCTGCCGGCGTCGGACATCTGATCTATTCATCCGTTGCCGACGCCGACAAGAAGACCGGCATCCCGCATTTCGAAAGCAAATATCTCGTCGAGAAACACGTCGCCGGCCTCGGCATCCCCTACACGATCAGCGCACCGGTCGCCTTCATGGAGAATGTCGTTGCGCCGTGGTCGATCGGCGCGCTCAGACAGGGCACCCATGCCTTCGCAATGCCTCCGAAGCGCGTCCTGCAACTGGTTGCCCTGGCGGACATCGGCGCCTTTGTTGCCGCCTTGGCCGAGCGGCGTGAACAGGTGTTCGGCAAGCGCTTCGATTTCGCCGGGGACGAATTGTCCGGCGAAGAGCAGGCGAAAATCCTGTCCGAAGCCATCGGCCACCCGATTGGCTATCAGGAAATCCCGATGGCGGCAGCCCGCCAGCAAAGCGAGGATGCGGCACTGATGTTCGAGTGGTTCGACCGCGTCGGCTACGACGTTGACATCGCCGCCCTGCGCAAGGATTTTCCGGAGGTCCGCTGGCACAGTTTTGCCGACTGGGCGCGAGCATTCGACTGGAGCGCCCTGGAGCGGACAGCTTCGGCGGCTGCCAGCTGATGTTGGAGCGGTTCACCGTTTCACGGAAACGCAGAACCGCTCCATCTCTTTTGTTTTGACGCAATTCCGGAGGGAAAACCGCTAAGCACTTTTCATGGAATTGCGCTTCATCTCTTGTTTTGACGCAATTCCGGACGGAAAACCGCTACGCACTTTTCCTGGAATTGCTGTTAGAAAGTCTGGTTGTAGGCCCCTACTTCCGGGCTGCGGCGCAGCACGGCGTCGACGGCATCGAACATCTGCCGGCGACGCTCTGATGAAACCGGGCTTTCGACGACCACAACAAGCTCCGGCTTGTTCGACGAGGCGCGCACCAGACCCCAGGTGCCGTCCTCGGCGACGACACGCACGCCGTTGACGGTTATGAGGTCTGATATCTTCTGGCCGGCAAAGCTGTCACCATCCCGCTTCATGGCCTGAAAATCGGAAACTACCCGCTCGACCACGCCATACTTCAAATCGTCCGCGCAATGCGGCGACATGGTTGGCGTGCCGAAGGTCAGCGGCAGCGCGCGGTAGAGGTCGGCCATCGAGCTGCGCGGGTTGCGATCCAGCATCTGGCAGATGGCGATGGCGGTGACCAACCCGTCATCGTAGCCGCGCCCGATCGGCGGGTTGAAGAAGAAATGGCCGGACTTCTCGAAGCCGGCGACGGCGCCGAGCTCGGCGACGCGGCGCTTGATGTAGGAGTGGCCGGTCTTCCAATAGTCGGTGACGGCGCCGTTGGCCCGCAGCACGCTGTCGGTGTTGAACAGGCCGGTCGACTTGACGTCGACGACGAAGGTCGAGCCCGGAAGCTGGCTGGAGATGTCGCGTGCGAGCATGACGCCGACCTTGTCGGCGAAGATTTCGTTGCCCTCATTGTCGACGACACCGCAGCGGTCGCCGTCGCCATCGAAACCAAGGCCGACATCGGCCCCGGTTTCCAGCACCTTGTCCCTAATGGCATGCAGCATCTGCATGTCCTCGGGGTTGGGGTTGTAGCGGGGAAAAGTGTGGTCGAGTTCGACATCGAGCGGGACCACTTCGCAACCGATGCGTTGCAACGCTTCCGGCGCAAAGGCGCCAGCGGTACCATTGCCGCAGGCGACCACCACCTTCAGCTTTCGCGTGATGCGCTTGTCCCTGGTCAGATCGTCGAGATAGGTCACGCGAAAATCGCGGACGAAATCATACGAGCCGCCGCCGGTAAGGTCGAAGTCGCCTTCCAGCACGATCCCCTTCAGCGCGCTCATCTCCTCGGGGCCGAAGGTCAGCGGCCGCGCCGCGCCCATCTTGACGCCGGTCCAGCCATTCTCGTTGTGCGACGCGGTGACCATGGCGACCGAAGGCGTGTCGAGCGCGAACTGGGCGAAGTAGGCCATCGGCGACAAAGCCAGCCCAATATCCCTCACCCGCGCACCGGCGGCCATCAGCCCAGAGACCAGCGCCAGCTTGATCGAAAGGGAATAGGAACGGAAATCATGCCCGGTGACGATATCGGGCCCGGCGCCGAGACGGCGAATCAGCGTGCCGAGCCCCATGCCGAGGGCCTGGACGCCGATCAGATTAAGCTCCGGCGGTTGCGTCGAGCCCGGATGGCCGAACCACCAGCGCGCATCATATTCGCGAAAGCCGGACGCCTTGATCAGCGCCGAGGTTTCGAATTCGAAGCTGTTGGGTCGGGCCTCGCCAACGATCCTGGGGGTCAAGACTGGAATACTCCGAGCAGTTGGAACACGGCTTGTCGAAGCGGTGGCTAGCACACAAGCCTTTAAGCCGTGTTTATCCCTAAGGAAATCCGGGCGCCCGCGACATGCGTGACGAAAGCAGACGAAATGCGACAGAAGTGCTGCCATTGCCGCTTGCAGGATCGGAGTGCGGCGGCTATAAGCCCGCGGTCTGGTCACGGAGTGTAGCGCAGCCTGGTAGCGCACCTCGTTCGGGACGAGGGGGTCGCAGGTTCAAATCCTGCCACTCCGACCAGAAAAACAATGTGTTAGCGCATCCCGACTTTGGCGCTCAAACCGATGGCCCCCACAACCAAATAGGGCGAAATGACTCGCTTCCAGAGGGTCCCATCCGTCGTCGCCAACGCACTATGGCAGTAGTTGAAGACGCTGACGACGTAGGCAGTTGCAGCTCCCCGCCATCGTATCGGGCCCCGCAGACAGCCTGCGGCGCGTTCACCGTGTCGGCTTCGACTGGTTACATTCAGCCAGCGACGGGCATAGCCGAAGTGGCGCTTATCTGAGGCCGAAAAAGCTCAATATCGCTATCACGATGACCACTGCTCCAACGAGCCAAATGATGTTGTTCATGATCTATCTCCTGTTGCCTGAGGAAACCCGTGCCTCTGGCGGAGGACGCGGGCCAACCAGCCTTTGCCAGTTGATCTTCAGCAGACACCAAAACCTGGTGTCGGGTGTAGGGATAGAACTATCAGGTGCATCTAACGTTCCACCGTTCGGCAAGATCGCGAACTTGCCCTGGTGAATTGCATTTATATTAGCAATAGCGCATGTTTCGTTTGGCGGCAGTGACAGGATGCCGGCAACCCGGAGTCACAATGCGCAAATTGGTTTTCGCGGCAGCAGCAGCGCTTGCCTGCTACGGCGCTCCATCCCAGGCTGACGACGAGCGGTCATGCGAAATCGTGGCATCGGCCGCGCAGCTCTCCGGGAAGACCAACTGTAGAGAAGGCGATATCGCCACCATCTCCGGAATGAGCACCAAAGACCTGCCGGTGGCAGTGGCCAGATATTGCGATTTCTGGGGGCAGATCGTTGTGCTGCCCGATGTGGGCGTGACCGATGCATCGGGCCACATCGTTCTTTGCAAGTACCATCAGCGAGAGGCAGCCCCTCCTCAGCCATAGGCGTTGCGATCGCACCTCCTTTGCCTTGCCGCAAGTGTTCGGGCCGGCCCTCGGAAGACCGGAACCAAACTGGCCAGTGGCAGTTACCCGACGAAGGGTTAGTTAAAAAATGGAAAAACTGAAATGAAAACAATGATCATGTGCGCTTTGGCGCTTTCCATGGCATTACCGGCCGTAGCTTCGGCATCCCAGGCTGATGTGGTTGTCAGGACGCACCATCGACACCACGGCAACGTCAAGATCATCAACGAGGACGGCCAGCGCCTGCACCACCGCCGCCACGGTAGCGTTGCGTTCTACGACCATGGCCGCCGGCATCATCGTCCGGATACCGTCATTGTGACAGGCTCCGTCCACCGTCACCATCATCCCGTGGTGATCGAGAACAACGACTACTGAACCGACCCGGCCCGGCTCTTCGACTGAGGTCGGGCCCATCTTGAGGGTCTCGCTTGTCGCGCAGGAGCGGCAGGCGGACCGATGTTCGGACCATTGCGTTTCGCGATCAGACCAAGTCCCGCGCCCCACCGATTGAAGCATGGTTTGGGAACGATTGTGCTTGCCCCGAGTTCCGTGGTTGGGCGTGAAGACACAATCAGATGAAATGGATGAGCCATGACCATGTCGAACAGTGAGACTCCAAGATCCCACGCCCTGGGAATGCGCGTGGCTGACCTCAAGGCCAAGATGCAGGAAGCCCGGATTACCGTGGGCGAAATGAAGACCTTCCAGAAAGTCGCGGCCATCATGGAGGGCGGTCAGGGACGAATTGGTGGCGACGACCTGATTGCCGTATCCTTCGTTGCCGACACGCTGCTGGACAAGAAAACGCCCTGAGCGACCACGCCAGCAATTAGCAGACCTTTTTGATTCCCATGCGAAGTGCCCGGGTCGCTGGCGACCCGGTGGCTGCTTCGCGTACAGATTGCCGCTATCGGGCCCTCTGCGTCGGCTGCTCGGATCAGTCACCACGGCTGCCGGATCCGAGCGCCGACCGACATTGCTCGGACAGTGCTCGCACGTAGCGCCCCACGACATTCGTCGCCGAGCCAGCTCCAGCGGGACCAGAGCGAACCACTGAACTTACCTGCTCCAAGCCGGAGATCACCAAAACGCGAAAAGCCCGCCCCGACCTCAGCCGAGACGGGCTCTCTCCGTTTCCAGTGATTAAGTTGAAACACTCGACGGGTACTAACTTCGGGTGACCGAGAACGTTCCTGGACTCGGTAACCCATGAGTGTTCAGGCCGCCATTCCATCGCGATGGCAGACTTTGACGAAAATGGCTGTCGGCTCTAGGTAGTGCGATGGCTATGATGGAGCCAGTGAAACTGGCGAGCCGGGTGCGGACATGACTCTGATTTCAACGACGGCCTCGCGCCCGGTTCTGGTAGTTGCGCTGCTTCTCGTTGCCGGCTGCTCATCGATCGGCAAAACCGTCGATCCGGCGAAATATGAAAGCATGACCTGCACCGAGCTCAACAGCGCGCTGGGAAGCATCGCCCGCGACATCTCGCAAACCGCAATCACTCGCGGCAAGGTCGCAAACACCGGCGTTCCACAATGGCTGCTGGGTGGTTCTCGCGTGAAGACTGCCGTAGCAAACCGTGAAACGGCCAGGATCGACAGGCTGAAGCAGCAGCAAGACGCCATTGTCAGCGTGCGCGCACGAAAGTGCGCGAAGTCAACGGACTGAGGCGCTGCCTGGGTGCCTGGCGGCGTTCAGGCACTCAGCCGAAACCGCGTCACATCGATCGCCGCGGCCATCAGCGTCTGCGTGTAAACGTGCTGCGGATTGCTGAAGATAGCCTCGGTCGGCCCCTCCTCGACGATCTTGCCCTGCTTCATGACGATGATGTAGTCGGCCATGGCGCGCACGACCGAAAGATCGTGGCTGATGAACAGATAGGACAGTTCGTGGTCGGTCTGCAGTTTGCGCAGCAATTCGACGATCTGTTTCTGTACCGAGCGGTCAAGCGCCGAGGTCGGCTCGTCCAGCACCACGAGCTTGGGCTTCAGGATCATGGCCCTCGCGATGGCGATGCGCTGCCGTTGCCCGCCGGAAAATTCATGCGGATAGCGGTTGCGCGCGTTGGGATCGAGGCCGACCTCGAGCAAGGCTTCGACCGCGCGTTGATCGCGCTGCTTGCCCGAAAGGTTCGGCTCGTGCACCAGAAGTCCTTCCGTGACGACCTGGCCGACGGTCATGCGTGGCGACAGCGAGCCGAACGGATCCTGGAAGACAAGTTGCATCTCGCGCCGCAGCGGCCGCATCGCCTGCCGGTCGGCAGTGGAAATGTCGCGATCGCCGAAACGGATGAGGCCGTCGCTCGGCAACAGCCGCAGCAGGGCGCGGCCAAGCGTCGATTTGCCGGAGCCCGATTCACCGACAATGCCGATGGTCTGGTTGCGTTGCAGCCGGATCGAGATGTGGTCGACAGCACGTAGCATCAGCGGCTCGCCGGCGAGAAAACCGCCGCCGATCCTGAAGGTTACCTCGACATTCCTGCCTTCGAGCAGCACGGGCGCGTTGGCGGGCGGCGCCGCCTTGCGGCCAGTGGGCTCGGCCGCCAGCAGCATCTTGGTGTAGGCATGCTGGGGGTTGACGAAGATGGCTTCCGCCTCGCCCTCCTCGACAACCTCGGCCTGGCGCATGACATAGACCCGGTCGGCGAAGCGGCGAACGATGCCGAGATCGTGGGTGATGAAGACGATCGCCATACCGAGCTTGCGCTGCAATTCGGCCAGAAGCATCAGGATCTGCGCCTGGATGGTCACGTCGAGCGCCGTCGTCGGCTCGTCCGCGATCAATATGTCGGGATCGTTGGCGAGCGCCATGGCGATCATGACGCGCTGCCGCTGGCCGCCGGACATCTCGTGCGGATAGGATTTCATCCGCCGCTCGGGATCCGGGATATGCACAAGCCGCAGCAGCTTTAGCGCCTCCTCATACGCCTCGGCCGCACCCAGCCCGCGGTGCCGGCGGATCGGTTCGATCAGCTGGTTGCCGATCGAATAGAGCGGGTCGAGCGAGGTCATCGGCTCCTGGAAGATCATGCTGATCTTGGCGCCGCGGACCTTGTTCAACTCGGACTTGCTCAGTGTCAGAAGGTTGCGGCCGCGGTAGTCGACACTGCCGGTGGCTTCGCCATTCGAGGCCAGCAGGCTCATCGCCGCCATCATCGTCTGGCTTTTGCCGGATCCGGATTCGCCGACCACGGCCACCGTCTCGCCCGCGTTGACGTGGATGTTGATGCCCTTCACCGCCTCGACCGCGCCATCGAGCGTGCGGAAGCGGACGCGCAGGTCCCTGACGCTGAGGATCGTTTCAGAAGCAGCCATTTCAGCGATCCCCATCTTTATCGATCTCTCGGGTCGAGCGCGTCGCGCAGGCCGTCGCCGACAAAGTTCAGGGCGAACAGCGTCGAGACGAGGAAGAAGGCGGGAAACAGGAGCAGCCAGTTGGCGGTGCCGATGTTCTTGGCGCCGACCGAAATCAGCACGCCCCAGCTGGTCATCGGTTCCTGCACGCCGAGGCCAAGGAACGACAGGAAGCTTTCCAGGATGATGACCTGCGGCACCAGCAGCGTCATGTAGATCACCACCGGGCCGAGCAGGTTGGGGATGACATGGCGGATCAGGATGCCACGCTGGCCGACGCCCATCGCCTCCGCCGCCTGGACATATTCCTGGCGGCGGATCGACAGCGCCTGGCCGCGCACGATACGCGCCATGTCGAGCCACAGCACGGCTCCGACGGCCAGGAACATCAGCACGAAGTTGCGGCCGAAGAACACCACCAGCATGATGACGAAGAAGATGAAGGGCAGCGAATAGAGCACGTCGACGATGCGCATCATCACCTCGTCGACCTTGCCGCCGGCAAAGCCGGCCGCTGCACCATAGAGCACGCCGATCACCACGGCCACGACGCCGGCAAGCAGGCCGATGGCCAGTGATATGCGCCCGGCCATCAGCGTGCGCGAGAGGAGATCGCGGCCGGTGTTGTCGGTGCCGAACAGGAAGTACTGCTGCTTGATCGACGCACTCATCGTCACTTCGAGGCCGTCGGTCGACTTGCTCTCGATCTTGGTGTCGTCAAACGCATCGGAGCGGTCGAGATAGCGGATGTTGCGATCGTCGATCGGCTTGGTCGACTTGACGGTGACGAAGACCTGATTGCCTTCCTGATGCCACTCCTTGACGTCGACCCGCATGCGCTTGATCGCCTCGGTGAGCGCCGTCTCGATCATGTCGGGCTTCGGATAGGCCGAAAGGCTCGGCGGCATGCGCACATAGTCGGCATAGATGGTCGTATACTGATGCGGCACGAACCAGGGCCCGAACACGCTGACGATACCGATCAGCGCAAGGTAGTACAGGCTGAACATGGCGGCGCGATTGGCCTTGAGGCGTGCCCAGGCATCGCCCCACAGGGAGCGGCCAACGACGGCGGGAGCTGTGGCTGCGATGTCAGTCATAGCGCACCCTCGGGTCGACGACCGCGTACATGACGTCGACGATCAGGTTGAAGACGATGGTGAAGATGGCGATCACCACCACCGTTCCCATCACCAGCGTGTAGTCGCGGTTGAGCGCGGCATCGACGAAATAACGACCGACGCCTGGAATGGAGAAGATCGTCTCGACGATGACCGAGCCGGTCAGCAGTGCCGCGGCTGCCGGGCCCGTGAAAGAGACGATCGGCAGGATCGCGCCGCGCAGCGCGTGCTTGACCACCACCGACCAGTCGGAGAGGCCGAGCGCGCGGGCCGTGCGGATATGATGGGAGCGCAGCGATTCGATCATCGAACCGCGCATCAGGCGGGCCACGATGGCGATCTGCGGCAAGGCAAGCGTCAGCACCGGGCCGATCTTGTTGATGAAGGCGCCATCGCCCCAGCCGCCGATCGGCAGCAGCTTCCAGGTCAGTCCGAACAGCAGCTGGATCACCGGCGCGATGACGAAGGTGGGGATGGTGCTGCCGGCGGTTGCCAGCGCAATCACCGTATAGTCGCCGAGCTTGTTCTGGTTGAGCGCGGCAATGGTGCCGAGCACGCTGCCGAGCAGCAGCGCCAGGATCAACGCCGAGGCACCGAGTTGAACCGAAATGGGCAGGCCCTTGGCAAACAGTTCGGTGACGGTGAAATCCGGCATGTTGTAGCTCGGGCCGAAATTGCCGCGCAACAGGTTACCGAGATAGTGGACAAATTGCAGCCAGAGCGGATCGTTGAGACCGAACTGGGCTTCGAGATTGGCCCTGATCTCGGGGCTCAGCCCCCGCTCCTGGTTGAATGGCCCTCCTGGCGCGACGCGCATCAGGAAGAACGCCATGGTCACGATGACGAACAGCGTCGGAATGGCGGTCAGAAGCCGCCGGAATACATATCGCAGCATCGGTGCCCCGCTTGATCCGGAGCAACGCGCGTCCATTTGGACACGTGCGCTCCAGCCTTCAATCTTCGCACCGAACTTTCCGAAAATCGATTCCGGTTCCCGGGCCGATGCGGTGGCAAACCAGTTCCGCCGCGCACTCAGTGCGCGGCGGCTTGGCCAGGGATCAGTCCTTGCTGACGAAGCGGGACGGATGCACGTCCATCACGTTGTCGACGAAGCCGTGCAGCTTCGAGGAAACGATATCGTGGTAGCTGTAGTAGAGAAGCGGTATCTGGCCGACGTCGTCGACGAGGATGCGCTCGGCCTCGGAGAGTTCCTTCATGCGCTCTTCGGGCTTGCCGCCGGCGGCGGCGGCCTTGTCCATGGCCGCCTCATATTGCGGGCTGTTGTAGTTCGAATAGTTGTTGCCGCTCGCCTTGCGCGAGATGCCGAGGAAGGTCTCCGGATCCTTGTAGTCGGCAATCCAGGCGGCACGCGCCACGTCATAGTCGCCCTTCTGTTCAAGGAAGGAGTAGTGGGTCTTGGTGTCGGTGTTGAGCAGCGTGACGTCGACGCCAAGCGGCTTCAACTGTTCCTGGATGGCGACCGCGGTGTTCTTGTGGTTTTCCGAGGTGTTGTAGCGGATCTCCATCTTCAGCGGGTGCTCGGGTGTGTAGCCAAGTTTCTCGAGGATCTTCTTGGCTGCGTCCTCGCGGTCGATCTGCGGCGTGTCGGCATACTTGGCCATCGCCGGCGTGTAGCCCTCGATGCCGGGAGGCACCATCGAATAGCCGGGCAGCATCGAGTTCTGCCAGACCTTTTCGGCAATGAAATCGCGGTCGATCGCCATCGAGATGGCGTTGCGCAGTTCAGGGTTGTTCCACGGCGCCTTGTCGGTCTTGATCGCATAATAGTAGGTGCCGAGATACGGTCCGACGTGGATCTGATCGCCAAACTTGGTCTTGAGGTCGGCGAGCTGTTCTGTCGGCAGATCGTCGTAGCTGTCGAGTTCGCCAGCCTCGAAACGCTTCATCGCCGATGAGCGGTCTTCGGTCGGAATGTAGTTGACCACATCGAACTTGACGCTCGCGGCGTCCCAGAATTTCGGATTCTTGACCAGCTTCATGTGATCGTTGGGGACCCACTCGGCCAGCGTATAGGCACCGTTCGAAACCAGATTACCCGGCTTGATCCAGTCGGCGCCGAGCTTTTCGATGGAGGCCTTGCTGACCGGATAGGTCGCCTGGTGGGTCAACATCTCCAGGAAGTAAGGCGTCGGCGCCTTGAGCGTCACCTCCAGAGTGGTGGCGTCGATCGCCTTGACACCCATGTCCTCCGGCTTGCCCTTCTTGGTGTTGACTTCCTCGGCGTTCTTCACGGGATAGAGCATGGACGCGTATTCGGCGCCGGTCGCCGGATCTTCCAGCCTGTGGAAAGCGTAGACGAAGTCTTCGGCCGTCACCGGGCTGCCATCCGACCAGACGCCGTCCTTGCGCAGCTTGAACGTATAGACGGTGCCGTCATCGGAAACCGTCCAGCTTTCCGCGGCGCCCGGAATGAGGTTTGCCTTCGCGTCCTGCATGACCAGTCCCTGGAACAGGTCACGCAAGACATTGGCTTCATACACCGTCGAGGTCTTGTGCGGATCGACCGATTCCGATTCGGCGGCGGTGCCCCTGTTATAGACGCTCTCGGCGAAAGCCGGCGTGCAAAACGCGCCGGCGGCCGCAGCCATGGTTGTGGCGAACACCGTCGCCTTCAGCATGTTTTTCAGCATGAAGTTCTCCCTGTCGGCGCTGCCGTCGGCTCGCCTTTAAGTGTTGACGCCCCGAGACCGATATCTGGCCCCTTTGAGCGCGCCGCCGGTTCCCTTCCGGCGGCTGGTGCCCAGACACTAACGCGGAGATTTATTATTTCAACAGACTCTCTGGTTCACCCAAAGTAAGGCGGCACGAAAGCTGTGGCGCGGCGCCCGAAACACCGCCGAAACCAGAAGCTTGACTTGGTTTCCTCACCTCGACGCCATTTTTCACAGGCCGCATCGGTTTGCCGGAATGTGTCTATGCGCTCCTGAGCAACCTCAGGTTACATTATGACTACCTTCTGTACGGTTCCCATTCCAGATGCATGGCGACTATGAGTAACATACCAAGCAGACCATCGACAATTCGCCATAGAATATGGAAATCTCAAGAAGAATCTCGAACTTCAGCGGTCGAATCCGCCTTGCTCTCGCTGCTTTTCATCGCCTTTTGCTCGGAATGGTTGCACACGATACATATTTCGGCGCCGCCAATTCGATCCAGCAGATCGCCGCGGACGCGGTCCGGAGGTGCGCGCGTCACCGGCGCGACCTGCGGACGCTCGGTTCTCGTTCAGTTTTAGACGGCCGAGACGCCAGATCAGTCAAGTCGGCCAAGAAAGCAGCCGAGCGCGGGCAACGACAACCCGGCTTCCTCCACGACAACGGCATCGCCGCCAAGCCTTGCTGCCGACCCGATATCCCGCGGCAACGGCCAATTGGCAGGCACTCCGGCGAAATTGAAGACGCAAAGCAGTCTTTCACCGCCACCTTCGCGGATGAAGGCGAGCACGTCACCCTCCGCGTCGAGAAAGCGGATCGAGCCTGTTATCAATGCCTCATGCTCTCGGCGCAAAGCCAGCGCGGCCCGATAGAACGTGAGCACCGAGGCGATGTCGGCATTCTGGACGTCGACCGCACGGGCGCGATGGCTGGCCGGTACCGGCAGCCATGGCTTGCCGGTAGAGAACCCCGCATTGTCGGCGCCGGCTTCCCAGACCATCGGCGTGCGGCAACCATCCCTGCCCTTGACGCCTGGCCAGAAGCGGATGCCGACGGGATCGCGCAAGTCCTCGAAGGCGAGTTCCGCCTCCTCCAGGCCGAGTTCCTCGCCCTCGTAGAGGCAGATCGATCCGCGCAGGCAGCACAGCAGCATGATCGAGAATCTTGCGACCGCGCCGGGGTCGCTGTCTGGCCTTGTCCAACGGCTGACATGGCGCACCACGTCGTGGTTGGAGAATGCCCAGCAGACCCAGCCATCGGAAACGGCCGCCTCGAAGGCTTCGACGCAGCCACGCACATGCGCCGCGGAGAACTGTGGGCCAAGCAGATCGAATGTGTAGCACATATGGAGCTTGTCGCCGCCGGACGTATAGGCGGCGAGCGTCTGCAATGAGCGGCCTTCATCGCCGATCTCACCAACGGCGGCACGGTCCTCGTACTCATCGAGCAGCGCCCGGAAGCGCCGAAGGAACGTCAGGTTCTCCGGCTGCGTCTTGTCGAACAGATGCTCCTGGTAGAGGTAGGTGTTGGTCTCGTTGTTGGTGCCGGCGACGCTCGACGCCAAGGGCGGATTGCTGCGCAGCCAGAGGTCGTGGACATAGTAGTTGACCGTATCGAGGCGGAAGCCGTCGACGCCGCGCTCCAGCCAGAAGCGCACCGTTTCCAGAAGCGCGTCCCGAACCTCCGGATTGTGTAAATTCAAATCCGGCTGAGAGGCGAGAAAATTGTGCATGTAATATTGCCGGCGGGTCGAGTCCCACTCCCAGGCCGGGCCACCGAAGACGGAAAGCCAGTTGTTGGGGGCGCCGCCATCCGGCTTCGTATCGGCCCAGACATACCAGTCGGCCTTGGGATTGTCGCGGCTGGCGCGGCTTTCGACAAACCACGCGTGCTTGTCGGATGAATGCGACAGCACCTGGTCGATGATGATCTTCAGGCCGAGGCGGTGCGCCTCGGCGATCATCGCGTCGAAGTCCTCCAGCGTGCCGAACATTGGATCGACATCGCAGTAATCCGACACGTCGTAGCCCATGTCGGCCATCGGTGATTTGAAGAAGGGCGACAGCCAGATGGCGTCGACGCCAAGCGAGGCGACATGAGCCAACCGCGATGTGACGCCCCGCAGATCGCCACTGCCGTCGCCGGTCGTATCCTGGAAGGAGCGCGGATAGATCTGGTAGATGACGCAGCCGCGCCACCATTCGGACCCCTCACTTGCCGCCATTGCGTTTCTCCCTTGAGCCAACCTCTAGGGCTGCTCGTTCGATCATGAAGATCACCGTACGCCCCGATACCGGACCCGAGATGTCCACCGCCTCGCCTGTTTCGAGGGCTGGCGCCCAGAAAAACCCTTCGCGCCCGGGCAGGGTGAACATGCAGGCCCGGCGATCGCCGTTGATGACCACCGCCGGGCGGCGCCCGTCATCGGCGGTGCCACCCAGGATCATGACCAGACGATGCCTCTGCGGGTCCTGCCAGCTCTGTTCGTCGAGCGGCGCGCCTGTCTCGGTCAGCCATGCGACGTCTGGCGTCCCTGAACCTGCCGGCGACTGGCCGGTGAGGAAGCGAGTGTCGGAAAGCGCGGGCACCGCGCGCCGCAACGCCGCGAGCAGCGACGTGCAGCGCTCCAGGGCCTGGTCGCGCCCGGCCCAGTCGAGCCAGGTGATCTCATTGTCCTGCGCATAGGCGTTGTTGTTGCCGTGCTGGGTGCGGCCGAATTCGTCACCGGCGGTCAGCATGATGGTGCCGCGCGAGGCAAACAGCGTGGCTAGCAGCGCGTGGTGGTCGTTCAGGCGGGCCGCCGATACGGCCGGGTCGTCCGTGTCGCCCTCCACGCCACTGTTCCATGACAGGTTCTCATTGTGACCATCGCGGTTCTGCTCGCCATTGGCCTCGTTGTGCTTGCGCTCGTAACGCACGGTGTCGGCCAGCGTCATGCCGTCATGGGCGGCGATGAAATTGACGCTGCGGCTGGTGTGTTGGCCAGCCTTGGCAAACACATCGGACGACCCGGCAAGCCGTGTCGCCAATGCGCCGACCATGCCGGCGTCGCCGCGCCAGAAGCGTCTGACATCGTCGCGGTACTTGTCGTTCCATTCGAGGAAGGACGGCGGGAAATTGCCGAGTTGGTAGCCATCCGGACCGATGTCCCAGGGCTCGGCGATCAGCACGCGGTCGGCCAGCAGCGCGTCCTGGCGCATCGCTTTCAACAGTGGCGCCTCGGTATCGAATGTTCCCTCCACCCGCCCCAGAATAGGTGCCAGGTCGAAACGGAAGCCATCGACGCCGGCATCACGAACAAAATGGCGAAGCGCGTCGATGATCATTTCCTGGACGACAGGGTGGTCGCAAGCAACCGTATTGCCGGTGCCGGTGTCGTTGGCCAGCCTGCCGTCCGATGTATGCCGGTAATAGGCCTGATTGTCGAAGCCGCGCAGCGACAGCGTCGGGCCGAGCCTGTCGCTCTCGCCGGTGTGGTTGAAGACGAGATCGAGGATGACGCCGATGCCGGCTTCGCGCAGCACGGCGACCGTGTTTCGCAATTCCATGATGCCACCCGGCGCAAGACGTGGATCGAGCGCCATGAAGGTGACGGGATTGTAGCCCCAGGCGTTGCGCAGCCCGAGCGGTGGCAGATGCCGCTCGTCGATCGACGCCGTCACCGGCATCAGTTCGACGGCGCCTACGCCGAGTTTTTTAAGATGCTCGATAACCCCCGGATGAGCGAGGGCAGCAACCGTCCCACGCAGCTTTTCCGGAACGTCGGGGTGGCGCATGGTGAAGGCACGCACCGGCACTTCGTAGATCAGGCCGCCGGCCCGGAAGAGCGGCGGCGACGCCTGCACCGGTTTCGGCAAGGCCCCGGCAATCGCCTTCGGCATCAGAGGGGCGGTATCGCCCCCTTCCCCCGACGGTGGGCCAACCGCCAATCATGGGCGTAAGGCCTGTCGATCTCGATGGCGTAGGGATCGGTCAGCAATTTGTCGGGGTCGAACCACAGTCCACGCTCCGGCGCATAGTCGCCGTCGGCGCGAAATCCGTAGCGAGTGCCGGGACCAAGGCCCGGGACGAACAGCGCATGGACGCCCTCGCCTTCCGGCTGCAGCTCAAGCCGTTCGATTTCCCGACTGCCGTGCTCGTCGAAGATGGAGACCCACAGCCGCCTGGCCGCTTGCGACCACGCGGCGAAGCGGATGCCACCGTCCGAAACAAGTCCGCCAAATCGCGGCCGCTGATTGGCCGCAGTTCTCGGTGGCATCAGGTGATGACGCTCGGCTTGGCGCGGCCGGTATGGCTGCGAATCCCGGCAATATCATCGGCCGCGACAATCAGATCGGCAAGTGCGGCCTGCGTGTCGAGATCATGCCTCGACTTGTCCGGCTCGTAGCGCTCGATATAGACGCGCAGCGTCGCGCCCGACGTGCCGGTACCCGATAGCCGGAAGACGACGCGCGAACCGCCCTCGAACAGAACCCTGATGCCCTGGTGCTCGCTGGTCGAACCGTCGACCGGGTCGATATAGGCGAAGTCGTCGGCGCTGGCGATTGTCATGCCGCGCACACTGGTGCCGGGCAACGAGCCGAGCTTGGCGCGCAGTTCGTCGACCAGCGCGTTGGCGCGATCGCTCTCGACCTCCTCATAGTCGTGGCGCGAATAGTAGTTGCGGCCATAGGTCGCCCAGTGCTCGGTGACGATCTGCTTGCAGCTTTCGCCACGCGCGGCAAGGATGTTGAGCCACAAAAGCACCGCCCACAGGCCGTCCTTTTCGCGGACATGGTTGGAGCCGGTGCCGGCACTCTCCTCGCCGCAGATCGTCGCCATGCCGGCATCGAGCAGATTGCCGAAGAACTTCCAGCCGGTCGGCGTTTCATAGATGCCGATGCCGAGCTTGTGGGCGACGCGGTCTGCGGCGCCGCTGGTCGGCATCGAGCGGGCGATGCCCTTCAGGCCGTCCTTGTAGCCGGTCGCCAGGCGGGCGTTGGCGGCAAGCATGGCGACCGAATCCGACGGGGTGACGAAAATGCCCTTGCCGATGATCAGGTTGCGGTCGCCGTCGCCATCGGAAGCAGCGCCGAAATCCGGCGCGTCCGGTCCCATCATTTCGTCATAGAGGTGCTTGGCATGGACGAGATTCGGATCCGGGTGATGGCCGCCGAAATCCGGCAGCGGCTTGAAATTGCGGCAGGTCCCGTTGGGCGCGCCAAGCCGGTTTTCCAAGATCTCCTTGGCATAGGGACCGGTCACCGCGTGCATGGCATCGAAGCGCATGCGGAAGCCCGATTTGAACAGCTTGCGCAGTGCCTCGAAGTCGAACAGGCTTTCCATCAGCTCGGCGTAGTCGGCGACGGGATCGATGACCTCGACCGTCATGCCGGCGGCCTTGACCGTGCCTATCGTGTCGATGTCGATCGGCTCGATGTCGGCGGTCTTGAAGCTCGAAATCGTCTTGGTTTTTTCGAACATCGCGTCGGTCAGTTTTTCCGGCGCCGGGCCGCCATTGCCGGCATTGTACTTGATGCCGAAATCCTCATGCGGGCCGCCCGGATTGTGGCTGGCCGACAGGATGATGCCGCCGAAGGTCTTGTATTTGCGAATGACATGCGAGGCAGCCGGCGTTGACAATATACCACCCTGCCCGACCATCACCTTGCCGAAGCCGTTGGCGGCGGCCATGGCGATCGCCTTCTGGATGACCTCGCGGTTATAGAAGCGGCCATCGCCGCCGATCACCAGGGTCTTGCCCTTGAAGCCGTCCAGCGCGTCGAAGATCGACTGGATGAAGTTCTCGGCATAGTGCTCCTGCTGGAACACCGGCACCTTCTTGCGCAGGCCCGAAGTACCGGGCTTCTGATCGGAATAAGGCTTGGTGGGAACGGTCCGTATCATGCTTCAGGCAACCCTTTTCAAAAGCAGCGAGCGATAGAGTTCAACATATTTTTCCGCGCTCTTGTCCCACGACACATCGGCCTTCATGCCCTGGCGTTGCAACGATTCCCAGACCGCCGGACTGGCATGTGCGTCGACGAGGCGGCGCATGGCGTGCAGCAAGGCACCGCCATTGTTGGGCGCGAACTGGAAGCCGGTCGCGACGCCGGCCGAGACGGCAGCCTCGTTGGCGTCGATGATGGTATCTGCCAGGCCGCCGGTACGAGCAACCACCGGCACGCAGCCGTAGCGAAGGCCGTAAAGCTGCGTCAGCCCGCAGGGCTCGAAGCGCGAGGGAATGACGATGGCGTCGCAGCCGCCTTGCATGATATGCGAAAGCGCCTCGTCGTAGCCGATGACGACCCCAATGCGGCCACGGTGTCTAGCGGCGGCGGCAAGCAGCGCGCCTTCGAGGCCAGCATCGCCCGAGCCCAGTATGGCCAGGCGCGCGCCGGTCGCAACGATGCCATCGATCACCAGCGCCAGTATGTCCATGCCCTTTTGCCAGGTCAGGCGGCTGACGACGCAGACGATCGGGCTGTCGTCGCGATCGAGGCTGAAACGGTCCTCGACGGCGACCCTGTTTGACGCGCGCGCCTTCAGCGTCCTGGCCGTGTAGTTCGATACCAGATGCTTGTCGGTTTCCGGGTTCCAGATGGCGGTATCGATGCCGTTGACGATGCCATAGAGATCGCTGGAGCGCATGTTGATGAGGCCGTCGAGACCCATGCCGAATTCCGGCAAGCGGATTTCCTGCGCGTAGGTTGGGCTGACCGTGGTGATCGCCCAGGCTGCCTGCAGGCCGGCCTTGAGGAACCCGACGCCACCGTAATATTCGACGCCGTCGAGCGCCATTGCCACCGCCGGCAAGCCAAGCTCGCCAAAGATGCTGGCGCCGAACTGGCCCTGGAAGGCGAGGTTGTGGACGGTCATCATTGAGGGGACGCCGATCGCCTTGCCGTAGCGCATATAGGCCAGGGTCATCGCCGACTGCCAGTCATGGGCATGGACGATGTCGGGCTGATAGCCCGAGATGGCACCACCGGCGATGTCACCGCCCACCTGGCTCAGCGCCGCGAAGCGCCGCCAGTTGTCGGGCCAGTCACCACCGCTGGCATCGCCATAGGGACCACCGGGGCGGTCGAACAGATGCGGCGCGTCGAGCACGAACAGGTCAAGCCCGGCAAGCTGGACGGCATGAACGGAAGCCTTGCCGCCTTGCAGCAGGGGATATTGCAGGACCGCCCGCTTTTTCTTGAAGGCGGCCATCACGGTGGGAAAGCCCGGGATGAGCGTGCGCATTGTCACGCCCTTGGCTGCCAGTGCGACAGGCAACGCGCCGGTCACGTCGGCAAGCCCACCGGTCTTGATCAGCGGGAAAATCTCGGGCGTGACCGACAGAACCTGCATGCGCCTACAATCCGATCCTGTCAGTCCTATAGCCCCAGTTTGTCGATCATGTCCTGGGTGACCAGGCAGATGCCTTTCTCGGAGACCCGAAAACGCTTGGCGTCGAGAGCGGGATCTTCGCCCACCACCAGCCCTTCCGGTATCCTAACACCATGGTCGATGACCACGCGCTTCAACTTTGCGTTCCGGCCGACATGAACGTCGGGCAGCATGACGACTTCTTCCAGCGTCGAATAGGAATTGATGCGCGCGCCGGTAAAGATCAGGCTCCTCTTCAGCGAGGCGCCCGAGACGATGCAGTCGCCCGAGACAAGCGAAGAGACCGCCGAGCCGCGGCGGCCATCCTCGTCATGCACGAACTTCGCCGGCGGTTTCAATTCGGCATAGGTCCAGATCGGCCAGTCGCGGTCATAGAGGTCGAGTTCCGGCGTGATGTCGGTCAAGTCGATATTGGCTTCCCAATAGGCATCGACCGTTCCGACATCGCGCCAGTAAGCCTCGTTCTCGGCGGTCGAGCGGACGCAGGATTTGGCGAAGCGGTGCGCGATCGCCTTACCGTGCTGGACGATATAGGGAATGATGTCCTTGCCGAAGTCGCGGCTCGAGCCCGGCTCGGCGGCATCGCGGCGCAGCTGCTCCATCAGGAACTTGGTCTTGAACACATAGATGCCCATCGATGCCAGGGCGAATTCCGGTTTGTCGGGAATGCCGGGCGGATCGGCGGGCTTTTCGACGAAGGCGATGATGTTGTCCTTGCCATCGACATGCATGACGCCGAAGCCGGTGGCTTCCATGCGCGGCACTTCGAGGCAGCCGACGGTGACGTCGGCATTGGCGTCGACGTGCTGGCGAAGCATCATCTCGTAGTCCATCTTGTAGATGTGGTCGCCGGCGAGGATGACCATGTATTCGGGTCCATAGGCCTCGATGATGTCGATGTTCTGATAGACGGCGTCGGCCGTGCCCTCGTACCACTGCGTCTCCGAAACGCGCTGGCTGGCCGGCAGGATGTCGAAGCTCTCGTTTCGTTCGGGCCGCAGGAAGTTCCAGCCACGCTGCAGATGGCGGATCAGCGAATGCGCCTTGTACTGGGTGGCGACGCCAAGGCGCCGGATGCCAGAGTTGAGGGCATTGGAGAGCGCGAAGTCAATGATGCGCGTCTTGCCGCCGAAATAGACGGCTGGCTTGGCGCGCCGGTCGGTCAGTTCCTTGAGGCGGCTGCCACGGCCGCCGGCCAGTACATAGGCCATGGCATCGCGCGCCAGCGGCTGGGTCCGTTTCAAGTCTGCCATTTCTACCCTCCCAAGTTACTCAGTCTCGGCAACGAGCTCGAGCATGATCGTCGACAGCGGTGGCAAAAGCATCGTCGCAGAGATGCTTCCTCCCTCCGCCCGCGCCTCGACCATGCCGCCATTGCCCTTGCCGGAACCACCATATTCCGAAGCGTCGGTGTTGATGATTTCGCGCCATTTCCCGGCCGTCGGCAATGGCACGCGATAATTGTCGCGCGGCACCGGCGTGAAGTTGGAAATGACGGCCACCGGGCTGCCGCCCGGTGCGCTGCGCAGCCAGGCAAAAACCGAATTCTGACTGTCGTCGACGATCAACCAGGAAAACCCTTCCGGTTCGCAATCGCGGCCATGCAGCGCCGGGCGCGAACGGTAGAGATAATTGAGATCGCGCACCGTCTGCCAGACGCCGCGATGCGGGCGGAAATCAAGCAAGTTCCAGTCGAGCGCGCGTGCCTCGCTCCATTCGCGGCGCTGCGCGAACTCCTGCCCCATGAACAGCAACTTCTTGCCGGGGTAACCCCACATGAAACCGTAATAGGCGCGCAAGGTCGCGAATTTCTGCCAGTCGTCGCCGGCCATCTTGCCAAGCAGCGTACCTTTGCCGTGCACGACCTCGTCATGCGACAGCGGCAGCACGAAATTTTCCGAGAAGGCGTAGGTCAGACCGAAGGTGAGATCGTTGTGGTGGTGCTTGCGGAAGATCGGCTCCTTGGAGAAATACTCCAGCGTGTCATGCATGAAGCCCATGTTCCATTTGAAGCCGAAGCCCAGCCCGCCCTCATGCACAGGTGCCGAGACCTTCGGCCATGAGGTCGATTCCTCGGCGATGGTCATGACGCCCGGATGGTGACCGTAGACCTCCTTGTTCATCTTCTGCAGGAAGCTGACCGCCTCGAGGTTTTCGCGGCCGCCCTTTTCGTTGGGGATCCATTCGCCGGCCTTGCGCGAATAGTCGAGGTAGAGCATCGAGGCGACCGCATCGACGCGCAAACCGTCGACATGATATTTCTCGGCCCAGAACAGCGCGTTGTTGACCAGGAACGCCACCACCTCGCGACGGCCGAAATTGTATATCGCGGTGTTCCAGTCGGGATGAAAACCCTGGCGCGGATCGGCATGCTCATAGAGCGCGGTGCCGTCGAAATGGGCGAGGCCGTGCTCGTCGACCGGGAAATGCGCCGGCACCCAGTCGAGAATGACGCCGATGCCGGCGCGGTGAGCGCCGTCGACGAAGCGGGCAAAGCCGTCCGGGTCGCCGAAGCGAGCCGATGGCGCGTAGAGGCCGGTGGTCTGGTAGCCCCAGGACGGATCGTAGGGATGTTCGGAGATCGGCATGAACTCGATGTGGGTGAAGCCGGTCTCGACCGCATAGGGGATCAATCGGTCGGCCAGTTCGTCCCACGACAGGAAGGTGCCGTCGTCGCGAAGCTGCCAGGAGCCGGCATGAACCTCGTAGATCGAGATGGCTTCGCGGCGAGGATCGGCGTTGCGCCAGTAACTGCGATGCGCCTCGTCGCCCCATGGATGCGACGGAGGCACCGCCGTCACCGATGCCGTGGCCGGCCGCAGTTCGGACTTGAAGGCGAACGGATCGGCCTTCAGCGGCAGCCTGACGCCGTCAGGGCCGATGATCTCGTATTTGTAAGGCCGGCCGGCGCCTATGTCGGGAATGAACACCTCCCAGATGCCGGTATCGCGACGGTCGCGCATCGAGTGCCTGCGGCCGTCCCATTCGTTGAAGTCGCCGACCACCGAGACGCGCCTTGCATTGGGCGCCCACACGGCGAAATGCACCCCCGAAGCGCCTTCGTGCTCGATGACATGCGCACCGAGCTTGTCGAACAGCCTGAGATGCGAGCCTTCGGCGATGTAGTAGTCGTCCATCGGCCCGAGCACCGGACCGAACGAATAGGGATCCGTCAGCCACCAGTCGCCGCCGGCGTTCCTGGCATGATAGCGCAGCGGCTGACGCTTGCGGATCGACAGCTTGCCTTCGAAGAAACCACGGTCGTCGCGCCGGGAAAGTTCACCTGCGATGGTGCCGGTCAGCGTATAGGCGGTGACGGTCTCCGCATGCGGAACGAAGCAGCGGGCAAACAGGCTCTTGCCGACCTCATGGACGCCAAGGACCGCGAAGGGATCGCCGTGCGTGCCGGCAACAATCGCCGCGACATCGCCGGCTGGCGCCAGTCCGTCCGGCCCGCTTGTCGCAGCGGTCGCGCGCGGCTTCTTCATCAGGCAGTGTCCCTCCCCGGGCACCAATCTTGTTCTCGTGCATCCCCAAAACCGCTACGCGCTTTTGGGCGACATGCATCTCTTTGTTCTTGTGCATGTCGTTGTCCCAAAACCGCTACACACTTTTGGGCGACATGCATCTCTTTGTTCTTGTGCATGTCGTTGCCCCAAAACCGCTACACACTTTTGGGCGACATGCACCGGACCACATTGTTCGTGGCCTCATGCAATCACATCAGACAGGCACGTTCCAGATTTCTTTCGCATATTGGCGGATCGTGCGATCGGAGGAGAACCAGCCGACGCGCGCGACGTTGCGGATCGCCTTGGCATACCAGTCCGGGCTGTTGCGCCAGACCGCATCGACTTCGCGTTGTGCAGCGGCATAGGCATCGAAATCGGCCGCCACCATGAACCAGTCGCTCTCGTAGAGACCGTTGATGAGGTCGCGGTAACGTTCCGGATCATCCGGCGAGAAGACGCCTGACGAGACGGCAGCAAGCGCCTGCGACAGTTCCGGTGAAGCCTCGATGACCGAGCGCGGATTGTAGCCATTGTTGCGCCGCTCTGCGACCTCGGCGGTGGTCAGGCCGAAGATGAAGATGTTGTCGTCGCCGACGCACTCCTTGATCTCGACATTGGCGCCGTCGAGCGTGCCGATGGTCAACGCGCCATTCAGCGCGAACTTCATGTTGCCGGTGCCGGACGCTTCCATCCCGGCGGTCGAGATCTGCTCGGAAAGATCCGCGGCCGGCATCATGATCTCCGCCAGGCTGACGTTGTAGTTCGGCACGAACACCACCTTCAACAGACCGCGAACGGCCGGATCGCGGTTGATGACCCTGGCGACATCGTTGGCGAGTTTGATGATCAGCTTGGCGTTGTGGTAGCTGGGCGCCGCCTTGCCGCCGAAGAATTTCACGCGCGGCATCCAGTCGCGCTCGGGGTGCGAGCGGATCTGGTCGTACAGCGCGATCGCCTCGAGGATGTTCAGAAGCTGGCGCTTGTATTCATGGATGCGCTTGATCTGGATGTCGAACAGCGCCGAGGGATCGACCTTGATGCCGAGCCGGTCGGCGACGAGATTGGCCAGGCGCGCCTTGTTGGCGCGCTTGACGGCGGCGAACTTGTCGCGAAAGGCGGCATCGCCGGCGAAGGCATCGAGATCCTTGATGGCGTCGATGTCGTCGAGAAAGCGGTCACCGATCGCCTCGCGGGCGAGCGCCGTCAGGCCGGGGTTGCACTGGATCAGCCAACGCCGCGGCGTGATGCCGTTGGTCTTGTTGTTGATGCGATCGGGATAGAGCTTGTGCAGGTCGGCGAACACCGTCTCCTTCATCAGATCGGTGTGAAGAGCCGAAACACCGTTGATCGAGTGCGAACCGACAAAGGCCAGATTGCCCATGCGCACCCGGCGGTCGCCATTTTCCTGGATCAGCGAGATGCGGCTGATCTGCTCATCCGAAAACTGGTTGGAGGCACGCGCCTCCAAAAGCACTTCGGCGTTGATGGCGTAGACGATCTGCATATGGCGCGGCAACAGCCGCTCGAAAAGCGGCACCGGCCAACTTTCCAGCGCCTCGGGCAGCAGCGTATGGTTGGTGTAGCCGAAAGTGCGCTTGGTGATGCTCCAGGCCTGGTCGAAGTCCATGCCGTGGACATCCATAAGCAGGCGCATCAGTTCGGGAACCGCGATGGCCGGATGGGTGTCGTTGAGGTGGATCGCCGCCTTGTCGGGCAGCGACTGCAAATTGCCGTACTGGCTGACGTGGCGCTGCAGGATGTCCTGCAGCGAGGCGGTGGAGAAGAAGTACTCCTGCCTGAGCCGCAGTTCCTGCCCGGCCTTGTGGGAATCGGCGGGATAGAGGACGCGCGACAAGGCATCGGCCTTGTTGCTCTCGGCAAGCGCGCCGATATGGTCGCCGGCATTGAACTTGTCGAGCAGGATCGGATCGACCGGCATGCCCGACCACAGTCGCAGCGTGTTGACCCGGTTCGCCCGCCAACCGACGACAGGCGTATCATAAGCGACCGCCAGGACATGCTCGGTCGGCTTCCAGACATGGCGCTCGAGCCGGCCGTCCTTCGAGGTGATCGATTCCACCGACCCCCCGAAACCAACCTCGAACGACCGTTCGCGCCGTTCGAATTCCCAGGGATTGCCGTGATCGAGCCAGGTCTCGGGCAGTTCAACTTGCCAGCCGTCGTGAATCTCCTGGCGGAACATGCCATTGGCATAGCGGATGCCGTAGCCATGCGCGGGAATGTTGACGGTCGCCATGCTTTCCATGAAGCAAGCGGCGAGCCGGCCGAGGCCGCCATTGCCGAGTGCCGCATCCGGCTCAAGTGCAGCAATCAGATCGAGATCGACGCCGAGCGACGACAGCGCGTCGCGCATATTGTCCATCAGGCCGAGATTGGAGAACGCGTCGCGCATAAGACGGCCGATGAGAAACTCAAGCGACAGATAGTAGACGCGCTTTTCCTGCTGGTCGTAGGCTTCTTTCGTCGCCTGCATCCAGCGATCGACGATGCGGTCGCGAACGACCTTGATCGAGGCGGTGAGCCAGTCGTACTGGGTCGCGACGGTGGTATCCTTGCCGACCCGATATTTGAGGGCCATCAAGACTTCCGTGGCGAGCGTCTTGGGATCGGGGTTTTCGAGTAGTGGCGGGAGGGCTTCGGATGTCATCGCGCGCGTCATGCTACCTCTCGTGCTGTTGCCACGATCATACCGGCTTTCAACAATCCTCCCAGCCCATGCTAGCGCATCCTTCAGTATGTTCAATCGATTTAGGCAACGACGGAGCCAAGCGCCCCTGCGGCAATTTGGCCGTCAGGCGGCCAGTGCCGCCTCCGGTGGTACCTTGGCTCCGGTCATGAAGGCAACGGCATCGGACATCGTATATTGCTTGGGATCGATGACGCAGAGACGACGACCCAGCCGGTGGATGTGAATGCGGTCGGCCACTTCGAAGACATGCGGCATGTTGTGCGAGATGAGCACGATCGGCAGGCCGCGCTTCTTGACGTCGAGGATCAGTTCAAGCACGCGGCGGCTTTCCTTGACGCCAAGGGCGGCAGTCGGTTCGTCCATGATCACCACACGGCTGCCGAAGGCAGCGGCGCGCGCCACCGCCACGCCCTGGCGCTGGCCGCCCGACAGCGTTTCCACCGCCTGGCTGATGTTCTGGATGGTCATCAGGCCCAGCTCGGTAAGCTTGTCGCGGGCGCGCTTCTCCATCGCCGGACGGTCGAGCATGCGAAGCCAGTCGCCCAGAAAACCCGGTTTGCGGATCTCGCGACCAAGGAACATGTTGTCTGCGATTGACAGCGCCGGCGACAGTGCGAGGTTCTGGTAGACCGTCTCAATGCCGGCTTCGCGGGCCTCCATCGGCGATCTGAAGGCGACGGGTTTGCCTTCGAGCCGGATCTCGCCTTCGTCAGGCACGGCCGCGCCGGAAATCGCCTTGATGAGCGATGACTTGCCGGCGCCATTGTCGCCTATGACGGCAAGGATCTCGCCCGGATAAAGGTCGAAGTCGGCATTGTCGAGAGCGGTGACGCGGCCATAGCGCTTGACCAGACCGCGCGCGGTAAGGATGGGTTCCTGGGTCATGCGGAAACCTTTCTGATCCATTGGTCGATCGCCACGGCGCCGATGATCAGCACACCGGTGAGCAGCACTTTCCATTGCGGATCGGCGCCCAGCATGTTGAGACCCATGGAGACGACGCCGACGATCATCGCGCCAAACAGCGTGCCCAGGATCGAGCCGCGCCCGCCGAACAGGGAAATACCACCAATCACCGTCGCGGTGATCGCCTGCAGATTGTAGTCGGTGACGGCGGCTGACGGCGAAATCGAGCCGTTGCGGCCGATGGAGACCCAGGCGGCGAAAGCAGCGATCAGCCCGGCAAGGGTATAGACCGTCATCAACACTTTCTTGGTCTGGATGCCCGACAGCTTCGCCGCCTCCTGATCATCGCCAACGGCGTAGACATGGCGGCCCCATGCCGTGTGATTGAGCACGTACCACAGGATCAAAACGAGCACGACCGTGGCAATGACCCCGAGCGTCAGCACCGCCGTGCCGATCTTGAAGCTCAGGGCGAACAGATGCAGCAGGGGCGCCTGGGTATCGACGTCGGTGTCGCGGATCGTCTCATTGGCCGAATAGATGAAGTTCGTGGCCATGACGATGTTCCAGTGCCGAGCGTCACGATGAAGGGTGGCAGCTTCATGTAGGCGACCAGCACCCCGTTGAGCAGCCCGCAGGCCGCGCCAGCGGCAAGCCCGATCGCCACGGCCAGTACGCTTGGCAGACCGTAGCTGACCGCGCAATTGCCCATGATCACGGCCGAAATCACCATGATCACGCCAATCGACAGGTCGATGCCAGCGGTCAGGATGACCAGCGTCTGCGCGGCTCCGAGGATGCCGACGATGGCGATCTGCTGCAGGATCAGCGTCAGCGTGTAGGACGAAAAGAACCGCCCTCCGATCGTGATGCCGAAGACAATGATCGCCAGAAGCAGCACGATCAGCGGCACTGCGGCTGGCGTTGAATGCAGGAAATGCTGGATGCGCTTGACGGCCGATTTGTGCTCGTCAAAAGCGGCAACACTTGTGTCGCTGCTCGAGAGAACTTTCTCGAATTCCTGAGCTTGAGCCATGTTTCCTCCCCGTAGGGGTGTCAGCCACACGCCGACGCCCGTCCACGCCTTTCCGGTCTGTCGCCGGGATTGTTCGCGGTCACGCGACCCATCGTCCACCCGAAGCGGCCGGGGATCAAGCCCCGACCGCTTCGGTTTTATAGTTGCCGGTCAGACCGGCATCAGCCCCAGCACTTGGCGAGGCCTTCCTTGGTGTCGATGGACTTCACGCCATTGGCCGGTTTGTCGGTCACCAGGTTGACGCCGGTATCGAAGAAGTTCTTGCCTTCGGTCGGCTTCGGCTTGGTTCCATCCTTGGCGAAAGCAGCGATCGCCTCGATGCCGAGGGCCGCCATCTGCAGCGGGTATTGCTGCGACGTGGCGCCGATCACGCCTTCCGTAACCGACTTCACGCCGGGGCAACCGCCGTCGACCGAGACGATCAGCACCTGCTTTTCGAGGCCGACGGCCTTGAGCGCCTGGTAGGCGCCGACAGCGGCTGGCTCGTTGATGGTGTGGATGACGTTGATGGTGTTGTCCTTCTGCAGAAGGTTCTCCATCGCCTTGCGGCCGCCTTCCTCGTTGCCGTTGGTGACGTCGTGGCCGACGATGCGCGGATCGTTCTCGTCGCCGATCTTGTTGGGATCCTTCACATCGATGCCGTAGCCCATCATAAAGCCCTGGTCGCGCAGCACGTCCACGGTCGGCTGCGAGGGGGTCAGGTCGAGGAAGCCGATCTTGGCGTCCTTGGCCTTGTCGCCGAGCGTGGCGGCGGCCCAGGCGCCGATCAGCTTGCCGGCTTCAAGATTGTCGGTGGCGAAGGTCGCATCGGCCGCGTCGATCGGATCGAGCGGCGTGTCGAGCGCGATCACCAGCAGACCGGCATCACGTGCCTTCTTCACCGTAGGCACGATGCCCTTGGTGTCGGATGCGGTGATCAGGATACCCTTGGCGCCGTCGGCGATGCAGCTTTCGATCGCCGCCACCTGGCTCTCGCTGTCGCCGTCGATCTTGCCGGCGTAGGTCTTGAGGTCGACGCCGAGTTCCT
The DNA here is from genome assembly GCF_059683685.1 of Mesorhizobium sp. RCAM 05099. Lineage (NCBI taxonomy): Bacteria > Pseudomonadati > Pseudomonadota > Alphaproteobacteria > Hyphomicrobiales > Phyllobacteriaceae > Mesorhizobium > Mesorhizobium sp. RCAM 05099. Next base: position 4,852,691 of record NZ_CM185035.1, read on the forward strand.
TGGCTTTCGCCGTGGCGCCTTCCTTCATCTTGACGAAGAAGGGGTTGGTGTCGGTCTTGGTGATCAGGCAGGCGCCAACACCGGCCGCGGATGCGGACGACGCAAACGCCATCAGACCCAGGGCAGCGGCGGCAAACACGGTCGATTTCAACAGTTTTGTATTGGTCACGATTTTCCTCCCAGTGGAACCATTCTGGACGCCGGCCAACCGGCATCTGCAGCGCATCCAACGAACTTCTCCCAGCGTGGACGCTGTCCCAACAGACACCAGACGGACGCCTCTGTCAATAATTAAATCACTCTTATTTATTATTGACAGCCTTGCTTCGTTCACTCATTCTGGCCCAAAAGCATTGAGGGGAAACGACGGGAGGAACAGGGTGGAGACCGCCATTTCCAGGCACGGTTCGCCCGAAGCGAATGAGAGCCTTATTCACCGCGGCACCAACCAGAGCGGCATGCGCGACCACAACGAGCGGCTGGTGCTCTCGCTGGTGCGGCAGCACGGCAGCCTGGCGAAGTCCGACATCGCGCGCATGACCGGGCTTTCCGCGCAGACGGTCTCGGTCATCATGCGTGAACTGGAGGAGGAAAGCCTTCTCGTTCGTCAGGCGCCGTTGCGCGGCAAGATCGGCCAACCCTCCATCCCCATGGCGCTCAATCCCGATGGCGCCTATTTCATCGGCCTGAAGATCGGCCGCCGCAGCGCTGAACTCGTGCTGATCGATTTCCTTGGCCATGTCCGTTCGATGCTGCAGCATTCGTACCGCTATCCGGCGCCACGCGAGACAGTGGAATTCGTCACCAACGGCATGCGGCAAATGCGCGGCGAGCTGACGCCAGCGCAGGACAAGCGCATCGCCGGCCTGGGGATCGCCATGCCGTTCGAATTGTGGAACTGGGCCGACACGGCCGGCGCGCCGCGCGACGTCATGGACGAATGGCGTCACCGCGATATTCGTGCCGACATCCAGGCGCAATGCGATTTTCCGGTCTACCTGCAGAACGATGCCACTTCGGCCTGCGGCGCCGAGCTCGTCTTCGGCCAGGCCGGCGCGGCGCGTGACTTCGTTTATTTCTACATCGGCGCCTTTGCCGGCGGCGGCATCGTGCTGAATGGCCGGCTGTTCGGCGGCCCGACCGGCAATGCCGGCGCGCTCGGCTCCATGCCGGTGCCCGGGCCGGACGGCAAGCCGACGCAGCTGATCGACGTGGCATCCATCGCCATGCTGGAAAAGGCGCTCAATGCGCGTGGCGTCGAGGCCTCGCATCTGTGGACATCGCCGGAAGACTGGGGCGAGATCGGTCCCGAGCTCGACGAGTGGATCGCCAGCGCTTCGCAGGCGCTTGCCTATGCCATCGTCGCGGCATCCTCGGTCATCGATTTCGAGGCGGCGGTGATCGATGGCTGGATGCCGAAAGCCGTGCGCCGCCGGCTGGTTGACGCCATCATCGCCGCCATCGCCATGATCGACGCTGAAGGCTTGAAACTTCCCGCCGTTCGCGAGGGAACCGTCGGCATCCATGCCCGCGCGCTCGGTGGCGCCAGCCTGCCGCTTTCCGAACGCTTCCTGATCGGTTCGACGACGATTTCCAGGAGTGCCTGAATGCTGATCGGAATCCCGGCGCTGCTCGGTCCGGACCTTTTGGCGACACTGCGCGCCATGGGCCATGGCGATGAGATCGCCCTGGTCGATGGAAATTATCCGGCAGAACACCAGGCAACCCGGCTGGTGCGGGCCGACGGTCACCACCTCATCCCGGTGCTCGACGCTATATTGAGCATCCTGCCGGTGGACGACGCCGTGCCGGAAGCCCTGTTTCGTGCGTCGGTGAAAGGCGATCCTTCGCTCGCCGATCCTGTCCACCGTGAGATTGAGGCGATCTGCGCCAAACGCGCGCCGGGCCGCAAGGTGGTTGCGCTGGCCGGCGCCGACTTCTATGCACGGGTCAAATCGGCGTTTGCCATCGTCGCGACAAGCGAGCCGCGGCTCTACGCCAACATCATCATCCGCAAGGGCGTGATCTATCCGCCGGAGACCAGGAAATCATGATCCTCTGCTGCGGCGAAGCCTTGATCGACATGCTGCCGCGTACAACGACAGAGGGTGAGCCGGCCTTTGCCCCCTATGTCGGTGGCGCGGTCTTCAACACCGCGATAGCGCTCGGCCGGCTGGGCGCGCCGGCAGGTTTCTTTTCGGGCCTGTCGTCGGATCTGTTCGGCGGCCAGCTGCGGGATGCGCTTGGGGCCAGCAAGGTCAGCTCCACCTATGCGCACACCTCGCCCAAGCCGACCACGCTTGCCTTCGTGCGGCTGAACAACGGCCAGGCGACCTACACATTCTACGACGAGAACACAGCCGGACGCATGCTGACCATCGACGACCTGCCGGAACTCGGCGACGAGATCGAAGCCATGCTGTTCGGCGCCATCAGCCTGATCTCCGAGCCCGCCGGTGCTGCCTATGAGGAGTTCATGCGGCGCGAGCATGGCCGGCGCGTCATGATGCTCGACCCCAACATCCGGCCTAACTTCATCCCCGACAAGGCAAAACACCTCAGGCGCATCCGGGCCATGATGGCGATGGCCGACATCGTGAAACTGTCGGACGAGGACCTGGACTGGTTCGGCGAAGCCGGTTCGCACGAGGACGTCGTCCGCAATTGGCTCGACCGCGGCCCGAAGCTGATCGTCGTCACCCATGGCAGCGAAGGCGCCGTCGGCTACACCAGGGATCATGCTGTCACCGTGATGCCGGACAAAGTCGAAGTGGTCGACACGGTCGGCGCCGGCGACACGTTCAACGCCGGCATCCTCGCCTCCTTGCATGAGCAGGGCCTGCTGACGAAGGCGGCGATCGCCGGCCTGTCGAAAGATGCCATCCAAGCGGCGCTGGCGCTTGGCGCCAAGGCGGCGGCGGTGACTGTGTCGCGGGCCGGCGCCAATCCGCCCTGGCGTCACGAGATCGCCTGAGCGACGTGCCCAAGATAGATTAAGCCAGTCGATCACTTTATGTTTCGCAGGGCGTGTCCCAGGGACTATAAAGGCGAGATCGCGCCCGACGAAGGCCGGATTTCCGGCACCTCACGAAGACACGCAGGAAATTACCGGTAACAGACTGCGACACTTGCGCAATTCGCGGCTTTGCCAGTCCGGCTTTCTCGACAGGCGCAACTCTGGTATCAGCGGGCCATTATCTCTGGCTAAACCGTTTTGAGGCCGACATGCAGTTCATCGATCTTGGCGCCCAGCGCGAACGAATCCGCGATCGGCTGAAGGCCGCGATCGACCGCGTCATCGAAGAGGGCCGCTATATCCTCGGGCCGCAGGTCACCGAATTCGAAAACAAGCTTGCCGCCTATATCGGCACCAAGCATGTCGTGGCCTGCGCCAACGGCACGGATGCGCTTTTGTTGCCTCTGTTTGCAGCTGGCGTCGGTCCGGGCGACGCGGTGTTCGTGCCGAGCTTCACTTTCGCCGCGACCGCCGAAGTGGTGGCGTTGGCCAAGGCAGAACCGGTTTTTGTCGACGTCGATCCGGCGACCTACAATATCGACATTGCCAGCCTCGAGGCTGCCATCGCCATGATCAAGAAAGAAGGCCGACTGAAGCCGAAGGCGATCATTCCGGTCGACCTGTTCGGCCTCGCCGCCGACTACGACGCGATCATGGCGATTGCCAATCGAGAGAATCTGATGGTGATCGAGGATGCCGCCCAGTCGATGGGCGGCTCGGTCGACGGCAAGATGTGCGGCTCGTTCGGCGCCGTCGGCTCAACCAGCTTCTACCCGGCAAAACCGCTTGGCTGCTACGGCGATGGCGGCGCGATGTTCACCAATGACGATGCGTTGGCCGAGCAACTGCGTTCCTTTGCCTTCCACGGCAAGGGCGAAACGCAATATGACAATGTCCGCGTCGGCATCAATTCCCGGCTCGACACGCTGCAGGCGGCGATCCTGATCGAGAAGCTGGCCATTCTCGAAGACGAGATGGTTGCCCGGCAGATGGTGGCAAACCGCTACGCCGAAGGGCTTGGCGATATCGTCACCGCCGCCCGGAACCTCGGCGGCAGCCGTTCGGCGTGGGCGCAATACGCGATCGAGACGCCCAAGCGCGACGGGCTGAAGGCGCATCTCGGCGAAAAGGGCATTCCGTCGGTCATCTACTACGTCAAGCCGCTGCATGCCCAAGTCGCCTATCGCGACTACCCACGCACGCCGACCGGTCTTGCCGTCTCGGAGGAACTGCCGAAGCGGATCCTCTGCCTGCCGATGCATGCCTATTTGAGCGAAACCGACCAGGACCGCATCATCGAGACGATCCGCAACTATATCGGCTCGAATTCAGCGCAGGCCGCAGCCGAGTAGCCCGTCGACCGGTCTCAGGCGGGGCTGACCCCTGCCCTGCCGCTGGCGATGAAATGCGGATTGGCGAAGTCCTCGTCATCGCTTTGCCTGCGCTTGCCATAGACCAGGGGCTGACCGTCCAGCGTGCGCGTCATGCCGCCGGCAGCGCGCAGCACGGCGTCGCCCGCCGCCGTGTCCCATTCCATGGTACGGCCGAAGCGCGGATAGACGTCCGCCTCGGCGCTGGCGAGAAGACAGAATTTCAAGGACGAACCGACCGAGACGATCTCGGCGGCACCGAGGTCGCGAATGTAGGCCTCGGTTTCCGGTGTGTTATGCGAGCGGCTGGCAACGACGGCCAGCGGCGCTGCGGCCGTTCTCACCGAGATCGGCCGGCGGCCGACGATCTGGTAATCGCCATTGATTTCCAGCGACTCCGCCCTGCCCGGCCGGCCGGAAAAGAAGCGGCCAGTGCAAGGCGCAAAGACGACGCCGACTTCCGGCACGCCATGGCGAACCAGGGCTATGTTGACGGTGAAATCGGTGCGACGGTTGACGAATTCCTTGGTGCCGTCGAGCGGGTCGATCAGAAAGAAGGCCCCGTCCAGGTGAGGTGGCACGACGCCGGCGGACGCTTCTTCCTCGGCCACGCACGGAATGTTGGGAAATGCGGTGCGCAGCCCGGCGAGAATGATCTTCTCGCTCTCCCGGTCCGCCTCGGTCACCGGCGAGGAATCGGATTTACGGTCGACCGCATAGCCTTCGCGGAACACGCGCATCACCTCGCGTCCGGCCGCCAGAGCCAGTCGCTCGAAGATTTCGAGCATCAGCCCGTCGTCAGATCCCGCCGCCGCTGTCGTATTGGTCTTCGGCAATGTCGCGCTCGTTCAGCCAGTGTTCCAGGGTATCTACCATCTCTTCGGCCGATTTGCCGAGCGTCTTCAGATGGATTTCCGGTTTTTCCGGCGCCTCGTAAGGGGAATCCACACCGGTGAAATTCTTGATCTCGCCATTCAGCGCACGCGCATAGAGCCCCTTCGGGTCACGCCTGGCGCATTCCTCGAAGGGAGTATCGACAAACACCTCGACGAATTCACCATCGGTCATCAATTCGCGCGCCATGCGCCGCTCGGCGCTGAACGGCGAGATGAACGAAACAATGACGATCAGCCCGGCATCGGCCATCAGGCGCGCCACCTCGGCGACGCGCCGAATATTCTCGACGCGATCGGCGTCGGTGAAACCAAGATCGCGATTAAGACCGTGACGGACATTATCACCGTCGAGGATATAGGTATGGCGGCCAGAGGCGAACAGCTTCTTTTCGAACAGGTTGGCGATGGTCGACTTGCCGGAGCCCGACAGTCCGGTGAACCAGAAAACGGCGGGCCGCTGGTTCTTCATGTCGGCACGCACGCGCTTGCCGACATCGAGCGACTGCCAGTGGATGTTCTCGGCCCGGCGCAGCGAGTGCAGGATCATGCCGGCACCGACCGTGGCGTTGCTGATGCGGTCAATCAGGATGAAGGCGCCGGTCGTGCGGTTTTCAGCAAATGAGTCGAAGGCGATCGGCGTCCGCGTCGAGATGTTGCAGATGCCGACTTCGTTCATTTCGAGCGACTTGGCCGCCTCATGGGCAAAGTCGTTGACGTTGATCCGGTATTTCAGGTCGGTGACGGTGGCGCTGGTCTGATCTGTCTCGGTGCGCAGGATGTAGGAACGGCCTGGCAGCAGCGCATGCTCGTCGAACCAGACGATGTTGGCGGCGAACTGGTCGGCGACCTGCGGCCGAGCGGCCGGCGAAACCAGCATGTTGCCGCGTGAAATCTCGACCTCGTCGTCAAGGACGAGCGTGACGGCCTGGCCGGCCGCCGCCTGGGCGAGGTCGCCGCCATACGAGACGATCCGCTTGACGCGCGAGGATTTTCCGGACTTGGCGACAACAACCTCGTCGCCGGGCGCAACCGAGCCGGAGGCGATCGTGCCGGCAAAACCGCGGAAATCGAGATTGGGACGATTGACGTACTGGACCGGGAAACGGAACGGCAGCTCGACCGCGGCTTCGTCGACCGACACGGTTTCAAGATGCTCGATCAGCGTCGGGCCGGAATACCATTCAGTCTTGTCCGATCGGCTGGTGACGTTGTCGCCATAGCGCGCCGACATCGGGATCGGCGCGATGGTCTGGAAGCCGAGATCGCGCGAAAACTGCCCGTAATCTTCAACGATCCGGTCGAAGATCGCCTGGTCGAACCCGACGAGATCGATCTTGTTGACGGCCAGCACGATGTGGCGGATGCCGAGCAGTGAGGCGATGATCGAATGGCGCCTGGTCTGGCGCAGCACCCCCTGCCGCGCATCGATAAGCACGATCGCCAGGTCGGCGGTCGAGGCACCGGTCGCCATGTTGCGGGTGTATTGTTCGTGGCCGGGCGTGTCAGCAACGATGAACTTGCGCTTCGGCGTGGCGAAGAAGCGGTAGGCGACGTCGATGGTGATGCCTTGCTCGCGCTCGGCCTCGAGGCCGTCGACCAGCAGCGCGAAATCGATGTCGTCGCCGGTGGTGCCATGCTTGCGCGAATCGCGTTCGAGCGCGGCGAGCTGGTCCTCGAAAATCTGCTTGGTGTCCGACAGCAGGCGACCGATCAGCGTCGACTTGCCATCATCGACGGAACCGCAGGTCAGGAAGCGCAGCAGCGACTTCTTCTCCTGCGCCGCCAGATAGTCGCGCACGTCGTTGGTGGGGGCGAGGCTCTTTGCCATGATGTGGCGCATGGTCAGAAATACCCCTCGCGCTTCTTCTTTTCCATCGAGCCGGCTTCATCGCGGTCGATCAGGCGACCCTGCCGTTCCGAAGTGCGCGCGGTCAGCATTTCGCCAACGATGGCCTCCAGCGTGTCGGCATCCGATTCGATCGCGCCGGTCAGCGGATAGCAGCCCAGCGTGCGGAACCGTACCAGCCGGTTCTCCACAACTTCGCCGGGGCGCAGTTTCATGCGCTCGTCATCCCTGAGGATAAGCATGCCGTCGCGCTCCACCACCGGCCGTTCCTTGGCGAAATAAAGCGGCACGATCGGGATGTTTTCCTGCAGAATGTATTGCCAGATATCGAGTTCGGTCCAGTTCGACAGCGGAAACACCCGGATCGATTCCCCTGACGCGATGCGGGTGTTGAATATCTTCCACATTTCCGGCCGCTGGTTCTTCGGATCCCACACATGCTGGGCATTGCGGAAGGAGAAGATACGCTCCTTGGCGCGCGACTTCTCCTCGTCGCGACGGGCACCGCCAAAGGCGGCGTCGAAACCGTATTTGTCGAGCGCCTGGCGCAGGGCCACGGTCTTCATCACATGGGTATGCGTGTTCGAACCGTGATCGAACGGATTGATGTTGTCGCGCACGCCATCCTCGTTGACATGGACCAGGAGGTCGAAGCCGAGTTTCTGCGCCATCTGGTCGCGAAAGGCGATCATCTCGCGGAATTTCCACGTCGTGTCGACATGGAGGAAGGGAAAGGGCGGCTTGGCGGGGTAAAACGCCTTCATCGCCAGATGCATCAGCACGGAAGAATCCTTGCCGACCGAGTAGAGCATGACCGGCTTGGCGAAGGCGGCCGCAACCTCGCGGAATATATGGATGGATTCGGCTTCAAGCCGTTGCAGATGCGTAAGCGCTATTGTCATGGACTGTGAGCGTTCTCTCGTGCCTTCCGACAGAAGGACTTGCGTGAAATCATCGAGCTTTTGCGCCCGGCTCATGCTTCGCTTCTGGATAAACATGTTTCAAGCCGGCCTTCTAGCAGATCGCCGCCGCCCAGAACAATGCAAGACGAGCCCGGCACCGGTCCGTTCGAGAATGAATTTTCCACACTTGGGCCAAAACCCGGAAATTTCTGCTCGCACCGTCAATTGCCGAGAAATGGCGAGAAAAATATTGCTTGAGGGACTGCGGCGGCGCCCCTCCCAGGGCCTTCTCCAATCGCCCGGAGCCAGCTGTCGATTTGCGGTGGCTATCGGCCCTGACGCACTATCGAAAGAGCAGCCCAGCCGCTATACCAGCCTCTGAAAGCGGGCAAGACGCATCATACGGCACGGGCAATTTCGAGGCGAGCATATTTTGATTTCGCTCAACAAGATCTGCCGTATGTAGTTTCCAGAGATTAGCGAGCCAGAAGATTGACCCGGCTTTCCTCCACAAGACAGCAATTCACGCCTTCGCGCGTCAATATCTATTTCTCCATTCTTTGCTTCTTTTTCCCACCGGTTCTGGGATCGGTGGTCAGCTTTGTGTTCAATGGCGGTGGCCTGTGGTCCGTCCTGTTGATTGCCTCCAGGAAAAGGCGCTTCAACGTCGGCCGACCCATGATCGCGCTGACGGTCGCGATCTATGCCTACTGCGCCGCCAATCTCATCGCCTCCATCGTCAACAACTCGATCGCTCGAGATGCGCCGCACCTGATCCCGCTCGTCACGTTCCTGTTTTTTCCAATCTCCTATTCGACCTGGAGCATCACGCCTAAGGCCACGCTTGTCCGCATCATCGTGCTCAGCAGCATGGCCGCCTGTTTTGTCGCCCTGCTGCTGGCTATCTTTCAGCAATATTGGCTAGGGATGAGAGCCGAGGGCGGGGCCGGCAATGCGATCGTGTTTGCTCAAGTCCTCTGCCTTGCCGTGATGATGTGCGTGGCTGGCGCCCTGTCGGGTGTCGAGAGACACAGGATCGCCCTCATCTGCGCCGCGCTCGGCGGAGCGGTGGCCATCGTCTATTCCGGTACACGTATTGCCTGGCTGGCGCTGCTGATTTCCGGCATCGCCGTTCTGCTGATCAACCAACAGAGACTAAGAGGGTGGACTCTCGTTCGCCTGCTGCTGCTTCTGGCGGCGGTCGGCATCGTGATCGCGGCTTTCGGCTTCCAGACGATTGCCGAGCGCGTCGACTTTCTGCGCTCCGACTGGGATGCGCTCGGGGCGCACGGCAACTACGACACCTCGATGGGAATACGTATTGCCCTTTGGGAGATCGGCCTGAAGGCATTCCGCGAGATGCCAGTGTTCGGACATGGGGCCGGTGCGACCCAGCTCTTGATAAAGCAAGGCTTCCAGGATCAGTTCGCGCTGTCGCTAGGCTTCAATCATTTCCACAACGGCTTCCTGACCGCCCTGGTGCAGGCAGGAATCCTGGGCGCCGTGACCCTAGCCGCGATCTTTGTCGTTGCCGCCAGAAATGCCGCCCTGGTCCTGCGAAACAGCACCGATCCGATCGAGCGCTTCGGCGCCACGATGCTTGTTGTCGTCGTGATCACCTATCTCACGTCCGGAATGACGGGCATCCTGGTTGGTCATGACATTCTGGACTCGGTGCTGATGGTCTTCCTGGTGAGCGGGACATATCTCGCCTCCGGACACCAGGTTTCATTGGTGGAAGCTCATCCACCAATGACGGAAGACCGAGCTCTTCCGTCAGTCACGCAATAGATGTTCCGGGTAAGGCAATGAAAGTCCTGGTCACAGGCGCGACGGGTTTTATCGGGCGCCTTGTCGTGCGCCACCTTCGCGAGGCCGGGGCCGAGCTTCGCCTTGCCTCCCGCCGCCCGCAGAAACTGGGGGCGGAAAACGACACTGTGCCCATGCCCAATTTCGATGCGCCGGCGTCGGCTTTCCTGGCACTCACCAGGGATGTGACCCATGTCGTCCATTGCGCGGGCCTGAACAATGATCAGGGCAACGCCACCGAAGCCGATTATCGGGCGGCCAATGTGGAATTGAGCGCGCGGCTGGCGCATGCCGCGGCCGCACAGGTGAGCGGACGCTTCATTCAGCTGTCCTCGATCCGGGCCGTGATCGGCGCTCGCGTCAGCGCAACAATCGACGAGAACACGCCCCCTGCCCCGCAATGCGTCTATGGACGCTCGAAACGCGAAGGCGAAATCGGGGTTCTCGGCGCCTATGCCTCGCAAGGCCGTTCCGATGCCGCGGTGCTGCGCCTGCCTCCTGTCTATGGAAGCGGCATGAAGGGAAACCTGGCGACGTTGATGCGCCTGGCCGACACCAGCTTGCCGCTGCCGACAGGCGCCTTGACGGGAATCCGCTCGCTGATGTCATCCGAAGCCGCGGCGCGAGCCGTTTCGCACCTTTTGAGCCATTCCGCGTCGCTTCGTCCGGTCTATGTCGGCGCCGATGTGCCGCCGGTCGCGGTTGCAGCCATCATGGGCGCCTTTCGCAGCGGTCTTGGACGGCCTCCGCGCCTGATCGCCGTGCCGGCCGGCCTGATGCGACCGGCCGCGGCCGTGCTTGGCAGGCGGGCGTTCTGGGACAGCCTGACCGCGACACAGATATGCGATCCTTCCCTGCTGGTGTCGGAGGGCTGGCTGCCGGAGACCGGCACGCTGGAGCGGCTGGCCGAGATAGCGCGGCTCAGCAAATCTCGAATTCTTGTTTGACCATGATCTTTCCGAGACCGGCTTCAACTTTTGGGGTCATGGTCCGCTCAGCCTCGATAGAGCGTCCTGAACAGGATCCGAAGGTCGAGCCATAATGACGCGCACTTGAGATAGGCGGCATCGGTTTCGGCCAGAAGCGCCGGGCTCGACATGTCTATGCCCCTGATCTGGGCCAGGCCGGTAATGCCCGGAAGTGCCCCCAGGACCCCCAGCCGCCTGCGATATTCGATCACCTCCGTCTGGGTCGGCAGAGAGGGGCGAGGCCCGACCAGGCTCATCTCGCCTCTCAGAACGTTCCAGAACTGCGGCAGCTCATCGAGCTTGAACTTCCGCAAGACCTCGCCAACCGATGTCACGGCGTTCACGGGCGTCTCATGCGACGGCAATGATGGCGTCCCGACGTACATCGTCCTCAACTTGTGACAGCGAAACAGCGCGCCGTCGCGACCGACCCGCGTCTGGGAAAAAATCGCCGGACCGGGAGACGATGCCCGAACCGCAAGGACGGCGAGCAGAAAAACAGGAGATGTGACCAGCAACAGCAGGGCCGCACCGACAAGGTCGAAGATTTGCTTGGCTGTCTTCATGAACGGCCGATAGCGCTCCCTGCCAAAGCCATGAGGCAACGCCACGTACGGAGCCCCTCGATCCGGTCGACGTAGCATGAGGTTATCTGTTGACCAAGCGCGCCAGGCATCATTCGTTGCTCAGATACGACCCAGGATGAATGCGAGATAGAGCCCCAGGGTCCCGGCAAAAGTCTGTCGATAGACACCGCTCTTGCGCAAGCCAGCCAAGCGGTGGAAAAGACTGCCCTGCCGTGCGCTGGTGAACAAGTCGAGGCACGCCGCCGCATCCGGGGTAAGGAGGTCGCGATTGACGGCAAGGCCGTCGAGGTTGAGATCGGTCCAGCCGGCAAACTCGCCCCGGAACAGGCGGCCAAGCCGGGAAACCCTTGCCTGCCACGACACGTTGGCGCCAACCAGGTTTGCGGGATGCTGCCGGTAGCGCACCAGCGGCCGCGGATCGTAGCGAACGACGCCGCCGGCGGCGGTCACGATGAGATAGGCCCACCAATCATGGCTGACGAACCCGGTGCGCGCGCAGGACGTGGCCAGCAGGTCGCGCGCGGAGGCGTTCAACAGGATGGTGTTGCCGCCCGCGATGCTCTGCACGAGCGCGTTGCGAAAGGACGGCGGCCGGCGAAACAACGGCGAATAGCCGACAAGGCTTCCGGCCTCGGTCATGGTTGCTGTCCGCGAGCAGAACATCAGTGGGGTTCTTGCATCGAGCCCCTGCATCCAGCGGACTGCGGTTTCCAGCCTGTCGGGCTCCCAGATATCGTCCTGGTCGCAGAAAGCATAGCAGTCCGCCTCGATGCGTCGATCCAGGATCATCGAGCGGAAATTGGCGGCGAAGCCTTGCCGCGGACCCTCCAGCAGGGTCATTCGCCCCTTGGACCAGCGGGGCATCCAGGCCTCGATGATGGCGGTCGTGCCATCGACGGAGCCATCGTCGGAGATCCACAGGTCGATGAAAGGGTGCGACTGCGCGAGCAGGGACCGCAGTTGCTCGTCAATGAAGGCGGCGCCGTCTTTCGTGCCCATCAGGACTGCAATGCGCGGATCTTCCTTGCTCACCAGCTTCAAATACCCTGCAAATGCCCAGGAATGGCTGGGCCTGTCCGAACCACGATCAAGAACATTCTCTGAATTGGGTCTAGGTCGCCCGCCCGGCCGTTTTCGGGATCACGTCCGGAGGTGCGCTCCCCCTTGCCCTCTTGGCGCGGTCAAGGCCGGCCAGCACGGCAAGCGAGGAAGCCTTGTCCTGGCTCTTCATCGATTGCTGCAGTTCCGTGAGCGCGGCCTGGACATCCGACCATTCCACGACATCGGTGCTCAGGCCGAAAATCTTCGAAATGCCGAGCTCGACCAGCTCCTCATCTTCCCCATGCAGCGTTTCGTGGAGCTTTTCGCCCGGCCTTATGCCGGTGAACCGGATCGGAATGTCCGTGTATGGGTTCTTTCCGGACATGCGAATCATCGTTTCGGCTACTTCAAGGATCGGCACGGGCTTGCCCATATCGAGCATATAGACGGCACAGTCGTGGCCGCCCTGCCGCGATGCCGCATCGGCCGCCGACATGATGACCAGATCGACGGCTTCGGCCACCGTCATGAAATAGCGTGTCATGCGCCGGTCCGTGATGGTGACGGGGCCCCCGGCCTCGATCTGCGCCTGGAATATGGTCGCCACCGAACCATTGCTGCCGAAGACGTTGCCGAAGCGGACAGCTATGAACTTGGTGGCAGACCGACGCCCGCCCGGCTCGCTCGCGGGTGCCCCATGCAAGGCGCTGACGATCTGTTCGGCGGCCCGTTTTGTCATGCCAAGCACTGATGTCGGATCCACCGCCTTGTCGCTCGACACCATGACGAACTGCGGTACACCGCATTTGGCGGCGACCTCGGCGCAGACGAGCGTGCCGAAAACATTGGTCTGGATGGCCGAATCCCAGTTTTCCTCAAGCAAGGGAACATGCTTGAGCGCGGCGGCATGAAAGATGATGTCCGGCCTGAATTCCGTGACGACGCGCGTTATCTGGCGCCGGTCGGCGACATCGACGATGCGGACCTTGAGGCGGTCATGGTGCTTCTCGTCAATGTACTGGCTCAACTGGAAGATGCCGAATTCGGAGTTGTCGGCGACCAGCACCGCCTCGGCTCCCAGCTCCAGCGACCGTTTGACCAGCGTTCGGCCGATGGACCCGGCGCCTCCCGTCACCAGAACGCGTTTGCGGCCGACGAAGGCGCCGATACGCTCGATATCGGACGGGACTGTCGGGCGGCGCAGGATGGTTTCCATCTCGACAGCGTCGAGAACGAGCTTGCCCTGCTGTTCCAGTTGCGAAAGACCGGAGAATTGCACCACCGTTATATCGCCGTGCCGGGCGACGCGGACGAGCTCCGTGTACTCCTCGATCTCATGCTCGGCACCGCTGCCGAAAATCAGCAGGTCCAGGCTTTTGGTGCCGGTTGCATAGTCCTCCAGGACATCGACCAGACGCGGCCGGGTCGCCACCACGGGAACGCCCTGAATACGCGTTCCCAAGGGGGCGCCTTGCTCGGTCGCCATGATGCCGGCGATGGAATAGTCGGCGGGTTCAGCCGTGCGCGTGAAGCGGATGATCAGGTCGGCTTCGCCGAGCCGGCCGACGAACAATGCCCGCTTGGTCCACGAATTGTCGCTCTTGCGGCTCAGGATGCCCCAGCTCGCGCCGTCACGCAGGAAGCGGTAGAACAGCCGCGGCCCCGATATGATGGTGAAGGAGACGAGGAAGAAAACAATGAACTGTCGTTCGTTGAGGCCGGCGACCGGCTGGACGAAACGAACCACCAGCGAAGCCGCGTAAAGAGTGAGAGTCAAAATCGCGCAGCTCTTCAGGATGTTGAAAAAGTCGGGCGTCGAGGCAAAGCGCCAGACCGTGGTGTAGAGACCGCTATACCTGAACAGCAAATGGCTGATGACAACGATGCTCGCCCAGGTGGCCAAACCCTCGTTGGAGAACGCACCGAACGAAAGATCCGACCGCGAAAGGCTGAGGCTGAGTGCCACCGCGACCAGGACCATGACCACGTCCTGGACCATGATGAAGGCGCGCCGCATCTCCGGCCTGAGTCCGAATACAGCTTCCAGGTAGGAATTCATTGGATGGCACTAGACTCCAGGCTCTCGGACATGGACACCTGAAAAGCGCGAACACGAAAACATTCGTGGCCGATCACTCTTTCAAAGTGCCATCCCCGGCCCCCGCCGTGCTGTATCGCATACTGCGGGCTCGAAGTCATAGCCAGATGTTTTTTCCGTAAAGCGTGTGAATAAGAGTAAGATTTACGTCGTGTTGCCGAATGGTTGCTGCCGAGCCCGCGGCCACCCTTGCGATTTTGCATAATGCCGCAACGTCAGCGTGTATCCAGTTTTGCCGCGGTTGACTCTGCTCTCGACCTCGTTACGACGCAATGCGTTGCCATATGCTCTTCGAAATGGCTATTAGGGAGGGGGCTTGGTGGTTCGCTATGGCCAGCGAAGAGTAATGCGCCGGAACAACAGATTGCGATACCCCAAACGATGATTGCGGCACTAACCGGCGCTTTTGACGACATCTCCAGGGCCATGAGGCTGCACAGGGTCTGGATTGCGCTGGCTCATGAGGACATTGGCGACCAGCACAGACGCACGACTCTCGGACCGCTTTGGCTGCTGGTCAACTACGTTGCGTTCGTAGGCACGTTCGTCTTTGTGTTCCAACCTGCCGGCAAGGATGCCGCGGGTTATGCAGCCTATGTCGCGATCGGCCTCCTGGTATGGTTCTACCTGATGGAGATCATGTCCCTGAGCGTGTCGCTGTTCCAGCGCGAAGAGAGCTTCATCGAAGGCACGACCCTGCCTTTGTTTGTGTATGTGCTGCGGCTGACACTGCAGTCCGCCATCCGGGCGGGCTATGCGATCACGGGTTGCGTTGTCATTCTGCTCTTGAGCGGCCCCCCTGTCGCTTCGCCGTGGCTGTGGTCGGTTGCAGGATTGCTCCTTATACTGCTGGTCACCCCCGCAATGATTACTGTATTCGCGTTTCTGGGAGCTTTCTTTCCCGACAGCCAGTTCATTGTCGGTAATTTGCTGCGGGTAGGCATGTTCTTCACGCCCGTTTTCTGGGTGTACGAAGGACAGGAAGGCATACAGAAATACGCGTATCACTGGAATCCATTCACGTATTTCCTCGAGATCGTCCGTTTGCCGATATTGAACGGAGAATTGCCAGCTCATGCTTTTGGGGTGACGATCATCATGTCGTTGGCGACATGGATGATTGCATTGCTGCTGCTTGGCCGGTACCGCAAGCAAGTCATCTTCATCATCTGAGTTTTCGATGGTTTCTATCAGACTGGACAACGTTAGCCTTGTTTACAAGCTGCACGAGAAGCTGACGCTTTCCGCGCCGGACCGGCGCGTGGGTGGGCCTGGCGGCAGAATCGAGGGCTCGGGCAGAAAGCAGTTTGTGCAGGCGCTCGACGGCATAAGCTTCGAGTTGAAGGCCGGCGATCGGCTGGGACTGGTTGGCCCGAATGGAGCCGGCAAGACCACCCTGCTCAAGGTGCTCTATGGGATCTACGAACCATCCGGCGGAAGTGTCGCGATAGAAGGCAAGGTCGACGCTCTTTTCAATATCAACATAGGCTTTCGCCGCGAGGCCACCGGGCGCAGGAACATCGTGTTGCGTGGGTTGATCAGCGGATGGACGGAAGCCGAGATCGAAGAGAAGATGGAGGATATCATCGCCTTCAGCGAGCTCGGGGACTTCATCGACCTGCCGTTCAAGGCCTACAGCCAGGGCATGGCGGCGCGATTGGCTTTTTCGGCGGCAACCGCGCTTGACCCCGAGATTCTGCTGATGGACGAGTGGATCGGCGCCGGCGACGCCTCTTTTCAGGCCAAGGCCAAAAGGCGCATGGATGAACTGGCGGAAAAGGCCGGCATCATCGTGCTGGCCAGCCACAGTGAGGCCCTTATCCAAAGCGTCTGCACGAAAAAAATGACGCTCAGGAGCGGTCGGATCGAATCGTTCACGACAGAGCCGGTTAAGCGTGCTGGAAAGCCCGCCAAGCTCTAATCCTTTTCGCGGGTATCGGATAGCGAGACTGACGCATGACGAAACAAGACTCCGTTCCGATGAATGACCTGAAGCGCCTGTATCAGCGCTATCAGGTTGAAATCGAGCGTGAAGTAGCGAGCACGCTGCGGTCCGGATGGTGGCTCAACGGCGCGGCGGGCAAGAGATTTGCGGCAAATTTTTCCAAGTATATAGGTGTTTCGGAATGCGTCCTTGTCGCCAATGGTACCGATGCACTTGAATTTGCCTTGGCCGCTGTCATCGGGCGCAACGGCTCGCGCGGGCGCGAAGTCATCATCGCGGCCAATGCAGGGGGTTATGCCAGCTGCGCCTGCTGGCACAACGATCTCGTTCCGCATTATGTCGACATCGAACCGGCTAGCCAGCTCATGGACATTCAATCCGTGCTGAAAGCAGCCAATGCAGACACCGCCGCGATCGTCGTCACCCACCTTTATGGTGGCGTCGTCGACGTCCAAGCCATGAGGGCCGGACTTGCCGAGGCTGGCCTCTCGCACATTCCAATTGTGGAGGACTGCGCGCAGGCGCACGGGGCAAGGATCGCAAACGAGGTTGCGGGTTCACTGGGGGATATCTCCACTTTCAGCTTCTATCCAACCAAGAATCTCGGAGCCATGGGTGATGGCGGTGCTGTTCTCACCCCTGACGCGTCAGCCGCCGCGCACATAAGGCAGTTGCAGCAATATGGCTGGAGTTCAAAATATCATGTCGGCGTGCCCAACGGCCGCAACTCTCGCATGGATGAGGTTCAAGCCGCGATACTGGACGTTTTGCTGGGTGATGTGGATATCCGCAACGGGCAGCGGCGCGCCATCCTCAGCCGGTATAAATCGAGCGCCGGGCGCCGAGCGCAATTCCTGGAAGGTGGCGACGGCGCTGTCGCGCACCTCGCCGTCGCGCTCTGCGACGACCGGGATGCATTCCGAGCATTCATGAAAGAGCGCGGCGTCGACACCGACATTCACTATCCCGTGCTGGACTGCGACCAGATCGGCTGGGCCGATCTGCCCATGAAGGGTACGGAAAATCTCGCCGTTTCAAGGGCCAGCGTCAGCCGTCTTTGCTCCGTCCCTTGCTATCCCGACATGACGAGTGACGAAATAGAGCAAGTGTGTCTGGCCCTCCGCGAATGGGAGGCAATGTGACAACACGTTCGATCGTTTTCCCGATCTATCGAAATCAGGCGAACATCCCTTCCCTTCTGCAGGCGGTCGCCAATTTCCATTCCAGATATCGAGGTGACATCGAGTTCGTCTTCGTTGTCGACGGATCGCCGGACGAATCCGGCCCTCTGCTGGTCAAGGAATTGAAGGGCTCTGGCTATGACTACAAGATCATCTTCCATAGCCGGAACTTTGGCTCGTTCACCGCCATTCGAACCGGGCTCGAACATGCCTCAGGTGACCAGGTCGCCGCCATGGCCGCCGACCTGCAGGAACCACCGGAACTGATCGTCGAATTCTTTTCGAAACTGGAAAAGGATGAAGCCGACGTGGTGTTTGGGCAGCGCACCGGGCGTAGCGATCCACCCCTGACCAAATTTCTGTCCAAGGCTTTCTGGGCCGCCTACCGCAGGCTCGTCCTGCCAAGCATGCCGAGCGGCGGCGTGGATATTTTCGCCTGCAACCGTCAGGTGCTGGAGGCGATCCTGTCGATCGAGGAGCCGAACAGCTCGCTTGTGGTGCAACTGTTCTGGGTCGGCTTCAGGCGTGAATTCGTGCCTTACCGCCGTCGCGAACGAGAGCACGGAACAAGCGCCTGGGGCATGGCACGGCGGTTTAGATACATGATGGACAGTATTTTATCGTTCTCTGATTTTCCGATCATGCTCACACTCTGGCTAGGTTTTGCAGGCTGCGTGCTAAGCCTTCTGTTTGCAGTTGTTACCGTGATTGCGCGCCTGCTCGGCAACATCGACCCCGCTGGTTACACGACGCTGGTGCTGCTCATCACCGGCTTCGGGTCGGCCAGCCTCCTGGTTCAGGGCATTCTTGGCTGCTATCTCTGGCGCGCCGTTGAAAACACCAAGTCACGCCCTCTCAGGATCATCAGCCGCGTCGTTGACGGAACAGCCAAATGACCGACAAGCCATTTTTCGTGCATGAACGCGGCATCTGCGAGAGCCCTCAAATCGGCAGCGGGACACGCATCTGGGCGTTCGCCCACGTCCTCCCCGGCGCCGTGATCGGCTCGAACTGCAATATCTGCGATCACGTCTTCATCGAGAACGATGTGGTCGTCGGCAATGATGTGACCATCAAGAGCGGCGTGCAGCTGTGGGATGGCGTACGCCTGGGCAATAGCGTGTTTGTCGGTCCGAACGCGACCTTCACCAACGATCGCTTCCCCCGCTCCAAGGAATATCCCGAAGCGTTCCTCCTGACGACGGTCGAGGACGGCGCGTCGATCGGCGCCAACGCGACAATTCTGCCGGGCGTTGTCATTGGCCGCCATGCGATGATAGGCGCCGGCGCCGTGGTGACCAAGAATGTGCCCGCCAATGCTGTTGTGGTCGGGAATCCCGCCATCATCATCGGCTACCAGACCGGCCCGCGGATCGTGCCGGCCGTCACTCAGACGTTCCCCGGCACGGTCGGCGAAAAAATGTCGCTCGCGGTCGGCGGCAGCGAACTCTGGCGGCTGCCGCATTTTGGCGACCTGCGCGGCGAACTCGCACCGCTGGAGTTCGGTTTGAACCTGCCGTTCAAGCCGGCGCGGTCGTTCCTGGTTTACGGCGTGCCGTCAGACAAGGTCAGGGGCGAGCACGCGCATCGCGAGTGCCACCAATTCCTTATCGCTGCTCACGGCAGTCTCTCGGTTGTCGTGGACGATGGCCATGACAGGAAAGAGGTTTCGTTGACCGAACCGTCGATCGGGCTCTACATACCGCCCGGCATCTGGGGGATTCAGTACAAGTTTCAGCCGGATACGGTGCTCCTGGTCATGGCCTCGCATCCCTACGATGCCGACGACTACATCAGGGACTACACGGATTTCCTGGATACGGTCAGGTAGGATGGCCGCTGATCGAATTGGTGGAGACGCTGCCCGGTTCCTCGTCGCCGGCGGCCTGAACACCGCCCTGACCAGTATCGTCTATTTCGCCGGCCTCACCGTGCTCAGTTCGAGCTTGTCTTACGGCCTCGCCTGGTTGGTAGGCCTCGTATTCGTGATGACGTTTTATCCCGATCGCGTCTTTCCCGGAGGCCGTACGGGCTTTGCGGACCGACTGGCGATCGGCGGTTCAATCGTAGTCGTGTTCGTGATCGGACTTATGATCCTTCGCGTCCTTGAAAGCGCCTTGCAGAACACAGCATTGGCCTTCTTCGTAACCCTTGCCACGACGACCATCCTCAACTTTGTGATTTCTCGATGGATACTCCGCAGACCATGCTGATGCGACCAAACATAGTCCGACAGGCAATCAATCTTTTTGCGATTTTCGTCGCGATGTATTTCTCTGAGCTGGCTTCCTTTTCGCTTTCAGTCGACGAGGAACTAGCCGCGTTCAGAACCGATGCGTCGATTTGGATCATTCAGGGGCGCTGGGGGGCATATCTGATCGAGAGATTTCTCATCCCCCATCCCGTGATGCCTCTGCTGACACCAGCCGTCTTTGGCGCCGGTTGCGTAGCCGCCTATCTCCTCGTCATGGACGCCATCGACAAGCGCGAGCTTTCCATCGCGGAATATGCATGTTTTGCAATCTTCTGCGGTTTCCCGACCTGGTTCTTCATCGTCGAGTTTTATTCGAACATCGCCGCTGTCGGTATTGGTCTGTTCGCCACCGCGCTCGCGCTTTGGCTGATCGTCAGGAGTGACGTTTCTGTACTCAGCCCATCCTTCTTGGGTGCAGTAGCCGCTGGCGGTTTCGCGATCTCGGTCTATCAGAGTTTCGCGCCGGCAATTCTGGTATTGGGCATCGCGATCTCAATTCTGCAGACAAGGGCTGGCACGGGAAAATCGCTGCCGAAAGGCCTGTTTCGGATCGGTGTTCTGCTGGCCGGCGCCATATTGTTCTACGTCATCGGCAACGCCGTTTTCAGATCGTTCGTCTCCGGCAGCAACGCCTATTTCGACTCGCTTTCCCAGCCGGGTTTTCTGTTTGAACATCCGGTTATGGTCATTGGACGCGTATTGGAGGCGATGAGCGGGGCTTACGCTCTGGACCGGGGCACTTATGGCGTTGCGTTGTGGGCAATTCCTCTCTTGCTGATCCTGGGCGGCTGGGTACTTTTCGCGGAATCGCCCCGCGCAAGACTGTTGTTGACGGCAGCCGCCTTCGTTTCGTTGCTTGTTCCCTTCGGTCTTCATTTCCTCGCGGCGGGCAGCATGCCTGTCAGAAGTCTCGTTGGGGTTCCGATCGCGGTGTGGCTGTTTGTCTATGTTGCAGTGACGAGCAGGAATTCCAGAATTCGTCTCGCCTCTGTTATTTTGCTCGCGGTGGCGCTTTTCCAGATCCAGGTCCTCCAGAACTATCGTCAGGCGTCCAGCCATCTGGTCGACAAGCACGATACTCTTCTGGCGGGAGCCCTCTACGACAGGTTGTCGGCCATGCCCGGTTTCGACGCAAAGCGCAGCTACGCCTTGAGCGTGTTCGGTGCACAGCCATTTGTGACAACCTATCCGAGGCCGCCCGGCTCGACAGTCGGTTATTCCTTCTTCGAATGGGACGGTGGCAATCCTTGGCGTATCGCTTACTATATGAAACTTCTGGGCTATTCTAATTTGACAGGCCCGACCCCGGATCAAGTTGACCAAACAATCGTCCGTCTTTCGACAATGCCGGTGTGGCCCGCTCCCGGCAGCGTAGAAATCAAGGATGACATCGCACTGATAAGGCTCGGCGAGACGCCTAGCTACGCACATCAGCAAGCCCTTGAAAGGATGGCCAAGCGTTGAAGGGCGCCGCAATTGGTCCTGCTCGCGAAAGTCCTGTAGTGTGGTTTGGCACTTCTCGCTGCGGACTTGACATGCGCCCGACTAGTGTAGGTTTGACCCGTATGTCGCCAGCTCTTGAAACGGTGAATTGGCGACCCGTCGAGCCAGTGTTCAGCGGTGATTCCTTTGGTCGTTGATTGGCTAACTGCAATTCGACGCGTGCTACACGGTCACGCAAACGGAGAGACCTCACGAACAGTGGGAGGCCGGATGTTTTCCACTGCCGTCCCACACTTGAATGCGGCGGAACGCGCGGCGGCCAACGGATGCACGGTTGAAGAGGCACTCATTTTTCTACGCCGAATGAGCCTGGACGACTTCGGCCTTTTTATGATTTCCTTGCCGAATAAGGACTATCCTGGTTTGTCGCGCCTTCTGCCCGCAATGGCCAGCGACAAAGTGCAGAAGACCTGGACCGGAGCATCTGGTCTCGATCTGTATCGGCAGACGGCATCTTTTGCCCGTCAACTTGAAAACAACTACACCCGGCATGTGAAAAAGCCGCTGGCAGGCTCTGACATCCTCGACTTCGGGTGTGGCTACGGGCGTATCTTGCGCATGATGTATTACTATAGCGACCCGTCGTGCATTTGGGGTGTTGACGCCTGGGATAAATCTCTCAACCTATGCCGAGAGGCAAGGCTGCCTGGCAAGTTCGCTCAATCGGAGCGGATGCCTTCTGTTCTACCCGTCAATGATCAAAAATTCGATTTGATCTTCGCGTTTTCGGTATTCACTCATCTCGCGCCTGCAACCGCGAAAACCTGCCTTTCGGCACTTCGGAACCACATCAAGCCCGGTGGATTGCTCGTCGCCACCATTCGGCCTATCGAATTCTGGCCGTTCAGCGATGGGATTCGAAAGACCTCCATCGCTGCGGAAATGCAGTCGAACCACCGCCTTAACGGATTTGCCTATCTTCCTCATGGTGGTGTCGAAGGCGAAACGTACGGCGACATCTCTTGCGAGATAGATTTCCTGGGTGGAGACGGTTGGAAAATCGTGGGACACGATCGATCGATACTCGATCCATTCCAAGTGTCGGTGCTGATGCAGCCCGATTTTTCGTGAGTGGTGGGGTTGCTGCGATGATGGAATCGCGGTTTACCAAGCCATGCGGGTCATTCTTCATATCGGTGTCCACAAGACCGGGACGAGTGCGTTGCAATCGTTCCTGCATCGGAACGCCGCATTGCTTTCGAAGCGTGGTGTCTTTTACAAACCAACCAGCGCCGACTGGCCGAACCACAATCCTTTGTCGGCAGCGTTCATGCGGGGATCGGTGGACCACGGTCCCGATCGACTGGCGAAGACGCTGAAGGAAGCAGGGAAACGGAGGCTGCTGATAAGTTCGGAAATGCTGTGCGAGCCGGCCGTTGACATTGAGTTGTTTTTGTCATGCCTCAAGGGTCACGACGTTCAAACTATCGCTTATATCCGTCACCCCTGCGATATCCTCATTTCGGCGTTTAACGAGGTTGTCCGACATCACGAAACGCGTTGGACACGTCCCCTTAATGAAAAGCCGTTCGCTTATGACCCATCGCAGATGGACATTCTCGGGCGCTGGCTTGGCGCCACCAATGTCACGCTAGCTCCGTATGATCCGACCCAATGGGCAGGCGGCTCGATCTTTTCGGATTTTCTGAACATGATCGGCGTGCGCGGGGACGGCTTCGACTACAGTCAGTCTGGCGGCAATGAATCACTGCCATATCCGCTGGCCGAGGCGCTCCGGCTTGTGAACACGATCAACCCTTCAGCCGAACAGCATGCCGCCATAGTCGAGGGTTTGCGGACCATCGCGTGCGAACCGAAGGGATACCCGCTGACGCCCAAAAACGTCAATATGTGTCTCGCGCAAATGCGTGCGGCGCTGCCTACCTATCGTCCCCATTTCCGCCCTGGCTTTCAGGAGGAGTTTCTTCTTCAGGCGCGGCCTTTCCCTCCAAAATTGGCTGAAGACAATAGCCGCAAAGGGCTCGCATCGGCCTTTTTCCAGTTTTTGTCGCATCGGGCTTCACGGCCTGAGCCCTGATTAGCGGCGAGACGCTATAATCGCATGCCGCCGATTATCGCCGTGAGCACCGGTGACGGCGGCCACGACGACGCCTCGCTCCGTTTGGCGAAATTGCGATCATGGGTTTACCTTTCTCGCCCAGAGCGCGGGCGGCGGTGCTTAGAAACATGGGACGCGGCTGCGGGTTTGTGGCGGCTGCAGAGTTCGGCCAAGTCTGAGGCCAAGCGGAGAACGTCAATGCCGATAGAGTTTCAGGCTACCTGCCCGATTTGCACCGAACGCAAAACATTTGCGTCGCCAGACGACTACAACTGCTGCAGGGACTCCCTCGCCGCCATTGACTGTCCGCTAAACAATTGCGTGACGCGCGAGCGGGCCGCAGCTGATGTCGTATTCTCTATCTTCCCAAGAGAAGCCTTCAAGACGCTCCGCGTGCATGAATCGGCGCCTGGAGGTCGCGGCCTATCGCTCTGGCTTTGGTACAATTCGAAGCAAAAGGTTTTTTCAGGCTATTACCCTAACAAACCTTTCGGTTCGATGGTTGGGCACATCAGGAATGAGGACCTGGAAGCTCAAACCTTTCCTGACCGAACTTTCGATCTCGTCATCCATCTTGATGTAATGGAGCATCTATTCGACCCGTTTGCCGCCCTGAGGGAGATTTTCCGAACTCTGGATTTCGGTGGCGTGTGCATTTTCACAGCACCGACATACCCGGAAAGGACGACCTCAGAACAAGTGGCCTTCCGATCGAAGGATGGCATCCGGATAGTGGGTGAACCCGAATACCATGGCAATCCCCAAGATCCGAGCGGATCATTGGTCACATGGCGGTACGGCTATGATCTGCCCCTGTTGATACGTAAGCGGTGTTCTCAGGCCACGGCCTTGAGCTCGAGCTTGTTGATGTAGACCCAAGGCAGGAGATCGTCGATCTGGCTGTTGGGGTGGCCATTGACGATCCTGGTGAGGACATCGGCGAGATAGCCGAGTGGTTCGACGCCATTGAGCTTGCAGGTTTCGATCAGCGAGGCGATGACTGCCCAGTGTTCGGCGCCGCCGTCAGAGCCTGCGAAGAGCGCGTTCTTGCGGTTGAGCGCTATCGGACGGATCGAGCGTTCGACGGTGTTGCTGTCGATCTCGATGCGGCCGTCGTCAAGGAAGCGCGAGAGGCCTTCCCAGCGTGAGAGCGTGTAGCGGATTGCCTCTGCGAGCTTGGTCTTCTGACTGATCAGGCCGAGCTTCTCACGCAGCCAGGGTTCGAGATCGGCAACGATGGCGCGGCTTTTGTCCTGACGCATCGCGCGGCGCTCGTTGGCCGATCGGCCACGGATGTCATCCTCGATCTTGTAGAGTTCGGCGATCCGTCTCAGCGCCTCGCTGGCGATCGGCGCGGGACCGGCTGCTGCCAGTTCATAAAAGCGCCGACGGACATGCGCCCAGCAGAAGGCGAGAGTGACGCCGCTTTTGTCGGCCAGCACGCGATAGCCGCCATAGCCGTCGACCTGCAAGATTCCGGTGAAGCCTGCGAGATGAGCGATCGGACGCTCGGCCTTTCGGTCCGGCGCATAGACATAGGCGACGCCCGGCGGGTCGCTCCCCTCCCAAGGTCGGTCATCGCGGGCATAGGCCCAGAGTTGACCTGTCTTAGTCTTGCCGCGGCCGGGATCGAGCACCGGCGCGGTCGTCTCGTCGGCGAAGAGTTTTGGCGAGGACTTCAGCTTGCCAAGCAGCCGCTCATGCACCGGACGCAGGTGCCGGGCGGCGCGGCCGACCCAGTCGGCGAGCGTAGAGCGATCGAGATTGATACCCTGCCGGGCGTAGATCTGCGCCTGACGATAGAGCGGAAGGTGATCGGCATATTTTGAGGCCAGCACCTGGGCGACTGTTGCCTCGGTCGGAAGACCACCCTCGATCAGCCGGGCCGGCGCGGGAGCCTGAACCACGACGTCCTCGCAGGCGCGGCAGGCATATTTGGGCCGGCGCACGACGATCACACGCAACTGCGCCGGCACGATGTCGAGCCGCTCGCTCACGTCTTCGCCGATCTGATGCAGGCCATTGCGGCAGCACGGGCAGGCATGGTCCTCGATGTCGACGACCATCTCGACACGAGGAAGATGCGACGGCAGTGCACCCCGGTTGGCCCGACGCCTGACCGTCTTTGCCAGACGTTCCGTGGGAGCAGCCTGCTCGTTCTCCTCCTCGCCGGCCGCCTCGATCTGCTCGGCTTCCTCGAGCCCCAGCAGCAACTGATCCTCGGGGAGCGTCTCAGCTCTACGGCCGAAGCGGTGACGCTGCAATTCCTTGATGATCTGGATCAGGCGGGCGTTCTCGACGTCGCGCGCCGGGACCATCGCCTTCAGCGCGTCCGGATCGTCGGGAAGCTGGTCAGCCGTCATCGCCATGACCGGATCAGACCATATTCGCCGACAGCCCGCGACAGCGGAACCCAGGCTGATTCACTTCGTCGCGGGTCAGCCCGCCTGAACCGGAACGCGGGTCCGGCGCGCCTCGTGGACCCGCCGCCAGTCGAGACCTTCGAGCAGCGCCGACAACTGCGCGGCCGTCAGCCGCATCATGCCGTCATGCACTTTCGGCCAGCGGAACTCCCCATCCTCCAGACGCTTGGCATAAAGGCAGACTCCAGTGCCGTCCCAGAAGATCAGCTTGATCCGGTCCGTCCGCTTCGCCCGGAAGACGTAGACGGCCCCGCTGAACGGATCGGCCCCCATCGTCTCGCGCACCAGTGCAGCCAGCCCCTCCGCGCCCTTTCGGAAGTCCACCGGCTTCGTCGCGACCATGACCTTGACCGCACCCGTCGGCCCAATCACGTCGTCGCCTTCAGCGCGCGGATCACTGCGGTCACAGTCTTCGCATCCGCACCCCGGCCAACGCGCATGGCGATGCCGTCGATCTCAAGCTCGATCACGCCGGCGTCTCGCGTGGCTTTCCGTTTCCGCTGCTTCGGTGAACGGCTGGCTACAGTTTCCGCCGCCGCCACAACCGCCGGCACAAAGGCAGGAGAATCTTGCTGCACCGAAGCGACCTGTTTGCGCGCTTCGCGGCGCCAGGCGAAGACCTGCTGCGGCCTGAGACCATAACGGCGGGCGACCTCGGAAATGATCGCATTCGGCTCCAGCGTCTCTGCGATGATCCGCGCCTTGTCATCCACCGACCAGTGACGCCGACCGCCGGCACCGTTGATCACCTCGAAACGCCGAAGCTGCCGCTCCGGGTCAAGCGTAAGGTCAAGTCCAGACACAAGCCGATCTCCGATCCCAATACAGGATCGGCAACCTCACAGATCGCGACCACTCCCGAAAGGTGGTCCCAAAACAGCGCTTACGTTGATACAGCGCCGTACCGGCTTCGACGTCGAAGTCCGGAGGATGCAGTCGAAGGGCATCGCCGTCCTCGGCCCCATGACCGAGGTCTATGTCTTGAGGAAGCCAGCCAAGCCTTGAGGATACCTCGCACCTGAAGTCCACACAATTAGCCCAACCTTTGCACGCCGTCGCGAACTCCCACGGTTGGATTGTGGTTCTGCCGCCAGCGATATGTGAGGGCCACACCTTCATCAAGCGCATGAATTGGCTGCCAACCGACTTCACGTTCGATCTTGCGGATGTCGAGAACGTTTCGTCGGACATCGACGCCACGAGCGGGCGCATAGACAAGTTCGGCAGGCATGCGAAGAATGGCGGATATTTTCGTCGTCAGTTCGATTACGCTTGTGCCCAGGCCGGAGCCGACATTGTAGATTTCTCCAGCTCTTCCACCAAGACCCAGCAATATCAGAGCCTCCGTGACGTCGTCGATATAGACGTAGTCGCGGACATTCTGGCCATCGCCCCATATGTTCACAGGCGTTCGGCTGGCGATCCTGTCGAACAGAGCTGCAATCAACCCCTGCCCCTTCGCCGCAGACTGGTGCGGACCAAAGGGGTTCGAAATCCGCGCTATGACACTGTCGACGCCATGCAGGACTCGATAGAGACTGTAGTAGCGCTCGATTGCGAGCTTGACCGTGCCGTAGGATGATATTGGTACGGTCGGGTGCTCCTCGGATATTTGCGCCGCGTCGGTCTGACCGTAGACCGTGCCCCCTGATGAAGAAAACACCCATCGGCAATCCACACCCTTGGTCGCCTCCAACAACCCCACGATGGAAACAAGATTGGCCTCGATCTCAGTAACGGCCATGTCGGTTGCTGCCGTCGGGCGCGCGGAACTGGCCAAGTGAAAGACTATGGAGCCCTCCATTGCTGCCAGGAGTTGGCTGGGGGGAGCGGCCAAATCACCCAGAATAATGGTACTCTCGGCAGGCCAGTGCTCGGATGCATGACGGGCAAAGCAGACAAGGTCGAAACCGCGTTCCGCCAAGGCGCGTGCCAGATTGACCCCGATAAAACCGGAAGCCCCAAGGATGACCGCCTTCCTACGCTCATTGGCGCGCCGCGGGCGATCTTGGGTCATGCCGCATCCGAGCCTTTGACACCGAGATAGGTGCGAACGTGCTCTAGCCAGGCGTCAGCCTTGCGACGGGTTTCAGGGGAGATTGAGATGAGTGAACGCGCCAGCTCCTGCGCCCGCCGCACCTCGCTGAGATGTGTTTCCGCCACTTCGGATTGTGTGACGCTGTGCGCGTGACGTCGGTGCCAGTTGAGCTGCTTCGCGCTGAATCGAATCTTTCCCTGCAGCAATACCCTGAGATAGACGAGCCAATCTCCTGCTATGCGATAGCTGAACAACTCCTCGCCGATTTCGGCGATCGCCTTGCTGATTGCAAGGCGCCGGAACACAACCGCACTGACGTTCGGAATCGTGTTTTTTATACTCATCGCCTCGCCGATCTCGGCTTGGCCATTCTTGGTATAATCGGACGACCAATCATCGGAGATGTCACGAGTATAGTCGATATAGCTTTCTGCGAGCACGTGTCCCTTACCGTCCAACTGCCCGGATTGGCTATATGCAAGCACGAGGGACGGATCAGCGAAGGCAGGTACGAGCTCCTTGAGAAAGTCGAGCTCCGCGAAATCATCCGCCTCCGCGATCCAGACCAGATCGCCTCGACTGCGGTCCACGCCCTTCGCCCACTGGCGAAATACTGACCCCGAATTCTCGCGGTTGACGATCAGTTCAGCATCCAATTCAGGGCGCTTGGTCAGGAAACCACTGATGGCTTCGATGCTCCCGTCCGTCGAAGCATCGTCCAGCACGATAAGTTCATAGATCGGATAGCTTTGGTCCGCGATACTCCTTAGCCGCTGCAACAAGTAGTTCGCGTAGTTGTAATTCGGAACGATCACCGATACGCGCTGGAACCCTGTCGCGTGATGTAGAATATCCATTAGATATTGCCGCATTGACCCAACCGCCGCGAAACCCTTTTGGCTGGGACCGTCCAGGATTTCTCTCACCTGAATGGCAAAATCCTCAACGTCGAGCTTCTTCGCGAGCCTTCCTCCATGATCAACGATGAAGTCGGCCGCGCCGGTTGCTTCCCGAAAGGCTACGACCGGAACGCCGACCTCCGCGGACTCCAGAACGACATTCGGAAACGGATCCTCGCGTGACGTCAACGCGTACACCGACGCCCCGGCATAGTATGCCATCGGGTCTTGGACAAACCCGACAAACTTCACCCGATCCTTCAATTTCTTCCGGTCGAGAACCGTCTCGATCATCTCCTCCATCCCCGCGTCGAAGTGACCGATCCAGACGAAGGCCATATTGGGATGCGTACTAAGGACCCTTTCCGCCATTTCGATGAAAAGGTCCGGCCCCTTTCTATGATCCACAAAGGCTACTGCAAGAACATATCGGGTGTCCGGTGCAAAACCATGCTGGTCACAAACAAGACGACGAGCTTCCTCGCATTGGCCTTTGAACGGGTTCTTCCGAACGAGGCCCTGAGGGCGTATCAATGCTTGCCTGAGCGGTTCGCCGAGGAAGTCTTCGAATCCAGATTGAACGATAGACGCCGCAAAAACGATTTTATCGGCGTGTTCAGCGATGGCCATTGCGTGTCTCTTAAGCCTGTAGGACTCCAACACCCCTGGCAGTTCGTGAACCAGCGAGACCGTGCGGAAACCAGCTTCCTTCAGGATGGGAACAATCAGGCCAGATACCGTAGTGTTTACAATGGCGACCTCGGCGCCGGCGCTCCGTATCGCCTCCACCTTACGGCGCACCGATTCCATCGGCTCGCTGTCGAGCGCTATGTGATGTAGCGACGCAACTTCGGCAAAGCGTGACAGCATAGGGCCATCGCCGAGGACGATCATGTCTACATCATATTGCAGTTCCCCAAACTCGCGAGCCATCGCGAGCGCCAGCAATTGTGCGCCATGCGGATGGGCATCGTGGGAAACGATTACGATCCGAGGTTTGCATTTCCCGCTCACCGCCTCCAGGGCGTCGCGGGTCGCTTGCAGGTACGCATAGCCGTTTACGGTATCGGGCTCCAGATGAGCGCCTTCCGCCCATTCGTTCCAGGCATTGACGAAGACCAGCCGCTCGGATGGCTCCTTGACATGGGCCAGCGTGTCCTTGATGGCGTTATCCAGCCACCCGCGGTAGAGCGCGGGGGAGTTGTTGATGAACACGGTGCCGCCGCGCTTGCGGCGCGCCGTGTTGTCCCAGCCGGGACAAACCGAGCGGAAGAGCTTGTATTTGCGGGGTGGATAGTTCTCGCTGCGCTGCGGAAAAACCGACCAGTCATAGACGGTGGTAGCAAAATCGTCGTGCAGCGGCGCCACGGTGTGCGTGACGTTTGGCGGCGCCGAATTGTTTGGCGGAAATTCCACAGCGGCATCGAACCCGTAACGGTCGGGAGACACGGCTTCGAAGGATTGGGTGTAAGCGAGGAAAATCTCGCCGATGCCGTTCTCCCGGCACCATGTCCGCCAGCGTTGCGTCGTCTCGGCCGCCGCCGGAAGCAGGCTTGGGCGATAGACAAGCAGCAGCGGCTTGCCGTCGATGCGGATGTAACGAGGGTCGCGAAGATAGGCTGCGACCTCGGCGATGAAAGCGAGGTCGTCCTGGGGAGAGTGGTCCTGGGCGATGAGTATCTCGTGGTCCAGCCCGTCCCAGCGGCGCGACCAGTTCTCGTTGGCCCAGCAGAGGCAGAACGGCATGTCGAGGCTCTTGTCCCCGAGCCAGTTTTCGAGCGGCTTTTCCAACAGCCTCTTGCCGCCGAACCAATAAAAATAGAAGCAGAAGCCTTCCACGCCATAGAGCTTTGCCAGTTCGATCTGGCGGTGCTGCACGGCGGTGTCCCGCAGATCATAGTAGCCGAGCGCATCCGGTTCATGCGGCTGGTGGTGGCCGACAAATTGCGGCTGGGCGGGCCTGACATTGGTCCATTCGGTGAAGCCTTGCCCCCACCATTCATCGTTTTCGGGCGTCGGGTGGAACTGCGGCAGGTAGAACGCAATGACGCGCACCGGCTTTTGGAGCAGCGGCGGTGCTTCGAGACGCGGCACGTAGACGGGTTCGGGCGCAACGGCCGGGCCAGAACTGGCCGGCCGGTACAAGGCCGTCCCGACGTAGCCCATCGGTGCGTCGGGCGCCTCCAGGCTTCGCCAGGCACGATAGGCATTCGTAACGCCAAACAGGGAAGGAAAGGTCGAAAACACCGCGCTTTTCAACTTCCGTTTAACGTCGACAGACAGCGGCAGGTTGTGCCAGCAAGTATACGCGCCGCGAGCCATGACGCGGCGAGCGGTCATGGGTGCCTTGCCGATCGCGCGGACGCGGCTCGCAATTCCGCGCAATGGCCTGGTCAGTCGCCATGAGGTGCTGGCGTAGACGGCATCGAGAACACCGTGCAACCGGACTTCCTCGAAGCGTGCACTGTCACGATCCGCAAGCAGCGCGTTCCCCGCCGTATGCGCCACCGACAATTTTTCTTGCAAGGCCTGAATCTGTTCGTCTCTCGCGATGGCCTGTGCCCGCATTCGCGCGATCTCTTCGGCCGCGGCGATCGCCTTTGCCCTTATTCGCGCGATCTCTTCTTCGCGAATCCGTATCCGTTCGCGTATTTCGACCATCTCACTGGAGGAGGCGCCGATACGCGCTTCATGGTGTTCTACCGACTCCCTGTTGGCTACAATCTCCTCTTCCATTGTCGTCGACCTCAACGACCATGGATTTCCGGTTTGATCGGTCGCCTTGTTCTCCGTGCCGTCGAGAGGAACCACGCTCCCGTCGGCGAGCGCAATCCGGCCATGCACGCTACGAGGCCCCAGAACATTTTCCTGAGTTGGCCGCTTCGTCACAACGCTGAGCGAGTTCAAGAACTCGATGGAATGGACCGACGCGAGGGATGCTTCCTCGAATGCGATCTTGTTCTGTTCGGCGAAAGTGGCCAACGCATCGACGCGGTGGCGGTCCAGTCCCCAGTGCTCATGGTTGACCACATCGAGCAGGCGCTTGAAGAACGACATCGAGGAAAGAGGATCATAGAGACCGCCCTCGAATTCCCCCCAGTAACTGCAATGCAAATCTTCAGCGATGTACATTCCCCCTTCGGAAAGATGAGGGAAATAGCGAGCGAAAGACCGTACTATGTCAGACGACAGGTGCGATCCATCATCAATTATGATGTCGAATTTTCCAGACTTCGCGAGGATATTTCGCTCTGTCTCATCGGTATTGGCGTCGCCGATGACGACCGCGATCTTCTGATCGTCAAAAACCAGATTGCCGCAAGCCATGTTGATGTCGCAGCCGAGGACGAGCTCCGCATTGGCGAAATATTGTCGCCAGATCTCCAGCGAACCACCGTTCTGAACTCCGATTTCCAGGATTCGAACCGGCTTGTTCCGATACTCGGAAAAAATGCGGTCATATGTGTCCAGATAGATAGACCATTTGTCCGACACTTTGCCGCTATGCGCGTTGTAGAGGTCACGAAGCGAAGGGTCGCGCTCTCCTGGCCGCGCGGCTTTCGCCTTGGACGGCTTCTTCGTCGCCGCTTTGCCTGTGGCCCGCCGGCCAGGTTTCGCGTCGCGGATATTCTCGGGTGACGGATGCTTGTTCATGCAGTCGCTGCCTGTCTCGTCCCGCCTATAAGTAGAGCTCGCACCACCGCTTCAGCCGATTGCCGCCAGTGCGGCGCCGCCCATCCGAAGGTGGAGGCAAATTTCGCGCTCGAAAGCCGGGAATTGGCGGGGCGGCGCGCCTTGGTCGGGTAGTCCATCGTGGCAATGTCCCGTACCCGCGCCCAAGGACCATCAAAAGCCTGGCTTGTGTCGAGGATATGACGGGCAAAGCCGCTCCAGTTGGTCTCGCCCGTGCCGACCAGATGATAGACGCCAAAGGCACCGAAGCGCTTGTCGCCATACAGCATCGCCGCCGCATGCAGGATCGCGTCGGCGATATCGAGCGCGGAGGTCGGATTTCCCCATTGGTCGGCCACCACCGCGATCTCGTCCCGGTCGGCGGCCAACCGCAACATGGTCTTGACGAAATTCCTGCCGAACGGGCTGTAGACCCAGGCCGTGCGCAGGATCAGGTGGCGCGGGTTGGCTGCCGCCACCGCCTGTTCGCCGGCGAGCTTGGAGGCGCCGTAGACGCCGAGCGGCGCCGTCGCGTCGGTTTCGACGTAGGCGCCGTCCTTCGAGCCGTCGAAGACATAGTCGGTCGACAAATGGATGACGGGAACGCCAAGCCGCGCCGCCGCCTGCGCCACCGTGCCGGCGCCGACGGCGTTCACCGCGAATGCCAGACCGGGTTCATCCTCCGCCTGGTCAACCGCCGTGTAGGCGGCGGCCGACACGACGATATCCGGCTGCGCGGCAGCGATGGCTTCGGTCACGGTATCGGGTCTTGCCAGGTCGAGCTCCGGGCGGCCAATGGCGACGATCTCCACGCCGGCGTGCCTCTGGCCGGCCTCGAGCAGGCTTGCCGCGACCTGGCCCTCGCGTCCGGTGACAATGAGCCTCACACTCCCTCCTTGCGCGCTTCGCCCAACCGTTCACCGGCATAGCGCTGTTCGCGGATCGGCCCCCACCACCATTTGTTGTCCAGGAACCAATCCACGGTTCTCGCCAGGCCGCTGTCGAAATTCTCGCTGGGCGCCCAGCCGAGATCCCGCCCTATCTTCGATGCGTCGATGGCATAGCGGCGGTCATGGCCAGGGCGGTCGGTGACGAACGAGATCAGGTCACGATAGCTCTTGCCGCCGGCCCTGGGACGCCTGGTGTCGAGGAGATCGCAGATCGTCTCGACGACGCTGAGGTTTGTCCGCTCCGAATTGCCGCCGACATTGTAGCTCTCGCCCGGCCTGCCCTTGGTGGCGACGAGTTCCAAGGCCCGCGCGTGGTCCTCGACGAACAGCCAGTCGCGCACATTGGCGCCGGCGCCATAGACCGGCAGTGGCTTTTCATCGAGCGCGTTGAGGATGACGAGCGGGATCAGCTTCTCAGGAAAATGATAGGGGCCGTAATTGTTCGAGCAGTTGGAAAGCACGACCGGGAGGCCATAGGTCTCGTGCCAGGCCCGCACCAGATGGTCCGAGGCCGCCTTCGACGCGGAATAGGGCGACGACGGTGCGTAGGGCGTTTCCTCGACGAACATGCCGCCATCGAAAGGCAGATCGCCAAACACCTCGTCGGTCGAGACGTGATGGAAGCGGAAGCGGCTCTTCCTGTCGTCGGGCAGGCCGCGCCAGTATTCCAGCGCGGCATTGAGGATACGGTAGGTGCCGACGATGTTGGTCTCGATGAAGGCGCCTGGCCCGTCGATCGAGCGGTCGACATGGCTCTCGGCGGCGAGGTTCATGACGATGTCGATATCGTCCCGCCGCAGGATGTCGAGCACCGCCCGCTCGTCGCAGATATCGGCATGAGCGAAGCGGTAGTTGTGCGCATTCTCGATCGGCCGCAGCGAGGCCAGGTTGCCCGCATAGGTGAGCTTGTCGAGATTGGTCACGCGATAGGCCGGGTTGGCGCACAAATGCCGGCATACCGCCGAACCGATGAAGCCGGCACCGCCTGTCACCAGGAAATTCATGCTGCTGTCCTCACGCACCCTTTGGCAACATCCATCAGGCAAACACCTCGGCGGCGGCAAGCGGCGGCGCCTTGAGATCCTTGTCCGAAAGCTGGAACCCGCCAGCCATCGACGGCCATTCGATACCGATGGCGGGATCATCGAAACGGATCGACCGGTCATGCTCGGGCGAATAGGTGTCGGTGACCTTGTACAGGACCTCGGTGTCGGGCACGAGCGTCACGAAGCCGTGCGCGAAACCCTTTGGCACCAGAATCTGGTTGCCCTTGTCGGCCGACAGTTCGAGGGCGACCCATTTTCCAAAGGTCTTCGAGCCGCGGCGAATGTCGACCGCGACGTCGAGGATGCCGCCACAGATGACGCGCACCAGCTTGTCCTGGGCGCGCGGCGCAAGCTGATAATGGAGCCCGCGCAAGACGCCAGCGGCGGCGGAATAGGAATGGTTATCCTGCACGAAACGCAAGTCGATGCCGGCCTGCGAAAAACGCTCGGCATTGTAGGTTTCGATAAAGAACCCGCGCGCGTCACCATGCCGTTTCGGAACGATTTCCAGCACGCCGTCGATGCCAAGGGGCCTCACCTCCACGCCTAACCCTCCGAAAGATCGACGACACGCCGGCGCAGATAGGCGGCGTACTCGTTCTTGCCCAGGCGGGTTGCGCGCTGCAGCACCTCATCGGCCGTCAGCCAGCCCTGTTCGAAGGCAATTTCCTCCGGGCAGGCTACCTTGATGCCCTGGCGGTGCTCGATCGTGCGCACAAAGGAGGAGGCTTCGTGCAGACTGTCATGCGTGCCGGTGTCGAGCCAGGCATAGCCGCGCCCCAGCCGGTGCACATGCAGCAGGCCGCGATCAAGATAGACGTTGTTGAGCGCCGTGATCTCCAGCTCGCCGCGCGCCGAGGGCCGGATGGTCGGGGCGATGTCGACGACGTCATTGTCATAGAAATACAGGCCGGTGACAGCCCAGTTGGATTTAGGCTTCTGCGGCTTTTCCTCGATCGTCAACGCGGTTCCGGTCGCCTTGTCGAAGGACACCACGCCATAGCGTTCGGGATCCTCGACATGGTAGGCGAACACCGAAGCGCCGCTTTCGCGCGATGCAGCGGCGCGGCAAAGCTCCGACAGCCCATCGCCGAAATAGATGTTGTCGCCCAGAATCATCGACACGCTGTCCTTGCCGATGAAGTCGCGGCCGATGATGAAGGCTTCGGCAAGACCATTGGGATGCGGTTGCTCGGCATAGGACAGGTCGAGCCCGAACTCCGATCCGTCGCCGAGCAGTTGGTGGAATGTAGGCAGATCACGGGGCGTCGAAATGATCAGAATCTCGCGGATTCCCGCAAGCATCAAAACGCTCAGCGGATAATAGATCATCGGCTTGTCGTATATCGGGAGAATTTGCTTAGAGACTGCTAATGTTAGTGGATAAAGACGCGTTCCACTGCCTCCAGCAAGGACAATTCCTTTCAAGAAGCTCTCCTTGACATGCCGAAGCCCCCCGGCCTTGACTGCCCGTGCTTAGGTTTCATGCAATGGCTTGTCAATCGACGCACTCAACAAACGACCTGACCATGTCCGATAGAAAGCCATCCCGGGCGGCAAGTGTCTATCCAAATACTTGGAGCGCGAACAGACTTCACAGGACTGACACTAACTCAACAGCAATTTCGCGCAAGGACGTGCCCTTCGCTATCCTCGCCCATAGTATGCCTGGTACCAGTTGACGAACCGCTCGACGCCCTCGTGCACCGTGGTGGCCGGGCGGTAGCCGACCGCCTGATCCAGCGCCGAGGTGTCGGCGAACGTATCGAGCAGGTCGCCCGCCTGCAGCGGCAACAGCTCGATGATGGCTTTGCGGCCAAGCGCATTTTCCAGCGCCTCGACATAGGCAGTCAGCTTCACCGGATTGTTGTTGCCGATGTTGAAGATGCGCCAGGGGGCGTTGCTCGTCGCCGGATCCGGATGGCTGGAGTCCCAGGCGGGGTTGCGAGCGGCCGGGTTGTCACTGGCCCGGACGACGCCTTCGACGATATCGTCGACATAGGTGAAATCCCGCGTGTGATTGCCGTTGTTGAACAGCTTGATCGGCTCGCCGGCAAGGATGCTCCTGGTAAACAGGAAAAGCGCCATGTCCGGGCGCCCCCAGGGACCATACACGGTAAAGAAGCGAAGCCCGGTCGTCGGCAACCCGAACAGGTGGCTGTAGCTGTGCGCCATCAGCTCGTTGGCGCGCTTGGTCGCGGCGTAGAATTGCAGCGGGTGGTCGGCCGGCCGATGCTCGGAAAACGGCATGTCGGTGTTGGCGCCATAGACGCTCGAAGTGCTGGCATAGGTCAGGTGTGCAACGCCGCTGCCGCGGCAGGCCTCGAGCATGTTCGTGTAGCCGACGATGTTGCTTTCGACGTAGGCATGCGGGTTTTCCAGGCTGTAGCGAATCCCGGCCTGGGCGGCGAGATGGATCACCCGGTCGAATGCGTGGTCGGCAAAACAGCCGTCGACCACGCTTTTGTCGGCGAGATTGCCGTGGATGAAATGATAGCCGGCGTTGGTCTTGCGGCTCGCCTCCTCCAAGAGCCGCAGCCTCGCATGCTTGAGCTGCGGATCGTAGTAGCTGTTGATGCTGTCGATACCGACAACCTCGTCACCGCGCTCCAGCAGACGCCTGGCCACATGATAGCCGATAAATCCAGCAGCGCCGGTGACCAGAACTTTCATTGGAAGCATCCGTCCGCGACATTGCCGGGCAACAGCCCCCTGATGTCATATGACACTTGGCTTCCTGCTTCTTGCAGACTTCAGGAGCGCTTCAGCAACGACCACACGGCCGGCACCAGGCTGGCCGCTAGGGCAACCTTTATCAGGTCGCCGACGATGAACGGCACGACGCCGAACTGCCACGACTTTTCGGGGCCGATCAGCAGCGCCAGCCAGGCAAAGCCCATTGCCATCATGACGACTTCGGCAACCAGCATCGCGTTGAAAAGCTTGATCGGATGGCGGTCCCAGCCCCGATCGGCGGCCCAGCCGACGATCGCCGCCATGACCACAAAGCCGGCAAGGTAGCCGCCGGTCGAGCCGAGCATGTAAGCAACGCCGATGCCCTTTTCCGGGGTGCTCTGGAAGACCGGGAAGCCCATCGCGCCTTCCGCCATATAGAGCAGCAGGGTGGCGACGCCGAGACGCATGCCGAAGGTGGCGGCAATCAGGAGCACAGCCAGCGTCTGCATCGAAATGTCGACCGGCCCGAGCATCACCTTGGTCTTGGCGGACAAGGTCAGCACCAGCGTGCCGGCGATCGCGAGGAAAATCTGCGTCGCCAGCCGCGACGTGCCGTTTTCGGGCAAGGCCAGAGACACAAGCGGACGCATCGTTGTTGCAATTGCCATGATATTCCCCATCCGATTGCCGCCATCTTATGTTCGCGGCCTCGCGTTCTCCTATATTGGCTTGCGTGTTATGCGGCAATCGGTTTTGCCGTTTTCCGAAACAAAGCACCGGTCCGCCATGGCTCTCAAATTCGACACCGGCTTCGATCCCGCCTACGGCCAGGGGGTGAGCGTCGCGCCGGACGTCCAACGCATCACGGCCCGAAATCCAAGCCCCTTCACCTTTCACGGTACCAACAGTTACATCGTTGGCCGCGACACGCTGGCGGTGATCGATCCGGGGCCGGATGACGAGACGCATCTGCGGACCCTGCTCGATGTGATCGCAGGCAGGCCGGTCAGCCATATTTTCATCAGCCACACGCATCGCGACCACTCTCCTCTGGCGGCGCGGCTGAAAGAGCGTACCGGCGCCGTCGTGCTGGCAGAGGGCCCGCACCGCTCCGCAAGACCCTTGCATATCGGCGAGACCAACGCGCTCGACGCCAGCGCCGACACCGCTTTCGCTCCCGATATCGCACTTCCCGACGGCGGGCTGGTCGACGGCGATGGCTGGTCGATCAGGACTGTTCTGACCCCGGGCCACACCGTCAATCACGCGGCGTTCGCGCTGGAAGGAACCGGCATCCTGTTTTCGGCCGATCATGTCATGGCGTGGGCGACGTCGATCGTCGCGCCGCCAGACGGGGCGATGGCTGACTACATGGCCTCGCTGGATCGGCTGATCGAGCGCGGCGACCGCCTGCTTTTGCCTGGCCACGGCGGACCGGTGACGGCACCGCGCAGTTTCATGCGCGGATTGAAAACGCATCGCAAGATGCGCGAGCGAGCCATCCTGGAGCGGGTCAGGGCAGGCGACCGGACGATTGCGGACATGGTCAAGGCGATCTACAGGGATACCGACCCGCGGCTTCACGGCGCTGCCGGATTGTCGGTGCTTGCCCATCTGGAGGATCTGGTGGCGCGCGGTCAGGTCGTGACAGACGCCGCACCAGCCATCGACGGTATTTTCACGCCTGCGACATAGGCCCGATGCTTATTCGGCTGGAGCCGCGCCGACCTGGCCGGCGACTTCCTGGTCCAGTTCCGCGAGGAAATCGGTGATGCGCGCGGCATTGTCGCCGAGGTCATAGCGACCGTAGCGGGAAGCCGACCGCATGTCGACGATGATGGAATCACCGTCGTCGGTCACGCGGATCGCCACGTCGGCGGGAAGACCGAGGACAAAACCCTTGGCTACAGCGGCAATCGTCACCTCGCTTTGCCCGCTGACATCGGGATAGGGTTCGGTTAGATCCCAATCGCGCCGATCGAGCACGGTTTCGACGGCATCCACGACAGTCTCGAATGGCAGATTGTAGCTACGCCCGCTGACCAGCGGATAGCTCTCGGTCTGCAGCCGCTGTTCGCCGGGCGTGGACGGGGAGAGCACGTTCATATCCTTGGTCCGGTCGCTGACGTCGAGCGCCGGCGGATCGTCGAAATCCGTCGAGATATCCCTGAGCGGCGGATAGGTTGTCGCCCAGTAGGCGGCTACGCCATAGGGTGTGAGCACGAGCAGCGCCAGCAGGACGCCGACCGTCAGGTCGCGACCACCGCGGTCGCCGAAATTCCACAGCCTCGAAAAGGCAAATCCGGCAAACAGGAGCGCCAGGGCCGCCAGCAGCGCGACGATGCCCAGTACCCACAGGAAAACAGGTGTTTCGACGAGGTCGAAGCGATGGCCGATGAAGACGGTCAGCAGCAACACCGCCGAAAAGGCGGCGGTGCGCCGCGACCATCCGGCCGCCTTCGACGTCTGCCGTTCGGGAATGCTAACCATTGTTTTCCGCGCTGCCCCAACCCGAACGGAGACTTAGCGCATGACCCCGAAAATCGGAATCGATTTTCGGGGTCATGCGCTAGTTAAAAATGCCACAGCGCCCTTTGCGCGCCCGAAAGGGCGCACGGCGCCGTAGTGCCTTTTGCGGCGGCTTGAAGCCGAGACACGCACCATCCAGTCAATCCGTCGGCAAGCGATAATCCTTGAACTGCTGGCGCAACGTGATCTTCTGGATCTTGCCGGTGGCGGTATGCGGTATCTCGCCAACGAAAGCGACATCATCCGGCATCCACCACTTGGCCACCTTGCCGTCCATGAAATCGAGGATGTCCGCCTTGGTCGGTTCCTTGCCCGGCTTGGCAACGACGACCAGCAATGGCCGCTCGCCCCATTTCGAATGCTGGACGCCGATGGCCGCCGCCTCCGCGACGTCGGGGTGGCCGACAGCCAGATTCTCGAGGTCGATGGTCGAAATCCACTCGCCGCCGGACTTGATGACGTCCTTGGCACGATCGGTGATCTGCATATAGCCGCCGGCATCGATATGAGCGACGTCTCCGGTGTCGAACCAGCCGTCCTCGTCGAACTGCTCCGCGCCCGCGCCGCCATAGTAGGCGCGGGCAACGGCCGGGCCGCGCACTTTCAACCGTCCAAACGTCTTGCCGTCCCAGGGCTGTGCCTTGTTGTCGTCGTCGGTCACCTTCATCTCGACGCCGAATGGCGGGTAGCCCTGCTTCTGCTGAATGTCGAGCCGGGCCTCACCCTGGAGACCCGCATATTCCGGCTTCAAGGTGCACAGCGTGCCGAGTGGCGACATCTCGGTCATACCCCAGGCATGGATGACCTGGACGTCGTAGTTCTGCTGAAACTTCGTCATGATCGCGCGCGGACAGGACGAGCCGCCGATGACGACCCTGTTCAGATAGGGAAGCTTCTTGCCGGTCTCTTCGAGGTATTGCAGCAGCATCATCCATACGGTCGGCACGGCGGCGCTGAAGGTCACCTTCTCGGTGTCGAGCAGTTCATAAATCGAGGCGCCGTCCATCTTGCAGCCAGGCATGACCAGCTTGGCACCGACCATCGGCGCGCTCTGGCCAAGGCCCCAGGCATTGGCATGGAACATCGGCACGACCGGCAGGATCGTATCACGCGACGACAGCCCCATCGCGTCAGGCATGGCGGCGATCATGGCGTGCAGCACGTTCGAACGGTGACTGTAGACGACGCCCTTTGGATCGCCCGTGGTCCCCGACGTGTAGCACATTCCGGCGGCGGTGCCTTCGTCGAAGACCCTCCAGGCGAAGTCGCCATCCGCCTCATTCAGCCAGTCCTCATAGGCGACCACATTCGGCAGTGTGGTCCGCGGCATGTGCGCACTGTCGGTCAGCACGATCACCTGTTTCAGCGACTTGACGGCGCCGGCGATCTTCTCGAGCAGCGGCACGAAGGTCAGGTCGACGAAGATTGCCTTGTCCTCGGCATGGTTCATGATCCAGACGATCTGCTCGGGAAACAGCCGTGGATTGAGCGTGTGATAGATCGCGCCGATGCCCATGATGCCGTACCAGGCCTCGATGTGGCGCGCCGTGTTCCAGGCCAGCGTGGCGATGCGGTCGCCCAAGCGATAGCCGTCGCGTTCCAGTCGCTGGGCGACCTTCAGGGCGCGGCGATGGATGTCCGCATAGCTGGTGCGCACGATCGGCCCCTCGATCGAGCGCGACACGATCTCGCGCACGCCATGCTGCCGCTCGGCATTGTCGATGAGTTTGTGGCACAGCAGCGGCCATTCCTGCATCAATCCCAGCATTCGTTCCTCCCCTACGCTTTTGCGTTTTTGCTTTTCGCTCCATTGTGGAGCGAACCGGCGGTTTGTCCAGTCGCCGGCCCCGGGCAAACGCTGCATTGATCGACAGGACCGGGAAAACCGCCACAATCCGGCCATCCTCGGCGTTAAGGTTCGTTAAAGGGCAAGGGGCGATTGGCGACTGAAAGAGGTTCGCATGGACGCGCAGCTCGACGACAAGACCCTCGAAAGCACGCTTGCCGAAAGTCTGGCTGATCTGGTGCCGGATACAAAGACTGTTTCCGAAGACGAATTTGTTGAAGTTGTCGGCGGCGCGCTCGAAGCGGTCGGCGGCACACTGCTGTTCAAGATGTGCGTCCAGAACGAAGGCGAAGGCCAGCACGTAGCGGCCGCATCCGTCGGCGACGGCGGCAATCGCCAGTTCCTGCTGCTCACCTTGCCGACCGGCGGTGGCTCCTTGAAAGTCGAGACCGCGTCGCGAAGCAGCAACCCGGTGGCCGGTATCGCAGCCGCCTATGCCGGGCTCATGGATGCCTTCAAGACCGCTGCCTGACTCTCGGACAGGGCTGTCTCAAGGCACGCGCAGTCGACCCCGGTCCGGCGCAAGCGGCCTTGCGTGCAGCATGGCGACAGCAGGCCTTGCGCAACGCGCTTGCACGACACACTTTAAAGTCGAGGCAAGGAGACCCCAGCATGGACCAGATCGCCAACCCGGCACCCGGCTTTCAACGCAATCCAGACAAGGTCATTGCCATCGAGCCCTATGTCGGCACCGTCACCGTGCGCGCCGGGGACACAGTCATCGCCTCCTCCACGAAGGCCAAGGTGCTGACCGAGACGCCCTATCCCGCGGTCTTCTACATTCCGTTCGCCGACATCGATTTCAGCAAGCTCCGCGGCACGGAACATTCCACCCATTGTCCCTACAAGGGCGATGCAAGCTATTGGAGCGTGCTGGCTGCCGGCGAGACCGGCCAGAATGCGATGTGGGCTTACGAGCGGCCATTCGACGAAATGGCTGAAATCCGCGCTCACGGCGCGTTCTACGCCAGCAAGGTCAGCATCGAAGCCAAACCAGGCTGAGCGGACGGCAGCCACTTTCGAATCCGCGAAGCAACGAAAGCGCTGGTGCTCCGGACAGCCGTTAGTCCGTGGTGCCGTGATTGCCGATGCCATCGGCATCGTCGAGCCGCACAAAGGTCAGACCTTTTTCCTTCAGCGCCAGCAGGCCCTGCACCACGCCTTCGCCGGCGGCATGGGTCGGCTGGTTGATGTGGGCGATGATGACGTCACCATCCTTGGCCGCCGCTATGCGCCTGGTGGTTTCCCTGGCGCCGAGCAGCGAACCACCGTCGCCGTTTATCGAGAAGCCTGCAATCTTGAAGCCAAGCTTGCGGATCATCGCGATCGCCGACGGGCTGTATTCGGCGGTTGCCCCGCGAAACCATTTTGGCGCCGGCTCGCCGGTCCTGGCAAGAGCAGCGGCACCCGACTCGACCTCGGCCAGTACCGCGTCCGGGCTGCCGGCGCTGCGGATGCCGTAGATCTTCTGCGGCGTGTCGACCGCCGGGACATGACGGCCGCCGTGATTTTCCAGTTCGAACAGATCGGGATGCGCCCGCATGATCTCGACGGCTGCAGCGTTTCGCTTCAGCCAGATGCCGGTAACGAAAATGGTGGCGGGAATCTTGTTTTCCACCAGCGCCGAGAGAATCCGGTTGTCGGTCTGTCCGCCGCAGGCATCGAGCGTCAGCGCAACGCGACCCGCCCCGCTTGCATCCGGCTGGATGTGAAGCGTGGGCTCGACCAGCGTCGCGGCGTTGCCGGCGGATACCAGCGCCAACGAGATGGCGAGCATGCAGAGATGTTTTTGCAACGGGTGCATCAATTCCTGACCGGTATTTTCACGTGGGTCTCCCAAGACCCGCATGAAGGCGGAAATCGGGATGGTGCATAGCAGAAAAGCACAAGGCGCGACAATTTGACTGTCCGCGTGGTGTGACGATGCCTGCCACGCATGATCTCAGATGGCGCGCTCCAGCTTCAATTCGGTGCGCGAAAGGAGTTCAAGCACCGCGTCGACGACAGGCTTGACCTCCAGGCGCCACACGCAGCAGGCCTTGCTGGTATCCGGCCACCGGCACAGGTCTTTGGCTACACAATTGCAAGGCATTGGAGGTCGAAGCGCAAAGCTGGATACGCCCACGGGACCCCAGCGCGACGGGTCCGTCGAACCGAACAAGCCAACAACCGGGGTTTCCACCGCCGCGGCCATGTGCATCGGGCCGCTTTCGTTGCCGAGAAACAGCCTGGCCTGCGCCAGCACTGCCAGCAGCCTTTCAAGCGACAGCTGCCCAACCAGATTGACGACCGATGGCGCTGTCCGGGCGACGATACGTTCGGCAATCCCGTGCTCGTCCGGGCCACCCACCAGGACGACGTCGAGGCCGGTTTCGCCCATGATTTCGACGATCGCCGCGGCAAACCGCTCCGGCTGCCAACGCCGCCCCTCGAAGCTTGCACCCGCATGCACCACCAAGAAGCCGTTTGGCCGCAGATGATGCTTGCCCAGGAGTGCCAATGCCTTTGCCGTCTCGACCGGCAGCGGTTGAATACGCGGAACCGCTACGCGAAGACCGATGCCAAGCGCCTGGAGCGGCGAAAGATAGCGAAACAGATAGTGCTCGCCACCAAAGCCATATGGCCTGGCAAAGACATTGGCGGGCTGCCG
Organism: Mesorhizobium sp. RCAM 05099; assembly: GCF_059683685.1. Classification (NCBI taxonomy): domain Bacteria; kingdom Pseudomonadati; phylum Pseudomonadota; class Alphaproteobacteria; order Hyphomicrobiales; family Phyllobacteriaceae; genus Mesorhizobium; species Mesorhizobium sp. RCAM 05099. The sequence goes on from NZ_CM185035.1 coordinate 4,896,895, forward strand.
CTCCAGCAGACGCAAAGGCCTCTCGGTAGGGTTATAGCCGACGCGTGTCTTGGCGTTCACGAACCCGGTAATGAGCCGCGACGTCTTTGAATCGGTCAGATCGATCGTCAGGTCGAAGCGGAAGCGGCGCAACGCCCGCACCATGGCGTAAAGCTCTTTTAGCCGCTCCAGGGTGGTGCCGCGCATGCGGGCTCTGCTGAATGTGACCACCTCGGAAGCAATGCCATGGGCGACCACGAAGCTCTCGAAGCGGGCCTCGCACAGAAACACGAGCCTGGCGCCGGGGAATTCAAGCCGCAGGTTTTCCGCAAGCGCCGAGGCGAGGACGAGATCTCCCATGAACTTCGTTTGAATGACCAGGATCGAGCGAAACGGCGCGGGTGAAGTCTGCAACATCTGTTTCCGGGAGCAATTGGCAGGACGTCCGCAAATTGGCCGGGAACAATGTCGAGATTGCGCGATGCCGTCAGCACGTTCGCGTGAATTATCTTACAAAACGGTAAGCTCGATCTGGATGGGTCCTATCCGTGGCCTGCCTTGGCGACCAGCACCGCCGCCTGCGCTGCGGCCAGCCTGGCGATCGGCACGCGATAGGGCGAGCAGGACACATAGTCGAGGCCGACCTCTTCGCAAAAGCGGATCGAAGCCGGGTCGCCGCCATGTTCGCCACAGATGCCGAGCTTGATGTCCGGCCGCGTCGCCCTGCCCTTTTCGGCAGCCATGCGCACCAGTTCACCGACGCCGTCGATGTCGAGCGAGACGAACGGATCCTGCTCGATGATGCCCTTCTGCCGATAGGTTTCCAGGAACGAGGCCGCATCGTCGCGCGAGATGCCGAAGGTCGTCTGGGTGAGGTCGTTGGTACCGAAGGAGAAGAATTCGGCCGTGGCGGCTATGACATGGGCGCGGATCGCCGCGCGCGGCAATTCGATCATCGTCCCGGTCAGATAGTCGATCTTGACGCCAGTCTCCTCCATGACGCTCTTGGCGACGGCATCGATGCGCGCCTTCACATAGTCGAGCTCCTTCACGAGACCGACAAGCGGCACCATGATTTCGGGAACCACCAGCGCGCCGGCCTTGCGGCCGGCCTCGACGGCGGCCTCGAAAATGGCGCGCGCCTGCATCTCGGCGATCTCGGGATAGGACACCGCCAACCGGCAGCCGCGATGGCCGAGCATCGGGTTGAACTCATGCAGGGCCTCGGTGCGCTGCCTGAGCTTGTCCGGCGACACATTCATGGCGGTGGCGACTTCGGCAATTTCCTCCTCGGTCTTGGGCAGGAATTCGTGCAGCGGCGGATCGAGCAGGCGGATCGTCACCGGCAGGCCTGCCATGATCTCGAACAGTTCGAGGAAATCCGAACGCTGCATGGGAAGAAGCTTGGCAAGCGCGGTGCGCCGGTCCTTTTCCGTGTCGGCCAGAATCATTTCGCGCATCGCCACGATCCGCTCACCGTCGAAGAACATGTGCTCGGTGCGGCAAAGCCCGATGCCTTCGGCGCCGAAGGAACGCGCCATGCGCGCATCCAGCGGTGTTTCGGCGTTGGTGCGCACCTTCATGCGGCGCACCGCATCCGCCCACTCCATGATTGCGGCGAAATCGCCGGAAAGTTCCGGCTGCAGCATCGGCACGGCGCCCTTCAGCACCTGACCGTTGCCGCCATCGATGGTGATGATGTCACCCTTGCGAAAGGTCGATCCCATCGCCATCAGCGTGCCGGCCTTGTAGTCGACGCGCAGCGAACCGGCGCCGGACACGCAAGGCTTGCCCATGCCGCGCGCAACGACGGCGGCGTGGCTGGTCATGCCGCCGCGTGTCGTCAGGATGCCTTCCGCCGCGTGCATGCCGTGAATATCTTCGGGGCTGGTTTCGATGCGCACCAGGATCGCCTTGCGGCCTTGTGTCTTGAGCTCCTCGGCGTCGCCAGAGGAAAAGACGATCTCGCCGGTGGCGGCACCTGGAGAGGCAGGCAGACCAATGCCGACAACGTCGCGGGCCGCCTTGGGATCGATGGTGGGATGCAGCAATTGGTCGAGCGAGGCCGGATCGATGCGGGCGACAGCTTCCTCCTTCGTGATCAGCTTGTCGCGGGCCATATCGACGGCGATCCTGAGCGCCGCCTTGGCGGTGCGCTTACCGGACCTCGTCTGCAGCATCCACAACTTGCCGCGCTCGATGGTGAATTCGAGATCCTGCATGTCGCGGTAGTGTTTTTCCAGACTGTCTGAGATTGTGACGAAGGACTGGAAGGCGTCCGGCATTAGCTTCTGCAAGGATGGCTTGTCGGAGCCGGCGGCGATGCGCGCCGCCTCGGTGATGTTCTGCGGCGTGCGGATGCCGGCGACGACGTCCTCGCCCTGCGCGTTCACTAGGAACTCGCCATAGAGCTGCTTTTCGCCGGTCGACGGGTTGCGGGTGAAGGCAACGCCGGTGGCCGAGGTTTCGCCCATATTGCCAAACACCATGGCCTGGACATTGACCGCCGTGCCCCAGCTTTCGGGAATGTCGTGCAGACGCCGGTAGGTGATGGCGCGGTTGTTCATCCAGCTTGAAAACACGGCACCGATGGCGCCCCAGAGCTGTTCATTCGGATCCTGCGGAAACGGCTTGCCCAGTTCTTCCTCGACCTTGGCCTTGTAGAGCGCGATGACGCCTTGCCATTCGAGGGCCGTCAGATCGGTGTCGAGCTCATGGCCGAGCCCGCCTTTCTGGTCTTCGAGGATTTCCTCGAACACCTCGTGGTCGAGGCCCATGACGACATCCGAATACATCTGGATGAAGCGGCGGTAACTGTCATAGGCAAAGCGCGCATCACCGGAATCGGCGGCGAGCGCCTCGACCGTCTCGTCGTTCAGCCCGAGATTGAGCACGGTATCCATCATACCCGGCATCGAGGCACGGGCACCCGAACGCACCGACACCAGAAGCAGTTTCGACGGGTCGCCGAACCGACGGCCGGTCAGCCGGCCGATGTGATCGAGCGCCACCGCGACATCCGCTTCCAATCCCGTCGGATAAGTGCGGCCATTGGCATAATAGGCGTTGCAGACCTCGGTGGTGATGGTGAAGCCCGGCGGCACTGGCAGGCCCAGACTGCACATCTCGGCCAGGTTGGCGCCCTTGCCGCCCAGCAGATTCTTGTCGCCGGCACGGCCTTCCGCCGCACCGTCGCCAAAGGTGAAAACCCATTTGGTCATGCTTTGCTCTCCGGTTGCAGGAGATTGGAAAGATTGGCGAAACGGAAGTCCCGCCGTGTCCGACTTCGGAGCGATATGATGCTGCAGTGCGAAAGGCAAGGCGTCAGGGAGGCCGTCCGCCTGCTACAATCGATTAAGAAAAAGTTGTGTCCGAAGATGCGGCAAAAAGACTTGCCACTCCAGAACCACAGGACTAGAACATAAAGGGAACAAAGAGGTACGCCATGAAACTGTCTGGGAAACTCGACTATCTGGAAATGCCGGCGACCGGCGGAACGCTGGACCGGCTCAAGGCTTTCTACAGTACCGCCTTTGCCTGGTCTTTCACCGACTATGGGCCGACCTATTCGGCCTTTGCCGAGGGTCTGGACGGGGGCTTCCAAGCCGACGCCGCGGAGGCGCCCGCCAAGCCACTGCCCGTGCTCTATAGCCGGGATCTGGAAGAAACCCTCAATGCCGTCGAAAATGCCGGCGGCACGATCGTCAAGCCGATCTTCGCGTTCCCCGGCGGCCGGCGCTTTCATTTCGTCGATCCGGCCGGGAACGAGATGGCGGTCTGGTCCGAATAGCCCGTTCGCTTGCCATCTGGCGGCGACGAAGGTTAGCCCATTTGGACGTCGTTCATAAGCATTGTGCTTTTTGGCTGCTCTGCTAATAACGCGCCGCACAAGCGACTCTGACGGCAATTGGGGCGTCGCCAAGTGGTAAGGCATCGGTTTTTGGTACCGACATTCCCAGGTTCGAATCCTGGCGCCCCAGCCATCATCTATTTCATATTTATTAATATAATCAGATACTTACAGTGATTTTGATTCTTGATGACCACGGCGGGAGCCACCGTGAGCCGGGTGTCGCTATCGATGTAGGTGCCCACGCGGGATTTTCATTTGGCTGGTGTGCCCCTAGGCATCAGCACTACGCGAAAGCGTGCGGGAAATATTGCATAACAATTTCAGTTACTTGACCAAGTCACCGATGACTCGGTGCCAGAGAAAAATGGCCGAGCACAACCCTGACGGTTTGACGCTTGTCGTAGACCTGTGAAGAGGACCAGTCCTCACTCTTTAAATTATAGCAGAATCGGAATCCGAACGACAGAAAAGGAGGAAATATTTCCTATTTTCCTGGGTATGTCTTTTGACATAGCGTTTTGACTTGGTTTGAGCTTTTCAATGGAACCGAAGTGGCCCTTCGCGAGTTGATGGCCGACCTGAGAATCCCAAGCCTTAGGTTGTCAAAGAGCCCGCCTTCCTCCCCCTCCCCGGAACGCGGGCTTTTTCGCGTCGGCTTTCCGCCCGAGGTCGTCCAGGATTGATTGCCTGCTCGCGGCAGCTGCCTGCCAGTTGATGCTGGCGGTCGTCTCGCAGGGATCCGTTGCTATTCAAAACATCCGATGCAATCGTGGCGTGACGGCACCGCCCTGCCCCATCGGGTATTCCCGCGAAGGCCCGGTCCGGATCGTCGAGCCGGCTTTGGCTTTCTCGGCGCTCAGGCACAGATTGTTGTTGGAGCAGAATGAGATCTTATTCAGCCGCCGGACGGACCGCCTTTGCCGTCACGCTCATTGTCGTTCTTGTGCTTGCGCTGTTGCCAGTACCCCGTCTCGAGGAATTCGGCATCGACGTCGGTTTCCACTACGACAAGCTGAACCATGCCAGCGCATTCGCCGTCCTGACATTCCTCGGAAGTATCGGCTGGCCCGAGCGCAAGGCAAGGCTGATCGTCTTCCTTGCCCTGGTTGGAGCCGCGATCGAAATTCTCCAGGGCACGACGCTGATAGAGCGTGATCTTGACGTGTTTGACTGGGTTGCCGATTGCGTCGGCATGGCGTTCGGTCTCGCGGCCGCGATGTGCGCAAACTGGATTTTGCGACGCGGAGACTGAAAGTGGCCAATCGCCGCAGGATCATTCCAGCGATCCAGGCAGCCCGGATGGTTCAGCTAGCCTCGCGCATCGCCTCGGCGGCCTGCAGATCGACCGACACGAGCTGGCTGACGCCCTGCTCGGCCATGGTCACGCCGAACAGCCGGTTCATGCGCGCCATGGTGATCGGGTTGTGGGTGATGATGACGAAGCGCGTCTCTGTGGTGTTGGCCATCTCGTCCATGAGATTGCAGAAGCGCTCGACATTGTGGTCGTCGAGCGGGGCGTCGACTTCGTCGAGCACGCAGATCGGCGCCGGATTGGTCAGGAACACGGCGAAGATCAGCGACATCGCCGTCAACGCCTGCTCGCCGCCAGACAGCAGCGTCATGGTCTGCGGCTTCTTGCCGGGCGGGCGGGCGAGGATCTCGAGCCCGGCCTCGAGCGGATCATCGGACTCGATCAGCTGCAATTCCGCCGTGCCCCCGCCGAACAGATGCGAGAACAGCCGCTGGAAATGGCTGTTGACCACATCGAAGGCGGCTAGAAGCCGCTCGCGGCCTTCACGATTGAGGCTCTGGATTGCCTGCCGCAGCTTGCGGATCGCTTCGATGATGTCCTCGCGCTCGGAGACGATGGTCTCAAGCCGATCGGACAGTTCCTTCTGCTCTTCCTCGGCGCGCAGATTGACCGCGCCAAGCCGCTCGCGCTCGATCTTCAGCCGATCGAGCTGACGCTCGATCTCGGCCATTTCCGGCATCGGGCTGTCGGCTTCAAGGCCGGTGTGGCGGATGACCAGATGCGGCGGCGTGTTCAGCGTTTCCTGGATGCGCGCCTCGACCTCCAGCCGGCGTTCGTCGGCCGCGGTCAGCCGCTCTTCGGCGCGAACGCGCGTCTCGCGCGCCTCGGCCAGCGACTGGATGGCGCCGGTGGCCGCCTTGTCCAATTCGGATTGCCTGTTCTCCGCCTCCTGCAAACGGTCTGCGGCCGCCCTGCGCAAGGTCTCCGCCTCGGTGAGCTGCGACAGCAACGCGCGCCGTTTGGCGTCGATTTCGTCTGGTGCATCGGCCAGTCGCTCGCGCTCGGCCTCGGCCTCGGCCTTGCGTTCACCTAGCGAAGCGATCTGCGTCGAGGCATTTTCGGCGCGCTCCAGCCAGTTGCTGCGCTCGGCGCCAATGGCCTCGAGCCGGCGTATGCGCGCCTCGGCCTCGCGCCGCAAACCCTCGTGCACGGCGCGCGCATCGGCAAGCGTGGCGCGGTCGCGCGCGACATTGGCCGAGGACTGTTCGAGCTGCAATTGCAGGTCGCCCAGATCGGGAGCGCTCTGCAAGAGCATCTCGGCCTCGACGAAAGCCGCCGATGTCTCCTCATGGCTGTCGACGATGCGGGCCCGTGCCTCGTCCAATGCGGCGCGCCGGCTCGACAATTCGCCGCCGGCCTTTTCGGCCTCGGCCAGCGCATTGCGGGCTGCGTCCAGCCGATGCTGGGCGTCACGTCCGGCCTGGCGCGCATTGCGCTCGGCCTCGCTTGCCAGGCGAAGCGTCTGTTCGGCCTGTGCCAGCGCCTCCTCGGCCTGACGCAGGACAAGCGTCGCCTGCACGGCTTCGGCATCGAGTTCGGCCAGCCGGTTCTTCTGCGCCAGCCGTTGCGCGGCGGCGGTCGGCGCGTCGGCACTCGCGGTGAAGCCATCCCAGCGCCAGAGCGCGCCCTCACGGCTGACCAGCCGCTGGCCGTGCGCAAGAAGCGCCTGCAGCCGGCGGCCATCACTGTCCGCAACGATACCGATCTGCGCCAGCCGGCGGGCGAGCTGCGCCGGCGCGTGAACCACACTGGCAAGGCTCGTGACGCCCTCGGGTAAAGCCGCATCGCCGGGCTGGATCTGGCTTTCGCCCCAATGCACCGGCGCGCTGCGGTCGAGCGGCACGTCAAGGTCTTCGCCAAGGGCGGCGCCCAGCGCCGTCTCGAAGCCGCGCTCGACGCTGATCTGTTCCAACACGGCCGGGAAGAGGTCGCCGCTGGCGGCGTTGAGGATCTTGGCCAGCGTGCGTGCTTCCGTCTCGATCCGCGCCAGCTCCGCCCTGGCGTCCTGGAGTGGCGGCCGGGCAGCGCTTTCGGTGGCGCGGGCATCGATGACCAACTGTTCGGCCTCCGATACCGCGGCCTCGGATTCTTCCAGCAGCGCGATAGCCTGTTCGACCAGGAGCTGTTTCTCGGCCGGATCCGGCAGTCCGGCCACCTTCGACAGGATGTCCGACAGCTCCCGATCAACCTCGGCGAGCTGGCGCGCGAAGCGGTCGCGGCGCTCGGCGGTGTCGCGCAGCGTCCGTTCGATCTGGTTGCGCGAAGCCGCGGCCTCGGCCCGCTCGGCGGTCAGCGCGGCGAGCCGGCTTCGCTTGCGACAAGCGTCGATGCCGCCTGTTCGAACGCGGCCCGGGTGCTGGCCTCGCGCTCGGCGGCACCGGCATTTTCGGAATTGAGCGCGGCTTCCTCCGTGCGAAGGCGCTCGATAATATCCGCGTTGTCGCGGACCATGCGCTCCTCGCGCGCAATATCGCCGTCGAGTTGCTGCAGCCGGCGCTCGAGTTCCGCCTGGCGGGCACGAATGCGGCCGGCTTCCTCCTCGATCTGCGACCTGGCTATCGACAGGCGCTGGAAGGCAGCGGCGGCGGCGGCTTCCGCGTCCCGCAGGTCAGGCAAGCGGTGAGCACCGATGCCTTGCTCCTTGGCCGCATTCATCTGAGCGGCGGCGCGATCGCCGACCAGCGCCGTGGCAACCGCCAGCGCCGAGCGTGCTTCGGCTTCCTGCGTCTTGGCCAGCGTCCAGCGCAGATGCAGCAGCGTCGCTTCGGCCTTGCGGATATCGGCAGACAGGTTCTTGAAGCGGGATGCCTGGCGCGCCTGGCGCTTGAGGCTTTCGATCTGGCTTTCCAGTTCGCCGACGACGTCGTCCAGGCGTTCCAGATTCTGTTCGGCCGCCTTCAGCCGCAGTTCTGCTTCGTGACGACGGGTGTGCAGCCCGGAAATGCCGGCCGCCTCTTCGAGCAGCGCGCGGCGCGCCTGCGGCTTTGCCTGGATCAGTTCGCCGATGCGGCCCTGGCCGACCATCGACGGCGAGCGCGCGCCGGTCGACTGGTCGGCGAACAGAAGCTGCACATCCTTGGCGCGCGCTTCCTTGCCGTTGATGCGGTAGAGCGACCCCGCCTCGCGCTCGATGCGGCGTGACACCTGCAATTCGTCGGCATCGTTGAAGGCGGCGGGCGCCGAGCGGTCGCTGTTGTCGAGGAAAAGCGTGACTTCGGCGGTGTTGCGTGCCGGGCGCGTGCCGGAACCGGAAAAGATGACATCGTCCATGCCGGACGCGCGCATGTTCTTGTAGGAGCTTTCGCCCATCACCCAGCGTAGCGCCTCGACCAGGTTCGACTTGCCGCAGCCGTTCGGCCCGACAATACCCGTCAGGCCGCGTTCGATGACGAACTCGCCGGGCTCGACGAAGGATTTGAAACCGAGGAGGCGAAGGCGTGAAAACTTCATTCACGCCGCCCTATAGGGGGATTCCGCAAAAATGTTGCACGGTTTTGCGAATGTCCGCGGCACAACAAGAGGCCGCGCATGCTGAGGCGCTGCCGCTTCGGCGCTGCCCGGGCGTCAGAGCAGAGGGTCGATGATGGCCGACATTTCCTCAATCGACATCGCCCCTTTGTAGGTCTTACCGTTGATGAAGAAGGTCGGCGTTGAGTCGACCTTGAATTCATTGGCGCCGCGCTTCTGGACCGATCTCACATCGTCCAGAAGTTTCTGGTCCGTCAAGCAGGCCTCGAAGGACTCCTGTGTAAAACCGGCGAGCTTCGAGATTTGCAGCAGCGCATCCTTGGTGTTGGCGACGCCAACCCAGTTCGCCTGCTGCCTGAACAGGACATCCACCATTGGGAAATAGTTATCCTTGGCGCAACGCGCCAGCATGAAACCGGCCTCGGCGCTCGGATCGAACGGGAATTCGCGCAGGATGTAGCGGGCCTTGCCGGTGTCGATGTACTTCGTCTTCAGATCCGGAAAGGTGGTCTCGGCGAAATGCGCGCAGTGCGGGCAGGTCATCGAGGCGTATTCGACGATGGTGACCTTGGCGTCGTCCTTGCCAAGCTGCTTGTCGGGCAGCGCACCCGGCTTCAGCAATTCCGCCATGTCCACCGTGCCCTGTGCTTCCGGCGCGGTAGCCGCGGCCGGCGTGGCCGGCTTCGCGGGCACGGCCGGGTCGGCGGGCTTCACGTCCGCGGCCTTGGCTTGCTCGCCGGAATCGCTGCAAGCCGCGAGCAGGGCCAACGCCGGAATGGCGGCCAGCGAAGACAGAACGTTTCTGCGAGACAAGCTTGCGCCAAACGGGGGACGGTTCATACGAATCACCTGACAAGGGTTGGATTTTGCAATGCAAAAGCACGAAAAGGCGAGAGTTGGCGCGAATTAAGGCATCCCTGTCCCCAATCCAATCGCGAAACCTGACAAGGGCGATCACGAATGCGCGAGATTGGCGACAAATCTATGTCTTCCTTTCCCCAATAATGGTCGCGCCAAGTTTTTCCAACGAGGCGCGCAGTCCATCATCGTCGATCAGGCCGACAGTGCCCGACAATTTCGTCTTCTCGGCAGCGGTCAGCGGCCTCAAGGTCGGTTTAGGCCGTCCTTTGTCCGCTGTCACCGGCTTCTGCAGGATCCTGATCCGGCTGATGGCGGTGAAGCCGAGAAAGGCGTTGACCCGGTTGATGATCTCGCCGGTCTCGTGCTGCAGGTGGAGTGCGGCCATGCCCTCGCAGGCGATGACCAGCACCGCCGGCTCGAACGGATCGTCTTCATGCATGCGGCGCGGCCACTGGATTTTCTCGGGACGAGAGCGGCTGGCGAGGCGCGGACCGGCGATCTCTTCCCATGACTGGACGAGGCCAATTGAAATGCCGGCCCGCTTGCGCAGCACCGGATCGAGGATTTCGGTTGCAAGATCGCTCACCGGGACGGGATTGCCGTAGGGCTTTCTCCCTGCCATGTACGTCCTCCAGCCACGACCTTCATCAGCATCGCCAAGGCCAATTCCCGATCAATGGCACCAGCAGACCAGACCCGCAAGACCGCATCCAGAGATAGCAGCACGGCTGCATCTGGAGATAGCAGCGCTGCTGCATCTGGAGATAGCAACACGGCTGCATCTGGAAGCGGCGATGACATCGCATCCCGCCTGCTCGGCTGGTACGACGTCCATCACCGCGAGCTGCCGTGGCGTATCACGCCGCGCGAACATGCGCGCGGCGTGCGGCCCGACCCCTACCGTATCTGGCTGTCCGAGGTCATGCTGCAGCAGACCACGGTCGAAGCGGTGAAGACTTATTTCCGGGCATTCGTCGAGAAATGGCCTGACGTCGAGGCGCTGGCCGCGGCGCCGACCGAGGATGTGATGAAGGCCTGGGCCGGGCTTGGCTATTACTCCCGAGCCCGTAATCTCAAGGCGTGTGCCGATCTGGTGGCCGAGCGCGGCGGCCGGTTTCCCGACACCGAGGCTGGCCTGAGAGACCTGCCCGGCATTGGCGCCTATACGTCGGCGGCCATCACGGCGATCGCCTTCGACCAGCCCGCCGCCGTCGTCGACGGCAATGTCGAACGCGTCATCTCCCGGCTGTTTTCCATCACCACGCCGCTGAGCGAAGCCAAGGCCGAGATACGCGCCCATGTCGAGCGCATGGTGCCGGGTGCGAGGCCGGGCGACTTCGCCCAGGCGATGATGGATCTGGGGGCGACGATCTGCACGCCGCGCCGGCCACGCTGCATGCTGTGCCCGCTACGCGAAGACTGCAGCGCCACTGTGTCAGGCGATCCCGAGCACTTCCCCGTACGCCTGCCGAAGGCCGACAAGCCGTTGCGGCGCGGCGCCGCCTTCGTCGCCGTGCGCGGCGACGGCGCCATCCTTCTGCGCAAACGGCCGGAAAGAGGTTTGCTTGGCGGCATGACCGAGGTGCCGACGACCGACTGGACGGCGCGGATCGACGGCGCGACCACCGAGGCGGCGGCGCCTTTCCCCGCCAACTGGCGGCCTGCCGGCCAGATTGCCCATGTCTTCACCCATTTCGCGCTTGAGCTCGACGTCTTTCGTGCCGAGGTGAACGGCGCCGCGCCGGCGGGGCATTTCTGGTCGCTGGCCCATGAAATTTCCGGCGAGGCACTGCCCACTGTCATGAAAAAGGCAATCGAGGCTGCGATACCCGGCGCGACGAAAAAACCGTCACCACACAGTGCAAAGAGGCCCCATGACTGAAGTCCGCCACATCGTTTTCGACATCGGCAGAGTGCTGATCCACTACGATCCCAACATTCCGTTCAGCCGGCTGATTCCCGATGAGAAGGAGCGGAAATGGTTCTTCGACAATGTCTGCACGCATGACTGGAACATCGAGCAGGACCGTGGCCGGACCTGGCAAGAGGCTGAGTCGCTGCTGATCGCCGAGCATCCCGATCACGCGGAAAACATTCGCAATTTCCGCCGCTACTGGCACGACATGGTGCCGCATGCCTATGACGACAGCGTCGCCATCATGGTCGGCCTGATCGAGAGCGGTCACGACGTGACCATGCTGACCAACTTCGCCACCGACACGTTGGCCGAGGCGCGCAAGCGCTTCGATTTTCTGGAGCGGCCGCGCGGCGTCACCATCTCCGGCGAGATCGGCATGATCAAGCCGGATCGCGGCATCTATGATCATCACGTCGCCACGTTCGGCCTCGAGCCGTCGGCCACGTTGTTCATCGACGACAGCCAGAAGAATGTCGACGGCGCGAAGGCCGCCGGCTGGCAATCGGTGCTGTTCACCGATGCGACGACGCTTCAAGCGGACCTTCAGCGCCTCGGAATCAAAGCGTGATTTGAATCGCTTGCAGCGATCCATTGAGAATTTGAATCAACGCAAATTAGCACAGCAAGCGGCAGGGGCTCAGGCCCCTGCCCGCTCCATCCCCAGTCGCGCGATGCGGCGAAGCTCGTCGATCGGGGTCAGGCCGCCGCTGCGCTCATAGTGCCAGAAGGTCCAGCCGTTGCAGGCGTCCAGTCCCTGCACTTCGGCGCCGATCTTGTGGATCGAACCTGCGCTGTCGCCGATCGCCACCGTGCCGTCGGCGCGCACCTTGGCCGCCCAGCGCTTCTTGGCATCGTAAAGCGTCGCGCCGGGCGTCATCAGTCCGGTGTCGATGAGGCTGACGAAGGCAACGCGCGGCTCGGCGCGCTTGCCGGTCAGCACGGTCAGATCAGCGTCGTCCAGCGGCCGCACCGCGTCGATGCGCTCATTGGCGGCGTCGATATAGGCCTGCTCACGCTCGATGCCGACGAAATGGCGGCCGAGGCGCTTGGCCACCGCGCCGGTGGTGCCGGAGCCGAAGAAGGGATCGAGCACGATGTCGCCCGGTTTGGTCGACGCCATCATGATGCGGGCGAGCAGCGCTTCCGGCTTCTGCGTCGGATGCAGCTTGTCGCCATTGTCGTTCTTCAGCCGCTCGCCGCCGGTGCAGATCGGAAACAGCCAGTCTGAGCGCATCTGGATGTCGTCATTCGAGGCCTTCATGGCTTCGTAGTTGAAGGTATAACCCTTGCCCTTCTGGTCGCGCGAGGCCCAGATCATCGTCTCATGGGCGTTCTGGAAACGGCGGCCACGGAAGTTCGGCATCGGATTGGTCTTGCGCCAGACCACGTCGTTGAGGATCCAGAACCCCAGATCCTGCATCTTGGCGCCGACCCGGAAAATGTTGTGATAGGAGCCGATGACCCAGATGGTGCCGTTGGGCTTCAGCACCCGACGTGCCGCCAGCAGCCAGGCGCGGGTGAAAGCGTCGTATGCCTCGAAGCTTTCGAACTGGTCCCAGTCGTCGTCGACGGCATCGACCTTGGACTGGTCGGGGCGGTGCAGATCGCCGTCGAGTTGCAGATTGTAAGGCGGATCGGCGAAGATGACGTCGATCGACTTTTCCGGCAGCCGGTCGAGCGCGGCGACGCAGTCGCCCTTCAGGATCGTATCCAGCCATTCGGATTGCTGGGCAGCGTGGGAAAGCTCGTCGAGAAGACGCACGGCAGACATTCTGACACCCAAGGCACGCGTTACTGTTTTACTCTCTGTTATGGTTACCGATCAGCGTAAATATTCGGTGAAGACCGCCGAGTTTGCGAAGGCCGACCTGTTGGTGTATGCCGCGCCGCCTGAGGCCGTCCGAGGCCCTGCTCCTCCCACTGTCCGGATCACCATGCCCCAGCCAGACCTTGTCATCTTCGATTGCGACGGCGTTCTCGTCGATTCCGAAATCATCGCCGCGCGTGTCGAGGCCGAGCTGCTGACCTTGGCCGGGTATGAAATTTCGGCCGAGGAAATCGCCGAAACCTATGCCGGCCTGACCTTCAAGGACATCATGATGCGGGTTGAGGAGAAGTCCAGCATCCCGTTCCAGGCCTCGCTCATCGACCGCGCCGAGGATCTGGTCGACCGCAAGTTGCGCAGCGACGTCCGTGCCATCGATGGCGCGCGCGAGGCGGTCGCCGCGGTAACGGCGCCGCGCTGCGTCTGCTCGAATTCACGCGCCGAGCGGATCGAGTTCATGCTGGAGAAAGTGCACCTGCTGCCGTTCTTCGCCGGTCACATCTTCTCGGCGCTGGAGATACCGAGCAAGAAAACCAAGCCCGCTCCGGACGTGTTCCTGTTCGCGGCGGAGAAACTCAACGCGAATCCGGCGAACACCTTTGTCATCGAGGACTCCGTGCACGGCGTCCACGGTGCCAGGACAGCCGGCATGCGCGTGATCGGCTTCACTGGTGCCGGGCACAGCTATCCCGGCCATGCCGACGCGCTGACCGAAGCCGGCGCCGAAACGGTGATCCGCCGCTGGGCGGAGCTGAAAAGCGTGATCGCGGCGCTGTCGGAGTGGTCGGCGGATGCTTGAAAATGTGCGTCCGTCCGGACGCAGGTTGGGCCGGCAACCTCTTAATTTGTCGCCACTTTCTTCCTGTGGGTCTTCTTCGGCTTGTCGGTCGTCGCCTTGGGTGCGGTCTCATCGTAGCCGGCATAGGCCTGATAATCCTGCGCCGCCGGCTCCGGCACGACGACATTGGAATCGGTGAAGACGAACTGTGTGGCGACCGAAGGGTCGGTCACCTGGACTTGATACTGGTGAAGCTGCGAGTAAAGCACTTCGGTGCCGTGCATCACCGCGGTGCGGATCGGCATGGTGATGGTGCCGGGCGAGAACTTCGGCCCCGGAACGATCCTGCCGGCGACTGCTATCTTCATCGTCAGTTGCCCGTTGGCGCGGCTGCAGTCGCGGGTCACGTCGCTGATCGAGGCCTGATAAATGATCCTCGCCGAATCGTCGGGCGGAGTAGCAGCGGCGGCGTCGGCCGCAGCCTGGGCCGCGGCATCCTGCGCGGGGTCACCGGTCTTCTTGAGCTTGGGCTTGGCCTTCTGGACGTCCTTGCCGTAGGTGTTGAAGAAGGCCGTACCGTCGCGCACCGTCACTCGCGGACAGTAGGCTTGCAACTGGCTGGCCAACACCTTGGGATCCTGGGGCGGCGGTGGCGCCGTCGGGTCCTTCTTGCCAATGCCGAGGTTCAGGATGCCATTGTCGCCCGATTGGCAGCCGGCGGCGGCGAGCATAAAGCCGGTGAGCGCAAGACCCGCCAAAAAGCGACCACTGAATGTACGAAACGCCATGAAACTGCACTTCCCTCTCGCAAAGCTGGTGACGTATATCAACCGCGCGGCAAAAATGCGACTGAGCCAGCGCAGAAATTAACCACCTTGTGGTGAACGGAAAAGCCGAGCGGCAATGGATTGGTGAAGATGCAATATGTGAGTACCCGCGGGGAAGCGCCCGTGCTTGGATTTTCCGACGCCGTGCTGGCTGGCCTGGCGCGCGACGGCGGGCTCTATGTCCCGCGTGAATGGCCGCGGTTCTCCGCCGCCGAAATCCGCGCCATGCGCGGCCTTGCCTATCCCGACCTTGCCATCCGCGTGCTGTCGCCGTTTCTTGGCGACGAAATCCCGGCGCCCGTCTTCGAACGCCTGGTGCGCGAAGCCTATGCCACTTTCCGCCACGAAGCCGTCTGCCCGCTGGTGCAGACCGGCCCCAACACCTTCATCCTGGAACTCTTCCACGGCCCGACACTCGCCTTCAAGGACGTGGCAATGCAGTTGCTTGCCCGGCTAATGGACCACGTGCTTGCCGAGCGCGACCAGCACGCCACCATCGTCGGCGCCACGTCAGGCGATACCGGCGGGGCGGCTATCGATGCCTTTGCCGGGCGCAGCCGCACCGACATCTTCATCCTTTTCCCACACGGCCGCGTCTCGCCGGTGCAGCAGCGGCAGATGACGACATCGACGGCCGAAAACGTCCATGCGCTGGCGATCGAAGGCAATTTCGACGATTGCCGGGGCCTGCTCAAGGACATGTTCAACGATCACGGCTTTCGCGACCGGGTTGCGCTGTCCGGGGTCAATTCGATCAACTGGGCCCGCATCATGGCCCAGATCGTCTACTATTTCTCGTCGGCGCTGTCGCTCGGCGCGCCGGACAGGCCGGTGTCCTTCACCGTGCCGACCGGCAATTTCGGCGACATCTTCGCCGGCTACGCCGCCAAGAAGATGGGCCTGCCGATCGAACGGCTGGTGATCGCCACCAATGACAACGACATCCTGGCGCGCACCTTCGCGACCGGCGAATACCGCACCAAGGGCGTGTTTGCGACTACGTCGCCGTCGATGGATATCCAGGTGTCGTCGAACTTCGAGCGTTTGCTGTTCGAGGCATCTGGCCGGAACGCCGCGACCGTGCGGCGCTACATGGCCGGGCTCAAACAGTCCGGCGCCTTCACCATCGAAGCGGCGGAAATCGCCAGGATGCGGTCCGAATTCGACGCCGGCCGCGCTGATATGGACGAGGTTGCCGCCACGATCCGCTCGACGCTTGCGGGCAGCAACTATTTGCTCGATCCGCATACCGCGGCAGCCGTGCATGTGGCGGCGGGCAAGGCGGCCGGCGCCGTGCCGATGGTGGTGCTGGGCACCGCCCATCCGGCGAAATTTCCGGCCGCCGTCGAAGCCGCCAGTGGCGTGTCGCCCGCACTGCCCGCATGGCTAGGTGGGTTGATGACCGCGCACGAAAAATACACGGTACTTCCATCCGACCTGAAAATGGTGGAAGATTACGTCGGCCGCCGCGCGCGAGCGGCGCGTTAGGGAGTGCAAGCCATATGGGTGTTGAGGTAAGCCGTCTGTCGAACGGCCTGACAGTCGCCACCGAAACCCTTCAAAGCATCGAATCGGTTGCCCTTGGTGCCTGGGTCAAGTCCGGTGCCCGCAATGAGCGTGACGAAGAGCATGGCATGGCCCATCTGCTCGAGCACATGGCGTTCAAGGGGACGAAGCGGCGAAGCGCCTTCGAAATCGCCTCGGAAATCGAGGATGTCGGCGGCGAGATCAATGCGGCCACCAGTGTCGAGACCACCTCCTATTATGCGCGGGTGCTTTCCGACGACGTACCGCTGGCGGTCGACATCCTTGCCGACATCCTGCAGGAATCCGAGTTCGACCCGCAGGAACTCGAACGCGAGCAGCATGTGATCCTGCAGGAGATCGGCGCCGCGCACGACACGCCCGACGACATCGTCTTCGACCGTTTCACCGAGACGGCCTTTCGCCATCAGACGATCGGCCGGTCGATCCTGGGCACGCCCGAAACCGTCAAGTCCTTCACCTCGAAGCAGCTGCACGATTTCATCGAACGGCAATATGGCGCCGAACGCATGGTGATCGTCGCCGCCGGCGACATCAAGCACGACAATTTCGTGCGCGAGGTCGAAAAGCACCTCGGAGGCTTCCGCAGCAAGGCCGACAGCACCATCCCGCAGTATGCGCAATATGTCGGCGGCGACTTCCGCGAGGATCGCGACCTGATGGACGCGCAGATCGTGCTGGGCTTTGAGGGCCGCGCCTATCACGTGCGCGACTTCTATGCCTCGCAGGTGCTGTCGATGATCCTCGGCGGCGGCATGTCGTCGCGTCTTTTCCAGGAAGTCCGCGAGAAACGCGGCCTGTGCTATTCGGTTTATGCCTTCCACTGGGGCTTTTCCGACACCGGCGTCTTCGGCGTCCATGCCGCGACTGGCCAGAGCGACATCGCCGAACTGGTGCCTGTCATCATCGACGAATTGCAGAAGGCCGGCGAGAACATCCTGCAGGAGGAGCTCGACCGGGCTCGCGCCCAGTATCGCGCCGGGCTGATCATGTCCGCCGAAAGCCCGGCCAGCCGCGCCTCGCAGATCGCCCGGCAGCTGCTTCTGTTCGGCCGGCCGATCGGCAAGGAGGAACTGATGGAGCGGCTGTCGGCGCTGACGATCGAACGGCTGACCGATCTGTCGTCGCGGCTGTTCTCGACCAAGCCGACGCTTACCGCGGTCGGGCCTGTGGGCACGCTGGCACCATACGAGACGATCCTCGATCCGCTTGCGGGAACGCAGACCACGGCCCGCAAGCTCGCCGTCTAAGTCCCCCAAGCGTCGTGTTCGCACTCCCTTTCTTTCGCCGTGACCTGCCGGCACTGAAGGGCGACCGCGTCGCGCTGCGCGTGCCGTACACGAATGACTACCGCGAATGGTCGGTGCTGCGCGGCGAGAGCCGCGCCTTCCTGGAGCCATGGGAGCCGCGCTGGACCCCCGATGAACTCGACCGCACGGCATGGCGGCTGCGCATCAGCCGGTACCGCGAAGACTATGCCCAGGGAACCGCGATCGCCTTCTTCATCTTCGAGAAGAGCAGCGGCAAGCTGGCGGGCGGCATAACGCTCGGCAACATACGCCACGGCGTTTCGCAAAGCGGTCATGTCGGCTACTGGATCGGCGAGCGCTTTGGCGGCCGTGGCCTGATGACCGACGCGGTCAAGGTCGTGGCGCGCTTCGCCTTCGATACGCTGCGGTTGCACCGGATCGAAGCGGCCTGTATTCCCGACAACGCCCGATCGATCCGCGTGCTTGAAAAAGCCGGATTCCGGCGCGAAGGACTTCTGCGATCTTATCTTCGGATCAACGGCATCTGGCAGGACCACTACCTCTACGCCCGGATCGCGGACGATCCGCCGGGCGCTGGAACGAAGGACTGATTTTGACGAATTTCCTGCGAAACGGGCCGCTGTTCGCCTTTGTCCTCGCGACAATCCTGGCGTTGTGCGCGGCATCGTCGGCTTTCGCCGTCGAGCCGATCAAGATTGCCCGCGACGACGTCGCGCTCGACCTGTCGGGCGCCGTCGAGATCTACCGGAACCAGGGCGAGAATTTCCAGGTATCGACCGCTCCCGGACCGGATGGCATCGTGCGGCGCATCGAGGTCGAGGCCAATGACGCCCGCTCGACCGGCGACTGGGCGGTGTTCGCGCTTGCCAACACCACCGACCAGCAGCTCGACAGGCTGATCGTCGCGCCGCATTTCCGCCTGGTGAATTCCGGCATCTTCTGGCCGGATCTCGGCTCGACCCGCATCGCCGCCATCACGCCGAGCGAAGGCTTCGCGCTTGATCGCCAGACCAGCCCCGACGCCGACGTGTTCCGGGTGACGCTGAACCCCGGCACGGTGATCACCTTCATCGCCGAACTGGCCTCGCCGAAGCTGCCGCAGGTCTATCTGTGGGATCCGGAATCCTACAAGGACTCGGTCAATTCCTACACGCTGTTCCGTGGCATCGTCATCGGCATCGCAGGCCTGCTGGCGCTATTCCTGACTATCCTTTTCGTGGTCAAGGGGACGTCGATGTTCCCAGCGACCGCGGCGCTTGCCTGGGCGGTGCTCGCCTATATCTGCGTCGATTTCGGCTTCCTCAACAAGATCATAGAGATTTCGCCTGGCAATGAGCAGATGTGGCGAGCGGGAACGGAGGTGGCGCTGGCGGGAACCTTCGTGGTGTTCCTGTTCGCCTATCTCAACCTCAACCGCTGGCACGGCCATTTCAGCTATGGAGCGCTGGTCTGGATCCTCGGCCTGGTGCTGATCGCGGGTGTGGCCATCGTCGATCCGGCGGTCGCCGCCGGCATCGCCCGCATCTCGTTTGCCGCCACCGCGCTGACCGGGCTCGGCCTGATCATCTTCCTCGGCATACGCGGCTATGATCGCGCCATCATGCTGGTGCCCAGTTGGGTCATGGTGCTGCTGTGGCTATGCGGATCGTGGATGGCGATCACCGGCATGCTCGACAACGATATCGCCCAGCCGGCGCTTGGCGGCGGCCTGATCCTTATCATCCTCTTGATCGGCTTCACCGTCATGCAGCATGCCTTTGCCGGCGGCGCGCTGCATCAAGGCCTGTTCTCCGATCTCGAACGACAGGCGCTGGCCGTCGCCGGATCGGGCGACACGGTGTGGGACTGGGACGTGCTGCGCGACCGCGTCGTCACCAAACCCGATGTCAGCATCCAGCTTGGCCTGGCGCCCAACAGCCTGGGGGGCGCCGCGCGCAACTGGCTGCCGGTGCTGCATGCCGATGACCGCGATACTTTCCGCACGACGCTCGACGTGGTGCTGGAACATCGGCGCGGCCGGGTGTCGCAGAACTTCCGCCTGCGCGGCGCCGACGGCCACTATCACTGGTTTTCGCTGCGCGCGCGGCCGGTCATCGGATCCGACGGCGAGGTCATCCGCTGCGTCGGCACCATGGTCGACGTCACCGAGCAGAAGAAGTCCGAGGAACGGCTGCTGCACGACGCCGTGCACGACAACCTGACCGGCCTGCCGAACCGCGAACTCCTGATGAACCGGCTGGAAGCGATCATCTCGATCGCGCGCACCGAGGAGAAAGTGCGCCCCACCGTCTTCGTCATCGACATCGACCGTTTCAAGCAGGTCAATGACGGGCTCGGCATCTCGGCCGGCGACACCATCCTGCTGACCATTGCGCGTCGCCTGCACCGGCTGCTCAAACCGAAGGATTCGCTGTCGCGCTTTGCCGGCGACCAGTTCGCGCTGATGCTGCTTTCCGAACAGGACCCGGCCCGCATCGCTGCTGTCGCCGACGCCATCAAGCATGCCATCAACAACCCGATCACCTTCGCCAAGCGCGAGATCGTGCTGACCGCGTCGATCGGCTTGATCACCTGGAACTCGCCGCAGATGTCGGCGGAAGACATGGTCAAGGATGCCGAGCTCGCCATGCATCAGGCCAAGCGCTTCGGCGGCGACAGGATCGAGCCGTTCCGGCCGGCCTTCCGCACCGTCGGCACCGATCGGCTGCAGTTCGAATCCGACCTGCGGCGCGCCATCGAACGACGCGAATTCACGCTTGCCTACCAGCCGATCGTGCGGCTGGAGGATGGCAGCGTCGCCGGCTTCGAAGCCTTGCTGCGCTGGGATCATCCGCGCCGCGGCATGATCCCGCCGGCCGATTTCATCCCGGTCGCCGAAAGCTGCGGGCTCATCGTGCAGCTCGGCTTGTTCGCCATGCAGCAGGCGGCCGAGGACCTTGCCGGATGGCAAAAGCAGATCGGCGACGCGCCGCTGTCGGTTTCGGTCAACCTGTCGAGCCGCCAGCTCATCCGCCGCGACCTGGTCAGCGACGTCCGTTCCGTCATCGCGCGGGCCAATCTGAAGCCGCGCTGCTTCCGGCTCGAACTCACTGAATCGCTGGTGATGGACAATCCCGAGCAGACCGCCCATGTGCTGACCAAGCTGAAGCAGCTCGGCATCGGCCTGTCGCTGGACGATTTCGGCACCGGCTATTCCTCACTGGCCTATCTGACCCGCTTCCCCTTCGACACCATCAAGATCGACAAGAGCTTCGTCGACGACAACACGCCCAAACGCGCGGTGTTGCTCAAATCCATGGTCAACATGGCGCATGAGCTTGGCCTGTCGGTGGTCGCCGAGGGCATTTCGGACGAAAGCGACGCGCTGGAGCTGCGCCAGATGGGTTGTGAATATGTGCAGAGCTTCATGTTCGGCGCGCCGATGCCGGGCGACCAGGTGCTGAAGACGCTCAAGGAGCAGTATCCCCTGACGCAAGCCTGAGATCAAAGGCTTGCCTGGGTTCAGGCGTGCCCGGCGGCGAGGCTGAGATGGGCCAGATCGATGCCGATCGAGGCAAGTATCCGGTCGTATTTGCGCTCGATGTCGGTGTCGAACAGAAGCTCGGCGTTGGCCGGGCAGGTCAGCCAGCCATTTTCGGCGATCTCGGTCTCCAGCTGGCCGGCGCCCCAGCCCGAATAGCCGAGCGCCATCAGCGCGTGACGGGGGCCACGGCCAGACGATATGGCACGCAATATATCGACCGTGGCGGTCAGGCAGATGTCGTCCGAAACGGTCAGCGACGATTCCACCCGATAGTCGCCCGAATGCAGGACGAAGCCCCGGCTGCGGTCGACGGGCCCACCATTGCGCACGACGAAATCGCGAGCCTGCGCCGGCAGGCGGATCGCCTCCTGCTCGTTCATGATGCCCAGTTGCACGAGCAGGTCCGGAAACAGCATCTGCTGTGTCTGGTTGATGATCAGGCCCATGGCGCCTTCATCGCTGTGCGCGCAGATATAGATGACCGAGCGCGTGAAACGGTCGTCCTTCATGCCAGGCATGGCAATCAGGAACTGGTCATCGAGAAAGCCGCGGCTGGCGGCTGTCTTCTTGTGGCGCAGCAAGTCCATGGCGAGAGGGTAACGCGTTTCCAAAGCGCCGAAAAGATGCGCCGTGCGGGATTCGACCAAAGCCCATGCCGCCGGCTCGCGCATTCTTCCGCTCGAGGTCACGCAAATATGATATCGGCGACACCATGAAAACATTGCGCGGCCACGAACGGACGATCAAATCACCGCCATGCAAAGCTTGAAAATCCTGCTGCTCGGCGCCGCGATCGGATCGGCAACTGCTCTTCCCGCCGCTGCCTCCTCGTCGACGTGGTACAACAGCGAAGGCGGCAAGGTGCGGCTGGTGACGAGCGGCAAACCCGATGACGCCGGTCGCATCCAGGGCGTTCTTGACATAGCGCTCAAACCCGGCTGGAAGACCTACTGGCGCGACCCGGGCGACGCGGGCGTGCCGCCACAGCTCGACATTTCAGCCAGCACCAACATCGCCGAGGCCAGACTTTCCTTCCCGGCACCGCAGCGTCACGACGACGGCTATGGCAAATGGGCGGGCTACGACTATCCGGTTTCGCTGCCGGTGGTGTTCACGCTGTCGGTGGCGAAGGATCCAGCCGTCATCGACGCCGACATCTTTCTCGGCATTTGTGAAACGATCTGCATCCCAGTGCAGACGCGGCTGACTGTCGACCCCGCCTCAGACCCGGACAATGCCGACGACGCGGCGCTGGTGAAAGCGGGTTTCACTGCACTGCCGACGCCCGCAAGGCCGGATTTCGGCATCAACGTTCTGCCCGGCGACCACGAAACGCTGATTGTCGAGGCGAGCTTCCCCGGCGATCCGCAAGCAGCGGATTTCTTTGTTGCCGGCGAGCGGGATTACATGTTTGGCTCTCCTGTCCGCAGCGAAAAGGACGGCAAGCTGATTTTCACCGTGCCGATCCTCGACCGTCCTTCGACGACGCCCACGGATGGCGGACTTCATTACACGCTGACGAGTTCGGCCGGGGCGGTCGAAGGGCTTCTGCCTTTCCCTTGATCCAGCCTGCTCAAACGATTGCAGGAAGTCGCTGAGTTCGCTACGCAAGCAAACATCCTTCCCCATTCCCCAAGCGAGGAACTCATGACCATTTCCGTTGGCGACAAGCTGCCCGAGGTGACCTTCAAGACGATGACCGCCGACGGCGCGAAGGCGATCACTTCGGACGAGATCTTCTCCGGCAAGAAGGTCGTGCTGTTCGGCGTCCCCGGCGCCTTCACGCCGACCTGCAGCAACAACCACCTGCCCGGCTATCTCGAAAACCATGACGCCATCCTGGCGCGCGGCGTCGATACGATCGCTGTCGTTTCGGTCAACGACGTCCACGTCATGGGCGCCTGGGCGCGCTTCACCGGCGGTGAGGGCAAGATCCTCTATCTCGCCGACGGCAGTGGTGATTTCGCCAAGGCGGTCGGCCTCGACAACGACCTTTCCGCAGGCGGCATGGGGCTGCGCTCGAAGCGCTTTTCGATGATCGTCGAGGACGGCAAGGTGACGGCACTCAATGTCGAGACCAAACCCGGCGTCGACGAAAGCGGCGCGGCTCATATTCTCGGACAGCTCTGAACCTCAGCGAAAACGCCGGGCCTGGATCGCAACGGTCACCCTCGCCCGACGGCCGCGCTTATGTTTCCAGAACTGCATGATTTTAGGGGACCGCAGCGATGTTTGACATCTTATGGCGTACAGTCGCGATCGGCATCGGTGCCACGGTTCTGATGGATCTCTGGGCGATCTTCCTCAGCAAGGCGTTCGGCCAGCCGTGGCCGAACTGGGGGCCGGTCGGGCGCTGGGTCTGGCATCTCCGCGACAAGGTCTTTCACGACGATATTGGCGATGCCGCGCCCTACGCGCATGAGACAGCGCTTGGCTGGGCCTTTCACTATTTTGTCGGCATCGTCTACGGCATCATCCTGGTGGCATTGGCGGGAGCGGCATGGCTGGCGGCGCCGACATTCCTGCCGGCCTTCATCCTCGGCATCGTCACCGTCGGCGCCGGCTGGTTCCTGTTGGCGCCGGGCATGGGCGCTGGGTGGGCGGCCTCAAATCGGCCCAATCCCATGCAGATCCGGGCGCTCAACCTCGTTTCGCACACCGTGTTCGCGCTCGGGCTTTACGGCACGGCGCTGCTGATCCGCTAAAAGCAGACGGATTCGCTGTAAGCGCGAATTTCTCCGCACCTTTTTCCATTGAGCGTGTTTTGGCATGAAGTGTCCACTTAACGGAGGTGGACACCAAGTGATTGAGGACGATGAACAGAAACTGCTGGTGAGGCGGATTTTGCGCAACGGCCGCCGGCGGTACGACCCGGCGTCGAAAGAGCGGCTAGTTGCGGCCTGCCTTGAGCCTGGCGTGTCGGTATCGCGACTTGCGCTTGAACATGGGATCAATGCCAACCTTCTTCGGAAATGGATAAAGACGACCAAAGACGCCGGTGCTTTGCCGCCACCTGCACCGTCTGCGTTCATTCCAGTTCAAGTCACCGCTGCGGGACCACAGCCTGCCTATGCAGAGCAATTCGGTGGACAGGCCTGCTGCGCGTGGTGAAGAGCGGCTGTCGAAGTCGGAAAGCATGGGCTCATCGCCACTCCCAGCCAAGGTGAGCGCGTCTTTGCCGAACGGCGTGAAGCTGGTGCTGGAATGCGGTGATGTAGACGCGTTGACGGCGATCATTGGAGCTCTGGGCCATGTTCAGACTGGGCGCTGATCTCAACGTCTACCTGCACCGCGAGCCGATCGATTTTAGGGCCGGCATCAACAGCCTTGCGGTCCTGGTTCAGGAGGTGATGGAGCTTGACCCATTTGCGCCTGCGGTCTTTGCATTTTGCAATCGCCGCCGCGACCGGATGAAACTCTTGTTCTTCGACCGGTCCGGCTTCGTGCTGGTTCTGAAGCGGCTGACCGAAGACAGGTTCCGATGGCCACGCCGGGAGACGGCGGTGGTTACGCTGACGACCGAGCAGCTCCATTGGATTCTCGACGGCATCGACATCGATGCAATGGTGCGCCATCCGGTGCGGCAATATCAGGTTGCGGGCTGACGGCTCCCGAATTGTGCGGTTGACGCGTCGGTGCGGTTCAGATTCAAAACTACGATGAATCGACCTGGCGAACCGACTGTTGAGGAGTTGATGGCGCGCATTGCTGTGCTGCAGGCGGAGAACCGTCAGCTCGCAGAACGCGTGGTTAAGCTCGAGGAAGAGTTGGCGCTGGCGCGCTCACATCGTTTTGCGCCCAAGAGCGAAAAGCACGTTGATCGCCTCTTCAATGAAGCCGAACAGGTTGCCGATGAAGACGACGCGGGCAGCGAAGATGGCAATGTCATCGACCTGCCGGACACCGGCTTTCCGTCCACCGAAAAGCCGGAGGCAAAGAAGCGTGGCCGCAAGGCCCTGCCGGAACACCTGCCGCGCGAGCGCGTCGAGTATGACCTTCCCGAAGATCAGAAGGCCTGTCCTTGCTGTCGTCACCGGATGCACCACATGGGCGAGGCCATTACCGAGCAGCTTCATATCGAGGTGAAGGCGAAGGTCCTGCAGAATGTGCGCTTCAAGTATGCCTGCCGCCATTGCGACCGCACCGGCATCAATACGCCGGTCGTGATCGCGCCGATGCCCGCGCAGCCCTTGCCGGGCAGCATCGCCACGGCCTCGACACTGGCATTTGCTCTTGTTCACAAGTACGTCGACGGCACGCCGCTCTACCGCTTGAGCCAGGCATTCGAGCGAGCCGGCGTGCCCGTCAGCCGCGGCGCTCTGGGGCATTGGGTGATCGGATCGAGCGAGAAGCATCTCTCCCGCATCTATGACGCACTGAAGCTGCGGCTCAGGTCTCAAGCACTCATCCATGGCGACGAGACCACCGTCCAGGTCCTGAAGGAAAAGGACAGGGAGGCCACCAGCACATCATTTATGTGGGCATACCGGAGCGGCGAAGAGAGTAACGAGCCGATCGTGCTGCTCGATTATCAACCGGGTCGCGGCCAGATTTATCCGCAGGCCTTCCTCGGCGATTACCGCGGCATACTGATGAGCGATGGCTATACCGCATGGCGCACGCTGGCAGGGGCCACCCATGTGGGATGCATGGCCCATTCCAGACGTCGCTTCGTCGATGCCCTCAAGGCAAGAAAGAAGGGGGGCGGTCCGCCGGAGCAGGCGCTCAAGTTCTTCGAGCAGCTCTACCGGGTTGAAGGCCAAGCGCGGAACGAAAAGCCGGACAAGGGCGAAACACAAGCCGATTGCATTCGCCGCTTTCGCCAGCAACACAGCGTTCCCATCCTCAATGCTCTCAAGATATGGCTCGACGACATCGCGCCGAAGGTCTTGCCCGATAGCAAGATCGGCGACGCCGTGTCCTACACTCTGAACCAGTGGGAGTACCTGACGCGATACACAGAAGACGGCAGGATGCCGATCGACAACAACCTCCTCGAACGCGATATCAGAATCTTTGCCACCGGCAGAAAATCCTGGCTGTTCAGCGATACCGTGGATGGAGCCAGGGCCAGCGCCGTCATATACAGCCTGATGCTGACCTGCCGCGCCTGTGGCGTCGAGCCCTTGGCCTACTTGCGCCACGTCCTCAGCGAATTGCCGCAGCGCGCCACAGACGCCGACATCACCGACCTGCTGCCCTTCAACTTCGCCAAAACCGCCGCTGCATGATCCGATGCAGCCGTCTGACAGCGACCCCGTCAAACGGGCCGCGTCAACGCGCATGGAAATGAGCGCTTACGATTCGCTCAATAGCTCTGTGTCGAGCGCCGCGCCTTTGCCACCGTCGGTCGCTTTGACTGCTCGGCAGGCTTCGGCGCCGCCGCAGGTCTGACCGGGCCTTTCTTGAACGGCGCCATGCCTTCGCGCGCGAGTTCGTCGGCGCGCTCGTTCTCGGTATGACCGGCATGACCCTTGACCCAGGTCCAGGTAACCTTGTGGCGCCGGTTGGCTTCATCGAGCGCCTGCCACAGCTCACCGTTCTTGACCGGCTTCTTGTCGGCGGTTTTCCAGCCGTTCTTCTTCCAGCCGTGGATCCACTTGGAAATGCCGTCCATGACATATTTGCTGTCGGTATGAAGGTCTACGGTGCAAGGCTCTTTCAGCGCATTCAGCGCTGAGATGGCGGCGAGAAGTTCCATGCGGTTGTTGGTCGTCTCGGCCTCGCCGCCGGAAAGCTCCTTGGTGGTGCCGTTGAAGCGCAGGATCGCGCCCCAGCCGCCGGGGCCGGGATTGCCCGAACAGGCGCCGTCGGTGAAGATCTCAACCTGTTTGCTCATGCCAATCCATATTCCGAAGGAGATCTGATCGCCCGATGGAACCGCATCCTGCGGATATATTCGGTCGGGTCGCGTTTCATCACCAGCCCGCCGTCGGGAACGGTCAGCCAGTCGTAGAGCCGGGTCAGCATGAAACGCAATGCCGAGCCGCGCGCCAGTATCGGCAGCGCGGCCTTCTCCGGGTCGCTCAAGGGACGCACGCTCTGATAGCTGGCAAGCAACGCCCTGCCCTTGGTCAGGTTGAAGGAAAAATCCTTCTCGAAGCACCAGGCGTTGAGGCAGGTGGCGACATCGTAGGCGTAGAGGTCGTTGCAGGCGAAATAGAAGTCGATGAGGCCGGAGAGTTTTTCGCCGAGAAAAAAGACGTTGTCCGGGAAAAGATCGGCATGGATGATGCCCTTGGGCAGGTTCTTCGGCCAGTTCCGCTCGAAATCGGCGAAGTCGGCGTCGACCTCGGCCGCCAGGCCTGGCTCAACCTCGTCAGCCCGTTCGTGGGACGCATTCCAAAGCTTGCGCCAGCCGTCGATTGCGAGCGCATTTGGACGGGTCATCGGGAAATCGGCGCCGGCCAGATGCAGGGCCGCCAGCGCCTTGCCGACCTCGGCGCAATGCGCTGATGTCGGCCGCCGCAGCGAAAGCCCTTCGAGGAAGGTGATGATGACGGCTGGCCGGCCGGCGAGCGTGCCGATGACGCTGCCATCATGCGCGGTCACGGGCAGCGGACAGGACACCCCTTTTTTGGCGAGATGACCCATCAGGCCTAGGAAAAACGGCAAATCCGCCTTCTCGACGCGCTTTTCATAGAGCGTCAGGATGTAGGAGCCGCTTGAGGTGTGCAGCAGGAAGTTCGAGTTCTCGGTGCCTTCGGCGATGCCCTTGTAGGACAGGAGATCGCCGACCGGATAGCGCTTCAGGAATGCGCCGAGTTCGCCTTCCGCAACATCGGTATAGACCGCCATGCGCTTTACGCGGCTCCATTGACGAAGGCCATGTCGGCCCGCGTCAGTTCGACGTCGCGCAATACCCGCATGACCGGAAAATCCTCCGTTTCCGTGGCCGTGATGGCCAGGTCGATCGTGACATCAAAGCGCTGGCGGAACGCGTCGATGATCTCGTCGACGATGATTTCGGGCGCCGACGCACCGGCCGACAGGCCGAGCGTCGAGATGCCGGCGATGTCATTCCACGGAATCTCGGCGGCGCGCTGCACGAGAAGCGACATCGAGGCGCCGGCTCGCTCCGCCACTTCGACAAGACGCCGCGAATTGGATGAATTGGGCGCTCCGACGATCAGGTAGAGATCGGCGCCGGCAGCGGTCTCCTTGACCGCTTCCTGGCGGTTGGTGGTGGCATAGCAGATCGATTCCGCGGCCGGGGCATGCAGGTCTGGAAAGCGGTCCCGCAAGGCGCGGATGATGCCGGCGGTGTCCTCTACCGACAGGGTGGTCTGGGTAACGAAGCCGAGCGCCCGCGGATCGGCGGGCGCAAGCTTCGCGGCGTCGGCTTCGGTCTCGACCAGCGTCACCGCTCCCTCGGGCAGCTGACCCATGGTGCCGATCACCTCGGGGTGTCCGGCATGACCGATAAGCAGCACATGACGGCCAAGCCGCTGGTGGCGCATCGCCTGCTTGTGGACCTTCGACACCAGCGGGCAAGTGGCGTCGAGATAGAAGAGGTTGCGTGCCTGGGCATCGGCCGGCACCGATTTCGGCACGCCATGCGCCGAGAACACGACCGGGCTCTGGCGATGTTCCGCCGGAATCTCGGAGAGCTCTTCGATGAAGACCGCGCCAAGGCTTTGCAGCCCCTCAACGACGTAGCGGTTGTGCACGATCTCGTGGCGGACATAGACCGGCGCACCATATTTCTTCAACGCCAACACGACGATCTGGATGGCACGGTCGACGCCGGCGCAGAAACCACGCGGCTGGCAAAGCCGTATCGTCAGAGGAGGCTTGGTGGTTGTCTGAAGCATCAAATCCTGGCCGGTTGATCAGAGCCGAAATGAGGTGCGCACCCCCGCCCTGTCAAGGGCGTCGGTAGAAAGGGGGGCGTCGGTCGCGTTCATTCCTCTTTCACGGGTCGGCGAAGCCGCAGGATGAGCACAGCGGCGAGTGCCGCGGCAAGCCCGTACCAGGTCACCGCATATTGCAAATGGCTGTTCGGCAGGTCGATGATGGTGACGCCGCCGACCGGCAGCCCGCCTGGATTGGGCGCCTTGTCGGCGTCGATGAAGATCGGCACCAGCGTGGCGCCCGCCGGCAGCCCGGCGCTCGCCGCCATCGCGTCGCGGTCCTTCCAGTAGAAGATATTCTTCGCCACGTCATTGTCGGGAAGCATCATCGACGGCTTTGCCGGCAGCGGATTGCGGGCTAGCCCTGATATCGTCACCTTCCCCGCCACCTGCCCTTGCGAGCGCTTGGCGGCATCTTTCAGGTCGTAAGGCACGAAGCCGCGATTGATCAGGATGAAGCGGCCATCGCCGAGCGCGAGCGGTGTGTAGACGTTGAAGCCGGCTTCACCTTCCCACGTTGCATAGAAATGCCGTTCGCCTGAGTGCAGGAAGGTACCGGTGACGGTCACCGGCGTATAGTCGACGTCCCCGGTGGAGGCGAGCTCTTTCTCAACTTCGGCCAGCGGCCGCGGCACCGAGTGGGTGCGCTGGTCGATGGTCTGGAGAAGACCTTCCTTCCAGTGCAGTCGCTGTACCTGCCAGGTGCCAAGCGCCACAAGGATCAGCAGCAGCACCAGGCCGAGGCCTAGCAGCAATGCCGTCCTTGGCCGCGAACGGCCGCCACCTTTAATCGACGCCTCGCTCATTCACCGCGATCCAGCCGGCCCTCGGCCGCCTTGTTGCGATATTGCAGGGTGAGCAATACGCCCTTGATCAGCCGGAGCGCCGTCAGGCACAGCACGATGGCCAGTGGGATCCAGAGCAGCAGATGCAGCCAGAGCGGTGGGCTCAGCGTGACTTCAACCCAGAGCGCCAGGCCGACAATCAGGAAGCCTATGATCAGGATGACGAAAACCGCGGGCCCGTCACCGGCATCGGCGTAGGAATAATCGAGGCCGCAATTGACGCAGCGCTTGCCGACAGTGAGGAAGCCGGAAAACAGTCGCCCCTCGCCGCAGCGTGGGCAACGGCCGTGCAGGCCAGCCGAAATCGGATCGACCGGAGGCCAGATCGCCTTGTCGTCACTCATTGTCTACCACTCGATCTCGATGGCGTGCCATCGGCCGCCATCGCCCAGTTCTCGTCCATTTCGGAATCCGTAACCGCAATGCAGCCATCGGTCCAGCCGACCAATTGAAGCAGCCAGCCCACCAGCCGAAACCATTTGGCCGGCCATGGATCGTATCGACCGGCGATCATTGCGCTGAAAAAGAAAAAGGCGGCCGCGTCGCCGCGGCCGCCTCCTTGTTTCCTCGAACCGGTATCAGTGGCCTTCGATGACCGCGCCGACCGATCCCCAGACGTAGATCGATGCGAACAGGAACAGCCAGACCACGTCGACGAAATGCCAATACCAGGCCGCGGCCTCGAAGCCGAAATGCTGCTTGGGGGTGAAATCGCCCTTTATCGCCCTGATCAGGCAGACCAGCAGGAAGATGGTGCCGATGATGACATGGAAACCATGGAAGCCGGTGGCCATGAAGAAGGTGGCGCCGTAGATGGAATCCTTGAAGGCGAACGGTGCATGCATGTACTCGTAGGCCTGCACCATGGTGAACAGCATGCCGAGGGCAACGGTCAGCACGAGACCGTTGATCAACCCCTTGCGATCGCCATGGATGAGCGAGTGGTGCGCCCAGGTAACCGTGGTGCCCGACAGGAGCAGGATGACGGTGTTGTAGAGCGGCAGGTGGAAAGGATCGAGAACCTCCATGCCCTTCGGCGGCCAGACACCACCGGTGAACGCGGTACGCGCGTAATTCTGAACCTCGCTGGGGAACAGGCTGGCATCGAAAAAAGCCCAGAACCAGGCGACGAAGAACATCACCTCCGAGGCAATGAACATGATCATGCCGTAGCGCAGGTGGAGCGATACCACCCGCGTGTGATGGCCCTCATGCGCTTCCTTGATCGTATCCGACCACCAGGCGAACATGGTGTAGAGGACGATCGCCATGCCGATGAAGAACAGCCACGGATTGGCGATGTTGAAGCCGAAGATCGGGAAGTTGCCCGCCTTGAGATACTGCATCAGGCAGACGCCACCGATCGCGGTCACCAACGCGCCGACGGACCCCAGGAAAGGCCATGGGCTCGGATCTACGAGATGGTAGTCATGGTGTGGTTTTGCGTGCGCGTCTGCCATATCAACCCCCGAGATTTGCTTCGGTATTCGAAATTATCTTGCTGCTGCCTTTGACCGGCACAGATGATGCAACCGGCTTGCTCTTCTCGACCGGGAACATCGTATAGGACAGGGTGATCGTCCTCACGTCCTTCAGTTCCGGCACGTTCACGATATCGGGATCCACATAGAACACGACCGGCATGTCCAGCGTCTGGCCGGGTTTCAGCGTCGTATCGGTGAAGCAGAAGCACTCGACCTTGTTGAAGTAGGGGCCGGCGAGTTCCGGCTGCACATTGAAGGTGGCCCGGCCGGTAACGGGGCGATCGAACTTGTTGATGGCCTGGTACTGCGCCTGCACCGTCTCGCCGATCTTCATCGTCATAGACCGTTGGACCGGCTGGAATTGCCACGGCACGCCGGCAATGTTGGCATCGAAGCGGACGGTGATGTCGCGGTCGAGCACGCGGCCTGCATATTGCTTCTCGGCACGTTGCGTCTTACCGCCATAGCCAGTAGCCTGGCAGAACATCTTGTAGAGCGGCACCGCGGCATAGGCCATGCCGATCATGCCGGTGAAGAAAGCAAGGCAGACCGCCGCGACCATGACGTTGCCGTTGTTCCTGCCCGGTCTTTTGGACGTTTCGACGCTCATCACATCGTGCCCAGGTTGTGGCCGAACTTGACGATCGTCGCGATATAGAAAATGACGACCAGCACGGCCAAAGCTAGGCCGATGGCGACGGAACGGTTGCGCCTGGCTTTTCTGTGACGCTCGGTCAACGTGACCAGCTCGAGCTTTTCTTCGATCATGGTCATGCTCCACCCATGGCAAGGACACGCTCGACGACGCTGTCGGCAAGATAGGCGGCGAAGATGGCGAAGAGATAAAGCAACGAATAGGCGAACAAGGCCTTGGCAGGCTTCATCACGCGGTCGCCGTCGGCCATCGCCAGTACTTTCCACGCGTACCAGACAAAACCGGCGCCAAGCAGCACGGCGGCCACGCCATAGACGGGCGTGGTGTAGCCAAGCAGCCATGGCAGCACGCCAACCGGAGCCAGCACCAGCGCGTAGGCGAAGATCTGACGGCGGGTTGAAGTCTGGCCGGCGACATTCGGCATCATCGGAATGCCGGCGCGTTCGTAATCCTCGGACTTGAACAGCGCCAGCGCCCAGAAATGCGGCGGCGTCCACAGGAAGATGATCAGGAACAGGATCAGGCTTTCGAGGCTGACCGTTCCGGTCACCGCTGCCCAGCCAATGACCGGCGGAATGGCGCCGGCAGCCCCGCCGATGACGATGTTCTGCGGCGTCCAGCGCTTCAGCCACATCGTGTAGACGACGGCGTAGAAGAAGATGGTGAAGGCCAGCAGTGTCGCCGACAGCCAGTTGACCAGAACGCCCAGCGTCATCACCGACAGCACCGACAGCACCAGGCCGAAGCTCAGCGCCTCGCCGGGCCGAATGCGACCGGCCGGGACCGGACGGCTCGCGGTCCTGGTCATCACCGCATCGATGTCGGCGTCGTACCACATGTTAAGCGCGCCCGACGCCCCGGCGCCGATGGCGATCGACAGGATGGCGATCACCGCCAGCAGCGGGTTGATGGTCACGGGTGCGGCGACCAGGCCGACAAAGGCGGTGAACACCACCAGCGACATGACGCGCGGCTTCAGCAGGGCGAAGAAATCGCCTGCCGTCGCTTCCGACATGCGAAAGCCCGCTTCGTCAATCAATGAGTCGTCGACAAGGGCCATGCGTACTTAAGTCCATCATTCCGTTTGGCCAAAACCGCCGGCGGACCG
This sequence comes from Mesorhizobium sp. RCAM 05099, assembly GCF_059683685.1. NCBI lineage: Bacteria > Pseudomonadati > Pseudomonadota > Alphaproteobacteria > Hyphomicrobiales > Phyllobacteriaceae > Mesorhizobium > Mesorhizobium sp. RCAM 05099. The sequence continues at coordinate 4,930,000 of NZ_CM185035.1, forward strand.
GCGGTTTCGATTCCGTGCAGGCTGCCGCCTTACTTGATCTTCGGCAGCTGCTCCCACTGGTGGAAAGGCGGCGGCGAAGGCAGCTGCCATTCCAGTGTCGTCGCGCCCTCACCCCACGGGTTGGCGCCGGCCACCCGCTTCTTCTGGAAGGCTTCGAACACACCGTAGAGGAAGATCACGACGCCGACGGCCGAGATATACGAACCGTAGGACGACACCATGTTCCAGCCCGCGAATGCGTCCGGATAGTCGATGGTGCGGCGCGGCATGCCGGCGAGGCCGAGGAAGTGCTGCGGGAAGAAGATCAGGTTGACGCCGACGAACGTGACCCAGAAGTGGGTGTTGGCGATAACCGGCGAGTACATGTAGCCGGTCATCTTCGGGAACCAGTAGTACCAGCCGGCGAAGATGGCGAAGACCGCACCCAAGGACAGCACGTAGTGGAAGTGCGCGATCACGAAATAGGTGTCATGCAACGACCGGTCGAGGCCGGCATTGGCCAACTGGACGCCGGTGACGCCACCAATCGTGAACAGGAAGATGAAGCCCAGCGCCCACAGCATCGGCGGCTTGAACGAAATCGACCCGCCCCACATCGTGGCGATCCACGAGAAGATCTTCACGCCCGTCGGCACCGCGATGACCATGGTGGCGAAGACGAAATAGCGCTGCGTGTCGAGCGACAGGCCGGTCGTATACATGTGATGCGCCCAGACGATGAAGCCCACCGCGCCGATCGCCACCATGGCGTAGGCCATGCCCAGATAGCCGAACACCGGCTTTTTGGAGAAGGTCGAGACGATATGGCTGATGATGCCGAAGCCCGGCAGGATCAGGATGTACACTTCCGGATGACCGAAGAACCAGAACAGGTGCTGGAAGAGGATCGGGTCGCCGCCGCCGTCCGGTGCGAAGAAGGTCGTTCCGAAATTACGGTCGGTCAACAGCATGGTGATGCCGCCGGCAAGCACCGGAAGCGAGAGAAGCAGCAGGAATGCGGTGACCAGCACCGACCACGCAAACAGCGGCATCTTGTGCAGCGTCATGCCGGGAGCGCGCATGTTGAAGATGGTGGTGATGAAGTTGATGGCGCCGAGGATCGACGACGCGCCGGCAATGTGGATCGACAGGATCGCCAAATCCATCGCCGGTCCAGGCTGGCCCGAGGTCGAAAGCGGCGGATAGAGCGTCCAGCCGCCGCCGACGCCAAAGGCGCCCGGCGCGCTCGGCACGAACATCGAGGTGAGCAACAGGATGAAGGCTGGTGGCAGCAGCCAGAAGGAAATGTTGTTCATGCGCGGGAACGCCATGTCGGGCGCGCCAATCATGATCGGAACCATCCAGTTGGCGAAACCGCCGATCAGCGCCGGCATGACCATGAAGAAGATCATGATCAGGGCGTGCGCGGTGGCGAAGGCATTGTACATGCTCTTGCCGCCGTCGATCGCGGCATCACCGTTCATGCCGTAGACCATCTGCGCGAGGCCACTGAAGATCTGGATGCCCGGCTCCTGCAGCTCCATGCGGATAGCCACGGACAGGGCGCCGCCGATGATGCCGGCGAAGATCGCGAAGATCAGATAGAGCGTCCCGATGTCCTTGTGGTTGGTCGAATAAACCCAGCGGACCCAGCCGTGATAAGGCTTGTGGTCGTGCCCGTCGTGAGCTGCAGCGTCTGCCATGTTCCGCTCCGTTCCCTGATCTTTTCTGGCCGCGGCGTCAGTTGCCGGCGACCGCTACCTTGTTCTGGCCGTCGACCTCAGCCATCAGCGCCTTGTTGGCGCCGGGCAGATTGGTTTTGGCTGCTTCCAGCCAGCTGTTGAATTGCGCGTCGGACACCACGCGGATGGCGATCGGCATGAAAGCGTGATCCTTGCCGCAGAGCTGCGAGCACTGACCGTAGTAGAGGCCTTCCTTCTCCGCCTTGAACCAGGTCTCGTTGGTGCGACCGGGAACCGCGTCCATCTTGATGCCGAACGACGGCATGGCGAAGGAGTGGATCACATCGGTTGCGGTCACCAGCACGCGGGTCATGGTATTGACCGGCACAACCATCTCGTTGTCGACGGCAAGCAGGCGAGGATAGACCTTGCGATCTTCCTTGCCGGCGGCAGCCCGGTCCGCGTCCTGGAGGACCGCGGAATTGAAGGAGAGCGTGTTCCCGGTCTGGTACTCGTAGTCCCAGTTCCACTGGTTGCCAGTCGCCTTGACCGTCAGCTTGGCTTCTTCCGGAGGCGTGTACTGCGCCGTCAAAAGCTGGAACGAGGGTATGGCGAGGCAGAGCAGGACGACGACCGGACCAACAGTCCAGACCACCTCGATCAGCGTGTTGTGGCTGGTCTTCGATGGGACCGGGTTTGCACTCGCGCGGAATCTCACGATGCAATAAGCGAGAAGCAGCAGCACCAGGACGGTGATCGGGACGATGAACCACATCGTGTAGTTTCCGAACCACTCGATCTGCCGCATGATGTCGGTAGCCGGCGCCTGGAACGTGGTCTGCCATGCCACCGGCTGGTCGGCATGGGCGGGTGGGCCGGCGAAAAACGTGGCGGCGGCCCCAGCACTTGCTAGAAACTTGGCGCTTGCTAGGAATTTTCTCATCGCCCTCATCGTCTCCCAGTTCCTCGCGGTTGCGGTGCGAGAATATCGAACAATGCCGGGACGGGAATCCCGACAGTCTCAAGCTGGTTCAAACCATACTCTTTTTCCCTCCGCAAGAAAGGAGCGGACGAAACCGTGCGGCATTTTTGCGCGCAAGCCGGGATGGGCCCTTGAAGGCAGCAGAGGCGGCCCCGAATCGCGTATGTTCGGCCAATGGCCACATTCTTGCGGGCCCTGCGTGGCAGACGTCGCAATTCGGGCGAAATTGGCTAGGAAAAGCGCCGTGTTGGCTTTTTCGGGGCAGACCGGTTGCGGTCTCATCCTTTACTTGGCTTTGGCGCGGCTTAAAGTGCCGTGATTCGCAATGGAGCCGTCATGAACTCTTGGCTTTCGAGACTTGGGCTTTCGAGAACCTTGGCGAAGGTCAGCTTTCTCGCCGCCTTGTCCGTGATCGGCTTGTCTGCAATCGGCTTGTCCGGCATCAGCCAGGCCAATGCCGCGCAGCCGAGCGGCACCGTTCGCTCGACGCATGGCGCCTGGTCGATCATCTGCGACACGCCGGCCGGCGCCACCTCGGAGCAATGCGTGATGATGCAGAACGTCGTCGCCGAGGATCGCCCCGAGATGGGGCTGTCGGTCGTCGTGCTGCGCACCGCCGACAACAAGGCGGAGATCCTGCGCGTGCTGGCACCGCTCGGCGTGCTTCTGCCCAACGGGCTCGGCCTCAATGTCGACGGCAAGGATATCGGCCGCGCCTATTTCGTGCGCTGCTTCCAGGACGGCTGCTACGCCGAGGTCATTCTCGAAAAGCCACTGCTCGACACGTTGAAGACCGGCACATCGGCCACTTTCATCGTCTTCCAGACCCCGGAAGAAGGCATCGGCATTCCGGTCGACCTCAAGGGTTTCGCCGACGGTTTCGCCGCCCTGCCCTGAGCAGTTCTCTTCCTGAGGGACATGTTTGCACGGACGCGCGTGCACCATCGCTTTGCCGCAGCGCATTGCCGAAACGCCCGGTCGCGCCTACATCGGCAAAAGAAATCTTCTCCAGGGATGCGCCATGAACAGCCTGATAGGCCAATTTGACATTTCCGACGACCGCATCAAGCAGATCGTCGCCGACACCATCAATGGCGCGGACGACGGCGAGCTGTTCCTCGAATACAGCGAGAGCGAGGCGCTGATGTTCGACAATGGCCGGCTGAAGACCGCCAACTTCAACACGGACCAGGGCTTCGGCCTGCGTGCCGTTGCCGGCGAAGCCAGCGGCTATGCCCATTCCAGCGATCTTTCGGAAGCCTCGCTGCTACGCGCGGCCGATGCCGTGTCCACCGTCAAGGGCGGCTATTCCGGCACGCTTGCCGCAGCCCCCGCCCGTACCAATCGCCATCTCTATGGCGATGAGAACCCAATCCCCTCGCCTTCCTTCGAGGTCAAGGCGAAGCTGCTGCAGGAAATCGACGCCTGGCTGCGCGCCGAGGACCCGCGCGTTCGCCAGGTTTCGGCATCGCTCGCAGCCTCCTGGCAGCATGTCGAGATCGTGCGCGCCGACGGCCAGGTGGTGCGCGATATCCGCCCGCTGGTCCGGATCAACGTCTCTGTCGTCGTCGGCAATGGCGACCGCCAGGAGAGCGGCTCCTACGGCATGGGCGGACGCAAGGCCTTCGGCGACTTTCTCGTCGAGGACAGTTGGAAGCACGCCGCCAAGGAGGCGCTCAGGCAAGCGCTGGTCAACCTCGAGGCCATTCCGGCGCCAGCCGGGACCTTCGACATCGTGCTGTCGAGTGGATGGCCGGGTGTCATGCTGCACGAGGCTGTCGGCCATGGCCTTGAAGGCGACTTCAACCGCAAGAAGACCTCGGCCTTCGCCGGCCTGCTGGGTCAGCAGGTCGCCGCCAAGGGCGTCAGCGTCGTCGACGACGGCACCATGCCAGAGCGGCGCGGCTCGCTCACCGTCGATGACGAAGGCACGCCTTCGGCCCGCAATGTGCTGATCGACGACGGCAAACTGGTCGGCTACATGCAGGACCGCCAGAACGCCCGGCTGATGGGCATGAAGGCCACCGGCAACGGCCGGCGCGAAGGCTATGCGCACCAACCGATGCCGCGCATGACCAACACCTACATGACGGCGGGCGACATGGAGCCGGACGAAATCATCGCCTCGGTAAAGAACGGCATCTATGCCGTCTCCTTCGGCGGCGGCCAGGTCGACATCACCTCGGGCAAGTTCGTGTTCGGTTGCACCGAGGCCTACATGATCGAGAACGGCAAGGTGACGCAGCCTATCAAGGGCGCCATGCTGATCGGCAACGGGCCGGACGCCATGCACCGCGTTTCGATGGTCGGCAACGACATGAGGCTCGATACCGGCATCGGCATGTGCGGCAAGGCCGGACAGGGCGTACCGGTCGGCGTCGGCCAGCCGCATCTGCGCATGAATCAGATGACGGTGGGCGGCACGCGGGTTTGATCGAGGGCAATCAAGGCTCGCCTCGAACCTTGATTGCCATGCTTGCTTCCACCTCAGCGACGGCGCTTCGGCTTCTCCAGCAGCGCCACCGCCTCGACGTGGGATGACCACAGGAACTGGTCGATCGGCGTCACGCTTTTCAAGGTGTAGCCGCCGTCGATGAGGATGCGCAAATCCCGCGCCAGCGTCACCGGATTGCAGGACACCGCGGCGACAAGCGGCACGTCGCAACGAGCGATCTGCTTCGACTGGTCCTCAGCGCCGGCGCGCGGTGGGTCGAACACCAGACCGTCGAAAGCGTTCAGTTCCTTGAACGTCAGCGGCCGGCGGAACAGGTCGCGGCGTTCGCCCGTCACCCGCTTGAGGCCAGTCGCGAAGCGTGCCCCCCGGTCGAGCGCCGACAGTGCCGCCGCGTCGCCCTCCACCGCATGGACTTCCGACTTCGCCGCAAGCCTAAGCGCAAAGCTGCCGCAACCGGCGAACAGATCAGCGACCTTCTTGGCCCGGGCCAGATGTCCACCGACGATATCGGCCATCGTCTGTTCGGCGGCCGCCGTCGCCTGCAGGAAGGCGCCCGGCGGAACGGCGACCGCGACGCCGCCGAACATGACCACCGGTTTCTTCGGTTCGATGACGATTTCGTCGTCGATCGAAAGCCGGGCAAATCCCTGAGCCATGACGAAGTTGGAGGCGACCCGACGCTGGTTCTCACCCAGTTTCCCGGACTCGTAGACCGCGATGTCAAGGCCCGATCCGGTCACGGTGACCGCCATCCGGAACGATTTGGTGGTGGCGCAAACCAATTCGGCGAGTGCCCTCAACCGGTCGAGCGCGGCGACGATCTCCGGCAGCGAGATCGGGCATTCCGATATCGGAATGATTTCCGGCGACAGATGGCGATTGAAGCCGAGCAACATGCCCGTTTCGGCGCGCCGGGCGGCGAGCACAACACGGCGGCGCGTGTGCGGCGCGCAGGCGACCAACTCGCCAATCTGGCAATCGATGCCCCTCAAGGCGTGCACCACCTTGTCGCGTTTCCATTGGCGATAGGCTTCGGCTTCGAGATGCTGGAGAGCGCAGCCGCCGCACTCGGTGAAATGGCGGCAGGCGGGATCGATGCGCAGCGTCGAGGTCTCCAGCACCGCCATCAGCGTGGCGCGGTCCCTTTCGCGCGCCGCGGTGACGGTTTCGCCAGGCAAGGTGAAGGGAATGAACAGATCACCGCTTTCGGTTTCGGCGATGCCGTCGCCCTGGGCGCCAAGTTTCCTGATGGTGAAGCGCGTGGTCATCGATCCTTGATCCCACCGAGCAGGAATTCGCGATTGCCGTCGCCACCTTCGATCGGCGACAGATGCAGCCCGAGCGAGCGCCAGCCGGGAATGGCGTCAAGCCAATCCTGCAGCAGGCCGGCGACGCGGGAGGCATCGTAGGGATCTTTCAGCAGGCCACCCTTGCCGATCGCTTCGCGACCCGCCTCGAATTGCGGCTTGACCAGAAACACGGCGCCGGTGCCAGCCTTCGCAATGGCAAGCGCCGGCGGCAGCGCCAGCTTCAGCGAAATGAAGCTGACATCGGAGACGATAAAGTCCGGAATACGGCCGGCAAGATCGGCCGCTGTGAGGTCGCGGGCGTTCAGGCCCTCGATGAGGGTTACCCGCGGATCGCCGCCGACATCGGGATGCATCTGGCCATGACCGACATCGATCGCGGTGACATGCGCAGCGCCGCGCTCAAGCAGGACCTGGGTGAAGCCACCGGTCGAAGCGCCGATGTCGAGCGCCTCGCGGCCAGCCGGATCGAGGCCGAAATGGTCGAGCCCGCCGATCAGCTTGAGCGCCGCGCGCGACACGTAACCTTGCGCCGGGTCGTCGATGGCAATCAGGCATTGCGGCAAAACGTTCTGACCGGGCTTGCGCGCAATCACCCCGTCAACCGTGACGGCTCCGCGTTCTACCGCGTCGCGGGCACGCGAGCGGCTGGCAAACAGCCCGCGCTGGACGAGCAGTTCGTCGAGCCGCTGGCGTGTGCTGGCTGGCAGAGGCGAGTTCATCGGCCTTCATGGCGAAAGCCGGCCGCGAAGGCAAGGATATTGGGGCGGGACAAGGAACATCGTCGGAAAGCGGAACGCATCAAGCCGCTCCGCGGCCATCGAATATCGCATCGGGTCCGGCACAATGGTAAGGAGACAGCAGCTTGCTGTCGGAACTCGAAGGAGGGCGGATGCTGACGGGAACCTGCCACTGTGGTGCGGCCCACTGGACCCTGGAGGGCGATCCCGGATCCATCACAGCCTGCAATTGCACCCTCTGCCGTCGCTATGGCGTGCTCTGGGCCTACGATTATGTCGACGAACGCATTCGCGTCGCCAGACCGACGAGTAGCTATACGCGCGCCGGGAAGGATGCGCCTTCGCTCGAGATCCTGTTCTGCCCGACCTGCGCCTGCGTGCTGGCCTGGCGTGGCTTGGGCTCGAGCGCCGGCGGTCGAACGCGAATCGCCGTCAATGTGAGACTTGCGCCACCGGAGGCCGTCGCCGACTTGCCGATCGACCATTTCGATGGCCTCGACATCTACGACGACCTGCCACGCGATGGCCGCTGCGTGCGCGACTTTCGCGAAACCTGGCGCTCGACGGCTGGAGACAAACCGTCGTCTCGATCCCCCGAAGCTTGCTCGCGTGGATGCTCGGTCGCAACCGCGGGCGCCGGAACAGGGTCCGGGAGGACCACGAGCTGCGGCACCTGCTTATAGGAAAAGCCGCCGCGAATATCGCCCATCTTGCCGGCGACGATGCCCATGGCAGCCTTTTCAAGGCTGCGATCATAGCGCGTTTCGGCGGCGGCCGGCGCGACAATGACCACCAAGAGGGCCACGCCACACAGAAGCGTTCTCATTGTTGTTATCTCCCTGCCTGATCATGATCTAGCAGGGCGCCATTGAAAAACGGCCAAGAGACACGGTAAGCAAAGCACCAAACGGCAGCGTAAACAATACGTTACGAATTCAAGCCGGCAAATCGATTCAAGCCGTTGAGGTTTTGATTCAGGCGCGTTGCGCGCGAACCGTATGGCCAAGCGCTGTGAACACGGTGCGCACGATGCCAGCGGCGTCGAGACCGGCATCGGCATACATTTTTTCCGGCTTGGCGTGGTCGGTGAACGCGTCGGGCAACACCAGCGGGCGCACCTTCAGGCCGCTTTCCAGCAGGCCCTCATGGGCGAGGAACTGCAGCACGTGGCTGGCGAAGCCGCCAACGGCGCCCTCTTCCACCGTCACCAGAACTTCGTGCGAGCGGGCCAGCCGCCGGATCAGATCCTCGTCGAGCGGTTTGGCAAAACGGGCATCGGCGACGGTGGTGGAAAGCCCGGCAGCGCCAAGCTCCTCGGCGGCGATCAGGCAATCCTGCAAGCGCGTACCGAAGGACAGAAGGGCGACCTTGGTGCCTTCCCTGACGATACGACCCTTGCCGATTTCGAGAACCGAGCCGCGTTCCGGCATGTCGACACCGACGCCGTTGCCGCGCGGATAGCGGAAGGCGATCGGGCCATCATCATAGCTCGCCGCGGTTCGCACCATGTGGCGCAATTCCGCCTCGTCGGCGGCCGCCATCACCACGAAGCCGGGCAGCGTCGCCAGGAAGGTTGTGTCGAAGGCGCCGCAATGGGTGGCGCCATCGGCGCCGACGAAGCCGGCGCGGTCGATGGGGAAGCGCACCGGCAGCTTCTGGATCGCGACGTCGTGCACGACCTGGTCGTAGGCGCGCTGCAGGAAGGTCGAATAGATCGCCGCGAACGGCTTGTAACCTTCCGTGGCGAGGCCGGCGGCGAAGGTCACCGCGTGCTGCTCGGCAATGCCGACATCGAAGGTCCGTGCCGGAAACACCTCGCCGAACAGGTCAAGGCCGGTGCCGCTCGGCATGGCGGCGGTGACGGCAACGATGCGGTCGTCCTCGCGGCCTTCCTGAATCAGGCTTTCGGCGAACACCTTGGTGTAGGCCGGCGCGTTGGCAGGCGCCTTGGCCTGCGCACCGGTGATGACGTCGAACTTGTTGACGCCATGATACTTGTCGGCGGCGGCTTCCGCCGGCGCATAACCCTTGCCCTTCTGGGTGACGACATGGATCAGCACCGGGCCTTTGCCATTGTCGCGGACATTCTTCAGCACCGGGATCAAATGCTCGAGATTGTGACCGTCGATCGGGCCGATGTGGTAGAAGCCGAGCTCCTCGAACAGCGTGCCGCCGGTGACGTAGCCGCGTGCATGCTCGACCGCCCTGGTGATCGCACGGTCGGCGCGTTTGCCGAGATAGGAGGTCAGTTTCTTGCCGAAGTCGCGCAGGCCGATATAGGCCTTGCCCGAGGCCAGACGCGCCAGGTAGGCGCTCATGGCGCCGGTCGGCGGAGCGATCGACATGTCGTTGTCGTTGAGGATGACAATGAGACGGGCATCGAGCGCGCCGGCATTGTTCATCGCCTCATAGGCCATGCCAGCCGACATGGCGCCATCACCGATGACGGCGATGACATTGTTGCGGCCGCCGGATAGGTCGCGGGCGGCGGCCATGCCGAGACCGGCCGATATCGATGTCGAGGAATGGGCGGCGCCGAAGGGATCGTACTCGCTCTCGGCGCGGCGGGTGAAGCCGGACAGGCCGCCCTCCTGCCGCAAGGTGCGGATGCGGTCGCGGCGGCCGGTGAGGATCTTGTGCGGATAGGCCTGGTGGCCGACATCCCAGATCAGCCGGTCATCCGGGGTGTTGAAGACATAGTGCAGCGCCACCGTCAGCTCGACCACGCCAAGGCCGGCGCCAAGATGGCCGCCGGTGCGGGACACGGCGTCGACCAATTCGGCGCGCAGCTCGGATGCCAGTTGCGGCAGCTCGCTCTCGGCAAGCGTGCGCAAGTCGGCCGGAATGCGGACCTTGTCGAGAAGCGGCGTATGCAGCGTTGCGTTCACGGGCTCAGGCTCTCTATTCATCGGCGAAATAGGCCGCCGGCCGGCGAATGTAAATGCGTGTCTGTGACGCGCGTCGATCCACGGCTCTAACTGTTGGGCATGATCTCTTCCGAAAACCGGTTCCCACTTTTCGGGATCATACCCTAGCTCTCCGGCAGCGGGATGAACTCTTCCTCATCTCCAGGAACGATATCGAAGCGGCCGGTCTTCCATTCCTGCTTGGCCTGTTCGATGCGCTCCTTGGACGACGAGACGAAATTCCACCAGATGTAACGCTGCGAGCCGAGCGAAGCGCCGCCAAACAGCATGAAATGCGCGCCGCCCTGCGACGACACGACGATTTCGTCACCGGGCCGGAACACCAGCAGGCGTTCCGCTGGAAAAATATCCCCTGAAATCGCGACCTCACCCTCCAACGTGTAGATGGCGCGCTCTTCCGCATCGGCTGGAATTCTCACGCTGGCGCCGGGGGCCAGGCGCAGGTCGGCATAGAGCGTGTCGGAATACGCTCTGACCGGAGACCGCATTCCCTGGAAATCACCGATGACGACGCGCCCGCTGACGCCTTCGGCATCGATCTCGGGAAGAAGCACCGCGCCAGTGTTCTCGAATACCGGTGCCACTTCTTCCTTGCCGTCCGGCAGCGCCAGCCATGTCTGCAGGCCGGAGACCGACATCGGTGCGCCGCGCAATTCCTCGGGCGTGCGCTCGGAATGGACGATGCCGCGGCCGGCGGTCATCAGGTTCACGTCGCCGGGCTGGATGACCATCTCGGTGCCGAGCGGATCGCGATGCCTGATCTTGCCGTCGAACAGATAAGTGACCGTCGACAGTCCGATATGCGGATGCGGGCGGACATCGAGCGCCTGGCCGGCGCGCAGGATGGCCGGGCCCATGCGATCGAAGAAGATGAACGGACCGACCAGTCGCCGCTTGGCGGTCGGCAGGGCGCGGCGCACCTGAAAACCGCCAATGTCCTTGGCGTTCGGAATGACCATCAGCTCGATCTGGTCGCTGGCGAAGGCATCGCCGACCTCAGGGTCTTTCCCGGGGAAGAAGCTCACGATATCTCCTTGTCAGCGGTCGACGACCGCATTGGACGCCTCAGGCAAACCGGATCGCCGCCTTGGCCCGCAGTTTGGCCGCAACCTCTTCGCGATTGCGAGGATGCTGATGGGTCTCGAGAGAATCGAGCAGTTCGCGCGCTGACGCGGCAATCGCATCGACAGCGTGGTCGAACGCATGCTGGTTCTGCTTCGAGGGCCGTGTCGTTCCGCTGAGCTTGCGAACGAACTGAAGTGCCGCGTCGCGGATTTCGTCGTTGGTTGCGGGCGGATCAAAGTTGAACAGGGTCTTGATGTTTCTGCACATCGTTTCCGAACCTCCTCTTGTCCTGGAGCCGTTTCAGTCGGGACGCGTTCCATCCTCGATCATGATCGTGTCCAAAAACCGGTGAGGCAAGACCATCGTTCGGGCCGCGCCTCAGTCCGCGTCGAGCGGCTCCGTTCCGACCGGCTTGCCGTCGCGCGACAGCCTGATCTTCTCGACCTTGTCCTCCGCGGCCTTCAGCAACCGGTCGCAATGCGCCTTCAGCGCCTCGCCGCGCTCATAAATCCTGATCGACTGATCGAGCGGCACGTCGCCGCGCTCCAGATCATCGACGATCTTCTCCAACGCGTCGAGTGCCTGTTCGAAGCTCATCGCCTTGACGTCTTCGTTGGTCTCACCAGCCATCATTCATCCTTTCATCAGTCGCCCGACATGGGCGGCGACCGAAAATGCCAGTCCCTGCAGATCGTAACCACCCTCGAGCAGGCTGACGAGCCGGTTGCCGCTGTGGCGCGTGGCGCGCTGCATCAGCTGGCCTGTCGCCCAGTCGAAGTCGTCCTCGGTCAGATTGATCTCGGCCAGCGGATCACGGTGATGCGCGTCGAAACCGGCCGAAATGATGATCAGGTCCGGCGCGAAATCGTCGAGCGCCGGAAGCACGCGCGACAGGAAGGCATCGCGAAACACCTCGCTGCCGGTCTGCGGCGCCAGTGGCGCGTTGATAATGTTGCCGGCACCGGTTTCGTTCTTTGCCCCTGTGCCGGGATAAAGCGGCATCTGGTGCGTCGAACAATAGAGCACGGAGGGATCGTCCCAGAAAATGTCCTGCGTGCCGTTGCCGTGATGCACGTCCCAATCGACGATGGCGACACGCTCGGCGTCGAATTTCTTCTGCGCATAGCGCGCCGCGATCGCCGCGGTGTTGAAGAGGCAGAAACCCATCGCCGTCGTCTTCTCGGCGTGATGGCCCGGCGGCCGGGCGGCGACGAAGGCATTGTCGGCGCGGCCCGTGAAGACGTCGTCGACGGCGGCGTTGGCGGCGCCGATCGCCGTGATCGCCGCCTGCCAGCTCTTCGGGCTGGCGGTGGTGTCGGCGTCGATGCGGGCGATGCCCTCGTCGGGAATGGCGGCGCGGACGCGCGCGACGAAATCGGCGGGATGCGCGTAGAGGATGGTCGCCTCGTCGCCTTCCGGCGCCTTGACGCGGTCGAGAGCGGCAAATGCCTCATCGTCCAGCACGCGCTCGATGGCGCGCAAGCGGTCCGGCCGCTCGGGATGGCCGGGGGGCGTGATGTGCTCGAGGAAGATCGGATGGGTGTAGAGACGGGTAACCATCGTCCTAATCTAGTGGCCCGGATCGACAAAGGCCATGAGCAGGCGGCTGATGGCTGGGGAAAATCACGCCTGCGTCCATTGGTGTCGCTGCGGGCATTGGCGTCGCTGGCGCTTCGGCGTAAGGTCGCCGTCACTGCCTGGTGCCCGCCGCAAGCGGGAGAATCGGGAACACGGTTGAACTCCGTGGCGTGCCCAACGCTGTGAGGGGGACCGCGCCGGTAAGTGCCACTGTCGATGACGGGAAGGCGCCGGACGCGGGTTGATCCCGAGCCAGAAGACCGGCCTGGCAGGCATCGTCATCCGCATGGTCAGGCGGCTGGCATTGATTGCAATCGCAAGGGGACAAGCGATGCCGGAACACATGACCGCTCCTGTTGGCGACGGATTTGACCAGAAAGCGCGCGATGCGGTTTATCGCGCCATGTTCACGCGGCGGGATGTGCGCAGCCATTTCCTTCCCACCGCGCTCGACGATGACGTGCTGGCGCGGCTGCTCCTTGCCGCCCACCATGCGCCGTCGGTCGGCTTCATGCAGCCATGGAATTTCATCGTCATCCGCGACGCCAAACGACGGGAAAAGGTGCGCGACCTGTTCCTGGCGGCGCGCGAGCAGGAGCTGCCGGCCATCGAGGCAGAACGGCAAACGCTGTACCGCAAGCTCAAGCTGGAAGGCATTTGCGAAAGCGCACTCAACATTTGCATCACCTGCGATCGCGGGCGCTCGAAGGATTCACCGCTGGGACGCTGGCACAATCCGGAGATGGATCTCTACAGCACGGTCTGCGCGGTGCAGAATTTCTGGCTGGCGGCGCGCGCCGAAGGCGTCGGTGTCGGCTGGGTCAGCATCATCGAGGCGCAAGCGCTGAAAAGCCTGCTGTCCATTCCCGAGCATGTGACGCCTGTCGCCTATCTCTGCGTCGGCCGCGTTTCCGAGTTCGCCCCCAAACCGGACCTCGAAACACATGGCTGGGGCCGCCGGCTGCCGCTGCCGGAGCTGATCATGAGCGAGACGTTTTGCGGGCAAGGCGAAGCGCTGCTCAAGTCGACCGTGGCGCGCCTCAACACCGTCGATGCTACGGTGGCGACCGCAAGCTCCGCTGATCAGCGTGTCGCGCCGGCCGTGCCCCAGCGCGAGCCGCCAAAGGAGGCCAGCGCCTTGTCCTTGAGCTCCCTGAACTTCGACGATGCCTCGGCCAGCCGGGCGTCCCAGTCGGGATCGGGGACCTGGCCGGCGATGGTCTTGAAGTAGACCTGCATCAGGCAGGCGATAGCGAAGGGTTCGATGAAGGCCGCCTTGAAGGCCCAGGCGAAGACGATGGCGAGCACGAAAGCCCAGCCGGCGAGCTGCCCGGGCATCATGAAGAGAATGGCGGCGGCAGGGGCCAGCATCAGCAGGAAGATGACGAAGGACACGCCCCACATGATGACTGCCAGCCAGACGGCGTTCTTGACCATGATCTTGCCATTCTGGGCGTAGAGCACGACGCCTTGCCGCGCCGTCTCGAAAGGCGAGGCGGAATTGATGCGGATGTTGTAGCCGAGGATGATCTCGTCGACATAGGTCAGCGACAGGCGGATCACCGTGTTGATGAAGGAGACCAGGCCGTTCAACCCCGGGATCGGCAGGAAGGCGGCGATGCCGCCAAGCAGGCCGGTGATGGCGCGGATGGCGCCCTTGACCAGTTGGTCGACGACGAAAAGGATGTTGGCCTCGGCGAAACGCTGGGTGACGACTTGCCCGGCATAGGCGATCTGGTCCTGGCCGTCGGGAATGTCGCGGCCGTCGATCAGATGGACCATGACGGCGACATGGCCGGCCTTGACGACGTAGAGGATGTATTCGCGGATCCAGTAGACGGCAATCGAAACGACGCCGAAACCGACCACGCCTCCCCACAAGGCAAACGACAACGGCCCGTCAGGATCGGTGGAAATATGGCCGACGCCATAGCCGACGGAGGCGCCGGTGCCGGTCGCCACGATATAGGCCAGCGTGATGCCGAAATAGACGATCATGCGAAAGACAATGAAGGGCCAGGTCCGCATCATGATGGACACCGACCTGCCGATATCGAAATCCCACATGCCCGAATCTCCCCTCAGAGATGGTGGGAGAGGATGCGCTCAACCCGGCTATTGTCAATTGCGATAGCTGCGCCAAGCCGTCAATGGCGCCTTCAGTTCGGCCGCGAACCCGGCCTTTTGAGCAGGCCCTCAAGCAACTGTTTGAAGGCCGCTACCGCCATTTTCGACGTCGCTTCAGGTTCTTGCGAATTGGCGATCCGCTGCGAAGCCTGACGGATGCGAAGCGGGTATCATTCCCGCGGAATGATCCGCGAAGCGCCCGGTTTCGAACGGCCGGGCGCTATCCTGTGTCGACTGACCTTCAGAGAATCTCGGTCTTGGCGATGTGGATGCCAAAACCTTCGAGGCCGACATAGTGGCGTTCGCGCGAGGCGATCAGGTTGATCGAGGAAATGCCGAGATCCTTCAGGATTTGCGCTCCGAGCCCGATCTCGCGCCATTCGTTCTCGCGGCGGCGCGCCTCATCATGATCCTCGCGGTCGCCGGAGGCGGGACGCTTGCGTTCCTGATGGGCGACGCCGACCGAGCCCTCACGCAGGTAGACAATGACGCCGCGCCTGCGTTCGCCCATCGTTTTCATAATGCCGTCGAGCCGATGGCTGGTGCCGAAGACGTCGGTTACGACATCCTCGGAATGCAGGCGCACCGGGACATCCTCGCCGTCGCGGATGTCGCCGAAGACGATGGCGACGTGATGCATGGAATCCCACGGCAGCGTGTAGGTGAAGACCTGCGCCTTGCCGCCCGGCGTTTCAATATCCGAACAGGCGACGCGTTCGACCAGCGTTTCCTTACGCTGCCGGTAGGCGATGAGGTCGGCAACCGAAACCTGCTTGAGACCGTGCTGCTCGGCAAAGGCGGCAACCTGCGGGCCGCGCTTAACCGTGCCGTCGTCGTTCACCAATTCCGAAATCACGCCGACCGGGGGCAGACCGGCGAGCTTGCACAGGTCGACCGCCGCCTCGGTATGGCCCGAGCGCATCAGCACGCCCCCTCGCGCGCGATCAGTGGGAAGATGTGGCCGGGACGCACGAAATCCGAACCGCCAACATTGCCGTTGGCGAGGTTGCGAACGGTCAGCGTACGGTCCTCGGCCGAAATGCCGGTCGTGGTGCCGTGCTTGAAATCGACGCTGACGGTGAAGGCGGTGGTGTGCGCCGAATCATTGTCGGCAACCATCGGCTGCAAGTTGAGGCGCTTGGCCTCCTCGCGCGGCATCGGCGTGCAGACGATGCCGGAGGTGTGGCGGACGATGAACGCCATCTTTTCCGGCGTGCAATGGACGGCGGCGACGATCAGGTCGCCCTCGTTCTCGCGCCCGTCATCGTCCATGACGACAACGATCTCGCCGCGCTCGAAAGCACGCAGGGCTTCGACGATCTTCTTCTGGTCGTAAGGCATGGGCGGCTCGCTTCGCTCGCAGGGAATTAGGCAGTAAGGCAGTAGGGAAAAGAAAAGGCTGTATCGGGCGGCCTACCGCCTATTCCCTACTGCCTATTCCCTTCCCCGTCTGTCCGCGATGACGCAGATAATGATCGGCAATGGCGCACGCAACCATCGCCTCACCGATCGGCACCGCGCGGATGCCGACGCAGGGGTCGTGGCGGCCCTTGGTCATGATCTCGACGTCGTTGCCGTCCTTGTCGATCGACTTTCGCGGCGTCAGGATCGAGGACGTCGGCTTGACGGCGAAACGGGCGATGATTGGCTGGCCGGTCGAGATGCCACCAAGAATGCCGCCGGCATTGTTGGACAGGAACACCGGCTTGCCGTCATTGCCCATGCGCATCTCGTCGGCATTCTGCTCGCCGGTGATGCGGGCGGCTTCGAAGCCATTGCCGATCTCGACACCCTTGACCGCGTTGATCGACATCAGGCCGGATGCGATGTCCTGGTCGAGCTTGGCATAGATCGGCGCGCCGAGGCCTGCCGGAACGCCGTCCGCTACGATCTCTATCACCGCGCCGACCGAGGAGCCGGCCTTGCGGATGCCGTCGAGATACTGCGTGAAGACGGGAACGGAAGCAGGATCAGGGGTGAAGAACGGATTTTCCGCGTCGCCGATGAAATTCCAGTTCCAGTTGGCGCGGTCGATCGATTTTTCGCCCATCGACACCAGCGCGCCGCGCACCACCATGCCGGGCACCACCTTGCGGGCGAGCGCGCCGGCCGCGACGCGCGCCGCCGTCTCGCGGGCCGAGGAGCGGCCGCCGCCACGATAGTCGCGCACGCCATATTTGACATCATAGGTGTAGTCGGCATGGCCCGGCCGGTATTGGCGGGCGATCTCGCCATAGTCCTTTGAACGCTGGTCGACATTCTCGATCAGCATCGACACCGGCGTGCCGGTGGTGATCATCGTCTCGCCGTCCTCGTCGAGTATGAAGCCGGACAGCACCTTCACTTCGTCGGGCTCGCGCCGCTGGGTGACGAAGCGTGACTGTCCCGGCCGGCGCTTGTCGAGTTCTTCCTGGATTTCATCGCGCGTAAAGCGGATGCCGGGCGGACAGCCGTCGATGACGCAGCCGAGCGCGGCGCCATGACTTTCGCCCCAGGTGGTGACGCGGAAAAGATGGCCGAACGTGTTGTGAGACATAAAATAACCCTGCCCGGCATTGGAGCCGGCTCAAGGCAGCCTTCTATTGGCGTTTTTCACAGGGGTCAAACCGTGATCTGGTGGATTTAGTTTTGACACATTCGGTTGGTTTCTGCTCTGCTCCATCCGCCGTTGAACGCCCGCCGCCATGCCGGTGCAATGATAAAGAGGAACGATTATGCGTACCCTGATTGGCGCCGTTGCCGCCACACTGCTGCTTTCCACCGCCGCTTTCGCCGGTCAGACCGAAGGCCTGATCAAGAAAATCGACAAGGACGCGCTGACGCTGACGCTGGATGACGGCAAGTCCTACAAGCTGAACGCCGAGACCGATCTCGATGCGCTGAAGCCGGGCATGGACATCGTCATCGCCTATGATGTGACCAATGGCGAAAACGTGATCACCGACATGGAACTGCCTGACAGTTCGGCCAATTAGAGAATCGGCGCCGCCACCTGCGGCTAAAGCCACTCCAGGCCCTTGCCTTCGAGTTTGAGCACGCGATCCTGCGGCATGTCCAGGTTCGCTGCCTCGTCCTCGGCCATATCAAGCACGAAGCGAAACAAGGTCCGCATCACGCCGCCATGCGTCACGCAGATCGTCGGGCGTTGGATCGCATCGAACCAGGGCTTCACCCGTACGAGCAGCATCTGGTAGCTCTCGGCGCCTTCGCCCGGCGGCTGAAAGTTCCATTTGTCCAAAGCGCGCGTCCTGCTCGCGCCTGGATACCGCGTCTCGAGTTCGGCAAAGGTAAACCCCTGCCAATCGCCGAAATTGACTTCGACGAGGCGAGGATCGGTCCGATAGGCACCCGGATCGAGCTTCATCGCGGCGCGGATGCGCTCCATCGTTTCGCGCGTGCGCTTCATCGGGCTTGCGACGAAATCGAAATCCCGGGGATTGCCGACGAGTTCGGCAAGCCGATGCCCGTTTCCGGTCGCCTGTTCGCGGCCGAGAGTATTGAGATCGGTGTCGGCCTGCCCCTGAAGCCGGGATTCGGCGTTCCACGCGGTCTGGCCGTGGCGCACGATATAAACCAGCGGGTACATCGGGTCTTCCGGAACGGGATCGGGACTGACGACGATTGGCGGGCTGTTAATCCTTGACCGTCGAAATGTCCGGCGCGTCGACCGCCTTCATGCCGACGACGTGATAGCCCGAATCGACGTGATGCACCTCGCCGGTAACGCCGCGCGACAGATCGGACAGGAAATAGACGGCGGAATCGCCGACCTCCTCCTGCGTCACCGTCTGCTTCAGCGGCGAATTGTATTCGTTCCACTTCAGGATGTAGCGGAAATCGCCGATGCCGGACGCGGCAAGCGTCTTGATCGGGCCGGCCGAGATGGCGTTGACGCGGATCTTCTTGGCGCCGAGATCGACGGCCAGGTAGCGCACGCTGGCCTCGAGCGCCGCCTTGGCGACACCCATGACGTTGTAATGTGGCATCACCTTTTCGGCGCCATAGTAGGTCAGCGTCAACAGCGAGCCGCCATTGGCCATCAGCGCCTCGGCGCGCTTGGCGATGGTGGTGAAGGAATAAACCGAAATGTCCATGGTGCGCAGGAAATTGTCGCGCGTCGTCTCGACATAACGGCCGGTCAACTCGTCCTTGTCCGAAAAAGCGATGGCGTGGACGAGAAAATCAAGCTTGCCCCAGTGCTTGGCGACGTTGGCGAAAACCTCGTCCAGGCTCGCCGGATCGGTGACATCGCAATGGCCGGCGACAAAGGCGCCCAGTTCCGCGGCCAGCGGCTCAACGCGCTTCTTGAACGCCTCGCCCTGATAGGTCAGCGCGATCTCGGCGCCATGGTCGACGCAGGCCTTGGCGATGCCATAGGCGATCGATCTGTTGTTGGCGACGCCAAGAATAAGGCCGCGCTTGCCGGCCATAAGGCCCTGTCCACCCGCCATGTGAGCGCTCTCCGCAAGGTTTTCTGCTTTGTGGAGTGCCTATCGCACAGGCACAGGGCCCCTTCAAGCGCTCAAACCGGACAGTTCAGGGGACAAGAGCCGACAATCAGCCTTTTTGGCTGCGCAACAGCGCTTCGAGCGCACTGTCGCCGCCCTCTGGCAGCATGATCCGCACATGGGCATAGAGATCGCCATGGCCACCGGCCTTTTCCGGCAGACCCCTGCCCTTCAGCCGCAGGACCTTGTCCGAGCTCGACCAGGCCGGAACGTTGACGGCAAGCTTGCCGGTCGGCGTATCGACCGCCACCTTGGCGCCGAGCACCGCATCGGCCAGCGCTACCGGCAGATCGGCGTGCAGGTCGCGGCCCTCGAGACGATAGCGCGGATGCCGGCGAAAGCGTATCTTGACCAGCGCGTCGCCAGGTTGGCCCGGCCCCTGCTCGCCCTGCCCCTTCAACCGGATGGTCTGGCCATCCTCGACATAGGCCGGCAGCTTCACCGCCACCTTGCGGCCGTCGGGGAACATCGCCGTCACCTTGTCGGCTGTCGCGGCTTCCTCGATGGTGACGTCGAGCGTCACGTTCAGATCGGCGGCGGTCGCCGGCTGGCGGCGGTCGCCCGGGCCTGCGCCGCGCGCGCCGGAAAAGGCGTCGCCGAATATCTGGCTGAAGATGTCGCTGTTGCCGTCGAACGGATCACCGCCCGGACGACCGGAGCGGAATTCGAATCGCGAACCGCCCGCCCCTTGCTGCCGGCGAAACCCGCCGAAGGGATCGCCACCACCGGCCGCGCCCTCAAAGCCCTGGAATCGCGGCTTGCCGTCGGCGTCGATCTCGCCGCGATCGAAAGCGGCGCGATTCTTCTCGTCGCCGACGATCTCATAGGCCTGGTTGGCCGCGGCAAAACGGTCCTTCGCCTTGGGATCATTCGGATTCTGGTCCGGATGATGCTTTTTGGCGAGTTTCCGGTACGCCGATTTTATGTCCTTGGCCGATGCGTTCTTGGCAACGCCCAGCACCTCATAGGGGTCGCGCATGCTTACTGCCCTGGAGAAGGAGTGAGTCTCTGTTGCCCCCTATATGCGCTCGCATAGGAAGAAATTCCAGTGGTGGAACGGCATATCAAAGGCGGAAAATCAGAGCCTGATCCGAAAGTCGGCGGTTGAGGATTGGTGAGGGATTTTTGTCGATCCGGAAGGAGCCGGTCGCAGCCGATATCGGGATATCGGCAAGATTGGCGACGCACTGGGCGGCGAAAAGACCCGCCAAGCCGACCCGATCGTTTTTCGGATCAGGCTCAGAGCGCCTTGAAGTCCTGCATGCGCCAGCCGCCGGCGCCGGCCAGGCAAAGTTCGCCTTCGAACATGGCAACGCCGTCAAAGCTTTCGCGCGAGGCCTTGAAGCGGCGGCAGGTCTGGCCTTTGTCCTTCAATTCGGCCAACCCGGTGATGGAGCCGCGTGACCCGGTGCCGGCGTTCGCCCATGGCACCGACTGGCCGGCGAGCTGCTCGATGTCGGCGGATGACACCGCATTGCCGATCGTCGTCTGGTCGGAGTCGCGCTCCGAATCGGTCGCCGCGGCCGAAGCCGATGTGCTGCTGGTCAGGATCGAGCGATCGACCTCGGCTTTTTCCAGGCTGAAGCCACCGGCGCCACAGGCTGCAAGCGGCAGGGCGACTGCCACGATCACGGCTTTCCTGCTGGCCGAAGCGATAACGCTCCATTGCCTGCTGTCAAAAGCTTGCGCGATACGCGACAATCAGCAACCTCCCCGATTTCGTGACAATTTGAGAAAAACTATGAGTGACACAGAGTTAACAAGCAGTGACTTTACCGAGGCGGCCGAGCCGTTTCGCCTCTTTGCCGCATGGCTGGAAGACGCCACGAAGAGCGAAATGAACGACCCCAACGGCGTCGCCCTGGCGACCGTCGATGCCGACGGCATGCCGGATGTGCGAATGGTTCTGCTCAAGGGGTTCGATGAAAGCGGATTCGTCTTCTACACGAATTTCGAGAGCGCCAAGGGCCGGGAAATTCTTGGCAGCATGAAGGCGGCGATGTGTTTCCACTGGAAATCGCTGCGCCGGCAAGTGCGCATTCGCGGTCCGGTGGAGATCGTCAGCGATGCCGAAGCCGACGCCTACTACGCGACGCGTCCGCGCGGCAGCCGCATCGGCGCCTGGGCCTCGAAACAGTCGCGGCCGCTGGAAAGCCGCTTCGCCTTGGAAAAGGCGGTGGCGGAATACACGGCGCGCTATGCGATCGGCGATATCCCGCGGCCAAAACACTGGTCGGGCTTCCGCATCGTGCCGCAAACGATCGAGTTCTGGCACGACCGTCCGTTCCGGCTGCATGACCGCGTCGTCTTTTCACGCAACGGCAAGGGTGGTTGGGGCAAGACGCGGCTTTACCCCTGAAGGAGAGGCTCAGGCTTTCTTCCTGGTCATGAAAGCGGTCAAGGCAGCGCGCGCCTCGTCTGACTTGAGCCGCTCGCGGAAGTGCTCGCTTTCCTCGCCGATGCGGGCGACAAGGTCGTCGCGCGAACCGCGCATCAGGTCGCGTGCGATCTTCAGCGCTTGCGGTGGCTTGGCGGCGATCTGGCCGGCCGCCGCCAGGACCGAGGCTTCCAGCGCTCCTTCCTCGACCACCTCGTAGATCAGGCCGGCGGCCTTCGCTCGTGCGGCCGAAAAACCCTCGCCGAGGGCGAGCAATGCAAATGCGCCTTGCTGCCCCAGGATGCGCGGCGCCAAAAGGCTCGACCCCGCCTCGGGCACCAGACCGAGGTCGACGAAAGGCGTCCTGAACACGGTGCGCGGCGTGACGAAGGTCAGGTCGCAATGCAGATTGAGCGTCGTTCCTATGCCCACCGCGATGCCGTCGACGCCGGAGACGATGGGCTTCTCGACCCTGGCCAGCGCCATGAGGAAATCCCACACCTCGGTGCCGCCATCGCCGCCCGTGGCGACGACCATGAAGTCGGCAAGGTCGTTGCCGGACGAAAAGGCGCCGGGCACGCCGAGAAACACGTGGACGCGGATCGCCGGGTCGGCGTCACCCTCGGCAAGAGCCGCAGACATTTTCGCATACATGGCGCGCGTCAGCGCGTTCTTCTTGTCGGGGCGATTCATGCGGATGATCTGGATGGCGCCCTGGCGCTCGACGAGGATATGGTCTGTCACGGTTTCTTCCTTGTGAGCGTCAGGCTGAAATCAGCGTTTTACCGGCAGCGGCTAGGCTTTCGGCGCCGTCGATGACGCGCGCCCTCAACGCGCTGACCTCACCGAGCAGGTTTTCAGCGAAAAAGCGGCAAAGCGGGATACGGCCATGATCGGCAAGCGCCCCCTGCGCCAGATAGGCGCCGCCGGCGGCCAGCGAAATCAGCCTGAGATAGGGCGTCGCACCCGCCAGCGCCTCGTCCAACCGGCCGTCGGCCGTCAGTTTCTGCAGGAAGCGGGTCGCTTGCGTCAGATCGGCGAGCGCCGTGTCGAGAGCATCGGCGGTGCGGCCGAACCCCTGCAGGTTGGAGGTGCGCACCGTTCCGGCCACCGCCGCCAGTTCGTCGATGAAGCCATGAACATGTTCGCCGCCGCCGAGCGGCAGCTTGCGCATCACCAGGTCGATCGCCTGAATGCCGTTGGTGCCTTCGTAGATCGGCGCGATGCGCGCATCGCGATAGAGGGCGGCCGCGCCCGTCTCCTCGATGAAGCCCATACCGCCATGCACCTGGACGCCGAGCGAAGCGACGTCCACGCCGACATCGGTCGAGAAAGCCTTGGCCAGCGGCGTCAACAGATTGGCACGGTCGCGCCAATGCGCCGCGTCATCGCCGGCCGATACGCGCGCCAGGTCGATGGCGTGGGCACAGCAGTAGCTGATGGCGCGCGCGGTCTGCGTCAGCGCCTTCATGGTCAACAGATTGCGCTGCACGTCGGGATGATGGACGATCGGCGCCATGCCGGTACCAGCGTAGCTCGCCGCCTTGCCCTGCCGGCGGTCATTGGCATAGGCGATCGCCTTCTGGGTCGCGGCTTCCGCGACCGCCACGCCCTGCATGCCGACGCAGAGCCGCGCATTGTTCATCATGGTGAACATACAGGCGAGGCCCTTGTTCTCCTCGCCGATCAGCCAGCCGATGGCGCCGGGTTTGGCCCCCTCGAAGCCATCGCCATAGATCATGGTGCAGGTCGGCGAGGCATGGATCCCCAGCTTGTGCTCGAGGCCGGAACAGAAGACATCGTTGCGCGCGCCGAGCGATCCGTCGTCGCCGACCAGGAATTTCGGCACCAGGAACAGCGATATGCCGCGCGTGCCGGCAGGCGCATCGGGCAGCCGCGCCAGCACCAGATGAATGATGTTGTCGGTGAAGTCGTGCTCGCCATAGGTGATGAAGATCTTCTGGCCGAAGATGCGGTAGGTGCCGTCGCCGGCCGGTTCGGCGCGGGCGCGCAGCGCGTTGAGGTCCGAACCGGCTTGCGGCTCGGTCAGGTTCATCGTGCCCATCCATTCGCCGGAGACGAGCTTTGCGAGATATTTCGCCTTGAGGTCTTCAGAGGCGTGCTTGTCGAGCGCTTCGACCGCGCCCATGGTCAGCGTCGGGCCGATGCCAAAGGCCATGGCGGCGGAGTTCCACATTTCGAGCGCGGCGACACCGAGCATGGTCGGCAGCGCCTGGCCGCCATACTCTTCGGGCCCGGAGAGCGCGTTCCAGCCGCCATCGATCCAGCGGCGATAGAGGTCCCTCCAGCCGGGCGGCGTGGTGACGGCGGCACCCTTCAGCACCGCACCTTGTTCGTCGCCGATCTTGTAGAGCGGTGCTACCTCCTCGGTGGCGAAACGGCCGGCCTCGCCAAGCACGGCATCGACCAGGTCCTCGCTCAGATCGCCGAACGTGCCGGCATCGAGTGCGGGCTTCAGGCCGGCAACATGCTTGAGGGTGAAAGCGATATCCTCGACCGGTGCCCGATACATGCCGCTCTCTCCTCTTGATGCATCGGCCCGATTGATCCTAGGACCCGCGCTGCCGCAAAACCATCCCGCCTTTGGGTGGTCTCCCATCTTCTTTTTACGTAAACGTCAAATTTTGTCACGCGGATTTTGCAATCGCGCCGACACGTATTAAATTCAATCATCGCCGGATCAAGTCGACCCGGCGACAGGGAAAAACAGCGGACCGGACCATCCCATGCTTGCCAGACCCGACGCCTATCGCTGCATCGAATGCGTCCTGCCCTATCGCGCAACAGGGTTCTGGTACCATCAGGGCAAGCTGGAAAACGGCGCCGCCTACTGGTCGGATCGCGGCATATTGTGTTCGCCGCAATGCTCTCTCGCCCACCACCGCAAACGCGCCGCCGAAGGCACGCTGCCGCAAGAGCCGGCACCCGACCCGTTTGAATTTCAGCCGCTCATGCGACGCTAGCTTTGCTGGTGGCGCACCCAGCAGCAAATCCTTAACCATAGCGGTTCAGCATCTGCCTTTGATCAACGGGGATTCCCTGTTTGCCAATGCCGGCGCGCCTCCTTCGCCGCACAGCGCTTCTCGCTTTCGCGGCGACGATCGCGCTGTCGATGGCGGCACAGGCTTCGGATTTCTCCGAGCCGTGGAAGAATGCCGACCGCGCCCTGGTGGTCGACGCCTACGAATACAATTCCATCGACTGGGCGCAACTTGCCACCGACAAGCGCATCGTCGGATTCATCAACAAGGCTTCCGACGGCATGCCGCCGCCCTATTTCTGTTTTGGCAGCGACACCGACGTAAAGCTCTGCAAGGCGCTGTGGAAACGCCATGCAGTGACGCGCGAACTGTTCCAGACGCGTCGGGTCGTGGCCAAGGCGCTCGGCCTGAAATGGGGCGCCTATCACCTGGCCCGCCCCGGCAATCCGGTCGAGCAGGCCAACAATTTCCTCGATTTCGCCGAGCCGGCGCCGGACGACCTGCTGGCTCTCGACATCGAGGGCAACGATCCCTCACAGTGGATGTCGCTCGACGATGCCGAGGAGTTCGTCCGCCAGGTGCACAGGCGCATCGGCCGTTTCCCGGTGCTCTACACCAACGGCAAGACGGCCCAGTACATTGCCGACAACAGCTATCGATACCGGCTCCTGTCGCGGCTACCGCTCTGGTACGCCCGCTACAAGTCCGACATCGACGTGCATTTTCCGATGGGCAACTGGCAAGGCTACGCATTGTGGCAGTTCTCGGCGCAAGCCAATTGCGGCAGGTTCCGCTGCCCTTACAGGGTCGCCGGCACGCCTAACGACATCGACGTCAACGTCGCGCCGACGGACGCCGCCACGTTGCGTGCGCAATGGCCGTTCGGTGGGCTCATCGACGTGCCGCCTGATTATCTCGCCTCGATACCGTTGCCCGTCTCACGCCAGGCTGGCCTCGCCGGCAACGTCACCATCACCTATGCCTCGGTGGCGGCACCACCGACCTTCGAGGAAATGGTCGCGGCGCTCAGTACGCGCTGGGCGAAGTTCCGCTACGGTTTCCGCATGCCAGTCGTGAAGACGGTGCCGCGGCGGCCGAATTTCGGCATTGTCCAATATGTCGCCTGGAAGCGGACCGAGCGGCGTTCACCCGCGCAACTCGACGCCGCCTTCGCCGGGGCGGCCGACCCTGTCAGCACCGCTTCCACCGAACTCGATCGCGGCCAGCGGTAGGCTGCCTTCCCGATACGGAACTTCAGCCTGCCCGCTCGCGCGCCACGGCCTGCCAGCCGATATCGCGGCGGCAGAAGCCGTCCGGCCAATCGATGCGGTCGAGCGCGGCATAGGCGCGCCTCTGCGCCTCGCCGACCGTGCTCCCGGTCGCCGTGACATTGAGGACGCGGCCACCATTGGCAACCAGCGCGCCGCCATTGATGGCCGTGCCGGCGTGGAATATCTGGACGCCGTCGCTTGCCGCGTCTTCGACGCCGCGGATGACGGATCCTTTTTCCGGAGTACCGGGATAGCCCCTGGCGGCCATCACCACGGTGAGCGCGGCTTCGTCGCGCCAGCGCACTGAGGTATGCGCAAGCTGGCCGTCGGTCGCTGCGTTGAGCAGCACCAGCAGATCATCCTTCAGCCGCATCATCAGCACCTGGCATTCCGGGTCGCCGAAACGGGTGTTGTACTCGATCAGCTTCGGCCCATTCTCGGTGATCATCAGCCCGGCGAAGAGAATGCCGGCGAAAGGCGCGCCTGATACAGCCATTCCGCGCATGGTCGGCTCGATGATCTCGCGCCTGGTGCGTTCAACCATCTGCGGCGTCATCACCGGGGCCGGCGAGTAGGCGCCCATCCCACCGGTGTTGGGACCAACATCGCCATCACCGACACGCTTGTGGTCCTGCGCGGTGCCGAAGGGCAGCGCCGTGGTGCCGTCGCAGAGGCAGAAGAAACTTGCCTCCTCACCGGTCATGAATTCCTCGATCACCACCTCCGCCCCGGCGGCGCCGAAGGAACCTTCGAAACAGGCATCGAGTGCTGCCTGTGCCTCACTGAGTGTCATGGCGACGGTCACGCCCTTGCCAGCGGCCGGGCCATCGGCCTTGATGACGATCGGCGCACCCGTCTTTTCTACATAGGCCTTGGCGGACGCCAGATCGCCGAAACGGCCATAGGCGGCGGTCGGGATGTTGTATCTGGCGCAGAGGTCCTTGGTGAAACCCTTCGAGCCTTCCAGCTGTGCGGCGGCCTTGGATGGACCAAAGACGCGAATGCCTTGCGCGCGCAGATCGTCGGCAATGCCGGCGACCAGCGGCCCTTCCGGACCGACCACGACAAGGTCGATTGTCTTCTCCAGGCAAAAGGAGGCCACGGCGGCGTGATCGGCAATGTCCAGCTTCACCAGCTCGGCCTCGCCGGCGATGCCCGGATTGCCGGGAGCCGCATAGAGCTTGGTCAGCAGCGGTGAGGCGGCAATCTTCCAGGCAAGCGCATGTTCGCGGCCACCGGAGCCGAGAAGAAGAACGTTCATGGCCACCTCTTGATGCTATCCCTTGGAGAGCACCCGCTATTGCTCTCTTGGCGACGGGTCAAGGCATCCGGGTGTTTTGATCCGAATTGCGCACGGGAACGTTACCCCTGCCGAACACGGGCGCCGGATACCGGCGCCCGTGTTCTGGCAATTCGGTTCAGCCCGGGAAAACGACCGGAAACCAGTCCTCGCGCAATTTCTGTCCCGGCTGCATGCCGTGGCCATGATAGGGCGGCGACGTGCGTCCCGGCCGCTCGACATAGCGTGCGTCGTCACCGACCCAGCGCAGCGACAGCGCCCGGCGCCGCGCCGAGGTCATGTTGCCGCGTGCGCCATGCGCGGTCCTGAAGTCGAACAGGATAGCGTCGCCCGGCTCCATTTCCCACTCGAGCACCTTCAGCGACGGATCCTTGTCCGGGTCGGGCACCGGCAGATAGTCCCCGTCGCCAGCGTAGAAATTGCTGTCGTCGAGCCAGCGCACCGGCAGGATCATCTTGTCCCATTTGTGCGAGCCGGCGATGAGGCGCAGCGTTGCCTCCTTCACCGGGTCGATGGGAATCCAGAAGCTCACCGTCTGCCGGCCGTCGACAAAGTAGTAGGGGATGTCCTGGTGCCAGGGCGTCGGCTTCTGCGTACCGGGTTCCTTGACCAGCACATGATCATGGAAGAACTGCGCGGTGCGCGATTGCATCACCGCCGCCGCCAACTCAGCGGCCGGCGATTCCCGCACCACCCTGACGAATTCGGGAATGCGCTCCCAGTTGCAGTAGTCGTCGAAGAAACTGCCGCGGCCATTGGCGATATCCGACGCGGTGGCGCTGCGGTTCTGCATGTTGCGCTCGATGCCGGCGGCAATCGTGTCGACCCAATCCTTGAAGGCGCCACGAATGCAAACCGCACCGTCACGCTGGTAGTCGGCGATTGTCTTGGCATCGATTTTCTGGGCATCGATCGTCTGGGTGTCGCTTTCGGAAGCCATGGCGTTCTCCTTATGGGAATGACCGACTATCGCAACCATCTTTCATTCAGTAAAATAATAACTTTCCATTTGCTACATAGGCTATGTCTATGAATGTGACCCTCACGCAGTTGCGTTATCTTGTCGCCGTGGCGCGTCATGGCAGCGTCACCGGCGCGGCAAAGATGCTGAACGTCTCGCAGCCTTCGATCTCGGTGGCGATTGACGCCGTCGAAAAGAATTTCGGCCAAAAGCTGTTCGTCCGCCAGCGGGGAAGCGGCGTGTCGCCGACATCGTTCGGGCGCGCCGTTGTGGCGAAGGCAAGACAGGTCCTCTCCGAGGCGGACGAACTCGTCGGCCTGGGCTCAGGCAAATCGGCTGTCGGCGGTGAACTGGTGCTGGGCTGTTTCGAGGATCTGGCACCGTTCTTCGCGCCGGCCCTGATCCGTGCCTTCTCCGAACGCTATCCCGCCGTGAAGATCGTGGTTCGCGACGAGACGTTCGAAACGCTGGGACGACGGCTCGGCGATGCGGCCATCGATCTCGGCCTCACCTATGATCTCAGCCTGCCGACGCATTTCGCCCGCATCCTGCTGCGCGAACTTCGCCCGCACGCCCTGTTACCGGCAGGCCATCCCCTGGCGGACCGTCCATCGGTCAGCCTCGCGGACCTGGCCGCCTATCCGCTGATCACGACGGACCAGCCACACAGCTGGCAACACATGCTTGATCTGTTCCGCAGCCGCGGCCTTTCGCCAGTGGCCGACAGGGCGACGAGCTCGTTCGAACTCCAACGCAGCATGGTCGCCAACGGCTTCGGCGTTGCCATCAGCTACACCCGCCCGCACGGTGACCGCAGCTATGACGGCCTGCCCCTCATCTGCAAGCCGCTGTCGGATCCGCTGCCCATGCAGCGGATCCTGCTCACCCATGACACGCATCAGCGTGTATCTAATGCGGCGCTGGCCTTCATCGAGGTGGCGAAGGATTGGTTCGCCACCCACGACATCTTCGCCTCATGATCCGGCGCAGCTGCCCGCCTCGCCGCTTGACGACCTCCAACTCTGCTGCCAATCCAGCATGATGGAACCCATCCAATCGAAAGCGGCCCAGGGCCGTGTCGCCGATGCGCCGAACGGCCATTGGGTCTATCGCGTGCTGCCACGCTCGATATGGCCCTACGCCCAGCTTGCCCGGTGGGACAGGCCGATCGGCTGGCAGTTGCTTTTGTGGCCGTGCTGGTGGTCGGCGGCGCTTGCGGCGAGCGCCTATCCGCGCCCCGGCGACCCGCTGCTCTCGCTGCTGCCGGCGCCATGGTATCTCGTGCTGTTCCTGGTCGGCGCCATCGCCATGCGCGGCGCCGGCTGCACCTACAACGACCTCGTCGACGAGGACATCGACAACAAGGTCGAACGCACGCGGTCGCGGCCGCTGCCATCGGGCAAGGTCACGCGCCGGCGGGCATGGCTGTTTCTCGTCCTGCAGGCCCTGGCCGGCCTGGCGGTGCTGCTGCAGTTCAACAGCTTCGCCATTCTGCTCGGCATCTGTTCGCTGGCCGTCGTCGCCATCTATCCGTTCATGAAGCGGATAACCAACTGGCCACAACTGGTTCTCGGCCTTGCCTTTTCCTGGGGCGCGCTGATGGGATGGGCAGTCGAGTTCGGCGATCTCGATGGGCCCGCCATCATGCTCTATGTCGGCTCGATCCTGTGGGTGATCGGCTACGACACGATCTATGCGCACCAGGACAAGGAAGACGACGCCATTGTCGGCGTGCGCTCGACGGCACGCCTGTTCGGCGAAAACACCAAGTCGTGGCTGGCAGGACTTTATGGCGGCGCGCTGATCTGCTTCGCCATCGCCTTCGCGTCGGCGCAGGCGCCGGTGCCGGCACTGGCCGGGCTGATCGCCGCCGGCGCCCATATGGGCCGGCAGATCACGGTTCTGGATATCGACAATCCGGACCAATGCCTGCGGCTGTTCCGGTCGAACAACCAGGTCGGTTGGTTGATCTTCCTCGGCCTGATCGGTGGCGCGCTGTGGGTGGCGCTGAAGCCGCTGGTCTAGCGGCCGCCTCCCTCGCCCCCGCCCTTCGCAAGCTCAGGGCGTTCGAAGCTCGAAAAGCCAAGCAATTGGCTTTTCGTCCGCTGTCGCGGACCGCTTCTCACTCCCTTGAAATCATCTCCTGGCCGTCGATGACCAGCCTGAGACCGAGATCGCCGGCCCTGCGGCGAGCGAGGAAGCGCGGGCGACGCGTGGTCGAAACGCGACCCTTGCGGCGATCCTGCGGCGGCAGCGTCTTGATGGCCGCGCCGAGCGATTCCTCCAGCGTGCGGGCGACACCGTCCGATTCGATCAAGAGCATCGGCAGACGGTAGGCATCCGCCCAGGCGCGCCAGTCGGCGGCGACATCCTCGAGATCGTCGGCAACCAGCAGCGGCACCGACAGCATCGGATCGTTGTGCAGAAGTTCCAAAGTCACCGTGACATTGCCGTCCGGATCCTCCATCGCGCGGGCGGCAACGCCGCGGAACGCATTGGCGGGCAGAGCGATGATCGCCGGCACGCCGCTCATCTCGAGTACGCGGCGGATGACGGCGCCACGCTGGTCGATGGTGAAGGTCACGTCGCCGTAGTCGTCGCGCGTGGCATAGCTCACCACCTGCGGCAGGCGGAATGGGTCGAGACGCATGTTGCGTCCCGCCCAGACTGGCTTCAGTCCGGTGTTCATAGAGTGCCTTCCTGTCTGTCTCCTGAGAGCCGGTGTCCGGTTCTCTCCGGGCCGGTTTTTCCAGCCTCGTTTGTGAGGAAACAGTAGCGCGGGCTCCTTACCGTCGCGCTTAAGAAAGTCGGTTAAATTTTGCTGATCTCAGGGATGGTTATCGGAATGCGACCAGGCACAAGATGTTGAAAGGATCAGATAACCTTACCGGGATTCATGATCCCCGCCGGGTCGAAGGCCGCCTTCACCCTGCGCATCAGGTCGATCGCCATCGGCGGCGCGGTGGCGATCAGTTCGTCCCGCTTCAACTGGCCGATGCCGTGCTCGGCCGAGATCGAACCGTGCAGGCTGCGCACCACGTCATGCACCGCGTGGTTCATCGCATGATAGAGACCGAGAAACGCTTCGTCGTCGCCGTCCACTGGCCGCGAGATGTTATAGTGGAGATTGCCGTCGCCCATATGGCCAAAGCAGACCACACGGGCGTTCGCGCTTACCGATGCCACGGCACCGGCGGCCTGTTCGATAAAACGCGGGATCATGGCCACCGGCACGGAAATGTCGTGCTTGATCGAGGCGCCCTCCGGTTTCTGCGCTTCGGGCAGCACCTCGCGGAAATTCCAGAAGGCATCGCCCTGCCCGAGGCTTGCAGCGATGACCGCGTCACCGACGAATCCCTGCTCAAGACCGGCTGAAAGCACGTCCTCGATCAACGCTCTCGAATCTTCCGATGAACGGCCGGACGAAATCTGTATCAGTACATACCAAGGCCAATCCTCGACCAGCGGCCGCGTCACGCCCTGGGCATGCGCCAGCGTGAAATCGTATGGCCGCCTGCCGATCAATTCGAAAGCGGTGAGTGCGTATCCGGCACGGTCCATCGCCAGGCTGAACAGGGAAAGCGCCGCCTCGGGCGACGACAGGCCGACGAAAGCCACTTCACGTCCCTTCGGCTTCGGGAACAGCTTGAGCACGGTGGCTGTGATGACACCGAGCGTGCCCTCGGCGCCGACGAACAGGTCTTTCAGGTCGTAGCCGGTGTTGTCCTTCTTCAGCTTGCGCAGGTCGTCGAACACCTCGCCGGTCGGCAGCACCACTTCGACGCCAAGGCAGAGCTCGCGCGCATTGCCATAGGCAAGCACGCCGGTGCCGCCGGCATTGGACGAGAGATTGCCACCGATCTGGCAGGAGCCTTGCGCGGCCAGCGACAGCGGAAACAGCCGGTCGGCGGCGTCGGCCGCCTCCTGCAGCGTCTGCAGGATGACGCCGGCCTCGACGGTCACCGTGTTGGACAGCACATCGATCTCGCGGATGCGGTTCAGCCGCGACAGCGACAAGACGATCTCGCGGCCCGATTTGTCCGGCACCTGGGCGCCGACCAGCCCGGTGTTGCCGCTCTGCGGCACGACCGGCGTTCCCGTCTCGCTCGCCAGCTTCATGATCTGGCTGACCTCTTCAACGCTGCCCGGCCGCAGCACCAGCGATGTCGCGCCATGCCAGAGCCCGCGCCGCTCGGTGAGGTAAGGCGCGATATCCCGCTCGTCGCGCAGGGCATATTTGTCGCCGACGATCGCCGCGAAGCGATCGATGAGAACGGGGTCGAGTGTCGCTGAAGTCTCGGTCATGTCGGAAAACTATGTTGTGGGCTGTGTGTTGTCACGTGGGGCAGCCGCGCGCGACAGCCGATCGTTGATCGCCTCGCCAAGACCATCAAAGGGGATAGGCTCGACGGCGATCGTCCGCGCGCCGCTGCGGTCGAGATCCTGCATGTAGGCGAAAAGATTGCTCGCCGCTTCGCGCAAATCGCCTGATACGGACAGGTTGAGGAACGCGGCGGCGTGTCGCCAGCCTTCGGCTCGCTGGCTGCCGAAGGCGAGCAGGGCTTCGCCCTCGCCGACCGTACCCGCGTTCAGCCGCATGGCGGCACCCGGCGCGTAATGCGAGGCCAGCATGCCGGGCGCCTCGACGCCGACGGCACCGCCACGCAACAGCTTCATGCCGATGACCGCCTCGATCTCACCGGCGGCAATGCCGCCGGGCCTGAGCAGCCGCAATGCCGCGCCATCTACCTTGACGATGGTCGATTCCAACCCGACCGGCGTCGCGCCGCCATCGACCACCAGCTTGATCCGCGCGCCGAGATCGGCGGCCACCGCCTGCGCCGTCGTCGCGCTGATCCGTCCCGACGAATTGGCGCTGGGTGCCGCAAGCGGGCGACCGAGGCGGTCGATGAGTTCGCCGCCAAAGCCCCTCGGCATGCGCAAGGCAATCGTATCGAGCCCGGCCGTGACCAGCGGATGGATGCCGTTGCCAGGCCGCTGCGGCAGCACCAGCGTCAGCGGACCCGGCCAGAATGCCTGCGCCAGCTTCTTCGACAGCGGATCAAACAACGCGATGCGCTCGGCCATCGCCATGTTGGCGACATGGGCGATCAGCGGGTTGAAGCGCGGCCGCCCCTTGGCTTCGAAGATGCGCGCCACAGCGATGCCGTTGGTGGCATCGCCGGCAAGCCCGTAGACGGTCTCCGTCGGGATGGCGACGACATCGCCATCCCTGAGCAGCGCCAGCGCCCGCTCCATCGCCTCGCCGACGGCAAGTATTTCAGCCACTCTCGTCACCTCACAGATGCCGGCTGCGTAGTACGATGGCGGCTGTCGGGCAAGTCGGCAGTTGGGCAAGTCGCTGTTGGGAGCAGTCGGGCATTGGCGACTTATCAATCCCTAAAATGCAATGTTTCCACGAAAGCCGATATCAAGTCCGACCCGCTATCGTGTGGTTCTGGACAAAGGGGAGCTATCATCGTGTCTGTGCGTATCCTGGGGGCGCTGGGGATCACTCTGGCGGCGATGACCGGCGGGGCGCAGGCCTCGTCGCTGGTTTTTCCCGGTGTGCCATCCTCGACACCATCCATCATCAAGCTCGGCGTCAAAGCCAGCGATATGCGGTCCGTGGTGGCGCTCGGCGAAGCACAGCCCGACGTCACCTATGAAAAGGTGGCCGCCATCCCGGACAAGCCCGGGACCAGGCGCGGCTCCCAGCAAGGCCCCGTGGTCATCCGTGGTGGCGTCGCCGGTCCTGCCTTCTCGGCACCGGCACCAAGCGCGGCGCCGGCCACCGGTACCGCGGCAGCAGGCACCGCGCCGGCAACGGCCACTGCCTCGGCAGCCCCTTCGGGAGATACTGGAAATAAATCCGCCGCAGCCCCGAGCACGCCCGCGCAGGCAGCGGCCCAGCCCATACAAGGGCTCGGCAAAGCCAAGTAGGGCGCCTCACCGCGACTTGACTGCGGTCTGACGGTCGGCGCACCATTGCCGGGCAAACCCCGTCCCGGCTGATCTTCACCGCTGGACGCGGTCACCTGAATTTCGCCAGGCGGCTGTGGCAGACGGGGTTTCATCGTTCAGGGCAAGAGGGGTTGATATGAGCAAATCCAGAACTGTCACCGTGGTCGGGCTTCTGCTGGTATCACTGCTTGGCGCCGGCGCGGCTCATGCGGACGACATGCTGGGATCCTATGTCGCGCGCATTTCCGATCGGGATCATCAAGCGAGTGACGGCTATGCGCTCGACAGCGCCGCGCAAATGGTGCGGCAGGACCGCGCCAACTGGCACAAATTCCATCGCCGCGACCGCGACGACGAGGGTGACGCCTGGTTCAGGACCAATGACCAGCGCGCCGATCTGCAGCGCATGCTGGAGCGCCCCGGCGCGATGAGTTCCTCGACCAAGCGCGCCATCGTCAATGGCGAGCCTCTGATCCAGGTCGACGTCTACGAAAACGGCGTACACGTCAGCATCCTGGAGGACTGACAAGTCAGCATCCGGGAGCACCAAAAGAGAGGGTCGCGCTGATCAGGCTGTGTGAAAGCACAATTGGTTCTTTGCGTCGTCGCCGAAGTCTGCCGAACGGCAAGACCCTCCCCGACTCTCCACCGAGACTAATCGATCGGGGAACGTCCGTAGTCGAAGCGAAAACTGCCGTTCACTTCACAGGGTCGGCAAATGGTGTGTCGGGGTCGCTCACATAAAAGAGCACCATTCTTGCCGGTACTTTGGGATCGAGATTGCGTCCTGTCATGGTGACGTGTGCCGGTTCAACGAACACTTCGCCGGCGCGCACGTGGACAGGCTCACGGTCGTCGAGTTCCAGAGTGAAGGTGCCTTCGAGCATATAGACCGTAACCGGAAAGCGGTGCGAATGATGTGGCGTGCGATCGCCTGGATCGAGAGTGGCGGACAGAACGCGCACCTCCTGATCTTCTGCGCGCGACATCGTCTGCACGACCTCGCGATGAAGCGGGGTGAGTTTCGCCGCGCCGGTGTCTCGCGCTGATGCGGTGACGCCGACCGAAAGGCCCGCGATCGCCTGACTGATTTCCATTGTCTTGTGCATACGGCTCTCCTCGTCGAATGATGGCCGATCCTAGGCCGGGACCGCGACACCGGGCAGCAGCAAGTTTGCCGAACGGCCATGCAATGCTGCATAACGTCCGAATGTTCGATTGGAACGGCCTTCGATATTTTCTTGCAGTTGCGCGGCATGGAAGCACGCTCGCGGCCGCTCGGGCGCTCGGCGTCAATCAGTCGACGGTTCATCGGCGACTGTTGGAGTTGGAGCGCAAGGTCGGTCATGCGTTGGTCCGCCGCCACCCGACAGGTTATCAGCTAACGGAACTCGGCGAAGCGCTGCGCCCGGCTATCGAACGGGTGGACGAGGCCGTCGCTGGAGTCGAGCGCCAGGTCCGTGACCATGGAAACGAGCTGGTTGGCACGATCCGTCTCACCTGCCCCGAGCCTTTGGTATCCCGCATCACGTCATCGCCTTTGCTCGATCTCTTCCACGAGCGCCATCCTGGGCTGAGGGTGGAGTTCGTGATGAGCGACGGTTATCTCGATCTTTCGAAAGGGGAGGCCGACATCGCGCTGCGCTCCGGCGAACCTGCCGACGAAAACCTGGTCGGGCGGAAAATCGGCGATTCGATCTGGGCGGTTTACGCCAGCCTGAGCTACGTCCAGCACAATGGCAGGCCACATCGTGTTGAAGATATCGCCGACCACTCCATCGTGGGATTCGATGGAATGCTCGTGAACCACCGAGCGGCGAAGTGGTTCGCCAGCGTTGCGCCCAACGCAAAGGTCGCAGCTCGCAACAACAGCGTTCTTGGCGTGTTGATGGCCGTGAAATCGGGCGTCGGTGTCGCTCCGCTGCCCACCACGATTGCCGACATGCACGATGACTTGGTGCAGGTCCTTCCTCCGGTACGGGAACTGACGCGCGGCTGGTACCTCCTCACGCATCCGGACCTGCGGACGACACCTCGCATCCGCGCCTTCTTCGATTTCGTTGTCGAGAAGCTGGACCTGGTCCGGCCGATCCTAATGGGATGATCGCCGCGCCCGACCTGAAGCACTGGATAAAATGGATGATGACAGGCCGGTTCCTGACGCGAGGCACCAAGGGAACCAGCACCGAAATGGCACTCTCGGTGCTGGCTTTCAACATGGTCCGGAGCATCAACCTCGGCCAAAGCCGTTGAAAGGTAGATGGGCTGTTTCAGGCGCTTCGCCGAGACGAAGCGCCGACGTTCTCATACAGCCTGTGATGCGCCGCCCTCTTTCGACTGAACTGGATTGAAATCTCAGGCCGCGACGTCCTTGTCCTCGTCTTCTTCGGACTCGTCTTCTTCGGATTCCTCGTCGTCGCCTTCAGCCTTCACGCTGTCGTCGGCGTCGTCTTCTTCATCTTCCTCGTCTTCGTCCTCGTCGTCACCCGAGAGAGTGGCGGCTTCGGCCTCGTCCTTGTCCGACTCTCCGCCGTCTTCGTCGTCTTCGTCGTCCGACAGGTCGGCGGTTTCGACGGCAGCGGCAAGATCGGTTTCGGAAGCGGTTTCAAGCGCCTCGGCGGGAGCCGGGGTTTCTTCTGTCACTTCGATTTCGTGATCGGAATTCATGGAAGCCTCCGTGGGGTTGGGGAACATGTCCCTTTTGCCACGGAGAGATCATCGCCATATGACTGTAAGCCGGCTCGAACGGCCGGCCTACAGATATTTTTCTTAAGCTCTCAACCCGCGATTTTCGCGAAATCCGCGACTTGACCGGTGGCCGCACGGATGCGGGCGAGCAGCGCCAGACGGTTGGCTCGTACGGACACGTCCTCATCATTCACGAGAACACCCTCAAAGAATGAATCAACGGGTTCGCGCAAAACGCTAAGCGCCAGCATGGCAGCGGAAAAGTCTTCGTTTTGAATCGCTTCGCCGGCTTGCTTCTCGGCCTGATTCACCGCCGCAAACAGCGATTTCTCGGCATCGTGCCGGAACAGCGCCGGCTCAACGGTTTCGGCGACCGCCGTTTTCTTCTTCTCCTCGGCCGCCAGGATGTTGGCCGCACGCTTGGTGCCGGCGAGCAGGTTCCTGCCGTCCTCGCTGTCGAGGAAGGAGCCGAGCGCCTCGACGCGGCGGACGATCTGCAGGAGGTCGTCGGACTGTGGCGTGATGACGGCATCGATGAGATCGTGGCGGGCGCCCTGGTCACGCAAGTAGACCTTGAGGCGATCGTGGAAGAAGGCGAGGAGGTCGAGTACCTCATCGCCAACTTGCGCACCTCTGAACTCTCGCATTCCTCGCCCTATTGCTCCACCTTGGGCGCTCCTCATCGATTGATGGACCGAAGGGATGTGAGATTCTGCCACATCGACGATGCTCAACTGAATCTTGTTCTCGACCAGTATCCTCACGACGCCAAGCGCAGCCCTCCTCAACGCATAAGGATCCTTCGACCCTGTCGGCTTTTCATCGATGGCCCAAAAGCCAACCAGCGTATCCAACTTATCTGCGAGCGCGACGGCGATCGAAACCGAATCGCTCGGCACGCGATCGGAAGGGCCTTGCGGCTTGTAATGTTCTTCAGCGGCGGCGGCCACGGATGGATGCTCGCCCTGGAGGAGCGCGTATTTGCGGCCCATGGCGCCCTGCAGTTCCGGGAACTCGCCGACGACCTCGGTCTGCAGATCGGCCTTGGCGAGAACCGCGGCACGGCGCGCCAGAGCGCGATCGGCGCCGACGATTGGCGCCAGTTCTTCGGCCAGCCGCTTGATCCGCTCCACCCGTTCGCCCTGCGTGCCGAGTTTGGCATGGAAGGTGACGCCGAGATGGTCGAGGCGGGCCATGCGCTGATCAAGCGGTTTGTTTAGGTCGAGTTCGAACTTTTCCGCCGACGCCCGCAACTGGTCGAGATCAGGCAAATTGCCTTGGTCGGTCGTCCAGAAATAGAGCGCGTCCGACAGGCGAGAGCGCACCACCTTGCCGTTGCCGTGGGCGATCTCCTTGCCGCCATCCTTCGCTTCGATGTTGGCGGTGAGGATGAAGTGGTTGGAAAGCGTATCGTCGACGCCCGGCGGCCGTGTCACAAAGCACTTCTGATTGGCGCGGATGGTCAGCCGGATCACCTCGGCCGGAATGCCCAGGAAAGCCTCTTCGAACGCGCCCATCAGCACGACCGGCCATTCGACCAGTCCGGAGACTTCCTCCAGCAGCCCGTCGTCCTCGACCAGGTCGAGACCGTTGGCGAAAGCGAGATTGCGGGCGTCGGCAAGGATGATCTCCTTGCGCCGGTCGGCGTCGAGCACGACTTTCGCCGCCTCCAGCTTAGAAACATAGTCATCGAAGCGGCGCACGGTGATGGCATCAGGCGCGTGAAAGCGGTGGCCATAGGTGATGTTGCCGGAGCGGATGCCGTCGATCTCGAAATCGACCACGACGGGCTCCTCGGTCTCCGGGCCGAAGGTGCACAGGATGGATTGCAGCGGCCGCACCCAGCGC
Organism: Mesorhizobium sp. RCAM 05099; assembly: GCF_059683685.1. Lineage (NCBI taxonomy): Bacteria > Pseudomonadati > Pseudomonadota > Alphaproteobacteria > Hyphomicrobiales > Phyllobacteriaceae > Mesorhizobium > Mesorhizobium sp. RCAM 05099. The sequence goes on from NZ_CM185035.1 coordinate 4,968,761, forward strand.
AGCGAGCCTGGTTTCGCCGAGGCCGGGCCCCAGCGCATCGATTTCGGCCAGGGGAAATTGCGGATGATGCCCGGCACCAGTTCGGCGATGATCTCTTCGGTTGCCCTGCCCGGTTTCGAAATGTGGGCGACATAGAAGTCGCCCTTCTTGGGGTCGGAATGGACATGCGCCTCGGCGATCGATGTAAGCCCGGCCTTGCGCAGGAACCCCTGGACCGCCTGCTCGGGCGCGGTCGTCGACGGCCCCTTGATCTCCTCGCGGATATCCTTCGAGCGTGCGGTCAGCCCCCTGATGTCGAGCGCCAGACGCCGCGGCGTCCAATACTCGCGCGCCGCCTCATAGGTCAGCCCCGCCTCGACCAGACCGTCGGTCAGCATCTTCCTCAGGTCACCCGCCGCCTTGCGCTGCATGCGGGCAGGAATTTCCTCGGAGCGAAGTTCTAGAAGCAGGTCAGGCATCGGGGTCAGCTCATGCGGGAGAGTGGTCCGGGCGGGGCATAGCAACTCGGCTGGCCGCTGTCACCCTTTCGGCGCTTCAATCGCCGACTTCGGCTGATTTCCGGAAATTTTGGCCTCGCTGTCGGGACGCGGCGATCCGGCCCGTCCTTGGATCAAAGATTTCCATGAACCGAACGCAGCGCTGAAGCGACCCACGCTCAGGCAGGGAACTATTGGCTGAACGACCATGAAAACGGCATCCAGACTTCTTCAGATCCTCGCGCTCAGCGCCTGCTTCACCGCGCAGGTCCACGGCGCCTTCTCGATGCCGGGCGTGCGGCAGGCATTGCGGACCATGGCTGGCCCGAGCGGCCAGATCCTGTCGCCGATCAACGCTTCCCTAGAAATGATGAAGCGCGCCTGAAACTCAGGCCGCCAGTCCGCCAGCCTGTGTCTTCAGAAACGCCTCGCCGCAGGCCTTGGCCAGATTGCGCACCCGCAAGATGTAGCTCTGCCGTTCGGTGACCGAAATCACGCCGCGCGCGTCGAGCAGGTTGAAGACATGGCTGGCCTTGATGCACTGGTCGTAGGCTGGGAAGACCATCCTGTGCATCGGCAGATTGTCGTTCGACGCCGGCGCACCGGCATCGAGCAGCGCCTTGCACTCGGCCTCGGCATCCTCGAAATGCCTGAGCAGCATCGCCGTGTTGGCGTATTCGAAATTGTGACGCGAGTATTCCTGCTCGGCCTGCAGGAAGACATCGCCATAAGTCACCTTGTCGGCGCCCTCGCGGCCGTTGAAGTTGAGGTCGTAGACATTGTCGACGCCCTGCACATACATGGCCAGTCGCTCCAGCCCATAGGTGAGTTCGCCGGCCACCGGCGCGCATTCGATGCCGCAGACCTGCTGGAAATAGGTGAACTGCGACACTTCCATGCCATCGCACCAGCATTCCCAGCCGAGTCCCCAGGCGCCCAGCGTCGGGCTCTCCCAATCGTCCTCGACGAAGCGGATGTCGTGCAGCAGCGGATCGACGCCGATCGCCACCAGCGAGCCGAGATAGAGCTCCTGCAGGTTCGGCGGATTCGGCTTCAGGATGACCTGATACTGGTAATAGTGCTGCAGCCGGTTCGGGTTCTCGCCGTAGCGGCCGTCCTTGGGACGGCGCGAAGGCTGGACGTAGGCAGCGTTCCAGCGCCTGGGTCCAAGCGCCCGCAGCGTCGTCGCCGGATGAAACGTGCCAGCGCCGACCTCCATGTCGTAGGGCTGGAGGATGACGCAGCCATAGGCCGCCCAGTAGTTGTGCAAGGTCAGGATCAGCCCCTGGAACGAGCGGCTGGGGTGCATATGGGCGGGGATTTCAATCGTCACGGTGGCCTCGACAGCAAAGGCTAGAGCCTGTTCCATCCCTTGAGCATGATCCTTTCCGAAAACCGGTACCCACTTTTCGGGATCATGCTCTTGCCGGCACGTCCTAGAGACACGGCGGCGAAGCGTCAAGCAAGGCGCGCCGGCACGGATCGCCGTGAGCGTGCGGGACGATGTTGAAAGCATTGCAAGCGGCTGGCCCATTGCCGGCCATGAGAGCCTGCGGTCTGTTCGATACCTGAACCATCCCGTGTCAACGACAACAGGTTCCGCCATGCCCAGCCCGATCGCCATCCGCCCCGTCACCCGCCAGGACTTCGACCAATGGCTGCCACTGTGGGATGGGTACAACGCATTTTACGGCCGCTCGGGTGAGACGGCCCTGGCAAGTGAGATCACCGCGATGACGTGGTCCCGCTTCTTCGATGCCTATGAGCCGGTCCACGCGCTGGTCGCCGACAGCGGGAGACAACTCCTCGGCCTCGTCCACTATCTCTTCCACCGCAGCACCACGGCGATCGCGCCGAACTGCTATCTGCAGGACCTTTTCACCACCCAGGCCTCGCGTGGAAAAGGGGTCGGCCGGGCGCTGATAGAGGGCGTCTACGAACGCGCCCAGGCCGCCGGCTCGGGCCGGGTGTACTGGCTGACGCACGAAACAAACCACACGGCGATGAAGCTCTATGACAAGGTCGGCGAACGCTCCGGCTTCGTCGTCTACCGCAAGATGTTCTGAGGCAATTCCGAGCGCATCGACGCCTGTCTGGGCGCGTCGCCGAATACCATCGATCCAAACGAAAACGGGGCTCCGAAGAGCCCCGTTCGCATTCACAAAGCCGGCTTCACCCCTTCGGGGCGGGCACTGGCTCGGGCTTGACCTTCGGGGTTTCCTGCGCCGTGTTGGATTCGATCGCCGGCAAGCCCTTCATCAGCTTCTGCTGCAAGGTGGCCAGCACATCGGGATCAGGCTTCAGGTCGCGCGCCTGGTTCCACTGGAAGGTGGCTTCCAGCTTGCGACCGACGCGCCAGTAGGCATCACCCAGATGGTCGTTCAGAACCGGATCTTCCGGCTTCAGCGACACGGCGCGTTCCATTTCACGCACCGCATCATCGAACCTGCCCAGGCGGAAATAGGCCCAACCCAGCGAATCGACGATGTAACCGTCGCTTGGTCTGAGGTCGACGGCCTTCTGGATCATCGCCAGGCCTTCCTTGAGGTTCGTGTTCATGTCGACCCAGGAATAGCCGAGATAGTTCAGCACCTGCGGCTGGTCGGGCTGCAGTTCCAGCGCCTTGCGGAAGTTGGGCTCGGCCTTCGGCCATTCCTTCAGCCGCTCATAGGCGATGCCGCGCTGGTAGAATATGTTCCAGTTGGCGGCGGTCGGCGTCTTCAGCACTTCGACGGCCTTGTCATAGAGGTTGGCGGCCGAGCGGAAGTCATCCTTCGAGGAATAGACGCCGCCAAGCGCCAGATAGGCGCGCATGTCGTCGGGGTGGGCGCCAACGAAGGCCTTCAGGTGGGTGATCGCCTCATCGTGACGGTCGAGATCGGCAAGGTTGAGGCCAAGCTGCAGGTCGGAAAGCTCCTTCAGCGGCGAAGAGTCGGGAATGCGCCGGTAGAGCGCGATGGCGCCCTCGCCGTCCTTCAACTGCTCGGAGACGGCAGCGAGTTGCACCAGGGCGGCGTCGCTGTCGGGCTTCAAGGCCAGGGCGTATTGGAGATAAAGACGGACGAACGGCTCGCCGCCACCGCGGTTGAGCGCGGTGGCGAGATCGAGCAGGATTTCGGAGGCGCCGTCGGACGGGCCGGTAACCATCGGCGCAATCTTGTCGCCCTTGCTGATCCTGTCGCGCAAGGCGACGATTTCCAGCTTGCCGGGCGAAAACGCCTCGGCCTGGTCGAGCACCGAAATCGCCTTGGCCTTGTCGCCCTTGCGGGCCAGGAACGAGGCATAGGCCTGGGCGTTGCGCATCCAGGTTTCAGGAGCGGCGCCGCCGGCGGTCGTGTCCTGCATTGTCGCGGCGTAGATCGCCTCGGCCTTTTCAGGCATGTTCGACGCATCGGCGATGAGCGCGCGGTGGAACGACTTGAACAGGCCGAACCAATCCGGCCCCTGGAGCTTGTCGATCGAAGCCATCGCGTCGCTGGCCTGGCCGGCGCCTTGTTCGGCCCAACCGGACATCACCCCGGAGATCAGCCTATCAAGATCGGATTCCAGCGACAGCTTGAGCCAGTACTGCGCCTTGGTGAAATCCTTCTTGTGGAAGGAATCGACGGCCAGCGCCAGGCGCGAGAAGCGCTCGACATCGGGAACTTCCTTGAGCTTGTCCGCATAGACCAGGGATTCGTCGAAGCGACCTTGAGCGATCAGCGACAGCATCAGGCTCTGCTGCAGGCTGGTGTCACTCGGGTCGAAGGCCAGGGCCTGCTTGTAGTAGGCTATGGCGCTGTCGAGGTCGTTGTCGCCTTCGGCGATCCGCGCGGCCAGATAGGCCCCCGAGAAAGACGTGATCTTGACCGGTTCGGTGGTTTGCTTGGCATGGGCGGGCAGAGCCGAGATCGCTATGCCTGCCACAATTGCCAGCCTTGTCAGCCAGCGCGCACGTCCTTGCTGCATCGTATCCCTTTCAGCCAGGCGTCATCTCCGCGTCAGCGGGATCGACGTAGACTCGATCATTCGGGGCAAAGCATGGCCTTTTTGGGGTCACGCTTCAATCCGCCTCAAATTCACAATCGGGTCACCCGATTAACAAACCATGGCGGCAAGGGACAGTTTTCCGCTTGGAATTTCCGCCCTGACGCTGGTGAAACCGAATATATCACAGATTTCAACCACTGGGATTCCACCACCGCTATCAGCGTTTGCCCGGCACGGCGGACCGCTGCACCTGCGTATCGCGATACCTACCGGCCGCGACCGTGCCGCACAGCTCGTTCCATTCGCAGCCTCCGCAGGCCTTGCGCACCAGGCCCGCCGAAAACGCCTGCCGCATCCGCGCCAGAATCGCCGCATCGAGGTCGAGGCGCGCGCCGATCAGGATTGGCCGCGCCAGCAATTCCTCCACATCCGCCGCCGCGAGCCGGTCCCGCTCCACCGCGCTCTCGCCCAGGCAGTGCGGTTCCGGCTCGTCGAGCAACGGCGCGCAGACGTCGTCCGGGCCGGAAACGATCAGGATGTCCTCGCCGCGGCTCAGGCGCTCCGCGATCCCGTCGTAGTTGGCGGTGAAGGCAGGGCTGTATCCCTTGCCTACATAGGTGAGCAGGCAAAGGAGGTGATGGGCGCGCAGCCTTATGGTCATCTGTTCTTACAGCCTGAGATCGCCCGGCTCCGGCTTGTAGCCTGAAAACAGCTTGAGTGTCGCGGCACCGAGCGCCGACTTGAGCAAGCCGCCGACGATGAACGGCAGGAAGCCGAAGGTAATGGCCTTTTCGGCGCCGATCATCACCGCGAGCCATGCCGTGCCCAGAACCAGGCAGGCAAGGTTGCCGAGCAGCATGGCGGCGAAGGCAAGCACCACCCTGTTGCCGTTCCAGCCGCGTTCGGCCAGCCATCCGACAAGCGCGCCGGTGATCGGGAAGGCGAAGAGATAGCCGCCCGTCGGCCCGACGAAATGCGCTACACCGGCCGCGCCTCCGGCCAGGACCGGAAAGCCCACCGCGCCCTCGACCAGCCATGCCGCGATGGTGACCGCGCCAAGCCGCCAGCCATACAGCGCGCCAATGAGCGTCACGGCGAAAGTCTGCATGGTCACCGGGACCGGCACCATCGGCACTTCGATATAGGACGACAACGCCAGGAACAGCGTGCCGAGCACGACGGCTCCGACCTGCCAGCCGAGAGCGCGATCCTGGAGCCTGAGCGGGCTGAAAGAAGGTTTGCGGGAGGTGAATGCGATGTTTGCCATTGGGATTCCTTCGATCGATTGCAAATTATAGATAATTTCTGTTTTCGATCTATTATCGAATCCACAATTCCCTGGAGATAGCAAGCCTTCCCTTTGCAAAGGCCGTCTAGCCCACGATTGCAAAGGCCTCGCGCGTCGCCCCGGAGGCCGTCTTGACCGGCTTGCGGCCAATCCACTGGACATGCCGCCCCAGTGTCACTGCCGCCGATTCGGTGTTTCCCTGCCGCAAGGCGGTCAATATCGCCCGGTGGTCCTGGTCGGTGCGCTTCTCCCACTCCGAGCGCCATGCGGCGAACAGGAAGCGCGCACTCGCGGCGTGCAGATCGTCGATGGTGGCGAGCAGGCGCGGCATGCCGCACGGCGCCAGGATCAACCGGTGAAAGGCGCGGTTGGCTTCTTCCCATGACCGGACATCGCGGGACTTGTCACCGGCCTTGGTCGCTTCCTCGGCCAGATCGAGAATGGCTGGCGTCAGGTGCGGCGCGGCATGGCGTAGCGCCAGCACTTCGAGCGCGGCCCGCATTTCGGCGACCTCCTTGACCTCGCCCAGATTGAAAGCCGCCACGCGCACGCCACGGCGCGGCTCGCTGACGGCCAGCCCTTGCGCTTCGAGACGGCGGAAGGCCTCGCGTACGGGAACATGGCTGGTGTGGAATTCCTCGGCGACATGGTCCTGCCGAAGCCGAGCCCCGGGCTCTATCGCGCCCGAGATGATGCGATCCGCCAGTATCTTGCTGATGCGCACCGCGATGGTGTCGTCTGTGCCCTTTGCCATTTTTTATAGATAATTTGCGGCAAGGCGGCTTGTCGAGACTGTGGGACCGGGATTCGGCGGATTGCGTTCTTGCGCGTCTCGTCTGCCGCGCCGGAGAGGCGCGGCAGCGCTTCTCAGTTCACCCGGCTGATGCAGAAATCGATGACGTCGATCAGCGCCGATTTCTGCGGCGTCGCTTCCAGCGGCGCCAGCGCGTCGCGGGCGATCTCGCCGAAATGGCTGGCGCGCCCGATCGTGTCTGCAATCGCGCCGTGGCGGGTCATCAGCCCGATCGCCTTTTCCAGGCCGGCGTCATCGACGACATTGTCCTCGATGGCGCGCTTCCAGAAGGTGCGCTCGGCCTTGGTGCCGCGCCGATAGGCGAGAATGACCGGCAAGGTCACCTTGCCCTCGCGGAAATCGTCGCCGACATTCTTGCCCAGATCCTTGCTGGTGCCGCCATAGTCCAACGCATCGTCGATCAACTGGAAGGCAAGACCGAGATTCATGCCGTAGGAGCGCAGTGCCGCGCGGTCGTTGCGGGTCGCCTGGGCAATGACGGGGCCGACTTCGGCGGCAGCGGAAAACAGCGCCGCGGTCTTGGCCTTGATGACCGCGAAATGTTCATCCTCGGTGGTCTCGAGGTTCTTGGCGGCGGCAAGCTGCATCACCTCGCCCTCGGCGATGATCGAGGCGGCGCTCGACAGGATGTCGAGCGCTTCGAGCGAGCCGACATCGACCATCATGCGGAAGGCCTGGCCAAGCAGGAAATCCCCGACCAGGACACTCGCCTGGTTGCCCCAGATCATGCGGGCGGTTTTCTTGCCGCGACGCATGCCGCTCTCGTCGACGACATCGTCGTGCAGCAAAGTCGCGGTGTGCATGAATTCGACCGACGTTGCGAGCTTGACGTGGCCCTCGCCCACATAGCCGAACATCTGGGCCGCGGCGAGCGTCAGCATCGGCCGTAGCCGCTTGCCGCCAGACGAGATCAGATGGTTGGCAACCTCCGGGATCATCTCGACATCGGAGCCGGCCTTGGACAGGATCAACTCGTTGACACGCCCCATATCGGCCGCCGTCAGATCGATCAAATCCTTGATGGAGGCGGGCTCCCGCTTCCCGTTTTCGATGTTGAGAACGACACCCACGACAATCACTCCCGTCTTGGTATAACGCGTGCGACGGCACCCTTAATCCCGACAAGACTCTAGGGCGGCAGACACCGACACGGCAAGTGGCGAATTGGCGCGGCGGCAACGATAGCGTGTCAACCGACACCGAAGGGGGAGCTCCGCTTTGCCACGGAAATCCCCTGCCCGTTTACATCAATAGCGCAAGCTGCGAGTTTCATCCGATGATAGAGCTCATCCGCACCAACGACGCCGTCATCATTTCCTTTGTCGAATCGCTGATGCGCGATGCCGGCATCGGTTGCTTCGTCGCCGACCAGAACATGAGCGTGCTCGACGGCTCGCTCGGTATCCTGCCGCGACGCATCATGGTCGACGCGGATCAGGCCGACGCCGCACGGCGCATTCTGACCGACGCCGGCATCGCCAACGAGATTCGCGGAAAATAATGTCCGCCGTACCAGCCGCCCTTGCCCCGGACACGCCGGCCCACACGGTCGACGCGTTCCATCGCGGCCGGTTCTGGCTCGTGCAGCCCAAGCATGGCGGCCATCGCGCCGGCATGGATGCGATGATGCTTGCGGCGTCCGTGCCATCCTCGTTTGGCGGACGTCTCGCCGATTTCGGCGCCGGAGCCGGGGCCGCCGGCCTGGCGGTGCTGTCGCGCTGCCCGACCGCCGAGGCGGTGCTTGTCGAACGCGCGCCGGAAATGGCGGCCTTCGCGGCTGCCACCCTTGCCCACCCCGGCAATGCGCATCTCAGCGATCGCGCGTCCGTGCTCGTCGCCGATGTCACGGTGTCGGGCAAGGCGCGGGCGGCGGCCGGCCTCGCCGACAATGACTTCGACTTCGTCATCATGAACCCGCCCTTCAACGCCGCACGCGACCGCGCCACGCCCGATCGCCTGAGAAAGGAAGCGCATGTCATGGAGGACGGGCTGTTCGAGAGCTGGATCCGAAGTGCCGCGGCGGTGGTCAGGCCGCGCGGCGGGCTTGCCGTCATTGCGCGGCCCGAACAACTCGGTGCCGTTCTCGACGCCCTCGCTGGCCGTTTCGGCGATGCCGAACTGCTCGCCGTGCATCCTCGCCCCGACGCCGTAGCGATCCGCATCGTCGTGCGGGCAACGCTCGGAGCGCGTGGAAGACTCGCCATCCGCCCTCCCCTGATGCTTCATGCGCAATCGGGCCACGGCCCTGACGAGCGCAGCGAAATGATTGCCAACGGTCTCGCCTCGCTGTTCGGAGACTGAGCTATTCTTGGCCGCCACATTGCCGTTGGCCGGGGAATCCCTACATGCCTGCAACCCATCGACCGGAGACCGCGCCATCGTGAAACGTCTTTTCAACCGCCTGCTGCCGAAATCCTGGCGCTCCACCGTCGTCACCATTCCGGTCATCCGGCTGCACGGGACGATCATGTCGGGCGGCCAGTTCCGGCAGAACCTGTCGCTGGCCTCCACCGCCGGCCTCATCGAGAAGGCATTTTCCTTCGACGCGCCGGCGGTTGCCGTCTCGATCAACTCGCCGGGAGGTTCGCCGGTGCAGTCGCGGCTGATCTTCAAGCGTATCCGCGACCTGGCGACGGAAAAGAACAAAAAGGTACTGGTCTTCGTCGAGGACGTCGCGGCATCGGGCGGTTACATGATCGCGGCCGCCGGCGACGAGATTTTCGCCGATCCATCGTCGATCGTCGGATCGATCGGCGTGGTCTCGGCCTCGTTCGGTTTCCCGGAACTGATGAAGAAGATCGGTGTCGAGCGCCGTGTCCACACCGCCGGCCAGAACAAGGCCGTGCTCGATCCATTCAAGCCTGAGAAGAAGGAAGACGTCGAGCGCCTGAAGGCGCTGCAGCTCGAGGTGCACGACACGTTCATCGATCTCGTCAAGGAGCGGCGCGGCTCGAAGTTGAAAGACGATCCGGACCTGTTCACCGGCCTGTTCTGGACCGGCAAGAAGGGGCTCGAACTCGGCCTGGTCGATGCGCTCGGCGACATGCGCACGGTGCTGAAAACCCGTTTCGGATCGAAAACCCAGCTCAGGCTGATCACGGCGCCGCGCGGTTTCCTCAGCCGCTTCGGTCTGTTTGGCTCGAGCAAGGGCTTTTCGGCGCCCGATATTGCCGCGGCTGCCGCCAGCGGCGTCATCGATGCGGCGGAAGAGCGCGCGCTGTGGGCTCGCTTCGGGCTTTGAAAACCGAGCAAAACCGTCTAGCATGAGTGCTCGAAGTCTTATGCATGTCGTTTTCCCAAAATCGGATCCACTTTTGGGCGACATGCATCAACCGACCCGACCGGCCGCCTTTGCCGGCCCAGCGTGGGAGGAGTTTTGACATGCCGCAGATCATTTTCTTCACCGTCGTTGGCGTCGCCGCCTATTTCGGCTACCGCACCTTCGTGCGGGAAGCCGAACGCGTGACGGCCAAGGTGCGACGCACCGAAAAGCAGGCGGCGAACGGCACGATGGGAACGCTGGTGAAGGATCCGAAGACCGGCGAATACCGGCTGGCCAAGGACTGAGCATCATCCCGCATACATCAGACGCTGCGGACACCGTCATCGGTGCACGCGCTTGGCCTGCGCATGCCAAGATCAATCTTGCCCTGCATGTCACAGGCAGGCGCCCGGACGGTTATCATCTGATCGAGAGCCTGGCGGTGTTCACGCGTTTTGGCGACCGGGTCGAGATCGCGCTCGCCGATAGCGATGATTTCACCGTGTCCGGCCGCTACGCGCCGACGGTTCCTCTCGACGCCAGCAATCTGGTGCTCAAGGCGCGTGATGCCCTGCGCAGGGCGGCCGGGCCGCAGAGAACCCCGCCGGTCGCCATCCGGCTCGAAAAGAACCTGCCGGTCGCCTCCGGCGTCGGCGGCGGCTCGAGCGACGCGGCAGCGGTTCTGCGCGGGCTGGCGGAGACCTGGGTCCTGGACATCGATGGCGCCGAACTGGCGCGGATCGGCCTCTCGCTTGGCGCCGACGTGCCGATGTGCCTGGCGGCAAAGCCGCTGGTCGCGCGCGGCATTGGCGACGAGCTGTCGATGGTACCGGATTTTTCGACACTGGGGCTGGTGCTGGTCAATCCAGGCACGCCGGTCTCGACGGCCGCAATATTCAACGCGCTGTCGCGGCGCGACAATGAAGGCCTGCCGCCGCTGCCGCGCATCATCGATTTTCACAGCCTACGCAACTGGCTGGAGGTCACCCGCAACGATCTCGAGCCGGCAGCCCTTGCCATACAGCCCGCCATAGGCAGGGCGCTTTCCTGGCTGAACAAGGCTGGATCGGGTTTTTCGCGAATGTCCGGATCGGGCGCGACATGCTTCGGCCTGTTCGAGACCGGCAATGTCGCCAAGCGCGCGGCCGCCGAGATCCGCACCCGTCAGCCCGACTGGTTCGTCGCGGCGACGCGCAGCATCGCATCGGAGGGAGCTGATGGCCAGAATTGACGAGAGCCGTTCCTTCATTCCCGTGCGCATCGCGGTGCTGACCGTTTCGGACACACGCGGCCTTGCCGACGATAAATCCGGCCAGGTGCTGGTCGACCGCATCACTGAAGCCGGCCATAGGCTTGCCGCCCGCGATATCGTCACCGATGACCGCGAAAAAATCCGCGACAAGGTGCTCGGCTGGTCGAAGGACGAGGCGATCGATGTCGTGATCACCACCGGCGGCACCGGGTTCACCGGGCGCGACGTAACGCCGGAAGCGCTGGAGCCGATCTTCGAAAAGCGCATGGATGGCTTTTCGGAAGTGTTCCACCGCATCTCCTACGACAAGATCGGCACCTCGACGATCCAGAGCCGGGCCACCGGCGGCGTCGTCAACGCCACCTTCGTCTTTGTGCTGCCGGGCTCGCCCGGCGCCTGCAAGGACGCCTGGGACGGCATCCTGAAAGCGCAACTCGATTACCGGCACATGCCGTGCAACTTCGTCGAGATCATGCCGCGCCTCGACGAGCATCTGCGGCGCGGAAAATCGGCTCCGTAAAAGCCGAGGCAAAGCACCGGTTTCGCGTCGCGATTGCCAGGCAGAACGCTACCGGCGCCTTCGAAACGCCATTCCGCACCGGACCCTGGAAAAGTATCTTGCCTGAAGGCGATCATCGCCGTTCACGACAAGGCAGATACGATGACCATGCATACTGGCGGATGCCACTGCGGCAACATACGCCTTGGATTTTCAACCGGGCTCGACCCATCACAGATCGAAGTTCGCGCCTGCCAATGCTCGTTCTGCGTCAAACATGGTTCGCGCGCCGTTGCCGACCCGGACGGCAGGCTGATCATCTCGGTCAAGGACGAAATGCGATTGCACCGATACCGGTTTGGGCTGAGGACGGCCGACTATTTGATCTGCCGGGAGTGCGGCGTCTATGTCGCCGCGATCACCGCAGACGCCGACGCCAGAGCGATTGTCATCATCAACGCGCTGGACGACCAAGAACGGTTCAGCCAGCAGCCGATCCCGGTGGATTTCGACACGGAAAGCAAAGCGCAGCGACAAGCCAGGCGCCGCTCGCGCTGGATGCCTGTCGAGATGAGCTTCGAATAGTTCTCGTTCAGCGGATGACAGGTTCCCCATGAAACCGCCGGCGTGACGGCGGCGATACGCCGAAGCCGACTTCCATCATCAGCCGCGGCGTGCGCGCCGGCACTGTGCCCATGTGGAAACCGAACGGATCCTCGACGAAGCCGAGGCCCGCTTCGCCGGTCAGCGTCACCGGGCTCTGCTCGCCATAGACATCCAGAACCTCCTGCGCGGGATGCCCCACCAGCAAGGTGAGCTGATGCTTGAGGGCGCGGCGGTTGTGGCTGCCCCTGACATAGACATGCGGACCGGTGTCGGCGTCGACGGGCTTGAGATAGAAGAAGAATTTCAGCATGCGCCAATCGTCGAGGTCGAAATGGTACTTGCCCAGCGAGGCAAGGTTCTTGTCGGCGTCCGAGGCCTCGCCGGTCGGAAAGCTCCACCAGACGCGCGTCGTGATCAGTTTTGCCTGGCCGCCGAGATAATGCGCGGCGATATCGAGAAGCAGCGGATCGCGCTGGATGGCGAGCGCTGCACCGCAGTCGAGTGTGCGTTCGAAATAATGGCCGCTGAGCAGCGAGCGGCCAAAGCGCTTCTCGGCCTCGGCATGTTCACCCGGCATGAATTCGAGACGGCGATCGAAATTACCGAAACAAGGCGTGCGCTGGGCGAAATCCGCGATCTCTTCGTGAATCGCCGGCGGCAGGACCAGGCCTGAAAACAGCCCGTCGCAGCGCAGCGCTTCGACCACCGCGGCGCGCTCGATGCCGGCGAACATTGTATCCCCGGCATTTTCGGCCGGATGGGCGCGCCTTGCGCCCAGCCAGTGCATCCGGCGCCCAGGCATGGTGCGGGCCAAAACGAACATCGGCAACCAGGCGGGGTTTTCGCGCAGATCCGTCAAATAGGTCGGAATGCGCACGGCGATGCGGCGCAGCAGGCTGCCATTGCGCGCGATTGCCTCGAGACTGGCAGCACCAGATTTGTCTGATGTCGAAAGGTTCATCGGATCCTCGGCTATGAGAGCGGCACTGATACGCATCGGCGCTCGGCCCTCGGCATGACCCAAACCAAATTCACCCGCCTCTACAGGAAGCTAATCCCGCGTCAGCTTTTGTGCAATGCACAATGGAGAGAGCAACTGCAAAAATCAGATCGGGGAGCGGTGCTCTTGCTTCGGCGACGCCACCCAGATCTCGGCGTCGAGCCGCTTTGTCGCGCGGCCACGCGCGATGGCCTCGGCGCTGCCGGCATTCTTCGCCGCGGCGGCGGCCTGCTGTTTGCTGATCACCAGTCCCTCGGCCAAAGCGCGATTTCCCGAAAAGACCCTCGCCAGGAACGGCATGCGGCTGGCCCGCACCCGCGAGAACCGCGCCGCCATGGTTTGCCTGGCCGTGTGGGCAACGACCTCGTCGATCCAGCCCTCCACCAGCCGCGCACCGGGCTCCAGCAGCAACAGCCATTCACCCTTGGCTTGCCGGATGCCCGCAACAACACCGCCGCTCGCGACATAGTGGCAGCCGGCATGCTCGGCGACACGATGCGTCTGGTCGGTCGAACCCGTGTCGCAGACGATGACTTCGCGCACCACGCCCTCGACCGCGCCGCCAATCAGCGAGGCGAGCGTGCGGGCGAGAGCCTCCTCGTCATTTCGGGTTTCTATGAGAACGCTGAGCATCATTAGCCGAATAGCGGAAAGCGGCGCAGAGCGCCAGTTCTTGCGCTGCACCATAAAAAGTTCTTGCTTTGTTCTCATCGGCAAAATAGGAATAATTTCATGAACCGAGCGATTCGACACAACATGGACAGTCCCTGGGAGCGGGCGAAAATGGAACAGATCGTGCGCGCCGACATTGCAGCTTTCGGGGCAGGAAGAGCCGAGATGGCCAATGCAATGATCGAGCAGAGCGGCGTGCGTGTCCGTCCGGACCGCAATCGCGGCAGGTCGGCGGGCATCAATCCTTCCGGGCGATTCGAGCCGGTCAGCCGGCATGTCTTCGATGACGGCTGGAATTCGCTGGAGGAACTGCCGCCCTTCAAGACCGAAGTGCAGGTCGAGAAGCCTCGCACCATCATCACCCGCAACGAATCGCCCGACATTTCCTTCGACCGTTCCATCAACCCCTATCGCGGCTGCGAGCACGGCTGCGTCTATTGCTTTGCCCGGCCGACACACAGTTTCATGGGCCTGTCGCCGGGTCTCGATTTCGAATCCAAGTTGTTCGCCAAGCCGGATGCGGCGCGCTTGCTCGACAAGGAGCTGTCGAAGGACGGCTATCAGCCACGCACCATCGCCATCGGCACCAACACCGACCCCTACCAGCCGATCGAGAAGCAATACCGGATCATGCGCGAGATCCTCGAGGTGCTGGAAGCACGCGGCCATCCGGTCGGCATCGTCACCAAGTCCGCCTTGGTGACGCGCGACATCGATATTCTTTCGCGCATGGCCGAGCGCGGGCTGGCCAAGGTGGCGCTGTCGGTGACGACGCTCGACCGCATGCTGGCCAGAACGATGGAGCCACGCGCATCGACGCCGACCAAGCGGCTGGAGGCTATCCGGCAGCTTTCGGATGCCGGCATTCCGGCTTCGGTGATGGTGGCGCCGATCATCCCCGGCCTGACCGACCCCGAGATGGAACGCATCCTCGATTCGGCACGCGCGGCCGGCGCGCGCGAGGCGGGTTATGTCATCCTGCGCCTGCCGCTGGAGGTGAGTCCGATCTTCAAGGACTGGCTGCTGCGCCACTATCCCGACCGCTACCGCCACGTGATGTCGCTGATCCGTTCGATGCGTGATGGCAAGGATTACGATTCGGAATGGGGCAAGCGCATGAAGGGTGCCGGTCCCTACGCCTGGCAGATAGGCCGGCGTTTCGAGATCACCGCCAAGCGGCTCGGCCTCAATGTCGAACGGCGTGCGCTTCGGACCGACCAGTTCGTTTCCGCCGGAAAGGACCAGCTGCAGCTGACGCTGCTTTGAGAGGTCAATTCACTGCGGTGGTTTGATCTGTCGCAGCACAAGAATCCCGTCCGGCCTGCCCCGGCCTGCAGACGGTGCCCTCCCGGTCCGGCGCCCCACCCGACCCGGAGGGACTTGCGGAGAATCGGAGCCGATGCGAACCTCGCCGCAACATGGCTCGCGCGCGTTCCGATTCTCCGCTTCTCTTTGAAATCGTCGAGAAGCCCGACTTCTCCTTCGAGACGAAGGCGATGGCCGACGGTCTGTGGCCGGTGGCCGGGATGGATGAGGCCGGTCGCGGCCCCCTAGCTGGGCCAGTCGTCGCCGCGGCGGTGGTGCTAGACCCCGCCAACATTCCAGACGGGCTCGACGATTCCAAGCGCCTCAGCCACTTGCAGCGCGAGGCGCTGTTCCTGCGAATTCTTGGTTCCGCGCTGGGCGTTTCGATGGCGTCCATCAGCGCCGAGGGCATCGACGGCAGCAACATCCTCAAGGCCAGCCTGGAGGCCATGCGCCGTGCGCTGGTCGGCCTGCCTGTTCAGCCGAAGCTCGCGCTCGCCGACGGGCGCGACGTGCCGCCAGGCCTGCCTTGCGCGGGGCGGGCGCTGATCAAGGGCGACCAGCGGTCGCAATCGATCGCTGCCGCCTCGATCGTCGCCAAGGTGATGCGGGACAGAATGATGTGCGGTTGCGGCAACCATCACGATCGCTACGGTTTCGAGGTCCACATGGGCTACGCCACGGTCCGCCACCGCACGGCAATCGAGGCGCACGGGCCTGTCGCACGGTTGCACCGCGTGTCCTTCGCGCCGTTCAGGCTGGGCGGCGTTGAGGTGGCGGAAGAAGAGAGCCTGGCCGGACTTGATTGAATTAAGGGATCGGCGAAACGGCTGAGCGGGTAATCTCTTTCCTCGAGGGGGAGATCATTCCCGCCCTCGAGGGGGAGATCATTTCCGCAACAACAAAAAAGCCGCCAGGTTTCCCGGGCGGCTTCGATCCTTGCTTGAACAACAGGCTCAGTTCAGCTTCGACTTCACATCCGCAAGCGATGCCTTGAAGAGGTCGGCACCGGCCTTGGCGTCGATCTTGCCGGCCAGCAGGGTGCGCGCAGCCTCGACAGCGATGTCGACGGCGCTGGCGCGGACTTCAGCGATCGCGTCACGCTCTGCCTGACCGATCTTCTGCTCGGCAAGGGCTGTACGCCGGGCAACATAATCCTCGGTCTTCTTGTGCGCATCCGCGGCAAGCATGTCGGCTTCGCGCTTGGCAGCCGCGACGATGTCGGCGGCTTCCTGCTCGGCTTCCTTGCGCTTGCGCTGATACTGGCCAAGCAGTTGCTGGGCCTCCTCGCGCAGCCGGCGCGCTTCATCAAGCTCATTGCTGATCCTGGCGGCGCGGGCGTCGAGCGCCTTGGCGATCAGGCCTGGCACCTTGATGTAGACGGCAACGCCCAGGAAGATGACGAGGGCTACCGTTGCCCAAAGTGTTGCGAGAGATGTGGCGTCCATGATGCGCTCCTCACCCGGCCACGGATTTGACCGCGGCCGCGATCTCGGCCTTGCTGGCCTTGCCGCCGACCAGTGCCTCGACGATCGCCGAAGCGGTGTCCTCGGCAATGGTGCCGACTTCCTTCATGGCATTGGCCTTGATGGAAGCGATGCGCGCCTCGGCCTCGCCAAGCTTCTGGTCAAGCGCGGCCTCGACCTTCTTGCGTGCGGTCTCGGCTTCGGCCTTGGCCGCATCGTTGGCCTGCTGGCCGATCGCGTTGGCATTGGTCTTGGCTTCCGCCAGTTCCTGCTCGTAGGCAGCAACAGCGGCGTCGGCCTCGCCCTTCAACTTGGCTGCTTGGTCGAGATCCTGTGTGATGCGATCGTTGCGGACATCGATGATGCCCCCAACACGCGGCATCACCACCCGCTTCAGGAAGAGATAGAACAGCCCGAAAGTGATCGCCAACCACAGAAGCTGCGACGGAAACGTCGCAGGATCGAATGGCGGAAACGTGCCGTGCGCTTCAGCAGGCACGCTGGTGCCGGAATGCGTGTCGCCTTCCGTAGCAGCGTGGCTGGTATCGGCGGCAGGCGCGGACTCTTGCGCGAAGGCAGATGTCACGAACATGGACTATCCCCGAAATTCAGGCCCGCCGCTTTCGCGGCTGGCCTGTCCAATCTTCTCATGGCTTAGCCAAAGAGGGGCTCAGCCGAACAGGGCCAGAAGCGCGATGAGAAGCGAGAAGATGCCCAGAGCTTCGGTCACGGCGAAGCCGAAGATCAGACGGCCGAACTGGCCATCAGCAGCCGACGGGTTGCGCAGAGCGCCCGCGAGGTAGCTGCCGAAGATGTTGCCGAGGCCAATGCCCGCGCCACCCATGCCCAGGCAAGCGATGCCGGCGCCGATGTACTTTGCTGCTTCTGCGTCCATTTGTTCAACTCCTTTGGATCTAAAATTCCGTTGCGATTCCATCCGGCGCCAATGCCGGAAACTCTTGGATTAATGCCCGGGATGCAGGGCGTCGTTGAGATACATGCAGGTCAAGACGGCAAAGACGTAGGCCTGCAAGAAGGCGACCAGCAATTCCAGAGCGGTCAGCGCCACCGCCATTGCAAGCGGCAGGACCGAGCCCGCCACGCCGACCGCGCCCAGCGCGCTCAGGCTGACGACGAACCCCGAGAACACCTTCAGCGTGATGTGGCCGGCGAGCATGTTGGCGAACAAACGAACCGAGAGGCTGACCGGGCGCGACACGAAGGAGATCACCTCGATCAGCACCACCAGCGGCAGCAGGAACACCGGCACGCCATGCGGCACGAACAGTTTCAGGAAACCGAGACCATGCTTCATGAAGCCGTAGACGACCACGGTTCCGATCACCAGGGCGGCGAGGCCGAAGGTGACGATGATATGGCTGGTGACGGTGAAGAAATACGGGAACAGGCCAAGCAGGTTGGCGACCAGCACGAACATGAACAGCGAGAACACGAACGGGAAGAACTTCATGCCTTGCGTGCCGGCGGCATCGCGCAACATGTTGCCGACGAACTCATAGGCCATTTCGGAGATCGACTGAAGCCGGCCGGGAACAAGGCTGCGGCTCGACGTCGTCAGAAACAGAAACGCCGCCGCGACAACCACGGTGGCGACCATGAACAGCGCCGAATTGGTGAACGACAGGTCATAGCCGCCGATCTCGATCGGTATCAGCTTGTTGATATGGAACTGGTGGATCGGATCGACCTTGTCAGCTGCCACGTTCAAACCCCGTCAATGCCGCGTACGGCCAAATTACCATTGCCACACAAAGGGCGGCTATTTCCAAATGACGCCTGAAGGGCGGTCATTTTCCATCGTCCCGGTCAGAACGCGACTTATCGCCCTGTCCGAATTCGGCCACAACGCCCGCGGAACGCATGACATTGAGCACGCCGGCGCCAAAGCCAAGCAGCAGGAACACGATCAGCCCCCATGGCGAGGTCCCCGCCAGACGGTCGATCATCCAGCCGATGCCGGCGCCCACCACCACCCCGGCGATAAATTCGCTGGAGAGTTTGACCGCCTGGCCATAACCGGCCGCACTGCCCGCTTTCGCGTCGTCTTTCCCCTCGAGCCGGTTCGGCAGCCTTGTCGCAAGCGATGCTTCAAGTTCACGCCGGCGGCGCTCAAGATCGTCGTCGCGGATGTCGGGTTCATGCTGCTTGCCGCGGCCGGTTTCTCCGGTTCCGTCTGGCCTGCTTTTATCGGCCATCGCAACCCCCCTGCCCGGTCAGACCGTCACCGTCCGTCCGCTTCTAAAGTCGCCGGCAACATAGTTAGAGGGTTTGCGCCCGTCAAGCCACGGGCAGAAGTTCATCGCCATGTATTTTAGGCAATAAAATCAGATATTTAGAAAGGTGCGACATCGTGCCCGCCGCGATGACGGGGATGCATGGCACGAATCCCCCAGGCAATGGCTCCTTGATCGACCGCGCACCGCGCGAAAAGATCAGCGACTGTTCGGTGCTCAGCTCCAGCCGCCGCCATAGGTCCGGTAGAAGATATGCAGGCCGATCTTTGTCATCTTCTGCATCGTGCGTGCCCAGCCGGGATGGACATATTGGGCGTAGTAGTGGGTCGAAGAGCCGACCTCGGGGATGAAGATCTTGCCGGCGGTGACGGCCATGGCGATATCCTGGGCGGTCTTGTAGGCGGCCGGGCTGTCGATGCGCTTCTTCCTGCCGTCGCAAGCGAAGGAGAACTGGCAACGGTTGAACCAGCTGTCGTTCTGGTAGACGACACCGCAGATCGAATTCGGATAGGCCGGGTTGCGGACGCGATTGAGGATGACCTGGGCAACGGCGGCCTGACCGCGCACGGATTCGCTCCTCGCCTCGAAATAGATGCCGTTGGCAAGACATGCCTGTTCCGGCTTGGAGAAGACGCTTGCCGGAAGCGGGTTCTGTATCCACGAATGGTCGCCTTTGGCCATCGGCGGAATGAAGCGGCCGTCATTCGGCTTGTCGTCCTGCAGCAGGGCCTCGAAGGGCGACGCCTTGGCATAGTCCGGCTCGGCCTGCGCATAGGCGGTCGCCAGCACATCCGGATGGTCGTTGTTGACCAGGGCTGCAAGCATGGCCGGCACGCCGGGATCCGACTTCTTGTCCTCACGCGCATGGAACGCCGCGGCGATCTGGATTTCCTTGCCTTTGATCTGCGGTTTGGCGAAGGCCATCTTGAGGCCGCTGTCCATGCTGGGGCGCAGCAAGGAGGAGGTGCGCTCGAAGATCGACCCGGCGTTGAAGTTCTTGGGCGGTGCGACGGGAGACATCTGGACGATGCGGCCCTTCTTGTCGGCGCGCACGACGCGGTCCTCGTCGGGAGTCCCACTGACCTTGCCGCCCTTGCCCCGAAACGACACATTGCCGACGCCGGCCAGATGGATACCCGATCCGGAGATAGAGCCGGTGACATCGGAATCGACAAAGGGCATTTCAGCGGAATGGGTCGAGCCGGCAACGGATTTCTCGACATAGGAATTCCAGCGCGTGCTCGACGCTTCAAGGCCGGAAACAAGGCTGGTCATGTCCTGGTAGGCGGCGACGGTCGGGAAGCCCATCCAGATGCCGAGACCGATGACGAGCTGAGGCAGAAAGCCGCGTTTTCTCTCACCGGCGGCGGCGACCAGCCGCTTCAACACACGTCGATGCACGGAACACTCTCCAGGAACGCTACTGACCCCACTGGAGAGCAAAATGATGCATTAACCTTGATGGGACGTTAACGGAATCGATCGGGTTTTCTTAGTCGACTGTAGGTGGTGATTTCGAAGTCGGGCGGTTTTGCGGCTGGCACGTCCCTCAGGTCGGCCGCAGGAAGATCGGCCATGCGATCAGCGCGCAGATGGCTGCCGACAGCCAGACGCCGGGCCATGAGCAGAAGTGCAGAAGCCCCGGAATGGCCACCGGCACGAGGAAGAACCCGACGAAAACGAAGCTGTTGGCAAGGCTGAGCGCGGTTCCGACATGGCCGGTGCCGGCCAGCGTGGCAAGCTCGGTGTAGGCGACGCCGTGCCAGGAAGAGACCGAGATGCCTGCGACAACCAGGAGCACAGGTAGGATCGCCACCAGGAAGAACGCGCTGCCTGACATGGCGGGAGCGGCCAGAACCACCAGCCAAAGCACCACGAAGCCAAGCGCGCTGATCGCACTGCAAGACCGAAGAAACTGGCGGCGGTTGCCATGGCGGTCGGTGAAGCGGCCGCTCCAGACGCGCATGACCATCGCGCCGATCTGCACGGCGGCGAGGCTGGCACTGGTCGCCGCCGTTCCCAGTTCGGCGAAGTCGTGCAGGAATACCGACGCGAAGGTGAGCACCGCCACTTGCGGGAAGCAGAGCAGGCCGATGGCGGTGGCGATGCGCCAGACCTCGATGTTGCGGAGCGGCGGCGGCCCGGCCACAGCCGCCGAGCCGAACTGGCCCTCGCCCTGCATCGGCGGCTCATGCAGCCAGCGCCATGCGAACAGGGCGGACAGAGCGGATGCTGCCGCCAGGAGCCCGAACACCGCGGCAAAGCCGCAAGCCAGGGCAAGCGACGGCAGAACAAGCGCGCCGAGGCCGCCACCAAGCGGCACAGCTGTTTGCCGGATGCTCATGGCGAAGCCGCGTTCGCTTTCTCGAAACCAGGCCATGATGGCGCGGCCGCTTGAACCGTTGACGCTGCCCCCCAGCAATCCCGTGAGGAGCAGGCTGGCCGACAGGAGCGTGACGTTGGGAATACTGGTCCTCGTCGGGACGACGAGCATCGCCATGACGAAGAGCCAGGCCGCCGTCGCGCCGAGCCCGATCAGAAGCACGCGGCGATCGCCCCAGCGGTCGGTAAGCAAGCCCCAGGGCAGTTCACTGAGCGCAACCCCCAACCCGAGAACGCCGAGCGCGACGCCAAGTTCGGCATTGCCCAGGTGATAGCCCTGGCGAAGCACGACCGCCGTTGCCGGTATGCCGGAAAAAGTGGCCGAGAAACTGGCGTTCGCGGAGACGCCGATACCCAGGACCTTCCAGCGATGGCCGGGGCTGAACACCCTTCCGGCGGGGTCGGCAGCCCTGTCTTGCAGGATTTGTCTTGGCTGTTGGTCGGTGCAGTCGACAATGGCGGACATGATTTCATTCCCGTGACGGTCCAGTCCCCTGGACCTTGACGGCATCTCTCTAGCGTCATAATTTCATCCTTAAAATCAGGAAGTTTTTGATTATAAATCCTGAAAAACAGGACGTTTCTATGCAACGCGTGACCTTCGACCTCGACGTTCTCCGCAGTTTCGTCACCGGCATGGAGCTGGGCAGCTTTGCCAAGGCCGCCGACCGGCTTGGCCGCTCGACCTCGGCGGTCAGCGCGCAATTGAAGAAGCTGGAAGAGCAGGCAGCGACGCCGATCTTCCGCAAATCGGGGCGCGGCCTGGCCTTGACGGAGGCCGGCGAAACCATGCTCGGCTATGCGAGACGGCTGCTCGAATTGAATGACGAAGCAGCGGCGGCGATCCATGATGTCGAGCTGGAAGGCTGGGTGCGGCTCGGCATGCAGGAGGATTTGGGCGAGGCGGTGCTGCCAGACGTGCTCGGCCGCTTCGCCCGGGCCCACCCCAAGGTCAAGATCGAGGCCAGGATCGGGCGCAGCCACGACCTCGCCGAAAGGGTGATGTCAGGCAGCCTCGACATCGCACTTGCCTGGCACAGCGGCCAGACGCTGCCCTACAGCGAGCACATCGCCGATGTTCCAATGCGCTGGATCGGCCCGGCCAAGCGCATCGAGACCAGCCTGCGCGACGGCGAGCCACTGCCGCTGGTGGCGTTCGAAGCGCCGTGCCTGTTGCGCACGGTAGCGACGGAAACGCTCGACCGCGCCGGGCTGCCCTGGCGCATGGCCTTCTCCAGCCCGAGCCTTGGCGGCATCTGGGCGGCCGTCGCCGCGGGACTGGGGCTGACGATCCGCACCGACATCGGCCTGCCGGCCAGCGTCAGCGCAATGACGCCTGAGATCGCCGGGCTGCCGGCCCTGCCCACGATGGCGCTGTACCTGCATCGCCGGGATGCCGAACCCGAGCCGGTGGCTGCCCGTCTCGCCGACATATTGCTGGAGGCGGCGCGGCAGGCATTGCCGGACAATGCGCGGGCCAATGCGGGCTTGCGTGCCGTGGCCTGATCGGACGAGCGTGAAGCCTCAGCCGCGTTTCTTGGCCCTGCCGGCGAACGGATTGTCGGAGGTGCGCAGCGCGATACGGATCGGCACGCCGGGCATGTCGAAGGCCTCGCGCAGGCTGTTGGAGAGATAGCGGACATAGGATTGCGGCATCGCGTCGGGCCGCGAGCACTGGACAACGAAACCCGGCGGCCGCGTCTTGGCCTGGGTGACGTACTTGACCTTCAGCCGGCGCCCGGCGACGGCGGGCGGCGGATGATGCGCCAGGATGCCTTCCAGCCAGCGGTTGAGCTTGCCGGTCGAGACGCGGCTGTTCCACACCTTGTGGGTCCTCAGCACCGCATCCATCAGCTTGTCGAGGCCACGCCCGGTCTCGGCCGAGACGGGCACGGCCTGGAGGCCGCGCACCTGCGGCAACAGCCGCTCGGTCTTCTCGCGCAGTTCCGCCAAAAGCTCCTGCGGGTTGTCGATCAGGTCCCATTTGTTGAAGGCGATCACCGGCGCCCGGCCCTCGCGGATGATCAGGTCGGCGATCTGCAGGTCCTGCTTCTCGAAGGGAATGGTGGCGTCGAGCACGATGATGACGATCTCGGCAAAGCGGATGGCGCGCAAGCCGTCCTGCACCGACATCACTTCCAGCTTTTCGTGAATCCTGGCCTTGCGGCGCATGCCGGCGGTATCGAACAGTTTCAGGCGGCGGCCATGCCAGTCCCAGTCGACCGAGATCGAATCCCGGGTGATGCCGGCTTCCGGTCCGGTCAGCAGCCGCTCCTCGCCGATTAGTGCATTGATGAGCGTCGACTTGCCGGCGTTCGGGCGACCGACGACCGCGATGCGCATCGGCTTGGTGTCATCGTAGGTGTGCACATCCTCGGCGTCCGGATCGGCGATGTCCTCGCCGATCAGCACCTCGCCGGTGGCGATCTCCTCGTCTTCGCCATCCTCGTCTTCGCCGAAGGCACGCGCCTCGCCGAGCGCGCCTATCACCGCATCGCGCAAATCGGGCATGCCCTGGCCATGCTCGGCCGAGACCGGGATCGGCTCGCCAAGGCCAAGCTCCCAGGCCTCAAGCATGCCGCCCTGGGCGCCCTTCGCCTCGGCCTTGTTGGCGACCAGCACGACCGGCTTGCCGGACTTGCGCACGATCTCGGCGAAGGTCTTGTCATCGGGCATCAGGCCGGATTTGGCATCGACCGTGAAGAAGATCAGGTCGGCCTCGCGGATGGCGATCTCGGTCTGCGCGCGCATCCGGCCGGGCAAGGTCGAGGCGCCGGCGTCCTCGAAGCCCGCGGTGTCGATGACGTCGAAATGCAGGTCGTAGAGCTTGGCGGCATGGACACGGCGATCGCGGGTCACGCCCGGCGTGTCGTCGACAAGCGCCAGCTTCCTTCCCACCAGACGATTGAAAAGAGTCGATTTGCCGACGTTAGGTCTGCCTATGATGGCGACTTTGAAGGTCATACGGTCCTACAATCATGCATGTCGTTGTCCCAAAACCGCTGCACACTTTTGGGCGACATGCATTTACGAGGCATTGCCCGAGCCGCGGATCAGCTCAGACATCAGCGTTGCCCGCTCGCGGGTGTTGCGCGGGGCGCCGTCATCGGCGGCGATCTGGTCGAACAGCTTCAGCGCGTCCTGGGTCTTGCCTTCCTTCCAGGCGGCAAGGCCGAGTGCCTCGCGCGCCGTGTGACGCAGCGTGTTGGTATCCGATGTGAGCGCCTCGACGCGGCTGGAGACGTCGGCGAAGGAGCCATGGTCGACGAGCAGGAGTGCTGCCCGCAGCCGTGCCATGTCGCGGATGCCCTGGGGAATGGCGGTGTCGGCGGCGACGTCGTCGAAATCCTTGACGGCGGCGGCGACATCGCCCTTGTCCGCCTTGACGGTCGCGGCGCGCATGCGGGCGAGCAGCGGATAGGCGCCGTAGCCATCCTTCTCCAGTTGATCAAGGGCGGTCAGCGCTTCGTCGTTCTTGCCGTCATTGGCAAGCTTCAGCGCCTGCGAGAACGCATCCCCCGAGCGGTTGGCGCGCGTCTCGTCCCAATAGCGATAGCCGACGAAGGCGGCGGTGCCGAGCACCACGAGGATCGCAAGGCCAAGCAAGGCCGGACCAAAACGGTCCCACAGGGCCTGCGCCTGATCGCGACGCATCTCGTCGTTGACTTCACGGATAAAACTGTCGTCGGACATCAATCAAAACCATTCCTGCCCCGGGCCGGGGCGGTTCATGAGCCCGCGTTTTAGCGAAATTTTGTCGGCATGGAAGGGGTTCGGCAGGAAAATCGGCTTATCGCAAGACAAGTGACCACAAAAGAACGACCGTACCCACGCCACATTTGCCCGATAGCCGGCTGCCAGACATTTCCCCGAGCCCAGATCGATTGCCCATGCTTCGTCCGTTCCGCGTTGTTGCGTTCTCCCTGGCTTCGCTCGCCAGCGTCGGCACGGCCTTGGCTGATCCGCCAGCCCCCCCAACGCCAGCGAAGTCCAAGCAGGTCGTCATCATCTCGTTCGACAGCGCCCGCGATATTTCGCAGTGGAAACGCAGCCGGGCGCTGGCGCAGCGTACCGGCGCGCATTTCACCTATTTCCTGTCCTGCGTGTTCCTGCTGTCGCCGGAAACCCGCAACCAGTACACCGCGCCGGGCAAAACCGCTGGCAAATCCAACATCGGCGTTGCCGCGTCCAGGCAGGAAGTCGCCGAGCGGCTCGAGCAGATCGGGCTTGCCGCCTCGGAAGGTCACGACATCGCCAGCCATGGCTGCGGCCATTTCGACGGCAAGGACTGGAGCAAGGCCGACTGGCTGAGCGAGTTCGCCTCGTTCGAACACATTCTCGAGAACGCCTACACGATCAACGGCATCGCGCCCGAACCCAAGGGTTGGCGCGATTTCGCGCGGCATGCGGTAGCCGGTTTTCGCGCGCCATACCTGTCGGCAAACAAGGCGCTCTACGAGGCGCTGCCGGTTGCCGGGTACCAGTTCGACGCGAGCGGCGTCTCGCAGGGCCCCGCCCGGCCGGCGAGCGTCGGCGGCATCACCCGCTTTTCCCTGCCGCAGATCCCGGAAGGTCCGAAATCAAGGCCGGTGATCGCCATGGATTACAATCTTTATGTGCGCCATTCCGGCGGCTTCGAGCGGCCAAGCAAGGCGGACGCGTTCGCCAACCGGACCTATGACGCCTTTCGCGCCGCCTTCGACAAGGAATATGCGGGCAAGCGTATTCCACTGGAACTCGGCTTCCACTTCACGCTGATGAATGACGGCGCCTATTGGAACGCGCTGGAGCGTTTTGCCGGTGAGGTCTGCGTCAGGGCCGACGTCGAGTGCATGAGCTTTCGCGACTATGTTTCGCGCCAGGATGCTGGCCAGAGACAGGTCTCGGTTGGCGGCTGAGCCGCCAATCCGGTTCGATTTCCAAAACCTCGGTCTTTGATCAGGCCGGATCCTCGGCGCTCTGCCTTGCCAGATAGCGCTGGTCGATATCCGGCAGCGGTTCCCCTTGCAGCGTCGCTTCGAAGGCGCGCAGGCGCTTGTGAACCGACTGAAGTTCGACGATCGTCGACCAGGAGGTGAGCAGAAACTGCAGCGAACCCGTCACCTTGCCGAATGCGTTCGAGATCTGGTTCAGCGCGCCGAACGTGATCTTGTGCGCAACCAGCGACGGACCCAGGATCAGCAGCGAGAAAATGTTGTCCGCCTGCAGGTAGGTGTAACGGACAACGTTGAAATAGATGTAGTGGAAATAGAGCCTGAAATAGTTGTGACGAACATTCGCGAACAGCTCGGCGGTGGTGGCCGGCTGCGCCCTGTCCGCATGGTCTTCACCGTAGACCAGTTCCTTGCGATAGGCGGCTTCGACACGCTGGTTGCGGAACTGCAGCCCGGGAAGTTTCAGGCCGGCAATCATCACCGAGATCGTTCCAAACAGACACCAGGCCAGTGCTGCGACAACCAATGGCTGGGGAATCGTGCCGATGATCGGCAGTTCGGTGATATGGGCCTGCAACTGGATCATGACCGGCAGGAATGCGATCAAGGTCATGATCGACTGGACGAAACTTGACCCCAGGTCCTCCATGATCTGCGAAAAGCGCATCGTGTCTTCCTGGATGCGCTGCGAGGCGCCTTCGATATGACGCAGCCTGCCCCAATTCTCGACGAAGTAATTGTTCATCGCCGTGCGCCAGCGGAAGATCCAGTGGCTGACGATGAAGGCATTGACCACCTGCACGTTCATGCCGATCAGCGCGAGCCACGAAAAGTCGGCCAATCCGATGTAAAACTCTCTGTTGGTCGACTTCCCGGTCCCCGACATCAGCCCCTGTACATAGTCGAAGAAAGGCCCGTACCAGGCGTTGACGGCGACACTGACCTGCACGTTGAAATAGATGAAGAACAGGATGACCGCCGTCATCAGGATCGACCAGCGCTGCCATGGATGCGGAGAGTACCAGCTCCAGAACGCATAGAAGACGGCCACGCAAAACACGAAGTAGAGATAGAACCAGAGAAACGGCTTCGATACGAGCACGGCGATGCCGATGATGGGCGGCGCGTCGGCGGCGGCCGGCGGCAGCCCGAACAGGGCGCCCAACTGCTCGCCGCCGAAGAACCAGAACAGGATTGCCGCAAGGCTCCAGATGGCGGCCGAAGAGAAGAATAGCTTCGGCTGCGGGAAGAAGGATACGAACACTGTGGCGGATTCCTCGGTCGGTGCGCAAATCAGCGGGGTTTAGCGGGCATAAGGTCACACATTAGTTGGAAAGCAAATGCCTGCCCGATGCCCTGTGCCGAGCAAAACCACAATCATGGCGATTTTGGCGCAGCCGACCATGTGATGGCGCCGGAAACGACAAGAGCGCCGGCCGCGACAATCGAGGCCAGGAAGAAATCACCTGACGCCTGCGCCAGAAACCCAGCGGCAACCGGACCGATGATCTGGCCAAGTCCGAATGAGGCCGTCATCACGGCAAAGATCCGGCGTGGCGCCATTGGCGCCAGCAGCCGTGCGGCCTGCAGGCCAAGCGCGGTGATGGCAATGAAGGTGACGCCGAGCAGCAGGCCGCCAAGCAGCGGCCCGGCGCGTCCGCCGATGGCGACGCTTGCCGTGACGCCGACAACTTCGATGAAACATGCCAGCGCATAGGCGACATAGAGTCCGATCCGTGCGGCGATCTTCTGCCAGAGCCAGGTCGAGGGAAATCCGGCAAGGCCGGCGACCATCCACACAACAGCCTCGAAGACGCGGCTACCGCCGCCTTGCCGGACGATGGCGACCAGGAATGTTGCCGTCACTACGTAGCCAAAGCCAAACAGACCGTAGGCGACAATGATCTTCAGCAGCGATCGATCTTTCGGCAGAGCCGGCTCACGCCCGGCTTCGCCATTGGCGAGCGGGCCCTCATCCGCCAACAGCGCCACGACCACAAAGCCGCAAGCCGAAATCGCCGCCGACCACAGCCAGCCTGCCGCCCAGCCGGCATGTTCGGTGACCAGGACAGCCATCATCGCCGCGGATACCGCGATGCCGAGGCCAACGCCGCCGAAGTGCCAGGCCTGCAAGTCGCCGCGACCGGCGGCGGCGATATGGCTGAAAACGATGCTGGCCATGAACACCATGACAAAGGCACTGGCCAGACCGGCAAGAAAGCGGATGACGAGAAAGGCGACCATCGCGTCAGTCAGCCCCATCAGGGCGGCCAGGACAGTGCTGGCGCCGAGACCCGCCAGCATAAGCAGGCGTTCGCGCCCATGCGCCCAGCCGCCCGCCGCCGCCAGCGCGCCGACGAGATAGCCGAGATAGTTGGCGGAGGCGATCCATCCGGCATCGGCCGGCGACAAATGGAGCTCTTCCATCATTCCGGGCAGGATCGGGGTATAGACGAAGCGGCCGATGCCCATGGCGACGGCCAGGGCAATCATGCCGGCGAAAGCGTAGCGCAGCGCTGTCGAGGTGGGCGATATCATTGCAGCGCACAATAAGTGCGCGAGCCGGTGAAACAATCCGCCTTTTGTTGGGCCAGTACAACCGCGAGGCGGCGCGATCGCCTCGACTTTTCCTTAAGTAGGAGGGCGTGGCGTCCGCTCAGCAGCGTCCACCGGAACCGGCGCGCAATGAAGCCGTCTCGTGGGCGGTCCGCCGCGCCGTCAGCCTGAACGGCACATCACCAAGTTCGCGCTCGGACATGGTGTTCAGCACGGGGTGCGAAAGCGGATCGATCAGCCATCCCTGCGTCTCGCTTTCACGGCACGGCTCATATGGCGTATTCGCGGCGAACAAGACCTTCAGCGACGACAACATCCTCAGCATTTCCGGCTCCGTGGGCCTGTCTCCGTCGACAAAGTCTGCCGTTTCGATATGTCTTTCAATTGAGATTTCAGCCGGATCGATTTAGAAAAACTCAAATGGCCATGCTCAATCGCGTCCATCTCAACGGCCTTCGCGCCGTCGAAACCGTTGCCCGTCTCGGCTCGCTTGCCGCGGCAGCCGGTGAGCTCACCGTTTCCGTCAGCGCCGTCAGCCAGCAAATAAGCCGCACCGAGAAGCAGCTCGGCCAGGCGCTGTTCGAGCGGACGGCGAGCGGTCTCGTGCTGACCGAATTCGGCGCCGTCTTCGCGGCCCGCCTTGGCGCGGGGTTTCGCGAGCTTGCCCAGGCCGTGGCGCTGGCCGACGAGGCCACGCAATGCACATTGGTGGTTTCAGTGGCACCGGCCTTTGCCTCGAAATGGCTGCTGCCCAGGCTGTCGCGTCACTTCGCGCGGCATCCCAACGTGCTCCTGCGCATCGACGCTTCGGTGCGGCTGGCCGATCTCGATCACTCCGACATCGACATCGCCATCCGGCTTGGCGACGGAAAATGGCCGGGCGGGCGGGCGGAACTGCTTCTGGCGCAGGAGGTCTTCCCGGTCTGCGCGCCTGTCATCGCCAAAAAACTGAAATCGGTCGAGGACCTTGCCCAGACCTGCGCGATCACCGACGAGCGGGCGATGATCAACTGGGAAAGCTGGTTCGAGGCGGCCGGTGTTCCACCGGTAACCTTCCTGAAGGGGGCGCGCTTCACCGACCCGATGCTGTGCCTGGAATCGGCGATTGCCGGCCACGGTGTGATGCTCGGCTGGCAATTGCTGACCGCGGATGCCCTGGCCGACGGGCGGCTGGTGGCGCCTTTCGGAATCCGCGCCCAGAGCGGGCTCGGCTACTGGCTGGTCACCTCCGCCACCAGGAGCGAAAGCCGCAAGGTCAGGGATTTCAAGATCTGGGTCCGCGAGGAAATCGAGGCGACGATGGCGCAGTTCAGGTCGCTTGAAAGCGTGGCCTAGGTCTGGACCAGCGCAATCGCGGTGGAAAGGATGCGGACTGCGGTCTATGTAAGACCGGATCAAAACATCACGGCAGGCAGGATCATGACCACACATTCGCGCGGCGTTTCCGCATCGATCGACCCGGTGAAGCTCGACAGGCTGGCGGAGGTCGCCATCAAGGTCGGGCTGCAATTGCAACCCGGACAGGATCTGGTGCTGACATCGTCGATCGCGGCACTGCCGCTGACCAGGCGGATCGTCGAGCATGCCTACAAGGCCGGCGCCGGCCTGGTGACGCCGATCTTCAACGACGATGAGATGACGCTGGCGCGCTACCGCTTCGGCGCCGATGCCAGCTTCGACCGCGCCGCCGGCTGGCTTTATGAAGGCATGGCGAAAGCCTTTTCCAACAATGCGGCGCGGCTTGCCGTACGCGGCGAGGATCCGTCACTGCTCTCGGCGCAGGACCCGGCGAAAGTGGCTCGCGCCAACAAGGCGAATTCGATGGCCTACCAGCCGGCGCTGGAAAAGATCACCGGCTTCGACATCAACTGGAACATCGTCGCCTACCCGGACCTCGCCTGGGCCAAGCAGGTCTTCCCGGACGATGCCGACGATGTTGCCGTGGCGAAACTCGCCGACGCCATCTTTGCCGCATCGCGGGTGGATGTGGAGGACCCGATCGGCAACTGGAAGGCGCACAACGCAGCGCTGCGCGGCCGCACGGAATGGCTCAACGGGCACAATTTCCACGCGCTGCACTTCCGCGGACCCGGCACAGACCTGACTGTCGGGCTGGCGGACGGCCATGAATGGATGGGCGGCGCTTCGACTGCCAAGAACGGCATCACCTGCAATCCCAACATCCCGACCGAGGAAGTCTTCACCACGCCGCATGCAAGGCGCGTCGAGGGCAATGTCTCCTCGACCAAGCCGCTGTCCTACCAGGGCACGCTGATCGACGAGATCTCGGTGCGTTTCGAGGAAGGCAGGATCGTCGAGGCCAAGGCTTCGAAAGGCGAGGACGTGCTGAAGAAGGTGCTCGACACCGACGAGGGCGCGCGCCGTCTCGGCGAAGTGGCGTTGGTGCCGCATTCCTCGCCGATCTCGGCGAGTGGCCTGTTGTTCTTCAACACACTGTTTGATGAGAACGCCGCCTGCCACATCGCGCTTGGCCAGTGCTATTCGAAGTGCTTCGTCAATGGCGCCTCGCTCAGCCAGGATGAGATCGCGGCGCGTGGCGGCAACAAGAGCTTCATCCACATCGACTGGATGATCGGTTCGGACAAGATCGACATCGACGGCGTCCACAAGGACGGTGCCCGCGTGCCTGTCATGCGCAAGGGCGAGTGGGCCTGACGGGATTGCATGAAGGAGGGCATTGATGGCCTTCGGGATCGCGGTCAAGCGCGTCTATGCGGCACCCGAAAAAGCCGATGGCCAGCGGGTGCTGGTCGACCGCGTCTGGCCGCGCGGCGTCAGCAAGGAGCATGCCGCGCTGGACTTATGGCTGAAGGACGTGGCGCCGAGCGCCGAATTGCGCAAGTGGTTCGGGCACAAGCCCGAACGCTGGGCTGAGTTTCAGAAGCGATATCGTGCCGAACTGGACGGGAATGGCGAGGTGGTGGAACAACTGCGCGCCATGCTCCACGACGGCAAGGTGACGCTGCTCTACGGCGCGCATGACGAAGCGCACAACAATGCGGTGGCGCTGGCGGCGTATCTGCGGGGAGAGTGACCTTCCCCGTCGTCATCCTCTGGGTCGCCGCCGGAGGATGACGAAGCCGGGTGTACAGCGCCTACTTCACCGCCTGCTCATAAACATCCGGCTTGAAGCCGACGAGAATACTGTCACCGACCTCCAGCACCGGGCGCTTGATCATCGTCGGCTTGGCCAGCATCAGCGCCTTGGCCTTCTGCTCGTCGAGCGATTGCTTGTCTGCCTCCGGCAGTTCGCGGAATGTGGTGCTACCC
This sequence comes from Mesorhizobium sp. RCAM 05099, assembly GCF_059683685.1. Classification (NCBI taxonomy): domain Bacteria; kingdom Pseudomonadati; phylum Pseudomonadota; class Alphaproteobacteria; order Hyphomicrobiales; family Phyllobacteriaceae; genus Mesorhizobium; species Mesorhizobium sp. RCAM 05099. The sequence continues at coordinate 5,000,788 of NZ_CM185035.1, forward strand.
TTGTTGAGCAGTTTTTCCCAGCCGACCTTGCCGACCCAGCCATTCAGCTTGCCCGCCTCGATTCCTTCAGCCCGATAGTCATGGAAACGATAGGGCACGTCATGGCTCTCCAGCCAGACGCGCGCCTTCTTGATCGTGTCGCAGTTGGTGATGCCGTACATGGTGATCGTCAAAGCGTGCTTTCCTTGGCTGACCGTCGAATCCGTTTCGCAGCCTAAAACCGCCCTTCCCGCTTTGCCAGCACCCAGGCCCGCATGGTCGCATTTTGGGGATTGCCAATACTAAGGATTTTTCCTAAGTATTTTCGTGCCACTTTTGACGGCACCTCAGGATCGACCAATGATAAGCCTCCCGACCACAAATCCGAGCCCCCCGCCCATCGACGGCATCTTCCGTGCGCTTGCCGATCCGACGCGACGGAGCGTTGTCGAGCGCCTGAACAGGAGCCCGGCTTCGGTCAGCGAACTGGCGCAGCCTTTCGAAATGGCCCTGCCCTCCTTCATCGAACACCTCAAGGTGCTGGAAGGCTGCGGGCTGGTGCGATCGGAAAAGATCGGCCGCACAAGGACCTACCAACTGGCGCCCGAGCCGCTGCGGCTCGCGGAGAACTGGCTGGCGGAACAGCGGACGTTGTGGGAGCGCCGCCTCGACCAGTTCGACGCCTATGTGATGACCCTGAAGGAGAACGAAAAATGAGCTATCCTTTCAAGCCGGATCCCAGACTGGACCTCGTGCTGGAGCGCGTTATCAACGCGCCGCGCGAGCTGCTGTGGCGAGCCTGGACGAAGCCGGAGCATGTCAAGCAATGGTTCACGCCCAGGCCGTGGCTGATCACCGACTGCGAGATCGACCTCAGGCCCGGTGGGCTGTTCCGGACACGTATGCAGTCGCCCGACGGCAAGGAAGTCAACGACCGCCATTGCTGTTATCTGGACATCGTGCCGAACGAGCGGCTGGTGTGGACGGATGCGCTGCTGCCAGGTTACCGGCCGTCGGGCGAGCCCTTCATCACCGCGGTCATTTCCCTCCAGCGGGAAGGCGAGAGCACGCGCTACACCGCCACCGCCATCCACCGCGACGAGGCCAGCCGCAAGAACCATGAGGAGATGGGTTTCTTCGATGGCTGGGGCACGGTGGCCGATCAGCTTGCAGCGTATGCGAAAACGATTTGAACGCCACATGGCGGCCAGGACGCCGTCCCGGCCGACATGCTTGTACCTCGAAGCGAAGAGCAGGCTCCGAAGTCGGAGGTATCTCCTGCCTCAGTAGTAAAAACGCTCTTCGGTAATCTTGCCGTTCTTGACCGTGTAGAGGCCAACCTCGTCCATGGTGACACGCTGGCCGGTGGCCTTGGGCGTTATGTCGAATGTGAAGCGCACCGCGAACTGGTCGCCGTTGACATAGGGTCCCTCGACCGAGCCGCCATGGACCTCGTGGTTTTCTTGCCACCATTGGCTTTTCTGCCTGAGTGCCTCCTTGCCGTGGCTGACGGCCATCGGTCCCTCCATGGCTTCGTAGCTGGCGATGTCCTCGGCATTGTATTTTTCAGCAGCACCGTTGTGATCACCCTGCTTGAGGAGTTCGGTGAAATCCTTGGCAATTTCCGCGATGGTCATTTGTGTTCCTCCTGTTCGGACGCATTCGAAGTAGGGAAGCGCTTGTCGGCCCGCCACCTTTGGCCCGGTCGATAGCTGACAAGGTGTGTCAGGACGATGGATATAGAGCTGCTGTGTGACGACGATTTCTCACATACCGGCCAGGGAATCGTCCTGGCCGGTCAATTGCCAACGTCCACGCTCCTTGTAGACACCCTTGCCGATAAGACTGTGGATGAGCACAAAATCCCGCACCAACCAGCTGACTGGATCAATCGATCGTTCGCGGATTTTGGGAACACGCGCTTCATCGCGAAGCAACGTGACATGCGGTTCGATGGACTTTGTGAGAAAGCATTTCAACGGGCTGTCGGAAATCAGCGCAGTGAGGTTGCGCCAGAATTCTTGCAGTGCCGGATTGCTGCCACTGCCACCGCGCAGAACAAGCGAACCGCCACCAAAAGCCGACAGGCGATCGAACGAAACCTCGAAAGGTTTTGCAACGATCATCGAGCCTATGCGGCAGGCGATTTCGACCAACTCTTGTGGAAATCCGTCATGGTCACCGAGACCGACGAGCGAGATATGGATGTGATCTTCCGGAACAAACCAGCCTTGCAACCCTAACTCCCGATCCAGGTCGACAGCCTTCCGCGCGAGAGGGCCGGCGATAGCGCTCTCAGCAAGGATGGCGAAGAATATCCGGTCGTCGAAATGTCGCTCGAACTCTTCCCATTGGAAAAAGGTCTGACCGTTCTTGGCGGTCCCGAATGCAGGTTGCCCACTCATAACTGAACTCGACCGGCAAATTGTATCCGGTTGAGAATTATAGAACAAATAGGGAACAAATCAAGCAAAAATGGGACGGACGTCGGGGCTGCGGCATTGGCGGGATGAATCGCCTAGTGGGCGTATTCGCGGCCGTTGCCAGACTTTGTTTGTAACCACCGAACGGCGCGAACGTGTCCCGCGCGCAGTTGGGCTGCTGACTTGAAACGCTGGATGAGACTAGCTGGGCAGCACGGGGCAGTTGGCGCCGCGGCGCAGACTGATATGGGCCACGTCGCCGACGCTGAATTGAAACCCCTCGGCCTGGCGGGGCGCGTCGATGACGATCGGAACGCCCTGCCCGAGTTCGGCATGCAGGCGCAGCGTACGGCCGTGAAAGACGATGCTGTTGACGCGCGCCGGTGCCGTGCCGGCCGTGGCTTCGGTCGTCGCCAGGAGATCCTCCGGCCGCACGCCGATGATGCGCATTGTGCCCGCGCTCGGCGCCTCGCCATTTTCCGGCATGGCTTCCAGCGGCAGAGCGCCGGCCGTGAAGCGCAAGCGATCGCCGTCGCGGCCGACAAAGCGCGACTGCAGCAGGTTCATCGTGCCGATGAAGCTGGCGACGAATGTGGTGGCGGGCCGGTCATAGAGCGTCGCCGGCGGCGCGATCTGCTCGATGCGGCCCTTGTTCATGACGACGATGCGGTCGGAGATCGACAGCGCTTCAGTCTGGTCATGGGTGACCATGACGAAGGTGGTGCCAAGGCTGGACTGCAGCCGCTTCAGTTCGACCTGCATCTGTTCGCGCAGATGCGCATCGAGCGCCGACAGCGGTTCGTCGAGCAGCAGCACGCGCGGCTCGCAGACGATGGCGCGGGCGAGTGCGACGCGCTGGCGCTGGCCGCCCGAGAGTTCGGACACGCGGGCGCCAAGCTTGTCGGCAAGGCCGACCATGTCGAGGGCTTCGCCGACGCGTTTTGCCTGCTCGGCACCGGACAACTTTCGCAGGGAGAGGCCGAAACCGACATTTTCAGCGACGTTCATGTGCGGAAACAGCGCATAGTCCTGGAACACGGTGTTGACGGGCCGATCGAACGGCCGAAGCGCGGTGATGTCACGGCCGTCGAGCAACACCTTGCCGCTCGACGGGCTTTCGAACCCGGCGATGACCCGCAGGCTGGTTGTCTTGCCGCAGCCGGATGGACCAAGAAGGGTGAGAAACTCGCCACGGACGATGTCGAGATCGACGGCGTCGAGTCCGACGATGCCGCCGGGAAAAACCTTCGAGACCGCTTGCAACCGGACGAGAGGATCAGGCGCCATCGCGAACCTCGGACGGTTTCGTGGTGTTGACCCAGAGGATCTGGCAGCGCTCGGCACCCGGATTGCGGAAGGCATGCAAAAGCGTGCTCTTGAAGGCAAAACTGTCGCCGCTCTTCAGAACGTAGTTTGTGGAATCCACCACCAGTTCGACCTCTCCCGACAGGACGAAGCCGAATTCATGCCCGGCATGCGCATAGGCCTCGGCGGTGCCGCCACTGGCTTCCACCGTCACCAGCATGCCGGTCAACGTTGCACCCGGCGGCGACAGCAGCGCCTTGGCAATACCTTCCGACTTGACGGGAATGGCGCGGCGGCTGTTGGCGCGCACGCAATAGAGATCGCTGACGGCATCGTTGCCGTCGGCGATCAATGCCGACGGCTCGATGTCGAGCGCGGCGGCGAGCGGCCAGATCACCTTGACGCGTAGCGAGGACATGCCACGCTCGATCTGGCTGAGCGCGCCGATCGACACGCCTGCCCCGGCGGCAAGGTCAGCCAGCGACAAGTTGCGCTCGAGCCGCAGAGCCCGCACGCGCCGGCCGACCCGCACGTCGGCATCGTCCTTCGGCCTTTCAGCCGGTTCGTTCAGAACATCCATGCATACGTCCTCGTTTGCCGCACCCGCTGCTCTTCAGAACGCTTGCGCTGCCCCTCACCCTTACCCTCTCCGCGTAAAGGACGGGGAGAGGGGTTCACCAGCGCTGGAGGTTGCGAGAAGGTGCCGGCAGGCGGATGAGGGGGCGCGCAAACCTTTGGTAGCTAGTCGTCTTCACAACGATTGGGGGGCCGAAGCCTCACCCGCCCGCTTTGACCTTTTCGAACATCTTGGCGAGTTCGTCATTCTGTTTCATCGGTCCGGTGAAGATGGTGGTCTTCAGCATCACTTCCGGATCGGACGGCAGCTGCAATTTCTCCAGATCCTCCTTCGGCACGGTGGCAAAGGCGGAGCTCAGCGAACTGCCATAGCCATAGGCCTCGATCAGGTACTTGCCTGAGTCGGCGTCCAGCCGGCTGTTGATGAAGTCGTAGGCGAGATCGACATTCTTGGCGTCCTTCAGCATGACGAAGCCGCAGGCCCAGGTCAGCATGCCTTCCTTCGGCTTCATGAACTCGACCGGCACGCCCTGCTTCTTCAACGAGGTGGCGGACGCGTTCCAGGTCATGGCCGCGACCAGCTGGCCGCTGGCCAGCGCCTGCTCGACCGAGGTCATGTCGGTGGTGTAGTTGGAGAGCAGCGGCCGCTGCTCGCGCAGCTTTTCGGCCACCTTGTCCATCTCGGCCGGTGTCATGTCGAACGGATTGACGCCGGCGAGCAGCGCCGCGACGATCGGCGTGTCATGCACGGCGTCGATCGTCGCCATGCGACCGGCGTACTGCTTGTCCCACAGGAGGTTCCAGCTCGCTTCCGGGTTCTTCACTAGGTCGGTGCGATAAAGGATCGAGGTGTTGCCCCAGTCCCACGGCACCATCCAGACCTTGCCGTCGCCGGCCTGCAGGTCGGGCAGGTTCTTGAACACCGGGAAGATCGAATCCCAGTTCTTGATGCGCTTGGTGTCGATCGGCTGCAACAGGCCTTCCTTGTTCCAGCGCGCCACCTTGTCGTAGCAGGGATGGGCGATGTCAGGGCGGAAGCCGGCCTTGACCTTGGTGAAGGCGTCATCGTCGTCACCGAAGATCGAGGCCTCGACGCCATCGGGATGCGCGGCGAGGAAGCTCTTGTTGAAGTCGGGCAGTTCGTAGCCCGACCAGGTGAAATATTGCAGCTTGTCGCCGGCGAAGGCGACGGTCGACGACAGCGCCAATGCCAGGGCGGCCAGGCCAGCCCGGGCCGTCTTTATCAGGTCGAATGCCATTGCAGTTCTCCTCTCTCGGTTTGTTTTGGTTGTGGTGGATCCGCGGGTCGAGGCGCTGGCGCGGACAGGCCGCGATGGCGCAGGATTTCGGCGATTGCGGCAATGACGAAGGACACCGCCAGGATCGACGTGCCCAGCGCCATGACCGTCGGCAACGATTTGGGGAAACGCAGCTGGCTCCAGATGTAGAGCGGCAGCGTCGGCTCGGTGCCGGCGAGGAAGAAGACGACGATGAATTCGTCGAACGAGATCAGGAAGGCCAGCATGAAGGCCGAGATGATGGCCGGCAGGCTGAGCGGCAGCATCACGCGCCGGAAGGTCGTCCAGTCGGAGGCACCGAGATCGAGTGCCGCCTCGCGAATGGTTTTCGGGATGGCCGCGAAGCGGCTGCGCATGATCACCACCGTCGTTGGCAGCGCCACCAGAATGTGTCCGAGAACGATGGCAATGCGCGATGGTCCGAGACCAATGAGATTGACGAGGATCAGCAGCGATATGCCGACGATGACGCCCGGGATCAGGATCGGCAGCCGCGCGATGGCACTGATGGTGGCGGCCAGCGGCGAGCGGCCATAGAGGTCCATGTAGGATACGGTGATGCCGCAGATCGTTGCGCCCGTGGCGGCTATGGCACCGATGACGAGACTGTTCAAAAGCGCGCCGGACAGTGCCGAATTGCCGAACAGCGTCGCGTACCATTGCAAGGTAAAGCCTTGCAGCGGAAACGCTGCCTGGATCGAGTTGTTGAAGGAAAACAGCGGGATCAGCAACACCGGCAGATAGAGAAAGACCAGGTAGGCGATGACGTAGACGCCAAGCCAGTGGCCGCCTCTTTCCGTGCGCGCGCCGCTCATGTGCGGCTGCCAAATCTGCGGTCGGTGAAGCGCGCGACCAGCACCACGCAGAGGATGACCAGCATGACGGCGACGGAGAGCGCGGCGCCAAACGGCCAGTCATTGGCCTTGCCGAATTCAGCCTGGATCAACGTACCGATCATCGTGCTGGCCGGGCCGCCGACGAGAGCCGGCGTGACATAATCGCCAACCGTCGGCACGAAGACGACAAGGGCGGCCGCCAGCACGCCCGGCATCGAATTGGGCAGCACGATCCGGCGGAAGGACGTGAAGGGTCTCGCACCGAGATCGGAAGCAGCCTCGATCAGCGATTTCGGGATGGTGTCCAGCGCCACATAGATCGGCAGGATGGCGAACGGCGCATAGGCGTGGGCGAGCGTGACGACGACGGCGGCCGGCGTGTTGAGAAAGGCCAGTGTCGGCTCGGACCAGATGCCACTTTCGATCAGCGCCGAATTCAGCACGCCATTGTAGGCCAGAACGATCTTCCAGGCGAAGACGCGCAGGAGATAGCTGGTCCAGAACGGAAGCGTCACCAGGAACAGCAAGAGGCCGCGCCGCCGTCCGGCGTGGAAGGCGAGATAGTAGGCGACGGGATAGGCGGTGACGACCGTGGCCAGCGTGACCAGAGCGGCAATGACCAGCGAGCGCAGCGTCACCGTCCAGTACAGCGGATCGGACACCACGGTGGCGAAGTTCGCCACGGTGAAACCGGCGCCGAGCAGCGAACCGTCATTGCCGCGGAAGGCGAGGAAAAGCACCAGGCCGAGGGCAAACAGGATCAGCAGGAAGGTGACCAGCGCGCCCGGCAGCAACATGGCAATCCGGAAGCCCGATGAAGACCTGGCCTCTGGCGTTCGTGTTGCAACTAGGGTCGACATCGACCTGCTCATCGAAATTTTGAAATTACCTAAGACTTTTTCATATTTGTGAAACTGTCAAGCGGAATCCCGTTGATGCGCAGTCAACGCTCCAGCGCGTCGAGCAAGCGATACCAGGCGATCGTTGCGGCAACGCCGACCTGCCGGAAAGCATGGAACGGGATCGGCCGGATCGGCGAAAGCGGAAATGGCAATTGCCTGGCATCACCGCTTTGGAGATAGCCCGCGAGGCGTTCGCCAAGTGCCGTCATCAGGCCGACGCCACGGCCCTGGCAGCCGACCACGGCGACGAGGCCCCGCTCTGGCTCGTGGATGTGCGGAAGATGGTCCGGCGTCATCGCCACCCGGCCGAACCAACGCCTTTCTATGGCGAGACCAGACAGTGCCGGATAGAGCCGCAGCAGCGCGCGCTCGAGATGCGCCCAGTCACCGGCGCTCGTCGGCAAGGCCATGCGACCACGCCCGCCGAGCACCAGCCGCCCATCGGCGCTCTTGCGGTAATAGACAAGGATGCGCCTGGAATCCGACACCGCCTGCCCTTCCGGCAGGATCGTGGCTGCCAGGTCAGGCGGTAACGGCGCGGTCGCAATCTGGAAGGAATGCAACGGCACGATCGTCTCGGCGAGGCCGGGGATCAGGCCGTCCGTGTAGGCGTTGGTCGCCAGGACGACCGCCTTGGCCTGCAATTCCGCGCCATTTTCGGTTGAAATGCGCCAGATATCAGCGGCATTGGTGAGCCGTACGACCCTCTGGCGTTCGGCTATGCGCACACCAGCCGCCGCTGTGACCCGGGCAAGTTCCGACGTATAAGCAAGCGGGTCGATCACACCGGCGCGGCGATCGTGCCAGCCGCCGAGATAGCCGCGCGCGCCAGTCATCGAAGCGATCTCCGTCGCGCTCAGAAGCCTGACGTCGGCACCCCGCGCCCGCCATTGCCGGTCGCGGTTTGCCGCTGCTTTCAGTGCAACCTCGGTATGAGCCGCCTGGATCCAGCCCTTTTGAACGAACGGCACCGACAGCTGTTCGTCGCGGATCAGTTCGAACACCGCATCGGCGGTCGAGGCGGCAAAATTGACAAGCGCCTCGCCGCGCTCCTCGCCAAAATGCTCCAGCAGCCATTCCGGATCATATTTCAGGCCGGGAATGACCTGCCCGCCATTGAGCCCCGACGCGCCCTGGCCGATTTCACCGGCCTCCAGCACCTGGACCGACATGCCAAGGCGAGCAGCATGCAGCGCCGTCGACAGCCCCATGATACCACCGCCGACAACCACGACATCGACACGATCACCGCTTGAAAAAAGCGACTGAAACTTGGAAGCTGCCTGCGGCTTGCGCCAGATCGGATCAGAGAATGGTGCGGACAAAGGGTCACCTGGATGCGCTGCGTTTCGGTGAAAATCCTAGCCAATATTTCACAGTTTTGAAAGAGCGCTTCGGTTTTCGTTTGTGGACTGTCGCCAGCGGATCTTCGCAGAACTGGAATCCGATCGACAGTGACGGGATAGACCTTTGACCGGAATCCGGTGAAAGTGCCGCGCCGATCCGGCCAACTCGCATTGTTGATCATCCAGAGGACCGAACGCCATGACGAACCCGACGCACCTGCCCGCCGAAGGCCTCTTTCTCGGCCGCGCCAGGAGCAGTGATGCCTTGCATCCGCTGGTGGTGACGGTCCGCGATGGCACCGTGTTCGACATCACATCGCGTGCGGCTCCGACCGTGCGTGATGTCTGTGAGATGGCTGATCCCGCCGGTCACGTCCGATCGGCCAAGGGTAAGCCAATCGGGCCACTCGACGCCATCGCCGCCAACAGCTTCCAGGCGGCACGCGATCCGGCAAAGCCGTATCTCTTGTCCCCGGTCGACCTGCAGGCGGTCAAGGCGTCAGGCGTTACCTTCGTCGTCAGCCTGCTGGAACGGGTGATCGAGGAACAGGCGCGCGGTTCGGCGGAAAAGGCCGACGCCATCCGCGCCGACATCGCCGGGCTGATCGGCCATGACCTGTCAAAGCTCAAGCCCGGTTCGCCAGAGGCGATGGAGATCAAGGCCAAGCTCATCGCGCGCGGCGCCTGGTCGCAATATCTGGAAGTCGGCATCGGCCCCGATGCCGAGATCTTCACCAAATGCCAGCCGATGGCCTCGGTCGGCTTCGGTGCCGATGTCGGGCTGCACCCGGTGTCGACCTGGAACAATCCGGAGCCGGAGATCGCCATGATCGCCGCCAGCAGCGGCAGGATCGTCGGCGCCACCATCGGCAACGATGTCAATCTGCGCGACGTCGAAGGGCGGTCGGCGCTGCTGCTCGGCAAGGCCAAGGACAACAATGCCTCGGCGGCGCTGGGTCCGTTCATCCGCCTGTTCGATGACACGTTTTCGATCGATGACGTGAAGCGGGCTGTCGTGCGCCTGAAGGTCGAGGGCGAGGATGGGTTCTCGCTGGAGGGCGCGAGTTCGATGGCCGAGATCAGCCGTTCGCCGGAAGAACTGGTTGCCGCCGCCATGGGCCCGCATCATCAGTATCCGGACGGGCTGGCGCTCTATCTCGGCACCATGTTCGTACCGTCCAAGGATCGCGGCGAGAAGGGCAAGGGCTTCACCCACAAGGTCGGCGACATCGTCACCATCTCGTCGGAGAAATTCGGCGCGCTGGTCAACCGGGTACGGTTGTCGCCCGACTGCCCGCACTGGACCTACGGCGCCAGCCATCTGATGCGAGAGCTGGCGAAGGCGGAACTCATCTAGGGCTTGTCGATATTCAGGTGATGCCGGTCTGCAAATGGCGGTTTCCTGTGCTTCCGGCACTCGCGTACCCGAACGTACGCTCCGTTCCGGTTCTCGGAACTCACCATTCTCGACTCGGCCTGACCTGAATCTCGACAAACCCTAACCAGCTTCCGCCCGAAGGGGACGCCATCAACACAATTTTGTGCGCAACCCGGGTGACTGCGGACGCAATCCGCTCCAAGATCGCGGCGCGGTCGGGGGGCCGTCGATATGTCCGATTCGCCGATACTCTTCGTGCGCACCATCGCCAAGCGCTTTGGCGGCACGGTTGTGCTCGAAGACATGAACCTTACGGTCGAGCGCGGCTCGATCCACGCGGTGGTTGGCGAAAGCGGCGCCGGCAAGTCGACGCTGATAAAGGTGCTCGCCGGTATCGTCCGGCCAGACAGCGGCACTATCGAATATGACGGCAAGAAAGTGACAATCGGCAGCCCCGATGCGGCGCGAAAGCAAGGCATTGGCGTGGTCCTCCAGCAGGCCGGCCTGTTTCCGGAGCGCCCGGTGCTCGCCAATCTGTTCGTCAACGGCGAACCGCTGCACAACGGGCTGATCTCCCGACGCGAAATGGAGGCACGCAGCCGCGACGCGCTTCGCCAGCTTGGTCTCGTCGTCGATGTCCATCGCCCGCTCAGCGATCTGGCACCCGGCGAACGGCAGCTCATAGCCATCGCCCGCGCACTCCTGGAAAACCCGAGGCTGCTCATCCTCGACGACCCGGCTTCGGCGCTCGACCGGCGTCAGAGCGAGCGGCTGTTCGTGGTGTTGCGGGGGTTGAAAGCCAGGGGCATGAGCATGCTCTACGCATCGAACCGGCTGGAGGAGACGCTTGCCATTGCCGACCAGCTGACGGTCATCCGCAACGGCCGCGACGTGCTGTCCAAGGCGCGGCAGGACCTGACGGTGTCCGAGGAAACCATGATCGGCCAGTTGCGCCAGTCCCTGTTTCCACTACCGCCCAGAGCCTTGCCGACACTTGCCGGCACGCTGCGGCCGCAGATCACAATCGCCGGGCTTGGCGGCGGCAGACTGAATGGGATCAGCTTCACGGCCCGCGCCGGCGAGATCGTCGGCCTTGCCGGACTTGCCGGTTCCGGGGCGTCGAACCTGCTTGCCATGTTGTTCGGGCAGCAAAAGGCGCGCGAAGGCAAGGTGCGTTTTCCGGATGGCGACGGCTTGCCGAGGAACCGCACGGAGGCGGCGCGACGCAACATCTGCCTGATTTCAGGCGAGCGCGGCAACGGGTTGATGCCCGGCAAGTCGATCGCCTTCAACCTGTCGAACGTCGTCGTCGGCGCGCGCGACTGGGGTACGCGCTGGTACTCGCCCAGGATGGCACTCGGCCGCGCCGCGCGGCAGATCGAGGCGCTGCGCATCAGGTCGGCACCGGAGATGCCGGCGGGCTCGCTGTCGGCCGGTGGCCAGCAGAAGGTGATCATCGCCAAATGGCTGGAAATCGGCCCGCAAGTGGTGCTGCTCGATGAGCCGGCCCGCGGCATCGATATCGGCAGCAAGCAGGAAATCTACGCGTTGATCCGCCAAATGGCGGCCAGCGGTTGCATCGTGCTGCTGCATTCGAAGGAGCTTTCCGAACTGACGGGGCTCTGCGACCGCATTCTTGCCTTCCGCCAGGGCCGGCTCGTTGGCGAGATCGCCGATGCCGCCATGGATGCCGGGACGGTTCTGAAGCTGATCGCGGCGGACGAGCCCGGCAGCGAGCACAGACAGCCCCGTCGGGAGAGCGCTGCATGACCAAAACCGACGCCGCGCCGCCGCTCGCCGGGTCGGCGAACCGTCAGCCAGGACGCGGCATTCGACTGCCTGGCGAAACCGGTGCCGTTGTCGCGCTTGCCGCCCTGGTCGGGATACTGGGTTGGCTGAGGCCCTCCTTCCTGGATCCGGCCAGTCTTTGGGCGTTGCTGGGGCAAGCCGCCCTCCCCGGGCTGCTGGCGGTCGGCATGGTGTTCGTGCTCGCCTTGCGCGAGATCGACCTTTCGGTGGGCGCGGTGTTCCATCTCGCGGCGGTTTTGACGGCACTGCTGATGGTCGCCGGAATGGATCCCTGGCTTGCCGCCCTGGCTGGCGTCGCGGCCGGCGCGGGTCTGGGCCTCATCAATGGCCTGCTTGCGATCACGCTGCGTCTGCCCGCCCTGGTGGTGACGTTCGGCACCTGGTGGATGATCCAGGGCCTGTCGCTGGTGGTTGGCAAGGGACAGACGATCGCGCAAGCGGGCGCGGATGGCAGCTTCTTCACGACGCTGTCCGCCAAGGCTTTCGCGATGCTGCCGACGGCGGGTATCGTTTTCATCGTGCTGGCACTGGCGATGCATATCGTGCTGCACCGCACCCGCTTCGGTTATCGGGTCCAGGCCGTCGGCAGCAATCCGCAGGCGGCCGCCTATGCCGGCATCCCCACCGCCAAGGTGCGGCTGCTGACGCTGATGCTGATGGGCGCGATGGCGGGGCTTGCCGGCGTGATCCATGTCGGGGCCTACGGCGCCATTGCCCCCGGTGACGGCAGCGCCTTTGCGCCGCTGGCGATCGCGGCGGCCCTCATCGGCGGCACTTCGCTGTCGGGCGGCCATGGCAGTGTCATCGGCGCTGCGATCGGCATCCTGATCGTCCAGGTGATCCTGAGCGCAATGACCTTGCTTGGTGTGGATGCCGCGTGGGGCACTTTCGTCACCGGCGCCCTGACCGTGCTCGCCCTGGCGCTCAACCGGCTGATCAGGCTGTGGCGCAACCGGCGCGTCGAAGGCGGCCAGGACAATCCGTTCGGCTGAGCCTTGACGCCAATCATCCGAGCGTCGGAAAAAATCATCGCAACTGATGCAATCTGATGGGACCGCTGATGGCGCCTGGTCGGACGCCAACTACGACTTGCAGATGGAGGCTTGCCATCCGTCGAAAAAGGGAATGCTCTGACGCGTTCAACTTGGCGTAGGCGAGAGAGACGCGATCCGGTTCTTGCCGGAACAAGAAGTGGATCCGGACTGATCATCTTCAAACGGGAGGAAATCAAATGCTGACACGGCTAAGACTCGTTTTGTATGGCCTGTTGGTGGCGCTGATGGTGGTACCAGCAGCGGCACAGGCCAAGACGTTCTACTGGATTTCGCACGGTGGTCCGGCCGATCCGGTCTGGACCTACTTCCTCGCAGGCGCCAAGCAATGGGCGAAAGACACCGGCAACACCGTCAACACCTCGTTCCACAATGGTGACGTCGCCTCGCAGCAGGAGGCGGTTCGCGCCGCCCTCTCCGCCAAGGCTGACGGCATCGTCACCACCAGCCCCGATCCGGGCAGCCTCGTCGAGATCGTCAAGGAAGCCCGCGCGGCCAACATCCCGATCATCAATTTCAACACGCCCGATCCCAAGGCCAATTTCAACGCCTATGTCGGCGGCGACAACGTCACCTTCGGCAAGCACTGGGCGCAGTATCTGGTCGACAAGGGGCTGGTGAAGAAGGGCGACTTCGTCTGGATGCCGGTCGAAATCCCCGGCGCCACCTATGGCGTCCAGGAAGAGGAAGGCATCAAGAGCGTCTTCGGGCCACTGGGCATCACCTATGAGATCACCGAGGCGACGCTCGATCAGGCCGAAGTGATCAACCGCATGGTCGACTACCTCACCGCCAACAAGGCCAAGGTCAAGGCGATCATCGGCCTCGGCGACCTCGTCACCGGCTCGATCAAGCGGGTCTTCGACCAGGTCGGCATCAAGCCGGGCGAAATCCCGGTCGTCGGCTGGGGCAACTCGCTCGACACCACTCAGGAAGTGCTGAACGGCTATGTCAATGCCGGCCAATGGCAGGACCCGCAGGCGACCAGCTACGTTGCGCTTTCACTGGCGAACATGGCGGCAAGCGGCATTCCTCCGGGCTTCAACGTCATCACCGGCGCGCTCTACGAAAAGGATACCGCCGGGGTCTACGACAAGATCCTGTCCGGCAAATAAGCTCCGAGACGCACACAGTCGCGACTGCTCCGGTGGTCGCGACTGACTTTCCATTTTCGCCGAGCTCTTCGCACTCCGATGCGCGAGCCTCAGCCTTTCCACTCATGTCGCGGATACCTCGTGGAAAATCGTTCACTCATCCAACGCCTGATCGCGCGTCCTGAATTCGGCCCCTTCGTGCTGCTGATCCTCGAGATCGCCGTTTTCTGGGGCTTCAACCATGACTTCCTGTCGCCGCAGAACATCTCCAACATACTGGCCTTCACGGTCGAGCTGGGGCTGATCGCGCTGGCGATGACACTGCTGATGACATCGGGCGAATTCGATCTTTCGGTCGGTTCGCTGTTCGGCTTCTCGCCTGTGCTGATGTGGACGCTGTTCAACAGCGGGGTCACCTCGCTGGAAGTCGGCTTTCTCGTCGCGCTGCTGGTCGCCGCCCTGATCGGGCTGGTCAATGGCTGGTTCGTGACGCAGCTCAAGATCCCGTCCTTCCTGGTCACGCTCGGCATGCTGCTGGTGGTGCGCGGCACCGCCCTCTTCGTCACCGATGGTTTTCCGCAACGCACCTGGAGCGCCGAGGGCAGCTGGCTTGCGAACATATTGGTCGGCGACTTCTTCATCGGACCGTTCCGCATCTACATGTCGCTGTTCTGGTTCATCGCCGCGGCCATCGCGCTCGGCTATGTGCTGACACAGAGCCGGACCGGCAACTGGATCCAGGCGGCGGGCGGCAATCCCAATGCGGCGCGCGCCCGCGGCGTCAATGTCAGCGGCGTTAAGATCGGCCTGTTCGTGCTCTCGTCGCTGATGGCCTCGTTCGCCGGCATCATCTCCTCGCTGCGCACGTCCGCTGCCAACCCCAACAGCGGCACCGGCTATGAGCTCGAGGTCATCGCCATGGTGGTGATCGGCGGCACGGCGCTGACCGGCGGGCGCGGCACCATCATCGGCACCGTGCTCGGCATCCTGATCCTGCGCGTGATGCGCAACGGCATCGTGCTGATCGGCGTGCCAGGCCTTGCCTACAACATCTTCATCGGCGCGATCATCCTTGGCATGATGGCGCTCCATTCATGGCTGGAACGCCGGCATCAGGCAGGGACTTGAACCATGGCCGAGCCACTGATCCGCATGCAGAACATCCGCAAGTCCTATGGCCGCGTGCAGGCCCTGGAGGATGCCAGCTTCCACGTCAATGAAAGGGAGATCGTCGGACTGCTCGGCGACAACGGCGCCGGCAAGTCGACGCTGATAAAGGTGCTTTCAGGCGCGGTGCCGCTGACCAGCGGCGATATCTTCATCCGCGGCAAGAAGGTCAACCTCCGCAGCACCAGCGATGCCATCGCCCACGGCATCGAGACGATCTACCAGGACTCGGCACTGGTCACGCAACTGTCGATCGCCCGCAATCTGTTCCTCGGACGTGAACCGATCAAGCCGCCGCGTTTCCTGAACCGGATGGACCAGGAGGCCATGAACACTGTCGCCCGCGACCTGCTCAAGCAGGTCGGCATCTCGAAGAACATCCCGCCGACGACACCGATCGGCTCGCTGTCCGGCGGCGAGCGCCAGGCTGTGGCCATCGCGCGCGCCATGCATTTCGACAGCGACCTCATCATCCTCGACGAGCCAACCAACAATCTCGGCGTCGCCGAGACGCAAGGCGTGCTGAGCTTCGTGCGCAGTGCCCGCGATTCAGGGCATTCCTGCATCTTCATCGCCCACAACATCCACCATGTGTTCCAGGTGGTCGACCGCATCGTCGTCATGCGCAGGGGCAAGGTGGTGGCCGACGACATCGACCCGAAGAAGACCAGCGTGGCGGAAGTCGAACGGATCATCACAGGCATGTCGGACAAGGAAATCCGCGATGCCATCGCCGACGGCAAGCCATCGCACTGAGCACGGGCGGAAGCCGCCTTGTCAAAGCAGCCGAAATGCGTCCGGTTGATGGACGGCAATCAGCCGTCACCTCAAATCGCATCGCGTGTCTGGCGCGGTATAGCATCGGCGCATAGGGTTGCGGCATGAAAGCCACCGTCTCGGATATCGCCCGCAGCTGTGGGCTCTCGACCGCAACGGTCGACAGGGTGCTCAACAACCGGGCGGGCGCCAGCGCGGCCAACCGGCAGCGCGTGATGGAGGCAGCCAAGCAACTCGGTTATCTGCCGGTGGCCGATCAGGTGACGCTTCCCTCGCGGCCGGCCCATCTCGAATTCCTGCTGCCGATCGGAACCAACGCTTTCATGTGCGATCTCGCCGGACATATCGAGGACTACGCCGCGCGCCTGCCGCTGGTCGCTTCCTGCCGGATCCATAACCTTGCCGGGATCTCGCCGAACGCCTTGCAGACCGCCGTTGAAAACCTCTCGCTCAGGGCCAACGGCGTCGGTGTCATCGCCGTCGATCATCCGCGAACCCGCAACATCCTGCGCGACGTCGTCGATGCCGGCATCCGCCTGGTCACACTGGTGTCCGATATTCCGGCGGCACCGCGATCGGCCTATGTCGGCATCGACAACCGGGTGGCGGGACGAACGGCCGCACTGTTGATGGGACGGTTCCTTGGCGGCCGTACCGGTCATCTGGCGATGGTCGTCGGCTCGCGTTCCTATCGCGGCCACGAAGAACGCGAAATGGGTTTCCGCTCGGTGCTCAACGAGGAGTTTCCCAACCTGATGATCAGCAGCGCCGTCGAGATCAACGACGAGCCGGAAGTGAGCTACACCGAGACCATGAAGGCGCTGCACAACGAGCCGGAACTGCTCGGCATCTATTGCGTCGGAGCCGGACGCTCGGGCGTGGCAAGAGCGCTCCGGGAGGCCAAGCCCAACCGTAAACCGGTGTTCATCTGTCACGACCTGACAAGGGAAACGCGGGGCTATCTCGTCGACGACCTGCTCGATGTCGTCATCGACCAGAATGCCAGGCTGATCGCCGAACAATCCGTCATCCGCCTGCTTGGGTCCATTGCCTCATCAGCGCCCTACCTGACGCGTAAATTCATCGAGCCGCGCCTGATCTTCAGGGAAAACGTCCCGGTGCAGTGAGGCGGGGCGGGCTGGCAAAGCCGGTTTTCCGGATTTGTATGACAATTGACCCGGCAAATCTGCACAGCTGCTATGCACAATTCATTGTTGCCGAATCATTGGGCAACTCGTAGCTTCTGGTTGTCGGCCATCTACTCCTCCCAGATGCGATGCCGACGCTGAATGGGGTGCACCTCCTCCCGCGCCACATTCGAAATCGAGCCCGCTGCCACCTCCTCCCGGCAGCGGGCTTTTTTCGTTCAGCCGGCAGGGACAGCGGTGTAACCGACCCCAAAGCGCGCCACGCATCGCACTTGATCGCACGATACAACGGCGCGTCATTGATAGCGGCGGCTCACTTCAACCGGCGGCAGTGCCCCGGAAGGAAACGATCAGCCCTTCGGCCATGCGCACGAACTGCGTGCTCGGCCCTTCGGTGCCCACGGTCTGCACACTGACGCGGGCGCCTTCGAACAGCAGCGACAGCGTATCGGCGAGCAGTTCGGCCTGACCAATGCCGGCATCCCGGCACAGCGCCACAAGGCGCTCGCGCTGGGCTTCCTTGAGCTCCTTGATCACCAGCCTGGCCGGATGGTCCGGCTCGGTCAGTTCAGCGGCGGCATTGGCCATGTCGCAGCCGCGGCCGTCAGCCTTGAGCATGGCAGCCGCCTTGCGAACCCAGGCATGCAGTTGGGCAAGCTTGTCACCAGGAAATTCGGTCTCGAACGCGTCCCACATACCGCCGGCCTTGGCCGCGTTGGCGCGCAGGCACTCGACGATCAGTTCGTCCTTGGATTCGAAGTGACGATAGAGCGTCATCTTGTTCGTGCCGGCAGCTTCGGTGATGGCGTCGACGCCGACGCCCTTGATGCCGTGCTTGTGGAACATGTCACGCGCTGTCTCCAGGATCCGATCCCGGGGACGAGAGCGCTCCACGACGCCGTCTGCCATCATGATCTCCTTTCGTTTCCAAAAAACCCTCGGCCACCTCTTGACTAGGGTGTTACCGGTCTGTAACGTCACGAATGTTACTTACTGGTAACACCTATGTCGCCTTTCGTCAATAACAAGACCGTGAACTGGTCCTGCCAGATAGAGATGGGCGAAAAATTGCAGATCATGCGGCCTCGGCCGGTGAAGACATGAAAAACGGTTCGCGAGCATGGGCTGCGAATCGACAGACAAGGAGCCGGCCAATGCCACAGCGCCGCGATCTTACCATAGATGAGGCCGTCCGGGATCCGATGATCCGGCTGGTCATGAAAGCAGATGGGGTCGACCCCCGCGCCTTCGAGACGATGCTTCGCTCGCTTGCCAATGAGCAGCGTCGCGAGGTGCCGTTGCTGCGTTCGCGGGAAGTCCCCCGTGACGGGCACGGCCAGTTGTCCAGGGTTGCCAGCGCCTTCGGGCGGGCAAGAGCAGCCGGCGAGGCATGTGTGTCGTGGTAAACTTCTTCATCCACCGTCCGATCTTCGCCTCGGCGATCGCCATCATCATGGTGCTCGCCGGGACGATTTGTTATTTCCTGCTGCCGGTCTCGCAGTTTCCGGACATCACGCCGCCCCAGGTCGTGGTCAGCGCCCACTATCCGGGCGCCAGCGCGCAAGTGGTGGCTGACACGGTGACGACGCCGCTGGAGCAGCAGATCAACGGCGTGCAGGGCATGACCTACATGTCGTCGTCGAGCTCCAATGACGGCTCCTCGACAATCACCATCACTTTCGATGTCGGCTATTCCCTGAGCACCGCCGCCGTCGACGTCCAGAACCGCGTCTCGCAGGCGGCTTCGTCGCTGCCGGCGATCGTCAACCAGGGTGGTGTGACGATCAAGAAGCAGAATCCGAACTTCGTCCTGATCGTCAACCTGACTTCGCCGGACAATTCCATCGACCCGGTGGCGCTGAGCAACCTTGCCTATCTGCAGGTCGTCGATCCGCTGAAGCGGCTGCCCGGCGTCGGCGACGTGCAGATCTTCGGCGAACGGCGCTATTCGATGCGCGTCTGGCTCGACCCCGACAAGCTCGCCAATCTCGGCATTACCGCGGTCGACGTCCAGAACGCCATCGCAGAGCAGAACGTGCAGGTGGCGGCCGGCAAGATCGGACAGTCGCCGGCTCCGGCCGGGACCGCCTTCGAGATGCAGGTCAATGCCGTCGGCCGCTTGAGCGATCCCAAGGAATTCGGCGACATCGTCGTGCGCGCCAACACCGCCAATGGCTCCCTGGTACGGCTGCGCGACGTCGCCCGCATCGAGCTCGGCGCGTTGCAATATTCATCGTCGGCCTTCTTCGGCAAGGACCCGACCGTCGTTCTCGCCGTCTACCAGATGCCCGGCTCCAACGCGCTCGATCTGCAGCAGCGCGTCAAGGACAAGATGCAGGAGCTGTCCGGCCGGTTCCCGAAGGGTGTCTCCTATGCGATGCACTATGACACCACGCGCTTCGTCTCGGCGTCGATGCATGACGTGCTGATCACGCTGGGCGAGGCGCTGGTTCTCGTCGTCGCCGTGGTGTTCATCTTCCTGCAGAGCTGGCGCACGACGATCATCCCGACCATCGCCATTCCAGTGTCGCTGGTGGCGACGCTCGTCGTCATGGAGATGCTCGGCTTCTCGCTCAACATGCTCTCCCTGCTCGGCATGGTGCTGGCGATCGGCCTCGTCGTCGACGATGCCATCGTGGTGGTCGAGAATGTCGAACGACAGCTGGAGGCCGGGCTCAAGCCACTCGCGGCGACAAAGGCGGCGATGGCCGAAGTCACCGGTCCGATCATCGCCACCACCGCCGTGCTGATGGCGGTGTTCGTGCCGGTCGCCTTCATTCCCGGCGTCTCCGGGCGGCTCTACAACCAATTCGCGCTGACGGTGGCGATCTCCGTCGGCATCTCCGCCTTCAACTCGCTGACGCTGAGCCCAGCGCTCAGTGCCGCCTTCCTGCGGCATCGCCAGCCAACGCAGTTCGTCCTGTTCCGCTGGTTCAACGCAGGCTTCGACAGGCTGTCGCATGCCTACGCTCATGGCGTGCGCATTCTCATCCGCCTGCGCTGGATCATGCTTGGCCTGTTCGCGGCCGGCTTGGTCGCCACCTACTTCGTCTGGCAGCGCCTGCCCTCGACCTTCCTTCCGGTCGAGGACCAGGGCTACTTCTTCGTCGTCATCCAGTTGCCGGACGGCGCGTCGCTGGAGCGCACCGACGCGGTGGCACAGAAGGCGCGTGACATCCTGCAAGCGACGCCCGGCGTCGACATCGTCGGCTCGATCAGCGGCCTGAACTTCCTGACCAGCGCGGCGCAGTCGAACTCGGCGGTCGAATTCGCCATCCTGAAGCCTTGGGAGGAACGCGGTCCCGACCAGAGCGCATCGAAGCTCGTCGCCGACGTGCGCGGTAAGCTGATGCAGATTCCGGAAGCCTTCGCGCTGAGCTTCGATCCGCCCTCGATCCCAGGTATCGGCACGACAGGCGGGTTCGAATTCGTCGTCGAGGATCTCACTGGTCGCGGCAGTTCGGCACTCAACGACGCGACGCAAGCCGTGATCGCCGAGGCGCGCAAGCAGCCGGAAATCAATCCGCAGCAGCTGTTTTCGCCGTTCTCGACCTCGACGCCGCAGTTCAACTACGACCTCGACCGCAGCAAGGCCAAACTGCTCGGCCTGAACCTGCCCGACGTGTTCAACACGCTGCAGATCTATCTCGGCTCGCTCTACGTGAACGATTTCAACCTGTTCGGCCGCACCTTCCGGGTGACCATCCAGGCCGACAAGGATGCACGTGCGGGCGCCGCCGACATTTCGCGGCTCTATGTGCGCAATGCCTCCGGCGGCATGGTGCCGCTCAGCACGCTGGGCAAGCTGGTGCCCTTCGTCGGCCCGGAAACCGTGCCGCACTACAACAACAACGCCTCGGCCACGATCAATGGCGGTGCCGCACCCGGCTTTTCCTCGGGTCAGGCGGTCGCCGCGATGGAACGGGCCGCCGCCACAGCGCTGCCCAGGGATTTCGGTTTCGAATGGACCGGCATCACCTTCCAGGAACTCAAGGCAGGATCGATCGCGTCCGTCGTCTTCGGCCTCGCCATGGTCTTCGTCTTCCTGATCCTGGCGGCGCAGTACGAGAGCTGGGCGATGCCCTTCATGGTGTTGCTGGCGGTGCCGCTGGCCCTGTTCGGTGCCTTCGCGGCGCTATGGGCACGCGGCATGCAGATCGACGTCTATTCGCAGATCGGCTTCGTCATGCTGATTGGCCTGGCGGCCAAGAACGCGATTCTGATCGTCGAGTTCGCAAGACGGCGACGCGAGGAGGGCCTCAGCATTGTCGAGGCGGCGATGGAAGCCGCGCGGCTCAGGCTGCGGCCGATCCTGATGACGGCCTTCGCCTTCATCCTCGGCGTGCTGCCGCTGATGTTCGCCACCGGCGCCGGTGCCGCCAGCCGTCAGTCGATCGGCACCACCGTATTTGGCGGCATGGTCGCGGCGACCATTCTGTCGCTGGTGTTCGTGCCGGTCTTCTACGCGGTCATCGAACAACTGCGGGAACGCCGCGAAAGCGGCGAGCCCGCCTCCAAGCCCACTGAACCGACAGCCGAAACCGCCTTCCCTCCCCTGGCGGAAGCGGCCGAATAAGATTGGAGACTAATCATGCGTAAATGGAAAATCGCTTTGGGAGCGGCTGTCGCGCTGGGTGCCATTTCGGTGGCCAGCGTCCACCTGCTCGACATGGGCAACCTCAGGCTGAGCAGCGGCACGGCCGGAGCGGCGACACCCGCTCCAGCGGCGTTTGTCATGCCGGTGCCGGTGGCGAGCGTCGTCAAGAAGACGATCCCGATCTATCTCGACTATGCCGCCCGGATCGAGCCGATCCGCAGCATCACGCTGCAAGCGCGCGTCCCCGGCTACCTGCAGGAACAGACGGCGCAAGACGGCGCGGATGTGCGGCAGGGCGACCTTCTCTACAAGATCTCGCCTGACGACTTCCAGGCCGCACTCGACCAGGCGAAGGCCCAGGTGCAGCGCGATACGGCGACGCTCGACTATGCGCGTTCCAATCTGGGCCGCGGCACCGAGCTCGCCAAGAGCGGTTACCTGGACAAGGACAGCTTCGACCAGCGCACCAGCACCTTGCGCGAAGCGCAGGCGTCGCTGGCTCTCAACCAGGCGGCTGTGCGCACCGCGGAGCTCAATCTGAGTTACGCTGAAATCCATGCTCCGTTCACCGGGCGCCTGGGCCGCAACCAGGCCTCGGTCGGAACGCTGGTCAGCGTTGCCGGCACCGTGCTCAACACGCTGGTGCAGCTCGACCCGATCTACGTCACCTTCAATCCGAGCGAGACGGATCTGGCCGAGATCGAAAAGGCCCGCGCGGCCGGCCCGATCGAGGTCGAGGTCCTGCTCCCGGGTGAGACCGAGACCAGCCAGAAGGGCGAGCTCACCTTCATCGACAACACGGTCGACCACTCGACCGGCACGATCACCGCCCGCGCCACCATCGGCAATGCGAAGTTCACGCTGATGCCCGGTCAATATGTCCGCGTGCGGCTGCATATCAAGCAGCAGCCCGATGCGTTGATGGTGCCTCAGACAGCGCTCGGTTCAAGCCAGCTCGGCAAATATCTCTACGTCGTCGGCAAGGGCAACACGGTCGACCAGCGGCTGGTCTCGCTTGGCCCAACGAGCGGCGATCTGGTGGCCATCCTCAGCGGCGTTTCCGAAGGCGACCAGGTGATAACAGGCAATCTGCAGAAGATCGGACCCGGAATGCCGATCTCGCCACTGCCACAGAAACCGGCTACCTGACTCCCCCGCAGGCCCGGTTTCCGCGCGGCGCCTTCGACCTTTTCTCAGGTCGTAGGCGCCGTTTTCGTGAGAAGCTCCACCAGACCCGCGACATCGGCCCGGTCAGCCTTCGCCGGCGGCATGAACGCACAATAGGGATGCCCGAGGCGCACCGAGACGGACGACAACGCGATCAACCGACCGGCCTCCAGATCGGCGCGCGCCATGACCCGCTGGCCAAGGGCAATACCCAGGCCAAGCCTCGCCGAGGCGATCGCCGGGCTGGACAGGCCCACCCGGCGCCCATGCGAGGGATCGGGCGAGCGGCTGCCGCCGGATGCGGCGAACCAATCGGCCCAGCTCGGGTGCGAGGCATAGTTCGGCCCCCAATTGGTGTGGATGAACAGGCTCTCATGCAGATCCGCCAGGTTCGGATCACCATTGCCGTGCCGGTGCCAGAACTCCGGCGCGCAGACCGGCAGCACGTCGTCATGGACGAGACGAACGAGTTTCAGTCCGGGATAGTGATAGTCGCCATAGCTGATGCGCAGGTCGATGTTCTGGCGCATGAGGTCGACCGGATCATCCTCGACCCGAACATCGATCGCCATCCGCGGAAAAGCATCGAGAAGCACGGCCAGCCTCGGCGCCAGCCACAGTTCGGCCAGCGAAAACGGCACGCTCACCACCAGACGCGTCCTCAAGCCGCCTTCAAGCATGCGCCGGCCGATCGCGGCGATGTCGCCCAGCGCACGCGCGGTCTGTGGATAGATGGCGTGGCCGGCGTCGGTGAGCGCGATGCGGTTGCCGCTGCGCACGAAAAGCTGCTTGCCGAACCAGGTTTCGAGATTGCGTATCTGCTGGCTGACCGCCGCCGACGACACGCCAAGCTCGGTCGCCGCCAGGGTGAAGCTGCCGGCGCGGGCGGCGACTTCAAAGGCCTTGATGGCATTCAGCGGAGGCAGCCGTTCCACATCAGGCTCCATAAGTTTTTCTTGCTCAATCCTAATAATTTTCCGCGTTGAGAGAAAGATTTTTTTGCCATCTCATGTGCTCGGAACCTCGGAGCCTGTAATCATGAAAGACATTCTCGATCTCGACCGCTATCCGCTCGACCGCGAAGGCAGCGGCGAATGGCAGCGCCTCGTCGAACAATCCGTCGCGGCGCTCGAAGCCGGCGGCATGTTCAACCTCGAAGGGTTTCTGCGCCCCGGCGCGGCTGAAAAGGCGGTGCGGGAAATCAAGCCTGTGATGGACGCGCGCTCGCATGTGCACAAGCGGACGCACAACATCTACTTCAAGCCTGATATCCCCGAGCTTGCTCCCGATCACCCGGCCTTGCGCAAGGTCGAGACCATCAGCCACACCGTCTGTGCCGACCAGATCCCCGGCAGTGTCGTGCTCGCCATCTACGAATACGAACCGTTGCAGCGCTTCCTGGCGGCGACAATGGGCAAGAGCCGGCTGCATGTCATGCAAGATCCGCTGGCGCGTACCAATGTCATGGCCTATCGGGCCGGCGAGGCGCTCAACTGGCATTTCGACCGTTCGGAATTCACCACCACGCTCCTGCTGCAGGCGTCGGAACGCGGCGGCGATCTCGAATACCGAACCGACCTCCGTTCGGACGACAATCCCAACTATGACGGCGTCGCCAGACTGCTCGAAGGGCGTGACCCCGAGGCCAAGATCCTGCGCATGAAGCCGGGCACGCTGAACGTCTTTCGCGGCAAGAACACAGCGCATCGCGTCACCACCGTCGAAGGCGATCGCGAGCGCATGATCGCGGTTTTCTCCTACTACGAGAAGCCCGGCGTCATGTTCAGCAACGAGGAGCGTATCGGCTTCTACGGCCGCGCGGCCTGAGGACCGACTGTCGAGGACGCATCATGCTTCGAGGCTATCAAAATCCCAAAATAGTCTCTTGTTAGATTGTCGACAATCTGCTTGTCTTGCTCTCGGTTTCCTTGGGAGTGCCGAATGGGGAAAGCGGATTTCAGTCCGATCGCGGACACCACGCGCCGCGCCGAAATCGTCGCGCTGCTGCGGCGCGCGATCCTGACTGGCCAGTTGGAACCAGGCCAGAAGCTCAACGAACTCCGGATCTCCGAACAGATGCGGGTCAGCCGCGCGCCGCTGCGCGAGGCGATGCGCGAGCTGGTCCAGGAAGGCATCCTGACCAGCATTCCCTATGCCGGCACCTTCGTCATCGATGTCACCGCCAAGGACATCGATGATGCCTATTCGCTCAACAAGGTGCTGGACGAGTTCGCCATCGAGCGGACATGGCCACTGCGCGACCAGCGATTTTTCGATGAGCTCGACCGGCGCCACGAGACGGTGAAGCAGGCAACCCGCAACCGCGATACCACCCGCCAGATCGAGACGGCGCTGCAGCTGCATGGGCTGATCTACGAATGGGCCGACAATTCGGTGCTGCTGGAAACCTGGCAGCGATTGACCAGCCGGTTGCAGATGTATTTCGCGCTGCACCAGCAGGCACGCAAGGAAGCGGTGCCGGCCGAAGACGTTCACGAGACCTATGTGTCGCTGCTCAAGGGCACCGACATGCGCGCCGCCCAGCGCCATGCCCGCGAACACATCGACCTCGATTTCGAAGAGCTCCTCTCTTACGCGCGCGGCCTCGAACAGCGCCCGTCGAAAGGCGCCTGACCAGTTCCCCAAACATCGCAGCCAACGGACAGACACGTGCAGATCGAAACCATAAAAGCCTACCATGTCGTGCAGCCCTTCGTGGACGGGCCTTATCGCATGTCGAAGGGGCGCGTTGCCGACGCCTTCGACGCGGTGATCGTGTCCATTACTTCTGATAGCGGTTTGACCGGCTGGGGCGAGATGGCGCCGCTCGGCAATTTCTACTCGCCCGCCTTCGCCGCTGGCGTCCGCGCAGGCGTGGTGGAGATCGCGCCGCATCTCATCGGCCACGACCCGCGCGGGCTGGCCAGCATCGGCCGGTTGATGGACACGGTGTTCAAGGGGCATCCCTACATCAAGTCGGCGCTCGACATGGCGTGCTGGGATCTCGCGGCGCGCGCCGCCGACGTACCGCTGGTCACGCTGCTTGGCGGCCAGGAGAGCGAGACCGCGGAGCTCTACAAGGTCGTCACCCACGGCAGCGTCGACGCCATGGCGGCGCTGGCCAAGCGGATCGTCATGGACGGCTTCCACCGGCTGCAGGTCAAGGTTGGCGGCAACGTCCATGACGACATCGAGCGCGTCACTGCGGTCGCCGCTTCGGTGCCGAAAGGCACCGTCATCTTCTGCGACGCCAATGCCGGCTGGACACCCTATCAGGCACGCCAGTTCGCCGACGCAACGCGCGCCATCGACTATACGTTCGAGCAGCCCTGCACCACCATCGACGAATGCATGTCGGTGCGCCGCTCGCTCGACAAGCCGATGGTGCTCGACGAGTCCGTCGCCTCGCTCGACGACATGCTCGACATCCACCGCAAGGGCGCGGCAGACGGGCTGACGCTGAAGATCTCGCGGCTGGGCGGTGTCAGCAAGACCCGCCAAATTCGCGACCTCGCCGTCGACCTCGGCTTCATGATCACGGTCGAGGACACCGGCGGCGCCGAGATCGACACCGCTGCCATGGCGCATCTGTCGCTGTCGACGCCGGAAGAGCGCCGGCTGCACGCCATCGCCTTCCACGAATGGGTGACGGTGCGCACAGCCTCCAACAAGCCGCCGGTCACCGGCAGCCGCATGGGCATTCCAGACGGGCCGGGCCTAGGCATCGACGTCGTTCCCGGCCTGCTCGGCGCGCCGTTCTTCGAGGTCGGCCGCTGACATGAAGATCCGTCGCATCACGGCAACGCCGATCAACCTGCGCCTCGAGGCGCCTTACGCCTGGGTGTTCGGCGAGCTCGACGGGTTTTCGCCGACCATCGTCGAGGTCGAGACCGAGGATGGACTGATCGGCCTCGGCGAGGCGCCGACGCCGGCGGCGGCCGCGATCATCAATGATGTGCTTGCCCAACGGCTGACCGGTCGTGACGCCTTCGACATCGCCGGCGCCGAGCATGTCTGCCTGCCCTACTGGACCGGTGTGCAATCGATCAACGACCGCAGCCGCATCATGGCCTTCGGCGCCATCGAGATGGCGTTGTGGGATCTGCGCGGCAAGGCATGGAACCAGCCACTCTACCAATTGCTTGGCGGCGCCGTGCGCAAGGACATCCCGTTCACCGACTATTTTTCGCTGCGCGGCGACGGGCCAAATGTGAGGGGCGAGACGACCCCGGAAGAAGTCGCCGACTATTGCGTCGAATTGCACGAGACGCACGGAACGACCTTCTTCGAAGGCAAGTTCTCGACCCAGGATCCGAAGATTTCGCTCAGGATGGTCGAGCTGATCCGCAAGAAGCTCGGCGACGATGCGATGATCCGCATCGATTCCAACCAGGCCTATTCGCTGGCGACGGCGCGGCGACTGGCGCGGCCGCTGGAAGACCTCGGCGTGCGCAACTGGGAGGACCCGGTGGCGACGATCGAGGAGATGCGCGAGTTGCGGCGCCATTGCTCGATCCCGTTCTCGACCCACAACATCGACATCGCGCGCGCCATGGAGATGAAAGTGCCGGATGCCTTCGTCGGCAACCCGACGGCGCATGGCGGCATCGGCCGCCTGCTGCGTTTCGTCGGCGCCTGCGAACACGCAGGCATCGATTTCTGGTGCTACAGCGGCGACAGCGGCATCGGCAGCGCGGCCTACCTGCATCTGTGCGCGGCGCTCGGCTGGATCAGGGAGCCGAACCAGTCGCTGTTTCGCATGCTGCCGATGGATATCACGGAGCAAGGGCCGTTTTCGCCGAAGAACAACATCGTGCGCGTGCCGGAGGGTCCCGGTCTCGGCATCAGCTTGTCGCGGGAAAACCTCGCCGCCTGTCACAGAGACTTTACCGAGAAAGGACCGTGCAACAAGTATCATGACCCGGCAAAGCCCGGAACCTATCGCCGCTTGCCGCTGAACTAGATGACGACCGGCGGCCAAGACAACAAGAAGCCAACCACCGCGACTTCGGTCGGGAAGGTCGGCCAAGTACAGGTGGAGCAGTGCAGACAAGAATCCAGCGCATCCACGCCAAGGACTGGATGGAACGGACAAAACCGCATGCTACAGTCCCGGTCAACAGGCCTCTGGCGGCGGGAAACGGAGCAATCCACGAAATTCGTCAACCATAAGAAATAGGGGAAAGGGTAAAACCCATGAGCAAGAACTATCGCATTCTCGATCTCATCCGGCACAACCGTTCGCCGCTTGAAAATCACCTCATCGACGGCCTCGTCGACGGCAGGCTCAGCCGCCGCGATTTCGTCCGTCACGGCAGCCTGCTCGGCCTGTCGCTGCCGCTGCTGGGCCGTATCGGCATGGCTGCCGGCCTCGGCGGCATGCCGTCGCTGGCGCGCGCCGCGGGCGCACCCGGCGCCACGATCCGTATCGCCAGCAGCGTGCCGGCGGCAACGATCGACCCGGTCACCATAGCCGATGCCGGCGGCCTGCTGGTCATGCAACAGGTTGCCGAATTCCTCTGCGTCGATGGACCCGACCTCGTGCTGCAGCCGGCGCTGGCCGAGAGCTGGAAGCCAAACGACAACGGCACGGTGTGGACCTTCAAGCTGCGCAAGGGCGTGAAATTCCACAGCGGCGGCGAGATGAAGGCCGACGATGTCGTGGCCAGCATCGACCGCCTCGCCGACCCCGCCAATTCGTCCAACGCGCTGTCGGTGTTCACCGGCATCCTGCAGAAGGGCGCCACCAAGAAGGTCGACGACTACACGGTGGAGTTCCATCTCGACGCCCCGAACGGCAACTTCCCCTACATGGTGTCGTCCGACAACTACAACGCCGTCATCATCCCGGCGAGCTACAAGGGCGACTACGAAAAGAGCTTCGACGGCACCGGGCCGTTCAAGATCGAGAAGTACACGGCAAAGGTCGGCGCATCCTTCGTCCGCAACGAAGACTACTGGGGGCCGAAGGCACTGCCCGAGCGCACCGAGTTCACCTTCTTCGCCGACACGCAGCCACAGATCCTGGCACTGCAGGGCGGGCAGGTCGACATCATCAACCAGATGCCGGTGCTGGCCGGCGTCGCGCTGCTCAACGATCCGAATGTCGACATCATCAGCCTGAAGTCGGTCGCACACCAGCAACTGCATTTGCGCTGCGATTCCGATCCCTTCAAGGACCCGCGCGTGCGCCGCGCCATCGCGCTCAGCCTCGACCGCGACAAGCTGGTTGCCGGCCTGATGAAAGGCCGGGCTTCACCGGGCAACGACAGCCCGTTCGCACCTGCCTATCCCTCGACCGATACGAGCGTGCCGCAGCGCAAGCAGGATATCGCGCAGGCCAAGCAGCTGATGGAGGCGGCCGGCGCCGGCAAGGGCTTCAAGGTGACGCTGACCACCGAGCGCTACCTCGAAATCCCCGAATACGCCCAGCTCATCCAGAACTGGGTCAAGGAGATCGGCATCGAGCTCGAGCTCAACATCCTCGACCAGGGCGCCTATTACGGAGACGCGGTGTTCGGCAAATCGAACTGGCTGGATTCGGTGATGGGCATCACCGACTATGGTCACCGCGGCGTGCCGAACGTGTTCCTTGCCGCGCCGCTGAAAAGCGATGGCACATGGAACGCGGCGCACTTCAAGAACAAGGACTATGACACACTCGCGACCAGCTACATCGCCGCGCTCGACCTCGAGGCGCAGAAGGCGACGGCAGGCAAGATCCAGAAGCTGCTGCTCGAGGAAACGCCCGTCATCTTCGGCTACTTCTACGACTATCTGACGGCGACGGCGAAAGGTGTCACCGGCGTGCAGCCGACCGCGATGTCGCAGCTGTTCCTCGACAAGGCATCGAAGGCCTGAGCCAGAAGGGAAAGCCAATCCTCTAACAGCCAGCTCC
This sequence comes from Mesorhizobium sp. RCAM 05099, assembly GCF_059683685.1. NCBI lineage: Bacteria > Pseudomonadati > Pseudomonadota > Alphaproteobacteria > Hyphomicrobiales > Phyllobacteriaceae > Mesorhizobium > Mesorhizobium sp. RCAM 05099. Next base: position 5,030,540 of record NZ_CM185035.1, read on the forward strand.
CTCATTGGGGGCTGGCTTCACAAGGAGTATTAGCCATTCTCTCCTTCTTTGTCCGGCGTGTCTCTCTATCGCTCGTCACGCTGTTCCTGCTCAGCATCATGGTGTTCCTGGGCGGCCAGGTGCTGCCCGGCAATGTCGGGCGCGCCATACTGGGCCCGTTCGCCGACCAGCGCGCGGTCGACGCGCTCAATCACACGCTCGGTGTCGATCGTCCGCTGCTTACCCAATATGCGACCTGGATCTGGAACTTCGTCCGGGGCGACATGGGCACGTCCTATATCTTCCGCTCGCCGGTGGCGCCCTTCGTCATCGATGCGCTGGGCAATTCGATGAAGCTGGCGGCGGTCGCCTTCGTGCTGGTGGTGCCGATCGGCATCCTCGGTGGCGTCGTTGCCGCGCTCAATCTCAACCGGCCGCTCGACCGCATCATCAGCCTCGGCGGCTTGTCGGTAACGGTGCTACCGGAGTTCGTCACCGGCATCATCCTGATCCTGATTTTCGGCGTCTGGCTGCGCTGGCTGCCGATATCGGCCGCATGGCCGCGTGATGCGGGCTTCTTCACCCAGCTCTATTACCTGATCCTGCCTTCGCTGCCGCTGTTCCTGGTGCTGTTCGGCTACATCGCCCGCATGGCACGCTCCGGCATGATCGAGGCGCTCGATTCCGACTACACGCGCACAGCCGTGCTCAAGGGCCTGCCATGGCGCACGGTGATCTGGCGGCATGTGCTGCGCAACGCGCTGTTGCCGACCATCACCGTCATCGCGACGCAGACCGGCTATCTCATTGGTGGCCTCGTCGTCATCGAAACGCTGTTCCGTTACCAGGGCATCGGCTCGCTGATCTTCACCGCGGCGCGCGGCAAGGATTTCCCGATGCTGGAATCGGGAATTCTCACCATCGGCATCGTCTATGCCGTGGCGACACTTGCCGCCGACTTTCTCTATTCCGTGCTCAATCCGCGCATTCGGCTGGGGTCAGATCAATGAGCGCCGTCCCAACCAGCTCCGCGACACCCGACGATACGCGCCAGCGTGGCCCGCTGGCGGAGGTGCTGTTTTCGTTGCTGCGCTCCGGCACGTTCCTTACCGGTCTTGTCATCGTGCTGTTCTGGGTGGGCTGCGCGCTTTTCGGCGAGCATTTCGCACCCTATGATCCGCTTGCCGACGACATCATCAACGCGCTGGCGCCGCCTTCGGCCGAGCATTGGTTCGGCACCGACCAGATCGGCCGCGACGTCTTCTCGCGCGTCATCGTCGGCTCGCGCGATATCCTGACCGTCGCGCCGCTGGCGACCTTGTTGGCGACGGTGGCCGGCACGGCGCTCGGCCTCGTCACCGGCTATTTTCGCGGCATCGTCGACGATGTCATCAGCCGCATCCTCGAGGCCTTCATGGCGATTCCGGTGGTCATCGTCGCGCTGCTGGCCATCGTCGCGCTCGGCACCTCCAAGACAACCGTCATCGTCGTCATTGGCCTGAGCTTCGCGCCGATCATCGCGCGCACCGTGCGCTCGGCGGTGCTTGCCGAGCGCGAACTCGACTATGTCGCCGCCGCGCAGCTCAGGCATGAAAGCGCTCTGCATACGATGTTCGTCGAGATCCTGCCCAATGTCATCCCACCGATCCTGGTCGAAACCACCGTGCGGCTCGGCTATGCCATTTTCGCGGTCGCCACGCTGTCCTTCATGGGCTTCGGCATCCAACCGCCCTCGCCTGACTGGGGGCTGAGCATTTCCAGCAATTACGGCATGATCGGCGGCGGCTTCTGGTGGACGGTGCTGTTCGACGCGCTGGCCATCGCCTCGCTGGTGATCGGAGTCAATCTGGTGGCCGACGGCGTTCACGGAGCGCTCAATGACTAGATCCGCCAAGGCCGAAAACGCGCTCGAGCTCACCGATCTGTCGGTCGCCTACCGTGTCGCCGGTCGCAACCGCGCGGTGCTGCGCAACCTCAGCCTCACCATCGGCCAGGGCGAGGCCTATGGGCTGGTCGGCGAATCCGGCTGCGGCAAATCCACCGTGGCGCTCACCGTGGTGCGCTATCTGCCGAGGAACGGCTCGATCACCGGCGGCGCGATCTCGCTCGACGGCCAGGACGTCATGAGGCTGGATGCCGAGGCGCTCAGGCGGGCGAGGGCCGAAAGCGTTTCCATGGTCTACCAGGATCCGGGCAAGGCGCTGAACCCGTCGATCCGCGTCGGCCGGCAACTGACCGAGATTTTTGAACTCGGCGGCATAACGGGCAAGGCGGCCGAGGGTCGCGCGATCGCCATGCTGAACCGCGTGCGCATCTCCGATCCGACAAGCGTCATGCAGCGCTACCCGCACCAGCTCTCCGGCGGCATGCAGCAGCGCGTGGCGATTGCCATGGCGCTCGCCAACGATCCGTCGATGCTGATCCTCGACGAGCCGACCACCGGCCTCGACGCGACGGTGGAGGCCGAGGTGCTCGACCTGATCGCGCAGCTGCGGCAGGAACTGTCGGCCTCGATCCTGTTCATCAGCCACAACCTCGCGGTCGTCTCCAACATGTGCGACCGCGTCGGCGTTCTCTATGCCGGCATGCTGGTGGAGGAAGGGCCGACGGAGGTCGTGTTCAACGATCCGCGCCATCCCTATACCGTTGCGCTGCTGCGCTGCCTGCCGCGCGGCGGACAGCGCAAGGACCAGGGTCGCCTCGACACCATCCCCGGCTTCCTGCCCGGCATCGGCGCCGCCATCAAGGGCTGCGCTTTCGCCGACCGCTGCGCGCTCGCCGATGACCGCTGCCGAACCGAATTGCCGCCGCTCTACGATCTCGGCGGCCGGCTGTCGCGCTGTCATTACCACGAGAAGGCGCAGGCGCTGCCGCGCGCAACACCGAGCAATGTCGCGCCTGCACCAAAGGCAGCAGCGGCTCCCGTGCTGCGCGTCGCGGGGTTGAACAAGACCTATGCCAGCCATGGCCACGCACTGCGCGCCGTCAAGGACGTGTCGCTCGATCTGAGGCCCGGCGAAACGCTCGGGCTGGTCGGCGAATCCGGCAGCGGCAAGACGACTTTCGCCAGGCTTCTGCTCGGCCTGGTGCCACCGGACGAAGGCGGCACCATCGAACTGGAGGGCAAGGCGCTGGCGCCGCGGCTGGCAAACCGCAGCGACGACCAGATCAAGGCGATGCAGATCGTCTTCCAGAATCCGGACTCGGCGCTGAACCGCTCGCATTCGATCCGGCACCTGATCAGCCGCGCGCTGAAGCGGCTGGCCGGCTTGAGCGGCAAGGCGCTCGAGGCTCGCCTCAACGACCTCGTCCGCTCTGTGCGGCTGACCGACCGGCATCTCGCCGTCAAGCCACGCCAGCTTTCGGGCGGACTGAAGCAGCGCGTCGCCATCGCGCGCGCCTTTGCCGGTGATCCGCGCATCGTCGTGTGCGATGAGCCGACCTCGGCGCTCGACGTCTCCGTGCAGGCGGCGATCCTCAACCTGCTCGCCGACCTGCAATCGAAGGAAGACGTCAGCTACATCTTCATCTCGCATGATCTTGCCGTGGTGCGTTACCTCTCGGACAAGATCGCCGTGCTCTATCTCGGCCGCATCATGGAACTCGGGCCATCGGAAGACGTCTTTTCCGGTCCGCACCATCCCTATACGGAAGCGCTGCTGTCGGCCGTGCCCAAGCTCGACCAGACCGAGACGGCGCGCATTCGTCTCGACGGTGAAATCCCGAGCGCCACCCACCCGCCGTCTGGCTGCGTGTTCCACACACGCTGCCCGCGAAAGATCGGTGCGATCTGCGAGCAGCAGGAGCCGCCACTCAGCGAGGCACAGCCCGGCCATTCGATCCGCTGCCACATCCCGTATGCGGAGTTGGCGAGGCTGCAGAAGGCGGTCGTGACCGAACCGGCATAGCGAGCATCGCCATCGAAGGCTATTTCCGAGCATCAACGGACTATCTGTCCGCTTGCGCGCGGTGCGCTTGATCCAGGCACGGTTCAGCGCATACCCTCCCTGAGCCAAGGGAGGGCTATCGATGGATCTTTTCAAGCTGGACGGCGATGTCGCGCTGGTCACCGGCGCCGGCAGCGGCATCGGCCAGGCAATCGCGATCGGACTGGCCGAGGCAGGCGCAGACGTCGCCTGTTTCGGCCATGCATCGAAGGGTGGGCTGGACGAAACCGCGCATCGGATCACCGCACTCGGCCGCAAGGCGCTGGTGCTGACCGGGACGGTGACGTCGCAGAGCGATCTCGCGGCGGCGATCGAGCGCGTCGAGGCTGAACTCGGCGCCCTGACCGTCGCCGTCAACAATGCCGGCATTGCCGGCTCGGAACCCGCCGAGACACTGTCGCTGGAGAAATGGCAGAAGGTGCACGAGGTCAATGTCGCCGGCGTGTTCCTTTCCTGCCGGGCCGAAGCCCGCAAGATGCTGGCGCGACGCAAGGGCTCGATCATCAACATCGCCTCGATGTCGGGAACCATCGTCAATCGCGGGCTGACGCAGGCGCACTACAACTCCTCGAAAGCCGCCGTCATCCATATGTCGAAGAGCCTCGCCATGGAGTGGGCGGACCGCGGGCTGCGCGTCAATGTCGTCAGCCCGGGCTACACGCTGACGCCGATGAACAAGCGGCCGGAGGTGGCGGAAGAGGTGAAGATCTTCAAACGCGACACGCCAATGGGACGCATGGCGGCGCCGGAGGAGATGGTCGGGCCGACGGTGTTCCTGGCCAGCCGTGCATCGAGTTTCGTCACCGGCCTCGACCTGATCGTCGATGGCGGCTACGTCTGCTGGTAGGACGAAACATCGAGCGGCTGAGTGAGACCGTGACTTCGCCTGCAGTCTGAAATTATTCATCTCGCGAGGCGTTAGTCGTTGCGTGCGATGAACCTTGGTATATATAATTTCATCCCAGGAAACGGCTTTCGCAAGATGGGGCTTGCCGAGGCCGATAGCCGAAATGGTGGGACCTTCATGGCTCGCAAATTTCAGAGCGCCGCAGCGCCGGCGATCGATCCATGGATGACTGCTTCGGCAGCAATCCTTCGGCAGCTATGACGCGGCCCTTTCGGCACGACATCACCACCTTCGAATTGAGCACCATCGCGCCTGCACCGGCTTTTAGCCGCGCCATGGCGACAACGGCCTTGCGCAACGACCAGCCTTTCCAACACAATCAAGAAAAGCCGCAAGAAGGGAACGACCGATAATTTCACAGCTTGAAGGAGAACAAGCATGTCATTTCGCAGCTATATCTCGAAACTGTCGATGGGCGCCGTCGCGCTCGCGACGCTCAGCCTGCTGACACCGTCCGCCCAAGCCGCCGCGCCCGAATCCAACGACCCGATCAAGATCGCGCTGTTCGACTGGACCAGCGTCAACCTGAACGCCAAGATCCTCGGCGGCATCCTCGAAAAGCTCGGCTACACGGTAGAATATCCGACCGCCGACTACCTCTCCAGCCTGACCACCGGCCTCACCAATGGCGACCTCGATGTCGGGCTGGAATTCTGGGACACGACGGCCGGCGAAGCCATGAAGGCGTCCGACGCCACCGGCCAGACCGAACGGCTCGGCAAGCTCGGCCCGAAGGCCAAGGAAGAGTGGTGGTTTCCCGAATACATGAAGGAAAAGTGCCCGACCTTGCCGGACTGGCATGCCTTGCTCGACCCAGCATGCGCGGCGTCGTTCTCGACGGCGGAAACCGCGCCGAAGGGGCGCTATCTCGGCGGCCCCGTGACCTGGGAAGGTTTCGACGACGAGCGTGTTGCCGCCTTGAAACTTCCCTTCACCGTCATCCATGCCGGCACCGACGCGGCGATGTTCGCCGAACTGGATTCCGCCTATCAGCGCAAGGCGCCTATCATGCTGTGGATCTATTCGCCGCACTGGGCGCCGGCAAAGTACAAGGGCGAATGGGTGCAATTCCCGGAGTACACGCCCGAGTGCTACAATGACCCGAAATGGGGCACGAACCCTGATGCCAAGTATGACTGTGGCAAGCCGCATGGCGAGATCTGGAAATACTCCTGGTCCGGCATGAAGGACAAATGGCCGGTCGCCTACAAGGTGGCAAAAGCCTTCACGGTCGACACCGACGAGCTCAACAAGATGAGCGGCGAGATCGATCTCGACGGCAAGACACCGGAAGATGTCGCCGCCGCCTGGATCGCCGCCCACGAGGCCGACTGGAAAGCCTGGGCGCAGTAATCGACCCGACTGGAAAAATGAGACCTGGCTGTTGACCAGCCGGGTCTCAATTCCCGGTGCTCCAGAAGGACGATTGGATGACGGATAGGACTGAACCGGGGGCGGACGCAGCGGGCACGCCAAAGGATGCCCGTCCCATAAAACTTGCCTGCCGCAATGTCTGGAAGCTGTTCGGATCGAACGCGGCCAATTTCATCCGCGAGCGCGACGGCAAGGCCAGCATGGCGGATGTCGCTGCTGCTGGACTGGTCGGCGCCGTGCGCGCCGTCGATCTCGAGATCCGCCAAGGCGAGATCTTCATCATCATGGGCCTGTCGGGGTCCGGAAAATCGACGCTGGTGCGTTGCATGTCGCGGCTGGTCGAGCCGACGCATGGCAAGGTCGAATTCGAAGGCAAGGACCTGCTCAAGATTTCCGATGCAGCACTCATCGAACTGCGGCGGCATCGCATGGGCATGGTGTTCCAGAACTTTGCCCTGCTGCCGCATCTCAACGTGTTGGAGAACATCGCCTTCCCGCTGAGCATCCAGGGGCAGGACAGGCCGACACGCGAGGCGCGGGCGCGCGAGGTCATCGATCTCGTCGGCCTGCGCGGCCGCGAGCAGTTCTATCCGCGCGAATTGTCCGGCGGCCAGCAGCAGCGTGTCGGCATCGCCCGCAGCCTCGCCACCAAGCCGGAGATCTGGTTCCTCGACGAGCCGTTCTCGGCGCTCGATCCGCTGATCCGGCGCGAGATGCAGGACGAACTGATGCGACTGCAAACGATGCTGCACAAGACCATCGTCTTCATCACCCATGATTTCGACGAGGCGATCCGGCTGGCCGACCGCATCGCCATCATGAAGGACGGCGAGGTCATCCAGATTGGCACGCCGGAGGAACTGGTGGTCGATCCGGCGACCGACTATGTCGCCGAATTCACCCGCGACGTCGACCGCGCCAAGGTGATCTCGGCGCGCGGCCTGATGCGCGCCTGTGAAGGAAGCGAACATGGCGGCACGGTAGCGCCGGATGCAAAGATCGCCAGCTTCTCGGCCAGCATCGTTGCCGCCGGCAAGCCGTTCGCGGTCGTCAACGGCACCGGCAAGCCGATCGGCGAGGTGACGCCGCAAGCGGTGATCGATCTGCTGGCCGGCATCGACCGTTCCGGAGCCGGCGCATGACGGTGACGGCAAGCGCCAGCGAGGCAAGGGGGCGCCCGGTTCAGGTCTGGCTTCTGGTCTGGGCCTTGGCGCTTGCCATCGTGCTTGTCACGTTCCTGCTGCAGGACAGCCTGCCCTGGGCCGTCAACTATCCCGACAGCGCCGTCGTGCCGGTCGCCGACTGGGTCAGCGCACTGATGCGCTGGATCAAGTCGAACCTGTCCTGGCTGACGCGCTCGATCACCGCGGTGCTCGGCGTGCCACTCGACTTCGCGCTCAATCTGTTGGCCAAGAATTTCAAGTTCGGCCATGGCGCCGATACCGTCATCCTGCCTCGGCTGTCCTGGGTCGGTGTGTGCGCTGCCGCCTTCCTCGCCGGGCATGCCGTTGGCGGCCGGAAGCTCGGCATGCTGGTCGGCGGCTGCTTCCTCTACATCGCCCTGTTCGGCCAATGGACCAGCGCCATGCTGACGCTGGCGCTGATTTCCATCGCCGTGCCGTTCTGCATCGTCACCGGGCTGTTCGCCGGTATCTGGGCCTGGCGCAAGCCATGGGCGGAAAGGCTCATCGTCTCTCCAGCGCTTGACCTGATGCAGACGATCCCGACCTTCGCATACCTCATCCCGACGCTGCTGCTGTTCGGCAACAGCCCGGTGTCGGCGATGATCGCGACAGCGATCTTCGCCACGCCGCCGATGGTGCGGGCGACGATGCTGGGGCTGTCGCGCGTCCCTTCGGAAATCGACGACTTCAGCGAGATGGCCGGCTGCACGGCGCGGCAGAAACTGTGGCGGGTGCTGCTGCCCTCGGCGCGCCCGACGCTGATGGTCGGCGTCAACCAGGTGATCATGCTGGCGCTCAACATGGTGATCATCGCCTCGATGATCGGCGCCGGCGGCCTCGGCTACGATGTGCTTTTGGCGCTGCGGGCATTGAAGGTCGGCGAGGCGATGGAGGCCGGGCTCGCCATTGTGGCGCTGGCCATCGCGCTCGACCGGCTGAGCCAGGCGATCGCGCACAACAACGCGAAGGGCCATGTCCATCAAGAAACCAGCCCGGTGTTCTGGCGGCGCTACCCCAATCTGACCCTGGCCATCGCGATCCTTGTCGTGACAACGCTGCTCGGCCTGTTCGTACCCGCCTTCGCGGCGGTGCCGAAGGCGATCACCTTCACCACCGCGCCGCTGTGGAAAGCGGCGGTGAACTGGGTGACGATCAATTTCTTCGACATGATCGAGGCCTTCCGCGTGGCGCTGATCCTCAATGTGCTCAATCCGGTGCGTGCCTTCTGCGAAGGGTTCCCATGGCTGGGCGCGGTGTTCCTGCTCGGCTTTGCCGGCTATCAGCTCAGCGGCCTGCGCCTGGCCGCCCTGGTCGCCGTACTGACCGCCTTCTGCGCGGTGACCGGCCTGTGGGAAAAGACCATGGCGACGGTCTATCTCTGCGGCATCTCGGCCTTCATCGCGTGCCTGATCGGCATTCCGATCGGGCTGATGGCCTCGCGCAGCGACCGGTTCGAGAAGATCGTCACCCCTGTTATCGACACGCTGCAGGTGCTGCCGTCGTTCTGCTTCATCATTCCGGTGGTGATGCTGTTCCGCGTCGGCGACGTCACCGCGATGATCGCCACCGTCGCCTTCGCCGTGGTGCCGGCCATCCGCTACACCAATCACGGCATCAGGCAGGTGCCGCCGGCGCTGATCGAGGCGGCCAAGGTTTCCGGTTGCACACCGCGTCAAACCTTCTTCCGTGTGCAATTGCCGCTGGCGCTGCCGGAGATCATGCTGGGCGTCAACCAGACGATCCTGATGGCGCTGGCGATGATCATCATCTGCGCCATGGTCGGCACGCGCGATCTCGGCCAGGAGGTGTTCATCGCGCTTTCCAAGGCCGATTCCGGCCGTGGCATCGTCGCCGGCCTCGCCATCGCCTTCATCGGCATCGTCGCCGACCGGCTGTTCAACGCCTGGACGGCGAAAGCACGGGCAAGATTGGGGTAGTGTGAGACGCGACGGCTATTCCGCCGCCACCCCTTTGACCTCGAGATAGCTCTCCATCGAATCGTCCAGTGCCTGCAGCCACGGCGTATGGTGCAGCGGCGCCATGGTGCCGGTCATCAGCGAGCGGTAGGCATGGTCGCGGAAGCTCATGATGTCTTCGCCCTTGTGGTGCTCCCACTCCATGAAGGTCTGGTTGACCGCCTCGACGTCGAAACCCGGATAGTCGGTCTGCTCCATCAGTTCCTTGGTGTAGTCGCCCTGGAACCAGATCATCTGCTCGGCGTCTTCCAACGTTTCCTCGCGCGCGCGCCACTTGGCGCTGTGCTCGGCCATCGCCTTGGCGGAGGGCAGCTTGATGCGGCCCATGATGACGTCGCGCGCGTACCAGGCCTGCGCGTCGAACATGTTGAAAGTGTAGAACTGGTCCTGCATGCCGATATAGAACAACTTCGGATTCTTCTCCCAGACGACGCCCTCATAGAGTGCCCAGAAGCGACGACGACATTGTCGAACTCTTCCGAATAGGTGACGTCGTTGGTGCGGTCATGCGCGGTGACGGTGAATTTCTTCGTCTCGTCCGAAAACGTCACCATGCGCACCGGGCTGTTGAAGCGCACCCATTTGCGCACGCCGGACTTTTCGACGCGGCCCTTGATGTAGTCCCACAGCACGGCGCGCGGCGGATAGGAACCGATCGGCCGGCCGAAATGCTCCTCGAAAGTGTAGTCGGCGAATTCCAGGCATTCCTTTGGCCCGTTCGACCAGAGGTAGCGGTACATCGAGCCGTGCACCGGGTCACCATGCTCGTCGAGGCCGGTGCGCCAGGTGTAGTTCCACAGCCCGCCCCAGTCGGACTGCTTTTCGAAGCAGACGATTTCGGGAATCTCGGCACCCTTGTCCGCCGCCGACTTGAAGGCTCGAAGCTGTGCCAGGCCGGACGGTCCGGCTCCAATGACGGCAACGCGACTTTTCATTGCAGGCCTCCCGGTCTGATTTCCCTAACGAAACAAATTTCACTCACAGGACAGTAATTGGCCCTTGCGTGCTGTCAACAGCCTCCATGCTGAAACAGCGTTCCGCCAAGGCGGATTTCCCGCAGAAATCGAACGCGACCAAACGCTGGATCACGAGCATGCGCCCCAAACGGCTTGCCGTCGCGGTTGCGCTCCTGTATCGGCACCGAATATGTTCACCTAGGGTGAAATAAATCTTCAAAGTCCGGGGTGGCGACATGGCTAAAAAGACTTCCGATCCCAAGGCTGGCGCCAACCCTGCCGGTGCAAAGGCAAAGCCGCTGCCAAAGGTCTCGGCGGACGGCAAAACTATCCGGGCACCACTGACGCAGAACCCGCACGCCATCCGCGACACCCGCGAGAAAGTGCTGGAGGTGGCGATCGGCCGCGAGGTGCGGGCGTTCCGCAAGAAGCTCGGTATCACCGTCGCCGATCTGGCGGTCGCCACCGACATTTCGCTGGGCATGCTGTCGAAGATCGAGAACGGCATCACCTCGCCGTCGCTGACCACCTTGCAAGCGCTGTCGCGGGCGCTCGGCGTTCCGGTCACTGCCTTCTTCCGCCGTTTCGAGGAGGAACGGAGCGCCGTCTTCGTCAAGGCCGGCGAAGGGCTCGATGTCGAGCGTCGCGGCACGCGCGCCGGCCACCAGTACAATCTGCTCGGCCATATCGGTTCGAACACCAGCGGCGTCGTCGTCGAGCCCTATCTGATCACCCTGACCGAGGATTCCGATGTGTTCCCGACCTTCCAGCACGAGGGCATGGAGTTCCTCTACATGCTGGAGGGCGAGGTCGTTTACCGGCATGGCAGCAACCTCTACCCGATGAAGCCCGGTGACAGCCTGTTCTTCGACGCCGATGCGCCGCATGGGCCCGAGCAACTGACACGACTGCCGATGCGCTATCTCTCGATCATCTGCTATCCGCAGAACAGTGCGGGGTGAGGTTTTCCTGTCGACACTTCAAAGTTCGACGAGGGATCGGTCGGCTATCGCGCAGGCTTCTTTGGCCCACGCAACAAACGCGTCTAAAAACAGACCCGAGATGTCAATTCTTTGATCGCTCCACTGGAAAGTCGTTTCCTTAGCCGACAAGCCAAAGTGAATCGTTCGCACAAATCCATTTTCCTCAATCGGCTTTGGAGCATTCTTGCGAGATATGTACAGACGGTCATCGATATACTCAAAATGGTCCCTGGCCTGCTTGTAAAAGATTAGATCAAGCGCACTCAAATGATTAGTCATTTCATTACCTAGGACTCTAGCTGCCAACGCAATGCCGTCCTTAACTCTGTCGACGGAAATTAGAGAAAAGTGTAGTTCCACCAGAGCCCGCTTGGGCTGCTTTGCCTGCCACGCTTCCATCATCAAAGCGTGCTGCCTCACCGCCGCATCAACGTATCTCTCAACCAACGTAATGCCATTGTGAAGTTGGCCAGTATGATCCTTCCGCATGTAGCGGAAGGTATATTCGGGATTTTCCGTCATCGGATCACATTATCCAACCGGAGAAAGAAAATCAGGCCTCATCTATCATCTGGTGTCGAAGTTTGACGCAGACATCGAAAGCCTTATCCGAACAAACCTCGCTGCATGTTCCAGAAGTGGCGTTAATTCGGTAAGGGTAAAATCGAATGACCTGTGGAAATAGTAGCAGGCGGATCTCAATCCGGCCCAAACCCCGGACTGGTCGGGCTGCCATCATCCAGCTTCGACAGCCACTCGACCAGCGTCGGCCTATAGCGCGTCAGACCCTTGTAGTTGGCGAGTTCGTCCGGCAGGTCGCGGATGACGCGATGCAGGCGCCTTGCCCATTTCGGCTGCGTCACCAGTTCATCCATCTTGATCAGGTAGCAGCGGATCGGGAAGACGATGCCATTCGAGCGCGGCAGCCGCCAGAAACTCTGCAGCTCGACGCGCAGATGCACCTTGTCGCCAACGTTCTCCGGTGTCACCGTCGTCCGGTCCGGACCCCATTTGTGGTAGTTTTCCGGGCTCGTATCGAGGCGTGGATTGATGGTCATCGTCCAGTTCAGGCGCCGCGCCGGCTTGCCTTGCTGGATGTTGGTGAGGAATTTCAGCGCCCGGGTGAAGATCCCCTTCTCATGCGCCAGCGGCACCGGCGCGTGCCACTCGAAGAAGTTCATGCCGATGTCGAAATCGAGCGACCAGTCGGCCTGCGTGGTGACCATGCCGGCATCCATCCACAGATTGCCGTCGCGCTGATCGAGAATGCAGAAATCGCCCTGGCTTTGCCGGGTGATATACTCCATCGGCCCGTAGGGCAGTGTTGAGGTGTCTCCGAAGGTGAAGGTGTCATCGATGCCGAGCGGCCGGTTGATCCAGCGCCAGCGGTCGCCATCGCGGGTCAGCGTGAAATGCTCGGGATAGCCCAGCGCCTGCTGCTCCATCAGAAGCTCCAGCAGGTCCCAGCCGGCCAGCGTCATGTGCGGCAGCGACTGGCAGCGCAACGGGTCCTCGGCCAGCACCAAAGCCCGGTCCTGCATCTCGGCGACATAGTGCTCGTCGACGTCGATCAGGTTTTCCAGCACGCTGCCCTTCGGCCCGACGACATGCGGCTCGATGTTGACCGCATACATGTAGGCGTCTTCGTGGAAGGGGAACGGAAACCGCCTGATATGCTCCGGGCTGTTCTTGAAGGTGAAGTCGTCGCGGAACGTTTCCTTGCGGAAGGTGATGCCCATGATTTCCTCCTACCGCTCCAGCACCAGCGACCGGCCCTCGAAGCGCGACACGCACGGCATGATCTTGCAGCCGGAGCGGTGGTCTTCCTCGCTCAGCCAGTGGTCGTTGTGGATGAACTTGCCGTCATAGGAGACGACATTGGTTTCGCACTGGCCGCAGACGCCGCCCCGGCAGAGGTAGGGCGGATCGACGCCGGCGGCCTCGATCGCTTCCAGGAGGCTCTGCTGTTCATCGACCCTGATGGTCTTGCCGCTGACCGCCAGCGTCACGTCGAACGGCAGCCCAGGCTGGGGTGCCGCGAAATGCTCGAAATGCACGGTCTCCCCCGGCCAGCCCAGCGCGGCCGCCCGGTCGCGCACCCAGCCGATCATGCCTGAGGGGCCGCAGACGTAGAGATGCGTGCCGAGCGGTTGTGTCGACAGCAGCCGGTCGAGCTCGATGCGCTCGTCGCGGTCGTCATGGTAGAGTCTGATACGGCGGTCGTAGCGCTCCCGCAGCACATCGGCATAGGTGCCGAGCGAAGCAGTGCGGCAGGTATAATGCAGTTCGAAGTTGCCGCCTTCCGCCGCCAGCTGCGCGGTCTGCGCCATGAACGGCGTGACGCCGATGCCGCCCGCCAACATCAGGTGCTTCCTGGCACGCAGGTCGAGCGAGAACAGATTGACCGGATAGCTGATCACCATCTCCAGGCCGGGCCTGACGCTCCTGTGCATGAACAGCGAACCGCCGCGGCCGACATCGTCGCGGCGCACCGAGATCGTGTATTCGCGCGTGTCGAGCGGCGAGCCCATCAGCGAATAGGGATTGAGCCGGGTGCGCTCGCCGTCGCGCATCTCGACCACGACATGGGCGCCGCCGGAAAAGGTCGGCAACAGCTGCCCGTCGCGCCGGCGGAAATGGAAGCGGGTGACCAGTTCGTTGACCGGGACGACGTCGCTGACGACGACATCGAGCTTGGTGGTGCCGGTGCTCATCGGAAGATCTCCTCCATCGGAGGGATTTCGCTGCGATCCTCGGCGTTGATGCACACACCCTGGAAGGCGGCGATGCGCCGGGAATAGTGATCACGCACCAGAAGCAGCAGGCCGCAATGCGCGCAGGTCGCCGGCTGAGTCGTCACATTCTCGGTGATGCCCTTGCAGTGGACGCACTGCATGCGGCGCGCCAGCGAGCCGCGATGCTCGGTCTGGATCGAGGTGTGGTCGATGCCGGCTTCGAGTGCCACCTGCATGGCCTGGCCAATCAGGCCTTCGGTGCCGGCAAGATAGAGACGCAAGCCCATGTGCGCGTTGGCCAGCGTTTGCTTCAGCCGGGGCAACAGGCTGGCGAAGGACGGCGCCTGATGAAACTGCGCCGGCTTCAGCGCTTCGAGGGCGGCGACGTGCTTGCCGTCGGGCCCTGGAATGAAGTCGATTTCGGCGCCGTCGAAAAACCCGGCTGGGGCTCTCCCGGCCATGTCCGATATAGCGAGCGCACCCTCGGCATCGGCGATGAAAAGATGGTGCTTGCCCGGTTGCGGAGACAAGGTTCCGTAAACGGGCCGGCTGATGATGCTTTTGGCTGCCATTTAAGTCTTCGTGCCTCGAACCCCTCGCTGTCGACTATGCCTCAACCTTTCGCCGTGCGCTTGGTCTTCTTGGGATCATCGAAGGGAAGCGGCTGCGCCGTCGCCTTGACGGCGCCGCTCTTGTTGCGGATTTCCAGCCTGGTGTCCTTGACCGCGCAGTCGATGTCGAGGCGGGCGATGCCCATCGATTTCTTGACCAGCGGCGAATACATGGCGCAGGTCACCACACCGACTTGTTTGCCGTCGCGATAGACCGGCGCGCCCTCGTCGGCCGGCTCCTTGCCGTCGAGCAGGACGCCGTAGATCTTGAAGCGCTCCTTGCCTTTGAGGCGATAGTGTTCCTCGGCGCCGCGGAAGCCGGTCTTGCCGGGGCTGACGGTGAAGTCGAGGCCGAGTTCCCACAGCGTGTCGCCGGGGCCTTCATTCTCGAACGGGTACTTCTGCGAATTGTCGTAGGGGTAGAACAAGAGGTAGCTTTCGACGCGCAGCATATCGAGCGTGGTGAAGCGGCACGGGATGATGCCGGCGCTCTTGCCCTCGTCGAGGATCCTATCCCAGATCGTGCCGGCATCCTGGCCGCGGCAGAAGATCTCGTAGCCGCGCTCGCCGGTGTAGCCGGTGCGCGAGATCATCACGGGCAAGCCGAACAGCTGCGTCTGCATGTGATGGAAATAGTTGAGATCGCGAATGCCCGGCACATGCTTGGCCAGATAGTCGACCGATGTCGGCCCCTGCAGCGACAAATCATGCAGATTGTCGTCGAATCGCAGCGACACGTCGCGGCCCATGGCCGCGCGCTGCAGCTCCTCATGGCCGGTGCCCGAACCGTGCACGACCATCCAGGCGTTCGGGCCGGTGCGGTAGAGGATGCAGTCGTCGGTGAATTTTCCCGCCTCGTTCAGCATGCAGGCATAGGCCGACTTGCCCGGATAGATCTTCTCCACGTCGCGCGTGGTGGCGAGGTCAATGAGATGCGAGGCGTGCGGCCCGGTGATGTGGACCTTCTTCAGGCCCGACACATCCATCAGCCCGGCCTTGGTGCGGATGGCAATGTACTCCTCGTCGGCATCCTTGTCATAGGTCCAGGCGGTTCCCATGCCGCTCCAGTCTTCGAGCTTCGAACCAAGCGCGCGATGGCGATCCGCCAGGGTCGAAAATCTCCAGGATGCCGTCATCCGCCAGTCCTCCGTCCAAAAATCCTGCTGTTCCCTGCTCCTTTGCACACATGCCGGAGCTTTGGTCGAATATTGATCGTAAACGCCGGAGGCCTGCAATCCCCTGCAAGCAAGTAATTTCATTGTCAGGCAAAATCGACCGCCGAACCAAACGGTTAACTCAACGTAAATTCGCCTTGACAATTGCAGAATTCGGTCTGAATTTATGAAAAAATTTCACTCTCTTGAAAGAGGGCGGCGGACGGTGGATTCGGAACCGGGCGTCGGCAAAAAGGGGAAAACCGATGTCAGACCTGCAGCAGCGCATCGAGGCGCTATACCGTTCCGACCTGCGCGGATCCGCGCTGCTGATCATCTGCCTGTGGGCGACGATCCTCTTCGTCCTGCTGATGACCTGGCCACACATACCCGATGCGGGGATCAAGCTCGTGGTGGCGATCGCCGCCGCCGCGGTGCTGATCTTCAACACGGCCGCCATCCTGGCGATGGTCAAACACTACAAGGAAGACAAGGACTTCATCTACGGGCTCGACATCAAGAACGCCGACGCGTTCCGCAACCGCAAGTCCTGAGGGGTAGAAAGCATGTCCCGCTACACACCGCCGGAGCAGAGCAAGGCCGGGCAGATCTTCGATATCGTCGTCGTGGTGGTCGCCATATTCGTGGCGCTGTGGTTGCCGCTGAAGCTGGGTCTCGCCGGAGCTGCGAAGTCCATCGATGTACTCGACGCAAAGACCTGGGAAGCGCTTGGCCAGAACCCGACCATGGCCTCGATCTGGGAAAGGCTCGGCTACACGCCGGAAACGGCGCACGACATCATCCAGAACCGTTTCCATTACGTGATCGACTGGCCGACGCTGATCATCATGGCCGCGGTGCTGATCGGCTATTTCGTGTTCCTGTTCCGCGCATCCGACCGCGAATATCGCGACGTCATCAATGAAAAGTTCGACGACAAGTAATCCGGGGGACGCATCATGTGGGTGGCACTCTCTTACGCATCTTGGGGCATATCGATCGTGCTCGCTCTGTGGATGCTCTACGACTGGTTCAAGGTGGATACCACCTACACCGAGGATGTCCTGACTTCCTCACGCGAAGGCGAGCTTGAAGCCGTTTCCGAAAAACACCGGATCTGAGTGGGGATTGAACAATGACGATCACGCTTGAACCGGCAATCCACGGAGACAGGGTCTCACTGCTGCGCGTGCTTGGCCCGGCCCATGTCTGGGCGCTCGGCGTCGGCATCGTTCTGGTCGGCGAGTTCACCGGCTGGAATTTTGCCGCCGACAAGGGCGGCGCGCTGGCGGCGCTGATCGTCTGCTGGATCGTCGGACTGCTCTATACCTCGGTCGCCATGATCGATTCCGAGGTGACATCGACCGTCGCCGCTGCCGGCGGCCAATACGCGCAGGCCAAGCATATCGTCGGCCCGCTGATGGCTTTCAACGTCGCGCTGTTCCTGGTCTTCGCGTACACCATGCTGGAAGTGTCCGATGCCATCCTGCTTGGTGACACCATCGTCGCCAAGGCCGGCGTCGAAGGACTTACCCATAATTCCTTCATCGCCGCAACCATCGTGGTGCTGGCGTGGCTCAACTATCGCGGCGTGCTGATGACGCTCAACGTCAACTTCGTCATCACCGCGATCGCCTATATCTCGATCGTCATCCTGTTCTTCTCGGTCAGCCCATGGACGCAAGGCGCCGTGCTGAAGCTCAATGAGCTGGTCACTCCCGAAAACGCCCTGCCCTATGGCTGGATCGGCGTCATCGCCGCCTTCCAGTTCGGCATCTGGTTTTATCTCGGCATCGAAGGCACAACGCAGGCGGCCGAGGAAGTGCGCTCGCCGGCCCGCTCCCTGCCCTACGGCACCATGGCTGGCATGATCACGCTTTTGGTCGCCGCCGCCATGACCTGGTATGTCTGCGCCTCGCTGATGCCGTGGGAATATCTCGGCATCACCTACTATCCGCTGTGGGACGCCGGCAAGCTGACCGGCAGCCCGCTGCTCGAGAACCTTTTGTTCATCGCGACGCTGCTGGCGGCACTTGCGTCGGCCAATGGCTGCATCAACGACGCGGCACGGGCCTGGTTCTCGCTCGGCCGCGACCGCTATCTGCCGAGCTGGTTTTCGGCCGTGCACCCAAAATATCGCACGCCCTATCGCTCGATCCTGTTCCTTTTGCCGATCGCGCTTGCCTTCGCCTTCATCGCCGACCTCAACCAGGCGATCACCTTCTCGATCCTGTCGGGAGTGCTGCAATATACGTTCATGAGCATCAACATCCTCATGTTCAGGAAGAAGTGGCCGCTCGGCTCGATCCGCCGCGGCTACACGCACCCCTTCCATCCGCTGCCGGCGATCGTCCTGTTCTGCCTGTGCGTGGTGACCTTCTTCGCGATCTTCCTCGGCTTCGGTTCGCAGCTGATCGCGATGGTCGCCTTCTACTTCCTGATCTCGTTGTGGTTCCATTTCTACCGCTACAAATTCGTGCGGCGCGGCGACCAGTTCACCATGCCGTGGCCGAAGCCGCAGGGCTATTGATGGGAGAAAGGCCGTCCGGATACCGGGCGGGCCTGGCATGACGAAATGTCCGAGGTGACGTCAGCACTGCTTGCCGGCGCAATTGTCCTGGCTCTCGTCCTTCACCTTGCCTGGCTGGCGCGCGCCAGCCGCAACAGGGCGGCAGTGGCGCTCGCCGTCGAGCAAGCCAACATCCGCACCGTCATTGCCGACGCAGCCGACGTCTCTGACGGCACCGCCGGTGTCCTTACCTGGGAAGGATCTTGGAACGGCCAGCGCGTCCAGATACGCACCATCGTCGACACGCTGGCGACGAGAAAACTTCCGGCGCGCTGGCTGAGCGTCTCGATCACCGAAAAGGTGGCGGTGCCGGGCACGTTCGACATGATGATGAGGCCGGGGTCGCCAACGACCTTCTCCAATTTCGATCATCTCGATCATACGCTGCCGAAGAGTTCGGCATTGCCGGCCGAGGCCTTGGTGCGGACGGATCGCAAAGGCGTCCGCTTCCCGCAGGAGATCATCGCCGATCACCTGGGGATCTTTTCCGAAGGGCGCGCCAAGGAACTGCTGATCACTCCGAACGGAGTGCGCGTCGTCTGGCTGCTGGCAGAGGCGGAACGCGCACGCTACGGCGTCTTCCGGCAAGCCGAATTTGGCGACGCCACGCTGGACCCGACACTGATCGAGAGACTGCTGGAATCAGCGTCGACGCTTCGCGACGCCATCAACAGAAACGAACGGCAAGCCGCATGACCAACTCCACCACCCCGCCCGCCCCGGCAAATCCGTATGTCGTTCTCGGCGCCGCGATTGTCTTGCCGGCTAGCGGACACGTCATTCTCGGCGTGCCGGTGCGCGGCCTGCAGTTTCTTTTCTTCGTGGTGATCCTGGCATGGGTGACGGCCAAGATCGCCCCGCCCGATGCCAGCTTCGTCGGCCGCCATGCGGGTGGCTTCCTGATCTATGCCTTGTCGGTCCTTGATGCCTACAAGTTAGCCCGCATACGCCATGCCCAATGGGTTCACAATGCCCGCCAGGGCAGCGATAGTGGTCATGGCGGCATTGCGCCGCACACGTAACTAGAGGAATATTTTTTTCATACGATTGAATTTATGGGACTCATTCGATACATCATCTTCTAGCTACAAACGCCGGGAGGCTGACATGTGTGGAATCGTCGGACTGTTTTTGAAGGATAAGTCGCTTGAGCCCCAGCTCGGCTCGATGCTGTCGCAAATGCTGATCTCGCTCAGCGATCGCGGCCCGGACAGCGCCGGCATCGCCATCTACGGCGCGCCTTCCAAGAATGAGGCCAAGATCACCATCCAGTCGGCCAAGCCGGAGCGCGATTTCCGCGGACTCGACACCGAACTCGCCAAAGCCATCGGAACGCCGGTGAGCATCGTGGTGAAATCGACCCACGCCGTGATCAGGACCACGCCCGCCAAGATCGACGAAGCGCGCGAGGCCATCCAGGCACTGCGTCCCGACATCCGCATCATGGGTACAGGCGACGTTGTTGAAATCTACAAGGAAGTCGGCCTGCCGGAGGCGGTGGTCGACCGTTTCGACGTCCGCAGCATGACTGGCACGCATGGCATCGGCCATACCCGCATGGCGACGGAATCGGCGGTGACGACGATGGGCGCGCATCCGTTCTCGACCGGCGCCGACCAGTGCCTGGTGCACAATGGCTCGCTGTCGAACCACAACAATGTCCGCCGCGAGCTGGTTCGCGAAGGCATGAAATTCGAGACCGAGAACGACACCGAAGTCGCGGCCGCCTATCTCTCCTCGCAGATGGCGCATGGCAAGAACCTCGGCGAAGCGCTGGAAGGCACGCTCTCCGACCTCGACGGCTTCTTCACCTTCGTCGTCGGCACCAAGAACGGCTTCGGCGTCGTGCGCGATCCGATCGCCTGCAAGCCCGCCGTCATGGCCGAGACCGACCAGTATGTCGCCTTCGGATCGGAGTACCGCGCGCTGACCAAACTGCCCGGCATAGACAATGCGAGGGTCTGGGAACCGGAGCCCGCAACCGTCTATTTCTGGGAGCATTGAGTCATGCCGGCAACCTCCAAGGCAACGCGCGACCAAAGCCACGCGCGCGTCTTCGACCTCGACGTCATGTCGCTGCGCGAGCTCAACCAGGCCCTGCACAATCTGACGCCCGGCTCGAATGAAACGGCATGGGAAGTGCTGCACCCGAAGGGCAGCCATTCGGTCGCCGTCGGAGTCGACCAGCCTGTTTCCATCGATGTGCGCGGCAGCGTCGGCTATTACTGTGGCGGCATGAATGACGGTGCCACGATCACAGTACATGGCTCGGCGGGACCCGGCGTCGGCGAGAACATGATGTCGGGCTCGATCATCATCAAGGGCGACGCGAGCCAGTATGCCGGCGCCACCGGCAAGGGTGGATTGCTGGTCATCGAAGGCAACGCGTCGTCGCGCTGCGGCATCTCGATGAAGGGCATCGACATCGTCGTGCGCGGCAATATCGGCCACATGTCGGCCTTCATGGCGCAGTCCGGCAATCTGGTGGTGCTGGGCGACGCCGGCGATGCACTGGGCGATTCCATCTACGAGGCGCGGCTTTTCGTGCGTGGCAATGTCGACAGCCTCGGCGCCGACTGCATCGCCAAGGAGATGCGGCCCGAACATCTGGAATTGCTGCAAGGCCTGCTCGACCGCGCCGGCGTGACTGGCATCAAGCCGGCGGAATTCAAGCGTTACGGCTCGGCGCGCACGCTCTACAATTTCAATATCGACAACGCCGACGCGTATTGAGGCAGCATGACCTACAAGAATCCGCCGACGACGCCGCGCAAATCCGCGACCTTCGACGACTACACGCTTTCCGAAATCCGCCGCGCCGCGGCGACCGGCATCTATGACATCCGTGGCGGTGGCGCCAAACGCAAGCTACCGCATTTCGACGACCTCCTGTTCCTCGGCGCCTCGATCTCGCGCTATCCGCTCGAAGGCTATCGCGAGCGCTGCGACACCAGTGTCGTGCTGGGCTCCCGCCATGCCAAGAAGCCGATCGAACTGAAGATCCCGATCACCATAGCCGGGATGAGCTTTGGTTCGTTGTCCGGCCCGGCGAAAGAAGCCCTCGGCCGAGGCGCGACGCTGGCCGGCACTTCGACCACCACGGGCGATGGCGGCATGACCGAGGAAGAGCGCGGCCATTCCAAGACGCTGGTCTATCAGTACCTGCCATCCCGCTATGGCATGAACCCGCGCGACCTGCGCCGGGCGGATGCCATCGAGGTCGTTGTCGGCCAGGGCGCCAAGCCCGGTGGCGGCGGCATGCTGCTCGGCCAGAAGATCTCCGACCGCGTGGCCGAGATGCGCACGCTGCCGAAAGGCATCGACCAGCGCTCGGCCTCCCGACACCCCGACTGGACCGGCCCCGACGATCTCGAGATCAAGATCCTCGAACTGCGCGAAATCACCGACTGGGAAAAGCCGATCTACGTGAAGGTCGGCGGCGCGCGCCCCTACTACGATACAGCGCTTGCGGTGAAGGCCGGTGCCGATGTCGTCGTCGTCGACGGCATGCAGGGCGGCACGGCCGCCACGCAGGAAGTGTTCATCGAGAATGTCGGCCAGCCGACGCTCGCCTGTATCAGGCCAGCGGTGCAGGCGCTGCAGGATCTCGGCATGCACCGCAAGGTGCAGTTGATCGTCTCCGGCGGCATCCGCAACGGCGCCGATGTCGCCAAGGCGCTGGCGCTCGGCGTCGATGCCGTGTCGATCGGCACAGCCGCCCTTGTCGCGCTCGGCGACAACGATCCTCGCTGGGAGGCCGAATACAACGAACTCGGCACCACGGCCGGCGCCTATGACGACTGGCACGAGGGACGCGACCCGGCGGGCATCACCACGCAGGACCCGGAACTGATGAAGCGGGTCGACCCGGTGGCCGCCGGACGCCGGCTGGCGAACTACCTCAAGGTGATGACGCTCGAGGCGCAGACCATTGCCCGCGCCTGCGGCAAGAACAGCCTGCACAATCTCGAACCCGAGGACCTCGTCGCCCTGACGATCGAGGCCGCCGCCATGGCCGGCGTGCCGCTGGCCGGCACCAACTGGATACCGGGGAAAAACGGCTTCTAAGACATCAGACCACCAAAAATACCATAAGCGAGGAATTATAATGGGGAACGATCTCGCCGCATTCGCCAAAGAGAACGGCGTCAAGTATTTCATGATTTCCTACACCGACCTGTTCGGTGGCCAGCGTGCCAAGCTGGTGCCGGCGCAGGCGATCGCCGACATGCAGAAGGATGGCGCCGGCTTTGCCGGTTTCGCTACCTGGCTGGATCTCACGCCGGCACACCCGGATATGCTGGCAGTGCCGGACCCGGCTTCGGTCATCCAGCTGCCATGGAAGCCCGATGTCGCCTGGGTCGCCGCCAACTGCATCATGGACGACAAGGAGGTCGACCAGGCGCCGCGCAACACGCTGAAGCGGCTCATCGCCGAGGCGGCGAGTGACGGCATGCATGTGAAGACCGGCGTCGAGGCTGAGTTCTTCCTGATCTCGCCCGACGGCAAGACGATTTCGGACGAATACGACACCGCGTCGAAGCCTTGCTACGACCAGCAAGCGGTGATGCGCCGCTATGACGTCATCGCCGAGATTTGCGACCACATGCTGGCGCTCGGCTGGGGCGCCTACCAGAACGACCACGAGGATGCCAACGGTCAGTTCGAGATGAACTGGGCCTTCGACGATGCGCTCGCCACCGCCGACAAGCACTCCTTCTTCAAGTTCATGGTCAAGTCGATCGCGGAGAAGCATGGCCTGCGCGCCACCTTCATGCCAAAACCGTTCCAGGGCCTGACCGGCAATGGCTGCCATGCCCACATCTCGGTGTGGGACAAGGCCGGCAAGACCAATGTCTTCGCCGACAATTCGATGGAGCTCGGCCTCTCCGCCAAGGGCAAGAACTTCCTCGGTGGCATCATGAAGCATGCCTCGGCCTTGGCCGCGATCACCAACCCGACGGTCAACTCCTACAAGCGCATCAACGCGCCGCGCACCATCTCGGGCGCGACCTGGGCGCCGAACACGGTGACCTGGACCGGCAACAACCGCACCCACATGGTGCGCGTGCCCGGCCCCGGCCGTTTCGAACTGCGCCTGCCCGACGGCGCGGCCAACCCCTATCTGCTGCAGGCGGTCATCATCGCCGCCGGCCTCGA
The DNA here is from genome assembly GCF_059683685.1 of Mesorhizobium sp. RCAM 05099. NCBI lineage: Bacteria > Pseudomonadati > Pseudomonadota > Alphaproteobacteria > Hyphomicrobiales > Phyllobacteriaceae > Mesorhizobium > Mesorhizobium sp. RCAM 05099. The sequence continues at coordinate 5,054,075 of NZ_CM185035.1, forward strand.
CGGCATCCGCTCGAAGGCCGACCCCGGCAAGCGTTACGACATCGACATGTACCAGCACGGTCATACCGTGAAGGGCGCGCCGAAGCTGCCGCTCAACCTGCTCGACGCCTTGCGCGAGTTCGACAAGGACAAATCGCTCAAGGCGGCGCTGGGTGAGGAATTCTCGTCGGCCTACCTAAAGCTGAAGCACCAGGAATGGAATTCCTATGCTTCGCACTTCACGCAATGGGAGCGCGACCACACGCTGGATATCTGACTGCCCAGCGGTGCGAGCGACCTCGGAATGAACGTATGAAATACTCGATCTTCTCGCTCGCCCGCGCCGCGCTTTCCGGTCACAAGAACTGGCAACGCACCTGGCGCGATGCCACGCCGAAGGACCACTATGACGTGGTGATCATCGGTGGTGGCGGCCATGGCCTGGCAACCGCCTGGTTCCTGGCCAGCGAATACGGCATCAAGAATGTCGCCGTGCTGGAAAAAGGCTGGATCGGTTCCGGCAATGCCGGCCGCAACACCACCATCATCCGCTCCAACTACGGCCTGCCCGGCAACACCGGCTTCTACGAATTGTCGATGAAGCTGTGGGAGCGGATGGAGCAGGATCTCAACTACAACGCGATGGTCAGCCAGCGCGGCGTCGTCAACCTCTACCATTCCGACGCACAGCGCGACGCCTATGCGCGACGCGGCAACACGATGCGTATCAACGGCATCGACGCCGAACTGCTCGACCTCGCCGCGGTCAAGAAGATGATGCCGTTCCTGAACTTCGACAATGCGCGCTTTCCCGTGCAAGGCGGGCTGTTGCAGCGGCGCGGCGGCACGGCACGGCACGACGCCGTGGTCTGGGGCTATGCCCATGCGGCGAGTGCGCTCGGTGTCGACATCATCCAGAACTGCGAGGTGACGGGCTTCGTGCGCGATGCCAACGGCAAGGTGACCGGCGTCGAGACCTCGCGCGGCAAGATTGGCGCCGGCAAGGTCGGCATGGCGGTTGCCGGCTCATCGTCCCGGGTCGCGGCGATGGCGGGCCTGCGCCTGCCGATCGAAAGCCATGTGCTGCAGGCCTTCGTCTCCGAGGCGATCAAGCCGCTGCTGCCCAACGTCATGACCTTCGGCGCCGGCCATTTCTATGTCAGCCAGTCGGACAAGGGCGGTCTGGTCTTCGGCGGCGACATCGATGGCTACAATTCCTACGCCCAGCGCGGCAACATGCCTGTGATGGAGGACGTCTGCGAAGGCGGCATGGCGCTGATGCCGATGATCGGCCGCATACGTCTGCTGCGCCAGTGGGGCGGCATCATGGACATGTCGATGGACGGCTCGCCGATCATCGACAAGAGCCCGGTGGACGGCCTCTACCTCAATGCCGGCTGGTGCTATGGCGGCTTCAAGGCGACGCCGGGATCGGGCTTCGTCTTTGCCCATCTGCTGGCCCGCGACACGCCGCACGAAGAGGCCGCAAGGTTCCGCCTCGATCGCTTCCGGCGCGGTGCGATGATCGACGAAAAGGGCCAGGGCGCCCAACCGAACCTGCACTGAGGACGGTCAAGAAACCATGCGTATTGTCTGTCCCTTCTGCGGCGAACGCGAACTCGGCGAGTTCACCTATCTCGGCGACGCCAAGCCGGTGCGGCCAGTGGCCGGCGCCTCGGAAGACGAGGTGTTCGACTATGTCTATCTGCGCGACAATGTCGCCGGTGAAACGAGCGAACACTGGTACCACGGCGGCGGCTGCCGGGCGTGGCTTAAGGTCGCCCGCAACACGCTGACGCACGAGATTTCTTCGGTCGAGCCGGCAGCGGGCGCCGGTGCCGCCAAGGTTGACGCGTGATGGCCGGCGCGCAGACACACCGGCTGGACAAGGGCGGTCTTATCGACCGCTCGGCGTCGCTGAACTTCCGCTTCGACGGCAAGACATTTTCCGGATTCCAGGGCGACACGCTCGCCTCCGCACTCATCGCCAACGGCGTCAAGCTGGTCGGCCGTTCGTTCAAATATCATCGCCCGCGCGGTATCCTGACCGCAGGCTCGGAAGAGCCCAACGCGCTGGTCGAATTGCGCACGGGCGCCGGGCGCGAGCCGAACACCAAGGCAACGACCGCCGAACTCTATGAAGGGCTCGAGGCCGCCAGCCAGAACCGCTGGCCGTCGCTGCGCCACGATGTGATGTCGGTGAACCAGCTGTTCGCGCCGATCTTCGTCGCCGGCTTCTACTACAAGACCTTCATGTGGCCGGCGAAATTCTGGGAGGCGATCTACGAGCCGGCAATCCGCCGCGCCGCCGGCCTTGGCCGTGCCGCCGGCGTTGCCGATCCCGACCACTACGACAAGGCGTGGGCGCATTGCGATGTGCTGATCGCCGGCTCCGGCCCGGCCGGTCTGGCGGCAGCACTCGCCGCCGGTCGCAGCGGCGCCCGCGTTGTCCTGTGCGAAGAGGATTTCACGCCCGGTGGCCGCCTGCTGTCGGACGGCGGCACGATCGACGGCGTTGCGGCAGCCGAGTGGCTGTCGCGGACGCTGAGCGAACTCGCGGCGATGCCCGATGTCCGCATCATGACCCGCACGACGCTGTTCGGCGTCTATGATGGCGGCACCTATGGCGCGATCGAACGGGTCAACGACCATTTGCCCTCGCCGCCCGAGCACCGGTGCGCCAGCGGCTGTGGCGAATCGTGGCCAAACGCTGCGTGGTCGCCGCCGGCGCCATTGAGCGGCCGATCGTCTTTGCCGGCAACGACACGCCCGGCGTGATGATGGCTTCGGCGATGCGGACCTATATCGCTCGATACGCCGCAACGCCGGCAAAACGCGTCGCGTTATTCACCAACAATGAGGATGGCTGGCGCACGGTCGAGACAGCCCTCGATGCCGGGTTGCAGATCGCGGCGGTCGTCGATGCGCGCTCGGATGTGTCGGCCGCCCATCGCTCGCTGGCCTCCAAGGGCGGCTTCCCGGTGCTGCACGGCTCCGTCAGCGGCGTCGACGGCGGCAAGGATGGCGTCAGGAAAATTGCCGTCTCGCTCGCCGGCGGCGCACGCGCCGAAGTCGAGGCCGACGGGCTTGCCGTCTCCGGCGGCTGGAACCCTGCAGTCGGGCTGACCTCCTATCATCGCGGCCGGCCGAAATGGCGCGACGACATCGCCGCCTTCGTGCCGGATGGCGCGCCTCCCGGCATGGTCGCCGCCGGTGCCGCGAACGGCGCCTTCGGGCTCGACGCCTGCTTGAGCCAGGGATTTGCGGCGGGTGCCGCCGCAGCGCATGATGCTGGGCACAGCGGCAAGGCGGGTACAGCGCCGATCGCCGACAACGAAGCGTTCTCGCTCACCCCGCTCTGGCACGTCGCCGGCAAGGGCAAGGCCTTTGTCGACTACCAGCACGATGTGACGGCGTCCGACATCGAACTGGCGCAGCGCGAAGGCTTTGAATCGGTCGAGCACCTGAAGCGCTATACGACGCTGGGTATGGCGACCGACCAGGGCAAGACCTCCAACGTCGCCGGCCTCGCCATCATGGCGGCGGTGAGCGGCCGGTCAATTCCCGAGACCGGCACGACGATCTACCGGCCGCCCTATGTGCCGGTCGCCATCGGCGCCTTCGCCGGCCACCATCGCGACGAGACTTTCCATGCGACGCGGCTGACGCCGTCGCATCACTGGGCCGTGGAACAAGGTGCTGTCTTCGTCGACACCGGCCTGTGGAAGCGCGCGCAATGGTATCCGCGCGCCGGCGAGAAGGACTGGCTGGAATCGGTGACCCGCGAGGTCAAGGCGGTGCGCGGCGGTGTCGGCTTCTGCGATGTCTCGACGCTCGGCAAGATCGACGTGCACGGCGCGGATGCCGGCGCCTTCCTTGATCGCGTCTACATCAACACCTTCTCCAATCTTGCCGTGGGCAAGGCCCGCTACGGGCTGATGCTGCGCGAGGACGGCATCGTCTATGACGACGGCACGACGTCCCGGCTGGCCGAGGACCACTATTTCCTGACCACCACCACCGCCAAGGCCGGACTGGTGATGCAGCATCTCGAATTCTGCCGGCAGGTGCTGTTTCCGGAACTCGACGTGCAGTTGACCTCGGTCTCAGACCAGTGGGCGCAATTCTCGATCGCCGGACCGAAGACCCGCGACCTGCTGAAAGAAATCGTCGATCCGGCCGAAGACCTTTCCAATGAAGGCTTTCCGTTCATGGGCGCCCGCGAAGTGGCGTTGCGCGGCGGCATCAAGGCAAGGCTGTTCCGCATCTCGTTCTCAGGTGAGATGGCGTTCGAGATTTCCGTGCCGGCACGCTTCGGCGATGCCATGGCACGCAATTTGATGCTGGCGGGCGCGCCATTCGGCGTGACGCCTTACGGCACCGAGGCGCTTGGCGTCATGCGGGTCGAAAAGGGTCACGTCGCCGGCCCAGAGCTGAGCGGAACGACAACGGCGGCCGATCTTGGCCTGGGCAAGATGATGTCGACCAAGAAGGACTATATCGGCCGCGTCATGGCCGGGCGCGAGGCACTCGTCGCGCCGGAACGTCAGGTCGTCGTCGGCATCAAGCCCACGGATAAGGCACGACGTCTGCGTTCGGGCGCGCACATCATCCCGAAGGGACAGACACCCGGCCCGGGCAACGACCAGGGCTACGTCACCTCGGTGTGTTTCTCGCCGACGCTCGACCAGTGGATCGGGCTCGGCCTCGTCGAGCGCGGGCGCGAGCGCATCGGTGAAGTCGTCCATGCGCATGACCCGCTGCGCGGCGAAGACTATGATGTCGAACTGTGCAATCCCGTCTTCTACGATCCGGATGGAGGGCGCCAGCGTGGCTGAGTTTTCCTGGGTTTCCCGCAGTCCGCTCGAGCATGCGCTTGTCACCGGCACGCATGGTGCACGCGGTATCGAGGCCGGCGTCTCGCTGACCGAGATCCGCGATTTCGACCTGATCCAAGTGATGGCGCGGCGCGGCCAGGCGGCTGAACTGGCAAAGGCGGCAATGGCCCGTTTCGGCGTGGCGGCTCCAGATGCGCCCAAGGCGGTGCAGACCTCGGACGCCACGCTTATCTGGTCGGGGCCGGATCAGTTTTTCGTGCTGTCGAAGGGCGGCAAACACACAATGCAAACGCTGGCGCCGGCCTTGTCCGGCCCCGCCTCGCTGTCGGACCAGTCGCATGCCCGTGCTCTGATCGGCATTTCCGGATCGAAGGCGCGCATCATGCTGGCCAAGCTGTCGTCGATCGACCTGCACCCGGGAGTATTCCCCATCGGCTCGGCTGCTGCGACATCAATGGATCACACCAGCGTCACGCTCTGGCGCGGCGGCGACCGGCCGGATGGGCAGGCGGTGTTCAACCTTCTGGTGTTTGCGACCTTCGCCGAAAGCCTGTGGCACACGATGCTTGATGCTGCCGCTGAATACGGCGTCGACATCCGCCACTCCGAGGAACTGGCCTAGTTTTCAACCTCGCTGGCGATGGGTAGCCGCCACGTCCGCCTTGCCAAATACGGCCTTGCTGCCTATTCTTGCTGCTAAAATAATTTCACATACAGGCAAACTTGTTTCTCGAACCGCAAGGCTGAGATGAGCCAGTCGCCCTACCCTGCAATCGCAGCCGGACCGCCCACGCCGAGCCTTATCCTGAGGCCCGGCCAGATCGCGCTGCCGCCGGGCATGGAGCGCTATACGATCCAGGGAAACGGCGCGGTGCTCATCGAGGTCGAAGCCGGCGACACAATCACCGTGCGCAACGTCGAGGGTGGGCAGGCCTGCGAACTGCTGGCTTGGGACAAGACCGGAGCGACCGATACCGGCATTTTCGGTGAGACATCGAACAGCAATGCGGCCGGGATCAAGGCGCTGCTCGCCGGGGGCGATGACAGTCTCGCCGCGCTTCGGCGCGGGCTCGCGCGCCGTCAGGTGCAGTTCGACCAAGCCAAGGCGCTGCGTTTGTTTGGCGGTTCCACACCCGCCGGCACCGAGCAGGGTTTCACTGCCCTGCGCGACGGCTCGATGGTCATCGCCGCCCCCGGTGGGCCGATGCTGGTTGACGCCCACGACACGGCGACACCGCTCACGGTTATCGTCCGGCGGGCCACCATCCGTCCGGCGGCGAAATCGCAGCTGGCCGATCCACTCGCCGATCCGGTGCTCGATTTGCGGGTCCATTCGGCGACGGCGGAATCCTACTTTGTCAAAGCCGGGGACTATCTGCAGATCATCGATGTCGACGGGCGCCAGTGCACCGACTTCCAGTGCTTTTCAGCGCGCAAGCTGGACAAAGGCCTCGACCACCCGCTCGACGTGACGACGACCCGCACGCTGATGGGATCGAGCTACCCGATGCCCGGCCTGCACTCGAAGTACTACGACCAGGACATGGAGCCGCTGGTCGAGGTGGTGCAGGATACCTGCGGCCGGCATGACGCCTTCGCGCTCGCTTGCGCGGCCAAATATTACGACGACATCGGCTATCCCGGCCACGCCAACTGCTCGGAGAACTTCAACCGCGCTTTGTCGGACAACGGCGTCAATCCGCGCGCTGGCTGGATGGCGATCAACTTCTTCTTCAACACGGCAATCGACGCGCATGGCGTCATGGTGTCCGACGAGCCGTGGTCACGGCCGGGCGACTATGTGCTGCTGCGCGCGCTCACCGACATCGTCTGCGTTTCCTCCGCCTGCCCCGACGACACGACGCCGGCCAATGGCTGGAACCTGACCGACATCCATGTGCGGACCTATTCTGGCCAGCACAAATTCTCGCGAGCGATCGCCAGACGCATGACGCCCGATTCGGAACCCAAAATGACCCGCGAGACCGCTTTTCATTCGAGCTTTGCCAAGCACACCCGCAACTTCGTCGAGTACCGGGGCTACTGGCTGGCCAATTCCTTCGCCAAGCAAGGTCCGATCGACGAATACTGGGCCTGCCGGCAGGACGCCGTGATCATGGACTTGTCGCCGCTGCGCAAGTTCGAGGTCACCGGCCCGGATTCCGAAGCCTTGCTGCAATACACGCTGACCCGCGACCTCAAGAAGCTCGGCGTCGGCCAGGTCGTCTATTCGGCGATGTGCTACGAGCACGGCGGCATGATCGACGACGGCACGCTGCTGCGCCTCGGCAAGGACAATTTCCGCTGGGTCGGCGGCGACGTTCTGTCCGGCGAATGGCTGCGCGAGACGGCGACGAAGCTCGGCCTCAACGTGCTGGTGCGTTCCTCGACCGACCAGATGCATAATGTCGCCGTGCAGGGGCCGAAGAGCCGCGACATTCTCAGGCAGGTGATCTGGACCTCGCCGCTGCAGCCGTCGATCGACGAACTCGAGTGGTTTCGTTTTGCTGTCGCGCGCATTGGCGGCGGCAACGGTATTCCCGTCGTTGTCTCGCGCACCGGCTATACGGGCGAGCTCGGCTATGAGATCTGGTGCCATCCGCGTGACGCCGAGAAAGTGTTCGACGCGATCTGGGAGGCGGGCCAGCCGCATGGGCTGAAGCCGATGGGGCTGCAGGCGCTCGATATGGTGCGCATCGAGGCCGGGCTGATCTTCGCCGGCTACGAGTTCTCCGACCAGACCGATCCCTTCGAGGCCGGCATCGGCTTCACCGTGCCGCTGAAGACCAAGACCGATGACTTCATCGGCCGCGAGGCGCTGATCCGGCGCAAGGAGAACCCGCAAACAAAGCTGGTCGGCCTCGACATCGACGCCAATGTCACCGTGGGCCATGGCGACCGCGTCCATGTCGGCCGCGCGCAGATTGGCGTGGTCACCTCCAGCATGCGCTCTCCCCTGTTGAACAAGAACATCGCGCTGGCGAGGCTCGATGTCACCCATTCAGCCGTCGGCACCGAGGTCGAGATCGGCAAGCTCGACGGCCACAGCAAACGGCTGCCGGCGCGCGTCGTCGCTTTCGCGCACTACGACCCGCAGAAGACCAGACCACGCTCCTGACGGCCGCTTTCGCGACGCACAGACCAGGCGGTCGATGATGTCGCCGGACGCGTGAGCTCGCACGCTCGTAAGCGTTATGTGCACGGCGCCACAAAACGCTTGACGTGAAAGCGCGCCGGATCAATCTTCACTCTTAAGAAAAAAATACGACTGAGTGGAAACACAGCAGTCGTGCCATCACATGCCGGGGGACAAGCTTCGCGAAGCCGAGGCACCGCCGGCGGGGAACAGCAAAAAAGGGGAATTCACACATATGAGCACGATAAGCACGGCCCTGGAGCAGCCTGCCGAAAGCAAGCTGCTGAGGCATATCGACTGGCGTGGCGCTTTCTGGGTGGCAAGCGGCGTTCCGGCGCTGGTCCTGTTCTCGATCGGCGGCATTGCCGGCACGACCGGAACATTGGCCTTCCTGATCTGGACGGCGTCCATGATCATGGGCTTCCTGCAATCCTTCACCTATGCCGAAATCGCCGGCCTGTTCCCGAACAAGTCCGGCGGCGCCTCGATCTACGGCGCCACCGCCTGGCTGCGTTATTCGAAGTTCATCGCGCCGCTATCGGTGTGGTGCAACTGGTTCGCCTGGTCACCGGTGCTGTCGCTCGGCTGCTCGATCGCCGCCGCCTATATCCTCAACGCGCTGGCGCCGGTGCCGCTGTTCACCGATGCCTCGCCGGACGTCGTCGCCTATATCGCGGCGCATGCCGGAACGAGTGCCGCCGACGCCGTCACGGCGGTGACCGCGGCCGCCACGCCGGCAATCCGCAACTGGACGCTGTACAGCCACACGCTGGGTCCGGTTTCCTTTACGTTGAACGCAACCTTCTTCATCGGCGCGGTGCTGATGCTGATCATCTTCTCGATCCAGCATCGCGGCATCCTGGGCACGGCCAATGTGCAGAAATATATCGGCCTGCTGGTCATCATCCCGATGCTGATCGTCGGTGTCGTGCCGATCGTCACCGGCCAGATCAACTGGGCGAATTTTTCGCCGCTGGTACCGCTGGCAGCCGCCTATGCGCCCGAGCCCGGCGCTTGGAATATCGCCGGCTGGACCCTCGTGCTTGGCGGCATGTTCATCGCGGCGTGGTCGACCTACGGCTTCGAGACCGCCGTCTGCTACACCTCGGAGTTCAAGAACCCCGGTACCGACACGTTCAAGGCCATCTTCTATTCCGGCCTGTTGTGCATGCTGCTGTTCATCCTGGTGCCCTTCACCTTCCAGGGCGTGCTGGGGCTGAACGGCATGCTGGCAACACCGATCGTCGATGGCTCCGGCGTTGCCGACGCGCTGGCCGGCATGGTCGGTGGCGGAGCGCTGATTCACAGCTTGCTGGTGATGCTGATGATCCTGGCGCTGGTGCTGTGCATCATGACGGCGATGGCGGGTTCTTCGCGCACACTCTATCAGGGCTCCGTCGACGGCTGGCTGCCGCGCTATCTCAGCCATGTCAACGAACATGGCGCGCCGACCAGTGCCATGTGGACCGACCTCGTCTTCAACCTGATCGTGCTGGCCATCGCCTCGGCCGACGCCACGAGCTTCTTCTTCATCCTCGCCGTGTCGAACTGCGGCTACATCATCTTCAACTTCCTCAACCTCAACGCCGGCTGGATCCATCGCATCGACAACGGCCATATCGCGCGGCCATGGAAGGCACCGAGTTGGCTGCTCGGCGTCGGCGCCATCTTCGCTTACGTCAATGCGATCTTCATGGGCGCCGGTGCCAAGGTCTGGAACCCGATGGCACTGTGGGCCGGGCTGATCACGGCTGCGCTGATCATCCCGGTGTTCTGCTACCGGCACTACATCCAGGATGGCGGCAAGTTCCCCGACCATATGATGGCGGACCTCGGCATGACGGGTGCCGACCTCTCGGTCAAAAAGGCGGGAATGCTGCCCTATCTGACGCTGGTCGCCGGTGTCGTGGTGATGCTGCTCGCCAACTGGTTTTTCGTCATCTGACCAGGGCCTTTGACCGGGCGCCGATCAGCGCCCGGTCCGCATCCTCCCTATGATCACAATCCATCCCAGCGAAAGCCGGGATGGATTTTTTGTTGTTTGCCTCCCTGCCCATTGCGCGGCGCCCGGCGTGCGAATATGCTTGTTGTACGGTCGTTCAACAAGCATATTCGAGAAGCCTCGATGCCGTGCAATCCCCGCTATGAAATCCTGTTCGAGCCGATGCGGATCGGGCCCGTCACCGCGCCGAACCGCTTCTATCAAGTGCCGCATGCCAGCGGCATGACCAACGCGCTGCCGCGGGTGCGCGCCGCCTTTCGCGAGGCCAAGGCCGAGGGCGGATGGGGCGTGATCTGCACCGGGGCCTGTTCGATCGACCCGAGTTCGGACGACGCACCGCTGCCTTTCGCCACGATGTGGGACGACAACGATATCCGCGCGCATGCGCTGATGACGGAGGCGGTGCACCGCCATGGCGCCCTTGCCGGCGTGGAACTGTGGCACGGCGGCGCATCGGTCATGAACAGGACAAGCCGCCTGCCGCCGCTGTCACCGTCGGGAATTCCGTGGATGGCCACGCATGTCGGCTTCATGGGCAATTTGCGGCCGAAGACGATGGACAAGGCCGATATCAAGGAAGTGTTGCGATGCCAGGCCGAAGCGGCGCGCAAGGCGCGCAGGGCCGGCTTCGACATTGTCTATGTCTACGCCGGCATGGGCTATCTCGGCTACGAGTTCCTCCTGCCGGAATACAACCATCGCACCGATCAATATGGCGGACCGATCGAGAACCGCGTGCGCTTCGTGCGCGAGATGATCGAGGTCACCAAGGATGCGGTCGGCAAGGATTGCGGCGTCGCGTTGCGCGTCAGCCTCGAGGAATTGCGCGGCCGGCCCGGCCGCAACCAGCCCTCCGAGGCGCACGAGCTGGTCGAGCTGCTCGCCGACCTGCCCGACCTGTTCGACGTCAAGATGGATTCCAGTCCGACCGACTGTTCGGCGTCGCGCTTCACCGGCGAAGGCAGCCACGAGCCGGTGATCGATTTCGTGAAGTCGCTGACCAAGAAGCCGGTGGTCGGCGTCGGGCGCTTCACCTCGCCCGACACCATGGTCTCGCAGATCAGGCGCGGCGTGCTGGACTTCATCGGCGGCGCGCGCCCCTCGATCGCCGACCCCTTCCTGCCGAACAAGATCCGTGAGGGCCGCGAGGCCGAGATCCGCGAATGCATCGGCTGCAACATCTGCATTTCGAGCTGGCATGACGGCGTGCCGGTGCGCTGCACCCAGAACCCGACCGCCGGCGAAGAGTGGCGGCGCGGCTGGCACCCCGAACGGGTCGAGCGCGCCGATAGGCCTGAGCGGATCCTGATTGTCGGCGGCGGACCGGCCGGGCTCGAATGCGCGCTCACGCTCGGCCGTCGCGGCCATGAGGTAATGCTCGCCGACGGCAGCCGGTCCTTCGGCGGGCGGCTGACCTTCGAGAAGACCTTGCCCGGCCTCTCGGCCTGGAACCGCGTCGTCGACTACCGGCTCGGGCGCCTCGACGAGATGAGCAACGTCTCGCTCTATCCCGAGAGTCCTATGGGCGCGGACGAGATCATTGCCGTGGCACCGGACCGCGTGGTGCTGGCGACCGGCGCGCGCTGGACCGATATGCTCTACTCCTCGCTGGAGATACCGGTCGGCCGGCTCGACCGTCCCGATGTGCTGACCCCGGACGACATTGCCGGCGGGCGGCTTCCTCAGGGGCCCGCTTTGGTTTTCGATTTCGATAATTACTACATGGGCGGCGTTCTCACCGAACATCTGGCCGCGCAGGGCATCCCGGTCAGCTACGCGACCCCGGCGGGCCAGGCGTCCGCATGGACGATCATGACCAACGAGTTGCCGCTGGTGCATCGCGCGCTGGCGCGGCGCAAGGTGCCGGTGGCCACACTGCATATCCTGAAGTCCTTTGACGGCGAGACGGCAATACTGGCGCATCTGTTCACCGGTGAGGAAACCCGCGTGGCCTGCCGCTCGGTGGTGATCGTCGGGCTGAGACTGCCGCGCAATGAGCTGTTCGAGACGCTGACCGAACGGGCGGATGAGCTTGCGGCCGCCGGCATCCGCAATGTCGATCGCATCGGCGACGCGCTGGCGCCAGGGGCCATTGCGCACGCAGTGCACAGCGGCCACAAGCTCGCTCAGGAGATCGGTGCAAAGATCCGCTGGCAGCCCTACCGCCGCGACACGCCGATCGTCGACGCGGTGGCGGATTTCGACATGCGCACAGCAGCCGAATAGCGCAGTTCCAGGAAAAGTGTGAAGCGGTTTTCCGTTCGAAATTGCGTCAAACAAGGAGGTCTAGAGAGCCATGGAGCGCATCACGGCACGTCGCAGACCCGGCCGCCCGCAGCGCGAGATCGGCGGCATCGAGCAGCGGCCATGGAAACAGCTGACACGGCCCTATGCGCCGATCGAGATCCTGTCGGCCGACCAGGTGCAGACGATCCACGAAATGGGGCTCACCATTCTCGAAGAGATCGGCATGCGGGTGCTGCAGCCGCAGGCGCGCCAGTTCTATCGCGCGGCCGGCTGCGACGTCGACGAAGGTCAGATGCGTGTGCGCTTCGACCGCGCCATGGTCATGGAGCGCGTCGCCTTGGCGCCGTCATCCTTCGAACTGCGCGCCCGCAATCCGCGGAAGAACGTCAAGGTCGGCGGACGGCACTGCATCTTGTCGTCGGTGGGCGGACCAGCCTATGTCATGGACAATGATCGCGGTCGCCGTCCCGGCACTTATGCCGAGATGTGCGACTACTTGAAACTCATCCAGTCGTTCAACGTGCTGCACCAGGAAGGCGGCGGGCCCTTCGAGCCGCTCGACCTGCATCAGAACACGCGCCATCTCGACCTCTACTATGCCGAGATCACGCTGCTCGACAAGAACTGGCAACCGCAAACCCTTGGTCAGGGTCGCGCCATCGACGCGTTGGAAATGGTGGCGATTTCGCTCGGCACGACGCGCGAAAACCTCGCGCGGGAAATGCCGGTGTTCACCGGCATCATCAACACCAATTCGCCGCTGCAGCTCGACGAGCCGATGGCCGAAGGCCTGATCGCATTGGCCGAGCATGGCCAGGTCAATGTCATCACGCCGTTCACGCTGGCCGGAGCGATGAGCCCGGTGACGCTGGCCGGCGCGCTGTCACAGCAGCATGCCGAGGCGCTGGCCGGCATCGTGCTGACCCAGATCGTGCGTCCGGGCGTGCCGGTGATGTATGGCGGCTTTACCTCCAATGTCGACATGAAGACCGGCGCGCCGGCCTTCGGCACGCCCGAATACACGCAGGCCGCGCAGATCACCGGGCAGCTCTGCCGGCTGATCGGCGTGCCGTTCCGCTCCAGCAATGTCACCGCCGCCAACTCGGTCGACGCGCAGGCCGCCTATGAAAGCGCCATGTCGCTGTGGGGCTGCCTGATGGGCGGCGCCAATCTGGTGCTGCACGCCGCCGGCTGGCTCGGCGGCGGGCTGACGGCGTCGTTCGAGAAACTGGTTATCGATGCCGAGATGCTGCAGATGATGTGCGCCTATTTCGAACCGCCGGTGGTCGATATCGACACGCTGGCACTGGACGCCGTGCGCGAGGTCGGTCCAGCCGGACACTTCTTCGGCGCGGCGCACACGATGCAGCGCTACGAGCGCGCCTTCTATTCGCCGCTGGTGTCCAACTGGGACAACTACGACACATGGATGGAGCGCGGCCAGGTCACGGCGCGCGAGCGGGCCAACGTCATCTGGAAGCGCATGGTCGCCGAATACGAACAGCCGCCGATCGATCCCGGCATCGACGAGGCGTTGCGCGACTATATGGAACGCCGCAAGCGTGAAGGCGGCTCACCGCTGAACTAGGCCCCCCGCAAAGGCCCGACCTGCGCCTCCAGCATTTCAAAGCCGGCGGCCTCGGCGGCCTGCGGCGTCACCACGCTTTCGTCGAGACACCATTCGAGCCAGAGCCCGTCGACCAGGGCGATGAAATTGCGCGCCAGTGCCGGCGCATCGACATCCCTGCCGCGCGGCTTTGCGACCGCCGCGATGTCCTCGGCGAGTTCCGCCCGATAGGCGTCGTAGAGTTCGCGATGCGCTGCCTTGAGACGCGGGTTGACGGCAATTTCGCCCCACAGCGACAGCCAGATCAGCAGGTTGTCACGGCTGAAATAATCGGGCGAGAAATTGGAGTGCACCAGGGCGGCGAGCGCTGCCTGCGGCGACCAGTCCGAAGTCTCGGCGCGGCGTCGCTTGGCTTCGGCGATCTGGTTGTTGACGCTGGCATAGAGCGAGGATTTGTAGACCTCGACCAGCAGCCCGTCGCGGCCTTCGAAATGGTGGTTGATGAGGCCACGCGAGACACCAGCCTCCTTGCAGATGCGATCGACGGTGAAGGCGCCGATGCCGCCGACCGACAGGCATCGCGTCGCCGCCTCGATCAGCATGGACCGGCGCACATCAGCCTGTTCGCGGCTGAAGCGCGGCGGCGACTTCTTGGCGCCGCGCTTCTTTGTGGCAGTTGCTGGTTGGGCTTCCGTCATGGACCCCAGCTAATCGATTGCGGCCGAACTGTCCACTTGCCGCCGGTCACACACTCTTCTTGAACAGCACCGGATTGGGGTGGCCATCGGGATAGATGACCGGCTCGAAATCCGTCTTGTGGATGACGACCAGCGGCTGGTGGCAGATGAAGACGAACCCGCCGGACTGCTCCATCAGATCCTCCATCCGGTTGGACAGCGCGATGCGCTTCGCCGGATCGCTTTCCGCCACCAACTGCTGATAGCTGGTCTCGAATTCAGCACTGTCGAAGCCGGACCAATTGTAGGCGCCGATCTGGTCGGGGCGGAACCAGACCAGGTTTTCGGACGGGTCGACGCCACCGGCGAAATCCATCAGCGCCAGATCGATGTTCTTGTAGCCGTCGCCTTGCGTCTTGTCGCCGACGCCCCAGAATGCGGCTTCGTCGTAAGGCTGGATCTCGACCTTGATGCCGGCCTGTTCGAGACTGGCCTGGATGATCTGCGCCGTCGCCGTGCGGATGGAATCGTTCATCACCGTCAGGGTCAGCGACAGACCGCTGACACCGGCTTCGGTGAGCAGTGCGGCGGACTTTTCATAGTCCGGTGCCGCGATCAGGTTGCTGGCGCGCGCGAATTTGGTGCCAGGCTGCACGACGCCGGTGGAGCGCTTGGTGAGATCGTCATAGACGCCGGTGAGGATCTGCCCGACATCGACACCGTATTGCACGGCCTGCCGCACCTTGAGGTCCTTGAGGCGTGGGCTCAGCATGTTGATGGTCAGCCAGACATAGCGAGTCGACTGCGCCTCGATCACCTTGGTGTTGGCGGGTGGGTTGGCCTTGACCGCCTTGGTCGCCGAAATGGCGATCTTTGTGTAGTCGAAGGCATCGGCTTCATAGGCAAGCTGCGCCGCCTGGTCGTCAGCGACGATGTAGATTTCGACCTTGCCGAAATCCGGCTTCGGGCCCGGCCAGTCAGGATTGGCGGTGAGCGTCACCTTCTGCTTTTGCTGCCAGTCGGAGAAGAGATAGGGGCCGCAGGTTGCCGGTGGCTCGGTGGTGAACTTTCCGCCGGCCTTTTCGGTGCCGGCGTGGCTGATGATGTGGCCGCCATAGTAAGGCAGGCTGGTGACGAAGATCGGCTGGTACGGGTCCTTGAGATGGATGATGCCCGATCTGGCATCGACCACTTCGACGCGGTCAAGTTTTTCGAACTGATAGGCCCAGGGCGACGACAGCTTCGGATCGGCGATGCGCTCGTAGGAGAATTTCACGTCCTCGGCGGTGACGGGACCAAAGCCCTTCGACCATTTCAGCCCGTCGATCAGCGTGAAGGCAATCGTCTTCGCATCCTTCAGCTCAAGCGTCTGCGCCCCCCACAGCGACCATGGCGAACCTTCCCGGAGATCACCGAGACGGTTCAGCGACACATAGATGCCGCGCATGATGACGTCCTCGATGCCGCCGATCATGAAGGCGGGGTCAAGCGTCTGCAAATCGCCTTCCATGCGGATGCGCAACGTGTCGCCATCGGCCGACCAGGCGAAACCCGGCTTCATCGCCAGGCCGGCACCTAACGCGCCAGCCACTTTCAGGAATGCACGTCTGTCCATGTTCCATCGTGTCATGTCAGTTTCCCCTTTGGTTTGCGGAAGCGCGTGAGAAGGCTTCCCGTTCTTGCCCGCCGGTCTCCAGCGGGAAATGGCAGCGCACCATCCGGTCGGCGCCCATCGGTCGATAGGCCGGTGCCTCGGTCTTGCAACGATCGCGCGCGATCGGGCAGCGCGTATGGAATTCGCAGCCCGAAGGCCGCCGGAAAACGCTCGGGATTTCGCCGGTGACGGCGGGATTTTGGCTGCGCCGGCGCGGGTCGGGCACCGGTTCGGACTGGATCAGCGTCGCGGTGTAGGGATGCATGGGCGCGGAGAACACTTCCTGCGTCGGTCCGGTCTCGACCAGCCGGCCGAGATACATGATGGCCAGCCGGTCGCTGACATGGCGGATCATTGCCAGATTGTGGGTGACGATCATGGCGGCGAAACCGAGTTCACGTTTCAACTCGCCGATCAGGTTGAGCACGTCGCCCTGCACCGAGACATCGAGGCCGGCGGTCGGCTCATCGGCGAGCAGCAGATGCGGTTTCATCGCCAGCGCGCGGGCGACGCCGACGCGGCGCGCCTGCCCGCCGGACAGCTCATGCGGAAAGCGGTCGACGAAGGAGGCCGGCAGCCCGACCAGCGCCAGCAGCGCCTTGGCGGCGGCGCGCCGGTCCGGCATCGGGATACCCTGGATGATCTGCGGCTCGGTCAGCAGTGTGCCGATACGCAGGCGTGGGCTGAGCGACGCCACCGGATCCTGGAACATCATCGCCGAGTGCCTGCGCATGGCGCGGAAATCGGCTGGCGTCCGCACTTCCCTGCCCTCGAAGGTGATGCGGCCAGCAGCCGCGCGCACCAGCCCGAGAATGGTGCGGGCAAGCGTGGTCTTGCCGGAACCGGACTCGCCGACCAGGCCCAGTGTCTCGCCGGGCATCATCGACAGCGTCACGCCGTCGATGACATTGAAGCTCGGCAACGGGAACGGGTTGATCAGGCGACTGAGCAACCCGTTGCGGACGAAAGTCACCGATAGGTCCTCGACAGCGAGCAGCGGGCTCATGGCGTCACCGCATGGCAGCGCGCGACATGGGAGGCGGAGAGCTTCACCAGCGGCGGCGCGACGGAGACGCATGGCGCAAAGGCGCGGTCGCAGCGTGGTGCGTAGACGCACCCGGATGGCGGCTGGGTGAGGTTAGGCGGCGTGCCGGGGATGGTCGGCAACCGCTCAAGCCTTTCATGGAAGCGGGCCGGATCGCAGGCGAGCAGCGCTTGCGTGTAGGGATGCTTTGCATCGTGGAAGATCGCGTCGACCTCGCCGCCCTCGACCACCTCGCCGGCATACATGACATAGACCCGGTCGCAGAGCTCGGCGATGACGCCGAGATGGTGCGATACGACGATGATGATGCCGTTATATTCGCGCCGGAGTTCGCGCAGCAGATGGATGATCTGCGCCTCCATGGTGACATCGAGCGCGGTCGTCGGCTCGTCGGCAATGAGCAGGCCGGGATCAGTCAGCAAGGCGGCGGCAATAGCTACGCGCTGGCGCATGCCGCCGGAGAGCTCGTGCGGATAGCAGTCCATCCGCCGTTCCGCATCCGCAATGCCGACGCGGCCAAGCATGGCGGCGATGCGGGATCGCTTCTGCGCGCGACCGAGATCCTTGCGGTGGTGCTGGAAGTCGACAAGCTGGTCACCTATGGTCAGCACCGGGTTGAACGCCGTCATCGGATCCTGGCCGACCAGCGCGATCTCGTCGCCGCGCAGCAGGCGTTGGCGATGGGCGTCAAGCTTTGCCAGGTCGACGCCGTTGTAGCTGATCGACCCATCGATGCGGGCATTGGCCGGCAACAGGTTTGCCAAAGCGGTGACCAGCGTGGACTTGCCACAGCCGCTCTCGCCGACGATGCCGATCACCTCGCCGGGATGCGCTTCGATGTCGACATGGCGCAACGCGTGCACCGCGCCATGCGGCGTCTCGTAGCGGACGCTGAGATCGCTGGCGGCGAGCGAACCGCTCATGCCGGCCTCCGCACTTGCAGGCGCGGATCGAGATAGTCGCGCAGGCCCTCGCCGAGGAAGGTGAAGCCGAGCGTTGCCAGCACCAGTGGCAGCCCGCCGAAGATGACCATGAACGGTGCGGAGCGGATGCTGGTGTAGCCGTCATAGAGGATAGAGCCCCAGGATGGTGTCGGCGGCCGCACGCCAAGGCCGAGGAAGCTCAAGCCCGCCTCGACCATGATGACGACCGGGATGTCCATCGACAGCAGGATGATCAGCGGGCCGACGACATTGGGCAGGAGGTGGATGAAGATGATGCGCGCCGGGCTGGCGTCGAGCAGGCGCTCGGCAAGGATGTAGTCGCTGTTCTTCAGGGCCAGCGTCTGCGCCCGGATCAGCCTGGCATAGCTCGGAAAGGACGTTGCGGCGATGACGATGATCAGCGTGCCGGTGCCGGCCCCGAGCACGGTGATGATGGCGAGCGCGAACATGATCATCGGCAGAGAATTCAGACTGTCGAAACTCAGCACCAGAATGGCGTCGAGCCAGCGCGGCCCGTAGCCGGCGATCAGCCCGAGCATCAGGCCGATGGCGCCGGCTATTGCCACCGATACCATGGCGATGGTGAGCGCCGTGCGCGCGCCGTAGATGACGCGTGACAGGAGATCGCGGCCGAGGTGATCGGTGCCGAACCAGTGTTCGACCGATGGCGGCTGCAGCTTGTGCAGCACGTCGATCTTGACCGGCGAATAGGGCGCCAGCCATGGCGCGAAGACGGCGGTGATGAGGAAGCCGGCGACCAGGACCAGGGCCACGCCGGTGAACGGATCGGCAAGCAGCGCGCGCAGCAGTGGCAACCGTTGTCGATCCGGAACGGACAGCGATGCGTCAGCCACGGAAGACATCGCGCACCCTCGGGTCGAGCCGCGCGATCAGGAGATCGGCGGCGATGGTGATGGAGACGTAGATGGCGGTCATGATCAGCACCGTGCCCATCACGACCGGATAGTTGCGGGTGTTGACGGCGTCGGTGATCAGCTTGCCGATGCCGGGCCGGGCGAACACCGCCTCGACGAAGACGGCGCTGGACAGGATGCTGCCGAGACCGACGGCGACCAGCGAGATGGTCGGGATGATGGCGATGCGCAACGCGTATTTGGAAACGATCTTCCACTCCGGCAGGCCGAAGGAGCGGGCGGTTCGAATGTGCGGTTCGCCCATCACCTCCATCATCGAGGCGCGCACCATGCGGGCGATGTAGCCGATCCAGCCGAGCGCGATCGCCGCCGCCGGCATGACCAGCGCCTTGGCCTGGCTGACAATGTCACCGGCCTCGCCGGCGCCGATGGCCGGCAGCCAGCGCAGCGTGACGGCAAAGAGCAGCAGCGAATAGATGGCGACGACGAAGGACGGCACGGCGATGACGCCGACCGAAAGGACGCCGATGACGGCATCGGCAAGCGTGCCGCGCCGTATCACCGACAGGCAGCCGAGCGGAACGCCGATGAGAAGCGCGACCGCCAGCGCGGTCAGGCCGAGGATCAGCGTGTTCGGCAGCGCCTCCATGACGAGCGTGGAGACGGGCCGGTTCGACCAGACGTCGTAGCCGAGATTGCCGGTCAGTGCGTTGCGGAAGAATTCGACGATCTGCCACCAGACCGGCTGGTCGAGCCCCATGCGCTCGATCAGCAGCCGCTTCAGTTCCGGCGTGGCGCGCGGACCGAGCGCCACGGTTGCCGGATCGCCGGGCACGAGGAAGACGGCCGCATACATGGCGACCATGACGAGGACGAGGATCAGGAGGCCGAGACCGATGCGCTTCACTGCATATGCAAGCATGGTCTCCCTCTCTTCAGGCGAAATCGCGCCTGATGCGCCGCGTTGCCGAGGCGCTGTGGACGAGCCTGCCCCGTTCTCGGGCCTCGAGCCGCCAACTCAGGTTGAAATGCGTTTCATCCGATGTCAGCTCGGTGACCGCCATGGCCTCGGTATCGGCATCGCCGCTGGCAATCGCCCAGCGGTATTCGGTGACGAGCCTGGCGGACAGCGGATCGTCGGCGCGAATGCTCATCGTGTCGCTGTTGGCCGAGGAGACGGTGATGGCGCGATCGTCGTAGCGCCTGCGGCCATGGTCGGAACTCAGCGCGATGGTCTGCATGCCGCTGCCGACATCGTCGGTGACGATGCGGCGATCGAAACCGTCATCCAGGGTCGTTGTCGGCACCGGCGGCGCGGTTTCGGCAGGCTCGAAGCGGACGTCGCGATCGCGCGGCGACGGCGGGCGCACGGGAAGCATCACCGTGCTGTCACCGCTGGCAACCGACAGCGTTGACAGTTTCGGCTGCGGCCACAGGATCGGCCAGTGCTGGTTGGCCAGCGCCAGCCGGATGCGATGGCCCTTCGGCACGGTACGGGCGAGATCGTTGAGCTTCAGCCGCACGCGGAACGGCGTTCCGACCGGACAGGGCGTCGGGTGCTCATGGCTGTCGCGGTGGCTGAGGTTGAGCACGCCATAGGTCATCAGCGCCGAAGTGCCATCGGGATAGACGTCGCAGAGGCGGGCGGCAAGATTGACATATGGTTGGTCGACGGTAACGACCAGATCCAGTTCGGGCGCGCCGAGCAAGGTCAGGTCGCCGTCAAGCGGCAAAGTATCGAAGCAGAGCGCCAGGCCGTCCTCGCGGCGCTGGTCGATGGCCATGTCCGGGCAGGAGCCGCCATAGCCGCCCCAGCGGCCACAGTCACGGCCGGCGCTGGCCGGCGAGCATACCGAAAGCGTGGCACCCGGCGCGGCTTCGCCGCTCAATCCGGCGGCATTCAGGTGGAAGGCGCGGCGTTCGATGCGCGGCGACGGCCAGTGGTCCTCGGCGGCCCAACTGCCGGCATGATCGGGGAGATAAAAAGGCTGCGGTCGTTCCTCACCGGTGATCCAGACGCGGTACAGCGGCTCACCCATGATGCCGGTGTCTTCGCCGCACAGCCAATGGCGCCACCAGCGCAGCGCCTCCTGCAGATAGCCGATCAGCGGCCCCGGCGCACCGCGACAGGGATAGGCATGCGACCACGGCCCGACGATGCCAAGCTTGGGTCCGGGCAGATGTTCGAGCAGGCGCGGCACGAAATTGGAATAGCTGTCTTCCCAGCCGCAGACGGCCATGACCGCGCATTCAACCGCCGCATGGTCTTCGCAAACAGAACCCTGCCGCCAGTAGTCGTCACGGCGCTGGTGCGCGAGCCAGATTTCCGACAGCGAGCTTGTCGCCTCAAGACGGCCGAGCCACATGGCGCGCCAGGCGTCGCCGACGATCTGCGGATCGGGAGCCATCGCCTTCTTCACCAGCATGAAGTTCGACCACATCTCCTGCTCGGTGAGCAGCGCGCCGCCCATATAGTGAATGTCGTCGGCGTAGCGGTCGTCGGTGGCGCAATTGGTGATGATGGCCTTCAAGGCCGGCGGCCGGCGCGCCGCAACCTGTAGCGCGTTGAAGCCGCCCCAGGAAATGCCGGTCATGCCGACATTGCCGTTGCACCAGGATTGCGCGGCCAAATGGGCAATGATCTCGCAGGCGTCTTGCTGCTCGCGGGGCAAGTACTCGTCGGCCAGATCGCCATCGGAATCGCCTGAGCCGCGAATGTCTATGCGGGCGCAGGCAATGCCGTGACCGGCGAGCCAGGGATGGATGTCGATGTCACGCGCCACGGTGCCATCGCGGCGGCGATAGGGCACCATTTCGACGACGACAGGCACCCTGGCGTCAGTGCGCGGACGCCACAAAGTGGCGGCGATGCGGGTGCCGTCAGCCAGCGTGATCCAGAGCGGATCGACGGTTTCGACGGCAAAGGGGAACTCGGTTCGTACCACGGCAGGTACTCGTTAAATCGCTTGTTGAACGTTCGTACAACAAGGCGATTTAACGCGCAATCCCGCTTCGCGCTTTTTGGCGCCGAATACCGCTTGCAGCCAGCACCGGTCGGTCGGGCCGGTGAGAGACCGGGTCATGAAACAGTGGAAAAGACCCAAATTTGCGGGCCGGACGGCATCGTCCGACCCGCGCTATTTATTCGGCGGCCAACGCCAGTTGCGGCCGTTCGGCAGGCAACTCTGGTTCAGGCGTCTGTTCGGCATCCACCACCTTCTTGGGCTCCCGCCCAAAGAACAGGGCGTAGCCAGCCGGCAGCACCAGGATGGTCAGCACGGTGGCAACGAGGATGCCGCCCATCATGGCATAGGCGAGCGGACCCCAAAAGACAGCGCGCGAAATCGGGATCAGCGCCAGCACCGCCGTCATCGCCGTCAGCACGATCGGCCGGAAACGGCGGACGGCCGAGCCGATGATCGCTTCGGATCGTTCCATGCCTCTGGCGATGTCCTGGTCGATCTGGTCGACCAGGATGATCGAATTGCGCATGATGATGCCGAGCAGCGCGATGACGCCGAGGATGGCGACGAAGCCGAACGGCGCGCCGCTTATCAGCAGTGCGGCGGCCGCACCGATGATACCGAGCGGACCGGTGGCCAGCACCAGCATCGCCTTGCCGAAATTCTGCAGCTGTATCATCAGCAGAACCACAATGATGGCGAGCATGACCGGCGCCTTGGCTGCGATCGACGCCTGGCTTTCCGCCGAATCCTCGGCGCCGCCCTGGATCTCGATCTTGTAGCCGGGCGCCAGGCCATCGCGCAGGCCCTGCATGTCCTTGTACATCTTGGTGACGACGTCGTTGGACTGCACGCCGTCGGGCAGCGTTGCCCGTACGCTGATGGTCGGCAAGCGGTCACGACGCCATTCGATGCCTTGCTCCAGCACCGGCACCACCTTGGCCACCTGCGACAGCGGCACGAAGCCGCCGAAATCGGTCGGGATATAGACGGAGTCGACCGAGGACAGCAGGCTGCGGCTAGCATCCGGCTCGCGGGCAACGATGGACACCGTCTCCTCACCGTCACGGAAGTCGTCGAGCGGCGCGCCCGACATTGCAGTCTGTAGCATCTGGCGGATGCGCTGCGAGGTGACTCCGAGCGCGCGGGCGCGATCCTGGTCGATGACCAGCTTCATCGCCGGCACCGGCTCCAGCCAGTCGTCATGCACGGCGCCAAGCAGCGGATCCTCGCGGAACTTCGCCTTCACCTGATCGGCGATGCGGCGTACCTCCTGGCGATCCGGTCCCATGACGCGCATCTGCACTGGCCAGCCGGTCGGCGGCCCGAGGAACAGGCGGTCGACCTTGGCGCGGATGGAGGGGAAATCCTCGGCCAGGACGGCGCGCAGCTTGACGATCAGCCTTTCGCGCGCCGGCTCGTCATTGGCCATGACCAGCATCTGGGCAAAGTTCGGATTGCGCAGCTGCTGATCGAGCGGCAGGAAGAAGCGCGGCGCGCCCTCGCCGATATAGGTGGCGATGAAGCGCTTGTCCTTGTCGTCCATCATCTTGGCCTCAAGCGCCTTGGCCTGCGTCTCGACCTCCTTGATGCTGGTGCCTTCCGGCAGCCAGAGATCGACGAGGATTTCCGGCCGCGACGATTGCGGGAAGAAGTTCTGCGGAATGAACTGGAACGCCCACAGGCTGGTGCCGAAGGTCACCAGCGTCATCACCAGAACGATGATGCGATGGCGCACCGCCCAGCCGACGGTCGAGCGAAGCCTGCGATAGAAGCGCGTGTCGAAGGCATCGTGATGCGTGCCGGCATGCTTGCGCTGCTTGAGGATCATGTTGCCGAGCCATGGCGTGAAATAGACCGCCACGAACCAGGACACGACCAGCGCTATGCCGACGACGTAGAACAAGGTGCGCACATATTCGCCGGCCGTCGAAGCGGCGAAGCCGACAGGGATGAAGCCGGCGGTGGTGATCAGCGTGCCGGTCAGCATCGGGAAGGCGGTCGAGGAATAGGCAAAGCTTGCCGCCTCGATCTTGACCAGCCCCTCCTCGAGTTTGCGCTCCATCATCTCGACGACGATCATGGCGTCGTCGACAAGCAGGCCGAGCGCGATGATCAATGCGCCGAGCGAGATACGCTGCAGGTCGATGCCGAGCTCGTACATGATGGCAAACGTGGCGGCCAGAACCAGCGGAATGGCGATGGCGATAACCAGGCCCGAGCGCCAGCCGATCGACAGGAACGAAACGACAAGCACGATCAACAGCGCTTCGCCGAGCGCATGCATGAATTCGGCCACCGCATCCGTGACAACTCCCGGCTGGTCGGAAATCTGGTCGACCGAAACACCATAGGGCAACGTCTCTTCAAAGCGCTTGTAGGTCGCCTCGACGTCCTTGCCGACATCGGTGACCTTGAAGCCCTTGGCCATGACGACACCAAGCTGCACGCTGTCATGACCGTTGAAGCGGTATTTGCGCTGGAAGGGATCTTCCAGTCCTGAGGTCACGGTGGCGATATCGCCCAGCCGGGTGATCTGACCGCCGGCGCGCAAGCGCAGATTGCGGATGTCCTCCACCTTGCTGACGTCGCCCTCGACCGAGATGCGCACCGAGTTGATGCCGGTATCGACCGAGCCGGCCGGGTCGACATTGTTCTGTCCCTTGCTCGCGTTCTGCAGATCGGGAAGCGTCAGGCCGCGTTCGGCCAGCGCCTTGGACGAGACGTCGATGTAGAGCTTTTCCGGCTGGTCGCCGATGATCACTGCCTTCTCGACGCCTGGCGTCGTCAGCAGCATGTCACGCGCCTGGATGGCGAATTTCTTCAACTCGGGATAGCTGAAGCCGTCACCACTGATCGAATGCAGGGTGATGAAGGTGTCGCCGAACTCATCATTGAAATAGGGGCCGAGCAGGCCTTGCGGCAGATCGCCGGCGATATCGCCGACCTTCTTGCGCACCTGGTAGAAGGCATCCTTCACCTCTTCGGCGTTGGTGTCGCCCTTGATCTGAACCGTGATGATGGCGCTGCCGGCGCGGGTGAAAGAGCGCACGAAGTCGAGATGCGGCGTCTCCTGCAACTTGCGTTCGATCTTGTTGACGACCTGATCTTCCATCTCCTGGATCGAGGAGCCCGGCCAGATCGCCTGGACGACCATCACCCGGAAGGTGAAATCGGGATCTTCCTTCTGGCCCATGCGCATCAGGCCGAGCGCGCCGGAAATGATGATCAGGCCGAACAGGAACCGCGCAATGGCGGGATGGCCGATCGCCCAGCGTGACAGGTTGAAGGGCCGCTTCTCGTCCGTGGAATTGGTCATGGATGGTGGTCCATCTGTTTAGCAACAAGATCGAGGTTCGGTAGTGGCTTCCGGGCGGCAAGGCTCTCCGAGCAGAGAAACACTCATCGCGGTGGGACGCGAAGATCGATGTGGGGGTTACATCAACCGAGCGTCTCGGATCGGGCGCCTGCCGCCCGGAAACCAGCGGCTGCGGGAACGCGCAGCCGGTTGTCTGTCGTCAGCGCAACTGCTTGGTGTCGCCGCCATCGCCTGCCGCGGAGGCGGACTGCAGCACCGTGTCGGCAGCGAGTTTCACTTTCAGGTTCTCGGTCATGAACTGCGTGCCGGCCGCGACCACGACATCACCAGGCTTCAGACCTTCGGCGACACGCACGCCATCGGCGGCGAACTTGGCGACCTTGACCGGGCGGGCATGAACAGTGTCGGCGCCACGATCGACGGTCCAGACGATCGACTGGCTGCCTTGCTCGGCCAGAGCGCTCAGCGGGATCGACACGAGTTGCCGCTCATTGGCCGCCGAGGCTTCAATGTTGGCGGTCATGCCGAGAAGCACGCGTGGGTCGTTGGGCAGGCTGACGCGGACGGCAAAGGTGCGCGACTGCGGGTCGGCACTGCCGGCGACTTCGCGAACCTTGCCATCAAGCGCCAGCGCGTCGTCGGACCAGAAACCGGCCTTGACGACCTTGCCGGGCTTGAATTCGGCGACTTCCATTTCCGGCACGGCGATCAGCACTTCCTTTTCGCCGTCGACGGCGACCGTGACCACCGGCGTGCCGGAGCCAACCACCTGGCCGACATCGGCGTTGACGGCAGTGACGATGCCGTCCCTGTCGGCCTTGAGTTCGGTGTAACCGACCTGGTTCTTGGCCTGGTCAAGCGAGGAGCGGGCGGAATCGCGGGTGGCGACGGCCTGATCATAGGTCAGCGTTGCCTGTTCGAGCTGCGATTTCGGCGCAAAGTTCTTGGCAAACAGCTGCTCGGCGCGCTTGCGCGCAAACTCGACAGTCTCGACCTGCCGCTCGGCTGCATCAAGCGCCGCCTGCGCACTCTTGACCGAAAGGTCGTAGTCGGATGCATCGACGCGAGCGAGCACATCGCCGGGCGCCACATGCTGACCGATGTCGACAAGACGCTCGGTGATCTTGCCGTTGACCCGGAAAGCCAGAGCGCTTTCGGTGCGGGCCCGCACCGAGCCGGAATAGGAGAGCGTGCGGGTGTCATGCGCCTGGGCGATTTCGACGACCTTGACCGGGCGGATGATGTCCTTGACTTCGGCTTTTTCCTGCGAGCAGCCGGCAAGCCCGAGCGCCGCGACGATCAGTCCGGCAACTGGCAGCTTGCGAAGGATGGAAGTGGGCAAAGACATCTTGGTACTCCTGACTGGAGATGAACGGTTCGACACCGGCACCCGCGTGCGGCGGCTATTTCTTCAAGGCCTTGATCGCATAATCGATGAGGTCGTCGGGCATCGCCCGGTTGGTCTTGGCGAGGCACTGCGCCACCATCTGCGGATGGCACAGGATAACCGTGGCGGCGCCGAAGCAGCGTGACGCGATCACCGGATCCTGTTCCCTGAACTCACCGGCTTCGATCCCATCGCGGATAACCTCCGCGAACAGGTCGTGGATGCTGTCGACGTGCTTGTCGATGACGCCCCAGTCCCGTTCGAGCGCGACGATGACCATCTCGTGGACCTTCTGCTCGTCAAGCATGACCTCCAGCGTCATTTTGTACTGCGCATGCACGTAGCGGCGCAGCCGCTCCTCGGCGCTGATCGGCAGGCGAGAAATCTCGTAGGCCATCTTGTAGCTGGCGCCGAGCATCCGGCCGCAGACGGCCTGGTGGATTTCGACCTTGGAGGCGAAGAAGCGGTAGATGTTGGCCGGCGACATGCCAAGTTCGCGCGCGATGTCGGCGACATTGGTCTTGCCGTAGCCATAGTGCCGGAACAGGCGCTCGGCGCAGTCGAGTATGCGCGTCACATTTTCCTGTCGGGCGGCGTCGGCTACTATGGTGGCGGCTTCGGACATGGCCTTCTGCTTATTTACGAGTGACGAATTTCAATTTTCGTCACTCGTAAATCGAAACAGGCGCCCTGTCAATGCGATTTCGCCGTACCTGTACGATTGGTGACAGCTGGTGACATCCAACAGACGTCACGGAGCGGCCCGAGGATGCGAGCCGCTGAAAATATTCTTGAAAGAAGCTGTCGGAGCCGTCAGGCGACCTTGGCCATCTCGCGCAGCCGGAACTTCTGGATCTTGCCGGTCGAGGTCTTCGGGATTTCAGCGAAGATCACCGCCTTCGGCACCTTGAAGCGGGCGAGCAGCGCACGACAGTGCTCGATGATCTCGGCCTCGGTCGCGGTTTTGCCGGGCTTCAGTTCGACATAGGCTATGGGCACCTCGCCCCATTTGTCATCGGGCCTGGCGACCACGCCACAAGAGGCAACGGAAGGGTGCTTGTAGAGCGCGTCCTCGACCTCGATCGACGAAATGTTCTCGCCTCCGGAAATGATGATGTCCTTGGAGCGGTCCTTGAGCTGGATGTAGCCGTCGGGATGCATGACACCGAGATCGCCGGAATGGAACCAGCCGCCGGCAAAAGCTTCGTCGCTCGCCTTGCGGTTCTTCAGGTAGCCCTTCATGACGATGTTGCCGCGGAACATGACTTCGCCAATGGTCTCGCCATCCGCCGGCGTTACCTGCATCGTCTCGGGGTCCATGACGGTCAGGCCCTCGAGAGCGGCGTAGCGCACGCCCTGTCGTGCTTTCTTGGCGCTGCGCTCCCCCTTTTCGAGATCGTTCCAGGCGTCATGCCATTCGTTGACCACCGCCGGGCCATAGGTCTCGGTCAGCCCGTAGAGGTGGGTGACGGCAAAGCCGGCATCGGCCATCCCGGACAGCACGGCTTCCGGCGGCGGTGCCGCGGCCGTGTTGAAGGTGACGGTCTGCGGAAACTCGCGCTTGTCTTCGTCCTTCGCATTGATCAGCACCGACATGACGACCGGTGCGCCGCACAGATGCGTGACGCCGTGATCGGCGATGGCGTCGTAGATCGGCTTCGGCCGCACCCAGCGCAGGCAGACATGGGTGCCGGCCTGAATGGCGAGCGTCCATGGAAAGCACCAGCCATTGCAATGGAACATCGGCAGCGTCCACAGATAGACCGCATGCTTGGCCATGCCGGCATGGATGGTGTTGGTGTAGGCCATCAGGGCCGCGCCGCGATGGTGGTAGACGACGCCCTTCGGATTGCCTGTGGTACCGGAGGTGTAGTTGAGCGAAATGGCGTCCCATTCATCGTCGGGCATCGACCATGCGAAGTCCTCGTCGCCTTCAGCGACAAACGCCTCATAGTCGGATGTGCCGATGCGCTGACCCTTCGGATAGGGCGCGTCGGCGGCGTATTCGGGGTCGTCATAGTCGATGACCAGCGGCTTGACCTTGGCCAGATCCAGCGCTTGCCTGACGACACCGGCGAACTCGCGGTCGACGATCAGCACCTTGGTTTCGGCATGGTCGAGCTGGAAGGCGATGACCGCGGCGTCGAGGCGGGTGTTGAGCGAATGGAGCACCGCCTTGGTCATCGGCACGCCGAAATGCGCCTCCAGCATCGGCGGCGTGTTGGACAACATGACGCTGACTGTATCGCCCTTGCCGATGCCGCGCTTCCGGAGCGCCGAGGCAAGCTTCAGCGACCGTCGCCAGAACGTGCGATAGTCCATCCGCTGGCGGCCATGGATGATGGCGATATGGTCAGGAAAGGTCTTTGCCGCGCGCTCCAGGTAGGTGAGCGGCGTCAGCGGCTGGTGATTGGCCGCGTTCTTGTCGAGATCCTGCTCATAGGGCTTGCCCATCCCGCCTCCCCTTAGCTTCCTGGTCGGAGACTTCTAATCACAGGCTCCAGGCCACGTCACTATCCTTGTAGGCGAAGCCTGTCACACACCACGGCCAGCTTCGCCTTGATCCCGATCAACAAGAGAAAGACGTTCACACTCTCGCGCTAAGTTTGACTTTTGTCGAAGGCCGTGAATAATGTCAGCGGAGGAGATGGCATGGCGATCCGACCAGCAGAGCAGCTGATTCACAAGGCCGCGTGGCTGTATTACGCGCATGGCCTGCGGCAGGATCAGGTTGCGAGCCAGCTTAACATCTCCCGTGCCTCGGTCGCCATGTATCTGCGCAAGGCGCGCGAGACTGGCATCGTCAACATTTCGACCTCGACCCAGCTTTTCACCGACGATGTGCTGGCGCGCAAGCTCGAGGATGCGTTGAAGCTCGATGTCGTCTGGATCGCGCCCGGGAACGACCACATTGCCGACCCCTCGATGGAAATCGCCGTGCTGGCGGCGAGCGTGTTTCTCGAACTGGTCAAGAAGGGCGACCGCATCGGCGTTGCTTGGGGGCGCACCGTCTACACGATCGCCGACATCATGTCCTATGCCGATCTGCAGGACGTTACGGTGGTGCAGCTCTGCGGCAATCTCGGAGCGCCCTATTCCTACCGGCCCGACCAGTGCACGATGGAGATCGCGCGGCGGCTCAACGCCAAGGGCCTCAATTTCTACGCGCCGCTGGTGCTGTCGACGGAAGAGCTGGCGCGCGCGCTGCGCGCCGAGCCGGTGATCCGTGAGCAATTGTCGGGGATCGGCGAATGCGATCTGGCGCTGTACTCGGTCGGAGCGGTCGATGCCGACAGCCATCTGGTCAAATGCGGCGCGCTCACTGCTGACGAAATGGCGGAGCTGCGCAGCCGAGGTGCCGCCGGTGTCATCGCCGGGCAGATCATCGACGCCGACGGCAAGGTGCTCGATTGCAGCTACAACCGCCGGGTGATCTCCGCCGAGCTCGCCTCGCTGCGCGCCATCGACAGGCGCCTGATGGTCGTGCAGGAGGACAGCAAGTTCGAACCGCTTCTCGCGGCGATCGCGGGCGGACTTTGCACGCATCTGGTGGTCGGCGCACGCATGGCGCAGCGGCTGCTGGATCATGCCGGAGCCGCGGCAAGCGAAAAGGCATCCTAGCAAGACCACCCTCGCCGCGCTGTCATCAAGGCGTCGCGGCTTTCCTGTTCACCAGCAAGAAGACGGAATCGGACGAAGCGAAATGAAGAACCTTTGGAATGACGGCGACGCGGAAAAGATGGTTGCCGACTATGCCGGGAAAGGCGTCGGCGGCGACCTGGCGCTGCGCGTCTACACGACGCGGCTGCTGGGCGGCGAGCCGCGGCTCGTGCTGCATGGCGGCGGCAACACCTCCTGCAAGACCAAGGCAACCGACCTCCTCGGCGACGAGTGGGATGTGTTGTGCGTCAAGGGCAGCGGCTGGGACATGGCCGTCATCGAGCCGCAGGGGCTGCCGGCGGTGAAGATGGGCGCGCTGCTCAAGGCGCGCAGGCTCAACAAGCTCTCCGACGAGGACATGGTCGCCCTGCAGCGGGCAAACCTCATCGACCCATCCTCGCCCAATCCCTCGGTCGAGACGCTGCTGCATGCCTTCCTGCCGCACAAATTCGTTGACCACACCCATTCGACCGCCATCCTCGCCATCGTCGATCAGGAAGACAGCAAGCCGCTGGTGAAGACGGTGTTCGGCGACAAGATGGGTTACGTGCCCTACATCATGCCCGGCTTCGACCTTGCCAAGGCGGCGGCCGACGTCTTCGATGCCGACCCGACGGTCGAGGGCCTGATCCTCGACAAGCATGGCATCTTCACCTTCGGCGATGACGCCGGGCAAGCCTATGACCGGATGATCCACTATGTGAATGTCGCGGAGGAGTATGTCGCCAAACACGCCAAGCCGAACGCGGCAAAGGCGACGCTGCCGGCAAGGCTCGCCACACCGGCAGCCATAGCGCCGATGCTGCGCGGCGCCGTCGCGGTGGCGCGCGGCGAAGGCCGCTTTGATCGCATGATCAGCGACTTCCGCACCTCGGACGCGATCGTCGATTTCATCAACTCGGCCGCGATCGCCGATTATGCCCGACGCGGCGTGTCAACACCCGACCTGTCGATCCGCATCAAGACCGGACCGATGGCGGTGCCAGCGCCCGATGCCGACAAGATCGGCGACTACAAGGCCGTGATCAAGAGCCATGTTGACGCCTTCGCCAAGGATTACCGCGCCTATTTCGAAACCAACGATGCGCTCGACGACGTCAAGCGCACCATGCTCGACCCGATGCCGCGCCTGACGCTGGTGCCGGGCCTCGGCATGTTCGGCCACGGCCGCACGCTGAAGGATGCCAGGATCGCGTCGGATGTCGGCGAGATGTGGATCGAGGCGGTGCGCGGCGCCGAGGCGGTGGGCCGCTTCCATCCGCTTTCCAAGGCCGACCTGTTTCCGCTCGAATACTGGTCGCTGGAACAGGCCAAGCTCGCCTCCAACAAGCCGAAACCGCTGACCGGCCAGGTGGTTCTGATCACCGGCGGCGCCGGCGCGATCGGCGCGGCGACGGCCAAGCTGTTCGCCGACAATGGCGCCCATGCCGTCGTCGTCGATCTCGATGCCGAAAAAGCCGCGGACGCTGCCAAGAAGGCCGGCAACAATTCGATCGGCGTCGCCGCCGACATCACCGATCCCGCACAGGTGCGAGCCGCCTTCGACAGGGCGGTTGCCGTGTTCGGCGGCGTCGACATCCTGGTGTCCAATGCAGGCGCCGCGTGGGAAGGCCGGATCGGCGAACTGGACGACGCGCTTCTGCGCAAGAGCTTCGAGCTCAACTTCTTCGCTCACCAGTCGGTGGCGCAGAACGCCGTGCGCATCATGCTCGAACAGGGCACCGGCGGCGTGCTCCTGTTCAACACCTCCAAGCAGGCGGTCAATCCAGGCCCCAAGTTCGGCGCCTATGGCGTGCCGAAGGCGGCGACGCTGTTCCTGTCCCGGCAATACGCGCTCGACTATGGCGCCCACGGCATCCGTTCGAACGCCGTCAACGCCGACCGCATCCGCTCAGGCCTTTTGACCGACGCCATGATCGCCAGCCGTTCGGGCGCGCGCGGCGTGTCGGAGAAGGAATATATGTCCGGCAATCTGCTTGGCCAGGAAGTGACGGCGCAGGACGTGGCGCAGGCGTTCCTGCATCATGCGCTGGCCGAACGGACCACCGCCGATGTGACGACGGTCGACGGCGGCAACATCGCGGCGGCGCTGCGTTAGGCATTTCCAACCAACAACAAAAAGGGCGGCTCGCGGGCCGCCCTTTTTCGTTTGTGTCGTGACGAGCTTACTTGGCGTTCGGGTTCGGCATCCAGGCCGGCATGGCGACATCGGCATGGGCGAACTGCGGCAGCTTGGCCGACAGGTCCTCCATGTTCTTGATGTCCTTGTCGACCAGTTCCTTCTGGGTGATCAGCGTCGGCGGCACGATGACGTTGTGGCCGGGGTCTTCACCGGCGAGCAACTGTGCCAGCGCGCGCACCGAGACCTGGCCGACGACGGCCGGATTGGTTGCCGCAGTGGCCGCCCAGGCGCTATCGGGCTCGCGCATCGCGGCGATGTCGGACGTCGAAATATCGGCCGAATAGATCTTGATACCCTTGTTCAGGCCGGCTTCGTCGACGGCGATCTTCACGCCCTTGGCGAATTCGTCATAGGGGGCGAACATTACCTTGATGTCGGGGTGGGCCGACAGCACCGAACGCGCCTGGTTGGCGACGGAGTTGGCGATCGGATTGTCGAGCGTGCCGAACATCGCGACTTCCTTGATGCCCGAGTATTTCTTTTTCACATCGACCCAGGTCTCGTTGCGGCGATCGAGCGGCGCGATGCCGGCGACATAGACATAGCCGGCGTTCCAGCTGTCGCCATTGTCCTTGACCGCCTGTTCGAGCGCCAGGCGCGCAAGGTCGCGGTCGGACTGCTCGATCTGCGGGATCTTGGGGTTTTCGACATTGACGTCGAAAGCAACCACCTTGATGCCGGCATCGACCGCGCGCTGGGCGGCGTCCTTCATCGATTCCGTCAGGCCGTGCTGGATGATGATGCCCTGCACGCCGAGTGCGATGGCCTGATCGACCATGTCGGATTGAAGGGCGGCGTCCTGGCGGCTGTCGAGGACGCGCAGATCGATACCAAGCGCTTTCGACTGTGCCTCGACGCCCGACAGATAGGCCTGGAAGAAGTCGCCGGTCGAGAGATAGCGCACCAGCGCGATCTTGACGCCGGGCTTGTCGAACGGCGCCGGCTTGTCCGCCGCCAGTGCCGGGAACTGCATCAGCATGGTTGCGCCGGCCAGCCCGAGCGCGACCTTCCCTAGAAGTCTTCTTGTGATGTTCACCTTGTTTTCCTCCACTCTTGTTGAACCCAAAATCCTGCCCAGTCGAAAGCTATCCCCTGCCCCTGCCGGAAAGTGCAAAGGTGAAGACAAGGGCGACGACCAGAACCACGCCCTTGACGAAATCCTGCGTGTAGTAAGGCGCGTTCAT
The DNA here is from genome assembly GCF_059683685.1 of Mesorhizobium sp. RCAM 05099. Classification (NCBI taxonomy): domain Bacteria; kingdom Pseudomonadati; phylum Pseudomonadota; class Alphaproteobacteria; order Hyphomicrobiales; family Phyllobacteriaceae; genus Mesorhizobium; species Mesorhizobium sp. RCAM 05099. The sequence goes on from NZ_CM185035.1 coordinate 5,087,734, forward strand.
CATGGTCAGGCCTTGCAGCAAGATGCCGACGAACAGCGCGCCGACGGCGGTGCCGAAGGCGTTCGGCTTGGCGGCGCCGAGCACCGCGTAGCCGATGAGCGCCGCCGCGACAGCGTCGAGCAGCAGATTATTACCCGAGGCGATGTCGCCGCGTCCAAGTCGGGCGGCGAGCAAAATGCCGCCAATCGAGGCAAAAACTCCTGAAATGACGTAGGCCCAGATCTTGTATGCCTTGACAGGCGCGCCGGCGAGTTCGGCGGCGCGCTCATTGCTGCCGACCGCGTACATCATCCGGCCGAAGCGGGTGTATTCGAGGAAGAACCAGATTAGCACGGCGAGCACGAGCAGCACGACGACCGACACCGGAATGAGGTTCGGGATGAAGAAATCGAAGCGGTGGCGGCCGAGCGCCAGGAAGGCGTCGCCGAACTTGCCGTTGGCGACTGAGCCATCGGGCATCGTCATGCCGGTGGCGATCGAGCGGCCTTCGGTCGGGATGCGCTGCAGGCCGACGAGCAGGAACATCATGCCGAGCGTCGCCAGAAGATCGGGCACGCGCATGTAGACGATCAACCAGCCGTTGATCAGGCCAACGATGGCGCCGATCAGCAGGCAGACGACGACCGCGACGACGGCATTCTGCTCCAGCACCACCATCACATAGGCCGCAGCCATCATGGCGGAGGTGGCGACCGAGCCGATCGACAGATCGAAGCCACCGACGACGAGAGTGGCGGTGACGCCGAGCGCCAGCACGCCGGTGATGGCGACCGACTGGAAGATGAAGACGGCACTTTGCGGCGAGACGAAACCGTCGGCGGCGATCGCGAAATAGGCGACCAGCCCGAACAGCAGGACGATGAACCCGTAGCGGATGGCGTGGTCGCGCAGCGTCATTCAGCGCCCCCGCGCGCCGCTGCCGTTCTTACCCAACTCATAGTCTCTCCATTCCAATTCCCCTTTACCCGCCGCCACGCTCAGGCCGCGTTGTGCAAAGGCCCGCCGGCCACCTCGGCCAGCAGGCGATCGAGATCGACTTCGGCGTTGCGATGTTCGCCAACGATGGTCTGCTCCGACATCACCAGGATGCGGTCGGCCGTCTCCAGCGCCTCATCGAGTTCGGTGACGAACAGCAACGTCGCGCGGCCATTGGCGCTGGCCCTCAGCTTGGCGGCGATATCGCGCCCGGCCGAGATGTCGACGCCCTGAAACGGCTCGTCGAGGATGAACAGCGTTGCGTCCTGCGCCATCCAGCGAGCGACCATCACCTTCTGCTGGTTGCCGCCCGAGAGGGACGCCAGGTCATCTTTCTCGGAGCGACAGACGATGCCGAGTTCCTCGATCTGCCGGCGCGCGGTGGCGCGTTCGAGACGGCGCTTGAGCACGCCCAGATTCGACATCCGCTTGAGGAACGGCAGGCTGACATTGCGCTCGATGTTGAAGCCGCCAACGATGCCGCTGGTGGCACGATCCTTGGCGACCAGGAACACGCCGGCGGCGATCGCCTCGCCCGCCGATCCCGGCGTATAAGGCTTGCCGTTCATCGTCATGGTGCCGGCGAGCGGCCGGCGCACGCCAAACAGCGTCTCGGCCAGCGCCGTCTTGCCGACGCCGACGAGGCCGGTGATGGCGACGACCTCGCCATCGCCGAGCGTCAGCGAGATCGGCCTGGCGCCCGGCGCGATGCGCAGGCCGTCGATGGTCAGGATCGCCTTGACTGAGTTCCCGGCAACGATCTGGTCGAGATGGATCTTGCGGCCGAGCATGGCGTTGACCGCGCCTTCATAGTCGAGCGGTTTCCTGTCGAAAACGCCTGAGATGACCCCGTCGCGCATCGAGACGATGCGGTCGGCAAGCCGCCGGATGTCAGACATGCGATGCGAGATGTAGAGGATCGCCACGCCTTGTTCGCGCAACCTGTCGATCAGCGCAAACAGCCGGTCGGCCTCGGCGCTGGACAGTGATGACGTCGGCTCGTCGAGAATGAGCACTTTCGGCTGGTGTGCCAAAGCACGCGCGATCGCCACCATCTGGCGATCGGCCAGCGAAAGGTCGTTGACGCGGGCCTTGAGATCGATGGCCAGACCCATGCGGTCGGCGACCGCCTTGGCCTCGCGGCGCACCCGGGCTGGATTGAACAGGAACGGGGCGCCGCTGCCGCTCAGCCGGTCCAGGGTCAGGTTGGTGGCGACATCGAGATCGGCGACGACCCCGTCATTGATGTTCTGGTGAACGGTGACGACGCCGGCGCGGATCGCCTCCGCCGGCGTGTTCGGCGCGAAGTCCTGGCCGGCGAGGCTCATCGTGCCGCCGCCGCGCTCATAGACGCCGCTGATGATCTTGACGAGGGTGGATTTGCCAGCGCCGTTGGCGCCCATCAGCACCGTCACTTCACCGGCATGAAGCTCCAGCGAGACGCCGCCAAGCACCTCGTTCTGGCCAAAGGATTTCCTCAGTCCCTCTACGCGGAACACGGCACTGCCGACCATGCGTTCCTCCCTGACCGTGACGCTATGGTCTATGTCGGCAATTGTCAACACGATTGACAATTGCCAGACAGCTTCCTAGCTTGGCCCAGCCGCTAAGGCTCCCCTATGATCGGAGCGCATAGGCGGGAGGGAGAAGAATGACCGGGAAATTGCCGTTCGAAGCACTGTCGGTGGAGACGCTTTCAACGCGCCTTGGCACGAACGAGGCGCTATGCGCGAAGATCGGCAAGGACACGACACGCTGGAAAGTCCGCGAGGTCGGTGACGGCAATCTGAACCTGGTGTTCATCGTCGAGGGTGCCAGCGGTGCCGCCGTGGTCAAGCAGGCCCTGCCCTATGTCCGCCTGGTCGGCGACAGCTGGCCATTGCCGCTGAAGCGCTCCTTCTTCGAATATCACGCGCTGACCCGGCAGGAGGCGCGTGCGCCGGGCTCGGTGCCGGCGATCTATCATTTCGATGAAGGCCAGGCGCTGATCATCATGGAGTATCTGTCGCCGCACATCATCCTGCGGCGGGCGCTGATCGAAGGCCGGCGGCTGCCAAATATCGCCAGGGATATCGGCCTGTTCATGGCCCGCACCCTGTTTCGCGGCTCCGACCTCTCCATGGTGACCAAGGACCGCAAGGCCGATCTGGCGCTGTTCGCGGACAATGTCGAACTCTGCGACATCACCGAGAACTTGGTGTTCTCAGACCCGTATTTCGATGCCAGGATGAACCGGCATACCAGCCCGCAACTCGACGGCCTCGTTGCCAAACTGCGCGCCGACCGAGATCTCAAGGTCGAGGCGCAGCGGCTGAAGCATATCTTCGCCGCCAATGCCGAGACACTGCTGCATGGCGACCTGCATTCCGGCTCGATCATGGTGACAGATAGCGAAACGCGGATGATCGATCCGGAGTTCGCCTTCTACGGACCGATGGCGTTCGATGTCGGCATGCTGCTCGCCAATTTCTGGATGTCTTTCTTCTCGCAGCGCGGCCATGAACAGACGGGCAAGCGCGATGCCATGCGCGCCTATCTGCTCGATGTCGTCGTCGAGACGTGGTCGGTGTTCCGCGCCGAGTTCTCGCATCTGTGGCGCACCGAGCGCACCGGCATGCTCTACCAGAAAAGCCTGTTCGAGGATCAGGGCGACAGGCTGGGCGCCGAGCAGGCGCTTGACCACGTGCTGCATCAGGTCTGGACCGATCTGCTCGGCTTTGCCGGCATCGAGGTTCACCGGCGCATCCTCGGCCTCGCCCACAATGCCGATTTCGAGACCATTGCCGACGAGGACCTGCGCGCCACATGTGAGGCGAAGGCGTTGAAGTTCGGCCGTCACATCGCCGTCAACCGGCGCCAGATCCACAGCATCGACGAGGTCAACACCCTGGCCACGCTGATCGAACAGGAGAACAGCATTTGAACGTCGGCGACCGCCACTATCGTACCATCTGGCTGAGCGACGACGGGCGTTCGGTGGAGATCATCGACCAGCGCTGGCTGCCGCATGATTTCCGCATCGAGAGGATCGGCACCGTCGCCGGCATCGCCACCGCCATCCGCGACATGTGGGTGCGCGGCGCGCCGCTGATTGGCGTCACCGCTGCCTATGGCGTCGCCATGCAGATGGCGGATGATCCGTCGGACGCCGCACTTGATGCCGTCTGGGAGACCTTGCACGAAACTCGCCCGACCGCGATCAACCTGCGCTGGGCGCTGGATGGGATGCGGAGTTTCCTGCGGCCGCTGCCAACAGAACAACGCGCCGCAGCCGCCTATCGGCGCGCCAGTGAGATCGCCGATGAGGATGTCGGCCTCAACCGCGCCATCGGCGCCAACGGCCTCGCCATCATCAAGGACATCGCGGCGCGCAAGCAGAAGGGCGAGCCGGTCAATATCCTGACCCATTGCAATGCCGGCTGGCTGGCCACAGTCGACTATGGCACTGCAACGGCGCCGATCTACCTGGCAACCGAAGCCGGCATTCCGGTCCACGTCTATGTCGACGAGACGCGGCCGCGCAACCAGGGTGCCCAGCTGACCGCCTGGGAGATGGCCGGCCACGGCGTGCCGCACACGCTGATCGTCGACAATGCCGGCGGCCACCTGATGCAGCGCGGCGAGATCGACATGGTCATTGTCGGCACCGACCGAACCACCGCCGATGGCGATGTCTGCAACAAGATCGGCACCTATCTGAAGGCGCTTGCCGCCGCGGACAATGACGTGCCGTTCTATGTCGCCTTGCCGTCGCCGACCATCGACTGGACGGTGCATGACGGGCTGGCCGAGATCCCGATCGAGCAGCGCTCGGCCGACGAGGTCTCGCTGGTGTGGGGCAAGACCGCCAAGGGCGAGATCGCCCAGGTGCGCATATCGCCCGAGGCGACGCCCGCGGCAAACCCGGCCTTCGACGTGACGCCGGCGCGGCTGGTGACCGGACTGATCACCGAACGCGGCGTCGCCAAGGCCTCGCGCGAGGGCCTGAAGGCGATGTTCCCGGAGCGGGCGTAACGCGCTGGCACCACCGGCGCTGGCTCCGTACCGCCCTCTAGTACAGAGGTTCGGCCATGTGCTTGGGCGTCGGCCAGTTCGCGGTGACGCCGGGCTGCACCGGCCGCTCGAGATAGGTCGACAGAACCACATAGCTGCGCGTCGAGGTGACCCCCGGCGTCTCGTAGAGGCGCGCGAGGAGCCCTTCGAGCGCTCTCGTGTCTTCGGTGCGGACCTTCAGCAACATGCAGGTGTCACCGGCGACGGTGTGGATCTCCTCGACCTCGGGGTACTCCGAGACCGCCATCAGTTCCGGTGTCTTTCCCCACCCTCTGGTGTCGATATGGACAAAGGCGAGCAACGGCTTCTTCACTGCCTTGGGATCGATGATGACGGCGGTGTTTCGGATGGCGCCGCTGCGTCGAAGGCGCTTGACGCGCTCATGGGCGGCTGGCGGTGAAAGGCCAACACGATCGCCTAGTTCGGCATAACTGACCGTCGCATCATCGACCAGAACGCCTAATATCTTTCGGTCGATCGCGTCGACATCGCGGGCCGCTGGCTTGTTCCGCAGAATGTCATCTGTTTCTTCATCCATATCGAGATTCCTGGTTGCCGCAGAATTCAATGCGGCCATTATGGTCATATGTCGAACAGTGATCAAGCAGCAACGTTGGCCGCGAACGCCAGGGCGCCCATCCCGGCCCTCGCCTATCTGCTGACCGGATGCATCGCCGTGATCGGCTCGAACTCCCTCGTCCTTGGCCCGATAGCACCGGCCGTGGCATCGTCCTTCGCGACAAGCGTGCCGGTCGTCATGATCGCCTCCGCCGTGTTCGGCCTCGGAACCTCGGCAAGCGCCCTGTTCCTGGCGCGCTACATCGACCGGATTGGCGCACGCCGGATGCTGCAGGGCGCCTTGCTGCTGCTGGCGATCGCACTCGTCGCAAGTGCTGCGGCGCCGACGGTGATGATGCTTGTCGCGGCGCAACTGCTCGCCGGCATCGCCGCCGGTATTGCCATGCCGGCGATCTATGCGAGTTCGGCGGCGATCGCCCCGCCTGGACGCGAAAGCGGCACCATCGGCGTCGTTTTGACCGGCTGGACCTTGAGCATGGTCGCCGGTGTTTCACTGTCGGCCGTGCTTGCCGATCTCGTGCATTGGCGTGCGGTTTTCGCCGCCGTCGCGCTCCTCGCAACCCTGGCATTGGCCGGTCTCACGCTGTCGTCACTGAGCGACACCAGGAAGAGCGGCCCCGCACCGACGCCGCTGGCCGCGCTCAGCATTCCCGGCATCGTGCCGCTGCTCATCGCCTGTGCCGCCTTCATGACCGCCTTCTACGGTGTCTATGGCTATCTCGGCGATCACCTTCACAGTGGATTGGGGAGGCCAGTGAGCGCCAACGGGTGGGCGGCGCTCGCCTATGGTGTCGGCTTCGGCACGGCTGCTCTCCTAGACGGCGTTATCGATCGGCTGGGCGCGCGGCGCGTCATGCCGTTCGCCTATCTTCTGGTCGCCGCCGTCTATGTCGCGCTCGCCGCGACCAGCGACAGCTTCGGCCAGACCGTAGCCATGGTGGCGGTCTGGGGCCTCGCCAACCATTTCGGACTGAACGTCCTGGTGATGCGCCTGTCGGCACTCGACCCGTCGCGACGCGGCACGATCATGGGCCTGAACAGCGCGGTGACCTATCTGGCGGTCTTTGTCGGCACCACCGCCTTCGGACCGCTCTATTCGACCTTCGGTTTTGCGACCTGCGCGGCGGTTGCGGCATTGCTGATGCTGGTTGCCGCTTCGGCGGCGGCATGGCGCCCGCGTTAAGGTATGTTGATATTCAGGTGATGCCGGCCTGCAAACGGCAGTTTCCTGCGCTTCCGGTGCTCACGTACCTTAAGTACGCTCCGCTCCGGTTCTCGGAACCCACCGTTTTCGACTCGGCCTGACCTGAATCTCGACACACCTTGGTCGTGATCGGCATCAGCCTTTCGTCCGGTTGACAGCGGCGCCCTGCCCTTCCATACAAACCGCGTTAAAGTTCTCAGGGCGGGGTGAAAGTCCCCACCGGCGGTAAGGGTCTCGACCCAAGCCCGCGAGCGCTTTCCGACAAATTCGGAAAGGTCAGCAGATCCGGTGTGATTCCGGAGCCGACGGTTACAGTCCGGATGGAAGAGAACGAAACGAAAGACGGCCCGCCTTGGTGGGTCGCATTTCGTATCGTGCGTCCTGATTCTGGTTCGAAACGGAAGGATGGACCCATGAATCAGCATTCCCATAAAGACTATGAAACTGTTCGCATCGCCGTCATTCGCGCGCGCTGGCATGCCGATATCGTCGACCAGTGCGTGCAAGCCTTCGAGGCCGAGCTTTCCGCGCTTGGCGACGGGCGCTTCACCGTCGATGTCTTCGACGTGCCCGGCGCCTACGAGATTCCGCTGCACGCCCAGACCCTGGCGCAGACCGGCCGCTATGCCGCGATTCTGGGTGCGGCGTTTGTCGTCAACGGCGGCATCTATCGGCATGAGTTCGTCGCCAGCGCGGTGATCGATGGTATGATGAACGTGCAGCTGTCGACCGGCGTGCCGGTGCTTTCAGCGGTGCTCACGCCGCACAATTACCACGACAACACCGAGCATCACCGCTTCTTCTTCGAGCACTTCACCGTCAAGGGCAAGGAAGCTGCCAATGCCTGTGTCCAGATCCTGGCCGCGCGGGAACGCGTCATGGCCTGAAATACGCTTCGCCGGGTGGAAATCCCGGTAACAGCCTGTAGTATCTCGGAAAATGCCGAAATCGGGAGGATGCCGGTGCAGACCAAGAAGATCATCAATGACGGCAACCGCGCCGTCGACGAGATGCTCGAAGGGATCCTGGCCGCGCATCCCGGCCATCTCAGAAGCGTGGACGCCAGCCCGCGCTCGATCATCGCCCGCGACGGGCCGCGGCCCGGCAAGGTCGGGCTCGTCATCGGCGGCGGTTCGGGCCATGAGCCGACCTTCCTCGGCTTTGTCGGCAAGGGACTGGCGGACGCGGCGGCCATCGGCAATGTCTTCGCCTCGCCGCCGCCTGATCCGATCCTCGAATGCGCCAAGGCGGTCAGCGGTGGCGCCGGCGTGCTGTTCATGTACGGCAACTATGCCGGCGACGTGATGAATTTCGACATGGCGGCTGAGATGGCCGCGATGGACGACATCGAGGTGCGCACGGTGCTGACCACCGACGACGTCGCCTCGGCACCGCGCGACCAGCGGCACAAGCGCCGCGGCGTCGCCGGCAATTTCTTCATCTTCAAGGCGGCCGGTGCCGCCTGCGACCGGATGCTCTCCTTCGACGAATGCGAGCGTATCGCGCGCAAGGCCAACGACCACACCTTCACCATGGGCGTGGCGCTGTCGCCCTGCTCGCTGCCGCAGACGCGGCGGTCGAATTTCGAGATCGGCGCGGACGAGATGGAGATCGGCATGGGCATCCATGGCGAACCCGGCATCGCCCGCGCCAAGCTCAAAACCGCCGACGAGATCACGGACGAGATGCTGGACAGGATTTTCGCCGAGATGGCGCCTTCGCGTGGCGACAAGGTCGCGGTTCTGGTCAACTCGCTCGGCTCGACGCCGCTGATGGAGCTCTACATCATGAACCGCCGGGTCAAGCAGAGGCTCGACGCGATCGGCGTTTCCATCCACGCGACCTGGGTCGGCAATTACTGCACGTCGCTGGAAATGGCCGGCGCCTCCGTGACACTGATGCATCTCGACGGCGAGTTGCAGACCATGCTCGACCACCCCTGCGACTGCGCGATGTTCCGTGCCGGCTGACGAAAGAGCGACCCCGTGACCATCGACGCCGCTGACCTGAAAAGAATGTTCGACGCCATCGCGGTGGCGATAGAGGCCGACAAGGACCGGCTCTGCCAACTCGACGGTGTCATTGGCGACGCCGACCACGGCATTGCGATGGCGCTCGGCTTCGACGCGGTGCGCGATGCGCTGGCATCGCTCGACCTTGCGACGACCGAGCCGACGGCGCTGCTCAACACGGCGGCGAAATCTTTCCTCAATGCCGTCGGCGCCTCGTCAGGCCCGCTCTACGCGACGGCCTTCATGCGAGCGGCTTCCGCCGTCAAGGGCAAGGTGACGCTGGCGGATGCGGACTTCAACGCCCTGTTCCAGGCCATGGCACAAGGCATCAAGGATCGCGGCAAGGCGGAACCTGGCGAAAAGACGATGGTCGATGCCCGGCAGCCGGCGGCCGAAGCGGCCGCCGCGGCCAATGCAGCCGGCAAGACGCTGTCCGAAAGTCTCGAAGCAGCACTCGCCGCGGCCGAACGCGGCGCGGAGGCGACCAAGGACATGATCGCGCAGAAGGGCCGCTCGTCGCGGCTCGGCGAACGCTCGCTCGGCTATCTGGATCCGGGTGCGGCGTCGGCCGTGACGGTCATCGGCGCGATACGCAAGAGCTTGAGCTAGCGCTTGGCCGCATCCAGCCTGTCGATGGCCTGAACATTGCCGGCCGATGGCCCCTTCTCGTCGAACTCAGAAGCAAGCCACGTATCGACGATCGCCTTGGCCAGTTCCGGCCCTATGACGCGGGCGCCCATGGTGATGATCTGGGCGTTGTTGGATTTCGCCGCGCGCTCGGCCGAATAGGTGTCGTGGGTGAGCGCGGCGCGAATGCCGGGAACCTTGTTGGCCGAGATGGAAACACCGATGCCGGTGCCGCAGAACAGGATGCCGCGATCGTTCTTGCCCTCGACAATCGTCTGGGCGAGATTCTGCGAAAGGTCGGCATAGTAGCCGGCCTGGCTCAGATCGCTGACGGTGATGCCGGGCTTGGTGGCGAGATGCGCGGCGATGACGTCGAGCAGCGGCTTGCCGGCGCTGTCGGCTCCAATGGCTATTTTCATGGTCGTGTCCTTCCTTGACTGAATGATATCTCGACTGGTTCAGATTGCCGCCGAGGCGCGCTTGAGGATGTCGATGTAGCCTTCCGCCTGCCAGGCGGAGCGGCCGATGAACAAGCCGTCGACATTGGGCTGGCCGATCAGCTCGGCGGCATTGCCGGGATTGACGCTGCCGCCATAGAGCACCGGCGGCACGGACGGCAGCAAATCGCCTGCAACGGTCTTGATCAGTGCCTGCTGTTTGTCGGCATAGTCGGAGCTGGCCGGAATGCCCTTGTCACCGATCGCCCAGACGGGCTCGTAGGCGAACAGGATCTTCGCGCCCTTCGCCTCGCCTTCGAGGAATTGCAGCGCACCCCGCACCTGCGCCGTCAGCACGGCATCGGCCTGCCCACTTTCGCGTTCCGCCAATGTCTCGCCAACGCAGACCAGCGGCACCAGCCCGTGCTTCACCGCCGCGGCGGTCTTGAGACCGACGGTACGATCGGTCTCGCCAAAGTGCTCGCGCCGTTCGCTGTGGCCGAGCTCGACCAGATCGAGGCCGCAATCCTTCAGCATCAGCGGCGAGATCTCGCCGGTCCAGGCGCCGGCATCGGCCCAGTGCATGTTTTGGGCGCCGACCTTGATCCGCGTCCGCGACAGCGCCTGCCTGACTTCGCGGGCCGCCGTGAAGGGCGGGATGATGAAAGGCTGGATGCGATCGTCGAAACCGGGGATGAACCCGGCCAATATCTCGGCGAACGCCAGCGCCTCGGCAAGCGTCTTGTTCATCTTCCAACTTGTGCCAACCCAGTAAACCACGCGTACTCCCTAGTGTTTGTCGACCAATGTCAGCGAGACGCCTGCGGCATCCAGCGCCTCGCGCAGTCCGGGCTCGAGCTCACGACCGGTGAAGACCGCGTCGAACGCCTTGAGGCCAGTGAGGAAATGCAGGGCCGTGCGGCCGAACTTGCCGTGATCGACCAGCAGATATTTGCGGGCAGCGGCGGCCATCATCAGGCGCTTGGTCTGGACCACTTCCTGGTCCTGGTGGAAAGCGGAAGCGCCGTGGATGGCGGATGACGACAGGAAGGCGACATCGGCGCGCAGCGATTTCAGCGTGTCCTCGGCGAGCAGACCGAAGAAGCCGTGGAATTTCTTGCTGTAGAGGCCGCCAAGCGCGATGAGGGTGATCCCGCCGACGCCAGACAGTTCCTCGATGACGGCCAGATTGTTGGTGATCACGGTCAACGGGCGCAAGTCCGAAAGCCGGCCGGCAATGCCACCCGCCGTCGAGCCATCATCGATGATCACCGTCTGGCCGGGTTCGATCATCGCCGCCGCTGCTGCCGCCAGGCGTTGCTTTTCCTCGGTCGCCTGCTTCTGCCGGTAGCGGAAATCGCTTTCGAACAGGCCGCTGGGCTGGATCGAGGCACCGCCGCGCACCTTGCGCAGGAAGCCGCTCTCCTCAAGCTCGTCGAGGTCGCGGTGCACGGTCATCCTCGACACGCCGAAGCGCGATGCAAGGTCGTCGACGCTCGCTGTTCCGGCGTCCATCAAAAAATCCATGATGCCTTGCCGGCGGCTGTCGCTCTTCATTCCTTGGCTTCCTCGCGCGGGCCGGGCAAGGCCTCGCGTGGCCTGCAATATAACACCAAACGGCTCATTCACATCAAAGAATTTGTGATAATGTGTTATTCACTTGGGATATTCGTTTCGTTTTCATGGCGGCGCTGTAACAAGAATTGCTATCGGGGCGCCCTCTGACGGTTGCGGTTGTCCGGAAATCCGGCCAGAAGCATCGGTGGGCTGAACGATGCGCGGACAGTCCGCAACCACAGGCTTGAAACCAGATACGGGAGACTAATCGTTGGCTCGCATCACACTGAGACAATTGCTCGATCACGCCGCCGAGTACGGCTATGGCGTGCCCGCCTTCAACATGAACAACATGGAACAGGGCCTTGCCATCATGGAGGCGGCGGAGGAGACCAAATCGCCTGTCATCCTGCAGGCGAGCCGCGGCGCGCGCGCCTATGCCAATGACGTGGTGCTGGCCAAGCTGATCGACGCGCTGGTCGAAATCCATCCCGATATCCCGGTCTGCATGCATCTCGACCATGGCAACAACGAAGCCACCTGCGTCACGGCGATCCAGCACGGCTTCACCTCTGTCATGATGGACGGGTCGCTCAAGGAAGACGGAAAGACGCCGGCCGACTATTCCTACAATTCCGGCATCACCAAGCGCGTCGTCGACATGGCGCATTGGGGCGGCGTGTCGGTGGAAGGCGAGATCGGCGTGCTCGGTTCGCTCGAAATGGGCGGCGGCGAGCAGGAAGACGGCCACGGCGTCGAAGGCGCCGTCAGCCACGACCAGTTGCTGACCGATCCCGTTCAGGCCGAACAGTTCGTGCGCGATACGCATGTCGATGCGCTGGCGGTGGCCATGGGCACCAGCCACGGTGCCTACAAGTTCTCGCGCAAGCCGGACGGCGCGGTGCTGGCGATGAATGTCATCGAAGAGATCCACCGCCGCCTGCCGAACATGCATCTGGTCATGCACGGCTCGTCCTCGGTGCCGGAGGATCTGCAGGAGATCATCAACAAATATGGCGGCCAGATGAAGCCGACCTGGGGCGTGCCGGTGGAAGAGATCCAGCGCGGCATCAAGCATGGCGTGCGCAAGATCAACATCGACACCGACAACCGCATGGCGCTGACCGGCGCGATCCGCAAGGTGCTGACCGAGAACCCGAGCGAGTTCGACCCGCGCAAGTACCTCACGCCGGCCATGGCGGCGATGCGAAAGCTGTGCAAGGAACGCTTCGAGCAGTTCGGCACCGCCGGCAACGCGCCGAAGATCAAGCCGCTGCCGGTCTCGGAAATGGCCAAGCGCTACAAGTCGGGCAGTCTCGATCCGAAATTCGGCTGAGTTCCGCCGGCTCGAAATCCGGCCGTGTTCCACGGGCAGGAGCCGCATCGGCTCCTGCCCGTTTTACTTTGTCCGCAGCGATAGGTTCGACCTGCCGGTTTCGATGAAGGGCGCCCAGTAGTCGACCGACTCGCGGATCATGGCGACGACCTGGTGGTCGACCGGCTCGCGCTCGCGAAACGAGAGTTCGAGGCAGATCTCGTTATCGGTGCCGCCGCCGCGCCGCACCGTCTCGAGAAACTTTTCCGGCGTTATGCGGCCATCCCTGTTGTGGGCGGCAATGAACGGCCAATGGCCGCCCTTGTTCATCGACGACTGCTTGATATGGATAATCGGCGACCGCCTGGGAAAGGCTTCGGCCCAGGCATAGGGGTCGATGTCATCCGGGTTGCTGGAGGTCACGTCGCCATGATCGATGTCGACCATCATCTCTAGCGGGATCGCCATCCCCGCCGCGTCGATCGCATTCTGCAGCGCCCGGCAGTTTTCGATGGTGTGGCCGAATTCGCGGCCGACCGACATCGGCTCCCAGAACAGGTAGGTCAGCCCGGCCGCGCTGGCGTGTTCGGCGACATCGCGCCAGCATTCCAGCGCGATGTCGAACAGCCGCGCGCGGCGCTCGGGGTCGTCATAGTCCCGGTGGGTGAAGATGGCGAATTGCGTGCCCATGCCGCTGGCGCCGAGTTCGGCCGAGATGTCGGCAAAGGTCTTGAACCAGTCGACATAGTAGCGGCGCACGTCGGCGTCGGGATGGCCGAAATGGTTCAGCCGGCCATAGGGGCCGGTCATGCCCGAGGTGACGCGTACGCCGGTACGATCCAGCGCGCCGCGGAACAGGCGCACGAACTTCGAGATCGTCGCCGCCGGCCAACCGGGATTGATGAACTCATGCGTGAGCTGCACGTCCCTGATGCCGATGTCATGGGCAATGGTGTCGATCAGATCGTCCGGCTCGGCAAAGCGGTTGACCAGCGGATTGGTGTTGAGGGAGAGCGTGAACGCCAAGACCGCTCCCCTTCTCAGCGTTGCCGTGGGATCGAGGCGACGAATGCCGTCATTGCAGCGTCACCCCGGTGCGGTTGAGTTCCTGGCGATATTTTTCGGCGTCCCAGTTCAGGAGCTCGGCATTGTCCTTCGGGCTCAGATAATTGAGGCGCACCGAGCCATCGACGCGCGCTGCGACATCGGCCAGGCATCGCGCCATTGCTTCGGCACCGGCATTGGCGTCGCGGCGCATCAGGATGCCCTTGCCTGGAAACAGAATGGACGTGGGAGCGACGGCGCTCCGGGCGACGACGGCCGCTGCATTCTCGTCCGGACCGGCGATCGTCGATCCGACCCCAAGGAAGATCACATGATCCGGGTAGAGGCTGCCCGAAGCGGCGATCCGGCAACTGGCGAGATCGGTCGCGACGCTATGCGCCGCGATCGAGGCGGGAAGCCGGTAGTCGCTGCCGATGGCGAGCCTGAGCAACGCGTCGATGTCGGGCGCCGAGGCCGGCCGTGGCGAGCGAGCGAGCAATCCGGTGACCCGCTGCAGCAGCAAAGCTGCTTCGCCAACCGTGTCCGCCGCGACCACCAGCCCGTGATTGCCGAGCACGAGTACGTTGGTCGCGGGCTTCAGGCGCTCCGCTATGGCCTGCGCCAGCGGCAGGCCCGGCCTTCGATAAGGCACGAATGCCCAATCAAGACCGCGCAGGCGCTCTTCCAGCAAGGTTTCCGCATTGGCCTGGACGGCGATCGAGATCGTCTCGACACAATGGACATGGACGACGATCTTCTGCCGCATCAGCGCATGCACCGTCGTCTCGATGGAAGGCCGCAGCCGCCGGGGATTGAGTTCCTCCAGCGTGAACTGCCCGGCCTTCTCGGCGGCGTCGCTGCGATGCGCCAAAGCGTCGAGCAGCGGCTCCAGCGCGACCGGCACCATGATGTCGCCGGTGAGCGCGTTCATCAGCCAGGTGCCGGAAGCCTTGATCCACAACACGCCATCCTGCTTGATGGAGGTGTTGCCGCCGGCGCCCTGGACCAGCAACGGATCGGCGCCGATGCTGGCGGAAAAGGAGCGCAACATCCGGAATTCCGTGGAGCCGGAATCGAAGCCCGCCATCAGCCCGCCCTCGCCAGCCGGCTTGCGCACCAGTCCTCGAAAGCCGACCTTTCCTCGCTGGAAAGATGCAGGCCGTGCTTGGTGCGTCGTTCGAGAATATCGGCCGATGTCATCGCCCATTCCTGTTCGAACAGATAGCTGGCCTCGCGCTCGAAGAAATCCGTGCCGAAGCGTCGCCCCAGCTCGGCGAGCGATCTGGCGTTGCCGACCACAATACGTGTTCTGGTCCCGTAAAGCCGGCCGTAATGATCGATCAGCGATGCCGGCATCCATGGATACTCGCGCCCGAGGTCGCTGAGGAACCGGTCGAAATCGGCATTGGCGATGTCACCGCCAGGCAGATGAGCCTTCGCTGTCCAGGGCTTGCCCATCCGGGGAAAGAACGGAGCGACCCTGTCCAGCGCATGCTCGGCCAGTTTGCGAAAGGTGGTGATCTTGCCCCCGAACACGGAGAGCAGCGGCGCCGCTCCAGATGGCGCGTCGAGCTCGAAGATGTAGTCGCGGGTCACCGCGCTCGGGTTGTCGGCATTGTCATCATAGAGCGGCCTGACGCCGGAAAAGCTGTAGACCACATCGTCCCGCACGAGCCCGCGCTTGAAGTAGCGGTTGACCACCTTGATCAGGTAATCGATCTCGCTCGCGTCCGCCGCGACGTCTTCGGGCCTGCCATCATAGGGAATGTCGGTGGTGCCGATCAGCGCCAGATCGTTCTGGTAGGGATTGATGAAGATGACACGCTTGTCACTGTTCTGGACGAGATAGGCATGGCGGCCTTCCCAGAATTTGGGCACGACGATGTGGCTGCCCTTGACCAGTCTGACGTTGCGCTTGGAGTTCTGGCCCGCCACGCGATTGATGATGTCGTTGACCCAGGGACCGGCTGCATTGACCAGGGCGCGTGCCCGCACCGTCGTCCTGACGCCGGTGCGGATGTCGTGCGTTTCGACTGACCACAGGCCATTTTCGCGGCGGGCCGCGGTGCAGGCGGTTCGGGTGAATATGCTGGCGCCACGCTCGCGCGCATCAAGTGCGTTGATCAGCACAAGGCGGGCATCGTCGACCCAGCAGTCGGAATATTCGAAACCGCGCTTGAAGGCGTCCTTGATCGGCGCGCCCTCGGGCGCGGTGTGCAGGTTCAGGGTGCGGGTCGGCGGCAGCCGCTTGCGGCCGCCGAGATGGTCGTAGAGGAACAGGCCGAGCCGGACCAGCCATGCCGGCCGGTCATCCGGGCTGTGCGGCAGCACGAAGCGCATTGGCCAGATGATGTGCGGCGCCGATTCCAGCAGCACCTCGCGCTCGATCAGCGCCTCGCGCACCAGGCGGAATTCGTAGTATTCGAGATAGCGCAGGCCACCATGGACGAGCTTGCCCGATCTCGAACTGGTGCCTTCGGCCAGGTCGTCCTTTTCGCACAGGATGACGGAAAGCCCGCGCCCGGCGGCGTCGCGTGCGATGCCCGCACCGTTGATGCCGCCGCCGACGACAAAGAGGTCGACGATTTCAGAGCCGCCGTTCATCCCGCCGTGGCCTCGATGCCGAATTTGTGGGTCATGGCCGCCGCCTTCAGCACGGATTGACCGGAGGCAGGCCGGCGATATAGCGGCGCACCTCTTCGGCGGCCTGCTCGGCGGCATAGGTCACGGTGCGCACCGAGGCGCCAGCGATATGCGGCGTCAGCGTCACGTTGGGAAGCTGCAGCAAGGGCCATTCGGCGGGCACGGGCTCGACCGCGAACGTCTCCAGCATGGCGCTGGCGATCTGCCCCGAAACAAGCGCCTCGTAGAGCGCGTCATAGTCGACCAGCGGTCCCCGCGCGGTGTTTATGAGAATTGCCCCCGGCTTCATCCGCGCGATGGTGTCCTTGCCGATCATGCCGCGTGTCTCCTCGGTCACCCGGGGATGCAGCGTGACCACATCGGAACGGGACAGGAGATCGTCCAGCGCGACGAGCTCGACGCCGGCATTGCGGTCGTCGGCGCTCAACTGCACATAAGGGTCGCAAACGAGGACGTGGCAGCCGAAGGCGCGCAGCAGACGGACCACTTTCGTGCCGATATTGCCATAGCCGATGACGCCGACGGTCATTTCGCTGAGTTCGCGGCCGGTGCGGTCGGCACGGTAGAGATCGCCGCGCCATTCTCCCTTGCGCAAGGCCTCGTGGCCGACCCGGATCAGCCGCGTCTCGGCAAGGATGGCGCCGATGGTGAACTCGGCCACGGCAGTCGCGTTGCGGCCAGGCACATTGACCACGGTGATGCCGTGGGTCCGGCAGCGCCCATGTCGATGTTGATCGGGCCGCCGCGCGATACCGCGACCAGCTTGAGCGCCGGCAGGCGCCGCATCATGCCGTCCGATAGCGGAGCAAGCTGGGTGACGAGGATTTCGGCATCGCCGATGAAATCGACGATCTCGTCGGGATGGCCGAAATACTCCTTGATCTTGTCGAGGCCGAGCGCCGCATTGCCGAATTCCATCGGCTCGTCGGGCCATGCCGTCTGCAGCGTGCGGATGTCTAGGCCGCCGCTCGCGGCCTTCTCGATTTCGGCGCGAAACACATCCGGAAGCATGAAATGGTCGCCAATGATCGCTATTTTCCTGGGCATACTCGACTTCTCAATTTGCCTTCGATGCAGCCATGGCGCGCCAGACCGGCCGCAGCGCCTCGTGCGCCAACATGTAGGATGGGGTCATCTTGTCGTAGATCGCGGCGAGGCTCCGGTCGCTTGGCTCCGCCTCGCCAAGCAGGGGCGTCACCCATTCGCCGACGCAATCATCCATCGATGCGTATTGGCCGACGCAGACCGCGGCGATCATCGCCGCTCCCGCGGCACCGGCCTCCTCGCGCTCGCTCGTGCGAATGTCGGCGCCGACCGCGGCACCAAGGATCTTGCGCAGCGCCGGGCTCCGGGCGGCGCCGCCAGTCAGGCGAACTTCACGCGGCAGCGGCCCCATGGCCGCGTAGCAATCGCGCGCCGCGAAGGCCAGCCCCTCGAAGACGGCGCGGACGAGGTCGGCATAGCCGTGCCGTGAGGAAATGCCGACGAACCCCGCCCTGGCATTCGCATCGACGAACGGACCGCGCTCGCCGGCCTCCGACACGTAGGGCTGATAGAGCAGCGAAGCCGGCTGCGAGGCCGCGATCCAGGTGTCGACCAGCGCGATCATCTCGCCATTGCTGCGGGTGATGCCTTGCGAGGCGAGAATTCCGGAGGCCAGCCCAAGCACCCAGTCGATGTTGAGCGTTGCCGCCATGTTCGACTGCATCTGCGCGAACACGCCAGGCGCCGGCATCGCCATCGTGTAGCCGGTTGCCGCCTGGTTGAGCTGCACGTCGTCCGGGGTTTCGGCCAGCCGCATATGCATGCCGGTGGAGCCGATGATCGAGCAGCCGGGCTTGCGCTTGCGGTCCAGCAGGCCGGCGCCGAGCGCGGTGCAGACGACGTCGACATAGCCCAGCACCACCGGAGTGCCGGCGAGCATCCCGGTGGCGTCGGCCGCTGCTTGCGACAGGCCGGTGCTATGCACGGTGCCGTCGACGATCGGCGGCAGCAGATGCCTGAGATCGGCGACATCAAGTACGTCGAGCACGTCGTCGCAATAGTCCCGGGTGTGGAAATCACCGAAGGTGAAGGTTCCCTCCGACGGATCGGTTGCGCGTTCGCCGGTCAGTTTGAAATAGAGCCAGTCCTTGCAATGGAAGGCCGTCGCGGCCTTGGCCAACATCGCAGGCATGTTGCGCTTCATGAACACAAACTGCGAGCCCTGCTGGCAGGCGGCAAGCCCGGTGCCGGTCCTTTCGAAGCGGAGCCGGTCCTCCGGCCGCGCGCGGATTTCCTCGACGACAGCGGCGGCGCGCGCGTCGAGCCAGAGCCAGCCCTTGGCGACCGGTTCACCCTTGCCGTCGATCAGCCAGGTGCCGTCGCCTTGCCCGGTGACCGCGATCGCGACGGTTCGGTTGGCGAGATCGGGCACCTTGTCGGCGAGCTGGCGCAAGGTCGCGGCGGCATCGCTCCATGTGCGCGCCAAATCCTGTTCGGCGCCACCGCCCGGCAGCGTCTCATAGTGGTTCGGCAGCGCGGCGGCGGCAATCTGCCGGCCAGCGGTGTCGAAGGCGATGGACTTGATGACCGAGGTGCCGGCGTCGAGGCCGATCAGGACATCCCGCATCACGCAAGCTCCATGCCGTGCGAGATGGCCTTGCCGCTCACCTGGTCGAAGACGTGCAGGTTCTTCGGATCGATGCTGACATTGATAGGCGCACCCAGGTCCAGGCGGGTGCGGTCATGTTCGACCAGAACCAGCGAGCCGCCGGCAAAGTCCGCCGCTATGTGGGTCTGGTCGCCGAGCCACTGATTGGCCGAGACCCTGGCCGGAACACCCTCCTTCGAGCGCCGCACGGCGTAGGGCCTGATGCCGATGACGACCCGTTCGCGGCTGAGCAGCTGGTCGCGAACCGGAGCGCTGAAAGCGTCCTTGTCGTAGTCGAGCGACAGTCCATCCGGCAGCCGCAAATTGATACGTCCGGCGGTCGCGCCGACATAGGCCTCGAAAACGTTCATCGGCGGCTCACCGACAAAGGTGCCGGTGAACAGGTTCGCCGGGCGCTCCTTGATCCTGTCTGATGTGTCGAACTGCTGCAGCACGCCGCCCTCCATCACCGCGATGCGGTCGGCAAGCGCGTTGGCCTCGGTCTGGTCGTGGGTGACCAGGATCGCGGTCAGGCCGCGCTCCTTGATGAAGTGCTTGATGCGGCCGCGCAGCACGGCGCGCAGCTGCGGTTCGAGCTGCCCCATCGGCTCGTCCAGCAGGTGCAGATCCGCCTCCCGGATCAGCGCCCGGCCGAGGCTGGCGCGCTGCTGCTGGCCGCCGGAGATGGAGCTGGGATAGCGCTCCAGTATGTCCTCGATCTCGAGCAGTTTGGCGATGCTGGCGACCTTGGCGTCGACCTCGCTCTTTGGCAACCTTGCCGCCTTGAGCGCGAACGCCATGTTCTCGCGCACGGTCAACGGCGGATAGAGCGAATAGCCCTCGAACGCCATCGCCACGTTGCGCCTGACCGGCGGCAAGGTGTGAACCTGGCGGCCGCCGACCGAGATCGTGCCGCGCGAGACCTCTTCGAAGCCGGCAATCATGCGCAGCGTCGAGGTCTTGCCGCAGCCCGACGAGCCAAGCAGCGCCACGATCTCGCCCTTGCCGATTTCGATCGTCAGGCTCTTGACCGCGTGAACGCCCCTGTCGATCGGGCCATAGAACTTGTCGACACTGGTTATGGTGAGTGCGCTCTGGCTCATGCCGCTTCTCCGTTGCGCAAAGCGACCACGTTCTTCGAACCAATGCGCTCGCCGCTCGCATGATCGAACAACAAGGCGCTCTTGCCGTCGACAGAGATGTGGGCCTTGCCCTCGCTGCGGCCCGGCGTTCCGGCCGGGCGCGAAACCAGGATTTCACGGCCGCGCACCGTGCGCACAAGCGTGACGATCTTTTCGTTGAGCGGCGTCTCCGCCTCGACGGTCACGGGAATGGCGCCGGGCGCACCCTCCTCGACGAAGCTCAACGCTTCCGGCCGCAGGCCGATCACACAGTCGCGGCCGACCGCCGTCTCGTAGGCGCCGGCCAGATGGACCTGGACGTTGGAGAGGCCGACATAAATCCCCCTGGTATCCCGCGCGGGCTTGACGTCGAGCAGGTTGATGGTGGGGTCGCCGAACAGCCGCGCGATCTCGATATTGGCAGGCTCGCGGTAGATCTGCTCCGGCGTGCCGAGCTGCCTGATGACACCTTGCGATATCACCGCGATGCGGTCGCCGAGCGCCA
Source organism: Mesorhizobium sp. RCAM 05099 (assembly GCF_059683685.1). Classification (NCBI taxonomy): domain Bacteria; kingdom Pseudomonadati; phylum Pseudomonadota; class Alphaproteobacteria; order Hyphomicrobiales; family Phyllobacteriaceae; genus Mesorhizobium; species Mesorhizobium sp. RCAM 05099. The sequence continues at coordinate 5,108,438 of NZ_CM185035.1, forward strand.
TGGCTTCCTTGTAGTCCTGGGTGACGTAGACGACGGTGGCGCCGCGATCGGCGAGCAGCCTCGGCAGTTCGAGGCGCATCTCGAAGCGCAGCTTGGCGTCGACATTGCGCAAGGGATCGTCGAGCAGGAGAAGCGGCGGCGAGCCGACCAGCGCGCGGGCAAGTGCCGTGCGCTGCTTCTGGCCGTTGGAAAGCGCGCGCGGCTTGTGGCTGAGCACATGGGCGATCTTCAACAGCTTGGCGACGCTCTCGACGCCGGCCTTGATCACGCTTTGCGATGATCGCTTGGCTTCCAGGGGCGTCGCGATGTTGTCGAACGCGGTCATATGCGGGAACAAAGCGAAATTCTGGAAGGCCATGCCGATGCCGCGGAATTCCGCGTCGACATCGGTCATGTCGTCACCGCCGATGAATATCTTGCCTTCATCCGGATCGATGACACCGGCGACAAGGCGCAGCAGCACGGTCTTGCCGGCACCGGAGGGGCCGAACAGGACAAGGGTCTCGCCGTCGGCGACGGTCAGGGACAGATTGTCGAGAACGGTCTGGCTCTTGTAGCGCTTGACGACGTTTCTGAGTTCGAGGCTGGCCATTTCTATCCTTTCACCGCGCCGAGCGACAGACCTTCGACGAGATAGCGCTGCGCATAAAGGGCGAGCGCCAGCGTCGGCGTGATCGACAACACGATGGCCGCCGAAATCTGGCCATACTGGATGCCCGAGGAGGTGATGAAAGCCAGCGCTCCGACCGTCACTGGCTGCTTGTCGGCCGAGGCCAACACCAGCGCGAAGACGAAGTTGTTCCAGGCAAAGATGAAGGCGAGCAGGCCGGCGGCGGCGATGCCCGGGCCGGCAAGCGGCAGCGCGATCTTGCGGAAGGTGGCGAACCAGGAATGGCCGCCGATACGATAGGCATATTCGATGTCGGCCGGAATGTCCTCGAAATAGCCGCGCACGATCCACAGGATCAGCGGCAGGCAGATCAGCTGGTAGACCCAGATCAGCCCGATATAGGTGTTGGCCAATCCAAGCTTCTGGAAATAAAGGGTGAGCGGCAGGAGCACCAGCAGCGCCGGCGCGAACTTGAATGACAACAGCGTGAAGGCGATGTCCTCCGAACCGCGGAACTTGTGCCGCGCGAAGGCGTAGGCCGCCGGGACGCCGAGCAGCAGGGAGACGGCAACCGAGGTGACCGACAGGAACACCGAATTCCACAGGTTGCGCATGAAGGCGATGTCGAGCGTGCCGGCCGCCGTCACCAGCTTGCCGGTAATGAGCGCGGTATAGTTGGCCAGCGTCGGCTCGAAGATCAATTGCGGCGGAATGCGCAGGATGGTCTCGTTGGTCTGGAACGACATCATGAAGATCCAGGCGATCGGGAACATGAAGAAGACCACGACCAGCGTCAGTGCCACGCCGCGCAGGATGCGTTCGAGCAAGGAAGTGTGTTCCATGTCCGCCTCCTATGCCTGGCCGCGGGCGCGTTCGCGCAGCCGCAGCCAGTTCTTGATGAAGATGTTGGAGAGGAAATAGGTGATCGCCCACAGGATGATCATCAGCGCCGCCGAGCGGCCGACATTGGTCGACTGGAAGAAGTTGAGATAGGCCTCGACCTGGAACACGGTCAGCGTATCGCCAGGCCCCCCTTGAGTCATCGCGTAGATGATGTCGAACTGCTGGATGGAGTCGAGCAGGCGGAACAGCGTCGCCGTCAGTATGTAGGGCGTCAGCATCGGCAAGGTGATGCGGAAGAACACGAAGCTTCTCGGCACGCCATCGAGTGCCGCGGCCTCGAAAGGCTGCGTCGGCAGGCTGCGCAGGCCGGCCAATAAGAGGATCATGATGAAGGGCGTGTAGACCCAGATATCGACGAGCACGACGGTGAAGAGAGCCGTCGACGGCGACGAGGCCCAGCGGAAATCCTGCAGCCCGATCAGGCTCGCGAGATAGCTCAGCACGCCGAAGCCGGGATTGGTCATCAGCTTCCACATCAGCGCGGCCAGCGCCGGCGCCGTCATCAGCGGCATCAACAGCATGATCGAGATGAAATTGTTCAGCGTCGAGCGCTTCTGCAGCAGCATGGCGATGGCGAGACCGAGAAGCAGTTCCAGCACGACCGTGGTTCCCGCATAGAGCAGCGAGACCTTGAGCGTGTTCCAGAACTTCGGGTCGGTGAAGAAGGAGATGTAGTTGTCTCCCCAGTTGAACTGCCGCGCCCAGGGCTGGCTCAGACGGTAGCGCTGGAACGAATAGACGACCGAGGTCAGGAACGGGATGAGGATGCCGATGCAGACCAGCAAGGCTGGCAGGCTGAGCACGTAGGGCAAGACCCTCTTGCTGATCCTGAAGCCGGACGGCCCGGCCCTTTGTGTTGTTGCGGCAGTCATCCGCTGCTCCATGATCCTGTTGCTTCGCCCGGCCGGCCGCCCAAGGGAGCCAGGCGGCCGGTGGGCGAATTGGCGGCGCTTTTTTCGAGCATCGGTTTTTCCCAAAACCGGATTCCACTTTTGGGTCCGATGCTCCAGGCGCCGCGTCGCAGACTTGAAAGTCGGGTCGGGACTGGCCGGCCTCGGCGAGCCAGTCCCTGGGCCTTGGCCTAGCCGAGGCCGGCTTCCTTGAGCTGGCCGTCGATGCTCTCGGCCAGCTTGTCGAGGCCCTCGTCGACCGGCACTTCCTTGGCCACCATCTTCTGCAGCGTCGCCGCCCATTCGGTGGTGAGATCGAAGAACAGCGGCTGCGCCGTGAACTTGATGCTGGCGCCCGGCGCCGAGGCGTCGAACATCTCGACATAGCCCGGATAGCTCTTGTTCAGCTTGTCACGGAACATCTCGTCCTTCCAGACCGACTGGCGGACCGGATTGACGAAGTCCATCTTGGTGGCGCCGAACAGCCCGTGCTCCGGACCGGAGGCCCATTGCATGAAGTACCAGGTTGCGTCCTTGTCCTTCGAGAAGTTGGACATTGCCAGCGACCAGATCCAGATGTTGGGCGTCGCCGCCTTGGCTGCCGGATTGGCCTTGAAGCTTGCAAAGGCGAGCTTGCCCGCCATCTTGTTGTCGCCGCCATTCATGAAGTAGCCGAGGATATCGGCGTCGAAGATCATCGCCGAGGCGCCGGCGCCGAGATCGGTGCCGACCTGATACCGGTGTAGGTCGACCAGTCCTTGGGGCCGCTCTCCTGGATCATCTGAACCCACTGCTTGTGGAAAGCCTTGGACTCGGCGGTGTTCATCGCGGCCGACAGTTTGCCGTCAGCCGAGACATTGAGGTCCTTCTGGTCAAAATTGGCGTAGGCCGACAGGAAGCCGGGATGGATCGTCGCCCAGGAGCGCGAGCCACGCACGCCGATGCCGTAGACGCCGCCGCCGACATCCTTGGTGAGCTTGGCCGCCGCGGCAACCATCTCGTCCATGTTGCCGGGAATGGTGACGCCGGCCTTGTCGAACATGGCCTTGTTGTAGGTGATGTTGTTCTGTTCGAAGCCCCACGGAATGCACCACTGCTTGGCGTCGTCCGAACCCAGCGCGCCGCCCGGCTTGCCATTCCAGGCGCAGGAATTCTTGACGCCGGGCAGGAAGTCGTCCCGGGCATAGTTCGGGTTGGTCTTGGCCGGATCCTTGATCCATTCGTTGAGGTCGGTGATCCAGCCGGCCGGACCATAGGTCCAGGTCATGTAGGCGCCAGTCATGAAGGCATCATATTCGGGCGAGCTCGCCGACAGGGCGGCGGTGACCTTGTCGAAATAGACGTCTTCCGGGAACACGTCATAGACCACGTTCATGCCGGTCAGTTGCTTGAAGTTCTCGAGATCGGCGATCATCGCGTCGGCGTAAGGATGCTTGTTGAGCAAGAGCTTGATGGTCTTGCCCTTGTGCGCCTTCCAGTCGAAGTCCGCGGCAAGCGCTCGGGTCTGGCCCAGATTGAGCAGCGTGCCGGCGATACCCGCGGCAAGGCCCATCGCACCCAGTCCCTTGATCAGCCCGCGACGGTCGACTTGTCCGCGCAGGAAGGCGTCAATGAGGTCTTTCTCTTTCTCATGCATTTCGTCTTCTCCTCCACAGGGTAGTTTCAACTGAACGGTTGCCGGCTACCCGACCGGCGTCTCTCCCACGAGCGATCGTGCCGTCCGCTCGTCGGTTATCAGGCCCCTGAGATAGCGGCCCTCCAGCACCGACTTGATGGCACGAACCTTCACCTTGCCGCCGGCGACGGCGACAATCCGGCGATTGCTGATATCCTCCCCGGCCAGCGCCAGCGCCCGGTTGGAAACGGTCGTCGCCACCGCGTTGCCGGCATCATCGAAGAAATGGCCGAGCAATTCGCCGACGCCGCCGTTGCGGCGGATCTCCTCCATCTCGCCCTTTTCGATCATGCCGGTGGCGACGAGCGACGCCTCGAGTTCGGCGGTGCCGATGCCGGCAAGCAGCAGATCGGCCGATTTGGCGAGATCGAAGACCTCGCTGATGCCCTTCTGCCCGAGCAGCACGAGACGGTCCTCCGCCGTGTTGGCGAACATCGGCACCGGCATGACGTAGGCTTCGGCGCCTGTGCGTTCGGCGAGGCGGTGGATGACATCATGCGGGTTGGCCGAGAATTTCCGCGTCAGGCCGCCGAGCAGCGAGACGAAGCGGATCTTGTCGGTCGAGGTGCGCGGCAGATATTCCACACAGGCGGCCAGCGTGCGGCCATGGCCGACGCCGATCAGTGCCTCCTCGCCGCGTTCGATCTCGCGCTTGAGAAATTGCGCGCCGGCAATGCCGAGCGCCTTGAGCGGCAGATCTTCCGAATCGAAATCGGGAACCACCTCGCAATAATCGAGACCGTAGCGACGGGACAGTTCGTCCTCGAGCTCGACGCATTCCGACACTTCGCCGTCGATATAGACCTTCACCAGCCCTTCCTGGTTGGCCTTGGTGATGAGGCGATGCGCCTTGAGGCTGGTCAGCCCCAGCCGCTTGGCAACCTCGGACTGGGTCAGGCCGCCGGCGTAGTGAAGCCATGCGGCACGTGCCGCCATGCTGGTTTCATCGTCGCGCAAGAGCCCGTTGCCGAATCCGACCATTTCCGCCCTTTGATATTTTTATCAGCTTGTGCAAAATTTTTCACAAGACACCCCCAGAGTCAAGCGCCCAGCCATGCGAGAGGCTTGAAACAGCCTCCGGGCTGTTCAACGACAGTCGTGGGTGGGGAGCGAAGGGCAGCCAGCCGGCCGTATGCGCAGCGCCAGTCAGGAACTGCGGCGGGCAGCCCAGAAGAGAAAAGGCGCCTATACTTCGCGCGGGGAAGCGCGCGGGCGCGGCTATGCAAATCCAGGCAGCGGCTCGGGCGGAGGTCCGATGCCGCTTGGTCGCCGCACGATAGGGGCTGACTGCGTTGTCAAAGGTCCGAGGCCAAGCTGCTCAGCACGCAAATCGCGATGACGCCGCGGCGAAGACGGGCCGCGTTTGCCATCAGCATTTGATCGCGAAGCCGCAGGCCATGCGGCGGACCCGGGATCGCCCCTCGCCCGGAACGCTACGGGCAATGCGCGGAGGAAGAGTTTTGCCGGCGGCGTCAGATACGCCCTACTGCAGTATCCGTGATGGCGCCTGGCTTAAACGATCACCCGTGAACTCGGTGTTGGCGTCCCCCGCCTCAAACGGGCGATCGAGCCCGGTCGCCACGACCGACACCCTGAACTTGCCTTCCAAATTCTTGTCGAAGATGGCGCCGACGATGATGTCGGCATCCTCATAGACCTCTTCGCGTATGCGGGTGGCGGCTTCATCGACCTCGAACAGGGTCATGTCGCGGCCGCCCGATATCGAGACCAGAACGCCCTTTGCACCCTTCATCGAAGCCTCATCCAGGAGCGGATTGGCGATTGCCGCTTCCGCTGCCTTGATGGCCCGGCTTTCGCCGGACGCCTCGCCCGTACCCATCATGGCGCGGCCCATGCCCCGCATCACCGATTTCACGTCGGCGAAGTCGAGATTGATCAGGCCTTCCTTGACGATCAGGTCGGTAATGCAGCCGACACCGGAATAAAGCACCCGGTCGGCGATGACGAAAGCGTCGGCAAAGGTGGTCTTGGCATCGGCGATCCTGAACAGGTTCTGGTTCGGGATGACGATTACGGTATCAGCGCTCTCGCGAAGCCGCGCGATGCCTTCCTCGGCCATCTGCATGCGCCGCTTGCCCTCGAACGCGAACGGCTTGGTGACGACACCCACGGTCAGGATGCCGGCCTTGCGCGCCGCATGCGCAATGATCGGAGCGGCTCCGGTTCCCGTGCCGCCGCCCATGCCGGCGGTGACGAAACACATATGCGTGCCCTGGAGATGGTCCATGATCTCGTCGAGCGATTCCTCGGCGGCGGCGCGGCCGATCTCGGGAAGCGATCCGGCACCCAGCCCCTCGGTGACATGAGCACCAAGCTGGATCAGCCTCGTTGCCTTCGACATCGCAAGCGCCTGGGCGTCGGTGTTGGCGGCGATGAACTCGGTGCCCTGAAGCTGCTCCGCGATCATGTTGTTGACGGCATTCCCACCTCCGCCGCCAACGCCGATCACGGTGATCTTGGGTCTCATCTCGGAGATTTCGGGCTTCTTGAACTCGGCCATGCCGCTTTCTCCTTTGCCAATTGCGCGCTTCACGACCACCCGCAGACTGCCTTGGGGGGATATTGCAATCGAGCGGTACGACGCGAATCAGTCCGCTCGGATGGGTGCCCCAAAAAGCCAGAGAGCGGCCGCGCGTGCAAGTGCGGCAAAAGTCAAGATTTGTGATGACGAGATCGACCTCGTGCCGCGCGACCGTCCGCCCCCGGCGATCCTGCGATCAGGCAGCGCTTCCGGACGACCTTGCGCTCCGGAACCTGACTGGGTTGCCGCTCCAGGATCGGCATCGGCGACCGCGGGCGGGGTTTCGGGCGCGAACCAACGGGCACGCAGCAACGACACGATCGCCGGCTCATGCGAGCGCAGGCATTCCTCGGCGCGAGATCGTCAAAAACGGACTTTGTCAGCAATCATGGCGCGATGGGGTATACCCCCAGGAAACGATGCCCGTAGTGTGATTCAAAAAGGGGGTACGAGAGAATTGTCGAATTTGCCATCCAACGGATCGCAGCGACCGGAATCGCGGCGCGGACTTTTGCCGAGATGAGACGCCCCGTCGATCACGGCGCCATGGCCGTTTCAGGTTACACGGTTCCCTGGCACGCAGCGGCCGGAACACCTGTCGCCCTTCATGTCTCGTCGTCGCGGCAAGTGCGCGATGTGCGGATCGTACGGCTCGACACACCCGCGGCTGAATTCATGGATTGGCCCATTGAACCGACCGGGCATGCCGCGTCCCACCGCGACTTGGATCAGGGAGCGTTCCTGAAGATCGCGGCGTCGGAACTTGCCAAGTGCGCGGAGATCCGCGGCGTCGCCTTTGAAGTGTATCTGACCCGCAATGACGGCGTCCGGGTGCTGTTTGAGAGCGGTCCGTTGCGGCTACAGCTGCAGGACGGGAAGCTGACTTTCGTCCATCATGGCGAAGCGCTTCGGACCGGCGGGACCGTGCCGGCAAACACCTGGCTGGCGGTCGAGATCTCATCCGGTGACAGCGGGACAGTCCTTCGGATCAGCTCGGACGACCTGTTGGCGCCGTTTCGCCTGCATCATCAATTCAATCTGCCCTGGCAGCCTCCGTCGGACGACACGTTCTTCGGCGCGAGCGCGGCGAACGATGTCAGGTCGCTCAACGCCAAATTCTCGGCAATCGCCCTGCAGACCACAACCGGACGCATTGCCTGGACGTTCCCCACCTTGCTGCCGAGCGGCCCGATCGCCTCGACAGGCGGAGATGGCGTCCTCTTGCTGGAAGCGGTCAATCAGCCGGCGTTCTGCACGACCTCACGCCGCTGGGACGGTTCGAGTTTCGATCCAAGGCTGGTGCCGTCGCACTACGATGCCGTGCATTGCCACGACGACGACATGGGATCGTTGCAGTGGCCAGCCTCATACCAATTGCATGTCCCCACCGAGGCGGCCGCCGGCGTCTACGCCTTCGAGGTTGGCCATGACGGCGGATCGGAGCGCATCGTCTTCTTCATCACCTCGTCCATCCGCCGTTCACCGCTGTTGTTCCTGGTGCCGACAGCCACCTATCTCGCTTACGCGGACGAATTCCTGCCCGCGCATCTGTACGAATGGATGTGCGAGGATCGCGGCCATCGCTTTGCGATCGATAACAACCTGAAGTCGCTCTACGACTACCACAGCGACCTCAGCGGCGTGTCGATCTGCTCCTACCGGAAGCCGAAGGCGACGCTGCGCGACGACTACAATTACCCGCTGTGTGGTTGCCCGCACAATCTGCCGGTCGACCTGCATTTGCTGCGCTTCTGCCACAGCAACGGCATCGCCTTCGATCTCGTCACCGACCCCGACCTGCATGAGCGGGGTCTCGCCGGCCTGCAGGGGTATCGGGCCGTCGTCACCGGCAGCCACCCGGAATACATGTCGATCGAAATGGAACATGCCCTGCGCCAGTTCGCGGCAGCGGGCGGCAGCATCGCCTATCTCGGCGGCAATGGTTTTGCCGGCAAGGTCGCGTTCCAGGGCGATCTCATGGAATTGCGCCGTTCGCCGCTCGAAGCGGCGCGCACTGGGATGGGCCGATCGCCGAACAATCGCTGTCGATCACCAACCAGCCGGGCGGCCATCTTCGCGCCAGCGGGCGCGGAGAATTCTCGCTGACCGGCGTCGCCATCTCGCTGATGGGCTTCGACGGCGCGCGGCCCTTCACGCGCACACCGCAAAGCCATGAACCTTCGGCCGCATGGCTGTTCGACGGCGTCGCCCACGAGACCTTCGGCAATGAAGGCATCGTGCTCGGCGGCGCGGCCGGCTATGAGGTCGATGCCACCGATCCACATCTTGGCACGTGCCCCGATACTATGGTCATTGCGCGTGCAACCGGCTTCCCGGACAGCTTCGACCACGACGCGACGCGGTGGTATGAGGGCGGCGCCAGCGAGCGCGCCGCGCGCCGTTGCGCGGAGATGACGCTGCGCCATCTTCCGTCAGGAGGTTTGATCTTCTGCGCGAGTTCGGTCGCCTGGTGCGGCGCATTGCCGACGGGAAGTGCCATGAACGATGTCGGCAGGATCACGATGAATTTGCTGAAGCACCTGGCGGAGACAAAGAGCCGGCCGACCACATGCAGCAGCTCTTGACGTGGATTTGGCAGGAGCATCGCCTGACCGAGATCCTCGTCACATCGAGGAGGCCGTCTGTCCGTCCGATCGCATCCTTGTCATGCTTGTCATGGGCCTCAACCAGGGGTGCACCAAGGAGTGCATGCCGGTGCCTTGCGGCGCTGCGATCGATGCGTCTATCATGCCGACCCACACGTCGCTGACAACGGCCCACACACGGCGTTCAGCATAACAATTACTAGCGGCGAATGTCGTCAGCTGCGTAGATTAGCGACCCGCCAATGGCCGAGAGAACACAATTCGGGTTGACCGCCGTCGACACCGTTCCCTTGCATGAGAAAGTCTATCTGGAACTCGTGCGGGCGCTGATGTCCGGCCAGTTCGTACCTGGCCAGAAGCTGACCTCACGCAAGCTCGCCAAGGAACTCGGCACCAGCGACATGCCGGTGCGCAGCGCCTTCATGCGGCTTCAGGCATTGCGCGCGCTCAGCCCGATGCCCAACGGCAGCGTGGAGGTGCCGGTGATCTCGGCCGAACGGTTTTCGCAGTTGACCGCCGTGCGGACGATCCTCGAAGGCTCGGCGACCGAGCTTGCGACAAAACTCATCAACGGCAACAATCTGCGGACGATCCGACGCCACGGCACCGAACTGACCCTGGCAGCCCGCAAGGGCAATATCGACGACTATCTCAGGAAAAACTACGACTTCAAATTCTCGATCTATCGCCATTGCGGCAACGAGCAGATGATCTTCCTGATCGAGACCGTATGGATGCAGGTGGGCCCATTTCTGCGGAACCTGGCCATGGGGTTCGAGGACGACCTCGCCTCCATCCTCGACATCGACTATCACGAGGAAGCCGTCGCGGCGATCGAGGCCCAGGACGGGGAGCGGGCCCGCGCAGCCATCGTGCGCGACATCGACGAAGGCGCCACACATATCCTGCGGCAGGCCAGATTTCCGGGAACAAGAACCTAGAAATGCCCCTTGGCTTTCCATTCTCTTGCCTCTATGTTGCGATCGCAGATCGCACAATTGGTTTTGGAAATGCCTCCCGACATCCCGGCTAGTGAATTGAAAAAATAAGGAAAACCCTCTGGTAGCAGCCAGGGTTCGTTTTCAAAAAACTCACAAGCTATTTTTGCCAGGGACGTGCGGCCGATCAGGCCGCGGCACCAAAAAACCAGAGGTTGGAAATTGAGCGATGCAATTGCGGACGTTCTGAACTGGCTTGAAAGCAGAAGCGATATCCAGAGCCTGAGGGCGGCGGTGTGCGACCTCAACGGCGTCATGCGCGGCAAGCGCATCCCGGTCGAGCAGGCACGCAAGGCGCTGGAAGGCAAGCTGCGCATGCCCTATTCGCTGATCGGGCTCGACATCTGGGGCGAGGACATCGAAGGCAACACGCTGGTTTTTTCGACCGGCGATGCCGACGGACTTTGCCAATGGACCGGACGCGGCATTCTCCCGGTCGAATGGACGGCGCATCCGACGGCGCTTGTCCCACTCTGGCTCGCCGATGAAACCGGCGCCCCCTATCTCGGTGATCCCCGGCGGGCGCTGGCCCGCATCCTCGACCGCTACAAGGCGTTGGGCCTGACCCCGGTCGCGGCAACCGAACTTGAATTCTATCTGGTCGATCCGCAGTCGCAGCGGCCGGTCGGGCCCGTCTCGCCGGTAACCGGGCGTCGTCTCGATTCCGATGCGGCGTTGTCCATCGACGAGATCGACGATTTCGAATCCTTCATCCATGACGTCTACGAAGCCTGCCGGGCACAAGGCATTCCCGTCGACACCGCCATTGCCGAAAATGGCGTCGGCCAGTTCGAGATCAATTTGAACCACGTCGCGGACGCCCTGCGGGCAGCCGACGATGCCGTCCTGTTCAAGCGCACGGTCAAGGGCATCGCCCGCAAGCACGGCTTCGCCGCCTGTTTCATGGCCAAACCCTATGGCGACCGCGCCGGCAATGGCTTTCACGTCCATTTCAGCCTGGTCGACGGCGAAGGTCGCAACGTCTTCGACGACGGCACCGATCAGGGCTCGGAGATCATGCGCCATGCGGTGGGTGGGCTGCTTGCGGCAATGGCCGAGAGCACGCTGGTGTTCGCACCGCATTTCAATTCATACCGCAGGCTTCGTCCAAGGTCCTACGCGCCGACCGCGGTCGCCTGGGGCTATGAGAACCGCATGGTCGCGATCCGCATTCCCGGCGGCCCGACCGGCGCACGCCGCATCGAGCATCGTGTGTCGGGGGCGGACGCCAATCCCTATCTCGTGCTTGCGGCCATATTGGGCGCCGCACTGATCGGCATTGAAAGACAGATGTCACCGGGCGATCCGGCCAGCAGCGATGGCCAAGGGCTTGTGCCGGCCAAGCTGCCGCCGGACTGGGCGTCCGCAATCGCCGCCTTCGAGAGCGGGCCGCATGTGGCGGAGATCTTCCCGGCGATCCTGCGCGACTCCTTCATCGCCTGCAAACGCCAGGAACTGAATACGTTCGCACTGAATGTCAGCGATTTCGAAATCGAGACCTATCTCGAAAGCGTCTAGCCCCGACCGAACGGTGCGGTGACGAGAATCGCAGCCCGGCCCTGGTCCAAAACTGCGACGCGTTTCCGCCATCACCGCGTCGCCGTTACTGCCCGCTAGAAGACAATCAGCTGGATTGTCAGAACGCCTCGACCCATGGCCTGAGTTCGACTTCGAAGCTCCAAGCGCTCCGGTGCTGACGATGGGCCGCGAGATAGGCCTCGGCGATCGCGTCCGGCGACAGGCGGCGGTCCGGCCGGTCGGGATCGGCTGCTTGTCCGGGCGGCTCGATCTGGCCGTCGATGATGAAATGCGCGACATGGATGTTTTGGGGACCCAGTTCGCGGGCCATGGATTGCGCCAGTCCGCGCAGGCCGAATTTCGGCATGGCAAAGCCGGCCGAGCCGGAATATCCCTTGAGGCTGGCGGTGGCACCGGTGAACAGGATCGATCCCGAGCCGCGCGCCAGAAGCCGCCGCGCCGCCTGCTGGCCGACCAGGAAGCCGCCATAAGCGCCGACCAGCAGCGCCTGCCTGACCGCATCGGGATCGAGCTCGGCGATCGGGCCGCGCGTGCGCCCGCTGGCGTTGAACACCGCAAGCGCCAGCGGACCGGCCTTGTCTGCGGTCTCGAACAGATTTGCGACGGAGGCTGGATCGGCGACGTCCGTCTCGACGGCCAGCGCGCCGGTTTCGTCGACCAGGGGGGCGAGTTTTTGGACATTGCGGGCGGCCAGGACCACACGAAAACCATCCTTGGTGAGAAGGCGTGCCAGCGAGGCGCTAAGGCCCTGCCCCGCGCCCGCTATCACTGCGACGTCGGATGCCATGATATCTTCCTCCTTGCGAACGAACGCGCTGCGTTTCGCAGCGTCGCGCCTTCGGCGACGAGAGGCAAGAAAAGCCTTGCTGGAATTTTGGCATCTGGCGGATGCGGATGCCAAAAGCTGCATGTGCAAGCTCGCGGACGACCAGCCGACCTGCGACCTCGGCGGGACAGATGGGGGTGGGAAGGATCGCTGCGGGTGGAGTTGGCCCGCATTGCCTGGCCATCTACGAGGCGCGATCCGCCTTCAGCACCGAGACCGCCGCCTCGCTGTTGTGGACATACTCGTTGGCGTCCGGCTGCTTCTGCACCAGCAGGATGAACAGCAGGTCGGTCAGCGTCAGCTGCGCGTCGCGCGCGGTGATGGAGGAAGAGCGCGCGCGCTCCTCGTCGGCGACGGTGTAGAGGCGGATGTCGGCAACGCGGCTCAGCGGATTGTCATGCAGGCCGGTGACGGCGATCACCGTCGTGCCGCGCTTGCGGGCAAGTTCGGCGATGCGCAAGGTTTCGATGCTGGCGCCGGAATAGGAGAGTGCGAACAGCACGTCGCCGGGCCCGAGCGTCGAGACATTGGCCATCTGGATGTGGCTGTCGCTGTCATGCAGCACGTTGCGGCCGAGCTTCATCAGCTTGTAGGAGAAATCGCGGGCCACCAGCGAGGAGGCGCCGACACCGACCAGATGGATGCGGCGCGCGCCATCCAGCAGTTCCAGCGTCCTGGAGATGATGCGCTCGCTGTTGGCGGCGACGGTCTGCTGCATCGACAGAAGCTTGCTGCCGATCAGCTTCTTCAGGATGACCTGGTAGTTGTCGCCGACCTCGATCGAGCCGTGGATGACGCCGGCCGGCACCTGCCATTCCTGCGCCTTGGCTTCGCTGACTGCAAGCTTGAGCTCCTGATAGCTGGCATAGCCAAGCTTCTGGCTGAACTTGACGACACTCGACTGGCTGCGCCCGATCTCGGCCGCGAGAGCAGCCGTCGATAGCCGCAGCATCTGGTCGGGATTGTCGACGATATACTGGCCGATCTCGCGATCGCCGGGCGCCATGCCGTCAAGCTTCGCATTGATCCTGTTCAAGACGGACACGGGAATCCCTCGCGTTTTTCAGGCCCGCAAGCCGCAGACGACCTGCCGGGTCAAGGAATAAATTATTCCAATTTCGATTGACAGCCAAGAACGCAGAATTAATTCTCGATCTGGACCGGGCCACCAACCGGGATTCGGAGCATTATCTCCGGAGCGTGACGCCGGCCCGGCTTTCATCAAGGTTTCAGCCCATGGACAGATTGCGGATCGTCGGCGGACAAAGGCTGGAAGGCGCGGTGACCATATCCGGCGCCAAGAACGCCGCGCTGCCGCAGATAGCGGCGGCGCTGCTCAGCCCCTACCCGCTCGAACTGACCAACCTGCCTGATGTGACGGACGTCGAAAACATGCTCGGCGTGATGCGGCTTCATGGCGCCGAGGTGACACGGTCGGCTCATGCCGCGACGATCGACACCAGCGCCGCCGTTTCCAAGGAGACGTCCTACGACACGGTGAGAAAGATGCGGGCGACGGTGCTCGTTCTGGCGCCGCTGCTCGCCCGTTTCGGTCAGGCGCGGGTCTCGCTGCCGGGCGGCTGCGCGATCGGCGCACGGCCGGTCGACATGCATGTCGCCGCACTCGCGGCACTGGGCGCCAGGATCGCCATCGAAAACGGTTCGATCGTCGCCTCGGCGCCGAACGGACTGACCGGCACGCGCATCGTTTTGAGCTCGCCGTCGGTCGGGGCAACGGAAACCGCGATGATGGCGGCGGCCACGGCAAAGGGCGAAACCGAAATCCTCAACGCGGCGCGCGAGCCTGAAGTGGCGGACCTCGCCGCTTGCCTCAACGCCATGGGCGCGCATATCGAGGGCGCCGGCACGCACCGCATCCTGATTGCCGGCAGGACGAATTGGCATGCGGCCAGGCATGACATCATTCCGGACCGGATCGAGGCCGGTACCTATGCCATCGCCGCGGCGATCACCGGTGGCCAGTTGGAGCTGACCCACGCCCGGCTCGAGCACATGGCCTCTGTCGTGCAATTGCTGGAGGCCACCGGCGTCAGCGTCTGGCCCGGCGACCGCGGGCTCATCGTGTCGCGCGACCGGCCGCTCAGGGCTGTCGACGTCACGACGGAACCCTACCCGGGGTTTCCGACCGACCTCCAGGCGCAGTTCATGGCGCTGATGTGTTGTGCCGAGGGCGCATCGCTGTTGCGCGAAACCATCTTCGAGAACCGCTTCATGCATGTCCCCGAACTGATGCGGCTCGGCGCCAACATCAAGCTGCAGGGCACCATGGCGCTGGTGCGTGGCGGCGAGAAACTGCACGGCGCGCAGGTGATGGCCACCGATCTGCGCGCTTCGGTATCGCTGGTGCTGGCGGCGCTGGTGTCCGAAGGCGAGACCATCATCAACCGCGTCTATCACCTCGACCGCGGCTATGAACAACTGGACCGCAAGCTCCGCCTGTGCGGCGCCGACATCGAGCGGCTGAGCGCATGAGCGGCGGCGCGGATCACTATTTTCTCGGTGTCGACGGTGGCGGCACAGGTTGCCGGGCCCGCATCGAGGATGCGGACGGAACCGTGCTGGGACAGGGCCTGTCGGGCCCGGCAACGACCCGGCTCGGCATCGACGCGGCCTGGGCCTCCATTGCGAAAGCTTCCGGCGCGGCGATCGAGGAGGCAGGCTTTGGCCCGGTGCAGAGCGCCGGGATCAGCGCCGGCATCGGTCTTGCCGGCATCGGCCGCAAGGGCGCGCTGGAGGCGTTGCGGGCGATAGCGCACCCGTTTGCCAGCATCGATTTCGTCAGCGACGGCGTCGGCGCCTGCCTTGGCGCGCATTCCGGCCAGGACGGCGCCATCGTCATTGCCGGTACCGGCTCGATCGGCCTGGGCTTCGTCGAGGGACGCGACCTGCGCGTCGGCGGCTACGGCTTTCCGATCTCCGACGAGGGCAGCGGCGCCGATCTTGGACTGAAGGCCGTGCAACTGGCGTTGCGCGCCCATGACGGCCGGCACGAGCCGACCGCGCTGCTGGCGGAGGTGATGCAGCGCTTCGAAAGCGACCCGATGGAAGCCGTCGCCTGGATGGACCGAGCCAGCGCCACCGACTATGCGGCCCTGGCGCCGATGGTGATGCGCCATGCCGACCAGGGCGATCCTGTCGGACGGCGCATCGTGCAAAGCGCGGCCGAGCAGATCGATACGCTGGTGAGGGTGCTGTTCGAAAAAGGCGCTCCGCGCGTGACCCTGCTGGGCGGATTGTCCAGCCCGCTCGAACCCTGGCTCTCTCCCGATGTCCGCCGCCGCCTGAAGCCCGCCGACGGCGACGCCGTGTCGGGAGCGATCATCCTTGCCAAGAAATCCCTGGTCGGGCGATAGCGCCTTGCCGTCACTAGGAATAATATATTCCATATTCCTGTTGACGATACGAATATTCAATTCTAAAAAGTTAACAAAAGAAAACAGGGCGGCAAGCATGGACCCACGGTCCGTGCGCAGCGGTGCCGGGACGAGCCATGCCCGCCGCCGGCTATGCCGCATGATTTTGAAAGCAAGCGATGACCGAGCAAGGGTTGATGTCTGAGCTGGACCGGCTGGTTTCCGAGGGCCGGAACCCAAGGACGATGGACATCGACCTGCTGCCGACCATCGACGTCCTGCGCAAGATCAATGACGAGGACAGAGCCGTCCCGACGGCTGTCGAGAAGGTTCTACCCGACATCGCTGCCGCGGTGGACCTTATCGTGCTTGCCTTCCAGAAAGGCGCCCGGCTTGTCTATATGGGCGCCGGCACCAGCGGCCGGCTTGGGGTGCTCGACGCTTCGGAATGCCCGCCCACCTTCGGCGTGCCGGAAGGCATGGTCGTCGGCCTGATCGCCGGTGGTCCCGACGCCCTGGTGCGGTCGACGGAAGGTGCCGAGGATGATCCGAAAAGGGGCGCCAAGGCATTGCAGGAGATCGGGCTCACCGCCGACGACGTCGTGGTCGGCATCGCGGTCAGCGGGCGCACGCCTTACGTCATCGGCGGATTGAATTATGCCAGGCAGGTGGGCGCAACGACGGTCGCCCTGTCCTGCAATCCGGCGTCGACCATTGCCGGTATCGCCGACATAGCCATCTCGCCGGTTGTCGGCCCGGAAGTGCTCACCGGCTCGACCCGGCTGAAGTCGGGAACCGCGCAGAAGCTGGTGCTCAACATGCTGACCACCGCCAGCATGATCCGCATCGGCAAGAGCTACCAGAACCTGATGGTGGATCTTAACCCGTCGAACAAGAAGCTGGTGGCCCGGGCGATCCGGATCGTCATGCAGACGACCGGCTGCGCGGCACAACAGGCAAAACAGGTGCTCGCCCAGACCGGCAATGACGTGAAACTGGCGATCCTGGTGACGATCACCGGCATGGGCGTCGAGGAGGCGCGCGCGGCTCTCGGCAAGGCCGGAGGCTTCCTGCGAAAGGCAATCAGCGACGTGACGGCGGCATGAGCCGCTTGGGACAAGACGGCGTCAAGCCGCATAGACTGGGCCGATACTCCAAAGCATCTGTGTCTTGGAAGCGGTCCGTGGAAACTGCAAGGCATCAAGTTCAAATCATAATGGGAGACGAAAATGGTAAGGCACCTCACAAGAACACTCCTGTCAGGCATCACGCTGGCGGCGATGCTCGGCATCGCGACGGTTTCGACGCAGGCGGCAACGCTGCACATGGCCTGGTCGCAGGACGCCACAGGACTTGACCCGCACAAGCAGACGGCGTTTTCGTCGCTGCGGCTGCTGGAACTGATCTATGAGCCGCTGGTGCGGGTCGACGCCAGCCTGCAGATCATCCCCGCCATCGCAACATCCTGGGAATTTTCGAAGGACGGCAAGGAGCTTACCTTCAAGCTCGATCCCAAGGCGAAATTCCAGGACGGCACTGCTGTAACCTCGGCCGACGTCAAGGCATCGTTCGAGCGCATTCTCGACGAGAAGACAGGCGCGGCCGCCCGCGCCAACTTCCTGTCGATCGCCAGCATCGACACGCCGGATGCGGCGACCGTCGTGTTTCATCTGTCGCAGCCCGACGTGCCGATCCTGACGGCGATGAGCGACGTCAATGCGGCCATCGTTCCGGCAAGCGAAATCAAGGCCGGTTCGATCGGCACCAAGGCGGTCGGCTCGGGTCCGTTCAAGCTCGACAAATGGGACCCCAACGCCAAGGAAGTCCTGAGCGCCAACAAGGATTGGGCCGGCGGCGCGACCGGCGTCGACGGCATCGAGATCAGCGTGCTGCCGGACGAAGCGGCGATCCTGGCGGCCATGCGCACCAAGCAGATCGATTTCGCGCTGCTCAACGACCCGCTCGTCGCCACGCTGGTGCCGAAGGAGGCCAGCCTGCAGCTGAACCGCGTGCCGGTCCTGTCCTATCACGTGCTGCAGCTCAATCCGTCGCGCAAGCCGATGACCGAGCTCAAGGTGCGCCAGGCGATCTCTTGCGCCATCGACCGGCAAGAGGTGCTAGACACCGCTTCGCTCGGCGAAGGCAAGGTCACCGGACCGCTGACCATTCCGGCTATGGCGACCGATCCGAGCCAGCTGTTCTGCTACAAGCGCGATGTCGACAAGGCCAAGAAGCTGATGGCCGAGGCCGGCTTTGCCGACGGCTTTTCGGCGACCGTGATCGGCGCCACCGGCGAGCCGCCGACGGCGGCGGCGGAAGCCCAGGTCATCCAGTCGCAGCTGGCTGAAATCGGCGTCAAGCTGGACATCAAGATGATGGAGCTCAACGTCTATGTCGACGCCTGGCTGAAGGGCGATTTCGACATGGCGATCGCCTTGAATGGCGGCCGGGCCGACCCCTACACCATGTACAACCGCTACTGGACTAAGGCGGGCAATCTGCAGAAGGTGGCGAATTACATCGACGACACGCTCGACAGCCTGATGCAGAAGGGCCGCGCCGAGACCGACCCGGCGAAACGCAAGGTGATCTTCGCCGAGTTCGAGAAACACCTCGCCGAGGTGTCACCTTGGGTCTGGCTCTATACATCCTACAGCTATACGGCCCAGCAGAAGAACATCGCGGGATTCGTGCCGACGCCGACCGGCACGCTGTTCAGCCTGAGCAAGGTTACCATTCAGCAGTAGCCGCCGCTGGCATTGGACGAGAGGACTTCTTCGCGTGAACTATCTGATGCGACGACTGGCGGCGTTTCCTCTCGTCCTGCTTGGCGTGTCCATCCTGGTCTTCGTTGCGATCCGGATGGTGCCGGGCGATTCGATCACGGCGATGCTGGGCACCGAGGCCGGGCTGCTGACACCAGCACAACGTGACTCGCTTGCCGCCTATTTCGGCATCGACCAGCCCTGGTTCGTCCAGTACTGGCGCTGGATAGGCGGCATCCTGCACGGCAACCTCGGCATTTCCGTCACCTATGGCAGGCCGACCTCGGCGTGCGCATCGTCGCCATGATCGGCCAGTCGACGCCGAGCTTCGTGCTTGGCCTGCTGATCATCTACACTCTGTCGGCCGGCTTCGGCGTGCTGCCGGCGATGGGCGAGTTCGCGCCGCTCTGGCAAGATCCCTTGCGCAATCTCAGCCAGCTGATCCTGCCTGCCATCACGCTCGGCTTTGCCTTCGCGGCTTCGGTCACCCGCATATCGCGCTCAGCCATGCTCGATGTGTTGAGCGACGACTATGTCCGCACCGCGCGCAGCAAGGGCGCCTCCGCGCGCAGCGTCATCTGGCGGCATGCCCTGCCCAATGCGCTGATCCCGGTCGTGACACTCAGCGGCATCGAATTCGGCTACCTGCTGGGTGGCGCCGTCATCGTCGAGCAGATCTACGCGCTGCCCGGCCTCGGCCGCATGGTGCTGGACGCGATCCAGCAGCGCGACTACGCGCTGGTGCAGGGAAGCGTGCTGTTCATCGCCCTCAACTTCATGATCGTCAATCTCCTGGTCGACCTCGCCTATGTCGCGCTGGATCCGCGCATCCGGCTGGGAGAGCAATGATGCGCATCCTGCGCGCCATCTTCGGACATGGCAGCGGCCGCATCGGCGGCGTCATCGTCGGCGTCTATCTGCTGATCGCCGTCCTCGGCATGCTGGGACTGACGCCGCACAATCCCATCACGCAATACCGGGTCGACCGGCTGCATGCGCCCAACGGCGCCTACTGGATGGGCACGGACCTGTTCGGCCGCGACGTGGCCAGCCGGCTGATGGCGGGCGTCGGCCAGTCGTTCACGGTTGCCTTCTTCTCGGTGGCCTTCGCGACCCTCGCCGGCACCGTGCTCGGGCTGGCCGCCGCCTGGCTCGGGCGCCGCTGGGACGGCGTCCTGATGCGGCTCATGGATGTACTGCTGGCCTTCCCGGCAATCCTTCTGGCACTGCTCATCGTCACCGTTGCCGGGCCGGGCACGTGGACCAGCGTCGTCGCCATCGGCATCGTCTACACGCCGATCTTCACCCGCGTGGTGCGCGGCCCTGCCCTTTCGCTCAAGGCGCGCGAATTCGTCGACGCCGCGCGCACCTTCGGCAGCAGTTCGAGCTACATCGTGACGCGGCACCTGCTGCTCAACCTGGTGGCGCCATTGACCGTACAGGTGACGCTGGCGCTGGCCTGGGCGCTGCTGACGGAAGCGGGCCTGAGTTTCCTGGGGCTGGGCACGCAGCCGCCCGCCGCCTCGCTCGGCCTGATGCTGAGCGACAGCCGCAACCTGATGGAGACAGCACCCTGGCTGATGATCTTTCCGGGCCTGGCGATCATGATCAGCATTCTCGGCTTCAACCTGCTGGGTGACGCCTTGCGCGATATCCTCGACCCGAAGATGCGGAGGGCACCGGCATGATCCCGCTGCTCTCCGTCCGCGACCTGCGCGTCGGCTTCGGCCGCGATCCGCAAGCCAATGAGGTGGTGCGCGGCGTCAGCTTCGATCTGGCCGACGGCGAAACGCTGGCGATCGTCGGCGAAAGCGGTTCCGGCAAGTCAGTCACCGCGCTGTCGATCAATCGTCTCATCGATTTCGGCGGCGGCCGCATCACCGGCGGCGCGATGAAGCTGAAACGGGCCGATGGCGGCATCTTCGACCTGATGACCGCCACCGAGCCACAACTGACCGGCATTCGCGGCGCCGAGATCGGCATGATCTTCCAGGAGCCGATGACCTCGCTCAATCCGGTGCTGACCATCGGCACGCAGATCGAGGAATCGTTCCGGCTGCACCGCGGCCTGACCGGCAGGCAGGCCACGGCGGCGGCGAAGGATGCGCTCGACCGCGTGCGCATTCCCGATGCCGCGCGGCGGCTGAAATACACGCCCAACCAGCTGTCAGGCGGCATGCTGCAGCGGGTGATGATCGCCATTGCGCTCGCCTGCAATCCGCGCCTGCTCATCGCCGACGAGCCGACGACGGCGCTCGACGTGACGGTGCAGGCGCAGATCATGGCGCTGCTTGCCGAGTTGAAGCGGGAAACCGGCATGTCGATGATCTTCATTACGCACGATATCGGCCTGGTTGCCGGTATCGCCGACAAGGTGATGGTGATGCAGAGCGGAAAGGCTGTCGAACAGGGCGAGTTGAATCAGATCCTCGACAATCCGCAGCATCCCTACACGCAGCACCTGCTGCATGCCGTGCCGCATTTCGCCAGCGGCCGCGCGACGCGCGTCGACGGACGGCGCGACAAGGGCGCAAGCACGGAACCAGCCTTGAAAGTCGATGGCCTGGTGGTGCGGTTTCCGCTCAAGAGCAGTTTCTTCAGCCGCGCCACGGGCGCGGTGCATGCCGTCGACGGCGTCGACTTCGACCTGATGCCAGGCGAGACGCTGGCCATCGTCGGTGAGAGCGGCTCGGGCAAATCGACCACCGCGCGCGCGGTGCTGGGGCTGGTGCGATCGACGCGCGGCAGCTTCACGGTCGGTGCGCGAAAGGCTTCGGCGGCGCAAAGCGCCCTGCCCGTTCAGATGGTGTTCCAGAACCCCTACGCCTCGCTCAACCCGAGGCTCACCATCGAAAGCATTCTGGCTGAGCCGGTGATCGCCACCGGCGGCCGCGTGGATGCCGGAACACGGGCGAGAATGGCGAGCCTGCTCGAACGCGTCGGCCTGCCAAGAAACAGCCTGGAACGCTACCCGCACGAATTCTCGGGCGGCCAGCGGCAAAGGCTGTGCATCGCGCGGGCGCTGATGCTCAACCCATCCGTCGTTGTTCTCGATGAAGCGGTTTCGGCGCTCGATGTGTCGGTGCAGGCCAAGGTGCTGGAGCTGCTGGTCGACCTGCAGCGCGAGTTCGGGCTGGCCTATCTCTTCATCTCGCACGATATGGCTGTCGTCGAGCGGATCGCCCACCGGATCGCCGTCATCTATGCCGGCCAGATCGTCGAAATCGGCGACGCGACCTCGGTGCTGTCGAAGCCGAAGCATTCCTATACGAACAAACTCATTGCAGCCGTTCCGACCATCGACCGTCGTCATGAGCATTTCGAGCTCGACACGCGCCAGGTTCCCTCGCTTGTACGCCCGCAGGGATTTGAGCCGGCTGCGGCCAGATGGGAGCAGTTTGGGCCGGACCATCGAGCGAGGGTGGAGGCGTGATGCTTGTCATCAGGGCATTTCCAGACGGAGGCGGGCATTGAGCAACCTCGCTCCGCTCCTCGATCGCGCGTTCCAACCGCTAGCAGCGGCGGTTGCCTCGGCGCGCATTCCCGGCGGCGTGCTCGGCATTGTGAACAAAAAGGGCGAACGCATCGTCAGGTCGATCGGCTCGGCCCAGCTGGTGCCGAAGTCGCGACCGATGCAGGACGAGACGTGGTTCGACCTCGGCGTCGCTGACCAAGGTCATCTTCACGACGCCGCGCATCCTGGCACTGGCCGAAGACGGCGTCATCGATCTCGACGCGCCCCTGATCTCGGTGCTGCCGGACCTTCGCCAGTATGATGCGGAGGCCTGGGAGCGGAAGGTGACGTTCCGCCAGTGCCTCGGCCACCAGACACCGTTTCCGGCCGTCGAGCCCATCTACACCTACGGGCGCGATCCCGAGCTGCTGCGCGCCTTCATCCTGCAGCGCGAATGGCGGGCACGGGAACCAGTCTACTCCCACATCAACTTCATACTGCTCGGCTTTGCACTTGAGCGGCTGTCCGCAAAGACCATCAGGGACATGGATCCCGGCCCTGGCTTTGCTTTCTCGGCGGAGCCGGATGCGTCGGCCGCCACCGAGGACTGCACCGGCGCCACCGCGTGCTGTCCGGCGAGGTCCACGACGACAATTGCTCGGCGCTGCAAGGCTCGGGGCACGCCGGCCTGTTTGGAACGGCCGCTTCCGTACTCGATTTCGCGCAAGGGCTGCTGGATGGCACGGGTGCATCCGAGCGTTCGATCGCACTGATGCGGACCCCCTTGTCCGCCACCCGCACCCATGGCTGGGAGCGTCCCTATGACGGCTGGTCCGGCGGGTCCTTGTGCAGTCCGGGAACCATCGGCCATACCGGCTTTACCGGCACCGGACTGTGGATCAACTTCGACAGAGGCAGGGCATGGACCTTGCTCACCAACCGGATCCATCCGACACGTCATTTCGACAGCGGAATCGTTTCGCTTCGGCAGGCGGTCGGCGATCTCGTCAACGGAGCATGATCCCCAAAGGTGGACCAGGTTTGGGATAGGATCATGCTCAAGGCAAAGAGGCAGAGCTCAACAATGAAACCAATCTGGGCCGTCGGCCTGATGACCGGCACCGTGCTTGACGGCAACATCGATGTCGCGCTGATCAAGACGGATGGCGAGCGGATCGACGATTTCGGCACCTACCGGCTGATGCCCTACCCGCAATCGATCCGCTCGCTGCTGGAAGAGACGCTGAAGGAGGCAAGGGCCTGGAATTTTGTCGGGCCGGAGCCGGTGATATTCCGCAAGGCGGAGGAAGCCCTGACGCGTGCCCAGTCGGCGGCGGTCAAGGAACTCGTCGAAGGCTACGGGATGACGATGGCCGATATCGGCGTCGTCGGCTTTCACGGCCAGACCGTGCTGCATCGCGCGCCACAGGTCGGCCGGCTTGGCCAGACCCGGCAGCTCGGTGACGGCGAACTGATGCATGCGATCCTCGGCACCAAGGTCGCCTACGATTTCCGCTCGGCCGACATGCGCGCCGGCGGGCAAGGCGCGCCATTGGCGGCCGCCTATCACACCGCGCTGATGCGCAGTGCCGGCGCCAGTGGCGAGGTGGCCGTTCTCAATCTCGGCGGCGTCGCCAACATCACCTGGTGGGATGGCGCCGACAATGTCATTGCCTTCGACACCGGCCCTGCCAACGCGCCGCTCAACGATTTCATCAAATCGAAAGGGCTCGGCGAAATGGACCGCGACGGCGCGCTTGGCCGCGCGGGAACGGTCGACGAGGCAAGGCTCGCCAAGCTGCTGCAGCACCCCTATCTGACCAAGCCCTATCCCAAATCGCTGGACCGTTTCGATTTTGGCGCCGCCATGGCGGACGGTTTGAACGCCGAGGATGGTGCGGCCCTGCTCACCGCCTTCACCGCCGCCGCGGTCGGCAAGGCACTCGACCTTCTGCCGCGTCGGCCCAGGAAACTGGTGGTCAGCGGTGGCGGCCGCCACAACCCGACGATGATGGCGATGCTGGCCAGCCGCGCCGGTGTCGAGGTGGTGCAGGCCGAGACCCTTGGCTGGAGCGGCGACGCGGTGGAGGCGGAGTGCTTTGCCTTCCTCGCGGTTCGCGTGCTGCGCGGCCTGCCTATCAGCTTCCCGAGCACGACCGGCGCGCCGCAGCCTATGCGCGGCGGAAAGCTCGCCGGATAGACTCTTGTCTTGACGCAATTTCCAAGGGGAAGCGCCTCACACTTTTGCTGGAATTGCCCTGATCAAGCCGGCGACAGTTTCTTCTGCAGGAAGATGCGGCTGCGGCCGATGGGGAAATCGGCAAGCGTTCCGAAGGTCTGATAACCCTGGCGCTGGTAGACCTTGGCCGCGTTTGGATTGAAGGTGTCGATCCAGGCGCCTTGGCAGCCGCGCGCCATGGCTTCCTGTTCGGCCGCGTCCAGCATCCTGCCGGCCATATGCTGGCCGCGCAGCCTTTCATCGACCCACAGCCATTGCACGTAAAGCCAGCCCCAGGCGGTGTAGCCCGAAATGCCAGCGACGACCGCGCCGTCGTCGTCACGCACGAACACCGCCAGGGCCTTCCTCTCGGAAGCGCCGACATCGCCGTCGTTGAACGCCGTCAGGCGCTCGCCGAGAAAGGCGAGTTCTTCCGGCAAGGGATCGGCGGTCGTTTCAAGTGTCGTGTTCATGGTTCTTTCCGACATGCGCTCAGGATACGAATGCAGCGTTACGAAGGGCGGCGCACTCGCGCAACTTCTATATCTGGCCTCGAACAGGTTGCGCATCCGCATCGCCGCCATTGCGAAATTCGGACGCGACAATGCCGTAGCGCTTGAGCTTGTCGTAGAACGTCTTGCGCGGCACGCCGAGCGCGTCGATGGCGCCGCGCACATCGCCGCCATGATCGCGCAACGCGTCGCGGATGAGTTGCGCCTCGTAGTGGCCAACCCGTTCGGGCAGTGTCGCCTCGGGCTTTGGCAAACGCGCGGGAGCCACTTTCGTCTCGTCGTCTGGGCCGAGACCGAGCGCGACGCGATCGGCGAAATGCGCGAGCTCGCGCACATTGCCCGGCCAGGCATGCGACTGGAGATGGTCGCTCACCGCTACGTTCACCTTGGCGACAGGCCGGCCGAAACGCTCCGCCGCCTTGCCGAGGAAATGCCCGAACAGCATCGGGATGTCGCCGCGCCGCTCGCGCAAGGGCGGGATGCGCAGCGTCACCACGTTGAGGCGAAAATAGAGATCCTCGCGAAAATCGCCGCGCTGGTCCGGCTGGCCGAGATCCACCTTCGTCGCCGCGACCACCCTGAGGTCGATGCGCCGGATCTCGTTCGAGCCAAGCGGCGTGAGGCTGCGCGTCTCGAGCACCCGCAGCAGCTTGACCTGGAGGGCCGGCGGCATGGATTCGATCTCGTCGAGGAAGAGCGTGCCGCCGCTGGCATGCTCTATGCGGCCGATGCGGCGCCGCTGCGCGCCGGTGAAGGCGCCTGCCTCGTGGCCGAACAGCTCGCTTTCGATGACGGTCTCCGGCAGCGCGCCGCAATTCAGCGCCACGAAGGGTTTCGCGCGCCTCCGCCCCCATCTGTGCAGGAGGTCCGCCACCACTTCCTTGCCGGTTCCCGTCTCCCCTTCCACCAGCACGTCGACATCCATGTCGGCGATCTGGCGCAAGGTCTCGCGCAGCCGTCGGATGGCGGGCGCCTCGCCGATCAGCGGCAGGCCGTCGGCGGCTAGCGCCGCGGCCTCGCGCAGCCGCCGGTTCTCCATCACCAGCCGCCGCTTCTCGCTCGCCCGTTTCAATGCCTCGACAAGGCGATCGCTGGCATAGGGCTTCGGGATGAAATCGTAGACGCCGTCCTTGAGCGCGGCCACGGCAAGATCGACATCGCCATGCCCGGTGACCAGGATCACCGGTATGTCGGGGTCGATCGCCTTGACGCGATCGAACAGCTGCAGCCCGTTCATGCCAGGCATGCGGATGTCGCTGACGACCACGCCCTCGAAATTCCTGTCGATGATGGCGAGCGCGCCCTCGGCTGCGTCGAGCGCGCTCACGCTGAAGCCGGCAAGCTCGAGCAATTGCGTGGTGGCGTGAAGTAGGTCCGCATCGTCGTCGACGAGCGCCACCAACCCTGATCCCTGCGTCATTCAATTCGCCTCAAATCGATGGTGAAGGACGCGCCACTGACGACGTCGGGATCGAGCCGCAGCGTGCCGCCCAGTTCCTGGGCGATCTCCTGCGAGATCACCAGCCCGAGGCCAAGCCCCTTCTCCTTGGTGGTCTGGAACGGCATGAACAAATTGCCGGCCGCTTCCGGACCGAGGCCGGGGCCATTGTCCCGCACCGAAATCAGCACCCGGTCGTCGCGCTCGGCAATTTCGATCTCGATGCGAGGATGGGGCTGGTCCTTCATGGCGTCCAGCGCGTTCTGCAACAGGTTGACGAGGATCTGCTCGAGCCGGATGCGGCTCGCCATGACTGTCGGCGACGCGTTGCCGCGCGGCTTGACGATGGTCACGCCGGAATCGCGGATGCGGCCGGACAGAAGCGACAGCGCGCCGTCGATCGCCTCGCGCACTGGCAGTGGCGAGGCGGCAACGCCGGGCCGGCGGGCGAAGGTGCGCAAGGTGCTGGTGATCGCGCCGATGCGTTCGGTCATCGAAACGATCGATGTCAGATTGCCGCTGACTGGTTCGGTCCTGCCGTCGGCGAGAAAGCGGCCGGCATTCTCGGCATAAGTGCGGATCGCGGCGACCGGCTGGTTGATCTCATGCGCCACGCCTGCCGCGATCTGCCCGAGAATGGAAAGCCGGTTGGCCTGGGCGAGATCGTCACGTAGCCGGCGGACCTTGGCTTCGGCATTCTCACGCTCGGCGATTTCGCCGGCAAGGGCGGTATTGGAGCGCGTCAGCTCGGCCGTTCGCGTGCTGACCCGGCTCTCCAGTTCGACATTCATGCGCGCCAGCGCCTCCTGCCTCAGCCGGCGCGCGCGCTGGCGTCGGGTGAGCACGAAGGCCAGCAAGCCGGTGAGCAACAACCCGAGCAGCGTGGTCAGGCGCGCCGTGTTGGCGGCGGACGACAGAGCAGTGTCGGCGGGCGTCAGCAGCCAGAGACGCCAGCCGGGAACCGCACCGGCAGATCCTGCACCACTTCGACGAACTGGCGCGACTTGCCGAGGCCATCGATGATGGCCAGACCGTCCCCGGCACCGCGTCGTATCGGCAAGGGTTCGAAGGCGGCGTCCGTCAGCTGCAGTTGCTCATGGGCGGCGGCGGCATCCTGGGCGGAGAGCGGCGCCAGCGCATGAAACCGCCATTCGGGCTCACTGGTAGCCAGCACGACGCCGCGTTCGTCGGTGACGAAAACGAGGAAGCCGCTGGAGCGCCAATTAGCTTCGACGCCGTCGAGTTCGACCTTCAGCACCGCAACGCCCAGCGGTTTGCCGTTGTCATCGACGCGGCTCGAAAGATAGAGTCCCGGCCGGCCGCTGATCGTGCCGAGGCCATACTGACTGGCAGAGCCTTTCGCCATCGCCTCATTGAAGTAATGGCGAAAATTGTAGTCGATGCCGACAAAGCTCGTCGGCTCGCCGGCATTGCTGGCGGCGATTGCGATGCCGGCCGTATCGATGACATAGATGGCGGACGCCGAGGCATCGCCGGCAATCGCCCTGAGCTTGTCGTTGAGGGCCGCTTCCTGCATCTTTCCGGCCCGGCGCAGCGCCCCGCGCACCGCATCGTCGCGGGCCAGCACCAAGGGAACCAGGCGCTGCTTTTCGATTTCGCCAGTCAGCGTTCCCGCCGCCAGCGGCAAGGCGGCAAGCGCCCCGTCGCGCAGATTGTCGGCCGCCTGGCTGGAGGCGATGCGCCCGGCAATGGCGATCGCGCCCGCCAGAACCGCGAGGGCGATGAGGGCGACAAGCCAGCGGCCATCGCGCAGCCGGACCACCGCCTCGCGCAGCAGATCCCGGCCGGCAATCCCTATTGACCTGCTATCGGTGCCTGCTTGTGGCGTCCGCCTCTTCCTTCTTCCTCGCGCCTAATGACCAGTCTAATGCGAAATTCCGCCCAGGCAAACGTTGCGTGTGCGGAAATCCGCACAGATATCCGCCGAAGGATGCTGGACAACCCCCGGAATCCGGGGATTCCGGCCTTTCCCCAATCTGGCACAGCGCTTGCAAAAGTTCCTGCAGCGGCGTGCGACCGGAGCGCCGCGACGGGAGAAGTCACGCAGGGCGGTGCATTTCCGCCCCATCCGGCAGGGAGAGTTCGATGCACATCGCAGACCAATCAGGCGCGCCTTCCGCGCAGCGCAAGCCTTTCTATGCCCAACTCTACGTGCAGGTGCTCGTCGCGATCACCGTCGGTATCCTGCTCGGCCACTATTATCCGTCGATCGGCGAAAGCATGAAGCCGCTCGGCGACGCCTTTATCAAGCTGGTCAAGATGATCATCGCCCCGGTCATCTTCCTGACCGTAGCGACAGGCATCGCCGGCATGAGCGACCTGCAGAAGGTCGGCCGTGTCGCCGGCAAGGCGATGCTCTATTTCCTCACCTTCTCCACGCTCGCCCTCATCATCGGCCTCGTCGTGGCCAATGTCGTGCAGCCGGGCGCCGGCTTCAACATCGACCCGGCGACGCTCGATGCGTCCACCGTCAGCACCTACGCCGCCAAGGCGCACGACCAGTCGGTCACCGGCTTCCTGATGAACATCATCCCGACGACCATCGTCGGCGCCTTCGCCGATGGCGACATCCTGCAGGTTCTGTTCTTCTCGGTGCTGTTCGGCATTGCGCTGGCGCTGGTCGGCGACAGGGGCACGCCCGTCCTCAATTTCCTGCATGCGCTGATGGCGCCGATGTTCAAGCTGGTCAGCGTGCTTATGAAGGCCGCGCCCATCGGCGCCTTCGGCGCCATGGCCTTCACCATCGGCAAATACGGTATCGGCTCGGTCATCAACCTCGCGATGCTGGTCGGCACCTTCTACGTGACGTCGCTGCTGTTCGTGTTCGTCGTGCTCGGCGCCGTCTGCCGCTACAACGGGTTCTCCATCCTGGCGCTGATCCGTTACATCAAGGAGGAGTTGCTGCTGGTGCTGGGCACCTCCTCGTCGGAAGCCGCCCTGCCCTCGCTGATGGAAAAGATGGAGAAGGCCGGCGCCAAGCGCTCGGTGGTCGGACTGGTGATTCCGACCGGCTATTCCTTCAACCTCGACGGCACCAACATCTACATGACGCTGGCGGCGCTGTTCATCGCGCAGGCGACAAACATCCATCTGTCGATCGGTGACCAGATCCTGCTGCTGCTGGTTGCCATGCTTTCCTCGAAGGGCGCCGCCGGTATCACCGGGGCCGGATTCATCACCCTTGCCGCCACGCTTTCGGTCGTTCCATCGGTGCCGGTCGCCGGCATGGCGCTGATCCTCGGCGTCGACCGCTTCATGTCGGAGTGCCGGGCGCTGACCAATTTCGTCGGCAACGCCGTCGCCACGCTGGTCGTCGCCCGCTGGGAAGGCGAACTCGACGAGGCCAAGCTGGCCAGCGCTCTGGCGGGCACGGCGGACGACAGCCTGCCGGCGGACGTCGTTCCCGCCGAGTAATCGGCGCGCTTTGATGCCAATCAACGGCCGGAGGCCTACAGCCTCTGGCCGTTGCCGTACAAAGATCGTAGTGATGTCAGACGGTACCGGTCTTGCTGAGCGACGCCAGCGCCTTGACACCTTTGATCACCTCCACGCCGCCGTAGGACTTGCGCACACCGCGCATCTTGAGCTCAGCCATTGAAGTCCCTCCTCGCGTCAGGATACGTGCTTGGGCCGACAGGCATGCGTGCTGCCAAAGTGCCGACGTCGTCGAACAGAACGAGGCTGGCGGCGCCGACGAGCCCGGCGTGGCGGCCGAGCTGCGCCTGGACGACCGGCACGTCGCGATAGGCGCGCATGGCCCGCTGCTTGATGGTCGCCTCGATGACAGGCAGCATCAGGTCGAGCCCATTGGCGATGCCGCCGCCGACGACCAGCACATCGGGCGAATAGAGATGCAGCAGATTGGTGAAGCCGACGCCCAGCCAGCGCGCTTCCTCCTCAAGCAGGGCCAAAGCGAGGTGGTCCTGCAGCCGTGCCGCGTCGACCACGTGACGACCTGTCACTTCCGCGTTCGCCGACAGGCGCCGCAAAGTCGAGCCGTCACCAGCGGCCGTGGCGGCAGTCGCACGACGGCCAAGTGCTGTTCCCGAGGCGATGGCCTCGAAGCAGCCGACGACGCCGCACACGCAACGCTCGCCTTCATTGGTGATGGTCATATGGCCGATCTCGGCGGCAAGGCCGCGGCGACCGTGCAGGATGCGCCCATCGACCACGACGCCGCCGCCAATGCCGGTGGAAACCGTGACGAAGACCAGCGAGCGCGCGCCGTGGCCGGCACCGAAACGCCATTCGCCTAGCGCGGCGGCGTTGGCGTCGTTCTCCAGCCGCACCGGCAGGCCAAGCCGCCGTTCGAGGATATCGGCGAGCGGCACATCCAGCCAGCCGGCGAGCGTCGGCGGCCCGACCGCGATACCGGCGAGCGGATCGAGTGGTCCCGGCGCACCGACGCCGACGCCGACGACGGCGAGCCCCGGTGCCTCGGCATGAACGGTCGCGGCCAACGCCTCGATCTGGCCGATCACCACGTCGGGGCCGGCCTGCGCCTGCGTCGGCACCGCCGCGAATGCCAGGATCTTGCCGTCGCGGTCGACCAGGGCGGCGCGAAGCTCGGTGCCGCCGAGATCGATCGCGAGGGCGGCTTCAGTGCTCATGCCGCTACCTTCAGGCCGTGCAGCCAGCCAATGCGGCCGGCCAGATCCTTGTCGCCAAAGGCGAGCGAACCGAGAACCACCGTCTCGGCGCCGGCGGCACGCAGCAACGGCACGGTCTCGTGGCGGATACCGCCGTCGGCGGCCAGAACCACGGCCGCCTCGCGGCCGGCCTTTCTCAGGATGGCGCGGGCGGTGCCCAGCCTGTCACAAGCTTTTTCCGACAGGCTCTGCCCCTTGACGCCGATTGCCGTGCCAAGAAGCGTGACGAAAGCGACCTCGGAGACGAAAGGCGTCACCTCTTCGACCGGCGTCTCCAGCCTCAGCACGACACCGGCTTCGGCGCCGAGCTCGCGGACCAGCCGAACGGCGCGCAATCCCGCCTCGCCATTCTCGGCATGGACGCTGATCATGTCGGCGCCGGCCTCGATGAACTGGCGCGTCTGCGCCTCGACTATGTCGGCATCGACCATCAGGTGGACATGAATCGGTTTCGCCGTGAGCTTCGCGATGCGGGCGACGAGGTCGGGGAAGAACAGGAAGGATGGGGCAAAATGCCCATCCGCCACATCGATGTGATGAAGGTCGACATAGGGCTCGATGCGCTTCAGGTCGCTCTCGAAATTGACGAGGTCGGCGGACCACAGCGAGAATTCTGCGATCATGCGATCGCGTGGCAATGCGGCGATGGCGGCCGGGCCTGAGACTGGTTTCGAGATCATGGCTGGTCCTGTTTGTTGAAACGATCGTCGAGGAAGCGGGTGATGGCGGCGCGGACCTCCGTGAAATGGCGATCCTTGTCGGTGGCCTTCGGCGTCACCTCGACAAAGGCGGCGTTGGGAATGGCGTCTACGAGGCTGCGAGCGATCGCCAGCGGATGAACGAGGTCAATGCCGCTGCCGATGACCAGCGTGGGGATTGCGAGGCCGGAAGCAGCCGCCCGCGTGACGCCAGGCCCATCGTTTGCGATCGCCTGCATGACCTCGGCGAAAACTGTCGCATTTTCACGCGCGAAGAAGCCGAGCAAGGACGCGAGATTGTCCGGGGCTTCAGCGCGAAAGCGGGCGGCGGTGGCGGATGCCGCGAAGGCGTCGCGCGCTTCATCCAGCGGACGGCTGCGGATGAGCTCCGCCACTTCCACGTAAGGGCGCATGTTCGGAGGCGCTGCGTCGAAGGCCCAGGCAGGGCGCACGAGTACCAGGCCAATGACGCGTTCCGGGTAACGGCTCGCCAGGTTCAGCGCGATTGCCGCGCCCATCGAGATGCCGCCGGCGACCAATCGGTCGAGGCCGGCCGCATCGGCGGCGGCCAGCACGTCGTCGGCAAACATGGCGATCGAAAAAGGGCGACGGCCGCCGGAGCCGGAGCCGCCTTGCGCGCGGCATTCGACGGTGAGCCGCCGGCGTGACGGGCTGTCGGGAAAGTTCTGCGCCACCTGCGCTGCATCGCCGCCGAGACCATGCTGGAAGACGACGGAAACACTGCCCTGCCCGGTGTCGAAGACACGAAGTGCTGCATCGTCGCGAAGCATGATCGCCGGCGCGGTATCCATCAGAGGAGCCTCCGCAGGAAGGCGGCAACAGCGGGGGCTTCGTCGGCGGACAGGCCGTGGGTGACGAGCGGCCCGTCGAAACCCGCAGCCTTCAGCCGCGCGACGAAATTCGGAAAATCGACGATGCCTTGTCCTGATGTGGCAAAGCGGCCGTCACCATGGCGGTCCTTGGCATGTGCCATGGCGATGTGACCGGCCGCCTCGTCGATCGCGGCGGCGACGATGGCGCGCGCCTTGTCCGGCGTGGCGTGCTCGAACAGGTTTGCCGGGTCGAGCACGATCTTCAGATGCTTTGATCCCATCTCGCGGATCAGCTTTGTCGCATCCTTCGCCGAGGTGACGATGTTGGCCTGCTCGGGCTCGATGCCGAGATCGACGCCGGCGGCTTCGGCCAGCGTCAGCGCCTTCTCCATCTCGGCGGCCATGTCGGACCAGGCTGCCGGTGTGGCGTTGTCCGGATGGTGCGCCCATTGATCGGCGGCATTGCGCGAGCCGGTGCAGAGCGTGACCAGCGGAATGTCGAGGGCGGCCGCGGTCTCGATAACGACCGCAAGACGGCGAAGACCGTCGTCGCGGACGGCCTTGTCGGGATGCGCCATGTTGTAGGTGCCCGATAGCGCGGCGAGCGAAACACCGGTCGACCGTGCGGCGGCGCGGATCGCCGCGACGGCATCCGCCGACACCGCGTCCGGCATCGATGGCAGGCCGGCGCAAGCGAGATTGAACTGCGTCGCCTCATAGCCCGCCTGTCGCACCGCCATCAGCACCGCGGCCGGTTCGATACCAGGAAAGGTCTTGGCGAAAATGCCGAGACGCATCAGACCGCTCCCGAAACCGAGGCGAGCTCGACCCGCTCGCCGGTCTCCACAGACCGGGCAATCGCGACCATGGCCCGGATCGACGCGATGCCGTCCTCGACATTGGCGCCGCGCATCGGCGCGCCCTCCAGCACGGTTTGGGCAAGCCCCTCCAGCTGCCGGCGGAAGAAATGGCCGTCGGCGCCGAGTGGCTTGTGGGCCGTGGCGGTCTTCTCGTGAAATATCTCGACTTCGCTGGCGCGGAAATACCAGGGGTTGAAGGTCTTGGCGATGATGGAACCGTTCTCGCCATAGAGCTGAAAGCCTTCGTGCCAGTCCATGCGTACGGCGACGGTGAGATCGAGATGGCCGAGCGCGCCGCTGGCGAACTCGGTTTCGACGAACCAGCAATAGGCGCCGAAGCGTTCGTTGAGGCGGGCGCGCACGGCGACGATATCACCGCACAGGAAGCGTGCCGTGTCGACGAGGTGCGAGCCGTGGGCCAGCATGAAGTATTGCCTGAGATCAGCCTTGGGATTGCCCGCCGGCTTCCGCGCGAGCTTGCTGGTGACGGGCAGCGGCTGCACGGCATCGGTGTTGGTGTAGCGATGGGTGGAATCGCAGTACCATGCCTTCAGCGCCAGAACGTCGCCCATCTCGTCGCGGACAAAGTCGCGCGCGGCCTCCAGCGCCGGATCGAAGCGCTTCATGTGCCCGACCTGCAGGACCTTGCCGGAACGCCTGACCGCCTCCGCCAGCGCCTCGCCTTCCTCCACCGAGGTGCCGATCGGCTTTTCGCACAGCACATGCTTGCCGGCATCGAGCGCCTTGATCGACATCGGCACGTGATAGGCGTCCGACGTGGCGACGATCACCGCCTCCAGTTCGGGATCGGCGAGCATGGCATCGTAGTCGGCATACATTTTCTGCGGTTCGTAGGTCGCGCCCATGCGGACGAGCAAATCGGGCGCCGCATCGCAGATGGCGTAGAGATCGGCATTGGCGGCCTTCGTGCAGGATTGCAGATGCGCGAACTGCGCGATCGGGCCGCAGCCGAGCACACCGACCCTGAGGCGTCTGTCTTGTTTCTTGATCATCGTCTCGTTCTTCAGGCGCCGTAGCTGCGCATTGTCTGGCGGTTTGTCTTCACCGCGCCGGCGGGGTCGGCGGCGGCCGTGTCGGATTCCTCTTCGAGCACCAGCCAGCCGTTGAAGCGCGGCGCGGTGTTCGCGATCTCGATGACCGCAGGCGTATCGCAGACGCCTTGGCTCAGCATCGCCCAGGTGCCGTTGGCATCGACGTCCTTCAAATGGATGTAGCGGATGCGGTCGCGATAGGTGCGCAGCGTGTCGGCCATGTCCTTGTGGCCGCGCAGGATATGGCCGGTGTCCGGCACCCAACCGACCAGATCGGGGTCGAGCAAGGCAAAGATCCTGTCGTAGTCGGCGCGGTCGAACAACAGCGTGTTGTGGTGCGAGCTCGGATGCACCGCCACCTGGACGCCGGCCTTGCGCCCGAGCGCGCCGGCCTTGTTGTAAACCTCTGCGGCGATGGCGAACTTGTCGTCGCGCGGCCCGTCGGAGACCACCGTCGCCGAGCCCATCGACACCAGCGCGCCCGGAAAGGCGGCGGCGAAATCGATCCAGCGCTGCGCGGTCTCGAGGTCGGCGCCGACCTGCTCCTTCAGCGTGAAGCCGCTCTTCGAGCCGAAGGCGAAGGAGACGAGCGTCAGCCCGGATGCCTTCAGCGCGGTCGCGAACTCCGCCGGCTTATCGGCATAACGGCCGATCATGGTGTCGGTGATCTCGATGCCGGAATAGCCGCCATCGGCGATCGCCTTCAACAGATCATCGGGGCCGCCAGCAAAACGGTCTCCCAGCATTTCCCAGGTGAAGGTCTGGCAGCCGACTTTGAGGTCTTTCACGTTCATCCTTTCAATCCTTGATACCGCTTATTGCTTGATGCCATTCTGCGTCGCCCTGGGAAGGACATCCTACTTGACCGAGCCGGCGGTCATGCCGGCGAGGAAGTATCTCTGGGCAACGAGGTAGATGAGCAAGAGCGGTAGCGAGCCGAGCACGCTCATCGCCATCATCTGGTTCCATTCGAAGGCGTGCTGCCCCATCAACAGCTGGATGCCGATCGGGACGGTGCGCATGGACGTTGACTTCGTCAGCGTCAGCGCAAAAAGAAATTCGTTCCAGCACAACAGGAAGGTGTAGACCGACGTCGCCACGATACCGGGCAGTGAAATCGGGACGACAACCCGCCAAAGCGCTGTCCAACTGGTGCCGCCATCTACAAGCACGGCTTCATCGAGATCGCGGGGCAAGGTGTTCAGATATCCCGTCATCAGCAGGATCGCGTAGGGCAGCGTGAATACCAGGTAAGTCAGGATCAGTGCGACGTAGGTGTCGAAGATGCCATATGAGACGACAAGCCCGAAGAAAGGGATCAAAAGTGTGATTGGCGGGATCGTCTGCGTGCTGATGATGAGTGTGTTCAGGCTGCCCTTGCCGCGGAAGTTGAAGCGGCTGAACCCGTAGGCCGCCAGCAAGGCGATCAGCACCGTCAGCACGGTCACCGCTCCCGCCACGAAATAGCTGTTGAAGAAGAAGCGCAGCTTTACCGGGTCGCCAAGGATGGCTGCATACGCTTCCAGCGTGAAGGCCTTTGGCAGGATGGTTGGTGGCAGGGCAAAGATTTCGGTGTTCGACTTGAACGAGCTGCTCAGCATCCAGTAGATCGGGAAGGCCGCGAAGAACAGTCCAACCGCAAGAGCAACATGCAGCGCGACGGTGATCAGCTTGTCTTTGCCAGAGTTTCGTTTCCTCATGGTGACTACCGAGCCTTCTGATAACGGATGTAGAACAGCGTCAGGCCGAGGGAGATCAGCAGGATGACCACGGCGCTCGCCGACGCCTGTGACAGGTTGTAGCTCGAAAACGCCAGCTTGTAGGTGTAGGTGCTGAGGACCTCGGTCGAGTAGATCGGGCCGCCGCCCGTCGTTATCCAGATCAACGGGAAGACCTGCATGGTCCAGATGAAGTCGAGCAGCGAGATGCTGATGATGATCGGCATCAGCTGCGGGATGGTGATGAAAATCAGCTTCTGGTAGGCTTTTGCTCCGTCGATATCGGCGGCCTCGTAGAAATCCTTGGGAATGCCCTGCAAACCCGCGAGCAGGCTGACCATGAAGAGCGGATAGCCCGCCCAGATGTTGGCGAAGGTGACGGCGTGCAGCGCGGTCTCGGGCGAGGAAAACCACTCGACCTTGGAACCGATGATGCCCAATTGCATGAGAATGCTGTTCACGACGCCGTTCGGCTCTAGCAGGAGGCGCCAGATCACGGCGATGATCACCGCGGTGAACAGCCAGGGCAGTATGTAGAGCACGCGCAGAATATTGCGCAGTGTCGGATTGATGCGGTCGCTGTTCAGCATGAGCGCAAACACCATGCCGATGGTCATGTGGAAAATGACACTCATGCATGTGAAGTAGAGCGTGTGCCACAGTGAAGCCCAGAAGACCGGGTCGTCGAAGATCGCTTGGTAATGTTTCAGCCCGGCAAAGGATGGGTCACGACGCAGCACCGCGCTGTTCTGGAACGAGTAGGCAATCACCGTCACCATCGGCAGCAGCATCAGAAGCCCGATTATGAGCAGCGATGGCGACAGATAGAGGTAAGGTGCGACCGCTCGTTTCAGCTTGTGGTGGGAGCGCTTTTGCCGGGTCATGTGCCAACCTTGGGATACGCCTTCATGAGAAGGTAAGCTTCAAAAACAGGTCCATCTCAAATTGCCGATCCGTTGTTGCCGGGTGGCCTGCCCGAAGTCAGGCCACCCGGTCGAAAAAACGGGAACAGGCCGATCAGAATTTCGCCATCCAGCCCTTCTGAGCGGCGGCGGCGGCTTGTTCCGGAGACTGCTCGCCGGCGAGCATCTTCTGGGCTTGCACGTCGAACTGGGTCATCAGGTCTTCAGCCACCGGCAGGCCCGTGAACTCGTTGGCGAGATAACCGGTCTTGAAGATTTCAAAAGCCTTGCCGAAAGCCTTGTCCGAGGTCACGAAATCGGGCTTGGCGTTGACGTTACCCGGGAAGGCGTTTGCAAGCGACACGAGCTTGGCGTTCACCTTTTCACTCATCAGATATTGGACGAGTTTCCAGGCCTCCTCCTGATGTTTCGAGGCAGCGGAGATGCCGATGCCCCAGGAGGCATAGGGAAGGCCGCGCTTGCCGGTATAATTTTCCACGACCGGGACCGGGATGAGGTCGAAGTTCAGCTTGGGATTGCGCTTGCGGATGAGGTTCACATGCGCGAGCGAGTCGATCATCATCCCGACGCGGTCGTTGACGAATTCCTCGACCTTTTCCTGCTCGGTCTTGGTGGCGATGCCGGGCGAGATGGTGCCGGCGTCGTTGAGTGATTTGACGAAGGTGAGCATATCCACCACCGGTTTGCCCTCAAGGTCCGGCTTGTCGTTCGCCATCATCGACTGACCCGAAGCCCAAACCCACGACATCATGTCGTTCTGGACGCCGGATGGTGTTTGCAGCGACAGGGGCAGCACCCAGCCATACTGGTTCTTGTCGGCGTGCGTCATCTTCTTGGCGGCTTCGAGAAACTCCGCACGGGTCGACGGCAATTTGGTTACGCCAGCCTGGGCGGCGAGGTCCAAATTCACGAAGACCGGATAGACGAAGGAAGCGACGGGAAACATCACCGCCTTGCCGTCCACCTTGATGATGTCCGCGACTTGGGCTTTGTCGAATTTGCTCGCATCCATCATCGGGTTCATGTCGGCGAGCGCACCCTGCGCATTCAGATTGTTCACCCAGGCGCCGTCGAGCCCGACGACGTCGCTGAGCGTTCCGGTTGCAGCACCAACCGAGATCTGGTCTCGCGTGGTCGCATAGGGGCCGCTGACCAGCGTCACCTTGATGCCGGGATTCGCGGCCTCGAAATCGTCCATGATTTTCCGCAAGGAGCCAGCGGGCAGTTCAGGCTCCCACCATTGGGTGAATTCCAGCGTGGTGTCCGCCATGGCCGCGGTTGCGCCAAGCAACCATGCTGCCGCGGCTATTTTCAGCATCGCGGGCTTTATCCGAAACGTCATTTCTTCTCCTCCTTCTTTGGGATCGACCGCACAATGCAGCCGATCGTCTGCTTCATTCAGAAGTCTTCTTACGAGTACTTCGCCGGCGCCTCACCCTCGCCTGCGGGCTCTGCCACAATTCTTCAGATCGCCAAATGCGTCTCGGGATCGAAGAAATGGAGCTTGGTATCATCCAGGGCCAACCGGATTTCCGAACCGGAGCGGACTGTGCTGTCCGGTTCGAATCTCGCCACCGCATTCGACGTCAGGCCGAAATCCTGCACCGCGTCGGGGTCGCCGGAGTCCACCCTGACCGCGTCGATGTTCAGATGGACGATATGTTCCGACCCGAGTTCTTCGATCGAGGTCACCTTTGCCGGTATCGTCTGATACTTGCGGCCGGATTCGAGGCTGCTGTCATAGAGATCCTCCGGTCGTATCCCGAACACGACCTTGCGCTCCGCATACGACTTCAAACCCGGCCTGCGCACGAAAGCTGCATCCTGCAGCCGAATCGCAAAGGCGCCGGACATCAGTTCGCCGCCCGTCATGGTCGCCTCGAAAAGGTTCATCGAGGGAGAACCGATAAAGCCGGCAACGAAGGCGTTCACCGGCGATTCGTAGAGCCTCTTGGGTGTGTCGACCTGCTGCAGCACGCCGCCCTTCAGCACGGCGACCCTGTCCCCCATCGTCATCGCTTCGGTCTGGTCGTGGGTCACGTAAATGGTCGTCACGCCGAGCTGCTTTTGCAGGCGGGTGATTTCGGCGCGCATCTGCACGCGCAGTTTCGCGTCCAGATTGGAAAGGGGTTCGTCCATGAGAAAGGCTGCCGGCTCGCGCACCATGGCGCGGCCCATGGCAACCCTTTGACGCTGTCCGCCTGAAAGGTTCGCGGGTTTGCTGTCCAGCAGAGACGTCAGTTGAAGGGTCTTGGCGATCTCGTCCACGCGCTTCTTGCGCTCGGCCTTCGGCTTGCCTGCCAGCCGCATCGAAAAGCCGATGTTTTCGAACACCGTCATATGCGGGTAGAGGGCGTAGCTCTGGAAGACCATCGCGATGTCGCGGTCCTTGGGCGGCATGTCGACGACGTCGACTCCGCCGATCCGAAGGCTGCCACTGGTGACGTCCTCCAATCCCGCGATCATCCGCAACGCGGTGGATTTGCCACAGCCGGACGGCCCGACGAGAATCAAGAACTCGCCGTCCTCGACCGACAGGTTCAATTGGTCGATTGCGTGAAAATTGTTCCCGTATGTCTTGCAGATATTCTCAAGAACGACTTCTGCCATATTCCTCCCTCCACAAGTCTAAGCCACTGATTTTTATGATTGTCCTCGGCTTATCTTCACCTGCGAAATACTTCCTCGGATAGTTCGACTATGTTCCGGTATCGAGTTGCGCATATTTCAGTTCGACTGCCGACGGCGCGTTCGTCGATGCCAGGAGTTCCGTTACCTGGTCGTCGGTCGGAAGCGCCTCGCGCCCGCCCCGCCCCGTTATCGAAAGGGCCGCCGCCGCGGCAGCGAATGCCACCCGGCCGGCGGTGTCGGCACCGCGCGTCAATGCATGGGCATAGGCGCCATGAAAGCAGTCACCGGCACCGGTCGAGTCGACGACGGCAACCCGGTGTGGAGGCAGGTGCCAGAACCCTGTCGCATCGCGTCCGCGATAGTAAACGCCCCTGCCACCATCGGTCAGAACCACGGCGGACCGTGACGGCAACCACAATGCATCGAGCATCTCGGCGGGCGATCGGCACCCCGTGGCGGTCCGCGCAAAGCCGAGTGGCAGAATGAGATGGTCGCAGAGCGCGATCAGCCGCTCCGTGGCCGGGCCGCTGCTCCATTCGATATCGCCGAGGATCGCAAGGCCGAGATCGCGAGCCCGAGCCACGACATCCAGCGACCGGATCGCATAGCTATCGACGATCAGGACGGTCGCGCGGCTGAGAACCTCGTCCGGAAAGTCCGGCGCGGTGCCCAGCATCGCTTCGTCGTCATACGCGATGAACCGCTCCCCATCCGAACCGACGGTGATCCGCGAGCGCACCGGGCGCGCGTCCGGGTGGCGCGGCGCGAACGCGGTTTCAACGCCGCTCGCAACGAGATCGCACAACACGGCGTCGTCGGCGGCATTGCCCAGCCATCCGACGAACCCGGCGCTTCCGCCGAGCCGTGCGACGGTGGCAAGCGCCGTCGCGACATTTCCCCCGAACGCCCGGGCACTTTCAAGAACCTTCCCTTTGCCTGCCGACAACGGCTGATCGACATAGACGATGTCGTCGATCGCAATGGCTCCGAAGCCGAGGATTGAAGGGACGGTGGGCATCGATCAGGCACCCGCCTTCGCCAGGGCGTCTTGCGCCGAAAGGCCGTCATGGATGACGCCCCGAAAGGCAATCGCTGCCTTTTCCGGATCGCCATGCCCCCAGAGATTGCGGCCCACCACGGCACCGCGCGCGCCGGCCCGGATGGCGTCCGCCGTCTGCTGAAGCGCGCCGAGCAGCGTATCCGTCTTCGGACCACCCGCGATCACGACCGGCACCGGGCAGGTCCGAACGGTCTCTCGGAACGACTCGAAATCGCCCGTGTAGCCGATCTTGATCACGTCGACGCCGGACTCGTAGCCGATGCGCGCCGCATAGGCGATCTCGTCGGGGGTGAAGACGATTTTTGCCCCGTCGGTGAAATCGCGAGG
Organism: Mesorhizobium sp. RCAM 05099; assembly: GCF_059683685.1. Taxonomy (NCBI): domain Bacteria; kingdom Pseudomonadati; phylum Pseudomonadota; class Alphaproteobacteria; order Hyphomicrobiales; family Phyllobacteriaceae; genus Mesorhizobium; species Mesorhizobium sp. RCAM 05099. The sequence continues at coordinate 5,149,560 of NZ_CM185035.1, forward strand.
GTAGATATGCGCCACCACCGGCATGCCATAACGGGCCGCCGCATTCACCGAATCGGTCAGCCAACGTATGTATTTGCCCTCGGTCGCGCCGCGCACCGGAATGGCCACGGCCAACGCATCGGCGCCAGCGCGCACCGCATCCTCGGGCGTCGCAATCAGTTCACTGATGCGATCGTCTGGGGTGAAGCAGCCGGCCTGGATCACCAGGGAAGCCTTGCCCGCGTATTGCGGCCACAGATGGCGTGCGGTGCCAGGCTGGATGCTGACGTAATCGGGTTTGCCCACCATGACGCGTGCAAGCGCGCCCGGCAGGTCGGCAAGACCTCCTTTGCGCACGTCGCCATAGCCGACAAAGTGATCGACCGCGCCGCCAAAAAGATTGCCCGATGGATGTGAGAAGAGGCGCGCCAGGCGCACCTTGGTTCCGAGGCTCATGAGTCCAAAACTTTCCAATCGATTGATTTCAAAATCCCGGACCCAGTGTTTGCGAAAGAAAGGATAAATGCAATCTTTCGAAAGCTTTCGAATTCGCGTATTTTTGGTAGAGTGAACCGAGGCCAGGGCGATCGCCTGGTGCATGGAGGCAAGGACAGGGAAATGTTGTCAGAGCAGAGACGCCAATCGATCCTGGGTGAAGTGCAACGCAGCGGACAGGTTCGCATCAAGGACCTGTCAGACGATTTTGGCGTGTCGGAAGTCACGGTGCGCTCCGACCTCGAGATACTGGACCGCAAGGGACTGCTGACCAAGACCCGTGGAGGGGCGGTGACCCGGACCACGGATTCGACCACGGCCGCGTTCGCCCGGCGGATGCAAACGAACCTCGATGCAAAGAAACGTATCGCCCGGGCAGCGATAGAACTGTTCGAGGACAACCAGTCGGTCATCTTCGACGGCGGCTCGACATTGATGCAGGTTGCCATGCTGTTACCGCCGCTCAGCAATGTCGTGGTCGCGGCCACGGCGATGAATATCGTGCAGCATCTGATGCATCGGCCCGGGCTCGACGTTCACATGATCGGTGGCCGGGTCTATCCAGACACGGTGAGCACGCTGATCACCGATGCCGACACGGCTCTCGGCGGCTTGGTAGCGCATCAGGTCTTTGTTGGAGCGCATGCGATTGACTCATCACTGGATGTGGTCGACGTGAACGAAGACATGGCGCGAACGAAGCGAAACCTCGTGCGCATGGCCCGGCGCGTTGTCCTCCTTGCGGATTCGAGCAAATGGGGCGTCAGCGGGACCTCCAAGGCATTTTCGCTGTCGAGCGTCGATGTCGTGATCACCGACGATGGCCTGTCCGGCCCGATACGCAGCCAGCTTGATAGGACCGGGGTCAAGGTGATCTATGCCTGACCCCGTCGAGATCCGTGGCCGCGACGGCAATATCCAATGCGCGCATGACCCACGGGATTCGCATCGGCGCCCGGCCGTTTTTCAGGTCAGTCATTTTCTCCTCCCAGGGCTGGCAGCCTCCCGATAACGCGCCAGCATTTTCGCATGTTGTATAAAAATTTTACGCGCGTCAATATTTAAAATGTTGTATAGCGCTTTTCGAAGGCGATCCGTTGCCGCCACAATGGATTCGGCAGACCATGACCGCATTGGGGAGGTACGATCAAAAATGCACGGAAGATCAAAGACGAAGCTCGGGATCGGCGTCATCGGATGCGGCAATATCTCGATGACTTATCTGCGCAATGCCGCGCTCTTCGGCGGGATCGAGTTGCGCGCCTGCGCCGATATCTCGGCCGACATGGCGGCGGTGCGGGCGAAGGAATATGGCATCCAGGCGCTCGGCGTCGATGCGCTGCTGGCCGACCCCGAGATCGATCTTGTCCTCAACCTGACCATTCCGGCGGCGCATTTCGACATTTCGTTTTCGGCACTTTCGGCCGGCAAGCACGTCTTCACCGAAAAGCCGTTGGCAACTTCGGCCAGCGACGGACGCCGCCTGGTGGCGGAGGCGGCAAAGCGCGGCCTGCTGCTCGGCTCGGCGCCCGACACCTTCCTTGGCGCCGCCGGACGCCGTGCGCGCCGGCTGATGGACGACGGCGCCATAGGCCGTCCGGTCACCGGCACGGCCTTCATGATGGGCCGCGGCATGGAGCACTGGCACCCCAACCCGCAGTTCTACTACCAGCCGGGCGGCGGGCCGGTGTTCGACATGGGCCCCTACTATCTGACCATGCTGGTCAATCTGCTCGGTCCGGTCGAGCGGGTCATGGCGATGGCGACGCGCGGCCAAGAGGAACGGCTGATCACCGCCGAGGGACCATTCAAGAACACCACATTCAAGGTCGGCACGCCCACCAACGTCTTGTCACTGCTTGAATTCCGTTCCGGCGCGACCGTCACCTTCGGCGCCTCCTGGGATGTCTTTCGCCACTCCAACCACCCGATCGAGTTGCACGGCAAGGAAGGCTCGCTGCGGCTGCCCGACCCCGACACATTCGGCGGCACCGTCTCGCTCTCCGAACGCGGCGCCGAGTGGAAGGATTTCGCCAGCGAAGGCGAACTCTATGGCGCCCGCAACTGGCCTTATGCGGCGCCCGATCGCGCCAACTACCGCATGCTCGGCGTCGCCGATCTGGTGCGCTCGCTCCAAACCGGGAACACGCCCCGCGCCTCTGGCAATCTGGCGCTGCACGTGCTGGAAATCATGGAGGCGATCCTGCGTTCTGGTGAAACACAGGGCTCGGTCGCCGTCGCGGGCGATGTCATCCAGCCGGCCCTGCTGACCGAGGACGAGGCAAGCAGCTTGCTGGCCTGAGGATATGACGATGACACTCGACCCGGATGCGCTGCGCGTCCTCGAAATCGGCCGCACGGCCGGCGGTGAGCCATTCGAGAATGGCAGCGTGGCGGCGGCGCGCGCCGCCTACAACGCTTCGTTCCCGACGCTGCAGGGCGAGCACGAGTCGGTCGCAACGACCTTGGAGCAGCAGATCGACGGGCCGAGCGGTCCTGTCACGATCCGCATCCATCGCGGCATCGGCGCGCCACGAAGCGGGGCGCCGGCGCTGCTCTATCTGCATGGCGGCGACTGGGTCATCGGCCATCTGGATTCGCATGACGAGATCTGCCGCTGGCTGGCCAACCTCGGCGGCGCCGTTGTTGTCTGTCCCGATTATCGCCTGGCGCCGGAACACAAATTTCCCGCCGGGCTGGAGGATGCCCGGGCAACGCTCCGCTTCATGGTGGAGAACGCCGCCGAACTCGGCATCGACCGGACTCGCATCGGCGTTGCCGGCGACAGCGCCGGCGGCAATCTGGCCGCCGTGTTGGCGCTACTCGCCCGCGACGGGCTGGCGCCATCGCTTGCCGCGCAGATCCTGATCTATCCCAACACCGATGCGCGGCAGACGGCCGACAGTTACCGGCGTTTCGGCGACGGCTTCGGGCTTACGGCCGCCACCATGGCATGGTTTCGCGACCACTATGTACGAACGCCCGACGACATCATGGACTGGCGCGTCTCGCCACTGCTGGCGCCTGATCTCGCCGGCGTCGCGCCGGCTTTCGTGGCGCTTGCCGGCTGCGATATCCTTGCCGACGAAGGGGCAGCCTATGGCAAGCGCCTGCAGGCCGCCGGCGTTCCGGTGATCCTGCGGCAATGGCCGGGACAGATCCATGGCTTCGTCTCGATGGGACGCCATATCCCTGCCGCGCGGCAAGTGGTGGCCGAAGGCGTGGCTGCCTGGCGCCGATTCGAACGGGATTCGCTGGCGTCGGCTGCTCAAGCCGACTGACGCATCACCAGGGTGGCATCGAGCTTGACCGTGCGTTCGATGCCTTGCCTTGGCAGGTTGGCTTCGTCCAGAAGCGCCAGCAGTATCTCGACGCTACGGCCAGCCATGGCGGCGAAATCCTGCGCCATGGTGGTCAGCGCCGGACAGGTGTAGCGGCTCAACGGATGATCGTCATGCGCGGCAACGCGCAGATCGCAGTCGGGCCTGCGGCCGATCTTCAGGCCGCGCGAGAACGCCGCCGACATCACGCCGAAGGCCAGACGATCGTTGGCGCATAGGATGGTGCGGCCGGGCAAGGTGCCGGTCTCCAGCATCGCTTCCATCTGCTCGTAGCCCACGCGCTCGAAGTCCCAGGTGTAATCGCGCGCCGCCTCGATGACGACCGGCTCGAACCCGGCCGTCTCCATCGCGATGATGTAGCTTTCCTGCCGTTCGCCGGAGTTGTGGTTGACATGTGGAATGTCGAGATAGGCCGGCGGCTCGCCCGACCGGCACAGATAGTCGACGATGGTCGACACGCTCTGCCGGTTGTCGTTGCCGACGAATGGCGTATCGCCCTCGATATAGGTGTCGAAATAGACGATCGGAATGTCCTGTCCGAGCTTGTCGAAAACGCTGCGGTCGGAGGCCAGGCCCAGCGGCGCGATGATCGCGCCGGCGACCTTCAGTGACAGCAGCGTCCTGACCGATTCCGCTTCCAGCTTCGGCGAGCCGTGCGAGGAGATGACGATCGGCCAATAGCCTTCGTCGCGGCAGCGAAATTCGATGCGGCTGACCATCTCGGCATAGAACGGATCGGTGATCGTCGGCACGACGATGCCGATGTTGCGGGTGCGCTTGCGGTTGAGGTTGCGGGCAAAAAGGTTCGGCTGGTAGTCCGAGGAACGCAGGGCGGCTTCGATGCGCGCCCGCGTCGCCGGCTTCACGCTCGCCGGATCGTCAAAGTACTTCGACAGCGTCGGGCGCGACACGCCACAGGCCTGGGCGAAGTCATCCATCGTGCGGTGCGTCTTCTCCGCCATCGATCTTTCACGTCCTCTTGCCACAATCACCGACCGGAACGATCCGGCCGTCACCAGTCATGCGGCCGTTGCCCGGAAGCGGCAATGCTTGACCGAACTTATTCAGTCAAATTTTCACGTTTCCCAATACAGCGTAAAAACATTACGTGCGTCAAATTATTTATTGACGCTCTAAAACTGACGGCATAGGCTTTCAGACAGCGACAAGACGCAACATGACGCTTCGCATCCGGCCGCCGGCCCGATGCCATCCGGCGAATGGTGAGGACATGAAGAAACTGGTTTGCGCCGGCGAGATCCTGGTCGAGATCATGGCCGAGCGGATCGGCCAGAGTTTCCTTGCTCCCGGGCCACTCGTCGGCCCGTTTCCGTCCGGCGCACCGGCCATTTTCATCGACCAGGCAGCGCGGCTCGGCCAGCCGGCTGGCCTGATCGCCGCGGTCGGCGATGACGATTTCGGCCATTTGAACATCGAGCGCCTGCGCGCCGACGGCGCCGACATCTCGGCCATCAAGGTGCATCGCGGCGCCGCCACCGGAACCGCCTTCGTTACCTACGAGACGGATGGCAGCCGGCATTTCGTCTACAACATCAAGCAAAGTGCTGCCGGCCTGATCGAGATCGGCACCGAGGCGCGCGCGCTGCTGGTCAGCGCCGACCATTTTCACGTCATGGGCACCTCGCTGTTCTCGCCGGAGACGATCGCGGTGGCGCGCACCGGGATCGAAACCGTCAAGGCGCGCGGCGGCACGGTCTCCTTCGACCCCAACATCCGCAAGGAAATGCTCGATTTGCCGGGCCTGCGCGAAGCCTTGCATTTCGTGCTCTCGAAGACGGATCTGTTCCTGCCGAGCGGGCCGGAACTGTTCATCTTCGCCAGGGCGACCGACGAGGAAGGCGCGGTGCGCGAAATGCTGGAACGCGGCATCTCGACGGTGGTCATCAAGAAGGGGGCACAAGGCGCCGTTCACTACGACCAGGCCGGACGCACCGCGTCGCCCGGATTCGTCGTCGACGAAATCGACCCGACCGGCGCCGGCGACTGTTTTGCCGCCGCCTTTGTCTCCTTCTGGCTGCGCGGGGCGACGCCCGAGAAGGCGCTCAGAATCGCCAATGGCTGCGGCGCACTGGCGGTCACGAAGAAGGGGCCGATGGAGGGCATAGCCTCCCTTGCCGCCGTCGAGGCCTTCATCGAGACGGCCGAGACCGGAGAGACGGCGTGAGCCAGGCGACGGACAGGCTGGCTGCCATCGCGACGCGACGCGCGGCCGGCGAGCGCCGCGGCATCGCCTCGATCTGCTCGGCCCATCCGCTCGTCATCGAGGCGGCGCTACGCCACGGCAAGGCGCGCGACGCCGACGTGCTGATCGAGGCCACCTGCAACCAGGTGAACCACGAGGGCGGCTATACCGGCATGACGCCCGGGGACTTCCGGCGTTTCGTCGAGGCGATCGCCGGCAAGGTCGCCTTTCCCCTGGACAGGCTCGTGCTTGGCGGCGACCATCTCGGGCCCAATCCCTGGAAGCACCTGCCCGCGCCGGAGGCCATGCAGAAGGCCTCGGCCATGGTCGAGGCCTATGCGGAAGCCGGCTTCACCAAGATCCATCTCGACGCCAGCATGGGCTGCGCCGGCGAGGGTGCCGCACCGCCCGACGCGACGATTGCGGCGCGCGCGGCGGAACTGGCCGCGATGGCCGAGGCCGCGACCGAACGAGCGGGCGGCGCCAAACCTGTCTACGTCATCGGCACGGAAGTGCCGGTGCACGGCGGTGCCTTCGAGGCGCTGGACCATCTGGCGGTGACGACGCCGGAGGCGGCCCTGGAGACGGTACGCATCCACCGGCAGGCTTTCAGCCGCCGTGGCCTCGACCAGGCTTTTTCGCGCGCGATCGGCGTCGTCGTGCAGCCGGGCGTCGAATTCGGCAATGCCGAGGTGATCGCCTACCGGCCGGAACGCGCCGGCGCCCTGGCCGGAACGCTTCGGGACCTGCCGCAATTCGTCTTCGAGGCTCACTCGACGGACTACCAGCCGGTCGCGGCGCTGACCGCGCTGGTCGACAATGGCTTTGCCATCCTCAAGGTCGGGCCGTGGCTAACCTTCGCCCTGCGCGAGGCGCTCTATGGTCTGAGCCACATCGCCGATATCCTCGCTCCCGATGCGACGCGCGAAAGCCTGCCGGCGGCCATGGAGCGCGCCATGCAGGCTGCGCCCGCCAACTGGAAGAATTATTACCACGGCTCCGAGGCCGAGCAGCGGATAGAACGCCATTTCTCCTACAGCGACCGCATCCGCTACTACTGGCCGGCACCGGCGGCGAAGCAAGCCACGGATGCGCTGATGCAGGCGCTCGGCGACCGCGACATCCCCTCACCCCTCATCAGCCAGTACCTTGGCCATCTCGACCGCGCGGTGGCGAACGGCTCCGTCGCACCAAGGGCCAGGGATCTGCTGATCTGCAGCGTGACACAAGTGCTAGATATCTACGCCAGCGCAATGGGCTGACCCGCCAACTACGGCAGCAAGACCAGGGCCCCCGTCGTGCGGCGGGATTCCAGATCGCGGTGCGCGTCGGCGGCGTTGGCAAGATCGTACCGCGTCGGCGCCTCGACCCTGACGACGCCTTGGCGAAGGGCCTGGAAAAACCTGGCGACATGCGGCGCGAGCTTCTCCGGCGTGTCGGTATAGTGGGCGTAGTTGGGCCGCGAGATGGTGAGCGACCTGGAGGCGAAGCGGCCGATATCCCAATTGCCGACCGGCCCCGAAGCCTGGCCGAAACTGACGAGATGGCCACGCACGGCGAGGGCCGCGAGCGAACCGGCGAAGGTGTCCTTGCCGACCGCGTCATAAGCGACATTGGCGCCCATGCCTGCGGTCAGCCGCATGACGGCCTCGGCGAAATTCTCGCGGGAGTAGACGATGACATGGTGCGCGCCGAGACGCTCGACGATCCGCGCCTTGTCATCGCTCGACACCGTGGCAATCACCGTCGCGCCGAGGTGGCGGGCCCATTGCACCAGCAACTGGCCGATGCCGCCGGCCGCCGCATGGACGAGGACGATGTCGCCGCGCTTCACGACATGGACATCGTGCAGCAGGAAACTCGCGGCAACGCCCTTGAGCAGGCCGGCAGCGGCAATTTCATCTGGAATATCGTCCGAGAGATGAACCAGCAGCTCGGGCGCCATGTTGCGCCGCTCCGCATACGCGCCAACCGGTGGGCAGGCATAGGCGACGCGATCGCCGACCGAAAAGCCCGACACCGCCGAGCCAACCGCCTCGATGACGCCTGCGGCCTCCATGCCCGGCACGCCAGGCGGCTGCAACAGGTCGAAAAAGCCGGTGCGGCAATAGACGTCGATGAAGTTGACGCCGATCACCGTATGACGGATCCGCACCTCGTTCAGCCCCAGTGGCGGCAATCCGATTTCTTTCAGCTGCAACTCCTCCGGTCCGCCATAACGCTCGACCAGGATTGCCTTGGTCGTCGCGGCCTGACCCGGAGCAATCGTTGACACCGCGCGTGGCACGCTTGCGGATGGCATCGGGGCTGCAGCCGCCCGCGATTGTCTCGCGTCGATCGGCGCGCCCACGCTTCCGCGTCGCAAGAGGTTGCGCACGGCCGTGAAGCCGGCCTGATAGATACCTTCGGTGACCAGCTTGACCAGTTCGTCGCGGCGATGCGCCGGCGGGTGGAATTCGGAACGCCATTCCCAAAAGGTCGCGTTGCCATCGGTCACCGGCTTCAGCCGCACCGAGGCGACATAGCCCATCAACGGCAGCGGCGCTTCGAGCAGGCAATAGCTCAACCGATGATCCTTGTCCGACAGCGCCAGCAGTTGCTCGCGCAACTCACCACCGTCGGCGAGCCGGAAATGGCGCACCGCGCCGACCGCATCGACAGGCTCACCACCTTCGATTTCACTAAACGAGATCGCCGGGTGCCAGCGGTCATGACCGTTGAAATCACGCAGGATCGCCCAGACCTCGTCGATCGGCGCATCGATGATCGTGCTCTGGCGAACCTGGACCATCGGCTGATGTCAGCGCCCGAACCGGTGTTTCAACGCGGTCAAGGCGGTCTGGAACACGCCATTGCCGATCTGATGCATCAGGGCAGCTTCGCGGTCGGCGGCGCAGTCGAACTCGGCCTGCCATTCGGCGAGCGTCAAATTGCCGTCGGTGATCGGTGTCAGCGACAGGGTGGCGACATAATTCTCCACCGCCATCGGGCTTTCGAGAATCGCGTAGCTGCAGGATAGATCATAGTCGGACAGCGCCAGCAGCCTTTCACGAATCCGCCCGCCGTCCTTCAGCGTGAAACTTCTGATGCAACCGATCTGGTCGGCCTGCGCGTTCTGCTCGGTGCGGCTCTCGGCGACGAACGGCGCCCAGCCCGGCAAACCATTGAAGTTGCGCACAAGCTTCCAGACTTCCGCCGCCGGAGCGGGGATGACCGAGGACACATAGACCTTGGTCATGCTTGAAAGCCGGCTATGGGCATGGAAGTCCGCGCATACATTGTCTCGCGCCGCGCCAGATCGACCCCCACTCCGTCGAGCTTCGCTCGACACCTCTCCCCCGATCGACGGGGGAGAGGAAGGGCGCGAACCGTCCGCGGCGGGCTCTCTTCCTCGCCCTCCGGACGGGGGAGAGGTGGCGCTGCGAAGCAGCGACGGAGTGGGGGAACCACTTGGCAATCATCGCAAACCGACGCAGCACGGCAATCAGGCGCAAGACATCGTCCCGCACGGCCCAACGAAGCGTAGTGAAACACCGCCCTCACCTCAGTGATCGCGGTCGTCATCGTCGTCCTTGGCGGGCTTGCCCTTGCCCTTCTTGTCGCGGGTCAGGCTTGAAATGTCCTTGGCGTCGCGCAGCACGTCGGTCATGCGGCCGAGCGAGCCGCCTTCGATGCCGATCTCCTTCATCAGATTGTCGATCATCGGCGCCTGCACACGGTAACGCAGCGCCGAGTCGATGACCTCGTCGGTGACGTTGCGGTTGCCGCCGGTGCCACCGTTGATGCCGTCGACATGCAGGATCTTGATGCCCTCGATCTTCTCCATCGGCTTGACGCTCTCGCGGATGATGCCTTCCATGTGGTCGAGCAGCTTGCCACGCAGGCGCCCTGCCCGCGCCTCGTTCGAGAGCAGGTTCTCGGCCTCGTTGAGCTGGCGATGGCCGGCGGCATCGACTTCGTAGCGCTGGGCGGCGGCAAGGGCGTGGATCTTCTCCGATTCCGCGGCCGCTACGGCGGCGATCTTCTGCGCTTCGGCAAGGCTCTTTGCCGCCTTCATCTCCGCATCCGCGGCAGAGACTATGCGCAAGGCGTCACGCTCGGCTTCGCGTTGCGCGCCGATCAGGTCGGTCAGCTTGCGGCGCTCGGCGATCTCGCGCTCGCGGGCGGTGAAGGCCTGTTCCTCGGCCTGGATGGCCTTGGCGCGGACGGCTTCCGAAGCGGCTATGGCCGAGGACCGCTCCTGCGTCTTCTTGGCGATATCGATTGCCTTCTGGATTTCGGCGATCTCGATCTTCTGGTCGCGGTCGACGCCAAGCTGCCTGATATCGCGATCCTTGATCAGCCGGGCCTCCTCGATGCCGCGCTCGGTGGTGATGCGGGCACGCTCGACCTCTTCGCCGGCCGAGATCTCGGCTTCCTCGAAAGCCTGACGCTTGGCGATCTGCAGCGCTTCGAGGTGACGCTCCCTTGCGATCCTGACCTCGTCGATGGCGCGATCCTGCGCGATCCGCGCCGTCTCGGTTGCCTGGTTCTCGACGATCTCGGCGCGGCGCTTTTCCGCCTCGGCCTTCGTCACTTCCAGCGCCTTTTCAGCCAGCGCGATCTGACGCTCCAGCTCCGCGACCTCGAGCAGTTTCCTGCGCTCGATCTCGAGCTGGCTCTGCGTGCCCTCCCGCTCGATGCGGGCCTTTTCCAGCGACAGTTCAAGCGCAATCTGCTCGCGCTCGGTCAGTTCACGCATCTTCATCTCGGTCTCGTCGAGCGAACGGCGCCGCGCAATCTCGCGACGCTGCGTGTCTTCCTCGCTCTTGATGCGCTCCTCGGTGATGTTTCGCTCCTGGTTGAGGCGCGACTTCTCGACGGCTTCGCGCGACGAAAGCTGCGCCTGCTCGGATTGCTGGTCGCGCAGCGCGCGCTCGATGGCGAGTTCCGAACGTTGCGCGGCACGGCGGATCTCGACCTCGCGTTCCTGTTCAAGGCGGGCATATTCGCTGTCGCGGTCGATCTCCAGCACCTTGCGCTGGGTGTCGAGGTTCTGGTTGCGGATATCGACCAGCGTGCGCTGCTCGATCTCGTTGCGCATCCGGCGGCGGGTCTCGATCGATTCCGTCAGCTGCGTCAGGCCCTCGGCGTCGAAGGCGTTGGACGGGTCGAAATATTCGAGGCTGGTCTGGTCGAGATCGACGATGGCGACGCTTTCCAGCTCGAGCCCGTTGGCGGCGAGCGATTCCGAAGCAAGGCTGCGCACCTTGGCGGCGTAGTCGCCGCGCAGTTCGTGCATCTCTTCGAGCGTCATCTGGGCCGCGACCGTGCGCAGGGCGCCGGCGAACTTGCCTTCCAGCAATTCGCGCAGGCTGTCGGGCTGCAGCGTGCGGCGGCCAAGCGTCTGCGCGGCGGCGGCCACCAGGTCACGGTTGGCGCCGACGCGGACGAAGAACTCGGCGATCAGGTCGACGCGCATGCGGTTTTTGGTGATCAGCGCAAAACCATCCTCGCGGCGCACCTCGATGCGCAACACATTCATGTTGACCGGGGTGATCTCGTGCAGCACCGGAATGACGAAGGCGCCGCCATTCACCACCACCTTCTCGCCCATGAAGCCGGTGCGCACGAACGCCGTCTCCTTGGTCGAGCGGCGATAGAGCCAGCGCAAGATGTAGACGGCGATCACCACGACGATCGCGGCAATGATCAGCCACAACAGGAAAGCGCCAAAGGTTTGCGCGTCCATGATCTATCCTCCCCAAGACAATACGGTCGGCACGGGGCGACCGGCGATACTCTCAAACATCCACCCGCACGGTGGCGAAGTCCAATTCTTCATGCCCGCCTCTGCAGCTTCGGCGTAATCGCGTGGAACGCGTTGATCGCCGCGTCGACGAAAGGCGTTTCGTTGATGTTTGCCCGCACCCGCTCGACATGGCGCAACGGGGTCTGGCGAACGGTTTTCTCGATCGCCTCGAACAGGGCGTTGTCGGCTTCCGGATCGTGAAAGGCTTGACCGGGCGCATCGAGCATCGACACGCCGCCTTCCGGCAGCAGGAACCGCACCGGGCCGTTCATGGCGTTGAGCCGCGCGCCGATCCATTCGCCGAAGGCGCGGTTCTCGTCGCGCGTGGTGCGCATCAGGGTGACGTTCGGATTGTGGATGACGAATTTGCGGCTGCGGAATTTCTCCGGCACGCTGTCGCGCGGGCCGAAATTGACCATGTCGAGCGCGCCGGTAGAGCCCACATAAGGCAATCCGGTGCGGATCGCCGCGCCGAAACGATCCTCGGTCGCCGGGAAGACGCCGCCGACGATCATGTCGGCCACTTCGGTGGTAGTCAGGTCGAGGAAGGCCGACAGCAGGCGAGAGTCGCCGAGATTTTCCATGGCCCGTCCACCGATGCCGGTGGCATGGAAGACAAGGCAGTCATAGTCGGCTTCGAGACGTCTGGTCACCGCCTGCACCGCCGGTGTGGTGACGCCGAACATGGTGATGCCGACAGCAGGCCGCGCCAGTTTGCGCCTGGCTTCCCACGCCTCGGCATTGGGCAGTTGCGCGACCATGCCGGCCATGGCGTGCGCGGCGTTGGACAGCACCTGTTCGGTGATCGAGTTCAGCCCCTGCACATCGGCGACCGAATGGAACATCATGATGTCGGCGCCGCCGACATATTTGGCGACATCGCCGGCCGCCACCGTCGACACCATCAGCTTGGGTATGCCGACAGGCAGGACACGCATGCCCGCCGTTGCCAACGTGGTGCCACCGGAGCCACCAGCCGATATGACGCCGCCGATGCGCGACTCGCGCTCGATCCAGCGCGCGAAGGCTTCCGCCATGGCACTGACCGATCCGCCGCGATCATTGGTGAAGACGGCTGACGAACCGCGCGCGTGCATGCCGGCCACCTGCATGGCGGGCACGTCGGCGCTGGTCGGCTTTCCCGACGTCGAGAGATCGACCGTGCGTACCGGAATGCCCAGCGACTTCAGCCGGTCGGCGACGAAGCGCAGTTCCTTGCCCTTGGTGTCGAAGGTGCCGGCGACCAGCACGGTCCGGCCGATACGCTCGGCAAAGGGGATGGCGAAGACCTTTTTCAGATCGTCCTGCGGCGCGGTTCTGTCGACCGCCGCCTGCCGCATTTCCGTCACCGGCACGTTCCAGCGGTTGGGCAAGTCGGTGACCGGACGATAGACGCCATTGCGCGGTATCGGTTCGGCCGAGCCGGCGCCGGTGCGGTCGACGCGATAGACTTCCGCCAGTTGTTCCTTTGCTTGTGCGGCTTCCGCCGGCGTGACGGGCGCTTCCTCGGCATGGCGTCCAACGCCAAGCAGCCGCTGCTGCAACTCGCGGTCGGAGGCGAGTGCCTTTGCATCCATCAGCCGGTTGATGCGGCCATTGACCATGATGGCGACCTGGTTCGACACCGCGGTCGCCACGCCGATATTCTGCTCGATGACCAGCACCGCCATCTCGCCCTCGGCGGCAAGGTTGACCAGCATCTGCTCGACCTGGTCGACGATGATCGGTGCCAGGCCTTCGGTCGGCTCGTCCATGACCAGCAGCTTCGGGTCACTGAGCAGCGCGCGCGAAATCGCCAGCATCTGCTGTTCGCCGCCCGACAGCTGAGAGCCGCCATTTGTCCGACGCTCAGCCAGGCGCGGAAAGGTCTGGTAGACGCGCTCGACCGTCCAGCTGGCATCGCGCCGGTTGCCGGCGGCGAGGCGCAGATGTTCATCGACCGTCAGGCTCGGCCAGACGCGGCGCCCTTGCGGCACATAGCCGACGCCGAGACGGTGGATCTCGTGCGGCTCGAGCGCCGATATCTCGCGGCCATCGACGCGGATCGAACCGGAGCGCGCGCGCTTCAGGCCGACGATGGTGTTGCAGAGCGTCGACTTGCCCATGCCGTTGCGGCCGACCACCGACAGCACGCCGCTTTCCAGCGTCAGCGAAACGCCTTGCAGCGCATGGCTTTCGCCATAGAAGACCTGCAGGTCGTCTATCCGGAGGATGGCCCTGGTCGGCTTGCCGGAAGAGGTTGGGCGCTCAGCCATGCTTGCCCCCGAGATAGATCTCCTGGACCTCGGGATCGGCTTCGATCTCCTGCGGCGTGCCTTCCTTGAACAGGCGGCCATTGTGCATCATCGAGACATATTCCGACACGCGCAGGGCGACATCGAGATCGTGCTCGATGATGATGTAGCCGATGTGCTTCGGCAGCGCGTTGAGAATGGCCACGAGATCGCGGCGCTCGGTCGGCGAAAGGCCGGCCGCCGGCTCGTCGAACAGGATGAAGCGCGGCGCGCCGGCGAGCGCCAGCGCGATCTCCAACTGGCGCTGCTGACCGTGGCTCAGCGTCGCCACCAGCGTGTCGCGATAGGCTTCGAGATGCACGGCGTGGAGGATCGACTCCGCCTGCACCATGTTGACGTCGCTGGCCGCCGGACGCAGCAGCGAAAACCGCCGGCGCGAGACACCCCGGCAGGCGAGAAAGATGGAGTCGAGGACCGACAGGCCCTTGAACAGTTGCGAAATCTGATAGGTGCGCCGCAGGCCGCGCCGGATGCGCTCATGCGGCGGCAGGTCGGTGATGTCCTCGCCGAAGAAGCGGATGCGCCCTGATGTCGGCAGGAAGTCGCCGGTGACGGCATTGAACAGGGTCGTCTTGCCGGCGCCGTTGGAGCCGAGGACCGCGCGCCGTTCGCCGGCCGCGATCCTCATATTGATGCCCGAGAGCGCCACCAGCGCCCCGAAATGCCGCGCCACGCCATCGAGCTCCAACGCATAGGCGCCGGTGCTCTGGAGACGGTTTGCTGCGAAGCTTTCGGTCACTGGCGGCTACACTCGATGTCGCTGTTACGGACAGCTCGGATTGTCGCGGTTGACCGCGCCGAGCTTCATGAACTCGTCTTCGGGAATGCCGAGCGTCTGGTTGACCTGCGGCACCACCTTGACCAGCTTGTTCATGAGATTGCCGTCGGCGCCTTCGGTGACCTCGGTCAGGAAGATGTCGGCGATCGCGTTGCGGTTCTTGTCCAGCGACACCTTGCCGGTCGGCGTGTCGAAGGACAGTTTCGACAGCGCATCGCGCAGCTTCTTGCCACCATCGGAGACATCGCCGCCGACCTGGTCGAGACCGAGCAGCGTCGCCTTCATGTCGACATAGTAGCCATGGGCGAAGAGCGACGGCGAGGGAAAGGCGCCCGGCTGCTTCTTGTAGGCCTCGACGAAGGCCTTCCATGCCGGCGCATCATTGGTGTCGGCGGTCGGCCCGGCCGAGGGCGTGCCCTTCAGCACGTCGCGCAGCTTGCCTTTCGAGGTCAGCACCGTCTGGTCGACGGTGATCGAGCCGCCGATCAGAGGTGCGGATCCGCCGCCCTGCTGGTACTGGGTCAGGAAGTTGACCGCATCGGCGCCGCCGAGCGCGACGTAGATCGCGTCAACGTCTTCGGGGATGGCGGCGATGACCGAAGAAAAGTCCTTGTTGCCGATCGGCACCCAGGATTTCGACGGCACATGGCCGCCCGCCTTGCAGAACTCGGCCATGAAGCCGAACACCTGCGTGTAGGGGAAGGAATAGTCCTCGGCGACCGTGGCGACCTTCTTGTAGCCCTTGTCCTTGAAGGCATAGGTGCCGAGGCCAGCCATCCACTGGGCGCCGTCGGTCGAGAAGCGGAAGAAGTTTTCCGCCGGGTCGCGCAGCGTGGTGTCCTGTGCGGCCGAGGTGCCGTTGATGAAGGTCACGCTTGGCTGCGTCTTGGCGTAGTCCTTGACGGCCAGGCCTTCGTCGCCCGAAAGCGGACCGACCAGCACCTTGACGCCGTCCTGCTCGACCAGCTTGCGCGCGGCGCGCACGGCGCTGTCGGGCGAGGCGTCGGACGAGCCCTTGACGATTTCGATCTTCTTGCCGGCGACGGTGCCGTTCATCTCGGCGACAGCGGTCATCGCACCGCGCTCGCCGTCCTCGCCCAGCACCGTGAACGGTCCCTCGAAGGTGGCGAGCAGGCCGATCTTGATGGTGTCGTCGGCAGCCAGCGCCATCGAAGGCGCGGTCAGCCCGGTGAACACCGCCAAGGCCAGCAATGTACGTCTATGCATCCTCATGACTTTCCTCCCGTTGATTTCGTTTTGCAGTGGTTCATTCCATCCCGGCCGCTACGAGCCGGGACGCAAGGACTCCTGGGCAAGATGTGGCTTGATCCTCCCCCACAACCCAAGAATTCCATCCGGTGAGACGAAAACGATCACCAGAAACACCAGCCCGATCAGAGTGTTGAAGCGCTCGGCGCCGACGATGTCGATGGCGAAGGTCTGCATCAGAATGACGACGACCGCGCCGAGAAATGGCCCGATCGGATGGCGAAGGCCACCGATGACGGCGATGATCAGCACATCGATCGCCGCATCGACGCCGATGGTGCCGGGCGAGACACGGCCGTTGAACCAGACCAGCAGCACGCCGGCCAATCCGGCGATGACGCCGGCCAGCAGCCAGGCGAAGACCTTGTGCGCGGTGACGTGGTAGCCGAGCGCGCGCATGCGGCGCGGATTGTCGCGGATCGCCTGCAAGGTCATGCCGAAGGTCGAGCGCGAGCCGTAGAGCACCGCCGCGTAGGACAGCACGGCCAGGCCAAGGCAGAGATAATAGAAGGGCTTCGGATCACGCCAGCTGATGCCCCAGAAGGCCGGGGCGCGGATGCCGGCATAGCCGGAATGGCCGTTGAAGATGGCGTAGTTCTGCTGGGCGAAATAGTAGGTCGCGGTGGCGATCGCCAACGTGATCATGATCGTGTAGATGCCCTCGGTGCGCACCGAGATCCAGCCGATCAGCGCCGACGCCAGTGCCGCCGCGAGAACCGCGAACGGCACCGCGAGCCACCACGGCCAGCCGAAGCCGAGGATGTTTGAATTGTTGTTGCCAAGGATGGCGATGGCATAAGCGGCGATGCCGGCGACCGTGATCTGCGCCAGGCTGACCATGCCGCCATAGCCGGCGAGCAGCATCAGCGACAGGCCCATCATGCCGAAGATCAGCGAGTAGCCGCCGATCTGCGTCAGGAAGAAATCCGACGCCACCAGCGGATAGAGCACCAGCACCACGGCAAAGATGATGTGGCCGGCGCCCAGCCTCTCCAGCCAGTTCTGCCGCGGTGTCGTGCCGTTCGTGGCGATGGCCAGGCTCATCGGGCTTTCCCCATGATGCCTTGTGGCCGGACCGCCAGCGTCACCACCATGATGACGAAGGTCAGCACGATACCGTAGGTCGGGAAATAGACGAGGCCGATCTGTTCGGCGAGGCCGATCAGCAGCGCGCCGATGGCGGCACCCGTGATCGAGCCCATGCCGCCGACGATGACCACGACCAGCGACGCCAGGAGGTAGCGGACATCCTCGCCGGGCGCGACGGACAGCGCCGAACCGCCGACGACACCGGCAAAGCCGGCGAGCCCGGCACCAACCGCAAAGACGATGGCAAACACCGCGTGCACGTTGACGCCGGAAGCCTGCAGCATGGCACGATCGTCGACGCCGGCACGGATCATCATGCCGACGCGGGTCCGGTGCAGCATCAGCCAAAGCCCGACGCCGATGACGATCGCCGCCGCCAGCACGACCACGCGGTAGAGCGGATAGGTGAGGAAGACCGAGGCGCCGTTGGAGCGCACCGCGGTGATGATTGGCAAGGTCAAGGCGCCGTCGAGCCATTCCGGTGTCGCGATCTGATAGGTGCCGCCCGCCCAGACCGCCAGCATCAGGTCGGCGGCGACGATCGAGATGCCGATGCTGACCAGGGTCTGGCGCAGGTCATCGCCTTCGAGGCGACGGAAAACGAAGACCTGCATGACGACGCCGACGATGGCCAGCACGGCGAAACCGGCAGCGACGCCGAGCAGCCAGTAGCCGGTGCGGCTGGTGACCTCGTAGCCGATATAAGCGCCGAGCAGATAGAGCGAGCCATGCGCCAGATTGACGTTGCGCATCAGGCCGAAGATCAGCGTGAAGCCACTCGCAACCAGGAAATACAGGCCGGCCAGCGTGATGCCGTTGAGGATGGCGCTGACGAACGCCTTCTTCGAGATCAGGATCGCGTTCAGCCAATCCGGCCAGACGGCAAAGACCAGCCATGCGATGACGGCGGCGGCAAGCAGGCCGACGAGGCCCCAGGCCTGCCGGCGTGTCATGCCGCCGCCCGAAAGCGACGGCGAGGATGGCTGGTCGAGCAGGCTCATGCAGTCAGCCGCCGACGCTGCTCGTTCATGCGCGGCGCCTTGTGGAACTTGCCGTCCTTCATGATGGCGAGGATGCGGTTCTTGTCCTGCAGGATGCGCACGTCGGAAATCGGATCGCCGTCGATCAGCAGGATATCGGCGAGGTAGCCTTCCTTGATCAGGCCGAGTTCGTCGCCCATGTTCATGATCTGGCCGCCATATTTGGTGCCGGCCTGGATGGCTTCCATCGGCGAGAAGCCGAGCATTTCGACGAAGGTCTGGATGTCCTTGGCGTTGGTGCCTTGCGGCGTCCAGGCAAAGCCGTAGTCGCCGCCGATGCAGACGCGAATGCCGCGCCGGTGCATCTTCTTCATCGTCTCGATACACATTTCGAGCTCGCGCTCATATTCGAGCGACAGCGGCGAACCCGGCTTGATGCCCCATTGCTCGGCATGGCGCGCGGTGTTGATCAGCCAGGCGATGCCAGGCGCGACGAAGTGCTTGTCCTTGACCGCCTCGAGCATGTCGAGCGCTTCCTCGTCGGCGAAGGAGGCGTGGTAGATGTTCTGGATGCCGTGGCGTATGCACTGCTTGACCGAACCGGACGAGCGCGCATGCGCCGACAGCACCTTGTTGCGGCAGCGCGCCTCGGAAGCCGCCATCGCGACCTCCTCCTCCGACATCGGTGTTTCCTCGGCGCCCATGCCGGTGATGCTCTCGCCCGACAGGTTAAGCTTGATGGAATCGACGCCGTATTTGATCAGCTGGCGCACGGTACGGCGGATTTCCTCGGGGCCGGAAACGACGATGCCGAGGTTCAGCCCTTCATGCGGAATGTGTGAAGGCGCGGAATCGCCGAGACCGCCGACCGTGGTGATTTCCGGACCGGCGGCCAGGTAGCGCGGTCCCGGAAACCGCCCCTGGTTGATGAACTTCTTGGCGACGACGTCGAGACGCGGCTTGGCGGCCGCCGCCCCCCGGCCGGCGGTGAAGCCGGCGTCGAGCACCAGCTTGGCCATCTCCATGGTGACCAGCATGTGCTCCTCGATCTCCATCATCTGGATGGGGTCGATGCCGGGTGCGTTGTTCCACGACAGATGCAGATGCGCGTCGATCATGCCGGGCATCAGCGTCGCGCCCATGCCGTCGATGACGGTTGCGCCACCACTGTAGGAAGATGAAGAGGACGAGCCGAAGCGCGACGAGCCCTTGGTGATCTGCTTGATGCGGTTTCCCTGCACCAGCACCTCACCGGTATATGGATATTCACCTGTCGCGTCGAGCACGCGCACATTGGTGAACAGCGTGCTGCTCGAGCCGTTCCCGTTCCAGCTGTCGTCTGCCATCACAAGCCTCCCAACTTGCCGAGCGCGTAGTTCTACGCCCGATCAGAATTCCTCACCTATCAACCCGTCTCAAAAAATCGGCGAGCTTCTGGCTGCTCTCGCGCGGGCTTTCCACCGTGGCCCAGTGCCCGCACCGATCCAGAGACGAGAATATGGCTCCCTTGATCTTGTCGGCAAGCGCCTGCCCGACACCAGCCGGATTGACCGTGTCGGCGTCGCCAGTGACAAGCAAGGTCGGCACGGAAATCCGCCGCGCGTCGACCGCGGTTGCCTTGGCCAGCGCCTCACAAGTGCGGGCATAGGATTCCGGATCCTGGCGGGTGATCGATTCACGCACGAAGGCGACGGCGGCGGGCGAGGTTTCCCTGGTGTGCGCCGAGATCGCATTGGCGACGATCTGGTCGGCGATATCGGCAATGCCGCCCGAGCGCGCCAGCCGGGCGCGATTGGCAAGCCCCTGCCTGGTCGCTTCCGCCGGTTCCGCCAGCGCGCCGAACAGCGCCAGCGACGCAACCAGCGAGGGCTGCGTTGCGGCAATCTGCTGGCAGATGATGGTGCCCATCGAGTGGCCGACGAAATGCGCTGACGTGACGCCCATGCCGGCCATGGCGCGGATCACCGCCTCGCTCATCAATTCGATGGTCAGCGGCTCGATCGGGCGCGGCGAGCGCCCGGAGCCCGGCAGGTCGAGCCGGATCACGCGATAGCTGGAAAGTGCCGCCATCTGTGGCTGGAACATGTTCGAGGTGCCGCCGAGGCCATGGATCATCACCACGGCCGCACCCTCGCCGACAACCTCCGCGACGACCTGGCCAACCGTCACGGTCGTCATTGCGCATACTCCACGAAGCGGTTTTCCAGCGTGCCGATGCCGTCGATCTCGATGCGCACGACGTCACCGGCCTTGAGATATTTCGGCGGATCAAAGCCGATGCCGACGCCGACCGGCGTGCCGGTGGCGATGATGTCGCCGGGCTTCAGCGTGATGCCTTGCGAGAGCGTCGCGATGATGGTCGGGATGTCGAAGATCAACAGCGATATGCGCGAATCCTGGCGCAGATCCTCGTTGACGAAACAGCGGATGCCGGCGGTCGCCAGGTCGAGTTCATCCTTCGTCACCGCCCAGGGACCCATCGGGCAGAACGTGTCCTGCGATTTGCCGATCAGCCACTGGCTGTATTTGCCTTGCAGGTCGCGGGCGGTGACATCGTTGACGATCGTGTAGCCCCACACATGGTCGAGCGCGTTTTCCTTGGCTATGCCGCGCCCGCCCTTGCCGATGATGACGGCAAGCTCCGCCTCGTAGTCGATGGCCGTCGAGACCGAGGAATCGATCAGCACGCTGGCATGGTTGGCGACGACCGATTCAGGCACCTTGGAAAAGATAATCGGGTGTTTTGGGATCGCGCCGGCGCCGGCGCTGGAATCGAAGCCGCTGCGGGCAAACTCGTGCGCGTGCTCGTGATAGTTCTTACCGACGCAGAAGATGTTGCGGCGCGGCTGCGGGATCGGCGCCTCGATTTCCACCTGCGCCAGCGGGATCGGTGAAAGGGTGCGCGGCAGGCCGGCGCCGTTGCGCTCGATCAGTGCCAGAATGCCGGCCTTGGCCTGATCGACGGCAAAATCGAAAGGAGCGATGGTCTGGGCATCGAGATCGACGATACCCACGCGACGTTCGCCGGCGATCGAAAATGTCGCGACCCGCATCCGATTCCTCCCTGAACCTTTTATGAACCAATACTGGCTCTTTCGTTACACGCTATCGCTGATTGGTTCAGGCTTCAAGAGGGTTTCGGCTCACAAATCAACAAAATAAGTGCCTGCGGTGCCTGTTCTTCGTTTGGACACTGGACCAACCGGCAATCGCTTGATAATATTGGTTCAACATTGGATCAGATAAAAGTTCTCAACGAATGCCGAAGCTCGTCGCCAACGATATCGCCACAATGCTCAAGAAGCGGATTTCCTCGGGCGAGTGGCTTGAGGACGGCCGCATGCCGCCCGAGCGCGACCTCGCGGTCGAGTTCGGCGTCGCGCGCAATACCGTGCGCCGTGCCGTCGGCTTCCTCGAGAACGACGGAACTGTCGTCCGGCATGTCGGGCGCGGCACCTTCCTGACCGCGACCAACCCGACGTCGATCACATCGATGGTCGCGCGGATGGAGGGCACCAGCCCCGCCGACATGATGGAGATCAGGCAGTTGCTCGAACCGGCGGCGGCGGCCTTTGCCGCGACCAATGCCAGCGCGACCGAACTGAACGCGGTTCGCGAAGCGCACCAGACCGCATGCGAAGCCAAGGACATGCCGGATTTCGAGCATTGGGACGCCGAATTCCATCACCGGGTGTTCGCATGCTGCCGCAATGACTTCCTGAAAGAGATCCACAATCTCATGCGCGCCATTCGCAACCAGTCACCCTGGTTCGAAATGAAGAAGCGTTCGTTCTCGGAGGAACGTCGCCAGACCTACTGCGATGAGCACCAGGCGATCCTGGATTGCCTGTTTCACCGCGATCCGGAAGGCGCGAAAAACGCGATGCTGGCGCATCTGAGAACCGTCGAACGCAATCTCCTGGGTCGATAGACCCGCGTAGCGTTTGCCGCCCGTCAGTAAGGCAAGCCGACATAGTTCTCGGCAAGCGCCGTCGATGCCGCCTTGGAATGCACGAGATAGTCGAGCTCGGCCTCCTGGATGCGTTGGCCGAATTCGCCAGTGTCGGGAAAGCGGTGCAACATCGTCGTCATCCACCAGGAAAAGCGCACCGCCTTCCAGACCCGCGCCAGCGCCTTTTGCGAATAGGCATCGATGCCGGCTTGCGATTTCTCGGCATAGAAGTCGCGCAAGCCAGCAAAGAGATAACGCACGTCGCTGGCGGCAAGGTTGAGACCCTTGGCCCCTGTCGGCGGCACGATGTGGGCGGCATCGCCGACCAGGAAAAGCCGGCCGAAACGCATCGGCTCGGCAACGAAGGAGCGCAGCGGCGCGATCGACTTCTCGAAGGATGGCCCGGTGACGACACTTGCTGCCGTCTGCTCCGGCAAGCGGCGGCGCAACTCGTCCCAGAAACGGTCGTCCGACCATGCCTCGACGCGGTCGCCCTCGGGGCACTGCACATAGTAGCGGCTGCGGTGCGTCGAGCGCATCGAGCACAGCGCAAAACCCCTCTCATGATTGGCGTAGACCAGTTCATGATCGGCCGGCGGCACTTCGGCCAGCACGCCGAGCCAGCCAAACGGATACTGCCGCTCGAAGGTTTTTAGCGCGCCCTCCGGCACCGATTTGCGGCTGACACCGTGATAGCCGTCGCAGCCGGCGATGAAGTCGCAGTCGATGCGATGGCTGACGCCATCCTTGTCATAGGTGGCGAAAGGCTCCTCGCTGTCGAAATCGTGCAGTGTGACGTTTGCCGCCTCGTAGACCGTGGTAAGTTCTGCCGCATCGCGCTTGTCCATCAGATCGTGCGTCACTTCGGTCTGGCCATAGACGGTGACATGCCTGCCGCCGGTCAGCGCTGCCAGATCGATGCGATGCAAACGGCCATCGAAGGCAAGTGAGATGCCCGAATGGGGAAGCCCCTCGGCATGCAGCCTGGTGGCAGCGCCGGCCTCATCCAGCAACTCGACGGTGCCTTGTTCGAGCACGCCGGCGCGCACGCGGCCAAGCACGTGATCGCGGCTGGCGCGTTCCAGAATGACCGTCTCGACGCCGATGCCGTGGAGCAATTGTCCGAGCAGCAGACCGGACGGTCCCGAACCGATGATAACAACCTGAGTGCGCATCAGTGCCCGAGACTTTCGATCTGCCCGGCCAGCTCGGCGGCAAGGCGCAGCGACGCGGCGGTGGCGACAGCCATCTGCGGCAGCAGCAGCCACTCCAGCGTCCAGGCGGCGCCGGAACGCTCCTGCTCATGCACGAGCGCCTGATGCATGCCGGAAAGCTGCGTGGCGTTGAAGCGGGCAAGCGCCACCAGCGCCTCCGCCTTCACCGGGTTCTGCTTGTGCGGCATGGCCGACGAACCGCCGCCGCCCGAGAGTTCGATCTCGGTTCCGCCCAGCGCCATCAGAGCGATATCCTGGCCGAACTTGCCGAGGCTGCCGGTCACCAGCGACAGCCAGCCGCTGAAATCGGCGAGCGTATCGCGCTGGCTCTGCCATTGCGGCGCATCGGCAAGGCCGAGCCCGGCGGCAAGGGCCGCGCGCACCGCCGGCCCCTTGTCGCCGAGCTTTTCGAGCGTACCGGCGGCACCGCCGAACTGCACGACCAGCAGGCGGCCCGACTGTTCCGGCAATCTTTCCTGGTGCCGTTGCAGCGGCGCCCGCCACGCACGGACGCGATCCGCCACTTTGATCGGGATCGCAGGTTGCATGCGCGTCACCCCAGCCAGCGCGCTGCCCCCGAAGCGCTCATCGAGCGAAGTGAGCCGTATGATGGTCTCGGTCAGCAGCAGGCCGAGATGCTCGACGACGGATTTCAGCCGAAGCATCAGGCCGGTGTCGATGACATCCTGGCTGGTCGCGCCGAAATGCACTTTCTGGCCATGCGGCTCGCCGACCGCCATCCTGATCTGGCGCACGAGTTCCGGCACCATGATCCCGTCCCCGGCAACCGCGACCCGCAGCAAGGCGGTGTCCGGCCGGAACGAGGACAGGCCCGAGACGATCGCTGCCGCCGCATCCTTGGCGATGATGCCGTTTTCGGCCTGCGCTTGCGCCAGCGCGCCTTCAAATGCCAGCGCCGCCTCGATTTCGGCTTCGACGGAAAAAAGCCGGCGCGCCTCCTCGTCGCCGAGAAGAGCGGAGAGCAGCGGATGGTCGAAGGGCGATACGGTCATGTCCTGCTCCTCCTGGCCATCAGCTGTCGAAGAAGACCGTTTCCTTCTCCCCCTGGAGATGGACATCGAAGACGTAGGTGTCGCCCTTGCGCTCGGCGATCAGGGTCGGCACGCGAACGCGGTGCTCGATGCGCGCCAGGATCGGATCCTCGGCATTGGCCTTTTCCTCGTCGGAAAAATAGAGCCGCGTGTGCAGGCCGAGATTGATGCCGCGGGCGACGATCCAGAGCGTGACATGCGGCGCCATCAGGCGGCCATCCCTGAACGGCACCCGTCCCGGCTTGATCGTCTCGAATGCGCACAGGCCGGTTTCCATGTCAGTCGGGCAACGCCCCCAGCCGGGGAAATTCGGATCGGCGGCACCGCGCATCTCCGCCGGCGAATTGTAGAGCCCGTCCGCATCCGCCTGCCAGATTTCGATCAGAGCGTCCTTGAGCGTCGTGCCGGTGCCGTCGAGCACCCGGATGCGCAGGCCGATGCGTTCGCCTTTGGTCTTCTCGTTGACCATGGTCGCCCCCAGGTCAGTCGCGTAGACGCCGCCGATGCCGCAGAAATTTGGGGTGAGCCCGATATGGACGTAGGGTCCGGCGGTCTGCGAAGGACTTTCCTTCAGCCGGTCGAGCGACTGGACCATCAATTGCCCTCCAGCCTGTTTTCGAACAGCGATGAGCGGCGCCCGCGCAGCACGATGTCGAACTTGTAGGCGCGTGCGTCGAAGGGGATCGTCGCCTGCATGTCGAGCGCGGCGATCAGCGTCTCAACGGCGGCCTTGTCGGGGATGCCGCGCGCGATCGGGCAGTGCCAGATCAACGGGTCACCCTCGAAATACATCTGCGTGATCAGCCGCTGCGCGAAGCCATGGCCGAAGACCGAGAAATGGATGTGCGAAGGCCGCCAGTCATTCGGCCCGTTCGGCCAGGGATAGGGACCGGGCTTGACGGTGCGAAAGGCATAGCCGCCATCCTCGCCGGTGATGGCGCGGCCGCAGCCGCCGAAATTCGGGTCGAGCGGCGCCAGATAGCCGTCCTTCTTGTGGCGATAGCGGCCGCCGGCATTGGCCTGCCAGAATTCGAGCAGCACGCCGGGCACGCCAGCGCCGCGTTCGTCCAGCACGCGGCCATGGACGATGATGCGCTCGCCGAGCGCGCTCTCGCCGGGCCTGGCGAAATTGTGGATCAGGTCGGCGTCGAGTTCGCCCAGCATGGCGTGACCGAAGACCGGGCCTGCAATCTCCGACAGCGTGTTGTCGAAGGCGAGCAGCGCTTTCTGCGGTGAGCGCAGGACGGATGTCTTGTAGTTCGGCGTCAGCGCCGGCGGATGCCATGTCCGGTCGCGCTGGAAAAAGGCGCCGGTCTCAGGCCTCCGGTTCGAGCCGGATTCAGCGGGCATTCTTGGCTCCGTCCATTTCCGAAAACACGTCCTTGGCGATCTTGAAGGCACGGTTGGCGGCCGGCACGCCGGCATAGATGGCGACATGCAGAAACGCCTCGCAGATATCGTCGCGGGTGGCACCGGTGTTGGCGGTGGCGCGCACATGCATGGCGACCTCCTCATCATGGCCGAGCGCGGCCAGCAGCGCCAGCGTGACGATCGAACGTTCGCGCCTGGTGAAGCCGGGCCGTGCCCACACGGTTCCCCAGGCGGCCTCGGTGATCAGCTCCTGGAACGGTTGATCGAAATCGGTGGCGGCAACTTCGGCCCGGTCGACATGGCGGTCGCCGAGGACGGAGCGCCGCACCGCGAGGCCGGCGCGATATCTGGCTGCGTTGCCGGGGACTTCATCCATGGGTTTCTGCTCCAGAGGGAAGCGATGCGATAAACTCGCGGATCAGCGCGACCAGCGCTTCAGGCTGTTCGACGCACGGAATGTGCCCGGCGTCGCGGATGATCTCGAAGCGCGCGCCGGGAATGAGAGCGGCCAGCGAGCGGACGAGATCGGGAGGCGTCGAGCCGTCCTGATCACCAACGACGCAAAGCGTCGGCACCGCGATGCGGCGCGCCGCGTCGGTGAAATCCGCGTCGCGAACCGCTGCGCAAGTCCCAATGTAACCGGCAAGCGCTTGCCGGGTCATCATGTTCCAATAGCCGTCCAGCTCTGGCAAGCGCGCCGCGTGGAAGGCAGGGGTGAACCACACTTTGAGCACGCCATCGGCAATGGCCTGGATGCCCTTGCTTTCGACCGTCGCGATGCGTGTGTTCCAGCTGTCCGTGGTGCCGATCTTGTGTGCCGTGTCGCAGAGGATCAGCGCTTCGACGTCCGCGGGGCGCCTGGCATAGAACCCCTGCGCAATCAGACCACCGACCGACAGGCCGCACAACACCACCTTGCCAAGACCGAAGTGATCGATAAGGCCGCAGAGGTCGTCGACATGATCGTCGATAGACCTGATATCGCCGATGTCGGAGAGCCCGTGGCCGCGCTTGTCGTAGACCAGCAGGGGCATTTCAGCATCAAACGCCGAGACGACATCGTCCCAGATCCGGAAGTCGGTGCCGAGCGAATTGATGAACACTATCGGGCGTGCCTTGCTGTTCGCTTCGACGCGACGATGGTGCAGCGTGATGCCGCCGATGGTGACGAATGGCACGATTTCGATCCTCCATCTCCACATTGCACAAGGCATTTGGTTCGGTAAAATGATATTTTGCGCCATTTCATTAACTCAGAGGTTATCGAATTCATGTCCGAAGGCCGCATCCGATTCCGTCACCTGCAGGCATTCCTTGAAGTTGCGCGGCAGGGAAGCGTGGCGAGAGCGGCCGACTTCCTGCATGTCAGCCCGCCGGCGGTGACCAAGACGTTGCGCGAACTGGAAGAGGCGCTCGGCGTGGCGGTCGTCGAACGCGATGGCCGCGGCATCCGGCTGACGCGCATCGGCGAGATCTTCCTTCGCCATGCCGGCACGGCCATCACGGCGCTGAAGCAAGGCGTCGATTCCGTCAGGCAGGATGGCGCGGTCAACCGGCACCCGATCCGCATCGGCGCGTTGCCGACGGTTTCGGCGCGCGTGATGCCGCTCGCCATGAGCCTGTTCCTCAAGGAGAGCACCGGCGCTGCGATCAAGATCGTAACCGGCGAGAATGCGGTGCTGCTCGAGCAGTTGCGTGTCGGAGCGCTCGATCTCGTTGTCGGACGGCTGGCGGCGCCGGAGAACATGACCGGCTTCTTCTTCGAGCACCTCTATTCCGAACAGGTGCTGTTCGTGGTGCGCGCGGGCCATCCGCTGCTCGAAGCCGGACAGGACGTGTTCGCGCGGCTCGACGAATTCCCGGCGCTGATGCCGACGCGGGAATCGGTCATCCGCCCCTTCGTCGACCGGCTGTTCATCACCAACGGCATGACGGCGCCGGCAACCGAGATCGAAACTGTCTCGGACTCCTTCGGCCGCGCCTTCCTGCGGCAAAGCAATGCCGTCTGGATCATTTCGGCGGGCGTCGTTGCCAATGAACTCGGCAGCGGCGCCTTCGTCGCCCTGCCGGTCAACACAGAGGAAACCAAGGGACCGGTCGGCCTGACGATGCGAACCGACACGGCGCCCTCGCCTGCTTTCTCCATCCTGCTGCAGACCATCCGCGAAGCGGCAAGGCAAGGCGGCTGACGCTTCGACACATCCGAACAAGCTGTTGTCGTGACCTGAGATTTCCTAACCCATGGGTTAATGAAACACCGCAAAATATCATTTTACCGAACCAAATGCGTGGTGCACTGTGGTGATGGAGGAGCCACAGAGGGAGGAACACATGACCCACGTACTCGGCAGCAGATCCACGATTCCAGGCATTTCGCGACGCCAGTTCATTGCCACCTCGATCGCCGGCGGCACGGCGCTAGCACTTGGCGGCCGCAACGCCTTTGCCCAGGCAGGCAACACGCTCAAGGTCGGCTTCGTCAGCCCACGCACCGGGCCGCTGGCCGGCTTCGGCCAGACCGACGGCTACGTGCTCGACCTGGCCCGCAAGGCGCTGGCCGGCGGCCTCGACATCGGCGGCAAGAAATACAGCGTCGAAATCCTCGACCAGGATACGCAATCGGATCCGTCCCGCGCGGGCCAGTTGGCCAAGGACCTGATCAACAACCAGGCGATCGACCTGATGCTGGCGGTCTCGACGCCCGAGGTGATCAATCCGGTGGCCGACGCCTGTGAAGCCGCCGGCGTGCCTTGCCTCTCCACGGTGATGCCTTGGGAAGCCTGGTATTTCGGCCGTGGCGCCAAGCCCGGCGCGCCCTCGCCGTTCAAATGGACCTATCATTTCGGCTTCGGCGTCGGCGAGTTCTTCAAGACCTACATCTCGCAATGGAACCTGATCGAGACCAACAAGAAGGTCGGCGTCATGTATCCGAACGATGCCGACGGCAACGCGATCCGCGCCAATCTGGCGCCGCTGCTGGCCAAGCAAGGTTTCACCATCGTCGATCCCGGCGCCTATGAAACCGGCACCACCGACTATTCCTCGCAGATCGCGCTGTTCAAGCAGGAAGGCGTCGAGATCTTCAACTCCTTCCCGATCCCGCCGGATTTCGCCGCCTTCTGGCGCCGGGCGGCGCAACAGGGCCTGATCAAGCAGATCAAGATCTGCCAGGTTGCCAAGACCGGCCTGTTCCCTTCGGACATCGAGGCGCTCGGCGATCTCGGCATGAAGATTTCGAGCGCCGCCTATTGGCACAAGGCCTTCCCCTACAAGTCGCCACTGACGGGCGTTTCAGGCACCGAGCTGGCCGACGGCTATGAGGCGACGAGCGGCAAGCAGTGGACGCAGCAGCTCGGCGCCTCGATGTCGTTGCTCGACGCCGGCTTCGAAGCGCTGAAGGCAAGCACCGACGCCAAGGACAAGGCAGCGGTCGCCAAGGCGCTGAGCACGCTCAAGACCGAGACGATGATCGGCAAGGTCGACTTCACCAGCGGCCCAGTGGCCAATGTCTCGCCCGGACCGATCATCGGCACGCAATGGGTGGCCGCCAAGGAAGGCAGCAAATTCCCGCTCGACTATCTGGTGACCGAGAACGCCACCGACCCCAAGGTGCCCGTCGAAGCCAAGCTTCTGCCTTACAACGGTTGATGGACCGCTGACGAGGATCGCCTGGTGACCCATCCGCAACAACAGGCGATCCTCGCGGCCGCCGGTATCCACAAGCGCTTCGGTGCGCTTGTGGTGCTGGACGCCGTCGACTTCACCATGGAAGCCGACGAGGCGGTCGGCATTGTCGGCCCGAACGGCGCCGGCAAGACCACCCTGCTCAGCGTGCTTTCAGGCGCCTTTCCGCCGAGTTTGGGCACGGTGAGTTTCAAGGGCGGTGACGTGACGAGCCTGACGGCGACGCAGCGCTGCCGGCTCGGCCTGGTGCGTACGCATCAGGTGCCGAAACCGTTCAGCGGCATGACCACTTTCGAGAACGTCTTCGTCGCCGCGTCGCATGGCGCCGGCCTCGGCCGCGACGAGGCCTATGAGGAGGCGCTCGGCTCGCTGAAACTGTGCGGCATGCTCAGCGTCGCCAACCGGCGCGCCGAGACGCTCGGGCTGCTCGACCGCAAGCGGCTGGAACTGGCCCGGGCGCTCGCCGCAAGACCGACGCTGCTTCTCCTGGACGAGATCGGCGGCGGCTTGACCGATGGCGAAGCCGGCGAGCTTGTCGACACGATCAAGGAATTGCGGCGACGCAAGATCGGCATCGTCTGGATCGAACACATTGTCCACATTCTGCTGCAGGTGGCCGAGCGGCTGATCTGCATGGACGCCGGCAGGATCATCGCCGACGGCGACCCGCAAACGGTGATGGCTGACCCGCAAGTGATCCACGCCTATCTCGGCGGAGGCCCGAAATGAGCCTGCTTTCGGTCGAAGACCTGGTTGTCCGGCACGGCCTGCTGCAGGCGGTGCGCGGCGTCAGCTTCACAATCGAACGCGGTGAGACGCTGGCGCTGGTCGGCGCCAACGGCGCCGGCAAAACGACGCTGCTCAGGGCAATCGCCGGCGCGCATCAGCCGGCGGCCGGCCGCGTGCTGCTGGACGGGGCCGATCTCACCACTGTGCCATCGCACAAACGCGTCGGCATGGGCATCGCGCTGGTGCCGGAGGGGCGAAAGCTGTTCGTGCAGATGACGGTCGAGGAGAACCTTCTGCTTGGCAAGACCGCCGGCCGACCGGGCGACTGGAGCGTCGACAAGGTGCTCGAGATGTTCCCCAATCTGAAGCCGCGCCGCCATGCCAGGACGGGCCATCTGTCTGGCGGCGAGCAGCAAGCGACCGCGATCGGCCGGGCGCTGATGAGCAATCCGGACGTGCTGCTGCTGGACGAGGTTTCGCTTGGCCTGTCGCCGCTGATCGTCGACCGTGTCTATGCCGCACTGCAGGGCCTGATCAGCTCGGGTACGACGATCATCCTGGTCGAGCAGGACCTCAACCGGGCGCTCGCGGTATCCGACAGGGTCATCTGCATGCTCGAAGGCCGCGTTGCGCTTGAAGGATCGACCAGGGACATCTCGCGCGAGGATGTGACCAAGGCCTACTTTGGCCTGCACAGGAAAAGCCCCGGGAGCGTTCCCGCATGAGCAACCAGATCATCCAGGGCATTCTGCTTGGCGGCTACTATGCGCTGATCGCTTGCGGCCTGTCCTTCATGTTTTCGGTGATGCGCATCATCAACCTCGCCCATGGCAGCCTGGCCGTGTTCGCCGCCCATGCGCTGTGGTGGCTTGCCTCGCGGTTCCATGTCTCGCCATTTGTCGGCCTGCTCATCGTGCTGCCATTGATGGCGGTGATCGGCTGGACGCTGCAGCGCTTCCTGCTCGAACGCAGCGCGCGCGGCGGCGCACTGCTGCCGATCCTGACCACGTTCGGCCTCGCCATCGTCATCGACAATTTGCTGTTCGAGCAGTTTGGCGCCGATACGCGTTCGCTGGCGCCCTATATTGGCAGCCTCTCCTATGATTCCTGGGAGTGGCCGGGCAGCATCTATGTCGGCAAGCTCGCCGTTATCATGTTCGCCACCGCCGTGGTCCTGCTTGGCGGGCTGCAGCTATTCCTGACCCACACCCGGCTCGGGCGCTCGATCCGCGCCACTTCGGAGGATCCCGATACAGCCGGCCTGGTCGGCGTCGACGCGCGCCGCGCCAACGCCATCGCCGCGGCAATAGCCATGGTGACGGTCGGCCTTGCCGGCGCCTTCCTCGGCATGCGCGCCACCTTCGATACCTATGCCGGCGCGCCACAATTGCTGTTCGCCTTCGAAGCCGCGGTGATCGGTGGCGCCGGTTCGTTGTGGGGAACGCTGATCGGCGGCATCGTGCTGGCGCTTGCGCAGATGCTTGGCGCACAGGTGCATCCGCAAGGTTTTCTGATCGGTGGCCATGCGGTGTTCCTTGTCGTGCTGTTCGTGCGGCTTTCGACATCCGGCCTTGGCCTGCGCGGCCTGCTGCGCCTGCCCTCCCGGAGCGCGTCATGAGCGCCTCGACTTCGCCTGTCATCGAGCGCGGCACAGCGACATCGCGGATCGCCGCGGTGGCGGTCGCCGTCATCATCGCGCTGCTGGCAATCGCGCCGCAATTCCTGTCGGCCGGCGCGGTCGACCGGATGACCGCGCTGTTCATCTATGTGATCCTGGCGGCGATGTGGAACGCGCTGGCCGGCTTTGGCGGGCTGGTGTCTGTCGGCCAGCAGGTGTTCTTCGGGCTCGGCGCCTACTTCGCCATCCGGCTGGCCGATGCCGGCCTCAACCCCTTCGCCTCGCTTTTCGTTTCGGCGATCGTCGTCGGCGTGGTCTCGGTACCGCTGTCGCTGTTCATGCTGCGGCTGAGAAACGGCGAATTCGCCATCGGCATGTGGGTGATCGCGGCGTTGACGCATCTCTTGGTCAATCTCGACCGGCTGGTGCAGGGCGAAACCGGCACCTCGCTGATCTCGCTCAACGTCTACGATGCCGGCACCAGACGGATGACGATCTACTGGCTGGCGTTGGCGTCGATGACCGCCCTGCTCGCCATCCTGTTCGGCCTGCTGCGCGGCAGCACCGGTGCCGCGATCCGCGCGATCCGCGACAATGAGGATGCCGCCGCGTCGGTCGGCGTGCGTGTCACCGGCACCAAGCGGCTGCTGTTCGTGCTTGCCGCCTTCGGTATCGGCATCGCCGGTGCGTTGTGGCTGGCGACCTCCATCACCTTCCAGCCGAAAACCTATTTCAACGTCCAGTGGACCGCCTACATGATCTTCATGGTGCTGGTCGGCGGCATCGGCACCTTCGAAGGCGCCATTCTAGGCGCGCTGGTGTTCTTCCTCATCGAGACCTGGTTCGGCGGCACCGGCGTCTGGTACCTGATCGGGCTTGGCGCCACCGCCGTGCTGTTCTCGCTTTTCCTGCCGCGCGGCCTGTGGGGGACGGTCGAGGAGCGTTTTGCCCTACGCCTGCTGCCGGTCGGCTACCGCGTCAGGCTGCCGGGCAATCCGACAGCTCCGGCCGACGATGGCACCGCGCCCTCGTCGCGGCAAACCACACAGCATCAGGAGAAGGCATGACCATGCTTTTCGGCAAGACGATCCTCATCACCGGTGCCGCCTCCGGCATCGGCGCCCGCACGGCGGAACTCGCCGGCCAGCTCGGTGCCGACGTGATCGGTGTCGATGTCCGTGAGCCGGCCGCGCCGGTCGGCAGCTTCGTCAAGGCCGACATCTCGTCGAAGGCCGGTGTCGACGATCTCGTCGCAAGCCTGCCGCAACGCATCGACGCGCTCTGCAATGTCGCCGGCCTCTCCGGCAACACCGGGGCGGCGTCGACGCTGGCCGTCAACTTCTTCGGGCTGCGGGCGCTATCGGAAGGCCTGGCGCCAAAGCTTCGCGAAGGCGGCGCCATCGTCAATGTCGCCTCGATCGCCGGCTATGGCTGGCGCGCCAATCTCAATCGCGCCGCTTCCATGGCCGGCATCGAGGGTTTCCCTGATATCGCCAAGGTGGTCGCCGACCACTCGGTCAAGAACGAGGAAGGCTATCCGGTCTCGAAGGAACTGCTGCTGCTTTGGACTTTCCGTGCCGCGCATCAGGACCTGTTCAAGAACCGTGGCATCCGCGTGAATGCGGTCAGCCCGGGGCCGGTCGAAACGCCGATCCTGAAACAGTTCCGCAGCGTGCTCGGCGACGCCCGCGTCGACAGCGACATTGCAAGGGTCGGGCGCGCCGGCACCTCGGGCGATATCGCACCGGTGGTGCTGTTCCTGTGCTCGGACGGCGCGCGCTGGGTCAATGGCGCAAACGTGCCGGTCGATGGCGGCCTCGAGGCCTCGATCAACGCCGAAGTGCTTGGTTTCTAGAACACGAATGAAGACGCTCGCGAGAGCAATGGAGACAATCATGGATATCGGACTTCTGATCGACGGCGATAAAAGGGATGCGTCCGGTGCGGCCTCCTACGAGCGCATGGACCCATTCACCGGCAGGCTGGCGACACGCGCCGCCGCGGCCAGCGTCGCCGATGCCAATGCCGCGGTCGAAGCCGCGGCGGCGGCCTTTCCGGCATGGTCAAAGACCGGGCCCGGCGAGCGCCGCGCCTTGCTGTCCAAGGCCGCAGACGTGATGGCCTCGAAGGTCGGCGAGTTCACCAGGCTGATGATGGAAGAGACCGGGGCTACCGGCCCCTGGGCCGGCTTCAACGTCATGCTGGCGGCCAACATGCTGCGCGAGGCGGCGGCGATGACGACGCAGATTTCGGGCGAGATCATCCCCTCCGACAAGCCCGGCACGCTGGCCATGGCGATTCGTCAGCCGGCCGGCGTGTGCCTCGGCATCGCACCATGGAACGCACCCGTCATTCTCGGCACCCGCGCCGTCGCGATGCCGATCGCCTGCGGCAACACCGTCGTGCTCAAAGCATCCGAGATGTGCCCCGGCACACACCGGCTGATCGGCCAGGTGCTGGTCGAGGCCGGACTGCCCAAGGGCGTCATCAATGTCGTCACCAACGATCCCAAGGACGCCGCCGGCATCGTCGAGGCGCTGGTCGCGCATCCCTCGGTCAAACGCGTCAACTTCACCGGCTCGACGAAGGTCGGCAGGATCATCGCCGAACTCGCCGGGCGGCACCTGAAGCCGGCATTGCTGGAACTCGGCGGCAAGGCGCCATTGCTGGTGCTGGATGATGCCGACATCGACGCGGCGGTGAATGCCGCGACCTTCGGCGCCTTCATGCATCAAGGCCAGATCTGCATGTCGACCGAGCGCCTAATCGTCGATGAAAAGATCGCCGACGAATTCGTTTCCAAGCTGGCTGCGCGCGCATCAAAACTGCCGGCAGGCGACCCGCGCGGCCATGTCGTGCTGGGCTCGCTGATCAGCAGCCAGGCCGCCGACAAGATGGAGGAACTCATCACTGATGCGGTCAGCAAGGGCGCGAAGCTTGTCGCGGGCGGCAAGCGCAGCGGCACCGTCGTCGAAGCGACATTGCTCGACCACGTCACGCCGGCGATGCGCGTCTACGCCGAAGAGTCCTTCGGGCCGGTCAAGCCGGTAATCCGGGTGAAGGGCGAGGATGAAGCCGTTCGGGTCGCCAACGACACCGAGTACGGCCTGTCGTCAGCCGTGTTCAGCCGCGACATCAAGCGCGCCATGGCGGTGGCCGCGCGCATCGAGGCCGGCATCTGCCACATCAACGGCCCGACCGTCGGCGACGAGGCACAGATGCCGTTCGGTGGCGTCAAGGGTTCGGGCTACGGCCGCTTCGGCGGCAAGGCGTCGATCGCCGAATTCACCGACCTGCGCTGGGTGACGATCGAGGATCCGGGCCAGCATTACCCGTTCTGACCCGGCCTGGCATTGGACGGTTCGCCACGGGCGATCAGATTGCCTGTGAAGGCGTGAAGCGAACACTTGCCGATCGCATCTGCCCAGGCGCGAGCACAATGCCGCCGGTGTTGATGCCAGCGTCATCCGTTCGGTTGAACGCATCGGTGATGTTGCTGACCGGCTCGGCACAAAAGAATGGCTCGCCGGGCGGCGTGTAGAGCACGAGGAAATCGAGCGGTGCCTCAGCCTCGATGTCCAGCTGCCGTCCATGCTCAGGCCAACTGATCAGGGCGCGACCCGTCCATCCGGTGAAGACCGTGTCGAAATCCACCTCTGAGACGTCGAAGCCGGTGGTCGGATCGGCTCCCGCCGGCGGTGGCACGTGGCGGGTTGGCAAGACCTCCGCGTCGGTCTCCCACATGCCGGACACCCGCGCCTGGACATGCGTCCACGGCGTCGACGGGAAATAGGGGTGGAGCCCGAAGCCGGCTGGCATCGGCGTGTCCGACAGGTTGCGCACCGAAATGGCAATCACCAGCCTGCCATCGATCAGCGAGATCACTTGCCGGGCCTCATAGCTCCACGGCCAGGAATCGGCGATGTGGTGATAGCGCAGGACGATGGTGCCGGCTTCGCACCGCATGACTGTCCATGGCCTGCGCCAGCCGTGGCCATGCTCATGGTGCGGATCCTCCGGCCGGCTGGGCAACTCGACGGTGCGGCCCGCGAATTCGAAGCGGCCGCCCCTTATGCGATTGGAATAGGGGACGAGCGGGAAGCAGGCCATCGCGCCTGCATCGCGACGACCGATCGCCGCCTGATCGGCCGGGCGTAGCCAATCGACGGCGGACCCGTTCTGCCACCAGCGATACGACGCCACGGCGCCGCCGGCAGCCGGAGCAACGTCAACAGTCGCGATCCCGTCGCTGATTGAGATCAGCTCTGGATGCTGCTCGGCAACGGCAGCGGAATTCTTTGTCACCGGCATTCCCCTATCCCTTGACTTCAATCGCGGTGCCTTTAAGACATATCATATGAATAGTATGAAGAATAAGAAATCTTTCAGCACGGCGCGTACCTCGCGCGTCGCCGTCGCGGTGTCCAGCGGCTCCACCGCGCTGCACGCGACAGTGGTCGAGCAGATCGGCCTGCGCATCGTGCAAGGCGATTTCCTGCCCGGCGAAGCACTGCCCAATGCCGACGATTCCAGCGAGATGCTGGGGGTCAGCCGCACCGTGCTGCGCGAGGCGATCAAGGTGCTGGCGGGCAAGGGGCTCGTCGAATCGCGGCCGAAGACCGGCACACGGGTGCGTCCCCGCTCCGACTGGAATTTCCTCGATCCGGACGTCCTGTCGTGGCGCTACGCCAGCGGTGTCAGCGCCGACGATGTCAGGGCGCTGTTCGAGCTGCGGCGGGCCATCGAGCCGATGTCGGCAGCGCTTGCCGCGCAGCGCGCCACACCGGCGCAGATTGCCGAGATCAATGCCGCGCTGGCCGAAATGGAAGCGGTGAGCGATGACGGCGACCGCTTCGCCAAGCCCGACCTGCTGTTTCACCAGACCATCCTGCGCATGACCGGCAACGAGCTGATCGGCTCGCTGGCGGCCCTGGTCGAAACCGCATTGGTGATGAGCTTTCGCCTCTCAAACGACAATCCGGAAGGGCAGCGCCACTCTTTGCCGCTGCACCGGGAGGTGGCCGAGAAGATTGCCGCCGGCGACGCCACCGGCGCGCAAAAGGCACTGCTGGTGCTCATCGACAATGCCGAGGAAGACGTGCGCCGCAGCGTCGAGAACCGCAACAAGCGTCGCCAGGATCGGGAACAGACATCGTGACGGACAAGAAACGCAAGCTGCGTTCGCAGGCGTGGTTCGGCGGTGAAGGCAAGAACGCCTTCATGCACCGCAGCTGGATGAAGAACCAGGGCATTCCCGCCGACGCTTTCGACGGCCGCCCCGTGATCGGCATCTGCAACACCTGGTCGGAACTGACCCCGTGCAATGCCCATCTGCGCGCGCTGGCCGATCACGTCAAGCGTGGCGTCTATGAAGCCGGCGGCCTGCCGCTGGAGTTTCCGGTGATGTCGCTGGGCGAGAGCAATATGCGCCCAACCGCGATGCTGTTTCGCAACCTGGTCAGCATGGATGTCGAGGAGTCCATCCGCGGCAATCCCATCGACGGCGTCATCCTGCTGGTCGGCTGCGACAAGACCACGCCAGCGCTGCTGATGGGTGCTGCGTCGTGCAATCTGCCGACCATCGCCGTGTCGGGTGGGCCGATGCTCAACGGCAAGTTCCGCGGCAAGGATATCGGTTCGGGAACGCATGTCTGGAAATTCGCCGAGGAGGTGAAGGCCGGCCGCATGCCGATCGCCGATTTCCTGGCGGCCGAGCAGGGCCAGAGCCGATCGGCGGGCAGTTGCATGACAATGGGGACGGCCTCGACCATGGCCAGCATGGTGGAAGCGCTCGGCATCGGCATGCCGGACAATGCCGCGATCCCGGCGGTGGATTCGCGCCGTGGCGTGCTCGCCCAGATGGCCGGACGCCAGATCGTCGAACTGGTCCACAGGGACGTGACGATTGCGCAGATCCTCACCAGGCAAGCGTTCGAGAACGCCATTCGCGTCAACGGCGCGATCGGCGGCTCGACCAATGCGGTGCTGCATCTCATCGCCATCGCCAACCGGCTCGATGTCGATCTCAGCCTCGAGGACTGGGACCGCCTTGGCCGCGACGTTCCAACCATTGTCGACCTGATGCCGTCGGGCCGGTTCCTGATGGAAGATTTCTACTATGCCGGGGGGCTAGCTGCGGTCATGGCGTCGCTTGATGAAGTGGGGCTTCTTCATCGCGACGTCATGACCGTCAGCGACAAGACAATCGGTGAATTGATCGACGGCGCGCCCAACTACAACAGCGAGGTCATCCGGCCGCTGAGCCATCCGCTGACCAAGGAAGGCGGCATCTCGATCCTGCGCGGCAATCTGGCGCCCGACGGGGCGGTCATCAAACCGTCGGCGGCTACGCCCGAGCTGATGCAGCATCGTGGCAAGGCGGTGGTGTTCGAAAACATCGAGCACTACTACGCCCGCATCGACGATCCGGAATTGGATATCGACGCCTCCTCGGTGATGGTGCTCAAGAACTGCGGACCGCGCGGCTACCCGGGGATGGCCGAGGTCGGCAACATGCCGCTGCCGGCGAAGCTGCTCAAGCAGGGCGTCTCGGACATGGTGCGCATCTCGGACGCACGCATGAGCGGCACCGCCTACGGCACCGTCGTGCTGCACGTGGCGCCGGAGGCCGCGGCAGGTGGCGTGCTGGCCCTGGTGCGCGACGGCGATCTCATCGAGCTCGATGTCGCCGGCCGCCGCCTGGAGCTTTTGGTGTCGGAAGAGGAGCTGGCGATCCGCCGGCGCGACTGGCAGCCGCCGACGCCGCCCGAAGGCGGCTACCAGAGCCTCTATGTCGAGCGCGTGCTGCAGGCCGACAAGGGCTGCGATTTCGACTTTCTCGTCGGGCGGCGCGATGCCGGCATCCCCCGGCATTCCCACTAGAGAGGCGCGCGATGACGAATGAAATCGGCAGCTACGCGACCTACCCAAGCCTCAAGGGCCGCAGCGTCTTCATAACCGGCGGCGGCAGCGGCATCGGCGAAAGCCTGGTCCGCCATTTCTGCGCGCAAGGCAGCCGTGTCGCCTTCGTCGACCTGGCGGAGGAACCTTCACGGCGCCTGGTCGACGCGATCGCGGCCGACGGGCATGCCGCGCCGCTGTTCATTCCCTGCGACCTGCGCGATGTCGAAGAGCTGCAAGCAGCCACGGCGCAAGCAATGCGGCACAACGGTCCGATCCAGGTGCTGTGCAACAATGCCGGCAATGACGACCGCCACCAGACCAAGGACGTGACGGTCGCCTACTGGGACGACCGCATGGCGGTCAATCTGCGCCACCAGTTCTTCGCGGCGCAGGCGGTGCGCCCGCAGATGAGCGGGCTGGGCGGCGGCTCGATCATCAATTTCGGCTCCATCACCTGGATGGTCGGCGATCCCGATTGCCCAGCCTATGTCACCGCGAAAGCCGCCGTTTACGGCATGACGCGGGCATTGGCGCGCGAACTCGGCCCCGAGCGCATTCGCGTCAACTGCATGGTGCCGGGCTGGGTGATGACCGAGCGCCAGATGCGGCTGTGGCTGAACCCGGCTGGTGAGCGTCAGATCGAGGAGAGGCAGTGCCTGCCCGACCGGCTGCAGCCCGCCGATATCGCGCGCATGGCGCTGTTCCTCGCCGCCGACGACAGCCGCATGTGCACAAGCCAGCAGTTCATCGTCGATGCGGGCTGGGTGTGACCCACACGGTCTCAAGGGAAGAAGGGTATTTCATGCGTCTTGTTCAGTACAGAATGCCAGATGGCAGCAGGCGGGTCGGCCATGTCTCCGATGACGGCAATCACCTGCACCCGCTCGAAAAGACCAGCACCGTGCTGGAACTGGCAGAGGCGGCAATCGCCGAGGGCGCGTCGATCGCATCGCTGGTGGAGAAGCGGACAGGCGTCGCAACGATCGACTATGACGAGCTGTTGCGCGATGGCCGCGTGCTGGCCCCTGTCGACCATCCGGAACCGGCGCGCTTCCTGGTCACCGGCACGGGCCTGACCCATACCGGAAGCGCCGCCGCGCGCGACAAGATGCATGTGCTGACCCACGGCGAGGATGCCGAGGAATCGGATTCGCTGAAGATCTTCCGCATGGGCTTGGAGGGCGGCAAGCCCGGCGCTGGCAAGATCGGCGTCCAGCCGGAGTGGTTTTTCAAAGGTGTCGGCACCTGCGTTGTGCCGCCCGGTGCTGAGCTGCCGATGCCGGCGTTCGCGAAAGCCGGGGCAGAGGAAGCCGAGATCGTCGGGCTTTATCTCAATGGGCCGGACGGCCATCCCTATCGCATAGGCTATGCGCTCGGCAACGAATATTCCGACCATGTGACGGAAGCCGAGAACTACCTCTATCTCGCCCATTCCAAGCTCCGTTCCTGCTCGATCGGCCCGGAGCTGCTGATCGGCGACCTCCCCGACGAAGTGCGCGGCCATTCCCGCATCCTGCGCGACAGCGCCGTCATCTGGGAGCAGGAGTTCCTGTCGGGCGAAGCGCACATGTCGCACTCGATCGCCAATCTCGAACACTTCCATTTCCGCTACCCGATGCACCGCAGGGCGGGCGACCTGCATGCCTATTTCTTCGGTGCGGCGGTGATGAGCTACGCCTCCGGCATCAAGACGGCCTCCGGCGACGAGTATGAAATTCAGGCACAGACATTCGGCAAGCCACTGCGCAACCGGATGGTTTCGGTGCCGGACGAGGGACTGGTCGCTGTCACGCAGCTGTGACGGCGAGGGTCCGGAAATAGCGGTCCACCAGAACGACAATGGGAGATTGAAAATGGGACTGAAAAAACTGTTTCTAAGAATGGCGACAATCGGGCTCGGCATCGGCCTGATGACATCGGCGGCCCTGGCCGCGAACCTGCGGGTTCTGGCCTGGGACGGCTACGCCGACCCGGACTGGGTGAAGGATTTCA
Source organism: Mesorhizobium sp. RCAM 05099 (assembly GCF_059683685.1). Lineage (NCBI taxonomy): Bacteria > Pseudomonadati > Pseudomonadota > Alphaproteobacteria > Hyphomicrobiales > Phyllobacteriaceae > Mesorhizobium > Mesorhizobium sp. RCAM 05099. The sequence goes on from NZ_CM185035.1 coordinate 5,190,294, forward strand.
CGGCGGCAACCGGCATCGGCGTCGATGTCGTCTTCATCGGCAGCGATGACGAGATCTGGGCCAAGATCAAGGGCAGCGAAGGGCAAGACTTCGACGTCTTCGCCGTCAACACCGCCCAGCTGCAGCGCTACATCAAGGCCGATCTGGTGTCGCCGATCGACATCACCAAGCTGGCCAACCAGAAGGAAGTGCTGCCGCGCTTCCGCGATCTGTCTCAGGTCAGCGGCGACACCAAGGACGGCAAGGTCTACGGCATTCCGTTCTGCTTCGACTCCATCGGCCTGATCTACGACACCGACAAGGTCAAGCCGGCGCCGACGTCGATGTCGGTCCTGTGGGACCCGGCCTACAAGGGCAAGGTGCTGGCCTACGACAATGGCGAGCACAATTTCTCGTTCACCGCGCTGACGCTCGGCTACAAGGATCCGTTCAATCTCAACGAAGAGCAGATGGCGGCGGTCAAGGCCAAGCTGGTCGAACTCAAGCGCAACGTGCTGAGCTTCTACACCACCGCCGACGAGGCGCAGCAGATCTACCAGAACAATGACGTTGCCCTGATCTGGGCCAATTACGGCCAGCAGCAGGTCAAGGCGCTGCAGAAGATCGGCGCCCATGTCGCCTACGTCAATCCGAGCGAGGGCGCGCTTGCCTGGCTCGACAACTGGGTCATTTCCAAGGGCGTTCGCGACAATGCGGCCGCCGAGAAATGGATCGACTTCATGCTGAGCAAGAAGGTCAGCGGCGAGCTTTCCGAGCGCACCGGCTTCGGCAACACGGTGACCGAAACCGGCAGCGCCGGCGGCAATGACAAGCTGGTCTGGCTCAACAATGTCGAAGACCCGCTCAAGCGTTCGGACATGTGGAACGAGGTCAAGGCCACGCCCTGATCTTTCCTCACCCTGACTTCGAAGGACCCGGCGGTCCGGACATTCCGGACCGCCGCAGCGTATGCGAGAATATCTTATGAACCAGAACACCGACCTGCTGACGCTGCGGTCCGTCTCGAAATCCTACGGCACGGTTCCCGTGCTGCACGACATCGACCTGTCGATCCGCGACGGTGAGTTCCTGACCGTTCTCGGGCCCTCCGGCTCCGGCAAGACCACGGTGCTGCGGCTGATCGGCGGGCTGGAGCCGCTGACCTCGGGCGAGATCCGGCTGGACGGCCAGGACATCGGCCACATGCCGATCAACCGGCGGCCGTTCAATACCGTGTTCCAGGACTATGCGCTGTTCCCGCACCTCACCGTTTCCGGCAATGTCGGCTATGGGCTTTCGGTTCGCCACGTGCCGCGCAAGGAGATCGTGCGCCGCGTCGCGGAGGCCCTGGAACTTGTCCAGCTTGGGCGTTTTGCCGATCGCTTTCCAGCACAGCTCTCCGGCGGCCAACGCCAGCGCGTCGCGCTGGCCCGTGCGCTGATCTGCCAGCCGCGCCTGATCCTGCTCGACGAGCCGCTGGCCGCGCTCGACCTCGAGCTGCGCCGGCAGATGCAGGAGTTCCTGAAATCCATCCAGCGCGAAATCAAGACCACCTTCCTGTTCGTCACCCATGACCAGGAAGAAGCCATCGGCATGGCCGATCGGATCTGCGTGATGGAAGCCGGCCATATCCGCCAGCTCGGCACGCCGCACGATCTCTACTACAAGCCGAATTGCGAATTCGTCGCGCGCTTCTTCGGCGAGAACAATCTGGTGGCCGGACAACTCGGGATGGTCCAGGGCGAGCTGCGATCGATCGAGACGGCGCTCGGGCGCCTCATCTGCTCGATCAGTGGCCAGCCGCATTTGAAAGCCGCACCGGATGGCGCCAGCGCCTACGCGGCGTTCCGCCCCGAGGCCCTGCACCTCGCCGATACACAGGGCACCGACAACCGTTTTTCCGGCACGATCGCCGATCTGGCCTTTGCCGGCTCATCGACCGTCGCCACCATCGCGGCCGGCACCGGCAATGCCGTGCAACGCCTGCGGCTGCGCGTGCCAAGCCGGGTCGACGGCAGCGCGCTGAAATCCGGCGAGACGGTATCGCTTTCGTTTGCGCCGCATGAAGGCCATCTGGTGCTGGCATGAGCGAAGCCGGTTCGATGCAGCCCGCGGAAAGACGGTTGTCGCTGTTGGTGACGGTGCTGGCCTTCGCCTTGCCGGTGCTCTTCGTCCTGGTGCCGCTGGCGATCTTCCTCGGCTACAGTTTCTTCAGCGTCGACCAGGGCACGATCGTTTACGGGCTGTCGCTCGGCAACTATGTCCGCTTCTTCACCGACCCGATCTTTCTGCCGGTGTTCTGGAACACCATCGTGCTGTGTGTATCGGTGGCCATCATCTGCATCCTGCTCGCCTATCCCGCCGCCTATTTCCTGACGACGCTGAAAGGGCGCTGGCGTTACGCCTTGCTGATGCTGCTGCTGGTGCCGTTGCTGATGAGCTACGTCATCAAGATCTATGCGATCCGCAGCATCCTTGGTCTCAACGGCTTCCTCAACAAGGCGCTGGTGGCGGTCGGCATCCTGCAGCAGCCGTCGACGCTTTTCGTATTCAACATGAATGCCATCCTGCTGACGCTGACGCTGCTGCTGATCCCCTTCGCCATCCTGCCGATCTTCCTGTCGCTGGAGCGTATCCCGCAGGTTCTGCTGCGCGCCTCCGACGATCTGGGGGCGAGCGGATTGCAGACATTCCTGCGCATCACCTTGCCGCTAAGCCTGCCCGGAGTCGCCTCGGCGGCGAGCTTCGTCTTCGTGCTGGCGATCGGCGATTTCCTGACGCCGCAAATGGTCGGCGGGATCAGCGGCTTCACTTTCGGCCGCATCCTCTACAGCCAGTTCGGCACGGCCTACAACTGGCCGTTCGGCGCGGCGCTGTCGGTGGCGCTGGCGGTCGTGGTGATCGCCGCCATTCTCATTGGCGAACGCTTCGGGCGCAATCGGGGGACGTCGATATGAGCGCCCTGCCCCGGCTGTCCACCGTCCTTCTGGCAGCGATCACGACACTGGTTGCGGTGCTGCTCTACAGCCCGCTGTTCGTGCCGATCGTGTCGTCGTTCTTCACCATTTCGCATGGCGATGTCGACTGGTCGTCACCGACACTGTCGACCTATGTGGCGTTGGCCGAGAACCATGACATCCTGGCCGCCTTGCGCACCACACTGATCGTCGGTGTCTGCACCGTCGTCCTGTCGGTGGTGAGCGGAACGCTGCTGGCGCTCTACTATCACGGACGCCGGGCCGGGCGTTCGGTGCTGCAGTTCATCATCTTCCTGCCGTTCCTGATGCCGCCGATCATCAGCGGCCTGGCGCTGCTGATCTTCTTCCGCGAGATCCACCTCGAACGCTCGCTGCTGACTGTCATCATCGGACACACGGTCTTCGTGCTGGCGATCGTCTACCGCACGGTGCTGACGCGGTTGCAGTCGATGAGCCGCACGCTGGTCGAAGCATCCTACGATCTTGGCGCCACCGGCTGGCAGACGTTCTGGCGCATCATCCTGCCAAACCTGTCGAGCGCGATGGTCGGCGGGGCTATCCTGGCTTTTGCCCTGTCGTTCGACGAGACGATGATCACCATCCTGGTCACAGGCACGCAAAGCACGTTGCCGGTCAGGCTGTGGGCGATGATGCGGCTTGGCTTTTCACCCGACATCAATGCGCTGGTGGCGCTGATCCTGATGTTCACCGTGCTGCTCTGCGTGCTTGCCGCCCGTTTTCTTATTCCCAGGCAAGTCGCGACGGAACGGACCTGAGTTACCGGGCAACTGTCATCGAGGCAAGGCAGACGGGTTGAGGTCGAAGACCCGCCCGGGATTGAGGATGTTCTTCGGGTCGAGTGTCGCCTTCAGCCGCCGCATCGTGGCGATCTCGGCGTCGCTGCGGACCAGAGGCAGCCACTTCTTCTTGTCGAGGCCGATGCCATGTTCGGCCGAAACGCCACCTCCGGCCGCCGCCACGCCGCGATAGACGCAATCGTATGCCGCCGCCGGATCCACCGTACGGACCTGATAGTGCAGATTGCCGTCGCCGAGATGGCCGAACACATAGATGTCGGCGCCGGGGTCGAAGGCGTGGATGGCAGCGTCCGCTTCCCGCAGGAAGGCGTCCATGCGCGCCAGCGGGACGCTGATATCGACGCTGACCAGGTCTTTTATCGAAAACAGAACGCGATTGGCATCCTCGCGCACATCCCAGAGCGCCCGGAATTCGCGCGGCGACTGCGAGACGACCACATCGTCGATCACGCCATCCTCGACCGCCTGCATCAACACCTCGGCGAAGCGCTCGCCGTCGCGTTCCGGCTCGCTGCCTTGGATCTCGGCCAGCACATAGGCAGGCGAGCCCGGCGGCAGCGGCGCCGGCATGGCCATGCTGGCGACCATGACGTCATAGAGCGGTGCGAAGTTGACCTCGTAGGCGGACAGGAGCGGGCCGAGCTTTTGCCGGAGCAGCCCAAGCAAAGCGATCGCCGCATCGAGCGAAGCGAGTGCGCAGAAGGCGTTGACCTCGGAGGCCGGCTTGGGATGCAGCCGGAGCGCGGCGCGCGTGACGACGCCGAGGGTTCCTTCCGTGCCGATGAAGAGCTGGCTGAGGTCGTATCCGGAATTGTCCTTGGGCAGGCCCTTGAGCGAGGTCAGCACGCTGCCATCGGCAAGCACCGCCTCCAACCCCAGCACCTGCGCCCGGTACATGCCGTAACGCAGTACGCGAATGCCGCCGGCATTGGTGGCGACATTGCCGCCAATCGTTGCCGAGCCACGGGCCCCAATATCGACGCCGAACATCAGCCCGACGCCGTCGGCCGCTTCCTGCACCGCCTGCAGTGTCGCGCCCGCTTGCGCGACGATGCTGGCCGCCTGGTGATCCGGCGCGGCAAGGCCGGCCATGCGCTCCAGCGAGAGCACGATCTCACCCGGCTGCACGCGCGCAGCGCCGGTCAGCCCGGTACGTCCGCCCTGCACGACAACTGGCTGGCCGAGATTGTTGCATGCGGCCAGCGCAGCCGCGACACAATCGGTGTCGCGCGGGCGCAGCACCGCTTCCGGGAGCGCGCCAAGCCTGCCCTCCGGATCGTCGCGATAGCGTTGGTCTACGTCGGAGCCAGCGAGCACGCCGCCCGCGCCCAACCGATTACCGAGAGCAGAGAGCAGCTGTTGGGTTTCAGGCGACATCGGCCAATCCTATTCATGATCGACTGCCGGTCAAACCCAGCCCGTGCAGGCCCCGTCCGCACGGCCGCCCGGGACAATGCCGACAGGCCAACCGTCCGGCATCGTTCACGATGGGATCGGATCGACGCCGGACAACAGGATCGTCTTACTGAAGCTTGGCCTGCAGCGCGTTGACGTCGTCGCTGGTCATTTCGCCGTCGGTCGTCACCTTGCCGTCGACAATCTTCCACAGCCGGAACGGGCCGGTGATGTCGCCATACTTGTCGAAGGCGACCGGACCGATGACGCCTTCATAGCGGATCGGCTTGCCGTCCTTGATCAGGCCGAGCGCCTTGGCGAATTCGTCCTTGCCGGCAAAGATAGGCGTGCCGGCCGGGTCTACCGCCTTGTACATCGCGTCCTTGATCTTGGCCGGATCCTCGGAGCCGGCGATGGCGATAGCGAGGCCGACGATGGCGCCGGCGTCATAGGAACGGTCGGCGGCTGGATTGGACGGCTCGATGCCGGAAAATTCCTTGTAGTTCTTCATGAAGTAGTCGGTCGATGCGGTCGGGCTGGTGCCCGACGACGTGCCATAGGCATCCTTCAGATAGTCGGCGCCGACCGACTCGATGAAGTCCGGGCTGTTCATGCCGTCATTGAGCAGGAATTTCTGCACGCCGCCTTGCGAAATCCAGGTGCGGGCAACGGTTGCTCCGTCGACAGGCGTGCTGACGAGATAGAGCCCGTCCGGTTCGCCGGCCATCGCCGCCGTGACTTCCGAGGCATAGCTCGACTGCTTTTCGTTGTATGGCGTGTCGGAGACGATGGTGCCGCCGAGCGCTTTGTAGGCGCGCGAGAATTCGGCCACCATGTTGACGCCGAAGTCGTTGTTGACGTGGATGATCGACAGCTTCTTGAAGCCCTTGTCGATGGCGTATTTGGCGGCGGCGACGCCCTGCAGCGCGTCCGACGTAATGGTGCGGAAGAAGATGCCGTTGGTCTTGCCGTCGCGGCCGAGTGCCGTCAGCGTCGGCGAGGACGAAGCCGGCGACACCTGGACGATCTTTGCCGGCGCGGTGACCGAAGTCAGGATCGGGATCGACACCGAGGAGATGATGCCGCCGATGATGACCGGCACCTTCTTGACCTGAACCAACTGGGTCGCCGCGTCGACGGCGATGTTGCCCTGGCTCTGGCTGTCGCGCGTGTCGGTGGCCAGATCGCAGCCGCGCACGCCGCCGGCGGCGTTGATGTCACGGAAGGCCATTTCGACCGACTTGGCGCCGGCCTGGCCGTACTCGCCGGCCGGACCGGTCAGTTCCATGACGAGGCCGACGGTGATCTTGCAATCAGCGGCCTGCGCCGCGCCGGCCATCGTCACGAGCGCGAGCGCGGTGGTGAGTTGGAGTATCGTCTTTGTCATTGTTGTTCCCCTTTCGTTACTCGACTGTATTTGATCTCTGGAGCCTGTTCAGCTTTCCGGCACCTGCAGCCAGGTTTCATGCAGATGCCGCCATTGGACGCCGTTGGGCGCCGATGAACTGGTGGTGAAGACGGCGCTCGACTGGCGACGGCTGCGCTTGCCGGCGCGCAGTTGCGCCTCGACGTAGAAGACGACGACCGTGCCGGCGTCCTGCCAACCGGGTCGGATATCCTCGATCGAAATGGTGAAGCCGTCGTCGCAAGAGGCGCGGCTTGAGCGGACATGATCGACGACCGCGTCGCGATCGAGGACCTTGCCGTCCGGCGCGACCATGCCGAAGCCGTCGCCCATGGCACGCTCGAAACGGCTGAAATCCGCCTTGTCGGCGCGCTCCGCGACGAACCACTCGACGAAGAAGCGATGCAGGTCGATGACCTCGGCGCTGGCCCTGGAAAACAGCGTCTTATTGATGGCGCTCATGTCCGGCCCGCGTTCAGATTGTAGTGCATGATCGAACCGTGGCGGCCGTGACGGTCGCGCTCCAGCGTGTAGACGTCGCCCAGGGGGCCTTGGCTTTGCGCGATCACGGCGGCGATCCCCGCCATGTCCTCGGCGTCGAGCGCAACGTCCATGATCTTGGCATTGGCAAGCGCATGCGCCTGGTTGCGGGCACCGACGATGACGGCCGCCACTTGCGGCTGCTGCAGCACCCAGGCGCTGGCGACGGTGGCGACGTCGACGCCATGGCGATCGCCGACAGTCTTCAGCGCCCGAAGCAGCTGCTGGAACAGCTCCCAGCCGCCAAAGTCATCGATGATCAGCTTGTATTTGACCAGCGAACGGTTTTCGAGCGGCGTGGCGGGCTCGGCCACGCCAAGCCATTTGTCGCTGAGGAAGCCACCGGCAACAGAGCCGTAGCAGAGGAAGCTGACGCCGTTTTTCGCGGCAAGGCCCGCCAGGCTGTTCGCTGGCCGCTGGTCGAGCACGGAATATTGCAGCTGCTGGCTGACCAGGGGGATGCCGGCGGCGAGGATTTCGGCCAGCCGAGGGGTGTCGAAATTGGTGGTGCCAAGATTGCGCACCTTGCCTTCGAGCCGAAGCTCGTTGAGCCAGCCCATCGCCTCGACATAGCCGGCTATCGCATAGTCCCACCAGTGGAACTGCACGAGATCGAGCCGTTCGGTCTTCAGCCGCCGCAGCGACTGGTCGACGATGCCCCTGATATAGTCGCGGCTGATGCTAGCAAGCCTTTCAAGGTCAGGCACCAGCTTGGTGTGCACCTTCATCCTGGCGGCGACGTCGAGGCCGCGCTCGCTGGCCAGCCGCAGGCGCGCGGCACCGATGAGTTCCTCGACACCGGTGTAGATGTCGGCGCAATCATAGGTCCAGATGCCGGCATCGAAGGTAGCGATCAGGTCGGTGACCGCTTGGCTGCGATCGATGGCGCCGTGGCCGCCGGCCAGTTGCCAGCCACCGCGAATGACGCGCGAGATCGTGTAGCCGGGGCCGAGTTCGAAGGTCTTGGCGGTCATCTCTGGTCATTCTCCTTCGGCAGCGGCACGGCCGTGGTTTCGGCATGGCTGAACCGCCGCTTGCCGGTCCTGACGATCCTCAGCCGGCTGGCGCAATTGGGATCGGGACAAGCGATCTCGGCATCCGAGGTCATCCAGTCATTCCTGTCGGTCGGGCGCTGCTTGGCCGCCAGCAGCGGCAACACGGCGGCGAGCGAATAGATCGAAAAGCCTTGCCCGGCCGGCATCGACAGCATCTCGCCCTTGAGCTCGAAATAGTCGCCGGCCCTGGCCCCGCAATAGATCGGCTTGCCCTCGGGGATGACCGCCTCGACGCGAAGGTCGAAGAGCTCGAAACTGTCGTCAGCCATTTGAGGCCTCCACCAGGCTGAAGGTGATGTCGCAGGCGCCGTTGCGCCGGATCACACCGCAGGCGGCGGCGAACTGATCGCGGTCTTCGGCAAGCACCTGCGCCACCACGCTGCCGGCGAGCCAGCCGATCGGGAACAACAGCCGCGCGCCCTGCCCGTAGAACAGGCCGATGTCGAAGATCGCGTTGGGGTTGCCACCCCACATGCGTGGCGGCACATAGGACAAGACAATGTCACCGGGCTGCGGCGTCAGCGTCGCGTTCTCCGCCGGCAACGGCCTGGCATAGGCCTGCCCCTCAAGATCGGCTGATGGAACCGGGCAGGAGATTTCGGGCCCCGTCCACATCGCATGAATGCCCGGGACGACGCGCGGCGTGCCGAGATACGCCTGGAGGAAGGCGGCGTTTTCCGGCGCCTTCTCCGGCAGCATTAGCGCCGTCACGGAAAGCTTCGATCGCGGCTCGGTGATGCTGATGGCAGTCATGTCTGGTCTTTCGCGGCAGCGGCTTGCAATTTGCTGCGCAGGAAGGTGAAGGGCCGGCTGATGTCGGCGACCAGCGACTCGCGCGCTGCCTGCGCATCCTGCGTGGACAGGGCCGTCACGATGCGGCGGTGATACTGGGCGGTGTCGACCTCGCCGGCTTCCGAGAAAGCGTAGATGGCGACACGAATGCAAGGTCCCGATTGCAGCCACAGGCTCTCGATCATCGGGATCAGCACGGCCGAGCCGCAGGAGCGGTAGATCTCGAAATGAAAGCTCTGGTTGAGCGTCACCTCACGATCGACGTCCTTCTTGTGTTTCAGCGCCCGCATCTCGTCCCATTCGCCCAGAATGGTCTCGATGGTGGCGATCTGGCGTGGACCCATGCGGGCGGCGGCAAGCGCGATGGCCTCGCCCTCGATCAGGATGCGGGCCCGCAAGAGATCGTCTAGCCGCTCCAGCGTGATCGGAGGCACCCGCACCGAACGGTTGGGCAGCGCCTCCAGCGCCTTTTCGGTGATCAGCCGGCCAAGCGCCTCGCGCACCGGCATGGTCGAGGTGACCAGCGCGTCGGCGAGGCCACGGATGGTCAGCACCTGGCTTGGCTCGAACAGGCCGCCGATCAAGGCGCGGCGCAGTTCGGAATAGACGCGATCCTGCACGGTCTCGCGGCCGACCGGCGCAAGCTGGGCAGCGATCACCTCGTTGTTCTTTTCGATGGCAGCCTTTTGCATGGAATTCCGTTCTTGGCCGGTTTTCGGCTTGCGGACGAAATTAAAGCCGAATAGCGTGATCAAAGCAAGTGTGATCACAAATCAAAAATCAGGAGGCGGCGATGATCGTCTTCGGCCAGAGGGTTTGATGAGCGAGGCAGCCAAACGGCAAAGGGAGGAAAACCGCGCCCCGGTTCTGGCGGCAAGGAATGTCGTCAGGCGTTTCGGCGGTCTCGTCGCCGTCAACGATGTCTCGTTCGATGTCAGGGCGGGAGAAATCCTTGGCCTCATCGGACCAAACGGCGCCGGCAAGACGACGATGTTCGACCTGCTCGCCGGCAGCATCTTGCCAAGCAGCGGCGAGATCTTCCTCAACGGTGCGCGCGTCTCGGGGGAAGCCGCGCATCTGCGCATCAGTCGTGGCCTCGGCCGCACTTTCCAGATCCCTCGCCCGCTGCCCAACCTGACGCTGATCGAAAACATCATGCTGGCGGCGCAGGGCCAGGCCGGCGAAAAATTGCTCGCCAACTTCGTCACGCCGTGGCGGGTGGCGGCGCAGGAAAGAGCGGCCAGGGCAAAAGCGCTCGAACTGCTGGAACTCGTCACCCTCACCCACCTCGCGCATGAACCGGCGCGCGTGCTTTCCGGCGGCCAGCGCAAGCTGCTCGAACTCGCCCGCGTGATGATGGCCGACCCGGCGATCATCCTGCTCGACGAACCGGCGGCAGGCGTCAACGCGACGCTGCTCGAAGTCATCATCGACCGCATCCGCGACATCAACGCGCGCGGCATCACCTTCCTGCTGATCGAGCACAATATCGACATGGTGACACGGCTCTGCCATCGCGTCCTCGTCATGGCGAGCGGCCAGTTGCTCAGCGAAGGCACGGCGGAAGAGGTCGCTCGCGACCCACGCGTCATCGAGGCCTATCTCGGAGGCACCGCATGAGCGAAACCGTCCTCGATGTCCGCGACCTGGAAGCCGGTTACGAACCCGGCGTGCCGATCGTGCGCGGCGCGTCGATCACCGTCAACAAGGGGGAGATCGTCGTTGTCCTCGGCCCCAACGGCGCCGGCAAGTCGAGCTTTATCAAGGCGATCTCCGGCCTCGTCCCGATCACCGGCGGCATGGTGTTTCTGGACGGCAAGGACATCACCGCCGCACCGGCCCACACCATGGTACGGCTTGGCCTCGCCTTCGTGCCGCAGACCGAAAATATCTTTCCGCTGATGTCGGTCGAGGACAATCTCAGGGTCGCCTGCGGCATCCTCGAGCGGCGCGAAATCCCTGCCCGCCTCGAGGAAATGTATGCGGCTTTCCCCGACCTCGTCCGCCAGCGCCGCACCGCCGCCGGCAACCTGTCGGGCGGACAGCGGCAGATGCTCGCCGTCGCGCGGGCGCTGATCGTCCATCCCAAGGTGCTGGTGCTCGACGAACCGTCGGCCGGCCTGTCGCCGAAATTCGTGGCGATGGTGTTCGAGATGCTGGCCGGCATCCGCAAGTCCGGCGTCACCATCCTGCTGGTCGAACAGAACGCCAAGGCAGCACTTGCCATCGGCGACCGCGCCTATGTGCTGGTCGAGGGCAAGGACCGGCACGAAGGCATTGCCTCCGAACTGTGGAACGATCCCGTCGTCGCCGAACTCTACCTCGGCCAGCGCCCGCTGCACGCCGAGAAAGGAGGCGCGGCATGAGCCTGCAATTTGTCGTCGACGGGTTGCTGACCGGCTCGATGATCGGCTTGGGCGCGATCGGCGTGACGCTCACCTATTCGATCCTGCGCTTCTCGAATTTCGCCCATGGCGACTTCATGGCCTGGGGCACCTATGCGACGCTCGCCGTCGTCAGCGCCATCGGCGCGACATTCGGCAAGGTGGCGCCCATCGCGCCACTGTCCTTCGGCTGGCCGCTCCTTGTCGCACTGGTCGTCGGGATGGCATTCACCGCACTCCTGGCGCTGCTGCTGGACAGAGTGCTGTTCGCGCGGTTGCGCTCGCAAGGCCAGGCCATCATCGTGGTGATGGCGAGCTTCGGCGCCTCGATGGCGCTCCGGAGCCTGCTCGAATTCACCTTCACCTCGCGCCCGACCTATTTCAGCCGGGCGATCCAGATCGCCATGCCTGTCGGCTTCGGCATCCGCATCACGCCCGACCAGATCGCCCTTTTGCTGCTGACCGCCGTGCTCGTGCTCGGCGTGCATCTGTTGATGACACGCACGCAGACCGGCCGCTCGATGCAGGCCTTGAGCCAGAACGCGGCACTTGCCCGCATCGTCGGCATCGACGTCGCCAGCGTGGTGCGCGTCACCTGGATCATCGGCGGGGCGCTGGCCTGCGTGGCCGGCGTGATGATCGGCATTCTAGTGCAGATCCGCCCCTTCATGGGCTTCGACATGCTGCTGCCGATGTTCGCCGCCGCTATCCTCGGTGGCATCGGCAGCATCCCCGGCGCCGTTCTCGGCGGCCTGATCATCGGGCTCGCCGAAGCCGGCGCGGTGCAGCTGATCGGCGCCGAATGGCGCGCCGCCGTCTCCTTCATCATCCTGATGGCGGTGCTGTTCGTGCGGCCGATCGGCCTTTTTGGTGTGAGGGAACGCTGATGGATCTGCTCGGCTATGGCGCCTTCTTCCTGACCACCGCGCTGATCTTTTCGCTGGTCACGCTGGGGCTCAATCTGCAGTGGGGCCTGACCGGTCTGTTCAATGTCGGCCTCGCCGGCTTCGTCGCCATCGGTGCCTACACCTCGGCGCTGCTGACGACACCGGACGACGCCGCGCGGCTCGGCGGCTTCGGCCTGCCGATCCTTGTCGGCTGGTTCGGTGCCATGGTCGTCGGCGGCATCGCCGCCGCGCTTACCGGCATGGCCACGCTGCGGCTCAGATCCGACTATCTGGCGATCACCACCTTCGGCGTCGCCGTCGTCGTGCAACTGGTGGCACTCAACGCGCAGAAATTGACCGGTGGTCCGTTCGGCATCGGCTTCATCCCGCGCCCCTTCGGCAGCCTCGCCGAGACGCCGCTGCTGTTCAACCTCTCCAACCTCGCCGTCGTCTGCGCCGTCACGCTGATCGCCTATCTCGCCTTGGAGCACCTGTCGCGCAGCCCGTGGGGACGCGTGCTGAAGGCGCTACGCGAGGACGAACGGGCGGCGATCTCGCTGGGCAAGAGCGCGCGTTTCTACCGTGTCCAGGCCTTTGCCGTCGGCGGTGCCATCATGGCGCTGGCCGGCGCGCTGCAGGCGCATTTCACCGGCTTCATCGCCCCGGACAATTATCTGCCTATCCTGACCTTCCAGGTCTGGGTGATGCTGATCGTCGGCGGCTCGGGCAGCAATCTCGGCGCCGTCATCGGCAGCATCCTGGTGTGGGGGATATGGGCAGGGTCAGGCACGCTGACCAGCGTGCTGTTCCCACCGGAGCAGCAGGCCCGCGCCGCCTCGCTGCAGATCGTCGCCATCGGCGTCATGCTCTGCGTCATCCTGCTGATCCGGCCGAACGGCCTGTTCGGCGACAGGCCGCGGCGGCCACGCTTCGGCAAGCGGGCGAAGATCGCTGCGGCCAAGAGCAGTTCCGGGTCATGAACGCAGTAGTCCGGCCGGAGGCGCATGGCGCTTCGCTCTGGCATGCCGTCAGCCGCAACCACCGCGTCCGGCCGTCACTGCAAGGTGGCCTCGATGTCGACCTCGCCATCATCGGCGGCGGTTTTTCCGGTCTTTCAACCGCGTTGCACGCCGCCGGGAAAGGACTTTCCCTCGCCGTTCTCGAGGCGGAATTCGTTGCCTGGGGCGCGACCGGCAGGAATGCCGGTTTCGTCGTGCCGAACTTCGCCAAGATGGACCCTGACAGCATCCTTGCTCATCTTGGGTCCGAACGCGGCGAAAGGCTGATCGATTTCGCTGCCGGCAGCGCCGATCTGGTCTTCGACCTGATCAAGCAGCACGGCATCGACTGCGACGCACTGCAGAGCGGATGGATTCAGCCGGCGCATTCCCCCGCCGCGTTCGAAAAGGTCAGATCACGCGCCAACCAATGGGCGCAACGCGGCCGGCCGGTCGCAGCATTGGACCGGCAGGAGGTCGAAGCCCTGACGGGCGCCAAGGGCTATGTCGGTGGCTGGATGGACCGTTCGGGCGGCGTGCTCAATCCAGTGGGATACGCGCGCGGGTTGGCCGATACGGCGGAGAAGGCTGGCGCGCGCATCTTCGAACAGACACGCGTTACCTCGGTCGATCGCATGGCCGATGGGTGGGTGCTGAAAACGCCGGCGGGCTCGGTGCGCGCCGGCAAAGTGCTGATCGCCACCAACGCCTATGGCGGGCCGCTCCACCCCGCGCTGCAGCGAACCTACTTCCCGCTGAAAGTCTTCCAGATCGCCACCGCGCCGCTGCCGCGCGAGATACGCACCCGCCTGCTGCCCGGCGGGCAAGGCGTCGGCGACACCGGGCGCAATCTCTTCACCTTCCGCTTCGACGCCGAAAACCGGCTGATCAGCGGCGGCATGCATATCCTTGGCGCCGGCGCCGATACGCGCGTGCCGCGGGCGATCTGGCGACGGCTTGGCCATCATCTCGACCTGCCTGACCTGCCGCCGCTTGCCTACAGCTGGTCGGGAATGGCGGCGGTCGAACCGGATTTCCTGCCGCATCTCCTCGACCTTGGGCCGGGCCTGATCGCTGGTCGCGCCTGCAACGGACGCGGCATTGCCATGACCACGGCGATGGGCAAGGCGCTGGCCGACTGGGCCGCTGGAACCGACGCCCGCGACCTGCCGCTGCCCTTTGCGCCGCCGGCGCCGATCCCGTTCCATGCGCTGCTGCGGCACGCGCCCAACATGCTGCTAGGCTGGAGCATACTGCGCGATCGAATGGACGAGGCTGGATAGCGTGAAGCCGTGCGGAAGATCAGTCGGTCGTGCGAAGATTCTCGGAGAGAATCGCGGCCGCGACGGCGATGTCTTCTTCGAGGGATGCTCGAACCGCCGAACCGCTGTGCTGCTCCAACGCGGCAACGATCCTGCGATGCGCATCGTTCGACTGCGGGATGTAGCGATCGGCCTGCATCAGCAGCTTGAGATAGGGCCCTACCCGCCCCCAGAGGTCGCGGATCATGTTCAAAAGGATCGGCGCGCCGGCATGCTGGTAGATGGCGAAGTGGAAGGCCTCGTTCAGCGTGAGATAGGCCCTGGCGTCACCAGCCTCGATGGCGCGCTGCATGCCGTCGAGCGTGATCTGCAGGTCAACCAGCCCGCTTTCGGTCATCCGCGAGGCGGCCATCTCGCCCGCCAGTCCCTCGACGGCGATGCGAATGCGCGTCAGTTCCTCGAAGGCAGCCGCGGACAGCAAAGGCACGATGATCGAGCGGTTGTTCTGCATCTCGAGCAGCCGCTCGGCGACGAGCCTCTGCAGCGCCTCGCGGATCGGCGTCGTCGATATCCCAAACGTCTCGGCGAGCTTGCGGATGACCAGTGTCTGGCCCGGGCTGAAGCCACCTGAAATCAACTCCTGCTTGAGCGCGCCATAGGCGCGGTCGTTCAGGGTCTGATGTTCAAGCTTCAACATGCGCGGCCCGCTCCGATCACCATTGCGACAGTGCGCGATCGAGCGTCTCGGCCAGTTGCTCGGCATTGTCCCCGGCAAACGGCAGAGGCGGCCTGATCTTCAGCACATTGCCGCGCGGACTGCAGGATGAGATCAGCACGCCATCCTCGCGCATGGCTTCGACAACCGCTGACGTCTTGGCCGCGGCCACTGAGGCGTCGCCCTCGGCCGACAACTCGACGCCGAAATAGAGGCCATTGTGCCTGACATCGGCGACCATGCCGTGCCGGCTTTGCAGGGCGCTCAACAGGTCAGCCGTGTAGGCGCCGACCATGCGAGCATTCTCGATCAGCCCCTCGCCTTCGATCACGTCCAGAACGGCGATGCCGACGGCGGCCGCGACAGGATTGCCGCCGAAGGTGTTGAAGTAGCCAGTGTTGGAACCGAAGGAGGCAACGAGTCGCGGCCGCACGAGCACGGCTCCCATCGGATGCCCGGCGCCGATCGGCTTGCCCAGCGTGACGATATCGGGCTCGATGCCATAGTTGGCGAAGCCCCACATGCCCTGGCCGAGCCGTCCGAAGCCGGACTGCACCTCGTCGGCGATGACGATGCCGCCGGCGTTTTTGACGTGATCCGCCGCCTCGCGCATCACTGCAGCGTTGGGAAAGAAGATGCCGTCGCTGGAAAAAGCCGAGTCGAGGAGCATTGCTGCCGGACGGATATTCTGTGCGCGCATGCTGTCGATGGCGGCGGAGACATTTTCGGCAAAATCGTGCGCGGTTCGGCCATGGTCGCGAAACGTGTCGGGCGCGGCGACAGTGCGGTGGTGCGCGGGCACACCCTTTGCCCCGACCGCCGCCGGCGACAGCTGCGCGGTGGCGATCGTCGCACCGTGATAGGCGAAGTCGGTGATGATCACCCCGGTGCCGCCGCTGGAATGCTGGGCGATGCGGATGGCGAGGTCATTGGCCTCGCTGCCGGTACAGGTGAACATGGCATGTCCGAGATGGGGCGGACAGGTGCCGAGGAGCTTTTCCGCATAGTCGAGGATGATCTCGCTCAGATAGCGGGTGTGCGTGTTGAGCGTGGCGGCCTGCCCCGACAGGGCCTCGACGACGCGCGGATGGCAGTGCCCGACCGAGGCGACATTGTTGTAGGCATCGAGGAATTTCCGGCCCTGCGCATCGTAGAGCCAGACGCCGCTGCCGCGCACCAGATGGATGGGGTTGCGGTAGAAGGCGCGATAGGTCGGGCCAAGCAGTCTGGCGCGACGCTCGAGCAGCGCGCGCTGGGATGCCGTCGCGTCGGCATTTGCAGGGTTTGGCGAGGACTGGGACACGAGCATCTACTCCGGATTGGAATGGTCGAGGAAATAATGGCGGGCATCGGTGGACGACAGACCGTCCAGCCGTTCGAGCGAGGCCCAGACTTCCGCGCCGTGGCGCAGGACATAGTCTCGTTTGGCTGGAAATCGCTCCGCTTGCCAGGTGGCGATGTTCACGATGAGTGCAAGGCGGGCGCGGATCAGATTGAAAAGAATGCCGATCTCTTCGACCTCGAGCGGCTGCACCGATTGATAGCCGGCGACGAAGCGCGCGGCCGGTGCCAGTGGATGGCCTTCCGCCGGCCAGCGATAGACGGCGCCTATGGCGAGGTCACAGATCAGCGGCGAATGGATCATATCGCCGAAATCGAGGATGCCGCTCACGACTTCCGGCCGCGAAGCGTCCATCACCACATTGTAGGAGTTCATGTCGTTGTGGACGATCTGGGCGCGCAGTTTCGGGATGACCGGCGCCGCATGCTCCTCGAAGGCGTCGATCGCACGTTCGACCATGGCGCGCCGGCCAGCGTCAGTGATATGCGCCATCATCGGCCGCGTCTTGGCGACTTTGCGGATATCCCAGAGCAGATCGCTGCCGGCGGCCGGATGGAAGAAGCCGCGCAACGCCCGACCGAGGCGGGCGAGGAAGATGCCGAGATTGCGATCCTGCGCCGTTGATGCCGGCGAGCGCGAAAGCAACTGGCCGGGCAGATAGGTGACCAGCCGGATGATACGCGGCGCCGACCCACCGACGCTGACCGCGAATTGGGCTTCGCCCTGAAGGCTTTTGCGTACCGAGGGAACCGGCAGAGTGGGGTCGACCGCCAGGATATGGTCGAGCGCCTTGTTCTGGAAATCGGTGAAGCCGGGCTCTTCCGCCGGATGGGAGATTTTCAGGACGAACTCGCTCTCGCCGTCTGTCTGGATGTGAAAATTGTGGTCGCGTTCACCAGGCAATGGGCGCGCGGTGCCGGTGAGCCCGTAGTGCTGGCGCAAGATGGCGAGTGCGTCGGCTGTCGAAACGTGCGGCGCGCCCTCGGCGAGCGTGTCACCGAAAGCATCGGGTACGGCCGCGTTCATGATTTTGCCTCGGGAGCGACCGGTTCGAGGCCGCACCAGTCGGCAATGAACAGCGCGATGGTCTGGGTGACCTTGCGCACCGATTCCAGATCGACGGCTTCGTCATAGCCATGCGGCATGCGGCAGATCGGGCCGTAGACGATCGCCGGCGTGTCAGCATAAAGGCCGAAGAAACGCGCATCGGTCGTCGCCGAGGTAACGTGTTCCGTCAGCGGCTCCCCCCAGACCGCGACATGGCTGCGCCGCAGCACGGCTTCCATCTCGTCGGCCCCTTCCAGCACATAGCCCTCGGCCATGAAGCCGTTATAGGTCATCTTTGGCGGGCGATTGGCCAGGAACGGATCGGAGCGCGCCGCATCGGCGATGCACGCCTCGAGCTCGGCTCTGGCGTCCTCGAGCTTCTGGCCGGGATAGGTGGCGACGCGCATCTCGAACACACAGCGCGCCGGAACGCTCGATGTCCACTCGCCGCCTTCGATCTTGCCGAGGTTGAAGCGGATCGGATGCGGATGATCGCAAAAATGCGGGTCATCGACCTTGCGCGCGTTCCAGACGGTTTCGAGCTGCTTCAGCGCCTGGATGATGACGAATGCCTTTTCGATGGCATTGGCGCCGGCCGAGAAAGCGCCCGACGCGTGCTGCGGATCGCCATCGACCTCGACCCTGAACCAGATCGGCCCGACCTGCGCCCGCATCAGCCTCGGCTCCAGCGGTTCCGGGATGAAGGCGGCGTCGGCGCGGTAGCCGCGCTGCAGGCAAGCGAGCGCGCCATTGCCGGTGCACTCTTCCTCGACCACCGATTGCAGGAACACGTTGGCGGCCGGCTGATAGCCGATGCTGCGCAATGCGGTCAGTGCATAGAGACAGGCCGACAGGCCGGCCTTCATGTCGCCGGCGCCGCGGCCATGCATCCAGCCATCCTCGATCGCCGGATCGTAGGGATCACGCACCCAGCGGTCGAGCGGTCCCGTCGGCACCACGTCGATATGGCCATTGAGGATCAGCGAGCGGCCGGTCGCGTTTCGCGGCGTGTGGGTGGCAACGACGTTGAAGGCATCGTCATAGGAAACCGCCACGGGTGAAAAACCCGGCAGGTCGCGAATCGCATCGACATCGACACGCCACATATCGACCGCATAGCCATCCGCTTCATAGGCAGCCGCCATGAAGGATTGCGCGGCGTGTTCCTCGCCACGCTGGGAGGGAAAGCGCACGAGGTCCACCAGGAACGCGACTTGCCGCGCGAAGCCGTCATCGACCGCGCGCAAAATGGCTTCGTCGGCAATTCGCTCAGGCATGATATTCCGCTTTCCCGTGGATGGTGTATCATATCTCATATGCCATTTCCTGGAAAGCCAAAGAGACAGGTCAGGCCAAAACGATGGCCCAACCAGGGAACCTCTTGGCAGGCGGGCGCAGACTTGGCATCAGCTTAACGCATGCCAGCGAAATTGCGTGGCAGAGATCGAGGACAGATGCTGGTCACCGAAGGCGCATTGCCGGATGAAATCACCGATCTGTCGTCCGGCTACCGGCGCGTGCCGGCCGGCAAGATCGTCAATGCGGTGACCTGGATGGAAGCGCGCGCCCCGGTGCCGGGTCTCGCCCAGCCGCTGGCCATGACCCGGATCACCAAGCCCGACCGCACTTCGTACCGTGCGATCTTCCTCGAGATCGGCGCTCCCTGGCTGTGGGACCGCGCTGCAGAAATGTCGGATGCCGAAGTTGCCGCGCACTTCGCCGACCCCCGCCAGCATGTCTATTACGGCCATGATGATAGCGGCGACCATGTCGGCATGGTCGAATTCTCCGTGGCGGACGACAATGAGATCGAGATCACCTATTTCGGCCTGTTCCCGTCCTTGCCCGGCAGGGGCCTTGGCAAGCGGCTGATGGCCGGCGCGCTTGATCAGGCATGGCGCCTCAGCCCTCGCCGCATCTGGCTGCACACCAGTAGCATCGATCATCACAGCGTCATCGGTTTCTACCGGGCTTGCGGGTTTGAACCCTATGCGGCCGGTTTCGAAATCACCGACGACCCCCGGATCAAGGGAACCCTGCCGCGCGATGCGGCCCCGCAAATCCCGTTGATCGAAACGGAATGGGTGCCCGGCGCCAGATGAAACCGTCTTCGCAACCCGGCAGCCAGGCATCGCCCCATCATCGCCGGTGGGTAAGGCGCGAAAACATCCTGTCGAGGCTGGAGCGGCACATCAACACGCGCATCGTGCTGTTCGCCGCGCCTGCAGGCTTCGGCAAGTCGACGACGATGGCGCAGTGGGCGGCGGAAGTCGCGCGCCACGGACGGTTGACCGCATGGCTGTCCTGCGAAGCGACGGACAATGACGAAGGTGCCTTCCTGTCGCATCTGGTGGGGGCGCTGCGCCACCTCGTCCAGAACCCGGCCGAGCTCGACCTTGCCTTCCAGTCGAGCCCGATCCCGCAGCTCGACGTGGTGCTGGCAGCACTGGTCGCGGGTTTTGCGGCGCGCGACGCCGACATCACCCTGTTCTTCGACGACTTCCACGCCATCGAAGCGCCGGCGGTGAAGCGGTTTATGGAGCGGCTGACCCGGCAGGCGCCCGCCAACGTCGCCTTCGTCATCGGTTCGCGCAACCTGCCCGACCTGCAGCTCGGCAAGCTCAGGGTGCTTGGCGATGTTTTCGAAATCGGCCCGGACGATCTGCGCTTCGCCTCGTCAGAAGCCGAAGCCTTCTTCAACGACAAATTGGGCCTGAGCGTCAGCAGCGGCACGGTGGAGACCTTGTGCTCACGGACCGAAGGCTGGGCCGCTGGCCTGCAACTCGCCTCGCTGTCGCTCAGTGCCGCGCATGCGCCGGAAACCGTTATCGGCAATTTCACCGGCGCCAACCGCAACGTCGCCGATTTCTTGATGGGCGAAGTCTTCCTCGGGCTGCCGCCGGCGCTGGCGAAATTCCTGCTGCACAGTTCCATCTTCGAGCGCTTCAGCGCCGAGGCCTGCCGGGCGGTGATGCGCGCTGCAGAAGCCGAGGCTGATATCACGGAGATCGAGACCCGCAATCTGTTCCTGGTGCCGCTCGACGAGGAGCGGCGCTGGTTCCGCTATCATCATCTGTTCCACGACTTCCTCAGCCGCGAAATGGAACGGCGTGAACCGGAGATGATCGCACCGCTGCATCTGGCCGCCGCCGAATGGTTCGGCGAACGCAAGATGCTGACCGAGGCGATCGGACATGCGCTCGCCGCCGGCGACCAGGCCCGCGCGGCGGTGTTCGTCGAGAACAATGCGCTCGAACTCATCGCCCAGTGCCAACTGCTTTATGTGCGCCAGTTGCTGGCACTGCTGCCGAAGAAACTGGTCGACCAGCGCATCCGGCTGCAACTCGTCGTGTTGTGGCTGGCGGTGCACTCAAGCCAGCCCGAGATTGCCCAGCAGACGCTCGCCAATGCGCGCAAGCTCGTCGAGACCGGGCCGGCCGACGGCAAGGATCCGGGCACATTGACCGGCACGACGATCGAGGCAGAGATCGTGGTCCTCGAAGCCGCCGTGCACAGCACGCTGGAGCAGTTCGAGGCCGCGCGCGATACCGCGCTGGCCGCCCTGCGCATCATCGCCCCCGATGCCTGGTTCATGGAGGGTGCGACCGCCAATGTCATCGGCTACAATCTCTACGCGCTGGGCGACCTCGAAGGCGCACGCGCGGCAGCGGACGCGGCGCGCAAGGCGCATGAGCGAAGCGGCAGCCTGCTCGGCGTCACCATCGCCAATTGCTACATGGCAGTCATCGAGCGATCGGCCGGCCGCCTGCCCGCCGCCGAGCGGCTGCTGCGCAACACCATCATCGAGGCCAGGACGCGGATCGGGGCAAACTCCTATGCCGAGGCGCTCGCCGGAACGCTGCTCGCCGAACTCGCCTACGAGACCAACGCATCCGGCGAGGCGCTGACGCTGGTCGAGAATCTCGGGCCGCTGATCGAGGGCGCCGCGGTCATCGTCTATCCCCTGGCCAGCGTACCGACCTATGCCCGTGTGCTGCAGCTGACCGGTCGCGGTGACGCGGCATTGGATATGCTGGAACGCGTCTACCAGCGTGTGCGCGGCTCCGTCTACCGTCGCCTCGCTTCGGTGCTGGTGCATGATCGCATCCGGCTGCTCATCGACCAGAACCGCGTCGCCGAGGCACGCGCCCTGCTGAGCGAGCATCGCCGCGAAAGCGCTGAACCCGCCCCCACTGTCGCCAACGAATTCGAGTTCTTCGCCGAAGGCCGGCTGTTGACGGCGGAGAAATCCTACGCGGCCGCCGCGGCGCTTTTCGACACGCTGCTGGAGCGAACGAAAAGCAGCGGGCGCATGCGCCGCCACATACTGGCGCTGATCCTACGCGCCAAGAATGCCGGCCCGGACCAGCGCGAGGCCGATCGCCATCTCCTTGAAGCGCTACGCCTTGCCCAGCCTTCAGGTTTCATCCGCTCCTTCGTCGATGAGGGCAGGCCTGTTGTCGAAGGGCTGCTGCGGCTGCGCGCCGCTCAGGCAAAGACCGACCCCGCCCTTTCGGCCTATGCGACGCGCATCATCGATGCCGCGCAGACGATGCCTGTCGCGACACGCAAGCCCGCCGCACCAGCCGAGAAGGAACATCTGACCCAGCGCGAGTCCGAGCTGCTGCTCTGCCTGTCGGAAGGCCTGTCCAACAGGGATATCGCGGTGGCGCTGTCGGTTAGCGAGACGACGGTGAAATGGCATTTGAAGAACATTTTCGGCAAGCTCTCGGTATCGAACCGCGTCCAGGCCGTGCGCGCCGCGCAGGCCGCCGCGAACTTCCGCCCCCCTCCGAAAGGAGGGGCATAGGCATCTGGCACACCCCCTCTTTCGGGTCGGGCCATGAGATCGTTACCCTGCTAAGCCTCCTCTGGATTTCAGAGGACGCTGCTTATGGCGACAGGTTACGTTTTTCACGAACAGCTGATGTGGCATGACACCGGCTCCAGCGCCGACATGATGCCTCCCGGCCGTTTCGTGGAGCCCGGCCGCCATCTGGAATCGCCCGGCTCGAAGCGCCGGTTGAACAACCTTATCCAGGTCAGCGGCCTGTCGCGCCACCTGGTGCCGATTATCCCCGAGCCGGTCTCGGTCGAGGACCTGCTGCGCGTGCATACGCAACGCCACGTCGACGATATCAGGATGCTCAGCGAGCGGGGTTCCGGTTTCGCCGGACCGCAGGCGCCGATCGGCCTCAACAGTTTCGACATCGCCCTGCTGTCGGCCGGCACCACCTATGCCGCCATGCGCGCCGTGCTGACCGGCCGCGTCGACAACGCCTACGCGCTGGCGCGGCCGCCCGGGCACCATGCCGAACCCGACCAGGCGTTGGGCAACTGCCTTTTCTCCAACATCGGCGTCTCCGTGCGCCGGCTGCAGCACGAAGGCCTGCTTGGCCGCGCCGCGATAGTCGACTGGGACGTGCATCACGGCAACGGCACCGAGACGATCTTCTATTCCGACCCGTCGGTGCTGACGATTTCCGTGCACCAGGACAATCTCTACCCGACCGGCCGCGGCGCACTGGCCGACAACGGCAAGGACGCCGGCGAAGGCTACAACATCAACATCCCGCTGCCGGCCGGCAGCGGCACAGGTGCCTACGAATCGACCTTCGACCGCGTCGTCGCCCCCGCACTGCGCGCCTTCAAGCCCGATCTCGTCATCGTCGCTTCCGGCTTCGATGCGTCTGGCTTCGATCCGCTCGGCCGCATGATGCTGAACAGCGAATGCTTCCGGCGCCTCGCCGCGCGCATGGTGGCGCTGGCCGCCGAGACGTCGCAGGGACGCCTGATGATGACCCATGAAGGCGGCTACTCCGAGGGCTATGTGCCGTTCTGCGGCCATGCCGTCATCGAGACGCTGGCCAATCATCGCACCGAGGTGGTCGACCCGCTGTCGGACCATATCGACGAATGGGCCGGGCAGGATCTGCAGCCGCATCAGGCTGATGTGATCGACGCCGCCGAAGCCTTGCTCGCCGGCCTGCGCCAACGCCTTGCCAGCGCGGCCTGACGCGATGGATTTTGTCGTCACCACGCTCCTCAACGCACTGACGCTGATCAGCATCCTGATGCTGGTCGGGCTCGGGCTGGCGATCAGCTTCGGCCTGATGAACGTGACCAATCTGGCGCATGGCGAGTTCGTCACCGTCGGCGCCTTCGCGGTCTATTTCGTCCAGAGCATGGGCGGCTCGTTCTGGCTGGGTCTCGCAGCGGCGCCCATCGCCGGCGCGGTGGTCGGCTGCATCCTGGAATTCGCCATCATCCGCCATCTCTATTCGCGCCCGGTCTCGACCGTGCTCGCCACCTGGGGCGTCAGCCTGATCCTGCAGCAAGGGCTGGAACTGACGTTCGGCCTCGGCGCCAAGCCGGTGACACCGCCGATCGAAGGCACGTTCGACCTGTTTTTCACCGTCTATCCGGCCTACCGGCTGATCCTGATTGCTATCGCCATGGTGACTTTGCTCGGCGTCGTCCTGCTGATCAGCCGGACGTCGTTTGGCCTCGATATCCGCACCGTCATCCAGAACCGCGAGATGGCCGAGGGCGTCGGCATCAACACGCGGCGCACCTACGCCATCGCCTTCACTTTCGGCGCGGCCATCGCCGGGCTTGCCGGCGGGCTGGTCGCGCCGCTGGCGATCGTGCTGCCGCAGATGGGGGTGAACTATCTCGCCAACGCCTTCTTCGTCGTCATCGTCGGCGGTGTCGGCTCGATCGGCGGCCTGGTCGCCGGCAGCGTCTTCGTCGGTGGGCTGACCAGCGTCCTCAACTACCAGATATCGCCATCGCTGGCGCAGGCGACCGTGCTGCTCGCGGCCATCGTCGCTGTCCGGCTGCGGCCCAACGGACTGTTCAACGGGGCAGCGCGATGATCACCCGGGACCGCAACTGGCTGCTGGTCTTCGCCGTCTGCGTAGGACTCACGATCGTCTATCCGTTCATCGCCGACGGTTACCAGCTGACGGTGATCCGCGACGCGCTGATCTTCGGCCTGTTCGCCGCGAGCCTCGACTTCTTCTGGGGCCGTACCAGCATTCTCTGCTTCGGCCACGCCGCCTTCTTCGGTATCGGCGGCTACATCATGGCACTGGTCACGCTCAACGACACCATTCCCTTCGCCAGCCTGCTGGGTATCGTGGGCGCCGTGACTGGTGCTGCCTTCGTCGCCGCCATCATCGGCTACTTCCTGTTCTTCGGCGGCATCCGCGGCAGCTATTTCACCATCGTCACGCTGGCCATGGGCGTCATCTGCCAGCAGGCGGCGGTGTCCTGGAGCTCGGTCACCGGCGGCGACAGCGGCCTGATCGGCATCCCGCCGATCGAATTCGATCTTGGCGGTCTGCACATCGATCTCAGCCAGGACCTGCCCTCCTATATCTTCGTCGCGGCTATCGTCGCCGTGGTCGTGCTGGCTCTGTGGTCGATCAGCCGCGGTCGCTGGGGCACGGTGCTGACCGCCATCCAGGACAATGAGGTCCGGGCGGCGGCACTCGGTCACAACGCACCCTTGCGACTGCTCGTCACCTTCGTCCTCTCGGCAGCCATCGCCGGTCTTGCCGGCGCGCTTTATGTCTGCATGGCGGGTCTGGTGGCACCCGATCTTTCCGGGCTGCTTCTGTCCACGGAGGTCATCGTCTGGGTGGCGGTCGGCGGGCGCGGCACACTGCTTGGTCCTGTTCTCGGCGCGATTTTCATCCAGCGCGCGCAGCAGACGATCAGCAGCTTCAATCCGAGCCTGTGGCCACTCCTGCTCGGCTGCGTCTTCGTTGTCATCGTCTTTGTCTTGCCTGATGGCATCCTGTCGATCTACGCGCGGCTGAAGGCCCTGCTCAAGGGCCGGAGGCGCGCGTCATGAGCGACGTCTTGCTCCAGGCCGAGAATGTCGGCATCCGCTTTGGCGGGCTGCAGGCGCTTGAGGCGTTGAATCTCACGGTGCGCGACAAGGAGCTCTGCTGCATCATCGGGCCGAACGGCGCCGGCAAGAGCACGTTTCTCAACGTTTTGACCGGCACGCTTCGCCCAACCAGCGGCAGCGTGCGGTTTCTCGGCCACGACATTACCGGCCTGCCGCTGCACCGCATCGCCCGGCTCGGCATCGCGCGGAAATTCCAGATCCCGTCGGTGTTCCCGAGCCTCTCGGTCGAGGACAATCTGAAGGTGGCGCGCTGGGGCGCGCCCTCGCCGGTTCGCCCTGTCGGTGACCTGCTGGAGCTGGTCGCGCTCGGTAACCGCGCCGCCACGTTGGCCGGCGAACTCGCGCATGGCCAGAAGCAATGGCTGGAGATCGGCATGGCGCTGGCGATCGAACCAAAACTGCTGCTGCTCGATGAGCCGACCGCCGGCATGACGCCGCAGGAGACGCTGGCAACCGCCGAGATGCTGCTGCGGCTGAAGGGCGAGTTCTCGATCGTCGCGGTCGAGCACGATATCCGCTTTGTGCGGGCGCTGAACTGCGAGACGCTGGTGCTGCATCAGGGGCGCCGGCTGCGCAGCGGTCCTTTCCATGACATCGAGACCGACGAAATGGTCCGCGACGTCTATCTGGGGAGGCGCTGACCATGCTGCGGACACTTGCCGTCTCGGCCGGCTACGGCCTGCTCCCGGTGCTCAACGGCATCGACCTCAGCGTCGCGCCGGGCGAAGTCGTCGGCCTGCTCGGCCGCAACGGCGCCGGCAAGACGACGCTGCTGCGCGTCATCGCTGGCGGCTTGCGGGCGAGCGGCGGCGCGGTGGTTCTCGGCGACCAGGACCTTACCAATGCACCCGCCTTCCGCCGGGCGCGAGCCGGCATCGCGCATGTGCCGCAAGGGCGTGGCATCTTCAACCAGCTGACCGTGCGACAGAACCTCGAAGTCGGCACCCGCGCCGCCGGGGACCGTGGCGCCGGCGGCATTCCAGACGACATCTTCGGCTATTTTCCGATCCTGCGCGAACGCGAAGCCCAGGTCGCCGGGACGCTCTCGGGTGGCCAGCAACAGATGCTGGCGATCGGCCGCGCACTGTGCGGCCTGCCGTCGGCACTGCTGCTCGACGAGCCCTCGGAAGGCATCCAGCCGAACATCGTACAGTCGATCGCCGAACTGGTGCCGCGCATCGCCCGCGAGCGCGGCATCGCGATCGTTCTCGTCGAACAGAATCTCGATCTCGTTCTCAAGGCGGCCGACCGCTGCCTGGTGATGGAGAAGGGCAGGATCGTGCATGAAGGCGCGCCGGAGGCGTTCGCCGACGAAACCCTGCTCAAGGATTTGTTGGCTTTGTAAGGCGTGCATGGGGCGCGCCTGGACTGGAAGGGAACACAACAATGATAAGCAGAAGAACGATCCTGAAATCCGGCGGCGCTGCGGCCGCCTTCGCCATGGTGGGCGCGCCGGCAATCCTGCGCGCCGCCGACACCGTCAAGGTCGGCCTGTCGATCCCGATCACCGGGCTGCAGGCGATCCTCGGCGAGACGCTGCTCAATTGCTACAAGCTGGCCGCCGCCGAACTCAACGCCGCCAACGGCATTGGCGGCCGCCAGGTCGAGTTATTCATCGAAGACAACCAGACCACGACCAAGGGCTCGATCGACAAGGCGCGCAAGCTGCTCAACGAAGACAAGGTCGACGTGATCATGGGCACGATCATTTCGCCGGAGCGCAGTGCGACGCTATCGGTGACCTCGAAGGCCAAGAAGCTGTTCTTCTACCCGACCAATTTCGAGGGCGGCGAATGCAACCGCTACTTCGTCGCCACCGGCCCGATCCCGATGCAGCAGGTCGACCCGATGATGCCATGGGTGGCCGAGAACCTCGGCAAGACGATCTACGTTATGGCTTCGGACTATGCCTGGCCGCAGAAGATGACCGAGGCGATCACCGCGGCCTATGAGAAGGCCGGCGGCAAGATCATCGGCGCCGATTATTATCCGTTCGGCACCACGGATTTCGGCCCCGCCTTCCAGAAGATCAAGTCGCTGAAGCCCGATGTCGTCTGGTCGATGGTGGTCGGCAACGACGCCGTCACCCAGCTCAAGCAGTATCGCTCCTTTGACATCAAGCAGCCGCTGATCGCGCCGCTCGACGAGGTCTTCAACAAGGACGCGCTGCCGCCCGGCGTGGCGGCCGGCACCTACGCGCCGCAGCCCTACTGGATGGCGCTCGACAATCCGGTCAACAAGAAGTTCATCGCGAGCTTCCGCGAAAAGTTCGGCCAGGAGAAGATGGTGAACGGCATCGGCGAAGCCGGCTACAACGGCCTGCATCTCTACGCGCTGGCCGCCGAGAAGGCCGGATCACTGAAGGACGACGATGTGCTGGCCGCATTGCCGACGATCGAGTTCGACGCGCCGCAAGGCAAGATCCGCGTCGACGCGACCAACAACCACACGCTCTGCCACTCCTATGTCGGCAAGGCGGCGGCGGATGGCATCGGCTACGAGATCGTCAAGGATTTCGGCACCATCGCGCCGGTAACGCCCTACTGCAAGGTGTAGGAGTTTCGGCTGCGTCTCCAGGCAATCCTGACGGCGGCGTTGCCGCTGCCGTCAGGGCGTCTGCGGCGCCGGCAGCCGCTCGCGCAGTTCGTCGACGAGCACCCTGGTGTTTTCGGAATAGTCGATCGGCACAACGACGAGATGTACGCCGCCGCCGGCGAAGGCCTGCTCCAGCGCCGGCCGCAATGCGGCAATCGCGTCAACCCTGGTCCCCTTGGCGCCATAGGCCTCTGCGTATTTGACGAAATCGGGATTGCCGAAGGTCATGCCGAAATCCGGAAATTCATCGACCGCCTGCTTCCATCGGATCATCCCGTAGGCATGGTCTTCCAACAGCAGGACGACGAGGTTGAGCTTGAGCCTGACGGCGGTCTCCAGTTCCTGGCTGTTCATCATGAAGCCGCCGTCGCCGCAGATGGCCATGACACGGCGCTGGGGATAGAGCAGTGCCGCCATCATGGCCGACGGCAGGCCCGCGCCCATGGTGGCGAGCGCGTTGTCGAGCAGCAGCGTGTTTGCCATGCGCGTGCGGTAGTTGCGCGCAAACCAGATCTTGTACATGCCGTTGTCGAGGGCGAGGATCCCGTCCGCCGGCATCACAGCACGCACGTCGTGCACGATACGCTGCGGCGTGAAACGGTCTTCGGTGGCGCGCGCGGCGATCCGGCTCAAAATGCCTTCCCGCAGCGGCAGCAGGGCCTGCGCATTGGGGATCTTGCCCTCGATACGGTCCGCCAACAGCGCCAGGGATGGGCCGAGGTCGCCGACGATCTCGGCCTGCGGGAAATAGACCTGCTCGACATCGGCGGAGTGATAGCCGACATGGATGACCGTCGGCCCCTTGGCGCCCATGATGAAAGGCGGCTTCTCGACCGTGTCGTGGCCGATGGTGATGATCAGATCGGCCTGCTCGATGGCCTCGTGTACATAGTCGCGTTCCGAAAGTGCCGCCGTTCCCATGTAGAGCTCGGTTCCGCCCGGCACGGTGCCCTTGCCCATCTGCGTGGTGAAATAGGGAATTTGCGTGCGCAGGACGAACTGGGCGACATCGGGGGTGACGCGTGGCCGCGACGCCGCCGCGCCGAACATCAGCAGCGGACGCTTGGCTTCCATGATCATGCGGGCGGCACGATCGAGCGCGGTCGCACTGGCCAGGGGCAGCTCGACCGGATGCGTCGGCACAAGCGCGACCGGCTCACATTCCGCAGCGGCAATGTCTTCAGGCAATTCCAGATGCACGGGGCCGGGACGCTCTTCCTGGGCGACGCGAAAGGCTTCGCGCACCAGTGACGGGATCATCTTCGGCGAGACGATCTGGCGCGACAGCTTGGTGAGCGGCTTCATCGCCGCGACGATGTCGACGATCTGGAAGCGCGCCTGCCGGGACGACAGGATGCCCTTCTGGCCGGTGATCATGATCATCGGCATCGCGCCGAGCAGCGCATAGGCCGAGCCGGTTGTCAGATTGAGCGCGCCGGGGCCAAGCGTGGTGATGCAGACACCTGCCTTGCCGGTGAGCCTGCCATAGGTGGCGGCCATGAAGGCGGCCGCCTGCTCGTGGCGGGTCAGGATCAGTTGGATCGACGAGCGCCGGATCGATTCGACGATGTCGAGATTTTCCTCGCCCGGAATGCCGAAGATCCGCTCGACCCCTTCGTTCTCGAGGGCCGCAACGAACAGATCCGAACCTTTGGTCATGAACCAACTCTCCTGCAATGCGTACATTCCGCCAGCCACCTTCATATGGCACCGGAACGCGGCGCCTCAAAGAGGCTACGGATCGTAACAACAACCATTGCCCGTCCTAGGATCCAGCACTGGCTCAGCGATCCGACACCATTATGCCGAATAGGGCGGTCTCAGCCGCAATGCCAACAAATCATTGTTGCGGGCAATATCGCCCTTGAAGGCGCGGCTGTGCATTCCTAACTGTTCGGTGCGGGCCGGGCCCCTCTGACGATCGCTTCTGTGATTGTGATGTCGGACCGCTTTAACGGGCCCGTTTCCATCCTTTTCGGTCAAGCGGGCTCATTCCTTTCGGTTTGGAGCCCCGTATGACATCTTCCGTCCTTGGTCTGGTTTGCCCCTCCTGCCGCGTCGCGCTCACAATGAGCGAACGCCAGGGTATCGAGATCGATTACTGTCCGCAGTGCCGCGGCGTCTGGCTTGATCGAGGCGAACTCGACAAGATCATCGAGCGTTCCAGCAGGGAGGCGCCAACCGCGCCGCAGCCGCAGCCGGCGGCATTCTCCCAGCCGCAGCACGGTCGCGATGAGGATTATTCCCGCTCGCAGGGCCACCGCTATCCTAAGCGGAAGAAATCCTTCTTCGAAGAATTGTTCGATTGACGCATGACGCCGCCCAGTAACCGGGCCGGCATTTGCTGAAAATTTCCAAGAAACACACCGACAAAGGCCAACCCCGATGATGTCTCGCACAAGCCGATTTGGCACCCTCTTTGCAGGACTGTTCCTGGCGTTCTCCATGATCGCGATCGATCATGCCGAGGCTCGGCGCGGCGGCAGCTTCGGCAGTCGCGGCACCCGCACTTTCCAGTCGGCGCCACCGACCAGGACCGCACCGGCGCCGACCGCTCCGGTCGAGCGTTCGATGACGCCCAACACCGGTGTGAACTCTGCCGCCCGGCAGCCGCAGGCCGGCCTGCAGAGGCCCGGCTTCATGAGCGGCTTCGGTGGAACGATGATGCGCGGTCTGCTGCTCGGCGGCCTGATCGGCCTGCTTGTGGGCCAAGGCTTCGGCGGCCTGGCCGGAATGTTCGGTTTCCTGCTTCAGGCCCTGCTCATCGGTGGCGCGATCATGCTGGCTATCCGCTTCTTCCGGTCGCAATCCGCGCGTGGCCCTGCCCCAGCGCTCGCCGGTGCAGGCAATGCCCAGGCGTCGAGATTTGAGAACCGCGCAACGGCACAGCAGCAGACGGACCCTGCACGCTCCTTCACAATTCCCGGCTTTGGCGGCGGTTCGGGCGGCGGCTCCCCGGCCGCGGGTTCCGAGGACCTCACGCTGGCTCAGACCGACCTCGACGCATTCCAGCAGCTGTTGACCGATGTCCAGGAAGCATTCGGGCGCGAAGACCATGCCGCTCTGCGTCGGGCGACGACGCCCGAGATGGTGTCCTATCTGTCCGAAGAGCTGGCAGACAATGCCCAGAAAGGTCTCAGGAACGAGGTGTCTGACATCACCTTGCTGCAGGCCGACATCGCGGAAAGCTGGCGCGAGGATGACCGCGACTACGCCACGGCGGCATTGCGCTACGAGTCTCGTGACGTGACGCGCGAACGGGCCAGCGGCAAGATCGTCGAGGGCGACGAGGACCATCCCACAGAGACGACCGAGTTGTGGACATTCACGCGTGAGAATGGCTCGAACTGGAAGCTCTCGGCAATACAACAAGCATGAGCCCTGGTTCGTTGCAGGCGGTTCAACGCACGATCTTGACGCACATGGGCGTGCCGATCTCGATGGCGCGGCCGGTGTCGGTCAGCATGCCGCTGTCGGCGTCGCGGGCAAAGATCGAGATGCGGTCGGCATTCTGGTTGGCCGAGAACAGATGGCCGCCTGACGGCGTCAGCGCCAGGTTGCGCGGCGTCGCGCCGCCGCAAGGAAAATAGCCGACGAGGCTCAAAGCGCCAGTGCTCTGGTCGACCGCCATGATGACGACGCTGTCGTGGCCACGGTTGGAGCCATAGACGAAACGACCGTCGGGCGAGATCTGGATGTCTGCGCAATGATTGCTGTCGCGCGCCTCGGCCGGCACCGCCGGCCTGGCGTCGATGATCGACAGCTTGCCGGTGGCATCGTCGAGCGCCATCGACACGATGGTCGAATCCAGCTCGTTCATGACAAAGACGAAGCGCCCGTTGGGATGCAGTGCGAGATGGCGCGGACCGGCGCCCGGCGGCAAAGCGGATTCGGCTGACTTGCTCAGGCTGCCATCATGCTCGATGCGGTAGGACACCAGGCGGTCGATGCCGAGGTCGGCTACAATAGCCGTTCCGCCGGCGATGGTTTCGGTGACGCTGTGGGCATGCGATCGTTCCTGCCGCGCCGCATTCGGGCCGGTGCCCTTATGCGAAACGCTGGCCAGCGGTGCCGACAAGGCACCGTTCTTGTCGAAGCCATAGACCGCCACGGCGCGATCCGGACCACCCTCGCCCATGCCGTAATTCGCGACCAGCAGTTTCGTCCCGTCCTGGGTGATGGTGTTGTGGGCGGTGATGCTGCCCAGCGAGGGCTGCTTGTTCAGATAGCTGAGCGTCCCCGAGGCGCGATCGAAGCTGTAGGCGGAGACGGTTCCCTCGCGCCAGGTGAAGACCTCCGAATTGGCGTAGAGGCGCGAGCCATCCGGCGTCACCGACAGGAATGTCGGATTGTCGATGTCATTGGTCTCGGCCAGTTTCCGTGTTCCCAGCGTTTCCTCATCGAACCTGTAGACGCTGAGACCGACCCCGCGCGCGCCCTGAAAATAGGGCGCCTCACGGTTCAGGCTGCCGACAAAGACTAGACAATCCTCGCGCATGATTTCCTCCCCTGCCCGCCAGCGCTTGGGTGCGCGGGAGCAGCCAAAATTTCGCCTGTTCACGCTTGCAACGCAACCCCATATGTGAAAATACTATTTACAAAAGAAGATTGGCGGGAGGAGAAGCCGTGCTTTTCGACGCTTTGATGCGCGTTCAAACGGTTGCCCGGAACCTCGCGAGAGACCATCGGAGCCAGCCATGACCGATTTCGCGCCCACCGTCGGCGTCGCCTCGACGTATCCCACCAACATGCCCGCGGACCACGCGGCCCTGCCGGTGTGGAACGCCGAGAACTGGTTCTATGAGGACTGGCCCGTTGGCCAGAAGATCCGCTCGTTGCGCCGCACCATGGCCGAAGGCGACAGCCACCTTTTCAACACGCTGGTGCTCGACATCCACCCTTACGTGCAGGACCAGATGTTTGCCGAGACCGAGGGCATTTTCGGCAAGCGGCTGGTGGCCGGCGCCTTTGTCTTCTCGGCGGGCCTGGGGCTGGTCGCCACCAATTGCGTCAACGCCTTTTCGTATGGCTACGACAGGCTGCGTTTCATAAAGCCCGTCTTCATTGGTGACACGATCTATTCGATCCGCTCCAACCTCGACAAGCAGCCCCGCTATAAGGAAATGGGGCTGATCCGCGCCAGCTATGAGGTGTTCAAGGGCGAAGGCGAGCTGGTTCTCTATTGCGAGCATCTGCAGACGGTGAAGTACCGCAACCCGGCCGATTTCGTCGGCAAGACGGAGAAATAGCCATGCCGGCAGCAGCCGAATTGCCGCTTGCCGGTCTCGTCGTCGTCGACATGAGCCAGTTCCTGTCCGGGCCCTATTGCTCGCTCAGGCTGCTCGATCTCGGCGCCCGCGTCATCAAGATCGAGCGTCCGGATGGCGGCGACCTGTCGCGCCGGCTCTATCTCAGCGACACCGAGATCGGTGGCGACTCCACCATCTTCCATGCCATCAACCGGGCCAAGGAAAGCCTCGCCATCGACCTCAAGAACGAGGCCGACCTCAAGGCGCTGCGCGGCCTTCTGGCCAAGGCCGACGTGCTGATCCAGAATTTCCGGCCGGGCGTCATCGAGCGGCTCGGCCTCGACTATGAGGCTGTGCGCAAGATCAACCCGCGACTCGTCTATGCCTCGATCAGTGGCTATGGCGAGGATGGGCCCTGGGTCAAGCGTCCAGGCCAGGACCTGCTGGCGCAGTCGCGCTCCGGCGTGATGTGGCTGAACGGCGATGAGGACCAGGGGCCGGTGCCGTTCGGGCTTGCCATCGGCGACATGCTGGCCGGTGCCGCCTGCGCGCAAGGCATCCTGGCGGCACTGGTGCGGCGCGGCATCACCGGCCAGGGCAGCCATATCGAAACCAGCCTGCTGGAAGCGCTGGTGGATTTCCAGTTCGAGGTGCTGACCACCCATCTCAATGACGGCCGGCGCTTGCCCAAGCGCTCCAACTTCCGCAGCGCGCACGCCTATCTGTCGGCGCCCTATGGCGTGTATCCGGCCAAGGACGGTTATCTGGCCATCGCCATGACGCCGATCCCCAAGCTGGCCGATCTGCTGTCGCTCGAGGAGTTGGCGCCCTATCGCGACAGACCGGCATCGTGGTTCACCGCGCGCGACGACATCAAGGCGATCATCGCGCAGAGGATCGCCACCAAGACCATCGACGAATGGCTGGCCATTCTTGAGCCGGCCGACATCTGGTGCGCCAAGGTGCTGACCTGGCCGGAGATGCTGGCAAGCGAGGGCTTCCAGTCACTCGACATGCTGCAGACGGTGACGCGTGAGGACGACGTCTCGATCCTCACCACCAGTTCGCCGCTCAGGGTCGATGGCATCAGGGCCAAGGTCGATCGGGCAGCGCCCCGCATCGGCGAGCATAGCGCGGCAATCCGCGAGGAGTTCGGCCTGTGAGCACCCTCAAGGGCATGACCTGGAGCCATCCGCGTGGCTACGATCCGATGGTCGCCTGCTCGTCCCTGTGGCGGCAACGGACGGGTGTCTCGATCGAGTGGGACAAGCGCTCGCTGCAGGATTTCGAGTCCTTCCCGGTCGAGGAACTGGCGCGGGCCTACGATCTCATCGTCATCGACCATCCGCATGTCGGCCAGATCACGGCGGAGCGCTGCCTTGAGCCGCTTGATGTCGTCGCTCGCGAGGCGGAGGGCGCGACGCTCGCCTCGGGGAGCGTCGGCCAGTCCTATCCGAGCTACAGCTGGCAGGGGCGGCAGTGGGCGTTTCCGATCGATGCTGCCAGCCAGGTCCAGGCCTGGCGGCCGGATGCGCTCGATGCGCCGCCACCGCGCTGGAGCGATGTGCTCGATCTCGCCCGGCAAGGCCATGTGCTTTTGCCATTGCGGCCGCCGCATGTACTGATGACGTTCTACACGCTTGCCGGCAATCTTGGGCATCCCTGCGCGACCGATCCGTCCCGCGATCTCATCGATGTCGAGACCGGCAGCAAAGTCTTCGAGACGATGCGCGAGATCACCGCGCTGGTCGACCCCGCCTGTTTCGACATGGACCCGATCGCCGTTTCGGAGCGTATGGCGGAGGCCGGTTCCCGGTTCGTCTGCGCGCCTTTGATCTACGGTTACGTCTCCTATGCGGTGACGGGATTTCGCGCGATCCGGCTGGCCTTCACCGACATCCCGGTCATCGGTGCGAACGGCCCCGTCGGTTCTGCGCTCGGTGGCACAGGCATCGCCGTGTCAGCCTTTTCGAAGGCGAAAGAGGCCGCGATCGACTTTGCCTATTGGGTCGCCAGCGGCGATGTCCAGCGCAGCGCCTATGCCGCCGCCGGCGGTCAGCCCGGCCATGCGGCCGCCTGGGAAGACCAGGCCGTCAATGCCGCGACCGGCAATTTCTACAGGGATACGCGCGCGACGCTGGAGGGCGCATGGGTGCGACCGCGCCATGACGGCTACATGGCCTTCCAGCAGGCGGCATCCGACCGCATCCTTTCCGGCATGACCTCCAGGCATCAGTCCCGACAGGTCGTTGCCGATCTCAATCGCCTGTTCCGGGAGAGCTCTCCGGCGCAGGTGTCCGGCGCTGCCGGTGGAGGAGCCTGAACGAAACCGAACGGAGGAGAACGAGAATGACAGCAATGATCCGCGGCCTGCTGGCCGCAACGGCGCTTGCCTCGCTTGCAACGACCGCCTTTGCCGAGGACGTGCAAGGCGTCATCGGCGGGCTGCCGACCGAACTCAAGGCGCAATATGACGGCGCGCCGCAGAAGGTGCTGCCCTCGGCCTGGGACAATTTCACCCCGCCGCCGAAGCCGTGGAAATGGTGCCACTCGGAATCCTACCAGGGCAACCCGTGGCGGGTGACGGTGACCAAGGAACTGAAGCGACTGGTCGACGGGCTGATCGCCGACGGCACGGTATCCAGCTTCGAGGTGTCGGATTCCAACAACGACGCCAGCCAGCAGATCAACCAGATCCGCGCCTTCATCGACAAGAAATGCTCAATCATCACCTCGATCCCGGGTTCGGCGACGGCGCTTGACGATGCGATCGATGCCGCCGCCAAGGCCGGCATCCCGTTCATCACCGCGGCCGGTTCGGTGACAAGCCCGAACGCGATCAATGTCGATTCCAACTATGCGCGCTGGGGCTATGACATGATGACGGCGATCGGCAAGGCACAGCCGGACGGCGCCAGCATCCTTCTGGTGGAAGGCATTGCCGGCCACCCGATCGTGGTCCAGGAACGCCAGGGCGCGGACAAGGCGCTGGCGGAAAATCCGAAGCTGAAAATCTCGCGCAATGTCAACGGCAACTGGACTGCCAACGTCACCAAGACGGTGGTGCTGCAGGCCATCGCCACCAACCCGGCACCGATCGACGCGGTGTGGACGACCGGCAGCGAAAGCCGTGTCGTCGCCGAAGCCTTCGCCGAAGCCGGCCGGCCGGCGCCATTGATCACCGGCTCGATCACCGGCGATGCGCTGGGCTACTGGAAGGCCAACCCCGACAAGTACCGCTTCGAAGGCCACGCCGTGCTGCCGCACTGGACCGCCGAGACGCTGTTCCGCGTTGGCGAGCGCATGCTCGACGGCCAGAAGCCGAAGCTGAACACGCTGCTGATCCCGATCCCGCCGGTGCACAGCGCCGATCTCGGCCAATGGTACAAGGACTGCATGACGACGGACGCCGTCTCGATCTTCCCGATCCCGCCCAAGGACCCGATGCCGGAGGAATGGCTCGACGCCTATTTCTCCAACCCGGCGCCGGCCAAGGGCTGGGATTATTCGAAGGTGCCAGACGCCTGTGCAAAGTGACGCCTGCGCAAAGTGACGCCTTCACCAAATATAGTCTCGGCAGGCCAGCTCCTTTCGGGGAGCCGGCCAGCCAGCACCGAAACACGACATGCTTGAAATCAGAAACATATCCAAACGCTACGGCGAAACGATCGCGCTTGCGGACGCCTCGATCGCATTCCGGGCGGGGACCATCCACACCATCCTGGGTGAGAATGGTTCGGGCAAGAGCACGATGGTCAAGCTTCTGTCCGGCATCGTCCAGCCGGACAGTGGCGCGATCCTTTTGCAAGGCAGGCCGTTCTCAGGCGCTGGCCCCTCGGCTTTCCAGGCGCAAGGTTTCGCCACGGTGTTCCAGGAGGTGCTGATCGCACCGGACCGCAGCGTGACAGACAACATCCTGCTTGGCCTCGACGGGATGATCCGACGTACCGTCCCCCGCAACGAGCGTCGCGACCGGGCGGCTGCGGCGTTGAAGCGCTTCGCCGTCACCGACGTTCCGCTCGATTCGCCCGCCGGCCTGTTGCCGCTTGCCGCGCAGCAACTGGTCGTCCTCGCCCGAGCGCTCGTGCGCAATCCAAAAATCCTGATCCTCGACGAGGTCACCGCCGCACTCGATTTCGCCGATCGCGAGTCTGTCTTCTCGTTGATGCGCGCCCTTGCCGGCGAAGGTTGCCTCATCCTGTTCATCACCCATCGCATGGACGAGGTGATGTCACTTTCGGATCGCATTTCGATCCTGCGCGGCGGTAGCGTTGTGCGCACCGAGGAACGCGGCGCCTCGACGCCGGCTGAACTGCTGAAGGCCATGGCGCCACGCACGGCGGCGGAGTTGGCGCATGGCTGATCACACGGCTCCTGGCCTCGCCGCCCGCGATCTCGTCATCGCGCCCGGCGCCAGCGCAATAACGCAAACCATCGCTCCCGGTGAAATCGTCGGCCTCGCCGGCCTCGACGGCCATGGCCAGGAGCTGTTCCTCAAAATGCTCGCCGGACTCGCCTCGCCGCTTGGCGGCTCGATCGAGTTTGGTGTGCCGGGCGCTTCCCGCAAGATCACCGGCTTTCGCAAGGCCGTCGCCAGCGGCATTGCCTATCTGCCGCGCGACCGGCGCGCGAACGGCATTTTCCCGACGCAGTCGGTGCTCGACAATTTCGCTGTCTCGACATTGTCGCGCGATACGCGCCTTGGCCTGATCAGCCTTGCGGCGCGCAAGGCGCGCTACGATATCTATCGCAAGAAACTGTCGATCGTGGCGCCCCGTCCCGATGCGCCGATCACCACACTGTCGGGCGGCAACCAGCAGAAGGTGCTTTTGGCGCGGGCATTGGCGCTGGAGCCTGCGATCCTGCTGCTCAACGACCCGACGCGCGGCGTCGACGTGGCGACGCGGCATGTGCTCTACGATGTCTTTCGCGGGCTGGCGGCCGAGGGCATGGGGCTCGTCATCCTGTCCAGCGAGATCGAAGAGATTCTTCTCCTCTGCCAGCGCGTTCTGGTGTTTCGTGAAAATGAGGTCGCAGCCGAAATCGCCGATGAGCGGCTCACCGCCGACAGTGTAATCGCTGCCATGTTCGGACGGGCGGCATGACCCCGGCAGCCCGCCTCCTGTCTCTTGGACGAAGCGTCGGTTTCGCCGTCGTGCTGCTGGTGATCCTGCTCGCGGTCAATCTCATTCTCAGTCCGGGGCGGTTCCAGCCGGGCTCCTGGGGCGCGCTGGTCGGACTGGCCGCGCCTCTTATCGGCGCGGCCATCGCGTCGACCCCGGTGATCCTTGCCGGGCGTGGCGGCATCGACATTTCGGTCGGACCGCTGATGGGCTTCGTCAACGCCTTGGCGATCCAGGTGCTGTTCCTTGGCGCCGGCATCTCGTCGCCCCTGCTGCTCGTTCCGGCAGCGCTGCTCGTCGGTGCGCTGGTGGGCGCGGCGAACGGCTTCCTGGCGACGGTCGTGCGCATCCAGCCGATCGTCGCCACGCTTGGCACCTATCTGATCCTCAGCGGCGTCACGCTGACGATCCTGCCGGCACCGATCGGCCCGGCGCCTGCCTGGCTCAAGGCGCTGTCCGGCCCGCTGTCGATGCTGCCGCTGGCGGCGATGTTCATTGCCTGGTGGCTGGTGCGGCGCACTCCCTATTACGACCAGCTGATGGCGGTCGGCAGCGACGACCGCGCCGCCTACACCGCCGGTGTCAATGTCACGCGTGTGCGCTTCATCGCCTATGTCATGACCGGCATCTTTAGCGGATGCGCCGGGCTGATGCTGACGGCGTTGATCGGCTCCGCCGACCCCAATATCGGGCCGACCTACACGCTGATCGCCATCGCCGCCGTCGCGCTTGGCGGCGTCAGCCTGGCCGGCGGTCGCGGCGGTGTCGCGGGCGCTGCCATCGGCGCCATCGACATCTTTCTGCTGCAAAGCGTGCTGACGACGTTCAACGTTTCGACCTTCGTGCTGCAGATCGCCTATGGCGCCATACTGGTGCTGGCGGTGATGCTGACCGCGCTGCAGGAACGTCTTGCCATGAGGGGGCGCTGACATGGCCACTGGGCGAAACCTGTTCGCGACAACCAATGCCCGCGTCGTCGGTGCTTTCTTTGTCGCCGCCGTTCTGCATCTCGCCGGCACAGTCCTCATCCCCGGCTACTCCTCGCCATTCGCGGTGCGCGCCATGCTGGTGCTCGCCTCGCTGCTGGCGGTCGCCTCGATCGGGCAGACGCTGGTCGTCATCATGGGCGGCATCGATCTGTCCATCCCCTTCGTCATCGGCTTCGCCAATGTCGTGGCGGCGCAGCTCTACGGCGATGGCTGGAATTTTGTCCTGGTCTGCGGCCTCGTCGGCGTACTGGCGATTCTGATCGGCGGGCTGAACGGGCTGATCTCGCGCAGCCTCGACATCCAGCCACTCATTGTCACGCTGGGTATCGGCATGGTCGTGCAAGGACTGGTTCTGTTGTGGACAGCCGGCTTCCCGTCAGGCTCCGCGCCGCAAGCGGTTTCCAGCTTCGTGTCGATCGGCGGATCGGCCGGGCCGCTGCCGGTTCCATGGCTGGTGCCGAGCCTGGTCGTGCTGGCGGCACTCGTCGTCCTGGTGCTGGAACGGACGCCCTATGGGCGTCGGCTCTATGCGCTGGGCAGCAATCCGGGCGCGGCCCCGCTGGCACTGATCGACCCGGTTCGCATGTGGGTCATCACCTATGCGGCGAGCGCCTTCTTCGCCGCGGTCGCGGGCGTACTGCTGCTCGGCTTCACCGGTTCGGCCTATGGCGATGTCGGCCAGCCCTATCTGTTCCAGACCATCGCGGCGGTCGTCGTCGGTGGTGCGGCGCTGGTCGGTGGCCGTGGCAGCTATCTCGGCACGATCGCCGGCGTGCTGGTGCTGACCGAAATCAACACGCTGCTGATCGGCCTCGGCTTCCAGCCTTCAGCGGTTCAGGCGGCACTCGGCTTCATCATCGTGCTGCTGGTCTCGCTCTATGGCCGCGAACGGCACGTCTCGACGACGATCTGACGCAATGCCAAGGGGACCCGCCTATTCGAGCCGCCACAGCTTGCGGGCATTCGCGGACAGGAGCCTGTCACGTTCCGAAACGCTGCAGCCCGAAAGCAGCGCATGGGTCGCCGCGACCCAGGTCGAGAGCCCGCCGCCAAGCGTGCAGACCGGCCAGTCGCTGCCCCAGATGACACGGTCCCAGCCGAATACACCGATGGTGTGCTCGACATAGGGCCGCAACGTCCGGGCCGTCCAGCTGCCGGGATCGGCATAGGCGACGACACCGGAAATCTTGGCCATGACATTCGGGCGCCGTGCGATCTCGCTCATATGTTCGCGCCGGGGATGCTCGGCTCCGCCCTTGATGTCGGGGACGCCGCAATGGTCGAGGACGAACTTTACATCGGGCGCGAGGTCGGCAAGCGCTGTCGCCTTGGGAATCTGGTGCGGCAGCACGACGAGATCGAAGGTCAGGCCGGTACCGCCAAGCCGCTTGATGTTGTCTCGAAACTGCGCGCCTTCCGAGAGATCGTCGGGCACGACATGGAGAACGCGGCGGAAACCCTTGACGAAGGGATTTGCTCGTTGACGTTCGAGATAGGCCGCAAAATCCGCCTCTTCCGGCCGGCAGGAGGCGATCACCCCGGCCAGCATGCTACCGGGTTGCCCGGACAGTCCTTCGACCCGAGCGGTCTCTGCCTCGATGTCGGCTGGATCGACATCGACTTCCATGTGCAGCACGCGCTCGACGCCGACACGTTGCGCCTCGACAGCGTATTCCTCGTAGGAGAAATCGCGGTTGAGCGCCGGCACGCCGGCGAGCCAGGGATAGCGCAGTGCCGAGCGATCGATGAGATGCAGATGGGTGTCGATGATCATGGTGGCTCCTCCTCTTTTGGCTTCTTCAGATCATCTCACGGAGGAATTCTTCATTCAAATAAGAATTTACGTCGATGAGCCGACCGCCGACCCGGCCAGGCGCGACAACTTGTCAGCCGTGGCCAGCAGCAGTTCGATCGTCCTGGTGATGTCGGGCGCGGAAGGCGCATTGACGACAGTGATGTAGGGAATCGACAGCGCAGCGATCGCCTTGCCGTCGGAACTGCGCACCGGCGCCGACAGGTTGAAGACGCCGGCGGTCTGCATCGAGGCCATCATCTCGTAGCCACGGTCGCGGATCTGGTCAAGGCGGGTGAAGAATTCGGCCGATTGCGCCGTCTTGTCGGTGCTGCGGACATGCTCGGAAATCATCATCTGCCGCTCTTCGGGTGAACGGAAGGCGAGCAGGACATGTCCCGAGCCGGTGTCGAACAGGCTGATATGCGAGCCGACCCGGATCGAGATGCCCCAGTAGTTCGGCGCCTCCTGCTGAGCGATCACGACGGCGGAACCGCGATCAAAAACAACGAGTTGATTGGCCTGCTGCGATGTCTCGGCCAGTTCACGCATCAGCGGCGTGGCGTAGGAAACCAGGCGGCGCACCGGGGCATGCAATTGCGCCAGGCCGAACAGCTTGAGCGTCAGCGAATAGCGGTCTCCATCCAGCCGCGTGACGTAGCCGCGCCGTACCAGCCGGTCGAGCATGCGGTAGAATTCGTTCGGGCTGCGGTCGAGTTTCTTGGCGATTTCCGCTTGCGTCAGGCCGCCGTCGACGCCCGCCAGCAGCTCAAGGATGTCGAGCCCCTTGTCGAGCGCCGGCGCGCGATAGCGCTCGTCTTCGCTGTCATCCATGGCTCGTCCCTCCAGTGAATTCTGTCCTTCATATACGCAGGAATGTGACCAGCGGAAACAAATTTCGCCTTGACGTATCCATGAATGTTTTGTTTGTATATGAATGTAGCGCTTCTTGTCATCAGACGAGTTGCGGTCGCCGCTGAGGCGCACCAAGGGAGGATACCAATGAACAGACTGCTTTCCGGCGTATCCGCCGGCGCATTGTTGCTTGCATTCGGCGCAGGCACTGCCCTTGCCGGCGACCTGCCCGGCAAGTTCGAAGGCGTCACCATCGACGCCAAGCTGATCGGCGGCCAGCAATATGAAAAACTCTACGAGCGGATCCCCGAATGGGAGAAGCTGACCGGCGCCAAGGTCAACATCCTGACCAAGAAGAACGGCTTCGATATCGACAAGGAGCTCAAGTCCGACATCGCCTCGGGCAGCACCAACTGGTGCGTCGGCTGGAACCATTCGTCGTTCGCGCCGCAATATACGAGCCTCTACACCGACCTCGGCAAATTGCTGCCCAAGGAAGAGATCGACGCCTTCGTGCCTTCGACGATCAAGGCGGCGACCATCGACGGCAAGCTGGAGATGCTGCCGCGGGCGCAGTTCGACGTTTCGGCGCTCTACTACCAGAAGAACCTGTACGAGAACGCCGACAACAAGACCAAGTTCAAGGCGAAATACGGCTATGACCTGGTGCCGCCGGACACCTGGAAGGAAGTCACCGACCAGGCCGAGTTCTTCGCCAACCCGCCCAATTTCTACGGCACGCAATTCGCCGGCAAGGAAGAGGCGATCAACGGTCGCTTCTACGAGATGGTGGTCGCCGAGGGCGGCGAGTATCTCGACAAGGACGGCAAGCCAGTCTTCAATTCCGAAGCCGGCATCAGGGCGCTCGACTGGTTCGTCAATCTTTACAAGGCCAAGGCCGTGCCGGCCGGAACCACCAACTACCTGTGGGACGATCTCGGCCAGGGCTTTGCCTCCGGCACCGTCGCCATCAATCTCGACTGGCCGGGCTGGGCCGGCTTCTTCAACGATCCGAAGTCGTCCAAGGTCGCCGGCAATGTCGGCGTGAAAGTCGCGCCGAAGGGTTCGTCGGGCAAGCGCACCGGCTGGTCCGGCTTCCACGGCTTCTCGGTGACCGAGAACTGCCCGAACAAGGAGGCCGCAGCCTCGCTGGTGTGGTGGTTGACCAATGAGGACAGTCAGAAGCTCGAGGCCGCCGCAGGCCGTTGCCGACCCGCACGGCGGTCTGGGACTGGGATCTGCAGCAGGCAGCCAATGATCCTTACAAAAAGGAAGTTCTGGCGGCTTTCCAGGAAGAGGCAAAGAGCGCCTTCGCCGTGCCGCAGACCCCGTCGTGGATCGAGATCTCGAACGCCGTCTATCCCGAACTGCAAGCGGCGATCCTCGGCGACAAGACGTCCAAGCAGGCCCTGGATGAAGCCGCGGCCAAGGCGACGCAGATCCTGCAGGACGCCGGCAAGCTCTAGCAACCGCTCCCAAGGCTGCCTCCCCCATCAGGAAGATGGGGGAGGCGATCGCGCCTTGCCAGGCGAGAGCGCGGACCAATCCGCGACAGTCTTCAGTTCCCCCGGACCGGTCCTCGACAAGCAAGAGGCACCGACAGTCGCATGCAACATCACACAGGACCCCGATGAAGGGCTTCAAGCCATCCGCGCCATTACTGCTGCTGCTTCCGGCAATGATCGTGCTGGCGGCGGTCGTCGTCGTGCCGCTGCTTCTGTCGCTCTATTCCAGTTTCACGCCATTCCGCCTGACCAAGCCCGAGACATTTTACGTCTTCATCGGCATCCGGAACTATCTCTCGATCCTCTCCAACACCGATTTCTGGTGGGCGTTCGGCCGCACGGTTCTGCTGCTGACGATCGCGCTCAATCTCGAAATGCTGCTCGGCCTTGGCCTGGCGATGCTGGTCGAGAAAGCGACACGCGGCCAGCGCATCCTGCGCACGCTGATGATGTTCCCGATGATGTTCTCGCCGATCCTTGTCGGCTTCCAGTTCAAGTTCATGTTCAACGACAATATCGGCCTAGTGAACAACGCCTTGCAGTCGCTCGGCATCACGCAGGACGCCATACCATGGCTGATCGAAGGCCATCTCGCCTTCATCGCCATCTCGATCGCCGAGATCTGGTCGTCGACGGCGATCTTCGCCATCCTGATCCTCGCCGGCCTGCTGGCCATGCCCAAGGAGCCGATCGAAGCGGCGCGGGTCGACGGCTGCACGCCGTGGCAGACATTTCGCTATGTGACGTGGCCCTTCGTCATGCCTTTCGCCTACATCGCCATGACTATCCGCTCGCTCGACGTCGCGCGCGCCTATGACATCGTCAAGATCATGACCGATGGCGGACCGGCCGGGCGCACCGAGCTGCTGTGGACGCTGGTGGCGCGCACCGCCTATAGCGACGGGCGCATGGGCATGGCCAACGCCATGGCCTATTTCTCGATCCTGCTGTCGATCGCCTTCACCGTCTACTTCTTCAACAAGCTCGCCGCGGCGCGCACGCAGATCGGTGCGGAGTGGTGAGAATGGACGAGAATACTTCCGCCCGCCTCAAGCGTCGGTTGCTGGGCATCGTCTATCGTATCGGCCTGTTCCTCGGCGATGCTGACGATCTGCCTGCCGGGCCTGTGGATCGTCATCTCGTCGCTGCGGCCGACCGTCGAGATCATGGCCAAGCCGCCGGTGTGGATCCCGCAGGAGATCTCTCTCGACGCCTATGTCGCGATGTTCAGCGGCATCGGCA
Source organism: Mesorhizobium sp. RCAM 05099 (assembly GCF_059683685.1). Lineage (NCBI taxonomy): Bacteria > Pseudomonadati > Pseudomonadota > Alphaproteobacteria > Hyphomicrobiales > Phyllobacteriaceae > Mesorhizobium > Mesorhizobium sp. RCAM 05099. The sequence continues at coordinate 5,235,162 of NZ_CM185035.1, forward strand.
AGGGCGGCATCCCGGTGATCGAATATTTCCGCAACTCGCTGATCATCTCGGTGACCTCGACGGTGATCGCGGTCGCCATCGGCATGGCCGGCGGCTACGCCTTCGCGCGCTACCGCTTCCGCGGCAAATCCAGCGTCTTTCTCGGCCTGATGCTGACACGCACGGTGCCGGGCATTGCGCTGTCGCTGCCGCTGTTCTTCCTCTATGTGCGGCTCGGCATCATCGACACGCATTTCGGGCTGATCCTTGCCTATGTCGCGCTCAACGTGCCGTTCACGATCTGGCTGATCGACGGCTTCTTCCGCCAGGTGCCAAAAGACCTCGCCGAAGCGGCGCAGATCGACGGCTGCACACGCTGGCAGGCCTTCTGGCAGGTCGAGTTCCCGCTCGCCGGGCCGGGCATCGCGTCCGCCGCCATCTTCGCCTTCCTGACCTGCTGGAACGAGTTCGCGCTGGCCTCGCAACTGACCCGCTCGGTGAGCGCCAAGACGCTGCCGGTCGGCCTGCTCGACTACACGGCCGAGTTCACCATCGACTGGCGCGGCATGTGCGCGCTCGCCGTGGTGATGATCATTCCGGCGCTCACCCTCACCTACGTCGTCCAGAAACACCTTGTCGGCGGCCTGACCTCCGGCGCGGTGAAAGGCTGATCCAATGGCAACGGTTTCCCTCCGAAGACTGACCAAGCGCTACGGCAATATCGGGATCGTGCATGGCATCGATCTCGACATCGCCGACCGCGAATTCATCGCGCTGGTCGGCCCCTCCGGCTGCGGCAAGTCGACGACGCTGCGCATGATCGCCGGGCTCGAGGAGATCAGCCAGGGCTCGATCGAGATCGGCGGACGCGTCGTCAACGATCTGCCGCCGCGCTCGCGCAACATCTCGATGGTGTTCCAGTCCTACGCGCTTTATCCGCACATGACGGTGCGCGAGAATCTCGGCTTCTCCCTGAAGATCGCCGGTGCGGCCAAGGAAGACATGGACCGGCGTGTCGCCGAAGCCTCGGCCATCCTCGGTCTCGATACGCTGCTCGACCGCCGTCCCTCGCAACTGTCCGGCGGCCAGCGCCAACGCGTTGCCATGGGCCGCGCCATCGTGCGCGACCCCGACGTGTTTCTGTTCGACGAGCCGCTTTCCAACCTCGACGCCAAGCTCAGGACGCAAATGCGCACCGAGATCAAGAAGCTGCATGCCAAGGTGCAGTCGACAGTGATCTATGTCACCCATGACCAGGTCGAGGCGATGACGCTTGCCGACCGCATCGTCATCATGCGCGACGGCCATATCGAGCAGGTCGGCACGCCCGACGAGGTTTTCCGGCGGCCGGCGACACGCTTCGTTGCCGGCTTCATCGGCTCGCCACCAATGAACCTGCACGAGGCGACAATCGACGACGGCCAGATGGTTTTCGCCAGCGGCGAAAAGCTGCCTTTGCCCGGCCAGTTCAAGGCCAATGTCGCCACAGGCGACAAGGTCGTGTTCGGGCTGCGGCCGGACGACATCTATCCGACCGGGCATGGCATCAGCTCAGGTGGCGTCGCCGACGTCCACCAGATCGAACTGCCGATCACTGTCACCGAACCGCTCGGCAACGAGACGCTCGTCTTCGTCGAGTTCAACGGCGTAGACTGGGTGTCGCGCATGCTCAATCCGCGACAGCTGCGGTCGGGCGAGCGGATCGCCATGAGCCTCGACATGTCGCAGGCGCATCTGTTTGCCGCCGACACCGGAAAGACATTGCGGAGCTGACCGACATGGCTAGAATCGAGAGAGTCGAACTGCGGATGGTGGACCTTGTGCCCAAGGTCAAGCGCACCGACGCCATCCAGAGTTTCGTCAGCCAGGAAACGCCGATCGTCACGATCACCGATTCCGACGGCGCGGTCGGCACCGGCTACAGTTACACGATCGGCACCGGCGGCTCGTCGGTGATGCGGCTCCTGTCCGACCATCTTGTGCCGCACCTGATCGGCCGCGACCCCGACATGATCGAGGCGATCTGGCACGATCTCGAATTCGCTACGCATGCCACCACGATCGGAGCGATCACGGCGATAGCGATCGCTGCGGTCGACACGGCGCTGTGGGACCTGCGGGCGAAGAAGCAGGGCCTGCCGCTGTGGAAATTGGCTGGTGGCGCCAAGGACCGCTGCCCGCTCTACACCACCGAAGGCGGCTGGCTGCACATCGAGACGCAAGCGCTGGTCGACGATGCGCTGGCCGCCAAGGCCAAGGGCTTTCGCGGCTCGAAGGTGAAGATCGGCAAGCCGCATGGCGCGGAGGATTTTGCGCGCCTGTCGGCGGTGCGCAAGGCGGTTGGCGACGGCTACGAGATCATGACCGACGCCAATCAGGGCTTCTCGGTCGACCAAGCGATCCGGCGCGCCGCAAGGCTGCGCGAGCTTGACCTCGCCTGGATCGAGGAGCCGCTGCCGGCCGACGACATTGACGGGCATATACGGCTGTCAAATTCGACACCGACGCCGATCGCCATCGGCGAGTCGCTCTATTCCATCCGCCATTTCCGCGAATACATGCAGAAAGGCGCCTGCTCGATCGTCCAGGTCGATGTCGGCCGCATCGGCGGCATCACGCCCTGGCTCAAGATTGCCCATGCGGCGGAGGCGTTCGACATTCCGGTCTGCCCGCATTTCCTGATGGAACTGCATGTCAGCCTGACCTGCGCTGTTCAGAACGGCAGGTATGTCGAGTACATTCCGCAGCTCGACCAGTTGACCGGCAAGCACATGCGCATCGAGGATGGCCAGGCGCTGGCGCCCGACGAACCGGGCATCGGCATCGACTGGGACTGGGACGCGGTCAAGGCCATGAGCATCGCCGAATTCACCACGGCGATCTCGAAATAGGGAGACTGGCATGCAGCGGATGGGGATGGTTCTGGGGCTGAAGCCGGAAAAAGTCGAGGAGTATGTCCGCCTTCATGCCGCCGTCTGGCCCGACGTGTTGACGATGATCTCGGCCTGCAACATCAGGAATTACTCGATCTACCTAAAGCGCCCGGAGAACCTGCTCTTCAGTTATTTCGAATACCATGGCACCGACTACGAGGCCGACATGGCCAGGATGGCGGCCGATCCCAGGACGCAGGAATGGTGGGCGGTTTGCATGCCTTGCCAGGAGCCGCTGGCGACACGCAAGGATGGTGAATGGTGGGCAGCGATGGACGAGGTCTTCCATCATGACTGAAGGCGGTTTCGATCCTGCCTCGCTCGTTCAGTCCTGGCCCAAGCCTTCGAAGCCCCGGCCGATCGTCACCTTCGGTGCCGGATCGATCGTCGGCGACGCGCATTTCCCGGCCTACAGGAAGGCGGGCTTTCCGGTCACCGGGCTTTACGATCCCGATCATGCCGGGGCCGCAAGGCTGGCGGATCAATGGGGTGTAACCGCCTTTCGCTCGGCGGAGGAAGCCGCCGCCGTCGAGGGCGCGATCTTCGACCTCGCGACGCCGCCATCCCGCCATGCCGATGTGCTGAAATCCCTGCCCGACGGCGCCGTGGCGCTGATCCAGAAACCGATGGGCAGCAACCTTGCCGAGGCGACCACGATCCTCGAGATCTGCCGCGCCAAGAAGCTGCAAGCGGCGGTGAACTTCCAGCTGCGCTTCGCGCCGATGATGCTGGCGCTCAAGGACGCGATCGCCAAGGGCTGGCTCGGCGAGGTCGTCGACTTCGACGCATGGCTAGCGGTAGCGACACCTTGGGAGCTGTGGGAATTCCTGCTCAAGGCGCCGCGCGTCGAGATCGCCATGCATTCGATCCACTATCTCGACCTGATCCGGCAGTTGCTCGGCGATCCGCAAGGTGTCCACGCCAAGACGCTCGGCCACCCCAACCATAAGGTGGCGCAGACGCGCACCAGCGCCATTCTCGACTACGGCGACACCGTGCGCTGCGCGCTGTCGATCAATCACGACCACAAATTCGGCCGCCGGCACCAGGCCTGCGAGTTCCGCATCTGCGGCACCGAGGGAGCAGCCTATCTCAAGCTCGGCCTCAATCTCGACTATCCGCGCGGCGAGCCGGACGTGCTTGAGATCTATCCGAAAGGCGGGTCGGACTGGATCGCGGTGCCATTGGCCGGCGAGTGGTTCCCCGACGCCTTCGTCGGCCGCATGGCCAATGTCCAGCGCTTCGCGGCGGGAGAAGACGCAACACTGATCAGCCCGGTCGAGGATGCCCGGAGCACGATGGCGCTGGTCGAGGCGGCCTATCAGTCGAGTGCGGCGCCGGCGACACCGATCGCGGAAAGACCCTGATGGAACAGATCCAGTATTTCGAGGACTACGAGATCGGCTCCTCGCGCCTCACCAGCGGCCGCACCATCACCGAAACGGACTTCATCGTCCATGCCGGCCACACCGGCGATTTCTTCCCGCATCACATGGACGCCGAGTACATGAAGACGACGCCGTTCGGCCAGCGCATCGCCCATGGCACGCTGGTGTTCTCGGTCGGCATCGGGCTGACGGCAAGCGTCGTCAATCCCGTCGCCTTTTCCTATGGCTACGACCGACTGCGCTTCATCAAGCCGGTGTTCATCGGCGACACGATCCGCACGCGCACCACCATCGCGGCCAAGGAAGACGATCCCAAGCGGCCAGGTTCGGGACGGGTGATCGAGCGCTGCGAGGTGATCAACCAGCGCGGCGAAGTGGTGCTGGCGGCCGACCACATCTACATCGTCGAACGCAAGCCGGCGCAGGGCTGAAACTCCAACATGGCCTAGACTAAGATGTTCGTGACAGACCATCTCGCTTTATCGCGTTGACGAGCGTCTCGCTTCCTTCGCGAAGATGCTGCCTGAGAATGCTTACGGCCTTGTCGCCGTCGCGCCGCCTGCAGGCGGCCAGCAGGTCGCGGTGCTCCATCTGCGAGCGGTTGCGATAATCCAGGTTCGATAGCAGTATACGCACATAGCGGTCGGCCGCGTTGTGATGCGCCTCGATCAGGTCGAGCAATCGATGGTTGCCACAGCCATCGTAGAGAGCCAGATGAAAGGCCCGGTTCAGCGCTCCCCAGCGGCCGACATTGCGCTCCGCGTCGATCTGATCGAGCACCTGTTCCGCCTCATCGAGCTTCGCGCCGGTGAGATTGGGAATCGAGAGCCGGAGCGCCTCGCTTTCGAGCAATTCGCGCAACGCGTAGATTTCGCTGATCTCGGCGCTGTCCATCCTGGCGACATGCGCGCCCTTCGTCGGATGAATGGAAACGATGCCCTCGGTTTCCAGCTGACGAAGGGCATCCCGGATCGGCATCCGGCTGAAGCCAAACTGCTCGGCCAAATCGTCCTGGCGAAGCGCAGTGCCCGCCTCGAGACTGCCGTTGGCAATGGCCTCGCGCAGGACATTCGCGACCTGCTCGGCGACGGTCCGCGGCCCCTGCATCACGCTTTCCGCAAACCCTCGCAAGCGACCTCCTGTTTCGCGCGATATCCACTCTAATGGCTATAGGTATTCCCGTATACGCCAGCGGCAATGCGATGCGCCGTCGGCCGGATCTTCACTCTTGCATTCGCCGGCGCCCGTCGCGGAAGGCAATCCCGCCGGGATAGCAAAAAACTTTATGCGCTGGCTTTTGGATCAGACAATCTTTTGGAGTGCCATTTCAGATGGTCGTCCATGAATGTCGAAATGAAGAAATAGGAATGATCGTAGCCGTCCTGCATCCTCAACGTTAGCGGAATGCCGGCCTTGGCGCAGGCCACTTCCAGCAGCCAGGGCCTCAGCCCATCGTTGAGAAATCCGTCAGACGTACCTTGGTCGATGAGAAAATCCGGGAAACGATGTCCGTCCTCGATGAGCGAGGTGGCGTCGTAGTTCCGCCACCAGGTCTCGTCGTTGCCAAGATATTTTTCGAAGGCCGGCCTCGACCAGCCGGCGGTGGCTGGCTGTACGATCGGCGCAAACGCCGAGCAGCTTCTGAAGCGCTCGGGATTTTTCAGCGCGATCGTCAGCGCGCCGTGGCCACCCATCGAGTGGCCGAAGATTCCCTGGCGCGTCATGTCGGCCGGAAATTCCTGTGCGACCAGGGCCGGCAGTTCCCGAGTGACGTAGGAATACATCCGATAGTTCTTCGCATAAGGCTCCTGCGTGGCATCGACGTAGAAGCCGGCGCCACTGCCAAATTGCCAATTGTCCTTCTCGTCAGGAATGTTGGCGCCACGCGGACTGGTGTCGGGACAGACGACGATCAGGCCAAGCTCCGCGGCCATGCGCCTATACTCGCCCTTGTCCATGACATTCGCATGGGTGCAAGTGAGGCCGGAGAGGTACCACACCACCGGGCAAGGCGTTTCACGGGCCTGCGGCGGCACGAAAACGGCAAAGGTCATGTCGCAGGCACAGGCCTCCGAAGCGTGGGAATAGACGCCCTGCACGCCGCCATGCGACTTGGCTGCGGAGATGATCTTCATCTGCTCTGGCATATGCTTCTTCTCCGCCATTTCAAAATGCCAACCACAGTCGTTGTGTCTACGGCATCTGTCGGGATCGCGGCAACCTCGAGATGCGCAAGATCGAGCGCCTAGGCACCGGCGGGAAGAATGCCGTGAGGCTCCCCTGGCATATATCCACCTCCGGGCGGCTTGATCCTATTGATACGGGCCTCTGAAGTTCAGGTTCTCAGCCAACGTGCAAAAGCGATTTGCCAACCGGACGAGCTCCTCGCCTTGTTCGGCGATGACCTTGCCGCGCTGCTCTGGCAGCGCGATTGAAAGAGCCTTCCACAACTGGGCTTGCCGTTCACACAGACCAGCCAATTCGGCGCACTCGTCGGCGGTCAATTTCCCGAGGTCGCGTGCCGTCACCGGTCCGATGCCAGGAGGCGTGGTCACCCCCAGGGAAAGATACCCTTCCGGAACGGTGCCTTTGGCATTGGTCACCGTTTTGCGGCAGATGGCGTCGAAGATCTGGTCGACGGCCTGCCTGGCGCCGGCGACACGCGAAGGATGGTCCGTATCGGCCGCGGCATGCGGCAGAAGTTCAAGCCTGGCGCCATGCTTTTCGACGAGATCGAGATAAGGCAGCATCGGGCCGGAGAGAGCACCGGTCGAGGCATCCCTGAACAGATCGGCATCGATGGCGGCATGGCGCACCTGCCCCGTATCCAGGGCATCGCCAAGGGCGGCAACGTCGACAAGCTCGCCGCGATCGTAGTTGACCAGCACCGCGCCCTTGTTCATGCGTGACAGGACATCCGCGCCGATGAGCCCGGCATTGGCGTAGCGCCCGCTTTGCGCGTCCTGCTTGCCCAGACCCACATGGACACTCAGCACATCGGCACCTTCAGCCGCATCGCCAAGGTCTGCCGCATAGGCAAAGCCCTCGGCTTCTATCCAGTCCCGGTGTCGCGGGCGTGCGTGGATCACCACGCGCATGCCGAAGGCGCGGGCAAGCTTGGCCACCTCGCGGCCGATATTGCCATAGCCGATGATCGCGATCGTCTTGCCTTCGAGCTTTTCCGTCGGAAAACCGCGCAGGTCCCTGCCGGTGTCGAACGCGCCGCGCGCCACCCGGTCGTGAAGCGTATCGACCGGGAGATCGGGCAGCACTTTCAGGATCGCCTTCATCACCATCTGCGCGGTGGCGCGGCTGTTGATGCCAGGCGTGTTCATCAGCACGGCGGTGCCGCCCTCGCCACTGCCGCCGCCCCACGAGCGAGAGCCCATATTGCCGGTGCCGGCACCGATCCGCACGCCGGCGAGCGGAAAGACAGTCTCGGCGGGCAGGAAGGTCGCGGCGGCGATGACGGCGTCATAGCGGCCGTCGCCGGCGGCTTCAATCAGTTCTTCCCGGGTGCTGAGGTTTGGCTGGTAGAAGAAATGCACCCGCCCCTTTTCGTGGCCTGCCTTGTCGCCAAGCGCCGTTGCGTGAAAGCGGCCGCCCCTGGCTTCGATATGGGCGCGCACTTCGCTCGGATCAGGCTTGCCGTCAGGGCCGAAGCGCAGGCCGACCAGATCGCAAATCAGCACCGTGTAGGCGCGCTGCGGGTCGATTGGCTCCACAGCCTGTGTATTGGTGTTTGCGGTCACGTCGTTTCCCCATGCAAGAACGGAAAGGCCCGCCGGTACAGCAGCGCGCTCTGAATAATCAGAACCTATCCGCCCGGAAAGGCGTGAGATCGATCGTTGGCGGCAAACCGGCGGCAAGCTGCGACACGATCTTGCCGGTGACGGCGCCGCCGATCAGCCCCTGATGGCCGTGGCCAAAGGCGTAGATGACGTTCTTGGCCCGCGACGCCCGATCGATGACCGGTATGCTGTCGGGCGTGCCGGGACGATGCCCCATCCATCGGGTGACTTCGCCAACCTCCAGTTTCCTGAACATCGGCCGCGCCTGCTTGAGTAGAACATCCGCGCGGTGCATGTTTGCCGGCGCTCGCAAGCCGGCGAACTCGACATTGCCGGCGATCCGCAGTCCATCCTCCATCGGCGACGCGACGAACTTGCGGTCGGCCGAGATGGTCTGGATGCGCAGGCCCGTATCGGCCCCCTTGACCATGATGTGGTAGCCGCGCTCACTCTCCAGCGGAATGCGGTCGCCGAGCTTCCGGGCAAGGTCGCCCGACCAGGCGCCGGCGCAAAGCACCACGGTCTCGACCGGCATGCGACCGCCGCCCTCAAGCCGCAGCGCCGACGGACCGTTGGCGGCCATGTCGAAGCCGAGCACTTTTGCCCTGATGAAGCGGGCGCCCTGACGCGCCGCATGTTCGGCGAGCTTTGCAACAAGGCGCCCGGGATTGGGGCACTGCCCCTGTTCGGGCAGATAGACAGCGCTCTTGAAGATCGGCGCCAAAGCCGGTTCGAGCTGCCGGATTTCGTCGGCATCGAGTATGTCCACCTTGACGCCATGCTCGCGCCTAAGCCCCAGGCCGTAGGCGCCCTTGGACGGGCCTTCCGCCGCCTCGTGGACGAAAAGCTGTCCGCGTTTCTGCAAAAGATCCTCGCAGCCAGCAGCCTTGATCAATGGCTCGTAGCACTCGAATGTATAGCGATGCAGCGAGCGCATCGCGGCCGATATCTCCTCGACGCGGGATTTGCGGCTGGCGGCCAGGAAGCGCAGCAGCCAGGGCAATGCGTGCGGCAGATAGGCCAGCCGCACGATCAACGGCCCTTCCGGATCCATCAGCCATTTCGGCACATTACCGAGCACGCCCGGCATCGAGTTCGGGATGCAGGATCCCGGACAGATGCCGCCGGCATTGCCGAAGGAGCACTGTTCCTCCGAGCCCGGCAGAGCAGGATCGACCACCTCGACGGCAAAACCCTGCTCAAGCAGGTAGTTCGCGGTGCAGACGCCGATGATGCCGGCGCCGATGACCGTCACCTTGCCGCGCGCCGTGCTTGTCGATGTCATGACAATCGATCCGGATTATGCCGATCAGGGTGCGATCGCGCTCGGCGTGCCGGCGCGGAAGGCCGGCAGTGACCGCGACACCATCTGCTGCAGCATGCGGAAGTCGGAGAGATAGGCCATGAAGCGATAGCCCATCTTGCGCATGTCGACGCCATAGGCGACCGAGCCGCAATGGATGCCCGGAATGACACCGGCTTCCTTGCATTTGGCGGCGATGTATTCGATCGCCTCGTAGACCGCCGGATAGCGCGGATCAAAACCAGGCGCCTCGCCCATGGTCACCGCGAGGTCCGACGGGCCGACGAAGATGGCGTCGAGATTGGGCGTCTTCAAGATATCTTCCAGGTTCTTGACCGCCTGCTCGCTCTCGATCATCGCCATGGTGATGATGGTGTCATTGGCATGCTGGAAATAGTCCGCGCCGGCATAGAGCGAGGCGCGTAGCGGACCGACGCTGCGGCCGCCCTTGGAGAAATAGCGGCATGCCTTGACGAAGGCGTCCGCTTCCTCGGCGGTGTTGACCATCGGGCAGATCACGCCATAGGCGCCGGCATCGAGCACCTTGCCGATGATCGCCGGATCATTCCATGGCACGCGCACCATCGGCGTCGTGTCCGTGGTCGAAATCGCCTGCAGCATCGGCACCGCGTCGACATAGTCTGTCGCACCATGCTGGAGATCGATGGTCAGCGCGTCCCAGCCCTGCTGGGCCATCAGTTCCGCCGAGATCGACGATGGAATGCCGAGCCAGCCCGTCACCACTTCGCCGCCGGCGGCCCAGATGTCCTTCACCTTGTTCTTGCGCATAGCCTTGATGTCCTTTTCGATTATCGGGAATGCAAAATCAGGTCCGCCGCTTTTTCAGCGATGGCGATCGTGGTGATGTTGGTGTTGGCGGCGATGATCGTCGGCATGATCGAGGCGTCGACGACCCGCAGCCCTTGCACACCGCGCACGCGGCACTCGGCATCGAGCACCGCCAGCGGATCGTTGTCACTGCCCATCTTGCAAGTGCCGGAGACATGCCAGCCAGACCAGACGGATTGCTTGGCCCAATCGGCGATCAGATCTTCGTTGCCGAGCATCTTGCGGATGCGGTCGGTGGTGCCGAACTTGCGCCTGAGCAAGGTTTCGCGAAACAACGGCGCGTAGTCGAAGAGATAGGCGGCGGATGCCGTCTTGACCCAGTTCCACGGCTTGCGGACGCTGAGCGCGCGGGCCTCGTCGCTGTAGCCGGCCAGGAACCAGGTGTTCACATGCTGCTGGACGTCAGGCGTGTCCATGATCCGGCAAATGCGCTTGAAGCCGTCGACCAGGCGCATGAGGTCGCGGCCGTCGGAGGCCAGATTCAGGTCAACGATCGGCTCGTCGGTCTGGGCCGCTGTCTTCAGGGTGACGGTGCCGCGCGAATAGGATTTGTTGACGCAGACATTGAGGGCGCCCATCGCCTTTCCGAGCGGATGCCAGCCGGCGCGGTTGACGGGCATCAACAGCATGTCGCCTGGATGGCAGTCGGCATAATTCGAGGAGTATCTGACGCCGAGAAAGATGTGGCGCCGCTGGCCGGGCTTCAGGCGCGCCGATTTCTTGAAATGGGCGCCGACCGCCAGATGTGGATGATCGGTCAGGTTCTCGCCGACGCCGGGGCGATCGGCAATGACCTCGATGCCCAGCCGCTTCAACTGCGCCGCCGGACCGATGCCGGCGCGCAGCAGGATGGCCGGTGAATGCAACGCGCCGGCTGATACGATTGTCTCGCCGGCGCTGTAGGTCTTCGTCTGGCCATCGATGGTGACCTCGACGCCGGTGATGCGCGTCCCCTTGGTCACCAGCTTCTCGACGAAGGCGTTGGCGAAGATGTGCAGGTTCTTGCGGGCGCGCGCCTCGCTGTCGAGATAGCCGATGGCCGTCGACACCCGGCGGTCGTTCTCGTTCGACAAGGGAAGCGGGAACGAGCCGTCCTCGAAACTGCCATTGTAGTCCGGCCGATAGGGGTACTCGCCTTCCGTTGCCTTGAGGACCGACTTGGTGAAGCCGGCCCAGTCCTGCGGAAAGACCCGGCGGATGGGAATCCGGCCGGTCTTGTTGTGGAGGTCGCCGTCGAAGTCGAGGTCGCGCTCAAGCTTCTTGAGATAGGGCAGCATGCCGTCCCATCCCCATCCGGTGAGGCCGAGCCCCTGCCACTCGTCATAGTCGTGCGGCAGGCCACGCACCGCGAACTGGCCGTTGATGCTGGAGCCGCCGCCCATCACCTTGGCTTGCTCGAGCTTGGCGGTCTTGACCACTTGCGCGTTCTGCTTCGGCGAACGGTTGAAGACACGCAACTCCGTCCAGTGGTATTTCGGGTCGAAATAGGAAAGGCCGGGATAGCTGTCCGCGATCACCTCCGGGACATCGTCCGGAGGCGTGTCGGGCCCGGCTTCGAAAAGCGCGACCTGCCTGGTGCCGTTTTCCGAAAGACGGTTGGCAAGCACGGCTCCGGCCGAGCCGCCGCCAACGATGATGTAGTCGAATTGCATAGGCGTGCGCTCGCTTCAGGCGTAGTTGGCCCAGATGGCCTTTTGGCGCAGGAACGCCTCGATACCGGCACGGCCCATGTCCTTGCCAAAGCCGGACCCCTTGTAGCCGCCAGCCGGATAGGTGAACTCCGGGCCGCGCCCGTGCTGGTTGATCCAGACCATGCCGGCCTCGATCGAATCCGCGGCCTTGAGCGCCTTCTTCAGGTCTGTGGTGTGGACACTGGCGGCAAGCCCGTAGACCGGGTGCGCCGCCTGGGCGAGGCCTTGCTCGAGGTCGGCAAAGGTGCGCACGGTCAGCACCGGACCAAAGAACTCTTCCTTGAAACCGATATTGTCGTCGGAGACGTTTTCCAGGATCGTCGGCGCATAGAAGCTGCCCTCGTTGCGGCCTTCGAGCACTGTCGCGCCGGTGACCACCGAGGCGCCCTCATTGATGCTGCCACGGACCATCGTATCGATGCGCTCAAGCTGCTTGCGGCTGATGATCGGTGCGAAGGTCGTCGTCTCGTCCCAGGTCGGTCCCGCCTTGATCGCCTTGGTCCGGGCGATGACGCGCTCGACGAGTTGGTCCGCGATCTTGTCCTCGACGATCAGCCGCGAGCCCGCCGTGCAGACCTGACCGGCATTGTCCATGAAGGCAGCAGCGACGCGGCCGGCCACGACATCGATATCGCCAGCATCGGCCAGCACCAGCTGCGGGCTCTTGCCGCCGAGTTCGAGGGTGACGGGCTTGATGCCGGACTGGGCGGCCAGCGTCATGATCGCCGCCCCTGTCTGCGTCGAGCCGGTAAACGAGATTTTCAGGATATCGGGATGGCGCACGATCGCCGCCCCGGTCGTGTGGCCATAGCCGTTGACGACATTGAACAGGCCGGCGGGAATGCCGGCCTTGGCGGCAAGTTCAGCCAAGGCGAGAAGGCTGTGCGGGGTCAGTTCCGAAGTCTTCATCACCACCGCGTTGCCGGCGGCCAGCGCCGGGGCGAATTTCCAGGCGGCGGTGATCATCGGGAAATTCCAGGGAACGATCGCGCCGACGATGCCGTAAGGCTCATGCTTGACGATGCTGAGCGCGTTCGCCTCGGTCGAGGTGAGCGTGCCTTCGATCTTGTCGCAGAACTCGGCGTAGTAGCGCACGACACCGGCGGTGCGCACCGCGTCGCGGGCAATCGTCATCGAAATCAGCCGGCTCGACCCCATCGCCTCCAGCTGTCCGAGATAGGTGGCGTTCTGTTCGATCAATGCCGCGAAGCGCATCAGCACGGCGGCGCGATCGCGCGGCGCGATCTTCGCCCAGCGGCTCTGCGCCAGGGCCTTCCTGGCCGCATCAACCGACTGCTGCACCGCGGCTTCGCCGCCATCGGCGATCATGCCCATTAGCTGGAGATCGGAAGGCCGAAGAACCTCGATCTCCGTGCCCGGCAGCTCAACATACTGCCCTCCAATGTGATGGCCCTTGGGAATGAAGACTGTGGCGGGATCGAAACTCAGCGTCATAGATATCTTTCCTTCTGCGGCCAGCTCGAAGGGTCCGCATGGATTGGTGCGGTCCCGTTGCCGACGATGGCCACTTGACTGTTGTGCGTGAAGCGGCGTGCCTTCAGCACGCCTTCTCGGCCTCACGCGCCTCGAGGAACGGGCGAAGCAGATCCGCCGATTCATGGAAGCGTCCGACAAAACTCTTCAGACGCGGATGTTCGGGATGCAGCAGCACCTTGGACGGTGGCCCTTCCTCCGCGACCAGCCCCTGATCGAGAAACACGACCCGATCGGCGAGCTCGAAGGCAAAGCCCAGTTCGTGGGTGACGATCACCATGGTCATGCCGCTCTTGGCCAGTTCGACCATCGCCTTCATCACCTCGCCGACAAGTTCGGGATCGAGCGCCGAGGTCGGCTCGTCGAACAGCATGACCTTGGGCTGCATGGCCATGGCCCTGGCGATCGCAACGCGCTGCTGTTGGCCGCCGGAAAGCTGGCGCGGATATTTCTCCACATGCTGCGCCAGCCCCATGACATCGAGAAGCTTCAGCGCCGTTTGACGCGCCTGCTCCTTCGGCTCCTTCTTGACGATGACCGGGCCTTCCATGACGTTCTGGAGCGCCGTCATGTGCGGGAAGAGGTTGAACTGCTGGAACACCATGCCGGTCTTCGAGCGTATCCGGTTGACTTCCTGGTTGGGTATCTGTGAACGGCCCTTGCCGTCAGCTTCCTTCTGGAACAGAACGTCGTCGCCGATGACGATGCTGCCGCTGGTCGGTGTGTTGAGCAGGTTGATGCAGCGCAGCAGCGATGTCTTGCCCGATCCGCTGGCGCCGATCAGCACGACCACCTCGCCTTCGACGACCGAGAGGTCGATGCCGTTCAGCACGCGCTTGTCGCCGAACTTCAGGCAGATGCGATCCAGCCGCAGCACCGGCTTGTCGCTCTTCTCCGGCGCGGGGGCATTCGATTGGGTAATGCTCATTTTACGCTGGCCCCGCTCTTTTCGAGTTTCCGGGACAGCAGCGTCAGCGGAACCAGGATAATCAGGAAGATGACGCCAACGGCGGTGTAAACTTCCATCGGCCGATAGGTGAAACTGCTGATGTAGCTGGCCTGATAAAGAAGGTCGGGGACCGTTATCATCGACAGCAGCGTCGTGTTCTTCATCTGGATGATCGACTGACCGGCGAGCGGCGGGATCATCTTGCGAAAGGCCTGCGGCAGAATGATCCGGCGCATGCGCTGGCCATAGGACATGCCGATGGCGGTCGCCGCATCCGTCTGGCCGGGATCGACCGACTGGACGCCGGCGCGCAGGATTTCGGCGTAGAAGGAGCCGACGTAACAGCTGAGCCCAATGAAGCCGGCCCAGAATTTGGTGACATTGATGCCGGCGAAGATCGGGAAAGCGTAGTAGACCCACAACAGCGTGACGAGCAGCGGAATGTTGCGGAAGAACTCGACATAGATCTGGCCGAGGATGACCAGCGGCTTAAACGTGCTCAACTGGATAAGCCCGATGAACAGGCCGATCAGCATGCCCGCACCGATCGTGATCACGGTGAAGTAGATCGTCATCAGGAGGCCCTGCCAGAGCAGCCCGATATTGTTGGTTATGACTGTATAGTCGAACATAGCGTCCTCACTGGTTCGATGCACGTCCAGTGGTGGCCTGACCGCCGCGCTGTGCGGCGGTCAGGCTGTTTACGATCAGAAGCTGAAGCCTGCCGGAAGGATCGACAGATCGATGCCACGGGCTTCCCACGAGCGGGCAAGCTTGCCCTGGGCGAGGCCGAGCGAACGCTCCTGCAGAATCCAGTTGGTCAGGAAGTTGATGAAGCCGGCGTTGCCGGGCTTGCGCGCCACGGCAAGCGTTGCCGGATTGCGCAGGATCGGCTCGGGAAGCGACACATTGCCGATCTTCTGGTTGGTGATCTGCAAAGCGTCGAAGATGGAGAAGACGACGCCATCGGCGCGGCCAGCCTGGAGTTCCATCAGCGCCAGGCCGCGATCTTCCACCGGCGTGATTTTCGCCTTGGGCAGCAAGGCTTCGGCGACGACCTGCATGGTGCTGCCCTTCTGGACGACGACGGTCTTGTCGGGCGAGTTGAGTTCGGCCCAGGTCTTGACCGGCTTGCCGGGAGGCGTCAGCACGGCCCAGGCGTCGGTGAACAGCGGCTCCCACAGATAGTCGACGACGAGACCGCGCTTCGGGTTCGGATTGACGCCGATGGCGATGTCGATCTTGTTGGACTGGAAGTCGGCGGCCAGGTTGCCCCAGGTCGTCTCGACAGGCTCGAGCTTGACGCCGAGTTGGGTCGCGATCTCGCCGAGGAATTCATAGTAGAAGCCGCTCCACTGGCCGGTGGCCGGGTCCTTGATGTAGCCCGGCTCCTCGCCGGTCATGACCGGCACTTTCAGCACGCCGCTGGCGCGGATCTGTTCGATGACAGCGGATGGATTGTCGTCGGCCGAAGCCGCGATGGGTGCCGAGAGCAGGCCGAGGCCGATGGTCAAGGCGGCCATGAACGTACGAATGACTGTGAGTTTCATTTCATTCCCCTTTTGTTGGTTGGTTAGCGGCACAAAAATCCCTGCGAGAGAGGATCGCCTTTCTCGAAGAAGATGGTCTGGGTCGAGGTGATGAAGGCGGCGCCCTCGATCTCGACAATCATCGCCTCCCGGCCTTCGGCCCGGACGCGCTGTTGCAGGCGCGCCTCGAACGGAATGCCGAGTATGTTCCTGGCGTGGTAGGTCTGGTCGGGACCAATCAGCCCCTTCTCCAGCAGAAAAGTCAGCCGCGCCGAGGTCCCGGTGCCACAGGGCGAGCGGTCGAACTTGTTCGATTCCAGAACAAGGAAATGCGTCGCCGAGTTCTCGCTGTCGGCATCGTAGAACAGCACGCTCGGCGCAGCCGCGCCGGCAAACAGCGGCATGTCCTGCGTTGCCGCCTTGATCGCGTCCTTGATCCTGGCGCCCGCCCGCATCAGCGTCGATGCGCCGTCTGGAACAAGCTTGAGGCCGAGCGGTGCTGCGTCGACCAGCGCATACCACATGCCAGCGTAGACGATTGCGGCATCGAGCGCGCCAAGCTCTTCGACGGCAACGCTCAGATGCTCGAGCCCGACATAACTTGGGACATTGGCAATCCGCACGCGGTCAAGCGAGCCGTCTTCATTCCAGATCAGATGAACCGTCACGATGCCGGCCGGCGTTTCCAGCGTGAAACTGTTGCCCATTTCAGCGCTGATCTGCCCGGTGAAGGCCAGCGTCCTGGCAAAGCCGATCGTGCCGTGGCCGCACATGTCGAGATAGACATAGGACGAGATGAAGAACGCGCCATAGTCGGCGGCATCCGACTCAACCGGCACCAGGCCGACCATGGCCGCATGGCCGCGCGGCTCATGCAGCAGTGCCGGGCGGAGATGATCAAAGTGCTGACGAAAATGGTCCCGCTTGTCCCGCACGCTCGAACCGGCAAGCTTCGGGACGCCGCTCAGGATGACTCGCGTAGGATGACCGGCCGTATGGGAATCAATGACGCTGAACGCTGACAAAATGGTGGTCACGAACTAGCCCTCTCCGAAGGCGTCGCGAATGCCGGCCCGCATGCTTTGCCAGATTTCCCGAATGAGGTTTTCGGTCATCGCCTTGGCGCTTTCGCCATCGCCTTCGGTGATCGCGTCGTAGATGCGGGCCGTGTCATCCAGGGAGAGCTGGATGATCTTCGGATCCTTCTCGTAGGCGTGATAGCGATACCTCAAGGCCTGCTTTTCGAGCCCGCCCAGCAGGCGCGTCAGCGTCTTGTTGCCGGCAAGATCGTAGGTCAGAAAGGATCCGCGCACGTCGACGATGAAGAACTGCCGAGCGTCGTTCCTGGACTGCGCCTCCTTCAGTTCGGACAGCAGGATCTTGAACTCGGCTTTCTTCTCGATGTCGGCGGATTCGGCGGCCTGCTTGGCGACCAGTCCTTCCAGCTCGATGCGGCACATATAGACCTCATCGAAGTCTCGCTGCGACATCGGCGAAACCCAGATGCCGCGCCTGGCCTCGCGCATCACCAGGCCATCGCGCTCAAGCAGCCGCAATGCCTCACGCACCGGCGACCGGCTGACGCCGTACCGTTCGGCGACCATTTCCTCGGTCAATCGCTCCCGGGATTTGATGCGGCCGAAGATGATCTCTTCCTCCAGCATCTCGGCGAGATTCTCGGGGATGGCGACCGACAATTTCTGAATGCGCGCTAAAATCATGTCGACACCATACTGTATACAATGTACAGGTCAAGCCATCGCGGTGATTTCTTTTGACGTGCAATCTGCCGGCGGCCTTCCGCGGACCGCCGGGCTGGAAAGGGCCAGGACATGTATCCAGAGACGATCGAGCTGCTGATTGACGGCGCGTGGTGCCGGGGATCGGACGGCAAGTCCGAACCGTTGATCAATCCCGCCACCGAAGAGGTGCTGGCAACCGTGCCGCATGCCACGGAGACCGATCTCGACCGCGCTCTTCTGGCCTCGGCCAAGGGCTTCAAGCTGTGGAAGGCGATGACCGCGATGCAGCGCTGGGCGATCATGGACAAGGCCGCCGATCTGATCGAACAGCGCAAGGACACCATCGCCCGCATACTGACGATGGAGAATGGCAAGGCGCTGGCCGAGGCCACCGGCGAGGTGCAGTTTGCCGCCGATGCGACCCGCTGGTACGCGGAAGAAGGCAAACGCGCTTACGGGCGCATCGTCCCTGCCCGGCTGCCCGGCGTGCGGCAGATGGTCTTCAAGGAGCCGGTCGGACCGGTCGTCGCCTTTGCCGCCTGGAACTTTCCGGCCAGCAATGTCATCCGCAAGATTTCGGGCGCGCTTGGCGCCGGCTGCTCGATCATCCTGAAGCCGGCGGAGGAAACGCCCGGAACCGCCGTGGCCATCGCCCGCTGCTTCCAGGACGCCGGACTTCCAGCGGGCGTGCTCAACATCGTGTTTGGCGAACCCGCCCGGGTCTCGTCCTATCTGATCGCCTCACCGATCCCGAAGAAGGTCTCGCTGACCGGCTCGACCGCGGTTGGCAAGCTGCTGCAGAAGCAGGCCGCGGACACGCTGAAGCGATGCACCATGGAGCTTGGCGGCCACGCCCCCGTCATCGTCCATGAGGACGCCGATCTCGAAAAAACACTCGATACGGTCGTCGCATTCAAGTTCCGCAATGCCGGCCAGGTGTGCACCTCGCCGACCCGTTTCTATGTGCACGAGGCTGTCTATGACCGTTTCATCGACGGCTTTGCCACCCGCGCCGAAAAGCTCAGGATCGGCGACGGCCTCGACGCAAACGTGCAGATGGGGCCAATGATCGCGCCGCGGCGGCTCGATGCCATGGACGCTTTCGTCAGCGATGCAACGGCGAAAGGCGCGACTGTCGTCACCGGCGGCAAGCGCATCGGCAACAAGGGCTATTTCTATGCCCCGACATTGCTGAAGGACGTGCCTGACACGGCGCGCATCATGTCCGAGGAGCCGTTCGGGCCAATCGCCCCGACGACCACCTTCTCAACCTTCGATGGCATGATCGAGCGGGCAAACTCGCTGCCTTACGGGCTGGCTTCCTTTGTCTTCACCCGCAACCTCAGCCTTGCCCAAAAAACCGAAGCGGCGCTGGAAGCCGGCATGGTCGGCGTCAACCATATGATGGTGTCGACGCCCGAAACGCCCTTTGGTGGCGTCAATGAATCCGGCTATGGCTCGGAGAGCGGCATCGAAGGCCTCGACGCCTACCTGCGGACGAAGTTCGTGACGGAAATGTAGTTGCCGCCAGTGCTTCCGCGACAACCGCTCGCTCGACGCACCCCCCGGCAGACGGCCATTTGCGCGCAGGAAGGGCGCGGAGAGGATTCCTCATCGATCAGCGGGGCCTGGGCCTCATCAGCACATTGTCCCACCAGTTATCGGCGATGTGAGGCAGTTCGACGGCAGGTTCCCTGCCCAGCAGCAGCCCCAGCACACGCGGCGGCGTGAGCGGCATTTGCTGGACACGGCACCCGGTGGCGTTGGCGACGGCGCAGGCGACGGCTGCCGGGGGATTGAGGATGGGCACCTCGCCCGCGCCCTTGGCGCCGAGCGGGCCAATGGAAGGCGCGCCTTCGTAGAGGTCGATCTCGACAGGCACGGTATCCAACGCGAGTGGGACGCGATAGGTCTCGAGGCTGTCCTGCCGGATGCACCCGTCCTCGCCGATGGTATGCTCTTCATGCAGCGCATAGCCCAGCCCCTGCGTGACCCCGCCCTGGATCTGGCCGTGGATGGCGCGCGGGTTGAGCGCCCGGCCGACATCCTGCACCACCCTGTAGCTCAGGATTTCGACGTGGCCGGTGTCCGGGTCCACGGCGACCTCGCAATCATGGACGTTGAAGACGGGAATATCGATTGCGTCTATGAAATGGCCCGCCGCGCAGCCGGGCATCGCCGGCACGCCGGGATTGGTGAACGAGCCGCTGCCAACCACTGGACCGGTCAACCGGTGCGCGTGCTGGACCGCCTTGGCAATGGTCATCCCCGATCCCTCGATCCCGGCGATCTCAACCCGACCATTGTGCAGGACCAGCCGTTCCGGCTGGGTCTGCAGCAACTCGCTCGCCGTATCCAGGATCTTGTTGCGTACGTTCGCAGCAGCGGCGAGGCTCGCCGCGCCGACGGAGACGGTCGTGCGGCCTCCGCCGACACCGAGATCGAAACCGGCTGTATCGGTATCGGCATTGCGAACGATCACGTCATTCGGATGAATCCCGAGCTCATGGGCGACGAGCTGCGGCAACGCCTGCACCATCGTGCCCTGGCCAAGCTCGACCCCGGCGGTGATGAGCGTCGCGCTGCCGTCGGCATTGAGGTTGATGGTGGCCGTCGAGGGTCCGACGAAGATGAACCAGGTGCCCACCACGGTGGCCCGGCCGTACAGGCGCCCGCCCGCCAAGGGCTCCTTGCTGGGAGACGCTTCCCGCAGCTTGGCCATCCGATCAAGCATCGGGCCGAGCACATCGCCTTCGAAGACCTGGCCCGTTGCGCCAAGGTCTCCGTCGCCCAGCACGTTCCGCCGTCTGAATTCGAGCGGATCCATCCCGATGGCCTGGCAGATCTCATCCGTATGCCGCTCCAGCGCGAATGTGTTGTAGACACCGTTGCAGGCGCGAAAGGCCCCGTTGGGGGAGTGTTGGTGTAGACGGCACGGCTCGCCAGCTTGACCGAGCCAAGCTTGTAGTTGCCGCCCAGCGTGTGCGCCGTCATCGTCGTGAGAAAAATCTGCTCGCCGCCATAGGCGCCGCAGTCCATCAGCACGACGGCTTCGCGTCCAGCGATGTCGCCGCTTTGGGTCACCGCGGATCGGATCTTGATTTCGGCGTTTTCGCGGCAGAGGCAGGTCAGCATCTCCTCCTGCCTCGAATAGACGAGGCGCACTGGCTGCCCGGATTTGCGCGCCAGGATCGCGGCATAAGGCTCCAGCGTACAGTCGAATTTCTGACCGAACCCCCCGCCCACGGGCGGCACCGTGACATGCACCCGAGAGGCAGGAACACCAAGCAGCTTCGCCGTCATGTTGCGAACCGTCCACGGAACCTGTGTCGACGTCTCGATATGGTAGCGACCGTCCTCGTAGGAAGCGACGACGGCCCGGGGTTCGAGCGAGACATGGTTCTGCCGGCCGACCCGAAAGCAGCTCTCCACGACGACGACGTCATCGCGGGCGAATGCCGCCTCGGTATCGCCCCGGACCACCGTCGCTTCCCAGGCAACGTTGCCGCCACGAGCGCCGCCTTCGAACAGTACCTCGTAGTTCTTCCAGTCGGGGTGGACCAAGCGAGCGCCGGGCGCCAGCGCATCGGCCATGGTGAGCACGATGGGAAGGGGTTCAAGTTCGACTTCGATCGCGCGTGCCGCCGCCTGGGCTTGCTCGTAAGTATCGGCGGCCACCGCGGCGATCTGCTCGCCATGAAAGCGGATGACGCCCGAGGCGAAGAGCGGATGATCGGCGATGCCGATACCGTGCATTCCCGGGGCGTCTTCGGCAAGCGCTATGGCGCGCACGCCAGGCATTTGACGGGCGCGCGTGATGTCGATCTTCAGGATGCGGGCCGACGCGACCTCCGATCGCAGGATCGCCGCGTGAAGCATGCGCGGCAGCATGCGATCGACAGTGTAGCGGGTACGCCCGAGCAGCTTGTCGCGTGCGTCGCGCCGCGGCAGGTTCATCGTGACGTTTGACGGGTCCGCGATTGCCATTGCTCAGCTCCGCTTCGCCAACGCCACGGCCGCATCGACCAGGCGCTCGTAGCCGGTACACCGGCAGATATTGCCGACGAGCGCCGCCTTGATTTCATCCCTCTCGGCCCGCGGGTGCTCCTGAAAGAAGCTCGTGAGGACCATCAGGATACCGGGAAAGCACATGCCGCATTGGACGACGTCGTGCTCTTCCATGATCCGCTGCAGAGGCGATAGCCCGCCCGCCGTCGCAAGCGATTCGACCGTGCGGACCTCTCGTCCTTCGACCATGCCGAGTGGCACCAGGCAGGACACCACCGGCTGTCCATCGAGATGGACGGTGCAGGCGCCGCAGAAGCCCTCGCGGCATGCGACTTTCGCTCCGGTCAGATGGAACTCGTCCCTCAACACGTCGACAAGCGGCGTGAGCGGTTCGGCTCGCGAGACTCGGTCTTCACCATTGACAACGAGACGCAAGGACATCGGCTTGATCTCTTCCGGGGTACGAGCTTCAGGACTGCTCTTGAAGGGCGAGCACGGCGCGGCGCACGAGGCTGGGAAGCACCTTCACCCGATACCAGCCAGGCGCCTCGACGCCTTCCCGGCCCAAGAAATCTCCGCAAAACCGCTCGGCTTGTTCGGCCGCGCGGCGTGGATCGAGGCTATGGCCGACAAGGCTTGTTTCGAGCTGCTCCCAGCGGCGCGCAACGGGTTCGACCGAGCCGACCACCACCCTGGCGCTTTCGACGACGCCGGTCGGGTTCAAGGTCGCCGCCAAGCTCACGATTGCCACGGGGTAATCTCCCGCCTTGCGCAGCGGGAGCCTTATATGCGCCGAGCGCCGCGTCGTGCGTGGAACGATCACGCGGCGGACGAGACGGCCGGGCCCGATGCCTGCCCTCACCTCCAGGAAACGCTTCACCGTCATCCGTTCGGACCCTTTCGCACCTTCGATTTCCAGTTCGGCATCGAGGCATATCAGGGCAGGCACCAGATCAGCCGCGACAAAGGCCAAAGCACAGAGATTTCCGCCAATGGTGGCAACGTTGCGGACTGCAGGATTTGCGGAGTTGGCGGCGGCCTGTGCCAGCGCGCGGCATTCGGGCAAAGACCCAAGCGAGCTTGCCATTTCGGCATGGGTAACGCAGGCACCTATGCTGATCTCGCGTTCGAGAATATCCAGCCGCCGCAACTCATCGATCTTGGAAATCGCCACATAGGACAGGTCGCGCCGCTCGTGCCTGAGCGGAGCCCGCATGATCCAGGTCGCGCCGGCAAGAGCCGCTCCAGCCGACCCGCGATCGGCAAGAGCGGCTATCGCATCGGCCAGCGACGTCGCTGCATGGAAGCGCTCTCCATTCTCTTCGGGCACGCTATTGGGTCCCTCCTGCCGGATGGATCTGAGGATCGCTGCGCAACCTTGGCAATTCCGGTTTCAGCGATCGCCGCCGCGCGTCCGGCCAACAAATTTCCAGGCCAGTGGCAGGACCGCGGTGGCAAGCGCCAGCTTGAGCAGATCGCCGAGGACGAAGGGCGTGAGACCCCAGGCCAGGACCGGCTTGTCCCACCCAACGACGGTGCCCAGCCAGGAAAGTCCGAAGGCATAGATGACGACCGTTCCCAAAAGCATGGACAGCGCCGTCGTGACGATCCTGCGATCCCAGCCGTGGCTGGCGAGGAAGCCGCAAAGTGCCGCGGCGGGCAGATAACCGAGGAGGTAGCCGCCGGTCGGACCGATCATGTAGGCGAGACCGATGCCTTTTTCAGGCGTTCCGGCGAAAACCGGAAGCCCGAGCGCGCCTTCGATGAGATAGAGAGCGACTGTGGCAGCGCCCAGCCGCCATCCGAAACTTGTTCCGATCACCAGGACGACAAAGGTCTGCATGGTCATCGGCACCGGGTAGAACGGAACCTGCGTTTTGGCTGACAGCCACAGCGCCAGCGATCCGGCGATGGCCAGTACACCATTCCTGAGCGCCGTAGTGCGGTCGGAGAATGCCTGTTCTGCAAGCGTGGGATAGGTTGAGGAAATCATGGTCTTTCCTTTCGGTGTTGAGTGATTGCCGTCAGCGGTCGCCGACCAGCATGCGGTAGCGGAATTGGTCGAGGATGACGGCGAGCACCAGCAGCGAGCCGAGCAGCACCATCTGCATGTACGAGCCGATCTGGGCGATGTTCATGCCGTTCTGCAGCAGCACGATGAAGAAGGCGCCGAGAACGACATTCTCCACACGGCCCAGCCCTCCCCGCAGGGACACCCCGCCAATGACACAGGCGGCGATCGATTCCAGCGCGATCGTGCCGCCAAGATTGGTTTCGCCGGACTCGACCCGAGCCGTGAGCAGAAGACCGGCGAGAGAGGCCAGCAGCGCGCACAGGACATAGGCCAGGAACAGCACCTGTTTGGTGTTGACGCCCGAGAGGTTGGCCGCCCTGACATTGCCGCCGACCGCGTAGATGTGAGAACCCAGTTTCGTTCGGTTCATCAAGAGCCAGATGCCAACGATCGCCAGCAAGGCGATCATCACCGGCACGGGAACGCCGAGCACCCGCCCGAAGCCGAAGAAATTGCCGAAATCGTAGGGCAGTCCGGATATCGGAACGCCGCCGGTCAGGAACAGCGCGATGCCCGCACCGACCGACTGCACGCCAAGGGTCATGATGAACGGCGAGACGTCGAACTGGGCGATACCGAGCCCGTTCAGGCATCCGATCAGCAGCGCGGCACCCAATCCCGCACCGGCGCCAAGCAGGATCGCCAGCCAGATCATGTCCGGCATGACCGGCGCGAGCGCGACCATCGCCATCGCCGACACAACCGAAGTCATCGCGATCGCCGTGCCAACCGAGAGATCAAAACCTCCGGTAATCAGGACCAGCATCTGACCCAGCGAAACCAGAACCAGATAGACAGACTGCCTGGCGACGTTGGTCAGGTTCTGGATCGACAGGAACTGGTTCGAGATCAGTGAGAAGACGATCAGCGAAAAGACCAGGAAAAACGGCAGCACCCCGACACGCAGGAACACGAATCTTATGGCCGCCAGCAGAATGGTGGCGCGGGTTCGCGGCACCCCCGCAACCTCGGTTCGGCTGCTCTGAATGGTCATGGCTGGATTCCCGTCTCCGCAAAGAAATATTTCAGGACATTTTCCTCCGCGATCTCGGTGCCGGTGAGTTCGGCCGACACCCTGCCCTTCGAGAACACCAGCAGGCGGTGCGCAAGGTTCATACCTCCGGCAGGTCGGAGGAGATCACCACCACCGCCTTGCCGGCCTCGGCGATCTCCTTGATCAGCCGGTACAGCGCGGCGCGGGTGCCCATGTCGACGCCGACCGTCGGCTCATCGAAGATGTAGATGTCCCGCTCCTCGCCAAATCCCTTGCCGAACAGCACCTTCTGCTGGTTCCCGCCCGAAAGCTTCGAGACAATGCGGCCCATATGGGCTGAAGCAATGCCGACGCGCTCGCCGATCTTGTCGGCCAATGCCCTTGCGCGACGCGGCGCAACAATTCCGAGGCGGCCCACGATCTCGGCCCGGCCAAGCAGGCTGAGCTTGATATTCTCGCGTGCCGTCGCCGCCAGTTGCAGGCCCTCGCCCTTGCGGTCAGGCGGCAAATAGTAGACGCCGCCGCGCAGCATATGCCTCGTCGCCGCATGGGTCACGTCGCGTCCCTTCAGAGTGACCGTGCCTGACCGGATCGGCTGCAAGCCAAGAACGCTGCGCCAGATCCGCGACTTGCCGCTGCCGACCAGGCCGGCAATCCCCAGAACCTCGCCGGCACGCACATCGATATCAACGCCATGGAAGCCGGCGCCGTGCATCCGGCGCAGCGTCATCAGCGTCCTGCCATCCGGCTGGCGGCCGATCTCGGGATAGATCTGATCGATCGCCCGACCGGTCATCAGCTCGACGAGCGTCTTCTCGGAGGTGTCGCGCGCCGATACCGTCCCGATCAGCCGGCCGTCCCGAAGCACGCTGATGTTGTCGGCGATTTCGCGGAATTCCTGGATGCGATGTGAAATGTAGATGATGCCGACGCCGTCGGCCTTCGCCTTGGCTATGAAGGCGAAAAGCTTGCGCGTTTCCTTCTCGGTGAGCGAGGCGGTCGGTTCGTCGAGGATCAGGACCCTGGCCTTGCCCAGAAACACCTTGGCGATCTCAACCATCTGCTGCTCGGCACGCGACAGAGTGGAAACGCGCCGGCGGATGTCGATCTCGAAGCCCAGGTCATGGAACAAAGCGCGTGCGCCCTCGGCCATGGCGCGTCGGTCGGTCAAGGGACCGCGCTTGAGCTCGCGGCCGAGATAGACATTCTCGAAAACACGCAATGTCGGAATCAGCGAGAATTCCTGGAACACCGTGCCGATGCCATGTCTGGCGGCGTCATGCACCGAGCGCAGTTCGACTTCCTGGCCGTCGATGCGCAGCGAACCCGATGTCGGCCTGTAGAGGCCGGAGAGGATCGAGATGAGCGTCGACTTTCCGGCACCGTTCTCGCCGAACAGCACATGAACCTCTCCGCGCTCGAGCCTGAAATCGACGCCATCGAGAGCCTTCACGCCGGGAAACTCCTTCGAGATCCGGGTCATTTCCACGAGTGGAGTGTTTGCGTTGTCCATTTGCCAACCTGGTCGATCCGGTCCCGCCTTGCCTGGCGGAACCGGACAGCGCTTGTCGCGATCAGTTCACGTTGAAGACCGGCTTGTACCCATCCGGCGGCAAGATGTTCGTCGGCGAAACGTCCTTGATATTGGACGGATCGACAACAAAGATCTTCGGACCGACGTGCTTGATGTAGTCCTTGCCTTCCAGGATGCGGACGGCCTGGTCCACGGCAATGCGGCCCTGGATGACCATCGAGTCGGCAGGGGAAGCGAGAATGAAGCCGCGCTTGATGCCCTCATAGACGCCAGGCGTCATGTAGAAGGACAGAAGGTCGACCTTGCCTTGCAGGCCGCGCTCGCGAATGACGCCCTGCGCGGCTTCCGCCGTCACCGCGGTGCCCGCGATGTAGCGGATGTTCGGATTGGCCTGCAGCGCGTCCTCGACGAGCTTCAGCTGCACTTCCTTGCCAGTGTCGCCGAACTTGGGTTCCAGCACCTTGACCGCGGAGCCCTTGACGGCATCGAGGAAGCCCTGGTTCGCCGCGCCCACCCAGCCGGCACCCGCCGGTCCGGGGAACCAGCCCACCTCCACCTCTTCGCTGCCCGCCGGATGTTTCTTGGCCAGATAGGCGCCGGCTTCCGAGCCCATCGTGTAGAAGGACACCAGCGACTTCGCCGAGATGTCCGGCGATGAGATGCCGTTGATGACGTCGATCACCGGGATGTTCTTCTTGTGGATTTCCGAAACGAGATTGTTGAGGCCGTCGGCGGAGATCGCGCCGATGACGACCGCTTGCGCGCCGGCGGCGACGCAATCCTCGATCTGCGAAATCTGCTTGTCGAGCTCGGTGTAGCCGCCGGCTTCGAACAGGTTCATCTTGACGCCGAGCCGCTTGGCCTCCTCCGCCACGCGTAGTCGACACCCAGCCAGTAGGCGTCCTTCATATGCGGAAAGGAAACGCAGATGTTCCAGGGTTTCGACGCCTTGTCGAGCGGCACGTAGGTGACATCGACCGACTTGCCGTCGGCCGCAAAAGGCGGCTCGATCTTGGCCGCGTCGTATGGATACCAGTCGGCGGCATAGGCGGCGCCGGTAATCAAAGTCGCCGCCGTCACAAGCATCATTTTTCCGAGATTTTTCATGTCATTCCCCTTTCTTGTTATCGACCGCCGCCTCGAGGACGGTTCGGCCGCACTTACCCAAATGTCAGTTGAAAACGCTCCTGATCCTGTCGAGCAATGCCGCCCGGTCGGCGCGGGCTTTCAGCGCGCCGTCCATGTCGACCTTGACGAAACGCGTCGGTGTGTTCGGCTGCAGCTGGCCGATCAGGTCCATGTCGGCCGAGACCACGGTGCCGACCATGAAGTAGCCGCCGCCCGAGACCGCGTCGCGGTGCAGGATGATCGGCTCGGTGCCACCCGGCACCTGGATCGAACCGTAGGGATAGCAGCTGTCGACGATGTTGGAGGGATCCGACCCGGCTCCGAACGGCTGGTCGCGTTCGACGAATTGCAACGGCCGGCCGCCGCGGAAGCGATAACCCATGCGGTCTGCCTCGGGCGCCACCTTCCATTGGTCGTCGAAGAAGTTCTGATGCGACTGCTCGGTGACGCGATGCCAATAGAGGCCCGGCAAGACCCGCAGTTCGGCCGGCATTCCCGGTCGCCGACGCAAGGCTTCCGGGACGCTTCGGCCTTCCTTGCCGGAAGTGGCGTTGCCGACAGGCAATTCGTCACCCTTGGCGATGGCGCGGCCCTTGAAGCCGCCCAGCGCGCCGATCGGGTAGGTCGAGCGGCTGCCGAGCGCGATCGGCACGTCGATGCCGCCAGCGATTGCGATGTAGATGCGCGCGCCTGTCTTCAGGAAGCCAAAGCTCAGCACCTGGCCAGCCTTGACGTTCAGCCCGGTCCAGGACGGCTTTTCCTCGCCGTCGAGCTTGATCGGCATGTCGGCACCGGTCACCGCGATCAGCGCGTCGCGGGTGAATTCGAGCTGCGGCCCGATGAACACCGCCTCCAGACCGGCCGCACCCTCGTCATTGCCGACGATCAGATTGGCGGCGCGCAGCGCCAGCCGGTCCATGGCACCGCCGATCGGGATGCCGAGATGGAAGTAGCCGGGACGGCCGAGATCCTGAACCGTGGTCGAAAGCCCCGGATTGAGTACCTTAACGGCCATTGATCATGCCCTCCAGCCTGGCGTTGTAGCCGTCGATGTCCTTCTGGAATTCACGCAGGTCGAAGGTGACGTCACTGATTGCCGGGGCAAACCGGCCGGCGGCGACTTCCTCGACGGTATGGTCGTATTCCTCGCGGCCGATCGGCTTGAACTTGACGATGTCGCCCGGGCGGAAGAACACCATGAAGTCACGGAGGTAGCTGGTCTTCTGCTCGGGATCGAAGATCGGCATCGGCGTGATGCCGAACATCTGATAGCCGCCGGCGCCGCGCACGGAATAGATGCAGGAAAAGCAGCCGCCATAGCCAATGGTGAGCTTTGGTGTATCGGTGCGCGGCCTGAGATATTTCGGCACCTGGATCTGCCGCGGCCGGTCGACCATCTGGTACATGAACGGCAATCCGGCGACAAAGCCGACCATCGACACGAACCAAGGCGAGCCGGCATGGGCGGCGATGAAGTCGTCGACCGTGGCGTAGTTGTTGATGCGGGCGGCGTATTCGAGATCGGTGGCTTGCGGATCCTGGTGCCGCTCGCGGAACCGCATCAGCGTCTCGTGCGTCCAGGGATCCTGGTAGAACACCGGAATTTCGATGATCCTGGTGGCGATGACCGGATCGGTCTTGCTGGCCGCACTTTCGATGGCCTGCACCTCGCGCAACATGTCGTCGGGCCGGATGATGTCGGGATTGAACTTGATCTGGAACGAGGCGTTCGCCGGGCAGATCTCGGTCACGCCTCTGATCTGGCTTTCGCGCACGGCATTGGTCATCGAGAGGCTCTTGAAGAACGCCTCCAGCGACATGCTCTCGTCGCATTCGACGAAGAGATGCTCATCGCCACCGAATGAATAGCGGTTCTTCATCAGGCCACCTCCCTCGCGCCGCCTGCCGAAGCGGCGAATTTTGTTTCCAGCCAGTCCTCGAGAAAACGCGTATGGAAGCGCCCGGCCGCCACGTCGGCATCGGCGGCGAGCGCCTGATGCAGCGGCACGGTCGTTGGAATGCCGGTGATCCTGAGACCGGCAAGTGCCGTACGCAGCTTCGCCAGGCAGGCGGCGCGATCGGCGCCATGCACGATGAGCTTTCCCAAAAGCGAATCGTAGAAGGGCGGCACCGTGTAGCCGGCAAACAGCATGGTGTCGAAGCGGATGCCCTCGCCCTGCGGCACGACGAGCGTCTCGACGGTGCCAGGACCGGGCATGAAACCCTTGTGCGGGTCCTCGGCGTTGATCCGGCATTCGATGGCGTGGCCAGCAATGGAAATGTCTTCCTGCCTGACCGACAGAGGCTGGCCACCGGCGATGCGCAGCATCTCCTGCACGAGATCGAGACCAGTGATCATCTCCGTCACCGGATGCTCGACCTGGATGCGGGTGTTGACCTCGATGAAATAGAAGTCGCGGCTGGCGTCATCGTAGAGATATTCGACCGTTCCGGCGCCGCTGTAGCCGACCGAGCGCGCCAGGGCGACGGCGCTGTCGCACAGGCTCTTGCGCACATCGGCCGGCAGTCCGACGGCCGGGGCTTCCTCCCAGACCTTCTGCCGGCGCCGCTGCAGCGAGCATTCGCGCTCGTAGCAATGAACGAAATTCCTGCCGTCGCCGAGGATCTGCACCTCGACATGACGCGCCTTCTCGATCACCTTCTCGATGTAGAGGCCGCCATCACCAAACGCCGCCGCGGCCTCGGCCGAAGCTTGCGGGAAATGACGCTCGAAGTCCTCAAGGGTGTGTGCGATGCGGATGCCCCTGCCGCCACCGCCGGCGGCCGCCTTGATCATCACGGGCAAGCCGATGCGCTCGACGATCGCCGCCGCCTCGGTGATGTCGGAGACGCGCCCGTCGCTGCCGGGCACAGTGGGCACGCCGGCCCCGGCCGCGACCCGGCGCGCCGCCACCTTGTCGCCAAGCAGCCGGATCGCCGAGGCGTCCGGCCCGACGAATTTCATTCCCGCCGCAACCACGGCTTCGGCGAAGTCGGCATTCTCCGACAGGAAGCCGTAGCCCGGATGGATGGCATCGACCTTCGCCGCCTTGGCCGCCGCGAGCACCGCCTCGATGTTCAGGTAGGATTTCTTCGCCGCCGGCGGCCCTATGTCGATCGCCTCGTCGGCCAGTTGCACCGCCAGCGAGCCGGCATCGGCGTGGCTGTACACCTGCACTGTCCTCAGCCCCAGGGCCTTCGCCGCGCGGATGATCCGCACCGCGATCTCGCCTCGATTGGCAATCAGGACGGAACTGATGGTCATGCCTCGACCTCGGCAAGCGCCTGGCCGGCCATGACCGCATCGGCGTCGTCGACGAGGAAACGGATCGCCTTGCCGTCGATGCCGGCCGTCACTTCATGGAAGGACTTCATCACCTCGACAACGCCGATCACATCGGTGGCGGAAACGGCGTCGCCATCGTTCTTGAACGGCGCGCTGTCCGGCGATGGCCTGCGGTAGAACATGCCCGGCAGCGGCGACTTGATTTCGGCTTTGCTCATTTTGATCCCCTTGCGGCATGGGTCTGTTGGGCGGACACTTCCGTCACCGGTGCGATCCGGATCCCGTTCGCGACCAAGGCGGAACGCATGGTGGCGGCGATCTCCAGGCAACCCGGCGTGTCGGAATGAAAGCAGATCGACTCGAAATCGATGTCGATGTCGGCGCCATCGACGGTGCGGACCTTGCCCTCAAGACAGGCGCGCACGACCTTGTCGGCAATGCCGGCCGGATCGAGCTTGCCGACATGCCGCGTGAACACGATCGAGCCGGAACGATCGTAGTCCCGATCGGCATAGAATTCCCTGATTACCGGTTGGCCGGCTTCGAGCGCGGTGCGATAGGTCTGCGACATGCCCATGCAGAAGACGAAGGCATTGGGCGCCACGGTGCGCATCAGCTTGATGAAGGATCGCGACAACGCCTCGTCTGCGGCGAGTTCCATATAGAGAGCGCCGTGCGGCTTGACATGCTGCAGGACGGCGCCATGACGCCGAGCAAATTCCCTGAGCGCTCCGATCTGATAGACGATGTCGTTGACGATCTCGTCGCTGCTGCCATTGATCTTGCGGCGGCCAAAACCCTGCAGATCCCGATAGCCCGGATGCACGCCGATACCGACGCCGTGCTGGGTCGCGAGCCGCACGGTGGCGTCCATCAGATTGGGATCCCCAGCGTGGAAACCGGCGGCGATGTTGGCGGAGCTGATCAGTTCCATCAGCCTGGCATCGTCGGTGTCGCTCAGCCGCCATTGGCCGAACGCTTCACCCATATCGCAATTGATGTCGACAACCGTGACTGGCACGTTGCTCCCTTTGCATTCGTGCGCCGATCGACAGCGCGGTTCCCGTCTTCTTGTTTTTTTGAACGTTAACGCGGCAGCGCGACATTGGAAAATTCTATTCTCAGAATTTGACTTTCTGATTTCCAGATACCTATAAGCGATGCGGCTGGAAGAGAAAGCGCGCAATACCGCCAGAAACGCGGGCATTCATTGCGACTCGAAAAGGCAATGGCTGCTCAAAGAAATTGCGTGTATCGTATTTTCAGAAAATGCATGCCACCGATATCAGATAAACGGAAAGCCGCGTCCTTTGCCAATCAGCCTGCGCCAGATCCGCTATTTCGTCTCGACCGCAGAGCAGGGCCAGATTTCGCAAGCAGCGGTCGACCTCGCCATTTCTCAGTCGGCGATCACCACGGCGATAAAGGAATTGGAGAGCGAAGTCGGCGCCGACCTGTTCGTCCGCTCTCCCCAGGGCATGGAACTGACCGCCGCCGGGCGACAGTTCCTGTTCCACGCCTATGACATCCTCAACAAGGTCCAGGAAGCGACCAGCCTGAATGTGCCGGCGAACACTCTGGAGGGCAGCCTCACCGTCGCGGCGACCTATACGGTCATCGGCTACTTCCTGCCCAACCACCTGGAGAAGCTGAAGCGAAATTTCCCGAAGCTCGACATCCAGCTTTTCGAGCTCAACCGCGAGGCAATCGAGGAGGGTCTTCTGTCCAACCGGTATGACATCGCCGTGCTGCTCACCTCGAACGTGCTCAATCCGGATCTGACGACCGAGACATTGATGGGTTCGCGGCGACGGCTCTGGGTCGCCTCGAAGCATCATCTGCTGCAGCGGGAATCCGTCGGCTTGAAGGAAATCTCGCAAGAGCCCTACATCATGCTGACCGTTGACGAGGCGGCGCACACCTCACTGAAATACTGGAGCAAGACACCCTATCAGCCGTCGGTCACGCTGCGCACATCCTCCGTCGAGGCAGTGCGTTCGATGGTCGCCAACGGACAAGGCGTCGCAATTCTGTCGGACATGGTTTTGCGGCCATGGTCGCTGGAAGGCAAGCGCATCGAAACCCTGGTGCCCAGCGACCCGATCCCGGCGATGGATGTCGGCCTGGCCTGGCGCCGCAATGCCCAGTTCACCCCCGCCATGGAGGCGTTTCGGTCCTATTTCAGGCAGACGTTCTACATTCCGAACAGTCGTTAGCGCTCGCACGCGGACACAGATTTGAACGCCCTGACCCTCCGCGAGGCTGAACGGGATTTGCTTCGGAAGCAACGACGTCCGCGATCATCCAAGCGAATACGACGCCGGAGTTGCCGCCCCCTTCTTACCCGGCAAATCTGGGCTCGGCTATTCCGGTCACGCCGAGACCGGTGATGGCGAACAGGCTGCCGCGCAGGACACCGTCGCCGGGAAATCGCGGCAGCGGCGGCTTGGCCATCGAGGTCACATACAGGGTGTCGAGCTTCGGTCCGCCGAACATCACGCTGGTGATCTTCTTCACCGGCATGTCGATGACGCGGTCGATGCTGCCGTCCGGCGCGTAACGCACCAGCCTTCCGTCATAGACCAGCGCATTCCACAGATACCCTTCGGCATCGACGGTCGAGCCGTCGGCCGCACCGCCCCGGCTGGTGTCGACGCGGGTGAAGGTGCGGCGGTTGGTGGCCGCGCCGGTGGCGATGTCGTAATCGTAGGCCCAGATCTCGCCGGTCCAGGTGTCGGCGAAATAGAAGGTGCGGTCATCGGGGCTCCAGCACGGGCCGTTGGAGCAGATGATGCCGGAATCGATCCTGGTGACGGAGAAGTCCGGATCGAGCCTGTAGAGACCGCCGGACGGCCCCTCCTCCATCGTGTCCATCGAACCGGCGAAGAAGCGGCCGCGCCGGTCGACCTTGCCGTCGTTGAGACGGTTCATTGGCCGGTCCGGCTCGGGATCGTGGATCAGCGTCACATCACCGGTGGCGAAATCGAGCAGATGGAAGCCGCGCTGCAGCGACACCACCGCGCCGCTGCCATCCTTGCGCAGCGCCATCGAGCCTATCTTCATCGGTACGTCCCAGCAGCGGATCTCACGCCCGTCGGCGGTCGCCCGGAACACCCGCCCGTCGAAACTGTCGATCCAGTAGAGGCGCTCCTGCTCGACATCCCATAGCGGTCCTTCGCCCAGTGTGGTCTTCACGTCCACCACGACTTCGATCTTCATACCGTCCTCCTCTGTTTGATGCCGCGCGGCGATTGGCCACGCCGCGTCAGAAAGCGACCTTGTCGCCGCCTTTCAATGACAGGATCTCGCGCGCCTCGTCGGGCGTCGCCACCTCCATGCCAAGCCCCTCGATGATCTTGCGCGCGAGCAACACCTGTTCGGCATTCGACTTCGCCAGCCTGCCCTTGCCCGCCCAAAGGCTGTCCTCCAGCCCGACGCGGATGTTGCCGCCAAGCGCCGCCGATTGCGCGGCGATGCGCAGCTGGCTGGCGCCGGCGCCCAGCACCGACCAGCGGAACTGGTCACCGAACAACCGGTCGGCGGTGCGCTTCATATGGGCGACGTCTTCCGCGTGGGTGCCGATGCCGCCGAGCAGTCCGAATACCGACTGCACGAAGAAAGGCGGCTTCACCAGCCCTCGATCGGCGAAGTGGGAAAGGTTGTAGAGATGGGCGATGTCGTAGCACTCGAACTCGAAGCGCGTGCCGTTGTCGTAGCAGGTGGCCAGAATGTACTCGATGTCCTTGAACGAATTGCGGAAGACCAGGTCGCGCGTCGCTTCCAGATGCGGCTTTTCCCAGTCGAACTTGAAGGTCTCGTATTTGTCGGCGAGGTGATAGAGCCCGAAATTGATCGAGCCCATGTTGAGCGAGGCAACTTCCGGTTTGAACTGGGCGGCAGGGCGCACGCGCTCCTCGACCTTCATGTAGGGGCTGCCGCCAGTGGTGATGTTGATGGCGGCATTGGTGCCCTGCTTGACGCGCGGCAGGAAGCGGGCAAAGGCCTCCGGCGTCTGGTCGGGCTTGCCGGTTTCCGGGTCGCGGGCATGCAGATGCAGGATCGCGGCTCCAGCCTCCGCCGCCGCGATCGCCTCGGAGGCGATCTGGTCCGGCGTGATCGGCAGATAGGGCGACATGGTCGGCGTATGGATCGCCCCCGTTACCGCGCAAGTGATGATGACCTTGCCCTTGGTCTGCGCGGCACCCGGCTTGCGGCTCGTTTGCGTCATTCTCCGAACTCCTGATCCGATTTTCTTTTATGCGCCGCCAGCGCCATAAGCCGGCGATCACGCCACACCTGCCGTGCGCCGAGACCGTCGCGCGGCAGGCGCTTGCGACGGTCGGCCTCGACGGTCGCCATGACCTCGCCGGCCCAGTCGACGCGACGAAGCATCTGCGGGAAGATGTTCGAATAGATCGACTGATAGCGCTCGACATAGTCGCGCACGCCGCCAGGCGCATTGAGATCGATGGTCTCGAACGGCCCCATGAACGACCAGCGCAGCGCCAGCCCGTCGCGGATGCCGATATCGACATCCTCGACGCTGGCGTAGCCGTCGGCGACGAGCCGAAAAGCCTCCTCCAGCAATGCACCTTGCAAGCGGTTCATGATGAAGCCGTCGAGCTCGCGCTTCATCACCAGCGGGGCGTGGCCGGCATCGACGAGGAAGGCGCGGGTCCTTTCGACCGTCTCGGCGGACGTCCACGGCGCCGGTACGACTTCGGCCGCGGGAATGAGATAGGGCGGATTGATCGGATGCACGACCAGGCAGCGGTGCCGCCCCCGCAGATGATCGGTGAACTTCGACGGCAACAGCGCCGAGGTGGAACTGGCGATGACCGTTTGCGGGCCGGCAAGGGTATCGATCAGGGAGAACACCTCCCGCTTGATCTCGAGGTTTTCGGGCGTGTTCTCCTGGACATGGACTGCATCGGCCAGCGCTTCCGCCAGCTCGGCGACAATGGCGATGCGGCCGAGCACTGTGTCGACGGATTGCCCGCGCAGCAGGTCGTTCGAGGCAAGGTCGCCGAGCACGCCGGCAATGTAGTCGCGGGCACCGCCTGTCGCGGCCGGCGACTGGTCCCACATCCGCACATCATGGCCGGCACGGGCGAAGCTGATCGCCCAGGCCCGCCCGATGAACCCGCTTCCGACAATCGCGACATTGGCCATGGATCAGTTCCTCAGAGTGTTTCGACATTGCCGTCGACGCCGAGCGACTGGCCGGAAATGTTGATCCCGGCATCGGACAGCAGGAAGGCGACCATCGAGGCCACATCATAGGGGCTGGTCATGCGGCGCAGCGAGATGTTCTGCAGATAGCGCCCGGTCATCTCCTCGTGACTGATGCCGAGCTGCTTGGCGCGCGCCGAGATGACGCCCTCGATGCGCGGTCCCTCGATGATGCCGGGCAGGATGGCATTGACCCTTATGCCGTGCGGCCCAAGCTCCTTGGCGAGGCTCTGCGTGAAACCGATGACGCCGAACTTGGCCGCCGAATAGGGCGTGCGGAACGCATAGCCGTGGCGGCCGGCCGCCGACGACATCGACACGATCGAGCCGCCGCCCGCCGCCTTGATCAGCGGCACGGCGCGCCGGGCGCACAGGAACTGGCCGGTCAGGCAGATGTCGATGCAGCGCCGCCAGTCGGCCGGATCGATCTCGTCGACACCGCCTGTCGGCCCGGCAATGCCGGCATTGTTGATCAGCGCGTCGAGCCCGCCGAGCTTTTCCTTCACGGCCTCGAACAGCCGGTCGACGTCCGCGTCGCGCGAGACATCCGCCTTGATTGCCGCGACCAGATCGATCTTGTCCGGAGCGGCGGCCAGCGCCTCGTCGGAAACGTCGCAGACGACGATGCGCGCCCCGAGCCGCGACAGCGTGTCGGCTATGGCAAAACCAATGCCGCCAGCGCCCGCTGTCACCAGCACGCGCTGGCCTTTCAGCCCGCACAGAAATTCGTCCGCAGATGCCGGTGCGCTTGCACTCATGGTCCTGTCCTTCTCATTGCAGCCGCCGTTCGCGCAGCGCCATGACGGCACCCAGAACGACCAGCCCGTAAAGAATTGCCCTTGTGGCGTAGGGAAGCGTGGTGCCGGCCAGCAGCATCTGCAGCGCCGTCAGCAACAATACCCCGCCAAGCATGCCGAGATAGTGGCCGCGCCCGCCGGTGATCAGCGCACCGCCAACCACCACCACGGCGATCGACGGCAGGAGATAGTCGTCGCCCATGCCGAGGCTTGCCTGCCCTGAAAAGCCGGTCAGCATGATGCCGACGATCGCCGCGCAGACGGCCGACAGCATGTAGACCAGGATCAGCGTGCGCTCGACGCCGATGCCGGACAAGCGCGCCGCGCGCAGCCCGTTGCCGATGCCGTAGACCCGGCGTCCGAACGGCGTGCGTCCAAGCAGCAGCACCGCCACGACCACGAAGACGACCATCAGCATGACGACCGGCGTCACGAAGCCGAGCTTGGCCGTCATGAACCAGCGCAGCAGCGGCGAGGAAAACCCGGCCGGTGTTCCCTGCGAATAGAGCAGCGCACAGCCCTGCAGAATGCCGTTGGTGGCGAGCGTCATGACGATCGGCGAGATGCCGAGATAGACGATGCCGAAACCATTGGCGAAGCCGATGGCGCAGGCCATCAGCAATACGACCGGCAAGGCGTAGACGAGCGCCGCATCGGAGCCGTTGACCATGCCGGCCAGGATTATGCCGGAAATGCCGATCGTCCACGGCACGGAGAGATCAAGGCCGCCGGTCAGGATGACCGTTCCTTGCCCGAGCGCCAGGACGGCGAGGAAGGACGACAGCACGAGCAGCGAATTCCAGTAACCCGGATTGAGGATGGCGCGGCCGAGCCAGATCTGCGTGACGATGACGATGATGAGCAGGCACACATAGGCGGGCAATGCATAGCGCAGCGTCTCCGCATTGCGCAGATGGAAGGCAGGGCGCGGCGATGCCGGGCTGCCCTGGTGATGCGATGGCCCGGCGATCCTGAGACGCCGGTCCACGCGCTCGAGTTGCGAGGGCAGTATGCCGGCGCGCCAGGCGGCAAGCCGGGCACGCGCGGCGCGCAATTGCACGGCAAGCACCGATGCATGCGAGATCGAGCCGGCGAGAGCCGCCAGCACGAGAATGGTGCCTTCGGCTATGGTCGAGTAGTAGGCCGATACATTGAGCACCAGCAGGATGTTCACCACCATCATCAGGATATAGGCGCCGAAGACCGTGCCGACCGGACCGCCCTGCCCGCCGCCGAGACGCGTGCCGCCGACGACGACCGCCGCGAACATCGACAACAGCAGCGGATTGCCGACCAGCGGATCGCCGCTGCCGGTCTGGGCGCTGATGAACACGCCGGCAAGGCCGTAGCAGCCGCCGGCGATGACATAGACGGCAAAGCGCACCAGCACGACATTGATGCCGACGGAAGCAGCCGAATCGGCATCGCTGCCAACCGCGTAAAGCGCCGTGCCGAAGCGGGTTCCCTTCAGCCAGAACCAGGCGAGCAGGACGACGCCCAGCACCACCAGCGGCATCGGCAGCCAGTTGGTGATCGCGTCGCCAAGGTAGAACGTGCCGAGATCGGGCGACACGAAGCCGCCGGGCTTGTCCATCACCAGCAGCGTCACACCTTGCAGGATGAACATGGTGGACAGTGTCACCACGATGGGCTGCATGCGCAGCACGGCGATGAAGAAGCCGTTGAAGGCCCCGACTGCCATGCCGACGCCGATGCCGACTGCCGTCCACAGCAGGATGCTGGCGCCTGGTGCCATCGGGTCCATGCTCGACGCCAGCACGACATTGACCAGCGATATCACCGCGCCGGCGGACAGATCGAAGCCGCCCGAGAGGATCACGATCGTCTGGCCGATCGCCGCGAGCGCCGAGGTCGCGCCGCCGCTCGACAGGAACGATACATCGAAATAGGTCAGCGGCCCGGCGCTAATCCAGTCGACGATGAAGAGCAGGATCGCAAGGACGATGGCGGCGATCAGCGCGCCACGATTGCGCATCAGCGCGCGGCGCAGCCCGAAGCCACCGGAAACAGGGGATGGAAGTGCCGAGCTGCTCATGCCGCGGCTTCCCCGGCATGGCCGAGCGCCGGACGCATGATGGCCGGTTCGGTGATGGCGTCACCTTCGAGCTCGGCCGCGATGCGCCCGTCGTAGAGAACCAGGACCCGGTCGCATTGGTGGACGAGTTCGGGAATCTCCGTCGAGTGCAGCAGGATCGAACCGCCAGCGGCCACGTAGTTGCGCATCATCACATAGAGCTCGTGCTTGGTGCCGACGTCGATGCCGCGGGTGGGATCGAACAGAAGCAGGATGCGGCTCTGCGCCACCAGCCATTTGGCGATGGCGATCTTCTGCTGGTTGCCGCCGGAAAACGCTCCGGCCCGAGTCCACAGCGCACGGCGGTCGACCTCGACAGTGGCGAATGCCTCCTCGACGGAGCGGGTCTCGGCTTCCATGTCGACAAGGCCGAAGCGTGTAAAGCGCGACACCACGGGCAGCGTGGCGTTCTGGCTGCCCGACAGTTTCAGGAACAGGCCCTCGGATTTGCGGTCTTCCGGTACCAGGCCGATCGCCATGTTGGGCAGCAAGGCATCGGCGGGCGAACCGAGCCAGACCTTGCGACCGTCGACAAGGATGTCGCCGCGGGTGATTTCGGCCATGCCGAAGCAGGCCAGGAACAAGTCCTGCTGGCCCATGCCCTGCAGTCCGGCAACGCCGAGGATCTCGCCCCGGCGCAGGTCGAAGCGGGCGCCGTCGAGCTTGCTGCCGACCTTGAGGTCGCGCACGCCCAGAACCGGGGGGCCGAATGCCTGGGCACTGTCGGGCTTGGGCGGAAAGGTCTGCTCGATGCTGCGGCCGATGATCTTTTCGATCACGTCGGCGTCCGAGACCGCGGCAACCGGCGCGGTGACGATGTGGCGGCCGTTTCTCAGGATCGTCAGCGTGTCGCAAAAGGCGCGGACCTCGCGCATGCGATGGGTGATGAAGACGATGGTCGTGCCCGCGGCCTTCAGCCCGGCGATGATGTCGCCAAGCCAGTCGACGTCGCGGCCGGCGAGCGTCGAGGTCGGTTCATCGAGCAGCAGGATGCGCGGCTTGCGGTAGACGGCACGCGCGATCTCGATCTTCTGGCGCACCGAAAGCTCGAGCTCGCTCACTTCGGCATCGAGATCGACCGAGAAGCCGAGATCGTCGATGTGACGGCGAACTGCCTTGCGGGCGGCAGTGCGCCGGATCAGGCCGGAGATGCCCACGGGGGCGTAGGGCAGCAGCATGTTGTCAAGGACGGAGAGATCGCGCACCAGGGTCATCTCCTGGAATGCCGTCTGCACGCCCAGCGCATGCGCGGCGCGCGGTGCGCCGTAGCCTATCTCCTTGCCGAAGACATGGACATGGCCCGCACTCGGCCGGACCAGTCCGGACAGCAGTTTCACCAGGGTCGACTTGCCGGCTCCATTTTCACCCAGCAGCGCATGGACGCTGCCGGACGCGATCCGGAACGACACGCCGTCCAGCGCGACGGTCGGGCCGAATGCCTTGCTGATGCCGTCGATCTCGATGGCGGGAAGCTCGGAGTGGTCTGTCATTGTCCTCGATCGCCGGGCTGCGCACTTCTGGGCGACATGCATTAGCGCGGATCGACGATGCACGGACAAGATGTCCGCGCATCGTCGCCATTTGCCTTGGGAGGCTTAGTCTTCCGGCTGGCCGACGAGGGCAGCGCTGAGGCCGATCTCGGGTGTCTGGTCCGAAAAGATCGAAGCGAACCAGCCGGGGTTGGAGACCAGCGACGGTTTGAAGGCGTTGCAGCCGGCCTTCATCTCCGCCCAGGTGCCCTCATCGCACAGCTTGATCGTCTCGTTGGTGACGACCGGCAGCGGCAGGATGGTGGTCTTGGGCACGTCCTTGCCTTCGATCGCCTCGACGGCGAGCTTGAGTGCAAGCGCCCCGGAGTACGGCGGCGAGGCGTAGGAAATGCGGGGCGCGCCGAGCGGCGCATAAGGCGACGCCGCGCCTTCGACTTCCGTCCCCTCCGGCAGCATCTGGATGCGGCCACCATTGGAGCCTTCACCAGCGCAAGGCAGCAGTTCGCTGGTCTTCTTGCCGGCCTCGAGCTGCATGGAGTTGGCGGTGAAGCAGCCGACCTGCATCCACAGCCCGTTGATATCGCTCCAGCTGCGCGTCGCCAGGATCTTCGAAAGTTCGGTGCGAGCGACAGCCTGGCTCCACATGCCGACAGCCTCGCCGACGATCTTGATATCGGGATACTTGGCGAAGACTTCCTTGGCGGCCTTGGTGCGCAGATCGTCGACCGATGTGCCGGGGACGCCGGTCACCGCGATGATGTTGCCCTTGCCGTTGAGCTTCTTGACCAGCCATTCGGCCGTCACCCGGCCCGCTTCCTCCTGGTCGATATGCACGTTGTAGGCGCAGGGCTCGGTGATCTCCGCGTCATAGGCAAAAACCTTGACGCCCTTGTCGCAGGCATTCTTGACCACCTGGTTGAGCGCGGTCGGCGAGATCGGGAAGATCACGATGGCTTCGGCGCCCGCCTGCACCATCGCATTGACCTGCTGGATCTGACGCTGCGCGTTTGGCCCTGCCACCTGGACCTGCAGGTCGACCTTGTCGGCCAGGCTCTTGTGCGACGCCATCGCCTTGACCATGTTGGCGGCCTCGGCCTGCCAGTCATTGCCGATAAAGCTCATGCTGAGAAAGATCTTGTGCTTTTCGGCCGCTTCCGCGGCGGACAGGCCGAAGGCGCAAGCAGCCATGCCGGCCAGCAGCGCGAGCCGCCGGACTTTCAATCCGATACCCATATGAAACTCCTCCCAATCCGAACGACCGAATGCCTCCCAAGGGCACGAAACGTAACCCTTGTCATTCGACGCCAGCGACCGTAACATCATTTGATCAAAGATCAATGATGAAATCGCTTAATATCAAAACCGGCGGTCGTGGGCGCTTGACGCGGCATCCCGAACCTTGCATTCCGGGCACAGGCGATAGGGTCGCCCTTGGGCGGGAAGGTTGACGGGAGATGGCTGGATCGGCGTTCAGGAAGCCGGGGGTCGAGATCACGCCCCTGTCCCGGGAAACCTTGCAGGACAGGGTCTACCGCCACGTCACCGAACTGATCCTCGACGGCAGCATCGTGCCGGGCGAGATGGTGACTGTTCAAAGCCTTGCCGACGCTTTTGGCGTCAGCCCGATGCCGGTCAGGGAAGCGCTGCGGCGCCTGACGGCCGCCAACGCGCTGATGGTGGTTTCGGGCCGATCGATCGGCATTCCGGCACTAAGCCGAGCGCGCCTCATCGACCTCAGGAATGTCCGGTTCGAGATCGAAGCGATCGCGGCCGCATGGGCGGCGGAGCGCATGGACGACAAGGGCGTGGCGCTGCTGCGCCAGCATCTGGATGCGCTCGAACAGGCCAATGCCGCCGGAGACGTCAAATCCTATCTCAGGGCCAATTACGCCTTTCATTTCTCGATCTATCGGGCGGCCGGCTCCGAGAACATGCTCAACATCATCGAGAACCTTTGGCTGCAGATCAGCCCCTATTTCAACATGCTGCACGATTCGGGAAACTACTCGACCGCCAACGAGCACCATCAGGAGATGTTCGCAGCACTGCGCGACCGGGATGCGGAGGCGGTTCGGGCCGCGGTCCGCGCCGACATCGACGCGGCTTTCGACGTGCTGGTCGGCCTGCTGAAGTAGCAAGAATTACCTGATCCTTCTTCACGCTGACGTCGGCGTCGGGGCTTTCACCCGCGGGACCCCATGGCGACTCTGGAGTTCGGCGTAACGGGGATGCATGCATCCACCGTCAGGACGGAGCAGCAGCTTCCTTTCTAGACGAAGGCCATCACGACCACGCCACCCACGACAACCAGGGTTAGTCCAGCGACAAGCATGGGCAGCAACGTATTGCCTGCCTTTGCGCCGCTTGCCGCTTCAGTGCTGAATACAAGGCTTGGGCGCTCTTCGAGCACTTCCTGCTTCTCGATCTGGAATTTCATTTTCGTCTCACTTCGCTTTGTTAGCGTTGCAGGGAGAACCATTCGCCGCGCCGAAGCGGCGCGTCGACATGTCAATGTTCTATCCGTCAACCGATGTCGAAGAGGAGAAGCTACCGGACTTGAAGCATCGGTTCTTTGCGCTCGCGCAAACTGGATGCCACGATGCGTTCGTCGCCGCTGCCATCCGAAACCCCGATTGATGCGCATCAAAGCCGACTGAACGTATGCTGGTTAGTTGAAGCAGACAGCAGTTCGGAGGTGATCATGGCTCACAAGCAAGTGTTGTTTCGTTCCGCGGCGCGCGAAAAGATCCTTCGTGGCGCGACCCAACTCGCCGACGCCGTGCGCGTCACGCTCGGGCCGCGCTCGAAGTCGGTCCTGATCGAAAAGAAATGGGGCGCCCCCATCGTCTGCAACGACGGGGTGACCATCGCCAAGGAATTCGACTTGAAGGATCCCGAGGAGAACCTTGGCGCGCGGATGCTCAGGCAGGCGGCCGAGAAAACCGGGGACATGGTCGGGGACGGCACCAGCACGTCGACCATTCTGGCCCATGCGATATTCGCCGACGGCGTGCGCAACGTTGTCGCCGGCGCCAGCGCGATCGATATCAAACGTGGTCTCGATCGTGCAACAAAACGGGCCATAGAGACGCTCAAGCAGATATCCCGACCGGTTTCGACCCGCCGCGAGAAAGAGCAGGTGGCAACGATCTCCGCGCACAACGACCCGCTCATCGGTGAACTGGTCGGCGAGGCGATGGAGAAGGTCGGCGGCGAAGGCGTCATCACGGTCGAGGAAGCGAAGACCACGGAGACGGTTCTGGAGGTTGTCGAAGGCATGCAGTTCGATCGGGGCTTCCTGTCGCCCTATTTCGTGACCGACCCGGAGAAGATGGAAGCGGTCCTGGAAGACGCGGTTGTGCTCATCGTCGAAAAAAGATCGCTTCGCTGAACGATCTCATCAAGCTGCTGGAAGCCGTGGCAAAGTCGGGCTCGCCCTTGCTGGTTGTCGCCGAGGAAGTCGAAGGCGAGGCGCTTGCGACGCTCATCGTCAATCAGATCCGGGGTACGTTCAAGAACTGCGCCGTCAAGGCTCCCGGTTTCGGCGACCGTCGCAAGGCCATGCTGCAGGATATCGCCATCCTGACCGGCGGCCAGGTTATTTCCGAGGATCTCGGGCTCAAACTGGAAAATGTCACGATGGAGCAGTTGGGGCGCGCAAAGCGCGTGGTCGTCGACAAGGACAATACGACGGTCATCGGCGGCAACGGTGACGCCAAGGCGATCAAGGGGCGGGTGGAACAGATCCGGCGCGAGATCGACGACACGACCAGCGACTATGATCGCGAAAAGCTGCAGGAAAGGCTGGCCAAGCTTGCAGGTGGCGTCGCGGTCATAAAGGTCGGTGCGCCAACCGAGGCCGAAATGAAGTCGAAAAAGGAAGCGCTCGACGATGCCATCAGCGCCACCAAGGCCGCGGTCGCCGAAGGCATAGTGCCAGGCGGCGGGCTTGCCCTGTTGCGCTGCATCGCCACCGTGACCGACGAGGAGCAGCATTGCGAAGGCGACGAGCGGACGGGCGTGCAGATCCTCAAGCGCGCACTTGAAGCACCGGTCCGGCAGATCGCCGAGAATTCCGCGGTCGACGGTGGCGTTGTCATTGCCAAGATGATTGAAGGCACTGGCAATTTCGGCTTCGACGCTGGGCAAAAAGTGTATGTCGACCTCGTCGAAGCCGGCATCATCGACCCGACCAAGGTGGTGCGCATCGCGCTTGAGAACGCCGTCTCGGTCGCAAGCGTTCTGCTCTTGACCGAAGCAACCATGACCGAAATC
Organism: Mesorhizobium sp. RCAM 05099; assembly: GCF_059683685.1. Lineage (NCBI taxonomy): Bacteria > Pseudomonadati > Pseudomonadota > Alphaproteobacteria > Hyphomicrobiales > Phyllobacteriaceae > Mesorhizobium > Mesorhizobium sp. RCAM 05099. The sequence goes on from NZ_CM185035.1 coordinate 5,279,723, forward strand.
CCGGAACCGGCGAAAGAACGCGCGCTCGAACCGGAAATGACGATGTAACGCGCGAAGTGTCGTTGATGAGGCGGGAAACTGACGACCGATGATGACTTCGGCGCGGCAGTGGCGCGCTGCCGGCATTCTCATCCAGGTCGACCGTTCTCTCCTGGCGACGGCGTCCGATGTCTCGCCACCAGCGATGACGATGTGCCCTGACGGACCTGCAAGAGATGCAGGCTTTGATGCGCATCAAGGCGCAGGATCGCACCTTCGGTGATCCTGGGACAAATCTCATCGGAGGGCACAAGAATGATCTTCAACACCATCATGGTTCAACTCGATGTCGATTCTCCGGCGGCACCGCGAACGACCTATGCGCTGGAGTTGGCGCGGCGCTTCGAAGCCACGCTGATCGGTTTTGCCGCGGCCGATTCCTATGTATTTGTTCCCGGCGACGATGGCGGCATGGCGGCGGCGGAAATCATGCGTCAACGCCAAACCGAGATCGAGGATCGCCTGAAGATCCTGAAGGAGGAATTCCTGACCGTTGTCGGAGACGAGGCCTCCTGGCGCGAGGAGATCGGCGATCCGACACACTTGCTCGCGATGCATGCCCGCGCGGCTGACCTGATCGTGACCGGAGCGCCGGCCTCGGGAGTTTCCGGTGACCGCCACCGGGTGGTCGATACAGGAACGCTGGTGCTGTCGGCTGGACGGCCGGTGCTGATTGCGGCCGACGGACTTGCCCCGCTCGACCCCAAGAAGGTTGTGGTGGCGTGGAAGGATAGTCGCGAGGCTCGGCGCGCAGTCATCGATGCGCTTCCCCTCCTCACCGGCGCACAGGATGTACTGGTGGCGACGGTCGAGGAGCAGAACCAGAGAAACGCGCGCGAAAGTATCGGCGACGTCGTCCGGTTCCTGATGAGGCATGGCGTCAAGGCGAGATCGGAGGTGCTGGGCGTCGGTCATGCGGACGCTTGCGAAACCGTCATCGAACTCGCCAGCGGCATGGGTGCCGAGCTTGTGGTCGCTGGCGGCTACGGTCACAGCCGGGTCCGCGAATGGGCCTTTGGAGGCATGACTCGCTCCCTGCTCAAGCAAGGCTCGGTCAACCGCTTGTTTTCGAACTGACGATATCGCCGAATACAGGTCGTTTGCCCGAGTGGCGACCGCCTTGCGCTTGCTGATTTGGGGATGCGAGGAAAGCTATGAAGATGAAGGAACTGCCGCTTGCCGAGGTCTACCGGCTGATCGAGCCTGGTCCCGTTGTTCTGCTGACAACCCGGGCCAGGGGCCGCGCCAACGTCATGACAATGTCATGGCACACCATGGTGGAGTTCACACCCCCGACAATTGCCTGTGTCGTATCGAGCGGCGACTTCTCTTTTGCCGCGTTGCGCGACACGAAGGAGTGTGTGATCGCGATTCCGGCCGTCGGGCTGGCGGAAAAAGTAGTTGAGGTCGGCAACTGCTCAGGCCGCGACAGGGACAAGTTCGCGACGATCTGGCTGACGCCACTACCCGCCGAGCATGTCGCTGCGCCCTTGGTGGCTGAATGTTTCGCCAATCTCGAATGCCGCGTCGTCGATACCCGGCTGGTCAACAAATACAATCTTTTCGTCCTGGAGGTTGTGAAGGCGTGGGTTGATCCGGGACAGCCAAGGCCAAAGACCATCCACCACGTTGGAAATGGAGCCTTCGTGGTGGATGGAGAGATCATCCATTTCGAGTCAAGCATGCCTTGAAGCCGGCCACTTGATCGGCATCAAAGAACGCAACGCCTTGCCCGGTCTAGCTTCGGTCCATCCAATCGATACAGGAAAAGAGCGCCGCCGATGAGCTACAAATCCATTCTGCTGAATGTGGACATAGACGGTCCAATCGCGCCGATCACCAAGATCGCCATCGATCTTGCCAGGCGTTCCGAGGCTCGGCTGATCGGCTTCTGCGCAGCAGACGCACCCTTGCCCGTCACAATGGCGCCCGAGGGTGCCGCGATAGCCGCCGAGGTCTGGCAGCAATTGAGGGATGACATCCAGAAACGGTTCAAGGACCTGCATGCCGAGTTTGACAGCCTGGTTGCTGGTTCGGTGGCGACGGAATGGCGCGAAGCGCTCGACAACCCCAACCGCGCCTTGGTCGCGACATCGAGGATCGCGGATCTCATCATCACCGGTGCGGCTCAGGGGGCGTCCTCCGGCGACTCCTATCGGACCGTCGATCCCGGCACCCTCGCGCTGCGCGCCGGCAGGCCGCTTCTGATCGCGTCAAGCGGCGCGGAGCACGCGCCGACAGGTAGGATCGTGGTCGCCTGGAAGGACACGCGCGAAGCGAGGCGCGCGGTGGCCGACGCCGTGCCGCTGATGGCGATGGCAGACGACGTGATCGTGGTCACGGTCGATTCCGAGCCCGGCGACCGGACGACTGCGGGCATAAAGGATGTCGCGACCTTCCTGGGAACGCATGGCATCACGGCTCGCACCGAAGTGCTGAAGGCCGACGACGAGAGCAACAAGCTGATCGACTTCCTGAGCTCAGCCAACGCCGACCTGATCGTGTCAGGCGCCTATGGACACAGTCGCATCAGGGAATGGGTATTCGGCGGCGTTACCCGATCGCTGCTCGACGACACGCGGCTCTGTCGCTTCATGTCTAGCTGATCGTCCGCCCCCCCGACGTGCCGGGGCGTGTTCGTCAGCCACATTCCAGCCACGGGCGTCGGTTTGGGGCGTCGGTTTGGCTTGGCGATGAGGATAGCAATGCCCTATGCGACCGAGGAAGATCTTCCACCGCCTGTCAGGACGCATCTGCCCCTGCATGCCCAGGAGATCTTTCGCGCTGCCTTCAACAGCGCCTGGGACGAATATGCCGACCGAGGCCAAGAGCGTGAAGAAATAGCGCACCGCGTCGCCTGGGCGGCCGTAAAGCGCCTTTATCGCAAGGAAGGCAGGGATTGGGTGCCTCTCCGAACAATTTGATTCAGATCAAACCATCAACGCCGCATTCATTCCATATGATTTGAAATCAATCACTTGACAAGTAAAATGCAGGTTCAATGACCGACATCGTTGCGAGGCTTCTCAATGCGTGTAACGCCATGAGGAACAAGGGAGCGGATTTCCCGACGATCTGGAAGGACATCCTGAAGGGGCACCCTTACGTCGCGGGATCGCCAATCCAGGATAGCGGCGAGGATGGTCCCATGCTGAGAATTCCCCTCATCACCGGCCAGGTTCTCGTCTTTCTCGGTTCAAACTTCTCTCTCCTCTAGCCGTAGCGGCGACCTAGCCGACGCCCTGGGACGTCCCCTGATCGATGCCGATCAAGAAACGTGGCAAGCGGTCTCTGGCTGTCGCAACCTGTCCGTCAAGGTCGGCGGGGCCTTGTCCATGACCTGGGACGGGACTCAATCCGCCGCCAATGTGTTCTCGATGGCCTCGATGGGATGTTTCGCGAGATCCTTGGCCAGCTCGCCAACCAGCTTTGCCTTCAGCGAAGCCTGGAAGTGCTTGCGCAGCTCGCCCAGCGTGCGCGGATCGGCGATCACCACCACATGCTTGAACGCTTCCGCCAGCGCTTCGCGATTGAGATAGGCAGCCACGGCGGCGGCAAAGTCGTCTTCCCGCAAGCGGGAGTCGTCGGGATTGGCCATTGAACTGCGATGCCGCCCGCCCGAGCCCGTGCTAGCCGAGTGCAGCACCGGTTCGGGCAATTCCACCAGGTCGATCCGGGGCTCGGGGCTCTTGTTGCGGAAGAGACGCAGCTTCTCGCCGTCGGTGACCACGACGATAGTGCCATTAGCCAGAATCATTTTATTTCTCCTTTGACATGGTTTGATCGAGGTCCAACGCACTCCCACGCCATCATTGGCGACGATTTTCGTCGCCTCGTGGACTCGAAGGGAGCGCCCTCTTCCTCCACGCGGCGCCCTGCATCGACGCGGCGGCAACTCACGGAAGCCGCCGCAGCCTTGCCGGCCTCATCAGACTATGGAAATCCGATCTTCCACCGCGCGGACGCCCGGCGAGGACCAGGCGGCACGCTCGGCTGCCTGGCGCTCGGACCACGCCCGGACCTTGCCTTCAAGGGTAACCTTGCCATCCAGAACCTTGACGCGGATCGTCTGTGCTTCGGTTTCCGCATCGCGCTTCAGGGCGTTCTCGATGCGCTTCTTGATGTCGGATACCGAGGCTCGTGGAGTGATTTCGATCTGATTGGCAACGCCGACGACGCCTGCCAGGCCGCGCACAGCCTCAGCCGCGGCATTCTTCTGGTACTGCCATTCGAGTTTCCCCGTCAGCGTGATCCATCCATCCTGTACCTTGACCTGCACCTTGTCCCTCGGGATGGAGACATTCCAGGTGATCGCATCGACCGCGCGCCTGGCGATCTCGTCGTCAGCGGTTCCTTTCAAGCCAACCAGCCGGACTTCGATTTCCTCGGCGAGGCCCTTCACACCCTTGACCCTCTTGACCACATTTTCGGCGGTTGTCTTTTCCCAATAGGAAGAAACATGCCCGGTCAGGGTGACGATGCCTTCTTCCACGGCCACCCCGATGTGGGCAGCGTCAATGCTCGGCTCGAATTCCAACTCATCGAGAATGTTCTGACGCAATGTTATATCCGTCATGGTCTGTCTCCTGTTTGTTGAGCGGGCTTTTTCACCCGCAGCGAAACAAAAAAGCACCCTTTGCGTCACTGCTCATTGATCCGGCTCAATGCCCGGTCAAATAGTCAGCTGGCTGGACGACTGGCGCGACCGTCACGAGGTCGCGGAAGTGCCTACAAGCCAATGGTGCCGCATGCTGTCCAGGGTCTCGGCGATGTCATCGGCCTCGATCTTGACGAGATCCGTGTGACCAAACCCCAGGGAATAGTCGAGTATAGAGATGATCGTGGGCCGAACCCTGAACAGTTTCACGGATGCGGCCTCACTGGGCTGGATAGCCGAAATCTGCGGGAAGCGCTGCACCATCATGCGGCCGATTTCCGTGAGTTCGGAAGGTAAGACGACCTCCGTAGCTGTCGCCGCCATCGACAGCCCCTTGATCTCCAGCCAGTCTTCATAGGGTGCGGTCATGGCGACCGAAACGCGCGGGTCGCGAGAGATATTCATAGCCTTCTGCGAGCCGGCTCCGCAGCCGAAATAGAGCAACAGACCGTCATGGACGAACGAAACCACCGTCGCCTGTGGCGCGCCGTCGGAGCGGGTCGTGGCAATCGTCATGTCCATGCAACGTGCCAGGATGGCGATCACCTTCTGCTGAAGCTTGTGTTTCATGACACTCTCCTCATTTGTTCTGGTGTGGCCGGCGTCTTGACCGGCGTCGCCTTCACGCCGCCGGGACCAGCACCGCGGTTCGCCGCAACGGCGCGAAGTCGTCAGGCGTCAGCGTTTCTTTCTCGAGCAGCAGCTTCGCACCGGCGCGCAGATCGGTGATCCGTTCGCGGAGCACATCCCCGGCACTGGCAAAGGCCTCGTCGATCATGCCTCGGACTGCCAGGTCGACCTCGCGCGCCGTGGCCTCCGAATAGTCCTTCTTGTTTGGCAGGCCAGGACCGTCACCTAGCCATTGCAGGCGCTGCTCTTCGAGGACTGCCTGTCCCACCGTCGGGTCCATGCCGAAGCGGGTGACACATTGCCGGGCAATATCCGTGACCTTGGCGAGGTCGTCGGCCGCCCCGGTCGAGACTTCGCCGAATATGACTTCCTCGGCCGCGCGGCCGCCCATGAGGACAACCATGCGGTCCTTCAGCTCACTGACCGTGATCAGAAACCGGTCCTCCGTCGGACGCTGCATGGTGAAACCGAGGGCACCGATCGAGCGCGGGATGATGGACACCTTATGCACCGGATCGGCGCTTCGCGTCGCGACCGCCACCAGGGCGTGCCCCATTTCGTGGAAGGCCACACGCTCACGCTCCTGCGGCTTCAGCAATCGGCTTTTGCGTTCCGACCCTGCGACGATCCGCTCGACCGCATTGGTGAAGTCGTCCATCGTCACCTTGTCGGCGCCACGCCGCGTGGCGATGATGGCCGCCTCGTTGACCAGATTGGCGAGATCGGCACCGGTGAAACCGGGCGTTATCGCGGCAATCTCGTCCGTGCCGACGCCAGGCGCGGTTGAGACGTTCTTGATGTGGACCTTGACGATCGCCTCCCTGCCCTTGCGGTCGGGCCGGTCCAGCACGACCTGCCGGTCGAAGCGCCCGGCGCGCAGCAGGGCTGGATCCAGGATTTCGGGCCGATTGGTGGCGGCAAGCAGCACGATACCAACACGCGGATCGAAACCGTCGAGTTCCGAGAGCAGCTGGTTCAATGTCTGCTCTTTCTCGTCACCGCCGCCATAACCCGCGAACGGACTGCGGGCACGGCCCAGCGCGTCGAGCTCATCGATGAAGATGATGCAAGGCGCGGCCTGCCGGGCCTGCTCGAATAGGTCACGTACCCTGGCCGCACCCACGCCGACGAACATCTCGACGAATTCCGAGCCAGAGATGGAGAAGAAGGGCACCCCCGCCTCTCCGGCGACGGCGCGCGCCATCAATGTCTTGCCGGTTCCAGGCGGCCCGACCAGCAGGATGCCCTTGGGAATCCGCGCGCCGAGGCGACCGTATTTGTCCTTGTCCTTGAGGAAGGAGACGATTTCCTGCAGCTCGGCCTTGGCTTCGTCGACGCCCGCCACGTCTTCGAAAGTCACACCTGTCTTGCGCTCCAGATAGACCTTCGCCTTCGACTTGCCGATATTGATCAGGCCGCCCATGCCTTGCCTGTCGGCGAACCCGCGGAAGAAGAACATCCAGATGCCGACGAAGATCAGCGCGGGCAATATCCAAGAGAGAACTGTCGTCAGCCAGTTGCTGTCGGAAGCGCCGGTGATCTTGACGCCGGCCTTCTCGAAAACCGCAACCGCCGCGGGGTCGACGCGATTGGCAAGGAACGTCTTCTTGCCATCCCGCGGCTCCTTGAACGCGCCCTCGATCATGGTCTCGGTCAGCGTGACGGACGCAACCTTGCCCTCCTCGGTGAGGCGGATCACGTCGCTGTAGGAAAGCTGGGCGGTGTCGCGATAGGCGAACCAGACCTGAAACAGCTCAATGATCAGGATGGCAGCGATGACGTAGCCTATATTGAAGGTGTGTTTGCGATCCATGACATCCAGCCGGAAATTGCATTCATCGGCAAAATGTCACGACCAGCGGGCGCGTCCTTGACGCGCATCAAAGTGCGGATCGCTGCTGGCCCGCATGGTACCGGCGATGATGGGGCACCGGCAAATTGCGGATCTGGCGGCGAAGGTGCGCTTTCTCAGCGATCCGGCGGCATACGGGAGCGGAACGACACATGTGGATGTCCGCGAGACGCATATGTCCTGGGTCTTCCTCACGGACGACCTGGTCTACAAGCTCAAGAAGCCGGTCAGGCATGCTTTCCTCGACTTCAGCACGATCAGGAAGCGGCACTTCTATTGTGGCGAGGAATTGCGGCTGAACGCCCGCCTTGCCGCCGAAACCTATCGGCGGGTCCTTCCACTTCGCCGTGACGCATCAGGCCGTTTGACCCTCGGCGGCGGCGGCCGCGCCGTCGACTGGCTGGTCGAAATGAAGCGTCTGCCGCAAGGCGACATGCTGGACGAGCGCATCGCCTGCGGTCGCTTGGACGCGGCGGATATCGATGAAGTCGCCAAGACGCTGGCGGAGTTTTATGCGCAACGCCGGGCGGAGATTGACGGCGGCGGCGCCTATCTGCGCCACCTCACAGGAGAGCAGCGCATCAACCGCGCCATCCTGCTGCGGCCCGAATTCGCGTTGGCGGATATCGTGTCCGGCGCCTTGGACATGGTGGACGGCTTGCTACAGCAATTGAGGCCGCGGATCGAAGCGCGCATCCTTCGCGGCGCGATCGTCGAAGGGCATGGCGACCTGCGCCCCGAACACGTCTGCCTTTGCCAGCCGCTCCAGATCATCGACTGCCTCGAGTTCAATCGGTCGATGCGCATCATCGATCCCTATGACGAAATCAACTATCTAGGCATGGAATGCGAGATGCTGGGCGCGCCCTGGATCCGGCCACTGCTGGTCAAGGCTCTGCAAAGCCGGCTGCCGGATAGCCCCGACGCCGAGCTGCTGGCGCTCTATGGCGGTTTCCGGGCATTGCTGAAGGCCCGTCTCGGGGTCGCGCATCTCCTCGAGACGCCAATCCGCCATCCGGAAAAATGGCGCCCGCAGGCGATCCGCTACATCAGGCAGGCGGAGCGCGAGATTTTCAGTCATCAATCCCGATCAGATCGGAAATCGAGCCCTGTGCGTGGAGACGCCTGATCGCCTTGCCGACCAGACTGCCGATCGGCAGAATGTCCAAGGGCGCTTGCGGGTAACGGGCTTTGGCGACTGCCGCCGAGTCCACGCTGTCCGTGACGATGATGCGGTCTATTGCCTGGCTGCCGAACAGCACATCGGCACCCTTGCCAAACAATCCGTGCGTGGCGATCGCATGAACAGCCCGCGCGCCGCGCTCACGACAGGCCAGGGCGGCGCGCAGAATCGTGCCACCCGTGCTGATCAGATCATCGATAATGAAAACGGCTTTGTCCGCGACGTCGCCTGCAAACAGTTCGCCGGAAACCACGTTCCGGCTGCGGCGCTTTTCCATGAAGCCGAACCCGATTTCTTTCCCGGTTTCCGCCTCCAGGGCCTCTTTGAGCAATTGCGCGCGCTTTACGCCGCCGCTGTCGGGCGAAAAAATGGTGATCGGCAGATCGCCAGCCAATTTGCCTATCAGCGCGGCAAAGAGCATCCGCGTGTCGAGATGGATGCTCTCGCACCGAAAGGCGTTCTGGAAAGCCGCGAAATTGTGGACGTCGAGCGTCACAATCCGGTCGGTACCCATTGCCTCGAAGAGTTGCGCGACATAGCGCGTGGTGACCGGGTCACGCGCCTTGGTCTGCCGGTCCTTGCGCGCATAGGCAAGATAGGGAACGACCGCTGTTACTCGCGCGGCGCCGTTCTCCTTGCATGTCGCCAGGAAAAACAGGAGCTTGCATAGTCTGTCGTTGGTGGACACGCCGCCACCTCCACCAAGGCTGTGCAGCACATAGACATCCCTGCCGCGCACGCTGACCAGCGGACGCGCCTTATGCTCGCCGTCCTCGAAATCTCGCTCTTCATGCGGATCAAGCTCGATCGAAAGCGCCCGCGCCGCGGCCGCGCCGAGTTGTTCCGAGCCTTTGAGTGCGAAGAAGCGCATGTTCTCTTCTATCCAGTTTCGAACACTAATGGATTGATGCGCGTCAAGGATGCGAGCCGTCGAATGGCCTAAGAGGGGCAATCGACAATTTTCAACCCCTGTACGGGGGAGAACCATGCCGGAGCCGCTACAGACCGCGAGACCCAACCCAGGCGTCAAGCCAATGACGCCGTTGGCGACGAAGCCGCTCCCCGAGAACATCGGGGTGGCAGCAAAATTCCGCGATTTTGCCGATCTCCTCGACAGCCAGGGCGCCGACGGTTTCCGTGCACGGGCCTACAGAAGGGCGGCGGATGTCGTCTCCAGGCTGGAACGGCCGGTGGGCGAGATCCTGGCAAGCGAGGGACGCGACGGTCTCATCGCCCTGCCGGCCATCGGAACGGGCCTGGCTGGCGCGATTGCCGAGATGGCTGCAACCGGGCGCTGGTCCCAACTGGAACGGCTGCGCGGCGAGATGGAGCCGGAGGCGCTGTTTCGGTCGATTCCGGGAATCGGACCACGATACGCGCACAGCCTCGCCGAGGACGGGCAACTCGAGACCCTCGAGGACCTCGAGAACGCGCTCCATAGCGGCGCGCTTCATATCAAGGGCATCGGTCACAGGCGCAAGGAGATGCTGGGGGCAGCCCTCGCCGAACGGCTCGGCAGGGCTCGACTGAGAACGACCCCTCAACCTCAACCCTTGCCGCCAGTGTCGATGCTGCTTGATGTCGATCGCATGTACCGCGAAAGGGCGGCAGCCGGAATGCTTCGCAAGATTGCGCCGAAGCGCTTCAATCCGAAAGGCGAGGCTTGGCTGCCGGTCCTGCATGCGCGACATGACAACTGGCATTTCACCGCGTTTTTCTCGAACACCAGGCTGGCGCACGAACTGGCAAAGACAAGCGACTGGGTCGTGATCTACTTCCAGGCCGAAGGCCAACCGGAGGGACGATGCACCGTCGTCACCGAAACAAGGGGGCCGATGGCAGGCAGGCGCGTCGTCCGGGGACGGGAAGACGAACAGCAACCGAAGGAACCGGTATGATGGAAAAAGCGGACAAGACTGGCGACGGCGAAACGGAACTTGAAGTTCCGCTCGAAACCGTATGCTTCATCATCATGAAGGCGCGCGAGCTCGATGCCAAGGATCCGGTCACCGAACCCAGCCCCGCCTCCAATCCGTCCGACGATCATTCCGCGGCGATACTCGAGGATCATGACGACGACCCGGTTCTCGAAGAATTGCAGTCGCTGATTTCCGATCTTTCCGTCGACGCACAAACCGACCTCGTCGCCCTGATGTGGCTGGGACGCGACGACCAGTCCGCAGACGAGTGGCAAAGTGTCCGCCAGCAGGCAGCTGACGAACACAATAAGCATACCGCCGACTATCTCTGTGGGACGCCGCTGCTTGCGGAGCATCTCGCCGATGGTCTTTCGACACTCGGCTACTCCTGCGTTGAATTTGAGCGTGAGCACTTTTAGTCATCGGGGCGCCCCGCACTGCGGCGTTTCGGTGTCGCCGCCGCGATCCCCGGTGGTCGCGCATCTCTATGGGGCTCCAGCAGAGGACATTTTCTGTCGCCATTGATCCCGATCAAGGAGCCTTCCCTTTGCAGCGGCTTTGATGCTGTCCTTGCCAGGCTGAGCCTGATTTGGCGACGCGGGCGCGATGAACCGCGGCAAAACCGCGGATTCGCGAAGCAATGGACCATTTCGGCGACGACATCTGGCAAGCGGGTCCGCTGACCTCCGGCTCTAGCGCCTCCTGGGAGACCTAAGGTGGAAGGGCGGAGGCGGCGGCACCTGCCGGTCAAACTCGTCAAAGGAGAAGAACCATGGTCGAAACTGCCACCAGACTACCCGTCAAGACAGAGAAGAACCCTGCGCCGGCGCCAGCCGGCAACTGGGCCACACCGTTCGAAAGCTTGCGTCGCGAAGTCGAACGCCTGTTCGACGACTTCCATCCTTTCGATTTTCGCCTGCCTTCGACGCGCTCCCTGTTCGGTCGTGAACTGCCGTCCCTACGCAATCCGGGCTGGCCGGTCGCGCCGGCCATGGATCTGGTCGAGAAGGACAAGGAGTACGAAATCACGGCCGAACTGCCGGGCATCGACGAAAAGAATGTCGAGATCAAACTCGCCAACCACATGCTGACCATCAAGGGCGAGAAGCGCGAGGAAAAAGAAGAGAAGGACAAGGACTACTATCTGTCCGAGCGCCGCTACGGCTCCTTCCAGCGTTCGTTCCAGCTGCCTGAAGGCGTCGACGCCGACAAGATCGAGGCGACCTTCGCCAAGGGCGTGCTGACGGTGAAGCTGCCCAAGACCGCTGAAGCCCAGAAGGCCGAGAAGAAGATCGCGGTCAAGCCTGCGTAACAGTCGTGACCGCTGATCACCCTCAGCGCGTCTGGTCGGCGCGCTGAGCCTCTTCAAGAGAAGACAGTTTGTCGAGCTGCGTCTATTGGGGGGCCAAGCCGGGCCGCGAAACGGGCAACGTTTCCACCTTGGGATGTGTCGCCGCGCGCCATATCAGCGCGATGGTTTGGCAATACTTGCTGGGCTGCCAGGTCGGCGGGACTGATCGCGTGCCTGGCTTTCGGCGATCTCGAGCTTCTTCTGCTCCAACGCCAGCAAGCCTTCGATGATACGCCGCTGTTCCGGATCGGTCTCGCGTGAGAGCAGATCCTGAAAATGGGCGATGTTGGCGCGAGCAATGAATCGGTCCATGACATCCCTCAACAAGGCATTCTACACCCAAGTCCCCGGCCGCCCCAAAACTATTTTTTGGTTCACGTCAATGCCCACTGGCGCCTGGGCTTTCCCACCCTCCCCCGCGCAACCCGTCGAGGCTATATCTGCCGCGGCTGTCTAGGGGGAATCCCATAAGGACCAAACCGGATTTCGCAATTTCAGATATTGCGCCATTGATCTCACAAGCAGAGGCAGATTGCCGTGTCGATCGTGGTGACATCAGCGTCATCATCGAGACCGTCTTTCCGTGCCTCCCCACCCCGAGCAGAAGGCACAATCAACATGCCGGGCCTGCGCAGCAGCGAGATCACGAAATGGCAAACCCTGCGGAACGTGGCGACCCAACAGCGGTAAACTCGAATGCTGATCGCCGTATTGCCGATCGCCGCCCGCAAGGCGTTCCCGTGCACGGCACGCGAGATGACCGGTCGTCGGATTTGACCTGCGTCAAGGATGATTTTGCCTTTCCGCCCCAAGGTGAAGTCATGTGGCACCCGGTATCGAACGCCCCCTTCGATCGAGATTTGGAATTGGCCGTCATAGACAAGGACGGTCCCCACGCACTCGTTTTTCCCTGCAGGCGTGTACTCACGGGCTGGATCAAATCGGCCACGAAGGAACGGCTTGATGTCTCACCCACTCATTGGCGAATATGGGAACCTGCCACCAAGGATGTCTAGCGGCGATATTGGCGCGTTCGTCTACTTATCGTTGTGCCCGCTTTTTCCCTTTTCAGTCGCCTCGATTTTTCTGAGCTTTTCCTCTTCCTTCGCGAGCAGATCAAGCAGTGTCTTCCGCTTGACCTCATCCTGCTCCTCGGCCAAGCGCTGCCGAAAATGCTCGATATTCAGGTGAGCGATCCGCTTATCCACTCATCACATAAGCAGCCGCAGCGGCTTCCCTGTTTGTCTGTGAACCAACATAGCACGGCCAAATTGCAGGTATCGCGACAAAATTCAGAGGTTGCCGCGGTTCGATATCTTCCAACCTGCCAGCGTGGGATCCCGCCAGCATGTGTCAGTTCCACCAAAGGCATGCTCCAGATGGCGCGGGACCCCTGGCAGCTTTGGAAACCACCCTCTCTCTACGAATGCTCCGAGCATCCGCACCCACAACGATGCCGTGCATATGGAGGCTGGCGCCCGTTGATGCAGGTCAATGCCGCCAACGTCACTGCGTGATTTACTTAGTATCTGGCAGTGCGCCCTGAAGGAGGTGCTCGATGTTCAATTTGCGCAATATTTTCGCCGCGGGCTTGATGCTGACCGTTGCAGCGATGCCTGTCGTGGCCGGGGCCGAAGACAAGGATTCCGGTTGGTGGCCCCGCTGGGGGATGGGCCGAATGATGATGGGTCAATGGGGCATGGCCGGCCCGATGGGCGGCTATGATTCAGACCAGATGCTCGATCGAATCGACGGACGCCTCGCATTCCTCAAAACCGAGTTGAAGATCACCGACGAGCAGGCGCCCTCCTGGAATGAGCTTGCCGGCGTTATCCGCAGCACGGCCGAGTCGCATAACGCGTTGATGCAGGACATGATCAAGCAATTCCAGGACGGTGAGTTCCTGAAGAAGCCCCTGCCCGAGCGACTGGCCTACCAACAGACCCATCTCGAAGCCCGTCTGGAGCAGGTGAAGACTGTCAGGGCAGCGGTCGAAAAACTATATGCAAAGCTGAGCGATGAGCAGAAGCAGGCCGCTGACGAGATTGTCCTGCCGATGATGGGCATGGGCATGGGGCGCTCGGGCGAGTTCGGTCCAGGAATGATGTTCAGATAGCCTCCATTGCAACCTGGTCGTGTAGTGCGCTGACCGAGCCGGATTCGGAGGAACTGAACGCATGTTCGTCGCGCATCGCCTTCTGACAGCTCTGCTTGGCATCGCCCAAGCCGGCTCGACGATCTTCCCGATGGGGATGGCCTACAGCAATTGGAGCGACGAGAGCGAAGAGGCCAAGGTTTGCGAGATCATCCTCGACCTCAGCAATCCGCCGTCGCGGGAAGTCGTCAAGTTCATCGCGCTTGCTGGTTACAACAAATTCGACGGGACGGTTCTGGCTGGCTTCCTCATGGCCGCAGCCGACCTCACAGCCAACAGCAAATATCAAATAGTGCGGATTTCAGACGCAGCATTCAGCGCCCGGACGTTCAGTTCGCTGGGCCATCTGGACTACGAAGCCTATGACGACGGTACGGTCATGGCGACGACACGAGATTCTCGCCTCGCCATGGCTTTCATCAACGCAGTTTTTTCTGGAACTTATGAGTTGCGTTTTGCCCGCCCGGACTCAGACACCGAATTGCGAACCTACAAAATTGCGTCCGCTCCAGGGGAACCCGTAGTCGGCAACTTCACGCACTGCCTGGATCACCTTGCCACCGAGTCCAACCGGCTTCGATCATGCGCATCGACAAAACGAAGCCCGCTGCCCGAGGGAGGGGGCAGCGGGCTCAGCCTCACGATGGGTCAGGGAGGACAGCCCCATCGCTCACCCATGTCAGGGGAGGACATGGGCAGACCACACGTAGGAATATCTTCTCATAAATCAAGGCAGGACTCGATTTTTGGGGATCGCCAGCCGTTCATTCCGACTGCTCGCCGTGCCCTCTCGCCTGGCACGCCAGGATGATTTGATCCTGCTCAATGTGAAGATTGCTCCGTACGCCAGAATAGCCAACAGATTGAAGGAGCGATCGCATGACTCACACTTCAATTACGGGATTTACTCACGCTGCCGAGCAGGCGCAGCAATGGGTGAACGAGTTGGCCCGAGACTTGGGCTGGAGCGAACAGAGCGCCTACCGCTTCCTGAAATCCGTCTTGCACACGTTGCGAGACTGGCTGTCGCCCGAGGAGATGGCCGACCTTTCCGCTCAACTGCCGACGCTCATCCGGGGTATATATTTCGAAGGCTGGAAGCCGGACACACCCGCGTGGGAACGGAAGAAGAGCGACTTCGTGATTTGTGTCAGGAACAGCTTCGGATATGAACCCGACGTCGATATCGACCAGGCGATCAAAGCGGTTTTCAAGATCCTCGACCGCAACATCTCGCATGGCGAAATCGTCCAGGTTCGGAACTCGATGAAGAAATCGCTGCGTCAGCTCTGGCCGATGGATTGACCGATGTTCCGCGATCGACAGGAGGCTGGGAAAAGACTTGGGGTCGAGGTCGGGAAACTGGATTTACATCAGCCGGTCGTCCTCGCCTTGCCGCGAGGGGGTGTCCCCGTCGCCGCGGAAGTGGCCAAAGCCCTGAACGCTCCACTCGATCTGATTATCGTGCGCAAGGTGGGTGCGCCGGGTAATCCCGAACTGGCGGTCGCAGCGATCGTCGACGGCAATCCACCGGACATCGTTCTGAACCGCGAGATCGTCGAGGCCTATGCGCTCGACGATGATGAACTTCGCGTCTTGATCGCGAAGGAGCGCCCGGAACTGGAACGGCGCCGGCTCGTCTATCGCGGCGAGCGCGCCCCTCTGTCGATCACCGGAAAGACGGCAATCATCGTGGATGACGGTGTCGCGACGGGGACAACGATGAAGGTTGCAATCCGTGCCCTTAAAAGGCGCTCACCTCGGGAGGTCGTTGTGGCAATCCCTGTGGCGCCGCCGGACACAGTGGCGGAGCTCGCCCAGGAGGCGGACTTGATCGTGTGCCTCAGCCAACCGGCGCGTTTCCACGCCCTCGGTTACCACTACCGCAGCTTCCCACAGCTTACCGATGACGAAGTCACGGACGCACTCGTCGAAGCCAGGCAAGAATACCGCGCTGGTCAGCGAACAACTCGGTCGCGGACGACCAAGCCCGGCGCGGCTTGAGCTCTCCTGGTCACTCTTGAGCAAGCATGACGATTGGTGGGAACCTGGTTCCTTGGGCCGAAGACGCCTTCGCTTGCAGACCACTCGACACATGCTTTCTTCCGGATTCCGATCGACGTTTCAGGTCGAAAAGCGAAAGAGCATAGTACCTAAAACTGGCGGCCGCGCTTCATCGCGCCATCAGGATCGGCAGCGATTGATCCTCAAGCATCGACTTGGTGACACCACCGAAAATCCGCTCGCGCAACCGCGAATGACCATAGGCGCCCATCACCATCAACTCGGCGCCGCTATCGACCGCATGCTGGCGAAGAACGTCAGCGACGGAATGGGTTGAACTCGGCAGTCGATCGACCGTGACCTTCACGCCATGCCGCGCCAGATAGGCGGCGGCATCGGCCCCCGGTTCCTGACCGTGGTGGTGTTCGTCCTCCACCGGATCGACCATGACGAGGCGCACTTCGTTGGCGCCCGTCAACATGTCGAGTGATTCACGAAGGGCGCGCGATGACTCGAGGCGGGCATCCCACGCAACCAGCACCCGCTTCGGCTTCAATGTCGGCCGCGTCCCCGGGGGAACGATCAGCAGCGGCTTTCCGGATGAAAACAAGGCGCCCTCGATCACCTTGCTCTTCAGCGTCTCGCCGGCGAGCAACTCCGGTCCGATCACCGTAATGTCGGCGTAGCGCGCGCGGCGACCAATTCGTTCATCAGCCCAGCCGACCTCCGGATATTCGCTGGAGACATCGGCCGAAAGCGCGCTCTTGGCGAGAAATGCCGACACGGCGGCGGCTCGCTTCTCCAAGAGCTTCTCATCGGCCTGCCGCTCCTTCAGCCAGTCTTCCGAGACGACCGCCGCATATTCTCCGACTGGCGGCGGCGCGGCGATGGCAACGACAAGAACAGCAAGATGGGCGCCGATTTCGTCGCAAAGGTCAGCAGCGAGTTTGAGATCGCCGTCACCCATATGCGGTCCCGTAACCGTAAGTATCGTCCTGAAAGCCATGGCGGCTGCTCCCGATCTTGTGTGAAATTCCATCGCAACGATAACCGGACGGTTCGGCATGCTCATTGCGCTGAATCAAAGATCTCGCCGTGGCCCAATTGATCCGGATCAACATGTGTGCGGGTTGACACGGTACGCTCAACCCATCAACCGGTGGATGCGCAGATGAGACTACCGATCGCACTAGCTCTCGCGACTATGGCCTGCCAAGCGTCCTTGGCGCAGGAAATGAGTTACGGCCAGGCAGAATATCTGAACTCCTGCGCCGTCTGTCACGGCGTCGATGGCAAGGGCGACGGACCCTTGCGCGACCTGCTGATCAAGCGTCCGGCAGACCTGACGCACCTTTCCGAACGCAATGGCGGGACGTTTCCCTATTCGAGGGTCTTCGCGACTATCGACGGCCGGTACGCCATACCAAGCCATGGCGGCCGCGAGATGCCGGTCTGGGGGCGCCACTTCCTTGAGGATGACGCAAAAACCTACGGTCCAAGTGGTGGTGAGGTGGTAACCACGGAACGCATCCACAACCTGACAGGGTATATCGAAACGCTGCAGCATTAGATTCAGGCAGCAAGATCGCCAAAATGACTTGCTTGTGCGATGGATTGGTACACCTCTGAGGTGCCAATCAACTTGGTTCGGGATGGCGATGACTGACATCAACCTCAGGTTGGACGCACGCCTTGGCCGGATCCATGCAAGGCAGCGTCTGGGCATAGAGGACGACCACGAAGCACAGATCTTCGGCCAGGGCTTGAACTTCTTTCACCTGGAGAATTGGTATTCGATCCATGCGGTGATCCGCAACGGGCTGCGCTTAACCGGGCTCTATGGATGCGGGTGCCGCAATGCCGAAAACGTCCAAGTCCGCGCCAACACCATCGTATCGGCAACCTTGCCACGCGGTTTCGAAGGATTCCGGATCCTGCACCTCAGCGATCTGCATACGGACATGAGCGGCACGGCCATGGATCGCGTCACCGAACTCGTCGCGGATCTCGATTATGACATTTGCGTGCTGACCGGCGATTTCCGTGCAAAGACATTCGGTCCCTTCGAAGCCGCCTTGGACGGCGTCGCCCGCGTACGCGCCTCTCTCAAGGGGCCGCTATACGGGGTGCTCGGCAACCACGATACAGTTCGAATGGTTCCAGCCCTGGAGGACATGGGCATTCGCATGCTGATGAACGAACTGGAGGTGATCGAGCGGGACGGAGAGCGCATCTATCTCGCTGGAATTGACGATGCGCATTTCTTCCGGGTCGACAATATTGAAAAGGCGGTTGCCGATGTGCCGTCCGATGCCTTTTCGATCCTGCTTTCGCATACTCCCGAGATTTATCGCCAGGCAGCTCACGCTGGATTCGACGTGCTGCTCGCAGGTCACACCCATGGCGGCCAGATCTGTCTGCCGGGAGGAATTCCGATCACCCTGGATTCGAAACTTCCACGGACCATGGGCGCCGGCGCCTGGATGTACCACGGCATGATGGGTTACACATCGGTTGGCGCCGGCTCGAGTGTCGTCGCGGTACGGCTGAACTGTCTTCCCGAGATCACACTCCACCATCTGGTCCGCGAGGATCAGTAGGGTCTGTCCCTGATGCGCAGCATGTAGAGAAGCCGGGAGACCACGAGTTCACCAATCCAGAACGCGCCGACACCGATCAGAATGTCCCAAACCGAAAATCCCACGAGGTTCTTGACCGCCAGGAAAGCCAATAGAGATTCCGGCACCTGATCGAGGCCTGGCGCCTCAGCACTCGGAGCCAGGCGCAAGCGACGTTTGATGAAGCTCGACAGCATGTCGCCGACCATGGCGGTAAAGCCGATGAGCGCTCCGATTGCAGCGTCGAGCCCCACAAGGGGGCCGCCTATCCCAGCTGCCATGATGGCGAGGACGAGACCGCGAAGGGTCTTTGACCGACCCAGGAGGGGCCGTCCGTCCCAGAACAGCCGACCACCATCGATCGGCCACGAGAGCCGCTCGCCAAGCATTTTCTTGGCGATGACAGGCACGCCGTTCGCGAGGGTCAGCAAGATGAGACACTGAACGATCGGCCAGAAATGAAGCTCAGTCATTGTGCTCTCGAAACGCAGGGGCCGGCGTCATTGCGGAAAATCGCGCGCCTGGCTGTGTGCACCTAGGCCGATCGGATAGCCTTCCTCCGGCAACCCCCCTTCTCTACCAGCTTTTCAAGCGGAGCACCGCTATGGCCGAATACAAAAGAAGCCAAACCGAACAGAAAGTCTCCCATCATCTGATTTGGCTCGGGCCGGAGTGTCGGTCACAGCACGAAAAAGCCAATTGAAGCCAGAGCCATCACCGTCGTGGCAAGCACGCCCCCGAAAACCATCCAGCGCGGCAATGTCAGGTGACCCATGATCCGCGGGTTCATGGCGATCATCATCATGATTGCCATCAGAGGCGCCGCTAGAATTCCATTGACGACAGCGCTCCAGTAGAGGGCCCTGATTGGATCCAGGCCCACGAAAGTCAGGGTCACCCCACCCAGCGTCGCCACCGCGATTACGCCGTAGAAGGCCTTGGCGTCTTCCAGGCGCCGGTCCAGGCCTTCGGGCCACCGAAACATCTCCGCAACAGCATAGGCGGCGGAGCCCGCAAGCACGGGAACGGCAAGCATGCCGGTACCGACAATACCGATAGCGAAAATGGCAAACGCAAAGTTCCCGGCAACAGGCCGGAGCGCTTCGGCCGCCTGCGACGAGGTCTGGATGTGCGTAATCCCGTTGGCATGAACCGTTGCCGCCGTCGCAGTGATGATGACGATTGCCACCAGATTGGAAAAGCCCATTCCGAACAGCGTGTCGCCACGAATGCGCGCCAGTTCCGGCCCGGCAGCGTGTGAGTTGGCGCCAAGCCGTCGACGGTGTTGCCGGTGCTGCTCCTCAACCTCCTCCCCGGCCTGCCAGAAAAAGAGGTAGGGACTGATTGTTGTGCCAAGGACGGCAACAAGCGCCATGGCGTGATCGCCGTCGAAGACGATTTGCGGCACCAGCGCACCATAGAGCGCCGCCCCCCAGGGCACATGGACTGACAGCACCACCGCCACGTAGGCAAGCAGGGACAGGGTCAGCCATTTAAGCACCATCACATAGCGACGATAGCTCACGAAGATTTCCAGAAAGATGCAGATCAGGGCGAAGAAGATCGCATACAAGTGACGCGGGCCACCTATGAGCAATTCAAGCGCCGCCCCCATTGCGCTGAGATCGGCGCCGATGTTGATGATGTTGGCGACGAGCAGGAGAAGAACGGCGAAACGCAGCAGCCAAGGCGAGTAGTGCCGACGCAGATTGCGTGCGATACCTTGGCCAGTCACAGCGCCGATCCCGGCACTGATCCCTTGAGTTACAGCCATAAGCGGATAGCTGAACAGCATGGTCCAGGAGAGGGAGTAGCCGAATTGCGCCCCCACCTGACTGTAGGTGGCGATACCGCTTGGATCATCATCGGCCGCGCCGGTGATCAGTCCTGGGCCCAAGCTTCCGAAGAAACTCGAGCGTTGGCGAAGCGTTGTAGCCGATGCCTCCGACGGTTCCATCGAATGACTCCCCTCCCACGCACCTCTGGTTTCCGCGAATTGGACTGGTTTAGCACGGACAAGCTGCAGGTCGTGAAGAGCTGGGCGCCCTTCGGAAGCCACAAGCGCCTGACATAGCGCCCTCTTCGGTCTCGGTCTTCTGATCGCGCGCGGGGACCGGGACGCACCAGCGGACCGCGTATGAGCACAGCAATCGTGGCTCAGTTTGTCGCAACGACACCGACGACATAGTTCTTTCCGTAAGCCTTGGCGCATTTCGGGCATGTCGTGTAGAAGAAATAGACGTCGCCCGGCTCCGATTTTCGATCGCGCGCGATCTGCCGCATTTCCTCATGCCACTGCCTCGCCCGGCTGTACGGGCCTTCGAACACTTTCGTTATGAAGTCACCGCTCAGCGTGGTCATCTCCTCGCCTGGGACGGTTTTCGAGGCTGAAAACAGATGTTCACTGCTCCATGGCGAGATATCGCGGCTGAGCACGATGAATCGGTCCATGTCCGAAGCACCGGCGTCATCGATATGCCTGTTAACACGCGCGAATACGCTGCCCATGTTCATCGGGACATGCATCACGCTGTGGGTTGTCGCCTTGAGAAACCGCTTGTCCTTGAAGTGCAATTGCTGACCGTCCCAGCCCTCAGGGTTGAACCTCGGGCAGCAACCAGTCGTGTTCACGCTAGCGTCATATCGCGGCGTTTCATTCGTCTGCATCACCGTTCCCCAATTTGGATCGAAGGCCATCCAACAGGGAACGGACCCAGCCCTCATTGATCCTCGTCAACATGGCGAGGGAACATGATTGACACGCGTCGAAGCCGGCTGGCCTCGGTCGCGCGACAAAGCAGGCAAACGAACTCTCAAACAGATATCGCGGCCGGTCTCGCGCGGACTCAAGCCGCCGCCAATGTCTTCTCGATGGCTTCGACGGAGTGTTTCGCGAGATCCTTGCTAAGTTCGCCCACCACCTTTGCTTTCAGCGAAGCCTGGACGTGCTTGCGCAGTTCGCCCAGCGTGCGCGGATCGGCGATCACCACGACATGCTCGAACGCCTCCGTCAGCGCTTCGCGATTGAGATACTCCGCCACGGCCGCGGCAAAGTCATCTTCCCGCAGGCGAGAGTCGTCGGGATTGGCGGTGGAACTGCGATGTCGGCCGCCAGAGCCCGTGTTGGCCGCTTGGAGGGCCGGTTCGCGCAATTCAACCAGGTCGATCCGGGGTTCGTGACCCTTGTTGCGGAAAAGGCGCAACTTCTCGCCGTCGGTTACCGCGACGAGCGTACCATTAGACACAATCATTTTGTTCTCCTTTGAAATAGATTGATCAAGGTCCAGAGCGGTCCCTCGCTGTCGCAGGGCGCTCCAACCCTGCGCGATCAGTGGCCCCATATAATCCGAGGTTCATTTCTTGATGTCGGGGTTGGCAACGCCCGTGCCCGGCCCACAATGATGGGTGCAACCGGTTTCAGTGCGAGCGGAATCCCAAGCTCCTTCTTCACCGTCGTCTCGTTGAGCCAAGGCCGAGACAACCCGATCCAGCATGTTCCCAGACCCCTGGCATGGGCTGCCAGCATGAGATTCTGCCCTGCCAGGCAGCAATCCTCGTCGGACTGCCTTTCGTCATTCGTCGCGCAGATGATGATCAGCGCCGGCGCGCCGTGGAAGATCTCGAACTCCTTATCGGCAAGATGGCCAGCAAGCGGCGAGCCCTTGGGCAGGTTGCTGGCCGCAAAGTGCTTGGCCTCGTCCGATAACGCACGCAGACGCGCGGAGCCGCTCACCACCACAAAGGACCATGGCTGCAGGTTCATGGCACTCGGCGCCAAGATGGCAGCATCGATCAACTCGTGGATCAGATCGTTGTCGATCTGCTCGTCGGTATAGGCACGGACCGCTCGCCGCGTCCGCAATGCTTCCATCAGTTCCATGGCGCACCTTCTGGATTGGTCGTTGAAAAAGGCGGTGCTTAAAGTCTCGTTGTTCTCTGGCATGTGTTCTCGTGGATCGCCTTGCCCTGAATCAATTTGCCGGCCTTCGGCATCGTCCAGGCTGGCGCTCAATTCCGGGCGCCCCGCGTGGTGAACACCGTTTCACTCTCGACCGGATTGAAGCACTTCCACCCATCAGATACGGCACCGAACGAAAGCCAAGCTCATAAGGGCGGCGTCCTCTGACGCCGCCCTTATGTCTGTCGTCAGGCGGGAACGGCCGCGCGCTCAGATACCGGCTTGCGAACGGGCTCGGAGAAATCAAGCACCATCCGTCCCTGAATCCTGCCGGCCTTGAGGTTGGCAAATATTGTGTTGATGTCCTCGAGGCGTCCCTTGGTGATTTCGGCCTTTACCTTGCCGTCAGCAGCAAAGGCGATGGCCTCGTCGAGATCGCGCCTGGTTCCGACGATCGAGCCGCGCACCGTGATGCGCTTCAGCACGACGTCGAAGATCGGTGTCGGAAATTCCCCAGGCGGCAGGCCGACCAGACTGATCGTCCCCTTGCGGCGAACCATATGCAGCGCCTGGCTGAAAGCCGGCGTCGAAACCGCGGTCACGAGAATGCCGTGAGCACCGCCGCCGGTCCCCTTGATCACCTCGGCCACCACATCGGGTGAGCGCGCGTCGAATGCGAGATCGGCTCCGGCGGCCTTGGCCAGAGCGAGCTTTTCGGGTGCAACGTCCAGGGCCACGACCTTCAGCCCCATCGCCTTGGCATACTGGATCGCCACGTGGCCGAGACCACCGACGCCGGATATGGCCACCCACTCGCCTGGCCGGGCCTCGGTTTCCTTCAGACCCTTGTATGTGGTCACGCCAGCGCAAAGGATCGGCGCCATCTGCGCGAAATCGACACCGGCAGGCAGGCGTGCGGCAAAAGGTGCCGATGCAATGACATATTCAGCGAAGCCGCCGTCGCAGCTGTAACCGGTGTCATGCTGGTGCTCGCAAAGCGTCTCCCAGCCGGTCTCGCAGTATTCGCAACGCATGCAGGCATCGTGCAGCCAAGCAACGCCGACCGGATCGCCCTCCTTGAAGTCGGTCACGCCAGGCCGAGCGCCGCGACCACGCCGGCAACCTCATGCCCGGGAATGAACGGCGGCACGGGCTTCACCGGCCAGTCTCCATCGGCGGCATGCAAATCGGTATGGCAAACGCCGCACGCAATCACCTTGACCAGGATTTCCCCCGGGCCCGGAATGGGAACCGGCACCTGTTCGATCGATAGTGGCCTGCCGAATTCATGGACCACGGCGGCCTTCATCATCTTCACCACAGCGCATTCTCCTTGTTTCTCGACTGCGTTTCTTGCTGCCCTGGCGAACAATGGGCCGTGCCACGTCCTCTTTCCTTGACCTAGCGCAATGAGGAAATCTTTCGCCGTTGACCGGGATCAATGTCCGGTCAGCCGAAAGGCGAAAGAGTTGCCCAAGCAGTCGAGGAAAAGAACGTTTCACGTCTCAGCATGGGATCGGTCAACCATGAACAGGCAATGGCACGCAGCGAACGCAATGCCCGCGAACGCGACCATGGACGATCGGATCGCGTGGCACCTGGAACACGCCGTCCATTGCGGATGCCGGGATATCCCCAAGGGCATCCAAAATGAGCTGGAACGGCGCGGAATAGTCGTGAAGGCGCACTCTCCTCACAGCTTTGTCCAGAACGGCCGGCGTCAAGCCGAGCCGGCGGAAAGGACTGGAATCCATGCTCGCACCAAATCCTGAAGCAACAAATCCCGAGATGGAAGATATCCTGAAAATCGGCGCCGGTTCGGGCTGGTGGCCGCGCAAGCGTGCATCCTTGTTGTGGCTAGCACTGGTTGTCCTTGTCCTGGCAACCGGAGGCTGGTGGTGGTCCGTGCACCAGGCTGTGTCTTCGCTCCAGTACCAGACCGTGGCGGCCAGGCGCGGTGGTCTTACCGTATCGGTTTCGGCGACCGGTACGGTTGATCCGATCACGCAGGTCCAGGTCGGAAGCGAATTGTCCGGCAGGGTGAAATCGGTCCTGGTCGACTACAACGCCAAGGTGACCGCCGGACAGGTCCTCGCCGAGATCGACACCGACAAGTTGATTGCCGAAACCAATCATACACGCGCGCAACTCGACGCAATGAAGGCCGACGTCGCGCAGAAACAGGCTGCCTTTACGCAGACCGAAAGCGACCTCGCGCGCCTGCGTCCTCTCGTGCTTCACGACTTTGCGTCCAGGCAGGATCTGGAAGCGGCAGAGTCGGCACGCGACCAGGCCGAAGCTGTCCTCAACAGCGCCAAGGCGCAGGTAAAGGTCTCCGAAGCCGACCTTGCCGCCAATCAGACTGATCTCGACAAGGCAGTGATCCGCTCACCGATCGACGGCATCGTTCTCGATAGAAATGTCGATCCGGGCCAAACGGTCGCCGCCTCGCTTCAGGCTCCGGTTCTGTTCACAATCGCGGGCGATCTTAGCCAGATGCAACTGCTTGTCGACGTCGACGAGGCCGACGCCGGGAGCGTGAAGGAAGGACAGGACGCAACCTTCACCGTGGAAGCCTTTCCCGATCGCCACTTCGCCGCGAAAGTCATCCAGCTTCGCTACGCGCCCGTGACCGTCAGCGGCGTCGTCACCTACAAATCAGTGCTGTCGGTCGACAACGCATCGCTGGCCTTGCGGCCGGGCATGACTGTCGCCGCAGAGATCGTCACCCAGAGGGTCGACGATACCCTGCTGATACCGAATGCGGCATTGCGCTACGCGCCGCCCAAGGCCGCCGAAGCCACCGACAACCGCAACTGGCTTGTCAAGCTGATG
Source organism: Mesorhizobium sp. RCAM 05099 (assembly GCF_059683685.1). NCBI lineage: Bacteria > Pseudomonadati > Pseudomonadota > Alphaproteobacteria > Hyphomicrobiales > Phyllobacteriaceae > Mesorhizobium > Mesorhizobium sp. RCAM 05099. The sequence goes on from NZ_CM185035.1 coordinate 5,304,864, forward strand.
CCCCGGCCGCCCACGCAGGCACAGACGCAGCTGAGCGACAACCTTCCGCCAGGTCAAAAGCGCATCTGGGTTCTCAAGGACAATGCCGCCTCACCTCTCCTGATAACGCCCGGCGCCACCGACGGGAACTGGACGCAGGTGCTCGAGGGTGACCTGCAGGACGGCAACCTGCTGATCGTCGATTCAACCGGATCGGATTGAGACATGCCGTCCACCGGTCCCGTTCTGATAAAGCTGCAGGACCTCGCCCGGTCCTACGGGCAAGGCAGCGCGACGGTGAATGCGCTACGCGGGGTCTCCCTCGATATCGCCGAGGGCGAATTTGTTGCCATCATGGGCCCTAGCGGCTCGGGCAAATCGACCTGTATGAACATCATGGGCTGCCTCGACACTCCGACGGGCGGCCATTTCTATTTCCGTGGCCTCGATGTCGGCGCGCTTTCGAACGACCAGCGTGCCTTGCTGAGGCGGCACTATATCGGCTTCGTGTTCCAGGGCTACAACCTGCTGCCGCGCACCTCCGCGATCGAGAATGTCGAACTGCCGCTTATCTACCGCCAGATGGGCGCCCGCGAGCGGCGTACACTTGCGCTCAACGCCATGCGACAGGTCGGCCTTGCCGGGTGGGAAAACCATGCGCCGAACGAACTCTCGGGCGGGCAGCAGCAACGCGTCGCCATCGCCCGCGCCATCGTGACGGCTCCCGCCCTTCTGCTCGCCGACGAGCCCACGGGCAATCTTGATACGGCGCGCAGCCTCGAGATCATGAACCTGCTGATCCGTCTCAACCGGAGCGAGGGCATAACCGTAGTCATGGTGACCCATGAGCCGGACATGGCCGCCTTCGCGCAGCGGATCGTTCGCTTCAAGGATGGAGAGATCGAAACCGACCAATTGAACAGCAAGGCCGCCTGATGTTCCTTGAAACCATCCTGCTGGCCTTTCGCGCCATCCGCCGCAATGCCCTGAGGTCCACGCTGACCGCGCTCGGCATCATCATCGGCGTGGCGGCCGTGACGGCGTTGGTGACCATCGGCAACGGAACCACGCAAAGCGTCGTCTCCGGCGTTTCGCGCCTGGGCAGCAACCTTCTTTCGGTCAGGCCGGGCGAACCGGGCGGCGCTCCCGGCAGCGCGCGCTCGACGGCCAGGCCGTTCGACGCCGCCGATGCCGCGGCGATCGCGGATCAGATCGGCGGGGTGAAGGCCGTTGCACCGATCGCTTCGGCGAAAGTCACGTCCGTGGTCGGAAACGAGAACTGGGAAACTTCGGTCGCAGGAACGCTGAATACCTATTTCGAAGCAGGGCAATGGACAATTGCTTCGGGCCGCCTGTTCACGGACGGCGAATTGCGCGCCGGCAATCCTGTCTGTGTCATCGGCGAGACTGTCCGCCAGCATCTGTTCGGCAAGTCCGACCCGATCGGACAGGCTCTTCGCCTGCAGAGAATCCCCTGCACGGTCATTGGCCTTCTGGCTTCCAAGGGTGCTGGCGCGTTCGGCATGGACCAGGACGACATCGTCATCATTCCTCTGCGCGCCTTCCAGCGGCGGATTGCCGGCAACATCGACGTCGATTTCATCAACGTCGCGGCGCGTGCCGACACGGCGACGGCCAAGGTGAAACGCGACATCGAGAACCTGCTGCGGGAACGGCGCAGGATCGGGACCGGCCAGCGGGATGATTTTTCCGTCTTCGACATGACCGAGATCAGCAGCACGCTGTCCAACATCACCACCGTGCTGACCGGGCTGTTGAGCGCCGTCGCCGCCGTAAGCCTGTTGGTCGGGGGCATCGGGATCATGAACATCATGCTGGTATCGGTGACCGAACGCACGCGGGAGATCGGCATCCGGCTCGCCATCGGAGCGCTGCGCCGCCAGGTTCTGGCGCAGTTCCTGGTCGAGGCGGTGGTGCTATCGCTTTTCGGCGGTTTGATCGGCGTCGCCATCGGCCTGAGCGTTGCGGCCGCCATGGCCGGCTGGCTGAACGTCCCTTTCGTCTTCGAACCGACGGTCGTGGTGGGATCGTTCCTTTTCTCCGGCCTGGTCGGCGTGCTGTTCGGCTACTTCCCGGCGCGCCGCGCCGCGAATCTAAATCCGATCGATGCGCTACGCCATGAATAGCCCCCAGACCCGCGACGCAAAGGGCAAGGTGACGTGGCAGCAGCTCGGCAACGGTCGGTTTGGATCGTCTGACGCTTCATCAACATTCGCCAGAAGCTACTCGAAGGAATAGGTGAAGCCCTCCTCGGAGGCGCCGACGGTCACCTTCGTCATCTTTTCGCCCCCGAGCGACCGGTTCAGCACGCCGCGACTCAATTCCGGCAGAAGCGTGTTGGTCAGGATGGCATCAATCATCCGCCCGCCGGATTCGATCTCGGTGCAGCGGGCCTTGACCAGATCCATGACCCCGTCGCCGATTACCAATTCCGCGTCGTTGGTTGCACGCAGGCGGCGAGCGATCTTGGCAAACTGGTGACGGGTGATGGCTTCGATCATCGAATCCGAGAGCGGGTAATAGGGGATGGTCACCACCCGGCCGAGGAAGGCCGCCGGGAAGACCTTCAGCAGCGGGCTGCGCAACGACGCGTCCAGATCGTCGAGCCCTGCCCGTAGCGTGCCATTCCTGGTCCGGTCCATGATGACTTCGGAGCCGACATTCGACGTGAGCAGGATCAGCGTGTTCTTGAAGTCGATTCGCCGGCCCTCGCTGTCATCCATCATCCCCTTGTCGAAGACCTGGAAGAAGATTTCGTGCACGTCAGGATGGGCCTTCTCGACCTCGTCGAGCAGGATCACCGAATAGGGCTTGCGGCGAACCGCCTCGGTCAGGATGCCGCCCTTGCCATAGCCGACATATCCGGGCGGCGCACCCTTCAAGGTGGAGACCGTATGGGCCTCCTGGAACTCGGACATGTTGATCGAGATGAGGTTCTGTTCGCCGCCATAGAGCGTTTCGGCCAGCGCCAAGGCGGTTTCGGTCTTGCCGACGCCGGAGGGGCCGCAGAGCAGGAACACGCCCACCGGCTTTTCCGGCGCGCCGAGCCCGGCGCGGCTGGTCTGCACACGCTTGGCGATCATCTCCATGGCGTGATCCTGGCCGACCACGCGTTCGGACAGGGTCGCGGCGAGCCGCAGCGCCTTTTCGGTCTGGCTCGACAGCATCCGTCCCGTCGGTATTCCCGTCCAGTCCTGAACGACCGCCGCCACGGCGTTGCGGTCGACCGACGGCAGGATCAGCGGCGTTTCGCCTTGCGCCTCGGCCAGTTCGGCCATCAGTTCGCGCAGCCGGGCAAGATCGGCCGCCGGATCGGATGGAGGGGCGGAGGCAGCGGCCGGTGCCTCCCCGTCGGTCCCGGCGGTTTTGGTTGTGGCCGTCTTGGTCTTGGGCGTTTCGGTCTTAGTCTTAAGTGTTTCAGTCTTGGGCAGTTGGGTCTCAACCGCGTCCGCGCCTGCTGTCTCGGTGTTGGCCTCCGGCGTCTCCACCGCATCGAGCGGCACACCTTCGCCGCGCAGCCTGGCACGCAATTCGAGTATCTCGGCAACCAGCGCCTTTTCCCGATCCCAACGTTGCTGCGCGGCCGCCAGCGTGGCCTCGCTTTCGGCAAGCCCGGTCTCGACCCGTGCCTGCCGCTCAGCCACCTCGATGCCGATCGCGGCCTCGCGGCCGATGATGCCGCGCTCGACCTCCAGCGCCTGCCGGCGGCGCATGATATCCTCGACCTCGGCCGGCGTGGCGTGCTGCGATATGGCGACGCGCGCGCAAGCGGTGTCGAGAAGGCTCACCGCCTTGTCCGGCAGTTGCCGCGCCGGGATGTAGCGGTGCGACAGGCCGACCGCCGCCTCGATCGCCTCATCGAGTATCTGCACCTTGTGGTGCTGCTCGAGAACGCCGGCCACGCCGCGCAACATGAGAACGGCCACCGCCTCCGACGGCTCGTCGATCTTTACCACCTGGAAACGGCGGGTCAGCGCCGGGTCCTTCTCGATGTGCTGCTTGTATTCGGCCCAGGTCGTTGCGGCGATGGTGCGAAGTTCACCGCGCGCCAGTGCCGGCTTCAGGAGATTGGCCGCGTCGCCGGTTCCAGCAGCGCCGCCCGCGCCGATCAAGGTGTGGGCCTCATCAATGAACAGGATGACGGGCGTTTCGGAAGACTGCACCTCGTCGATGACAGCCTTCAGCCGTTTTTCGAACTCGCCCTTCACGCTTGCCCCCGCCTGCATCAATCCGACGTCGAGCATGCGCACGCTGACGCCTTGCAGTGTGGGCGGCACATCGCCTTGGGCGATACGCAAGGCAAAGCCCTCGACGACCGCGGTCTTGCCGACCCCTGCCTCGCCGGTCAGGATCGGGTTGTTTTGCCGCCGCCGCATCAGGATATCGACGATCTGCCTGATCTCCGGATCGCGGCCGACGACCGGATCGATCTTGCCGTCGCGGGCACGCTGGGTCAGGTCGGTCGCGTATTTCGCCAGTGCAGAATCCCCACCCGGAGACCGCCGCGGCGTCTCCGCGGCGGGCACGGCAGTCGAGGCGCCGGCTTCGAGCGAACCTTCCATGACATCGGCGAACCGCGCGATAACCGCGTCGGCGTCGATCTTGTCAAACTCGCCGCTGATCTTCGACAGCAGGCCTTCCAGCACCGGCGTCTTCAGGCAAGCGAGAAGAATATGCGCGCTGCGAACTTCCTCCACGCCGAATTCCAGCGTTGCCAGGTTCCAGGCTTCCTGGATGGCGTGAAAGATGTGGTCGGAGAATTCCTCGATCGACGTGGCGCCGTAAGGCAGCTTGTCGACGGCGCGGGTCATATCGGCCGTGAGCCGGCTCGCATCCACCCCCGCGTCGGCGATTATCATCTGCACATCCGAGCGGTCGGAAAGCACCAGTTGCTCGATGAAGTGGACGAGTTCGACGTAAGGGTTGCCGCGCAGCTTGGCGGTGTCGGCCGCGGCCTTGAAGGCGCGCACCCCGACAGGATTGAGCTTGCCGACCAGTTCCTTGCGTTTGAAGGTCTGCGATGACCGGCGCTGTTCCATCGAACGTGCTCCTGCGATCTGCCAGTCGATAACCTGCCACATAAGCCGTCACTTGACAAAGCGGGCGATGGACCTGGTCTCGATGCCCGGCTCGGCCGGCTCTTTCCATTTGTGGAAAGTCCCGCACCGCCGGCTGCAAATAACCACGGAATCGCACGCCTCCATGCGATGCATTTCACATACAGGGTTCGGCAATCTCGCCAAGGGTTTCGGCACCGAGGCCGCGGTCTGGTCAGCTTTCGTTAATTTTTTGAGCAGCGGTTGAATTGTGGTAAAGTGCAACGCTGTGATAACGTTGGGTCACATACGGTTTCAGGGCCGGTTGCTTGGGGGGTCGGTGTGATCGATGTCGCACTATGGCTTAGTCCGCTCGACGGTGAAAATCCGTCGGGAGAGGATTTGCGCAACGATCCGGCTTTTCACGAGTTGGAGCGCCTGACGGAACCTCAGGTCAAGGTCGTCCATGACGGCCGCAACAAGCCCACCTCGCAAAGCACCATTCCGGTCGACTGGCCCGCGGTTCTCGCAAAGGCGGAGGAATTGCGCGCGCATGGCCGGGACCTGCGCCTGCTCGTCGTCGTGACGCGCGCGCTGGCCAACGAAGAACGACTGGCCGGGCTCGCGCAAGGTCTGACCCTCATTGCGCAGACCTTCGATCAGCATTGGGAAACCATGCATCCGGCACTGCGGCCCAGCGCTTCGCCACGCGATGCCGCCTTGCGCCGTATCAACGCGCTGCTCGACCTCCAGAACGGTCAGGACGGGCTGTTGGCGAACCTGCGGCAAATGACGTTCTTTGCGCCACGCTCGATCGGGCCAATCACGGGACGCGATCTGGAACAAGGCGCGCTCGACGACCGTGTCATGCTCCAGGAAGCAGCCTCGGGGTTGAATGCGGCGGAAAAGGCCGCACTGGTCAGCGCGCACGGACAATTGTTGAACCGGGTGCGTGCCGGATGCGCGGCACAGATAGATCAAGCCGACGCCGAGATGGTCTCGCTCGTGGCCGACGCCCGGGCAGCGATCGCGGCCCTTGATGCGGTTGAGGCCGCCCTCAACGCCCGTCTCGAGGGCGGCGGTGCTCCCGTTCCGGAGTTAAAGCGGTTTCTGCAGCGTTTGCTGACGACCCTCGAACGGAATTCGACCGTCGACGCCGTGCCGAATGGCGCGGTCAAGCCGCCCTCGCCGGCAGAACAGACAATGCCTGCTCGAAACGGTCATGGAGCCGATACTATGGCAAGTATGGCAAGCTACGCGGACTCGAGCACGGGGCTTCCTGACCGGATTTCCTCGCGCGACGACGTGGTGAAATGCCTCGACCTCGTCGTCGCCTTCTATGACCGCACCGAACCGTCGAGCCCGATTCCGCACCTGGCGCGGCGCGTGCGCCGGATGGTGCATATGGATTTCGTTGAACTGATGGAAGATCTCGCCCCGTCGGGGTTGAAGGAATTCCGGCTGCTTGCCGGCGTTCCCGATGCCAAGAAGACGGCTCAGAAGGATGAAAGGTAACAGCACATGCCAGCCGAAAGCAAAGCGAAGGTCATCGAACGAAATCGCGCGCCACGGGTGCAGATCGCCTACGACGTGGAAACCTACGGTAGCCCGACGACGATCGAACTGCCGTTTGTCATGGGCGTGATGGCCGACCTTTCCGGCGCTTCGCAGACCAAGGAAGCATCAAAGTCGGTGCTGGACCGCTCCTTCGTCGAGACCGACGCGAACCGCTTCCCCAAGTTCATGGAGGCGCTCGGGCCCCGCGTCAAAGCCCGGGTGAAGAACACGCTGCCGCAGGCCGAAGGCCAGGAGCGCGACGAGGAACTGGCGCTCGATCTCACCTTCACCAAAATGGGTGATTTCGCCCCGGACAAGATCGCCGAGCAAGTTCCGCAACTGGCCGAGATCCTCAAGATGCGTCGCCAGCTCGAGGAATTGCTCGGCTTCATGGACGGCCGTGTCGACGCCGAAAAACGCATCGCGCAACTTCTGAACAACGAGCCGCTTCTTAGCAAGATCGCCAGCCAGGCAATGTCCGACGACGACAAGGAGTAAACCATGGCCGAACAGCAAAAGACCGCCGCCGTCGCCGCCGAGGCCGAAGCCATAGACCTCGGCGAATTCAGCGGACTCCTAGAGAAGGATTTCAAGGTCAAGAAGGACGACAGCGAGAAGCTGCAGCAACTCGTGCGCAATCTCGCGCTCGCGGCACAATCCCGTTCCGATACCACGACCATCTCGTCCAACGCGATCAAGTCGATCAAGTCGCTTATCGCCGGCATCGACAAGATGCTGACGACACAGGTCAACGAGATCCTGCACGCGCCGGAAGTGCGCGAAATGGAAGGCACATGGCGCGGCCTCTGGTATCTCGTCAACAACACCGAGACGGATCAGAAGCTGAAGATCCGGGTGATGAACATTTCCAAGGAGCAGCTGGCCGACACGCTCGAAGACTATGAAGGCCAGATGTGGGATCAGAGCCCGATCTTCAAGAAGGTTTATACGGACGAGTATTCGATGCTTGGCGGCGAGCCGATCGGCTGTGTGATTGGCGCCTACGAATTCTCGAACCACCCGCGCGACGTCGGTCTGCTGCGCAATATCTCCGGCATCTGTGCTTCGGCGCACACGCCGTTCATCGCGGCCGCCTCGCCGCGCCTGTTCCGCATGGACAGCTGGCAGGAATTGCCGAACCCGCAAGACCTGCAGCAGATCGTCTCCAACCCAGCCTATGCCTCGTGGCAGTCGCTGCGCGAGAGCGAGGACGCTCGCTACATCGGCCTGACCATGCCCCGCGTTCTGGCACGACTGCCATATGGCACCGATACCGTTCCGGTGAAGGGCTTCACCTTCGAGGAAGAGGTGCAGGGCGATCACAACAAATATGTCTGGATGAACGCCGCCTTCCCGATGGGCGTGAACATAAACCGCAGCCACAAGCTCTATGGCTGGGGCACGCAGATCCGCGGCGTCGAGAATGGCGGCACGGTCCTCAACCTGCCGGTGCACAGCTTCCCGACCGATGACGGGTCGATAGCGATGAAATGTCCGACGGAAGTCGCCATCGACGACCGGCGCGAGGCGGAACTGGCCAAGCTCGGCCTGATGCCCATCCTGCATCGGAAGAACACCGATCTCGCGGCCTTCATCGGCGCACACTCACTGCAGGACGACGAGACACGGGCGGGACGGCTGGTCGACCCCGACGCGCAGTCCAATGAACGGCTGAGCGCCAACTTGCCCTATCTGTTCCCGGTCTCGCGCTTTGCGCACTACCTCAAGGCGATTGCACGCGACAAGGTCGGCTCGTTCAAGGAGCGGTCCGACATGCAGATCTGGTTGACCGAATGGATCAACCGCTACGTGCTGGCCAACCCGGCCTTTGCCGACGACAAGGCGCGCGCCAAGCGCCCGCTTGCCGCCGCCGAGGTCCAGGTGGACAGCGTGGAGGGGCGGCCCGGCTACTACAATGCCCGCTTCTATCTGCGCCCGCACTACCAGCTGGAGGGCATCAATGCCTCGCTCCGACTGGTGTCGGAACTGCCGTCCGTGAAGACTTGATCAACAGCAACAACATCTTGGTTTTTGAAAGCGGTGGAGAAAGACAATGCCCACAACCATGAAGATTGATGGCTTTCTAAAAGTTCCGGATATCAAAGGCCCAAGCGTTCGAGACGGCCACGAGGATGAAATCGAAATCCATGGGGTCGACTACAAGATGGTCGCTCCATACGATCCAAATTCGCTCTCGCGCCGTGGCCGCGTTGCCCTGGGCATGATCAAGTTCACCAAGCACTATGACAAGTCCTCGCCCTATCTGAAAAAAGCCCTGTTCGAGAACAAGGCGCTGGACGAAGTGGTGTTCTCGGCACGCCGGACCATCGATGGCGAGACCAAGGACTACCTGGTCGTCACCCTCACCGACGCCTCGATCATGGAATATGACATGTCGCAGGCCGAGGATGAGGAAGACCTGATCGAGGAAGAGGTCAGCTTCGCCTACAAGAAGATCAAGTTCGTCTACGACGACAATGACGAAATCGAAATGGATGTCTATGTCGGCAAGTGAGGGCCGGCGGCCCGGCGCGGACAAGCTGCAGGTTACCGGCGGTTCGCGAGCAAAACGCGAGGCGGTCCAACCCTCTCTCTGGGACCGCCTCGTAAACGACCTGCCGGGCATGGTCTCCGAGATAGACGGGCTGCGCCAGGCCTTGCAGGACGAACTCGGCGTGGACCGGCTGGAGACCCTGGTCGCCGGCAGCGCTCGGCTCATCGATGCCGATGCGGAGCTGACGGCCGATCAGAAGCGGCGCCTGCACCGCCTGGCCTTTCAGACCCAACACCGCGCGGAGATGGAAAGCCGTGGCGTGGTCGTGTCGGCCCGTGTGCTCAGGGAGGCCGTGCGGCGCGACATCGAGGCTCTGTTCAACACCGAGCGTTTCGAGGCTGTTCCGCTTCTGTCCGATCTTGAAAGCGAGCAGGCGGCGGACAACCCGCCGTCGCTCGCCGATTTTCCGGAGGTGCGCCGAAGCGTGGTCAACTACGGCGTGCCTTCCTTCTCGGGACGTTCGTCCCGCGACTTTGATCGCGAAGCCCTGGCGCGCGAGATCCGCTCGGTGCTTGCCACGTTCGAGCCACGTCTCAAGGAAAGCGCGACGAAGGTCGCGGTGACGCTTGGCGACAAGAGCGTGGGGTTGAAGATCGAGATAGACGCGGTGCTGATCATGACGCCGACGCCGGAACGCATGCGGCTGCGCACCACGATCAATCTCGATAACGGCCTGGCGCGGACCGAATTTAGGGAAGCCTGAGATGGATCGGGTCTTCGTAGAATATTACGAGGAGGAACTGACCCATATCCGTGCACTCGCGGCGGAATTTGCCGACATGCATCCGGCGGTGGCTCGCAACCTGTCACTCGACACGGTCCCGTGTCCGGACCCGTATGTCGAGCGGTTGCTCGACGGCGTCGCTTTCCTCGCCGCGCGCACCCGGCTGAAGGTCGATGCGGAACGCTCGCGGTTTTCACGCAGCGTGCTGGACGTCCTCTATCCCGACCTGGTCACGCCGGCGCCGGCAACGGCGATGGTGGTGCTGAAACCCGGCCAGCAGGTCCAGACGATGGTTACCGGCCACGTCGTCAAGCGCAACACCCGGCTGGTCTCCAGCCTGCAGCCCGGCCTTTCGACGCGCTGCACGTTCACCACGGCCCAGGACATCACGCTGTGGCCGATAGCGGTCACTTCGGTAAGCTATTTTCAAGATCGCAGCGCGCTGGCGGCGGGCGGCATAGCGCCGATCGGCGGTGTCGGCGGCGAGGCGGCGCTCCGCATCGTGCTGGCTCGGACCGGAAAAGGCAGGCTCGACGAACTGTCGCTCGACCAGCTTGATCTCTACTTTGCCGGGCGCACCAAGGCACCATTGCTTTTCGACGCGATCTTCGGCGCGTGCTCGGCCGTTGGCGCACGGGCGGAAGGCAAGACCAATCCCATATCGCCCTTGCCGGAACCCGAAATGATCGGCATCAGCGACGACGAAGCGCTGATGCCTCGTACCCGTCCGACGTTCGAGGGGTACCGTCTGCTGCGCGAATATTTCATGATGCCCGAGCGCTTCCACTATGTGCGGATATCGGGGCTGCAACCTGTCGTTCGCAAATGCGCGGCCGGCCTCGAGATCATCTTCATGTTCAGGCGTCCAGTGCCCGAGCTTGCAGACCTGACAGCGGCCGATTTCGAGCTTTTTGCAACGCCGATCATCAATCTCTTCGAGCGTGAGTGCAACGTCATCGAGCTTGACCCGCGCAAGACGCGCCAGGTGCTGCATGCCGACCGCACGCGGGCGCGCGACTTCGAAATCTATCGGATCCTCCGCGTCGAGGACGCCGACACGGAAGGCAACGACGCCGAAATTCCCGAGCTCTTCAGCCTGGGGCAAAACCGCGGCAGTGGCTGGGTCTATTCCACCGAGCGGCGCCCACGGCGCGCGACGGAAGAGGAGCGGCGCGACGGACTGACCCGCACCTCCTACACAGGGGACGATGTTTTCCTGGCGATTTCACGCCCGGTGGAAAGCCAGGCGAACCGGCCGCTGAAGCGTGTCGACATCGTGGCGCTTTGTACCAACCGCGATCTTCCGATCCTCGATGACAATCCCACCTTGACGCTGGAGGCCGGCGACCCGGTCGAAACGGTCCGGCTTCTCGGCGCGTTGCGTCCCCCTCGCCCGGCTATCCCCGCGGCGCTGCCGGCCGGCGCGGCGGGCGAATCCCGCGCCGACAATCTCGCCTGGCGGCTCGTGGCGCAGCTGTCGCTCAACTTTCTTAGCCTTGCCAAGGAAGGTCGCGGCGTCGATCCGCTGCATGCGCTGCTCGATCTTTATGCCGACCGGGGCGATCCGAGCCTTGCCCGCAATGTGCATTCGATCGTCCGCATCGACTCGCGGTCGGTCATCGAACGGCTGCAGATCGACGGGCCAATGTGCTTCGGGCGCGGCACGGAAGTGACATTGCATGTGGACCAGTCGGTCCTGGCAGGGCAGAGCACATTGCTGCTTTCGGCCTTGCTTGCACGGCTGTTTGCCCGTCATGCCGGTATAAACGGCTTTGTGCGAACCCGTACGCGGCTGTTACAGAAGCAGGAGGATGTGCCATGGCCGATGACGCCCGGCAATCGCTACCTGATCTAGACACAGTCGACCCGAAGCGGGCCGAGGAACTGTCCGAGACGTTCGACTTCTTCGAGCTGTTGCGCCGGCTCGAACGCAGGGGCGGGCTGTTCGGCCATTCCGGCTCGCCGGAGCGCGAGCCGGCAAGGCTCGGACAGCATGTGCGTCTCAGCTTTTCGGCCAGGGACGTGGTTGAGTACCGCGAAGCGAAGGACAAGGCCCCGGCCAGGGTTACGGTCACAAATCTCGGCCTGATGGGACCTGAAGGCCCGCTGCCGCTCCATTTGACGCGCTGGGTGCTCGATCGCCTGTCACAGCGCTGGTTCACCGGCGCCGATGCGCAGCAGACCAGTGACACGACATTCCTGGATTTCGTCAACATTCTGCAGCACCGCTTGATCGCCCTGTATTATCGGGCGTGGGCGGATGCCCATCCGGCCGTACAGGTCGAACGCGCGGTCGGTGGGCGCGTTCGCGCCATGCTTGAAGCCATGGCTGGGATCGGACTTCCCGGCACCCAGAACGCCGATCTCGATACGGTGAAGCTTCGCCAGGCGGCATCGCTCGCCAACCAGGTCGACGGCCCGGAACGGCTGACGCTGTTCCTGGCCGAAGCGTTCAAGGTGCCGGTTCAGATCAAGGAGTTCATCGCAGCCTGGATGACCATACCAACCGGGCTCCAGACCCGCCTTGCAAAAGCCTATGCAGGGCTCGGCCGGGGGGCGACGATCGGCCCGCGCGTTTTCAACCGCCAAAGCAGGATCGAACTGCGTGTCGGCCCGCTGGGCTATGAGGACTTCAAGGCTTTCCTGCCGGGAGGCCCACGGCTCAAACTGTTCAAGCAGGCCGTTCGCGACATGGTCGGGGAATCGCTCGACGTCGACCTGCGCATCGTGCTGGCGCGTGAAGCGGTGCCGCCGCCGCGTATCGGAGCGGTCCAGCTCGGCCGGACCGCCTGGCTTGCGCGGCCCGCTGAAAGGGGCGATGCTGACGACATGCGGCTGCGGACAATCGTCGGATGGCGGCCGGAAATGGCGGGGGTCGCGGCATGAGTCTGCTGCTGACGCTGGAGCAAGGGCCACGCACCCAGGCGGTACGGCAGACCCGGCTGGACGAGGGCGAGCTGGTGATCGGCCGCAGCGCGGACGCGGGCTGGCAGATCGACGACCCCGACATGTTCGTTTCACGGGCTCATTGCAGGATCTCGGGCGGGCGAGATGGATATTTCGTCACCGACACATCGAGCAGCGGATTGTTCATAAACGACTCTGACAGCCCGCTCGGTGCCGGCAAGTCGACGCGCCTTCAAAGCGGCATGCGGCTGAGACTGGGCGACTACATCGTATATGTCGACCTGCAGACGCCAACCGCCCAAGCGCCGACAGCCGGCCAGGCGGTTCCCGAACGCCTGCCGCCGGCATCGCGGGTGCCGGTGAGCATCGGCCGCGACGACTTCTTTTCCGCCACGGTCGAAGAAGAGCCGCGGCGGCCACGTCCGGCCGACCTGCCGAACCCGTTCGAGCAGCCGGTCCCGGGCGCGTTCGAGCGGGCCATTTCCAGCCAGCGCAGCTCGCCTGCTTTCGATGATCCGTTCAGCCTCGATCCGGTTTCAACGCCTGTGTCGAAAGGCGCCGCCTATCCCGAACCGGGCGGCGCGGCGAACCCGGCGGACCCCTTCAGCCTCGACCCGGTGCCATCCCCCGGCCGCGCGGCCGACCTCGCTCGTGGAAAGCTGTCCGATTTCAATGATGATTTTGGCTTCGGACCCGCCCCGGCGCCCAGTTCGGCGAACGGCGCCGGCTCGACCGGACAGCGCGAGCACATCGCCCAGCGACCACAATCCGCCAATCCCTGGGATTTGCCCATGCAAGCGGCGGAGGTCCCGGCTCCAGCACGGACAGGTGCCGCTCCCAAATCCAACCGCCCGTCGGCAGCGCCGCCGCATGCGGAGATGGCGCTTCGCACGGCATTCCTGCGCGGCATGGGCGTCGAGGAGGCCGATTTCCCGGGACGCGACAGCATCGCGGAAATGGAGAAGTTCGGTCGCGAATATCGGCTGATGATGGAAGGCCTGATGCAGCTTCTGCGCAAACGGGCGGAGGAAAAGGGAAACGCTCGCGTCGCCCAGACCATGGTCGGCGCCTCCGAAGTCAATCCACTCAAGTTTCTGCCGACGGTCGACGACGCCATCGTGACGCTTATCGCCGAGCGCAGCCCCGGATTTCTCGCCGGCGAAGCGGCAATCGCCGACGCGGTTCGCGATCTGGCGCAGCATCACGTGCGCGCCTGGCGCGGCGTACAGGGCGCCTTGCGGCGGATGATCGACCGTTTCGACCCGGCGGTGATCGAGGAAGAGCTGAAATCGAATTCCGCGATCGGCACCCTGCTTTCGGGGGGCGTGGCGCCAAGCTGTGGGAGCTTTACCAGAAACGCCATCGTGAAATCGCCGAGAGCGCGGAAAAGAGCTTTCTTGGCGAAATCGGCGCTGATTTTCGAGATGCATATGAGGAGGAGTGAGACATGATCGATCGACGCGAATTTGTCATTGCCCTGGGCGCGACGGGGCTGCTTGCGGCTTGCCAGAGCGGTCCGCCAAAACCATCGGTGATCACCGTCAACGTGACCGGCGGGACAGGCATGAACCCGGGGCCAGGTGGCGGCGACCGGCCGGTGACTGTCCTCGTCATGCGGCTGCGCGGCACCGGCAAATTCAATTCAGCCGACTACTTTGCCCTGCAGGGGGATGCCGGCTCCGCGCTGGCCGGTGATCTCATCGGATCCGACCAGATCGCCGTCGGCCCGGGAAAATCCGCGTCCAAAACCATCACCGTCGAGCCGGACGCGACGGCGCTGGGCTTCGTTGCGTTGATCCGCGAGCCTGGCGGCAGGAACTGGCGGACGACCAAATCGGTGTCGCCGGGATCAAAATTCACGATCAATGTCACGCTTGGCAGCGGCGGCATTTCCGCCTAGCGGCCAGAGCAAGGGGAGCTCAATGCAGAGAGTAACGGCATGAGCGATGCAAACAGGGTGCTATGGTCCGAAGGCCTTTTCCTGCGGACCCAGCATTTCCAGCAGCAGGATCGTTTCTTCGAGGCGACGGTGCGCGGCGCGTTGCAGGCCGGGCAGTTGCATACGTTCGGCTTTCAGCAGCTGACGCTGGACCAGGCATTGCTCGACGCCGGCCAGATCTCGATCCTGTCGGCACGGGGCATCTTCCCGGACGGCACACCTTTCTCCATCCCGGACATGATGGATGCGCCGCGACCGCTGCCGGTCACCCCGGACACGGGCGCCGGGCCGGTGCTGGTCGCCTTGCCACTGGAGCCTCCCGGCGGTGTCGGCTTCGATCCGGCACACGCGGCCCCCTCGGGAGCACGATATCATGGGCGGATCGTTTCCGTGCGTGACGCCGTCCAGGGTGGTTCGGACCCTGAGGAAATCGAGATCGCCCGTCCGCAGGCTTTGCTGCTGGCGCCCGGCAAGTCGGTCGGTGGCTACACAGCCTTGCCGATAGCCGACCTCAAGGGGGTTCGAGCCGATGGCGGCGTTTCTTTGGACGAGACCTTCCTGCCGCCGACACTGGTTACCGGCGCGGTGGCCTGGTACCGGCAGTTGCTCCTGGAAGTTGTCACGGGCCTCGACCAGATCGCCGAGGCACATGGCAAGATGGTCATGGGCGGACCAGGGCGCAGCGTCGAAGATCTGCTGATGCTCAATCTCGCCAATGCGGCGCGTCCGCGGCTAGCCCACATGCTGGCGCAGGATGTCTTCCATCCCGCCGAGCTCTACCTGGAACTTGCCGGGCTCGCCGGTTCGATGGCGACCTACGGATCAAGCGCGCGGCGGCTGGGCGAGTTGCCCGCCTACGATCACATGGCGCCTGGCCCCGCCTATTCGGCGCTGGCGGATGCGTTGCGCTCGCTCATCCTCAGCCTGCGTTACATCGAGCCGAAATCGCGTGCGCTGCCTGTCATGCGGCATTCGACCAATGTCTGGAAAATCCGCATCGACAACCCGAAGCTGCTGGTGGCCAGCCGGATCGTCATCCGGGTCGGTTCGGAGCTGTCGGAGGACGCGCTGCGCAAGATATTCGTCAATCAGGCGACTGTCGGCTCGGCCGACCAGTTCGAGGGCCTGTGGAAATCGCGTCTGCCCGGCATTCCGCTGAAACCGCTTCATTCCCAGCCGCGCGAGATCCCTTACGATGGCGATCGGCTTTGCCTCGAGCTGGACCAGAAAAGTGAGCACTGGGCGTCGCTGCTCGATGCCCCCGGCTTCGTCATCGGCGTTTCGGGCGTCTTGCCGAGCGAGCCACAAGTGGACTGCTATTCGGTGAACAGGTGAGATCATGAGCCGCGATGATCCTTTCGGACTGTCGGAGGATCGCGAACGCACCCGCATACGGTTGACCGGCGCGCCGATGCCGCGACCGATGGCGACGCTCTTGCCGGGCGCGGCGGTAAAGCGGTCTCGCACTCACCCGAACGCGCTTGTCAACGCATTCGCGCCCTTGCTCGAATTCGCGCCCGAGCTTGAAAGCGCGCTGCCGCCGGAGAATCCGGAAGCGTTGCGGACCCGATTGCTCGAAGAACTGGTCCGGGCACGCGACACGGCAATGTCGACTGGGTCCTCGATGGAGCGGGCCGACCAGGCAGCCTGGGCCGTGGCGGCGTTGCTCGACGACCTGGCCCTGAACACGCCATGGGGCGGGGCCAGCGCCTGGCCGCGGCAGCCGCTTGTCGTCATGCTGCGCGGCGATGTCGATGCCGGTACGCAGTTCTTCACGCGCCTCGACGAACTGGAACGCCATCCCAACCGCGATCGCGAATTGCTGGAACTGCAGTATGCTTGCATGGCGCTCGGCTTTCGCGGCAAATATCGCGTGCCCGGCCGCTCGGGCGACCGATCGCTCAATGCCGTCCGCGTGGCGGCGGCGCGCTTCCTGCGCGATGCCGACGCCGAAGGCGCGCCATTGTCGCCAAACTGGAAGGGCGTGATCGCATCCGACGAGCCGCAGCGCTTCATCGTTCCGATCTGGGTCATGGCGCTCGGTGCGGCGGTTGTCGCCACCGCAATCCACATCGGGCTCTCGATGGGACTGAGCAGCCAGGCGGTCGAGCTTTCCGCGCTCGTTCGCGCCTTGCCGCCGCCCGCGCGCGGCGACATCAGCCGGGCATCGCCCAAGGTCGATGCCCCGCCACCGGAGAAAGTGGATTTTGCGCTGTTGCCGGAATTTCAGGCCGGGGCGCCGGCCGACCTCAAGTCCGCCCTCAGCGGCACCGAGAGCGTTTCGCTGGCCAAGCTGATCATCCAGGCCTCCAACCCCGAACTGTTCCAGTCGTCACGGCCACAACTGACCGAAGGCTTCGAACCCCTGATCGGTTCGATCGCCAAGGTGATCCTCGCCAATCAGGAGCTGATCGGGAACATCACGGTGATCGGTCATACGGACAGCGTTCCCCTGCAAAAGACCAATCCGCTGTCGACCAACCAGCGACTGTCCGAGGCTCGCGCCCAGACGATCGCCGACATGCTGGTGCAGAACGGAGTGCCGCAGGACCGCGTCCATTCCGAGGGCCGCGCGGCCACCGATCCAGTGGCCAGCGACAGCACGCGCGAGGGGCGGGCCTTGAACCGCCGCGTCGAGGTGCTCGTCGAAAAGAGGCTTTGACATGTTCATCCTGCGCTTCCTCTGGGCGGTTCTGACATCGCGCTGGCTCTGGACGCTGATCGGCATCACGCTGCTTTCCCTGGTCATCTGGGTGTTCGGTCCGATCGTCAGGGTCGGTCCCTACGAACCGTTCGCCTCTGAAAATGTGCGCATCGTCATCATCGCGCTGCTGGTTATCTTCTGGCTGATCTGGCTGATCGTCGCCCAACGCCGGGCGATCCGCGCCAACCGCATGTTCGTCGCCGAGATTGCAGCACCTGTGGCGGAAAAACCGCTCAGCCCCGGCGAAGAGAACGTCGCCGCCGTGGGTGCCAAGTTCGCCGAGGTGATGGCCGAACTGAAACGCCGCAAGCTGGGCGGACGCAAGTTTCTGCGCGAGATGCCATGGTATGTGATCGTCGGGCCGCCGGCCACCGGCAAGACCACGGCCTTGCGGCAGTCCGGGCTGAATTTTCCGATCGACCTCACCGACGACCTGCAGGGGGTCGGCGGCACGCGCAACTGCGACTGGTTCTTCTCCGAAAACGCGGTTCTGATCGACACCGCCGGCCGCTATGTCCAGCAGGAGAGCCAGCCCGATGTAGACGCCGCGGAATGGCTGGGCTTCCTCGACCTTTTGAAGAAGCACCGGGGCCGCCGCGCCCTCAACGGCGTGATCGTCGCGCTTTCGATCGACGTGCTTTCGGAGGGCGACGAAGCCATCAAGGCCCACGGCCGCAAGATCCGCCGCCGGTTGGCCGAGCTCAACGACCGGCTTGAAATCCGCCTTCCGGTCTATCTGATGCTGACCAAGGCCGACCTGATCAAGGGTTTCGAGGCTTTCTTCGGCGGCTTGTCCACCGCCTCGCGCGAGCAGGTATGGGGAACGACCTTCGCGCTGGATGCGCGCGTGGATGCCAAGACCATCGAACGAGAGATCTCGACGCTGGCGACGGAACTCGAACGACGGCTGGTGCCGCGCCCGGAGGACGAGGACAAGCTCGCCGCCCGCGCCGAGATCTTCAGGTTTCCCGCCCAACTGTCCAGCCTGTCCGAACCGATCCAGGTATTGGTCGAGGCGATGTTCGGCGAAAGCCGGTATGAAGAGGCTGCCTGGCTACGTGGCCTCTATTTGACATCGGCGACGCAGGAAGGGGCGCCCATCGACCGCCTGACCGCGGCGCTGTCGTCGTCCTTCGGCCTGCCGCCACGACGAGCCCTGCCCGCGCCAAGGGTCGAGAAACGCAGCTTCTTCCTGAAGAACCTGCTCACCGAAGTCATCTTCAGGGAAGCCGGCCTCGGTACGTTCGACCCGCTGGCACAACGCCGCCGGGCCTGGATCTGGCGCGGCGCCGCCGCCGCATGCGCGGCGGCGGCCTTGCTGGCCGGCGGGCTGTTCACCTGGTCCTATTTCGACAACCGCAACGCGATCACGGCCCGGGCAAGCCAGTTCGAGGCACTGCAAACGCCGCTGACATCCGTGGCCGCAATCCCGGCATCGGTGGAGCAGCCCGCCATGGACAGCGCCCTCGAAGCCATGGACGCGGTGGCAAATGCCCGGACAGCACCGCCGGGCAGCGCCCAGGATCTGCTGGGTCCATCGGCTTCGGCGGAGTTGGTGCGGGCACAGACCGACACCTACGACCATGCCCTGCGCAACGTGCTCGAGCCACGCATGGTCGCGCTGCTCGAGGCTACCATGTGGCGGCAGATCCGCGATCCGGATTTCATGCTGGGGGCACTGAAGACCTATCGCATGATGACGGGTCTGTCGCAGATGGATCCCGATTTTGCGCAGAACTGGTGGGTGAACAGCCTGCCCGAATTCGCGGCCGCAGCACCATTTCCGACCGCCGATGCCGAAGAGCATCAGCTTGCCGCCATCCGCCGGATGGCGGTCGATGAAAGCTATATCGCGCCCGACCAGGCCCTAGTTGCCGAAGCGCTGAAAACGGTGTGCACGATCTCGTTGCCGGCGCGTGCCTACAAGCAATTGCTGGCCGATCCGGCAGTGGCCGGGCTCAAGGAGTGGATCCCGGCCAATTTCGCCGGCCCCAATGGCGGCAAGGTGTTTGCGCGGCGTTCCGACAAGACACTTCGCGTCGGCATTGCCGGGGCATTCACCTATTCCGGCTTCCACGACGCCATTCTCGACCGCATCGACGATGTCGCCGCCCAGGCGGCGCTCGATCGCGCGGTTTTCGCCGGCGGCTGCTCGGAAAACGCCGAGACCTCGGTCTCGGCGCTGTCCGAGGATATCCTGAAGCTCTACTATGACGACTACATCGCTCAATGGGACAGCTTCCTGCGTGACATGCGGCTCGCGCCATTGACCGATCTCAACGTCGCCAGCGAAAATCTGAAAGACCTATCTAGTGCCGATTCAGCGCTGAAGCGGCTGCTGACGGCGGTCGTCCAGGAGACCGAACTGACGCGCTCCGACGAGGCGCCCGCCGACGACAAGGCGGCAGCCAAGGGCGCATCCAAACTGCTCGGCAAGCTGGGCAAGCTCGGCAAGCTGGCGACAAGCGGTGCGAAGCTGCTTCCCCGCGCCGGATCGGCAACCGAGGTGGACCTGACCGGCAATCTGGTGGCCGAACATTTCAAACCGCTCAAGAGCACCATTGCCGAGGTCGACGGCCAGCCGCCGGCACTCGATGCCGCCGTTGTCGCGCTGACCGCGCTTTCGAACGTGCTGCAGACGGTCACCGCGAACCCCAATCCGCAGGATGCCATCAAGAAGCAGGGCGGCCTTGCCGAACTGACGGGCGCGGTCGCCAGGCAGGCACAGATCCTGCCCGACCCGATCAACGCCTGGCTGGGCGGGATTGCCGGCGACACCAGCAATTTGACCCAGAAGGCGGTCACTTCGGAGCTCAACGCCATCTGGCGGGCCGACATACTGCCTTTCTGCCAGGCAGCGCTGAACGACCGCTATCCATTCAGCCCCGACAGCGCGGTGGACGTCAATGTTCGTGATTTCGCCCGCTTGTTCGGACCGGCCGGAATGATCGACGGTTTCATCAATGACCACCTAATCAACTATGTCGACACCACCAGCCAGCCATGGAAATGGCGCGCCGATTTCGGCCTCGATCCTTCGGCGCTGGCGGCGTTCGAGCAGGCCAGGCATATCCGCGACGATCTCTTTCCCGGCGGTACAGGGCCTGTGATGAGCTTCACGCTCGAACCGAAGGACCTGTCTCCCAACGTCACGCGGGTCACGCTCAACCTCGATGGCCAGACCCTCGTCTATTACAACAACGCAACGCGACCACAGCCGATGACCTGGCCCGGCAAGGATGGCACCGGGGTCATCTCGCTCGCCTTCCAGCCGATCGATGGATCGCCGGAAATCATGCTCAACGAGACGGGCAGCTGGGCATGGCTGAGGATGTTGCGCAGCGGCCGCTTCGCCGGCACCTCGCTGTCCGATGTCTACAGCCTGCGCCTGGGAACGAAAGGCATGTACGCCGATTTCGAACTCAAGGCCGCCAGCGTCGAGAACCCCTACAATTTGCAGATGTTCAAGAAATTCTCATGTCCGCCGCAGATATGACCTTGCCCGGCTTTTACGGCAAAATGCCCGCCACCGGCGATTTCGTGACGCGGCGGCTGTCGGGCGACTTTGTTCGCGGCTGGGACCGCTGGCTGGCGCAGCATCTCGTCCCGCTGTTCGGCTCGGAAATCTGGCCAAGCACAACCGCGCTGCGCTTTCTGGCGGGTCCGGCATCCTTCGGCGCATCGGCCGGCATCATCTTGCAGAGCTCCGACAGGGTTGGCCGGAAGTTCCCCTTGAGCGTCGTTGCGCAGCTTTCTGAAGCCCCCATTCTGCTGGCCGACGCCGAGGCGTGGTTTTCCAGCATCGAAGAGGCGGCCATCGCGGCCCAGAACGGCGGGCTGACGCCCGACGAACTGGATGCCGCGCTGGCCGGACTGCCGGTGCCGCCCGTCGAGGCGGGCGAAGAGATCATCAGCGACCTGGTGATGTGGACAGCCCGTTCGGACATTTTCGACATCGATCCGCAATCGCCGCAAGCGACGCTGGAGCAAGTTCTCGCCGCCAGTTGGGAAGCCCAGTCGATGCAGGGGCAAATCTGATGTTCGTCAGCCAGAACACTACGCCCTTTCTCGCCGAGACCTTCCCCTACCAGGACAAGCATTGCGTGAAGTTCTGCGTTGCCGTGATCCGGGCGACATACGACGTCGATGAACAAGGCAACTGCACACCCAGCAAGGAGCAGTCCCCTTTCGTCTACGCCGACACCCATTATGGCGACCCGGAAGTCACCTCCATTCGCGTCGAGACCGACTTCGCTCCGATCAAGCCAAAATGCGAGGTTTTGCTCGACGCAATGGTGGTCGCCCCGCAAGGGAGGCCGGCGGAAGCGATCGAAGTGCGCCTGGTCGGGCCGGGATTGGACAAGCGCGCGGTGGTCACCGGCCAAAGGCGCTGGTTCCGGGGCGGGCTCGGCATCCAGGCTTCGCGGCCGGCGCCCTTTGTCTCAATGCCGCTGGCATGGCACCTCGCATTCGGTGGCACCGATCGCACCGATCCTGATCCAGCGAAACACCGCAGCGACGCAGTCAACCCAATCGGGTGCGGCTATCTTGTCGGCCAAAGCAACATCGATGGCACACCTCTACCCTGTGTGGAGCACCCGCAATCGCCGATGCGCATTTGGAACGATCGGCCGCGTCCCATCGGCTTTGGGCCCGTCCCACGTTTTGCCAAGGAGCGCGCGAGATATGCCGGCACCTATGACAAGCATTGGATGGACAATGTGCTGCCCTTCCTGCCGCAGGATTTCGACGACCGCTACTTCCAGGCGGCGCCCCAGGACCAATGGGTCGACAGGCTGTCGGAAGGTATGATTTTTGGCTGCTTGGGGATGAACGAAAGCGGCAAGTTCAAGGTGAAGCTGCCGGCGATGTCGGTTCCGGTGCGGTTTATGTTCGACGACAGGACCGAGCACAAGGTGGCGGCACCCGATACCCTGACCATCCTGCCGCACGAGGGGAGGATCGTTCTGGTCGGGCGAGTAAGCACGAAGTTGCCTCGGAAATTTGTGAAACTGCAGCAGGTGAAGGTGGGGAGGGAGCCGGAGCCGATCTATCCCAAGCCGCATTACGCTGGGTTGAAGGAAGCCGTGGCGGCGTTGGCTGGAATGCGCAAGGGAAGATGACCGCGGTCTCCTGCATAAGCCTCGTCTGCCCAGTCGGTTATATGCCGGCAAGTGCCGCTGCCGCGATGCGGGCGAGCATCTCGGTGTTCGAGGAATTGCCGTATCGGGACAGCGGCGGACAGCCGATTCGCGGGGCTATGGTCGACGCTATTCCGCCTCAGGCGCGCGGCCGAAGTCGTTTTGCGGCGCTGGCCCGGCTCGCTGTCGAGCATATCGATGAGAAGGTTGGGGCCTCTCTTCCCTGGGGCGAGATGCCGTTTCTCCTGTGTACGCGCGACGCCGGCATGCCCGGCGCGCGCTTCAACGGAATTCTGTCTGGGCTTGCGGTTCCGGGCGGGAAGCCATTGGTTGGGGCGCGCGCATTCCAGGTCACCCATGGCCAGATTTCGGTTTTCGTCGCGATGGAACAGGCGCGCAGGCTGCTGGATGAGCGCAATGTGGAAGCCTGCCTCATCATGGCGGTAGACAGCCTGATCGACGCGCGTGCGCTCGGCTGGCTCGACAGCCGGATGCGACTGAAGACGAGCAAAGTAACGGATGGCCTCATCCCTGGCGAGGCGGCTTGCATTCTGGTCGTCAGCAGACGTCCTATCGTTGACGGGTCCTTGCGGCTGCGAGGGTTGGGCCTCGCCGCCGAAACCGCAACCGCCAGCAATGAGGAACCCTTCCGGGCCGATGGCCTCAGCGCGGCACTGAAAGCCGCACTCGGCGAGGCTGGCGTCCGGATGCACGAAATCGCGTTCCGCCTCAGCGATGTCGGGGGCGAATCTTACGCATTCGAAGAGCTTGTGCTGGCGCAGATGCGCAACATGCGCCAGACGCGACCGGAGCAACCCGTGTGGCACGCGGCCGACTGCATGGGCGATTGTGGGGCTGTCGCTGGCCTGATTCAGTTTGCCTGGGCGGAGCAGGCATTCAAGCGCGGCTATGCGCCCGGCGCACTCGCGGCGCTGCACGGGAGTTCGATGGCGTTCAGTGGCCGCGCCGCTGCCGTGGTCTCGGCGTAGGAGTTCCAGATGACGAAGAATGTCTTTGCCGGAATGTGGGAAATCGCCGCCGAGAATGGCATGAACAAGTCCATCGCGCGGTTCCCGGACGTCTGCATGTCGCCGCCCTCGCCGCCGGCCGGGCCGATCCCGATCCCCTACCCTGATACCTCGTTCTCCAACAATCTGAAGTCCGGTTCCAGCACAGTGCTGATCGGCGGCAAGGGCGCAGCACTGGCGCAGAAGTCTTATTACAAGGAGTCGGTGCTCGGCGACGAGGCCGCGACGCGCACCTTCGGCGCCAATGTCGTGACGCACCAGATTACCGGCAACACCTACTTCCAAGCCTGGTGCATGGATGTGAAGTTCGAAGGCAAGAACGTCTGCCGGCACGTCGACATCACCACCAGCAATCATGCGTCGCAAATGACGACAACGCTACCTCTTCCGACAATCGAGTTTGCAAACCTGGCTGCGGCTCAAGCACAGATCGACGCTGACAAGTGCCCCTGCTGCGGCGAAGCCCTTCACGAGTGGCAAAGAGATCCGAACAGCCCAAATACACCGAAGTCGGGTTTCAAGGCGATGACCTCAAGCCAGTTCTGGCAAAACCGCGTAGGCCGCATGCCTTCTGCTACGGATGCTCAGAAGGCTCTCAAGACGAATATGCAAAATGCTCTCGACGGTTTGAAGCGTGCGCAGCGTCAGTCAAGACAGGCCCAGAAGCAAGGCAAACCAGGGTGTCCGAACGTCCCCGAGAATGAGACCGACGGTTGCGCCATACATTTCGACTTCCCCGTGGGGACAAGATACCCGGACGGACAAACGGTCGCCCAGAAGTGCGAAGCCAATTTCGGACCGTTGCTGAAGGAACGAACGCGGGACCAATGGGCAAAAGCGAATCGTCGGAAGGTACCGGCGGGCACGACGCTCGATCATGTCACGCCGAAACAAGCTGCGGGATGCAATAGTGCGAACAACACAGTTCCCAGGAACTTTGTGCAAGGCCAAAACTGCAAAGACGTTGAAGCAAACCAAACCCTTCTGGAGCAAGGTACACCGCTTTGAATGACGAAATCCCACTCGAAGACATGCCCTACCGCGAGTTGGCACTCGGATTCCATCCTCCGGAACTAGACTTCGGGTCGCTTGATCCGGAGCAACTTCTGCGAAGCGGAAGGGATTGGAAGATCGTTGCCGCAGTCAACATGCTATGTCGATCAGGAGATTTCTCGAAGATCGATTACCTGGTACCGATCCTCAAGCGGGATGACGACTCTCAGATGTGGGACGCCGTTGTAAAGATTGCTGGTTTTGGCGGGAGCTGGATGCAGGTGAGCCGAACAACCCAGCAGCTCGTTGGGATATTGGACCGACCGGGAGTGCGATATTACATAGCCCTGCTCCTGGGTGCTGCCTGCGACACCCGAGCGATTGACCCACTGTTGGACCTGTACCGCACATCCGAGGACTCCGAGGAGGCCCGCAACCAAATCATGCGCGAGCTTTCCGTTCTGCTGGAGCCTGCCGACGAGACCATATTTCTTGCCCGTCAGGATAACCTGCCATACCGCGAAGTCGTGGAGCTTGCGAAATCCCGCCTGGAGACAATCTCGAACATGCTCGATGGCTACACGCTTTTCGAAGCGCAAAACCTGGACATCCCTCGATTAGCCAGACGGCTTTGGGACCGGCTCGACTTGGAGCAACTGCAAAGCGAGCGCTTTTATCGCGGCAGGCTTGTCTTCGAGGCGGCGACAGGGGTTAATTGCACCGCCTTCTACGACCAACTGGGCCGTCTAAACCGCCTTGCCGCCATGGGCATCCTTGAAGAATTCCTGGAGAGCGATCAGGTCAACCGGTTCGTTCCCGGCCAGCGCTACTTCTTCGGGCATCCCATACCGGACTGAAGGACTACCGCGCCCGCGGATTCCGGCTATCGCGCGCCACCCTCCGGCTGCCACGTCTCCACCTTGTCCGGCAGTGCTAGCCTCACCACGTCATCCTCGAAGTGCTTGGCGAAGGCCGGCCCCAGTTCCGTCGGATCGGCGGTGAACAGCTTCGTCTCCACCCTGGCCTCGGGATAGAGCTCCAAGAACGTCGCACAGGCTGCGACAGCCACGTAGGGCTCGCGCATACGCTGGATGAGCCAGGTCAGCGCCGACCTATCTCCCAGCATCCCGATGCCACGCACAGCGATGGGAGCGGTAGCGGGCGATTTCATCAGACTGCCCATCCAAGTGCGAACGTCTTTCTCAGGCCCGGCCTTGACCAGCGCACGCATCGCGACCATGGCGTCCGGCCCGCCGGCGGCTGCGATTTTCCTGAGTTCCTGGCGCGTGAGATCGCCTGCCCCCAGTTCGACGAGAGCCCATGAGGCCCACAACCGGACACGCTCATCCTGGTGATCAAGCGCGGATTGGACATCCCGCCCCAGATCGAAGCGTCGAAGCTGGCCTGCAAGACGCAAGGCGGCGGCACACACCCTTGAATCGTCGTCTTTGACCAACCGGGCCAAAGTCGCGCTCGGGTCGACATGGTGCACGATACATGACGAGACGCCGAGGAACCGGATGAAGGCATCGTGGTCGCCGATCCAGCTGCGCACAAAAGGTCCGATGGCCGCTGGTTTGTGCCATGCCAGCGCGCCGATCAAGCCCTTGGCATCATCGGCCGTAGATCGTCCAAACTCGACCGCTTGTGCCACCTTCTCGCCGTCAGCCAGTTCCAGTGCTGTCCATGCGAAGGCGAAAAGCTCTCCCTTCTCTGGAAAATTCTCGTGCTGCGCGACCAGAAACGGCCATGTGGAGGTGCCCGCGATGCGCAATCCGTCGAGGTTTATCTCCAGCCGCTCGTCGATTTCGGCGATAACCTTGGCGTCGGGCGGATCCTCGGCGGACCAGTTGTCGCGCTGCGCCCACAGGAAGGCGACGAGTTCCGCGTGTTGACGCACGACCTCCATTGCGATCCGGACGGGGCGTGGTCCCTCTGTCTTCGACGAGGTTCGCATCAGTTCAGGTTGATCGAGCCGCCGCGAATGCGCTGCGCGCCACTGGCATGACTGGTGATGTGAACGCCGCGAATGGTGATGCGGCCGTCCGCCTCCATCAGGATCGTCGCCTTGCCGCATCGCAGTTCCAGGTATTCCTCGGCGGTGATACGCACACGCTGTCCATCCCGGATTACGTGTGGAGCCGCCTTGGAGCGGCTGGGCTCGACGATCCGCCCGACGATCAGGGGCCTGCGCGGATCGCCCTCCTGAAACAGCAAGGCCACTTCACAGCCGATCATGTCCGACGACAATTCGCACAAGCTACGCGCAGGCAACGCCGTCTTTTCCGGATTGCCGGGAAAAACGACCAGCGGGGACTCCTCCCCGAATCCCAGGAAGGCACCGATCACCACGCCGTCGATCCTGTCCCTGACCTTACTCATCGTCGCCCTCAATTCTCGTTGATCTTCGAGCCTTTGATGATCACGTCACTCGAGGCCTTGATGTTGATCTTGCCCGAGCCCTTCACGGTAATATCCTTGCCCTCGATGATGATCGTTCCGTCTTTTTTCATCACGATCTGTGCGCTGCCCGATTTCAGCGTGATGCTCTCCTTGGCGTCGAGCGTGAAGTTCTTGCCAACATCGATAACGCCGCTCTCGCCGACGTCGATCTTGCTCCCCTTGGCGATCTTGAGCATATGCCCGCCGCCGACGTCAGTGCTGTCATTCGATTTGATGTTGGCGACGCGTGAGGCGCCTACATCGGTCGCCTGTGACGCGGCGATGGCGACGGTCTGTCCGGCACCGATGCTGATGCTCTGATCGGCGCCTATGGTCCATGTATCACTGGTGCCTATGCTGTGCGTCTGGCTGATGCCCACGCTGACAGACCTCGTCGCGCCGATGGTGTTGCTCTGGAGTCCGCCGACGGTACGCTGTTCCGCCGCTCCGACGGTGTCGACGCGAGCCGCCCCTACAGTAACGGTCTGCACAATCCCCACCGTCTGCGAATGGTTGGCGTCGATATTCTCCGTCGAATTCGCAACGACGTGGATCGTCTCGTTGGCACCGACCGTCAGCGACCTGTTCGTGCCCACCGTCTCGGTATCGTTCGAACCGATGTTCGTGGTCTGGTCGACGCCGACCTTGACCGTCTTGTTGTTGCCGACGTCCTCGTCGAGGTTGTGGCCGACGGAATGCTTGGCATCGTGGTCGATGCGGTCCGACTGGTCGTGCTGCACCAGCTTGGTCCGGTCATGCTTTATCAGAAGGTTGTGGTCCTTCTGCGCCTGGAAGTTGACCAGTTCGGAGCCGGCCTTGTCCTCGAACATCAGCTCGTTGTAGCCACCGCCGCCTTTGGAAGAGTTGGATTTCCAGCCCGATTGCGTTGCGTTGCCCGGCAGGCCGTAGGGCGGCATCTGCGAGGCATTGTAGACCCTGCCGGTGATGATCGGCAGATCAGGGTCACCTTCGAGGAAATCGACAATCACCTCCTGGCCAATACGCGGTATCTGGATGAAGCCCCAGCCGCTGCCGGCCCAGGTCTGCGAGACACGGACGAAGCAGGAACTGTTTTCGTTCTTCTTGCCCAGGCGGTCCCAGTGGAACTGCACCTTCACCCGGGCATATTTGTCGGTGAATATCTCCTCGCCCGAAGGACCGACCACCGTTGCGGTCTGCGGCCCGCGCATGATCGGCCGCGGCGTGATGCGCGGCGGGCGGTAAGGCAATTTGGTAGGGGCTACGCCCAGCACGACCTTGAAATTCTCGCTGTGGGCCTCGTTCTGGGTACGGTAGCCGGGATCGAACAGCCGGTATTCGGCGCTCACCACCAAATATTCCTGGTTCTGGTCGTCGCGCGGAAAGCTTTCGAGCGTGAACTTGCAGCCGGAAAACAGGCCGCGCACGGTGCCCACGGCGGTGTTGCGCTGGTGCACCGCCTGAAGTTCCTCGCGCCGGATACCGGCAAGGGTGTCGCCGCGCCCCACATCAAGATGCGCCCCGGGCTGGCGATAATTCTCGCCGGAGGCTTCCTTGTGGCTGAACGGCTGGGCCGACTTCGCCATCAGATCGGCGCCCGGCTTCTGGAAATCATAGTCGGTGTGGGCATAAGCCCCCGGCCGCACCGAACTGCCCGGGATCCATTCGGTGATGTACTCGACGTCGCGCCGCGAGCCGTGTCCCTCGAAATTATAAGGCACCTTCTCGTAGCCCGGCGCCGGCTTCAGCTTGCTCATCGCGTCGCAGAGCACGAGCGTGTGCTTGCCCTCGTCGTGCTCGAAGAAATAGAAGATGCCTTCGTGCTCGAGCAGGCGCTGCACGAAATCCAGATCGGTCTCGTCGTACTGCACGCAGTATTCGCGCGAGGGGTACGACCCTTGCAGCCGCTTCTCGAATTTCGCCGTTCCGTATTTCGAGAAGATCTTTTCGACGATCTCGACAGCGGTCATGTTTTGAAAGATCCGGCAATCGGTCGCATTGCCGAGGAACCAGAGCCACGGCCTGACGACCGCTTCGTAGTAGGCCAGCCGGTCTTCGATGCGGGTCAGGCGAAACTCGGACACCAGGCCGCTGAACCACCGTTTCGGATCGGATTCACCTTCGACCGAAACCATACCCCCCAGCATCTTCAGCGGATCGATATCGGAGTTGGGGCTGACGAACCCGACCGTATAGGCAAAGCAACGGCTAATCTCGTCGCGCCCGACAAGATGCGTGAAGGTCAACAGCTCGCCGCCAACCGGCGTCTGCACAACCGTGGCACGTTCGTTCGGCATGGGTCGTGCCCCTCCTGGACGCGGCCGCCAACGTGGTGGATTTGAAGTTCCCGCTATATTAACAAGATCACGCTCGGGAACTTTTCGATCCGCCACACCAGGCCATGTTGAGCCTACCACATGTTTTCCTGCCGACCAAAGAGGGCGGGGGGCGACAGAACCTTGCCCCGTCGATGGGTCGGCTTGAAACGCGTCTGTCCTGTTGCACGCGCAAGCTGCTAGAATGACGCAGTATCAACCGGCGTTCGACGGCGATCTTGGATGTATCTCAGTCTGCAAATCAACAATATCGACTCCGTGCCCGCAGGCTTCCCGACCGGCTATGCGGCGCGCGATCGCGGCTTCGAAATCGGTCGCGAGGCTTGTGACTGGACCTTGCCGGACCCGGACAAGTTCATCTCCGGCCGGCACTGCGAGGTTCGATACGAGGCAGGCGCGTTTTGGCTGCACGATGTCTCACGCAACGGAACCTACATCAACGGATCGAGCCAGCGCATGACCGGCCCACATCGGCTGGGTCACGGCGACCGGGTGCTGATCGGCCGCTATGTCATCTTCGTATCGATTGACGACGAGCGCGCCGCGACAGGTCACCCAAGCCACGGTTCGACCCAAAGAGAAATGCCGGCCGCGACGGGCAGGCCGCTCGAATTCGCCGACGAGCCGTTCTTCGCCCCGGCAGAGCAACGGTCCGGGCAGCGCGTTCCAGCGTCGACTTTCCCGTCGCAACCCGCGGCTCTCCCCTCGACCAGAGACGAAGTGCTGCGGGAGATCGCGATCGGGGCCGGAATCTCGCCGGAATTGCTTCAATCGCGCGACCCGCATGAAGCCGCTGCCGAAATCGGCGCGGTCCTGCGGACAGTGGTCGAGGAACTGGCCTTGCTGCTGAAAGCGCGCGCAGCCGCGAAGATGTTGGCCAAGAGCACACAACGAACGATGATCAGCTCCGCGGACAACAATCCCCTGAAGTTCGTTCCAGGAACCGATGACATCCTCGAAATCATGTTCGCCCGCCGCAGGACCGGCTATCTTGATGCCAGGCGCAGTATCGAAGATGCATTCCGCGATCTCAAGACGCACGAGTTCGCCACCTATGCGGCCATGCAAGCTGCGCTATCGCGGCTGCTTGACGACCTGTCGCCCGAGGCGATCGGAAGGAAACTCCCGCCTGCGTCGTTTACGTCGAAGAAGAGCCAGGCCTGGGATGCCTATGTCGCGACATGGCGGACCATGGAGGAGGCGCACGAAAACGGCATGCTGGACATATTCCTGGCCTATTTCAGCGAGGCCTACGCCAAAGCCGACAAGCAAAAATAGGCGATCCAACAGAGGCATGCAGATCAGTCGGCGAAGAAAAATCTCCTCGACGCCGGCATCCGGTTCCAATCGACAATTTCTGAGATTACGATCACATACGACAGTTCGCCAAGCGGGTAAGGCTCATTGACCTGGGGGTCTGCGGCAAATGTCATGTTACGGCGGGAAAGCGTTTTCTGGCCAACCTTCCTCCGGAAACTGCCAAGGTCGGCGGGGCCTGTTCCTTAACCTGACGACAAACCGTTTTGCGCCTGTCTCGCCCAACCGCGGGCACACCGCCTGCACGGATGACCGGCGATGAACTCGAAGGACGATCCCTTCGGTCCGGCGGGCAAGACCGTCATTCGCGCAAATCCACGGCGCGAACGAAAATCACCGCCAGCTGCTCAGCCACCTGTCGCGGCCAGGGGCCAACCCTCTCAGGTCAAGGATTCAACGGTGTTCGATCCTGGTGTCGGACGGCATACACCGCCGGGCTGGACATCCGGAACCGTGATTTATCAAGCAGCACCTTCCGCCGCGGCTGGAGTGGGGGGCGCTTCCGTGGCGGCGCCCGCCGCAGCCCTGCGGCAGGAGACCCTGCTCAGCGCCACGGACAGCGTCAGATACTCCGCGGCAAACCCGATCCTTGCCGCTGCCGCGCCGTTGCTGATGCTGTTGGGCCAGCTCAGGCTTGTCTCGGTCGAGAGACAAGCGGAACCATTGGCGGAACATGTCGCCGAAGCGATCGACAAGTTCGACCGAACGATGGAGAAAACCGGCGTCGCGGAAGAGGATGCGCGGATTGCAAAATTTGCCCTCTGCGAAACCGTCGACGATCTCGTCGGCAAGCTGCCTTGGCCACAAAAAGACGACTGGGCGCGGCACAGCATGCTGTCGCAGTTCTTTCACATCGAGCCCCGCGGCACAGGCTTCTTCGAAGCGCTGAACAAGATACTGGCCAGCCCGGAGGCGCACTACGATCTGCTCGAACTGATGCATGCCTGCCTGTCGCTGGGTTTCGAGGGCCAGTACCGGGGCCTGACACGCGAAGACACCAATCTCGAACGCGTGCGACGCGACGTCTACGAGACGCTTCGCTACTTCAGGGCGCGTGCCAGCGAAGACATCTCGCCGCATTGGCAGGGCCTAGCGGCGACGATGGCGCAGTCGTCGGCTCGCCTGCCACTCTGGGTCGTTGCGGCGGCGGCGTCGGCGCTGCTGACAGCGGCGTTCTTCGCCTTGCGGGTCTTCATCACCAATGAAGGCGACGCCGCCGCCGGTGAATTGCTGGCACTCAACCCATCGACACCAGTCGCCATCGAGCGCGCCAGCGTGGCGCCATTGGCCGAGCCGGCGAAAGCCACCCCACCTGCCGCCACAACCACGCAGATCGATCGCATCCGCTCGGCACTGGCCAAGGACGTCGAAGGCGGTGGGCTGACGATCGGCACGAAGGGCGACTTCATCGTGGTGGAAATCAACAATCTCCTGCTGTTCCAGTCCGGCCGGGCCGAGGCGAAGCCGGAATTCCAGCCCATTGCCGCCGACATCGCCGCGGCCCTGGAAGCCGAGCGCGGACCAATCAGGATTGTCGGCCATACGGACAATGTGAAGCCGCGAAAATCGAGCCCGTTCAAGTCCAACTTCGATCTTTCCGTCGCCAGGGCGAAGGCCGTCGAAGCGTTGATGGCACCGAAATTCAGCGATCCCTCGCGACTGACGGTCGATGGCAAGGGCGAGGACGAACCGATCGCCGACAATGCGACGCCAGAGGGCCGCGCCAAGAACCGCCGTGTCGATGTGATGATCGCCAGGGAGGAAACACTGTGAGCACGGCCTTTTGGGAGCGCCCATGACGCGTTGGCCGCTGCGGATATTCAGCGTGACCGCGCTGGCCGGTTTCGCGGCGGCCGTGTGGTTCGCGGGACCGTTGGTTCGCTTCGCCGACACCCGGCCTCTCGGACCTGTCTGGCTGCGCGCGACAATCATTGGCGTGATCGTGGCGGTGCTGGCGATCTTCTACGGGCTGCGTTTCTGGCAAGCGAGAAAGGCACAAAAAGAGCTCGAAACTGTCGTCGCACACAACGACGACCGGAATGATGACTCGCGGGTGCTCGAAGCCCGCATGAACGAGGCCATCGCGGCGCTCAAGCGGGCGAGCGGCAGGCGCAACTTCCTCTATGAGATCCCCTGGTACATCGTCATCGGCCCGCCCGGCGCAGGCAAGACAACGGCACTGGTCAATTCGGGTCTGAATTTTCCGCTGGCCGGTTCGGGGGACGCCCAACCTGTGGCTGGCGTCGGCGGAACACGCTCCTGCGACTGGTGGTTCACCGACGAGGCCGTGCTGATCGACACCGCCGGACGCTACACGACGCAGGATTCCAATGCTGAGAGCGACAAGAAGAGCTGGCTCGCCTTCCTGTCGCTGCTCAAGAGATACCGCACCCGCCAACCGATAAACGGCGTCATCCTGGCCATCAGCCTTGCCGATCTCATCAGCCTCGACGATCAGCAGCTTGACGCTCACGTCGTCGAGATACGCAGTCGCCTGCGGGAAATCCACGAGACGCTGAAAATCCAGTTTCCGGTGTATCTGCTTTTCACCAAGGCCGATCTCGTTTCCGGGTTCATGGATTATTTCGGCGGTTTCGACGAGCAGCGCCGGCGCAAGGTCTGGGGGGCGACATTCCAGACCACGGATCGCAACAAGAACATGGCCGCCGAGGCCCCTGCCGAATTCGATGCACTGGCAAGACGCCTGGTAGAGGAGATGCCTGACCGCCTTCAGGAAGAAGCTGATCCCGTCGCGCGCATATCCGTCTTTGGCTTTCCGGCGCAGTTCGGCGCGCTGAAGAGCCGAGTTACGAATTTTATCGCCAGCCTGTTCGATCCGACCCGCAGCCAGGTGAATGTCAGCCTGCGTGGAGTCTATTTCTCGTCAGGGACGCAAGAGGGAACGCCAATCGATCAGGTGTTGGGCGCGATCGGCCGCAGCTTCGGCAGCAATTCCCGCGCCCACCTTTCCGGAACCGGCAAGAGCTTCTTTTTGCATGATCTGTTGACCGGCGTCATCTTTGCTGAATCCGGATGGGTTTCGTACGACAAATCGGCCGCAAGACGTGCTGCGATCGCCAGATTTGGGGGGCTTTGCGCCATCGCGTTGATCGCCGCGGCGGCTCTCGGCACCCTGGCGCTGAGCTTCACGGCCAACAGGTCGCTGATCGCCTCCACCACGCAGGCCATGAGCCAGTATCGGGAGACGGCGGGCGCGCTGCTCAAAAGCACGGAGGTGACCGATGTCGACCTCGAAAACGTCATTGGCCCGCTCGACCAGTTGCGCGATCTGCCGACCGGGTTCGAGACCAGCGACTTGCCGACACCGATCGAGGAGACGTTCGGCCTCAGTCAGCGGGAGAGACTTCTTTCGGCTTCCAAGACGGCCTATCGGCAAGCGCTGGAACGAATGTTCCGATCGCGCCTGCTGATCCAGGCCGAGCGGACGATCCAGGCCAGGATGGCTGATCCGGTCGCGCTCTACGAACCATTGAAGATCTATCTGATGCTTGGCGGCAAGGCACCGAAAGTCGACGACGCGCTGATCGTTTCCTGGATGAAGCAGGATTGGGAGCAGAACCGGTATCCAGGCGAGAACAACCGTGACGGACGCGAGCAACTCGAAAGGCACCTGCGCGCCATGCTTGCCTTGGACGATGCCTATGATCCGGTTTTCGAACTCAACCAGCCGCTCGTCGAAGCCGCCCAACGCTCGCTCGGACGCATGAGCCTTGCCGACCGCGCCTCCGCATTGATCAAGTCCGCCGTATACGCGGCAGCGCTGGACGATTTTTCCGTTTCGCTGAAAGGTGGCCCGGAAGCGCAGCTGCTGTTCGAGCGTGTCGATGGCGGCGATCTGTCAGGCCTTCGTGTTCCCGGCATCTACACCTATGCCGGCTTCAACCACTTCTATCTCGGGCAACTGTCGCGCATCGCGCAGACGCTCGTCGACGACCAGTGGGTCCTCGGCGGTGGCGGCGAGCAAGGCGGCATCGATCAGGAATTGCTCAAGCTCGGCCCCGAACTTCTCGATCGCTATGGGAAGGAGTTCGCAACGGCGTGGAACAGCGTTCTCGACCAGCTGAAATTCAAGGCGATGCTGACGGACAAGCCGCATTACATCGCGCTTTCCGCCGCCGCCTCGCCGACCTCGCCGATCGAACAGCTGTTCACGGCGATCGCCAACGAGACGGCTTTGACGCGAGACCCTGCTTCCGGCACCGGGGCGGAAGCCGGCGCGGGTCAAGGCCAATCACAAGACGCCACGGACATGGCCAGGGGGCTGGCTCGCATCGGCATTCAAATTGCCACTGGAAAATCGCAAAGCCGAGCCGGCACAGGGTCCGCAAGCTCACAGAACCAGAATCCCGGGGCCAACATCGAAGCGCAGTTCAGGTCGTTCCAGGCTCTGGTCAACGGTCCTGCCGGACGCCGTCCCATCGATGCCTTGACCCAGAATTTCCGCGACATCCACCAGAGCCTGCAACTGGCGAACGACGTGCCGTCGCAGACTGAACGCGTCAACGCAAATCTGCAGCTCCAGATAGCCACCCTTCGCGCCAACGTCTCGCGCCTGCCCAAGCAACTGGCCAGAATGGTCAATGCGACGGCGGACGAGTTTGAAGGCAACGTCGCGGAGACTTCGGTGGCGAATTTGAACCAGATGCTCGACCAGACGGTCACGGCTCCCTGCGAGGCGGCGGTCAACGGACGTTATCCTTTCACCGGCAATGGCACGGATGACATTGCGATGGCGGATTTCGCGAAATTGTTCGCTCCGGGCGGATTGATGGACCGGTTCTTCGCACAAAACCTCGCATCGCTGATCGACATGACCGGCCAGGACTGGAGCTGGAAACAGGATGCGCGCTTCGGGCGCGACCTGTCGAAGTCGACGCTGAAAAACTTCCAGCTGGCGGCGGAAATCCGCAACGCCTTCTTTCCATCGGGCGGTTCGGTGCCCTCGGTCAACCTCACCTTCACGCCATTCTCACTGCATGGCGATGCCGATGCGGCGGTGCTCGATGTCGATGGTCAGACCATCCAGAGCAACCAGGCGGGCAACGCGCCAAGCACCGTGACCTGGCCGAGCGGCACGTCCTCGGGGTCCGCCAGTCTGAGCCTGACGCCGGAGATGCCAGGCCGCGAATCCACCCTCAAGTTCGAAGGGCCGTGGGCGCTCAAGCGGCTGCTCGACAAAGCGACCATCACCGGCAGCGACAGCGACAGCGATGTCACCGCGCGCTTCCTGATCGGCGGGCGCGACGTCACCTATACGATCCAGACCGGTTCCGGCCCCAGCCCCTTCTTCCTCCCGGCGCTTTCCGGCTTCAGCTGCCCGAAGGCATTTTGAGATGACTTTCCAGCTTTTCCGTTTGGTGAGGCTATCCGCGGGCGCCAGGCGCGCGGACCCTGATTTCGATACTCTAATGGTCGAGCCTGTGGCAAAGTGGCTCGAGCGGGCGCGCGGCGGTGCGCCGCAGAGGGCGCTTGAGAAGCGCTTGGTGGCAAATTGAACGACGTCGCCCTTCCCTTTGAGAGCTTCGGCGTGAGCCACAAAGGCTGTGTCCGCGAGCACAATGAAGACAACTATCTGGTCGAGCCGCGAACCGGCCTTTGGGTGGTGGCCGACGGGATGGGCGGGCATGAAGCCGGAGAGGTCGCCTCAGCCAGCATTGTCGACCATCTGGCAACGATCGGCATCGCAAGTTCCGCTCCGGACCTGCGGGCGCGTTTCGAGGACAGGCTGAGCCGGGCCAATGCCGATATCCGCAGGATATCGGAGGCACGCGGCATAACCATCGGCTCCACCGTAGCCGCCCTGTTGGCGATGGACGGACGGTTTGCCTGCCTGTGGGCGGGCGACAGCCGGATATATCTGGTCCGCAACGCCTCGATCTCGCAGATTTCG
The DNA here is from genome assembly GCF_059683685.1 of Mesorhizobium sp. RCAM 05099. Lineage (NCBI taxonomy): Bacteria > Pseudomonadati > Pseudomonadota > Alphaproteobacteria > Hyphomicrobiales > Phyllobacteriaceae > Mesorhizobium > Mesorhizobium sp. RCAM 05099. The sequence goes on from NZ_CM185035.1 coordinate 5,341,432, forward strand.
AAAGACCACACCGAAGTGCAGGAGCTCCTCGACCGAGGCATGATCAGCGCGGCCGAGGCGCTCACCTGGCCACGCCGCAACGTCATCACGCATGCGGTGGGCGTCAGCGATGAATTCGTCATCGACTTCCAGCAAGGCGAACTCATGCCTGGAGACATTTTTGTGTTGAGTACCGATGGGCTGACGGCGCATGTCACCGATGCGGAGATCGAGGCGGCGGTGGTGTCGGCAACGCCTCAGGCAGCGTGCGAAAATCTCCTGGAAACGGTCCTGGCGCGAGGCGGAACAGACAATGTCACCATCGTGCTCGTGAAGATCGGAAACGGGCGCAATGGACGACCGCTCCACCCTGATCTGTCCGGAGCGGAGGGCAGAGGCTGATGAGCGCCGACGACAAGACGCGAATATCGCCGCAGGTGGCCAACACCGCCGTAGGCACGCAGCTCAGCGGCATCTACGAACTTGACGAGCGGATCGCATTCGGCGGCATGGGCGAGGTCTACCGTGGCCACAACATCCAGACCGGCGACCACGTCGCGATCAAGATCGTCCTGCCCGAGTTTGCCCGTGACCAGACGATCCTGTCCTTGTTCCGCAAGGAGGCCTCGATCCTGAACCACCTGTCGCACGACGCGGTCGTGCGATACCACGTCTTCACGATCGATCCCGGGATTGGCCGTCCCTACCTTGCCATGGAATTCGTCGACGGCGAGTCGCTGTACGACATCATGCGGCGTGGCCCGATGCCGACGGAGGAGGTGCGCAAGCTCTGCCATCGCCTCGCGTCCGGCCTGAGCGCCGTGCATCAGGCGGGAGCAATCCATCGCGACCTCTCGCCGGACAACATCATCCTGCCAGGGGGCCGGGTCGACCGCGCAAAGATCATCGATTTCGGTATCGCGCGATCGGCGACGGTGGGCGGGGAGACGCTGATCGGCGGCAAGTTCGCGGGAAAGTACAACTACGTTTCACCCGAACAGCTCGGGCTGTACAGCGGCGACGTCAGCGAACAGTCCGACATCTACAGCCTTGGGCTGGTGTTGGCTGCCGCCCTGCGCGGGAAACCGATCGACATGAGCGGGTCACAGTACGAGATCATCGAAAAGCGCCGGACCGTGCCTGATCTCTCCGGCATCGACGATGATTTTCGTGGCATTGTTGAAGCCATGCTGCAACCGGATCCGCAAGACCGGCCGGTCAGCATGGCGGAAATCGCCAGGATGACGCGTGACGAAGACGAAGCAACAACGCCGCCGACATCCAAGACACCCCGCGAACGGCCGGCTTTGCCGCGCACCGGGGAAACTTTTGCACCTGATTCCCGGATCCAGACGCAGCCAACCAGTGCCGAGGGGCCCGCAACAGCAACGGGTCCAGGTGGGCAACGCTTCGTCCAGCATGTGCGGCCCGCGCATTTGTCCGAACCGCGGCCTTCGCCGGTCGCCGGCCCTCCACGCGCGGTCACGGCGGATGCGCCTGGAAAACCCACAAAGACCCGAACCATAGCGATTGCTGCCTTGGCGACGCTGGCTGTCGCCTCAGGTGCCGGCCTTTATCTCAGCGGCTTCATGACGCCCGCGACGCCGACTGCCGGCAAAATATCGCTTTCCGCGCCGGAACCATCAAAGTCTGCACCGGAAATGTCGAAGCCGGCTCCCACGGGCGATCTCGCGAACGTCCCTGAGCCGGCAAAGGCAGCTCCGACCGCGCAGCCGAAAACGGAAGCCGTCGCGCCGCCGGCTGACAATCAGCCAGATGCCGCGGCGGCTCAAAAGCAACAGCCGGCCAAGCCGGCCCAAGTCCCCTCGCAGGCCGAGGAACGCCCGAAGCCGCCGACAATGGAAGCGCAACCGCGAACCGAGGCGAGCGCGCCGCCCGCTGCAAGCCAGGCAGATGCCCAGGCCGTGCAAACGCCGGAGCCGGCGAAGCCCATTGTCCCCCCGCAAACCAAGGAACCTCCGAAGCCATCCGCAACCGACACGCAGCCGCCGCCCGAAAAGGCATCGCCGGCAATCCAGCCGGATACGATGGCCAGCGACAGTCAGAAGCCGGCTCCGATGCCTGATACAACCGCTGCAGCCCCACCTGCCGCCGAGAAAATCACAACGCCGCCGCCGGCCCAGCCAGAGGTTGTGGAGAGCCAGAAGCCCGAGCCACAGATCAGCCAGCCGGCAACGCCCAAGGCGGCCGCGCCGGCGCCCAAGGCGGCCGCGCCGGCGCCCAAACCCAGCCAGACGGATGTCGCGAACACCGAGAGCCAAAAGGCGGTGTCACCGGCAGCCAAACAGCCGGACCAACCTGTCGTCGCGTTGAACGTGCCCAAACCAGCTATTCCGCCGGTCGCCGACGACATCGCGCAACGGGTCTCCTGGGTTCGCGACTTCGGCGGCGGCGACTGTTTTTATGCGACCATGACGTCCGGCAAGGCCGCCGCGATCGAAGGATTTGGAACGGCGGTCCAGCCATTCGAGCGGATGCTCAGCGATTTCCAGGCAAAATTCCATGTCGAGCCGGACATCAGCGTCCGCCTCATTGAACCAAGCCAATGCGAGGTCACCAACTTCCTGCGCTTTCTGGGGCAGACCGCGGCCGAGAAGCCGCAGCTTGTCCTCGATCGGACGTCGGTGCCGAACGGTATGCCGATCAGCGGCACGCTGGTGACGCGTGGCGGGCTCATTTCCAGCGTGCTGCTGATCGATCACAAAGGCATGGTGTTCAATCTCGACGACCGCATCGTCGCACAATCGGACAAGGCCACCTTCAGCATCCCGATTGCTCTTGGCGCCGCCGACAAGGCCGCCGGAAAGGCGGTGCCGCAGATCATTATGGTGATCACGGGCCCCCAGGATATTCAGGCGGCTGCGTTCTCGACGCCCACGCCAGCCTCGGTTCTGCTGCCCAAAATTCTCGAGGAAATCGAGACCGACGGATCCCAGTTCTCAGCCACAGCCAAGTATTTCCGGCTCGGCGGGTAGCATGGGCGCCCGATGGAACTCCGCCGCGCGTGTTTGCCCCACTCGTCCGCCGACCTGCCCACAAGGCAGCGTGATCCGGTTCGAGCCCTGCCTGCCCTGACGGGCCGCATGAAGCTCGCGGTCATGGCGGGCGCCGCCCTGCTGGCCGTGCTGACATCCAGCGAAGCGCGCGCCGAATTCACGGTCTGCAACCAGACACTCGACGTCGTCAATCTCGCCGTCGGCCAGAGGGTCGACAATGCGGACCAGACCGACGGCTGGTGGACCATCGGCGCAAATCAATGCGTGAACGTCATCCGCGAGGAACTGACGAACCGCTACATCTACATCTATGCAACGGATGTTTTCGGCCACGCGATCCTCACCGGATCCACCGAAATGTGCATCGAGCGGCGACGTTTTTCGATCCGCGGCATCGACGAATGCTGGCAGCGCGGCCATATCGCGGCGCAATTTCTCGAAGTCGATACGCTTGAACAGGTGCGGTGGACCTTCTTCCTGACCGGAAGCAATCCGTGACGCACAGTATCGACACGAGCTTCAAGCAGAAAAAGCAGGCGCGCGCTGCGCTTCGCAGGCGCACGCTTTGGCGCAGGCTCCTTGCCGGTCTCGCTGTGATTGTCCTGCTTTCCATCGCCGTCGGTTTCTACCTCACCGCGGACTATTGGTCGTTCGGCGATGAAGACGAGGAGTTGCACGCGGTAGAAGGAGTGGACGATGTGCCGGCCGATGCATCCGTCTATGTGCCCGCCATCATCGACCTGGCCGGGGACCCGATGTGGATCACGCTTGCACCTGATGCCGGCGCCGCAACGAAAGGCCGCGAGATCCCGCGCCCGGCGGAACTCGACCAGGCCGGGGTTTCGCCCCAGATCGAAATCCTGTCCGACGTCATGCTTAGCGCCAGCGAAAAATTCATGACGACGATACCGTCGACGCAGGAGGATTTCGCATTCTTCCAGGCGCAACGAAAGAGCGCTGCCGCGCCATCCAGCGATCTGCAGAATGATCTTCAGCCACCGCCTGCCGCCGGGCAACCCGCGGCGGCTTCGGGCCAGAAGGCGGACGCCGACGATCCCGAAGCCGGCTGGGGTGAGACAATCGATGCAGGCGATGCGGCCCTTCCCGCATTCCAGAAGACCCAGATCGAAAACAACACGAGTGTCGCGGTCGTCACGAATGAGTATCAGCGGTTCGAGGCGACCCAAGACACGTTCGTGAAGATCCTCAACGACCGCAGTTTGGACAGCGTTGCGCTCGATGCGCATTTCTCCGCCGACGATGCGAAGCTGGCCGGTGAAGCCCTGAAGGCGCTCTTCAACCGGGACGGTCTGGAGGCGGGTTATGTCGTTGCGATGCGCGGATACCGGCCGAACCGCGAGACGACCACGATGTCCCTCATGCAGGTTTCGATCTACGCCAAGAACGTCTTTGTCGGCACGCTGACGCGCAACGCGGCGGGCGCGTTCGTGTCGGGTGTCGACCCTTGGGTCCGCGAAGATCTGTTCAATTATTCGGGCGCGCAGGAGGAAGGCACGCACAAAAGGCAATATCGTCTGCTCGACGCGATCTATTCGACGGCGGCCCGCAACAATGTTCCGACCGGTGTGATCGGCGAAGCGATCATGTATCTCTCGAGAGGCCAGGATCTGGACGCCTTTGCAAGCGAGGACCAGCGTCTTGTGCTGATCTATTCGCAGACGCCGCGCGGCAAGGACGAGGGTGCCGGGCGGGTGCTGTATGTGGGCGTCCAGGGCGCCGAAAAAAGCCTCGAGTGTTTCGTCTTCCAGCAGAGCGACGGCCAGTTCGCCTGCGTCACCGGCAATGACGAGGTGCGCTCGCTGACTGTCGCCAACGGCATGGTCACGCCTGTGAGCGGGGTCATGACCTCCACCTTCGGCCCGCGCAAGCACCCGATCCTCGGCGTCGTTCGTATCCACAAGGGTGTCGATTGGGCAGCCCCTGTCGGCACGCCGATCATGGCGGCCTTCGACGGCGAGATCAGCTTCCAGGGCGATGGCGGCAGCTATGGCAATCTGGTGAAGATTTCGCACGGAAACGGGCGCGAGACGCGCTATGCGCATATGCAAAAATTCGCCATTGCGAGCGGCGTCGGTACCAAGGTGAAGGCCGGCGACGTCATTGGCTATATCGGCACCACCGGCCTTTCAACCGGCCCGCACCTGCATTTCGAGCTCTACCAGAACGGCGAGGCGATCGATCCGCTGGGGACGGTCACCGCGGTCGCCACCTATGATACTGGCAATTCTGGCACTTCCGGCGATGTCGCTGTCGAGACGCTTACCGAGCGTATCGTTCATGTCGAAAGTGGTGGCAGCGCTCGCGCCAAGAATCCGAATTCTTCAGCCACCGGCGCCGGCCAGTTCATAACGAAGACCTGGATCAGGATGATGAATACGTATCGCCCGGACCTCGCGCGCACGCTGTCGACCGCCGACCTGCTCGCTCTGCGCTACGACGCCACGATCTCGCGTGAGATGGTGCGCAATCTGGCGCGCGAAGGCGAAGCCTATCTTCGGGCGCGTGGTCACCAGATCACGGCCGGCCGACTCTATCTCTGCCATTTCCTGGGAATGGAAGGCGCGCACCAGGTGCTGTCGGCGCCAGGTTCGGCGCAACTGAGCGTCGTGCTGGGATCGGCCGTCATCCAGGCCAACCCGTTTCTCACCGGCAAGACAGCCAGCTATGTGGTGGACTGGGCCGAAAGGAAGATGGGGCAGAAGCTGAGCCGTGTGGCCACCGACGCCAGCCCGCAAACAACGACCACGGAGATCCGCCAGACATCGCCGGAGTTCGAAAAATACAAGCAGGCCGTCACGACCCTCATAAGCTCGATTCAGAATACGATTTGAACCTGCCCGTGACGGCATCAGCCTCTCGGACCATTGGTGGTCCTGCTGCCAAGTGTTACCATAGGCAACTTTTTTCGGGCCCTTGTGAACCAAGACTGTGGTCAAGATCACATACGCCCAGGAGCCATTTTTGGCACAAGCGACTTTGTCGCTGACGAAATTTAGCATGCGCAGACATCAATAGTGCGCCCTGGTGGGCGGAGGGCTGGTCCATGAAAGCGTTTGCCGTCTTTCTGAGCGGGATGATCCTGCTTTTCCTTGCCGCGCTCGGCGCCGAGGCTGCCGGGTCTGACACCAAGCGCGTCGCGCTGGTCATCGGCAACAGCAAATACGTCCATGCGGTCACCTTGCCCAACCCCGCCAACGATGCCCACCTCATCGCATCGACGCTGCGCAATGCCGGGTTCGAGGTGATCGAGGGGGTCGATCAGGACAATGCAGGCATGCACAGCCTCATCAGCCGGTTTACCGAGCAATCCTACGACGCGGACCTCGCGGTCATATTCTATGCCGGTCACGGCATGCAGGTCGACGGCAAGAACTACCTGATACCGGTCGATGCCGAATTGACGTCGCCGGCCTATCTCAAGACCCGCACCATCCAGATCGATGACTTCATGGCTGCGTTACCGCCCGACCCGGCGGTTGGCGTGATCATCCTCGATGCCTGCCGCGACAATCCGCTGGCAAGAACACTGGCCGCCTCCCTGCCGAAGAGCCGCTCCACCTCGTTGGGCACCGGCCTGGCGCCGGTCGAAGCAAAATCGGACGGTGTCGGAACCGGCGGCCTCCTGATAGCCTATGCAACGGATCCGGGCGCCATCGCGTTCGACGGCAACGGGGTCGACAGTCCTTACTCGACGGCGCTCGCCGTGCATCTCACCGAACCCGGTGTCGAAATCCAGAGCGCGCTGACGCGCGTGCGCGGCGAAGTGACCGAAACCACGCAAGGTCGCCAGAGGCCCTGGCATAATGCATCGCTGGGACGCGAGGTCTTCCTGGGAAAACCCGTCGCGGCGGCGGCGCCTCCCGCAAAACCCATGGCCGACGCATCGAACGCGGCGGCAACATCCGCTCCTGCGCCCGTTGCCAGTGATGCTCCTTCCTGGGAAGTCGAGCAACGCCTTTGGGATGAGGCTTCGAAGCGCAATTCCATTCCGTTCTACGAGGCCTATCTCGACCAGTTTCCGAACGGTCGCTTCGCCACCGTGGCGCGGCTGAACATCGACGAATTGAACGACCCGAAAGCCCAGAACCGGCAGGTCGCGGCACTCGACACGGACCAGGCGAACGCCAGTTCCGGCTCCGCCGTGCGCACCTCGGTCGGTGTTCCGGACGAGGTGAAGCAAACGCCTGGCACCGAGTTGACGGAAAGCGCGATCGGCCTCGATCGCCAGGGGCGCATCGACCTGCAATTGCGCATCGAAGCGCTGGGCAACGAGCTTGGGCGCATCGACGGAAACATAGGCCCGCAGACCCGGCAGGCGATCGGTGTCTGGCAAGTGAAGAACGGCTTGCCGCAGACCACCTATCTGACGCGCGAACAACTGGCGTTCCTCGTGATCCAGACAGATCCGATGATGGAGTCCGTGCGCGCCAGATACGCCGCCGATCAAGCCCGCGCGACGCAGCCGAAAAAGCAGGTGGCACAGAAGGTCCGCACGCAGAGGCCGGTGGCGCAGAGACCCCGCAAACAACAGCAGGTCGTTCAGAAGCGGCGCAACCGCGAGACCGTGGTGCGGCAGGATGATCCGCCGCCCCAGGACAACAACGACTTCCTCACCAAGGCGCTGATCTTCGGCACCGGCGTGGCGGTGGGCGGAGTGCTCAAGAACTGACAGGTCGGCGTTTGCAGGCCTGTTCGACCTGAACCCTACGCCTGGAAACGCAGTCGTCGCGACGCTCGCGACAGCGACCGCGTTCGGCGTCCTTAAATTTGTTCTTATGCATGTCGTCGTCCCACAACCGCTGTTCGGTTTTGGGAGGCATGCATCAACGCAAGCTATTGCGTCTTTATCCGCATTTCCACACGGCGGTTCACTGGGTCATACGGGTTGGGGCTGCGCGGATTCTTTTCGCCCATGCCGATCGCGTTGATGCGGGCTGGCTCGATACCGCTGGCCGTCAGGAAGGCAGCCACCGATCGCGCGCGCCGTTGTGACAGGCCTTCGTTGTAGTGCACCGTGCCGGTGGCGTCGGTGTAGCCTTCGACGACGAAGTTGAACGTGCTCAGCCGGCTGTCCTTCAGCGCCTTGGCGAACTCGTCGAGTTCAGCCCGCGCGGTGGAGTCGAGCTCGGCCGAATCCAGTCCGAAATTGATCAGCATGTCGAGGCTGGATTTTTCCGCCGGCGCATCTTTTGCCTTGGTCTTGCTTTTGCACTCCTCCTCGGTGCCGACACAAATTCCCCGCGACTTGCCGAGATCGGCCGCGCCGGTAAAAAACTTCACGATGTCTTCTGATTTCTGAACAGGGTCGGCGGAAGCGTGGGTCGAGAAAAACACGACCGCCAACACAAAGGCTGAACTGCGCCACTGCATAGCGGCTCCTCCTGTTTGAGCATCCGGTTTTGATGCTACCAAATTCCGAGGCAATTGTCTGTCGATAAACGCTGGCGGATACGGCGGCGCCGGCAGTTGTCGCCATGTCACCGGTTGAGACTTGACCCGCGCCGCGCCTAAGGCTTGAGTGGCCAAGGCTCCTCGATGAAAGCGTGGCGATCATGGCCAATGGGCTCCGATTCAAAACGGCACGGGATCTTTTCATGGCTTGTCCCGCTGTTGCCCGGGACATGAGTACCCTTCCAACCGAACAGCACTCGATCGCGTTTTGCCGCGACCTCCTCGCCGGGCGCGTTCCCGAGGAGGCAATCACGTTCTGTGCCTACCTGCTTCCCGATCGGGCCGCGGTCTGGTGGGCGCATGAATGCCTGAGCCATCTGAGCGAGCTGCTCGATGGGACCGATCACGAGTTGCTCGCGCTTGTTCGCGACTGGGTGGGAGAACCGGACAGCCCACGCCATCGCGCGGCAGTCAGCACGGCCGCGGCGACGCCGCCGACAACGCCGGTCGGGCTGGATTGCGCTGGCTGCGGGATGGCGTGACAATGGTTCGGCCATGGCCGCGACGACGGTATCGGCCTTGCACCCATTTCCCGCCGCCCATGCGGTCAACGCCGGTGTTCTGGCCGGGCTGGCGCGTGTCGCGCTCGCGGACCGCTTTGCCGTTCTTTCCGCATTTGTCGAGATGGGCATCCAGATGGCCGAGATCGAGGCGCTGCGCCAATCAGCGGATGCGTATTAAGCCTCCATCCAGACACTAACCGGGATGGATGCCCCACCCTCCTGCCCTACTTGCAGCCGCCTTGGGCCCATTTGGCGAGCGCCACCTTGAAGCGTGTTCCCAGCGGATGTTGCAGGCGCAGGACAGAGACATCGTTGGCGGCGAAATTCTTCGCCTGATCGCACAGCCGGGCCTCGTCCCATTCATGGCAGCCGTCGCAGTGCTTGCCCTCCCACACCGACTTGTCCAATCCCTCCACAGGGCTGAAGAGGGGCTTACCCTTGATCAGCTGAGCAATGCTCTTGCCGTCGATTGCCGGATCGCCGAAATCGATCGGATGGTCGAAAAAGATCGGGGCGTCCGACGCCAGCCTGGGGATCTTCTGGCGCAGCACATCGAGCGCCAGCTGGTCGTCACCCTGGCCTGATGCACCTGCTGCGCCGGTGTTGCGCGCGTCGGAGGCGCCTTCGGCCGGAAGTGGGCTCGCCTCGCCTACGATCAATGGCGCGTTGAGATCGATCCTGTGCAGGACGACCTCGGTGGTCAGCGAGACATTGATCCAGGGACGCTGCTTGCCGGCGGTTGCCTTGAAGACGTCGCTGGTCACCCTGTTCATCGCTTCGGTGATGGAGACGTTGGATTCGCCGATGCGCTGGAGCAGCGCCGCGGTGAAAGGCGAATGTTCGCCCGAGCCGTCATAGGCGACTTGATTGGGGCTGGCAGCGAAGGCGACAAGCGTGCCGGCGCCACCATTCTCTATCGGAATCTCGGCAAGGCCGCTGCTTGCACCGTTGACGCCCGCGGTCTTGGCCAGCACCTCGGCGAGGGGATTGTCGCGGCAGGCGTCGAGAAACACCAGCCTTATGCTGGTTTCCCGCGACATCTGGCGCAAAACAAAATCAACCGATACGGCCTCGAAGTCGAGGGAGGTCTCATCCTCAAGCGCGGCGTCGACCGGAAGCAGATAGTTATTGCCCGAAACCTGCAAGCCGTGGCCGGCGTAGAAGAAGAGCGCAATGTCGGCACCGCGCACCTGTTTTGCGAACTGGGCAATCGTTGCCTGCGTCTGCGATTTGGTCTGGTCGAAGCCGGAAACGACCTCGAAGTCGAGCTTCTTCAAGCGTTCAGCCATGGCCTGGGCGTCGCGCACTGGATTGGTGAGCGGCACCGCGTGCTGGTACTGGGAGTTGCCAAGGACAAGCGCGACGCGGCGCTCGGCATTGGCGATGGTCAAAGTCAGGAGCAAGGCGAGCGCCGCAAGGCCGGCGGCGCGAAAGAGGCCAGCGCAACGGGCGATCAGATGGGACCTCACCGGAACCTCAGTTCACGAGCTTGCTGGCGGAAAACTCGATCCGCCGATTGAGCGCCTTGTTCTTGGGCGTGTCGTTGGCGGCAACCGGCCGCTCCTCGCCGTAGCCGGTCGCCGTGATCTGCGTGCGAGGAATGCCGGCGGCAACAATGGCGTCGGCAACCGCCTGGGCCCTGCGCTCCGACAAACGCTTGTTCTCGACAGGCGACCCGTCGGAGTCAGTGTGTCCGGAAACCTCGACCTTCAGGCCGGGACACTTGCTGACGACACCGACGACCTCCGCAAGCAGCGGGCGACTCTGGGTATCGAGCCGCGCGCTTGCCGGCCGGAAATAAATGGCGCCGGTGCGCGAGAGCACGGCGAACCTGTTCAGGCATTCCTCGTCGCTGAAATTCGCCTTGGCGGCATCGGTGGCAACCGGGCCCACCTCGGCGGAACTCGCCGCGGCGGCCTGGGTGGCGGCCGGCTTGCTGCCGTCGGCGGTGAAGACGAAGTCGAACGACACCGACGCGGTGGGCACGATATTGGTGACATTGGCCGCCTGCTGCAGCTTGTCGACGTTGGGCAGCAGGCCGAAGTCTTCCACATGAACGGCGACCGGGGCCTCCGAGGCGACCGAGACCATGTTGTCGCTGATCATGGTGACGACGATGCTGGCCTCGAGGTCCTTGTCGACGCCGTGCAGATTGAGACGGAAAGGCAAGGTTGCCTTCACCCTGCGCTTTGTCGCGAGATCGGCGAACGCGGCGGGGTCCACCTTCGCCGTCAACTCGGCCGTCGGGAACTTGAATGTCTCGAAGAACAGGAAGCGCATGCGGACATTGCGCAGGTCGACGCCGGTATCGACCGAATTGAGATCGAACGTGACCTTGGCATCACCCGCCGAACTGAGGGTGCCGGCGATGTTCCTGATCTTGTTGGTTTCGACGATCGTGTTCTTCTTGACCGATTGGTAGGTGAGTACCGAAGCGGTGGGATCGAGCGTCCAGTTCGGCGCGGCGCTGGCGGCTTGCGATCCAAGCAACAGCAACAATGCGACGATCAGGCCAGGAGCCCATGTGGTGAGGCCTCCAGACCGTGTTTTCCACCAGAATGCGACGACTTCGACCATGAAACGCCCCTGCCCAGGACACTACACCAGGCGGGAGCATAGAGCACTTCCGGCTGCTTGGCGAGCAGTTGCAGCCGGTCTTCCAGTCAAGGTCCGGAGCGCGGAATGGCGCGCCAAATGGTGGCGGGTGGCCACGGCAAGCAGCGCCAAGTCAACAGCAGTGCGCCACACGGGCCTTGGCTACTATCAAAAACTCATCACCAGCCGCCAGCACCGCCGCCGGTGCCGCCGCCACCGCTGCCGCCACCCAGGGGCGCAACGACGGGAGGGGGTGCGTCTTCAACCGGTTTGACCACTTTCTTGGCTGTCACCTTCTTCTGCTTGACTACTTTTGGCGTGGTCGTCGTGCGAATGGCCTTCGTCCGGTGTTTCGTCGTTAGTGTGGGCTCTGCTTTTGGCACTATCGAAGTACAGCCCATCATGCCCCCCAGGGCGCCGGCTAAAACTGTTGCGATGATCACATGTCTAATTGCCCTGCCCACCATTGCCTCCTTGTCGATCAAAACAAATCCCGACGCGGGTTGGCTTGTTCCCAGACCGCCCTGGCCGCATTGACCAGTTGCGTGTCGACAGAACCACTCGCCGGAGTCTTGGACTTGAGTTCCGCGCGCAGTTGCTTCAGCGCGGCGGTTTTCGCCTTCGCCCCGAATTTCGCCAGCGTGTTCTTTGCGTCCGGAATTTCGTTGCGGAGATCAAGCGCGGCCGCGAACGCAAGATAGCGCACGGCTATGGCTTGGTCGGCCTTGTCGCCCTTCTGCATCTCGATGGCCGCGCGATCATACGCGCCGGATTGATCACCCCGAGCGGTTGCCAACTCGAACAGGCGCTGCGCTTCATCAAGATTTTGCTGTACGCCGACACCGTCCCGGTACATGCGCCCGAGGCTGCCAGGCGCATAAGGTTGGCCAAGGTCGATGGCCTTCTGGAAAAGCGCCATCGCCGCCTTCGGGTCCTTCTCGACCCCTCGCCCGGTGATATAATTGCGACCGAGAAGGTTCATCGAATACATGTCCTGCCGTTCGACGCCTGCCTTGAGGAAAGCGACGGCACGGGCCGGATCGGCAGGCACGCCGTTGCGGCCTTCCGTGAAGATCGCTGCGAGATCGTTCATGGCATAGGTGTGCCCCATCGCCGCCCCCTTGAGCAGCAGGTCCAGCCCCTTGCCGGTGTCGCGTTGGACGCCGAGACCGTTGAACAAAGCGCGACCCCATGCCGTCATCCCGTAGGGGTCGCCTTTGTCGGACGCCACTGAATAGAATTCGTTGGCCTTCTTGGGATCGACGGTCATCCCTATTCCGGACGAGGCGATATATCCGAGTTCGAAGACGGCGCGCACGTGCCCCTTTTTGGCGGCGTCCTCGATGGCTGTCCTGGCTTCCGCGACCTTGCCGGACGCAAGCAGCGCGCGTCCGAGTTCGTAACGGAAGCGCGGCACGTCCGGATAAGCCTTCACCGCCGTCTGGCAGACATCCACGGCGCTGGCGCCGATTTCATTCGGCAGCAGGCCGGGGACGACGCCTTGCAGGTCGAGAGGTTCGCCGGCAGCCTGGTCGCACGGATCGACGCTTGGCGACAGCTTCATGGTGGCGGGCTTGGATGAGCTGCTGTCGGCCCGGATCTCGAAGCCGACCTCGACCGGCTTGGCGGCACCGATCTGGGGTTCGTAACGCAAATTGTCGACCTCATCCGCCATCAGGCTGGACTCCGGCGACAGGGCACGGTCCGGCAGGGACAGCGTTCCCGTTGCCGGATAGCTCGCGAGTTTCAGGCTGACGGAGGGATCCTTTGTCGGGAAATCCAGCTTCAGCGGAACCGGGCCAACTCCGACCGGGACGCTGATCTCGCGGTTTTCGATCGCCTCGGCGGCGCCGGTGATATGGATGCCGCGCTCCAGGACCTGTTGCTTCTGCTCGGCTTCGAGCGAGGCCACAATCTGTTCGCCCTGAGCGCCTTCGCCGCTCTTGACGCGGAACACCAGGATGCCCTGGGTTTGGCCGCCCCAATTGTCATGCGTGGCGTAGGCGAGCATATCCACCTCGTCCTGCGCGGCGCCGCCCTTGGGCACATCCATCTGCAGACGCGGCAGGTCCTTGCCCGGGATCTGCTCGCCAACCTCGACAGGCTTGCCGTCCAGCATCAGACGTCCGAGCGCCGGCGGCCTTTCGATGCTGACGGTTATGCCTCCGCCGTCGACGTCGACCGGTTCCGGCAGATCCAGAGCGACCGGACCAACCCCGGACGGCACGACCTTCTCCAGGACCGGCGGCAGCGAGGGCCGGCTGGCGCGGCGCATCAGGACGACTTCGTCGATGAGCGAGGAGTTTTCCCACGGAACCTGCTTGCCGTCCGTGGCGTCGACCACATCGCGGCGCACCGCGGCCATGACCGTGCGTATCTCCTGGTTCGGAGCCAGGGCGCGGCGGGAGAAGGCGGATGAGAAGGGGCTGAGATCACCCGCCCCGTCATAGGCAACCGCACCCGGCTCTGTAGCGAAGGCAATCAGCGTGTTCAGCGAGCTTTTGACCTGCGCAAGGCCGGTGTTGCCGGCTGCGATCAACTGGTCCCTCAGCCAATAGTCCTTGCGCGGAAACGGATTGTTGCGGCAGGCATCGAGGATGATCACCTGGATCTTCGATTTCGAACGCAACTGCTCGAGCACATCGTCCAGCTTGACCGCCTGGACCTCTATGTCGGCCGCATTCTTCAGCGAGGCATCCACGGGGATCAGGAAATTCTCGCCACCGATCTGAAAGCCATGGCCTGAATAGTAGACGACGGCCAGATCGGCGCCGTCCGCCGCCGCGAGGTAGTTGCGGAACTGCTCCTCGAACTGCAGTTTTGTGAGATCCTTGGCGACGAATACCTCGAAACCGGCCAGCCGAAACGTCTTGGAAACGTCCTCGGCGTCCTTGTCCGGATTCTTGAGAGCGGGGATTTCCCGGTACTCGGAATTGCCGACCACCAGGGCGACCCTTCGATCGGCCGACGCATCAAACGCCGTAAGGGCCGCTACGACGACGACCGCAATGAATCCGCAAAGTCGGAGCATGACAACTGCCTTAACCGTCGCTACCTGACGACCACAAGCTCTCAGCTTGCGGTATCAAGGTCTGTTAAAGAGCTCACAATCCGCCGAGACACGACCAGAGCGAGGCCGTCGCGACAGCGGGCACATTCATCGTCTGATTGAGCTCTAAATTACCTCAGAGCCGGATCATCCGCAATGAGCGTCAAAATGCGCCGGCGCGGCTGTCCGGACCCGGCGGTGTGCCGAGCCCCAACAAGGGCCAGAATTTCGGAGCCATTGCGCGGTTCGTTTTTGCTTGTGAACACGCCGGCGGATTGTAGCTTGGCCATGAGCCCGTCCGACCAAGGTAGTTCGCGAGATGACCCACATCCAGATTCCCATGGATGCACAGTGGCCCTGAAAGTCGCCGCCCATATCGAAGCCATGTCTGCCTTCGCGCTCGCGAATTTCGGCGGCCATGACCGGCCAACCCTTGCTCAGAACGAAAGCGCCTTTCCGCCCAGCCCCAGGGCGATCGCCGCTGGCCAGGACGCGGTTGCCCGCAGCCATCTCTATCCCGATCCGGACTGGACGGCGCTGCGCGAGGCGATCGCGCAAGCCCATGGAGTCGAGCGCAATTTGATTCTGTGCGGCGCCGGTTCAATGGAGCTGATCAGTTGCACCATCGCGGCGTTCGCGGGGCCGGGCGAGGAGGTGCTGGGCACCTCCTATGCCTATAATTTTGTGGCCTCCGCGGCGGCCCGCACCGGTGCTGCCTATGTCAGGGCCGCGGAACAGGATTTCGCCGTTTCGGTCGACAGCATCCTCGCCGCCGTCACGCCGGCAACGCGGGTCGTCTTCGTCTGCAATCCCGGCAATCCGACCGGCACCCGCATCCGCAACGCCGAGCTGCTGCGCTTGCGCGCCGCGTTGCGCGGGGATGTGCTGCTCGTGATCGACCAGGCCTATGGCGAGTTCGACGACCAGGACCCACGGCCTGTCTTTGCGCTTGTCGCACGCGGCGATACCGTCGTGCTGCGCACGCTTTCCAAAGCCTATGGCCTGGCTGGCGCGCGCGTCGGCTGGGGGCTGTTTCCGCCTTCGGTCGCCGCCGAAGTGCGCAAGATGCAGAACTCCAACCAGGTCACCACCGCAAGCCTCGCAATGGCGGTCGCGGCGGTGGAGGACGAGGCCTACATGCGCGAAATTGTGGCCCGCACGGCCAGGATTCGCGACCGGTTCGCGCATGACCTGAGGGCTGCCGGATATGATGTACCGGAAAGCCGGACGAATTTCGTGCTGATCCGCTTCCCCGAGGCAGCGGCCGCGGAGGCAGCAGACCGAGCCTTGCGCGGCGCCGATATCATTGTGCGCGGCCTGGGCGGTTACGGCCTCACGGACTGCTTGCGCGCGACGGTCGGCCCGCAAGAGACAATGGATCAGGCACTGCGCATACTGATCGAGATGCGCGGCGGATAGTTTTGGCGATCGCATTCGAGGGAGCGTTGAGAGATGCCATACCTGCCCGTCCGTGACTTCATCGGCTATGGCGACAAGCCACCTTCGGCCGCGTGGCCCGGTGGCGCCAAACTGGCGCTCAACATCGTCGTCAACTACGAGGAAGGCGCCGAGTACAGCATCGGCGAAGGCGACGGCGTCTCGGAGGCTATCCTGTCGGACCTTGCCGTGTCGCCAGCGGTGCCGGGCCTGCGCAACCGCAATATGGAATCGCTCTACGAATACGGCTCACGCGTCGGCGTCTGGCGGCTGTTGTCACTGTTCCAGGACAAGGAGATCATTCCGACCTTCTACGTCGTGGGACGTGCGCTGGAGCTCAATCCGGCCGCCGGCAAGGCGATCGCGGCGCTTGGCAGCGATATCGTCTGCCATGGCTGGCGCTGGATCGACTACGCACCGCTAAGCGAGGACGAGGAACGCCAGCACATCGCGATGACCTTTGACACAGTCCAGCGGCTGACCGGCATTCGCCCGCTCGGCTGGTACACGGGCCGGCCCAGCCTCAACACACGGCGACTGGTGGCGGAGCACGGCGGCTTCCTGTTCGATTGCGACGACTACAATGACGACCTGCCCTACTTCGTCGAGGTCGGCCCCAAGCGGCATCTGGTCGTGCCGCACAGCTTCGACAACAATGACAGCCGGTTCTCGCGCGGCTCCGGCCTGGAAACCGGCAGCCAGTTCTTCGAATATGTCAGCGATGGGGTGGACTGGCTGCTGGCCGAAGGCGAGAAGACGCCACGCATGATGACGGTGCCGCTGCACTGCCGGCTGGCGGCCAGGCCAGGCCGCATGGTCGGGCTGGCCCGCTTCCTCGACAAGATCAAGGCCAATCCAGACATCTGGATCTGCCGCCGCTCCGACCTTGCCCAACATTGGCTGGACCGGTTCGGCGGCTGAGGCGTCATCCGGCGGCAGTTCACCGTTTCACGGAAACGGCGAACCGCTCTAACTCTTTGTTTTGACGCAATTCCCAAGGGAAAGCGCTGTGCGCTTTCCCGGGGAAAACCGTTTCGCACTTTTCCTGGAATTGCTCTGGCCGCCGGCGAAACACCCCTACTTGTTCGGCACCTCGTAGACCTTGCCGTGCCAGGGCGCTGCGTCGATCTGGTCGAGCGCCATCACGTAGAGCACCTTCTCGTCCGGCCCGAAGGCGAAGTTCGGCATGGATGGCGACGGCACCGAAAGCATGCGCAGCAGCTTGGCATCCTTGTCGACGACGATGATCTTGCCGGGCGCATCGAGCGAGCGCGGGCTCTGGCCGATATACATCTCCCCGGCCTTGTCCATCTTGATGCCGTCAGGCCAGATATGCGGCTGGTTCGGGAACAGATCGTCGAGGCGCAGGAAGACGCGGCGGTTGCTCAGGCTGTGGTCGGGCTGGACGTCGAACTCGATGATCCTGTTGTCCTCGGTCTCGACCAGATAGAGGATCTTGCCGTCGTTCGACATGACCAAGCCGTTGGCATTGTGCAGGTCACCGGCAACCTTCTTCACGCTGCCATCCTTGCCGATGTAGTAGGCCGAGGCGTCGATCAGCGGACCGCCCTTGCCGGAACCGGTGAAATAGGTGCCGCCATCCTTGTCGGGTGCGAAGTCGTTCGGGCCGCTGAATGGCTTGCCATCCGTGTCCTTGTCATAGGCCGGCAGCGTCTTGCCGTCGGCCGAGATGCGGCCGATCGTGTTGTTGTCGTAGCAAGTGACGAGGAACTCGCTGGCCGTGGTCGGCAGCACGGCCGACGGGCCGCAGCCGTCCATCTTCCAGAAGATCTCGTTCTTCTTGCCGTCCCATACGGTCACCGTGCCGCGGCCGTATTCGACGTAGAAGAGCTTGTCCTGGTACCAGATCGGACCTTCGGCGAACCACGCGTCGTCATTGATGACCTTGACGTCTCCCGCATGCGCGGAGGATGTGAGGACCAGGGCAAACATGGTGCCCAGCAGATGCCTTTTGATCATGCGATTCCCCTTTTTTCAGGCCGTTGAACTCTTCCCTGCGTCAGGTTCGCTGGCGTTAGCCGCCAGCGTCGATGGTTCTGTCGGTTGGCTCGCCGACCGCCAGACGGTCCACACCTACGCCCGCAGCCGCTTGCCTTCGGGGTCGAAGGGTGGCTGCTTCAGCAGCACCGCGTCGTGCGGCCTCCCGAGTATCGCGACCGTGACGGCATCGCCTGCCTTGGCCGAGCCGGCCTTGACATAGCCAAGTGCCAGCGACTGCTCGACGAAATAGCCGTAGGCGCCCGAGGACACCTGGCCGATCGGCGTGCCGTCCGGCAGGAAGATAGGCTCGCCGCCGGTCGCGTCGGCATCCCCGGCGTCGATCGACAGCATGATCAGCTCGTCGCGCGCCGGCCTGTCGGCGACGGCGGCGTAGGCGTCGCGGTTGAGAAATTCGCCCTTGTCCATTTTGACAAGCCGATCGAACTTGACCTCCTGCGGCCAGTATTCGGGAGAATATTCCCGGCTCCAGCTGCCATATCCCTTTTCAACCCGCAGCGACATCAGCGCGCGCGAGCCAACCGGCCCGGCACCGACTTCGCTGCCGGCCTCGAGCAGGGCGCTGTAGAGCTCGACCTGGTTGGCGGCCGCGCAATAGAGTTCCCAGCCCAGGTCACCGGTGAACGAGACACGCAACGCCACCACGTCGACACCGGCCACCGTGATCTGGCGCGAGCGCATGAACGGAAACGCCTCCGTCGACAGATCGGCATTGGTCAGGCGCTGCAGCAATTCGCGCGATTTCGGGCCGGCGACGTTGAAGCCGGCCAGTTCCTCGGTGCGCGAACGAAACGTGGTGCCTTCAGGCAAAGGGACGGCCTTGAAGAACCTTTGGTGGAAGCGCTCGGCCATGCCGGAACCGAAAACCATGAACTCGTCGTCGGCCAATTTTGTCACGGTGAAGTCGCCAGCGATCCCGCCGCGCTTGCCGATCAGCGGCGTGAGACAGGAGCGCCCGATCTCCGTCGGCATGCGGTTGGCGAACAGCGCGTTGAGCCAGGCTTCCGCGCCGGGTCCCCCGACCTCGTATTTGGCAAAATTCGAAACGTCGATGATGCCCGCATGCTCGCGCAGCATGCGCGCTTCACGTCCAACCGGACCCCACCAGTTCTGGCGCTTGAAGCCGATCGTCTCCTCGCGCGGCTCGCCCTCGGCGGCGAACCAGAGCGGATGCTCCCAGCCGAAATTGAGGCCGAAGACGGCGCCCATCTGCTTTTGCATGTCATAGGCGGGCCGGGTGCGGACCGGCCGTCCGGCGGCACGCTCCTCGTTGGGGAAATGGATCTTGAAACGGTGGCTGTACTGATCCTGCACGCGGGCCTTGGTGAAAGCCTTGCCGGCCCAGTGCCCGAACCGCGCCATGTCCCAGGCGAACATGTCGAGCGAAGGCTCGCCCTCGATCATCCACTCGGCCGCCAGCTTGCCCATGCCGCCCGACTGCGAGAACCCCGGAATGATGCCGTTGCAGCAGAAATAGTTGCTGAGTTCGGGCACCGGCCCGAACAGCACGGCGCTATCGGGCGACCAGATCATCGGCCCGTTGATCACCTTCTTGACCCCCGCGGTGCCGACTGCCGGAACGCGCGCGATCGCGCGCAGCATATTCTCCTCGATGCGGTCGAGATCGTCGGGAAACAGCTCGTGGCCGAAGTCCAGCGGCGTTCCATCCTCGGCCCAGAACTTCATCTTGCGCTCGTAGGCGCCGATGAGCAGGCCAAGCCCTTCCTGACGCAGATAATATTCGCCGTCGCGATCGGCGACCGAGGGCAGCCGGCGGCCCATGGCAGCGATTTCCGCAATGGTCTCGGTGACGAAATACTGATGCTCGGTGGGGATCAGCGGCAGTTGAAGCCCGGCCATCGCGGCAACCTCGCGACCCCAGAGGCCGGCGGCGTTGATCACCCATTGGGTGTGGATGTCGCCCTTTGGCGTGCGCACGATCCAGCTGCCATCCGGCTGCGCTTCGGTGGCGGTGACCGGGGTGAAGCGATGGATCTCGGCGCCGCGCTGCCGGGCACCGGCGGCATAGGCGGCGGTGACGCCGGACGGGTCGACGTTACCGCCCTCCGGCTCGTACATGATGCAGCGTATGCCGTCGAAATCTACCAGCGGGTGCAGCCGTTCCGCCTCGTCGCGCGCGACCTCGTAGAAGTTCATCTTGTAGCGCCGCGCCTTGGCCTCCTGCAGCCTCAGCTGATGCTCGCGCGCTTCGGTCTGGGCGAGGTAGAGCGAGCCCGGCTGGAAGATGCCGCAGCCCTGCCCGGTCTCGATCTCCAGTTCCTTGTAGAGCGACATGGTGTAGTGCTGCAGACGGCTGATGTTGGTGGAATCGTGCAGGCCGTGGATGTTGGCCGCCGCATGCCAGGTAGAGCCGGACGTCAGCTCGTTGCGCTCCAAAAGAACCACGTCGGACCAGCCGAATTTGGCGAGGTGATAAAGGATCGAGCAACCGATCAGGCCGCCGCCGATGACAACGGCTTGTGCATGAGTACGCATATCGAGATTTCTTCCCTTGGTTCGGCGACTTTTGTTTTTTGCGCTTTCGAAGAGCGCCTTTGAGTTTTGTTCGGCTGGCTGGTCAATCGCAGTCGCCTGGCGAAGCCAGGGGCACAAGATGCGCCCCTGGAGTATTGCAATGGATTTACCCGTTCTATGCCTTGTCGAGCCAGACCTTCTCCAGTTGCAGCTCGAATGTCTGGTGCATCTTGAGGTTCTTCACATAGGCGGCGTGGTGGCGGTAAAGCGAACGCCAGAACGACTGAACCAGCACGCCCGAATCCTGCAGCGTCCACTCGACATCCTTCATCAGCTCCTTGCGCTTGGCAGGGTCGGCGACCGCAAGCGCGGCATTGAGCTTCTTGTCGAAATCCGGGTTGGCGTAGCCTGATTCATTCCAGGCTTCACCGCTGCGGTAGGCGAGCGCCAGCACCTGGACTCCGAGCGGTCGCATACCCCATTCGGTGGTCGACCATGGATACTTCGTCCAGTCGTTCCAGAATGAAGTTCCGGGAATGATCGTGCGCTTCACCTTGAAGCCGGCCTCGCGCATCTGCGCGGCTACGACATCGGCCGGGTCCTTGACGTAGTCGGAATCGTAGGAAATGAGCTCGAACTCATGATCCATCTGGCCGGCCTCGGTCATCAACGCCTTGGCCTTCGCCAGGTCGCGCGGCACTTTCGGCAGCTCGTAATATTCCGGATGGATCGGGCAGACATGATGGTTTTCCGCGACCTGTCCGAGGCCGCTGTAGCCGAGCTTCAGCACCGTCTCGTTGTCGACCGCGAGCTGGATGGCGTTGCGCACCCTTTTGTCGTCATATGGTTTGTTGGTCACATTGGTGCGCAGCACGATCGTTCCCGCGGTGACGACGGATTCCTTGACCAGGCCCATGCCGTCATAGAGGTCCACGGTGCCGCCGACCGTCTGATAGTTGCAGTCGATCTCGCCGGCCTCGAAGGCGCTGGCGATGGCCGGGCTCGAAGCGTCCGACCCGTAGTCGGTCCAGTCGACGCCGTCGAGATAGGGCTCGCCGCCGAACCAGGTGAAGTCCTTGCGGCGCCTCACCGAAGCGGACTCGCCGACCTTGTATGAAATGAGCTCGTATGGGCCGGTGCCGGGCGTCTTGGTCATATCGGCACCGTCCTTGTCGAAGTTGCGGTGGACGATGATGGCGGGATAGTCCGCGAAGCCCGGAATGATGGTGACGTCGGACTGGCCGCATTTCAGCTTCACCGTATGGTCGTCGACCTTGGTGATGGCGCCTGCGATGGCCTTCTTGGTGGCGGGATCGATCAGCGTGGCCATGCGGCCGGCCATCGAGTTGCCCTCTGCCGCCTTGTCGCACCAGCGCTCGATGTTGAAGACGATGTCGTCGGCGTTGAGCTCGTCGCCGTTCGACCACTTCACGCCCTTGCGCACATGCAGGGTGTATTCGGTGGCATCGTCGCTGACTTCCCAGCTCTCGATCAGATGGCCCTCGAAAGTGAAGTCGGTGGTGTAGCGGATCATGTAGTCGTTGCACTGGCGCAGCACGTTGGCCATTTCCGACCAGTCCCACATGCGTGGGTCCTTCATATCCTTGATGATCATCTGCATCTTCAGGATGCCGCCCTTCTTGCCCGGCTCCTGGGCAGCGGCCTGGGCCGGCGAGAGGCCGATCATTGAATAGGCGAACGCCGTGGAGGCGCCCATCGCGCTCGCCATGGCAAGGAACTCGCGGCGATCCATGCCGCCGTTCCTGACTTCGTCTGCAAAGCTTTCGATGGCTGCCGGGACGCGGTCACCGTTGCTCTTGAAAATCGTCATTGTGATTCTCCGGTTTGGGCTTTCCGCCCGTTACATTCCCCTTGCATGGGGGATGTTAGAGGCGATGCAAAAATCCCGGAAGGGCTTGAGCCCGAGCAAACCGCCAAAAACCGGCTTATATGACCTAAAAAAACAATGCCATTGGCGTGTCAAATTTTTGAGTTTGCCGGCTGTGGAACCCGCGCTAGGCGCCATCCTCCTGCGCCCGCAGAAGAATCCATTCCCGCACCGTGCGCGCGATGGTTCCCTTCGAAAGCTGGTTCTCGGTGAGGTAGTAGTTCCACGGGCTCGCCGGCCGGACGGGGAACGGTTCGACGAGCAGTCCCCGCCGGAGATAGGCGTGGGCAAGCGAGCGCTGGGTCGCGACGAGCCCTGCCCCCATGGCGGCCAGTTCGAGCGCGATGTTGGAAGCGTTGGTCGTCAGGCCCTTGTCGTAATCTTCCATGTCGACGCCCAGCGCCGACGTGACGACCTGCCAGTATTCCTGGCGGCCATGCACGAAGATCCAATCGACCTTGAGTATATCCCGAGGCAGCTTCAGGGCATCCTCGCCATCCAGCAACGCCGGAGCGCACAGCAGAACCAGCTCGTCGTTCCACAGCGGGATGCCGGCGGGCGGACGGTCGTCGAAACGCCGTGTGGAAATGGTGATATCGGCGATCTGCTCGCTGAGGTCCTCCCAGATCGTGCCGTGAAGCACGATCTCGATTTCGGGATGCTTCTTGCGGAAGGCGGCCATGCAGCCGGCCAGCCAGTTCTCCGCCAGGCTCATCGGGCAGGAGACGACCACCGTGCGGTTGCGCGACGAGGTCACGATCGCCTCCGTGGCCTGGTCGATCTGATCGAGCGCCTGACGCAACGTCGGCAGGAACGCCTCGCCCATTTCGGTGAGCTTGAGACTGCGCGGATAGCGGATGAACAATTGCCGCCCAATATAATGTTCGAGCGCACGGACATGCGTGCTGACGGCCGCCTGCGTGTATCCGAGCTCCTTGGCGGCCATGGTGAAGCTGAGATGCCGGGCCGAACTCTCAAAGGACCGGATATAGTTCAAGGGGGGCGGCGGCTTCATCGCTAACTCCTGCAACACGCATGCGCTAGCTATCCCACAGACGCGCCGCCATTCAATCGTGCCTGATGGCAAGACGTGAATATTTTTGGTCAAAGCCGCCAAACTAATTGCGTGAAAGCACGATGGACCCAAATTAATGATGTCGTGACGCAGAGGGGAGTAATGCAAGTGGCTGTGCCGTCGCATCGGCGTGAAGGGCCTGACGCGAGTACCAGCGTTGCCATTCGCCTGGCCGATTTCGTTTTGCGGCGGCCGGCGGCCGTATTCCCGGTACCTGTCCTGGAGCAGGCGCGCTATCTCCTGCTCGACACGCTCGGAATTGCCATTGCGGCCGGTCCGATGGAAGCCGGGCGGATCGCCCGCGACACCGCCGCCCTTCTCTACGGCTCGGCAGATCCGCTGTATTCGGCGCGCATGCTTTTCGACGGTCGCCGCGCCAGCATCGCCGGAGCCGCCTGTGCGGCCGCGACGCAGATCGACAATCTCGACGGCCACGACGGATACAGCCCGACCAAGGGCCATATCGGCGTTGCCGTCGTGCCCGCCCCGGCAGCGCTTGCCGAGGTGTTCCCCGACCTCAGCGGACCGGAGGCGCTGGCATCCCTCGTCGTCGGCTACGAAGTGGCCGGCCGGGCCGGCATCGCGCTGCATGCGACGGTGTCGGACTACCACACGTCGGGGGCCTGGAACGCGCTGGGCGTGGCGGCAGTGGCGGCAAGGCTGCGCCGGCTCAGCGACGGGCAGTTCCGAGAGGCGCTTGGCATTGCCGAATATCACGGCCCGCGCAGCCAGATGATGCGCGAGATCGCCACGCCGACGATGCTGCATGACGGCTCGGGGATCGGTGCGTTGATCGGCCTGTCCGCCGCCGTTCTGGCCGAGCGCGGCTTTACCGGCGCGCCGGCGATCACGGTCGAGGCACCCGACGTCGCGCCGCATTGGCAGGATCTCGGCGCCTTCTGGCAGGTGCTGCACCAGTATGTGAAGCCCTACCCGATCTGCCGCTGGGCGCATGCAGCCATTGACGCGACGCGCGGGCTCTGCATGGCACATCATCTGGCGCCGTCCGACATCCGCCACGTCGAGGTCAACAGTTTCCACTACGCCGCAACGCTGTTCGGCGGCATGCCGGACACGACCTCGAAGGCGCAGTACAGCTTGCGCTTCGCCGTCGCGACCTTCATCGTCCATGGCCACATCGGACTGGAACATATCTCCGGCAGCGGGCTCGAGGATGCCGCCGTCGCGGACATGCTGGGCCGTATCACCGTCTCGGAATCGGAGCGCCACAGCGCTCGCTTTCCGGCAGGCCGCTGGGCCGACGTGACGATCACGACCAGCGATGGGCGGATGCTTGCTTCCGGCGACGTCCACGCGCGCGGCGGACCGGAGGCGCCGCTGACACACGCTGAAATCGAGGCCAAGTACATGGAGTTCGCGGCGCCGGTGCTGGGACAAGGCCGCGCCAGCGCGATCCGCAACGCGGTCCTGTCGCTCACCGACCCGGACAGCCGCTTCTGTGATCTTTCGGTGTTGCTCTACGATCCTCCAGTGATCAGTACGATGCTCCAGCGGCCAGCGTGGTAGGCTAGATGCCGCTCAGGCTTCTGAAATACGGTCTCAGCAGGGACTATCCGGTCAGCGGCGACATTCCCGCAACGCCGGACCTCAAGCCATCCTACGATGTCGTCATTGTCGGGGGCGGCGGCCACGGATTGTCGTGCGCGCATCACTTGTCGAAATACCACGGCATCAGCAGCGTCGCGGTGATCGAGAAGGGCTACCTCGCCGGCGGCAACACGGCGCGCAACACGACCACGATCCGCTCGAACTACATCACACCGGAGGGCATCGCCTTCTACAAGGAAGCCGTCGAGCTGTTCGAGGGCCTGTCGCAGGAACTCGACTTCAACGTCATGTTCTCGCAGCGCGGTCAGCTGACCCTTGCGCATACGGAAGCGACGCTTCGCAGCTTCCATGCGCGCGCCGAGATGGGCAAGCACCTGGGCACGCGGACCGAAGTGGTCGACCAGAAGGCGGTCGAGGAACTCGTGCCGTCCCTCAACATGGACTATGGCGGTGCGCTCGAGATCCTTGGCGGGCTCTGGCATGCCGACGGCGGCACCGCGCGGCACGATGCGGTTGCCTGGGGCTACGCTGCGCAGGCGTCGCGGCGCGGCGTCGAGATCCACCAGCGGACCGAAGTGGAAGGCTTCGAGCTCGTCGGCGACCGGGTCCAGGCCGTCAAGACCAACCGCGGCCGCATCGCCTGCGGACAGGTGCTGATCGCGACCGGCGGGATGAACTACGACGTGGCGCTGATGGCCGGCGTCGAGCTTCCCATCCGCTGCTATCCGCTGCAGGCCATGGTGACGCAGCCGTTGAAACCCTGGCTGCACACGCTGGTCTCCTCCGTCTCGCTGCACACCTATCTGGTGCAGTCCTCGCGCGGCGAGGTCGTCATCGGCGGCGGCTCCGATCCCTACCAGCTCTATTCCACCCGTTCGACGCTCGACATGAAAGAGCACCTCGCCGAAGGCGCCGTGCACCTTTTCCCGTTCCTGCAAGGCGTGCGGCTGCTCAGGCAATGGGCAGGGATCACCGACATGACGCCGGACTACAGCCCTATCATGGGTGCCAGCCCACTCGAAAACCTATGGCTCGATTGCGGCTGGGGCACATGGGGCTTCAAGGCAACGCCGGTCGCCGGCAAGCGGATGGCGGAGACCATCGCCAAGGGTCGCGTGCCCGACATCCTGAAGCCGTTCGCGCTGGAGCGTTTCGAGACCTTCCGGCTGCTCAACGAAATGGGCGCTACGGCGGCCAGTCACTGACCATGAAACGCCACCGACCATGAAGATCCTGACCTGCCCGATGAACGGCCCGCGCAACATAGACGAGTTCCAATCCTTCGGACCCGTCCGCGCGGAGCCGGACCCGGATCGGACCGCCGACGCGGACTGGTCGCGACACCTGTTCCGCGCCGAGAACCGCAGGGGTATCGTGGTCGAGTGGTGGCGGCACGTGCCAAGCAACTATTTCTTCCTGGCCGAGCGCGACCTCGTCACCAACGAGATCATCCGCACCTTCGACGCTTCCGAACGTCGGGCTCAACCATGAACCGGCTAGCTGAGCCCTGGGGAAGCCGGATCGACCGAAGCCGTCCCATCAGCTTCACTTTCGAGGGCAAGAATTTTGAAGGCTATGCCGGCGACAGCATCGCCAGCGCGCTCGCTGCCTCCGGACAATGGGTGCTGTCGCGTTCCTTCAAGTATCATCGGCCGCGCGGCATCCTCTCAATGACCGGCGCGGACGCCAATACGCTGGTGCAACTGCCGTTCGAGCCGAACGTCGCCGCCGACCGCACGCCGATCAGCGCGGGGTTGCGGGTCAGCGCCCAGAACGTCAACGGTTCGCTCGAACGCGACCGCGATGCGATCATCGACAGGCTCGGGCGCTTTCTGCCGGTCGGTTTCTACTACCGCACCTTCATGGGACCACGCCGCGACAGCTGGCTGAAATTCTGGGAGCCAATGATCCGCCGCAAGGCCGGGCTGGGCGTGGTCGACACCACGGCCCCGTACCGGCATTTCGACAAGACGCACCTGCATTGCGACATCCTCGTGGTCGGTGCCGGTCCGGCCGGGCTGAGCGCCGCGATCACTGCCGCCAAAGGTGGCGCTGATGTGGTGCTCTGCGACGAGAGCCCGGAGATCGGCGGATCGCTGACCTATGGCCGGCATGATCCGGCCATGCTTGCGGACCTGTCCTCGAGGCTTCGGGCGCTGCCAAACCTGCGCCCGCTGACCGGGACGGTCTGCAACGGCTGGTACGAAGACAATTGGCTGCCCTTGATCCAGGGCGACCGTCTCTTTCGCACACGGGCGCGCGCGGTAATCCTGGCCACAGGCTCCATCGAGCAGCCCGCCATCTTCCGCAACAACGACCTGCCGGGGATCATGCTGGGCGGTGCCGCGCAGCGGCTGATCCGCCATTACGGCGTGCGCCCCGGACAAAAGGCAGTGGTGCTGGCAACAAGCGACGAAGGCTATTGCGTGGCGCTCGATCTGGTCGAGGCCGGTGTGTCGGTCATGCTGGTCGCCGATCCGAGATCCGGCGGCGAGGCCGGCGCCTTCGAAGCCGAGTTGCACGGCAAGGGCGTGGCCATCCAGAAGGCCGCGACGATCGAAGCCGCCGAGGGGACGGCGGGAAATCGCCACCTTGCCCGCGTTCGTGTCGGCGGGCGCTGGATCGAGTGCGATCTGCTCGCCGTCTCGGCCGGCCAAGTGCCGGCATGGCAGTTGCCTTGCCGGGCTGGAGCGAAGGTCGGCTATGACGCCGCTACCGGATCGATGACGCTCACTCTCCCGAAAGCGCCGGTCCACTTCGCCGGTTCCGTTGCCGGAGACAACGATCTGCGGGGCGCGATCGCCGGCGGTCGCCGCGTGGCGGCCGCCGCGCTTTCGCGGCTCTGCAAGACGGTCGTAGAGGACAGAACCCTCACCAGGCCGACGGCCACCAGCCCGGCCCATGTGCAGCCGATCGTCGCCAATCCAAAGGGGCGCGATTTCGTCGATTTCGACGAGGACCTGCAGGTCAAGGATCTGCAGAACGCGGTCAAGGAGGGTTATCGCGAGATCGAGCTCGTCAAGCGCTTCACCACCGTCGGCATGGGTCCGAGCCAGGGCCGCCATTCGGCCCTGGCGACGGCAAGGATCGTCGCCGAGGCGACCAACCGGACGGTTGGCGAGGTCGGCGTAACCACCGCGCGGCCACCGGTCGGGCCGGAGACGCTGGGTGTGCTTGCCGGCCATCAGGAGCCGCTTGAGCGACGCACGGCGCTGCATGCAAGGCACCTCGCGCTCAACGCCGTGATGAAGCCGGTCGGCGCCTGGAGGCGGCCGTATTTCTATGGCGATGCCAGTGAGGCGGAAAACGCGATCCGCGACGAGATCATGGCGGTGCGCGAAGGCGTCGGGCTGCTCGACGTGTCGACGCTCGGCAAGCTGGAGCTACGCGGGCCGGATGCCGGCGCGTTCCTCGATCGCCTCTACACCATGGCGCATGCCAACCAGCCGGTCGGGCGCGTCCGCTATTGCCTGATGCTCAACGAGATGGGCTCGGTGGTCGATGACGGCGTCGCCTACCGCATGGCGGAAGACCGGTTCTATGTGACCGCCACCACCGGTGCGGTCGCGCGCGTCTATGCCGACATGCTGTTCTGGAACGCGCAATGGCGCTTGCGGGTCGATGTCCTCAATCTCACCGGCGCGTTCTCCGGCTTGAATGTCACCGGGCCCAAGGCCAGGTCCGTGCTTCAGGCGCTGGAAAGCGACATCGATTTCGGCCGTGAGGCCTTCCCCTATCTCAGCGGCCGCGAAGGCGTTGTCGACGGCGTGCCGGTGCGGGTGATGCGGATTGGCTTCACCGGCGAGCTGAGCTACGAACTGCACTGTCCGTCGAGCCTCGCGCCCGCCCTGTGGGACGCGGTGATCGCCGCCGGCAAGCCGCGTGGGCTCAAGCCCTATGGCCTGGAGGCATCGCGCATCCTTCGCCTGGAGAAAGGCCACATCCTGATCAGCCAGGACACCGATGCGATCACCACGCCGGACGAACTGGGTTTCGGCTGGGCGGTCTCGAAGAAGAAGCCGTTCTTCGTCGGCAAACGGTCGATCGAAATGCGCGCAAGGCTGGGCCAGTCGCGCAAGCTCGCCGGCCTGCGATTTCCTGCCGATGCCAAGAACGTACCCGGTGAAAGCTGCCTGGTGCTGCGCGGCACTGCTCCCGTCGGACAGATCACCTCGGTCGGCTTCTCGCCGACGCTCGGCTGCGCCATCGCGCTCGCCTACGTCCATGTCGACGACTCCACGGAAGGCAGCCGGGTGACAGTGAAGTGCCGGAATGGCCAGCTGGTCGAAGTACCAGTGGTCGCTCATGCCTTCTTCGATCCCGCGAATGCACGGCAGGAGATGTAAATGGCAGCATCCCCTGTGTTTCCGTTCATGCCGGGTGGCGCCGCGGACGGCATGACGCTGCCTTCCGGCGCGCTGATGCTGACCGATCTCACGGGCAGCCTTCGCTTCGGCCTCAAAGGCGGTGGCAGCGCCGGCTGGCTCGCGTCGCGAGGCGTGCCCTTGCCTGCCGTCAATCGCATCGGCAGCTGGCGCGGCACACGCGTGCTGCGCCTCGGCAACGAAGATATCCTGTTGCTGGCAGAAGGGGCCGATAGCGCGCTCGCCGAGCTTGCAAACACTTGGCATGGCGCAACCGCGCCAAAGGGCTATTCATCGTGGCGCGAGGAGGGCTGGGCGTGGATGCGCCTCTCGGGTCCGCAGGCGCCGCGAGCGATGGAGCGGCTATGCGCGCTTGATCTCAGAACCGATAAATTCAGCGCCGAGGACATTGCGCAGACGCGCGTTGGCCATATCGAGGCCGTTATGGTCCGCTCGCAGGCGGGTTTCGATGTACTGTTCGACGTCACCGCGTCGGCATACTTCGCCAGGACGGTAGCAGCGGTGGCCAGGCACTGCACGGATTTGCTGATCGATACGGAAGGACACACATGACCCGCCCGCAAGGAACCATCGCACCGATCCTGACGCCGTTCGAAGACGACGGCCGCATCGCACACGACCTCTGGGTATCCCACGCCAAATGGGTGCTGGACCAGGGAGCGCATTTCCTGTCGCCGTTCGGCACCACGGGCGAGGCGCTGTCAGTCTCGCTGCGCGAGCGCATGCAGGCGCTGGAGTGGCTGGTCGAGGCCGGCATTTCGCCCAGCCGGCTGATGCCCGGAACCGGCGTCACCGCGCTGCCCGAAACCGTCGAGCTGTCGACCCATGCGGTCGGGCTCGGCTGCGCCGGAGTGATGGTGCTGCCGTCGTTCTTCTACACCGCTGTCGGCGACAACGGCCAGGCCCGCTACTACGGCGAACTGATCGAGCGGGTGGCGAACCCGGCAATGAAGATGATCCTCTATCACATCCCGCAAAATTCCGGCGTGCCGGTGAGCCCGGCCTTGACCGCCCGACTGAACGAGGCGTTTCCCGACACCGTAGTGGCTTACAAGGACAGCGCCGGCGACTGGAACAACACGGCGGCAGTGATCGCCGCAGCGCCCAAGGTCGCGGTCTTCCCGAGCTCGGAAGCGCAGCTGACCAAGGGGCTTGCCAGCGGCGCGGCGGGCTGCATCTCGACGACCGTCAACCTCAATGCCGCGGCCATCCGGGCCCTCTACGATCGTACGATGGCCGGAGAGGACGTTGCCGAGGCGGATGCGGCGATCAAGGCGTTCCGCAAGATCATCCAGGATGCCGGTCTCATCCCGGCGATGAAGGCCGTGCTGGCGGTGCGTTCCGGCGACAAGCGTTGGCTGAACCTGCGAGCGCCGCATGAGAATGCAACGCTCGAAAGCGGCGAGAAGCTGCTCGCCGCGCTCGGTCCTTCGGCCGACCACATTGGCCGGAGCTGAGCGCGGCATCATGTCGGCTGATCCATCCGTCATCCTGCACACCGACCGGCCGGCCGCGGCGCTGGCCGTGCTCAAGGAGACCCATCCGGATCTGATCGTCCATGGCTGCGACAGCTATGCAGCCCTGCCCGAGCTGATCGGGCGCGTGGCGGCGGAAGTGGTTTACTCCGTCCGCTTCGACGGCACGCCGCGATATCCGCGCCAGGCACTTGTCGAAAGCCCGACCGTGAAATGGGTCTCTGTCGGCGGCTCAGGCACGGATCATCTCGGGCGTTGGGACCCGGAGCGGCTCACGGTGACGAATGCGGCAGGCGTTGCCGCCGGCATGCTGGCGGAATACGTGCTCGGCGCCATGCTGTCCTTCTCGCTCGACCTGCGCGGTTTCGAACGCCGCCAGCAGGCACGCCTCTGGGGCGGCGGCCGCGTCGAGCCGATCGAAGGCAAGACGGTTCTGATCATTGGCCTTGGCAAGACGGGGACAGCCGTCGCCAGCCGCGCACAGGCGATGGGCATGCGCACGCTCGGTATCCGCGCGCGGCCGAAACCCATGCCTTGCCTCGACGAGGTGCATGGGCCGGATGCTCTGCTGCCCTTGCTTGGGCGCGCCGATTTCATCGTCTGCTGCGTCCCGCTGCTGCCCAGCACGCGCGGTCTGCTCGGCACGGCCGCCTTCGCCGCGATGAAGCGTTCCGCCGTGCTCATCGACATCTCGCGCGGCGGCGTCGTCGACGAGGCGGCGCTGCTCGCGGCCCTTGACGGCAAGCAGATCAAGGGCGCGGCGCTGGATGTCTTTGCGACCGAGCCGCTGCCGGCGGACCATCGTCTATGGGCCTACGACAACGTCGCCATCACGCCGCATTGCGCGGCGGTCTACGACGGCTGGGACATCAAGTCGGTGCGCATGTTCGCCGACAATCTGAAGCGTTACCGCAGCGGCGCGCCGCTTGAGAATGTCGTCAGTCCGGAACGCGGTTACTGAAGCCGAGAGGAAAGCAATCTCATGACACAGGACAGGCGCGGCGGTGGCCGCAGGGCGAAGGTCGGACGCGGCGGCGGCGGCATCGCGCAACTGCCCTGGCAGCACGTGGAGAACCCCTATCCGCCCATGCAGCTCCTCGACGAGGAGCGGATGGAGCGGCTGCACGACACGTCGATGCGCATCCTGTCGGAACTCGGCATCCGCGTCATGAGCGAGCGGGTGATGGACCTGTTTGCGGCTGCGGGCGCCATTGTGGACCGCGAGAGCAAGACCATCCGGATCGACGAAAGCCTGGTGACCGAGGCGCTGCGGAAGGTTCCATCTTCCTTCACACTGACCAGCCGCAATCCCGACAAGCAGGTGCATCTTGGCGGCAACTCGCTGGTCTTCGGGCTGGTCGCCGGCCCGCCCAATGTCCATGACCGCATCAATGGCCGCCGCCAGGGCAACCTTGCCGACTACCAGAACTTCATCCGGCTGGCGCACCACTTCAACGCCATCCACATCATCGGCAACCAGGTGGTGGCGCCGATGGAGCTGCCGGCCAATTCGCGCCATCTCGACACTTACTACGCCAACCTGACGCTCAGCGATCTCAGCTTCCATTGCACGGCAATCGGCCGCGCCAGAGCGATGGACGGCATCAACATGATGGCGATCGCGCGCGGCATCAGCGTCGAGGAAATGCGCGCCTCGCCTGGCGTGACGACCATCATATCCATCAACTCGCCGCGGCTGTTCGACGACGCCATGGCAGAAGGCCTGATCGCGATGGCCGAGCACGGCCAGCCGGTGACGGTTACCCCTTTCACGCTGATGGGTGCGATGACGCCGGTCACGCTGGCGGCGGCACTTTGCCAGCAGAATGCCGAAGCGCTGTTCGGCGTGGTGCTGACGCAACTCGTCAACCCCGGCACGCCGGTGATGTACGGCGCCTTCACCTCCAACGTCGACATGAAATCGGGCGCGCCGGCCTTCGGCACGCCGGAGAACGCCAAGGCCAACATTATCGCCGGGCAATTGGCGCGGCGCTATCATCTGCCCTACCGCACTTCCAACGCCAATGCGTCGAACGTGGTCGACCTGCAGGCCGCCTACGAAACAGAGATGGCGACCTGGGGGGCGGTGCTCGGCGGCGCCAATCTGATCTACCATGCGGCGGGCTGGCTGGAGGGCGGCCTGACCGCTTCCTATGAGAAGCTCGTCCTCGATGTCGAGATCCTGCAAAACATGATGGAGTTCCTGCGGCCGCTGCCGTTCCAGGAGGACGATCTCGGTTTCGAGGCGATCAAGTCGGTGCCGGCCGGCGGCCATTTCTTCGGCGCCGAGCACACGATGTCGCGCTACACCACCGCTTTCTACCAGCCGATGCTGTCCAACTGGCAGAACCATGGTGCCCGGCAGGAAGCGGGCGGCAAGGATGCGCTCGAACGTGCCACCGAGCTTTGGCGGCAGGCGCTGCATGACTACGAGGAGCCGGTCATGGACGCCTCGGTCCGCGAGGAGCTCGACGCCTATGTCGCCCGCCGCCGCGAGGAGATCGCCGCCAATCCGGAAGGCTGACGGCCCGGACTTGCCGCAAAGAGGTTTGACTAATGCACTACGACCTCGTCATCCGCCATGCGACGTTGATTTCAGGCGACGGTTCGGCGCGTTTCGAGGCTGATCTTGCGGTTGCCGGCGACAGGATCGCCGCCATCGGCGGGCTGGATGATGTGTGCGGCGCGCAAGAAATCGACGCCTCGGGCAAGATCGTGGCGCCGGGCTTTATCGACGTGCACACGCACGACGACGGCGCGCTCCCGGCACCGCGCGGCATGGACCCGAAGATCAGTCAGGGCGTGACCACGGTGATCGCCGGCAATTGCGGCGTCAGCCTCGCCCCCTTGCTGCTCGACAGGACGCCACCGCCGCCCTTCACGCTAGTCGGCGGCCAGGAGAATTTCCGCTTCGACCGCTTTGCCGACTATGTCGCCGAACTCAGGCAGCGTGGCATCGCCACCAACGCGGCGCCGCTCGTCGGCCACACCACCTTGCGCCAGCGCGTCATGCCGGTCACCGACCGCCCTGCCAATGATGCGGAGACGGTCCTGATGCAGGAAGCGGTGGCGCAGGCGATGGCCGAAGGCGCGTTCGGGCTCAGCACCGGCCTCGACTATCCGCCGGCGGTCAACTCATCGACCGAGGAGGTCAAGGCGCTCGCGGCAACGGCGGCACATCTTGGCGGGCCTTATGTCACCCATACGCGCAACTATTTCGAGACGATGGACGAGGCGATCGAGGAGGCCATTGACATTGCCGACCATGCCGGCGGCAAGCTGGTCATCTCGCACCACCAATGCACGGGCCGCGCGAACTTCGGCAAGAGCCGGCCCTCGCTGCAGCGTATCGACCGCGCACGCGAGACGATGGACATCGGCATGGACGTCTATCCCTATGCCGCGAGTTCGACCGTGCTGCGGCTGGAGCGCTGCGATACGGGCTTGAAGATCCTCATCACCTGGTCCGACCCGCATCCGGAAATGGCAAGGCGGGAGCTGAGCGATATCGCGCGCGAGTGGAATTGCAGCGAGCGCGAGGCAGGCCAGCGATTGCTGCCGGCGGGTGCCGTCTATTTCCAGCTCGACGAGACGGATGTGCGGAACATCATCGCACATCCGCGCACCATGATCGGCTCCGATGGCCTGCCGCATGACATTCATCCACACCCGCGCCTGTGGGGCACTTTTCCGCGCGTGCTGGGCCACTATGCCCGCGACGTCGGGCTGTTCAGCCTGGAAGAGGCCGTGCATCGCATGACAGGCCTGCCGGCGCGGGAGTTCGGCATCGACCAGCGCGGCGTATTGGCCGAAGGCAATTTCGCCGATCTCGTCATCTTCGATCCCGCGACGATCATCGACACCGCTACCTTCGCGGAGCCGCGTCAGCCCGCCGCCGGTATCGAGCATGTTTTCGTCAACGGCATATCCGTCTGGCGCGATGGCAGGGCGACCGGCGCACTGCCGGGCACGGTTCTCAAGCCGTCCGCGTCACCCAAAATCATCAAGGGCGCGTGCAGCTGCGGTGGTGATCACAGCGCTTCGTAGAGCCGGTCGACGGTTTCCAGCGTGTAGGTGAACTCCACCGGCCTTGTGCAGCGCCAGCCGTCGAAGGGCTGTCCGGCCAGCGCCTTCAGCGCTTCGGGCACGCGCAGGATGCCGCCGCCGTAGAGGCGGTTCGCCATGTCGAGCATGCCTGTGCGGTGCATCGCCTCGGTCATGCTGCCGCAGGCATCCTTGACCAGCCAGACCCAGAACCCCTGATAGACCGCGTCGAAAACGCTCTCGGTGACGCAGCTGTCGGTGAGCACGCCGGTGACCATCAGGTTTTCGACCTTCAGTGAGGCAAGACGTTGCGCAAGATCGGTCCTGCGGAAGACGCTTGGCCAGTGCTTGTGGATGACGATATCGCCAGCCAGCGGCGCGACCTCGGCGCAGATATCGGCGCCGGTGCTGCCCGCCACGGCCGAGCGGAATTCCTCGGTCAGGATCTCCTCCTGCCTTGCATAGCCCTTGCGTTCCTCAGGCTTGACCCAGGCCTGGGCGTGGATAACGGGCATGCCTGCCGCGCGTGCCGCGGCAATCAAGCGAGCGGCGTTGGCGAGCACCGCGTCATAGCCGACAACCGGCCAGGCAGCGCCGGGGCGGTATTCGTTCTGCAGATCGATGGCGAGCAGAGCCGATTTGGCTGGGTTCATGGATGTCCCCGGTCGAAGTCTGTGACGAAACGGAAAAGCAAACGGATCGCCTGGTCGAGATCGGCGATGTCCATGCTTTCGTGCGGATTGTGGCTGCCGTTCTCATTGCGCACGAAGAGCATGGCGCTCGGGATATTCGCTGCAGCGAAGGTGGCTGCGTCGTGCCCGGCCCCGCTCGGCACATGGAGCACGCGCATCTGCATGTCCTGGGCGGCGCGGTCGAGCCCGGCGATCAGTGCCAGCGACATGGTTGCCGGTTCCCAGGTGAAGCGTGGCCCGGCAGCGAAAGTGACGCCACGCCTGGCGCCGACTTCGGCGAAGAGCGCGTGAAGCCGCGTTTCGATCCGGTCCAGCACGGCGGCATCGGCGCTGCGTACATCGAGCGTGAAGCGAAGTTCGCCGAGCACGCGGCTGCCGCCATGCTGGCTCGGATCGGATTCCACCCGCCCAAAGGTGATGGTGGCCTCGTGGCCCTCGCCCTCGATCGCGTCCCACTCCGCTTCGAGGCCGGCGACCAGATCGGCGAAGCCCAGCACGCTGTCGTGCACGGCAAAGCGCGGCTCGGCGCCGGAATGGCCGTAGGCGCCGAGGCACCTCGCATCGACATAGCGAAAGCCGCCGGCGATCCCGGTGACGATGCCGACCGGCACACCGGCCGCTACCAGGCGCGGGCCCTGCTCGATATGGACTTCGACGAAGGCCGCGATGCGGCTGGCTTCGATGCCGGCAACGCCGCGCCCGACCGCGTCGGGATCGAACCCCTCCTCGCGCATATGCTCGGCCAGGGTCCGGCCGCTGTCGGATCGCCTGGCTTCGAGCGCCTGCGGTTCGAGCAGGCCGAGAGCGGCCTGGCTGCCGGGATAGGACAGCGGAAACCACACCGCCTCCTCGGCGCGCGTCGCCAGCAAGATGAGATCGCGTGACGGGCGCGCCCCCTGACCGACAAACTCGGCGATCACCGCAAGCCCAGCCACGACACCGGCGGCGCCGTCGAAATTGCCGCCATGCGGTACGCTGTCGAGATGCGAGCCGATGATGATTGCTGGCAGATCGGGGTTGTGGCCGGCG
This sequence comes from Mesorhizobium sp. RCAM 05099, assembly GCF_059683685.1. Lineage (NCBI taxonomy): Bacteria > Pseudomonadati > Pseudomonadota > Alphaproteobacteria > Hyphomicrobiales > Phyllobacteriaceae > Mesorhizobium > Mesorhizobium sp. RCAM 05099. The sequence goes on from NZ_CM185035.1 coordinate 5,378,135, forward strand.
AGCGTCAGATAGAGATTGCCGGCGACATCGACACGCGCTGTGGCGCCGAGCTTTTCCGCTTCCCTGCGGACGAGATTGTGGGCGAAACGCTCGCCGGGACCGTAGGCCACCCGGGTTATGCCCGGTGCGTCGGTGGTGGCTTTCGCTAGTCTTTCCAGCACGCTACCGGCAAGCCTGCCGCCTACCGTCAGGCTGGCGGTCGTCATGATGCGGAAGCCTTCTGGAAGCCATCATCCCGCAGCCGTTGCGGGGTGAGATCCGACAGCTCAACGCCTTGCCTGGCGACATCGTCGGGAAGACCGCCGCCGGCGATCAGGCTGGCGCAGACGCGCGACAGCGCTGACGAAGTCTTGATGCCGTAGCCGCCCTGCCCGACCAGCCAGACGAAATCCGGAACCGCGTCATCGGGCCCGACGACCGGCGATCCGTCGGCGACGAAGGTCCTGAGGCCCGCCCATGAACGTGACACACGCTGCACCTCGATCGTCGTCGCCTTTTCGAGACACTCGGCGCCGATGGCGACATCCATATCCTCGGCATAGGCATCCATCGGCGCCGACGGCGTCGCATCCGCCGGCGAGACGAACAATTGGCCCGCATCCGGCTTGAAATAGAATTCGGCACCGACATCGTTGACCAGCGGCCAGTCGCTGATGTCGACCCCAGCGGGCGCTGGGATGTTGAAGGCGGTGCGGCGCTTGGGCTGCAGGCCGATCGGGCGCACGCCGGCCATTATAGCGATCTCATCGCCCCAGGCGCCGGCGGCATTGACGAGCGTGGTTGCAAGGAACGTTCCCGCCTGCGTCTCGACACGCCATTGGCCGGCTTGCCGGCCGATACCCTTGACGCCGGCATTGGTGAGGATGCGGGCGCCGCGCGTACGGGCACCGCGCAGATAGCCCTGGTGCAGCCCGTTCACGTCGATATCCATCGAATGCGGTTCGATGTATGCGCCGGCGAGATAGTCAGCGCGCAACACCGGCACGCGGGCGATCGCCTCGGCGGGCGTCATGGCGACGATCGAGGGAACCAAGGCCCGGGCAGCCTCCAGATCCTGTGCCAAGAGCTCGAGCTGATCGGCGCGCGCCACCGTGATCATGCCGCGCTTGCTGAGCAGCGGGTAGTCCGAGAAGCCGGTGGGCGGTTCCATCATGAACGCCCGGCTTGCCAGCACGATCCGGCGGATGACGCCGTTGCCGTAATTTTCGGTGAAACTCGCCGCCGAGCGACCGGTGGTGTGGTAGCCGCAATGGCTTTCGCGCTCGAGCAGGACCACCTTGGCCGAACGGGAGATCTCAAAGGCGGCGCCGGCGCCGGCAATGCCGCCGCCAATGATGATTACGTCGGTTTCCTCGGCGGCAATCATAAAAACTTATCCTTCAACATGGCTGCACCGGCTTCGCTACGCGGCACCGGACGCGGTTCCCCCAGGCGTCCGCGTCGGGCGCGGTCGCGAGCGCCGCGACCCTCGGCGAGATTATCGGCCAGCGAATTCTGCAGCGCACAGTCCTCCAAGGCCAGATCGATCACCGCCGGGACCGGTTTGCCGGCCATCTCGATGCCCTTCAGCCGCGCCCACACGGCACGGCGCTTGCGCACCTGATGCGACTGCAGTTCGCCGAGCTCGGCAAAGCTGGTCTCGCGCTTGGTCGCCAGTGCGCCGGCGGCAACGGCGGCATCGAACAGATCCAGCCCACGCCTTGTGCGCACGATGATGCCGTTGAGCGCTTCGTCGTCGATCGCCGGCCCGCCATTCAGCCAGGCATCCGAGGCGACGATGTCGGCCACCTGGCCGATCGCGTCGGGGCAGATCTTGCAGCGCGGCTGGATCATCCACTTGTCCTCGTCTTCCCACAGCTGCCGGTAGGTGAGTTCGAAGGCGCGGCCGTCGCTGGTCTCGATCCGGTTGAGCCCAGGATTGCCGTGGCCACGATAGCGGAACAGTGAAAGCTCTTCCTCATCGATGCCGAAGCGCTGCAGCACCTGCTGCGATTTCGACAGGTCCGAGGCGCCGCCGCAGACGAAGGCCAAGGCATAGCGCATCAAATCATCGACACGGGCATCAAGCCGCGCCAGGTTGCGCATGGCGGTGATGTCACAGGGCTTGGCGATCAGCGCAAAGGGCTCGCCGCGGTCGAGGATCTCGCCGAAATCCGCCAGCGGCGCCACCGGGCCATAGCGCGACCCGGCACCTTCGAGGACCGAAGCCGCGTCGAAGCTCAGGCGCTGCTGGCTGCGCATCGGCGCCGATCGCGATGCGGCGACGTGCAAGAGAACTTGACGCGACCGGAGCTCAGCAGGAACTGGCCAAGCGCCGTCAGCACGCCACCGCTCGACGCCTGAAACCGCACCGTGGGGTCCACCGCATGGCCGAGGACCAGCCGTTCGGCGGGTCCCCAGATGGTGTCCTGCACAGCCGCTTTGCCTGTCTGCGCCTGATCCGGACCGGCGATCCGCGTTCCCGGGCAGACGGCATTGATGCGCGTCAGGGTCGGCCGGTCGAGTGCCTGCCGGGCAAGCGGGCGCAGGCGACCTTCAGGTGTCATGACCATCTCGACCGCGCCGGGCCCGGCAAGCGACGGGCACAGCCCACAGCCGATGCACAGGCCGTTCTCGACGATCTCGCCCAGCGACAAAGGAGTGGCCGGATGCACCGTCATGCCTTGCATTCGACTGGCTGGGTCGCCGCCCATGTGAACCTCGACATCAGACCTGCTCGGCGATCAGGCGATACTGGTCCGGGCGACGATAGAGGCCGAAGTCGAAGTTCACCTTCCGGCAAGTCGCGATCAAGTCCAGATCGGCGCGATGGACGATGACCTCGTCACCGAGCGAAAGCGCCTGCGCGGCGATCTCGCCGGTCGGTGCGATGATGCAGGAGCCACCGATCAGCGCCTGGCCGTCCTCGAACCCAGCCTTGGCGGCGGCCGCCACCCACAGCGTGTTCTGATAGGCGCCGGCCTGCATCGGCAGATGGTTGTGGAACATGCGCAGATGCGCCAGCGCCGGCGCCTCGTCGAGCAGCAGCGGCGTGTTGTAGCCGATGAGCACGACTTCGGCCCCATTCAGGCACAGCATCCGGTAGGTTTCCGGCCAGCGGCGGTCGTTGCAGATCGCCATGCCGACGCGTACGCCGCGATAATCGAAGACCGGAAAGCCGAGATTGCCCGGCTCGAAATAGCGCCGCTCCAGATGCGTGGTCGTGCCCTCTTCCGGTTCGCTCGACCCCGGCACATGCATCTTGCGGTAGCGGCCGATGAAATCGCCATCCGGGCCGACGAGGTCCATGGTGTTGAAGCGGTATGTGCGGCCCTCTTCGCGCACGAGTTCGCAATAGCCGAGCGCGAAGCCGATCTTCAGGCGGGCGGCGGCGTCGTAGAGCCGCTGCGTTTCCGGCCCCGGCATGGCGCGTTCGAAGAAGGCCTCGATCTCGGCGGTATCATCAATGCGCCAGCGCGGGAAAAAAGTGGTCAGCGCCATCTCGGGGAACACCGCAACCTCAGCCCCGGCGGCAGCCGCCTTCTCCAGCAGATGGACAAGACGTCCGACCGTCTCGGCGCGCGAGGCGCTACGCTGGATAGGCCCGGTCTGGCAGACCGCGATGGTCAGGCATCTAGCCATGGAGTCGTCTCCTCGACAGGTTTTCCCGATCGGGCCGGATCGGCGGCGGTGCGTGGCAGGAACTGTCCGAAACCCGGCTGCACCCGCAGCACGCCGTCGGCAATCACCGGCACGCCGCGCACCAGGACGGTGGCCGGCTTGCCGGTCACGCTCCGGCCCTCATAGGGCGTGAAGTCGACACGCGAATGCAGGGCGGCATGGCCGAGCGTCCAACGTGCCGTGGGATCCCACAGCGCCAGGTCGGCGTCGAGGCCAACGGCGATCCTGCCCTTGGCGTGCGCGAGCCCATAGACCGATGCGGCATTGCGCGAGGTGAGATCGAGATAGCGGCCAAGCGTCAGCCGGCCGGTCAGCAGCCCCTCCGAGAACAGCAGCGGCAGCCGCGTTTCGATGCCGGGGATGCCGCTCAGCGTGGTGTTGAAGCCGGGCGTTTCCGCCTTGCCGATCTTGTCGGCGAAAAAATAGGGGGAGTGATCGGAGGACCAAAGATCGATGCCGCCATCGATCAGCGCCTGCCACAGATGCTCTCGGCTGCGCGGTGAACGAGGCGGCGGTGAAAACACGAAACGCGCGGCGTCCACAGCCGGGCGGTCGAGATCGGCCGCACCGAGAAACAGATATTGCGGACAGGTCTCGGCGACCACATCGACGCCACGGGGGCGTGCCCGTGCGATCTCCTCGGCCGATTGCCGAGGAGGAGACATGGACGATGGTCATGCGCGCGCCGGTCATTTCCGCGAAGGCCAGAGCGCGATGCGTCGCCTCGCGCTCCATCGTCTCGCTGTGGGCGACGACATGGTAGCGGATGTCGGTGCGGCCCAGATCGATCAGGCGCTGGCGCGTACGGCGGATGGCGGCGTCGTTCTCGGCATGAACCATGACGATCCAGCCAAGGCCGCGCGCTGCGTCCAGTATGTCGAAGAAGAGATCGTCGTCGACCGCGAAACCCTGATAGGTCATGAACAGCTTGACCGAGGCGATGCCGCGCGTTGCCAGCGAGGAAAGCTGCGCCTTGACGTCGGCGCCCGTGCCCATGGTCACCACGGCGTGCAGTCCATAGTCGATCACCGCGCGGCCCGCGGCCCGATCGAGCGCACGATCCACCGCACCGACGGTCGACATATCGGGGCCGGGCATGCCGAACGGAACGATGCAGGTCGTGCCACCGAACGCGGCCGATATGGTGCCGGACTCGAAATCGTCGGCATTGCCCGCGCCACCCCAGACCGGCTGGTCAAGATGGCAATGGGCGTCGATACCGCCGGGCATGACCCAACGGCCGCCTGCGTCGAGCAGCGTCGTGCCCGTCAGCCCGCTGCCGATGGCTGCGATACGGCCGTCATCGATGCCGATGTCGCATTCGGCCCAGCCGTCGTCGAGGGCAACGCGTCCGCCTCTGATCACCAGCTCATGCATTGGTTTTGCCGCCCCCTTCGCGGATCGGGCTCCTAGCCAACAGCCGCCGTCACCATGATCTCGACGCGATACTGGTCGCCGGCAAGGCGCGCCTCCACGGTCGCGCGAACGGGCATCGCGCTCCTGTCGATCCACGCGTCCCACGCCGTGTTCATCATGTCGAAATCGGCGATGTCGCGCAGCCAGATCTGGGCGCTCAAAAGCTTGGTCTTGTCACTGCCGGCCTTGGCCAGACAGGCATCGATCTTGGCGAGGATTTGCTTCGTTTGCGCCGTGGTGTCGCCGGAAAGATCGTCGGCGGTCAGACCGGCCAGGTAGACGGTGCCGTTGTAGCGCAGCACGCGGCAGAAGCGCTGGCCGTTCTCGAGGCGTTCGATCGTCATGCAGGTTCTCCCAATGGCGGAATTCGGTTTCGGCAGTTTGGCCATGGTATGGAGCAGACAAAACGACTGTAAAGCCCGACAGACGGCGAGGCGCTGCTTTCCGCAATCTGGATGGCCAAAAAAATTGACGCCATAGCCGTGTCAATCTTCGTTTGTGACACGCCTGGCTCGGTGTAGCTTCGGTCGCGGAGAGCAGCAGCCGCTGATCAACGGCACTGCCAAGGGGAGCCGTCGCAATGCATGAAAGTCCTGCGTCGGTCATCGGCCCCGCTTCCGATTCCCGATGCGTCTTGTAGCCGGCTGACGGCGGCATCATGGGGCCGATCGCTCAATATCTGAGGGGCTTCTGGCGGAACGCGGAACGCTCGCGCGCCTTGCTGCCGATCATGGCCAGCATCTGTCTCGCCTGCATCGGCAGCGCCATGCTCACCACCGCCGTGTCGTTCTACCTTGGAAAACCCGGTATAGCCCCGGACGTGGTCCAGATCGTGCTGACAGCCTATCCAGTCGGCTTCCTGATCGGGTGCCTGATGACGCGTCCGCTGGTCGCCCGCTACGGCCATGAGCGAACGTTCGTCGTGATCCTGGCAACCGCGCTGTTGGCGGCCGCGGGCTTCGTCTTCACCGACTTCGTGCCGAGCTGGTTCTGCTTCCGGCTGCTCGGCGGCATGTCGATGGCCTCGATGTTCGTCGTCTGCGAAAGCTGGATCAATCTCTATGCCGAACAGCACAATCGCGGCGCGATGTTCTCGATCTACATGCTGACGACGGCGATAGCGGTGCTGCTCGGACAGATCCTGGTCGCGCTGGTGGGTCCGAAGTCGTCGCATCTGTTTTCCGTCGCCGCGGTCATGGTGCTGCTGGCGTTCGTCCCCAAAGTCGCCGGACTGCGCTGGCCCGCGCTGCCTTCGGTGCCGGCCGATCCGACGCCGGCGACCGGAACAAAGGCCGCGCGGCTGGGGCCGCTGGCACTTTTCAAGCTGGCGCCAGTGACGGTCGTCGCCATCTTCCAGGCCGGCATCACCAACATGAACATCTTCGTGCTGACGCCGATCTACGGGACGCAGATCGGCTTGTCGGCATCGACCACGGTCTGGCTGGTCACCACAATAAGCATCGCCGGCATGCTGGCGCAGACGCCGGTCGGCTGGCTGTCGGACCGGTTTGACCGACGCGTGATGCTCTTGGTGCAAGGGCTCGTGGCGGTGGCGGCCTGCGCCTCGATCGCCTGGGTCGGCACTCTTTCCGTGCCGCTGCTGTTTGTCTTGTTCTTCCTCTATGGCGCGACCGCGCTGACGATCTATCCGGTGGCGATGGCATTCGCCGCCTCGCAACTGCCGGTCCGGCACATGGTCGCCGCCTCCGGCACACTTCTCCTGCTCTATTCGATCGGCAATGTGGCGACGCCGGGCGTCGCTGCCGGGCTGATGGCGCATCTCGGGCCGCCGGCCATGTTCCTTTTGCTCGGCGGAGGGGCGGTGCTGGTTACGCTCGCGGCCTGCTACAATCTTGTGCGCCGGCCGGCCTCAGCACCGATCGCGCAAACTGTCGAGGAACAGGTTTGATGACGGACAACCCAGCGACGAACCGCCTGAAAGGCCGCGTCATCTTGATCGCGGGCGCCGCAAGCGGAATTGGCGCGGCCATTGCCCGGCGCTGCGTCGCCGAGGGCGCCAGGATCGTCTGCGCCGACTACGATTCCGGGGCGGCGCAGACACTTACCGACGAACTCGGCAGCTCGGCAATCGCTTGCCAATGCGACGTGACCGACGCCGGCTCCGCCAGGAGCGCGGTCGACATCGCCGAAAAAAACTTCGGCCGGCTGGATGGGCTGGTGCACAGCGCTGCCGCACCGTCGACGAGCGCCACAGTCGTCAATCTCGACGAAAGCGCCTGGCGGCATGAGATTGATGTCAGCCTGACCGGCGCGTTCCTGATGAGCAAGTTCGCCGTGCCATTGATCGCGGCAGGCGGCGGCGGTTCGGTGGTGTTCATCGGCTCACAATTTGGACGCGTCGCAACCACCAGGGCCGTCGCCTATTGCGCCGCCAAGGCAGGGCTCATCCACCTCGCCAAGGCGATGGCCGTCGACCACGCGCCCGACAAAATCCGTGTCAACAGCCTGTCGCCGGGCGCGGTGGCGACCACGCGCCTGCTGCGCAGATTTCCAGACTTCGAGGCGGCCAATGCCGGCCTCGGACCGACGCATCTGCTTGGCCGGATCGCCGAGCCCGACGAGATCGCGGCGGCGGCGGCGTTCCTGCTGTCGTCGGACGCATCCTTCGTCACCGGCTCGGACATGCTCGTGGACGGCGGCTATGCGACACGCTGATACAACTCACTCGTTTTCACAGGAGTTCACATGACGCTGCTCGTCACCGGTGGCACCGGCTTTGTCATGAGCGTGGTCGCGCGCGAATGGCTGGACCGCGACCCGCAAGCCCACGCTGTCATCCTGGATCGCTCGGAGCTAGATGCGATCGCGGAAAAATTCTTCGCCCCGGTGCGCGACCGCCTCACCGTGCTGACAGCGGACATATTGGAGACCTCCGCCTGGGCGGCAGCGCTCGATGCGCACGACATCACCGCCATCGTGCATGGCGCGACCGTCACCCCGAATTCGCGCCCGAGCGACCCGCAAATGCAGCCGGAAGCCCACAATCCGGCCGATATCGTCGACGTCAATCTGATGGGCACGGTGCGCATGCTGGAATGGGCGCGCGGCCGACCTGACATCAAACGCTTCGTCTATGTCAGCTCCGGTTCGGTCTATCGCCACAACGGGCCGGACTGGAACGGCGAGCCGCTGCCCGAGGACGGCTATGTGGCGCCGCTGACGCTTTACGGCATCTCGAAATTCGCGGCCGAAATGGTCACCAACCGCTACGCGGATCTGTTCGGCCTTTCCGCCATCTCGGTGCGGCTGTCGTCGGTCTACGGCCCGATGGACCGCGTCACCGGCAGCCGCAACGTCCGCCATCTGCCCAACCGCGTCGCGCATATGGCGCTGGCCGGCGAGACGATCCGGCCAAACAGCCTCGAACCCCTCGGCGACTATGTGCTGTCGAGCGATGTCGCCAAGGCGATCATGGCACTACTCGACGCGAAACGCCTGCGCTACCGCCACTACAACATCGGCAGCGGCGGCACGCAGATGGTCGGCGACTTCATCGGCTGGGCCACCGAGCGCGTTCCCAGCCTGAAGGCCGAGGTCGTCCCTACCGAGACGGCGAACATCGTCATGAACGCGGCGCTGAAGACCGGCATGTGGGGCGAATACGACCTTGCCCGCATCGAGCGGGACACGGACTGGCGGCCGAGGCCAGCCGGGCAGGCCTTCCACGACTACATGGACTGGATCGCCGCCAACGAGTGAGGAGAAGGCCGATGCCGACCGATCTGCCGCCAGCACCGCAGCCGCGCGATTTCGTCGGCTACGGCCCGCGCCCGCCCTTCGTCACCTGGCCGGGCGGCGCCAAGCTCGCCATCAACCTGGTGCTGAACTACGAGGAGGGATCGGAATATTCTTGGGCCGAGGACGGCCGCAACGACAATTGGGGCGAATACAATCTCGCCAGCAGCCCGCCGGTGCGCGACCTCGGCACCGAGACCCATTTCGAATATGGCAGCCGCGCCGGTGTGTGGCGCCTGGCGCGCCTATTCGACCGATACAGTATTCCAGTCACCATCTCCGCCTGCGCCGTGGCGCTTGAACGCAATCCGGCGGTCGTCGAATGGATGAACGCGCGCGGGCATGACCTGCTCGGCCACGGGCTGCGCTGGGTCGACTACACGACGATGGAGCGGAGCGAGGAAGAGCGCCAGCTGCACGAAGCAGTCGCCCTTTACCAGAGGCTCACGGGCAGGCGCCCCGCCGGCTGGAACTGCCGCTCGTTTCCGAGCGTGAACACGCGCGACCTGCTGGTGCGGGAGGGTGGCTTTCTCTACCACTCCGATCCCTGCAACGACGACCTGCCCTATTTCATCGATCATCAGGGCACCGAAATTCTCGTCGTGCCCTATTCCAAGACCCTCAACGACAGCCGTTATCTGGTGGCGCCGGGCTATAGCAATCCGCGCGACTTCGCGGAGGATTGCCGTTCGGCGATCGACTACATGCTCGACGAGGCGGACGAGACCGGCGGGCGCATGCTGACGATCGGCATCCATGCGCGCTGGATGGGCCAGCCCAACCGGGCGTCCGGGCTGCGCGAAGTGATCGAGCACGTGAAGAAGAACCCGGCAGCCGCCTTCATGCGGCGCGAAGACATCGCCCGCTTCTGGCTTGAGAACCGTGCCAGTTTCGAGCGGCGCGGCTGACCAGAGCAACGGGAATGGCGGCATGTTCGAAACGCTGATCCGGGGAGCCACCATCGTCAACGCCGAAGGGCTTGAGCGGCTCGACGTCGGCATTATCGGCGGCCGGATCGCAGCGCTCGTCGCACCCGGAGAAACGGCTGAAGCTGGGACCGTCGTCGATGCCAGGAGCTGTTTCCTGCTGCCCGGCCTGGTCGATGCGCATGCGCATCTGCGCGAGCCTGGACTGACTCACAAGGAAGATTTCTCCTCCGGCACGCATGCAGCCGCCCTTGGCGGCGTGACGATGGTACTCGACATGCCCACCGACGAGCCTTGGACGGCCACGGCCGAACAGCTTGCCGACAAGATGGCAATGGCCGAGGGCCGCATCCATGTCGATGTCGGCTTCCAGGCCGTGGTCAGCCGCGACCTGTCGCTCACCCCTCGCCTGCTCGAGTTGGCGCCGGTGTCGTTCGAGCTGTTCACCGCCGATGTACCGGAAGCCTTCCTGTTTTCGACTTTCGATGAAATTGCCCGGGCCCTGCGGAATTTCGACCGGGCCGATACGCTGATCGGCATTTCTCCGGGCGATCAATCGATCCTGACCGGCAGCACGGAGCGCAACAAGGCCGGGACCATCTCAGCGTTTCTCGACAGCCGCCCGCCTTTGGCAGAAGCCGGCGGCATCGCGCGCGCCGTGCTGGCCGCCGCCGCGACGGGAGCCCGCATCCATGTCCGGCAGATCAATTCGGAACTCGGCACAGAGGTCTGGAGCAGGCTGCGCGACATGGCGGATGCCAGCGTCGAGACCACCCCGCAGAATCTGTTCTTCAGCGCTGACGACTATGAGAGGCAAGGCGCCCTGCTGAAGGGGTCGCCACCCTTGCGATCGCGGCGGGATGTCGACGCCTTGCGCGCGGCGCTCGGCGCTGGACTGATCGACATCGTCACCACCGATCATGCGCCGCACGCGCCAGCCGAAAAGGCAGCATCCTACCCGGCCTTCGCCGACATTCCGGGCGGCATGCCGGGGCTGCAGACGCTGCTTCAGGCGATGCTGAAACTGGTCGACGAGGGTCTGATCACGCTGCCCGACCTGGTGCGCCTGTGCGCCCGCAATCCGGCGGAGCGCTTCGGCCTTGGCCGCCGCAAGGGACGGATCGACGCCGGGTATGACGCCGATATGCTGATCGTCAATCCCAGGCAATCCAGCACCGTCACCAATGCCGACCAGGTGTCGCGTGCGGCTTACACCCCGTTCAACGGCTGGACCATCAAGGCACGGCTGACGAATGTCTTCCTGCGCGGGAAAGAGATTGTGCGCGAACAGGTGTTGATCGATCCGGCGCAGGGCAAGCCTGTTCGTCGAGAAAGCTGAAGGACCATATGCCACTGCTCACCGACAAGGTCGCGATCGTCACCGGCGCAAGCTCCGGCATCGGCCGCGCCATCGCGCTGAAGCTCGCGGCGGAAGGCGCCAGCGTCGTCATCGCCGATACGGTCGAACCGCCAATTGAGGGGGCGAGAGCACCGCCAATTTGATCGAGCAGGCCGGCGGAACGGCCATCCACGTTGAGACCGACATTGCGCAGTGGAATGCGGTCGATGCGCTGGTCGCGGCGACCGTGGCGCGCTTCGGGCGGCTCGATGTGATGGTCAACAACGCGGCGATCTACACCAGCACCAACCTGCTCGAAACCTCGCCGGAGCAATGGAACCGCGTCATCGGCGTCAACCTGACCGGCTTCTTCCATTGCTGCAAACGGGCGGTGATGCAGATGCGGGCCCAAGCGCCGGTCAACGATGTGCGCGGCCGCATCATCAACATTTCCTCGCAGCACGGCATGGTCGCTTGCCTTGGCGATTTTCCCTATTCGGTGAGCAAGGGCGGCATCGTGCAGATGACGCGGCAGATCGCCGTTGACCACGCCGACGACCTCATCGTGTGCAACGCCATCGCGCCCGGCAAGATCATCACCGGCAAGCCGGGCGTGGCCAACGATCCCGACGCGCTCGACTATTCACGCCGGCGCACGCCGTGGCCACGGCTTGGTTCCCCGAGCGACGTCGCGGGCGCTGCCCTGTTCCTCGCCAGCGACATGGCAAGCTATGTCACCGGCATCAACCTGATGGTGGATGGCGGGTGGATGGCAGGCTGATGGTGCAGGAATGAGGGTTTAGCCTCCCTGTCTCTTCACAACCCCTCCGGCAGCCAATGGTCGCGTGGGGTCGCCCTGACGAAGAAGCTAAGGAATTGCTCGCACGTCAATGGCGACATCAACCACGGTTCCCGGCTTCTAAACGTACGAGATCACGTTGCTTTGATCCGGCGCCAGCCGCGTTCGGTTCGCTGTCAAGCGTCGAGGCCGCACGCCACAGGAAGGCAATGATTCAGATCAAAGCCAGGCGGGCCCCGGTTGTAATATGCAGCCACCATGTCTGAGGTTCATCAAGGTCGTCGCCGGTTCCTGGCCGCGCTTACCGTCGGAGGAGGGCTTGCCGCGATTGGCGGCGGATCCGCGCTTGTCATGAACGCCCGGGGTCTTTCCAGTTATGAAGGCGCTATCAACGCCACGTGGCGCCATAGCGACAGCACCGATCTGCCACTGCCATCGGCCCAACGAGAACTTGTCCGTTACGCCACCCTGGCGGCAAACAGCCACAACACCCAGCCCTGGCAATTCCAGCTCTCGTACCACTCCGTCCTTGTGCTGCCCGATCCCGGGCGTCGCTTGCCCGCCGTCGATCCCGATGACCATCACGTGTTCGCCAGCCTCGGCTGCGCCGTCGAGAATATGGTTCAAGCGGCTCGCGCGTTCGGACTTCGGGCGGTTCCGAGCTACGACCCCGATGCGGGCGGAATACGGGTCGACCTGGAGGCCGCGCCGCCCGAACGGACGGACCTGTTCGACGCCATCCCGCATCGTCAATCGACGCGCGCTCTCTATGATGGGCGGTCTGTCCCGCCCGAGCATCTGCGGCTTCTGGAAGCTGCCGGGAACGGCGACGGCGTGCGGATGCTGCTTTTCACCGAGCGGCAGCAACGTGAAGATATCCTCTCCTATCTCGTCGCAGGCAACAGTGCGCAGTTGGACGATGTCGCGTTCGTAAAGGAATTGGAATCGTGGATTCGATTCAGCTATGGCGAAGCCCTTTCGGCGCGAGACGGCTTGTTTTCGAAATCCTCCGGCAGTCCAGTGCTGCCAGGTTGGATCGGCCGCTTGATATTCAGCCAAGTGTTCACCAAGGGCGCCGAAAACAGGAAATACGAGAACCAGCTCAGGAGTTCGGCCGGCGTTGCCGTGTTCGTCTCCGACAAGAATGAGCCGGCCTCTTGGGCCGAAGCCGGCCGTTGCTGCCAGCGCTTCGCTCTCCAGGCGACGGCTCTCCAACTCCGGCATGCTTTCATCAATCAACCTGTCGAGGTTCCCGCCGTGCGAGGCCAATTCGCAACCTATCTGGGCATCGGTGGCCGTCGACCGGATCTCGTGATGAGGTTCGGCTATGGTCCCGAGTTGCCCAGATCGCTTCGCCGCCCGGTTGAGCACGTCATTCTTCCGACGTAGGTTCGGCATGCGCTTCACGAGCTGTCCGGCATCGCGTGAAGAAAAGCAGCGCGTGACGCCAGGGTCCTTTCATGGCTGAGCGGGTGATTGCGATGGGATCAGGTGAATGAAAGACCCTTACGAGACGCTCGGCGTAACCCGCACCTCCACCGACAAGGAGATCAAGGAGGCGTTCAAGAAACTGGCGCGCAAGTTCCACCCCGACCTGCATCCGGACGACAAGGCGGCGGAAGGGAAGTTCAAGGACATTTCCGCAGCCAACGATCTGCTCAAGGACAAGGAGAAGCGGCGCCGCTTCGACGCGGGAGAGATAGATGCCGCCGGAGCGGAACGGCCACCGGAGCGGTTCTATCGCGACTTCGCCGACGGCGGTGTCAACGCCTCGCACGCAACCAACGAAGGATTCGCCAGCAACGAGGATCTGGAAGAATTCCTCAGGCGGGCGTTTGCGGGCGGCGGTCCGCGGGGGCACGAGACTTTTCAGGTGCGCGGCCAGGACGTGAGCTATGTGCTGCCGGTGGAATTCATGGATGCGGTCAATGGCGCCCAGCGCACGATCACGCTGCCTGAAGGCAAGACGCTACAGGTGACGATCCCCGAAGGAGCCGAGGACCGGCAAATGCTGCGACTGAAGGGCCAGGGCATGGCCGGATTCGGCGGCGGAATGGCGGGAGACGCTTACGTTGAACTGCATGTCGAGCCGCATCCGTTCTTCCATCGCAAGGACGACAACATTCACGTCGAGGTTCCCGTTACCCTGAAGGAGGCGATGCTGGGCGCACGCATCGAGGTTCCAACCATAAGCGGTCCCGTTACGATGACCATCCCGAAGGGGTCGAACACGGGCCAGACGCTGCGACTGCGCGACAAGGGCGTTCGGAACCGCAAGACCGGACAACGCGGACACCAGCTGATCACCCTGAAGGCTGTTCTGCCCTCGGCCGAAGAGCACGAACTGGTCGCGTTCCTCGAAAACTGGCAGCCGAAACATCCTGTTCACCCCCGCAAGGAGATGCTGCCATGATGCGCATCGATGACCTTGTCGAGCGCATAACCGCGCTCCAGCGAAGCGATCTCGAGGCCTGGATCCGGGACGAACTTGTCGTACCGCGGCAGGACGACGGGACCATGGTCTTCAACGACATGGAATTCGCACGCGTCCGTCTGATCTGCACGCTTCGCTATGAATTGGAGATCGACGCCGACACGCTGCCGGTCATCTTGTCACTGATCGATCAGCTCCACGAAACGCGGCAGCGCCTGCGAGCGCTGAGCGCGGCCGTGATGACGCAGGACAAGTCCGTTCAGGCCGCAATCATCGCTGCGATGGAGCGGGATAGCGGCAGCCCTGCGCCCGGCAGCGAGGAGACATGATCGTGCAAACAGTTCCCAGCTTATCGGAAGCGAGCCGGGCCATATCGACCCGGCTCAACCGAAACTGCTTTTGCATCACTCTCGACCGGGCAGCACTTTACGCCGCGCTTGATCGGGAGGTCGGCGAGCCCGGCTTCTGCGAAGCGTTCATGAAGTCGCGGCCAAATCTGTTCTCGAATGTTCCGGTCTTCCTCGCCGCGTCCGTCCTTGGGGAGATGGGCGGAATCGTTGACTTCATCGAGTGCGCGACGAAATTGCCAGCCTACCGCGATGCCGTTCTCTCGTGGGCCCCTGCAATCGCGCAGCGGGATTTTGGTCCGGCCGGCGCGCTGATGGGCTACGACTTCCATCTCGACGATGATGGTCCCAAGCTCATCGAAGTGAACACCAACGCCGGTGGTGCTTTCCTCAATGCGTTCCTAGCGAAGGCCCAGAAAGCCTGCTGCGCCGAAGTCGAACAGGGGCTGATCAGCGCCAAGGAGGACAAATTCGAGACCGGGGTCGTCGCGATGTTCAGGAATGAATGGCGACGCCAGTTCGACACTGAATCGCCGCGGCGGATCGCAATCATCGATGACCGGCCCGAGGAACAGTATCTCTATCCTGAATTCGTGCTGGCCAAGCAGTTGCTGGTGAAACACGGTATCGATGCCGTGATCGGAGATGCGAGCGAACTGCAATATCGCGATGGCAGGCTCCGGTTCGGAGGACAGGAAATTGACCTCGTATACAATCGCCTGGTCGACTTCGCGCTCGATCTCCCAGAGCATGCAGCGCTCAAAGAGGCCTACCAAGACGGCGCGGTGGTGGTCACGCCCAATCCGCGCAATCATGCGCTTTTCGCGAGCAAACGCAACTTGACGCTGTTGTCCGACCCGGAGGTTCTCGAAACTTTTGGTCTATCTCCAGAGATGCGTTTGCGGCTCGCCGGCGGCGTTCCGCGGACGACGCTGGTCACACCCGAAAATGCTGACGCACTTTGGCAATCCCGCAAGGATCTATTTTTCAAGCCACTTTCCGGCCACGGCGGCAAGGCGGTCTATCGCGGCGACAAGGTCACAAGAGGGGTATGGGCAGAAATCGCCCGGGGCGGCTATGTGGCCCAGGCCTTTGCCGCGCCTGGTCAGCGCATGATCGAGATCGATGGTTCACTTGCGCCGCGCAAAATGGACGTGCGGCTCTACGTTTATGATGGCCGGCTGCTGCTCGCGGCTGCGCGCCTCTACCAAGGCCAGACCACTAACTTCAGGACACCAGGCGGCGGCTTTGCTCCCGTGCTGGTAATCTAAACACCAGTATCTCCTGCGGCGAGTATGCCGTGCGCTGCGTCGCTGCCAACGCGTCCCTACCCATCAAAAAACGGGCGCTCCTAGCTGGTAAGGCTCTCCAGAGAGCCGAACGAAGCATGAACATCATGCGACGCGCATGATAGCAAAAATCAGAAACGTCCAGAAACAATTCTTAACAAAAATTAGCTTCGGCGCTCGCCCGTCGAAGTTTATAGGTATGACCATCTCCTCTCTATACAGAGATATCATCGCTATTGTGATCTCTGTATAGGCGTAAATGACGTCCATTTTACAGGTGTATACCAAAGTGGAAAAATTTATATATATAGATTCAAATCGAAAACAAAAAGAATCTTTATATATTGTATTACCTTTGAAACAAAAGAAATTCTCAAAAAGCAGGCTTGGCATAAAGCGGCGCATTCCTGGCAAATATGAGGAAAAGGTAGCCCTTGAGACAACCTTATTTGCCAAATTTCACAGGTTTGCCAAGTTTTTCAAACTCTGGTGATTTATCATTTTGACGAAACATCTATTTGTTTTCGGCCCAAGGCGGATGCTGCGATTTCGAAAGTCAGGTGAATGGTTAGTAAGCTTCAGTCCGCGGCGGTTTTTCTAACATGCATTTTCACGCCGGCACTTGGACGGGCCGAGACTGTCTTCGACGCAATGTCGAAGGCGTATGCGCTGAATTCCACGTTGAATTCATCCCGCGCCGGTGTGCGGATCACCGATGAAAATGTTGCGATAGCGAAATCCGGCTTGAGGCCGACAGTCAATGGCTCCGCCAGCGTTGGATATCTTTCCCAATCCAAGACGAAGCTTTCAACAGGGGGATTTATTTCCCCGGGCAGTCGCTTGTCGACAGGTTCCTTCGGGATAACCTTGGATCAGACTCTGTTCGACGGATTCCAGACGCCTAACAACGTACACGTCGCCGAGGCGAAGGTGAAAGCCTCAAATGAAGATCTGCGCAGCGCTGAACAGGACACCCTGTATGCAGCCGTAAGTGCTTACACCGATGTATTTGCAAATCGCCAGATTGTCGCCTTGCGAAGAAAGAACTTAGCCTTTCTGAACGAACAACTACGCGCGGCCGAGGATCGATTTCGAGTTGGAGATGGCGCGCGCACCGATGTCGCCCAGGCGCAGGCCAGCCAAGCCGAGGCACTATCCCAATTGGCCAGCGCCGAGGCGTCGGTCTTGTCCAGTGAGGCAACGTATCGCCAGATTGTAGGTGAAGCGCCGGGGAAGCTGCAGCCAACCAGGCCGGTTGCCAAATTGCTGCCTTCAACGCTCAAGGCCGCATTCGCGATCGCGCAGACCGATCACCCAGCCATTCTCGGTCCAGAGCATCTCGTCGATGCAGCAGAATTCTCGGTGAAGTCTTCCGAGGGGGCTCTTCTTCCGAGGGCCTCGGCTGAAGCCAGCGTCACCCGTCTCTATCAGAACTACTCGCCTGAGATTTCGTACTCTCCCAACGGCTACTACAACTCAGCGGAGATCGGCGCGACCTTGAACGTTCCTATATATCAAGGCGGCAAAGCCTCGGCCGAGATTAGGCAGGCCAAGGCGTCGCTGGCGAAAGCGCGGATAGAAGTTGATGTCAATCGGGATCAGGTTCGCAGCGCATTGGCGTCACAGTGGAGCCAATATCAGGCTGCAGGGGTGGCGGTTCAGGCAAATCGACAAGCCATCTCTGCGGCACAGCTGGCTTTGCAGGGCGTTATCGAAGAACGCAACGTCGGCCAGCGCTCCACGCTCGATGTTCTCAATGCGCAGGCGTCATTGATTACGACACAGATAAATCGTGTATCGAGCGAGCGCGACGAGGTTCTCGCAAGCTATGCAATCCTGTCCGCCATCGGCCATCTTTCCGCTTCCCGCCTTGGCCTGCGGGTCGCGGAGTACAAGCCCGACGCGCATTATCGCGCGGTCAGGGACATGTGGTCCGGGCTTCGGCCGCCTGATGACAAATAGAGCCGGAACCTGGGCCAGGCCCCACGAGACAGGGCGCCGAACTCAGCACGCCCCGAGACCAATTGTGAAATCGCGATCAGCGCAGCGAGGCGCCGGTGGTCCTTCACGAAACGACGTGACCGGCAGCGAGCTTCAGCAATGAAATACGGCTCAACGGCCGCGTCCCTGGCCCCGCATGGCCGCCGCGGCTATAACATAGATTGACAATGTATGTTTTAACTGAAATGCTGGCTCCATTCCACGCTAGGACATAGCGGGCAACGCAAACCCATCGATCGTCATCGCGGGAATTGCAGTGCCTGCGCATTTCCGACTCGATGGTCTAGGCGATGCTTCGTAGCTGCCGCTCGACCGGCAGAGCGCCGCATGTGCGAGCAAAGATACCCAATGCCGCCTCGGCCTTGTGAACCAGGAGCGCATATGAGCGGAACCCGCCGCAGCAAGAGCACCATCGTCCTGGACGGCGTCCCGTTGCCGGATGTGCTTGACGAGACCATGATCCATGGTGTGGTTCACGGCTTCTATGATGAAATTCGCCGCGATGAGCTTCTCGGCCCCCTCTTCCACCAGAAGATACAGCCCGACGAGTGGCCGGGTCATCTGGCAAAGATGTGTGACTTCTGGTCCGCGACGCTCCTGCGAACGACCCGCTATAAAGGGCGGCCCCTGCCGCCACATCTGGCGATAACCGGCCTTGGCGAGGTGCATTTCCGGCGTTGGTTGAAATTGTTTCGCGCCACGGTGCGCCGCATCTGCCCGCCCGAGGTGGCGGCGCTTTTCATGGATCGCGCGTTGCGCATCGCTCACAGCTTTCGTCTTGCGGTCGCCTTCAACCGTGGCGAGACCACGATTGGCATCGAGCCGATTGCCGAGAAAGACCTGTGAGGCCGAATCGGTTTGCAAGAAGGTCCCATAGCAGCACGCCGATCCAAGAAAGGAACCGCTCGTGAGGCTGACCAACTTCTCGGACTATGCTTTGAGGATGCTGATGTACGCGGCCTCCGCCGGTGATCGCCTGATCACGATCGAGGAGACTGCGCGCACCTTCGGGGTGTCGAAAACACACCTCAACAAGGTCGCCAACACCCTGACGCGTAGCGGCTACCTGAAAGCAGTCCGGGGCCGTTCCGGCGGCCTTGCTCTGGGGCTCCGGCCCGAGATGATCCGGATCGGCGATGTCATACGGCTGACCGAGCCGGATTTCGCGGTTGTGGAGTGCTTTGCCACCGGAAACCAATGCGTTCTCACCCACTCCTGCAAGCTTTCGAGCATGTTTGGCGAAGCGATGGCCTCCTTCCAGAGCATCCTTGACCGTTACACGCTGGCCGACGTCACACTCATGCCTCAGGATTTCCTCGGCAGGCTGCCGCCGCCCCAACCTTCCGGCCTGGCGCGAAGCGGCGCGTAAGATCTCCTTACAAAATGTCGCGCAGCGAAAAATCAAGCGCGGCATCACGTCCGCGATTTGGACGGAGCAGATAGCCATCACAATCACCTGCGCACACGCGGCCCTTCTTGTCGCTGGCTGCAGATTTTTCTCGCACGGAGACGAACCATGGTTGAAGCAAAGAAGAGCGACAAGCCGATAGCAAGGCAGTTTGAGTCTGGTATCGACCCGGACAATAGCCTGTTGCCGATGCTGATCGGCGGCCTTGTCCTGATCATCATCGGCGCGATCATCGTCATGATGTTCGTCTAGGCTGAGGGAAACGGTCCCTAGTCCGAAACCGCATGTTACGCGACCCCGGACGCCAATGGTTCGTCGGCTAGCCGACGACGAAATAGTCGTCGGGGCTTGCGCTGAAGGTAGGATGTGCGGCTAGTATGCCCGGTCAGATCATTGGATTTCGAAAGGCCAAGCCATGGCGCCGAGCGAAACGACAGCCCTCGAGCCCAGCGAGCAGACTGTTCTCTCTGTTCGAAATCTGACCGTCTGTCTGCCAAGGAACATGGAGCGTGAGAACGCGGTCGAAAACATATCCTTCTACATGAGGAAGGGCGAGATGCTGTGCATCGTCGGCGAGTCCGGCTCCGGCAAGTCGGTCACCGCGAATGCCATCATGGGCCTGCTGCCGTCTTCGGTGCGGATTGCGCAGGGAAGCATACAGTTCAAGGGCCACGATCTCGCCAGCGCCGGGGAAGACGTGATGCGGAGCCTGCGTGGCCGTTCGGTCTCCATCATCTTCCAGGATCCGCTTTCGGCGCTCAATCCGTTGATGACTGTCGGCCAGCAGGTGGCGGAGGTCATGGAAGCGCACCGGTCCGGCACTTCGGCGACCCGCGCCAAGGCGGTTGTCGATCTGCTCGGCGAAGTCGGCCTGCCGGAGCCGGAGGTTCTGCGCCACCAGTATCCGTTCCAGCTCTCTGGCGGGCAACGCCAGCGCGTCATGATAGCCATGGCGCTCGCACTCGAGCCCGATCTTTTGATTGCCGACGAGCCGACGACAGCTCTCGACGTCACCACCCAGGCGCAGATCCTTGCCCTGATCCGGCGGCTGCAACGCGAAAAGAACATGAGCGTCATGTTCATCACGCACGATTTTGGCGTTGTCGCGGAAATCGCCGATCGCGTCATCGTCATGGAGAAAGGCGCGATGGTCGAACAAGGCGCCGTCGCCGATGTGCTGAACAATCCAAGCCACCCCTACACCAGGCGGCTGATCGCCGCCGTCCCGCATATGATCGAGAGCGAAACGAAGGCGCGTGAGGATACTCCGATCGTGCTGGAAGTGCAGAAACTCGACAAGACATATCGGTCGGGCATCGGCTTCTTCTCGCGGTCCCGCATCGTGCATGCCGTCAAACAGGTCAGCTTCGAGGTTCGCCAGGGCAGAACACTCGGCATCGTCGGCGAGTCCGGCTCGGGGAAATCGTCGCTGGGCCGCGTCCTGCTGAAACTCCTGGACAGCGACGGAGGCAGCATCCTGTTCGACGGCAAGGATATCGCCGCGCTTTCTGACTCCGAGTTCCGGCCGATGCGGCCGCACATCCAGATGATCTTCCAGGATCCGTTCGCTTCCCTCAATCCGCGCCAGACGATCGCCAAGATCCTCACCGTCGGCCCGATGACGCATGGCCTGTCCGCCCAGGAAGCGCGCGCGAAGGCGCTGCAATTGCTGCGTCTGGTCGGCCTCGACGAGGGTGCCTATGACCGCTTTCCGCACGAATTCTCTGGCGGCCAGCGTCAGCGGATCGGCATTGCACGGGCTCTGATGATGGATCCCAAGGTCTTGGTCGCCGACGAAGCGGTCTCAGCCCTCGATGTCTCCATCCAGGCGCAGATCCTCGATCTGCTGGCCAGCATCCAGAAGGAAATGAAGATCGCCATGATCTTCATAACGCACGACCTGAGGGTAGCAAGCCGCATCTGCGACGAGATCCTGGTGATGAACCGCGGCGAAGTCGTGGAGTGCGGCCCACCTTCGCAGATATTCCGGTCGCCACATCACCCCTATACGAGGCAACTGATCTCCGCCATTCCCGGCAAGGAATGGGTGCCGGCCGCTTGAGCCGCCGGCGACGCTGAAGATCCCTTCCCTGGACGATGAATGATCGTGCCCAAAGGCGCGGCCGCACGCCTGTTCCTTGATCAGGTCGCTGATGCGCGTCGCGCCGGGCTTGCCGCCGAGCAGAATAGTTGCGTTTGTCCACTAAAAGTAGTTGCATTTATCCACTACCCGCTCAATCATGTCCTGGAAAGACCCTCGACAACCCCGAATGGGGCTGCGGCGATCTCGATGAAGGCTGTCCACGACAGCCTCTGGAGAGTGTTCGATGCCGGTGAAGAAAAAAGGTCCACCTTATCCCGTCGAGACAGTCGGGCTGGATGTTCTTGAAGACACGTTGAGCTTCTACATCCGCAGCATCAACATAGCGCTTTCGCGCGATCTCGATGACCGCCTGGAAGGTCTCGACGTTGCCCGGGGGACGGGCAAGATCACCACCCTGCTCCTTGTCGACAGCCATCCAGGAATACGGCCCTCGGTCATCGCGCAGCTCATCATGCGCGATCGCTCCGCCATGGGCAGGCTGGTCGACCAGATGATCGATCACGAACTGATCACGCGTCAGGCCGCGCCGGACGACGGACGCGCACAGGAACTCCACATCACCCCGAAGGGCGCAGACCTCGCCCGCAAGGTGCGCAAGATCGCCACCAAGCAATCCAGTGATTTCTTCGCTGATGTGCCCGAGAAAGACCAGAAGCGTCTGCTGGACATATTGCGGCGCGTCTACCGCCGCACCGCGGGACTCGACCAATGACGAAACCCACAGGACGCCCAGCCGGCCGGCGTGTGGCACTCGTGTCCGGTGCCAGCCGCGGCATCGGTGCGGCTTGCGCCCGGCACCTGTTCGAAACGGGCTGGACATTGTCGCTGGGCATGCGCGAGCCGGTGCGGCCCGACTGGGCCGATAACGAGCGCGTCCGCGTGTTTGCCTACGATGCCACGGAGGCCGGCAGCGAACAGACGTGGGTCGACGGCACCATCGAGGCCTTCAAGCGTATCGACGCGGTTATCGCCTGCGCCGGCATCATGATTCCAAAGTCGGTCATCGACATCGACGACACTGATCTCGATCGCATGTTCGAGATCAACGTCAAGGCTCCGCGCCGCCTGGTCCGTGCGTCGTGGGCATCGCTTGCGGCCAGCCGCGCCGGACGGGTGATCATTCTCGCCTCGCTGTCGGGCAAGCGGGTCAAGTCCGTGGCAGCAGGTTCCTACTCGATCTCCAAGTTTGCCGCCGTCGCGCTCTCCCACGGCATCCGGCAGGCGGGGTGGAACCTCGGAATTCGGGCCACGGCAGTCTGTCCCGGTTTCGTCGCCACCGACATGGCTCGCGGCATCACCGATCGCGCCGATGCGCTGATGACCGATCCGGACGACCTCGCACGCATCATCGGCTTGCTTCTCGATCTGCCCGACCATGCGAGCGTCGCGGAATTTTCCATCAATTGCCAGCTTGAGGAGTCGTACTGAGCATGCCCGGACCGTTCGTCGTCCCCGTCCATGGAGATATCGAGCTGCCAAAGGAGGTGGACTGCGTCGTCATCGGTGGCGGCATCATCGGCACCTCGACGGCATTGGAACTGGCCGAGAGAGGCTTGCGGGTCGCCCTGTGCGAAAAGGGCGGGATCGGACAGGAACAGTCCAGCCGCAACTGGGGCTGGGTTCGCATTTCCCGGCGGGATCCACGCGAGGTCCCGCTGATGGCGGAAGCCTTGCGGATATGGGCGAGGCTCTCCGAACGGACGGGACGAGACACCGGCTATGCCCGGGCCGGAATCGTGTTCACCTGCGCGGACGACAAGGAATACGAACAGCACGAGCGCTGGGGACGACACCTCGAAGGCTATCAGCTCGAGTCGCGAATGATCAGCCCGGGCGAATTGCGTGACCTCCTCCCCGGCGCCAATCTCGATGTCAAAGGAGCGCTCTACACGCCCGCCGACGGTCGCGCCGAGCCGCAGAAGGCGGCGCCCGCGATTGCCGAAGCCGCACGCGACCGCGGCGCCGCCATACTCACGGAATGTGCCGTGCGCGGCGTGGAGACGACCAACGGCGCCGTCTCGGGCGTGGTGACCGAACGTGGCTTCATTGCCTGCAAGGCAGTCGTCCTTGCCGGAGGGGCCTGGTCGAACCTGTTTTGCGGAACGCTTGGCCTCGACCTGCCGCAGTTGAAGGTCATGAACACGGTTCTTCGCACGACCCCTGTCGAGAACGGGCCGGACCAAGCCGTGTGGGCAAACAACTTCGCCATCCGCAAGCGCCAGGACGGTGGCTACACCGTTGCCTCCAGCATGAGCAATCTCGTCGACATCGTACCCAACTCCTTTCGCTATGCGCGCGATTTTCTTCCGGCCTGGAAGACAGAGTGGCGATCGCTTCAATTCCGCCTGGGGGGTCGTTTTCTTGACGAGGCAAAGATGCCGACCCGCTGGGCGATGGATGAGGCGAGCCCCTTCGAATACTGCCGCGTGCTCGATCCCAAGCCTTCCAAGAAAGGCTCGGAACGCGTCCTTGCAAATGCCCGCAAGGCATTTCCGGTTCTGGAAAAGGCACAGGTGGCGCAGCGCTGGGCCGGCTACATCGATGTCACGCCCGACGCCGTTCCCGTCATTTCCGCCGTCGACGGCGTGCCCGGCTTTCATGTGGCAACGGGTTTCTCCGGCCATGGTTTCGGCATCGGCCCCGCGGCCGGCAGGCTGATGGCGGATATCGTCACCGGACGATCGCCGATCGTCGATCCCATGGATTTTCGATGGTCGCGGTTTTCGGACGGATCGAAGATCGCGCCGATCACTGGATTATAAGCGCTCCGACAAGAGAGCGTAACGCAGCGAAAGTGGAACACTATCAAGAGGAGCCTCAAATGTCAGACAAGAGCAGCAGCACTATCTTTCGACCGACGCGTCGTCAGGCGCTCGGAATGGCAATCGCCGGTGCCGCCGGCCTCACCATGTCCAACCTGGCGGGAGCAGGCAGGGCCCTTGCGGCAACCCCGCCGAGCGAACCCAAGGGACAGGTGATCGTTGGCTTTTCCCAGGAACCCACCGTCTTCAACCCGCATCTGCCCCACATCGAGGTCGACGAAGGCATTCATTTCAGCGTCTTCGATCCTCTGTTTGGTGTCGATCCCAAGGGCAATTTCTTCCCCGCGCTGGCCAAGGAGGTGCCGACCGTCGAAAATGGCGGCATCTCGGCCGACGGGCTCGAGTGGCACGTCAAACTGCGCGACGACGTGAAGTGGCACGACGGTCAGCCGTTCACCGCCGAGGACGTCAAGTTCACGCTCGAACTGCTGGTCGACCCGAAGTTTCGCAGCTGGCGACGCGCCGGCCACGAACTTGTCCAAGACCTGACTGTCGTCTCGCCAACCGAGATCAAATGGAAGATGAAGGAGCCTTACGCGCCCTACCCGTCGATCCTGGCCGCGACCTTCATCGTTCCCAAGCATGTGCTCGGCGCCGCCGAGGACAAGAACACCGCGCCGTTCAACAACGCCCCGATCGGGACCGGCCCGTTCAAATGGGTGGAACGCATGGCCGGCGATCATATCGAACTGGCCGCCAATACCGACTACTTCGGCGATGGTCCCTATCTGAAGAGCCTGATCTACAAGTACATTCCGGATCTGACCGTTCTCTACACCCAGTTCAAGACCGGTGATATCGACGTCATCGGACTGCAGTGGATCACGGCCGACCACTATGAGGAAGCCAAGGCATTGAGCGGAACGTCGGTCGCCGTCATCCCCGCCGCCACGGTCGAATCGCTCAGCTTCAACATGGAGCGCCCCCAGTTCAAGGAACTCGCCGTCCGCCAGGCGCTTTACCATGCGCTCGACAAGAAGACGATCATCGACGCCCTCTACTATGGGCTGCCGGCCCCGACCGAAACCTACATGCCGCAGCAGTCCTTCTACTACAATCCGGATTTGCCGAAGCAGGAATACGACCAGGACAAGGCAAAGAAACTGCTGGACGACGCCGGCTGGGTCCCTGGAGCGGACGGCATCCGCGTCAAGGACGGTGTCCGCCTCTCCTTCAAGAACTCGACCACGGCGGGCAATCACATCCGCGAACAGGCGCAGCAGTTCATCCAGCAATCGTATCGCGACATCGGCGTCGAGGTGGTGATCTCCAACCTGCCGCCGGCCGTGATGTGGGGCGACTACTGGATGAAGTCGGAATTCGATTCCGTCGTCGTCGGCATCAACTTCCTGACGGGCTCCGATCCCGACACTTCGGACTACCTCAGCTCGAAGTCGATTCCCGCCAAGGGTGGCGCCGGCCAGAACACCTGGCAGTATGCCAGCCCGGAGGTGGACAAGCTGCTTGAGGCCGGCGGTGTCGAATTCGTGCCGGAGAAACGCAAGCAGGCCTACCTGAAAATCCAGGAGACCGTCCGCAACGACCTGCCGTTCCTGCCGATGTTCCAATACGCGACGGTCCGCGGACACAAGTCCGATGTCGAAGGCGTCGAGCCTAACATCAATGTGCGCATCGACTCCTGGGACGTGGCCGCCTGGTACTGGGCATAGCCGCGCAAACGAGGCCGGGCCGGCAATGACCGGCTCGGCCCGCATGGCCGACAAGGCGCCTCTGGCGCGACTGTATCCGACGGACACCCAAAACGGAGACAACCGGCATGCTTCGCTATCTGCTGGGACGCTTCTGGCAAAGTCTCGTCCTGCTCCTGCTGGTTTCGGTGATCGGCTTTGCCGTCCTGAACCTGGCACCGGGCGGACCGCTCTCGCAGTTCAGCTTGACGCCGGGGATGACGCAGGCCGATCTCGACCGCATCGCCTCGCAAATGGGGCTTGATCGACCTCTTCCCGTCCAGTACCTCGACTGGCTGGCACATCTGCTTCGCGGCGACTGGGGGCGTTCCTACCGGGATGGCAGGCCTGTGCTCGACATCATCTGGGAGCACCTTGTCGCGACCTTGCTGCTGATGGGTGTATCGACCGCGATCGCCATCCTCGTCGGCACCTGGATCGGTGTCCTAGGCGCGCTCAGGCGATACTCGATCTTCGACTACGCGGCGACGGTCGGCGCGATGATAGCGCTGTCGATCCCAACCTTCTGGTTCGGGTTGATCGCGATCTACATCTTCTCGCTGCGGCTCAGATGGCTGCCGGCCGGCAACATGTACACCATCGGCAATGGCTCGTTCGGCGACTACGCGATCCATCTCATCATGCCGAGCATCGTTCTTGCGCTGGTCAATGTCGCCGTGTGGAGCCGCTACATGCGCACCGCGACGCTCGACGTCATCAGTCAGGATTTCGTGCGAACGGCCCGGGCCAAGGGGCTGAGTTCCCGACGCGTGTTGATCCGCCACATCCTCGGAAACGCCCTGCTGCCGATGATCACCCTGCTGGGGCTGCAACTGCCGACAATACTGGGTGGCGCGCTGGTGACGGAAACGGTCTTTACCTGGCCCGGCATGGGACGGCTGTTCCTCGATAGTCTCGGCTACAGCGACTACCCCGTCGTGATGGGTCTGCTGATGATGTCAGCGGTCCTCGTCCTGGCCGGCAATCTGGCCGCCGACCTCACCGTCGCATTCGTCGATCCGCGCATTCGATTGAGCTGAGGAACGAAGCGATGACCCAGTCGGATTTCCTTGTCCCCACCCACGCCAGGCAACGCTGGTGGCATAGCCGCGCCGTACGCCGATTTGCCCGTCATCGACTGGCGATGTTCGGCCTGGTGATGATCATCGTGCTGGTGCTGGCCTGCGTCTTCGGACCCTTGCTGCTGCCGTTTGACGATCTCTACATCGACCTGCGTGGCCGATTCTCGCCACCGTTCACGGGCTATCATTTCTTCGGCACCGATCCGCTTGGCCGCGACATCGCGGCGCGCCTCTTCATGGCCGGCCGCATTTCGCTCCTGGTCGGCTTCGCCGCAATGGTTATCAGCACGGTCTTCGGCACCGTGCTGGGGATCGCCGCCGGCTTCTTCGGCGGCCGCATCGGCACGGTGCTGATGCGTTTCGTTGACGCGACGCTGTCCTTCCCCAACATCTTCCTGCTGCTGGCGATGGCGGCGTTCATCAAACCCAGCCCGATCATGATCACGCTGATCATCGCGGCAACGAGCTGGATGGAAATCGCGCGCATCGTCGAGGCGGAAGTGCGTTCGCTGCGCGAACGCGACTTCATCGTCGCCGCCCGCATGCTCGGGCTCAGCAACAGCCACATCATGTTTCGCGAGCTGTTGCCCAATGCGATCGGCCCGATCATCGTCGCGGCCACGCTTACCGTTGCCCGCGCCATCCTTCTGGAAGCCTATGTCAGCTTCCTCGGCTACGGCATCCAGCCTCCGCTGCCGAGCTGGGGCAACATGCTGAACGGCGCCCAGCAATATCTCGACAGCGCGCCGTGGCTGGCAATCGTTCCTGGTGCCGCCATCACGCTGGCGGTCACCAGTTTCAACTTTATCGGCGATGGGTTGCGCGACGCGCTCGACGCACGAAGCGACATGCTGTGAGGCCGCCCGGAATGGCAAGGTTTTCACCGTTTGAAGTCTCGCTCTGGTATGCGACCGCGCCGCCGCCGCCAGAGAGCAGCCCGCTGCAAGGACGCAGGCGGGCGGACGTCTGCATCGTCGGCGGCGGCTACACCGGGTTGACCACCGCGCTCGATCTCGCCCGTGACGGCATAGATGTGGTTCTGCTCGAAGCCCAGGAGATCGGCTTCGGCGGGTCGGGCCGTAATGCAGGCCACTGCACGCCAACCTTCACCCACTATAGCCTGCCCGAACTGCGTGCCATGCTGGGCGAACCGTGGGCCGAAAGGCTGATCGCCCGGCAGACAGGGGCAAACAGACAAGTCGCGGGGATGATAGAGCGCTACGGCATCGATTGCGAATGGCAACAGAACGGTTACGTCATGGGCGCGCTGACGCCAGGCGCGGTCGCCAAGCTGGAGGCAAAGGCGCAGCAGTACAATGCGGTCGGCGCCAAGACGCGGGTGCTCGACAAACAGGCGACCGAGGAAATGACCGGCAGCCCGCGATACCATGGCGGCTGGTTTCATTCCGAGGCCGGTCACCTCAATCCACTGGGATACGCAAG
This sequence comes from Mesorhizobium sp. RCAM 05099, assembly GCF_059683685.1. Classification (NCBI taxonomy): domain Bacteria; kingdom Pseudomonadati; phylum Pseudomonadota; class Alphaproteobacteria; order Hyphomicrobiales; family Phyllobacteriaceae; genus Mesorhizobium; species Mesorhizobium sp. RCAM 05099. Next base: position 5,406,649 of record NZ_CM185035.1, read on the forward strand.
AGGTCTGGCCCGCGCCGTGATGCAGGAAGGTGGCACAGTCCACACGGGGTCTCCGGTCCGCGACGTCGTGCGGCAGGATGGTGCCTGGGCAGTGCATGCCGGCGAAGGAACCGTTGTCGCCGACAAGGTCATCTTTGCGACCGGCGCCTACACCGTCGACGGATGGCCCGGCCTCGACCAGACCTACAAGATCCAGAGGGTGTTCGTAGCCGCCACCCAACCGCTCACCGCCAGCGAGCGCCAAACCATCCTGCCGCGCAATACGACGATGCATGACGGCCGCGGCGACATCTTCGTCTACAAGTACAATGCAGAGGGACGCATCGTCGCCTCGATGTTCCCGATGGGCCGCCGCGGAAGGGACATGGGCTTCACACACCGCCTCATGTCCGATCGCCTGCGCTGGCTCCATCCGCAGCTCGGCAGCGACTTGAAATGGGAGTATTTCTGGTTCGGCGAGTTGGACATGCAGAAGCGTACCATCCCGCGATTCTATCAACTCGCGCCGGGCGTCGTCGCGCTGACAGGGTTATCCGGTCGCGGCGTGCCGACCGGAAGCATGCTCGGCGGCATACTCGGCGAATGGGCGAAGGGGGTCCCGGAAAAAGACCTATCGCTGAAGCTCGAACCACTTCGGCGGGCGCCCTTCTTCATGTCGTTCGCCCCAGCCGCAATGTTGCGATACTATCGCGTCTCGGACTGGCTGCGGGCAAAGACGAGCGGGTCTCAACTCCCACCGCACGCCTAAGCCAAGAACGAATGGCTCGGGCTGAGTACCGCAGTGGTTGAAGGGCGTGCCACGCTTGGCGAACCTGTCGCGGGGCCACTGCGGGTACGGCATTCGCATCTTTGGTCTAGGAGTCCGCTACTCAGCAGGCCACAATGCAACCAGCTAGAGCAATTCCAGGAAAAGTATAAAACGGTTTTCCCGGGAAAAGCGCACAGCGCTTTCCCTTGGGAGTTTGCGTCAAAACAAAGAGTTAGACTAGAGTTAGATGCTTCTTTGATCATTGCTTGATGAACGCACCCGCGTAGGTTTGGCCAGCAAGTGTAACGGGTCCGGCCAGGGTTCCGTCGGGCAGCATCACAAGACTGACGTCCGCGCCGTTCGGGGGGCCCCAAGAATCAATATCTTCCGAGCGTTTGCTATCGCCTGCAGGCCTCCCTGCTCCCACTCGATTGTTTTAATGGCGTATAGCTCGTTGAAATTGTTGCCAAATAATTTCTTTGAGCTACGAAAAGTCCGAAGCCAGGATCGCCAAAAAATTACGCTTTTGATTTTAAAGAGAAAATCGCCGCGAAAAATATCCTGAGGTTTCGCCAACCATCAGGGTCAATCGGACGAAGCTGCAACCTACGACGTCTCGCGGTGCGCATGTGCCGCCTCGAAAAGTACATCCAGGGGTCAATATTGGACGCCGATAACCGAGGTGCGCAACCCCTCGCAGCCTCGACGGATCGGATCAGCTCACCGACCTTGGGGGGCAATATTGTGATCCGGAAAATTCACAGGTAAAGAGTATCGTCGACTTTGAAGCCATCGGTAGGGATAATCAAAACTTCGCCCCGTGCCATTCGGTATCGAGCTGTCACGCCTTACTAGGGATCCCCACATGGACAAAGCGACGACCATCATTGGAATAGACTGCAGCCCACGCGCGTCCAGTAACTCAGCGCGGATGCTCGGTGAGGTTTTTCGCTCGCTCGAGAGAGATCGGCGGGTGAAGGTCGTGGAACAGGTGCGTCTGGCCGATGAGCGTATCGACTGTCTCGGGTGCGAGCAGTGTTATCAAACGTTCGGATACCACGGCGACGGGATCGATCGTGTTCTGTCACTCATGAAAGAGTCGGACGTGATTCTGATGGCTACTCCCACCTGCTTCGGAATGCCGCCGGCCCTGGGCGTCGTCTTGCTCGACAGATCGGATCCCCTGTGGCGCGACGGACAACAGCTCAAAGGAAAACTCGGAGCGGTAATCGTCAACGGCGCCACCGATCCCGCGGACGATCCGAGTGTGCGCCTATGCGCGGACAACATGATCAAGTTTTTCGAACAGCACGAGATGCCCTCCGTCCAGCCGGTCCATCTGGGGGGAACGCTCGCGTATCCCGAGCAACGGTTTCCGGACCCGCTCCCCGCCGGGACGATGGGCGTTCTCGAGCAATTGGCTGACGAGATCCGGCAGTGGGTCGGAAGCAGGTGATACCGGCACATCTCTTGCTTCCTCGCGTGGTGAGAGACGAGGGGCCTAAACATGGCCAATCTTCCCACCCGACTTTCGGAACACCTGAGTCTCGGCCGGTTACCGCTTTGCGTCCTGAAATCGGGCCGTCGAAGGGCTTTATCTCCCGAGTCGTTTCGTCACCTGTCTCCGACCCCGAACAGCTCTTCCTTTCGGCAGACCTCACCGGGAGGATGTTCTAAGAACCTTGATCTTTGCCCTCCCAACCAGCCCGCGCACCCCGGATTCGCGTTGCTGCCTAGAGTTGGGACTCGATCGGAAGGTGACGGACCAGGGCCGCCAGGATGCGGCGAAAAATCCCTGCTTCTGGTTCGTGCGTATAGTTTTGCAGCCTGCCTTCATCGCACCCATGCCAGTGCAGGACGTTGTTCTTCAGTTCGAGCCGATAGCTCGCTTCAGGCGATATCTCCAATTTGAATTGCTGGCGGAGTTCAGCGACCAGGGTCTCATCCTCAAAAAGCACGCCCATTTCCGCGTTCAACGACACGGACCGCGGATCAAAATTGAAGGAGCCGACGAAACCCGTCCTGCCGTCGACACTGAAGGCTTTGGTGTGCAGGCTGGCGCCCTTGGACCCAAACACCGAGATTGCCGGCTGCCGGCTGAAGGGCTGGAGCTCGAAGAGCTTGACGCCCTTTCTGAGCAACCGCTTGCGATAATTCGCATAGGCGCCATGGACCGCGGCAACATCTGTAGCCGCCAACGAGTTGGTCAAAACCGCGACTTCTACCCCATCGGCAACGAGGTCGGACAAGATCCTGGAGCCCCTCTTGCCAGGGATGAAGTAGGGGGACACGATTTCCACACAATTACGCGCCGACTGAATGATGGGAAGCAACTGCTTCATCAGCCAACTGCGACGTCTCCAACCGCGCACCTTCTCTGGAGGGTCGGAAATCACCCGAACGCGTTCCATCCAGTGCACGTCGTTGCTCGCCGCGATAAACTCGGCGATGGACCCTCGATCACCGATCACGTTCAGAAGCTTTGACTCGGTTTCCGCATCGTTTCCTTCGAAGGAATGGACATGCGTGGTTTCCGCCATCGCACCGAGCTCATCAATTGGCTTGGATTCCTGGCACGCCCAAAAAGTCTCGAAAATTTTGGCGGTTTGCTGCACGGCGGGACCGAGAAGAAGCAAGTCGAGGTCGCGGAAATTGGTTTCCGCGGCATCAAAATAGGCATCGCCAACGTTACGCCCGCCAACGATGGCGATGTTGTCGTCGGCAATCCACGCCTTGTTGTGCATCCTTCGTGTCAATGCAAAAAGGCGCAAGAGAACTTCCACGCCGCGCATGATGCCGCGTGCCCTGATGCCGCTCGGGTTGAACAGCTTGAGCTCAATGTTTGGATGATTGCTCAAAGCCAAATACGCGGAATCGCTTTTGCGCGGATTGACGTCATCGAGGAGCATCCGTACGTGCACGCCACGCTGGGCGGCCCGGAAAACTTCCTGAAGGAGCAAGCGCCCGGTATGGTCGTCGTGCCAAAGATAGTACATGAGGTCGAGAGAGCGGATTGCGCTTCTTGCCGCCAAAACACGCGCCGCGAAGGCATCATAATTGTCCGAGATCAGCAGCAGGCCACTCTTGCCCGTTTTGATTTTCTCGGCCGTCGTTTGCGCGATGGATATATCCATGAAGTGGCCACTTTCGGAAGGCGATCGAGGCGCCGCTTGCTTAAAATCATATCAAGAACCAACCAGCGCTAATCTGGTTGCATCGGGAGCTGTTCGGCTCTTGTCCGCGATCACGTCATGGGCGTCAGCGGGCCGCTGTCAGGTTGCGGTCGCAGTGCTTCCGCGCGGACTGGCGCCAACCTTCCTCGGCGCCGGGGCGCGTCAAGCGAACAGAAAACCCTCCCTGGAACCTCCATCGCCGGACGACGTTTCGCCTTGTGTGAAACCAAGGAGGCGATACGCCATGGACTGGAACCGCGTCGAAGGAAACTGGAAGCAGGTCAAGGGCAAGGTCAAGGAACAGTGGGGCAAACTCACTGACGACGACCTTGATCGCATCGCCGGCAAACGCGAACAGCTCGAAGGCAAGATCCAGGAACGCTACGGCATCGAAAAGGATCGAGTGCGTCGGGATATCGATGACTGGTATGGCCGGCAAGGTTGGTAAGGCCCACCCGGAACTCGGCAATGTGACTGCGCCATTCTGAGCCAAACGTCAGACGAAACTCGTGGCAGATCGCGTTTTGTCTGACGTCCTTCCGGCCAAGACCGCAGCAACCGTCCAAGTGAGAAATTCGAAATGGCGCTGGTTGTCGGGCTCGTATTTGCATTGGTCATTTTGGTTTTGGTGCTTCTCCTCATTCGGGGGGCGCGCGACCTCCAAAGCTCGCCTTTGTTTCATCGATTCTGTCGCCGGCTAAGTGGAGACTATTGACGGAATTTCGGCGTAGTGGACGACGGTACGCAGCGTGGGAAGAGACCACAGTTCCAACAATGGCACCATTGGCGGGTGGGGCTGGCTTAACCAGCTATGCCGGCACGCTGCAATCCGCGCGGTGCCGACCTTCTGAACCCTTGCTAGACGCAACGCCCTTCGCAAGCCTCATGGCTTGCTTTTCGACTCACCAGCAGCCGCAACCATGGCAGTAACCCGCTGGGCATGCTCCGTTGCGATCTTCAGCAGAGTTGCAGCAGTTTCCTGGGGCTTCCACCCCTGGGCTTCTGAAGCGGTCACCAATTCCGCGAACGCGGTTTCCAGGGCGACTTCACAGTTGACCTCTCGATCGGGGCTGCCCTCTGGCAATATCGGTGGTTCAACGGTTTGAGACATGCACACAAAGACGCTCATGGATCAAAGGTTCCAGGCCGGTGTTAATATGAGCCTTGCTTGACATCTCAAGGGAAACCTCCGCCTCTGGCGGAAGCGGCCGATCTGGTCTTGCGGCCCGATCCGAGCTGGCTCGTGCCTTTCCCGTAGCCCGTGGGGAGAGCGTTCCACGGCCCCATGATGACAAATCTTGCGGGGTACCGCTCCGGCCAGGTCAGGCGACCCGCAGCGTTCCCTTGCCGCCACGTTTGAGGGCCAAATGTTGAGGCCTCGATGGCAGGCATTGCCTTGCCGAAATGGTAGCCTTGCCCGATCTCGCAGCCGGCCTCGTTCAACTCGAATGGTTACGCAAATATCGCGCGCAAGGTATAAACTATGCGGAAGCAGAGATTGTACGGTCCAGGAAGCGATCGATGACGCATCGTCAAAAACACCCGCCGCCCCATTCACGGCAGCGGCGGGTCGACCTAGGTTTTTGGACCCGATCTTCGGCAGGCGAAACGAGGGAGAATCGCCTGTCGCAAGGACCAACCCTTTCGTCTCACTAATGTTCCGAGAGATGGTGGATTGAGCGGCGAGCCATGCCGTCTTGCCTACAGGATTACGGCCGCGCCGCGTAGGCTGGCGGGAAACCCATGTCTGCAATAGTAGCGGCTGCAGCGGTGCTGCATTTGCCTTCGCCGGGCCAAGCCCTGCCGCCGCATTGTCTGTGCCTTGCGCACTGCGGCGATGGCGACGGCATGGAATGATCATGCATCAAACAGACCGGTGGGCACGCGGCCTATTGTCGGGTTTATCAGTACGCGGGTTGCCGGCGGATGCTTCCGCCGAAAGCCGCTGCTCCCGCAGCCGCGCCGTTTTGGCGTTGCGAATCTCACGCTCTGCCTCGATCGCCAGTTTTGACTCGCGATCGGCTCGTTCCAACCGTTCTCTATCGACACGTCGTTGGGTCATGAAAACTCCATCGGCCAGAAGACCTCATGAATTCCGAACGGGCAAAAATGTTCCATACATCCATGCGTAGACGACGCGCTCCTAGTGATTTTTCGCCCCAGCCATTGTCGGTACCGTGGAGTTGCAGGCTTAAGCCGCCCGTTCTTTCCTCAACGCACCACGGCACGATACCTGGCGTCGTCCGCAGGCACCTGACGGACGAAGCGATCGGGAATTATGACGCTGGGGTCGGAGGGGCGCCAAGTCGCGCGTCCGGCATCAAGGCGCTTGCCTCCGCCGCCTCTTTTTCTAGCCTGTCCAACTTTGCCCGGATCTCCTTCGGATCGGCGTGCTCCAGACCGACCACGTCGTTTCTGGCTTCGTTGAGAGCGACTATGAGCTCATCAAGCTTCGCATGGATGGCCGCGGTGTCTCGGTACCCCTGGATAAGGACCACGCCTGTAATCACGATGGCCGCTACCGACAGCGCATAGGTGATTACATTCGTTAACCCGAACGGCACCAGAGCGGTACACGCCGCCATCGCGACAATCATGACGTAGAAGCCTGGCGGACGAGACAGAAAATCGGCTGTCACGAAAAGAAACCGGTTCATTGTGGCCGGCCTCCTTCCCGATGTTGCCGAACCTCGCAATCGCGACGACGACCAATTGCAGACATCCGTCTATGCCCCCAGCGTGAAGAGGGCGAGCAAGGCGGTGATAGCGACACAGACAGGCACTGCCAGCAGCAAGCCTGCTTCTAGAAATCGGGTCTCTTTGTCCGTTAACATCAGAGATAACCTCATGCATTTCGATGACAGGAAATCTCTCAGCGCCGAATGAGTTCCATTGCCAGTCCTGCCATCCGGACAGCCCACGAATGGCATGCTGGCACAAAGGCTCATCCCGGCTCGTGACGGCGCACGGTCGTCCATTCGTGCCGGATCAGCCCGCAAAGCGCCAACGAGCCAAAGGGGGGAAACATTTCGGACGCACATTTATTCGAGAGGGTTCGATGCACATGGCCAAGACATCGCCACTCGCCGGCACTTTCGGTTACCGTGTCGAATCCCTGGTCAAACCAAACGCGGCCGATCCTGGAGAACATTTCGGGCCGACTGGCTGCCGCCGTTACCGCCGACCGTCAGACAGTCGCGGCAACGGAACGCCGGAACATGATCGTCACCTTCGTGCCTTCGCCTGCGCTTGAACTGACATCGAATTCGGCCTTGGCGTTCTCCGTCAGCGAATGCGCGATGAGCGCGCCCAGCTTCCCGCGCTTGGGCCATGTCTCGCCTTCCGGCAGGCCGATGCCGTCGTCGGCTACGATGATGCGGCAGCCGTCGCCAGCAACAGTGCTGTGCAGGGTGATGGTGCCGCCCTCGCGCCCGCGAAAGGCGTGCTTTAGCGCGTTGGTCAGCAATTCATTCACCACCAGCCCTGTCGGCATCGCGACATTGATCGAGACCGGATAGGTATCGACTTTCATGTCAAGGCGAATGCCTTCGACCGCATGCGAGTTCATCACGGCGGACGCGATCTGGCTGAGATACACGCCGAGATCGACCTCGTCCTTGTGATCGTCACCTGACAGTGTCTGGTAGAGGATCGCCAGGGCGTCCACGCGGCCCGCCAGCCGCTCGAAACGCTTTTGATCCGGCTCGGTCGCGTTGCGCGTTTCGAGGCGGATCAGGGCAGTGATCATTTGTAGATTGTTCTTCACCCGATGCTGCAACTCGCGCAGCAGCGTGTCCTTTTCTCGGACGCGCTCTTCCACGGACTGCGCATCCTCGGTCTCGCCATGCTGTGAGACATCGACCATCGCTACCAGCCGGAAGCAGACCTCGCCGTTGTCGTTCTCGATGACATTCGAATAGACGTCGACGATCGCAGGTTTCCCCTCGGCCCGGTCTAGCCGGAACGTGCCGACGAAATCTGTTTCTTGGACCACTGCGTCGAACAGTGGACGATCTTGCTGCCGATGCAGGCCGGTTCCTGAAAGGGCCCCCCAATGTTCGCGAGCAAGCTTTGCCGCCTTCAAACCCGACAGTTTCTCGAATTCCGGATTGGCATAGACAACGCGCTCCTTGGCGCCCAGGTCCGAGACGGCAATGGCAATCGGCACCTGGTCGAGGAACTTCTTGAATTGTTCGCTTTCCAGCGCGCTGGCAAGGTCGGGGGTATCGAGCAATTGCTCGACCGCATCGGCCTTCTCGGAATCGGATGTCATCGGCGGAGGCCTGCGTTCTATTCGGTAGCTACCAGTATCAGCGATACCAGCAACCCGCCATGCCAAAGCTGGAAGCGGACATCGCAATATGCCGCGATCACCTTGTCGATGCGTGGTCCCGTGACCGCGCCAGGCAGGCTCGATTTTGCGACCGTCCGTTGCGGAAATGGCTTTGTCTCAGGCACCGCCCTGGATCGCGACCCGGTCCCTGCCCTTGAGCTTGAGAAGGTCCCTGGCTTCGCCCGGCGTCGCGACCGGCAAACCAAGGTTTTCGATGATCGTCCGGATCTTGGTCACCTGCTGTGCGTTGGAGAGGGCGAGTTGACCTCGCTCGATGTAGAGGCTGTCCTCGAGGCCGACACGGACATGGCCGCCCCGCATCGCCGCTTCGGTCGCGAAAGGAATCTGGCTTCGGCCCGCCGCCAGGACCGACCATTGGCAGGCTTCGCCGAAGAGGCGGTCTGCCGTCGCCTTCATGAACGCGAGATTCTCCCATTCCGCGCCGATTCCGCCCAGCACGCCAAAAATGGTCTGTAGCAGAAAAGGCGGCTCCACCAGCTTGCGATCGACGAAGTGGGCGAGGTTATAAAGGTGTCCCACGTCATAGCATTCGTGTTCGAAACGCGTGCCATGCTCCTTGCCGAGGAGTTCTATGATGCGTTCTATATCCCTGAACGTGTTGCGAAAGATAAAGTCCTGCGTACCGCGCAGGTAGGGCTGCTCCCAATCATGCAGCCAGGGGTGCCGGCGTTCGGCGAGCGGGAAAATTCCGAAATTCATCGAACCCATGTTCAAGGAACACATTTCCGGCCTGAAACGCAGCGGGGCCTCGAGCCGTTGGTCGACGGTCATGGTCAGTCCGCCACCGGTGGTAAGGTTGATGACCGCGTCCGTCGTTTCGTGGATCCGGGGCAGGAACTTCGCGTAGACGTCCGGGTCCGGGGTGGGTCGACCCGTTTCAGGGTCGCGCGCATGAAGATGAAGGATAGCCGCCCCGGCCTCCGCCGCTTCGATGGCCGATGCGGCGATCTGGTCCGGCGTGATCGGCAGGTATGGCGACATGCTCGGTGTGTGGATGGCTCCGGTGATCGCGCAACTGATGATAACCTTCGGCGACGTCATGACCCGATTCCCTCCGCTTGTGGGGTCGACCGCGCGATCAGGAGCGCTTGCAATCGTCGATCGCGGTCCGCGGCAATTTCCGCGACGTTTCGTCCCGCCACCGCTTTGTCCACCGCTTCCACAACGAGGGCCTGCAGGGCGAGGTCGAGGATCGGCTCGCCAAGTTCCGCCCACAGGCGCTGCTGAAGGGGAGCGAACTGCTGCATGAAGCCGCGAATGCCGTTTCGCCCGCCGGCAAGGTGGTAGGTGAGGAACGGACCCATCAGCGCCCACCGCAAACCTGGCCCTTCCGTGACCGCCCTGTCGATGTCTTCGGCCGACGCCACGCCACTCTCAAGCAGATGGATCGCCTCGCGAAAAATCGCCGCCTGAAGCCGGTTGGCGACGTGACCGTAGATCTCCCTGTTGAGCCGTATCGTTGCCTTGCCCAGCCGGCTGTACAAACGCTCGGCAAGGTCGATGGCCCACTCCTCGGTCTGCTCGCCGCCGGCAAGTTCCACCAGGGGGATGAGGTGGGGTGGATTGAAGGGATGGCCTAGAACGACGCGCTGCGGCCGCGTGCAGGCGTTTTGTATGGCCGTGATGGATATCGCCGAGGTGCTGGATGCGATCACGACGTCAGGTCTGACGACCGCGTCGATCTGCGAGAGCAGAACGACCTTCTCAGGTTCGCGCTCGATGGCGTTTTCCTGCACGAAATCCGCATCACGACAACAGTCTTCCAAGCTTGCGGAAAAGCGGAGCACGCCCTTGCGAGACGCCTTGCCGCCACGATCGAGCGACGGCAGGGTCTGGTTTACTCCGGAGCGCAACGCGGCCTCCGCTTCCGGACGCACATCCGTTGCCGTCACGTCGAAACCGTTGGCCAGAAACAGGGCCGCCCAGCTGATGCCGATGGTCCCCGTACCAACAACGGCGATATGGCGGATCTCGTCAGCATTCACGGCTGCGTCCCCTTCTCAGCGTTCGTATTGGGCGTCGACGAGCACGGCCAGAAGAAGCGCGTCCTCGGTGCCGCGATTGACCCAGGCATGGTTGGTGCCGCGCTGGACGACCACGTCGAATGGCTTGAGGTCGCGCTCTTCCTTGTCCAGCACGAGCGTGATCTGGCCGGACAGCAGCACGATGTAGTCGGTGGTTGGTGAGCGATGCATGGTTTCATGCCGCGAGGTGTCCGGCTGGAGGTGAGCCGAGCCCATCGCCGCGAACCAGTCCCGAGCCGCCTTTTCTCGTTCGGCCGGTGACAAATGGGCGGATTCGGATTCTGGCGCGATCTGGAAGTATCGGAAGACGGTACCGCCCGGCGGCGGCTCGATACCGCGCGATCGTCTTGCAAGATCCTCGGGGGTCTTGTGATCGTGCCGTCCGGGCTCGGTCCGCCAAAGTTCAGTGAGCACCGTGATCGTATGATCGGCGATCCCGTCGAAAAGAACCTCCGATTTGCCGCTCGCGTCGTCCGCCGTGACGATCCGCCTGACCTGCTTGAGCATACTGTCCTCCTCCTGTTGGATGGTTCACGCCTGGTTTTCGCGCAGGCCGATGACCGCACCCAGGATCACCAGCCCGAAGATCACATTCCGAATGGCGACTGGCAGGAGCATGCCCTGCAGGACGATCGTCAGGGCGGTCAGCAGCAACGCTCCGCCAAAAATGCCAAGGTAAGTCCCCCGCCCGCCGCTCATCGCGACACCGCCGATCACGATCACGGCGATCGAGGGCAGGAGATATGGCGTGCCCATGTCGATGAAGGCCTGTCCGCTGAAGCCGGCGAGCATGACGCCGACGACAGCCGAGCATAGGCCGCTCAAGCTATAGGCCGCAATCTGGACCCTGCCAACGCTCACCCCTGAAAACCTGGCGACAAGCGGGCTGCTGCCGACCAGATAGAGGCGCCTGGCATAGACGGTGCGCCCGAGCAGAAACGTGGCGCAAATGACAAACAGCATCAGTCCGTACACCACGGGCGTAAGCCCAAGGATCTTGCCGGTCATGAACCAGCTTACGACACCCGGCGGTACACCGCGCGGCGTGCCGTCGGTCATCACAAGCGTGGCGCCATCGATGATGCCGTTCATGGCAAGCGTCATGATGAGGGGATGAATCCCAAGGATTCCGACGCCGATGCCGCTGACGGACCCGATGAGGGCGCCGAGAAGCGCAACCCCGACCAATAGTGTGATCGAACTCGAGCCGGGCGCGTTCCACTCGCAAAGCAGCACCCCGCAGAAAGTGATCATGGCCGGGACCGAGAGATCGAGCCCGCCACTGATGACAACGGTGCCTTGGCCCAATCCAAGAACGGCCAGGAAAGAGCCCAACACGAGAAGCGTGTTCACATAGATTTCCACGCTCAGCCGACCGTGAAACATGGCCGCGGTAACCAGAAGCAGGACGGCCAGGCCAAGATAGGTGGCACCGTGAATCGCAACGCCGAACGGTTCCATCGCAACCACCGCGCCACCGGGTTGGCGGGCAGTGTTTCATCGTTTCGCATTTGCGTGGAAGAAGCTACGACGGGACGATCGAAGCGTGGCAGGCCGGCGCGTCGTTTCTGAACAACAATCCAGGCTGTCGCGATGACCTCCCGGATCCGTGGCACCGAATTGGCGAGCACGGCCACGATAAGCAATCCTCCTTCCACGATCGTCGCGTAGAAGGTGGGTACGTTGAACACCAGCAGCAGATTGACGATCAGCATGACAGTGAAGGCGCCGAGGACCGTTCCGACGCAGCCGCCTCGCCCGCCGGCGAACGAGGTCCCGCCCAGCACGACGGCCACAAAGACCGGAAGCAGCATCGGAGGCCCGACAGTCGGATCCCCCGACCCTGTCTGGGCGGTGAGGAAAACGCCCGCCGCCCCATAAAACGTGCCCGCGATGACATAGACCAGCATCCGGGTCAGCGAAACCGGCACGCCCTTCGATCGTGCCGCGTCCGGATCGCTGCCAACCGCATAGATGTAGGTGCCCAGACGCGTGTTGCGAAGCAGCGCCCAGACGGCCAGCGCGAGCAGGATGACAACCGCCGGTGCCTGGACAAACCCCGGAATGGCGTCACCGATGAAGAAATTCGAGAAGGCTGTCGGAACGGCACCGCCAGGCTGCTCGAGGACAAGCAGCGTCAGCCCTTCGACGATGAACATCGTGGCAAGCGTCACGATTATCGAAGGCAGCCGGAACAGGACGATGAAGACCGCATTGAACAGGCCAGTGGCTGTGCCGGCCAGAACCCCGGCCAGGCTCCAGCCGATCATCGACAGGGAGCTGTCGCCCATATTGGCGGCGGCAAGGCAGTTCGACAGGGAGATAACCGCGCCGACCGACAGGTCAAGGCCACGAATGAGGACGACGATTGTCGCTCCCATAGCCGCCAGCGCCAAGGTGGCGGTGCTCGAGAAGGTGTTGCTCACGTCGTAGTAGCTGAACGTCTGCTGCAGGTTCAGATTGAGGACGCCGAAGACGCATGCCAGCGTCGCCAGGGCTATCAGCATCCCATCGTTGCGACGCACGAACCGCAGCAAATCGTTGGAGCCGCGCAAAGTCATGCGACTGCCCGCGCGTGTTCACCGGAGCCCAGCATCCAGGCGCCAACGGTCTCTTCGGTTGCCTCGCCATGTGCAAGATCGGCGGCAATCCGGCCGCGATACAGAACGGCTACGTGGTCGCACAGGCCGACTAGTTCCGGCACCTCCGTGGAGTGAAGCAGGACGCCGCCGCCGCCCTCCGCAAAGTGCCGCAGGATGCCGTAGATCTCATGCTTGGTGCCGACGTCGACGCCGCGCGTGGGATCGAATGCCAGCAGTATGCGGCAATTTGTGAGCAGCCATTTGGCCAGCACCATCTTCTGCTGGTTGCCGCCGCTGAATTCCGCGGCGGTCTGGTGGAGCGCCCGAGGATGCAGGTTGACGGCGCAAAACGCGTCATCGACGCGAGCTCTTTCGGTGGCTGTATCGACGACGCCCAGTCGCGAAAATTCGGAGACGATCGGGATCGATGCGTTTTCGGTGCCGCTCCGATGGAGGGCGAGTCCCTGGATTTTCCGGTCTTCCGGGACGTAGCCGATGCCGACGTCGATTGCATCGGACGGACTGGCGAAATGCGCCTGTTGCCCGTTGATCAATATGGTTCCGCTCAGCACCCGCTCAGCGCCAAAAAGAGCGTTGAACAGTTCCAGCTGCCCCATCCCCTGTAGCGCCGCCACGCCTACGATTTCACCTGGCCGGACGTGAAGCGTGACGGACTCCAGCTGACGTCCCGCCCTGAGGTCTCTCGCGGAAAGCAGCGGTTGCGCGGGGGAGGGCGACGCATTTCGGGCTGGGAAGGTTACCTGAACGGACCGGCCCATAATGTGCTTGAACACCGCTTCGTCGCTGATCTCGCCGACCGCGAAGCCTCCCACATGGCGCCCATTGCGCAAAATGGCCATGCGGCTGCAGAACTCATGAACTTCCGGCATGCGATGCGTGACGAGAATGACCGTCGTGCCGGCCGTCTTGAGGGCCTGGATTCGGCGCCCAAGCCATTCCACATCGGCCTTCGAAAGCGCCGCCGTAGGCTCGTCGAGGATCAGCAGGCGGGGCTTGCGGGCAATCGCCCGCGTGATTTCGACCTTCTGGCGCAGGGAAAGGTCCAGTTCCCGCACCGGTGTGCGCGGATCGATATCTTCGATCTCGAACTCTCTTCCGATGGCGGCGACCTGGTCGCGAGCGGCCTTTCGGTCGAGCAGAAACCCGAAGTGCCGCGGCTGGTTGGGCAGCAGAAGATTGTCGGCAACACTCAGGTCGGGAACCAGCGGAATCTCCTGGAATGCCGTTTCGATGCCGAGAGCGCTGGAACTGGACCGATCGGCGAATACGACCTGCTGGTCGAACAGGGTTACTGTCCCGCGATCCGGGCGAGCAAGGCCGCTGAGAATCTTGACAAGCGTCGACTTGCCGGCGCCGTTTTCGCCCAGCAGCGCATGAACGGCTCCGGCTTCGAACGCGAGGCTGACGTCGGCCAGGGCCGTCGTCGATCCATAGGTTTTCGTAACCCCGTCGAGACGGACAGCGTCGGACATCGCAGCGGCACCCGGAATTGAGACTGAGCGGGAGCGGGTGGCGCCGTGAGGCGCCACCCGTGTCGGCCTGTCAGTTGGTTTCGGGCTGTCCCACCAATGCCGCTTGGAACCCGACTTCGGGTGTGGCCGGGTTCAGGATGTTCGCGAACCATCCCGAAGGAACCAGGCCGGGATCGAAGACATTGCAGCCTTTCGACAGTTCGTCGAAACTGCCTGTCTGACAGAGCTTCGCATTGTCCGCGGTGATGGCCTCCAGGGGCATCATCGTGAGTTTGTCGACTTTCTTGCCCTCGAGAACGTCCATCGCGAGCTTCAGGGCCATGGCGCCGGCGCCTGGGTGGCTCTCGAGCGAAATGCCCGGCGCTCCCTGAGGCGAATAGGCTCCTGTCGCGTCCGCGATGCTGCCCTTGGGAAGCATCATGACACGCATGCCGTTGCTGCCTTCGGTGCCGCACGGGATGAGCGCCTTGCTGTTGGCCTCCATCTGCAGGGTCCAGATCTGGATGCAGGCCGCCGCCCCCCACGCTCCCTGGATATCGTCCCAGCTCATGGTCGCCATGGCCTCGCTGACGGCCTTGCGCGCGACCGCCTGGGACCACATGCCGTTCGGCTCGGCGACGATCTTGATATCCGGATATTTCGCGAACACCGCGCGGGCGGCCTTGTTGCGGTCGGTATCCACCGACGTACCGGGCACGCCGGTCACGAAGATCAGATTGCCCTTGTGATCCATCTTGTCGGCGACCCACTGCGCGCTCTTGTTGGCGAGCTCGGTCTGGTCGGTGACGACATTGTATGCGCATGGCTCAGTGACGGAGCTGTCGTAGGCGAACACCACGACGCCCTTGTCGCATGCGTTCTTGATCGCCGGATTTAGCGCGGTCGGCGAGATCGGATACACGATGATGGCGTTGGCGCCCGCCTGCACCATCGCGTTGATCTGCTGGATCTGCTTCTGGGCCACCGGCCCGGCGACCTGGATCCGCAGATCGACCTTGTCGGCGTGGGCCTTGGCCATGGCGGTGACCATGTTCTGAGCTTCGGCCTGCCAGTCGTTGCCGACATAACTCATGCTCAGAAACACCTTGTATTGTTTCGAATCCTGAGCTGTTGCCTGTGTCGCGATGAATCCCATCGCAATAGAAGCGACGCCGCACAACGCGACGCGCCATGCGTTAAGCAAACTGCGCATTTGGGTTCTCCTCCCCTGTTTTAGCGCTCCTAGTCTGCGTCGGAGTTGATCCAGCAGGGAGGCGCCGAGAGGACACGGACAGGGTGTTTAGGGGACAAATAGCTGTTAAAAGACTCGTCTGTTGGCTATCGTCGCCGAGGGAGGACTCCAGTGGCCAATCCGGTCTTTGCGCCTTACAAGCTGTTTGCCCTCGTCCAGGGAGCGAAGGAGTTTGGGCTGACCGCAACGGAAGTCCTGAAGGGGACTGACTTGCGGGAGGACATGCTCGACGACGGCAAGGTCCATAGCTCCGTTCGGCAGTATCTCATCGCCTGCGAGAACGTCATCCGGCGCTGCGACGACCTGCTTCTGCCGCTGCGCGTCGGCAAATCCATCCACCTGTCCGCCTATGGCCTTTACGGATTTGCATTGCTTTCGAGCGCAACGGTTCGCGCGGGCTTCGATTTTGCTGTCCGTTACCATTTGCTTGCGACGCCAATGTTCTCGATCGCCTGGCACATCGACGCAGGGCATTTCGTCTGGACCTTTCCCGACGAAGGACGGCTGGGTTACTCACTGCCAGTGCGCCGTTTCCTGCTGGCTCAGCAGCTGGGCCAGCACGTGACCCATGTCCACGACATCGCGCATGTCGAGCGCGAGCCCATCTGGATCGACGTGGCGTTCGAAAAACCGGTCAGGCCCGAAATCTTCGAGCAGGAACTGGGCTGCGAGGTTCGCTTCGGCAAATCCTCGACCGCTATCGTTTACGACATGTCGATCCTGGACGACCGGCCGCCGATGACCAATCCTGTCACGCACGCCATGCTGCGGGAAACCTGCGAGGGTCTGATCGGCGCTGTCGAATATGGCGGCGGACTCGCCGGACAGGTTGCTCGGCTGATCATGGAAAGCCCCGCTCCCGTCACCACTATGGAGTGGGTCGCCGACCGGCTGGCGATAACGTCCCGAACCCTGCGGCGGCGCCTGGCCGAGCAGGGTACGACGTTCTCCGCCATCTCCGACCAGGTCCGCAGCGAACTCGCCAAGAAGTACCTCGAGGCCGGCGGCTTTTCGGTTGCAGACATCGGCGATCTGCTCGGATTTTCCGATACCAAGAATTTTCGGATGTTCTTCCGGCGCTGGAACAACATTTCACCCAAGGGCTATCGTGAACGCATAAGCATGCATAAGAACTCCGCCAGGGAAAACCCTACAATTCCCGCAAATCACTTGTGACATCCTGAAGTTCACTCTTTCGCACCATCGTGAACAGTATGAGACGAAGGTCCAGGCGAATGGTAGGCAAAGTAGCGACCTTCTCCCTGATCATCACGCGGATTTCAGATGGAGAGAGCGAACGATCTCGCGGAACGAAGCTGTCGATCGATGCCGGGCCGACATCATCGGCCGGATTGAATCATTCCCACTCGATGGTGCCGGGCGGCTTCGAGGTGACGTCGTAGACGACGCGGTTGATGCCGCGCACTTCGTTGATGATGCGGGTGGCAGCCGCGCCCAAGAAGGCCATGTCATAGTGGTAGAAATCCGCCGTCATGCCGTCGACCGAGGTGACGGCGCGTAGCGCGCAAACGAATTCGTAGGTGCGGCCGTCGCCCATGACGCCGACGGTCTGCACCGGCAGCAGCACGGCGAAGGCCTGCCAGATGGCGTCGTAGAGACCGGCCTTGCGGATTTCGTCGAGGTAGATGGCGTCGGCCTCGCGCAGGATTTCCAGCTTTTCGCGGGTGATGCCGCCCGGGCAGCGGATGGCGAGACCAGGACCGGGGAACGGATGGCGGCCGATGAAGCTCTCGGGCAGGCCAAGCTCCTTGCCGAGCGCCCTCACCTCGTCCTTGAACAGTTCGCGCAGTGGCTCGACAAGCTGCATGTTCATGCGCGCGGGCAGCCCCCCGACATTATGGTGCGACTTGATCGTGACCGACGGACCGCCGGTGAAGGAGACGCTTTCGATGACGTCGGGATAGAGCGTCCCTTGTGCCGGGAAGTCCGCGCCGCCAAGTTTCTTCGCCTCTTCCTCGAACACCTCGATGAACAGCCGGCCGATGGTCTTGCGCTTCTTCTCCGGGTCGGCCTCGCCTTCCAGCGCCGAGATGAATTTGTCGGCGGCATCGACCAGGATCAGCGGCAGATTGTAGTGCTGGCGGAACATCGCCACCACACCCGCGGCCTCATCCTTGCGCATCAGCCCGTGGTCGACGAGGATGCAGGTGAGCTGGTCGCCCACCGCTTCATGGATCAGAAGCGCGGCGACCGACGAGTCCACCCCACCCGACAGCGCGCAGATGACCTTGCCCTTGCCGACCTGCTTGCGGATCGCCTCGACCGCGTGCTCGCGGTAGGCGCGCATCGTCCAGTCGCCCTCGATGCCAGCGATGTTGTGGACGAAGTTGCGCAGCAGCCGGGCACCATCGGGCGTATGCACCACCTCGGGGTGGAACATGATGCCGTACATCTTGCGATCGATATTGCCGAAGATGGCGAAGGGCGAGCCTTCCGACTTGCCGAACACTTCGAATCCCTTGGGCAGGGAGATGACGCGATCGCCGTGGCTCATCCACACCTGGTGGCGCTGGCCGGTCGCCCACAGGCCCTCGAACAGCGGACTGTCCTTCTCGATCTCGACGAAGGCGCGGCCGAACTCGCGATGGTCCGAGCTTTCGGCGACACCACCCATCTGCACGCACATGGCCATCTGGCCATAGCAGATGCCGAGCACTGGCACGCCGGCGTCGAAGACGATCTGCGGCGCGCGCGGGCTGCCTATATCCGACGTAGAGGCGGGACCGCCGGACAGGATGACGGCCTTGGGATTGATGCGTTTGAACGCCGCTTCGGCCGACTGGAACGGCACGATCTCGGAAAACACACCCGCCTCGCGGATGCGGCGGGCGATGAGCTGGGTAAACTGGCTGCCGAAATCGACAATCAGGACGGTGTCGGGATGATTGGCTGTTTTCATGGCGAGCGTTTAGAGAAAGAAATGAGTCGGCGCAATGGGTTGCGAGGCCTTGCTGTCACTTCGATTCCACGACTTCACCTGCAACGCCAGCGTCTTCATCCATTGCCGCAACCTTTCCGGCCGCGAGCGCCCGCAAAGCGCCCATCAGCGCCGTGAACCGCTCCTCGCCAATGCGATCAACATAGCGCCGTTCAATCTCCATCTTGACCCGATCGCCATCGCGCAGGGCGGCCAGCCCCTTGCGCGTATAGCGCACCAGCTTGCCGCGGCCATCTTGCGGATCGGGCAGGCGCTCGACGATGCCTTCCGCCTCGAGGCCATCGAGCAGTTGCTGGATCGCCTGCTTGGATATTGCCGAACGTTCGATCAAAGCCGACTGGCGCATGCCGCTCCTTTCGATATGCCCGATCAGTCCGGCGCGCGCTTCGGTGAACCAGCCATGACCGGCGGCCCGCATCGCGGCGACGAATTCGGCCTGCCAGGCACGGCTTGCCTGCCATAGCCGCCAGCCGACGTGATCCGGCAGTGCTTCGGTTTTTTCGTCAAGCTTCTTGACCATTTTATCCAGACTCCATATAGTCAAGATACTTGACGATATTCGACCCGTCGAGGCCTTTCCAACTCAAGCACGCGGACAGAGACCATGACAATTCTCGACAAGAATACGCTCGCCATTATCATGATCGGCACCACGCATGTCATCGACATGGGCGGCAAGGATGCGTTCATCCACTACGAAAACGAGAACCGGGCGCATATGCTGCTGCCGGACGGTACCCTTTTCCATGGACTTTGGACGCTGCTCGACGACGGCTACAAGGTCGAGTGGAAGGACGGCCCCACCGGCTCGTGGAAACTCGATCATTCGCCGGGAGCAATCGACTATGTCGATGCGAACGGCGCCGTGCGCGGGCGCATTTCGCGCATCGATTTCGGCGATCCCGCGCGCTTGGCCGCTTGATCCGATTTTCGGTCAGGCGTCCAGCAGGCCATCGCCGATCGCCTGTTCCAGCAGCCCGACCGCTCCGGCCAGTTTCTCGTCGATGACGTGCAGATATTCTGTCCAGTCATTGACATGCCGCAGGTCGGCGGCGCCATCGGAAATGCCGCGCAGCCCGATCAGCGGGATGTCGAACCGCTGGCAGGCGCGCAAGCAGGCGAAGGTCTCCATGTCGACCATGTCAGCCGCGATTGCGTCATAGGCGGCGCCGGTGATGATCGCGCCTCCGGTCGACAGCGTAGCCTCCCTTATGCCTGGAATGCGTAACGGCAGCGGCACCGTCACCGGCAGGTCGAGGAAGGGCGTCGCGCCCTTCTCGAAACCGAGCGGCGAGGCGTCGATGTCGCGATAGCCGACCGAGATGGCCTGATAGATTTCCGTCTGCTCCAGCGTCCGGCTGCCGGCCGAGCCGAGCGATACGACGAGGTCCGGCAGAGTCTCCCGCGATTTCAGCCAGGAGAGCTCGGCACCGAGCCTGACGCCGGCCTCGACCGGCCCGACGCCCGTCATCAGTGGCATGAACAGCCGCCTGAGGTGCGGTCCGTATTCCGCCTGCGCGGCCATGACGAAGAGGACATCCTTGCCCGATAGTCTAGTCAGCTTGCCGGTCACGGTGATCTGCTCCTGCTGGCGCCAAACCCTGCGCCGGAAGGTAAGAAAGGGGATGTGCCCTCACCGGCCTCCGGCCCTCCGCTATAGCTCCGGGCGTTCGTCGCTCGAAAAGCCCATTCAGGGGTTTTTCGTCCGCCACGCGGACCGCTCCTCACCCTTCGATGCCATCACGCCCGACCACGGTCATCATCGTGCCGGTCATGGTGGCGATCAGCTTCGCCTCGCCATCGGTGGCGAAGGCATAGGCCTGGCCATCGGCGACGATGATGGTACGACCGGGCTTGGTCACCGAGCCGCGAAACAGAAAGCGCTCGCCCCTGCCCGGCGCCAGGAGATTGACCTTGAACTCGATGGTCAGCACGCTGGAGCTTTCCGGCATCAGCGAGAACGCGGCATAGCCGCAGGCAGAGTCCAGCGCCGTCGAGATGACGCCGGCGTGAAGGAAGCCGTGCTGCTGTGTCAGTGCCGCCGAATAGGGCATCTCGATCTCGATGATGCCGGGCGTCACCAGGGTCAGCTCGGCGCCGATTGTCGCCATTGCCTTCTGGCGCGCGAAGGATGTCCTGACGCGGTCTTCATAGTCCGGGGCGGGTACGATCTTTGCTGCCATGGCCGTTGCCTTCCTTTATGCGGATAAGCTTATTGCAGAGGCACGGGCGGCAGGCAAATGCTTTTGCTGCACTGCAACAAAACGATCGCGGAGATATGCTAGTTCAACCAGAGAAGCGATGCGTTGAGCAAAGTGGCGAATGCCACCCATGCCGCATATGGCGCGAAAAGCCAGCCGGAAAGCCGGTCGCGGTTCCAGACCCTGGCAATGAACAGTACAATGCTGCCGAGAAGAAGCACAATGACGACCAGGGCAGGACCAATCATCCTGGCGCCGAAGAAGGTCGGCGACCATAGAAAATTCAGCGCCAGCTGGACGCGCCAGATCTTCATCGCGGTTCCTGCCGGCTCCCGCAGCCATGTCCGCCAGCCGGCCACGGCGATCAGTGCATAGAGCAGCGTCCAGGCAGGCCCGAAGATCCAGTTGGGCGGATTGAAGGGCGGCTTGGCCAGCGATGCATACCAGGCGCCCGGCAGCGTTGCGTAGCCGATCAGCAGGCCTCCACCCAGCACCAGGATGAGGAAGAGCAGAAGCGTCAGGTATCTTTGCAAGGATTTCCCCCGATGGCGGCATGAGGCGCGCATCTGCAAACTGGGGCGTTGTCGCCACCCGTCAACGGCAGCGTCAGTTCGCCCGGCGCATGGCGCAGAAGTAAAACCCGTCCGTGCCGCTCAGCGCCGGCGACAGCGAGATATCGCCGGCGGCGCCAATGCGCGCTGCCGCCTCATGGCCTGGAAAACGGCTGTCCCAGAGCTTGCGGTGATCGACCGGCACGAAGCCGCTGTTGCGATCCCGGAACGCCGCGATCTGGCCGCCATTCTCCTCGTCGAACACCGAGCAGGTGATGTAGACCAGCCGGCCGCCGGGTTTGACATAGGCTTTGGCCGCGTCAAGGATCGCCGACTGCTCGCCCTTGCGGGCGTCGAGCTGCCTTTGCGTCAGCCGCCATTTGGCGTCGGGACGGCGCCGCCGGTGCCACTGCCGGTGCAAGGCGCGTCGACGAGAACGATGTCCATGTGGTTGGAGAGCGGCGCGAGCTCCGAAGGCTTGGTGACCACCTGCACATTGCGGTTTTCCGAACGGCGGATGCGGTCGAAGATCGGCGCCAGCCGCGCCTTTTCGGCATCGTGGGCAAAGACCTGGCCGCGATTTTCCATCGCCGCCGACAACGCCAGCGTCTTGCCGCCGGCGCCAGCGCAGAAATCGAGCACCTGCATGCCGGCTTCGGCGCCGGCAAGGGCGGCCGCCACCTGCGAGCCTTCGTCCTGGACCTCGAACCAGCCTTTCTGGAAGGCCGGCTCGGCCTGCACGTTCGGGTGCCTGCCGTCACCATCGATCGGCGGGATGCGGATGCCGTGCGGCGCGATGGCGGCAGGTTTCGCGCCGGTTCCCGACAGTTCCGCCAGCACCTTGTCGCGATTGGCCTGCAAGGTGTTGACCCTGAGGTCGAGCGGCGGGCGTGTCGCCAGCGCCGCGCCCTCGTCGACCCAGCTGGCGCCGAAGGCTTGCTCGAAAAGCGGCGCGCACCAGTCGGGAACATCCGCGCGCACCGCGTCCGGCGCATCGGCAAGCCGGCGCCCGGCGATTGCCTGAAGTTCAGCCGCGGTCAGAAGCGGCGGCGCGAACTTGTCGCCTTCAAGCGCATCGTTCAGGGACTGCGCCGTCTGGCCCCATTCGAGCAACAGCGCGCCGAAACCGATGGCGCGCGGCGTGTCCTCGCCCAGCAGCCAGCCGGCGGAACGCTTGTGGCGCAACGCGTCATAGACGATGTTGCCGATGGCCGCGCGATCACCGCCACCGGCGAAGCGATGCGACAGGCCCCAGTCCTTCAGCGCGTCCGCCACCGGCCGGTGGCGCCGGCCAATGTCTTCAAGAACTTCGATGGCCGCAGCCAGCCGTCCGCCCAGTCGCATCCGTCATTCCATCAAATCGAGCACATATCTCTCGGCCTGCTCTTAGAGCCTTTCGCGCCTGGATTGAACCCCGCTTCCGTCCCACGACGGCAATCCTGACTGAGGCCAGCGAATCGACGCGACCAGTAAATATCCGTGGCTGGTAACAGCAGATCGATCAACAGATGACAGTTCTCTAATGTTCGCAACTGGCGACTGCAAGCACGGCTTATGGCGCAACCGCTCTGCTTTCCAAGATTTTCCGTTGGGAATACTCTTGCCGGCATGATTCGCGGCGCGAAAAAGCAGGCCAGCGGATCGATACGAGGAGAGGGCAATGAAGACTTATCTGGCGGAAGTTCTAGGCACATTTCTATTGGTGTTCATCGGTACGGCGTCGGTGGTGACGGGCGGGTTCGGCGGCGCGCTGCCGCTCGGCCAGGAAGGCATCGGTCTGGCGTTCGGCATCGGCCTTATCGCGGCGGCCTATGCGATCGGACCCATCTCGGGTGCACATCTTAATCCGGCGGTGACGCTCGGTGTCTTCCTTGCCGGCCGGCTGCCGGCCAAGGACGTCATTCCCTACTGGATCGCGCAGATCATCGGCGCCATCCTCGCCTCGCTGGCATTGTGGATCATCGTCTCCGGTCAGGCCGGGGGACACACCGGCGGCTTCGGCGCCAATGGCTGGGACGAGACGAAATGGGGTGTCAGCTCGGCGTTCCTGTGGGAACTGATCGGCACCTTCACCTTCGTCACCGTGATCCTCGGCGTCACGGCCGAAAAACACTCGACGGCGTTTGCCGGACTGGTCATCGGCCTGACGCTGGCGGGAATTCACTTCGCCATGATCCCGGTGACCGGCACATCGGTCAATCCGGCACGGTCGATCGGCCCGGCACTGTTTTCCGGAGGTGCCGCGATCGGCCAGCTCTGGCTGTTCATCGTTGCCCCGTTGATCGGCGGCGCCATTGCCGGCGTCGTCGCCAAGGCACGCATCTTCGAGAAGGACTGAGTTTTGGAAGACTGACCATGGAAAGGCGCGGGCCAATCCGCGCCTTTTTCTTTGGTGGATACGAGAACTGCCGTTTGCTCACGCGAATAGAAACTGGCCGTCTGCCGCTATGGCAAGCCACGGCGCCACCTGCCTGGAGACGCTTTTGCAGAAGCGGACATCACCGGCGACAGCGTGTGAGGGTCGCAGGTGCGCCCGCAACAGCCGACCGAACTATGCGCAAGACAGGCATATCTTTCGCAGCTAATATTCCAAAGCTTCCGACCCTTGCGGCAACGGCGGCGGTATTTGGCTTATCGCCAGGGACGATGCTCGCAAGCTACTGATGTTACGGCTGTGGGCCTGAATCAGGGGGGAGAATGGCGATAAGGGTAATCGGAACGGGCTTTGGCCGAACAGGAACGGATTCGATGCGCGAGGCGCTGACGATCCTGGGTTTCGGCCCCTGTCACCACATGTTCGAAGTCATGGCCAATGAAGACCAGAAGCGGCTTTGGCGTGCGCTGGCGAAGGGCGCGGCACCAGACTGGAACCAGCTGTTTGCGGGCTACGCGTCCTGCATCGACTGGCCTTCGGCGCATTATTGGCGTGACCTGATTGAGTTCTATCCGGACGCCCGGGTTATCCTGACATACCGATCGCCGGAAAGCTGGTGGGAAAGCTTCGAGAAGACGATCCTGCAGGGCATCAGCCAGAGCACGGATCAGGAATCGCTGGGTCTTGCCTTGATCTCCAGGCAAGTCTTCGACAGCCGGCCGCACGATCGCGCCAATGCCATGGCCGTATACGAAGCCAATGTAAGGGCGGTCATCGCGACAGTGCCGCCGGGCCGGCTGCTGGTCCACAATCTGGGCGACGGGTGGGAGCCGCTGTGCCTGCATCTTGGCGTGCCCGTACCGGACCAGCCGTATCCCAATCGCAACACTACCAAGGACTTTCAGTCGACTCTTGCACAGAACTAGTCTGGCTGTCTGCAGTGGGTCAGGTCACGGCGATATCCGCGACGACGCTCAGAGCCGCTCTTGGCGCAAAGCGAACAATCCGAACAACCTATCCCTCACGCCGTCTTCTGCGTCTCCAACCCCAACTCTTCCACCATCGCATTGCGCATCAAAAACTTCTGCGGCTTGCCGGTCACCGTCATCGGCAATTCGGTGCGGAAGCGGATGTAGCGCGGGACCTTATAGTGAGCGATCTGGCCGGCGCAGAAGGCCTTGATCTCCTGCTCGGTGGCGATCTGGCCGGGCTTGAGCACGATCCAGGCGCAAAGCTCTTCGCCGTATTTGGGGTCGGGAATGCCGAACACCTGCACTTCCTTCACTTTAGGATGTCGATAGAGGAACTCCTCGACCTCGCGCGGATAGACGTTTTCGCCGCCGCGGATGACCATGTCCTTGACCCGGCCGACGATGTTGCAATAGCCCTCGGCATCGATGGTGGCGAGGTCACCGGTGTGCATCCAGCCGTCGGCGTCGATCGCCTCGCGCGTCTTGTCGTCGTCGTCCCAATAGCCCTTCATCACCGAATAGCCGCGCGTGCACAGTTCGCCCGGCGCGCCGACGTCAACGGTGGCGCCATCGGCATCGACCGCCTTGACCTCGACGTGGGGGTGGATGCGCCCGACCGTCGAGACGCGTTTTTCCAGCGGGTCGTCGACGCTGCTCTGGAACGAGACCGGGCTGGTCTCTGTCATGCCATAGGCGATGGTCACCTCATGCATGTGCATCAGCGAGATCACCTTCTTCATCACCTCGATCGGGCACGGCGAGCCGGCCATGATGCCGGTGCGCAGGCTGGAGAGATCAAAGGTCGCGAAATCCGGATGATCGAGCAGGGCGACGAACATGGTCGGCACGCCATAGAGCCCGGTGCAGTGCTCCGCGGCCACCGCGTTCAGCGTGGCGCCGGGGTCGAACCCCTCGCCCGGGAAAACCATGGTCGCGCCTTTCGACACGCAGCCCATCGTGCCCATCGACATGCCGAAGCAATGATAGAGCGGCACCGGAATGCAGAGCCGGTCGTCGACAGTGAGTCGGATCGCCGAGGTGACGAAATTGCCGTTGTTGACGATGTTGTGGTGGGTCAGCGTCGCGCCCTTGGGTGCCCCCGTCGTGCCCGACGTGAACTGGATGTTGATGGCGTCGCCGGGTTTCAGCCCCTCGGAAATGCGGTCGAGGCTGTCATGCTCGTCGCGTCCGGCCATGGCCAGCACATCGGCGAAATTGAACATGCCGGGCGAGTTGTCCTCGCCCATGCGGATGACGATCCTGAGCGCCGGCAATTTCGTTGCCTTAAGCTTGCCCGGTGTCGCCGTGGCGATCTCCGGCGCCAGCGTCTCGATCATGCCGAGATAGTCGGAGGTCTTGAATTTGGCTGCCGTGACCAGCGCCTTGCAGCCGACCTTGTTCAGCGCATATTCGAGCTCGGTCAGCCGGTAGGCAGGATTGATGTTGACCAGGATCAGGCCGATGCGGGCGGTGGCGAACTGCGTCACCAGCCATTCCCAACGGTTGGGCGACCAGATGCCGACGCGATCGCCCTTTCCGAGGCCAAGGGCCAGGAAGCCGGCTGCCAGCGCGTCCACGGTGTCCGACAGCTCGCCCCAGGTGAAGCGCTTGTCCTGGCCGACGAAAACAGCGGCATCCTGCGTGGCGTATTTGCTGGCGGTGTCGGAAAACAGCACGGGGATCGTCTTGTCGAGCAGCGGCACGGCGCGCTCGCCCGAGACATGCGCCTTGCCGTCGACGGGTGCCAAGAAGGTGCTGCCACCGCGCGCTCCGCGTCCGCGCAGGTTGGTGGCGTTCTTCAGCTCGTCGAGATTGACCGGCATGGCTTTTGTCCTCCCAAGACAGGCCGGAGTCTATCAGCCCGGCGGGGCAGTGGAAATCCGTCGATGGTCGTGGAGGCAGGAAGGCCCCCTCCGCCGCTATCCGGCTACCGCAGCCATTTTCTTGGCGATGTCGCGCAACAGAGCCTCGTCGGCCGCCGCACGCGTCTTCTTCGACGCCACCAGGCAAGCCTGCGACTTCAACACCACACCATCGCCCAACACCTTGAGATGATTGGCGCGCAAGGTCGAGCCGGTGGTGGTGATGTCGACGATGACATCGGCGAGCCCGGCTGCCGGTGCCCCTTCGGTGGCGCCGAGGCTTTCGACGATGCGATAGACCTGGATGCCGTGTTTCTGCGAGAAGAATTGCTGGGTCAGCCGCCAGTATTTCGTGGCGATGCGCAGCCGCCGGCCATGGCGCTGGCGGAAATCGGCGGCGACGTCGTCGAGATCGGCCATGGTGTCGACGTCAAGCCAGATGTCAGGCACCGCAACCACGACATCGGCGGTGCCGAAGCCGAGACGGGCGACGATTTCGGCGCGGGTCTCCCAGTCGGCGAGATTTTCACGCACCAGATCCTCGCCGGTGATGCCGAGATCGACCGCCCCCTGGCCGATCTCGCCGGCAATCTCGGAAGCCGACAGGAACGCCACCTCGATGCTTTCCGCGCCCTCGATGCGGGCGCGATACTTGCGCTCGTCGCCGGGCAGGCTGACGGCGAGGCCGGCCTTGGCCAGTACGTCCAGCGCCTGCTCCTTGAGGCGACCTTTCGACGGAATCGCCAGAGTGATCATTGCCTCGTCTCCCGCAGCGCGTCGATGCGGTCGAGCCAGACGGAAAAGCCGACACCGGGGATCGGCGTCTTCGCGCCAAGCAAGGTCAGCAACCGGTCATAGCGGCCGCCGCCGGCCAACGGCCGGTCGCCGCTTTGCGCCGCGATTTCGAAGACCAGGCCGGTGTAGTAATCGAGCGGACGGCCGAAGGCGGCATCGTAGCGGATTTTCTGCGCCGGCAGGCCATGCGCTTCTATCGCCCTGGCGCGGGCCGCGAATTTCTCCAGTGCGGGGGCCAGCGAAAGCCCGGCACCCGTGGCGAAGAAATCCAACGCCTGGGGGGCGGCGTCAAGCGGCACGTCGATCGCCAGAAAACCCTTCAGCGCCGCGAATGCGTCGTCGGACAGCCGCACGCTGCGCAGTTCGGCTTTCTCGATCAACCGCCGCGCGATGTCGGCCGGCGAGCGTCCGGCGGATGCCGACAGGCCCGCCTCTTCCATGCCGCTGGCGATGTGCGTGGAGAGACCATCCAGATCGCCGTCGAGGACAAGGGCGGCGACCGGACCGGCGAGCTGGCCGTTGCGCGGCGGATTGGCGAGATCGGCGAGCGCCGCCTCCAGCATCGGCGCCGAGCCGAAGGCGCGGGCAAGACGCATGCGCCAACCGCGCGGCAGCCCAAGGGCGGCCAGCACGGCCTCGAAAATGGTCTGGTCACCGAGCGTGATCGTCAATGCCTGGCCCGGCAGCACCAGGGCAAGCAGCGCGTGTGCGTCGGCGATGGAGCGAGCATCGGCTTCAGCGGTATCGCGGTCGCCGAGATCCTCGATGCCGGCCTGGAAAAACTCGTTGCCGCCTTCGCGGCGCTGGCGAAACACCTCGCCGAGATAGGAATAGCGGCGCGGCGTGCCGGCCTGCGAACTTATGTGGTCAAGGCAGACCGGAATGGTGAATTCGGGCCGCAGGCACAACGTCTGCCCGGTCTCGCTTTCGGTGAGGAAAATACGGCGGCGCAGATCCTCCCCGGCCATGTCGAGGAACGGGTCCGCCGGCTGCAGCACGGCGACCTCGACCGCATGCGTGTTGCGCGCAGCGAAGAGGTTGGTGATGTCGGCCGATATGGCGGGATAGCGCGAGGTCATCGATCGGACGGGCGCGAGGCACCCCCTCTGGCCTGCCGGCCACCTCCCCCGCAAGGGGGAGATCGGCAGCTTGAGGCTCAGCGCGTCTTCTTCAACGCTGGAGATTGGCGAAAGCCCACGCGACATCCAATCTCCCCCCTTGCGGGGGAGATGGCCGGCAGGCCAGAGGGGGTGTTCAAGCGCCACCTTTCGCGCGATCAGCGGCCTGCGCCGCCAGGATCTTCTTCACCTCGGCGACCAGTTCGCTTTCCGCCACCGTCACCTGCGCCGGGCGCGCGGCGCGCCATTCGGCGTTGCCGGTGATCTCGGCCGACATGCGCGCGCCTTCGATCAGGTCCTTGA
The DNA here is from genome assembly GCF_059683685.1 of Mesorhizobium sp. RCAM 05099. Classification (NCBI taxonomy): domain Bacteria; kingdom Pseudomonadati; phylum Pseudomonadota; class Alphaproteobacteria; order Hyphomicrobiales; family Phyllobacteriaceae; genus Mesorhizobium; species Mesorhizobium sp. RCAM 05099. Next base: position 5,435,388 of record NZ_CM185035.1, read on the forward strand.
TCTGCAACTCGCCCTTGGCGCGCTCGTCGCCGCCCTGGATGACAGCGACGGGGCAGCCGCGCCGGTCGGCATATTTGAGCTGCGCCTTCATGCCGGCGCCGCCAAGATACATTTCGGAGCGGATGCCGGCGGCACGCAGCTCCGCCACCATCTTCTGGTAACGGCCGAGGCTGTCGGTGTCCTTGTCCATCACCAGGACGACGACCGGCGCGATCACGTCCGAGGCATCGAGCTTGCCGAGGTTCTTCAGCGCGGTCATCAGCCGGGAAACGCCAATGGAGAAGCCAGTCGCCGGGACGGGTTCGCCACGGAAGCGCGAGACGAGACCATCATAACGGCCACCGCCGCCGACCGAGCCGAAGCGGACGATCTGGCCGTCCTCATTGGGGATTTCAGCCAGCAGCTCGGCCTCGAAGACCGGGCCGGTGTAATATTCGAGGCCGCGCACGACGGAGCGGTCCATGGCAATACGGTCTTCGCCGTAGCCCGCCGCCCTGACCAGGGCTTCGATCGTCGAGAGTTCGCCAACGCCTTCCTGGAAGACCGCGTTCGCAGTGACATTGGAATCCTGGCCGGCCTGTTCATTCCTCGCCGTCGCGAGAAGAACCGCCTCGGCCTGCGTGGCATTCAGCCCGGCGCCCTTGGCGAAGTCGCCTTCGCCTTCCTTGCCGCCATCCCAGCGCCCCGGTCCCAGCAGAAGTCTCACGCCTTCCGGGCCGAGCTTGTCCAGTTTGTCGATTGCCCGCAGCACCGTCAGCCGGCGGCCGGCATTGTCGTCGCCGCCAAGGCCGATCGCTTCGAGAACGCCGTCCAGCACCTTGCGGTTGTTGACGCGGATGACGTAGTCGCCGCGCTTGATGCCGAGCGCTTCCATTACGTCGGCCATCATCATCGCCATCTCCGCATCGGCCGCCACGCCCGGCGTGCCGATCGTGTCGGCATCGAACTGCATGAACTGGCGGAAGCGGCCGGGGCCGGGCTTTTCATTGCGGAACACCCAGCCGGAGCGATAGCTGCGGTAGGGCTTGGGCAGGCGCTCATAGTTCTCGGCGACGAAGCGCGCCGTTGGCGCGGTCAGGTCATAGCGCAGCGACAGCCACTGGTCGTCATCGTCCTGGAACGAGAACACGCCTTCGTTCGGCCGGTCCTGGTCAGGCAGGAATTTGCCCAGCGCGTCGGTATATTCGATCAGCGGCTGGTCGGCCGGTTCGAAACCATAAAGCTCATAGACCGAGCGGATCGTCGCCATCATCTTCTCGACGGCGCGGATGTCCTCGGCACTGCGGTCGGCAAAACCGCGCGGCAGTCGCGCTTTCGTCTTTTCCGATTTGTCGGCCATGAGTTGGGGTCTTTTTGTTGGGTAAATGCGGACTTGTTTCGAGTGGGCGTGTCCTAACCGATGCGGCAGGGAGCGGCAAGGCCGGTGAGGCGTACCATGTCGGCCTTTGGCGACAGGATGGGCGCGAGCATCCACCTTCGCTCCGACCTTATCTGAAACAAAAACGCACCAATAATGAAACAATCCCGCCATGAGCCCGGCATTGTGCCGACACAATCGCCGCCGATAAAGCGCACCGAAGCGAAGGGGTTCGGGACATGACAACGGCTGCAAAATTTCATGCCATCGATGGCAGCGTCGGCGAACTGCCCGCACGCTTGCGCCCCGCCGACAGTCATGCGCCGAAAATGGTCAGCCAGGTCGCGGGTCCGTTCGAGATAACGGCCAACAACGGCAAGGGACCTACGATGCGCGACGCGTTGATGACCGGCCTGCTGGTGATCTATCCGGCGCTTGCCACGGTGGCGGCGATCGTCGCGGGGCTCTTCCTGGCTGGCGCCAACGGTACCTGAGCCCTACTTCGGCCGTTTGAAGGCCTTCCGTTCCTTCTCGACTTGCTTGCGGCAGGCGCAGCCCTCGAGATGATCGTTGACCAGGCCCATCGCCTGCATGAAGGCATAGACCGTGGTCGGGCCGACAAAGCTCCAGCCGCGCTTCTTCAGTTCCTTCGAAATCCGCGCCGAGACCGCCGTGGTCGGGTTGGCGCGCAGATGGGCGAGGTCGACGATCTCGGGACGTTCGTCCTTGCCGGGCTCGAACTTCCAGAACCAGGCGGCCAGCGAGCCGAATTCATCGGCCATCTCGCGGGCGCGCTTGGCGTTGTTGATGGTCGAGACGATCTTGCCGCGGTGGCGGATGATGCCGGCATTGCCGAGTAGGCGTTCGACATCCTTGTCGGTGAAAGCGGCGACCTTGTCGAACTCGAAATTGGCGAAGGCCTGGCGAAAATTCTCCCGCTTGCGCAGGATGGTCAGCCACGACAGGCCCGACTGAAAGCCTTCGAGGCAGATCTTCTCGAACAGCCGGCGGTCATCCGCCACCGGCCGGCCCCATTCATGGTCGTGGTAGTGCAGATAGTCGGGCAGGTTGCCGTGCCAGAAGCAGCGCACGACACCGTCGGGGCCGGCAAGCAGGCCGGTATTTTCTGTTTCCATGGCGACAAATCCGTTCGTTAACGCGCCTTTGCGCTGCATTTACCGCGGCTTTACCAGATTCCTGAACCCGGCGGTAACCACACCAAAAGGTTTACTGACAGTCCTGCATTTTACGCATTCCGATTCATGTTTCGGTTGCTGCTTCCACGCCAATGATCGCCGAACCGGGAGGACGTTTCCACCCGTTTGTGTTCGACGATCAAGGTGCGTTCCAGATGAAGAGAGTTCTGTTTCCCTTGTTCGGCGCCGTGGCTGTGTTTGCCACCGGCGTCACGCCCTCCGCTGCCGGCGACCGCTATGCCGACCGGCCGCCGGTGATGGTGAGCCCCGACCTTTCCGCGCCCTGGGTGCTGCAGCTTGGGCATGCCCCCGGCATCGTCCGGCAGAACCGCCAGTCCGTGCAGCAACAGCCGCGCCTGCGCTATGCGCAACCCGCGCAGCCCGATCGTGTGCAGACGGCGGCCGTGCAGGCGCCGGCCAAGCGCATGGTCATGCGCCCGCAGATCAATCCGATCTACCTGCCGCAGGAAGTCGCCTATGACGGTCCGCAGAAGCCGGGCACGATCGTCATCGATACCACGCAGAATTTCCTGTTCCTGATCGAGAAGAACGGCAAGGCACGGCGTTATGGGGTCGGCACCGGCAAACCGGGCTTTGAATGGTCGGGTACCCACAAGATCACCAACAAGCGCGTCTGGCCGGACTGGCGCCCGCCGGCGGAGATGATCAAGCGCGAGGCCGCCAAGGGCCGCTACCTGCCGACCTATCTTGCCGGCGGCATGGAGAACCCGCTCGGCGCACGCGCGCTTTATCTCGGTACCACGGAATACCGCATCCATGGCACCAACCAGCCGTGGACGATCGGGGGCGCGGTGTCGTCGGGTTGCATCCGAATGCGCAACGAGGACGTCGTCGACCTCTATGAACGGGTCAATGTCGGAACCACCGTCGAGGTGATATAGTTCCTGACGCGAATCACTTGGCCGGCAAAGCAACCAGCTTTTCCAGGCCAGTCCAGAGATAACGGGGGACGGGCCGTATGGGGATGCGGTCAGTCAGGAAGGGCAGCACGGGAAACCGCGCTGCCCTTTCCGTTTTCGAGCAAGACGCGGCCTGGCATCGGCCTAAACCTCGACCGCACGTCGCGCAACGGGCATAGCGGTTCGCTTTCGTGCTGCCCTTCACTGCATTCTTTTGCTATCTCGGCGCAAGTTCCATCGAGAGAGTTCATCCATGCCCTTGTCCGATGACAGCCGCTATCTCAGAGGCGGCCCGGTCGCCCAGCGCATCATTGCAGCCGTGCGCGAGGATGCGGCGATTGCCAAGGCCGAAGGCTTTCCGCCCAAGCTGATCTCGATCACCGTCGGCGACACCGATGCTGTGGACGTCTATGTGCGCAACCAGCGCGCCAAGGCCGAGCTCGCCGGCATCGATTTCGAGGAGCGGCGCTTTCCCGCCATCATCACGTCAGGCGAATTGGAAGCGGCGATCCACGGCCTGAATGCCGATCCGCGCGTCACCGGCATCATCATCCAGCGGCCAGTGCCGGCGCATATCCCGATCAGGACTCTGCAGGCGGCCGTGCACCCGCTCAAGGATGTCGAAGGCATGCATCCGGCTTCGATCGGCAACATCGTCTACAACCAGCTCGACCTCGCGCCATGCACGGCGGCCGCCTCGGTCGAACTGCTGAAGGAAACCGGCCTCGACCTCAAGGGGCTGGAAGTGGTCATCGTCGGCCATTCGGAAATCGTCGGCAAGCCGATCGCCTTCCTGTTGATGAGCGAAGGCGCGACAGTGACGGTCTGCCATCACATGACGCGATCGGTCGCCGCCCACGCGCGTCGCGCCGATGCGCTGTTCGTCGCGGTCGGCAGACCGCGGCTGATCAAGGCCGATATGGTGAAACCCGGTGCGGCCGTCATCGACATCGGCATCAATTCCGAGATCGGGCCTGATGGGGCGAGCCGCATCGTCGGCGACGTCGACACTGAAAGCGTGCGCGAGGTTGCCTCGTGGATCACGCCGGTACCGGGCGGTGTCGGCCCGATCACCGTCGCGATCCTGCTGCGCAACACGATGGTGGCGCTCAGCCGGCAGCGAGCCCTCTACGAGGCCACCTACGGCACAGCCGACAGGCTCGCGGCGGAGTAAGCGCCGCGACAGGCCCTACTCCGCGGCGACCAGGCTCTCGTCCACAACGCCTTCCGGCTTCGGCCCGCCATAGGCCCAGTCGAGCAGCTTTACCGTGTGCACCACCGGCATCCTGGCGGCGGAAGCGATCTGCGTGATGCAGCCGATATTGCCGGTGGCGGCGATTGCAGCGCCCGTTGCCTCGATATTTCGGACCTTGCGATCACGCAGCTTGGCTGAAATCTCGGATTGCAGGATGTTGTAAGTGCCGGCCGAACCGCAGCACAGATGGCCCTCGCGCGGCTCTCGCACGACGAAACCGGCTTTGGCCAGCAACTCCTTCGGCTGGCGAGTGATCTTCTGGCCGTGCTGCATCGAGCAGGCCGAGTGATAGGCGACCACCGTGCCCGGCTTGCGCACGGGTTCGGGCAGGTCGAGAGTTGCCAGATATTCGGTGATGTCCTTGGCCAGGGCCGAAACGCGCGCGGCCTTGTCAGCATAGGCCGGATCGAGGCGCAGCATGAAGCCATAGTCCTTGATCGTCGTGCCGCAGCCCGAGGCGGTTATGACGATGGCATCGAGCCCGCCTTGTTCGACGGCGCGCGTCCAGGCGTCGACATTTTGCCTGGCCGAAGCAAGGGCGGCCTCTTCGCGACCCATGTGGTGGACCAGCGCGCCGCAGCAGCCCTCGCCCGGCGGCACCACGACCTCGACGCCGAGCCGTGTCAGCAGCGAAATCGTCGTCTCGTTGATGGCGGGATCAAGCACCGATTGCGCACAGCCGGTGAGGATGGCGACGCGACCCTTCCTGGTCCCCTGCCCGGCATGGATACCCGGCGAGGCCATCGGCGAAGCGGCCGGGATCGATGCCGGCGCGAGCTTCAGCATTGCGCCGAGCGGCTTCAGCGCCGGGATCTTTTCGAACAGGCCAATGAACGGCTTGCCCAGCTTCGCCAGCCTGAGCGCGGCACGAAAGCGCCGGGGATAGGGCAGGACAAAGGCGAGCATGGCGCGGGTCAGGCGGTCAAGCAGCGGCCGCTCGTAGGTCTCCTGGATATGGGCGCGGGCATGGTCGACCAGATGCATGTAGTTGACGCCCGACGGGCAGGTGGTCATGCAGGCAAGGCACGACAGGCAGCGGTCGATATGGGTGACGATCTCCTTATCGGCCGGACGGCCGTTTTCCAGCATATCCTTGATCAGGTAGATGCGACCGCGCGGTGAATCGAGCTCGTTGCCGAGCGTCACATAGGTCGGGCAGGTGGCAGTGCAGAAGCCGCAGTGCACGCATTTGCGCAGGATCTTTTCCGATTCCGCGACGTGCGGATCGGCAAGCTGGGCAGGCGAAAAATTGGTCTGCACGAGAAAATTCCTTACTGTCCGAGCATGATCTTTTCCGAAAGCCGGTCCCCATTTTTCGGGATCATGCCCTAAAGTCCGAGGAACCAGCTTTCCGGGTTCTTGACCGGCTCGCCGCGCTGCAGCGCCTGAAGGCCGAGGATGCAGCGGGCGATGAACCAGACGGCGACGGCGAACATCAGAAGGAAGCCGATCACCACGAAGATCAGCACCGCCGAGATCAGCGCATAGAGCAGGCCTATCCAGAAGGTGCGGATGAGGAATGTGTAGTGGCTTTCGACGAAGCCGCCGGCCTTGCCACGGTTGACATAGGCCAGCACGATGCCGACAAGGCCGCTGATGCCGATGACGAGGCCGGCGAGATAGAGGATGTAGATGACCAGCGCATTGGTCGGCCCCGGTTCCAGCCAGCGGTCGGTCTGGCGCGGTGCGGGCTTGTCGTTCTGGCCGGAATTGATGTCGCTCATAGTGTCGCTCCCTAGGTTGCGATGCCGAGAGTAGCAGAGCCTGCGCCCGGCGCCATGCGGCCGGGGTTGAGAATGGCCTTGGGATCGAACTCGGCCTTGAGCCTGGCCGACAACGCAGCCAGTTGCGGCGCCTGCGGCTCGAACACCGGCACGGCGGCGCGATGGGCGGGTGCGGCACGCACCAGCGTCGCATGGCCGCCGCCATGTTTCCGCAACAGCCCGCGCAGCAGTGCGGCTTCCGGATCACCCTCTTCCATACGCAGCCACACCAACCCGCCTTGCCAGTCGTAGAAGGCGCTGACGGCAGCCTGCATGCGCAGGGTCAACACCATCTGGTGGCCCTGGGACGGCGTCATCGACACGCGCCAGACCGGCTTCTCGCTGCCGTCGGCGAAAGGCCTGATATCGCGCACATCGCGCCAGATCAGCCGTGAGGCTTCGCCGGAAATCTCCTGCAGTGGACCGGCATTGGCGAACAGCGTTTTCAGCGCGGCGATACGGTAGGCGACCGAGGGGCCAAAGCCTTCGACGCGCAGCAGCGTGGCCGCGTCGCTGCCGAGCGTGCCGCTGGCGACACGCGCGGCGATGCGCTCCGGCAGATGGGCGGCACTCGACACTTCCGCGCTGGAGCCGAGCGCCAGCGCCATGGCAGTGGCAGCCGCATCGTCGAGCAGGCCACGGATGGCGAGCGTGACTTCGGTCTCGGCGGCGGGCAACACCTTGAAGGTGACGTCGGTGAACACGGCCAGCGTGCCCCAGCTGTTGGCCATCAGCTTCGACATGTCATAGCCGGTGACGTTCTTGACCACGCGGCCGCCGGACTTGAAAGCCTCGCCGCGTCCGGACACCACATTGATGCCGAGGATATGGTCGCGCGCAGCACCCGCCTTCAGCCGGCGCGGGCCGGAAAGGTTCGCGGCGAGCACGCCGCCGATCGTGCCCTTCCCCGGTTCGCCGCTGAGCAATAGACCGTAGTCCATTGGCTCGAAGGCCAATTGCTGACCGTTTTCCGCCAGCAGCTTTTCGATCTCGGCCAGTGGTGTGCCGGCCTTCGCCGACAGCACCAGTTCTTCGGGTTCATAGAGTGTGACGCCGGTGAGTTTCGACAGGTCGAGCGTGTGTTCGGTCTGCAACGGCCGACCGATGCCGCGCTTGGAGCCGTGGCCCAGGATTTCCAGCGGCGATTCTTCCGCCACGGCCCATTGGACTGTGGAGAGGGTTTCGGTCGATGTGGACGGGGTGAAGGTGGTCATGGTCGGCTTGCAATCATCTTAGAACCGCATGAGCCAACGCGGCGAAGAACCAAATCTTGTCCTTGTCAGGAGGCTCGTAATTTTGAAGTTTGAGCCGACCCTCTTGCGTGATGTTCAGTAAGTTCCGGCCATGATTGAGGCCGTCGCGCTCACGTTTTAAGTGAAGATATCCTCGTCCGACGAGCCAACGCATATCCTCGGTATAAGGTGGCCAATACCGGCGACCGACCCAAAGGCCATCCTTGTAGAAATCCTCAATGGCCCAGAGCAAAGCCATGCGCCGACGCATGCCAGGTGGGGAAACAAGGGGAAATGCCGGCCGATTCCGCAGCCGCTCGATCTCTATCCGCCTTTCCGCGACCCGTTGCTTCCACGGCACAGGGCGATTTATCCACCTTGCTGGTCCCGCTAGCCGACCCATCTCAAAACCTCGGAATATCCGGGTACGCCATCTGCCCCCGGTGCACGTGCATCCGCCCGAGTTCGGCGCAGCGGCGAAGCTGCGGGAACACCTTGCCCGGGTTGAGCAGATGGTTCGGATCGAAGGCGCATTTGACACGCATCTGCTGGTCGAGGTCGATCTGGTTGAACATCTCCGGCATCAGGTCGCGCTTCTCGACGCCCACCCCGTGTTCGCCGGTGAGCACGCCGCCGACCTTGACGCAGAGGCGCAGAATATCGGCGCCGAAGCTTTCGGCCTTGTCGAGTTCGCCCGGCACATTGGCATCGTAGAGGATCAGCGGATGCAGATTGCCGTCGCCGGCGTGAAAGACATTGGCGACGCCGAGGCCATATTTCTCCGACAGTTCTCGCATGCCGGCGAGCACGCGCGGCAGCTCCTTGCGTGGGATGGTGCCGTCCATGCAGTAATAGTCGGGCGAGATGCGGCCAACCGCGGGGAAAGCCGCCTTGCGACCGGCCCAGAAACTCAGCCGCTCCTGCTCGGACTGCGAGATGCGGCAGGTGGTCGAGCCGTTGCGGATGGCGATCGCCTCGATCGCGGTGATGAGATGATCGACCTCGACGCCCGGCCCGTCGAGCTCGACGATCAGCAGCGCCTCGACATCGAGCGGATAGCCGGCATGGACGAAATCCTCGGCCGCGTGGATCGCCGGCCGGTCCATCATTTCCATGCCGCCCGGAATGATGCCGGCGCCGATGATGTCGGCGACGCACTGGCCGCCCTGCTCGCTGGTCGGAAAGCCGATCAGCAGGGCACGTGCCGTCTCCGGCTTCTTGAGGATGCGCACGGTGACCTCGGTGACGACGCCGAGCAGGCCTTCGGAACCGGTCATGACGCCGAGCAGGTCGTAGCCCTCGGCGTCGAGGTGACTGCCGCCGAGCCGCACCACCTCGCCGTTCATCAGCACCATCTCGATGCCGAGCACGTTGTTGGCGGTGAGGCCATATTTCAGGCAGTGCACGCCGCCGGAATTTTCCGCGACGTTGCCGCCGATCGAGCAGGCGATCTGGGAGGATGGATCGGGGGCGTAATAAAAGCCCTCCTGCTCGACGGCGGTGGTGATGCCGAGATTGGTTACGCCCGGCTGGGCAATGACGATGCGGTTGGGGAAATCGATCTCGAGGATACGATTGAAGCGGCTCATGACCAGCAGCACCGCGTCCTCGAGCGGCAACGCGCCACCCGACAGCGAGGTGCCGGAGCCGCGCGGCACGACACGGATGTTGCGGTCGTTGCAGTATTTCAGCACACGGGAAACCTGCGCCACCGTTTCGGGCAAGACCACGACCAGCGGCAATTGCCGGTAGGCGGTGAGCCCGTCGCTCTCGAAGGCACGCATTTGATTGGTCGCGTCGACGACGCCCTCACCCGGAACGATGATGCGCATGTCGGCGACGATCTCGTCGCGCCGGCGCATTGTGGAGTCGTCTGGTTTCGGCATGGCCAGGCCGGACATCAGCAGCCTCGTTTCGAACAACTGGTCAAAATCTTTTACCAGTGAAGCGCGTTCGTTGCAAATCCTGCTTTGGTGGAGACTCCAACGTCATGGCCGGGACAAGCTTCCGCAGCGTCAATCTGCCGCTATTCACCCTCCGCCTTGTGGGGGTGAGCCGCCGGTTCGCGCAGCGGATTCATCGTGCCGGCGGCACGATGAAAGGTCGGTGAATGCCGGGACGCTGCGTAGCAGCGGGGACCCGGCAGAGCAGATGTCATCGCCGGCCCTTCGCAGGCTCAGGGCGTTCGAAGCTCGGAAAGCCAAGCAATTGGCTTTTCGTCCGCTACGCGGACCGCTTCCCACCCCCACAGGGGGTAAAAGCGGTGGCTATTCGCCCGCCAGTTTGCCGGGCTCGGAATGCATCCGGCGTACGCGGCGCACGCCCCACCAGACCAGCAGGATGGCGATCGGCACCGAAGCGGCGGTGACGACCTCGGGCGCGAAGGCGTGCCCGAAGATCGAGGCGCCCTTGGCGACATAGCCGATGAGGCCAACCACATAATAGGAGACGGCGGCGACCGAGAGGCCTTCGACGGTTTGCTGCAGGCGCAGTTGCAGGCGCGCGCGGTTGTTCATCGAGGCGAGCAGGTCGCGGTTCTGCTTCTCGACCTCGACATCGACCCAGGTGCGCAGCAGCGTGGTGGCGCGGGTCAGCTTGCGCGACAGGTTGGCCTGCCGCTCCTCGACCGATCGGCAGGTGCGCATCGCTGGTGCTACGCGGCGCTGCAGGAACCCACCCCAGGTGTCGTAGCCGGGCACGGCTTCTTCCTCGAGCGCCTCCAGCCGCTCGCCGACGATGCCGTCATAGGCGCGGCTGGCGCCGAAACGGTAGAGGCTCGACGCCGCGTCGGCTTCCAGCTCCGCCGCAAGCTCGGTGAGATCGGCCAGCAAGGTCTGGCTGTCGCGGGTTTCGGCGACCTTCATCTCAAGCGTGGTCTGGGCCAGCCTGTCCTCGATGCGGCGGGCACGGCCGGACAAGGTCAGCGCCAGCGGCAGGCCGAGCATGGCCAGCGTGCGGTAGGTCTCGATGTCGATCAGCCGCTGCGACAGTGCCCCGGTGCGCGCCGGCGTCAGGCCGCGATCAAGCACCAGCATGCGCGTCATGCCGTCGCCATCCTGGCGAAAGTCGGTGACGATGGCGGCGTTGCCGCGCTCGACCAGCGAATAGCACAGGCTGGTCGGATCGAAGCCGGCGATCAGCCGCTCACTCGCCTGCGTCCATTTGCGGATTTCGAGCCTGATGCCCGAGATGACGGTTCCCGGCGGGGAAAACCCGTTGCCGAACGGCGAGTCCTCCTGCATCCGGCCGCTTTCGGAGAGCGGCCCTTCCCAAAGATAGGTCGAGAACTCCGTATGCCGCTCCCAGCGCAGCGAACCCTTGCCCCACTTCATGGCGTGGTGGCGGGCCTGGCGGTCGGGCGCGGCGATGCCGAGGCGTCGCGACAGTTCGGAAAGCACCGCGTGATCGACGCCGGAGCCGCCCTCGGTCATGAAGGCGAGTTGCACGAGGACGCGCGGCTTTTCGATCAGCGGATGCGGCCGGGCATGGACCTCGCCGAGCGCCCCGGGCCGTCCCTCATGCGCGGGAAAACCCATGACGCTGCCCTTGGCGCGCGGCTGGAACTCGAGATTGGACGGGTCGTCTGACACGGCTTGTCCCCCGGGTTTCTGTGAACCCTCTTGCAATCGCGTCCCTCTAGAGCCAATCACCAGATGACGCAAACAGCAAAGTTTAGCCGAAGATGATATGGCGCCGGGCGGCAAAACCAACCCGCTACGACCAATTGGATAAATAATTTGACCAGTTGACGACGCAGGCTTTATCCTGCGCGACACCGGTTCACCTTCCAGGCACCCTGTTGAGCGACATTTTTTCCAGGATCGAGCATTCGCGCACCGCCGACGAGGTGGTGCAGCAGATCGAGAGCCTCATCCTCGAAGGCGTCCTGCGCACCGGCGACCGGTTGCCGGGCGAACGCGAGCTTGCGCGCCAGTTCGACGTTTCGCGGCCAATCCTGCGCGATGCGCTAAAGGCGCTCGAAGGGCGCGGCCTTTTGACGACCAAGGCGGGCGGCGGCACGCATGTCGCCGACATCATCGGCCAGCTGTTCAGCAAACCGGTGGCGGACCTGATCTCGACGCACCGCAAGGCGGTGACCGACTATCTGGAATACCGCCGCGAGATCGAGGGCATCGCGGCCGAATACGCGGCGCGGCGCGCCACCCCGGACGATCTGGCGTTGCTCGACCGCATCATGGCGCGCATGGACGAGGCGCACCGAACCGGCGATTTCAACGACGAAGCCGAAATCGACGTCGAGTTCCATCACGCGATCTGCGAATGCGCGCACAATATCCTGCTCCTGCACACGCTGCGCTCCTGCTATCGGCTGCTGTCGGAAGGCGTGTTCCAGAACCGGCTCCTGGTGTTCACCGTGCCCGGCGCCCGCGAGGCGCTGCTTGCCCAGCACCGGGCGATCCATGCGGCGGTCAAGGCCGGCGACCCGGCTGCCGCCCGGCAAGCGGCGATGGACCACATGATCTATGTCGAGCGGTCGATGGCCGAGGCCGAGCGCAGCGGCGACTGGCAGCGTGTGTCACGGCTCAGGCTGAAGCAGCGCGTCGACGCCACCGATACCGAACCTGCACGCAAGCGCTCCTAATATCGAAACGGAAAACCCATGAGCCAAATCCTGACCATCGCCGACCTCAAGGACCTCGCGCGCCGCCGGGTGCCGAAGATGTTCTTCGACTATGCCGATTCAGGCGCGTGGACCGAGAGCACCTATCGAGCCAACGAGGAGGACTTCCAGAAGATCAAGTTCCGCCAGCGCGTCCTGGTCGACATGGACAAGCGTTCGCTGGCTTCGACGATGATCGGCGAGAAGGTTTCGATGCCGGTGGCTTTGGCGCCAACCGGCATGACCGGCATGCAGCATGCCGATGGCGAGATGCTGGCGGCGCAGGCGGCGCAGGAATTCGGCGTGCCGTTCACGCTGTCGACGATGAGCATCTGCTCGATCGAGGATGTTGCCTCCGTGACCACCAAGCCGTTCTGGTTCCAGCTCTACGTGCTGCGCGACAAGGATTTCGTGTTCAACCTGATCGACAGGGCGAAGGCGGCGAAATGCTCGGCGCTGGTGCTGACGCTCGACCTGCAGATTCTCGGCCAACGCCACAAGGACATCCGCAACGGGCTTTCGGCGCCACCCAGGCTGACATTGAAGAACATCGTTGACATGGCCATCCGCCCGCGCTGGTGCGCAGCCATGGCCGGCACGAAGCGGCGGACCTTCCGCAACATCGTCGGCCACGCCAAGGGCGTCGGCGACATGGCCTCGCTGGCATCGTGGACGTCGGAGCAGTTCGATCCGCATCTGTCGTGGAACGATGTCGCCTGGATCAAGGAGCGCTGGGGCGGCAAGCTGATCCTGAAAGGCATACTCGACAAGGAGGATGCGCTGATGGCGGTGAAGACCGGCGCCGATGCGATCATCGTTTCCAACCATGGCGGGCGCCAGCTAGACGGCGCGTCGTCGTCGATCATGGCGCTGGAAGAGATCGCCGATGCGGTCGGCGACACCATCGAAGTGCATATGGATGGCGGCATCCGCTCCGGCCAGGATGTGCTGAAGGCGCTCTGCCTTGGCGCCAAGGGCACCTATATCGGCCGGCCATTTCTTTACGGCCTGGGCGCGCTTGGCAAGGAAGGGGTTACCAAGGCGTTGGAAATCATCCGCAAGGAGATGGACATCACGCTGGCACTGTGCGGAAAACGTCTGGTCACCGACATGGGCAAGGACCAGCTCCGGCGCTAAGTCCGTGACGGCCTGACCACGGAGACAACGAGACGTTGGCAGAACCCGGCATTCATTTTCTCGACGCGCGTGGGCCGGACGGCGTGCGTCTTTATGCGATTGGCGACGTGCATGGCCGGCTCGACCTGCTGGCCGCCATGCATCAACGCATCAAGGCCGAAATCGAGCAGGATAGGCCTGCCGACTGGCGCGTCATTCATCTTGGCGACTATGTCGACCGCGGACCAGACTCGAAGGGCGTGATCGACTTCCTGGTCGAAGCGCAAGAGCGCGATCCGCGCCATTTGATGCTAGCCGGCAACCACGACATCGGTTTTCTCGATTTTCTCAAAACCCCCGAGCCGGAAGGCCTCTTCATCCGCTTTGGCGGCATCCAGACGGCGCAGTCCTATGGCGTGGCGATTGTCGAGGGCACCAGCGCGTGGTTCGGCAAGGCCGAGGCAGCCATGCGCAAGGGACATCAAGCTCTGGTCGAGGCCGTGCCGCAAAGCCATATCGACTTCCTCCGGTCGCTGCCGTTCTCAGTGACTTTCGGCGACTTCTTCTTCTGCCATGCCGGCATCCGGCCAGGCGTCCCCCTCGAGAACCAAAACCCGCAGGATCTGGTCTGGATCCGCGACGTCTTCCACAGCCATTCCGGCCTCTATCCGAAAATCGTGGTGCATGGCCACACGCCGGTACCGGAGGCCGAGGTGATGGCCAACCGCGTCAATGTCGACACGCTTGCCTGGCAGTCAGGCATGCTGAGCGCGCTCGTCGTCGACGGCGCGGACAAACGCATCCTGGAAATGGCGATAAAGGAAGCATGAGCGACCGCGTCGAGGACGCGAAGACGCTCCAGCTTTAGCGCAGTGAGGCGGTGACGCCGTAACCGTCGACGGCGTTGTGGTTGCTGGCTGCGTCGGCGGCATAGATACCCAGACCGCAAAGCACAATGGCGGACAGCATGGCAAAGGACAGAAGCGCTGCTTTCACGGAAGTCATCTCTTGTTGAGCTTTCTGCATCTGTGCACGAGGCGGTTACCAATGCGTTGAAACGGAGAATTCGCTTCAAAGTTTCGACGATTTCGCGCTTCTAGGTGTGTTCTGTATCGGCGGTGTGTCGCATGGGTCACACAAAAGGTTCATCGGGGTTGCACTGCCGATGCAGAGCGCGCGCCTTCTAGGATGGCGGGCGGACACAAGCCAAGGATGAAAAGCGTTTTCCCCAGGCGGATTCACCGCTGCGTGCCAATTATGTCACGCGGCAGGTGCAGAGGGGCGACCGCTCAGATCGTCGCCACCCAGGCGCGGGCAATGGCGAGGCCGGCTGCGTCCGCTTCAGGCCCGTTGCGGGCCATTTCGCCATCGAGCTTGCCGGCCCAGTCGGGGTAGCGCGCGGCGATGGTCGGCGCGAAGGATGAACTCCAGTCCTGCACCATCGGCCGATCGGCCTCGAAATGGAACTGGAAGCCGTAGACGGCGCAGCCGACGCGAAACGCCTGGTTCTCGGCGACATCATTGCCGGCAAGTCGCACGGCGTTCTCCGGCAGCACGAAGGTGTCGTCGTGCCACTGGAAGATCGGGAATTCCTCCGGCAGCTCAGCCAGCACCGGATCGGCCTTGGCATCCGGCGTCAGCGCCACACCGCGCCAGCCGAATTCATTGGCGCCGCCGATGCGGTTTTCGCCGCCGAAGGCGCGGGCAACGAGCTGGCTGCCGAGGCAGATGCCGAGCACGGCGCGATCCTTGTTGGCGAAATCGCGGGTCAGCTCGAGCAGCGCCGGGAAATAGGGGTATTCCTCGTCGGCCAATGCATTCTGGCCGCCGCCGAGCACCACCAAGGCATCATGTTCGGCCGCGTCATCCGGCAGGGGATCGCCTCTGTAAGGGAGGCGCAGATCAAGGTCGGCGCCGGCTTCCGCAAGAGCGGCGCCGAGCTGACCGAGGCCGGTATTGTCGTAATTCTGGACCACCAGCACCCGCATCGCAAAACCCTGCTGACATGAAAACGATGCGGCGAGCGATATCATGCCGCCAGCCTTGCAGCCAAGATGCGCATTTGGGGAGAAAGCTATGCCACTGCAGAACCGGGTCGACCCGTTCGGCGCCGTGCACGCCGTGCCCGATCGCGGCCTGTTCATGGGTAACCGCGGCATCATCCATGATCCCGATACCAAGACGCTGATGAAAAAGCGCTGGGCGCTTCACGCCTGGATCATCTGCGTTTGCCGATTCCGCGATGTGCGGCGCGAGCCGATGGGCCGCAACCGGAAGAGCAACGACCATTTGGGTGCCAAGGCTGGCTGGACGGAACTGTTCTTCCTCGACGAGGTGACGGCGCTGGCTGCCGGGCATCGCCCCTGCTTCTACTGCCGGCGCGAACGGGCCAAGGATTTTGTCCAGCGTTTCGGCGAAGCCTTCGGCATTGCCGAGCCGCGCGCGCCGCAGCTCGACAAGCGGCTGCACAAGGAGCGGCGGGCGGCGGGCGGCAGATTGCCGATGGTGGCCATCGAAGAGCTTACGGGCCTGCCGGACGGCGCGATGATCGCGGATGGCGTTGACGTTCATGCCCTGCGCGGCGGCAAGGCCCTTTGCTGGTCGTTTGCCGGATATGGTCCCCCCGCTGATCTCGGCCTGCTCCAAGGCAGGACGCTTTCGCTGCTGACGCCGGCCACGACGCTCGCCGTCCTGCGGCATGGCTTTCGGCCCGTGTGGCATCCGTCCGCCGAGGCTTGACGCCGGCAGCCCGCTCGCCCATTCCTCGGCGATGCGCGCCAATTACAAGATGCAACGCCTGTTCGTGCCCGACGATCTCGGACCAGATGTCGAGTTCGATGCCGGGCAGCAGCAAAGCCACTACCTTATGCATGTGCTGCGGCTCATCGAGGGCGCCGAAATCCTTGTGTTCAATGGTCGTGACGGCGAGTGGTCGGCGGCCATATCAGCGAAAACAAAAAGGGCGGTGCGCCTGAAGGTGCTGGCCCTGCAACGACCGCAGCCTCCGCTGCCCGATCTCATCTATTGTTTCGCGCCGCTGAAGCAGGGCCGGCTCGACTATCTCGTGCAGAAGGCGGTCGAGATGGGCGCCGGCATCCTGCAGCCGGTCGTCACCCAGCACACGCAAGTGGCGAAGCCTTCCATCGATCGCCTGCGCGCCAATGTCGTCGAAGCCGCCGAGCAATGCGGCATCCTGGCGGTTCCGGACGTGCGCGGCGCGGAAAAATTCGACCGCCTGCTGACCGGCTGGGACAGAGAGCGGCGGCTGATCTTCTGCGACGAGGACGCCGCGA
Source organism: Mesorhizobium sp. RCAM 05099 (assembly GCF_059683685.1). Taxonomy (NCBI): domain Bacteria; kingdom Pseudomonadati; phylum Pseudomonadota; class Alphaproteobacteria; order Hyphomicrobiales; family Phyllobacteriaceae; genus Mesorhizobium; species Mesorhizobium sp. RCAM 05099. Next base: position 5,452,141 of record NZ_CM185035.1, read on the forward strand.
CCAACAATCCGCTGCCCGCCTTGCAGGCGGTGAAGGAGAAGAAGCTTGGCCTGCTGGTCGGACCCGAGGGCGGCTTCTCCGACGATGAGCGCAAAATGCTGCGCGCCCTGCCCTTCGTGACAGCCATTCCGCTCGGACCACGCATCCTGCGCGCCGATACGGCGGCTGTGGCCGCACTGGCTGTGATTCAGGCAACGATCGGAGACTGGTGAGACTTCATCTCTTGCAAGGGACAGAGCGGGCCGTGGCGTTCAATTCCTGTTGACCTGTGGCTCAGGATTTTTCGCTTGATCGTCTGCTGACATTTCGTCCATCTAGCGCCGGCGGTCGTCCGGCCGCCCTGCAGCACCGCGCCACCTTTCGGACGCGCAAGGAACGCTGTAGCACTTTGATTGGGCACATGATCCCTTCCGAAATCGAAAGCCGATTTTCGGGGTCATGTGCGGAGGGCTTGATCATGGCGCGCGACACAACCGATTTCCGGCCCATCGAAGGCATCGACGAACTCGTCGAGCACCTGGCCGAAGGCAACAAGCCGCGCGACAAGTGGCGCATCGGCACCGAGCACGAGAAATTCCCGTTCTATGTCGACGGCAACGCACCTGTGCCCTATGGCGGCGAGCGCGGCATCCGCGCCATTCTCGAGGGCATGCAGGAAAAGCTCGGCTGGGATCCCATCATCGATGACGGCCGCATCATCGGCCTGGTCGAGCCCACCGGCCAGGGTGCGATTTCGCTGGAGCCCGGCGGCCAGTTCGAATTGTCCGGCGCGCCGCTGGAGACGATCCACCAGACCTGTCGCGAGGGCAATGCCCATCTGGCGCAAGTGCGCGAGATCGCCGAACCGATGGGCATCCGCTTTCTTGGCCTTGGCGGCAGCCCGAAATGGTCGCTGGCCGAGACCCCGAAAATGCCGAAGTCGCGCTACGAGATCATGACGCGCTACATGCCCAAGGTCGGCAGCAAGGGCCTGGACATGATGTACCGCACCTGCACGATCCAGGTGAATCTCGACTTCGAGAGCGAGGCCGACATGCGGCGCAAAATGCAGGTTTCGCTGAAGCTGCAGCCGCTGTCGACGGCACTGTTCGCCAATTCGCCTTTCACCGAAAGCCACCCGAACGGATTGCAAAGCTGGCGCGGTGACATCTGGCGCGACACCGACAACCAGCGCTCGGGCCTGCTCGAGTTCTGCTTCTCGCCCGATTTCGGCTTCGCCGACTATGTCGAATGGGCGCTCGACGTGCCGATGTATTTCGTCATTCGCGACGGCCATTATCACGACATGACACACGTCACCTTCCGTCAGTTCATGGCCGGTGCCGCGCGCAACGAAGTGCCGGACGGGCTGCCGACGATGGGTGACTGGGCGAACCATCTGTCGACGCTGTTTCCGGACGTGCGGCTGAAGCGCTTCCTCGAAATGCGTGGCGCCGATGGCGGGCCGTGGCGGCGCATCTGCGCGCTGCCGGCCTTCTGGGTCGGGCTGCTCTATGACGAAGCAGCGCTCGACGCTGCCGAGGCGTTGACCTCGAGCTGGGCCTACGACGAGGTGCTGGCAATGCGCAATGCAGTGCCGGAACAGGGCATTTCCGCGCCTTTCCGCAACACCACGCTGCGCGAGATCGCGCGTGACGTGCTGGTCATCTCGCGCATGGGCCTGAAGAACCGGGGCAAGAAGAACCGCGACGGCTACGACGAAACCTCGTTCCTCAACACTTTGGACGAAGTGGTCGCGCGCGGCACCACCAGCGCCGAGGAACTGCTCTCCGCCTATCACACGCGCTGGGGCGGCTCGATCGAGCCGGTGTTCATGGAATACGCCTATTGACCCTGCGCTTTAAGGAGCGGCAAAAGTCGCTTCAATCGGGCATTGAAACGAATTAGGCTCTCCGCCGAGGATTTCCCGGAGGAGAAGCCGATGCCTACCTTGTTCGACATGTTGGCGCAGGCCCAGAACGGCAACGGCATGCAGGCGCTTGCCCAGCAATACGGGCTTTCGATGCAGCAGACGCAGGCGGCGGTTGCCGCACTGCTGCCGGCCTTCTCGCAGGGGCTGCAACGCAACACCGCGGACCCCTATGGGCTCGGCGCCTTCATGACGGCGATGGCGAGCGGCCAGCACGCCAAGTATTTCGAGGACGCGACGCGAGCCTTCTCGCCGCAAGGCGTCGACGAGGGCAACGGCATATTGGGGCATCTGTTCGGCTCGAAGGATCTGTCGCGGGCCGTGGCCAGCCAGGCGGCGCAGGCGAGCGGCGTCAGCCAGCAGATCCTGCAGCAAATGCTGCCGGCGATCGCCTCCATGGTCATGGGTGGACTGTTCAAGCAGACAACAAGCCAGATGCAGGCGGCTGGCGGTTTCGGTGGCGGCAGCAATCCGCTCGGCGAGATCATCGAACAGATGATGCGACAAGGTGGCGGCATGCAGGCCCCGGCCCCGCAGCCTCAGAATCCGATGGACAACCCGTTCGGCAAGGTTTTGCAGGATATGTTCGGTGGCGCAGCACAGCAGCCGCAAAGCCAGCCGCAGCCGGCACCCAATCCCTATGGCGACAATCCGCTCGGCAAGGTGCTGCAGGACATGTTCGGCGGCGGCGCGCCACAGCCGCAGGGCCGGGCGCAACCGCAACAGACGCAGAGCCCCTACGGCGACAACCCGCTGGGGAAGATCTTCGAGGAGATGCTGCGGCAGGGTGGTGGCGGCGGCTTCGGCATGCCCGGCGGACAGCCGGCGCCGCAGCCTCAGGCACCACAGCAGCGTCAGGCACCGCAGCCACAGACCAATCCAAGCGGCCGGCCAAGGAACCCGTTCGACGATCTGTTCGGCAAGATGTTCGAGACCGGCGCCCAGCAGCGCGACGAGTATCAGAAGAGCGTGGAGACGATCTTCGATCAGTTCAAGCGGGACATGGACCGGCGCTAGCCAGCAGGCCAACGGCCGATCTTCGGCAACGCAGACAAAGAAAAGCCCGGTCCTTGGGAGGACCGGGCAACGTGCAGGCAGGCCGGCGGGGAACCGGCAGGGAGTGGGGAGCCTGCAGAACCTTGGTCGCGCTGAACCCTGAAAGGTTCAACAGGACCGAAACTCAGCCGGTCAGGCCACCTTGCGAGCGATGTCCTCGATCGTTTCGACACGATCGCTGGCGATTTCACGCAGGATCGCCGTCGGGTCGCGGCCAAATGGCACGTCGATGGCGACGTGCAGGTCGGCGCGCGTCAGGCCGATATCGGCGAGTTCGGCATCCGACATCTCGCCGAGGCGATAGAAGGCGCGGCGGTTTTTCCAGGCGCGGTAGGCGTTGGAGACGGTGTTTGCCACGCGCGTCGCAACGGCCGGACGCGAGGTGATGCGCGAGGTCTCGGTGGCGAAATCGAACGTGGTCATTGTCGGTCTCCTTCAGACTCGAACGAACGAAACCAGGCGATCGGCGCTGACTACAGCGGCCGCTCCGGTCCCAATTCACATGCCTTCATGTGGACATCGGCAATTTGCCATCGCCCGATTGATTAATCCAACGAATGTTTCTAATCTTTAGCATCAACACTAGTGATGGATTGGACCGATGAAAGCGCCGCTCGATCTTGATCAGTTGCAGACCTTCATCTCGATTGCCGACACAGGCAGCTTTACCCGGGCGGCCGAAGAGGTACACCGGACCCAGTCGGCGGTATCCATGCAGATGCGCCGGCTGGAGGAGCGGATCGGCAAGCCGCTGTTCGAGAAAGATGGGCGCACCAACAAGCTGACCGAGGAAGGCGACAAGCTGCTCTCCTACGCGCGGCGGCTACTCTATCTCAACCGCGAAACGCTGGCGGCCTTCGACGACCAGCGGCTCGAAGGCACGATTCGCATCGGCACGCCCGACGACTATGCCGACCGTTTCCTGCCCGAGATCATGGCACGATTCACGCGCTCCAATCCGCGCGTCGAACTGACCGTCATCTGCGAACCGACGCCGGGGCTGGTCGAACATATCAAGCGCGGCAATCTCGATCTGGCGCTGGTGACGCACAACGACACGCGCGGCCAGTCGGAAGTGGTGCGGCGCGAGCCGCTGCTGTGGGTCACCTCGGCCAACCATGCGACGCACGAACAACAGACGTTGCCGATGGCCTTTGGCCGGCCGAACTGCATCTGGCGGCGCGCCGCTGTCGACGTGCTCGACAGGCAGAACCGCGACTATCGCATCCTGTTCACCAGTTTCTCGGCAACCGTCATCACCGCAGCGGTGCTTTCTGGCCTCGCGATCTCGGTGCTGCCGGAATGCGCGCTCAGGCCCGGCATGCGGGTGCTGGGTGAAGCCGACGGCTTCGGCGCCCTGCCCGATTGCCGCATCGGCATCATGCGCGGCCAGACCTCGCGGCCGGAGATCGTCGACGCACTCGCCCGCCATATTTCGGAAAGCCTGGACAACATCTCCGTGCCGCTGGGCGAAGAGGCCGGCACATTCGACTTCGCGGCACTCGCCTTCGCCAAGATGAAGCGGACCAAGCCGAACCAGATCCTGCCGGGCTGGTAGGCAGGGTCACCAGGCTATAAAAGCCTGACTTGGCACGGGCGCCTTGACGTGGAGGGCTAACCATCGCCCAATCGGGCGATGAGCGAGGCAGCATCCGAATCACGCACCAACGCCACCGAATACACGGTGAGCGAGATTTCCGGCGCGCTGAAGCGCACGGTCGAGGACGTCTTCGGCAATGTGCGGGTGCGCGGCGAAATATCCGGCTATCGCGGGCCGCATTCGTCCGGCCATGCCTATTTCGCGCTGAAGGACGACCGCGCCCGGCTCGACGCCGTGGTGTGGAAGGGCACGATGAGCCGGCTGAAATTCCGCCCCGAAGAGGGGATGGAGGTGATCGCCACCGGCAAGCTCACCACCTATCCCGGCAAATCCAACTACCAGATCGTCATCGACAATCTGGAGCCCGCCGGGGCCGGAGCGCTGATGGCGCTGCTGGAAGAGCGCAAGCGCCGGCTGCAGGCCGAGGGCCTGTTCGACACCGGTCGCAAGCGGTTGCTGCCATTCATGCCGCGCGTCATCGGCGTCGTCACCTCGCCGACGGGGTCCGTCATCCGCGACATCATCCACAGGATCAAGGACCGCTTTCCGCTGCATATCCTGGTCTGGCCGGTGCGCGTGCAGGGCGAGACGTCGGGCGCGGAAGTGGCCGCAGCCGTCACCGGCTTCAACGCGCTGGCCTGGGATGGTGCCATTCGGCGCCCGGACCTGCTGATCGTGGCGCGCGGCGGCGGCAGCCTCGAAGACCTCTGGGGCTTCAACGACGAGGCGCTCGCCCGCGCCGTCGCCGCCTCCGGCATTCCGGTGATCTCGGCCGTGGGCCATGAGACCGACTGGACGCTGATCGACCTCGTCGCCGATGTGCGAGCGCCGACACCGACGGGTGCGGCCGAAATTGCCGTGCCGGTGAAGGCCGACCTCGAAGCGACGCTTGCCAGTCTTGGCGCGCGGCTCAAGGCGGCGGTGTTGCGCAATTTCGAACGCAAGCGGCAGGCAGCCCGTGCCGCCGCCCGCGCGCTGCCCTCGCCCGATCAATTGCTGGCGCTGCCGCGCCGACGCCTCGACGAAGCGACATCTAGGCTCGGCCGGGCCCTGTCCGTCAGCGTCGACCGCAAGCGGGCACGGCTTCAAGGCCAAAGGCTGACGCCAGCCACGCTGTCGCGGCGCATCAACGAAGCCCGCACGCTGACCGGCCGCGACCTCGCCCGCGCGCAGGCGGCGTTCTTCGCCATCATACGCGAACGTCGCGCGCGATTTTCGCGCACCGCGACGCGGCTGTCGCCGGCACCGATCGCACGGCGCCAGAAACTGCAAGGGGACGCGCTGGCGGCCACGGCGCGCCGGCAGGATCGGGTGATCTCGGTGCGGTTGGAGCGCTTGCGCGGACAACTGAGCCAGGCCGATCGCCTGCTGACCACGCTGTCGCACAAGGCCGTTCTGGCGCGCGGCTTCGCCCTGGTGAAGGGCGCCGACGGCGCCGTGATCAAGCAGGCGGCCGAGGTGGCGTCGGGGATGGCGCTTTCGCTGGAGTTCGCCGACGGCACCGCGGATGCGATTGCGACCAATGGTGGGGCAAAACCGAAAGCGGTGGCCAAGCCAGCGGCCAAGGCCAAGGAGCCCGGCAATCAGGGATCGCTGTTCTGAGGCCATGACCGACAATCCGCACCATCTGGCAACACCTTCAGGCAAGCCGCGCGCACGAAGCTTCGGCATCGGCTTCGACGGGACGCCCGGGCCGTTCAATGCGATCACCGATGTGCCCGGCGTCGCGGTCGGTTATTCGACGCTTGTTTCTGGCGATGGCGCGCTCGTCGTCGGCAAGGGACCGGTACGCACCGGCGTGACCGCGATCCTGCCCAGTGCCGCGCGCCGATCTTGCCACGCCGGTCTTTGCCGGCATCTTCAGCCAGAACGGCAATGGCGAGCTGACCGGCTCGCACATCGTCGAGGAAACCGGCGCTTTCAACTTCCCGGTCACCATCACCAACACACATTCCTGCGGTGTCTCGCGCGACGGCACGCTGCACTGGATGAACCAAGTGCTGCCGGCCGCACTCGACAGCGCCTGGGGCCTGCCGGTGGCGGCGGAGACCTATGACGGCTTCCTCAACGATATCAACGGCCACCATCTGACGTTCGAACACGTTGCCCAGGCGCTTGACGATGCGGCCAGCGGCCCGATCGAGGAAGGCAGTGTCGGCGGCGGCACGGGCATGATCACCTTCGGCTTCAAGGCCGGTTCCGGCACCGCATCGCGCGTCGTCGAATGGCACGGCCGCGCCTATACGGTCGGCGCCTTCGTGCAGTCGAATTTCGGCAAGCGGCACAATTTCACGGTTCGCGGCCTGCGCGCCGGACCCGAGCTCGCCGAACCGGCGATCCGCGAAGGCACGCCGCGCGCCGAAAAGGGCTCGATCATCGCCGTCATTGCCACCGATGCGCCGTTCCTGCCGCATCAGACGAAGCGGCTGGCACGCCGCGTGCCGCTCGGCGTCGCCATGACCGGCGGCTTCGGCTATCACAGTTCCGGCGACATTTTTCTCGCCTTCTCGACCGCCAATGCGAGCGCGGCACTGGCACAGTCGGGCCGGATCGCCAGCGCTGACTTTGTCCCGGACACCGACATCGATCCGTTTTTCGATGCGGTGATCCAGAGCATTGAGGAGGCGATCCTCAACGCATTGGTCGCCAATGACGACATGACCGGGCGCGACGGTAATCTCGTCCCGGCGCTGCCGAAGACGTGGCTGAAAGAGAAGTTCGGCTGAAAGGAACAGCCGAGACAAAGACGCGGGCCGAACAGACCCGCGTTTCAAGACAGGTCGCTTTAGACTCTTTGTTTTGACGCAATTCCCAAGGGAAAGCGCTGTGCGCTTTTCCCGTGAAAAACCGTTTCACACTTTTCCTGGAATTGCTCTAAGCGGTCATTCCGCGGCTTTGCTGGACGCCTGCTGGTTTTCGTCGGCCTCGGCCGCTTCCTCGAGCCGGGAGGCTATCAGTTCCTGAATGTCGCCGACTTCCTCCTGGATGTCCTCCAGGGGGATGCCGACCTCCGCCGCCTTGGCAGCGCATTCCTTGGCCAGTGTCTCGGCCTGCTTCTCGATCCTGGCCTGGGACGGCTGGCACTGGACCTTTTCGCCGATCCATCCCCGCAAGAACTCGATCGCGTGTTCACTCATGCTGCTGTTCCCTGGCGGCAAAGCCGGTTGGTAATCATAAACGTCGGCATCCGGCAAAGGATGCATGTCCCCATTCCAGCCGAGTCGTCACCAACCGGCAAGCCGATCTCATCCAAGGTCCACAGAGCCAAAGGAAATCGAGGGTTCAAGAGCATTTTCTGATTCTGGAGGGTTGATACCGTTGGCTGGGTCACACCCAGCTTTGCGCCACTGTTTCTATTTGCTTTTTTCCGGTTTCCGAGCCGATTTCGTCACAATAGATGGCGCAATGCGTAACACATTTACAGGTGCTTCGGGGTGCTGCCCTGAGGCGCGCGGGTCGAAGCCGCCGCTATATAGTGACATCCTCATGCAATGTCGACTCTGCTCGTTATCCTGCTTCTTTCCGCCGCGTCAGAGGCTCCGCGAGGGATGCAAGGCAAGGGATCCCCCGCGGAATCGTTCAGACTTCCACAGCCACCACGGCCGCGCAGTCGCCCGCCTTTACCAGGCCGGGAAAATGCCGCGCAGCCAGCAGGCCCGACATCTTTGCCCGGATCTCCTGGGGCGCAATACCGGTACGGCCGACGGAATGGATCCGCGCCAGCACCGTATCTTGTTCGACGGGTTCGCCAAGATCGACCATAGTCTCGATCATGCCGTCATCCTCGGCGAACGAGAAACAGTCACCCGACGGCATGTCGAGCCATTGCGTCGGGCTCGTCTCGACCGCGCCGGCAACGATGCCGGCATGGCGCAGCACGTTGAGCACGCCGCGCCGCGCGATCCGCACGGTTTGCGCGCGTGAGGTGCCGCCGCCGCCCAGTTCTGTGGTGATGAACAGTTTCCCCATCTCCTCGGCGGCAGTGTCGAACATGCCGACCGCATCGATCTCCAGCATCTTCATCGACCAGGGTGCGGAAAACGCTTCGACAGCCGCGAACCCCTGTGCCTCCAGCGCCTTGTCCGGCCGGATATGGGCCGCGCAGAAGGGCACGAAGTCGAGTGTCCTGCCGCCGGAATGGAAATCGAGCGCGATGTCGGAGCGCGGCAGCAATTCGCGCTGGAAATAGTCGGCGATCTTCTCGGTCACCGTGCCGTCCGGCCGGCCGGGAAAGCTGCGGTTCATGTTGCCCTTGTCGATCGGCGAGGTGCGTGTGCCGGCGCGAAAGGCCGGATAATTCATCGCCGGCACGATGATCACCGTGCCGCCGACATGCTTCGGGTCGAGCGTGCGGGCGAGATCGTAGAGCGCCAGCGGCCCCTCATACTCGTCGCCATGGTTGCCGCCGGTCAGCAGCGCGGTTGGCCCCTTGCCGTTGCGGATGACGCAGATCGGGATCATCACCGAACCCCAGGCCGAATCGTCGCGGCTGTAAGGAAGGCGCAGGAAGCCGTGCTGGACACCGTCGCGGTCGAAATCGACGGTCGGCGCTATCGGCGACGGGCGGAGACTGGACATCGGTTTCAATCCTTCACCACCAGCTTGCGCGGCACGTTGGCGAGGCACTCTACACCGGTTTCGGTGATCAGGATCGACTCGGTGATCTCCAGTCCCATCGTCTCCAGCCACAGGCCGGTCATGAAATGGAAGGTCATGCCGGGCTTGAGCTCGGTACGATCGCCGGGGCGCAGGCTCATCGTGCGTTCGCCCCAGTCCGGCGGATAGGACAGGCCGATCGGATAGCCGGTGCGGTTGTCCTTGACGATGCCATACTTCTTCAGCACCGCGAAGAAGGCATTGGCGATGTCCTCACAGGTGTTGCCGGGTTTGGCTGCCGCCAAGCCCGCATCCATGCCTTCCAGCGTCGCCTTCTCGGCATCGAGGAACTCCTGCGTCGGCCTGCCGAGGAACACGGTGCGCGACAGCGGGCAGTGATAACGGTGATAGCAGCCGGCGATCTCGAAGAAAGTGCCCTCGCCCCGCTTCATCGGTTTGTCGTCCCATGTCAGATGCGGCGCCGAGGCGTCGGCGCCGGACGGCAGCAGCGGCACGATCGCCGGATAATCGCCGCCAATTCCGTCGACGCCGCGCGTGCCGGCGTCATAGATCTCGGCGACCAGATCGCATTTGCGCATGCCGACCTCGATCTTGTCGAAAATACGCTGGTGCATGGCTTCGACGATGCGGGCTGCGTTGCGCATATAGCCGATTTCGGTCGGGCTCTTCACCGCGCGTTGCCAGTTCACCAGAGCGGTGGCATCGACGAAGCGGGCATTGGGCAGATGCTTTTGCAGCGATGCGAAGGCGGCGGCGGAGAACCAGTAATTGTCCATCTCGACACCGATGGCGAGCTTGCCCCAGCCGCGATCGGCAAGCACGCTGGAAAGATAGTCCATCGGGTGGCGCTCGGTCGACTGTACATAGTTATCGGCGTAGCCGACGATATTGTCGTGCGCGAGATAGGCGGTGCGCTTGGCGCCGTTGGCATCCTGGCCACGGCCATACCAGACCGGCTCGCCCGATGGTGGCACGATGACCGCCTGGTGCACATAGAACGACCAGCCGTCATAGCCGGTCAGCCAGGCCATGTTGGACGGGTCGCTGACGATCAGGAGATCGACACCCTTGGCCTCCATGGCTTGCCGTGTCTTGGCGAGGCGATCCGCATATTCGCCCCGCGAGAATTTCAGGTTCGGCATCATTCTTTTGCTTCCTCGTTTGTTGGGCCTGGGGCCTTTTTCAACTTCGTTGAATCCGGCTCCAGGTAATTTTTGCTTGAGCATGATCTTCTCGGAAAACCGGTTTCCACTTTTCCGGATCATGCTCCTGCGGCCAGCATCAGCTTTCGAAAATCGTTCCGGAATTGGCCGCGCGCGCCCGGTCGCGAGCGAGCGTGGCAATCGCGGTGTCCTGCACGCCGGTGCCGGTCAGGTCGGCGATGGTGATGTCGCTGGCCGAACGCCGCCCATGTCGTTCGCCGGCGATGATCTGGCCGAGTTCGGTCACCTGTTCGTCGGCGGCCATGACGCCCGCCGCGATGGCGTGATGCAGCTCACCCAACCGCCTTGTCTGGCGGGCGCTGTCGGCGACATAGAGATCGGCCATGCGCAGGATGGCCGGTGCGATCTCGTTCTTGTGCTCGGCGTCCGAGCCCATCGCGGTGATGTGCTGCCCGGCAGAGACGAAGCCGGCCTTGATCACCGGCTCGGTCGAGGGCGTGGTGGTGACGACGATGTCGGCGCCGGCGACTGCCTCCGCCGCATCGGGTTCGGCACGCACGACGATGCCGAGCTTTTCGCGCAAGGCGCCGGCCGCGGCTTCAGCCTTGACGGCATCGCGCGCCCAGATACGCGCCTCGGCGATCGGCCGCACCAGCATGAGTGCTTCCAGCTGCAATCCGGCCTGCACGCCGGCGCCGAAGATCGTGGCGACAGCCGAATCCGGCCGCGACAGATGCTTGGCCGCGACCGCTCCAGCTGCGGCCGTGCGGACATCGGTGAGATAGCCATTGTCGAGCAGCAGCGCTTCCACCAACCCTGTCTTGGCGGACAACAGCACCATCACGCCGTTGACGCTGGGCAGGCCGAGCTTCGGATTGTCGAAGAAGCCGGGGCTGATCTTGATGGCAAAGCCGTCGATGCCGGGCACGTAGGCGGTCTTCACGTCGACCTCGCCGCGATGCTCTGGGATGTCGAGCCGCAGGATCGGCGGCATCGCCACCGTCAAGGTGGCAAGCGCACGAAAGGCGTTTTCGACGCAAGCGACGGCGTCGAGATCGAGCGTCACGATCTTGCGCAATTCGGCTTCGGTGAGGATGGTCATCCGGCTCATGCCGCGCGCTCCGAAGTTGCCAACGCCTCGCCGCAGACGATTGTCCGGTGCAGACCCATATCGATGTTGCGGCCCGAGAGCAGCACGACGACCGGCCCGTTTGCGTTGACCTTGCCGGCGAGCAGTGCGGCGATGCCGACCGCGCCGGCGCCTTCGACGATCTCGCGCTCCTGCGCATAGGCGTGGCGTATGCCGGCGGCGATTTCGTCCTCGGTGAGCAGGATGACATCATCGAGCAGGTCGCGGCACATGGCGAAGGTCAGCTGGTTGTCGAGGCCGATGCCGCCGCCGAGCGAATCCGCCAGCGTCGGCAATTCTTCCACCAATATCGGTCGGCCGGCATCGAGGCTGGCCTTCATCGCCGCGCCACGCGCCATCGAGACGCCGATGACCTTTGTCCTGGGGCTGACGCCCTTGACGGCGGCGGCAATGCCCGCGGCCAGCCCGCCGCCGGACAGCGGCACCAGGACAAGAGCGGCATCCGGGGCCTGCTCGAGCATCTCCAAGCCGAGCGTGCCTTGCCCGGCAATGATCGCCGGATGGTCGAAGGGCGGCAGCATGACCAGCCCCTCTTGCGCCACCAGCCGCTCGACTTCCTGCTGGGCATCGTCCTGGCTGTTGCCCACGATACGAATTTCGGCACCAAGGCGGCGGATTTCGTCGAGCTTGTTGCCCGGCACCAGCCGCGACATGCAGATCACCGCGCGCATGCCTCCAAGCTTCGCCGCATGCGCCAGCGCCCGACCGTGATTGCCGGTCGAGGCCGCAACCACGCCGCGCGCCTTCTGCTCCGCGTTCAGCGAAGCGACGGCATTCGAGGCGCCGCGCAATTTGAAGCTGCCGGTGATCTGGCGGTGTTCGAGCTTGAGATGGACCGGGACGCCAAGACGATCGGAAAGACTCTGGGATATCACGGTCGGCGTGCGCTCGATCTTGCCGGCAATGCGTTCACGCGCGGCGTCGATGTCGTTGGGAGTAACCTGTGCCATGATCGTCAATCGCGCGGCAGCGGCAGCGTCATCAGACGACCGAACTCGGGATGGGCTGTCTTGTCGCCGCAAAGACGCAGGCAGTTCCAGGCGGTCGCTTGATTGCTGGTGACCACCGGGCGGTCGATCGCCTGTTCCATCCCGGTGACCGCGAGCGCGGCCCGCAGCGCCGTGCAGGACACGAACAATGCGTCAGCCCGCGCGTGTGTCGCCTGACGCGCGAGATCGACAAGCGCAGACGGTGCGATGCGCGCCATCTCGCGGTCGTCCTCGAAACCGAGACAGGTGAAGCTGGCGATCTCGAACCCTTTCGCCGCGAAGTAGGCCGCCATCGGCCTGCTGGTCTCGACGGTGTAAGGCGTGAGGATGCTGATCCTGCGCACACCGAATGCATTCAGCCCACGCACGCCAGCCATTGGCGGCGTGACGACGGCCACGCCGGGCTTGGCGGCCTGGATCGCCGCCTCGATCTCGGTATCGCCGATCACCACCGAGGCCGAAGTGCAGGAATAGCAGACGGCGTCGAGCTTCTCGTCGGGCAGGATCAGCGCCGCGCCGGCCGTCAGCGCCGGCTGCATCTTGCGCAGGTTTTGTGGCGTCGTCGGATTGGCGTAGGGGATGCGCGCGACATAGACGCCGATCCGCTCGCTCGCCACCATGCGGCGAAAGTCCGGTTCGGTCGTGTGGTCGGTGGCAAGGATGATCAGGCCGACGCGCCGCTCCAGCGGACGATCATCGAGCACGGGCCGTCCCGGATGGATCTTTATCTCAGGCAAGGGTTTCACGGATTACCTCTCGATCTTGCCGTAGCGGCGTTCCAGCCAGCGCAGCAGCACGACCGAGCAAAGACTGATGGCGAGGAAGAAAGCGCCGACCAGCGTGATCGGCTCGATATAGCGGTAATAAGTATTGGCGACGCTTTTCGCCTGGTTCATTAGCTCCAGCACGGTGATCGCCGACAGCAGCGGCGTTTCCTTGAACATGGCGATGAAATAATTGGCCAGCGCCGGGATCATCGGCGGAATGGCCTGCGGAATGATGATGTGGGTCCAGGTTTGCCTGGCGTTGAGATTGCACGCCTTGGCGGCCTCCCACTGGCCACGCGGCACATTGTCGATGCCGGCGCGATAAACCTCGGCCGTGTAGGTGCCGTAGTGCAGCCCGAGACCGATGACGCCGGCGACGAGCGGCGGCAGCAGAATGCCGATGTCGGGCAGCACGTAGAAGATGAAATAGAGCTGCACCAGAAGCGGTGTGCCGCGGATGAATTCGGCCGCCCAACCGACCGTACGTGACAAGGCCTTGTTGGGCGAGCGGCGCGCCAGTGCGATGCCCAGCCCGACGATCGCCGCCAGAACCGAGCCGAGCAGCGTCGCCAGGATGGTGATCTTCACCCCCTGGATCAGGGTCGGCATGATTTCCCAAACAAAATTCCAATCCCACTCCATCAGACGCGCACCCCGTCGAGGCCGCGCGCCAAGCGGCGTTCCAGCGAGCGGACGCCCCACGAAATGAGCAGTGCGAGGATGAAATAGATGATCAGGATGGTGCTGAACGGCACCATGGTGTTGCCGGTCTGGGCGCGCACCACCTGTGCCTGGAAGGTGAGGTCGGCGAGCGAGATCAGCGAGACGACGGCGGTCGCCTTGAGCAGTTCGATGGCGTTGTTGCCGAAGGTCGGCAGCATCACCAGAAACGCCTGTGGCAGGATGACGTGGCGCATGCCTTGCCAGCGGCCGAGATTGAGCGCGATGCAAGCCTCGTGCTGTTCGCGGCCGATCGACTGCACAGCGCCGCGCACCACTTCGGCGGCATAGGCGCCGACATTGAGCCCCAGTGCCAGCACGCCGGCTTGCAACGGGGTCAGTTCGACGCCCGCCAGCGGCAACACGAAATAGGCAAAGAACAACTGCACGAAGATCGAGGTGCCGCGGAAGAACTCGATATAGGCTGTGGCCAGCGCGCGCAGCACGAAGAAACGCGACAGCCGCCCCATCCCGGCAACAAAGGCCATGATCAAGGCAAGCACCGACCCCATCAGCGTCAGCTCGATGGTGACAAGCGCTCCCTGCAATATCAGGCCGAGATAGCCGGACCACTGGGTCATGAAGTTGAGTTTTCCTTACCGATCATCATCGAACGTCGGAGCCGCCCCTCATCCGCCTGTCGGCACCTTCTCCCCGTAAAGGACGGGGAGAAGGGACAGCTCCAACGTTGGCGCCCCCTCTCCCCGTCCTTCACGGGAGAGGGTGATGGGCAGCGCCTACTTGGCCGCGCAGAGCTTGTCGCGCGTCGTCGACATCGCAGCCGCCGCCGAGAAGCCGTAGGGCTCGATGATCTTGGCGAACTCGCCGGACTTCTTCATCTTGGCCAGTTCGACATCGTAGGCGTCGCGCAACGCCTCGTCGCCCTTCTTGAAGGCGGCGCCGTCGCAATAGACCGGCGCGCCCTGCACCGGCGCGATGACTTCGAGGTTCGGATCGGCGGCCTTCTTGACCAGGTCGTTGATCGACAGGACGGGAAGCGAATAAGCGTCGATGCGGCCGTCCTGCAGCATCTTCACGCCGCTCTGCCCATCCGGCACGACGATGACACGTTCGCGCGGCACGCCGGCATTGAGCGCCAGCTTCTCCTCGGTGCCGCCGCCGGGCGCGCCAATCGTGGCAGTCGCGTCCTTGGCGACATCCTCATAGCTCTTGAAGCCTTTCGGATTGCCTTTCTTCACCAGCATCGCCTCGGCATCGCACAGCACCGGCTCGGAATAGGCGACCGCCGCGCAGCGTTCGGGCTTCATGAACAGGCCGGCGGTGACGACGTCGAAGCGCCCGGCCTTCAGGCCCGGGATCATCGCGCCATATTCGGAGATCGAGGCGACGATGTCGTTGACGCCAAGACGCTTGAAGATCTCACGCGCCACATCGGGTGCGGCACCCGAAACCTTGCCGTCGGCGGCGACCGCCGTATAGGGCGGCTCATTGGCGATGGCGACGCGGGCGAAACCTTGCGCCTTCAACTGTTCGAGCTTGCTGTCGTCGGCCGAACCCGCGCTCGAGGCGGCCAGCACCGCCGCCAGTGCAAGGCCGGCGACGCCGGCCAGAATGCCAAGTTTCTTCATTGTTCCCAACTCCTTGTTTCTTGTCTTGGTTTTGTTACGGGACGGCTTCGCCGCCCTTGAGGACGGCGTTGCCGCCTCGGGCATGGCGGTCAGACGCGATGTCCAGCCGCGATGATCTTCTTCAGGAAGCCTTGCGTGCGCTCCTGCTTGGGATGACGGAAAATCTCGTCGGGCTTGCCCTCCTCAACGATCTTTCCACGATCGAAGAACAGAACCCGGTCGGCGAAGTCGTGGGCGAAACCCATCTCGTGGGTGACCAGCAGCATTGTCATGTCGGTCTCGGCGCAGAGCCGCCACAACACGTTGAGCACCTCTTCGACCAGTTCCGGGTCGAGCGCCGACGTCACCTCGTCGAACAGCATGATCTTCGGCTGCAGGGCGAGCGCCCGAGCGATCGCCACGCGCTGCTTCTGGCCGCCGGACAGCTGCGCAGGCATCGCTTTGGCCTTGTCGGCCATGCCGACCATCTCGAGCAGTTCCATCGCCCGCTTTTCAGCGGCGGCGCGCGGCATGCCCTTGGTCAGCATCGGCGCCAGCGTGACATTGTCTATGACGCTCTTGTGTGGAAACAGGTTGAACAGCTGGAAGACCATGCCGATCTTCTGGCGCATCTTGGCCAGATGGCGCTCGTCGGCAGGCAGCAACTGGCCATTGCGCTCCATGTGATAGAGGTGCTCGCCGTCGACCTGTATGTGGCCGCCATCGATGCGCTCCAGTGTCATCAAGATGCGCAGGATCGTCGTCTTGCCCGAGCCGGACGGGCCGATCAGCGCCAGCTTCTCGCGTGGCATGACCTGCATCGACAGGCCGTCCAGCACCTTGAAGCTGCCGAAGCTCTTCGAGATGCCGTCGATCTTGATGATGGGCGCGGTTGCGGACAAATGAATTTCCCCGTGCTGGAGAAGCCTGTGCCCTTAACGATGCGGAACACGCCAAATCATGTCAATTGGGAAAATAATATCATGACAATATTTCCCATTCCGCACAATTATTCGGCAGCAGGTGCACGAGTGCGCCGAGATTCGGATCAGGCCGGGCCGAGAATGGCGGCCTCCGAGAACCGGAACGGAGCGTACTTTCGTACCGGAAGCGGAGGAGGCCGACTTTCGCAGGCCGGCATTACCCGAATAACGCGCACTCGCTAAATTGCGAGCAACAGGTGCTCCGGATCGCCAAGCAACAGCTTGGTGACAACGCCGAGGCCGGCACGCAGTTCCCCCTCCGTCGTCGAACCCAGCGAGATGCGCACCGCCGGATGCCATGGCGCGTCCGAGATGCGGAAGGAGGTGCCGGGCGCGATCGCCACGCCCCGCAGCCGTGCCTGGGCGACAAAGCTCTCCTCGGTGCGATCGGAGGGCAGTTGCAGCCAGATATGCAGCCCGTCGCGGCGGGCGCGATAGTCGACCCCGGCCAGCACCTCGGCGGCGATGTCCTGCCGCCGCCGCAGCGCCGTGCGTTGCCAGCGGACAAGTTCCATCGCGGTGCCGTCGGTCACCCATTTGGTGGCGATCTCGGCCACCAGCGGAGTCGCCATCCAGTTGGAAACCAGATGCCGGTTGGCGACGGCCGCGACATAGCGGTCGGGAGCGGCGAGATAGCCGATGCGCAGGCCGGGCACGGTGATCTTGGTGAACGAGGTAACGTAGAGCGTACGCTCCGGCGCAAAGGCCGCAACCGGCCGCGGCCGGTCCTCGACCAGGGGACCCAGCACATCGTTCTCGATGATGGCGATGTCGTGCTTGCGCGCGACGGCTGCGATCTGCTCGCGCCGCGAGGCATCCATCAGCGTCGCCGTCGGGTTGATCACCGACGGCTGCACGAACACCGCGCGGATGTCGGAAAGCCGGCAGGCCTCGTCCAGCGCCTCGGGGATCAGGCCATTGCCGTCGATTGGCAGGCCTTCGAGGTTGAAGCCGAGATAGCGCGCCAGCGGTACCAGCGTGTGATGACCGATCGCCTCGGTGGCGACGGTCGAGCCGGGCGGCGCGACGCTCATCAGCGCCACCGTCATGCCGGCGGTGGCGCCGTTGGTCAGGCTGATGTTCTGCGCGGAGATGTCGAGGCCGCACAGCTTCAGCCATTCGACCGCCACCGCGCGGTGGCGCGGAAACACCATGTTGGGCCGGAACGAGAGCGCCGAACTCGACGGCAGGTTTTCGGCCAGCCAGCCCAGCGCCTGCTTCAGCCGATCCAGATGCATCGGCTCGCAGACCGGCTTCAGGATCGAGAGATCGATAACCTCGCCCAGCCGCTCGGGCAGATAGGGTGGCTCCGGCTCGCGGCGCTGTGTCTGGACGAAGCTGCCGCGACCGATCTCGCCCGAAATCAGGCCCCGCCGGATCAGTTCCTCATAGGCGCGGCTCACCGTCTGCACCGACAGTTTCAAATCGTCGGCCAGCCGGCGATGGGTCGGCAGCCGCGCACCATTGGCAAGGCGCCCGTCATGGATGGCGCGCGCGAACTGGTCGGCCAGCGATTGATAGGCTGGCCGCCGGATGAGCGCGGGATCGGGTTGCCACAATGTCATGACTTATTAGAGATCGAAATCAGTGCAATTGACAATCGAAATAATGCGCCGTCATGGTGCGGTGGACGAAAAAGTGGACGCCGATGACATCAGCGAAACTCGACCCGATCGACCTGAAAATCCTCGAAGCCATCCAGCGTGACGGACGCATCACCAAGCTGGCGCTGGCCGAGCAGGTCGGGCTGTCGCCGACGCCTTGCTGGATGCGGCTGCGCAAGCTGGAGAAGGCCGGCATCGTCTCGGGCTATCACGCCCGGATCGCCATGCGCGTCGTGGCACCCGTTGCCACAGTGCTGATGGAGGTGACGCTGGCCAACCACCGCCAGGCCGATTTCGACCGCTTCGAGCGCGTCATCCGCGACATCCCCGAGATCGTCGCCTGCTGGTCGGTGGGCGGCGGCGTCGACTATGTGCTGAAGGTGATGGCGCGCGACATCGACGCCTATCAACGGCTAGTCGACGGCTTGCTCGAGCGCGAAATCGGCATCGACCGCTACTTCACCTACATCGTCATCAAGACGGTGAAGGACGAGACCGTTCTGCCGGTGGCCGATCTGTTGCCGGTACAGATGTAGCAACATCCGAGAGAGATCATCTGCATGGGCCACGCAATAGAGATAATCTCTCTACGCACCGGCGCTTAAACAGCCTCTTTCCTTCGCGGGACAGACCTACTCTTGCGGCATCACCCCAACCGGGAGCAGCCGATGATGTCCGCGCATTTTGCCCGTTCGCACCGCCACGAGGCGCTCGACCGCCTCGCCGACCGCCGGCTGCTGCGTGAGCTTGCCTATGTCGACGGCCACTGGACGGCGAGCGAGGCGGCCGAGAGCTTCGAGGTCACCGATCCGGCGACCGGCACCACCGTCGCCTTCGTCGCCGCGCTGGATGCGCGGCAAACGACAAAAGCGATCGACGCCGCCGCGCGGGCCTTCCCGCCGTGGCGGTCGCTGTTGCCGCAGGAGCGTTCAAGGATTCTGCGAAAATGGTTCGAGCTGATCACCGCCGCGAAGGATGATCTGGCCCTGCTGATGACGCTGGAACAGGGCAAGCCGCTGCAGGAATCGCTGGGCGAGATCGACTATGCCGCCTCCTTCGTCGAATGGTATGCGGAGGAGGCCAAGCGCCTGAACGCCGAGAGCGTCACCAGCCATCTGCCAAACGCCGAAATGATCGTGCGGCGTGAACCGCTCGGTGTCGTCGGTGTCGTCACGCCGTGGAATTTCCCGTCGGCGATGCTGACCCGCAAGGCGGCCGCAGCACTTGCCGCCGGCTGCACCATCGTCGCGCATCCGTCTTCGGAAACGCCTCTCTCGGCACTGGCGCTGGCCGAACTCGGCGAGCGCGCCGGCCTGCCGGCGGGCGTCTTCAACATCGTCACCGGCAAGGCCTCGACGATCGTCGGCCGGATGTGCGAGGACCCGCGTGTTCGCGCCATGAGCTTCACCGGCTCGACCGAGATCGGCCGGCTGATCGCCGCGCAAAGTGCCGCGACGATGAAGCGGCTGGTGATGGAGCTTGGCGGCCACGCGCCGCTGATCGTCTTTACCGATGCCGATCTGGATAAAGCGGTGAGCATCGCCATCGACGCCAAATTCGCCACGTCGGGCCAAGACTGCCTCGCCGCCAACCGCATCTATGTGCAGCGTCCGATCTATGATCGCTTCTGCGCCGCCTTCACCGCGCGCATCGAAAAATTGCGGACAGGCAACGGCCTTGCGCAGGAAATCGAGATCGGGCCGCTGATGCATGAGCGCGCCGTCCAGAAGGTCGAGGCGCAGGTCGCCGATGCGCTGACCCGCGGCGCGCGCTGTCTCACCGGCGGTGCGCGGCACCAGGCCGGGCCACTGTTCTACCAGCCGACGCTGCTGGTGGATGTCGCCGACGAAGCGCTGATCATGCGCGAGGAGACTTTTGGGCCGGTCGCGGCGGTGACGCCTTTCGACAGCGAGGATGAGGTGATCGGCCGCGCCAACGCCACCGAATATGGCCTGGTCGCCTATGTCGTGACCGAGAACGGCGCCCGCCAGCAACGCATGGGCCGCGCGCTCGACTACGGCATGGTCGCCATCAACCGCGTCAAGATCACCGGCGCGCCGATCCCGTTCGGCGGCGTCAAGCAGTCCGGCATTGGCCGCGAGGGCTCGCGCCACGGGCTCGAGGCTTTCACCGATCTCAAATATCTCTGTCTGGATGTGGCCTAGACCCCACCCGGACCTTTCAAGGAGTCAAAAAATGCTCGACCAGTCCAACGAACTCGCCGCCTGGGACCGCGACCACTTCTTCCATCCCTCGACCCATATGGGCACGCATGCGCGCGGCGAGAGCCCGACCCGCATCATGGCCGGCGGCGAAGGCGTCACCGTCTGGGACAGCAATGGCAGGAAGAGCATCGATGCCTTCGCCGGGCTGTATTGCGTCAATGTCGGCTATGGCCGCCAGAAGATTGCTGATGCGATCGCAGCCCAGGCCAAGAACCTCGCCTACTATCACGCCTATGTCGGTCACGGCACCGAGGCCTCGATCACGCTTGCCAAGATGATCATCGACCGCGCGCCGAAGGGCATGTCGAGGGTCTATTTCGGTCTCTCGGGTTCCGATGCCAACGAAACCAACATCAAGCTGATCTGGTACTACAACAATGTGCTCGGTCGGCCGGAGAAGAAGAAGATCATCTCGCGCTGGCGCGGCTATCATGGCTCCGGCGTGATGACGGGTTCGCTGACCGGGCTAGACCTGTTCCACAACGCTTTCGACCTGCCGCGCGCGCCGATCCTGCACACTGAGGCGCCTTATTATTTCCGCCGCGCCGACCGCTCGATGGGCGAGGAGCAGTTCTCGCAGCGTTGCGCCGACAAGCTCGAGGAGATGATCCTGACAGAGGGTCCGGAAACCGTCGCCGCCTTCATCGGCGAGCCGATCCTCGGCACCGGCGGCATCGTGCCGCCGCCAGCCGGCTACTGGGAGAAAATCCAGGCGGTGCTGAAGAAGTACGATGTGCTGCTGGTCGCCGACGAGGTGGTGACGGGCTTCGGCCGGCTGGGCACCATGTTCGGCTCCGACCATTACGGCATCAAGCCCGACCTGATCACCATCGCCAAGGGCCTGACCTCGGCCTATGCGCCGCTGTCGGGCGTCATTGTCGCCGACAAGATGTGGCAGGTGCTGGTCGAGGGTTCCGACAAGCTCGGTTCGCTCGGCCATGGATGGACCTATTCGGCGCATCCGATCTGCGTTGCCGCCGGCGTCGCCAATCTCGAACTGATCGACGAAATGGACCTAGTGACCAATGCCCGCGAGACCGGCGCCTATTTCCGCGCGGAGCTCGCCAAGGCCGTCGGCGGCCATAAAAACGTCGGCGACGTGCGCGGCGACGGCATGCTGGCGGCGGTCGAGTTCGTCGCCGACCGGGACGACCGGGTGTTCTTCGACGCCTCGCAGAAGATCGGTCCGCAGGTGGCGACAGCGCTTGCGGCAAGCGGCGTCATTGGCCGTGCCATGCCGCAGGGCGATATCCTCGGTTTTGCGCCGCCACTCTGCCTGACGCGTGAAGAGGCCGACATCGTGGTGGCCAAGACCGCCGACGCGGTGAAGAGCGTGTTTGCCAATCTCTGAAATCGACCTGTGAATGCCATGACCAAACCCCTCCCCGCCACCATGGCCGCCGTGCAGCTCACCGGGCACGGCGGACCAGAAAAACTCGTCTACCGCACCGATGTCAAAGTGCCAGTGCCGGCTCCCGGCGAAGCGCTGGTCAAAGTCACCGCTTGCGGCATGAACAACACCGATGTCTGGGTGCGCCAGGGCGCCTATGGCACGGAAGAGGACGCGGCAGCGGTGTCGACTGGCGGCGCCAAGGCAACACGCTGACGTTCCCGCGCATCCAGGGCACCGACACGGTCGGTACCATCGTTGCCGTCGGCACGGGCGTTTCGCCTGATCGCATCGGCGAACGGGTGATGGTCGATTTTTCCATCTACAACCGCGACGACGATTCGCTGGCCGACATCGACTATACGGGCCATGGCCGCGACGGCGGTTACGCCGAGTATCAGGCCGTGCCGGCCGAGAACGCCCATGTCGTCGACACGAACTTGAGCGACGTAGAGCTCGCCACCTTCTGCTGCGCCTACCTCACCGGCGAACAGATGCTGGAACGCGCCGGCCTGAAGGCCGGAGAGCGTGTGCTGGTCACCGGCGCCTCGGGCGGCGTCGGTTCCGGCATCGTGCAACTGGCGCGGGCGCGCGGCGCCATTCCCTATGCCGTCGTCGGCAAGGGCAAGGAACAGGCGGTGCTCGACATCGGCGCCGAGGCGGTGATCGCCCGTGGCGTCGCCGACCTGCCGCAAGCCGTGAACGAGGCGACGGGCGGCCGACCTATCGACGTCGTGGCTGACCTCGTCGGTGGCGCGATCTTCAACGACCTGCTGCGCATCCTTCGGCCCGAGGGCCGCTACACCACCGCCGGCGCGATTGCCGGTCCGGTCGTGCAGCTCGATCTGAGGACCATGTATCTGAAACAGTTGCAGCTGCATGGTTCGAGCCAGGGCACGCGGGCCGATTTTCGCCGCATCGTTGGATACATCGAGGCGAAGAAAATCCGGCCGCTGGTCGGCGGCGTCTACAAGCTCTCCGATTTCCACCACGCGCAGGCGGATTTCATCGCCAAGGATTTCGTCGGCAAGCTGGTGGTGGTGCCGGACGCCGTCTGGGAAAGCGTATCTGATTTCTGAGCCAAACGGACGTCGCGGCCAATGTGCCCTATGTGATCAGCCGCGACGCCGACTACGCCGTCCCCATCCATGGCGACGATCGCGGCATCCCCGCCGTCCTCGTCGAAATCCGGCAGGACCTTTTATCGACAAGGTCGGGCATCGAGGAGTGGGCGAGCCGCCTGGCGGCGGCACTGCCCACACAGCAAACGCAGACGGTCCCCTGAGCAATCTCAGCCTGCGCGAGGTGACGCGAACGTCGCTTCATGATGTGGTGAAGCGCTGCCGACCGATCGGCGGCGGCTTTTCCATCGCTTGACGTCCACGGCATCCTGCTTTGCGTCGCACCCACTTCGGTGGACACGGCCTCCCCCTATCTTCTCGGACGCGAAGCACCATATCCATCATATCCATATGGTACGATCCAGCCATCTTGCTGGACGTCGTCGGGGCGGGGGATGTCACATTGCCGGTGTTTTGTTTGATGAGCCTGACCGGCATGCTGCTACTTTTTTCGGGCAATGCTGGCGGTGGGCCTGCTGCTTGCCAGCGGATTCCCCCAGCGGAGCTTGCCTGATGCCGTTTGAGATCGACCAGGCGACGATCGCAGCCTATCTGGAAGTCATCACCATCAATCTCGTTCTCTCGGGCGACAATGTCGTGGTGATCGGCATGGCGGCGGCCGGCCTGGCAAGAGACCTGCGCCAGAAGGCGATCGTGGCCGGCATTGCCGCGGCGGCGGTGATCCGTATCGTCTTTGCCGTGGTGGCGGTGCAATTGCTGGAAATCCCGGGCATCATGCTTGTCGGCGGCCTGCTGCTGTTCTGGGTCTGCTGGAACATGTTCGAGGAATTGCGGTCCGCCGGCGATGCCGATGACGGAAACGGCACAAACGTCGATCCCGACACCGCCAGCCTTGTGGCAAAACGACCAGCCAAGGCACTCCGCACCGCGATCATTCAGATCATTGTCGCCGACGTTTCGATGTCGCTGGACAATGTGCTCGCCGTGGCCGGGGCGGCAAGCGACGACATGGATGCGCTGATCTTCGGTCTCATCCTGTCGGTGGTCTTGATGGCGGTCGCATCGACGCTGGTGGCGGCGCTGCTGGCCAGATACCGCTGGATCGGCTGGCTCGGCCTTGCGGTCATTGTCTATGTCGCGGGCAGCATGGTGCTGGATGGCGTCGGGCAACTGAAAGCGCTCGACTACGGAACGCTTTTTTCCAAGGCCTCATCGGCCCAGACTTATTAGACTTCCGGGGCCATCGAAGGCCCCGGATCTTCAACCGGCAGTATTGGAGCACAGCCTCGCCGTACGGGGGGCTGGGCGTGAAGTGATGCCCCCGACAGCCGCTTCGGCAACACCCGGAACCCTAGTTGCCGGAACCACTGCCGGAATCGCCGCCCTTACCGCCGGAATCGCCACCCTTGCCACCGGAATCACCACCCTTGCCACCGGAATCGCCGCCCTTGCCGCCGGAATCACCACCCTTGCCGCCGGAATCACCACCCTTGCCACCGGAATCGCCGCCCTTGCCGCCGGAATCACCGGCACTGGAATCATCTACACCGCCGGGAACGTTGCTGTCGCCGAGACGTGCAAGCGTTGCCGCGATCAGCGAGGTTGTGAGGGGTGGGCATTGCTCGATTTGGTCCGACGAAAGGATGCTCCTGCGATTGATCGCGATACAACACTGCGCATAGTTGGCGTCGGTAAGTGGTTGGCATTGGGCTGCTGTCAGCCGCGGCCGAATATTGTCCTGTGCTGCTGTGGAACTCGCCCAACTCGCGGCCAGAAGAGCAGATGAAATGAGCAAGGTCGAATGAGTCCTTCCCCCCCAAACCAGGTATCGCGACATTTCTTCCTCCAACGGAAAGCGCACATGGCCCCAAACCAGGGCGCTATCAACCAATTTCTACAATTCGGTAACATATTGTTATTTATATTGAGCCGAAAATACCTTTTTAAGGATTGATTAACCATATTCTGCGAGGCTTGTTCGTTAAGTTGACAACTAAAGGAGACGGTACGTGATGCGTTTCGCTACGCTTGTTGCCGTAGCCATGGTGGCAACTGGTTGCAGTGAAACCATGCAGACAACCAATGCGATGATGGTCACAAAGGGGTATGCATTCCCACCGCCGGCCGCTCGTGTTTTCTGCACCAGCCATCCAAGACTCTGCAGCACTGGCGGGCAGATCAAGCTGGTGACGCTGACGCCGGCACGCAAAGCCGAACTCGAAGCCGTGAACACCTCCGTCAATCGCCGGATCGAGGAGCGCAGTGACCTCGTCACGGCGGGCAGCGTCGACGATTGGCGCGTGCCGACCAAACAGGGCGACTGCGAGGATATCGCGATCCTGAAAAAGAGCGAGCTCTTGAAGCGTGGATGGCCGGCTTCCGCCTTGCTCCTGACGGTCGCGACGCTCGGCGGCGAAGGTCACACGGTGCTCACCGTGCGAACCGACAAGGGAGACTTGATTCTGGATAACCGCGGCAGCGTGATCAGGGACTGGTCACGCACTTCGTACCATTACTTTGCCCGCCAATCCCAGTCCGCCAACGGGAAGTGGGTGCGGATCAGCTCTTAACGGCTCTCGAGTTACTTGCATCCGACTTCCCTGCTCAGCGTCAGGGCAAGAGTTCCGAACTGGCGCCGACCAATTTTCGTCCAACGAGGACGGACGGCTCTATATTCTCGTGCCTCTATACCGGGCGGCTTCTACCCAGAATGCGAGAGCAATTGCTGGAGACCGTCCTTTCACTTCAAAATCCCGCCCCCGATGGCTTCCCGCCGCAATCCACACTGTCTTTGAACGTTGATAGATCGTGATGCCACGTGCACTCGCCCGAGCGCATAGCTCTGCGTCATTTCGAGACATTTCTTCCAGCCCCATTGCCCATCAAACCTGCAGAAACGATTGTGACGGGGACATTCTTCCCGCAAAAAAGACCTGGTTGCAGCGCGACCGGCCTTGGTCACGGCGGGCAGGTATTCCAGGTCCTCAGCACGGAGCAGCTTCCATCCAGAACGCCCGCGCAATTGCTGGCGACCGTCCTTTCATCTCAAATCCCGCTGGTAACCTCCTGCCGCCATCCACACAGTTTTTGAACGGTGATGGATCGTAGCGCCAATGCGCTGGCACGCTGCACGCTGGTAGTTTCGCATCAAATCGATGCACTGGTTGCTCTCGGGATTGCGGGCGCAATAGACAGACCAGAATTGCGTGCGGCCGCTTTTTGGCGGGTATCCCGGCCAGGACTCCACTTTTGGAGTAGCTGGTCCGGCATATTTGCCCATTAGGATGAATGCATCTTATTGGTAGATTTGGCGCGGGTTCAACGGAGGCAGAAATGACCAAACCTCATTTCCGGAAACTGCTCGGCGCGCTGGTCGCCACGTCTGTCCAGTTCGGCACGCTCGGTTTCGCGTTCGCCGACACCACCATCCTCAACGTGTCCTACGATCCGACACGCGAGCTCTACAAGGCCTATGACGAGGCCTTCGCCGCGCACTGGAAGGCCGAGACCGGCGAGACGGTCACCATCCAGCAATCGCATGGCGGATCGGGCGCCCAGGCCCGCGCCGTGATCGACGGCCTCGACGCCGATGTGGTGACGCTGGCGCTCGAAGGCGACATCAACGCCATCGTCGCCAAGTCGAAGAAGATCAATGCGGACTGGCGCGGCAAATTCGACAACAACTCGGCGCCCTACACCTCGACCATCATCTTCCTTGTCCGCAAGGGCAATCCCAAGGCCATCCACGACTGGAACGACCTGGTCAAGGACGGCGTCCAGGTGATCACCCCCAACCCCAAGACCTCGGGCGGCGCGCGCTGGAACTATCTTGCCGCCTGGGCCTACGCCAACGCCAATGATGGCGGCGACGAAGCCAAGACCAAGGAATTCGTCGGCAAGCTCTACGCCAATGTTCCGGTGCTCGACACCGGCGCGCGCGGCTCGACCGTAACCTTCGCGCAAAAAGGCCTCGGCGACGTGCTGATCGCCTGGGAGAACGAGGCCTATCTGGCGCTCGACGAGTTCGGCGCCGACAATTTCGACATCGTCTACCCGCCGACCTCGATCCTGGCCGAGCCGCCGGTGGCGGTGGTCGACGCCAATGTCGACGCCAAGGGCACGCGCAAGGTCGCCGAAGCCTATCTGGGCTGGCTCTATTCCAAGGAAGCGCAGACGATCATCGCCGGGAACCACTATCGTCCGTCCAAGCCAGACCTGGTGCCGGCCGAGGACCTCGCCAAGCTGCCGCCAATCAAGCTGATCACCATCGACGATCCGCTTTTCGGCGGCTGGAAGAAGGCCCAGCCTTATCATTTCGGCGACGGTGGTATATTCGACCAGATCTACAAGCCCCAGTAAGGCCTGCTGACGGGAACAGGAGAAGCTTCCAAACGAGCTTCTCCGCCCCCGATGCCCGTGCTGTCGGTTGAATCAACATAATGGTGACCCGATTGTACCGTGGTATTGGCCTCGGTCCGGGAGCGAGGCAGTGCTTGCATCTGCACAGAACCTCCGTAATTCTCGGCCTACCCGGAGGAACTGTATGGCTGGAGAACAACACCCGAACGACAAGCTTACTCGTCTTCTTGCCTCAGGCTGGTCCATCGCAGGCTATTCGACGACAATGATGGCCACCGGGACAATGACCCATTCCGTCTTGCTGCAAAAAGAACATGTCCTGATCTCCGCAACCATCGTGGCTGAGGGCGATCACGAGATTGGACGCGCATTCACGATGCTGGCGCCGGCGCCGGAGACCAAGAAGCGTCGATTTTGAAGCCGACGCGATGAGCGGTTCAATTCAGGCGGCGCGCGTGGTGGACTTTAGCCGCTCGGGCGTTCTTTCCGAAAACCGTTTCTTGGAGCTCGCCAGCGCCAGCTTGCGACTCTGGATCGTAGTCGACGACGCCGGGAAGAGGGTCCATCGACCGGGTCGGAAGGCGACGCGGCTTTTCTGCGCGGCGGGATGGTCGACGGGCAGTTCGATCTCGACCCGCTGGCGGTCGCCGCCGATTTCGAGCTCGACGCGCCCGGTGCCGGCGACGCGGCGGCTGGCGGCCACGGTGCCGACGATGCAGCCGCTGCAGCCATCCAGCAGTTCGACATCGTGCGGGCGGAAGTACAGCGTCGCCTCGCCCGGGGGCTGGTTGGGCGCGGCAAGCCCGATCGGCCGGTCGGCGATCCAGACCTCGCCATTGTCGATCTTGACGGGAAGCGAGCTCGATTCGCCGATGAAGCCGTAGACGAACGGCGAGTTCGGCGTGTCGTAGATGTCGTCGGCGGTGCCGACCTGCTCGATGCGGCCCTGGCTCATCACCACGACACGGTCGGCAAGCTCGAGCGCCTCTTCCTGGTCGTGGGTGACGAAGACGGTGGTGTGGCCGGTGGCGTCATGGATATCGCGCAGCCAGCGGCGCAGTTCCCGGCGCACCTGCGCGTCGAGCGCGCCGAACGGCTCGTCGAGCAGCAGCACCTTGGGTTCGATCGCCATGGCGCGCGCCAGCGCCACGCGCTGGCGCTGGCCGCCGGAGAGCTGCGCCGGATAGCGCTTCTCCAGCCCCGAAAGCTGCACCAGATCGAGAAGCTCGGAGGCACGGCGGCGGATCTCCTGCGCCGGCGGGCGCGACGGTCCGTGCCGGACCTTCAGGCCGAAGCCGATATTGTCGGCCACCGTCATGTGCCGGAACAGCGCATAGTGCTGGAAGACGAAGCCGACATTGCGCTCCTGGATCGACCGGTGCGAGGCGTCCTCGTCGCCGAAGAAGATCTTTCCCCGCGTCGGCCGCTCCAGCCCGGCGATCAGCCTGAGCAGCGTCGTCTTGCCGGAACCGGATGGCCCCAGCAACGCGATCAGCTCGCCCGACTTGATGTCGAGCGAGACGTCGTGGAGCGCCGGAAACCGCTCGAACTCCTTGCGCACGTTGGCAACGCGAACTTCCATCTACAGTCCCTCAGCAGGCGATGCCTGTCATTGTCCCAAAACCGCTACACACTTTTGGGCGACAGGCATCTAGTGTCCGCGCGCCGCGGCGATCTCGGCGCCGTAGCGCATCTCCAGAAGTGTTTTCAAGACCAGCGTGACGAGCGCCAGGCCGGCAAGCAAGGAAGCGACGGCAAAGGCGCCGACGGCGTTGTACTCGTTGTAGAGGATCTCGACATGCAGCGGCATGGTGTTGGTCAGGCCGCGGATGTGGCCCGACACCACCGAGACCGCGCCGAACTCGCCCATGGCGCGGGCGTTGCACAAAAGCACGCCGTAGAGCAGCCCCCATTTGACGTTGGGCAGCGTCACATACCAGAAGGCCTGCCAGCCATTGGCACCAAGCGAGAGGGCCGCCTCCTCGTCGCCACTGCCCTGTTCCTGCATCAGCGGGATCAGTTCGCGGGCGACGAAGGGGAAGGTGACGAAGATGGTGGCCAGCACGATGCCCGGCACGGCGAACAGGATGACGATGCCATGCGCCTTCAGCCAGCCGCCGAGCAGCCCCTGGGCGCCGAACAGAAGCACATAGACCAGGCCCGATATGACCGGCGAAACCGAGAAGGGCAGGTCGATCAGCGTGGTCAGGAAGGCCTTGCCCTTGAACTCGAACTTGGCGATGGCCCAGGCGGCGGAGAGGCCGAAGACGATGTTGAGCGGCACCGCGATCGCCGCCACCAGCAGCGTCAGCCGGATCGCCGAGCGGGTGTCGGGATTGCCTAGCGCCTCGGTGTAGGCGCCGATGCCCTTGGCCAGCGCCTCGTTGAAGACGACGATCAGCGGCAGCAGCAGGAAGATGCCGAGGAAGGCGAAGGCGATGGCCATCAGCACGGCCTGCGCCGGGCGGCTTTCGGTCACCGCCGCCGACTGGCTCTCATGGTGCGGTTCGTAGGATTTGATCTCGGGATCAGCCATAGCGCTTGCGGCTCCATGACTGCGCCAGATTGACGACCAGGAGCATGACGAACGACAGGGCCAGCATGAGCGCGGCGATCGCGGTCGCCGCCGGGTAATTGTATTCCTCAAGCCGGATGACGATCAGAAGCGGCGCGATCTCGGATTTGTAGGGCAGATTGCCGGCGATGAAGATGACCGAGCCGTATTCGCCGACGCCACGGGCGAAAGCCAGCGCGAAGCCGGTGACGATGGCCGGCGCCAGGCCCGGAAACAGGATGCGGGTGATGATCTGGAAGCGGCTGGCGCCAAGCGTGGCGGCGGCTTCCTCCACCTCCTTGTCGATCTCCTCCATGATCGGCTGCACGGTGCGCACGACGAAGGGCAGGCCGATGAAGACCAGCGCGATGACGATGCCGAGCGGCGTGTAGGCGACCTTGATGCCGAGCGGCATCAGCAGTTTGCCGATCCAGCCGTTGGGCGCGTAGAGCGTGGTCAGCGCGATGCCGGCCACCGCCGTCGGCAGCGCGAAGGGCAGGTCGACCATGGCATCGACGATGCGGCGGCCGGGAAAGCGGTAGCGCACCAGAACCCAGGCGACGAGCGTGCCGAAGACGACGTTGACGGCCGCCGCAACGAAGGCGGTGCCGAAGCTGATCTCCAGCGCGTTGACGGTGCGCCGGTCGGCGGCGATGGCCCAGAACTCGGTCCAGCCAAGTGCGGCCGAGCGCCAGACCAGCCCCGACAAGGGAATGAGAATGATCAGCGTCAGGTAGGCAAGCGAGAAGCCGAGCGTCAATCCGAAACCCGGAATGACACTCGGCTGTCTGAACCGCCACCCCGCAGGAGCGGGTGCTATGGTTACGAATGCTGCGGTCATCGAGTTCAGGGAAGTCCCTCTCACTCAACCAAGATTGCATCCGCTATGGCTCGAAGCGGTTTGTATGCGCAAGCTGTTTGAACGATCCCTGCCACTACGTCTATTCGCCCAGTGGCATTTCATCCTTCATCGCCATTCGGAATTCCTGAGGTCGTGCGACTACCACTTAGTGCGCGGATATTTAGGTCAGGTCGGGTAGGTCCCCTCCCCGAAATGATAAGGTCGGCCTCATTTCAATCGCTCATACTCTACCACCGGGAACAGGCGCCTGCATAAATATGAGGCACGACATCCCAAGCAACGGCTTGCCGCGTCAGCACTTACCATGCCCGACATGCGGAGTTCATCAGTAGAAGGTCGGCACGAAGGTCAACAGGCAGCTACAGCCAAAAGTGGAGCCATGCCCGACAGAATAGGTTGGTTGAGCCTCGATAGCATCTCGCACAGTACCCTTGGACGAGTTCTACGCAACGCCAAACCAACGTAATAATAAGGTGCAGGCTGGATATCGATCGGGAGAGGGAGGAAATGAAGAACATTTCAAAGGAACTGATGGAGCTAGCCGAACACATTCGCCCGGCGCGGGAAGCGTTCGCGGAAGCGGACAAAAGAAGGATCGAATCTGCCTTGGAGGCAGGGCGACTTCTTTGCCAGGCCAAGGATGACTGCCCGCACCAGCAATGGCTGGCTTTCCTGACATTGGCGGGTATCTACGAGCAACAGGCCAGAGAGCTGATGCAATTGGCCCGCGCGGGATTGACGGCACACGTCGTTTCGGAAATCGGAGGCATCGATGCGGCACTGGCCTATCTGGTGAAGGCAAGATTGCCCGAGCCAGGCGAATGCCTGACCGTGGGACGGATAGGCTGGCCTGAAAAGAACACGCCCTTCGCCATCATCAAGCCGAACGCCGTCCATCCTGGTTACTACGACGTGGCGATCGCCGACATGTGGGCCAATCCCGCAACGGTTTTCTCGTCCACGAAGCCGCTGAAGGGGGGAAGTTTGCGGCTCGCCGACGGGTCGTTCTTCGACAACCTCTGGCATATCGTCGACAGGGAATTGGATGTCCCGCATTCGCAGCGCGAATTCCAGATGATGCCGGCGGATCTGGTCTCCAGGGATGGGGCTTTCCTCTTCGCAAAACCAATCGCCGCCGCAGGTGATGGTTCGAAGACAAACCGTGCTGCCAACTACGCACTTTGATTGTCCGGCATTTCCGCCGCAATGGAGCCTCGCTCGATGGCGGGTTCCATTGCGGCCGCCGGCAATGAGGGCACAGCTGCAACCGATATAGCCAGAGCGGAGAGAGAGATGGAAAGTCGCCGTGCCAGCATCGCCGCGTTCTGCCTAGCGCTGCTGGTGATGTCGGAGCGCTCCGTTGCGCAGTCCCAGCTGAACCAGACAGAGGTCTATCAAGCCCAGGCGAAGCTATTCGAGGGTAATTTCCTGTCTCGCATTCCGGACGGCAAGATTGATCAGCGAACACTGGACGCTTTAAGGGCATGGCAAAAGCAAACGAAGCGGCCGCAGACCAGCGTTTTGACGAAGAAAGAGTTCGATCAGTTGATGCGGTTTGATCCTGGCAAACACGCCTGGGAAGCGATATCCGGATCAATAGACGGGAGCTGGACCGCAGTTTGGGGACACCGCTCCGGCGTAGAGGCAGCCCAAAAAGCCCTGGCAGGATGCCAGAAGAAATCGTCCCGGCCCAACGATTGTTCGTACGTGTCCAATTCGGTTGATCGGAGCGGCCCGGGTTGGTCAGCTGCCGTCTTTTGCGAGCAACGAGGTCTGTTTCGAAAAAAAGGGCAAATGTTCCTGCATAATGGCCTGAGCCGGAAATCGGCCGTAGATCAAGCGTTTGCTGCCGCAAGCGCAGCGAAATATCCCGCGTCTCAATGCAGCCTCGTAAAGGCGCTGGACGGAAACGGAGCCCAGTGAGCACCTTCCTTCAGCGCTTGCCGACAAGTGCTGAAGGTATCCGAGCACATATCCTTCGTTGACGTTTTGGCGGGGAGGTGTCGCGCGGGCCTAACCCCTTTGGAAGGCTATCCGCATTTAGCGCAATCAAATGGCGCCTACCGGGGTTTTCAGATCGCGGCGGTCTCGGAAGAGGTAATGCCATATCCGATTTCGCGCTCCATTTTCTTGATCGCTGCTGGCTTAATCGAAGAAGGATGTCATCATCAGAGTGAGCTCATGCGCATTGCAATCGTTGGTTCAGGTTACGTCGGTCTTGTGTCTGGGGCATGCTTGGCTGACTTTGGTCACAAAGTCGTCTGCATCGACAAGGCAGAGGCCAAAATCGTCGATCTTCAAGCTGGAAGAATGCCGATCTACGAGCCAGGTCTCGAAGACCTTGTCTCCAAGAATTCCGCGACAGGGCAGCTCGCCTTTACAAGCGCGCTCGCGCCGGCAGTCGCGGACGCGGACGTGGTGTTCATTGCCGTCGGGACGCCTTCGAGGCGAGGCGACGGTCATGCCGACCTTTCCTATATTTACGAGGCGGCGCGGGAAATCGCGGCAGCGGTTCGCGGCTTTACGGTGGTCGCGGTCAAATCCACGGTGCCAGTGGGAACCGGAGATGAAGTCGAACGGATCATTCGCGGCTGCAATCCGGCGGCGGATGTGGCCGTCGTGTCGAACCCGGAATTCCTTCGCGAAGGAGCTGCTATCGACGACTTCAAACGGCCGGACAGGATCGTTATCGGTCTGCCGTCGGACGAGCGCAGCCGCGAAGTGATGGCGGAAGTCTACCGGCCGCTCTATCTCAACCAGGCGCCGATCATGTTCACCGGACGTCGCACCTCGGAACTGATAAAGTATGCGGCCAACGCGTTCCTGGCGCTCAAGATTACATTCATCAACGAGATTGCAGATCTCTGCGAGAACGTGGGTGCGAACGTGCAGGAGGTGGCGCGGGGCATCGGGCTCGACAACCGCATTGGTCCGAAATTCCTGCATGCGGGCCCTGGTTATGGCGGGTCCTGTTTTCCGAAGGATACGCTGGCTCTCGTCAAGACGGCGCAAGACAGCGGCGCGCCGCTGCGGCTAATCGAAACGACGGTCGCCGTGAACGACCAGCGAAAACGCACCATGGCCCGCAGGATCGTGCTCGCCTGCGGCGGCAATGTTCGAGCAAAGACAGTGGCCGTACTCGGTCTCACATTCAAACCCAACACAGATGATGTCCGGGACGCGCCCTCCCTCTCGATTATCCAGGCTTTGATCGATTTCGGGGCGCATGTTCGAGTGTATGACCCCGAAGGCATGGAACAAGCACGGCTCATGCTTGGCGGGAGCGTCGAGTATGCGAAAGGAGCATATGAATGCGCCAAGGGTGCCGATGCCCTGGTGATTGTCACCGAGTGGAACCAGTTTCGGGCCCTGGATTTTGCGCGGCTGTCACGCACCATGTCGAAGCAGGTCGTGGTCGACCTTCGTAACATCTACAGGCGGGAAGATATCTGCAAGCATGGATTTGAATACGTTAACGTCGGCGAGGGAGTGGCAGGGGATAGTCCTGTGTTTGCCGCGGCCGCCGAATGAGGTATTTCGTCACCGGAACCGCAGGATTTATCGGATTCCATCTGGCGCGCCGCCTGCTGGACGAAGGTCACTCCGTGACCGGCTTCGACGGGATGACGCCATACTACGACGTTGCCTTGAAGCATTCCCGACATGCCTTGCTTCAGCGGTACGACGCCTTCCGCTTCCATATCGGGCAGTTGGAAGACATGGATGCCCTCCGGCGGGCGGCAGACTCGGCCATGCCCGATGTGATTGTCCATCTGGCCGCGCAGGCTGGCGTGCGGTACTCGATCGAAAATCCGCGAAGCTACACCGACAGCAATCTGGTCGGTTCCTTCAACGTCCTTGAACTTGCCCGTGATCTGAAGCCAAGACATCTGCTGCTTGCCTCCACCAGTTCGGTCTATGGCGCGAATGAACAAATCCCGTTCGTCGAGACTACCAAGACCGATTGGCCGCTGACGTTCTACGCGGCGACCAAGAAGGCTGTGGAGGCGATGTCCCACTCGTATTCGCATCTTTTCCAGATCCCAACGACATCCTTCCGCTTCTTCACCGTGTATGGCCCCTGGGGTCGACCCGACATGGCGCTCTTCAAATTTGTCGACGCGATCGAGAACGGCCGCCCGATAGAAGTGTACGGCGAAGGCCTGATGAAACGCGATTTCACCTATGTTGATGATCTCGTTGAAGCCATCGTCCGGCTCGTCGGATGCGCGCCGATGACAGGCCGGCCGGTGTTCAGCCCCGGTGTCGTCGACACGCTGTCGCCCGTGGCGCCGTGGCGTATTGTCAATATAGGCGGCGGCGAACCGGTCGGGCTGCTGCCTTTCATCGAGACAATCGAGAACTGCCTTGGCAAACGCGCTATCCGCAAGATGCAGCCGATGCAAGCTGGCGACATGCAGGCGACTTATGCTGACCCTCGCCTCTTGGAGGCGCTTACGGGCTATCGCCCTCGGACCAGTGTCGAGGAGGGGGTAGCTGCCTTCATACGTTGGTATCTGGAAGAATGGCCATCGCGGCCGACAATCGCCGCCTAGGACTGTCGCCCAACAGAATTACCAGGCGCTTAAGTGCGCTGCCTTGGATTCCGCGCGTCTGACCGTGGCACACGGAAAGCCAACATGGGAGCCTCTCAGGCCGACATCAGCTTGGCGTGTATCTTGGGCCTGGCGCCGCGCCAGGATGTCACCTCAATGGTTGCTCCGTCGCCGCAAAGCACGGCAAAGCCGCTGTCGGTAAGCGTTTGCACCTGGCCAGTCAGCCCTATGTAGCGCCCTCGCCCCGCAAACATGCGTGCCTTGTCGACGACGATCTTGGCCCCGGCATCAAGGGTGAAGGCGCCCGGATAGGGATCGCCAACAGCGCGGACAAAACGCAGAATATCTTCGGCCGTCTGCGTCCAGTCGATGATCCCGTCCTCCGCCGAACGCTTGGCACAGTAGCTGGCGAGGGAGACGTCCTGCGCCACGCCCACCCTATTGTCACGGGCGATCGCTGACACAACGAGAGGTGTCATCTCCAACAGGGCCTGCTTGTGCTTTTCATAGAGCGAACGCGCGGTCTCGTCCGGCGCGACGGCAAAGAGCTTCTGCAGGACAATCGGACCGCTGTCGACGCCTTCATCGAGCCGGAAGAATGTCGACCCAGTCTCCTTCTCGTTCGCGATGATCGTCCAGGGGATCACCGCCCTGCCTCGAAAGCGCGGCAACGGCGCCGGATGGAAGCCTATCGAGCCGAAGCGGGCGACAGAACGAAATTCGGCGCGGCAAATCTGCGACCAGCCGACCACCAGCGTCAAATCGGGTCGACTTTCCTGAAGCTTCGCGATTGTATCGGGCGCGTTGATGTTCTTGGTAAGGTGGACTTCTATTCCCGCTGCGCGCGCAGGACCTGCCAAATCGACGAAATCGGAGTGGCGTGCGGAAGCGTCGACCGCAAGGGTGACGAGCAGCGACGGCGGCATGCCCGCTTCGACGAGGGCGTCGAAAGCAACACGCGATCCTTCCACCGCGCCGACAAAGGCTATGCGCATGAAATCCAGACTCCAATTCATGTCCGCAAG
Source organism: Mesorhizobium sp. RCAM 05099 (assembly GCF_059683685.1). Lineage (NCBI taxonomy): Bacteria > Pseudomonadati > Pseudomonadota > Alphaproteobacteria > Hyphomicrobiales > Phyllobacteriaceae > Mesorhizobium > Mesorhizobium sp. RCAM 05099. Next base: position 5,488,320 of record NZ_CM185035.1, read on the forward strand.
CGACAGCGGACGCTGCCTTTTCTATTGTTCGCTTCGCTTCTACGCCCAAGTCCACCTTTAGAGGTAACCGATCCTCTGCGAGGCATCCCAATGTCCAACTCTTCCGAGAGACAAAAGCCCGGATAGTAAGAGGATCGGGGCTTTGGGATTGGAACGGTCGATGGACTATGGCGTCGGCTTGGCACTTCTGGATGGCGATGCCGTTGCGGCCGAGCGTCTGCGCATCGGCTCGCGCCGGCCGCATGTGTTGATCGTGCTGCCTGGACTGGGCGCCGGCGGCACCGAACATGTCGTCAACGTCCTCGCCAACCAGTGGGCCGCAAGGGGCTGGCTTGTGACTCTGGTTACATTCGAGCCACCCGGTCCCCCGCCTTACTATCGTTTCGATCCAGCGGTCAGGATAGAGCGGTTGGGATTGCCACAGGTGAAACGATCGAAGTTAGGGGCAATTGCCGCAAGCGCGCGTCGGGTATTTCTGCTGCGCCGAGCGCTCAAGAGGCTGGCCCCGGATGTGACCCTGAGTTTTCTCACGCGCACCAACGTGATGTCGCTGGCGGCAAGCCGGGGGCTCGGCCTAAGCGTTGTGGTTTCGGAGCGCAACAATCCTGCCCTGCAGGACGTGGGCCCGATCTGGCGCTTCCTTCGGACGAAGCTTTATCCATCGGCCTTCGGATTGGTCACCATGACCAATGGGGCGCTGAATTACTTCAGCCCTGCCATGCGCAAGCGAAGCTGGGTCATTCCCAATCCGGTCGATCTTCCCGCGGCAGGCAAACCGCGCCGGGGCGGCAACCGGCTCGTCGCCGTCGGCCGGCTGGTCCCGCAGAAAGGTTTCGACCTTCTGCTCAAGGCATTCGCCAACATCCGCCGCGATTTCCCCGAATGGAAATTGGTCATTTGGGGCGAGGGTCCTGACCGCGCCGAGCTTGAGGCCGAGCGTGATCGCCTGGGCCTGCGCGACTGCGTTGAAATGCCCGGAATAACCAGCCAGCCCGGCATCTGGGTGGAGACCGCCGATGCCTTCGTGCTTTCGTCGCGCTACGAGGGTTGGGGGATTGTGCTGCTGGAGGCCATGGCAGCCGGCCTGCCCGTCATATCCTTCGACTGTCAGTGGGGGCCTCAGGAGATGGTTGAAAATGAGAAGAACGGACTTCTCGTCGAAAGCGGAAATGTCGATGCGCTCGCGGCGGGCCTACGACGGTTGCTTGGCGACGAAAAACTGCGCCAGAGGCTGGGCGCGGCGGCGGGAGTAAGTGCTGCCAGGTTCACTCCCGAATATGTGATGCAGAACTGGGACCAAGTCATTCGCGCTGCCCTGGCGTCGCGCGGCAACAAAGAGCTCTCGCCATGCTGACCACCGGTCGCGCTTTGCGCAAGATGGAAACACGCATCAAAATGACCTGGGCTGGCTCCGGGGCAGATGCATTCCTTGTTTCCTATCCAAAATCGGGGCGAACCTGGTTCAGGCATATCCTATCGGATTATTTCAGTCGGACAGCGCATGACGGGAATGTCGATCTCTTCCGCATGTTCGAAGTTCTTCCGAACTTCGACCTTGATCCGCAGCGCGGGATTCCTGCCTTCCGCTACGCGGAACAGCGCCCTCGGGTGCCGCTCATCCTCGTTTCGCATCTTGACTACAGGCGAACGCTGTTCTTTCGCCGGCCAGTCATTTTCATGGTTCGCGATCCGCGCGACGTGGTCGTATCGGCCTATTTCCACGCCACGCGCCACAAGCATCGCTTCGAAGGCGACATGGATGCCTTCATCTATGATTACCGGCAAGGTCTGCCCGCCCTCATTGTCTATCTGAACAGCTGGGCGAAGGGCCTGACGCATCACAGGCATGCCGTGTTGAGCTATGAAGAACTGACAGACGACCCTGTCGGCACATCCTCGCGCATCCTGCGGTTTCTCGGGCATGTCCCGTCCGCGCCGGACCTCGAGGAGGCTATCGAGGCTTCCCGTTTTGAAGCGATGCGTGAACATGAGGTGGCGGGTGGCCTGCCGGCACATGTTTATGACCGGGGCGATGCGGAAAGTCGTCGCATGCGTCGCGGGAAGGTCGGTGGCTTCGCCGACTACCTCACTGACGCGCAGGCCGAGCTCATTGAGCGAACCTGCACCGAATGGTTGACCCCGGCCGCGAAGGAGTTGCTTAGCCGCGGCGGAACCCATTTCTCGCGGTACAATTGAAGGCTCGCCATCGGATTGAAACCTGGTGGGCGGTCCGTGCGCGCAACCTCGATCGTCCTGGCAATCCGGCGCGAGCGGGCAGACCCGCGGCGCGAGTGACAGAGGCGGTTGAATTCAGATGCATGACCAGGTCCGGCGGGCCGTGAATTCCTTACCGCTAATGGGCTAGGCCATCAGTCGTAGCAATGATCGGGTCGTGACTTATTGAGGTTGCAACAGAGCCGAACTTGGTTGTGGCGGGTTCTTCTTTTCCGCCGATGATGGGAGGCGTCAGCGGGGCTCTGGCGTGGACTTGGGATCTGTGTGCTCCGCAAGGACGGAGTGTGGGGTGAGTTTGACAACGATTGCGATGATCAGAGGACTGGCTCGACGTGTGACGGAGGCCCTCAAACACAGGAGCGCCGGCCGCACGCGCCTGGCCAACATCGCACATCTTTTGACGGGCAATTTTCTCGGCTCATTGCTCGGGCTCGTGGCCTTTACGCTTTCGGCGCGAGCACTTGGCGTGGCAAACTATGGCCAGCTTGCATTGATCATCGCGTTCACGCGGGTCGTTGAGCGCGTCGTCAGTTTCCAATCGTGGCAGCCAATCATCAAATATGCGGCGGGCCTCAACGCGTCCGAAGACCGCGATGGCCTGCGTATTCTCATGAAATTCGGCCTGCTTATCGACGTTGGAGCCGCCGTTTGCGCTTGGGTCATCGCCGTGGGCGTCGCCCTTCTCGTCGCACCATTTTTCGGTTGGTCCGCGGAAATCGTGCATCTTCTCGTTCTGTATTCCAGCGTCCTGCTGTTCCAGATCTCAGGCGTTCCGGTCGCGGTGCAGCGCATGGCCGGCAACTTCCGCCTCCTGGCCTATGGGCAGTTGCTCAACGCGGTTTTGCGGGTGTTGCTGTGCCTCCTCGGCGTGCTGCTCAAAGCCGATCTCGCCTATTTCGCCGCGGTTTGGGGAGGAACCCAGATACTCGGTTCGCTGACGCTGTTGACGTTGACAATGCGGGCGCTGCACCGGCAGGGCGTCCACAATATTCTGCGCGCGCCCCTGGCCGGAATCACAAGCCGCTTTCCCGGCATCTGGAATTTCGCGTGGTCTTCAAACATTTCGCTGACCTTGCGCGTAAGCGCGCAGGAACTCGATACATTGCTGGTCGGATTCCTCGCCGACCCCGCTTCAGCCGGCCTGTACCAAATCGCCAAGCGCATAGGACGCGTCGGCCAGCAAGTCGGCCCCCAGGTGCAGAATGTCCTCTATCCTGATGTAGCCCGCCTTTGGGCGAAGGGAAGCATCAAAGAATTCAAGCGGGCGATCTTTCAGGCCGAAGCCATGCTGCTCGGCTTTGGGATCCTTTGCATCCTGGTTGTCGCGGCGCTAATTCGGCCGCTGCTGATCTGGACCGCAGGGCCTGATTTTCTCGGCGCGGCCAACCTCGTCATCGTGCAGATGGTTGCGGTCGCCTTCGTGCTTTCCGGCTCTGCCGCCAGATCCGCGCTGCTGGCCATGGGCAAGCAGCGCGAGGTATTGCGAATCGTTATCCTCGCGACAGTCGCCTTCCACGTGACGGCACTCCTGCTGATCCCGCGGATCGGTGCAATGGGCGGCAACATCGCTCACATCGTCCTGGGCATACTGTGGACCACAGGTTTGGCGCTCTCATTGCAACAAGCGTTCAAGACTATTCACACCGACAGGCAAATACGGCCAGCGGACGGCCTCAATCCGGCAAGTCTTTCCTCTTCAAAGGCAATCTAGATGACTCCTGCACCTCAAGCTTTAGCCACTTTGCCCATAGCGCAGCGACGCGCTGGTCCCTTGTCGCCGTCCCTTACCCATCTGCAGCGGCTCGAGGCTGAATCGATCCATATTATTCGAGAGGTGGCGGCCGAGTTGCGCAACCCTGTGATGCTGTATTCGGTGGGCAAGGATTCCGCGGTGATGTTGCACCTCGCGATGAAGGCCTTCTACCCGTCGCAGCTGCCGTTTCCCCTGCTCCACATCGATACGACCTGGAAGTTCAAGGAGATGATCCGCTTCCGCGATGAGACCGTGGCGCGGCTTGGCTTGAATTTGCTGGTGCGTCGCAACGAAGCCGGTCTCGCCGAGGGCATCACGCCTTTTACCCACAACTCATCGGTCTACACGCAGATCATGAAGACGGAAGCGTTGAAATCGGCATTGTCCTCGTTCGGATTCGATGCCGCTTTCGGCGGGGCGCGGCGAGATGAGGAGAAGAGCCGCGCGAAAGAGCGAGTGTTTTCGCTTCGCAGCGACAGCCACGGCTGGGATCCAAAGAACCAGCGTCCGGAATTGTGGAACCTCTATAACGGCCGGCTGAAGGCTGGGGAGTCCGTTCGCGTCTTCCCCCTCTCGAACTGGACCGAAACCGATATCTGGCAATATATCATGAGGGAGCGCATCCCCCTCGTGTCGCTCTACTTTGCCGCAAAGCGCCCGGTCGTGGAGCGCGACGGACAGTGGATCATGGTGGATGACGACCGTCTGCCGCTACGCCCGGGCGAAGTGCCCGAAATGCGCTCTGTCCGCTTCCGCACCCTTGGTTGCTACCCACTCACCGCGGCCACCGAAAGCACTGCCGCGACAGTTCCCGAAGTGCTCCAGGAAATGCTTGTCGCGAGGACTTCCGAGCGATCGGGCCGCCTGATCGATCATGATGAGGCGGCGTCAATGGAAAAGAAAAAGCGTGAGGGGTACTTCTGATGCTGGGTTTTGCTCAAACCGAGGAACTCGAAGCTTCGTCGAAATCCGAGGCCGTCTCGCACTACCTTCATGCCCATGAGCGGAAGAGCCTGTTGCGGTTCCTCACCTGCGGCAGCGTGGACGACGGCAAGTCGACACTGATCGGCAGGCTGCTCTACGACACCCAGTTGCTGATGGAAGATCAACTTGCGGCACTTGCGGCTGATTCCCGCCGACACGGCACGACTGGCGACGATCTCGACTTTGCCCTTCTCGTTGACGGCCTCGCAAGTGAGCGCGAACAAGGCATTACGATCGATGTGGCCTACCGTTTCTTCGCCACCGAGCAACGCAAGTTCATCGTCGCCGACACACCCGGCCATGAGCAATATACACGCAACATGGCCACCGGCGCCTCCAACGCCGATCTTGCGATCATCCTTGTCGATGCAAGGCAGGGAATCCTCGACCAGACCCGCCGACATTCCTTCATCGTTTCCCTGCTCGGAATCCGGCACGTCGTTCTTGCGATCAACAAGATCGACCTGGTTGGCTATTCGCAGGCTGTATTCGACGAGATCGAGACGGCCTATCGAAGTTTTGCGGAGCCGCTCGGCTTCGTTTCACTGCAGGCCATCCCCCTGTCCGCCCGCTATGGAGACAATGTTCTTACCAGAAGTGCGAACCTCCCCTGGTATCAGGGCCCGACACTCATCGAGTACCTGGAGTCCATCGAGGTGGAGAGCGACCGTCGCGCCGCCCCATTCCGCATGCCGGTGCAATGGGTCAATCGTCCCAACCTCGACTTTCGCGGATTTGCCGGCACCATCGCAGCCGGGGTGGTAAGGCCGGGAGACCGCGTGGCCGTGGCGCGCTCAGGCGTGACGACCTTGGTGAAGCGTATTGTCACCCAGGATGGAGACCTGCCCGAGGCAGGCGCCGGCGAGGCGGTCACACTGACGCTCGAAGACGAGATCGACGTCTCCCGCGGCGACGTTCTGGCAGCCGCGGCCGAACGCCCGGAAGTGTCCGATCAGTTTGCGGCGCATGTGCTCTGGATGCATGACGATCCGTTGATCCCCGGCCGCCCGTATCTGATCAAGCTCGCCACCAGTGCCGTAGGTGCAAGCATCACGCATATAAAACACAGGGTGGACATCAATAATTTCGCGAAGCTCGCCACGAAAACCCTTGAAAAGAACGAAGTCGGCTTCGTCAATATAATGACCCAGGCGCCGCTTGCTTTCGATCCTTTCTCCCGAGTGCATGAAACCGGCGCGTTCATCGTCATCGACCGGATAACCAATCACACGGTCGGGGCTGGAATGATCGATTTCAGTCTGCGCAGGGCAAGCAATATCCATTGGCAGGCGCTGGACGTGGACATGAACGCGCGCGCGATCGCCAAAGGCCAAAAACCGGCGCTGCTGTGGTTCACAGGCCTCTCGGGTGCCGGGAAGTCAACGATCGCCAATCTGGTGGAGAAGCGTCTTCATGCGATCGGCAAGCACACGTATCTTCTGGATGGCGACAATGTTCGCCACGGCCTGAACAAGGACCTTGGCTTTACCGACGCTGACCGTGTCGAGAACATTCGTCGTGTGGCCGAAGCCGCCAAGCTGATGGTCGATGCCGGGTTGATAGTGCTGGCTTCGTTCATTTCACCATTCCGGGCGGAACGCCGGATGGCGCGCGACCTCTTTGCCGCCGGACAGTTTATCGAAATCTTCATCGATACGCCGCTGGAGGTGGCGGAAGGTCGTGACCCAAAGGGCCTGTATCAACGCGCCCGAAACGGGTTGATCCAGAATTTCACTGGCATTGGCAGTCCCTATGAGCGCCCCGAAGCTCCGCATATAACGATTACGCCAGATCTGAGCGCCGATGAGGCCGCTGAACTGATCGTCAGTCATCTTGACCGAGGCAGTTACCTTGGAAGCGCAACCGGGTAGCGGGCGATGAGCGATGGGCCTGGCCAGGAGCCGATACGGGTTTGCTTTCCATTTGTCGGTGACGATGTCGGGGGCAGCCACATCTCGGCACTGAAGCTTATCCAGAATCTGGACAGATCGAGGGTCGAGCCGGTCTTGGTGCTGCAGGAGCCCACCGGCCCCCTGGCGACCTTTCTGCAGCGACAAGGCCAACCTTTCACGGGGCTCCCGCTGTCGAAAACGCTGCCGGCGAAAGGAGCGACCCTAGGCGACATCGCAAACTACCTGACCACCACGCTCCCCTGCATGCGCCGCTTCATCAGGGAGCAACGGTTCGACATCGTTCATACCAACGATGGCAGAACGCATGTCAACTGGGGCATTGCCGCACGGCTGGCGGGCGCACGGCTGGTTTGGCATCATCGCGGCGATCCCGATGCGAAGGGCGCCAATGTTCTTGGGCCGCTGATCGCGGATCGTATGGTGACAGTGTCCCGATTTTCGCGGCCGAAACATCCGATCAGGTCCCTGAATGGACGATTGAGCGTCATCCACAGCCCCTTCGATCACCCATCGGCAATTCCTGACAGGGCTGCCGCCAAGGCCGCGCTCCTGGATGAGCTTGGCCTCGAGCCGGGCACACGAGTCCTGAGCTTCATCGGCGGCCTGATCGAGCGAAAGCGCCCCCTTCTCTTCATCGACATCATTGAGCGTTTCGCGCGCGAGTATCCTCAAATCCCGATTGTCGGCTGCGTGTTCGGGATTTCGCCGGCTGGCTCGCAGGATTTTGAATCCGCCGCCATGGCACGGTGCGCCGAGCGCGGGCTCGGTCGAACGGTCCGCCTCATGGGCTTTCGCAGCCCGATCGAGCCTTTCCTGGCGGCCACGGATGTTCTCGTCGTTCCCGCCGTTGGAGAGCCTTTTGGAAGGACCCTGATCGAGGCGATGTTTCTTGGTACGCCGGTGGTTGCGACCGATCATGGGGGCAATCCGGAGGCGATCGAGAATGGCCAGACAGGGTTCCTGGTCGCCCCCGAAGACACCGGGGGGTTCATGCAGCCGCTATGGCGGTTGCTCTCGGACCCGCTCCTTTGGACCAGGATCAGCCAGACAGCACGAGACCAGGCCTTCGTCTCCTACGGCACCGACCGGCATGTCGAAAGTGTCACGGAAATCTACGAAGGGGTGCTTCACTGCCCTTCGCGGCATCGGCCTGGCGCATGACGTTGCAAGTCAAGATGGGCACATAAGGGTTTGACGAATGCAGGCGCAAGACATCGACTTTCTTATCATCGGCGCGGCAAAAAGTGCCACGACGTGGCTGCAGCAATCTCTGCAGGCAGATCCGGCCGTCTGCATGCCAGATCCCGAGTTGCACTATTTCAGCCGCTTCTATGATCGAGGTGACGACTGGTACTTCAGCCAGTTTCCGGAGATTCAAGCCGGACAACTCGTAGGCGAAAAGTCGAATTCCTACCTGGATACCCCCTCGGCTCCTCAGAGGGTTCACGACCTGCTGCCGCATGTCAGGCTGATCGTACAGCTCCGCAACCCGGTCGAACGGGCCTATTCAGACTATTGCATGCTCTATCGCCGCGGCGAAGTCGGTCGTGACATAGATTCCTATCTCGATGCGGGCATGGGCTCCCTGGGCCGCTTTCTTGTCGGCGGCCTCTACTGCGCGCAGCTGCAGGCTTATCTCGATCTCTATCCAAAGGATCGGGTGCTGGTTCTCTTTTTCGAGGAGATGGTGGCAAGGCCCGTGGAGCATTTGAGCAAGGTCAGGCAGTTTCTGGGCCTCCCCGCGGCCGAAACGGCGCTGCCCGTGGCGAAAAAGGTGAAAGACCGCAGGGAACCAATGATTGGGCCGCGGCTGCGCAAGATCATGAAACCATTGAAGCCGCTGGTTCGTCCCTTCAGGGACAGTTCAGTTTTCGCGGCCGCACGGGGCGCCCTGGCCGGCCAGATTGCCTATCCGCCGTTTACCCCGAGGCTGCGATCCCGACTTGTCAATTTTTATGCGGACGATGTGGAGAAGTTGGGTGCGCTGGTGCAGCGGGACCTGTCGGGCTGGCTGGGCCAGGCTGGCGGAAGTACCTCTTTGGATTGAGCCCGCTAAAGTCTCTCTTGCGACCTGGGGTAGTTGCTTCATGCACAAAAGCAGGTGTTGCGCCGGAAGTCCGCAAGGCTTTCCATAGCAACTATAAAGTCGTTAGCCTCGGAGACAGGTGAGCTCGGGCCAGCTTGTTCTTGAATGAACAAGAGTTGGCACGTGTGGATTTGTGTCCGCGAACTCAACAGCCGTTCATCTTAACGCGCTCTCTTGACGCGCGGCGGCGAAGCTTTGTCGAGGTCCTGGTAATGAGCCAGTTAGATCAACCACTGGAAACAGTCGGTCCGCTCGGGGGGCCATCCCTTTTGATAGCCTCCGCAATCGCTCTAGGCCGTCTTGTCAGCAAACCGCGGACAATCCTTCATGTCCTTTCATATTTCCGTCGACGTCTGACCGGGCGCACCAAGGCCGTTGGCAAGAATCTTCCTCTCTACGTCATCGATCTGTCGATGGCTCTCGCGGCGCTGTCATTCGCTTCTTTCATGCGGTTGGGCCTCGATGGCGAAGTCAACAATCCTGAGAGCTTCCAGTCACTGCTCTTCGCGCTGCCTTGCTTCTTTCTCACCTGTGCCATCGTCTTTCCGGTGACTTGCCTCTACACCCGCAACTGGCGCTACGCGTCAATCGGCGACATGTTCGGCATCGTTCGCGCGGTGCTCGTTGCATCGCTGGCATTCGTGTTCGTGATGTTTGTAGCGACACGGCTCGATTCAATTCCCCGCTCGGTGATCGTGATCGAGGCACTCTTGCTGGTGCCGATGCTCATTTCGGTTCGGATCCGCTCCAAGCTCCTCGAGGTCCGCCGATTTGGTCCGGCAGCGAGTAGAGCAGGCAATGGACGCGATATGGTACCGGTGTTGCTGGTCGGCGCAAGCGATGCGGCGGACCTCTACATTCGTGCCCTGCAGCGGGACCAGGATGCTCGCCACTGGCCAGTCGGCCTGCTCGAGAGGGGCGCGACGACAGAGGGCTATTTCCTGCGGGGCGTGCCGGTTCTGGGTAGCATTGAGGACTTCGACGCCGTCGTCAGCGATCTTGAGGCTCGCGGCATCAAGCCCAGGCACGTGATCTTCACCGAAAGGATGCCTGGTCTCGTCGACCCTGCGCTCGACGCGCTGATCGACCGGGCCGAACGGCTGGGCATCGCTGTTTCTCGCCCGGCCCCTGTCCTTGAACTGCGCAATCCCAAACACGAGAGTCGCTTCGAACTGCGCCCCATCGAACTTACCGACCTGCTGGAGAGGCCGCAGGCGGTGCTTGATAAAGGCGCGCTGTCCAGAATGATCGAGAACAGCCGCGTCGTTGTCACCGGCGCCGGAGGCTCGATCGGCGGCGAGCTTACACAGCAGATCGCCGCGCTCGGTCCTGCCGAAGTGATCCTGATCGATAACAGCGAGTACAATCTCTACGCTATCGATCTGGAGCTGGCGGAGAAATTCCCGGGGGTGAGCCGGAAGCCGTATATCTGTGACGTACGCGACGCAGCTCGCCTGGGCGAGATTTTCCAACGGCATAGCATCGACCTGGTCTTCCATGCGGCGGCGCTCAAACATGTGCCGATGGTCGAGTTGAATCCCTGCGAGGGCATTCTTACCAACGTCATTGGTACGATGAACGTGGCGGAAGCGACCCGTCTCTGCGGTGCCAAGGCAATGGTCCAGATATCGACGGACAAGGTGGTGAACACGACAAACGTCATGGGCGCCACCAAGCGTTTGGCCGAACTTTATTGCCAGTCCCTGGACCTCGCTTTTGTCGCGAGCGAAACCCCGGTCCGCTTCATGACTGTTCGCTTCGGCAATGTTCTGGGTTCAAGCGGGTCGCTGATCCCGCTGTTCAAGCGCCAGCTCGCCCGCGGTGGTCCGCTGACCGTGACCGATATGGAGATGAAGCGCTTCTTCATGACGATAAGGGAGGCGGTCGAGCTGACCTTGCAGGCATCGGCCCACGGCTTGGAAAAGAAACTTGGCCAAGGCGAAATCTTCGTTCTCGACATGGGCGCGCCAATCAAGATCATCGACATGGCGCGCCGCATGATCAAGCTCGCGGGGTATCGGCCGGACGAAGACATCAAGATCGAGATTGTTGGTTGCAGGCCTGGAGAAAAGCTGTTCGAGGAGCTCTTTGACGAGAGAGAAAGACGTGTCGACGTTCCGATCTCCGGGGTCTTGGGCGCCGTGCCCAACCCGGTGCCGCTCGACACGCTTCGCAAGGCATTTTCGCAATTGCGCCGCATGGCCAGGGCTGGCGACACTGCGGGAGTGTTAGACCTTGTTGCCGAGCTGCTCCCCAGCTACCGGAGAGGGGAGGCAAAACCCGCGGCGGCCTCCTCGGCGTCCTTCGTGCCTCATGTGATACGCGGTTCGGCCAAGGCAGCCATGCCTCCTCGCGACGCTGCCGCTTGATGGCCGGCGGGAGCGCTGCCGTGCCAAGACATATCGCCTTGGTTCTGGCTGTCGCGTTGTCGTGCGGTACCGCACTCGCCGGAGAACCTCAACCGACTGCGGCCGAGGCGCGGCGCGCGATCGAGCGCGCGGGCACCTACTTCCGCGATCATCTCGGTGTAGCGGGAACCTATGTATGGAAATATTCGCTTGATGGCCTGAAAAGGGTGGGCGAAGGCGGTGCCGTGCCCGCGAGCGTTGGCTGGGTGCAGCCGCCGGGCACGCCGGCCGTCGGAGCTGCCTTCCTGCGCATTTTCGAAGTTACCGGCGACAAGCAATGGCTTCAGTCTGCCCAGGTCGTTGCAACGGCCCTGGTGAATACGCAGCTGGAGTCCGGCGGATGGTTTTACAAGATCGAGACCGACCCGCAAAAGGCGGCGACATGGTGCTACCGCGCACTGAAGGTTAGCGGGAAGTCTTGTCACGATATCAAGGACAATCCGCATCGCAACGAGACCGTACTCGACGACAACAACACACAGAGCGTGCTGAATTTTCTGATGTGGTTCGACCGGGCCAGCGGCGGTTCGGATCCGGACGTCCGTACCTGCATCGACAAGGCGCTCCGCCGGCTGATGAAAGTGCAGTACCCGAATGGGGCCTTTCCAGTCTTCTTCACAGGATCCGCGCCTGGTGCCGACGTAGAGACAGTGGCCAAGGCGAGTATTCCCGCCAGTTGGCCTCACGAATGGCAGAAGCCTGACAGTCCGCCCTACTTCATCGTCAATGACAACCTTCCTCGCGATATGGGTCGTCTCTTTCTCAACGCCTACCGCACATATCGAGATCCCGCATATCTCAAGACAGCGCAGAAGGTCGGTGATTTTCTCCTTGCCGCCCAGCTGCCTGAGCCACAACAGGGCTGGGCTCAGGGTTACGATCGCTCGATGCAGCCAGTATGGGGCCGCAAATTCGAGCCGCCTGGCGTCGTCTCGCGCGAAACCGCCGGCAATATCGATTACCTGATCGAGTTGAACGAGCAAGACAAGGATGCGCGGTTGCTTGACGCGGCAGTGTCGGCGGCCACCTGGCTGAAAGCGGCGCGCCTGCCCGATGGCAAATGGGCACGTTTCTACGAACTCAACACCAATCGGCCGCTTTACATCGATGATGGTGGCAAGGTGACCTTCGATTACAAGAACCTCTGGCAACATTACGGCATGAAAACCGGTGCCGAGATCGAGCCGGTTTTCACCCGGCTGGAGCTTGCCAAGCGTGGCTTGACAGTTCCCCATCAACAGCTGTGGATCAGCGCCGCGGATGAGTTGAGCGCTGACGAACTGAGTTCGAAGGTACGTCAACTCATCGATAGCCAGGATGCTCAGGGACGTTGGGTTGTGGGTCGGCTTATCCAGGGAGAAGACTTTGTCGACGGCGTGTTCGCCCTCGCTCGTTTTATCTCCCCGGAAGCATCACCATCGGGCCAGTAGTTTCCGCACGTCGCTCTTGCAGATCCTGATCCAGGTCTTCCGTCAGTGTCGATTGGGCCTTAAGGTTGGCAAGCCCAGTTGGCGTGGCCTCAGGCCGGTCTGCGTTGGGGCTGCAAACGAACCCGCTCGGAGCGAGCACGACGAAGGAAACGGGCGACCGATTTTGGAGCCGGGCCGTCACGCAAAATCGCAACACTGGGCGCGATCCCAAGCAGCAGGGGCACAATAAAGAAACGACCATAGAGGTGCGGCAGCGCGTTGGCCAAGGCCGCGAAGAGGAGGACCGTCGCAAGCGTGCAAATGGCGGCTATTCGTCCTTCGCGAAGCCGCGCAGCGAGCATCCCGACGACTATGCCGGCGACCAGCATGAGCAGAAAGCCGATCAACCCAGGCAGCCCCGCCTCGACCCATATCAAGAGATAGGTGTTGTGGACCGGAGCATGCAACTCGCTGACCAGTCGATACTGGTCGGCACCGATGCCAAGCAGAGAATTTTTGTCCGCTTTGCCAATGGCCTCCTGGATAAGCCGCATGCGGTCCGCAAACGTACCCGCCTCGTCAATGTCGCCATTTTGCAACGCGTTCAGCACACGGCGTTGGAAAACGGCTGGCAGGAAGTCGCGGCCCCACGTGATGACGATAAAGAACGTGGCCAACGACGATCCCGCCAGCAAGATGATACGGCGCCACGAGCCGGTCATGGCAACGAAGATGGTAAGCGCGAAGACGAGACCAATCAGGCCTGTATTGGATCCGGTCAGAACAATGCCATACGCAAAGAGCGGCACTCCTATCCAGGCCCAGCGAGGCCGCGCGCATCCCGAGGCCACCATCCACAACAACAGAGGAACCGCGAGTGCAATCAGCGTCGCACACTCGTTCTCGCGTTCGACCCAGCCGATAAAACGGCCATTGCCGCTGACGAAACTCGAGCCTTGTCCCTTGAGGACGTCGATCACCACTATTCCCTGCACGCACATCAAGGCGATCGAGCAGGTGAACGCTTTTATCAAGACAACGGTTTCGGCCCAGGGGCGCGATGCGAGCATGAAGGCCAGAAGAAAGTAGGCGTACAGATATTGCGCCGAGATGACGAAACCTCGCCCTGGATCTCCGACGACAAGGCTGCTCAGCAGCAACATGCCACACAACAGCGCGATCCCGGTGTTCCACAGAAGCGTCCCTGCAGCCAAGGGGGCAAGCGGAAAGGATTTCCCGAGCATCATCGCCAAGACAGCCGCCAGAGCGAAGGCGTCGCTGGCGGTAAAGTAGAATGTGTCGACACGCAGGATGTTGAAGGGAGCGAGGAAGACGGACGCGGCAGCCAACCAGAGCGCGATTCTCCCAGTCACCTTTGGCACAGGCGGGGCAGCCGGCCTGCGGTCGGGCTTTGCCCAGTACCCGCGAGGAGTCCCGGCGTGATTCATCCTCACTCCTGATCTACTTGAAGGCTTCTTTTCACCAGCCTCATGGACATGCAGTTCGGTGTATCTGCCAAGATGGGCCCCCGGCTAACCACGCTATCCTTTCGGATAATACCCTTGCCGCGACTAAGTCTCTTGAACGCGCTCGCGCCCGCGCATCCATGCTAAAAACCTGTCGCTTGGGTTCGGTCTCGAAACTCGGCTTTTTGGAAGACCGGTGAGACCGGCGAGGATAAATCTAAGGGGCGTGATCTGTGAGCTTGATAGACGAAAACAGCGTGTGGAACCGACTGGGACCATTCCTTCAGGATTCGCCCGAGGCATCGGAGGAACGAACATTCGGCGTTCGTGAGCTCTACAATCTTTTCCGCAGACGCCTCCCCTTGATCATTGCGCTCATCATTGCCGGCACCGCTCTTGCGCTTGTCGCCGCCCTCGAACTTCCCAAGACGTATACGGCTCGTTCCATGATCGTTGTCGAAACCGACAACCCCAATCCTCTCGATACCGCGCAGGCGCAGCCGAACCAGCAGCCCGACAAGTCGCGGATGGACACCGAGGCGGATCTGATCACCTCTCGGGTATTTGCCAGCCTGGTTGTCGACAGGCTCGACCTCATCGAGGATCCTGACTTCAACACCTATCTGCCGCCAGCCGCAGCCGGTGGGACTTCGGGCACCGGAGTGCTGTCACAAGCCGTCGGCTTGATCGCCTCGATACCGCAGAAGATGTTCGCCCTTGTCACCGGCGGCAACCCGCAGGATACGTCTCTCCCGCCCAAGGCTGTTCAGCAGGACCGGGCGATTTCGTTGTATCTGGCGAGCCTGTCGGTTGACCGTTCCGGCGAAAGCGCGGCGATGACGATCTCGTTCGTCAACGACGACGCAGCGACCGCGGCCAAGATAGCCAATGCAACGGCCAGGCTGTTCGTGGAATGGTCTCGTGACAACAAGCGGCAGGACATCAAGGACGCCGTCGGCTTTTTGAGACAGCAATCGACCGAGGTTGCGTCACGGATTGCCGCGATCGAAGGCCAGATCGCCAAATACGCGAATGAACATGGTGTCTCCAGCGATCCGCGCGATGATCTGCTGCGCGCCTCGATCCAGCAGGCCAACGAGCAGCTCAGCACCGCGAGGGGTGAGTACACGCAAGCGCAAGCGCGCCTCGCCCAGGTCAGGCTTGCGGCCAAGACCGGCGACACGGGGGCCAACGTCGATCCCCTGCTCTCGTCAGATTTTCTCACGTCGCTGCGCAACGATGAAGCGACCGCGATGAGGGACCGCGCGCAACTGGCCAGCAATTACGGTCGAAATCATCCGTTGGTCCAGGAGGCCGATGCAAAGATAGCGGCCGTCCGTGCGATGATTTCCCAAGAGATGCTGCGGACGATTGCCATCCTGGAAAATGACGTGCGTGTCGACGAGGGCCGGGTGGACCAGCTCACCAAGAGCCTGGAGGCTTCCAACGAAGAACTGCGCCAAAGGAGCCTGGCGGAAGCAAAGCTGCGTGAGCTGAACAACAACCTGACAACCGAGCAAAAGCTCTACGACCTCGTGTCCGGCAGGCTCGGCAGCCTCGATCCGTTTTCCGAAGCGGTCGCGCCTGGTGTGCGCACCGTCTCCGCGGCGGAGATCCCGACGAGTCCTTCCTTTCCAAAGCTGCGTTTGATGGTTGCGGGCGGTTTCACCGCATCGCTTGTCCTGGCCTTGATCCTTGTGCTGACCCTGGAAAGCATGGATGTGCGGGTACGGGATCCGCGACGTGTATCGAAGCTGATCCGCGCTCCCCTTCTGGCGTCAATTCCGCAGTTGCCCCGGAAGTTCCTGCAACGCGCGCTGCCGCCTCTTGAAACCTTGCTGTCGCAACCGCGGTCGGCTTTTTCCGACGCATTCCGATCGCTTTACGGTGCCTGCACCCGGATGAACGGTGGGCGAGGCAAACATATTATCCTGGTCAGCTCCGGCTTGCCGCAGGAAGGCAAGACAACGACGGCCATGGGCCTTGCCATGGCAGCTGGGATGGACGGCGCCCTGACAGCGCTGATCGATCTGGACCTGCGGACCCGCAGCCTCCACGGCGCCATGAGGCTTGGCTCCGCCAGCAAGACACTCAACGACTATCTGAACGGTGATTGCGCTCTGGCGGAAATCGTTCAGACGCTGCCTGAAATTCCGCAACTGGATGTGCTGGCGCCATCCGCCGACGATCACACCTCGCCTGAATTTCTCAACTCCAGCCAACTCGCCAAGTTGCTGGAGGCATTCCGGCTCGAGTACGACGTGGTGATCATCGATGCACCGCCCGTGCTCTTTGTCGAAGACGCAATCAGGATTGCTGCCTCGGTGGACACCATCGTGGTCGTGGCCGCATGCGACAGCACCACGCAAGAGGCTCTTTCCCAGGTTGTCGAGCGCCTGCGGTTCGCCGGCGGCCCATCGATCGGCTGGGTGTTGAATCGGGTCGACCCTTTCCAACTGGCCCGTGGTGCCTTGCGGAAAGCCTATCTGAGACGGCAGCAGATAAAGCGCTATTTCCCCGCTTGATTGTCGGTTTGACTGTCGATGGCGGCGTCGCCCGATCGCGCTCGACCGGCTATATTCCCATAGCCTCGAGCAAGGTGTGGTTCACCTTGTGAACGTCGAAGCGTTCTTCCGCGAGCTTTCTCGAATTGGCGCCCATTTTTGCGGCGAGATGCTCATCTTCAAGAAAAGCCCGCTGCGCCGAGGCGAGAGCATCCACGTCTCGTGGCTCGACCCGAAAACCGTTCTGACCGTCGATGACCGTTTCCTGACAGCCAGGCGCGTTGGTCGTGATTATTGGCCGGCCCGTCGACAAGGCTTCCAATGCGCTGCGGGGGATGCCCTCGCGGTAGTAGGAAGGCAACACAAACACCGTGGATGCGGTCAGATAGGGGCCGACATCGTGTGTTTCGCCGAGATATTCCACGGCGCCTTCCCTGGTCCACTGGTCCATTTCGGCCTTCGAGATGGAGAGAGGGCTGGGATCGAACGGCCCGAGAATCTGGAAACGGGCGGTACGGTATTTGGTCTTCAGAATCCGCGCGGCGGCGGCAAACTCGGCAATCCCTTTCTCGCGAAGCAGGCGGGCAATCAGAAGGAAGACGGGAGGTCCCGACGGTGGACGGCTGGCGGCAAACAGCGTCAGGTCCACTCCTGAACCTGGAACCATGATCACCGGCGTCGTCGCGGAGACCATCCCATGGCGTCTGATGTCGGAAGCGTCGGCATCGTTGTAAGCGAAAACAGCCTCGCAGCCGACAAGAGCCGAGCGGTAGAGACCAATGCTCAACCGGCGCAGAACAGCTGCGCGCAGTCCCGTCATGCTGCCGCTGAATATGAATCCGAACCCGGTAAAGAGTGCAAACCGCCGAGGTACTCCGGCAAGGCGGGCAGCCAGCCCACCATAGATGATCGGCTTCATCGTGTAGGCCAGGACGATGTCCGGGGCCAAGCGGCGCATCAGCCTGTAAAGCGCCTTGAGCGTTCGCAGATCGGCCAGCGGATTTGTACCTGCCCTGGCCATCGGAATTTGCCGGAAAGCCACGCCAATTTCCTGGAGCCTGGCGATCGCCTGTTCATCCGCATCCGGGGCCAGCGTGATGACCTCATGCCCTGAAGCGACCATGGCTTTCAGCAGCTCGATGCGAAAGTTGACAAGCGAACGCGTCAGGCTCGCCACCACGACGATCCGCTTGCGGCGCGTCGCATTGTCCGTGGCGGACGGCGCATGATCTCGGCCATTCATATGCACAGCAACCACCAATCGCTCCTATCGATCCGGAATATGGCGACGGCGCGCCAGGGCCGCTTCGTAGAGTTCCAGGTGCCGGCCGACATAAAGCGGAAGAGAGAAGTTCTCCATGACGCGGCGACGGGCCTGTTGACCCAAAGCGCGGCGGTCGGCCGGCTCAAGGGTGACGAGCCTGATCAATCCCGCGGCCAGTGCGTCACTATCCCCCGGCGGAACGACCACCCCACTGTCGCCGACCAGCCAGCCGGAGTCGCCGACCTCAGTAACCACCGCCGGTACGCCACTCGCCATCGCCTCGCCCACGGCAAGGGAAAAGGCCTCACCCCAAGCCGAGCAAAGCGCGTAGACATCGAAGCCCGGCATGAGGTCGGCGATGTCACCGCGGATGCCCGGCGTTGTAATGCGGTCGTCTATGCCGAGCTCGCGGGCGGCGCGCCGCACCGGGCCGTCGGCATGTCCGTCTCCGATAAACACGCCCTGAACGTCGTACCCCAGCGCCAACAGACGGCTGATGGCCCGGACCAGGCTGACCTGGTCCTTCATGGGATGAAACCGTGCCACATGTCCGATTATCAAGCGTCCGGGCGGCAAGCCGAACAGGCGGCGCAGTTTCGTGCCGGCGTCGGCCGAGGGAGAAAACTGATCACAATCAGTCCCGTTCGGAATAACCACCCTGCGGCGCGGATCAAAGCCCAGGCGCTCATGATCGTCGGCGGCGACGCGTGAGCAATATGAGATCGCGCTGGTGCGGCTCGACAGACAGGCTGAAAGCCGGATCAGCTGGCGCGTCAACGGTTTCTCGTCGGCGAGATCACGAATTGTGTGGTGGATGCTCCAGATTACCGGTGAAAAATTGAGCCCGAGCACCGAGCCGAGCATTGCCGCGACATTGCCATGATACATCCAGCCATGAAGGAGATCGGGCGCCGCCCTGCT
Source organism: Mesorhizobium sp. RCAM 05099 (assembly GCF_059683685.1). Taxonomy (NCBI): domain Bacteria; kingdom Pseudomonadati; phylum Pseudomonadota; class Alphaproteobacteria; order Hyphomicrobiales; family Phyllobacteriaceae; genus Mesorhizobium; species Mesorhizobium sp. RCAM 05099. The sequence goes on from NZ_CM185035.1 coordinate 5,507,263, forward strand.
TATCGACCGTGTCAGCCGAACGACATCGCCTGGACGCGGCCGTTCCGCCATGTCCAGCGACATGACCTTGGATTTTGTATGCTCCACCTGTGCAGCCAACGGTCCGGGAGAAAGCAGGGATAGAACCGAAGACGAGAAGCGATCTTGGTCGAGCTTGCCCAGAAAACGGGCAAGCATGATCTCGGCACCGCCGACGTTGAGACCGGTTATAGTGTGAAGAACACTCGTGTGCACGGAAGCTTCCCAGCTGTCTGCAACGCTACGCCACGAGGAAGCGTTCAATCGGCCGACAGTACCCAGCCGCACCATACGTTGGTTGCGGCTCACATCCAGTTAGCCAAATTGGGTGGGCACGAGACCGAAGGTTATCAGCGCTCCACCAAAGGTATGACTCATTGTGCTCGCGCAGGTGTCGCTAGGGTCTTTCACAGGAAATTTGTGTGGCGGGCTGCTATGGGGTTTTATTGCTATGCTGGGTGGAGCGGGCGGCCGACAGGCGCCTGGACCAGTACGTTCATCGGGAAAGTGTTGCGGCACGCACGGATTGCGGTTTTCGCGATTGCAGCGATCCTTGCTGGTTCCCAGATTGGTGCCTGGGCCGCCGCCAGCGATGACTACAAGCTTTCGGTCGGCGACGTGGTGTCGTTTGATTTCATTGACGATTCGCTTCCTGCCGAACAGCTGACCGTGGCCAGCGATGGCGCCGTCATTATTCCGCTGATCGGCAGTTTCGAGGTCGCCGGCCTGACGGTGCCGGAAGCCCTGGGGCAGATTCGCAAAAGCTTCATCGACCGTCAGTTCTTCAACGATCCCCGGATCTCCTTGGCGGTGGTCAGCTTCCGTCCGATTTTCGTGCTTGGGGATGTCAAGGCGCCGGGCTCGTTTCCCTACCAGCCAGCACTGAATGTCGAGCAGGCGGTGGCGCTTGCCGGCGGCCAATCGACAGGCGGAGCCACTGCCGAGGACCGCGTGGTTACGCGCGCCCGGCTGCGTGGAACCCTTGATGAGAGCGTGGTGCAGATCGCCAAGGAAGCGATGGCCGCGGCGCGCATCAAGGCTCAATTGGCAAACAGCGACAAGATCTCGGAACTGGATCTGCCACCCAAGATCAAAGGACTCATGAATGCCAGTCTGATCGCAACGCTGCTTCCTACGGAGCAGCGCATCCTTGAAACGGATCAACACGCGCTGAGCACACGTCGCAAGCAGCTCTCGGCGGGGATCGACGAAGTGAACGTCGCCCTCTCCAACATTCAACAGCTTTCCGATATCCAGAAGACGGTGATCGCTTCGGCACAAGCCGATCTCGATCGCATCAGGGCCCTCAACAAAAAGGGTCTCGTCACAATTACAGACCTCTCGAACGCCGAGCGCGAGGCGACCACGCAGCAGTCGCATCTGCTTGAAATCTACAATCAGGCTTCGACGGTGCGCCGAGAGTTGAGCCAGTTGCAACGTGACCTGGACGATGCCACCCAGATCTGGACGCACACGGCGCTGACGGATCTTCAAGCCCACAACTCTGAAATCGAACGCCTGATCGCGGTTCGCGAGTCTACGGAGGAGCAGATCCTGCTGTTGAGCTCCCTGGCCGCGGAGCAGACACGGACCAACAACACCATCGCGTTCACGTACCAGATCCGCCGCAAGGTAAATGGCCAGACCGTCACGAAGGTTGTGACCCTCGACGACGCGGTTGCGGCCGGAGACACGATCCTGGTGTCAATAAACCGCATGGACGGTGCCTTGGACACGGCAAACCGTGTGGACGCGACCGTGGCGGCTACCCCGTCCACCGTCCAGGTCGGACCGACGCAATGATCGGCCTGAGCAACCCGATGGCTCGTTCCGCCGACTGGGCCACGCGAGTGCCGATTGGCAGGGCGATGCCCAGCCGGATCGCTTCGGTGGTGCTTTTGGTCCTCAGCCTGCCGCTATGGATCGTGGCTGCCGCGATTGTCTGGGCGAGTCTGGGCCGTCCACTGTTTTTCCGCCAGTCTCGCAGCGGACTGGGGGCTCGCCCCTTCGTGATCTGCAAGTTTCGCACGATGAATGAGGGGCGAGATGCGGACGGCGCGCTGCTCCCCGACCACTTGCGTGAGACTCCAGCCACGCGGCTGATGCGCTCCACACGCATCGATGAGCTGCCGCAACTTCTCTCGATAGCCAAGGGCGACATGGCCTTCATAGGGCCGCGCCCGTTGCTCCCGGCCACTGTCGCCGAGTTCGGCGAGCTGGGACGTATTCGTGGCACGGTTCGTCCGGGCTTGTCCGGATGGGCACAGGTGAACGGCAACACCCGTCTCACCAACAGCGAGAAGCTGGCGCTTGACCTCTGGTATGTGCGCAACCGCAGCCTGTGGCTCGATCTGCGCATACTGGTTCTGACCGTGCAAGTCGCACTGTTGGGCGAGCGCGTCGACCGCCGCCATGTCGACCACGCTGTGAAGGCGATGCCCGCCGGGACGGTTCGGTCATGAGCCTTACCCTCGGTCGAGTTCTGGTGATCGCACCGCATCCGGACGATGAGGTCCTGGGGTGTGGCGGCACGATAGCCCGGGTGGCTGCACAAGGCGGGGAAGTCCACGTTGCCGTGGTTACGCGAGGCTGCCCACCGGCTTTCACCGAGGAGATGACGCAACGGGTTCGCTGTGAGGCGAAGGCGGCCCATGCCTGTCTGGGCGTACGCCAGACGCACTGGCTTGATCTGCCGGCAGCCCAGATCGCCGAGACGCCGCACACGACCCTCAACACGGCGCTGCAGACCTTGTTGCGGGAGGTCATGCCGGACACGCTGCTTATCCCCTTCGTCGGCGATGTGCACATGGACCACCAGCTGATCTTCCTGTCGTCACTGGTAGCGGCTCGTCCCGTGCAAGCCCAATACCCGCGGACGATCATGGCCTACGAGACCGTGTCCGAGACGAACTGGAATGCACCCTATGTGACGCCGAGTTTCGTGCCGAACGTCTTCATGGACATTGAAGCCACGCTCGCCCGCAAACTCGAAGCCGCGTCGATGTTCGCCTCGCAGATAAAGGCCTTCCCGCACGAGCGCTCGATCGAAACCTTGCGGGCGCTGGCGATTGTCAGGGGCACCGCCGTCCATTTGAGGGCGGCCGAGGCCTTCGTCCTTTTGAGAAATGTCATCTAAGTTCTAGCTGGAGTGTTCCAAGATGAAACGCTGGCCAATCTATGACGAAGAGCAGATAGCCGATGTGGTCGAGGTTCTGCGATCGGGCCGGGTGAACGCCTGGACAGGCGACCATGTCAAGACCTTCGAACGAGCCTATGCGCGCAGCCTCGGCCGACGTCATGCAGTGGCGCTGGCCAATGGCTCGCTCGCGCTGGATCTTGCCATGAAAATCCTCCACATCGGCGCCGGCGACGAGGTCATCGTGACGCCCCGCAGTTTCGTCGCCTCCGCTGCTTGCGTCATGTTTGCCGGGGCGACGCCAGTTTTCGCGGATGTCGATCCGATCTCGGGCAACCTTTCCGCTGAAACGATCGCGCCGAAGATAACGGCCCGAACGAAGGCTGTCATTGTCGTGCATATCGCCGGGTGGCCATGCGACATGGCGCCGATCATGGCACTTGCAAAGCGCAACGGCATCAAGGTCATCGAGGATTGCGCCCAGGCGCATGGAGCCGAATACAACGGACGGCCAATCGGCTCCTTCGGTGACATAGCGGCGTTTTCGTTCTGCCAGGACAAGATCATCACGACCGGCGGCGAGGGTGGACTTGTCGCAATGGACGACAGGAAATTGTGGCTCGCCGCCTGGAGCCTCAAGGACCACGGCAAGAACTACAATCTGGTCTTTGCCCCACATCGGGCGACCGGGTTTCGCTGGCTGCATGACAGCATCGGCACCAACTGGCGCATGACATCGATCCAGGCCGTGCTCGGCTTGCGGCAACTCGAACGCCTGCCCGACTGGGTTCGTCAGCGCGAGCAAAATGCCGACATCTGGCTAAGGACGCTTGCCGATCTGCCGATGCTGCGCGCGCCCCGGCTCGATCCGGCGCACCGGCATGCCTGGTATCGATGCTATTTCTATATCAAGCCGGAGATGCTCTCCTCGGGATGGTCGCGTGACGAGCTGATCGCGGCCATCAATGCGGCAGGCGTTCCATGCTTCTCGGGAAGCTGCTCCGAGATCTATCTGGAACATGCCTTCGCGGATGCCGGCGTGGCACCTCCCGAACGTCTTCCGGTTGCGCGGCAGCTCGGGGAAACAAGCATAGCCTTCCTGGTCGACCCGTCCTGGACGACCGAGGAGACGACGGCGGCGGCATCGACGACGCGATCCATCCTGGTAGGGGCCGCTCGCCAGCTCGAGGCGGCATGATGAACGAGCATGCGATCAGGAAAGACAGAGACGCTCCAGCGTCTTCCCTTGGAGAGCTGAGAATCGTGACGACTTCGGCATTGCAGAACCTTGCCCTTCCCAAGGCAGGCAATACGCTGCTCGGGTTCGAATTGCCGCTCGAGGTCCGGCTCTATCAGCAGATGATGCTCATCCGGCTCGTCGAGGAGCGCTTGCTCGATCTTTTTTCCCAGGGGCTCCTGTTCGGCACGACGCACACGTCCATTGGACAGGAAGCCAACGCGGTGGGGGTGGTGAACGCCCTCGACCGGGACCGCGACATTATTTGGAGCAACCACCGCTGCCATGGTCATTTCATTGCCTATTCGGGCGAAGTCGAAGGCCTGTTCGCGGAGATCATGGGGCGTGTAACCGGCATTTGCGGGGGACGCGGCGGCAGTCAGCATCTGTGTTTCCGCAACTTCCACTCAAATGGCATCCAGGGGGGCATAGCGCCCGTGGCGGTAGGCAGCGCGCTGGCGCGAAAGGACGAGGGCGCTGTCGCGGTGGTCTTCCTGGGCGATGGCACGATGGGTGAGGGAGCCGTGTACGAGAGCTTGAACCTCGCCGCCATTTTCGGCGCCCCCGTCCTTTTCGTGATCGAGGACAACGAAATCGCCCAAACGACGCCCAAGAATCTGACCGTCTCCGGTTCGATCGTCGCCAGGGCCGAACCGTTCGGTATCCGCACATTCGCCTATGATGGCAACGATCCGGTCGAGATATGCGAGCTTGCCCAAGAGGCGGTAAGCTATGTCCGCGCCGAATCCCGCCCCTGCTGGCTCTACTTGCGAACCGAACGGATTGGTCCCCACAGCAAGGGAGATGACACTCGGCCAGCCTTGCGCCTCGAGCAAGCTCGAGCCAGGGATCCGATCCCCCCGATGCGCCGGCGCGTCGCGAACTTCGAGGAGATCGACGCCTTTTGTCGATCTGTCGTCGACCGCGCGGTCGAATCCGCCGCCGCGGCTGCCATGGCGCGAGGCTGACCCATGCGTGTCGTCGAATCGATCAATCACGCGCTTCACGATCTCATGGAAGCAAACCTGCGCCTGGTGATCCTGGGTGAGGACATTATCGATCCCTATGGCGGCGCATTCAAAGTCACCAAGGGACTTTCCTCGGCCTATCAGGATCGGGTCTGGACCACGCCGATCAGCGAGGGTAGCATTGTCGGCATGGCGGCGGGACTGGCCCTCAAAGGCAGGCCTGCGATCGTCGAGCTGATGTTCGGAGATTTCATCGCCCTTGCCGCCGACCAGATCATCAATCACGCTGCCAAGTTCCGCTGGATGTATAACGATCAGGTTGAGGTCCCCATCATTATCCGCGCTCCCATGGGCGGACGGCGCGGCTACGGGCCGACGCACTCACAAAGTCTGGAAAAGCATTTTTGCGGCGTGCCCGGCCTTACAGTGCTTGCCACGCATGAATATGCGGACCCGGGTGCGCTGTTGCATCGGGCCTTCGCTTCCCGATCCCCTCACCTGATCATCGAAAACAAGGTCATGTATTCGAGGCCCGTGCTCGGCGCGGCCGCGCTCCCATGTCCGCCGGATGCAGATATCGTGATCCTGACATATGGGGGTTGCGTCGAGCACGCGGTTGCGGCCGCAAACAAGCTCGCTGAAGAGGAGGAAATCGCGACCGCAGTGGTGGCCGTTGAGCAGCTGTCGCCATTTCCTGTCGAGGATATCGTGAGCCAGGTTGGCAATTGCAGCCGCGTTATCGCCGTGGAGGAAGGCACTCCCGGCTGGGGCTTCGCATCCGAATGCGCCCGAGCCCTGATCGGTCGGGTCAGGCACTTCAGTGCATTGGCTGGACCGGATCACCCCATTCCCTCCAGCCGTGAATGGGAGGACGATCTGCTGCCGGGTGTGAACGCCATCCGGGCGGCCTGCGTCGATCTGTTCACGAGAGGCTAAGCGTTCATGAGTGTGCTTGTCGAAGCCCCGCGGGTTAACGCCAACGAGGACAATCTTCAGCTGATCGAAATCAGGGTCGTGCAGGGTGAGAGGGTCGAGGAAGGGGCTATTCTCTTTGTCCTCGAGACCACGAAGGCCGCGGTTGAGGTTTATGCTCCGGAGGCAGGAACCATCGGCCGGCTCGACAGCAAGGTCGGTGACTTCGTCACTGTCGGCGCGGTGCTGTGCGAAATCGTCGACGAAAATGCGAACGCCGCATCCGGAACGGCCAGCACGGCCAATGTCGGCGTCAACGAGATCGCGATAACGGCCAAGGCCCGCAAGGCCGCGGCCGAGCTTGGGATCGACCTTGCGGATGTCAGTCCCTCCAACGGCCGCATCGGCGAAGCCGAGGTGCGCGCGGCAGCCAGCCGCCGGTCCGAGGCCACGGTGGCAGGACCGGACGAGTTCCAGCCCGTCCTTCCTTCCGGGTCCACGCGGCGGGCCGTCATCATCGGTGGCGGCGGCCACGCCGCCTGCTTGATCGATGCTCTCGATGGGTCCGGATACGACATCCTCGGCTGCACTGATCAAGCTCTGCCCGTTGGGCAGCACGTCTGCGGCGGCATTTCGGTGATCGGTACGGAAGAGTGCCTGGAGCGTTTGCTCGCCGAGGGCACGCGCTACGCCTTCATCGGCATCGGGGGTGCGCAGTCAAGCGAGGTGAGGCGGACGATGTTTGAACGCGCCCTGGCCATGGGCTTCGTTCTGCCGCCTGTGATCCACCCCTCCGCGATCGTCTCCAAGGCAACCAGGATTGGACATGGCTGTCATATTCTGGCTGGCGCGAGCATCGGTCCGCGCTGTACGATCGGCAACAACGTCATCGTCAACCAGGGAAGTATCGTCTGCCACGACAGCATCGTGCAGGACAATGCGCACCTGACCCCGGGCGCCATCCTCGCCGGCGGAGTGAGCGTCGGAGCGAGGACTGTCGTGGGAATGGGCGCAACCGTGCTGCTGGGCGTCCAGATCGGCGCCGACTGCCTGATCCACAACGGCGCGCATATCAGCGCCAATGTCGGAGACAATACCATCGTTGACGCTCAGGGCCGCCGACATCTCCGCTAGAGCAATTCCAGGAAAAGTGTGAAACGGTTTTCCCGGGAAAAGCGCCTAGCGCTTTCCCTTGGGAATTGCGTCAAAACAAAGAGTTAGAGCGGTTTGCCGTTTCCGTAAAACGGTGAACTGCTCTAGTGCCTGGCGAGGCGTCAGGCGCCTCGCCGCAAAGCTCTTTCAAACAATGGCACGAGTATCCTGGAACCCGGAATGCTGAGGTGGTGGCTGTCAAAGTACAGCGGCTTCCCATCCATTATGGCAACACACCGGTCCTGCGGACAAAGTACTTGCGTCGGATATACGCGAATGAGGCCGACATGTCGGCCCAGCCTGTCCAAAATGCCAAATGCAATCTGCTGTCGCTCCCGATAGAGGCTCTCCGGTATGCTGAAGCTGGACAGCGCATGGCCCCGCAGGGCATGGCCCTGCGCCACGAGCCGGGCAGCCGTGGAGGGTACGTCATAACCCACCTCCGGGACTGGGTAGACGATGACCACCTTTTTCCCGGCTTGCAGGAGCCGACCCACGGTTCTCCTGAGCGATGTTTCGAACGCGTGACGCGCCTCGACGGAGAAGCGGTCGAATTGAATGCCGTCCCGGTCCTGCAGCTGCGGAAGATTGCCGTTTCGTTCCGCTGGTCCAAGTTCGATCGCGCGGCCCTCGAGATAGAGCGACCATCTGGCAGCGATTATGACGGTCTTCAGCTCCGGGTGGCCGAGTGCGTATCTAAGCCGCAAATCGTTTCCCCGGATGCAATTTCGGTCCGTTCCGACGCCCATGAGGGGGGGACAGCGGGGGGTCGCGCCGTAGACCGTGCTTGCGCCATGCGCGGCCAGCTCCGACATTGCCCCGAACATCGCCCCCGCATGAGAATCTCCCCACAGAAAGATCCGGGCATTCGCGGTGGCGCCTATTGTACAGGGGGAATTCGCAGCGAGCTGAAGAGACACGTTTGCGCATTCATCCGCTTCAGGATTGGCGGACAAGGCATAGCTGGACAACACATTCACATCCTTGGAGAAGCGGGTCGGCCAGCCATTGTCCAGATAGATGACTGAGCCGGTCATGGCCACGGCGACGATGGCGAAGGCGCCTCCAGCCAGGACGGGCACTGGGCGGGCTATCCGTGACGGCACCCGCAACGGGCGCTCGATGTATCGCCAGGACATGAACGCCAGCGTGAATGAGGCGGCCACCAGGGCGGCAGACTGAAGCGAACTGAGCTGATCGATTGCCAGATAACCAACCAGGACAATCAGCGGCCAATGCCAAAGATACAGGGAGTAGCTTATCAGACCCACGCCGACGAACGGCCTTGTTGAAATCAGTCGTGTGACCGAGCAATTCCCAGCACTTCCTCCGTGAATGACAAGGGCAGCGCCGATGCATGGAAGGAGTGCCGCGACGCCGGGGAATGAAGTCACATCGGAATAACGCAGCACGGCAGCAAGGATCAGCAGCAATCCGGCCCCTGTCGCCACCTCGCACTGCCAGCGCCTGGCGAGGCGCGGGAAGGTTCCAAGCGCCAGGAGGCTGCCCAACAGCAACTCCCACGCCCTGAACGGAGTGAGGTAAAAGGCGGCAGTAACGTCGTACCGCATCACCATGACAGTCGCGAGGAACGTAATTCCTGCCACGCTCGCCAGGAGGATGCGAACATTGCGAACTCCCAGCCACCAGATGGATATCAAAAACAACGGAAACAGGATGTAGAACTGCTCCTCCACCGCCAGTGACCAGGTGTGGATGAGTGGCTGGTCGTAAGTTTCCCCATCAAAATAACCGGTCTTCAGCCAAAACCCGATGTTGGACGAGAAGAGGGCCGTGGCGACGGAGTTGCGACCGAAGCGCCTGAAGTCATCCGGCAGGAAGATGAAGGCGCATGCCAATGTACAGACGGCCAGCATGGCGAACAACGCCGGAAAAATGCGGCGTATACGCCGCTCATAGAAATGCCAGACCGAGAACTCGCCTGCTCGCAAATCCCTGGCGATCAATTGGGTTATCAGGTAGCCGGAGATGACAAAGAAGATATCGACGCCAACGTATCCGCCGCTGAACACGGTGAAACCGGCGTGGAACAGCACAACCGAAACGACAGCGACGGCGCGTAAACCATCAATGTCGGCTCGGTAGGCTGGGGCCGCCAGGGCTGCATGTTGCGATGCCGACCCCGGGAGTTTCCGCGAGTCCAACACCACACCAGCGGCGAGGCTGGGCCTATGACCTTGGTAGCTTGGCATACTGGTCCTGTATAACGCGCCTACGCGCTGATGCCCGCCCGCAATAAAGGGGTAGCCCATGCCTTAAATCGGACTAGCGGGCGAAGGGCCGCTGGCCATTCCTGGCGCCTGCAGGACGCGTTCTCGACAGCATTTGACTTACCGTCCGCACGGCCGCCCGGGATCCGGGTTCGGCAAGCCGCATCCGTCTGCTTTTCAAATGATTAAAAGCTGGGCAGAGCAGCGGGTGCGCGAACCGCGTTTGCGTGGCCGACGATCCGCTGAAGGATTTTGTAACGCCCAAGCCGCGGTTGGGCACCGTCCACATCCGGCGGCGGCTGCGCATCCCATCTCGCGACAGCGCCCGACGACCGCCATCAGGCATGCCGCGCCCGCTGGACGATCTTGATGCGTGTCTCGACCGGATCTTCCGTCGACGGCTCTCGCAGCCCGCCCAGGCCTAACCATTCCGGTCAATTGTTCCTGGCTGCCCCCCACTTTTGGGCTGGGGGTATCCGCCTATTTCCCCAAGGATTGCAAGACATGGACTGCTGTAGGGTGAAACGATCTGCCAAGGTCAGGTTTGAAAGCTCAAGATGGCTGCCACCCATTCCAGCCCTGTGAGACTATCGGATACCCAGCATTTGACCGCTGAAGCGTCAGCGAAGCCATCAGTGAAGCCAATTGGCGACAATTCGTTCAATATAGCCGCGCATGGGCTGCGCGGCATCGCGTCGCTCATGGTGTTCTTCGCGCATCTCCTGGGTGGCACGGCAGAGCACGTCTACGCCTCCAACACGGCCTATGTCGACGGCATCACGCCGTTCTGGAACTTCGGCACTTTCGGCGTTTGTCTTTTCTTCGTCATCAGTGGCTTCGTTATCCTGCCCAGCGCGATGCGCTACAGTCCAACTGAGTTTGCCGCCCGACGCTTCATGCGCCTCTACCCTCTGTTTTTCGCGTTCAGCGTGCTTTTCATCCTGCTGAACGCCACAACGAACCTTTATCCCGAAACCAACAATCTCACGTCGGTTCTGGCTGGATTGACATTCCTGAATCTTTTCGCCCGCACCGAGCAGCTCACTCCGAATGCATGGAGCCTGACTTTCGAAGTCTGGTTCTACGTGTTTATGGCAGCGTTCGTGTTTGTCGCTGTTCGTCGCCCTAGCAAGCTTGGCCTGGTCGTCCTAAGCCTCCTTGCCGTGCTGTTTATCGCCAGGTATCCGATCGCCCTGTATTTTGTCGCGGGGGGCCTGATCCGCCTCGCCCACGACCGATATGAATGGGTAAGTCGGGGTCACCACCGCCTTGCCGAGAGCGCGGCCTTCGCAGCCTGCGTCTTTCTGTCGACCCGCGGTCACTACGACTATCATTTGTCCGATTTCCAGAATGCCGAGGTGCCCTTGCTGGTTGCGGCAACCGCTCTTTACTTCTGCCTCGCGGTATCGCGGAACAGCTTGACGGCGCTGTTGCTCGGCAACCGGCTCCTTCGCTACTTCGGGACGGTCAGCTACAGCCTATATCTGGTGCATCCCTACACGTATTTCTTATCCCGCGCGGCCTTCTCGCACGCTCATCTCTTCACCGCCAACGTCGCAGTCTCGATGGGCGCCTTCATTGTTGTGACAGGCGCGATCACCTGGATCCTGACGCATTTCGCGAACCGCACCCTCGAACTGTGGCCCTATGAGTTCGTCTATCATCAGAAGATCTATCGCTCGACATCGCAACCCAGTGCCGCGCGGCTGTGGCTGGCCTTGAACACCAAACGATCCGCCTGGCTGCGGGGATAAGAGCGCCGCCGCAGCACTGGTTTGAAACCAACCATGGCCGATTAATCGTCGGACCTTGCCAGCAAGTCCGTCAGGCGGGACACATCGGGCACAAGAAGCTCCTTTGCGCGGCGCAGGACTATTCCGACACTCTGCAGGTAGCTGAGTTCGCGGGCCACGGCTTCACGATGCGTGCCGATGCGATTGGCCAAATCCGTGTGTGTGGGAATGGGAGAAATGACGGCCGAACCGCCGGTTTCGATATTCTCCGCACACAAGCGCAGCAATTCGCTATGAACGCGCGATCGCACGCTGAGTGTCGAGAGTTCAACGATATGCTCGACAATCAGGTGCTGGCGCTCGACCAACATCTGGACGAGGGCCTGAAGCGCCTCGGGATCGTTCTTGATTATATCCAGGAAGGTCCGACTTCCGATGGAAGCGATCGTGCATGGTCCCGCTGCTTCAATCGAATAAGGCACCAGCGGGAGTTCGCCGCTCAGAGCTGCTCCGTTGACGAGTGATCCCTGGTGCGCCGACGGGAGCCACACGATCTTGCCTGTGCGAGTGTAAACAGGGAAGCGGAGTTCGCCATCCAGAAGAAAGAAAACCCGATCGACTTTTTCGCCGGCCGGGATCAAGACATCACCGTCATCGAGATGGAACCAATGACAGCGGCGGTTCATCTCGGCCAGCGTGGATGGACGAACGGCGTGGAAATGTTCGATACCGTTCAAATCCAGGCTTTGTAACGTGTTCCGATCAGCCGCGGGAGCGGCCTCCCTCTCAGTCCGCGGAACGGAATGTCGCTCAGGCGGCTGTTTCACCTTTCCTCGCCCTCGAAAAATGTCGATCCCCCTGCGGGCCCTCAAGAACGAGGGCCCAATAAAGCCATCCACCATGGTTGCCGCGGGTAGAAAACATCACCCTTTCATCGAGGCGGCAGCCATGCCTCAATTTCGCATGGTAACACCATCATATGGCGTCGTGTTAAGGATATAGGCTACCTCAGTACGATTTCTGGCGCGCAGCTTTTTCATCACATTGCGGATGTGCACCTTGACTGTGCTTTCACACATGTTGAGTTCGTATGCGATAACCTTGTTTGCCTTGCCTCGGCGCAACGCTTCGATCACCGACATCTGGCGTGACGTAAAGACATTGTCGCCCTGCGGCTGCTTGGCTGGCTGGCTGTCCTTGATTGCCTGGCCCGAACTGAAGAGAACACTGGGCGGTATGAAGGTCCCGCCCGCCGCGACAAGCTGGATCGCCTTTGCCGCAACCTGCAAGCTGACGCTCGTGGGGATGTAGCCGCGCGTGCCGCTTTCTACCGCTTTGACGATATCGTCAAAGTTCTCGATATCCGACAGCATCACGATTCCCAGAGACGGTCTGGTTGCCTTGAGATGAGCAATCCGCGCAAGATGATAGTCCGCGTGAGAGTTCGACCACATGACGCACAGCAAGACCGTCGAAACCCGTTCGGTCTCCTCCGGACTCGCGGCGTCGAACGCTTCGACGGTCGCATAGCGTTGGATGCGAAATGATGGCTCGATGAGTTCGAGGCTTCTGGCGAAGCAGTCGCACATCAGTGGCCGATCATCGATGATCGCAATCTCCATCCCCTCCCGTGAGGGAACAGGTCCTATATGATTTGTATTGGCAACAGCTGAATAGAGAGCCAGATCGGTATTGATCGGCTGATCGTTGTTCGACAGACTTGTCATGGCTTACCCCCAACCCGAAATTTTCACTGCGACGTAGAATTCACCCCAACGTAGAATTCGACTTCGAGAACCCACCTCCTTAATCCATTAGGAACCTACCTTCTTAAGGTATTAGTAATAACTTGTGGATTGGGAGCGCGGTGTGACAAAACGCACAGCGTGAATATAATCTCGTATTTGTGAAGCTCTGGACCGAGGTGGACAGGTGTCGAAGCGTCGAGTCGGCCCCACCGAAAGGCGTATGCATCAACAGGATGGATAGCCGGCTACGCCGGATGCAGTCTATGCCCTGTAGTGCAAACCGATATTTGACGCATTGCCACTTTCAAAGCTGCAACCTCCGCGGCCCTCTCCAAAGGCTGCAAGCAAAACTGCAAATGTACAATTGTGAAGCGAAGTGGTAACTTCGGAAATGCTCGCAGTCCGATCTCCAGACAACGGTCGCCCCAGGTCAATCGGGCGCTCCACCAACGAGGAACGGACCTTTACTCAAGCCATTGTTGGAGATTCTGGCCCAATTTAATGGCGAGTGCCACAATGGTCAGGGTGGGCATATCGTTTCCCCCGGTTGGAAAGACCGAGCTGCCGGCGATGAAAAGATTCGCGAGGCCGTGCACCTGGCATTTGCTGTCGACCACACCCGTTCGCGGATCGTTGCTCATCCTCGTTGTACCCATGTGGTGCCTGACCCAGCGGTATGAGATGTCTTCCCCCCCGGTCGGGGTTTCGTCGGTGCCGGCCTGGACGTCGCTTCTGTGGCCCAGCAGCCGCATCTCTTCCGTGATGATGGTCTGCATCCGCTCTAGTGTGCGCCGAACGAGAGGTCCCACCTTCCATTCCAGCTTCACGCGCGGAAGATTGAATTCGTCACGCTTTGTATCCAGGGTAACCCGGCTTTCCGGGTCCGGCTCTTGTTCGAGGATGGTGTCAAAGTGAAAATGCCTGGCGCGGTGCCGTGAGTGCCAAATGCGTTCGATGCCTGACGAGATTGATCCCGCGGGATGCCGAAAGATCGTGCGGCCACTCTTGATAAGGTCGCGATGCAGGCGACCCTTGCGCAGCCAGAAGGCAAGATACTGCAGGGCCTCGGAGCCATCCATATCGTTGACGCAAGGCCCCGGCTTGATCCACGTCCGGGAGCCGAGAAGTCCTTCTCTCGCGCGGATCTCCGGGCGCAGAACAAGCCCGAATGCATCGTTGATGCCGCCGCCCGCGGGCCCCGGCAAATCAGCCATGCGAGTCCCGACCGAGGGTACGTGAAGGGCGACGGTTTTGTCAGGTCGGCTGACTTGCAGACTCCCCCACCTTACTCGCGGATGCTCCATGAAATAGCGGCCAACCAGGTCATGCTGGTTGCCGATCCCATTCGGCATCTGTCGGTTGGAAACCAGGAGGAGGCGTGCGTTTTCGATCCCGCCGCAGGCCAGCACAAAGAAACGCGCCTCTATCTGGAATTGATTGTTCGGTGCGCTGGCTACCTCGATGGAGCGAACCCGTCTCCCTGAGTCGTCGGTGTCGAGCCGAAGGGCTGTGGCGTGCAGGATAACCTGCACGTTCCTTGCCGTTTGTAATCTCGTATGCAGCGTTGCCCCGAGATCCGGGACGGGGCTGAGAAAGCAGCGTTCGGAAAAAAGCGGTCCATTCGTGCGTAGCGTCGCGGAGGCCGGCTCATCAGCCAGCAGGTTCTTGATCCCCAGCAAGTCGGCGGCCGATTCGTAGTGGGGAAGTAGCGACTTGCGATCGACAGGCCACCCGCTCATCGGGATCCAATGCCGATGCTCGAAATCGACGCTATCAAGCATCTTGCACCATCCGCCCCAACCAGCCTTGCCGGTACTGCCGCCAAACTGGCGGATTCGGCAAAGGTCCAGCGCCTCATAGGGCCTGCCTACAGATTGCCCCCGCGACAGTCGTTGCCGCCGATGCTCATAGTTGAGGCCGCCGCTTTCAATGACGCAGACGCGATGCCGCGTTCCTGCGAACTGCGCGGCGAGCGCAAGACCGGCCGCGCCCGCTCCGACTATGCACAAATCCGTCTCCAGCCGGACGCCTTCCGGAAGGTCCTTGCAGTCTTCAATCATGTCGGTGCCGATCGGGAGGAAACAGCAACGGGCTTACGAGGCAGTGGGCGGCCATCTCCACGCTTCCCCCACCCCCCGATCCAGCTGTCTGCTGGCATTGCATCGGACAGCGGACGGAATTTGTAGTCCGCGCAAGACAGTTGCAATAATATGACCGAAGCTGTCATAGCCGTCGAGGCCTGAGGCGGCAGCCCATTGGGTCAGGTTGCGGAAGTCTGATTACTGGCATTCCGTTGTCCAAGCCTGATCCTCTTGGCCGCTTGCGAACGCAATTCGGTGAAATTCGGCGCGACCAATGGGTAGTCCGGCGGCAAACCCCATTTCCTGCGATAATCCGCCGGTGTCATTCCCATCGAGGCCAGATACCGCTTCAATGATTTCATCCTGCGTCCGTCCTCCAGGCTGATGATGAAATCGGGCGTCACCGACTTGCTGATCGGCACGGCGGGAACGAGTTTCGGTTTGGGCTTTTCCGCGCCTGCGGAGAGGGCCTGCAACGTGCGGCCGACATTCTGGACCAGATCCACCAGATCAGAACGGGAGGCCTGGTTCCTGCTGACAAAGGCCGAAACGATCTTGACGGTTAATTCCAAATGATCGACGGGGTCAGGGTCCATAATCCGCTCTCGACTGACGATGGTTGTCGTCCGTGACAAATGCGGAGCAGGCTTTGGATCACTCGTCTGCCGAATTATCCAACATCAAATCGGGAGCATATGCTCCTGATCCCCCCGCGTTTGGAGCCTGCAATGGCATCCCTGGGTGCCACTTATGTCAATTGCCCTTGGTGGTATTGAATCCACCCAAAAGTGGTAACCGATCGTGCCGGTCAAGGTACACCGTCCACTGGTGGCCAAGCACGTCGTGCTGCGCTTGCTCGGCGTTTTCTTGGAAATTGCTGACCAAAACGCGCCTTATACGTGAAAAATCATCAGATATTCCATATATATTTGGCCTTTTGAAGGGGGCGAAGTTGCTACCTCCGCCGACTGCTACACAATTACCAGAAACATATGATAAATCATGTCTTTTAATTACTTAAGCAAATCGGCAAGATGGCAGAAATAACCTTGTATCATACTGTCATTAAATGTGTCCAATTCGATCGAGGTTTTGAATAACCTTCCCGGGAGAATCCTATTAGTAATTATGTGGGGGGCTCGGATATCAGGAGATGATATGACCACTAAAATTACATCTACGGCGAAGTTGCTGGTGGGGGCATTCTTTGCTCTGGGAACGGTCGGGATTTCTCATGCCGGCGCCGTTGGCGAGTCCAGTGTCAAAGTCAGTTCGTCCGGTGAGACCGGCGGCAAGGCTGGCGGCGCTGGCGAGACTGGCGGCAAGGCCGGAGGCG
The DNA here is from genome assembly GCF_059683685.1 of Mesorhizobium sp. RCAM 05099. Lineage (NCBI taxonomy): Bacteria > Pseudomonadati > Pseudomonadota > Alphaproteobacteria > Hyphomicrobiales > Phyllobacteriaceae > Mesorhizobium > Mesorhizobium sp. RCAM 05099. The sequence goes on from NZ_CM185035.1 coordinate 5,523,815, forward strand.
CCGGCGAGACCGGTGGCAAGGCTGGAGGCGCCGGCGAGACTGGCGGCAAGGCCGGAGGCACTGGCGAGACCAGCGGCAAGGCCGGCGAGACCGGCGGCGGCGGCGCCACCCTTAGCACGGCCGCTACGTTAAGCGAGACCGGCGGCACTGGTGAGACCGGCGGCACCGGCGAGACCGGTGGCAAGACCGGAGGCGCCGGCGAAACCGGCGGCAAGGCTGGCGGCGCTGGCGAGACCGGCGGCAAGGCTGGCGGCGCTGGCGAGACCGGAGGCAAGGCTGGCGGCGCTGGCGAGACCGGAGGCAAGGCTGGAGGCGCCGGCGAGACCGGTGGCAAGACCGGAGGCGGCGGTGAAACCGGCGGCAAGACCGGAGGCGCTGGCTAGACCGACAAAATCTGAAGCTTATCGGATGCCGGCGCGCGGATGCTCGCGTGCCGGCATCTGTTTGTCGAACTCGACAGCCAGGCTGCTTCGAAATCACCGGAATAAATGGGTTCGCGAGCGGTGCCGGGCTCGTCACTGGGCAGGCCCAAGGCAAGCCGCTTTTGAATTTTGATCTCGCGCAGGGGACAACCGTCCCTGCATTGTTCGCGCCGTTCCGAACTACCTGCCCGAGCCGGTGTAACGCGCTGCTTCCTTCCACAAAGCCAGTGCAATTGTTGGCGACCGGCCTTTCACCTCGATATCTCGACCTCGATGGCGTCCGGCCGCGATCCACACGGTCTTTGAACGCTGATAGACGGTAACGCCAAGAGCGTTAGCCAGCGTCCGCCATTCTTCGTAATCTCGAGGCATTCATTCGGGCTCCGTGGCATGGCGTCGTCAATTCGATCGGACATCTGGTCCGAGCCGCACCTACCCCCCTCAGGCTGCCCATACCCATCGGCCCATCATCGTTCGGCCTCCCTCGGGCGAGGCCATCAACTGGAGCCGTTGTCTTCGGCCCCAGCCACGACAGCTATTGCGGCAACAGCCAGCGACAACCCCCCGCTGCGAAAACACCGCGCAAGGTGAATATGGAACCGCGCAGTTGAGATTGCTCACATCGTATTGTCACAACGATCACGGGGCCGTGGCCTTGACCCAAATCAAGATGAATCGGACACCGCCCGCCGGAATTCCCCCCTTGGCCAGCGCCACCCGCTGAAAGGAAGGATATCCCTCGCCCTACCCGAAAGTTTAGCGAGAACGCCCACAGGCCTATCTGGAGTCACGTCGCCTAATCGCGGTACCGTTCACGTCATGATCTGCGCGCAGCAGGCACCCACCCCCGCTTGATGCGCAACGCTTGATCGCCCGCCGCACCAGACCATGCGGCGGGTCTCTTTTGCGAGATAGCACCGATGCGCGAGCCGCCAAGGACATCGACACAGACGTGGTTACCTTGCTGTATGACCGTGTGTAGGTAAGATCCTGGCATGCGAGCATTGTCGCGAAGGACGTTTGCGCAGGGAACCCTTCTCAGCCTGTTACACGGGTTGGGCGTTTGCGGGCCAGCTGGCGCGCACGATCAACCAGCCGGCGCGCACGATCAACCAGGCAATGGCGTGACACTGGTGGCCAGAGGCAGACCGGCCTTCACACTTGTCACATCGGACAAGCCGAATGATTCCGTACGGTATGCCGCCGTGGAACTCGGCTGGCATATTCAGAAAGCGACCGGCTTCCAACCTGCCATAGTGACCGAGAGCAAGGTAAGTTCGGCCAGCCTGGACAAAGCCCACATCTTTCTGGGCGATACCCATTTTGCCCGAAAGGCCGGAATCAATTTCGACGCTCTGGGGCCGGAATCATGCGCTATTCGGACCATCGGCCGCCACCTGTGTATCGCAGGGCACGACACAACCGGCAGCCCTCTCGATGAAAACACGTCCGCGGGAACACTTTTCGGCGCATACGAGCTTCTCGATCGGTACTTCGCGGTTCGGTGGCTGTGGCCAGGCGAGCTGGGAACGTTTGTTCCAAGAGCAGAGTCCGTGGTCATCCCTGCTCAAGATTGCGTCGTAACGCCTCGGTTCGTGCAGCGTCACGTGCGCTCAGCCGCGGGCTTGAGGGCTAAAGATCATCCCGAAATGGGCTTCACCGCCGCCGCGGCTGAAGAATACATGAGCGCACAGGCTGCATTTCTGCGCCGCAACCGCATGGGCCGCCGAATCCCGGCCAACTACGGACATGCCTTCGTCGACTGGTGGCAACAGTATGGCGGAGAGCATCCCGAATGGTTTCAGCTGGTCAACGGAAAAAGGGGGCCTTCGAGGCCGGGTGGGCGCTTCTCGATGTGCATTTCCAATCCGGGTTTGCGCGAAGAGATTGTCACACAATGGCGCCAGCATGGAAGCGCGCCCCAGGAGCACCCTCCACTTTTCGTGAACGCGGTTGAGAATGACATCCCTGGCCAATGCGAATGCGACGTGTGCAAGGCGTTGGATGGTCCTGAGCCGTCGAACTATCGAAAGTTCATCCCGTCGAAATCGAAGATCGCTGGCAAGCCTTTCGTGTCCGACCGGTACGCGCGTTCATGGCAAGCGATCCAGCAGATCGCCGCAAAATACAATTCGAACGCGGTCGTCGTGGGCTACGCCTATATGAACTACTTCGCCGCGCCGACCTCGGGCGTAAAGCTGGGCTCGAATGTCATAATCGGATTCTGCCCGTCATCCTGGTTTTATCCAAGAAGTAATGAAGAGCAAGGCTGGATCAAGGACCAGTGGCAAGGATGGGCGGAGACGGATGCGAACCTTCTTATGAGGACGAATTACTTTCTCGATGGCTATTGCATGCCACATATTTTTACAGACCAGTTCTCTGACGAGTTTCAAAAAGCATCCAGCAAAGGGATGATCGGAACTGATTTTGATTCCCTGACAGGTCATTGGGCCACACAAGGCCCAAATATCTATCTGTTGATGCGCCTGCAGATCCATCCAGATGTACCCGCCAGCTCGATCCTGTCAGAATATTATTCGGCCTTCGGACCCGCGGCGGATGACGTAAAGAAATATTTCGATTTCTGGGAGGCGTATACGTCGAACGGGCGCACACGGCTGCATGACACGTTCGAGGCCCTTGGGGCCTCCCGTTGGCGAAGCTGGGCGAAAGCGGCGCATGTGATCTATCCAGAGGAGAGTTTCGCGCCGGCCGAAGCCCTGCTCGACAGTGCGGCCTCTTCTGCGAAGGGGGACCAGGAAGCCTCCATGCGGGTGAACTTCCTTCAATTGGGACTGCAGCACGCGAAGCTGTGCTCGCAAGCTGCCAGCAAACTTACGCTCGGCGGTCCGGAATCCAGCTACGAGCGGGGCAGGCCGGAACTGCAAGCGCTGCTGGAATTTCGACGCGCGCACGAGCGTATGTGGATATCCAATTTGAATCACTGTGCGTGGGTCGAGAGCAGTAGCTGGACCCTTCCAGGCGCCGCGATTCAATTGCAGGATCCCGATCCGGAGTGATCTTCGTCAGTGAATTGGAGCGGCATCGCACCGCGAAGGTGCCAGCCGGGAGGGCGCCAGCCTCGGACCCTGCGCGGCGGGACTCTCGCACGCCGTGAAAACACCCCCGCCAGCATTCACGCCAGCAGGGGTGCGCTTCTTGTCTTGGCAGAAACTACAAGGGCTATCAGCCGCCCTTGCCGCCCTTGCCGCCACCTTCTCCGGCGCCGCCGGCTTTGCCGCCGGACTCACCGGCTCCGCCGGCCTTGCCACCGGTTTCGCCAGCACCACCGGCCTTGCCACCGGTTTCGCCGGCGCCACCCGACTTGCCAGCCTCGACCGACTTAACCTTGACCGACGACTCAGCAAAGCTGGCCGTAGAGAAGGAAGCGACAGACGCGGCGAGAGAAATTGCGGTAAGAATGCGAATGATCACGATAGGCCTCCATATCTGGGCGACAATTTGCCCTGAGGAGCTTGTGGTGTATTTTTTGGGGGAGATCGAGTCTTGTTCGACGCCGAGGTTATCAGACCGTTTTATAATTGATGAAACAAATTTTATATGAAAATTTATTTACTTCCTCTTCGAAATACGAATATTAGCTGTATCTGAGATAACGTCCCAAAATTTGCCAATCAATGTGGTCGGCGGCAACAGTCGTCTGCATCGACCGCGATGGCCAGAGGTCTAGCGCCCACCACCACAAAGTAGAAACTGACCTATCTATTATGAATAACCGAGACTTCGGCCAGCAGGGCAGCCTGACTGTTCGTCACATTCTTGCTCCTCGGCTGACAACGCCTGGAGTTCACCTGCAACGATTTGTTAACTATCTGACGAGGTGTTGGTCCTTGCGTAGCCACGCAGCGCTCTAGCGGGCAATGTGAAGTTCTTCATAGCCGGGAGAAGCCGCGCGCTACATCCTTGAAGGACTTTGGGTGGGGCAGAAAAATGATGGCAGCCAAGAAAGACCAAGAGCGCATCGCCTGCGCGTCGGCGGCGTGTGGTTTTTACCAAACTGTGAAGCGGCATTGCCAATTCGAGAGGCACCGAGCTGGGCCGGTGCTATAATGTATCGAAAGGGCGAAGAACTGTGTGACTGGGCGAGTGCCCAGGGCATCACGATCTATCAGCGTTCAAAGACGGTGTGGATTGCGGCAGGAAGCTATCGGGGCCGCGATTTCGAAGTGAAGGGACGTTCCCCCGCCATCGCGCTTGCATTGTGGATGGAAGCCGCCCGATACGTTGGTCCACGGCTTTAAGGCTTTTAAGGCAGGGGAATCCACGGAGAGCAACCCTCGAATTCCGAAAACCTGCCACCTGGGCGGAATTGAGCCCGCCACGGTCCGGCGTGCCGGGGTAACGTGCCCGAGCTTCTTGCTTTCTCGCAGATAAATGTCGGTCTGTTCGCGGATGGCGTCCGAAGAAGGCGAAGCGCCGCTGGCGGCCAGCGCGGCACTTATGGACAGTTGCCTGAAACCGCGCTGGCCTTCGGCGGGATTGGGGCCCCGCCGCCCTCTAAAATTAGCCGATTCTAAATAAACGGGAAAATAGTGCGATCGCGGAAGGACCGCGCCAACCGCACGCCGCGCCATTGTCGGTGGGCGGCTAGCGTCAGTGGGGTCGAGAATGCGCTATCCCTGATATGCGAACGGCAAGCGCATCCAATCCGTTGTCATAGATGCGCGTCAGCACGCTTTCCGCGGCGTTTGCCCGCTGGGATGTGCAACCAAGCAGGTCACGCCCTCCCAAGCTTGCCGGAGCATCGGTAATGCGGTCCCAAACCGCCCAGGGATCGTGTCCCAGGGAGTGGTGTAGCTGACGGCTTGGTCGCCGCGCTCTCCGGCATGGGGCCGGGCTGATCAGCGTGCCACGGCTGGCAGGCTGATGAGAGGATCATCGCTCATTTGGCTGATGGTTTCCAGCGTCATGTATCTCGCCCGCTGCACGGCCCATTCGTCGTTCTGTTCGAGTAGGATCGCGCCAACCAGGCGGACGATGGCGTCATCATTTGGGAAGATGCCGACGACCTCGGTGCGCCGCTTGATCTCGCCGTTGAGGCGCTCGATCGGGTTGGTCGAGTGCAGCTTGGCGCGGTGCTCCTTGGGGAAAGTCATGTAGGCAAGCACGTCGGGCTCGGCGTCGTCCATGATTGTCGCCAGCTTCGGCACCTTCGGCCGGATCTGGTCGGCGACGGCGCGCCATTGCGTGCTTGCGGCCTCGGGCGTTTCCTGGGCAAAGGCGGTGGCGATGAAAGCGGAGACGACGCGGCGCCCGCTCTTGCCGGCATGGGCCAGCACGTTCCTCATGAAGTGGACGCGGCATCTCTGCCATGTCGCGCACAGCACCTTGGTGACGGCCGCCTTGATGCCTTCATGGGCATCGGAGACGACGAGCTTGACGCCGCGCAGGCCGCGGCGGGTCAGCTTGCGCAAAAACTCCGTCCAGATCGGCTCGGCCTCAGAGGTGCCGACCTCCATGCCCAGCACCTCGCGCCGGCCGTCCGCGTTGACGCCGACAGCGATGATGACGGCGACCGAGACGATGCGGCCGCCGCGGCGCACCTTCAGGTAGGTGGCGTCGATCCACAGATATGGCCAGTCGCCCTCGATGGGTCTTTCGAGGAACGCTTTGACCTTGCCGTCGATCTCTTCACACAGCCGGCTGACCTGGCTTTTAGAGATGCCGCTCATACCCATGGCCTTGACCAGGTCGTCGACCGAGCGGGTCGAGATACCTTGCACATAAGCTTCCTGGATGACGGCGGTCAGCGCCTTCTCGGCCATGCGGCGCGGTTCGAGGAAACCGGGGAAGTAGGAGCCCTTCCTGAGCTTGGGGATGCGCAGTTCGACGGTGCCGGCGCGCGTCTCCCAGTCGCGCTCACGATAGCCGTTGCGCTGGGCCGTGCGCAACGGGTTCTTCTCGCCATAGGCGGCGCCGGTGGCGGCTCCCACCTCCAGCTCCATCAGCCGCTCGGCGGCAAAGCCGATCATCTCGCGCAAGAGATCGGAATCCGGAGTCTTCTCCACGAGCGCGCGCAGGTTCATCATGTCGTCGGTCATCGATGGTTCCTTCGAATCAGGTTGGTGTCAGCAACCCGACCTTACCGGCGAACTGTCGATGACCACCGCAAAGCCGCTCGCTCGCTACGGCGCTGTTGAGGGCGCGCTCGCGAGCGGCTTCGCTACCGCCGAGATACACCACCTGTGGGGACGCGACCCGCCCAGGTTCCGCCGGTCTCCAAGTGACAATAAAATCTGTGTTGGTGATTTTCCATGATGGGAAACGTTCAACGCCCGCATTGGGTCCCATGCAGATGGCGACGTGGTTAACCTCGCAACGACGTTTCGACAGGAAGTAGCCCAAAGTGGGTCTGCGCCGGCGGGATGAAGCGTTGCGCCTCCTTGTTGTCTTCCGTCCTGTCGGGCGGCGCCATCTGCAAAGAGTTCGAAAGGTCGGACCTGCGAAGCGCCGCCTCAAAGACACATTTGCTTTGATCGGTCGCGCCGTTGCCCTACAGTTGTCCATGTCACAACAACACCGGGAAGCCGCATGCCAACCGCCAGCGCGAACGACAGAAATGATCTGCCGCGCCCGGCGCGGATCGATCCGCGCCAGTTCGATCTCCTTTTCGCTGGTTGCAAACTCGAACGCTACGCCGCCGGCCAGCACTTGTTCGTCCAAGAAGATGCCGCCGACCGCATCTACGGTGTGATGAAGGGCACGGTGGAAATCTCGCTTTATTCGCCTGGCGGCCAAAAGCTGGTGGCCAATATCGAGCTGTCGCGCAGCCTGGTCGGAGAGATCGGGGCACTTGACGGACGCCCACGCACGGCTACCGCGATCTGTCTTACCGCATGCGAGCTGGTTTCGCTCAGTCGAACACAACTGTTTGATCGAATTGAGAAAAACCCATCCCTGGCGCGCGCCATGATCGAACTTTTGTGCGCGCGACTGCGCTGGGTGAGCGGCGAACTCGGGGATCAAGCCTTCTTCGGCATCGAAGCAAGGCTGGCAAAACGACTGGTCTTTCTGGGCGGCATCCTGGCCGACGGCGCAGGCTGGATACCGATCTCGCAGTCGGAACTGGGTGAGTTCCTTGGCGCCACGCGCGAGTCGGTCAACAAGACGCTCAACGACTGGCGCAACCGGCAGATCATCGCCATCAAGCGCGGAGGCTTGCGCATAGCCGACGCCGGCGCGCTTCGCCATATCGCCGAGTCGCAGGACGACGACTGACAGCGGAGGCGCCGGGGCGAATCAGAGTCGCGAAATCAGAAAGCGCAGTGCTGACCGGCTCGGCATGAAGAAATATCCGCCTCCCCGGGTGGTAACGAATTGCGGGATGCCCTTCAGCACCGTGACCTTTTCCCAGGATGGTATGGTGAACCTGCCGGCGCTGTCGCGCGAACCGATCGTCGGGTCCTTTTCGGCAACAAGCCCCTGGAATGAGGTCGACGACACCCAGGTTTGCTGGATGAATTCATACTGCCGCTCGATATCGGCGTTGAGGCACATGAAGAGCAGCCCTTTTTCGACCTTGCCGCCCTTCTTGTCTTGCTTCTGGTAGCTGCGACCCACCCGGATGATCCGGTGGCGCTTGCCGATCCTGATCTGCGTCTCGCGGTCCTCGCCGAGCGAATCGCGGGGATTCGACCGCCGGACATGGGAGCCAAGCGGGCAACGATGCCCCTGGGGATCCTCGACGCCAAAAGCAAAATCATTGTCGGCACTGCGACCCGGGCGGCCGTCGGGATTGCGCACCAGCGAGGTGCCGTCGGGCCAGCGGCCGAGCATCTTGGCGGCGATCCAGCGCGGGGTAATCGCCGGGTTGTCGGTTTCGCTGGCCGCCTGCATGGCCGCCGCCTTGCAATAGTCGTTGAAGGTGTCGACGTGTTGCTCGAACTGGCGCACGACAAGGAAGGTGCCGTTGCGGCCAAAATCGCGCGGCGGCGGCGGCAGACCTGGTATCTGCCGGTTGCGGCGCACTGGTGACAGGATGCCGGTGCGGTCGAGCGATGCGTCGACGGAGGGCGACGCTGGATAGAAACCATGCTCGTCGCGATAACCGAACAGAAACTCGCCGGGCGCGACAAGATGCATGGGTGGCGCACCGATGTTGGCGCGGGCGGTTCCCTTGACGATCGGCTGCGAGACGCCGTCGACGAAGCCAAAATGCTCGACCGCGCGCTTGCCGTCGCGGTTTACCGCCAGCGGCAGTTCCGAGACGAGGTTCATGCCAGCGGCCGTCATCTTTCTCTTCGCGGTACCGATCTCGGTCTTCAGCTTCTCCGGACTTTCGGCGTAGCAAACCACCACCACATCAACTGGTTTCTGCGGCGAACCCCATTGCCACTTTTGGGGCACGCTTTCGCCGAGATCGTCCAGAATGCGGCTGCGTTCGGGATTGCCCATGCCATGGCGAAAGGCGACGGGGAATGTGTCAAGCGGGTTGTCGTCGACACCGCCCTCCAATCCGAGACGGCGAAGGCCATCGGGACCGAACGCAACGGTCATCGCCCGCGCCGGCGGCACGCCGTCCCCGAAGCTGGTCTGCTCGACGATAAATTCCAGCCAGGCCTTGCGTCTGGCCCTGGAAAGGCTTTCCGGCACGGCGATCGCCAGCATATGGGCATGGGCCAGCGATCCGAACGGTCCGAAGAACAAGGACTGGATCTCGCCGGTTTCCAATTGCTCGACGGGCAACGGCGCGGGTGCCGCGGGGCCGAAGGCATCCGCCTTCCTGGCCTGCGGGCGCGGCAAGGATCCGAACAGGCTCAGCCAGTCGCGCGCCTCATTGCCCGTTGCGGAGGCGATCCCGCGCCTGATCCTGGAATTGGCGCGGATGCGCGTGGTGTTGAGACCAGGATAGGCCGAATACCAGAACAGGGTCGGTATCTGCTGCCGGCGCGCCCAGCGCTTGAAACGGTCGCCGTCGCGTGCGCCGTCGAGGAAGAGCCAGCGCGTGCGCGGATAGCCCTCGGTGTTGCTCCATACGCCGGTCAGGCCGGCAGCGGCCTTGGCGATGAAATCCTCGAGATAGCTTTCCCAGCTGCCACCATAATTGGAGAAGAACATCAGCCTGTTGGTGCCGGGCAACAGCACCCAGCGGGCGAAGTGGATGGTGTTGATGGTGGCAAGGAACCCCGGCTTGAACACCTTCTGCGCCGAGATCGAGATCAGGTAGAACGACAGCCTGAGCGCCAGCCTCCGCAACGTTCCAACCTTCATCGTCGAGATCGCCGTCAGATGGTTCTGGGCTTGCCCAGGCTGGTCCTCGTGGACCAGGATCTTGTCGAGGGCGCCGAGGTCGACGGGTGTGCTGTGCGGGCGATCAATGTCTTCCACGCGCCGCAAGGCGAGAAAGCACAGACCGAGGATCAGCGCTGCCACCGCCAGAATTCCAAGCACGCTCAGCAGAAGCGCCGTGCCCGCTATGACAATGGTGCCAAAGGTGACGCCGGCCGGATTGCCGAACACCAGCACATAGGTCATCCGCCAGCAGGCGAGCACCAGCACGGCGACCGTGGCCAGCACGGCCGGCGCCAGCAGCGTCGTCGTTATGGCTTGCCACCATTTTCCGGGTGGCCGTTCGAGCAGGCTTTCGGCCGGCTCGAATGCCCAGTCGAACTTTCCCAGGGACCGGACGTGCCGGCGGGCTTCGTCAAGCACGGCGGCCGCCCCGCCATTGCTGGCGCGCGGCTGCTCGACCACGGGCCGAACCGCATCGGCAAGCTCTGCTTCTGCCAGGATGCGCTGCACCGAATGGCCCGGTGTGCCGGAAAAGACCAGTCCGGCGTTGCTGCCGAAAGACGGTGATATCTCGAGACTGTGCTTGCGCAGGAAATTGTCCAGCGCATCGCCGTCACGCAGGTCGCACACGTCCTTGAAGATCGGCTGCAGCCTATTTCCGATGGCATGCGCAGTGGCGCTGATGACGTCCTCGGTGCTGCCGTCGCCAGAGATTTCGAGAACCAGCGCTCCTTCCTCACCGCCGGAGGCGTCGTTGACCTCACCAGTGGCAACAACAGCCAGGCTGGCAAAATGAATGGTGCCGGCGGTATCGAGCGCGGCGCGAACCTCGTCGCTGGCCGGATTGCCGAGCGCGGCGACCCTGTCGCGGATGGCGTCCAGCGACGCGGCCCGGGTGATCGGGCAAACCACCGTCACCATCGAATGGCTGACCGTGCTGCAAAGGGCGGGCCGATCGAAATCGACCTTGAGGCTGTCCGGGTAAGCGCCGACCTGCGTCATCCTCCCGGCTTTGCCGGGCGCGCGGCGGACATTGTGCTTCTGGAACAGGGCGCGAAGACTTTCGCCAATCTGGATCCTGGCGATTTCAGCGCCGATGCACTGGTGAATACCGTAGCCGAAGACCAGGTAGTCGCGATGCGGGCGCGACGTGTCGAAGCGGTTGGGACTTTGCACCGCCTCAGGATCGAACATCGCCGACAGCGTTGACGGCATGACCACGGTTCCGGCCTTCACCAAGCGCTCGCGGCGCGTGCCCTGGCGATGGTTGCGTCGCGCGCGGTGTAGCGCCAGGGACCGACCCAGATCGGCTTGAAGCGCATGGCTTCCAAAATCGCCTTGTCCAGCCTGCCTGTGTCGTTGTTGGCCAGGGCCGCATCGACAGCTTGCCGTGCATCGGACCGGGACAGGATCACGTCGAGGCAGTTGCTGCCGGCGAGCACATTGGTTGGAACAAAGCCGGTGATCATGCCAAGCATGATCGAATGGATGTCGGGCAGCGACAGGCGATCCTGGTCCAGCAGGCGGACCAGCCTTGCCAGCGGCTGCTCATCCTTGGCCCCCCTCTCCCGGATCGCCTCGATGGAGCGGTCGATGACCTTGATCAGGCGGTCGCCAGCCACCACCGCCAGCTGGCGCGTGGCGGGGCTCGCCGTCGGATCCGAAAAAAACAGCGCGCTCAATGCTATGGCCCAATCGGCAAACTCGGATTCGTCGTCGATCTCAAGACCGAAATAATCGCGGCAGATGCGCACCGGAACGATTTTCATCAGGTCCGCGATCGCGTCGAAGCCGGGGCTGGCGCGCGTCATGATTTCTTGTGAATGCCGCGCGGCGATCGGTCTGACCAGGGCCTCGATTTCAGCCGGTGGGAAAGCGCTCAGCACCGACGATTTCATGCGCCGGTAGTCGGCGCCGTCTTGCATGCCGAGAATGAAGTTCGATCCGCGCGCCAGCTCGGTCATCTCCGGCCCGTAAGGCGTCTCGAATTCATCGCCGCGCTCCAATATGTCGCGAACGTCGGCATTCCTGGTCACGAGCAGGAAATTGCCTATGGCGAGATTGGGCCAGAACCGGCGCAGCAGCGCCAGCGCCCAGCGCGGATCATTGAAGAGAAAACCAGCGATGCGCGACGCAACGCCCTTGGAGCGGAGACGTCCCAAGTCTAATGGCGGCATTTCAGACAGCGGACGCTGGCTTTTCTCTGCCGCGCGGATGGCGTCGAAATACTTTATCCTGATCATGCGCGTTCAGGCCCCCCGGCTGTCCACGTCATTGCGATGCCGGCTACCCATGGCCTAGGTTTGCAGCCGTCCCGCGTATGTGAATATTTTCACAGTTATCGGTCTTCGGCCACCTCGATTACGCATCGCTCGCGACGCATTATTTGGCCAGTTCGAAATTGGCCAGGAGAAATTCGTTGGCCGCCTTATCCGCGAACGGTATCCAGCGCACCCTTTGCTCCGAAAAATCCGGATGTCTCGTCGTGAATATGGCCAGCTCCCGCTTGGCCTCTTCCATGCGCCCGCTTCTCGCCAAGGCGCCGATCTTCAGGAACCGGGCATAGAAATAGCCGGGCGACAGATCAAGCGATCGGTTGGCGGTGGAGATCGCGGATGGCCAATCCTCGACGAAGCTATAAGCCGCGGCCAATTCCCCCAGATTGTGGAACCGGTAGAGGTCGAAGGGGCTCAGCCGCTCCGTGTCGATAAAGAACGGTATGGCGCCGGCGGCATCGCCGAGCAGCAGCCGCGCACTCCCCATCGCCGAGCGCGCAAAGGCGAAGCTCGGATTGATATGGAGCGCTTCCTCAAGATGATCGACCGCCGATCCGGGCTGTCCCCTCATGATGTCGGTGACGCCGAGATGAGCGTGCGGGCGGGCATCCAGGCTGTCCATCAGCAAAGCCTTGCGCGCATATTGCTGGACCTTGTCCAGATCGTCGCTGTCGCCGAACCGCAGCCAGGCCCGCCAGAAATACCACCACGCCAGTTCATTCAGCACCGCGCTCGAATTCGGATCTTCCCGGTAGGCCTTTTCGAAGAACTCCAGCGCGATTTCGGTGTCGCCGCGCGTTCGCCGGTTCATATGCCAGCGTCCGCGCCGCACCAATTGCCATGTTTCCAGACTTTCCCACGGCACCTGGAAGGTCCGCGCCTGTTCGGCACGGTCGACCTCCTTGTCGAGGATCGAGACGATCTCCGCGCCGATCTGGTCGCGCAGACTGAAGATGTCGACCAGGTTGCGATCGAAGCGCTGCGACCACACCAATCGCCCGTTTGAGACGTCGGCAAGCGAGGTGCTCAGACGGATCTGCCCGCCATTGCGCATCAGCGTGCCGCTGACGATGTAGCGTGCACCGAGGGCGTTGCCGATTACCCGCGTTCCCAAAGTGTCATCGCGAAACTGGAAGCTGGAGCTCTTGGCGATCACCGAGAGCCATTTGCTGTTGGAAAGGCCGTAGATGATGTCTTCGGCTATGCCGTCGGCCATATAACCGACGTCGCGCTCGCCTCCATCGCCCTGGAACGGCAGCACGGCGATCGCGGGCGGACCCTTGGACGACAGCTTCTGCTGACCATTGACGGTCGGCACGGCCGCGACCAACGGCGCGGGTGACAACCCATTGCCAATGCGCCCCGCGATCAAAACGCGCACCGGCAGCGCGATGTTCTTGAGCATGAATTCGCCAAGATCGGTGAATTCGGACGCGGTCTGGTCCTTCACGTGGTGCCAGGTTGTTTCCGAGACGGCGAGACCACCGTGCGGCGCGAATTCCTGGATCCTGGCGGCGATGTTGACGTCGTCACCGTAGAGCCGGCCGTCCCGAACGATGACGTCACCGGTGTTGATGCCGACGCGGAAGGGCATGCGCATGGCTTCGGCGACCGATGAATTGAGCGCGACAATGCGGTCCTGAAAATCGAACGCCGCGCGCAGCGCCTCGATTGGACTGCCGAATTCGGCCATGATGCTGTCGCCGGCATCACCGAAGGTGCGGCCGCCAAAAGTGCTGCAGCTGTCGGCGATGATGTCGCGCCGTTCCTCAAATGCGGCGACAGCCGATTCATCGTCAAGACCCATCAGCCGCGAGAAACCGACGGCATCGATAGAAATGATTGTCGCCAGCTGACGGGTGTAATTCCGTTCAGCCATGTTCGTGCCCCCGGTCCCTTCTGGTTCTGCCCCAGCCCAGGTAACTACCTGCTCCTGAACATTTCGCCGCTTTGCTGGGAGAAGACCCTCGGCAGGTGCGACGCGATGCCGACCTGTCGTGTCGGGAACTCTAACAGGGTCTCGGCAAAAGCTCTACCACGATCAGCGGCAGATAGCAGGCCGCGGCATCGGCGACGCTTGGCTGCCGGTTGTCGATGATGGAGCATTGTTGCTGCCCCGAAAATCCACGCCTCTCTAGCAAGCGAGGCGGCAGAAAGCCTGACCGTCAGGCTATGCGGAAGTGCCCCGTCTAGGCTCCTTCTGTCGCCAACACGAAATCGTGCTCAACGTCCCAGAAAGGATTGGCGAATTCGAGGCTCTTGGCGCGTGCCGGATCGTCGATGCGCTTGAACCGCGCCAGCAGACTCTCCTTCACGCCGAACACCGCGTCCGAATTGATATAGGGGTCGTCGGGGTCGAAGATGTGGGTGGTCAGTGTCTCGAAGCCGTCGGCCTTGAGGATGTAGTGCAGATGCGCGGGGCGAAAGGGATGACGGCCGAGCGCGTGGAGCAGCTTGCCCACCGTGCCGTCGTCGGGGATCGGGTAGAATTTCGGCTTCACCGCTCGGAACCAATAGCGGCCATCGGCGCCGGTGCGGAAGACACCGCGCAAATTGAAGTCGGGCTGGATGCCCTTCTGCTGCACGTCGTAGAAACCTTCGTCGTTGGCCTGCCAGACATCGAGCACGGCGTTGGCGATTGGCTTGCTTTCGGTATCAAGGATGCGGCCATGGATGAACATATCCTCGCCCTTGTGGTCGAGGCAGATGTTGGCGCCCATCGGCAGTTCCGGCGCGTCGGCGAGATGGAAGGGCCCGAGCACCGTCGATTCCGAAGCCCCCGACGGCTTGCGGTTGTTGGTGGCGTCGACCAGCATCGACACGCCGAGAACGTCGGAGAGCAGGATGAACTCCTGCCGCCAGTCGGTGCACAGCTGCCCGGTCCTGGTCAGAAACTGGATGGCGGCGAACCACTCATCCTGCGTCGGCTCGATCTCCTTGACCGCCTCGTGCAGTTTCCGCGTGATGACCTCCATCACCGTCTTCAGCCGCTCGCTCTTCGCATTCTTGTTGCGGCCGGTGACGACCTCGACCGAATTCTCTTCGGTGAAGAAGCCTTTCTCGTGCGCTTCCATATCGGTCCTCACCTGTCCAGAATTGCCGTCAGAGCCCGGCGCAAGTCGGCTGCCGGGTCGCTGCTGATCGCGTCCCTGCGCCAGCCGACATGCTGGTCCGGGCGCACCAGAAGAATGCCGCTGTCGCGCACTTCGCGGGCACGCGCCCAGTCGCCGGAAAAGTCCTGCCAGGGCTGGCGCGGACCTATGAGATGGCCAGTGATGTCGATGCCCAGCTCCTTGCCGACCGTCCTGGCGGCGTCGAGCCAGCCCTGGCCGCCAATGCCGGTCAAAACGGTGAACTTGCCGTGGCCGGTCAGGTCCAGGGTGGAAGTCTTGTCGCCCTTGTCGGAGTGAACCCAGACATGCGGCAGCCGGGCGCCTGGCCAGGACGTCGGCTGGTAGTGCAGTTCGGCATCCTTCTCGAAGGCCGGCTCCTTCTGGCCGTCGGTGACGATGGCGTTCGACTTGTAGCGCTGGTTCATCTCGACGCCATGCGCGTCGAATTCATAGACCTTGAAGGCGATGGTCTCGCGGATCCTGGCGCGCTGCGCTTCGGCTGCCGTCGTGTCGTCGCAGCGCGCATCCATGTTCGACTGCATCTTAACCGGGTCGATGGAATCGAGCAGGCCGAGCGCCTTGAAGATCGGGCCGAACTCCTCGATCGACTTGTTGGCGCGAGTGACGATCTGTTTGGCGACCGGCGCGCGCTCCTGCGAATAGCTGTCGAGCAGTCTTTCGCCGGCCTTGCCCTTGAGGACATAGGCGAGCTTCCAGGCGAGGTTGAAGCCGTCCTGGATCGAGGTGTTGGAGCCGAGCCCGTTCGACGGCGGGTGGCGATGGATGGCATCGCCCATACAAAAGACCCGACCCTTGGAGGTCTGCGTGGCATACATGTTGTTCACGGTCCAGGTCGACACCGACTGGATCTCGATCTCGAGTTCCGGATCGCCGACCAGGTCGCGCGCCACCTTCCTTGCGAAGGCGTCGTCGACCTTGGGCGCCGGCTGATTGATGTCGTACCCCCAGACGATGAGCCACTCGTTCCACGGCCGGATCATGCGCACCAGGCCCATGCCGATGCCGCCGACATCGGCGCCCGGCTGCACCACCCAGTAGAGCACCGAGGGGCGGTGGGCGACGTATTTCGACAGGTCCGCCTCGAACAGGATGTTCATCGAGCCGCCGACGCCCATCTTGCCTTCGAAGGGCAGGCCGGCATGTTCGGCGACCAGCGAATTGCCGCCATCGGCGCCAACCAGGTATCTTGAGCGGATGGTGATGTCCTTGCCAGTCAAGCGGTCGCGGCAGGTTGTGGTGACGCCGTCGGCGTCCTGGACGTGGGAAAGGTACTCCATCGACATGCGCGACTGCGTGCCGCGCGAACAGGCGGTCTTGAACAGCAGCGGCTCCATGAAGGTCTGCGGCAGGTCGTTCATGTGCGAGGGCGAGGACAAGAGATGCTCGGCGCGGCTGAGCGGGTGCTTGCCCCAGCTGCGCATGCGGCCGATCTCCTCGCCGGCGAGCGAGGTGCAGAACACGTTCTCGCCCATCAGATCCTGCTCGGTGGCGTGCATGTAGGCCTCGGCCTCGACCTCCCTGCCGAGATCGCGCAGCACCTCCATGGTGCGCTGGTTGGTGATGTGCGCGCGCGGCGTCGCGGCCAGCCAGCGATAGCGGTTGATGACCATGTTCTCGACCCCATAGGTCGAAAGCAGCGCTGCCGTCGCCGAGCCCGCAGGCCCGGTGCCGATGGTCAGCACGTCGGTAGAAATGTCAGCCATGCGGCCCTCCCTTTTTGGCTATTGGTACAGGTCCGCCGGTCAACCGGCGGCGAACCGGAAAAAGCTGGATGCCGGTGCGCTCGGCAAACAGGCCCCACAGGCCGCGCGGCGCAAACAGCATGATGACGATGCCGATCAACCCGAGGATCAGAAGATACCAGGAGCCGTAATCGGCCAGCAGGTTCTGCAGGATGTAGAAGACGATGACGCCGACGACCGGCCCTTCGATGGTGCCGATGCCGCCAATGACGACGATGAAGATGACATAGGCAGTCCAGTCGATGACGGAGAAGGCGGCGTCTGGCGAGATGCGGGCTTTCTGGACATAGATCAGCGCACCGCAGAGCCCGGTGCCGAAGGCCGCGGCCAGATAGACCAGTGTCTTCATGCGGCGCGCGTCGACGCCGACCGAGCGTGCTGCTTCCTGGTTGTCGCGCACGGCGGCCAGCCCCAGTCCCTGCTTGGAGCGCAGCAGGCGATAGACGAGGCCGATGGTGGCGATGGCAAGCAGCAGCGCCAGCCAGTAGGTCAGGATGTCGCCGGCACCCGAGGATTTGACGCCGAACAGCTCGCCGATGAGCTTCAGCGCCGGCATATCGCGGGTCGCCTCGCGCGGCAGCGACGTGCCGGTGCCACCGCCCAGCATCTTCCATTGCGCCAGCGTCAGGCGAACCACTTCGGCGATGACCCAGCTGCCGATGGCGAAATAGGCGCCCTGCAGGCGAAACAGGAAGAAGGCAGTCGGGATCGCGAGCAGGACACTAGCGATCCCGGCCAGCAGGATCGCGGCCAGCGGGTCCATGCCGCCGAGAACGACGAGGGCGAACATGGCGTAGGCGCCGAAGCCGACAAAGGCCTGCTGGCCGACCGAGACCAGCCCGGCATAGCCGGCCAGCAGGTTCCAGTTCTGCGCCAGCACCAGCATGGTGAGGATGAAGAACAGATCCTGCAACACGCTGCGCGAGAGGAGCAGCGGTGCGGCAAAGGCGAGCAGGATGATGAGTGCGGCGACGATGGCGAAAGCACTCGATGCTTTCGTCCGCGTTTCAACCTTCCAGCGTGTGAGTGTGAGGTCGGTCATGGCGCTCAATCCAGCGCCCGCGGAAACAGGCCGCGCGGCTTCGCCAGTAGCACGAGCAGAAACGCCAGATGCCCGGCGAGAATCTGCCATTCCGGGTTGATCGCGGCGCCAAAAGTCTGCGCGACGCCGATGACGATGCCACCGAACAGCGTTCCCCAGAGCGAGCCTAGGCCTCCGATGATGACCGCTTCAAAGGCATAGATCAGCCGCGCCGGTCCGATGGTCGGATCGAAATTGGCGCGCGTGCCGAGATAGAGTGCTGCAATCGTCACCACCACCATGGCGATGCCGGTGGCGGTGGCGAAGATTCGTTTCGGCTGGATGCCCATCAGCCCGGCGGTGACCGGATCGTCAGAGGTGGCGCGAAAGGCGCGGCCGATCGATGTGCGGTAGAAGAGCTGGTTGAGGCCGACGATCATGGCGATGGCCGAGGCCAGAGTCAGCAGCGGCATGACGCCGACATTGATCGGGCCAAGCGCCACGGATACGGATTCCAGGCCGCCAACCGAGATACGGCGGCTGTCGGCGGAAAAGCCTTGGAGCAGGCCGTTCTGGATGACGATCGATAGGCCGAAGGTAACAAGCAGCGGCGGCAGGATGTCGGTGCCGAGCGTGCGGTTGAGCAGGAAGAACTGCAATGCCCAACCGATGGCGAACATCAGCGGCATCGCCAACAGGGCCGCAAGGAACGGATTGAGGCCGAGGGCCGAGACCAGCATCAGAATCAGGAAGGCAGCGAGCACGATGAGATCGCCATGCGCCAGATTGACCAGCCGCATGATGCCGAAGACGAGGCTGAGACCCGCCGCGAAGAGGGCATAGAGACCGCCGAGCAGAATGCCCTGGATGATGGTGTCGAGCCAGGCCATGTCAGGCCACCCCGAAATAAGCGGCGTGGATTCTTTCACGCGTCAGCGCAGCCGGCGCACCGGAAAGCGTGATGCGACCTTCCATCATGCAGTAGACGCGGTCCGAAACTTTCAGCGCCTGGCCGATGTCCTGCTCGACCACGACGATCGAAGCGCCCGCGTCGCGGATGCGTGGAAAGGCGGCGTAGATATCCCTGATGACGAGCGGCGCCAGGCCAAGACTGATCTCGTCGCACAACAGCACGCGCGGGTTGGACATCAGCGCGCGGCCGATCGCAACCATCTGCTGCTGGCCGCCGGACAGCGCCGTGCCCGGATTGGCGCGTCTCTCCCTGAGGATCGGGAACAGCTCGTAGACCGTTTCGAGGCTCCAATGCCCGGCAACGGCGCGGCCATAGCGGCCAATGAGAAGGTTCTCTTCGACGCTCAACGAAGGAAACAGCTTTCGCCCCTCCGGCACCATGGCGATGCCGCGCGCGACGATGTCGGGGGCGGGCATCGCGCCGATTTCCTCGCCGTCGAAGAGCACGGCTTTCGGCTGGTTGGTGAGAATGCCCGCAATCGAGCGCATCAGCGTCGTCTTGCCAGCACCGTTGGCGCCGATGACGGCGATGGTCTCGCCCGGGTCGAGCGCGATGTCGACGCCGAACAGTGCCCGGAAGTCGCCATAGTGGGCAGTCAGCCCCTTTGTCTCGAGCAAGGCCATCAGACTTCGATCCCGAGATAGATTTCGCGGACCTCGCGCGACGCCATGACGGCATCGGGTGTGCCCATGCCGATGATCTTGCCGAAATTGAGCACCAGCAGCCGCTCGACGACCGAGTTCAGCGCATGCAGCACATGCTCGATCCAGATGATCGACATGCCGGCCCTGTGGATGGTGCGAATGGTGTCGACCAGCATGCCGCATTCGTCTTCGGTCAGGCCGCCGGCGATCTCATCCAGCAACAGTAGCCGGGGCTCGGTCGCCAGTGCGCGGGCAAGCTCCAGCCGCTTGCGCTGCAGCAGGCTCAGGCCGCCGGCCGGGTGGTTGGCGCGGCCGATCAGCCCGGTCTCGACCAGGATCTCGGCGCAGCGGTCGCCAACCTCGGCTTCGGTCTTTTTCGCCCCGAAGGCGCCGGCGACCAGCAGGTTTTCGAACACGGTCAGCTTCTCGAATGGCTGCGGAATCTGGAAGGAGCGGCCGACGCCGGCAAGGCAGCGTTGCATCGGCGGCAGTTTTGTCACGTCGCGGCCATCGAAGAGGATGGTGCCGGCGTCTGCGGCGATGTTGCCGGTGATCAGGTTGAACAGCGTCGATTTGCCGGCGCCGTTCGGACCGATGATGCCTAGTGCCTCGCCTTGCCGCAGCTCGAACGAAACCGCATCGGCGACCGTCAGGGCACCGAAGCGTTTCGAGACGTTGGAGAGCGCGAGGATGGGCATGGCTAGAAAGCCCGCACTTCCTTCTCCCCGTTCACGGGGAGAAGGTGGCCCGAAGGGCCGGATGAGGGGCAGCGCGGACTTCTGCTGGGCTGGCTCCGCCCCTCATCTGCCTGCCGGCATCTTCTCCCCGTGAACGGGGAGAAGGACGCTGTTTCTGCCACCGCGCTCATCCGATGGCTTCCATCTTGCCGCCTGTCGGGATGTTCGGCGCGGTCTTGTTGTCGGTGATGACGAGATCGTAGCCGCCGCTGTCCTTCAGCCGCCATTGGCCGCCGACCAGCGGCGTCTTGGCAATGTTCTTGGCGGCAAAGGGCGGAAGCTTGGCACCGTCCCAGGCGATCGGCCCGACCAACGTGTCGAGCTTGGTCGCGGCGATCGCCGCCGCTACCTTGTCGCCATCGCCGGCCTCGCCCGCCCGCTTCATGACATCGGCGGCGATCTCGAACAGGGCATGGACAAAGCCGATCGGCTGCGTCCACTGGCGGCCGGTGACTTTGGTGAACCCCGCGGCCACCTGCGCCGAGCTTTCGCCGGTCAGCGACGACTTGAACGGATGGTTCGGCGTCCACCAGACTTCCGACGACAGATTGTGGCCGGATTTGCCGAGCGCCTCGACCGATTGCGGGAACAACAGCGCCTTGCCCATCGACGCCACCTTGGGGGTGAAGCCCTGTTGCTTGGCCTGGTTCCAGAAGGTGGTGAAGTCAGGCGGGATCATCACGCCGGTGATGATTTCGCACGATGCGCCCTTGAAGGCGCTGATCTGCGCCGAAAAATCATCGGTCAGGTTCTGGTAGCGGCCGGTGTCGGTCAACCCGTACCCGCCCTTGGCCAGCACCGGCGGGAAGCCGACCGTGCCGTCGCCCCAGGCGTTGCCGTCGCCGTCATTGGGAAAGAGACCGCCGACCTTCTTGTTGGTCTCGACCTGCGCCCACATGTTGGTGAAGACGGCAATGACGTCCTCCAGCCCCCAGAAGAAATGATACGCGTAGTTGAACGGCTTCCACGAGGCTGGGTCGCCGGGATTGCCTTGCTGGCCGATGAACCAGGGCTGCCATGGAGCCACGGTCGACAGGCACGGCACTTCTTCGGCTTCGCAGGTGGTGGCGACCGGGTTGGTCGTCTCAGGCGTCGAGGCGACAAGCATCAGATTGACCTTGTCGTTGACGATGAGCTCCTTGGCGACTTCCGCCGCGCGGTTGGGATTCGACTGGCTGTCCTTGACCACGACCTCGTAGTTGAGGCCAGCCGCCTTGGTGGCCGCCAGGAAGCCGTCGATGATGAATTTGTCGGCCTCGGCGAAGGCCGCCAGCGGGCCGGACTGGGGGCTGACATAGCCGAGCTTGATCGGCGCACTCTGCGCGATCGCCGGCATCGCTAAACCGGATGTGCCGGCAAGCATGCCGGTCGCGGCGGTATTCCTGATGAATTCGCGTCTGGTGATCATTGCTGTTCCTCCCTTTGTTGCCTTCAGCCTTGTTCGTCTTCAGTCTTGCGGGCGTCTTCCCTCCCACGCGTCCTGCAACAGGGCGCGGATTGCGGCGCGGTCGAAGGGCCGCGGATTCCAGTATGGATTCATGGTGGCAATCTCGGCGGCGCGATCGAGGTCGGCCTGCTTGAAGCCGAGCTCCTGCAATGTGAGTGGCGCCCCGACGGACTTGGCGAAATCGTACAGACCGCTACCGGCGCTGTTACCAAGAATGTCGGCGACCGGCTCGAGCAATTCGGGTACGGCGACGGCGTTGAAGCCGATCGTGTGCGGCAGCATGACCGCATGGGTCTCGGCATGCGGCATGTCGAACGAACCGCCGAGCGTGTGGCAGATCTTGTGGTGCAGCGCCATCCCTACCGTGCCGAGCACGGTGCCGCACAGCCAGGCGCCGTAGAGCGCGTCACCCCGTGCGGCGAGGTTCCTCGGCTCCTTCACCAGCACCGGAAGTGCCGCCTTCAGAGCGCGCAGCCCTTCCGTAGCCATCAGCGTCGAAACCGGGTTGCGGTCCTGCGCGTAGAGCGCCTCGGCGGCATGCGCCATGGCGTTGAGGCCGGAGGTGACGCTCATCGCCACCGGCAGGCCAACGGTCAGTTCCGGATCGTAGATCACCACTTCCGGCAAGATTTTTGCATCACGCACGGTGGTCTTCACGCCATTCTCGGTCTGGCCGAGGATCGGCGTCACCTCCGAGCCGGCATAGGTGGTCGGAATGACGATCTGCGGCAGGTCGGTGCGATACGCGATCGCCTTGCCGAGGCCCGTAGTCGAGCCGCCACCGAGTGCGACGACGCAGTCGACATCATGCACCTTGGCCAATGCGGCCTCGGTCACCTCGACCGGCGTATGCATCGCCGCACCCGAGAAGACCCCTGCCGCCAGGGGTCCAAGCCGCTTCGCCAGCGCCTCGCCATCGGCCGCTTGGTGCGGCGTCGACAGTACCAGCGCACGCTTGCAGCCGAGTTTCTCGACCCATGTGCCGACCTCGGATGACGCGCCGTTGCCAAAGACGATATGCGCCGGGCTGCCGGAGTAGGTGAATTGCCTCGTCATGCCGCCCAGTTCCCCTTGCGTGCCATCGCCATGATGAAACTGAAGTCGAGCGACCAGCCGTCGCCGACGCGTTTGAAGTCGCCGACCAGTTCCGGTTTGACACCAAACAGCGCGTCTTCGCCGAGACGTGGGTCGCCACGCTCGAACACTTGCGTGGTCAGCGTCTCGAAATTGTCGGCGCGGATGAGAAAATGCAGGTGGGCCGGACGGCTGAGCGGATAATTCAGCCGGCCAAGCATCTGCCCGACCGGGCCGTCATCCGGCACGCCGTAGCCGACCGGCTTGACCGTGCGGTAGTGGAAACGGCCGTCTCTGTCGGTGATGAAGACGCCGCGCAGGTTGAATTCCGGCTGCAGGTCGGGCTGCTGGTTTTCGTAAAATCCTTGCGCATTGGCTTGCCAGGTTTCGACCGTCGCGCCTGGTATCGGCATGCCATCCAGATCGATGACCCGCCCCGAGACGGTGAGCGGCGCGCCGACACCATCGAGCGAAATGTTGGCGCCGAGCGGCAGCCTTGGCGCATCGGCGCGATAGAACGGACCGCGCCCGGTGTTGGGCGTGGCGCCGTTCGGGCGGCGGGAATTGATGTCCTCAACCAGCGCGGTGACGCCGAGCAGATCCGACAGCAGCACCCATTCCTGCCTCTTGTCGTCGCTGGCGTGGCCGATTTCAGTGAGGAAGGCTATTGCCTGGCGCCAGTCCGAAGCCGTGGGGCGGGTCTCTTTGACGATCTGATGGAGATGGTCGACGACGGTTGCCAGGAAGCGCGGCAATGGCCCGGCTTTGGCCTTTGACAGGCGCTGGGCGACCAGCTCGGCGGAGTTGGCCTCGTTGAACGACGGTATGCCGGCCTGTGACATGTTCCTCCCCGGTTTCATCTCACGGAGGAAGAATAACGCAGGCCGGACACAAAAATGATGATTTCTGCCTGATTTTATATACCATATCGTTATGAAGCTCGACGAAAGGCATTTGATCCAGCTGGCGGCCGTGGTGCAGGCCGGCGGCGTCACCGAGGGGGCGGCCCTTGTCGGCCTGTCGCAGCCGGCGGTGTCGCGCACGCTGTCGATGCTGGAGAAGCGACTGGGCGAGCCGCTGTTCCTGAAGGGGCGCCGGCCGCTGCAGCCGACCCCGCTCGGCCGGGCGCTCGCCGGTCATGGCCAAGTGATGCTGGCGGCATCGCGCAAAGCCTCCGACATCGTCGCCAATTTCAGCCAGGGCCGTTCCGGCGTCGTGCGGGTCGGTGGCACGCCATTCTTCATGGACGCGCTGATCTCCGGCATGATCGCCGACTTCCAGAACGCCTATCCGGATGTGCGCGTCAACCAGAGCTACGGCTATCTCTCGGATTTGCGCGCCGCGATCAACGCCGACCGCATCGATCTTGCCGTGTGTCCGATCGACATCCTGGAAGAAGGGTCGGGCATGGAATTCCGCGAGATCCTGCCCGGCCGCAATGTCGTTGCCTGCCGCGCAACGCATCCGCTGCTGCTGCGGCGCAAGCTGAAGACCGGCGACCTGCTCGACTATCCCTGGATCGCGCCGCCGCCCGGCAGCCCGCTGCTGGAGGATCTGCGCAGCCTGCTGCTGTCACTTGGCGCCACCGAGATAAAGATCCGCTATTCCGGCGGATCGCTGACCAGCGCCATCAACTATATGAAGGAAACCGACGCGCTGACCGTGCTGCCACATAGCGTCGTCTTCGCCTTTCGCAAGGAGAAGTCGATTACCGCGCTTCCGGTGGCCATTCCGCATCCTGAGCGGGCGCTCGGTCTGCTCAGGCTTGCCGATACGCCGCGTGCGCCGGCCGTAGATGCTTTCGCCCGGCACATCCGCCGGAGCTTCGATGATCTCAAGCACCTCATCAAGCGCCATGAGCAGGCGGTTGTCTGGGGCGCTTAGAGTCCCAGAAATTTTCCCGGCGCATTGCGCTTGCCGACCGATGCTACAGCTCATTCCAACCCAGACGCATATGCGCGGTGATCGATCCACCCGGCTCGAGTGTGGCCATGCCACCGGTGTGATGGGCGTCCACCGTGTGCGAAACAGGTTCGAAACAGAAGAAATCGGCATCTCGCGCTGGCGAATAGAGAACGAAGACGTTCAGCGTCGACAATGTATCGACCGTGACCGTGATGGCGTCATCCGGCTGGGTGATCGAGGCACGGCCATCCCAGCCTTCGAAGGCGTTGTTGACCCAGGTGTCGGGAAGGAGCGCAGCTTGCGAAAAATCCCAGTCCGGGCGCGAGGTGAGCGATACCACCGCCGTCGGCAGGTGGCGCTCGTCCTCCAGCCAGACACTTCTGGCCGACGCTTGAAGCAAGGTGCGCGGGCTGCGTGGAAACCACGGATGGAAGCCGAGCCCGTAGGGCAGGCGGATAGTGGCCCGGTTCTCGACGGTCAGCACCGCGGCCAGCGCGCCATCCTCCAGCGCGTAGCGGACGCTTGCATGGTAGCGGTAGGGCCCGATTGCCCCGTCTTCCAAAACCAGCTCCATTTCAGTGCCGCTTCGCCGTGTCAGCCGCCACGGTCTTTGAAAACCGTCGCCATGGAGCGGGTACGGCTCGCCTTCGACATTGGGCTCGATAGCATGGTAGCGCCCTTCGAACTCGAAGCCCCCACCGGAAATACGGTTGGACCACGGAATCAGCAGTTGAGACCCGAACTTCAGCAGGCCCGTCGATGGCTTGATGAGCGGCGTGGGCGCCCGGCCGGGTCGTAGTGCATCGTAGCCCAGGATGGCGGCGCCCTCGCGAGGGCTCACCACCAGGCTTGCACGCCCGTCGGCAAGTTCGACCGCATCATTGTTTGTCATCGACGGAACGCCACGGCTACCAGCCACCATCGACGCTGATGTTGAGAATCTCGATACTGCCTTCGTCGCGTCGGCGCGATTTGCCATGACCATCGGACACTTGCAGGCAAACCCGCACGAGGGCGGATTGTTCGCGGTGCGGACAGGCGTTCGAGGCACGCCGACCAACCGGTTTGGATGAGATGTCCGTGGATCGACGCGCCATCAGTGGACCTTTCCAATTGCGGCCCTGGCAGGGAGCGATTTTGCGAGATCGTGAGGCCATGGTGTTCCTCGATTGCAATCAAGCAGGGTGCTGCAATTGACTGAGCCCACCATCGACTACGAGACAGGCCGCGTTCATGAACGGGCTCTCGTCGGAAATCATGAATACCGCGGCCAGGGCGATCTCGCGCGTCGAGGCGATGCGGCCGCCGGGATGCAGCGCCATCGTCTTGGCGCGCGCCTCGGCCGGATCGGCAAAGGTGTTCCAATAGTCGATGACCTTCTGCGTCTCGACATAGCCGGGCGCCAGCGCATTCACACGAACGCCCTGCCCCACATATTCGAGCGCCAGCGATTTGGTCAGGCCGAGCAGCGCGTGCTTGGCGACGGGATAAGGGAATGTGTGCGGAATGATGGTGAAGCTGTGCGTCGAGGCGACGTTGAGGATGGCGCCGCCGCCGCTTGCGATCATGCCCGGCAACACCGCCTTGCTGCAGTTCCAGGCACCCTTGACGTTGACGTCGAAATTACGGTTCCACTCCTCCTCGCTGGTGTCGAGTGGCGTCGAGAACACATTCACCCCGGCGTTGTTGATCAGCGCGTTGATCGGGCCGATCTCGGCGGCTGCCTGACCAACTGCAGCGGCAATCGCGGCACCGTCGCTGATGTCGGCCGCAACATGCCCGACATGGCCTTGCGGCGCGGAAAGGCCGGCGACGGTCTTGTCCAGCAACGCGCCGTCCTGGTCGACCAGGAACAGCTTTGCACCCTCGGCAAGGCAGGCCTCGGCGATGGCCAGCCCGATGCCTTGTGCCGCACCCGTCAGGAAGATGCGTTTGCCGGACAGGCGCTCAGTCATGGTTCTCACTCCAGTCGAAGACGGGTCATTCGCATCTTGCGCCGTGCGCCGTTTATAGCGCGGCTGCAGGCCGACATGCCCTGCCCTTGCTCAACGCCGCCCCAGCGCCGATGAGCGCAGATTGTCGAGCAGCACGGCGAGCAGCAGGATCACGCCACGCACGATGTACTGGTAGAAGGCCGGGATGTTGAGCAGGTTCATGGCGTTTTCGGCAATGCCCATGATCAGCACGCCGACGATGACGCCCGACATCATGGCGCGGCCACCGGCGAGCGAGACGCCGCCGAGCACGCAGGCCGAGATGACGGAGAGCTCGAGCCCGACCGCCGCGTTTGGCTGGCCCGAAGTGATGCGCGATGCGAGCAGGATGCCGGCGATGCCGCAGACGACGCCCTGCAGCGTGAATATCCAGATGCGTGTCCTGTCGACGTTGACGCCGGCCAGCCGCGAGGCCTCCGGATTGCCGCCGATGGCAAGTGTGTTCTTGCCGAAGACTGTGCGGTTCAAGACGAAGCCGAATATGCCGAACAAAATGGCCAGCACCCAGATCGGCGTCGGGATGCCGAGCAATTTCGACAACGCCAGCTGATAGAAATCCGGGCTGTTGATGCCGACTGCGCGGCCGTCCGACGCGATCAGCGCCAGGCCGCGCACGATCTGCATGGTGGCTAACGTCGTGATCAGCGCGTTAATGCGGAATTTGGCGATGACGACGCCATTGATAAAGCCGACGAACGCGCCGCAAGCGATTGCCGCCAGAAGCCCGAGCAGGATCGAGCCGGTCGCGTTCGACGCCATCACCGCGACCATGCCGGCAAAGGCGACGATCGAGCCGACCGAGAGGTCGAAGTCGCGCGCGGCAAGGCAGAACATCATGGTGCAGGCGACGATGCCGACGGTGACCACCGACTGCAAAAGGCCAAGCATGTTGCGGTCGGTGAGGAAGTTCGGCACCAGAGCCGACACCAGCGCGAAGGCGACGACGAAGATGACGACGAGCCCCTGTTCGCCGAGCAGGATTTTCTTCAACTGGTCGGTCATGGCAGAAGTCCTCAGGACGCGATCGCGTCGGGGGTTTTCGTGTCGGGAAGAGCGGCGGCCAGGATCGCCTTTTCGGCGAACTGGTCACGGGCGAGTTCGGCGCTGATGCGCCCGCCGCACATCACCAGGATACGGTCGCAGATGCCCATCACCTCAGGCAGTTCGGAGGAGACGACGACGATTGCCATGCCGTCCTCGGCAAGCTGGTAGAGCAGTTCGTAGATTTCCGCCTTGGCGCCGACATCGATGCCGCGCGTCGGCTCGTCGACGATGAGAACCCGCACGCCCTGTTCCGACAGCCAGCGGCCAAGAATGACTTTCTGCTGGTTGCCGCCGGAGAGGTTTATGATGTCCTGCTTGCGTGAGGGGGTGCGCACCTTGAGCTTGTTGATGAAGGTTTCGGCGGTCGCGATCTCGCTGGCGCGATTCAGCACGCCGAAGCGCGTGTGATGGCGCCGCGACGAGATGTTGATGTTCTCCTCGATCGAACGGCCCTGGATGATGCCGTCATGCTTGCGGTCTTCCGAGCACAGCACGATGCCGGCCCGGATCGCGTCATGCGGATTGGTGGCATGAACGACCTTGCCGTCGACGATAATGGTGCCGCCCGAGCGCGGGTCGGCGCCAAAGACCAGCCGCATCAGTTCCGACCGCCCGGCGCCGATCAGGCCGAAGAAGCCGACGATCTCACCGGCCTTCGCCTCGAAGCTTGCCGGCGCCCTCAGCTTTGCCCCAGAGACAGTGTCGACTTTCAGGCGAACCTCTCCGGCCCGACGCGGACGAAAACCCCAGATGTCGGAGATTTCGCGGCCGACCATCTCGGCGACGACCTGATCGCGGGTGACACCTTGCAGCGAAGCGTGGTGCGCCGCGAGCTTGCCGTCTCGCAGCACGGTCAGGCTGTCGCAGAGCCGGAACACCTCGTCGAGCCGATGCGAGACATAGATGATGACCTTGCCTTCGCCGCGCAGGCGGTCGATCAGGGCAAACAGGATTTCGCTTTCGCGCGACGACAGCGACGAGGTCGGCTCGTCCAGTGCGATGACACGGGCGTCGAGCATGATCGCCTTGGCGATCTCGACCATCTGTCGTTCGCCGATGGACAGCGTCTTGACCTTGCGCCGCATGTCGATGTCGATGCCGGCCGACTTCAGCTTGGCGCCGACGTCGTCCAGCATCCGGCGGCCGGCGATGATGCCGGCGCTGGCGGGAAAACGGCCGAGGCTGAGGTTTTCGGCAACGGTGAGTTCGGGAACGAGCTGCAGTTCCTGGTGGATGACGATGACGCCACTGTCGAAAGCATCCCGGGTCGAGGCATAGGCCTGGACCTTGCCATCGATGCGGATCTCGCCCTCTTCGGCATGCTGGTCGCCGGAGAGAATCTTGATCAGGGTGGATTTGCCCGCGCCGTTCTCGCCCATCAGGCCATGCACCGCGCCCTTGTCGACGCCGAACGAGACGTCCGACAACGCCTTGACGCCCGGATAGGTCTTGGTGATGTGGGAGAATTCGAGAAAGGACACCGCGCCGATCCTTCTTGTGCCATGGCAAACAGGCGGCGGGATGAGCCGCCGCCTGTTTGTACAGGGAGGATTATTCGATGCCGAGGCCCTGCCGGACCTTTTGATAGTCGTCGCGCTTGGCCAGCGCGCCGGAGGTCAGGATCAGCTTCTCCGGTTCCTTGTTGTTGGCAACCCAGTCGTACATGTTGAGCGCCGTCTCATAGCCGTGGCGCTTCGGCGAGATGATCACCGTGCCAACAAAGCCGGTGGCGGTCGGCTTCTTGAACTCGTTGATTGCCGAATCCGCGCCGCCAATGCCAACGCCGATCATGCCGTCGGCCGGAATGCCGACGCTTTCGGACGCGCGCACAGCACCCAGCACCGCTTCGTCGTTAAGGCCGAAGGAAACCCATTTCTTGATGTCGGCATGGGCGTTGAGCACGACCGTCGCGGCGTTGAGCGCGGCTTCCGTGTCGGTCTTGGCCTGCGGGGCGTCGAAGATGTTCTCGTCCTTGAAGCCATTCGCCTTCAGTACCGAGATGGCGCCTTCGACACGGTCGACGGCTGTCGGCAGCTGGTCGTAGGAGACGCGGATGGCACCGACCTCGTCGGCCTTCCAGCCGCGCGCCTTCATTTCGTCGACGATCGCCTGGCCGACGGCCTCGCCGATCTTGGTTGCCGAGATGCCCATATGCGGCACCTCTTCCAGGGCCTTGCCGTCGGCACCGACCAGGCGGTCGTCGACGGTCATCAGCTTGAGATTGTTGGCGGCGGCCTTGGCGACGATGCCGGGGCCAAGCTTCACGTCCGGGGTGCAGACGATGAAGCCCTGGGCGCCCCGGGCGCCGAGATTGTCGATCGCCGACATCAGCTTCTCACCATCCTCGGCACCGATCTTGACGAGGGTAAAGCCCTTTTCCTTGGCGGCCTGGTCGGCGAACTTCCATTCGTCCTGGAACCACGGCTCCTCGGGCTGTTTGACGATGAAACCGATCTTGGTGTCCTGAGCATAGGCAGAAGCGATCGTCGTGACGGACAGCACGGCAAGCGCGCCCGCGACGAGCGCGGTTTTTAAAAGTCGCATGATTACCTCCCAGCGATAGACCGGGCGCTCAGCCCGGGTGCCGGAGTGTTTATTCGCTTTTATCATACTCGTCAATTGATCTGGTATGATAATTAATGTACATGCTCCGACCAACGATCGCTGGCGCAATTGATCCGCATCCGTTAAGGCCGGACAGATTGTGCGAAACCAGCGGATTCGCCGCCTTTGGAGGAGGGCCGAGGTGACCGATATCGTGAAGAAGGCACAGGGCGAAGCGGTCATCCGTCGCCCGCGCGTCATGCCCGATGTGACCAAGGCGATTGCTTCGGACATCTTTTCCGGACGCTACCCGGCCGGATCCTCCTTGCCGACCGAAAACGAACTTGGCGTCGAGTATGGCGTCAGCCGCACCGTCATCCGCGAAGCCCTGAAGGTGCTGGCCGCCAAGGGACTGATACTGTCACGGCCCCGTGTCGGCACCGTCGTCTGCAATGAGGACGACTGGAACATCATCGATCCCAGGTGCTGGCCGGCACGCGCCGCATGCGCTGGACGACAAGCTCTTCGACGCCATCCTCGAAACGCGCCGCGCCATCGAGCCGCTGGTCGCCGAGCTTGCCGCCACGCGCGCAACACTGCAGGAGATCGCCGATCTCGAAGCGGCCTGGCGAGGCATGGCAGGCGCCGGTGAGGATCTCGCGATGTTCTCGCGCTCCGACATCGCCTTCCACCAGATCGTCTATGCCGCGAGCCATAACCCGATCTTTCGCCAGATCGGAAATTTGATCGACGCTGGCCTTAAATTCTCGCTGGAAGCGACGGCGACCATTTCGCTCGAGCGGCGCATGGAAGCGGTGGCGGCGCATCGCGAAGTGGTGGAGGCGCTGCGCATGCGCGATGCCCAAGCGGCGCGCGGCGCGGCCAATCGAATTCTCGACCTCGCGGCGCGCGACCTCGTCAGCGCAAAAAAACTCAAGAACAACTGAGACAGACAGACCGCATGAAAATCATCTCGCTCACCACCTATATCGTGCCGCCGCGCTGGCTGTTCCTGAAGATCGAGACCGATGCCGGCGTCACCGGCTGGGGCGAGCCGGTTGTCGAAGGCAGGGCGCTGACCGTCGAGGCGGCGGTCAAGGAGCTTGGCGATTATTTGATCGGCAAGGACCCTCGCCTGATCGAGGACCACTGGACGGTGATGCATCGCGGCGGCTTTTACCGAGGCGGGCCGATCCTGATGAGCGCCATCGCGGGCATCGACCAGGCACTGTGGGACATCAAGGGCAAGGCACTCGGCGTGCCAGTGCATGAGCTGCTCGGCGGCAAGCTGCGCGACTCTATCAAGGTTTATTCCTGGATCGGCGGCGACCGGCCGGCGGAGGTCGTCGCTGGTGCGAAGGAAATGGTGGCACGGGGCTTCCTGGCGCTCAAGATGAACGGCACCGAGGAACTGCAGATCGTCGACAGCCATGACAAGATCGACGCGGCGGTCGAGAGAGTCGCCATGGTGCGCGAGGCGGTCGGCCCCGGCATTGGCATCGCCGTCGACTTCCACGGCCGGGTGCACCGGCCGATGGCGCGTATCCTGGTCAAGGAACTGGAGCCCTATCGGCTGATGTTCATCGAGGAGCCGGTGCTCAGCGAAAACCGCGAAGCCTTGAAGGAGATCGCGGCCCTTGGTTCGACGCCGATTGCGCTCGGCGAACGCCTTTACAGCCGCTGGGACTTCAAGTCGGTGTTCGAGGAAGGCGTCGTCGACATCATCCAGCCCGACCTGTCGCATGCCGGCGGCATCACCGAGTGCCGCAAGATCGCGGCGATGGCGGAAGCCTATGACGTGGCCGTGGCGCCGCACTGCCCGCTCGGGCCCATCGCGCTTGCCGCATGCCTGCAGCTCGACGCGGTCAGTTATAACTGCTTCATCCAGGAGCAGAGCCTCGGCATCCACTACAACGGCGCCAATGACCTGCTCGACTATGCCGCCAACAAGGATGTCTTCCGCTACGAGGATGGCTATGTCGCCATTCCTGATGGCCCGGGCCTGGGTGTCGAGATCGACGAGGACTATGTCAAGGAGCGCGCCAAGGAAGGACACCGCTGGCGTAACCCGATCTGGCGCCACAAGGACGGCTCCTTCGCCGAGTGGTGATCCCATACTGGAGCCGGCTCCGAGTCGAATTGCATCCCATAGGCTTCGAATTCGGCTTTTCGAGTCGGCCGTCAGTCTTCGCACCAGCTAGGTCAGTCGTGCCCGCGTCGTGCGCGGCGTGGCCAGGAGCAGGCTCGTTTCGCTGCCCGTTATGCCGGCTATGAGCCGGATGCGCCGTAGCACGGCATCGAAATCCGTCAGTGAGGCGGTCCCGAGTTCGACCACAAGGTCCCAGCGGCCATTGGTGGTATGGATGGTGGAGACTTCGGGGAAGCCACCCAATGCCCGAACCACGCGGTCGGCGGCATGTCCCTCTATCTCGATCAGCATGATCCCGCGGATGCGCTGATCGACGGCGTCGGCGCGCAGCACCACCGTGTAGCCGATGATCTCGCCAGATCGTTCCAGCCGCTCCATACGCGCCCTGACCGTGGCGCGCGAGACCCCGAGATCGACCGCGAGGTCCGACACGCTGCGACGCGCATCATGCCGCAGCAAGGTCACGAGCCGTTCGTCCAGCGCATCCATAGAGTCTTACCAATCTGATCAGTTTCAGTACCAATATGATAAAGCAGGCTTTTCGAATTGCCAATTGTGCCTGTTCATATCGCCGGCTCGCCATGGTTCCCTCGCGGCCAATCGAACTTGAGCCGCGGAAAAAACAATGCGTTGCAGGATCGTCGGGGCGCCCGTGCAGGACGGCGCTGGCAGAATGGGATGCGAGATGGGGCCGAGTGCGCTCAGGACCGCCGGACTTGCCGAGGTGCTGTCCGGCCTCGGCCACTCTGTCGAGGATATGGGCGCCGTCCAGGCAATTCCGGTGCGGCGCGTTGTGCATGGCAACTTGGCGCTGAAGGCCCTGCCCGAGGTATCGGCCTGGACCTCCGCCATTGCCGAGGCCGCCTATGCGGCCAGCAAGGACGGCATGCCGATCTTTCTCGGCGGCGATCATTCCATCTCGGCCGGGACCTTGTCGGGTCTCGCCCGCCGCGCCACAGAGGCCGGGCGCGCGCTGTTCGTGTTGTGGCTCGACGCGCATCCGGACTTCCACACGCTCGACACCACCGCCAGCGGCAATCTGCACGGTGTCCCGCTCGCTTATGCCAGCGGTCAGCCGGGTTTCAGTGGCTATTTCCCGGATCTGCCGGCAGCGGTCGACCCCAAGCGTATCTGCGCCATGGGCCTGCGCAGCGTCGACCCGGCCGAGCGCAGCGCGCTCAACCAGGCGGGGGTCACCGTGCACGACATGCGCGCCATCGACGAGCATGGCATCGCGCCGCTGCTGCGCGCCTTCCTGGCGCGGGTATCCGCCGAAGACGGGCTGCTGCATGTCAGTCTCGACGTCGACTTCCTCGACCCGTCGATCGCGCCCGCGGTCGGCACCACGGTTCCCGGCGGCGCGACGTTCCGTGAGGCGCATCTGGTGATGGAGATGCTGTCCGACAGCGGCCTCGTCTCCAGCCTGGACCTGGTCGAGTTGAACCCCTTTCTGGACGAGCGTGGCCGGACCGCGACACTGATGGTCGACCTGACGGCGAGCCTGATGGGCCGCCGCATCATGGACCGTCCGACCCGCAGCCATTCCGGGAGCTTTTGATCATGACCACAGCCAAGCTGAACATCGTCCCCTTCGTCAGCGTCGACCGCATGATGAAGCTGGTGATTGCCATCGGCATCGAGCGCTTCCTGACCGAGCTCGCCGGCTACATCGAAGAAGACTTCCGTCGCTGGGAGCTTTTCGACAAGACGCCACGCATCGCCTCGCACAGCCATGACGGCGTCATCGAGTTGATGCCGACAAGCGATGGGCGCCTCTATGGCTTCAAATATGTCAACGGCCATCCGAAGAACATGCGCCAGGGTTTGCAGACGGTCACTGCCTTCGGCGTGCTCGCCGATGTTGGCAGCGGCTACCCGATGCTGCTCACCGAAATGACCATATTGACCGCGCTGCGCACCGCCGCCACATCCGCTGTCGCCGCCAAGTATCTGGCGCCGAGCGGCGCACGCACCATGGCCATCATCGGCAACGGCGCCCAATCGGAATTCCAGGCGATCGCCTTTAAGGCGCTGACCGGCATCGACCGGCTGAGGCTCTACGACATCGACCGGTCAGCCTCGCTGAAATGCGCGAGGAACCTCGCTGGCATGGGCTTCGACATCACCATCTGCGGGACCGGGCAGGAAGCGGTTGAAGGTGCGGGACTCATCACGACCGTTACCGCCGACAAGCAGTGCGCCACCATCCTCACCGACAACATGGTCGGCTCCGGCGTCCACATCAACGCCGTCGGCGGCGATTGCCCGGGCAAGACCGAACTGCACAAGGACATCCTGCTGCGCTCCGACATTTTCGTCGAGTTCCCGCCACAGACCCGCATCGAGGGCGAGATCCAGCAGCTGGATCCCAACCATCCGGTGACCGAACTCTGGGAAGTGATTGCCGCCAAAGCCCAAGGACGCCGGGACGCCAAGCAGATCACGCTGTTCGATTCGGTCGGCTTCGCGATCGAGGACTTTTCGGCACTGCGGTATGTTCGTGACCAGTTGCAAGCAACAGGCCTTTATGAGGAACTCGATCTGCTCGCCGATCCCGACGAGCCTCGAGACCTGTTCGGCATGCTGCTGAGGGCCGCCATGCAGCCTGCCGCATGAAGATCCGACGGGATGTCCCCCCTCAGGGATATACATCGTTGGAGATGGGGCCTTCGTAGACATAGCACGACACGAGGCGCAAACAGCGACCCTTCGTCCGCTTGGCGACCCCTAGGCCAGCCCGAACCGCTCCACGGCGCGCATGATGCCACGCAGTTCGGCGAGGCCTTTCAGCCGGCCAATCAGCGAGTAGCCGGGATTGATCCTGGTCTTGCCGATATCGTCGGCGAGCAGATGGCCATGGTCTGGTCGCATCGGAATGCGCCAGTCGGCACGGCCTTCGCCGCGACGGCGCGCCTCTTCCCGCATCAAGGCGAGAATGACATGCGCCATGTCGGTGCCACCCTCGAGATGCTCGGCTTCATGGAACGAGCCGTCATCCTCGATGGTGATGTTGCGCAGGTGCACGAAATGGATGCGGTCGGCGAATTCCTTGACCATGCCGACAATGTCGTTGTCGGCGCGCGTGCCGTAGGAGCCGGTGCAGAACGTCAGGCCATTGGCCGGGCTGTCGACGGCATTGAGGATGAACCGCGCGTCGTCGGCGGTCGAGACGATCCGCGGCAAGCCATAGAGCGAGAATGGCGGGTCGTCGGGATGGATGCACATGCGCACCCCCTCCTGCTCGGCCAACGGTATGATCTCGCGCAAGAACCAGGCAAGGTTGTCACGCAATTCCTTCGGCCCGATGGAATCGTATTCGGCCAGGGCCTCGCGAAAACTGTCGCGGTTGTAGCTGCGCTCGGTCGCTGGCAGGCCGGCGATGAGGTTGCGCTCGATCCTGCCGATGTCTTCGTCGCTCAGTTCCCTCAGTCGCGATTCCGCCGCGGCGATGCGGGCGGCGGTGTAGCCGGCCTCGGCATTCCTGCGCTTCAGCACAAACAGGTCGTAGGCAGCGAAGTCGATCGCATCGAAACGCAGAGCATAGCCCGTCGTCGGAAGCCGATAGGCCAGATCCGTGCGGGTCCAGTCGACCACGGGCATGAAATTGTAGCAGATCGTCGCGATGCCGGCCTTGGCAAGCGCGCGGATCGTTTCCTTGTACCAGCCGACATAGCGAAGCCTTTCCGCCGAGCCGATCTTGATCGAGTTATGGACGGGAATGCTCTCGACGACCGACCAGGTCAGCCCTGCCGCCTCGATGATCCGCTTGCGCTCCAGGATGCTCTCGAGCGGCCAGGCGCGCCCGTCATAGATATCGTGCAAGGCCGAGACCACGCCTGTCGCACCTGCCTGCCTGACATGATCGAGCGTCACCGGATCGTCCGGTCCATACCAGCGCCAGCACTGTTCCATTGCGACTTTCCTTCTGCGAGAGGTCGGCAATCTATTGTTGGACCACAATGGGAGTCAAACTAAAATTCGACCACCAGCCCTTGAGGTTTTGCCCGTCCTGATCACAAATCTTAAGAGTGAGAGCCAAAATCGATTGTTTTCCCCGAAGTCTGCGATATGCTGGTCCAACAATTAGAGGAAGCCGTGACGTTGAAAGCCTCCCAAGCCGTGCGCGAGAATGCCGCCGCGCGGCGCATCAGCGGCAGGTCCGCGGTCGACACCACGGCCGGGCGGATTCTTGATCTCATCCGCGTGCGGCAGCTGAATGTCGGCGACGTGCTGCCGACCGAGCGTGAGCTTGGCGAGCTCACCGGCGCCAGCCGCAATACGGTGCGCGAGGCGTTGCGTACCATCCGCACCTACGGGCTTATCGAGCCAAAGCCCCGCGTCGGCGCCGTCCTGGCCAACGGGCAGAGCATCGCCATCCAGAATTTTTTCGCCGCGCACATGGATATTTCGCGCTCCTCCTTCGCCGACATACAGGGCTACAGGCGCATCATCGAAGTCGGCATCGGCGACCATATCATCCTGCATGCCTCGAACGAACAGATCGAGGCACTCGACGAAATCAACGCCCGGATCATTGCGAGCCGCTCGGTCGAAGAGTCCGCCGAGAACGATTTCAATTTCCACATGGCGCTGATCGGTCTGGCGGACAATCGCATGCTGACGGACATGTATTCCTTCCTTGCCCCCGTGATCCTGCGGATCATGACCATCGGCAAGGAAATGCGCCCGGTGCTGGCCGATACAAGGGCTGCACATGGCGAGATCATTGCGGCGCTGCGCGCGCGTGACAGGCTGGCTTACGCCTACCTGATGAGCCGCCATCTCGATTTCGCCTTGCGTTTCCTGCCGGAAGAGCCGGCTTCCGATCGTGAATGAAGGAGTTCCCACAATGCCCACAATGAAGGAGTTCGACGGCAAGGTGGCATTGGTGACGGGGACGACCGGGATCGGACTCGCAACCGCCAGACGCCTTGCGGCGGGGGGTGCCGCGATCATCGCCTGCGGCATCGACCGCGCGGCAAACGCGGCGATGAAAGCAGAACTGGAAGGCTCCGGAGCCGGGGCGCTGGTCATAGGCGCCGACGTCTCCGTGCCCGATCAGGTTCGCGACGCGCTGGCGGCCGGCGTCGAACGGTTCGGCGGCCTCGACATCATCGTCAATTCGGCGGCGGTCCATCCCTATGGAACGGCGACCAGCACCGATTTCGAGACCTGGAACAAGGCGATGTCGGTCAATGTCGGTTCGATCTACCTGACCGCTCATTTCGGCATCCCGGAAATGACCCGCCGAGGCGGTGGCGCCATCGTCAACGTGGCCTCGGTGCAGGGCTTCGCCTGCCAGCAGAACGTCGCCGCCTATGCCACGACCAAGGGCGCCATCCACACGCTGACGCGCGCTCTGGCCCTCGACCACGCGCGCTCCGGCATCCGCGTCAATTCCGTCAGCCCGGGCTCGATCCGCACCCCGATTCTGGAGATGGCCGCGCGCGGTGACAATGGTAGCGATGCCGATGTCGAGGCCGCCTACAAGCGCTTCGGCGAAGCGCATCCGATCGGGCGCATCGGCGAGCCGGAAGAAGTGGCGGAACTCATCGCATTCCTGTGTTCGGCGAAAGCCGGGTTCTGCACCGGCGCGGACTACAAGATCGATGGCGGCCTGACCGCCGGCATTGGCGTGAAGTAAAACCATGAAGATCGCTCTTGGCCTTTACCGGGAGTCCCTGACCCCAGACAATTTCCGCTTCACCCGGCAGGCTGGCGCCACCCACATCGTTGCCCACCTCACCAACTATTTTCGCGGCCGCGACCCTTCTCTTTCCGCCGGCGGCGAGAGGGAGGGCTGGGGCGACTGCTCCACCGATGAGCTCTGGACCTATGAGGCTTTCGCCAGACAAGGAAGGCGTCATTGTCATTCCGCGACATGCGGAGGAAGAGGTGGTTCGGCTGGCCCTCGAAAAAGTGCGCGGTGAACGGCTGGTCGCCAAGGCGATCCGGGAGGGCATGAGCGCGGTCGAAGCGTACAGGACCTTCGGCGTCATGAGATAAGTCGAGCAGGAAACCAGGTTCTTCAAGGCATAAGGCTGAAGGGCTCGCGAGCTTATTGGCCGCGAGCGCGAGGGCATGCATCGACTGTCACTCTGCAGACCGGGGTCAGCGGGATCATATCGCGGTCACAGACACGCAACGATCCTCACCTCAAGCCGGCCAATTCAGTACATGATCCTTTGCCTCAGCCATGCAAAAAATCCATTCCCTCGAACTGTTGCGCGGACTCGGGCGGCGGCCCAACGCGCTTTCATGGTAGCACCGGCATGGCAATCGCAGACGATCTCGTGCAGTTGCCAGTCGCTCAGTTCGAAGAAACGCTTGGCTTCACCATACGTGTCATCTTTCAGGCCCGAAGCGCGTAGCACCGGGTCTTCGAAGGCAACAGCGATTGGTGATCCTTCCCCACGCACCCCGGCACGTTCCTCCAGGGGCAAATATTCGGTACCTGCAAACGCTGCAAGGCATCGCTCGGGATGTTGCTCGAGAAGTTCAGCCCAGCGCTCGATACGCTGGTTCCGTGTCATTGCCGAATATGCAGCCGAAGATTCAATCTTGGCGACCGCATGCAGTTGATCGAGTGTCTGATGTTTCATGGTCGGCTCCTGTCAAGAGGGAGAAGCACCCACGCCTTCAAGGAAATTATCGCGCGGTGAGGCTTCGACAAGAGCAGGCGCGCATAGCCCACGGCCTGACAAAAGTTCTTCTCGAAATCAGCCTGCCTGCCGGCCAGCGCACCAAGTCCGAAATCGGCCTTGCTGTCACCTACAGGTGTTGATGCCGAGCAGCTGCAGGCCGCGATTTAGGCAGCGGAAGTGATGCGGCATCTCCATTTGCGGGCAAAGGGGGGCAAGTCTCCCCGTTCATGGAAACAGGAGCAAGGAACATGGCGACGAGCGTCGTAGCGGCGATGTCGTGCCGGGCGCCCGTGTAGGCGCGACGTGCGCTGCACAAATTATGATTTCAGTTGTTCGGCTTAGGCTGGACCTAACCAGACCGGCGCCGAAACGCGTCCGCACCGTCGGCAGGCACCATGGCTCACCCACAGACATTGGCGCGAGAATTGCCCAGCCGAGGCACTCCGCCGTAATCGACGTGCCCGCCGTTGTCCCACCCTCTCAGGGACCAGTTGGATTTTTGGGCTGAACACGATCGTATTGGACAACGACGATCCTTTCCCAGAAAGTTTCGCCGTGGGGGCATCCGGGCCTGACCTTCGGGACTCGCTGCTCGTTTCGCCGCAAAGAGCTTGCAATCGACAAGGAAAAACAATGCGTACGAAAACCGCTATTCGTGTCGTCGGCTGCCATGCCGAAGGTGAGGTGGGCGACGTCATCGTGGGCGGCGTGCTGCCGCCGGCGGGCCGCACGATGATGGACAAGATGATCACGATGGAACGTGATCACGACCATATAAGGCGGATGCTGATCTGCGAGCCGCGCGGCAGCGTTGCGCGCCACGTCAATCTGCTCGTTCCCTCGACGCGCGAGGATTGCGTCGCGGGCGCCATCATCATGGAGCCGACCGAATATCCTCCGATGTCCGGTTCCAACACGATCTGTGTTGCCACCGTGCTGCTCGAGACCGGCATGGTGCCGATGCAGGAGCCCGAGACACGTTTCAAGCTCGACATGCCGGGTGGCGTCATCGAGGTGCGCGCCGAATGCCGCGACGGCAGATGCCTGTCGATCACCTTCCGCAACGCGCCCGCCTTTGTAGATCGCCTGGACGCCAACATCGAGGTCGAAGGACTCGGCACGCTCACGGTCGATATCGCCTATGGCGGCATGTTCTATGCGATCGTCGATGCCGGGGCGCTCGGCTTCTCGGTCGCCCCCGACGAGGCTCGCGAACTGGCGGTGGCCGGCGAGAAGGTCCGCCGGGCCGCGCGCGAACAGCTCGATGTCGTCCATCCCGAATTCGACCACGTGCGCGGCGTGTCGATCGTGCAGTTCGCCATGCCGTTCCAGGGCCCGGGCAATGTCACCCGCAACACCTGCATCGTCTCGCCGGGCCGCTCGGACCGCAGCCCTACCGGGACCGGCACATCGGCCCGCATGGCCGTGCTGCAAGCCCGCGGCTTGATGGGGGCGGGCGACGTACTGATCCATGAATCGATCATCGGCTCCCGCTTCACCGGCAGGATTGTGGAGCTGACGGAGATCGGCGACCGCAAGGCGATCGTTCCGGAGATCACCGGCCGGGCCTGGATCACGGGCGAGCACAGCTACTATCTCGATCCGACGGACCCGTACCCTCAGGGCTATGTGCTGTCCGATACCTGGGGCACCTCCACCTCGGTGAAGCAGTAGGTGCACCGAGGGCAGGGCTGTGCGACGATGGCAAAGGGTAAGGTGTTGTGGATTAACGGCGGACAACGATCGATTGCATCGGCGAACTGATGCAGCCGATCGCCGCGGATGCGATCACTCGTTCCATATGCGCTTGCGGGCACGGTGACATCGTCAGATGCTGTCGCCCCAATAAGCACAGAGGCAGGCGATGATGAAATCAGCCAATGAGGTTCCGGAGATCGACCGATTGAAAATCGGCTTTGTTCTCGCCCGTTCCTTCACCCTTTCCGCATTCGCCCTGTTCGTCGACACGCTCAGATTGGCGAGCGACGAGACCGACAAATCCGGCAGGGTTTTCGCTGATTGGCAGCTTCTGGCGAGCACCCGGAACCTGATCACCTCCAGTTGCGGAGTCCAGGTCGCGCCGACATCGGATTTCGTGGATCCAGGCGAGTTCAACTACATCGTGGTCGTGGGTGGGCTGCTGAACAGCGAATTCCCGGTCGACAGCGACACCGTCAGCTACCTCAAGCGAGCCGCCGCCGCGAAGGTCCCCTTGATTGGGGGTACGGGAACGTTCATCCTCGCCGAGGCCGGCCTGATGAAGCACCATCAGACTTGCGTCAGCTGGCTCCACTTTCAGGCTTTCCGCGAGCGCTTTCCGGATCACGCGGTCAGGGCGGACCGCCTGTTCAATCTTGACCGCACCAGGGGATCATGTGCCGGCGGCAGCAGCGCGGCGGACATGGCGGCGTCGATCGTCAGGCGCCATATCAGCAGGGAGGCCGAGACAAACGCACTCGAAGTGCTGCAGATCGAGAAGGCGCGCTCGGCGTCGGACATCCAGCCGCGCAGGCCGCTTTCCATCGATAGCCGCGATCCCAGGCTCAAGGCGGCGCTCATCATCATGGAGAACCACATTGAGAATACAATCTCCATTCCCAAGCTGGCGGCGTTGGTTGGAATATCCCGAAGGCAACTCGAGCGCCTCTTCATGGAGAAAACAAACAGTTCTCCGGCACTTGTCTACACAAGGGTGCGTCTGGAGCGGGCGAAGCACCTGCTGATGCAGACCCGGGCTCCGATGATCGAGATCGCCATTGAGGTCGGGTTTGAAAACGCCTCGCATTTTTCGAGGCTCTTCCGCCAGACTTATGGTCAGCCGCCCAGCAAGTTCAGATCGGCGGTTTCGAACTGACTTGCCTACATTTTCCAGAATCAGATGCTTCTTTGATCATTGCCTGATGAACGCGCCCGCGTAGGTCTGGCCTGCAAGTGTATAGGTTCCGGCAAGGGTTCCGTCGGGCAGCATCTTAAAGCTGACGTCCGCGCCATTGGGGAGGCGCCCAAGCTTCAACGTAGTCCCCACAATAGTTCCAGCACCAGCGGCCTCTCCGGGATTGTTGTCGCCCACGGTTCCCCACGCATAGGTGACAGTCACCTTTCCGTTCGATGAAACAGATTGAACAGCCAGCTTACCTTCATATGTGCCCTCCAATCGTCCGGCCCATATGCCCGAAAAAGCAGCGTACTTTGTTGGAACGCTCTTCGCAGGTGGAGTGATTGTCACGGATTGATCCAGGATTGCCGAGCCGGGAGAAACAGCGGCGGGATCCAAGGCAGGCTGGGGAGGAGTGGCAACAGGATTCGACGCAGGTTCGAGAGCGGGTTGCGGCGCTTCAGGAGCCGATTGGCACGCGGCGAGCGCGAGCACCGCGAGGCCAAGCATCGTGTTCCGCATCAAATTCTCCACTTTCGTTCCTCCAAGGCAGGAACGGACAATTGAGGTCCCGACGTCCGCCCCAGCCTCAAACCCGCATACCTCCGCTGCAGAGCACTTTGCATTAGGCTCATCAACAGCCTATCTCCAATCATGGACCTATCCGAAAGCCCACCGACCGGCAGAAAGTTCCATTCCCACCCAAGGCCAGATGTCGGAGGCGCGGAAGGGAACTGGTGGGCTTGGTAAATAGCCGCACGTCGACCGTCTTCCACGGCCTGGCGCTAGGTGTTCGGTCTCGCCATGTGATGGATTGGGTTTAGCCTGAACCTTTGCGGCTGCTCAATCCAGATTTTGCAGATGTCCTCCGTTAGGGGGTGTGGCCATCCCCGACAATCTTGCTGCCTATAGGAGCCTTGCCGCCGAGAAGATCATACGAGCCAAAGGCGCATGGCTGCTCTTCCCGCCGTCTTACAGCCCAGATCTCAAGCTGATCGAAATGGCAGTCGCCAAGCAACACCAGATCGCGCAGCACCGTGCTCAGGTCGCCGCCGGAGTTGATCAGGCTCGCGACATCCCGCGAGGACAGGATTTGCGACTGATGATTCACGGTCAGATCTGTTCCTGCTGGCACATCGATGGCTGAGACAAGCAATTCAGAGCCTTGCGAAGCTACACGTCTTCCGACAGCTAGACACCCAGATTTTCCTCCGAAGCGGAGGAAGACGCACGACCAGACGCTTCCTAGCCTGATGCCCGAAAGGGCCGTTGGAGCGAATGGAAATCAGGAAGATCTGCACTTCCTTGAGGAGATTCTAATCGAAGGCGGAAAGGCGGCGGGCAAGCCGGTCACCACCATCGTCGTGTAGAACTTCAGATGATTGAGAATGACAGATCTCTGCTGACGATCGCCCAGCCGCTCGTTTTTTGTTCTCCTCGGAGCTTCTTTTGAGTCCGATGCCACAACCATGGCCTAGTGAAAATAAATCCCGCCGCAGACATTCAACGCCTGCCCGGTGACGAAGGCCGACTGGTCGGAGGCGAAGAAACACACTGGCCCGACAATGTCCTCGGGATAGCCAAGACGCTTCAGCGCCGCGACTTCTTCCCAGTGCCGGATGGCCTCGTCGCTGCCGAGATTGTTCTTGCCCATTTCGGTCAGGATGATGCCCGGGCAGATGGCATTGACGGTAACGCCGTCCATGCCGACTTCCTGCGCCAGCACGCGGGTCAGCGTGATGACGGTCGCCTTGGTCGCGGCATAGTGGCCCTGCGTCGGCACGCCCTGGCGTCCGGCGATCGAGGCGATGTTGACGACGCGGCCGGATTTACGCTCCCGCATATGCGGCAGCACCGCCTGGCACATCAAGAGCACGCCCTTGGCGTTGACGTCGAAATGGGCATCCCAGGACGCTTCATCGAGATCCTGGAGCAGGCTGGGCTTGAGGATGCCGGCATTGTTGACCAGCACGTCGATACGGCCGGCATCCTTCAGCAGCGCCGCGGCGGTAGCGTCCACCTCCCTCTTGCTGCTGACGTCCATCGTGTAGACATAGGCCTTGCGGCCGATGGCTTCGATCTCGGCGCGCGTCACGTCGAGCTCCTTGGCCTGCCCCGGCAGATCGGTCACCGCGACATCGTAGCCGAACCTGGCCAGGCCGACGGCGATGGAACGACCGATGCCGCGGCTGGCGCCCGTGACCAGTGCAACCGTGCCGACTTTGGAATTGTTCATAAGATGTCCTTTCAAATGCTGCTCAAGCCGCTGCGTAGGAACGCTTGGGCGTCTTGACCGGAAGTGAATTCATGGCCGCAAGCGTGTCGTCGAAGGAGACCAGCTTGCCATCCGAGCCGAGGCCCATCGCCACCTTGGCCGCGACCGCCGACGCAAAGCGCGCCGACTGATGGAGATCCCAGCCCTTGACGATGCCGACGATGATGCCGGCGGTGAAACTGTCGCCACAGCCGGTGGTGTCGACGACCGCAATGTCGAAGGCCGGCAAATGGAACGGCTTGCCATGCTCAGGCGCGACATAGACGCCTTCGCCGCCAAGCGTGAGCAGGCAGTTCTTGACGCCCTTCGACATGAAGTAGGCGGCGACCCTGGCGGGATCCTGCTCGTGCGCCATCTCGCTGGCCTCGTCGATGCTCGGCACGAAATAGTCGATGTAAGGCAGGCAGGGCTCGACGAAGGCAATGGTTTCCGGCGTGGCCTGGATGAGATCGAAAGTGGTGGTGCGGCCGAGCTCCTTGGCGCGCTTCAGCAGCCGCACCGTCGGCTCGCCGTCGAAGCTCTTGAGCAGGCCGGTGCCGCCGACATGGACAACAGTCGCGTCGAGCGCGGCGTCGAGATCCTCGTCGGCGACGCGGAACACCGTCGCGGTGCCGGGAACATGCAACGCCGGCCGCTCGCCATTGGGGCGAACCGGCAAAATGGTCGAAGAGGTCTGGACGCTGCCGTCGCGGCGGACCAAGTCGCAGTCGAGG
Source organism: Mesorhizobium sp. RCAM 05099 (assembly GCF_059683685.1). Classification (NCBI taxonomy): domain Bacteria; kingdom Pseudomonadati; phylum Pseudomonadota; class Alphaproteobacteria; order Hyphomicrobiales; family Phyllobacteriaceae; genus Mesorhizobium; species Mesorhizobium sp. RCAM 05099. The sequence goes on from NZ_CM185035.1 coordinate 5,568,683, forward strand.
CCGTATTTCTTGAGCTTGGCGACGAACCAGTCTCCCATATCGTCGGTGCCAAGCGTGGTCACGGCCTGTGTCTTCAGGCCAAGGATGGCGCAGTCCATTCCGGTCGCGCCGGCGGTACCGGCAACGGTCATGCGGATTTCCTCGATGTAGTCGGCCCTGCCGCCTTCGGGAATGCGCGAGACCGGACGGCCGAGAATGTCGAGCACGTAGAAGCCGACCGAACTGACATCAAACCTGGGCATGGAACAATTCCTTTGACGAAGCGGCAGTGAGATTAGTGACGGGCACGGCGCAGGCCGAAGCTGACGGCAAGGACCAGGAAGACGAGCACGCCGATGCCGACCTGCTGCCAATAGAAATTCCAGCCGATGAGCAGCAGCCCGTTCTTGACCACCGCCAGCAGCAGCACGCCGAGCAATGTGCCGATCACCGTCGGCCGGCGCTCCGTGCTGAGCGTGGTGCCGATGAAGGTGGCGCCGATGGCGTCGAGCAGGAAGGCGTTGCCCGACAGCGGCACATAGGATTTGACCGTCGCCGAGAGCAGGATGCCGGTGATGCCGCAGAGCAGCGCGCAGCCGATATAGACCAGCGACTGCTGGCGGGGCACCCGCAGGCCCGAATACCAGGCGACGCCCGGCTGCGCGCCCATGGCCTGCACAGCGCGGCCGAAGACCGAGCGATGCAGCAGCAGGTAGACGACGACGATGCAGGCGATCAGCACCAGCACCGGCGTCGGCACGCCGAGCAGCGTGGTCCTGGCGATGGCGTTGAACTGGTCGCCGGCATAGCCCGTGATGAGATAGATCGGCTGGCCGCCGCTGGTCGCCAGCTGCTGCGTACTCTGGCCGATGAACAGCACGCCGAGCGTCGCCGAGGAACGGGCTGATCTTCAGCCGGGTGATCAGGATGGCGTTGAGCACGCCGACGACGACCGCCGCCAGCAGCCCGACCGTGACGCCGAAGACGCCGCCATAGCCGGCGGCGAGCAGCATGACGAACACCATCGAGGCCATGTCGACCGAGACGCCGACCGACAGGTCGATGCCGCCCGACGAGATGACGATGGTGAGCCCGAGCGCGACGATGGCCAGCATCACCACATTGTTGACCAGCACGTTGTAGAGGTTGGCGCCGGTCAGGAAGGTCGGGCTGGCGATGGCGAAGAACAGGCAGATGGCGAGGAAGGTGATGACCACGCTGTAGCTGGCGAGGAAGCCGCCGATCTTCTGCGCGCCGGTTGCCTGGATGTTGGGAGCGATGCTCATCGGGATGCCTCCGGTCCGCGGGCAAAGGATGTGACGGCGACGACCAGCAGGATCAACGCGCCCTGCACGCCGTTGACCCAGTAGCTGGAGACGTTGAGCAGTTGGAAGCCGTTGGCGAGGAAGCCGATGAACAACACGCTGAGCAGCGTGCCGCCGATCGTCGGCACCAGTCGCCGCGAGAAGACGGTGCCGAGAAGGGCAGCGGCCAGCACCGACAGCAGCATTTCGCCGGAGCCCGGCGTGCTGGCGCTCAGCCGCGAGACGGCCAGCACGCTGGCGATGGCGGCGCAAAAGCCTGAGAACATGTAGGTGAAGGCGACATAGAGCGGCACGCTGATGCCGGCGGCGCGCGCCGCTTCCGGATGGCCGCCGACGGCATACAGCCTGAGCCCGAAACCCGTCTTGTGGATGAAGACCAGCATGATGGCGGAGAACAGGATCAGGCACCAGGCGAGCGCCGAGATGCCGAGTAAGCTGCCCGACACCAGGAAGGCCAGCAGCGGCGAAGCGGCGCCCACCACCGTGTTCTGCGTCAGCGTCAGTTCGGCGCCGGCGGCGATGTTCATCACCGCCAGCGATGCCAGCAGCGGCAGGATGCCGAGACCGACGACTGCGATGGCGTTCAGCGCCCCGACCGCGATGCCGACGACGATGGCGGCCAGGATCGCCACCACGTCGGGATAGCCCGCCTGCAGGGCTGTCGCGAACACCGCCGCGCACAGGCCCATATTGGCGGCGATCGACAGGTCGATGCCGCCCTCGGTGACATTGGAACCGCCACCGATGATGACCACCGCCATGCCGAAGGCGAGCACGCCGAGGATCGCTGATTGCTCGACGACGTTGATCAGGTTGAAGGAGGACAGGAAGCCCGGCGCGAACAGCGTGAAATAGGCCAAGATCGCGGCGAAGGTGGCGATGGCGCCAAGCCGCACCGCGACGGCGCCGATGCGCTTGCCGGTGTTTTGCATCCGCGGCTTTTCGCTCCGCACGACGTCAGGGGACGCGCCGGTGGCTTTCACCACAGGTTTCATCGTGGTCGCGGTCATCAGGAGGCCTCCGCTTTCACAGTGCGTGCGCCCGACGAGGCGGCAAGCAGCCGGTCGCCGTCGAGGTCGTCGCCGGAAAATTCGCCTGACAGCCGCCCGCGATAGACGACCAGCACGCGGTCGCAGACACCGACCAGTTCAAGCAGGTCGGACGACAGGAGAAGGATGGCGGCGCCCTCGCCGGCCAGCCGGTTCAGCAGATTGTAGATCTCGACCTTGGCGCCGACATCGACAGCGACGGTCGGCTCATCAAGGATGTAGACGCGCGACTGGCAACTCAGCCATTTGGCGATCGCCACTTTCTGCTGGTTGCCGCCGGAGAGCTGGCGCACCAGCGTATCGCGGCCGGGGGTCTTGATCGACAGTTCGCGGATCAGCCCGTCGATCGCCTTGTTCTCCAGCCCACGCTTGACGAAGCCGCTGCCGCTGTAGCGGCCGAGGCTGGCAAGGCTGATGTTCTCGCGCACCGACAGGTCGATGGCGACACCATGGGCGCGGCGGTCCTCCGGCAGCATGGCGATGCCGCCCTGGACGGCATGCACCGGCGACGACAGCGAGAGTGTCTTGCCCTCGACCTTGATCACGCCACGCTCGGCGCGATCCAGCCCGAACAGACACTGCACGACCTCCTTGGCGCCCGAGCCGAGCAGACCGGTCAGGCCGACGATCTCGCCGCGACGCACCGAGAACGAGATGTCCTCGAAACTGCCGGCCATGCCGAGATGCGAGACTTCGAGCATCGGCGCGCCGATGGCGACCGAGCGCTTGGGAAACATCTCGCCGACATCGCGCGCGATCATCATCGCAATGATCTCGTCGATCGGGGTCCGCGCCGGATCGACGGTGCCGACATCGGTGCCGTTGCGCATCACCGTGACGCGGTCGCAGAGCTGCTCGATCTCCTGCATGTAGTGGGAGATGAAGATGACGGCGATGCCGTCGTCGCGCAGCCGGCGCAGCACGGCAAACAGGCTGTCCACCTCGCGTTTGACCAGTGCCGCGGTCGGCTCGTCGAGCACCAGCACGGAGGCCTTCTGCGCCAGCGCGCGGGTGATCTGGACGATCTTCTGCTGCGCCGTCGTCAGGTCCTGGATCAGGACGCCCGCCGGGAGTTCGAGGTCGAAATAGCGCTTGAGCAGTTCGGCGGCGCGCGGGTTCATCGAACGGCGGCTGACGAACGGGCCGAAACCGAGCTCATGACGCAGGAACACCGCTTCGCCAACCGTCGCGGTCGGCACCAGCAGGCGGTCCTGGTGGATGAAGTGAACGCCGAGCCGCTCGACCGAAAAAGGCGTGATATTGCCGACGGTCTCGCCATTGATGGCGATGGTGCCGCTGTCGGGCTTGAGGATTCCGGCCAGCACCTTGATGATCGTCGACTTGCCGGCGCCGTTCTGGCCGACGAGGCCATGGATGGTGCCACGCGCCACCTGAAGGTCTGCGTCGTGAAGCGCCTGGACAGGACCGAAGCGTTTGGAGATGCCGGTCATCGAGATGGCGATTTCAGTTGCTGCGGGTTGCACGGTCATGCCCTGCTCCTTGCGCGGAGGAATTGAGGACCGCGCCGTCGAAACGGCGCGGCCGGAACCAGTCAATGCTTACCGACTGGAGGGGAGCCTTGGGAGGCCTTATTTCACGCCGGCCTTTTCGGCCGCCTCGAGGAACGGCTTGCCGGTGACGGCGGCGTTCTCCTTGTTGATCAGCACGGCGGGCACGAAGGTGAACGGCGCCACCTTCTGGCCGGCCAGGAATTTGGCGACGTTCTGCACCGATGTCTTGCCGATCTCATAGGGCTGCTGGGCGGCGACGGCGGCTGCCGGCGACTTCTCGTCCATCACCATCTTGATGACTTCCGGGCTACCGTCGATGCCGTAGGTCTTCAGCTCCGGCCGGCCGGCGGCTTCGGCCGCTTGGGTGGCGCCGATCTGCGGCACGTCCCAGCAGGCCCAGACCGCATTCAGCGAGCCCTTCTCCGGCGACTTGGTCAGCATGTCTGTGACGTTGGAATAGGCCGCCTGGACGGTGTTGGGAATGACATCGCGCAGTTCCGGCTCGATGATCTTGACGTCCGGGAACGACGTCAGCACATATTTCATCTGGTCGTAGCGGATCTTGCACACGGGCACGCTGTAGAAGCCGTTGAAGACCAGTACATTGCCCTTGCCGCCCATGTCGGCGATCATCTGCAGCGCGATCTCGGCGCCGATGTTGTAGTTGTTCGAGGTCGTGTTGTTGATGGCGTAAGGCGTCGCCGTGTCGACGGTGAACAGCGGAATGTTGGCTTCGCGGATCTTGGCCAGCCACGGGTTCAGCACTTCGAGGTTGCCGAGCTGCTCGATGATGGCGTCGGGCTTCTGCGCGATCAGCGTCTGCAACTGGGCGATCTGCTGCTGGTCCTTGCGGCCGGCATCGAGCGCGATCACCTCACCGCCGAGGCGCTTGACCTCGTCCTGGATGCCGCGGAACGCCATCAGGTCCCAATAGTGATCGGTGCCGATCGCCGAGACGCCGATGGTCTTGCCCTTCAGGGAAAGCTCTTCCGCCTGCGCACCAGAGGCGGCAACAAGGCCGCTGGTGATGGCAAGCGCGAGAGCAACCGCCTTTACAATGCTCTTTCCGGAAATGTTTGACATCGAATTCCTCCCTAGCCAAAGAAACTCCAGAGCCGTCTCTGAAGCGTTGCACCGGACGCATCGCCCGGAATTGGTAACCGCCTCCTCAGGCGGCATCGGCGGCATCGCGGTGGCCATAGCTGGCCATCCTGCCGATGACATTCCCGATCTCTTCATCCGAAAGCAGTGGCGGCTCGCCGATCTGCAGGCAGCCATGATATTGCCGTGCCAGCGTTTCGACCTCGACCGCCAGCCACATGGCGTTGTCGAGCGAGGTGCCGACGGCGATCATGCCGTGATGTTCCAGGAGGCACGCCTTGCGGCCCTCAAGTGCCTTGACCGCATTGACCGACAGCTCGGCCGTGCCGAAGGTTGCGTAAGGGGCGCAGCGTATATCGCTGCCGCCGGCGACGGCGATCATGTAGTGGATCGCCGGGATCTTCCTGCCCATGATGGCGATCGTCGTGCAGTAGGTGGGGTGCGCGTGGACGATCGCATTGACCTCCGGCCGCGCCTTGAGGATGTCGAGGTGAAAGCGCCATTCGCTCGAGGCGTCAAGCCTGCCTTCGGCGTCGCCGGCCCAGTTCATGAACACGATGTCCTGCGGCTTCAGCGTCGCATAGGGCGTGCTCGTCGGCGTGATCAGCATGCCCTCGCCGTGGCGCACGCTGATGTTGCCTGACGTACCCTGGTTGATGCCGACCCTGTTCATCTCGATGCAGGCATCGATGATCGACTGGCGTATTTGCGTGTCTGAGGCGGACATGTCTTTTCCCATTGCTTGTCGACCCGTCACCAGGCCGTATAACCGCCGTCAATCGACAGGATCGCGCCGGTGACGTAACTCGATGCGGGCGACGCGAGGAACAGGATCGCCGAGGCGATCTCTTGCGGCTCGCCGCAGCGCGCCATCGGCGTCATGTCCATCCACACGTTGAACAGTTCGGGGCGGTCGCGCATTTTCAGCGTCATGTCGGTCGCCACATAGCCGGGGGCGAGCGCGTTGACGCGCACGCCCATCGGCGCCCATTCGACGGCGAGCGCCTTGGTCAGCATGTGGACCGCGCCCTTGCTGACCATGTAGGACGCCGCTGTTTGCGGACGATTTACGATCAGGCCCGACATCGAGCCGAGATTGACGATGCTGCCCTTGCCTTTCGCCACCATGTGCCGGCCGAAGGCGCGCGATGCCCAGTAGACGCCGTTGACATTGACGTCCATGACCAGCCGCCATTCCTCGTCGGGCGTGTCGAGCGCCGAGTTGAGGCGGGCAATGCCGGCGCTGTTGACGAGGATGTCGAGCCTGCCGAATTCGGCCGCCAGATCGGCGGCGGCTGCCTCCAGCGCGCTCGGGTCGGTCACATCGAGTTGCCGGATGGAGACGCTGGTGACGCCGGCATCGGCGAGGGCCAAGACAGCGGCGTCGAGCGGGCTCCGGTCGAGGTCGATCAGCACGACATGCGCGCCGCAACTGCCGAGGGCCTTCGCGGCCTCGAAGCCGATGCCGCGAGCGCCGCCGGTGACAATGGCAATCTCGCCATCGAGATCGAGCTGACGCCTGTAGTCCATTGCAATTCCTCCACCGCGGACACGGCTTCGCCGAGCGCAGAGCAACAGCTTTGCGCCTGCCGCCAATCGCGCTGGCGGCTTTTGACAGGACCCGTGTCCGGAATACTCCTCCCGCCACCCCGTAGGACGGCGGCATGAGCAGACCCTAAAGTCCTCGATCGCCCATGTCAATCTGGTTATTACCAGAAATAATATTTCCGCTTTTTGGCCTGGCCGGCAATGCCTTGCCTTGGCAAACCCTAGGCGTTCGTGGCGCTGCTCTGCTCGATCGACATGTGGATGCGTGCCACAGAGGAATTGTAGAGCGCCTGGTAGTATTCGAGCGCCGCACCATCGGCATCGTAGGCGATCGATTCGATCGAGATCAGCGGCGTCGCCGGCGACACGCCCATGCGCTCTGCCTCTTCCTTGGTCGGCAGCGCCGCGGTGAACCAGCGCTCGGCGCGTAGCACGGTCAGGCCGTAGCGTTCGCGGATCGTCTGGAAGACAGACTGGTTCTCGATGTCCACGGTCTCCAGCCCCGGCACCTTGTGGCCGGGCAGGCTGATATGGGTGAGCGTGATCGGCGAGCCATCGGTCATGTAGACGCGTCCGATGCGCACGACGCTGCCGGTTTCCGGGATGCCGAAGACGCTGCTTTCCTTTTCGTTGGGCGGGCAACGGTAGAATTCGAAAGTGCGGGTCGAGACGACGTGGCCCTTCGCGGTCAAGTCGCCGAACACGCTGAGGTTCGAGGTCATGAAGTCGACATGCTCGCGAGGTGCCGCGACGAACATGCCCTTGCGGGGCATCTTGATGACCCTTCCGCCATTGGACAGCGAGCCGATGGCAGCGCGCACCACGGGCCGCGAGACGCCGAAGAAGTCACACAGCGCCTGTTCGGACGGAATGCGCGAATTGGCGGCCAGCACGCCGGTGTTGATCGCCTCCTCGATCTGGTTGCGCAATTGCACCCACAGAGGCGCGGCATCGTCGCGGTTGAGTTGGATCTTCTCGCCGATGGCGCGAAAGGTTTCCGCGGCCTCCGCGTCTTCCTGGTCGTAGCGCGGTCTTCCCCGGGTCTTCAGCATTCCCCACCTTGAATTCTCGGCCTCGGTCGGCGAACCCGGCACCGGCATCATCGCCGTGCCTGATACACTCAATCTTTGCGCGAGAAATCAAGCCCGGTCGTGCAAGCCGGCAAGGCCGATGAAATCACCGCCTGCCGCCAGCCATCTTCGCGGCGACAGGCAACCCACGCAGGACGAGCATCGCGGCGGCACCGACGAGCGGCCCGGGCACCAGCATCAGGAACGCCCAGCGCCAGCCGCCAAGCAGGGTCGCGACATGCGGCAGCAGCCAGATCGCAAGCACGGTCAGGGCAAAGCCGAGGCCAAGCTGGACCGACAGTGCCGTGCCGACAAAACGCCGGTCGCCAAGCTCGGTCACCGCTGCCGAGAACTGCGCGGAATCACCGATGACCGAAATGCCCCAGATGAGCGCGATCAGTGCGAACAGCCAGAGCGGTCCATCGAAAACGAAGCCGATCGTCAGCGCGCAGGAGCCGGAGACGATCATCATTGCGGCCGTGGTCAAGCTGCGGCCGAAGCGGTCGGACAGCACGCCGCCGAGCAGGCAACCGCCGACGCCGGCGGCAATCGCGCAGAACGTCAGCAGCGACGCCAGGAAAGGAGAGGCCTGTTGCTGTGTCTCGAGGGCCGCGCGGGTATAGGCCAGCAGCCAGGCCCACATGGCATAGAGTTCCCACATGTGGCCGAGATAGCCGATGTTGACCAGCACCAGCGGCCTGTCGCGGAAGATCGCGCCGATCTGGCGCGGATCGAACACCGCCTTGCCGAACGGATACGGGCCTTCGCTGGCAAAGGACCAGAAGAGCGCGGATCCAATGAGGGTCGCGATGCTTGCGGCCAGCACGACCGACTGCCAGTCGAGCGTACCGGCGAGTGCCCGGAACAGATGCGGCAGCGAAGAGCCCAGCGTCAGCGCCCCTATAACGGCGCCGAGCGCCACTCCCCTGCCCCTTGTGAACCAGGTCGAGACCAGCTTCAGCGCCGGCGGGTAAACGCCGGCCAGCGCCACGCCGGTGAGGATGCGGGCGGCGACGAGGCCGACCGGCCCGGGCTGCAACAGCAGGCACGCGTTGGCGGCGGCGGCAAGCAGGGCCGAGACCGCCATCAGCCGGTTCAGCCTGACCACGTCAGGCAGGTTGACGAGGCTTGAGACAAGCGCGCCGACAACGAAGCCGATCTGCACGCCATTGGTCAGCCAGGCCTCGATCGTGCCCGACAGATGCCATGCCGCCTTCAGCTCGGGCGTGATCGCGGTTGCCGAGAACCAGGTGGTCAGCGACAGGACGACGGCAAGACAGAGCAGGCCAAGGACGCTCCAGCGATGCACGTCCTCGGCAAGCACTGCCGGCGAAGCCGCATTGGAATCCCGCCAGAGCGTCATCGCCAGAACTCAGGCCTTGGCCAGCGGCACGGTGAACACCGTCGCGGTGCCGGTCAGGCAGACATCGCCGGCTTCGTTGCGCACGGAGGTCTCGATCTTGCAGATCGGCTTGTCGGGCCGCACCTCCTTGATCTCGACGCGGCCCGTGATCATCTCGCCGACGCCGACCGCCTTGACGAATTTCCAGGCCACTTCGAGAAACACGGTTCCGGGGCCGGGAAGATCCTCGGCCACCAGCGCATTGAGGATGCCGGAGGTGACGCCGCCCTGGACGATCAGCTTGCCGAACACGGACGCCTCGGCCAGCGCCTTGTCATAGTGCAGCGGATTGCGGTCGCCGGTCATCTCGGTGAAGGCCTCGATGTCCTCGAGGCGCGTGCGCCGCGAACGCTCGGCGAAAGCGCCGACTTGCGGCCGTCCCTTGACGACGCCGATCCAGCCGTCCTTCGTCTCTGTGCTCATGAGCGTATGTCCTGTCCTGTTGTGGTGTCTGGGGTTGTGTCCTTGGCCGACGGCCTGAACGCCGGCAGCGTGCGGCCGCCGATGCGCGTCGGCGCGAGCACAAGCGGTTGGCCAACCGCGCATGCGGCCTCTTCGGCGACGATGAAACTCAACATGGTCGGCCCTTCCTCGAGCTCGACCAAGCCGACGACATAGGGCGCGGCGGGCAGCCAGCCGGGATGGCCGGGCTTGTGCACGACCGAGAAGGATTTGAGCCGGCCACAGCCCGACGCCTCGCGCCAGACCAGGCGGTTGCTCCAGCAATGCGGGCAGATCGGCCGGGGATAGAACACCGCCTTGCAGCAGGCTTCGCAGGACTGGATGACCAGCCGGCCCTCGGATGCAGCCTGCCAGAATGGCGCGGTCAGCGTGGTAATGGTCGGCCCCGGCGTCTTCAGGAGATCGAGATCGACGCTCATTGATCGGCTCCCAGGACAAGCGCTGTCGCCTCGCTCATCGTCGCGCCATTGCCGGTGACCAGCGCCAGTTTTGCGTTGGCGATCTGCCGTCCGGTTGCCTGCCCGCGCAATTGCCGCACCGCTTCGACGACATGGGTCATGCCGCCGGCGAGATCAGGTTGGCCAAAGCCGAGCTGGCCGCCATGCGTATTCAGCGGCGCATCGCCGGACGGTCCGAGGGCATTATCAGCGACCCAGCGGCCGAACTGTCCCGGCGCGCAGAGGCCGGCATCCTCGATCGTCGCCGCCACCATGATCGTGTAGCAATCGTAGAGCGACAAAAGGCTCATCTCGGCGACACTTGTGCCGGACTGCGCGAAGGCGCGCGCCATGGCCGGCTTGAGCGGGCCGGAGGTGAGGCTCGGCGCCTGCGACACGGCGCGGTGCGTCACCTTCTCGCCCGCGCCGAGCAGGTGCACTGCGGGCTTTGCCAGCCGGCGCGCGCGCTCGGCCGAGACGACGACGACCGCCTCGCCGCCGGCGACCGGCATCACGATCTCGAGCAGGTGCAAAGGCGAGGCGACGATGGGAGACGCCAGCACGTCGCCGACATCGGCCGGCTTGCCATAAAAGATCGCGTCGGGATTGAGCTGCGCGTTGGCGCGCGCCCAAGCGGCGATCGCGGCGAAATCGTGTGGCGTCGAGCCGTGTTCGGCCATATGCGCCTGCATCAGCAGCGCATAGGACATGTTGGCGCCCGACGCACCGAACGGCACGTCGAATTCGCGGATCGGATTGCGGTTGGGGGAGCGCGCCGGCTCCGCCTCGCGGGTGTTGGCCAGAACGCAGAGCACCGCCTCGCACATGCCGGCCTCGATCGCCGCCGCCGCCCGCCAGACCATGCCGGCACCGGAGGCGCCACCGAGATCGACGACATTGGCCATGTCGGGTTTGAGGCCGAGATATTCGGCGACCGTCGCGGGTACGTGCTGCGGTGTTTCGCCGACCTGCGGACCGACCAGCAGTCCGTCGATATGGCCGGGCTCCAGCCCGGCATCGAGAACGGCGAGCCGCGAGACCTCGGCGATCATTTCCAGCGTCGTGCGCCCCTCGGTGCGGCGCGTCGGCTTGAGCTCGCCAATGCCGGCAATGGCGCCGCGTGACCGTGCCGCGCTCATGCCGCATGGCTCCGGTCGAGATGGCGGTATTCGTCGAGCACTTCGGGGTTGGCCAGTGACCCCAGGTTCTTCACCGCCTTGCCCTCGATCACCGTGCGGGCAGCGCCCTCCACCCGCTTGCCGTTCAGGGTGTAGGGAATGGCGGAGACGGCGTGGATGCGGTGCGGCACATGACGCGGCGACGCCTGTTCGCGAATGTGTTTGCGGATGCGCAGGGCAAGCTCCGCCGTCAGCGCGCGGCCCTCCCTAAGCTTCAGGCAGAGCAGGATTTCCTCGTCGCCGGTGACCGGCGCACCGAACACCAGACAGTCCTCGATCTCCGGGAATTTTTCGCAGGCCGCGTAGATTTCGGCGGTGCCGATCCTGACGCCGCCGGGCTTCAGAGTGGTGTCGGAACGGCCATGCACGATGGCCGAACCATGCACCGTCATTTCGGCGATATCGCCATGGGTCCAGATCTCGCGCCGCGCGGCGAAATAGGTCGCGTGATAGCGCTCGGTGCCGCCCTCGCCCCAGAAGGTCAGCGGCATCGACGGGAACGGCTCGGTGCAGACCAGATCGCCTTGCACGGCAATGACAGGCGCATTGCGTTCGTCCATCACCGCCACCGCCAGTCCGAGGCCCTTGACGGTCAGATGGCCGCGGCGCACCGGGTGCAGCGGCGACCCCAGCAGGAAGCAGCCGATGATCTCGGTGCCGCCCGAGATCGAAGCGAAGATCATGTCCGGCTTGACGTTCTGGTAGACCCAGTCGAACTGGCCGGGCGAGACCGGCGCACCGGCCGAGAGAAGTGAGCGTAGTGCCGGCAGATCGTGCCTTTTGCCCGGCGCATAATTTTCGTCGGCGAGTGTCGCCAGATATTTCGGACTGGTGCCGAAATGCGTGACGCCGGCCCTTTCGGCGACACGCCACAGCGGGCTCGGGTCGAGCCCCTCTGAAGTCTTCAGGATCGGCGCGCCGTCATAGAGAACGACGGCTGCGTTGCAGGCGAGGCCGGAGATCAGCCAGTGATACATCATCCAGGCGGTGTTGGTGTACCAGCTCATGATGTCGCCCGGCCGCACATCGCCATGCAGCAGATGCTCCTTGACGTGCTGCATGAGCACCCCTCCGGCCGAATGCACGATGGCTTTCGGCGCGCCTGTCGTGCCTGAGGTATAGAGGACATAGGCGGGATGGGCGAAAGGCACCCGCTCGAAGGCGAGCGGCCCTTCCCTGCCGAACGCGTCGAATCCGATGGACGTGATACCGGCACGAACCGATATCGCGGCGTGGTCGCCACAAGTCACAAGCGTCGTCAACTCCGGCATGCCTGCAACGATCTCGGCGAGCCTGCCAGCGATGTCGTGGTCCCTGCCGCCATAACGGTAGCGCGGTGTGGCGAAAAGCACTTTCGGACCGATCTGGCCAAGTCGATCGAGAATGGCCGCGACGCCGAAATCCGGCGAACAGGACGACCACACCGCGCCGATCGACAAGGTTGCGAGCAGCGCGGCAAGCGCCTCGATACGGTTTGGCAGGATGCCGCCGACCCTGTCGCCGCGCACCACACCGGCCGCTCTCAGCCCACGGGCCGTGCGGGCGACCATGACGCGCAGCTCGGCGCGGCTGAAATGTCGGAAATGGCCGGTCTCGTCGGCCTCGACGACGGCGAGCGCCGCGCCATCGCCGCGCAACAGATTCTCGGCAAGGTTGAGACTGGCTTGCGGAAAGAAGGCACTCCCGGTCATCGGCGCCGACGGATCGGCCTGGAACGCCTCCTCGCCTGGCTCGCCGATGATGCCGGCAAAATTCCAGACTGCGCGCCAGAAGGCGCCCTTTTCACCGATCGACCAGCGATGCAGCGTCTCGTAGTCATGCGGATCGAAGCCGTTTGCCGCGGCAAAACGCGCAAGGCCGGAGGTTTTGAACGCGGCCGCCGCCGGCGTCCAAAGCACGCTGGATGTCATCAAGTCCTCCCGGAAATTCGCTTGGCGTTTCGCTCTTGGCGATACGTCCGACAGCAGCTAGAATATTGGTTATAACCAGAATGTCAAGAACGCCGAGACGGCCATTTGTCCGCCTGCCGAGGGGTGAAGAAACGTATGCAGAATGTGTTCATCGCCGCCGCCAGGCGGACGCCGATCGGCAAGCTAAACGGAGCGTTTGCCGGCGTCCCTGCCGCCGAACTCGGCGCGAGCGTCATTCGCGCACTTCTCGAGGAAGCACAGGTGGAAGGCGACGTGGTCTCCGAAATCATCATGGGCCAGGTCCTGACCGGTGGTGCCGGACAGAACCCCGCAAGACAAGCTGCGCTGAACGCCGGCGTTCCCGTCAGCGTGCCCGCAATGACTGTCAACAAGGTCTGCGGCGCCGGCCAGAAATCGATCCATCTCGCCGCCCAGGCGATCCGCTGCGGCGACGCCGACATCGTCATTGCCGGTGGCCAGGATTCGATGACCGAGGCGCCGCACCTGCTCTACGGCGCACGGCGCGGCATCAGGATGGGCGACCACGAGATCAAGGATTCGATGATCGTCGACGGCCTTTGGGACGCACCCAACCAGGTGCATATGGGCGTGACCGCCGAGGGTCTTGCACGGCGCTACCAGATTACCCGCGACGAGCAGGACCGCTTCGCTGTGGCTTCGCAGGAAAAGGCCGGCAGCGCCATCGCGACCGGCCGCTTCGCCGGCGAGATCGTGCCTGTAGCAATCATGGGCAAGCGCGAGGAGCGCGTCATCGCCAGCGACGAGCATCCCAACTCCGCGTCGACGCTGGCAAGCCTGTCGCGTCTGCGGCCGGTCTTCGATCGGGACGGCACCATCACGGCGGGCAATTCGTCCGGACTGAACGACGGTGCCGCGGCGGTGATGGTCATATCGGAAAAGCGCATGAATGAACTCGGCCTGACGCCACTGGCGCGCATCGCCGCTTATGCCTCGGCCGGGGTCGAGCCGATGCAGATGGGGCTGGGGCCGGTGGCGGCCTCGCGCAAGGCGCTTGCCAAGGCAGGCTGGGCGGCATCCGACCTCGACCTGATGGAAATCAACGAGGCCTTCGCCGCGCAAGCCATCGCCGTCAACCGCGAGATGGGCTGGGACGCTGGGCTGATCAACGTCAATGGCGGCGCCATCGCGCTGGGCCACCCGCTGGCCGGATCCGGCTGCCGCATCGTCGTCACGTTGCTGCACGAGATGCACAAGCGCGGTGCCAGGCGTGGCCTCGCCTCGCTCTGCATCGGCGGCGGGCTTGGCGTCGCGATCTGCCTGGAGCACCCATAGTAGGAATGTTTGCGGAGAAGGGGATTCCGGTCGTCACGCTCGCCACGGACCTGCCGGGGTCGCGCCGGCAGGCGTATGTCGTTTCCTCGGCGGCCACGATCGATCCGCTTAACAAGCTATTGTTTTTGTTGAATTTCTTCTGCTTTCAAGCTCGATGTGTATCACAATAGGTAGCACATTCATGGCGACCAGCCAGGTGAGCCGCGAGGCAGCTGCCCTCAAGCAACGTCCTCACGCAACGTCGACTGGCCTTGATGTTCAGGATCGTTACCTCGGGCGCGGGTCCAAACCTCAAATTGACAACGGGCGGAATAAGGACTAAACGTCATCCTAATCGTTTAGGTGGAGCCTTCCGGCTGACCTCGACGAGGGAGGATTGACCCTTGGCAAGATCAACGATGCGCGACATCAGTCGCGCCACAGGCCTGTCTGTGTTCACCGTGTCCCGGGCTCTTAGCGGAGCCGACGGGGTCTCCGAGGCAAGCCGGCAGCAGGTGCTGAAGGCGGCGAGCGATCTCGGATACGTGCTCAACCGCGCGGCCCAGGAATTGCGGCGGGCCAGCCGAGACTCGGTTGCCGTCATTACCGCAAGCACCTCGAACTCCTACTATCTCGACCTGATGGCAGGCATACAGCAAGCTCTGGAACCTTCCGAGTGGACGGTGGTTGTCGGCGACGTCGCGGTCAACGGCGTGTATGACGCCCGCCTTGAGGATCGGATGATCCGCCGCCTCATCGAGTCACGGACCGCCGGCGTGATTTCGACGCTGACCCTGAAGTCAGAGAACACGCGCCTGCTCGAGCGCTGGGATATCCCGCTGGTCTTCGTGGACTCCTCGCCGCCTGCCGAGGCCGCGCACACACCAAGCGTGACCACCGACAACTACAATGCCAGCCTGATGGTGGGTAAGCATCTTGCCGATCATGGGTACAAGGACTGGCTGTTTCTGGTCTATCCGTCGAAATGGTCGACGCGGTTCGACCGTGAGCGCGGCATCAAGGAGGCCGCGCGGATCCACGGGGCCGACCTGCTGGTGCTGGAGTCGGAGAATGACGCTCAGTCCGGCTACAGCACGCTGGCGCGCCATCTCGATTCCACCGGCAAGGTTCCGCGCGCGCTGATCGCAGGCAACAACCCACTGCTGCTCGGCTCCATGAAACTTGCCGCTGAAAGGCGCGTCGCAATACCGCAGGAAATGGCGGTGGTGGCCTATGACGAATTCGCCTGGTCAGAGCTTACCGATCCGCCGATGACGGTGCTGAACGAGCACAGCGAGCAGATCGGCCGCCTTGCTGCGATGACCCTGCGCAGGATCATCGACAAGCAGGTCGAAGCCGAGAAAAGGGGCCAGGCGCCCACCCCGGTCTATCTTCCGGAGGATCAGCAGCGCGTGCCCGCCCGCCTGATAATCCGCTGCTCCTGCGGCTGTTCGAAAGACAGCGCGCATGCGCAAGGCCCAATGACCTCGCAGGCAGCTTAGCGACAACTGGAATGGAAGGACGATGACCGGACTACTTCGCGCTTGAACCTAAACGATTAGGCAAGTCGAAACCCGGAATCTGCCGCGGTGATAGTCGCGGCTTGGAAGTCGAGGAAACCGAATCTGCCGTCACTTCACGGCGGCAGACAACAAGGAGGAAAAAACATGAAAGCAAAGACCAGTATCCGGCTTATGACTGCTGCGTCCCTTGTGGCGCTCGGCTTGTCCTTCGGGGCAGTCTCAGCCTCGGCGGAAGGCAAGCTTCCCAGCAAGATCGAGAAGATCGGCCTGATGGTGCAGGACATGTCCAATCCGTTCTTCTCCGCCATGACCAAAGGCGCGGAAGATGCGGCCAAGCAGATCGGCGCCACCGTCAACGTGCAGGACGCGCAACTCGACCTGGCCAACCAAAACACCCAGATCGACGCCTTCATGCAGCAGGGCGTCAATCTGATCGTCATTTCTGCGGTAGACGAAACCGGCATCGAGCCGGCTATCCAGCGGGCCAAGGATGCCGGCATCATCGTTATCGCGGTCGATACTCCGGCTCACGGCGCCGACGCGGTGATCATGACCAATGCGGTACAGGCGGGCGAGAAATCGTGCGAGTACCTGTTCCAGCAAATGGGCGGAAAAGGTCAGGTGCTCCTGGTGGACGGCACACCGATCCAGACGATCATCGACCGCATCAATGGCTGCAAGACGGTCGCCGCGAAGTTTCCCGACATCAAGATCGTTGGCCAGCAAGCCTCGAAGAATGACCGGGCCTCAGGCCTCGCCGTGACGACCGACATGCTGACGGCCAACCCGGATGTCACCGGTATCTTCGGCATGAACGACCCCTCGGCGCTCGGCGCGGTGCTTGCTGTCGAACAGGCCGGCAAGACCAGCCAGATCAAGGTCACCGGCGTGGACGGCAGCCCCGAAGCGGTCGCCGAACTGAAGCGGGAAGGGTCGCCGTTCATCGGCTCCGCCACGCAGAACCCGGCGGAGATGGTGCGCCAGGCGGTGAAGGTCGCGCAGGACATGATTGCCGGCAAGGCGCCGAAGGACAAAACAATCCTCATTGAGAGCGTTCTCGTCACTCGCGACAACGTCACCCAGTATCCCGGCTGGTAACCATCTCCCAGACCAGCCCGGCGGGGAGCGGCCTTGCGCCGCTCCCCGCCTCAAGACCCGTGAGGCTGCCATGAGCACCCAACTTCCGCTTCTTGTCATCGAAGGCGTCTCCAAGCGCTTCGGGGCAACGCTGGCCTTGAACAAGGTCCATTTCGACCTGAGAGCGGGCGAGGTGCATGCGCTGATGGGCGAGAATGGCGCGGGCAAGTCGACCCTCATGAAGATCCTCGCCGGCAACATCCAACGCGACGCGGGGCGTATCCTTATCGATGGCCATGAAGTCGAGATCCGCTCCCCGATCGATGCCTCCGCCAACGGCATCGCCATCATCCACCAGGAACTTAACACCGTTCGCGACATGACGGTCGCGGAAAACCTTGCGCTCGGACGTGAACCGCGCACGCGCTTCGGCATGCTCGACCGTCGCCGCATGGAGCAACAGGCGCGTGAGAAGCTGGCACGCATCCACTCGACGATCGATCCGCGGCGGCCGCTCGGCTCGTTGAGCCTGGGCATGCAGCAGTTGGTCGAGATCGCGCGCGCCGTTGGCGAAAACGCCCGCGTGCTCGTGCTCGATGAACCGACCGCGGCGCTGTCGCGCGCCGAGGCAGAGGAACTCTATCGGATCATAGGCCAGATGCGCTCGGCGGGCGTGGGGCTGATCTACATTTCGCACCGCATGGAGGAAGTTTGGCAGTTGGCGGACCGGGTCACCGTGTTCCGTGACGGCGGCTATGTGGGGACCGGCACCCTGGCCGAGATCAGTCCGCAGGACGTGGTTCGCATGATGGTCGGCCGTCCGGTCGCCGACCTCTACCACCACGACAAACGCACCCCCGGCGCCGCCGTCCTCGAGGTCGAAGGACTAGCCAGCGAAGACGTCGGCCCGGTCGACCTCTCGGTTCGCGCCGGAGAGGTGGTGTGCATGGCGGGGCTGATCGGCTCGGGTCGAACCGAAGTCGGACGCCTGATTTTCGGCGCCGACCCGCGCACCGCTGGTTCAGTCAGGATCGAAGGCCGTCCCAGTCATCCGTCTGATCCCTTCGAGGCGATTGCCGACGGCATCGGCATGGTGCCCGAGAACCGCAAGGAGCAAGGCCTGTTCCTCGACCATTCGGTGGAGGACAACATTGCCATCAGTTCGCTCGACCGCTTCGTCGCGGCAGGCGTGGTCAATCGGGCGGAACGACGCGATGCCGTCATGGAGCAGATGAAGCGGCTCAAACTCCGGCTCAACGCACTCTCGCTGCCTGTGAAGGCCCTGTCTGGAGGAAATCAGCAAAAGGCGGCACTCGCCCGATGGCTGCTTCGCGATTCCAGGGTGCTGATCCTCGACGAACCTACCCGCGGTGTCGACATCGGTGCAAAGCGCGAGATCTACGAGGAGATCGACCAACTCGCCCGCGCCGGCAAGGCAATCCTGGTCATGTCGTCGGATCTGCCGGAGGCGATCGGGATAAGCGATCGCCTGCTGGTCATGCGCGAGGGCAGAATCGTGTCCGAACTGGTTTCGGAGAAAACCTCGGAAGAGGAAGTGATGCTTCATGCGACGGGTACCGCGACCCGTGGCGGAAACACAGGAATGCAACCGTGAATACTGCCCGAGACGAGACCACTCAGCCAACACCAACCACGCGGGATCGCGCCCCCTTCGATTTCGCCAAATGGTGGGACCGCGTGGGCATTCTCATGGTGCTGGTCGCGCTGGTGATCCTGATGTCGGCCATCGCTCCGAATTTCAACCGTGTCGACAACCTGCTCAACATTGCGCGCGCCATCTCGGTGAACGCTATCCTGGCGGCAGGCATGACGCTCGTCATCCTGACCGGCGGCATCGACCTTTCCGTCGGATCGATCATTGCCGTTTCTGGCGTGGTCTCCGTCATCGCCGCCATAGCGGGCGTGCCCGCCCCCGCCGCCATCCTTGTCGGCATTGCCGTCGGCGCGGCCTGCGGCCTGGTCAACGGAGCGCTGACCGCCTACCTCTCGCTCGCGCCATTCATCGTCACCCTGGGGACGATGACCTTCCTGCGCGGCCTTGCCTATACCATCACCAAAGGCCAGCCGATCGTTTCGAGTTCCCTGAATTTCAAAGACATCGGCAATGGATACCTGTGGGGCATCCCTGTGCCGGTCATTGTGATGGCAATCGTCTACCTGATCATCTGGTTCATTCTGGAGCGGACGCGCTATGGCCGCCATGTCTATGCCGTGGGCGGCAATGCCGAGGCAGCCAAGCTCGCCGGCGTGCGCGTCAAGAGGGTCATCACATCGGTCTATGTCCTGGCCGGCGGTTGTGCCGGTCTGGCGGGCGTCATCTTCTCCGCTCGCGTCATCTCGGCCCAGCCCACCGCCGGGACCGGCTATGAGCTAGACGCGATCGCGGCGGTCGTGCTCGGCGGTACCAGCCTTGCCGGAGGCCGCGGCCGAATTGTCGGCACGCTCATAGGATCGGTGATCCTTGGTGTGCTGGGTACCGGTTTGATCCTGCTCAACGTACCCTTCTTCACTCAGTTGCTGATCAAGGGTGTGGTCATCATCCTAGCCGTCGCCATCGACAGCCTGAAGCAGCGGCCGGGGCTTTTCCGCTTTCGCAAAAACGCGCCACCCGGCGCGTCCAGCCAATAACCGCCACGGCGTCTCGGCCCGCCCTGACGCGACAGGCGCGTTACCCAATTCACCACTTTCCACTGGAGGGACCTCCATGACCCTTGCCGTCACCATCACAGATCCTCTCGCAGGCCGGCGCGACCATGAGCCGATCGTCTTTTCCGTCGCCGCGGACCTGCCGCATGCCCTCTGGTGGGCTCGCGACGACGCTGGCAACCGGGTGTTGTGCCAGCGCCTGACGCAGGACGCCAAGCCAGGCGAAACGCGTTTCACGGCGACCGTGAGCTTCAGCGGCCACCTACGGCTAATGCTGGACGAGCCCTGCGACGCAGTTTCGGTTGACGCCCCCGGCATCACTGTTCTCAAAGGCAGGGAAGCGGACTGCTTCGTACGCCTTGATACGGGTGTATTCGACCTCGAGCTCTGCTCAGGCACAGCGCAAGGCCTCGGTTCGTCCAAGTGGGGAATCCGCCACTTCCGGTCATTGGCCGACGATTTCGAACTGCTGCCCTCCGGCAACAATGCCATCGGCGGCTTT
Source organism: Mesorhizobium sp. RCAM 05099 (assembly GCF_059683685.1). Classification (NCBI taxonomy): domain Bacteria; kingdom Pseudomonadati; phylum Pseudomonadota; class Alphaproteobacteria; order Hyphomicrobiales; family Phyllobacteriaceae; genus Mesorhizobium; species Mesorhizobium sp. RCAM 05099. The sequence goes on from NZ_CM185035.1 coordinate 5,588,717, forward strand.
TACGGGCCTTTCTTCACCCCGGAGAACGGTCTCATCAATCCTCCCGAGCATACGACCGTCGAAATCGAGACGCTGGAGCGCGGTCCGGTTCTGCACCATTACCGGATGCACGGCACGATCCCGGACGGCCTGCTGGATGAACTCAAGGGCAAGCGCTTCTCGATCGACTGGATGTTCACCCACGGGACGCCCTTTTTCCAGCGCCGCTATTGCGTCGACCCTTTCCAGACCGTCATCAACGGCCGCTCCGTCACCAACAAGATTACTGTCGGCGACGAGTTCGAGGGCGGCAAGGGCAGGCTCGTGTTCGATCGCTTCGCCGCCTATGGCGGCACGCGCTACCGTGCAGGTGACCCTTACGCAGGCGAACTCGTCGCGATGGTGGCCGACACGGTGACCAACTCGGCCAACCAGAGCCGGAAGTTCGAGGAATTCCGTTCGCACCTCGGCGACATCGAATCCGCCCATTGGGACCTCTATTGGCGGCTGTTTTGCAAATGGGAAGGCGTGCTTGGGGACGATGAGCTACGCGAACGCCTCGCACGTGTGCGCGCAGCGGCGCATGTCAAGGCTGATCTTACGGACCGGCACTGGATCCTGACAGATCAACCGGTCGACGTGTCGGCCGTCGCGCACGAAACGATCTTCCCCGGTCCAGCCGACAAGACAGTGGAATTCGACGAGGCCACGGGCCGTGCCATGATCTGGTGGACATCGGAACCGTCGGGGGCTTTCCAGATCGTCCAGCGGCGCCAGTCCGGTTGGGTCAATTGGGGCAGCAATGGCGAGAATGAATGCCCGGAACTTCCTGTCGGTGTCCAGATCAAGACCGCATACGGCCATTTCGCCGATCGCTGGCAGACTGTTGCGGATCAACTGGAGACGCCGCCAACTGTGCGCGTCGAACGGAGCGCCCCCGTGAATTCAATGGCATGACGTTCGACTGGGGCTGGAGAACCTGATCCTCGCTGTACGCCAGGGATCGATCTCGCCGGCTTCCATGGCAGATGCGCGATTCCAACTATTTGATTGCTGATCCGTCATGGGCATCGAGGCGCGGGCGTCGGACGCAAGCAATCGCGCTTCTCGAAAGTGCGCTTAGTTGGTCTGGACGCTCTGTGAGCTTCTCGCTGCCCCCGCCTAACTGCAACGCCGACCCTCCCTTTGGCGAATTGTTATTAGCAACGACGCATAGAACGCTGACTGGTCATTTTCGTTCCAATCGCCCATCTTCGCAGATGATCGTCGACGACTTTGAAGTGGATCGCCAATCGCCTTCTCGCGGGAGCGGAAGGTCGCGCCACAGCCGCAAAACATCCGGGCCATCGATTGGCGTCTGTGTGACCTCCAAAAGGCTGTGCTCGACGAACGTCGACATCATTCCCCCGGCCTCATCATAGCGGCCGCGAAACTGACGGCCGGCTTCGCTGAACGCCGTCACGTATCGACCGTCAGCGCGGTAAGCCTTACTCACAGATCCGCTACAGTTGCTCAAGGGCCTAGGCCATTGCCGTCGGCACGGGCCCTACGGGCATGCGCGGTCGATTCAAAACATTGCGACACGGCTGTGTGTAATTGTTCGCATTCAAACGACTTTACGACGCTATTTTTGCGCCCTCTCACTTGGTGATGGTGGAGGAAATCATGGAATCGCCCGAGCAGCACGCCGTCGAAATCATTCGCGACAAGAAATGGACTGTCCGCGTTACCGCCTACGGCAACACGCTGACAGTCCCATTCGAGGCTGAAAGTCACGCACGCTCCTATGCCGATGGCCAGGCGTTCCGGCTTGGCGTCGAAGTGGCGGAACGCAAGAAGAGCGCCTAAAAAGTCCCAACGATCACTTGTCGGGCACTGGTGCCGGCGTCGTCGACGATCAGCCGCGAGCGATAGCCATCGAACTCTTCATGAATCCAGTCGTCGCCTTCGGGAGGCTGCTCTACGAGCATCGGTATCAATGGCGGGATGAACTTCAAACGCATGAACTGACTCGCAAAACCGCGATTCAATTAGCGTATGCTTAATTAGTTCCGAAGCTTTTTAACGAATCGTTGACCGCGCCGTCCTATTCTGGGACAGCGCGGTCGAATCCCAACCCTGACTGCGCAGGCGGCTCCGGCAACCCACCCCCGCCGCAGTGTCGGAGCCGCTACCACACCTCCCTAGAATACCAGCAATGGTTGAATCAACTGTTACCGCACGTGCTTTCCAATTTTCTATCGCCTGCACTACGGGCGCGCTTGAACACCTGCTCGTGGCCCCTGGAAGCAGCGGTGATATAGGGTAGGTTGAGTGCGTAAAGCGGACCCAGAAGATCCTGCAGTCGCGTTCCGATCAAGTCCTTTCCGGTCCAGCCGAACCGGTCCAGCCGAACCGGTCCAGACAAACCGCATTAGGACGCGGACTCATAAAGGCGCAGCTATAGCCTGATTGACGCGAGATGTACGAAGGCTAGGTAGTTGGCGGCCAGCCTGTCGTAGCGCGTCGCCACCCGGCGACAATGTTTGATCCGGTTGAAGAACCGCTCGACCTGGTTGCGAGCGCGGTAGAGATAGGGGCTGAAGCAGATCGGATCGCTACGGTTGTGTGGCGGTGAAGCGCCACGCACCTGCGCTTGGGCCGATCACCGCTGAGCGTATCGAGCGCGCGCTCGACCGCGTGGCGGAAATTATGGTGGAGGTAGCGATCAGGATCTTCCTCTTCGCGCCTTCGCCCTTCAGAGCAAGCCTGAAAGCCAGCAGCCGAACCTTTTTAAAGCAAAAACAGTAACTTAGGGGAGAAGTCGATGGTACCGTTGGCCCGGATCGATCCGCCTAAAAGCTATTGTTTTTGCTGAGTTTTTTCTGCTTCCAAGCTCGATTGGTATCACAATAGGTAGCACATTCATGGCGACTAGCTAGATGAGCCGCGAAGCGACCGCCATCAAGCAACGTCCTCACGCAACGTCGACTCGCCTTGATGTTCAGGATCGTTACCTCGGGCCAGGCTAAAGTCCTTTGTCCCGACAAGAATTGGCAGGCCCGGAGGATGTACGAAGCTGTTGATTATATTGCGTTTTTCGTGGGCTAAAATTAGAAAGTTTCCCGTATCGTTCCGCATGGTCCCACAGCTGGTCTTTGAGTTCGAAATCCCGGCCATCCACGGCGCTGTCTCAAAAGCCGACCAGATCGCCACCCTTCAACCCCAGCATCGCTCGAGCCTCGGCTGGCGTAGCGATCTCGTGGCCGAGTTCGGTCAGGATGGTCCGGATCTTACAAACCTGTTCGGCGTTCGAGCTCGCGAGCTTGCCACGGCCGATGTAGAGCGAATCCTCGAGCCCGACGCGGACCGAACCGCCGAGCATGGCGGCCTGGGTGGCGAATGGCATCTGGAAACGGCCGGCAGCCAGCACCGACCAGCGATAGTCGTTGCCGAACAGCTTTTCGGCCTTCTGTTTCATGAAGCCGAGGTTGTCCATGTCGGGGCCGATCCCGCCCAGAATGCCGAAGATCATCTGGACGAAGAAAGGCGGCTTTACCAGGCCGCGATCGACGAAATGCGCCAGGCTGTAGAGATGTCCGACATCGTAGCATTCGTGCTCGAACCTTGTGCCATGGCCTTCGCCGAGCAACTTCAGGATCCGCTCGATGTCGCGAAAGGTGTTGCGGAAGATGAAGTCGTCGGTGCCGCGCAGATAGGGCTCTTCCCACTCATACTTCCACGACGAATAGCGGTCGGCGAGCGGATAGATGCCGAAATTCATCGAGCCCATGTTGAGCGAACACATCTCGGGCTTGGCGATCAGCGGCGCCGCCAGCCGCTGCTCGACGCTCATGTTGAGGCCGCCGCCGGTGGTGATGTTGATGACCGCGTCTGTCGCCTGCTTGATGCGCGGCAGGAACTGCATGAACACAGCCGGGTCCGGCGTCGGACGGCCGTCCTTCGGATCGCGCGCGTGCAGATGCAGGATTGACGCACCCGCCTCGGCCGCCTCGATCGACTGACGGGTAATATCATCCGGCGTGAAAGGCAGTGCATCCGACATGGTCGGCGTGTGGATGCCGCCGGTGACGGCGCAGGTGATGATGACTTTCTTCGACAGGTCGGCCACGGGCTGGTTCCTTTCCTTGCCGCCTTAGCGGCGATTGTTCTACTGGTCCTGAAAGGTCACGCGCCGGCGTATCGGCACCAGCGACAAGCCGGTCTTCTCGGCGAGAATGCCCCACAGCCCTTTCGGCGCTTTCAGCATGACCAGGATGGCGACCGCGCCGAGGATCAACAGGTAGGCGGTTCCGAGATCGGACAATGCCTCGCGCAGCAGGAAGAACAGGATTGTGCCCACGATCGGGCCCTCGATGGTTCCGATGCCACCGATGACGGCGATGAAGATGACGTAGGCCGTCCAGTCGTTGACGCTGAAGGCGGCGTCCGGCGAGATGCGCAGCTTCTGCAGGAAGATGAAGGCGCCAGTCATCGAGGTCAGCCCGGCGACCGCGACATAGACGAAAAGCTTGCTGCGCCAAATGTCGATGCCGAGGCTTTCGGAGGCGATCTCGCTATCGCGCAGCGCCGTCAACGCCAACCCCATGCGCGAGCGCAGCAGCAGAATGACGAAGGCCAGCGCCGCCAGCGCCAGCACCAGCGCCGTCCAATAGACCAGCATTTCGCGCAGGTCGCGGCTTGTCGCGATGCCGGTGACGACGCTTGCCGTCAGGCTGCTTCCGGAGCCGCCGCCGAGCGCTGAGACCTGCGCGAAGCCGAGGCGGAACACTTCGGCCAGGACCCAGGTGCCGATGGCGAAATAGGCGCCCTGCAGCCTAAACAGCAGCGGCGCGATCGGGATGGCGATCAGTGCGCCGAACACGCCAGCGAGAAGGATCGCCAGCAGCGGATGGACGCCGAGAAACATGGCAAGCGCGAACAACGCGTAGCCGCCGAAACCGACATAGGCCTGCTGGCCGACTGAGACGAGGCCGGTATAGCCGGCAAGCAGGTTCCACAGGCTGGCCAGCGCGATGAAGGAATAGATCTCGCCAAGCAGCCGGACATTGGCGCGGCCGGCCCACCAGGGCGCCGCCGCCAGGCAGACGAGCACGACAAGCGCTGCGGCTGCGGTGATACGGCTGGTCGCGGTGGAGCGCTCGATGGAGAAACTGGCGCTCATCAATCCATCCTCGGGAACAGGCCTTTCGGCCGCAGCGCCAACACCATGAAGAAGACGAGATGGCCGGCGAGGATCTGCCAGCCCGGCGAGACCTGCGCGCCGATCGCCTGCGCCACGCCGAGCACGATGCCTCCAGCCAACGTGCCCCACAGATTGCCGAGCCCACCGATGATGACAGCCTCGAAGCCGAACAGCAGGCGCGCCGGGCCGGATGAAGGGTCGAAATTGGTGCGGATGGCGAGGAAGATGCCGGCGATGGCGACGACCGCCGCAGACAGCGCCATCGCCATGCCGAAGACATGCCGGCGGTCGAGCATCATCAGTTGCGCGATCTCGGCATCATCCGAGGTCGCGCGGAAAGCGCGGCCGAGACTGGTTCGGTAGAAAATCCATTCGAGCCCGAAGATAAGCAGAACCGACACCGCGAACATGATCAGCGGCAGGATGCCGAGGCTGAGACCCGGCAGGATCTCGATGCCCGCCGTTTCGATCGGACCGGCGGCGAGCCGTCGGCTGTCGGCCGTGAATGTCGCCAGCAGGCCGTTCTGCAGGATCACCGAAATGCCGAAAGTGACGAGCAGCGGCGACAAGAGATCCTTGCCGATGGTCGGATTGAGCAGCAAGCGTTGCATTCCGTAGCCGATCGCGGCCATCAGCGGCACGACGATGACGGCTGAGGCCAGCGGATGCAGGCCGGTCGCCTGCACCACCACCAGTGCGATGTAGGCGGCGAGCACGATCAGATCGCCATGGGCGATGTTGACCAGGCGCATGACGCCGAAGATCAGCGACAGGCCGGCAGCAAACAGCGCATAGAGCCCGCCGAGCAGCACGCCCTGGACGATGGCGTTGACCCAGTCCATCAGCGATGCATCCCGAAATAGGCGGCGGTAATCGCCGCGCGGTCATGCTCGGCGGGACGGCCCGCGAGCGATACCTTGCCTTCCTGCAGGCAGACGAAGCTCCTGGCCACGCCAAGCGCCCGCGACACGTCCTGCTCGACGAGGATAATCGAGACGCCGGTGGCGGCGATCGCCGGCAAGGCGGCGTAAATGTCCTTGATGACGACCGGCGCCAGGCCGAGCGATATCTCGTCGAACAGGATGATGTCGGGATTGGCCATCAGCGCGCGGCCTATTGCCACCATCTGCTGCTGGCCGCCCGACAGCGCTGTGCCCAGGCTTTTGCGCCGCTCGCCAAGGATCGGAAACAGCCGGTAGACCGTTTCCTGTGTCCAGCGGCCGGGTTTCGCGCGCTCGCCCCCGATGACGAGATTTTCCTCGACGCTGAGCGAGCGGAACAGGCGGCGTCCCTCCGGCACCAAAGCGATGCCGCGCCTTGCGATGCGGTCTGGCCGCTCGCCGCCGATCGGCTCGCCGCGTAGCGACACCATCTCGCGGCTGCAGGGCACCAGACCGACGATCGCTTTCAGCAGTGTCGATTTCCCCGCCCCATTGGCGCCGATCAGCGCCAGCACCTCACCTGCCTGGAGGTCGACGTCGATGCCGAACAAGGCCTGGAAGTCGCCATAGCCGGCTTTCAGGCCGCGAATGGAAAGCAGCGGCTCAGCCATGCGCGGCCCCGGCGTCCAGGCCCATGTAGATTTCGGCGACCTTCGGGCTTGCCATGACGGTGCGCGGGTCACCGTCGGCGATCTTCCTGCCGAAGTCGATCACCGCGATGCGGTCGACCACGGCAAGCAGGGCGTTGACGACATGCTCGATCCAGATGATCGAGACGCCGGCCGCGCGCACATGGCTGATCGCTTCGACGAGTTCGATGCATTCCGGCTCTGTCAGCCCGCCTGCGATCTCGTCGAGCAACAGCAGTTTCGGATCACTGGCCAGGGCGCGGGCCATTTCGAGCCGCTTGCGCTCAAGAAGGGTCAGTTGGCCGGCAAGCACATTTGCCTTGCGCCTGAGGCCGGTCAACTCGAGCACCTCGACTGCCCTCGCCTCGCTGTCGCGTTCCGATGCGTTGCGGCCGAAGGCGGCACCGACCAGGATGTTCTCGTAGGTCGTCATGCCGGCAAACGGGTGCGGTATCTGGAAGGAACGGCCGATGCCGCGATGACAGCGCTGGCGTGCCGGCATGCGGGTGACGTCGGAGCCGTTGAAGTCGATCGTACCGGCGTCGGGCAGCACGGTTCCGGCGATCAGGTTGAACAGCGTCGTCTTGCCCGCGCCATTGGGGCCGATAATGCCCAGCGCCTCGCCCTCGGCGACCGACAGCGTCACATCGTCCGTGACCTGCAGGGCTCCGTAGCGCTTGCTAACGCCGTTGACAGCGAGAATGGGCACAAGACGTTCCTTGAAATGTATCGGCAGCGACCAGGCCGAGCCCAGCCGCTGCCCGGAAGCCTACAGAAGGACGAGTTCGCCGCCGACAGGAATTTCCGGCGCCTGTTTGTTGCTGGTGATCACCAATTCGAACTTGCCATCCTTCTTCTGCCACTGGCCGGCGACGAGCGGTGTCTTGGAGACGTTCTTCACCGGCCCCTTCGACCAGTCGACGCTGCCGACGATGGTCTTGAGATTGGTCGCCTTGATGGCTTCGATGATGGCTGCATGGTCCTCGAGATCGGCCGCTCGCTTGACGATGTCGGCGACCACTTCGAACAGTGCATGCTTGAAGCCGATCGGCTGCGTCCAGGGACGAGCCGTCGCCGAGACATAGCCATCGGCCAGTGCCTTCGCCGTCTCGCCGGTCAGGCTCGACGCAAAGGGATGGTTCGGCGTCCACCAGATTTCGGAGCTGAGCCCATTGCCCCGCTCGCCGAGCGATTCGATCACTGATGGGAACAGCAGCGCCTTGCCAATGGTCACGATCTTGGGCTTGAATCCCTGCTGGCCCGCCTGGCTCCAGAAGGTGGCGAAGTCGGGCGGGATCATGTTGCCGGTGACGATCTCGGCGCCCGCGCCCTTGAAAGCGGAAATCTGTGCCGAGAAGTCGTCGCTGAGCGGCTGGTAGCGGCCAGGATCGGTGAGCGCATAGCCCGCCGCCGCAAGCGGCTTCGGGAAGCCCCGCTCGGCGTCACCCCAGGCATTGCCGTCGGCATCGTTCGGGAACAGCCCACCGATCTTCTTGCCAACGCCCGGGTGATCCCACAACGCCATGAAATTGGCGATGACGTCTTCAAGGCCCCAGAAGAAATGATAGGTCGATTCGAAACCGGTATCGGGTTTGCCGTTGCGACCAAAGAAATAGGGCTGCCACGGGCAGTCCGTCGTCACGCAGGGCGTGCCGTTGAGCTCCGCCTGGTCCGAGACCGGATTGACCGTGTCGGGCGTCGAGGCGGCGACGATGATGTCGACCTCCTCCTTCAGAATCAGCTCCGATGCGACTTCAGCGGCGCGATTTGGATTGGATTGGCTATCCTTGGAGATGATCTCGATCGCCCAGGACTTGCCGTTGTTCTCAATGCCGCCGGAAAAAGCCTTGGCGATGCCGGCAAGAATATGCTCGTCGGCCTCGGCGAAACCGGCGAGCGGCCCGGTGCGCGGGCTGACATGCCCGACCTTGAGCTTCGGCGTGTCGGCATAGGCACGCGTCATCTTGAGGATCGCCGGCGCAGCAAGAGCGGCGCTGGCCGCTGTCTTCAGGAAATCGCGGCGCGTCACTCTATGTCTTGCGCCGGCTGCCTTCATCGTCTTCGCCATGTTCTCCTCCCGAGCCAGTTGGCGTTGATACGAAATTCTTCAGATACGAAAAAACCGAAGCGCGCAGCGCCTGCGCCTGGCTATCGGTCCAATGGCGAAACCCTGCGCCCGCCTTCATGCCGAGCCTGCCCGAAGCGACGAGTTCGCTCAGGTAAGGCGACGGGTCGGGCGACCGGTTCAAATGCCGCAGAACCACATTGTGGATGTCGAGCGTCAGATCGGTGCCGACGAGGTCAGCATTCTCGAGCGGACCGAGCACTGCGAGCCGGCGGCCGAAACTTGCCTTGACGACCGTGTCGACGGTCTCGGCGTCGGCGATGCCCTCCGCGACGAGGGCGATGGCCTCGCGCCACAGTGCATGCTGAAGCCTGTTGCCGACTAAGCCCGCAACGTCCTTCTTCACATGAACCGGTGTTTTGCCGACGGAAGACAACAGCTCGATCATCGCCGCGATCGCTTCGGACGACGTATCGGGCGTTCCCACCACCTCCACCAGCGGCACCAGGAAGGGCGGATTCCACCAATGCGTGCCGAGGATACGCGCGCGTGTTTCCAGGCCTTCGGCGATCTGGCCGATCGGGATGACCGATGTGTTGGAAGCAAGCAGTGCCGACTTCGGCGCCAGCCGCACCAGATCCGCGAAGACCGCGCGTTTCAGGTCAAGCTTTTCGGGTGCCGCCTCGATGACGACATCCGCGTCGGTGACCGCCTCGCCGAGGTCGGCGTGGCCGGACACATGGCGTTCCGCGCCGGTCTTGAGACCCAGGTCAGCAAGGTTTTTCGCGATGCGCGACCGCAGCGTGTCCAAAGCCGCCGGTTGCGCGTCGAAGACGCGGACACGATGCCCGGCCCGGGCAAAGACCTGCGCGATGCCATGGCCCATGAGGCCGGCGCCGACGATCGCGATGTTTTTCTTCGCCCGCGTCATGCCTCAGCCCGCCGTATAGCCGCCATCGGCATAGAGCGTGTGCCCGGTGTAGAAATCCGAAGCCTTCGAAGCCAGGAACAGCAGCGGCCCGGCCAGATCCTGCGGCTCGCCGAGACGACCCTTGGGCACGCGCGCCAGAAAGCCCTTGCGAACATTCTGCGCGTTCTCCGTGTCCTCGAACATCCAGGCTGTCAGCGGCGAGCGGAAGACGGTTGGCGCAATCGCATTGACTGTGATGCCCGTCGGTCCCCATTCGCAGCCGAGCGCCCTGGTGATGCCGTCGACGGCGGCCTTCGATGCACAATAGGCGGTGTAGCCGGCAGGATGGCCGAGCAGGCCGCGCGCCGAAGACATCAGCACCATCTTGCCTCCCTGCCCTTGTGCCAGCATCTGCTTGCCGGCGGCGCGCGCCATGAGCCATGATTGCGTGACATTGGCGTCCATCACGTCGAGGAAACGCGCCGGCGCCATCTCGGTGATTTTCGCCACGTCGTTCTTGCCCGATGCGACGACGAGAATGTCGACGCGGCCGAAGCGCTTCACCGCCCTGGCGACGATCGCCTCACAGGCAGCCTCATCGGACGGCCGGGCATTGATTGCTTCGACCTCGGCACCGAGTTCAAGACACGCTGCCGCGGTGTCTTGCAGGGCTTTTGCGTTGCCAGCAACAATGGCGAGTTTTGCGCCCGCTCCGGCAAGGACCTGCGAAGCCAGTGCGCCAAAGGCGCCGGATGCGCCCGTGATGATTGCAACCTTGCCGGCAATGTCGAACAACGACAGCGGGTTCTCCAGGAAGTCGCTCATGGCTTCGCACCTTGGGGCTTTGGGTCGCTCATGGCTTCGCTCCGGGCGGATAGGGAATGACGACCAGTATGGTGCAGACATGGTTCGTGCGATTGACGATCTCGCGCACTTCGCCGGGCGCGATGGTGCAGGAATCGTATTTTTGCAGGACCGTCTCGGCACCGCTCGCGATCACCGTCATTTGCCCCTCGAGGACGACGTAGACTTTTTCGAATGGCGTCGAGTCCGGTCCTGCTCCACCCCACGGAAGGAATTGCGACAGGCCGACCCACTGGTTTTCCGGGCCGCCGGCCTCGAAGCCCTGGAGACGAAGCCCAACAACGCCGCGATGGTTGGGCGCCTCGTAGGGCTTCGCGTCGGCAAAGCGCTTGGCAAGCATCAGAACGCCTCGCCGGGCTCGATGCGGTATTTCTGGCCCTTGTCGATCATCGCCACCAGGCGGATGATGCAGCCGTCGCCGCGGTCCCAGTTGATCGGGAAGAAGGCGAAGGTGCAGCGCTTGCCGGTAACGGCATCGAGATCACCGCCGACATTCTCAATGCCGAGGATGCCTGCCTTGAAGATCTTCTGGTGCACCGGCTCCCATTCCGGGAAAGCATCTTTCCAGTCGATGCCGCCCGACCACTGCTTGTACTCCTGCGCCAAATGCGGCAGCAGCGGACCGTTGCGCTGCGGGCCGATGGCGGTGGCCAGCGGATGGTCATTGGCCTGGGTGTCGTGCCCCACCACCTTGACGCCCTTCTCGATCATCCAGTCGGCGGCCGATGGCACGAAGCCCGGGCAGTATGGGAAATAATCGCCGTCTTCGTAGACCTTATGCCAGCCGGTGTTGATGATCAGCACGTCGCCCTTGCGGATTGCCTTGCCGCAGGCTTTCTCGAGATCGTCGCCGGTGATCTGCTCCCACTTCTTCTTCGGCAGCGACACGACGATGCCGGAGCCGAAGAAATGCGGCAGCGGTACCTCGTCGATGAAGGGGGTGCCCTGCACGACATGCGCCGGCGCATCGATATGGGTCGTCACATGCATGGTCGTGGTGATGGTCTGCGACAGCACGCCGGACTTGGCCATGTAGTGCATGCGCTCGATGCGGACGTCGCGGAAATAGGGCCAATTGGGGCACTGGTAGCCGAAACGATGGGACAGGTTGTAGAATTCGATGCCCATCGGATTATCCAGATTACTCTGGAATTCGATGCCGCGAACCATGATCGTCATGACAAAATCCTCCATCCCCCACCGAGGCAGGGCCAGATCTGCGATTGAAATGTGGGACAACTCCTCCCGAGTCTCCTGTACTGCAATTTGATACATATGTACCATATTGCAGTCAAGCTGTATCGTGATACGGTTCATCAAGCCCGCAATGAGGCTGGCGTGCTCAGGATTTCCATGGCAAACGCCAGAGCGCAGAGTTTGGAGCAGGACGATGTCGGAAGCCGACGCAGCCGAGGCGAGGAACGGCATTCAAGTCATCGCGCGCGCGGCGTCGGTGCTGCGGGCGCTGAAGGGTTCGCAGACCGGGATGAGCCTCGGCCAGATCGCCGAACGGGTCGACCTGCCAAGATCGACCGTGCAGCGCATAGTCGGCGCGCTCCAGGCCGAGCGGTTGGTGATCGTTTCCGGCGCCGGCTCAGGCATAAGGCTCGGGCCCGAGTTGCATTCGCTCGCGGAATCCGCCCATTACAACATCGCGGAGACCATCCGGCCGCTGCTTCAGAATCTGTCGCGCGATACCGAGGAGACGGTCGACCTGTCGATCCTGCGTGGCAACATCCTGATCTTCATCGACCAGATTGCCGGCACGCAAAGGTTGCGCGCGGTTTCTTCAGTCGGGGAAACGTTCCCACTGACGACAACCGCCAACGGCAAGGCCTGCCTGGCGCTCATGGAGGATGATGCAGTGGAGCACTTCACGCGCGGCGAATGGACCCGCGCGGGCATCAAACGCGAGATGCGCGACTTCATCGAAGAGATTGCGCGAGTCCGCCAGCAAGGTGTCGCCTTCGACCGCGATGAACATACATCAGGCATTTCGGCGGTCGGCATCGCCTTCAAGGACTGGAAGGGTGATTTCTACGGCGTGTCGATCCCGACGCCGTCGACGCGCTTCAAGCAAGGCGAGGCCGGCTTCACGGCGGCTATCCTGAAACTGCGCCACGACATAGAAGCGCTGACCGGTGGATGATTTTGTGCGCTGGGGGGCTGCTCGGAGCCGGCGTGACGGCATCCGACAATACCGTCACGCCCTTGTTAGAGAAGCGATTGTCGCCTCAAGCGATACGCTCAAGGCATTGGAAAGGCCTGCCCTTCTGCCAAATCGCGACGCAGGCAGAGCGCGGATGCCACCGGCTTGCTTCTCGGCGATCTGTTGCAGGCCGAGATACGGGAGAAGCAGGCCCCGCTCCATCAAATACCAGCTCGCCGTCGCCAAGCTGCCCTTAGCCAAGGACATCGAGGACTTCGACTTCACCGGCACGCCCGTCAACGAACCTCTGATCCGCGATCTCGCCGCCGGCACGTTCGTCGCCGATCAGCGCAACGTCGTCCTGGTCGGCGGAACAGGCACGGGAAAGTCGCATCTGGCGATCGCCATTGCCCGCTCACTCATCCGCAACAGCGACGCTTCTATCTGCACCATGACGCAAGTCCGAGCCCATTGGTTTTCAAGATGGCGTCAATGGTTTCCAGATGTGGGTGGAAATGATGTCTCGCAGTTCCGTGCGCACCGCGCGGAAGAGTGGGCGAAAGTTCGAGGACATCGGTCGCTGCGAGGAGGTCGCGAGGATCAGCTGTCGGGTAATCGGCGGGTCGAATGGCCAGACCTCGATGCGGCCAGCCTCGACAAGGAGATGCACGGAAGCATAGGGCAGAACCGTATAGCCAGTTCCCTCCTCCACCAGCAGCAAGGTTGAAGGCATCGCCTCCAGTTCCATCTCGACACGCGGATAGATGCCATGCTCCGCCAGGGTATTATCGATGAGCCGCCGCAGCCCGTGCGGGCGGCTGGGCAGTATCATCGGCAGCTCAGCGAAGATGTTGAGGCCGACCGGCCCGCGCGGCAGCACGCGCTCGGACAAGACCGGTCCGATCAGAAAAAGTTCGTCATCGGCCAGCGGTTCGGTCAGAATGGAAGGATGGTTCGGCGAATTGTAAAGCACGGCGGCATCGATGCGGCCGGCGATCAGCCATTCCAGGATATGGCCGCTGAAACCTTCGATCACCTGTAGCGCGACATTGGGAAACTCGTTCTTGATCTTCTTGACCAGCGGCACCGTCAGCACGGTGCCGACCGAAGGCGGCACGGCTAGCACCAACCTTCCCTTCGGCGAGGATTTGAGATTCGAGACGGCATTCTGCGCCAGCCGCATGCGCTCGACGATCTCGTCGGCATGGGCCTTCAAGAGCACGCCCGCCTCGGTCAGCACGACACCGCGGCCGTTGCGATAGAACAGCTCGACGCCGAGTTCCTCCTCAAGCCCGCGAATATGGCGCGTGACCATCGGCTGGGTGACGTTGAGGTCGAGCGCGGCCTTCGAGAAGCTGCCAGCCGCACCGACGGCGATGAATACCTGTAGCTGCTTCGTGTCCAACTTTCACCCTAACCATCCGCTGCTGCGGCGCTTCCAGGCTCGCCCAGTGGTGTCACGTGCCGAACGGGTACTTCTGGCCTCGGACATTCAGGAACACGGCATAGACCGATGTTGTCGCCGTGATGAACAGCCTATTGTTGCGCGGCCCACCAAAGGCCAGGTTCGCAACCATCTCCGGCACCTGAATTTTCCCGATGAGTTCACCTTCGGGCGTATGGCATTGTACGCCATCCCATGCGCTGATCCAGAGATTGCCCGCGATATCAACGCGAAAGCCATCCGGAATGCCAGGCGATATGTCGGCGAAGACGCGGGAATTTACCAATCTGTCGCCGTCGACGTCAAACTGCCTGACGTGATGCGGAGCGCTGCGATCGGTGAGAAAGCCGGAGTCCGAAATATAAAGGCGCTTCTCGTCGGGCGAGAAGGCGAGCCCGTTCGGCATGGAGAAATCATCGGTAACGACAGTGATTGCTCCCGAGCCGGGATCGATCCGGTAGACGTGGCAGCCAGTCTGCTCCTGCAAGCCCTTGCGCCCGACATAGTCCGAAATGATCCCGTAGTTGGGATCGGTGAACCAGATGCTGCCGTCGGACTTCACGACCACATCGTTCGGGGAGTTCAACGGCTTGCCATCGAACGAATCGGCCAGCACGGTGATCGCACCGTCCCATTCCGTGCGCACGACGCGGCGCTCCCCCTGCATGCAGGTGACCAGCCTTCCGTTCCGGTCGCGTGTATTGCCGTTCGGGTTGGAAACATGGCTTCGGAACAGCGAAACCGCCCCCGTGTCCTCGTCCCAGCGCAGCATGCGGTCGTTGGGAATATCGCTCCAGAGCAGCGAGCGAAGGTCGGCGAAATAGACCGGTCCCTCCGCCCAGCGATTTCCCGTATGGATGGTTTCGAGGAATGCGACCGGATCGATCAGATCTCCGAACCGCGTGTCGATCGTCTCGTAGCAGGACATTGACCGCCTCGCCTATGGTAGCCGGATCGCGACGGTCTTGGTCTCTGTGTAGAGCTGGAGCGCCTGTTCGCCAAGTTCGCGCCCCCAGCCCGATTGCTTGAAACCGCCGAACGGCATGGTGACGTCGTTGAAATTGTGGCAATTCACCCAGACAGTGCCGGATTTGATCTTCGCGGCCAGCCGATGCGCGGCGCCCAGATTGTTGGTCCAGATTGATGCGGCAAGTCCATATTCCGTGTCGTTGGCGTCCTTGGCGAGGCTGTCCAGGTCCTCGTCGTCGAAGGGCATTACGCAGGCCACCGGCCCGAATATCTCTTCGCGGATCACCGACATGTCCGGCCGCGTCCGGGAAATGACCGTCGGCTTGACGAAATAGCCAACTTCGCCGGCGCGCGCGCCACCGGTGACGATTTCAGCACCGTCGCTCCTGCCTTGCGAAATCAGCCTGATGATGCGTTCCATCTGTTGCTGTGAGACGACGGGGCCGAGCTCGGTTGAGGGATCAAGCCCGGCGCCGAGCTTCAGCTTCTCGGCTCGCTCGGCAATGCCGGACATGACCTTGTCGTAGATCTTCTTGTGAACGAAGAACCGCGCTCCCGCGCCGCAGCTCTGCCCGGCGTTGAAGAATGCTGCGCTTGAGGCGCCCGCCACCGCCATGTCGATATCGGCGTCGCCGAGCACGATGGTCGGCGCCTTGCCGCCAAGTTCCAGGCTGACCTTCTTGAGATTGCCGGTCGCGGCTCGCGCGATCAACCGGCCGACTTCGGTCGAACCGGTGAAAGCCACCTTGTCGATATCTGGATGGGCCGCCATCGCCGCCCCAACCGTTTCGCCAAAGCCGGTCAGGATGTTGACCACGCCTTCCGGAAAGCCGGCGGCCTGGGTCAGCTTACCGAAGTAGAGCGCTCCGAGCGGCGTCTGCTCGGCCGGCTTGAGCACGATCGTGCAGCCGGCCGCCAGTGCCGGCGCCACCTTCCAGGCCAGCATGCTGAGCGGGAAATTCCACGGGATGATCTGGCCGACGACGCCGACCGGCTCGCGGCGGGTGTAGGCGTGCCAGTCACACGGCGCGTTGATGGTCATCGTCTCGCCATTGATCTTGGTGGCCCACCCCGCATAGTAGCGGAACGTCTCAGCCGTGAACGGCACCTCGCCATTGCGGGAATCGCCAATCGGCTTGCCGCTCTCATAGGAATTGAGCGTCGCCAGCATATCGACATTGGCATCAATCAGATCGGCGAGTTTCCAGATCAGCCTGGCGCGCTCGGCCGGCACCATTTTCGACCAGGGGCCGTCAATCGCCTTGCGCGCGACCTGGACCGCCAGATCGACATCGGCACCATCGCCGGCCGGCACATTCGCGATGACCCGGCCGTTCGAGGGGTCGATGACGTCGAGTGAATTTCCCGAAGCTGCCGGGAGCCATGCGCTGCCGATCAGCATCGCGTGCTTGCCGCCGACGAACGCCGCCACCTTGGGATCGAGTGGCGGCACGGCATCGAAACGTATGTTCATGATTCCTCCGAAGGGACTCTTCGATCAGCGCTGGACGAACGGCGCGGGAATGGAATTCCCGGCGTCGATCCAGATGCTTTTTTCCTGAAGATATTCGTAGATGGCGGTCTGACCGTTCTCGCGGCCGATGCCCGACTGCTTGTAGCCGCCGAAGGGCGAGAGATAGCTGGTGGCGCGATACATGTTGACCCACACGCTGCCGGCCTCGAGCCGCTCGGGCAGGCGGATAGCGCGGCCGAGGTCCTGCGTCCACATCCCGGCCGCGAGCCCGTAGATGGTATCGTTGGCGATGGCCACCGCCTCGTCCTCATCGTCGAAGGGAATGACCGACAGCACCGGTCCGAAGACCTCTTCCTGGGCGATGCGCATGGACTGCTTCACGTTGCCGAAGATCGTCGGCTCCACGAACCAGCCTTCGGCAATCGATTTGTCCTCGGGTATCTTGCCGCCGAGCAACTGCTCGGCTCCCTCACCGTTGGCGATGCCAATGTAGTCGAGCACTTTCGCGCGCTGCGGCAGGGTGGTGATCGGACCGACCTGGGTCTCGGGATCGAGCGGATCGCCAATCCTCGCGGTCTTTGCGAAGGCGACCAGCTTCTCCGTCACCTGGTCGTAGACAGCACGCTGCACAAGCGCGCGCGAGCCGGCGATGCAGGTCTGCCCCGTCGCGGCGAAGATCCCGGAAACGAGGCCCGGAATGGCGGCATCCATCTTGGCGTCGGCGAAAACGATGTTGGCGGATTTGCCGCCGAGTTCGAGCGTGACCTTCTTGAGCCCGCCGGCGGCCGCCTGATAGACGCGGCGGCCGGTTGCATCACCACCGGTGAAAGCCACTTTCGCGACATCGGGATGCGTGACGAGGCGGTCGCCTATTTCATGGCCGAACCCGGTCACGATGTTGACGACGCCGTTGGGAAAGCCCGCTTTCTCGAAAAGCCGGCCGAAGAACAATGCCGACACCGAGGAGAATTCCGACGGCTTCCAGACGATCGTGTTGCCGGCAGCGAGCGCTGGGGCAAGCTTCCACGTCGCCAGCATCAAGGGCGAGTTCCACGGCGTGATGGCGGCCACAACCCCGAGCGGCTCGCGGCGCGTGTAATTGAACACGCCCGGCTTGTCGATCGGGATGACACGCCCCTCGATCTTGTCGGCAAGGCCGCCAAAGAAGCGGAACCATTGCGGAATGTATTTGCACTGCATCCGCATTTCATTGATCAGCTTGCCGTTGTCGCGGGTTTCGAGAACGGCCAGGTTTTCGGCCTCCTCCGCCACGAGGTCGCCAAAGCGCGTCATGATCTGCCCACGCGTGCTTGGGGTCATCGTCCGCCATTCGCCGCGGAAGGCGGCCGCGGCTGCCTGAACGGCCGCATCCACATCGGCAACGCCGGCGCGCGGAACCAGCGCCCAGGCTTTGCCGGTGAAGGGATCGAAGGATTCGAAAAAATCCCCCGACTGCGCGGCGGCCGAACGGCCGCCGATCAGCATCGAAAGCTTTTCCGTGGCCAGCGGCGGACGGGTTGTCATGCTCCGACTTCCTGCATGGCCTCGCGCGCCACTCGGAAGGAATCGACGCCTGCAGGCACGCCGGCATAGATCACGACCTGTAGAAGGACTTCGCGGATTTCGTCTTTGGTCACACCGTTGGTCAGCGCACCCTTCACATGCATCTTCAGCTCGTGCGGACGATTGAGCGCGGCAAGCATGGCGAGGTTCAGCATGCTGCGGGTCTTCTTGTCGAGCGTGTCACGGCCCCAGACAGCGCCCCAGCAATATTCGGTCACGAGTTCCTGCAGCGGACCATTGAAATCGTCGGCGCTGGCGAAGGATTTCTCGACGAATTCGGCGCCCAGAACCGCTTTGCGGATTTCAAAACCCTTGTCGAATACGTCTTTGCCCATTGGATTGTCCTTTCCGGTTGATTGGGAGATCAAAGGCCGGGAGTCGGCCGATATTTGCGGCCGCGCGCGATGACGTGGCCGAGCGAGCCGTCGGTCAGGTAGATCTGCGTCGCCTTGGAATCGTAGGGCACGTTCTCCTGGCCGGGATAGCCGATCAGTTCGCGCACGCGCGGGCTCATATAGTAGGTGGCGATGGCAATCGTTGTGATCGCCGAGAAGGCTTCGCCATCCTCCTTGTTGAGGCTTTCCAGGCGAGCCTCGGCGCCGTTGGCCGGATCGACTGCGATGCCGCGCGCAAACCCCGGCTTCAGATCAATACGAAAATCCAACGACTTCTCGACATCGGCGTAACCGCAGACATCGCTGAACTTCGGCATCTTGCCATGGGCCGGGATGAGGAAATCGGCGAGCGCGAAGAAAGTGTTCTGGTTCGACATGTCAGGCCACCTTCTGGTTGCGGCGCTCGGCGATCATGCGGCGCGTATTGCGCAGCGCGACCGCCATGATGGTCGCCGTCGGGTTGGTGGCGCCCGAGGTCGGGAAGGTCGACGCATCCATGACGTAGAGGTTAGGCACATCGTGGCAGGCGCCCCATTGATCGACGACCGAGCGCTTCGGATCGTTGCCCATGACGGTGGTGCCGATGAGATGCCAGCCTGATTCACGCACCGGCGTCGAAACCAGCGTCTCGATGGCGCCGGCGGCGCGCACCGATTCCAGGCAGCGGTCGATGTTAAACTTCAGCAGCCGGTTGGAGTTTTCGTTGACCTTGTAGACGATTTGCGGCGCGGGCAGGCCATCGGAATCCACCAGATCCTTCGACAGGACCACCTGGTTGCTCTCCTCCGGAAGATCCTCACCGACAATGCCCCAGATCAGCGAGTGGCCGAAGCGGCGCGCTACATTTTCATGCAGGTTGGCGCCCCAGAAATCCTGGAACCGGCCGCTTTCGGCGACATAGACCTTGGACCCGGTCGCGCCGGATACGCCGACCGGGCCGCCAGACGGCATGCAGTTCCATTTCGAGCCGCGTACGAAGCCGCGGCTTTCGTCGGTCTCGTAGAATTCCAGCGAATAGACCTGCTGGCCGAAGGGACCGCGCCAGGAATCCAGCGGATCCTGGTAAGAGGCGAGTACGCTTGCAAAGGGATGCATCATCAGCCGCTTGCCGACCATGCCCGAGGAGTTGGCAAGGCCGTCCGGGTTCCCGGCTCCTCCCGACATCAGCAGCAGCCGGGGCGTGCCGACGCCGTTGGCGCACAGGATCACCACCTTGGCGCGCTGCCGCCGGTCGCGACCGTTTGCATCGACATAGACGACACCGGTCGCCAGTCCTTGGTCGTTGGTCTCGATCTCCTTGACACGGGCACGGGTGACGAGCCGCGCGCCGGCTTTCAGGGCCAGTGGCCAATGCGACCGGTCGGTCGTCGATTTCGCGCCCTCCGGACAGCCCGTCAGACAGGTTCCGCGGCGCACGCAGGGATTGAGTTCGCCGAACTTCTCCGACGGGATGGCGTTGCTGCCGGGCCACCAGTGCCAGCCCATCTTTTCCATACCCAGCGCACCGCGCTGGCCGACGGAGCCCATGGGGAGCGCCGGAAAGGGGTAGGCGCCGCGCGGCGGATAGGCCGGATCGCCGGCAAGGCCGGAAACGCCCACTTCGCGCTCGATCTCGAGCTGGTAGGGCAACAGGTCTTCATAGGTGAACGGCCAGTCCTCGGCCACGCCATCCATCGAGCGCACGCGGAAGTCGGACGGCAGGAAATGCATCCATTGCGCGCCGTAGAGCGTCGCGCTGCCACCGACGCCGGCAAACATCAGCGGGTTGATGTCCGTCGTCGAGGTGTCGACGGGATAGTCGTTCGGGTTGTCGCGGACGTTGGGATTGGGGTGCCAGAGCTTGGTGCTGACAAGCTCGTGCTCCGGACGGGCACCGGTATAGTCGGCGTAATCCGGCCATTCGCCCTGCTCGAGCACGACCACGGAAATGCCGGCGCGTGCCAGATGGAGGGCTGCGACCGAGCCGGATGGACCGGCGCCGACAATCACGACATCGACTTCCTCGTCGCGCCTTGCCCGTGCACTGCGATCCGCCAGAACTTCAACGGTCATTTTCTTCCTCCCTTGCGGTCCAATGGCAACATCGTGTCAGACGAGCCGCGTCCGGTAAAACGCCGCCGCGCCGATGATGATGATGCCCTTGATGATGAGCTGCATCTCGATCGGAAATCCGAGCAGCAGTACGAGATTGTTGATCACCATCAGCACGGCCACGCCAAGCAGCGCCGCAAAGATGTTGCCGCGCCCCCCGGTCAGCGCGACACCGCCCATGACGGCGGCGACGATGGAGTCCAGTTCGTAGCCCTGGCCGACCCAGTTCGAAACTGTGCCGACATAACCGAGCAGGAACAGCCCGCCTATTCCCGCGCAGACCGAACAGATCACGTAGCACAGGATGATCACGCGATCGGGCGCGACGCCGTTGAGGAACGCGGCCTTGGGATTGGTTCCGACCATGAATATTTCGCGTCCGAGGCGCGAGCGATGCAGTACGATGCCGAAAGCAATCGCCAGCACCGCAAGCGTCATCAGGTTGATGGGAACGCCAAGAATGCGCCCGGAGGCCAGAAAGCCCATGCCGGGGGGCAAGGTGCTGATCGGCGCACCGCCGGTGTAGGCGAAGCGGATGCCCTGCAGGATGATCATCATCGCCAGCGTCGCCAGGAACGGACTGACGTTGCGCCTGGCCACCAGCCAACCGTTCAGCAAGCCGACAATGGCCGAGAAGACGATCGCCGCCAGGAAGATCAACGGAATGGCATCGTTGGTTGTGGCCTTGAAGGCTGTGGCGAGCACGGCGACCGTGGCCATCAGGGACGCCACGGACAGGTCCAGCCCGCGCACCAGGATCACGAATGTCTGGCCGATCACAACCATGCCAAGCGGTGCGGCGATGGTCAGCACATTGACCAGGTTGGCCGGCCGCAGGAAGGTCGGCGACGCCGCCGCAGCTACCGCCATCAGCACCACCAGGAAGATCACGAGCCCGTAGCGTTCGAAGATGGTCGCGAGCGACAGGCCTCGTGAGCGCGGCATCGGAGTATCGAGAGGCGCCATCGTTATCTCCGCCTCGAAGTGTGGATGCCGACCGCGATGATGATGATGAGACCCTGGATGACCCACTGGTAGTAGGACGAGACGTTCACGAAATTCAGAAGATTGTTGAGCATGGTGACCAGCAGCACGCCGAGGAACGTGCCAAGCACGCCGCCCCTGCCGCCGGCCAGTATGGTGCCGCCAACCACGACAGGCGTCACCGATTGAAGTGTCAGCGCAGCACCGATGCGCGGGTCGCCGACGCCAGTGCGGGCGGTGAGAAAAATCGCCGCAATGCCGGCGCACAGGCCCGACAGCGCGTAGGCAAGCACGACGATGCGGTCGACGGGCAGGCCGTTCAGCCTTGCCGCTTCCCGATCGCCGCCGACGAAATAGATGCTGCGGCCCGAACGGGTCCGCTGCAGCCAAAGGCCGGCCAGAGCGAAAATGGCGACGAGGATGATGGCGCTGACCGGAATGCCGGCGACCTTGGCATAGGCGACGTCGGCGAAGGCGCGCGGCACCGAACCGCCGGGCTCCTTGCGATACATCAGCGTACCACCGAAAATGACAGAGGACATGCCGAGCGTCACGATCAGCGAATGGACGCGCAGCACGACCGTCAGCAGCCCATTGAGCGCCCCCACAGCGGTCGCGGCCACCAGGGCAAGCGGCAGCGCCAGCCAGACCAGGTCCGGCCGCCATTCGAGGAAGTTCGCCAGGAAGACCGTCAGCGCGCTTACCAGCGAGCCGATCGCCAGGTCGATGCCGCCCATCAGCACGACGAAGGTCTGGCCAAGGCTGACCATGCCCAGCACGATAAGCTGCTGGAACAGATTGCCGATGTTGCGCCAGGTGAGGAAGCGGTCGGATAGGAAACCGCCGGCAACAGCCAGCACGACCAGAAGCACGGCGACGATCAGGTACGACATCATCAGCCGGTTGCGGCGAATATCCATGGCGATGGCGCTCATGCGATCTCCTCCGCCGTCGCCTTGTGACGCTCGATCGATCTGACCGCGAGATCCATGATTGCCTCCTCGCCGAGAGCGTCGCCTTCGACTTCGCCGACGACGCGGCCCTGGGCCATCACGAAGACCCTGTCGGACAGACCAACGATTTCGGGCAGTTCGGAACTGATCATCAAGACGCCGACGCCCGAATCCGCCAAACGCCGGACGATGCGGTAGATCTCGACCTTGGCGCCGATATCGACGCCGCGTGTCGGCTCGTCGAGGATGAGCAGCCGATTGGCGATCCTGGACCAGCGACTGAACAGCACCTTCTGCTGGTTGCCGCCAGACAGATTGCCGACCTTCACATCGGGCGAAGGTGTTGCGACCGAGAAATCGTGGATCTGGCGCTCGGCCAGCGCACGCTCCCGCGAGCGGTCGATCAGGCCATATTTCGTGATGCCCTGGAGGTCCGGCGCCATGATGTTGGCGGAAATCGGAAGGCCGAGAAAGAGACCCTCGTCCTTGCGGTTCTCGGTCAGGAAACCGAGGCCACCGGCGATGGCATCCTTCGGCGCTCTCCCGGGAACGGCTCGCCGTCGAACTCGATCACACCGCCTTCGACGGCGCGCGCGCCAAAAATGGCCTCCGCGACTTCCGTGCGCCCCGAGCCGACCATGCCGGCCACGCCGACGATCTCTCCGGCCTTCACGCTCAGACTGACGTCGCGCACGCGCGGACCGGCCCGCAGGTTGCGAACGCTGAGGATGTCCGGCCCGTCCGCCGACGCCGCGCGCCGCGCCGGATAGATCTGGCTGAGGCGGCGGCCAACCATCTTGGTGATCATCTCTTCGCGGCTGATCTCGCCCACCGGGCTCGTGCCGACGACCTGGCCGTCCTTCAGGATTGTCACCCGGTCGGCGACCTCGAAAATCTCCTCGAGCCGATGCGAGACATAGACGATGCCGACGCCCTCGTTGCGCAGCCTGCGCATGTTCTCGAACAAAAGGTCGACCTCATGGCCGGCAATGACTGCGGTCGGTTCGTCCAGGATGAGCAGCCTGACCTTGCCGACCAGCGCTTTTGCAATCTCGACCATCTGCTGGTCGGCAAGCGGCAGTTCGTCGATCCTAGCATGCGTGGGAATGCTGACCCCGAGTTGGGCGAGGATTTCCGCGGCGCGGGCGTGGCGGGCGCGATTGGAGATGAGCCCGAACCGGCCGCGAGGCTGTGCGTCGACCAGAATGTTCTCGGCCACCGAAAGTTCGGGAAAAAGCGCAAGTTCCTGATGAATGACATGGATGCCGGCGGCTCGCGCCGCCTTTGGCGATTGCCAGGAGACCCGCTTGCCGAGATAGTTGATGGCGCCGAAATTCGGCTTTACGGCCCCGCCCATGACGCGGATAAGGGTCGACTTGCCCGCGCCATTCTCACCGAGAAGGGCATGGATCTCGCCTGGCTGCACGGCGAAATCGACCTTGTCCAGGGGTTTTACGCCGGGATACTCCTTCTCGATCTGGCTGAGTTCGATAACAGAAATGGACATTATCCGACGCTCAAAACAATCAAATCACACTCGGGTGCGCGTCCTGGACGCACACCCGGTTGAGCTGGGAGGCTCACTTCGGATAGTCGGGATTGAACGTGCTGGGGTTGTATCCAGCCGGCAGTCCATTGCTTGGCGACAGGTCGCCCGGGTCACTCATGCTGACATGGTCGAGCAGATGCCGGTCGCCCTTGACGGACACCGTATCGGCGCCAGGCGACGTCACCACCTGGA
This sequence comes from Mesorhizobium sp. RCAM 05099, assembly GCF_059683685.1. Classification (NCBI taxonomy): domain Bacteria; kingdom Pseudomonadati; phylum Pseudomonadota; class Alphaproteobacteria; order Hyphomicrobiales; family Phyllobacteriaceae; genus Mesorhizobium; species Mesorhizobium sp. RCAM 05099. Next base: position 5,613,053 of record NZ_CM185035.1, read on the forward strand.
AGCTGACTTCGACCTTGTCGGGAACCGAAATGCCCTTGAGCACGTCGAGCGCCGTTTCGATGCCGGTGATACCCATCGACGTCGGATAGTCGATACCGACCATCTTGATGTTGTGCTGGTTGGCCAACTGATACATCCGCGCAACGTCGCCGCCGGTGATCGGCGGAAATTCGCCGTCCTTGTAGCCGGCGTCAAGGAACGCCTCGATCGCGCCATAGCCCTGCAGCGCACTGTCGGACAGCACACCGTCGATGGCCTTGCCGTGCTTCTGGATCAGCGCGGCCATCACCGATTTGCCCGTGGCCGGGTTCCAGTCGCAATACTGCTTTTCCAGCACCTTGATGCCGGGGAACTTGGAGAACACTTCCTCGTTCGCCTTGATGCGGATTTCCGCGACGCTGGATCCGGCGATGCCCGGCAGCATGACTATGTTGCCCTTGCCGCCCAGCGTCTCGCACAGCCACTGTGCCTCGAGACGGCCCAGCGCCCAATCGGATGCGGTGACGTAGGTGATGTAGTTTGCCGGCGTCTTCACCTTGCGATCGACCATGACGACGGGAATGCCCTGTTCCGTGGCGCGGCCGACGACGGAATCGAGCGCGTCCTCGGTAGAGGCCGCAATGAGGAGAATATCGACGCCCTGGCTGATCAGATCCTGGATGTCGGCAATCTGCTTGGAGGGATCGTCGTTGGCGTCGGTGACGAGAAGATGGGCAATCTCGTCGCGATGCTGGCCGGCCGACCAGAGCACGCCATGCTGGAAGGCGACGCGCCAGGCATTGGAAATCGACGCATTGGAAAAGCCGATCGTATAAGGACCCGCCTTCTTCCACTTCGACGTGTCGACCATGCTGTTGGCATTAGGGTTCCACATCCAGGTGCGTGGCGCACCATAGTAGCCGGGCTTGGTTTCGGCTTCAGCCGCGGCGGCCGGGGTGGCCTGTGCAAGCTGGAGCCCCGGCACGGCGGCTATCGCCGCGGCGGCGGCCGGCATACCCCTGATGAAGCTTTTGCGTGATATCTTGTGGTCTAGGATGCTCTTTATTGACATTGGTTCCTCCTCCTGAACGTTCGACAGAGCGCCTGAAATTCTCCTCGGAAACTCTCACACGCGGGACAGTATAAACAAAGAATAGATGTTTATATCCCGGGAAAATCGCACGGCTATCTTCCTGATACCCTCCAATTCAGGAAAATTCGATTGATCGCGATTTGACGCAAATTAGCAGTCGATTACCCACGATCGTCAATCTGCCGTCTTGTAATAGCTGCTATTACCCTTTTCGCCATTGGGGGCGGCGAAGAATACGACTTATCTAGCGGCCGGTGCCGGGCGCTTGAGGTGCGTTCCGTCGGAGGAGAGGCCGTGAATATTCTTGTTGTCTTGCGCATGATCCCGGATTCCGCGGGCGAGCTACAGCTCGCTGAGGACGGGCGCAGCATCGATCGGGAGTGGCTCGATTTCCAGCTCAACGATTTCGACGATCATGCTCTTGAGGAAGCAATCCTGCTCAAGGAAGCCAGCGGTGCGAAGGTGACAGCGGTGGCCGTTGGCGAAGGCGCCAACCGTGTCCTGCAGATGGCTGCCGCGCGCGGTGCCGACGAAGTCGTGGCGCTTCAATCCGAGGAGGACGCTATGATCTCCTCACGCGAGATCGCGGCGTCCATCGCTGCGATGGCGCGGGCGAAGTCGGCCGACCTTGTGCTGTGCGGCGTTCAATCCACCGAAGATGTCTTCGGCCAGCTCGCGCCTTATGTCGGTGCATTGCTCGACTGGCCGCACGTTTCAGGAACCGCCCGTATCGTTGCGAACGGCAGCGTGCTTCGCGTCACGCAGGAGCGCGGCGCGGGTGTCGCCGTCACCTATGAGTTGGCCACGCCGGCGGTGCTGGGCGTGCAGACGGCGTCGAAGGCGCCGCGCTACGTTTCCGGCAGCAAACTTCGCGAGGCGTCCAAGACGCCGGTCGGCCGCGCCACTCCAGAATCGTCAGGCTTCGAGCGTTCCGCCGAGATCATCACATTGCGTCTGCCCATCCAGGGCGGCTCTGGCGAAAACCTGGGCGGCAATGCCGAGACAGTAGCGGATCGTCTTGTCACCATCCTGGCAGCCAAAGGCCTGGCAAGGAACTAAGTCATGAAATTGATTGCCTGTACGGAAAGCCACTCCAGCAAGATCGAAGCCTTCTCGCTCGAAATGATCGCTGCGGCACGCTCTGCCGCCAGGGCCGGCGACGAGGTCGTCGCCTTTTTCGCCGGCCGGGATGCGCAAGCGGCGTCTGCTTCGTTCGGCGCGGCCGACCGGCTGATCGCGGCCTGCGCGGCAACATCGGATCTCATTCCGGCCGAGGCCTATGCACGAGTTCTGCGCGACGTCATCGCCGCCGAGAGCCCAAGCCTCGTGCTGGTGCCCTATTCGGCGAACGGTCTGGATGTGGCCGCCGACATCGCGGCAAGAACCGGCTGGCCGCTCATCTCCTATGTCAATGAAGTCAAGCGGGACGGCGAAAGCCTGACGGTCGTCGCGCAGATGTATGGCGGCAAGATCCTCGCTGAATGCGTAGTGCAGATGCCGGCGATCCTGATGATCAATCCGGGCGCCTTTGCGGAGGCGGCATCTGGCCCGATCGATACAGCGTGGGTGCGCACGATCGATGTCGAACCCGTGCTCTCCGGCAGCAAGGTGAAGATGGTGGCCATCGACGTGCCCGACTATGCCGACGTCGATCTGACGACGGCCGAGAGGATCGTGTGCGTGGGCCGAGGCATCGGCGACGAAGCCAGCATCGACCTAGCGCGCGATCTGGCGACGATGCTGGGGGCGGAGATCGCCGGCAGCCGTCCGGTCGTCGACAATGGCTGGCTGCCAAAGCTGCGCCAGGTCGGCAAATCCGGGCAGAAGGTCAAGCCGAAGCTTTATCTAGCGCTCGGCGTGTCGGGCGCGCCCGAACATCTCGAAGGCATGTCGCAGGCCGATCTCATCATTGCCGTCAACACCGATCCGAAGGCGCCCATTTTCAATGTCGCGCACTATGGCGCGACCTGTGACCTGTTCGATCTCGTCGCCAATCTGAGCGACAGGCTGCGGGCCGGCTCTGGCCGCTGAGATGGCATCGACCCTGCCACTCTGGATTCTGGTCATGGCGGCACTGTTCCTGACGGGCTGGCGCGCGCGACACTACGCCTTTGCTCTCGCCAAGGCGCCAGCCGCCGGCCGCTTCGACCAGCCGATACTACGTCTCGAAGGCGTCATGGTCGCCATCGGCCTGCATCGGAAAATGCTTCGCAAGCCACTTTCCGGCGTGCTGCACGCCATCATCTTCGTGTCGTTCTTCGTGCTGTTCACCGCCACCATCGATGCCTTCGGCTCGCGGTTGTTCCCGGGGTTTTCGCTCGCACCCATTGGCGGCGAGACTTGGATCGCCTCGTTGCAAGATATCTTTTCGGTGCTGATGCTGGTTGGCGTCGGACTTGCCCTCTATCAGCGCTACGTGCTGAGGCCTGCCCGCTTCGACGGCTCGAGCGGCAGTGATGCGGCAATCATCTATGTGCTGATCGTCCTGATCGTGGCGTCCCTGCTGCTTGAGGCGGCGGCGCGCATAACCGGTGGTGCCGATGGCTCGTGGCGGCCGGTCGCCTCAGCGCTGGCAGGTCTGCTCGATCGTGCCGGCGTAGCAGCGCCTGCCGCTGAAGAGGTCTTTTACTGGATTCACGTCGGCGCCATTCTGGCGTTCCTTGTCTATATCCCCGGGTCGAAGCACCGGCACATGTTTCTTGCCGCGCCCAACATCTACTTCCGCGACCTCGAACCGCGTGGCCTGGCGCCCGCGGTCCCGGAAGCGCGCGAGACTCCAGGCATCGACAGCCTGGCGCAGTTCGACTGGAAACAGCAGCTCGACCTTCTGTCCTGCACCGAATGCGGCCGGTGCCAGGCGGTCTGTCCAGCCTATGCGGCGGGCCTGCCGCTCAGTCCGAAGACGCTGATCACCGACATGCGCGACGCCCTTGCCGCGCCGACCGCTCTCTCACTGGTCGGCGGTGTGATCTCGCAGGAAACACTGTGGGCCTGCACCACGTGCCGTGCCTGCATGGAGGCTTGCCCGGTCGAGATCGAGCATCTGCCGAAGATCATCGACATGCGCCGTCACCTGGTCGACGAAGGCCGTGTCAGCCCCAGTCTCCAGGAGGCGCTATCCAACCTGACCCGTCTCGGCAACTCCATGGGCAAGCCTTCCAAGATGCGGGCGCGCTGGACCAGGGAGCTCGGCTTTCCGGTCAAGGACGCGCGCGAGGAACCCGTCGACGTTCTGTGGTTCGTCGGAGACTACGCGTCCTATGATCCGCGCGTTCAGGAAATCACCCGCAAGGTTGCCGAACTGCTGACAGCAGCCGGTGTCGATTTCGGCATTCTTTTCGATGCCGAGCGCAACAGCGGCAACGATGTGCGGCGAGCCGGGGAAGAGGGTCTGTTCGAGACGCTCGCCCAGTCCAACATCGATGAGATCAATGCGTGTCGCTTCAACCGGATCATGACCACGGATCCGCATAGCCTGAATGCGCTGAAGAACGACTATCGGCATTTCGGCGCGGCGTTCGAGGTGCTGCACTATACGGCGCTGCTGGCGGAACTCATCGCGGCGGGAAAACTCGACCTGCATGTCGCCGACGGCGCCAGGGTCACCTATCATGATCCCTGTTATCTTGGGCGCTACAATGGCGGCTTCGATGCGCCGCGCGCATTGATCCGCGCCGCCGGCTACACGCTTCATGACATGCCGCGCTGTCGCGAGAATTCCTTCTGCTGCGGCGCCGGCGGCGGGCGCATCTGGCAAGGCGACGACGGCGTGACCGAGCGGCCGAGCGAGAACCGCATCCGTGAAGCACTGAGCCTGGGCGACGTCGCGTATTTCGTCGTCGCCTGCCCGAAGGACAAGGTGATGTACACCGCCGCGATCGATGCGCTCGGCGTGGCCGAGACATTGAAGGTCATGGACATAGCAGAACTCCTCGTGCCGCGCACAAGCGGGACGCTCGAAATGCCCACAGTGGAAACGACCTGACGGAATACGATCGAAGAGATCGAGACCAAGCACCATGGGCTAAGGCCCCGAATGAGGAGAGAGCGATCATGTCGACCCTGAAAATCGGCTTTGTTGGCATCGGAAAAATGGGAACGCCGATGGCGACCCGTCTCATCAAGGCCGGCTACGAAGTGACCGTCTACGACGTCGACAGCAAAGCCGTTGCGGAGTTGGCCAATGCGGGCGCGAAAGCCGCCGCCGGCGCCCGCGATGTTGCCGACAATGCGGAGATCGTCTTTGCCAGCCTGCCCAGCCCGCTGATCCTGGAAAAGGTGGTGCTCGGCGAAGGCGGCATCGCCGAGGGCAAGGCGGTTCGCATCTTCATCGACATCTCGACGACGGGCCCGCGGACGGCCGCCAAGGTTGCCGAAGGCCTTTCAGCCAAGAACATCGCCATGATCGACGCGCCCGTCAGCGGAGGATTGAAGGGGGCGCGCAACGGCACGCTCGCCGTCATGGTGTCTGGGCCGAAGGCTGCCTTCGAAACGGCAAGGCCGGTGATCGAGAATTTCGGCCGGATATTCTTCATGGGCGAGGTTCAGGGCTCCGCCCAGACCATGAAGCTTGCCAACAATCTGCTTGCGGCGGCGGCACTTGCGATCTCCTCCGAAGCGGTCGTGATGGGCGTCAAGGCAGGCCTCGATCCCAAGGTGATGATTGACGTCATCAACGCCTCGAGCGGCCGCAACAGCGCGACTGAAGACAAGTTCCCGAAATCCGTCCTGCCGCGCACCTTCGATTTCGGTTTCGCGACAGGCCTGTCCTTCAAGGATGTCCGGCTGTGCGTGGACGAGGCGGAGGCGATGGGCGTGCCGATGGTGGTGGGCAGTGCCGTGCGCCAGCTGCTCAGCGTGACGAACCAACTCTACGGGCCTGAATCCGATTTTACCTGTATGGTCAAGACGGTCGAGACATGGGCGCATGTGGAAGTCGGCTCGGCCCAGACCCCAGATGTCGCCAAAGCGAGCTGATCATGGGTGAGTCCGAACGTTATGAAATCCATGCCGTTCGCTACGGCCATTTCGAACGCCGCTCGGGTGAGAATTTCCTCGGCGGCGATACGCATGATGTTCCCATGCCACTTGACTACTTCGTCTGGGCGATCGTCGGCGAGAAGCGCACTTTCATCGTCGACACCGGCTTCGACAAGTCGACCGGCGACAAACGCGGGCGCAGTGTCGTCAGACCCGTCGATGCCGGCCTGGCGGCAATCGGCATCAACCACGCCGACGTCAGCGACGTCATCATCTCCCACATGCATTACGACCACTGCGGAAACCATCACTTGTTCCCGAACGCGACCTTTCATCTGCAGGATGCGGAGATGGAGTTCGCGACCGGCCGCTGCATGTGCCACCATGCGATGCGTCATCCCTTCGAGGCCGAAGACGTCACCACCATGGTGCGGCGGCTGTATGCGGGGAAGGTCTGCTTTCATGACCCAGAGTCGCAGATCGCGCCCGGCATAACGCTCCACAAGGTTGGTGGCCACTCGCGTGGATTGCAGGTCGTGCGGGTGGAAACCGACAATGGCGCGGTCGTGATCGCGTCTGACGCAGCCCATTTCTACGCCAACATGGAAAGCGAAAAGCCCTTTCCCGTCTTCGACCGGCTGAGCGATGTGGTCTTCGGGGTCGAGCGTATGAAACAACTCGCCAGTTCGCCTGCTCACATTGTTCCTGGACATGACCCGCTAGTGCTGAAGCGCTTCGCGCGCACCCGTCAGGATGTCGAGGACATTGTTGCGTTAAACCGACCCCAAGGCTGACGCGTTGCCGTTGGCAAGAGGTCTCTGCGGCACATCCTACAGATTTTTGGAACAACCAAGAGATCTCGTATGAACAAGTTTCACACTTGTCCGTGCATTGAACAATCGACGTCCGCTTTTGGAGGATGGCGCGGATCAGCGGAACGGCTGCAATGAGGCGGTGGGTTCAATAGGTCGTTGCAACACCTTCTGAAGCCTATCGGCCGGCGTTTCGAAGGCCAGGATGAAAGGATGGCACGCTTTTCCTGAAGGTCGAGCATGGCGTCGTCCAGCACGTCGGTGGGGCGCTTGAAGTGCTTGGCCGGCGCAAGCAGGCGATCGAGCGAAAGGTCGCATGTTCTTGGAACAAGAGAGGGATGATCGGCGAGAGCGTCTGTCGGTTCATCGATGGCCTCCGTCTGCGAAGAACTCCTCGATTGCGCTCAGGTTCCAGTTGCACAAAAGCAGCCCCAACCTCGAGTTGGATCGCTTGAGAAATTCAAGCGGGAAAATTGCGCACTCCAACAAAATAGCTGCATGATAACAGTCGGTTGGCACTCCTGATGCGTGAGTGCCAGAATTTTTGTGCCAACCTCTTGAAACCAAAAAAGCGCAAAACTAGCTCGATATGTACGCGCGATGCCTGACCACGGGTCGCAGCGTTCCGCACCGGTTTGGTGCGGAGAAACCTCAAAAATCTGTTTGTCCAAAGAGGAGAACGACATGGCGTTCCGTCCATTGCATGACCGTATCCTGGTCCGCCGCATCGAAGCCGAGGAAAAGACCTCTGGCGGCATCATCATTCCCGACACCGCCAAGGAGAAGCCACAGGAGGGCGAAGTACTCGCCGTCGGTCCCGGCGCGCGAGACGACAGCGGCAAGCTGACCGAACTCGACGTGAGGGTCGGCGACCGCATCCTGTTCGGCAAATGGTCCGGCACCGAAATCCGGCTCGACGGCCAGGATCTGCTCGTCATGAAGGAAAGCGACGTGATGGGCGTGATCGAGCAGGGCGTGCAAGTGAAGAAGGCCGCCTGACGGCTTCTTCGAAATCCAACCAGTCAACGAATGCTGCCTAGATATTGAAGGAGTGACTCAATGGCTGCCAAAGAGGTGAAATTCCATACCGAAGCGCGCGAGAAGATGCTGCGCGGCGTCAACATCCTCGCCGACGCGGTGAAGGTGACGCTCGGCCCTAAGGGCCGCAACGTTGTCATCGACAAGTCGTTCGGGGCCCCGCGCATCACCAAGGACGGCGTCACCGTCGCCAAGGAAATCGAACTCGAGGACAAGTTCGAGAACATGGGCGCGCAGATGGTCCGCGAAGTTGCCTCCAAGACCAGCGATCTGGCCGGCGACGGCACCACGACTGCAACGGTGCTGGCCCAGGCGATCGTCAAGGAAGGTGCGAAAGCCGTCGCCTCGGGGATGAACCCCATGGACCTCAAGCGCGGCATCGACAAGGCGGTCGACGCTGTCGTCGCCGAGCTCAAAGCCAATGCCCGCAAGGTGACGAGGAACGACGAGATCGCCCAGGTCGGTACCATCTCGGCGAATGGCGACGCCGAGATCGGCCGCTTTCTCGCTGAGGCGATGGAAAAGGTCGGCAATGAGGGCGTCATTACGGTCGAGGAAGCCAAGACCGCCGAGACCGAGCTTGAAGTGGTCGAAGGCATGCAGTTCGACCGCGGCTATCTCAGCCCGTATTTCATCACCAATCAGGACAAGATGCGCGTTGAGCTGGAAGAGCCCTATGTGCTGATCCACGAGAAGAAGCTGTCCAACCTGCAGGCGCTGCTTCCGGTGCTCGAGGCCGTGGTGCAGTCTTCCAAGCCGCTGCTGATCATCGCCGAGGATGTCGAGGGCGAGGCGCTGGCCACGCTGGTCGTCAACAAGCTGCGCGGCGGCCTCAAGGTCGCCGCCGTCAAGGCGCCCGGCTTCGGGGATCGACGGAAGGCCATGCTGGAGGACATTGCCATTCTCACCGGCGGCACCGCGATCTCGGAAGATCTCGGCATCAAGCTGGAGAATGTCACGCTCAACATGCTGGGCCGCGCCAAGAAAGTGGTGATCGAGAAGGAGAACACAACCATCGTCGACGGCGTCGGCCGCAAGGAAGAGATCCAGGGCCGCGTTGCGCAGATCAAGGCGCAGATCGAGGAGACCACGTCGGACTATGACCGCGAAAAGCTGCAGGAGCGCTTGGCCAAGCTCGCCGGCGGCGTCGCGGTGATCCGGGTCGGCGGCTCGACCGAAGTCGAGGTCAAGGAGCGCAAGGACCGTGTCGACGATGCCATGCATGCGACGCGCGCTGCGGTCGAGGAAGGCGTCTTGCCGGTGGCGGCGTGGCACTTCTGCGTGCGGCCAGGGCACTGGACAGCGTGCAGGCCGAGAATGAGGATCAGAAGCACGGTGTTGAGATCGTGCGCCGCGCGATCGAGGCGCCCGTGCGCCAGATTGCCGAAAACGCCGGCGCGGAAGGCTCGATCATCGTCGGCAAGCTGCGCGAGAAGCCGGAGTTCGGCTGGGGCTGGAACGCACAGACCAATGCGTTCGGCGACCTTTACAACGAGGGCGTCATCGATCCGGTGAAGGTGGTGCGGACCGCGCTACAGGATGCGGCATCGGTTGCCGGCCTGCTGGTGACCACCGAGGCGATGGTGGCCGAGAAGCCAAAGAAGGAACCGGCGGTTCCGGCCATGCCTGCCGGCGCCGGCATGGACTTCTGAGTTCTCGACCATTCCTCCCGCTCCCCTCGGTGGGAGCGGGCGCAATTGAAAGAAAGTGAGGCAAACATGGATGCAAAGGCGGGCTTCCGGACCTTGCCGGCGCCGACACATGAGGCAAAGGAGTTCATGGCATATGAAAGCGAATGCCGAAGCGTGCTGATGCCGCTGCTGACCGAACTGCTCGAGGGGGCCGTAACCGCCGGCTGGAACCGGCGGACCGCCGCATCGACGCTGATGTTCCTTGCCGCACAACAGGTGTCGGCGACCTCAGCGGCGTCCGCCGGCGGCGAATGAACGCCCTGGCGGGCCTTTGCAGGTCCTCCGAAAAGAGAATTGGCGCACCTGAGGTGGAGACATGATCGCGGGCCGTTTGCGTGAATGCTTGAAGATTTTGAGATGGGAGGCGGGCGACTTGGCCGACGAACTTGGCCGTCCGCGAGCCGAGATCGCTGCGTGGCTCGACGGCCGCAGTCCGCCGCCGCTTGCCGTTGCCGCCTGGCTCGAAGCACTGGTGAAGGCGCACAGGGTGCTGCCAGCGCCGGGTCGAGGCGTTCCGACCCTGCAGGCGAGCGGGCTCGAGCCGGACGCGATCGGCATCACCTACCCTGTGGCTCAGTTATCAGTGCAACGAATCCACTCCCATTCACCCTATCCGCGGCGGGCCGCGCTCTCCGATGCGCGGTCCGCTCCAAGTCCCGCACAATCGAGAGGAGGCACAACCCATGAATCACAGGCAGTTTGAAGAGCCGGTAATCCTGCTGGTCGGATTGGGTTGTCCGGCGAGGATTAAAAATGTGATGGAGGCGTACGTTCTGCTGCAGGATTGGCCCATCGCCAGCCGTGACGGCGCCCATGCCGCCGCGCTCAACGCCTGCAAAGCCGGCATCGCCGGCGAGATCGACCCGGAAACTGTCCGCGCAACCCTGGTTGCCTTCGCCCGCCGCCACGATATCCTCGTTCCGGACATGATTTCGCTGGCGCCCGCGGCCTTGGCCCGCGGGACCCTACGACGAGCAGGCCTTCAAGGATGACGCGGCTCATCTTCTCTATGACGAGGCACGCGTGCTGGGCGGCGACAAGCCGGCGGACGCCCGGGCGTTTTCGCAGCGTCTGGCGGCTGATCGCACGCGGCATCTCGAAGGGCTGAGCGCCCTGCAGCAAGAAACCAAATTGATGCTTGGAAATTGGTCTTCTGATGGAGATATCGGACGAGGTTGCGGAATGTATCGGCATAGCGTGGAGGATTTGTGTGAGTGGGCCAGTGCACGGGGCATAAAAATCTATCACCGTTCAAAGACGGTATGGATTGCGGCAGGGCGCTATCGAGGCCGCAACTGTGCCGCCGAGAGGCACGCTTGTTCCGCAATGCGCGCGGCGCGCAAGCAGTCGTCGTGTGAGTTACACTGCGCAAGGCGCAGCAATCTGGCGTAGTCGGCTCCCGAGAGTTGATCCGCTCCGTAGGCCCGAAGCGTGGGAAACGCTTCCAAAAGACTTGAAGCTGCAAGAGAAGCCTTCTTTACTTCGTCAGCCCGTGCGTCGAGCGCCGACGCAAGGTCGAAGCTCCACGTGCACGCCCTCGCGGGCGGCACGAGAGCGCCGTCCAAAGTAACCACTGCCCGATCCGGAAAGATCTGGATCGGTGAGCAAGCAGATTGAACCGGCAGCGGCCCATTTCTGCTGTCTGTCACTCAGCCATATCGTTCCCGCGTCCGAGAAAGTTCCGCCAGCCGCCGAATGAGGAGATGTCGGAGGCACCCGAGAGACCGGCAGTTTCTACCAGGAAACCCTTAGCCCAGGTGCCGCCGTCAAGTTCGATGGTGCCGATGCCGAGTGGCGCCGGGATGGCAGCGACGAAACGCCCGAACGCCTCCGGCTCTAGGCGCCATACCTCGACGTCGATCGGCATACCGCCGTCGGCGACGCGGATCAGGCCGGGCTTGGGCACGGACTGACCGGCCAGCGCATAAAGCCTGTAGGCGGGAGACGTTCTGGCCGCGCGCGAAAACCGCGCGCCGAGCTGGCTCAATTGGCCGTTGAGCGGCATGCCCGAAAGATGCGCCCCGACAACCACCAGGTCGATCATCTCGTCCGGCGCGCGCTCACCGGGGGGCGGGCAGCCTGCCCACGCCCAGCCGGTCGCGCCAAGCGGAAGGCCGCTCGCCGCATGGATATCGCGGGCAAGTGCCGCTGTGAGCCAGTCCCTGCCCGTTCCGGCCAGCAAGGTCACGCTCATCGGCAGCCCGTCGTCGCGCTTGCCGGTCGGTACGGCGATGCCGCACATGTCGAGCAGGTTGACGAAATTGGTGTAGATGCCGAGCCGGCTGTTGGTGGTGATCGGGTCGGCGAGCACCGCATGAAGGGCATAATGCGTCGGTGCCGTCGGCACACAGAACAGGTCGACCGAGGCGATGAGCGGCGCGAGCTTGGCCTTGTAGGCCTGGAGCGCATAAAGGCCTTTGAAGGCGTCGGCCGCCGACAGGCTTCGCGCCCCGCCGATGATCTTTCGCGTTACCGGATGCATCGCGGCTTCGTTGGCATCCATGAAGTCGCGGATCGCCGCATAGCGTTCGGCCACCCAGGCGCCTTCATAGAGCAGATTGGCGGTGGCGTAGAAATCGCCGAAGGGGATTTCGACCAGCCGGCAGCCGAGCTTTTCCAGAAGGCCAAGAGCCGCCGTGAAGCCCGCCTGCATCGAGGCATCGCCGAAGAATTGCAGGTCCGCCTTCGCCGGCACGCCGACGCTCAGCACCGGTGGGCGTGCGGCAAGGGCGGGCACCTTGATCGCGCGCGAATAGGCGTCGGCGGCATCCTTGGCGGCCGCGACAGCGAACACCGCATAGGCGTCATCGACAGTGAGTGCGAACACCGAGACGCAGTCGAGCGTGCGGCAGGCCGGCACCACGCCAGCGGCCGAGAGTGCGCCAACCGTCGGTTTCAGCCCGACAATGTTGTTGAGGCCGGCGGGGATGCGACCGGAGCCGGCCGTGTCGGTGCCGAGCGCGAAGGAGACGATGCCGCGCGCCGTCGCCACCGCCGACCCGGAAGAGGAGCCGCCCGGCACCAGACTGGCATCGACGGCGTTCCTCGGGATCGGATACGGCGTGCGCACGCCGACCAGTCCGGTCGCGAATTGGTCGAGATTGGTCTTGCCGACCACCAGCGCGCCAGCGGCCTTCAGCCGCGCCACCACGGTGGCGTCCTTGTCGGGCACATAGGCATATTCGGCGCAGGCAGCGGTCGTCGGCAGGCCGGCGACGTCGATGTTGTCCTTCACCGCGAACGGCACGCCCCATAGCGGCTTGCCCACCGGATCGAACGGTCCGAGCTCCCGCGCCTGTGCCTGCATCTCCGCCTTGCCGGCGAGATGAATGAAGATGCCGGGATCGTCAGCCGCTGTGATGCGGGCATGCACGGCATCGATCATGTCCGCGACAGTGACACCGTCGGCATAGGCCGCATGCAGACTGCCAATGTCGAAGCGAATCTCGCTCATTTGGCCTCCCCTAGAATGATCACCGGCAAGTCCCACTGGATCAGCACGACGCAGCCGTCTTTCGTCCAAACCGAATGCTCGGTCCCCACCGGGTTCAGGATGACGCTGCCTGGGGGATAGTCGCCATTCTCATCGCTCTGCGTGCCCTCGAGCACGACGATGGTTTCCAGCCCGACATGGCGATGGCGCGGCACGCCGGCGCCAGGCCGGTAGTCGAGGATCGCCACCGACGGCTCGACCGGCCCGCCCTTGAGCAGCCAGTGCACCGTGATGTCCTCGCGAAAAGGCTCGAATGGCAAATCGCGCCAGCCGCCACCGACGAGGCCGGCAAAGCTCAGATTAGTCATTCGCAAAGTCCCTGCAGCACCTGGTCGGTCGTCGCCGTCCAGCCGACAATAGCGCCCTGGGCGCGGATCATGGCGATGGCCGCCGCCTTGAACTCCGGAAAATAGCTTTCCGTGGCGTCCTCGGCCAGCAGGCACTCATAGCCGCGATCATTGGCCTCGCGCATCGTGGTCTGCACGCAGACCTCGGTGGTGACGCCGGCGAAAACCAGCTGCTGCGCGCCGAGCCGCTTCAACTCATCGCCGAAGCTGGTCGCATAAAAGGCCCCCTTGCCGGGCTTCTCGATGACGATCTCGCCGGGCAGCGGCTTGAGTTCGTCGAGGATTGCCGTACCCGGCTCGCCGACGATCAGCACCCGGCCCATCGGGCCGACATCGCCAATGCGGATCGACGGATTGCCGCGGTTGCGCTTGGCCGGTGGCAGGTCGGAAAGGTCGGCTTTGTGGCATTCCATGGTGTGGATCACCGGCAGGCCGGCGGCACGGAACCCTTCGATCAATTTCTTCACCGTCGGCACGATGGCCGTGACCCGGCTGACATCGTTGCCGAGGCTGGCGCCGAAGCCGCCCGGCTCGGCGAAGTCGCGCTGCATGTCGATGACGACCAGCGCCATCGTGTCGGGCTTGAAGGCAAAGGCGAATGGCTGTGCATCGATTTCGGCCATCAGTGATGCCCCGCCATATGCTCGCCGATGGTCTGCACGCTCGCCCCGGCGATCGGCGTCTCGTAGACCAGTGCGCCGTCCGACATGACGAAGATGCGGTCGGAAAGCTCCAGCAGCTCGTCGAGGTCCTCCGACATCAACAGCACGGCGGCACCCGCATTGCGCGCCTTCATGATGCGGGCGCGGATTTCGGCCACCGCCGAGAAGTCGAGGCCGAAGCAGGGATTGGAGACGATCAGCAGGTCGACCTCGCCGGTCAGTTCGCGCGCCAGCACGGCGCGCTGCACATTGCCGCCAGACAGCGAGGCGATGGGCGACGACAGCGACGCGGTCTTGACCTTGAACTGCTCGACCAGTTTCGCGCTGAAGGCCCTGATGGCGCCGGTACTGATCCAGCTGACCGGCTTGCCGTTGCCGTCCACGTCGAAGGTGCGGAAGGAAATATTCTCGGCGACGGTCATTTTTGGCGCGCAGGCATTCTTCAGCGGCTCTTCCGGGATGAGGCGGACATTGAGCGCGCGGGCCTCGGCGCGCGTCGCCGCATAGGTCGCGCCGCGCACCAGCACCTCGCCCGCGTCGCGCGGACGCTGGCCGGCCAGCACCTCAAGAAATTCCTTCTGGCCGTTGCCGGAAATGCCGGCGATGCCGACGATCTCGCCGGACTTCACATCGAGTTCGCCGATATTGATGGTTTTCAGGCCGGTTCGGTCGGGAGCCTTTAGCGCCTTCACCGTCAGAATCTGTCTGGCGTCGATCGGCACCGGCGCACGGGAGTCGAGCGCGGTGATCGGCTGGTCGCCGATCATCATCGCCGCCATCGCCTTGTGGTCGAGGTCGGCGACACGGCCGGTTCCGGTCAGCTTGCCCTTGCGCAGCACGCTGACATCGTCGGCGAAGGCTGTCACTTCATGGAATTTGTGCGAGATCATCAGCACGGTGAGGTCACCGGCCTTGGTCATGTCGCGCACCAGTCCCAGCACCTCCTGCGCCTCGCCGGGCGTCAACACCGAGGTCGGCTCGTCCAGCACCAGGAAGGAGCGGCCGAGATAGAGCTGTTTGATGATTTCGAGCTTCTGCTTCTCGCCGGCGGCGAGCTCCGCCACCTTGACGTCGAGCGGCAGCTTGAACGGCATGCGCTCCATGAACAAGGCGAGATCGCCACGCTCCTTGCGCCAGTCGATGATGCCGGGAACCTTTTCACGAGAGATGACGAGGTTTTCCGCCCCCGTCAGCGACGGCACGAGTGTAAAATGCTGGTAGACCATGCCGAGCCCAAGCGCCGAGGCGTCGCGCGGACTGCCGATCGCCACCTCGCGGCCATCGACCAGCATGTCGCCTGATGTCGGGTGATAAAAACCCATCATGCATTTCACCAGCGTCGACTTGCCGGCACCGTTCTCGCCGAGCAGCGCGTGGAACGAGCCCGCCGGCACCTTCACCGAGACGGCGTCCAGCGCCGTGAAGGCGCCGAAGCGCATGGTCATGCCGATGGTTTCGACGCCGACCGCTTTCCTGTCACTCATCGCGGCCTCCTCACGGCAGTTGCGCGACGAGCGCCTTCGAGTTCGACACCGCGCCGAAGACGCCGCCCTGCATCTTGATCATTTTGATCGCGGCCAGATGGTTGCCGAAGTCGGTCGCCCCGCAGCAATCCTCCAGCATCACGCATTCGAAGCCGCGGTCATTGGCTTCGCGCATCGTGGTGTGCACGCACACATCGGTGGTAATACCGGTGAGCACTATGTTTTCGATGCCGCGCTGGTTGAGGATCAGCTCCAGGTCGGTGGCGCAGAACGAGCCCTTGCCGGGCTTGTCGATGATCGGCTCGCCCTCGATGGGATAGAGATCCGGGATGATGTCCCAGCCCGGTTCGCCGCGCACCAGGATGCGCCCGCAAGGACCCGGGTCGCCGATGCCGGCATGGATGCGGCGCGAGCGCCAGCGCTTGTTGGCCGGCAGGTCGGCGAGGTCGGGCCGGTGGCCCTCGCGCGTGTGGATGACGGTGTAGCCCTTGGCCCGCATGGCCGAGAGCACCGATTTGATCGGCTCGATCGGCGCCCGCACCAGCGACAGATCGTAGCCCATATGGTCGACATAGCCGCCCGGCCCGCAGAAATCGGTCTGCATGTCGATGATGATCAGCGCCGTGTTGTCCGGCCTCAGGTCGCCATTATAGGGCCATGGATAGGGATCGGCGTCGATGTAGCGCTGGGTGATCTCGGCTCTGGCGTTCATGGCAAAAACTCCAGTTACTTGGTGATCGACAATTCGCCCGGCGCGCCGGCAAGCGAGCGTGTCGGCGACGAGGTGGCGATCATGATGATGAGGGTGAGGATGTAGGGCGCGGCGTAGAACAGATAATAGCCTTGCGTGACGCCGACCGATTGCAGCGCCGGCCCGAGCGCCCCTGCCCCGCCGAACAGCAGCGCGGCGGCAAAGCAGCCGAGCGGATTCCAGCGCGCGAAGATGACCAGCGCCACCGCCATCAGGCCCTGGCCCGACGAGATGCGCTCGGTCCAGCTGCCGGGATAGTAGAGCGACAGATAGGCGCCACCGATGCCGGCCAGCGCGCCGCCGACACCGGTGGCGGCAAGCCGCACCGTATCGGGGTTGAGGCCCATGGCCCGTGCCGCGTCCGAACTGTCGCCGACGACGCGCACGATGAGCCCGGCGCGCGTGTTGCGGAAAGCCCACCACAGCACGACCGCCAACACCGCCCCGATCAGGAACAGCACATTGACGTCGAGTGCTGCCTGCACCTGCGGGATATCGGACCAGCCGCCGAAGGGAATGGCCGGCAAGTTTGGCGCCTTCGGCTGGATGAAAGGCTTGCCGAAGAAGAAGGCGAGGCCCGAGCCGAACAGCATCAGCGCGATGCCGATGGCGATGTCGTTCACCCTCGGGAATTTGCAGATCCAGCCGTGGAACAGGCCGAAGCACAGGCCGGCCACGGCGGCCGCCAGAAGGCCGAGCCATGGCGAGTTGGTCATCACCGCGACCGCGTAGGCGGTCATGGCGCCGAAGACGAGCGTGCCTTCGAGCCCCAGATTGATGCGGCCCGAACGCTCGGTGATCGCTTCGCCCAGCGAGACGAAGATGAACGGCGTCGACACGCGGATGGCGCCGCCGAGGATGGCGAGCGGCACGCCCCAGAGGCCGATCTCGGTCGCGTCCATCAGGCGGTTCTCCTCCACAGGTCGGGATTGAAGGCCTTGAAGCGGCCGTAGAAAGTTTCGCTGAACAGGATGACGATGAACAGCATGCCTTGCAGCACCAGCACCGTGGCGTCTGGCAGGTCCAGGCGGCGCTGGATCAACCCGCCAGAGGCGTCGATGCCGCCGAGCAGGATGGCGACCGGGATGATGGCCAGCGGGTTGTGGCGGGCCAAGAAGGCGACGAGGATGCCGGTATAGCCATAGCCGGCGGCGAGCGAAGCGTTGGCGCTGCCCTGGACGGCGGCGACCTCGAGCATGCCGGCAAGCCCGGCAAAACCACCGGCCAGCGCGGTGAAGCCGACGATGAGCGGTCCGACGGCCAGCCCCTGCACCTGCGCCGCCCGCACATTGCCGCCGGCGATGCGCGCGGCGAAACCCCAGCGGGTCTTTTCAATGAGCACCCAGGAGAGGATGCAGGCGACCACGCCGACCACCAGCCCCCAATGCACATCCATGCCCGGTATGTTGCCAATGCGGTAGATGTCCGCCAGCGGCTGTGTCGACGGCTTGTTGAGCGAGGCTGGATCGCGCAGCGGCCCTTCCACCAGCTGGTTCATCAGCGCGATGGCGATGTAGGCCATCAGCAGGCTGGAGATGGTTTCGTTGACGGCCCGGTAGTGGCGCAGCGCGCCGACGGCACCGATCCAGATGCCGCCGGCGGCCATGCCCGCCACGCCCATGGCAAGAATGACTATTGGGGAAGGCGCGCCGCTGAGCGCCACGCCAATGGCAGCGGCGGCGACGCCGCCGAGCACGATGGCGCCCTCGCCGCCGATGACGACGAGGCCGAGCCGAGCCGGCAGCGCCACGCACAGCGCCGCCAAAAGCAGAGGTGCGGCCCGCGACAGCGAGTTCTGGATGGAGAACCAGGAGCCGAAGCCACCCCGCCACATGGTCTCGTAGATCAGGATCGGCGACTTGCCGACAAGCGCAATGAATAGGCTGAATAGCACCATGCCGACGATCAGCGCCGCGAGCGGAATGACGAACGCCTCTGCCCGCCGCGCGATCCATTCCAGTGCCGCTGGATAGAACCTGGCACTGAAGAGTGTCGGCGCACCGGCTCCTGTCACCGTATCCGTCATCGCCCCGCTCCCCTCAGATCACGCGGTCGAGCCGACGACGCCCTCGACCAGATAGTCCATGCTCTCAAGCTCGATGGCGGTCTCGACGAAGGCCTGGCCTTCGGCGGCGACGACGACGCCCTTGTTGCTCTTCAACGGACCCTTGATGACGGCGAAGCCGCCCTTCATCATTTCGGCCAGGGTGGCGTCGAACTGCTTGCGCGCCGGTTCGCCGACGGCGGGACCAAGCGGGCTCATCTTGACGAAGCCGTCGGCCAGGCCGCCGCGCGTGAAGTTCGGCAACGGCGTGCCGGCAACGAGATCGTCGACGAACATCTTGTAGACCTTGGCCCAGTTCCACTCGGCGCCGGTCAGGTATTTTTCAGGCGCCAGCGGGCTCTGGTTGGCGTGGTAGCCGCAGACGAAGGCGCCGCGCCCGGCGGCCGTCTCGACCACCACTTTCGGGCTGTCGACATGGCAGGTGATGACATCGGCGCCCTGGTCGACCAGCGCGTTGGTGGCTTCCGCTTCCTTGACAGCCAGCGACCATTCGCCGGTGAAGATGACCTGGCAGGTGATGGTCGGATCCACCGAGCGCGCGCCGAGCAGGAAGGAATTGATGTTGAGCAGCACCTGCGGAATGGGCTTGGCGGCGACGAAGCCGAGCTTCTTGGTCTTCGAGGTGTGGCCGGCGACGACGCCATTGAGATACTGGCCCATGCCGATATAGCCGAAATAGGAGCCGGCATTCATCGGGTGCTTGGCCTTGTCCCACATGCCGCCGCAATGGCGGAACTGCACGTCGGGGAATTTCGCGCACATGGCCAGCATGTGCGGATCGAAATAGCCGAAGGAGGTCGGGAAGATCAGCGAGGCACCGTCGAGATTGATCATCGATTCCATCGTCTTCTGGACATCGACCGTCTCCGGCACGTTCTCCTCCTCGACGACGGTGATGCCCTCGATGCCCTTCAGCGTCGCCGCACCTTCGGCATGCGCCTGGTTGTAGCCATAGTCGTCCTTCGGCCCGACATAGATGAAGCCGACGGTGGCGGAGGCGGCGAAGGCGCGGCTGATCGGAAAGGATGCCGACGCCAGGCCGAGTGCGGCTCCTGCGGCGGAGGTCTTGAGCAATTGGCGGCGGTTAAGCATGAATCTCTCGGTCATAGTGAGTGCTCCCCTTTTAGGACCCTTTTCCGGGTCGGTTAACTTGCCGTCAAGAAAGTGCATGCAATCACCGTGCCAGTTTCCGGATTGAAATTTATCCAATGAAATCAGTCATCATATCAAAAGCTCCTGCCCACACCTGAGGCAATTGCATGCACTTTTTGCCTTGTAAATAGCCAGTTTGACAGGCAGATTAAAATAGAGGCATAGAGGGCATATCGAGTCGAAGCGGCCAACGAGTCGGCCGACTCCACGAGAAGACGCAACGGAGGAAACTTGTCGGGGAAGCGCAACTTGATCAGGTCGGGCACGACCGTGGATCAGATGGTCAGGGCGATCGGCGACCGGATCGTCACCGGCTACCTGCGCCCCGGCGAAAAGCTGGACGAGACCTCACTTGCCGCCCGCTTCGACGTATCACGCACCCCGGTCAGGGAGGCGCTCGGCCAGCTCAGCGCCATGGGCCTGGTCGAAAGGCGGCCCAACAGGGGCGCCATCGTCGCTGTCGTGACGCAGGAGCATCTCGCCTCGATGTTCGAGAGCATGGCCGAACTGGAAGCGATCTGCGCGCGCTTCTCGGCCGAGCGCATGACCAGCAGCGAGCGTCGCGCGCTCGAGGTCGAGCACCAGGCTTCGGCGCGGATGGTGCGGCTGGGCGCCGAGGAGGACTACGAGTATTTCAACACCGAGTTCCACACCCGGCTCTATCGCGGCGCCCACAACATGCATATCCACGATCTCACCGTGATGACCCGCAGCCGGTTGGCACCTTTCCGCCGCGCCCAGTTCATGTTGCCCGGACGGCTGGCGAAATCCTGGCAGGAACACGAACTAATCGTCACCGCAATCATGCGCGGTGACGGCGTCGCTGCGGGCAAAGCCGCCAGAGATCATGTCTCTATCGTCAGCGAGGCAAGCGCGGTGTTCGCGGCTGATGGCCGCAAGCCAGTTCGGCGGGACGTGGCCTGAAAATTCCGGACAGCCCGAATCGTGGCAGACGATGTCTGCTCCCAGGCAGCGCAAAGTTTCGCGCCAACGGCTGATATGAGGCGCTTAGACGACAGGCAGCTTTTGGGGCCTTGTATGGACGGCTCTCCGTTGGCAAGGGATTTGTGAGCTTTTGCCATGCCAGCACACGCCCACGGGTCAGCTTCCTGCGAACTGCAACTTCGCCAGCCGCATCCACGCCGTGGACTTGAAACACGGACTTCGCAATATCCGGACCGATCGTCGTAACGTTCTTCATCATAGCGCTCCTCCAGCTCTGATCCCGCGATCATACCGCAGGAAGGGAGGAGAGCCGTCCACCGCATCAGATGCGGACGGGCAGCCTTCGGGATGATCGGCTGGGAAAGCCGATTTTACCTGCAGCGTGGTACTGACCGCCGTAAGGCGGAACCGTATTTTCTGAAGCCGCAGGAGTTCTGTTCGCATCAGTGATCGGCGCCATCAGTCTTGCGTCGGAACTCTATCGCTTGGTTGATACATCTCCTCGCGATGCCTTTGGGATTACGGCATCGACCTGCCTAAAACGAACTGCTTTACCCAAAACATCGGAAGAATTTCGGAAACCGATCGGGATTTCCGAGGCCCAAAACCGCAAGAAGATCGGGCTGGCGAAAGACAGGCCGCAACGCCTTGTCCCTCCCAGCTGAAGCATTTTCCCGGTCGCCGCATCCTCCCCCGGCGATCGCACCCTTGGTCATGGAGAACAACATGATTGCCGCACTTTTTCACAACAAGTCGCTCAGGCGCCGTCTTGTCGCCGGCTCGGTTGCCGTCCTTGCTTGCGGCGCCGCAGTAATCTGGCACGGCGCGAGAAGCGAGGCATCGAATGCAAGGCCCGCCACGCCCGAGACCAAGCTCGTCAAGGTCATGGCGGCTGCGCCGACAAAGGACGCCGACATCCGCGTCGCCATCGGCGAGATCCGCCCGCGGCTGGAAAGCGATCTCGGCTTCCGCGTTTCCGGAAAGCTCATCGAACGCAGCGCCGAGATCGGTGCGCTGGTGAGGAAGGGCGACGTTCTCGCCCGCATCGACGACCAGGATTATCGCAACCGCCTCGCCAGCGCCGAGGCCGATGTGGCGGCGGCACAGGCCGTGCTGGTCGAAGCCAGCGCCGCCGAAGCGCGCATCAGCGCGCTCCTCGCCAAGGGCTTTACCACACGCGCCAATCACGACGCGACGCTGAAGAATTTGCGCTCCGCGCAAGCCAAACTGAAATCGGCGACCATCGCCTTCGAGATGGCCAAGGACCAGCTCGGCTACACCGAACTCCATGCCGAGTTCGACGGCATCGTCACCGCCACCGGCGCCGAAGCAGGCCAGTCCGTCAATGTCGGGCAGATGGTGGTGCGTATCGCCGATCCCAAGAGCCGCGACGCGGTGTTCTCGATCGCCGAAGCCGCCTTTGCCGGCGACGGGCACGGCAGTGATATCCCTGCCGTCACCGTCTCACTGCTCAGCAATCCGGCGATCTCGACGACCGGCACGGTGCGCGAGATCGCGCCGATGGCCGACGCCGCCACCCGCACCTTCCAGGTGAAGGTCTCGCTCGAAAATGCGCCGGATGAAATGCGCTTCGGCGCCAGTGTCGCCGGCCGCGTCGAGATCGCGGGCGCGCCGGTCGTGCTGCTGCCGGGCAGCGCCCTGTTCGACAAGGATGGCCAGCCGGCCGTCTGGGTGGTCGACGCCAGTTTCGCGGTGAAGCTGAAGCCTGTCGCCATTGCCCGCTACGAGACCGACCGCGTGGTCGTCAGCGATGGGCTTGCCAAGGGTGACCGGGTTGTCACCGCCGGCGTAAACCGGCTGCGGGAACACGAAAAAGTCCGTATCATCGAGGGAGAAGGAAAATGACCATGTCCAAAACCAAGGTCCTCATCGCCGGGGCCGGCCCGACCGGCCTAACGCTGGCGCTCTGGCTGACCAGGCTCGGCGTGCCGGTGCGCATCTTCGACAAGGCCGCCGCCCCGGGCGAAACCTCGCGGGCGCTTGCCGTCCAGGCCCGCACGCTGGAATTCCATCGCCAGATCGGCATCGTCGACGACGTGCTCGAGGCAGGTGTGAAAATCGAGCGGCTCACCATCCACACCCCGGCCGGCGTCGCCGCCAGGCTGCCGCTGTCGGATTTCGGCCGCGGCATCAGCCCCTATTCCTTCGCCTTCGCGTTGCCGCAGGACATCCACGAACGCGTGCTGATCACGCATCTGGAACGCGCCGGCGTCGAGGTCGAGCGTGGCACGGAGCTGGTCGCATTCCAGGACAAGGGTGAAGCGGTCATTGCCACACTGTGCAAGGATGGGCGAACTGAAACCGTCAGCGCCGCCTATCTCGCAGGGTGCGATGGTGCCCGCAGCGCCGTGCGCCATGGGCTGAACATCGGTTTTCCCGGCGGTACCTACGAGCAGTCGTTCTATGTCGCCGACGTGAAAGGCAGCGGCGACATCACCCGCAACGGCATGGACACGACGATCAGTGCCTACGGTTTCGCCATCGTCATGCCGGTCCGGCAGTCCGGTTCGGTGAGGCTGATCGGCATCGTGCCGAAGGCGCATGAGGCGGACGAGACGATCCCCTTCGAGGCGATCCGTGCCGATGTCGAGCGTGACACCGGGGTGAAGGTGCAGGAGGTGAACTGGTTCTCGACCTATCGGGTCCATCACCGCGTCGCCGAGCGCTTCCGCGCCGGCCGCGTGTTCCTCGTCGGCGACGCCGGTCACATCCACAGCCCGGCCGGCGGCCGGGGCATGAACACCGGCATGGGCGACGCGGTCAACCTCGCCTGGAAGCTCGCCGCCGTGGTGCAGGGCCGAGCCGATGCACGCCTGCTCGACAGCTACGAGCCGGAACGCATCGCCTTCGCCCGCAAGCTGATCGAAAGCACCGACAAGGTGTTCCGCTTCGTCACCAGCCGCTCCCGGCTCGTCGGTCTGTTCCGGCGCTACTTCATGCCGAGGGTGCTTAACATCGCGCTGCACACCTCGTTCGGCTCGCGTGCCTTCTTCGGTGTGATCTCGCAGGCGGCAATCAACTACCGCGCCGGGCCGATTAGCTCGGGCATGGCGGGCAAGGTCGGCGGCGGCGACCGCCTGCCCTATGTGCCGATGCCGGGCGGCGACAATTTCGAGCCGCTGCGCTCGCTCGACTGGCAGGTCCATGTCTATGGCGAGGTCGATGCCGAGTTCCGGGCGATGATCGCCCCAAGCGGCATCCCGATCCACGCCTTCGCCTGGTCCGATACAGCCGGGAAGGCCGGTTTGCAGCGCAACGCCGCCTATCTGGTGAGGCCCGACGGCCATGTCGCGCTCGCCTCGCCGGTACAGGAAGCAGCGAGCTTCCAGCGCTATCTCGCGGGTCTCGCCATCAGGCCAAGGACGGCCGAGCGAGCTCCCTATCGCGTGGCCGGCACCATGCACAGCCTGGCCTGAACCTCCGGCGCCGGCCTGACCGGCCGGCGCCGCCCAAAGATCCGACACCCCAGAAACGTCAGCCGGCGCAGCCCGGCCGCGCGGGAAAGCGCGCGCCTGAACACAGGAGTTGCATCATGACCAGCTTCAACCTTTCCGAATGGGCGCTGCGCCATAAGAGCTTCGTCATCTACCTCATGGTGGCGGCGGCGCTCGCCGGCCTCTACGTCTATGGCGGCCTCGGCCGCGAGGAGGACCCGCCCTTCACCATCAAGACCATGGTGGTGAAGACGCTGTGGCCGGGCGCCACGACCAGCGACACGGTCAAGCAGATCACCGATCGCATCGAGAAGAAGCTCGAGGAGCTTCCCAAGCTCGATTACGTCAAGAGCTACACCAAATCAGGTGAATCCGTGGTCTTCGTCAACCTCAAGGATACGGTCGCGGCCGACGAGGTGCAGCCGCTCTGGTACCAGGTGCGCAAGAAGCTCGACGACCTCAAGCCGATGATGCCTTCCGGCGTCCAGGGGCCGTTCTACAATGACGAGTTCGGCGACACCTATTCGTTGATCTATGCGCTCACCGCCGACGGCATCAGCCATCGCGAGCTGAAGGACCTGGGCACCAGCCTGCGCGCCGGCCTTTTGACCGTGCCCGACGTCGCCAAGGTCGAGCTGATCGGCCAGCAGGACGAGAAGATCTACCTCGAATTCTCGACGCAGAAGGTTGCCGCACTCGGCCTCGATGTCGGCACGTTGACCCAGGCGCTGCAGGCGCAGAACGCGCTTGCACCGAGCGGCACGGTCGATGCCGGCCCCGAGCGCATCGCCATCCGGGTGTCGGGCAGCTTCACCTCCGAAGCGAGCCTGAAGGCCATCAACTTCTATGCCAATGGCCATTACTTCCGGCTCGGCGACGTTGCCGAGGTCAAGCGCGCCTATTCCGATCCGCCGCAGCCTATGTTCCGCTTCAACGGCAAGCCGGCGCTTGGCATCGCGGTCTCGATGACCGCGGGCGGCGACGCCCTGGCGCTGGGCGAGAACGTCAAGGAGAAGATGCATGCGATGGCGGCCGAGCTGCCGCTCGGCGTCGAGCTCGGCCTGGTCGCCGACCAGTCGCATGTGGTGGAGGAATCGGTCGGCGAGTTCACCAAGAGCCTCGGCGAAGCCATCGCCATCGTGCTTGCCGTCTCGTTCCTGGCGCTCGGCTGGCGTCCCGGCATCGTGGTGGCGGTCGCCATCCCGCTGGTGCTCGCCATCACCTTCATCACCATGGCCTATTTCGGCATATCGCTGCAGCGCATCTCCCTCGGCGCGCTGATCATCGCGCTCGGCCTTCTGGTCGACGACGCCATGATCGCGGTGGAGATGATGATCTCCAGGATGGAAGAGGGCTACGACAAGATCTCGGCCGCGACCTATGCCTACACCTCGACCGCCTTCCCTATGCTCACGGGGACACTGGTGACGATCGCCGGCTTCGTGCCGGTCGGCTTCGCCAAGAGTGGTGCTGGCGAATACTGCTTCTCGCTGTTCGCTGTCGTCGGCATCGCGCTGGTCGTCTCCTGGATCGTGGCGGTGCTGTTCACGCCGCTCACCGGTGTGGCGCTGCTGCCCGATCGCATCAAGGGTCATGACAGCCACCAGCCCTCGCGCATCGCCGGCGGCTTCCAATCGCTGCTCGAAGCGGCGATGCGGGCAAAGTGGCTGGTGCTGTCGGCGACAGCCGGGCTGTTCGCGCTCCCGGTCGTGGCGATGGGCTTTGTCGGCCACGAATTCTTCCCGAAGTCCGACCGGCCGGAAGTCATGGTCGATCTCACTCTGCCGCAGACGGCGTCGATCAAGGCGACGGGCGAAGTTGTCGACCGTGTCGAAAAGCTGCTTGCCGCCGATCCCGACATCGACCACTGGAGCTTCTATGTCGGCCAGGGCGCGGTGCGCTTCTACCTGCCGCTCGACGCCCAGCTTGCCAACGACTTCTTCGCCCAGGCCGTGGTCGTGACCAAGGGCCACGCGGTGCGCCAGGCGGTGATTGACCGGCTGGAAAGGGAGCTGTCGACCGGCTTCGACAATGCGATGGCCCGCGTCACGCCGCTGGAGCTTGGCCCGCCCGTCGGCTGGCCGCTGAAGTTCCGCGTCAGCGGTCCTGATCCGGACAAGACGCGCAGCCTGGCGCAGCAGTTCGCGCAGGTGCTGGGCAGCAATGCTGCCGTGCGCAACATCAACTACGACTGGAACGAGCCGGCCAAGGTCATCAAGGTCGAGGTCGACCAGGATCGGGCGCGCGCGCTTGGCATCTCCTCGCAGCAGCTCTCCGAGACCATCAACGCGATCCTGTCGGGCTCGAAGATCACGCAGATGCGCGACGACACCTATCTCGTCGACATCGTCGCCCGCGCCGTGGATTCGGAACGCGCCAGCATCGACACGCTGCGTGGCCTGACGATCAGCGCATCGGGCGGACGGCGTGTGCCTCTGGAACAGGTGGCGAAGCTCGCCTACCAGACCGAGCCGCCGCTGGTCTGGCGCCGTGGCCGCCTGCCGACCGTGACGGTGCAGGCCGACGTCGCGCCGGGCGAGAACGCTACCACCGTGTCGCGGCGGCTGGAGAGCGCTATCGCTGCCTTCAAGGCGGAACTGCCGGCGCGCTACAGCGTCGAACAGGGTGGCGTCATCGAGGACAGCGCCAAGGCGCAGGCCAGCATCTTCGTGGTCTTCCCGCTGATGCTGTTCATCATGGCGACGGTGCTGATGGTCCAGCTGATGAGCTTCCAGCGCCTGGTGCTGGTGCTGCTCACCGCTCCGCTTGCGATTATCGGCGTCGCCGGCGCGCTGCTCCTGTCCGGCGCCCCGATGGGCTTCGTCGCCATCCTCGGCGTGATGTCGCTGATCGGCATGGTGATCCGCAACTCGGTCATTCTGATCGCGCAGATCGACCAGCACATCGCCGCCGGCGAAGAACCCTGGGCGGCGGTGATCAGCGCCACCACGCATCGGTTGCGGCCGATCCTGCTGACGGCGGCAGCCGCCATACTCGGCATGATCCCCATCGCGCCGACGGTGTTCTGGGGACCGATGGCCTATGCGGTGATGGGCGGCCTGATGGTGGCGACCGTGCTGACGCTGATCTTCCTGCCGACGCTCTATGTCGCCTGGTTCCGGATCAAGGCGCCGGTCGAAACGATGGATGCGTCGGAGTCCGCGGAGGCCATCGTCGAACCACGGCCGCTGGCCGCCTGAACGGATATCGCCCTCGCCGACATGCCAGTCGGCGGCGGCATCACAACCGCGAGCACGTGCTCGTGGCTTACCCGCGGGACGGACGGGAAACTGCCCGGCTTGTCGCGCCAACCTCCCACTGGACGTCAACCAACATCTGGAGAAACGACAATGCGTATGAAATCCATGAAGACGTACCGCTCGGCCGCAGCTTTGCTCGCCCTCGCCCTCACCGCCGTCGAGATCGTCGGCAGCGCCGTGCCTGTCCTGTCGCTGGTCAACACCGCCGAGGCCCGCATCGGCGCCCCCTGGACGCCGCGCAGCGCCGCAGGCGTTGCTCGCCGCGCCACCACATGGCGGGTGCTGAGACACACCACGGCCTGGGTCGCCACATTACCCGCGGGCTGCGTGCGCGCCAAGGTCAACGGTTTCGACGTCTGGCGTTGCGGTGGCACCTACTACCGGGCCTATCAGGGCCGCTATATCGTGGTCGTCGTCGATTGACCGGCCTCGGGTGTCGTCTCGCCGAGGGCCAGTCTGACGCCTTCGGCGAGATGCTCGGCATCGGCCTTGTTCTCGAACGGTACCCCGCGCAGCGCATAGTCGATCGGCGAAAACGGATCGCCCTCTTCGATGAGGGCGATCTGCCGCCGAGCCCGCTCCATGTCGCCTATCTGCGCGTAGCAGGCCGCCAGCCTTGTGCGTATCCAGGGCGCCGGACGCGTCGCCAGCTCCAGCGCTTCCGCCGCCTGCCGGTATTCCCCCATCATATAGAGCGCCAGCGCTCGGTCGAACTGGTACCAGTGCGGGTGCAAGGGATCGATGCGGATGCCGCGCGCTAGCCAGTCGAGCGCCTCGAGCGGCCGGCCGCGCATGGTCAGCAACATGCCCATCTGCTCGATACTGTCGGCATCGTAGGGGTTGAGCTGCAGGGCGATGCGCAAATGATGTTCCGCCGCTTCGTGGTCGCGCATATAGAGGCGGATCAGCGACTGCACACGGTGACCGGTCGGCTGGTCCGGCGACAAAGCGAGGCCCTTGTCGGCAAGGTCGCGCGCATTTTCCAGCACCGCATCGCTGGCGCGTCCGAACTCTCCGTCCAGCGCCCGCACCAGGGCAAGATAGGTATAGGCCAGACCATAGTTCGGATCCTTGGCGATCGCCGCCTCGAACAGGATTTCCGCGCCGCGCTGGTCAGTCTGTGCGGGATCGCGCAACATCGCGAAGCCACGCAGCAGAAGCTCGTAGGCGGCAAGGCTGGTTATCGGCTTGCGTGAGGCCTGCTCCAGCCCGGCATTGGCGACCCGCGTGACCAACCGGCTGACGATCTGCTCGACGATCTCGCGCTCGATCGCGAACAGGCCATCGCCTTGTGACTGGTAGCGGTCGCCCCAGAGCTGGCTGGCGGTGGCGATATGGATGAGGCTGACGGCCACGACGACATGCTCGCCCTGACGGCGCAACGACCCTTCCACCAGATAGTCGGCGCCGATACGAGCACGGATCTGCGGCCACTCGGAGCGGCCAAAGGAGGTGAAGGAAAAACTGGAGTTCCGCGCCAGCACCGTGACGGTGCCGAAGCGTGCGACACCGTTTATCAGATCCTCGGCGAAACCGTCGACCATGGCTTCGTCGGCCGCATCTCCGCTCTCGTTGCGGAAGCGCACCACCGCCACGATCGGCTGGGCGCCGATCTCGGGCGCGGCTTCCGCCTGGGCTACCAGCATATAGCCACGCTTGGGGACGGTGCGCACCATATCGTCGCCCACTACCTTGCGGATTTCACGCACCGACTGCGTCAGCGAATCCTCGGTGACGTAGACACCCGGCCACACCACATCCATCAGCTCCGATTTCGGAACGACCCGGCCCATGTTGCGCGCAAGGTGCGAGAGCAGCGCGTAGGCCTTGGGGCGCAAGAACAGCGGCTCGTTGACGCCCCGCAGCGTGCCCATGGCGAGGTCTAACGTGAACCCGCCAAACCGGAACACCTGGTCGGCAACCGCCGCAGTCATCGGGACACCCCTCCCCGGAACTGGATCATGCCGCATCGATTCCCACATCGCGCGCGGCAGGGACACATGCATTATTGCCCAATGCGCAATTTCAATCAAACGGGGTTTCGGCGATCATGGTCCGGAGGCCGCTATGTAGCAGAAGGGCGTGGACCGCATTGATGATAGGTCGGCGAACGGGTTCTTCTGCTCGGGAGAACCGAGATGGCGATAGTAGTCGCCGTAGAGGGTTCGCAGATTCCCCATATTTCGGTTGCCGGTCGACGCCGAACGGTCTGCCTTCCCCTTTGCGGGCGCAATTCGATCCAACCAATATTTGTGCACCGCGCGCGCATCGTCGCGCGTGATTTCGCCCATCGGCCTGTCCCCAACCAGCGCGATGAAGACATCGACGCTCATTTGGCGTTTTGCCTTCCATCGTTTCTTCTGATCTGCGCTTTTGGTACGAAGTTCATCGCGCACGATCTCGTCGAAATAGAGCTTCAGTGCTTCCGATATCTTATCATCGGGGCGGGAGACGGTTCCGGTGACCGCGTCAACCGCCGGGGAGTTGGCTGGTTTTGCAATCGTGGCCTCGACGCGCTGCAGGATGGTGTCCAGCGGCTCGGCGACGAGGATGTTGGCGAGCGGCCGATAGACAAACCCCAGCGCCTCTGCGCGCTTGATAGCGCGCCGGCAACGAATACGCGCAGCTTCTGAGTTTTCGCCGAGCATGAGAGAGGACCATAACGCGTTATCGGCAGCCTCATGAAGATCACGTGCTGTGCGCGCCTTTAACCGGTCCGAGGTGTCCAACGCACTGCGGACGAATGCACCGCGACCATCGAGATCTCTTAGTCCCTTTGGGACGCGTCGGTAGTAATGGAAGCGAT
Source organism: Mesorhizobium sp. RCAM 05099 (assembly GCF_059683685.1). NCBI lineage: Bacteria > Pseudomonadati > Pseudomonadota > Alphaproteobacteria > Hyphomicrobiales > Phyllobacteriaceae > Mesorhizobium > Mesorhizobium sp. RCAM 05099. The sequence continues at coordinate 5,643,066 of NZ_CM185035.1, forward strand.
CGCCCCTGCGTTGCAGAAAGCGATCCGGGACTAGCGCATGAGCGTGAGGAAATCACGCGCAATCAAACAGCAAAATCAATAACTTACGGAAGAAGCCGATGGTACCGTTGGCTGGGATCGCTTGCGACCCTACTTAATTGTTTCTATTCGTTTTTTCCCGGCTCTAATCACCGATTTGTATCACAATAGGTATCACAATACGTAGCACATTTACTGCTGCTTCGTGGGCGCAACCAGAGGTACGCGGTCGAAGCCGCCGCTATATAGTGACATCCTCATGCAATGTCGACTCTGCGCGCCATCCTGCTTCTTTCCGCCGCGCCGAGCTAAACGCCCTCTTGTCCAAATGAAATTGGTGGACCCGGTTGTGGACAAGCAACGACCGATACCGACATTCGCTGATCCTAGCTATTTAAGAAAACAGAACGTGTTCGGAACCGAGCAGACAATTGTTTAGCTCAGCCGAGAGAAACGGCCTTGGGTGGGCAGCGAAACCAGTCTTTCTATTGGCCACGCCAAGCATGCCCCGAGCATGAGTGAGTCGCATCGCTCAGGCAATTTGGTGAACGATCGCCGCTGATATTTTCTCAGCAGCCATGATAATGGGTGCATTGACGTTGGCGGAGGGGATTTTCGGCAAGATCGAGCCATCAACAACGCGCAAATGTTTAGTCCCGTGCACCATGCCCACCGCATCCGTGACCGCCTCGCCGTCCGTGCCCATGCTGCACGTGCCAACTGGATGATGTTCGGTGTTTGCGACATTGCGGATAAAGGCTTCGATTTCGGCATCCGTTGAATTGCGGCCTACCGCGTCCAATTGCCCGGCACTGTGCTTGCTCCAGGCAGCCTGTCCGGCCATTTCCAGCGTCTTGCGCACGCCGTCGACCATTTCGACCATATCGCGCCGGTCATCGAAATAGTTGAACTGAATTGCCGGATACTTTTTCGGGTCCGCTGATTTTAGTCGGATAGCGCCTCGGCTGAACGGGCGCATCTGGCTGACAAAATATTGAAAGCCGTCTCCCAGCACCACTTTTCCGGACTGGAAGTCGGCCAGAAAGGGCAGAAACTCGTGCTGCAGGTTGAAATAGTCCGTGCCGCTGCCGCCATCGAAAAAGGCGCCTACTTCAAAGAAGCTGGTAGCGCCCAGCCCGGATCTGAACAGCAGCCATTCCAAACCCAGTTTGATCCGTCCGAGACTTTCCAGTTTGCGGTTGATGGCGTCGGCGCCGTTGGAACGGAAGCGCAATGAGGCCACGACGTGATCCTGCAGGTTCCGTCCGACACCGGGGCTGTGCGCGACCAACGGAATGCCATGGCTGCGCAGGTGAGCGGCCTCGCCCACGCCCGAGAGCATCAGGAGGTGAGGTGAACCGATCGTTCCGGCAGACAGGATCACCTCACGCCCCGCCATCGCCTTTTCGACCTGACCATTGCGGCTGTAAACGACGCCCGTGGCCGTCGTGCCGTCAAAAGCGATTTTCTCGACTAGGCAGCCGGTTTTGACCGTCAGGTTGGGGCGCGACATCGCCGGGCGCAGATAGGCCGCGGCGGTGGAACAGCGCACGCCTTTGCGGATCGTTGCTTGGGTGACGTGCACGCCTTCCTGGCTTCCGCTGTTGTAGTCACCGGCGTTGCCGAGCCCATATTGCTCACCTGCCCGCAAAAAAGCATCGTAAAACGGATGTTTGGCCTCGCTGCGGGTCACGCTCAACGGGCCGGAGCCACCCCTGTTGGGATCGCGCCCACCCTCAAAACTCTCCATCTTGATAAAATAAGGCAGGCAGTCGGCGAAGCTCCAGCCCTCGACGCCGAGCCCAACCCATTGGTCATAGTCCTTGGGATTGCCACGGACGAAGACCATGCCGTTGATCGACGAACTGCCGCCAAGACAGCGGCCGCGCGCCTGGCCGATCCTTCGATGGTGCAAGGCGGGTTCCGGCTCGCTTTCGAACTTCCAGTTGTAGACGTCGCTTTCTATTGGGAACGTCAGCGCGGCCGGCATCTGGATAAAGAGGCTTCGGTCCGATGGCCCCGCTTCCAGAAGGCAGACGGATACGTTGGGGTCCTCGGTCAGGCGATTGGCCAGTACGCAACCGGCTGACCCCGCTCCCACGATGACATACTCGTATTCATTGGATTTGACACTCATGAGCGAGGTCCTCGCGTGCAATCGGTTTGGTCGGAGGCGAAGTTGGGGAGTGGACTACTCGACCGTTGTCACTTTGGTGCCATTGAGGAACACCGCGGGCGTAAAACCCCGGGCAACCGCCAAAGGCACCATCATGAACTGCAGCGGGATGATTTCCAAAGCCGGCAACAAGGCAGAAGGAGCGTCCGGCAGTTCCAAGATTTCAACCCCCGACCTTCGCAACTCCTTCCGAGGATTGGAGGCGATAACAAGACAGCGTCCTCCAAAGCGAGCGATATCCTGAGCTGTAAGTTCGTTTAGCTCGCGCACCGGGCCACTTCCCAGGAACAGCACCGCTCGAAAACCTTCGCGCACCAACTCCAGCGGACCGTGGCGGAACTGTCCGCCTGTCAAGGCAGTCGAGTCGAGCTTGGTGGCCTCCACCGTCATCAACGCAGCCATGGCTGCGCTGGAATAGCTGGCGCCGCGGGCAATGAAGTTCAGCGGTTTGTCATGACCGAGAAATTCGAAAGCTTCATGCGCACCATCTTCGAACCGGTCGAGATGGGCCGCCGCTGCATCGGCCACAAGCTCTATCTCAGCCGCAGTTTCCCGAGTTCTGTCGAGGAGGATACGCTCGACAACGCAGAGCGCGATGAAACCCGCCACATAGGTCTTGGTCGAAACCGCGTCTTCCCTGCCGGCGTCGGTTGCTATGGCGCAATCGGCCCATGCTGAAAGTGAATTGGTGGGACCGTTGGTGATTGAAATCACGAAAAACGGCCGGCTGGCGCTTTCGGTCAGTTTCTTCAGCTCTACGCTTTCTCCAGATTGGGAGATCGCGATTACCAGCGTGTCGGCACGCAGCACCTCCGGCGCTTGTTGGATAAGTTCGGAGGTGTCCCAAAGCGAAACCGGCACAGCCATTGTCCGTGCCAGCCGCTGCCAACTGCCGTAGGCACTGTGTAGCGATCCCCCCATACCAGTCAAAATGATATGACGTATCCGGCCGCTGGCCACAGCAGACGAGAGCGCCTCTATCTGAGCGGCCTTTGCCTCCGTTACACCCGCCAAAGCGCGGCGTATCGCTGCGGGTTGCTCGCGGATATCGGCCAGGAAATTTTTTGCGACAGTCATGACAACTCCATCTGTAATTTTCGGGTCAGAGGCGCGGTCGCCTCATGAAAAGAGGGTTCGTTAGAACATCTGTGCCGCCGCGCCGATGATCCCCGCATCATTGCCGAGTTCAGCGATCCCGAAACTCGTGTTTTCGACGTTCGAGGGCATGCCGCGGCGCTTGGTTTCGGCAAGGATCGCATCAACGAGGATCCCGCCGGCCGCGCTGATGCCGCCGCCAACCAGAACCTTCCTGGGTGCAAAAATGTTGCACCAACTGGCCGCGGCCATTCCGATCCAGAACCCGGCTTCGGATATAATACCGATGGCCTGAGCATTGCCGTCCAAGGTGTCGCGGACGAGCGCGGCGGTAGCACTCGTGGCTTTGTGACCCGGTCGAACCCGGCGGGCATACGCCTCGATCGCCTCGCCCGAGGCTACGGATTCGAGGCACCCCAGACAGCCTTTCCGGCAGCGCACCGCATTGTCGCGCACAACAATGACGTGGCCGGCGTCGCCAAGACAGCCATTCGCAGTGCTTGTTGGCACACCGTCCACCAGGAACGCCAGACCAATGCCGGTGCCGACGGTAATCATCAGCAGTCGATCAACGTCACGACCGGCACCGAAACGATGCTCGGCAATCGCCCCTGCGTCTGCATCGTTTATGAGCCGGACAGGGCACTGGAAGCGGCGCTTGAGAATAGCGGCGATCGGCATTCCATCGAGCGCCAGCACATTGCTGTCGTCCCCACTGACATGATCCGGGAGAATGTGACCGGGGTAGCCGATGCCGATCCCGGCTAACCGCTCGACCTTTTGACCGCGCATCAGATCGTCGATGGCGTTGGCGTAGTCGAAAAGGATCTTTTCGCCGGTTGGCGCCTTCGCATAGGTCACCCGTTGACGTGCGATGATCCTGCCGTCAGGCGAAACAAGCCCAAGCTTGGTGCTTCCTCCACCGATATCCACACCCATGACGAACCTCTCGCTCATGTGGGCTCAGTCCGCGAGGCGGTAGCGACTGACATGCAGTTTGAAATCGCCGCCCCGATAGGTTGATTTCACATACTCGGCCACGTCATCGCTTTCGGTCAGCGTGACGCGCCAAACGGCCAAAAGCGGGCTCCCTGGAGCAACCTTCAACACTCGAGCCTCCTCCTCGGTCGCTGCCACAGGCTCGAACAGGGCGTCGGTCCAGGCTGGGACCACGCCCCAGCGTTCTTCGATCTGGCTGTAGAGAGAGCCTTCTCCGACATTCAACCCTTCAATGCCGGAATACATATCGACCGGCAGGTAGACGTCCTCGATCGCAATCGGCACCTCGTTTATCGTGCGAACGCGCTTGAGATAGACGAGGGAAACATTGGCCGGGTGCTGAATCTTCAGATGGTTCTGCATGTCCTGGGGCAAGGACGCCACGATTTGTCTCTCAAGGACGATGGTGCCCGGCGTGTCGCCCGTTTTGCGAACCTCATGGGTGAAGCTGTGAAATCCAGAGACGCCGCCCATGCGTGCCGCGGTCTTGAAATACCCGCGACCCTGTTCGCTATATATTAGCCCGCGCGCTTCGAGCCGTTTCAGTGCTTGCCGCACCGTCACTCGGGATACTTTGAACTCCTTGGCCAGCGTGCTTTCCGAAGGTAGTTGCGGACCTTCGTCGCTCCTCGCGCCGCTCTCAATGTCGGCCGCTAGAATGTCGGACACCTGCGCGTACATCGGTACGCCCCCTGTCCTGCGAACCCCCATCTTACGGAACCCTCGTTCGCTCATTTTGCCGGCTCCTCGATTCGTATGTTTTCATGACTCGACATTAGGATATTAGCATGTTAATACAAGCTGTCAACGCAACGCTGCCTTAGGAGAGTTCGAAGTGAGTATGAAAAGACATGCGAAACTTCTCGCCGCCGCCGCCGCCCTGGCTATCTCGGCAGCCCCGGCTTTTGCCATCGATTGGAAAGCGCAATCAGGTACGGAAATCACCGTCCTTCTCAGCGAGCACCCCTGGACAGTCGCGCTGAGGAAGAACATTTCCGAGTTCGAGGCCCTGACCGGAATAAAGGTCAACATTTCCGCCTTCGCTGAAGACCTCTACACTGATCGCATGAACCTTGCGGTTCGTTCCACGGAGCCGCTCGCCGATGCGTATATGGTTCAGATGGACTCGGCCCTGTTCGAACAGTGGGGCGCGGATGCGGTCGAGCCACTAACCCCATTCCTCAACGACGCCAACAAGACGGATGCGGCCTACGACCTGCAGGATTACCCGGCCGGGTTCCGGCTTGGCGCGACGTTTCCGGTGAACGATCCGGCGGCCCAGCTCTATTCGATCCCGATCTCGTTCGAAGCCTACACGCTGTTCTACAACAAGGATCTCGTCGCAAAATATCTCGGCGGCAAGGTGCCGGCGACCATGGATGAGCTGATGGCCGACGCCGCCAAAGTGACGGCGGCGGGCAATGGGCAGGATTTCGGCGCCGCGATGCGCGGCAAGCGATCGGCCGAACTTGTTGATACGATGACCGGGATCGTGCTGGATGCCTGGGGCGACCAGCCCGCGGCGCTGCCGGAAAATATCTGGTTCGACGGCGACTGGGCCAAACCGCGCTTCAACGATCCGCGCATTGCCAAAGGCCTATCCTACTATGCGGGCCTGCTGAAGGCTGGCCCGCCAAGCGTGCTGTCGTATGGCTGGGAAGACGCCAGCCGCTTCTTCTCCGAAGGGCACGCAGCCTTTTTCGTCGACGCTTCGGTCTTTGGCCCCGGCTTCGAGGATCCGGCTTCATCCAAGATCGCTGGCAAGGTCGGCTATGCGCCCCTTCCCCCGTCCGCTGGCGACATCGGGTATAGCGGTCACTGGTCGTGGGGCATCTCAATCCCGAAGAACTCGAAGAAGAAGGGTGCGGCCTGGCTGTTTGTGGAATGGGCAACAGGTAAGGCCATGACAGCCGAACTTGGCAAAAACACCGGCGGCGCTCCGCGCCTCTCGTCCTGGGCGGATGCCGGCTACAAAGCCGCGCTCAACCCGGGCTATGTGGCGGCGGTGCAGACCCAGATGCAGCACACCCGCCCGACCTCGGTCTTCCGTGAAGGCTGGAGCGAAGTCGTCTTGCAGATCGTCGACACGATCCACGCGATGGTCGCGGGCACGCCCCCGCAACAAGCGGCCGATGGACTGCAAGAAACGCTGGCTGGCACTTTCCAATAACGCCTTCGGCGGGGGGCGAACCGCCCCGCCCGCCGCACCGGTCCAAGATGCCTCTGATGTTGGAGACGACCATGCGGCGTACGGCGTTTAACCCTTACTGGCTTCTGGTGCCGGCATTGTTGATGCTAGCGCTCAACACTTTTTACCCCGTGATCTATTCGATCTATCTGTCTTTCACCGATTGGAACTGGGGCAAAACCAGCAATTTCGTCGGGCTGACGAATTTTATCAGCGTGCTGACCAAACCCCAGTTTCGCGGCGCATTCTTCAACACGCTGATCTTTTCAGTTTCCGCCGTTGTTGTGGAGACCCTGCTCGGGCTCGGGCTGGCGCTGGTCATCAATCGGCTCACGGTAGGCGCCGGAATAATCCGAACCATTCTTCTGATGCCCCTGATGGTTTCTGGTATCGCCGTGTCCCTGGTCTGGAAAGTGTTGCTGGACCCGACCCAGGGCATCATAAACTATTTCCTCGCTCAGATCGGCATCGCCGGCCCTGCCTGGCTGGGCACCGTGCCCACCGCCATGCCCTCCATCATAATGATCGACACGTGGTGGCAGACAGCTTTTACCTTCATCATTCTGTCCTCCGCGCTCAAGGGCCTGCCTGCCGAGCCCTTTGAAGCCGCGCAGCTTGAGGGCGCCGGCGCGTGGGCAACCTTCCGCCACATCACCTTGCCGATGCTCAAGCCCGTGCTCATTACCGTCATCATTTTCCGCACGGTGGACACGCTCAAGATCTTTGACATTGTCTTCGGCACCACCGGCGGTGGACCGCTTCGCGCCACTGAAGTCGTGCAGACGCTGGCTTACCAGACCGCCTTCAAGTTTCACCGCTTCGGCGAGTCGGCGGCGCTTTCGGTTGTGTTCTCCCTCATCATCCTGCTGCTTTGCCTTGCCTATCTTCGGCTCGACACCACGGAAGAGGACGCATCATGAGACCGGCATCCCTCGGCATCGTCTGGCGCTACGCAGCGGCAATTTTGGCCGCGATCATTTCGATCTTCCCAATCCTTTGGATCGCGATGATCGCCCTGAAAACCCGCACCGACGCCTTCGCCATCCCGCCGGTCTGGTTTTTTTCCCCAGTCTGGGAGCATTTCCAGCGCGCCTGGACCACCAGCGGATTTTCGGGGGCATTTTTCAACAGCGTGCTCGTATGCGTGATAGGCAACCTGCTCGCTTTCGCCGTCGGCATACCCGCTGCCTACATGCTGAACAAACGCCGCGTGCCGGCAAAGCGGACAATTCTGATCTGGCTGCTGATATCCTACATGCTTCCCGAGTTCCTGTTCGTGATCCCAATGTATGTGTTCTATCAATATGTTGGTCTCTATGACACGGTAATCGGCTTGGCGATCGTCTATCAGATCTTCACCTTGCCCTTCACGATCTGGCTCGTGCGCGCTTTCTTCGCCGATGTGCCCTCTTCCCTGGCTGAAGCCGCCCAGTTGGAGGGCGCCTCAACCAGCCAGATTATCTGGAAAATCTATGTGCCCATCGCCGCGCCTGGGCTTGCGGCCACCGCGATCCTGAATTCGATAAAGATGTGGAACGAGTTGACCATCGCGCTCGCTTTGACTTTCGACCGCGCCCAAACCGTCACCTTGGCCGTCGCGGGTTTTCGTGGCTATGCCTCGATCGACTGGGGCGCAATGTCGGCGGCATCCATCATCGTAATACTGCCCATGGCGCTTTTTGCCATCCTCGCGCAACGCCGCATCGTGCAGGGGTTGAGTCTCGGTGCCGTCAAATAGGCCACACGAATGACCGGCGCCGCTCGGGGCGGCTTGCTCGAATATTACAAGGATTGGAAAATGGCCAACGTCTCGCTTCGCAATATCGACATCGCCTACGGACCTGTGACCATCGTCAAGGCCCTGCAAATGGAGATTGCCGACGGCGAATTCACGGTTCTGGTCGGCCCTTCCGGCTGCGGAAAATCCACGATCCTGCGCCTGATCGCGGGGCTCGAGCCACATTCGGGCGGGGACATATTCATCGATGAAAACAATGTGTCGGCAGCCAATCCCGCCGATCGCAATGTCGCCATGGTGTTCCAGAACTACGCGCTCTACCCCAATATGACGGTCTTCGAGAATATCTCCTTTGGCATGAAGATCCGAAAAATCGATGCCACTGAAATCGATCGCGCCGTACGCGAGGTGGCCAAGATGGTGGGGTTGACGGATCACCTGCACAAGCGCCCCGGCAGGCTTTCCGGTGGCCAGCGCCAACGCGTCGCGCTGGCCCGCGCCATCGTTCGCCATCCCAAGGTTTTTCTGTTCGACGAGCCGCTGTCGAACCTCGACGCGGAATTCCGCGCTTCGATCCGGCTGGAATTGCGTCAGTTGCATCAGAAGCTGGGAGCGACGATGATCTATGTTACGCACGATCAGGTCGAGGCCATGACCATGGGCGACAAGATCGCGGTGCTTGCCCCGATCGCGGTTAAGGGCACCCACAATCTGATGCAATACGACACACCGGAAGTGATTTACAGCAAGCCGACGAACCTGTTCGTTGCGCGCTTCATCGGCTCTCCCAAAATGAATACCTTCGAAGCAGAGAGTTCAGGACAGGCAACCATACGCATCGGAGGCCAGGATATTGCCGTCAAGATAAAGCGACCCCTGCCATCCAAGGTGATTGTCGGCATACGGCCGGAGCACGTGGTTGTCGGTGCGCATGCCGAAGGCCCGACGATCACAGGACGGGTGGCGGTCACCGAAAACCTCGGACACGAGCGTCTGGTGTTCACTGAAACGAAAATTGGCCCCATCATACAGCGCGCTTCGGATCAGACGGTCTGCCCAACAGCCGGCGACGAGCTTGAACTGACATTGCTGCGCCACAGGCTTCACTTTTTCGACGCGGTCACCGAAGAGCGGATCGAGATGGTGTCAGACGCACTATAGACGCGTTATCCGCTGGCGTCGGAAAGGCTGAAGGGCCCTTACAGTATTGGCTCCGGCTCGCACTAAATCGTCGAGGTGGTTTGTTGGCGGGTCGCGTCCCCACAGGTGGTGTATCTCGGCGGTAGCGAAGCCGCTCGCGAGCGCGCCCTCAACAGCGCCGTAGCGAGCGAGCGGCTTTGCGGTGGTCATCGACAGTTCGCCGGTAAGGTCGGGTTGCTGACACCAACCTGATTCGAAGGAACCATCGATGACCGACGACATGATGAACCTGCGCGCGCTCGTGGAGAAGACTCCGGATTCCGATCTCTTGCGCGAGATGATCGGCTTTGCCGCCGAGCGGCTGATGGAGCTGGAGGTGGGAGCCGCCACCGGCGCCGCCTATGGCGAGAAGAACCCGTTGCGCACGGCCCAGCGCAACGGCTATCGTGAGCGCGACTGGGAGACGCGCGCCGGCACCGTCGAACTGCGCATCCCCAAGCTCAGGAAGGGCTCCTACTTCCCCGGTTTCCTCGAACCGCGCCGCATGGCCGAGAAGGCGCTGACCGCCGTCATCCAGGAAGCTTATGTGCAAGGTATCTCGACCCGCTCGGTCGACGACCTGGTCAAGGCCATGGGTATGAGCGGCATCTCTAAAAGCCAGGTCAGCCGGCTGTGTGAAGAGATCGACGGCAAGGTCAAAGCGTTCCTCGAAAGACCCATCGAGGGCGACTGGCCATATCTGTGGATCGACGCCACCTACCTGAAGGTGCGCCGCGGCGGCCGCATCGTCTCGGTCGCCGTCATCATCGCTGTCGGCGTCAACGCGGACGGCCGGCGCGAGGTGCTGGGCATGGAGGTCGGCACCTCTGAGGCCGAGCCGATCTGGACGGAGTTTTTGCGCAAGCTGACCCGCCGCGGCCTGCGCGGCGTCAAGCTCGTCGTCTCCGATGCCCATGAAGGCATCAAGGCGGCCGTCACCAAGGTGCTGTGCGCGACATGGCAGAGATGCCGCGTCCACTTCATGAGGAACGTGCTGGCCCATGCCGGCAAGAGCGGGCGCCGCGTCGTCTCCGCTTTCATCGCCACCGCCTTTGCCCAGGAAACGCCCGAGGCCGCAAGCACGCAATGGCGCGCCGTCGCCGACCAGATCCGGCCGAAGGTGCCGAAGCTGGCGACAATCATGGACGACGCCGAGCCCGACGTGCTTGCCTACATGACTTTCCCCAAGGAGCACCGCGCCAAGCTGCACTCGACCAACCCGATCGAGCGCCTCAACGGCGAGATCAAGCGGCGCACCGAGGTCGTCGGCATCTTCCCAAATGATGACGCCATCGTCCGCCTGGTTGGCGCGATCCTACTCGAACAGAACGACGAATGGGCCGTGCAGCGGGCGAGATACATGACGCTGGAAACCATCAGCCAAATGAGCGATGATCCTCTCATCAGCCTGCCAGCCGTGGCACGCTGATCAGCCCGGCCCCATGCCGGAGAGCGCGGCGACCAAGCCGTCAGCTACACCACTCCCTGGGACACGATCTGTTGGCGCATCATGTTCGAGCACGAGACAACCGATCTCGCTGATCTCGGATACGCGGTGCGGCGCTCGCAACTCGAGCTTATCAGTCGTAGCTCGGGCGACAATATAACCGCTAGCCGCTAGCAAAATCCGCTTGAAGGGCGCGTCAGGCGCCCACGCGATGGGCTCCGAAAGTCTCGTTTTCAATGACGATCTTGGCGCCGCCAGCATCGACTGTCGAACGTTCAGCGCTTCGACCGCTTGACGAAGGGCTTCGATGTTGGGCTTCGACGATCGCCCATCGTGGATTTCGAAGCGCCAGCGGCGTTTCAATGAGACCGTGTTGACGCGCTTCAGCCGGAGCGGGGCCGACTCGAGTTCGCGCGCACGAAGAACCCCAGCTCGGCGGCTTCAAGAGCCGTTGGCGACGACATAGACATCGGAATCTACAAGGCCGATCTGCGGGCCTCGGCCTGCCTGATGCGGCCGGGAGCGCCATGCATGAACCTGCTTGTTCACCCCTTTGACTCGACGGTTTCACGTCACACGCTGATTGTTCTCGTCGGGAGGGGGTTCGAGTCCATGTCGTGGGCAGATTTCAAAAAATACAATAAAATCAATTACTTATACAGGTATTTTGGTGGGCCCGGAGGGACATCGTCTATTCAACAAAAACAATCGGTTAGCAGGCGGTTAGCCCAGCCATATCCTTCGTATGTCTCGTATTCGGTGGCGAACCTGGTGGCGAGGACTCCGAATGAGACACCGGGCTTGTCCGACCTTCGGCTGCAGCACCAAATACCGATCAGTTGATCGATATATGGACAAATAAGGGTCGTAAACGAGGACGGGTCAATCATGGAACTCCCGTTCGACCGAATTCCTCGGCTGATTGCGTTTGCGCGGTTCGAAGAAGCGAAGAGACGATTCATAAGTGGCATGAATTAATCCATCTACTGTTCGTCCTTGTTGGCGACAGCCGTCATTGGGTAATCACTAACTGCAAAAACAGTAACAGCAAGAACTAGCCGAGAGGAACCAGAGGGTGACTATACGTGCCATTGCATGGGATATTGATGGTACCCTGATCGACAGCGAGCCTTTGCATCATGAGGCGCTGGTCACCGTCTGCAAGCGTTGGCAGGTCGACCTTTCGGAAATTCCAAATGACCGGTTCTGTGGCGTGCACATGCCAGAAGTATGGCTTTCCCTTTCGCATCGGATGCCGCCAAGGCTCACGGAGCAAACTTGGCATGATGCGATTGTTGACTATTACGCCGATAGGTGTCGCAGCCTTGAGCCAATGCCTGGCGCGATCGAAACGATCGACTGCTTCGCCGCGTGTGGCTTTGCACAGGTCTGCGTTTCAAACTCAGGTCGCAAGATCGTTGATGCCAATATGTTCACTCTTGGCATAAAGGAGCGCATGGCGTTCTCAATAAGTCTAGATGACGTGCGATACGGCAAGCCAGACCCCGAGCCCTATGCCACGGCATGTGCCAAGCTCAATCTCCGACCAACCCAGGTGCTCGCTGTGGAAGATAGTCTTGCAGGATTGCGATCCGCCCGCGCTGCCGGGTTGAAGACCGCTTTTTGTTCTCTCAATGACGCTGCTCACGTTGAGGCCGATTTTGCCGTTACGGACTTGCGGCAGCTGCGGCACATAGTCCTTCGTTGCATCGCCGAAAGAATCTCTCTCGAACACTAAATTGTGGCCAAGTTTCACCGCCTGCGGAAGCCGCGGCCAGAAACCAAGTGCTGGAAGAGATACTCTCTAGCTCAGGCCCGAGCAGCTCTCGCGGAACGGGCCGTAGCTCTAAAATCGACGGTCGCCGCAGAGGATTTCGCCACGTCAACTCGGCTGGCTCCGCGTTTGGCGTGTACGCGCGATCTTGGAGATGGAACCATCCCGGTCGGTTGTCTCAATTGCCCCCGAGGTTGACGGTACCCTTCCGAATAATGACGTTGCCGTAAAAAAGAGTTTCACCTGTCGCGATCACCGCAAATGCCTGCTTGGCCCGTTCGTAAAATGCGAAACGCTCAATACGTTTGAGCGTGAGCTTCTCGCCCGGCAGGTCATCGAGCGCCTTTTGCACCAGCCCGTGTGCTGGGACGATTTTGTCGGACTCGCCGATTACCTCCATGCCGAGCACAGGGTCTGGCTCGTCCCGATCCACCGGCATCACCGAAAGCACCGCCGTCAACATCCGCTTCAAGTCGCTCGCCTCCATGCGGATCAACCGCTGACCCACGGTTTGGGCCGGAAAGCTGCCATCAGCGATGGCGATCTCGTCTCCATGGCCCATGGCGCGCAGCGCGTAGAGTATGTCGGCGTTGAGAATGGGATCGATACCGATAAGCATGAGAGGTCCTCAAGTTAGGTCATGTAGGTCGGTCGTAATAGCCGGCCCAATCGACAATTCGGAAAAGTGAACCGTAAGCCCCGCGCGTTCTGGCGTGCAGGCGGTCGGGCCGACTTGGTAGGATGGCGCCACCGGAAACGGCGCAAGCCGCAGCAACGGCCAAAAGGAGCCGTCGCGGGAAGCCTGAATGCGGGCCGCGCCTTTGTCGATGGTGATGCGGATCCGGAAATCGTTCAACTCCTTGAAAGGCTGGGAGACCGACCAATCGGACTTGCCGTCGGTAATGACAGTCGACAAGAAGAGCTCGCCGTCAGTGAATTCGACACCAGTCTTGATCCATTTCGTCTCGTCGATCCGCACCATGAGACCGGCCTGGTCGTAGAGCGTGCGGAACTCACCACGAATGCGCATGCTGGCGGTGAAGCCACCGTCGCTGGCAAAGCCGAGAAAATGACCATTGTCGCGGGCAAAGCTGTAGTACGTCTCGCGCCAAAAGTCCGTCTTGGCATCAGTTGTCATCGTCAGGCCATTCTGATCAGCCTTCCAGTTCCTGGGCTCATTATGCCACACACCATTGTCGAAATCGGTATTCATGGAGGACCTTGCTCTGTCTAGAGTATGAGTTTGTATGCCGCCACCGCGTTGCGATGATAGAAGCGGGCGGCGATATCTGGGTGTCTATCCGACAGCCGCATGGCAATTGCCCTCACGTCACGATACGTGGCGGCAAGCGTGCAGACCGGCCAGTCAGAGCCGAAGATGAGGCGATCGGCGCCAAAGAGATCGAGCGCGATTTGCATGTAATGGTCGAAATCCTCCAGCTTCCAGGTCAGCCAGTCGGCTTCGGTGACCATGCCCGAAATCTTGCACCACACATTAGGCAGGGCCGCGATCTCTTCAAAGAGACGCTGCCACGCAACCATCGAACCGCTCGCAATCGGAGGCTTGGCAATATGGTCGAGCACGAAACGACCCTGAGGATGGGCCTTTGCCAAGTCGATTGCCGATGGCAACTCACGCGTACGCGACAGCAAGTCGTATGTCAGCCCGGCTCGGACCACCGCCTCCACCCCCGCCTTACCGCGAGGCTGTTCAACCAGCCGGCATCTGGCTCGTCATGAGCAATGTGACGGATGCCGACAAGACGACTGCCGCCGGGGATGGCTTGCAGATGCTCGATCTGGCCGGCGACATCGTCGGCCAGAAGATCGACCCAGCCGACCACGCCGGCAATAAAATCCTGCGTATCGGCAATGGCCAACAGGTCACCGGTCTCCTCGGCGTCGTGCCGGCACTGGACGACGATCGTCTTGTCGACGCCGGCTTCATCCATCAGCGGCTTCAGATCGTCAGGACCGAAGTCCGACCGCAGGGGCCGCATGGCATCGCCTGCCATCCAGGGATAGTCGCCGGTCGACAATTTCCAGAAATGCTGATGGGCATCGATGATCATGCGGTCGGCGCCTCGGCACGGATGAGGCCCCTGCCCCGCAGGTCCTCCCATAGCGACGCGGGAATAGGCCGCCGAAAGAGCTCATCGTTTTCAAGCATTTCCGCGCGGCTACGGACGCCAGTCAGGACGCTTGCGACGGCCGGATGCGCCAAGGGGAACTGGATCGCCGCGGCCTTGAGCGGTACGCCGTGCTCGAGGCAGACTTTTTCCAGCTCCAGTGCCCGGTCGATCAACGACCTGTCGGCATCCTCGTAGTTGTATTTGGCCCCTGCGCTGGGATTGGCGAGCAAGCCGCTGTTGTAGACGCCACCGATGATCACGGAGATGTTCTTCTTAACGCAGGTGGGGAGGAATTCTGCGATCGCACCTTGCTCCAGAAGCGTGTAACGACCAGCCAGCAGGAAACAATCGAAATTGCCGTTGCGGGCGAATTCCGTCAGCATCTCGGCCTGGTTCATACCCGCACCAACCGCACCGATTCTGCCCTCGGCCCGGAGCTTGTCGAGCGCCTTGTACGCACCGTCGAGCGCTTGCCGATAGTGGCTGTCCGGATCGTGAATGTGCAGCACGTCGATGCGGTCGAGCCCGAGGCGCCTCAGGCTGTCCTCGACAGAGGTCATGACTCCGTCATAGCTAAAATCGAACACTGGCCGCAGCGGCGGGGTCGCCTTGTAGTACTGGTCCTCATCCTCTGGCTCGTCGGGCAGCCGCAGCAGACGGCCCACCTTGGTGCAGAGCACGTAATTGTCACGCGGCTTGGTTTTAAGGAAAGCGCCGAGCCGTTGCTCAGCCATGCCGTTCCCGTATTGAGGGGCAGTGTCGAAGAAGCGGACTCCAAGCTCCCACGCCGCATCCATCGTCTCGTGCGCGGCCTGCTCACTTGTGGCGTTGTAGAGGCCGCCGATCGCCGTTGTTCCGAGCCCGAGCGCAGTGGCCGACAGCTCGGTGCGGCCGACTCGCCGCTTCTCGTATCCTGCTATCATGAGATCGTCCCGTCCTCGCGCCGCTTTAAGTTCGAGCCACTTTCTTAGTCTGTGAATAATTTTCTTCAAAGAAAAATCTCTTGCGTTCCACAAAAAATTTGTATTCCGTGAAACCCGAAACAATACGGAGAGATGGGGACTTGGCAAGGCATCGCCCTTCGGCGAAGGGCGCCGAGACGCATTGGATTTACGTCAGCGCTTTGCGGCAACGCGAGCGGCTTCAAGAGTTAGAGAACGAGACATCGGTACAAAGAAGGGGATCGCAATGAAAAGACGCGAATTTCTCGGTATGGCGGTGGCCACACTCGCAACGCCCGCCATCATTCGTCCAACCCAGGCCGCAGACAAGAATCTGCGCCTTTTGACCTGGGAAGGCTACGCCGACGATCAATGGGTTAAGGCCTTTGAAGCGAAGACAGGCGCGACGGTCAGCGTCAGCTATACCGGCAGCGTTGATGAGATCTTTGCGAAGATGACGGCGTCCGACGGAGCCGATTTCGACGTGGTCGCGATTGAGACCTCGTCGTACAAGCGCCTTACGCAAGAACGACTGATCCAGCCGCTCGATTTTTCCAAGTTGCCCGCGGCGCAGAACCTAGTGCCGGCCTTCAAGGCGGTGCCGGCAATCATTTTCGACGGCAAGACCTATGCAGCCCCATTTGCGTGGGGCTCAATTCCTCTGATCTACAACGCCGATACGTTCAAGACCGCGCCCGACAGCTGGGACGTCCTGTGGGATCCGAGCTATCGCGGCAAGATCATCGTCATGGACGATGCCAACAACGCGATCGTGACGACGGCATTGGTTCTCAAAGTCAAGGATCCGTTCAACCTAACCGATGCGGACTTTGATGCTATCAAAGCAAAGCTGCTCGCCCAGAAGGCGAACGTTACCAGCTACTACGCCGGCTTCGACGATGGCGTGAGCATCTTTGCACAGGGTGGCATCGACCTGATGATGTCCATGGGTGAGCCGCAGCTGCCGATGTTGGAGAAGCAAGGTGTGAACGCCGCCCTGACGATCCCAAAGGAGGGAGCGATCGGCTGGATCGATTGCTGGACCATCAGCAAAGGCGCGCGGGATGTCGACCTCGCTCACGCCTGGATCGATGCCATGCTGCAGAAAGAGGTCGGAACCTATATCAGCGAGAAAACCGGGTACGGCAACACGACAAACGCGGACGCCAATACGAAGATTGGCCTTACCTATTCGGACAAGCTGGTCTTTCTGCAGGCGCCGGAGGATTTCTCACGACGGATCGCGGTCTGGAACGAGATCAAGGCAACACCGGTTCCGTGATGTCAGTCCAGGCCAGTGCCCGCGGCGACGAAGACGAAATGGGACATTCCGACGTCCTCCGCTTGGTCGACGTGACCAAATCCTTTCGCAGCTTCAATGCACTTAAACCAGTCAATCTGAATATCCGGGATGGTGAGTTTCTCACCATCCTGGGTCCTTCCGGATCCGGTAAGACAACCATCCTGCGCATAGTTGGCGGCTTCACACCGCCAACGAGCGGGCGCATTCTTCTGCGCGGCACGGACATCGCCAAAGTCCCGATCTTCAAACGACCCTTCAACACCGTCTTCCAGGACTACGCACTGTTTCCCCATATGACGGTGGCGAAGAACGTCGGCTATGGCCTACGTATCCGACGCATGCCGCGAGCAGAGATCGACCGTCGGGTCAAGGCGGTGCTGGATACAGTCAATCTCACCGACAAAGCGGGCCGCTATCCCTCCGAACTGTCGGGTGGGCAGCGGCAACGCGTGGCACTGGCCCGCGCCATCGTTTGTGAACCGCAGGTGATCCTGCTGGACGAACCCCTGGCGGCACTCGACGCGGAGCTCAGGCGCTCAATGCAGGAATTCCTGAAGAATTTACAGCGGCGCATCAAAACGACCTTCGTCTTCATCACCCATGACCAGGAGGAGGCGATCTCCATGTCGGATCGCATCGCGGTCATGGACCATGGCAAGCTCATCCAGGTCGGCACGCCTCAGGAAATCTATTACAAGCCGAAGACCGAATTCGTGGCCAAATTTTTCGGCGAAAACAATCTGCTCCCCGCGTGCCCAAAGACGGACAGCGGCGTGTCGGTAGTTGAGACCCCGCTTGGTGTCCATGCCGCCTCGACGAGTGATCGTGACATCCTCGCCGCTATCCGACCGGAGAGCTTTGGCCTGCACGAGGAAGGCGCCGACCCCGGTCCCGGCCAGCGCGTCTCCAAAGCCAGGTTGGAGAATGTCACTTTCCTCGGCGCGACCACGCAGTTGTCGCTGTCCTTGCCAGGCGACCATCGAATAAAGGTGCGCATTCCCACGGCGGGCTGGTCATCGAGATTGCGTCCCGGCCACGACGTGGCCCTGCGTTGGGCGGAGGCCGATGTCAGCTTCTTGCCGAGGGGATGAATGATGGCGACAACCGGGATCACGGGCGAAACTCCGGCTTTTGATAGCTGGAGAAAGCGTCCGCCGCTTGGTGTAACCCTGGCTCGGACGCTAGTGTATGGCCTGCCGACCGTGATCATACTGCTGCCATTGCTCTGCTTCCTGGGCTACAGCGTCCTAGAACAGGACAATGGCAAGGTCACCGGCCGCCTGACCCTGGCGAACTACGCGGCCTTCTTTGAAAGCGGCAGCTACCTTTTTGTCTTCCTCGGCACGCTAAAACTGGCGCTCGTCGTGGCAACCGTGGCATTGCTGTTCGGCTACATCATCTCATACGTGATCTGGCGGCTCGAAGGCTCGCAACGCTACCTCCTTCTGCTCCTGAGCGCACTCCCCCTGGTGATGAATTATGTCGTTAAGATTTACGCGGTTCGCAGCATACTGGGCTACAACGGATTTCTGAATTCAATATTGCTGTCGCTGGGCGTCATCGCGCAACCCAGCAAGCTGCTAATATTCAACCAGACCGCAGTGATGATTGCCATGACTGTCATCTACCTGCCCTTCGGCATATTGCCTATTTTCCTTGCGCTCGAACGCATCCCACAATCTTTGATCAGCGCCGCAGCCGACCTAGGAGCCAAGCCGGCACAGATATTCTTAACCGTCGTCCTGCCGCTCAGCCTGCCGGGCTCCATTGCCGGCGCGCTGTTCGTCATGGTCATCTCCGTCGGTGACTACTTGACGCCGCAGATGGTCGGCGGCAGCGACGGCTTCACCTTTGGCCGCGCCATCTGGAGCCAGTTTGGCATGGCTTACAACTGGCCATTCGGCGCGGCATTGGCCGTCATCCTTCTTGTGACCGTCGTCGTTTTGATTGGTCTCGCATCGCTGATAGCGAGATCGGGGAGGATCAAATGACCCGACTGGAGCGGATCACCATTGCCGGACTCTGGCTAATAAGCGCCCTCACTTTTTTTGTGCTCTATGCGCCGGCCCTCATCGTCATTCTCCTCTCCTTCTTTGGCGTCAAGGATCATCGGATCGATTGGGCCAATCCCAGCCTGGAATGGTATGGCAAGTTTGCCGGCAATGCCCAGCTAATGGCGGCGCTCTCGAATTCGCTGCTTGTCGGCGCGATTGCCGTGATTGTCTCGACCACAATCTCTCTGGGCCTCGCCTACTATATGAAGACGGGTGTCCGCAGGGGACAGACCTATGTCGAATTCGTGATCTTTCTACCCTTCGTGCTGCCGGCGATCATCACTGGTATCTCGCTGCTAACAGCCTTCCGCGCGATCGACGTCGATCGCAGCCTGGTCACAGTAACGGCCGGTCACGTGGTTATAATATTGGCCGTTATCTATCGGATGATAATGATACGCTTGGATTCCCTTGAGAGTTCGCAGATAGAAGCGTCACTCGACCTCGGCGCAAATAATCTTGAAACCTTCTTGTACGTAGTGTTTCCGCAACTTAGATCCGCCTTGGTTACAAGCTCGCTGCTCGCGTTTGCATTGTCATTCGACGAAACCTTGGTAACCTTCTTCCTCGTTGGCGGGGAAACAACCCTTCCGATGCGCCTCTGGGCGATGATGCGTACCGGATTCACCCCGGAGATCAACGCGCTCGTGTCCGTTGTGCTATGCGTCACGTTGTTGTTTGCGGCGCTTGGCGCAATGTCGCTGCGCACGAGTATGGAGCAGAAATGACCATAGGCAGGAAAGGCGGCCCGGCCATTGGAACAATGGAAAGACATGAATGACAAAGGCAGGAACCTTGGCAAGCTGTTGCGAGAACGCCGAGCCTATCATGGGTGGACGCTCTCGGACGTGAGTTCGATGACCGGCATCGCAATGTCGACTCTGTCGAAGGTCGAGAACGGGCATGTCTCGCCCAATTTCGACACAATCCTGAAACTGTCGCACGAAGGCCGTGGACACGATGACAGCGTGTTCAAAGGACGCACTCGCCGCGGCCCAGTTGCAGCCGCAGGACATCGATCGGTTCGTGCCGCACTAGGCCAATGCCCGCATTTTTTGATGCGTTCGGCAGGAACCTCGGCATAGCAGATCAAGCAATCGTCAAAGATGATCGCCGACTACGGCAACTCTTCCGTCGCGACGATCCCGCTGTCCCTGTCGCTAGTTCACCAGATGGAGCCGCTTCAGCCAGGCGAGGAGATTCCGCTGGCGGCCGGTGCGGGTCTTAGCGGCGGTGCGCTCGTCGTCGGAATGAGCCGTGCGTCCGGTTGCAGGCGAGAGTGCCAACAACGACGGCTAGGATAACAGACGAATGCGAGAAACAGTCGTCGGCAAACTGCACGGCAACTCCGGCGCCAAAAGAGCGAAACTCCAGCAACTCGCTGAGTTTGCTGAGGTTTTCCGCCAAGACTGGGCTGCGGGAACGCGCGACCCCGACATTCACCGATCGTCGCGGTTTGAGTAAACCTATCGCATGGCTCATACGACCGTGGTGGACCCAGAGGATGTTCTGCTAAATAGGAGCTCACATTCTGCTAAGGGCAGTCCGCCTGCACGGATATTGTCGATCCACGCGACAGTCTGGCCTTAGGTCGCTATTCGCCGTACCGGCGCTCCAACGCGTAGGCAATTCGCTCGCAAAGCAATTCTGAGGTCGCGGCTGTGAGGTGGAGACGAAGGCGAACTCCGTGTGTATCGACTAGGGTAGTGACAATCCCGCGATCAGAGTACTCGGCGAGGTCGAGAACATCGTTGAGGATGAAGTCTGGTATTTCGCGCTTAGAGCGCTCATCCACCGGGTTCTCCTCCCAAAGTGGTGGCTTTCCGGGCAGGCCGAGCCTAATTCGCTGCAATTCGGCGTAGTTCTCGGCAACGGCTTGCGCGTTGAATGAATGCCGACTTACTTTACCATTTTCGACGACCTGGACAATCCATTGGCCGCCGACATTTTTCAATCGCACGTCATTCGGTTCTCCGGCAACCATATCGGTCATCCGTTTTAGCAATCAAGAATGGGGAATGGCAGTGGAAGTCCCAAGCCGCAGTATCGCTCTGTAGACAAACAACTTCCCCCTATGTGAAATTAAAATCTATCTTTTCTCACAGCATGTCGTCGATACATTATGGCATCCCTTCAATTCAGTCAGAATGCCCGACGCTCTAAGCAAACCTATCGTCGTCTTCACCGAAGACGGCATCGACAACCTTCGGCATATCGTCGATGAGCGCAGGGCTCGGAGCCACGCACCGACGAAACCAACTGCAGAAAACCGTCGCCCGAAATCAGGTCACCACGGCCCTGGCCGAATGGTTACCCGGCCGAACCAAATGATGGCTTTGTGAAAGGTTCCAAGAGGGCTTTCGCGAGAAAGGCGCTTCCCGGCCTCTGTGGTGGTACTGCCGAACGTAGAGGCCACAAACTAGAGATGTTTGCGCGGCCGCTCGCGCCGCAGGA
This sequence comes from Mesorhizobium sp. RCAM 05099, assembly GCF_059683685.1. Classification (NCBI taxonomy): domain Bacteria; kingdom Pseudomonadati; phylum Pseudomonadota; class Alphaproteobacteria; order Hyphomicrobiales; family Phyllobacteriaceae; genus Mesorhizobium; species Mesorhizobium sp. RCAM 05099. The sequence goes on from NZ_CM185035.1 coordinate 5,664,564, forward strand.
CCACCCAGTCTCGGGGAAGCCGGACATACCTTGGTTTCGAGATATTCCCCGACCTCAAACACAGCCATCTCGCGCCATACCAGACTGCTTGTAGCCACCATCAGTCGACTTGGCGGCCCGACCGTGATCAACGGGGCGAGCCAATATCAGTGTCGGTCGTTCGACTGCCGCCGCCGCGTAGTTTGTATTCTCTACTTTGCCATCGAAACGCTTCAATCGGTCAAGCATGCCGTCGCTGGAAGTGGTACCCCGACGAGACCCCCCTTGGTGTTTTCTCTGCCTTCTATGGATGCTCCCTCGCGCTGCCAATTTCATTCTGAAATGCGCGATCGTCTCGAAGGATGTCGCTAACCTCGATGTAGGGCATCTCCAGAAAATAACTTAGCAATCTTTGATTTGAGTTGCGGGTCAGCAGCATGAGTTCCCGCAGCACCGAGCGGATGTATTCGGCGTTTTTCCGTTCGGACGGTTTGAGCGGGTGACGCGGCATGCGTATCTTCCGACGGTGACGCTGCGCTTGTAGTTCCGCGTCTTCGCCAGTTGCAAGATCCGCGCTCCACGGCCTAACGCCCAAGGTTCGGACCGCCTCTAAATGAAAGTTCGATTTCAGGGCAGGCTAACCTCTCAATTGCCACTTCCCTCATCTCGAGGGCGACTTTTCTTAATGCACCCCATCATACCCTTCGAAACTATGTTATTTGTTTGCGTCATGGAGCCTGTCATCATCATTCGTCACGCCTCACCAGACATTTCGGTGACTACAGTTTTTTGCCGCCAACGGACACAAGCATCCATTGGCGGCGGTCGCAAAGTACTAGCCGGGGAGGACAGGTAGTGCTGTGCGCCCAACGCTAAAGACTGCGCTCGATCATCTTTGCCCAGAGGGGAACCAAGAAAAGACACGAGCGCTTGTTGTAAGAAGTCTAAGCGCTCCGGCTAATTTCTCCTTATTGTCAGTCATGTTCCCTCTTATGAGTGATTTCAGCCAACAGCGTCGTCGGCCGCAAAATCGGACAAGCTGACGCCCAAGGTTCGAACCAGCAGGCCCCGGGGCGCTGCGCTACTATTGAAAAAATCGCTCCCTCTCATCGCCCGATAACGGAACGTGGAAACACAGTTTCACATTGGAAACATAATGTCAACTCCGAATTTTTGTTGCGGAATTCGCCTGCTTGTTGCGTGATCTAAGTGCTCTATGCGCGATTGCGTGTCCGAAAGATCCGCCGAGTTGCACGCACGGCCCTACGCTGCAAAAGATAAATTCGCGAACTAAAGCAATATCCAACTCATGTAGGGAGGGAGCTACATCCTCAACCGGCTACGGCGATAGCAATCGCCGAAGTCGGCCTCCGTGACAAAATTTTCCCTCTTGCAACTATGTTTCTTTTGTGAAAAATAGGTAAAGGCAGTTGGTCTGCTGGGCCCCAAATCTCCCTGACAAGCACGTCCGAGGGATAGTGCGACGCGCGTTTCGATCGGTCGACGCTCCCTTGCTGGTTCAGCATTGGCGACAGATGAGGTCGATCACGGTGGTGGGCTCGTCCAAGAGGTTCTGAAATGACCCATAGAAACGGAACAAGCGGTTCCATGCGTTTGTCGTGCGACACTGGCGGCACTTTTACGGACCTCGCCGTGGAGATCGGCTCCGAGATACTGATGTTCAAGAGCCTCACGACTCCCGATGATCCCGTGCGGGGCATCTTGAATGCAATCGACCTAGCAGCGAAACATTTCGGAACGGAGACAGCCGCGTTCCTTTGCAAGGTAGATACCTTCCTTCACGCCACTACCCGCTCGCTGAATGCCGTGCTGACGGGCAATGTCGCGCGCACAGCATTCCTGACAACCAGGGGGCACCCTGACGTCCTGGTTATCCGTGAGGGCGGGCGGGCGGATCCCTTCAACTACTCCCTTCCTTTCCCCGATCCCTACATTCCGCGCTCCCTCACTTACGAGGTCGCCGAGCGGATCGACGCGAGCGGCAGGATCGTGGAGCCGCTCGACGAGGCGGCGCTCGTCGCCACCCTTCACCGAATGCGCAACGATGGTGTCGAGGCGATCGGTGTCTGCCTCCTGTGGTCGATCGCAAATTCTGCCCATGAAAGACGCGTTGGCGCGCTGATCCGAGACACTCTCCCCGGCATTCCGTTCACCCTCTCGCACGAACTAAATCCGACGTTGCGCGAGTACCGGCGTGCTTCTGCGGCCTGCATCGACGCGTCCCTGAAGCCGACGATGAACCATTATCTTCAGACGCTGAGCGATCGGCTGGTCGCAGTGGGGTTCAAGGGTCGACTTCTGATGGTCACCTCACAGGGCGGGGTGATGGACGCACAGGCGGTGGCGGCGGCACCGATCCAAGCTCTAAACTCCGGCCCTGCCATGGCGCCGGTCGCGGGCCGGCACTATGCCATGCGCGACTTCCACAGCAACGTCGCGATCGTAGCGGATACCGGAGGCACCAGCTATGACGTGTCCGTGGTGCGCGACGGACGGATCCCGAGGACCAAGGAGAGCTGGATTGGACAGCCATTTCAAGGGCATCTCACCGGCTTCCCGTCGGTGGACGTGACGAGCGTTGGAGCAGGTGGCGGCTCCATCGCCTGGGTAGACGAGGGCAACCTGCTGCACGTCGGTCCTCAGAGCGCGACTGCGATGCCGGGGCCGGTCTGCTACGGCCAGGGCGGAACGCTGCCCACGGTCACCGACTGCGCCGCGATCCTGGGTTACATCGATCCTGCATATTTTCTCGGCGGCACGATGCCGCTCGACGTTCCCGCTGCGCGAGCGGCTCTCAAGAGCCATGTCTCTTCACGCCTAGGGGTCAGCGTGGAGGAAGCCGCACTGGCGGTCATGGCTCTGACGACTGAGAAGATGGTCGGCGCCATTGAGGAAATCGCCGTAAACCAAGGCATCGACACAACGGTGGCGACCCTTATCGGTGGTGGTGGGGCCGGAGGCCTGAACGCTGTCTCGGTCGGGCGCCGGCTGAACTGTCGATCAGTGATAGTTCCTGAAAGCGGTGCGACGCTGAGCGCCGTGGGCGCCCTGATGTCGGATCTCTATGGCGAGTTCACGGAAGTCGCCTACATGACGAGCGCTCGCTTCGATTCGTTGACAGCAAAGAAGGTGGTCCGTAGCCTTCGGGCGAAATGCGAGGCCTTCATCGCCGAATACGGCGAAGGTTCGCTGCGCAGCTCAATCGAAATCGCCGTGGAAGCGCGTTATCCCAAGCAGGTCTGGGAGATCGAAATTCCTGTCAACAATGAGAATTTCGACGACCCGATCTCCGTCGCGGAGCTCGTGCAAGGCTTCCACACCGAGCACAAGACCCTCTTCCAGATCAGCGACGACGCGTCGGGAATTGAAATCATCGCCTGGCGTGCATTCGTGCGATGCGTGCTGAAGGAAACTGAGAGCAGGGCCGAGGTGGCTACGACCCCATCAATGGAAGAGACGCGGCGGCCGGTATATCTCTCCGGAAAGGGTTGGACCGACGTGCCTGTTCGAAAAGTTGGTGAGATGCCCAGTGGCCACGCCCTCACCGGTCCGGCCGTGATCGAATCGCCGTTCACCACCGTCGTGATTGATTCCGGCGCCGTCGTTACTCGGACCGCCGGCGGCGGCCTCGTCGTTCAATTCTGAGGAGAGTTCCATGAGCGGGTCCGTTTCTGACGGCGGAATTGAAATGGCGATCTTGGCGAGCCGCATCGACAGCATCGCCCGCAAGATGGCTAATACGCTATTCCGAACGGCCCGTTCGGGAGTTCTCAACAGCGGCCATGACTTTTCGTGCGTCGTGCTCACCGCGGACTGCCGGTTGGTTGCGGGCGCGGTCAGCCTACCCTCGCATGTGATGTCCGGGCCAGACGAGATGGCCCGCTACATTGCTTCGATGCATCCCGGCATGGAACGCGGCGACGCATTCCTTCACAACTCGCCGTACCACGGCAACTCGCACGCCGCCGACCATTGCCTTTTCGTACCCGTCATCGACGACGACGGCGTGCATCATTACAGCGTGCTCGCTAAGGCCCATCAGGCAGATTGCGGCAACTCGAAGCCCACCACCTATATCGGCGACGCGGTAGACCTCTACGAAGAAGGTGCCTTGATCTTTCCTGCGGTGCAGGTACAGCGCGCCTACAAGGACATTGGTGACATCATCCGCATGTGCCGCGCACGCATTCGCGTGCCCGATATCTGGTGGGGCGACTATCTCGCGACGCTCGGGGCCGTGCGGATCGGCGAGCGCGAATTGCTCGCCCTCGGCCGGGATGTCGGCTGGGATCGTCTGGCTCGTCATGTGGAGAACTGGTTCGACTATTCGGAGCGCCGCATCGACGCGGCCATCCGCCGCCTGCCAAACGGCAGCGCGACGACAATCAGCAGTCATGACCCCTTCCCCGGTGCCCCTGACGGTATTCCGGTCAAGGCTCACGTCACGGTCGATGCACAGAATGCCCGCATAGCCATCGATCTGCGCGATAACCCCGACTGTCTGCCCTGCGGCCTCAACCTGACGGAGGCCACGGCTCGCAGCGGAGCACTGCTCGGTGTCTTTAACGCGCTAGGCGACCACACTATTCCCTCCAACTTCGGATCCTTCCGCCGCATCGAGATCGCTCTTCGCGAGAACTGTGCTGTCGGTATTCCAATCCATCCGTTCAGCTGTTCGGTCGCCACGACGAACCTCGCTGACCGTGTGGTAAGCGCCACTCAGAGCGCGCTCGCGACAATCGCAGCAGGCTACGGCATGGCAGAGGCAGGACCGATCTATCCAGCTGCCGGCGGTGTAATTTCAGGCCGCGACTCGCGACTTGACGGCGAGGCCTACGTCAACCAGGTCCACCTCGGAATCTCCGGCGGACCGGCGACACCGCATCAGGACGGATGGCTGACGCTCATCCATGCCGGAAATGCCGGCATGTGCCGCCACGACGCGATCGAAGTGGACGAACTTTCATATCCGATGCGGATTTTCGAGCGACGCATATTGCCAGATACCGGCGGTGCCGGGACGTTCCGCGGAGCGCCTTCCATCAGGGTCGAGTTCGGCCCAGCCCACGATGCGCCAATGCGGGTGTTCTACAATGCAGACGGCATGACCAACGTTGCCAAGGGCGTCCGCGGCGGTCATGACGGCGGGGCAGCCACGGTTTTGAAGCGCACTGCCGATGGCAGCCTTGAGGTGCAACCGGCTTGCACGGGTGTCTGGCTCGCCAAGGGCGAAAGCATCCTCTCGGTCTCGTCCGGCGGCGGTGGTTATGGCGATCCCGCCGAACGCACAGAAGCGTCGGTGGTTGGCGATCTTAGAGAAGGGTACGTTTCCCAGGAACAGGCCACGAGCGTCTACGGTGTAGTTTTCGACGATTTTGGCAATGTCAATATCGACGCCACGCGCTCTGTGCGGCTGGCTCGGAAACGGGACACGAGAGCGGACGTCGGGGGTCCTTCCGTTGCAGCTCGGGCTTTTTGACAATCAAGGTGACCTAACAGCAGGGCTTAACTAAGCACAGCGGTATTGGAGAATCGATATGGGCAATGATTCCCCCAGGAAAATCCTGGTAGCAGGCGCTTCCCGTGGCATCGGACTGGGTCTCGCGAGGGCTCTTTCCTTTTGCGGCCATGAAGTAATTGCCACAAGCCGCAATGGCGACAGGAACAACAAAATCAATGTTTGGCTGCCGCTGGACATAAATGACAAGACTTCTCGTATGAACCTCGTTGCCGATAAGCGCTTGGCTGCACTAGAGCACGTTGTGATTTCTGCAGGGGTTATGCCGAAAGACATTGATGAGACTCTCGATCGCGACCAGGTTTCCAACCTCTTTTTTACAAACGCCATCTCACCCGTTGCGTTTGTGGAGGATGTGTTGCGCGAGCATAGCCGATCGGTACGCGGAGTAACGATGCTTGGATCTAGAATGGGATCAGTGAGCCTTAATGAGATTGGAGACCATTGGCTCTATCGATCCAGCAAGTCCGCATTGACGTCGGCTGCCCGGAGCCTGTCCATTCGCCACCCCAACCTGATCGTCACGGTCGTTCATCCGGGCTGGGTGCGGACCGAGATGGGGGGCGAGGATGCGGACATAGACGTCGACACATCCGTTCGTGGTCTGATGTCGCTGATCTTGTCCGATCGCGAGGAGCCAAGCTTCCTGTATTGCAACTACCTAGGCGAGACCATTCCCTATTGACGGGATCTTTTGCGATCCAACATTCCCAACAAGGCCCAGCACTTTTTGGCTAGCCTATACGTACGATCAGCAAAGTGACTTGCCCGTAGCGGGCGGCACTGGTTCAGACTGCTATTTTGATCGCGAAAGTTGCCAGCAGCGGGATTGGCAGAGGGCACACCAACCGGCTGCTTTTCTTTGCGCATTGGAGATTCCCGTCGCGTGACCAATCGCGCTCCAATCGTACTCCCTTCAGAGTTTGAGGTCGGATGACTTCTGCTTCGGCGGCATCCGCGCTACGCTGCATAGCTCAGGCAACGGGCTCTTACGCGTGTACTGCGTAAGAGCTCCCGCCACATGGCTTTGATGTTTCCTTCAATTTCATGTATGAAACGTCATATCAAGAATTGTACGGCTTGGCGATGAGGTCGGCGGGCCACGGGCGAACGATAGGTGAGCGTGGAATGGATGACGAACGAAAGACCACCGGAATGAGCAGCTCCGCTAGGCGAGCGCCCCCAATGATCGGTCAAGTTCTTCGAGAACGTCGGGGCTACCATGGCTGGACTTTGGCCGACGTCGCTGAGAAGACGGGTATCTCCAAATCGACCCTGTCGAAAATAGAGAACGATCTAATTTCACCATCCTATCAAACGATTATTCAGCTTTGCGCTGGTCTTGACATCGAGATCGGTGACCTCTTGGCCCCTAGTTCCAACGGCCAGGAGCCCAAGCATTTGATGGGGCGTCGCAGCATCAGTCGTCAGCACGAGGGTCTGGTGATGCAAGATAATAACTACAAGTATGTGTATCTTTGTACCGATATCGCACATAAGCGCATTATCCCTATGGTCATCGACGTAAAGGCCGACTCGCTGGAACGTATCGACGGACTTTGGAATCATGTCGGCGAGGAGTTCGTCTACGTTCTCGAGGGGGCCGTTACCCTGTACACGTCACTCTACGAAGAGACTGTGCTGGAAGCAGGCGACGGTGCCTACTTCGACAGCACCATGGGACACGCGTATATCGCCACCGGCGGCAAGCCCACCCGGCTGCTTGTCATGTGTTCGAGTGCGACCCCAAACTTGGCCCAGACTCTCCGGGAGATACTGAAGCAGCGCCTCAATGCGACTGACAAAGACGACCCTACCCCGGAATGAGAGTTTACGGGATTTTCTCTTCGGAAACTCTTGACAACTTCAAGCGCCGAAGACATGATTCCTTGCAAGGCGTGGCAAGGGATCACGAAGAAATATGACCAACTTTGGCGCCTGCTCCAAGGACGAAGATAGTTGATCTTCGATGGTTGCCGGGACCGGACATGCCCTGTTCGCCGCCTGAAGGTCAACAAATGGCTCCGGGGGAGACTATGCTCTTTCGTGCTGATTGGTCGGACGAGTTCTACAAGCCGCTGCTGGAAGGCATTGGCTACGAGCGATCTCCCCCAGCGCCTGCCGCGGAGGCGATTGAGTTTCTATACAAAAAGGGTGCGGCACATTGGGGTAAACGGTCGTGGCATCGGCGCGATGCATGACAATACGCCGCATTGGGCCGCACTCGGCTGTAGCATGTATGCGACCGAAAAACTTACCAACCTTGGCAAGTCGCCCACACCCGGCGCAATATTCGTATTCCCGCCTAACAATTTCAAGGTTGGGACCGGTGGCACGGGGGCGATCGCCCCAATCGCGCAAGCTGTCGCCAGTTTCCGTGGGAAATAGAGACGCGGCAGAAGCCTCGAGAGTCCCAGCGAGAGGGGCGGTTTTGATTACAGGTTACATCAAGACAATGAGAAAGAAACAGAACCGATCCAGTGAGTTGATGTTCCTCTTTTTCGGGAGCCGCTTCGCCACTTGAGTGGGGGGCTGCTGACCCTTCCCGCTACGCCAATTCCAGGGAAACTATAGTGATGCCGACTAAGGTAGCCGTAGTGCCTCACAACCAGGCGCCACAGATTTTCGAGATAACCGGTCGAACGCGGGTGTTGGGTATTCTTGCTCATCCGACGGAGCATGTGAAAGCTCCCCCTGAAATCAATCGAATCGCGCGTGAACGAGGCCGAGACGCTGTGATGATCCCGATGAACATCACACCTGAGGACCTGCCTGCCCTCATCGCTAGTTTGCGAAAACTGAGAAGTTTCGACGGGGCAATTGTGACCGTCCCGCACAAGCAGGCGATTCTCGCATTTTGTGATGAACTTACGCCGCATGCGAAAGCCGTTGGGGCGGCCAATGTTCTTCGCAGGGAGGCGGACGGCCGCCTGGTCGGCGGCCAACTGGACGGCGTCGGATTCGTCGAGGGCCTGCGGAGCCAGGGAATACCTGTTGCCGGCAGATCGATCTACCTTGCCGGAGCCGGAGGTGCGGCGAGCGCCATCGCTTTCGCGGCAGCGGAAGCGGAAGCGACCCGTATCACGCTCGCCAATCGAAGCATCGAAAAGATCCTTGACCTCAAGGAACGACTGTCCGTCGCGTATCCTGACGTCGCGGTCGCGCTCGGCACCGCGGATCCCAGCGGCCATGACGTAGTCATCAATGGGACGACCTTGGGCATGAAACCGAGTGATGCTCTGCCGCTCGATGTGACTCTACTTCGACCGGACATGGTCGTGGCCGAGGTCATCATGGAACCGGAGGTGACCCCGCTGCTGGCAGCCGCAGGAAGCGTGGGATGCAAAGTGCATCTCGGTATGCATATGCTGAACTGTCAGCTGCAACTCATGGCTGACTTCATGCAGCTTTGAAGGGGTTGATCTGGCCTAGAGAAGAACATCGCGATCTCATAAGCCGCTAGTGATAATAAATGTCAAATCGATTCAGATTTCTGATTTCATCAGCAACGCAAAGCGCGATCCGTCGGCGTCTACCGGAAGAGCGGCGAGCATAGGACAGAAAGAGGTATGTTGCCTGGTTAATGCCGTGCTTGTCACTCCAACGGACAGCAATCGCATGAATTTTACCCTGATGGCGCAACCATTGCCGTACAGCGTTAAATCTTGAGCTCAACATTGGCGGTTCCAATGCAATCTATGTGCTCGCCGATTCGACTCGATTGCCGCGATTAGTCCAGGACATAGGAGATTTCTGAGACAACGCAGATATCGAGGTAGGCTTGCAAGCGTTCTTTCGCTTTGCGACTCGAGGTCAGAAGATGCTCTACAAGAGCCTTTTCAGCCATCTTGGCTTTGCCCGCGGCGGTTGCGTCCATGATCTCCAAATGCTCCCCCATGAAGGCATCGATCGGCATCGCGCCTCGAACTGCGCGCTGAATGTGCTTACCAGCGACAAGCACGCACCGCGTCCGCTTAAGAGCCTCGAGTACTTCAGTGTTCGCGCTGTATCGGAGCAAGTCGATGTGAAGATCCTCCTCAAGGGAGTCGAGCTCGGCCGGTTCGATTTCGGGAAAGTTGCCTATCGTCTTGATAAGCCGATCGTGCATCATTCCGAGAACGTCTTGCGGGACGCGCCCCATTGCGCTTTTCAGTGCGGCAGGCTCCAGCAGCATACGCAGCTCATAGAGGTCATGAAATCGAGCTTCGTCCAGCGGATTGATCCACCAGCGCGACTTTTCATCATTTGTGACGATGCCGGTCTTCGCCGCATGATTAAGGATATCCCCGGCTACCGTGCGCCCCACCCTGTAATGCCGGGCGAGGGCCAATTCATTGATGCGGGCCGCTCCGAAAACCGCCCTCAGAATGATCGTTCTCTCGAAATCATAATAGAAACTCTGCCAGGCAAAGGTTTTTGGGTTCGCACCGGACTCCTCTTCCAACCCCAGCATCCTTGGCGTGATCTTGACCCGGAGAGGTTCACCGCTACGGCCCGCCAAAACCCCGCGCCCCTCGAAGCGGCGCACCGCCCCCTCCGCTTCGAGCCTCGCCAGGGCCTGTTTCACCGGCGCGCGGCTCGAATCGAAGATTGCCGCAATCGGCCCTTCCAGCAGGACTGCGCCTTCCGAAAGGCTCTTGTCTTCAATCGCCTTGCGCAGCGCGGCCGCAATGACTTCGTAGGCGGGCATTCGATGCGTCATGCGTTCCTTTCAAAGTCTCAGGTCACCGCCCCTATCTGCCAAGGCACAAATTCGTTGTCACCATAATTGTAACCTTCGCTCAAGGTGCGTTCGCCCGATGCGATCGCGACTATCTTCTCGAAGATCCGTGCACCTGCAGCTTCGATGCTGTCGCTTCCGTCGACGATCCCACCGCAATTGATGTCCATGTCCTCGCTCATCCGCTCATACATCTCGCTGTTCGTCGCGACCTTTATGCACGGCGCCGGCTTGAAGCCTGAAACAGAGCCGCGCCCGGTGGTGAAGACGATTAGATTGCAGCCGCCGGCGACCTGCCCCGTGACGGCCACCGGGTCGTAGCCGGGTGTATCCATAAAAACGAAACCGGACGTCGTGATCTGCTCCGCATACTCGTAAACTTCCATCAGCGGCATGGAACCGCCTTTTGCGACCGCGCCGAGTGATTTTTCCAGAATGGTCGTCAGTCCCCCCTCCTTGTTGCCGTGCGAGGGATTGTTGTTGAGTTCGGCGTCGTTCTTCTTGGTGTAATTCCACCACCATTGGATGCGCGCCATGAGCTTTTCAGCAATTGCAGGCGTGACGGCGCGGCGGGTCAGAAGATGTTCCGCCCCGTAGATTTCCGGAGTTTCGCTGAGCACCGCCGTCCCGCCATGCTTGACCACTAGGTCTGCAGCAAAGCCGAGAGCCGGATTGGCAGTAATCCCGGAATACCCGTCGGACCCGCCGCATTGCAACGCCACCTTCAGCCCCGACAGCGGCTGCGTCGTGCGTTTCACCGCGTTGACTTCGGGCAACAGCTCCTGAATGATCGAGATGGCCTCCTCGATGGTCCTGCGTGTGCCTCCCAGCTTCTGGATGGTCATCGTGCGCAGTCGCGGCCCTTCCTCGAGCTCGAAAGCTTTCACGAGGTGGCTGATCTGGTTCGTCTCGCACCCAAGCCCGATCATCAGGACCGCCGCGAAGTTCGGGTTTTTGGCATAGCCGCTGAGAACCCGCCGCAGATACAGATAGCCCTCGGTATTCGTCGGGATCGCGCAGCCCGTGCCATGGGTAAGCGCTACAACGCCGTCGATATTGGAATAGTTGCCGAAGCCGTTCGTCTTGAAATAATCTGCAACGGCGCGAGAAACGGTCGCGGAACAATTCACCGACGTGATGATACCGATGTAGTTGCGCGTACCGACAAGACCGGACGGGCGTGCATAGCCTTGGAAAGTAAGCCGCTCGTTCTCCGGCAAGAGTGGCGTAGGCCCCCCATCGGCGGCAAAGTCATGCGATACGGCTTTGTCGAGCATGGCGAGGTTCTGCAGGTGGACATGCTCGCCGGCGAGAATGTCACAGCTGGCGCAGCCGATCACTTGCCCATACTTCAGGACGGCCTCCCCTTGAACGATAGGTCGGACCGCGATTTTGTGGCCGCTGGGAATAGCATTCAGGGCAACGACATCCCAAACGTGTTCGCCTTCCGCGATAGGGCGCGTCGCAACAACGACATTGTCCGCATGATGGAGCCGGATCACGCCCGAACCAGGTTGAACCATCGACATCCCAAGTCTCCGAAATGACTATTGCGTGCAACAATCATTCATGATAGGCCTGCGGAAGTCAAGAGTGGACTTAGGGAGTGCAGTTCTCGCGATGGTCAATCATCGACGCTATACCGGTCTTTTTCCAGTGGCTCCCACACCCTTCACCGGGAATGGAGATGTCGATTTCGACGGGCAGCGCCGCGTGCTTGATTGCATGATCGATCAGGGGGTCGATGGCATATGCATCCTGGCCAACTACTCCGAGCAGTTTTTGTTGTCGGACGAAGAGCGCCGGCATCTAACGGAACTGAGCCTCGAACATATCGCCGACCGGGTCCCGGTGATGGTCACATGCAGCCATTTCAGCACGCAGATCGCCGCAGGCCGCGCCAGGCATGCTTCCGAACACGGCGCCAAACTCATCATGCTAATGCCGCCATATCACGGCGCGGGCATCAAGCTGGATGAAATCTCGATTCGCGAACATTTCGCACGTGTCGCCGATGCCGCCGGCATTTCGGTCATGATTCAGGATGCGCCGCTGAGCGGGGTTACGCTTTCGGCCGATTTTATGGCCCGGATCGCGCAGGAGTTACCGCTGGTGCGCTATTTCAAGATCGAAGTCGCCGGCACGGCGGCTAAATTGCGCAAACTTCTAGAACGCGGCGGCGACGCGATCGAAGGGCCGTTCGACGGCGAGGAAGCCATAACGCTGATGGCCGATCTCGACGCCGGTGCCACTGGGGTGATGTCGAGCGCCTTGCTGCCAGATCTTATCCGCCCAGTGCTCGAGCACCACAAGGCCGGCCGCCGCGCGGAAGCGGCGAAAGCCTACGAGCATATTTTGCCGCTTATCAACTACGAGAATCGGCAGTGCGGACTGCGGGCGGCCAAGACAGTGATGATGGAAGGAAAGGTAATCAAATCCGACCATGTCCGCCATCCGCTCGAACCGCTGCATCGGGCGACACGAGCGGGCCTGCTTGAACTCGCGCAAGGTATGAACCCGCTTGCGCTGTCCTGGGGCAAGTAAGGCCCGCAGTCAGCCGGTTGGGGAATGATTGACGGGCGCAGCGGCGGAAAGCCGACTTGCCTCCGCGTGTTGGGGCGCATGGACAGGGCGCTCTCGAATTGGCATTCGTGTCGGAGGTAGCTGTAATGAACGAACTGGCGATTAACGGAGGCCCCCGCGCAATCGAGGGCGTATTGCCCAGCTTTCGCGATGCCTCGGGCCGCACGCTGGGCGAAGAAGAGGCAAATGCTCTCCTGGAAGTCATAAAGTCGGGCCGGCTCTCCTTCCTTACTGGCCCGAAGACCGGTGAGTTCGAACGCGCTTTCGCCGCGAAGTACGGCGTCAGGCATGCAGTGGCGGTGGCAAACGGCACTGCCGCCTTGCATTCAGCGGTTACCTATCTCAATCCAGAACCCGGCGACGAGATCATCCTGTCGCCCGTTACCGACGTGGGCACCGTCATCCCCGTGATTGCTCAACTTGCCATCCCCGTATTCGCCGATGTCGATCCGCTAACGCAAAACATAGATCCGGCGTCGATCGAGAAAAACATCTCGGCACGCACCCGCGCTATCATCGTAACGCATGTCTACGGACATCCTGCCGATATGGACGCCATCATGGCGATCGCAAAAAGACACGACCTCTTCGTCATAGAGGACTGCGCGCAAGCTCATCTTGCCTGGTACAAGGGAAAACTGTGCGGCACCATAGGCGATGTCGCGTGCTTCAGCTTTCAGCAGTCCAAGCACATGACCACCGGCGACGGCGGCATGGTGATCAGCAACGATAACGGACGTTTCGGTCGCATGCTGCGGCACTGCAGCGACAAAGGCTGGCCTCGTGAACGCGGCGGCCGCGATCATCTCTTCCTGGCGACGAACTATCATATGACGGAATTGCAGGCGGCAGTCGGTCTCGAGCAGTTGAAGAAGCTCGACCAGTTCGTCACGGCGCGCGTAAGCGCGGCCGACCGGCTGACCGAGTTGTTGGTCGATGTCGACGTGACGCCGATTCTGCCGCTGTCCGATACGGTCGGCGTCTACTTCTTCTATTGTTTCCGCCTCGATCCGTCGAAACTGTCGGCGCCGATTCCGGAGGTGATGAGGGCCCTGGTCGCCGAGGGCATAGATGGCTTTATCGGATATCCGGGGCAAGTCCCGCTCTACAGCTATCCGGTCATTCGCGAGCACAATACCTTCGGCCAGTCAGGACTTCCTTTTACCCTCGAGGGCGCCCGAAAGATCGACTATGGAAGCAACCTGTGCCCCGAGGCCGAGCGCGCCTGCCGCGAAACGGTATGCATGTGGTGGACCGACAGAATGGAGGATAGTCACCTCCGACAGATTGCGGCAGCGGTTCGCAAGGTCGTGTCCGCCTATTCAATCTCGTTAGAGAGGTGGGCCGAATGAGTATTGGAGCGACTGTGGATGAAACATTCTCTCCAGGTGTGATGGGGGATCATCTCAACGTCAGGGTTTGCAATGAACAAGGTCGTTCCAGAGATGATGGTAAGCGACAAACTCAAAGTGCACGCTACCGCCTCGCGGGCGAAGGATAAAGCCAAGCAGGCTGCGGGCCAGCTCGGTATCCCGAAGGCGTACGACAGCTATGAAGATATGCTTGATAGCCAGACCAATCTCCCGAGGGCATGCGATCTTGCGATCTTGAAAACCGGCTGCGGGATCTATCGCGACGAGAAATGAAGCCGCGCTGGCCCAAGCTCGGCTTCAAGTCAACGACAACTGCCGAAATTATCCTCTCGGGCATCGAGATGGCTCATATGATGCGCAAACGACAGGCGACGTTTGCCTACGATCCGGACGCCCTCCATTGCCAAGCAGTTCGAAATCCCTCGCCGCATGAGCGCCGCGTGACGCTCAACCTGCCTTTGCGACCTCAGCTGGAGTTTGCGACGGAACCTACGAGAAGGCTTCGGAATTACGGATTCACGCGTACAGCATTTTCCTGGCTCGCGATCGCCCGTCGGACTGCAATAATAATTCCTTCGACGGTGATCCCATAGTGCGCGTAAAGCGTCTCCGCCGGGGCAGACTCCCCGAATGTGTCTAAGCCAACGACCTCACCCTCGAGCCCAACATACTTTCTCCAATAGTCCGTAACCCCCGCCTCGACGGCGACGCGGACAATACCGGATGGCAGCACCTCGGCCTTGAAGGCGTCGCTCTGCTTATCGAAGATAAGCGTCGAAGGCATGGACACGACGCGCGTGTGAATGCCTTGGTCACCAAGTCGTTCAGAAGCTTCGACAGCGATTTGAACCTCTGAGCCAGTTGCGATGATTATGGCTTGCAAAAGCCCGGCCTCCTTTCGCAGGATATAGCCACCTCGCCTGATCGCCGTCACCTGTGCGTCCGAGCGTCGCTGAAAAGCAAGATTTTGCCGGCTGAGCGCCAGGATCGTCGGTGTTTCGGTTCGCTCCAGAGCAATCTGCCACGCGACGACAGTTTCAACCGAGTCGCAAGGACGCCAAACTGGCCTGCTGCCGGTTTCGTGGACACCGAGATAAGGTGTTTAACGGAACTGGAGAGTGGGAATGCAGAGAAGGAAGTTCAGCCGCGAGTTCAAGCTTGAGGCGGTGAGATTGATCGAGGATCGGGGCGTTGCGGTGGCCCAGGCTGCCCGCGACCTCGATGTCCACGAGAATGTGCTGCGCAAATGGGTGCGCGAGCTATCGGCCGATCCGCAGCGTGCGTTTCCCGGTCATGGGCAGATGAAGCCGGAGCAGCAGGAGATTGACCGGCTGCGTAAGGAAGTCGCGAAGCTGAAGGCGGAGCGCGACATCCTAAAAAAGGCCGCAGCCTACTTCGCGAGGGAAGTGACATGAGGTTCGCTTTCATCGCGAGGCACCGGAACATCTGGCCGGTGGCATGGCTGTGCAGTGCGCTGGATGTGTCCCGCTCGGGCTTCCATGCCTGGCTCAACCGCAGCCCTAGCGTTCGCTCCCAGCATGACGAGATCCTCGTTTCCAGGATCGACCGAAGCTTCAAGAGCAGCGACCGCACCTACGGCGCGCGTCGGGTCTGGCACGACGTTCTGGCAGAGGGGCTTTCCTGCGGACTGCATCGCATCGAACGCCTCATGCGGGAGAACGGCCTCCGGGCACGTCCACGCCGGCGCGGACTGCCGAAGGATACCGGCGAGCGAGCCGCCGTGTCGGACAACCTCCTCGATCGCGCCTTCGAGGCATCGGCCCCGAACCAGAAGTGGGTCGCCGACTTCACCTATATCTGGACTGCGGAAGGATGGATCTACGTTGCCGCCGTCGTCGATCTGTTCTCCCGCCGTGTCGTCGGCTGGGCGATGAAGGCCGAGATGACCGCGCAGCTCGTCACCGACGCTCTCATCATGGCGATCTGGAGGAGAGGCAAGCCCGACAGCCTGCTGCACCACTCCGACCAGGGATCGCAATATACGAGCGAGCAGTTCCAGCGACTGATGGCCGACCACGGCATCACCTGCTCGATGAGCCGGTCGGGCAACGTCTGGGACAACGCTGCGATGGAGAGCTTTTTCTCGTCGCTCAAGACCGAGCGGACAGCCCGCAAGGTCTACAGGACGAGAGATGATGCGAGGGCGGATGTGTTCGATTACATCGAGCGCTTCTATAACCCTCGGCGAAGGCACTCGACGCTGGGCTATCTGAGCCCCGTGGAGTTCGAGGAACAAGCTATGTTAGCTTAACCTCGTGTCCGAAAAACCGGCAGCAGGCCAAACATCCATGTTGGGTATCAGCCGCAGCGAGGCTAGATGTTCGACCGGCTGATGTGTTGGCCCGTCTTGGCCCAGTCCGATGGAGTCATGGGTGAAGACGTAGATCGCGCCAAGCTTCATCAGGGAGGCCATGCGCAAGGCATTTCGCGCGTAGTCGGAAAAAGTCAGGAACGTCCCACCGAATGGACGCAAGCCACCATGGGTCAGTATCCCGTTGATGATCGCGGCCATTCCGAACTCGCGCACGCCGAAGTTTACATAGTTACCACCGGAGGATGCCGTGACGGGATTGGCACCCTTCCACATCGTCAAATTGGAGCTTGCAAGGTCGGCCGAACCGCCAATCAGTTCGGGCACCAGATCGGCGAACTGCTGGATTGCGTTCTGGCTCGCCTTGCGGGAGGCTATAGTCTCCCCTTTCCGTATCGTCTCAGCGACAATCGCATCCGCCTTGGTGTGAAACTCTTTAGGCAGACGATGTTCCATCCGCCGTTCAAACTCTGCAGCTAGATGCGGATGGTCGACGCGATAAATTTCGAAACGACGACACCAATCGGCCTCTATAGCGCGGCCTGTTTGCAATGCGCTCCATGAGTCATAGACTTCGCTCGGAATTTCGAAGGGGCCGTGTGGCCAGCCGATGGCGAGCCGTGTACGAGCAATCTCTTCCACTCCGAGTGGAGCGCCATGGGAATCATGGCTTCCCGACTTTGTCGGAGCCCCTTTGCCGATCGTGGTTTTGCAGCAGATGAGGGTCGGGCGAAAGGCTTCCAGCTTTGCTATGCTGATCGCTCGGTCGACCGCGTCGATGTCATGCCCGTCGACCGAAGGGATGACGTGCCAACCATAGGCCTCGAAGCGCTTGGGCGTGTCGTCCGTGAACCAACCTTCGACGTGGCCGTCGATGGATATGCCGTTATCATCGTAAATCGCTATCAGTTTGCCGAGGCCTAGAGTTCCCGCGAGCGAGCAGGCCTCATGCGAAATGCCTTCCATGAGGCAGCCGTCACCCAGAAACACAAATGTGTGGTGGTCGACAATCTGGTGCCCAGACCGGTTGAACGCCGCAGCCAACGTTTTTTCGGCTATTGCCATGCCGACCGCGTTGGCAAGTCCCTGTCCGAGCGGACCGGTGGTGGTCTCGACCCCCGGCGCATAGCCATACTCCGGATGACCTGGTGTCTTGCTCCCCAACTGGCGAAACTGTCTCAGATCGTCGATCGATATGTCGTAACCGGTCAGATGAAGCAGACTGTAGAGCAGCATCGAGCCGTGGCCGTTGCTGAGCACGAACCGGTCGCGATCAGGCCATGTAGGTTTAGCCGGGTTGTGACGTAGATGTCTGGACCACAGTGCGACCGCAATCTCAGCCATTCCCATCGGCATTCCAGGATGGCCGGAAATGGAGTTCTGCACTGCATCCATCGACAGCGCGCGAATCGCGTTGGCCAGGACAATGGGCGAGACGGGCGTATTTGGACGGTCAGACACGTTTGGATTCCTTGGCGAAGCGGCTCTTAGCCTTCAATTGATGGCGAACTGCAGGAAGGTGGCGGGCGTCTCTATGGGGCGATCGGCGCGGTTATTTCGTTTTGTTCGTGAAAGAAAGACAATGTCGGAAGGCCTGCTCGCTTCCAGCACCACGTCAACGTTGGGCATGTCGTTCGATCCCACCCAACTTCGAGCGGCTTCGTCCGAATACCCAAGTTCGATCCATCGTTTCAGGAGACGACGCTCCAGTTCGGCACGGTGCACCGAAATGAAGAGCGAAAAATCGAGATACTGCGCCAGTGCGGACCACGGCGGCCTGTCGAGCAGCAGGTAGTTTCCCTCTACGAGAATGTATTTCTGCGTGGTCCCGATTATCGCCGCTCCTGCTCGCGCTACATCCATCTGGCGGTCGAAGGCGGGGATGACGACCGCGGGGGCTCCGTGGCCTGGAGCCTTCGCAATGTCGTTTCAAGACCCCAACAATCGAATGTGTCTTCGGCCCCTTTGCGGTGACGCTGGCCGATCTGTTCGAGAAGGGCGTTGTCATAAGGAAAGCCGCCCACCTAACGATTGTGGATTCGCCCGCTGGAAGGGAGTGGGCAAGCCTCCTTGATAAAGCGGATTTGTCGGCTCCGGGGGCCGGCGATTGCAACCATAACCGTTGTGCGCGTGCAGCACGATCGACGATTGCCCTCGCTATTTGGTCGATGTTCCACATGCTCAGCCGATCTTCTGGCCGGTCTTGGCCCAGTCGGCGAGGAAAGCCTCGAGGCCCTTGTCGGTCAGCGGGTGCTTGACTAGCGCCTTCAGCGTCGCCGGCGGCGCGGTGATGACATGCGCGCCGATGAGCGCCGCCTGCTTGACGTGGTTCACCGTGCGCACCGAAGCGGTCAGAATCTCGGTCGGGTAATCGTAGTTGTCGTAGATCTGCTTGATCTCGGCGATCAGCTCCATGCCGTCCGAACCGGTGTCGTCGATTCGGCCGACGAAGGGCGAGATGAAGGAGGCGCCGGCCTTGGCCGCCAGCAGCGCCTGGTTGGCCGAAAAGCACAGCGTCACATTGACCATACGGTTCATCTCGGTGCGGATGGTCTTGCAGGCTCTCAGCCCGTCCAGCGTCAGCGGCACCTTGATGCAGACATTGGGCGCGATCTTGGCCAGCACCGGGCCTCCGCCATCATGTCCTTGAATTCGGTGGCGACGACTTCGGCCGAGACCGGGCCGTCGACGATGTCGCAGATCTGCTTGGTGACGTCGGCGATCTTGCCGCCGGATTTCAGGATCAGCGACGGATTGGTGGTGACGCCGTCAAGCAACCCCAGATCGTTCAGCTCACGGATTTCCTTGGTATCGGCAGTGTCGACAAAAAATTTCATTTTCATCCTCTCTCTGCTCTACTGCAATGCACGGACGGACGGACGGACGGACGATCGTGGCGGCCTGTCCAATGGGCGCAACACAAATAGGTCAACGAAAGAATCCGAGCCTCCAAAGCGGAGGCGCGGCCCCAGTGTTACAACGAGGCTTCGTGCTTTATGGTTTTCTCGGAGCAAGGTCCGGTGGGCCTGCCCTTCCGGTGGCAAGATCGCCGCGCAGTTTCAGGATCCACCACGTGGCACCGATCGCTAGCATGAACATCGTCATGAAGGCTCCTGGGTGGCTTTCGTCAGGAATCGAAAACGTCGAAATGACAACGAGAGTCCAGAGAACACCCACACCAATCGTCGGAACAAGCCATTCTCCCAGGCCGAATGCGTCAACCGGCGCCGACGGGATGCGGTCACCACGATGGGCAAGATAGGTACCAACAAGGGTCAGGAAATAGGTTAGATAGTAAGTCAGACCAACCATTGAGTAGATCGCGGCCACAAACCCGCCGTTGGCAAGATTCATCATAGTTGCGATGACGGTAACCAGGATAATCGCGACTACAGGGGTTCCCGTCCGCTTGCTGACGCCCATCAACAGCTTGGAACCGGGCAGCATGTTATCACGTGACAAAGCATAGATCATCCGCGTGGCAACCGCCATGTTGGCGATCAAGCAGGCGAAAATCGAGGCAAATGCTACGAACAGCATGAGAAGGGCGGCAAGGTTTCCAAAACGCAGCCGAACGATGCCGATGACCGGGTTTTCGGGGTGCGCCAGAAAATCCGCGACGGACCCGGGAATAGCTAGGGCAAGCAAGGCGAAAAGACCAACCCCGAAAATGCTAGATACGGCAACTGCCCGGATCATGGCCTGTGCAGCAGCGCGGCGCGGATCCAGGGTCTCTTCTGCCAGATCAGCGGCGCCCTCCCATCCCAGCAACACGTTGACTGGGAGCAACATCGCTAGCGCAAACGTTGTCAGCGACAACGGCTCTCCGCTGGCCGGCGTGGTGTCAACCAACAAGCCAAAGCCATGCCCATCGCCAAAGAAGAAGAAGACACCGACAATAAGTCCGACCATCAGGAGCACCGTTCCGACCAACTCCACGACCGCCCCGATGTCGTTCATTTTGGTGGCAATCTTGATGCCGAAAATGTTGATCGCGCAGACGACGATTGTCGCGGATATGCTGAGCGCTTGCACCTGCCCCTGCGTCGGGTTTGCCCAAATCTCTGGCGCGAAAACCGAACCGATGGCCGCCGCCGTGCCGGCCGTTCCCGCCATGAACGAGATCATGGCGATCCAGCCCGTGAACCAGCCATAGCTTTTGTTCACGAGGCGGCTTGACCATTGGTATGCATAGCCGGTGACCGGAATGCGTGCGGACAAATGCGAGTAAACCAGCACGATGCAGGAGACAAAAGGAATAACCATAAACCAGAGCAAAACGCCGAACCCACCAACCCGATTGAATGGATCTGCAAACAGGGTGACAACGCCGGTGTTGATCGACACCATTGAGAAGGCCAAACAGAAGGACGTGAACGGACGCATCGTCCGGTGAAGTTTTTGCGTATAGCCAAGCGCCGCGAGATCGGCCTCGTCACTTGAGGTGACGCCTAGCGTAGCGGCCCCTCTGCTAAATGATTCATAGGTTTCAGTCATACTGCTCCCCCTTCTTATGCTTTCTTGCGCCGTCCTGCATCGCGGCGCTGGCACATATGTTAGGTAGGAAGCCCTTCCCCTAGAAATACATTTTTCAACATAATATATTCATGCTGCTTATTGCTGGTTATAAATGAAAATGCGCAATAACCCCAGCGCGGCTGCTATCGGCAAACAGTTTGCGCGAGCTACTGCGGGCAATATCGCATCGGTTGCCGTGGCCGGAGTTCTGCATCCGCTGCCCTAATGTCCACAACCTTTATGGCGTCACCGCCGGGGGAGCACATAAGCTTAAGGCGTCGCTCCGCCGGCCATTCCAGTTTGGCGTCGTATACCCCGCTGCGACCTAGTCAACGAGCGCCCAACATAAAGTCCTGCGCGACCCTGTTCGCCACCGGCCCGCAGCGCGCCAGCGCAAAGAGCTGAACGCTCAATAAGCGACGGTTATGAATGACCAGGTCTGGCAGATCGAGCCTACGGCAGCGCTGTCAGTGGAAGCTGGACGCTCCTTGCATGGAGCTGATTCGTAAGCTTCTCGGATTCGACTGTTGCCGCCTCGAAGACGACTTTGGCTGGCCTGTCTACCCGGTAGTACCCAGATCGACAAGGAGGAAATCGACCCCATTCTCAGCATGACCACGAAGGCCGCCTGATCATACCCTCAGGCCATCTGGGAATTTACACACCAGCTTGACGGACGTGACCCGGGTAGCAGGTCATGGGCGGCCCGGCCCGTGGTCAGGCACTGTCCAAGTTCGGGGGCCGAGCGACGATCCCGTAGACGCCTTTGGACACGCGGTGGACAGGGGAGATGAAGTCCGAAACAAGCTTATTTGGTGCAACGCGATATCCAACGGCAATAATACATTCCTGCATGTCAATAATGGGTCGAAATATGACACCGGGACGCGCGTAGTACCGAGCGGTGCTGTCGGCAGTAATGCTGATGCCTCTGCCAGCAGCTACCGCTTGCAGCTCAGACTCGACGGTCGCGGCCTCGTAGGACACTTTGGCAGGCCTTCCATCTCGATAGTCCATGGCCACCCAATAGTCGCGCCAGACTCCTGGTACCGGCGCCGCCACTATCGGCTCATCCAGAATATCGCTGACCACCACGCTCTCGCGTATAGCGAGACGGTGTCCTGCTGGCAGGCAGGCGACGCATTGTTCTCTGGCTATTTCCACCAGCTCGACATCGTCGACACCGATCGGAGGGCGCACTATCAGTCGACCTTTCTGTCCCGCAGACCAGCGCTCGGGTCTGAAAAGTCAAGCTCCTGCAAGTGGAGGCCCGCTCCCGGCCTAATCCGCTCGAACTCACGTACGATGTCCGGAATGAAGTGCACAGCGGTGCCGATCATGTAGCCCACCCGCAGTTCGTTGTTGAGCGTCAAATGCAGCGCGCTTCATTGTTAAAGGCGTCCAAAGTGGTATGCACTATGTGAGCCCTTGCCAAGAGCCTCTCGCCTGATGTCGTCAGAGCCACACTACGCGTCGTTCGCTCAAATGAGTCAAAGCCAACGGTCGCCTCGAGCTGCATGATGGTCTGCGACAGCGCCGACTGCGACACGTGCAGCCTTTCGGCGGCACGTGCGAAGTTCCGCTCCTCGGCCACCGCGATAAATGCCCGAATATGCCGAAAAAGCGTATTCATAGATCGTGTCCTAACACATGGTGTAAGAGCGCCGACCTCCGGAGAGGTCCGAGCCTGATCAGGCGGTCACAGCGGGCAGCCTAACATTGGGATTGTCGGTGACGCGGGCGAGTGCTCCAAGGCTAATGTAGCGCCGCAGAGGCGGCTGACTTGGCTCTTGGACATGCCGCCCGCGACCATTGCCTTCACAAGGTCATCGACCGCGCGTTGAGATGCCTTGCACATAAGCCTTCAGGATCACCGCCACCAAGGCCTTCTCCGCCGTCCGCCGGGGTTCAAGGAAGCTTGGCAGATAGCCCCCTGGCGTAGCTGGGGATCTCCAGCGCGATCCGCCCCGCACGGGTGTCCCAGTCCCGTTCCCGGCAGCCGTTGCGCTGGACCTCGCGCAGCGGCGAGCGCGCGCCCTTCCCGCGCCGGTGCGCAGTCCCACTTCCACCTCCGTGATCCGGTCGGCCGCATAGGCCAGCATATCGCGCACCAGATCGCTGTCGGCCTGCTTTTCAGCCAGCTCGATCAGCGCCATTCTCTTGTTGGTCATCGTCATCTCCGTCCTTGGTTTCGGGTGTCGCAACCCGAACTTTTTCCAAAGATCGACGATGACCGCCAGCGTCAGCACCGGCCGCGTACTGCGCTCCACCGAGGGGCTCCGCGCGCGGCCTCATACACCACTGTTGGGTCACGGCCTATTCATAAGCGCCATGAAATAATCGTTTAGCAATTCGTCCTTGTTGTCAGTGACCTGCCAGGCGAAAGCTAAAGTGAGCAGCAGAGGAGTTGAGGTAACCATGACCGTCGGTGGGGCAAATGAGGTTATTGAGCGAGGGAAGATGTCACTGATCCATACTTTCTGTTCGCAGCTCCCCTTCCGATCCAGAGCGGTTCGGGTTCACCGCTTCGCCCGATCCAGTTCCTTTAGGTTGGACCAACACCATGTCTAAGGTAAGCCTCAGCGGCGTGTGCAAGCGATTTGGGTCACATGATGTAGTCAGTGACATCAACCTCGAAATCGGCGACGAGGAGTTCGTCGTCTTCGTTGGCCCATCAGGCTGCGGGAAGTCCACTTTGCTGCGCATGATCGCCGGCCTGGAAGACATTTCGCAGGGCGAGATCAGCATTGACGGCACGGTCGTCAATGACCTTCCCCCGTCGAAACGGCAGATTTCGATGGTCTTCCAGAACTATGCGCTCTACCCGCACAAGACCGTCCGCGAAAACATCGGCTTCGCACTTCGGCTCGCCAAGGTCGACAAGCAGACGATCCGCGATAAGGTCGAAGATGTCGCTCGCGTTCTTGAACTTGAAGCCCTTCTGGAGCGAAAGCCAAGACAACTCTCAGGCGGGCAGCGGCAACGCGTGGCAATCGGACGCGCCATCGTGCGCGAGCCGAGGCTCTTTCTGTTTGACGAGCCCCTGTCAAACCTTGACGCCGCGTTGCGCGGTCAAATGCGCATCGAGATTGCGCGTCTTCACCAGACGTTGAAGACGACCATGATCTTCGTGACCCACGACCAGGTCGAAGCGATGACGCTTGCCGACAAGATCGTTGTCTTGAACAAGGGCCGGATCGAGCAGGTGGGAAGTCCGATGGAGCTGTATTTGCATCCATCGAACCGCTTCGTAGCCAGCTTTATTGGCTCCCCGAAGATGAATTTCATCAAGGCCCGGGTCGATTCCGTGGCGGATGGCAGCGCCCACCTGCTGGCCGCTGCCGGGACCGCTTTGACCTGCCCGATCGGCACGGAACACGGTCTGTCGCGCAAGGACGAAGTGACGATCGGCATCCGCCCGGAAGATTTGTCACTCGGCGAGCAGGGCCTGACCTTTCGTGGTGTGGCGCAGGTGGTCGAGCATCTCGGTGCCGAAACACATGCGATCGTCGAAATGCCGCAGAACGAAGTGATCACCGCAGTCCTCGACGGCAAGTCGTCGGTCAAGGTCGGAGATGTGCTCTCCCTAAGCGCAGCCACGGATCATCTGCACCTCTTCGATTCAAACGGAAAAGCAATCGCGAGCAGGGGGCGGCCTTGAAACACCAGGCGGACTGAACCGCGCCGGGTTTACGAGAGGCTGATGGACGTTAGGGCCTGACGCAGAACAAACGCTTCATCTGGTCGGTAGGCGGCAGGGTTTGGGATCGAGGCGCTGCAATGTATGGCGTCAGGAGTCGCGGCCGCGCTGCTGCCTGAGTTTTTTGATGCGACGGCGTTGATAGGTGTCGATTTCGCGGAACAAGGGGGAGCGGCGATCGAACAGAAGGTGGGTGATGGAGACGATTTGGACAGCCGTGGTGTCCGAGCCATTGATGTCGAGACAACAGGCAACAAGCTGGTCGCGATAGGCCAGGTTTAACAGCGTGGCGCCTTCTTCTGCGAGGGCAGCCTCGAATCCTTCTCGATGCGATAGGCCGTGGCTATGCTGATCGACGCCTCTGTCCCCTCGACGGCTGTCGAATTGGTCTGACGGAACTTCATGTAGAGCCTCATCTGGTGATCGGTTATGTGGCGGCCGGGCACAAAGTGATTCCTCCAAATCGGAGAAACCACCGGCATACCCGGTCGACCGAGATCACCAGATAAACGCCCCCGAAAAGGCAGCGGCGCTGGCGGGTTGAAACTCCAGTCGGGCTGCGCCCTCCCTGCGTTCCAACCCGCCAGCATTCTCGTCTTGATTGACGCAACGCTCGCAGCTTCATTGTCGCGCCGCAGAGCACTCCTGGGCCAGCATCTGCATCAACGCCACACTACGGCGCTCGCAACCAATACTGCAGACGATCAGCCGCTGTTTTGCTTGCGCGGAGGTCGCTCGATCAATCTTGGGACCATCAGCCAGACCTTTCACGCTATGGTCCCGAGCCTAAATCTGCGGATCCCACCCGGCATTTCGCCTCCACGCCTGCACGATCTGAGACACTCGTTTGCCGTTGGCACACTCTCGCGCTGGTACACGCTCGGCTTCGATCCTCAGACGAAGCTTCTTGCGCTCTCGACTTTCATGGGGCACGGCGACATCAGTTCCATTGCGGTGTATCTGACGCCGACCCCGGAGCTTCTCGAACACGCCAACCGACGCTTCCGTGATGCCGCGGCAACGCTCGCGGAGGATCGGTCATGACCCTCTCCCTCGGTACACTGATCCAATCATTTTTTGCTGATCATCTTCCGGTTCAGAAGGGGCTGCGGCTCGGTTCGATCCGCAGTTGTCGTGACACGATCCGCCTGTTCCTGTGCTTCGTGTCCGAGCAGCGTGGCCGCAGAATACTGCACTGGCCCTTGATGACCTGACGTTCGAACGGAGTCTGGCATTGCTGAAGCACCTGGGACAAGAACGCGGCAACTCGGTACGTAGTCGCAATCAACGTCGCGCTGCACTGAACACCTTCTTTGCCTACCTCGCTGTGCGTGCACCCGAGATGCTAGCGGTTTGTCAGCAAGTCGCGGCAATTCCCGTCAAGCGCACATCACTGCCTGATACGCACTTCCTGGAGCGGGAGGAGGTAGCGGCCTTGTTTCGTTCGCTGCCTCGGCAAGGGCATCTCGCGCTGCGCGACCACATACTATTGCTCTTCCTCTACGACACGGGCGCCAGGGCACAGGAAGTTGCGGATCTTCGTATCGAGCACCTCGAACTCAAGCCGCCGGCCAAAGTCCACTTGAGCGTGACCCCATCATGCGGCGGCCTAACGTCGACCGCGAAGAGAAGCGAGTGACCCGCGGGGCGACATGGTCCGGAAAATTATCGGGAGGAGCTTGACCTCAACGATCCCAATCAGAGAAGAGAAGCCTGCTAACGAGGTTCGGGATCTATAAGATTGTCCGACGACACGGCGCATCCTTCGATACACACGGGCCGAAATCCAGACGTGTCAGCCCGCATCTATTCCGGCACACCGCTGCCTGCCACCTACTGGAATCCGGTGTCGAAGTTAATGTGCTACGCACTTGGCTCGGGCACGTGAGTCTCGACACGACAAATCGTTATGCCGAGCTGACGCTGCGCGCCAAAACCGAGGCGCTACGCGCCTGCGAAGTGAGTGGTTCAGGTATTTCAACGGTACCCCGGCCACGTGTTGCCTGGAAGGACGACAAAACCCTCCTCGACTGGCTCAATTCGCTGTAGCGCATTATGTGTCCTCTCGCCCGCGGTCCACCTTCGAAATACCGGCTCAAACCGTTGCCAGCCACATAATGGCGTCGGACACAAAACTACGATTTTGTTCCCGGGAACAAAATCGTAGACGATCGCCTTCGGCACGCCGCCGAAGAAGCTCAGCGCCCGGCACTGGCCCTCGATGCAGTCTGGCAGCTTCTGGCTGAGGCTGGCGTGGGCGAAGATGAAGGTCGACGCTCCCAGCACGGCCACGAAGATCTGGGCCTGGCTGATGACGCCGGTGTCGGGATCGACGACCGATACGGAGTGCGCGGCGTAGTCGGTTTGCATGTAGGCTGGGAAGCGCGCAGCCTTCATGTGATAGGCGATGGAACGCACTTCCCGTTCGGCCAGTTCAGCCTTGAGCAGTTGTGACAGGATCGGCACGGCGGCTGCGAAGGCCAGCGCGGTTCACAATGCGAAGTGCGGTGGGCACGCGCTTACCATCAAACCGTGGGATCAAACACCTAACTACTCGCCAGCTATCGCGCCGCCGGTCATTCCCGCAACCATATAGCGCTGCACGGCGAACGCGAAGATCACTACTGGCAACACCGTCACAGTGCCGACCGCCGCGATCTGGCCCCAGAACGTCCCGATGGGAGTGAGCAAGTTTGGCACCGCCACCGGGATAGTTGCCGTATCCCGTGAGGTAAGGACCAGCGCGAAAAGGAACTCGTTCCAGGAGTTGATCAGGCAGAAGATGCTCGTTGCAGCAAGCCCGCCCCGGGTCAGTGGCAGCACGATGCGCAAGAACGCTCCAAGGTGGCTGCATCCGTCCAATCGAGCGGCTTCGTCGAGCGACGTCGGCACCGCCATGAAGAACCCGCGCATCATCCACACGGTGAAGGGGATCGAGAATGTTAGGTACGCGGCGATGACCGCCGTATAGGTGCCGCTGAGCCCCAATTGATAGGCCAGCAGAAACAGAGGCACCGACAGGACCATCGCCGGCAGCAGCCGCGTGCCAAGCAACATAAGAAGGTAGACACCCTGCAACCGCCCGCTCCGCCGGCTCAGGCTGTAAGCGGCAGGAACGCCCACCACGAGCGCGATTGCAGTGGACGCAAGCGCAACCACGACCGAGTTGATAAGGTTCCTGCTAAATCCCTTATTTTGGAACGCCTCGCGGTAGTTGTCGAGCGTCGGCGTGAAGGTCAGCTTAGGAGTCAAGGAGAAGATGTCCACGCGATTCTTGAACGAGGTGAGCACCAGCCACAGCAACGGTGACAGGTAGGCAAGGATTGCCA
Organism: Mesorhizobium sp. RCAM 05099; assembly: GCF_059683685.1. Taxonomy (NCBI): domain Bacteria; kingdom Pseudomonadati; phylum Pseudomonadota; class Alphaproteobacteria; order Hyphomicrobiales; family Phyllobacteriaceae; genus Mesorhizobium; species Mesorhizobium sp. RCAM 05099. The sequence continues at coordinate 5,692,637 of NZ_CM185035.1, forward strand.
CTGTGACGATGGCCAGGATCACCGCTTGGCCTATGCCACTGCGAGTTCGCGCTGATGTCATTGACGCATGTCCTTGCGCAGGAGGAAGTGGAACATCACGGCAGCCAAGGCCATGACCACGACAAAGGTAACCAGGCTAAGCGCCGCACCGTAGCTGAGATCCCAATTGGCGAAACTTACACGGTATTGGTACAGGTCGTTCACGACGGTCGATGACCCCGGCCCGCCGCCAGTAAGGATGTAGACCTTGTCGAACTCTCTCACGGCTTCCGTGGTGCGGAACAGGACGGCCACAGCGAGGATCGGGGTGAGCATCGGCAAGATCACGAGCCGATACTTCTGAAGCGTTGTTGCCCCGTCGATTTCGGCTGCCTCCAGCGGCTCGGTCGGAAGCGCCCGCAATCCGGCAACCACCATCAGCGCGACAAACGGGAACCATTCCCACACATCCGCAGCGATAAGAGCTACTAGGGCCGTAGACCCTTGGCTCAGCATACCGCCCGCCGGCCCGATACCCAGCCCGCTAAGGATCCAGGTCAGGTACCCGAATTGGGCGTTGAACGCAAAGTTGAACATCAAGCCGACGATCAGCGGAGCCAGGATCATCGGCAACAGCAATGCCGAAGTGACCAGCCGCTGGAAGACCTTCAGCCGATGCAGCCAGATTCCGACTAGAGTGCCGATTACAGTTTCAAGGACAACCGCCGAAACCACGAAGATGATGGTGGTGAGGATGGCGTTGCCAAAGGCGTCATCTTGAATGATTCGTTCGTAGTTGGCCAGACCGACCCACTGGCCGGTCTTGCCAGGAATGACCAGGCTGTAGCTGTGGAAGCTCAGTTGGATACTGTAGATCACCGGGGCCACAACAACGGTCAGTAGGATCAACAAACTCGGCGTCTGCATCGAGAAGTAGAACCATTGCCCGTGCTTCGGCCGCCGGCGGCTAGGTCGCGCTAGGCGGGGGGGTGTCACCCCCCTTTCTGCCGCCTCGTCACGTAGAATTGTGCTATTTCCCATGCCCAAGCCCACCTTATTTGTATGTCACCGGGAGAGCGCCGTTCAACAGCTTGGTGATCTCGTTCTGCGCATCGTCCAAGGCGCCTTGCGAGGACACCTGGCCATTGAGGGCCTGTGACAGGTGGTTGCTCAGCACGTCGTTCATGCCTCCCCATTGTGGGATGCGCGGACGCGCCTTAGACTGTTGCAGGCTAGAGAGCTCCTGGTTCCAGTACGGCAGTTTTGCCTGCAGCTCCGGGTCTTTGAAGACGGACGTCAAAGCCGGCAAGCCGCCAAGTTCGGCGAGCTTGGTCTGAGTGGGCTTTGACAGGGCCCACGCCATGAACAGTTGGGCGGCCTCCTTGTTGGCGGAGTCCGCATTCACTGTCCATGTCCAACTGCCCAAGAGCGCCTCGGGATGATCGCCAACGGCTTTAGTCGGAATGGCGGCGTAGCCAATTTTACCGGCGACCTTTGACTGGGTAGGGTCCTCAATAGCGCCTGGGGTGTCGCCCCAGGTAATGGACTCTGCAGCGATGCCCTGCTCGAGTTGAGTGGTGACCTCGTCCCATGTTGCCGAGGTGTAGCCGGGCGGCGCGTACGCCGTGAGCGACTTCTCGAAGTCGAGCGCCGCCACGTTCGCAGCAGAATTCACGGCCGGATTGCCAGACGAGTCGAATAGGTCGCCACCGAAGGTCCACATGTAGTTCATCCACTCTAGGACGGTGGCGGTGTGCCGCTTGCCCGCGAGCGCCACTCCGTACATGGGCGAGGAGAGTTCCTGACCGGCCAACTTGTCTCCGCTCTTGCGAGTGAAGAACTCCGCGATGTCCTTGTATTGCTGCCATGTTTTAGCGGGGGCGAGGTCATAGCCATACTTCGCTTTGAAGGCCTGCTGCTCGGTCGGGTCTGAAAACAGGTCCTTACGGTAGAACATCATCATCAATCCACTGTTGGACGGCACGCCGTAGCAATGCTCCTTCCACTGGGACGACGCCTTCCAGAGCACAGGAATGATGTCCGCGCTGCGATAGGTGGTGGGCGCACCCTTCGGCGGAGCATTGCAGAAATCATCCTCGATTTGGATATATTTCTGTTCAGCAAAGCTCCCGAGATACTCGTAAGGAATGGAGAGGACGTCGTACGTACCACTCTTTGTCGCGAAATTGAGCACCGCTTTCTGAACCAAAATGTCATAGGGCGCCTGCTCGAGCGTCACCTCGATCCCGGTCTTTTTCTGGAAGTCCGCAAGGAGGTCCTGTAGAACTGTCGAATTTGTCGCCGCCTCAGCGATGATCTGCAAGTGTGTTCCTTTATACGCTTGGCTCCAGCCGTCCGGACCAGTTCCAGTTTCGTCCGCATGGCCGCCCACCGCGAAAAGAAGGGTTCCCAGCATGCCCAGCGACAGCTTAGTTGGTAGATTCTTGCAGTGCTTCCGTCCCATCAGTCTTCTCCATTTCTTTCTTGCAGTCCGATAGTATTCAAAGGCTCGGCGTGTCCGTTCCACTTCGATTAGGATGCTCTCGCAATTCGTCGGGGGGAGCGGGCCGTCCAATCTGCAGGTTCCGGGCCTGTCGTGGAGTAGCAGACGCGCCTTCGGCGTCCGCAGATCATATCCGGGTCGTCGGGTCGAAGGCGCGACCTGTCTGGCCAAATCCCACCCTCTGTCACAACCGATCGACATTGGTCGCGTCCGATGACGATAGCGATCTGTCCGACCGGGTGGCCATTCTTCCGCGCAAGTTTCGCGGCGGACTCGACAGCTATGCTACCGTGGAACCAGAGACTGACCCTGCTGGGATGGCTAGTAGCGTGAGCCGAGTGGCGAGCGTGAGCAAGGTACAGGAAGCACAGTTCGACCGAACGTACGTCATTTGTTGCGCTCGGGAGTCGGCTGCGTGGAGCATGCGAGCCGGATGCACCAATGTCGTTTGGCCACGCTTGGGAGGTCAGATTCAAAAACCGACAGTCTTCAGCGTCCGGGATATTCGGCCCGGACATCCGGACGAAGGTCGAAGTAGGTTCTGCGCGGGCCGTCCAGCCGCGAAGAGGCGCTTCTTTATCCGCTTTGAGCCCGGAGGCGCTGACCTTCTCAGACCCAACCAGGCTTCCATTGGCTTTTCTGTACACCATGTTCGGCAGTCTAGAAGTTGCGCCGATGGTTGAGAATGTGAAACTTGCGATCGATTTATAAGCGGGACGTATGAATGGCCGCCAGTTTCGGGGGCGCCAATGAAGGGTGATCCAGACGGTCCGGGAGGAGTCACCTGCCGGGATTGCGAGAGGATCAGCCAACCGCCGGCGCCATTCCAACCGACCGGGGCTCGGCGGGGCCGAACCTGGTGGCCATGATCGCCTTCGAGAAGTTCGGCCATGACGTTGCCGCCTGGAACTAGTCCAGTTTGATCAGAGATTAAGGTAAGCGCGAATTTCCCCGCACCTTTTGCTGTTGAGTGCTCTGATGCATGAGGTGTCCACCAAAATAGGTTGACACCAAGTGATGGAAGAAGACGAGCAGAAACTGCGGGTGAGGCTTGTCGGTCGGAACGGGCGACGCCGATACGACCCTTGCATCGAAGGACCGTCTTGTCTCGGCCTGCCTTGAGCCTGGCGTGTCGGTATCGAGGCTTGCGCTCGAACATGGGGTCAATGCGAACCTTCTTCGGAAGTGGATAAAGAAGCGCGCGAAGACCCAGTCCCTCCCGCCATCCTCACCACCGGCGTTCATCCCGGTTCAGATTGAAAGTGCTGCCGATCGGGCCTTGCTGCGACAGAGCAGCATGGCTGCGGTGGATTTGCCGGGGACTTGCGATGAGGTGCGTGGGTCGGGCATCGAAAAGGACTGCGCTTTTTTCCTCTCCGGCCAAGGTGAGCGCGTCATTGCCGAACGGCGTGGAGTTGATGCTGGAATGTGGTGATGTGGATGCATTGACGGCGACCATCGGAGCACTGGGTCATGTTCAGACTGGGCGCTGACCTGAAGAGCGCGGTCAGAATGACATATTGTTCTCTTCGAACTGACGCGAGCCGCCGAATTGTGCGGCTGCCCTGCCGGCAAAGTACGCATTCCAAGCCGGATAGGTGCAGCGCTGTAGCAGCCCGTCGACGCCATCCACGGGGGACAGCAGAACTCCGGGGAGGGCCTCAATGTTCACGGTGCGCCTCGGCGTTCGTTCCTGCTAGCGATTAACCACCCAAAGCCATTGACAAAAGGGATGAAATAGCGGAACGATTAATTGGTGACGCTTATGAATATCCAGTTCCGGCATGTACGGTCCTTCATTGTCGTGGCGCAAGAGAAGAGCTTCTCTCGAGCGGCAGAGCGCCTGAATGTATCGCAGCCTGCCCTCTCGCAGACCATCATCCAGCTCGAAGAGAACGCCGGCTTTCCTTTGTTCGAACGTACGACACGCGCCGTGAGCCTCACCGAGCCAGGCGAGAAGCTGCTCGCAAAGGCTTTGGCGCTCAGCCGCTCCATGGACCAGTTCCAAGACGAAGCGCGGCGGCTGCAACTGGCCCTCAAAAGCGAGCTTCGCGTCGGCTTCATGATCGGTACCGCAGTCGAATTCATTCCGGCGATCGTCAGGGAGTTCGAGCGGGTGCGGCCAGACGCGATCTTGCGATTGAAGGAGTATGATTTCTCCGACCCCAGCGCCGGGCTCATTGCCGGTGAGGTCGATTGCGGCATTATCCGCCCGCCGATCGGGGCGGAAGATGTCGACATCGTCGAGATCGCCTATGAGAAATGCGTTGCCTGCCTGCCCACCGGCCATCCGCTCACGGCCAAGCCGACCGTCCTGCTCGCTGACATATTGGACGAACCTCTCATCACTTCGCCTACGCCCGGGATCTGGCGGGAGTATTGGCTGGGGAGCGAGTATCGCGACAGCAGTCGGCCGGCGACGGTCGCGCTCGAAGTGGCGACTGTCGAATCTGAACTGCAGGCCGTTGCGATGGGCCGCGGCATCAGCATTACCGCCGACAGCACTGCGCGCTACTATGCCCGTCCTGGTGTCGTCTTCCGCGACATCACCGATATGCGCGAATGCGTGATTGGCATCGGCCATCGGGGTTCGCCCGACCGGCTCGTCGAAGATTTCATCGCGGTCGTCAAGCGGGTGACAGCCAATCGCACATAGGCGTGACGGGTTAGAGTGGACACCGCAGCTCGTCGCGCCCTCATCCCTTCAGGGTCTTGAGCTTCCCGGGCGCGCACTACCCGTTTGCTGGGAATTCCTTGAAAACAGGCCCCAGCGCATCGTATAAGCGACGAAATAGCTGGTATTGCTTTTCAAACGCTCCATCGTTGGATTCCGGATCGTATACCGTTCCGACTTTAACGCATTGCGACGCAGCCTCTCCATAGCTCGCATACTCACCTACCGTGACAGCTCCAATTATAGCCGCACCTAGACTTGGTGCCTCTTCGTCGGCAGGGATAGCAACCGGCAAGCCGCAAATGTTGGCCTTGATCTGAGACCACAATGAAGATTTAGCACCACCGCCTGTCGAGATGATCTTTCCGACACATATACCGGACGCTCTGAAGTTGTCGATATTCTTACGAAGCAGACAGGCAACCCCATACATAATTGCCAAGGCGAAGTCGTAAGAGTCGTGTGCGATTGTTGCGCCAAAGAATACCCCCGTTGCGTTTCGGTCAAACTCAGGTGGATTAACGCCCGTAAGGTATGGCAGGAACGTCAAGCGGCGGTCGACCTCTTTCTTACTGGCCACCGCGTCTATCTCTTTAAAAGACACGCCAGGTAGAAATTCATTCCTAAACCATTCTAAACTAATACCGCCCGATTCACATACCGGAAGATAAACATAGCTATTATCGAAAGGTCCGCAGTATAATGGGATACGCGACGGTGAAGCAAACGGTTTTTCAACAAGTGTCGCAATAGAAGAGACCGTCCCCGCCGACTCACTGACAATTCCCTGAGTAATATTCCCCGTGCCAATCATGCCCGCGAAATGATCGAGCGTGCCTGAATTGACAGTGCAGCCAGTCGGAAAATCGAGCTTCCTTCGCACACGTGGCAGTATCTCTCCGACAATCGAGCAGGGATCTATCAACCTGGGCAATTGACATATTTCGACACCACAATATCTCAGCGGATCATCCCAATATACCCGTCTTGTCACATCGAAATAGTGAGAAAATGGGTAAATCGAATGCTCCCCAACAAAATGACCAGTCAAGTGGTATATAACGTAATCCTTGAGCAGAAAAAACTTACGCGCCTTCTTGAAACACTCGGGCTCGTTGTGTTTAATCCACAACAACTTCGTCAGCGGCCAAGTCGGGATAATTTCAGGCTGGCCGGTTATGCGATAGCATGTATCTCGGTCAAACAATGCGGACAACTCTTCGCATTCACTTTGAGAGCGCATGTCCAGCCAAGAAATGCCGTTCCGCAAGGGTTTTCCCGACTCATCGGCCACGATGAGCGACTCTGCCTGGCCGGTTAAAACCAATTGTACCGGCTGCTCCCGCCCAAGAATCGGTTGCGCTCTCCTGTAACACGATGCCACGAGATCCAAAATTCGAGCTAGATAATGCTCTGCATCGAACTCGACGATGGTGTTCTTCCGCAGGTAAGAAACCCCCGCGCTTTCCAACGCGACCAGGGTCACGTTATCCGTATACGCACCTACCTTGATATTGGTAGTCCCTAGGTCAACTGTAATAATCGCCATCGTTGCCACCACTCCAAATCGCTTCTCATCCTTCGACTTGCGCTCAAAAAGACTTGGTCCTGCGAAGATTGTGAAGACTGAGGCTGCTGTCTCCGATGGGCGTGACGAGGCCCCTACCGGTTTGCACGGATCTCTCGACTACTCGCCAACGATCTGAACCCGAACGACGCGTTCCCTCTCGCGGGTTTGATCAAGATCTGCGAAATAGATCCGCCCGAAAAGACCCAGGGTCATTTTACCGTCAAGCAGCGGTATTGCCTCCGAACGACCAAGCAAACAGGAACGTATATGCCCATCCGTATTTAGACACCATTCATTCAGTTCCCCCCGCAGCGCCAACGCTTGTTGCGTGTGGAACTCCCCAGGATGCAGATACTGTCCTTCGTACTTGCAATCCGGAATAATCTTTTCGAGACAATTGATGGTGTCCTGAAGAATGAGCGGGATTTTTCCGTAGGTCTCCCCCTCAGAGTCTTCTTGAATAAGCACGCTGCAGCTGGTGTGCTGACTGAATACGACCACCATGCCGTTTTGAATACCGGCCGCAGTGACAATCGTGGTTACTTTGTCCGTGACGTCTTCAAAATGGATACCGTGCCGCGACTTGACTGATATAGTCTCATGAAACACTGCCATAGTGGTTAAGCTCCCTTCAATTTCCGACTCTCTCGCGGTACGCGCGACTCATTTCCCTTATCATTCGTTCGAGCATGTCCTTTGGATCGGCCGCACACATCACAGCACTGGTGGAACCAGTGCCGTCGGCGCCCGCACGAACGATTTGGTAGACATCATTCTCGTCGCTAATCCCTGCTCCGTGCAGCACCTGGATTTCCTTGTCCACCTCACTCACAGCCTGGTTGGTTCTCTCGATCTCCTGAATGTCATCTGCGCTACGCTTCCCGCCCCCGATCAACGCAGGAGACTCTGCCAGAACAATGTTGGGTCTGAGCCTAGCAACAGCAGCACTTTCTTCGACCGATCCAGCGCAAACCAGCGTAGCGAGCCCAACTTCATCCGCTCGACGGATCGTTGCGTGTAGCGAGGAAAGACTTAAGGGTTTCTCAGCGTGGTTCAGCAGAACACCTACTGCACCCGCTTCTCTAAGGGCTTCAGGCAATACCGCGCCTACACCACGACCGATGCAATTCGCATCCATGTGTTGAGCAAATACTTTTAGGTGGGTTGTCTTTTGCGCGATACGATAGATGTCAGTGTACTGCGCCGTGCAGATGATATCGACGCCATAGTCGTCACACAGCTTATCAGCATGCAACGCGAGCTCGATTGCCCTATCACCGTATAAATAGACTTTCGGGCCAAGTTCGAAAAAAGGCCTTCTGAGCGAAAAATCTTCTATCATCGTCTATATCCTACCGAGAATACCGTTCAAAAAATCGGCCGCGGCGGGCAATGTGACTTCTGGGCGTCCCATCGTGCTACATTCCAAATTGATGAATCGGCTATATCCGCACACCTTGAGCGCTCTAAGCCCGCGCTCCCAGTCAATGCTTCCGGATCCTGGCGTACAGCGGTTGTTGTCGCCCAAATGCACATGTCGAATAGCGCCGCTGTCAGCAACGGCCGTTATAGCGTCAGCTATATCGGCCTCCTCGATCGACATGTGAAAGAAATCGGGCAGAATCCCAGTTTCCTTCAAGCCAACCTTGGACGCTACCCGCGCGCAGTCCACAATGCTGTTCAAATAGGGGCTTTCATAGCGGTTGATCCCCTCGAGGAGGACGGCCCCTTCGGTCCCGACCACAGCCTGAGCGATATCCCGGTAGATCGAAACGAAATCATCCTCTTGTTCCGGCGTCATCTGCCGATATATGTCGAACAACGGCAGAGGGTCCTGAGGTCCCAGAAGATATTCGATTTCAGTGATAGCGCCGATTTGCGCGCACACCTCAGCCGCCTGGACATAGAGTGCCTTTGTGGCTGCCCTCTCTCGGGAATCATCACTCATCAGTTTCCCGGCGGCGGGCGACATGAATAGGAACTCACAAGGTGTAACGCCGGCGTTTTCTTCGAGATGAAGTAATTCATCCATCTTCTCATCGTTCCACGAGTCATGATCGGCAAATACGGAGATACCTTTGTAACCCCAGCTCCGCAATAGAGTTGCCTTGTCAGTCAAAGTTCTTCCTGGGACCATCATGTTGGTGCATGAAAGTAACATAGCGATTCCCCTATTTGCTTATGGCCGCTAAGCGTAGATCTTAGAAACACGTATACGCACCGTCGACAATGAAATCGGCCCCAGTTGTAAACGAACTAGTGTCGCCTGCGAGATACACGGCGATCGATTGTAATTCTTCCGGCTTCCCCATGCGGCGAAGTGGCGACAGTTGCTCCCACTGCTCGATCAGAGGTCGTAACGCGGGGGACTTCAACGTCATTTCTGTCGCCATATACCCAGGGCTTATGGTGTTTACTCGCACGTTCCTAGTCGCCCATTCGATGGCCATTGCCTTGGACATCTGGATGACCGCTGCTTTTGATGCTGCATATGACGCTTCGCGCTGGGGAATGTTGACAATATGAGCCGACATAGATGCTGTGCAGACGATTGAACCGCCTCCCTGTTTCAGCATGACCCGCCCGGCAGCCTGCGCGGTCAAGAAGGTACCGTTTAGGTTCACTTCAATGATCTTCTTCCAATCCTCGTACGTGTCGTCCTCTACCGCCACTTCGTTTGAGATTCCCGCGTTGCAGAAAGCAATATCGAGGCGGCCGAACTCTTCGAGAATGCTGTCTATCATCGCATTTACCTGTCGTGGATCTGTAATATCTGTCTTAATGGCAATCAGCCTGCTACCGTTTGCGGCCGATATCTCCGCGCAAGCCTTCTTCGCTTCATCCAGATCAAGATCTACAATGGCGACCTGCGCCCCGGCCTCGGCTAGTGCACTGGCGATTGCTTTGCCAATACCGCGTGCGCCCCCTGTTACGAAAGCGGTCTTTCCGTCCAAACGCATTCTTTCTAGAATACCCACTTTAGAAATCTCCACTTCTGGGCCTAGCGATTTGGCCAATGGGGAAAAAGACATTGCTTGCGACTCCACGTGCTCTTTCGCGCAATCAGGAAAACAGTCAGCGCCATAAGAGATGAAACGCCGAGAACAGAGGTCTCGATTGCGTTCAGTTCAGGCGTGATACCGCGTTTCACAGAGGCGAGCATAAAGATGGGGAGCGTTGGATTCGGCCCGGCCACGAAGAATGCTATGATGAATTCGTCGAAACTCAGAACGAACGATAGAAGTGCCCCGGCCAGCAAAACTCCCAACACAGGCCTCATCGCGACCTAAGCTCTCAAGCTGAGACATGTCGGTCTGGGTAATGTTCATGGCTGTCTCAACCCGTTGGCGGAGTTGGAATTATCCATGTGAAGCCATTGACAACAATGATAAAGAACAGATAGATTAATAAGCATAGGTGATGAATTACCAGCGGGACTATTGCTCCGTGCTGTCTCCGCGGCGGGAGCCCACTGGCTTGCAGAAGCTCGGGTTCGACTGTTGTCGCTCGAACGCGACTTTGGCTGGCCAGACGATCTCGTCCACCCCCTTGGCAGGCACACGACGCATTTCTCACGCGCGATCGTGACAGTTTCGATGTCATCGAGATCGACCGGTGGGTGAACGATGCTGCAATTAACCTTGCCGTCTTAATCGGTCGTATTTTCCGCGACTTTCTTTCCATCGTCGTTCCTCTTCAAAATTACGATAATAGACTATTCTATGCCCTAAACCACGATCCCGTACTCTTGCGTCGAGTTCCGATGCGCCGTGCAGTCTTCCGCGCTCTGCGACGGCGTAGCAGCGCTGCTTATTTGCAGCACGGGAACCGTCGTGGCGCACTTTTCCATCGGAGTGACGGAGCATCGTCACAGGCAATCCGGCGCGGTCCGGCCGTCTCGCGATCGGCGCGGCCGCAGGCAAGATAACGTGCGTTCCGTCGTTCCTGGTCTGCATCGGTCCTCATCCGCCGGAGCGGATTCCTTGTCTCAGATGGCGTCCGTCAACGTGCCGGTGCCATGCGTTTCAACTGTCGGTCTTCTGCTCATCGATGCGCTCCGAGCAGCTTGCGGGCTTTGTCATGGGCACGGCGCGCGGCGTCCGCCTGGCTTGCCGCCGGATCGCCGACATAGAACGTGCCGTCGGTCCAGATCGCGTGCATGATCACCGCCAGCTTGCGCGCCACGGCGACACAGGCCTTGCGGTGGCAGGAGCGTTTGGCGATCGCCTGGCCCCAGCTCTTAACCTTGTCCCTGCCCTTGAAGCGCGTCATCAGCCCCGACGCCGCCTCGTAGAGCGAGCGTCGAACATCGGCATCGCCGGCCTTCGATATACGACCCTGAACGTCGATCGAGGTGCCCGACTGCCAGCGCCGCGAGGTCAGCCCGAAGTAGGCCGCGACGTCGCGTGAGCGACGGAAGCGTGACGGATCGTCAATCGCCGTCATGAACGAAAGTGCTGTGACGGGGCCGACGCCGAGGAATTGCCATGAAGCGTCGGCACAGTTCGCTGCGCGCCACCATTTTCACGACGAGATCGTGCAGCCGGCAATACTGTCTCCACAGCGCTGCGCGCGCCGACAGCATGGCGTCCATCAGCTCGGACGACAGCGGGTCGTCCGCCACCGCGGTGCGCACCGTCTGCTCGAAAGCCCCTCGACCGACCTTGCCTAGGCGGATGCCGAACGCCTTCAGCGAATGGCGGATGGCGTTCTCAAGGTCGAGGAACTTGGCCTTCAGATTGCGCCGGTGCGTCAGCAGAAGCTTGGTCCGGTAGCAGCTTTCCGACTTGATATGGGCCTGGCGGAACCAGCCGGTGCGCATGATATGGGCGATGCCGAGCGCATCGGCCTTGTCGGTTTTGTTGCGCTGCGCCGACATCGCGGCGCGCACGTGCTGCGTCTCCAGGCAGACGGCCGGCAGGCCGAGTTTCTTGAGTTCCGGATGCAGCCAGGGCGACAGTGATCCTGCTTCGTGGCCCACACGCCGCAGGCGCGGCAGAAACGGCTTCAACGTCGCAAACAGCGCGTCGGGATCAGTCACCGTCGTCATCTCAAGATGCACAACGCCATGATCGTCGACGACGCACACCGCTGTTTCGTCCATCGCCACGTCCAGTCCGCAAAAGAATTCCATCGTTCGCCTCCTGCGTTGCTTCACAGGAGCAGATTTTGCCGCCGAGTCGCCGGCCATCGCCAGTTGACTAGCGGTCGACGCACAGTTTTGCTGCTCGGCCAGGCGCTCGCCCCGATTACGGGCGGCAGTCCCGCAAACCTGTCGACGGATCCGAAAATCAAACTCCTGCAGATACAGTAGGCACCCAGCGCGAGACGTTCAGCTCTTCGGCAGCGCGCGCAAAGTCCTCTCATCCGCCACGTCGATGAAGGCGAATATACCAGACCTGGATATTCATAAGCGTTGCCAATTAATCGTTCCGCCAATCGTCATTGTTGTCATTCGGTCCGCATGGATAATCGGAAGGCAAGCCAGTGAGTTGAGCTGGGCCATGAATATCGGCCGTCAGGACGTCTCCCCAGAAATGGGGGTGGGTCTGGCCGAATTTCCAGGCAGCCTGATTCACAGTCCGTTCCTAACTCCCAAGCGACGGCTGTATCCTCTGGCGGGGCTCGAGATCCCCGCCAGAGGAGTCAATGTCCAGATGGAGCACCCATGAGCTTGAGCCTTTGATGGCGTTGCTACGCCTCACATTCACATTGGCGGTGAGTCGCGCCCTAACACGGCCAGGTCCGTGCCCCGCACAAATCTGCCCATCGACATCGCCAAACACGAATTCATCGCCATCCCGACCCCAGCGGCCCCGGGCAAGAGCACGCCGCTTCGACTAATCGCCGGGCGCGACCGACCGAGCATGGGCAGCATGGTATTCGAAGGGGCCGACGTCACCGATCTGCCGCCGCACAAGGGTCGTCATCAATTGGGGACGGGCGACGTGCTTCTTCCAGGCCCAGCGCAGCAAAGAGCTCCGCAAACGAATCCTGGACGGTTGACACCGACAATTTGCCGATGAAGTCATGAGTTTCGCATGACATGTTATGCCACCCGTTCCCCAACGCCAGCCATATGGTGAAGTATCTCAGTCTCTGTTGTATGCTCGGTTTGAAGCTCACATGCGATACTACCGCGCCTCAAAATGTAGATGCGATGTGTTGTCTCCATCAGATCTGATAGTCGGTGGCTCACTAGCATCACCGAAGTCCCGCTCCCAGGCAGCTTACGAATCAGCTCCAGCAAGGGGCGTCCGGCTTTCACTGACAGCGCTGCGGTAGGCTCATCCAAAATAACCAACTTCGGGGATGAGGCCATCGCCCGAGCAATCGCCACCAGTTGGCGTTGCCCTCCTGAAAGCGCCGAGACCGGCTCGGTGAGCGACGGCAATTGCAACTCAAGCTTTTCCAGGATTTGGCTTGCTCTCCGCAACATAGTTGATCGGTCCAACGCATTTATGCCGAATGCCCCGAAGCGACGAATTTCTCGTCCAAGAAAGATATTTTCATATATTTCAAGATTATCGCAGAGCGCGAGATCCTGGTAGACCATTTCGATTCCGAGTTCGCGAGCGCGCTTAGGATTGTACGCCACAAGCTGCGAACCGTTCACAAGCAACTGCCCGGCGCTCGGCTCGACATCCCCCGCCACAGTCCTCATCAAAGTGGATTTTCCTGCGCCATTATCCCCGGCAAAGCCGACAACTTCACCAGGCTTGATATGGAAATTAACGTTCTCCAGAGCGGTCACAGCCCTGTAATGCTTGGCGATCGATCGCGCCTCAATTACGTTCTGCATCTCTAAATCCTCGTCTCGCCCCTGCGGCTCAATGAATCGAGACCCACTGCAAACAGCAGGATGATCCCGGTCGCGACCATTTGGTAGAACGTGTTAACTCCCGCCAAACTCAGTCCATTCGAGATGCTCGCCATGAGCATTGCGCCGGCAATCGCCCCCGGGATGGTACCTTGTCCCCCGAAAAGGTTTGTACCGCCAATAATGGCTGCGCTTATCGCATTCAGAGCTAGAAGCTCGCCGATCCCTGGGGGTGCCGCATCGAGCAACGACGATTGTATGATTGCCGCGACGGCGGTCAGGACGCCCATGAGCATGAACAGCGAGACGATTATGACGGGCACCGCAATACCAACTCGCTTGGCTGCTTCCGGATTTCCTCCGATGGCGTAGACGTAGCGGCCAATATCAGTCTTGCGAGTGAATGTGTGCAAAAGTATCCCCAACGCCAAAAGCAAAACAGTCGGATACGGAAGGCCTCGGTAGCCCGAGAAGACCCACAGCGCGCCCGCCAAAAAGACAATCAGAAAGCCGAGCCTAGCGGCATTGACAACCCGAGTGATTCCCACCCCACCTCTTTGTTGCTTGACTTGGCCAACAATACCCCAAGCCGAGATCGCGCCGATCGCCGCTATGAGGACCGCGGATACGACAGGCGGGACCTCAGAATTTGCAATGGCGTAGAACCCTTCTGAGGCACCAGAAAGAGTTTGGCCGTCGGGAATTATGAACGCAACACCGCGGATCCACGAGAAACCGGCCAACGTAATAATGAAGGATGGGATCCCAAGACTGACACGGACTATTCCGTGCAAGGCTCCCACCGTCGTCCCTATGGCAAGTGCGATGACGATTGTCTCCCACGTGCCTATTTCGTATTTCACTTGGCACTGAAATATCGCAACCATAATCAATGCCATGACTGCGCCAGCAGACAAGTCGATCTCGCGGGCAACCAGCAGCAAAGTCATGCCCATAGCCAGAATGGCCGTGACCGCCATCTGAACGGACAGGGTACTTAGATTTCGTTGCGTTAGGACGAAGCCGTCAGTGAGAAAAAAATGAAACACCACCCACGTCACGATTGTGAATCCAAGAAGGAGCACTAATCGCAAATCTCTCAGATCTGACGCCACGGACGTCTCTTTGGCGTCGCCAGCACGAGCATCCATAATTTCTTGTTTCACAGACATCTTCGTCTCCGCAGCGAGAAGGGAGCCTCGCGCTAAGCGCGAGGCTCATAAAGCCTATCGGAACTTCGCTAGCCCTGCGGGTAGAACTCCATCTGGAAGGCCCTTGAGAACAGTCGGCGCATCGACATATCCCGGGCTGTACTGCGAGAAATATGTCGCCATATTTTCCCTGGTAACGTTGAAGTCCTCTATCGGATACAGAGGTATGCTGAGGTCCCCTGTTTTATACTCGCTTGGAGCTTTTGGCTTTTCACCGCGGGCAAATTGAACCGCAACTTCTCCGGCTGTCCGTCCCATTACGTCAAATCTTGTGAAGCTTGATAGCTTCATGCGGCCCTCTATGATCTGGCGACATCCGTCGCTCGTCGCGTCCTGCCCAGAGACGAAAATTGTGTCCGGCAGACCGAGACGCTCGATGGCAGCGATAGCGCCACCAGCCATCCCGTCATTGTTGCACAGGAAGCCTTGGATGTTGTTGTTGTTAGCGGTCAGCGCGTTTTCGGCCTGCTTGCGCGCAGATTCCGGGTCCCAGCCCGCTTGAAACTCGTGGCTAACGATTTTCAATTTCCCGCTGTCGATGTATGGCTGCAGTATTTCAAAATATCCCTTTGTGACTTCCTCAGCCACGGCGTTTCCGGGCTGCCCCGAGATGATGACCCAATTGCCTGCCAGAACTCCCTCCTTTTCGGCTGCTTTCACGGCCGAGCGTCCAACATTTCCGTTGTCACGCGAGACGAAAGCTGCGACGTCGGAGCTCGGGATCGCAGTGTTGTATGCTATTACCGGAACTCCCTCGCGTTGCGCCCGTCGAGCCATGTTAATGGCGGCCTTTGACTCGACGGCCACGATGGCAAGTGCGTCCACGCCTTGTGAGAGGAGGTTTTCAACGTCACGTAGCTGCTGAGCGACGTCGAAATTTGCCTGGACGACTACCGCCTCAAATCCTCCTTTACGCACGGCATCCTCAAAACTCGGTTTGTCCAAGTTCTTCCACCGGGGCACCGTAAATGTTTCCATGGCAAAGCCGATGCGGCCCGTACGTGCTTGAACAATCGCTGGCGAAGCGATCGCTGAAAGCGCTGCTAGCGTACCGACTGACCGCTTGACGAAACTGCGTCGTGACATTTTATACATAATATACTCCTCTCTTGTTGTGCCTATTGCGATTTCACATCGTCTTTTTATAGTTTGGACGCCAGCACATCGATCTCGATTACCATGTCTGGGTGAGCGAGTGCCGATACATAAACGAGCGTATTGCCTGTGATGACATCGCCAAGCAGTTCGGCGCGGCGTTCCCTGCTGTAAGCAACGTGGGTCGCATCGGTCATAAAGACCGTAATCTTCAATACATCCGCCGGAGAGAGATCTTCGCTGGCAAGCCAGCGACCCACGTTCAGCCACGCTTCTGCGATCTGCTCTTTGTCGTCCTTCAGCATCTCTCCGGCTTGGTTGATCCCGAGTTGTCCGGCAGACGCGAATAGTCGCGCGCCAGGCTCGGTGATGTTCACGTGAACGTATGGGCCAATGGGTGCATGAAGCTGAGGTGGATTATGGCGCCTGATCATCCTATTTTTTCCTCGCTTTGGTGCCAACAACGAGTGTCGCGGGAGCTAATCCCGCGAGAAAATTCGTAGTCGCCCCCACGCGTTTGCCGGCATGCTGAAGCACATCCTTGCGATGCACGGCTCGGAGTACTAGGCGACCGCCAATTTGCCTGAAGGGTTCGGGTGGAAAGCCTCCTGTGGGGCCTCTAATCAAGGCAGACGACGTGAGTTCGGTCCGCTGTTCCAGCGCCAAATCTTTCAAGAAGCGCGCGGCCAGTCGAGTTGGCCCGACTCCGTTGCCGGAGAACCCGCAAGCGTAGATTATGTCCTTGTTATTGTTCAGGTAGCCAAACAGAGGAAGCGCATCTCGAGTGCGATCGACTGGCCCAATCCAGCTTTGCTCAGCCTTCAGATTAGAGAATGCAGAAGAGTATCGATGAAACTCCGCTTCCATCAGCCGAAGCCGGGGAGCTGGACCCGTGAACCGCGACTCATTTACCCCCCGGTAGCCGATCTTGCCTCCACCCTTTCCGAACACGATTCGACCGTCGGGGCGAGCTTGAATGGCACCTACCATCAGCCGAGCGTCATTTACGACGGGGCCATCGGTCCAGCCCATTGCCTCCACGATTTCGGGGACTGGCCTGGTGGTTGCGAGTTCTGATGCAGCTACTAAAATCGAGGATCGAAACTCGCGCATGGCGCCCATCCATGCATTCATGGCAAGGATGAGCTTCTTGGGGCGCACGCAACCATACGGAGTCGTCACTTCAAGGAAACCGCGACGCCGAAACCGGTTCATTGGTGTTCGTTCGAAAATTCGGATGCCACTTTCTGTGGCAGTCCGCCGCAGCGCCAGGGCGAGCTCTGCGGGATGCACAGTTCCAGAGGAAGGATCGAGGACGCCAGCTTTGAATCCGTCAAGGCCCCACCGGGAGGAGATCTGTCTGCCCGTCAACTGTTCAAATTTAGGGAGGTGGCCAGCGTCCAGTGCGAGTTGTGTGCTCCTCCATGCTCCAACATGAGCGTCGCAGGTCGCCGCCCAAAGCCAGCCGCTGCGCCTAAATTCGGCTACTCTGTGCTGACGACAGAACTCTTCGATTTCATCGACCGCTGCCATAGACGCACGGACAAGCGAGCTAGCTTCGTCTGCGCCGCAGAGGGCTGTAAGTGCAGGTAGCCGACCAGCCCAACTCAAGACATATCCGGCATTTCGGCCACTGGCACCAGCGCCGCAGATATCCTTTTCGAGGATAATGATTTCAAGAGATGGGTCCGCCGCTTTGAGAGCGAGCGCCGCCCACAATCCGCAGTATCCCCCTCCGACTATTGCGATGTCACAACTTACATCGCCTCTCAATTGAGGTGCCGCGCTGAGGTCTCTGCCGAGAGCGTCGGCGAGCCAGAAAGAGTTTTTAGCGACGTTCATCGGAATGCGCACCCGATTCACCCAGCTGAAGATCGAGGCCATATGCCTCTAAAGCAGACTGCAGCGACACATAGCCGTCGTGCACGTCTGAGATCACCTTTTGTCGGTCGCGCTTTGTCGGATCACCGTAGCCGCCACCGCCAGGCATGAGCACACGTACGACATCCCCCTCTTTCAACTTGATATTGGAGTACTTGCTCGAGGACGCGCGACCGAATGCCTCGACCGCATTGCGCCAATCTACGCTCGACGTCGTGCGGAACAGCGTGGCACCTGTCATGCCGGCTTGGCCTCCGTCGAGCCCCCAAGCAGGGATACGGTGCCGGTTTGTCATCTGGTTGATTGAAATTGGTCCCAGTGCCACAAGGGTCCGAGACGTAGCCAGACCACCGCGAAATGTGCCAGCGCCGCCCGAGTCTGTCCGTAGCGAATACTCTTCGATCCGCCATGGGAACTTTGTTTCAAAGACTTCGACAGGGGTGATTGCGCAGTTGCCGTTGATTGAATCAAGAGTGCTATTGCCGTCGGCGAACTGTCTGCCACCATAACCGATAACCGAGAGATCAAAACCGGCAAAGGACTCGCCCAATTTCTCGTGATATCCACCGAAAGTCAGGCATCCATGCGTGCAACCCTCAGCCGCCATCACACGGTTAGGGAGTGCCTTGGATAAGGCGCCGAAAATGGCGCACACAACGATCGGATGCGTTTCAGTATTTCCGCCAACCTCGGCACCCGGGTAGTCGACATTCATGATACTGCCAGCCGGTGCGATGATCTTGATAGGCCTATAGCACCCTGAGTTCTTCGGTATTGTCTGGTCAGTTATGTGCAGGAACGCGTTGAAGACCGCAGACCATGCGACCCCCAGGGTTGCATTTATCGGCCCAGTGGCCTGAGGCGAACTGCCTGTGAAGTCGACAACCGCCTGCTCGCCCTGAATATGCACCGCGACAGCAATCTGATATTCTTTGTCGCGATCAATACCGTCGTCTTCAACTATGTCTTTAAACCGATATATTCCATCAGGTATTTTTGCGATCTCGGCCCGGGTTCTTCTCTCAGAATAATTCAGCAGCGATGCTACAATATTATCCAATCGCTCTGAGCCGTATTTCGTATAGAGCTCCTGCACTCGCCTTTCAGCAAGTGCCACGGAACTCAACATAGCCCTCATATCTCCGTAGTAGATGCGGGGCGTACGCACCTGGGCAAGAAGCAGCCGCCACACGTCGGCGTCATCCTGACCACGCTTGACGATCTTTACAGGCGGAACCCGCAGTCCCTCGTGGAATATCTCGGTGGCGTCGCCGGGAAAGCCGCCGGCCGCGATACCGCCCACCTCAACAAAATGTCCGACCGCAACGGCGAAAGCTACGATCCGACCTTCGAAGAAGATAGGTTTGAAGACAGTATGCTCTGGAGTGTGCAACCCCCCCCGATAGGGATCATTGTGAAGAATTACGTCTCCCTCCTCGATCGTGTCGAGAGGCGTTTCCTGGATCATTGTTCGGACGAGGAGCGGTATCCCGCCGATCTGCGACGGGCAGTGGTCGCCGTTCGCGATCAGTTCACCTGTTGGCGTGGCCAGTCCGCAACTGAAATCTTCTGACTCACTGAAGAGAGAAGAGTAGGCGGTACGCATGAGATTGATGCCCATCTCGCGACAGATGGACGTCAGCAAGCCTTCGATCACCGAGATGTCCACCGCCGATGCCGTGGCAACCGCACCTCCGCCGGCGTCGGTGCCCAATGGGATCTGCGGTGAGGCGATACCCCGCGCCTTTTGCGCGGACCACTCATTGCACCAGGCTGAACAGAACAACGTTTCTGATCCAACGTGGGTCTGACCCGCAAAAAGTAGCGCCCCGCAGTTTCTACACTTTAGGTATTTTTCGACGTAATACTTGTTCGGTGATAATTTCATGTTAGCGGAGTCCACTCTTGCGCGAAATAATCAAGTTGCCGAACTGATCCACCTTCATTGTTGCGTATTCAGGTACGACCGTCACCGAAGCAATTTCTTCTACCAGTGCTGGTCCATCAATCGTTGAACCCGCCCCAAGGTTAGATCGCCAGTATACTGGCGTATCCCGTGGCCCGTCCTCAAACACCACACGACGCATTCCAGTGGGCTGAACGTTCCTACCCGCCTCTTCGATCGTTTCGAATACCGGCTTTTCGGTCGCGCCGACCGCTGTCAGCTTGAGATTCACTATCTCAAGTTTTTCCTCGGGATTGTGATAGCCGTACCGCGATTGATGTGCTTCGTTGAATTTTCGGAAAAGACTCTTGGTGTTTGCCTCGTCGAAATTCATAAAATCGATGGGGACCTCGAGTTCATGACTCTGACCGAAATAACGCATCTCCACACTCGGCATGAGAATGACGTTGCCCCGATAGCCCTGCTCCTCCAATTCCTTCTCGGCTGCTTGTCTCAGAGCGCCAAGCACTTCCGTCAGCTTGTCACCCTGGAATGTGTTGGATGTCATGGGGACAGTGCGTTCGAGATCAACCCGAGCATCTGCTCGCAGAAAGCCGTAAGCGGAGAACTGACCGGGATAGTTTGGAACGATTGCTTTCTTGAGATCGCCTTCGGCCATGAGTTCCGCCACATGCAGCGGACCAGCTCCGCCAAAGCCAACAAGTGCGAAATCGCGCGGATCATGCCCCCGCTCAGTTAGCACAGCGCGCAGCGGCCCAAGCATGTTGTTGTTAACAATGCGCAGGATCGACCACGCGGTTTCTTCGAGTCCCAGCCCGATGGACTGTCCCAGGACTTCGATCGCGTGGACTGCCGCGTCCTTATCTAAACGATAGCTTCCCCCGAGGAAGTTATTTGGATCGATCCGCCCAAGGACCACATTTGCATCCGTGACGGTCGGCTTGGTGCCACCCCGTCCGTAGCAGATTGGCCCAGGCATTGCGCCGGCGCTCATAGGCCCAACGCGCAGCATTCCTCCCGTATCAACCCAGGCGATTGAACCTCCTCCCGCTCCGAAAGTCCTAATGTCGATCATCGGTACCTGGATGGGCAGGCCGAACTCGATCTCAAAGTTCGTCGTAAATGCTTCTGTAAAGTCAACGATGCTGGCGCAGTCTGTTGATGTTCCGCCTATATCGAGCGTAACGACATGGCTCTCGCCGATGGCCTTCGATAGATCACGCGCGCCGATGACGCCGCCAGTCGGCCCTGACACGGCGAGATTGATAGGCACCTTCGCGGCCGCGGTGAGCGCGACCTCGCCGCCGTTCGATTTCATCATAACGACGCGTGGATCGTCAGCTCTAGAGGAGAAGTACTGATCAATGCGCGCAACTTGCTGTTGAAGGAGCGGCTTTACATAGGCATCAGAGATCGTCGTTTGTGCCCGGGCGTACTCCTTCCACCTCGGCATCACGTCAAATGAAATCGAGATCGCGTGGTCCGGGAGTTCTTCGGCTAGTATCTCTCGCAGGCGCCGTTCATGTGCTGGATTAGCGTAGGAGAACAACAGGCACACAGCCACGGCATGAACTTGGCCTTTTGAACGGATCTGCCTAGCCACTTCCCGTGCGCCATGTTCGTCCAACGGCTTCAGGATCTTGCCATCGGCATCTATCCGCTCGTCCACCTCATAAGCATTTCGCCGTTGAATCAGAGGGGCCGTCTTGACCCAGGTGATATCGTAGCTTCCCTTGCGCTTTCCGCTCTGGATGAACGGGATATCCCGAAAGCCTCTTGTGGTTATATATGCAACGTCTGCGCCGCGGCGCTCCAGAAGTGCATTCGTAGCAATTGTCGTTCCAAGCCGAAGATATTCGATTGAATAGTCGCCGAACTTCTCCAGGCCTGTAACGATTCCTTTGATTGGATCGCCAGACGTAGTTAGGTTCTTCCAGGCTTCGACTTTTCCTGTTTCGCGGTCAAACGATACGAAATCCGTAAACGTCCCACCGACGTCTACACCAAGCATTTTTCCCACTAGATGACCCTTCAGGTTCCCACTGTCGGCACTTCTTGCGCCGCCGGTCCGTTAGTTCCCGCAACGTTATGAGGTCGCTGAGGCCTCGCAGCACTCTACAAAATTCGCCTGCTCTCATCGCTCGGCTTTGGAAGACGGAAACAGAGTTTCACAAAGGAAACAAAATGTCAACGGTGAATTTTTGTTGCGCAGACTGAACCGTCTGTTGCAAGAGTTGAAATGGTTCTTGTTGGATTCCGCACTCAACAATCCACCGGGAGCTGCCGGAATGGCCTCCTTTAGTCCAGCGCGGTCGAGATTTTACGACGCATACCGCACATGCTGCGAAGAGGTTGTGCTTCCGCCCAGCAGACCCGATTGCAATCGCCCTGAAGACAGGTCCGCGTGAAATCAGAAATTTCCCTCGTGCAACTAGGTTTCTCTTGCGAAAAAATGAGCGGTAGCTGTTGGTTGGCCAGGGCCCAATCTCACTAACCGGCACTTGCGAAGGGAATAATGCGGGCATTCAGCGCCTCGCTTGCTCAGCATTGGCGGCAGGTGTGGTCGATCGGGGTGATGCTTATGCCGCGGCCGGAGGCAACCGCCTGAAGCCCGGAGTTGACGGTGGCCGCCTTGAAGACCACGTTGGCCGGCCTGTCGAAGCGGTATTCATTGGCGAGCCAGTAGTCGCGCCATACGCCGGGCACCGGGGCGGCGACGTCGGCTCGTCGAATATGTCATCAAGTTCGACGAGCGAGATGGTGCCCCGTCGGCAGGCACACGACGCATTTCTCGATGTTGACAATTTCGATGTCGTCGAGATCGACAGGTGGCCGAATGATGCCGCAATCGACCTTGCCGTCCCCCAGGCCTGCCGTCGGATCCGAGAAATCGAACTCCTGCAGGTGCAGTGAGACACCCGGGCGCATTCGTTCGAACTCACGAATGATCGCCGGAATGAACTGAACGGCGGTGCCGATCATGTAGCCGACGTGCAAGCTGTTCTTCAGGGCAAGCTGCAGCGCCCTCGCCTCGCCCTGGAACAATTCGATGTCCTTGTCCCGCGTCCGCGCTCTTACCAGCAGCCTCTCTCCGGACTGGGTCAGGCTCACGTTGCGGGTGGTGCGCTCGAATACCGGAAAGCCAAGCGTCTCCTCGAACTGGATGATGGTCTGCGAAAGCGCCGGTTGCGAGACGTTCAGCCTTTCAGCGGTGTGCGCAAAGCTCCTTTCCTCAGCCACGGCGATGAAGGCGCGAATATGCCGGGCTTGGATATTCATAAGCCTCACCTATTAATCGTTCCGTCATTCGTCCTTGTTTTCAAGTGCTCCACATGAATAATCGCAAACTAGGCCATAAGTTGAGCTGAGCCATGAGTATCAGCCATACAGAGTCTTCCAGGGTCACCGCGTCTTGGAGCGCGGCATGCGATCTCTAATCCATGACCCGGTGAAGGGCGACAAGTCCAAGCTCACCCTGGTGCGTGCCAGTGGTAGGCTTTGGGCTCTGCTTTATTCCGACGCTGTCGGCATCGCTCGCCCCCCGCTTGCTCGGCGCGCCGTGCGGCGTGCTCAACGGCATGTCGATAGCGCAGCAGTTCGGCGAGTCCGGCACGTGCTCGGCGCGGCCACGGGCGATTCCACGTCCTGTTCGCCTCGCTGTCGAGCCGGCCGAACTTTCCCTATCCTCCGGAGTTCGACTTCAGGAGCTACATCAGGCTCTACGCCAACACCGTTTATCAGAGCGCCTTCCTCAGCAGCCTGATCATTGCGAGGTGCACTACGGCGTTAAGCCGGAGCCTTCTCAATGAGGCTTTGAAGTAGCGCGTATACCGTGAAAGATGCCGGCCCCGGCAACCGTCGGCACGCTAAGGAAGAAGGGCGTATAAACTGCAGTCCTGCGCGCGTCCGCAACAGTGGACGGTTGTCGCGCGCAGGACGGAGGAAATTCGCCCCCGCCGCGGGCGGTTAACGGGACAGCCGTAGGAGCGTCAGCATAGCGCCGGCCGCAGCACGGGACGCGGGACCGACTGTCCCCGTCCGCGGCGGTCCGCTTTTTTTGCGTCAGGATGGAAGCCAACCGGCCGAGATCGCGCGATCCCCATTCTCGACAAGTCCGGCGGCTGATCGGCGACGATTCTCTGCCTTCGGTGACCAAAGGGTTTGTCGCCGCTCGACTTGTTTCGGTCAGCCGCAGCAGCGAAGCCGGAACTGGTGGTTTGATGAGTGGGGGAAAGGCGGTAGCGCTCTCCCGCTACCAAAATCTAGTTAACTAACTGAAAAATATGAGAAAAGCTCCTCTTATGGTAGCGCCCCCGAGTGAAATTTCGCAATAAAATCAAGGGAGCATCCCAATCAAACCGCGCCTCACTGAGGCGTCACGTCGATACCAAAAACCGAAGCCGACGGTGACCTAATCGTGCCATCCTGCTAGGCCTTGTCGAACATTGCCTTGAGTTCGGTGCCCTGCTTGCGCATACCGACGCCAGCGCCATTGCCCATCACGCAACCTTGAAAACAGGGTGTCGCAAATGTGTAGCAGATCGAAGCACACGGTTTTCAAAAGGCGATAAGCTCTTCGCGCTCCCGCGTTGTGGCGACGTCGGCCATGAGAGCATCATACTTGCCAACGTTGAGTGCCGGGATCATGTTGTCGAAGGAGCAGTCAGCCGTGATCGCGTATTTGACCTTCATTCTGGCGCAGTGATCAGTGGCAAAACCAATTTCGAAGCCGGCGAGCGTACCATCCGGCTTGGTCATTCCTTGGCAGATTGTTTGATCCACCCGTTCGCAATTGCATCAACAAATATCATTTCGGCAGCGATGGCGAGTTCAGGAGCATTCTGATGGATTGCTTCTGTCAGCTTTCGCACTCTGGCCTCGTCGACGGCGAAGTCGACCCATGTGCCGCCTCCGACAACATGATCTAGCAAAAGTGGCTGAAAACGCAAGAAGCACCGACTTACCCGCGCCGGTGGGGCCGACGACGAGCGTGTGGCCAACATCACCGACGTGCAGGGACAACCGGAACGGGGTGGAGCCTTCGGTTTTGCCGTAAAGCAAAGGGGGGCTACCGAAATGCTCGTCCCGTTCCGGCCCCGCCCACATGGCAGAGAGGGGAATCATGTGGGCGAGATTGAGCGTCGAGAGAGGCGGCTGGCGGACATTGGCGTAGGCATGTCCGGGCAATGAGCCGAGCCAAGCATCGACGGCGTTGACGGTTTCGACCATAGCCGTGAAATCGCGGCCCTGGATGACCTTTTCGGCAAGGCGCAGTTTCTCGTCTGCGAGACGCGGATCGGCATCCCAGACTGCGATCGTCGCAGTGACATAGGCCAAGCCCGACATGTCGGCGCCGAGTTCCTGCAAGGCCATGTCGGCGTCGACCGCTTTGTTGGAGGCGTCCGTGTCCATCAGCACGGACGCCTCGTTGGTCATCACCTCCTTCAGGATCGCTGCTATGCTCTTGCGTTTGGCAAACCACTGGCGCCGGATTTTCGTCAGCAGCTTCGTGGCGTCGACCTTGTCGAGCAGGATCGCGCGCGTCGACCATCGATAGGGAAAGGCAAGCCGGTTGAGCTCATCGAGCAGACCCGGCGTCGTCGCGGTCGGAAAACCGATGATGGTGAGCATGCGAAGATGCTGGTCCCCAAGACGCGGCTCGAGCCCGCCCGTTAGGGGCTCGTCGGCCAACAGCGCATCGAGATAGACAGGCGTCTCCGGCATGCGCACACGATGGCGCTTCGTCGAAACAGTGAAGTGCAGGTAGGTCAGCGTCTCGACATCGTCCAGCCAACGGCATTCCGGCATGAAGCCATCGAGCAGCGAGAGCACGCGCTCGGTGCGGTCGACAAAGGCGCGCAGGATCTCACGCGGATTCACGCCGGACTGTTCGCGTCCCTCGTAGAGCCAGCCTTCCGTACGCGTGGCCTCCTCGGCGGGCGGCAGATAGAGGAAGGTGAGGAAGTAGCTCGAGACGAAATGGACGCCTTCTTCCTCGAAGTCAGCCTTGCGTTCGGCATCGACCAGGCCGGAGGCCGCGTCGGGAAACTGGCTCTCGGGATACGTTGCCGCCTCGTGGCGCTGAGCCTCCACAAAGATGCTCCAACCAGAGCCGAGGCGACGGAAGGCATTGTTGATGCGCGAGGCGACCGCGACCAATTCGGCCGCGACGGCGGAATCGAGATCGGGTCCGCGAAACTTGGCGGTGCGCTGCAAGCTGCCGTCCTTGTTCAAGACGACGCCGGGGGCGACAAGAGCGGCCCATGGCAGATAGTCGGCAAGGCGGCTGGCGCTACTGCGAAATTCGGCAAGGTTCATCATGGCCACGTCCTCAAACCGACAAATGACTGGGAAGTCGCAGATGCCGGCGGCCGACTTCGAAAAACAGCGGATCGCGCTTCGCGGCCCATACCGCGGCGGCATGGCCGAGCGCCCAGATGATGAGGCCGACCAGCCAAAGGCGCAGGCCGAGACCGACCGCGCCGGCAAGCGTGCCGTTCAGGATCGCGATGGAGCGCGGCGCGCCGCCGAGCAGGATGTGCTCGGTCAGTGCCTTGTGAACAGGAACGATCCATCCCGGCACCGCGTCGAGCTGTTCGAAAGCGGTCGCCATCAGATCAATGCTCCGCCGCCGAACGAGAAGAACGACAGGAAGAAGCTGGAGGCCGCGAAGGCGATCGACAGGCCAAAGACGATCTGGATCAACCGCCGAAAGCCGCCCGACGTATCGCCGAAGGCGAGCGTCAGCCCCGTCACAATAATGATGATGACGGCAATGATCTTGGAGACCGGCCCCTCGATAGACTGCAGGATCTTCTCGAGGGGCTGCTCCCACGGCATCGACGAACCGGACGCATTGGCGGCGGGAGCAATGGCGACATTGACAATAAGGATCATGGCAACGGCAACCGCATTGCGGTAGCCGCGTGTAAGGGCGGCGATCATGAGTTCTCTCCTGTGTCGGTAGGTTTGGCTTGAATGATGCGATAGTCGCCGTCGGGGCCGAGACCTTCGACGCGCGCGAGTTCGGCAAGCCGCCGCGCCGAGCCGCGTCCGGCAACCACCGCGACGAGGTCGATGGTTTCGGCAATCAGCGCACGAGGAACGGCGACGACGGCCTCCTGGATGAGTTGTTCGAGCCGACGCAACGCGCCGATACCGGAGCCGGCATGGATGGTACCGATTCCGCCGGGGTGGCCTGTGCCCCATGCCTTGAGCAGGTCGAGAGCCTCCGGACCGCGAACTTCGCCGATCGGTATGCGATCGGGCCGCAGACGCAGCGACGAGCGAACCAGGTCAGACAGGGTAGCAACGCCATCCTTGGTCCGCATGGCGACAAGATTGGGAGCCGCGCACTGCAGTTCGCGCGTGTCCTCGATGATGACCACGCGGTCAGACCCTCTGGCGACTTCGGCAAGCAAGGCGTTGGTCAGCGTCGTCTTGCCGGTTGATGTGCCGCCGGCGACAAGGATATTGTGACGGGTGGCGACGGCGGCGCGCAACGTCGCTGCCTGTTGTGCGCTCATAATGCCTGCCGCCACATAGTCTTTGAGTGTGAAGACAGCGACAGCAGGTTTACGGATTGCGAAGGCAGGCGCTGTCACGACAGGCGGCAGCAACCCTTCGAAGCGTTCTCCGGTGTCCGGCAACTCCGCCGAGACGCGCGGCGAGCGGCTATGCACTTCCGCGCCGACATGATGGGCGACCAGTCGCACGATCCGCTCGCCGTCTGCGGCTGAGATCATCTCGTCCGTCCCGGACAGACCCTCGGCGAGCCGATCGACCCAAATCCGGCCATCCGGGTTCAACATCACTTCGACGATTTCGGGATCGTCCAGGAACCGGCTGATAGCCGGCCCGAGCGCCGTGCGCAGCATGCGCGAGCTGCGCGCTCGTCCTTCGGTATCGTTGTGCGAAGCAGCCATGTTGTCCCCGTTTCGGTCGGGAACAATTCAGTCGGTCCCCGCTTGGGGATGATCAAAAGAGCCAGAAATTCCGCTGATTCAACAAGTTTCCATTGTCGTCGTAGCACAGCGTGCAAATACAGGTGAACGGCGGCGGGCCCGAGAACGTCAAATGCCGGGCGGCCGGCCTCCGCCAAGCTTGGTTACGCTTGAACGTCGATGTATTCGCTAATCAGCTTGGGATTCGTTGACCAGCGGCAGACCTACTTGGCTTGCCTGGAACTGAGGCCGAGCGCATTCTCCAACTTCTCATATGCCTGACGGTGCTTGTCTCGCTGCATGCGTTCCAGATTGTGCATTTTCCAGCGAACCGCGGGAAGCTTGTCGGCCTCTTCGATACCTAGCAGGTTCCAATCCGGGCGCCTTGCCTTGAAGGACAGGAGGAATTTGCGCTGATCCTCGGTCAGGGCCTTGTTGAGGTCTGCGATCAGGCGTTCGCGGACGGCCAGCAGTTCGTCGAGGCTGACCTCGATCTGGGACATACGAACGAATTCGCCCTCGTAGATGCCGGCGATATCCTTGCGCGTTGGCTGCAGCAGTTCGGCCATAGTCCGGTTGTGGCTGATCAGGTAGACCAGAAATGTCCTGACCAGGTCCTCGGTGAGGCCCTCGTTTTCAAAGAGCAGTTTCACATCGAAAAGATCCCGCGGGTGCTGCCTGTCGAGCGCGGCGCAGATCTTTCCGGCATAGAGGTCCGGGATGGAAAGAAGCTGCATTTCGATGTAGCCAAACTGCTCCTCGACCGCGGGCGACACTTCGCGCGGTTCCTCGGGAAACACGGATCCACGCAGGACCGGCGAGAGCTCGATCTTGATGCGATCGCTGCCTTGCGCGACGAAGAGGCGAAGTGCATCTGCCTGATGCTCGAAAGAGCGAACAATCTCGGTGCCAGGCATCGCGGCGATGACGGCGTCCGCGATGCGGGCAAGCGCCTCCGCGACGTTCCTCAATGCCGCGTCACGATCGTCCATTGGCAGATAGACAAGATCGATGTCGACAGAGAGGCGCGGCAGGTCGCGGATAAAAAGATTGATCGCCGTGCCACCCTTTAGGGCAAACGACTTCTCCACCGCCACCAGCGGCAAGATGCGGGTCAGGAGGCGGACTTGTCCGTAGTAGGGGCTGGCGGTGTCCACATCTCCTCCGGAACGGTTATGCGATACTTTGGATCGAGTCTGCCGCCCTTGGCCAGAACTCTGTTGCCGCTGCCAAGGCCGAGATCATCGAG
This sequence comes from Mesorhizobium sp. RCAM 05099, assembly GCF_059683685.1. Lineage (NCBI taxonomy): Bacteria > Pseudomonadati > Pseudomonadota > Alphaproteobacteria > Hyphomicrobiales > Phyllobacteriaceae > Mesorhizobium > Mesorhizobium sp. RCAM 05099. The sequence goes on from NZ_CM185035.1 coordinate 5,721,468, forward strand.
CGCTTCGGGAGGGGGCAGCTTTTTAAGCCATGCGTAAGCGTTGCGTTCTGCCATCCAATAGAACAGCCGGCGGACCTTGACGTTGGTGCATTTGCGCAGCAGCTGCTCCATGCGCCGCGGCGAAAGCGTCGTCATACCCTGAAGCAGCTGATTGGCATGTTCGAAGGAGATCGCCTCGGGAACATCCATCAGCACCTCAAGGTAGGCCCGTTCTGGCGACGACAAGGTGACAGGCCAATAAACTTGCCGCCGGCCCGGAGGTTCGACATCTTTGAGTGTGCGCTCGACCGGATCATACTCCCGGTGAACGAAGCCGAATCCCAACAGCGAGGAAAGGCGGTTGTGGCGGACGAACCGTACGGCCGGTATCGCATGGTTCAGCCAGGCCGGCAAAGCATCCTTGCTGTAAAGATGCACTGATCGTTGGCGCGACAGCGGCAGGTAGTGCGCAAATCCTTGCAATTCCAGTGCGGTAAGCCCACCGACATTAAGATCCTTGCTGAATATGGTTTCCAAGGCGGCCACGACGCCTTGCCAGGTCAAATGCGTGCCTGGCCGCACATATACGCCCGGCGCCAGCGCTTTGAGCTGCTTGCTTTTGAGCAGGTTGTCGAGGGCGTGACGATCAAACTGCGGGCTTTGCTGCGTCAGCCAATGCTTCGTCACTAGAAGCCCCTCGGGCATCAGGGTTTGAAGCAGTTCTCGGCGATCGGCATTCGTGGGCATTGGGTTTATAGATTTTGATGTATGCGGCAATCATCGCCGCATTTCTTCATTTCGATAAACTAGCACATGTGGCCGCAGTTTACAATAATGTCAATTTGCGGCGACCATCGCCGCAACTATGAAAAACTGTAAACGCCGCCAAAGTAGAGGCGCCACTCTCGTGGCCACTGTCAGCCTAAATCCCACCTGTCTCGGTCGGGTGGATATCGTCCGAAATCTCCTGTCGCAGTTTCGGCCCTTTCGCCAGCCGCCTCCCCAAGGCGGTGACGAAGGCTTCGTAGCGTTCGGCGGCCTTGCCCCGCGCGGCCTGGGCGGCGGGCTCTGGCAAGGCAGGCGTTGCCGCGAGCCAGAAGCGGACGAACACCGCCAGGGTCTCGACCGCGATGCCTATATCCCGTTCCTGCCGGGCCAGACGGCGATCGACCTGGTCAAGGCGCTTGGCGATCGCCGCTTCGCGGCGCTCATCCGCATCCGGCGACAGGAACGACGCAATCGCAGCCTCCGCGATCATGGATTGGGATTGATCGCGCCGGGCCGCATAATCGCCAAGCATCGTCATAATGGTCTGATCGAGGTAGACCGAAATCTGCACCTTCTTCTTGCCACCTGTCATGGGAGCTACAACTCCATGCCATCATCAGGGTCGAGCGAGACCTGCCGCGCGACGCCCTGCATCAGGCGCGCTAGGCGCCGATTGCGAACCGCATCATCGTCGTCGCTGTCGTCGGCCGGGCTGATCTCGAACTCATTGTCGATCGGAGCGGTTTTTTCGACTGGCCGCGCACGATTGAGTTCGGGTTGATGACGTCGCTCCGATCCCGTCGGATCTCCATCGTCCTGCTGGGGCATGAGGAGATCCTCGCTGACTTCAGCGTGGACCAGCGACTGCAGGTGACTCCAGTCGTCAACATTGGCCGATTGGGATCGGCCCAACTCGGGTGGCGGGAGGACGCGTTCGCGGAAGCGGACATCCTCATAGTAGCGCGCCTTCTTCGCCCGGATCGGCGGTGCTCCCGCCACCATGACGATCTCGTCGGTCGGGGGAAGCTGCATGATCTCGCCTGGCGTCAGCAACTGGCGGGCTGTCTCTTGCCGCGAGACCATCAGATGTCCGAGCCAGGGCGAGAGCCGATGGCCGGCATAGTTCTTCATCGCCCGCATCTCGGTCGCAGTGCCTAGCGCGTCAGAGACGCGTTTTGCGGTCCTTTCATCGTTCGTGGCGAAGCTCACACGAACATGACAGTTGTCGAGGATAGAGTTGTTCGGACCGTAGGCCTTCTCGATCTGGTTCAGCGACTGCGCAATGAGAAAGCTTTTCAGCCCATAGCCGGCCATGAAGGCCAGGGCGGACTCGAAGAAGTCGAGCCGGCCGAGGGCCGGAAACTCGTCCAACATCAAAAGCAGCCGGTGGCGGCTGGCCTTGGTATGCAGATCCTCGGTGAGGCGACGTCCAATCTGATTGAGGATAAGGCGAATAAGGGGTTTGGTCCGATTGATGTCCGAAGGCGGCACGACGAGATAGAGCGTTGCCGGGCGTTTCTCACCGACGATGTCGGTGATCCGCCAGTCGCAATGCCGGGTTACCTCGGCGACGACGGGATCGCGGTAGAGACCGAGAAAGGACATCGCGGTGGAGAGCACACCCGAGCGTTCATTGTCGGATTTATTCAGCAGCTCGCGCGCCGCACTGGCGATGACCGGATGCGGGCCAGCGTCTCCTAGATGCGCGGTCTTCATCATTGCTGCCAGGGTGGACTCAATCGGACGCTTTGGATCGGAGAGGAAGCCAGCGACCCCGGCCAGTGTCTTGTCCTTCTCGGCATAGAGGACATGCAGGATCGCGCCAACCAGCAGCGCGTGAGAAGTCTTTTCCCAGTGGTTGCGCTTCTCGAGACTCCCTTCCGGGTCGACCAGAATGTCGGCGATGTTTTGGACATCGCGGACCTCCCATTCGCCGCGGCGCACTTCCAGCAAGGGATTGTAGGCCGACGATTTCGAATTGGTCGGGTCAAAGAGCAGCACACGACCGTGGAGAGCGCGGAAGCCGGCTGTGAGCTGCCAGTTCTCGCCCTTGATGTCGTGGACGATCGCCGAGCCCGGCCAGGTCAACAGCGAAGGCACCACCAGGCCGACGCCCTTGCCGGATCGGGTCGGAGCGAAGCACAGCACATGCTCGGGACCATCGTGGCGCAGGTAATGGCGTTCATAGCGCCCGAGCACGACACCGTCGGCGCCGAGCAGGCCGGCAGCCTCCACCTCCCTCCTCTCGGCCCATCGCGCCGAGCCATAGGTGTAGACGTTCTTGAGCTCACGCGCCCGCCACACCGACATGCCAATTGCAACGACGATTGACAGGAAGCCGCCGGACACGGCGATCAATCCGCCTTCCACGAAGATACCTGGTGCATAGGCGTCGTAGAAGTACCACCACCAGAACAGTGCGGGCGGATAGTAGACGGGCAGTCCGGCAACCTCGAACCAGGGGTGACCGAGCCCCGTCTGGAAACCGAGTCTCCATGCGGTCCATTGCGTCGCCCCCCAGGTCGTCAACAGGACGATCAGGAAGACCGTGAGGATCTGACCCCATAGGATTTTCGTGGCGGACATTGCAGGTCCTTTCTGGGGTTGTCAGAGGCCAAGCCCCCTCTTACGGCCAAAGCTCCAATCGACACCTCCGCCATCACGGGCAACACCGGAGACGTGCTGGCCGAGATGCTTTTCGAGAGAGGGCGTCCAAGGAACGAGCTGGAAGCCGAGGCCGTCGTCGATCATGGCGAAGCGGCCGGAGGCCAGCATCAAGCGCTGACGATAAGTGCCGGCGACATAGCCTCCGGTAGCGACACGGTTGAAGGGCCGTCCGGTTTCGTCCGCGAGCTTGTCGCCATGCATCTCCAGTTCCCGGCGGCGCAGCGTGTCGAGTAGGTTGCGAGCGAAGACAACCCGCCTTCCCTGCCGCTCTGCGAGCCCCTGATCGACAAGGTGTTCGGCGCGCCTGTTCAAGGCGTGGCGGACCTCGTCGCCGAAGCCAGCTTCGGCCATGGCGACAGGCTCGCGGGCGATCGCCTGGCGGTCGAGCCAGGTCGCACCCGATGCCGCAACTTGTTCATCCAAACCAAGATCGGAGCGCACTGCCAGAGCTGCCCGGCGTTGGCCGCGCGCGTCATCGAATTTGCGCAACTCGACGATCGATCCGGGCAGGCTGTCGCCCGAAGCTTCCAGGTCGGAAAGTTTGATGTGATGCGTGCGTCCGTCGACGCCGTCAATGACAGCATAGGCTGTCCCGCGCAGTTCGTCGTCGAGCCCACGCTCGAGCAGCCGCCCGATAATGGGCGCATCAAGACTCTCTGCAGCCAGAACGTAGCTCGCTGGACCGCGCTCGATGCTTTGTTCACTCAGCGCGCGGTGCATGCGTTTGATGATGTCGCCACGTTCGCCGAGCTCGCGCAGCGCGGCTTCGGCCCGCTCGTCGACTATCCATTGACCAGGTCCGAGTTGCTCGGCGAGACCGAGGGATTCGAGCTTGCGCAGGCGGCCGACCTTCATCGCATGAAACTCGTCGGGTGGCTTGTCGGCCCGTGGGGCGAGATCGATGACACCGTCGTCGCGCCCGTCGCGAACCAGCTGGCGGTCCAGTTGTGTCCAACGCTCGGACTGGATCTGGCTTTCGAGCGTCCGGCGGATATCGAGATCGGTGCGTGGCCCCAATTCCTGGGTGATCAACTCCCGAGCCCGGTCACGCATGCCTTCCTTGATATAGTCACGCGAGATGACCAGATCCTGGCCGTCGTCACGAACACCACGCACGATCAGATGGAGATGCGGATGCCCGGTGTTCCAGTGATCGACCGCTACCCAGTCGAGCCGCGTGTCCAGGTCCTTCTCCATCTGTCCCACCAGTTCGCGGGTGAAGGTTTTGAGGTCCGCCATGTCGAGGGCGTCGTCCGGCGAGACGATGAATCGGAAATGGTGCCGGTCGTCCTTGGCGCGCATAGCAAAGGCCGCACCATCGGCTTCCTCGGCCCCCGGGCCAAACAATTTCGCCTTCTCTCCGTCGCGGGTTACTCCCTCGCGCCGCAAGTAGGTGAGGTGTGTGCCAAGCGAGGCGGCCCGCAGGGAGTGGCGGACAACGCGTGCCTTGACGACAGCGCCACGCGATCGTGAGGTGACGAAGCGATTGGCTTGGATGCTGGCACGCTGGCCGTGGCCAAAACGGGAGCGGTTGCTGGGAACAATCCGGCCCGAGCGCGAGATGGCGCCGCCAGCCTTTTTCGCCGCGGCGAGGGCCTGCGCGATGAAAGGCCGGGCCTGCTGGGCGCGGGTCGAGCGGATCCGGCCAGGCCGAATGCGAAACTCCCGCTCCCTATCCATCGCGCGTCACCGCAACGTGTAGAAAAAGGCGCAAATTCAGTAATGTAGGCGTTTCGCACACATTGCGCCGGTGGTTGGCAATGTGCGCAACACGCCAGAATATCGAGCAAGAACAACCGCCCAACCGACGCACAATGTGCGGCCTTTTATCCTGCCGTCTTAATCGGTCGTATTTTCCGCGACTTTCTTTCCATCGTCGTTCCTCTTCAAAATTACGATAATAGACTATTCTATGCCCTAAACCACGATCCCGTACTCTTGCGTCGAGTTCCGATGCGCCGTGCAGTCTTCCGCGCTCTGCGACGGCGTAGCAGCGCTGCTTATTTGCAGCACGGGAACCGTCGTGGCGCACTTTTCCATCGGAGTGACGGAGCATCGTCACAGGCAATCCGGCGCGGTCCGGCCGTCTCGCGATCGGCGCGGCCGCAGGCAAGATAACGTGCGTTCCGTCGTTCCTGGTCTGCATCGGTCCTCATCCGCCGGAGCGGATTCCTTGTCTCAGATGGCGTCCGTCAACGTGCCGGTGCCATGCGTTTCAACTGTCGGTCTTCTGCTCATCGATGCGCTCCGAGCAGCTTGCGGGCTTTGTCATGGGCACGGCGCGCGGCGTCCGCCTGGCTTGCCGCCGGATCGCCGACATAGAACGTGCCGTCGGTCCAGATCGCGTGCATGATCACCGCCAGCTTGCGCGCCACGGCGACACAGGCCTTGCGGTGGCAGGAGCGTTTGGCGATCGCCTGGCCCCAGCTCTTAACCTTGTCCCTGCCCTTGAAGCGCGTCATCAGCCCCGACGCCGCCTCGTAGAGCGAGCGTCGAACATCGGCATCGCCGGCCTTCGATATACGACCCTGAACGTCGATCGAGGTGCCCGACTGCCAGCGCCGCGAGGTCAGCCCGAAGTAGGCCGCGACGTCGCGTGAGCGACGGAAGCGTGACGGATCGTCAATCGCCGTCATGAACGAAAGTGCTGTGACGGGGCCGACGCCGAGGAATTGCCATGAAGCGTCGGCACAGTTCGCTGCGCGCCACCATTTTCACGACGAGATCGTGCAGCCGGCAATACTGTCTCCACAGCGCTGCGCGCGCCGACAGCATGGCGTCCATCAGCTCGGACGACAGCGGGTCGTCCGCCACCGCGGTGCGCACCGTCTGCTCGAAAGCCCCTCGACCGACCTTGCCTAGGCGGATGCCGAACGCCTTCAGCGAATGGCGGATGGCGTTCTCAAGGTCGAGGAACTTGGCCTTCAGATTGCGCCGGTGCGTCAGCAGAAGCTTGGTCCGGTAGCAGCTTTCCGACTTGATATGGGCCTGGCGGAACCAGCCGGTGCGCATGATATGGGCGATGCCGAGCGCATCGGCCTTGTCGGTTTTGTTGCGCTGCGCCGACATCGCGGCGCGCACGTGCTGCGTCTCCACGCAGACGGCCGGCAGGCCGAGTTTCTTGAGTTCCGGATGCAGCCAGGGCGACAGTGATCCTGCTTCGTGGCCCACACGCCGCAGGCGCGGCAGAAACGGCTTCAACGTCGCAAACAGCGCGTCGGGATCAGTCACCGTCGTCATCTCAAGATGCACAACGCCATGATCGTCGACGACGCACACCGCTGTTTCGTCCATCGCCACGTCCAGTCCGCAAAAGAATTCCATCGTTCGCCTCCTGCGTTGCTTCACAGGAGCAGATTTTGCCGCCGAGTCGCCGGCCATCGCCAGTTGACTAGCGGTCGACGCACAGTTTTGCTGCTCGGCCAGGCGCTCGCCCCGATTACGGGCGGCAATCCCCCGGTCGTGGTGCCTGCCCCTGTCCTTTCCGCGCGCCTTGGCACGCTGAAGCACGAGATGATGCGACGGGCCCCGGGGTGTCTCATGGCGCGGCCCTTTCGTTTGTTTTAGGCACGAACAGGCCAGTTGACTGCGGCGCGACGTTTGGCGGTCCGCCCTTTGTCTGGGACCTTGAGGCGTCATCGCGCGGACGGCCCTGCTGCATTGCATAAGCGGTCGCACTTCCGTTCCGCTGCGCGACGAAGAGCGGCGCAAACTTCCAGCCAGGCCGTGCGGATACTGCCGAACTGATTGCTTTTGTCATGCCGTCGTCGACGATGGCGGCCGCAACGGCGGCGACATAGGCGCGCGTCTCCGCAGGCAGGCGCCGGCCTTGTAAGGACATCTCGTAGCGCCCCGGACCAGCATTGTAGGCAGCAATCCAGCCAGGGAATCCGTAGCGATCAAGCAGTTCGCGAATATAGGCCGAGCCCGCGATGATGTTGTCGCGTGGATCGTAGGGATCGCCGCCAAGGCGATACCGGGCGCGCAGATCGGACCAGGTCTCGGGCACGATCTGCATGAGGCCCATCGCGCCCTTGCGCGATGTGGCGCGTACGACGCCAGCGCTCTCGGCGGCAAGGACCGCGCGGATCCATGCGGGCGGAAGACGGAAGCGACTTGCCGCTTCCGCGATGTGGGCCTCATAAGGACTTCGCACCGACGGCGTGACGACTGTCCGGTCGTGCGCCACCGCAAGTGCAGGAAGGACGCATGTGATGCAGAGGCCGCCAAGCAGCGCGAGAGCCGGCCGTGTGGCCGAGCGCAGCAGGCTGTGCGATCCCGGATGGCGTGTCGACCGTCGGCGCGCGGACATCGCTCAGTCCTTCTCGGCGCGGTCGCGCGGACGGGACCACTGCAAGGACCAGGACTTCTTGTCGTGGCTGTTCTGGAACAGATTGGCGCGGATCGGTTGCGCGAAGGTCGGGTCATCTATCAGGAGCGACACGAACTCGCCGGCCTTTTCACCGGAGCGTTTCCACCCAGCCCCGATCGCGGGGCCGTCCTCGCTGCCAGCGTGCACCCGGTAGTCGGGCGCGTTTTCCACATCGCTGGCTTCGGCCGCGATGATCGCGACATCGAGGTCGAGGCTGAGTGTTAGGATGTGTCCCGAATAGCCGGTTGTATTGCGCGTGAATTCTCCGATCTGAGGCATGTCGTGTCTCCTGGGGCTGATAGACCGCGGTGATGAGAGGCGGCATGAAATGGACCGCCGTTAGCGCGCTCACCGCGTTCGCGCGCGCCATTCAAAGCGACCGTCGCCTTGCTCGTCGGTCCACAGCGGGACCGCGCGGCCAATAATCTGATCGGTGGAGACGAGGCCGAAATATCGGCCGTCGAGGCTGTCTCGTACCTGCCGGTTCATGAGGAAGACGGCGCCGACCGGGATACGCTGGCAGCCCTGCCAGCGTGGCAGATCGCGCCCGGCGCGATCGCGCTCAAGTGCAACGCCGACTACCAGACCATCTACCGAGATGGTGAGTTCATGCCGGCACAAGGTTTGACCGGAAACCGCCACGATGTGCTTGAGCAAAAGCACGCCCTTCGGTAGATAGGCTCGGGCGGCAAGGAATGTTGCGAGCGGCTCAGGCGGCACGACGGCGACGAGTTCGCTCACCGACAACGGCCCGCCGCCGTCGATCCGGTAGAGGCCAACCGGAGCGCTGGCCGAAGCATTCCAGACCAGCTTTGGCGTCAGAACGGTGAGACCGGGGAAGAGCACGCCTACGGTCGCCAGCCCAGTAGCGAGCATAATTGCGGACCGGCTCATAGCTGCACCTGCCGCCGAAGCAGGTAAGCTCGATGAAGATCAAGCGTGTAGGCGCGAGGATCCTGGCCAGCCGTCATCCGGTTGTGGACGTGCCGCCAGTGGTCGGGCGAAACCGCTTCCGGATCGATGTCGAGTTGCTCGATACCGTCGATCGTCTGCAGCACACGCTCGACCTTGGGCCAGCCTTCCATCTTGAGCAGGATGTCGCCGCCGGGGCGCACGAAAGGCAGCGTCTGATGGGCTTGGCTCTGCCCGACAGCGCGCACGATATCGACGCGCGAGATGATCGTGCCGAAGTCGTTTGCGGCCCAGCGGACGAAGGCAAAGACAGTGCCGGAGCGAAATGAAACGATGCGCCGGCGTCGATCGAGTACCTTCTCCCCGGCAACCGCACCGAAGCGGATCCAGTACTCGATCTTCTTCTCGACCCATGTCAATTCGACATGCGTGAGGTCTTCGTCCTGCATGGCGCCGGGCGCCGATCTGCCTGTACGGAAGTCAACGACAACGGCCATCGTCTGTCTCCTCATCTTGTGGGCGAGCACGGCTGCGTTGCGCTGTTGCTGTTGCTGTCCCTGGTCTGCCTGCGCGATGAACGGCCGCGCAGATCGTCCGCGGCTTAGCGCCCATACCGTCCGGTCTGGCTCGAAGGCGTTGGCAAATGGCGCTTGGCGGGAAGGACGGAGCCGCGCGGATCAGAGGTTGAGGTCACGGCCCCGCGTTCGGCCCAGGCCTGCAGATCATCGACGGCATAGACGACGCGGCCGCCGAGTTTGCGATAGGCAGGACCGGTGCCGTAGGTGCGGTGCTTCTCGAGCGTGCGGGCTGACAGGCTGAGGAATTCGGCGGCTTCCTTCGTGCGAAGAAAGCGTGGCGGCAAAAGAGCTAGATCCGGTCGCATGTTTCAGGCCTCCGTGGGGGTTCAGCGAACCGCTGGCGTTCAGCGGCGGACGGCGATCACGGTGGCGGAAAGACAGGGTCGGAGGGGATGGGGAAGATCAGGGGAGCCAAAATCACCACCCCGATCCCGCTAGGAGCGGCGGCGATGGCGTAGGAGTTGCAGATAGCCGCCGCCGATCATGGCAGCGCCAGCTCTGGCGAGACCAATCACCGTGTCCCGCAACGAGGAGGTTTTCCAGGGAGCAGAAGCGACACGCTCTGTCCCAAAGAAAGTGAAGGCGATCTCGCGGTAACTGGCGCCGTTCGTGCGACCGTCGGAGGCCTGCATCATCAGACGCAGGCGACGCCGTTGCTGAACGGTCATGCGGGTGTCAGGCGGCACAGACCACCCATGATAGCCGCGCCAGAAACGGACAAGGGCTTCGACCCGCTCCAGTGTCTGGGAATCCAGTGGGATCAAGGCCGACAGTGAACGGCTTGTCTCACTACCGGGAAGAAGGAGCAGCTGTGTGGCGATGCCCCTGTCGTGGACGGCATGAGACCCTTGAGGGCTGTCGCGATAGGTGCCGAGTCCGACGAGCGCAAAGGGCTCGGCCGAAAGGAATTCCGGAGACGGCATGAGGGTCAGCACAGCCGGATCGGCCAGGGGCGACCAGAGAACGTCTTGCGTCAACGCGGACAAATCCGGCCGGGCCGGGAAATCGCAGCCCCCAGCGCCGCTGTGCTTCCAGCGCGAAGGGTTCCTCCTCGGCTCCTGCACTAGCGAGCGCTTGATAGTACCTCTGGTACGAATTGGAGCGTCGCAGACATTCCCAAGCGAGGCCTTCGATTGGCAAGCTGTCGAAGAAGTCGTAGCTGTTGTTGTCCCGCCAACGCGACGTGTTCGGTTTCGTCGAGCGGTTCCTCGCGAAAACTGCAGGTTGTGCTCGATTCGATTCCGAACTCTGGCGGATGACGGAAGACCCAGCGGAGGCATCGCGTGATGCTCTTTCGGCATCACCTGCCGGACTAAGTTCGCTTGGGGTCAGTCTGGCCCAGGAGATAACGGTAGCCGGTGCGCGTCATCCAGCGTGCCCGCGCCAGGTGACTATCATGGACGCGTCGGGCACGCTGCGGCTCCACTGCTGGATCGATCCCGAAGAGAACCTTGACCACCTCGCGCCAATCGGCGCCGTCAGCGTCGGCGTCGAACAAGCGCATGTAGAGCTTGACGTGGCTGCGATCATAGTCGGTTAGTTCGTCGCCGGTCGGTGCAGTTTCGTCAAAAGGCCCAATCATCGTTATTCCCTCGCGCGACGCAGAGGCAAACCTTACAGGTGCGACGTCGTTCTTGGAGGAGGCCAGGCGCGCATCACGCGATGCTGTCCTAGCATCGCCCCTGCCGCTCGCTATGCCGACTATTGTTTGATCGAGAGGTCCCGCCCGGATGGACCGGGCGGGACCGATGCGAGCGAGCTACTCAGCGTTCCGACGGCTGGGGCGAGACCAGATGAGGCTGTGGCCCTCACCGTCCTCGTCATCGAAGAGGTTGGCGAAGATCGGAGCGGTGAAGCTCGGATCGTCGAGCTTGAGCCCCAGATAGGCGCGGCCTTCGTTGGACTGCTTGGCCCAGGCGGCGCCGATTTCTGCGCGGCCGACGAAGACGCGGTGGCTTGGAGCGTTGTCGCCGTTTGCGCGGGTTTCGGGGACGATGCGGACGCCGCGGGCCTGGACGCTGAGGGTGACGATTTCGCCAGTGAATTCGTTGTTGCCGGACTTCTTGAAGGTGCCGATGGTAGCCATGGTAATTCTCCTTGATCCTGTCTGTTAACGAGTCGCACCATTGCGGTCTCGATGATGCTCGCAAGGCCGGAGGCGACCGCCTGCGCACCCAAGGGCCGCAGCGAAGCGGAGGACGGCGCGAGAGCGACTTTGTTGTGCCGCGAGGAATGACGGCGCAGCCGTCAGGGGAAGAAAGTCGCGTTGCGCCGTTGCGTTACAGGCGGTCGAGGCGAAGCCGGTCTTCGGACTAAAAACACCAATCGATGAGACCGCTTCGGTGTGCTCGCTGCGACAGGGCTGAACCAAGGAGATGTGGCGGCCAATGCCCGACTTTGCCCGGCATGTCGCTTCACGGTCGAACGGTACTCTTTTGTCTCGGGCTCGCCCTTTCGCCTCCGCATTGGCCGGGGCGCCATGGCGAAGCCCTGAAACGATCTGTTCGACCGCCATGCAGAAGCCCCCGAGGCTCACGCGGTCCAACGGCAGTTAATCAACGCCCACACCGAGATCCGTTCAGCAAGGCGCATTCGCCAACTTCGATGATGCGGGCGAGGCAGCCCTGCTCGGCGTGTCCTAAGGAGCTCAAACTAGCCGTTTTGAGCGCCAGATCTTGTCACGCGAGTTAAGGCGCGAACCTCGCTTGGAGCCCGTTCGGCATTTCCGCTCTTGGGCCAGCTCTGCGCGATGCCCCTAGGCAAGCGATGTCCCACCTTCGCAAGAACTCGAGTGACCGGCTGCGTCAGATGATCATCTCGAAGCCTGAGGCGGTTTGTGACCGATTTCGGCTTTGCGAATGCCAGCCCGCCAGTTTGCGACAAACCGCCAACCTCGGCGGCGATCGCTACTCGTTCTGCCCTGCAGGCCTCTAATGTCGCCCTACGCGGGCCTTGTGCCTCGTATTGACCGAGTAAGTGCCAGAACCGCGGCCCTGGTGGTTACAGTACAATCACGGCCAATCGATCCTGACATGAATGCGCGAACCGTCGTGTTATAGGTACGCGGTGTCTGAGGGCCCGAGCTGGCAGTGCGTCATGAAGCGCAGAGGAGAGTACACCACGTCCAGGATCAACCGCCGCGCCTTGATTATCCACTCCGGTAGCGCCTTGGTCGCCTCGACGCTTGCGGCAACCGCTGTTGCCACGGAGCAGCCGCGCCGAGACCAAAAACTGTCCAACGATCTGAGAACGCTCATTGAGGTCCACAAGACAGCATACGCGGCCTTCGGCAAGGCGGTCCACGAAATAGGCGGCAGCAGCCGCAGACACGACAGAGCGAGCCGAGTTGGGGAAATGGCGCTGCGGGCCGTCTGCGCCTACCCGGCGGTCAGGGAAGGCGACCGCTTGGCCAAGGCCGGATATCTGTTGGAGATCGAGGCGCGCGGCGAACTCGATCTGGCAGACCAGATGCAGGCTCTTCTTCGCTCAACGATGTGGACGGATGAGACCGCGGGTAGCCCCCTATCAGATTGTTCGAAGCTCGCCGGCCGATGTCTTTCCGGAACGTTTGTCTTGCACCAGTTCGTAGCTAACTTTTTGACCCTCATTGAGGCTTCGCAAGCCGGCGCGCTCGACAGCTGAAATGTGCACGAACACATCCGTGCCGCCCTGATCAGGCTGAATGAAACCAAAACCCTTTTGCGAATTGAACCATTTTACCGTTCCGGTAGCCATAGAGAACCCTTCTTGAGATATGACGGACGAGCTGACCGGTGATTATTTTATCGTCAAGATCAGCAGCACAAGCATATCCATCAGGGTCATCATTTGCCAACATGGAAAGCAAACCGGCCGCAGAGTTTCTGGAACGTGAGATCGTTCGCCTACGTATTCGAATGACTGGATTTGGGCCGGATGCGGACGGGCGGGTTTTGGAGTGGCCCAGACAAAGGCTGCCGTTGCGCGACGGATACACCTCGAACTCCAAAATGCATGAGGGCCACAGCGGCTTGTGGCTTAACGCAGCCCGGCGGATCATAGCGCTTCCGGCCAACCGGTCGGTTGGGCGACGGATCTGAGGCACCGGTGGAGCATCTGCGCAGCACGCATTCGCGCCACACTTCGGAGGACTTTCTGCCACCTATTGGGGGGGCACCTCCGATACGTGACGTGCTGCGGCACGGTTTGCAGAGTCGATAGAGGCCGAGAAGGAACGATCGGTCGCCAGTCCTGCTGCCAACGTGCCGACGAACACGTCCCCGGCACCATGTGTACTTATCAGTTTTACAGGAAGTGCAGGCAGGCTGACCAAAGTCTCGCCACGCTTCACCCCAACCACGCCGTCGCCACCCGCGGTCACAACCACCGACGGGAACGATCCGGACAAGGCCTCAGCGGCCGTAGCAGCGGCCGACAGATTCGTAACCGGCACCCCGCACAGTTCTTCGGCCTCGATGGCATTGACGATCAGCACGTCGATCAGTTCCGTGAACTCGCCTGCCATTGGCCGATATGGCGCGGCGTTGACACACACGACGGCGCCAGCAGCCCGTGCGGCACGAGCCGCGGCAATGTTGATGGCCTCTGGCATTTCGTTCTGCAGGATCAGCACCCGCGAGCCTCGCCAGATTTCTGCCAGCGCCACTGCGTTGGGATCGACCTTGAGATTCGCTCCGGAGACGATCACCGCCCCATAGTCCCCGCCATCATCCGAGATGGCGACGCTCATGCCGGAGGCTGTATCAGAAAGGCGCGCAACCTTCGAGATATCGACGTCACCCTGTTCCAGTGCAGTCAGAAGGAACTGGCCGAAAGCGTCATCGCCCACCGCGCCCGCGAACCGGACCTGTGCACCAGCCTTGGCGGCGGCCACCGCCTGGTTGCCTCCCTTGCCACCAAACTTTGGTCGCCAGCCATAGCCTGTCACCGTCTCGCCCTTGCGCGGGCGATCGGGTGCGTCGACCATGATGTCGTAGTGAAGGCTGCCGACTACGACGACAATTGGCCTGTACGTCATGTCTGCCGCCGTTTACTGGTTACCGCGCCCATGGTCGCCGCCAGATTTCTTTCCGCGGCCGCGAGGTCGCGCTGAGCGACAGCCGCGAACACGGCGTCGAAGACCACCAACTGGGCTATGCGGGCCGCTGCGTTTTCGCCGAGCAGCGGCGAGCCCTGTGCCGTCGAACACAGAACCACGTCAGCAATCGAGGCGATCGGAGAACCGGCGTAATTGGTGAGCACGATGATGCGAGCTCCGTTCTTGCGCGCTAATTCCAGCGGCTCGATGACAGCGGTGGTGGTGCCGGAATGGGAGAAGCCGATCGCCACATCACCATCCGACAACAGCGCAGCCGACATCAGCATCATGTGTGCATCGTCAAACACGCTGGTGCGCACGCCGATGCGCAAAAGCTTGTGGGAAACGTCCCTGGCGATCTGGGCCGAACCGCCAATGCCATACAAGTCGCGCTGCCTCGCGTTGAAGATCAGGTCGGCCGCACGCTCGAAGGCTGCGGGATCGAAAATCGACAGGGTCTCTTCAAGCGCATGAATTGACGTACGGAAGACCTTTTGCGCGATCTCCAGGCCAGTATCTTCAGGAGAAAGTTCCTGATGCAGTTCGGCAGTCGGCAGCCGGTTGTAGTCGTCCAGGGCGCTGCGAAAGTCCCTGAAGCCTGTGAAGCCCAGCTTCTTGACAATTTTGATGACCATCGCCTCCGAGACACCGGCGTCGTCGGCTATCGATTTCAGCGGTGTCGCCGCATCGAAGTCCCGTCGTCCGAGGATCATGTCGACCACGCGAGCTTCCAGAGGTGTGAGGTGGGGCATCATCATCCTGATGCGTGGCCCCACCGTCCTGGGATCATTGAAAGAAAGGTTCATTCTCGGCCTCTCGTCGCGCGATCAATCAGCATCGCGACGAGGATGATAATGCCAGTGGCGAGAAGTTGGTAGAACGCTTGCACATTCAACAGGGTCAGGCCGTTGCGCAGGCTCCCAAGGATAACCGCTCCGAGCAACGTGCCAACGATCGAGCCCTTGCCACCCATAAGCGAGGCACCGCCGATGGCGGCAGCGGCAATCGCGTCCAGCTCCCACAAATTGCCAAGAGTGGGATCGGCGGCGCCGAGGCGACCAACAAGGATCAGTCCAGCGACCGAGGCCAGGCCGCCCGAAATTACATAGCTGGCGATTTTGGTCAGCGAGACCGGTACGCCCGCAATGCGCGATGCTTCCTGGTTGCCGCCGACCGCGAGGAAATATTCGCCAAGCGGTGTCTTGTTCAGCACCACCCATACGGTAACCGCCAAGACCGCAACGATCACGACCGGATTGGGCACTCCCATGATGCTGGAATTGGTGAGAGCCCTATAGGCCGGCGGTATGCCGAAGATCGGATTGCCACCCGTGTAGATCAGCGAGATGGCCCGATAAAGAGACAGTGTTCCGAGTGTGACGATAAAGGGTTGCAGACCACCGAAAGCGACTAGCGACCCATTGATCGCACCGGCGGCCGTGCCGAAAAGCAGCGCGATCGGAATCGCCAAGGCGATCGACACTCCCATCGCCATCAGCACCGCAACCGAAACCGCCGCGATTGCGGCTGTCGGTCCAACGGAAAGATCGATGCCGCCCGCAATGATGACGAGGGTCATGCCAAGCGCCACGCAAGCGTTGATCGACGACTGCTGCAGGATGTTGAGAATATTCGGCTCAGTGAGAAAATTCGGGCTGAGCACGGAGAAGACGACGACGATCGCGACAAGGCCAAGCAGAGTGCCCGCATCGCGGATACCGACTGGCAGGGCAAACTTGGGCTGATTTTTGGTCACGGCAGGAGTGTTCGAAGCGGACATGGTTCAGGACCTTGAAACGGAGGGAGCTTGAGGCGACGATTGCGGCACGGCCAATGCAACGATGGCCTCTTCACTGAGGCTGTTCCGTTCCAGGACGCCTGCAATGCGGCCTTCCCGCATGACTAGAACCCGGTCGGCGACCCGGAGAATTTCTGGCAGCTCGGACGAGACGACGATCATCGACCGACCTTCGGCGGCCAAGCGTTCGATCAGTGCATAAATTTCCGCCTTGGCACCGACGTCGATGCCTCGGGTCGGTTCATCGAACAGCAGGATCTGCGCGCCTGCCGCGATCCATCGCCCGATGATCGCTTTCTGCTGATTGCCACCCGAGAACTGGCCGATCGGCCGTTCGATATTCAGTGGTCGGAGATTTAGGTCTCCCATGAGCGCCTGGCTCTCCTTGGTAACCGCCTTTCGCCGGACGAAACCAAACCGCGAGAAGCGGCGCATTGACGGCAGCGCGATATTGCTGCGCACAGGGCGACGGGCGATGATGCCTTCCCGCTTGCGCTCTTCCGGCAAGAGTCCGAACCCCGAAGCGATGGCAATGCGTGGATTGCCGAGTGCGAGCGGTTTGCCCTTTAAGCGGATCTCTCCGGCATCCGGCTTGTCGACGCCCGCGATCAGACGCAGAAGCTCCGTTCGTCCTGCACCGACCAGTCCCGATACTCCAAGCACTTCTCCTCGGTGCAGTTTGAGTGAAGCGTCACGAACGGCCGTGCCCCGCGAAAGCCCCGATACTTCCAGAACAACATGATCCTGTGCGAAGCCCTTGTGCTCCGCGGCCGCTAGCTCGCGACCGACCATCCTGGCAATAACGGCGCTTTCGGATGTTTCCGACATCACCACATCGGTAACCTTGCGCCCATCGCGAAGGATCGTTGCCGTGTCGCAAACGCGGAAGACCTCATCCATCTTGTGAGAGACATAGATGATCGACACGCCCTTGGCGGCGAGGTCGGCGATCAGAACCGCCAGCCGTTCGAATTCCGCCGGCGTCAAGCTCGATGTCGGCTCGTCCATCGCCAGCACTTTGGCGTCTTCCATCATGGCGCGCGCGATTTCGACAATCTGTCGCTGCGCGACTTTGAGGGTGCGGATTGGCACCGACGGATCTATCGAAGGGTCGAGCGGCGCCAATGCTTCGGCTGCGGCGCGCTCCTGCGCGCGGCGAGCCACGAACAAGCCGCCACTCTTGATAGGGCGGCCGAGAAACATGTTCTGCGCGACTGTGAGTTCGGGGACATGCTGCAGCTCCTGATGGATCATCACGATGCCGGCCCGTCTCGCGGCCACTGGGCCGTGGCCGATCACCCGAACCCCATCGATCTCGATTTGACCTGAAGAGGGTGGGAAAACCCCCGAGAGGATGTTCAGCAGCGTCGATTTGCCGGCGCCGTTCTCACCCAGGAGGCCGTGAACCGTGCCGCGCTTGACCTGCATGTCGACGCCATCAAGCGCGCGCACCGGTCCAAAGCTTTTGCCGATATTGGTCAGCTTGAGACGATAAGTCTCGTGCATCAGATTTCTCCTCCCGGAAGTTGGTGGGAACAGGGCCCGGCCCCCCCAGTCGAGCCCTGTCAGTTCACTCAGCCGGCTGGGCGAGCAATACCTTGCGCAGTTCGTCGCCCTTCACCGCGTAGGTGTCGACGTTGTCCTTGGTGATCAGCGCCTGCGGGGTCGAAACCACGCGGGGCAGCGCCTGCTTGCCCAGCAAGCGCAAGGCGACTTCCAGACCCACTTCGCCGGTCAGGACCGGGAAAGAGTCGACTGTACCCGTCAGTTCACCAGCCTTGATCGAGGCGTAGGCATCCGAGATGCCATCCGTGCCGAACACCACCACCTTGTCCTGAAGCTTCGCAGCCTTCACAGCTTCAACCACGCCCAATGCCATGCCGTCATTGTTGGCGTAGAAGCCGACCAAATCGGGATTTTGCTGAAGAATGGTCGCGGCATTGTCGTACGCAAGTTGACGATCCCAATTGCCGGGAACGCTCGCCACGACCGTGAACTTGCCGCCTTCGACGATTGTTTCGCTGAAACCCTTGGTGCGCTGGCCTGCCGCGAAAACGCCCGCCTGCCCTTCAATCACCGCAACCTTGCCACCCTGGGGCCGGTTCTTGAGGAACCACTTTGCGACGCGTACGCCATTGTCGCGCTGCACATTGCCGACGTAGTGCTTGGCGCTCGGAATGACGGCGTCATTCACATTGATGACCGGAATGCCCTTGCCTTCGGCCTCTTCCATAGCCGGCTGCAGATTGTTATCGGTCTGCGGCGAGAACAGCAGTGCGTTGAAGCCCTGTGAGATTAGGGTCTCGGCTGTTGAGAGCTGGCCGAGCTGGTCTCCTTCGCTGGAAGCAGCCTGGTAAACCACTTCCACACCGGCCTTCTTGGCGTAAGCCGCGTATCCTTCGCCGAGGCTGCGCCAGTATTCGTTGGTGAGGGTTTTGGAAACACCACCGATCTTCGTTCCTGCGGCTGCTGCGGGAACGGCTCCGAACTTGGACTCCAGCTGCGACCAGTCAATGCGATCCTTCTCGGTGTCAGAGTTAAGCGGCGCCAGATCTTGTGCGTGCGCGTAGCTGCCGAGAAGCGCAAAGGCGCAGCCGGCGATAAGAGACTTTATGCGTAAAGACATCAGACTTCCTCCTGCTTAAAGCCGGTCAATGCGCCGCCGGCGAGCGAACGTTCGATCAGGCGCTGCCGATCAATGCCGTATTGACGATTCTTTGGCTGGCGACTGCGTCCTGGCTCGCCATGGCAGCTCCCAACTGGTTGTTGCCGTCGAGGCGCTCGACGATAGCGAGCAAGCGGTTGACAGTGGCGATGTTGGCTTCGCATTCCGCAACTGGATCGAGCCCGCTGACATCGGGAAACGTATCGAAATAGAGTGCTCCGCTGTAGCCGTCGTGGCGGATCTGGCGCAGCAACTCCATGGTCGAGCGGAGATGCACGGAGCCTACCATAAGACCGTCATCACGCTTGGCGTAGGCGTCGTTGAGGTGGACGCCGAGCAGCTTGCTGCGGCGATGAATGAGATGCGAGGCGAATGCCGGTTGTTCGCCGGCATAGAGAGAGTGAGCGAAATCCATCGTCACGCCAAGGTTTGGCGAGCCCGCTTCTGCAATTGCAAGCAAGGTTGTTGAGGCGTCGCGTAGCAGGCTGTGCGCACGGGGCTCATCGGGCTTGTATTCGATGCTGATCTGACATTCAGGGTCGTGCTCGGCGACCTCGCGGATGCCTTCAACCTCCCAATCCCAAGCCTGCTTGTAGTCGAGCTGGAAATTGTAGTCGAAACCGTCCTGGCCAAGCCACACAGTCATGAGATGAATACCCATCTCGCGCGCCGCGTCTATGCCGTGCTTGGTGAGGTCGATTGCCTCGCGCCTTACAGATTCATCAGGATTTGTGAAGGCGCCTCTCTTGAAACCTAGGTTAGTATAATAGCGCATGGCCAGACCGTTGATGTTGAGACCGAGGTCTCCAATGCGCTGCGCCAATGCTTTGGGTTCGTCGCTCACGTGATCGGGATAATTCAGGTCGAGATCCGTCAATCCCTTGGCAGTTGAAGCCCTTTCGACCATCTGCATCATGCTTGGCTTGGCCGTCAGATCGGGCCAGAATAGCTGTGGGGCAGACCCGAAGGAGTTCAAGCGAGTAGCAAAACGCGGAGCAGTCATGTCGGTCGCCTTGTGTTGATAACCTCACAAAAAACACAAAAGTTGTGAAGTTGTCAAGTGACGCGACGACTCTTTTTGCGATAGGCATCAACTTGAGGAAGCGCGGTTCGCTATGAAGGTCTCGTTGAGTTCATTCACACCACTTCTGCACGTGCTTAATCAAGGCGTCGTACCTTCGTCAGGCGAGTTTGTCCCGGGTAGAAGGGTGTACGGTGCCCCCCGTGATGGCAGTGACACAGTGACCGCTTTCAGGGAGTGACAACGCCAACTTTAACAGCCGAGAAGCGGCGCAAAGCTGCCATCAAAATGGTGCCAGCCTTTGACCAGAAGCCAACTTGCCCCCGCCGCAATGTCGAGAGCAGCTTCGCACCGGGGAAGGGACGCTTAGCTTCGTTGTAGGAAGGTCCGTGCACGAGGGGCGAGTCGCCCTCAACGAAGTCGAGACCGGCGACCCATAGGCGGCCATTGCGGACATTGCCCAAGCGCCAGGCGAGTCCGGCCACACGATAGGAAGTAGATTATCAACAGCCGTCGATTCCGAACTACCATCCACATGGAGGCCGTCACGCCTCCGGAATTGCATGCACATACCGCGCGATCCTATACTTAAAGCGCATTCCTCCAGATGCCCGGAGCAATCATGAGGATACGCGCAGGTCTTGTTGTCGAGCTCGTGGTCAATTTGCTGCTGCCATGGCTCGCGTACCGCATGGCGCTTCCTCATTTCGGAACGATGGGAGCGCTCTATGCGTCCGCCGTTCCGCCTGTCGCGTGGGGGCTAATCGAGTTCGCGAGATTTCGCCGCGTCGATGCGCTGAGCGCGCTCGTTCTGCTCGGTATCGCCTTGTCGCTGATGGTGATGGCGCTCGGTGGCAGTGCGCGGTTCCTACTGCTTCGCGAATCGCTCGTGTCGGGGGCGATAGGCGTTGTGTTCCTATTGTCGCTCGCGTTCCGGAAGCCGGTAGTTTTCTACCTCGCGCGGGCGACGATTGCGAGGGAACTCGAGCACGGCGAGGAGCGTTTCGAAGCGCTGTGGCGTGAACGGCTGAGCTTGCGCTCGTCGATTCGATTGATGACGCTCGTCTGGGGCGTCGGACTCTCGGTGGAGACTATGATTCGTAGCTGGCTCGCATGGAATTGGCCGATCGAGCAGTATCTGGTCGTTTCACCGGTCATCAGCTACGGCATTTACGGCGGGCTAACGCTCTGGACGATCTGGTATCGAACACGGATGAAGCAACGAGGAGAGGTTGCCGCTGGCGACGGAACGCCGTCAGCTAGCTAGGCGGAGCGTCCCCCTGGGTAATGTTTGTCCCAACTCGCGACGAGAATGCCTCGCTATGGCCTGCTGCCGGTTTTTCGGACACGAGGTTAAGCTAACATAGCTTGTTCCTCGAACTCCACGGGGCTCAGATAGCCCAGCGTCGAGTGCCTTCGCCGAGGGTTATAGAAGCGCTCGATGTAATCGAACACATCCGCCCTCGCATCATCTCTCGTCCTGTAGACCTTGCGGGCTGTCCGCTCGGTCTTGAGCGACGAGAAAAAGCTCTCCATCGCAGCGTTGTCCCAGACGTTGCCCGACCGGCTCATCGAGCAGGTGATGCCGTGGTCGGCCATCAGTCGCTGGAACTGCTCGCTCGTATATTGCGATCCCTGGTCGGAGTGGTGCAGCAGGCTGTCGGGCTTGCCTCTCCTCCAGATCGCCATGATGAGAGCGTCGGTGACGAGCTGCGCGGTCATCTCGGCCTTCATCGCCCAGCCGACGACACGGCGGGAGAACAGATCGACGACGGCGGCAACGTAGATCCATCCTTCCGCAGTCCAGATATAGGTGAAGTCGGCGACCCACTTCTGGTTCGGGGCCGATGCCTCGAAGGCGCGATCGAGGAGGTTGTCCGACACGGCGGCTCGCTCGCCGGTATCCTTCGGCAGTCCGCGCCGGCGTGGACGTGCCCGGAGGCCGTTCTCCCGCATGAGGCGTTCGATGCGATGCAGTCCGCAGGAAAGCCCCTCTGCCAGAACGTCGTGCCAGACCCGACGCGCGCCGTAGGTGCGGTCGCTGCTCTTGAAGCTTCGGTCGATCCTGGAAACGAGGATCTCGTCATGCTGGGAGCGAACGCTAGGGCTGCGGTTGAGCCAGGCATGGAAGCCCGAGCGGGACACATCCAGCGCACTGCACAGCCATGCCACCGGCCAGATGTTCCGGTGCCTCGCGATGAAAGCGAACCTCATGTCACTTCCCTCGCGAAGTAGGCTGCGGCCTTTTTTAGGATGTCGCGCTCCGCCTTCAGCTTCGCGACTTCCTTACGCAGCCGGTCAATCTCCTGCTGCTCCGGCTTCATCTGCCCATGACCGGGAAACGCACGCTGCGGATCGGCCGATAGCTCGCGCACCCATTTGCGCAGCACATTCTCGTGGACATCGAGGTCGCGGGCAGCCTGGGCCACCGCAACGCCCCGATCCTCGATCAATCTCACCGCCTCAAGCTTGAACTCGCGGCTGAACTTCCTTCTCTGCATTCCCACTCTCCAGTTCCGTTAAACACCTTATCTCGGTGTCCACGAAACCGGCAGCAGGCCACTAGATGTCGTTCCGCAGCTCGGCTTCCGACCGATGCGCGCTACCGAGCCATTGGGCCGAAATGACTTTCAATTGCTGATGAGTCCTGTTTTGACCATGCAAAAACTCCGCTACCGGATAGCGTTGGCGGTTGTGACGACAAGGTGGCCGTTCTACACCAAGGATGTAAGCCACCCGAAAGGCCCACTGCATCCTCCCGTCGCAGTGGGCTTTTCTGTAGGGCAATAGCGGGATTACAGGCGGGGCTGGGCGAGGCAAAATAGGTGCGGCTAGCGAACAAGCGCTACCCAAGAAAAGCTAAGCGACTGCGAGCTCCTTGATCGCCTTCTCGAAAGCGGACGTGATCGGATTGGACAAATCCTCGGCGGCTTTGGTCGTGACTGCCTGGAGTTCCTTGGCCTGTTCGATAGCCTTTTCAACCTGCTTGCGGACGAAGGCGGTCTGAAGTTCAACAAATTCGGAAGGCGTCCTAACGGCAAGCAGGGCTTCAAAGTGCGAGAAGCCGGCGTCGGCATTGGCGCGCAGCACGGAAATGGTCTTCAGCGAGAGATCGCTGCCAACGGCTTTTGCGGTTTCGAAACTCGACTCGAGCGCTTTCTGGGTCGACTCTGACCCCACCTTGAATTTGGCATAGGCCTCTTTCGACTGCTGGACACCTTTTTCGGCAACAGAGCTCATATATTCGATAGCCTTGGAAGCGTCCAAGGCGGGGTATACGTCGTTGATAAATTCAGCGGTCTTTTCGGTAGTGTTGGGCATCGATTCCATCCTTTCCGGGGGGCAGCTTTCCAAAAGCAATATTAGCATTCCCTAACGGAACTTTGGGTGCAACGCAACATCTTTGTTGCAGTGCACCAAGATGTACAGGGCCGACTTTGACGCCAAGCTGCGCCTTAGTGTCCCCCCAATTCAGCCGTTTTTACGCGCATACTTAGCGAAGGTCGGCGCCGGAAACATGCTGCTCGCACCGCCCGCCAGCTGCTGGAAAGCCCGGGAGCCTTCGTGGTGACTAGGGTCGGAAAAGGAAGTGCGGGTACCGCCGGGACATCTGGCGGCAGCAACGCTGATCCGTAGGGCAAGTAGGGTTTTTTCCATCAGGGGTTGACGCGCCCCTATTTGCAGGGACGCGCCATAGGGACCCTCAGTCAGTAGCAGAAACTGATGAGCACCTGCCGCACCGGCTTAAGCCATGCTCAGCGATGTTCCGAGCGAGAAAAGGACCAGCTCGCCAAGGCCAGCGGGCGGGTTTCTATGGGATCTGGGATCGAAGTGAAGAGTTGATCCGGCACCGCAAAGCTCAAGATCGCGATAGGTGCCATTGTCCTGGCCATGAAAGAGCGCCGGCTTTGACTGGTGGCGGGCCGACGCGAAAGAGCCACGCGCGTAGTGTCTCAGTTTGAAATTTGCCCGCCTTGACGATGCGCGTCGAATGTTGCTGATCATTCGCGTATGATGGTCGGCAATCAGTCATGGGGAGGCAGCGAATATGTGAACAATCGATCTTTGTGCGGCCTTTGCTCTGTGCATCGTGCCACCCAGCCTGCTGGCGGCCGACGAAGTTTCAGTCGAACGCGGCTTTTATATTTCGATCATCGGCGGCTGCCATTTCTGCCACACGGAAGGATACCGTGAAGCCGATGGGAAAATCGACCCGGAGAAAGCGTTGAAAGGCTCGTCCATTGGCTGGCAAGGTCCATGGGGCACGACCTACGCAGCAAACCTCAGGGACTCGGCGATGGGCTTTAACGAGGACAAATGGGTCGACCACCTCAAGAACAAAGTCAATTTGCCGACGATGCCCTGGTACCAAGTCCAAGCCATGACCGACAGCGACTTGCGTTCGGTGTATCTTTACATCAAATCACTCGGACCACCCGGCGAGTTGGCCCCGTTTTACCGGGAGCCCGGCAAGGAGCCGAGGACACCTTATGTTATACTAGCACCACCTCAGACGCCGAAGAAGTAACGACCTAGCGCCTGTCCTTCATCCTTGGGATTGCGTCTACATTAGCTTCAGCTCAGATTGCCGGCCAGCCGGAAGGAGTTCACTAACCCGCTCCGGTCAGGCCCGGTTGCTGTCCCCTGTGTCACCCATAAGGAGTGCGGCGGCCGGGCCGTCTAACCATCGGCCACCAGGTGGTGAACGCTAGCCAGTGCGGCGCACATGGGAGGTAGTCCATGTCTCATCAGACGAGATTTGCGGTATTGTTACTTGCTTTTGTAACGGTAGGTGCTGCTGTCGCGGGGGACGACCCGATAGCCGACCGCCGCCAGATCATGCTGATGAATTCGCATTTGGAGGACGTTGCCCTCCGGGTAATTCTCGGCAAATACCCCATCGAAAAAGCGACTGCCGCTATGAGAACGCTTCAGGAGAATATGACCGTTTTCCCGACTCTTTTCCCCGAGGGCAGCGACAAAGGCTATACCGAAGCCTCTCCGCTGATCTGGGAGAATATGGACGATTTCAGGTCGCTTGCAGCGAAGCTTGTCACCGACGCAAAGGTGGCGGAAGGAGCAGCGATGAACGGACTGGACGCGTTCGCGCTTGCGTTCCAGGCAGTCCAAGCAGACTGCAGAGCATGCCACTCGAAGTACGATCCCAGGAGAAACTGAGCGCTGTCAAAGACATGATGACACACCACCCTCAGGGCAGGGTGCTGGGCTTGCGGCTCGAGAGCTGAGGCTGCCAGCCGTTAGGTTCGCAATAGCTGCAAAGCTTCAACCCGCTTCAAGCGATTTTTAGCGGTCGTGCCACTCCAGGTCGGTTAGAACCTCAGCCTCCACGGTTATGTTTTCCGCGTACTCCCTGGCACGGTCGTGGCCGGCCTCGGCGCCTTCGTCTTGTTGCGCCTAGCGTCTGCAGCTCGACAGCCCGCTGCCGCCGGGGGTGGGCAGGCAGCGGGCCATCGGCGGGGAATGTGGGCCCCCGATAGAGCAGCAAAGGGACGTGCGCTGCCGGCTGCGACTCTAGCCAGATCCGGCTTGATTCGGCGACTTACTGATTCGTAAGGAATGGATCGGCGCCG
Organism: Mesorhizobium sp. RCAM 05099; assembly: GCF_059683685.1. NCBI lineage: Bacteria > Pseudomonadati > Pseudomonadota > Alphaproteobacteria > Hyphomicrobiales > Phyllobacteriaceae > Mesorhizobium > Mesorhizobium sp. RCAM 05099. Next base: position 5,746,896 of record NZ_CM185035.1, read on the forward strand.
GCCACTGATCCTTCACAGCCCAAATCCCGATCCACTTTCCCTCTTTACCAAGGGCTGCCTACACAGGATGATAATCCTAGGTCGGGCGACTCTCGTAGGAGGTCGCAGTGGTCCGATACAAACATTCCAAGCAGCTACCGCAGGCAGATTTGCAGCGATTCCTGGAGGCAGCAGAGGGACTGCATAAAAGCATCGTGAGCCCGCTGATATCGCCGCAGTGCGAGCACTACCGCTCGCTCCAGCTTCTCCACTCCGCGCTGCTGAAGACCGTGCGTGAAGTTACTGGCAAGGAAGTCGCGTTCATTCGGTGGAACGGCACAGGCCCGGTGCAGAGCCCTTAGCGCCAGCCGCCTTTGTTTCGACACCCGGGCAACGTTTCATTGCGTTCGGGTGATCACTCCGAGAGCGACAATAAGGAATTTCCATGGCTACCACCGCAGCATTGGTCTGGTATCTCGTGGTCGCCGGCCCACAAGGGGGCATGGTCATTTTACCCAGCACCTTCGACACCCGCGAACAGTGCACCAACGCCATCACCGAATATCACAAGCAGCCGACGCCGGCAGGTTGGTCGTTGCAATGCGTGCCGAATGCCTCACCTTTTGCCAACAATGGATCGGCCGAGTAGCCGGAGCCAGGCGCGTCGGCTACCCGCCGGCAACAGCACGACTGCTGTCCAGTCTATTAGAAAGCGTTAATATCCTGCCCTTAAAGAAGTGGAATGATTTCGTCCAGCGCCGCACTGGAATACGCCCTACTCGCGCGTTCTCATTGGTATGGCGATCTGGCCGGGGTTTGCGGATTCGCTAGAGCTAACCCCGGTAATCTTCTGGTTTTAGTCGCCGGAAGCCGGAGCAGTTTAAGCAGAATTAACAACGCTAATAGGCCGTTGCCTGTATGTTAGGCGGCACATATTTTTTGTGGAGGGACAGGTGCAGATCGTCGCTGTCGAGTTGAGGGCGAAGCTTCGTGATGCGATCGAGGCCATCAGCGATCACCTTTTGCAACTAGATGATCTCAACCTCCAGGCGTTAGAAGCTAGGTCGCCTCGCAACCCCCCGGCTGGCAGCGCGGAAATGGTAATGTTGTTGCTTGTCTATCGCGAGATGGAAAAGCGGAAACGATAGCCTTCCTTCTCCGCTGCTGCTCATGAAGTCGTCGCCGCGGCCCTCGCCTATCGTGCGATGATCCAGTCCAGAATGCCCGGCTCGATTTCGTCTAACTCGATCAGTTAGAGCGCGAGGAGCAGGGCGTGCAGGCGTCTATTTCTTTTTGCAATGCGCCTCTCCACGACCAATTTTCGGAAGACGCTGCGAAGGATGTCGCACTGCAAAAGCGAACCCTGTTGTCCGGGTCTCGCGCCATCGTGCTCCCAACGTCCACCATCTGGCGAGAGGCAGGGTAGCACTGCCTTCGCCCTCCGGCGGCTTTTCCACCAGGGTAGGCATCAACGGCTCAATGAACTTCCGACCCATACGATACCCGCCTCCAGCGGTTAAATTAGCATGTGCTGAAATGGTTTTGGTAGTGTACAGTTCGCGCGACGACATCCCTTGCCCTTTGAGGGCCATGAAAGTGTATGAGGTCGGAACACGGCACATGGCACTGGCAGGCGCGATAGTTACGGCTGCCGCGCTGGAGAATGGTTCTGCGCTAGCGCACGGCCCTGATGGAAATTGGAGCTATCCCCCAGCTTGCTGTCATGGCGATCCGGTGACCGGAGAATGCGGCAAGATACCCAGCACTTCGGTGACGCCGCGCCCAGACGGATATGTCATCATCCTACGACCCGGCGACCACCGGAAAGTCACCCACCAGGACCGCTACTTCGTCCCATACGACGTCGTGATCCCATCCGGAGACGACAACTTTCACATCTGCCTGCACCCAACCGAGGAGCACGAGAACTGCTTCTTTGCTCCAGCGGACGCTATGTAACCGCCGTCAAAGGTTCGACTAAAAAGCCCGCCGGCGTTTGAGCCAGCGGGCTAACACAAGGACAGATCGCCAGGCGGTAACCGGCTGGATGAAGGCATTGACCCATGAGGCAATGGTGTCCGTGGTGACAAGATAAGCAGGACGCCGTCAAGGCATGCTATCAGGAATGGGTGCAACACTAACCCGGCATTGATGGCGTCGCACAAATCGGGTCCCTCGGCGCTTCCCTGGATATTGTTAGATCACGCCGCACCGGGCGATAGGTGCAACACACCTTCCGGCCTGAAATCTTCGATGGTGCTCGCGCGTATCCACAGCCAGCCGGCCAGGCAAGCGATGGCTATCGCAAGAACCACCAAGCCAAGGTCGAGGGCCCACTCCGGCACGAACGCACGGAGCGCAATAGGCACTGCGCCAATGACATAGAGAGCGAGTGGGATGCGTGGCACGCCTCTTACAAGGGCGAGAGAAATTACGAAGGCAAGCGTCCCAACCAGGAAAAGCAACGAACTTGCGACCAGAGCCAGCCCGAGTGGCCCGGCTCGCAGGTCGATGATCGTTGTCAGCGGAAGCTTCGAAAATACGAGATTGATCACAACCTCCACACCTTCCAAACTTGCTAACGCAACGAAGTTTAGGACAAACGCTATAGTGCCAAGCAGGCCAGCACGCCGTCCAGACGCTAGAAACAATCCCGCCACAAGACCGAGCGCCAGTATCTCTGCAAGTGGCGCCAGAAGCTGCGTTAGATCGGTGGTCGGGATGAGCGAGCTGCGCTTAGCCGCGTTGACCAAAAGAATAAATGCGCTTCCCACTCCGGCGATGGATGCAAGCCGATAAAGCGTAGCGCTGGTTATAGCCACGTTCGATTGGACGGCCGCTGAACTCAACGTCGGTCGAGGGTCTTCAGCTGGGCTTTGGACCGAAATGGACGATTGCGGTGGGTGCGTTTCGGCGTTTGTGGCGAGCATGTTCATTTCCTCCATCTGGGAGTTCGGCAACCGCGAAAGCCGCAGGCCTGTTCCGATCCCATTTGTAATCACTGATTACATCTTATCATCCATGTTGTAAACAGTGATTACATGATGCTCGCAGTCGTGATAGGCATGCGTTGTGCTGTTCAAGAGAACGAAGGACGAAATGCCAAAGGACAAGACGCCTGGCCGAACTGGCTACCACCATGGCAATTTGCGGCAGGCGCTGATCGATGCCGCTGTTCACCTCATCGAGGAGGATGGCCCCGACAATGTCAGCGTGCGCGAAGTCGCAAAGCGAGCGGGCGTTTCCCCCGGCGCTCCCTTTCGTCATTTCGCGAGTAAGACCGCATTGATGACGGCTGTAGCAGAGCAGGCAATGGGCCGATTCCGCGCGGAGATTGCGAACGCGGTCAAGAATGTCGCTACGGACGACCCGATTGAACGCTTTGCCGCTGTGGGAATGGCCTATTTGCGCTGGGCACTTCGAAACCCCACCCATTTCCAGATCATCTCCGCCAGGAGTCTCATTGATTGGGATAGTTCGGAGTCGCTGCGTCGCGATAACGAAGCGGTGCGTGCTTTGATGGAAGGGTCGATGGTAGAAGCTCAGCGACGAGACATGCTCCGGTCAAACGACATAGCAGAGACACAGATCGCCGCGAGGGCGCTGGTCTACGGGCTCGCACGCATGTGCATTGACGGACATTTTGCACAGTGGGGAGTGACGGGAAACACAGCAGAGCTAACCGCAGAGAATGCACTAGCACACTTCGTGACACTGGTTAGAAACGACCGGTCTTGGTGAACTAGCGCAGCTAGACAAATCCTGTGAAAAACAGCCGAAATAGCTGAATGTCGGCTATGCCAATCACGGCAAGCGGCGCACTGTCGCCGAATGGTGGCCGGGCACGTTGAGATGGTCCTGTTTGAGCAGTCTCTTGCTAATGCCGACGGCTTTCAGCGACCGTTTTCTGACCGCATAGCAGACGCCGCGGCAAAAACCTCAGGTTCAGTGCTGTTTGATGTCCGTATTGATGGTGACGCCAGCGTACAGCGAATGGCCGCGATTGGGTACAATGACGCAGAAACTGCAATCGTTGTGCTCGAGAAGACGGGTTATTTAAGATGCACGGCGGTTGACGGTGATGCCTCGACTTTGGTTACGGATTTGGCCGCATGGGAATCGTCTCCGCTACGCGAGCACGTGCAATCTGAGTACCATGGTACGGCACTGATCCTGCTGGCGAAGCTTCGTGTGTCCGGTCATCTTTCATGATCAGCGTTGTCATCTACCTCCGGCGAGCGTAAGCCGCCGCGCGGCTGAGTTTGTCGTACACACAATCGATCACGTATCGCTAGTCCAATGTTTTTGCCGGCAATTTAGTGGCTACAGCCAATGGGGCCAAGGCACATCGGCATGCCAGCGCCTGCCGGCCGTCAGGCGAGGCTCCCTCACCTATGCGGCGTGGGGGTCGATTTCAACGACGATCTCCGAGGCCTCTCCGTCAAATTCGTCCGCGGGCACGACCGTGAGCGCACCGTCGCCGGCCCGGAAAATGACGATGCTGACCATCAGACTGGTGGCGAGGCTGAAGGCGAAGGCGTTTGCTTCTGCGAGGGACATCGATCCGGCTCCTGTTTGGAAGCGGGGATCCGCCCCCCGTGACAGGCGCCCGATGTGTCCGGCCGAGGGCCGCAATCACCGCGAAGGCGAAGTCGAAGCGGCGGCACGCTTTGCGTAGTCTGACCCTTCATGGGTTGATGGCATCAGGCCCTAGGATGGACCAAGGAATCGCGCCTATGAACGCGGTGATCGATTCACAGTTTCGGTCGCAGGAGCCGATGAGACGTGAGGGATCGAGGCTTGCCCGACGCGCCTTCATCGCAATCGCCGCAGGAAGTGCCATGCCCCGGACTTCCACGCCGGACGAGCCCGGTCGCCGACGTGCACATCATGCCTCGCGCCGGTCGAGGCGCCCCTTCATGTGGCGCCGAACTTCATGACCGGGATGCCGAGCTTTCGGGCCTTGTCGGCGAGGTTGTCCTGGATGCCTGTGCCAAGGAAATGGATGACGCCGATCGGCAGGGCGTCGAGCATGACGTCGTTGCGTTTGAAGGGAGCGGCTTTGGCGTGCCTGGTCCAGTCGGGCTTGAAGGCGATCTGCGGAACCTTGCGGTTGTTGGCCCATTTGGCCGCGATCAACTCGGCACCCTTGGGCGATCCGCCGTGAATCAAGACCATATCCGGATGCTTGGCGTGGACCTGGTCCAGCTTGGCCCAGATCAGCCGATGATCATTGAAGTCGAGCCCGCCGGTGAACGCGACCTTTGGCCCCGGAGGCAAGAACGACTCGCTGTCGGCATGCTTCTTCGCGGCAAGGAAATCACGGCTGTCGATCATCGCCGCGGTGAGATTGCGGTGGTTGACCTTGGAGCCCGCGCGGGGTCGCCAGATCGAATGGGTATAGCGCTCGAAGTGCTCGGCTGCCTGATCGCGCATCAACTCGAAGGCATTGCGGCGTTCAAGCAAGGTCTGTCCTTGGGCGGTGAGCCGTTCAAGTTCGACGGACTTGACCTCGGATCCGTCCTGTTCGCGCTGTAGGCGCAGCTGCGACAGTTCGTTGTCATCGAGTTCGCGTTCGATCCGATTGGTCGCCCGATGGTACAGGTTGACGGTGCCCCAGAGCAGTTCCTCAAGGTCGGGCTCGAGGCGCGTATCGGAGAGCGTCGCCACGAGGGCATCGAAGATGTCGGCGATGCTGCCTGCGACCACGCTGGCCTCTGGAAGCGGGCGCGGATCGGGTTCGTCTTCGAAGGGCCGGTAGCCATAGAGTTGGAGTTCCTGGAGCACATGCTCCATTGAGGAGGACGCGTGCGGTGGTTCGAAGTCGAGGTGATTGTGATCGCTCATGGCGGCTTCCCTTGTGCCGGATCGGCCGCGCCCATCGCGGCCTTCATGGCGACGAGAGCGACGGGCGGACAGGTCTTGCACCCGCGGCGCCAGCCAAGGGCCGAAACGTCAGTGGAGGGTGGCGAAGCCCGGCTATTTTGTCTCGCGATGAAAAGGCCCGCAGGGCCGACGGAAAATAGCCGGGCGCAGCCATTGCCTGACCGGGTCGCGCGGCGCACCCGACCGCCCTCTTGAAGGCCGTGGGGCCGTCACGCCCGGCAAGGGAACCGAGCGCTGCCGCAACGATCGCTGCGACGTGCGCCACCGCTCACCTCCTCCCGGTCAGGCCGGCTGTGCCATGAAGCGGGCGATATCCTTAGGCGCGATCTGAAGCCGCAGCATCGCCCTGAGGGCATCGAGGCCGAGGAGATGCAGGTCCTCGTTGAAGTCACCGAGTTGCGGGGTCAGGACGACCGCTTCGATGCCTTCGCAATTGGCGCGTTCGATGAGGGTCGCCACCGCTCCATCCCCCGCCGGATCATTGTCGCGAGCGATGTAGAGACGCCGCAGCGTTTCGGGAAAGAGGATCGCGGACAGGTGCGCCGCCGAGAGGGCCGCGATCATCGGCATGGTGGGTAGCACAGAACGCTGCGACAGCATGGTCTCGATTCCCTCTCCGGCTGCCATCACGTCATTGCAGACCCCGAAGCGGACGCCGTGGCCAAGAAGATCGCCCATGGCCCGTCGGGGTGTATCGATCGGAGCTCGGCCGAGATGCGCCTCGCTGAAACCGGCTGGGTCGAGCCAGGTGCGATGCGCGCCGGTAAGCTTGCCGTCAAGGTCGGTCACCGCCGCGATCATTGCGGGCCAGGTGTCGGTCGGCGCCTCCTCGTCGGAGCGGTAGTAGCAGCGCGGGTGAAACCGAAGGCTTTCAGTTTCGTGCAATGCCGTTATGCCGCGTGCGTGCAAATACATCTCAACGAGCGTCCGTGAAATCGACCGCGACATGGAAAACAGCCGCCGCGCCGCCTCGACAGAACCCGCCGGGGCTGGAGGTGCATGCTTCCTACCTTGGGTTGAATCTGGAACTGGCTGGGGGATAGCCAAAAAGCTGCGCGCCTCGTCGGTCACATCCTTGAAGTCATGCAGGCCAAGCGATTCCTGGATGACGTCAAGCAGATCGCCATGCTCGCCGGTGGCGGCGTCGGTCCACTTGCCCGCAGCGCCCTTGCCCGAGTCCGGTCCTTTGAGGCGGACAAACAGGGAGCGCCCGGGTGCATTGTGGACATCGCCCACCAGCCAGTACCGGCCCTCGCGATGACCATTGGAAAGATAGCGGCGGCAAACCGCCTCAGCCTGACTACCAAGACGACGCGCCAGTTCGGAAGCATCTCGACGAGGCATCAGGCGACTTCCTTCTCGCCGATGCGTTGGACCGGATAGCGATCAAGTACCTTGGCAAGCACCGTGGGTCCGGTCGCGTCGGTGGGAACGAACATGCGCAGCTTCCAGGAAATGATCTCGTGGAACAGCCCGTAAGCAGAGAGCTGCTCGCGGATCGTGTCGGCAAAGCCCGACAGTTCGATGCGGTTGGCGCCCATGACGCGCACGCGGCGAAGATGGAGCTTCTGTCGTTGGTGATCGTTGCTGACCGAGAACGCCTCGAGTTGGGCGATCGTCATGCCGTCGTCGGCATAGATGTCGAGGAGCGCCGGTGACGCGGCGGTGAGCTTGAGCCGCTGCTTGACGATGTTGACCGAGATGAAGAAGGCCGACGCGATCTCCTCCTCCGATATGCCCTTGTCGCGCAGATCCTTGAAGGCCCGATACTGGTCGAGCGGATGAAGCGGTGCGTGCTCGATATTCTCGGCCAGCGAAATTTCCTCCGCAAGAATGGCGCCAGAGGAACTACCGACGACACACGGCACCGGCGCGGTCTTGGCAAGGCGCTTCTGCCTCATGAGCATTTCGAGTGCGCGATAGCGGCGGCCGCCAGCCGGTATCTCGAACATGCCGGTCTCCTGGCCATCGGCATCGGGGACGGCACGAACATGGATGCTCTGGATCAGGCCGCGGCGGGCGATCGAGGCGGCAAGGTCCTCGATCGAGACGCCGGCTTTGATGCGCCGGACGTTGGTTTGCGCAAGCAAAAGCTTGTTGAAAGGAATGTCGCGCGCGGACGACAGGGTGATCTTCTGAACGGCAGTGGTCATCTGGGTTCTCCGCGACGGGCGCCGAGAGCCTCTCTCTCAGTCCTGAACCCGTCGCGAAAATCCCTTCAAACCTCTTCCTCTCCTTCCCCTGGACATGATCTCGCACGCCGCTGCCCGTCGGCAGCGGCGTGCAGAACCTGTTCGCCCTGCGGGATGCTTCCAGTTGCCAGGGCAGCCTCGGCATAAGCCGAGATAGGCAACCGCCCCACGAAAAGGAGATCGCGTTCGATCGCCATGCCGAACGGCAGGCGAACCGACTGAAATTCCGAGAGACTGAAGCTGCTTAGTTCGGGATAGCCTATACCGAGATCGGCCAAGCCGAATAGGGTATCGCCGTCCTCGTCGAGTTCGGTCGCGAGCCAGGTGCCGGCGCCGACCGGATTGAAGAAACGCACAACCGGGACATGGTCGGCATCACGATCGCGGCCGTTGGCAAGAAGGCGCTCGCGCAGCTCTGGAGTCAAGAGGATCATGCCGCCCTCCTGTCGTCATCTCCTTCCACCTCAATCGGCGGTGCGACACCCCCGGAAGATGCCCTAGGAGCCAGTCGGCCGCTTTGCTGGCCTGGCCCGCGGCGCGCACAATGGCGCGATTGTCCTCTCACAAAACCTCGAGCCAGGACCCGATGTAGTCGGCATGCCGTACGGTGGGGACGATGCCCAGCGCGGCACAAGCGAAGGCCGCGCTGATCTCGGCCACCAGTTCCGCGAACGCATATTTCCTGGTGCTGAAGATCCGGAAAATCGCGGCCAAGCCGTGAAGGATGACCGGTGGCATGACCAAGCTCATGGAGGGCTGTGCGATGCCAGTTGATCGGTTCGAAGAAGGCCTGCGGCGGCGGCACCTGAACATAGTCGTGGGCTGGCGAGTAGTAGGCCCTGTTCCCGCCGATGCGGAATTCTATGGCGGTTGCCTTGATCAGTGCCTCAACCCGCGGCTCGGTCAACCTGATGTCGGGTAGCGGAGAGGAAACTGCGATTTCGTCGGGTAGACCGTCGCATTGCTCGATGTTGAAGACCCTGAAGCGTTTGAGGAATGGAACCGCTCGGGCATCCTCGCCAATTTCGCTGGCGCGTTTCTTCTCATCGTCCGGGACGAAGCGATCAGCAAAGACGACAGTGGTACCACGCTCACCTTTCCGGACATTTCCACCGAGTGAGATGGCCTGCCGAAAGGTCAGCCAGCTTTGCGTTGGAAAGCCATGTTCGACCACGGCGCCCCAGAGAATGAGTACGTTGATCCCACTGTAGGCTCTGCTGGTGGAGGCGTTTCGCGGCATCGACAATGGCGCCTTGGCGGCGGCGGTTCCCCATGACTGGACCCAAGGGAAACGACCGGCCTCCAGTTCGGAGATGATCTTGTTGGTGATATCATCATAGAGGTTGCTCCGGTCGGCCCCGGCGCGCGCTCGATTGTTTTGAAAAGACATCGCGGTTTCTCCGCGACGGGCGTCGGAGGCCTCTCCTCCGGCTCTCAACCCGTCACGGAAAATCCGGTCCCCACTCTCCCTCTCGTTCGCAGGCGTGGTTGCCCGCAACCTTTCTCATCGCACATCCCTCCTATTTGCACGCCGCAGCCACCGTTTGCGGCACGAACAGGAACTGCCACTTCCTTCTCTTTCAAATGTTCGCCTAGCGTGGGACATGCCGTGTCCTTGGATCTGCAAAGAGGTGTGGCGGTGAAGCGCTCCGCACCTGCGCCCAGGCCGATCACCGCTGAGCGTATCGAGCGCGCGCTCGACCGCGTGGCGGAAATTATCGTGGCGCGAGGCGACCAAGGCGAGGCATGGCTTCCACTATACGACCATCTAGAGCGGGCCTTGCGGGATCACCAGGCTAAGGAAGAACGCCTCGCAGCGGTGCGCCAGCGTGTCATACGATCGCGGGATCGAACGGCAGCGCGATCTTCATGAGTTCCTCCTGCCACATCTTCATGTCGCCACCCTCGCCGTATTTCGGGCGATCAATGGTATGGCCCATCAGCATGCGGCGAAGCTCCTCATCCAATCTAGCGTTCTTCATCCGGTCCTCAAACGAGTGGCGCAGCGAGTAAACCGTGTGCTCGTCCGTCGGAAATAACCCGTGTTTCTTGAAGTGCTTGTTCACTGTGGCCGACAGCTGAGCCTCGCGATCCCTGTAGCGAGGAAAGCCTTCAGGGTGCTTCTTGAACACCTCTAGAGCCACGCCAACCAAGGGAACCCTGCGCACCGAGGATTCCGTCTTGATCTCCCGGGGGTCCTCAGGGTCTTCCCCGGGCTCGACTGAGATGTGAGGCACATCGTGATCGAGAAGGATGACCCCGGCATGCAGGTTTGCAAGCTCGCTCGGGCGGCACCCGGTCTCGACGAATGCCAGGACGATACCTCGAGCCTGGTCGTTGAGCTGGGCCAATGCACCTGGCGCGAGGATCTTGTCCTTGATCCAGTCGGTCGGGAACGGTGGCCGGCTCCGTTTTGACTTGTCCTTGAACGAGAGATCGGCAAACGGGTTCTTCTGTTCGGGGAACCCCAGATGGCGGTAGTAGTCGCCATACAGCGTTCGGAGGTTGCCCATGTTCCGGTTGCCGGTCGAAGCCGAACGGTCACCCGGGCCATCCTCCGGCGCCACGCGGTCCAGCCAGTATTTGTGGACTTTGCGCGCGTCATCGCGCGTGATCTGGCCCATAGGCTTGTCTTCGACCAGTTCGATGAAAACGTCGACGCTCATCTTACGCTTGGCCTTCCAGCGCTTGCGCTGATCAGGACTTTTCGTGCGCAGCTCGTCGCGGACTATTTCGGAGAAGTACAGCTGGAGCGCTTCGGATATCTTGTCGTCTGGCTGTGCCACCATGCCCGCGACCGCATCCAAGACCGGAGATTTAGCCGGTTCCACAGCGGTAGTCTCTACGCGCCGCATGATGGTCTCTAGCGGCTCGGAGGCAAGAATTTCGCCAAGGGGCCGGTAAACGAACCCAAGCGATTCTGCTCGCTTCACAGCCAGCTTGTAACGGGCCAGCGCGGCGTGGGGATTTTCTCCAAGCAGCATTGCAGCCCAGAGCCCGTTATCCGCAGCCTCGTGGAGATCGCGCGCGGTTCTGGCTTTTGATCTGTCCCTCGTGTCGAGCGATCGGCGCACGAATTGGCCGCGATCATCAAGACCAATGACCTCTGTAGGGACCCTTCGTCGGTAATGGAAATAACCGTCCCTCAGGTGGAGGTAGCGATCAGGATCTTCCTCTTCGCGCCTTCGTCCCATGGCCTCGCGCCATTTGTATCACAATAGGTAGCACAATTTGTGACACAAAACCGCCTCCAGGGCAAGCTTGGAAGCCAACAATCAGGATTTTCTAAAACGAAACAGCTACTTATGGAAGAAGCCGATGGTACCGTTGGCTGGGATCGAACCAGCGACCTCCGGATCCACAATCCGGCGCTCTAACCATCTGAGCTACAACGGCACGTTTGCTGAGCCAGACCAAGGTGGAAAGTTCACTTTCCGTGATCCGCTCTGTCGTTCGGCGATGCGTCCTTACGGGCTAATGGATCTTAATTCAAGACTTTTGCTCGGCAAAGGTCGCTTCCCCACAACGGCATCGACTTTTCGTCGGACAAAGAAAAAGGCCGGCGGGAGGAGGTGCCGGCCTTTTCCTGTTACGAGCCAGCGGGAGGAGGTGCTGGCTGGTCACCCCGGGGAGCAGAGGGAGGAGGTTCCACTCGCCGGGTATTCCTTGATGGCTACCATCATATGCCTGATCGTTTTTAAGAAAATGCGACCTTTTGTTGCATCTACCGATCATGCAAAAATGTTAGGCAACCTTGATTTCCTTCATCGCCTTCTCGAAGGCGGTCTTGATCGGCTTGGAGACGTCCTCGGCCGCCTTGGTGGCGACGGTCTGGAAGTCCTTGGCCTGCTCGACGGTCATCTCGACGCGCTTGCGCAGGAACGCGGTCTGCAGTTCGACGACTTCCGACAGCGACTTGGCGCCGATCAGGGCTTCGAGATGCGAGAAGCCGGCCTCGGCATTGGCGCGCAGGGCGGAAATGGTCTTCAGCGACAGATCGCTGGAAACGGTCTTGGCGGTCTCAAGGCTCGACTCCAGAGCCTTCTGGGTTTCTTCGGCACCGGTCTTCAGCTTGGCATAGGCCTCTTTCGACTGCTCAACGCCCTTTTCGGCGAAAGCGCGGATCTGGTCGGTGGCCTTGGAAGCGTCGAAGCTCGGGAATTCAACGTTTTCGATGGTCTCGGCGGTCTTGGTCCTGGACATTTTTCCATCCTTTTCAGCGGTAGCGGCTTTGACAGAAAGCCGTCTCGTTCAGTTATGATGGCAATATAAAGGCAATTTTTGTGCATTGCAATATCTTTGTTGCAGTGCACCATAAATTCTTTACGGCCGTTAACCAAGAGCCCAAATTCCGGCCTTTGCACGTTCTGGCTTGTGGACCTTCGCGCCGCCGGCTTTTATTAACAAAGCGTTAACTGCAAATTCGCCGCTCCGTGAGGGTTCGCCAAGCGCATGCCGTCCGAATATTCCTTCCTCGACGTCGCCGTGCTCGATGCGGTCCGTCAGCGCTTTGCCGCCGGCGACGCGATCGCGATCCTGTCGGAGGATCTGGAACAGGTGATCTGGGCCAACGGGCCAGGTGCGGCGGTGTTCGGCTATCCCGACATCGAGGCCATTATCGGCGCCTCGGCGCAACTGCCGTTGATCGCCAGACGCCAGATCATGGCGACCAGTGGATTTCCAGTTATCGGCCGCGACCGCGCCATCATGGTGCGGCTGGCAACCGGCATGACCAGCCGCGCGGTCGGCTTCCTGGCCAGTGCGGTGACCATGCCGGACGCAGAGAAAGCGATCATGCTGGCGGTACCGGCTGCGCAGACAGGGTCGCGCAGCGCCGACGAGATCGCCGCACGCGCCATTAGCGGCTTCACCGAAGACGGTCATTTCATCGCCTTCATCGATGCCAAGGGCAACATCGAAGCGGCATCGGAAGGGTTTTCGGCCCTTGGCATCTTGCCGGGCACGCTGGCTGCCCTCGTCGCTGACGTTGCGTCAGGGAGCGACCGCATCGTCAAGCGCCTCGTTCCCGGCCGCACGGCCTCCTTTCCGGCTGGTCTCGCAAGATTGACCGAGGAACGGCATCTGCTGGTGGTGATCGACGAGGACCAGCTCGACGACAGGACCACAACCGGCGAACGCCCTGAATCCATTGCCGAGACCGCACCGGCTGGCAACGCTGTTGTCCAGCCGCAGCCGAGCCAGCACACCGGGACACCGACGGACGGACCGGGCGCCACGCAACCGGCCGAAGCTATCCCGGCATCGGAAGTGCATGAGATCGCCGACGCGGCCGGGCAGGCTCCGGCGGCAGTGAGCACGCCGGGGCAGCACGATCATTGGTACTTCAAAACCGACGAGGACGAGGGGCAACAGGCGAGCCGACCGCCCCAACCCGAAGCGCGGGCCGAAGAGGCCGTCCCGGAGAGTCCCGAGGAAAACACGAGACGGAATGACGTCCATGCCCCCTCGCCGACCGCGACTCCGGCCGCTCCGGCGATAGACCGCGCCGCGGCGCCGATACGCTTCGTCTGGCGCACCGATGCCGACGGCAAGTTCAGCGCGCTGTCGCCGGAATTCGCCGAGATCGTCGGCAAGCCCGCAGCCGACATCATCGGCAGGCGCTTCAAGGATGTCGCGGCAGCCTTCGGCCTCGATGCCTCCGGCGAGATCGCCGGTCTGCTGGAGCGGCGCGACACGTGGTCCGGCCGCTCCGTGCTGTGGCCGGTCGTCGGTACCGATCTCAAGATCCCTGTCGACCTGGCCGCCCTACCCGTCTACGGCCGCAGCCGTGCCTTCGAGGGTTTCCGCGGCTTCGGCGTTGCCCGCACCGGCGACGCGGTCGTCGATCCCGAGGCCATCGGCATGGCGCTCGTTCCCAATGGCCATGCGCCGGCGGCGCAAGAAACCGCCGAACCCGCGCCCGAGGCGCCGAAGACGCCAGACCCCTTCAAGGGCGAGGTGCCAGCGCTGACCATCGTGCCGAAACCGGAGCGGCGCTTTGCCGACAAGGTGATCCGGCTGGCCGAACATCGGCAGCCAGCCAATGACAAGGGCCTGTCGACGCTGGAACGCAGCGCGTTCCGCGAGATCGGCGAGCGGCTGAAGAAGGACAGTTCCCCAGTTGAGCCCCCAGAGGCCGAGAAGCCTGAGCTGGCGCCAGCAGTCCGGGCAGAGCCGCAATCCGAGGCCGCCGGCACGATCCTGTCGACGCAAGATGGCGGCCCGACTGCGGACGCCACCCCCAATGCTGGACCGGTGGATGCGGACCTCGAGCCGGCGGCTGACGCCGTGGGCGAGGCAAGCGCCGCCGAGCCCGCCGATATCGAGGCTGAGGACGAGAAGGATCTGGCACGGCTCGACGGCGCAGATCCAGATGAGACGATAGGAGAGGAAACCCTCCGGCCCAGTCCTTCGGGCTCGCTGCTCAACCTTGCCGACCGCGACGATGAACCGACCTATGTCGCCGACAACAGCGACGATGCGCCGGTATCCGCGGAAGCGACTGAGGGTTCAGCCAAAACCGCAGCTGGCGATGCCGAAGCGCAAACGGCGGCCGGCGGCACACCACAGGTGAACGACCCGGCCGCGGACGACGACAGCATGACGTCGGCGGATTTTCGCGACGCCGAGGACAATGAGGATTGGGCGCAGGCCGACGAGGAGGCCGCCGCGCCTGATAAACAGGCCGCTGCGTCCGCCAAGGAGACTGACAATCCGAGCGATGCCCTGGAGGCGCGCGTCGAACGGCCACGCCTTCAGGTGCCCCCGCTCAAGGTCGAAGGGTTCGTGCCGTCAGCGTTTTCGGCCGGGGATGAAAACCGGGGCCCTGATACCTCGCTCCTGGGCAAGCTCCCGGTGCCACTGCTGATCCATTCGGGCGATCAGCTGCACTATGCGAACGAGGAATTCCTCAACCTGACCGGCTACGAGGCGCTCGATGACCTGGCCGATGCCGGCGGTCTCGGCGCACTGTTTGCCGACCCCTACGCCGATGACGGCGCCTCTGACAGCACCGATCGCGCGCTGCGGCTGAAGACCCGTGGCGGAGAGGAATTCCCGATCGAGGCCATCCTGCGCTCGGTTCCCTGGCGCGACGGCAAGGCGCTGATGCTGGTCGTGCGCCGCTCCGGCGAGGATGACACGCCGGCAGCCCCGCATGCGGTCGGCGACGAGCAGACGCAGCCGGACGTTTCGGAGCTCAAGGCACGCATCGCCGAGATGCGCACCATCATCGACACCGCGACCGACGGCGTCGTGCTGATCGGCCGTGACGGCACCATCCGCTCGATCAGCCGTCCGGCCGAAGCGCTGTTCGGCTTCGACAGCGACGAGGTGACCGGCAAGCCGTTCGCCTCGCTGTTTGCCATCGAAAGCCAGCGCGCGGCGCGAGACTATCTCAACGGACTGTCCGAGCCCGGCGTGGCGAGTGTGATGAATGACGGCCGCGAGGTCATCGGGCGCGAGGCGCAAGGCCGCTTCATTCCACTGTTCATGACCATCGGCCGGCTGCCCAACGACAGCGGCTTCTGCGCCGTCGTGCGCGACATCACGCAGTGGAAGCGGGCCGAAGAGGACCTGACGCAGGCGCGCGCGGTGGCCGAACGCGCTTCCTCGCAGAAGACCGATTTCCTCGCCCGCATCAGCCACGAGATCCGCACGCCGCTCAATGCCATCATCGGCTTTTCCGAATTGATGGTCGACGAGAAGTTCGGCCCTGTCGCCAACGACCGCTACCGCGACTATCTGCGCGACATCAACCGCTCGGGCAATCATGTGCTCGACCTTGTCAACGACCTGCTCGACATCTCGAAGATCGAGGCTGGCCAGCAGGAGATGGCCTATGAGGCGGTGTCGCTTAACGACACGCTGGCCGAGACGGTGGCAATGATGCAGCCGCAGGCCAATCGCGAACGCGTCATCATCCGCTCGAGCTTCGCTTCGCGACTGCCGGAAGTGGTGGCGGACCTGCGCAGCGTGCGCCAGATCGCGCTCAACATCCTGTCGAATGCCATCCGTTACACCCAGGCTGGCGGCCAGGTGATCGTCTCCACCGCCTATGAGACGTCGGGCGACGTCGTCATGCGGGTGCGCGACACCGGCATCGGCATGAGCCAGGCCGAGATCGAGCAGGCGCTGAAGCCGTTCAAGCAGATCAACGCCCTGAAGCGCGGACGCGGCGACGGCACCGGGCTTGGACTGCCGCTGACCAAGGCAATGGTGGAGGCCAACCGCGCCCGGTTCACCATCAATTCGACGCCGGGAGAAGGAACCCTAGTCGAGGTCGCGTTTCCGTCGACCCGCGTGCTCGCGGAATAGGCCTCCCGCAATTCCGGACGGAAAAACCGTTTCGCACTCTTCCCGGAATTGCCCCGGCAAAGAAAAGGCGCCCAAAGGACGCCTTAAGAGATGGGATTGCTGTCACAACGGGGGCTTGAGCGAATTCAGATCCTCCGGGGATGTGGAGGAACGGGATTTCTCCCTCAAGTTACATGCGACTATCGACGCCGGGCCTTAACAACTCCTTACCGGCGCGGCGGAAAGTTTACGAATGTGTACCACTCATGAAATCTAGGTAAATTCTACCGACAGGTTTCGTTAACCATTACGACTGCCCGGTCACTCGGCCAGTTGCGGCAGGTTCTTGAACAGTTCCAGCGCTTCGGGGTTGGCCAGCGCCTCCTTGTTCTTGATGGCGCGGCCATGCACCACGTCGCGCACCGCCAGCTCGGTGATCTTGCCTGATTTGGTGCGCGGGATGTCGGTGACGGCGACGATCCTGGCCGGAACATGGCGAGGGCTCGCCCCGGTGCGGATTTTGGAGCGAATACGTTTTTCCAGATCGTCGTCCAGCCGCACACCCTCCGCCAGCCGCACGAACAGCACGACGCGCACGTCATTGTCGAAATCCTGGCCGATGCACAGCGCCTCCAGAATCTCGGGCATCTGTTCGACCTGGTTGTAGATTTCCGCCGTGCCGATGCGCACGCCGCCCGGATTGAGCGTGGCATCGGAACGGCCGTGGATGATCAGGCCGCCATGGTCGGTCCATTCGGCGAAATCGCCGTGACACCAGACATTGTCGAAGCGCTCGAAATAGGCCGCCTGGTACTTCTTGCCCTCGGAGTCGTTCCAGAAGCCGATCGGCATCGCCGGAAAGGCTTTGGTGCAGACCAGTTCGCCCTTCTGCTGCCTGACCGGCTTGCCGTCGTCGTCCCAGACATCGACGGCCAGGCCGAGGCCGGGACCCTGGATCTCGCCGGTCCACACCGGTTGCGTCGGAACGCCAAGCACGAAGCAGGAGACGATGTCGGTGCCGCCGGAGACCGAGGCCAGGTGGACATCCTTCTTGATGCCGTCATAGACGAAGCGGAAACCCTCCGGTGACAGCGGCGAGCCGGTGGAGGAAATCGCCCGCACGGTCGACAGATCATGCGTGCGGATTGGCTCGAGACCGGCCTTGCGCACGGAATCGATGAATTTGGCCGAGGTGCCGAAAAAGGTCATCTTCTCGGCATCGGCGAAGTCGAACAGCACATTGCCGTCGGGATAGAAGGGCGAGCCATCGTAGAGCAGCAGCGTGGCGCCTGACGCGAGGCCCGACACCAGCCAGTTCCACATCATCCAGCCGCAGGTGGTGAAGTAGAAGAAGCGGTCGCCGTCGATCAGCCCGGCATGCAGCCGGTGTTCCTTGACATGCTGGATCAGCGTTCCGCCGGCCGAATGGACGATGCATTTGGGAATGCCCGTGGTTCCGGAGGAAAACAGGATGTAAAGCGGGTGCGCGAACGGCAGCCGCTCGAAGCCGACGGGCTTGACGGCAAACGGCGACAGCGCCTCTTCCAGCGCCACCGCCTTGTCGATGGTTGCGGCAACATCGGTCGAGGTGCCGAGATAGTCGACGACCAGAACCTTGCGGACCGTGCCAAGCTTGGCCGCAACCGCGGCGATCTTGTCGGCGACCTCGATCGCCTTGCCATTGTACCAGTAGCCGTCGGGCGCGATGAAGACGACAGGCTCGATCTGACCGAACCGGTCGAGCACGCCCTGCTCGCCGAAATCGGGAGAGCAGGACGACCAGACGGCGCCGATCGAGGCGGCGGCCAGCATGGCGGCAACCGTCTCCGGCATGTTGGGCATCATCGCCGCGATGCGATCGCCCTTTTTCACCTTGAGCGAGAGGAAAAGCTGCTGCAAACGCGAGGTCAGCGCATGCAACTCGTTCCACGACAGCCGGCGTTCGACCTTGTCCTCGCCGCGAAACACGATGGCCTCGCCAGAGCCGGTCTTCTTCAGCAGGTTTTCGGCGAAGTTCAGCGTTGCGTCCGGGAAGAAGGAGGCGCCGGGCATCTTGTCGCCGTCGACGAGCACGAGCTCGCCCTTGTCGCCGACTATGCCGCAGAAATCCCACACCAGGCTCCAGAATGCCTCGCGATCGTCGACCGACCAGCGGTGAAGGTCGGCGTAGGAGGAGAAGCTACCGCCGGTTTTCGCGGCTGCAGCCTTCATGAAAGCGGTCAGCGGCGCGGCGTCAATCTGGTCTTGCGTCGGGGTCCAGAGTGGTGCGTCGGCAGCCATGATCGTTCCTCCTTAAAGCGTGTCGCGTCTGAGAGAATCCATGCAGCGCGCTTTAAACTCTGCTTTAGGCATGCCGCTGTCCCAAAACCGCCACGAACCCTCTTGGCGCAGGCTTTGGGCGACATGCGTCAGGCTGCATCGCTTATGCATATCGCAGCGCAGCAGAGCAAGATTTTGTTCGGCCGATACGGCCAGATGTGCGCAAATGCCATCGCCGGGCCATAAAGACTTGAAATGCGTCGGCCCTAAGTCGTAGTGACGACTGGGGTTACACCCGTCAGGCGATTTTGTCGGAATGAAAGCATACGAGGCGAGATGCCATCCCCTTTGATCCGGCGTGGCGTATGGGCGATCGGCACCGCCGTGATCGTCATCGCGCTGATCGTTGCCGCCCTGCCGCTGATCGCTTCCACCCGTATCGTACGCGACCGCATCGCCTGGGAAATGAGTGCGTGGAGCGGCTTCCGCGTCGCCATCGAAGGCTCGCCGCGCATCGAGGTCTGGCCGAATTTCCGGGCGATCCTGACCGATGTGACGCTTTCGCAATGGACGGACATCGACGCACCGCCGGTCGTCGAGGCCGAGCGGGTCGAGGTCGATCTCTCCGCGATGGCGGCACTGCGCGGCGATGTGGTGTTTTCGACGGCGCGGCTGGTGCGACCGACGATCCGGGTCCAGCGTATGGCGACCGGCCTCTTCCTGCCCGCCGTTCCGACCGGCGGACGCATCGCGCGTTCCATCGACACGGCGCGCGGCGTGGTCAATGCCGACCCCGCCAAGCCGGACCTCGACAAGCTGCCGGCCGACACTTTCGGCACCGTGGAGTTCCGTGACGGCCGCATGGTGGCTTCCGTCGGCGGCAAGGATGTCGAGGTCCTGAGCAGCCTGACCGGCCAGGCGACCTGGGCGGCGATGAACAGCAATGCGACGCTGTCGGCGACCGGGATCTGGCGCGGTGAAAGCGTCGCCCTGGACGTCGCCTCGCCGAAACCGCTGGTGCTGTTTGCCGGCGGCACGGCGCCGCTCACGCTGTCCTTCAAGGCAGCGCCCGCCACCTTCTCTTTCGACGGCACCGCCAGCATGTCCGAGAACGCCTATTTCGATGGTCAGGCCAAGTTCTCGGCGCCGTCGTTGCGGCGGGTTCTGGAATGGGCGCAGGCCGGCATCGCTCCGGGCGCCGCGATCGGCTCCGTCAGCATTTCGAGCAAGGTCACGGCGACGGCCGGGCGCGTCAAGTTCGACAACACCGCGCTCTCCCTGGACAACAATCCGGGGATGGGGGCGCTGGACCTCTCGCTTGGCGAGGCACAACCGGTGATCTCCGGCACGCTCGCCTTCGATACACTGGACCTCAGGTCGTTCCTGTCCGCCTTCACGCCGCTGGCGCCAACCGCTGGGGCCGGTCAGGCCGAAATCGACACAAGTTTCGCCGACCGGATCAACCTTGATCTCAGATTGTCGGCGGCGCACGCCACGGCGGGCACCATTCAGTTGGCCGACGTCGCCGCCACCGCCCAGGTCAAGGATGGGCTTTCCGTCTTCGATATCTCCGATGCCTCGGCCTTCGGCGGCAACATCCAGAGCAGCCTTCGTTTCGACCGCAAACCGGAAGGCACCCAGGTCGAGATCCGGCTGCTGGCCTCCGACATCGACGGCGGTGCTTTCGCCACCGCAGCGGGGATGACGCGGCTGGTGCCGGTCGGCACGGGGACCGTCTCGGTCATCCTCAAGGGACCCGGCAGAACCTGGGACTCCATCTTCGACAATGCCGACGGCTCGGTCACGGCAACCTTCGGACCCGGTGCGTTGAGCAAGCTCAATCTGCCGGCCTTCCTCAAGCACACCGAACAAGGCGGCTTCTTCGCGCTCGACGACGTTTCCGACGGGACGCTGCCGATCGACGGCGCCGAGATCAAGGCCAGCATTTCGAAAGGCGTGGCGCGGATCGACAAGGCCGAAGCCAATTCGGCGAAGTTCAAGATCTGGCTGTCCGGGATCGCGTCCTACGCGGGACGGGGACTGGCCCTGTCCGGCGGCGTCATTCAGGCGGACCAGGCGGCAGCGCAGACCAATGGCCAGCAAGGCCCCAACCAGTCATCGTTCTTCGTCGGCGGGACGTGGAGCACGCCGTTCATTTCCCCGATCAGCCGCGGCGTCTCGGGGGAATAGACCGCATCACCCGCGCTGCGCGGCCTGTTCGTCGAGCTGACGCTGCACCTCGCGCCGCTTGTTGGCAACCGAAGCGATGATGACGCCGACCGCGACAACGGCGATCAGGATGGTGCAGGCGGCGTTGATCTCCGGCGTCACGCCGAGACGAACCTGGCTGTAGATCTTCATCGGCAGCGTGGTGGCGCCGGGCCCGGAGGTGAAGCTGGCGATGACCAGATCGTCGAGCGAAAGCGTGAAGGCCAGCATCCAGCCGGACACGATCGCCGGCATGATGACCGGCAGCGTGATCTGGAAGAACGTCTTCACCGGCGTTGCGCCAAGATCCATCGCAGCTTCTTCCAGCGAGCGGTCGAAGCTTATCAGGCGCGACTGCACGACGACGGCGACGAAGCACATAGTCAAGGTGATGTGGGCGAGCGTGACGGTGAGGAAGCCGCGGTCGAGACCGACAGCCACGAAGAGCAGCAGCAGCGACAGGCCGGTGATGACTTCCGGCATGACCAGCGGCGCAAACACCATGCCGGAAAACAGCACCCTGCCCCTGAACCGCGTGTAGCGCGTCAAGGTCAGCGCCGCCAGCGTGCCGAGCACGGTCGCCACCGTGGCCGAAATGACGCCGACGCGTGCCGTGACCCAGGTGGCGTCCATCAGGCCCTGGTTGTGGAACAGCGATACGTACCATTTGGTCGAGAAGCCGCCCCAGACGGTGACCAGTTTCGACTCGTTGAAAGAAAACACAATAAGCAGGACGATCGGCAGGTACAGAAAGGCAAAGCCCAGCACGATCGAGGTGATGTTGAACCGGCTCCAGGTGGTGTTCATTTGTCCTGCTCCTGGGCACGCGCCTGGGCCTGCTGGAAGAGCATGATCGGCACGGTCAGCAGCAGCAAAAGGATGACCGCAACGGCCGACGACACCGGCCAGTCGCGATTGGCGAAGAATTCGTTCCACAGCGTCTTGCCGATCATCAGCGTCTGCGATCCGCCCAGCAGGTCGGGAATGACGAACTCGCCGACGGCGGGGATGAACACCAGCAGACAGCCGGCGATGACGCCGGGCAGCGACAGCGGGAAGGTGATCTTCCAGAACGCGCTGGTCGGCGGGCAGCCAAGATCCTTGGCCGCCTCGATCAGCGAATAATCCATCTTTTCGAGTGACGAATAGAGCGGCAGCACCATGAACGGCAGGTAGGAATAGACAATGCCTATGAAGATCGCCGTGTAGGTGTTGAGGATGATCAGCGGCTGGCTGATGATGCCGGTGGCAAGCAGCAACTGGTTGAGCAGGCCCTCGGGCTTGAGGATGCCGATCCAGGCATAAACCCGGATCAGGAACGAGGTCCAGAACGGCAGGATCACCAGCATCAGCAATGTCGGGCGGATCGTTGCCGGCGCGCGCGCCATGCCATAGGCGATTGGGTAGCCGACGAGCAGCGTCAGGACCGTCGAGATCGCGGCAATGATAACGCTTGTCACATAGGCATTGAAGTACAGCGCGTCCTGCGTCAACCACACGTAGTTATCGATGCTGAGCTGCTTCAGCTGGCCGAAAAAACCGGAAATGCCGCCACTGAAATCAAGCACGGGCGTGTAGGGCGGCATGGCGATGGCCGTCTGCGACAGCGAAATCTTGAAGACGATGATGAAGGGGATGAGAAAGAAGAACAGCAGCCAGACATAGGGGATGATGATGACCAGACGGCTGACGAAGGCCGCGCCCAGCCTGGCCGGAATGGATTTTCCGGCACTGGCTGCCGGAGAGGCTGATGCGGCGGTGACGGCGGCGTTCGACATGATCGCCCCCTACCGCGTCAACACGACGCCGGCGTCGGGCCGGAAAGAAACCCAGGCCCGGTCGTTCCAGCTCAGCGGATCCTCGGTGATGCGTGCCGCGTTCATCGTGCTCGCCCGCACCATCTGCCCGTCGTCGAGCCTGACATGATAGACGGTCATGTCGCCGAGATAGGCGATGTCGTAGACCTCACCCTCGAGCGCATTGACGGCATCGACCGGCTTCTTCGACGAAATCTTGATCTTCTCCGGCCGGATGGCGAAGACGATGTCAGCGCCTGCGGCGGTGTCAACGGCGTTGTCGACGACGATCTGGGCTCCGCTGGCGCCGGCGATGCGTGTTGTCTTTGCCGTTCGCTCGGCAACCTTGCCCTCGAACATGTTCACGTTGCCGACGAAGTGGGCGACAAAGCGCGAGGTCGGGGCTTCATAGACTTCGGCCGGCGTTGCCACCTGCATCACCTCGCCCTTGTCGATGATGGCAATGCGGTCGGCCATGGTCATGGCTTCTTCCTGGTCGTGGGTGACGACGACGAAGGTCAGGCCGAGATTCTGCTGCAGGTCCATCAGTTCGAACTGCGTTTCCTCGCGCAGTTTCTTGTCCAGCGCGCCGAGCGGTTCATCGAGCAGCAGCACCTTCGGCCGCTTGGCGACGGAGCGGGCAAGCGCGACACGCTGGCGCTGTCCGCCGGACAGTTGATGCGGCTTGCGCTTGGCGAACTGTTCGAGCTTGACCAGCCTGAGCATTTCGGCGACGCGCTTTTCGATATCGGGCGCGGACATGCCTTCCTGCTTGAGGCCAAAGGCGATGTTCTTCTCGACCGTCATGTGCGGAAACAGGGCATAGGACTGGAACATCATGTTGACCGGCCGCCGATAGGGCGGGATGCCGCGCAAATCCTGGCCATCCAGCAGGATGCGACCGGAAGTCGGCTCCTCGAAGCCGGCGAGCATGCGCAGCAGCGTCGATTTTCCGCAACCGGAGGCACCAAGCAAAGCGAAGAACTCGCGCTCGAAGATGGTCAGCGACAGATTGTTGACGGCGGTGAAGTCCCCGAACTTCTTGGTGACGTTATCGAACTGGATATATGGCTTGGCGTTCGGATCATTCCATGGCGCGAAATCCCTGCGGATGCTGCCAAGCGATTTCATGTCCCACTCCGTCCTTATTCTTGATTCTTGCTTCTTGCCCCGGAAAAGAAACGGTCCCGGCAGGTGGCTGCCGGGACCGTGTCGGATTGCCTACTGGCCAGTGACGATCTTGGTCCAGGTGCGGGTGACGACGCGCTGGGTCTTGGGGTCGTAGGGCGAGACCGTGTAGAGCTTCTTTATCGTCTCGGCATCGGGATAGACCGAAGGATCATCCAACAGTGCCTTGTCGACGAATTGCTGCGAAGCCTTGTTGCCGTTTGCGTAGAGCACGTAGTTCGACGATTTGGCGATGACTTCCGGCTTCATCATGTAGTTGATGAACTCGAGCGCCTCGGCGACATGTGGCGCATCGGCAGGGATCGCCATCTGATCGAACCACATCTGCGCGCCTTCCTTCGGTACGGAATAGCCGATCTCGACACCCTGCTTGGCCTCGACCGCACGGTTGCGGGCCTGGAAGACGTCACCCGACCAGCCGACCGCCAGGCAGATATCGCCGTTGGCGAGTGCGTTGATGTATTCGGAAGAATGGAACTTTCTGATGTACGGCCGGACCTTGAGCAAGGCCTCCTCGGCCTTGGCGATATCGTCGGGCGAGGTGCTGTTCGGGTCGAGGCCGAGATATTTCAACGCCGCCGGAATGATATCGGCCGGCGAGTCCAGCACGTAGACGCCGCAGTCCTTCAACTTGGCCAGGCTGTCGGGATTGAAGAACACATCCCAGCTGTCGATCTTGTCGGTGCCGAGCGCGGCCTGCACCTTCTTGATGTTGTAGCCGAGACCAACGGTACCCCACATGTAGTTGACCGAGTATTCGTTGCCGGGATCGTATTTGGCGGTTCGCTCCGAAACCGTGTCCCACATGTTGGAAATGTTCGGCAGCTTCGACTTGTCGAGCTTCTGGAACACGCCGGCCTGGATCTGGCGCGCGAGGAAGTTGCCGCTGGGCACGACGACGTCGTAGCCGCTGCCGCCGGCAAGCAGCTTGGTCTCAAGGATTTCGTTGGAATCGAAGGTGTCGTAGACGACCTTGATGCCGGTTGTCTTGGTGAAATCGTCGATGATCGAGCTGTCGATGTAATCCGACCAGTTGAAGACGTTGACGACACGGTCCTCCGCGTGGCCCCCGACAGTGAAAAGCGTCAGAAATGCCGAGGTTGCCGAAAGCCAGAGCGCTTTGCGGATCATGCTATTCTCCTTTGATGAGTGTTCCTTCGCCGGCTCGTCGCGGACCCCGCGCGACCGGGCATTTGTTTCAGACTATTGGGCTTTCCAGGGAGCGACAAGCGCGAACTGCCGGCACTAAGGGGGTGGTTCGATGCGCGGCAGGTGATGGCTCCGTGTCCCTGTCTCGGCCTGGGAGGCGTGCCGATACCGTCAGAGGCTTTCGCCGTGGCGTGGGCAGAGATACGATGATGTGGTCCGGTCTCGATCTGACCGGCAGGGAGACTTGGCAAGATAAGCCTGTCTTGTTGTTGCCGTATTCCCAGCCTGCCCGGGCGGCAACGACGTTGTCAATGGCAAAGCTGCAGACCGCGTCAATTAGGCGACGGCACCCCGGTGACCCCCGCGCGCACGGGCCGTGTCTGGCGCTTGAACTCGAGCCCGATATGGACGAGCAGCGCCGTGACCACCACAGCGCCGCCAACGATGGTGCGCCCGGACGGCACCTCGGAATGAATGAGCCAGACCCATATCGGCCCGAGGATCGGCTCGAACGTGCCGAGCAGCGCCGCGATGGCCGCCGGGATCAGCCGTGCGCCGGTGGCGAAGAAGGCGAGGCCGAGGCCAAGATTGACCACGCCGAAGGCGAAGAGAAAGCCCATGTCGCCGGCCGATACGGTGAAGGTCGAAGCCTGCGAGGCGGCAAAGCCCGCCGCCAGGATCGTGCCGAGACAGGTCGCCGGCGTCATGCGCACGCTGGAAAACCGCCGCGTGATGACGGTGGCGATCGAGAACATGAGCGCGATCAGCAGCGCCAGCCCATCGCCGATCGGCGAAACGGCGCCGTCAAGGGATTCCGACACCATGATGGCGACGCCGGCGATGACGGCGGCAATCGCCAGCCAGGTCGAGACAGTCACCCTTTCGCGAAAAAGTACCCAGGCAAAGAGCGCCGCCAGAAGCGGCACGCCGGCCTGCATCAACAGGATGTTGGCGACGGTGGTGTAGGCAAGTGCCACGACGAACGCGGTCGATGCGATGGCGAAGCAGAACCCCACGGCAAGGCCGGGAAGGCCCATGTCGCGGAACAGTCTCAGCGTGCCGCGCCAGCCGTCGCGCCAGACCATGAAGCAGAGCAGGAACGCGGCAGCCCAGACGGAGCGCCAGAACACCACGGTCCAGCTGTCGTCGACGCTGATGAAGCGGGCGATGGTGCCGCCAAAACTCCACATCAGCGCCGACAGGAACACCAGCAGGAAGCCGATCCGCTCCTCCCGTTGCGGGGCGGGCGCTGCAACAAGGGTCGGCGATGATGCTGTGTCGGTCATGGGCGCGACTGTCGAGCTTTTGTGGACGGGACGATGCGCAAGGGACGACAGAAAAGTACCCTGTTCGCGTAACGCAAAGGCGAAGGCCAGGGGTGAGCCAGAGACCGGCGACAATTGTGGCACCTTGCCACGGCGTCACTGGAAGTCGAAGGCACTCAAGCCCGTCACCATCTCGTCGAGGCCGAGTGGACGCGTCACCGGTGGTTCGGCGCGCGCCAGGCAGCCGACACGTTCGCAAAGCCGGCAGGCAGGCCCGACCGGCGTCGCCGCAACGTTGCCGGCCTTTGCGGTGGTTGCCGTGCCAGGTAGTGCCGCGCCATAGACGATGTCGTCACGAAAGCCGATGTCGCAACCGAGCAGCAGCGCCGTGCGGCGCGGGCGCTCGGAGAATGCGCCTTGCGGTCCCTCCAGCGTGCGGGCAATGCACAGGAACTCGGCGCCGTCGGGCATTTCCACCGCCTCGACGAAAATCTGGCCGGGCTGGGTGAAGGCGACATGCACAGGGAGCTTGGGACAGCCGCCACCGAAGCGGCTTTGCGGAAAGCCCTGGCTACCGGCCTTGCGAAAGCGATTGCCGGCATTGTCGACCTCCAGCATGAAGAACGGCACGCCGAGCGCGCCTTGCCGCTGCAGCATGGTCAGCCGGTTCGCCGCCTGCTCGAAGGAGACGCCGAAGCGCGAACGCAGGACGTCGATGTCGTAGCGGGCACGCACGGCAGCCGCATGAAAGGCCTGGTAGGGCATCATCAGCGCATGCGCCGCATAGCGGCCGAGTTCGAAGCGGGCGAGGCGGCGGGCCTCGTCCGTGCCCAACTTGAGTGCCTGGATCTCGCCGGCGACCGCAACCGTCATGCGGATCAGGCAGGCTTCCATCGCGACCTCGCGCAGCTGGTCGAACGGTGACAGGCGTTCGGACAGGAACAGGCGCTGCGAATGGCGATCATAGCGACGGCGCCAGTTCGGCATGGTAGCGACAGGCAGCACCTTGACCACGATGCCGTATTCGCGCTTCAGCCAGGCCTTCAGCGCACCGAACAGGTCGTCGCCGGGATCGAGCACCGAGGTGAATGCCGCGGCTTCCTCTTCAAGCGCCGCGAAATGGTTCGGCCGCCGCTCGAAGATCTCGTGCACCTCGTCGATCGGCAGGCGGGCACCGGAAAGGGCCGTCGCCCGCCCCTCGCGCGCCAGCAGCTCGTTGAGGTCGGACAGGCGCTCGGCCTGCTCGCGATAGGCGCGAAACAGCTTTATCACCGCCGCCGACGCATTGGGCGCCGCCTCGGCAAGCTCGATCAGCTCCTGATCGCCGGGCAATTCGCCAACCAGAAGGGGATCGGTGAACACTTCCTTCAAGGCGGCGACAGACCCCCTTGCCTCGCCCTGAAGTTCGTGTGGGTCGACCTTGTAGACGGACGCCAGCTTGAGGATCAGCTGTACGGTCAAAGGCCGCTGGTTGCGCTCGATCAGGTTGAGGTAGGAGGGCGAGATACCGAGGCCCTCGGCCATCGCCGTCTGGGTCAGGCCCTTGGCGTTGCGGATGCGGCGGATGCGCGGCCCGGCAAATATCTTCTGATCAGCCATCGACTGTCCTTGACAGGAATTTACACGACTTTCGCGATAATTTCGCTCCGCCGCCCTTTTACAATCGTGACAGATTTACAGCAGGTCCCTGTCAAACACAACACAGGTTTTCTCTTATATTCCGCCATTTCCTTTGAATTCTCTGGCGCATTTCGCACTGCAATGTAAATTCATTCACATTCCGAGGTCCAAACAACTGGGCGCCCGGACACATCGCAGCAATCCTTCGGAGTGACCAATGACTGATTTTTACAACCTCGTCCCATCGGCACCGGAAGGTCGCTTCGACGGCATCGAACGCCCCTATTCGCCGGAGGATGTGAAGCGGCTGCGCGGGTCGGTGCAGATCCGCCAGAGCCTCGCCGAAATGGGCGCCAACCGGCTGTGGAAGCTCATCCACGAGGAGGACTTCGTCAACGCGCTCGGCGCCATGTCCGGCAACCAGGCGATGCAGCAGGTCCGCGCCGGATTGAAGGCGATCTACCTGTCGGGCTGGCAGGTTGCGGCAGACGCCAACACCGCCTCGGCGATGTATCCGGACCAGTCGCTCTATCCGGCCAATGCGGCACCGGAACTGGTCAAGCGCATCAACCGCACGCTGCAGCGCGCCGACCAGATCGAGACCTCCGAAGGCAACGGGCTTTCGGTCGACACCTGGTTCGCGCCGATCGTCGCCGATGCGGAAGCCGGCTTCGGCGGGCCGCTCAACGCCTTCGAGATCATGAAGGCATTCATCGAGGCGGGCGCTGCCGGCGTTCACTACGAGGATCAGCTGGCATCGGAAAAAAAGTGCGGCCATCTCGGCGGCAAGGTGCTGATCCCGACGGCGGCGCATATCCGCAACCTCAACGCCGCGCGCCTGGCAGCGGACGTAATGGGCACGCCGACCCTGGTCGTCGCGCGCACCGACGCGGAAGCCGCGAAGCTGCTGACCTCCGACATCGACGAACGCGACCAGCCTTTCGTCGACTACAGCGCCGGGCGCACCGTGGAAGGTTTCTATCATGTCAAGAACGGCATTGAGCCCTGCATCGCCCGCGCCATTGCCTATGCGCCTCACGCGGACCTGATCTGGTGCGAGACATCGAAGCCGGATCTGGCGCAGGCCAAGAAATTCGCCGAGGGCGTGCGCAAGCATCACCCGGACAAGCTGCTCGCCTACAATTGCTCGCCATCGTTCAACTGGAAGAAGAATCTCGACGACGCGACGATCGCCAAGTTCCAGAAGGAGCTCGGCACCATGGGCTACAAGTTCCAGTTCATCACGCTCGCCGGCTTCCACCAGCTCAACTACGGCATGTTCGAACTCGCCCGTGGCTACAAGGCGCGACAGATGGCGGCCTATTCCGAGTTGCAGGAAGCGGAGTTCGCGGCGGAAGCCAACGGCTACACCGCGACCAAGCACCAGCGCGAGGTCGGCACCGGCTATTTCGACGCCGTCTCGATGGCGATCACCGGCGGCCAGTCGTCGACCACCGCCATGCATGAATCGACCGAGCACGCGCAATTCAAGCCGGCCGCCGAATAACGATAGAGAACACCGAGGAAACGCCCAGCAGGGCTGAGATACAGGAGAAGACCAATGGCATCGATCAGCCGCGTCAAGGAACGCGCCGAAGAGCAGTCCACCACGATGAGCGTCGACCAGCAAGCTACGATCCGCATGCTGGCAAACGATCTGCACCGCCTCAACCAGTCCGTGATGAAGGCGGTCGAGGCAGGCGTCTCCGTCGAGCTCGTGCGCTCGGCCCGGCATCACGGCGGTGACGGCAACTGGGGTGATTTGCTGATCCCGGTGATCGTCACGCAGCAGAGCCACGGCTGATCGAAATCCGCTCAACACGCCTTCACCTGCGCAGTCTCTGCGCAGGTGAATTTTCTTTTACGCAGCGCACCGTGTGGACAGGCCAGTACAGTAGCGTTGCTTGAAATCACTACCGCTGGAGACGCTTCCGAGCTGTTTTATTTCAACTTGACATGGGCCGCGATCTCACGCCAATTGCGCTCCAGATTTCAACTCTGCATTGAAATGGGGGCGAGCTTCTTGGTTGACTTGGGTGCCCAGTGAATCGTGAGGATGAGACTCCAAAACGCCTGAATTTGGTGACCCGCGACCCGAGGACCGAGACGATCCGTGATCCGTCACAGGTGCTTGTCGTCGGGAGATCGCCAATCAACCGGGTGGTGATTTCGAAGATCGTCGAACGATCCGGACTCAAGCCAATCTCGGAATCGCCCGACACGGCGGCCAAGGTCTTGCGGTCCCTCATTCCGGGAGCCGTTGTCCTTGATGGCGGCGCCGACAACAAGGACTGCGACAACCTGATGTCCGGCATCGATGCGTTGCGGCGGGCCTCGGGCAAATCGCTTCCACCGGTGATCCTGCTTTCAACCAAAAATGGCACGCCGGAGAGCCTGGGCCTGTCGAGCGTCATCGACGTGGTGGTCGCCAAGCCGATTACACCCGAACGGTTGCAGCCGGTGATCGACCGCCTGATCAGCCGATAGAATAATTCCAGGAAAAGTGTGTAGCGGTTTTCCTTCTGGAATTGCTCAAAGACAAATAGCCGAGGCCCACGATCAACCTGGGTTCATGATGCTATCGACCAGCCCGGGCAGTTGTCCGAGATCGGATATCAGGCGGAACCTCGGCTCGGCAACCGGAGCCTCGATATGCTCCAGCACCCAGGTCAGTTCATGTGGCACATGGACACCCCAACCGCCGGCCTCGATGGCGGGCACGACGTCGGACTTCAG
Organism: Mesorhizobium sp. RCAM 05099; assembly: GCF_059683685.1. Taxonomy (NCBI): domain Bacteria; kingdom Pseudomonadati; phylum Pseudomonadota; class Alphaproteobacteria; order Hyphomicrobiales; family Phyllobacteriaceae; genus Mesorhizobium; species Mesorhizobium sp. RCAM 05099. Next base: position 5,777,469 of record NZ_CM185035.1, read on the forward strand.
CGAATTGCCGACCATCATGCTTCTTGCGGGACCATCGCCGTGACGGCTGAAGAGGCGGGCATAGGTGGCGGCATTCTTGTCACTGACGATCTCGACCGCGTCGAACAGATCTCCCAGCCCGGATTGCGCCAGCTTGCGCTCCTGGTCAAAGAGGTCACCCTTGGTGATCAGCACGAGGCGGAATGCGCCGGCAAGCTTCTCGACAGCCTCGCGCGCATGCGGCAAGGGTTCGATAGGATGGCTCAGCATCTCGCGACCGGCATCGAGAATCCCTGATATGACCGAAGCCGGCACGCGGCCTTGCGTGACCTCGATCGCCGTCTCGATCATCGACAGCGTGAACCCCTTGATGCCGAAGCCATAGACGGCAAGGTTGCGTCTTTCGGCCTCCAGCAATCGTGCCGAGATATGTCCCGCCTCGCCATGGTCGGCAAGCATGGCGGCAAAGCGCTTCTCCGTCATGCGGAAGAACTGCTCGTTCTGCCAGAGCGTGTCGTCGGCATCAAAGCCTATGGTGGTCAGTTCGCTGTTGTTTCGCATCGATGCCTTCCGGGCTGGGAAGCGCCCAAACCTAAGCCGACTGGCGCGATTTTCAACCGGGACGAGGAATGCCGGTCATGGCTCCCCTTCCCTTCCTCAGGGGGGCACGGCTATACTCCGAAATCCGCAACCCAATCTGGTGAATGATGCCGCCTGCAAAAAAGGAAGTCCGTCCGTCGAGCCGCGGAGGACGCGCCCGTACGCCTGCCTTCGTGAAAAACCACCGTGGCGTCAAGAACTGGAAGGAAGTCAGCGCCTGGCTGGAATGGCGCGGCATCGAGGATATCGAATGCATCACACCTGATCAGGCGGGTGTGGCGCGCGGCAAGATGATGCCGTCGAAGAAATTCACCTCCAACACGTCGCTGGCATTGCCGTCGGCCGTGTTCATGACGACGATTTCCGGCGGCTATCCCGAGGATGGCAACGGCTTTCACTATCCCGAGGACGACGGCGACCTCAAGCTGATGCCTGATCTCTCGACGCTGACGGTTGTGCCTTGGGAGGAAGACCCGACGGCCGCGGTCATCTGCGACCTCGTCCACCAGGATGGCCGCTCGGTCGAGTTTACGCCACGCAACGTCTTGAAGCGCGTGGTTGCAGCTTACGACAAGCGCGGCCTGAAGCCAGTGGTGGCGCCCGAAATCGAATTCTACCTCGTGCGCAAAAACCCGGATCCGGATTATCCCCTGACCCCGCCTGTCGGCCGCTCGGGGCGTGCAATCGGCGGTGGTGCCGGCTATTCGATCGCCGGCGTCAACGAGTTCGATGAACTGATCGACGACATCTACCATTTCTCCGAAAGCCAGGGCCTCGAGATCGACACGCTGATCCACGAGGAGGGTGCCGGTCAGCTCGAGATCAATCTGCGTCACGGCGACCCGATCGAACTGGCCGACCAGGTTTTCATGTTCAAGCGCACCATTCGCGAGGCGGCGCTCAAGCACGAGATCTACGCCACCTTCATGGCCAAGCCGATCCAGGGGCAGCCGGGCTCCGCCATGCATATCCATCAGTCGATCATCGACAAGAAGACCGGAAGGAACATCTTTTCGGCGGAGGACGGGTCGGAAACCGAAGACTTTTTCCATTTCATCGGCGGCATGCAGAAGCATGTGCCGAACGCGCTGGTGATGTTCGCACCCTATGTCAATTCCTACCGCCGGCTGACGCAAGCGGCGTCGGCTCCGGTCAACAACAAATGGGGCTATGACAACCGCACCACTGCGTTTCGCGTGCCACGCTCGGATCCGGCGGCACGGCGCGTCGAAAACCGCATCCCCTCCTCCGATGCCAATCCCTATCTGGCGCTGGCGGCATCGCTGGCCTGCGGGCTGATCGGCATCACCAACAAGATCAAGGCCGAGCCTCCCGTCCTGACCACCGCCAATGCCGACGAGATCGACCTGCCGCGCGGCCTGCTCGAGGCCGTCGACCTGTTCGAGGGCGACAAGGAACTCTGCGCGCATCTGGGCAAGTCCTTCGCCGCGACCTATGCGGCGATCAAGCGGGCGGAATTCGAAACGTTCATGGAAGTGATCAGCCCGTGGGAGAGGGAATATCTGCTGCTGAATGTGTGACGCCAGGGGCGAATAGAAATGATGAGGGCAGGTAACGTAGCCCGGATCAACACTCCACTCTCAAATCCTCCCTAGTCCCAATTCCCTATTTCCCCCTTCCAAATCCCCGAGTCTTTGCCGATCATGCCCTACCAATCCCCTATCTCCCCCGGCCGTTCCTGGTACGAGGACACCGTCGGCCCTCGGCCGGAATACCCGACGCTCGGCGGCGACCTGACATGCGACGTCGTCATTGTCGGCGGCGGCTTTACCGGCCTATCGGCAGCCGCCCATCTTGCCAAGGCGGGCACCAATGTGGTGCTGGTCGAGGCCCATCGCTTCGGTGATGGCGCATCGGGCCGCAATGGCGGCCAGCTCGGCACCGGCCAGCGCGCCTGGGCCGAAGAACTGGAAGCCGAGTACGGCTTCACCCGCGCCAAGGCGTTGTTCGATCTTGCCGAAGAGGCAAAGACACATCTCATCGAATTCGCCGCCGCCAACCAGATCGATATCGACTACATGCCCGGCCAGATGTCCGTGGCGCACAAGCCGCGCTATGTCGATGACTACAAGGCGCATGCCGAGATCATGGCGAGTCGGTTTTCTTACCCGCATATCTCGTTCATGGATGCGAAGGAGACGGCGGAGCGGCTAGGCTCGACACACTATTTCGGCGGAACGCGCGACACTGGGACCGGCCACATCCACCCGATGAAGCTGGTGATCGGCACGGCGCGGGTGGCGGCGCAAGCCGGCGCCCAGCTTTTCCAAGGGACGCCATCGACCGGCATCATTTCCAGCGGCGGCAAGGTGAAGGTTTCGACGCCGAGAGGCACGGTGTCGGCGCAGAAATGCCTGATCGCGGTCAACGCCCATGGCGGCGCGCTCGAACCGGTAAGTGCCGCGCACATCATGCCGATCGGTTCGTTCATCGGTGCGACCGTGCCGCTGGGAGCGGATTCGAAAGTGCTGCCGGGCGGCGAGGCCGTCGATGATTCCCGCTTCGTCGTGCGCTATTTTCGCAGATCGAAGGACGGGCGGCTGCTGTTCGGCGGACGCGAGATCTATGGCGTCAACGATCCAAAGGATATCCACATCCACATCCGCCGTCAGATCACGGAACTCTACCCGGCGCTCAAGGATGTCGAGATCACGCATGGCTGGGGTGGCTATGTCGGCATCACGGTGCCGAGAAAGCCGTTCGTGCGCGAAGTGATGCCCAATGTCATCTCGGCTGGCGGCTATTCCGGCCACGGTGTCATGCTGTCGAACTTCTTCGGCAAGCTCTATGCCGAAACCGTTGCCGGCAACCGCGACCGGCTGAAACTGATCGAGGACCTGAAGATTCCGCCGTTCCCCGGCGGCCGTCGCTTCCGCGCGCCGCTGCTTTTCCTCGCTCTCAACTGGTTCGCGCTGCGGGATCGGATCTAGCCGCTCGGTCCAATGTAATAATATTGTAACATTTGTTGCCCGGCCGACGCATTGCGCAATCCGCGTCAAGGGCGCAGAATCCTGAGCATTGGCGCACTGATGCCACAATCGCGGGCGAAAGATGCCGGTTCTGGGCGATTGTTCGGGGATTGCTGCGGGCCTGCCCGCGTTGATTTTGGGACCGATGCCGATCCGATGCCGGACTTCCGGCACTGATCGAAAGAACATCGGCCCGCTTATGGAGGTGGCGAGAGTGAGAGAGCCCTTCAGTTTCGGCACGCCGGAACGTCGGCGCTTTGCCATGCAGTTCGGATACGACATGCGGCCGTCCTTCTGGCAGGAAGTCCGTTCCAACTCGCATCTGGTGATCGCCGCGATCGGCACCGCCGCACTGCTTGGCGTTGCCGCAGTGGCGCTGTGGCTGGCAATGCCGGCCAGTGAGAGGCAAGCGGCGGCGAGCCCCGAGCAGACCATTCCGACCATTCCGGTGAAGACGACGAAAATCGCCCCTGTGGGGGCTGCGGTGGCCACCGCGGCCGTGCCGCAGGCGGCACGCAAGTCCAATAAGGTTTCACCGACGGTGGCGAGAGCGGAAGCCACCATGCAAGCGCTCGCGGCCAATGATCCCCGTTGGACCAATTCGCAGTCCAAGGCCGCCTCCGCCCCCAGCCAGGTGGCGAACCAGACCGAACAAGCGCCGGACAAACCGGCGGCGTTCGCGCAGCCGGCAGCCGAGACCGACGCCACCACCGAACTTGCCAAGGTTGCCGCACCCACCAGCGCGGCGGGCGGCGATCCCGATGGCGCGCAAACCGCCGCCATCCCGGCGGTGCAGCCGCAAGCGTCGGAACAGCAGCCCGAGGCAACCCGGAATGACAACAGTCAAGCCAAGGCGAAGCCACCGAAAGTGGTGGCCGCCGGAACCGGCCGCATCCTGAGGGCCGTGACCATGCGCAGCGGCCCGAAGAAGAACGCGGCCGCCATCAGCACGGTGCCCGCCAAAACCTCGGTGCAGGTGATGAGCTGCCAGAAATGGTGCCAGATCGTCTACAACGGAAAGACCGGCTGGATCTACAAGACCTACATCAAGACCGGCGCCTGACGCGTCGTAGGTGCTGAGAAGCTCTACCGCGACCCGCCGAACATGCGCCGGAAACGCCGCCACCTTCTGGCGCGCCTGCGTTGCCTGACATAGTCGCGATGCTGCTCAAAAGGCACTTCAAACAGGCCGCAGGTGCCGCAGCCCTCCCGCTTGCCGCAAACGGGTACCCAACATTTGACATCGTGCGTCCAGGCAAGCGCCACTCTCTCCAGGTGCAGATTGGCAGAACTCTTGAGCAGGATCAGTTCGCCGGCCACGGCGGTCCGCTTGATATGGTCGGAGACTTCCTGGGGAGTGCGCAACTCAACAAACCGGCCGCTGTCGCGATCAGCCTGCCCGGCCCGCGAGCGATGCGCATTGTCGCCGGTATAGATGACCTGATCGGCGATCTCGCGCGCCGTCTTGTAGGCGTAGTGGTACTTCCTGGTTGAACCCGCATAGTCGGAAATCTGGCCGAGAACGATCCGCTTTCGCGTGGCAGTGGCCTTGGCCATCATGTCGAGAGCAAGATTGATCGAATGCCAGGGCGCCTTGGCGGCGTCGATGAGGAACTGCGGACCACCGTCGATGACCAGCACCTCACAGCGATTGGCCAACGGTTGGAACGTCGCCACCCTGGCCGCTACCGTCTCGGCCGGCACGCCAAGCTCAAGCGCAGTGGCCACGGCCGCGGCGGTCGGCAGCCAGAAATGTTCAGCCGGAAACAGCGTATCGAGTTCAAGGACGCCGTCCCGCCAATGGATCGAAAGCTTCAGCCGGTCCGGATAGGCGGCGCGGATATCGCTTGCACGATAGTCCGCTCGTTCCGACTGGCCGAAGGTGACGCTACGATGCCGAGTGCCGGCAGCCATGCCAAGCACGAGAGGATCATCCGCGTTGAGGACAGCAAAGCCGCCCGGCTGCAGCGCATCGACCAGGGCGCGCTTCTCCTGGGCGACGTTTTCCAGCGTCTTGAAGGCACCAAAGTGCTCGAGGCGAACCATGGTGACGATGGCCACGTGCGGCAGCAGCATTTCCGCCATCGGCTTGATCGAACCGACGCCAGACGCCCCAGCTTCGAAAATGACGTAGTCGACCTCACCATTTTTCTTCATGCGCTTGTACAGCGTGGCGACCAGCGACTTGATCGAATTGGCGAGAATCTGTGGGTAGACCGAGCCATGACCGGCCAGTATGTGGCCAAGCAACGCCGTCACCGTCGACTTGCCGGAACTGCCGGTGACGCCGATGAAGATCGCCTTGCTTTTGGATCGGGCGCGTCTTGCCTTGAAGGCCCTGACATACTGCCGCAGGTCTTCGTGAACTCTCCGCAGTATGGCGTTCCTCACGGCACGGCCCCAAAAGCCCGAAGAAGCTTTATGCCGCCTGCCCATCAGCCAAGTCAAATCGACGCCGGATGGCAAGCGCCCTCAGATGCAGCGTCCGCCGTCGACCTCCAGCGCTACACCGGTGATGAAGGCGGCTTCGTCCGAGGCCAGCCAGAGTGCGGCGTTGGCTATATCGAGCGGCGTCGAAAGCCGGCCGAGCGGGATCGATGCGCGGAACTTTTCACGGATCTCCGGCGTGTCGGCGCCCATGAATTTTTCCAGCATGCCGGTCTCGCCGGCGACAGGACAGAGGCAGTTGACGCGGATGTTCTTCGGCGCCAGTTCCACCGCCATCGATTTGGTTGCGGTGATCGCCCAGCCCTTCGACGCATTGTACCAGGTGAGGCCGGGCCGGGGCCGGATGCCGGCGGTGGAAGCCGTGGTCAGGATGACGCCGCCGCCTTGCCGATCCATGATCGGCACCACGGCAAGTGCCGCGTGATAGATCGCCTTCATGTTGACAGCGGTGATCAGGTCGAAGGTTTCCTCATCGACCTTGAGCATGTCGCCGTTGCGATGGGTAAACCCGGCATTGTTGACCATGATGTCGATACGGCCAAAGGCGCTTTTGGCGGCATAGACCATCTCGTCGAATTCGGACCGCAGCGAAACATCCGTCTGGGTCCAGATCGCCGCTTCGCCGATCTCCTTGGCAACGCGTTCGGCGCCCTTGGCGTTCAAGTCAGCGACAACGACCCTGGCGCCTTCCCTGGCAAAGCACCTGGCGATGCCTTCACCGAAGCCCGACGCGGCACCGGTGACGACGGCAACCTTGTTTTGCAGACGCATGTTTTTCCCGCTCATGATTGGTGAGGATAGACCAGCGCGCCGGCGACGCACATCGGTGCAAAAGCCACGGCTTCTGGCAAAGGGGTCGAAAGATGTGCGGCCATCGTCGATTTCTCCTTTGGCTTTCACCTCGATCCCGCTCTATGCTGCAGCTGCGAAGGCTCCTGGAGCCGCGCTGTCGACAAGCCTCCGAGGTGTCGGACTGTCAAGGGGCAGGTGCAAACACTCAGATGTGACACCATGGCACTGGAATATTTAAATCGATTAGATTATATCAGCCGCGTTCTTGCGACCGGCGTCAAAGCGGACAGACCATGACCAGCCAGATCATCCCCGTCGACCCGTTCGACTTCATCATTTTCGGCGGCACCGGCGATCTGTCGGAGCGCAAGCTTCTGCCGTCGCTCTACCATCGCCAGCGCGACCATCAATTCTCCGAACCGACGCGCATCATCGGCACGTCGCGCTCGAAAATGAGTGACGAGGAATTCCAGGCTTTCGCCAAACAGGCGATCTCCGAGCACGTCAAAGCGGCCGATATCGACGCCAAGGAGCTAAAGACCTTCCTGGCACGGCTTTCCTACGTCTCGGCCGATGCAACGAGCGGTGCTGGATTCGACAAACTCAAGAAAGCGATTGGCGACAGCGACCGTATCCGTGCCTTCTACCTGGCGGTGGCGCCGGCGCTGTTCGGCGACATTTCGCACAAGCTGAAAGAGCACAATCTGATCACGCCGAACTCGCGTATCGTGCTGGAAAAGCCGATCGGCCGCGACCTTGCCTCGGCGCGTACGCTCAACGATCTGGTCGGCGACGACTTCCATGAAAGTCAGATCTTCCGCATCGATCACTATCTCGGCAAAGAGACGGTGCAGAACCTGATGGCGCTGCGCTTTGCCAACGCGCTCTACGAGCCGCTTTGGAACTCCGCCCATATCGACCATGTGCAGATCACCGTAGCCGAGACAGTGGGGCTGGAAGACCGCGTCACCTATTACGACAAGGCCGGCGCGCTGCGCGACATGGTGCAGAACCACATGCTGCAGCTCTTGTGCCTGGTCGCCATGGAAGCGCCGTCGTCGATGGACGCCGACGCGGTGCGCGACGAGAAACTGAAGGTGTTGCGCGCGCTGAAGCGCATCAATGGCAACGAGGCGCCGAAGCAGACCGTGCGCGGGCAATATCGCGCCGGGGCCTCGGCAGGTGGACCCGTCAAGGGCTATGTCGAGGAACTCGGCCACGACAGCAACACCGAGACCTTCGTCGCCATCAAGGCCGAGATCGGCAACTGGCGCTGGTCGGGCGTTCCGTTCTACCTCAGAACCGGCAAGCGGCTGGCGACCCGGGTTTCGGAGATAGCCATCGAGTTCAAGCCGATCCCGCATTCCATCTTCGGTGACAGCGCCGGACCGATCTTCGCCAACCAACTGGTCATCCGGTTGCAGCCGGACGAGGGCGTCAAGCAGTTCATCATGATCAAGGACCCGGGCCCGGGCGGCATGCGACTGCGCCAGATCCCGCTCGACATGAGTTTCGCGCAGTCCTTCCACGGCCGCGCGCCGGACGCCTATGAGCGGCTGATCATGGATGTCATCCGCGGCAACCAGACCCTGTTCATGCGACGCGACGAGGTCGAGGCGGCATGGAAGTGGATCGACCCCATCCAGCACGCCCGGGAAAGCGCCAGGCAGGAGGCGCAGGGCTATACGGCCGGCACCTGGGGGCCTTCGGCCTCCATTGCACTGATCGAACGTGACGGGCGGACATGGCACGAGAGCAACTGAACAGCGCCGCCTACAATTGGCATGCCTTTTCCGGCCGTCCGGAACTGGCCATTGCGCTGGCCGGCCGCGTCGCCGATCGCCTGAGCAAGGCGATTGCCGAGCGCGCCACGGCGCTGCTCGCGGTTTCCGGCGGTACGACGCCGGCAAAGTTCTTCGCGGCGCTTTCGGCCGTGCCGATCGCCTGGGACAAGGTGATCGTGACGCTGGTCGACGAGCGTTTCGTGCCGGCCTCCTCGCCGCGCTCCAACGCAGGCCTGGTGGCCGCCAATCTGTTGCAGAACGCGGCGAAGGCAGCACGTTTCGTGCCGCTATACCATGAAGCCGTCGGCATCGAGGATGCCGCCGCATCCGACGATGCGGCGCTGCGGTCGCTACCCTGGCCGCTCGATGTCGTCGTGCTCGGCATGGGACCGGATGGCCACACCGCCTCGTTCTTTCCCGACGCCGACGATTTGCCGAAGCTGCTCGATCCAGCCTCCGACCGGATCGTGCTGCCGGTTCACGCGGCCAGCGCCGGCGAGCCGCGGCTGACCCTGTCGCTGGCGCGCATCGTCGATGCCGGCTTCATCGCACTTCACATTGAGGGCGAAGACAAGCGAACAGCCTTCGACGGCGCGATTGCGCCCGGACCGCGAAAGCCAATTCGCGCCGTGCTCGATGCCGCACCGAAGCCCGTAGAGGTTTACTGGGCCCCCTGACTTGAACTTGCTGTGGGTCCCGGCAGACAGCCGGATTGTGTTCCGGGACCTCGCCTGAAAGGACCGACACCATGACCGCCAGACGCGACATCGAAGCCATCACCGAGCGCATCCGCCAGCGCTCCAGACCGGGCCGCGAGCGCTATCTTAGCCGCATCGCCGAGGCGTCGAACCGCACCGCCAACCGGGCCGTGCTGTCCTGCGGCAACCTCGCCCATGGCTTTGCGGTCTGCAGTCCCTCGGAAAAGCTGGCGCTGGGTGCCGACAAGGTGCCGAACCTTGGCATCATCACCTCCTACAACGACATGCTGTCGGCGCATCAGCCGTTCGAGACCTTTCCAGCGCTGATCAAGGACGCGGCGCGCGAGGCCGGCGGCATCGCCCAGGTGGCCGGCGGCGTGCCGGCAATGTGCGACGGCGTCACGCAAGGCCAACCCGGCATGGAGCTGTCACTGTTTTCGCGCGACGTGATCGCCATGGCCGCCGCGATCGGCCTTTCGCACAACATGTTCGACGCCGCCGTCTATCTCGGCGTCTGCGACAAGATCGTGCCGGGGCTGGTGATCGCCGCACTGACCTTCGGCCATCTGCCGGCGGTGTTCATTCCGGCCGGACCGATGACCACCGGCCTGCCCAACGACGAAAAGGCCAAAGTCCGCCAGCTCTATGCTGAGGGCAAGGCCGGGCGGGCCGAACTGCTGGAGGCCGAGTCCAAGTCGTACCATGGGCCGGGGACCTGCACCTTCTACGGTACGGCGAACTCCAACCAGATGCTGATGGAGATCATGGGCCTGCACACGCCAGGCGCTTCCTTCGTCAATCCCGGCACGCCGCTGCGCGAAGCGTTGACCCGGGAAGCGACCAAGCGGGCGCTGGCGATCACCGCGCTCGGCAACGCCTATACGCCGGTCGGCCGGATGATCGACGAGCGTTCGATCGTCAATGGCGTCGTCGGCCTGCACGCTACCGGTGGGTCGACCAACCACACCATCCACCTGATTGCCATGGCGGCTGCCGCCGGCATCGCGATCACATGGCAGGACATTTCGGATCTCTCGGAAGCGGTGCCGCTGCTGGCCCGGGTCTACCCGAACGGTCTTGCCGACGTGAACCATTTCCACGCCGCCGGCGGGCTCGGATTCCTGATCCGCGAACTGCTCGACGAAGGCATCCTGCATGAGGACGTGCAGACCGTGTGGGGTGAAGGATTGCGACCCTATGCCGTCGAGGCAAAGCTTGGCGCCGATGGCGGGGTGGTGCGCGAGGCCTCGCCGCGGATAAGCGGAGACGAGAAGGTACTGGCGCCATTCAACAAGGCGTTCCAGGCAACCGGCGGCCTGAAAGTGCTGTCGGGCAATCTCGGCCACGCCGTGATCAAGACCTCGGCGGTGAAGCCGGAGCGGCGCATGATCGAGGCGCCGGCCAAGGTGTTCGACAGCCAGCAAGGGCTGAACGAGGCGTTCAAGGCGGGAACTCTGACAGGCGATTTCATCGCCGTCATCCGCTTCCAGGGTCCGAAGGCCAACGGCATGCCAGAGTTGCACAAGCTGACCACCGTGCTCGGCATCCTGCAGGATCGCGGCCAGCGCGTGGCGCTGGTCACCGACGGACGCATGTCGGGCGCGTCCGGCAAGGTGCCGGCGGCGATCCATGTGACGCCGGAGGCGGTCGAGGACGGGCCGATCGCAAGGATCCATGACGGCGACATCATCCGGCTGGACGCCGATGCAGGCACGCTGGAAGTGTTTGTGCCGGCTCCGGAATTCGCGCTGCGCCGCACGGCGGAAGCCGACCTCATCGGCAATGAATTCGGTTTCGGCCGCGAACTGTTCGCCGGATTCCGGCAGCTGGTCGGCCGTGCCGACCATGGCGCCAGCGCGTTTGGAACGGCTTGACGGCAGTCTGCGCAATTCATGAAAAAGGGCGGCTCATGGCCGCCCTTTTTCGGTCGTGCATACGATTCTATTGCACAGTCAGCTCGGCTCGCTCGCCGGCCTTGACCGTCACGGTGCCTTCCTTCGAGCTGTTATCCGATTTCTCCGACACGACGGCGTAGTCGCCCGCCGGTATCGCCGCCTGATACTTCTGGTCGTACGCGTAGCCTAGCGACTTGCGGTTGCCGTTGATGTCCTTCCTGGCCTCGAAAATCTCGATCTTCGAGGCTCCGGGCGCGGTGATCGCCAGCACGCCGGCGTTCATGGCGATCTTCACCTCCTGAAATTCGCCGACCTTGACGGTGAACGGCTGCTCGACGACGGCGAGATCGACCGTCGCAATCAACACGTAGTCGTCGGGGGGCAGATCGAACTTGCTGTCGGGCCCATAGGCATAGGTCACCTCGTCCCTGGTTCCGTCGATCTTCTTTTTCGCCTTCACGATCTTGAAGCCGATACCCGAACCGTCCGCCTTGTCGCCACCGGCGGTATAGTAGGCATTGGCAACGACATGGCCGACGCCGGCGATCATGTCCTTTTCCACGGTCTTGCCAGCAGCGAGCGGTATCGTCTCGGTGACCACGCCCTGCCCGATCGTGACAGTTACCTTCTCGTCGCCCGCCGGCAACACGGCTTTCGTGGTTCCATAATAGGTCGCGGGCATGTCGGCGCCCGGATAATCGATCACGACGGACGCGCCATCGACAACATCCGCCCCCTCGCTCGGTCGCGGATGGATGATGAGCGTGCCGGCGTTCAAGATGAAGAGCGGCTTGGCGACTTGGCCTGCCTCGATCTTGACCTTCTGCTCAACCTTGGCCTCGCCGTCGCGCGCGACGATGATGTAGTCGCCCGGTTCCAGATTGGCTTTGTAGGCTCCGTATTCGGTGGTGACGTTGTCGCCCCGCGTGCCGTCGGATTTCGCCTTGTAGACTTCCCAGGCATTGCCGTCGGTGACCGGATCACCGCCCTCTGCCAGCACCGCGGTCGGCAGAAAATTGAATTCCGGTTTTTCCGGTGCGGGCGCAGGGGCCGGAGCAGGCGCCGGTTCAGGTGCTGGCGCGGGAGCCGCCACTGTCTCGACAAGCGCGTCCTGCAGCGCCTTCTCGTCGGACGCCTGGATATATTTGCCGCCGGTGTTGTCGGCAAGGCAGGCGATCTGCTTGCCTTCGTCAGCGGTAAGGCCAAAACCGACGACGTCGGCAGTGAAATCGACGCCGGACGCTTCCAGTTCCTTGCCGAGCGCGCAAGGGTCGCCGCCGCAGGTCTCAAGCCCGTCGGTGATCAGCACGACGGTGGCCTTGTCCTCGGTGTATTTCAACGCTTCGGCGGCCTGCTTGACGGCCGCCGTCAGCGGCGTCTTGCCAAGGAACTTCAAACTGTCGGCGGCGGCCGAAATGGCGCTTGCCGAGCCTGCCTGCGGCGGCACGATCAACTGGATGTCGTCGCAGCTGCCTTTTTCGCGATGGCCATAGGCCATGAAGCCGATTTCCTCATCGTCGGGGGTCGATTGAAGCACGGTTCTCAGCGACTCGCGGGCGATTTCCAGCTTGGGCTTGCCGTCGATCTGCGCCCACATCGAGCCGGAGGCATCGAGAATGATGATGACCTTGTTCGCGGCGAAGCCGAACGTCGTCATCGACAAAAGGAGGATCGCCGCAGCGACGCCCCGTGCTAGTCCCGCCATCGCAATCTCCTGAGTCCGCCCTTGGTTCAGCGAGGCAAGCTATTTGACGCTGCGTCAGGACACAAGCCGGGACACGGAGCATGGGAGGACAGGCATCAATAGCGGGGCGAAACCCGCTCAGTATGTCGTGCGGCGCTCTTCCGAGGGCGGCCTGCCGAATTGCAGCCGGTAGCTCTGGGCAAAATAGGAATGCGAGGTGAAGCCCGTCGCGATGGCCACGTCGAGGATCGGCATGTTGGTCTGGCGCAGCAACTCGCGCGCCCGCTCCAGCCTCAGCCGCATGTAGTAGCGGCCAGGTGTGACGCTGAGATGGCGCAGGAACAGGCGCTCGACCTGGCGCACGGACAGGCCGGCGGATTTGGCGAGCTGCACCGCCGACAATGGCTCGTCGAGGTGGTCGGCCATCAGTTCGACAATGCGCCTGAGTTTCTCCGACTTGCCGGTCAGGTCGCGTTCTGGCCCGACGCGCTGGCGGTCGCCGGCCGAACGGATGCGTTCGTGCTGGAACTGGTTGGCGACGCCATTGGCGAGGTTGGAGCCGAAATCGCCGCGCACGATCTCCAGCATCAGGTCGATCGAGGTGGTGCCGCCGGCGCAGGTGTAGCGCTTGCGGTCGATCTCGAAGACGTTGCCTGTGCAGTTGATGTCGGGAAAGCGCTCGACGAAGCCGGCGCGGTTCTCCCAATGGATGGTGCAGCGATAGCCTTCGAGCTGGCCGGCCTCGGCAAGCAGGTAGGATCCGACCGAAAGCGCACCCAGCGCATTGCCGCGCCGGCCCCAGCTGCGCAGCGCCGCCAGCACCTTGCTCTTGCCGGGAAATTCCGTCGTCAGCCCGACCGAAACGAAAAGGATGTCGACCGGCGGCAGGTCGGCGACAGCGTAGTCGATCTTGAGCGGCAGGCCGTTGGAGGCCATCACCGGATCGCCGTCGGCCGACACCGTGGTCCAGCCGTAGAAGTCGCGGCCAAGCAGCCGGTTTGCCGACCGGAACGTGTCGATCGCGGCGGCCAGCGAGAACATCGAGAACTTGTCGACCAGCAGGAAAGCGAACTGCCGGCCGCCTTGAACGGGGTCAGTCATGACCGGCCGTTCCTGGGGAATAGGGGGATTCGGCAAAGCTGGCGCTCTCAGAAGGTCAGAAGGAGGGCCGTTTCAATCCGGCCGCAAGGTAGGCCGAGGCTAACGTATTGGCCATCAGCATGGCAATGGTCATCGGCCCGACGCCACCGGGCACTGGCGTGATGGCGCCGGCCGCCTTGGCCGCTTCGGCATAGGCGACATCGCCGACGAGGCGGGACTTGCCCTCGCCCTTCTCCGGTGCCGGAATGCGGTTGATGCCGACATCGATGACGGTGGCGCCCGGCTTGACCCAATCCCCCCTGATCATCTCCGGCCTGCCGACGGCGGCGACAAGAATGTCGGCGGTGCGGGCAAGTGCTGGCAGATCCTTGGTGCGGCTGTGGGCAATGGTGACAGTGCAGTTGGCGGCGAGCAGAAGATTGGCCATCGGCTTGCCGACGATGTTGGAACGGCCGACGACGACCGCATTGAGACCGGACAGGTCCTTGCCGCGCACGCGCTCGATCAAGAGCATGGAGCCGGCCGGCGTGCAGGGAACGAAGGCGGTGTCGAGTTCACCGGTGCCGAGCTTGCCGACATTGATGAAGTGGAAGCCATCGACATCCTTCTCCGGCGCTATGGTCTGGATGATCTTGCCGGCATCGATATGGGCAGGCAGCGGAAGCTGCACCAGTATGCCATTGATGTCCGGATCGGCGTTGAGGTCGCCGATGATCTTGAGCAACGCTTCCTGGGACGTCTCGGCCGGCAGCGTGTGCTGGACAGAGTGAAAGCCGCATTCCTTGGCGGTGCGCGACTTGGAAGCGACATAGACCTGGCTCGCCGGATCCTCGCCGACGATGACCACGGCAAGACCGGGCTTGGCCTTGCCTTTGGCAATGAGTTCGGCCGTCAGGCTCTTGACCGTCCGCACCACGTCTTCGGCGACGCTTTTTCCGTCAATCACTTCAGCCATGAACCACCTTCAACACCGTAATGCCCAAGCGCGCGCCGCTTCCAGAAGCGACGCGCTCCGGATCTCTCCCAGCGCGGCATCTTCACGAAAATTCGGCCGGGCAATCTCGTCAAAGCGCCGTCCCATGCCGTTAACTCGAAACCGGCGACTTTTATTCGATGTTCAGAAATAGCGCCGGCGAGCACGGCTTTCCGTGAGCTCGCGGACCGCCTCGCGGAATTCGCGCAGGCTGGCGCGGATTTCATCGATCGGAGCTTGCTGCTCGACTTCCTCTGGGGAGCGCGGTGCCTCCGCCGATGACGCATGAGGCTGGGCGGCATGCTGTGGTGAGGCTGGCTGCTGGGGATAGGCCGCGGCAGCAGGCTGAGGCGGATAAGGCATCTGCCCGGCATAGGGCGCCATGGCCCGCGCATAGGGGTAGCCAGCCGGCGGCTGCGGCTGCCAGGGCTGCTGCGCCTGCGGATAGCCCATCGGCTGCGCATAGGGATAGGGCTGCGGGGCCGAATGCGGCCGATGCTGCGGATAGGGGAGATGGACGCCGTGCTGGAAAGGCGACCGCGGATGGCCTGCCGAACCCGGCTGCCGAGGAGCAAAGTCAGGCGCCAGCTGGGGATAGGCGGGGTAGCTCGGATCTTCCGCGGGTTTGCCGTTTTCAGCGAGGGGCAAGACCCACTCGCCGGTATCGACAAGCTCCTCCGAGGACGGTTTGCGGGACAAGGCCTTGCGCACCTTCGACAGCAGCGCACCAATCCGGCCGGGACCTTCGGCCGGCGCGGTCTCAGCCTGATCAACAGGCGGTGGCGCCGCGGGCGGTGGTGGTGCAGGCGGTTGCGGTGCTGATGGTGGTGCTGGCGGCTGCGGCGCCGGCGGGGGTGCTGCCTGATACGCCTTGTCTTCGTAAGGTGTGCGGCGGTCGCCCACCCTGGAGGCGCGACGCGAACGCGACGTTGCGGTCTCGCGCAGGCTCTCATAGGCGCCACGCATGGCGCCAAGGCCGACACCGGAGGCAAAGCCCAGCAGCAGGCCGGCCAACGCGACCAGGGCCCGCGACGGCCCGTTTGGTTCGAGTGGGGGTTGGGCGGGGGAGATCACATTGATGTTGGCGGTGTTGATGTCCTTCTGTTCGCCAGTCTCCTTGGCGCGCAGAAGATATTGTTCATAGACGGAACGCTTGGCGGTGGCATCGCGCTCCAGTTCGCGCAACGTGACCAGGTCGCTGTTGACGTCGCCGCTTTGGACCTTCGCCTGCGCCAGCCGAGAAGCGAGGTCCTGTTCGAGCTGGACCGCGCGCTTCAGGTCGACCTGCAGCGAAGAGGCGATGCGGCGCAGTTCGGCGGCGATGCGCTCGCGCGCGCCGGCAAGCTGGGCGTCGAGAGCCTGGAGTTCGGGATGACGAGGCCCGAGTCGGATCGCGGCGCGGTCAGCCTCCTGCTTCAGCGCCGCATATTGCGAGCGCAGGTCGCTCATGGTGTTGGAGTTGATCTCCTCCGGCAAGGTGCCGGTGAGAACCGAATTGACGTCTATCGAACGCGCCGACGCTGCCCGGGCATTGAGTTCCAGCGTGCGGGCGCGAGCGACGGAGAGCTGCTCGCTGAGCTTCAGCATCTGGTCGTCACTGATCAAGTGGCCCTGCGCGTCGACAAGGTCATGCGTGGCCCTGAAATCCTCGACCTTGCGCTCGGCCGCCTCGACACCCTTGCGCAGCTCGTCGAGCTTGGATGTCAGTTCGCCCGTCGCGCGGCCGGCCATGTCGGACTGGTATTGACCGGTCTCCTGCTGGAAGACGCTCGTCGTCGTATTGGCAATGAGAGCCGACTTCTCGCCATTCTGCGTGGTGGCGCTGACGGAGATGACAAAGGTCTTGCCGGTGCGCTCGACCGAGAGGCTCTCGGCCAGATTGCCAACCGCCAGGGCCTGGCGGCGAACTTGGTCGGCGCCGCCCGGCCCATCATGGCGCGACAGTATCGAGCGGATGAGTGACATGACGCCGAGGCCGCCGGAACCCTGACCGTTGAACTCGGGATCGTTGACGAGATTGAGCTTGTCGACGACCTTGTTGAGAACATTGCCGGACGTAAGCATCTTGATCCGGGTTTCGACGACAGCCAAGGCGGCGTCGGGCTGCCCCACCGATTGGGTGAGATCGCGATCGGAAAGCTTCAGGTCGCCCGGCTCGATGATCAGTTCGGTGGTGGCTTCGTATTTCTTTGGTGTCGACAGCGCGATGGCGACGCCGAGCCCGGCGCCCAATATCGTCGTCGTGATGATCAGCAGCTTCGACCTGGCAACGCCGCGGACCACCTGCATCGGATCGATCAGCGGCTTCCACTGCTGGCTGTCCGCGCCATAGCCGACGGATGCATCCGCCTCGTCCGCATAGCGAGACCCGGGCGCGTCATGAGAGCGACCGATGCCGGAAGGCTCTTCGGGGGCGGTCCTTGCGCGCGACGCGGCTGTCGGCAAATCGCCAGTACCGGCTTCCTCCTGCGAGCGCCAGGCGTGACCTTGTGCGGTCGCTGACGGCTGCTCGCCAGGCTGGAACCGCTCTGCTCCAGCCGCAGCAGACAGTGTCGGGTTTGCGCGCGCCTCGCGCCGTGAACGGGCAAGACGATGGCGCGTGGCGGCATCCTCGCGCCAGGACGAGTTTGTCCGGTCCCCTATCGAGACCAGGGACGCCTCGGAATCATCCTCGCCGCGCACAGCCTGCCCCAGTGCGAGCAGCGATCGCTCGCGCTTCCAGTCCTCGCGGTTTTCCCTGTCGACCATTGTCCTGGAGCTTACCCTTGGCGGCCTGCAAACGGCGGTTGGCCATTCGTTAAGCCACGCTAAACAGGCATGGAAAACAAAAGGTTAATTTTTCCCGGCCGAACGTGCACTTTCCCTCTTCGGTTGCATGATTTTCTCAATACCTACAAAGGTTCCAAAACGGCACGTTAAGCTTTCCCGCCTATGCTTTTCAGCGACACATGACGCAGGCCAGTGACATACCGCAAAGGCGGCCCCTCGCCCGGATCGGCAGCTTTTTGGCCGAACGACGGGGGCTGCTTCGCGACTATTTCTCGGCGATCAGCGGCGCCGGCGGGCGGCTGGTTTTTTCACTCGCCTATTTCATCGCTCTCGCCAACACGCTGTCGATTTCCGAATTCGGCATGTTCGCCACCGCCTCGGCGGCCGGCGTCATGCTGTCGCGCGTCCTCGCCTTCGGTTTCATCTCGGCACTCTATCGCACCGCCACCATCCGCCCCAATCTGATCGGCACCTTCACCGCCGGTTTCCTGCTGCTCGGCGCACTGTCGCTGCCGCTGCTGGCCGCCGCCTCGTTCGGCGTCTACCTGATCTTCTTCGCCGACACCGTGCCGCTGTCGGTGTTTTCGGCAATCGTCTTTGCCGAGGCGCTGTTGTGGCGACCGGTGGAGGTGGCGCTGATCGTCAACAACGGCCTCGGCAAATTCGGCCGTGCCGCCCTGCTGGCGATCCTGGCGACGGCGTTGCGGGCGCTTGGCGCGGTGCTGTTCATGTTCTGGGCGCAACACAGCGTCTGGGTATGGTCGTGGTTCTATATCGGCGCCAATGCCGCCTCGCTGCTGATTGCTTTCGGTTTCTTCTACCCGCGCCAGCGGCTGCGGCTGCGCGTCGAGCTCTATTTGCGGCGGCTGGCCGATTCGATCTACGTCGCCGGCGCCGAGGTGCTGTTCTACCTGCAGATGGAGTTCGACAAACTTCTGGTTCTGGCAATCGGCGGACCGCATCTGGCCGGCATCTACGCCATCATCATGCGGCTGGTCGACCTGACGGCGATTCCGATCCGCACCTTCTCCATGATGCTGGTGCAGCGCATGATGCGCGCGCCCGAACTGCTGTCACGGCTGGCGGTGAAGAGCGGCATCGAGGGCGGCGTGTTCGCGGTCTCGACACTGGCGCTGGCGACGCTTGGCATCGTGCTGCATTTCTTCCCCAACGCGCTCGGCAAGAATGTCGCCGAGGCCGCCCCGCTGGTGGCACTGGCGATCTGCGTTCCGGGCTTGCGCAATCTGGTCGAATACCAGGCCGAACTCCTGTTCGCGCGCGGCCAGACGCTGGTGCGGGCGCTCAATCTCGGACTGCTCGCCGGGCTCAAGGCGGTGTTGCTGACCTATGTGCTGACGACCATCCTCGACACGCCGAACCTGGTGCTGTCGCTCAACGTCGTCTTCCTGCTTTTGTATCTCGCCTCGACGCTGCTCACCTATTCGGCGATGCGCAAGCCGGCCAAACCGGTCTAGGACCTGTCATTCGAGCATGATCTTTTCCGGGATCAGGCTTTAGTCGAGCCCGATCAGGCGGCGGATGCGGCCGATATCGGTGCCGATGAAGGATTGCATGCCGATCGCTACCTGGTCCGGCGCCATGGCGGCAATGAAGCGGCGGAATTCGTCATCCGACAGCGCTTCGCCGGTCCAGTGGACGCGGCAGAACTCTTCCGAACCGTGGAAGTGGCCAGCCCCCGACAGCAAATCGTCGACGTAGCGGCCGTAGATCATGCATTCGGAGAATTTGCGCGCCGAACCGACAACCTCGACCCAGCCGCGCGCATGGACCTTCTCGATCTCGCCGCACATGGCCAGCACGGTGTCGCGCCGCCATGCGATCAGTGTCGAAATGTAGTCATGGGTCGATATCCGCGACGGGTCGATGCCGAGTGCCGCCCCCGCGTTGCGCGACCAGATGCGATGCTCCTCGTGACCTTCGTCTGCCAGCACGCCGTCGCGGCGGAACAGTCGCACCTTGCCGTCGCGCCAGAAGGCGCCGCAATCGAAAGACTTGAGGAAGGCGACGTCGGAATCGCAGAAGATCAGCACGTCTTCCCTGGTGTGTGCGGCGATGGCGATGCGGCGCAACTGCTGCACGTGCCAGCCGCGCAATGGCTGGGTCTTCAGGCTGAGCCATATGCGCCGCCGGAACAGGCTGAGCGGATCGTCGAAGGCGCGCAGCCAGTGCGGC
Source organism: Mesorhizobium sp. RCAM 05099 (assembly GCF_059683685.1). Taxonomy (NCBI): domain Bacteria; kingdom Pseudomonadati; phylum Pseudomonadota; class Alphaproteobacteria; order Hyphomicrobiales; family Phyllobacteriaceae; genus Mesorhizobium; species Mesorhizobium sp. RCAM 05099. The sequence goes on from NZ_CM185035.1 coordinate 5,797,375, forward strand.
AGCAGTTCGCGCTCATCGACGACTGTGCGGCGGTTGGTCTCCAACTGACGGAACAGCGCGACGTCGCGATGTTCGACCAGGATATAGTGGTGCGCGGCCCCTGAAACATGCCGGTCAAGGGTTTCGCACAACAGGCGGCAACGCTCGAAATCCGGCGCATAGCTTGCCGTCACCACCGCCGCCGTCGGCGTCTCGCGAAGCGGGCCGGGGACGATAGCGGCGCTTGGCACGAACCGGCTGTTCACCTGGCATCTCCGGCAGGCGCACGCGAGAGTTTCTGCCTGGCAACGCGCCACAGGAACAAGGGATTGCCGACCATATAGCGGCGCCACAGGCGACCCGGTTCGACAGCCAACCGAAACAGCCATTCGAGGCGCAGCCGGCGCATCCACAAGGGTGCCCGTGGCACGGCGCCGCTCAGGAAATCGAGCAAGGCTCCGACCGCGATCGGCAGCGTGCAATGGCGTGCATCGATGTGGCGCGCGATCCACAATTCCTGGCGCGGTACACCCATGGCGACGAGCAGCACATCCGGTCGCAATTCTTCGATCCGGTCGACTATTCCCGCCTCCTCGGCAGCCGAAAAATAGCCGTCATGGATGACCACGAAATTGTGCTGCACGGCAAGCGCCGCCAGTTTCCTGGACGCCGCCTCGGCGTTGACGCGCGTTGCACCGAGCAGCCCGACTGTCAGCGGCGTTGTCGAGGCCTGCAGGAAGGCCGGCACGAAATCGGTGCCGTTGAGGTTGTCCGGAAACGGCGCGCCATAGAGCAGCTTGGCGGCGAGATCGACGCCGATGCCATCCGGCAGGATGAGGAAGTCGTCGAGCGCCCGGGCAAAGACCGGGTCGGTGTAGGCAAGGTTGGCGTTGTGGGCGTTGAGGAAACTGACCTTGGTGAAGCGCCGCTCGGCAATCAGGCGGTTCAGCAAGGCGATCGCATCGTCCCAACGAATGGCGAGCACCGGGATGCCGAGAATCGTCTTCAGCGTGTCGAGTCCGGTCGCGGCGCGGGCGGCATGCATGTTCATGCAAACGCCTCCTGCCTGACAGGCACAAGCTTTTCGAGACCGAGCCGGATGGCGGCGTCGAGCGCCTTGACCTGCCGGCGGTGGAACGCGCTGCCGTCAACGTCGCGGATGTCGGCCGCCGCGGCCTCCAGTGCTTTGGCAAAGTCGACCGGATCATCGGTGACGACGCAATTGGCCGGGCGGTGGTCGATGCCGCGCAGCGAGCGGCTGGTGGCGACGGAAGGCAGGCCAAGCTCGAAGGTCTCGATCGTCTTCAACTGGACGCCGCTGCCGGCGGTGCTGATCAGCGGGACGACGGCGGCGCCGCGCACGAAGGCCTGTGCATCTGGTACGCGGCCGACTAATTCGACACCCGGATGCGTGGAGGTGACGCCCGATGGCATCCGGCCGGCGATCCGGATGCGGAAGCCGGGCCGCAGATGCGGCACCACCTTGCCCAGGAACCAGTCGAGGCCGATGCGGTTCGGCTGCCAAGTCCAGGTGCCGATCAAGGCTGCGTCGCAGTCGACATGGCGCACGCCTTCGTGCGCTGGCGCTTTGGCGCCGGTTACCAATGGCAGCACAGCCGAACGGTCGTCAGAGGCGACCCCGAGTGCAATGCGGTCTTCCTCGGCCAGCGTGAAGACGAAGCGCGCGCGGCGGCAGAGCCGCTCTTCCATGCTCTCGAGCAATCTCGCTTCGCGGCGAAACAGCAGACGCTGGAAAAGACTAGCGGCGGCAGCGGCGTTCTCCCGCGCCGAAAGATGCTCGACATTGTGGGCGACGAAGATCGAAGGCCGGTCACCGAACAGCTTTTCGAAGGCACCGGCGAACTGCACGGAATTCAGCACGTAGCCGTCGAAGGGACCGGCGCGTTCGACAGCGGCGAGAACATCGCTGTCGGACACCGCGCGCAATTTGACCGATGCGAAAGTGAGGCCCGAAAGCATCGCCTTGCCGACCCAGGCGAGCCTTTGCCATGCAGAGGCATTTTCCGTACGCACGTCGATGGCACCCAGAACCACGGTGTTTTCGGGATCGGCCGCTGCTTTCCCCGGCCAGGTGAAGCCGATGACGGTGACGCGCGCGCCGGCACGCCGCAAGGCGGCTATGATCGCGGCATTGGCGATCTCGTAGCCCGAGGCGAGAGCGCCGTCGGGCACGATCGATGTGGCGAACAGCAGATGCATCTCACCTATCCTGTGGTGTAGCCGGTAGCAAAACGCGGTGAACCCTTGATTAAGCGAGCACAATCAACGGCCGAAAGCCCCTGCCTGGCGGGCTTCTCCGCGCAAGGTGATTAACGAAACGTTATCACCGGTGGTGTTACCAGAACCCAACTCACCATGTGGCTGGACACGGATGATCCCTTTGCCATCGGACGGTTCGGTATCGATCGCGGGACGGTCTCCCCGGCTTGACGTGGAGGCCATCGAGGCGGTCGTTACCCTGCCGACCTTCAAGCGCCCAGAGCAGCTCCTGGAAACGCTGGCGTCGCTGCGGGCGCAGAAGACCGGCAGGCGCTTTGCTGTCATCGTCATGGAAAACGAAGCCGAGGCGCGTGCGGGCGCCAGGGCGGCGCTGCCGTTGTTCGAGCGCGGCGAGATGTCAGGTCTGGTGATCATCGCGCATGAGCGCGGCAATTGCAGCGCCTACAATGCCGGCTGGCAGACGGCGATCCTGCAATTCCCCAACTTCAGGCATTTGCTGGTCATCGACGATGACGAGATCGCCGATCCGCAGTGGCTGGAACGGATGTGCGGCGCAGCCGAAACGCTCGGAGCCGATATCGTCGGAGGCCCGCAGGTGCCTGTGTTTGCCGATCCCGCCCATGCGAGATGGGCTGACCATCCGGTCTTCGCGCCTCCCTACCGTGAGACAGGACGGGTGCCGGCGCTCTATTCGTCAGGCAATCTTCTGGTCGGCCGCAACGTGCTCACCGCCATGGGGCCGCCTTTTCTCGACCTCAAATTCAACTTCATGGGTGGCGGCGATTCCGACTTTCTCAGCCGGTCTGCGCAGAAGGGCTTTGTGCTCGGCTGGTGCGCCGAAGCCAAGGTGCAGGAAACCGTTCCGGCCCGGCGTGTCGAAGCCGACTGGATCCGTGCCCGCAGCCTGCGCAACGGCGTGATCTCGACGCTGGTCGAAAAGAAGAAGCGCGCCGGCACGCCGCTGGCCAGCGCCAAGGTGCTGTTGAAGAGTCTGGCGTTGCTTGCCGCCTCGCCGTTTCGCGGCATGGTCCGGCTGGCGCGAACGGGATCGCCGGCGATCGCCATCTACCCTGTCCATGTGGCGCTGGGCCGCGTGATGGCCGAATTCGGGTATGCCAATGAGCAGTACCGCCAGCCTGAGAAAAACTGAGCGCGCACCGCTCAGCGCCGCATTCACGCGCGAAGGCGTGGCGACCGCGATCGCCGCGCTTCTGTTCACCGTCATCATGGTGTCCTTCCGCCCGTTCCAGCCGGCCGGCGCCGAACTGACCGGTCAAGGCGGCGACATCGTCAATCAGCTCGGTTTCAGCTCACTCGGTGCTGTTTCGATCTTCTCGCTGATGGCCTTCGCCGATCCGCGCATCGTGCGTTCGCTGCTCAGCCCGTCCTGGATGCTGATGCTGGGCTTTTTCTTCCTGTCGGTGGTGATGGCAACCGATCCGCCGTCGGCCATGCGCGCCGCTTCGTTCACCCTGATCGGCATTCTGACGATGGCGACGGTCCTGGTGTTGCCGCGCGACGCCGAAGCCTTCTCAAAAGTCATTATCTTCACTGCCGTCGTGGTCATGGGACTGTCCTATCTCGGCCTCATCGTCTTTCCGCACGAGGCGATGCACACGGCCGACTCACAGGAACCAGAGCATGCGGGCCTGTGGCGTGGCGTGTTCACCCACAAGAACATCGCCGGGCCGATCATGGCCTGTTTCAGCTTCGCCGGGCTCTATCTCTACCGGCGTGGGCAGCGGTTCTGGGGCGCGGGGATCTTCTGCGCGGCGATGATCTTCATGCTGCACACCGGCTCCAAGACGACGGCCGGCCTGGTGCCGTTCTCGATCCTGATCGTCATGTTTCCGAGCCTGATGGGCATGCGGCTCGGCACCCCGATCCTGTTCGCGCTGGCGATCATGGCCACGGCGGTCGGCACGCTGGGGATCGTCTTCCTGCCGCCGGTGAAACAACTGGCGGCGATCTATTTCCCCGACCTCACCTATACCGGCCGCACGACGCTGTGGGAGTTCGCCGGCTCCATGCTGGCGAAGAAGCCATGGACCGGTTACGGCTATGAAAGCTTCTGGGGCACGCCGCTGCTGCTCAACCAGGACCAGCCCTTCGACCGGCCCTGGGACATCCGAACCATCGTGCACGGCCATGATGGCTATCTCGACATCGCCGTACTGATGGGCATTCCGGCACTTTGCGTCGCGGTCTATACCTTCCTCATCGCGCCGCTGCGCGACTACATGCGCATTCCGTTGCGCAAGGAAAACATCTATCTCGGCGACTTCTTCATGATGGTGGTGCTGTTCACCGCACTCAACGCTTTCCTCGAAAGCTTCTTCTTTCATCGCGGCGACCCGGTCTGGCTGTTCTTCGTGCTCGGCGTGCTTGGCCTCAGGCAAGTGTCGCTGCGGCCGATCGCGGTGCGCAACCCCGATCGCGGAGAGCAATTTTCTCCGTCCTAACGGGGCTTCCCCACGGATGCGCGAGCGTCTATGTGAAGGCCTTCCTTCGGAGGGTTCCATGACGATCAGGCTTGTTCTCGCCGGCTGCGGCAATATGGGTTACGCCATGCTTGCCGGCTGGCTGAAATCCGGGAAGCTTCATCCCTCGGCGGTTTTCGTGGTCGAGCCCAATGCCGACCTGCGCAATCGCGCGGCAACGCTCGGCTGCGGCGCCGCCGCGGATGCCAGCGATATTGCAGCCGATGCCGTGCCTGATCTCGTCGTCATCGCGGTGAAGCCGCAGGTGATCCGCGATGTCACCGCCGGCTACAAGCGTTTCGGCGATGGCCGCACCACCTTCGTCAGCATCGCCGCCGGCACGCCCGTCGCCACCTTCGAAGCGATCCTGGGCAACCGCGCGCCGATCGTGCGCTGCATGCCCAACACGCCCGCGGCGATCGGCAAGGGCATGATGGTGGTGTTTTCCAACAAGCTGGTCTTAGATGAGACCAAGCGCTTCGTCGCCGATCTGCTTTCGGCGAGCGGGCAAGTGGCCACCATCGAAGACGAGGGCCTGATGGATGCGGTCACCGCCGTGTCGGGATCGGGGCCGGCCTACATCTTCCATTTCATCGAAGCATTGACCGTCGCCGCCGAGAAGGCCGGGCTGCCGACAGCGACCGCCAAGCTGCTCGCCATGCAGACCGTCTACGGCGCGGCTTCGCTCGCCGCCGAAAGTGGTGAGGAACCAGGTGTCCTGCGCCAGCAGGTGACCAGCCCCAACGGCACGACGGCAGCGGCCCTTGGCGTGCTGATGGGCGAGGACCGGCTGACAAATCTGCTGACCGAAGCGGTCGAAGCGGCGCGGCTGCGGTCGATCGAACTGGGGAAATAGAACCTCAGTTCGCTCCGTACAGCATCGCGTCCTGCAGCCGGCGCAGAGCGAACAGCCTCGTCGTCTGGTCGGGGGCGGCATTGTCGGCGGTCAGCAATTCGCCTTTCCTGACCGGTTTCAGCACCGTGCCGCCCTCGAGCAGGCCAACCGGCACGGCACGCTGGGCGCGAGCCTCTCCGACGGTCATCGTCCAGGAGCGATAGCAGGTCTCGCCGATCGCATCGAAGGTCTCGCCGGCGGCGAGATCGCGCTTGGGGACCGCGCACACCTCGGCCACCGGCCTCGGCAGCGGCACCATGTCGGGCTTGCCGAAAAGCACGATGCGGGCGGCGGTCAGCGGCACTTCCAGCGAGGTCAAATGATAGGGCCTGAACAGGCTGTAGTAGGGTCCGTGGCCGATATGCAGATCGTCCATGCGCTCGATGACGCGCGGATGCGTCGCCTCGACGATGACGAAGACACCGGGCGCGACGCCCTTGCCGACCGTGTAATCGACGACGCCCTTCTTCGTCAGCAGACCGCCATCCTCGCGCGGAATCAGCACCTTAGCGAGATCGTCGCGGTCGGCCTTCGGCCCGTGCATGCCGGGCACATCAGGCACCAGACCGGTGGCATTGGCGATGGCGCACATCTCGACCATGGTCTTGGAGCCGTCGACGAATTCGACCAGCATGCGCGGGTTCATGTTGCGGCGTAGCGCTTCCTCGCGATAGTCGTCCGGTACGGCATCGTGGTTGAGAGGGTTGTTCTTGCCCTTGCCGGCCGAGACGATGGTCAGTCCCAGCGCGGAGGCGAACTCGATCAGTTCCATGCAGCTTGACGGTTCGTCGCCCGCGCCGACCGAATAGACGACGCCAAGCCGGTCGGCCTGCTGCTTGAGATAGCAGCCGATGGTGACATCGGCCTCGACATTCATCATCACCAGGTGCTTGCCGTGCTCCATCGCCATCAGGTCGAAATCGGCGGCAACGCCCGGCTTGCCGGTGGCGTCGATGACGACATCGATCAGCGGATTGGTCACCAGCATCTCGTTGGAGGTGATGGCGATCTTGCCGCTCTCGATGGCGCCGGTGACTTTCGATGCGGTGTCGGCTTCAACCGCCATGGCTTCGTCACCATAGGCAATGCGGATGGCCGCGCGCGCGGTGTGCGGGCGCCGTGTCGAGACCGCGCAAACCGAGATGCCAGGCATCAGCATACCTTGCGTGACCAGGTCGGTGCCCATCTCGCCCGAACCGATGACGCCAATGCGCACCGGACGGCCCTCGGCGGCACGCCTGGCGAGATCGCGGGCAAGCCCGGTCAGGGCGACATTGGTCATGCGGGAGCGTCCATGGTTCTTGATTTGGAGGCGGCAATAGCAGGGAATCGCCCCCTTTTGCCAACGAAACCGGCAGTCGGGGGCAATTTCTCGCCCGTCAAAGCAGGCGCAAACGCCAATGACCATGGTGGGCACACGAACCCATGCCAATCGTGCGATTGGTCGAGCGAGGCGTTACACCACTCTGAAGTAGCTGGTCATTCCCGATTTCTGATGCTCGATGATGTGGCAGTGCAGCAGCCAGTCGCCAGGACTGTCGGCGACGAAGCCCAGGCTCACCTTCTCGTTGGGCTGGATAAGATAGGTATCGGAGATCAATGGCTGAACTGGGCGCGTCGAGGACGACAGCACCTTGAAGCTCATGCCGTGCAAGTGCATCGGATGGGATTGCGGCGTCAGGTTCTCCATGTCGATGACATAGCTGCCTCCGAGCTTCAACTCGGCCAGCGGCGCGGTCGGATCTGATGTATCGCCTGACCACGGCACCTTGTTGATCGCCCAGAAGCTGTAGCCAAGTGAACCACAAATGCCGTCGCTCGGGATGTTTTCCGCCGTGGCGCTGAGCGCCAGGGGAATATGCTTGGCAGCGGTGAGATCCACATCCTTCACCGGATTGACTTCCAGGGGCGCAACGTCACGAATGTCCCGCTTGAGTGAGCTTCCAGTTGCGCGCAGGGTCGCGAGCACCTTGGGCTTGGTGCCCCTGACATCTCGCAGGCTGACGATGGCCCCTTCGTCGTCGGGCATGCGTATGGCGAGTTCCATGCGCTGGCCGGGTCCAAGCAGCAAGGCATCGGGTGAAAAACGCCGCGGCACCGGATTGCCGTCCAGCGCCATAACCGTCGCCTCAGCGCCGTCGACGCGAAAGGCATAGATCCGCGTGACGTCGGTGATGGCGACCCGCAGCCGCACCAGGCCGCCGGCCGGCGCGTCATATCGCGGCTGATCGAGCCAGTTGGCCGTGCGCACCGTGCCGTATGTGCCGGTTCTCGCGGCATCGCGCGGCCGGAACTGCTCGATGAACTGCCCGTCATCGCCAAGACGCCAGTCGCGCAGATTGAGGACCACCTCGGAATCGAATTTCGGATCGCCCGGATTCTCGACCACGATCACGCTTGCCAGGCCGTGACCGATCTGGGTCAGCGTGTTGCAATGCGGGTGGTACCAGAAGGTGCCAGCGTCGGGCGGCGTGAACGCATAGTCGAAATGATCGCCGGTGTAGACGTAAGGCTGGACCAGGAACGGAACGCCGTCCATCTTGTTTGGAACGCGAATGCCGTGCCAGTGGATCGTCGTCGGATCGTCGATCGCGTTGACAAGGCGCGCGGCGAAGGGTTCGCCTTTTCTCATCCTAAGCACTGGAGGCATTCCGGCGTCGCCATAAGTCAGCACGTCCCTGGTCTGGCCGACATCCATCAGCTTCGCCTGGATCTTCGCCGTCCGCAGCACCACCGGCTCAGGGCCGGCGGCGGCCCAGCCGCCGAACTTCATGGCCGAAAGCCCGATCCCACTCGCTCCGGCAACCGCTGCAGTTTTCAAAAGTCCGCGGCGTGTGAGTACGGTCATTTAGCGCTCCAACTGCAAGGCGGCTGCCCGGGAATTTATCGCCTTGGATCACGGGCGAGCAGCCAGCGCAGATGCGGATATTGGCACATCGTATCTTGATGATGCCATGCGACCCGATGACATTTGCTTGTGGCAGGGCGTGAGCCGCGATCGGGCTTGGTCAGAACCAGGCACGCGGCGCTCTGGCGTCAGTGCAGTTTGGCCAGCAAGACCTGCGGGCTTTTCCGATGATCCCTATCTACGCTTGCCAAAAAAACGGGCGAAGATCGGATCGAAGCGATCCGGCGAATCCCAGAACGGCGCATGGCCCGACTTGTCGAGCAGGTGGGTCCTGCCTCAAGTTCGGCGAGGCGCCTGGGAAGCGGAAGGCGAAGACGCGGGTCCGCCATCGCGTCATTCCCTAGTATTTTAGAATCAGCTAACTTTATGCGGCGGCGGGACCCCAACCCCGCCGAGGCCGGCGCTTGATGGAGCACCCAAATCCCGAGGGCGTCGGCCGCACCTGGCCGAGCGGCCTATATCTCCGAACCTTGGTACCGTACAGCCTCCTTCCACAAGGTCAGGGCCGTTGTTGGCGAGCGGCCTTTCACTTGAATATCTCGACCTCTGTACTTTCCAGCAGCGATCCACACTGTCTTCGAACGCTGGTATATGGTGATGCCCCGTGCAGTCGCGCGAGCGCACAGCTCTGGATCATTTCGATACATTAAAGCCACCCCCCGGTTGCCCCATCAAATGTAACACGAAAGCGAGAAAATGCCAGCAATGAATGAGCTATGATTTGGAATCGCAGCTCCTTTACTTCAAAGTCGAGAGCGAACTCGCCGGGGGGTTGCCCCAACCCCAACTGTCCCCGGCAAGCCGAACCTGATTTGTGTCCCAAATCAGGACCGGGATTAGCCGGCACAACGGCAGTTGCAAGACGAGTGCCAGTCCTGTTTTCGAAAACGACCATCGACCGTAGTGACCGCTGGACAACTTTTTGCAGCCTCACCTTGGCGCTCGACCCTAACCTTGTGGTCGATCACTTTTGCCACCCGGTCCGCCGAACAACACATGTCCGGCATCCAGGATGGAGCCGGGCTCGAACTGACGCATCTGCACAGTTGACAACCGCCGGAGCGCCAACGCGACCAATTCAGGGAACAGGGAGACTGGTGCTGCGAGAGAGGATTTGAAAGCCATCGCTTCAAGGCCTGCAGCGAAACCGGCAACGGCACTGAAACAGCTGTCCGCCTCTCTTATTCGGTGCCGGCGAGCCACCGCACCATGTTCGCCATCAGCTTGCCGTAGAGCGGCCATTGGAGAAAATCCTGCGAGAGCCAATGCGGACCGATGTCGGTCGCCCAGGCGACCGTGCGGCCGCGGCCATGGCTGCGAACAGCGAGGAGCGGCCAGTCGGTGCCGCGATGGTGGCAGGTCGCCAACAGCCGGGACGAGCCGTCGCGCCTGAAATCCAGCTTGTTCATACCGAGGATCGGCGGCAAAGGTCCCTCCACCCCGGCAAAGATCGGGTGGGAAGACTGCAGGATTGACGCCTGCAGGCCTTGGGGCACCTCCATGCCGTCGCAAAACGGCAAACAGCGCACGGGCAGCACGTCTTCGACCGGGGTGTCGTGGAACCGCGCCGTCCCGAACATGCCCTGAAAGCCCATATAGCCGCCGGCCAGCATCAGCCCGCCGCCGTTTTCGACATAGGCTTTCAAAACCTCGAGGCGGTTGACGCCGACACGCCCGGCGCGGGCATCAGGCGTGACCAGCAATGTCAGAGCGCCGACATCGGAAATCACCACCGCCTGATACCGGGCGAGCGCGTCGAGGTCATAGGGAAACTCCGCGGCGCAGCGCTCGCCGCCGATCTGCGTGACAGCAATGTCCTCCATGGCCAGTGCGGCGTTGAACGCCGTCGCGCCATTTGTCGAGGTCGCACTTGTCAAAACATCGCCGCCGACGGCGACCGAGGTCGTAGCCGCGAAGGTTTCACCTGCAAGCAACACGTTCATCGTCGCACCTGCGCCAATCGGTCGATCAAAGAGACGCAGGGACGCCAATCAAGTTGGCGCCCCCACCGCGGATTCAGTCGGCAGGATCAGAACTTGAACTCGGCCAGATTTTCGGGGGTCACAATTTTCGCCGGTCCAAGGATCAATTCGCCGCCGGCCCCAATCGTGTATTCGCCGAGCCTGCCTGCCTTGAACTTCTCACCTTCCTTGCCGGTGATCTTGCACTGCGCAAGCGCCTGGGCCGTCTGATAGGTCAGATAGCCAAGATCGGTGACATTCCACCAGATATCCTGCGCGGCGCCATCCTTGATGTATTTCGAGATCAGGGTGGCCGGCGCCAGACCGGTCAGCTTGACCTTGCCGATCATGCCCGCCTCCTCGAGTGCACGCGCGGCCGCCGGAAGGCCTATGCCTGCAGGAACGATTATCACCTTGAGATCCGGAAACGCCTGCACCAGCGCCAGTGCCTGCTGCTGGTTGATCTGCTCGCTTTCTTCGCCATAAGCGACCTGCACCAGCTTCATCTTGGAGAACTTCGGCTCGGCCGCCATCTTCGCCTTCATGAAGTCGATCCAGGCGTTCTGGTTGGTCGCCGTGGGCGTCGAAGACAGGATCGCGAATTCACCTTCACCGCCGCTGAGATTGAACGCACTTTCCAGCATCATTTCGGCGAGACTGTCGCCCTTCACCTGATTCACGAATACCGTGCGGGCATCGGCCGCCACATCGGAGTCGTACGAAATCACCCGGACGCCCTGCTGGACGGCACGCTTCAGCGCAGGCGCAACCGCATTGGCGTCGTTGCCGGCAATTGCGATGACCCCGACCTTCTGCGACACGAGGCTGTTGATGAATTCGATCTGCGCCTCAGCGGTCGCCTGCGATGGGGCGACCTGGGTGGCGGTGCCGCCAATTTCCTTCGCCGCCTCTTCGGCGCCTCCAAAAGCCACCTTGAAGTACGGGTCGGTGTCGAGCTTGGGCAGGAACCCAACCGTTACAGGTTCCTTGGCGCACTCCTGGCTGAGGGCCAGCGAGGTCGGCGCGAGCAGAACCGCGGATGCGAGCAGGGCTAATCTAAACGCTTTCATTGTAACTCCTCCGTCAAAAAATCGGGCTTGAAGGAAGGGGCCCGAGATCACCCCTTGGTCTCGCGCATGGCGCGCGATCTGCTGAGCATCTCCTGTGTGGAGCGCCAGTAATTGCCGACCAGCAGCGAACCGATCAGAAGCAGGCCGATGATCATGCCCTGCGCATCGCCGCCGATCTGGTTGAGCGCCAGCACGTTGCGGATGATGGCGATCAGGACCAGCGCCAGCATGACGCCGGTCAGGCGGCCCTTGCCGCCAAAGACGCTGACGCCGCCGAGCAGCACGATGGTGATGACGTCGAGTTCCATGCCGAGCGCATTGTTGGCGCGGGCATTGGAGAGGCGGGCGGTATAGACGATGCCGGCAATGGCGGCGATGATGCCTGAAACCACGAACAGGTTCAGGACCATCCGGCGCGTGTTGATGCCGGAATAGCGCGCTACCTCCGGGCTGCCGCCAAGCGCGTAGATGCGCTTGCCGGTCGGCGTCTTCTGCAGGATGACGGCAAACACCGGCGCCAACACCAGGAATGGCACGATGGTCCACGGTATCTCGGTGCCGGGCAGGTTGTTGATGCCGAAATCGACGACCGCGGGCGGCAGGATGTTGACCGAACCGGTGCCGAGCAGGATGTAGCCAATACCTCGATAGAGCGCCATGGTGCCGAGCGTCACCACCAGCGACTGCAGTCCCAAGCCCGAGACCAGATAGCCGTTGAAGGCGCCGAGCAGGCCACCGGTGACGAGCGTCAGCGGGATCGCCGCCAGCGTCGGCATGCCGGCCTGGACGAGCAGGCCAAAGACCACGGAGGTCAGCGCCAACACCGAGGCGATCGACAGGTCGATTTCGCGGGTGATGATGAGCAGCGTCATCGGCAGGATCAGCAACGCCTTTTCCGAGGCGCTCGCGGCCAGTTGAGAGAGATTGAAGCCGGAAACGAAGTTCGGCACGAACATCGCCGCGTAGAGGAATATGGCCAGGCAAGAGATCGCCAGCAGCAGATCCCAGAAGTCGATCGAACGGAGGAACTTTCTCATCTCGCCCTCACCTGTCTTGCCTGCTCCGCGCGCCGCACGATGAAGGTGTCGATGCCGATGGCAACCAGGATCACCAAGCCGTAGACGCCCTGCAGCCACAGCGGGTCGACGCGCACCAGCGTCAGCCCGTTCTTGATGACCAGCAAAGTGAGCGCGCCAAGGATGATGCCGAGCAGGGTACCCGAACCGCCGCGGATGGCGACGCCGCCGACCACCGCCGAAGCGATCACGGTGAGTTCGAAGCCGAGCGCGACACGCGCATCGATGGTGGCGTAGCGGGATGCCCAGAGCGCGCCGCACAGGCCGCCGAGCAGGCCGGCCATGCCGAAGGCCAGAAGGATGCGGCGGTCGACGGGGATGCCGATGAGACGCGCACCGTCCGGGTTGGAGCCGGTGGCGAACAGTTCGCGCCCAATGGCCGTGCGATAGAGCAGCACGTAGCCGGCGCACAGGATGACAATGGCGATGACGACGATGAGCGGCACGCCGGCGATTTTCAGGCCGGTCATGTCGAGCCAGGCTTGTGTGACCTCGTCGGCGCTGATCTGGTCGCCCGCTGCCCAGATCGAGTTGAAGCCGCGAAAGATCGACATCGAGGCCAGGGTGACGACGATGGCGGGGATCCTTCCCCTGGTGACGACAAGGCCGTTGATCAGGCCAGCGACACCGCCGACCGCGCATGCGGTCGCCAGGCCGATGCCGATGTCGAGTCCCGGATAGGCCTGAACCATGCTGGCCGCCATGTAGGCTGAAAGACCGATCACCGCGGCGATCGAAAGGTCGATATTGCGGGTGATCAGCACCAGCATCTGTGCGAGTGCCGCAACAACCAGCAAGGCAGCATCCATCGACACGGCGGTCAGGTTTGCCGCGCTCACCATGCGCGGGTTGATAATGGTGACCGGAATGGCGACCGCCAGTATCGCGGCGAGCAGCCCGAACTCTCGCCGCTTCAGGAAATCGAGCGGTCCTTTTTTCTTCTCGTTGAAGACGGCACGTTCGGCCTGCGCCGCCGGATCGACGCGCTCGTCGGTCTTCGTCGCCGCTTCGAGCACCTTTTCCTGGGTGGCTTCGCCCCTGGCGAATTCGGCCATCCGATGACCTTCGCGCAGAACGACGATGCGATCGCACATGCCGATGAGTTCGGGCATCTCGGAAGAGATCAGGATGATCGCCATGCCCTGCGCCGCAAGGTTGGCGATCATCGCGTGCACTTCCGCCTTGGTGCCGACATCGATGCCTTGCGTCGGCTCGTCGAGGATGAGGACGCGCGGTTCGGTGCGCAGCCATTTGGCCAGCACCACCTTCTGCTGATTGCCGCCGGACAATTCCTTGACCGGCTGTCCGTAGCCGGAAAAGCGCAGTTTCATGCGCTTCAGCCAGTCCGCAACCAGATCGATCGCGCGATCCGTGCCGTAGAGGCCTGCCGGGGCAGCCTTGTCGAGTATTGGCAGCACGGCATTGTCGAGGATGGAGAAATCCATCACCAGGCTCTGGCCCATGCGGTCTTCCGAGACATAGGCGATGCGCGCATCCATGGCGTCGCGCGCCGTTGCGAAGCGCACGGTTTCGCCGTCGATCAAGATTTCGCCGGCGTCCGGCTGGTCGATGCCGAACAGCACGCGCGCGATCTCGGTCCGCCCACTGCCGACCAGGCCGCCAAGCCCGAGCACCTCTCCAGCGTGGAGCTTGAGATCGATGCCGGAAAAGCCGCCGGCGCGTGACAGCCCCCTCGCCTCCAGCACAAGCGCGCCGGTGGCGTGGCGCCGTTCGGGATAGAGGTCGGTCAGTTCGCGGCCGACCATCATGCCGATGGCGGCGGCACGGCCAAGCTCGGCCTTCGGCTTGACGCCGACAAGGCGTCCGTCGCGCAGCACGGCGATGCGGTCGGCGATGCGGAATATCTCGTCCATGCGGTGGCCGACGAACATCATCGCCACGCCATGCAGCCGGAGGTCGGCAACGACTGTAAACAGCCGCTCGACCTCGCGTTGCGACAGGGCCGCCGTGGGCTCGTCCATGATCAGCACACGCGCGTCGAGCGAGAGCGCGCGGGCGATCTCGACCAATTGCTGTTCGGAGGTGCGCAACGTTCCCAGCCGCGTTTCGGCCGGCACGTCGAGGCCGACCGTCGCCAGCACTTTGCGCGCGCCAGCCAGGATGGCTGCGTTGTCGATGCCGCCGAAGCGATCGCGCGGCATGTGACCGAGATAGATGTTTTCTGCGACCGAAAGGTCCGGGAACAGGCCGGGATGCTGGTGCATGACCGCAATGCCGGCGGCTTGGGCGTCGTGCGGCGAATGGAAGACCACATGCTTGCCGTCGACCTCGACATGGCCGCTGGTGGGAGAATACACCCCGGCCAGCAACTTCACGCAAGTGCTCTTGCCGGCGCCGTTTTCGCCCAGCAGTGCCAGCACCTCCCCGGAGCGCAATTCGAAGGACGCGTCCTTAAGGGCGATCGTGCCACCGAAGGCCTTTGTCGCCTGAACCAGAGCAACGGGGACAGCCACGTTCCTCGTCACCGCGGCATCGGCTCCGCCATGTGCGCCTGAGTGCAGCACCTCTCCTCCCAGTTATGATCCAGCCATTGTTATTTTTTCAATTTGCTATATTAAATAGACCAAGGCCGCAACAGGAAAATTGACTTCCATTGTCCCGGCGGGCACTGTCGTGTCGCGCACAAGCGCGGTCGGAACGCCTCGACCGCAGCAGCTTCACAGCTGTGGGCGGCCGGGCTGGCTCGATGAGAAAATGAATGGAGGCGCCGGTTTTGTCTGGAAAAGGCAGTAATTCTGTCAAGGTTCGGCATTACAATGAGCGTTTCGTGCTCGATGCCATCCGCCGACTGAAGGAGGCTTCCAAGTCTGACTTGGCGCGCGCCGCAAATCTGACACCGGCCGCGGTCGCAACCATTGTCGATGGTTTGGAGTCGTCTGGTTTCGTAAAGCAAGTGGGAAAAAGGTTCGGGCAACGCGGATCTCCTTCCACACTTTACAGGCTCACGCCGGAGCGGATCTACAGCGTCGGCATCAAGATCGGCCGGCGTGCGCTGGAAGCCGTGCTGGTAGACTTCGCCGGCGAGGTTCGTGCCCGCGAGTCGCACGAATACCGGTTTCCGGACCCCGATCTGGTGCTCAGGGCCGGAAATATGTCGCTTGCCAATTTCGACAAGGTGGTCGCCGGGCTTGGCGATGCCAGCATCGTCGGCGTCGGCATTGCCTCGCCCTATTTCCTCGGTGGCTGGAGCGAAGAGCTCGGCTTTCCCGATGATCTTGGCAGCCGCTGGGATGCAATCGACCTGACGACGTTCTTCACCACCCGGCCGAAGACCCCGGTCTTCGTGGAGAACGACGCGTCATCGGCGGCGTTGGCCGAACTCATCCAGGGGGCCGGCGCACGGTTCCGCGACTTCATGCATATCTCGATCGACACTTTCGTCGGCGGCGGGCTGGTGCAAGGCGGCAAGGTCCATACCGGCCCGCATGGCAACAGCGCCGCGCTCGGCCCGCTGCCGGTCTCGCCTTCAAGCCTCGATTCGGTGGCAGCCAAGCCGGCACGCTACCAGAGCCTGCTGCATCGCGCCTCGATCTACGTGCTGGTCAATCATCTCAAGTCGCGCGGCGTCGAGATCAATCGCGTGCGGGAACTGGACCCGTTGCCGCCAGGAGCGCGCGAGCCACTGTTCGAATGGATCGATGATTGCGCCAACGCGCTGGTCGAGGCGATCATCGCCATCACCTCTGTCATCGACATCGAGGCGATCGTTCTCGACAGCATCCTGCCGCGGCCCATCCATCTCGAGCTGCTGGCGAGGGTGCAGACCCAGTTCAACCGGACCAGCGCCATCGGCATCGTGGCGCCGGAAATCGTTTCTGGGCAATTCGGCCCTGAAGCGTCGCCGATCGGCGCGGCCATGTTGCCGTTCTCCGCGCTGCTGGCCCCTGACAGCGGCGTGCTGATGATCGGCAAGGACAGAACAATGTTGCTGGGTAGCCTCTCGAGGCTTGCCGGCCAAAGGTAAAGAGCAAGATGCTCACTATCTGTGAAGGCAGATGCACTACAATTCAAAAGAGTTATTTCAATGACTTACACGTCACTTTGCAACATTGTGACGGACATCGAAATGGACCAAAATCCCACGCCCCGCCCATTGAAACGACGTTGACCGCCAAACGCGCGATTAGACTACGTCACCAGAGCCCTATAGGCCATAGTCTTGACGAAAATCGGACCGACCTGCCAGGATGCAAGAGGCAATTGCCGACCGGCGCCCGATATTCAGTTTCGCGAAGATTCGCCTTATGTGCTCGCGCACGGTGTAGCCGCTGATGCCGAGTTGCCTGGCTATCTCCTTGTCCAGCTTGCCGTTCGAGATCAAGAGAGCGATCTGGAGTTCGCGTCGCGTCAAGATCTCCGCAGGTGAACCCGGCAGGCCAGCGGGAGCGGCAGGCGCGCCGTCCGCGTCGTAGATCAGATAGTGCGTTCCGGCACATATCATGTGGCCTACAGGCAGGCTGAGAGGTGCATTGGCACTCGGGCCGCCGCGCCCGTCACTGTCAATGTCACGGATTGCGATCAATGAATGGCCGTTAACGATGAAGCTGGACGCGTCTCTCTCCTTATTAGACCGCGACGAAGAATTTTCGTCAGCGACATCGGAAAGTCTCCGCAAGTTCTCGACACGCATAGCCATGGCAGAACGCCTTGGTTCGCACGAAAAACACTACAACGCACCCCCGCGGTGCCCCAAGAAAATCGTCACGCCGCCAAAACCCCCGGCGCGACCACTATTTAACGCTGCACTGATGCCCTTTTCATGGACTATATCACTTCCCCGAACATTAGCATTCCAAAAAGTAAAATTGAGCTCGTCACTGTCCTAGACGAATCCAGCAAGGATGGAGCGCTGAAGGTCCGGCGTGATCCTGACGCCACGGTTGAACAATCCGGCTGGAGCAAGCGGCACACCAGGTCGGCAACCCCAAGCGCCTTCGGAATGGGGTCGCGGGCCGGCCGTGTGAACCGCGATGACGATGGGCGCGCCGCCCTGCTGGCGGTGAATCCAGACAGGCGCGCCGCTATGGCCCGGGCAGGTGTCGACGCTGTAGAAGAGCTGCCGTCCGGCGATCCGGTCGAGCCGCTCTGAATGTTCCCATTGCGTGCCGTGCGGCTTGTCGGCCGGATAGCCGGAAATGTGAAGCAAGCGCGAGGCCCGAAGCCTTGCAAGATCTTGGCGAGACGGCGACCATAGCCGGAAAAAGCCGGGCGACGGCGAAAACGGCCGCTCCAACTCGATCAGCCCGACATCGTGCAGTGCCGACGGGCGGCGGCGGTAGGGCGGGTTGACGCGCCATTGCTTCGCCCATTGCCAGCCGAAGGGCCGGGCATCGCGAGACGCCCGGCCGGGAGTGACGCGGATTCGCGCCGCCAGATTTGGAAGACCGAGGCGCTGCCGGATGGGACTGGTAATGCAATGCGCCGCGGTGAGCAGACGTGTTGGCGAAATCAGGAACGCAGTGCAGCCTGTCAGCCTACCGTCGCCGAAATCGCGTTCGATATGGCAGACCGCGCTGTGCGGAAAGCGGTTTGTGTGAACAACCCTGGCGCGGCCATCGGTCGGCCCGACCACCGCATAGTCCGCCTCGTCGGCCAGCCGGTCGAGCGCGAAGGGGAGGTCGTCGAACAGCGTCATTTTTCTTGTCCCGGCTCGGCCCCAGGGGGCTCGGCCACGGTGAGATCAGCCTCGCCGGCCGGGCCGTTTTCGGCGCTCTCCTGGCGGCCAACGGCTGCGTCTCCGGCCCGGTCAAGGCCAAGCATGTCGCGCAGGCGCTCCATCAGACGATAGGCCTCGTCACCCCGGCCGCCGAGATAAGCCGTCGCCCGGTGCATGAACTCCTCGTCGGAGCGAAACGGCATCTCCTCCTCGGGCGTCGGTGCCTCGGCGGTGTGTGGTGCTGCCGGGCGCAGCGCCTTGACCTCCTCGAGAACGATGGCGTCGAGATTGGCCCATACAGACCTTGAGCGGTTAGTGATTTGCCCGTGCATCGGGACCTCCTCTGGTTCAACGGATCAGGCCGACTTCATCGAATGTCGTGCTGTTGGGGTCGTAGAGCAGCGGCCGCTCCCGGTCCTGCAGCCAGCCCTCGTAGTTCCTCGCCCGCCGCGGATGCATACCCTGACGGGTCAGGCGGGCGGCCTGGACCAAGACCTGGCCCGGCTGCAGGTTGCGGATCGCGGCATTGACCCTGGGGTCGGCGCGACTCGGCTGCCGGTAGTGCTCGATGATCCGCTGCGCGATCGAACTGTTGGCCTTGGTCATGCCGATGCTCAGCGGCCGGTTGCGGTCGATGCCGGCCCGGGTGATGCGGTAGACCTGCGGCCCCGTCGCCAGGAAGAGCCTTAACAGCGAATCGACGGGTTCACCCCGACTTGCTGCGGCGCGCGCCGCGTCGATGGCCGCCAGCGAGACCGGCCGTGTCCAGCCGCGCCAACCGGGCAATTGTGGTCCCGCCGCCCGCGCCGACGTCTGGCGGCGTGCCGGCCGAGCCCGCCGCACCGCTGCCTCGTCGAAGGCTGCGCCGCCACTGCAGCCTCCACAGCCGCAGCTGGGGAAATGCCGGCGCCGGACCTCGACCGCGCGCAACGACTGCCGCTGCCGGCAGCGCGCGCAACCGCAAGGCCTGGGGTGACCGACCGTCTGGGCAGCCTCCTCCACCAGCGCGTCGAGCTGTTCGCTGAGATATGACATGCCGGCTCCCTTTCCCTGTGTTTCACCGGTTTGGCCGGATCAGCCAAAACCGGTTTCGGCCCTGGCGCTTGATGTCGTTGCCCGGTCGCGCAGCCGTGCCACCGTCCGTTCCCGCTGCTCGACCGTCGGCAGCGGGAATGACGGCCGCGCCGGCCTTGGCGGACGAATGTCCAGATAGCGTGCGATGTTGGCGTCCGGCGACAGTTCGAGCTGCAGGCGCGAGGCCGGCGCCGAAAGCAGCGAAACGACGCCCGGGCCGTGACCGGCGACTGTGCTGTCGCTGTGCACGATGACGCCCACCGAAACATGCCCCTCCAGCCGCGAACGGCCAAAACGGTTGTCCGCGTCCATGATCCCGACAATGTCGCCGAAGCGCAGCGAGCCGAGCTTATAGCGCCGCACCATGCCCGGATCGGACATCTGGATGTCGTAGTCACCGCGCAGCACGTTGTTGCGGCCGAGGCCGGAACCCATGACGCGGGCCGGAATGCGGTGTGTCACCTTGACGTGGATGCGGCCGTTACGCTCGGCCGGCCGCCAGCGCGCCAAAAGCCGCGGCGAGCAGTTCCAGATGGCAACGTCGGGATAGTCAGTCAAGCGCAGGCCAAGCCCATAGGCCCAGACCTGGACGCGGTCACCGATCGCCATCTGCCGCATGGCAGGAACCGGAAAGTCGATCAGCACCGTGTCGACGCCGCCGTGCTTGCCGGTTACCACGCCGCGCGCGCCGGCGGCGCGGCCGCTGGTGACGATGGCGTGGTTGCCGACGCAGGAATAACTCTGCAGCGCCTGGTTGGCGGCGTCGGGATTGCCGCCGGCTGAGCGGGATTCGTTGCGGATCGACACCGCTGGCTCGACATGGTCGCCGGCCAGGCCGACGCAAGGGTCGCCGACGCGGTGGTTGAGCACGATACCGCCCGTGCACGGCAGGGAGCGTGGCCTGCCGTCATAGCCGATGCGCCAAGGCGTGCCCCTCTCGGTGGGCGAGGCGACTTGCCCGGCGACGCTGATCATAACCAGGTCACGCGCATTGGTGCGCAGGCCGTGGGTCGGATGGAGGCGGGGCGGGCTCATGCCGCGGCCTCCGCCGGCGCTAGCTCATGCCAGAGCGCGCAGGCGTTGCGCCAGGGATCGTCAGGCGTCTCGTCATCGTGGCTGGCCGGGTCTTCCAGCGCCCAATCGGTTTCGGTCCAGCCGTCGGGCAACGCGAGGATGACCGGGGCCACGATCTGGACGATCGCGGCGCTGCGGCCGCCGGCGGCCAGCGGAGCGAGCGCCGGCCAGAATGCCGGGCTAGTCCAGCCGGGAATGACACCAGCATGGCGTATGGCCGGGAACTCCAGCCGGTCGAGATAGTCGCAGAGCGGCGGCCTGCCGCTCGCCATGCCGGCCATGGTCAGGATATAGGCGCTGTCCGGTTGCAGGGCGGCCGAGAGAGCGATCACGTCGCGGGCGCACTCATCCAGCGGCGCGGCGGTGCCGAGCTGGTCGCGGAGCCTGGATTCGAGTGCCGCGCAGCAACCCTCGAAGCGCGGCAGTAGCGCCGTTTCCTCCCGTTCGGGCAGCGCGCTTTCATATTGCGCGTCGCCGATCCAGTGCACTCGGGACGACAGCCTCCCGTTCTGCCAGGCGCGCCGCCAAGATTCGAGCTCCAGCACCAGCTCCTTGAGGTGCGCCTCCCTCGTTTCCGGGCTGAACCAGGAGCCGCCCAACTGGTCTGGTCGGTGGCGATAGTATTCGTCATTATCGAGCAAGGTGTAGAAGCCGCGCGGCAACCACACCCGCGCGGATTGGGAAAGCGCCACCGTCACCAGCAGCCCCATCGGGGACAGCGCCATCGGCGCGTCTATGACGATGTTCGGCGGCTTGGGCGCGAAGCGCCCGAGAAGAGAAAGATGGTGGTCCATCGCTGGCACTCTTCATCCCCGTCAAACCGTTCAGGCGGCGATGCGTGAGGCGGTGTTTCGGTTGAGCCCATACGACCAGTGCACCCGATCGCCGTCGAGACCAGGGAAACGCCGCCCTTCGCGCGTTAGCCGATAGGCTGCTAGCCACGCATCGGCCTGTGAGCCCATCTTTTTGGCATCGGCATCGAACTCGGCCGGCGTGATCGTGGTGCGGAAATCGTTCTCGGCGATGTATTGGAGGATCCGGCGCCCGGCGTCCGCCATCTTGGCACGCTGCGACATTTCGGCGGCGCCACCAAGGTGCCGGTTGGCTACGGCCTCGATGACGTCCCATTTGGTGTTGGCGTCGAAGGATTTCTTGATATCCGGCGCGTCGAACAGCTCGAAGATCTGCTGCACATACTGTCCGGTTTCCCGGGTCAGGGCGAGGATGTTGCCGTAGCTCGAACGGTCGAGATGATAGCGCAGGTCGGTGCCGACGCGCTGCACCGTGGCGAGGGCCGCGAACGGCCGGTCGTTGATTGAGGCGCTGCCGCGAATGACCTGGCCGATAGTCAGATCCTGGAAATACTGCGACATCGCGTTCATGAAGGCGACCAGCATGAAGTGGAAGCTGCGGTTGACGATGGCGCCGGCCGGCACGGGCGCGCGGCCGTAGTTGAAGACGCGGCGATAGGCGATCAGCCGGTCGCGGCGCTTGTAGCGGATCGGCCGCCACTTCTCGAGGATATAGAGCCCGCGTGCGCCTGGGCCGCGCTGGATGCGAATCTGGCCGTTCTGGAACAGCCGCCGCAACACGTCGACCACCTGGAACAGCTTCATGCGGTCCATCTGGTAGATGTAGTAGAGTTCGGCCGATGCCTGTAGCTGCGGAGGGATGATCGATTCGTCGAAATCGTTGCGCAGCAACGGCATCTGCAGCGAATCGAACGGCTTGATTGGCCCGTCGCCGAAGCCGACCAGATCGGCGAAGCTGGTTGTCGTGGTACTCGACGAGCGCGCGAGCAGATCTCCATAGCGACCCTCGAATTCGCTCTCGAAAGCGGCGCGGTCCGCCGGCGACAATCCCGACAGCTCGTCCCTGAAGAAGCGCTGGAACAGCCGCTGGATGACCTGGTTGGATTCACTAGCCATAATCAGACCTCATCTTGCTCGAATTGGCGGCTCATGCTCTCAAGGTTTTTTCGTTGATGACTGCTGCTGGTTGCTGAGCGGCAGTTGGCCGCTGGGCGTTGGTTGGCTGTCGTCGATCGCTTTCTGGACAGCTGGCGCCAGCTCGAAGAAGCGCGCCAAGTCATCGTCGGTGACGACTGCGGGAAGGCCTGTTGAGATCGGGGGGGCAGCCCTCATTTTGTCGACGAAATCCTGGCGCCGGATTGCCTGCGGTTCGTCTTTCCGGAATTTCACAAGATCGCGCAGCTTTTTGAATTTTGCGGAATTGAGCCATTGCCCCGCATTCGTGCGGTCGACGATGTCGCCGGTGGTGTCTACAGCAGCGGCATAGAGCGCTGTGACATTGTCCTTGTCGCGCATGCCAAGCGATTGCACCGCGTCGGCGACCTTGCGGACCGCGCCAGTCAGCAGTTTGATCGATTGCGATGTTTCGTCCACCGCCTCGAAGCGGGCCTTTATCCCTTCGTGGAATTTGTTGGCTGGGCGATAGGGAAATTTCGCAGTCATTGTTCTGCTCCTCTCAATCAGGCAACCTGAAGTCGGGACGGTTCTGCGCGATGCTCGCTATCGAACTCGCAATCGGCGACGGTATCTGGACAGGCTTCGGCAGATCGGCGCTGGAACCCAACCTATTGTTGAGGATCGAACGGATTATCCAGCGGATCAGCGAGTAGTCGCTGTCGCGGAAGTTAAAGACGTCGAGACTGCAGTGCGGCGAAAGCGAGCGCACGAGGCGCTCCGTCTGCTCTTCCGCCTGGTAGGCGACGCGCAGTTCGCGGACCATGAGCGCCTTCAGAGGTGCTTTCCAGGCCTTAGGATGCGGACCGCCGAACGGGCCCAACAATCCTTCGACGATATTTTCGAGCACTTCCCTCAGCTTTCCATTGATTTCGAATGAGAGCACGGGGGGCATATTGGCCTTATCGGTCAAGACCAGAACCTCATAGATGGCAAGGCCGACGGCCGTAGCCCGCTTTTCCTGTTCGCCGCGACCGCGCGAATCGGTTCCGACCGCGTAGAGATCGATCGCCCTGTCCACCAGAAACAGCACGTAATCCAAAAGGACCTGACCCTTGATGTTGTCGTCGTCGCAGCCGCAACCCGCGAAGCAGTCGACCTGTTCGAGCAGGAGGCCGCGCGCCATGGTAAGGCCGATCAGGTGGGCGGCGCCGGTATCGGGGCCTCCGACGCCATAGAGGCCGTAGACGATAATCGGCGGGCGGGCGACGTAGAGGAGTCGCGAGCTGCCTTGCGAAACGAATGCATCGACAAACAGCTGCAGGCTGGACACGAACGTCGCGAGCGGCGGCGATTCCGGCGACCCCGCGGTGATCGGGACCTTGATCGGAACCTGAATGCTCTGGCCAAACTGAATGAGGCGCTGGAACCGATGAACGAGCATAGCGGATGCGGTGGACAGTTCACGCAATCCCTCGATGCTTGCCCCGGTCGAGAGATCGACCAGATCGTCCATCGCCTGCGACAGGGCGCCTTCCTCGAGCAAGGCGCGCAGGTCCGCTTGGCCACCGGCCTCCAGTTGCCGCACCAAGTTGCGGTAGGCCTCGATACCGCGCGGCCAATCTTCCTGGCCAAGAGAGCTCTCTACGGATCCGGCGAGGCTGCGCAGTGCCATTATGACGGCGTTGCGGCGCGCCTGCAGTTCACCTGCTGCCGAACGCACGATCGAGGTGCTACGGGTTATGCCGCTCGATGCCAGGCCTTCACCGATGGCGACAAGTATGAGGGCGGCCAGAACATCGCAGCTTTGTGCGAATCGCCTGAACAGGACAGCACTGCCGTCGGTGAGTGTGCCGACATAGCGCGCAAGGCGCGAATATTCGCCGAGTTGGCGGCGAGCCGCCATGGCGCGGTCGTGGTTGACCGAATCGAGAGCCAGCCGGGCGGCGGCCAGCCCGTCATTGGCGATCTGCCTGATGGAGCGGCCCCAACCGATCATCTCGACACGAATGTCCTTCAGCGGCGAGGAGGTCGAAAGCGTCTGCAGGTCCCGCTCGAGGTCGTCCTGCGCCTGCGCCAACTCGACCGAGGACGGGCCAGTGTTCTGCGCCACCGGAACATAGTCGGGCACGCTCGAATAGGGCAGGCCGGCGCGCTCGCGACGGTCCCGGTCCGCCTCCTCCGGGTAGAAGTTCAACAGGGCGTTGGCGATCTGGTCGGGATCGCGGGGATCGCTGACGCGCAGCGTCTTGCGCAGCAGGTTGTCCACGGCGACCGTGGCCGGAGAGCGGAATTTCGAGACCGGGCTGGCGGCGGTTGGGATTGCGTCGACCATGATTCAGTTCCTCATGCAACGAGTGCGGCTGGGGACGGTTGCGCAGTGGGCCGTCGGTTTGCCTGACGCTGGGCCAGGTTTCTAAAGACGAGCGCGGCAATGGCGTCCGGCTCTGCGCCGGCCTCCAACGCGAAACGGCTGGCCGACACGAAAAAACGCGGCGGCAGGTCCGGCGTTCGCCCGGCCGCGATCAGCATGCCGCCATGGCGGATGCGCGCTTCGTCGGCGCGGGAGAACGGAATGGCATCGGCCAGCGCATGCTGGCCCAGGCCGCGCCGCGGCTGGTAGGCGATCTCGTCGACCACGGCCGGAATGACGCGCGGCACCGATGCCAGCAGCACCGGCGGCAACCGGTGACCGCGGGCCGGATTGTAGAGGCCGCCCCAGACCCGTTCGGCGCGCCTCGCCTCTTCGGCAAAACCCATGCGGCGCAGCATCTCAGTCAGGATCAGAACGCGGATCCAACCGGTCGGATGCGCGCCGCCGGGGCGGTAGGTCAGCGCGCGGGCACCGGGATGGGCGAGAAACTCCATCATCCCCCAGACCGATGCCGTTCCGCCGAGCAGCAGCGCCGCGAGGTCGGCGAATATCTCCTTGTGCCAGCGGCGCAGGATGGTAACCACCAGCGGATCGAAGCGCATGCTGGCCAGCCGGTTGGCGACCGCCTGCGCGTTCTCCTGCCATAGGCCCATGTCGGCCTGCAGATTGTGGGCGACTTCGTGCAGGAACACCGACTGCCAAGGATTGTCGCGGTCCCAGGGCACGCGGATTACCGGGAACGGGTTGCTGTCGCCGAGCAGCCGTGCAAGGGCAACGCCGCGCCGCTGGGTGGCGGGAGAATAGCCGTGTTCCATATAGGTCAGCGGTTTCAGCAGCGGGCCGCTGAAAACGCCCGGCAGGGCCGCACGGACGACCGCATAGCAATCGAGCGCGATCTCGTCATGTGCGGCGAGAGCTGGCGCGAATCCGGATCCGCGCTGCGACATGACTTCAAAGAACATGCCGAAGGTCCTGCGCAGCCGGTCGACGCTGCGATCAAGCAGCGCCATCTGGGTCAGCGCTGTCTGGGCGGCGGCCGGTGGCCAGCCGCGCTCGATCTCGACGATCCGCCGGTTGATGGCGTTGGCGATGGCCGCCAGACGCTTGTTGGCGGCGTGGAAGTGGGCCCTTGACGGCGCATAAGGCAGGTCTTCGGGACGAAGGCCGATGCGTCGCGGTGTCAGACGGTTGAGGCGCCGGGCGCGGGCCTTCAGGGCCCGCAGCTTGGTGTCCAGGAAACGCCTGGTCGAAGAACCCGTGCGCATCGCAGCGATCCTTCTTCTTGCGCCGACAAGGGAGCCACTTGGGTCAGTTCGGCCGGATGGTGATGCTGACCGGGCCACGGATCACGATGCGCCGTCTGCGCCCATGTCCCAGGCCAAGTCCCAGGCCAAGTCCGCCGCCCAATCCCCCCAGCGCCCGTCCGGCGCCCAGAGCACGGCCGGCGGCGCGCGCCAGGTTGCGGGCAGGCGCCATGCCGGCGCGAACGGCCGCGGCTGTCCGGCGCACAATACGGCGTCCTGTAGGCAATGGGCGCGTCAACTGGCGACGCAGGCCTTGCCCACGCGCCGCGACACGGCGTGCGGTGCGCGCCAGCACCAGCGGCCTGACAGAGGCCGGGGTGCGGCGGGTGACCGCCGTGCGGCGGACGCTGCTGGCAATGCGCGGCAAAGCACGGATCGCGGTCGGGCCGGCCCGATTGACGAGCTGGGTCGCGGCGCGGCGCACGGTGCGCACCGCCTGGATGCGCTGGGCCGCCGGCATGCGCGCGGCCGCCGGGCCGAGAACGCGTCTCGCCGCCAATCCGGCCACCAGAGGAATGGCGGCGCGGTTGCGCACCGCAAGCTCTGCGAAGGCGTCTAGCGCCTCGTCCTCGGAAGCCTCGTCAGCCATCAGCTGGCCGACCACATTGGCGACGCCGCCGACGGCGGTGCCGACGCCGGGGATCAGGCTAGCAACAGGAGCTACGGCACGGGCGATGCGACCGATGGTGGGAGCGGCACGCCGGACGGTGCGAACGACGCCGCGAATACCACGGGCGATGCGGCGGAAGAACTCATCGCTGTCCTCTGCCGCTAGTGCATAGCTCATAGCCTCGTCCCAAGCATCGTCATCAGATTCATCGCCTTCGTCAAAACCGTCGCCTTCGTCGAACTCGTCGCCAGCATCGAACTCGTCACCGGCGTCCATCTCATCGAACCCCGAAGCCTCGAATTCATCGCCTTCGTCGAACTCGTCGGCTTCGTCGGAGGCTTCGAAACCATCGCCTTCGTCCATTTCGTCGAATTCGTCGTAGCTGTCGGCGGGGCCTTCCGCTTCATCAAAGGCAAGGTCGTCGAACATCGATTCGTCATACCCTTCCATCTCGGGATCTCCTCTTGAACGATCGGCCCCTCAGCGAAAGGACCAAAGCGATAAACGCCACTTCGGATACTCCTCTTCGGTATGAAGGTTCACAAGTCGGCAGGAGCGGGTAGTTCAAATTTGGTCGTCAATACTAACGACTGCCCAAAAGCAAATATCTGTGATCTTTGACATAAATAGTTCTCATTTTAGCTATTTTTTTAGGTAATATTCGTAATTACGATATTTAAAATTTACCTCTTTCTGTAAGCGCCTGACAACCTCTTGGTCGTTCTCAAAGCCCGCACATTGATAATGGTGCGCCCGGATCTCTGCATCGTCGGCCAGGCGCACCTGATAGTCTCGGCTGGCTATTTGTGGCGGAAGAAGTGGATAGCGGCCGACAGTGATGGACTGTTCGCCAGCCGCGACGGCGCGGCGCTCGCCAAGTGCAATCTCACGCTGAAGGGTGGCGACTGCACCAGGCAGCATCTTCAGGGCCGTCCTGTTGTCGGGCCAAGCCCTGTTCGCAATTCCGTTTTCCCGATATACGGCCGAAGTTCTTTCGGGACTACAAGGCGCGCAATAGCGGCCGTCCCGATTCAGGAGAGTTCGAACACGGCCGGTCATCAGTTCCATCCGATTTTGTTACGGCATTTGTAACGTCAGAGCGGACAGAAACCGTTGCGTGTCAATGATTTCAAGGGGATAGACTGGTGCTGCGAGAGAGGACTGGGACTCTGAGTTACATTAATAAAATCAATCACTTAAATGATATTTTGTAACATTGTGACGACCACCGGAATGACCCCTGCCTCAATCATGTCGGAAGGGCCTCTGCCCTGCGCCGCCTGATGGCTTCTGCGATAAACACCCGCGACAATACGTGATAGAGCGGCTTTTGCGAGATCATTCGCGCAGTGCCGTAGCCCAGCATAAGTCGAGAGCCTTCAAAACCGCTGTAAGTCGGTGAGTCAAGACGTTCGTCCTCCGCAGCGCGGACGGTAAATTTCTTACCGTGCTAATCGGGGATACGTAGCAAGAGAAGAGTGCGAAAAAGGAAGGGGAGCTCTTTGCGGAGCTCCCCTTGACGCCTAGATCTGATCTGCTGGAGCCCGTAATGGCCTCTAACTACTGACTCATGCCGAACTTGTAGGTCAGCCGGGCCATCACCGCATCGACCTTTGCCTTGGTGCGATAGGTCTCGGGATTAGAACCGAGGCTGCCGTCATCGAACACGTTGTTGCCTGTGCTCGTCTTATGACCGAGGTCAACGTGAGTGTAGTCCACACCCAGCGAGAGGTTGTTCGTAAGGGCATAGTCGATGCCGGCGCCGAGCGCATAGCCGTTCTGCCACTCATTCTTCTCGTAGGTCACGAGGGCGTCGTTGTCTCGGGCGCGGAAATCCACCTTGCCGCCGGCGTAACCCGCCTTGGCGTAGATCAGCACGCGATCGAAGGCGTAGCCGACGCGACCGACGACCGTGGCGTAGTTCGAGATTTTGGCGGACTCGGTGTCGCTGTCCGGGAAGTAAGGGCTGGTGATGGTCTTCTTTATGCCCGTCGCCGTCCAGGTAGCCTCGCCGCCCAGAACCCATTGGCCCCACTGCCACTGCGCGCCGGCATGAATACCGCCAGCCACGGCGCCCTTGTTGAAATCGAAGCCCTCGGTGCCGGCCGGCACGGCGTCGGTGAAGAACCCACCGTTCGGCTCGGTTACGTCCGTTGCCGTGATGTCGCCATTGGCAAAGCCGACATGACCGCCGACATAGAAACCGCTCCAGTCATAGGTGGATCCGGCGATAGGTGCCACCATGTCGGCTGCTGATGCGGTGCTTGCCGACAGGGCGGCAACAGCCAGAACTGCAAAGAATTTATTCACGTATTTCTCCCAACCCAAGTAAACCCCTCGCACAGGACAATATCCGAGACGGTGTTAAAAGTGTGTGATGTATTTGCAACTGTCTTTATTTTGCCCTGGACCAACAGCCTATCGATCACTGTGCCTACACTTGCCTGACACTTTCGAATGTAAGACAAGGCTAATATAAGGATTGTAGAGCACCTGCGTCGAGATCTGCAGGAAGCAATCCTGCCGGCCAGACATTGAAACTGGCCATGGACTCCTGTTTGGCCGTCATAGCCACTGACGGGAAGATGGCGCAACATTCGCCAACCGTCAGCCTCTGCGAGGGTCCGAGACCAGACAGCCTTCCGATGACGACTTTCTAGAGGATTGAACTGTGAGTTACATTAATAAAATCAATCACTTACATGATATTTTGTAACATTGCGACGACCGCCGGAATGACCCCTGCCTCAATCATGCCGGAAGGGCCTCTGCCCTGCGCCTCCTGATCGCTTCTGCGATGAACACCCGCGACAATGCGTGATAGAGCGGCTCGTGCGAGATCATTCGCGCAGTGCCGTAGCCCAACATCGAGGCCAGCATCAGCGCGATGACGTTGTCGTGGTTGCCGGTCATCTCCAGGATGATGACGAAGGCCGTCATCGGTGCCTGAACCACGCCGGCGAAATAGCCGGCCATGCCAAGCAGGGCAGCGGCCCCTGTGCTGGCGCCGAGGATCAGGCCAAGCGAACTGCCGATGCCGGCGCCAACCGCCAGCGAAGGCGCGAAGATGCCACCGGGAATGCCCGAGACCATCGACAACAGGCCGGCCAGGAACTTTTCGGCAAAGAAGAACCACGGCAGTGGCGTGCCTTCGACCGCGCCGCGTGCCTGCACGTAACCCGTGCCGAAGGTCAGTCCGCCCGACGCGATGCCGATCGCCGCCACGGCAAGCCCGCACAAGGCGGCCACCAGCAAAGCGCGTCGCAACGGCTGGTGCGTGTGCCAGCGCCGGATCCGCCGCGTCGCCTTCAAAGCCAGCAGCGAAAATAAAGCACCGAAACCACCGCCAATGACACCGCAGGCAATCACCAGCGGCCACTCGGCAGCAAACGAGATCGTTTCCTTCGAGACCCCGAAATAGGTGTAGTTGCCAAGCAGGCCGAGCGAGGCGAGACCGGCCAGGATCACAGCCGTCAGCACCAGCCCGTTGGTGCGCGCCTCGTAGGTGCGGCCCATCTCCTCGATGGCAAAGACGATGCCTGCCAGCGGTGTGTTGAAGGCGGCAGCGATGCCCGCGGCCGAGCCTGCCAGGATCAATCCGCGCGCCTGCGCCATGCCGCCCCAGCGTGCCGCCTGCAGCATCAGCGATGCGCCAACCTGCACGGTCGGCCCCTCGCGGCCGATGGAAGCGCCACAGAACAGGCCGATGACGGTAAGCGCGATCTTGCCCATCACGAGCCGCAGCGACAGGATATGGCTCCGGTCGTCATCGTCGCGCAGGTGGCGGGCGGCGATAGCCTGCGGAATGCCGCTGCCTTGCGAGCCGGGAAAGAAGGCGTGGGCCAGCCAGGCGCATAGCACGAAACCGAGCGGCGTAACGATGAGCGGCAGGTAGAAGCGCCGGCCGCCAACATCGCCGATCATGACGTGAAAGAGTGCCTGCGCCTTGTCGGCCAGCACCGCGAACAGAACGCTGATGACGCCGATCGAGACCGCACCGGCCCAGAACACCAGCCGCGGCTGCCAGACGCGCCGCGAGCCCCACATGGCGCGCGAACGCCGCAGCATGGGATATTTTCGCGATGTGCCGGCCATGTCTGTCCTCATGCTGGGGATCCGTCGACCTAACACAGTCCTTAGATCGATCAAGGCTACCTCCGAGCATCACGACAACGTGTGCATGGATCAGGCGTCAGCGACCGAGCGATCTCTCCAAGGGCACCTGCTGCTAGGTCAGTGAGGTTTTCCAATCATAGTCCCGGACTGCGTTGGCAAACGCATCAATCGCCGGCGAGTGTGATCGCCCCGCGACGGAAACCAAGGACACTTCGCGGACGATTTCAGGGTCAACCACCGGCCGGTGACAGACGCCCGGCTGGCTGGCCGAGAATTCAGCCATGAAGCAGACCCCCATTCCCGCCGCGACCATCGCCAGAATCCAATCCTCGCGCTCACTGCGATATGCGCTTTCGATCACTACGCCGAGGCTTCTGCAAAGCTCGTCAATGTGATCGCTATATTCGCAGTTGATGCGGTCGAGGTAGGCTTGCCCTGGACGTCGGAAAGGTGAAGCGTGTTGCGCATTTCAAATGGGTGACCTGTCGAAAACGCGAGACCGAAACGCTCCGTATACACGGGTTGCACTTTCAGCTTGCGGTCGAACGGTTCAGGACGAGCGACCAACGCAACGTCCAGCTTACCATCCAGCAGAAGCTGTCCCAGTTCGTTTGCCGCCCCCTCGATCACCGTTACTGCGATCCCTGGGTGAAGGTCTCGGAACGCATTCAAAAAGCCTATGAAGCGCATGGGGCCGATTGTGCACATGACGCCGAGGGTCAGAGGCGCCTCTTCAAGCGTTAGAAAGCTCTTTGCAGTGCGCTTTGCACTTTCGGATCGCTTAAACACATCCTCAAGATGGGTCCGCATCAGGCAGCCGAAATCCGTGAGTTGGACGTGCCCTTTCTCGCGATGGAAAAGGTAACCGCCGAGGTCCCCTTCCAACTTCTGAATGGCGCGCGTCAAGGCTGGTTGGCCGACATGCACCAGCTCGGCCGCACGATGGAAATTGAGCGTCTGGCAAGCGGCCAGAAAGTATCGGATTTCATGCATCTCCATGAGTGCCCCCGTCGATGCCTGGTTTTGATCGCTGCGATGAAAACTAGGCATTATCGGCTGATCCTATCCTTAGGTAAACTTGCCCAACTGTCCATGGTGGCCATGGCGTAACCGAACCTGCAGGTCGGGAGATTGCCATCGGTTCAGCGACAGGGATCTGGGCGGAGGAGGATGCCGATGTCGGAGCCAAATCAGGAGAAGCTGGACGCGTTGCTCGGAAAGATGGTCGGCGATCTCGGCGCCATCACGACCGGGGCGGCCGTGCTGCTAGGCGACAGGCTGGGCCTGTTTTCAGCGATGAGCGAGGGCGGGAGAATGACCGCCGCGCAACTCGCCGCCAAGACTGGCACGCAGGAACGCCTCGTGAGGGAATGGCTCTCGGCGCAAGCCGCTGCCGGTTACATCGAATATGACGAAGCTACCGACAGTTTCTATCTCAGTCCCGAGCAGGAACAGGTCTTCGCCAATGAAGACAGCCCCGCTTTCATGGCTGGCGCATTCGAGGTCGTATCTACTTTATGGCTGGACGAAGAGAAGGTCAGGCAAGCCTTCCGTTCGGGCAAGGGACTGGGCTGGCACGACCATAGCACCTGCCTGTTCCGCGGCACCGAGCGATTTTTCCGACCTGGTTACAACGCCAATCTGATCGGGTCCTGGCTCCCCGCTCTCGACGGTATCGTCGAGAAGCTGGAGCAAGGGGCCGACGTCGCCGATGTCGGATGTGGCCATGGCGCATCCACGGTGCTGATGGCCAAAGCATTCCCAAATTCACGCTTTGTCGGCTTCGACTACCATGCTCCTTCAATCGAGCGGGCGCGGACGGCGGCCAAAGAGGCTGGCGTTGCCGGCAATGCCCGGTTCGAGGTGGCGACGGCAAAGGACTTTCCCGGCACCTACGATCTCATCGCGTTCTTCGACTGCCTGCATGATATGGGCGATCCAGCGGGCGCGGCCAAACATGTGCGTCACGCCCTAAAGCCGGATGGCACGTGGATGATCGTCGAACCCTTCGCCAACGATCAGCTATCGGCAAATCTCAATCCGGTCGGCCGCATCTACTACGCCGCTTCAACC
This sequence comes from Mesorhizobium sp. RCAM 05099, assembly GCF_059683685.1. Classification (NCBI taxonomy): domain Bacteria; kingdom Pseudomonadati; phylum Pseudomonadota; class Alphaproteobacteria; order Hyphomicrobiales; family Phyllobacteriaceae; genus Mesorhizobium; species Mesorhizobium sp. RCAM 05099. Next base: position 5,830,212 of record NZ_CM185035.1, read on the forward strand.
TTCATCTGCACGCCTGCATCCCTTTCGCAGGAGGTCGGACTCGGCCTCGGTGCGCAGGCCGGCGAGGCAAAGCTGCGCAAGGTTGTGGCCAATGGAGGGTTCACCCGTTTCCGCCGCGCCACAGAGACGCCTTTCAATATGGTCCTGGAGGCTCGGCCGCCGGCCCATCACTGATTGAACCGCTCGGAGGAAATCATGACCGCCTACAACGTCGTTCGCTTTCGAACCAAACCCGGCAAAGAAAAGGCTTTTGTCGAGGCGCATGAGAAGGCTTCCCTCAAGGCCAAGGGATTTATCAAGGGCGCCTTGATCAAGACTGGCGAGCGCACTTTCTGCGTGATCGGTGAGTGGAAGGACATGGACAGTCTCGCGGCGGCTCGTCCGCAGATGATCGGCCTTCTGGATACAATGCGCGATCTGCTTGAAGATCTTGGCGGCGAGCTTGGCCTCACGGACCCCGTTTCAGGGCCGGTCGTTGCGGAGGTGAAGTGACGACGCACTGCACGCCATAGATCGGGGGAGCGACGGTTGACCTCAATCGAAGCCCGCTCAAAGCTTATTGGTGAACTGGTGCCGGCCGAACGCGATCTTGACGATGCCTGAACCAGCATTCGAACTTTTTCGCCGGTTGATGCATCTTCAATCCATGGGCTACGAAACTCATATCCCGCCGAATGATGCCGAACTGGCCCTTGCTGCTCAAGGTGGCGATTGTCGTTGCCTCGGCCTGCTGCTGGAACGCCATCGCGCGCGGCTCTACGTGACAGCGCTGAACATGCTCGGCTATGGGTCGGACGCCGAGGATGCCGTGCATGAGACTTTCCTGATCGCGCTGAGGCGCATCGGTGAACTCAAGGATCCGCAAGCGGTCGGTGGCTGGCTTCGAACCGTGCTGCAACGCTGTTGCCTGCAACAATTGCGTCGAAGACGACGCGAGATCTTGACCGCTGACATTCCCGACCGCCCGGACGAACGCGCGAGCATCGAGGAAAAGCTGGAGAAGACCGCGCTTCGCGAATGGGTGTGGGGCGCCTTGCGCAAACTTCCGGAGCCGCTGCAGGCTACCGCCATGTTGCGCTATTTCGGCAGCTATCAGTCTTACGAGGAACTGGCCGCCGTTCTGGCCGTCCCGATCGGGACGGTTCGCAGCCGCTTGTCAGAAGCCAAACGCAAGCTGGCCGAGATGCTGCTCGAAACCGCAGGCCTGGTCGACGCAGACGCTCGCTCGCAGTCTCGCTCGCGCCAGCAATTTTATTTCGAAATCTTCAACGGACTCAACCGGCACGGCGAGCGCGACCGCTTCCTGGGGCACTTTGCGGAAGACCTTCACCTGGTGCGTGGATCAAGCGAACCTGTGTTGGGTCGCTCATTCCTTGCTGGGGAAGTCGACTCCGACACGGAAGCCGGCGTCCGCCTCGAACCACAGCGCATTCTCAGCGCCAGCCACGTCACCGTCATCGAGGGACGGTTCATCAATCCGCCCGAAGACCCATTCCACTGCCCGCCGGGCATCGTCCTGGTGATCTTTCAGCGAGACGGCAAGGCCCGACGCTTGCATCTTCATCTTTCGCCGCGTCCGCCCAGAAGCGAGGATGATTGATCGAACTTTTTCTCCCGTCCGTGACTCCTTAGAGCACGCGGCCTTCACAGGGCGCCAACTCGAATGGTTCCACAGAGGAGAGAGATCATGTCCGCCTTCGTAGTTCCCCATGTTGCTTCCAACGCGCACCACGGCAAGCTCGGACGGCGCCGGTCGCGACGCTTCCTTCAAACGGCGTTCGCATCGACGGTCGTCTGCGCCACATTGTTGTCATCGGGCTCAGGCTGGGCCGGCCAGACTGAGGTCGACGCCACCTACAAGGACGTCGAGCGGACGCTCGGCTCGGTGCCCAGCTTTCTCCATCAGGTTTCGAAAGCAGCGCTGCCAGGCGCCTGGGCCGAGGTGAAGGCTCTGCAGTTCTCCAGCGAAACCGCCCTGCCGCCGAAGGTCAAGGCTTTGATCTCGCTCGCCGTCTCCACCCAAATTCCCTGCCAATATTGCATCTGGGAAGACACCGAGAGCGCAAAACAGGCGGGCGCATCGCAGGACGAGATCGAGGAGGCCGTCGCTATCGCCGCTCTGTCACGCCACTGGAGCACCATCTTCAACGGCATGCAGGTCGATTTCGAAACGTTCAAGAAAGATCTCGGCGGCGAAGCCCAGGCGGCCGCGCCCGCCAAATAGGGCGAACCCGATCGGCACATTATCGGGATTGCCGTCAGATGGCCGCAACGTCGTCGGCACCTGCGGGACCGACACAGTGAGTGGAATTCTCATTTTATAGGGAGATAAAGATGCCAATAGTCTTCGGAGAACCGGTCAGCACGGTCAAAGACATCGTATCCGTTCTAAAGAAACACGGTGACGCGGTGCGTGGCACCTATCGTGCCCGCTACCGCTTCGATCCGCAATCGAGCGATCCTTACACAACGCCGCTCCTGGAGCGACCGGCAAGCCTCAAGGACAATTCGCCGACCGCCGTCTTCCCCTGGGAGCAGATCTTTGCCGCGGCGGCCGTGTGTGCCGGCTCGGACTATCCGATGCTGGCAGCGCATGCGGGGGTCGATCTGCGTTCAGTCGATTTCGTCGCGGAAGGCGTGTTCGACCCGCGCGGCGAGTTCGACGGGCTCGACGGGCTCAAGGCGCCTACCGACGCGCGCCATTGCTATGTGTCCCTGCACCTCAGCGCGACCGTGTGTTCTTCGGCGCCGCGCGCCGATCTGGAGAAGATTCATGAGCGCGCGATCTCCCACAACATGGTGCTTGGCGCCCTCAGGGGAATCCCCATGACAAGCGAACTGGTGGTTCAGCAGGAGTGAAAGGGCGGTGAACCACCGCCAGCCAGATCGAGTCCTGCCTGGCACGTTGGCGGTCACGTGTTCGTGATGGCGTAACGATACGGCAGGAATTCGCGAACTCAAAAAAGGGCGATTGTGCCCAAAATGGGAGTAAGTGAATGAACTCGATCAAGCTCGTTGCCATTGTGGGCCTCCTCGGTCTTTCCGCCTCGCAAGCCCTTGCCGAAGACGCGATGGGCAAAATGTCGATGATGAAGGGCGGTGAAGTGACGGCAATCATGCCCGATGGGCACATGGGAACGATGATGCCGGATGCCAAGATGGGCGCTGAAATGATGAAGATGGCCAAGCCAATAAAGCACTGCATGATGATGATGACTGACGCCAAAGGCAAAGCCTACATGATCGATACGTCCACCAAGAAGGCTCAGGCTGAATGTGAAAAAATGGCGATGTGACAGTTGCCGCACTGACGAGCCCGCCGGTTGGAGCCGGCGGGCATCGCGAGGGCCTCGTGCCCCGGTTTTGTGCCGCCACCACCCCTCCGCCTTTGCCTCGGCCTCTTGTTGCGTTAGCATAGTCGCAAATTAGCTATGCCTGACGAATCGGATTTCGCTGAGGGGGCGAAAATTCATGGAAATGCAGCAGGTCCGCTATTTTCTGGCCCTGTCCAGCACGCTGAACTTCACGAGGGCGGCCGAAGAGTGCAACGTCACTCAACCTGCCCTGACGCGTGCGATCAAGACGCTTGAGGAAGAGTTGGGTGGAGAGCTCCTTCGGCGCGAACGCCAGCACTCACACCTGACCGAACTCGGGCGGCGCATGCTGCCCCTGCTGCAGCAATGCTACGATGCCGCCACTTCCGCCAAGTCGCTCGCCAAGGCTGTGCAGAGCAGCGACGTGGCGCCTCTCAACGTCACCATTTCCAACAGCGTCAACATTGCACTGCTGGTATCACCGTTCACGGAGCTTTTCCGGGCCTATCCCGGGGTGCATCTCAAGATCAACCGAGGGTCGCCGACCGCAGTCGTTGAAGCCCTCAAGAATGGCGAGGTTGAGCTGGCCGTTGCAGGTCCACTGGGGCAGGCTTGGGATAGGCTCGACACATGGCCGCTCTTCCAGGAGGGCATTGAGCTTGTCGTGAATTCGGATCATCCGCTCGCCCGTCGCAACGAGGCCGATGTCGCATTGAGCCAATTGGCCGGGGAGCCTGTGCTCAGCCGGATCGATTGGGAGACGAGCGAGGACCTGTCGCGCTGCCTCGCCGCGAAGGGCCTGACGCCTCGCACCGCGCATGAAGTCGAGACCGACCACGACCTACTGGCGCTGCTGGAGGCCAACGCCGGTGTGGGCTTCGTCTCCGTGACGGCACCGCGGACGCCAAACATCCGCAGGCTCAAGCTTCGTGACGTCGATATCTCCCGAGTCGTCTCCGTCTATGCGGTCGCCGGCCGACACCGTTCGCCCGTGGCCACTACGCTACTCAACTTGTTGCGGTCGACGGATTGGTCGCCTTTTGGCGTCAGCGAGCCCGTCTGAGCGCATTGATCAGGTCGTCGATCTCCATGCGCCGGCGGTAGTCGGGATCGACGAAGCGATCGGTGATTATCCCGTTCGTTCCAACGATGAAGGTTGCCGGGATCGGCAGGAACCAGCTGCTGTTGCCCTGATAGTTGGGGAGATCGAGGCCAAGGCCCATCAGCCGCTCCATCTCCGCTCCGACCCAGATCGCGAGGTTGAGGGACAGGGCATAGCCATTGTCCATATCGGTCAGGAAGGGGAACGTCGCCCCGACCGCGGCCTTCATCGCCATCGCGAACCTGCGCCGCTCGGGCATGATCACAACGACTTGGCCGCCCAGGGCGGCAATCTCGTGCTGTGCTTCGACGATGCCAACCGCATTCAAACGGCAATAGGGGCACCAATGGCCGCGCTGGAAGGTGATCACCCCTGGCCCGCGGTCCAGCACGTTGGCCAAACTCACCAGCTTGCCCTCGTCGTCAGGCAGCAGGAACCCCGGCATGACATCGCCTGGCGCCGGCGCCATGGCGCCTGCCCCTTGTTTCTCCAGACGCACCACTAGGCGGTCCACGGCATCGGCGAAATCCGCATTCAGGCGACGCACCGCCGCGGCAATCACCGCCAATCGCTCGTTCAGCGACGCATCAAGTTCAATGGCAGCCTGGACGGACTGTTCAAATGTCATTGCCTCGTCGTCGGCGGCCATTTCTGCACTTTCATGGATTGCGTGCACCCTACCATTGGAGCCCCTCGGGTGGGGCCATGCTTTCCTTGCATCGTTTCGATGCCCAACATGCATCGAGGCTTGCGGGGTTCGTATTCTGTTCGCAGCCTCCCCTCAATTCGTTACATCATGTTCCTGATATCCGACGAGAAGGTCGGGAAGCCGTAGACCATGTCGGACAATTGCGATGCCGTGATGCCGTGTTTCATGGCAAGCGCGAACAGATGGATCAGCTCTTCGCCGGCGTGGCCCACCATGTGGGCGCCAACGATCCTGTCCGTGGTTTCTTCGACGAGGATCTTCGACCACGCCACTGTCTCGGCATAAGTCCTGGCGGACAGCCAGCCCAGCATATCGTTGACATGGACCTTTACGCCAAGGCCTTGCTCTTTCGCCTTGGCCTCGGTCAGCCCGACGCTGGCCAAGGCGGGGACCGTGTAGAGAGCCGATGGTATCTGGCCATAGTCCGGCCTGTGTCTCGGTCCATCGACGATATTGCGGCCAACGATGCCGCCTTCGTAAGTCGCGACAGGTGAAAGCTGCGGAGAATTCCACACCGCGTCACCGCAGACATAGACGTCCGGGTTCGACCGCGACCGCAGATGATCATCGATCTCGATACGGCCTTCGCGGTGCACGACAACGCCGGCACCAAGATCAAGCCCCTCGACATTGGCCACTCGCCCGGCGCAATTCACAACCCTGTCCGCATCCACGGCATACTCGACGCCATCCGCCAAATAAGTGATGCGCAATCGTCCGTCGGCCTTTTCGATCCTTTTGACCCACGCCAGGGTTCGGACTCGAATGCCTATGCGTTCGCTCTCGCTGCGTATCTGGGCCACGGCATCGGCGTCGAATGCTCCCAGCAAATGCGGCAATGCTTCGAGAATCGTCACGTCCACGCCGGCGCGCGCATAAACGTGGCCCAGTTCGAAGGCGATGACGCCGCCGCCGACGAAAACGACCGCGCGAGGGAGCACCGGGTCATTCAGGACATCGTCGGAAACCGTCAGGTGCTCGGCACCAGGAATTGATAGTGATCGAGGCTTCGAACCGGTTGCGATGACAATGTTCCTGGCTTCAAGCTCGCGGCCGTCGACACTGATGGCATTGCTGCCGATGAAAGCGGCCTCGCCGGCGATGACATCGACACCGCGCTTGGCCATCAATCCAGACAGCCGGGACGGAATGTCATTGATAATGTCTTTTTCGCGCTCGATCAGGGCTCGCCAGTCGAGCCTCGGCTTGCCGATCGTGATCCCGTGCCGATCAGCCCGTTCGATCTCGTGGAGCGCATGGGCCGCCGCGACGAGCACCTTCTTCGGCGTGCATCCACGATTGGGGCAAGTGCCCCCGAGGTCGCGTGCCTCGATCATGGCCACCGACAGCCCCGCGGCACGAGTAGCCACCGTCACGCCCATCCCGGCATTGCCGCCGCCGAGGATCACGACATCATACTTTTTCATCGCGCCGCCTGTATATGTCAATGAAGCTTGATCCGAGGCCTGGTGCGCCTCGCGACCATCTCGCCAATCGAGTCCAGGGCGGTTTTCACCAGGCCGTGCACCGCCTTGAGATGCAACTTGTAGAGAGAGCGATACATCAGCCGCGCGAGCAGACCTTCGATCTTCAGACCGCCGATCAGGCTGCCAAACGAGCCGTAGTCGGCGAGTGAAACAAGGGATCCGTAGTCGCGGTAGCGGAAAGCCGGTGCGGCCCGTCCCACGAGACGCGCCGCAATCACCTTGACGAGGTGATCAGCCTGCTGGTGGGCCGTCTGGGCGCGCGGTGGCAATGGGTTGTCATCGCCGGGCAGAACACAGCTTGCGCAGTCGCCGATCGCAAACACGTTTTCGTCCCCTCTGGCTTGCAGTGTCTCATCCACGACCAGGCGGTTGACGCGGTCTGTTTCGAGGCCATCAAGCTTTTTCAGGAAATCCGGGGCCTTGATCCCAGCGGACCAGACAACGAGTTCGGCAGGCACAAACAATTTCTCACCAAGCCTGATGCCTTCCTCGGTCACTTCGGTGACCCTGATCCCGCACCGTATCTGGACCCCCAGATCAACAAGCAGACGTGCTGAAGCGCGTGCCAGGTGTTCCGGCAAAGCCGGCAAGATGCGCGCCCCTGCCTCAACGAGGGTGATGCGGATCAGCCTTTCAAAATCGATGTTGTCGAGGTTGTGCGATGCGATCTCCCGCATCGACTTGTGCAATTCCGCAGCCAGTTCGACGCCGGTGGCCCCCGCGCCAACGATGACGCAATGGAGTTGGCCCGGCGACAGTTGCTGGTATTGCGCATTGGCGCGCAGGCACGCGTCTATCATGCGCTTGTTGAACCGGGCGGCCTGTTCGGCCGTATCGAGCGCGATTGCATGGCGAGCCGCCCCTGGCGTGCCGAAGTCGTTGCTGACACTGCCTACGGCCAGCACCAGCGTGTCATAGCCCAGCACACGCGGCGGGATGATCTGCCTGCCATCGTCGTCGAAGCTTGGCGCGACAAAGACCTGGCGCCTGGAGCGATCAATACCGACAACTTCACCGATGCGATATCGATAGTGGTGGCGGCTGGCATGGGCGATGTATTCCACCGAATCGCTCGACGCGCTCAGGGCGCCGGATGCCACCTCGTGGAGAAGCGGCTTCCAGATGTGGGTGCGATTGCGGTCGACGAGCGTGACGGAAAGTCGCCGTTTGCCGAACTTGCGGCCGAGGCGCGTTGCCAATTCCAGTCCGCCCGCGCCGCCGCCGACGATGACCACGCGATGCAACGAACTGTCCGCATGCGATGGAGTTTCCGGTATCGCGCGGAAAAGCGCGGCGTTGTTGGCGAGCACGGCTTCTGGAACCAGCCGCATTCCCGGTGTGATGATCTGCATCTGTATTTTCCGCCTGTTTGCTCGGCCGCGCCGCGCGCGAACAATTCACTCTTGCGATTCGTGGATGACGATGCCCTGCAGCATGTCGACGTCGCATTCCCAGGGCTTCTCCGCGAGGACGCGCTGCCCATGCTCGTATCCCGCCTGCCAGCGTGTGCGGATGCCTGAGCGGGTGAAGTCGATGTCCTTGGTGTGGTCCTCGCCGTCGAGGCGTGGTGAAAGCAGCCGAACAAGGTGCATGACCGAGGGACAGCCATAGGACGCGAGTTCCTTGAACATCGGATCCTCGCGCCGCTCCTCGGGAACCAGCCTTCCCATTTCGCGCACGACGTGGCGCAGACGATGCAGTTGCTCCTGCCGCGCCACGTGGCTCCGGCCCCGGCTGGCGTATTGAAGGTCCTTCTGCCGCCCCATGACCTGCCAGATCGATTTCGGCTCGGTGGCGCGGGGCTGCCACATGTTCACGGCAAAGATCAGCGCGTCGCGCCGCGGACGCGCGTCCAGCACGACCTCGATCGGCGTATTCGAATAGATGCCGCCATCCCAATAGGGCTCGCCGTCGATACAGACCGCCGGAAACGCCGGCGGCAAGGCGCCTGATGCCATGATATGCGCCGCTGACAGCGTCATCTCACGGGTGTCGAAGTATTTCAGTTCGCTGGTGTTGACGTTGACCGCCCCGACTGTCAGCCGCGTAAGGCGCCGGTTGAGATAGTCGAAGTCGATCAGTTCATTCAGCGTCCTCTTGAGAGGATCGGTGGTGTAGTAGGAGGCGTTCTCGACACCCACTTCGCGGTTCACCCCAAACATGGCACTTGGGTTCGGCTCAAAGAAGCCGGGTATGCCGCGCATCACCGTGCCCATATTGGCAAAGATGTTGCTTGGAACCATCATCCGGAAGAACTCGTCGAGGGGACTGCTCCGGCTGACGCTGTCCCAGAATTCCTGAAGCCTCGGCAACCGATCCTTCGGCTCGTTTCCCGCGATCAGCGCCGCGTTGATGGCGCCGATCGACGTGCCGATGACCCAATCTGGTTCAATCCCACCTTCGACGAGCGCCTCGTAGACACCGGCCTGGTAGGCTCCGAGGGCACCACCACCCTGCAGCACCAATACGGTCTGGCGCTGGACCGAACCATCAGCCTGATGGCCGATATCTGGCACAGGGTCCGAAGCTGCGGGATTTCTAGTGATCTTGTTCATGGCCTTGCTCCTCGTTGCCGGATTCAATGGGCTGTCCAGCCGCCTTCGATTGGCATGATGGCGCCGGTGATCGATGCCGCATCGTCTGAAGCCAGGAACAGGCAGAGCGCCGCAACCTGGGCAACGGTCACAAACTGCTTGGTCGGTTGGGCGGCCAGTAGCACATCCTTGATCACCTGCTGTTCGGTGATCCCACGGGCCTTGGCCGTGTCCGGTATCTGCTTCTCGACAAGCGGGGTCAGCACATATCCGGGACAAACCGCATTGACGGTGATGCCCTGCTCGGCAACCTCCAGCGCGACTGTCTTGGTCAAGCCGGCAACCCCGTGCTTGGCGGCGACGTAGGCGGATTTGTAGGGCGAGGCGACAAGGGCGTGGGCCGAGGCGACATTGATGATGCGACCCCATTTGCGTGCTTTCATCGCCTGCAAGGCGCGCCGGATCGTGTAGAACGACGACATCAGATCGATCGCCACGACCGCTTCCCATTTCTCGATCGGAAAGTCGTCGATCGGCGCGACATGCTGAATGCCGGCATTGTTGACGAGGATGTCGACCGCGCCGAACTCGGCAATAGCCTTGTCCATCATCGCGGTGATCGCATCGCCCCTGCTCATGTCCGCATTGTCGTAGCGAACCATCACCTTATGGTCGGCGGCAAGTCTCGCGCGCAGGAGCTCGATCTCATCGGCATCGCCGAAGCCGTTCAGAACGATGTTGCAGCCCTTGGCCGCGAAGGCTTCGGCGATGCCTTGGCCGATGCCGCTGGTCGAGCCGGTAATCAGTGCTGTCTTCCCTCTGAGCATCGTCGTTTCCTTCGGTTGGGGCCGCGGGCCGAATTGGCCGACAAGCGGCTGCTAGCAACGGGCTTCCGCGCCTAGGTCTCGAGTTCTGGACCAAGTATGGCGAGGGGCTCGAAGCGGCGGAAATGCCGTTGAGACATGGATTCGATAGCCGACGGTCAGATTCATCAGCTCGATGCCGGCGAAGCCTTCCAACGGGCGCCTTGGCTTGTTTGACGTCGGGGCAACTAGTAAGATCACGCCGCAACGCGCGTTGTGCCGTATGCATGCCCGCTGGGGGAGCGTGCAGTGGAAATCAGCCAGGTCAGATATTTCTTGGCCGTCGCGAAGGAATTGAACTTCACCCGGGCGGCGGAGGAGTGCAACGTCACGCAGCCGGCGCTTTCACGCGCCATCAAGCTGCTCGAGGACGAATTTGGCGGCGCGCTTTTTCATCGGGAGCGACGCTTCACCCACCTCACGGAGCTCGGCCGCATGGTCGAGACCTATCTAGAGGGTGTTTTCGAGAACTCTCGCCAGGCAAAGCAGATAGCCGAGCAGTATGTGCATATGAAGAAGACCCCGCTCAGGGTCGGCATCATGAGCACCATAGCTCCGGACGAGATTATCGAACTCATCTCGTCCGTCCGCGCCCATCATCCGGGCGTGGAGCTTCATCTTTGTGACGCCGACGCGCCGAGTTTGCGGCGGCGACTGCTCGAGGGTGATCTCGAGGCCGCCATCTACGCATTGCCGTCGAACGTGCCCGACGAAGAAGTCCACTCCCTGCCGCTCTTTCGCGAGCAGATGGTGATGGCCGTCCATCTGACACATCGCCTCGCCAACCAGCGCAGTGTGCGAGTGAAGGACATGAGCAATGAAAGCTACATCCACCGCAACAACTGTGAATTTGCCGGCTATGCCGATGCCATTCTTTCCGAGCAGGGCGTCACCGTCAGCCCTGTTTACTGGAGCGATCGGGACGATTGGACGCTCGCGATGATCGCTGCCGGACTTGGTTTCGGTTTCATGCCCGAGCATACCGCCAAGCATCCGGGAGTGGTGGCCTTGCCGATCACCGACCCGGAGTTCTGGCGCGAGGTCAATCTCGTCACCGTGCGCGGCCGCAGGCATTCGCCAGCGGTTGGCGCGCTGGTGCGCGAGGCCACGCAGAAGAGGTGGTTCGGCGAGCGAGCGAAGGCCTTGTCCGCCGCCGAGTAGGCTTGCCGCGACAAGTGACCGGCGTCGCATAGCTGGGCGGCGGATCTCCGACACATCATTCGTGCTCAGTTCTTTTTGATCGTCGAGGTGACGGATTGGATGACTTCGGTCGCCATCTTGAACTGCGCCTCGCGGTCGGTGATGCCATGTCGCTTGGCGATCCAGCCGAAATCGCTATAGGCGGCAAAAACCGCACCATCCGCGGTCTGGTAAACCAGGACACGCACCGGCCAATCAAGCCCGGCTTCCGGATTTGACGTGATGAAGGTCGTGCCCAGTGCCGGATTGCCAAACATCACCAGCCGCGACGGCCTGACATCGTTGCCTGCATCCTTACCAAGCTTTGCCTGGTCGATGACGCCGAAGAACTTGATGCCTTTCTTCAGAACATCCTTCTTGATGCGGGCGACGGTTTCGGCGACGGAATAGTCGCTCTTCACAGTGACGACACCGTCCGAAGCGACGGCGGGGAGAACGATCGCCATCAATATGGCACCGCTGGCGATCAATGTTTTGAGGGTGTTGGTCATCTCAGTCTCCTTTGTTGGATAGTTAGATTCTCGGTCGTCAGGTCTCATGCCTTTGGCGTTTGCAGCACACGGGCGATCACGATCGCGCCGGTGAGAACAAGCGCGAGCACTGCCACACATGCGGTCCAACCGATCCGGTCGTAGACCTGTCCGATGACGAAGCTGCCGGCGAGCCCGCCCGCATAGTAGGACGCAAGGTAGATGCCGCTTGCGGCGGCGCGGTCTCGCGAGGCAGTTCGGCTGACATGTCCTGTCGCTATCGCCTGCGCCAGGAAGGTGCCAATGGCGACCAGGGCCATCCCGCCGAGAACAATGGGAAGACGGGTGGTGAGCAGCAAAAGCAAACCCAGGATCGCGAGCGCAAGCGTTGCGCCGATGCCCGTCCTGGGGCCGAGGCCCGTAGCGACGCGCCCAGCGAGCGGCGTGGTCAGCATGGAAGGCAGAAAGACGAAATACACCAGCCCCAGCGCCATCGGCGACAGTGATAGCGGAGTGGCGACGAGCTGGAAGTTCACATAGGTGAAAGTGCCGATGAAGACGAAAAGGATCAGGAAGCCTATCGCGAAACAGGCGCGCAGCTCGGCGTTGCCCAGCGGGCCCTTCCAGGCCGCACGGGCAGATTCGCCTACCGCATTGGCACGCATCATTGCGGATGTCTTCTGCAGCGTGAACCAGACAAGAGCAGCACCAATCAGATTGAGGGCGGCGAAGGTCAGGAAGTTGGTGGAGATGCCGAACGTATCGGCGACGGCTGCCGACATGAGCCGCCCGAAAAAATTGCTGGCGACATTGCCTGTCACATAGGCCGCAAGCGCACTCGTCGTCTGCCGCGTGGAAAAATGCTCGGCGAGATAGGCCATCGTCAGCGTGAATGCGGTCGACATGCACAAGCCCTGGACGACACGCAGCAAAGCGAAGACCACGATACTGTCGGTCTGCGATAAAAGCGTCGTCGGGATCGCCAGCACCGCAAGGCTGATCCAGATGCCATTGCGGCGATCGAGGTTTCTGCCAAAGAGCGCTACCGCGATCCCGGCCACCGCCATGCCGAAGGTGCTGGCGTTGACGGCAAAGCCCATTGTCGCGCGGCTGACGCCGAATTTGATCACCAGCGAAGGCAGGATGGCCTGGGTGGCGAACAGATCGACAAGCGTGAGAAACGCGATCAGGGCAATCAGGCCGAAGCGCCAGCTGTCTGCGGCAACCATGCGGAGCCGCGTCGGTTCAGTCTGCTCACTGGTCGTCATGACAGGGCTCCGTGTCACACGTCCCCAGGCGGTCGCCCGAGGACGCACTTTCAGTTGCTGATGCTGGACTGCTCACCGCGAAGCGCGGGTTACATCATGTGGTCGTCGTCCATTGCCGGCGGCAGGACGTCGGCCGAATAGAGCACCGCGGGCACCTTGCCGTTGTTCTTCCACCAATGGGCGAGCTGGCCGAACTCGGCGGTGACGTCGCCTGCCGGATGCTCGATGCCGACCTTGCAGGTGCTGCGATATTCGGTGATCGATCCTTCGACGATCAGGATGTTGGCCGGGCGAACGTTGTGTTCATGCCACGGTACGACACCGCCGGGCTGAACGACGAGCTTGCGAAGACGCAGCATGTTGCCTTTCCACGCTTCGCCCTTGCTGCTCAGATCGATCGCGGAGAGAACCGTGTCGACAACGCCAACCGGCTTGCTGGGATGTTCCTGGATGTCGGTCGTTGCCGCCTGACCGGCAGGGCAGTCGCCTGCGAAGGCCGGAGCAGCCGAAAATGCGGCAGTTGCGGCCAGCAGCCCGACCGCAAACGCGAGGTTGATTTTCTTGGTAGCCATCTTGTATTTCTCCTTTGTCGGTGCCCAAACGCGGGAGGCGGGGCATGAGAAGGAGAGTGATCGGAGCAGCAGGAAAAGAGAAATGCTGACTGGCTCTCAAATCGATACCTGAAAACTATCGTGGATCACTGCAGCTGTGCGAGGGTGCGTGACACTATATGTCTCGCGACACCGGATTTTCTTCGATTTTGCTTCAGGCCGCGGTCCTGCGGATCGCTTGAGGGATGGCGCTTTCCGGCCAGCCATGCGCCTTGACGCTGTTGACGAAGGCCGAGGCCGCTGGCGAGAACCTGCGCCCCGCGACAACGACCAGGGACACCTCCCGCCAGACTTCGGGATCGATGACGGGCCGGACCTGCAAGCCCGGGATCACGGCGCTGAATTCCGGGATGAAGCAGATTCCCAATCCGCCTGAAACCATGTTCTGGATCCAGTCTTCCCGCTCGCTGGCGTAGGAGATCCTGAGCTTCACGCCGCGGTCGGTGCACAGTCCGGCGAGGTGATCGCGATACTCACAGTTGAGACGCCTGAGATAGTTTTCACCGTCGAGCTCGGAGATGGCGACGTTGTCGTTGCGAGCCAGCCGATGGCCGTTCGGAAAGGCCAGGACAAAACGTTCGCGATAAAGCGGGGTCACATCGAACCGGTCTGGAAAGCTGTTGCTCGACGCCATGATGGCGACGTCGATTTCCCCTGATTCAAGCAGTTGGGACAGCGACGCCGGCACACCCTCGACCAGTTGAAGCTGGATGCCTTGCTGACGTCGGTTGAAGTCGGCCAGCAGGCCCGTAAAGCGGCGCGGACCAATGGTGCACATGACGCCAACCTTGAGGTTGGCATTTTCCAGGCACAAGAACCTCGACGCTTCCTGTCGCACACCGGTCAGCTCGTCGAGTATCTGCTGGAAACGCGGTCGCAGCAGCACGCCCAAGTCGGTCAGATGCGTCAGGTTTCGTTCACGGCGAAACAGCAGGCCGCCAACCTCATCCTCGAGTTGCTGGATGGCGCGCGACAGTGCCGGTTGGGTGACATTGCACTTTTCGCCAGCGCGCGTGAAGTTGCGCGTCTCGCACACGGCAAGGAAGTAGCGGATGTGATGAATGTCCATGCCGATTTGTCCCAAAGTCCGAGGCTTTTCGTTGCTTCGGAGCCTGCCGCAACGCTTGTCTCGGCGCCAATGCACAGCGGCTATAAAGTCGATAGCGGTCCGTCATGGTCACGAGAATCGCGCATTGCGGACATCGTGTGCGGCGTGGCACTGGGACGTCGCCAAGAACATGATGGCGAGCAAGCTGCTCGCCATCATGTTTGTGCCGGTGTTGTCCGGGGCGGCGGGGCGGTTTAGTTGGCGCCGCCGAGCGCCTGCAGATTGGCGCAGAATTCGGCGTGCGGCTTGCTCATCGCGGCATCCTGGCATTCCTTCATCATTGCGCCCTGCTTGTCCTTCGCCATCGCGTCCCAGGCGGCCTTGAATTCAGCCTTGGGCTTCATCGTCTTCATGCTGGCGTCCGTGAAGAAGGGCTGCATGTTGGACGGCTCGTCCAGCGCGCCGGCGAACGCAACGCCGCCGAGAACGGAAAGTGCAAAGGCGCCGAGGCAGATAGCTTTGATATTCATGGTATGATCCTTCTCTGGAGTTGAGCAATCGTCCCATCGACGACTGCAGTAATTATCGGCAGCAATTTAAAACTGTGCGGTTCCTCCTTGCCGAGATGGACTTTGCTGCAATCTGTGTGGGAGTTGCCAATGCCATCTACGTATGGAGTTTATGCCGGTTCTGCATCCAGCCACTGGTGGCCTGGACTTGCGGCTAGTTGGCGCCGCTGAGCGCCAGCACGTTTGCGCAGAACGGCGCATGTGCCTTGCTCATCGCCGGGTCGTTGCATGCCTTCCTCATTGCAGCCCGATCTTTCTTTGGCGTGGCGCGCCAGGCCTTCTTGAACTCGGCCATCGGCTTCATCGTTTTCATCCCGGCATCTGTGTAGAACGACGGGAAAGATGCCAGATTGCTGAGGGGGTCGGCGGATGCGCCTCCTGCAAGAAAGCCGAGAGCAATCGCCCCCAGATACAAGGTTCGTATTCTCATGGTGCGTTCCTTTGGCTGTTGAACGATTGCCCAGACGACCGTCGTGGTGCTGGCCAGAGCGACCAACCACGATGGTTCACCTGGCTGGCAAAACCTTGCGGCGCACATGCGATGGCGGCCAATGCAATCTGCCTATGGAGTTCATGCCACCTTGGCATTTCGCCAACAGCGGATGATGCGGCAGTCTCTTCATCAAACGCCTGGCTGGCGTTTTGGGATGGAGACCAAGAAGATGCATACCCAGACCGCAATCGAAACCGACAGACCCGTCATTGCCGATGCAAGACCTGCGATGGACGACCGGCAAGTCGTCGATATTGTCCTGGCAAGCGACGCACATGGCGCCTTCGTTTGGGGCGTGCTCGACCGTATGCTGGATGAGCCTGGCCTCTGCTTCGGCAACATCACAGCGTCCGGGTTCGGCGCGATGGAGGCTGCGGTCCTGGCTTATGGCATGGCCCTGGGTGGTCGGCATGGCGCGCGCACGGCGCTCGCCAACTTCTGGCGACGTGTCAGTCACGCATCGATGTTCGCAGCCGATCCAGCCAATCTCCTGAGATCGATGCTGGAACAGTCAATAGACATTGCGGAGATCCGCAAGAAGAGCTGCCCTGTGAAAATTAGCATCCTCGCTTCGAATGCTCGCACCGATGCTGTCAAGATCTTCACTGGCGATCAATTGTCGATCGACGCGATCCTGGCGGCGGCCACAATCCCGTTCCTCTTCCCGGCCGTGGAGATCGACGGCGACACCTATTGGGGCGACGGCGACCTGTCGGCTTTGCCTCCGACCCAGCCGGCTGAAGCTGCCCATCGACTGGCCGTCACCGGCAAGCCCACATTGTTCATGACGCCCTGCGCGGATCGCCGCCTCCCCGCCAGTCATCGTGCGATCAAGTGCACGCCGATCCACACCATCTTCGACAGTCTGCACCGGGCCGGCGCATCGCTGTTCACAAGGCCCTGGACCGACTGGGGTGAGCTGACCGACATGCGCGACAGGGGGCGGCAACGGGCAGAAGACTGGCTTCTGGCCGCTCATCTCTGCCTGGACGAACGCTTCTCCTCCGACTGCAAAGACAGATACTTCTAGGCGCCTCCCTCTCGCCTAGCCGCGCCTGCTTCGCCCCGCTCACGACTGCAGGCGCCAAGCCCTCCGGTTCCCCGCCGGAGGGCTTTTGCTTGGGAGGGGCTTCAACATAGTGACCGCGTATCAAATCCATGCCGAGACAGCATTTCAGCTCGGGCGTCTGATCGGGGACACTGCTTGCAGACAGGCCGCATGGTCAGTCGTTCCCTCGAAAACCAACCAGGAGACACGCCCGTGATCAACACCAGAACCCTCATCGGATCGGCCCTCGCGGCCGCCACATCACTGGCCGCGACAGCGGCCTATAGCGGCCCGGCCGCGCAGCCGAACTTCGCCTTCGAGAAGTGCTACGGCGTCGTCAAGGCTGGCCAGAACGACTGCCAGACCGCGACGCATTCATGCGCCGGCACCTCCACCGCCGACAACCAGCCGGATTCGTGGCTCTACGTGCCCGCAGGCAGCTGCGCGAAGATCGCCGGTGGCAGCGACAAGCCGAAAGCCTGAGCAATCCTGACTTCGAGCCAACCTCTAGATGGAGCAGACCGATGACCCGTGCGTTTCAGTCCCTCGCGATTCCCGCTACCGCGGGCATCGGTCTTCGCTCGCCGCATATCAAAGAAATGCTCTCGCGGCGGCCTTCCGCAGGTTGGCTCGAAGTTCATGCCGAGAACTACATGGGGGACGGCGCCGGCGTCGATGCGTTGGAAAAGCTGCGCGAAACCTACCCACTGTCGGTTCACGGCGTTGGCCTGTCCCTTGGCAGTGCAAGGGGCGTGGATCACGACCATCTCCAAAGGCTGCGCAAGGTCTGCGAGCGTTTCCAGCCGGATCTGGTTTCGGAGCATCTTGCCTGGAGCGTCGCGGACGGCGCCTACCTGAACGATCTGCTGCCGCTGCGCTATGACGAAGAGGCGCTGGCGATCGTCGCGCGCAATGTCGAGACCGTCCAGGACGCGCTGAAGCGCCGTGTGCTGATCGAAAATCTCTCCGCCTATATCGCCTTTGCGGACTCCTCGATGAACGAGGCAGAATTCCTGGCCGAACTCGTCGAACGGACCGGCTGTGGCTTGCTGCTGGATGTCAACAATGTCCAGGTCTCGGCACACAACCTCCAATATGATGCAGAAGCCTTTATCGACACGTTGCCGGCTGATTCCATTGGCGAAATCCACCTTGCCGGACATGCCACCAATCAGGTCGAGGCCGACACCGTGCTCATCGACGATCATGGCTCACGCGTGCCACCAGTCGTCTGGGCGCTCTACCAGCATGCCATAAGCCGGCTCGGACTGCGCCCTACCCTGATCGAATGGGACACCGATGTTCCCGTTCTCGATGTGCTGCTCGGCGAAGCGATGTGGGCCGACATGCTCTCCGCTTCGATCATGTTCAACCGCAAGCAGGCCGCGAGACAAACGGTGGCTGCCGAACCCCGGCCAAGGTCCACACTGGTTTCCTTCGAAAACGAGGCAGGCACAGGCATGCCGGTGCTTGCGGCATTTGCCGCCGCCAAGGCGGGTCCGGCCATGCCGTTAGCGTTGCCCCCAATACAAGGAGGATATCATGCTGCCGCTTGAACACCTGCAGACCTCCATGGCGCGCTCGGTGCTGGCCATCGAGCCATTGATCGCCGCAAAAATGTTGACCGCCGGCAAGGCCGATCCTTTGGCCCGCCTGCGTATCTATCAGAACAACACCCGCGGTTCGCTCACCGCGGTGCTGATGGCGGTGTTCCCCGTCACGGTTCGCCTTGTCGACGAGCGGTTCTTCCGTTTCGTGGCCAGCGAGTTCATTCGACGGCATCCGCCCGTGGAGTCGCGGCTGGCACGCTATGGCGCCGGCTTCCCGCGCTTCCTGAAGACGATCGACACGCTTTCCGACATGCCGATCGTGGCCGAAACGGCACGTCTCGAATGGACCATTGCCGAAGCGCTCGACGCGGCTTGCCTGCCGCCGCGGACCCTCGCCAAATATGACAGTACCAATCTCGGACCTTCGCCCGATATCCTGCTGCAGCCATCGCTGCGGCTGATCGTTTCGCACTGGTCGATCCTGTCCGTTTGGACGGCGCACCAGCAAGAGGCGGCGATCGACCAGCATAGTGCCTGGACAAGGCGCCCTCAACGCGTGGCGTTATGGCGGGCCGGGGACAGCGTTCGTCTGGTTCTTCTCGACCGTGCGAATTTCGCGTTCCGGCATTCACTCAAGCACGGCCTCGGCCTGGAACACGCCACAAGCCGTGCACTCGCTCTCGATCCGGCGTTCGATCTCGTGTCCGCGCTCGTGCGTCTGTTCGGCGACGGGCTCGTTACGGATGTGCGAATCCCGAGGCATCCCCTCTCAAACTGATGGAGACAATCATGACCGCGATACCAGAATATTCCTCGTCCGCCCCGGCAGGTCTTTTCGGCCTCTACAGGCGGGTCATCAGGCTACCCGAGCGCATTCCATTTTCGCTGATCCAACTCGCCGCCCGCATCGCGATATCGCATGTCTTCTGGCAGTCCGCTCAGACGAAGCTGGCATCCTGGCCGGTCACGCTGCAGCTGTTTGCCAACGAATACAATCTGCCCTTCATCGATCCGTCGATCGCGGCGCCGCTGGCGACGACCGCCGAAATCACGGGCTCGGTCCTGCTTTTCCTGGGCCTTTTCTCTCGCCTCGGCGCGCTGATGCTGCTCGGTGTCGTATCGGTAATCCAGATCTTCGTTTTCCCGGAGAACTGGGCCGAGCATCTGCTGTGGGCCTCGCTGCTGCTGCTCGTGCTGACCCGGGGCGCCGGCGTCTTCTCGCTCGACTATGTCGCTGAGCGGACCTTTTCAGCGTCTGGAAAATGAACATCACGACCAGCAGGGAAGCACGGTGCGCGTTTTCATCGTTCATGCCCACCCGGAGCCCAACAGCTTCAACGGCGCCCTAACCCGCGCGGCGCAGGATGCACTGTCCGCGGCGGGGCACGAGGTCGTTATCTCCGATCTCTATGCCATGAGCTTCAATCCGGTATCAGATCGGCGCAACTTCACGACCATTCGAGACGCGAACTACTACCGCCAGCAGTCTGAGGAGGCGAATGCGGCTGCCCACGACGGATTCGCTCCAGACATCCAGGCCGAGATGGACAAGCTTTTCTGGTGCGACGCCTTGATCCTGCAGTTTCCGCTCTGGTGGTTCGGGCTGCCGGCGATCCTCAAGGGCTGGGTTGACCGAGTGTTCGCGTCGGGTGGCCGCATCTATGGCGGCGGCAAATGGTATGATCGCGGCGTCTTGGCAGGAAAGCGCGCGATGTGTTCCGTCACAATCGGCGGGCCTCCGCTGATATATTCCAACCGCGGACTAAACGGTCCAATCGCAGAGATCCTGTTCCCAATCAACCACGGGATGCTCTACTTTGTCGGCTTCACCGTGATCGAGCCATTCCTCGTGCATGCACCGGCGCGCATCAGCGACAGCGAGCGGCTGCAGTGCCTCGTTCGTTACCGCGAACGCGTCCTCGGGCTCCTGTGTGCCCCGACGATCGCGTATCCGAAGCTTGCCGACTTCGACGAAACCTATGTCTTGAAATCGATGTGAATGAAGCCTCGTGCAGTTGATCGGGACAAAGCGCCGCACTGCGGCTTTGGCGGCCTAGTCAAACCATCCTGGGGCCGGCTGGCCGGGACGCCCGCGGCTCCGCTTTTGGTCAAGAAACATCGGGCGCGGCGCTCCGACAAATGCATCGGAGCGCCGCCTCAAGTCGATCAATTGATCTTCGGCAATCGCGATAGGAACTCGAGCGAGGTTGCGGCGATCTCGTCACCATAGGTTTCGAGCGCGAAATGACCGGCGTCGTAGAGATGCACCTCTGCACCCGGAACCAGCCCCTTGAGATAGTCCACGCCCTTCAGCGTGAAATATGGGTCGTTCCTGCCCCAGACGATGAGGAGTGGCGGCTGTGCCGATTTCAGAAACTTACCCCACTCAGGATAGAGAGCGACGTTGGTCTGGTAGTCGTGGAAATACTGGAGTTGGATGTCGACATTGCCCGGCCGGTCGAGGCCCGCCTGATCGACGGTCCAAGCATCGGGCGACAGTTTGTCCGGCCGCGTGGTGCCGTGCGTGTATTCGAATTTCGTGGCTTCGGGCGTGAGAATGTCGCGGATTGGCTTTTCCGTCTCTGCGTTGCGTTTCACCCAGAAAGGCGAGAGCTGCTTCACCACGTCAGGGTTCCAGCCTTCGACGTTTGCGACTGCGTTCTGTATGATCAGGCCACGCAAACGCTCCGGATGCTTGACCGCCAGCCGGAAGCCGATGGGACCACCATAGTCCTGCATGAAGAGCACATAGTTCTTCGCGCCGACCGCCTGGGTAAAGTGGTCGACGATGTCGGCCACCGCACCAAACGTATAGGCAAAATGATCAAGTGTTGGTGCTGAACTATAGCCAAAACCTGGATAGTCCGGCGCGATGACCCGGTAGTGTGTCGCGAGCTTGGGGATCAGGTTGCGATACATGTGCGAGGAAGAGGGAAAGCCGTGCAGCAGCAAGACGACTGGCGCGTCCTTTGGCCCGGCCTCGCGATAGAAGATGTCGAGCCCATCCACCTTCACCGTCTTTGAAAGCGTCTCGACGTTGGCCGCTTGCCCCGCAAAGACGGACGGAATCGAAGCCACTGCAGCGAGTAGCGCGCCGATCAAGCCGCCGCGCCAGGAGCGGGAAAGGGCGGAACTGCCCGGGAGAGTTGACGTCTGGAACATGTTGCGAACCTTTGTAACCGTTAATTTTACGTTTTAATGGTGTCGAACTTGTCGAAACCTGTCAACGGCATTTTTAATGGTTACAGACGGGAGCGCCTCACGATACCGTGACGCGGCACCCGGTGCGCGCGATTGCCCGTTTGTTTCTCGGATGGCTCTGACGGAGCCAGCTCACAGATTAATGGGAGTCGATTGGACCCTAGTCGCAGACGAGCTTCCTCGCGCGGTGCGTCTTGACCTTGTGGCGGTTGCCACACAGGGCCATGGAACACCAGCGCCGGGTCGCGTTGCGGGCCGTGTCGTAGAAAGCCAGGGTGCAGTCCGGCCCGCTGCAGTGACGCAGACGATGTGGTTCGAAATCAGCGGCAAAGTCGGCAAAATCCTGCGCGATAGCCGCCAGGACATCATTGCCACCCGTGGTCGCGGGAGCAATGGCCAGCACGCCGTCGCGAATCTGGAGTTGCTTGCGGACCGCAACCTCTCCCAGATGCCGGTTGACGGCGTCGATGGCTTGCTGGGGCGGTCTGGTTTGCCGGATCAGATGCGCCAACAGGGTCGCCAGGGCCGTGCGCAGGTCACGCGCTGGTCCGACGTCCGCCAGTTCCCCTGTTGCCGCTGGCGGCAAGTCCGCGGCCGCAATCCAACGGCGCCACCCGTCAGGCGTTTCGAGGAAATCGCCCATTGTTGCGGTCGCCGAATTGACAAAGTCGATCCAGAGCCTGCCTCCAACGAAGGGCATTCCGTCCCGCAGCTCGCCGATCACTTGCTCACCCAACCTCGGCTCTTTCCAATCATTTCAGCAATGGCAATTGTAACCCTTTAATAAGCGTTAGAATGGTGTCGAACAAGGCCACACTGGACTTATCAGCACCATCCGCGGCTCGACCGCGGAGCCTTCACCCCGGCGAGATCACCTTGTGCATCAATGACGGATTGGGCATCAGCCATGCTTGGCGGCAGAAGGGCTTTGCGCAAACGCGGGGCCACAAAATCAAGAAAGGATCGCATCTTGAGGGGCAAAAGCCCCTGACCTGCATGGAGAAGGCTGACCGGCATGGGTGCCGGCTCGAACCCTTCAAGAACGGCCACCAGCTTTCCTTGCTCGATCGCCTTTGCCGCTTGATAGGAGAGCACCCTAGTGACACCTACACCTGCCACGGCCGCGTCGATCGCGGCTTCCGCGGTGTTCACTGAAAGACGTGAGCGGATGGCTACGGTCTGCTCGGCATTCGAGCCTGGCGTGGCAAAACTCCAGGATGTGGCGGACGCCAGGACATCGAAGGTGACGCAAGAGACCGCGGAAAGATCGGCCGGCGCCTTTGGCAAGCCTTGGTCAGCAAAATAGGCCGGACTGCCGCAGACAACACGACGCACGGATCCTACCCGCGTCGCCACCATGCTGCTGTCCGGCAAAAGGCCAATTCGAACGGCCATATCGACATGGTCGTCGATGAGATTCACATTGCGGTCCGACAGCACCAACCGCACGTTGATGTCCGGAAAGTGCGACAGGAAATCATTTATCGCCGGTAGCACATGCAGTCGTCCGAATACGACGGGAGCCGTAATGATCAGATCGCCCTTTGGCGCGTTGTATTCGCCGGATGCGGTTCGCTCCGCCTCGCCCACCTGCTCCAGGATTCGCTTGCAGGCGGCGACATAGGCGGCTCCGCTATCGGTCAGGATAAGTCGGCGTGTCGATCGGACGAGCAAGCGGGTGTGGAGATAGGCCTCCAATTCCGCAACCTTGCGACTGATGGTTGGAAGAGGTGTTCCGAGTTTGCGCCCTGCCGCCGACAGACTGCCGGTTTCGACGGCGGCGATCAAAATTGACATGGCTTCGAGACGGTCCATGGGGCATCACCTTCCAAATATTGAGAGGTCGTATCTTGTGGGCATCCAATACTCTCGCATAGCGGAAGATAATAGACAGCTCCTGTCGCACCGACATCATCGAACAGGAGAGATCTGAATGTCCCGCATTGCCATCCCAACCCGCGAAGCAGCCCCAGTCGCCTCGCAACCCATTCTCGACGCCGTGAACAAGCAGCTTGGCGTCGTTCCCGGCCTCTTCCGCCTCGTTTCGATAAGTCCTGCAGCCCTGGCGGGCATGACCAGCTTGTCCGGAGCTCTCACCAGAGCATTGGACGTAAAGACCCGTGAGCGCATTGCATTGGCCGTTGCCCAGGTGAACGGTTGCGATTACTGCCTGTCTGCTCATACCTATCTCGGTCTCAACCTGGCAAAGATCAGTGCCGAGGAGATCGCGCTCAACCGCAAGGGCGCGTCGGGCGATCCGAAGGCTGACGCGGCGGTGCGTTTCGCGGCCAGGGTGGCGGAGACCCGCGGCAAGGTAAAGGACGCCGACATTGCCGCCGTGAAACTGGCTGGCTTCACCGAGGCTCAAGTCATCGAGATTGTCGCCGTCGTAGCCGAGAACTTCCTTACCAATCTCATCAACAATGTTGCCGAGACCGATATCGACTTTCCCGTCGTTCGCGCCGCCGAAGCCGCCTGATCGACCGCGCTTCCATCACTACGCCCGATCTACCGTGTGAGGTTGGCCGGGCGATTTTGGTTCTGCTCTCGCCGAGCCATTCCCAAGCGGCGGTAACGTTGCCGTGAGGCCGTAACGGGCAGTCACCATGGGCGAATAGCAGACTGTCACTCGGTCCGTCATGTCGGGCTTTTTCAGGTGGTGCCCAACTTCAGGCACACCGCACACAGAAGAGGGTATGCCGGCAATGCATTTCCGTAAACTTGTCTCAAGAACCACACTCTCCTCATCCAGCGCTGCCGCCGGATGGGCGCCATTGCCGATAAGGTTGATCGTGGGCTTTGGCTTTCTGGCCCATGGTTACGCCAAACTCAGCAGGGGACCGGAAAGCTTTGGCGTCGTGCTTCAGACGCTGGGAGTTCCCGTGCCGCAATTGCTGGCATGGCTGACGACGCTGGTTGAACTTGTCGGCGGCGGTGCCGTGCTGGCGGGCGCATTCATTCCGCTCGTCAGCGTGCCGATGGCGATCGTGCTTTTGACCGCATTGTTCACAGTCCATTCCCAATATGGATTCTTCTCGGTGAAGTTTGCCGAAGTGACGTCAGCAGGAATCCGATTCGGGCCCGTCGGCTACGAAATCATCCTGCTTTACCTGGCCGGCCTTGCAACGCTTGCGGTCGGCGGGCCTGGTCGTTTATCGCTTGAGACGGTCTTGCCTCGACCCAAGGGTATCGAGCCATAGAGATGACCACCCCTGCCCAGCCTAAGCACGATCTTTCGGCGATTGAAATCGACGCCATCGAAGACAGGATCTACGCCTACAACCGGGATGCGGTAGGGCGCGATGACGCCCAGGGCCTTGGCTTTGTGATCCGCGATGAGGCGGGACGCATCGTCGGCGTTGCGACAGGATATTCCTGGGCAGGCACATCAGAACTCAAACAGATGTGGATCGATGAGGCGTATCGGGGACGCGGCTATGCGCGAGAGTTGTTGAACGCCTTCGCCGCCGAGGCTGCCATGCGAGGCGTTCGGCGGATTTGGGTACAGAGCCATGACTTCCAGGCGCCAGGAATGTATGAAAAAGCGGGTTTCGTGCGTGTAGCCGAATTTGCGGATTGGCCCGAGGGACACTCCAACGTCATTCTCTGCAGAACCTTGGAAGCCACGACGGCAACCCCATGACCACCGTTCGAATTGCGCAAGAAGCTGACGCGGAAGCACTGCCCGATATCGAGCAGTCGGCGGGTGAGGCCTACCGTGAAATTGCAGAGCTTGCCTGGATCGCCGATGACGACAACCAGACCGTCGAGCGCCATTGTGAACTCATCGCCAAGCGCACTTGCTGGGTCGCAGTGGAGCACGACGACCAGCCGGTCGCTTTCCTGAGCGCGGAGATCCACGACGGCACATTGCACATCTGGGAACTTGCCGTGCGCCTTGATCGACAGCGCTCTGGGATTGGACGCGCCTTGCTCGAAAAAGCAATCGAGCATGCGAGGGAGCGCCGCCTTGCCGCGCTCACCCTGACGACGTTCCGGGATGTGATCTGGAACGCTCCGTTCTACCAGAAGCTGGGCTTTCAAGTGCTGGACGATGCGCAAGCGGGAGAGCAGCTTCGCCAAGTGCTGCGCCGAGAGGTCGAACACGGCATGCCAGCAAGCCGACGTTGCGCCATGCGCCTCGTTCTAAACGAGGTTTCCGCCTGATCGGAGAGCTTTTGTCGATGCTCGCCCAAGGGTCACTTGCCCTCACAAACCAAGCCAAGCACTCGCAGTGACAGGCCCTTTACACATCTTAAGATGTCTCGCCTCGTCACCCTTTTATCAGCGCGGCGCAGAACTCACATTCTATGCCGAGGCCCACGCTTAGCGATTTCAAAGGGATAGACTGGTGCTGCGAGAGAGGATTGAACTCTCGACCTCTCCCTTACCAAGGGAGTGCTCTACCACTGAGCTACCGCAGCAACGGGCGTCTGAATAGCCGCTGACGCCTTGAATTGCAAGGCGTTGCGGTCCCAATCTGCACATTCCTGATCCGTGCGCGATTGTAACCATAGTGGCACCACGCACCCACGGGACCACCGCCGGACCACACCATTCGACCGAGAGCTACACCAGTTTTGTAACCAAATTGGTGCCATATCGGTTGCGAATTGAAATAGAGCTCCGTACAGAGGTTTCTCGCACCCCCGCCCTTCACTCACTACCAGCGAAGACCTCCCCGCGCGTCCTTGCCCCCGCCACGGCTCGAACTGGTGCGGTTCGGGGTTTGCCCTACCCTGGATTTCGTGGAATTGTCGAACCAGGTGCACACGACGGTCGATGGCGCCGGTCCCCCTCGCACGCCCGGCAAAGCCGACCGCCCCCCGATCTGGTCTATCCGCCCGTCTTCGTCGCCTCGTCCAACGCTTCGCTGATGATGCGACGCAAGACTCGCGACTGTTCCGACATGGACAGGATGCTCGACCATCCGGGCGGTTGCTTCCAACCTTTACCCCAATGGCTGTCGAGCAAATCGTCGAGTGCATCGCAGGCGCCCAACTCCACCTCGGTCATCACGTAATTGCCTTCGTTGGCCAGCAGCAGCTTGATAGCCAGCGGGTAGACGAAGGCAGCGACGACGAGATGCTGCTCCGCAGTCCAGTTGCGCGAGAACTCGGGCTTGACCTTGCCATGCACCTCGGCGCTACGAACCTCATACAGTTCTTTCATCCACTTGCGATGCACCGGCCAGCCGGGCTGTCGTGGACCATATTTTACATGCGGGTCGACCTTGACGCGCTTCGCATTGGCCACAGTTCGACGGGCATGTGCAGCCCAAACCTCAGCGAAGCTCTCTGCCACAGCGTTGGCGTTGGCGGTCACGGGTGACGCGGTCGAGAGATCAAGCAAGCGCTCGAATGCGAGGGCCGACAGCATGATGCAGGCGGTTTCGGGTAGCTCTGATGTCTCGGCATGGCCGAGCAGGAAGTACGGCAGCGACTCAGTGACGGCATTCCACACCTTCGATCTGCTGAGCCGGGCTCGGTCGAGCGCCTTGACGAGCGGCAAAGACGGCTGCGGGCACGCCGTACCGATTGCTTCGTGGGGCATTTGAAACAGCACGTCGCTGACCTTGAGCCCGCCGATGCGCAGCAGACCGCCTCGGCGGCGAACCATCAGCGACAGAGTTCGGTCATCGCCAAGCACCACGCCCTGACCGACAGGCCGAAAAACCGTGGCGTTGATGTGCGGACTGAGCGGCGATTCGAAGAACCGCTGTTCCGACATCACGGCAAGCGCGAGGCATTGCGCGGCTAAGGTCATTCTCGGGTGCAGTGATTCAGGAATATCCCACGCACGACCATGACCGAAGCGCAGCACGAAGGTGCAACTCTTGATCGGCTTGCCGAGATAGTCGACATATCGCGCGAGGTTCAGCGCGGCATGCTTGGCGATTTCCGTGCCGAGTTCGGCCTGCAAATTGTCGAGGCGCGCCGGAACGAACCGAAAGCCGCCGACCCGGACCGATGTCGGCAGGGTCAACCACGGGAGAAACCAGAACACGCCGCGCACAGGCGGCTTTAGTTCCGCGATCTCGGCGACCAGATCGCTGATCACTTTTTCTGCCCTCGGCTTGAGGATTTCGACGCGGGCGATTGTCGCCGATTCGCAGCGCGCGGCAAATGTCCGCGATCATCATCACAGCTTTCGCCCTTCGACCGCCCGCATCTGCGCTCGCCGCCAGTCTGCACGGCGCGACTCCTCAAGCAGTTCGAGCAGGCGGGTCGCCACGGGGCGCTTGTGGTCGGCGGTCATGTAGCTAACGTCGCGCAAGAGTATCGCGATAATTCCACTGGGCGCTTTACCCATAGAAAGACCCGAACGCCGCCGCCCAGCCAATCGGAGACCGTCGACGCCCTTGTGCCAGCGCTGGAGTGGTGACGAAAGACGCCACCCTCAGTCCTGGCATCAAAGATGTGTCGACGCCGCACATGCGCTTACGCGCAAAGAGGTCGCGAATCGCAAGGATGACGCGCGGTAGACAGCCCGAGCACGGCCGACCGTTCGACGCATCAGGCATGACCCTTATTCACTGAGAAATGTTGAGCTAGCCCCTAAGTCTGTCGACAATAAAGCTGCGGACGGCAGTGCTGACTCCTTTTACTGCGCTGAAACCTGACTATCTTTCAGGCGGGATTTATTCCCAGTGGGGGGATTTGCAATGGATGACGAAGACAAGCTGCTGAAGCGCTTGCAGGAAAGTGCCGAAGACCTAGGCCGGCAGTTATCGGGTAAAAGCAATTTCCCCATCGAAGATTTCCTTGATGTTGTCGAGCTGGAAGGTCTGAGAGACACCTTCGGCATCGACCCAGAATCTTTCACTGCGGATGACATGACCCGCATCTTGATGGTGCAAGGGCCGCTCTACGCCCTTGTGGAACAGGTCAATGAACTCGATGCCGAGGGCAAGCATTCGATCGAACAGATTCTGAATGCTTTGAACCGAATGTACGTCAACGCTCAAGCCCATCTCAATGCCAAGACGGCAATACAGCAGGTGGCGAAGCAAGCGTTGGAGGCTCAGGAGCATACCCGGCCGATCCCAATCAACCCCGAGGGACCCATTGGCCAGACCATCGTCAACGCCTCGACCGAGGTCATCAACAACGTTCACGTCACGAACAACCAAATCAATATCTCGCTCCTAAATGGCTGGGACGTTGATGTTCTAAAAAACCTGCGGGTCCAAATCCGGCGCCTCAGCGCCAGCGCATTTGCGGTGAACGTGAAGGTCAACACTAAGGTGATGTTCGAGGGAACCATCCAGTTCCTTTCGACTACGGCCGATCGGGTTCTGTCGGATCTCCGCGACATGGCAGCCTTGCTGAAGGAGTCCTTTGGATCGGCCGAGGCTATCGTAAAATCGCTGGATAAGGTCATCCAGTCCGGTACCAAGTTTGTCCGGCTTGTGGGGAGCCTCATCCAAGATGCTCTCGGCGATGCAGGCGACCATAAAGAGGTCAAGCTGAGCCTGCGCAACGCGAACAATGCAAAAACCATTACGGCCGGTTACACCCTCGCAGATGGCAAAGGTGTGCTGTGCGGGCGGAGCGGGGTGATTTATACGATTACCCCGAATGGGCAGGTTACGACTGGCACGGCCGATGGCGTCGGTATAGTGAACGGCGTTGCCGAACTACAAGACGGCAGACTCGTACTTGCTACCAGCGATGGGATGTCTGCCTGGACGCCTCGGTTCCAAGGCGGCGGTACGGAACATTCTCGGCTTAGAACGAAGCTTGCAGCTGTCGCAGCTCAACACTTTCAGGGTAGCGAGACGGTTGTTGCAGCCAATTCATACGGTGACCTTGACCGCTGGTGGTTTCCGGGCGGCCGCCCTGACATCTTCGGTGACCAAGGCCCCACATTGCCAGGTCAGAAAAACAGGCACGGGCGCGTGATTAACCTGCTCGCCATGGGCGAGCGCACGGTGGTTGCCCGAGAGCACGCCATTGTAGTGGTGGATGGTGATCTGGAGCGCGAGCGCGAAGTTCCGTTCAACCAGTCTATCAATGCGATGTGCAGGCTCAACGAGACCGAAGTCGTCATCGTTGGGGACGGCCTCATTGCCGTCGTGGATACTCACGGATTGCCGGTTCGGCTTCTGCCGACGCCAGTGCACTCGTCTTACATCTCCGTTGTCGTGCTGGCCGAACACCTCATTGCTGTGTGTGATGGCAAGGGGCGCGTGGTAGCCGTCGATCTGAGGTCGGGCGCCGAACTGGGCGAGATCGACATACAGATGGAGTCACGCGGCCTGATCACCGTCGGAAAATTCCTAGTCGCCTATGGGGGCACCTGGGACGCTCAGTCGCGCGCAATGGCCTTCATTTTGTGGGAAGAGAGGACTGCGGCGCAGCTGACTTGACCTTCTTCCGCCATGTTACAACCCCTTCGCCTGAGCATAAGGCGACGGCTTTGGGGGCGTGTCGGCCAGGTAGGCGGTGAACTCCCGCTCCAATGCTGCCACCGCCTCGTCTTTGGTCGGCTCCCTCCCTCGCTGCCCGCCGTGAACACGCCAGCGCTGGTCGTTGGTCACCCCCAAAGCCGTCGCCTTATGCTCAGGCGAAGGGGTTGTAACAGGTCGATCCGGTCACTTCGCGTTGAGCCTTTCTCTCCACAGCTTGATAAGTTTGTCGGCGATATCGAGGATTGTGCTGGCGAAGGCATCCTCAGCGTCCTTGCCCGTCCCTTGGGCCGCATCAAGCTTCGACGTCAATTGGGCAATCTCTTCATTTTCAAACGTTAGGTGCGCGTCGGCATGTGCAAACCTGTTCCGAATTACGCGAATCTTATGGATCTCGGCGGCGAGGTCAGGCGAAATGAAGCCGAAGGCCCGGGCGATTTTGATCTTATGGGAGAAGGTCGACAAAGGGCCGTTCTCATAAAGCGACTCCCGAAGATTGTTGGATTTTTCGGGCATGTTGGCCTCGAGCACCTTTGTAAGAATCCCTTCGATCCATGTTGCCTCGGTCAGAACCCTCCCAATGATCGTGCGCTCGCCCAACTCGCGGAGCCGCTTTTCTACAGCCTCCATCGGGCTTGACGCGGTCGACCGAGACCCTGCCATCTCATCTTTGTCCATTCTGCAAGCGTAGCCCTGAAATTGAGGGGGTGGCAAACCCGCAAACCGTGCCAATTGGAGCCGTGGCGGGGCCAAGGACGCGCGCGGAGGGGTGCCTTCAGTGTGAACGCGCACGCTATTCTCATCTGAATATAGCGTAGTGTTAGCTCCTTTCGTTGCAAGCGCAACGGACGTTGCATGCCGACCTGTTGAGCCAGGTCCTTGCAGCCATCGCACCCGACACCACGACGGACAGATCCCTCGCCGCGAGCTAATCCAGTTTCGTGGTAGACGCCCTGATGTCGGTCCTGGCCTGATGGATGGATCGCTACGGCGGCAGTCCGCTTCACTCAGTCA
Source organism: Mesorhizobium sp. RCAM 05099 (assembly GCF_059683685.1). Lineage (NCBI taxonomy): Bacteria > Pseudomonadati > Pseudomonadota > Alphaproteobacteria > Hyphomicrobiales > Phyllobacteriaceae > Mesorhizobium > Mesorhizobium sp. RCAM 05099. The sequence continues at coordinate 5,861,103 of NZ_CM185035.1, forward strand.
TGCCGCCACGCCAATTTTACATACCACCGCCACAACCGTCGGACAGGTTCCACACATCCACGATCTGCTTGCCGGTAAAACCGTGTTCATGGATCAAGTATTTCGCCAATCCGCCATACATCTTCCAGCGCCAGCATTGGCAACAGCACGGGCCTTTCTCGTTCGAATTGGCCATCGCGTAGTCATAGGATTTCTGCTCGTCGACGGTGAGTTGCATGTCGTAGTACGCTGTCGCCTGCTGCGCGGTCGCCGCCGGGATGTCGTAGGGATCCTGCGGGACCATCGCAATGTCGCGGTATTTGGTCAGGCCTTCCGTCTGTTCGGAGTAGCGCTTCAATTCCATCGGGCTGCAACACGAGCCCCTGATCCGCGATATGGCCGGCATGGTGGCGATCGAGTCCGTAAACTTGCCCGAGCAGGAGCTGTTGCCGTTGTGGCTGAGATCCTCGAAACGCTTGATCAACCACGGATCGCTGGCCGCGTCCGCAATGTTCGCGCTGATGAAGACGATCAACCCGGCGACGGCAACCGCCACAGCGAGCGCTTTTCTCGGGAGGTTCGAAATAGGGGACATTGAAAACTCCTCTCCGGCCTTCAGCCGATGCGCGTGAAAATTGGGAACTGCTCGAGCAGCCAGAACGAGAATGTCGACATTTGTCCGGTGATCATGGCGAGCCCCATGACGACCATGATTGCGCCGGCCGCCGGTTGCAGCAGCCGGCCCGCCTGGCGCATCGCCTTCAGCCGCCGCGCCAGGCTGTCTGTGAAGAGCGCAGCAAGCAGGAACGGAACGCCCAGGCCAAGCGAATAGATCGCCAGCAAGGCGACGCCGTCGGCGACCGTGGCGGAGGCGGCACCCACGGTCAGGATCGAGCCGAGGATCGGGCCGATGCAAGGCGTCCAGCCAAAGGCGAAAGCAAGACCGAGCGTGTATGCGGAAATCGCGCGTCCGCCCGGAGCGGCCGCGTGAAACCGCGCCTCACGCACCATCCAGCCCGGGCGGACGAGTCCGATAAGGAAAAGGCCGAACAGGATGACGACGGCGCCGCCGACAAGGTTGAGCTCGACGCGGTAGCCGAGCAGCAATCGGCCGAGCGCCGTGGCGCTGGCACCGAGCACGATGAAGACGGTCGAAAATCCGAGCACGAAGCACAGGCTGAGGCCCGCCGCCGACAGACGGGTCGCCCGATCGTCCGGCGCGTCCATTGGCGTCCTGCCGGCGACATAGGACACGTAGCCCGGCACCAGCGGCAGCACGCAGGGCGAAAGAAACGAGACGATGCCCGCCGCGAACGCAGTCAGCACGCCGATGTTGGAGAGTTCGGGCATCGATCAAATTTCCGCGCTTGCCGGTGTCATTTCTGCAGAGTCCGCGCCCGCTCGATCAGTTTCTTCATCGTCGCAAGGTCGGTGGCACCGGGAAAGATCTGGTCGCCGACGACGAACCCCGGTGTTCCAGTGATTTTCAGCGCCTGGGCCAGCTCCGTGTTCCGGTCTATCGACGCCTGGATGTCGGGTTGCTGCATGTCGTTCTTTAAGCGCGGAACGTCCAGGCCGGCCTCGGCTGCAACCTTGAGAACGATCGCCTCGGTCACCCTTGTCTTGGCATTGAACAGAGCCTTGTGGAATTCCAGGTATTTGCCCTGCCGGTGGGCAGCGAGCGCTGCCTTGGCCGCGAACACCGAAGCCGGGCCGAGAATGGGAAATTCCTTATAGACGATCCTAAGTTGCGGATCGTCGGCCGCGGCTTGCGTCATGATCGGCGCCACCTGGCGGCAATAGGGGCAGTTGTAGTCGAAGAACTCGACCATGGTGACGTCGCCTTGCGCGTTGCCGCCGACGGGGCTTTGCTTGTCGCGCAAGATGTCGTCGGCTCGCGATGTGAGCACCGCCTTTGCCTCTGCCGCCTCGGCCTCGCGCTGGCGCGCGTCCAGACTTTGCAGCGCCTGCATGACGACCTCCGGATGCGAGAGAATATAGTCGTGCACCCGCTGGTCGAACTGGTCCTGAGACATTTCACCGGCCGCGATCGCCGATCGCTGTGCGCCCTGAAAGCCCGGGTTGAGCAGGAGCCATCCTGTCACTCCGGCAAGCAGAAGCGTGCGGACAAGCCAGCCCCCGTATAGATTTGCCTGTTTTAGCCTGCTGATCATGTACGTCTCTCCTTGTTATCCGTTAAGGCGGCCGGGTCGGCATGCCGCCGATGAAAACTGCGTCAAAAGAGGTCTTTCAGTTTTGCCAGCCACCCTTCGTCCTGCTCATGGTGCGGACGCTCGACGTCGTTGGTGAGCGCGTTGACGAAGGTGACGAGATTGATCGGCGCAAAATTCAGGCCATGGAAATTCGCCCGCCAGCGGCCCTGCTTGTCGATCACATGGGTGACGGTGCCGTGCATCTGATAGCCGTCATCCGTCAGGGCAAACTTGTGGCCGAAGGCTTCCGCCAATTTGCGGGTCGTGTCCTCCGGCTGTTCCTGGGTCGTGGTCAGGGGCAACCAGTTCACCGGGTCGAGCCCATGGGCCGGCCCGTAATTGCGCAGCACGTCCGGCGTGTCTCTCGTGGGATCCGTCGTGATGGTCACGAAGGTGACCTGATCCTTCATCGGGGTGCCGTTCACCATCGTCTGGATCTCGGCAATCTTCTCGGCATGGAGAGGGCATACATCCGGACACGAGGTGTAGATGAAGTGAAGGACGACGACCTTGCCACGCAGATCGGCCATCCGCACCACGCGCCCATCGGCGGTGCGCAGCGTAAAATCGGGCGCCGGCTTGTCGATCTGCTGGAAATATTTTTCGTCGCCTTGAAGCATTGCGTCGACCTCATCCAGCGAGTGCGCTTCCGCGCTATGGACAAAGCTCAAAACCAGCGCTGCCAGCGCGATGAGGCTGCACAGCTGGTGCATCCCCGGCGACAGAGCCTTCGGCTCGTTTTGGACCAGGACGAACATCACCTATTGTCTTTCAGATTGATGGGCACCGCGGCGGCCCCATCGCTGTCACCGTCGGCTTTTGGGGTAACTTTTTCGGTCGAGCAGGCGCGGCCGGTCATCCTGTTCATGCAGAGGCCAAGCGCACACATGGCGACGCAGGGCAGGACGCTGAGCAACAGCGGCGCGACGCCGACCGCGACCAGCCAGGTCCAGTTGAAGGCGAGGCCGGCAATGGCAATGACCGCGCCTGCAGCGATCAGGCCCCGCCGATCGCCGAGATAGTTGCGGATGGCGAAGTCGCCAACGGGCGAGTCCTTGGCTCGGGTCAGTTCCGTGGTGGTCATCTCATTTTCCTTTCTCAGTCTGCGGCGACATAGCCTCGGATGAACGCGACCATGTCGGGCGCGTCCCATTCGGCCGGACCGATCAGCCGACCGACTTCCTTGCCCTTGCTGTCGATCAGCAAGGTTGTCGGCAGACCGAAGACGCCGAGCGCGAACATTGCCTTGCTCGATGTGTCGATGTTGAGGGCGAGATGAGCGATGCCGATCTCCGTGAAGAACTGTTTCACCATGTCCGGGCTGCGATCTATCGACAGCGCGACGACCTCGAAATCTGGCCCGCCGAGATTGGCCTGCAGCCGGTCGAGCGTCGGCATCTCTTTCCGGCAGGGCGCGCACCATGTCGCCCAGATGTTGAGCAGCACGACCTTGCCGCGGAAATCCGTGAGCGTTCTGGGTTGCCCGCCGGCATCCTCGAAGCTGATTTCCGGCACCGGCAGGGGAGCCTCGTGGACGGCAAAATTCTGCGGCGGCTCGATAGCGGTTGCGGGCTTCACCGCGAGTATTGCGCCGAAGAGGACGAGAGCGAGCATCTTCATGGTTGCCGCTCCTTCGCTTCCGTCCTCAGGCGCTCGACCAGCGGCAGGATCGTCTTGTCGAGCGCCTCTTGCGTGACCGCGCCAATGTGCTTGTAGGCAATGCGGCCGTCGGCGCTGACCACGAAGGTTTCAGGTACGCCGTAGACGCCCCAGTCGATGGCGACGCGGCCGTTCAAGTCCGCGCCGGTACGGGTGTATGGATCGCCCATCGTGTCGAGCCATCTCGCCACGTCGTCGGGCCTGTCCTTGTAGTTGAGCCCATGCAGCGGCACGGTCTTGCTTGCCGCCAGCAGCACGAAAACTGGATGCTCCTCGCGGCACGCCAGGCACCAGGAAGCGAAGACGTTGACCAGCGAAACGTCGCCCCGGAGGTCGCCGCTCGACAAGCCAAGGGTGCGGCCCTGGACCGGCGGCAGGCTGAACTCGGGCACCGGCTTGCCGATCAGCGCCGATGGAATATCCGACGCGTTGCGTGTGAGCCCCCAGGCAAGCACGATGGCAAGTCCGACGAAAACCATCACAGGCAGGACGACCAGCAGCCGCCGCCAAACGGGCCGGCTGGCGGGCCGATCTGATCCAAGGATGTCACCGCGGGCCATCATGCCCCCTGCCAAACGTGATTCCCTGCCCCGTTCGCACATATCTTGCGAGTGCCGCCACGGTGAGCAACAAAACTACCAGGACAAGAAAGCCCGCAACGGACAGAAACGTCATGGCCAGCCAGGTTTTGGCAGGGCAATCGGACATATTGGCCATCATCGCAATGCCCTCACTCCGTTGCGTAGACGGTAGGTGCTCTGCCGTCCTTCGTGAAAGCGTAGATCTTCCAGGTCCCGTCTTTCTCGCCACCCATGCCGGGAGCGCCGGTCGGCATTCCGGCAAGCGTGATGCCGGTGATGGCAGGCCGTTCGGTCAACAGTTTCTTGACGATGTCGACCGGCACCAGCCCGTCGACGACATAGCCGTCGACCATCAGAGTGTGGCAGCCTTCGAGATCGGCGGGCACGCCGGCATCGCTGCTGATCTGGGACAGGTTGTTGACGGGTTTGATTTCGACCTTGAAGCCGTTGTGGTCCAGATACCTGGCATAGGATTCGCAGCAGCTGCATTGCGGGTTCTTGTACATCACGGCATTGATCGTCGCCGCAACAGCGGGCAGCGGCGTTGCTATGGCGACCGCGAAGGCGGCGAGAGAGTAGGTCAGTTTCATTGTAGTTCTCCTTGGTTGAATGGAAGGGTTCAGGTCACTCGGAAGATGGTCATCAAACCGGCCATCTGGTGGTCGGCGACATGGCAGTGCAGCATCCAGTCGCCTGGATTGTCGGCGACGAAGGCGCATTCGATCCTGTCCTTGGGAGCGAGCAGCACCGTGTCCTGCCATTGCCGGTGCGGCACCGGCGAACCATTGCGCGAAAGCACCAGCATGCTGAAGCCGTGGATGTGCATGGGATGCCACCAGGCGGTTTCGTTGCGGATGGTGAGATGACAGGTCTTCCCGCGTTCCAGCGTGAATTGCGGCGCCATGCCGGCGTGGCCGTCGCCGGTCATCGACATGCCGTTGATCGCCCAGGCAGCGGCGCCGTTCATGCCGGGCATCGCCATGCCCATCATGCCGCCGACGCCTGCGAGTTTGCCGCCGCCCATCATGCCGCCCTGCAGCACGATCTGCTGGCGTTCGGCATTGGCCAGGTCGGGTTCCGGCAGCGGATTGGCCGGCAAGCCGACAGTTCCGTCGAGAGGGTTGGCCCGCAGCGGCGGCATGGCATCATAGGCAAGCGTGGTCAGCGTGTAGGCGAGGCCGTCATAGAAATCGTCAGTCACGGCATGGCGGCTGCCGGGGTCGCCTTGCATATCGAGCACCACATCCATGCGCATGGCCGGCGCCAGCACCAGGCGGCCGTCTTCCGGTTCATGCGGGTCACAGGGCTGGCCGTCGATCGCGACGACGACCGGGCGGTGGCCTTCGAAGCGCAGCGCCATGATGCGGGCCAGCGAGGCGTTGATCAGCCGCAGCCTGACGCGCTCGCCCGCTTTCACGCCTTGATCTGCCGGCACCGTGCCGTTGATGGTGACGACATTGCCGACGCGACCGGACATAGCCGCATCCATCGCGCTGCCAAAGCCGGCGGCGATCTGCCTATCGCCGGTCAGCCGCCAGTCCTGGAGCATCCACACAAGGTCGCGATCCACAACAATCGGCTCGGCCTCCTCGACGATGAGGGCGCCGGCGAGTCCACGGCCAAGCTGCACGAGGCTGTCGGCGTGCGGGTGGTACCAGAAGGTACCGGCGTCGGGCGGCGTGAACTCATAGACAAAGCTTGTTCCCGGCTTGATCGGTGCTTGTGTCAGGCCGGGCACGCCGTCCATGGCGTTTTGCAGCCGGATTCCATGCCAGTGAACCGTAGTATCCTCGGAGAGCCCGTTCTGGACCGTGATGCGAACCGGCCTGCCCTGCTGCACGCGCAATGTCGGGCCGGGCACCGCCTCGTCATAAGCCCAGACCGTAGTCCAAGGACTATCCGGACCAGCAAGGCTGGCGCGGCCGTGCGCTGCCCTCAACTCACGCTCATCGACCTCAGATGCCCGGAGTGACCTCGCGGTCAACAGGGTTGTCGAGGCAACGCCCGCCGCCGCAACGAGAAATCCGCGGCGCGACATGAAATGACTGAAATCGGAATTCACCCTTGTGCCCTCGGCGATCTCAATCGATGGCGGCCATCGATTGATTGCTGTCCGCACCCGCCGAGCAAACGCGCGCAGCGGGTGATCAAACGCCAGAAATCAGCCGCAGGACGACTGAACCAGCGTCAGACGAGATCGATGGGTCTTGGAGGGAATGGGTCGGGCACGGAACTTCGCCCGCGCAGGAACGGGGCTGGTAGCGCCGATGGCTTCTGGACCCGCAGAACCATCCTCATGGCGAGATCTTGAGGCAGCACAGCCAGGACAGGTGCGACGCATACCGGCGGACAGTGCATCGGGTTGCCCTTGTCGCCCGCGCCCTTGAGGCAAGCCTTGCAATCGCCGTTCATGGCGGAACCGGTGGCCATGCCGACATCGGCGGGCATGGTCATGCCGCTGCCGGTCATCATAGTCATCTTGGCCGACATGACGTTGGCCTGAGCGGCAGAAAAGCTAAACCCGACAGTCAGGAAGACCGCGAGCAGCATGGCAAGGACGTGTTTTGGCGACGATCGTGCCTTCATGTTCTCAGGCTGATCTCGAAATACGAATTTGGCAAGCCAAAACGAAAATCTGCGATGTTAGAGCAAAACCCTTCGTCGGATCGCGAGCGCCGCCACCGCCGATTGCTCAGACAGACGCGCCCTGTTCGTTCTTTTGACCGGATATCGCCACGGTGTTACCGCATTTCGGCTCCAGTAAGCGATGATTAACCATTTAGGATCGATATCGGATGTGACAACAACGCATCCGTTTGGGCAAATCCGGGGACAAACGGCAGCCTGCAAGGCCTTTTGATTTGAGAGTCGAACGACATACAAACGGGCGGCATTGTCATTTGAATGGCTGGTCGAGATGGCTGGCAGCGGCAATTCTTGCCGTCTGTTTCCTTTCAACGGCCACGACCGGCGCCAGCGCAGAGACACGCTCTCTGAAACTCTATCACCTCCACACGCAGGAAAAGGCGGAGATCGTCTACAAGCGCAACGGCCGCTACGACCCGGATGGGCTCAGGAAGATCAACCTCATCCTGCGCGACTGGCGCCGCAATGAGCCGACCAAGATGGATCCGCGCCTGCTGGACCTGATCTGGCAGGCTTATCGGGCCAGCGGCGCCACCGACTACATCCAGGTCGTCTGTGGCTATCGTTCGCCGGCGACGAACTCGATGCTACGCAGCCGCAGCAGGGGTGTGGCCGAGAAAAGCCAGCATATGCTGGGCAAGGCCATAGACTTCTACATTCCAGGCGTGCCGCTAAAGAAGCTGCGCAACATCGGTCTCAAGATGCAAGGTGGCGGCGTCGGCTACTATCCGTCGTCCGGCTCGCCCTTCGTCCACATGGATGTCGGCAATGTGCGCCACTGGCCCGGCATCAGCCGCCAGGAACTCGTCAGTGTGTTCCCGGATGGCAAAACACTGCATGTGCCGAGCGATGGCAAGCCGCTGCCCGGCTATGCACAGGCGCTCGCCTCCTACAAGTCGCGCAAGGGCGCTGGCGCTCCGGCCATCGAACTGGCCAGCGCAGGTGGCAGCACCAAGAAATCCGGTGGGTTCCTCTCTGCCTTCTTCGGTGGCGGTGACGACGAAGCCGACGACAGCGCCGATGCCAGTGTTGCGACTGCGCCCAAGCCGAGGGCCGCGAAGCCGGCAGCGAACGCCAAGAGCAGCAACCTGCCGGGCATTGCCATCGTCGCGCCGAAGGATGCGCAGCGTGCCGAGATTCCGCAGGTCGCCGATGACACCACTTCGGAGCCGCAGCAGGAGACGCCGGAGACGATCATCGCGGCGCTGCCGGCGCGCAGCATCCCGCTGCCTGATTTCGCACCGCGTCCGAAGACCGATGTTAGCTCCCAGACGCCTGAAAATATTCCGTCCGGCATGGCTGACGCGACCGAGCAGACTCTGGCGACAGCGCCCGGTGTCGCCGATCCGGCGCTGGTCGCGGTCAACAGCATCCCTATGCCGACTTGGCGTCCGGACCATACTTTCCTTGGGCCGCCGCAAGACAACGACGTGCTGGCGCTGGAGGACGCGGCGTCGCACAACCCGACTGCCACTGACGCCCTCCCGGTGCAGCGGCCGGATAAGGCCGTTGTCGATCAAGCAAGCACGACCGACGCATATCAGGTCGCCTCTCTATCGGCCTTCACCGACCCCTCCGGCATCGATGCCGCATCGCCGCGCAGTGCCACCGCCGTCCTTCCAGCGGGTTCCGATCCGGCTTTGGCGATCAGCTTAGGCGCGAAGACCACTGGCAAGGAATCCAGAGCCATCGCCGGTGACCCACAACATGGTCACAGGGCAGCAGTGACACTTGCCGCCGCGCCGCAGGCCGCCCGCTGGGCACTGAACAGCGGCGAAAACGTTGCCACCGTTTCCAGCGCAACGACAGCGCCGCGCTACGCCTACAATATCGTCCATACCCCGCCGAGCGAGGTATATACTGCAGGCTTCCAGTCGGACAACCAAATTGCCGACGTCAACCGGTTCACCGGCAACGCCGTCAAATTCCTGTCGGTGGCGCGCTTCCAGACCAAGTAATGGATGGCCAGCCCGAAGAAGCACGCTCCAGCGCGGTCAAATTTCGTTAACTCTGCTGACGGACAATGTTGCTACTGCTATCTGCAACACCTGCGACATCGGACTCACCATGGCGGGGTGCGCGCCGGAAGCTGATCCTAAAGAGGACGAGATCACAGTGCGTCAGAAACTTTCCAAATTCTTGACTTTGTCGGCGCTTGCAATTTTTGTGTCAGGATGCGTGTCGACCGTTCTCGAAGTCGCTGACAAAGCAAACCAGCCAATCAATGCAAGCCTCGTCAGCGATATGAGCAGGCGGAAAATGACGCCGGCCGATCCGATTCTGATCCGGATATTCAAGGATGAGAGTGAGCTAGAGATCTGGAAACGTGATCGCTCTGGGCGCTATGCACTCTTGAAGACCTTTCCAATGTGCCGCTGGTCCGGCAAACTTGGACCCAAAACCAGGAATGGTGACCGTCAGGCTCCAGAAGGGTTCTATCAGGTGTCCGCGGGCATGCTGAATCCGAATTCTCAATATTATCTGTCCTTCAACCTCGGTTACCCCAACAAGCTTGAAAGCGCCCTTGGCTATAGCGGCGAAGCGTTGATGGTTCATGGTGCATGTTCATCGTCGGGATGTTTCGCGCTGACGGATGCCGGTGTTGCGGAAATCTACACGGTCGTCCGCGAAGCCATAAGGGGCGGTCAGTCATCATTTCAGGTGCAGGCTTTTCCATTCCGGATGACCCCCGAAAACATGGCAAGGAACCGCAATGACCCCAATTTTGGTTTCTGGACAAACCTTAAGCAGGGCTACGACAATTTCGAAGTCACTCGCCGCCCGCCGAAGGTCTCGTACTGCGGGAGACGGTATGTTTTCGACGCGGAGTTTGAAGGCGGCGATCCACGCGATCCGCTGGCTTCATGTCCACCTTTGCTAAATTCGGAAAATGGGGCTGTGGCCGCTCGAGACGATGCCGATGCACGCAAGACGCAGGCGCTTCTCGCCTCCGGCGCAACTATCGAAGCTCATGCCTATTCAGACGGAGGCATGCACCCAAGCTTCCGGAAACTTCTCCAAAGCCGCGGCGCAGCGGCCCTTGCCAAGAGAACGTCGTTGGACGACGTGCCGATTAGCCGGCCGGAGGCCGCCTTGGCGGACCCGCACAGTCCGAGCGAATGATGAACGGGAGGCTTAAATGGCGTATGGGTGACAATGCCCAAGCCGCATGGAATTTCTTGGACCTGGCGGAGCCGAATGTAAGGCAGGACGGTCTTACTGCACCGCCCCGACCAACAACGGCTGGCCGTCGCGGATCGAGACCCAGCGTCCGGTGTTGTCGATCGCCTGACGCTTCAAGAAGCTATAGTCTGTTTCGTCCCATTGCCGGACCGTGTCGGTCAGATTGTCGAGGAGAAAATCGCCCTTGTCAGTGCGCACGGTCAGGACCGCATGGCCCTCCCCGTCCGGCTTGCGCACGACAGTGATCAGAAGGTCGGCAAACGACAGTCCCATGCGGTAAAGCTCACGTCGCTTTTCCAGAACATAGTCCTCGCAGTCGCCAACACCCTTGTCAGGATAAGCCCAGACTTCGTCCTGGCCGTAAATGTCGTAGTCGCTCACCGGCTTGACGGCGGCATTGACCCTTACGGTGACGCTTGTCAGCTTCCGAAGGAGCGCGTCCGTCATTCTCGCCGGAGCGAGGTTGCTCGGGCGAATCGAGCATTCGGCCGGGTTGGCCTTGCAGAAATCATGGTGTCCGATCGGCTGCGAAGTGAGACCGCCCGTTGCCATCGGATGGGCAGCAAGCGCCGCTGCCGACCATGCCGAAACAGCCAGTCCGGCAACAATCCCGGCACAAGCGCGCACGACCCGCGCCGTCGAAAAGGAAATCATTTATCCCGCTCGCCCCTGTTAGTTAACGAAATGTTAAAGGCGATTTACAGTCCGTGTCAATTAGATAGACAAGCAGATGGGCAGCATGGTTACCCGGACGGCTCGAGGAGCGGCCGTTATGCAACAACTCAAGACCACTGGGCGATGCCGCCGTTCGGTATTGGAGTGAAGACCTACCAACGAGCGACTATGTTCGCGCTTCGGAGTCCAAGCCCCGTCCCCTCGGGATGGTCCATCGCGCGCGCGTCTGAAAACTGCGGAGTGAGCCACACCCACCGACCATCCGCCGCGTTGAGGTTCCAAAGATCCGTCTCATCCGTTCGCCCAGCCACTGTTGGTGATGTGGGCAAATACAAACGACGAAAGCCCCTCACCAGACGACTTCCATTGCCAAGTTGGGATCGCCACATTTGGACCCAACTGCCGCCTCATTGCCATCGGAAACCGGTCTGGACGATGGGGCCGAACCAACAGAGTCCGGCTTTAGGCAGCCTTGTCGTTGACTTTGCCAGTCGTGACGGGCAACTGTTTCGGCTCAATGCGGCGGAAAGCCGCTCCGCCTCGGGGAAGAAGCGCCTTTCTGGATGCCAGACACGGAAGATGTCATCGCTGCGCTCGGCAATGAGCCGCCGCTGGTCGCAGATGGCCGAAGCCGCCCGCCTGACCGGCGCGAGATTTCGGCGCGCTGGCTGTCGGGCACCTTCCTCACCGGCGTGACCTCGAGTGTGCTGATGGGCGTGGCACTGTTCGCAGCTGTTGATGGACGCCAGCAACTGGCGACGCCACCCGAGATCGCCGAGTTGGCTCACCTCGAAAACGGCGGCGATTCCGGCGAAGTCGCCAAGATGACCAGGCTTGTGGCTCTAAGGCAGATCGCCAAGGCCAAGGACCGGAGGCGCATGGAAGTGTCGATGGTGACCAAGGTCGGTGACCGAGACGTCATCCACACCATGCCCTTCGTGCAGATCAAGATGGCGCTTGCCGCCGGACACACGACCAACCGCCCCTACCCGCCCTTCGACCCGCTGCAGGTGTTTGCCGACGACGGCGCCGAGCAGCCGGCGCCCACCGATGCGGGCGTCGGCCAGATCTATGGCGCCAAGGTCGAAAGTGAAATGAGTTTGAAGACCGTCGATTTCCCGATCGAGACGGCATCTTTCGATGAAAAGAGCGATCTTTCCGCCGACGAGGTCGAAAAGGTGGTGCGCGGGGCCGCCACAGGTCTGAGCGACGGCGCCGTGCAGGTCGCATCGCTGCATTATGTTGATCCGCAGCGCTTCGGCGATGCCTTTGCCGAAAGCATGGCCGGCTCCTACGACGTCAAGATCGTGCCGGAAAACGTCTCGGTGTCGCCGCGCGCCGTTGCCGACGATCAGACGCCGGCTTTCGCCGAGGAAATCATCCCTTTCACCAAGGACCTCGACATATCAGAGGCTTTCGCCGATTCGGGCTATACGGGCGACGACGCTACCGGCATGGTGGAGGCGATCGCCAAATTGCTGAATGCGCCGGCGCTCAAGGCGGGAACCGTGCTGCGCGTCGGGCTTGAGGTCCATGGCGACGCCGCCAAGGTCGTCCGCACCAGCGTCTACGACAGGACCCAGCACATCGTCACCATCGCGCTCGACGATCACGGCCAGTATGTGCCGGCGCAGGAGCCGGAGGCCAATCCCGAGCTGCTGACCGCATTCGACGATTCGCCGCCGGTGGCGGTGCGCGGCAATCTGCCGAACATCTATGACGGCATCTACCGCGCCGCCTATTCCTACGGCATTTCGAAAAAGATGACGCAGCAGCTGGTCAAGCTGCTGGCATCTGACGTCGACTTCCAGTCGCGGCTCAATCCGTCGGACCGCCTTGATGTGCTGTTCTCGCAACCAGACAGCGACGACCATGCGTCCGACGAGTCCGAACTGCTTTATGTCTCGTCGACCTTTGGCGGCACGGTACACACTTTCTACCGATTCCAGATGCAGGACGGCGGCACCGATTATTTCGACGAGAATGGCAGCAGCGCCGAGCAGTTTCTGCTGCGCAACCCGGTTCCCAATGGCAGGTTTACCTCTGGCTTCGGACTTCGGCGTCACCCGATCCTCGGTTACGTCAAAATGCATACCGGAACTGATTGGGCCGCCCCGATCGGAACGCCGATTATTGCCGCCGGCAACGGCGTCGTCGAGAAGGCTGGATGGGCCAGTGGCTATGGCAAGCAGACTGTACTACGCCACGCCAACGGCTATGAGACGTCCTACAATCACCAGAATGCCTTTGCCAGCGGCATCGTGCCGGGCGCGAGAGTGAGGCAAGGACAGGTCATCGGCTATCTTGGCTCGACCGGTCTTTCCACGGGTCCCCATCTCCACTACGAGTTGATCGTCAACGGCACCAAGGTCGATGCGATGCGCGTTCGCCTGCCGGTCGGCAAGGTTCTGAAGGGCGACGACCTTGTTGCCTTCAAGCGCGAGCGCCAGCGCATCGACGACCTGCTCAAGCAGGAAGACAGCGACCACTTGAGAGTAGCGAGCGCCAAGGGCGATGACTGTGCAACAATTTGCTGAGATTCTGCGACAGGTGCAGCACGCCGGCCAACGCTCAGTCTATCGGTTTGAATCGAGCCGTTGTTTAGAACCATGCTTTTGTCGCAACCGGCCCAAGCTTTGCTCTCCTGCCTTGGAGGCGTACCGATGAGTCGCAAGTCGGCATTCAAGCTCACTTCAATCGCGCCGATGATCGCCTTTTGCTTGACGGTTCCTGCAAACGCACACCCTCATGTTTTTGCCGAAGCGAGCCTCCGCATCACGCTTTCCCTTGACCAATCGTCCGTAAACTCGCTGCAGCATTTGTGGCGCTTCGACGAAATATTTTCCAGCACGGTGATGATGGAGTTCGACAAGAATTTCGATCTCAAGCTCGACAAAACAGAGATGAATCTTGTTTCCGAAACGGTCTATGCATCGCTTGCTGACTACAACTATTTTCAGCTCGTAACCGTCGATGGAAAAGACATTTTGATCGATCCTCCACCTTCGCTCACGACAAAATTTGACAATGACCAGTTGATCGTCTCGTTCGAATCAAAGCCCAAGACGCCCCTGATGCTTGCCGGAAAGATCGATTTTGGGGTTTACGATCCAAGCTTCTACACCGCCATTGATTTTCTGACGGATGACAATTTGGTGGTCGACCGGTTGCCCGCGGCGTGCACGCGCACAGTCATAAGGCCGAATGCCAACGAAGCCATTTCGCAAAATCAGAAAACCCTCACGGACGCGTTTTTCAACGATCCCGCCGGGACTGACATGAGCAAGATATTTGCGACGAAGCTTGAATTGTCCTGTGGCGCAAAGGGCTAGCAGTTATCGATTGCTTGGGCGTTTCCCAGTCCTTTGCCCAACGCAAGCGTCTACCACCCGCAGGCTTTCAGAAACCGTCCGACTGTGCCGGCCATGCCATACTCCAACGCATCGGCTGTCAACCCATGTCCGATTGACACTTCGGCCAAGGCCGGGATGCGCTTTGCCAGTGCCGGCAAATTGTTCACCACCAGATCGTGCCCGGCATTGACCTGAAGCCCGGCGGCAAGGGCTGCGTCGGCGGTTTTTCCCAATCTTTCCAGCTCCTTGGCCGCCTTGGCGGAATCGGAATGGCAGCTTCCATAGGGACCCGTGTAGAGCTCGATCCGGTCGGCGCCGGTGTCGCGCGCGGCCGTAACACCTTCAGGATGGGAGTCGGAAAACAGCGACACGCGAACACCCGCCTTTTTCAGGCGCTTGACAATGGGAGTGAGGAACGCAGCCTCGGCGACAAAGTTCCAGCCATGGTCGGAGGTCGCCTGCGCCGGATCGTCCGGTACCAGCGTCACCTGTTCGGGCTGGTGCTTTTCCACCAGCGCCAGAAAATCCTCGTTCGGATAACCCTCGATGTTGAATTCGGCTTTGGGAAACTCGTCGTCGATCAGCGCCCTGATCTCCGGCAGGTCGGAGTGCCGCGTGTGCCGTTCGTCGGGGCGCGGATGCACCGTCAGCCCATGCGCGCCGGCGGCAAGGGCTAAGCGCCCGAGCCCGATCACGCTCGGCCATGGCAGGTCGCGCCGGTTGCGCAGCATGGCGATGGCGTTGAGATTGACGGAAAGCTTCGCGGGCATGGTTTCGGGTCCGGCTCTGTCTAGAGAGCATCTATACCGCCTTTGGCGGGAACAGACATCGCCATTCCAGTGTTCCAGCCCGGCAAACGGAACCCAGAGCGCGAGCGTTCCATAGCAACAACGACCATAGTTTATTCATCGACGTACCCGTGACGCCGACATGCCATTTTTCGCGGCTAAGCACGTATGGTGCCGCAAAGCATGCAATCGCCTGATCGTTCCTCTGGCAGGGCGGAAGCCTCTCGCTTCAGTCGCCCGGCTTGTTCACAATCATGGCGATCGGAATTTGCTCTTTCTAAGCTTCTCTAGGAACAAAGACCGACAGGTGTCCGTTAGCCAAAATTGGAGGCTATCAGTCTCGTGGACAATCGACGGCTACACATCCTGATCCTGGCGGTTTGCATCGCGGCAGCGATGGCATTTGTCGCGGCTACGCCGGCCCGAGTGCCAGAAAGACTTGCTGTAGCCGAAGCCATCGCGTCGGCCGGAACTCACGTTGTCGTCAATTGCGATAAAGTTATCGGGGACCGCCGCTGTTGCATGCCACTGCATTGCACGGCGGGGATCACTCCTGGTTCTTTTGCGCTGGCATTCCGGCCGCCGAGTTCAGACGCGGCTACAGGAAAGACGGACCCGTTCCAGTCCCACGCGTCAGGCCAGCTGGAACGACCGCCAAAACAATCCCTTTAGAAACTTGGTACCCCATCCGTTCATCGGACAGCCGCGTCGCTGTCTACCAATCCAAATTACATCGGAGAAATATCATGCGTAACGTCATAATCGCCCTTGCAACAGCTACTCTGTTGGCGGGCGCAAGTTCAGCCGCTCTTAGCCAGGAAGGTTCCGCACAGGCTTCACCACTGCCGAAGCAATGCCGTCAAGCCGGCACCGAACAAATGTCTGGCATGGATACGCCAAAGATGGACGCATCCGGAATGGACGAAGCCCACCAAGCATACATGGCGTCAATGACGAAAATGGAGCCAGCCATGATGGAAGGCATCAAAGCCAAGGATGCTGACGTGGCCTTCATCTGCGGGATGATCGCCCATCACCAGGGCGCTATCGATATGGCGGAGGTCGAGCTCAAATACGGCGACAACGCCGACGCTAAGAAAAAGGCGCAGATGGTCATCGATGCTCAGAAGAAGGAAATCAAGGACTACACGAAGTGGCTCAAGACCAATGCAAAATAGTCAAGCGCACCCGCATTCGATACGAGCATTTAAAGGAGAATTTCCATGCACCAACTGAGTCCGAAAATGAGGGCCTGCATCGAGGAATGCTTGCGCTGCTATTCAACATGCCTTTCGACTGCGATGGGTCACTGCCTGGAAATGGGCGGAGAGCACACCGAGAGGAAGCATTTCACCTTGATGATGGCCTGCGCCGAAATCTGCCGAACATCGGCACATTTCATGTTGCTCGGCTCCGAGCATCACAAGCATGTTTGCCGTGAGTGCGCGGAGATCTGTGCCCAATGCGCGGATGATTGCGAGCGCCTCGGCGACATGCAGGAGTGTGTCGACACTTGCCGGCAATGCGCCGAAGCCTGCCGCACGATGGCTGGTTAGCCAACTTAAAGACGGGGCGCTGAATTACAGCGCCCCGACTTGCCACTGCCGCGAAGTTCACCAGATACATACATCCTTGCGAACTACGTGAACACATCTGTGTGGTCACCGTACCTAGACAGCTGCGGGGGGTGGCTGCGGAAGGAAGGCAGTGGGGGAGATGAAATAAACCGAAAGTTGCGCCACCGGACGTAAACAGCGACCATCGTCACGAGCGCTCCGCCCGCCGCCAGGTAGATCCGGACCGGTTCCAGATATGTCAGCAGCGCGCTAGCGCCGAACATGAACTGCAAGAGCTTGTTGCAAATCGGGCAAGCGATGCCGATGTAATTGGCGATCCCACCAATGCTCGCGAGCTTGAGCCCACATGCCGGAACTGGGATCGTCACATAGATCCCGAGTAGAAGCGCCTGTAGCGCAAGTAGCCCGACCTCGGGTATGAGATCAATTGGGCTTAAGGCATAAGCGGCGGCGACGCCCGCTGCTTCGCATACCAAGGACGCGCGGATCGCGCGCGGCTATCCAGAGCGCCACCACGTCACGCTTTATGCTTTTTGCCCAGGTTTTGAGAGACGCTAAAGTCGTCACACTTTTATCCGTTGCGTCCCGCAGATTTCAAACTGACCCACTACCGCGGCCTTGTCCCGATGGAAGGTTGCGCCATTAAATGCTATACTGGCTTGTTGACTTCCAAAAATAAACGGGAGGAATGCATGGAACATACTGAAGCAAAGTCTGAATTTGATCGGCGGTCGGTGTTGATCTTCGGTGCGGCGGCGCAGCTGTGCTGTTCGGAGGAAGCTCGCCCGCAGTGGCGGACGAAGCGAAAGTCGAGGAACTTGCTCCAGGAGTTACATTGAAAACGTTCAAAGAGGTAGCGCCTATAGGGCCGGTTCCCGGCTTCTCGAAGGCGCTGCTCATGGAAATCACCTTCCAGCCCGGATCAACGTTCACGGACCCGGGGTCTAAAACCGTGGACATATGCGAAATTCAAGGTGCACCGCTCTATGCGGAAATCAAAGGGAAGGAACCGATGACGTTACAGCCCGGCGACATCTATTTCTGCCCTGTCGGGAACCTAGAAACCGACACGAACAAGAGCGACAAACCCAGCATCATGCGTATTATCGAACTGGTACCAGCCTGATACCAGCGGGGCTCATAGGGCTGGGGCTCTGGTGCCAACCGCCCCGGCCCTTGGTTGAATAGGGGCCACGCTTAGCCGGCTTCTCAGTAGTGGGTCAGTTTCAAATCGGCTCGGCCCATAACTGTGAATTGACAAACGCGCCGTGTCCTCGCTTGCTATGTAAGCAAACTAGGGAGGTGAAGATATGGCCTATTCATATCGGTGCAAGGACTACCCTGGAATGGAAGCCTGTCCAGGGTCGTTTATGGCTGAGACTGAAACTGAACTGTGGAAACACATCGAGCTTCACGCCGCCATCGCTCATCAGGAGAACCCTGAGCAGTGGTCACCGGAAGACCGGCAACAGATGAAAAAGCTCATTCAAGCTAGCTAAATTCTGCTTTTTGTAGGGGGCCGAGTTCATTGATCCAATCATGCCGTTCACGACAACCGACCGTCGGACGGGATCAGCCCTTGGCAGCCTCCCGCATCACGATGGCAACAATCGCGCCTGAGAGAAACGTCAATGCGGCGATAGATGTGATCGCCCATGAGAGCCCGAAGCGATCGGCGATGAGCCCTGCGGAGAGCGCTCCGATCGCGTAGCCGAGATCGCGCCAGAACCGATAGACGCTGAGCGAGCGGGCGCGCCAGCTTGGATGCGAGGCGTCGGAAACGGCCGCGATCAAGCTCGGATAGACCATCGCCGTTCCAAGGCCGAGAAGAAGACTGCCGACGAGCCACCATTCGAACCGGCTTGTGGCCGCGGTGAGAAACAGGCCGCCGGCCTGGATCCACATTCCGGCGACGATCAGGCCCTTGCGACCCCAGCGATCGCTCAAGGGGCCGGTAACGATCTGCAGTATTCCCCAGGTCGCGGGATAGATCGCCTTCAGAATGCCGATGCGCTCGATGCCAAGTCCGAAGGACACGAAGAACAATGGGAAAATACCCCAGCTCATGCCGTCATTGAGGTTGTTGACGAGGCCGGCTTGCGATGCGGCGAACAGATTGCGATTCCGAAACGAGGTCAGCGCAAAAACCTCCCGGAAGCTGATCGGCGCGGATTGCTGTGCGTGAGCGGATACCTCAAGCCGGAGGTGGTCGCGCGTGTCGCGAATGAGTAGCACCGACAACACTGTGCCGATGACGGCATAGCCGATCCCGAGGTACATGGGTACGGGACGCAGACCATATCGCGAGGCAAGATAGCCTGTGAGGAACGCCGTCACGCCGACAGCGAGATAGCCGGCAAATTCATTGAGGCCGACGGCAAGGCCTCGCGATTTCGGGCCGACGAGATCGACCTTCATCACCACCGTCATCGACCAGGCGAGTCCCTGGTTGATGCCGAGCAGTGCATTAGCCGCAATCACCCATCCCCAGCTTGGGGCCCAGATGATCATGAACGGAACCGGCAAGCCCACAAGCCAGCCGAGGACGAGAACGCGCTTGCGGCCCCAGGTATCGGCGAGTTGGCCGGAGACGAGATTGGCAAGCGCCTTGACCACGCCGAAGCTCACGATGAAGGAGACGATGAGCGTCGTTGAGGTAATGCCGAACTCTTCCGACCCCATCAGCGGCACGACCGTTCGTTCGATCCCGACCATGCCGCCGACAAAGGCGTTTACCAGCATCAGCAGAGCAAACTGCCGCCAGTTTTCCTTGAGCCCAAGCCTGACGGTCGAGCCTGCTGGCTGCGAAACCGATGCCGAGTCGATCATCGCTCAGGCCGCGGCGGCGGCCAGGCCGGCATTGGCGGCGCGGTTGCGTGCCGCGTCCGGCGGTGGGGGCGGTATGTCCGCGATCATCGTGGCGACGAAAGCGTCCTCCTCGTCGATGCGGAACGCCTTGTTGAAGCGTTTCTCGAAGCCAATCGTCGATGTCGGCTTGCCGCTGAGCGAGCGCCCGCAGACCGAGCCGGAAAAGGCGCCGGGCAGCACTTCGACGTGATCCGGCAGCTGCTTGAGGCGCCGCGCGCTGGAAAACAGCGTGCGCGCGCCGGCCTCGGCGCTGGTTGCAAGTTCGGTTCGTCCGAGATCGCCAACCATGAGAGTGTGGCCTGTCAGCACGAACCATGGCTCGGCCGCGCGTGTCCTGTCGGTGACCAGGAGCGAGATGTGCTCCGGCGTGTGCCCGGGCGTGTGCATGACGGTCATGGACACGTTGCCGAGTTCGAGCACGTCGCCGTCCTTGGCGCGCACAAACGGGAAACCGGCTTCCGCGCCTTCGAACAGCACATATTGCGCGCCGGAAGCTGCGGCGAGCGCCCGCCCGGCAGAAATGTGGTCGGCATGAATGTGCGTGTCGACCACATAGAGGATGCGCATGCCGGTTGCCTCGGCAACCTCGAGATAAGGCGCGATGTCGCCGACCGGATCGACGACGGCGGCGGCCGACTTGCCGCCGCAGCCGAACAGATAAGAGGCGGCGACGGGATCGGAATGGAGGAATTGTCTGAGGATCATGACTTGCGCTCCCTACCTCGCCTGATATAACATTCAATTATTCTGCTGAATGTTTCATCGAGAAGAGCGCATGTCAAGCATCGGGCCAAAACAGGCGATTTTCGCCAGCCTTGCCGAAGTGGCCCGAGCTCTCGGGCACGCGCACCGGCTGGAATTGCTGGAACATCTTGCCCAGGGTGAACGGAGCGTCGAGGGACTTGCGGCACGGGTGAGCCTCAACTTTGCCAACGCCTCGCGCCACCTTCAAATCCTTCGACGCGCGCGACTTGTCGAGGCGCAGCGGCGCGGCAAGCATGTGCTATATCGTCTTGCCGGAGATACCCAGGTGGTTGAATTGATGAAGGCCCTGGGGCGCGTGGGCGAGCGGAACGTCGCGGAGGTCAATCGCGTCATGATCGACTACTTCCACGCTCGCGACGCGTTGGAGGCTGTTTCGCGCGAAGACCTTGTCTCAAGACTGCATGACGGCCTTGTCACGGTTCTCGACGTCCGGTCGGAGGACGAATTTTCGCTCGGACATCTTCCGGGGGCGCTCAACATCCCGCTCGCTGAACTTGAACGCCGGCTGGCGGAGCTTCCTGCGAACCGGGAGGTCATCGCCTATTGCCGTGGCCCTTATTGCGTTCTCTCGTTCGAGGCTGTCGCGGCGTTGCGAACGCTCGGCTACGCAGTTCACCGACTTGAGGATGGCTACCCGGAATGGAAGGCTGCCGGGCTGCCGATTGAAACGGCAACCTGAATTGACACAGCACCCAGAAGTGTCGGGCGGATGACATGATGCTGGCGCCGAAACGGATGAGCACGGCTTAGAAATTCCCTTGCAAATGCTGCTTTTCGAAATCAGCCTGAGCCGATGATGATGGTGGCACGCTTGTCGCCAAAACAAATCCTGATCATGCTGCTCGCGGTCGTCGGCGCGTGATCGAGATGCTGGCGGATCACGGCCAGTGCGAGCATTCTCTCCACTGATTGTCGAGCAGGTGCGATCCGCATGACTCAACTCACAACCACACTTACCTGTCCCCATTGCGGACATCGGGCTGCCGAAACGATGCCGGTCGATGCCTGCCAGTTCTTCTATGAGTGCAAGGGCTGCGGGACGTTGCTTCGGCCAAAGACGGGGGACTGCTGCGTCTTCTGTTCCTACGCAGACGTGCCGTGTCCGCCAGTCCAGGAGGCGCGTGGACGGCCGGCGCCCTGCGGTAATGGGGATTGTCATTGTTGACGAAATCGCGTCAGGCCAAGCCGAGCGGTTCTGATGTCGCAGCGCCGGGCAATCACGGGCTTGGGACTTGCAAAAGCAGCACTTTGCGATCGGCCTAGCGGATCATGGCCCGACTTTCGCCAAAACATCTGCTCGTCATGCTGCTCGCGGTCTTGCTGACCGCCGGGCTCAGCCTTTCCGGCGCTCGGGCGAGCATCATGTCGGCGAAGATGACGATGACCGCCGGCATGGCCGGAATGTCCGGTATGGGAACCGCCAGCGATTGCAGCTCGTGCCTGAAAGGCGCGGGCGACAACGGCAACCCGATGCACTGTCCGCCGACCTGTATCGCGCCGGCGTTCGCTGTGCTGCCGCAAGACCTCGTCGTAATGATGGTGCCGCCGGCGCAATAACCATCGCCGCTGCCGACCCCGTTCCTGCTCGGGAGAAGTACCCTGCCCGAACCATCCCTCCAAGACCCTCTCGTCTGACGCCGTTTCAGCCGTCCCGCAGCTGAGTTCCGGCGCCTGATCGCCCGCCAAGCGCGTTGTTGCGCCGTGAGCGCAGACAGCAATTCAATCGATGGCTCGCCGTCGATCGAGATCGCAAAGGGCATAAGGGTGAATTCCGATTTCAGTCATTTCATATCGCGCCGCAGGCTTTCTCGTCGCGGCGACGGGCCTTGCCGTTTCGGCATCGATGCGCCCGGCATCGTCACTGGCTGCCGCTATCGATGAGCGCCGGATCAGAACCGCGCCGAGCCAGGCCCGGTTCAGCGGCCCAGATGGGCCGTATATCCCGGTGCGGGCCTATCACGGCACCATCCCCGGCTCGACGCTGCGCCTGCGCCAGGGCCAACCGGTTGCTAATGCTGGCGTTGGAAAGTGTATGGCGGACTGGCAAAACACCTGATCCATGAACACGGTTTTAGCGGCAGGCAGATCGTCGACAGATGGAACCTATCCGACGGCTGCGGCGGGGGTATATAAATTTGCCACGAGCCTCAATTCGACGTGATCTGCCAGAAAGCAACGCCGGCGAGCGCAAGCCCGGCGGCACCTTCGATGGTTCGGGAAATGACATCGAACAGGCGTGGCCGGCTGTCGAAAAAATGCACGAGACGCTCGCGAAACAGGATCGACAGAACCGCGACACAAGATAGCGTCAGCGCCACCCCGACCATCATGGTGATTGCAAACAGGATGCCGGCGACCGGAACGCCTCTGGATATCGCGAAGGTCATCACGAAAAGCGTCAGGGGACAGGGGATAAGACCAGCCATGACACCCACGGCCTCGCCTTCATGCTTGTGGTGATGGCCATGGCTCAAAGCGCGCCAGAGCATCCAGGCGCCAATCAGCCCAAGCAGGCCGCGACTGACATCTTCCAAAAGCGGAGCGCGGCCAACGCTGCCTAAAGCGATGGACACCAGCGGCAGCGAGAGAACTGCGATCAGGACGGCAATCGTCACATGCGTGAAGGAGAGCGTCAGCGACACTACAAGCCCACGCTGGACGCTGGCATCCGATCCTGCCAGATAGGTGGCTAGCACGGCTTTGCTATGGCCGGGCGTCAGGGCATGCGCCGCACCGAACAGAATACCCACCGGCAGGAAGGCCATGAAGGCCAGCCAGCCGCCGCCGGCCGAAAGCAGTCTGATCTGGTCGGCGAGCGCCAGATAGATCGTGCGCTGGAACTCGACAAGCGTTTGGAACATCAGGTGAGACTAGCAGAAGCGAGCCGGTCGCTGCGACCGTCAGTGCTTGTGACCGTCATGTTCGCCATGAGCATGTTCATGGAAGTGTGGATGGTCGTGCTCTTCATGTTCGGTCGAAAACCGCACGTTTGCCGCTGCGAGAGCCGGCATATGCTCGAATAGCTCATCTTCCAGCGCGGCTGTGATCTTGTTGGCCTCCGAGACGGGCAACGCTTCATCGACGGCAATG
Organism: Mesorhizobium sp. RCAM 05099; assembly: GCF_059683685.1. Classification (NCBI taxonomy): domain Bacteria; kingdom Pseudomonadati; phylum Pseudomonadota; class Alphaproteobacteria; order Hyphomicrobiales; family Phyllobacteriaceae; genus Mesorhizobium; species Mesorhizobium sp. RCAM 05099. Next base: position 5,884,480 of record NZ_CM185035.1, read on the forward strand.
GCAATGTCAGCGTGCAGCTTATGGCCAATCCATCGCGCCCTGGCATCGACAATACGCGCTCCCGGCACATGCGCGGCGGCGTGTTGAATTTCATCCATCACGCCGGGCTCTATGCCGTCCAACATGCGGGTGAGCACCGAGCGCGCCGACTGCCAGACGATGCCGAAAATCGCAATCGTAATGAGCAGTCCGACAATCGGGTCGGCTAGTGGAAAGCCGAGCCAGACGCCGAGGGCTCCGGCGACGACGGCAAGGCTGGTGAGCCCATCGGTGCGGGCATGGTAGCCGTCGGCGATGAGCGCAGCGCTGTTGATTTCGCGACCGACGCGGATACGAAACACCGCAACCGCCTCATTGCCGAGAAAGCCGACAATGCCTGCCGCCGTCAGCCAGCCAAGATGGGTCACTGCTTGCGGATTTATCAGCCGCTCAATAGCCTGGTATCCCGCGACGATGGCACTGAACAGGATGATCAGCACAATGATGATCCCGGCCAAATCCTCGACCCGGCCAAGACCGTAGGTGAACGTCTTGGTAGGCCTACGCCGCGCCAGCATGAACGCGATCCAAAGCGGAACTGCGGTGGTGGCGTCGCCGATGTTGTGGATCGTGTCGGCCAGCAGCGCCACGCTGCCCGACAACACAACCACGACCATCTGCAACGCCGCCGTGATGGCCAGGATGACGAACGACCATTTGATCGCCCAAATACCTCGGTCGGTCGTTGCGATCGTCGCGTCGATCACGCCATGCGTATGGCCATGCGGCCCGCTGCCATGGTCGTGACCGTGCGCCCCGTGATCATGCGACCCGAAGCCAAACCAGTCGAGAATGCGCGCTCCGAGGCCGCTCATAGGTATTTCGCCAGCTGCTTGAGTTCTGCCAGCGAGTTGCCGCCGGACTCTGCGGCGTCTGTCAGGCAATGCTCGATGTGATCGTGGATCAGTTCACGCTTGGCGCTGCTGATCGCGCTTTCCACCGCGTGGAGCTGCTGCGCCAAGTCAACGCAGGGACGATGGGCCTCGAACATGGACAGCACCGCCGCGAGGTGGCCCTGCGCGCGCTTCAGACGCTTGACGATGGCGGGATGGGAGGCGTGGACGTGATCTGACATGGCCGATGCGTATCCTCCCGGGGAGGATAGCGTCAAGCGCTTTTGGAAGCGCCACCCGTCCGGTTGGGAAGGCTTGCCATCAGCTTCAATCAGAATGACCCTCGTGGGTCGTGCTTTTCGCGTACCCTCGCAACTGAGCATAGCGGGCGATCTGGTGGGGATTCAGAACCTCGATCATTGCCAAGTGGTAGCGCAGATGTGCCGCACGCAGAGCGCCTTGCACAACGCCGATCCGCGAGGCCGCCGCATCTAGCGATGCCGGCGTCACGGTCCTGTCAGCGAACAGCCTATCCAACGCCATCTCTTCGGCGATAAGCCGCTCACCGAGCGGAATAGTCTCAATTTTCATGGCACTAAGCAGTGCTTTCACTTTCGCTCTCTGTTCGTTGTTCAGCTGAAGCGCATCTGCGAGTTCGAGCACGTGCGACGGGCCGGGATAGCCGTTGAGCTCGGCCACCAGCGCGAGCCCCATGCCGCGGCCAGTCTTGAGATCCGCAATCTCCTGATCCGCTAGCGCCTTCACAGCGCGTCGCTCCATCCCTGCATAGGGCGAACCGGTTATCGTCGCAGACTGGGCAGAATGGCCGGGCATCATCCCCTGATGCTGCGCCCACGCCGCTCCATTGCCAGTAAGCTGCAGGGCAAGACACAGCACAACCTGACCTCGAGACATCTCGTCAATCCTCAGTTTGTTTGGCCGCCACTCTTGCAGTGAATGGGTGATCCGAACATGATCACGATCATGTCAAACTCTCTGCTTTTCGAATTGTCGAAATTGGCTGAGCGCGAGCAAGAACTCGTTGAGGACGACGTGCTGTTTCGTGTTGGCGACCCCATCCTGTCGCTGTTTTTGGTCGCCTCGGGAGAACTTCGGCTCACCCGTTCGCTACCGCACGGGTTCGAACTCACGTTGCAGCGTGCCGGCGCAGGTGCCGTCCTCGCCGAGGCGTCACTGTTCGCCGAAAATTATCACTGCGAGGCCGTCGCCACGGAAGCTTCGGTGCTGCGGGTCGTGCCGCGCCAACAGTTGCAGGCGGCTCTGACGTCCGACCCCGATCTGGCGCGAGCTTGGACACGCCATTTGGCGCAGGAAGTGCAGCGGACGCGGACAGTCGCCGAGATATTGTCGTTGAAAACGGTTGCGCAGCGGATCGAAGCCTGGATTGTCCTCAATGACGGGATCTTACCGTCCAAGGGTCATTGGCGCGGGTTGGCTTCGGAGATCGGGATCACGCCAGAGGCGCTTTACCGCGAACTCGCCAAGCGGAGATCATCTCCCCTCGCCGGCTCCAATTAGTCGGGGATGGCAGCGAGTGGCAGGCTGTTCGATGGCATGAAAAAGCATGCCTTCGCCCGGCGCACTATGCCTAATGCAACGAAGGAAACAGCTCAGCCGTCAGGCCGGCAACCCTGTAGGTCAGCAATCCGAACCATTCATGCGCAGCAAGATCGGTCGCAGCCAAGCCGACGGCGATCGAACCGGCCGGACGCTTGAGATCCGCTGCGCCGCGTGTTCGATAGTCGACCGGGTAAGGGGTAATATCAAATCCAGAGGAGCGAAAACATCCAACCGCCCTCGGCATGTGACTGGCTGACGTGACCAGAAGCCAGAGGTCGCCTGGCTTCGGTTTGACCGAGGCGGCGCTTTCGGTGCCGTTCTCGCAGGTATTTCGCGATCGTTCTTCCATGTCGATCCGCTGCGGCGCAACGCCCAACGACACGAGAATGTCACGAGCAACCTGGGATTCGGTCAGTTTGCCGGCGCCGTCGATATGGCTTGACCCTCCTGACAGAAAAATCCTTGCATCGGGATAGCGCCTGCTGAGATCAACGGTCGCGGTCAGTCGTTCTCCCGCCTCATTCATCGCCAAGGTGTCGCGTTCGCTGCTGATATGCGTATCGACCGCTCCACCAAGCAGGATGATGCCAGTAACGGGCCCATCGATAATCGGGTGGGGGAAGCGGTTCTCGAGCACCATCAACGCAGCCGGTCCCAGAGGGCTCCAACCGCAGATGGCCAGCAACAGAACCGACGCTATGATGCATGCCCGTCCCAGGAGGGATCTGCCGAGGAGCACGGCAAGAATGCCTATCAGACCGAGGAGCGCGACAAGATTGGAAGGGAGCAGGAAAAACTCGATGAGCTTGGAGATGGCGAAAAACATCACGCCCTCGCGCGCGCATTTGACAACCGGCGGGCCTCAGAGGTGAGAGAGAATCCTCGCCTGCGCTGGCATTTTGGCATTCGTCTGCTGCATTGGCTGACCGTGATCGCGCTCGCGGCGCAAATCGCCATTGCCTTCGGACCGATGAACGGGCCGGGCATGGCGACGATGAACTGGCTTCCGGTCCACATGTCACTCGGCGTGACGATCCTTGCCATCATTGTCCTCAGGCTTTGCTGGCGCATCTTCACCCAACCCCCTGTCAGGCAAACCTCACGCTCCGTGCGGTTTGCGACTGCTTTCTTCCACGTATTTCTCTACGTCATGATTCTTGCCGTCCTGATAACGGGATGGCTGGGCTATCGGCCAATGCCTTTCATGCCTCCCGCACGGCTTTTCGGGAACTTGCCCGTGCCGTTGGCGCCATCTGTCGGCGCGTTGTCGGCAAGGGCTTTCGCGTTCGTTCATGCAAAGCTGGTCTGGATATTGCTTGGATCTGTCGGCGTTCACGTCCTGGCTGCGCTTGTGCATTTCGTGGTGCTTCGCGATGGTGTCATGCGCACCATGTTCTTCGGGAAGCCGGACATCGCTTCGCGGGAAGAGGACGCGCAACTTGCGGTCGGCGATGAAGCCGGCTGCTCACCGGATCGCCCATAATCCTCCCGCAATGATCACCGCATATCGCGTAACCTTGCCCAATGCGACGAGAGCAACGAACACGCCGAGATTCACGCGTGCAGCGCCTGCCGCAATGGTGAAAGCATCACCAACGACCGGCAGCCAGGCGAACAGAAGCGTCCATTCGCCAAAGCGTCGGAACGTCCGGCTTGCCTGCTCATAGTGCTCAGGAGTTACAGGAAACCAGCGCCTGGTCCGGAGCGAGTCGATGCCACGCCCCAGAATCCAGTTCACCACGGAGCCCAGCGTGTTGCCGATCGTGGCGACCGCGAGAAGCAGAGCCGGATCACCGCGGCCCGAGACGACCAGGCCGGCGAGCACCACCTCCGATGAGACCGGCAGGATGGTTGCGGCGAGGAACGCGCTGATGAACAGCGCGCCATAGAGCGCCGCCACTCGGCCTATGCCTGCACGTCGACAATGCCCATCATGCCGAGCTGCTCATGCTCCAGGATGTGGCAGTGATACATGCGCGGCCCAGGCCGGTCCTGGCGCAGCAACAGCCGTACCGTCTCGCCGCGAGCCACGTTGACGGTATCCTTCCAGGCCCGGTACGCCGGCTTCGAGACCTTGCCGTCGCGTTCGTGCTCGACCACTTGAAACTGCGTCCCATGCACGTGGAACGGATGGTCCATGTCCGCCTTGTTGACGATTTCCCAGAGCTCGACCTCGCCTGCCTTGGCGACGATATCGACGCGGTTCATATCGAAGGCAGCGCCGTTGATCAGGAACCCCATCTCCATGCCGCTGGCGTTCATAGCCATGGTTTCGGTGAAGACGAAGCGCCGACTGACGGCGGGGGCACCGAGTTGCGCAATCGGTCGCAAGCTGTCCGGCAGTGGCGGGAGCGCCTCTGCAGGCGTCTGCGAAACATTGATCGTGAGCAGTGTCAGCCCTGCATCGGCAGGACGGCCTGCACCCATCCAGCCGCGATCGTAATCGAGCGTGTACAGCGTCGCGGGTCCGGGCTTGTCGAATGACACGATGAGTTCAAGGCGTTCCGCGGGACTGAGAAGGATCTCATCGACTGCGATCGGTGCCTCCAACAGGCCACCGTCCGTTCCGATAACTGTCATTGACGCTTCAAACGACAGTCGAAGGAACCGCGCGTTTGTCGCGTTATAGAGCCGGAAGCGCCGCTTCGTGCCAAAGGGAACCGCCAGCCGAGGATTCTTCTGTCCGTTGACCAGCACATGATCGCCGACGCGACCGTTCATCAGGTCGACCATCGTGTTGTCCGGCATGGTGCCGTCGGCGGCAAGGCGAAGGTCGGTGAACACCAGCACGGTATCGCCGTATTCAGCCGGAATCGGATCGGCCTTCGGCTTGACCACGAACGCGCCGGCAAGGCCGCGATAGACCTGCTCGGCCGTCTTGCCATGCGGATGTGGATGATACCAGTAGGAGCCGGCGCTGCCTTCCGGCAGGTCGAAGCTGTAGGTGCGCTCAGTGCCCGTTGCAACCGGGTCCATCGGATTGCCATCCTGGTCAGCCGGCACCGGCATGCCATGCCAATGGATGGTGCTCGTCTCTTCAGGAATTCGGTTGGCGAAGGTGATCTCTACCCGGTCACCCTCGACCGCCTCGATCAACGGCCCGGGACTCATGCCGTTGTAGCCGAGGATCGGCGTATCGAGCCCTTCCGCAAAACGTACCGTGGCGGACTCTGCCGTCAGCTTCCCCCTGAAAAGGCCGGGGGTGCCGGCTTCGTTGGCGAGGCGGGGCAAGTCGCGAAGTGCTTCTCCTTCAGGTACGACGGCCGCGCCTTGCGGCGCTGCGGCCATATCGTGGCCTGCGTGACCGCCCATATCCATGCCGGGCATGTCATCCATCTTCATTTGAGCGATGGCGCGCGGGCTCCCAAAAACCGTCACAAGACCTGCCGCCAGAAAAGCGCGTCGATGCATCTGTTGTCTCCTAGGTCAAAGACTGGCCCGCGTCGGCGCGCGGTATGATTCAGAAAGCCTGCCGTTGCCTGGCGATCTCGCCGCCGAGCTTCGGGCGCTTGGACGACTTGGCTGGTCCGGCCTCGTGGCCGCTAGAAAACTCTTCGATGATCGGGCAATGCGGCCGATCATCGCCCTGGCAATGCTCTGCCAGATGACGCAACGTTTTTGACATGTCTTGGAGTTCTCGCATTTTCCGTTCGAGTTCGGCAACATGTTCCATGGCGATCCGCTTGACATCGGCGCTCGCCCGCGAACGGTCGCTCCAGAGAGCCAGCAGATCGGTCATCTGGTCGACCGAAAAGCCAAGATCACGCGCCCGGCGAATAAAGCTCAGCGCATGAATGTCGTCGTCCGAATAGACCCGATAGCCGGCGTCGGTCCGGGAGGCGTTCGCGATCAGCCCGATGGACTCATAGTAGCGGATCATCTTGGCCGAAACGCCCGATTCCGCGGCAGCGTCACCTATGTTCATGATTTGCATTCCTGCAGGTTGGGAATCTCGGCAAAGATCAGAACCGGATCCTGGGTGAAACGTAAAGGCATCAAATCTGTCATACGACCTGCACGGAGAATTGACCGGCTTGTGTCCTGTCGTCGATCGGCGCCCGGAAGCGCCTGAGGCGCAAAGCATTGGTCAGGACGAAGACGCTGGACAGTGCCATCGCACCAGCCGCCAGCATCGGCGACAGGAGCGTGCCGCTCAGCGGATAGAGCACGCCAGCGGCCACGGGAATGAGCGCGATGTTGTAGGCAAAGGCCCAGAACAGGTTCTGGCCAATGTTGCGGATCGTCGCCTTGGAGAGCGCGATGGCATTCGCCACACCGCGGAGATCACCCGACATCAGGACGACGTCGGCGCTTTCGATGGCGATATCCGTGCCGGTGCCAATCGCGATGCCGACATCCGCCGCTGCCAGCGCGGGCGCGTCGTTGATGCCGTCGCCGACGAAGGCAACGCGAGCGCCGTGCCGGCCAAGCCGCTTGACTTCCTCGACCTTGCCGTCGGGCAGCACCTCGGCGACGATTTCGTCGATGCCGATCCGCCGCCCGATCGCCTCAGCCGTGCGCCGGTTGTCGCCGGTCACCATGGCCACTTTGAGACCGAGCGCATGCAGGGCAGCAATAGCAGCTGGCGTCGATGCCTTGATCGGATCGGCGACCGCGATGATTGCAGCAAGCCTGCCATCGATGGCCGCATAAAGCGGGGTCTTGCCCTCGTCGGCGAGGCGCGCTGACGCCAAAGCAAAGGTTGAAATGTCCAGGCCAAGCTGGATCATCAAGCGATCGGCGCCGATCTCGATCTTGCGTCCTTCGACGACAGCACTCACCCCAAAGCCGGGAATGGCCTCGAAGTTCTCGATATCGGTTGGCACGAGGCCGCGCCGTTCGGCCGCCCGCACAATCGCCTCGGCGACGGGATGCTCGGAGCGAACCTCCACCGAGCCGACGAGCCAGAGTACGTCGGCTTCGACAAATCCGGATGTCACGATGAAATCGGTCAATTCGGGCCGGCCCTCGGTGAGCGTTCCGGTCTTGTCGAGAGCAATGACCGTAGCATCCCGCAATGTCTGCAGAGCCTCGCCCTTGCGGAAGAGCACGCCCAGTTCGGCCGCCCGCCCCGTACCGACCATGATCGAGGTCGGCGTGGCGAGGCCCATGGCGCACGGGCAGGCGATGATGAGCACGGCAACGGCGTTGACCAGCGCGAAGGACAGGGCCGGCTCTGGACCTAGCACAAACCAGGCACCGAAGGTGAGCATGGCGGCCGCGATGACAGCCGGCACGAACCACGCCGTCACCTTATCGACCAGCGCCTGGATCGGCAGCTTCGAGCCTTGCGCAGATTCAACCATGCGGATGATCTGGGCGAGCAGCGTCGCCGAGCCGACCTTTGTGGCGCAGAACGAGAAACTGCCGGTCTTGTTAATGGTGCCGCCGACGACCTCCGCGCCGACGCCCTTGGCGACAGGCAGCGGTTCGCCAGTCATCATGGACTCGTCGACGAAGGATGATCCTTCGACGATCTCGCCGTCGACAGCGATCTTTTCGCCTGGGCGCACCACCACAACGTCACCGGCCCGCACCTCGGCGAGCGGCACCTCGACCGTGACGCCGTTCTTGACGAGGCGCGCAGTCTTGGGCTGCAGCCCGACGAGTTTCTTGATCGCCTCGCTGGTCCGGCCTTTGGCCCGCGCTTCGAGATAGCGGCCGAGCAGTATCAACGTCACGATCACGGCCGCTGCTTCGTAATAGACGTTGGCAGTGCCTGCCGGCAGCGCATCGGGGAGGAAGGTCGCGACGAGCGAGTATGCCCAGGCAGCACCCGAGCCAAGCGCCACCAACGCATTCATGTCCGGCGCGCCCTTGAGCAGCGCCGGCATTCCTTTCCTGAAGAACCGCAGACCGGGGCCAAACAGAACGATCGTAGTCAGCACGGATTGCAGCCGCCAGTTCCACTCGCCGAGCGTCATCATCACCCAGTGATGGAAGGCGGGCACGAGATGAGAGCCCATTTCGAGTATGAACACCGGCAGCGTCAGAAGTGCGGCCAGCGCAAGCAAACGACGGAGCGTCCGAATCTCAGCCTCGCGTCCATCGCGCTCACGGTCCTTGTCTGCGTCCGGCAAGATCTGCCGCGCTTCGTAGCCGGCTGCCGCCACCGCCCCCTCAAGCGCGGCGGCCTCGACACTGCCCGCGACGATGCGGATGGTGGCGCGCTCGGTTGCCAGATTGACACTGGCTTCGGTCACGCCCGGCACAGCCTTCAGCGCCTTTTCGATGCGCGCGACGCAGGAAGCGCAGGTCATTCCTTCGAGGGCGAGCTCAATCGTGTCCGCTCGCGTCTCATAGCCAGCGGCCGAGACTGCCGCGATAACGGGAGCAATGTCCGGCTTGCCGGCAAACGTCACCTCGGCACGTTCGGTCGCCAGATTGACCGATGTCCCAACGACACCCGGCGCGGAGGCAATGGCCTTTTCGACGCGCCGCACGCACGAGGCGCACGTCATGCCCGCGATGCCGACCTGAATTGTGGAACCAGGAACCGAAACAGGTCCGGCTGGCGTGTGCGGGGTAACGGCGTTCATGGGATTGCAACTCCATTCTGGGTGGCTGCCACATGATATAAAGGTTCCCATGATAGGAAGGTCAAGGGGCAAACTTCAATCAGTGCACCAATGCGACCGCGATGATTACATCGACGAGAAAATAGGCTCTTGACCTTCCAACGATGGGAAGCCCCATAACGGGTCCATCAGCAGGAAAAGGAGAGCTGCCATGTTGAAATTGAAAGTTCCGGATATGAGCTGCGGCCATTGTGCCAGCACGATCGAAAAAGCCGTAAAAAGTGTCGATCCTGCAGCTAGGGTCATAGTCGACCTCGGCGCATCGACGGTCGCCGTGGAAACCAAGGCGAACGACGCCGCTATCCGCGACGTCATCAAGTCTGCCGGCTACGATAACGAGAAATTGGCGGCCTGAAGGATATCAGGCGCGGCCGGCGGATCATAAACGCGCCGGCCGCGTTCATTTGCATTGAGGCTTGGTACGCTGGGCCGTCTGATAGAATGCGGCGAGAAACCAAGGGCGGACCCTGATGCTTATCCAACCAATCGACTATTTTCTCGTCGCCTGGTTCGCAATTGCCGCCGCCTCGACGCTCTATGTCGGCTTCGATCAATACCGGAACAACCCCGAACCAGTGGTGATGAAATGGGGGTTTATCCTGGTGACCCTCTATATGGGTCCGATCGGACTGCTGCTCTACGTGCTTGCCGACAAGGAGCCGCGCCCAGGCGGGCATGAGGCCTTCACCAAGCCGCTCTGGAAGCAGGGCGTCGGCTCAACGATTCATTGCGTCGCCGGCGATGCGACCGGCATCATTCTTGCCGCCGTGATCACCGCGTCGCTCGGCCTGCCGATGTGGCTTGATCTCATCGTCGAATATCTGGCCGGCTTCGCCTTCGGGCTTTTCATCTTCCAGTCACTTTTCATGAAATCGATGATGGGCGGCACCTATTGGGAGAACGTGCGCAAGAGCTTCCTGCCCGAGTTCATCTCAATGAATTTCATGATGGCCGGCATGGCCCCGGTCATGAGCTTTCTGATGATGGGCCGCGACATGCGCGCGATGGAGCCGACGGAGCTTCTGTTCTGGGGCGTGATGTCGATCGGCGTCATCGCCGGCTTTGCTCTCGCCTACCCTGCCAATGTCTGGCTGGTCGCACGCAAGCTGAAGCATGGGCTGATGACGCTGCGCCCGCAAACCGCCGAACCCGATCAGGACAAGAAGCGCGCGCATGGCGGGGCGGCGGAAGAAACCCATGCCGGACATACCGGGAAGACCCCGCCTGCGAAAGCACTGGCGAAAGCGAAGGTACCGGCACAGGCGAAGGCATCAGCAGTGGCGAAGGCACCGGCAGAGGTGACGGAAGATCATTCTCATGATCACGGCGGCAACACTGGAGAGCAGTTGCAGGGCCACCCTGAATTTCCCGTCGTGGCTACGATCGGCCGCCATCCCATTCATCCGATGCTGGTTCCCCTGCCGATCGGGTTGTTCGTCGGAGGACTTCTCTCCGATCTGGCATTCTGGATCAATGGCAATCCTTTCTGGGCGACCGCCTCCATTTGGCTCATCGCGGCGGGATTGGTGGGCGGCCTCGCCGCCGCCGCCGCCGGCCTGACGGATTTCCTCGGCAGTCCGCCAATTCGCAAGCTCTATCACGCCCGCTATCATCTCGTCGGTAACCTCATCCTGCTGGCCATCGCGGCAATCAGCGTGGCCGTGCGCCTTTCCCTTGGTCCGGCAGATGCCGTATTGCCGTGGGGGCTGATGATGTCGGCAGCCGTCGTTGTGCTGCTTGGCTACACGGGCTGGCACGGCGGCGAGATGGTTTTCGGGCATGGTGTCGGAATGCGGCAGCACGACCATGGTGCTTCTCATCTAGCACAGGCTCAACCCGCCAAGGGCCAACACGCGCAGATGCAAATGCATCATGCAGACGCTGGCGATCATGCTCCGCAAGGCCATGACATGGCCTCCCACACGGGCAAAAAGAGCGGCCACCAGATGGAGACGGACGCCACGACGCCACAGATCACTGCCCTTGGGGTGGTGTCCCTGCTGGCGCTTGCGATCGGCATGATCGCACCCGCGAACTGGATTAATATGAGCCTGTCTGCGCGCGATGTCGGCGGAGCCATTATGCCCCCCGGCATGATCATGGATCGCGATACGCCGGCCGCTGCCATGCGCGATATGGCGGCAGTCGATCCGAGGCTGGTGAGTTTCAAGGCTGATCCCGCAGCTCAGGGAGGCGTGGTCCTCGAACCGCGAATCGAGAACAGCGTTAAGGTATTCGATCTCGAGGCTTCGGTTATCCAATGGTCGATTCTGCCCGGAGTGACGGTCGAGGCCTTTGCCTACAACAAGCAGGTTCCCGGTCCGACGCTGCGCGTTACCCAGGGCGACCGCGTTCGCATCAACGTCACCAACCGGTTGCCCGAAAGCACGACCGTGCACTGGCATGGCCTCGATGTGCCCAATGCGATGGATGGCCCGGCCTATGTCACACAAAAGCCGATCGAGCCCGGCGAAACCTTTTCCTACGAATACACGGTCGAGCAGTCCGGCACTTATTTCTATCACACCCATGATCATGTCGACCGTCAGCAGGCGCTCGGCCTCTATGGCGCGCTGATCATCGACCCGAAGAATCCGGCCGACGCAATCACCGCCGACCTCGAATACACCGTTCAACTCCAGGAATGGCTGAAACGGGAAGGGCTGACATTTCCGTCCATGCCGATGGACGGCGGCTTCCCTAATTTCTTCACCATCAACGGCAAGTCTTACCCGGCGACGGAGACGATCAAGATGAAGGTGGGTCAGTTGCTCAAGATCCGTTTCGTGGGGTCCAACACCACCGCCGTCCATCCGATGCATATTCACGGCGGGCCGTTCCAGGTCGCCGCCATCGACGGCGCGACGCTGCCCCAAAACGCCCGGTATACGGCCGACACCGTCAATGTCGGGCCTGGACAGAGGTTCGACGTCCTGTGGCGGGCGCTTCGGCCAGGCAAGTGGCTGCTGCATTGCCACATCCCGCATCACACGACGAACAACAATGTTGAGGAGAAGGGCGGCGGCGGGCTCACGATGGTCATCGATGTCAATTAGCGGCGGCCGAGGTTTTTGATCGATGCCCCCAATCCCCGGCGTGCCAGCCAACGCGGCCGAGCTGCTTGATTGTCTGATTGTTGGAGGAGGACCGGCAGGATTGACCGCGGCCATATACCTTGCTCGCTTCCATCTCTCGGTCCTGGTGGCCGACAGTGGTGAGAGCCGGGCTGATCTGATTCCGCTCACCCGCAACCTTGCAGGTTTTCCCGATGGAATCGCGGGATCCGAGCTTCTCACGCGCATGCGGGAACAAGGAAAGCGTTATGGGGCACGCCATTGGGCTGGAAAGGTGCTCACCTTGCAGGGAGGGCCCGGCATGTTTACGGCCCACGCAATGGAAGGGGTGTTTCAAGCGCGCACCGTGCTGATGGCAACAGGCGTCTTCAACCGGAGACCGAGCATGCCTGCCGATGTCCACGATGAGGCTCTGGCGCGTGGGTTATTGCGTTATTGTCCGATTTGCGATGGTTATGAGGTGACCGATAGTGCGGTCGCGGTCATCGGAACCGGCGAACACGGAACGAACGAAGCGGAGTTCTTGCGCAGTTACACCGCCGATGTGACTTTGATTGCACCGACGGGCAATCATGAGCTCGACGCAGCGCAAAGATCGCGTCTCAAGAACGGCGCCATTCAAACAGTTGACGGTCCATGTCTCGATTTTGAACTGATGCAGGATGGCATCGCGATAGCGACACCGACTGGCCGCCGCTCGTTCGCAACGGTCTATCCAGCGTTAGGATCCCATATCCGTTCGGAACTTGCGGCTGGGATGGACGCCGAAGTATCGCGCGACGGATGTCTTATCGTCGATAACCACCAGAGAACCTCGGTAGCGGGTCTATATGCGGCGGGCGACGTGGTGCGCGGGCTCGATCAGCTCTCCTATGCCATGGGACAAGGCGGTGTCGCTGCCGTTGCAATCCGAAACGACCTAGCTCGCTTGACTCCGTTGCGGCGGTAGCCTGGCGGCATTCGTGAGATGCATTCCAATATTGGCCACGTGCAGTGTCGCAACAGTCTACAAGGGTCCCGTAGGGCCATCCTGCCGATGTTTTGTATGATCGCCCTGCCCCAGGAAAGCGTTGCCAGCATTGCCCCTGCCAGAAAGATGGCGACCGGCAAAATACCTGATCTTGAACAGCGCAAGGGCAACAAAGATCCCGATCGCTGCATACCATCCGAACGTCACGTAGGTCGGACTCGGACCCGACAATCCATCGAAACCGTAGCGAAATATCGAGGCAGCAGCGCCAGCATGGAGGATGACCAGCGCGGCCACAACCAGCACCGTTGCGACCATCGGAGCGAACCGCCTCCACCCGCGGCCGGCGACACCGCCGATTATGTTGAGATCGAATCCGGTGAACGTCTCGGCCTGTATGCTAGCCTCGTTCACTCCTGAACCGCCGAGCATCGTCTTCATGGCGCTGACCATCTCCGGCAGCCCCGAAATGTAGTAGACGGGAAGCAGCGGGTCATCGACATGCTTTGCAAGCATCGAGTGGGTTATGCGTTCGGTTTCGCCGGTCCATGAACGGACCGACCGCGCCGCTTCAGTCATCGTGGCAACCAGTTTGAAAGTCGGGTTTTGCTCCGCGAGCCTCTGCAACTCCTCCAGATACGCCGCGTCCTCCGGCCGCCGGATCGAGTAGAACAGAAACAATCTGTGCGACAGCTTTCGCTCGATCGCGTCCTTTATCATCGAGAAGGCCGGAACGATGCCGATGCCCCCGACGAGAAAAACAGCGGGCCGCGAAGCATCCTGGTGCAGCACAAACGCTCCGTGCGGAACATCCAGCAGCATCTGGACGAGAACCCTGTCTCCGGTCTGTAGCCGGCTGAGAACCCGCTTGAAAGCTGTGTCACGCATCCTCATGGCGATAACCAGATCGGCTTCCTGAGGTGTGCTGGCGAGCGAGAAAAACCGGCTATCGCCCGCGCGGTCCGTTTCGGGAGGATCAATGAGCGTCATCCGCACATGCTGGCCGGCCTTGAAGCGAAAGCCGTCCGGTCTCTCAAAAGCGAAGGCCCAGGTGTCTTCCGCTATTTGTCTTTTGCCCTTCAGCGGCACTTCAAATGATGTCGTCTTCATTGAAGCTCCGGAGCGCCCATGCATGCGACGATAGCGTTCGTGGTCCAGGTCGGTCTTCCTCACCGGTTCAGCACCAGGTCTTCGGGCCCCTTATCGGGAGTACAGAGCAGGTGCGTGCGTCAGGCCCGCCTCCAGCTCCGTCGGCCGGTAAGCTGGACACGGTGTCCAAAAACAGACAGATTATCCGGAATTTTGTCAACGAACACACGGGCCGAAATGTCCGGTACTGAACGTCTTGCTCGATATGACCGTGAATGGTGACGGAGATGGCAGATAGAGCGATAGACCGCCGCGTCGCCCGCACCAGGGGGATGCTGCAACATGCCTTGATCTCCTTGATCCTGAAAAAGGGCTACGAGGCGATCACGATCGAGGACATCTGCGAGGCGGCCAATGTCGGCCGATCGACCTTCTACGCCCATTACACGAGCAAGGATGATCTGAAGAAGAGCGGCCTCGACGAGAACCTGCGCAGGCTGCTTGTCGATCGGCAGAAAGACGCTCTGGCGATGTCGGGAAACAGCAAGGACCGACATCTGGCCTTTAGCCTGCCCATGTTCGAACATGCCCGAGACCATCTGGACCTCTATCGGGCGCTGGCCGGCGGTCATGGCGGCGGCATTAGCTTCGGCAGCATCCGCCAGATACTTTCCGATGTGGTGCGCGGCGAACTTTCCACAACCGTCGACAAGACTTCAGCAGACGCCGTCCCACGCGAATTCGTCGTCCAGTATGTCGTTGGCGCCTACATGGCTGTATTGACCTGGTGGCTCGACCGGGGTGCGAAGCCGCCGCCTGCGCAGGTTGATGCGATGTTCAGGCGACTGGCGACCGATGGAATCCTGCCTCATCTTGCCGAAGGCAGCTCACATTAGGTCACCAGATTTGCGGTTTGTCCGGACAACATGAACGGCAGGCAAGCTAAACCTGCTGCGGCGGCAGCCGAACAACAGGCCCCCGCACTCGGCCGCGAAAGCCGCATTCGTCGCGACTAAATGCCCAGCATCTTCTTGGCTTGGTTGAGCGCAGCCTCTGACCCCGCATGATCGCCGGCGGCATGTAATTTCTCGCCTTGGGCGCGCAGTTCTTTGACCTTGGTCATATCGGCCTCCGCGAGGGTCGCGGTTGGTAACGCCGCATCGATCGCGGCCATGATGGTCGGGCATGAATTCGCAAAAGCGGTTGCTGGGATGACCGACAAGAAAAGCGCAAGTGAAATCGAACGTAACATGGCCTTTTCTCCCTGCCGGCTCCGGAATACCTAGCATCGATGACCGGCACTCCATAGTACATGGCAGCGCCGTCGACGACAATCACCGCGCGGTATTTCAATATCCTGCCCGCCGGGTCTATCTTCTATCTGCGCCACCTTGATCGGCGAAGCCCCTGCGGGCATCGCAGATATTATCGGCGAATGAGTTCATGATAGGCTTCGCTCAAAGCCTGCTTGCCGAAGGGTGACCGCGAAACGGAGGGGCTCTGGTCCAGCGCCTCTAGCGCCCGGAGCAAATGCTCTGCGACATCCAATCTGCCTTGCCGATATGCCAGCCTGAAGAGGGTCAGAACCCGTTTTTCAAGATCGATGGTTGCTTGTGTCATCGGATGACCTCCGGAGATACCCATCAGGCTAAGGGTTCCAGCCACCGGAAGGTCAAGGCCGTTTTCAAATGCCAAGACAGGCTCCCGAAGCCTTCGCTTTTCACGCATGGAAGTCAGGTCAGCAGCCGCGGGAGGTATCTGACCGCACTGATCCAGCGAATGAGGTTCTGGTCCATCAGCCTCAACGAAAGAAGACGTATTTGATCAGGGCCGCAATGATCAGCAGCACGATGACGACCACGAGCAACCCTGCGGCGCCCATGCCCCATGTCATCCCGCTCCCCATCATATCGCTCATCATTGCGGTCTCCCATCATTCGGCAGCGAGGTCAAACCTTGCAGGTTCCGTGAGCGCAACCTCGTCGGTCGTCGTCGATGCAATGCCTTTCGGCAACCGCCATCCCTTGACCAACCCGTAGATCGCCGGGATCACCACCAGAGTCAGGATCGTAGATGAGATCATACCACCGATCATCGGTACGGCGATCCGCTGCATCACTTCCGATCCGGCGCCAGTGCTCCAGAGGATTGGGATCAGACCGGCCATGATGGCCACGACAGTCATCATCTTCGGCCGGACACGCTCCACTGCACCAAGCATGATCGCCTGATAGAGATCTGCCCGATTGAATGGCTGATTGCGTGCGGCCCGCTCTGCCTTCACTTCGGCCATAGCCTGCTCCAGATAGATCAGCATGACGACACCAGTCTCGGCGGCGACGCCGGCGAGCGCTATGAAGCCGACCGCCACCGCCACCGACATGTTGAAGCCGAGCCACCACATCAGCCAGATCCCGCCGACAAGGGCGAAGGGCAAGGACAGCATGACAATCAATGTCTCGGTGAGCGCCCGGAAGTTGAGATAGAGCAGCAGGAAGATGATGAGCAACGTGACCGGCACGACGATCTTCATCCGCGCCGCGGCCCGCTCCAGATATTCGAACTGCCCGCTCCAGGCGATCGAATAGCCGGGCGGCAGCTTCACCGTCGCCGCGACGGCCTTCTGGGCGTCGGCGACATAGCCGCCGAGATCCCGGCCGTTGATGTCGACGAAGATGTAGGTCGCGAGCTGGCCATTCTCAGTTCGGATCGAGGTCGCGCCGCGCGTCAGTTGGACTTTAGCCACCTCGCCGAGCGGGATGGCGCCGCCGCCGGGCAACGGCACTTCGACGTCGGTGGCGATCGACTGAGGGCTAGAGCGCAGATCACGGGGGTAGCGGATGTTGACCCCATATCGCTCACGCCCCTCGACCGTCGTCGTCACAGTCTCGCCACCAAGCGCGGTCGCGATGACGTCCTGGACGTCGCCGACGGCAAGGCCGTAACGGCCGAGCGCCTCGCGATCCGGGAAGATATCGAGATAGTAGCCGCCGATAACCCGCTCGGCATAGGCACTCGACGTGCCCGGAACCGTTTTGAGGGCCGCTTCGATCTGGCGTGCGATCTGTTCCATCTGCGCCAGGTCGGTGCCGAACACCTTGACGCCGACAGGCGTCCGGATGCCGGTCGAAAGCATGTCGATGCGGGCGCGAATCGGCATGGTCCAGGCGTTGGAGACACCGGGGAACTGCAGAGCCTTGTCCATCTCGGCCTTCAGGCTGTCGATGGTGACACCAGTTCGCCACTGATCCTTTGGTTTCAGATTGATGATGGTCTCGAACATCTCGGTAGGAGCCGGGTCGGTCGCGGTCATCGCTCTCCCCGCTTTGCCGTAGACGGAATCCACCTCCGGAAAGGACTTGATGATCCGGTCCTGCATTTGCAGGAGTTCCGCCGCCTTGGTGACGGAAATCCCCGGCAGGGTCGTCGGCATATACATCAAAGTGCCTTCGTTCAGGGTCGGCATGAATTCCGAGCCGATCTGGCTCACCGGCCAGACGGAGACGCCAAGCACGACAAGCGCGAGCGCGATGGTCAGCGTCTTCGCCTTCAGGACGCCGCGAATGACGGGACGATAGATCCAGATCAGGAACCGATTGATCGGGTTCTTGTGTTCCGGGATGATCCGGCCGCGCACGAAGACCACCATCAAGGCCGGCACCAGCGTGATCGACAGGATCGCCGCGGCCGCCATGGCGAAGGTCTTGGTGAAGGCGAGAGGACCGAACATTCGGCCTTCTTGCGACTCCAGCGTAAAGATCGGCAGAAACGATACCGTTATGACGAGGAGGCTGAAGAACAGCGCCGGGCCGACCTCGCTCGCTGCATCGATCAGGATCTGTACTCGCGGCTTGCCGGGTGGCGCCCGCTCCAGATGCTTGTGGGCATTCTCAATCATGACGATAGCGGCATCGATCATGGCGCCAACGGCGATGGCGATGCCACCGAGGCTCATGATGTTGGAGCCGAGCCCGATCACCTTCATGGCGCCGAATGCCATCAGGATGCCGACCGGCAGCATCAAGATGGCGACGAGCGCGCTGCGCAGGTGAAGGAGGAAGACGACGCAGACCAGGGCGACGATGATGCTCTCCTCGGCGAGTGTACGCTTCAACGTTTCGATCGCCGCTTCGATAAGCTGCGAGCGGTCGTAGACCGGCACGATCTCGGCACCCTTGGGAAGGCTCCCTGCGATGTCGCTCAAGCGTTGCTTGACGTTCTCGATCACAGTCAGGGCATTGGCCCCGAACCTCTGCAGGACGATGCCGCTCGCGACCTCGCCTTCGCCATTGAGTTCGGTAATGCCGCGCCGTTCGTCGGGACCGATCTCGACCCCGGCGACGTCCTTGAGGCGTAGAGGCACGCCCTGATCGGTCTTCAGGACGATGTCTTCGATATCGGCCGTCGACTTGATGTAGCCGCGGCCACGCACCATGAACTCGAACTCGGAAAGCTCCAGCGTGCGTCCGCCGACATCCCGATTGCTGGCGCGAACCGCGTCGCGAACCATCGACAGCGATATGCCCTGGGCGCGCAGTCGCAGCGGATCGACGACGATGTTGTACTGCTTGACGAAGCCACCGACGCTGGCGACCTCGGCGACCCCCTCCGCCTTGGAGGCGGCATAGCGCACCACCCAGTCCTGCAGTGACCGCAACTCGGCCAGCGTCATGTCCTTGGCGACGACGGCGTACTGGTAGACCCAACCGACGCCTGTCGCATCGGGGCCGAGGCCCGGGGTGACGCCGGCCGGTAGGCGCTGCGCGGCGGCGTTGAGATATTCGAGCACGCGGCTGCGCGCCCAATAGGGATCCGTCCCGTCCTCGAAGATGACATAGACGAAGGAAACGCCGAAGAAGGAGAACCCACGCACCACCTTGGACTTCGGCACAGTCAGCATTGCCGTCGTCAGAGGATAGGTGACCTGGTCCTCGACCACCTGCGGCGCCTGGCCGGGATATTCGGTGTAGACGATGACCTGGACGTCCGAGAGGTCTGGAATCGCGTCGAGCGGAAGGGTCTTCAGCGCATAGGCTCCGGCGGCCACCGCGAAGGCTGTACCGACGAAGATCAGGACGAGATTGCGTGCAGACCACGCGATGAGCCGGGCAATCATGGCGGAGTCTCCAGGTTCGTCATGCCGCTCAGCGCAGCCTTCAGATTGCTCTCGGCATCGATCAGGAAATTCGCTGAGACCACGACCCGGTCGCCGGTGGCAACACCGTTGCGGATTTCGGTAAAGCCGCCGCCCTGAAGGCCGATCTTGACCTCTCGCGGCTCGAACCGGCCCTCGCCCTTGTCGAGGATCACGACCTGCCGAGTGCCGGTGTCGATTACGGCGCTGTCGGGGACGGCGACGACCGGGGCATTGCTGCCGCTGCCGATCTCAACATCGGCATACATGTCCGGCAGCAAGAGACCATCCGGATTTGGGATCTCGATCCGCACCTTGGTCGTGCGCGTTTCCTTGGTTACCTGCGGATAGATCAGGGCGATACGGCCGCTGAAGGTCTGGCCGGGCAGACTTCGAACGCGCACCGTGGTGACGGCGCCGACCTTCACTGCTCCCAGCTGATATTCGGGTACGTCGGCGACGATCCAGACGGTCGAGACGTCGGCGAGGCGGAAGAGCACGTCACCGGGCGACGCCTTCATGCCCTCGACTGCATTGCGCTCGAGGATCACCCCATCCCGTGGGGCGGTCCAGGTGATGGAGGTCAGGACCTGGCGAGTGCGGTCGATTGCCGCGATCACATCGGGTGGGACCGCAAGGTTCTCGAGGCGCTGGCGAGCCCCGGCCGAGGCGCGCCCGCTTCCGTTCAGATCGGTCAGGTATTGGGCGCTCGCCGTGGCGATCTCGGCCGAATACAGCCGCATCAGTGGTTCGCCCTTTTTGACCCGATCGCCGGTGGTAACGTCCGCTACCTTGTCGATGAAGGCATCGGTGCGCGTCGCGACCACCGTGATGCGCCGCTCATCGAGCTGCACGGTGCCGGGCACGCGCACCGGGCGAACGATCACCTGCTCGGTGGCGACCTCCGAGCGGACGCCGGTCCGCTGCAGTTTGCCTGTGGCGACTTTGACGGTCGAAGCGTCGCCATCCTCGCCCGCGTAGACGGGGATGTAATCCATCCCCATCGAATCCTTCTTCGGCGCAGGCGAGGTGTCCGGAAGGCCCATCGGATTGCGGTAGTACAAGACCCGCTTGGGTTCGCCGTCCGTTGGAGGAGCGGCGACGGTCGCGGCGGCGGCCGGCGGCTTGTCCTCGAAGCTCAGGTCTTCCCCCGCCAGAACGGGCAGGAAGTCCCGCCCAGCGGCGGTCTTCTTCGGAGTTGCCGCATAGGCTGGAAGGCCGTCCGGATCCCGGTAGTAGATCACGGGTCCGGTGGGCGCAGGGTTGGCACTCGCCGGGGCCGTCGCAGTGCCTTCCAGCCGGGCAGCAGCCTGCAGCCACGAAGTGGCGGGCAGCGCGAGATTGCGATGCCCCGCCCAGTAGCCTCCAGCCCCCGCCGCCAAAATGGCGGCGAGGGTGAGGCCGGTGCGGCCTGCACGATTCATGGCGTGGCCTTGAATTCGAGCTTGTTTTCGAGGGAGCCGGTTTCGCCCTGCACCTTGGCGCCGATCGACAGGCGGTAGCCACCTGGCATCATCAGATTGGTCTTGAACCGATAGATGCCGGGCTCCGTTGAGGGCAACGACTCGATTGGCGACGTCATCATCTCCATACCGTCCGGCGCCATGTCGACGCGCTTGGCAAAAATCACCGCGTCGGGCACCACCTTGCCGGAGCGCTTGTCGATGAGGCGGACAGCCACAATCGCGCCATCGCCGTTCTTGATCGCGCTTTGAACGAGTTGAAACTCATAGTCGTCGATCCCAGCCCAGGCCTTCGAATTGGCACCGCCGACAGCAAGACCGATCAGCGCCGCGGCTGCGACGTGCTTTGCATTGCAAAATTTCATTGTCAGATTTTCCCAAATTTCATCATTCGACCGCGCGGAATGCACGGCAGGCTGGTGGCCAGGCTGATGCCAAAGCCACGGACTCTCGCCGCAAGGCCGTCAGCCCTGCAGCGACAAACGGCCCCGATGGAGCCGTCGATGAATTCAGGTTCGTGGAGGTCTGGGAGGTGGCGGACTAGGCAGGAGATCCCGTCCGATGTCATTGCCAGGCGCGATCACGTCAGCAGCAGTTAACCGGGTCAGCGTGATTGCTACGGTCGTCGACACGCTCGGAAAGCACTTGGCGACACATAAGGTCGCGAGGGGACAAGACTTCTGGCAATCAGGCAGTTGCTGCCTCTGGTCCGAAGGACACGGCATGCCGTCCGGCATGGATGCCATATCGGCCATTGTCGCCGCCATAGGATCGACAACCATCATAGCCGCAGCAGACGGTGTCACCATCGGCGCGGTCAGAAGGCTCACGACAGCCAGAATCGTAAGCAGACGGGGCAATAAGGTCCGGAACTTCACATAGGCTGTATGGCATATGGTGCAGTGCAAGAAAAGAGCCATGAGCGCTCACGTTTCCGTCAGGTGATGCGGCCAATCGCCGAACCTTGACGGCTCCCTACCTGAATAGCGATTCGATTCGAACATAGATGCGATAGGTGATAGTATCGTCTCCAATCCTCGGGAGGAGGAAATGCGCGCCATTGCACTATTTGCCGGCGTGTTGGTGGCTACGCCCTCGATGGCGGCGGAGCGACTGATCTTTTACGCTGCCAACTTTCCAGATGCCACGTCGGTCCAGCTAAGCGTCCTGAACAATAGTGTGTCGCGAGATGGGGACTATGACTTTGACGTCGCTATTGGCTTAATCGAGACCGACGCGAGTGGTGCCATCAGGTATGAAGATACCGGCAGGCATCGCGCGCGCGTTCGCTGTAATTATCCGGCATATGTGAGCATCGGCACGCGAAGATATTCTATCGAGATGCCTCTGCTGAACCACCTCGCGCATGACGACTGGAAAGAAAATCTTTGGGTCACATTCTGCGCGGCTCCGTCATCCTGACTTCTATGCTCATGGGCCGATCAGACCGCGGCCGCGGATTGAACATCAACCCGCGGCGCTAGTCCCGGATCACTTGATACCGGTGACCGTGATGCGTCCGTTGACGCGGTCGGCTGTAAACTCGATCGCCTGACCCGATTTGACCTTCTCGAGCAAACTCGGCTCCGCGACGACGAACACCATCGTCATCGCAGGCATGTCGAGATTCGTCAGCGGCTCATGTTTGATCGTCAGCTTTTTCTGTTTGGCGTCGACCTTGATGACCTCGCCTTTCACGTATTCCTGCGCAAGCGCGCTGCCGCCAATGGCGAGTACGACCGCGAGTGTCGAGAGTGCTTTTACCAATAGTGTCATGGTTGCTTCCTTTGCGTTTTTCGAACTCAGTTGGCGACGGTGATGTCGCCCTTCATGCCGGAATCGTAGTGACCCGGGACCAGGCAGGCGAACCCGAATTCGCCGGCATTGGCGAAGGTCCAGATGATCTCGCCTCTGGCGCCGGGCGCCAGCCGGATCGCGTTGGGATCGGCGTGCTCCATCTCAGGGAACTTCTCCATCAGCGCCTTGTGGTCCATGATCCCTTCATGGACGTCCATGACGAATTCGTGGTCGACTTGGCCTTTGTTGACGAACTTCAGGCGAACAGTCTCGCCCTTCTTCACCTTGAGCACGGCCGGTTGGAACAACATCGTCCCGTCGTCCTTCTCCGACATGGAGATGTTGATAGTCCGCTTTGCCTTGCCAGCTTCACCAGGGTTGCCGATCGCCATCGTGGCGGCTTTGTCGCCATGTCCTCCGGCGTGGGTTCCACTGGCAAGAGCTGCTCCGGAACTGACCGCCATCAAGACGGCCGCTGCTAATATACGTTTCATGCTGCACATTCTCTCATTGTTGAGGTTGAGGGGTTTCGGTTTCTCATCCCTGTTTTCCGTGGCCGCCGTGCTCTGCCGGGGCCATCGTTTTTGCGTCGCCTGACTTTGTGGGGGCTGGAACATCGCCGGTCCACTCGTAGGCAACGGTTCCTTCCGGATGTTTGTACCATCCGGGATCGGCGTAATCGTTCGCGGACAGGCCCTCGCGCACCTTCACGACCGAGAACATGCTTCCCATTTCGATAGCGCCGAACTGACCCCAACCGGTCATCATTGGAATCGTGTTGTCGGGAAGCGGCATTTCCATCTCGCCCATGTCAGCCATGCCCTTGTCTCCCATCGCCATGTAATCCGGCAGCACGCGTCGGATCTTGTCGGTGACCTTCGAGTTGTCGACACCAATAAACGTAGGCACGTCATGACCCATGGCGTTCATTGTGTGATGCGACTTGTGGCAGTGGATCGCCCAGTCGCCCAAGTACTTGGCATCGAACTCGTAGGCCCGCATCGCGCCGACGGGAATGTCGATCGATACTTCCGGCCAGCGAGCCTCAGGGCGGGTCCAGCCGCCGTCGGTGCAGGTCACCTCGAAATCGTAGCCATGCATGTGGATCGGATGATTGGTCATGGTCAGGTTGCCGACCCGGACCCGCACCTTGTCGTTCTTGGACACGACAAGGTGGCTGATGCCGGGGAACAGGCGACTGTTCCAACACCACAGGTTGAAATCAGTCATGGTCATGATTTTCGGAACGTACGATCCGGGCTCGATGTCGTAGGCGTTCAGCAGGAACACGAAGTCGCGGTCCACCCGCATGAATTTGGGGTCTTTCGGATGAATGACGAAGAAGCCCATCATGCCCATCGCCATCTGGACCATTTCGTCAGCGTGCGGGTGGTACATGAAGGTGCCGCTCTTCACGAGATCGAACTCGTAGACGAAGGTCTTGCCGGGCGGGATCCCGGGTTGGGTAAGGCCAGTCACACCGTCCATGCCGCTAGGCAGGATCATGCCGTGCCAGTGCACGGTGGTGTGCTCCGGCAGCTTGTTGGTCACGAAGATACGGACCCGATCGCCCTCGACTGCCTCGATGGTCGGACCGGGAGACTGGCCGTTATAACCCCAGAGATAAGCGGTCATGCCGGGCGCCAGCTCCCGCTCAACCGCCTCGGCGACTAGGTGGAATTCCTTCACGCCATTGTTCATCCGGTGCGGGAGCGTCCAGCCGTTGAGCGTCACCACCGGCTGGTAGTCAGGACCGGTCGTTGGAAATATCGGCGGCTGCATGTCCGGGGACTCCATGACAGCGGCGTCCGGTAAGCCCATCGCAGATGTCTTGGTCCACGCCGTGGCGCCGGCGAGCAAGGCTCCGGCGCCCAGTAACTGACGTCTTGAAAGCATTTTCTTCTCCTTGAGTTCAGTGGCCTTCGGCGCTTGCTTCGGCTGCGGCCGGTGCGTCGCCGCCCCCGGATGAGGTTCCGCCGCCATGGATGGCGGTCCCGAGATTGACGTCGGCCAGCCAGAAATTGCGCTTGGCGTTGAGGGAAAGCATGATCGAGCTGATCTTCGCGCGGGTGTCCGCCAGAAGCTCGAACGTGTTGGTGATCATGCCGTTGTAGGTGAGGACCGACTCCGCCTCGATCTTTGTTCGCAGCGGCACAACACTGTTCCGATAGTGCCGGGCAATATCGTAGGTCGAACGGTAGGCGTCATAGGCAGACCTGGCTTCGGACCTGATGTTGACCGCTTTTTCCGCCATCCGATTGGCGGCTTGCATGTAGGCAAGCTCGGCCTTGCGCATGCGGGCCTTGCCGGTATCGAAGATCGGGATGACGAACTCCAGCTCCAGGGTGGGTGCGACACTCGTCTCCGTCCCGCCCTCCTCGGACTCTTCGCGTTCCACCTCCACGCCGGACAGGAGTTCCAGGTCGCTGACGTAGCGGGTCGCCTCGGTCAGGCCGTAGGATTTCGCCAACGCTTCCAGCTCAAGTTTCGCAATCTCGAGGTCGACGCGATTTTTGAGCGCCTCCGCCTCGATGGCGCGTTTGCCCTTGGCGCCCTTCGGCAGGGCTGGAAGCGTGTTGGGGACTGAGTAATCGACGTCCGGCCCCCAAAGGCCCATGAGGCGGGTGAGCTCTTCCTTCGCGGTCCGGGCGGCGAGACGCGCCTCCGCCGCCTGGCCGACGATCTCGGCATAGAAGACGTGCTCGCGGGCCTGACCGGTCTTCGTGAACGCGCCCGTCTCCCCGAGTTTTTGAGCGAGTTCGGAGGCTGCATCGGCGGCGGCTTGCGCCTTATTCAAATAGGAAACGCTTTCCCAAGCCGATACAGCGTTGATCCAGGCCCGCCGCGTGTCCGCGGCCAGCCGTAGCGTTTCTTCGGCGGCGCGGAGCTGGGCCTGGCGGAAGCGCGCATCCGCGACCGCGACGCGTCGCTGACGGGTCATCAGCGCAAGGATGTTGCTGGCAACAGCCCCCTCGATCGTGCGTACGGGATCGATGCCGATCATACCAACCGAGATTGTCGGATTGACGAGCATCTCTTCCTGCCAGACATCGGCCGCCGACAGACCGATCTCGGCATAGGCGGCCTGCAGGCCCTTGTTGTTTAGCAGGGCGACCTGCACCGCGACGTCCGGACCAATGGTCTTGTTCTGAACCAGGCTCTTTACTTGCGCGGAGAGAGCCTGCGCGTTCTCGCGAGACTGCACCCAAGCCGTTCTCTTGCCGGTCACAGCTCCGGCGCGTGCCGCGACTGTCGTGAAGCCAGCGACGGGGTCGGAGACGCCGTCAGGGCCAGCGGTGGCCGTACATCCGGCGGCAATCAGCGGAATGGCCATGGCCGCAGCTATGTTCAGGAACCGGCGCTTCATGATCCGGCTCCGGTTGTTGCAGGGGAGCGTTCTTCATTGAGACGCCGCCAGTTCTGCGGATCGACGGGCTCCCGCTGGTGATAATTGGTGACGACCGGGTGATAGTGCGCATCACGTATGCCCATAACGGGATCAGATGGATTGAAAGCTGGAAGGACGGTCGGTGGGGTGGTTACCGCGCATCCGGCAACCAACAGCGATGCGAGCATCGCGAGACTTGCGAATTTCATTGTAGACCTGAAGCTGAACGTGTGCGTTAGGCCGCGCCGGAACGGATTCCGCACGCTGCGCGCGAACGCCCTCGATGGGCGGCGTCAGTTCAGGTGTCTGGGAGGCCTTATAAGCGCTGTATACTCGCCGCCTACCAACGCTTCAGCAACGTCGGCGACAAAGCAGCGGGAGGCAGCGCGGTCCAGGTCAGGACAGTCGACCGGCACAGCATGCGCCGGCGCGCAGTGGACCTCGCAGCTGTCGTCTGCAGATTTCTCACCACCAAGATTTTTCTCGCCCACATCCGTTTCGGCCGCCCCGACCGCATCTTCGTGGTGGCCAACGTGGCCACCGGTGTCGTGCGGAGATTTCTCCACCTGGAGCGTCACCCCGGAGTCGCTGTGAAAACCCGTGGCGTTCGCGGTAGCGAAAAGGCCAGGCTGAAGAGAAGACATGACTAGAAACACGACCGCAAGCACTGCGCGGAGCGGCGCAATTCCTGCAATCGAGATTCGGCCGAGGTTTCTCATCAGCCCCTTGGGACAAGTGTTCGCTTGATTTGTCAAGACCAACTGGCGTTGTCTTGTTGCACTGCAACCAAATGTGAACGCGAATAACACGGCCTGAAACCGATCTTATCCAAGCGAGTCGCATCGTCGGGACGGGCCGATCATTAAGCTCCCGCCGAACTTCCGTTCACGCTGACTGAGCACTGATGTCGGGATTTTTTCGAGAACCACGTCGAAAACATCGAATCTGCGGCCAAGCGCATGTGCGCGCCGATTTCGATCTGTACGGCGCTCGCAGAATTATTATCTTCGAGCGCACGGGTCCCCCGAGGACGTCGGACCCAGGAACGTTGATCTAGTCGAGTGCGAATGGCTTTGGATTGGCATCATGCCGATCCTGGGCTTCTTCCGAATTCTCGACAATCTGTTTGGCTGTGCGATTCAGTGATTGCTCCAGAGCCGAGCATGAGCCGGGGGCCATCGCACCGTGCGTCAGCTTGCTAATCCGTTCGGCTGCATCCACGGCAATCGTTTTGTGACCATCCTCATGGGCCTTCAGCTCCTGAAAGTAGGTATTCCAGCCAGTGCGCACCGCTTGATCGGCGCGCGCCTCGTCCACCCAGGTCGGCAGTAGAATTTTGAGTTTGAGAATGATTTCGTCCGAACTGACCCGGCAAGAATTTTCCGCCTGCGCAAACCTAAATTTCCAATCCCAATGATCTGCCACCTCGCCTTCAATAATACCGTCTCTGTCCCTCTTGGCCACCCGGTGCAAATCTTCATGTATCGCTTCCAGGCTAAGGCCCCGCAATTGATAGGTCGAATGCGTGACGTCTAATTTCACGTCCGCGCGTGCCTCCCCGGCACCAAGCATGAAGGCGAGACCACTGAAAACCGCAGCGTACTTGCTCATGATGGGATCCTTGTTCCAAGAGCTACCGCACTCATGCAGCCCGTGCGCGAAAGACTACCTTAGGATCATCAGCAACGGGCTGAGCCTTATGAGGTTCCGCAGAAGGCATGCCCGAGTCGGCCCGTTGGGAGGTGAGTTCGCAAACGAGAGTTCACGAGGCCGGATTCGTACGCCTCCAATCCATGCATTCGGTTTCTTCGCGGGCAAATTCTTGGGAAGATTCTCAAACGTCTGCAGCATTACCTTGCCGCCTTCGGCAACGCGAACAGTCCACTTGCCGTCCCATGGCTGGCGCGTCACAGGCGGCGGCGATTGTTTACGAAAGCCACTCCTGAACCCCGGCTGAACGGTGCCTTCAGCTTCGGTTCGAACGGCATCTCCTAAAAAGGAGCCGTTCAACTCGCGGCCCGTCCGCCAAAGGAGACGCTCTCATGATCCGCAATTCTTTCGTCGCAACCGCGCTCGCCGCTCTTGTCGGTATCACCGCCGTCGCACCGGCCATGGCAAACGACGTACGCATCGAGCAATATGGCTGGTCGAACTCAGCCGGTGGCGCTCAGAACGGTTTCAAAAACCGTATCCGTGTCTACCAGAACGGCCGCTTCAACAAGGCGATCGGCCAGCAACGCGGCCGCCACAACCTTTCGGCCATCGGCCAGGAAGGGGTCGGCAACTACGGGGCCACCTATCAGAACGGCAACCGCAACGTGGCCGGGGTCGGCCAGTTCGGCTCCAACCACACCACCATTCTGACGCAGGACGGCAACGGCAACATCGCTGCCGGCGTGCAGGTGGGCCATGGCTGCGATGCCAATGTCAGCCAGGGTGGCAGCGGCAATGTCGCCGCTTTCGTCCAAGCCTGCCCGTAAATCCGGCAACGGCCGGAGGGCCGCGGAAAGTGCCCGCGGCCGCGGCCAACGAACGCCAAGGAGACGAACGATGCCCCGCATAAGCAAACATCCCCGCCGCGTCGCGGCACTCGCCTTGGTCCTGGTCTCGGCCAGCGC
Organism: Mesorhizobium sp. RCAM 05099; assembly: GCF_059683685.1. Taxonomy (NCBI): domain Bacteria; kingdom Pseudomonadati; phylum Pseudomonadota; class Alphaproteobacteria; order Hyphomicrobiales; family Phyllobacteriaceae; genus Mesorhizobium; species Mesorhizobium sp. RCAM 05099. The sequence goes on from NZ_CM185035.1 coordinate 5,913,044, forward strand.
GCTGGCAACCATGGCCACCGCCGACCAGTCCCTTGGGCCGGTGCGCTGCGAGATCCGTGTCACGCCGGAAGGCGGCATGGTTTCGCTGGAGGCGCTTGCCCATGCCGATCGAAACGTGAGCGGCACGTATTCTTTCCATGTCGAAAGTGCCGGTCACACCGGCGGTACCGATATCGAGCAGGGCGGCGCTTTCAGCGCCGCGCCGGGCCGCCCTGCCACGCTCGGCACCGTCACGCTCGACGCGAAGGGCGGCATCTACAACGCCAAGCTCGAGGTGACCATCGGCGGCAAGAGTATCGGCTGTGCCGAACGGGTCGGCGGCGCGACCTGATCGCATCGCCAAGTTTCCGAAAGGGGCGCCGGGGTCGGGGCGCTCTTTTTATGAGCGTCAGGTCTGGGCACAATGACTGAACGACTGCTGAACGACGGGTTCCGCCAGGGTTCAGCCCCGAAATGAGAAAGTTAGTTAGTCAAAGGCTGAGACGGCCGGAAAATGGAGATCAAGATGGCCCGCAATATGTTCAACACTCTTACTGCAGCTCTCGTCGCCGGCAGCATCGGGCTGTCCGCACCAGCCTACGCAGGAGGCTGGGTTTCTGCGACCTATGCCCCTGCCAACGCCCGCGACGCCGGCGCCCTGGCGACCGGCATGCGGGTCTACTCGCTCTATCACGACCTGCGCGGCGCCAGTATCCGCCAATCGGGACACGGCAATATTGCGGGCATCGCCCAGAACGGCCGCGGCAATCTGGGCATCATCCGACAGGAGGGCAATGGCCATTCAGCTAGCCTGCGGCAGAACGGCAATGATAACGCCTACGGCATTTTTCAATTCGGCAGAAACACAGGCGCCGATGTCGTCCAGAACGGCGATGGCGGTAGCGGCGCCACCTTCAGCTACGGTTGGTAAGTCGGACCCGGAGGTGTTCAGTCTTCGTGTGCGGGATCATGTCGAGCTAGAATAGCGCTGCGGGACCTAAATGGCTGACTATCTGCGCGCGTTCGCGCCGAGATCTGATTCACACTGGCCTCTCCTCGGCCGATTACTGCAGGTCAGGAAATTCCTATATTTGGATTCGCAAATCGGCGATCTACCGCCGGAGTATCAAATGCGGAGTTCACCGACTCGAGCCGGGCCGCATGCTTTCAGGCGCCCGACGACTTCACTTAGTTTTAAAAGTCGGCTTCGCTCTGGACTGTGACCTTAACAGCCTGCTTGCCACGTTCATCGGCTTATTGAGAGGCGCAGGCGCCTCGGACAGACTGCCATTGGTTCAGATGGGTGCAGTGGTCATAACTGTAGTCGCGCACGCCGCAGTGAGAACAAACCCTGCGTATTTGATACGACAGCATCAATCTAAAATGCCAGACGGTGAGATCTCAGGTTGATTGTCTGGCGTTGCAGGGGTGTGACGAGCATGTTTTCAGAGGCGTTCACTGTTCATTTCAGGTTCAGCCCCGAGGCGTTACAACTTCTTCGATCATGAAAACGCTTCGCTCCCATTTCCGAACCGCGACCCTAGCTCTCTGCGCTGCGGGGCTGTTAGCGGCGCAGGCAAGCGCGACGCCGGTCGCCGCGTCCGGCCCGGATGAGCCCATTGTCGTGGCTGCCGAATGCTACGCGATTGGCCAGCAGGTCGCCGAACAGAACGGCGGAACGCTGGCCAAGGCGTCGCAGTCGGCGCGCGGGGGCCAGCCGGTGTGCGTCATTGTTGTGCTTGTCCCGGGCAAGGACGGGCAGCGTCCGCGCCGTTCCGAAATCGTCGTTCCGCGGAACTGACCCCTGCCGTTTCCCGGGCCGCCGGAATCGGCCTCTTCAACAGGTATCGATCTCTGCATGCGCGTAGTCATCGTCGACGATGACAAGGATCTCAACCGGCAGATATCGGACGCCCTCGTCGACGCCGGCTATGTCGTCGATCGCGCCTTCGCTCGGGGCGTTGCCGGTCGCCGGGATCCTTCTCTTGCTTATGTAGTTGACTTCTATGGACGCCGGACGACCGAGCTCCGCGCGCGCACCACGCAGCCAGGCGGGGAGCCCAGATAGCGGGCAGCTAGCCAGGTCCCGGCCTTTTTTAATAAGCGGCGGGGCGGGCTTTGTTGCCTGAGGCAGGTACCCGTCGCTCTTAGGTGGACTGAGAGCGACGGGAGGTGTTGCCTGAAAATGCGGAACTGTAACTTGCCGCGGGTGGGATGCTAAAACCGCACGGTAAATGAAGTGTTAAAAGCCCCGTCCGGGTTTCATCAGAGGGGGCCGGGCCATTAGGTCCGTTGGCTGGCAAGGTCTCGCGATTCGGGAGCTTTACCGAATCGCGAGATGTTTTGGTCAGTTGGAGCTGGCGACGGGCGCCACCAGCGGCGTGATGCGGCGAATTGCGACACGGCGGTTCTGTCGCTCCGGCCCTGTCGTGTTCACCTTAAGATAGCGCTCGCCGTAGCCTTGGGTCGTCAGGTTCTCTGGCGCGATGCCAAAGGCGTTGGTGAGGGCCTCGGCAACTGCCTCGGCTCGCTGGTCGGACAAGGCCAGGTTTGCATTGTCGCTACCGACGGCATCGGTGTGGCCTTCGATCAAGAAGGTTTCCGCTGGGTTCTTCTTCAGCAGCCGCTCCATTGCGTCCGCAACGCCTTGCAGTTTTTTGACTTCACTGTCCGAGATCGCCGCCGAACCGGTCTCGAAATTCAACGTGTCGAGATCAACCCGCCGGGCGATGTCGCGCACACGCGCCGAGCGCTTGACCTCATCGACCGAGTAGAGGCGCTGGACCTTTTCCACCGGCGGTTGCTCAAGGAAGGTGTAGTAGTCGCCAGCATCCTCTACCAACTCGGACTCCAGGATGTATTGCTTGCGCGGGATGGTGAGCCGCATCGGTGGCAAGTCATCTCCAGGATCGCGCCAATCCTGCACGTCCTGATAGTACCGCTCGTCGACGTAGCTCAACACATACTCGCGGCCGTCGGGCGTGATGCGGGAGCGCTGGATGACGTCGCCATAGCGGTTGCGGATGGTGACGATTTGGTTGCCGTTGTCGCGAATGATCGTCTCGCGTGTGCGGCCGCCCGGCAGATCTTCGTAATACACATCCTTGGCGCCACGGCTCATTCGCGGCGCTTCGTTGCTTTCGACTATCGTCCGGTTGTTGAACTGGATGATGACCCGGCCGCCAATTTCCGAGAGGACATTGGCGCCCTTGGGGCGTTCTGGCACCTGGCCATCCGGCGCCTTTTCACGGCGGGTACCCTTTTCCTCGGTCACCGGAACGATCTTCTCAGGCTTGATTTCCTGCTGCGCTGCCTTGTCGTCCGCCGGCGGTGGTCCGGCGTCTACAGGGGCAGCCGCAGGCGCGAGGGCCTGACCGCCATCGCTCTGCTGAGCAGGCGGGTTGCCGTCCTTGCCCGGACGTTTTGCATCTTTTTCGCTGTCGAGGACTGGTGCGGCGTTCGGATCTGCTGGCGCCTCGCCCTGGACTGGCTTTTCGCTTTGGACGGGCGCCGCCGGCTCACCATTCGCTGGTTTTTCGGAGGCTGGAGGCTGCTGGTCGGTTGCAGGTTGCTCGCCAGTCACGGGCTGCTTTGGTGCAGGCGCCTCGGCGGCAGGCTGCTCGGCGGCAGGTTTCTTTTCTGGCTTGCTCGTAGGTTCCGCCGGCTGTTCACCCTGGGCAGGCGCAGGCTGATCCATCGTAGCAGGCGCCTGGGGAGCCGGGGTGGGCAAAGGTGCCTGATCTGCGGGCGGCTGGACCTGCTTGACTGGCGCCGATTTGTCGGGAGCCTGAGCGGGCGCAGGCTCGGCTGGCGGCGCCGGCGCAGGCTCGGCCGTTGGAGCAGGCTGTTCCGTCGCGGAGGGTTCCGCCTGAGGGGTAGCTTCAGGAACAGGAGCTGCCTCAGGTGCCGGCGTTGCCTCGGTCGGCTGTGGTTTCGGAGCGGGCTGTGGCTCGGTCGCGGGAAGTGGGGCCGCATTTTCGGACGGAGCCTGCTGCCTTAGCGCGCAGGCCTCGGCGGACTCACCCTCCTTACACTTCAGCTTGATAAGGATCAGAGGTTTATATGCGACGAACCGTGCGGCACCGAATGCTGTGCTGCTGAGCGGTGGGAACGCCCCGAACGGCGCTGACGCGATCAGCAAACCGAGTGCGGTGCTGGCCAAAATCTTTGGTCGGCGTGTCATTTCAATTCTCCGTGTGGTGTCCCGTCGCTATCCAAACTGAGCACTGCCACATTCGTTCCCATTGGATCTCAAATGGCGCGCTCACAGGCGGATTAACGGCTGGTTCCAGTAATGCGCACTCTTGAGCGGCTCTGCAGCCTTCGGAGGTGACGCCCGCCAATTGCCGGGCTTGGCCGGCATACTCTTCGCGGGAGGAGCGGCTGCGGGAATGCAAGATAAGGGCCCGCCCAGAGCGACCCAGCATCCAAGCAGGGCATGCAGGACTCATCATTCAGAGCCTGCTAAACTTCCGCGCATATCGGAGGGATGTCATGCTCAACCCATCGCAGCAGATCATGAGGCTAGGCTTTGGATTCGCCGTGTCACAGGCACTGCGCGTCATTATCGAACTCGGCATCCCCGATCTCCTGGCTGCCAGCGAGCGGTCGGTGGATGAACTAGCGGCTGCCACTCAGTCAGATGCAGACGCGCTTTATCGTGTAATGCGACTTCTCGCGCCTGAAGGGGTCTTTAGGGAGGTACTGCCCCGTCATTTCGAGTTGACGGAGGTTGGTGCCGTGCTGCGCTCCGATCGGCCGGGTCCCCGTGACTTCGTCCGCATGATCAACAGCGAGGCCTATCTTGCCTTCGAGCAACTCCTGCATTCTGTCCGCACCGGAAAGCCGGCCTTCGACAAGGTGTTCGGGAGCCCAAGGTTTGACTGGCTGTCGGAACACCCGGAGCAGGCTGCCTTGTTTCAGCGTGCCATGGTCGCCTTGAGCCAAGGCAGCAACGAGGCCGTTGCCGAAGCTTATGACTTCAAGCCATTCACGCGCGTCGTCGACGTTGGCGGCGGGCATGGCCAGCTTCTCTCGGCGATCCTGGCCCGCAACCCTCTTTTGAGCGGCGTGCTTTTCGATCTGCCTTCGGGCGTCGCGGCAGCACGCCACGGTGCCGGAGGCGACCTGCCGCGCACCGAATTTGTCGCCGGTGATTTTTTTGAAAGCGTTCCCACCGGTGATGCCTACGTCATCAAGAAGGTCGTTCACGATTGGGACGATGGGCGTGCCGCGGAGATCCTGCGAAATTGCCGCAAGGCGATGCTGCCGAACGGGAAGGTGCTTGTGGCCGAGACCCTCGTGCCGCCAGGTGACGAACCGAACCAGATCAAGGGTATCGACGTGGTCATGCTCGCCGTCACCGGCGGCCTGGAGAGAACTCAGGCCCAATATGCAAGCTTGTTCGACGCCGCTGGACTACGCCTTGAACGAGTGATTCAGACCCGAGGACCCATTTCCATCCTCGAGGCGTGCCCAGCCTAATCAAATGCCAGCTGCTCTCACACGACGTCCGGTTCCGCCCAATAGGCCGGCCGGGTCTTGGCCAAAAGGAGACCCCGACCAACACCATCGAAGGCGGACTGGCGATTGCGAGAACATGTGTTGCGAGCTTGCCCACCGCCGCTGCCGGTTTTTTGGGTCACAGGAGACCAAGCTATCAGCTGCGGTTTTCAACATCGTGTGCAACCCGCCCTTGTGGCCGTCGCCGGACCCGATTTCCAGAATCCTGATCGAACTCTTGCGCACGTTTGCCTTCAAGAGGCTAGAGATGGATCGTGCTTTGAAACATCAGCGTGTTTACCCAAACAAGATCACGCCGGGAGCCGATTGCCCTGGGATCGTCGGGAGGTAAACCATCGAGCAACTCCGGCTCGATCCGGCGGCGGTCGAGGTTGTTGGTCACTTCAGGCATTGCCGGCCGTATGGAACATCATCGTCTCAGTCGTCAGGCCGGGCCCGAATGCCATGGCACAACCCACGCGGTCTTCCGTGAACGCGCGCAGCATTCGCTCAAGCACGAACATGACCGTTGCTGAAGACATGTTTCCGTTTTCGCGAAGGACCTCGCGCGAAAGCAACAACGCATCGGGATGGAGATTCAGCGCGCGCTCCACAGCGTCGAGAATGGAGCGCCCGCCTGGGTGAACAGCCCAGAGATCAATGTCTGCTACGCTCTTGCTTCCCAGGATGCTGCCGATGCCTGTGCCGAGCGCACCCTGAATTGCGCCAGGAACCTGTCCCGACAAAAACATGTCGAAACCGTCATCGTGTATGCTCCAGGTCATCAGGTCGCGACCGTCGGCAGCGACGATCGCGTGAAAACTATCCAGGCCGATGCCGAACGGGCGGGCGGTCACCGAAGCGGCCGCGCAGCCATCGCCCCATAGGCAGAAAGACAGCAGTTTTTCAAGATCGCTGGTCTCCTTGAGATGGAGCGTACAGAGTTCGATACAGACGATCACAACGTGGGCCTTGGGTTCGGATCGAATGATGTGCCGTGCCAGCTTGAGCGCGTTGATAGCTGCATAGCATCCCATGAAGCCAATGATCGTGCGCTCGATGGTGGTCGGCAAATCGCATCGGGCGATTATTTCCAGATCCATGCCCGGGGCGGAAAAGCCTGTGCAGGTGGTGACGATCAAATGCGTGACATGCTTCCTGTCTTCGCCTTGGAGAAGCCGCTCCACGGCTTGCTGCGCTAGAACTGGCGCAGCGGCTGCAAACATCTCCATGCGCGTAGCCGTTCCTGGAAATGCACCCCGCTTGAAAACGCCCGCCATGTCCACACTCGGACCCTCGGGATCATCGGCGGGCGCAAAGCACGAATAGCGATGTTCGATCCCGCCCTTGTCTGCCATTCGATTGAAAATCGCCCGGCGACGGGGGTCTGCCGTCAGCTGGGAGCCGGCAAACCGAAGGAAGAAGCTGTGAACGCCGTGGTCCGGAACAGCCGTTGCAATTCGATTTATGAAAGCTTGAGCGGGCATTTTTCCTTAACTTGCAGCCGCAAGTCTGTGGTCACAGAGGGGCTCACCACGTTTTGGAGGCTTGCAGTGGATCTGCGCCTGAACGGCGATGGCAAACTCTATTGTGGTAAACGCACAGAACCCGCGAATGCTTCCCTTGCGTCAAATTTCATAGCTGACCATCGCAACCGAACCAAACTGCATGCGGCCAAGCGGCCGAAACGGCGGCTGAGCCGGCGATCGCTTGTCGTTCATCTGAAGTTTCCAAAAGATGGCGCGAATGCCATCGGTTTCCGTTGATTTGTTACGGTCGTTGCGTTAAGTTGAAGCAATGGTTGTTCCTACCTGGCTTCTTCTCACTTACAAAGTGCCGCCGGAGCCGGCCACAAAGCGCGTTGCCCTGTGGCGGCGGCTAAAGAGCATGGGCGCGATCTATCTACAGAACGGCGTGTGCCTGCTGCCGAAGACCGACGATCACGTCCGCCGGTTGAAGATGCTTGAGAACGACGTTTCCGAGATGGGTGGCGAATCCGTCATCTTGGAGACCATCGCCCTCGACCGGGCCCAAGAAGACAAAGTGGTGTCCCGCTTCAAAGCCGATCGTGACGACCAGTACCGTGAGTTCCTCGGTCGGTGTGCCGATTTCGAAACCGAGATCGCCAAGGAGATCTCGATCAACAAATTCACCTACGCCGAGCTCGAAGAGGAGGACACCGATCTGAAGAAGCTCCAGGGCTGGCTGGCGAAGATCAAAAAGCTCGATTTCTACGACGCAACCTTGGCCAGCGAAGCCACCGAGCGGCTAAGAGGCTGCGAGGTGCTGCTCGACAGCTATGCTCAGCGTGTTTTCGACGCCCATGACGAGAACCGATGAGGACATCGGCTGTGACGACGGGATTCGAAACGCACAGAACTTCAAGGCGCAAGGCGATCTGGCGAGAAATCCCGGTAGGAATATGGGCGCTCGGTTTCGTCTCACTTCTGATGGACGTCTCCTCGGAGATGATCCATGGGCTGCTCCCCGTCTACATGGTCACAGTACTCGGCACCTCTGCCCTCACCGTCGGCATGATCGAGGGCGTCGCCGAAGCGACGGCCTCGATCACCAAGGTGTTCTCGGGAGCGCTGAGCGATTGGCTCGGCAAGCGCAAGCTTCTAGCGGCACTCGGGTATGGTCTGGCGGCCTTCACGAAGCCGATCTTTCCGCTCGCTCCTTCGGTCGGATGGCTGATCGCGGCGCGCTTCATCGATCGTATTGGCAAGGGCATCCGGGGTGCACCGCGCGATGCCCTCGTCGCCGATATCAGCCCGGCTCATTTGCGCGGCGCGAGCTTCGGCCTGCGCCAATCCCTCGACACAATCGGTGCGTTCTTCGGTCCGCTGCTCGCCATCGCCCTGATGTGGCTGACCGCCAATCAGTTCTCAGCGGTGTTCTGGATTGCGGTCATTCCGGGCTTCCTCTCCTTCGTCCTGATCCTTGTTGCGGTCCGGGAACCAAAACGACCCGAAGGCTTACGTCGGATTCGCATGCCCTTCAGCCGCAGCGAACTCGGCCGCCTCGGCGCGGCATATTGGTGGGTAGTGGCCGTCGCGGCCGTCTTCACCCTGGCGCGCTTCAGCGAGGCCTTTCTGGTGCTGCGCGCGCAGTCGATCGGCCTGCCGCTGATGCTGGTTCCGGCTGTGCTGGTGATAATGAACATTGCGTACGCGATTTCCGCCTATCCCGTTGGTGTTCTGTCTGATCGCATAGACCGCGTGACGGTTCTGACTATTGGGCTGTTTCTGCTCCTCGCAGCCGATCTGGTTCTCGCATTCGCGCCGGGGGCGATCGGGCTTGGCCTCGGAGTGATCCTCTGGGGACTGCACATGGGTTTCACTCAAGGGCTGCTGGCTGCGCTCATCGCAGATACGGCGCCGCCGGAACTGCGCGGAACGGCCTTCGGAATGTACAATCTCATCAGCGGGTTCGCGCTCCTCGTTGCCAGCGTGATCGCGGGGGCTTTCTGGGATGCGGTAGGGCCGCAAGCTACGTTCCTCGCAGGCGCTGTCTTCACTGTGCTTACCTTGATCGGCCTGCTTCCTGTTCGAGCACGATTGGGCAGACGGGGGCGCTCATGAGAATGGGCTGTATCCCGATTTCTAAGGTGCGGATCACGGCATCCTTAGGCTTTGAAGGACCGCAAAGTCACCCGCAAATGAGCCTCAAGACGAGGGGCATAGGGTCGAGGATCACTTTCGAGATGGAGTATTGATGGAAAATCTGGATGCGCACCTCACGGGCTGGATCAATGCCCTTTCAGGGCACAACCATCTGATCGATCTGTTCATGGTCGCCGTCACACAGGCGGGCGTTCCCTTGTTGGTCCTCGCCGTTGTCGCGTCTTGGTGGTGGGGTGGCAAGGTTCGATCAGAGAGGCACGTTGCGGTCGCCTGTGCCCTGTCGTTCCTGCTCGGATTGGCTCTCAACCAGATCATTCTGCTCCTCGCCCATCGCATGCGCCCCTATGACGCCGGTGTTTCACACCTCCTGATAGCGCGCAGCGCCGATCCGTCGTTTCCATCGGATCACGCCACCGCCAGCTTTGCCATCGTCTTCAGCTATGTGTTCAACGCTCGTATTCGCAAGGCGCTGTGGTTCTTCGCTGCCGCCCTGCTCCTTGTGATTTCCCGTGTCTATGTAGGGACCCATTATGTCGGCGACATCCTGGGCGGTATCGCGACCGCGCTTGTCGCTGCCGGACTGGTCCGGATCGCTTACCGGGAGGGCACCCGCATCGATCGATGGGTGACCGGAATTCTCTAAATGAGTGTCAGCGAAATTAGCAATGTCATGGCAAAGGCCGCGGCTCAAAGTTGAGAAGGCCCAAAAATGTCGCACGAATCCTTTTCACGGAACCTGTTTAATCGCTCCAGCGTGCTTGGCCGTATCTTTGCGCTACTGATCCCGTCGCTCGTGACGCCGGTTGCCACCAGTGCCGCTCTCGAAACGACGTCGTCGGGACTCGCAGATGCGACGGTGCTGATCATACGCCATGCCGAAAAGCCTGATAGCGGGACGGGACTATCACCTGCCGGGGAGGCACGCGCACAGGCCTATGTCGCTTATTTTCAGCATCTCATGCTCAATGGTGTCGCGTTTCGCCCCGACACGCTGATAGCGACCGCCGATTCCCCAAACAGTGCGCGCGAGCGTCTAACGCTGACGCCCTTGAGCCAGGCGCTTGGAATTCCCATCGATCTGAGATTCAGCAACAAGGACCTCGCAGGCCTTGTTCATGCGTTGACGAGCGAAGCCCACGGAAAGTCCGTGCTCATTGCCTGGCATCACGGCACATTGCCACAGATAATAGAAGCGTTGGGTGGTGACCCTCACGCGCTGTTGCCCGACGGTTACTGGCCTGACAACGTTTTCGACGCTGTCGTTGTGCTTCGCTACGACCATAGCGGGAAATTCATTGCCGGCTCCGAGCAGCTCATTCACGAAGATTTCGCAAATCCGCCGGGGCTGATCAGTGGTGCAAACTCCCAAGGAACACCTCCGCCGTCAAAAGCATCCGCCGCAGTGGTGCCCGACTCCGTAGATCGTCCCGGCAGCAATCGGACAGGGTGAAAAGAACAATGTGGCTCCGGATTTTCGGTCAGAATGAGGGACCATGAATGTCCTTTTTCTCGGCGCTCACAGACTACATCGCTTCGCACCCACATCTCGCGTATGCGGCGATCTTTCTGCTGGCTCTGTCGGAATCCGTTCCGGTCATCGGCGCAGTCGTTCCTGGAACGGCGGTCATCGTCGGACTTGCGGCACTTGTCCCGAGCGGCGTGCTGACGCTCTGGCCGATGTTGATCTCAGCCTTTTTGGGCGCGATTGTCGGCGACGGCCTGTCTTTCTGGCTTGGCCATCGCTACCACCGTGAAATCCTGCTGCGGTGGCCGTTGAACCGGTATCCCGAACTCATCGCGCGCAGCGAAGCGTTCTTCGAACGGCACGGCGGCAAAAGCGTCTTTCTGGCGCGGTTCACGCCGGGTGTCCGTGCTTTCATCCCGCTCGTGGCAGGCATGTTGCGAATGCCGGCCCGCCGGTTTTACTACGCCAACGTCTTTTCGGCGCTTGTTTGGGCGCCGTCGCACATCCTGCCTGGCGTGTTCGTCGGGGCATATTTCAGCGTTGCAGGCGCTGCCGCAGGCCGGCTGGCAGTGCTCCTTGTCGCGCTGATTATTATCCTGTGGGTCATCGTTTGGGTTGTGCGTCACACGGTACGCCGGGGTATTCCCATCCTTCTGGCCAATCTGGAGCGGCTGCGAGGCTGGGCGGGTGCCCGCGATACCTGGACGAGCCGTCAAATCCGCTCCTTGCTCGATCCGGCCCAGACGGAAACGAAGATCCTCGCGGCGCTGGCACTGCTGCTCGCCGCCGCCGCCTGGACCTTCTTCGGCATCCTCGAGGATGTCGTCAGCGGCGATCCGTTGGTACGCACCGATGCCGCCGTCTTTCGCATCCTTCAAGACCTGCGAACGCCGTGGGGCGATTCCTTGATGGTGGGATTCACGGAACTCGGCGACACCTTAGTGGTGACCGCGATTGCCGTCCTCGTCTTCCTGTGGCTGGCCTGGAAGCGCGCCTGGCGCACCGCCGCTTACTGGGCGGCGGCCATTGGCGGAGCCGCGGCCATCAACACGGGCGTCAAGGTGGCGCTTCATCGTGCGCGTCCCACCGAGAACCTCTATTCCGGTTGGAGCGATTTTTCCTTTCCCAGCGGCCACAGCACCGAGAACGCCGTCATGTATGGCTTCCTGGCCTTCCTGATCGCTCGGCGCGTCCGACCGGCTTGGGGTCTCCCAGTAGCCCTCGCGGCGGCCATTTTCGTGGCTCTGATCGCCTTCTCCCGGCTCTACCTTGGTGCCCATTGGTTTTCCGACGTAGCGGGCGGACTGGCGTTCGCGACGGCATGGCTGGCCCTACTTTGCATAGCCTATTTGCATCATCAACCGTCCGAAAAGGGCGCCGGAGGCCTCTTGGCCGTGGCTTGCGCAGGCCTGGTCCTCGCAGGCGGTGCCAATGTTTATCGCCGTCACGCTGCGGACATGGAGCGTTACGCAGTCCAATACGAGGCGCCGTCGATCCTCGCGGCCGAATGGTGGACGCAGGATTGGCAGCAATTGCCCGTGCAGCGAATCGATCTCGCAGGCGAGGCCGAGGAACCGTTGACCTTCCAATGGGCAGGCAGCCTCGAACGCCTCGAAGCAGATCTGGCGCAAAAGGGCTGGCGCTCGCCAGCTCCATGGACTTTGGCCGGCGCTCTCGCGTGGTTCACGCCGCGCCCCAGTCCGATGGACCTTCCAACGTCGCCCTATATGGAACGCGGGCGCTTGCCGAGCCTCACGCTGGTCCATCCGCGCGGCGAGTTGGGCGGGACCGGTTCGCGCTTCGTGCTCCGCATGTGGGCGACCGACATTGACGTACGCAACGGCCACCTGACGGAACTCTGGATCGGGTCCGTTGTCGAGGAACAGCTGGGTAGTCGCTTCCCCCTGTTCACGGTGGCGCAGGCGCAGCCCGACGCGAACGGACCCCGCGACCTTCTTGCTGCGTCTCTCCACGCCGGCCGCCTGGTGACCCGGCCCGATCATAGTTCGACCCCAGTTTGGGATGGTCAGGTTTTGCTGGTCCGTGACGGAAGTATTCCGGCCAATCCAGGAACTGGAGCTTTGCAGGAAGGGTTTGCCAGCCGCTAACCCAGAGGACCCCTGGAGGTGACGCCACGCAATTATCAGATGCATGAGTAGCAGATACCAGTTTCACCCCTTCGCAAGTGGCACATATGACAGTTTTGGTTCTCCTCAATGCAGGGGCTGGCTCGATCAAGGGCGCAGACAGCGGTGACCTGGAAAACCGCCTTCGTAATGGATTCTAGCGCGAGGGATCGAGACCGAGGTGCGCCTTGCGGAGGGCCGCGAAATCGCGGAGATGGCGCGTTAGTTCGCAGCCTCGAAGTCTCCTGGCAAGAAGTCGCGGACGCTCGTCGTCGGTGGCGGTGATGGCACTCTCGGTTCCGTGGCTTCGGCAATTACAGGGACGAATGTTGTGCTTGGCGTCCTGCCGCTAGGCACCCTCAATCATTTCGCCAGGGATATCGGTTTGCCAAACGATCTGGAGGCGGCCATGGACGTCATCGCGGCGGGCCACGTGCAGAAAATCGATGTTGCGGAGGTGAACGGCCGGGTCTTCCTCAATAACTCGTCCATCGGCATCTATCCGTTTCTTGTCGCCGAACGATCCGCAGAGCAAAAGCGGATAGGGGTGGGAAAGCTTGCTGCTCTCGGCCCGGCGCTTCTCCTGACGCTCAAGGCATCATCCTGGCAAAGGGTCAGAATCTCAATCGACGACAAAGGGCGAGAACAGCGGACCCTCTGCGTGTTCGTTGGCAACAATTTCTACGATTTGAGCAAGCTCGGCCACCGCAGCAGCCTTGTGTCCGGGGAACTGTGCGTCTACGTCGTGAAGCAGCAGTCCTGGCTTGGACTTGCGCTGCTACCCTTCAAGGTCGCCTTCGGTTTGATCGACCCAGTCCACGATGTGGAACTATTCCGGGTGCAAAGTCTTGAGATCAGGGCGCGCCGACGACACATGCGAATTGCGATGGACGGTGAAACCGTCGAGGCGACAACTCCGGTGCATTATCGGATACGGCCTGGTGCACTGCGGGTTCTCGCACCCGTCTTGACGAAGGCCACCTCTCGAAACGCCTGATGCTGGTGAGGTCTCGGCTTGATGAAGACGATTGCCCATCTTTCCGACCTGCATTTTGGTAGGATTGACCAGGCAGTATCCGATGCACTCGCTGCCGAGGTTCGCGCAGCCGACCCTGATATTGTTGTCGTCTCGGGAGACATGACGCAGCGCGCTCGCAAGAAAGAATTCGTGCAGGCACGGGCATTTCTCGACACATTGCCATACCCGCAGCTCGTCGTGCCAGGTAACCATGATGTCCCGCTCTACAACCTGTTCGCGCGCGCCTTCACGCCGCTGTCGCGTTACAAGCGCTATATCACGGCGGATACCGACCCGTTCTATGCCGATCCGGAGTTGGCCGTCGCTGGGATAAACACCGCTCGGTCGTTAACGATCAAGGGAGGCCGTATCAACGGCGAGCAGCTCGCGTGGGTGAGACGAAGTTTTGCCGATCAGCCGGATGAGACGACACGGATCGTGGTGACACACCATCCCTTCGAAGGGGCCAGTGCGAATGACGACGACGGTATCGTAGGGCGGGCGAGGATGGCGATGGGAGTATTTTCACAAAGCCGCGTCGATGTGATCCTGTCGGGGCATCTGCATCTGAACCGCATGGGTTCGAGTGCGGTCCGATACGATATCGAGGGCTATTCCGCCTTGCTGATCCAAGCAGGCACGGCGATTTCCTCGCGCCGCCGGCAAGAAGCAAATTCTTTCAATCTCATTCGCATCGAGCGGCCAGAAATCCATCTGGAATGTCGGGCATGGGACCCCGACGAGGTGAGATTCGTCAGATCGACGAGCAAAAGCTTCCGGCTCGGACGGTTAGGCTGGGCGCCAACAGGCGGGACAACTATCCCTACGCTCGTACAAAACGCTGACGACGCGATTGTACGGGCCGACGATCGGAAACACGGATAGTTACAGCGGTCGGCGGCTAATGATGGCTATGACGGCGAACATCATCGCGGGTCTGGCAGGCACCGCCGGGCAAAAGGCGCCCCAAGAGACCAATCAGCGGCGCAATCGCAGGAACGAAAATGGAAGAGAAGGAGAACTTTCGTGTGCAGTTTTTGCACCCGATTCTGCCGCCCAAACGGAATGACCCTTGGCTATATCGAAGTTCTCAATGCACACATAGTGCACACGAAAGCGGTTGGTTTAGTGCCACTTCCAGAGCAGCCAGCGACGCCACACAATGCTTGAAGCTAGATTGTCGACTGGGCCCTAGATAGGAGACAAGAGACCAGAGAGAGGATCGCCCTCCCCGCCTTGAAAAGTAGCCCTACCGGAAGGAATCACCCTGGGGATCCAGCGGGAGCTCAATTGCGAGGGGCGACCGCTTGACAATCGTGATCTGGGAGGCGCTGGACCTATGGACCGAGCGTGTTGAGGCGGCGCACATCATCGGCGGTCTCAGCCAACAGCCAGTCGCGGAATGTCGTGATTTTGGGGAGCATCGACGTCGCCTTGGGGCAGACGATCCAGTAGGTCTTGGACAATCGCAGCGACGTGGCGAACGGTCTTACGAGGCGCCCGTTGATGAGGTCCCAAGCCGCGAGCGTGGTGCGGGCGAGTGCGACGCCCTGGCCGTCGACCGCGGCGTCTATGACCATGCTGGCGCGGTTCAAGACCGGTCCGTGGGAGGGTTCGGCATCGACCACGCCAGCGGCCTCGAGCCATTCCGACCAGTCCTTTCGGTCATCAAGATGCAGCAACGGAAATTTCAGCACATCGGACGGCTCGCGCAACCGCTGGTGAAGTTTGGGACTGCAAACCGCAAACAGTTGCTCGGAGCACAGGCGGACAACATCATGCCCCGCCCAGTTGCCATCACCATGCCGCACGGCAAGATCGACGTCCTCTCTAGCGAAGTCGACGTGATGCATGGTTGCGGAAATCCTGAGATCGATGTCCGGATGCGTCTCGGCAAACCTGCCAAGGCGGTTTACCAACCACTTGGCGGCAAAGTCGGGCGACGTGCTGACCGTCAGCGCTCCGGCCCGAGATAGATGCTGGATGCGTTGCGTGCCGAGAGCTATACGGTCGAACGCATCGCGCACCACCTCCAGATAGGAGAGGCCGGCCCGCGTGATGCTCAGCTTTTGACGTTCGCGATCGAACAGCCTGATGCCCAATTCGAGCTCGAGCGCCTTCACCTGATGGCTCACCGCGCCCTGCGTCACGGAAAGTTCGTCCGCCGCCCTGGTGAAGCTCTCGTGGCGCGCCGCCGCCTCGAAGGCTTTGAGGGCGTTGAGCGATGGCAGTCGGCGGGCCAATTTCGCACCATGTCATGAGAAAAATTGGGCCAAGCACGAGAAACCATGCTTTGCGCCCGTTTGCAGATTGGAGCACTTCCGCACCACACGTCAACCAGCGCACTGCGGAAGGATGAGAAGTGTTGAACCCCTTGCTGACTGAGACGCCGAGGCGTTCATCGCCACAGGCAACTTCCCATCGCGTCATGGAAAATTTAGTGCACTCGATGGCATCGGTGGCGCGCTGGATCGAATTCCATCGCCAACGGGAACAACTGGCCGAACTCGAAGACCATGAGTTGGCAGACTTGGGTCTGAGCCCTGCACAGGTTCGGAAGGAATGTGCAAAGTGGCCGTGGCAGGCCTAGTTCACGACTGAGGACGACATCCTCACGAGTAGCGCGCTACACACCGCGTTCGCGCAGTAGGATCGACAAAATTGCGACGGCCGATAGCGTGATCGCCACGCCAATCATCATCGCGCCGGCGAACAGGATGCCGGCCGCTGGCACGCCGCGCGCGATCGCAAACGTCATGACAAACAGTGTGAGTGGACAAGGAATCAGTCCGGCCATAACTCCCACCGCTTCGCCTTCGTGCTTGTGATGATGCCCATGGCTGAATGCCCGCCACAGCATCCATAGGCCGATCAACCCAAGCAGTCCGCGGCTGATGTCTTCCAGCAGAGGAGCGCGGCCAACGCTCCCCAGGGCGATTGAGACAAGCGGCAAGGAAAGGACCGCAATCAGAACCGCTGTTGTCATATGGGTGATCGACAGGGTTGTCGATACGAGGAGGCCGCGAGAAACCTTTGCGTCCGAACCCGCCAGATACGTGGCCAGGACCGCCTTGCTGTGTCCTGGTGTCAGCGCATGCGCTCGCAGCTGCGGCGCGCTCACTCGGCGTCACCACCGCCATCACGTAAGAGGTGCGGGTCGGTACGTCCATCTGCGACAAAGCACTCCTGATCAATAGAAGGACGATGACCGGACCGAGCTCAACATGAAAGGGATGAGAAGCAGGCAAAGGCTCGACGGCAGATGCGTGAACACCATGGTGTTCACCAGCCCGATCCGTTTGGCCATTTGCACGGCGACCAGATAGGAAATTGCCGAGAGGACGCCCGTGCAGAAGAAGATCGCGCCCGTTGCTGCCGAATCGACCGTACCGGGCCGGGGGAGGGCCCATTCCATCACGAGGCATACAGCGCCTTCGCGATCGGCCATGGTTCTTAAAACAGCACCGGAGCGCGTTAACGGCGAGATCTGTCTCGACCCGCGTCACGCAACCCGATTTGAGCGAACGCTTCAAGTCGCGTAAAGTCTTCGCCGGCCTAGTGGTGGCGGTGGCCTTCCGGCTCAACCATCTTGAACGGCAGCATCAGTTCCCTGCCCTTCGCGGTCAGGAGCAGCCTTGCCTCGAATTCGTGCGGCTCGGCCGGTGCCATGGAACTTTCAAGGCGATGGTGATCGCCGGCAACCGATGCGAGCGCAAGCGTCTCCGGTCCTTCGGGCCGGTCAATGATCACGGTCGCGCCGAGATCGTCGGCATGGCGCTCAATGGTGAGGCGCATGCGCGCTCCTGCGGCGGTGTCCACGATCTCGAGCGTCCCCGTGGCCAGGTCGCAAACGACCTTGAACGGATCGGGGGCATGGTGGGCATGGCCACCGCCCGCTGGCGCCGGTCCGCTGTCACCTCCAGGCGGACGTTTGCATCCGAAAGCGCCGGCAAGTGATTGAACAGTTCGCCCCTCAAGGCTTCGGTGATTGCGACCGAGTCCTTCGCGCTCGCGCTGTCCGCCACGACGATGGCCATGTCGGCATGCAGGCGGTGGCCGATCCAGCGCGCCTGTATCTTCGCTGTCGTTGCGCTGGCGTCCTTTGCCATCGTCCGCTGGCTGCGCAGCACCTATCCCGCCGGAGGGCTCGCCCGATGAACATTGTCCGTCTTGTCGTCAAGGAACTCGTCGGCATGTTCATCGATGACGGCAATCTGGCCTTGCTCGCGCTGATCCTTGTTGCAGCGTTAACAGCGTCGGTAAAATTTCTCGCAATGCCGCCATTGCTTGGCGGCATCCTGCTGCTGGTGGGCTGCCTCGCCATCCTGATCCACAGCGTTCGCCGCGCGGCGCGCGGACGCTAGACCATGATCCCGCGATCCGCGTACGCGAAAAGGCGGAATCCGGCTCTACTCAATAGAGGGTGAACAACGTCGGTAGAATGCCGCTAGCCCTGAAATACTCGATCGCTTCGATCGCCGGGAAGGCGGCGAGGAAATAGAGCCCATCAAAGAATGTTCGCTTCAACGCGTGCGTCGAGAACCGCCATTCGGCCTGGTCGCGAAACAGAAACGGGTTCGGCCAGAATCGCGGCGTCCGCTCTGCATAGCCACGATAGGCGGGGCCGAATTTTCCCAGGAGATATTCGGCTTCCTTGCGCGCCGTCACCCGGAAGACGATGATGCTGGCCAGACCCAGTGCCATGGCAGCCAGCAAGGATCCGTACATCAATCCGATGCCCGCCGCGCCGAGCGTGGAGAAGAAATAGAGCGGGTTCTGGGTCATCGAGTATGGCCCCATGGAAATCAGCTCGTCGTTCTTTTTGCCGCCGACGTAGAGAATGCTCCAGAGCCGGCTGCCGACGCAGATCAGGATGAGGATGAAGCCGAGCAGTTCGATGTGCTCGTGTCCCTCCGATCCCTCGGTCAGGCCCGGCTTTCCAAACAGCAGCAGGGCTATGGCCACGACCGCCGCGATCCGTACGACAATCAGGCGTTTGCGTTGGTCGCGCCTTTGGGTTGAGAGAGACATAAACCATTGCGTTCGTGACTCCGGCAAGCCTGTGGAATTTGGCAAGAGCCCGCCCACTACTCTTTCTGCCTGTTCATGGCGAGGTCATGGCGAGGCATTTGTGGCTTTCGCGCCCTTTCTTACGAAAATGTAAGCCACCGGACAGATGCCGGCGAATTTGCGTCCCTATCGTCCCTGCTGCCGGTCGACTTGGCCGGAAATCGATCGACGCTGCCGGTAGACCGGCGCCAAAGAAGGAAAATGCCCCATGAACAAACTCGTTCTCGCCCTCGCGCTCGCAGCACTTGCCATCGCCAACCCGATTGCATCCGCCTCTGCCGCACCAGCGCCTTGCGAAGAGACGCTCAAGACCCTGCGCGCCGCCGAAGCTGAAGCGAAACTCGGCGATACGGACAAGACCAAGGTTTCCGAGCTGGAGACCAAGGGCATCGAGCGCTGCAACGCCGACGACGACAAGCGCGCCGACGACTTCTTCGCTCAGGCCATGAAAATCCTGGGCAAGTAAGTCCACCCTACCTCCCCATCAACGACAGGATACAGCCATGCTCTCGCCAGCCGCTCAACGTTTCGCGCCTGCTCTTAACCGGGTTCCCGATGTCACCGTCGATTTCTGGCTGATCAAGCTCTTGGCGGTGACCATGGGCGAGACGGCGGCTGACTATCTTGCTGTCAATCTCGGCCTTGGTTTGACGGTGACGTCACTGATCATGACCGGCATTCTGGTTGTCGCACTCATCCTGCAGTTTGCCCAGAAACGCTACGTGCCATGGGCCTACTGGCTTGCGGTGGTGCTGATCAGCATCGTCGGCACCCTGGTCACCGATAACCTTGTCGACAATTTCGGCGTGCGGCTTGAAACGACGACGATTGCGTTCAGCGTTGTGCTCGCCGCGACCTTCGCGGTCTGGTATGCCAGCGAAAGAACGCTGTCGATCCACACCATCTTCACAACAAGGCGTGAGATCTTCTACTGGCTGGCGATCCTTTTCACCTTCTCGCTGGGCACCGCGGCGGGCGACCTGATCGCGGAAAGCTTCGACGTGGGCTACCTCACCGCCGGCCTGTTGTTCGGCGGCGTCATCGCACTCATCGCCTTTGCCTATTATGTTCTCAAGCTGGACGGCATTCTTGCCTTTTGGCTCGCCTACATTCTGACGCGGCCGCTCGGCGCCTCATTCGGCGACTTGCTCTCGCAACCGGTTGAATATGGAGGCTTGGGCTTTGGCACGACCTTGACCAGCATCCTCTTCCTTGGCTGCATCGCCGCGCTTGTTCTTTACATGACGCTGAAGAGAGACGTCGACCAGACCGACGAAATCCTGCTTCAATCGGAACAAGAATGAAGCGGCTGCATGATGCGACAAGGAACACCGCGGACAGGATCGCATAGCGAAGCTGCCGACACCCCGATCAATCCCTTGGCCTAGCATCGCGATCAGCAGCTATCGCCAGCCACCCCATGGACAGAAAATGAACTCCGAGAAATTCGGCTATAGCCGTCTCCAGATTGGTCTGCATTGGACGGTAGCAGTGCTTGTCCTGTTTCAGCTCTTGTTTGGAGAAAGCATGACGACGTTTGTTGATGCGGCGGCGGACGGACGCCAGCTGTCGCCATACGAGCAAACCATGGGGTCTGCTCATTACTGGGTTGGCTGGTCGATCCTGGTGCTGGTGTTCGTCCGCTTGGCCGTCCGCCTCTTCGTCGGCGCGCCCGATAGGCAATCGACAATGCCGAAATGGATGGCTTTCACTTCCAGGGCAACGCATGTGCTGTTCTATTGCCTTCTCGTTGCCGTCCCTGTTTCCGGGCTTCTGGCCTTTTATGTCTGGGACTGGATGGGCGATATCCATGCCTGGGCAAAGCCGGTGTTCATCGTCCTGATCGGCCTTCATGCCGGCGCGGCACTTTTCCATCATTTTGTTTTGAAAGACACCGTGCTTCGCAGGATGCTTGTTCCTGCGCGCGATCCGGCCGGATGACACTGTGGGCATGTTCAACGACAACGAGCGACCAGGCGCTGGCCGATATTCTAGGAACGGGTCGCTGCCGGTGCTAGCATGCCACCTTGAAATGTCGGCAACAGACCGGAACGACGATGCGACTTCTCCTTGTTGAGGATGACCCCAGGACCGCCGATTATGTCGTCAAGGGATTGACCGAAGCCGGGCATGTTTGCGACCTGCTGCGCAATGGGCACGACGCGCTCTTTGCGGCGACACGCGACGCCTATGACGTGATCATCGCGGATCGGATGATCCCCGGCCTGGACGGCCTGTCGATGATCAAGGCGGTCCGTGCCGCAGGGGTGAGGACACCGGCGATCTTCTTGACCTCGGTTGGTGGCGTCGACGACCGGGTCGAAGGCCTTGAAGCAGGCGGCGACGATTATCTCGTCAAGCCATTCGCCTTTTCCGAGTTGCTCGCCCGCATCAACGCCCTTGGCCGCCGGCCGGCGGCGCAGGAGCAGAAGACCGCATTGCGGGTCGCCGATCTCGAAATGGACCTGATCATGCGCCGCGTCACCAGGCAGGGTCATACGATCGACCTGCAGCCAAGGGAATTCAGCCTGCTCGAAGTCCTGATGCGCGGCGAAGGGCGGGTCATCACCCGGACCATGTTGCTGGAACGCGTCTGGGACTTCCATTTCGATCCCAAGACCAGCGTGGTCGAGACCCATATCAGCCGGTTAAGGGCCAAGATCGACAAACCGTTTGAAACCCAGCTTATCCATACTGTCCGCAACACCGGCTACAGTCTGCATGCGCCGCTTTAGACCGCGTTTCAGCCTGCTTCGCAGCACGCCTTTCCGGCTCGCATTGACCTTCGCCTTCCTGTTCGTGCTTGCCTTTATCCTGTCGGGTGCCATCGTCTATCAGCTGATGAGCGCCGACCTTGCCGAGCGGCTCGATGAATCCATCAAGGAGACCTATTCCGTGGTGGCGGCAACTTATGCCGAAAGCGACCTGGAGGATCTGCTTGCCACGGTCGACAGCCATGCCGCGCTCTCAACCAAGAAGGAGCAGCTGTTCTCGCTGACCGGTCCGGCCGGCAATCATCTTGCCGGCAACTTTACCGCAGCGGACCTTCCCGACGGCTTCTCGATGTTTGACGCTACCATGCCCGGCGTGCCGGCCGGCACCGTCTACCGGGCCTGGTCCGGTTCGGTTGGCGCAAACAATCTGACGGTCGCGTTCAGCCTTTCCGAGACCGAGGAGCTGGAAACCATCGTGCTGATGAGCTTCGGCTGGGCAACCCTGATCATCACCGGTCTGGCGGTGGCCGGCGGCGCCTTGCTGGCGTCGCGTGTCCAGCGCCGCCTCGATGGAATTGCCGCCACCATGGTGGACGTCTCCCATGGGCGGCTTGATGCCCGCATTCCCCTGGTTGGCAACGGCGACGATATCGACGGTGTCTCCGCCCAGGTCAACGCAGCGCTCGACCGGCTGTCGGCGCTGGTCGAAGGCATGAAGCAGGTCAGCGCCAACATCGCGCATGATTTGAAGACGCCGCTTAACCGCCTGCAGATGATTTTGGAAGCCGCCGCCGACAAGACCGCTTTGGGCGAGGGGGTTTCAGATGATTTGGCGGAAGCGCGCGCGGAGGGTCTTCAGATCAATGAGACTTTCGACGCGCTTCTGCGCATCGCACAGATCGAGGCTGGAGCGCGCAAGGCGCGCTTCATCGATCTGGACGTCAATGGCGTCGTCGAGACCATTGCCGAAATCTATGCGGACGTTGCCGAGGATGACGGAAAGTCGCTGACGGCAAAGATATTTCAAGGCACACAATGCCAGATCCACGGCGATTGGGAATTGTTGACGCAGATGTTCGCCAATCTGGTGGAGAATGCCTTGCGGCATTGCCCGGCAGGCACGGCCATCGAATTGTCGGTGATCCCCAGGGATGACCGCATTTTTGCGAAAGTCGGCGATGACGGCCCTGGCATTCCACTCGAGGAACGCGAAAAAGTATTCCAGCGGCTCTACCGGCTGGACAACAGCCGCTCGACGCCCGGCAGCGGCCTTGGGCTTAGCCTGGTGCGCGCCATAGCCGATCTGCACGGCGCATCCATTGCCCTGGAAGACCGCCATCCCGGCCTCGCGGTGGTCGTCAGTTTTCCGGCTGCCAAGACAGCGACTGGCTAAGCGGCCGCCCTCCAAGCTTACCAATCCGTATGAACCAGGCGACGTGCCCGTAAGCTTGACGCGCGATAGTGAGTGCATTCGCCCTTCAACTCGAAAGGCCGCTCAAATGATGTCCGCTCATCGAAAAATCAGCCGGATTCTGCCGATCCTTACTGTCGCGGCATGTCTCGGCGCTGCCGGCGCGCTTGTTCCAGGTTTCGGAAATCTGCCGGCGTTGGCGGCCGAGAAGGTCGTCCCCGCGGAAAAGAACCCTCCTGGCGACATTCCCGATACGCAGGTCTTCATCGATTATGCCTCGCCGCTAGGCTTCACCATGAAGGTGCCGGAGGGCTGGGCGCGGTCGGATCATGCCGACGGCGCCAGCTTCGTCGACAAGCTCGACGGCGTCGTTGTCTCCGCGGCGAAGGCGGACGCCGCGCCGACCGTCGACAGCGTCAAGGCGGACTATGTTCCGAAGCTGCAATCCACCGGTCGAGCCATTCGGGTGACGGCGGTCAAACAGGTCAAGCTGCCGGCGGGGCCGGCAATCCGCATCGTCTACACGTCCAACTCCGAACCGAATGCGGTGACCAACAAGCAGGTCCGCCTGGAGAACGAGCGCTACCTCTATTTCAAGGACGGCAAGCTCGTCACGCTCGAACTCTATGCGCCAAAGGGCGCCGACAATGTCGACCAGTGGCAGTTGATGTCCAACTCGTTGCGGTGGAAGTGAGATGCACGCGCTGGACGCGCACGAACTCTATCGGTTCTATCACATCGGCGACGACGAGACGGCGGCACTGCGCGGTGTTAGTTTTCGGCTGTCGGCCGGCGAGATCGTCGCCCTGACGGGGCCGTCCGGCAGCGGCAAATCCACCTTGCTGGCCTGCGTAACCGGGCTGGACGAGCCGGATGGTGGTCATGTCGAGGTGGCCGGCCTGCGCCTGACCCGGCGATCGGAGGCCGAGCGCACGCGCATTCGCGCCGCCAATTTCGGCATCCTCCTGCAGTCCGGCAATTTGTTTGGCCACCTGAGCGTCGAACAGAACGTCCGTTTGCAGATGCTGCTGGCGGGAAAGCAGGACGAGAAACGAATTGGCGCGCTGCTGGAAAGCGTCGGCCTGTCGCATCGCGCGCAGGCATTTCCAACCGAGCTTTCGGGCGGCGAGACGGCGCGCGCCGGCCTTGCCGTGGCGCTGGCCGCGGACCCGCCCATTCTGGTTGCCGATGAGCCGACCGCGGAGGTCGACCGCGACACCGAATCAGGGCTGATCGAGCAGTTCGAGGCCAGACGCGAAGCCGGATTGGCGACGCTGCTCGCAACCCACAGCAAAGCGCTGGCGCAAAAAGCCGACCGGATCATCCGTCTGAGAGACGGGAGGATCGACAGTGAGTAGGACCCTCGTTGTCGGCAAAGGTCTTGGCCGCGACTTTCATGATGGGAACGCCGGCCGGATCACCGTCTTGCGCGATGTCGACTGCGAGATCGCGGCGGGCGCGCGCATTGCCCTGGTCGGGCCTTCCGGCAGCGGCAAGACGACGCTGCTGCATATTATTGGCGGGCTGGACAGGCCGACGACCGGCACCGTCGAATGGCCGGGGCTCGGCCCGTTCGAGGAACTGCGGCCGCGCCAGGTCGGATTTGTGTTCCAGTCGCCCAGCCTGTTTCCCGCACTCACCGCGGCTCAGAATGTCGGCCTGCCCATGGTGCTGGCCGGTGAAAGCGCGGCCGCGGACGAAACTGCGGCAGCACTGCTGGAATCGTTCGGTCTCGGCGAGCTTGGCGACAAACTGCCGGAGGAATTGTCCGGCGGACAGTCGCAGCGCATTGTGATGGCCCGGGCGCTGGCCACAGGACCGAAGCTGGTTCTTGCCGACGAGCCGACTGGGCAACTCGACAGCATCACGGCGCAATTGTTCTTCGACGCCGTGCTGGATCGCCTGGAGGGCACGGACATAGCCCTGGTCGTGGCGACGCATGATGAAGCCGTGGCCGCCCGGATGGCGACGCGGTGGACGATGGACCACGGCCGGCTGATCGCAGGGCGACCGAGAAGCGAGGCGGCATGATGCTCATGTTGTGGATACGCGGCATTCTCGCCCGCCGTCTGTTGCGCGTTGCCGGTGCCACGGCAGGTGTCGCGCTGACCGTGGCGCTGCTGGCGGCGATGGCGCTTTTTCTTGCCAACGCCGGCACCTCGATGACGGCGCGCGCCATATCGGCCGTGCCGATCGACTGGCAGGTCCAGGTGATTTCCGGTGCCGACCCGGACCTGATCGGCAAGGCGCTGACTGAGGCCGCGCCGGTCAAGGCCGTTCACCAGGTCCGCTACGCGGATGTCGCCGCTTTCGAAGCCCAGACCGGCGGCACGACGCAGACCACCGGACCAGGCCAGGTCGTCGCCTTCGACAGCTTCTATGCGAAAGACTTTCCGGCGGAGGTCCGGCCGCTTTCCGGCAAGACCGACGGCGTTCTCATTGCCCAGCAGACGGCGGCCAACCTTCATGTCGGCCCCGGCGACATGGTGTCGATCAAGCGGATCGGGCTGCCGCCGGCAGAGGTCAAGGTCGCCGGCGTGATCGACCTTCCCGACGCGGATTCGCTGTTCCAGGCGGTGGGCCTACCGCCTCAGGCTGCTCCGCAGGCGCCGCCTGACAATGTGCTCGTGCTGCCGCAGCAGGACTGGCGGCAATTGTTCGACCCGCAGCAGAAAATACGCCCCGACACAACCAGGCTGCAATGGCATGTGCGGCTCGCCCATGAGGCGCTGCCGCCCGACCCGGTCACAGCCTATACATTCGTCACCGGTGCACAGCGCAATCTCGAGGCGCGGATCGTGGGGCAGGCTCTGGTCGCCGACAATCTCGGCTCCCGCCTCGGAGCAGTCCGCGAGGACGCACTTTACGCCTCCGTGCTGTTCCTGTTTCTCGGGCTGCCCGGCATTGCGCTGGCCGTTGCGCTCACCTTTGCGGTCACATCGTCCGGTGCGGCGCGCCGGCGGATGGAGCAGGCACTGCTGCGCGTCCGCGGCGCCACGACAAGGACAATCCTGTCCCTGTCGGCGGCGGAGGCCGCGATCGCCGCTGTCGGCGGAACCGCGCTCGGCATAGCAACAGCGCTGCTCTTCGGCCGCATCGCTCCGGGCCAGCACGCAACGGCGAGCGCGAGCGGTCCGACACTGCTTCTTGTCGCCTCGTTCGGGCTGCTCGTCGGTTTCGCCGCCTTTCTGTTTCCCGCCTGGCGCGACGCGCGCTGGGCGACTGTCAGTGCCGCGCGGCGTACCGTCAGCCGGGCGGGGACGCCGCTCTGGCAGCGCCTGTGGCTCGACATGCTTTTGCTCGCGGCAGCCGGGCTCTTCTTCTGGCAGTCGGCGAGCACCGGATACCAGATCGTGCTGGCGCCCGAAGGCGTCGCCGCAACCTCGGTGGACTACAAGGCGTTCATAGCGCCGGCGCTGTTCTGGCTGGGCATGGCGCTGCTGACGGTGCGGCTGTCGGGCACCATCATCGCGCGCAACGGCAGGGGTCTTCGGGCGATCATCGCGCCAGTCGCCGGACCCCTCGCGGCTGTCGTATCGGCGGCGCTGTCGCGGCAATCGGGGCGCCTGACCGTCGGCATCGCCATGACCGCGCTGGCAATCTCCTTCGCCACGTCGACCGCGATCTTCAACACCACCTACAACGCACAGGCGCGCATCGATGCGGAATTGACCAACGGTTCCGACGTCACCGTCTTCGGCACATCGGACAGGCCGGCCGGGACACATCTGGCAGCGCTGGCCACACTGCCCGAGGCGGCCGCGGCGGAGCCCATGCAGCATCGCTTCGCCTATGTCGGCGCCGACCTGCAGGATCTCTATGGCATCGACCCCAGGCGTATCGAACGCGCAACGAGCCTTTCCGATGCCTATTTCAGCGGCGCCGGCGCGGCCAGCATGCTCGACCAGCTCACCCTGA
Source organism: Mesorhizobium sp. RCAM 05099 (assembly GCF_059683685.1). Lineage (NCBI taxonomy): Bacteria > Pseudomonadati > Pseudomonadota > Alphaproteobacteria > Hyphomicrobiales > Phyllobacteriaceae > Mesorhizobium > Mesorhizobium sp. RCAM 05099. The sequence continues at coordinate 5,939,873 of NZ_CM185035.1, forward strand.
CGCCCGACGGTGTTCTGGTGTCGGAAGAGACCGTGCAGGACTTCCAGCTCCAGCAAGGCGATACGATCAATCTTCGGCTCATGGACGCAAGAGATCACCAGTACCATCCCATCGCCTTCAAGTTCATCGGCGTTGCGCGTGAGTTTCCGACCGCGCCGAAGGACTCCTTTCTCGTCGCCAACGCTACCTACGTGGCCCGCATGACCGGGTCGGATGCATCCGAGTACGTCCTGATGCGGGCAAAGGCCGATCCGTCAACGCTCGCGCGACAAGTCGCTTCGGTGCTCTCCTTCGATCCGTCGCTGAAGGTTGCCGACATCGGCCAGGCCGCCCATCTCATCGGCTCGAGCCTGACGGCGGTCGACCTCGGTGGGCTGACGACGATCGAACTGGGGTTTTCCGTCGTCATGGCGGCTGCCGCCGCCGGCCTGATGCTGGCATTGGGGTTCATCGAGCGCCGCCGGAACTTCGCCATACTGAGCGCCATCGGCGCCAAGCCCCGGCAATTGGCGGCCTTTCTGTGGAGCGAAGGCCTCCTCATCCTCGTCGGTGGTTTCGCATTCGGTCTGCTGTCGGGCTTGCTGACGGCGTGGATGCTGGTGAAGCTGTTGACCGGCGTGTTCGACCCGCCGCCCGAGGCGCTGTCGATCCCCTGGGCCTATCTGGGGGTCGTGCTCGGCCTTGTCGCCGCTTCGGTCGTCGCCGCGGTCCTGTCGGCCAGGCCTTCGTCCGGACAGGACGCAGAGCACTTGCGGGATCTCTAAGGGATGTCGCCCAAAAGTGCGCAGCGGTTTTGGGATAACGACATGCATAAAACCAAGATCAATCCGCACCGGACTTACCTATTTGTAAAGTAGCGGCCATCATGTCGCAAACTCTGCCGCCTAGGCTCGATCCCATCTTCTCTCGAATGAGAGAAATGATCCGGCAAGCCTACCGCTCCGGATCGTCACCGTTGCCGCTCCGGGCCCAACGGCCCCTTTCGGCATCGCAACAAAACCAAACGGGAAAACGAACATGAAAAAATCAGTCATCGCAACCGCAATGATACTGGCCCTCGCATCCTCGACCGGTGCCTTCGCGAAGGCAGCCACCGGCACGATCGCAAGCGTGGACAAGGGTGGCGATTCGATCACGCTGTCCGACGGCAAGACGTTCATCTTGCCGGAAGGGATCGAGGCCGAGACGCTCAAGGTCGGTGAAAAGGTCGTCGTCACCTACTCGACCAAGGCCGGCAAGCTGGCGGCTTCGAGCATCCAGCCGGCCAAGTAGGGCTGGACGTAGAGGGCTCGTCGGCAGGCAATGTATCTCATACCTGCCGGCGAGCGCTGCTCACCATACCGGTGGCGCCCTGCCTACAGGCTTGTACAGGATTCCGGTGATCAAACGGTCGATCCGGGTGTTTTCCCGATAGACCACGCGCACGGCAGCTTTCGCCTAAGTGCTTAAAATAGTGGCGCGCTCGAAGAGATTCGAACTCCCGACGCCCAGGTTCGTAGTTAGAGAGGCTCGCTTCGCTCAGCCGTAGCAGCGAAGTCGGAACTGGCAGTTCAGTGAGTGGGGGAAAGGCGGTAGCGACTCGAACCCCCGGCAGGCGATCGATCGCGACGTCTGGGTAGATCTCGCTACGACGAACTGCCGAGGGCATTCAGGTCCAGCGCGAGTGCGATAATCAAGCGTGCCCAAAAGTATGTCCTGGTGCCCCAATCTCCTTCATAAGCACACGCGATTCGGCCGGAGGCGCAAGGCAGAAAGTCCGAAAAGCTTCCAAGAACCCCAGGGAACTGGATGCTCGCAGCGGAGACGCAACAGCGCTTTATTGGCTCAACCCCGTCGGAGACGCGCAATTGATCGCAGAACACCAACCTGGCAACAGACGGCTGGGGGTGGATACGGCGGCGATCCTCGTGGTCGAACTGGCGACTGGTAGCGGCACACGGCCAGGCAAAAGACTGATCGGCGGGTCTATCGCAGGAACGAAAATGGAAGAGAAGCAGAACTTTCGTGTGCATTTTTTGCACACGTCCTCCAATAACTATTTGATTTTACTCATATATCTGTCCCATCCATCACCGTCCAGACTTGGCGGATGATATCCGGCGGCACATCAACATGGAACAGGTCTGACATTGAGTTCACGAACACCCGGCGGGGCTTTGACCAGGTTGCGGGTATTGCGAGCAACTTCGGGTCGGTTACCACCTTGCCAGTCCACTTCGCACGCCCCCACTCTTGCGAGTTAGACCATGGTATTTCTCCATCCCCATAGCTTCCAGCCGCGCGGCCATTCTCATGGCATAGCAATTTGTGCAGCCTGCGGTAGGATTGTGCACCCGGCGACCGGGTTCCAAGTGACGTCCGTCCATTCAATCGTGGTTTCGGCCATGAAGTAGACTCCTGCGCGGCATAATTGCGCACAATAGCCGATAAAAGCATTCAGGAGAATCCCGTCATCTGAGGCCTATGGCCGCGAAGAAACAAAAAAGATCCCCACCGGCCGAAGCCGATGGGGAGACTGGAAATGATGGGTAGATGAGACTGCTAGGCGGCGGGCGGTGTCGCAGCGGCGGCCGGTGTGGCAGCGGCAAGCTGGGCGGTGGCCGCCTGGATCGCCGTGGTGTTGCTGGTCAGCGCGGCGGTGGCTGCATCGACCGCTTCCTGGACGACGGTATCGTAAGTGCCGCCGGTGCCGATGCCGGCCGCAATGGCAGCGTCGATTGCAGCGGTGCTTTCGGCGACAGCCGCAGTGTTGGCCGTCAGTGTGTCCTGTAGGCCGGTGAGTGTGACGGTCATGATTTCGGTCCTTTCAACGAGCGAAAGCAAGAGCGCGTGAGAGCGCTCAAGCAACTGTTTCAGTTCTTGTCTGGAGCACATTTGGGGATCGCTCCGGTGATCGGGGGTTTACTCAGGGGGAACGCTTGCTGGCACAAAAACCGGGGTGAAGATCAGGCGGTGCGCAGCACCTTCATGATCGCTTCCCACCAGTAGACGATGAAGCCGACTGCCGCCCCGCCAAGCGCGGTGCCGGCTATGCCTGCCACAAACAGCGCGCCGACGCCGCGCTGCTTCCACTCCTTCACCTCGTCGGTGATCAGCTTGCTGTCGCCGACATCAGCCTTCATCGTCTCGACGGTCGTTTTCACGTCGCCGAAGTCCTGCACCAGGTCGTCAACCCGCTTGTGGATCACGGCTCGATGGTCATCAGCTCGCTTGGCGCTGTCGGTGAAGTCACGGCGCAACGCTGCTACTTCAGAGCGAAGGCTACCTATTGCCTCCGATATCTCGTCGAGCTTTGAAGTCATTTCACCAGCGCCTCGATGATGAGGGCTTTGGCGTGGTCGAGGCGCTTGCAGTCGCCCAGCCTTAGGCGGTCCTCGGCATGCAACCGCGCCTCTTCGTCGCTCGGCACGAACCGGTGTGGAATATCGACGACACTATCGCACTCCTGCAGAACGCTGGGATCGACATGCGGTTTCGGCGCCGGCGCAAGACTAGCGGCCGATTGCATCGAGCCGCACTGACACCCCTGCAGAGATGCCATCAGGCTTGCAACCAGAAGGGTTTGTCGGATCAGGCGGCGCATTGTCTTCGTCCTTCTGTGCACGCACCAGCTCGGCAATGCGGCCGGCGTCGCTATGCTGTTTGTCGATGTAGGCTTGGGCCGCGGCATCGATGTCCTGCTGCCGGGTTTTCATGTCGGCCGCCTGGGCGATGGCGGCGAGCTTGATCTTTTCCTGCCACAGCGCGGCATCGGCCTTCTGGCCGGCGGCGTACTCTCGATCGACGCGGCCGTCGGCGACACTGGCCAGCACCGGGCCGACATAGGGAATGTCGCGGAGCGGCCCGAGCGGAACACCCTCGTAGAAGAAGATGATCACGCCGGCGACGACGATCGGCAGGCCGAACCGCGAGGTCGCGAAGGCAAGGAACGGGCCGATATAGGGGATGGCGTAGAGCGCGGCGATCATTGGCCACCAAGCCCTTCGAGCAGCTTTACCCACTCGTCGGCAGTCAGCCGCACCGCAGCCGTCTTGCCCTCGAACGTTTGAGAGCATGGTGCCGGACTGTCGACCATCGGCCCCTTTTGGGTTGCCAGATTGCAGTAGTTGTTGCAGGCATGGTCGCCGAGGGTGCAGCGGCCCGGTTTGCCCTTGTCGGCGACGAAGCCGCAGATATAGGCCCCGTCAGCGTGGATCTCGGGACTGCCCCTGACGTAGATGACGACAGAGCCGTCGTCGTTCCGGCTGACGTTCACGAAACCAGGATAAATCGGCTCCAGGGTCGTGTAGGCTGCTATGAGCTTAGGCATCAGTGCGCCCCCTCGAGGCAAAGCGCCTTCTCTCGCTGGCGCCGCTCGAACAAACCGCGCAGCACCCTATGGCCAGCATGGTCGAACCAGGTGATCGCCTGACAGCCGCCGGCGATATCACCGGCGTTGAGACGGCGCGTTGCCGCGCTCTTGCCTGCCCCGGCCGGGCCGACGTTGAAGGCGAGCGACGTGTAAGCCGCATCACGCGTCGCCGGCAGGCGAACGGCGATCGTCACCGGCGTGAAATAGCGGTGGAGCCCGGTGCGATGCTCGGCCACCTCTACCCTGAGAAGATCGATGCACTGCTGGTCGGTCAGCACCATGTTGGCATGGACGCCGCGCGTCGAGCCGTAGCAGATCGTCCAGATCCCGACCGCGTCACGATAGGCGACGTTGCGCTTGCCCTCTTCCTTGGCGATGAAGGGCACAGCGATCTCAAGCGTCTGCGCCTCGTTCGCCGGGGTTCCGGCCAAGGGCGATGCGCTGGATGGCCAAGCGAGCAGAAGCGCCAGCGCAAAGACGAGGGCCGCCACGGCTGCAATGCGCAGCCATTCCTTCCAAGGCGAAAGCCCCTGCTGGAAAACGCGGCCGATGATGCCGGCGAGCAGAAGGCCAACGCCGAGCCACCACGCGACATTTGGGTCATAGTCCTGGTCGGTCAGGTGATACCAGACCTCGGGCAGGATGAGCACGGCGAGGCCGAACACCTGCATCCAGAAGCTGAGAGACAACAGCACCACGCGGCGCACGTCAGGGACGAGACGCATAACAGTTCCTTTCCGCCCGCGAGGGCAGGTTTTCAGGGATTGGTAGGCAGGCTCACGGTCAAAGGAGCGCGGCGGCCGTGAAGAATGCGTCGACCTGAGCGGACGTGCAGCCAAGGGCTGCAAAACCGGTTTCCATCATCGGCTCGCTGCGCAGGAAGCTTCCGCTGTATTCGAAGGCGTCTTGCACCTCGACAGGCTGCTGCCCGATCCAGGCCGTGACCTGGTCGCGCAGACCGGCAACACTCAGCTGCAGGTGGAATTGCCGGGCCGACACGCTATCGGGGACGACAGGTGCCGGCGGCGGGGGAGCCGAGAACACGCCGTTGACATACTGGCCGCCGATGTAAGCCGGGGCCTGATAAGGCACCAGCGTAAAGCCTTCCAACTCAAAGCCTGCATCGGCCTCGATGATGTTGACGATGTTGTTGTTTGCGTCGATGACGACCATCTGCATGGGTACGATCCTTTATTTGAACTCGAATATGACAACGACGCCGGGAGCACCGGAACCGCCGACGCCAGCGCTATATGCGCCACCGCCGCCGCCGGCGCCGTACGCCTGTGCAGAAGCGCCGGCAGTGTGGCTACCAGCAGTCTGTCCGCCCGCGCCGCCACCACCCCAGAAACTTTCGCCGCCATCGCCGGCCCTGGAATTGGAAGTCGCGTTGCTGCCAGAGCCGCCATCACCACCAGCCACCCCTAAGGTGCCGGTGCCGGTGGCTGCGCCGCCGCGACCGCCGAGATTCTGACTGGCTGCGGCAGTGCCGCCGTTAGCCGTGACAGTGCCGAGCGCGGACGATCCGCCTGCGGCGCCGGCACCCCCGCCCGAGCCAATGGTGACAGTTGTGGGAGACGGGGAAGCCACGAAGGCGATTGTCGTGCCGCCAGCGCCGCCGCCGCTTTCACTGCCGCTGCCGGTGCCGGTTGTTCCGCCGGCGCCGCCACCCGTCACGAAGGCGAAGGCCCGCGTAGCACCGGCCGTGGGGGTGTATGTGCCCGAACTTGTCAGCGCCTGGACGTTGACCAGAACGCCGCTTGCCGCCGCCGCCGCAGCCCATGCGATATTCGCCGCTGGGCCGCCAGAGGTCAGGACCGTTCCCAGTGCTCCAGGAGGGAGCGCGAGCCAGCCGGCAGCCCCACGATACAAGATCGTTCCCTGCGTCGAGCCGAAGCCATCCAGGAATGCCGATGGCGTCGTTGGGACCATCGCAGCCGCGCCCGCGCCGACGAGAATATCGCCCGCCGGGACCGAGACAACACCAGTGCCGCCATTGCCAACGCCCAAGGTTCCCGTGACGCTGGCCGACAGCGAAATATTCGAGATGGTGTTGTTTAGCCCGCTGATGACCTTGTTCTGCAGGGTCTGGGCCGTGGTCTTGTCGACCGTGATCGTAGTATCGATCGAGAACTGCGTGCCCGAGAGCAGCAGACCATTGCCGGCGGTATAGGTGCCAGGACCGGCCACCTGAGCGAAGGTTATCGGGTTGGTCCCGATAACCGGGGCTTCCGTGCCGTTCTGTTCCCAGCTCGTGCCCGCCAGCGTCGAGCCGGCGCTCACAAAGGTGGTGTCGCCCAAATCGATGTCGGCCGCGAGATTGTAATAGATCACGCGCGTCAGGACGAAAGGCGCGCCCGCGCTGCCGGTCGCCGTGACCGAGTAGATACCATTCTGGAAGGTCGAAGCCTGGTTCTTGACCAGGATCACATCGTTGACGTTGGGGGCAACGCCGTCGACCGTCAAAGCGCCGTTGGCAGTGGCCGTGAGCGTGGCCCCGACGCCAGACGCTCCATTCGCATAGGTGACGGTGGGAAGCGCAGCGGTCGTGGCGTATTTCGACGCCGGCAGTGTCGTGGTGGCGTAGATCGCCGCCTGCACATAGGCGGTCGTTGCCAGATGGGTTGAGTTGTCTCCCGGCGTCTGCGTGACGCCAGTCGATGCGGCAGCGAGGGAAATGGTCGGATTGATCGCAAAGACCAGCGACCCCGAGCCAGTCTCGTCGGTAACGGTCGCGGCAAGAGAGGCACTCGTCCCCGTCGCCAGGAACGCCGCCATGTTGGCGACCATGCCGGAGATGTCGCCGATCGCCGGCTGCGCGAACGTCGGGTAGCCGCTCGAGTTGATGCCCGTGCCGAAATTGTGGGCAGGCGCGGCGGCCGAAAACACGCCGCCCAAGGCCACGGTCTGAGGCGTGGGAAGATCAGCTCCGACCAACGCCCGAAACGCGGGCGCGCCGGCTCCCGCACCTGGCGTGGCGAGCACGATGTTGGCCGCTTGCGATTGCAGCGAGATCCCGCTGTCCTCGACGCCCGTGCCGTTCGTGTTGGAGAACACGGCGATGTTGCCCACCACGGCGCTTGACGGCCCAACGACATTGCCGTTGGTGATTGGCCCGATGGTTTGCCCGCCGATCTGGAAAAACAGACCGTAGATCGTCGACCAGAACATACCATCGACGGGCGATGCCGGAGGCTGTCCAGGAGGGATGCTAAAGCCGGCACCATTGGACGTCGAGGCAACGGTGTTAAGCGGGCCTTGCATCGTGTCGCCGCCCCGGTTGACGGGAGTGTAGCCGAGCGCGTTCTGCTTCTGGTTGAAAAGCAGGTTCCACTGGCCAGGCGTCAGCACCACGCCATAGCTAAACGTCACCATGAGACCTATCCGATTATGTGAGGTGCAGTTGCAGGCGGCTCAGGTGCGTCAATCAAACTCGAAGATGACGACGACACCGGTACCGCCGGCACCGCCGGCACCGCCCCCGTCGCCACCGCCGCCGCCGCCGCCAAGAGAGCCGGGACCGCCGTTTACTTGGACGCCGGTCGAAGGCGTTGCGCCGCCGAAGCCGCCGCCGCTCCAGAACGAGCCACCTCCGCAACCACCGTCGTGGCCCGAACCAGGCGAGCCGCCATTCCCCGGGATCAAAAGGGTGCCAGCGGTTCCGGTCCCCACGGACTGGCCGCCTGCTCCGTATGAGTTGGTGCCGGCGGAAGAACCGCCAGCGCCGCCGGTGGCAACGGCAAGAGAGCCGAAAGAAGTTGTACCTCCGGAACCGCCGATGAGATCGCTGCCACTTGATGGATTGGGGACGCCACCAGCGGCGATAGTGACGACCTGCGAGGACACCGGCCCGAAATAGACCGCCGTTCCGCCCGCGCTTCCGCCGCCGCCAGTGAAGCCGCCCGTGGTGGCGTTGCCGCCACCTGCGCCGCCGCCGCCCGTGGCAAAGACGAGCATGCTCTTGGCACCGGCCGTCGGCACGTAGGTTCCACTGGCCGCGATGACGCGCATGGCCTTCATCGCACCAGGGAGCACTGCGGCGAGCGCCGCGAGCGTGACCTCGCGATCCGCAGCGTCCGACAACACGTGCAGCGGAAAGCTGTCCCCCAGGGAAAGCGCGCCAGTGGGTGACGGCAAAGTCGTGATGGCGAGCGAAAGAACCTGCTGGTCGGTCGCCGAAAGACCGGCATTGGCGGCCACGGTCACGGCCGGGTTGAGCAGCCGGAACGACGTCGTCGCGCCGCTAAATTCGAGGATGCCCGTGGCACTCGCCGGCCATTGCTTGGCCGTCAGCGCCGTGCCGTCCATGTTGACGATGGGATGCGAGCCGAGCGACTCGATGTTTCCCGTCATCGCGCCGTTGTTGTCGAAGGCGGCCTTCTGGATGAGGAAGACCTGACCGTCGACATAGGCGCTCGGCGCCGGCGCGACAGCGGCGGTGACGACGTTCGCCGAACCGGTATCAACACCCACCATGATCGGTGAAGACGCTTCTCCGATATTGACCCAGTTGGCGCCGCTGGCATTCGGATTGGACGTGTTATTGTCGGCGGTGCTAAGCCAAACGACGCCCGGCGTCGTGCCGACCAAGACCGCACCGAAGGGGTAGCCGCCGATCGCTGACGAGAAACTCGCATCGTAGGGGACGAGACCGCCCGCGTTCTGCCACTGCAACCACTGCGTGATCTGCTTCAGAATGCCGTTCATGTCCTGGCCGAACGGCGGCACGCCGCCCGATCCTACCGGCAGGAAGTTGAGCGGCGGAAAGCCATCGGTCAGGGACGCCGCACCATTCACGATCCCGATCTGCGACCCGAGCGGAATGTTGCGAATGTAGCTCGGGCTCGCCGAGGCTCCCCAAACTGCGGGGAACTTCGACGGCAAGTTTGAAATCTGCATGGCGAGATCCTTAGATGATGACGACCGACGCGCTGACGCCTGTCGGCTTCGGCAAGACGCCGGAATTCTGAACGATCGCGAGTTCGACGGGGGTGAGCTGGAAGGCGAAGGTGTACGTCATCGTCATCGTTACGATGCTCGAGCCCGCGTAGAACGATGCCTGGTTGAAACCGACGCAGTTCAGCGATTCCTGAAAGCCGAACCATGTCCCGTCGTTGCCGCCTTCGGTGACGTAGGCGTTGCCCCTATTCGGAAAGAGGCTGAGCAGGATCTGGTTGATCGCCGGGATCGAACCGTTAGTGATGTTGGCCGCCGCCTTGGCGAATATCAGCCGGCGAAACGCTTCATCCGAAAGCGCGAAATTCGCCGTCAGTGGAGCGCCGGAATAGAATGCGCCCTGGCCGAGTGGATCGGCTCCCGGGATCGCCTCATCGAAGCCGAACCAGTCTCCGGCCGTGATCTGCAGGACACGATTGACGCCGACGATGCGCCCCCACACGTCGAGCCCATAGCCCTGCGCCGTATCGACGTTCCAGATGTAGTCGAAGAACGCGTCGAAGTTGGCGGTCTGGTCGAGATACGAGAAAATGTTCCCGATCAGCTGCGTCAGCGTAGGCGCGTTCGCATACTGGCTGATGACGGTGCGCCAGACATCGAAAGACGGGTAGTCGCCGATCGGGCTGATGCCGATGGCGAACTGCCCAAAGCCGTTCGGTATCCCGGCCGGTGGCCTGGGATAGGGAGGTCCTGTGTCGGCCATGATCAGCTCAGGGTGACGATGATGTCGTTGGGCGAGATCGTCGGCACCTGGTCGATATCGACGCTGATGTCGAAGCGATTGGGGATAGCCGCCGTCATGCTCTCGATCGACACGCTCATGTTGTTGGAGACGGTATATGTGCCGGTACCGCTGCCCAGCGCCGTGATCGTGGCGCCGACGGTCAATGCGCCGGTTGCGTCGGAAATGACCTGGCCAACGGCCAGCGCTCCCGATGCAACGGCGGATACCGTCAGTGTCGTTCCAACGATTGTCCCGGTGAAGACGGCCGACGGAGTGTTGTTCGAGCCCACCTCGATCGAGATGATCTGCGCCCACGACCCAAGGGCGGCCACAGGCGCGTAGAACCGGCTGGCGAACAGTGTGGTGCCGATCTTGGCGCGCGGGCCTCCATCACCTCCAGCAAAGGCGCTGACGATGGCATTCTGGATTTGCGTCGCGGCGTCGGCCGGCACCAGGTGCGTGTTCACGATGTTGACCGCGAACAGGATCGCCAGCGGATTGGGGATTTCGAAGGAGACCCGATAGGCAGGGTACGGCGGAACATAGCCGGGGCTCTGGTCGTAGACCGTGACCGTCGTGTTGCCGTTATAGGTGCAGCCTGGGGCTTTTCGCGACCAGATCGCTTGCGCGATATCGTCGGCATCGCCGCCGACCACGGCGACATAAAGCGAGTTCGGATAGAGCGAGACGCCGCCAATGGTCTGGACGTCATTGCTGGCGTTCTCGGTCACGAACGCATCGATCACGTTCGACACCGCCAGGACCGCGCCAAGCACCGAAGGAAGCGAGCCCTGCGAGTTCAGCGCGACCGAGGCAGCGCGGCGCGCTTCAAAGGGCGCCCGGCTCTCGACGTTGTTGCCCAGCACGCCGTCATCCGGGTTGGTGATCGAGTCCCATCCGGGGATGGCCCGGTAAATCTGGTCGAGGCTTCCGGCCGGGCACGGGATCGGGCCGACCACCAGGCATTCAAACGGCAAGGTGACAGTGCCGTCAAAGCCGATGACGCCGTCTTCCGTGCACAGATACTGGTTGCCATCCTCGGCCAGCGCCAGCGATCCGGACGGAATGGCGACGCCTGGCAAGCCATTGCAAAGGGCCTGCACGACGGTCGGCTGAGCCGGATTGCGCTCGATGAAGTAGATGCGCGCGATCGCATCCTGCATGCGGCCGGTCGCGTAAGCCGGATCGACCTGGTTGGTGAAGAACAGGAAGGTCGAATTGACCTCGTCGATCACCGCCGCTTCGCTGCTGGCCAGCTGCCCTTGCGGCGTGTTCAAGGCCGGGTTGAGGACGCCCCCGAACGCTTCGTTGATATCTTCCGTGACGCCGGCGAGCACTTCCGCGGCCGAGGGGATCAGGAAGCCCGTGTCGGTCCACTGCGGCGCAGGGACATTGGTGGTATCGACCATTTTGCTAGAAGCCCGCTGCGGTGATGTTGCCCGCCGCGTCCGTCACCTGCACTTGGCCGGTGATGGTGCGATCGGTCCATGACTGGATGAAAGTTTGCGCCGAGACGACGCCGGGCACCGTCAATGCGGCGCGGTTGAAATACGCCTTCATCAGCGAGACCGGTGGCGCCCTGCCCAGGATCTGATCGAAGTACGGAATCCCCTGCGTCGTGTCGTAGTAGAGTTCCCCCAGGAACAGCCGGATCGCGCTCGCGGCGTCTTGCGCGAGGGAATACGACTGGTCCGCCACGGCGATGTTGCCCGATGCGTCGGCCGTCAGGTCCCACGTGTCCGTGGTCAGAAGCAGCGTCTGCATCAGGTTCCGGGCTCCGGTGGGCCTGACGTCCCGCCGCCAGGCTGGACGTTCGTATGGAGGTGGTTGAGGAGGCTGATGTTGGCGCCCCCCGATCCTGCGATGACGTCCCCCGTCACCAGCAGCTGCGCCGTGGTGATCGTGATCGAGCCGGCCGCGAACTCTATGATCTGGCCGTTCTTGTCGAAAAGCTTGATGCCGCCCTCGGTGAACTGCACCGCCTGGTGTTGCGCGCCTTGCCGGGCGGCGTGATGACCATCGTTCACCGATCGAAGCCGACGTCGAAACCGCCGTCGCGCGCGATCGCCAGCGCCTGCGTCCACGCAGTGCCGGGATAGTAGGGGTTGGCGAACTTGACCTTTACGCCGGCGTCCTCGAACGCCATGCCCATCTGCCCCGCGAGGCTTTTCATCATCTGCGAGGCGTCGCCCGAGCCCTTGATGCTCAGCGGCGGGATCGGCTTTGCGGCATGGAACACGCCAGGTAGCGAGCTGACGCGGAAGCACACGTCAGGCATCGCCTGCGCGTCGACATAGGCATAGACGACGGCGCCCGTCCAGACGACGTTCTGCCCGGTCTCGTCGTCTCCGGCGAGCACCGAAATGTTGTTCTTGTACATCTGGAGATACTGTGAACCGACGGTGGATAGCTGGTTCATCAGAGCGAGCGGCAGGCCCCAGATCGAAATTTCCGCTTGCCCCGAGCCCTGGCCCGCGTTGACGATGGTGCATGAGACGCGTAGGCCGAACACCTCTGCGGTGTTGCCGCCGCCCTCAAACTGGCCGTTTGCCAGCTCGAACTCGACAGAAATCCGCTTCTGGCTGAATGCCATCCCGACCACCGCCTGCCATCAAAAAGGTTACGACCAATGTCGAAAGTCCTCGCCGCCGCGACGGCCTCACTCCTCCTGCTGACCGCCACGCCACTGGCGGCAAAGCCAAACAAGGCCGCCCTTGAAAAGAGCTATCTCGATTTGAACGAGCAGTGCCGCGGCGGATCGGGCGACGATCCGGACACGATCAAGGCGTGCGATCAGCGCGAAGAGGTGTCGGCGCAGCTGCGCCAGCTCCACGTCTGCTTTGCCGGCGATCGGTTCAAGCGCTGCAATTAATCAGCCGAGGCCGGCCGGAAGCTCGCTCGCCGACAGGTAGGCGAGGCTGTAGCGCGTCCCCAGCCCGGTATAATACGGGTCGGTGTCGCCCTGGTTGTCGATGAAGATCAGGTCGCCCGAAAACCCCAGATAGAGCGACCGCACGATCCGGTTGATGTTCTGGCAGATCACCCCGCCGATCACGAGCACGTTGTCGACATAGAGGTCGATGAACAGGCCCGTGTTCTTCTGGTAGAGGCTGATCTGCGAGACCTGGCCGTCGAGCGTCACCCCGACCGCCTGGTTGGCAACCGCCTGCAGGGGAATGATGACCATCAGAAGCCTCCAGCCGGAAGCCCGGAGGCTGTCTGGAATTGCGCCAGTTGCGAGCTGGTCGCGGGGACGGTCTGCACGGTGCCGCCGTTGACCTGGGACGCGCCGCTCGGATCTTGCGTGTTCGACATGGCGGCGCTGACGGCCTCGCGCACTTCGATCAGCCAGATATCGACCGACAGAAGCCCCATCCCCTCGTTCGCGCGTCGGCTGTAGTCGTAGTGGGTGAAGTTGCAGGAGAGGTAGACCGCCTCCGGCGTCACCACGTCGTAGAGGTTGGTGTCGCCGGCGACGGCCGCGATCGACGCCAGCATGGCGGCACGGTTTGCCGCCGATCCGCCGGCGGTGAAGCGCAGCCGCGCATCGTAGGGGATTTGGACCTTGTCGTAGCTCTCGAAGGCCCCGCGCTCGACCGGGAAGTCAGAGATCGACCATTGCTGGCGATACTGCACCTCGACGACGTTGTCGGCGACGATTACCGGAACCCCGCCGAAATAGATGCCCCATGGCTGCTGCTGGAAGACGCCCGACAGCAGTCCGATGGCGTCTTGTGTGAGAAGCTCCAGAATGCCGGCCATCACGCCAATCCACTGTTTGCCTGAGCGGTGAAGAGGCGCCGGTTGAGCGCGTCGTTGATATCGGACGCGATGCCGTTGGCGTCGGTCGCCTGGGAATGGACCTCGACCTTGCCGATATGGTTCTCGACAGAGCTGCTCGACGTCGTGGCGGTGTGCGTGCTCGAGATGTTCGAGAGTGCCGCACCCTTGGCCCCGGTGTTGATGCCCTTCATGCCCCGGTAGGTCCGCTGCGTGAAGTTGTCCATTCCGCTCCAGGCGTTGTAGCCTTCGGCGCGCTCGTACATCGATGCGCCGGCAGCGCCCTGGGCATCGGTCTTGGCATTGCGCAGCGCGCGGCCAGCCCTGCTCTCGGGACCGTTAAGCTCAGACAGGACGAATTGATACTGCGTGGCAGCATCATTCCAGTTCTTGCCGTGCGCCTTGGCATAGGCCATCAGCGCACGCTTGCGCGGCCCAAGAAATTGCGCGACGCCGGTCGCGCCGATGCCATTGACCGTGGAAGGGCCGCCGCTCGCCTCGACATTCATCCAGCGTGACACGAGCCCGCGCGCGCCGGCATCGGAGAGGCCGCCGGCGACGAGCGCCTGATATGCCTCCGATTGCCGCTCAGGTGTCCACCAGCCCTTGGTGCCGCTCGACCTACTCTGAGGCCCGCCGACGGTGTCGCCACCGGCACCGCCGCCGGCGGCCGGGGCGCCAAATGCGTTGCGTGCGCCGGCGCTCAGCATGCCGCCAATGCCGGAGACCAGGTTGCTCCAGAAGCCGCCGCCGTCGCTTTTCTGGTCGGTGATGGTGACGGGGAGCGGATTGCCCTTCGAAACGGGCTTGCCGTCAACGGTGGTCTCGCCGTGCTTGCTAGCATGGTTGCGCGCCTGCGGACCGCTGCGATCCCAATGCTTGAGCTGCGTGATCTGGTCGAGCTCGAAATCGGGTGGGTTGTAGCCGCCTTTCCCTTGTAGGGTGTCGCCCGACAGGGTTAGCATGGCGAGCCAAGGCGACAGCTTGCCGAAAAGACCCATCAGGCCAGCGCCGGCAGCGCCCTCGCCGGCAGCCGCCGCGCCACCACCGCCGCCAAGCAGCATCCCGCCAAGCATGCGCATGTTGGCGAGAACGCTTAGGAACCTGGCGCCGGCCCACAAGCCGAAGAGGATCTCGGTCGCCTTGATGACGCCGCCCAGCCCGTCGACGACGTCCTTCGCCCCGTGGGCGAAAGTCTGCATGCCGGCGCCGACGGCGTTCCAGTCGATCTTGTCGAGAAAGTCGATGAATTTCTTCACCGCTTCGACGATGCCGGTCTGGATCCAGTCCCGGTTCTTGTCGATCCATGCCGACATCTTGTTCGCAGCATCGACCAGGACCGGGCCGAGCTTGTCATAGATGGCATTGGCGAGCGCGATGATGTTCTGGAGGAGTTCGTTCCAGCTCGCTTGCAGCTTCTGCGCGGACTCGATCGCGGCGTCGCTCGGCGACAGGCTTTTCTGGAGCTTGTCGAGATAGACGTCGATGCCCGCGCCCATCTTGTACATGAGCTGTTCGGTGGCCGGGTCGATGCCGAGCGCCTGCGCGACGTTGTGGGCCGCGCCTGCATCGATCTGGTGCAGCCGCTGCAATGCGGCGGCGACATCGGAGAGATATCGATCGAGCCCATGGTTGGGATCGATCCTCATGCCTGTCCAGCCTTGCAGCTGCGAGAATTCTCGCGGCAGCGCCTCGCCGTTCTTGTTGAGGTTGTAGAGCTGCTTGTTGACGCGCTCCAGGGTCGACGCGGTCGCATCGGCCGAGCCGCCGAAACGTTCGGCCGCATTCTCCCAGGCCGCGATCCGCTGCGGCGATTCACCCAGGCTCGACGCGAAGCGGCCAAGCGTTGCGTCGGCATTGGTGATCTTGCGGACGAAGTCGCTCAGCGCCTGCGAGCCGGTGATGACGGCGAAGAGTTCGAGCACGCGCCTGGTGATCAGGTTGACGGTCTCGGCAGCCTTTTTCGAGCTGTCCTCGATTTCCTTGCCGCCCTTGCGGAACTCGTCGCGCGTCTTGAGCCAGGCTTCGCCCTGCTTCTTCTGACCCTTTTCGAAATCCTTGGGGTCGAGACCGAGCCTAACGATCAGGCTGTCAATGACCGTTGGCATTCTCGTCTCGCTTCCTCAGCAACATCATGTTGTGGGCGTCCACCATGGACACCTCGAGAAGGTCGTGGACGTCCTCGATCGACAGCCATTCGTCTAGCTCGCGGAGCGAGGTTTTCCCCTTTGAGAGAACCTGACCGATGGCTCGGGAGACGTTTCCGTATTCGGCGAGCCTGACTCCGGCGACGGCGAGTTCGAGGTCGATTTCGACTTGCCGCCTTTGGTAAAAAAACCGACGTGAAGGTTGATCACCTCCTGCCGCAGCTGGATCAGCGTCGCGATCTCCTCAATGTCGCCCTCGATCAGCTGGCGCTGGATCGCAGGATTGCGAGGGTCAGGCTTGATGGTGACGCATTCCATCATCTCGTCGAGCAGCGGCTCGGCATCCTCGAAGGCGATCTTGGTGATCGCCTTGATGCCGACGATGGCGATGCCCTGCATCCCCATGCCCGCGAAGTCGTCCGGAAGTTCAACGCCGGAGCGCGCCACGGCGAGGAGAGCGCGCATCGCCCATTTCTCCGCGCGCGTCGCCGCCATCTCGCGGATATGGAACACCTTGCTTTCGTCACGACCTTCGTCGGTGATCGTGATGTCGATCTCTTTACGCATGCCTTACCCTCAGTTCGGAACGCTTTGAACGCTCTCCCAGCGGATTGCGAAACGACGCGGCTGCAGGATCTTGGCCGCCGCCGGCATCGGGGGCAGGCTGATCAGGAAGCCCTTGGTCGACACGTAGGACCGCCCCACGGACGGGAGCGTGGTGCTGCCGTTGGCGGTGTAGACGTCCTTGGCCTGCTTCTGCGTCGCGGCCCAGGTTTCGAAGAAGGCGATCGACGGGGAATCGGCTTGCAACACGAAGGTCTGGTTGACCGGGTTGAAGACGAAGCCGCCCGACAGGATGCCATCGACGCCCATGGCGGTCTCGACCTGGTCGACGTTGTCCATGTCGTAGATGTTGTCGGCAGCAAAGCCCTGCAGTTGGACCGGTGTCGGGAAGAGGTTCGCCACCGCAAGCGTAATGACCGCGTTCGCGGCCGTCAGAGACGACATGATCTAGCTCCTTGAAGGAATGGGGTTGCCGCTTACTGGACGAGGGTCGAGGTCAGCTCGATCTGCTGCACGGACTCGCCGTCCATGTACCAGAAGTTGATGGGCGGGCTCTGGCGGGCCTGCCGCACCTGCGGCGTGGCATCCTTGACCTGGAGGTACCAGCCTTGCAGCTGGAGGGTGTCACTCGCCTTGAGGCCAGCCGCCGAGTTGATCTGCGCGATCTGGAGCGCCGACAACGTCACGCCGGCGCGGATGGCGCCGAAGTTCACGGCCTGGTTGATCGGGTCGAGGCATGCCGCCTTGATCAGCTCGTAGCCCGCCGAATTGTAGGGCACCGAGTTGACGTTCTGGAGCAGTTCCATGAGGGCGAGTTGCAGCTGGTTGTTCAGCCAAATCTGGTTGACGTAGCTGTCCAGCCATTCGAACTCGCCCGACACCGAGCCGTTCTGGAACTCCAGGAACTGCTGGGCCGCCGTCGCGTAGGCGCCGTAGAAGTTATAGCCGTTGGCGAAGAGATTGTTCGCCACCGTCGCCGAGGTCACGCCAGCCACCAGGCCATCCTGCCCTCGGAACGCGAAAGTGATGCGGCCATTGGTTTGCTGGAAGTCGATCGAGGCGGCCGATCCGCAAATGAAGGCCGCGATCTGCGCCGGCATCGTCGCACCGCCAGCGGGGTGATAGATCGCGCAGGTGCCGTCGAGATTGGCGCTCTTGATGATGTTGCCGAAGCTCGACGTGGCCTGCCCGTTCTCGGTCGGGGTGATGTCGGTATCCCAAGCGATATAGGCAAAGCGCTTGTTGGTGTTGTTGACCCATTGGGCGAAAGCCTGCTTCTGCGCCGAGCCCGAGCCGCAGTCCGGATCGAAGATCGACATGAAGGTCGCCCAATTCTGGGTAAGCTCGGTGATGGCGGCCATGAAAGCCGCCGGCGTCGTACCATCCGCGCCCTGCGAGAGCGTCGCGCCGGTGGCCTGCGTCAGGAAGAGGTCATCCGAGACCGTGCCGGTCGCGAAGGCGGCGCTCGACGCCTCGCCGGCCACGCCAGAGGTGATGACGAATGCGCCAGCGACGGAGTCGTAGGAGACCCCCACCGGTGTCGCCGACGCCGTGACCGTGCCGCTCGCCGCCGTCTGCGTCAGATTGACGAAATAGGTGCCGGTAAGGCCCTGACCGCCGCCGAGCTGCGTGATGCGCGTGCCTGCGCTCACGCCGGTACCGGCAAGCGTCTGGCCAACCGACAGAGTGCCGGAAGCGATCGCAGTGACCGTGAGGGTGCCATAGGCCGCCGAGATCGCCTCGCTGGCAACCTGCTGCGGGATCGAGACCGCATATTCGCCAATGCCGCCCGGCGTGCCAGACAGCTGGTTGGTGATCTTCGTCCCGGCCGAAACGCCGGTCCCAGACAGAACGGCGCCTTCGACCAGCACGCCAGAGGTGACGCCGGTCACATACATGACGCTGCCGGCGATCGAGGCGGTCACGGATGCCGTCATGGGGGCGATGGCGCCCGTCACGGATGCCGCTTGCGGCGGGGTTGCGTTCAGGTCGGTTTGGAGCAGCGCGGCAGCCGCCGAGAAGCTGGTCGCCGTCGACAGATCGACCGCGTTCGCGCTGCGCACATAGCCATCGACGTTGACGATGAGCGTGCCGCTCAAAGCCTGGAGCTGGGCCAGCGAGAGCTGCGCAACCCGGCCGCCGCGCAGGTAGGCCGCGACCGATGCCGACGGATACTGCGTGAACAGGATGGTGGCGGGCTTCTGCGTCGAGTTGTTGAAGCCGTTGAAATAGGCCGCGGCGATCTCGGCTTCCTCCGACGAGGCGCCGAAGAAATTCGCCACCGACACGCCGTCGTTGGGGAACGACAACACCTGGCCGGTAGGGACGCGGGTGTTGTGGGTCAGCACGAGGCCGTTCATCACGAGCGCGTTGCCGCCGGCGTTGAGAACGTTCGGAATGACGTTCACAAGCTGCGAGGCCGGGATGGTCGTCATGGACCAGGTCCTTTCTGTTTCGATTGAGGGTTCAGGCCGGATAGGTCGCTTCGACGTTCACGGCGTCGATCACGGCCTGGTCGGCGAATTGCTGCGGCAGGCCAGAAATCGCCTGGTTGGCCTGGATATGAACGTCGACGACGTAGCGGGTTTCGTATTGCTGCTCGCCGTTGAAGAACGGCACCTGCCTTGGATCGTCGGCATAGAAGGGTGCGCCATTCATGCCGGCATCAGTGAAGTATCGCGTCGCCCGCTCGTCGCGGATCAAGGTAGCGATCGTCTGCGCCATGTCGGAGGCCGAACCATCCGAGGCGCTGTGCACGTCGAGCTGGATCACCACTTCCGTCGGCTGCGTGGTGGTCTCAGCGCCGCTCGCCAGCGCTTGCGCGGTCACGGTCTGCGCCGGCGCCACGGTATAGGTTCCGATTCCGCCCGGTGTGCCGCCGGTCTGCTCGCTGATCAGCGTGCCGTCGGTCACGGGCGTTCCGAAGACGGTCGCCCCGACCAGGAGCGTGCCGAAGTCGACCTGGGTCACGGTCATCACCGTGTCGGCGATCGAGGCCTCGAACGCGCAATCCTGATAGGTGTCGACGTTGGTGGAGAGCCGGCCGCGGCGGATGGTGTTCATGGTGACGAAATCGCCGGCCGGCTCCGCCACGCGGTTGTCCTGCGAGGCCACCACCTCGACGCCAGCCGGCAGATATTTCAGGAGAAAGCCGCGCAGAACCGTTTGGATGGTCGACTGGCTCGGTACCGGGCCGCTCATCAGACGTCAGGCTCCATCCATTTGTAGGGTCAAGGCGCACTTGCACCAGTCGGGCCACGACTCGAGCACATAGGCGACGAGCCAGGTGTTCCCCTCCGGGAACGTGCCGGCAGGGAAGACGAAGAGATCGCCGCCGGTTTGCAGCTCGCGCACCACACCGAGAGCCGAACCGTTCAGGTAGACGGCGCGGCGCACTCCCTGAATGTTGAGGCCGTCGAGGTGCTCCAGGTCGCTGTAGCTCAGCGCCTGCGCCTGCACGGCAACGCCAGGCACATCGTCATAGGTCGGCGCGCGTGTCCCATCGGCTGCCGTGGCATAGCCGGTGGACCGTTTCAGCGTGGCGGTCACGAACGGGTTGACCGTCGCGATCGCCGGCGAAACGATCCCGTGCAGGTTCATGGCGATCAGCCGACGCGATAGACCGAGAAGACGTCTGGCGCGGTATTGCGGAAGCGCAGGATGCCGCTCGACGGGATGGTCGGGCCGCTATGCGCCGGGAAGTCCATCGACCCGACTAGCGTCATACCGGTGTTGGTGGTGATGGTCGCATCCTCGGCATCGACGACGGAGGTGTTGATCACCGAGACGTCGAACGAGTCATTGACCCCGAAGTCGGCCGGCAGCGCAGCCCGGAGCGCGGTACCGGTCGGCAGCTGCTGCACCGACGGCGCGCCGGCCCCCTGGGCGATGATGACTATGCCGGCCAGCAGATCGGCCGCCGAGAGCGTGCCAGAGACAGTGTGCGCCGCCGGCGCGCCCTGCGTGTTGCCCACCGCGCCCGACGTCAGCCACACCGCCGCGCCCACGGTCGCATCGGCGCAAGTCCACACCGTGTCGGTGTCCGTGTTCACCCAGGACGAGCCGACCTGATAGCCCTCGTCGGCATCATCAGTGGCGCCAGGATCAGTCACCGCCTCATAGTTGTTCTTGAATGCCAGATTGGCGTTGATGTCGCCGAGGTTGCTCGAAAAAAGGACGGCTCGCATCGTAGGGGTCTCCGGTTCAGGATTTTACCGCATAGTCGACCGAAGCCAGCATGTGGCCCGTGTCCACAAGCTGCTTGTCGTTGTCCTTTCGGGCGATGGTGGCGGGTTTCAGGGTTGGGCCGACATAGGCGACGATCGCCGCCTGCAATTGCCCCTTGATGGCCGCTCCGGTCTGCCCCAGCGTCTTGTCCGCATCGTAGTTGTTGGCGACGAGAAGGTTGCCCACGGCGTCAGGCCATTCGGGGCTCTTGTCGGCGATCATGCCACGGAAGAACGGGCGCGGTGGTGTGTCGGCCGAGCCGAACTCATTGACCGCGGCGACGAGTGCAACGGGCGTGCCGTCCGGATAGGTGGCATCCTCCAGGAAGCCGACGTCAACGGATGCGGCCTTCTGGAGGCTCTTCGATATCTCGGCAAGCTTGGCGGCGAGCTTGTCGCCGCCCGTGGGATGCACCACGGCTAGGCGCTCTTTGCCGTCTTTGCCTTGGCATCGGCGGCCGGATCGGCGGCGCCAGTGGCACCGCTGGTGCCCGTGTCGCTGGCTGCTCCAGTCGCACCGCCGGTTGTACCGGAGGCGCCTGCGGAGCCCGCATCGCCCGTTGCGCCGGCGGTGCCAGTCGCACCAGCGACTGGCGCTGGCGTCTCAGGCTCGGCCGGCGGCACGACGGGCGCTGACGTCTCAATGCGGGCATGGCGCTCGAGGCTGGCGATGCGATCCAGGATCTCCTGCTTGAAAGCGCGAAATTCCCGCGTGAGCAGTTGGAGAAGTTCCATGACGAAGTCCTTTTTCTACTGGTTGAGCCACGGGTTGAAGGCGCGGCGCGGTCCGGGGACGTAGCGCATCGTCCGGTAGGAGGCTGTGCCCTGCCAGAACGCCGCGCCGAAGGGGGTCTGCATGAACCACGCGTTGTTCGGCGTCGTGGGGAAGTTTGCCGATACCGAAACGCTGCCCTCGGACGCATCAGAGACGCGCCCGACGATCCCGGCCGGGGCTTGACCATTGGCGCCGTACATGAGCTGGCAGATGTGGGCGACCATCAGGTTGAGCAGCGTCGTTTGCGTCTCTGCTTTGGTGACGGGGCCGCCGCCATCGTTGCGGCAATAGAGCACCGCGATCGGCAGCGCGCCCTGCTCAACCTGCAGCTGGCTGAGCGTGGCGAACTGCGGATAGATCGCCACGAAGTTCGCGTAGCTGAAATCGACGATGACGCCCATGGCGGCCCCCGGTGTTCGCCCGCGTCAACTCGCTCAGGCTTCTTCCTTCTTGAAGGCTTGGATGCCGCGCGGAAGGTTGTTGGGATCGATCGGCTCAAAGCCCGACTTCTGCGCCTCGTGCTCCATGATGAACCCTTCGACCATGTCGCGTTCAGCATGCGCCCAGACCAGGTTGTTTTTGACCGCGTCGAGGTCCTGGTTCTGGGCGAGCCATTTCTTGAAGAAGTCGGCGTCGACGCCATAGGTCAGGGCGTAGCTGCTCGTCTGCGCCGATGGAGCTTGCTCGGTGCGGCGATCGAATCGACGGCCATAGCCTTTCAGCACGACGGGCTCGCCGATGACCTGGGAGCGCTTCACCTTGCGAAAGCTGCCGCCGGCGGTCGGCTCATTCTGCTCGATCATCTCATGGAGGCGCAGGACGAGGCCATGCGGAAGCTTGCAAGCGACAGTGACGGTGGCGGACATCGATATACTCCGGTTGATCAAAAAGTGGGTTCAGGGAAGCGCGTCCTCGACCACGCGATAGGGGCAGCGCAGCGGAGCCGCGATCTCGGCGCTTGCTGCCACGGCCGGACAGACGCCGGATTTCAGCCGTCCTGTCGACTTGCGCGGAGTTGGCAGGTGCAGCGATGGTCCTCAGCCAGGACGTCGGCCGGTGTTGCTGCCGGCTCGCGGTCGCTGGCGACGCAAGGCGTGCGGCGCTTGGGATTGTTGCGAGCGGCCAGATGGCTTTAACTCAGGGAGCATCCAAAGTCCCTCGCAAGCTGGGCCGTCGGCCCGCCGGCGACATACTGCCGGCACAACTCCTCGCGCTCCTATTCGCTGATGCGGGGCTTAGGGGCTCCTGGAGGCGTCCAGGCGCGCCAGAGATGGTCAGTGGTGCCCCCACCATCGATCACCTGCGACGCGGCCCGAGGGCTGGAGCGGATGTCAGGTGTCAACCCTGGCTCAGCGCCTGTGGAACAGGCACCTCTCACGGAGCATCCGCAAACTGAATTTCTGGGGGGGAATACCCCCTCGGCGACATCGCTTTTGGCATTGCGCGCCGAGCGGGGTGGCGCCCCGGCTGCCTAAGACGACTTTCCTTGGCAGCCAATGATCGTTGACGAATTGCTTCCCAGGCTCCCTTGCGGGATCCGATACGAGGCTGCGGTTGCGCGCCTAGCTGTCCCGGGAGGACACCTGTGCGCCCCCTCAAAACGATGTAGTGCTTCAATTCAGCATAAAACTTTCTGGAAGCACGTCCGCTTCAATGGCGGCTGAGATGAACGCAATTCTCACATTCGCATCGCTACATCGCCCTATCCGAGCCTCAACGAGAGCAGCCAGAGCCGCAAGGAACTTGGGGCCGTCCGATGGCCAATTGCCATCAGTGAGAACGTCGCTCATATCGGCATTCGAATTCACCACGCGAATTCCATGTCGGGTTTTGATGGGGATGCCAGATTGAGCTCGGTTCATTAGTTACAGCGTCTAAGTCTTAGACAAGTTCCACTTCCTACACAAAGCAGTCCCCGAGTATTCGGATTCTGGACGGGCTGCCCCCCCGCAAAATACTTGGTGCCAGAATGGTTCCAGTCCGGCACCAGCGGTGTCAAACGGCGTCAAACGCCGATCATCTGCGAAATGCCCATCGGCTGGCGGATGATTGCGCCCCAGGTGCCGCTGGTCATCTTCTTCTTCCACGAAGACATTGCTCGGATGATCGGGTGAGTCCGGAGCTTTTCGTTGAAGGAGCAATAGCCCGTCTTCTGGCCGTCGATGGCGTCGGCGATCAGCTGCACCTGGTTGCCAGCTGCGATGCCTACCGGGTTGATCGATGTCTGCGCGCCATACTGCACTGCCGTCTCCACCCGAATGTTCGGGAAATTCTTCCGGAGCAGATCCTCGACGTTGACGTTGAAGGAGTTCGTTGCAGTCATGGCGAGTTGCGATTCTGGCGACAGCGCCAGCGTCATCTTGGTCTTCTGGTCGATCAGGCCGGCGGTTTGGGTGACGAGTTGCAGCCACAGCGACTGGATGTCGGCGTAGATTTCGTTCGCCGTGGCGACGATCTGGCCGTTGTTGATCCACTTCACGCCGCCGTATGCCTTCGGCGCCGGGGTGATCGGTGCCGCAAGGTTCGGGTCATTAAGAAGGCCATAATTCTGCAGCCCCTGCACACCCTTGAAATAGGTGGTGTTCAGGAATCGGGCGAGCACGGTGACGCCTGCGCCGTCGACCTCGCTGACCCAACTGACGCGACCGAGGCCGGCGCGCTCGATCTCCAGCTCGCCATATTCGGCGATCGTCTGGAACAGGTAGGATTGGCGCTGCGGCCAGTTCATGTTCGCGCCGGAGCGACCGTTGTCGTTGTAGTCGCCGTAGCTCGACACTTCGCCGGTCTGCTCGATGGTCGGGAACATTGCGGTCTGGTCGATCCAGGTGCCTTTGCGGGTTTCGCCGAAGATCTCGGCGGCCTGCGTCGGGGCAAATAGGATGCGATAGACCTCCGGGTCGACCAGCGTGGTCAGGAACGCTGGGATGCCGGTGTTTCCCGTCGTGGCGAGTTGAGGCTGCGCATCCATCGCGAGATGGTTGGTGCGGAAAGCCTCGACGATGTAGGCGCGTGCATCGGGCAGATAGATACCCGCCTGCTCGAACATCGGGCGATGCTGAGCCCAAGTTGCGGCGGCCTGATTGTAGTCGTGGAATTGCATGGTGGTTCTCCTCACTACCGCCGGCTTTCACGCCGGCGCATGGTTTCGAGGTTGACGGGAGGGGTTAGCCCCGGGACCAGGAGCTGATCTTCATCAGCTCGCCTGGCTGGGCGAAGGAACGCACGGTCCACTTGGTCTCGACGTTGGTGGCCGCGGTGAGCGCCGCCGCATTGACGACGGTGTTAGCGTCGACGGCATAGGTGCCGGCGCCGCCGGCAGCGCCGGTAAGCTGCTGGGCGATGGTGGTGACGGCACTGATGCTGGCACCGGTGAGCGTGTCGCCGACGCCGAATACACCAGTGATGGAGCCGCCGGCCGTGAGCACGCCATAAGTGCCGGCGATTACGGTGCCCGCGTCGACGTCCTGGTCGGGGATCGACACGGCATAGGTTCCGGTCTTGCCGAACGCGCCGTCGGTTTCGACGCTGGTGAGCTGGCGTACGATCTTGGTGCCGCTCGCCACATCAGTACCCGAGATGGTCGTGCCGGGATAGATCGTACCGGAGTTGAGAGCGCTCACCCCCAGCACGTTGCCCTCGATGGAGCCGACGAAGCCGGTGGTGGCGGCGGCGATCGAACCGGCCGACGTGGTCGCGCCGTTCGGGGTGCCGGTAGCCGCTGCGGTTGCCGTGCCATCCGCATAATTGGCATAGACCTTCTGGCCAACCATGGCCGGGGTGGCGCCGGCGTTCTTCACCCAGAAATCACCACCGTCGAAGACGGTGATCGGGAAGCCGGCCGGGACCAGCATGGTCGATTCCTGCAGGTATTGCTCGATCAGGCCCTGCTGCTCGCGATGTATGAAGCCCGCGACAGGACCGGTGCCGTGAGTGTTCACTACGGCCGGCGCATTGTTGGAGTCAGCCTGTTCATAGCTCAGCCAGGCAAAGCGGCCGACGATGGCACCGAACGCACCGCAGACCAGCGCGCCGGCTGCGGCCATCAGAGTGGTACGAGGATTGGTGGAAGCGAAGTCGCCCTCGACAGCCGGGGCAGGATTGTAGGCGGCTTGCGTCTGAAAACCAGACATGGGCGGTTCTCCTCATGAAAAGAGCCGGCTCTCAGGCCGGCTCGAAGGGGTTGGAATAGAAAAGTCGCTCAGCTTAAAGCGACTTGACGATGTGGGTCTTGGCGGCCGGGAACATCTCGTGGAACGAATTGACGCCGGCCGCGTCCATGGCGACGCGTGGCTGCTGCACGGGGCTGGAGCCCGGCAACGGTTGCGCCTTGAGGATGGCAGGCAGCGCCGACGGGTGAACGCCATCGATGTTGACGCCGAGC
Source organism: Mesorhizobium sp. RCAM 05099 (assembly GCF_059683685.1). Taxonomy (NCBI): domain Bacteria; kingdom Pseudomonadati; phylum Pseudomonadota; class Alphaproteobacteria; order Hyphomicrobiales; family Phyllobacteriaceae; genus Mesorhizobium; species Mesorhizobium sp. RCAM 05099. Next base: position 5,965,777 of record NZ_CM185035.1, read on the forward strand.
GAGGTGAGCGCGGTGCGATAGACGGCATCGGCGCTGTCATGGGCCATAGCGAGCTTGCCGATGTAAGGGCGAACCGCCTCTTCCGCAGTGCGAATTTCCTGGGCCGCCTTCAGCATCTCGGCGCGGACCTCGGTCTTGGCTTGCGCCACAGCGGCCGAGATTGCCGAGTCCATGGCCTTTTTGTCGACCTTGTCTTCGTCCTCGTCCTCGTCCTTGTCCTTCTCCGCATCCTCCGGAACTTTTTTGCGTTCCTCTTCCTCGGCGGCGTCGTCTTCGGCCCTTTTCTTCTCGGCCTCCTCGTCGTCTTCGTCCATGGCTTCCCGGACGTCGACTTCTTCGAGCGCTCCGAGAAGCGCCTCGAGGCCGTCGAGCTTGGCGTCGGCCGCCAGCTTGCCCTTGGTCGCCTTGCCCACCGCCTCGATGATGGCGGGTCGCTTGGCCTTAAAGTTTTCGCTGGTGACGCCGACGAGGGCCGCGCTGATATCGATCTTGTGATCGCTGGCGAGCTTCGGCATGACGTGGGCAAGGATCGCGCCGTGGGCGACGGACGCCATGCGCGACAGCAGTGCTGTTTTCTTCATCTCGATGATCTCCATTTTGCTGTCGCCGACGACTACATCAGGCCCGGCGCGGCCTTCCTCAACCAAGGCGACGTGATTTGCGGAAATGTCCCGCATCACGCCGTCGTAGGGTTCTCCAGCCAGAGTGCCGGGCGTCATGTCGGCCCGGTAGCGGTAGCTGCTCGATAGTTCTTTCTGCCGATCGGATTCGATCAGCGCGATTGCCGCCCCGTCCCAGATGCTGAGCGGCGCAATGAGATAGGGCGCATGGAACTCGACGGCGTCGCCGAGCGCTCCGACCACGGCTTCGCGCGGGTGGTCCTTGGCGCTGACGGGAATGTGCTTCAAGAGCAGCGGCTTGCCGACGAAGCTCAGCGCGGCTTTCGCCAGCTCGTCCGCGTCGCGATACAGGCGGTACACCCCTTCGGGATCGAGGCCGAGCGCTTCGAAATCCGGAATTTCGCGGCCGTAGTACGGGCATACGTTGGCCTTGGAGATCGGAGTCATCTCGACGCGCAGATGACCGTCCTGATCGAACGTCCGCACGCTGTTGCGATCCATGGCCAGTCCATCGTGGGTCGCGACGGGCTCCGGCTCGATGTCTTCCTTCGAGATGGCAGGCATACGTTCAATACCCATGTTCTAATGAAGCTGTGCATGCGCTTTCCGCTTGCATTGTTCAGGTGATTGCGTTGCTGCCGAATAGGCCGGCCGGATTCCCAACGAATTGGCGAGAAACCCGGCAGCCGGAAGTTAACCGCAATATCCGAGGTCAGCATTGACGCAGATGTGACTTGGCCAGCACAGCATAAGCCGCTTATGTCGTTCCGGCAGCTTCTCCTAATACTCGTCCCTGTCGCTCGGTGCCGAGGCTGGTCTCATGTTTCGAAACCCACTCCTGAAAGATATGCTGGCGCTTATCGGTGGGTCGCTTGGCCTGTTTATGGTGGCCGTTCTGGTCGGCAATCTCACGGGGTATATGCTTGGACGTATCCCGCATGATCATATGATTCCCGCTGGAATCGGCAGCGGTCTGGCTGGAGTTATTTTCGGCGGTTTTCGCGTCTGTTGCAGAGCATACGATCGACGTGTTGCGGCTGCCTTGCAGGCGGATAGGAAGCCTTAATGCCGCTCGGGTCGCAACCGACCATGGCCTTTGTCGCGGCGGTTATGATCTGTCTTGCGCCTGCCAATGCCGATGCGGTCGATTGGCGGGATATACAACCGCTACAGCAAGAAATCTTTTCAAGCTGACCGTCGTGGCGACTTCAAAAGTGCCGCCCACGCCGCCGAACAATGTGTGACGATGTCATCGGCGGAGTCCGCTGAATTGCCCTGCTACTGCGCATACTACCTCAGCTCTGCACTCAGATTGGGAAAGGGCCTCCCACGCGACCAAGATCGCGCCTTCTCTCTCCTAAAGAGCGTCACGGCGAAGGATATGGATGACGAGGCCGCACTGGCCTTGGTCGAGAGCTACCTGGACGGAGCAGGCACGCCTCATGACGCAATTGAGGCGGGGATTGTGTTCTGGCGGGCTGAGCACGGCGCTTGGTCGATTTACAGCCCCTATTGGGGCATGTGTAACGAATGCGGAGAGTTCCATAGATACGAGCGGCTTGTCGCCTACCGGATCGCACGAGAACTTACGGCAGAGGAGAAGCAAGCGGCCGAAAGTCTCGCCATTGCACGTTTCCCGGCAATAGCAGAGCGAGTCAAACGTCGAGACGCCCAGATCGAGTGGATGAAGGCCCTGCTACCGGGCGTCGGCTGTCTGATTTGGTGGCGGCGTCGATCGCGTAACGCTTTAGCCAAGGTGCTCAGAATCCCCCATAAAATGTAAGGTGATACCTCACATTTTGGTTGACTTTTGTAAGGTGACGCCTTACAGTCCCTGCATGATCCGGTCATTCCGAAACAAAGTCCTGCAACGCTTCTTTGAGACCGGCAATCCCCGCGGCCTCAGCGTTCAAGACGACAAACGGGTTGCCCGTATCCTTCGGGCTTTGGAAGCAGCCTCAAAGCCGGAAGATATGGACCTTCCCGGCTATCGATTCCATGGTCTATCGGGCGATCAGAAGGGGCGCTATTCCGTTCGAGTGAACGGAAACTGGCGCATCACCTTCGGTTGGGACGGAGAAGACATTATCGAGGTCGAACTAGAGGATTACCACTGATGAACACGACATCCATCAAGCGCGGCCTGCCCGCTATGCACCCCGGCGAGCTTCTGCGCGAAGACATTATCCCGGCGCTCGACAAGTCGAAGACCGAGATCGCCAAGCTGCTCGGTATCTCGAGGCGCACGCTCTACGACATCCTGGACGAGAAGCAGCCTGTCACCGTCCCTATGGCGCTGCGCCTCGGCAAGCTGATCGGCAACGGTCCGGTGCTTTGGCTCAATCTCCAGCGCACCTATGACCTCGAACGGGCAGAGAAGGCGCTGAGCGCCGAGATCGAAGCCATCCCGACGCTGCATACGGCGTGATCAGCTGAACCCCTTGAGGACCGGCTTGCCGACGCACCGGCAGCCGGGCTCCTCGCCGTGCCTGATGAAGCGCTTTACCGCCGGGTCGTACCAGCCAGTCGAAATCTTGTAGCGGACCTTCTCACGGCCAGCCTGGACGTGCGTGGGGCGAGGTTCTTTCCCGCCGCCGCTGTGATGCCATTCGGCTTCGTCGATGCCGAGTTCCAGTTCGCGCGCCGTGTTGAAGGCCGACGTCGCCTTGTTGTTCTGGTCGAGCGCGATGAAGGCCGCGCGCCGCCTCGAGATGCCGGAGAAGCGCTCCAGCTCGTCCACGAGGCCGGCAAGGTCGCGGCCGGTTTGCACCGAGCGCATGACCGCGCCTTCGACTTGGTCGAAATACTGCGACGGGATCGACCTGATCAGCGAGACGTTGGCGTTGACCGTCGCGTCGACAACGTCGCGCATCGCCGCCGTCATCTTGAATTCGACCGAGATGCCGCCGTCGCGCAGGATCTTGCGGAGCGCCGCACTCGATCGTTTCTCGACCGAGAGCGCGAAATAGTCGCCCAGCCGATCCGATGCGATGTCGAAGCGCTTGGTCCACTGCGCGGCAAGCTTGCGGATCGATCGGCGCAGCGCATCCGCCGGCGTCTCGTCCTGCGCCATACGGGGCGTATTGGCCCGGTAGGAGGCTTTGAGCCAGTAGACCACGCTATCGCTCATGACATCGATCAGGCGCGTCAGGCGGCTCCGGTAGGCCGCCTCAATCCCGGCGTTTGGCCGGACCGGGCGCAGAACCTTTTCGTTCCGCTTTGCCGTCCGTCGACTTTGCAGGCTGGACATCACGATCCCTCAGCGTCTCGGCGATCTCGCGATCGTCGGGCGTCTGTGCTTTGAGGAGTTCCCAGAGGTTGAGCGTGATCAAGCGGCCTTAGCCTTGGTCGAGGACTTCCGAGCTTTATCGCTCGAATCCTGCTCCACGCCAAGGTCCTGGTCATCACGTCGAAATCTGCGACCTATTCGTGCCGCCAAACCTTATACGCCGAAACGGCTAGGACTGCCGCCAAGGTTGGCAATAGGACTTGCTCCGGCACAATGCCTAGTAACCGCCCGCCGATGAACGTTCCGACGATTGAGCCAGCTGCCATGACAAGCAGGAACGTCTTGTTCCTGCCGATGACCGAAAAGCTCTGGTCGCGGCTGTACCGCGTGAAGCCGACAAGCATGGTTGGAAGGCTCACAGCAAGCGACAGCGACCCCGCCAGCTTGATGTCAGCGCCAAAGAACAGAACCAGGGTCGGGATCAGCAGTTCACCGCCTGCAACACCCAAAAGGGACGCCACGACGCCAATTACAAAACCAGCGAGGATTCCCGCGATGAGCAGCAAGACGCCGCTGAAAAACGGCACTCCGGTAGCGCTCGGATCATGGCCGAAGCTCAGAACGGCTGCGATCACCACCAGCAAGCCGGCAATCACCTTGTAAAGTGTCTCCGACTTCAATTGGGTTGCCCAACCTGCGCCGAACCAAGCGCCTATAAGACTGCCGGCCAACAGATTGAGTATGATAGGCCATTGCGCCGCCACCGCGCCTAGCGGCACGGTCGCAGCCCGAAACGGCAATGCCGTGGCAACGACAACCAGGCTAGTTGCCTTATTCAAGATCACGGCTTCAAGGGCTGCGAACCGAAACAGGCCAATAAGGAACGGCAGGCGAAACTCCGCCCCGCCAAGGCCGATCAAACCACCAAGCGAACCGACGCCAGTTCCAACGACAAAGGGCAGCATTCCGCGTCGACCGTCATGTGCAGGCGCCATGTGCCGTGATTGTATCTTCCTCAAGCGGTACCGGTAGGGTCCATGGCGGGAGCGGCACTATCCGCCTCCGCCTTGGGATTGGCAACACCAGCGTTCCAGATAAACCGTTCCAGGTTGAGAACGGTTTCGACAATGGTCTCGGGGTGGATACCATCGTCGCGGCCGAACATCTCAAGCAAGCCGAGGCGGATTTCGCAAGCCTCGTTCATGCTGCGTCGTCCTACCTTCCCCGGACCTGCCAAGGTCCTTGATCATCGGTCGTGGGTCAGTTTGAGATTTGCGCCGGCAAAAAAACCAAGCCAGCGCGACAGCCGCAACAACCCAGACCGCGAAGATGAACGCCAGCCCTGCCTTGCTCGTCGGCTTTTCGCGTCGTGTCGCTTCGGCTCGGAACTCTGCCATGAGATCGGGCGGCACCAACTTGACGGCAAGCATGATGCCGAGCGGAACAATGATGAGATCGTCCAGATAGCCGATGATCGGAATGAAGTCCGGTATCAGGTCGATAGGGCTTAGAGCGTAGGCCGCCACCGCGCCGGCAGTGGCCTTTGCATACCAGGGTACGCGCGGATCGCGCGCGGCAAGGTAGAGCGCCACGACATCACGCTTGATATTTCGCGCCCATTGTTTGGCAGAGTTGATAATGTTCAGGTTATCGCTCGCTTCTTGTACGGGCCGCGCACCACTAGCTTGTCGGCTTCCATCGCTTCGATCAGCGCCACAATGTCGGCGATTTCCCAACGCTCGTCAGCCACGCCATTGGTCATTGCTGGACTCGCAACGTCGCATGGATGCGCACAAAATTGGAGTCCATGAAATGAGCGCTACGGCGTTGGTGTGAGCCTCCACCGGGTGAAGCGCGCATGTGCACCTGCACGGTCAAGTACTGGCGTTCGTGCCACCTTTCGGCGCAAGGCCGTCCTCTTCCTCTTCCAGCAGATCGGGCAGGTCCTCGACGTCGATCGACGAGAAGTCCGAGTCCGGGTCGGCGGCAACGCGCTTGCGCGATTCCTCGGGCGAGATCACGCCCGCGTCGATCAGCACCACGTCGCGCTCGGCCTTGGTCTTTTCGACCTCGGCCGCTTCCTTCTCATTCGTCTCCTCGAGTTTCTCGAACTCGAAGTCGATGCCCGGATCGGGCTCGCCCCAAAGCGAGATCATCACCAGGCCGAGCAGGCGGTGCAGAGGGTGCCGGAACAGGTGTTCCTGGAACGAGTGCACGTAGTCGTTGAAAACCCTGATCTCGCCCTCGGAGGAGGCGTTCAGGCCCGCCGGCTGGGTGCCGAGCAGCTTGACCAGCGGGATATGGCTGACAGAGGCCATGTGCTCCTGCGACTGCGCCCGGAGCATGTCGAGGCCGGAGAGCGACGCGGAGACGTTCTTGAAGTCTTCCGTGTCCTTGTCGATCATCATCAGGCCGCGATTGGACCTGACCAAATTGAAAAGTTCGGCGCGCTTGAAGAGCTGGTCGCCATCCGCCTGCAGGGTTTCCTGCAAGTTGCTCGCCAGGACAAACACCGTGAAGGCGCTGATGATGTCGTTCACCGACTGGCGCGTCTCCAGCCAGTTGTCGACATAGGGCTTCACCATCTGCGACAGCGACAGGCCGCCGAAGGAATAGGTCGGCTTCAACAGGTCGGGCACTTCGCGCCCGATGAGGGTGATCAGCCGCGTGGTGTGAACGACCTTGGCCTGCACATACCAGCTGTCGGGCCGATACCAGTTGTCCTTGAGCGGATCGTTCGAGTTGTAGGCCGTCGGATAGCACCACACCGCCTCGACGGTGCGCAGCGCCTCGATTGGATTCTTCGCGAGCTTGGCGATGCTAAGCTTGTTCCAGCCGGTCCCGATCGGCTTCTGCAACTCCTCGGGGCTATCCGTATCGCCGGTATCGATGTAAATGTGCCCGCGGCCGAAGAAGCTATCTTGCTCAGCTGCTCGGCAGAACAGGTCGCGCACATTGAGGCGCTTGAACTCGGCCTCGAGCTGTTTGATCTTTTCCGACTTGTCGTCGCCTTCGATCGAGGTGAAGCGGATCCATTTCCGCGTCATCTCGCTGGCGATGGTCTCCGAGATCACTCGATATTCCGGCCGTTGCGCTAGTTCCGACAGATAGGCATAGCCGAGGAACGTGATGCCCTCCGTGAAATAGCCGCTCAGCGCGAAGCTGTTGGCCCAGGTCTGGACGCCGCCAATGGCGCTGTCCATCGCGAGGCCTTTGCTCTCAGGCCCAACGCCAGTCGGGTGCTGGGGCGAGGTGAAGACCTTCACCGGCCCCGATAGTGCGGCCTTCTGAGCGCGCATCGCCGACAGCATCGCATCCGAGATGCGCATGGGCGAGCGCGCACCAGGTGGCGTCGCGGCCGGCGGCACCGGGCGGGCAGGCGCGACAGGCTTGCGCTTGAACAGGCCGCGCGCTGCGCGGAAAAGCCTCCTGATCATCGGTTGCCCGGCTGGGCAGCGCGCCGAAGGACGTCGTCGCTGATCACCATGGCCCCCTTGATGTTGAGTAGCCTCGTAAAGGCGCCGGAAGATGCGTCGACCTGGTCCATCAGCTTGGAGGCTGGGAACAGGCAGAGTTCGTCGAGGTAGAGCGTGTTCCACTCGCCTTCGACGATGTAGACGTTGCCGTGCTCGCACTGAGCCGCGAACGGCTCGGCGCGCGTGATCTTGTCGCCGGTCTCGCCCTCGGCATGCACCTTGTAGCCGGCGAGCTGGGCGACGAAGTCCTGCACCTGCGCCTTGCCCGCCTGACCAGGATCCTGCGGCAGGCTGATGTGGACAGTCTTGCCGTCGAGCGTCGCTTGCGTCTCGATGGTCTTGCGGACCGACTTGCCTTCCTCGCGAAGCGTCACGACATGGCCGACATAGTACCGGCCCTCGGGACCGCGGCCGAGCTTGACGCCGGCGGTGCGCGCACCAGTGCCGCCTCGAGTACCGGCCAAGTCCCAATGCCGAACCCAGACCGTGCCCTTGGGGGCTTGCCTGACGATGCGCCCCTCGAACCATGCGCGCTGGAACATGCCGCCGGCGCGCGGCGCTGGCCGCTGCTGATACTGACCGGCGACGGCATACGACGTCATGTCGTTGTAGAGCTGCTTCAACTCCTCTGGAGGGAAGCGGATCGGATCGAGGATTTCGCCGTCTACGGTGCGAGGATCCTGGCGCCAGACGAGCTGGAGCTTGATGGCCTCGATTTCGGTGCGGCGCTCGGCCGGGAGATTGTCGTTCTCGCCGTACCAGTGCTGCTTGCTGGCGTCGTAGCGCGCCAGGATCGGCTCGCCGACGGAGCTGGCCACCTTGATCGGGGTGTAGCAGCAGCGGTCGGGCTCGAACTGCATCGGCAGGCAGAGATGAACATAATCCATCTTGCCGTCGAGGATGACGCCGGTCACGTCCGCCTCATGCAAGCGCTGCATGATGACGATGATGACGCTGCGTTTCTGGTCGTTCAGGCGGTTCTGCGCGCCCTCACGAAATTTGCGGGTCGTTGCCGTGCGCTCGTTGGCCGATTCCGCCGTCTCCGTCGAATGCGGATCGTCGATGATCAGGCGATCGCCGCGCTGCGAGGTCAGCGAGCCGAAGGAAACGCCTTCGCGCGTGCCGGTGTTGTCGTTGGCAAACGACGTCTCGGCTCTGCGGCTGAGATGAACCTCCGGCCAGCGCTCCTGGTACCAGGTCGACAGGATCAGATCGCGGCATTTGCGGGTGTCGCGGTTGACCGGCCCGTCATTGTAGGCCGTCGACAGATACCGCATGCCAGGACGGCCTGCCGGTCCCCATTCCCATGCCTGCAACAGCACCGAGACGAGCAGCGATTTCGACGTACCGGGCGGCACGTTGATGACGAGACGGTTGCGCAGACCGAGTTCGAGGAAGCGTCCCTCGACCAGCGCCTGGAGATGGTCGCAGACCACCTGCATGTGCCAGTTCCAGATCAGCGGCGTCTCGGGCTCTAGCTCGACCCACGCGATCTTGACGAACTCGGCGAACGATCCCTTGGCTCGTCGACGATCGTTCTCGATGCGCAGTTCCGAGGCGGTGGCGCGCGCGGCAGTGGCATGCGCCATTCAGTTACCTCGGCGCTTTCGCCTTTTCCCGCTCCTCGCGCGCCTCTTCGATCGCCAGCATCTGCGCGATCTCTGCGTCGCTATAGCCGGAGAGGTCGGGCTTTTCACGGGTCTCGACCGGGCCGCCGTTCTTGCCGGTGGTTTCGACACGGCGCACATAGCCGCGCTCTTTGCCCATCAATTCGAGATACCACCGAACCGTCTGCATCTCGCCCGAGCGGATGGCTATGACCACTCGACCCTCGGCGACGTCGAGGAGTTCTTCCTTGATGTCGGCCGCTGCTTCCTGGATTTCAGGATGGTCCTTGAGGAACAGGTAGAGCGTCGACCGGCTGACGTTCAGCTTCTCGGCCGCCACCGTCTTGATGCCACCGCACTGGCGCAGCATCTCGATGACGCGATTGACGTCTTTGTCGGTCAAGACAGGTGGATTGCCACCCTTTTTCGGTTCCGCTGCCTTGGGCTCCGGTGCCGGTTCGGGAGCGGCCTTTGCAGCAGGCTTCGGCTTGCGAGACGTTGCCTTGCCGCCCGCCGGCTTCTTTGCCGCCTCGGCCTCCGGCTTCGACTTTGCAGCAGCAGGCCTGGCTTTGCCCTTCGGCTTCGATGCCGTCACGGACGCCTTGGTCTTGATCACTGGTCGACTCGCGCGCGTGAGTGTCCGAGTTGTCCGAGATGACTGTTTTTTTTGCCAGCCAGATCCCAACCCATGAACACCAAGCCACGAGGGGTGTTGTAGACAGCCAAACCATCCCGCAAAGCCTTGACAGGCTTGCGATTGGCCAACATGCGCAGAAATGCACGACCCATAATGCTTGATGCTGCGACCACGCTAACCACCGCCACTGCGTTACACACACACGAATGCATGCCGATCACACAAACAGGACGTGTGCGAGACAGACGAGGAAGCCGAACGCGAACAGTGCGCCGACGATGATTGCCGGCATGGCGAAAGCGGGCGCGGCCGGCGTTGCGGCGGGCTCGGAGAAAGCGCCGCGCAGATTGGGAAGCTCACGCCGCATCAGGTTTGTCCTCCGCTTCGGCTTCGAGTTGATCGAGCCGCTCGCCGGCAAGGCGCGCCATGGCTGCGAGAGCAATGCCCGAGTTGACGATGTTGAGCCCCTGCTTGGTGCGAACGATGGTGTCGAAGAAGTCGTCGAACCTCGACTGCGGGGCGGCATGGATGCGGAAGCGCTTCGCCCTCTTGGCGATGGCATCCATCTCGATCTCGAACTGCACGCGGTCCTCGGGGAGGAAGGCGAACAGCAGCTCGTCGTATTTGATGTTGGCGCCGCCGAGCGCCGCCGCACCTGGTCCCTTGTCGCCAGAGAGCACGCTGTCATCGAGACCGGAAAACTTCTTCGCATCGATATCGAGCGAGGCGTACAGCTGGGCCAGCAGCGACTGGTCGTCTTCGCCGTTGATCGAGTTGTGGCTGAGCTGGATCGCCACCTTGCGCTTTTCGCTCAAATGCGAGGTGATGACGAGCGCGTCGACCAGCGGCAAGCCGGCCTCAATCGCGGCGGCGGTGCGGTGATGTCCGGACAGGATCTCGAGAGAGCCGTCCTTGTCCTGGCACACCAGGACCGTGGTGGTCAGACGGCCGTCGATTTTGACGTTCTCGATAAGGCGCTTGAACATGGCAGGCGCCATGTAGTGCGCGTTCTTCTCGCGACGCCTGAGCGCCTTCGGGTCAACCTGCCGCGCCTCGACGTCGAGAGACTTCCAGTCAACGGTTGAAGTGCTTGCCATACCACCACTCGAACGCTTGTTGCGGCGTCTCATCGATGCGGGCGCCGACGTAGTGCAGTCTGAATTTGCCTTCCGGCCCGTCGATCTCTTCGCGCTTGGTCTGCTCGAAGATGCCGCGATATTTCATCGAGACCGGATGGTCCGAGAACGCTGACGTCTGCACCTTGTTGAAGCGGTCGATGAAGCGCTTCCCCAGGTCGCGCAGGATCTCGCCATTGCAGGCGAGCCTGGTGACAAGCTTCGACAGCCTGCCCTCACGCGAGATCGAGAAATCCGACAGCAGGTAGATCGACTGGCGTGCGAATTTGTCGAGGTTGTAGATCAGCCCGCCGACCAGCATGTCATCGACGCGCACCAGGTAGTTCACCATGCCGGGCGTGTGGGTGATGCCCTTTTTCAGGTAGACGTCCTTGAGGAACGTCATCTGAGCCGCGTCGGCCCGGGCGATCGTCACCACCGAATCCGGCTTGATCTTGTCGAGGTCGATCGGCTTGTAGCGGAAGGGAGCCGACCGCGGCACCAGTTGCAGGTACGACGACTTGCCCGTCGACACGTAGCAGTAGTGCGGGTGGCCCCGGCCGGAGACGAATTCCAGCTCCGGTTTCAGATCGTCGTAAATCTGGTCCGAGAGGATGCAGTAAGGGACGCCCGCCTGCCGCACGCGCTCGATGAGACCGCGCAGCGCCTTGGGGTCGAACAGCTCATATCGGGGAGCGTCCCATTTGATGTTCTCGGCCAGGAACTCGAACATCTTTTCGTAGCCGCCCTTGTAGAACGGCGGATAGGAGAAGATCGCGGCCTTGCGCTCGATCGCCTCGTCCAGATGCTCGATCCAGTCGCGCGGCGAATAGCTCTTGATCGATATCATCCCCGGCAGCTTGCGGACCTTTTCCAAGGTGCGCTCGACATAGCCGGCGAAGTTCGCGACCAGGTGGTTGCGGTGGCTGGTCTTATAGACGTTGGCCTTGCCGCTGGCGAAGCGGCCGAGATTGAAGGCGACGGCCAGCGCTGCGAGGCGCTGATCAGGTTCCCTGAAATCGAACTCGTTCACGAAGTCGAGCGCGCCGTGGAATTCGTAGTCGATCGGCTTGCCCAGCACATAGCCGGCAATCGCTGAGGAGTAGAGGCTGACGTCGTTCGAGTGCATCTCGACGCCGGGGAATGTGGCGATCGTGATCTGCTCGAACCGGAACGTTCCCGAGCAGCAATTGTAGACCCGACCCCACTTGTCGACCTCGGAGACGCGAAGGATTTGCGCGATGCATTCCCTCGGAACAACGCCCTGAAACATAACGCCAAAAGCCTTGTTTTTTCTCTTGCATTAGGGGTGTAACCAAATAAGTTACTTGTAACCAAATTGGTTACATCAACCCCTACCACGGAGACCCAAGATGACCGAACAGCAGAAGAAAATGGCAGCCAAGATCAAGGCTTTGCTCGCCAAGACGACCGACGCAGGCGCCACCGAAGCCGAGGCTTTCGAGGCAATGGCGAAGGCTCGCGAATTGATGGACAAGTATGGCCTGACGAAGGCGCAGATCGAACTCGACGCCGAGACGATCGCGGCTCAGAAAACCAAGCGCGACAACTTCAAAACCTACGTGATCAAGGACCATCTGGCCCTGGAAGTCGGCCGCTACTGCGACTGCAAAGTCTGGCTCGCAAAGAAGGAAGACACGATGACCTTCTTCGGCACCGAGCAGGACCGCCAGTTTGCAATCTGGCTGGTCGAAAGCCTCGACCTTTTCGTCCGCAACCAGACCGTCCGCTTTATGACCGAGCGCTACAATCGCGGCGGCGCCGGGCCTTGGGACGTTCAGAAGGGCTTCATGGTCGGCTGCATCAGCCGCATCAATGAGCGCCTGCACCGGCTCTCGAATGAGCGCGAGCAGGCCGCTCGGCCGAATGGTCGGGGCAACTCGCTGGTCATCGTGAAAATGGCCTTGGTCAACAAGGCATTCGGCCAGATCGGCTTGAAGCTCCGCAAGGGCTCCCACAGCGGCGGAATGAAGGGCGACGGCAGCGCTTTCAGCGCCGGTCGGGCTGCTGGCGACCGCGCCACGTTCAACCGCCCGATCAACGGCGGCGCAGGAACGCGCGCCATCTCTGGCTGATCAGAATCGGGGGTGTTTGGGTAGCGGCCACAGAAGAATCAGGCTGCCTGTTTTTTGCTCCTCCCCCCGTTTCTGTCAAGAGACTATTTGCAACCATTATGACACCACGCCTACCACGGAGAGACCAGTGGCCACCTACCTATCCCCGACCGGGCATGAAATCCTGGGCACCCTCGAACGCCTTACAGGGCGAGCCGAGATCATGGGAATCGATCCTACGGGCGAGCCCCAATATCAGGGCAGCACCGAGATTTTCTACGACGATCAGGAGACCGTCATGCGCGACGGCAAGATCGTGTTCCTCGACGCGCAGGGCGGCGAGTGGACATTCGACCAGCTGGTTGTCGAAGACGAGGAAGACGACGGTTGCCCGAAAGGCGATCCCGATTGCCTCGGCAACAATGGCGACTGCCACGATGCCTGCGTGTCTCCCGCATCTTTGGACATGTCCAAACACAGTGAGGAGGTGGCGTGATGCGAAAGCAGGTGCTGCTCCTCAACTACAGTCACAGCGCCATCAAGGGCATGACGCATGAGGTCCGAGAGGACCGGCTGATGGGCTTCGGGCTGTTCTTCGGCACCAAGCAAACGTGCCTTCAATGGATTTCCGACACCGACGCCGAGTGCACGAACCTCGCCGCATGGGGCGCCAAGCTGCCGGCGCCGCAACTGTTCGCTGGAGGGCGCGCGTGATGACCCGATATCTCGTCACATGGGAGATCGACTACGAGGGCGAAGGCGATCCAGAAGCCGCTGCCCGCTGGGCGTGGGAAATCCTGCGCAAGCCGCACTCCACGGCAAGCGTTTTCACGATGGTCGACGAAGCCGGGAACGAGACCAAGATCGACTTGGCCGAACTCGACGAGGAGCGGCTGGAGGCGTCCATCGGCAGCGTCGGCGACGTGCTCCGCAGACTGACCGAGGAGGCTGACCATGCCCATCGGTAGTCAACAGTCCGCTGCGGCCGGCACCGACGTCTGGCTGACCCCTCCTGCAATCCTGGCCGCGCTCGGCGGCGCTGAAAGCTTCGACCTCGACCCCTGCGCGCCGCTCGATCGGCCGTGGGACATGGCGCGCCAGCACTACACCATCGCAGACAACGGTCTGGCCCGGTCCTGGCACGGTCGCGTGTGGCTCAACCCACCATACTCGAACAACGTGATCGGCCGCTGGATGGGCCGTATGGCCGAGCACGGCCGCGGAATCGCGCTGATCTTTGCTCGCACCGAAACCCAGGTGTTTCACGAGAGCGTCTGGCGCGCGGCCGATGCGCTGCTGTTCATGGAAGGGCGGCTGCATTTCCACGATGCCGGCGGGACTCGAGCCAAGGCCAACGCCGGCGCGCCGTCGGTGTTCTGCGCCTATGGCGCCGATGACGCTGACCGCCTTGCCGCCAGCGGCATTCCCGGCGCGTTCGTGCCCCTGCGGCTGCGCTCGCTGATCTTCGGCTTTGCCGCCGTCGGCTCGTGGGTCGACGAGGTGTTGAAGGTGATGCAGCGCGCCGGCGACGCCGTGCGGCTGGACGATCTCTACCGCGAGATGGCGAGCAACCCGAAGGCGGGACGTAATCCGAACTGGCGAGCGAAGGTCCGCCAGACACTCCAGCGCGGGCCGTTCGAGCCTCTGGGTGACGGCGTTTGGCAGCTGGCCGAGGGGAGGCTGCTCTGATGGCGAAGGCAAAGAAGGAACCGAAGAAATTCGCGTGGCAGATCGAGGCCGAGGCGATGCGCCGCGAGCAGGACGAGATCGTTGCCATGCTGCGCAACGGCCCCGACGACTACATCGTCTCGATCGCCCGTGAAGCGCTCGGCCAGTATCACGCCGCGATGATGGCATGCGACAAGCCGGCGCGCGCGCCCTACGCGCTCGTGATCGACGCCTGCGTCGAGACCCTATACCGCATCACCGAATATGGTGGGCAGGAGAACCGGCCCGACGGCAGCGGTCACCCTCGGCCTGCGCGGGGCCGATCCCGCTTCGACTGCTGGAACTCGGCATCGGCATGGCTCGGCAGGCAGCTCCCCGCGCCCGATGGCGAAATCCCCATGCACGGTCAGCCGGGGCGATTCATGCTCATGATCCACGGCTGCAGGACAGACGTCCAGTATCCCGGCCTGTTCGGCGGGCCGGGGCTCGACGGGCGAGTGATCGACCTCGACAAGCCATTTTTCAGCGAGACCGGTTTCAGGTCTTTTACCGGCGGCGGGCTTTCCAAGGAGCGCTGGTTTGTCGAGGAGGCGCTGGACGTCGCCGAGATGCTGACCATCGTCATGGAGGAATCGCTGCTCAGCGACGGCAACGGCAAGCAACAGGCAAAGCCGAAGCTCCGGAACCCGCCATTCGGCCACGGCTACTGGCGCGGCAACGTTCGGCATGAACCGTCCGACGAGCGCTTGCGGGAGGAGCGCCGCGCCGATCCTGCCTACCAGCCGGGCGGGTTCATTGCCGCCCTGCCAGGTCTCGCCTCGCTCGGCTTTGCCACGCGACAGGAGAAGACCGGCCAGCTCGCGTTCGTGTTTTAGGGGGCGGCGATGAACCAGCCGCTTCGCGTGTTGATTGGCTGCGAGACTTCCGGCGTCGTTCGGCGGGCCTTCTCAGCCCGAGGCCATGACGCTTGGTCGTGCGATCTTCTGCCGTCGGAGGATGGCAGCAACCGTCACCTCGTCGGGGACGTGCGCGAATTCCTGAATGGCGGGTGGGATCTTCTCATGGTCGCCCATCCGCCCTGCACAAGGCTCTGCAATTCCGGTGTCAGATGGCTTTCGGTTCCACCGCCGGGGCGCTCGCGCGAGGAGATGTGGACCGAGCTGGAGGAGGGGGTTCAGCTGTTTACCGACTGCTGGAATGCACCAATTGAGCGGGTCGCGATCGAGAACCCGATCATGCACAGACACGCCCGGGAGCGCATGCCGGTCAACCTGCCTCGTCCGAAAATCGTCCAGCCATGGTGGTTCGGTGATCCGTTCTTCAAAGGCACCGGAATTTACCTTCGGGACCTGCCCCCTCTGGTCGCCACAAATCGGCTGACGCCGCCGGCGCCGGGGACGGATGAGCACAAGGAGTGGTCGCGCGTCCATCGCTCCAGCGGATGGGGCAAGCGTGGCCGGGATCGCTGGCGCGAGCGCTCCAGGTTCTTCCCGGGGATTGCTGACGCGATGGCAGCGCAATGGGGCGGCGATGTCATCGGATATGTGACCGAACGCCAGGTTGATCCTTTTGCGTAACCTACTTGTAACCAGTTTGGTTACAAGCTAAGTTATTGTTATTACTAGATAATTCCCTACCACGGAGCCCCACGATGACCACCAGACACACCTTTGAGCTTAAGGCGATCAGCTACAATGAACGCCTAAGCGAGGAAACCAGCTGCTACACGGCCAAGCTTTACATGGACGGCAAGCACATCGCCGACGTTGGCAATCGCGGCCACGGCGGCTGCGACGAGCAGCACCCGATCAACCGGTTCGACCTCGACGCGCTCAACCTCGAGATCAAGTCCACCTATCCGAAAACCGCATCCCACGGCATGGAGATGGAGCAGGACATCGAGAGCATTTGCGGCGACCTGCTTTCCCGCTACCTCACCTTGCGCGACATGCGCCGCCCGATGGGCAAGGGGATCGTTTTCCTCGCCAAGGGTGACGCCATCGCCGAAGGCGTTCGGACCATCAAATACAAGGTCACGATGACCCCGGGAATGAAGGCGCAGGCCATCGCCCACGTCAACGCGAAATACCCCGGCGCTGCGATCCTCAACGACATGACCGACGACGAAATCATGGCGCTGGTCGGTGGCGCCCAGACGGTCGCGGCCTAAGCCGATGTTCTGCTGCAACGAATGCCTCGACCCCTGCCGCTGGCACGATTCCGAGCTTTGCGCCGGATGCCGCGAGCGCCGCGCCGACGCCATAGCGGCCGAAGAAGCCGACCTCGCCTTCGATCTGATGGACACCAGCGAGGGAGGAGCGATGCCAGCCAGGGCCTAGCCCGAGAAGACAACCCCTTTCGATACGGCGGCGGGAGTCGTCCCGCCGTCTGTCCCTCCCCCTACCACAGAGACCAGGACCATGACCAAGCCAACCGAATACGAGTTCACCCTGCCCGATGGCAGCAAGCGCTACGAGATCGTGATCGAGCGCAGCGACGTCTTCACCTTCAAAAAGATGCACGGCGCCATCAGCGCCAAGCCGGTTGAGGCGAAGGCATGAACGCGCTGATCCCCCGCAACACCGTCGAGCAGATCGTGGCCTATCGCGATGCAGCGGTGGCCGCCTATCACGGCGCATTCGCGTCAATGGAGCAGGCCGATCGGGAATTGAAGAAGGCGGCGGCGCTCTGGAAAGCAGCCGCCGGCGAGCATGCCTCCTCTCGCCATGGCGACCGCGACAACCGCGAAGTCAGGGCATTTTTCGAGGCCGTCGATTTGCCCGACGCCGAGCAGTGGAAGCGTACCGCCATCCGCCTGATCGACATCTCGTGCTGGAACTACCTGGTCAAGATGACGGACCTGGAAGTCCTGATGGACAAGCAGGCCAAAGACCAACTGCGCGACACGTTGAAGTGGGTGCCGGAGCGCTACGACCACCGGCACGGCGACGGCAAGGAACTGGTCAATCTCGACGAGATCATGGGGATCCCGCCAGTCACTGTCGACAACGTATATGCCACCATCGAGAAGTGGGCCGGCGAGTCTGAAATGATCTTCCGGCGCGGAATAGCAACCGCCTTTTCCAAGCTCGACCGCCGTTTCCGCTCTCACGACGGGTTCAAGGTCGGGAGCCGTATGATCCTGACCTATGCCTTCGACCGCGACCATGGCCACGTGTCGTATGGTGGCACATGGGAGACCGTTCGCGACATCGAGCGCACGTTCTCCGTGCTCGACGGCAAGAAGCCGTCTTACAACAGCATCGAGAACGTGGTGCGCGCCGAGCGCAAGGGCTTCAATCCGCAGCAGTCCGAGCATCATGGCGAGTATTTCAGGATCGTCGGCTACAAGAACGGCAACGCCCATCTCTGGTTCACCCGCGACGATCTCGTCGAGAAGGTCAACAAGATGCTCGCCGAATACTACGGCGAGGTGCTCGGCGACGCGCAGACCAAAGAGCCCGATGACCTGTTTCGCAACCGCAAGACCACGCCGGCGAGGAACTTCGGTTTCTTCCCGACACCGGACGGCGCGGCCGAGGAGCTGATCAAGGGCGTCCCGCTGTTGCAGCCGATCGATAAGCCGCGGCTGACCGTCCTCGAGCCCAGCGCCGGCACCGGCAATCTGGCGCGGCGCTGCGTCTCCAGCATCAAGGACTTTTCCGACTATTCCGGCTACGGCCGAGCCGACCAGATGGACCGGTGGCGCAAGGAATATCGCTTCGACAACCAGGTCGATTGCGTCGAGCTGCAGGCGCCGCTGGCCGCTGCGCTCCAGGCCCAGGGCATCTATCGGAAGGTGTACGCCACCGACTTCCTGTCGCTGCGCCCATCAGTCACCGGGCTTTACGATCGGATCGTGATGAACCCGCCGTTCGACATGGAGCGCGATATCGATCACGTCGTCCATGCGCTCGACTTCCTGAAAGAGGACGGTTGCCTTGCTGCCATCATGTCAGCCGGTACCGAGTTCCGCGAGACCCGCAAGGCCATCGCCTTCCGGGCGCTGATCGAGAAGCTCAAGGGCAGCTTTCGCGATCTCCCCCACGGCTCGTTCGCCGAGGTCGGAACCTACGTGAACACCATCACCGTGAAGGTCTGGAAGGACGGCCGCAGAAATCACTTTTAGGTTGACCTAATTGTACCCATTTTAGTTACACTATAGATCATAATTGACACCACTGAGACATCCCCATGATTCCCCTGCCAACCACACCCGAAAGCGAGGAGGACCGGCGGCGCCGGCTTCCTTCCATCACCCAGGCCCTCGACATGTGGTCATCGTGGCATTGCGATTGGTCGCCGCTCGGCGCCATCGGCGATTACACCCTCGACATGCAGCTCGGCGACGCGTTCCGCCATCTGCTCTACCGGCCGGTCCTGCGCGATCGGCTGACCTGGATTGAACGCCAGCTGCGCCGGCCGCGCCGGCGCGGTCTGGACGAACGCTACATAGCCGAGCTGATGAAATGGTGGCTCGACCTTTACGAAGCCGAGAAGCTGCCCGTCATCGATCAGCGTTCCAGGACCAGGAGCCTGCAATGCGCTTTATCCTGATAGACGCCGGGATTCGCAAGGTCTTCGACATGATGACCCCCCACCGCATCGACGAGAGTTTCATTGCCGACACACTGCGCCGCGACACCGTGGAGCGCGTCGAACTGGCCGATGATCTCGATCTGTGGGTATCGTCCGAGCCGGGGAAACAACGGTTCCAGTTCTTCTCCGACGGGCCGGAATATGTCGGGAGCGGCATGCTCACCGGGCGCACATGGCTCGGCGACTTCAAGAGCCTGCCGCGCTGGTTGACCTATGAGGCGATCAACGTCTGGGTGGCCTGGCCGCGCTGCTACGACGCCCCCCAGGCACGCCGGAAAATACAAAGGCCGACCGGGTTGCCCCTGATCGGCCTGCCTCTCGACCCCTACCACAGAGTCTTGCCCGAAAGCGCGAGAGAGAACCTCTACGTAATGCAGATGTACGGCTAGAGCAACGCACCAAATCGGCACCACACGGGTCTATTTTGGTTGCCGCAGAAGTACCACAAGTTTACATTTGGACCGGTCCAAACCCCTACCACGGAAGGCGACAAGATGCGCATTTTCACCTCTAGCTGGTTTCACCCCCTGCCAAGCACAATCCAGAAGATTGGCGTTTCCAGGGGCACGCCTCGAGGCTATCCCGCCGGCTATCGCAAGATGCCGGAACTCGCTCCAGGCGACTGGTTCAAGACCGCGAGCGACCGCGACTACAGGCAGCTCTATTTCGAGACCCTGGCCAAGCTGCGCCCCGGGCAGATCGTCGCCAAGATGGAAGACCTCTCAGGTGGCAAGGACTGCGCACTGCTGTGCTACGAGGCGCCGACGGACAACCAGTATTGCCATCGCGCCTATATCTCGGTGTGGCTGAAGGAACAGCTCGGACTCGAGGTGTTTGAATATGGCCTGGAAGCCCAGGGATGCGCGTGGAGCCATCCCAAGCTGCCGGCGCAATTCCGACACCCAGCCACACCGATCGAGCCCCTCCAGGTCTCTCCCTACCTCGGCGCCGAGGCGCCGGACGCCCAGGGCCGCGTCTGGAAGGTGATCGGCGTCGATCCGCAGCACGTCGACCAGGCTCTTGTGCAATCGGGCGACGACAAGCGATCGATCTCCAGCGACGTCCTCCGTTCCAGGTTTCAGCCGGTCAACTGACTTCGACCGAAGTGCTTGAAATTATTGGCTTTTTCGGTGTTATTCCACTTGTAACCGTTTTGGTTACACGCTAAGGTATTGAAGTTACTTAGAAATTTGGAACCGATGTCGCAAAGCCGCTTCCTTTCACCATTGCAGTCTTTGCCAGAACAACCCGACGAATGCGGGCTGGCAATTGGTGACTTCTCGCTCATTCATCCGGCGGCCGAAAGCCGCTCGGGAGCGCGGCCGGGCACAGCATAGCCGCATGCGCGACATCGGTCCGACCCCTACCACGGAGACCGAAAATGATGACTTCCACGACGACCAGGATCGCCTACATCGGCGAGCTTTCAGAAGCCCTGGCCAACAACCCGAACAACGTCGCGATCAAGATGCACCTCCGCTCGGTGAGCGCCATGGATGACACGGCTTTCTCGGCGCATCGCGCTGCCATCGTCGGCAGGCGCACGCAGAGCAGAGAGACCGTCCGCCGGATGGCCCTCCAGCTTGTTCGCTAAACCCCCCTACCACGGAGAAGACCAATGTTCATTGTCACCGTCAACCACAACGGCGAGAAGTGGCCGTTGCGCGGCACAGTGTGGGCCTACAGCATGGACCGAGCCGAGCAGTTCCCAACCCACCAGGCGGCACAGACCGCGCTCAACAAGGCCAAGCAATTCATGAAGCCGGCCATTTTCAAGAAGGTCCGCATCGAGCCGGTGTCGGCATGACCGCGGCCCGGCTCCACAACGCGCTGCGCATCCTGCTCAGCCTGGACGGCTACGACCTGATCAACGCCGGCGTCGCCGACCAGAATTGGGGCACGCCCGATGCCTCCGAGCGCGACCAGATGGGCGCGTTCCTTGCGGATCCTGCCCGCGAGGCGATCCGCATGCCGGATGCCAATTTCAGCCGGCTCCTAGCGCTCCTCGAGAGCCGCCAACCGCCGGCGCCGGCGGCCTGCAATCGCCCCGGCGATCAGGCCGCAGTCTACGCCGACGAAATGGGCGTCGACTACGCGACCGCGCTCGTTCACTGCAACATGGATTGAGGAGAGAGCCATGAAGAAGCGTATCCCCCTCAGCCAGGTCATCCCGAACCCCGATCAACCGCGCAAGCATTTCGACCCGGTGAAGCTCCGGGAGCTGGCGGAATCGATCCGGGAGCGCGGCCTTATCCAAGCCATCACCGTTCGCCCGGTCGACGGCAAGTTCATGATCGTCGGTGGTGAGCGCCGCTGGCGCGCTCACCAGCTGATCGAGGCGGCCCACATTCTCTGCGAGGTCGTGAAGATCGACGACAACGAGATGGCGCTGCAGGCGATCGTCGAAAACCTCGCCCGCGCCGACATCAAGGCGATGGAGGAGGCTCGGGCGTTCCAAGCCATGCTCGACCGCGGCTGGACGGTCGAGAAGCTAGCGAAGGATATCGGCGTTCAACAGGCGCGCATCACAGCCCGCACGGCGCTGCTCAATCTGGACGATGTCATCCAGTCTCTGGTCGACAGCAACCAGTTCCCGCTCGGACACGCAAACTATCTGGTCGATCTCCCCAAGCGCGATCAGCTGCAAATCGTGAAGCTGTTCACAACCGGGAAGCTGAAAGACTGGTCGGGCGTCCGAGCTGCTGCGCAGTCGGCGCGCGACCGCCTCGAGCAGGGCGGTATGTTCGATAGCGAGGAGCGTCCCGAGCCATCGAAGGACGATATCGCTGCCATGAGCAGGATGGAGAAGACGGTCGAGCGCATCATCACCGCGATCGCAGGCGGCTTCAAGGATGGCGAGTGTGTCGCCTTGAAATTGGTCGATCCGACAAAGGCCGATAAATGGGCCGACACGTTGGCAGCGGCGTCGCGCACCATCCGCACCATGGAGGCTCAGCTGCGCCAGGCGCACGCCCGCTCCATGCTGGTGTGATTAGGAACAAGACCGTTAGCAACTGCACATCGTGCGAGCACGCGCCGGCTCCTCGCCGGGCGCTGGTAACCCGCTTCCGGGAAATTCGCGGCCACCATACCGAGGTGGAGTGCGAGCGCCGCGCCTGGGCCTATTCCACATTCCGCCGTCGGCGCGACATTGCCGCAAAAGCTATCGCTTCAAGGCTGAACCAGGAAGGCGCCAAGCGTGGTGACCAGCGCCGAAACAAAGCTGCGCAAATACCTGCGCATAAAGCGAAGCCACCCGGAACTCAGGCAAATTCGATCATTTCGCGCGTCTCTACTGGCGATACCATTCCACTCCAAGGTCTACGGCCCGCCCATGCAAATTTGGAGCATTGAATAAGTAGGGGAAACAAAAGACCGCCCACTTCCTAAAACTACCCGATGAGCTAATCATCCCCCCGGGGATCTTGGCGGGTGGTAATTATGAGTCCTGATTTTGACAATATGAATGAAACGGACGTGCGTGAAATCATCGTCCGTCCACTACTTAGTCGGCTCGGCTACGCACACGGCACCGCAGCAACGATCCGGACGGAGGTTACCCTTCGCTACGACAAGGCTTTTTTGGGCCGCAAAGCGCCTACGAAAGACCCAGCTCTAGTCGGGCGTGCAGATTATGTTTGTGACGTCACCTCATTCGGCCGATGGTGCGTCGAGGTAAAGAGGCCAGATCAGCCGCTGAGTTTGGACGACGTTCAGCAGGCTCACACCTATAGTGCTCATCCAGAAATAGCGGCTTCGTACTTTCTGGTAACGAATGGGCGAGAGTTCAAACTCTACGCGACGGGCAGGCTTGATGCCCCGTTGCTCGCATGGCAGTTTGCCGACACGGACTCCATCATCCTTAATCTCTTCAATATTGTGTCCCCCGCTGCGATCAAGAAACTTCGGACCTTGCTCACTCCTGATCCCAGGAAGCCTCTTGGGATTGGACTGCCATCACGGTTGCAACTTATCGGCGGGGAGGTTGTATACGGAGAGCACAAATCCACTCACCCTGTTATCGACGGAAGAGCCCTCAAAGGGGCAGTTGGCCAGATTACCGGCAACTATGTCGAGCGGGCGCCTGACGGCAGGCTGCACGGCAGCGTGGCGATGCGAAGCCCTTTGCAAGGTTTGGCAGAACTGAACAAGCTCGCTGGGTTCGAAGATTTTGAGTTCTTCTCTGCCGACGAATTTGTCTCGTCGGACATCGAACGGCCGACAATTTTTCAGAACTTCCTCCAAGGACGGCTAGAGCCGGGTGCAGAAGCCCGGATACTACCTGGCACGCCAGCAATCGTAATACCCTTCGGTTTCGACTTCATCGTCTATACCGAGGCGACCGGCTTTGCGAACGACGACCTTTTCGAGGGGATTCTCAGCTTCGACTACGATTACCACTTCATCAGAGGTCGCCCTGATCCGGGAAACCCGCTCCATGCCCAACTGTTGCATTTTATGACAATGGCGCCGAAAGCCCGTGTCCAGGGAGAAGGGACATTTTCGATTAGAACAAAGCCCTTCAAAGCTGTTGGGTAGGGAGCGCGGCACCTAGCCGCCTCCTGCCTAAGAGCGCGCAACTGGACATCACATGGGGCGAATAGCTGACCAATTGAACGAGATTCCGCCACGGTATGATACGATGGCTTTTTGGGGGGATGAAATATGCCGAGAATTGTTGACGTGCTTAAGTTGAAGGGCAATCCCTTTGAGCATTATGTCGCAGAACAAGAGCCTAATATTGCGGAATATGCAGTTAAGCCCCCATACTTTTCCGCTATTGACGCAAGAGCGGCAAACACGTCGTCCTTCATCCTCTTTGGCGACAGAGGCGCAGGTAAAAGCGCCACCCGACTAACGATTTTCAAAGAGCTTTGGAAACAAAAGAGCCAAGGCAAATCCGTGCCTCTAGCTGTGAATATGGTGGATTTCTCATCGGTGGTGAATGGCAAATTGCTCAAGGATTTGTCCGAAGCCACGCTGATTCGGGATGTAGCGTTTTTTGTTATCGAGAGCCTTTTGACATGGCTTAGCTCGTTAGAGGAAGACGAACGCAAAATCTATCTTGAAGGTCAGAACGATGAAGAGAGAGCTCTCTGCTACACCCTGATCCGCGACTTCTACATGGCTCGACCGGCGGCTATGAGAGAGCGCTCAGTACATGAAGCTATGGCGCTCCTAAACCAGGCATTCCTGTCAAAAAGTGCACTTTGGGGCACAAAGCAGTGGGGGAAGATTGCTGGATTGATCGGCGTAATTACAGATGTCCTTACCAAGACCCTGGGCGGCAAAGGTGAGGTGGCTGGACCGTTGAAGGAGATTCTCACCGAAAGTGAGGACAAAGGTTTCGACTCAGTTCTGGTTCTCAGGAACTTGGTGCGATTCGCCGGTATCTTTGATTTTTCGGGTATAGCGCTGCTAATTGACAAAGTTGATGAGACCTCAGCCACTAACAACTCCGCCGACCAAACCGCTGCCATGATGCATCCGCTTTTGGCGCGGGTTCAACTGATGGAGGTGTCAGGATTTGGCTGGATTTTCTTTCTCTGGACTGCCGTCAAAGGCATTTTCGAGGGCAGTGAGAGGCCGGTTCGGCTCGACAAATTAGGGTACGCGACCGTTACTTGGGACGACAAATTTTTCAGTTTGATGCTGGATAGGCGAACCGAATACTTCAGCGACAAGCGGTTTCCGTGGGCGGGGTTTTTCCATAGTGACGTGGATATAGCTGCTACACTTGCCCTGGTTGTGAGGGTCTCTATGAGATCACCCCGGGAGGTCATTCGCATAATGGACGTCATAGTCCGTGAGCACGACATCGTTCACGCCGACAGTGAGAAGCCCGAGATGCTAACGGCGGACTCTATCGAAATGGGCTTGGATGTGTACGTGACGGATCGGATCGGCACGATCTATGGCGATCGATTACTTGCCCAGATCTTCAGGCTGAACAGAACTTCGTTCACCAACAAAGACGTCCAGCGCGTTTTCAGAGTGGGCGCCCAATCGGCTAGAACGAGAATTCAATCTTGGGAAAGTGCGGGGATCATCAAGCTTATTGGTACCAAATCTGCGGAGGGGGGATTGGGGCGTCCGGTGAACGAATATTCGGTCGCAGACGCTCGCATCGAGCGGGTTATGCAGCGGCAGCTCATCACGTATGATACGCCGATTGTTCCCGAAGCTGACTTTGTTGACTCGGACGACTAAAGGAGGCCCGCCATTTTCAGCCCGGCTGCCGCTACCTCCCCCAAGCGGCTATCTCAACTAGGCTTCGGCTGACTGAGTTCCTTGGGTCCGCGCCGACGTCGATTGTCGAAACGTGCTTCAGATAGAGGTTCGGCTCTGGCGCCATCTCCTCGCTGTCGGGGCCAAGATCTATCCGCCTCCCCTCCATCATGCGGCGGTTGAACGCCCGACCGGCGACTTGTATGGCAGTGGATTGGTCACCTACCCCACTCGTTGTTCGTAGAAGCCCCGCAAACGCGCGCGTCAGTCGCCGGCTTTCCCATCACGCGCCCGATGGTCGCCTAGTTCGTTCTTGCGGGTCTCCGGCGGCATGGCGGCCGATTTCGTGAGTTCCTTATCCCTCAACCTTGCGCACCGCTCGCAGCATCGGGAGTTAACGGCCATTGAGAGCCAGCCGGCGGGCGCGTCCTGCGCACCACAGAGACACCGAGCGAGGCCGAGACCGTCGCGCCGAAAATAGTGAGGCGTCCCGTCGGCACGCCTCGTCGCCCAGCCCTCGCTGAAACCCTTCTTTGTCGTCATCGCTATCGGTGCTCCACCGGGATCATCCGGCCCTTGCGAAAGACGCGCTCGGCCGCGTCGCCAGCGCTGGTGATGGTCTCGCCATCTCGCCTCAAATGCCCATTGAAGTAGCGCAACAGGTTCTCCGTGACTGCCTTCCATGCCTCCAGCTCGGTGGGGAAAACCCTCGGCGCGCCACAGGGGCCAAGCACCGGCTCGGCGCGGCCATCCTCGGCAAAGCGCAGCATGGCGTGATGCCCGCCGACGACCGGCGTGGTGAAGCCCGCGAAATGGTTCAAAGCATGCTCTCCTGGCGGACAGAACTCGGGTGGGGGGAACGATCTTGCGATCGACGAAGATGGGCTCGTCAGCCTCCGCGAAGGTGCGTGCCCGAAGTTGCTTGCAGACGGCGCGCTCGATCTCGCGGCCGTTCATTAGTTTGGAGAGGTCCTTCGCCAGCTTTGACCCAGACGTTTTCGACGTGCAGGCGATGCGATGCTCGCCGGCAACGGCTCTGATCTCGTCGCTCCAGAGCAGGTGGATCATGCGGTGATACCAGGGCACCTGCACCGAGAACGGCGCGCGCCAATCTCGGCCGCTGTTCAGCTTCGGCTCCGGATAGGTCCAGACGTCGTAGACGCGGCGGCTGACGCCGGAAAGAGTCGCGTCGAGCTTGCTTGGAAACGAGGAGCGATAGCCGTGCTTTGGGTGCGGCTCCGTCATACCGGGGCTTGTCGTCCTTTCGAGTGCGCGGCGATGATCAGGCCGTGACAGGACGGCCCGAAGAATTTCACCTGGTCGGGCAACCGCGAGAGCGTGTCGCGCTCGGATTTGATCTCGCAGATCCAGAGCCGGTCGGGCTGGACGGCGACAACGTCGGCGCGCGCTGCGCCGCCCTCGACGTTCATCTCGTGAATGATCCGGGCGTCGGGCCACAGCTCGCGGAATCGCGCGACGACCTTCTGGCGAATTTCGATTTCGGCGAGGGAGCGAGTGTGCGTCATGCGCCCGCCCCCGGCAGATAGTCCTTCCAGTCGACGCGATTGATGACTGTCGGCCCGGAATATTCTCCGACTAGGTTTTGCTCCCAAACGAACCAGGCCGTGTTCATCCGGCTGTTGGCCTCGTTTCCGTCCCATCCATCGCGATGCATCATGGGTAGGCGGCGGGAGAAGACGAGGACGCGCGCCGGCTTGCACTCGTCCATGGCGAAGTTGCGGTCGGGATCGTCGAAGCCGCAGAGGAAATTCAGGTTGAGCAGCAGGGCCATCTTCGGTGGCCGGTGCACGCGCAGCGCATGGGCGACGAAGGCGTTGAGTATCGAGCCGTAGGGCGGGTTGGTCGCGATATCGTCGCAGTCTTCCCCTGCCTCGCTGGTGACGAAGTCCTGTACGTTCTGCAAGACGCCATGGCGATCGTGCGTGCCATAGTCGATGAGATCGGAGAGCACGACGTCGTAGCCGGCCGCCTCCAGCATGCGCGAGATCGCGCCTCGGCCGCACGCCGGTTCCTTGACGCGCGCGCCGAACGTTTCCAGCGCCAGGAGCGTATGCATCGCTTCCGGGCAGGTCTCATAGAGGTTGTTGCCGCGCTCGGCCGCGCTGGCGCTGTCGGTGCCGATCGCCACGCGCAGGTTCGCCCTGGTGGGCTCGAGTCCTTGCTCCAGCCGAACCGCGATCACTCGTTCGACTATTCCAGGGCTCTTTCGCTCGGCATCAGCTAGACGTCGCGCCTCATGGACCTGCTTTGCAGACAGCCCGGCCTCGGCCTGCGTGAAAGTCTTCCCGTCGGGAATAGTTTTCGGCCTGCCTTTCGAGGCCTCCCCGCTTTTCTGCGCGGCGTCATATTCGTCGGCGAGGCGGATTTTCGTCTTCGCTTCGATCAGCAGCGCTTCACCCTGCATCCGGCGCGCTTTGTTGATCAGCTCGTCGCCGGCTCGGAAACGAGATGCATACGAGCCGACTTTCTTGGCCTGGTCATAGGCGCTAGCCGACAGCATATGCGCCGTCGCGACGTCGCCGTCGTCGAACAGCATCCGAGCCCGCTCGATGATCTGAGCGAGTCCGGAGGCATCGAAGGGGACAACCGCGTCCATGGCCTTATGCCATTTCCGCCAGCTTAGCCCGGGCCGGGTCGAGCACCTCGAGTGTCGTCCTGATCTGGTGAAGATCGGCGTCGGTCTCTTGGTGGCAATTGTCGCGCACCAGTTTCGCCTGAGCGATGACGCGCTCGAACTCAACCGTCGCGGCGGCCTTGACCGCCTCCAGCTCGGCTTCCTTGGTGCGCATCTGATCGACAAGGCGTTTCAGCGATATGCCGGTGTTGGCGATCATGTTGCGAACAGTAGGCTTCACCTCGGCGGTCTCGCGGGCCAATTCCTCGTCGATCGCCTGCGAGAAGTCTTGCTCGATCTCCAGCAGCTCGCTACCGGAAGTTTGTACGGTGGGCATGTTGTCCATTTCAGTTGATCCTCAGGTGAATGCCGCGACACGACACGCGCCGGATTGCGCGGCCGCGAAGACGGCGGATGAAACGGGAAAGGCGGGCCATCATTGCGCTTGCACGCCGTATTGCTCGGCCACGACGGTGCCGACGATTTCGTCGATCCACTCGTCGCGCCACCAAGCTGTCTTGCGGTAGGTCGGAAGGTTGCTGGCGGCAGACCCCATCCCGGAGCCGTAGCCGCAGCATCTGGCGACCCCTATCCTGCGAGCCTCGGGGAACGCTTCGATCAGAGCTGCGAAGGCCAGGTGCCGTCCACGCGACTCCCGCTGCGCGGCTTGGCCGAGGGCCGTCAGGACCGGGGACGTACCAGCCAGCCGGTAGGCCGTGACGATGGCAAGCGCGATTTGATCAGCGGTCGGGAACATCAGATGACCCCCGCCGCAAACCGGTCAGCTTCCCGATCAGCTTGCCCTTTGAGACGCGCGATCAGCTCGGCATGGGACCAGACGGTCGAGCGCAGCGCGGCGGCTTCGGCCAGGAGCACGGTGTTCAGTGTTTCGAGATTGGCGCGGTACCAGTGCTGCCCGAGATGAAAGTTCGCCAGGAACCGCTCGGCCGCCAGCACAAGGGTGCGCGCCACGGCCAGCCCCGGCGTCCAGACGACATTGGCGAAGTGAAGCCTCTCCCATCGGCCGGGTTGCAGCTGCGGGAGAAGCGCTTCGATGTTCTCGGCCGGGGCAAGACGGAACACGCCGGGATCGGCGTCGAAGCCGACGGCACAGACCGCGGCATAACCGGCGTTCTTGCGGCGCTCCACCAGGTTGCGTGGCATGGCGATGTCACACGGCATTTTCTTGGCCCTCGCGCCTGCGACGGTTTTCCTCGCGCTTGCGTTCCTTCCGGCGCCGCTCGATTTCCCGGATCGTCAGACGACGGAAACCACGGCTTGTGCGGACCAGCCCGAATTCCTGCTCGATGCCGGCGAGAATCTGGCCCAGCACCCGGCTTTTGATGTCGTGCAGCGACTGCCTCGACATCACGTCGACGCGGTGCTTGTCCCAGACGCGGGTGCAGAACTCCGCGCCATGACCGCCGGCGTGGGCGAGGAAGGTGCGCTTGTAGCGCAGCGCGTCCTGGCCTTGCCGCCCTGCCCGCACGAAGCGCAGCAGGTCCATGATGTCGACCATCCGGTCGGCGGCCGACTGGTGAACCACGATGCGAACCTCGGCCGTATCGTATTGGGGCATGCCGTCTTCGAGGCGCGACCGCTCGCGAGAAAAGGCTTCGCCCTCGGTCTCTCGTGACGAAGGCATGGCCGAGCCGACCCGCGACACCATGCGACGCTCGACGTTCTGCATCTGGCGTTGCGTGTCGACGGCATCGGCGAACAGCAGCCAGAGCAGATCGCGAGGCGATGGCAGGCCTCGCTTGTTGCTGGCGAAGAAGACGCCCTCGGCGTGCCGCATGTGCTCGATAAAGCGGTCGATCCGCTTCTCCATTTCCGCCGGCGTATCGAGAAAAAGACGTCCCATTCAATCAACCCCGAGCCGCCGAAGCAGGTGCCATTTCAGTTACCAATGTTGCCATTTTGGTTACACTATGTGCAAGCGAAAGATCGCTTGGCCACCGTGTTTTTCGCAAGATGCGACGACACTTAATCGTGCTTTCCACGCCCCTGTCGCCATATTGGCGACGGATCGAGCCCAGCCATTCTCCCCACTCGGGCCGGTCAGGCGTGATGACGAAATCGCCGTCCTTGTCGATCGGCGGCCCGCCGTGGAACTCGGCGAAGAGCTGCTTTTTCAGGAAGGGGATCATCAGGGGCTTTTCCTTCCGAAGGATCATGGTCGTTCGATAGGTCTGGGCCGTCGCAATCGCAATCGCCTTGGCGTCAGCTCCAAGGTTTGCGAACGTCTTGGCAGCCGCTTCCCGGCTATCCGGTCGCATCTTCTCCGGCCATGAATCCCACAAAATATCGAAATCCCCACCGCCACGCGCGTCAGCGCGCCCTGGAGGTTCTCTTACTGGTTCTCTTACAAGGTTAGTGTCCGGATTCCGGACACGGCTATTGGCATTTTCCGGACACGGCAAGGCCTCTTTTCCGGACACGGCCCCGTGTCCGGATTCCGGACTCGGCACCGCCACATCTTGTGTCGCGACGAAGTCGGCCTCGAAAGAGAACCGGTAGCGCGTGTTCTCCTGCTGCTTGGTCCGGGGGTTGATGTGCTGCTCGCGGCGGATCAGGCCGATCCGCTCCAGGATCTTGAGATGCTCGTTGAGCGCCGAGCGCGACATCTCGCAGTCATAGGCGAGCTTGTCCTGAGACGGGAAGCAGCCAAGGTCGGGATTGTGGCGGTCGCAGAGATGCCACAGGACGACCCTGGTCGCTGGCTTCAATCCGCGCTGAATGATGGCCCAATTGGTGGCAGCGTGGCTCATGCCCCTGCACCATGGGCAGACGCATACGTGCAGGTGTATCCGCAGCGCCGCCACGGATAACCCGATCCCGTTTCTTTTTCGACGTACATGTCGCTCTCTCAACGTGAGGAGCGGCAATCCTACAAGCTACAAATGGTATTGCCGTTCAAGTTCTAGGTGGTCGCCGCCCCGATTGCGGTAAGCGTAGCGAAAAGGATTTCCTTTGTTCTGGCCGAGCCCACGGTCTCCTCTAGATATGCTGCCGCCGCGACCAAATGGATTGTCGCCGCACGCTCAGCGGCAGACGATCCAATGGTCCTGGCTATCACACAGAACCCTGCCATCACGGTCTTTGCTTCACCACTTATGGGCGGCCCGTCGTCCGTCTGCTTCATTAATTCCATCTCCCTCGTTCGATGCTTCGTCTCAGAAACATTCGCGCGGCACCAATGGTGCTAAGCCGATGAAGAATGAAATCAAGTCTTCGAGCGCAGGAGCGCATGGTTAACGCCGCTCTCTGGCATCAGAGACCTTTGCCAGTGGATCGTTGGCCGGCGCAAATGACGATCCGGCCTTCTGGCAGAGGCGGTTGTAACGGCCAAGAAGATCGAAGATGGCTTTGCCGTTCCAGTTGGACGCATTGCCATACCAGGCCTCACGGACGCGCCAGTGGCCGCGCGGATAGCCCAGGTTGTCACAGGCCGCGTTGATCTGCGCCTTGATGCCCATGCCCGGTTTTATAGGACCCGCGGCCTTGAAGACCACGGCTTGTAACTCTGCTGCAATGTCTTGCATCGATTCCTCGCGAACAACAGGAGAAGGAACGACGACCAGTCGGGTTTCTCGGAAGCCCTGTCGGACACCTCCGATGATTTCCACGTCATTGTCGCCATCGGTGCAAGGAGGCTGCGAATGACGGACGACGATGATATCTGGATACCGATTGGCCTTGCTGCTTGGGGTGTTGTCGAACATGTCGACCGGCTTCGGACCGATCGAGGAAACTTGTTGATCGTACCTCTGGTCAAGCCGAAGCTTGTCGCTTCTCAACGACATCTGCAGCCTCCTTGCCCAACCAGTCATTTGCTGTCACCTCGCCGTCAGCCATGACGACGATGCGGTCGAGGAACGGTTGGGCTGGCATCCGGCCGTTCTCATATCGGAATGCGGCTTGTCGGCTGCATTCGATGCGTTTTGCGACATCGCCGATCTTCAGACCGTGCGCTTGGCGCCACTTCTTCAGGGAACTGTCTTGCGCTTCCATATCGGGGACATGGCACCATATTGGTTACAAGTCAACGTTTGTAACCAGATTGGCACAGTTTCGCTGTAGATTAATTCGCGGTAACGATTCGATATGAGCAATGGCATCAGGCATTTCCGCGAGAAAAAGGGCATCAGCAAGGCTGAGCTGGCGCGACGCGTTGGCATCACCCGCCAGCATCTCGGCCGCATGGAGGAGGATGAGCGGAAACTGTCGGCAAAGTGGGCTGAGAAGATAGCTCCGTTTCTCGACTGCCAGCCGCAAGAGCTGCTTTTTCCGGAGCTTACGCGGATTGATCTAACCCGCTTCAACAGCGTCTTCGAGATCCTCAAAGGCAATGAGCCAAGGCCGGAATCGCCGGCTATTGCGATCGAGACGGACTTCCTGGAGCGGATGGTGCCAGACGTGTCTGCGCACAACCTCCGGTTCATGATGGTCGACGCCTACCAGGCCAACGGACTTGTAACCAAAGGTGATGCACTTGTCATCGATATGGATGACAACCAGCCGAATCGGCCGGGCCTTTATGCCCTCGATATTGCCGGCGTGGTACAGTGGCGGTACCTGTCCCCGCTGACTTCTGGCGCCGTCCAGGTCCACAGCGACAACAGCGCTGCGAACAATGAGACCGTCAACCCGACGGATTTGAAGGTCGTCGGCCGCGCCCGACTCCGGATTTCCACATTGTGATCTGATCTTTTTTGCCTTGGTTGTAACCATTTTGGCTACACCTCTTGCAATGTGAACCAAATTGGTTACGATCACTTTACGCAGAAGGATCGCTAGCCCGATGGCCCAGTTCCCCCTGGTTGTATTTCTCCATCATGGCTCGCGGTCTGGGTCGAGTATCTGCGTGTTCCCGGCCGGGTTGGTGCCTGCACCCCCGCACCCCACGCCCAGCACCAGCTCGGTCGGGTCCTCCCAATCTGAAAGCAGACCGCACCCACGACCGTTTTGTCGTGCCCTTTGTGGTGCCAAAATGGTTTCACGTGTAACGCAAAAGGATACAGACGGATGACGGCGGACCAATACGCATGGTGGCGTCAGGCTTTGAAACTGGCTGGCGGATATCGCGAGCTGACCCACGATCAACTGCTCCTGCTCGGCCCCTCGGCCGATTGCCCGGAGTCAGGATTTTTCAGGAACCGTCCGTACAAGGATGCGCCTCTGGTTCCTGTCGCCATCTGGCGCGACGCGTTGGGCAAAATCTTCTGCCTGCAGGCCGACAAGGAAGCGGAGGCCGACAAGGTATGGAACTACGCTTGCCGCAACCCGATCACGGAAGCGCTCTATCATTCGGTGCTGGCGGGCAAGGCGTGGCCGGATGAGCCGCCGTCGGTTTCGAAGGAACACAACCTCCCGGCCAAGAGCGGCGATCTCCACAAGGATTTGACCGTCGAGCTGTCGGCCGAAAAGGAGACGGCGGAAGCCTTCCTGAAAAGGCCCATCGCGACCCAGGAGCAGGCCGATCAGACCGGCATTTGGGCGAAGAAGCTGGCGGTGATTGCCAATAAGGCAACCGAACAGTTCAACGTCGAAAAGCGTCCGTGGATCGATGGCGGAAACGCTGTTGACGAGAAATGGCGCGACCTTCGCACCGAGTCCGCCGCTCTCGTCAAGAAGCTAAAAAAGCATGCAGAGGCGTGGCTGCTAGAACAGCAGCGGCTGGAGAAGGAACGCCAGCGCCTGGCCCTTGAGGAAGCCAATCGCATCCGGCGCGAGGCCGACGCGGCAGCGCTGCGCGCGGCAGACGCGGCGCGCGCCGCCGAGGAGGAAAAGGCCCGGCGTGAAGCCATCCCCTCACCCGGCATCGTCAGCATGTTCGCGCAGGAGAGCCAGCAGGAGGCCGAGAGGCTTGAAGCGGAGGCGCAGGCCGATCGGCTGGCACAGCAGGCAGCAGACGCCGAACGCGACGCCAAGGCCAGACCGGTCTTTGCTGGCAGGACCGGCGCCAAGGTGTCGCTGCGTGCGACCGAAACGGCGCGCATCGTCGACTACGAGAAGGCGCTTCTGGCGCTGAAAGATCACCCCGAAATGAAAGCGCTGGTCGAGCAGCTTGCCAACCGTGCCGTCAAGGCCGGGCTGGAGCTGGCCGGCGTCGAGAAAGTGGAGCAACGCAGTGCAGCCTGATCAGAAGATCGTCGCCGTGAAATTCGGCGAGAGCGACAAGACATACGACTATTTCGCCGGCGCGTTCGACATCGCAGTGGGCCAGCGGGTGATGATCCCGATGCGCGGCCGCGAGGTCTCAGTCCTGGTTGCAGAGGTGAAGGACCACTCTGACGCGGCCACGGCCACAATCTCGCGCATCGACGTGCGGACGGACGAACAGCGCCAGGAGAAGCACCCGAACGGCGTCCACAAGTGGGCTCCTGATGGCACGCTGCTGGATCACAACGGCAATCGGTCGATTTTCGACGACGTGGACCAGTAGCCATGAGCTGGGTCCGCCTCGCCATCATCGTCCTGTGGGTGCCGGTCAGCCTTGTGGCCTTCTTCGGAACGCTACAGCGCCAAATCCGGTCTGCCTTCTGGTTCGCCTGGAACGACGTGCGGATCGAACACGATGCAATGCGCCACACCTGGCGCGTCAACCGCTTCAACCCCGAGGATTGGAAATGAACGAACGGGCACAGATACCGGCCCTCATGGTCGGCGGCGCGATCAGCGCCATCATCCCTCAGTCGATCGAAGAGACGTGGCGTCTCTCGACCATGATCGTCGAGGCCGGGCTTGCGCCACAGGCCCTTGTCGGCAGAGAGCCGGCCGAGAATGCCGCTGACGACATATGGAACCGCTGGGGCAAGAAAGGCACCAGCGCCGTCGCGATCGTCATCATGTCGGGCGCCGAACTAGGCCTGCCGCCCATGGTGGCGCTTCGGTCCTTCACCGTCATCGGCGGCAAGCCAGCGCTCTATGGCGACGGTCTGATCAACGTCGTGCGCAAGTCGGGCAGAGCGAAATCGCTGGAGCTGGGCTATCTGCGCGATGCGTCGAAGGAAGCGCTGCTCAATCTCGGCCTGCACAAGGACGTGGTTGCGCAGATGAACACGGTCGACGAGCGCACGATTGGCTGGTGTAAGGCTGGGCGCGCCGACACTGGAGAGGTGAAAGTCGAGGCCTATTCGGTCGCTGACGCCAAGCAAGCCGGCCTTTGGGACGAACGCCCGACCCGCCGCGGCAAGGTCTGGAGAAACAATCAACAGGTGTGGGACGATGTCCCCAACGACTCCTCCTGGTTCCGCCATCCCAAGCGGATGAAGCAATGGCGCGCGGCTGGCTTCTGCCTGCGCGAGCTTTTCGGCGACGTCCTGGGCGGCATCCGCGACGAGTTCGAGGCGCGCGAGATCGCCGGCGATTTGATCGAGCACGACGACGAACCTGTGCCCGTTGCGAAGATCAGCCCGCCATCGCCGCCCAAGCCGCCGAGCCCTGGCGCGCCGTCCGGCATTGACCCGATCCCCGATAAGGAAGGCGAGCCGTTCGACTATGGCAAGTTCTTTGAGGATTTGCAGATCGCTCTCGCCAGCACCCAGAGCGAAGCCGAGGTCGAGGATATCTGGAGCGAGTTCGACGTGGAGGCGCGCTTCCAGGAGGACGACGACAGCCGCCAGCTGGCGGACGGGATCAAGAACAGGCGGTTGTCCGCCATCGCCCTGCGGGTCTGACATGGCCGGCCGCATCGCGATCCTTCCCGACCACGGCGCGCAGGTTCTCGGCCCACCCGCGAACTGGCGGCCGCGCCCGCTCAGCGTCCGTGAAAAGCTCGAGATCGTCGTGCGCCAGATGGGCAAGGAACCCGGCGGCGCGCGGCTCAATCCTCTCGACGGCGTTCAGTTCGACCATGATCCCGCCCTCCAGCGGCGGCGCTGGTGCACGGTGACCAAAGACACGAGCCCCCCATCATGCGCCCTGGATTTCATCATCGCGCTCAACAAGCCGACCCACGGCGTCAAGACCGCGAAAGTGGACGTGCCCGAGATCGCCAAGCTGAAACGCCTCGAGGGGCGGACCGGCCAGAAAAAGATCAAGCGCAAGATCCCCGGGCAGAAATTGCAGTCGAGGCCTTTTAAGAAGCTCAACCGGGGGTTCCGGTGATGCGCTCGAGCTATTGCGAATGAGCCGTGATCAGGGCTGGGTCTTCACACGGACAACTGCCGCCTGAGCTCCCTGAGCGACCAATCAAGTACTTGTGTCTTGCGTTCACCCACCGAGCATCGTTTTTGAACTGACTGAACCGGTGACCTTGCCGCTGCGCTATCCATCAGCTGTCACGACTGCACATGATATCTGTATAGCGAGCGTCGTGGACATTTCATTCAACAGTTGGAACACTGTTGCCTAATACTGCATGGTTTGTAGAAATGATTGATACAGAAAATTACAAATTAATAATCCTGACTTTAGTCTCCGCCGGAATATATATTTTCATCCCATCGTCATGCTCTCTTGCAGGCGACTTAATTATAACAGAACAAATGACATGTGGGACGGTCGGCGATTCCACAACTCGACAGGGGTGGGAAAAGGACGCTGCCTCAGGCAAGACAGCGGCGCTGAACAATCTCGGGTTTATGTACGGATTGGGTTGCGGTGTGAAGTCGGATCCCCAGCGCGCAAGGGATTACTTTGAGCAGGCCGCCGACAAGGGCGACGCGCAAGCAGAGCACAATCTGGGATACCTCTACGATAAGGGCATCGGCGTAGCTCAGAACAGTGCTCTCGCTTTTGCCTGGTATACCAAAGCGGCGGCCCAGGGATTTGCTCAATCGGAATTGAGCCTAGCCTCAATGTATCAGATTGGACAAGCAGTACCAAAGGACCCAGTCAGGGCCGCCGAACTCCTCCGCCAAGCGGCGGACCAAGGGTTTGCCCCTGCCCAATTTCAGCTCGGCGCAGCCTATGAAAGCGGCGAAGGCGTTGGGCGAGATTATGCGCAAGCGATGATGTTGTATCAGAAAGCGGCAGCCCAGAACGATCCCACGGCGCTGGCGGCAATTGGCTATTTGTATGAATATGCCCGGGGTGTCCCACAGGACTTCGCCGCTGCCATGCGCTGGTATCGGGCTGCTGCCGCAGTAGGCAGCCCTATCGGGGAAAACAATCTAGGCGGACTTTATGACAGCGGTAAAGGCGTCGCACCCGATGCCGCAAAGGCCGCCATTTGGTTCGCAAAGGCCGCGGCGCAGGGACTGTCCGCGGCCAATTCCAATCTTGGCGCCCTCTACGCCACTGGCCGCGGCGTTGTGCAGGATTATCAGCGTGCCGTAAGATTGTTTGAAGTCGCGGCGGAAAAGGGAGACGCCCGAGGGGAACAAGGCCTCGGGGTAAGCTACCTCACCGGAAAAGGTGTCCAGCAAAGCGACACCCAGGCTTTGTATTGGTTTAGAAAGGCGGCCGAACAAAATTATGCCGGAGCCCAGCACAATTTGGGCCTCATGTATGCAATGGGGCGCGGAACTCCTGTGAATTACGCGGAGGCTTTTGCCTGGCTGAAGAAAAGCGCCGACTTGGGGGATGCCATCGCGCTTAATGATTTGGGAAATCTCTACGAGAAAGGCCTGGGTGTAGATGCGGACCGTTCAAAAGCAATCGATTTGTATGAAAGATCGGCAGCACTAGGTGTCGCAAAAGCCAAAGAAAACCTTCAGAGAATACTAAAATAGGCGTTCGCTTGTTTCACTTCTCCCGCTCTAAGCTAATTTGCCCGTAGTCGGCCGTGCAACATCGGTGCCATAGCCCGTGGTTCTTCGGCCCGAAGGGTCTGATGATCGCCAACGCGCGACCGGTCGAGTTCATCCCGGTCGCCGGCCAGCTCGGGTTTTTCGACTGGAAGCGCCTCGTCCCATTCGCCAAGAACGGCAAGCCCGTCCTGCCGGCGAAATGGATGCTGCCGCCGGCGCAGAAGGCCGCCACAGCCAAGCCGGCCAAAGCCCCACCTCCAACCACCGACACGCAAGGATCGCTCCTATGAGTGGCATTCAAGAACTGAAACGCGACCAGCTCCTATCCGAGATCGGCGAGGAGATCGTCACGGCCGATATGCTGGCGGCGAAACTCGGCATCTGCACCCGCACCGTCTACCGCTATGTGAGCCAGCTCCGCGAGCGTGGCCACAAGATCCTGTCGGGACCAGGCTTCGGATACCTGCGGCTCCAGCGTGACGCCAAGTCTCATCGATGGGACGCAGACAACAAAACGTTACCCGTAGCTGATTGACGACCGCCTTGGGGCCGCCGCTAAGTGCCCCTGGAGAACCTTGGGTGGAAGAGAAGCGATGGATAACGTCTACCTTGTAGCCGAATTGGTGCTTCTAGTAATCGGTCTGCCTTGGATTCTTTCTGTGCTCCACCGGATGATTTGGCGGCAAATCCGACAGGATGTGCTGGCGAGGCGGATGAAAGAGCAGGAGCTTGCCAACAAACGGCAGGCACCACCTTGAACGGTTGATGAAGACAGACGACAGGCTGCGTCAACATCTCCACAACCACCTTCCCTTCAAGCAGATGTGATGCCGGCCAGGCTGAACGTGTTGTACACACCCCCATCGCGGAGGGACACAATGAATGCGATTTCTACACTTGTTGGGCTGATTCTTCTGATTGCTGCATTGGTGGGGTTCATTCCACTTCTAGGATGGCTCAATTGGCTCGTGATACCTCTCGCGACTGTCGGGCTTGTTTTTGGACTATTCTCCCAAAGTACAACCGGACGTAACATAAACCTCCTCGTTCTGCTGATCGCCATGTTTCGGCTTTTTGTCGGCGGTGGACTTCTATGAGCACCGACCCCACCCGAATTGAAAAGTTCTGGGATAAGAACCCGCTGGTGCTGCCATGGATGGAGAACTTCCTCCCGGAAAACCCTATGTGGCAAGATGCCATGGCAAATGTATTCTGGATATTTATTGTAACTTGTGTCGGTATTACGCTCTTGAAGTTCGTCCTTCCGAATAACGTTGTAACCGGGATAATTTGCGTATTGCCCTGCGGTTATCTTTTGGGAAGTTTTAACAAGAGAATGTCTCGTGCGCAGGCGAAATTCTTCCACGCCAAGAGAGATGAGGGAAGAATCGGCACTGCCAACGATGCAAGTGGCCCGAACGAGGTCAGATCCGACAGCAAAGCTGCCGATCAACAAATTCCATGAAATCCTACATCATCAACCTGGACCGCAGCCCCGACAGATGGCAGCGAATGTCAGATCGCCTCAACTCGATCGGGGCAGCCTTTGAACGAGTCCCTGCAGTGGACGGGCGCCTGCTTAGCAACGCTGAGATTGCGGACGTCTACAAGCCCATAGCTGGCGTGGCCGCGATGACGCCGGAAGAGGTGGGCTGCTTCATGAGCCACCGAAAGTGCTGGGAGCGGATCGCATGGGGCTCGGACGCCTACGGCAGCGTTTTCGAAGACGATATGTTGATAGCAAAACAAGCGGCCCTGTTCCTGGGTAATGACACTTCGTGGATTCCCAGGGACGCCGACATCATCAGGATCGAAGCAGTCCCCGTAAGAGTTTGGCTCGGCCGCTCCGTATCTCTGCTGCCCGGCGCCTTCCAACTCGCGCTTTTGCGGAGCTTTTCTTTTGGGTCCGGGGGATACATCCTCTCGAAACCTACCGCCGAGCGCCTTTTAGCGTTGACGAGAGTATTCTCGGATGCGGTCGACCATGTGAAGTTCAACCCCGCCTGTGGAATAGCCGGCAGTCTGAAATCCTATCAGATGCTCCCGGCCCTTTGCGTGCAAACACAGTGCTTCTATCCCAAAGGATCCAGTTTGATCGAGCTGCCGGCGCTCGCCGAGCACAGCGATCCTCGTTTTCCGGGAAACCTGACGGAGAGACCGTGGCTGGAGCGGAAGGCCCTACAGGCGTTTCGTCGGGTGGCGCACAAGCTGCGCCGACATTGGCAAACCGAGATCGTGTTTGCCGACCAGCCATCTGCTTTCGGCCACGAGCAAGCTTAGGCCAGGCGGACAA
Source organism: Mesorhizobium sp. RCAM 05099 (assembly GCF_059683685.1). NCBI lineage: Bacteria > Pseudomonadati > Pseudomonadota > Alphaproteobacteria > Hyphomicrobiales > Phyllobacteriaceae > Mesorhizobium > Mesorhizobium sp. RCAM 05099. The sequence continues at coordinate 6,005,657 of NZ_CM185035.1, forward strand.
CAAATAGGCCTTTTTCTGCTTGACTTCATTGTAACCAAAATGGTTACATCATGCATCGATTTGGCTACATCAGGAACCAGAAATGAACGAGTTGCCCGCAATCGTCGTCGCTGGCTTAGGTCGATGCGGTACATCGTTGATGATGCAGATGCTGCATGCCGGCGGCGTGCCCTGCGTTGGAGACTGGCCAGACTTCGAGACGAACGACAGCATGTTTGGTCGGTTCGATCCCAAGGCATTCTCGGCCCTTCGCGGCAAGGCGATCAAGCTCATCACGCCGGCAGACCTCCCCATTGGCCCGATGCCGCGCCATGTCGTCATCTGGCTCGATCGAGACCCGCAAGAGCAGGCAAGATCGCAGTTGAAGATGTTGGACGGGTTCGGCGCGCCGGTGGCGAACAACCGGAAATCCATGCGCGTCTTCGTCGCTGGCCTGCGCCGCGATCGACCCTTGAACATGGCGGCGGTAGGCGTCGGGCGGCTTCCTAATCTGAGGCTGAGTTTCGAGCGCCTCATCACGCTGCCCGCCAATTCCGTCGATGCGCTCGAGGCGTTCCTGCTTTCGCACGGCTACGACACCGTCGATCGCCGAGCGATGCAGCAGCAAATCCGTCCGCGCTCGGCCGCCTGCTATCCCGGCATGTTGGAGTTCGAACTTCTCAATTCCCCAAGCTTCGAGCGGCAACGCTCGCAACCAGGTCGCCCAGGGGCCGCCTTTTAGGCCCCACGACGTCAACCCCTACCACGGAGAGAGTAAATGGAAGACAAGAGCCTACGCCTCATCGAACTGACCGCCGGGATCGTCTCGGCCTATGTCGCCAACAACCCGGTGCCGGTCGCCCAGCTGCCCGACCTGATCGCCAGCGTGAGCGGCGCGGTGAACAAGCTCGACGGCGCGGTGATCGTCGTTGCGGCCACGCCACAAGAGCCGGCGGTTAATCCGAAGAAGTCGATTTTTCCCGACTACATCATCTGCCTGGAGGACGGGAAGCGCTTCAAATCCTTGAAGCGGCATCTCCGGACCGATTTTGGCATGAGCCCAGACGAGTATCGCGTCAAATGGGGCCTCGCCTCCGACTATCCGATGGTGGCGCCGAAGTATTCGGAAAAGCGCTCGTCCCTCGCCAAGCAGAGCGGCCTCGGACGGCATGCGAAGGCCATGCCAGCCCGCACCACCGGCGCGCGTCGCGCTTTCCAGTAGGCACGGCAATGAACGTCCGCACCGTCGTAGATCGGCTCGCGAAGGGCGATCACCTGCACCTCGGCTTCTCCAGTGGTCAGAGGCGTTGGTGGTTTGAAGGGCCTTACCAGGTCATCCCTGAGCATGTCGTTCACGCGGCGGTGCGAGATGGGGCTGTCGCCGTGATCGAGGCCGGCGACAGCCTTTTCGGTTTCAAGGGAAATTCGCAGACATGGTTGGTCGAGGAAGGCCCCGATGCTCGGTGATCCATGGGCCGGCTACGATGCCCGGAAGACGACGCCGCCCGATTGGCGCATGCCCTATTGGCTGGAACCGGACGCGGACGAGCTGGCCCGCATGCACCGCAACTACGATCTCACTCCGTTCTTCGACGGCGACGAGAGCCGATACGAATGGCTCTGTGAGGAGCGCGACGAGCTGGCGCGCATCGATGCCCACGAACGCGCACCCGAGGACGATGACTTCGAAATAATGGAGGCCGCATGAGCGCGCTTAGAGCCTTTGCCGTCCAGGAGAAGGACGAGCGCACCGGCGGGATATTCTTCGCCGAGCACGATATCGTTGCCAAGAAGCGAGGCGCCAACGAGTTCGCCGACGGCGACATCAGTGGCGTCACCTGCGAGCGCGTCCCATGGGCTGACGACTATGCCGGCCGCCCGGTACCGGCCAAGTTGATGATCGACTATGGCTGGTGGTTCGAGTGCTCCGGCTGCGGCATGCGGATCAACGAGGACGAGCTGCTCGATCGACGCATGTCCGTCGACGGCGTGATCGGAACGCAGTGGAGCATCGTCTACTGCAGTGCCGGTGCTGCCGCCGGGATCTCAGCATCATGCGCCGGCAGGAAGCCGAGCAGCTGCGCGCGATCGACGCCTTCAAGGCCATCGTCCGCAAGCGCTTTCCCGACGTCGAGTTCACCGACGAACACGAGAATTCCAATTGGCGGCATCACGCCTACGCCACCTATGAGCACGGTCAACGCGGGTGGCGTTGGGACCAGGTGCGGGTGTCGTTCACCTTTCCGGGCATGGAGATCGGCCCGGCGACGCTCGGTCTCGAAAGGAGATGGAGCAACGATATCGGACCATCGAAGCCCGAATACCGGTGCTGTGCCGGCGATCGCGAAGCGTTCGAGGCTTATGTGGCCGCGACGAGGAAACCAGCATGATCGAGCGCCTCGACGAAAAGATCGAGCTTTGTTGCAATGAGTGCGGCACCAGCGCCGGCCGGGTCTTCGATCGCGACGATTTCGACGTGATGATCCAGCACGCCAAGGATGGCGGCTGGCGCGTTTTCAAGCGCGGTCGGGAATGGATGCACAACTGCGCCGAATGCCGCGACGACCATTGAGAGGACACCCAGCATGATCAAGATGATCCGGCCTGACACGATCTCCTTCCGCGCCACCGTGACCGAGGATGAAATCCGGGAGCGCATGTCGATGGAGGTCCTGGAGCAAATCGGCGGCCTCGACGCCAATGGGAAGAAGCTCCCCGGCGTCTCGGTGAAGGTGAACCGCGGCAACGGTCGCGCCGGCGGATACACGATCGACGTGACAGGGCCGGCGCCGGTGCAGATGCTTCTGCCAGGAGCGATGCCCCGCGCGCTTGAGTGACGCGTCATGGACGATAATCCTCCCGAGGTGCTGACCGTCGCCCAGACGCCAGACTACTGGTCGTCGCTTTTTCACGACAAGGGGTTGCGTATGTCCGCGAGGTCGTTGCGCGAGAAAGCGATCAAAGCCGGGCTCTGCTACCATGTCGACAAGCAGATACTGATCTCGCCAAGGCAGATCGACGCGTTGTTTTTGTGGAGCAAGTCATGCCACTCACCGTCTACAAGCGGGGCCGCTTCTATTGGCTCACCGGCAGCCTCAAAACCAAGGACGGCGAGAAGCGAGTTCATGAGAGCACAGGCGAGACTGACGAAGCCGAAGCGAACGAAATCCGGCTCAGCCGGGAACTAGAAGAGCGCGAGGTTCGGCTCCTCGACCCGAAGCAGCTCTTCACGTTCGCCGCCGCCGTCAACGCCTATCTGGACGCCGGCAAGGGCGATCAGTATCTCGCGCCGCTGCTGGCGAAGTTCGGCGAGACCAGGATCTCGGCAATGACCGGGGCCATGGTCCGTGGAGCTGCGAAGGAAATCTATCCCACGGCGGCTTACACGACTTGGAACCGCCAGGTCATCACGCCGACGAAGGCCGTCATCAACCTAAGCGCAGATGCCGGCTCTTGCCCGCCCATCAAGATCAAAGGGTTCTCGAAGCGCGACAAGAACGTGCGCCTGCCCTCGACCCCGCCTCGGCGAGCCGTCGACCGGTCCTACATCAACACGTTTCGGGCCTACTGCGAGGAGGACCGTCTGCGCACCCTCATGCTGTTCATCTTCCAGACCGGCGCGCGCATCGGCGATGCGATCAAGCTGGAACCGAAGGACCTCGACCTACCGGCACGCAAGGCGACGTTCCGCGACATGAAGAACGGCGACGATGGCCAAGCCGATCTGACGATAGAGCTGGTCTACGAACTCCAGCAGCTCGAGGCGCGCAACGGCCGCGTCTTCGGCTACCTGCACCGCTGGTCGGTCTACAAGCTGATCAAGGAAACATGCGCCCGCGCCGGCATTCCCTACCTTGGCACCCACCAGCCAGGGCGGCACAGCTTCGCGACCGAGATGATCGTGAAAAACCGCGTCGACATCAAGACGACGGCCGACAAGGGGAACTGGAAATCACCGCAGGTTTTGATGAACAACTACCCGCACGCCGACACCGGTCCGGCGGTCATCGACGAGGTGTTTGGGACCGAGCCCGGGAAGAAGTCGGGGCTCGCTGGTTCCAATCTGGCCACTTTGGTTACAAGAGCTACACCAGCCCGAAATCCAGGGCTGACTAAGTGGTTGGAAAATAAGAAGAAATTGTAGGTGCCAGTCTGGTTACACACTCTTACCAAGGGAGTGCTCTACCACTGAGCTACCGCAGCCGCCGATGGCGGGGCTTCTGCCATATCGAACCGGCAAGCGCAAGGCCAAGAACCACGCATCTGTGAAAGCCTTTGCCGGATACCTTTTAATGACATGGCTGTGCCACAATGTTGGCTATGCCTGAATGGCGGGCTGGCCGAGCGCCGGCCGGGGCGGGATGATGAGCGAGAAGACAATACCACCGAAAAAGGGCGGCACGGACCGCAAGGACCGGCTCGCCGAGCAATTGCGCGCCAATCTGCAGAAGCGCAAGGCGCAATCGCGCTCGCGCCGCAGTGGCGACGCCGACAAGCGGCGCGCCGGGGAAGCAGACCAGCGGGCGGATGGGTTGGGCGCATCGAAGGAAATGCAAGAAGATTAACTCAAATCGGCCACGCTTGGCCGGGGGTGGTCGAAATCCTAATTCTTGAACCAGACCGGCCAATGGTCTAGACGGGCCGATACTCAAACGATTGAACCGGCCTTTCTTGGCCGAGAGGGACGTTCTTCCATGGATCGCATCAGAATTGTCGGCGGCAACAAGCTCGCCGGAAGCATTCCGATCTCGGGCGCGAAAAATGCGGCCCTGCCCCTGATGATCGCCTCGCTTCTGACCGACGACACGCTAACGCTGGAAAACGTGCCGCATCTGGCCGATGTCGAGCAATTGATCCGCATTCTCGGCAATCACGGCGTCGACTATTCGGTCAATGGCCGCCGCGAGAAACAGAATGAGGGCTATTCGCGCACCATCAATTTCTCCGCCCGCAACATCGTCGACACGACAGCGCCCTACGAGCTAGTGTCGAAAATGCGCGCGTCGTTCTGGGTGATCGGCCCGCTGCTTGCCCGCATGGGCGAAGCCAAGGTTTCGCTGCCCGGCGGTTGCGCCATCGGCACGCGCCCGGTCGATCTGTTCCTCGAAGGCCTGCAGGCGCTGGGCGCCGACATCGACGTCGACACCGGCTATGTCATCGCCAAGACCAGGAATGGCCGGCTTGTCGGCAACCGCTATGTGTTCCCGAAAGTCTCGGTCGGTGCCACCCATGTGCTGATGATGGCAGCGTCGCTGGCCAAGGGCGAGACGGTGCTGGAAAACGCCGCCTGCGAGCCCGAGATCGTCAATCTTGCCGAGTGCCTCAACGCCATGGGCGCGAAGATTTATGGTGCTGGCACGCCGACCATCACCATCGACGGTGTCGAATCACTGTCGGGCGCCCGCGTCCGGGTGATCCCCGACCGCATCGAGACCGGCACTTATGCCATGGCGGTGGCGATGACCGGGGGCGATGTCGTGCTCGAAGGCGCGCGGCCAGAGCTGTTGCAGACCGCGCTGGACGTGATTTCGCAGACTGGCGCCGAGATCACGCAGACCAATTCCGGCATTCGTGTGAGGCGCAACGGCGCCGGCATTTCGCCGGTGGACGTGACGACGGCGCCGTTCCCGGGCTTTCCGACCGATTTGCAGGCGCAGTTCATGGGCCTGATGACGATGGCCAAGGGCAAGTCGCGCATCACCGAAACGATCTTCGAGAACCGCTTCATGCATGTGCAGGAGCTGGCCCGACTCGGCGCTCACATCACGCTGTCCGGCCAGACGGCGATCGTCGACGGCGTGCCGAAGCTCAAGGGCGCGCCGGTCATGGCGACCGATCTTCGCGCCTCGGTGTCGCTGGTCATCGCCGGCCTCGCCGCGGAAGGCGAGACCACGGTCAACCGGGTCTACCATCTCGACCGCGGTTTCGAACGGCTGGAGGAAAAGCTGTCCAATTGCGGTGCGGTGATCGAGCGGATTTCGGCTTAACAATCGCTTCCGACAAGGACCAATCGCCGAAGTCAGCGCTGCCGCTCATCTGCCTGCCGGCATCTTCTCCCCGTATAGTGACGGGGAGAAGGGGTGACCGCAATGTCGGCTCGCTTTCTGCAACGCCCGGATATTGGCGAAATCCTCAGTAAAGGCGTCCTTCTCCCCGTCACTATACGGGGAGAAGTGCCCGGCAGGGCGATGAGGGGCAGCGCCAACCTAAGTTATTTGTGCGGTTGCAGGGGGCGACAAGGCCGGCAAATTTCCTGCCTGAGCATGATCTTTTCCGAAAACCGGTTTCCACTTTTCGGGATCATGCTCTAACAGAAGGCTGAACAGTCAACTTTCAGGTGCGAAATCCGCATGAATGCCCTCAAGCTTATCGCACTCGACGATCAGGACCTGAGCATCGTCTCGGCCCATGTCCAGGACGCCGTGATGAAGGTCAGTGACCTCGAATACCTGCCTTCGGCCAAGCGTTTCGTGCTGACCATGAACCGCTTCGTCTGGGAGGCCAAGACCGGCCTGTTTCGCCAGCACAATGAGCGGCGGCAGGCGGTGCTGCATTTCGACCGGGTGCTCGGCGCCAAGACCAACGGGATTCCTCGGGACAAGCCCGCCGAAATCCTGTCGCTGCTGGCGATCAGCTTCATCGAGATCAGCAAGCCGGCCGGCATCGTCGAACTGATCTTCTCGGGTGGCGGCACCATCATGCTCGATGTCGAGTGCATCGAGGCCCGCCTCGCCGATATCGGCGGCGCCCGGGAAGCCACGTCGCGTCCCGTCCACAAGGCTTGAGCGTCCGATGGCTATCACGCTTCGTCAGTCCGACGCCGATTTCGAGCAGCGTTTCGCCGTCTTCCTCCTGACCAAGCGGGAAGTGTCGGCCGATGTCGACGCCGCGGTGCGCGACATCATCGCGCGCGTGCGCGCCGAGGGCGACGCGGCCCTGATCGACTACTCCAGGAGATTCGACCGCGTCGACCTGGAAAACGTCGGCATTGCCGTATCGAAGGACGAGATCGCCAACGCCTATGATGGCGCCGATGCCCGGACGATCGAAGCGCTCAAATTCGCGCGCGACCGTATCCGCGCCTATCATGAGCGACAGCTGCCGAAGGACGATCGCTACACCGATGCCGCCGGGGTCGAGCTTGGCTGGCGCTGGACGGCGATCGAGGCCGTCGGGCTCTACGTGCCGGGCGGCACGGCAAGCTATCCGAGTTCGGTGCTGATGAACGCCATACCGGCCAAGGTTGCCGGCGTCGAACGCATCGCGATGTGCGTACCGGCCTCGGGCGGCGCCATACCACCGCTGGTGCTGGTCGCGGCCGACATCGCGGGCGTTTCCGAGATCTATCGTGTCGGCGGCGCGCAGGCGATTGCCGCCCTTGCCCATGGCACCGGAACGATCAAGCCGGTGGCCAAGATCGTTGGCCCCGGCAATGCCTATGTCGCGGCGGCCAAGCGCCAGGTGTTCGGCACTGTCGGCATCGACATGATCGCCGGGCCGTCGGAAGTGCTTGTCGTGGCAGACGGCAACAACGATCCGGACTGGATCGCCGCCGACCTGCTGGCCCAGGCCGAGCACGATGCGTCGGCGCAGTCGATCCTGATCACCGACGATCCGGCTTTCGGCTCCGCGGTCGAACAAGCCGTCGAGCGTCAATTGCAAAGCCTGTCGCGCGGCGAGACGGCGGCCCGGAGCTGGCGCGATTTCGGCGCGGTCATCCTAGTGCCAACGATCGAGGCGTCGCTGCCGCTGGTGGACCGCATCGCCGCCGAGCATGTCGAACTCGCCATCGACGATGCCGAGGGCTTCCTGTCGCGGATGCGCAATGCCGGTGCCGTCTTTCTCGGCCGCCATACGCCGGAAGCCATCGGCGACTATGTCGGCGGCTCCAACCACGTGTTGCCGACGGCACGCTCGGCGCGCTTCTCGTCGGGCTTGTCCGTCCTCGACTTCGTCAAGCGCACTTCCATCCTCAAGCTTGGACCGGAGCAGCTGCGAATCTTGGCGCCGGCGGCCATCGCGCTGGCCAAGGCGGAAGGCCTTGACGCGCACGGACGCTCCGTCGCCATACGGTTGAACATGTAGGCCATTATGTCGGACTACGATCGAACCCGCGCCAGGCTGATCGATGTCGAACTCGACGAATCGATCGGCCGCTCGACGCCCGATGTCGAGCACGAACGCGCGGTGGCGATCTTCGACCTGATCGAGGAGAACAGCTTCCAGCCCGTCAATGACAGTGGCGCCGGCCCCTACCGGCTGAAACTGTCGCTGGCCGAGCAGCGCCTTGTCTTTGCCGTGTCGCGCGAGGACGGCACTCCGGTCGTCACCCACATCCTGTCGCTGACGCCGCTGCGGCGCATCGTCAAGGACTACTACATGATCTGCGAAAGCTACTATGACGCCATCCGCTCCTCGACGCCGAGCCATATCGAGGCGATCGACATGGGGCGCCGCGGTTTGCACAATGAGGGCTCGCAGACACTGATGGACCGTCTGGCCGGCAAGATCGACATCGACTTCGACACGGCGCGCCGGCTGTTCACGCTGGTCTGCGTGCTGCATTGGCGGGGCTAGTCCCGGCACCCGGCGCCCTGCCTCGCTCTATCCTGTTCGTGTGCGGCATGAATGCCGTGCGCTCCCCGATGGCGGAGCAGCTGGCGCGCCGGATGCTGCCCGCCACCGTCTTCGTCGCCTCGGCCGGCGTTCGCGCCGGCGAGCGCGACCCGTTCGTCGATGCGGTGCTCGCCGAGGAGGGCCTGTCGCTGGGCGAGCGTCACCCAAGGACGATGGACGATCTCGAGGACGACTATTTCGACCTCATCGTCACGCTGGCGCCGGAAGCGCACCACGCCGCGCTCGAGCTCACCCGCTCGCTCGCCGTCGAAGTCGAATACTGGCCAACGCCGGACCCGACCAATGCCGGCGGCACGCGCGAACAGATCATGACAAGTTATCGCGACGTACGCGAGCGGCTGAAGTTGCGCATAGGTCGACGTTTTTTGCTTCCAGAGGCTAAAAACGCGACGGATTAAGCGTGTTCACAAGCGCACGATTATCATATAGGTTCCGCCGAAATTCCGGCCGGCGCGCTGGAACTGCCATCCAAGCAAAGGTATCGAATGCCGAAGGAAGAAGTCCTCGAGTTTCCGGGTGTCGTGACGGAATTGCTGCCCAACGCGATGTTCCGGGTCAAGCTCGAAAACGAACACGAAATCATCGCCCATACGGCCGGCCGCATGCGCAAGAACCGCATCCGCGTGCTGACCGGCGACAAGGTCCTGGTCGAGATGACGCCATACGACCTGACCAAGGGCCGCATCACCTATCGTTTCAAGTAAGCGAAGCCCGGCCGGACCGCGATGAGCATTTTGCAGAAGCTCGTGCTTGCCTCGGGTTCGCCGCGCCGGATCGAACTGCTGCAGCAGGCCGGCATCGAGCCCGATCGCGTGCTGCCGGCCGATGTCGACGAGACGCCGCTGCGCGCCGAGCATCCTCGCTCGTTGGCCAAGCGGCTGTCGAAGGAAAAGGCCGAGAAGGCGTTCGCATCGTTGAAGGCCGAAGCCGACTATGCGCCAAGCTTCGTGCTGGCCGCCGATACGGTGGTCGCGGTCGGGCGGCGCATCCTGCCCAAGGCCGAAACCCTCGACGACGCCGCCAACTGCCTCGGGCTGTTGTCCGGCCGCTCGCATCGGGTCTATTCCGGCATCTGCCTGATCACGCCCGGTGGCAAATTGCGCCAGCGGCTGGTCGAGACGCGGGTGCGCTTCAAGCGGCTGCCGCGCGAGGAGATCGACGCCTATGTCGCCTCTGGTGAATGGCGCGGCAAGGCCGGCGGCTACGCCGTCCAGGGTCTCGCCGGCTCGTTCGTCGTCAAGATGGTCGGCTCCTACACCAACATCGTCGGCCTGCCGCTCTATGAGACAGTGGCGCTGTTGAGCGGCGAGGGTTTCAAGGTGCATGGCGGCTGGCTGGCGGGAATCCGGCCATGAGTTCCGACCCCAAGGTCACGCCCCTGCGCCCAAAGCGCCCCTGCCCCGAATGCGGCAAGCCGTCGGCGCGCGACACCTTTCCGTTCTGCTCGACACGCTGCAAGGACATCGACCTCAACCGCTGGCTGAAGGGCGCCTATGTCATCAGCGCCCGCGACGACGAGGAAGAGCCGGACAACGACGGCCCGAAGTAGGCCACGGTCAAGCGGCCTCGGTCTTGCGCTGAACACGCGCCCAGGCCGGCACCCAGTCGCCATGAGCGGCGAGGAGATCGTCGACCAGTGACCAGATCTGGTCGAGATCGAGCTCGGCGGCGGTGTGCGGGTCCATCATCGCCGCATGGTAAATGTGCTCGCGGTTCTCCGTCATCAGCGCCCGCACAGTTAGTTCCTGCACGTTGATGTTGGTGCGAATCAGCGCGGTCAATTGCGGCGGCAGCTCGCCGATATAGGTCGGCTGGATGCCGGAGGCATCGACCAGGCATGGCACTTCGGCGGCGCAGTCGCGGGGCAGCGAGGTGATGCAGCCATTGTTGCGGACATTGCCGTAGATCACCGAGGATTCGCCGGTCCAGACCGAGTTCATGATCGAGGAGGCATATTCCTTCGATTGCTCGACCTCGATGCGGTCGGCCGAGCGATAGGCCTGCGCCTGCCCCTTCCAGCGCTCGATCTGTTCGATGCAGCGCTTGGGATATTCATCGAGCGGGATGCCGTATTTCTCGATCAGGTCCGGGCGCCCCTCCTTGATGAAATAGGGCGTGTATTCAGCGAAATGTTCGGAGCTTTCGGTGACGAAATAGCCCAGCCGCGTCAACATCTCGTAGCGCACCTTGTTGGGGCAGCGCGGGTTCCAGCCGGGTTTGGGCGCACGGCCCTCGCGATAGGCGCGCACGAGATCGGGATAGAGGTCGCGATAGGAGCCATCCGGCTGGCGATGCTCGAATTTCAGGTAGAAGGCCATGTGGTTGATGCCGGCGGAGCGGTAGCGGATATCCTCGTAGGGAACGTCGAGGTCGTGCGCCAGTTCCATCGCCGTGCCCTGCACCGAATGGCAGAGGCCGACCTGCCTGATGTCAGGATATTTCTCGGATATCGCCCAGGTGTTGATCGCCATCGGGTTGACATATTGCAGCATGATCGCCTGTGGGCAGACGGCGAGCATGTCCTCGCAGATTGTCCACAGATGCGGCACGGTCCTGAGACCCCGCATGATGCCGCCCACGCCGAGCGTGTCGGCGATGGTCTGGCGCAGGCCGTATTTCTTCGGCACTTCGAAGTCGGTGACCGTGCAGGGCTCATAGCCGCCGATCTGGAAGGCGACGACGACGAAGTCGGCGTCCGTCAGCGCCTTGCGCTGGTCGGAGTAGGTCTCGGCCTTCGCCTTGACGCCGAGCGTCGCGATCAGCTTGTTGACGACGATGGCGCTCTCTTCCAGCCGCTGCGGATTGATGTCCATCAGCGCGATCGTCGCGCCCGAAAGCGATGGCCGCTGCAGCACGTCGCCGACAATGTTCTTCATGAACACCGTCGAGCCGGCGCCGATGAAAGTGATCCTTGGATTTCTTGCCATGCAAACCTCCGGCATATGGTCAGGCCACGTCGAAAGCGGCCCGCCGCCGCCTCGACTACGCCGCGTGCCGGCTGCCGCCGTCCAGCCACTCGAGATCGGCCGGCGAAAGCGTGATGTCGAGTGCGCGCAGGCTGTCGTCCAGTTCGCCCAGCGTACGGGGCCCGATCAATGGAACCGACGGGAAAGGCTGATTGAGCACATAGGCCAGCGCGATATGGATCGGGCTCTTGCCCAGTCGCGCGGCAAGCTCAATGGCCCTGTCGCGGCGACCGAAATTCCGCTCCGAATACCAGACCCGCACCAGTTCCTCGCTGTCGCGCCTGTCGCGTCCGGCGCGATCGGTGAAGAAGCCACGGCCCTGGCTCGACCAGGCGAAATTCGGCATCTGCCTGGATGTCAGCCAGGCCTTCCACGCATCGGTGGAGGAGGTGACGCAGCCGGCCCAAATCGGCTCCAGCATTTCGGCCAGCGAGAAATTGTTGGAAAGCGCGCCGGGCTTCTGCTTGCCGGTGCGTTCGGCATAGGCAATCGCCTCGTCCATGCGTTCCATCGTCCAGTTCGAGCCGCCGAACGGACCACGGATGCGGCCTGCCTTGACCTCGCGGTCCATCGCATCGACGAATTCGCCGACCGGCACGTCCGGATTGTCGCGATGCATGAAATAGATGTCGACATGGTCTGTCTGCAGGCGGTCGAGCGACTGGGCAAGCTGCTTGCCGATCACGTCGGGATAGCAGAGCGGCGAATGCGCGCCCTTGGCGATGATCACCGATTGCTCGCGCACGCCACGGCTTTTCAACCACTGGCCAAGCAACGTCTCGGTGTAGCCTCCGCCATAGACATAGCCGGTGTCGAAAAGATTGCCGCCGGCTTCGAAAAAGGCATCGAGCAGGATCGACCCCGAGGAGAAAGTGCGGAAATCCTCGAAGCCGAGGGCTACGACCGACGCCGGCTTCGACAGGCCCGGGATCGTGCGCTTGCCGATCGCCGTGCCGCCGGACCGCAAAGGCCGGCCGGAGATGGTGTTGGTGCGCAGCGGGGCCTTCTCGATCTCATACTCCAGCCCCACCGCCGCGCGCCATCTGTCGAGGACACGCAAGGTGCCGAGACTGTCGGCCCACGCCATGCCCGGCCAGGCGAACTCCTGCCGCCCGGCGAGGATGGCGTCACCGGCGGCGTCGACTTCGAAAGAATAGACATGGCGCTTCTCGTTGACGCTGATGGTCTCGCGCGAGCCGTCCGATCCGATCACGTCGATCCGGCCGAGGCCGACATCGCGGTCGCCGCCGGCGAACCAGAAGTCCGGCACCTCGATACGGCCTTTGGTGCCTAGGATCCTCAGCACATTATCCTGGTTGAGCGAGATGCTGCAGGACACTTCGGCAATGATGCCGCCGGGAAATTGCAGCAGCGCCGAGGTCCATTCGTCGACGCCGGACTGGCCAAGATGGGCCGCGCCAACCACCTTGTCCGGCTCGGCAAAGGGGAGGCCTGTCGTCGCCCCGGCAATCAGCCGCGCCATCGACACCGGATAGCCGCCAACGTCCAGGATGCCGCCGCCGGCGAGATCGTTGGCATAGAGCCGGTGCTCCGGCATGAAGCCCGGCATGGCAAAGCCGAAGCTCGACTTGATCATCCTGATGTCGCCGATGATGCCGGACCTGATCAATTCCACCAGCTTCAGCGTCTGCGGATGCAGCCGGTACATGAAGGCTTCGCCGAGAAAGGTGCCGGCCTTGCGCGCGGCATGGATCATGGCGTCGGCCTCGAAGGCGGTCAGCGCCAGCGGCTTTTCGCACAGCACATGCTTTCCCGCTTCCGCCGCCCTGATCGCCCATTGCGCATGGCCGGGGTGCGGTATCGCAATGTAGACGGCATCGATGTCGGGATCGGCGAGCAGCGCATCATAACCGTCGAGGATGCGTGCACCGGGGAAGGCCTCGGCGAGGCCTGATTTACCGGGGTTGCGCGCGCCTATGGCGGCGAGCACGCCGTTGCGCGAGCCGGCGACGCCGCCGGCGAAGGCCTTGGCGATGCTGCCCGGTCCGAGGATGCCCCAGCGGATTTTTCCTGGTTCGGAATTCATTTGGATCTCCCTGAATCGCCACGACGCATTGCGACCGGGCAAAGAAAAGTTTGGGTTTCATACATGTCGTTGCGCCAAAACCGCTTCGCACTTTTGGGCGACATGCATCCTGGTTCATGCATGTCGTTGCCTCAAAACCGCTGTGCACTTTTGAGCGACATGCATCAGCGTATCCGCGCGCCTGATGTGTCGAAGAGAAGCGACCGGCCGGCCTTGATCGACACCACCAGATGGTCGCCGCTCGCCCGCTGCCGCGAGGCCTCGCGCTCGATGATCAGTTCCTCCGGGCCGGCATTGGCATAGACATAGCTTACCGAGCCGAGATGCTCGGCAACGTCGGCCCGGACCGGTATGTCGCAGTCGCCCTCGCCGGCCTCGCAGAAATGTTCTGGCCGCACGCCGAGAACGACATCCGCGCCGACAGCAGGCGGCGCGCCCGAAAGCGATTTGCGCAGCCGGGCTCCGCCGTGGTTGAGAAGCTCGACCACCGCCACGTCCTTCTCCGTTGCGATAACCTTAGCCGCCATGAAATTCATCTTCGGCGAGCCGACAAAGCCGGCGACGAAGCGATTGGCCGGATCGTCGTAGAGATCGAGCGGCGCGCCGATCTGCTCGATGTTGCCGGCATTGAGCACGACGATCCTGTCGGCCAGCGTCATCGCCTCGGTCTGGTCATGCGTGACATAGATCATCGTGACGCCGAGCTCCTTATGCAGCCGCGCGATCTCGATCCGCATCTGCACCCTCAGCTCGGCGTCGAGATTGGAGAGCGGCTCATCGAAGAGGAACACCTGCGGTTCGCGCACGATGGCGCGGCCGATGGCGACACGCTGACGCTGGCCGCCGGAGAGTTTTCGCGGACGCCGGTCCATCAGTTCGCTGATGCGCAGGATCCCGGCCGCCCGCTTCACCCGCCGTTCGGTGTCGGCCTTGGGATTGCCGGTCATGCGCAGCCCGAAAGAGAGGTTCTGCTCGACGGTCATGTGCGGATAGAGCGCGTAGGACTGGAAGACCATGGCGATGCCGCGATCGGCCGGCTCGACATCGTTCACCACCTTGCCGCCGATGGCGATCTGGCCGCCGCTGATATCCTCGAGCCCGGCGATCATCCTGAGCAGAGTGGACTTGCCGCAGCCGGAGGGGCCGACGAAGACGACGAATTCGCCGTCCTTGACGTCGATGCTGGCGCCATGGACGACCTCGAAGGCGCCGAAGCGCTTGACGACATTGTTGAGCGTGACGGTCGCCATGCTGGTCCTGTCTATTTGATGGCGCCGGCGGCGATGCCGGCGATGAAATGACGCTGCAGGAGCACGAACACGACGAGCATCGGCACTGTCAGCATCACCGCGCCCGCCATGATGCCGCCCCACGACACCTTGGTGAGGCCAATCAGGGTGCCAAGCGCCACTGGCGCCGTCATCGAACCGGGCTGGCTGTTGATCAAAAGCGGCCACAGATAATTGTTCCAGGAGGCGAGGAACAGGATGATGGCGAGTGCCGCCAACATTGGCCGCGCCAGCGGCAGCGCGACGAAGAGGAAGATGCGCCACTCCTTCACCCCCTCGACCCGCGCCGCGTCGAACAGATCGTCCGGCATCATCGAGAAGCTCTGCCGCATGAACAGCACGCCGAGCGAATTGAACAGCGGCGGCACGATCAGCGCCACCCAGGTGTTGGCGAGCTTGAAGTCGCGCGCCACCATGATGAATTGCGGGATCAGCACCACCGCGTAGGGAAGCGTGATGGTGCCGAGGATGATGGCGACAACCACACCCTTGCCGAAGAACTGGTAACGGGCCAGCGCCCAGCCGGCCATTGACGTCAGCAGCACCGACAGGACGGTATAGGTCACCGCCACCGAGACCGAAATGCCGATGGCGCCGACGAAGTCGGTGTCACGCTGCAGATTGTTGAAATTGTCGATGAAATTGCCGTGCGGCAAAAGCTCGATGCCCGGGCTGAAGATGCCATTGTCCGGCATGGTGGAGAACACCACCATCATCCACAGCGGAAACAGCCAGATCAGCGCCAGCGGCGTGAGGAAGAGATGCAGGGCGATGCTGCGTCTTAGCCTGGCGGCGGACAGCGAACTCATTGCTTTTCCCTCGTCAGCCACAGTTGCACCAGGGTTATCGCGATCGCCAGGCCCGCCATGGTGTAGGCAACGGCCGAGGCGTAGCCGAAATTGAGCGACCGAAAACCCTGGCGGTAGAGCAGCAGCCCGAGCGTTTCGGTGCCGCCACCCGGTCCGCCGCGCTCGGTGATCAGGAACGGCTCGGTGAACAGCTGCATGGTGCCGATGATCGACAGCACGAGGCAGAAGACGATGACCGGCTTCAAGAGCGGCAGGGTGATGAAGAAGAATTGTTTGAGCTTGCTGACGCGGTCGAGTGTTGCCGCCTCGTAGACATCCTCGGGAATGGACTGCATGCCGGCGAGCAGGATGATGGCGTTGTAGCCGGCCCAGCGCCAGGTCACCGCGATCATGATCAGTGCCATCGCCGGCGTGACGTTGGAAAACCAGTCGACGCTGGGCAGGCCGACACTGTTCAGCAATTTGTTGATGATACCGAAATTGAGGTTGAACATCAGCCGGAACACCGCCGAATAGGCGACCTCGCCGACCACGACCGGGGCGAAAAAGGCGAAGCGGAACAGGCCCCTCGCCTTCAGGAGCGGCGAGTTCAGAAGCACCGCCATCACCATGGCCAGGGCGATCATCACCGGGACCTGGATGACGAGGATGAGCAGCGTGTTCTTCAGCGCGTTGAAGAAGGCCGGATCGCCGATCAGCCGCCCCCAGTTGAAGGCGGGCGCGAACCGCCAAGGCACGGTACGCGTCGCCTGGAAGGAGATCAGGAACGAGCTGATGATCGGCCACACCCAGAAAACGGCGAAGATCAGCAGATAGGGCGTGAGGAAGCGATAGGCCGTGGCGTTGCGGTTGGGCATCCTCCTCCTCCTCCTCCTTCTTCTGCTTCTAGATTTGTGTTTGTTGAGAGTGCCGTGTCGATGCCCCAGCCAATGCGGCGCTGGGGATTCTGTTGATCTCGGCGCTGCCCCTCATCCGCCTGCCGGCACCTTCTCCCCGTGGAGTGACGGGGAGAAGGGAGATGGCCGCAACGCCTGCGCCTTTCCTGCGGCGTTCGCGATTGGCGAAGCCATTGATGAGAGGGCCCCTCCCCCGTCCCTACACGGGGGAGAGAAATCTCAGCTCACGACTTGACCGGCAGCCCGGTCGCCGCGGCGATCTGGTTCGCGGCATCGTCGAGCGCGGCCTTGGCATCGGCATAGCCACCGGCGAGATATTTGGTCTGCACCGCGCGAACGATGATCTCGGCATCGCTCTGGAACTGCGTGCCACGGCTGGGGACGACCTTGGGCAAGGTGCCGAGAATGTCCTTCCAAACCGCCTGGCCACCCCAGTAGGGCAGGCCCTGCGAGACGTAGGGGTCATTGAGTGCTGACACCAGCGAAGGCACCAGGCCGAATTCCTTCAGCATGGTGATCTGGCCTTCATTGGTTCCGAGCGTGTATTTCAGATAGGCGTAGGCGGCTTCCTTGTTCTTCGACGCCGACGTGATGGCCAGCGAGGACCCGCCGAGATTGGCCGCGCGCGGCCCTTCGGCGGTGAGGCTCGGCATCAGATAGACGCCCCATTTGCCGTTCTCACCGGCCGATTCGGTGCGAATGGTGCCTTCGTACCAGCCGCCATAGATCTGGGTGGCGACGGTGCCGGCGGTGTTGTTGGTGATCTTGGTGCCCCAGTCGGCGGAGGAAACGATGCCCGCATCCTTCATCTCCTTGACCTTGGTCATGGCATCGACGCATTTGGGCTGGTTGACCGTGATCGTTTGTCCATCGGCGGCGAAATAGGCGCAGCCCTGTTCATTGGAGATCATGCGGAAGAATTCCGAGTCGCCGTTGAAATCGGCGTTGGTCATCGAGACGCCCGGATTGGCGGCCTGGATCTTCTTGCCGGCGGCGATGAAATCGTCCAGGTCTTGATCGATGCCGGGTCGACGCCGGCCTTTTCGTAGAAGTCGCGGCGATAGAACGCCGCAACCGGCCCCGAATCCCAAGGCATCGCATAGGCCTTGTCGCCGACTTCGAGTTCGGTGCGCTTGAAATCGGGGAATTTCGCCTGATCCTCAGCGCTGTAGCCCAGCGTATGCAGGTCGACGAAGCAGTCCGGGAACTGGCTCCAGTAATTCTCGGCCTCGCCGTTCTCGATGCTGACGATGTCGGGCAGGCCAACGCCGCCGGCGGCGCAGCCGGCGATTGATTTGTCGTAGGTCGGCTGGTTGCCGAGGTCCTGGACCGTCACCTTGACGTTGGGGAACTGCTTGTTGAAGCCGGCAACGGTCGCCTTCAACGATGACGCGGCGATGTTCCAGCTCCAGATGGTGATTTCGCCGGATTGCGCAAAGGCCGGGGCTGAGCCCAGGGCAAGCGCGAGCGCGGCGCAGGTCATTGTGATGCGCATTGAAATCCTCCCATTTCATTTGCTCTCTCACTGTGAGCGTGGCTAGACTATGCAGTGGGCAGGGCCTGTCGCCGTCAAAGGGAATATGAAATTGGCGGAAAGTAAGATGCCGGAACGGCCGTTTTACCAGCCAGGCGCCAGCAGCGTGGAAGGCCTGCCGCTGCTGCTGCAGATGTTTCACACCAATCCTCTGGTGATGCTCAAACCGCATTGGCACGCCCAGGTCGAGGTGAACTTCATTGTGCGCGGCAGCGTGCATTACCGCATGAATGACCACGAAATTTCGCTTTCAGCCGGCGAGATGTGCCTGTTCTGGGGCGGTCTACCCCACCAGATGGACGACCTGTCCGACGACGCCATCTATGCCGGAGCGCATCTGCCGCTGGTGCATTTCTTCCGGCTGCACCTGCCCACGGATATAAGACATCGGTTGATGACGGGCGCAACGCTGGTGAGCGGCGCCACCGACCAATCCGACCACCATAATTTCGAGCGCTGGAACCGCTACGCCCGGTCTGGTGACCAGGCCAAGGCGGAACACGCCGTCAACGAATTGCTGCTGCGGCTGGAGCGGGTGCGGTTCGAGCCTTATCGGCTGGTGCCTGAAACCGCGGCCGGGCAGGAAACGGGCAGTCCTTTCGATCAGCAGTCATCGCGCAATGTCGGGCGGATGTGCGATTTCATCGCCGAGAACTTCCTCTACGACATCGATTGCGTGAACATAGCGGCCGCCGCCGACATCCATCCCAAATACGCCATGAGTCTGTTCAAGAAATCGACCGGCATGACGCTGAACGAATATGTCAACCTGTTGCGGCTGAGCTACGCGCAGGCGCTGTTGATGCATCAGGACGCCAATGTGCTGCGCGTCGCCATGGACTCGGGCTTCGGCTCGCTCAGCGCTTTCAACAAATCATTCCGCAAGCTGGCCGGCATGTCGCCGTCCGATTTTCGCAGAGGCGTGTCCGGCGCCAGATAGGCTCGACGGCCAGGCGCTTGTCCGGCACCGCGATTGGGCGCCTCAATCGTCGACCAAGAGGCCGGCCACATCATTGCGGACCGTGATGGCGACGCGGAAAAGGACGGCGATGGCCGAAATACCACCATGCCGCGCGCCATTCCGGCTGAAGAACCAGCATGGAACCGGCCCACTACAGGGCATCTCTTTTCCTGTCTGAAATCGCCACCTAAGCGCTGGACAGGCCGAATTCCCGTGCTATAACCCACGCGCTTTCAAGGGGCGCCGACGGCGCTTCCGTGAAATCCGGTGCACGAGATTTCGTTTGCCGGAACAGGCCCAGATAGCTCAGTTGGTAGAGCAGCGGATTGAAAATCCGCGTGTCGGTGGTTCGAATCCGCCTCTGGGCACCAACGTTTTCAGGCACTTATACCTTCCTTATCAGTTTCATGTTGCGTCCATGTTGCAATCGAGTTCCCTTGATTTCCAAGGGTTACCTGCGACGCTCGGCAAATCCACGCGACAAGAACGCGACATGAAAGGGAAGGCCGGGCGCCTGCTCGAAAGCTTAGCGAACATCATCAACCGCGGATTGATGCCCGCCCAGATGGCGGCCGGCGTGGTCATCGACACCGGACTGAAGGACCGAGAAGGAAATGCAATCATGAAGGCCCGCTACACCGGCATGCACTGCCTACGACATTTTTTCGCCAGCTGGTGCAAAAACCGGGTCGCCGACGGTGGCCTCGGCCTCCCGCCAAAGGTCGTCCAGGAGCGGCTCGGCCACTCTTCAATCGTGACGACCATGGACGTTTATGGGCATCTCTTCCCGCGCGGCGACGACGCCGAGGAATTGGCTGCAGCAGAGCGAGCACTTCTGGCTTAAGGCGTTTTCGATGGATGGGCAGGAGGAAGCCAAGCGCAAAGCGGCTACAGATCGCTTCCTGGATCAGTTTGCAAAAAAGTGCCGAATAGGTGGTTTCATCGACGGCAAGCGGTCGCCTGTCTGGACCATAGCCTCTCGAAAGCGGGACCTCTATATCGGGCAAGAATCGACTGGGCGTTTTCAAAAGATCAGCCTGCACGAAAGTGGACGATTTCGCCTCGCCTTCCAAAACGACTATCACCAAGGCCTCATTGACGCAGGCATTGTAGATCCAGGAACCAACAGGGCCATCACCCTATGGGATAGACCTGCCGGGGACGGTCGAGCGGCGCAGCTGGTAGTGTCGATCCTGTTGCCAGCCCTCTATTATGAGACCGACTTTGACCCCACAGACTTCGACAAGGCGACCAACCTTTTCACAGTCGCAAGTGGGAACGCGCTTGAGATCGGAATATTCCTATCCGAACGCTATTCGGATGATCTTGAAGGGAAGCTCGAAACGGTTGGTCTCCCGGTTTGGTATGCGGACCTCAAAGGCGCCGGAACGTTCTCCGTTGTCATTCGCCAGCGAGCTTTCGAACCGAAGGCCTCCCTGCCGAAACCCATGACGGTGCCGAGCAGCGTCTTTCACGACCTCGCGCAGATGCCAACTGACGAGGCGCCGGTGAGAACTGGTTTGCGTGCCCTGCTTTACAACGATCCTGTCGCAGAGGGATTGCTTCGGGTAATCGACGTTGGGGGAATAACACTCACCAAGAACGTTGAGCCCGCGCCACGCGACACAGTCGCAACATGAAGTGAGGGCGGATTGAAAATCCGCGTGTCGGTGGTTCGAATCCGCCTCTGGGCACCATCTCCCCTTCTCCCTACCCTCTCTTCCGCCAAGCCTTCTACGCTGCTGTTCGCGTAAACCTTTGAAAACGATTGCTTTTTTGACGGCCTGATCGCGCTTTGGCGTATTCCGAAGCAGGTGATCGCATTTGGTCCAACGGCGCGTGCTGTTGGTTTCTTCGTTGGTATCCGTCTACCCTGTTGGTATCACCCACCAGCAAAAAGCATCGGACAATGACACTCTCTGACGTGAAATGTCGAAATGCCCGCCCAGGGCCTAAACTCCGGAAACTCTCCGATGGAGGCGGTCTCCAGCTATGGGTACAGCCTACCGGCTCGCGCCTGTGGCGCCTTGCCTATCGCTTCGATGGCAAACAGAAGCTCCTGGCTCTCGGAAGCTATCCGCTTCTCTCCCTGGCGGAGGCTCGACAGGCACGAGATGAGGCGAAGCGGCTGCTAATGAAGGGTATAGACCCCGTACGTGAGAAGCAGGAGAAGAATGCTGACACGCGCGATAGCTTCCGCGTCATCGCAGACGAATTCATCGCTAAGCTCAAGAAAGAGGGGCGCGCGGAAAGGACCATCACTAAGAACAAGTGGCTGCTCTCTTTCGCCTATCCGACGTTGGGCGACCGGTCGATCAAGGAAATTGATGCGCCATCCGTTCTCGATGTGTTGCGGGAAGTGGAAGTTCGTGGCCGACACGAATCGGCCCGTCGGCTTCGATCAACAATCGGGAGTGTATTTCGCTACGCGATTGCCACCGCTCGCGCCAATGCTGATCCAACCTTGGCGCTCAGGGACGCTCTTGTTAGGCCAACGGTAACACCGCGAGCTGCAGTTACCGACCCGAAAGAGTTCGGTGCTCTTTTGCGCGCGATTGATTCGTACGATGGGCAGCCAGGCACCCAAATTGCGTTGAATTTGATGGCGCTCTTGTTTCCCCGCCCCGGAGAGTTGCGCGCCGCTGACTGGTCGGAATTCGACTTCGACAAAGCAGTCTGGACGATCCCAGCCGCTCGAGCAAAAATGCGGCGACCGCATAGTGTTCCTTTGTCGATCCAGGCGCTCAACCTCCTCAAGCGGCTCCGCGAGGTTTCTGGACACGGTTTGCTTCTGTTTCCCAGTGTCCGCGCGATCACACGCCCGATTTCCGACAACACCCTCAATGCCGCCCTGCGCCGTCTTGGCTATCGCAAAAACGAGGCCACTGCGCATGGTTTTCGGGCGACAGCGTCGAGCTTGCTCAATGAGAGCGGCAAGTGGCATCCCGATGCTATCGAACGTCAACTTGCGCACGTCGAGGGCAACAATATCAGGCGGGCTTATGCCCGCGGCGAACATTGGGACGAACGCGTGAAGATGATGCAATGGTGGGCCGACCATTTGGATACCCTGAAGCTGTCCCGTGTTGACTTACATGAGACTGATAGGATTTTTATCGCGGCTAACAACCAACGCCGTACCGCCGCGTTCCCGCGACGATTACAGCATCGCTGAATGCGTCGTCGCCTCACCAGCTTGTATGAACGGATTGCAGTTGAGGGTGTAGTTGCGTGAAGTACTATGTCTACGAGAACCCGAGGCTCGGTCGCGGGCGTGTCCACAGGGCAGACTGTGGTTTTTGCCAAAACAAGGAAGCCACCTTGCCGGCGAGTCCCAGCAGAAATGGCACATGGCACGGTCCGTTCAATCGCTGCGATGCTTTCGCGAAAATCAAAGTGCTTGGCGTTACCGACATCAAGGCTTGCTCGGCATGCGACCCTTGATCTGACCTAGCTTTGTTTCGAGCGCCAGCTACGGTTTCTTCGGTTCTTGAGCAGGGAATTTTGCGTCAGAAGCAGCCCTGATATTCGGCGGCGTAAAGGGTCGAATGGAGCCCTCCCAGACGTTCGTCGATCCACAAACCTTGAACGGACGACCGAGCACTGCCTTGAAACACTTCTTCCGCCTGCGTTCTGGGTTCTCATGTGACTCGTGCGACGGCTTTTGATAGGTGCCGCCCGTCGAAACATTCTCTGTCATTTGGGCAACGACAAGACCTGGCAGATCGGAATTGATGCCAATGATCAGGCTGGCGGCGATGATGGAGCCCGCTATCACCTGATAGGGCGAAGCCGCCGCCTGGAGTTCAGGCGGATTGTAGATGCCGCTGGTGTCGCGCTGATTGACCAAGTCGAGCTTGCGCTGCTGGTTGTTCCGGTCTAGCTCCGGGTCGAGAACCAAACATTTGGCGTCCGCAGCGGGCTGTCCGGTTGCCGGAGCGGACGGGCTCGCAGCGGTCGTGGTCGTGCTGCTGTTGGCTAGCTGGAGAAAGACGTCAGCTTCACGCGCTTCAATCGCCTGCTGGGCACGGCGCTGCTGTTCGGCTTCCTCTGCCTGATCCTCATTGTTCGGACCCGGCGCCAAAACCCCAATTGCCGCTGGCGTTCCAGGATCGGCCGGCCGAGATCGCCAGACGCTTCCTCGATGCAGTGAGCGATGGCGGGTGGCGGTCACAACTCCTTCGCGTGCTCTTTTGGCGCCAAATCAAGCGCTTGGCTCAGAGGCACCGCCTTGGAGAATAGGAAGCCCTGAGCGGTTCTGCAGCCAAGCTTGTGCAGAGTTTGCCGATCTGCCTCTGTTTCGACGCCCTCGGCCATGACCTCGATCCGGAGCGTCCTACCAAGATCGATGACCGTTTTGACAAGCAGCCGGTCCTCTCGGGACTTGGCTAAGCCGCGAATGAAGCCCTGGTCTATTTTCACCTTGCGTATCCGACTGTCCTTGAGCGATGCCAAGGTGGAAAAGCCGGTGCCGAAGTCATCGAGCGCGATGGAAATGCCGGCATGTGAAAGCCGTCCGAGCTTTTCATCCACTCTGTCCGGGTCCACCGGGGATTCCTCGGTAATCTCGATTTCGAACATCGTTGCAGGGAGGCCTTTTGCCGCCAGACCCTCCAGAATCATGTCATCGATGTCACCGGCTTCCAGTTCGCGCGGTGAAACATTCATCGCCACACGAACATCACGACGGTCAGCTTTCACCAAGCCGTCGATAAGCGCGCGCAACAGTCGGCGAATACCGTTTGGGTCAGCAGCTGAAGCATTCCGGTTTGGCGTGCGGCTGTCATGATTTCGGGTGGAGAGATGGCACCATGAATCGGATGGAACCACCTTAGCAAGGCTTCAAAACCGACCACGGCCTCAGTGTCGAGTTTCACGATGGGCTGGAACCAAGGTGCCAAGCTTCTCGTCTTTATCGCTGAATGAAGGTCGCGTTCGATGGACTGGCGGCGTTGCAGTTCCCTGTCGAGTTCGGCATCGAACAGGCAAAATTCGTTCCTGCCACGACGCTTGGCTGTATAAAGGGCGATATCTGCCCGCAACAACATTTCCGTCAGCCCCGGCCTCTCAGCCAAGTATATTCCTATCGATGCCCCGACCCGGACGGACGCGACCTCAGGATAGGGGCGGGCAACTTTGGCTATGAATATTGGAGGCGAGATCACAGGCAGAAACCGAATCCCCCAGTGAGGGAAAAAATAGCACGAATTCATCGCCGCCGATGCGGGCGAGCGTTGAGCCTTCCGGTGCTTCCTCCTCTATCCGGCGGGAGATCCTGACAAGCGGCTCATCGCCGGTCCTGTGACCGTAGGTATCGTTGACGGATTTGAACCCGTCTAGATCAATCAGCATTGCAACGAAGGGGCCGTCTGCAGTCTCGAACCGACCGATAGCCGTGTTCGAGGCCACGCCTGTTGAGAAGGCCCGTCAGGTGGTCCTCCCTGGAATTGGCTCCACTTCGGCCGCGAAGAGCAGAACGGCGAAAGCAAGAACGTACCCTTCAAAGTTACCTTTCGCCAGCAAGCACCCCGCTGTGATGAGGAGCGGGGGTGTGATGAAGTTGGTCGCTGCCGCGGCATATGAACTGCCGTATGTAACAGCACCAGCTGAGATGCCTGCCAGAATAATCAGATGCAGCGGTGCGTGAGGTGTCGTGTATCCAAGCGTAAGGACGGCAAGAAAGGACCAGGCTAACCCTGCGAGAAGAGCAAGGATGCCAAACCAGCGAAGCCGCGGCGAAATCCCTGTCAGATCGTCCTGGCGTCCCGTTTCCTTTAGCTGATAACGGGCGAGGGCAAGGCGGGCGACATTTATCGCATTGATGACCAAGAACCAGATTGCGGCGGCAAAGCCGACGCCAGAAAGGGCCTGCACAGTCAAAATTAGGCCTGATAGGACAGTGCTTATCGGCATTGACACGAAGAGACCGGCCCTCACGTCAGTAAGCTGATCCTGAAGGATCCTGGCCTCCAGCGTGTCATCTTTCTTCCATCTGATGGCGGCATCGTGCTTCTGGCCGCCGCCGAGCAGCGTTTGCGACTGGCGAGCGGCTTGCGGCTGCGATCCACGTTTCGCCTCACCGCGGCGGGTGAGGCACGCCATGGCCGACATCCTGCGCGTCCGCATGTTTGCGACCGTCTGCGGCTACGAGGATGCCAACGATCTAGACGGGCTTCGCACCGACCCGGCCATCGGCGCCGTCGTCTGCACAGCGGCTTGAATCAGCTTTCCGGCTTGTCGTCCCGGTCGATGAGGATCCGCTCAGCGGCCCCGTCAAGATCCTCATATTGACCACTCCTCAACGCCCACAGAAAGCCGGACAGCCCAAGCGCGCCCAGGAGCACTGCCACCGGTATGAGGTAGACGAGCGTCGTCATGACGGCTGCACTGATGCGCGAATGCCGGAGCGCGTTGCCGAAGGAGCCCTCGTCACCTCGGTGGGTGCAAAGCCTTGCAGGCGCAGCGCATTTCCAATGACAAGCAGTGACGAAGCGGACATGGCGATCGCCGCGATCAGTGGAGTGACGTGCCCCAGAATGGCGATCGGCACGGCGACGGCGTTGTAGACGATCGCGATGGCGATGTTCTGCCGGATAAGACTTCCCGCCTTGCGCGAGACATCCAGCGCGAGAGGCACTGCCAGAAGGCTTTCGCGCAGGAAGACGAAGTCGGCCGCGTTGCGGCCAATGTCGGCGGCGGTGGCCGGAGCGATCGAGACATGCGCTGCGCTCAGCGCAGGCGTGTCGTTGAGCCCATCGCCAACCATCAGAACCTTGTGTCCGGCTTTCGCCAGCGCTTCGATGCATTCAACTTTGCCGGACGGCAGCAGGGCCGGAACAAAGCGGTCGATGTTTAGCATTTCCGCGACTTCGCCACAGGCGCCTGCTGTATCGCCCGACAGCATTTCCACCGACACCCCGGCTGCTTTCAATTCCAGCATGGCTGCCTTGGCGTCGGCACGCAGCGCATCCTCGAAATCGAAGGTCGCGACAATGATCCCGTCTCTGGTCAGAACCGTCCCGCCATAGCCATGTTTGCCTTCGCCACCGGTCCGGGCCTTCCATCCAGCCCATCCGCGTCGGCCCATCCGCCAGATACTTCCGGCGACAGTGGCTTCGATTCCAAACCCCGGATGCTCGGTGACGGCATCGAATTTGTGCTGCCCGCCAGGAGCGGCAAAACCGGCTATGGTCTTTGAAAACGGGTGACGGGAGTGCGCGGCCATGTCGGCTGCGATTGCCAGCATGGCCGCATCGATCGACGACGCATTGACCAGCCGGGGCTGTCCGAGCGTGAGCGTTCCGGTCTTGTCGAACACCGCTGTATCAATCGTCGCCAGGCGCTCCATGGCCGAACCGTCCTTGACCATGATGCCGTTCTCGAACAGGCGCCGCGCGGCGACCACCTGAACCATCGGCACGGCGAGGCCGAGCGCGCACGGGCATGTGATGATGAGAACGGCAATGGCGATGGTTATCGCCCTATGCCAGTCGCCGGTTGCCGCCATCCAGCCAAGGAACGTCGCGAAGGCGGTCAGATGAACCACCGGAGCATAGAGCGCCGAAACGCGGTCGGCGATCCGGCGATAATGGGCGCGACCACCCTCTGCGGCCTCCATCAGCCGAACCATTTCCGCCAGGAACGAATCCTTCGCGGCGGCTGTCGCCTCGATCGTCAGCGAGCCGGTAAGATTGAGGACACCGGCCTGCACGGGTCCGCCTGGCGCCACGTTTCGGGGCGTGCTCTCGCCGGAAACCAACGAGCAGTCCAGATCCGAGGTCCCCTGAATGATCTTGCCGTCGACGGGGATCCTTTCGCCGGCTGCGATCAGCAGCAGCATGCCTGGTTCGATCTCGCCAACCGGCAGGTAGTCGCGTGCACCATCGCTGCGCAGCACCATGGCGCCACGCGCCGCCAGCTGCGACAGGCCTTTCACGGCGGTCCGGGCACGCTCCCGCATGACATGATCCAGCGTGCGGCCGATCAAGAGGAAGAACAGCAGCGATACCGACGCGTCGAAATAGGCGTGATCGCCATGATTGATCGTCTCGTAGAGGCTCATGGCGTAGGCAAGCGACACCCCGACCGCGATCGGCACATCCATGTTCATGCGGCCGTGGCGCAACGCATTCCAGGCCGAGCGGAAGAAGATGCCGCCGGCGAAGGCGAGTGCAGGGATGGCGATAAGCGCCGAGACCCAGTGGAACAGGTCGCGGGTAGCGCCTTCGGCACCGGACCAGACAGAGACCGAAAGCAGCATGATGTTGCCCGCCGCGAACCCGGCAACCGCGACGGCGCGGATCAACTCCGAAAGCGTCCTGTCCTTTTCTTCAGCCTCGGGGGCGAAGAGATGCGCCTGGTAGCCGAGCCGTCCAAGCGCGGCGACGAACGGTGGAACCTCGTCGCCGCGCCAGCGGACCGAGACCCGTTTCGTCGACAGGTTGACGCGGGCGCTCTCGACGCGATCGAGCTTTCCCAACGCCGTCTCGATCGTCTGGATACAAGCTGCGCAATGAACGCTCGGCACCGAAAGATCGGTCTGCCGAAGATCATCGCCAAGCGATCGGCTGGCCAATTTGATTTCCTGGCTGGACGGTAGGACCGATGTGGTGCTGCCCATATCCAGCGCCATTTCAGCGCCCGGTGCACAACAGCTCATTGCAGCGCTCCATGGGAAATCATGACCCGCCGGACTTCCCGATAGGGCTCTGCAAGGCCGGCATCGGCGTCGACTTCGATGATCCAGACGCCCTCTTTTGGCGTGTGCTGTCCCACAAACTCCTGATCCGCAGAAGGCGCCAGGACGATGGATTTGTCTTCCGCCTCATAGGCGGGATGACGAAACAGCACCTTGACGCCATGCAAGGGAACCGGCTTGCCGGCGGGGTCTGTAAGTCTGTAGCGAACTTCGCCCGATGCGATCGTCAGTTTGCCGGTCCAGCCGAGCGCCGCCTGCGCGCGACCCTCCCCGGCCTTCTTGTTGAATTGCTGGCTCGCCACATAGGTGTTTTCGACGACAAGGCCGGTCCAGCTTGTGTTGGCGAGGGTCGCCATGGTCAGATTGACCGCGATGACCACGCCGAAAAAGGCAAGGATGATGGCCAACATGTGCCTGCCGGTGAATTCGCGGGATTTTTGCGTTCTGGCGCTCATCTGGCAGTCTCCAGTGCATTGAAGGTGGCGGTGTATTCGTCCGACTCGAATCTCGCCTTGTCCTCGACACGGAACGTGAAGGTTTGCGCTGTGCCGTGGATTTGATCCGCCGGCTGGCGCACGAAGACCTTCAGGATCTTCAGGCGGTCGGGTTCGACCGGAATGGCGAAAGAACGGCCTGCCGGGATATCGTCGCCGACCACGCTCATATCACCCCCTCGCAAGCCTTGAATCGTGACGATTATCGTCCTTGGCTGGGGGATCATGTTGAGCAGCTTGACGGTGTAGCCGTTGCGGATCGAACCGTCTGACAGCGTGACGAATTGCGGATTGCGGTCATGCAGCACGTTGACTTCGAGCCGGTCGCGCGTCAGCAGCGAATAAAGCAGGCCCAGGCCGATCAGCGACCACAAGCCCATGTAGACATAAGTGCGTGGCCGAAAGATCTTGCGAATATGGAAATGCGCCACCTTGTCGGAGAACAGCCCGTCAGCGGTCCTTACCAGCGACGGATTGACTGAACTGGAGCCGCCTGCGGTCGCCAGCATCATGTTGGCGTTGTAGTCGGAGAGCGTCGCGTAGGAGATCAGCCCGCGCTCCCTGCCGAGCTTGTCCATGACGCCGTCGCAGGCGTCGATGCAAAGCGCGCAGGTGATGCATTCGAGCTGCTGGCCGTCGCGAATGTCGATCCCCATCGGGCAGACCGCGACGCAGGCATTGCAGTCGACGCAGTCGCCGACGGACTGCCCTGCGGCTTGCACCTTCTTGGCGTGACGCGAGCGCGGTTCGCCGCGCCAGTCATTGTAGGTGACGGTGAGCGAACTTTCGTCGAGCATGGCCGCCTGGATGCGCGGCCATGGGCACATATAGGTGCAGACCTGCTCGCGCATCAGCCCGCCGAATGTGTAGGTGGTCGCCGTCAGCACGGCGATGGTGATGTAGGCGACGGGTGCCGCGGTGCCGGTGAAGAGTTCGCCAACCAGCGTCGGCGCATCGGCGAAATAGAAGATCCAGGCGCCGCCGGTCGCCGCACCGATGACCAGCCAGATGGCGTGTTTCGATACGCGCTGCACGAGCTTGCGCGCGGTCCAGGGGCCGGCATCGAGCTTCATCCGCGCGTTGCGGTCGCCCTCGATAGCCCGCTCGACGACCAGGAACAGATCGACCCATACGGTCTGCGGGCACGTATAGCCGCACCAGGCACGACCAACAGTCGACGTGATCAGGAAAAGACCGACGCCGGCCATGACCAGAAGGCCGGCCACATAGTAGAATTCCTGCGGCCAGATCTCGATGAAGAAGAAGTAGAAGCGCCGATTGGCGAGATCGAGCAGCACGGCCTGATCCGGGGCAAACGGGCCACGGTCCCATCGCAACCAGGGTGTCAGGTAGTAGATACCGAGCGTGATCGCCATCACCAGCCATTTGAACTGGCGAAAGCTGCCCGAGGCGCGCTTCGGGAAGATCTTCTTGCGCGGGGCATAAAGCGGCTGGCGGGTTTTGGCGGAGTTGACCGCTACGGCTTCGATCTGCGTTTTATCCAGCACGTGCATCTCCACTCGCGCGCAGCCGATGACATTGCGTGCAACCGGACTCGTCTGCTTTGGCTGACGTCCGGAGTGCTAGGTTGAGCAAGCTTTCCGAATGGCGGGCAGCGCCATTGGTGCAGGTCAATCCCAGCCTGCCGGGAATGTGTCGAGGCCCGGCGCGCGCCGGGCCTCGTCGCTTGGCGGGGAGGGGCCGAGAATAGGCTTCCGTTCCTATTCTCCGCCGCCAAGCGAATGGACATAGACCGCGAGCTCCTTGACCTTGGTTTCGCCAAGACGACCGATCCAGGCCGGCATGACGCCGTGCTTGGGTGCGCGGACCTGCGCGGCGATAGCTGTCTCGCCCGGTCCATAGAGCCAGATCGCGTCGGTCAGGTCGGGTGCGCCGAACTCCTTATTGCCTTTTGCGTTGTCGCCATGACAGGCCACGCAATTTTCGGCAAAGACCTTCGCGCCAGGCTCGATCAGACTGGCGTCCTGGACCTTGCCGGAGAGGCTGGCGATGTAGGCACTGACCTGAGCGATCTGGTCAGCGGTAATGATGTCACCAAAGGCCGGCATTTCCGACAGTCGCGTGTCCGGGTCAGACGCAAAACGGATGCCGTGCGTGATCGTCTGCTGGATCTGCTCGGCCTTGCCGCCCCAGAGCCAGTCGTCGTCGTTGAGGTTGGGAAAGCCCTTGGACCCTTGCGCGCCCGAGCCGTGGCACTGCACGCAATTGACCCTGAATGCCGCACCGCCGGCAGCGATGGCGAACTCGCGCAATGCATCGTCAGCAGCAATCTCGGAGATGGTTTTCGATTCCACCGCCGCGACATATTTGGCCTTGGCGGCTTCAGCGGCGGCCAGTGCTTTCTTGACGTCGTTGCGGCTCGAATAGTCGAGCACACCCTTGGACGCGGAGGTCAGCATCGGCCATGCCGGATAGGCGATGGTATAGCCGATCGCCCAGATAATGGTGATATAGAAGGTGATGACCCACCAGCGCGGGAGCGGGTTATTGAGCTCCCGGATGCCATCCCATTCGTGGCCGGTCGTTGAGATGCCCGACACTTCGTCGATGTGCTCGCCGCTCATGATCAATCGTCCTTGAGGGGAATCCGGGCGGCTTCGTCGGCTTGCCTGCGGCTGCCGGGACGAAGTGCAAAGGCAATGCATCCGATGAAGAACAGCGCCATCGCGAGCAGGCCCCAGCTGTCGGCGAATTTCCGCATCAGATTGTAGTCCATGGCCATTCTCCTCAGCGGTAGCCGGCGGCTTCGTCATAGTTTTTGAAATCGACCAGCGTGCCGAGCATCTGCAGATAGGCGACCAGGGCATCCATTTCGGTGACCTGCTGCGGGTTGCCGTCGAAGTCACCGATCTTGGCTTTGGGGTAGCGGCTTTCCAGGCCGGACGTGTCGGCATTGGGATCAGCCTGCGCCATCAGGTCGGCATTGGCCTGAGCGATCATGTCATCGGAGTAAGGGACGCCTACGCGCCTGTTAGCGATCAGATGCGTCGAGAAGTCCTTCACCTCGATCGACGTGTCCTTCAGGAACGCATAGCTCGGCATGATCGATTCCGGCACCACCGAGCGCGGATCGGCTAGATGCTGCACATGCCATGTGTTCGAGTAGCGGTCGCCGACCCGGGCGAGGTCAGGTCCTGTGCGCTTCGAACCCCATTGGAAAGGGTGATCGTACATCGACTCGGCCGCCAGGCTGTAGTGACCGTAGCGCTCGACCTCGTCGCGGAACGGCCTGATCATCTGGCTGTGGCAGAGGTAGCAGCCCTCGCGCACATAGATATTGCGCCCGGCGAGCTCCAGCGGCGAGTAAGGTCGCATGCCTTCGACCTTCTCGATCGTGTTGTCGAGATAGAAGAGCGGTGCGATCTCGACGATGCCGCCGACCGTCACCACCAGCAGGGAACCAACGAGAAGAAGCGTGGCGTTCTTCTCGATGACCGCGTGTTTGTCCATCAAGCCCATTTTCTGGCTCCTGATCGCGCACGCCGGAGGGCGGGGACGGAGCCCGGCATCGGATCCTCCTCGCGCTGGTATCCGAGGATGGTCATGGCAATGTTCCAGGCCATGATCAGGGTGCCGGACAGGTACATGGCGCCGCCGATGGCGCGCATGACATAATAGGGGTGCATGGCGGCGACGGTTTCGGCGAAGGAGTAGACCAGGAAGCCCTGCTCGTCGTACTCGCGCCACATCAGGCCCTGCATGATGCCGGAGACCCACATTGCCGCGGCGTAGACGACGATCCCGAGGGTCGCCAGCCAGAAGTGCCAGGTGACCAGCCGCAGCGAATAGAGACGTTCACGGTTCCACAGCTTCGGCACCATGAAATAGATCGCGCCGAACGAGATCATGCCTACCCAGCCGAGCGCGCCGGAATGGACATGGCCGATGGTCCAATCCGTGTAGTGCGACAGCGAATTGACCGCCTTGATCGACATCATCGGGCCTTCGAAGGTCGACATGCCGTAGAAGGCGATGGCCATCACCATCATGCGGATGATCGGATCGGTGCGCAGCTTGTCCCAGGCACCGGACAACGTCATCAGACCGTTGATCATACCGCCCCATGACGGCATCCAGAGCATGATCGAAAACGCCATGCCGAGCGTCTGCGCCCAGTCGGGCAAGGCAGTGTAATGCAGGTGATGCGGCCCGGCCCAGATGTAGAGGAAGATCAGCGCCCAGAAATGGATGATCGAAAGGCGGTAGGAATAGACCGGCCGGTTCGCCTGCTTGGGTACGAAATAATACATCATGCCGAGGAAGCCGGCGGTGAGGAAGAAGCCGACGGCGTTGTGGCCGTACCACCATTGCGTCAGGGCGTCCTGGACGCCGGAGAAGGCGGAGTAACTTTTCGAGCCCAGGAAGGAGGCAGGCATCGACAGGTTGTTGATCAGATGCAGCATCGCGATGGTCACGATGAAGGAGAGGTAAAACCAGTTGGCGACGTAGATATGCGGCTCCTTGCGCTTCAGGATCGTGCCAAGGAACAGGATGAGATAGGCGACCCAGACGATGGTCAGCCAGATGTCCACGTACCACTCAGGTTCGGCGTACTCGCGGCTCTCGGTGATGCCGAGCAGGTAACCGGTCGCGGCCATGACGATGAAGAGCTGGTAGCCCCAGAACACGAACCAGGCGAGATCGCCGCCGAACAGCCGGGCGCGGCAGGTGCGCTGCACGACGTACATGGACGTGCAAAGCAGAGCATTGCCGCCGAAAGCAAAGACGACGCCGGATGTGTGCAGCGGCCTCAGTCGGCCGAAGTTGAACCAGGGCTGGATGTTGAGATCCGGGTAGGCAAGTTGCAGCGCAATGACCACGCCGACCAGCATGCCGACGACACCCCAGAACATGGTGGCGATGGCGCCATACCGGATTGGACCATCCATGTAAGCGGATGGGTCGATCGGAGCGGCCACTTCGAAACTCGTGTTGCGGATGAGGATAGCGACAAAACCGAGCAGCACAAAAAACAGCACCCACATATGCTGCCGGAAAGGCTCATCCACCCCAAAGCCGGCGGCCACCAGCGCCACAAACGCGAAAAGGCCCAAAGCGACGATTTCTGTGCCGAATTTCATGACATTTCCCGACCTCGGATTCCGATGCGCGGACGCCAAATCCGCGGTGCATTAATTCCTCAGCCGCGGCCTGCTCGCCCTGATCCATGTCAGGGCCACACGATTTTGCTTCGGGCAGATCGAGCTCGGTGCAATCAGAAGGTGGCGATTGAACTTGGAAACGCAGCACGGGCCGCCCCGCTAATGGACAAGTCCGGCGTCCGCCGGGCCTGGCCGAGCGGAGGCGGTCCGGGCGATGTAATTAAGCGCCCATTGGGAAAAACTGCGGCTCTGCGACGCGCTGGAAAGTATTGCCGATGCCTTGCCGAGCGTCGATCGCTTCAAATGCCGTGGCACAGCCAGCGCGGTCGTTCGCTGCTTCGTGACATCCATCGGTTCGACGAGACGGTCATTTTCCCCGTGGATGAGGCGTACTTGACCTCAGCCGAGGCCAATCTTGCCTCCACCAGCCGGTTGCGCGCCGAGCATGTCGAGGATAAATGCTTCGCCGACGAGGTGGCCGAAACGCTCCTGGCGATCGGTCATGGTGATCCGATAGAGACTGCGGAAGCTTTCGGGTTCATGCTACGCGGCTTCTTCGAAGGCGTGCGGCGACACATCGCGTTCGAACGCGAGCATGTCCTGCCGCGGATCGGAATAAGCGACGTAGGCCCGGCGCTTAGGTCTCATTCCAAGGGCGGTTACCGCGCGCCTCGGCCGCCGCAGCGCTGCTCCAGCCGGCTCATGCTGTCCACGGTCACATGGCGGTTGTTCTCGATCCGGATCACGCCGTCAGCCCGCAATCGCGTCAGCTGGCGGCTCACGGTCTCGTTCGTAAGTCCGAGGAAATCAGAGATGTCGGCACGCGTCAGCGGCAGATCGAAGCACGCCGACCTGGCCGCCGGGTCAACATTGGGGTCGATATTCCGGGCGATCATGAGGAGAAAGCTCGCCACCTTTTCCGATGCGGTCTTGCGCCCCAGCGTCACCATCCATTCGCGTGCTTCGTCGAGTTCGTTCAGCGTCTGCTTGAGCAGGCGATGCTCGAGTTCCGGCGATTCCTTCATCATCCGTTCAACGGCCGCCTTCGGAAACGAACATAGCGAGACAGCTGTTGCCGCTTCCGCGTTGATCGCGCTTTTCACCTTGAAGGGCCGTCCCAGAAAATCCGGTGCGAACTGGAGACCGACGATCTGCTGGCGGCCGTCCGAAAGGCTCTTCGTGAGCTTCACCACGCCTGAAAGCACGTTTGCATAGCTGTCGACGGCCTCGGCGTCGCCGATCAGCTCGACCCCTGGCTCGATTCTGTGTCGCGACGAAGTCTTGGCGAGCCCCACCAACTCGTCTGGATCGAGCGCACCGCAGACGCCACGATGCCGTGCCTCGCAAGACAGGCAAAGGACGGGAATGCCGGAACTGTGAATGTCCTGCCGTACTGTCATTTCGTTCGCTTTACCGGTCCCAAGTGCCAGCAGGATAGCAATCGACGGCAGAGAAATCCTTGCGGCAGTTTGTCCGTGCTGAAGGTTGACCGAAATCAGGGCTTTGGCTCTTCGATGCGTCCAGAGTTCCGGCGAGGAAAACACGGTGGACCACGACATGCGACCGGAATTAGCTGCCAGACTTGGCGAGAACGTCCCGCGCTATACCAGTTATCCGACCGCGCCGCATTTCCATGCGGGCGTCGATGCTGCCGTTTACCGTGGCTGGTTGGAGGCGCTCGAAAGTGGTGACGAGATATCGCTCTATCTGCACATCCCCTATTGCGACAGACTCTGCTGGTTCTGTGCGTGCCATACCAAGCAGACGCGCCACTACGAGCCGGTGTCTGCTTATCTCCGCACGCTGCGCACGGAAATCGCGACGATTGCCAGCCTTGTCAGCGGCAAGGGTCGTGTTCGGGCGGTCCATTTCGGTGGCGGTTCGCCGACGATGCTGAAGCCCGAGGACATGGTGGCACTGGGCACGGTCTTGCGGGACAGCTTCGATTTTCTTCCGGACGCGAAAATCAGCGTCGAAATCGAACCCAACGACATGGATGAAGCACGCCTGGATGCACTCGCCGAAATCGGCATGACGCGGGCGAGACTCGGCGTGCAGGATTTCGATTCGAAAGTGCAAAAGGCGATCAACCGCGAGCAAAGCTTTTTGCAGACCAAAGCAGTCGTCGACGGAGTTCGTTCGCGCGGCGTTGAATCGATCAATCTCGATCTGCTCTACGGCCTGCCGCACCAAACCAGGGAGAGCGTCTGGTCCACAATAGCGCAGGCGCTGACCCTGGAACCGGACAGGATGGCTCTGTTCGGCTACGCTCACGTGCCCTTGTTCAAGAAAAATCAAACGATGATCGACGAGGCATGGTTGCCCGGTCCCGCGGAGCGGTTTGCTCAATCGCAACTCGCCGCGCGCGCGATCGTGGACAAGGGATATGAGGCAATCGGCCTCGACCATTTCGCAAAACCGGGCGATGCGCTGGCGCTCGCGTCCCGCGCCGGAACCTTGCGCCGGAACTTCCAGGGCTACACCGAGGATCGCTCCGAAACCTTGATTGGCCTTGGCCCATCTTCGATCAGCCAATTTCGCCAGGGCTATGCCCAGAACATGCCTTCGACCGCCGAGTATGGTCGCATGGTTGCGGATGGCGGACTGGCCGCTGTCCGCGGCATCGTGCTCTCCGACGACGATCGCGTCCGAGGCTGGATCATCGAGCGGCTGATGTGCGATTTCGCCTTCTCGGCGATCGATCTGGTGGAGCGCTTCGGCTCAGCCGGCCAGAGGCTCCTTCTTCAGTCGAGTTCCATGGCCCTAAACGATCCCCTTCGATTGCTCGAACTTGATGGCGAAAGTTTCCTGGTGCCGGCTGAACGTCGCCCCTTCGTCCGAAGCATCGCGGCCAAGTTCGACAAATATTTCGAAAGCGGAACGGCAAGGCACTCGGTGGCAATCTGAGCACCACAGACGAGCGGTCACCGTTTTCAGTCGATCGCGAACCGATTGAGATACGTTTTTGACCGTTCATGGGCGACCGTCGCATCACGGACCAGATACGAAGGTCTCTGGCCATAGGCGACGATATCGTCCGGTCGTGCCTTCCGGCGTCCCCACCTCGTCCCTAAGGCAGATTCCTACTTTCGCGTACGGAAAAGTTAAACACGCTTGCCAAACGAACGGCGATGCGCGCCATTGACCAACTCTATGCTTCGGTTAACCTGACCCTGGCTGGCGTCGCGATTTCTCCGACATGCTGGCGGCCGGCAAACTTTCCTTTCTGGCTTTGGCAAACGCTCGGTCGCCTTCCAGAAACCCGGCCAGCATGAAGGGGATGAGCTCAGCTACCGACTCAGAATCGCCGTAGGTCTGACGGTAAAGCGCCGCATAGTCCTTGAGTGCTTGGCTCAGGTCGGCGCTGACGGTGATGGTGATCTTCGAAGGTGTCCGGTCCGGAAGCTTTCCAAGTTTCAGGTTGGCCATGACTACTCCTGTTCAATCGGATACGGCCGCAGCACGAGATCCTTGTGTACGACGACGCGCAGCGGCCAACCGGGGCGGACGGTGATCGTGGGCTGAATATTGAGGTTCTTTTCGGTGATGCGCTGTCCGGCCCGACTGACGTTCTGCTGGGCGGATTCACGGATTGCCTTGACCAGATCGCTTTCGTTTTCCCCGAGGCTCAATTCCGTACCGACGCCTAGCAATGTGGCTAAGGCAACTCCCTTGATCAGCTGCCAGGTGTGGAAATCCACCTTGTCCTCAAGGCCAGCATAGCCGGCGGTGTCTGTCGCGGGCAGATTGTCGATTTCGATTGACGAGCCGTCGGGCAGCAGAATGCGTTGCCAGACCAGCAGCGCGCGCCTTTGTCCAAAGGCGACAACGCTGTCATAGGTGCCGATCAGACGTGAACCTTGCGGGATGAGCAAAGTGTTGCCAGTGACTGTGTCATGCACGGTCTCGGTGACCTGTGCGACGACGAGGCCGGGCAAGTCGGAATTGATGCCGGTGATGAGGCTCGCTGCAATCACGCTGCCGGCCATCAGCTGATACGGCGAAGCCGGCGTCTGCAGCGCATGCGGATTGTAGGTCCCGCTTGTGTTCCGCTCGCTGACAAAATCGAGCTTGCGTTGTTGATTGTTCTGGTCGCCCTCGGCCGGCGCAACTGAGGCTGAGGCCCGTGCTGCCTCGGATTGCGGAAGCGGTGCCTCAGACGGCTGCTGCACACTGTGCCCACTGCCGGCGACATCCGACTGCCGGAGTCGATTTTCGATCTGGAAAAACACTTTCGATTCGCGTGCCTCGATCGCCTGCTGGGCAAGGCGCTGCTCCTCGTCCGAAATCTCATACCCTGGCGCGATGCCGAGCTGGCGCTGACGTTCAAGGATCGGCCGGCCGAGATCACCTGGCAATGGTGGGCCGAGCACCGGCGCCTTCGGTTTGATCCCGGAGTAGTCTTTGGGGAGCGTTTCAAGTCCCTCGGCGGTTGGCTTGCGCCCGGTGTTGTAAAGCTCTTCCGCCTGCTCCTTGAAGCGCAGAGCCGGTCCCCGGAGCGCGATCATGGTGACGCCGAGCACGGCGCCCGATCCGAGTGCAGCGATCGTGATGATCACGCCGCGCTTGAACCGCACCGCACGACGGGGGAGGCCCGTAACTGCAGCTGCTCGGGATCGAGTTTCGGCGGAGCATTGGAGCGGGAAGTATCGGTCATGAACCTTTCCCCCCTCACCTGCCGGAACGCGCAAAAAGTGGGATCCGCCGCGGCAGTTGCCGGCCGTCATTCCTCGTAATGCGCACCACTTGCTGCTGCTTGGTGCCGAGCCGCAGTTCGGCCGCGGCAAAGAGGCGATCGACGATGTAATAGTTGCCGCGCATGCGGTAATTGACGAGCTGGCTGTCCCCGTCAGCACCGACGACGAAGAGCGGCGGTGCCTCGCCCTGATCGATGCGGCGCGGGAATTCGATATAGACCTTACTGCCGTCGTCGAAGGTGCGCGTCGGCCTCCATGGCGGTGTGTCGCCGGCAATCGAATAGCGGAAGCGAATATTCTCGAGCGCCACGTTCGACGCTACTGGCATGGCTGCCTCGGCCTGAGCGTTGCGCTGGCGAAGCGCGATGATCTGGTCCTCGCTGTAGGTCCAGGAAATCGCCGCCATAGCGGTCTTTTCCGTGCTTTGAAGCTGCAGGTGGTAGGTCCGCCGGTCAGTGCTGATGACCAGATTTGTGCCAAGCCCCGGTGCGAAGGGCTTCACCAGCACATGGGTTCGCTGGTTGTCGCCGGAACCACTGACGGTGTCGCCAATCACCCAACGCACTGTGTCGCCAGCCGACACGGATGAGAGTTTCTCGCCTGGCTGCAGGGCGATGTCGACGACGCGCTCGGGTGCTGCGTAAAGCTGGTAAAGCGCGCCTTCCGTGTAGGGATAGACCTGTACCGCGTTGATATAGCCATACTTGGTGGGTTGCTGTGTCGCCGCCTTGTTGGCATCCGCGACACGTTCTTCAGGGGAGCGTTTGTCCTCGACGGTTTTGCCCGGAGCGGGCTGTAGCTGGCCGGGTAGCGGCAAGGGCTTTGGAACTTCGACGATCCTGACCGGCTTTTCCGGCGCCTTCTCAATTGCCGCTGGTTTGAACTCAGCAGCGTCATAGGAAATCTCAGGTGGCGGCACCGGCTTCGATGCACAGGCGGAGAGGACGGCGGCCGACGTCGACATGATCAGCACGGCACGGAACGATGGCGTTCTATTTGTCATTGGCGGGCTCCTTCGGGGAAACGGATGTCGGCGCGGCACTGTCGAGCTCGCGCGACCAGTCGATGGCGTTGACGAAAACGCCGAGCGGGTTGTTGCGAAGCTGATCGGTATTGCTCGGCGGGCGGATCACGATGGTGAGGATCGCGGTCCAGCGCGTCGTGCTGGCCAGGCTGCCGCGCTCAAAGACCTGCTCGGTCCATTTGACCTGGAACGAGCTGTCAGAAGCCTTGACCACGCTGGTCACCTGCACCGACACGCTACGCGTGCCGATCTGACCAAAGGGGTCGTTCGACTTGGCGTATTCGTTGAGAAAGAGCGCTGCTCGATCTGTGGCAAAATCATAGGCTACCAGCCAGTTCTGCCGCACCAGCACCGGATCGGTGGAGACGGAACGAACATTCTGGATGAAACGACCGAGGTGCCATGCGATCTGGGCATCTGAGGGCTCATAGTCCCGGATTGCCGGCGCAACGGCGCGCGCCTCGCCGAAGCGATCGACCTCAACGACGTAAGGCACGACGCGGCTCTGCATCGACTGCCATACAAGTCCGCCGGAGAGTCCAGTTGCCAAAGCCAGACAGCCGAGGGCCATGAGCCGCCAGTTGCGGGCCTGTACTCGAGATGAGCCGATCCGCTCGTCCCAGAGCTGGGCGGCCTTCTGATACGGCGTAACCGGTTCGGGTGTTTTGCCGTAACGTTGAACGGGTCGCTTGAAGAGCATCTAGTCGTCCTTGTCATTGAGAGAGGGATTGGCGCTGCCTCCAGGCCTGTCGCCATCACGGACTGCTTGCATGGCGGCGTGTCGATGCGCGCGAGCGGTCTGTTCGGAACGCAAGCGCCTCGCCCATGTCGGCGCGGCATTAGCGGCCGTACTGGCTGGACCTCCGACCATTGACGCGGTCGGCGTACCGCCAGTCGCGATCCAAGCGGCTTCCCGACCGGCATCGGCGCTGCGTCCGAATGCTCCGGTGGCAGATCGCGCTGCCCGCATCGCGGCGCCGCCGGCGGCACCCGCCACACCCTGCATTCCAGCTGCCACACCGGACAGGCCAGAGTCGGGCGAAGTTGCACGCCCAATCTGCCATGCCGAGGAAGCAGCCGATCTCATGGCTGTGCCGGCCCGGATTGCCGCTAGACCGCCGCCAGTTGCCATGCGCGCACCGGCAAACGCAGCGCCTCCGGCAACGAGTGCTGAACCGGCGGCCGCCGTGGTGGTTCCGAGGGCAGCGCCCGCGCCAAGCTGCGGCGCGCCGGAAACAAGCCCTGAGGCGATCCCAGGCCCAAAGATGCCGAGCCCAAGCAGCGCCAATGCTCCTAGCACCTGAGACATGGCGGCAGCCAAGTCCGGCTCCTTGCCTTGCAGCGCGGACGCGAACTCGCCGAAGAGCGTGGAGCCGATGCCAACAATGACGGCGAGCACCATCACCTTTATGCCCGATGAGATCACGTTGCCGAGCACACGCTCAGCGAGAAACGCCGACCGGTTCCAGAGCGCGAAAGGGACCAGAGTGAAGCCCGCCAGTGTGGTGAGCTTGAACTCTAGGATGGTGATGAAGAGCTGGATCGAGAGAATGAAGAAGGCGATGATGACCAGGAACCAGGCCATGAGCAGGACGAAGATGGTGAGCGCATTGCCGAAGATTTCCGGGAAGCCAAGAAGCTGGCTTGCCTGATCGAGCAGCGGCCAAGCGCCCTCGAAACCGGTCGCGGCAATGCGGCCAGGATGCAGGAGATTGTCGGCGGACAGATTGCCGGAGGAGGCGTTGATGCCGAGACCGGCAAAGGACCGATAGATGATGTCTGCGAGGTTCTTGAAATTGTTCAGAATGAAGGCGAACACGCCGACATAGAGCACCTTGCGGATGAGCCGGCCGAAAATGTTGGGCTCGCCTCCAAGCGCCCAGGCGAGACCCGCAAGTGTGATGTCGATGCCGATCAGGGTGGTAGTGAGGAAGGCGACGTCGCTCGAGAGCAGACCGAACCCGCTGTCGATATAGCGGATGAAGGTCTCCATGAAGCGATCGATGACCCCAAGGTCGTTCATGCCGCCGCCTTTCTCGTCGTAGAGAACTGGTGATCAGTTGCCGGGATAGGCTGTACCGGTGCCCAGGAAGCGCTTCGTCGTCTGGCGGGCGGCTTCCTCGGACTGCGCCTTTCGGGCGGCATCTTCAGCCTCAGCCCGAAACTGCGTCGCGAGCAGCGTCTGAATCTGCATCTGCTGCTTGGTCGAAAGCGCGATCAGCTGATTGGTGGCCTGGCTTGCTTCAAGCGCGCCAGCCGCGCCCTGGCTGCGGTTGACGAGATCAGCAAGCAGGTCGCCGTCGCCACGGACATTCCCGACGATCTGGGATTGCACACCCATGGTCTGGCGGAACCCCTGCATGGCGCTCTGCCAACGTTCGCGCGCGGCGCTCGCTAGGTCGCTGACCTTGATCGTGGCGTCGTAGCTTTCCGGATATTGCTGGCGCCACTGGTCCTGAAGCTGGTTCAGATCGAAGCTTAGGCCACTTGCCTGATCCATCAGACCATCGATTCGTTGGAGCGAACCGGTGAGCTGGCCCACCGAAGAGAAATCCAGGCTCTGAAGGTTGCGCGCCATGTTCTGTAGCATGGTGGCCTGGTTCTGCAGCGACTGGATCTGGTTGTTGATCTGTTCCAATGCGCGCGCCGCCGAGAGCACGTTCTGCGTATAGTTCGATGGATCGAAGACGATCAGGGCATAGGCTGGCTGAACATAGTCGGCCATCGGCTTGGCGATCAGAGAGACGGTGACCAAGCTCGTGAAAAGGCGGCGTCCCATCATGATGATTGCTCCTTGTCTGGTTGAGGGAATTGCAGAAGAAGCTCGGCGGCCCAATTAAGGCCGCGCGCGCTCAGGAAGCGGGAGGCAAAGCTGCCCTGCCCGTCCTCGGACAGGACGTTGCCGATCAGGGTCTGCGTGGATGGATCGGAGGCACCACAAAACGCGAGCGTGATGGGGCCGAGCCCGAGCTCGAACAGACGGTTTCCACGGCGCGATTGCAGATAGTAGTGCCGTTTCGGCGTGGCGCGGGCGACCAATTCGATCTGCCGCTCGTTCAAACCGAAGCTCTCGTAGGCTGCTCTCGACTGCGGTTCCACGGCACGATCATTGGGAAGGAAGATGCGCTGTGGGCAGCTCTCGATGATTGCGGGCGCGATTGTAGAGCCCGCGATATCGGCAAGCGACTGCGTGGCGAAGATCACCGACACATTCTTCTTGCGCAGCACTTTCAGCCATTCGCGGATGCGGGCGGCAAACAGCGGATTGTCGAGATAGACCCACGCCTCGTCGAGCATGAGCAGTGTCGGCCGTCCGTCGAACCGCTCCTCGAGGCGATGGAACAAATAGGTGAGCACAGGCAGGAGAGCGCCCTGGCTGTGCGTCAGTTCTTCGGTCTCGAAACACTGCACATCCGACAAGGCCAGCCGATCATCATCGGCGTCGAGCAACCGGCCGAACGGGCCCTCGAGCGTGTACGGCATCAATGCGGACTTCAGCGCATTGGACTGAAGCAGGACCGAAAGGCCGGTCAGCGTGCGTTCCTGCGCCGGCGCGGTGGAAAGGCTGCTCAGTGCCGACCAGATTGCCTCCTTTACCTCAGGGGTGACGGTGACGTTCTCATGGGCAATGAGGCCTGCGATCCATTCGGCCGCCCAACTGCGGGTAGCCTGGTCGTTGATGTTGCGCAGCGGCTGGAAGGAAAGCGCCCCGTCCGCGCCGAGCGCGTGGTGCTCTCCACCCATGGCGAGTGTCGCCACGCGGGCTGAATTGCCCTTGTCGAAGACATAGACCTGCGCGCCGGCGTAGCGTCGGAACTGAAGAGCGATCAGCGCAAGCAGCACCGACTTGCCGGCGCCGGTCGGTCCAACGATCAGCATGTGGCCGACATCTTCGACATGGGTGGAAAGCCGAAACGGTGTCGACCCGCTGGTCTCGACGAAGAGAAGCGGAGGTGCCACTCGCCGGGTGACCTTGGCGAGATGCTCGTTCTCCGACGGACCGGCCCACGCCGACGACAGCGGCATCAGATGGGCAAGGTTCAGTGTATGAATGAGCGGCTGGCGAACATTGGCATAGACATGGCCGGGCAACGAGCCGAGCCATGCCTCGACCGCGTTGACGCTTTCGCGGATCGTGGTGAAGCCGAGCCCGTTGACGATGCCCTCGACCGCGCGAAGTTTCTCGGCGGCGGCTTGGCGGTCCTCGTCCCACACCGTCACGGTCGTGGTGAGATAGCCGAAGCCGACATGATCGCCGCCTAACGCCTGAAGTGCTTCGTCGGCATCGAGTGCCTTGTTGTCGGCATCGCTATCAACGAGCGGAACGGGTTCGTTGGTCACAACCTCGCGCAGGATAGCGGCGATCGATTTGCGCTTGGCAAACCATTGCCGGCGTAACCGCGTCAGCGTTTTGGTGGCGTCCGTCTTGTCGAGCGGAATGAAGCGCGCCATCCAGCGATAGGCAAAATCCCGGTGGTTGAGTGCGTCGAGAATTCCCGGCCGCGTGACGTTCGGGAATCCGAGGATAGTGAGCGTACGAAGATGCTGCTCACCCAGCATCGGCTCCAAGCCACCGGTAAGCGGCGCATCTATCAGGATGCCGTCCAGATACATGGGCGTTTCTGGTACGGTGACGGGATGGCGGCGGGTGGAGATTGTGCCGTGCAGGTAAGCCAGCGTCTCGGCATCGTCGAGCATGCGCACTTCGGGCATAAAACCCGACAGAAGATCGAGGACGCGGTCGGTCTCGTCACGGAACCTCGCTAGCTCCTGGCGCCAGTCTCGTTCGCCTTCGGAATGATGAGAGTCGACGAGCGCGCTTTCCGCCCGCGCCTGGCTGTCCGGCGGCGACATGAACAGCAAGGTCAGGTGATAGCGGCTCTCGAAGTGCTCGACCTTGCCCTCGAAGGCCGCACGCCGTTCTTCATCGACCAGCCATGACGCCGCGTCGGGAAAGCGCGAATTCGGATAGCCCAGCGCTTCGACGCGCTCGGCTTCGAAGAACAATGCCCAGCCGGAGCCAAGCCTTCTCAGCGCATTGTTTGCCCGCGCGCAGATGCCGACAAGTTCGGCTTCCGTCGCGCTTTCCAGATCGGGGCCGCGGAACTGTAAAGTCCGTTGAAAGCTGCCGTCCTTGTTGAGCACGATGCCCGGAGCGACCAGTGCGGCCCAGGGCAGATGATCGGCAAGCCGATCAGCTTTGCCGCGATATTCCGAAAGGTTCAGCATGCGAGCCACCCCTTCAGGCGAAGATGACGGACAAGCACGCCGGCGAAGTCCGGATCGCGGCGAGCGGCAAAGACCGCGAGCGTGTGGCCGGCGGTCCAGAGCGCCAGCCCGGCAATC
Source organism: Mesorhizobium sp. RCAM 05099 (assembly GCF_059683685.1). NCBI lineage: Bacteria > Pseudomonadati > Pseudomonadota > Alphaproteobacteria > Hyphomicrobiales > Phyllobacteriaceae > Mesorhizobium > Mesorhizobium sp. RCAM 05099. The sequence goes on from NZ_CM185035.1 coordinate 6,050,157, forward strand.
CACTGCTGCAGGCCAAGGCCTATTGCCGCGGCCACCGTGCCATTGAGGATCGCCACCGCTCGCGGTGCGCCGCCTAACAGGATCGGCTCGGTCAATGCCCGGTTAACGGGAACCTCGAAGCCCTCGATATGCTGCTCTCCGGCGATCATCAGACGAGCGCCCCGCCGCCGAAGGAGAAGAAGGAGAGGAAGAAGCTCGACGCCGCGAAGGCGATCGACAGGCCGAAAACGATCTGGATCAGCCGGCGGAAACCGCCTGCAGTGTCGCCGAAGGCGAGCGTCAGGCCGGTGGTGATGATGATGATCACCGCGACGATCTTGGCAACCGGTCCCTGCACCGATTCCAGGATCTGCTGCAGCGGTTGTTCCCACGGCATGCCGGAGCCGGCCGCGTGAGCCTGGGCTGTAAGAAGAAACGCGAGCGCGGTGGACGAAAGAAAGCGAAGCTTCTTGCGCATGAGGTGACCTTTCAGAGCTGCTGGAGTTGCGGAAGCGTGAGCGGGGCGACGGCGTAATCGCCGTTGTGGTCGAGACCGGTGACCTCGGCCATCGCGTCGATGCGGCGCGAGGATCCGCGCCCGGCGATGAAGACGATCAGATCGATGGCATCGGCTATGAGACGGCGGGGAACGGTGACGACGGCTTCCTGGGAGAGTTGCTCGATCCGGTAGAGGGCGGAGCGCGCCGAATTGGCGTGAACCGTGGCGATGCCGCCGGGGTGGCCCGTGTTCCATGCCTTAAGCATGTCGAGCGCTTCCGCGCCCCTCACCTCGCCGACAATGATCCGGTCGGGCCGGAGCCGGAGCGTCGAGCGTACGAGATCGGCAAGTGTGACCGAACCCCGCCTTGTCCTCAGGGCGACGCAGTCCTTTGCCGCGCATTGCAGTTCGCGCGTGTCCTCGATCAGGATCACCCGCTCATCGCATTCGGCGACTTCTGCGAGCAATGCATTGGCAAGCGTCGTCTTGCCCGACGACGTGCCGCCGGCGACCAGGATATTGCGCCGCTCACGCACCGCCTTCCTCAGCGCGTCGGCCTGCAGCGGCGACATGATGCGGTCGGCGACATAGTTGGCCAGCGTGTAGAGTTTTGCGGCCGGCTTGCGGATTGCAAAGCATGGCGCCAGCACGACCGGCGGCAACAGCCCCTCGAAGCGTTCGCCCGATGGCAATTCGGCACTGACGATCGGGTTGTCGGCATGCGCCTCGGCGCGCACGTGGGAGGCGACGAGGCGGATGATGCGTTCCGCCTCGGAAGGGTGCATGTGCACACCGGTATCGACTCGGCCTTCTCCCAACCGGTCGAGCCGCAGCGCACCATCGGGATTGACCATCACTTCGATAACGGCTGGATCGGCAAGGGCCTCGGTGATCGCCGGCCCCATCGCGGTGCGCAGCATGGTACAGCGGCGATGGTCGGCTTCCGGATGAGAACTCATCCTTCTCCTCCCACGACATTCTCCTTGCCGAGCGACCGTTTCCCGGAGGCGATCTGGCGGCCGACCTGCTCGACGAATTTGTCGAAACGCTCCTGGGCAATGGCCTGCGTTGCTTTGTCCGGAACCGGCGTGTGGGCATGAAGCGTGATCGAGAAGCGGATGAAGAGCGCCAGGCTCTCCAGGATCATCTCGGCATCGCGCCCAACGTGAGCGAGGTCGCGGGAAAGACGGTCGAGCCTCACGCCGTAGCGGCGGTCGAGCTCATTCTCGCCACGCCGCTCGATGAAGGCCTCGACCGCCTTCGCCACGACCGCGGATTTGGTGGTCGATGGATCACGGCTGAGGTTTTCCAGTTTCTCGCTCAGCCCAAGCTCGAGCAGAAACTGATGACGAATGCGGTGGGGCTTCATGCGGCTTGTTCTCGACAGGCCGGCGTTGCGCCGGCGGCGGGAACAAGCATCGGCCAGACGCCCGAAATCGCTTATGGCCGTTATCTACGCTGAGATGCGCTCTGCCATTGAGCAGCCTTCAGAAGCCGGGGACGATGCCCTTGTCGTCGCCCCTGCCCTCGTTGATGCCATAGGCGCGTGCCGCGGTGGAAATCCGATCCATCACGCGCTTGTCAGCGACCGTCTCGCTATCATCGTCAGCGGGGTTGAATAGATCTTCCTGATCGGGCTTCTGGGTGACGGCGGTCTGTTCTTCGGGCAAACCGGGATGGCGCTGCTGTTGGACGCCACCCTCGGCTTCGATTGTCGCGCCGGCGCTTTCATCGTCGGCGGCAAGACGGCGGTCGACGCTGCGCACCTGCCCAGTCCAATCGTCTTGGCGCGGCGCAGGGCAGTCCCCGTAGGCGCCGTCGCGCAGCACTGGCGAAGGCAGCACTCGCTCGGTGAAATTCTGATCCTGGTAGTAGCGCAGCTTCTTAGCGCGGATCGGCGGCAACCCCGAAACCAGTACGAGTTCGTCTGTCGGTGGCAGTTGCATCACCTCGCCCGGAGTCAGGAGCGGGCGAGCGGTCTCCTGGCGGCTCACCATGACATGCGAAAGCCATGGCGCGAGCCGATGACCGGCGTAGTTGCGCATGGACCTCAGTTCCGTCGCCGTACCGAGGGCGTCTGAAATGCGTTTGGCCGTACGCTCGTCATTGGAGGAGAAGGCAATCCGCACATGGCAGTTGTCGAGTATGGCGTTGTTCTCGCCATAGGCTTTCGAGGTCTGATTCAGGGATTGCGCGATCAGATAGGCGCGGATGCCGTAACCAGCCATAAAGGCGAGTGCGGTCTCGAAGAAATCAAGGCGCCCGAGTGCCGGGAATTCGTCCAGCATCATGAGAAGCTGATGCTTTCGGCTCTTCTTTGGATCACCCTCCAGGCGCTCCGTCAGCCGCCGGCCGATCTGGTTCAGGATTAGTCGCACCAAAGGCTTGGTGCGCGAGATGTCGGATGGCGGCACGACCAGATAGAGCGATATGGGTCGCTCGGCATCCATGAGGTCAGCGATGCGCCAGTCGCAGCCCGATGTTGCAGCCGCTACCGTCGGATCTCGATAGAGCCCGAGAAACGACATGGCTGTCGAAAGAACGCCCGAACGCTCATTCTCCGACTTGTTCAGCACCTCACGTGCCGCCGAGGCCACGACGGGATGAACGTCAGGCATATCTGCCGTGCCGAGGTGGTTGGTCGTCATCATCCGCCGCAGTGTCGCGGCAAACGTGCGCTGCGGGTCCGACAGGAAGGTGGCGACGCGGGCCAGCGTCTTTTCCTGCTCGGCGTAGAGCACGTGCAGAATGGCGCCGACCAGGAGCGAGTGACTGGTCTTCTCCCAATGGTTCCGCCGCTCCAGCGCACCTTCAGGATCGACGAGGATGTCGGCAATGTTCTGGACGTCGCGGACCTCGTTCGGGCCCTTGCGCACTTCCAGCAGCGGGTTGTAGCGCGCCGACCTTGGATCGGTCGGATTGAAAAGAAGGCAGTAAGAGAACTTCGATCGCCAACCAGAGGTCAGTTGCCAGTTCTCGCCCTTGATGTCGTGAATGATAGCTGAGCCGGTCCAGGAAAGAAGAGTTGGGATAACCAGTCCGACGCCTTTGCCCGAACGTGTCGGCGCAAAGGCCATGACGTGCTCCGGCCCGTCATGACGCAGATAGCGATCCATCATCTTGCCGACGAAAACGCCAGCCGGCCGAAACAGCCCCGCCTTCTCAATTTCCTGTTTCGTGGCCCATCGTGAGGAGCCATAGGTGGTGACCAGACCGCGCTGTCGCGCGCGCCAGAGCGAACCGGCGATCGCCGCGGCACAGCCCATGAATCCTGTAGTGCCAGCAAGCATGCCGGCCTTGTCGAACACCTCAGGCGCGTAGGCGTCGAAATGGAACCACCATTCGAACAGTTTCCACGGCTTGTAGATCGGCCAGTCGGCCGCGATGAACCAGGGCGCGCCGAGCGGCGCCTGATGGCCAAGCATGTGGGCGCACCATTGTGTCGCAGCCCACACGCCAAGGAGGACGATCGCAAACACAACGGCGATCTGCCCAATTAGCAGCTTCGTGGGTGTCACTGGCTCGCTCCACTGTTCTGGACAGGTGGATCAAGCATGGCGCTGCACGGCGGAAACCGGAATGCGCCCTACGTACGATGGGGTGCGATGAACGCCCTGCTATTTAAATGGTCGTCCGTCCGGCAGTTCCGGACTGCATTTTATGCGACTTTGACCTGTAGCAGCTAAGTTAAAATGTCCGGATCTGGCAAAGTAGGAATGTCGCTTCTGCCTTGCCAATCTCCCCGCGTTCGAGAGCGCGGGAGATTGAAGATTGGGACTGGTTCTGATGAGCGAACGCGAGCTGCGGCGTATCGAGGTTCTGTCGAAGATCGTTGAGCGGCGAATGACAAGCATTGCAGCGGCAAGCCTGCTCGACGTTTCAGTTCGTCAGGTCCAGCGTCTGTTGAAGACGTTCGAGGCGGATGGCGCTGCGGCTCTCCGGCACAAGGCGCGTGGCCGACGTTCCAACAATCGCATTGTCGATGGTGTTCGCGACTTCGTGCTGGAGCTGATCCGCGAACACTACATCGACTTCGGTCCAACGCTTGCCCACGAGAAGCTGATCGAACGACATCAGCTCGCGGTCAGCAAGGAGACGCTCCGCAAGTGGATGACGGAGGCTGGAATCTGGACGTCGCGCCGTGAACGCAAGCAGCGGCTACATCAGCCGCGCGGGCGACGAGACTGCTTGGGCGAGATGGTGCAGATCGACGGCTCGCATCACTGGTGGTTCGAGACCCGTGGGCCCAAATGCGCCCTGCTCGTCTTCATCGACGATGCGACCGGCAAGCTGCTGCATCTGCGCTTTGCCGGCTCCGAGAACACGTTCGACTACTTTCACGCGGCAAAGGCGTATCTGCGGGAATGGGGCAAGCCGCTTGCGTTTTACAGCGACAAGCATGGCATTTTCCGAGCGACCCATGGTTCCGAGAAGGATAGAAGCAGCGGCCTGACACAGTTCGGCCGGGCTCTTTATGAACTCAACATCGATATCATCTGTGCCAACACCCCACAGGCCAAGGGTCGCGTCGAGCGCGCCAACCAAACGCTCCAGGACCGGCTTGTGAAGGAACTGCGCCTGCGCGACATCAGCACGATCGAAGCGGCCAATGCCTATGCGCCCGAGTTCATGGCGGACTTCAACGCACGCTTCGGCAAGGAACCGCGCAATCCGAAGGATATGCACCGCCCCCTCGCCGATCATGAGAATCTGGACGGCGCCATGTGCCGCAAGGAGGTTCGCACGCTGTCTCAGGCTTTGACGCTGCGCTACGACAAGGTGCTGTTCATTCTCGATCCGACCGATACCGCGAAGCGGCTTGCCCGCAAAAAGGTCGTCGTCTGCGACTATCCCGACGGTCGCCTCGAGGTCATGCACGACGGCATCGCCCTACCCTACAGAACCTTCGACAAGCTGCGTTCGGTTCATAGATCAGAGATTGTCGAGAACAAGCGACTTGATGCTGCCCTGGACCTGGTCGCCCAGATGCAGGCTGGGCGGGAGCTTCATCGCAGCCAGCGCGGGCCGCGGCGCACCGGACAGACGAACCACATGTTCGGCATCCCCGACGGCAGCCAGAGCAATGGCTATGTGAAGCGTGGCCGCAAGCCCGGACGGAAGGCGGACTTCACAAAGGACCCCGCGATCATCGCGCGGCGTGAACAGGCGCTCGCTAGAGGTCTCGCGGCCAAGGTCGAGAGCCAGGCCGTCAAAATCGATCTGACACTCACAGAGAGCGATAGGAATCGTATTGCGGATGTCCTCGCAGTGCTGGACGAGTTTCCAACCAACCGGAAGACTCAACCGACAACGGAAGCCGGCCTTTAGCTCGAAGAGGGCCACGCTGGTCTCAAAGGGCCGACGGAGATCTACTGGATCGCCCCCGATCGGGCAGCGCAACCCCGACCAGCTGTCGCCCGATCGGGCGCTGGCGTCGCAGCCGGCAGCCCCGTCTTGCGACATTTCTACTTTGCTAGCCAAGCGACATTCGAACTTGGTTGCAACATTGAAGCACAAATAGCGAACATCCAGCTCTGGTTTGTAGGTCTGGTGAGCGGAACCGCAGCCCCCATTTGCTGCGCAGGGACCTGCGTTTGGCTGGAAATCTGCGGCCCAAAGTTGCGGAGCATGATTACTTTCGGTTTGCGCTAGGAGAGACTCAGCCATGGATCGATCGGATTCGCAACATAGCGGTCGATTCGTGTGAGCGTTTCCCTAAGATCGCTCGAATAGGCTTGATATCGAGCGATATTCACGCTAACATACCGGGCAGGGTACGGAGCCGACAAAGGAGCGTTCCGATGAGTGAATTCGCCAAAACACTCCAGGGTTTTGTGGAGCAAATGCCAGACAGCCGCCAAAAGCTAGAGTTTCTGGAAGCCTTACAGGTGTGCCCGGTTATCAATCTAGAGGTCGTCCCCGAAGAGCGTGCAAATAAGAACATGAACTACCTTCGGAAACGTGCGCTTGAGTCTGGGCAGGCTTATGTGATTGCAAGGGCTGGGCGCGTCGACAATTTGCCTCAGGCAGCGTTCGTCCTATCGTCGGATACCATACTCTCGCTAATTGACTCAGTTCGCGGTGGAACAGAACGCAAAACTGCACGGCGAAGGCCCGCGAGTGCATTGCTCGCACAGCTAAAGCCGCTCGATGCAAGCGTTGTGAAGATGCGTCTTGAGCCTCGGTCTCAAGAGGAGACTGTTGGCGGACGCGGACGTGTATTTTAGTCGTCGCTCATGTCGCGCTATTTGATGAGCTCCCAGTGCGTCTTTGACGTGATCAAGAGGCGTAACCTCAATGCTGAACTTTGGTTAGAAGCCGCAGACTCGCGCGGCATCTATGCAGACGATATCTGCATCAGTGCAGTGACGCCTATGACCATCAGATGGCAACTTGAACAAGCGCTCACGGCGGCACGGGCAAAGCCCGAAGCCGCCGTGCATCCCGTGCCGGTGATCAGAGACTTCATCGACCAGGCAAACAGGCTTTTCGAAGATTTCGCGCGCGATGACCGGATCATTGCGATGGACCATCGGATCGCCGCACGCTGGGGCGATCTGCTTGATATGAGGATCACATATCGAGACCCCGACGGACGGCAATTCGAAGTGCCTAGCGCGACAAAGGTTGAGATCGCAACAGCGTTGGTTGGGAGGGGAGATTTCCCATTTGTTTACGTGGACTACCATCAGGATGGGCACGCAGACATCCCGGGGCTTACCGTAGAAAACCCTGAAGACTTCGTTCGCAAGTGAAATGGCGCAGTCCGCTCCCAATAGGTTTCAGATCTTGGCACTGAGCGGTGGAGGCTATCGAGGGCTCTTCGGCGCCGAATTTCTTGCCGCATGCGAGTCAAAGTTCAACGTTCGGTGCAACAACCGCTTTGACATCATTTCTGGAACCTCTATTGGCGCGCTCCTTGCTGCGGGCCTTTCGGCATCCGTTCCAGCGACGACATTAGCGGCGACAATCAAAGATTACGGACCGTTGATCTTCGCTCGCGGCATCACCACCAGCGTCAAACAGCTCGTGGTCGCGGCACCCTATAGCCCGGCTCCAATCCTTGAAGCCATTCGCAAGACGCTCGGTAAGCCCGTTGCCGCAACTCTGCTCAGCGACTACGACGCGCCACTCATTATAACGGCCGTCAACTACTCAACAGGCGAAACGAGCGTCTTTCGTTCCAAAGGCATTGCGGGCAAAGCGGCCAGCGCCGTGAGCATCGAAGATGCGATACTCGCAAGCGCTGCGGCACCAACCTTTTTCCCGACGAAGAAAATTGGGCCAAGCGAGTACATCGATGGTGGGCTTGTAGCGAACGCGCCAGACATGATCGCCCTCCTCGACGCGGTGAACTTCTCTCACGCGCGGATGGAGGAGATCTACCAGCTTTCGATCGGCACCGCGTCCCGTCGGCAAGGTTCCGCCGTGCATGAGAAATCCCGAGCCCCCGGATCTTTTTCATGGATAGCGCGCCGTGGGCTTATCCAAACGATCATGGCAGCCCAAGAACATTTGGTGCTGTCTCAGATGAGCAGCCTCCTTCGAAATCGATTTCTACGCATTGACGAAGAACCTGCGCAGAACCAGGTCGAAGCCATCAAATCATTGGATCTTGCATCTCCGGAAGCAACACAAACGCTTCAGCTGTTGGCGGGCAAAGCGTGGGAAGTACACAAGGCTGCGCGGCCGCTGAGGGATTTCTTCGTCCGTTAGGAGATCTCGTCGAGAAGACGTATGCGAGCGTTTCGCTCCCAGGTCTCGTAGGGCGTCGTCGGGCTCCAGAACATGTACCAAGCGTCCTGAAGCAGGCCTGAGATTTTTGGCGGATTCTGGACGTTGAAACCGACAATTCCGCACTCTCGAAACGCGGCGACGGCAGCGGATGCTAGGCCCGACAAAGCTTCGGGTGGATAGCAGAGGTCGAAGAGCGCCGTTTTCTCTGAATTCCGGTCGTTTGTGAGTTCTTGCCAAGCCCGGCCAACCGCCTCGGCATCCCGCTCACAATCAGTTTGCCGCAAAACCGCAAGGATCACGGACATCCGTGCATCGTCAGCAGGATGCGACGCGGGACGGGTGGCGGGAACGTGGAAAATGCCCTCACTTCTTCGAAAGCAGAGATGATAGTTGGTCCATCCAAACGCTGGTCCCGCGCAAAATGCGCCGAAGGCGTCACAGAGAAACTCTTCACACCAAGTTTCAATCCAGCATCTGCGCCAAAGGGCATAACGAAACGTCATGTCAGGTCCGCCACGTCGCCTTTCTCCGCGGACCGAGGCCCTGTCCAACGCGACACCCCGCTCGTTCATAACCTTTCGAAAGGCCCTAGACAGTGGATCAAGCCTAGGATTTGTAACGCCTTGGGGAGCGACCAAAGGATGACAGAGCTCATGATAGAGGTCCGGTAGGTGCAGAAAGTAGCGACCTTCGAGCAAAGGCACCCTCAAGAGATTGAATGATGGAGAAATCTCAAAATAGTCCTGCGATGTGTGGCTCACTGTTGGCGTGACGAGTGGGTAGTGAATTTCCCGACAGATGGCCGTCAGCAGTCGATTCAGATCTGCATCATCAGAGGATGTGTTCTTCAAAGCGAAAACGCCAAGGCGTTCGACATCGAAAATGCGCTTGGCCATTGCCTGATATGTGCGCGATATCGCGTCTATGTTCGGTGGCGAAGCCTCAAGACTTTTGAGCGCCTGAGCCAGAAGGATAAGCGCGTCATTCAGCTCGCCCACGCACTTGCTCTGAAGTGCTCTGAGTTCGAGCCCTCCTCCAGAGTGCGAAATCTCGATGAGGTCCCGCGCGCGCTTAATGGCGTGACCGATAGCCCCCCGCAAATACGCGGCGGCGATCACCAAGAGCCGGTCCGCGTAGAGAGAGCGGCCCGCTCATGGCTCACACGTTTAGCAATATCGGCGAGCGCGTGCAGCGCATCGTTCGGAATTGGGCGGCTTGCAACGACAATCGTCGCGAGGTGCCCGAGATCCGAGCGGGAGTTCCCTTGAGCGTCTCGAAGCAGACTATCGAGCAGCAGACCCTCATGACTGGCATTGCCACCCCTTGCCGTTGCAGCCGCCCGAAGCATTTCGGCCAGTTTTTCTGTTTTCTCAGCAACAACCGCGTCGCCTGACATCAGGATTTCATCGATCAGAAGATGAAAGGATGCAGCAAGGGATTCTGCACCACTGATCAGCGACAAAGTACTCATGCCGTTTCCAATTCAACGTTATCGCCTTCGTAGAGCATGTCATCCTCATCGTGTTCTGCGCCTTCATCTTTGAGGAAGGTGTCGCAAAGCTTCAGCGATATCGGCAAGCGGGAGCAGCTCTCCGGCCGAGTCCAAGTTAGGCAGGAAAGACGAAAAATATCATGCAGCGCGTGTTCCATCGAAAGCGTTCCCGCCGCACGAGTGACGTGCAATGGTCGAGCCGTCCCGCCGGGTAGAAGCGGCCAACCTGTTGTGCAGACGTAGCCTTCGTTTTCGGAAAGGGCCATCCATTCTCCCATGTCGGGATTGAGGATGTTTGGCATCTGACCATGCGCGTTCTGAACCTTGAAAAATCGCAGCGGCGCAGGGGAAGTCTTGCCGAGTTCGAAGACGTTCAGTTCAAAATCTTCAGCGATATGACCTTCATCGGCGAGTGTCTGACAGCCCGCTCGCAGACCAGCGATTTCGCTAGGGAAGACACGCCCGTCACGATGCACAACGATCTTCTTGGTCAACGTGGACAGATACTGCGCCTCGCTGCGCAGCATTTCGGTAAGCAGGTTTTCAACGATACCAGCCGACAGCTTCTCGTGCTTGTTGGATGTTTTTAGCCTGTGGCGAATAATGCGGCCCCCATCGGCTATGAGAACAATGCCCGCCGTCTGATGCTTGACGTCGATACCGATCACCACGTCCGCCTCGAGCCCTTTCTCGAGAACGAAGGGCCACTTCCCGTTCGGAATCAAAACTTTATTGAGCGCCGCACCTGTCAGATACCCCGAGAACCGACCCCCAAGGTCTGATTTGCGAACGTACTTTGCGTCCGTCCCGCTACCCACCCGGTGATAAGCCATGTCCGGCGTCGTTACGTGAAACACGGCAGCATTTATGCCATGGTCGCTCCGAAGCTTGTTCATCAGCAGCGCGGGGAGCTTATCCTGCATCCGCGCCTGTCCATTGTTGGCATGGAGCATGATAGCGCAGTCACCGGGCTCCAGTTCACCTGTCTGCGCGAGCTTAAGGATTGCTTTGGCCTGGTTGGCGGAGTTAACCGGCGCACTGAGATCGTTGTATGGCACAACCTTGGGTCGGTAACCTCCGGTTGGATGCAGTCTACCCACTTCGTCCTGGAAGTCCTTCACGAAGGTCGGTCCCCACGCGTTCATCACACTCTGAGGAATCACGAGTGCCTGCGGTTCGAGGGGGAGGCTTCGTAGAAGCCGGCACCTTTCTGTTCCAGAAGCCTGCGGCGGCTCTTTGCGTAGTCACGTACATCGACCCGGCTGCCATTGCGCTGGGTACCGTAGAGTCTGCGCCCGCCGCCAAAAAGAACGTCAGGCAAGTCGAAGGGACGCGTCGTAAGCTCTGCTGCGTTATCAGCAACTGTGATACGAGCATTGCCGAGTACGACATTGTCAAGAAAGCGTCTCTTAAATTGAAATGCCTTGGCCCGACGTGCACCCGGTGGCTGGATGGTCTGCCGCTGAAGGTGTGCTCCTCGCCTCGAATGCGTGTCGAGAATAGGAAAGCAGAGTTCCGCGGGAGCGGCTTTCACCTGCGCAGTTTCGGACCCGCGATAGTGCACGACTGCGCCATCGCCCTTGAGATTTATCAGGCTTTTGGGGATCGGTCGTTGGGCGTTCTTATGGAGATATTCTTTAAGGGAAATAGGCTTTCCGTCCTCAAAGGTGATGGGATCGCTGACCGATAGTCCAGCACCACTGATTCGTATTTCGAACCATTGGTCACCCATGCGATAAAGGCAGGATGAGCCTTTCATGCGACGGATGGTGTTTTGGTCGGCATCGGCGCCGATGGATCGCGCAGAGATCAGTTTTGTCTTCGCTTCGAGTAGGACGCCGAAACCACCGCGCGGGTAAGGGACGACCCGCACGGAGACACCCTCGAAGATGTCTACACCGTCCCGAGAAGATGCGGGATCACGGTGATAGAAGGCGTCACCCGCCCTGGGTCGCCACAACTCATTGCTTCTGTAGAGTGGAGTTTGAACGATAAAATTCAGGAACCGAAGCCGGATCGGGTCAAGCTCATCGCCATCCACCGAGCAATCGACTTCGAGCGTTTCGCCAACCGCTTTCAGCGACGCGACCCATCGAACAAGGTTGTGATGTAACGCGATGTTGTTAGCTACCTCCTCGGGCACGGCCAGATTCATGACATCGCCACGTTGCAGGAGGGCAAACGGCCGCTGGTATTGCCGCGTGAGCGTCCGCTGCAAACGCGTCACGCCAGCGAAGTAGGGAGATCCGGAAACATCGGTCCCCAAGATTTCAAAGAGCCTGTAGCGAGCGGTGACGGTCTCAAGCCCGCCGAGCCGGTAGAGGTTCGTTTCAAGCATGGCGGGCAGTTTCCCAACAGATCATTCGGAATGCGCACGTGGTACAGGTTTCTGGATTCGTCGCGACATCGAATTCGTCGATGTCGAAGTCTTCATATTTTCTGCCGCCAAGCGCCTCAGACATGGCGAAGGCGGTGTTCATCATGAAAAGCTCAGCGTCCTCGAGATCAGCCTCAGTTAAGATATGTTCTCGTACATCTCCAAGAAGGAGTTGGACCTCCTTCAGGACGATCTCGTGTGGGGGTGCCTGCCACGGATCCGGAAAGCCTCGGTTGGGATTCTCCATGCGACTGAGCGCAATGGCATAGCTTGCAAGCTGATCCCTGGCGTCGTTTGCGCCATCCGCATGCACCTTCCAATCAATGATTTGGATGGGTGCGCTTCCGGTATAAACAATCAGATCGGGGAAGGCGCTACCGTCAAGATTGCCAAGGATGTTGAAGTGAAGTCGAGGCTGCGCATGGAAACTCCAGCCAGCGACCACGTTGGCTCGGAACTCATCAAAGTGATAGAGATTTGTGAGCGCCGTAACGATGTCGTCCCAGGCTGCGTCGTAATCATCCACGGTGATTTCACGACCATAAGCGTGTTCAAACAGTAGAAGAAACGCATCACCATGATGCGACTTGACCAATGTGAGGTCTTCTTCTCGGTGTGTTTCCGCGAACTGACGTTGCTTGTCGAACAACTGTTTTCCATGTTCTTTGGCTTGGCGCAAAGTCAACCGCTCGTCGAAGTCCAAGTCCGGGACGATGCGTTCGGAGATAACCGTGTCCACGATCTGGCCCCTCCAAGCCGAAAGAGTCGAAAGGCTCTTCAAGCGCCGTGCGCGCAACCGAGCTTCATCTTTCACACGCCCAGTCGGCGCCATTACGTTAGCGTAGAACCACTTGCGCTGGCACTGACGGAAAACTCGAGCCGATGAGTATGACCACCTCATGAGCGGCCTCGTTCGCGCTTTCGAATCAAACTGAGGAAGTCGAAGAGCGCCTCTTCTTCGTCCGGCGAAATGTTACCGAGTCGGGCGGCCAAGTCCAGTGACCGCGCAGACGGATCGTCCACAGCGTGGCCGGGTACCGGGTACCCGGCCAAGGCCATGAGGCGCTCGTATGCAACACCGTACCGAAGCGCTAGGGTATGAAGCACCGTCGGTGAAGGTGTTCTGATCTTTCCCGTCTCCAACTGGCTGAGATAGGCGTTTGACACATTGGTTTCCGCCTCGACGGTGCGGAGGCTGAGCCCAAGAACCTTCCTAGCCTTCGCTAGATAAGCGCCAAGATCGTTCTTATCCTTTTCCATGATCGCTAATTATCGCAAGCATGCTAAGTTTGTCAAGCACCCATTCGACACGTTGAGTTCGACCTGCGCAGATAATTACTCCGGCTCCATCGATGGACGACTCTGCGCTGGCGAAGCGCTCAGCCCAGCGCCAATTGCTTTGGCGTGTCTCGGTCAGCCATTTACTCTTTGAGTAAGAATACGAAGAGACCGGGGGATGGCCGGAAAACATGGCTTTGGACTCTTTGTATTTCCTCTATTAGCAGCGAGGATAGACGAAGGTTGCACGGCGAGTCGGATATCGGGCTCCAGATGGTGGACTACCGCAAGGAGGCTGGGGGGTGACGACAAGAAAGGAATTGCTTCAGCGGGTGGTGGAGCAAATTGGGGATTATCGCCCGGGCGAGATTCCGCCGATGAGCGAGGCCCACGTCGATAAGTGGGTTCGACAATTTCCCGAAGGGACACAAGAGCCGATCCTTGGTGAACTCGGACATGTGTTTAACAAGACATATTTCACCCGCAAGAAGGTAGTAAGTTTTCTTTCGGCGGTTGCCGGCAACAAGACGCTTACCGGCGACGATCCCAAACAATTCTGGAAATCCACTAAGATTTTACAGATCCAGACGGCGGGAAATAGCCAGAAGGATATGTTGTCGATATTTGACAACGCACTGCAGAACACTTGTGGCTTAAGGATTGCCGACTGCGGCAGCGACGCGCCAGATACCTTCCTCTACATCGATGATGTTTTGTTTTCTGGTGGGCGGATCAAGCACGATATCGTCAAATGGATCAGGGAGGCTGCCCCGCAGAAAGCGAAGCTCGCCATAGCGACGATTGCCTATCACTCGCTTGGCCAATGGCGAACAGGCAAAGACATCGCCGACGCGGCCAAGGAAGCGGGTAAAACCATCAACGTGACATGGTGGCGCGTATTCCAGGTCGAGGATCGGAAGGCCTATATGACCAACACCGACGTCCTGCGGCCTACAGTCATCCCCGCCGATCCCGCAACGCTAGCTTACGTGCAAGGCTTAAATCTGGAACCGGTTCTTCGAACGCCCGGGCAGGTCGGAGGTTTGGGGTTTTTCTCTTCTGAGAACGGTCGGGCGCTTCTCGAACAGCAATTTCTAGTGTCCGGCGTTGGAGTGCGCGCCATGTCGCCCTACCTGAACGTCTATATGCGCCCTTTGGGAAATAGCATGATGGGAACGACGGGATTCGGGTCAATGATAGTTACCTATCGCAATTGCCCTAACAACGCCCCTCTGGTGTTATGGGCGGGCAATCCATGGTATCCCTTGTTCCCGAGGAAGACGAACTAGCTCATGGCCCAAGCCGAATTTCGAAGCTATCAACGCGATCAAGTCGTCAGCTTCCGCAAGACGACTGAGGATTTCGGCGGCTTGTCGAACATGGCGCCGGGATTTCCGATCACAATGCTGGGTGAGCTAATACGGACATCCGAAGCCCTCTATCAAGCGTGTCGCTTCCCACATATGCCCGACGTCCAGCGGATGGTCATCGACGAAACCAGTCCGATGACAGCCAAGATGAAATCCAAGCCATATCGTAAGGATTCCCGGCCGGATTGGGAGGATGTTCGCGTTTCGGTGATGCGCTGGTGCCTTCGGGTGAAGCTGGCGCAGAACTGGGAGACCTTCTCAGCGCTTCTGCTGGCAACTGGCGACCGGCCTATAGTTGAGGACTCGCGCAAAGACGACTACTGGGGCGCAAAGGCAGCGGAAGACGATTATCTAGCGGGCCGCAATGTCTTGGGCAGACTTTTGATGGAGCTACGCGAGGTCGTGCGCAGTGATCCAGATCGGGTCGCTGAGGTGCTACCGCTAGACATCCCGCATTTCGTGCTCCTAGGCCGGCAAATTCCGACCTTAAAGCGTAAGCTAAGCATGGTGCCCAGTCGACCGGATCGATCAGATAGGCTCAAGGTGACTCAACCTGCGGCTGAAAAATCAGGCAAAAAGACGAAGCAGGGCGTGTTGCTTTAATAACCGGACATATGTCGCTGGCAATTTCGCACAAGGGATCACGTCCGTCCGGAAAGCTCGCGCGACACGACGATCAACCTTGGGCAGGAAATGTGCGATAGACGGTAGCTCCCCGTTGTTCGACACGAAGCTGGAAGTCGTTTCTCACCGAACGTGAACCACGGCGGTTGTTAGCTGCGCGAGTCCGGGCAAGCTCAAAGCCCGCGGCGTCCAGCCACCGAATATACCCGTCGTAGAGGACCGGTATGACCTCGTAAGTCCGCCGCCGCCCATCAGTCCCGGTCAACTCGGCGACATCGGTTTGCTGAGCTGCTCCGGCGGTATCGGCGCGAGGGAGACTTGCTTGCCAACTCAGGAAGAGTTGAGGGTCTATAAGATCTTCGGGCTCTATGTCCACGTACTCCTCATTCAGCCAGTCCTCGAATTCCTGGCGACGCGCGGCTGCAGTCTCGCGCGTCTGAGCGAGGTTCTGGGAAAGAGCAAAGGCCACAAAAGGATCGTGGGTGCCCCACCTAAGCAGTTCGCGTGCCCAGAAACCGAACCAGGGAAGACCGGTCGTGGCCTTCCAGTCCGCCAGGGAAGGCACTGCGTAAGGATCGGCGGCACCGGCCGACCATGCCTGAGCGACCACCGCCCCAATGGCAACGCCAAGCCTGAATTCGAGATTGTCGGCGACAAAGCGTTGCCACGCGCGCAGATCGTCGGGTTCGGGCTTACGCGCGTCTGGTTCGTTCATCCACCAGCTCAGCACCTCAGCCCAGCGACGCAGAAGGTCGCGGTCCGTTTCCGTCTGCCTGACACGAAATCCGAAACCTTGGTCGCCCGAGAGAAGCCCTCCGATCTCTTCGAAAATGTCGATGCGGGCCTCGGCATCGTCCCCACCGTAATTCGTGGCGTTTTCGATGACCGCTCGGATACGCGGGGCAATCGCTTCAAACCGCCGTCCGATGTAGGGCGTAAACCCGTACTGGTAGAGGCGCCGTCTTTCCTGAGCGTCAGGATAAATAGTCTCCACGATCGCCCGCCCCCTAGCGATGAATGCTTGTCTCAACCAAGCTTCCTGAATGGCCGCCACCGATGTGAACGTACGCTGCCATAGATCGACGAGGTGCGCTTCTGCTTCGGCACCTGATACCGCGGCTTCCTCAGCACGAGCCAGTTCTTCGATCGCGGTCAGGAGAACGCCATCCAGCTCGTCAAGTGAGTCTGCCAATCGCGACTCGGCATCCGTTGCGCCCTCACCTGCCTCGTCACTGATTGCCGCAGGAAGAGCCTCTTCTAACCAGGCGACAAACGCGCCGGGATTGACGCCGAGCACCCGAAAGGCACGTTCGCGAATGGCTGACAGAAGCAATGCAAGTGGACTCTCGACGTTGCCGGCGTCGCTTTCTTCGATGAGCAGTGACACGCGCAGACGCTCGTAGTCCCGCTGCAACTCCCGAAACTGGGTTCGCTGGGTCGGTATTGTGCCCGCCGCAGTCGACGAAACCTGCGTTGGCAAGGCGACGATTGTCATGCCTTCGATACCCTTCGAAGCGCCAGGCCTCCCCGCGCGTCCGGCGAGATTACGGAACTCGGCCGTCGAGAGTGGTGAAACCACCTGGGTTTGCGTTGCGTGATCCCATGAACGGCGTTTGAGCGATGTGAGGAAAATCAGATCAAACGGCAGGTTGACACCTTCGGTAAGCGTCGCCGTCGCGACCGTGATCGGGCAGATCCGGCGATCTATCATCTCGGTCATCAGCCTGCGCAAGCGCTGCGGCATCTGGCCGTGGCTGGTTGCGATACCGTAGTCGAGAAGAAAGAGCTCGAAAGAATCGGCGCCGCAATAGTCCAGGCATGCGGCGCGAGCCTCGTCGAACCGAATGCGATCCGTGCCGACGGGCTGTTCAAACGCGGGGATGTTCGCCCAACTGTCGAGTTCAAGCGCCTCCTTGAACCATCGCATTGTCTGTTCCGGTTCCTGCGCTATCGAGATCAGGATGCGCTGACCTTCCTCGACAAGATGGAGAACCGTCCAAAGCACGCTAAGGCTGTTGAAGCGATTGAGGCTGTTGCGCATTGCTGCAGGAAGTTGGGGCATCGGCTGCATCCGCAGCGGCAGGTAGACGGGCTGATCCTGACCCCGGATGTAGAGAGGTCGGCCGTTCATGATGTCGAGCAAAATGCGTCCGGTCGAGTTCGGCGCAGTCTCTAGGACGCCGATCACCTGCCGTGTGCTGCGGTATCTGACCCCCACCGGTTCGGCATTTGGTCTTCCCTCGACCCACCGCGCAACGGGCATCGCCGCACCTCCCGCGACGGCCGTCAAAGCGATCCGCACGCCATTCGGGCGCTGCACCATGACGCGAGAGACGAGGCTCTCGAGCCTGAGCGATCGGTTGCTATGCTCCGCAAAACTGACCCGTGTGTTTTCCCCGCCTTCCGGGACGACCTGATGGGCTTCGTCCAAGATGAGCAATCGCAGCCGAGCAGTGAGTATCGGACCAAGGTAGCGCATGAGCGCCTCGGCTTTTTCGACCGTAGCAATCAAGACCGTCGGCCGGTCACCGGTAAGCCAGTAATCGGTGATACCCCAGTCTGCACCACCATAGAGGCCTGTGATCGTCATGTCGTTGCCGAGCTCGGATCTCAGCTTGGCTTCGACCTCGCCGGCGAGCGCCCGCGACGGCACCAGATAGATGGCCAGCGGGGCCAGCTCATTGTCGGGATGGAGAAGCAACTCCTTTACAAGTGCCATGTTCGCCACCAGCGTTTTGCCGGAACCGGTTGGTGTACACAACGCAAACGAGGAGTCCCGCAAAAGCCGTTCAAGGCCTTGCAGCTGTGATGTCCAGAGGATTCCGCGACCCCGTCGAAATTGGTCGCGCGCGTAGGCCTCGAGCCGAGCTCTGCGATCTGGGTCCATCGCAGCAAGCTCAAGGAGCGGACGATAGATACTCGCTGCCCGATAACCCTGCGCGACAAGCTGCATGAGGGAAATGAGTAGCGAAGCATCGTCGCTGAACGTGCGGATTGCCATCTCATCCAGGGCGATGAGTTTCGCCAACGCCACCTCGAGCCGTTCATCGCGACCACGACGCAGGCTGTCGGCGATGAGGCCAAGGCTGCGGACAAGCTCGACTGTGAAGTACCAGACGACGCGATTGTCGTCGCCTAACAACTCGTCTTCCTCGGGGTTCGGCATCCCCATCCGAAACGCGGCGTCTCGCCTAGTCAGTTCAGGGTTGGCTGCCCAGAATGCCGCAGCCCGTCGGATGACGTCGTCGAAGTCCGCCCTGAGGAACGCCGCATAGAGCGCGACACCGTCGTTTTCTGTCTCGACCTGTCCGAGCAGACCTGAGGCCATGGCCGGCAATCCACCGAGTTGGTAGGCTGCGGCTGCGAGGAGCTCGATCGGCACGATACCACGGACCGGATCACTCGCACGCGTGAGCCATTCAAGAATTTTCCCCGCCCTTCGGTAACAATCGATTGCGCGCCTCGAGGTTGTCCCTTCGATCTGCCGAAAGATTTGCCCGGCATGAAGAAGTCGTCGTGCATCGGCGAGTTGCAGAGCCGTCTCCTGTTCTCCCCATTGGATCGTGGGAACGTCCCAGGTCGTTTGAAGACACCGGACGAAGGATCGGGCCTGTTGGCGAGATAGCTCGTTCTCGATGGCGATCTGACGACGTACAGCGTCAGCAATCTCCAGACGATCTGCGTCGAGCTCCGGCACTATCGCGCCTCCTGCCAAAGGGTCGAGTAAAGCCTGTCAATCAAGTCAGCGCCATCTGTCAGAATGAGCTCGACAACCTGAAGGTCGTGAGGCGAAGTGTATTCTTCGGGAGTCGTCTCCCACCCGATCAGCACATCGTTTGCCTCGCGGTTGCGCGCACCATTCCCAGCGATGAGGATAAGATTGGTGCGTGACAATGGCACAGCGTCGAGTAGCACTGCCTGGTCAATCGACAGGATCGTTGCCTGGAACCCATCCGGATCACGCAGCTCCAGGAGACGTTGGAGCTGGCGCAGTCCATGGGGAATGGGCGTATCTCGATTGACTTCGAACCAGACCCCGCGACCTGACCGAATTCGCTCGTCGGTTTCCTCGTCCTCTTCCCATGGACCATGCATCAGCGTGGCAACCGCGGATTCTGTCAGTCGTCCGCGCCATTTCGCTTCGCCAGCGATGAACCGAACGACCTCGCCCTCCTCGTTCAGGGACAGCCCTATGAAGTCGGACCCAAACCGTCCGAAGATCTCCCGCTCCCGTCCCGGATCGCGCGCGAGACTCCAAAGATAGGCCTCAACGTCTGCATGATAGCGGAACAAGAAAATGGGAATGCGCCATTGGTGTCCCCCAACGAAATTCCGCTGGAACGCTTCTGTGATCATCCCGGCCATGACTTCGCCGAATAGACCGCGTCTCGCGGTCGGGGGAGGCAACTTGGATAGCACGTATGTGCGCCCGGAGCGCCGGCGTCGGGATGGAGGTCGATCGCAATCTGGCGATGGAAATATTCCCGCGCGTCGAGATGGGCGGATTCGAAATAAGGCCGCATTGCCGCTACCAGGTCGTCGTCTGTCGCAGCCCGTTGCTCGAGCAACAGATGGCCGTAGGTACCGCGGACCGTACCATTATCAGAAAGCCATCTCCTGATCGCCTCCATCGGCGGTCTACATGTGTGCATTTCTTCCCCACCCAGGCAGCAGCTACTCGTTACTCCGTCTCGAACGTTCCGTGCCTAGACTGGAAACAAGGTGCGCACACGCGCAAACGGATTTCGGTATTCCGAAGCATATCTCGCCTTTGCGGCAATAATCTCCGGTACCGAAAGCCGGCGTTGTAAGGCATCGAATATGTCCATGCCGTCGGCAAGGATGATGCGGCGCGCCGTAAAGGCCTCGAGCGCGCCGTCGGTAAACCCCTCGAAACTCACGAACAGGCCTCTGGTCCCTTCGAGCCGCTCACTCAGTTTTCCCTGAAAGGCGTGCAGCTTCTCCGCGTCAGTCTTCGTACGGTGCCACTTCGCCTCGAGCAGATATGTGGTGCCGCCGTGTTGGAACGAACCGTCGATCTGCTCCCCGGTGAGACGGAACCCTCCCCTTGCATCCATGCGCCAGACGTTGAACAAAGCGGTGAGGAGCCGCTCGAAATGATAGCCTCGAGCCTGGGGGGCATCCGACATGGCGTGCAGCCCCAGGAGGTCGCGTTCAAGACGATCAAGCTCGGCGTGGTCGGAGTCGTTGCGGTCGGACGATGGATGCGGCCAGGGTGAGGCACCTTCGAGGTCGAAGGATGGTAATGGCGCTCCGCCCAGCCGCTCGACAATGGCGCTGAGGCGCGCGCGCGCTTTGGTGACGGTATCCGGGGCACCGCGACCGATGCGTGCGGTTTCGCGATACTCCCAAAGCGAAGTAAGCGCCCTCACGATCGCGCGCGACTGACCGACGGTGAGGAAGACACGCAGGCGCTTCCCCTTGCTGCCAGAACCTTGAGCATAGGCGTCGTCATAGATGTCGACGCCGACCTCGCGGCGGAAGAAATCGTCGAACGTCGCATTGGTGAAATCGAGGACATAGCCGGAGCCCATTCCGAACAGCTCGTCCACCACCTTCAATTCAACGGGCCTGAGCTGATCCATTTCGTTCACTCCGAGCTTGCTTCGTCCAATAGTGCTTCCTCACCATAGCCGACAGCACTTTCGCTCTCACCATCGGCCAATGCGGCCGGAATGTCGCCTGCCAACAGCTTTTCTTTCGACAACAGCCCGGCGTCTTCCAGGGCCTCAAAATCCGGCAGGTCGCGCAGCGTGTCGAGACCGAACTCCAACAGGAATTCTTTTGTCGTGACATAGGTATAGGGCGCGCCGGGCGTCGGGCTGCGCGGACCGGACGCAATCAGTTTCGCGCCGCGCAGATGACCGATGAGATCGCGGCTGATCTCCTTGCCGAAGAAGGAAGAAAGCGCGGCGCGGGTGATCGGCTGGAAGTACGCCACACACATCAGCACCAACACTTCAGATTGTGTCAGATCCACGGTTCGCTCGTTGCCGCCGACCGCGGCACGGATGGCGTCGGCATAGGCAGGCCGGGTCAGATGCTTCCAGCCGCCGGCGACGGCGACCAGATCATAGGGACGGCCGCGCAGTTCTTCGCGGATATCGTCGATCAAAAGATCGATGCTGCAACTCTTGCCGACGATCCGAGCGAGCCTTTCACGGCCAACGGGCTCACTGGCAGCGAAAATGGTTGCCTCAACCCGATGCATCCACTCACGCCACCTTGCCTCCGGCGGCAGATGATCCAGCTCCCGATCAAACAGGCGGTCAGGTGCTAGACGGTCGCCTGACCGGCTCTCCCCTCGCCTGCGCGCAGCCTCCGCCATGATCCTCACAGCCCGTAGATGCGAAAGGTCGGACGACCGGACAGTTCACGCACAGCGTCGAGTTCGACCAGCCGGTCGAACAAGCGGCGCAATCCGCGGTCGCTCATGCCGGCAATCTTTTCGGATGCGACGATTGCGTCGTCGGACAGCAGCTTTTCGACAACAGCATCCGCCGCTTTGGCCCTAAGTTTCGGCGCAACCGCAAGCAGCCGGTCGGCGCGGCGCTCGAGTTCAGCGGAAAGATCAATCGCGCGCAGCGCAGCGCGTGCCTGCGCGGCAAGCAGACTTTTGGCACGCTCAGGATTTGTCTCGATGCTTGTCGCCACAGAGCTGGCTGCCAATCGAAGCGGGCGGGCACTTGTGCCCAAGGCCGCACCGGCGCCCAGCAGCGGCACCGCGTGTGCCCAACCCAGCCGTTGCGCCAGCAGGACGTCGGCGAGCCATGCGCCGACGGCGCGCGGGAAGCCGTGGCGTTCGGCGGCCATGAATGTTCCGGTCAGCGTTGCGACCATGCCAGCGCCGGCCGCGAGTTGCCGGAGATCGTCCGTCAGATCGCTGACCGCCTCATCATCCGGGGCGTAGCCGAACTCTTCCAACACCGCAGCGAGGTTTTTCTCCGTCAGCAATTCGTCCCCTGGCCGGGCTGCCAGCCGGCGCCAGGCGAGCAGCAAAAGCCCGGCGGGACCGACGGACAATAAATCGCCCGGTCGTGTGAGCAGCACGGCGTCGCACAGCGCCGCTTCATCCTCGACGCGACCAGCCTGCTTTGCCGTGACAGCGGCGGCCGAAAGCGCCAGCCGCTGCCGCCAGGCACCGGCCCACCGTTTCTGCCGGCGGACCACCGCGTCAAGCGCGCCGATGGCGGCGCCTGCTGAAATGGCAATGTCCTCAAGGTTTTGTGCTGCAAGGCTTTGCGCATCCGGGATGGCGCGGCGCAGCCAAGCCGGCACCGTTGCCGTCGGCGCGATCGACGGGGCGCCGGCAAGCGTGGCGTAGTGGCGCGGAGAGGATTTGGGACGCAGAATCATCGAAGCACGATGAATCATGACGGCGCTTTGCGCAAGCCGCAATGGACAAAACCGCCGCGCGTGTCGGTGACATAAAACGATCGATAATGTTGCATTATCAGTTGTTTAACTCTGCTCCTTCCACTTGAAATAAGTTAGCCGGCTAACGTCGATCTTCGGGACACCCGGACGACGGTTCGGTGCAGCCACTCACGTCCCCCGTCTTCTCGTCGCGACTATCGCGGTACGGAGCTGGTCACGGCGACCTGCTCCGAGACACCTTTCGAAGAGGCCGAGCCCGGATCACCAACTCTAAATCCCGCGTGATTGCCTATTCTATGAACCCTCCGTCAAGATTGCAGCGGCCAGAAGCTGCCCCAGCCAAATCATCACAGCGCCCACTCAATCGAACCTGAAATCATACCGGTCGGCGGACTTGCGCGGGGTGGGTCAATTTTGCGCGCGGCCAGTGGAGCAGCGCATGAAAGAGCAACATGAATAGGCGTGGCGCCAATATTTTCGCATTGCTCTAATCGATTATAGTTGTGAAGAGCGATTTCAGCCCGTTTACTTGCCGTTCAAGTCACGCATAAAAGAAGGTAGCACCGATTCGGTAGCTTATCCCCTGTCTTTCGCGTACTCGCGGCCCGTGGCGCCGGTGGACGATTGAAGATCGCCGGTCTCACTAGCAGGTGGGCACAAGGGCCTGGGGCCGGTTGGCAAGCCACAGGAGTAGGACGATGTCGAAGGATTCTGGTAAGGGCGATAATCACGGGGGCGGGCCAGGCAAGATCGAGATTACAGTGGTGGTGAACGGCCAGCCCACGCAGGTCGAAGCCAATCCCAACCAGCCGCTGCACGTCGTTCGTACCAAAGCCCTTGAAAACACGCAGAACGTCGCCCAACCGGCCGAGAATTGGGAATTCAAAGATGAGGCTGGCAACTTGCTCGACGTCGACAAGAAAGTTGGCGATTTCGGTTTTGCGAATCCCGTGACCTTGTACCTCAGCCTGAAGGCAGGCGTCGCAGGTGCCTGAACCCCAAACTGTCGATCCTGTGGTCTCCCGAGCGAAATTCGATCGGGAGATCGGCTGGTTCCTTGGACAAGCGGGTGTTTATCGGGCGCAGGGATGCTTCCTGATCGAGGCAGTCTTCCCAAGCGCCTTCTTCATCTTTGCGCCGCCGAAGTTAAAGCCACAGGTAATCGGTGCAGCTGTCGAGATCGACTTTTCCAATTACGATCTCCGACCTCCGTCGGTGGTCTTCGTCGACCCATTTAGGCGCCAGCCGATTGCCCGCAAGGATCTACAGCTTAAGATGCTGAGACGGTCGTCGCTACCCGGACCCCCAACGGAGATTGTACCGGTCTTGCCGCAGAACACCGTGCAACTGACGGACTTCATCCAGGCCAATAGTATGGAACACGCGCCCTTCCTGTGCATGGCAGGCGTGCGGGAATACCACGACAATCCAGCCCATTCAGGTGATTCATGGCTTCTCCACCGGGGTTCTGGAGAAGGCTGTTTGGCCTTCATCCTGTACCAAATAATCAAATACGGACTCACTCCAGTAGAGCAGCTTCAGCTCCAAATTTCAGTGGTGGGGCTGGCAGCACCCCTGCCAGCCATCCCGGAATGACCGCTCTGGAGGCCGTCAGAACAGTTGACCTCCCCCGAGACTGTGTGTCCGCTGTACAGGCGCATCTGCGCTCGGTTGGACAGCAGGGCTATGAAGGCATGGCGCTCTGGGTCGGCGTTCAGCAAGAACAGCACTTTGCCGTAACAGAAACTGTTATCCCGGCGCAACGTCACATCCGGACGAGCGACGGCGTATGCGTGATGGTTCCTGCCGAAGAATTGCACCGGCTCAATGTTTGGCTCTACAGACGTGGCCTGACGCTCCTGGCGCAGATCCATAGCCATCCGGGCCGGGCCTACCATTCGACGACCGATGACGCCTACGCGATAGCAACCACGGTGGGGTGCCTGTCGCTGGTGGTGCCGAATTTCGCGCGCGAGCCTTTCGATCTTGCTCGCGTCGCTGTCTATCGACTTGACGCGAAGGCGAACTGGAATGAGGTCGCGTCCGCAGCCCTGATGCGAATGATCACGATAACGAGCTGACGATGACCCTTGCTAATTTCATCGACCGCGCTGCTACGGCAGCATCTCAGGTCCTGACCGACTTTCATCTGGGTGACTTCAAGGCAGCTCTCGAAAAGCAGGTCGTGGCCATCGCTTTCGACAATCAGGCGGCCTCGTGCGCCGAAGGCCAGGCGACGCTGGATCTTGCGGTGAGGTTGCTCGCCAGACTCTATCCGGTTCTGGCAATACTCCCCTTGGACAGCGCAGCGAGTTCTCAAGCCCAAGCGCTAGAGCGCCTGGCAAAGTCGATCAATCCAAGAATCGGCATCCGGCGTTCCGGCAAGTTCGCGACGGTCGGCATCGTTGCAGGGGCGACGCGCCCATCACTTCGGTGCCCAACCTTGTTCATTGGATCGGACGGCTGGGCAGCAAAGCTCTCGCATACGGACCCTGTGGGCTCTGGCTCGAGTTTGCTGCCGTATGGAGCTGGCGCCGCCAGTTGCTTCGCTGCCGCCAACGTCTTTCGAACGATCTTCGCCGCCCAGCTGACCGGCGCCAAGTTGGACGAAAACATCGACCTCTCCTTATACAGCTATAACAAGACCAAAGCAGGCGACGCAGGCCCGGCCGAGTTTAGTGTCGACTTTGGTGAAATGCACTTCGTTGGGCTGGGCGCGATAGGCCATGGCTCGCTTTGGACCCTGGCGAAGCAACACGGCCTTTCGGGTCGGCTGCATGTAGTCGATCACGAAACGATCGAGCTCTCAAACCTGCAGCGCTACGTATTGGCTGGCCAGGCAGAGGTCGGCATGTCCAAGGCGGTCCTTGCAACCACCGCCCTTCGATCGACCGCACTCGAGGTCGAGGCGCATCCGCTGAAGTGGGCAGAATATGTTGCGCGCCGCGGCGACTGGGTCTTCGACCGAGTGGGTGTGGCGCTTGACACCGCCGCCGACCGTCTGGCGGTCCAAGGTGCTCTGCCCCGATGGATCGCGAATGCCTGGACTCAGGAGCACGACCTCGGCATCTCGCGGCACGGGTTCGATGACGGCCAAGCTTGCCTTTGTTGCATGTACATGCCGTCCGGCAAATCCAAGGACGAGCACCAGCTGATTGCCGAGGAACTCGGACTACCGGATGCACACGAGCAGGTGAAAACGCTGCTGCAGACCAATGCCGGAGTTCCTGACGACTTTGTAGCTCGAGTGGCTACAGCGATGGCGGTCCCCTTTGAGCCGCTCGCCCCGTTTGTTGGCCAGCCCCTGCGCTCCTTTTATCAGCAGGCTATCTGCGGCGGTTTGGTGTTCCAGCTCAGTGATGGAAGTCGCCGCGTTCGAACCGTGGTTCCAATGGCCTTTCAGTCAGCGCTTGCCGGGATTATGCTTGCCGCGGAGCTGGTCAAACATAGTGCGGGTTTTCCCCTGAGCCCGACGACGAGCACTCGGGTGAATCTTCTGCGCCCCCTCAGCTCCCACTTGCACGATCCGAAGGCCAAAGATTCCAGCGGCCGCTGCATCTGTAGCGACGGCGATTTCATTGCCGCTTACAGGCGCAAATACGGCAAGAGTGTTGAACAGCTAAGCGGTGTCTCCGCCGCCTAAGCAGACGCGGATATCTCCGATCCCAGGGCCGCGGCTTGTGCTCGTGATGAGGGCGCCACTATGACACGCTTGGCCCGCTCCTCTGCCGACCTATCGTCCATGAAATCCCCTCCCCGCTCACGATCCCGGATACCTCCTTGCCGATGTGCCGCTCGAGCACCGGCCGCCATGGCACCAGTGTGAACTCGCGCGACTTTTCAACGACGGCATATTTTCCGCTGGCAAGCTCGACGGAGCGACTGAGCCTACCCTCTACTCGTTCTCCAGGTCGGGCTTCGACATAAGACAGTCCAAGCCCCTCCGACAGCTGCCCGGCAACACGGTTCAGTTCGCGCTGGCGCAACATCGAAAGCTTGTTGGCGCGGTAAACGATCTGATCCTGCTCTTCATGCGCGAGGCCTTGCGCCATCAGCCACTGCCGCCGACGGGCTTGCGCCTCCTGGACTTCACGCCCGAACCCAGAGTCGCGGAACGCCGCCGGTCTCTCCGCAACCAGCTCCCGGTCGATCCAGGTGGCGCCTTCAAAGCGGACCTGTCGCTCCAGCGGCATTGACGAGAGCTTGTCAACGACGACAGGCTCGGCCCTGGCCCGCTGGCGTTCATATTCCGATGTGCGCTTGAGATGGTCAGGCGCGACGAGCCAGGTGCCGTTCGGCTCGCGCTCGACGCCACCGGTCGCGCGGCGGATGGCTTCCAGCCGGCGAACATGGGTTTCGGCAAAACTTTCGGTGGCAGATGGGTCGTGCTTCAGATGAATGTCGATGCTGTAGCGACCGCCATGCGCGGCGGCGATGTCGGCAACGATGCGATCGACCTGTCTGGGCTCGGTGCTCCTCGGCGCGACACGCACGATGCAGCCGTCGGGCACCGGTTCTACCGCCTCGCCTCTGCCGATGTCGATCCAATGGCTCTTCCCGTCCACGCCGTCGACGATCAGGTACTGCCGGTCATTGATCTCGTCAGCGAGCCCACGTGCGACGACGCGGCCAATGACAGGCTGGGCGAGCTGTCCTGATCGATCGTGGATCACCCAGTCGGCGGCACTGCGGGCGAGACCCTTGCCGGTCAGCTCGCGATGCATGGTCTTGATGATGTCGCCGCGTTCGCCGACACGACGCAGTGTGGCTTCGAGGTCATGGTCGAGGCGCCATCGGCTTGCGCCGACCTCCGCGGCCAGACCCATGCGCTCGAGCTTGCGCAGGCGGCCCTGGTGCAGCGTTTGGCGAAAGGCGTCGCGACCGTCCGGCGAGACAAGTCCGTCATCATCGCGCATGCTGAGCAGCCGCCGGTCGATGCTGGTGAAGCGCTCCTGCTCCATTTCCCGGCGCAGACGCTGTTCAATCTCGCGGTCGGTGCGTGGACCGAGATCGAGGCTGACCAGCTCGGCGGCACGCTCGCGGATGCCACTCGAAATATACTCGCGCGCGATGATGAGATTCTCGCCGCGATCGTCCTTGCCTCGCACAATGATATGCGTGTGTGGATGGCCGGTGTTGAAATGGTCGACCGCGACCCAGTCGAGCTTGGTGCCGAGGTCTTCTTGCATCTGCGCCATCAGGCGTCGAGTCAGCGGCTTAAGGTCGTTATACTCGATGCCGTCCTCGGGTGCGACGATGAAGCGGAACTGATGGCGATCGCCGTCCGCGCGATCGGTGAACGCCTTGCCGTCGACGTGGTCGCTGTCGGCGCCGTAGAGCTCGCCAGCTTGACCTTCGCGTGTGACGCCGTCGCGCTGCAAATAGCGCAGATGCGCTCGCGCCCCGACCGCGCCCTTGCCGGCGAGCTTGACGATCCTGGCCTTGACGACGACTCGACGCTGGCGAAAGGCGGCATATCGGTCGCGGGATCTGAGCAGCACGGCGGCCGCCCCGCCGCGCCCTGCCCGGCTCCCCGTGAAGCGACCGCCGCGCTGGGTCCGGCCGCCGGCCCTGTTGATCGCCGCACGGAGCTGGCCGGCATAGCGTTTGCCGGACTTGGAGCCGCGGGCGCCTATTTTCCCGAGCTTCGGTCGGAACTCGTCGTCCTGCATGCCCGGCCTCCGGCCGTAGCAGAGTCAAAATCGGTCACTCGCAGGGACCTAGCCTCCTGGAGCCCCTGGTAGCCTCTTGGGAAAACGATGTGCAGACAAACACTTGCCCGCCTCGTGGAGGCGGTGCCTCTATCTTGCCTTACGCGCCTCCCCTCCAGGACGCGCCTGACCCGCACATTGCAGCGATCCGGCTTCGTTAACCGCGCGCCATCTTTTCCGAGCGGCACGAAGAGATCGTCGTTGCTTTCGCCGGCGCGAACACCATCATGAAGGAAGAAGAGCGAGCGTCCGGAGTGCGCGTTTCTTCCCTTTGGAGTCGCGGATTCGCCCCTGAATTCGTTCATGTCGGCGGCCGAAATCCCCGTCGCCTTGAGCTGTTCCAGATAGGCGATGGTCTCCTTCGGCAGCGGCTTGCCACGCTTCAAATGGTCTTCGTAACGCTCGGGTCCTGCGTTGTAGGCGGCAAACAGGCCTGGGAATCCGAAGCGGTCATACATGGCGCGCAGATAGGCGGTCCCGGCCAGAATATTGTCGCGCGGATCGTGCGGATCAGGTCCCAGACTGTATTCGGCACGCATGTTCTCATAGGTGCCAGGCATCACCTGCATGAGGCCCATCGCCCCCGCGCGTGAGGTGATGGGGTGCCCATCGAGCATGGTCTTGCCGCTGCTTTCGGCATCCACGACGGCGTGAATCCAGGCTTGGGGAATGCGGAAGCGTCTGCTTGCTTCCGCTGTGAACGCCTGCCATCGTCCAAGCTGCGGATCACGGGAGATGACGAGCGGCTCAGCGCCGGTCGAGGCGGAACAGGCGCATGGCGCAATAGCGATCATGCCGAGCATCAGGAGGGTCAATCGGTCCATAGCGGCACGAGCCTCCCGATGATATTTGCGGCCGGCACCGGCCCGAAGTAGCGGCTGTCGAAGGAGCGATTTGCCTCGCTGCCAAGCAGGAACACCTCGTCATCAGAGAGATTTCGGCACCCGCTCCACCATGGCAGTGGGCGGCTCTGGCTGTCGGTTGTCAGCCGGCGCG
Source organism: Mesorhizobium sp. RCAM 05099 (assembly GCF_059683685.1). Taxonomy (NCBI): domain Bacteria; kingdom Pseudomonadati; phylum Pseudomonadota; class Alphaproteobacteria; order Hyphomicrobiales; family Phyllobacteriaceae; genus Mesorhizobium; species Mesorhizobium sp. RCAM 05099. Next base: position 6,079,618 of record NZ_CM185035.1, read on the forward strand.
CGACGATCTCACCGGCGATGATGATGGCGTCATTGAAGGCACAGACATGCTCGCCGGGGAGCGCGGCAAGGCCCTTCACCAGCGGCACATTGCGAGGCAGGTAGCCGCGTTCGGCGGCGAGATCGGCGACCGATTTTGGCAGGCGGACGAGCACGAGGTCGCCACGCGCGGGTGATCCAGCCGCGACACGATAAAGGCCGACCGGCGCGCTGGCCGAGGCGTTCCAGACCAGCCAAGGGGTTGGTCTGACGAAGGCGGCGAAGCAGATCAGGCCGAGGCCAATCGTGGCAACCGCGATCGTTTTGCGCGCTCGAAGGCGCCGCAGACGGCTGCCGATCAAACGGATGGAAGGGCGCCGGCTCATGGGCGCCCCCCTCGCCGGCGGAACCGGAAGTGACCTCGCCATCCTCGGGAGCAGAGTCCTGCGGCTGTCCCTTCGACCAGTCGTCGAGCTCGTCGATGTGGTAGCGGACATAGCGGCCGTGCTTGCGGAATTTCGGGCCGCCGCCTTTGAGCCGCATCTTCTCCAGCGTGCGCTGGGACAGGCCGATATAGAAGGCGGCTTGCGCGGTATTGAGAAACGGGCTGCCCTTCTTGGCGCAGGCCGCGCGTTCGTTTTCGTCGTCCATGATGATCCTCGTTTCGCTCTCGGAAAGGCGCAGGCGAGGATCGGCCAGCAAGGTCGTCGTGGGGACGGGCGAAGAGTCGGGGGAGAGTTTTCGCCGCCCCTTCGGGCGGACCTGCTTGGAAATGGAGGAACCCCGCGCCGGTTGCGGCGCGAGGCCCGAGGTCAACAGTTCAGTCGACGGGGTTCCAGATGATGGCGTAGGTGTCGTCATCGTCCTGGCCGGCGGCGCGGCCGAGATTGGCGTAGAGCTTGCGCGGACCGAACTCGGGGGCTGCGATCGACAGGCTCACATAGCCCTTGCCGGAGGTCTCGCCGGTGCGAATCCAGCCCGCACCCACTTCGACCCCTTGAGTCAGCACCCGGAAGTCGGGATGGTTTTCCGCGCTCTTGGCCTGATTGGGCACGATGTCGATGTCGGCGCGGACGCTGAGCGTCTTGAGCTGGCCCTTGTAGCCGCCGTTTTCCTGCTTCGTGACATAACCGATCGCGGTCATTTGAAAGTCTCCTTTTGCTGTCGCCGGGGACCATTCCCCTGCGATGGCGGACCGTGATGGGCGCGTCCGAGCGCCCGAACCCGACAGGGACGCAGCGGCAGCGGAGGACCCGAGCGGGCAGCTTTTTTGAAGCGAAGCGGCGCGAGGAAGCCGCCGCAGGCGGCGGGGAAAAAGCTGGCCGCGAGGGTTTCGGGCGGTCGGACCCGTCCATAGGTCGACAAGCCAGCCGCGGGGAAATGGTCCTTGACGAGAGCATGGAGACAGGCCGCGCGATCGGGCGAGCACGACAAGCAGGCGGCAATGCAGGTGCCGGGTCCGCCGACGCACTGAGACCTGCCCAAGCGACAGATATGTCCATGTGCTGGGCGCCTCGGTAACCATCCCCGGCCGTGATGCACGGCTGCCGCATAGCCTCGGTCGGGGCGGGATTTCTCGCGCGGTGCACGTCTGAAACACGAAAAAAAATGCGGCCGATGCCGCCCGAGAACGGGGCCAGGAGGCAGCACTCGAAAGAGCCGCCGTCGGGCTTGATTTCTTCTCGACGAATGAAGCTACGACCTTGCAGCCGGAAGGCTTGCGGCGATCGTGTCGTCAGCTGTGCGCTGCGGTTCGGGCCGCACTGCCAAAGGCCGGAACCGATAATGGCGTGTGCCACCATCAGGAGCAGCGCCATGGCGGGATGGTCGAGCATGGCGGCGCGCACGGCGGCATGGACGTGCCGCGTCTGGCGGCAATCGCTTGTTCTATCTGCTTTTGCCAGAACAGGTGGCATCAGCGAAATAGCTGTCTTCGCCGAACAAGTCGGAGATGATCACCTGATGCCCGAGCCGACGCAATGCGTGTTGTTCTAGGCTGGCCGCGAGGTTAGTGGCTTTTAACAGGACTGCGATCAACGTCCGCTACCCGCTGACGATGCTGGCTAGAACGGACTGGGTTGCCGATCAAACACTCTCGGATTTTGGTGTGAGTATGAACTCGAAAACGGGCACAGGCTGGCCAGGCATCGGCTCCGGCAAAACAACCGGGGAAGTTGTGGCCGCATCGGCATATTCTGCAAGCGCGGCAGGTGGCATGCCGAGCGCGGCCTCAAAGAGCCCGTTTTGCCCCCTCACTATTTGACGAAAAAGCCCTGCAGCTCTTGCCGCATGGCGCGCGGCAGCGACCCGCTTTCCCTCGCGGATTTTCACCCCTGACGCCGCCAACAGGATCAATCCCTTGAAGAACACGCGATGCTGAGTGCTTTGTTTCGCAGCGTGCCAAAGAGGCTCCCAAGCCTCATGAGATTCCCAGTAATAACCGTGGTTGAAAAGGTCGATTCCCCATCGAAATACATCCGAGCCTAGCGCTTCCTCAACGGCGACGGTCACCGGCTCGTTTTGGTAACTATGGCCCAAGGGATCGCGCACCGGATGCGGATGTCTGCCAGGCAGGTACGCATAGGTTGGGAAACGTTTTTCGGGCAGCAAGCGAGGACGTGACATAGACCCAGCAAACATGAAACACCGCTGATGGCAATTCATGTCACACAAGAACTGATGGCATAATGATACTCCCCGACACCCGCTTGTTTAGACCGGAGACATCGCCAAGGCAGCAGGCTGCGGCCTAGAAAACCAATCTGTACGAGGGCAGTCAAAGCCGGGAAACAAACCGAGCGCAGAAATGGTGAGGCCGCGCCCAACTGTACGAATAGTGCTGCTGCATCCTCCATGCCTTGCCTGAACGCTCCTGCTCCTTGTGTCACCGTTCCATCATCGCGTGCGTCCCCAGGTCGCCTCGTCGGCGATCCGGCGCGGCGAAAAGATCAGTTCCGGGGGCTGCCTTAATTGGTTCCTTGACCTGGTCGCGTTTATGGGCGTTGGCGACGTGTGAGCTCATGGCCTCAGCGCGCTAAGGCCAGCAATTGCATCGAAGAGCTCTCTCTGCTTTTCCGGCCCGACCTGAGGGACGACGATGATAAGGCCGGCGTGAACCGGTTCTTTGTCATAAAGCTTCCTGAAGTCCTTGGCATTGTTGGTGACGAAGGTGAAATCCCTTTCGACAATGAGGGGCATGAGGTCCCAGTCGGTTTCGCCGCTTAGCCCAAGCCAGGTGACGTGGTTTGCTTCATGTCCGCGTTCCTGGGCTACCGCAACGAGGGACGTGTGCAGGCACTCATCGATCAGAAACCTCACGAGGTCACACGCGCCTCGACCTGACCGACGGACGTGGGTCGCCCTTCAAGACCACGCTCTTCGACGACTTTATTTTCACGCCCTGCTCGGAAAGCTTCTTGGGCCGCCCGCGAACCGGATGAGCGGCAACCCATATCCTGGCGAGTTCTATCATCCGCGGCGTCAGCTTGGGATATCCCTCCAGAATCTCCGCTTCGTCCGCGCCTTGCGCGAGCATGGTCATGATCATGCGAACAGGGATGCGGGTTCCTTTGAAAACGGGCTCTGCGCCCATCACCCCTTTAACGCGGCCGATGGCGGCATCCGCCTCATCGAGATCGACAATGCGCGCTTCGAGTTGTTTACGTGCCTCGGCGACGTCGATGATCAGCAGGTCGTCAGCCCTTACCGTCTTGGCAGTTGGAGCAGCCTTGATTTCCTCGAACAGGCGGTGGCGGCGATCAGCGGGAAGTGTCGCCCCCACGCCATACCAGAGCTTGAGCCGCAGCAAATCCTCACCGGTCAATGCCCGTCGGACGATCCCGCCGGCGCGTCGGACAGCGCTTGGAACCGTGTCGACAATGCGTTTGTCTATCGCATTATGAACGGCCTTGATGCCGATCCCGCTGACGGCGGCCGCCTCTGCGGGGGTATAGATGCGAGCAGCTGCGCCCATAATTCTTCTCCTTGTGAAGAACAATATAGGTCGTTGGGCTCCCATCGTAAAGACACCCAGGCTTGCCGCAGCCTAGGCTCTGCTGCTGGAAAGCAGATTATCCAGCGTCCCATGGAAACGAACTGAGGTCCTGACGGTCACTCTTGGGTATATTTTTGCATGCGTCCAGGGACGCACTTGTCGTCGAGGCGGGCTTCGACGTCGGCATCGTTGCCAACGCGAAGGTCGGCCTGTCCTACGCCGGCCAGTTTTCGCGCGACGTGAGCGAGAACAGCATCAAGGCAGATCTGACAGTGGGATTTTGATGGCATCCCGGCGCAATCGTCATAAATGACTGCCGCTGACGCGCTTCCGTCAGTCAGCATGCTGGCGCCCGGACGCCAGAGCGGCGGCACTTGAGAGAACCGCCGCTCGGGCTTGATTGACTCATTTGGAGGCGAACAGCGGCTTAACGCGTGCCCACTGGTCGGCGATGCGGAAGCCGCCTCGATCGGTGTAGCTTTCGGCCGGGAATTTCATCCAGCGCGGCAGCCATGTCTCGATCTTCTGGCGCCCGTTTTCGCCCGCAAGCAAGTCGCGGATGATCTTCTTTTGCGTCTTGACCATCTCGGCGACATTGCCGTCCGCGACACGCTTGCCGCCGACATCGGCGAGCATCGAATTGGCGACTTCCTTGTCGCGCAGCAGATCGAAGAAGGCGTCGTCGGCTTGCCAGCAAGCGCCCATGTCGACGTTCAGATGGTTGCCGAGCGCCTCGATGACGGCGCTGCCGGCTTCGAGCGTCTCGGCCATGACGATGGCCAGGACGCGCATGACGTCATCCTCCGAGAGCGTCAAAAGCCGGGCGAAGACGCTGGCGAGAGCGAAGGCGTCGCCATTGCCGCCGGCGACCCTGCCATCCTCGTCCGGCGAGCCGAGCAGGGCCAGGACCGCGCGCCGTTTCTCGGCGAAAGCGGCTTCGGCCTTGCAGCCGGCAAGGCTTGCGGCGATGGTCTCATTGGCCGCGCGCTGCGGCTCGGGCCGCACCTGCCAGAGGCCGGAACCGGCGATGGCGTGCGCCACGATCAGGCGCAGCGCCACGGCGGGATGGTCGAGCATGGCGGCGCGCACGGCGGCATGGCGATGCAGATCGACATAGTTCTGCATCGGGCCGGTGAGTTCCGGCCGCGACGGCTTGGCGGGCGTTTCGGGATTGTCGTCGCCCTCGCTCGTCTCGCGGGCGCGGCGGGCTTCCTTGCGCGAAAGCCAGCCCTCGTGACACTCGACCTCGCCGCGATGCGAAACCGCAATGAAGACCTTGCCGCCTTTCTTCTTGGGCGTCTTTTCGTGATCCCAGGCGTGGAAATGCTGCCCCGGCTCCAGCACGACCACCTTGCACCAGCCGGCTTCCAGACAGGCGTCGCGTCTGGCGGCAATCGCCTCATTCTGCTTTTGCCAGAACAGGTCGGCATCGGCGAAATAGCTGTCTTCGCCGAACAGGTCGGAGACGATCAGGCCGGGGTAATCCTCGATGGCGAACAAAGCCACCTTGGTGGAGATGGACTGGCCGCCGAACAGCCACAGCTTCAACTGGTAGCCGCGCGGTGTGTATTGTTCGGGATCGGCAAACAGCGCCAGCCAGTCCTTCTGCTGCGATTTCGAGGCCATGGTGAGATAGCGCGCCGTCTCGGCGTCGATCTCGTCGCGCCGGTAGGCTTCGCGGATCTTGGGCAAGAGGTCGCCAAGCGCCAGAATGCGTTTGACCATCAGTTCGGTGATGCCGAAGGTCGCGGCGATGTCGGCAACGGTGCGGCCCTGACAGATGAGCCGCGAAAACGTCTCCCATTGCGACACCTCGTCGGGATCGAGCCGGGCGATGTTTTCGATCAGCGAGGCCTCGAGCGCATTGGCGTCGTCGCCGTCTTCCATGATGGCGCAGGGCAAGGGGTCGGCCTCGCCGCGCTCGTCGGCGAGCGATCTGGCCGCGAAATAGCGCCGCCGTCCGGCGACGATCTCAAAACTTTCCGCCGAGCCGTTGGGGCGCACCAGAAGCGGCACAAGCACGCCACGCGCGCGCACGGACGGCAGGATGTCGGAGATATCGGGCGCGCGTTTGCCATGGCGCATGTTGGCGGCGGAAATATTGAGCCTGTCGAGGGCAATGTGGGCAAGCTGCATGGGTCTTCTCCTTCGTTTCGGGTGGGATGTCCCCGCCGCTGAGGCCGAGGGCCGGCGCGGCGGGGACCGTTTTGCGCCTATCGGCGCGCTGGTTCCGCCCTGTCGGGCGGAATCTCGGAATGGGGCTTTGCAAGGGCGCCCGCTGCCTGTCGCAGAAGCCGCTCGGCTTCGGTGATGTGGCCGGCGCTGCGTGCGGCATCGGCATAGACGGAGAGCGGAAAGCGCGCGTGAAAACACAGGTCGCGCTCGATGCCGAGGCCAAGCCGCCCGTTGACGCTTTCAAGCTCGGCAAGGCTGATGCTGCCGAGTTCGGGAAAGCCGAAACCGAGGTCGCAAAGGCCAAAGAGCGTGTCGCCGTCGGCGTCGAGTTCGGTCAGAAGCCAGGTCGCAGGCCCGGTTGGATCGAACAGTTTTACCACCGGGACATGGTCGGTTTCGGTGTCAGTTGCGCCATTGGCGAGAAGCCGGGCGCGCAGTTCATCGGTGATCAGGATCATCGTAAATCTCCTTGTCGGAACGGGTCGGGTCGGTTGCGCGCGGCCTCTGTGCCTTGCGCGGAATTGGGATCGGGCGCGCTCATGCCGCGATCTCCCGGAGGTCCGCCGCGCCTTCGGCATCGGCGTTACGGCCAAGCAGGAAATCGGCAGCTTTCGAGGCATGGCTGGCGGCGCGGAAAATGGCGCGGTTGTCCTCGCGCAGCACCTTCAACCATGAGCCTATGTAATCGGCATGGCGCACGGTCGGCTCGATGCCGAGACTGGAGCAGACGAAGGCGGCGGTGATTTCGGCGACCAGTTCCTCGCGCGCATAGGCCTTGGAGCCGAACGAGCCGGAGAGGTCGCGGGCAAGCCTTGCCGGGTGGCCGGTCCAGTGGCCGAGTTCGTGAAAGCAGGTGCGGTAGTAGTCGATCTGGTGAAGGAACGCCGGCTGCGGCGGCACCTGGATGGTGTCGCTGCCCGGCATGTAGAAAGCGCGATCGCCGCCGATCCTGAAATCCGCGCCGCTACTGCGAATGACCGCCTCGGCCTGCGGGACGATCTCGCGCGCGGGCAGCGGCTCGGCGGCGGCGTAAAGATGGTCCGGCAGGTTATCGCACTGCGCGACGTTGAAGACGGTGAAGCGCTTCAGATAAGGCACTGCCTGTGGCTCTTCGCCATCGGCCTTGGCGCGTTGCTTCTCGTCTTTGGGAACAAAGCGGTCGGCATGCACGATGGTGGTGCCGCGCTCGCCCTTCCTGACGTTGCCGCCAAGGCCAAGCGCCTGCCGGAAGGTCAGCCAGTTCTGGCTGGGGTAGCTGCGTTCGATCACCGCGCCCCACAGGATCAGGATATTGATGCCGGAATAGGCGCGCTGGGTGGCCGCGTTCCTCGGCAGCCCAAGGCCGGCCTTTGCGCTCCCCCATGGCTTGACCCATGGCACGGTGCCGCGCTCCAGCTCGGCGATGATGCGGTCGGTGATCTCCTGATAGAGGCTGGCGCCCGCGCGCCCGCCCCTGCCCGCGCCAACCTCTCCGCTGCCGGAACGTTTGCTGTTTGCACGCATCGTTTCATCCTCCGCTCACCAATCGCGCGCCTTTCCCCGGAAGCGGGGTGGGCGGCGAGTCGCGACCGGAAAGGCCTGCCGTCGAAGGCGGACCGCATCCGAAGGACCGGAACGAAGAGGAGGACCCGGAGCGCAAGCGCAGGGTTGCGGGATGCCGCGGCTGGCCTAGAAGGGAGAGCCGCCCACCGCGCGCCGCCGGGAAAGGCCAACAGACAGACCGCGACGGCCGGACGGCCGGCGACCGTCGGCAGCCGACAGGCTGCGCGCGTCAGGGGGCGAAGCCAGATGGCCGAGACCGCCTGAGCCTGGCGAAGGAAAAGCGGGCTCGGTTCACGAGCACCCGGCGGGCGCCGTCAGGCGCGCGGACGCTCAGCTAGGACCGCAGGCTGGACAGAATCTCGCACGCATCAGCGTCAAGCGCCGCGGTCACGTCGAGAAACTCAAGGACATCGAGACGGCGCTCTCCACCCTCATATTTGGCCACGAAGGATTGCGGACGACCAAGCGTCTCAGCCAATTGCGCCTGGGTCAGGCCTTTGGCCTTGCGCAGCGAAATCAGCCGGGTCAGAAACCGCTGGTGACGGGGCGATCGAAGAGATTTGGGCATGCAGGCGAACCGGTCAGGGTAAAGACCGGCTCAGCGACTAATCCCGGTTTCGGATTATCCCATTTTGGGATATACTGGCGCTCGACGGGCGAGGTTCGCGGCAGACATGAATCGATCAACGGCAACAGACGAGAAGCAAAGCTCACCCCTGCGCGACGAAGTCCCCTGGGCGGAGAACCTGACGAGCTACGACAGGGAGCATTTCACGATCTACCTGCGGATCCTGGATGCCTGCGCCGACAATGCCAGCGAAGAGGAGATGGCCGATCTCATTCTCGGCATCGACCCGGCACGCGAACCGGTCCGGGCGCGCAAGGCACTTCGCAGCCATATCGACCGTGCGAACTGGATGGTTACGACCGGCTACAAGGAGCTGTTCGCCGGCTGACGAAGCGCCTGATATGCTTCTCAAACAAGGACGTCTCGATACCCGACATGCATGAGCGCACGGCCGCGAGAGACGGCGCGGCGGATGCGGTCGCGCAGGTGATCGCGAGGATCACTCCAGTCGGCGTGGACGCGCCGTCGGCCGATCAGCGCTTCAGCGATCGCGATGTGACGCTCCGGGCCCGTTGAAGTCCAGTCCATTCAGGCGCAGAGGTGCAGGCGCACTTTGGGGATTCACGGCCAAAGTCGTGTTTCGAACACGCGGCCAAAGCGTCGTTTCATAATGAGTCTCCAGCGCATGAGCAAAGGAGCCTCGAGATGAATGCCCTCACGCCGATGCCTCGACGCGACCACTCGCCCGCCCCACGCAAGTCCACGAGACCAACACGTGGAGAGAAGTTCCATGCCGCATGATCGACACCGCTCAGACGTACCCCGTAGCGATTACGCAAAAGTTCTGGCATCGCCTCAAGGCAGCGACTTCAGATAGCGAATGGTGCGTCCGGCACTGACAGCCTGCGCCGCGTGGACGATTGCATTCGCATCAAGCCCGTGGTGGCGATAGAGATCCGAGATCGTGCCGGTCTGACCGAAATGTTCGACGCCCAGCGCCTTGACGCGATGACCGTTCACGCCGCCGACCCAGGCCAGCGTCGCGGGGTGGCCGTCAATCACGGTGACGATCCCGCAATCGCGCGACAGCGGCGCCAGCAGGCGCTCGATGTGGCTCAGCGCTCCGGTCGCACCGCGCTGGCGGGCGCGTTCCGCGGCCTGCCAGCCAGCATTGAGCCGATCAGCGGATGTAATTGCCAACAGCCCGACATCGCGGCGGTCTTCCGCCAGAAGACCCGTCGCGGCAATCGCTTCCGGCGCGACGACGCCCTGGTAGGCGATGATAACGCTGGCGTTCGGTCCGGGCGGGCGCAGCCAATAGGCACCGTTGACGATGTCGCGCGCCAGTTCCACACCTATGTCGCGATGAGGCTGCTCCAAGGGCCGTGTGGACAGGCGCAGATAGACCGATCCGCCGGTCTGATCACGCAGCCATGTCGTTTCATCGGGATCGCCATCGCCGTTCCGTTGCATGTAGTCGAAGGCGAAACGCATGATCACCGCAAGTTCATCCACGAAGGCCGGCTCGAAGGCGCAAAGCCCGTCCTGCGCCATGCCGATCAGCGGCGTGCCGATCGACTGGTGCGCACCTCCCTCGGGGGCGAGGGTCACGCCGGAGGGGGTGGCGACCAGCAGAAAGCGCGCATCCTGGTAGCAGGCATAGTTCAGCTGATCGGCCGCGCGATAGATGAACGGATCATACACGGTCCCGATCGGCAATAACCGCACGCCATTCACGGAATGCGACAGCCCCAGCGCGCCGAGCATGATCATGAGATTGGATTCGGCGATGCCGAGTTCGAGGTGCTGCCCCTTGGGCCCGAACTCCCAGCTGTAGGTTGAAGGGATGCGCTCGGCCTTGAAGGTATCGGCCATGCTCTCGCGGGCGAAGAGTCCGCGTCGATTGACCCAAGCGCCGAGATTGGTCGACACCGTGACGTCCGGGGACGTCGTGACGATGCGCTCGGCGAGCGGCGTTTCACTGCGCGCGATCTCGTTCAGGATCTGGCCGAAACCCATTTGGGTTGAGACCTGCTTGCCACCCTGCGCCGGCGCGGGCAGCGCCGCGGGAACCGGAACCGCGGGCGCAGTGAGCCGGCGCCGGCCCTCGCTGAAGAACGGCGCCTGGGCGATGAAGGCCTCCAGTTCTGCCGCAGGCAACGTGGCCGCGGCCCATTTGTCCCATTCCTCGCCGGTTCGGACTCCCATCCGCTGGCGCAGGCCTTCCATCTGGGCGGGCGTCATCTGGCCGGAATGGTTGTCCTTGTGGCCGGCCAGCGGCAAGCCATAACCCTTGATCGTGTAGCAGATGAAGCAGACCGGCCGGTCATGCTGCGAGGCCGCCTCGAAGGCTTCGAGAAGGCTTGGCAGGTCGTGGCCGCCCAGATTGGCCATCAGCGCCTGCAGGTCGTCGTCCGAACGGCGTTCGATCAGTTGGGTGACCGTGACCGGCCCCTGATCGCCAATCTCGTCGAGCAACCGCCTCCGCCAGGCTGCACCGCCCTGAAAGGTGAGCGCCGAATAAAGCTGGTTGGGGCAGCGCTCGATCCAGTCGCGCAGCTTCTCCCCAGCCGGTTCGGCGAAGGCGGCCTGCTGCAGCGAGCGTGACGCAGGATGACCACGTCCCAGCCGAAGTTCCTGAAGATCTGTTCGAAGCGCTGCCAGAGACCTTCGCGGATGACCGCGTCGAGCGACTGGCGGTTGTAGTCCACAACCCACCAGCAGTTGCGTAGCCCATGCTTCCAACCCTCGATCAGGGCCTCGTAGATGTTGCCCTCGTCCATCTCGGCGTCGCCGATCAGGCTCACCATGCGCCCCTCGGGCCGACCCTTCATCCAACCGTGGGCGGACACATAGTCCTGCACGAGGGAAGAAAAGAGCGTCTGCGCGACCCCCAGGCCCACCGAGCCGGTCGAGAAGTCGACGTCGTCCACGTCCTTGGTTCGCGACGGATAACTCTGGGCGCCCTTGTAGCCGCGGAAGTTTTCGAGTTTCTCGCGCGTCTGATTCCCCGACAGATACTGAATAGCATGGAAGATCGGCGCCGCATGCGGCTTGACCGCCACCCGGTCCTGCGGACGCAGCGCAGCGTAATAGAGCGCGGTCATGATCGTGCCGAGAGAGGCGGAGGAGGCCTGGTGGCCACCAACCTTGATCTCGTCGCCTTCGCGCACGTGATTGGCGTGGTGGATCGTCCAGGCGGCCAGCCACGAGACGCAGCGCTCGATCTGGCTGAGATAGGCGAAGTTCGATGTCATCCAAGTCTCCGCAACTGATGCATCGCACCGGTGCTTCCGGATAGGCCTGTCTTCACAGATCCAACCTCAGCACGCCGGTTGCGCGCGATATACATGGGATGAAACGATGAGTCCGAGCGTCCTTGGACAAAACAGCGTCGCGATGCAGCGGCTGGCCTTCCAGCATGCCGCATTCGCAGGTCCCGCAGACACCGTTCTCGCACGAAGCCATGAGCAGCACGCCCGCCCCGCGCAGCGCCGCGAGCGCCGTCGTATCGGCCGCGACAGGAACCACTGTCCCGTCGCGAAGGATGATCGTGAAGGGCTCGGGCGGCGTGTCGTCGCGCTGCGGCGGCTGAAAAGCCTCGAAATGCACGCTTCCTTCCGGCCAGTCGGCGCTCGCCTTATCCACGGCCGCCATGAATCCCGGCGGACCGCAATAATAGAGCTGAGCGTCGGAGGAAGGGGTCGAGAGCAAGGCTTCAAGCTCCTGCCTGGTCTGCGGCTCGTCGTCGAAATGCAGCCACACAGTGCTACGGTCGAGCTCCCGCTCGATGATCGGCAACAGAGGCGTGAGTGCTCGGCTGCGGGTGAAGTAATGCAGTTCGTACGGCCTGCCCTGCCGCTCCAGGGCGCGCGCCATTGCCAGGATCGGGGTGATCCCGATGCCTCCCGCCAAAAGCACTGTTGGCCCTTCGCATTGGGCAAGCGGAAAATGATTGCGAGGCGCAGAAACCGGGAGTGTGCATCCGACGGCCACTGCCTCGTGGATCCATGCGGAGCCGCCGCGACCAATGTCTTCGCGCTTCACCGCGATTGTGTAGCGGCTCAGATCTGTCTGATCGCCGCAGAGCGAATACTGGCGCACTTTCCCGTCGGGTAGGTGAACATCAACGTGAGAGCCCGGTTCGAAGGGCGGCAGCAAAGGTTTGCGCGGGTGTTTCAGGTCGATGACCAGGACGTCGCCTGGCTCCTTGCGGGCGGCGGTCACGGTCAACTTCATGATGATGCGGGGCGAGGCCATGTCGATTACTCGTCCATTGGAAGAATCGGATCACCGGGGCGGATCACGCCACCAACCTCGATCGCGCAGTTCAGGCCAGAGCGGTTCAGAAGCCCCTCGTAGAGATCGGGAATGCCGAGCAGTTGCTCGATATACCTGCAGGGAAAGTTCATCCGCGCCGCCCGCAGGACGGTTTCCCCGATCCGGAAGCGCGTGCCGACGAGGTGGCCGAGCGGAACGCCTCGGGTGGTCAGGTTGCGGCGGTGATCTTCGGGCGCGAGCATGGCCTTGAAACCCGGAATCCTCGGCTCGCCCTGCGCGATGGCTTCCAGGACTTCGACCTCAATCAGCGTCACTTCGCGCACATCGGGTTTCGGGGAGTAGGTCCCTGTTCCGAGATAGTACCGGTCCCCGACAATGCCGCGCCCGGCAACGAGTTGTGCCTCGGTCAACGCCTCCATTTCGTAGGATGCGGCTGGCGCGACATGGATGTTGAGCAGCGTTCCCTGCCACGTCATGCTTCTTCGCCCTCCATGAGAGCAGTCGCGGCGTCCAGCTTCCAGCCGGATTTGATTGCTTCCTCGAGATGTCCGTTCGCCATGTCTGCTTCCGCGCTCCGGTGGCAGGTCACAGCCTGATCCGACGATAACCTCTGCCTGCGCACTGGCCTGACTGACAGAGCCAGTTTTTGCGATTTTTCCTGATCCAGTCGGCAGTCCAGCAGATCGCCGAACGTCATAAGTCAGGCTTGTTCGTCGTGCCGGCCGGCACCTTGCGTGCAGCCTAAGTGTCTGGAGAGCTCCTTCTCACCCGATCGACAGCGTCCGTGAGCAATCGAACGCCGTTCTCGATCTGCCGGATGGTCAAGGCGGAATAGCCCATCACCAATCCGATCCGGTCGGCGCGGCCTTCATCCGTTTCCCGACCGTAGAGCGGCGATATTGAATGAACACCCACGCCTTCTCGTCGCGCCTCTTCAACCAGCACGTCCTCCAATGACCGACGGAGGTCCTTGAACCAGACGACGACATGCAGCCCGGCATCAGCGCCTTCGATGACGATACGGTCTGCGAACGCGCGTCGAAGGGCGGCGAGCAGGGTCTCCCGGCGCTCGCCGTTCAGACGGCGGACGCGCCGCACATGGCTTTCATAGCCGCCGCTTTCGATGAGCATGGCCAGGGCCTCCTGCTCCGCCACCGGAGAATGCCTGTCCAGAAGCTGCTTGGCCGTCGCGAAGACGTCTTGCAATTCCGGCGGAACCACGAGGTAGCCGATGCGCAGCATCGGCGACAGCGTCTTGGAGATCGTGCCTAGATAGATGACGGAACTGCGGTCCTCCAGCTTGTGCAGCGGGGGCACCGGACGAATGTCGTAGCGGTACTCGCCATCGTAGTCGTCCTCGATCACATAGGCGTCATTGTGCCGAGCCCATTCGAGGAGCTGATACCGGCGCGAGACCGGCAACACGCCGCCGAGCGGAAACTGATGCGACGGCGTGACATAGGCCAGCCGCGCCGTGATCCCCTCAAGCAGCTCTGTCTTCATCCCATCTCCATCCACTGTGACAGAAACAGGCCTCGCGCCTGTGCTGGCAAAGACCTGGCGCGCCATCCTGTAGCACGGGTCCTCGACCACGAAGTTGTCGGAAGGATCGAGCAGCAAGCGCGCGCAAAGGTCGAGACCCTGCTGCGAGCCGCTTGCGACGATGATCTGCTCGACCTCGCAGCTCAGGGTTCGGGCGCGCCACAAATATCCCTGCAGCGCCTGTCGCAGGCGAAGCGATCCGCGCGGATCGTCATAAGCCAGGCGCCCAGGGCGTTGCGACATCGCCGCGTTCATGGCGCGCTTCCACATCAGCGCCGGGAAATCGGACGGCGCGAGGTCGCCATATCGGAAATCCACTTTCAACCGGTTGGGCAGGTAATCGGGCCAAGGCAAATTGGCGCGCAGTCTCTCGCCGTAGGCGGAAAGATGAATCGGGCCGGCGCGTTTTGAGACGGTGCTGCTCGCCTCGTGACCGATCAGCGAAGATGCAACGCGAGGTCGTGCGCCTTGCCGGACGTCTATGAAGCCTTCCGCGGCCAACTGCTCGTAGGCGACGGTGACGGTCGTTCGCGAAACGCCGAGTTCATTTGCCAGCCCCCGCGACGACGGCAGCTGACTGCCGGTGTCATAAACACCGCCAAGAATCTGGTCTCGAAGCGCCATGTAAATCTGGCGTGCACCCATGGCGTGCACATGGCCAGCAGAACCGGGATCTTGCGACTGGACCATTTCAATCATCACCAACTGGACATTTCATATAAACCAGTCTGAGCGCATCCTGCCGAAAATCCAAGAGGACACCACAGACCGATGACCCGCACGACCGATCAAACCAAAATGTATGCTGCGGAGCGGTCGCAGTGCGACGCTGACCTCAGTTTCGCCACCCGCGCAATCCATTTTGGCTACGATCCGGTCGGATTTTCGAACGCGGTCCAGCCTCCGGTCTTCCTGACCTCCACATACGGCTTCGAGAGCGTGGAGGCGAACGAAGCAGCTGCCGCGCTCGGCGGCAGGCTTTACGCTCGCGAATACAATCCGACGACGGAAATCCTCGAGAAACGGCTCGCCAATCTGGAGGGGGCAGAGGCGGGTTTGGTCGTGGCCTCGGGGATGGCGGCTTTCGGCACGCTGATCCTGTCGCTGCTGTCGCAGGGCGACGAACTCATCGTCCACAAGACCCTTTACGCGAACACACTCGCCATGGTCGAACAGGCGGTCCCGCGTTTTGGCATCAAGGTCGTTCAAGTCGATCTGTCGGAGCCAGACAGTCTCGATGCGGCGATCACCGACCGGACCCGACTTGTTTTCTTCGAGACCCCGGTCAACCCGCTAAGCCGCATCGTCGACATCGCAGCCGTTGCCGAGCGCGCCCATGCGTGCGGCGTGAAGGTCGCGGTGGACAGCACCTTCGCCTCGCCCGCGCTGCAGCGGCCGCTGGAACACGGGGCCGATATCGTGATCCACTCGCTGACGAAGTATATCAATGGCCACGGCGATGCTCTCGGCGGGGCGATCCTGGGTGACGCGAAAACGCTCCACACGCTGCACGAAACGGGCCTGCGCTACATTACCGGTGCAGCGCTCTCGCCCATGTCGGCGTTCTTGATTCTGCGCGGGCTCAAGACGCTGACGATCCGCATGGAACGCCACAGTGCCTCCGCGCAGACCGTCGCACAGGCGCTCGAGGTTCATCCGGCCGTGGCGTGGGTGAGTTACCCGTTTCTCGACTCTCATCCCGATCAGGCGATTGCCCGAAAGCAGATGTCCAAAGGGTCAGGCATGTTGGCTTTCGGTCTCCACGCCGGGTTCGAGGGCGCGCGCGCGATGATGGATCGGCTCAACCTGATCACCCGAGCTGTCAGCCTCGGTGACGCTGACAGCCTCATCTACCATCCGGCCAGTCTGACACGTGCCCGTAAAAGCATCCGCAAGGATGCTCATCTTGCCGATGGCGTGGGCGAGGATCTGATGCGTCTCTCGGTCGGTCTGGAAGACGCCGGTGACTTGATCGCCGATCTGAGGCAGGCGCTGGACGTGCTCTGACAGGCGGTTGCCATCCTGGCTTCCGACACTGGCGCGCTCATGCAGAAATCTGGAGCAAGCAATGGCATTCCTGAGCGGGCTTTCCGCATTCCCCATCACGCCGATTAATCGTGACGGCCGCATCGATACCAAGGCCCTGCGCAAGCTGATTAAACGGCTTTGCGCCGCAAAGGTCGATTCCATCGGCCTTCTCGGCAGCACTGGATGCTATATGTATCTGTCGCGCGGGGAACGCCGCCGCGTATTGACCACAGCGCTGGGGGAAGCCGGTGGACGGGCGCCGATCGTGGTCGGCGTGGGCGCGCTGCGCACCGATGAGGCGGTAAGGCTTGCGCGGGACGCCAAGGCCATCGGTGCTGCCGCGGGTTTGCTCGCGGCTGTCTCGTACACTCCGCTCACCGACGACGAGGTGTTCGAACATTTCTCGGTCGTGGCGCGCGAAAGCGGCCTTCCGATTGTCATCTACGACAATCCCGCAACGACGCATTTCCATTTCACTCCCGCACTTGTCGGCCGCCTGGCCAAGGTGCCGGGGATCGTCGCCATCAAGAATCCAACCGGCAAGAGCGACGCGATCGAGAGCCATCTGGCCGAGCAAAGGAGCATCGTGCCGGAAGGCTTTTCGATCGGCTACAGCGGCGATTGGAACGCCACCGAAGCCATGATCGCCGGAGCCGACACCTGGTACAGCGTGCTGGGCGGCATCCTGCCCGAGGTCTGCATAAAGATTGTCAGGGCGTCGCAGGCGGGCGATGCGGCCGAAGCACGCCGCCTCGACGCTGCATTGACGCCAATCTGGGATCTCTTCAAACAGGTCTCCAGCCTGCGCACAGTCTACGCGCTCGCCGAGTTGCTCGACATCTGCCGCGCCGAACCTCCGCGTCCAATCATGCCTCTCTCCGCCGCGGCCAAGCAGCAGGTCGCTGCCGCGCTGGCACGTCTGCCATCGGGCACCGGGTCGTGAACCGCGAACCTTAAAATCATCGAAAGGAACAATCATGTACGTGCCGCCTCATTTCGATGAGCCCGACCGGGAGGTTCTTTACGATCTGATCGAGAACAACGCCCTCGGCGTGCTGATCACCCACGCAGCGAGCGGGCTCGACGCCAATCACATCCCCTTCGAACTCGACAGGTCGGCGGGAGAACTCGGTGGCCTTCGATGCCACGTCGCGCGTAGCAACCCGGTCTGGCAGGACGTCTCGACCGGCGATGAGGTGCTCGTCGTGTTCCGGGCGGCCGACGCCTACATCTCACCGCAGTGGTATCCGAGCAAACATGAGTTCCACAAGCAGGTGCCGACCTGGAACTACCTCGTCGCGCATGCCTACGGGCGCATCACGGTTCACGACGATGAGCGTTTTGTTCGTCGCAACGTGGCGAAGTTGACTCATCGCCATGAGGCAACCCAGCCTGTCCCGTGGAAGATGGGGGATGCCCCAAGAGACTTCATTGACAGCCTGGTGAAGGCAATCGTCGGACTGGAGATCGAGATCACTCGTCTGGTGGGCAAAGCCAAACTGAGCCAGACCAAAGAGCCGCGTGACATTCGCAACGCCGGCGAAGTGCTTGTCGCCCATGGCGACAGGGGCGTCGGTCCGGCGATGCTGGCCGCCGCGCTCCTGAAGTCCGAACGCGATTGAAAGACTGCGCCATAGGATCAAGCGTTTGCGCCGAAGGTGCCAAGCCCGCGTTCCAACGGCTCACCTTTGCAACTTCAATCCCGAGCGCATAGGTGATCCACGCGTCGGGTCTAAACTGATAACCAGTGCGGTCATTATGACTTCAGGTACGCCTGCCTCGGATCAGCATTTGCCGACTGATTATCGAGGTCTTGCCCGCGCCGTGCCTGTGTGAGTTCACCGCTTAAGCATAGCCGAAATGCCATGGCGGACAAAAGGAAGATATTGGGCAAAGCGAAGCCCCACATGTCTTGCAAGCCGTGCCGCCGGGTGCTCGCCTGAGTAGAGGCCGACGAGGATATTCGTAGCATGATAGAGCGGCGCCGCCGACAGGCGCAGCCAGCTGTCGTATTTGTGAAGCATCTCAGGATCGGCAATGTCGCGACGGTCGCGACAAGCTGTCAGGATTTTATGGGCGAGTTGCTTCTGGCCGCTGAGGCCGATGTTGAAGCCATGCGCGGTCACCGGGTGCATGCCAATGGCTGCGTCGCCGATGAGTGCGACGCTGGGGGCCCAGAACGCGTGCGCCCATGTCGTGACCAGGGGATAGATATGGCGGGTGCTTGCCAAGCTCATCTTTCCAAGGCGTCCTCGACATCGGTTTGTCAATTCCAACAGGAACAAATCGTCGTCGAGGGCAAGCAGTCTGTCGGCTTCCTTGGCGCGCAAGGTGACAAGCAGCGACGACACGCCTTCCGTGAGTGGCAACATCGCTATCGTCTGGTGATGATCGAACCATTCGACTGCGATCTGGTGATGGACGCGCTCGTGCTTCACCCTGCAAATCAGCATCGATTTGCCAAGCCGATTGATGTCGGCGCCCACGCCGAGCAGGTCGCGCGTGGCGGAAAAACGCGAATCCGCTGCAACGAGAAGCCGAGTGCTCAATTGCCTGCCATCGGAGAGCGTCATGACTGCTCCTTTGTGGCAGTTTGTTGCATCGACGACCGAATGGCCGCAAAGCAGCTGGGCATGATCCTGCGAGCGGATGATCTTGAACAGGGAATCGCGGATTCGAAAATTTGGGACCAGAACTCCGAGCGTGTCCCCGGATCCGCCGGGAGGATCGAAGCGCAAGGCGAAAGGGCTCGATCCGTTGAGCACACGCGCGCCTCGAAGTGGTGATTTGTCCGAATCGGGGATGGCATCCCAGACGCCGAGCTCGCGAAAGATTCTGATCGAGGCGTTGGTCAGCGCGATCTCGCGACCATCGAAAGCCGGATTTGCCAGCCTTTCCAGCGACTGCTGTTCAACAACCGCCACCTTGAGTTCGCTATGGGCAAGCGATGCGGCGAACGAAAGACCGACCGGCCCGGCTCCGACGACAACGACGTCGAACATGTCGTCGCGGCCGGCCATCAGCACGCCGTCCCCAGCGTCACGAATAGGGTCGAAACGCTGGAGCGAACAAGATGCCGAAAAGCAATATGGAAAGCCGGCTGCCGACAGCACGATATGGTCGGTCGACTCCGGGGTTGCCGACCATGCAACATATATAGCCGGGCGCGAGAAGCAGGACGCATGGCGAGGGGAACGAGATTGCGCCGGCCGCCAGTGCCGTCAACATGCCGATATTGGAGATTTCAAGCACTGTCTCAAACCTTCGGCTTTGATCGCGCATTGGCGATA
This sequence comes from Mesorhizobium sp. RCAM 05099, assembly GCF_059683685.1. NCBI lineage: Bacteria > Pseudomonadati > Pseudomonadota > Alphaproteobacteria > Hyphomicrobiales > Phyllobacteriaceae > Mesorhizobium > Mesorhizobium sp. RCAM 05099. The sequence continues at coordinate 6,099,016 of NZ_CM185035.1, forward strand.
GAGCGTTGCAGCGTGTCAACATCGACCACTCCAAGGATCACTTCGTCGCCGACCACCAACGCCGGCGTGCCGGTTATGTACAGATCGCCGGCGAGCGCACGATTGCGCGCAATAGCATCTGCGATGGCCGGGTCTTCCATGTCCCGCTCGAGCTGCTCAACGTCGAGGCCCACATGTTCTGCGATGGTCAAGGTGGTCCTTTCGTTGACAACGCCGTGGAAGCCCATGAGGGCGCGGTTGAACGCCTCGTATTTTCCCTGTTTTTGGGAGGCGAGCGCCGCCACCGCGGCGAATTTGGAGGTGGGTCCCAGGATCGGAAACTCTTTGAACACAAGCTTCAGATTCCGATCGTCCTTCATGGCTTGCTGGATATTGAGGGCTGCCTCCCGGCAATGCCGGCAGTTGTAGTCAAAGAAGATGACCAGAGCGACGTCGCCTTCCGGATTTCCAGCGGTTGGCGCAGCGGGGTCATTGAGGAGTGCGTCGCGCCGCGCCGCGATCAGGATCTTCAGTTCCGCCGCGAGTTGGCGTCGGTCTTCGAGCTGCTGCAGGGTGTCTACGATGCCAGGATGATGTAGCGCCCCCAGCGCGGAGAAGAGCAGGGCGAGGGCCAAAAGGACGATGATGATGACAAGGCCGGCGGTTGGCTTGAACATGGGGCGGTCTCCAATCAACAGTGAACAGCAGGGCAGCAACGGTGCATAAAGCCGGTCATCGCTTTTGATCGCTTGTCCGACACTTCCCGGAGTATGAGAAGTCGCGGGGCTCTCTCGGAGCCGATGTCAGCCGGCAATTCCTCTAGGCCGGCTTGACGCGCTCCCCCAAATGGCTGAGCGGCGCTCGCGCGAGGTGGCCGGCCGCGAGCTTGAAAACGGGGGCGATAACCGCCTGGAGAAAGCAAACGACTGGCTTGCCCGTCTCTGCGACCAGCGCCAGCGCAATGCCGAACAGAACCGAGAAGAACAGGACCTGCAGGATGTCGCCTTGCGCGAAGGCACCGACGATGGTTGACGGAATGATGTTCATCAGGAAGCCGGTGACCGACTGCTCGTGGGCCTTGGCGGCATAGGTGTTGACACTCGAGGCATCGAGCGAAGCCGGATCGATGTTGAGGCCGGCGCCCGGCTGAACGACATTGGCGACGACAAGGCCGACGATAAGTGCGAGCGTCGAGAAGGCGAGGAAATAGACCATCGCCTTGCTGGCAACTCGGCCGACCTTCTGAAGGTCGTTCATGCCGGCGATGCCGGTCACAATTGTCAGGAAGATGACAGGCGCGATGATCATCTTGACGAGCTTGATGAAGGCATCCCCCAGCGGTTTCACGCTCTCGCCGAGTTCCGGATAGAAATGGCCGAGGGCGACGCCGAGGACGATGGCGGCAAGCACCTGCACGTAGGGCTTGGCATAGAAGGCCTTGCGAGGCGCGGGACTCGCGCTGCGGATTGGTGGAGCTAACATCATTTCTCTCCCAACCGGATAGGGGCCGGGCTCTTCCTCCCTTCCCAGGCTTCTGCCATCGCGACGCTCCGGTCGAACGCTGCACCAATGCCGCCGCAAGCGCCGTGCCAAATAGCGGCGGCGCGCCAGACTTCACGCCGTGCTTGTGCGGATTTCTGCAAACGCCACTGGCGCGTGCCTCTTATCGAGAGAAGGGCCCAGTGTGGGAGATGGGAGAGTCGCTCCGGGGCGTTACACGCAGCCTGGCGGCGGCCAAGCGATTGCCACAGCGATCCCGTATCGTCTGGCGCTCTACAAAATGGCGGGAGTCGACCGGCCGCGTTGCGACATAGGCCTTAAGTTGCGCTCCTGGCGCGATCGCTGTGCTGCCTCCGCACCGCCCGGATCAACGGCGCCTGGTTGGGAGCTCGACGCCGGCTGCGGATTTCACAAAGAAACAACGGGTCGACACCCAAGCGAAGATCCGCAGACGCAGTTCCAGTGCAACGAAAGACGCAGGCTAGACGGCCCTCTTGTTGCCCCACAGCAGAACGTGCAGCTGCGGCAGCACGCGGGCATCGAACCACCTGTCGCCGGTTACCTTTTCAACCAGCCACTCCATGCGTTTCATTATTCCGTCCATATCGACAGACGCGTCTTCGTTGCCAGGACCGGGCGGTGTGTGATTGCCCGGTTGCAGGTAGACCGGAAGGCGCGGAAATCGCTCCGCGGCGCCTTTCGCGTAGACGTAGTCGCTCTCGTCAAAAACAACGAGCTTGAGCACGATTTGAGGCTTCTCCTGCGCTGCATCGACGCACGCCTCGAGAGCGGCCCAATCGGTCCTCATTTCGCTCGAAGGCGGCTTTGGGCTGAGGACCAGCACGTCAAGGTCGGCAAACCAGTCCCTGGCCACCGAGCCTTGGGTCTCCAGCGCAAAACGGTAACCTTCACGATGGCCTCGCTCGATGAGCGCACGAAACGGCTGAATGGCCGGATTGCCGCCTGACAGCGACACCATCACTGGCCGACCGCCGGAAAGGGTCACGACGGTTTGCCATACCGCATTGATTGGCATCATCTCCCATTCGTTGCGGAATTGATTGTCCACCGCATGGAGACTGTCGCACCAGGAACAGCGATAGTCACACCCGCCGGTTCTGATGAAGACCGTCGGCAAACCGATGAGCACGCCCTCGCCCTGGATCGTCGGCCCGAAAATCTCGCTCACGCGGATTGCGGCATGCGTATCGGTCATGGCCGGTATTCCGCCCAGGTTTTCGGCGTTTCGCTCACCCGCACGGCCGAAGTTTCGGGCAGGCGTGCCTTGCACCATAGATAAAAATGTCTCGCAAGGCATTCCGCGGTGACTTGCTCATGTCCCAGCACGTCGTTGAGATGTCGGTGGTCGAAGCCCTCGTCGATATAGCGTTTGAATGGCGCCAGATCGTGATAGTCGCGCACGAAGCCGTCGTCGTTCAGTTCCTTCGCCGAAAGCTCCACTTCGACGATGTAGTTGTGCCCGTGCAGGCGCGCGCATTGGTGATCGGGCGGCAACGAGGTGAGCTGATGCGAGGCCGAGAAGTGGAATTCCTTGGTGATGCGGAACATTACGCGGTCCTCCTTCGCAGCGCATCGAGCCAGAAGTCGGAGTCCTCGTAGTCGGTGGGGTCCGGGTGCCCAGAAAGATGAAATGCCTCGCGCCGCTCGACGCAGGTGCCGCACCTGCCGCAGTGACGCTCGGCGCCCTTGTAGCAGGACCAGGTCTGCGCAAATGGCGTTCCGTATGTTGCACCATCCCTCACAATGTCCGCCTTCGTGAGATTCACATAGGGCGCATAGACGCGAATCTTCGCGTAGCCGTCGAGCGCACGGTCTTGCATCATCTGGAAAGAGTCGATGAAGGCCGGACGGCAGTCGGGATAAATGAAATGATCCCCACCATGCACGGCAGTCGCCACCGCTTCGACCTTGTGCGCGGCGGCAAGCCCGAAGGCGGTGGCCAACATGATGGCGTTCCGGTTCGGCACCACCGTCGCCTTCATCGTGTCTTCGGCGTAGTGCCCGTCCGGCACATCCACACTGTCTGTCAGCGCGGAGCCGGAAAGGCCGCGACCGATTTCGCGGATGTCGATGATGCGATGAGGGACGTTCAGACGCTCAGCGCAAAGGGCGGCAAAGCCCAATTCCTTCCGGTGCCGTTGGCCGTAATCGAAAGACAGGAGGCCGGCGAGCTCGTACTGGGCTGCCACCTTGTGAGCAAGAGTAACGGAGTCCAATCCGCCGGAGCAGACGACGAGAGTCTTCATCATTGGGTCCTTGTTTTAACCGGGTAGGCTGCGACCGGAGATTTCTCTGCGCTCCCCGTACTTCAGGAAATCCATCTTGTGAAGTGAATAGGGGGACGAGTTTGATGTGCTGACGCGACAAAGGGCCCTAGGCGATGCCCCTGCAATAAACACGGACGAGCGAAACAGCACGCTTCAGTGGATGTTCAAAGGCGAGCCGAACAGGCTCTGAAGGAGGACCGAATCTTCGGAAAACAAAGTTCGCGACGCTTCGATCAAGGGCCCGGCGACCCCGCGTTTCGAGGACGCCACCACGAGGTTTCATGTACAAGACGGCCCGAGAATGGGCGTTGCCGCAAAGAACGGACTTACCAGATGGGATACGCCGAAACGCAGATGTCTGGAATGATCACGACATCAATTGTCGCGGCAACTTGGTTGGCCGGCTCTTCGGGTTGCGTAGATCCCGCGCATTGCGCTTAAGGATCGGTTCGAACGGAGCACGTCTTCGGTCAATGGCCGACCGGCAAACCCTAAATGATCGGTCGTGACCGACATCTGTGAAAAAGCCGTGTTCGTCGATTGCAATCACCCCAGTGTTGCGCGCAGTTACCTTATGAATGAACTGGATTTGATGGTTTTCCGGATGGCGGTCGAAAGCGTCCGCTCGCTCTCCCTGAGCTTCGCTGAAAAAGCCGCGGAGATAGCCACCAGGAGCCGCGGCAGCCTGCTTTTCGACGTGCGGGTCGACGGTGACGCGGAGGTCCAGCGGGTCGCAGCGATCCGATATCAGGGTGAGCTGACCGGCGTGCTGGCGTTGGACAGACCGGGCCTCGTTACCCACCATTGCATGGTCAACGGTACTTTCTCACATTTCATTGCGCCCTTGGAGAACTGGCACAGCATGCCCCTGTCGATGCAGGCCAAGATCGATGCCACCGGCCATGCCAGTCTGTTCCTAGGGGCCTTGCGAAAGGCCGGACATATGCCGGGCAGCTAGCGTTTGGCTACAATCATTTGTGGATTTTGCATGCGGCATCGCTGCCGGCCCGCCGGCATGATTGTCGTAATCGGCTTCGGCGATCGCGGCAACGCAATGGCCGCGATGATGGCGATCAAAGCGTAGGCCTTGCATCGATGCGCAATCCTGTAGAGCGAGGTCTGCGCCTGGCACGGAGGTTGCGCAAGGCGCACATGCATCAGGTATTTGAAGGCATGAGCCCCTCATGCAAATGGAGCCTGCCGCGGCCGCTGTCGTGCGATCGTGCCGCCGAACTCGAGGGCGTGACGATCGACCACGCTGGAGGAAGCGCAATGCCTCGGGCGTCAGGGGCAGAGGCGCAAGCGAAGGTCGAATGCTGGTTGGCCGCTCGGGATCTCATCGACGCGTTTCGGGGAGGCGTTCGTTGTCGCCCGCCTCGACGTTCCAAGAAGCGCGCCGGCAGCCTGGGCGGGGGGCTTGGGGTTAGACTGCCGGCGCACGCCACTCACGAAGAGCGGCCCCTTTTCGCGGTTCAGACACCCATAGTCAACCCGGAGCGTCTGGGTGCCCGATGTGTTGTTTGTGAGAGCGGTGCGCGAAGCCAGCCATGTCGGCCGATCCTGCCCAACGTGATGGGCCGCTCTCGTCGGCCAATTTGATGCTGCAGCCAGTATCGCCTTGCCGACCAGCATGAGTTCACCGTTAGCAATCCTTCGTCGCGAGCCGATGCTATCGTGCTCGTGTCGCAGCCCTCCGGGCGGCAATATCGCCTGTTCCAACTTCCTGTTCGGCGAGCCCGTGTGCGATCCCTGACCCGGACAGTGGACGAGAATTCTCTTGGCGGTACTGCGCCAGAGGGCATTCGCGTCCAACGGAATCAAGCGTCGACTATCAGTCGCAAACGACACATCACAAGGTAGCGGACCTTCCACTCATTTGCAGATTATCCTACCGATCACGCGGCGTCGGATATGTCCGACTCTGCCTCAAGAATTCCCACAGGCATGGACAGCGATCTCGCTATCCGATCCCGATAGCCCTTGTTGTACCTTCAGACCCGACTCGATGTTTTGGATTTCCTCGGCGGAAAGCCCGCACGCCACAGCGAGGTCCTCGATTGAATATCCAAGATGCTCTCGATAAGCGCGGATGATGTGGGTTCCGCCTGACATAGCCGCCAAGACTGGCTCGGGAATGCGCGAATCCTTCATAGACACCTCCAAGAAGAGAAGGAGCGCCTGACAAATCGGGAGATTTCCCCCCGAGCTGGCGCATCCAGCAAATCAAAAAAATGGACGTCGATTCGGCCGGACTGGCCTCATCCATGGAATGGGCCACTCGAAATTGCCAGCCGGGTCGGGATATGGCGGCTCACCTGCTACTGATCAAGTTCCAACAAGCGGCCAGCCCTGAGATTGTCGGATCGATTGTACCGCATTCGTCCTGCGATCCCACGCGACTCATTCTCGCCGATGGCTTTCTTGAGCAGCAACTCGAACTCACCTGCCGCCGCCTGCAGTCGCGGCACCGTCTACCCAGCCTCGCGGACGCCGATAGCTTCGACCAACTCCCTCCGCCGCCCGCGCCTTTTGCGAATCGGTCGGCTTGCTGCCCGTCCAGGAGTCCCCACACTTTTGGGCTCCAGAACCCCCCGTCTTTATGATCCAACCGCTTGCATCACGCTTAGAGCGGGTCTCCGGCTACCGGAGCCGACCCCAGTAACGCAACGATTTGTTGCACACGTTTTTGCGAAGCTACAGCATCAGCAGAGGCGATTTGCAGCTCCTGCAGCAGGGCGGCACGATCGTTCGCAACCAGCTCCAGTGGACCGGCGCCTATTCCCGACAATAGCCATGAGGGACTCACGGCCAAGATGCCCGCCATCATCGCAAGGCGATTGGATTGCGGCGCGGCGCGGTCGCATTCCCATGCTTTCCAGCATGCCGTCTGGACACCAAGCCGGCGTGCGGCCTGCGCCATTGTAAGTTTAGTGACCTCGCGAGCGAACGAAATACGTCCCCCCAGAGTATCGGATGGCGCGAAATCACTAGGGTAGGTTTGAGTAAGAATTGGCTTGGTCCTCCTATGGTTCAATCCGCTTTCGGGCGATGACCTGCTGCGAACTCCGACCATGCCGGCCATCGTTCCGATTCGACGCCGGCAGTCTAAACAGGATTCGGCCCCATCATTAAAAGGCACGTTAAGGTGTTGGCGCTTTCGGAAGGAACAGCATCGCCACCTGCAAAAGCGTCACAATCATTCGACGGTGACCGATTTTGCGAGATTGCGCGGCTGGTCGACATCTGTGCCCATGAAGAGCGCCGTATGGTAGGCAAGAAGCTGTATCGGCAGCGAGAAGATCATTGGCGCGATAATCTCGTCGACGACCGGCAGCACGATCGTGTGCATGGTGTCGAGTTTCGATGCGGCGGCCCCTTTTTCATCGGTGATGAGGATAATCCGCCCTCCACGGGCAGCCACTTCCTGCATGTTGGAGGCGGTCTTGTCGAAAAAGCGATCATGCGGCGCGATGACGATCACTGGCATGTTCTCGTCTATCAGTGCGATTGGACCGTGCTTCAATTCACCTGCCGCATAGCCCTCGGCGTGGATGTAGGAAATCTCCTTGAGCTTCAGCGCACCTTCCATCGCCAGCGGGAAACTGGTGCCACGGCCGAGATACAGGACGTGACGACACTTTGACAATTCGCGCGACAGGAGCTCGATTTCCGGCTGGATGCTGTCGAGTACCTGGCCCATGACGCGTGGGACTTCGGTGAGGCTGCTGACAAGCGCCTGCGCCTCGTCTTCGGTTACGGTTCGGCGGGCCCTGGCGGCGCCGATGGCGAGTGCCGCAAGAACGGCAAGCTGGCAGGTGAAAGCCTTGGTGGAAGCGACGCCGATCTCCGGTCCGGCAAGGATCGGGAAGACCGCATCGGCCTCCCGAGCGATGGTCGATTCGCAGGTATTGACGATGGCGCCAACTTTCAGCCCAAGGTCCTTGCAGTACCTCAGCGATGCGAGCGTATCGGCGGTTTCACCAGACTGCGAAATGAAAAGAGCCGCCGACTGCGGCGACAACGGGATCTCGCGGTAACGGAATTCGGACGCAACGTCGATTTCGACCGTCAGGCGCGCATAGCGCTCGAACCAGTATTTTCCGACCAGTCCGGCGAGATAGGCGGTGCCGCAGGCAGAGATCGCCAAGCTCGGGATCCTGGCGAAATCGATGCCAGAAACCATGTCGGCGCGATTCTCTATGATGTTGATATGGTGGCCGAGCGCATGGGAGATGACCTCGGGCTGCTCGTAAATTTCCTTCTCCATGAAGTGGCGATGGTTGCCCTTGTCGGCCAGAGCGGCCGCGGCCGTGGAGGTCTGGCGCGGACGCTCGACAGGCTGACCGTCGAAATCGAAGATATGGGCGCCCGTCTTGCCGATAACGGCCCAGTCACCGTCGATGAGATAGGTAATTTCATTGGTGAAGGGAGCAAGCGCAATCGCGTCGGAGCCCAGGAACATCTCGCCGTCGCCATGACCGATCGCCAGCGGTGGTCCGTTGCGCGCTGCCATGATGGTCGACGGATCATCCTCAAAGATGATGGCAAGCGCGTAGGCACCCCTGACGCGTTTCAGCATGGCAGCCATTGCTTCTCGCCGCCTCATGCCCTCCCGGCGGTGTCGTGCCAAGAGATGCGCGACGACCTCGGTGTCGGTGTCGGTCTGGAACTCGGCTCCCGCCGCCGTCAATTCGTCCTTCAGCTCGGTGAAATTCTCGATGATGCCGTTATGGACGACGGCGACACCATCGGTAAAGTGCGGGTGCGCATTGCGTTCGGTTGATGCTCCATGGGTTGCCCAACGCGTGTGGCCGATTCCGATGTTGCCGCCCAGCGGCTCGTCCTTCAGTCTCGTCTCCAGATTGACGAGCTTGCCCTCGGCGCGCCGGCGGTGCAAGGCGCCCTCGGCGATCGTCGCAACGCCGGCCGAATCATAGCCGCGATATTCCAGACGCTTCAACGCGTCGACCAACCGGTCCGACACCGGCTGTTGCCCAACGATGCCAACAATCCCGCACATGTTTGTCTCCGCATTCTTCCGGCAGCTTCAGCCCAACGCAGTAATCCCGAGGACGGATACCCACCCGGCCCGTTTTCATTCAGGATCTTTAGTAGGAGCCTGTAATATTGGTAAAATCGATTATAGGCATACCTGCCATCCACCCTTTGGATAAACGAAGTCGCGTTTGACAGCTCCTGATCGGGTTGGAGGCTGAGCACTTAGATCGGAGCTAGTCATCACAAGCGGAATGGATATTCCAACTCTATCGATTGCGGCCTATGGACCAGAGGCTCAGAAAGGGAATGCCGAGATCCCGACCTCGCTGGGATATCTTGGGAGGTCCGACGCGGTAGCGAGCCGGCACGGGCAGTATTTTCGCAGCGCTTGGCCGCTCTTTGCGAATCCACACCTTAGCCCGTGATGGCATGTGTTCGTGGGTATGAACTTTGCCGGAACCGAGATAAGCGGGGTTCGGTGGCGTAGCCACAGAGCGCGTCCGGCGACCGCTTTGCACAATACCGCCGCACTGAATGCACTCTCAACGAAGCATTGGTTCTCAGTGCTTCGTCCCCAAACCCGATTCCCGCCGCGGAAGGACTAACCGCGCGTCATGTTTTGTGCAACGCACAATGACCCCGTCATACCAAACGCAGTCAAATCCCGGCGCGTTTTCGAATACGCCAATGACAAGCTGTCACCCCAATTACACCAGGAACTGTCTGTAGCCGCCGCCCATCAGGTAGCGGCCACGTTGGATGGCGCGACGCACCTGGTCGCGAAGATGGTTGCCTGGATGAGACCAATCTTCTTCGACACGCCGTCTCCCGAACAGGGCAATGGCGATTTCCTGATGAGATGCGCCGGCAAGCGAACCATCCAAGGCCTGGAGCACGATACGCAGACGCCCTCCGCGAGGTTCCGGCGGAAGGCAAGCAGCTGCCAGGCGGCCGCAATCATTGATGTCATTTAGGAACTGAAGGGCAGCGACATGGAACTTGAGGCGCCGCGGCGGCACGATTGCGTCGACATATAGCCGCAACGGGCGCAGAACGGAGGCACCGGAAACGGCGATCTGCAGACTCCGACAGTCCTCCCTCAGCAGCACGTGCTGCACGCCGTCAGGTGTCGCCAGGATGTCCTTGCCGCACGAGAGGGAAGACAGATCAAGCGGTTCAAAATCGTGGTCGAGCCCACCCGGCTCCGCGGCCGCTCGTAGAACATGGGCGCAGTCGCGCGGATCCCAAAGGACCGTTGCCGACATGGCGTCCGATTGTGGCGCGTCGGCGAAAAAGGAGGCTCCATTGCCTGAGGAAAGATGATCCTGTCGTCAGCTCGATTATCCTCGTATCGGCGCGTTTTCTGACAATGCAGGCGGGCGGTGCAATCCTGGCGTGGTCGCGCTGGAATTGCGGATTGCGCCGAAGAAATTCCCAGGCCCAGGCAGTGCGCGGCAATCGTCTGACGTAGTGGTAAGCTTCGTGACGACGCCAGTCCGGCCAGTCTACACGACCGACCGTCGCATCCTTGGGAAGACCAGCATCCGTCACGGCTCAGGTGTCCACAATAGCGCTATGCCGACGGGGCTAGAACCGGTTTCCACAGTACAGGTCCGCGCAAACGTCCCCTGCCGCGGATGCGCAAAAGGCTCGCGTGGGAAATCTCGAGAAGCCCGGCCACCGCCTCCGTTTTGCCGACGGGCATCGGCTGTCCGATGCGCGACAATGGCCACGTTGCGAGGCGAAGGATCCGTTCCATGCGCGTATCGGTCACCGTTACTATCCGGGTGAGATCGTTGGCCAAGCCGAACTCGATCATGCCGGCGAAGAGCTCGTAGGTTGCCTGGGCCAGCCCGCCCGCTGCCTTGGGCGTTGACGGCGGGAGATCGAGCGCGAAACGACTGCTTTCCCATATCTCGGCGGTCGAGGGGACAACGTCACCACCCAGCAGCACCGGGAACGTGTCGCGCAACATTGTGGGTCCGGTGCTGGGCAAAAGACGCACGCAACCGCGAATTCGCCAATCGGATCCCTTGAGCAGCAGATAGACAGGCTTGAAGCCGTCAAATGCGTCGGTTTCTATTTCGTCCTCGGTCTGAACTTCCCAATCGAGCCTTTCCTTGAACACCCGATATCTGAGCCCGTGCATCTCTTTGAGCTCGCTTGCGAACTCGCCGTAAAGGTCGGGTGTTATCAGCTGCAGCATGGTCGCCTCCGTGCGGGATGTGTTCCCGCCATCGAAGGCTAAAGCTGACGGTGATTCAGCCTGTAGACGTTTACAGCTATCTTGGCGGAAGGATCACGATCTCGCCTGACCGGACGCAGCCAGCCGTGCGACGGCCTGGTTGACCGTTCGCACGCCAAGTTTTGCCTTGGCGTTTTCCAGATGGAAGGTCACCGTGCGCTTCGAGACGCCGAGGATCTGGCTGACGTCCCAGGCCGACTTGCCGCGCGCCGTCCATTTCAGGCATTCGAACTCTCGCGGAGTGAGCGTTACACCATCCACCACACGATCGCCGCCGAGCCTGCGCCGGACATGGACGTGAAAGTTGACCGCCACCAGCTGCAATGCTTTTTCATAACGTGTCAGGGACCGCAAAAGCGGCGGATGGGACTCACCGGAAGCAAAGGTCAGCGCAGCAAACCGGCCACGATGATCGTGCATCGACATCGTCAGTCCGCTACGGATGCCGAACTGAGCTGCACTCTCCAGAATTTGTTGCTGTGACGCCGGCAGACTTTTCCGAGCACGATCCAGGCCCCAATCAAAAGTATCCCAGCCTTGCAGCCCACGCAGGATGACCGGATCAAGACTGTGGTACCGCTGTTGCAGATAACGTGATGTCCAGGATGACGGATAGTTTGAGATCAGGCGCGGCGCGTCGCCGGGGACCGACGGGTAAGTAAAATAGGCGAAGAGCGGAAAGTCGAAGCCGGCGGCGGCGGACGCCATTGTCTCACTGAGATCGGCGGCGTCGACGCTTGCGGAGAGTTGCTCGACGAAGTTCTCAAACACGCGATGCATGTGCGTTTTGCGTAACCTCCGTGACTGTCGCTGGATGCCAGGCAGGACCCGGGTTTAAGCGGTCGCGCTCCGATAGCGCTCGTGGGATGTTGTCGCCTTCATCGCCGCCATTGCTTTCCTACCTCTGCTTGCGGAGCGTGCCGCAACGCCGACAACCTCGTTAATTTGTTGAACCAACCGGTGATGTTCTGATGTTGTCGATGAGCCGTGTGTCGCCGAGCCACGCCGCGACAAGCAAGCGCGCCGGTCGGTCAACGTTTGTCATCGGTTGCAGATCGGCTTCGCCGCGAAGCTCCAGGTATTCGACCTCGCGATAGCCTGCCGACAAGATTGCTGCGCGCGCTTCGGCAAGGGTTGGCAGGACGCAAGAGCCACGCGCAAACCGATCGGCCGCCTCGAGCAGGATCGATGCGAGCCTTGGGGCAACGGCGCGCTCCGCAGGCGAGAGCCGGGCATTGCGCGACGATAGAGCGAGACCATCGGCTTCGCGGACAGTCGGACAGGGGGTAATGGTGATTGGAATATCCAGGTCTCGGACCATGCGCCTGACAAGCTGAAGCTGCTGGAAATCCTTTTCGCCGAAAAAGGCGAAATCAGCGCCGGTTTGCAAGAAGAGCTTGGCAACGACGGTCGCCACGCCATCGAAATGGCCCGGCCGAAATGCGCCGCACAGGCCCTCGCCGATTGCGGCCACCGAAACAGTCGTAGCGAAGCCCGCAGGGTACATCGCCTCGCCATCCGGCACATAAAGCAGGTGTGCGCCCAACGGCCCGAGTTTGCCGCATCTTGGTTTTCCGTCCGGGGATAGGCGGCAAGGTCGGCGGCACTGTTGAACTGCTTGGGGTTGACGAACAGCGTTTCGATGACCCGATCCGCCTTCTGAAGCGCTGCACGCACGAGGCTCAGATGTCCTTCATGCAAGGCCCCCATGGTCGGTACCACCGCGACAGTTGCGCCCGAGCGGCGCCATCCTGCAACAACGGTGCGAAGCTCGGTAACGGTTCGAACGATCGGCACGCTCATGCGACGTCTCCGGCCCTCGAGGCGGTGGCGTAGACATGTTCGGCCGCCGGAAAGCGCCGGTCCCGCACATCGGCTGCGTAAGCGGCGATCGCCGCCTCGCCCTCTGAGCCTGGTTCGGTATGGCGCTTGACGAATTTCGGCCGAAAGCGGGTGAACATGCCCATGCCGTCGTCGACTATCGGGCCGTCGCAGGCTAGCCAGGCGCCAATGCCGATTGTTGGGATGGCGATCTGCGCAGTGATGGCCTGCGCAAGTTGCTCGGGCACTGTTTCCAGCACCACCGAAAAAGCGCCGGTCTCCATGACCGGGCCGGCGTCGCGCCTGATCCGCTCCGCATTGTCTCCCCGCCCCTGCACACGATAGCCGCCGAATGTATTCATTGGCGCTGGCGGTGTAATCGCCTTTGTATCACCAGCTGCGCACACCTCATGCCTCCTTCCCTTGCGTTACCCGCGGCGGGTGTCGCGTTTGGCACAGTTTTGTGCAAGTGCGAAGAGCTAAAAAACGGGCATGCAGCTGTGCGTGTGTTGACGTACAGGCAGCCACGCTTACACTAAATCGATTCAGGCGCCCCGAGACTGGGCTAATCACTTTCGCGAACATGGACCATCAGGCAACAGGAACCAGGAAAGACAGAGCCGCCGTCAAGGCTGAGGACGTCAAAGTGGACCTGATCGCCGTTGTCGTCGCCGTAAACGACGGTGAACCCTGTGTACTTACCATCGGGCAGGCGGACACGCTGCCCTCCGGACCATTTGCGCTTGAGCACCGATCGCCGCAATCCGGGTTGAGGGGATGGGTCGAGCAGCAGACCGGGCACCCGCTGGGGTACATCGAGCAACTATACACCTTCGCCGATCGGGACCGCATCGGGGCCGGGCGCCAGCAGCGCGTCATCTCCATCAGCTATCTCGCACTGACCCGCAAGGAACAGGCAACGGGCTCGCCCAAGTGCGGCTGGCAAAGTTGGTATGAATATTTTCCGTGGGAGGATCACCGCTCCGGCACGCCGGCGGTGGTGCTGGATGTTTTGCGACCGTGCCTGATTGAATGGGCGGATGGCGCCAGCGACGCCGCCACGCGACGCGAACGCCGGCTGCGGGCGGCGATTGCCTTCGGCTTCGACGAGCGCCGTTGGAACGAGGAACTTACGCTTCAACGCTATGAGTTGGTCTACGAAGCAGGCCTGGTCCAAGAGGCCGGAATCGGACGGGACGCGCCCCCGCGTCTGCTGGTGCCCAGTAAATCCATGATCGCCGATCATCGCCGCATCCTGGCAACGGCTATTGCGCGGTTGCGCTCCAAGATCAAATACCGGCCCGTCGTGTTCGAACTGATGCCGCCGCTCTTTACACTCTTGCGGCTGCAGCGAACCGTGGAGGCACTCTCCGGCAGGCTCATCAACAAGCCGAACTTTCGACGGCTCATAGAGCAGCAGGAGCTGGTTGAGAAAACCGGGGAGACGACCACCGAAACTGGGGGCCGGCCAGCGCAGCTCTACCGCTTCCGCCACGACATTCTCGATGAGAGGCCGGTGGCCGGGACAAAATTGCCGCTTACGAGGGCTTGACATCCCTTATAGTCACAAAGAATATATAGGCCTTATATTCTTTTGGACTATAACTGGAGGCTCGATGAGCGCCATCCTGCCTTCGGGTGCGACCCTGTACGACCGCGTTCGGCGCGTCGTCCCCCCGATCGAATGGTTCACCTTTCTAGACGACATCGAGGCAATTCTGGCGCTGAAGCGGGAGCGCAACGCCGTCATCCTGGCGCACAACTACCAGACGCCGGAGATCTTCCACTGTGTCGCCGACATCGTCGGCGACAGCCTGGCGCTTGCGCGCAAGGCGATGTCAGCCGACGCCGACGTTATAGTGCTCGCCGGCGTGCATTTCATGGCCGAGACCGCGAAGCTGCTCAACCCGCAAAAGACCGTACTCATCCCCGACCTGCGCGCAGGCTGTTCCCTGGCGGACTCCATTACCGCCGAGGACGTGCGCCAGTTGCGGCAGCGCTATCCAGGCGTGCCGGTCGTCACCTATGTCAACACATCGGTCGAGGTGAAGGCCGAGTCCGATATCTGCTGTACCTCTGGCAATGCGAAAGCGGTCGTGGAATCCCTGGGTGTTCCTCGGGTGATCATGCTGCCGGACGAGTACCTGGCGAAGAACATCGCCGCCCAGAGCGACGTTGAGATCATCGCCTGGAAGGGCCACTGCGAGGTGCATGAGCGCTTCACGCCAGCCGATATCCGCCAGTTGCGCGAGGACCATCCGGGCGTGACGGTGCTGGCGCATCCCGAATGCCCGCCTGAGGTGGTGACTGAGGCCGATTTTTCCGGCTCGACCGCCGCCATGTGCGACTATGTCGAACGGCAAAAGCCGCCCCGCGTCGTGCTGATGACGGAGTGCTCGATGAGCGACAATGTCGCGCTCGCACATCCCGAGATCGAGTTCATCCGTCCCTGCAATTTGTGCCCGCACATGAAGCGGATAACGCTCGCCAATATCCGTACAGCGCTCGAGCAGAACCACCATGCAGTCACCATCGAGCCCGGGATCGCGGGGCGCGCACGGCTTGCGGTCGAACGGATGCTGGCAATTTGAGCACCGATATCCGCAGCTTCTTCGGACGGCCCATTATCATCGGCGGCGGCATCGCCGGGCTGATGACTGCGCTTCATCTGGCCCCTGAGCCGGTGCTTCTTCTGTCCAGGACGCTACTCGGAGCTGACACATCGAGCACCTGGGCTCAGGGCGGTCTGGCCGCGAGCCTCGGTGAGGACGATGATCCGGCGCTGCATCTTTCCGACACGATTGCGGCCGGGGACGAGCTCTGCGACAAGGATATGGCAGGCCGCATCCTCCAGGACGCGCCCAGTGCGATCGAGGGGCTTGCCGGCTTTGGAGTCCCCTTCGACCGTACGTTCAAAGGGTCGCTGCGCCTTGGATTGGAGGCCGCGCACAGCCGACGTCGCATCGTTCACGCGCATGGCGACGGTACCGGGCGTGAGATCATGCGTGCCCTGATCGCGACCGTGCGTTCCACTCCGTCGATTGTTGTCGTGGAGGGCGTGGAAGCGCGCCGGCTGGCGGTGCGAGAGAATGCGATCCGAGGCGTCTGGGCGAGCTGTTCGATAGGACAGGTCTTTTTCGGCTCGCGGCGGGTGGTGCTCGCCACCGGTGGGATCGGTGGATTGTTTCTCGACACCACCAATCCTTCGGGCAGTTGTGGACAGGGCCTGGCGCTTGCGGCTCGCGCGGGAGCTGTCTTTTCCGATCTGGAGTTCATCCAGTTCCATCCGACCGCGCTTGACGGACCGGAGCGTCCCATGACGCTGATCAGCGAGGCTGTTCGCGGCGAAGGTGCAGCCCTGATCGATGAAACCGGCCAGCCCTTTCTACAGGGTGTGCCAGGGGCGGAACTTGCGCCCCGCGATGTCTTGGCGCGCGCCGTGTGGAACCATCTTGCGAGCGGCCACCGTGTTTTTCTCGACGCGCGGCAACAGCCTGGCCCGGCATTCGCGCGACAGTTCCCGACGATAGCATCAGCCTGTCGTGGAATTGGCCTCAATCCCGTGCGCGATCTCATTCCCATTCGTCCGGCCCAGCACTACCACATGGGTGGGGTCGCCGTTGACGGCTCCGGCCATACCTCCGTCAAGGGGCTCTGGGCCTGCGGCGAGGTCGCCTCGACTGGACTGCATGGCGCCAACAGGCTCGCCAGCAATTCCTTGACCGAGGCCGTCGTTTGCGCGCGCTGGGTGGCTGAAAGCGTGGCCGGAACCCCCGCTCGCAGGACCAAGCCCGCGTTTGCGGGTAATTATCCATCGCCCGATCCGCTACCCGTGCGTCCTTTCCTGTCGCGCGCTCTCGGCATCGTGCGGGATGGTGAAGGCTTGAAGGCAGCCGCACACGCCTTGCTGCCGCTCGCCCAAAGCAAGGACGCGTCATCGGATCCGGCGGCGGTCGGGCTGATGATCACAATTGCCGCCTTGCGCCGCCGGGAAAGCCGCGGTGCTCATTTCCGGACCGACTTTCCGCATCATGCAACCGTCGCGCGCCGTTCCGAAATCACCCTCGAAGCCGCCTTCGCAGAAGCGCGGGAACTCGCACAATTGCCAGTGCTGGAAGGCGTCACCTGATGAAGCTCGCGCCACTTCCCGCAATCATGCTCGAGCCTCTGGTACGGGCAGCCCTTCTCGAAGACCTCGGCAGGGCCGGTGATGTAACCTCGGATGCCATCGTACCAAGCGAAAGCCACGCAAAGACCGTGCTTGCGGCACGGCAGCAAGGCATCGTCGCCGGACTCGATCTGGCGATGCTCGCTTTCAGCCTGATCGACCAGAATGTCGAGATGACCGTGGAGCGAGCAGACGGCAGCGAAGTCTCACAAGGAGAGATCATTGCAACGGTGAGCGGTCCTGCCCGGGCCATACTCACAGCGGAACGGACAGCGCTGAATTTTCTCTGTCACTTGAGCGGCATCGCGACAGCGACGGCATCGATCGTCAATGCGATCCGCGGGCACAAAGCCAAGATCGTCTGCACCCGCAAGACGACACCCGGGTTGCGGGCTGTCGAAAAATACGCCGTGCGCGCCGGTGGCGGCTCCAATCACCGTTTCGGCCTCGATGACGCCATCCTGATCAAGGACAACCACATCGCCATCGCCGGCGGAATTCGCCCCGCGCTGGAGCGCGCGCGAAGCAGCGTCGGCCATCTCGTCAAGATCGAAGTCGAGGTCGACACACTAGCCCAACTGGAAGAGGTGCTTGCTCTGGCCCCCGACGCCGTCCTGCTCGACAACATGTCGGTCGACGAATTGCGCAAAGCAGTGGCCATGGTTGCAGGCCGGGCGATCACCGAAGCATCGGGCCGGATTACCGCCTTAACAGCGCCAGCCATCGCGGCCACTGGTATCGATCTTATCTCCATCGGCTGGCTGACCCATAGCGCGCCAATTCTCGATATCGGACTGGATTATCGAGCGCCCTGATAACCCACAAGCAAACGGTCAGGATCGATACATATCAACCGGCCTGAATTCGGACGACGAAGATGCGGCAAGGCAAGAACTGAGAGCGGGACGGACATGCACGACACCAATGCGACTAAGAGGATGCCGCGGGCGCAATGCGATGATGGCGCGATGTGGACCCTGGAGAAGGCTCGCGCCCTTCACGATGCACCTTTCAACAATCTGCTTTTCCTTGCCCAAACCGTTCACCGCCAGAATTTCGATCCCAACAAGGTCCAGCTCAGCCGGCTCCTCAGCATCAAGACAGGCGGCTGCCCGGAGGATTGCGGCTATTGCAGCCAGTCGGCGCATCACGAGACCGGCCTGAAGGCGTCGAAGCTGATGGAGGTCGACCGCGTCATCGCGGAGGCGACCAAGGCGCGTGACGCGGGCGCCACGCGCTATTGCATGGGCGCTGCCTGGCGAAACCCGAAGGCACACGACATGGACGCGGTGGTGGCGATGGTCGAAGGCGTCAAGGCACTCGGCATGGAGACCTGCATGACGCTTGGCATGCTCGACCTTGAGCAGGCCGCTCGACTGAAACAGGCTGGTCTCGACTACTACAACCACAACATCGACACGTCGGAACGCTACTATAGCGAGGTCATCAGCACGCGGAGCTTTGGTGACCGGCTCGACACGCTCGAGCTGGTTCGCCAATCCGGCATCAAGGTCTGCTGTGGCGGCATTGTTGGCATGGGCGAAGAACCGGTGGACCGGATCGACATGCTGGTGACGCTGGCCAATCTGCCGGAGCATCCGCAAAGCGTTCCGATCAACATGCTGATCCCGATCGCCGGCACCCCGCTTGCCGAAGCCAGGCCGATCGAGCCGATCGAATTCGTGCGCGTAATCGCGCTGGCGCGCATCATGATGCCGAAATCGCATGTCCGTCTTTCCGCCGGCCGCACCGCCATGACCGACGAGATGCAGGCACTGTGCTTTTTCGCCGGTGCCAATTCGATCTTCGTCGGCGACACGCTGCTGACGGCGAACAATCCTGGGGAGGACAAGGATAGTCTCCTGTTCCGCCGCCTTGGCATCGAGCCGATGGAACTCGACACCCAATGAACGGGACACCGCTTGCCCGGTACGAGGCGACCTTGCAGGGGCTGGCGCGCAAGGACCGGTTGCGGACGCTGTCGCCGCGCGCCGGGCTCGACTTCTCGTCGAACGACTATCTCGGGCTTGCCCCCTCTAAAAGACTTGGCGACGCGGTTGCGGCGGCGATTGCACGGGGCACGCCGGTCGGCGCCACCGGGTCGCGGCTGTTGCGCGGCAATGCGCCGGAGCATGAGCAACTGGAGGCGGACGCAGCGACGTTCTTCGGCGCCGACCGCGCGCTGTTCTTCGGCAGCGGCTACATCGCCAACTTTGCTCTGCTGACCGCCCTGCCGCAGAAGGGCGACCTGCTGGTCCTCGACGAACTCGCGCACGCCAGCATGCATGAAGGCGCGCAGGCCGGCCGCGCCCAGTTCGAGCTGGCCTCGCACAACGACGCCAACGCTGTCGAGGATGCGATCACGCGCTGGCGTGCCGAAGGCGGCGTGGGGCGCATCTGGATCGGAACCGAAAGCCTCTACAGCATGGATGGCGACCGTGCGCCGATGGAGAGCCTGATCGCGCTTGCCGACCGGCACGAGGCATTCCTAGTCGTCGACGAGGCGCATGCCACTGGTGTCTGGGGACCGGACGGCCGGGGGCTGGCCGCCGCGTTCGAGGGCCGCGACAACATCGTCGCGCTCCACACATGCGGCAAGGCGCTCGGCGCGTCCGGCGCGCTCGTCACTGGGCCGCGAACGCTGTGCGACTATCTCGTCAACCGTTGCCGGCCCTTCATCTACGCCACCGCGCCATCGCCGCTGATGGCGGTCGCGGCACGCGAAGCGCTCGCCATGCTGTCCGACGAGCCGATGCGCCGTGTTCAGTTGCATGAGCGTGTCGCTTTCGCCGGCCGTCAATTGGCCGAGCGCTGCGGCGTGACGCCCAGCGGCTCGCAGATCCAGCCCTTTGTCATCGGCGACGTTGGGCGTACCATGGTGGTGGCGGCGGCATTGCAGGCGCGCGGCTTCGACATCCGCGGCATTCGTCCGCCGACCGTGCCCGAGGGCACATCGCGCCTGCGCATCTCGCTGACGCTCAACGTCGACGAAGACGACATTTCGGCGATGGTCGAGGCGCTCGTCGAGGTGTTGGCCTCGGCATGATCATGCGCATCGTCATCACCGGAACCGACACCGGAATTGGCAAGACCGTGTTTGCGGCTGGGCTGGCCGGCCTGATCGACGGTTTCTACTGGAAGCCGGTGCAATCGGGCCTCGACGGCGAGACCGACAGCGAGGTGGTCGCGCGGCTTGCCGGCTTGCCCTCGGAGCGCGTGCTGCCGGAAGCCTACCGCTTGAAGAGCCCGCTGTCGCCGCATCGTTCGGCCGAGATCGACGGCGTCGCGATCAAGGCTGCCGATCTTACTTTTCCCGTCCTGCCGACGCCGCTCGTCATCGAGGGCGCGGGTGGGCTGATGGTGCCGCTTAACCGGCGCACAAGGTTCATCGACATCTTCGCTGAGTGGCGGCTGCCGGTCATTTTGTGCGCCCGCACCACGCTCGGCACCATCAACCACACGCTGCTGTCGATCGAGGCCCTGCGCGCCCGCTCCATCCCGCTGGCAGGAATCGCTTTCATCGGCGATGAGATGGCCGACACGCAACGGACAATCGTGGAAATGGGCGGCGTGCCACAGCTCGGCAGGCTGCCGCATATCGATCCGCTGACCGACAAAACGTTGAGAGCGGCAATGATCGCCGGCTTCGCCTTCGCCTCGATTGCGGGGGGGAATGATGTCGCGGTCACCAGTCTGGCATCCCTTCACCCAGCACGCGCTCGAGCCGGCGATTCCAGAAATCGTCCTGACGGAAGGCGCCTATCTCCATAAGGCTGACGGCACGCGTATCCTGGACGCCATCTCTTCCTGGTGGGTCGTCACGCATGGCCACCGCAACCCCCGCATCATGAAGGCTATCGAGACGACCGCGTCGAGCCTCGACCAGATCATCTTCGCCGGCTTCACTCATGAGCCGGCCGAACGCCTGGCCAAGGCACTTGTCGGCCTCGCTCCCGCCGGACTCGACTGGGTGTTCTATTCCGACAGTGGCTCGACCGCCGTCGAAGTCGCGCTGAAGATGGCGCTCGGCTATTTCCGCAACATCGGCGCGCCGCGTTCGCGCATTGCCGTCATGGAGCACAGCTATCATGGCGACACTATCGGCACGATGAGCGTCGGTGCCCGCGGCGTGTTCAATGCCGCTTACGAGCCCCTGCTGTTCGAGGTCGACACCATCCCCTTCCCGGCCGCCGGACGCGAACAAGAGACGCTGGATCGGTTCGAGGCAGTTGCCCGCGACCGGCGCGCCGCCGCCCTGATCGTCGAACCGCTCGTGCTGGGCGCCGGCGGCATGCTGATGTATCCGGCCTGGGTTCTGGCCGAATTGAAGAAGATCGCAGAAACCTCCGGCACGCTGCTGATCGCCGACGAGGTGATGACCGGCTGGGGGCGCACTGGAACCATGTTCGCCTGCGAGCAGGCGAACATCTCTCCAGACATCCTGTGCACCTCGAAGGGCCTGACCGGCGGCGCCATCCCGCTGGCGGCCACGCTCGCCACCGATGCCATCTTCCAGGCCCATTATTCCGAAGACCGGAAGAAGACCTTCTTTCATTCGAGCTCCTACACCGCCAATCCGATCGCCTGCGCGGCAGCACTTGCCAATGTCGAGATCTGGCAGGACGAGCCGGTGGCCGAGCGGATCGCGACGTTGAGCGCGATGCAGGCCACCGGGCTGCAACGCTTTCGGGACAATCCATATTTTGCCGACTGCCGAACCACGGGAACGATCGCAGCGCTCGACCTCCGAACCGGTTCCGCAGGTTACCTCGCCGAGATTGGTCCGAAGCTGCGCGCGTTCTTCCTCGAGCGCGGCCTGCTTGTTCGTCCGCTCGGCAATGTCCTCTATCTTCTCCCGCCCTATTGCATCACCGACGGCGAGTTGGACGGGCTCTACGACGCGATCGAGGAGGCCGGCGAACGCTTCGGCGCGAAACCATGAGCGCATCGTCGCGCATTCTCGGGTTTGGCCATCATGCGCCGTCGCGCAAGGTGGAGAACCCGGAAATCGAAGACCGCCTAGGACTCGAACCCGGCTGGATAGAAAGGCGTACCGGGATACGGTCGCGCTTCTGGGCCACGGACGAGGACACGCTGTCGGGCCTGGCCACGCATGCGGGCGACATGGCGCTGGCGAATGCCGGTATTGACCGCAGCGACATCGGTCTGCTGTTGCTTGCCACCTCGACGCCCGACCACCTTCTGCCGCCCAGTGCACCCTTGGTCGCGCACAAGCTCGGCCTTGGCCGCGCAGGCGCGGTCGATCTAACCGGCGCCTGCGCCGGCTTCATCTATGCGCTGATGTTTGCGGATGGGTTCACTCGCCTGCACGGCAAACCAGCGCTGGTCATCGCCGCCAACATCCTCAGCCGCCGCATCAATCCAGCCGA
Source organism: Mesorhizobium sp. RCAM 05099 (assembly GCF_059683685.1). Classification (NCBI taxonomy): domain Bacteria; kingdom Pseudomonadati; phylum Pseudomonadota; class Alphaproteobacteria; order Hyphomicrobiales; family Phyllobacteriaceae; genus Mesorhizobium; species Mesorhizobium sp. RCAM 05099. Next base: position 6,121,405 of record NZ_CM185035.1, read on the forward strand.
GCGCGCGAGCTCGGTCTTGTTTGCCGATGCCGCTGGCGCCCTGGTGGTCGGTCCCTGCGATGACGCGGATCGCGGCATTCTTGGCGCCTCGGTGGATTCCGACGGCTCACGCTACGGGCTGATCCAGATCCCGGCGGGAGGAAGCAACATCCCGTTCCGCGGCGACCTCGACATCGGGCAAACCCGCATGACAATGACCGACGGCCGCGAAGTGTTTGCCAAGGCTGTCGAGATGATGACCGATTGCTCCATAAGCGCGCTGGCCGCGGCCCGAATGCGGCCGCAGGACATTGATCGGTTCGTGCCGCATCAGGCCAATGCCCGCATTTTCGATGCGGTCGGCAGGAACCTCGGCATAGCAGATCAAGCGATCGTCAAGACGATCGCCGATTACGGCAACTCTTCCGCCGCGACGATCCCACTGTCGCTCTCGCTGGCCCATCGGACGGACCCATTTCGACCGGGCGAGAAAATCCTGCTGGCGGCAGCGGGTGCGGGTCTCAGCGGCGGTGCACTCGTCGTCGGAATTTAGCCGAACACCTGGCTGCTCCGAGGACGGCAGGATTCATTATGGATAGGACAACAGACCCATGCGAAAACTAGTCGCCGGCAAGCTGCACGGCATCTACGTCACCGAAGCGAACCTCAACTACCACGGTTCGATAACGCTTGACCCTGACCACTGCGAAGAAGCGGGGATCCTGCCCATGGAATTCGTGGAGATATGGAACAAGAATTCCGGGGCGCGGATTTCGACCTATGTCATCCTGGGCGAGCGCGGTTCACGATGCTGTATTCTCAATGGAGCAGCGGCCCGCACTTGCCAGCCCGACGACCAGATCATTGTCTGCAACTCCATCTACCTGGACGAAGCGCATATTACCTCTCTGAAGCCCCGGATCGTTACGTTCGACCAGGATAACAACATACTCGACCGCCTAAGCTACTCCGTCGATCTTGACGCAGATGGCCGCTACACCTTCTCGATCCTTGACGAGACTGATGAGGCTTTGGCCATTCCTGCCATGGTCTCCGGGGCGTGACACCCGCCGCACATGTGACATCAGTGTTCGTCAATTGGTGGCCTGCTAGCAAGGCCGAGCCTGGCTCGTTGGTCATCGGCAAAATGTTCGGCGGGCGACTGCGTCTTGAACCGATGAACTGTCAGTTTGCCGTTCTCAACAATATGAACGGCCCATCCCCCACCACAACGCTTGACGCGCACGTCGTTTGGTTCGCCAGCCACCATTGCCGCCCCTCATTTTCGTCGCCCTGGACCGAGACTGGAAGTCGCTCCATGCACGGCGAAAAACACGGGACCTTACGTTACGTCAAGCAAAGATTTTCTGACGGCTGATGACTTGTCGATATGACTACGGAGGCAATTCAGGCGCGGAACGTCCGGGCACGCGGTATCTTGCGCTCGGATCGATTTAGATGCCCAAATTTTGCATTTTAATGCAGTCTTAATTATCCGCGGCCAATGTGAATGGGAACGCGTATTCAGTTCGAGTAACTCTGCAAAAAGCCCGCCGCTCTTGCCCTCAAGAGTGGCGGGTTTTTCGGTTGTGAGCACTGGTGCGGTCGGTGCGGATGCTGCCACAGCACAAGCGCCGTGGCGTCATCCCTGCCCCCCTCCCTCAATGGCGCGGTGCTGCTTTTCGGGGCGAAGGCTCGTCTAGGACGAAGCTGAACGCGCGAGCCGCCGGCTCTTGCTGATTCTGGGCACCGGACCCCTCCCCGGTGGACGAGCCTTGGCGCCCGGGTTCTCGTGGCAATCGTTTCCGGTCTCGACCAGATGGTTGCAGAGGAACAGGAGAACGCCTGTCCTACCGGCGAGTTCGATTCTGCTGCTTCACAGGCGGCCAGCTCTGCTCGCAGAGGGAGCCATTGTCCAGCGTGCCGGACCGGAATTCTTCGAATGATCGATTCCGATCTTCAGCGTAGAAAGAGATCGAGAACAGGCTTGCCAGCGTTTCAGGTCAGGATCGCTCCCTCATGCTACATCAAGCAGGGATGCGCCAACCGCGGTCGGATCAGAATGCACAAGACGGCGGGAAGCGTCGCTATTGACCGCAGTGCAGGACGAGCATCGCAACAGTCTTGCCGGGGCTTTATTGCTTTCAGCGGCAACCGGCACTATGTAGCGACACTTCGCCGACTGTCTTTCAAGCCACCCGGAGAGTTTCATGACAGAAGAAGCCGACAACAACATCGACGTCCTCATCGAGCTCACCGCCGATGTCGTCTCTGCCTATGTCTCGAACAATCCGGTCCCGGTGGGCGAACTCCCTGCCCTGATCGGCCAGGTGCACGCGGCACTCAAAGGCACGGCCGGCACTAGCGTTTCGGCGGAAGAACCGGAGTTTCTCAAGCCTGCCGTATCGATCAGGAAGTCGGTAACGCCGGACTACATCATCTGCCTTGACGATGGCAAGAAATTCAAATCGCTCAAGCGCCATCTGTCGACCCACTACGGGCTGACGCCAGACGACTATCGCGCCAAATGGGGTCTGCCGTCGGATTATCCCATGGTAGCGCCGAATTACGCCGCTACGCGCTCGGCATTGGCCAAGACGATGGGGCTCGGCCGCAAACCGGCAGAGCCGGAAAACCCCGCGCCGGCGAAGCGGACGCGCAAGAAGGTCGCAGCTTGATTTCAGCAATCGAGGTTTGTTCTGGGGCGCAGCTGCCATTGGCATAATCTGCATCTGTCCGGAATATGAAAAGGCGGGGTCTACCCGCCTTCTCTTTCAAGCAGCCTGGCTCCCAAGGACTTCGCGCGGGCTAACAGCAGCCTGCTCCTCAATCCGTCCGGTGAGCCCTGTTCTCCCCTTATATCGCTCGACCAGCACATCCGGGCGGACCGCATCCCTCCGCTGCTGGTAGGAGTCAGGGAAAAAATTCAGCCGGCTTTGCTGAGGCTGCCAGCTGAGGACTTGCCAGTGCGGCGGTCCTGTTCGATTTCATAGTTGATCTTCTGGCCGTCAGCGAGAGTCGAGAGGCCCGCCCGTTCAACGGCGGAAATGTGGACAAAAACATCCTGACCGCCATTGTCGGGCTGGATAAATCCAAATCCCTTGGTGCTGTTGAACCATTTTACCGTTCCAGTCGCCATGTGCGTTTTCCTTTGTAACAATTGCAATGTGGGCAGGCCGTCAGGCCGGTCCCGATTCATAACCGACTTTGGAGTAAGACGCCGCAAAAACGAGAAATCTGCAAGGCTCAATTTGATCGGCGGCTGTAACTCCTCATGGACCGTCCAGCGTCCGCCCGTAAAGGCTCACAACGACACGCGTTACGGCCCCGATGCGATACCCAAGACGGACGGGGCTGGAAGCGCAATAGCTACCAGGCAGGGCGACGGGAAGTTGATCGTTTGGGGAAAATGGGGGGTATGGACGACGCCGCTGGCGGACGGTTCTGGCCTCGCCGGTATGGACCGAAGCTGGCCGTCGGCCTGTCCCGCGGCAGGGCCACTCGGCCCAAGCATGCGCGACTTTTCGTGAGAGGTGGTCCTATGCAAAAGCCATACGTGCGCAGTAGATGTCCGCCCGGCCGGACAGGCCAAGAGCCTTTTGGGGATCGACTTTGCCGCTGCTCCCACCTTTGATCCGCCACCTCAAATCTCCTGACCTGTTTGGCAGCCTTGACCGCGTGCCGGCGCTTGGCAAAGCAGTCAGTGAGCGGACATTTGAGGTCCTCAACCCATCGACGGGCGAAGTGCTGGCAGAGCTTCCCGATATGGGTGTCGAGGAGACGCGGGCTGCGGTCGACAAAGCATATAGCGCGCAGCCTGGATGGGCGGCATTGACGGCCCGTGATCGCAGCGACGTTCTGTGGCGCTGGCATCAGCTGATTATCGACCACGCCGATGACCTTGCCGCGATATTGACCGCGGAAATGGGCAAGCCCCTTGCCGAGGCCAAATCGGAAGTGTCGCATGCGGCGGCCTACCTGCAATGGTACGCCGAAGAGGCCAACCGCATCTATGGGGAGACGATCTCCGCACCATCGACGGACCGCCGTCTGCTCGTGATCAAGCAGCCGATCGGCGTCGTCGGCACGATTACGCCATGGAATTTCCCGGCTTCCATGGTGGCGCGCAAGATCTCGCCGGCCTTGGCGGCAGGCTGCGCGATCGTGCTGAAACCGGCTGAACAGACGCCGCTCGTGGCCGGTGCAATGTTTGCCCTTGCGCTTTCCCGAAGGCGTGGTCAACCTGATCTACGCGTCTGAGGGCGATGCCGTCGGATGCGAACTCTGCACAAACCTCAAGGTCCGCAAGATCAGCTTCACCCGCTCGACCGAGGTTGGCCGGCTGCTCATGCGCCAGTGCTCGGACCAGATCAAGAAGGTCAGTCTCGAGCTCGGCGGGTCCTCGAACATGTGAAGCAGGTCGCACCTCGATGGGCGGCGGCTCTGGACCCGCTGAAACTGTCGCATTCGTCACCTTGAGGTCAGCTTCGCACCGACGCCGCTGTTGTGCCACAGTCAACCAAGGCGGTCGCCTCGAGGTGAGCACGTCCCCGGAAGCGTCGGGTATCGGACCTGGACAAGCGTTCACATCATCGTTCCACCCCACCGGCTGTCCGTAAGCGCTCATTTCCATGCGCGTTGACGCGGCCCGTTTGACGGGGTCGCTGTCAGACGGCTGCATCGGATCATGCAGCGGCGGTTTTGGCGAAGTTGAAGGGCAGCAGGTCGGTGATGTCGGCGTCTGTGGCGCGCTGCGGCAATTCGCTGAGGACGTGGCGCAAGTAGGCCAAGGGCTCGACGCCACAGGCGCGGCAGGTCAGCATCAGGCTGTATATGACGGCGCTGGCCCTGGCTCCATCCACGGTATCGCTGAACAGCCAGGATTTTCTGCCGGTGGCAAAGATTCTGATATCGCGTTCGAGGAGGTTGTTGTCGATCGGCATCCTGCCGTCTTCTGTGTATCGCGTCAGGTACTCCCACTGGTTCAGAGTGTAGGACACGGCGTCGCCGATCTTGCTATCGGGCAAGACCTTCGGCGCGATGTCGTCGAGCCATATCTTGAGAGCATTGAGGATGGGAACGCTGTGTTGCTGGCGAAAGCGGCGAATGCAATCGGCTTGTGTTTCGCCCTTGTCCGGCTTTTCGTTCCGCGCTTGGCCTTCAACCCGGTAGAGCTGCTCGAAGAACTTGAGCGCCTGCTCCGGCGGACCGCCCCCCTTCTTTCTTGCCTTGAGGGCATCGACGAAGCGACGTCTGGAATGGGCCATGCATCCCACATGGGTGGCCCCTGCCAGCGTGCGCCATGCGGTATAGCCATCGCTCATCAGTATGCCGCGGTAATCGCCGAGGAAGGCCTGCGGATAAATCTGGCCGCGACCCGGTTGATAATCGAGCAGCACGATCGGCTCGTTACTCTCTTCGCCGCTCCGGTATGCCCACATAAATGATGTGCTGGTGGCCTCCCTGTCCTTTTCCTTCAGGACCTGGACGGTGGTCTCGTCGCCATGGATGAGTGCTTGAGACCTGAGCCGCAGCTTCAGTGCGTCATAGATGCGGGAGAGATGCTTCTCGCTCGATCCGATCACCCAATGCCCCAGAGCGCCGCGGCTGACGGGCACGCCGGCTCGCTCGAATGCCTGGCTCAAGCGGTAGAGCGGCGTGCCGTCGACGTACTTGTGAACAAGAGCAAATGCCAGTGTCGAGGCCGTGGCGATGCTGCCCGGCAAGGGCTGCGCGGGCATCGGCGCGATCACGACCGGCGTATTGATGCCGGTGCGGTCGCAATGGCGGCAGGCATACTTGAAGCGCACATTCTGCAGGACCTTCGCCTTCACCTCGATATGAAGCTGCTCGGTAATGGCCTCGCCCATGTGGTGCATCCGGTGACGACAGCAAGGACAGGCCTTCTGATCTTCGGGAAGGTCATACTCGACGCGCTCGCGCGGCAGGTGTTCCGGCAGGGCCTTGCGGCCACGCTTCTTTGCCTCCGGCTTTTCGGTGGACGGAAAGCCGGTGTCCGGCAGGTCGATGACATTGCCATCTTCGCTGCCCGCGTCGTCTTCATCGGCAACCTGTTCGGCTTCATTGAAGAGGCGATCAACGTGCTTTTCGCTCTTGGGCGCAAAACGATGTGAGCGCGCCAGCGCCAACTCTTCCTCGAGCTTAACCACGCGTTCTGCGAGCTGACGGTTCTCCGCCTGCAGCACAGCAATGCGCGCCATCAACTCCTCAACAGTCGGTTCGCCAGGTCGATTCATCGTAGTTTTGAATCTGAACCGCACCGACGCGTCAACCGCACAATTCGGGAGCCGTCAGCCCGCAACCTGATATTGCCGCACCGGATGGCGCACCATTGCATCGATGTCGATGCCGTCGAGAATCCAATGGAGCTGCTCGGTCGTCAGCGTAACCACCGCCGTCTCCCGGCGTGGCCATCGGAACCTGTCTTCGGTCAGCCGCTTCAGAACCAGCACGAAGCCGGACCGGTCGAAGAACAAGAGTTTCATCCGGTCGCGGCGGCGATTGCAAAATGCAAAGACCGCAGGCGCAAATGGGTCAAGCTCCATCACCTCCTGAACCAGGACCGCAAGGCTGTTGATGCCGGCCCTAAAATCGATCGGCTCGCGGTGCAGGTAGACGTTGAGATCAGCGCCCAGTCTGAACATGGCCCAGAGCTCCAATGATCGCCGTCAACGCGTCTACATCACCGCATTCCAGCACCAGCTTCACGCCGTTCGGCAAAGACGCGCTCACCTTGGCTGGGAGTGGCGATGAGCCCATGCTTTCCGACTTCGACAGCCGCTCTTCACCACGCGCAGCAGGCCTGTCCACCGAATTGCTCTGCATAGGCAGGCTGTGGTCCCGCAGCGGTGACTTGAACTGGAATGAACGCAGACGGTGCAGGTGGCGGCAAAGCACCGGCGTCTTTGGTCGTCTTTATCCATTTCCGAAGAAGGTTGGCATTGATCCCATGTTCAAGCGCAAGTCGCGATACCGACACGCCAGGCTCAAGGCAGGCCGCAACTAGCCGCTCTTTCGACGCCGGGTCGTACCGCCGGCGGCCGTTGCGCAAAATCCGCCTCACCAGCAGTTTCTGTTCATCGTCCTCAATCACTTGGTGTCCACCTCCGTTAAGTGGACACTTCATGCCAAAACACGCTCAATGGAAAAAGGTGCGGAGAAATTCGCGCTTACGGCTGTCCCGGCGATGGCCGTCAGCAGGTCCTGAGCATCCCAGCTTTCTAATCGCTGCGCAGAATCTTTGCTTCAAGCGCGGCTGCCACGAAAGCTCTTCGAGCCGCCGCTGGATAAGCCTCACCGCGCAATACCTGCAGACAGGCATCCATCGCGGCCTTCCGTTTCGCGGTCTGACGTTGAAGATCACGCAGCAAAATAGCGGCCGCGTCATTGACCTCGAACACGATCCGCTCTGAGCTGTGAAGGCTAAGCCGAACAACGACTGGCCTCTCAAATCTGCTCAATCCGGTCATGTCTCCGCTCCTGCGAGGCAAATAGCCTCGATCGCACCTTGGCTCGGCCGAACGGTTCGGCTGCTCACTGAACCTCGCCCCTCGCGATCGATGTCCGGTACCTGATTCATGGCGGGGTTGCGCCGCTAATGTCGAGACCTGCTTCTGCTTTCTGCTATCCGTGAAATCCCGACACAATGCTCCCTCGGCGTGCCCCGTGCCAGACGCCTAAACCTGCACTTTTCCACGGCCGGACTTGCAGGCAGCGAGCCATTGCATGGCGGAAATTGCATCTTCTAATATGGCGGCCCGTTTCGCAAAGCCGAAAAAGGCATTGCGTGCTGCGCTTACAGGTTTTCGCCCATCGTATGCATCATAGCAGGTCCTGAGTCTGAGGGCTGCCTCGTAATTCACGTCTCTGCGATCTTCTGGCCATTCGTTGAGGAAATCGTTGGCGTCCGCAAGGCTGGCAATCTCCTGCACGATGTAGGTTGCACGCTTTACGAAAACTGGGCTGCTGAAAGCCTCAGGGTTCATTGGTTCCTCCCGACCTACTGAACGACTGGTCTGCGTGAACAGGCGCTTCATCGACACCCGCCGACATTCGCAGAATGTGTTGTCAGGGCAATGACGGTTCAAGAGGAAGGCAGCGGCGTGATGCCCTCCGGTAGGCCAGCAGGCCGATTCCATACATACTGTTGCAAGAGCGGCTCATCAGGTGGCAAAAAAATCTGCATCGTTCCGACCATTTCGCACGAAACGCTTGGTACATCTTCCGGCGTTGACCCGCCACGAGGAAGCGGCTCCGCACCCTCCGCTTCGTCACAGGGCTACTCAGGGTTGTACGGACTTGCGGCCTTCAGCCTACCTGAGCAAGGCAACGTGACCGTCGAGATACGAGACAACCAGACCATCGCCGCAAAAGTGCCGGTCCTGCTATTCAAGTACCTAGCTCCTGACCCACCGGCTCCGCGGCAATGCCAGGAATTTCGCCTATCCGGAGAGGTTTCCCGATTAAATAGCCTTGAGCTTCATCACATCTGACGCAGCGCAGATAGTCGAGCTGTTCGGGAGTTTCTACGCCTTCGGCTGTTACCTCGATTCGAAGCTCATGCGCCAACTCAACCAACGATCTTACAATCGCAGCGCAGTCCGCATCGGTGAGCATATCCTGGACAAAAGATCGGTCGATCTTGAGGCGCGAAAGAGGCAGTTTACGAAGATAGGTCAGTGATGAATAGCCGGTGCCAAAATCGTCAAGAGCAACTGTGACGGATAGAGAAACTAACGATTGTAAGAATGAAATCGTTTCTTCAAAATTCGAAATCAGCACAGTTTCTGTGATCTCGACCTCGAGTCTTCGGGGCTCCAAGCCGGCTTCAGCCAATGCCACTACAATTCCATCCAGCAAGGCCTTGTTCTTAAGCTGCACTACCGACAAGTTGACGGAGACCCGCAAGTCGCGCGGCCAGCGCGCCGCTGCCAAACAAGCCGTTTTGACGACCCAGTGTCCGATGGAGTGAATCAAACCCGTTTCTTCAGCGATGGGTATGAACTCCGACGGAGGGATTGGGCCAAGGGTCGGATGCTGCCACCGCAGAAGCGCTTCAAAACCTCGGATGCGATCGCTCCCGAGGTCGAGAAAGGGTTGAAATGCGAGCCAAAGCTGGTCGTTGGCGAGCGCAGATGCCAGATCGCGTTCAAGGGCACGGCGCCTTGCAGCGGCTTCATCGTCGCTTGCACTGAAAAACTCGATGGACCCCGCCCTCAGCGTCTTAGCCCTGTATAGCGCGGTGTCGACGCACCGCAGGAGTTGGTTGGCATCCAAACCGTCAGTGGGCGCCAAAGCGATACCGATCGAGGCCCTCCAATAAATTTCTCGTCCTTCGATCAAGAAAGGGGCGCGCATGGCCTCTATGATCTGTTTGGCCAAGGACCTGATCTGATCTGGCCTGATATCGCGCGTAGCAATCATTGCAAATTCGCCGCCCTCCAATCTGGCAATGCCATCGCTCTCCCGCGTCGATCTCCGAAGTCTCGCAGCCACTTCGACTAAAAGGGCATCCGCCATGGCTCGGCCAAAGCGATCATTCACCTCGGCAAAATTGTTAAGATCGAACAAAAGCAACGCACAGTGCTGGTCAAACTGCTTTGCGTCCACCAACGCGTTCTCCAGCCGCTCGTTGAAGCTGAACCGGTTTGGCAGTCTCGTTAGAACATCCCTGCGAATGGCATTTTCGCTTTCCGCTTGCAGAATGAAGCGTTGGGTAAATTCGACCGCGTGAGCAAGCACTGCACGAAACAGCGTGATGGCGTAGCTAACTATCAGGATTGCAACGGGCAGATTGACGGCGCCTTCCATCCACACAATCGCAACCGCCGAACCGACGAAGATCGGCAGCGTATACGCGATGGCGGCAATAGGAATCGTGGAGAAAGAAGCGGCGCCGCCTGCGATCATCCCGGCGCTCAGGCAGGTAATGACGACCTGGGCGGCACTTGTTGCCCCGCTGAAGAACAGGACGGGAAGTGCTCCCCACCAAGTGCCGAACAGGAAGGCGTTCCGCACCAGGTTTTGCGTTGCTCGGCGAGACACTGACCTTGGTTTGACTGGCTGAAACGATAATCTCGCTCTTAGGCCTACGAACCCGGCGGCGACGATGATAACACTCGCCCAGAGGATGGCTTTCGTTTGGTCCGGGGAGCCCCAAAGCGCCATAACAAGAGTGGCCGCATTGAGTATGTTCGCAACCATGCCGAGAGGCGTGTTGCGAAGCACGATACTGACCTGCTCCGCCCTAATTCGGCCGGTAAGTGGTTCGATTGTCGAGGGCCCGCCAAAAACTCGCAGGTCTCCCGCCAGAAAGTCACCAAACCTTGCGGCATACAGACGCTGCATCACTCTTTCACTCCCCCACGCTAGAGTAGTAGCTGCGTGTTGGTCCCCTAGCACCGAACACTTCGAAAAAAGTAAATTTCAGCCGCATAAATTGGACAGCCCAGTTTGGAAACCGAGGGCTTTGGAAATTCGAAGATAACGAAAACCGCAATGCTTGCTTAGGGCATCGTCGACCTAACGTGATCCATGTTTTCGCAATTGTGGCGTTGGCGATCACGCTTTCTGTTTCGACGCCCGCTGGCTAAGCTGGTTCAATGAGCCGGCTGATTCTCGAAGGGATCGAAATTCGTCGATGGTTTCGACCTCGTCATCTTCGAGCTCGTCGCTTGGGAGAACACCGTTATCCCGACCCCGCGTTCTGTCTTATTGGTGTGACGTTTGCATGCGCCCGAACCGCGTACTCTCCAGCGCATCAGCGGCACGGCGAACCGCTGCTCGAGGCGCTACGCCCGTTCGATGTAACGCGGGAAGGCGCAGCCGTCGATCGCGGCTGGGCGGGCAGAACCGAGTTGCCGAAATGCGCCACCATCTCAGCATAGGAGCTGTTGACCTGTGGAACCCAGCATCATCTCCGAACGCTCGCGAGTCTCACCACGAACGTGCGACGCGCTTGCGCACTACGCCGCGCTGTTCTTGACCAGGCGCAGTTCGTGGTTGCTTTGCCGTCGGGAAGCGGGCGTCCTGCCTTTGCCGCTCGTATGCTGGGCGAAGTCGGAAATCGGGCAGGGTCGGCCAAGTAGGTAACCCTGGATCGCATCGCAGGCTTCTTGCCGCAAGAAGGTCAGCTCTGCGTCCGTTTCGACACCCTCTGCCAGGACCGGGAGCTTGAGGCCCCGAGCGAGGCCAAAGACCGCACGCATGACGGCAGCCGCCTCATCGCTGGTATCCACTGCCCGGATAAGAGACTGATCGACTTTGATCTTGTCAAACGGGAATGCCCGCAAATTCGATAGCGACGAGTATCCGGTGCCAAAATCATCCATGGCAATTTGAACCCCAAGGCTTTTGAGCTGACGCAGGGCAGCGAGCGCCCGCCCGATATCCTTGATCAGGCAAGTTTCGGTAATTTCTAGCTCGAGGCGGAACGGATCGAGACCGGTTTCTTTCAGCACTGCCCCGACCAGCTCGGGCAAATTCCCGCCGTGGAGTTGCATGGCCGAAACGTTGACGCTGATTGCTAGCGGTTGTTGCCAGCTTGCCGCTTCGGCGCAGGCGGTCCGCAGCACCCATTCACCGATCTTCAGAATGGCGCCACATTCTTCAGCGACCGGGATGAACACCGCCGGCGGAACTGCGCCGCGTTCCGGATGATCCCACCGCAGCAGCGCTTCGAAACCGAACACCTCGTTGGACTGGAGCTGCGCCTGCGGTTGATAGACGAGGCGGAGTTCCTTGCGCGAGATCGCGTGACGGATGTCGTGCTCGAACTGGCGGCGATCGCGCAGATGCTCGCCCATGGACGGCTCAAAAACGCAATAATTGCCACGCCCCTGCATCTTTGCCTCATAAAGCGCTGCGTCGGCATGGCTCAGAAGCGTCTCCCGATCGGGTGCATCGTTTGGGAATACAGCGATGCCTATGCTGGTGCCGATGGTGACGCCGGCAGGCAGGTTGGCGCCTGTGTCGTTGAATGCGTCCAGGATGGCTTCAGCAGTGCGCGTCGCATAGCCCGCGCTCGGCAGACCGGGAACAATCACAGCGAACTCGTCGCCGCCCAAGCGCGCAACCATCTGCCCTGGCTTAAGGACGCCCCTGATCTTGTCGGCCACACACTGCAGCACAGCGTCTCCGACGAGATGGCCGAAGAGGTCGTTGATCTCCTTGAAGCGGTCGAGATCGAGGAAGAGGACGGCAAGGCACCTCTCAGCGCTGCGATGCGTCGCAAACTCGGCCTCCAGCTTTTCGTTGAAGCTCGTGCGGTTTGGAAGCTTGGTCAAGGGATCGTGGTGGGCAAGGAAATGAATCTCCTCCTCCGCCCGCTTGCGCCCGCGGATATCGCGCACGGCAAGAACTTGGTGTTGCTTGCCGGCATAGAGCATGCTGTGCCGGATCAGCTCAACCGGGACCGTACTGCCGTCCGTCGCGCATAGCCCCACCTCCAGCGGCGTTTGCGCAGTGCCCGTGAACTCGCCTTGGGAAACGGTGGGAAAGAAGGACGCGAGCGGGCGGCCGGCCGGCTGAGAGCCGTCGAGGCAGGCAAGCGCGGCGAAACTGCGATTGGCTGCCTCGATCTCGGTTTCGTTGCACACGATCAGCCCCTCGACGGCCGCGTCGGCCAGCTCCTGCATACGCGCTGCCTCGCCGGCGCGACGGAGATCGCGCACGTCGAGGGCGAGGCCGATGATGGCCAAAAGGATGATGAGGATCGAAACGAGGGCTACGCCAGCCGCCATCCAGTCCGCCGGCAACGCCGTTGCGGAAATGACAATGCGCGGGTCTGGCATGATTGCAGCCGCGGCCATCGCCGTGAAATGGTGGCTGCAAATCGCTACCGTCAGCACGAGGCTGCCGAGCGCCTTCCACTTGACCGTGTTGGCGTGAAGGGCAACCGGCAATGCGGCCGCGCCGAACAGCCCACCAAGAATGATTGAGGCGGCGACGAGCGGCACGTCCCAGACGACGCGGCCCGCGATCTCGAATGCGGCCATGCCGGTGTAGTGCATCACCGCGATGCCGCCTCCCACGATCGCACCCCCGATCCAGCGTCCATGTGGAACGCGTGGCGAGATGCCGATCGTGAGACCCGTCCCGGTCAGGGCGATCGCGGCCAGCAACGACATGATCGTCAAGGCGATGTTGTAGCCGCTCGGTACGGCGGGCTGGAAGGCCAACATGGCTATGAAATGCGTCGCCCAGATGCCGAAGCCGGTGGCGACCGCGGCGACAGCTAGCCAGATCCGTCGCATTTCGCTTTCACTGCGCCCGACATGGTGGAGGAGGTTCACGGCCGTGAACGAGGCCAGGGCGCAGATGAAGGCGGCCAGCGCGACCAGACGCAGATCATGCTGCGTCGCAATACAAGTGTAGACTTTCAGCATGCTCTTCCCCCAAGCAGGATGATCACCCCGTCTGGGAAGAAATCTACGACCAAAACTTGAATAAAGCGCTTAAGCGAAAAATCCACTTTGATTATCGTTACCGAAGGTTGTGAAGGAACTCCACAGGCTCGCTGCAGAATGGGCGGCCGGTAGCGCCGTAAATGGGAACGCCTGATTCTAGGCTTTGCAGTATGTTTGCCTAAGGCTACGGGCGTGAGGCGAACTCAGCGGAGGCCGTCGATGTCGAGCTGCGCTTGCGGTCGGCGATGTCGCCGGCGGAGCTTGAGGTCCAGCGCAGGGGCTACGCTACCACTCTACACTGACGACCGGTGATCCAGGCAATCGAGCAGGGTGCCGTACCACCCCGCGCGTCTGGATCAACGACAATGAGGGCTGCGGAACAAGCCTGGTCAGCGCCACCTTCTTGCGGCTTCTCAACCCGGTGGAGGGAAGCCGATGCGATGGGCACCAACTGCGGCTTTGGGATTGCCGAGCGCTTGCCGATCGGCAATCTGTGTCCGCCCACTCATGACATCCAGCATACTTCCATCAGCAGCATGAATCAGTTGCAGGTGACCGATTCCAAAAATGCGTTGGACGGGACCAATATGCTCAGGAACATGGGAGTATGGACAAGGGTGGCGGTCATCTTCATTGCATTTTGAATATTTTACGGATTCGCCGATGGGCCCAACAAAGGCGGCTGCGTAGGCGATATGATCGTATGGCGATCACCCTGAAAGCTGGACAAGAGATCGCGAGCGCGGGCCTGGGTGCCGGCGGGGAGCCGCTTTCGTCGTGGCTTGGACGGCGGCAACGCCTCCGAAAACCTTTGGAGAATGCGTGGCGCGGGTGGACGAAAGCGTGCGCTCCGCCTAGAGGACACTCGCAACTCCCCTAAGTCCGCGAGATCACTATGAGGCAGCCGCAGCGACCCTTTGTCGTCGAGATCAAACAGAAGCGTGGGCTGGTGAAGCGGCCACAGTCGATCTGGGGCGGCATCGACCTGGCAGCCATCGCGAACGAAGTCGCGGAAGCGAAGACGGAAAGTGCGATCGCCAAAGCGACGCCGCAGCCGACTTTTTCCGAAGATCTTCGTTCTCAGCCCGTGCCAACCACGAGCGAAGCGGTATCCGACGCCAAGGACGTGATCATGCCCGACGGATCGTCTCCTAAGCCGCCGACGGTTGAGGAAGCGCTGGTTCCTGAGGCACCGACCGCACTGACGGGAGGCAGACGAACCCGCAAGTTAAAGCGGTGGCAGAAAGATGTTCCTTTGCCGCGAGGTCAGCGATGGAAGCGGCGCCTGCCTTGGGTGCTCCGCCAGATCCGGGCCTAGCGGTAGATAGATCGCTCCAGATTGAAACTGCCCTTGTCACTGTTCATGACAATCGGCAGCTCATCCAGCTAACGAAGAGCCGCCCTGTCAGCCGCTCTCGGATTTGGGTGCGAGGATGAAATCGAAGACTGGCTGAGGCGGTTGGCCCGGCATCGGCTCTCGCAAAACAACCGGGAGAGTTGTGGCCGCTTCGGCTTCGACCGCGAGGGCGGCGGGTTTCATTCCAATTGCGGCCTCAAAGAGCCGGCTCGGCAGAAGCGCCACCTGACGAAAGAGCGCTGCAGCTCTTGCGGCATGGCGCGCGGCAGCGACCCGCTTTCCCTGGCGGATCTTCACCCCGGCCGCCGCCAATAGGATCAATCCCTTGAAGAACAGGGATGCTGGGCGCTTTGTTTCGCAGCATGCCATAGAGGCTCCCAAGCCTCATTAGCTTCCCAGTAATAGCCGTGGTTGAAAAGGTCGATTCCCCATCGGAACACATTTGAGCTGAGTGATTCCTCGACCGTAACAACAGTCCCCGGATCGCTTTGGTAACTGTGACCCAACGGGTCGCGGACCGGATGTGGATGTTTGCCAGGCAGGTATGCGTAGCCCGGGAAATTCTTTTCGGGCAGCAGGCGAGGACGTCACATTGGCCAGCAATCATGAAAGCGCGGTGGTGGCAATTCCAGATGAAGTAATCGCTTGCGCCAGAGTGCCAGCGGTAAAGAAATATCTTGCGCTGCCCCGACAAAATGCGCTCATGGGACCATTCCTCCATGGGCACGTGCGCCGGGAGGGCACCTCTAACGCGACCGGTGAACCGAGGAAGGGCTCAACCCAATGAGCAGGGTGGCGCGCGAAGATGCGAGTCCAGCTTCGTCGGCGACATTTGCGCCGCTCGAGAATGCGACCTTTCGTTCGATCTGGCTTGCCACACAGGTCGCCAGCCTTGGCTGGCTGATTCAAACCGTCGCCATCAGTTGGCTGATGGCGACCATCTCGACCTCGGACGTGATGGTCGCCCTGGTGCAGGCTTCGACCACACTACCCGTATTTGTCCTGTCGATCTTCGCCGGCGCCCTGGCTGACAACTACAGCCGCCGCAATCTCATGTTCGCCGGCTGGTGCGCGATAGCGTTGTCCTCGGCGATGCTGACTGTTCTTGCGGCGCTGGGGATTTTCAATCCTTGGATGGTTCTCGCCTTCAGCTGTATGGCCGGAGCGGGAGCCGCGTTCACCGATCCCGCCTGGCACGCGTCGGTGGGCGATATCTTGCGAAAACGCGAAGTCCCGGCCGCGGTCACGCTCATCTCGGTTGGATACAATGCCATTCGAAGCGTGGGCCCGGCGCTCGGTGGCATCGTCGTTGCCTCCTTTGGACCGCTGACAGCTTTCGCTGTGGCGACACTGACCTATCTAGCCCTGCTGGGGACCATAGGGCGCCGCAAATGGGATGTTCGCCCTTCACCTCTCCCGCGCGAGCCATTGACCACTGCCATCCATGACGGAGCGCGCTTCACGGCCCTGTCGGCGGAGATCAAGGCGGCAATCGCGCGTGGAGCGCTTTTTGGCCTGACCAGCATCTCCATACTCGCGCTCCTGCCTCTCGTTGCCCGCGATCAGCTAGGCGGAGGACCAATCGTTTATGGTGTCCTGATGGCCGGCTTTGGGACCGGCGCCTTGTGCGTCGGCATTTGCAACAATGTCTTGAGGCGGTCTTTGTCCCAGGAGCGGCTGACAACACTGGCATGCATTGCCTGTGCGGCATGTTGTCTATCTCTTGCTCTTACCTCCTCAGTGGTGGTGGCGGCTATTGCGCTGGCGCTCGGTGGCGCGGGCTGGGTCGTCACCTGGACGGGGCTTGACGTGAGCGTCCAATTGGCAAGCCCAAGGTGGGTCGTCGGTCGCACGCTCTCGATCCACTATGCCCTTTCGTCTGGCGGTATCGCGGCCGGCAGTTGGCTGTGGGGCACAGTGGCTGAGAACTATTCGCTCACCACAGCCCTGGAATCTTCCGCTGGTGCGCTAATAATGGTCGCGGCCACCGGGCTCCTGATGCCTATCCGCCAATGGCAGGACTCTGATCAGGATCCTTTTGGCTTCGAAACGCCGCAGCTCGCTCTCGATCTGAAGCCGAGAAGCGGGCCGATCGTTGTCAAGATCGAGTACTCAATACCGGAGGCGAACGTCGAAGCTTTCCTTGACCGGATGCAGGAACGACGGCGCGTGCAAAGCCGCGTCGGTGCTCGCCACTGGAACCTCCAGCGCGATCTTCAGGATCCCTTGCTTTGGACAGAAACCTTTCGTACGCCGACCTGGATGGACTATCTGCGGCTGAATCATCGGCTGACAACGGCGGACAAGGAGTTGGACCAACATCTGCTCGAATTGAACATGGGAGCTCCACCTCTTACCAAGCTATCGATTGAGCGACCGACCGGGGCAACCCGCAAGCGGGCTCAATCGACGCGATTTTTCTTCCGGCTGTGAACGCAGGGTTTGGGCCGGTAGGGCTTGGTGGGCGCGGCGGCATGATCGCTTGTGGTCCGCGAATGGTTGAAAGTAAGCCAAACCGAGGAGAAACAGGTGTTCCGCAACACCTGTGCGGCCGTGGCGCTGGGTTACCCCGGTTACGAGGCGCGCGCTATGACCTGCAGTTGGAAGCGACTATCCCGGACGCCGAAGAAATGGTTCTTTCCGAGTGCCATCAGCGCAACCGCGGTCTCGCGAAGTGACGCGCCGGCCTAGCCGGCGCAGTTGCGCGGTCACCCGGCGATAGCCGTAGCGGCCCTTGTGGCTGTCGAAGATAGCCTTGATCGCCTCCTTCACCGCCGCATGGCGGTCCGGGCGCGAGGCCGCCTTTTGCCTGTAATAGAACGTGGTGCGCGGCAGCTTCGCCAGTTCGAGTAGTCCCTCAAGCGGATGCAGCGGCCTTAACGCCTGGACGGCTTGCGCTTTTTGGGCGCGTGTTCCTGCGTTAAGGCCTCCAGTTTTTTAGGTAGGCGTTCTCCATCCGCAGCTGCTTCAACTCGGCCAGCAGTTCTTCACGGCTTTTGGCCTCGTCACTGGCTGCAACAGGCACTGCGGGGGCCGGCGGCTTTGACATGGGTTGTCCTCTGGGGCGCGGGCCGAGCGCCTCTATCCCGCCCGCATGATAGCGCTTCTCCCAGCCCGTCAGGCAACCGGCATTGCGGATATTGAACAGCGCCGCCGTCTGGCGATGCGACAGACCGTCCTCCCACATCCGCTCAAGCACTGACAGCTTGAAAGCCGCGTCGTAACGACCGTACTTGCCCAACAGCCCGGCATCGCCATGCACCTGGTACAAGGCAACCCACTTGCGAACAGTCGCCGCGTCAACTCCATGGTCCGACGCCGCACTCGCGTAGCTTTCATCTCCGCTCAGATACTTATCGACAACTGATCGCTTGAAACTCGCACTGTGTCTGGACATGCAAAACCCCGAAGGTTGTGTCCAACTTTCGGGGGGCAGTTCATTGACGGGGCTTCTTTGTTCAGCGACTGTGCTCAACCTTCAGGAAGTCGGAACAGCTGACGAGCAACCTCCCTTCTCCAAAGCAAGCGAGTTCGAGCGGGCTCGGCGTGCTTGGCGTCTTCCTGACACCGGGTGCGAAAAACGAGGCACTTGCACGCCTCGCGGCAGCTTTCCCGGCTAAGGCTGTCGCCGAGGCCTTGGTTGAGGATGTGGATCCGAACGGTCTCCTACCCGCCTCGCTGGCCTATTGGAGCTACGAGGGCTCGCTGACGACGCCGCCATGCTCGGAGATCGTCGACTGGATGGTGGCACGCGAGCCGCTGCAGGTTGGCGCCGCCGACATCGACAAGTTCACCGCGCTTTACCCGATGAATGCGCGGCCGGTCCTGGCGCCCGAACCGCCGTTTCATCCTGACGACGAGCTGACAGACGTTAGGGGTTGGAGGACAAATCAGCGGTCTTATGTAATGCTTGGGAATCTGTTTTCGGCGAAATTCGTCTTGTAGGACCAATTTTCGTGTAGTAAGATCGTTCTTCACGGTTTTGGCTGGCTTGAAACCAAAATTCGAGCGAAGGGTCCGATTTTCATGGCTGCAGCGCAGCAGCACCAATTTTCAGGACCTGTTATCGTTTTTCAGGAAATACGCCTTCCGGAGACCGCGACCCCGGCCGGATACAGCGCCCTGATAGGAGCCTACGGGCTCGCCGTTCCCTTGCCTCGCACGTTGTCCGCCATTGGCGAGCATCATCGAATTACTGAACGGGACGGCTGGAGGATCATGACGCCCCGCCATGCCCCACATCCAACCGTCGAAGGCCACCTTACCTTCGCGCTCAAGTACGAGGGGCTCGACCTTGCCGTCCTCAAGCGGCTGTTCCAGGTCACCGGTCCCGTACCGATCGAGGCGTTGGTCCGTGAACGCCCAACCGGCAGTTATGCCCGCCGCATCTGGTTTCTTTATGAATGGCTGACGGGCGCGCGTCTCGATCTGCCCGACGCGGATGCCGGACGCTACGTTCCGGTTGTCGATCCCGAGTTGCAATGGTCCGGACCCGTGAAGACCGCTTCGCGCTACCGCATAAGGGACAATCTCCCAGGCACGCCTGAGTTCTGCCCTCTGGTGTTCCGCACCAAGGCTCTCGAAAAATTCATTGGCCTTGAACTGCCGAGGCGGGCGGAGGCAATCGTAGCGGACGTGCCGCGCGACCTCCTTGCTCGGACCGCCGCCTTTCTTTTGCTCAAAGACTCGCGATCAAGCTACGCGATCGAGGGCGAGCGCCCGCCGCAAGACCGAATCCAACGCTGGGGCCGCGCCATCGGCGAAGCCGGCCGCCAACCGATCGATCGCGATGAGCTGCTGCGTCTGCAAAGAATTGTACTCGGCGATGCCCGTTTCGTGAGACTTGGCTTCCGAAAGGAAGGAGGCTTCGTCGGCCAGCATGACCGACATAATCGCATGCCCCTGCCCGATCACATCAGCGCTCGGCCTGAGGACCTGCCGCGGCTCATCGATGGGATGGTGGCCTTCGATCAAGGCCCCGCGCAAAACCTTGATGCAGTTATCGCCGCCGCAATCCTCGCCTTCGGCTTTGTCTACATCCACCCGTTCGAGGACGGAAACGGCCGCATTCACCGCTACCTAATCCACCATGTCCTTGCCATGTACGGCTTCAATCCGTCGGGAGTGGTGTTTCCCGTCTCGGCCGCGATCCTGGACCGGATCGACGAGTACAGGCGGGTGCTCGAGAGTTATTCGCAGCGCCTTCTGCCATTGGTCGAATGGGAACCGACGCCTCAATTCAACGTCCGGGTGCTGAATGACACGGGGGATTTCTATCGATTCTTCGATGCAACCCCACACGCCGAATTCCTCTATGCCTGCGTTCAGCGGACGATCGAACGAGACCTTCCCGAGGAATCCGCTTTTCTGCAGCGCTACGATCGATTCCGGCAACAGGTGGATGCCTTTATCGACATGCCCGAACGTCTGACCGATCTGCTCTTCCGTTTCCTTCACCAGAATGGTGGTCATCTGTCGAACCGCGCCCGCGAAAACGAATTCGCCGCACTGACCAATGACGAGGCAGGGCGGATCGAGGCGATCTACGCGCGAACCTTTGGTATCGATTGAAGGCGTGATCATCATAACGATCGATCTTTAGTCCGGCGGTTTGGCGATCCCCTTCCCTCTCTTGGTCCGAGGCGTGATTTGTGGCCGACATGCACGAGCTTTCCGTCCCAGTTTTTTCCGCCGGCCAAATGCGCTTCACAAAATATAGCACCGTCCCGTTCAATCTGAGTCATTCATCAGGGCGGCAGAGGGGGTGGGATACGGCTGGCTTTCGCGGCGCAGTGACCCGTTGAACCTGATCCAGTTCATACTGCTGCTAGAGACGGCACAAACGCTTTGCGGGAGTTACGCCCGAGGTCCTGTTTGGGCAGGGTCGACCAAAGCGTCTTTTCATCCTTCCGGCATCGATCTGGGTCTCCAATGCATGAGCAAAGGAGCTCAATGAGTGCCATCATCCCTACCGTGTCCACGGGGCCGCTGCCGGCCTCGAGGTAAGTCCACAGACCCGGCTTGATCCACCAGCAGATCAGGGTGCCGGTGCGCAAAATTTCTGTCTATCCGACGGCCGGCGAGCCGCCCGTCACCGACTCGATCCGTCCAGTCCATCATGGGTGCCACGGACAGTCTATGATCTTGATTTTTCAGCATTTTTTCTTTAACATCTCAAATCGTTAGGACCTGCCAAGTGCACACGAATTTACGCCAGAATACGACCCTTTTCGCCACGTTTCGATCTCTCAGTGCACACGGAGCGCACACGAAAAAATGGCCACCTACACTAAACTCTCGTCCGGTTCCTGGCGTGTCCAAGTCCGTCGCAAAGGTCGTTACGTCAGCGAGACCTTCCTGCGCCGAGACGATGCACGGCGCTGGGCAACCGAAACCGAGCGCCAAGTCGATCGCGGCGAGACGCCGACCAAGTCCCGCATAACGCGCCTAAAAACTTTCGGCGAACTCATCGACCTTCATATCGACGACATGTGCGATGTAGGCAAGTCTCCTCGCCGCTCCAAGGCCGCAGCCCTCGATATGCTGCAAAGGCATCTTGGGAAGTGCAACATTTCTGCACTCGATCGCGAACGGCTCATTCGCTTCGGTCGAGATCGAGCCGCCCAAGGTGCCGGACCAATGACTCTCGGTATCGACATAGGCTTTGTAAAACTCATTCTGGCTCACGCCGCTGCGGTGCACGGGCTGCCCGTCAAGGTCGAACCGGTTGATCTCGCGCGTATCGCCCTAAAGAGGCTTGGCCTCATTGGGAAAGGAAATCAGCGCGACAGGCGGCCGACGCAGGATGAACTCGATAGGCTCATCGGTCACTTCGATGCAAACGCTCGTCAAATTATACCGGTTAGCCAGATCATACGTTTCGCTGTTGCAACCGCGATGCGCCAGGAGGAAATCTGCAAGGTGCGTTGGTCCGACTTGGAATCTCGCACGCGAATGCTTCTTATCCGTGACCGGAAAGACCCTCGGAACAAGAGCGGCAACAATCAGCGCATACCGCTATTCGCGGCAACCGGATACGATGCGTGGGCCATAGTCGAGCAGCAGCGGGCAAAACGCAGCAATGACGACGATCGAATTTTCCCATTCAATCATAGGTCAGTCGGCACTTCCTTTCGTCGAGGATGCGCTGACCTGGGCATTCACGACCTCCATTTTCATGACTTGCGCCACGAAGGGACGAGCCAGCTTTTCGAAGCTGGATTCACGATTGAACAAGTGGCGCTGGTTACAGGCCACAAGGATTGGAAGATGCTTCGGCGGTATACGCATCTCAAGCCTGAAATGCTTCACACTGTCCGCACATCAAGAGCAGCGTAAGATAGGTTCCGTGTACAGGAAAGAGTCCATTCACCGGTATTCTAAACGCAAATCCAATTGACGGCTGCAGCTAAGATCATGCTGCTTCGAACACAGGCTAGAATGCTTCCACCGTTGAAACACCGAATGTCCGCCCCATGCCTTCGGAGCATTCTTGAAAGTGCCGTTCAGTTGGTTGCACCGGCATCTCAGCTTTGATCGGTCAGTGCGCCGCGATTAGGCAAGGGCGCTCACGTCACCATAAAGTTTGCGCAGATGCTCATCCGACATATCTAGGATTGGCTCGTACATAAAAGCATTGAGGTGGATGTTTTCCGGGGTCATCAAGACCACCTTGTCGAGCACCTTCACGGAGGGATCGCCACGCGGCGGCGCAAGAACTCGTCGAATTCGTTCTCGTAGAGGCGCTTATTCAGCGCATTGACGACATGGGCAGTTATCACAACGCGACCCCCTTATCCTTCCCTGGAGGATAGTTGCAGGCTCGCTAAAATGCGTCACCTGTCCGATCGGACAGTTGACTAGGCTATGGATGGATTAGGCGCTTGCGAACTGCCTCAACTACGGCCTGGGTGGTGGTCGCAACCCCAAAGGCTTCGCGGGCCTTTTGTCAGATGCCATTTCGCAGTCCGTTCGGTGAGCCCAAGGATCTGAGACGTTTCGGACGATGTTTTCCCCGCCGCGGCCCATAGAAGGACCTCTCTTTCGCGATCGGTTAGTAGATCTTCGTTCTTATCGTCTCCCTGTGAGAGTGCTTGGATAGCCATTCCCGCGTAAACGGCCATTGTCACCAACTGAACCTCCTGCCGAGGCGACAGCGAGCAGACCTTGGCTGAAGATGCAAACGAAAGTACCGATTGCCAATGACTGACACTAAGCATTGGCACCGCAAAACCACTCATGATGCCAAACTCAGCTGCTTCGCCCGCTACCCGTTGGGAGGCCTTTGTGCCAGACCATTTCGCCGGAACATCTGCCCAGAGAAATGGCTTCAAGGTCTTTGCCGAGTAGATGCAAACACCATCAACAACTGCATGCTCGGCATCGACGTATCGTTCAAACCAGCCGTTGGGCCAGCCGTTCAGTTCGACCATAGGAGCAAGCTTCTGGCCGCCAAGCGGCACGCCGCTCAAGATAAGATGTTCGAAGCCGAGGGTTTTGACCGTGTGAAGCAGGTCGGTGAGTAGTTGACCGACATTGGCATGTTTTCGACAGCGTTCGACGAAGTCAAACACCTCTGAATCGATCATGGCGTTTCCTCCCCCGCCGCCGCCGATACAACACTTCCCCTTTTACCACCAATACCCTATTCAATGTGGAATCAATTTCCATTCAAATAGCGATGAACGTGCGGACTTTCGGAGCCGAGTAAAAGCAACCTGTTTTGTCAGATATCGATGCCGTTCCTGTCCAATGTTGATAACTTCGGTGTCGCTGACGTTGAGCCGACCGAGACGCATGCCACCGTGCGCAAGCGAACCATCAGGATTGGCGAACGGCTCGACGATCAGGTTGCTGAGGAAGAATTGCACGCAAGGGCGCAAACGCACGAACGACGCCAGCTTGAAATGCAGCTTCCCGGCGATCGCCGCAAAGAGTTCGTCATCAGCATCGATACTGCGCATGTTCGCAGCGCCGATTCCAATTCAGCGCGCAACTTCGAGCTCGTTGTGGCCCGATGCGGCCGCGGCGGGCGGGGCGAAGGTGGCGGTCGCTATTTCGTCACTAGCAGCACCGACCAACGGGCAATCCGGGATCGCGCCCTTCATGCCCTTCGGGAAGTAGGCTACCGCGGCTTTGGCGATGTGACGGTGATTTCGGACGGCGCCGAAATCCTGAAGCGGCTACCCCGCGCAATGCCGAGCCGACGGCCCACATCATCGACTGGTTCCACATCGCCATGAAGGTCCAGCCGATGCAGCAGATCGCCGATCATATGGCTCGATCCCGATCGGGTCTCTCTGAAGCGCTTCCCGCAATCGACCGTGACATCAGAGCGGTGAAGTGGCGCCTGTGGCATGGGCGGGTCGATCGCGCGATCACCGATCTGGAGCAACTCTTGGAGAGGGTGAAGGCTTCGCAAGGAGACAGCGAGTTCTCCATCGCCCGACTTCAAAGCCTCGGCTTGCAGCTCCTGACCTATATCCGTTCGAACCGCGGCGCGATCGTCAACTATGGCAAGCGCTACCAAGCCGGGCTTCGCGTCGCAACGACTCTGGCTGAATCGGCGGTGAATTCACTTGTCGGCAAGCGGATGGTCAAGAAACAGCAGATGCGGTGGTCGCTCCACGGTGCTCACATGCTCATGCAGGTCAGGACGGCAGATCTCAACGGCGAGCTTCGCAATCGATTGCGGGCACCGTTCCGACAGCCAGAGCCGAACGTGCCACCACTATTCAAGCCCAAACCGCCTCTCCTGCGCGCCGCCTAACCCCAGAGAAGTTACCGGTCTCCGCCGAAAACCTCGACGAGGACGGTCCGTTGCGAGCTGACCCCATGCACGGTGCCTGTACTTGCCGACGGATGGCGCCCTCGAACTGCTCCGGCTTTAGATGCGCCAAACGTTGCCGGTCACCGCTCTTGTGAAGGTCATTAGACGGAGTAGTACATCTTAAACTCGATGGGTTGCGTGGTCCTCTCGACGCAGGTGACCTCCTCCATCTTCAGCTTGATATGGCTATCGATGAAGTCGTCATCGAAGCTTCCGCCAGCCTTAAGGAACGCGCGGTCCTCGTCAAGACTGGTAAGAGCTTCGCGCAGCGAACCGCAGACAGTCTGGATCTTCTGCTGCTCGCACTGCGGCAATTCGTAGAGATCCTGATCCATCGGTACTCCGGGATCGATCTTGTTCAGGATGCCATCGAGACCGGCCAGCAGGATCGCCGCGAAGGCGAGGTAAGGATTGGCGGCTGAATCAGGAAAGCGGACCTCGACCCGCGTGGCCTCCGGCGAGGTCGCCAACGGAATGCGGCAGGAGGCAGAGCGATTACGGGCTGAGTAGGCCAGCAGAACCGGAGCCTCGTAGCCGGGGACGAGACGCTTATAGGAGTTCGTCGTCGGGTTGGTGAAGGCGTTGAGCGCCCGGGCGTGCTTGATGATGCCGCCGATGTACCACAGGCATTCCTGGGACAGGCTGGCATACTTGTCGCCGGCGAAGAGAGGCTTGCCGCCCTTCCACAGCGACTGGTGCACGTGCATGCCCGAGCCGCTCTCGCTAAATACCGGCTTAGGCATGAAGGTCGCCGTCTTTCCATAGGACTTCGCGACATTGAGAACACAATATTTAAGGATCTGGATCGCGTCGGCGCTGCGAACTAGGGTGTCGAACTTTATGCCGAGTTCGTGCTGGGCGGGAGCCACCTCGTGGTGATGCTTCTCGACTATCACGCCCATGGCCTTCATGGTTGCCAGCATCTCACCGCGCATGTCCTGACCGGAATCCAGCGGCGGAACCGGAAGGTAGCCGGCCTTGGTCTGGATGCGGTGACCGTGGTTGCCACCCTCACGATGCGGATCGCCGTTGACCGGCAGCTCGGAGGATGTGAGCTTGAAGCCGGTGTCGTAGGGGTCAGACGCAAACTCCACGGAGTCGAACACGAAGAACTCGGATTCGGGGCCGACATATACCGTATCGGCAATTCCCGTGGACTGCAGGTAGGCCTCGGCCCTCTTCGCGATGCGGCGCGAATCTCGGTTGTATGGCTCGCCCGTCTCCGGCTCGAGAATGTCGCAGTTGATCGTCAGGGTGGACGCCGAGGTGAACGGGTCCATCTGGGCGGTCGTCGGATCGGGCATCAGGGTCATGTCGGACTCGTTGATCGCCTTCCAGCCGGCAATGGACGAGCCGTCAAACATAATGCCGTCAGCAAACGTGTTCTGGTCGGCTGTCGAGGCGTCGACAGTGATATGATGCAACTTGCCGCGCGGGTCGGTGAAACGGAAGTCGAGGTATTGGACGTCGTCATCTTTGATAAACTTAAGCACAGTCTTGGCGGTCTGCATTATGTCTGGCCTCTTCTGCCTGTTAAGATTGCCCTCTGCACTGAGGCCTAGGATTGGTGAAGGTGAGCTTAGATCCCGTCCGATCGGAGTAACGGCGCTTTTTGTGGATGTGATCATGGAACGTTTTCTCCACCGCCCATTTTCATGCGCTCCGTATCCTCGAGCGCGCGGCGGTACTCGACCGGCATCACCTTGCGGAACTTCGGCCGGTAGTCCGCCCAGTGATCGAGGATCTCCTTGGCGCGGGCCGAACCGGCGTAGTGCAGATGGCTCGAGATGAGTCGGTAGAGCCGCTCCTCGTCATGCCGCGTCATGTCGCCCGAGACGTCGACCATGCCTTCGTGCATGAGGTCGCCGCCGTGGTGATGCAGCTTCTCCAGCATGTCGTCCTCCTCCAGCACCGGCTGCAGCTCGACCATGGCCATATTGCAGCGCCGGGCGAAATCGCCCTCCTCGTCGAGCACATAAGCGACACCGCCCGACATGCCGGCCGCGAAATTGCGGCCGGTGCCGCCGAGAACGACGACGACGCCTCCGGTCATATATTCGCAGCCGTGATCGCCGACGCCTTCGACGACCGCGATCGCTCCGGAGTTGCGCACCGCGAAGCGTTCGCCGGCGACGCCGTTGAAGTAGCACTCGCCGGAAATCGCACCGTAAAGCACGGTGTTGCCGACGATGATCGACTGATGCGGCACGATCCGCGCGTTCTCCGGCGGCCGCACGATGATGCGTCCACCCGAGAGCCCCTTGCCGACATAGTCGTTCCCGTCACCGACTAGGTCGAAAGTGATGCCGCGGGCGAGAAACGCGCCGAAGGACTGGCCCGCCGTGCCCTTGATGGTCACGTGGATCGTATCGTCCTTCAGCCCTTTATGGCCCCAGCGCTTGGCAAGTGCGCCCGAAAGCATCGCGCCGGCCGAGCGGTCGACGTTCTTGATTTCGGCCTCGAAGGCGACCGGCACCTTGGTCTCCAGCGCGAGCTTCGCCTTCTCGATCAGCCTGCGGTCGAGAATGTCGTCGATCGGATGGTTCTGGCGCTCCGTCCAATAGGTCGCTTCCTTCGGAGCCTCCTCCTTGTGGAAGATATTCGAGAAGTCGAGGCCCCTCGCCTTCCAGTGCTCGATCATTCCGTCGCGATCCAGCAGGTCCGAGGACCCGATGACGTCGTCAAGCTTTCTGGCTCCAAGCGATGCGAGGATTTCGCGCACTTCCTCCGCAACGAAGAAGAAGTAGTTGACGACATGCTCCGGCGTCCCCTTGAAACGCTTCCGGAGCATCGGATCCTGGGTAGCGACGCCGACAGAACAGGTGTTCAGGTGACACTTGCGCATCATGACGCAGCCGACCGCGATCAACGACGCGGTGGCGAAACCGAATTCGTCGGCGCCGAGCAGTGCCCCGATGACGACGTCGCGGCCGGTCTTCAAGCCGCCGTCGACCTGCAGAGCGATGCGAGAGCGCAGACCATTGCGCACCAGCCTCTGCTGCGTTTCGGCAAGGCCGATCTCCCAGGGGCTACCCGCATGCTTCACCGAGGTCAGCGGCGCAGCACCGGTGCCACCGTCGAAACCGGAAATCGTGATGTGATCGGCGCGCGCCTTGGCAACGCCGGCCGCAACCGTGCCGACTCCAAATTCGGAAACCAGCTTGACCGAGATGTCAGCCTCGGGATTGACGTTCTTCAGATCGTAAATCAGCTGCTCCAGATCCTCGATCGAATAGATGTCATGGTGCGGCGGCGGCGAGATCAGGTCTACGCCCGGAGTCGAGTGCCGCGTCTTGGCGACGGTCGCATCGACCTTGTGGCCCGGCAGGTAGCCGCCTTCGCCGGGTTTTGCGCCCTGCGCCACCTTGATCTGCAGCACGTCGGCATTGACCAGATATTCGGTGGTGACGCCGAAGCGGCCCGAGGCGATCTGCTTGATCGCCGACCGCTCGGGGTTCGTCGAGCCGTCCGGCAGCGGCAGGTAGCGATCGCTCTCCTCGCCGCCTTCGCCAGTGTTCGACTTGCCGCCGATCCGGTTCATCGCGACTGCCAGCGTCGTGTGCGCCTCGCGGCTGATTGAGCCGAAGGACATCGCTCCCGTCGAGAAGCGCTTGACGATCTCCGATGCCGGCTCGACCTCCTCGACAGCGATCGGCTTGCGGCCGGCTGCCTCGGCGTCCTTGATCGTGAAGAGCCCGCGGATCGTGTTCATGCGGCTCGCCGACTCGTTCATCATCGCGGAGAACTCGCGATAGCGGTCCTCGGCATTGTCGCGCACCGCCTGCTGGAGCGAGGCGATGGCGGCCGGCGTCCAGGCGTGGCTTTCGCCGCGCATGCGGAAGGCGTATTCGCCACCGACGTCGAGCGCATTGGCGAGCACCGGATCGCTGCCGAAGGCGGCCTTGTGGCGAGAGACGGTTTCCGCCGCGAACTCCTCGAGGCCGATGCCTTCGATCGTCGTCGCCGTACCCAAGAAGTACTTGCCGACCAGCTCGGACGAAAGGCCGACGGCGTCGAAGATCTGCGCGCCGCAATAGGACTGATAGGTGGAGATGCCCATTTTGGACATGACCTTGAGGATACCTTGGCCGACCGCCTTGATGTAGTTGTGGAAGACTTCCTTCTCGTCGAGTTCCTTCGGAAACTCGCCGCGCTTGTGCATGTCGATGAGCGTGTCGAAGGCGAGATAGGGATTGATCGCCTCCGCACCGTAACCGGCGAGCAGGCAGAAATGATGGATCTCGCGCGGTTCGCCGGATTCGACGACGAGGCCGACCGACGTGCGCAATCCCTTGCAGAGCAGGTGGTGGTGCACGGCTGCGGTGGCGAGCAGCGCCGGGATCGCGACGCGGTCCGGGCCGATCTGCCGGTCCGAAAGCACGATGATGTTGTAGCCGCCCTTGACTGCCGCTTCCGCCCTTTCGCACAGACGGTCGAGCATCTCCGGCATGCCTTCGGCACCGCGGGTAATGTCATAGGTGAAATCGAGCGTCTTGGTGTCGAAGCGGTCTTCGGTGTGGCCGATCGAGCGGATCTTCTCGAGGTCGCCATTGGTAAGGATCGGCTGGCGGACCTCGAGCCGCTTCGCATGTGCCATGCCCTCGTGTTCGAGGATGTTCGGGCGCGGACCGATGAAGGAGACGAGGCTCATCACCAGTTCCTCGCGGATCGGGTCGATCGGCGGGTTGGTGACCTGGGCGAAGTTCTGCTTGAAATAGGTGTACAGCAGCTTCGGCTTGTCGGACATCGCCGAGATCGGCGTGTCGGTGCCCATCGAGCCGATCGCCTCCTGACCGGTCGTCGCCATCGGCAACATCAGGAGCTTCGTATCTTCTTGCGTGTAGCCGAAGGCCTGCTGCCGGTCGATCAAGGAGACGTCGCGGTGCAGCAGTGCCCGGGGCCCGACCGGCTTCAGCTCTTCGAGGATCAGCTGGGTGTTGTCGAGCCATTGGCGATAGGGATGCTTGCCGGCAAGCGACGACTTCACTTCCTCGTCGGAAATGATGCGGCCCTCTTCCATATCGATCAGCAGCATCTTGCCGGGCTGCAAACGCCATTTCTTGACGATCTTGTCCTCAGCGACGGGCAACACGCCCGCCTCCGACGCCATGATGACGCGGTCGTCGCTGGTGACGATATAGCGCGCCGGGCGAAGGCCGTTGCGGTCGAGCGTGGCGCCGATCTGGCGGCCGTCGGTGAAGGCGACCGCCGCCGGCCCATCCCACGGCTCCATCAGCGCCGCGTGATATTCGTAGAAGGCCTTGCGCTCCTGCGCCATGAGCTGGTTGCCGGCCCAGGCCTCCGGGATGAGCATCATGACGGCATGCGAAAGCGAATAGCCGCCGCGCACGAGGAATTCGAGCGCATTGTCGAAACAGGCCGTGTCCGACTGGCCTTCATAGGAGATCGGCCAGAGCTTGGAAATGTCGTCGCCGAAGAGCGGCGAGGAAACGGACGCCTGTCGTGCCGCCATCCAGTTGACGTTGCCGCGCAGCGTGTTGATCTCGCCATTGTGGGCGACCATGCGGTAAGGATGCGCGAGCTTCCAGGACGGGAAGGTGTTGGTCGAGAAGCGCTGGTGTACGAGCGCAACCGCCGACTGGAAGCGTTCGTCGGCGAGGTCCTTGTAATAGGCCCCGACCTGATAGGCGAGGAACATGCCCTTGTAGACGATGGTGGTGGTCGACAGTGACACGATATAGAAACCGAGATCGCCGCCGGCTTCCGCATAGATGCGGTTGGAGATCACCTTGCGGAGCGTGAACAGCCGCCGTTCGAATTCATCTTTCGTGGCTGCCTCGCGGCCGGCACCGATGAACACCTGGACATGATGCGGCTCCGTCGCAGCGATGTCCGGCGCTTTGGAGAGCAACGAATTGTCGACCGGCACGTCACGGTAGCCGAGTAGAATCTGGCCTTCCTCGGCCACGACTTCGCTGATCACATCCTGGAAATGGGCGACAAGCTTCTCGTCGCGCGGCATGAAGAGATAGCCGACGGCATATTCGCCTGCCTTCGGCAAGGTAACGCCCTTCTTCGCCATCTCCTCGCGAAAAAAGAGGTCCGGGATCTGAACGAGAATGCCGGCGCCATCGCCCATCAGCGGATCGGCACCGACCGCGCCGCGGTGGGTCAGGTTTTTGAGCATGGAGAGGCCATCGCGCACGATCTGATGCGACTTCTCACCCTTGAGATGCGCGACGAAGCCGACCCCGCAGCCATCGTGTTCGTTTCGCGGATCGTAGAGCCCCCGCGCACCAACCTGGCCCCAATCGCGTGCCTCTGTGGCCATAATCGTCTTGGCATTGGTATCGGCAATTGGTGTTGTCATCGACCTTAGCCCCTCTTCTGCTTTGGATTCGCGTCGATGTCGACTTGGTATCACCTCCAGAAGGGCGGCCTTTTCGGCGAGCGCCACGACAATCGCCTTCAGCGCATCAACGTCGTCCGGAAGCTCTTCGGCAGCCATCGCCATGACTGGCATCACAGCATGTTCGCAGCCGTTTTCCCAACGCTTTCAATGGCCTGATTCAACTTGCCACAGGCTCTTCAGCCTACCGATTGCGGCCGCCTCACCACCGCCGGCCGGACCTTCTTCCAGTCCAGCCCGTCAACCAGCGCCAAGAGCTGAGCGTGGTTCAGCTGAACACGCGAGGGCCCGATGCGTGGCCAGCAGAACTTCGTTTCCTCGAGCGTCTTGGCAAACAGGCATACCCCGGACCCGTCCCACCAGACCGCCTTGATTCTGTCCGCTCTTTTCGAGCGGAACACGTAAAGCGCGCCGTTGAACGGTTATGTGGCGCGCAATTTCGCCTCGGACTTGGTGTTGCGGTTGTTGGTCATGGTCTTTTCCTTTGGTTGATGGTTTCTGTCCCGGAGGACGGTTCCAAAGGAGACGGCGCTCAAAGCGGACTTATACCCAACACGGGAGCGCAGCGAATGGAGCGGGCAGGATCGGGACAAGATGCCGGGCGAGCATTGTTGTCCCTTTCAGAGGCAGATAGCAGCAGCAACAAGCTCAGGGCGAGTGCCATCGGGCCTAAGAGAAGGCTGGCCCGAACGAGGCTCCTGTGTCGGTGCAGTTGCGAATTTCGGACGTTTGCTTTGGCCGCACTCCGGGAACGGTTTCCTGTCAAGCGACGTAGCCCCCTTCCGGCACGCGCGCGCGTCCAGTGATCATGGCGCGCACGAGGTTCTCGCTGTGACTGAAGCTCCCCAGGACATCGCCGATATGAAGCGCGACCAGAGCCAGCATGCGATTGGCAAGCGCCTCATGCGCCGTCCCCGACCCATTCGATGCCCCAAGAGGCGTCAGTCGTTTGTGGCCAGCCGGTACGACCACGAGTGTCGTCGAGGTCAGTAAGGAAACCACTACCAATGCTTCCAACAGATTGTGACCGAGATAGCGCGCTTCACGATTGAAGATCATGTTTTCGGTGCACGAGCGTGTCTGCTCTCGGACCGCGGATGAATCGCGTGAAGCGGGCATATCGGAGATGCAGCTGTTCATTCCGTTAGAATGAGTGTTGGAAACGGAGGATGCCGCCGACGCCGTTCTTCTTGTCGGCGTCAGTCCAGTTCAACTTTGAAGGGTCGACCATGCCGACGCCGAGGTTGCCGTAGTCGTCATAGTCTAGTTCGGCTGCGACCGTGAAACCTGGAACGACCGTATAGGCGATGTTTGCAGCCACACCATAGTTCTTGAGCTGATCACCCGAGATCTGAAGATTAAACGAGGTTTTCTCGTTGAATTTGTAAGTAGCACCGGCCCAGAAAGCCCAATTGCCGCCCCAGATTTTGTAGAAGCCGCGACCATGAGCGTCGATTGCGTTGGTGGCATCATCGTTGAGCTTGCCATTGGAGCCGTAGCCGAACATTCCGAAGAGCGACAGTTCGTTGGTGACGTTGACACCGACGCGGACCTTGCCGGCCACCGATTCATAGTTGCTGTCATAACCGACAACGCCGGTGATCGCGCCCCAGCCTTGTGTGTATTTCACGCCGCCCACTACGTGCGGAACATAGCTGTCGACGGTGCCGACTACGCCCGAGCCTTCTTCGAGTGAAACCATAGCCGAAAAGCCGTTACTCGCGTCAAAGTAGTACTGAAACACATTTGTATCGAAATAGCCGTATCGAACAAGACTTTGATTGAGTACTGTTCCGGCGTATCCAATATAAGTATCGAAGGCCGACCAATCCTTACCAACCCGGAGGCCACCAAGCTGAATCCAGGCAGAAGTCAACGTGAAGTCTCTGTTGACGGAATCGTTATGAGGACTGTCCGGAACCGAATACGTGTTGCGATTTCCGAAGTTCATGCGGGTTTCGGTATAGGTCTTCAACGTGCCGAGTTCGGTCTCTTGCTGGGTCCAGATTTCGAACGCAAAGCGCGTGTTGTTTCGCCATGTACCTTGATCCACCCCAATCCTCGCATTCGAGGTTCTTGCGCGGTCATACGATCCCGTATCGCCAGCGCCGAAGTCATAACGGACATAGCCGCCGATGCGCAGGCAGGTCCCGGTGCCGGAAATGTAGAAGTAGCCAGCGCCGTAGGCGTCGCAGATTTTGACGGATTCAACGGGTTCCGACTCGGCGACCGTCACCGCGTCGGCGGCGCCAGCACCGGAAACTGCGATCAAGGTCGCAACTGAGCCGAGAACCAGCCCTTCAGTCAAAGTCTTCAGTGGCCCGAGGGCATCCAGCACTTCTGAGCCAATCGCCATAGTCATCTCCGCTTGTTGTGAGGCAGACCGTCACAACGGTTCCAAAGTTGACTGAGCAAGTGACGTGCCATCCTGAAGACGTCGCTGCGCGCTGACATTCAGTTGGCCGGCGCACCTTCGTCGCGCTTCCTTCTTTTCTTAATTCGAGGGTCAGACTGAGCACGAAGCGGAAACGTTTCGGATATGGTTCGTTTGTTCGATACGCGACAATTTCGTTCAATAGCGACAGTTTTTGTCTGCTATGAAAGACATCATCCGGCGGCACCGTCTCGGTACGGGCGTCCGGCTCTTGGAGCATGCCCAGGCCGTAAGCGTCATTGTTAGGGCGGCCACGCCTCGGCTCTGGCAAAGCTGGTCATGGTCCCGTGCGCCAGCTTGCCAATGTGGCTGTGTAAAAAGGCGCCCGTGCAATGATATAGGGCGGCGTATTGTCACGTCCTGTGTTCGATTAGCTCTGTTAGGTGCATCCGGAAGGATTTTGTCGGAGCACAATGGGCATGCCGACGGCCTTCTTTGTCACTCACCCAGAAGTTTCCGTCGATCCCGCCCTGCCGGTGCCAGCCTGGCGGCTTTCTGACCGCGGTGTCGCTCGGATGAGGACTTTCGCAGGGAGTGCGTTCTGTCCGACCTGACGTCGATATGGTCAAGCTCCGAGGCTAAAGCCATTGAAAGCGGCCGGCCCGCTTGCCGCAGGATTTGGTTTGCCAGTCCAGGTAGATGAGCACCTTGGCGAGAATGACCGCACCGCGACAGGCTTCCTTCCATCTGCCGAGTTCGAGCGGGTTGCTGACAGCTTCTTTGCCAATCCACATGAGAGTGTCCGTGGATGGGAGCGTGCGGTCGATGCTCAAGAGCGCGTAGTGCGGGCCGTGTTACGCATTCTTGGGACTCATAGCGACGGCGACATTGCTTTCATCGCGCACGGCGGCGTCGGCACACTCCTGCTCTGCAAGCTGCTGGACGCGCCCATTTCGCGCAGTCGGGATCAACCTTCCAAGGACATTTCTTCGCGTTCGACTTGCCGGCTACAAGATAATCGACGAGTGGCGGCCGATCGCTGAGAGATAACCTTCAACTTTTCTCCTGAAAAATTGGCTAAGCCAGGTATCGCTACGCGACAGCGTCTTATGAGCCAGTCGGCGAGCAAAGTCCGGTCCCAACGCCGTATCGTCTCTTAGGCACGCAATGCCGCGCGTCAGCAGCATCTCCTCGACCAGGCGCAGGCTGAAGGGAAAGCGACAGTAGAATCAAACGGTGTGGGCGGTGATCGGCGGGAAAGCGATGGCGCTTGTAGCTGACCGGCCAACTGTTCCCCATCGCCACCAGCCAACACTGATCGGCGGTTAACGCGACATCGCCCGCGTGGCGTTGGCGAAATACAAATTTCGCCCGAAGCGTCCTGCGCGACCGCTTCGCGCTCAGGGAAACGGCTGCGGTTGCGGTCGAGATTGATCCGCGCACCTTCACGGCCGAGATGGCCGAAGCCTGGGGAGCAGCCGGCGTGAACCGCGCAAGCCTCGGCGTGCAGAGCTTCGATCCCGTTGTTCAAAAAGCGGTCAACCGGGTGCAGAGTGAGACGCAAATGGCGGCTGCCGTCGAAGGGCTGCGCCGGCATGGAGTAAGCCGTATCAATTTCGACCTCATCTTCGGTCTCCCGCATCAGACGGTGCAGTACTGCGTCCAGACCGCGACGGCGGCGGTCGCCATGCGCCCCAACCGGCTTGCGGTGTTCGGCTATTCGCACATTCCGTCGCTCATAAATAATCAGCGCCAGATCGAGGAGACAGCACTGCCGGACAGCGCTGTCCGCGCCGAACAGGCTGCGGCCGTGGCCGAGACGCTGGTTGCCGCCGGCTACCGAGAGATCGGGCTCGACCATTTCACCTTGCCGGACGATGAGCTTACACTGGCGCAGAAAACCGGTCGCCTGCGGCGCAACTCCTGGGTTACTCGGCCGACACCTGCAAAACCCTGATCGGTTTCGGCGCGTCGGCTATCGGCCGCGTCGGCGAAGGGTACGTCCAGAACGAGGTTACACGGGATTCTTACACCCGGCACATCGCAGCTGGCCGTCTGGCGACGTCAAAGGGCTACCGTCTCACCGACGAAGACCGCGTGCGAGCGGCAATCATCGAGCGATTGATGTGCGATCTCGAGGCGGATGTGCCGGCAATCTGTGCCGGTCACGGATCTGATCCGATCCGTTTTCTCGATTCAGCCGAAGGCTTGGCGATGCTGGCCGAGGACGGCATAGTGGACATCGAAAAGGGTTTCATTCGCGTGCGGCAGGAGCATCGCTTTGTGATTCGCGCTGTTGCTGCCGCATTCGATGCATTTCTCGACCGGGTTGCCCCGTAAGCACAGCAATCGGCATGAGCGGAGGCCAAAGGGATTACCGCTCTTCGCTAGCGGCTTGGGTAGCTTGGCGATGTTCTCGACGACCGTTCCGTGGCAGCGTGGTGGTCGCAATCCTTTCGAACGGACCCTGCCGAAGAAACCGCCTTTCTGCAGCTCGATTCGGCAACAGTTGGCTGTCCTTATCGACATGCCGCGGCTGGCCAGTCTGCCCTTCCGTTTCCTTCACTGGTGGTCATCTGTCGAACCGCGCCCACGAAAATGAATTCGCCGCTGACCAATGACGACGGCAGGTCGGATCGAGGCGATCTACGCGCAAACGTTTAGTGCCGATTGAAGGCGAGACCATCATAAGAATCGATCTTTAAGCCCCGAAGGTTTGGCGATCCCCGTATCCCTGCCCAGGTTTTCGGGGCGTGATTGTCGCCGACGCATGCGCGAGCTTTTCTGCCCGGTCTGATTGGCCGTCGACCACTCCCGCGGCCCGAAGGCGCTTGACAAAGTAGCGCCGGCTCGTTCAATTCGGAGCATTCACCAGGGGAGTCCCGGCAAGGGGCTGAGATACTGCTGGCTTTCGCGGCGCAGTGACCCGTTGAACCTGATCCAGTTCATACTGGCGTAGGGACGGTGCAAGCGCTTTGCGGGAGTTCACGCCCGAAGTCCTGTTTCGAACAGGCGGCCAGAGCGTCTTTTCATCCTTCCGGCACAGAACTGGGTCTCCAATGCATGAGCAAAGGAGCCTCAAGATGAATGCCCTCACCCCCGCCGTGTCGACGGGACCACTGCCCGCCTCTCGGAAAATCCACAAATCCGGCCTCCTCCATCCGCACATCAAGGTGCCGATGCGCGAAATCTCCGTCCATCCGACGGCGGGCGAACCGACCTGTCACCGTCTACGATCCGTCCGGCCCCTATACCGACCCGACCGTCGAAACCAGTATCGAAAAGGGCCTCGCCCGGCTTCGCCATGAATGGATCATGGCGCGCGGCGATGTCGAAGCCTATGATGGCCGCCATGTCCGGCCGGAAGACAATGGATTCGCCGCGGGCGGGCGCCTGACGCCGGAATTTCCCATTCGCAACCGGCCGCTCAGGGCCAAGGCAGGCAAGGCGGTGACCCAGCTTGCCTATGCGCGCGCCGGCATCGTCACGCCTGAAATGGAGTTCGTCGCCATACGCGAAAACCTTGGACGCGACATGCTGCGCGGCAAGCTCAAGCGCGACGGTGAAAGCTTCGGCGCGGCGATCCCCGACTTCGTCACGCCGGAATTCGTGCGCGACGAGGTGGCACGCGGGCGGGCGATCATTCCAGCCAACATCAATCATCCCGAGAGCGAGCCGATGATCATCGGCCGCAATTTCCTGGTCAAGATCAACGCCAATATCGGTAACTCCGCGGTCACATCGTCGATGGCCGAAGAGGTCGAAAAGATGGTGTGGGCGATCCGCTGGGGCGCCGATACGGTGATGGACCTGTCGACCGGCCGCAACATCCACAACATCCGCGACTGGATCGTGCGCAATTCACCGGTGCCGATCGGCACGGTGCCGCTCTACCAGGCGCTCGAGAAGGTCGGCGGCATCGCCGAGGACCTGACCTGGGAGGTCTACCGCGACACGCTGATCGAGCAGGCCGAACAGGGCGTCGATTATTTCACCATCCACGCCGGCGTGCGGCTGCACTACATCCCGCTGACCGTTGACCGGGTCACGGGTATCGTCTCTCGCGGTGGCTCGATCATGGCCAAATGGTGCCTGCATCATCACCGGGAAAGCTTCCTCTACGAGCATTTCGCGGAGATCTGCGATATCTGCCGCGCCTATGATGTGTCCTTCTCGCTCGGCGACGGCCTTCGTCCCGGCTCGATCGCCGACGCCAACGACGCGGCGCAATTCGCTGAACTGGAAACGCTCGGCGAGCTGACAAAGATCGCTTGGGCGAAGGATTGCCAGGTGATGATCGAAGGCCCCGGCCATGTGCCGATGCACAAGATCAAGGAGAACATGGACAAGCAGCTCGCTGTCTGCGGCGAGGCGCCCTTCTATACACTTGGACCGCTGACGACCGACATCGCGCCAGGCTATGACCACATCACCTCAGGCATCGGCGCCGCCATGATCGGCTGGTTCGGCACCGCCATGCTCTGCTACGTCACACCCAAGGAACATCTCGGCCTTCCCGATCGCAACGACGTCAAGATTGGCGTGATCACCTACAAGATCGCCGCCCATGCCGCCGACCGGCGAAGGGCCATCCGGCCGCGAAAGTCAGGGATGATGCCCTTTCCCGCGCGCGCTTCGAGTTCCGTTGGGAGGACCAGTTCAACCTGTCGCTCGATCCGGAAACGGCGCGGGCTTTCCATGACCAGACCTTGCCCAAGGAGGCGCACAAGCTGGCCCATTTCTGCTCGATGTGCGGACCGAAATTCTGCTCGATGCGCATCTCCCACGACATCCGTGCCGAGGCCCAGAAGGAAGGCATGGCGGCAATGGCGGCAAAATACCGCGAGGGCGGCGATCTCTACATGCCGGCGGACGAGACCGGCGCACCACTTATGCCAGAGGCGCCTGAGCGATCATGAAGCTCCTGGTCAAGGGGGCCGGCGTCGCCGGCCTCACCGCCGCCTTAGAACTCGCCGCCCGCGGCGCGGGGGTCACAGTCGCCGAGATGCGGCATGGCCTTGGTGGCAATGCGTCGTGGTTCGCCGGCGGCATGCTGGCGCCATGGTGCGAGCGTGAAAGCGCCGAGCTGCCGGTGCTGGATCTCGGGCGCGACGCCGCCGACTGGTGGAATGCGGTACTGCCGGGTCAGGTGACGCGGGCCGGAACGCTGGTCGTTGCGGCACTGCGTGATACTGGCGAGCTCGACCGGTTTGCCAGTCGTACGTCGGGGCATCGGCGTGTCGATGAAGACGAAATTGCGCGCCTGGAACCCGACCTCGCCGGCCGCTTCCGGCGCGGGCTGTTCTTCCCCGACGAAGCTCATCTCGACCCGCGCCAGGCGATGGCAGCGCTTCATGACAAGCTCGCGGCGATGGGCGTCGAATTCCACTTCGGCGCCGACGCCCGGCACCTTTCCGGTTTCGATCGTCAGATCGACTGCACGGGGATGGCGGCAGAAGACGACGGCCTGCGCGGCGTTCGCGGCGAGATGCTGATCCTGCGCACGCCCGACATTTCGCTGTCACGCCCGGTCCGGCTGCTTCATCCGCGCTTTCCGCTCTACGTGGTGCCGCGTACCGATCACCATTTCATGGTTGGCGCGACGATGATCGAAAGCCAGTCCACAGGACCGGTCACGGCGCGTTCCATGATGGAGCTGCTGGGTGCCGCCTATGCCCTCCATCCGGCCTTCAGCGAGGCTGGCATCATTGAGATCGGCGCCGGTGTTCGTCCGGCCTTTTCCGACAATCTGCCGCGTGTCGAGGCACGTGGGACTACCGTCGCGATCAATGGACTCTATCGCCATGGTTTTCTTCTCGCCCCCGCCATGGCGCGCCAGGCTGCCGACCTGGTTTTCAGTCAAGACAGAACCACGGAGCTCGTTCATGAAACTGATGGTCAACGGCGAAGCGCATGAGATTGCCGCCACCACGCTGGCCGAGCTGCTTGCCGCGCTCGACTATGAGGGCGATTGGCTGGCAACGGCCGTCAACAACGATCTCGTGCACAAAGCCAACCGCGCGGAATTCCAGTTGAGCGACGGCGACCGGATCGAAATCCTCTCACCCATGCAGGGCGGTTGACCATGTTCGATCTCCTTGGAACGACGCTCCCTTCCCGCCTGCTTCTCGGTACCGCTCAATATCCTTCGCCGGCCATCCTTGCCGATGCGGTCAAGGCGTCGGGCACGTCGGTGGTGACCGTCTCGTTGCGGCGTGAGATGGCGGGCGGTAGGGCCGGCGAACAATTCTGGTCGTTGATCCGCTCGCTCGGCGTCAGAATCCTGCCCAACACTGCTGGCTGTCACTCCGTCAAGGAAGCGGTCACGACCGCGAAAATGGCGCGCGAGGTCTTCGGCACCAACTGGATCAAGCTCGAAGTGATCGGCAACCACGATACGCTGCAGCCGGACGTGTTCGGCCTGGTCGAAGCCGCCCGCATCCTGTGCGAGGACGGTTTTGATGTATTCCCCTATACCACCGATGACCTTGTTGTCGCCGAGCGGCTGCTGGAGGCGGGCTGCAAGGTTTTGATGCCTTGGTGCGCGCCGATCGGTTCCGCCCTCGGCCCGGTCAACATCATGGCACTGCGCTCGATGCGCGGACATTTCCCTGGCGTCCCGCTGATTGTGGATGCGGGGCTCGGACGACCGTCGCATGCGGCAACCGTCATGGAACTCGGCTTTGACGCCGTGCTGCTGAACACAGCGGTCGCCAGGGCGGTTGATCCGGTCGGCATGGCGCGTGCGTTCGGCAAGGCTGTCGAGGCCGGTCGTGAAGCTTTCATCTCGGGAATGCTCGAACCGCGCAACGTCGCCGTGCCATCGACACCGACGATCGGCAGGGCAGCTTTTTCATGAAGCTCGATCCCTTCTACCTGATCGTCGACAGCGCCGCCTGGATCGAACGGCTGGTGCCGCTCGGCGTCAATCTGGTTCAGCTTCGAATAAAGACCATGGATGAGGTCGGGTTGCGCGCGGAGATCCGCAAAGCGAAGGCCTTATGCGCCCAGCACCACTACCAGCTCGTCGTCAACGACCACTGGCGCCTGGCAATCGAGGAAGGCTGCGACTTCGTCCATCTTGGCCAGGAGGATTTGCAGACCGCCGATCGTTCGCGGATTCGGGCAGCCGGCGTGCGGCTCGGATTGAGCACGCATGATCATATCGAACTGGAAACGGCGATGGCCGCCGAGCCCGACTATATCGCGCTCGGGCCCATCTACCCGACCATCCTGAAGAAGATGAAATGGGCGCCGCAAGGGATCGAACGGATCAGCGAGTGGAAGCGCCGGGCAGCACCGATTCCTCTGGTCGCCATTGGTGGCCTCAACCCGGACAGGCTCGACGGCGCCTTTGCGGCCGGTGCGGACAGCGCGGCGGTGGTCACCGACATCACATTGAATGCCGATCCCCAAGCGCGCACGAGAGAATGGATCGAAAAGACAGACCGATGGCGCTGAGGCGAGACCCTTATGTGCTTGTCGTCGGTGGCTCGGACTCCAGCGGGGGTGCCGGAATTGCGCGCGATATCGAGACGATCTCTTCGATTGGCGTGCGAACCTGCCTAGCTGTCACCGCGCTAACGGTGCAGACGCACGAAGCCGTCATGGAAATCCATCATTCGCAACCCAGTCTGGTGGCCGATCAGATGCGCGCCGCGCTGCAGGCCAACGAGGTGGCGGCCATCAAGATCGGCATGCTGGCAACGGCCGAGATCATCGTTGCCGTTGCCGGCGTGCTGCGCGAAAATCCGCAGGTGCCGGCAATCCTCGACCCCGTGCTCGCCTCGACCTCAGGCCGGGCGCTGCTGGAAGCAGGTGCCATCGCCGTCATGAAGCGCAATCTGATACCGCTTTGCCGTCTCGTCACACCCAATCTCATCGAGCTGGCGCTCCTGGTTGGCTCGGAACTGGCAGTGGATGAGGACAGCGCGGTGTGGCAAGGCCAGGAATCGCTGAACGCCGGAGCGCAGGCCCTGCTGATCAAGGGCGGCCATGCATCGGGACCTCGATCAACCGATATTCTGGTGCGCTCCGATCACGAACCAGTCCGCTTCGACACACCGCGTCTGCCTACGTCGATGCGCGGGACGGGATGCATGCTGGCCAGTGCGATTGCGGCGAATATGGCGAAAGCGAGCCCACTCGAAGACGGCGTGCGCGAAGGTAAGCTGTTTGTTTTCGAGAAGCTGAAGGAGAATGCGGCCGCGTGACAGCGACCGCTCCATGTGCGCCACGAGCCGGTCCGCGCCAGTGTAGTCTTCAAGCGCTGACACTCATGGACAGCCTTCGGACGTGGGTTCCTTGCGTCGACGACCTCTCGTCACTGAAGGTTGAGCTCTCGTCCGCTGGAGTGACCGCGAAGGTTCAACCGCGCTGTCACAAGCGAGATCCACGTTCGATCAAAATTGTCGAAGCCGGTCCGATGCGAGCCGGTGGTCGCCGCGATCAGATGGCCGGTATATTAAGCGCTTGTCGATTTGGCCGCCTGTCTTACCGCTGCTCGCCACCTGATCAGCACCTCGCCATTCGCGTGCAGCGTTGCAACAGATCCTTCAAAGAAATTCATAGACTCTTAGCAACTCAAAACCGGTGTGAATGGTATGTTATCGCAACATCTGAGGTTAGCGGGTCAAAACCGAGGTGACGCGACTACCGAACAGCATTCAATCTCTGTTTAGCGGCAATGGCAAGAAGATCATCTCTCATCTTGGTCGTTCGAACACCGCCACCGTCTTCTCAAGACAAGTACATGCTTGCAAAACAGGCGTGTTCCCTCGCGACCAGCGTGATTGTCTGGGCATTTGGAGGCAAAAACAAGATTTTTTCGAAAGCTGTAGCATCGACGGAGAACGCCAAGTGACAAAGTCAGTAGGACGGGCGCCCAATTTTTCCATATGGCTTGATGCTGACCAATGATGACACTGGTCAGTCGCCTACGCACGGCAGCGCATCTTGATCGCCTTCGGATCCTGGGCCTTTGCGCCCATGCGGACCTAACTGTCTGCCAGCTAGCGGAGATTCTGGGTCTGCGTCGCGAGCAGGTTGTGCGACACGTCCGGCTGCTCGTCAGAGCTGACTTTCTTCGGAGCAACGAACAACGTCCCTGGTCTTCGTACCATCTCAAAGCGAGGAGGCAAGGACGGCGGTCTGGTTCAATTGTTGGTCGATCTCCTGCCCCACGGCGATGGCTATCATAAACGAGACCTACAACGGCTCGAAGCGACACAAGACGCGCGGTCGAAGGGGACCGCCTGCTTGCTCGTGAACAGATCAATCCAGTTGGAGCGCGAGACTACAATGGACAACTCCTCCGACCGCGCGATCGTGCTGCCCGACACCCCCGGACGGTCTACCTTGGCCGCGGTCGATTGCCGCGTTCACGAACTGCTTCTAAGACAAGTCCCGGAAGTCGCGGAGATTTCGGACCTCGTCACGCTTGCCCGCGAGCGACTGTCCGACGGCCAGTTGTGGATAAATCCGGACTGTGGCCTCAAAACACGCAAATGGGAGGAGGTCCGCCCGCCCTCATGAACATGGTCGCTGCAGCCCGGGCGCTTCGGGAGAAAGTGCCGGCCGGGAGGCCTTCCTGAGTCCTAACCATGTGGTGATTTACCGGCTGCCGCGTGTCGGCCGTTAAATGCCCAACCGATTACTTTACTGGAAATAGTCATTCGAGGAAAAACATATAATTTTCCTTCGGCAGGTGTCACGTTGCTGTTCAGGGGTACGGGCGGGCGGCACGCTGCGCTTGTCAAACATATGGCAGCCGGGTTCAATTGGAAGATCTCGGTTGGTTCGAACGCCGGAGCGGATGAAGCTTTGATCCCGGACGCCGCGCGGACGGCCGGTGGATCCCAGAAATCCCGGCGCCTGGCGACTATCACCGAACTTTGACCGATCGCGGGTGCGAAGCCACATTGGTATGTGAGCGCCTGAATGGAGTGTCATGCCACGCCCGAAACGCGTGCAGATCTCCCCGTCCGAAAAACTGCACCAGAGGACTGCAACCCCCTGCTTTCCTCTTGAAACTGTCATCGCCCTGACAACACATTCTGCAATTGTCGGAGGGTGTCGATGAGGCGCCGCGTCACGCAAACTAGTTGTTCAGCAGATCGGGAGGACCGAATGAACTCTGAGGCCTTCAGCAACCCCCTTTTCGTGAAGCGTGCACCGTACATCGTGCA
Source organism: Mesorhizobium sp. RCAM 05099 (assembly GCF_059683685.1). Classification (NCBI taxonomy): domain Bacteria; kingdom Pseudomonadati; phylum Pseudomonadota; class Alphaproteobacteria; order Hyphomicrobiales; family Phyllobacteriaceae; genus Mesorhizobium; species Mesorhizobium sp. RCAM 05099. The sequence continues at coordinate 6,164,928 of NZ_CM185035.1, forward strand.
AGAGATCGCCAGCCTTGCGGACGCTATCGATTTCCTCAATGAGTGGCCGGGACGCAGAGATCTGATCCACGAAGCCGCCCTCAGAGCGTGCTACGATGCATATGATGGGCGAAAACCGGTAAGTACAGCGCGCAATGCCTTTTTCGGCTTTGCGAAACGGGCCGCCATATTGGAAGATGCAACCTCCGCGATGCAGTGGCTCGCTGCCGGCAAGTCGGGCAGTGGAAAAGTGCAAGTGTAGGCGTCGGCGAAATGTATGAGGCGGGCGCGGGGCAGCACGCTGAGGAGGGCGCTGTTCGAGATTTCGCTATTCGAGATTTTCAGAGTTCGCCGAAAGCAAAACTCACCGCAACAGGGCAGATTTCACGCAATCCCGACCATGAACCAAACACTGCACATCGGTCGTTGGTGGCAAAATCGGGCTGTTGAAAGGGGATCGACGGTTTAGCCTCGCTCTGCCGCCGTGCTTGGCGCGTGCTCCGAAGATTGTGGCTGCCATCTCGACCTGCGTGTCATCATGGGAAACTGTCGCTTGGACAACGGCTGATCGAGATGGCAAGAGCTACAGCATTTAACTGCTCCCCTCCTCAGGGTTTGACGGACCGACGAGCCAGCTCCGGCATTGATCCATCATCATGGTGCATATGGATCGTCGCGAGTGCCGATGTTGACGTTCCGTGCCGCAATTTACTTTGATATTGAGATGTCCTGATCTACTAACCCATGGCAGCGGCGGAAGCCCATTATGAGCTGCCGATGATCTTTCTCAGCACTCGGTTTTCATCGGTGTGAGAATCGACCACTTGCCTTGATGCCGAGGGATCGCCACATTTTTTTCTCGGCCTGCGCTACTGATGGGCACATCCTTCAGAACCTCTACGGTGCACGCCGCCGTCTGCACCATTGGTTTTTCCGAGCAAAGAACCCTCCCGTCCATGGTCGTCTGACCTCGGCAAGGAACACCTGAGCGGAGGTCTCGTATTCCACCATGCGATCGGATTCCGCACTTGCTGAAGACTGCGAGTTCGGACGAGAATTTTCGACTTATTTCACCGAATAATCGAAGCCATTGCCGCGGCTTGCAAGTCTCCGCGCGTGGTGCACCTGCCGTTGACTTTCATCTGCTGCGCGCTTCGCCCTGCGGACAGGATACAGCGAAGCCTCCACGGCCGCGAAAATCTCGCGACGGCGGCTCGATTCCGGGGCCGGACCGCCATTTTGCGGATGTGATCCGTGGTGCCTGGCCTGGATCACGCCATCCAACTCCTGACCGCATCATCATTACCATCGCCCTCCTCCAGCCCGGCCGAGCCTCCCGATCGCCGGATCGATGATGATGATCCCCTTGGAGAATAGTCTCTTTTGAAAAGTGTGACGGTCTGCGCCGTCCTACCGTGTTTCAGCCTTTGCGTTGGCCTCCTGCGCTTCCTGCCGCACACACGGCGAAGCGCTGTCATTCTACCGTGTAACACCCACTGGAAATACGACAGGCGGACCACAATAATCACGTCTGAGCTAAAGATTTTTCGGGCAAGCCTCGAAAAAGGAAACGACAGCTCTTGGTCTTCAAGACGCCGCTTGAACTTGGTTGGGGAAAGGTCACCAGTCTGGCCGTTCCGAAACTTAGTTACCTTTCTTTGACCCGGCATCGTCGCCGAGAGATCAACGGGCGTGTTGTAGAGCGCGACATTTCGTCGGGTCGTGGTCGAGTAGCTCAGCCATTCGGCTTTCGCCCTCACAGATCCGCGCGGGCGGATTTCCGGCAGTCGGCTCTTTCCGAGGGTGACCCGCGTCATATGTTCCGCGCCGACGAGCTGACTGCGCGGCAAGGATTGAGAGCGACGAAGCTTCGCTAACGCTTACATTTCTCCGGTATTTCGGCGATGCATTCCTCGAGACGCTCCAGGCGGAATTTCGCATTTGCGAAGTTCATGTCCGGCTTCGAAACATCGATGGCGCCCCGTGGTCACCACGAGGTCGCGCTCCAGTTCGGCTATGCGCGCGCGCACCTGCCGAGCCTCGTCCTGACGCGACGCCTTGATCCATCCACGCCGCGCATCCGCCTTCCTGCCAACCGCCCCGAAACCATGCGGGGCATGCCCCCAAGACCGTAATCCGGCAAGCCGAAACGCTCTAAATTTAACATCCGCTAATGTAAGTCTAGTCGCATCGGCATGGCCGTGGGCGTTCGGCTTGACGCGCGCATAGACAACCGCAAATCGGTGATGCGTTTGGCGGCAAGCCATGCACGCTGGACGCCGAGAAGGTGGTAGAAATCACCGGCCACCCTGTTAGCGGCGTTTACCGCTGCGCGCCTACGATCGAGCGGTGTCGGCGCCCGGCGAAGCCAATGCAGCGGGTAAGGGCGCCCAATGGTGCGACACTGCCAAGATGTCGAACCTGGGGCGGATGCAATAGTCGACTGACAGCGATGTGCGGCATAGTCAAAGCGCAGTGACAGGCCGTTAAGCGCCGGGCAGTGCGCCTTTCGCTGACATCTCGAAGACATCGAGCAGGATGGCCAGCCCGACGCCGCACGCGGTCAGGATGACGCCGACCATGAAGATGCGGTTGGCGCGTTCATAGATGGGTCGGCGCAGCGAACTCATGTCGAGCAGTATGGACAGCGCCCGCATCTGCAACGCGATACCGACCAGGATCGGCACAATGGCGAACAGGTCGTACAGCCGCCATGGCATGGGATTCGCCGCCCAATGCGTGACGAAGCCAAGCGAAAAGGCGAGCAGGATGCCCACAACGGTGATTGTGCCGTTGCGGAAAATTGTCTCGATCAGCTCTTCCTTCGGATCGTGCTCGTCCAGCGTCCCTCTCCTCCCTATCCGTGGCAGGCTTTGCACAGTTTGCGACTAAGCTCTCGGAAAAACCCTCTACATCGCCGCCAATTAGTCAAGAGACCTTCGGAGATCGGGCAAAGCGAACCGGTGGCTGCGCGGGGAATTAGCGGAACTGGACGGTCAAACGCCGTTGACTTTGGCATAGTCTGAGACCGGCGATCGGGGCCATGTGCCCTGTCTCGCGCCAGATACCTAGCATGATGCCGTCGCAACGGGCTGGCGGCGGAAGCATTGTCTGCACTATGGGATCATGCAAGGCATTGCCTTCTCAAGGAGGTTGCGATCATCTCTTCCCAGTGATGGTCGCAATCATTGTTGATTGCAACTTTCCGTAGCCAGCTCCGGCTATTCATTTCCTTAAGATCTGCGATGCAGGTCGAGGCGTTGTCGCCGTTTCGGCGGGTAAGATGGGCAAGACCACCTCCGGTACCTTTCCGGTCAGCGAGTTGAGGAAGGCAACGAGCAGGTCGACTTCTTCTGCCTTCAATTCTTCGCCCGAGCCGGGTGGCGCCCATAATGGCCACGGCCTGTTTCAGATCCCAAACCTTGCCCGAATGAAAGTACGGCGCGGTGAGTGCTACGTTGCGCAGCGGCGCCGCGCGGAAAACATAGGAATCGTCAGCTGTATTGGTGACCGCAAAGCGGCCCTTGCCCTTTTTCGGCAGGACCTCGCGCTGGGCTTTCCACAAGGCCGAATTGGTAAAAGTCCTGCCCGCCAACGTTGATACCGGCATGGCAGGACGAGCACCCTTCTCCATGAAAAGCGCCAGGCCCTGTTTCTGTTCGGAAGTCATGGCTGCATCATCGCCATTGAGGAAGGCATCGAAGGGGGCCGGCGTGACCAACGTCGCCTCAAAGGCTTCAACTGCCTTGGCCAAGTTGTCGAAGGTGACGCGATCGGCCTCACCCGGGAATGGTGGGATGCGGCTATAGACCTCGATGCTGGACGAGCATCGCAATAATCCTGTCGAGACATTTGTTGCTTTCAGCGGCAGCCGCCACTATGAAGCGACGCTTCGCCGACTACGTTTCAAGCCGACCGGAGAGTTTCATGACAGAAGAAGCCGACAAGAACATCGACACCCTCATCGAGCTCACCGCCGATGTCGTCTCAGCCTATGTCTCCAACAATCCGGTTCCGGTGGGGGATCTCCCTGCTCTGATCGGCCAAGTGCACGCAGCTTTGAAAGGCACGACCGGAAGCGTCTCCGCAGCAGAGCCTGAGGCTCTCAAGCCTGCGGTCCCGATCAAGAAGTCGGTGACACCGGACTACATCATCTCACTTGAGGACGGGAAGAAATTCAAATCGCTAAAGCGCCATCTGTCGACCCACTATGGGCTGACGCCGGATGAGTATCGCGCCAAATGGGGCCTGTCGGCGGATTATCCCATGGTCGCCCCGAACTACGCAGCGGCGCGCTCGGCCTTGGCCAAGACGATGGGGCTCGGCCGCAAACCGAAGGAGCCGGAAACGCCGGTGCCGGCGAAGCGGACTCGCAAGAAGGTCGCGGCTTAATCTCGGCAACCGAGATTCGCTGCTGCCATTGGCATGATCTGCGCGGAATATGAAAGGCGGGGGAGCAACCCCCGCCTTACCTTTGCAGACAGCCTTCGCGACCGCTTGCAGCAATCTGCTGCTCCGGCCTTCCGGTCGGGTTAGCCCATCCGGGACGTACCGCGTGCTTCCGGCTCTCGCGGGACGCGACCTGAAAATCAGCCAGCTTTGCTGAGACTGCCAGCGGATGACTTGCCAGTGCGGCGGTCCTGTTCGATCTCATAGTTGATCTTCTGACCTTCATTGAGGGTAGAAAGGCCCGCGCGCTCGACAGCGGAGATGTGGACGAAAACATCCTGCCCCCCATTGTCGGGCTGGATAAATCCAAATCCCTTGGAGCTGTTGAACCACTTCACCGTTCCGGTCGCCATATGGGTATTCCTTTGTAACAATTGCAGCGTGGGCAGGCCATAAGGCCAGTCCGCTTCATAGCCGAGACTATAGGCAAAGCAAAAACGAAAAATTGCACGGCCCCGGCTTGATCTGCTGATAGTGGCTCGCGCCACGGGTCAACGGCCGGGTGGTTCACGTCGCCACCTTGGTGCATGACCCTGGCGAGGGCTTGAAGGAGTTCGGAATTGGATTGTTTCGAAAGGATCGAGGCGTTAGTCGATGCGGCCAGCGCGGATGCGATCGATAGGGCGCGCGTTTTGCTGGATCAGTTCGACGATAAGTCACAAACAATCGCCTAGGCGATCGACGACTTCCTGCTTGATTTAATGACCCTGGTGTTTGTTATAGAAAGCACGCAAGAGATGTTCCATTATCCAGCGCGGCGGTTGGCACATCTGAAATTGACCAGGATCAGGCTGTTGTTGGCATCATAGCGTTGAGCTTGGAGCCGGTCCCGATTAGAAACATCGATCTGTTCGTCGGCTAACCAGCGCGTAAAACTACCTGCATGGCGCGTGCAAGATGCCGTCGCCTCCTCAGCCAGCCTCTTCGCCACCTCTACTGCGAAGAGTCCGGCGGCCACCTCCCCTTTCCTACGACCCAGGCTCCTGACTCCTCTGCTCGTTCAGCGTCGACCCTGGCCTGCCTGTCGATGACAGCGATCTGCGGCGACAAGCATCATCCCCATTCCAACCCTCTCCCGTGCCGCACTGAATTCGAGGCACATCATATCTCCTGCGCGGCCGCGTGCTCGATCGTCTCCCGGACGCGCGTTTCGGATAACCGCGCATGTATCGTGCCAAATCAGAAAACCGTTGGAGGCGATGTGGTCGATCGGCCTTTGCTATGTTGCGTATCCGACATTGTCGGACATCGGACCTGGCCGAATGCGAAGCACTTGCGGCTTGGGACCTCACCAAGAAATACAGCCGCGGGCCTCCCAGACCCATCCGAAGATGACACTCGAGCTAGGCCTGGCAACACGAAGACGGTTGCTCACCCGGCTCAGCGTTGCGCGACGATCCGGCGCGCAAGAGGAGACGGGGACGAAGCCCTTCAAAATGAGGAACAAATCACTTGGCCTCAAACCTTGTCTGTCGACCGGCCACCACAACGGGGGCCATCGATCGAACTTCGGTTTCACTGGCTGCGGAGGCATTCATTGCACCGCATTGGTTCTCTCGGCGACCGCTCCGGTTCTGGCCGCTAAAGATGATGATAAAGTCACTGATTTCCTGCTCGACAACGGCATGGAGGTGGTCGTCATCCCCGATCACCGTGCGCCGATCGTCACCCATATGGTGTGGTACAAGATCGGCAGCGCCGACGAGCCGCCGGGCAAATCTGGCCTTGCCCATTTTGTCGAGCATCTGATGTTCAAGGCAGCGACTTTCAACCATGCAGCCGGCGAGTTCGACCGCGCCGTCTCCGCCATCGGCGGCTCGCACAACGCCTTCACCTCCTATGACTACACCGCCTTCCATGAGACGGTGGCGCCGTCGGCATTGGAGCAGATGATGAGCTTCGAGGCCGATCGCATGGAGAATATCTTCTTCACCGACGTGCGGCGACGGCCTTCACCTGATCGGCGGTGACCTTGCGAATACGGTCCGGCCATTCCGCGACATCCTTTACGCTGCCGCCGGTGGCAAGCGTCGAGCCATATATGTGGGCCGTGCAGGCCGGGTTGTCGCGGGCGAGGATCACCGAGCGGACACGGCGGTCCTTGGCCTTGCTCAGCTCGTCATCGGTCACACCGTCCTTGACGATGCGGGCGATCTCGGCATTAGCCGCGACTTCCAGATCGGCGAGCTTGGCATCGCCCCGCGGCGATGCGTAGATGGTGAAGCTGGTGGCATCCAGCATGGTGCCCTCGAAATTGGCACCGGTCTCGGCAGCAATACCCTGCTTCACCAACAGCTGCTGGTAGAGCCGGCTGCGGTTCCCGCCGCCGAGGATATCGGCCAGGAGGTCAAGCGCCTCGGCCTCGCCAGCTTCGGCCGTATGATAGGACGGCACTACCCATTGCGTGGAAAAGCGGGGCACCGAAACGCGCACATCGGTCAGCGTCACGGTACGCTTGGTGTTCTTCTCCGGCTCGACCGGGCGGATGCGGTCTAAACCAGCTGCAACCTTTCCATACGTCTTTCTGGCCAGCGCCTTCACCGTTTCCGGCTCGACGTCACCAGCCACCACGAGCACGGCGTTATTGGGCTTATAGTATAGATCGTAGAAACCGAAGGCGGCCTCCCAGTTCAACTGCTCGATCTCCTGCATCCAGCCAATGATCGGGACCCGGTAGGACTGGTTCTGCCAGAGCGTGGCGTCGACTTCCTCGTCGAGCACAGCTTGCGGATTGTTGTCGATGCGCCAGCGGCGTTCCTCCAGAACTACGTCGCGCTCGGTCTTGATATCATCGTCGCTATCTCGTGCCCGACCATTCGACCACCGGCTATCTCTTGCCAGAGATGGAGAATTGATGTGACGACGAACCAACATCGCCGCGCTTTTGCACACGCCTTGGCTTCTCCCCCTCTTCTGGGAGCGCCCTTCTCCCTTGTGAGCCTTTTTCATGGGGAGAAGTCCGGCTGGTGAGCAAATAGGTCCTCTTTTAACGGACCCAGACCGCTGACAAACCCCGTCGATTTTCAGCGGGGTTTTCTTAATGGCGGGTCAGGATTTTCGGGTGTCGACGGCATTTGTCAGGGGTGCCCACCTCATGCGAGGCCGGGTTTGCCTTGGCTGAGTGTCACGGCCCCATGCGGTCAGCCAGCTGCCATCGATGCGCTCCTTTGCATCGGCCCAGAGGTGGTGAATGACGGTGCGCTGGGCCTTGGCAATTTTCGGCTAGTGAGAACCGCGAGCCATCTTCCGGAGAACTCAAAGTAGCCCTCCTTTTCCTGTTTGGGGACGGTGGCCTACCAGGTGTCTGGCTGAGGCCCTATAAGGAACCAGGACGTCGCGGAATACACAAGCATACTGCTGACATATACCCGCTGCGTTGGGGAGGAATCCGCTATTGCCTCTGTGCCTCCCGATGATCCGGCACCTGAGATCCCCGGACCTGTTTGGACCCATTGATCGCCTGCCGGCGCTTGGCACGCGGCTCAGCGAGCGGATGTTCGACGTCCTCAACCCGTCGACCGGCGAAGTGCTGGCAGAGCTTCCGGACATGGGCGTGGAGGAGACACGCGCTGCGATCGACAAGGCCTATGTCGCGCAGCCTGCATGGGCCGCGCTGACCGCACGTGAGCGCAGCGATGTTCTGTGGCGATGGCATCAGTTGATCATCGACCACGCCGACGATCTCGCCGCGATTCTCACCGCGGAGATGGGCAAGCCGCTTGCGGAAGCCAGGTCGGAGATATCGCACGCGGCGGCGTATCTACAATGGTATGCCGAAGAGGCCAATCGCATCTATGGCGAGACGATCTCCGCACCATCGACGGACCGTCGGATGCTGGTGATCAAGCAACCCATCGGCGTCGTCGGGACGATCACGCCGTGGAATTTCCCGGCCTCGATGGTGGCGCGCAAAATCTCGCCGGCCTTAGCGGCGGGCTGCACGATCATCCTCAAGCCCGCTGAACAGACGCCGCTCGTGGCTGGCGCAATGTTTGCCCTTGCGCACCAGGCTGGCTTTCCCGAAGGCGTTGTCAACCTGATCTATGCGTCCGAAGGCGATGCAGTCGGTCGCGAACTCTGCACCAATCCCAAGGTCCGCAAGATCAGCTTCACCGGCTCGACAGAGGTTGGCCGGCTGCTGATGCGCCAGTGCTCGGAGCAGATCAAGAAGGTCAGCCTCGAGCTCGGCGGCAATGCACCTTTTATCGCATTCGACGACGCCGATATCGATGCCGCGGTTGATGGCGCGATCCAGGCGAAGTTCCGCAATGCCGGCCAGACCTGCGTTTCGGCGAACCGCATTTACGTCCAATCGAGCGTTCACGATGAGTTCGTCGAGAAATTCGTGGGGAAAGTCCAGCACTTATCGGTTGGCGACGGCTTCACTCTGGGAGCGGACATCGGACCACTGATCGACAGGCATGCTTTGGCCAAGATCGAATCCCATATCGCCGATGCCGTCGCAAAAGGCGGCACAATTCGATGCGGGGGCAAACGCATCGGCAAGCAAGGCACTTTTTTCCAACCGACGGTCCTCACGGAGGTCTCCAGCGAAATGACAGTGGCGCAAGAGGAGACATTTGGGCCCTTGGCTCCGATCATTCGTTTCGAAGATGCGGATCAGGTCGTGCGTGAGGCCAACGACACGATCTACGGCCTCGCTGCCTACTTCTATGCCTCAAACCTGAAGCGTGTCTGGCGCGTGGCCGAGGCATTGGAATATGGCATGGTTGGCATCAACACGGGACGCATGTCCTCGGAAGCAGCACCCTTCGGCGGGATGAAGCAGTCCGGCATCGGGCGGGAGGGTTCCCGACACGGCCTCGAGGACTATCTCGAAATGAAATACCTTTGCATGGGCGGGATCTGAAGCATCTGTTGGCGCGGTTCGCAGGTCCGACAATCGCGTGATCTCTGACGACCGGCATCGGAAGATCGCTGCTCGCTGGTGCCGGGCAAGGGCACCATTTCCCATCCGATTCCCTTGAAACCCAAGGAATGCAAGGCCTTCCGTTTCCCCGGGGTACACTTTCAAGTGCACAACTTCCGCCAGTAAGCGGCTTGTCCATGGATGGAGATTGTACTCGCCAGCTTATTGAGCGACAGCTAATGTAAGCACGTTTCGTGAACGAGAAAGTGGACTATAATTCGGCTAGCCGGCGTGAACAGACGACGCAGTCCGCAGTCGCTCATGACGGCGATGTTTTGCGATGCCATAATCGCATCGTCGGACAAGAGCCTCTAGTGCCGCGCCCACAGCCTTTAGGTTTCTCCGGCGCCGCTTAATGCGATCCGAAATCCTCCTCAAGAGGCTTGGAGATTGCCTTCTTCATGTTCCATTCGCCGCACCCTCTTCAGCCGGATATTCCCGCCGCCCAACCTCAACTTCTGAACGCCAAGGGGCATATACACCCTGGAAACGGATGCCCGGCAGGAGACGGAGCTCACTGCCGGGCCGGGCACGCCTTGGGAGGTGGCGTAACTCAGCGGTTTTTCGGGGCCTGAGACGACTTCTCCTCAGTCCGACGCCTTTTGCCGTAACCTTCGCATGTACCGCGCCAAGGCAAAAAAGCGTTTAAAAACAACTGACGGATCAGATTCTGCTATGTTGTGTATCCGACATTGTCGGGTATCGGACAACGGCGGACGAAGCTGAATAGTGCATGAATCAGCTTCCCCCCGTGGGTTCTGAACGCAATTTCCCGAGACGACGCCGGGCAACCGGGATCTGCTGCATGCCAGGCACCACATTATCAACCGCGACGACTCTCAGCATGGAGTGCGACGTCTAGTTCGTCCCAGCTGTCGGTCGATGCGGGGACAGCGCCCAGAGCATCAAACTTTCCCTCCTCATTATTGCGCATCTGGCTGCGATCGCGGATCCAGCAAGCGCACGGTAGGCTGGATCATCGAAGGCCTCCTTCCCCGCCACTGGAGGCGAAACTTCACACTATGGCAGCCTGTGCAGTTGCACCAGGCGAAGCCGACTATCGGTGAACCGAAAAAAACGAACCGCGAGACGCGCAATGGCCTGTTGGTGGTGCTCACGCCGGCTTCTCTGCGGACAGTACGAGATGGAGCGCGGCCGTGCTCCACTTGCCCCTTGGATGCAGGCAATTTCCAGGCAGACTTACTTCGCCTGCCCATTGTTATATCAGATGATGGGCCGCCTGCACGCCAAGTTCTCATAGGGACCAAGCTTGCGTCCGTTTGAACGCAGCTGGCTGGCACAATGGATAGACCTCAATGCGTCAAGCGGTGAAGCCTAGAATGCTGGGAAGAGCTTGCACAACCATCATTCGGCCGGTGCCCCATCCCCTTTCCCTCGGATCTCCGATTCTTTTCGCTGGCGGTGTGTAGATTTAGACGCGCAGGCGGCCTTTGTCGCTCAGATCGTCGTCAACTCATGGGTATCTGCCAATCGAAGCGGAGACGCGAAGCGTGTTGGAGTGACGATGTTGCGTCCCGACCAAGTTCGCTATGAACTTCCCTGCTTGAGTTTTGCACCGTGTCACTGAGCCCGTATCGAAGGTCGATCTGGTGGTTACGAGTGCAGTCATTGTCGGATCTTCGACGATGTCGGACATGAGACACAGCGCTGTCAGAGTGATCGCATTGTTCTGAAACGATTTTCCTAGTTGGCACGACACATGCTGTCCTGTCCTCAAGCGCACTGCTGCGCCGCACCAACTGAGAAGAACTCATCCCATGCTCACGCTTTTCGAACAGGCGGTCGTCGCCGCGAACACCGAGCTTTCCCGAGCCGACGGAAGCCTTTGCGCTTTTATTCTTCAGGTTGTCCGGACATGAGCGAATTCGATTTCCGCCCAACGCTGGATGCACCCGACGATGATCCCCATCTTTGGCTTGAAGATGTAGAAGGCGAACGGGCACTTGCGTGGACCGCCAGCCAGTCGGCCAGGACCCTGGGGAACTTCGGTGGAACGCAGTTCGAGAGCGACCGGGCGGCGCTTACAGCGATTTTCGACCGTCCCGACAGGATTCCCCTTATCACGCGCCGCGGTCAGTACCTCTACAATTTCTGGCAAGATGCCGGAAATCCGCGCGGGCTGTGGCGCCGGACCACCCTTGCCACCTACATGAAGACGGATCCCCAGTGGGAGGTACTGCTCAATCTTGACTTCCTCGCTGCGAGAGAGGGAGAAGACTGGGTCTGGGCCAGCGCGTCGATCGAGCCGGAGACAAGGGAAAGAGCCGTTCTGCGCCTGTCGCGCGGCGGCAGCGACGCGGTCGTGCATCGCGAATTCGACCTGATCTCTCTGAGCTTTGTCGCCGATGGTTTCAATCTCCCCGAGGCCAAGGGCAACATTGATTGGCTCGACCCTGACGCGCTTCTGCTCTTCAGTGCGCTTGGTGAGGGCATGGCCACCCGCTCCGGCTTCGCGCGGACCGTGCGGTTGTGGAAGCGTGGCGCGGATCCCCTGACGGCCCCAGTAATCTTCGAGACCGGTTCCGAAACCCTGGGTGTGTCTGGCCATGTGGACCGCACCGCCAAGAGCGAGCGCCTATGGTTCGTCGAGCAGCTTGCCTGGCTCGAGAAAATAGTCCGCATTGGCGATAGAAGCGGGCCGAAGATTGAGATCGGCCTTCCCAAGGACGCCAGATGGAATACCTTCGGCGATTGGCTGGCGGTAAAGCCGCGCAAGGCATGGACGGTTGCCGGGACGACCTATTGCGCCGACGCGCTGATCGGCATCTCGCTTTCCTCTTTCCTGGCTGGCGAGCGCCGTTTTAGCACTCTGTTCGAACCAGCCGAGAGGCGGGTCCTGCAGTCATTCTTCTGGAATAACGGGAAGCTCATTATCGCCTACCTGGCGAACCTCGTTCCGAGATTCGAGATATTCACCCCGGGCCCGCAGGAATGGACGCGCCGAGCCCTGAACACGTTTCCCGCCGAAGGGACTGTTGACCTCTGGTCACTCGATGCGGCAGATCACGAGACCAATGGAGAGATCCTGGTCTGGGCTCAGGATCCGATCACGCCGCCGCAGCTTTTCCTATTGGATCTCGAAGCCGCGCCGCCTCTCAGCGTTTCAGTAATCCTGAAGCGCAGCCCGAAGAATTTCGACGCATCCGGACTGGTGGTCACGCGCCACGAGGCAGTCTCGATCGATGGTGAGAAGATTCCCTATACGCAGGTCGGTCCGGCAGCCGAGAACGGGGATGCCGCGATTCACCTTTCCGCCTATGGCGGGTTCGGCATATCGCTCCTGCCCCACTACAACTCCTCGCTCGGCAAGCTGTGGCTCGAGCGCGGCGGCACGTGTGTGGTGGCGAACATCCGCGGGGGCGGCGAGTTCGGCACCCGCTGGCACGATGCCGGGCGGAGGGAGGGCAAGCGTCTCGCCCATGCCGATTTCGCCGCTGTTGCTGCCGACCTGGTGCGAAGGGGCATTACGCTGCCGAGGCGGATTGCCGCCGAGGGCGGGTCAAATGGCGGCCTGCTGATTGCCAACATGCTTACGCGCTATCCTGAGCATTTCGGCGCGCTATTCTGCACGGTTCCGCTTGTCGACATGCGCCGCTACACCAAGCTCCTGGCGGGCGCGAGCTGGATCGACGAATATGGCGATCCCGACAAGGCTGACGATTGGGCTTTTCTGAAGGAAATCTCCGCCTATCACACTGCCACGCCGGGACAGCCCTATCCGCCTGTCCTGCTCGCGACCACGAAACGCGACGACCGCGTCCACCCGGGCCATGCGCGCAAGATGGCCGCAAAACTGCAGGCTCTTGGCTATCCCGCTTACTTTTACGAGCCTGTCGCAGGCGGGCACGGCTTCGGCAAGGACAATCGGGAGCGCGCTGCATTCATCAGTCTTGGCATCAATTTCCTTCGCAGCGTCATCGGCTGGCAAGCCGAAAGTATTTCATTGACGACCGGGAGGCCGGCAAAAGCAAACTACGAATGAGCGAGTAGAGGTCGATGACAGCGAGAACGGTGCAAATAATACGAGCACGGTTTGCGCAAATGCGCGCCCGCACTCTGTCGATCCCAATCAATACTGCAGGACTATAGCAGTCTACCATTTCTGAAGAGCAAGGAGATAATTTCATGGCAACAAAGCAAACGAATGTGGCGCGGGGAGTAGCAGCGGCCGTCGCCCTGATGCTGCTGGCACAGCAGGCTGTCGCGACGAACCATCCACAAGCCCCTTGCGCCTCTCCGCCTTACCCTCCCCCTCCCCCTTACCCGTGCCCGTCTACGACACCAATCTAAGAGCCAAGCTTTTGGAAGATCCGCCTGCGCGCCTCGGGGGTGCCTATTCCGCTTACTTCTACGGACCAGTGCAGGCGGGCACAGCTACGGCAAGGATAATCCCGAGCGGGCCGCATTCATTGCCTTCGGCGACAATTTCGTTGGCAGCGCGATCGGCTGGCACGCCGATAGCTTTTATTGACGACCGACAGCTCGACAAGGGCGAACATCTAGGAAGTGAGTACAGTCGATAGTCTGCGAGAGTGTTGCAAACAATGCGTGCACAAGTTGCGACGAAATTCGCACCAGTGCTCTGCAGATAACAAACAACACAGCAGACCTATTCACAGTGAAGTCTGCCGTTTCAAAGAGAAAGGAAACAACACTATGGCAATAAAGCGAATTAACGTATTGCGAAGAGTAACATCGGCCGTCGTCCTGCTGCTGGTAGCGCAGCAAGCCGTCGCGGCAGACCTTCCGGAAATCCCGTTCGACCCGCAGGAGAGTGCCTTGCACACGGAATGGCCAAGCCCCTGGCAGGTCCGCCTGCGCGCATTGGGGGTCATTACTGAGGATTCGGGCTACGTTAATGCGGTGCCCGGCTCCGGTCTTTCCTATTCGAACACCGTGACGCCGGAACTCGACATCTCGTATTTCTTCACGGACAACGTTGCAGCCGAGCTTATCCTCGGCACTACCTATGCCAACATCACGGGCCAGGGCTCAATCGGCGGGCTGGGGAATATCGGCAAGGTTTGGCTGCTGCCGCCCACGCTCACATTGCAGTACCATTTTACCGATTTCGGCGCTTTCAAGCCCTATGTCGGTGCTGGCGTGAACTACACGATCTTCTATAACCAGCATGCCGGCAACGCCGATGCTCTCAAGGTTAAGAACACGTTCGGCACCGCGCTGCAGGTCGGGTTCGACTACATGGTGGACCAGCATTGGGGCATCAACTTCGACGTGAAGAAGCTTTTCCTTAAGCCAGAGTTCGATGTCACTGTGGACGGCGCGAAGCTGACGGGGAAGGCCGCTCTCGATCCCTGGTTGATAGGCGCAGGTGTCACCTACCGCTTCTGATGGGAAGCCGAAGTCGGGGTCGCTGAAAATGAAGGGCGCCTCGTGCGCCCTTAACCGTCAGTCGTGCACAGCCAAATCGGCCACCGGATCATTCGATGAGGTTGTGTTGTTGCCCGCAGGCAAGGAGGCTGTCCGAAGTCCGAGGAAGGCTCTAATCGATTTTACGAATGACCATCCGACGCATAAAAGCCGTGGGAACCTTGAGGAAACCATTGGTGGAGCGCGGCCTCGCCACCTTCGAACCAACAGATCACTCCTGTTCTTCGGGTCTCCGCTGGCGCCTGGAATGGAAGTGCTTAGACGCAATTTGGAGCAGGATGGCTTTCGCCGTTGTTGATGGAATGCCGCGGCCAACACTCGTGGCCGACATCAGTCTCAAGGGCGCCTCCAGGCATGGCGGCGATTGCCGCGAAATACCGTGAGTGCGGCTATCTCCAGGTGCGCGCGCCAACCAGCACGCTGCGCAGGGCTTCCTCGCGGGCACGCGTGATCCGCAGAGCCTGATCCTGCCGGCTGCCGAATGATCCTTGGCGTCAGGCTGAGCCAGGCCAGGAGGCAAAGTTTCGGTCCGATCGAAAGTCTCAGATGCCGGGCTCTTCATCACCAGTAGCGACGCATCGATCGGGAGACCGACACAGGGAATGGCGCCTCCTTGGCCGGATGTATCATTTTGGCGTCGACGTCTTTCAGATGTGGTTGCAACTGCGCATATTCCTTGAGCATGGATATGCGAACAGCTCCGCGGCCAAAATCCGGCAGCGTCCCATCTGCCACGATACGGCCGAGCAGCGGTTCGATCTGCACATCCTTTGGCGGCGATCAGCCCATATACTGTCGCATAGCTGCGGATCGCATTGGCGAGTTGCGTGCGATTGCGGATCAGCCTGTCGCGCCAGGTCAACCAGCAGCAATGCCGGCTGGTTGTCATCTGTCTTGACCGGTATGAAGCGCATCGTGTGAATTCTACGCCCTCGCATGCGCGATCGGGGTGCACCGTCATCTTGATCGAAGAAGACCCGGTCTCTGCGAAAGTCTCACGCCTGTTTGTCGGGCCGCACGAGTTCCATGTGGCTCACCCCGAGGGCTTGTGCCAACTCGTAGATCGTGACGATCGTCGGATTTCTGCGGCCTTTCTCCAAACCGCTTATGTACTGCTGACTGAAGCCGGAGATCTCGGCAAGCTGCTCCTGCGTCAGATGGTTCTTCTGCCTGAACCTCTGCACATTCCGTCCGACCAACTGGCGCATGTCCATCCGCCCAAGTCAGCGGATTAGGCATCTTGAGTTTATCAACTATAATATGTATTCCACACGGTACGTCTCAATCCGCCCGCAGACGGCTTCGCGGAGCCAATTTTCGGAGAGAGGACAGCGGTGTTACACTCTAAACTGAATGCGCCGATCGCGGACGAGGCGATGTTGAGGGCCCTTGTTGAGCGATCCGAGCGCGACACAATCTACAGATCACGAGAGCGGCGCATTTGTGCCAGAAGCTCGCAAGGGTCGATATCGAGAGCCTCGGTAACGTCGAGAAACTCAATTACGTCCAGCCGACGTTCACCACCTTCGTACTTGGCCACGAAGGATTGTGGGCGGCCCAACATTTCAGCTACCTGGGACTGGGTCACTCCCTTGGTCTTGCGCGCCGCAATCAGCCATTCTAGCAGCCGGCGCTGGCGAGCTGATCGGAGAGATTTCGGCATCAGACGAACCGGCCAACAAGGAACCGGCTCACCGACTAATCCCAGTTTCGGTTTATCCCATTTTAGGATATTGTGCCGTCAAGATCTGCGCGGGCGCGGAATAGGTCTTAGGCGAGACATGAAATGGTAGACAGATTGTTCCAACCTGCTTTTGCCGACGAGGTACCATGGGCGGAGAGCCTGACCGCTTACGACGATGAACACTTCACGACATATTTGAAGCTCATAGACGCATGCGCCGACAATGTGAGCGAAGAAGAGATGGCGCAGGCGATATTGGGCATCGATCCGGTGCAAGAGCCAGCGCGCGCCCAAAGGGCGGTTCGCAGCCATCTCGCGCGCGCCCACTGGCTGGTGGTGGCGGGGTACAAAGAGCTGTTCTCTGGCCAAAAGGCCTGATGGTGACAGTCGTTATAGAAGAAAACGCCTATACCCACCGTTCATGAGCGAGCGCCCGCGTCTGACTGCACGGCGGACGCTGTCGCGAAGATGGTCACCGGGGTCGGCCCAGTCGTGCTCGACGCGGGCTCTGCCGAAGAGGGCAAGGCCGATTTCGCGGTGTGGTGCGCCAGCGATGGAGCCGTCGAGCGCACGCAAGACGCGGCGCAACCGCGAGCAACGGGGCTCGGTCGGAAAGAATCCTGGTTGCAGCCTGCCGGTCCAACAGAGGCTGTTCAGACATTCCAACGCGTTCAGGCGTTGCTTCAGTTCCTCTGGCGACCAGAGGACGCAGGATGTCAATCGCACAGGTTCGAGGATGCTGACGCCTGAGGCAGCCAGCTGCAAGCTCCTGCCACTGTCCTCGACAAGGAGGTGCTGATGCCCGTCCCGCGTGACGAATATGGAGATGCGGCAGGAGCGCGCGGCGAGATCGAGCACGTCGACCCCGCGCGGCCGCGCCGCCATTTCGGCAGCAACCGGCAAAACATGCGGACATTGGCAGGGGCACCAAAAGACGCTCGCATCAGTTCTTTTCGAGCTTGCAAAACAGAAGGCCCCACCGCGAGAGATCAACAGTGTTCGACGGCAGGCTGATAATGTTCACGCACCGGGCGTTCGTGCGTTCGGCACCGCGCAGCGCGTTCGCCAGATCCTTCTGGAAGTCCGGATTGCGCCTGAGGAATTCCCAGGCCCAGCCTCGGCTGGTGAGCTGCTCGACATAGCCATAGGCACCATCATCTTGCCTGTCCGGCCAAGCAGGGCCAGGTCTTGTTTCGTCCATTGCATCATTTCCAGGAGAGGGTTGGATTCCAGGCTCAGGCGATCTTCATGACCGGTGTCCATAGCACCGGGCCCTTGAGCCCGCCATTGCGACGGAGGGCTTCCAAGCTCTCTGTCGAGACGTCGAGATTTCCGGCAACGGCACGTGTGTTGCCTATTGTTTGCGGATCGGACAACCGTTCGAGTGGCCAGCCGGCGCGACGCAAGATCCGCTCGATGCGCAGATCGGTTACGGTGACGATGCTGCGCAGACCGCGTGACAAACCAAACTCGACCATTCCGGCAAACAGCTCGTAGGTGCCAATTGCGATGCCGGCCTGTTTCGGTGTGGAAGGCGGCAGATCAAGCGCAAAACGGCTGCTTTCCCAAACCCGCGGATCTTCCGGCGCTGAACGGTCTGCAAGGAGAGCGAAGAAGCTGTCGCGCAGCATCGTCGGTCCTGTAGTCGGCAACAAGCGCACGCAGCCGTCGATGCGTCCGGCGGGCGCACGCAACACGAGGTAGTGGGGACGAAGCGCGTCGAATGGATCGACCTCATAGCCGCCGCTGAACGAAACGTCCCAATCAAGTCGATCCCTGAAGACGCGATACCGCAAGCGGTACATCTGCTCGAGCTCGTCGCTGAACTCAGCGTAGCAATCCGGCGTGATCAACTGCATCATTATGGCCTTCTCCCTCGCATGGATAACACCTACGATTGAAGGCAAAGGCCGGAGCTAATACAACCTGTGTATGTGCCCAGGTTTCTGAGATCAGGTGAAGAGGGATGGCTTGGATAGTGCAAGCCGAATGGCTGCCTGAATAGCCGTCTTCACGCCAAGCTTCTTCCTGGCGTTATCCCGATGATAGGCTGCGGTGTGCCGACTGATTCCCAAGATGCGGCCGATCTCCCACGCCGTCTTTCCGCGAGCCGCCCACTTCAGACACTCGATTTCCCTTCGCGATAGGGCAACGCCATCCACGATCCTGCCGTCGGCCAACTTGAGACAGGCATGAAGATGGAAGAAGATCGCGATGAGCTGCAGCAAGCGGTCATATCGGTCAATCAGGCGGAAGAACAGTGGTCGCCTTTCATCCGAGGCGAAGGTTAGTGCTGCAAACGTACCGGTGCTGTCATGGATCGGGATCGTGAAGCCGCAGTGAATGCCAAATTGCGTCGCCTCATCCATCAATTGTCGCTGCTGCGTCGACAGTTCGAGATTAGCACCGTGCGCATCCCAGTTGAATGGTTGCCGACCACCACGCGCCTGATGGATAACCGGGTCAATCTTTTCATACCGACTGTGAAGGTAGTGAGATTTCCAGGATTGAGGGTAGGTGGAAATCAGGCGCACCTTGCGGCCCTTGCCAGGCGAAGGGAAAAGATAGGCGAAAGAAGGCAAGTCGAGGGAAGAGGCAATCTCGCCCAGAGCGTTGCGCAGGTCCGTCGCGTCAGCGCTGTCTGCGATTTGCTCTACAAATCTATGAAAAGCGTCTTGCATGACTAAACTGCAGTGAGTTCTGGCCCCCATATCGGAGCCGAGACGGGTCGGCCAAAGCGCAGCAATTCAGGGTAGAAGGCCCGGCCGGAGACTGAGCTCCGTGCCGGGCCGGTGCGCCTTGGGAGGGCGATATGTGCTTCGACGGCGCTCTTATCGACACCAAGACCTCATTCCAGTGTCAACTGTTACCAGGTGACAGTTGTCCTCTTGGGTTTGCACTTCCTTGCGGTCGGAGTGTCTGTTTGCGGGCTGTTGAGACTGTCTCCATGGAGGAGCTCAGCCTCACGATGAATTGCGGTCTGTGAGAGCGTCACCTCTACAATTCTTGCAGCAGCCCTACGTCACCGTCTCGGACGCGAAGGCGGTACTGTGTTTTTCGAGATTGGCGGCGCATTTTCGGCATCGGCTCGCACGGCCTCCATGCAAGTTACCTTAAAAGCGAAGAGGTGGCTTTGCGGGCGCCAGCTCATGACGCCTCAGGGCTGCCGGACGTGCTATCCTGGTCGATCCGAGTGGGAGGCGTCATCCGTCTACGTCAGATCATATCGCGCCCTCCGCTTTCAGCGCGCGATAGGTCGTATCGACTGATTTCGCGGTTGCGTCGACGATGATGTCGATCTCTTTTCGGGTAATGATCAGAGGTGGGGCAAAGCCGAGGATATCGCCATGCGGCATGGCGCGGCCTATGACACCATTTTCAAACAGAGCAGCGGCGGCGCGCACGCCGACCTGAAGTCCGGGTTCAAATGGTACCCGCCCTTTAGGATCCCGCATCAGTTCCACGGCGGATAGGATGCCTACGCCGCGAACCTCGCCAACAACGGGATGTCCCTCCAGTTCGGCTTTCATGCGGGCATGCCAGTACGGTCCCACATCCCGAACATGTTCCAAGATGTTTCTTTCCTTTAGCAATTTGATATTCGCAAGCGCGGCCGCCGCGCAAAGCGTGTGACCAGAATATGTCCAGCCATGGCCGAGTGGGCCGTGCTTTTCCGTCCCCTGTTCCAAAACCGACCAGACCCGGTCACCGATAATCGAACCGGAGATAGGCAGGTAGGCGGAACTCAAGCCTTTAGCGATCGTTACGAAATCCGGACGCATGCCATAAAGGTGGGAACCGAATTTCTCACCGGTCCGCGCGAAGCCGCAGACCACTTCATCGGCGATCAGAAGGATTTCGTACTTGTCGAGCACGCCTTGAATTGCCGCCCAGTATCCCTTTGGGGGCGGAACGATGCCGCCGGTTCCAAGTACCGGCTCTCCAATGAAGGCTGCAACCGTCTCCGGGCCTTCAGCGAGGATAAGGGCTTCAAGTTCGTTGGCACAGCGCCTGGAGAACGCTTCCTCATTTTCGCCGTCGTGCGCCTGGCGATAGTAATGTGGCGTCGTCGTATGGCGCACCAAATTCAAAGGCAAGTCGAAGAAATCGTGAAAGAAGGGCAGGCCTGTCAGGCTACCGGTGACCAATCCGGACCCGTGATATCCGCGATGCCGCGAGATGATCTTCTTCTTTTCAGGACGGCCGAGAATATTGTTGTAGTACCACACCAGCTTGATGTTGGTTTCGTTGGCGTCGGAACCGGAGAGGCCGAAATAGACCCTTCGCATGTTCTGACCGAAATATTCGACCACGGCCTCCGCCAAGAGGGCGACTGGCTCGGTTCCTTGGCTTGCATAGACATGGGCGAACGGCAACTCGTGCGCTTGCCGGGCGATGGCCTCGGCAATCTCCGTGCAGCCATATCCCATATTGACGCAGTAAAGCCCTCCGAAACCGTCAAGGCTCTTTCGGCCTTCCGTGTCCCAGATGTATACGCCTTCTGCACCGGCCATGATCCGGTTTGGCGTCTCGCCGCGGCTGTGCTTGGCCAGATGGGTAGAAGGATGGAAGACGAAGCTTCTATCCTTCTCCCGCAGTTGCTCGGTTCCCAGATTGCTCAAGCGCATGTCCCTCTCCTCGCAATGGATCGACGGAGGGCACTCGGCCGGCCGCCTCTCTAGCAATTAGCATACCGCAAACGTCGCTTGAGTTTCGCGGGAATGCACGTCTTTAGCCGACGAATTCGCGGAATTGGCATCAAACGCCATGGAAACCAAGGCCTCGGCGTTCAACGTTGTGATCTTTCGTGAGGTTCCCGCGGTGAACCCGAAGAGGTCAGTTTCCTGACTACATCGTTTGCCTCGAAGACGGGAAGAAATTCAAATCGTTGAAGCGACATTTGGGTGTCCACTATGGCCTCACTCCTGACGAGTACCGTGAGAAGTGGGGGATTGAAGATGGACTACCCCATGGTGGCGCCGAACTATGCGGCCCCGCGGTCCGAAATGGCCAAGTCTAGGGTCTTGGCCGGAAGGCTGTTGCCGCCAAGGCAACCAAGAAGCATGGAAAGCGGAAGGTCTGAAATTTCGACATGTCCCACCTGGGCGCGATCTTGCGCAGCGGAATTGAGGAGTGCAGCGGCGGATGGAAGTCGGGCAGCGCTGTGTTCATGGCGCGATCCCGACTTCAGAAGTTGGATAGAAGCTTCCGCCAGTTCCATCAATAGCAGTGTGACGGAGCTGGATTACCAGTTTTCTCTGCGAAGTGCTTCCTTATGCGATCAAGCGCTCTAACTCGCGCATGGCTGTGGGAGCGAAGCGTCTTGCCTCCTTCGCCACGTTGACCTCCAGAGTCGCCTTTGCCGTTTCATGCAGGGTGTGCTCCGGCTGATAGCCCTTTCGGCCCTCCAGCCAACCCAGGACATCGCTCAGATGCCATAGCGCACCGTTGCCTTCATGCACAGGGGCTGGAAAATCGTTGTTGCCCAGCATTAGCTTGCGAAGGTACTGACGGGACACGCCCATCATTTCGGCCACGTCCGTCAGTCCCACAAGGTCAGGCGTGGCTTCTACCAAGGTTGCGGTCGGGATAGCGGCCTTCACGTCTGCGAGCGCACTGCGGACGGCTTCCTGCGCGCTTTCCGCTTCTCGAGTAAACTCGAGAGCAAGCCGGCCGACAATGCCGATGCCCACAAGAGCATCGGTGCATCCAGCCTCGCCAAGACGCTCCACCAAGGCATCCGCGTCCTGATCGTCGTCCGCGAGACGGTACTTCAGGGTGAAAGTGTATTCCATGACGATGTCACTCCTTGCCTTCAGCCGTCTCTTCGGTTTTCGCCTTATGCGTCGTGCAGTTATCGACAAGACGCTTCAGCTTCTTTGCTTCGTTGCCAGCGTTCTTTGGCGTGCTCCAAATGCTGGTTATGCAGAATTCGCCGCACCGACATTGGTCATCGTTATATGGGCAATACATCTTGCCCCAAGCGTGACTTCCACCTATTTCGATGCGCCACCCTTGCGCTTCGGCATGCCTGAGTGCGGCCTCAATTTCCTTCTTTGGGTGCGATTTACGCGCCATCTGTACCCTCAATATGCGACTCATAGAGAGGTTGTCAAGTGACAACCAATTCGAACTGACCAGCCGGTTCCGGTAACGGACCGTACTTGGCTCGATATACGTCAAGGTAGTCGGCGTCTTGGCAAATGCACCGCCCTTGTGGATCCTTCCTCCGGCGTTCGGTGATCACGTCGCTCGGCATTTTTCGCAACAGGTTCAGCTTGGCCGTGGTCCAAGGCCTCCCTCGATGGCCTTCTGCCCGTTTGATGATCTCTCCAGCCAGCATGATCCCGGCCATCGCGGACTGAAACGCCATCGGCACCTCCACCTTGACAGGACTCCGCCCGGCCGTGATTTCAAAGACAACACCGCCACAAATGGCCCCCTGATAAAGAGCGCGCAACGGTCTGCCGACAAATGAAAGCAGAGGATCGATCGGGATGGCCAGCCTGCTGGCAATTTCCGCCATGAGCGCCACGTCGACAGGGCTTCCGTTGTGCAGCATGGGGCGCACCACCTCGAGCTTTCGATCCTCGAGGCCCAGCGCAGCGGCAATCTCGTCGTCCTGGTCGGGTACCGTTCCATTCGGCAGATAGAGACACGCCAGGCACGCCATGTCGTCGTCGAATCCGTGGTGCGATACTCCAAGGTCACCTCGCTGCGTCCAGGAGTTGATCGTCCAGTGGGGGAGCGCGCCTTGCACGGCGATTCGGTCCGCCGCGGAATCGAGCGCAACCGCCAAATGCCGCATCGAGCCTGCTGGAAGCGCCTGCCATCGCGCCTCGTGCCCGACAACCGACAGGCCGGGGTTGTTCTTGATGTATCGGCTGGCGAGCTTCACTTTACTCCGTCCGACATCCCGCTCAAGAGCCAGTACGTATCGCTGAAGGTTGCCCTGATCGATCGTTTCCGGATCGACGACCTCAAACGCCCCTGTCAGGCCCGAGATGCGGGAGAGCCCCCACACCGCGCCGTTGCCGATTGCCCCGAGGCCGAGCAGGAAAAGACGATCCAGATCCACGTCGCTAGGAAGTGCCGGGTTCACCTGCGAGCCTGGTGCGTAGTCGAACAGTGAGAAGGCAACCGCCTCGTCGACCGATGCCCCGTTCAGTTGCGCGCCGAAGACGGAACGGAACAGATTGGCGGCTGCGATGCACGCTGCGGCGCCGGCTCCGAGCGGGTTGTGACTGTTTCCCGAACCGACTGGTCGCGACACCGACAACTTGGCGAGCCACCCGCCTGAACCCAGGAACAACTTCTGACAGGGAACATCAGGGATCGCGGAGCCGACCACCAGGCAATGGGAGAGGCCGGCCCCTCGGCGCGCCAAGGTGATCCGGCTATTTATCGAGCGCGCAAGCCTCGCGAGACCTCTCGCAAGCCTTGCTGCCTCCTCTCCCTCGGGAAGGAAGCATATCGAAGGATAGAGCCGCGCCAACAGCCGGACCAGCAGGTCTAGCGATGCCCTGCCCTCCGTCGAGCAAGCCTGCCCGTCGAAAGCAATTCCCACCACCAACCCATTGAGCAACCGCTCGAACTCCCGGACGTCGAAACCTTGAAGCACCTGGGAAGCGGCAGTGGCAGTACGGCCAAAGTAACTCGCGAACGCCATTTTTCTCAGTCCACGATTTCAATCAGACGGTGGGCTGCCTGACGTGGCACCTCTAGCCAGCTACCCGCCGCATTGAGACGATAGACAGCCGTTGACGACAAATCGAATGGCTGGCTCGCGAAATCAGGAACGACAAGTGAGAGGCTGCCGATGGCCGTCGCTATAGCGTTCTCGTCATCTGTGCCGGAATGGTAGGCGTCAGTCGGATGGCTATGGACTTGGGCCAGGATTCGCAAATCGTTCTCAAACAACCACACGTTGAGACGATGCAGCTCAGCGCCTTCAATTTGCACGCCGACGCCGGATGCACTTCGAATGAGGCGCTGTTGCGGAATCAACGCGCGCTCGACTGTCGCCGTTTCACCCGCCGTCTTTCCCACCCAGAGTCCAAGCCCTTCGTAGCCAGCTTGCCCCACGGCCGCCAAATGCTTGTGCACGTCCAGGATGGCCCGGCGCGGAACTCGGAAACGTTCGACCCTCGCCAGCCCGGCTATCGAGGCAGCACTGCCCCGTCCACCTGGAAACCCTGGAACTGGAACTGTACCTGATAGTTGATGTTCCTGATCGGGTTGATGCCGCTCGCCCAGATTTGCTCCAGAATAAAATGCAACGAGCCTTCGCCAGAACGACGATGCAATAGCCATGAGTCACCTGTGTGCGCTGGGTGATCGTGATATTCTCGAACGCCGGGCAAGCACAGGAAAGGAACCTCCTCCGGGCTATGCGCCTGGATCAGTTCCTGGAATACCAAACGGCCCTGTTGCCCCATCGCAGTGATTGTTTCCGGCGTCGCGTTCGCCATGCCGTCGAGCCGCAGCATCTTGAAGCCAAGGCTCTTCATCGGCAGCGCGGCGCCCGTAAACGGATCGACAAACGTTACCGATGGCGGGACTAAGTCATAGTTCGTGAAATCGAGGCGAACTGCGCAGACGATGGCCCTTGGGTTCAGCCTGGAACTGGCAAAGATCACCAGGACGCGCGGGAATGCCGCCTCAACTAGAAACCAGCCCCGTCGGCGGTATTCGCCTTCGAGTCCCCTATACCGTGCGATCTCGCGATCGAACTTGCGCCGGGAGACCGCCTCGTCGACGAACTGGCCCTCTATCAACCCGCAGCACCAGCCCTGAGACTCAAGAACAGCTTGGTGCCGGCGACAAGTCCAAGGTCCTCGATCTTCTTGCTCGCATCGAGAACGTAGCCTGCGGCGTCCTTCAGCTCCCAGTTCTCAGGTGGCTGTCCAACATTGCCGGACATTTCCAGGGCTTTCCCTATCACTGTATGAAGAGGTGCATTCACATTGGCATCAACAGAAACGGGATCTCCATTCACGACGATGATGAAAGTGATCTTGTTTTTTGATCCCGTCGCCTGACCTGCAGCTGTTGTGGAAGTCTCATTAGGTCTTTTCATTTTCCCGCCCATAGAATCGAATGAATCGTATTTATCATGCCAACCTGATGTATGCAGCGCGGATTCTCTCGCCCTGCAGATATATTTTGCAGATATATTTTCAAGCTTCGTTTTCGTCACAGTACCCGTAATGATTACAGGCGCGCCCGATGTCGGCTGCCGTTACTCGAGCCCAATCATTCGTCGCTCTCACCGAATCTCCACCCGACACCGGAAGCGAATCCTGTGCGCCTGCGCCCTTGCGGGATGAGCAGCCCAGCTCCCATCAATTCGACCGCCGCTGGCCGAAGCCCTTCGGAACTTTCAGCTTGGTTGCTAAAATCGCCGTCGGCGCCGCCCCCGTCTCCGCAAATTCGAATCATGCGCGTAGTTTCGATGACGTGCGCTCAGTCTATTCTGGACGAACCATCCGATCGCCTGCGTAGGGATGATCTGCTCCCTGTTCCAAGCCGCAACCAAGCTCGCGAAACCGCCACGACAACCGCATAACTGTCGACACGCCCTGGCAATAGGCACCAGAGCTTCCCTTCAACTGCCTTGGGTGCGCCTTCTGGAGCCGCGAAACTTCGAAGTCAAAAAGGACGGGCTTTGTGCAGTTGACCCATGCAGAAGGCATACAACGCTCCGGATTGCGCGTGACGAACACGTCCACCGAGAAGGGCACCCGGAACAGGTTGTCACTCTCGAAAAATCGGTGTCGGTCGTTCTTCAGACGGAGCCCATTCACCAGCCAGATCATCTTTTTGTAGAAGCGTTCGCGAGAGTCTCTCTGCTGCCCCGGCAGATAGGAATGTTGGAATTCGATAACGTGGCCGTGCTTGGTCATCACGTCTGCGATGTGTTTCTCGCCTGTTTCGTCGTGCCGGATGATTTCCTGCCATTCGGGAGGGAATTGATTCTTCCAGCCCCGGGGCCAGATAGTTTCTGCTTCCCACCAAGCGTTGGAGGGCCTATTGCCGCGATGCGCCCAATGCCAGGTCCTTTGTATTCCGCACTTGGCTACCGTCTGCTGTGAGCAGCCCGGGCAACGACCAACCAACCCGGGAGCGGCCTTACGCCGCGCATCATTCACCAAAGCGTACCGCATGACTCATTCCGTTGTTGCGCGGCCACACGGCGAGGTGTAGCAGGCTGCTTCTGTCGAGGTCCTTCTCTCGCAGTTGCTCGGTTCCCAGATTGCTCAGGGCGCATCATCCCTCTTCTTGCGTTGATTGAGGGGGACGCCCGGTCAGACGCGTCTTTATACGGGAAGCGCTTCCTCGGGTTTCGCGGGAATGCGCGTCTTTAGCCAAGGAATTCGCGGAATCGGGATCGAACTCCGTGGAAACCAAGGCTTGGGGAGTTTACCGTTGCCTTAGTGCCGACAAGGGGATCGGCGCATTGGATTTCACAGGTTTGGTCACGACAAGACTGTAATATTGATCGATCCCCAAGCCTGCCTGCAGCAGTCCCTCCATGAAGTCCTGATAGGCAGCCATGGAAAGAGATGCGACGCGCATCAGATAATCGATCCGTCCCCCGATAGCCCAGCAATCCAGGATTTCCGGAAATTCTTGGATCGCAATCTCGAAGTGTCTTTGGTCCTCGAGCCGGTGACGATCCAGCACGACCTCCACCATTACAAACACCATGCCGCCGATGAGAGCCGGACTCAGCCGCGCGTAAAACCCCTCAATAATCCCTGCGACTTCGAGCGCACGGAGCCGCTCCGAGCAGGCCGACGCCGAAAGATGAACGCGCTTCGCAAGCTCGCTTTTTGAAATCCGACCGTCTGACTGAATCTCTGAAAGAATCCGGAGATCCCAAGCATCCAGGCGCACAGGATTGAGTTTCGACTTCATGACCTTCTGCTCTAATGCCGTTGTCGACAATGGAATTGATGCCAACCAACGGAATTGATGCCAACCAACGGAGCCTGGCCAGGAAGGCTCAAACGCCGATGTTGCGTGCGATGCTTTCAGCCGCCATGCGCTTACGCCACTCAAGAGGCCCGGAATTGTGAATGGAGTTTCCCTCAACATCGACAGCCATGATGACAGGCATATCCTGCACCTCGAATTCATAGACTGCTTCCATGCCCAGGTCTTCGAAGGCAATGAGCCGCGCTGACTTGATCGATTTTGATATCAGGTAGGCAGCCCCCCCACAGCGATGAGATAGGGCGTTTTGTGTCTTACGATCGACTCGATGGCCGTCCGTCCCCTCTCCGCTTTGCCCACCATCGCGAAAAGTCCGGTTTCGGCGAGCACCTTGTCCGTAAAATCGTCCAAGCGGCTGGAGGTTGTTGGACCAGCGGGTCCGACGACCTCATCCTTCACGGCACGGACTGGTCCGACGTAGTAGATCACGCGCCCCCTGAGATCGACCGGAAGCGGCTCGCCGGCGTCGATCAACTCGACGATTCGCTTGTGGGCGGCGTCACGGCCTGTCAGCATCTTTCCGGACAAAAGGAGCGTTTCCCCGCAGCGCCACGATGCCGTCTCTTGCTTGGTTAGCGCGTCGAGGTTGACCCGCCGGATGCCGGCTGGGTTCAATTCCTCGATCCCAATGTTGGGCCATTCGCGCAAGTCGGGCGGCTCCAGACTGATGGGGCCAGAGCCGTCCAAGGTAAACTTCAGGTGCCGGTTGGCGGCGCATTGCGGAATGAGCGCCACGGGCTTGGACGCGGCGTGGGTAGGATAGGTTGCAACCTTGACGTCAACGACTGTCGTCAGGCCGCCTAGGCCCTGAGCGCCGATGCCTAGGGCATTAATTCGTTCATAAAGCTCAACCCGCAGTGCCTCCTCCGCACTTGATGGCCCCCTCGCGATCAATTCCGACATGTCAATTGGCTCGTTCATGGCCTCCTTGGCAAGCAGCATCGCCTTTTCAGCGCTACCACCGATGCCGACCGAGATCAGGCCGGGCGGGCACCATCCGCTGCCCAGGGTCGAGACGGTGTCAACCACCCAGTCGGCAACGGACGCGCTGGGGTTTAGAGTGGTGAAACGCGCCTTGTTTTCTGACCCGCCCCCTTTTGCTGCTATTGTGATCTTAATCTGGTTGCCGGGCACGAGGTCGACGTGGATGACAGCCGGCGTGTTGTCACGCGTGTTCAACCGCCCGGCAAGCGGATCCGAGACGATCGATGGTCGAAGGGGATTGTCGGGATCGAGATAGGCTTGGCGGACGCCCTTATTCACGAGGTCGGCGAAACTGGCCGTTGATCTGATGTGGACGCCCATGCCAACCTTTGCAAAGACCACCACGAGACCGGTGTCCTGGCAGATCGGGCGCCGTCCGAAGGCCGCCATGCGGGAGTTCAGCAAAATCTGCCCGATGGCGTTCTTAGCCGACGGACTCTGTTCGCGCGCGTATGCCTGCGAAAGATATCGGATGTAATCCGGAGAATGGTAATACGAGATGTACTGAAGGGCGTCGGCAACGCTCCTTGTGATGTCCTTGCCGGCGATGGTCCGTGTTCTATTTCCCACCGATTTCATCCAAATGAGCTGAGACCGTTGACCATTTTCAGGATTTGGAAGCTTCGCACCCCCTGTTCGCCACCTTCATATCCGTAGCCACTCTGCTTGACTCCCCCATAAGGCGCGTCCGCCGAAACCCCTTTCAGGTAATTCACACTGACAGCCCCTGCCGAAACACTGTTAGTCAGCTTGCGTTGAACTTCAGCAGTGTTCGTGAAGAGGTAAGCTGCCAACCCATACTCGGTGGCGTTGGCCTCCTCGATGGCCTCCTCTAGCGTGTCGAAGGGCGCAATCGTAAGAATCGGTCCGAACGGCTCTTCATGCAGCACTCTCGCTTGCTTCGGTACGCCCGTCAGGATGGTTGGCGGCCAGTAGAAGCCCGGTCGGTCGAGCCGGGAGCCACCGGTCTCGATACGGGCGCCGCGTTCGACCGCATCCTTGGTCAGGCGCTGCATGGCCTCGATTCGCCGCGAGTTCGCCATCGGACCCATGTCCGTTGCAGGGTCGTCTGGTAGCCCGATCATAATCATGCGAGCCGCATCCGTCATCCGGGACAAGAATTCCTCATATAGAGACCGAGCGACAAGAATCCTGCTGGGCGCGTTACAACTCTGGCCCGCGCACTCAAACTTGTATTCCGAAATAGCCCGTACGGCCTTTGCCAGGTCGGCATCCTCGCACACAATAACCGGGGAGTGCCCACCGAGTTCAAGGATGCAACGCTGCAAATTGTTCGCTGCGAGCGTGGCCAGCTGTTTTCCAACGGCCGTGGAACCCGTGAAAGTCAAGACCTTCACGATCGGGGAACTCAGAAGATGCCGCGATATATGCACCGGCACACCGAAGACGAGATTGACCACGCCATCCGGAATGCCTGCTTGACGCAACGATTCCATGATATGGACAGCCGCGCTGGGTGTCTCCTCAGCCCCTTTGAGGATTACCGGGCAGCCTGCCGCCAGCGCGGGGGCGAGCTTGCGGGCGATGAGAACGGCTGGATAGTTCCACGGCGTAAAGGCAGCGACTACGCCGAGCGCTTCCGGGAGGATCATCCGATTCGGGCCTAACGGAATCGCGGCCGACAACTCTTCGGCATGGCTGCCGTTCCACTCCAGCGTTTCGATCGCGCGCGCGTATTCACCTGTTGCTTCGGAGACTGTCTTTCCCTGTTCGGTGGACAAATCCCTGGCTGCGGCTCCAACGTTCTTTGCTAAGATAGTGGCGGCAGCCATGAGAATTTGACCGCGCTCTTTCGCAGGACGTGCAGACCACGCCCTGCGGCTGCGCTCTGCCGAAGCGAGAGCCTCATCCAGATCCGACACCGTCGCCGAGGCCACCGAGGCAAATAGCTTCTCCGTCGCGGGGTTGATCACCGGCAAAGAGGCTCGGCTACCACCGGCACGCCACTTGCCGTTGATGAAAAGCTCGTAGCTCCTGGCGTCGGACATCGCGGGCTCCACTTGTCTGAATTCTGACCAACGAGTGCTGTTTCGGTATCGAAACAGCACTCGTTCAGCCAGTTTCATCGCGATGGTCGCGTCGGGTCAAATATCGATTAATGCCGAAATCCATCTGGAATCCAGATCGATCTGTTCGGATGGCAAAAAAGTCATGCCGTGTTTTATAGATAGACGGCTGTCAGGTCGTGTCAGGAATCGATGCTGCCCAGCCGCGGCTCTCTATTAACTCTCTGGCGACCTTAGGAATGAGCTTGCGGACAGCGGAAACGGCCGCAGAACGCTCATCTTTCGGATTTACAGCAAGCACAACGGACCGGGTAATCACCGGATCGATGATCTTGACCGTACGGACCAGCCCTTGAGAAGCTTCTTTCTGAACCGCACACGGGGCGAGAATAGAATGCGCTTTTCCCTCTATGACCATGTTGATGATCGTTGAGAGCGAGTCCACTTCAAACTTGACGTCCAGCGCGCAGCCGTGTTGTGCGACGACGTCAGCCACCGAACGCCTGACATTGTTATTGCGCATGGGAACCGCCAGGGGGAATGCATGCAGGTCCGCCAGAGATATCGCATCTTCGAACGGTGACTGGCCGGACGGGACCACCAGACATAGGTCTTCGCGCGCTAGCACCGTCATTCGCCCCACACTGTCTGCGGTGCGGTAGAGAACCGCCAGATTGAAGCGTCCAGCCGCCATCCATTCCTCCAGCGGTCCCGTCATACCCTCGACCATCTTGAGGGACACCTGGGGCAGTTCGTTTCTCACCGCCTCAAGCAGCGGACCGCTCAGGACGCGAGCAGCTCCAGACGGAATGCCAATAGTCACCTCCCCGGCAGGGGAAGCAGCTGTGTTGGTCAATTCCACTTCGGTAAGTCGAATTTCCTTGAGAATCGCCCGAGCCCGCTCGAGCAGTTTGGCTCCTGACGCCGTCACGCTTACGCCGGTCCTGTCGCGTATCAGCAGCTGAGTGCCGAAGCCTTGCTCCAGTTGACGCACATGCAGGCTTAGCGCGCTCTGGGCGACATTAAGGAAGCCAGCGGCCTTCGTGAAACTGCCTGCTTCGACCACGCCGACGAAATATCTTAACTGCCTGATTTCCACGGGTGCTCATCCGAGGGCGGACTGCAATTGACGTAATCTATCTCGAAATGTGATGGCGCGATAGCAATAATTGTGCCGAGTTGCATGACGCCCTATTGTCGTGTCGTTCCAGTCTGGTGAGCCCTCAAACGGCTAACTCGGCGCCCGGATCCGCGGCGATGATTTCTCGGGCCCTTCGGAGAACCGGTGGGTCGACCATCTTTCCATCCATAGCGAACGCGCCTCTGCCCTGCGCCGTCGCATCTTTTTCCGCCGCGAGAACACGACGGGCCCACTCGAGTTCCTGTGGGCTTGGTGAGAAAGCCTCATTGAATATGGCCACCTGGGCTGGATGGATCGCCAAAGCTCCGGCAAAGCCAAGTCGCCGCGCATGCGCCGCGGCTTCACGAAGTTTATGGGTGTCCGAGAACTCGGCAATGCTTCCAATAAAGCCCAAAGGGAGCAATCCGGCCGCGCGGGCAGCGAACAACACGGCAAGGTTCGGGGCCAGGAGCAGATCAAATTCCGGTGAGCCGCCAACAGCTGCACTGAAGTCTTCAGGACCGAGCGCCAATGCGGCCATCCTGGGATGCGCCGACGCAATGGTCGCGAGCCTTGGCAAGGCGCCAGGCGTCTCGATCTGGGCGAGGAACCGTATGCGTCCGACCGGAAGATTTCTTTCCCGTTCAAGTTCCGACACCGCACTCGCGATCTCTGCTACCCACTCTGCCGAATCCGTCTTTGGAAGAACAAGTGCATCAACACCCGCCATCACGGCTGCATTGAGGTCGGCCGCCAAGGCACGCAAACCGCGATTCACGCGAACTAAAACGAATGCGCCCGTGCGCGTCACCTTTGCCACGGATTGAGGAAGCTGTCGCCGGGCCTCGTCCTTTTCATCGTGGGGAACGGAATCTTCGAGATCGAGAATGAGGCCATCCGCACCCCTCTGACGGGCCGTCTCCACAAAACGCGGAACGTGAGCTGGAACGAAGAGTAGTGACCTCCAGCGCGGTACAGGAAGCGCGCTTTCGGCGGCTGGAAAGGTGTCCTTGATCATGAAACGCCTCGGTCGATATCAGCGACGGCGGCTGCAGTGAGGTTGCCGGGCGGCTGCCGATGCTCTGGGAGGGCGGAGCAAGCACGCACTCTCGAGTGCGTCCCTCCCGACAAGCGGCGCACTCATGCTGACGCAGCTCTTTCGTGCAAACGCGCCGAAACTTCCTGGCGGACACTTTCCGTGTGGGCGCCAAGAGCCGGAACTGGACGCAGCGAGGGGTGCTCAGAGTTGAAGATCGCCGCCGGAGCTATCGTCTCTACAGTTCCTTTAGGTGTGCCAACCCCAACCCTGCGAACATGGGGATGCTTTGAAATATCGGCGACTTCATTCAGTCGCCCATATGCCAACCCGGCCGCTTCAAGCTCCTGCATTGCTTCCTGGCAGGACAATTCGGAAAAACGCCGTTCAATGATCTCGTCAAGTTGGGCACGGTGACCGAGACGCTCCATGTTGTCTGCGAAACCAGGTGCGCGTGTAAGCCTCTGCTGCTTCAGAAATTTCTCGCAGAAATTCACCCATTCGCGGTCATTTTGAACCGAAAAGATGACTTCCTTGCCATCGGCACACCTATAGGCGCCATAAGGAGCCAGCGACGGGTGCTTCACGCCGGCGCGTACCGTGTGATAGCCGCTGTAGTCGTGTTGCAAAACCGGCACGTTCATCCAGTCGGCGACGGCATCGAACAGTGACACTTGGATGCTTGCCCCTTCGCCGGTAACCTCGCGGTGGTAGAGCGCCTGAAGAATGGCGCTATGCGCGGCCATGCCCGCCGAGATGTCGCAAACCGAGACTCCTACACGCGCTGGCCCCTGTTGGTTGCCGGTGATTGCGCATAAACCCGTTTCGGCCTGGACAATGAGATCGTAAGCCTTCAAGTGGGAATAAGGCCCCCCCCCCGAACCCCGAAATTTCGCAGGTGATCAGCCGCGGAAATCGGCGACGCAGATCAGCACTCCCGAAACCCAGTTTTTCGATGCTGCCCGGCTTCAGATTCTGGATAAAAATGTCAGCAGCGGCAATGAGCGTGTCGAGGATCTCGCGGTCTGCCTTCAATCTGAGGTCCAGACATACCGATTCCTTACCACGGTTGAGCCAGACGAAGTAAGCGCTCTGCCCCCGGACCAGTTTGTCGTAGTTTCGGGCAAAATCGCCTTCGGGCCTCTCAATCTTGATCACCCGTGCGCCGGCGTCTGCAAGGCGCGACGATGCGTAGGGCGCAGCCACGGCTTGTTCGACTGCTACGACGGTGATCCCCTCAAGAGCGTTCTGCATGCCACACCGCTTTTTCATCCAATTTTTCGTTTTGAAACCGACGATGGTTCAGCATCGCCAGCACCCGGTTTTGTTCGTTCCCAACGATTGAGAATGCCTCGTCGACACCCATTCCGGGCTTCGCAAGCATCATGTCGGCCTGGGTTGCCACCGAGACGTGGACAGAAGCCTGGGCCGAGAGATCTGTCTCGGTACAGCTGCCTCCGACATAAGCCCCTACCTTGTGTTCTTTGCAGATGAGAACTGCGCGCGCCGTGTCGGCAAGCGAGCCGACATCGGGCGTCTTGATTTGTACCAGATGCGCGGCCTTCGCTTCGGCAAAAAGCCTAATATCCTCAAGCGTATTGCATCTCTCATCCACGACAATGCGCGCGCTGGAACCCCGGTTGTCCAAAATCGATACGATCTTGGCATAGTTCTCAATTTGAGCTTCTGTGGAACCAAAGTCAGCGGGGCATTCGACGTTGAGCGTGAAACTCGGAACCCTGTCGGCAACCCTGCAGATGAAGTCGGCAATCCTTTGCGATTCCAAGCCAATTTCCTGGCCGATCCAGCCGTACACATCGAAATGCAGCACTGGATTGTAGCCGGGGCGGCCGATTTCACGTGTCCGCGTGGCAACCCACTTCACGAACTCCATGAAAGTCTGGCCATCGACGCCGAATTTCTGCCGTGAGTTGATCAGGCCGTGGGGAAGCACATCCACGGCCTTCAGAATCATCTTGTCCACGTTCATTTCGCGAACATCGCCGCTCTGGCAGTAAATCGGGACCCTGCACGTTGGTAGCGGCAGGTCAAATTCACTGCATACGATCTCCGTCATCGTCCTGCGGTGGAGGTAGGCCGCTGCGCCTAGGAGCGCTTGGCTGACGCCATACTCAATCGCGAGTGGTAGCCGCTCGTGTTCGAAGGGCTCGAAAATGTTCGCACAGGCATCAAGGTAACGTGACGCATCAACATCGAGAAGCCGTGGCACCACGATCCGCGATGTCAAATCCGAGATGTGAGCAGTTTCAAACAATGGATCGCGCCCGCCAGCACCAGAGTACTGAACGCCCATCATGTCGCCCCAAACAACGGTGTCGTCGGTGAGGACCAGCCCAACACAAAGCGAAGATGCCGGAACGCGAATGGACGTGAACCCAGGCGTTATCGGCTCGCCAGCATAGATGAAGCCGTCCTGCACTGCGCCATTCCTGATAGCGGCTTGGTCGTCATAGAAAAATGCGCCACTACCAGGCACGAGGAGAACGTCTTTGATCTGCACTTCACTTCGCTCGATTTTTCGGACGGCGTTGACGGGCGGATGCGGTTCGATCCGTTACCGCCAATTATGTGCCACTGGGGCTGGCTTCGCCAATATAATGTCCCGGACGGTGCCATCGTGTTTTGAGATGGCGGGTACCTGCCCAAGGAAACTGCCGTCGCCCTCACACTCTATGCGGAGACCAGCTGAACAGGGCGTTCGAGCCGAAACGAAGCGAGACTGGCGTATCTTATTGTCGAGAGATTTCCATCGTCGAGGGCTCCTTATTGTTTGTTTAACCGAAAACATAGCCGATGAACCGACCGTCGCGAAGGCGCCGGCAGCGGGTCGGGCGCCGACGCGGCCGAGATCAGCCTAAACCGGAATGGCTTACAATGCCGCTTCACCCACGGCGTCCCGAGTAGGCCAGCCATTGCAACAAAACGTTCAAATAACGTTACGAAATCTTTGCGGTCGCAGTCCGTTTACCGTGATAAGTTCAATTGTAAGTATGCTTCCATGCGGTGCCAGTGAAGCGAATGAATGTATAATCTAAGATATCAACACAAACTTTAGAAAGTAAAATCAATGACGATTGCAAGAAGAGCCCTCATTATGCTGGAGGGCGCGAGTAATAGCCGGCTGTACATCCAAGCCGCTCAGCGTCTTGGCCTTCATCCAATTACCCTATCGGCTGATCCAGATCAGTTCGATTATCTTGCGGTGGGAACCGTTGAGGCAATCCGGGTGGATACAGACAATCTCGATGCGCTGACCCGCGAATGTTCCCGGCTGCGTGCAACCTATGACATTGCTGGCATTACCAGCGCCCAGGAGTCATTCTATGCGGCGGCTGGCAAGCTCTGCCGGGCGTTCCGTCTGCCTGGACCGAACCCTGCAGCGATTGAACGGTGCTGCGACAAATTCGCTCAACGTCAGATTCTCGCCGAGGCCGGCGTCCCAGTACCGGCATATCGCGTGGCAGCGAATGCGACGGACGTAGAAGCCTCTGCTGCGGAGATTGGCCTGCCCGTGATTGTCAAGCCAGCCGTAGGCATCGCCAGCATCGGCGTCCGATTGTGCCGCAACGCCGAAGAGTTGGCCGAACATACGACCTATCTGTTGGGTGAGAACTACAAATGGCGGTCCTCGGCGAGGATACTGGTCGAAGAATTCGCGCAAGGTCCCCATTATAGCGTTGAATTGATGGGAAATGAGGTCATTGGGATTGGCGCCGCTGATTTCGGTCGCCCACCGCATTTCGTCTGTCGTGAATACATCTACCCGGCCCTGCTGACTGATGACGAACATAGGCGCATCGCCGCTGTTTCGCTGAGCTGTTTGCCAGCCCTCGACCTTGGCTGGGGGCCAACGAACATTGATCTACGGTGGACGAAGCTTGGCCCAGTCGTGATTGAAGTCAATCCGCGTCTTGCCGGCATGCCCAACTCTCAACTGGTGCAGCTGGCGCACGGTGTCGATCTCGTCACCGCGCACATTAAGCTTGTCATCGGAGAGCAATGCGACTTGCGTAGAAGGCATTCGCATACTGCAGCCGCCCGGGTTCTAATTCCTGATCGTGACGGCGTGCTAGGTGCCCTAGGTGGAGACAGTCGGGCGGCTGCTGTACCAGGTGTCGCCGAGGTCAAATTCTATGTTGAACCCAAGACCCCGATCGTGAGGAAAGGCGATTGGCGAGACAAGATCGGACATGTCATCGCCGCTTCGCCCAGCCGTGCTAAGACTAAGGGGATACTTCAGCGTGCCGTCGACTTAGTCGAGTGGCCGATAACACCATTTCCGATCCTTGATGAGCATGAACAACATCTGCAACCCCTCACCTCCTGCACAGGCGCAGGTGGCGCCAGTAAGAGTTGATGGTCGCCGAACGTTGGTGCAACTAGCATGAGAGGGAACTGAGCTTTTGTGCAAGAAACTGAATTGGCGTGCATGGGACGATCGGCACCCTGCGGATCAGGCGGCGGGAATTAGGAATTGCTCAGCAAGGGACGGATTCGGATCGAAGGCATACCTTACCTGTCCCTTGTACATCATATGGATCACTATCTCGATCCGTTTGAGACTAGCCGTCGCTGGCGAAGGACTTAATGCCGAGCATCGGTCGCAGTCGGCGCTTGGTATCCCGTTGTTCCTGCTGGAGGCGAGTTTTCAAGTACTGGCTCCCGCGAATCCGGATCGTCTTGAGCCGCTGCCCTGAACGATCCGGCCACCGATTCATGGTGTAGAAGGAGATAATCGCCTCTCCGTCGCTAGACGGTGTTCTGATTAACCCGCGCTCGGCCGTCAATATAATCCGCCGGCAACCAAAACGTCGCAACACAGTCAGTAGGAGCCGACGTGGCACAGAAAGCACCGATCCTTGGCTCAAAGCCGTTCCGGGTCACCAATCGACAGGTCCTAGCGATCGCCATTCCGATGACGCTCGCACACCTCACGACGCCGTTGCTCGGTCTGGTCGATACGGCCGTGGTCGGCCGTATCGGGGATGCCGCGTTGCTTGGAGGTCTTGCGGCCGGGGCGGTTGTCTTCGACGTCGTCTTCGCGACCTTCAATTTCCTGCGCTCCGGTACCATCGGACTCGTCGCCCAGGCTTACGGGAGGGGCGATGCTCTGGAAGAGAAGGCCGTCTTCTGGCGGGCATTTATTATCGCCGCGATTTCAGGCCTGGCCCTGATCCTGACTGCGCCGCTGATTGCCGCGATCGGCGAATGGTTCATGAACGCGGAACAGCCCGTGACCACCGCGATGGATCTCTACATCCGCATCCGCCTCATCTCGGCGCCTGCCACTCTTATCAACTATACGATTCTCGGCTACTTTCTGGGTCGCGGCAATGCAGCCTATGGACTTTTCCTGCAACTTCTCCTCAACGGGACGAATTTCGCTTTCTCGATATTTCTAGGTCTTTATCTCAACTGGGGCATTGCAGGCGTCGCGTGGGGAACTGTGTGCGGCGAGGCCGCCACCACGATCGCCGGCATGATGGTCCTCGCCGGACGCTTCCGCGCGATGCCGTATATGTCGCGCCAGCATTCGTTCAACATGGTGGCAATGAGACGGATACTTCACCTCAACGGCGACATCATGATCCGTTCCTTTGTGCTGATGGGAGCATACATCCTGTTCATTAGGCAGGGCGCCCAGCTTGGCACGTTGACGCTCGCCGCCAACGCGGTGCTGATGCATTTGTTCCTGGTCGCAAACTATTTCCTCGACGGATTTGGGGCGGCGGCCCAGCAGCTTGCTGGCCAAGCCCTTGGCGCCCATGATCAGCCGGCTTTCTTGCGCGCCGTCAAGCTGACCACGGGCTGGGGATTCGTGCTTGCGGGCTTTGCGAGCGTGTTAGTCTTCGCGTTTGGCGATCAGCTGGTCGACGCCATAACACAGACAGCGGACGTGCGTGCAGAGGCGCTTGTCTATTTTCCTTGGGTGACGTCTGCGGCTTTGAGCGGCGTGCTCGCCATCCAGATGAACGGCGTCTTCCTCGGCGCCACTTGGTCGCGCGACTTGCGCAATATGATGCTCTTGTCCTTCGCGGCCTTAATCGCTGCGTTGTTCGCGTTCGGGCAGATGTTCGGCAACCACGGGCTCTGGGCGGCGCTGCACATTTTTATGCTCGTACGTGGGATAAGCCTGCTGTCGATCCTGCGTCGCCGGATCCGCTCCGCCTTCGCGGAATGATTGTCAATGGCTACTTCGGGGATGTGGGTTGTTGCAAAGAGCTGAATTGGGGCGCGTGGCAGGATCGGTACGCCGCGATCAAGCAGCGAGATATCGAATGCTGTGCAGCGCGATTAAAGTGCGCATCCCGCCGCTCAGCGTAGCTGCGCAGAGCCATGCAAGAGCACAGGTGCGGAATTTTGTTGAAGAAGTCAGCGTCGAGGTGGCGCTGGGTCGGCAATTGCAACGGATTTCGCAGGCATGCGCTTCTCATCCCGGCCGGGGGTGGGCATTCGGATGCGCGCTTGCGAGTTCCTGCGGTTCTGGGCGGTGGCTGCGAGGTGGAACTCGTCGCGAGCGCCGTTCCGTCCTCGTAGTCGAGTCGATCGAGCTTTAGGATGCGTTTTATGCGCGAACATAGGCACCGCCGCCTCGATCTCGGAGCTAGATGGCGACAATACACAAACTGAATTTGACGCAAACTGCCCCGCGATCGACATTCGGCTAAACGATGGTGCTCAGTGGTCATAGATGTTTAGATTTGGGAGCCACTGGTGCTCGGCGGTGAAGCCTTCAGGATCTGCAGAACGAAACGGCCTGGCATGGCATCGAATCAAAGCAACATAGCCCGCCGCAGTGACGGGGTTGTCGTCGTGCGAGCCCGGGAAAGTCGGACCCGACAAGAAGACATACGTTCGGGCTCCGGGATGCTCAGGCTCTATGGGACGGCCCTTACTATGATCACACAGGATTGACTGATGACACAGGCTCAGCTCTTCCCGCCACCGTTTCCCATCGACGAATTCCGCTCGCGCCTCGCGGCATTGCGCACAGTCATGGCCGAGCGGCGCGTTGACCTACTTATCGTGGACCAGCGCGAGCACATGATTTATTTCAGCGGTTACGCGTCCACAGCGGCCATGTACCAAGCGGTACTCATCCCTCTTAATGGAGAGCCGGTCCCAGTGATCCGCGCTCTCGACGGTCCGATTTTCAGCGAAAACAGCTGGCTCACCGATCACGTGGCATTTGCCGATAGCGAAAATCCGATCAAGGTCGTGGCCGAGACGGTCAAAGCCCGCGGTTTTGGAGCCTCGGTCGTAGGCGTTGAGCGCGACAGCCATTTTCTCACTTTAAACCGGGCATCGGAGCTCGAAAGCCTGCTGCCGAGTGCCAGGTTAGTTGATTTCTCCCGTATCATGTGGGAAATGCGGCTGGTCAAGTCCCCGCTCGAACTTGCTTGCCTCAAGGTAGCCGCCGAGATCTGCGATCACGCGGCTGCGGCAGCCTTCGACGCGGCTCGGGCAGGTATCAACGAGCGTGAAGTCTTCATAGCCATGACCAGCGAAGCGTTGCGCAGCGGTGCGGACAATGCGCAGATCGGCGTCATCTCATCCGGACCTTCGACCTCCTTTC
The DNA here is from genome assembly GCF_059683685.1 of Mesorhizobium sp. RCAM 05099. NCBI lineage: Bacteria > Pseudomonadati > Pseudomonadota > Alphaproteobacteria > Hyphomicrobiales > Phyllobacteriaceae > Mesorhizobium > Mesorhizobium sp. RCAM 05099. The sequence continues at coordinate 6,205,144 of NZ_CM185035.1, forward strand.
ACGCATCACTCGGCAGCCGTGTGTTGGAGGAGGGGGACATCGTATTTGTGGAACCGGCTCTGCACTTTCGCGGCTACACCTCGCGGATCATGCGGTCGAAATCGATCGGTGTGCCATCCGATGAACAAGTCAGGACTGCGGAAACGATCATCCGAATTCAAGACGAGCAGTTACGCATCATGAAGCCCGGCGCAAATGCAAAGGATGTGGACCGCGTTGTGCGCGAGGGGATATTGGCGGCTGGATTGCGCGACCGCTACACGAATATCACCGGCTATACGCTCGGCCTCAAGTGCGCTCCTCGCACCAGTGACTTCACCCGAGTCTTCCTGCCCGAGAGCGATTGGCAGCTAGAGCAAAACCAGGTCTTCCACATGTATACCTCCGCGCGTGGCCTGCCGTTTAGCGAAACCGTCGTTGTTACACCTGAAGGCGGGAAGCGCCTGACCAAAATGGAGCGCAAGCTTTTCTACTGAAGTCCATTCACCCAATAGCAATTCGTGGCCGTACGCAGCCGAGCCATGATTAGATCGAACAACGGCCTCGCCGAACGGATGCCATGGAATGCAACATCAAACAGCGTACTAGAAGGAGATGCAACGTGACAACCCTCGGAGTTTTGTGTCTGTCGAACAGGAATACCTATACTGGCCAAAATCCAGACTTTGGCCCAGGCATTGCCGGTCCGAGCCGTTATGGATGCCCTCCAATATGGAGACAAATCCCAGGAGCTTGGGCCAACAATGTTGTCTCGGGTGATCCTGCTTGTGAAAATGGGTATGTCAAGGCCGCCCAAGAGCTTGTACGGGAAGGAGCCGACGCAATCACGTGTGACTGCGGTTTTACGGTGCGCTACCAGCAGGCGATTGCAGCAGCCGTATCGGTGCCGGTGTCAACTTCAAGCCTGCTTTTACTTCCACACCTGCTAGCCAGCGTGCCTGCGAATAAGAAAGTCGCCGTACTCACTGCGGACTCACGATGCCTCGACGCAGGCATAATGGCTACGCTGGGTATAACAGAGCCATCGCGATTGGTCATTGAAGGGCTGGAGGGTACAGCAACCTACGCCTACATGTGGGCCGAGAAAGGTGAGATAAACGTCGAGGACGTGCTGGCCGACACCGATGACATCATTGCCCGGGTTCGGAAGCATGAAAATATTGCAGCTATTCTATGCGAGTGCACAATTTTTGTGCGTGTCTCGCCTCGAATAAGAAGGGCCACCGGATTGCCGGTCTATGACGCGGCACACAACGCAACTCTCCTTTTGGCAGCAGTGGCTGAACGATAATTGACCGTGCCTACAGGGGCGATTATGAAGCTGGCCTACGGTCTTGCCGAAATTAAGTCAGCGGCAGGCGACCTTTTCGCGCTCCCTCCGATGGAAACAGTTACTCAATTGCGGTCCTGTACCGAGCAAAGATCGCTCTATCAACAACGTGAACAGCGTGCGGGGCAACTGGGTGAACGCGAAGGCGTTCACCGCCAGCGCTCGGCACTTGAGCCGGCATTTGCAAAGGAACGCCTTGCGGCGGCTCTCGATCTCCTCCCGCTTGGCCGCGTAAATCATATCGGTGTAACCGGGTCTCCTCGTGCAGGCGTTCGGGAGCGTGGGCGAGCAGGTGCGCCAACGACGATCTGTCACCGCGCACCCGCTCGCGCAGGCCAGCTTCGATCGGATCAAAGCAGTTGTCGAAAAGATAGCTCTTCGCCTCATCCGGGGATGAACGGCTTTGGCATTCATGGTAGTTTTGGTCATGGGGGTAGTCTCCTGTCCGGCGCTCTAACGCCGGATGTTCCGGTTTGACACCCGGAGACTACGCCAACTCACAATTCCAACCACTCCCGCGACGACACCTCATCATGTCACTCTCGGTGTTGTTGACACGAGCCGTCGCCGCCGATGGACGAAGCGAAGCTTCGGATCGTGGAGGAGAGCTTTTTTGACTCCGTCGTTGGGATCGGCGACAGCGCGGCGGCATTGGATGCATCGGGAGGTCGGCTCGGAGCAGATGGGCTCCGCGACTTTGATCTGGCACGAGGGGCAGCGCCACAGCGCGGTGCGCTCCAGGCGATCACCTCGAGCGGATATAGGTGGTTTTTATAATTCGGTGAGAGTCTGGTCACGATTGCGAGCTATGTGGATTTACTTACCGCAAATCAATGTGACAGCACGGGTAAATCATCCGGCGGGTAGCTGAATGCCGGTCCTCGCCGCGGCGTGGGCCCGAACCGCATCTCCGAAAGCGCGGAAGATGCGCTCGGACGCTTCGTCGGAGTTCACCCAATACTCGGGATGCCACTGGACGCCGATCGCGAAGGCGCGAGCATTCTCTACCGACACTGCTTCCACCGTTCCATCGTCGGCCACCACTTCGACCTGAAGCCGCGTGCCCAACCGATCGACCGCCTGGCGGTGAAGGGAATTCACCTTGAATTCGCCTGCGCCGACCACGCCCGCGAGGCAGGTACCGGACTTGATCGTCACAGTCTGACGGATGGCGAACTGCTCGTCCCGGCTATCGCTCTGCGGCGCCCGATGGTCAAACAAGCCGGGACGATCCTGGATCTCGGTCGCCAGCGTGCCGCCGAGCGCGACGTTCAATTCCTGAATACCACGGCAGATGGCAAGCAGCGGAACCCCATGATCGATTGCCTTGCGGATCAGAGGCAGCGTGGTTGAATCGCGCGCTGGGTCATAAGGGCCGTTGGCTTCACTCGCGTCACCGCCATAGAGCGAAGGATGGACGTTCGACCCGGAGCCCGTGATCATCACGCCGTCGACTGCGGCGAGGAGTCGGTCAAAGTCAAGCCGATCGCCGAAGGACGGGACCAGCACCGGGAATACGCCGGCCGCGGCGACCGCCGCCTCGAGATACTGCTGGGGCGCCGCGTGCCAGAGATAGTTGTAGAGTTGGCGAACGTCCGTCGAGACGGCAATCAGCGGCTGATCTATCTTCTCAATGTCCCAAGGTGCCATTTCTTTAGCGTCCGCCATCACACTAAGCAAGCACTAACAATGTATGGGGATCTCAGAGTTGTTAAGTATTGAATCCATATCGCGACAATCTCGGATCAAGATGGCTAGCATCATTGCGCTGGCCCTGCCGGAGGGCGATCTTTCGCTACAGTCCATAAACCCTCTCGTTCAGGGGTCTAGTCTTACTGCGTCATAAATTGCTGACCTGACGCGGACTGTCCATGGCTCTTGTGCAGCACGGACATCGTTGCAGACGGTTGGCCAGGGCCACAGTCAGGCGTCGCCTGATGGTCGGGATTGAGGTCGGGACGTGCCGCTCTGGTCGGATCGGAGGATCCGCGGGGTCGACAACGGTCGGGAAGACCAGGTGTTTGACGGCCCTGGGCGAGAGCTGGTGCCGAGGGGGGAATCGTCTCCCTCAGAGCGATCATCAGGAAGCCATAGGCGGCGATGCAGAGACTGGCGTGGTGGTGGAAGCCCCGCCACCCTCGGCCTTCGTAGTGGCCCAGTCCCAGCTCCTGCTTAAGCTCCTGATAGTCTCGCTCGATGCGCCAACGCAGCATGGCGGTTTATGCCGACCGCCGAACTATGCCGAGTGAGCAAGTTTTTACCAACACTTTCCTCAACGTAGCGGTAGCTGGATCGGCATAGCTTAGGCTCTCTCCGTCGCAATAGACGCGAAGGAGAGGACACATGAACGCAAGTGACTATCTGCAACGCAGCACACTGTATCGGAAGCTGATCCACGGGCCATTTGGCGAGTTTGCACGCGTTTGTGCGGGCAGATTGTCGGACGAAGGCTTCGGTCCGGCGAGTTTGCACGCGTTTATGCGGGCAGATTGTCGGACGAAGGCTTCGGTCGGCAATGCACCTGGCGATCGCTAAGCCTATTTCGTGAGCTGAGAGACTGGCATGTCGGCAAGGGCACGATCTCCAGGATTTAAGCGAAGTTCATGTTGAGCGGTTTCTTGAGCACCGTTCCAAACACTGGAGCATTGATTCGGGCGACCGATCCGCGCTTTGGCGCTTGCTTGCCGCGTTACGGCAAGAAGGTTTGATACCAACCTGCGCGGCGACAATCAAGGTGAGACTCAGCGTCAATCAGGATGAGACTCGGCGGCGGGGGGTGTGACGAAGGGAGGGCGTAGCCCGACCGGAGTTACACTCCCGCCGCGGCGCGATTTTTCGGCGTCTCATGATCGCGGTTGGCCCGGTAGCGTGGGTGATTTTCTGAGACTGGAGAATCACCTTTGTGCCGGGTCGCCATGTAACCGATCATCAGACGAGGCTTTTTATGAAGTACCGACAAAACAATTCCATCGAGGTCTCCGCCGCCAAGGCGTCGATCAGCCGGGCGACAGCTTACCGCATCGAGAAGGAGGCGCGTCTTCCATCGCAGAGCAGGCCGCCGCGCGACCGGCGTCGCCCCGATCCTCTTGAGCATATCTTCGATGCTGAGGTTGTTCCGCTCCTCAAGGCCGCTCCCGGCATCCGTGCGGTCGCCGTTTACAATGAGATGCTGCGGCGTCATCCGGAACTGTCCGAAGGTATTCGCCGCACGCTTGAGCGGCGTATCCGATCATGGCGGGCTGTTCACGGTCAGGAGCAGGAAGTGATCTTCCGTCAGACGCACGAACCCGGTCGGTTGGGACTGTCGGATTTTACCGACATGGGCAGCCTCGGCGTGACGATCGCCGGCCAGGCGCTCGACCATCTGCTCTATCACTTCCGGCTGGTCTGGTCGGGCTTCGAGCACGCCCATGTCATCCTTGGCGGCGAAAGCTTCGTTGCTCTGGCCGAGGGCCTGCAGAACGCGCTGTGGTCGGTCGGCGGTTCGCCGCTCTATCATCGCAGCGACAGCTTGTCGGCGGCCTTCCGTAACCTCGATGCCGACGCCAAGGTCGATCTGACGCATCGCTACGAGGAACTGTGCGGCCATTATCGCATGACGGCGACGCGCAACAACAAGGGCGTCGCGCACGAGAACGGCTCGATCGAAAGTTCCCACGGCCATCTCAAGAACGCGGTCCGCGATGCGCTACTGATGCGCGGCACCGGGGACTTCGACGATCTCGGCTCCTACCGCGCCTTCATCGATGATGATCGTCAGCCGCCGTAATGCCGCACATGGCAAGCGCATTGACGCTGAGCGCCCGCATTTGCAGGAACTTCCCGCCCGCCGCACCACCGACTTCGAAGAGGTGGTCGTCACGGTGTCGCGCACCGGCGGCTTCACCTTGCGCAAAGTCTTCTACACTGTGCCTTCCCGCCTGATCGGACATCGGCTTCGCGTCCGGCTGTTCGACGATCGCCTCGAGGTCTTCATCGGCGGGACGCATCTGATGACGTTGCCCCGAGGACGCGGCCATGCCGACGGCCGGCACGACCAGGTCGTCAATTACCGGCACGTCATTCATTCCCTGCGCAAAAAGCCGATGGCGCTTCGGGATCTCGTCTATCGCGACAAGCTCTTTCCCCGGCTGGAATATCGTAGAGCCTTCGACGTTCTCATCGAGCACCTGCCCGACAAACAGGCTTGCAAGATTGCCGTCGAACTGTTGGCGCTGGCTCATGATCGTGGCTGCGAGCGTGAACTGGCTGAAGAGCTTGCCAGAACGCTCGACGCCGGCGAACTGCCTGATCTGGCCGCCCTGAGAGCGCTCTTCGGCCCGGATCCGGCCCGGTTGCCGACTGTTCATGTGCAACTCGCATCGCTCAATGGCTATGAAGCCCTGATCGGCACGGCCTATGCGGGAGAGGTCGCATGAAGAGCATCCACACAATAGATGAAGCACGCCTCGGCATCATGCTCAACGAGCTCCGGCTGCCGACAATCAAGACGCTCTGGCCGCAGTTCGCCGAACAGGCCGACAGAGAGGGATGGCCCGCCGCCCGGTTCCTCTCCGCCATCGCCGAGCATGAATTGGCCGAGCGGGCGCATCGCCGGATCGAACGCCACCTCGCCGAGGCGCATCTGCCGCCCGGCAAGACCCTAGACAGCTTCGCCTTCGACGCCGTGCCGATGGTCTCCAAGGCCCAGGTCATGGCGATCGCCGCCGGCGACAGCTGGCTCGCAAAGGGCGCCAACATCCTGTTGTTCGGCCCGCCCGGCGGCGGAAAGAGCCATCTCGCCGCAGCCATCGGCCTCGCCCTGATCGAGAACGGCTGGCGCGTGCTGTTCACCCGCACGACCGATCTCGTCCAGAAGCTTCAGGTCGCGCGGCGGGAGCTCCAGCTCGAATCCGCCATCGCAAAGCTCGACAAGTTCGATCTGCTCATCCTCGACGATCTGGCTTACGTCACCAAGGACCAGGCCGAAACGAGCGTGCTCTTCGAACTCATCTGCGCAAGATATGAGCGGCGTTCCATCATGATCACCGCCAATCAGCCCTTTGGAGAATGGAACAGGGTCTTTCCGGATCCCGCCATGACCCTCGCCGCGGTCGATCGGCTTGTTCATCACGCAACGATCTTCGAGATGAATGTCGAAAGCTACCGGCGCAGATCTGCCATAGAGGCCAAACGCCAGCGCGGCAGGCCCGCCTCCTACGCGACAATCAAAAACACGCACGAGCTTGTCGCGGAGCGGCAATCAGAAACCGACGAAAGCCTTGCCAGCGACAATCAGCATGATAATTTGCCCGTGACCGCGACGTAAGAATCTCATCCAGATTGTCGCGCGCGTCTCATCCTGATCGTCGCGCTATACCAACCGCCCTTTCGGTCTTTCTTCAGATATGCGTCGTTCGAGGAGCCGGCCCATAGCGCCCAGATTCAACGCGTGCTCGCGATCCCGAGCAAGCGATGCGACAAGCGACAGCTTCAGTTTCTCGCTAGGCCCGAGATTGAGGCGATCCTGGCCTGTCCGGATCGCAGCACATGGCTGGGACGCAGTGATCACACTCTGCTGTTGCTGGCCGCGCAAACGGGGTTGCGGGTCTCGGAGATCATCGATCTCGACCGGGACTTGGTGATGCTGGGACACGGTGCCCACGTGCGATGCGTTGGCAAGGGCCGCAAGGAGCGAAGTACGCCGCTACCAAGGTTGCACAGCAAGCCCTTCGGGGCTGGCTCAACGAGCCCAGGAAGCGGGGTGCAACGGCTCTCTTCCGAACATGCACGGCGGCAGGCTGAGCGCCGACGGCGTGCAGGCGCTGCTGAACAAATATGTCGCCAAGGCTCGCGAACACTGCGTCCCCCTCCGCTCGAAGCGGGTGTCGCCCCATGTTTTGAGGCACAGCGCTGCAATGGAGCTGCTGCAGGCGGGCGTCGATTGTTCGGTCATCGCCCTATGGCTGGGCCATGAGGCGATGGAAACAACGCTGACCTATCTTCACCCACATCTTGAGCTGATGGAATCCGCACTTGCCTGAAATAGCCCCCGAATGACCCGGACACGATCTCCATCTTGATAAGGGATAGGAGTAATGTCGTGTCTATGACTGGTAGCCTTCCGAAGATAGAGATCCTGGACGGCCGTGAGCGACGGCGGCGGTGGACGACGGCGGAGAAGCTGTCGATGGTCGAGGAGACCTACGCGCCGGACGTGACGGTGAGCCTTGTCGCCCGGCGCAACGGGGTTCAGCCCAACCAGCTCTTCCACTGGCGCAAGCTTGCTTCGCAAGGTGCGTTGACGGCGACGAGCGCCGAGGGCGAAGTCGTTGCGGCTTCGGAGTATCGGGCTCTGCAGAACCAGGTGCGCGAACTGCAGCGGTTGCTTGGCAAGAAGACCATGGAAGCTGAGATTCTCAAGGACGCTCTTGAGGTGGCGGCGGGCTCAAAAAAACAGATGTTGCGGTCGCTGTCGTGGCCGAAGGACGGTTCCCGATGAAGGCGGTGTGCGAGACGATTGGTGTTGCCCGCTCCAACATCGCCGAGCGTTCCAAGGGAAGCGAACGGGCGAGAATTGGCCGTCCTCCCGAGCCCGATGGCGAACTGGTCGCCGAGATCGAAACAGTCATCAAGGATTTGCCGACCTACGGCTACCGCCGCGTTCATGCCGTGCTGCGCAGAACGGCTCGCGCAGCGGGAACGCCGGCGCCCAACCACAAGCGGGTCTACCGGATCATGAAGTTGCACTGCTTGCTTCTCAATCGGCACGCCGGAGGGTTTGAAGAACGCCGCCATGACGGGCGGGTCGCCGTCGACCGCTCGAACCTGCGCTGGTGTTGCGACGGCTTCGAGATCGGCTGCGACAATGGTGAGAAGGTGCGCGTCGCTTTCGCGCTCGACTGTTGTGATCGCGAGGCCATCGCCCATGTCGCCACCACCGAGGGCATCAAGGGCGAGGATGTGCGCGACCTCATCATCACCGCCGTCGAAAGCCGCTTCGGCCATGTCAACCGGCTGCCCGACACGATCGAGTGGCTGAGCGACAACGGCTCCGGCTACATCGCCCACGAGACCAGGGCGATGGCGCGTGACATCGGCCTGGAGCCCAGAACGACGCCGGTCCGGAGCCCTCAGTCCAACGGAATGGCCGAGGCCTTCGTCAAGACGATCAAGCGCGACTACATCCGCGTATCACCGCTGCCCGACGCCAGAACCGTGATGGAAAGCCTGCCTTTGTGGATCGAACACTATAACAGCCTTCACCCGCACAAGGCACTCGGCTATCGTTCACCCCGCGAGTTCATCGCGGATCAAACCCAACCCTGATCGTGTCCGATCATTCGGGGGCAACAACAGAATCCGCACTTGCCAAGCTGAAGTCATACGAACGCGCAAAGGCCGAACGATTTCGACCAAACGACCGGCTTCTCGCGTTCCTGAACGCCCCCTTTGAGCATGAGAACTATGCCGAGTGTGAACGACCGGTTCTTGGTCGAAATGGCAGGCAAAGCGCGTCATACCGCCATGATCGGAAGAGGCGCTCGGCATAGTTCGGCGGTCGGCATAAACCGCCTTATGCCGCGCGCGGCATAAGGCGGTGTCGACCAGCTGGGTGATCGTAGCGTCGGCCGGCAAGGTGGAGAGCCAATACTTGCTCGGCTCGGCTCGACCTCGCCTTCAGGCCACTTCGATCAGGAGCCACTCTTGGGCGTGAGCCTCGGGCCGATTGTAGTCCCTGGATGCCGGCTGCAAGCGCACGGCGGCGAAGCGGGAATTGAGCTCGGTGTTGGTTCCTTCACGCCAGGCGATCGTGTGCCAAGCCTCGGCGTCTAACTCCTCGGCCAGGGCTTTGGCCGAGATCGGCTTGTGATTGTCGGTTCGGCCGAGCCGAGACGGCGGCCGGCCTCTTCCGCTCCAAGGCTTGGGCGGCAGCGGGCTCTCGCCCGGGCGCCAGACGCTGAGTGTGGGCTGAACGCCGACCACATAGGTCAGACCGAGCTCGGACAGGCCCGCGCGGAAACCGCCGCCGGCGTCATATCCGGCGTCCAGAACCACGCCGGGCGCGACGCCCTCGGCCTTGGCCGTCCTGATCTGCTCGAGTGCTATCTGCGGCTTGGTCTGGAACGTGATCTCCGCCGGAATCTTGGCCTTCTTGCGTTGTTCCGGATCCTGCGCCCAGCTGTGTGGGAGATATAGTTGGTAGGCGATCGGAAGCGAGGCTGCGTCATTGGCGATCGATAGGCTAACCGCAATCTGACAGTTGTCCTGCTTGCCCAACTGGCCGCAATACTGACGCGCTACGCCCACCGAGTGCTTGCCCTTCTTGGGAAAGCCCGTGTCGTCGACGATCCACACCCGGATCGGTCCATGCTGCTCGATCCGTGGAAGGACCCAGTCGCGAACCCGCGCTAGCAAGGCCGCGTCCGACCACGGCGCCTGTCCCACGAAATGCAGCAGAGACTGATGCTTGGCCGACGGCTCCGTGACGGCGCCGTGACGGCCGCCAATGGCTCCACGCTCTTGCGCTCCAGCGGCATCAGAAGTCCGAGGCAGTAATCCTTCAGAGGCTCAGGGTCGCGTCCCCAGACGTGGTGTAGCTCGGCGGTAGCGAAGCCGCTCGCGAGCGCGCCCTCAACAGCGCCGTAGCGAGCGAGCGGCTTTGCGGCGGTCATCGATGTTCCCCGGTAAGGTCGGGTTGCTGACACCAACCTGATTCGAAGGAACCACCGATGACCGACGACATGATGAACCTGCGCACGCTCGTGGAGAAGACCCCCGACGCCGATATCTTGCGCGAGATGATCGGCTTTGCCGCCGAGCGGCTGATGGAGCTGGAGGTGGGCGCCGCCACCGGCGCCGCCTATGGCGAGAAGAACCCGCTGCGGACGGCTCAGCGCAACGGCTATCGCGATCGCGATTGGGAGACGCGGGCCGGCACCGTCGAGCTGCGCATCCCCAAGCTCAGGAAGGGCTCCTACTTTCCGGGCTTCCTCGAACCGCGGCGCATGGCGGAGAAGGCGCTGACGGCCGTCATCCAGGAGGCCTACGTCCAAGGTATCTCGACCCGCTCGGTCGACGACCTGGTCAAGGCCATGGGCATGAGCGGCATCTCCAAGAGCCAGGTCTCACGGCTGTGCGAAGAGATCGACGGCAAGGTCAAAGCGTTCCTTGAAAGACCCATCGAGGGCGACTGGCCATACCTGTGGATCGATGCCACCTACCTCAAGGTGCGCCGCGGCGGACGCATCGTCTCGGTCGCCGTCATCATCGCTGTCGGCGTCAACGCGGACGGCCGGCGCGAGGTGCTGGGCATGGAGGTCGGCACGTCTGAGGCCGAGCCGATCTGGACGGAGTTTTTGCGCAAGCTGACCCGCCGCGGCCTCAGGGGCGTCAAGCTCGTCGTCTCCGATGCCCATGAAGGCATCAAGGCGGCCGTCACCAAGGTGCTGTGCGCGACATGGCAGCGCTGCCGGGTCCACTTCATGAGGAACGTGCTGGCGCATGCCGGCAAGAGCGGGCGCCGTGTCGTCTCCGCCTTCATCGCCACCGCGTTTGCCCGAGGAGACGCCAGAAGCCGCCAGCACCCAATGGCGTGCCGTCGCCGACCAGATCCGGCCGAAGGTGCCCAAGCTCGCCGCCATCATGGACGACGCCGAGCCCGACGTGCTGGCCTACATGACCTTCCCCAGGGAGCACCGCGCCAAGCTGCATAGCACCAACCCGATCGAGCGCCTCAACGGCGAGATCAAGCGCAGGACCGAGGTCGTCGGCATCTTCCCCAATGACGATGCCATCGTCCGCCTCGTCGGCGCGTTGCTGCTTGAACAGAATGATGAATGGGCCGTCCAGCGCGCCAGATACATGACGCTGGAAACCATCAGCCAAATGAGCGATGATCCTCTCATCAGCCTGCCAGCCGTGGCACGCTGATCATCCCGGCCCCATGCCGGAGAGCGCGGCGACCAAGCCGTCAGCTACACCACTCCCTGGGACACGATCAGGCTCAGCTCGGTCGGCGTGGCCAATCACCCCGATCAAGGCATCGACATAGGCGTCGAACGCCACTTCACTCTCCGCGGTCCAGTTGCTCATGGCGCGCTTCCCTGATCACGAATCAGCACGCTAACAAATCCGCAACCAGCGCGAATCCCCCGCACCCGCGACTTTCTGACTCAGTAAGACTAGCAGGCTGATGAAAAAGGCTCAGAGATACCCGGTTTGAATCTGATTTGTGCTCGGACTGATTCTGATACGTTCCGTGAACAAAACAGTTTTTCAACAGATGGGGTGATTTGGGGTCTCGCCCGAGCCAAATTGAGGGCGGCTGCTCCTGTCGAGATGTGAGAACGTGGTCGATGTAGATCGCCACAAACATCAGGAGGAGCAGCCATGAAGTATTTTGCCGGACTTGACGTGTCTTTGGAAGAGACCGCGATCTGTGTCGTCGACGAGAGCGGCCGGATCGTGAAGGAAGGGCGGGCGGCGAGTGAGCCGAGGGCGCTTTATGAGACCTTGCGAAAGATCGATCTGCCGCTGGAGCGCATCGGGCTCGAAGCCTGCTCGCTGACGGCCTGGCTTTATGACGGTATTCGCGCCGAAGGATTGCCGGCGATCTGCATCGAGACCAGGCAGGCCAACGCGGCGATGAAAACGATGCCGAACAAAACGGATCGCAACGACGCCCGCGCCTTGGCGCAGATCATGCGCACCGGCTGGTATCGGCAGGTGCATGTGAAGAGCCAGCAGTGTCGGCTCTGGCGATCCCTCCTCGTCGCACGACGCACGGTCCTCAATGAAATGCGGAGCATCGAGAACGTCGTCAGGGCGATCCTGCGGGAGGCCGGCATCAAGCTCGGTACTCCAAGCCGTGCAGCCTTCGCCGATCGCCTGCGCGAACGGATTGGCGCAGATACGGTGATCATCGCGCTTGTCGAGCCGCTTCTGGCGATCGTGGCCGCGATGTTGCGCGAGTTCGGGCGACTGACAAAGCAGGTCCTCAATATCGCCCGCGAGGAGCAAGTCTGCCGGCGACTCATGAGCGTTCCAGGTGTGGGACCTATCACCGCGCTCGCCTTTCGTGCCACGATCGATCAGCCGGACCGCTTTCGCCGATCGAGGGATGTCGGAGCGCATCTGGGTCTGACCCCGGCACGCTATCAATCCGGCGAGACGGACATTCAGGGCAAGGTAGCCGATGCGGTGACGAGCTCGCCCGCACGGCCCTCTACGGCTCATTCGCTGCTTGTGCTCAGCAAGAAATGGTCGAGCCTCAGAGCCTGGGTATGAACGTCGCCAAGCGGCGCGGTATGGCGCGAGCCCGAGTTGCTGTTGCCCGCAAGCTCACCGTCGTCCTGCATCGCATGTGGAGCGATGCGACAGAATTCCGCTTCAGCAAGGCACCCGGCCCCGTATCGGTATGAAATAGGGACAACGGACCAACGAAGGAGGAGTTGATTCCGCCCGAAGGCGTGATCCGGATCGTTCCCGTGGGGACGATGGGCATGGCGATCTCGTTAGCAGGCACGATCCTGGGACGAACTCTCCTAAGGTCGTTCAACAGATTGAGACGCCTCGCTCTACTGACCCCATCATGCGGCGGCCCAACGTCGACCGCGAAGAAAAGCGAGTGACCCGCGGGGCGACATGGTCCGGAAAAAATATCAGGAGGAGCTTGACCTCAACGACCCCAATCAGAGAAGCCTGCTAGGGCCCTTTCGGTGACTAGGGGCTGCAAGGCGTGCCGAGATAAGGCCGAGGCGTGCAGCATAGTCCGACAGCATGGCGATGGGCCGTGGTATGGAGCTGTACCAGCCGCGGCTTGCAGCACTTCGTTCGCGAACGGTGAGAATCTCTTGGGGAAGATCGACGTCCCCCCAGCAAGTCAAGCACTTCGGATGGCATAGCCTGGCCACCGCCATTCTCTCCGTCGCGCCAATCGCCATTTTTGAGCAGCGCCTGCACGCCGGCGGAGCGCCGCCGCGCACGTTCGAAAAGAGAGCCGTTGCTCCATTGCTAGGCTCGTTAAGCCAGCACCGAAGGGCTTGCTGCACAATCTTGGTGAGCGGTATTTTCGCTTCTTTCCACCCTTTGCTGATACATCGCAGATGTGCATCGCGGTCGAGCAACACCGCGTCCCGGTCGAGATCGACAATCCGAGGCCCGCAACCCATTTGCGGCCATCTATGTCAATCACCACTGAATCGGGACCCTGGTTTTTCGCGCAAAAGGGGGTCAGACTCAATCTCGCTGCATGTGAAGGCTGAAGTCGCGATTTTTCCGAGGGGGAATCAGCGCGATGGAACGGAGATCTGGGTCGACGAAACTGGCGCCGGCGGGCTTCGTCGTCGAGCATGCGGAGATCGACACGGATTGCGTATTTCTTGACGTGCGCGCTACGGCGGTTTCGGCAACGTGCCCGTGCTGCGGGACGAGTTCACGCCGGACCCAGAGCCGATATCTGCGGCAAGCCGCCGATTTGCCGATCGCCGGTCGGCGGGTTTTCCTGCGGGTGACGGTTCGCCGTTTCTGGTGCGACGCCGTTCTTTGCCGCCGCCGCATTTTTGCCGAACGGTTTGGCCCCGATATTTTGGCTCCGTTATCGCGAAGGACCGGACGTCTTGAGACGATCGTTCATCACTTGGGGCTCGCGCTTGGCGGCAGGCCGGCTGCGGCCTTTGCCGATCGCCTCATGATGCCTGTGAGCAACGATACCCTGTTGCGTGTCGTGCGCCGCAGGACTGAACAGCCGCGTGATTAACTCGCCATCATCGGCATTGACGACTTTGCATTCCGGCGCGGTCAGCGATACGGGACGATTGTCTGCGATCTCGAACGCCGCAGGCCAGTGACATTGCTGCCTGATCGCGAGCAAGGCGACATCGCAGGCATGGCTCATGGGCCATCCGTCCATCACGACCGTCGCGCGTGACCGAGGTGGTGGATATGGCGAGGCAATCGCCAAGGCGTTGCCGCATGCCGATCAGGTGGCCGACCGCTGGCACCTGATGGAAAACGCCAGCCGAGCCTTTCTCGACGCGGTTAGCAAATCCATGCGGCAGATCCGAAAGGCCGTCGGCAGCACCATCATAGATCCAAAGCTTCTCACCTATGCCGAACGGCTACAGTATGAGGGATATCAGCGCCGGCAGGAAGCCAACGAGGCCATTCTGGAATTGTCGAAGCAGGGCATTCCGATCAAGCAGATCGTCAAGCGTACCGGGCATAGCCGCAAGCTCGTCCGTAGCGTCCTGCGCGGCCAACGCTCCGATGTGTTTCGCGTTCGACAAAGCTCGCTCGAGGAATGGCTCCCCTGGCTGGACAGCCGTTGGGGGCAAGGCGCGCACAATGCATCGGCGCTCTGGCGCGAAATGCGCGAGAAGGGCTTCCGCGGCCAGATCGGCGTCGTCTCTGAATGGGCGCGGCGCCGACGGCTGGCCGAAAAGGCCGATCAAAGCGCGCTTGCCCGCACGCCCTCGGCGCGAACTATCGCCAGGCTCATGACGCTGGCGCGCGACGACCTGTCCAAATCCGACGCCCTGCTGGTCGCGGCAATCGAGAGCAATGTGCCTGACCTGACCTTCGCACGAACGTTGATCGCCAACTTTCAGGAGATGATCCGATCAAAGGCGGTGCCAAATTGGACGGTTGGCTCGACCACGCTAAGGCAAGTCTCGTCGGCTCCTTCGCGAACGGCGTCGAGAAAGACATCGCCGCGGTCCGCAATGCCATCATATCTCCATGGTCGAACGGCCATCAGATCACCAAGCTCAAACTCATCAAGCGGCAGATGTATGGCCGCGCCAAGATCGATCTGCTCCAGGCGCGCCTCATCGGTGCAACTTAGGCTGTGGTCGCAGCGGGAATGAGTCAGAGCCCCTTTTGCGCGAAAAACCAGGGTCCCGATTCAGTGGTGATTGACATCTTTGCCTACCTCGCTGTGCGTGTACCCGAGATGCTGGCGGTTTGTCAGCAAGTCGCGGCAATTCCCGTCAAGCGCACATCACTGCCCGATACGCACTTCCTGGAGCGGGAGGAGGTAGCGGCCTTGTTTCGTTCGCTGCCTCGGCAAGGGCATCTCGCGCTGCGCGACCACACACTATTGCTCTTCCTCTACAACACGGGCGCCAGGGTACAGGAAGTTGCGGATCTTCGTATCGAGCACCTCGAACTCAAGCCGCCGGCCAAAGTCCACTTGCACGGCAAAGGTGACAAGTGGCGAACGTGCCCGCTTTGGGATGAGACATTGAAGCATATCCAGGCACTCCTGGCCCAGCGCCGCGCAGCGCCAGGCGAGCCAGTCTTCTGCGCTCCGAAGGCTCGTCCTTTAACGAGGTTCGGGATCTATAAGATTGTCCGACGACACGGCGCATCCTTCGATACGCCCGGGCCGAAATCCAGACGTGTCAGCCCGCATCTATTCCGGCACACCGCTGCCTGCCACCTACAGGAATCCGGTGTCGAAGTTAATGTCATACACAGTTGGCTCGGGCACGTGAGTCTCGACACGACAAACCGTTATGCCGAGCTGACGCTGCGCGCCAAAGCCGAGGCGCTACGCGCCTGCGAAGTGAGTGGTTCAGGTATTTCAACGGTACCCCGACCACGTCTTGCCTGGAAGGACGACAAAACCCTCCTCGACTGGCTCAACTCGCTGTAGCGCATTATGTGTCCTCTCGCCCGCGGCCCACCTTCGAAATACCGGCTCAAACCGTTGCCAGCCACATAACGGCGTTGGACACAAAAGCCCGACAATTTGAAGTCCGGCGTCAACCATGCTTCCTTCTACGATCCGGAGATCAACCGCAGCTATGGCATGATGGCCTCGCATTATGGCGTCGGCGTTCTGCCGGCCCGGCCGAGGCGTCCAAAGGACAAGGCGAAGGTCGAGAATGGGGTTCGCTTTGCCCAGACCTGCATTCTGGGTCGGCTGCGGCGGCAGACTTTCTTCTCGCTGGCCGAGGCCAATGCCGCGATCGCCCAGGCGCTCGATCGTATCAACGACCATATCATGCGCCGCCTTGGCGTCAGCCGCCGCCATCTGTTTGAGACCGTGGAACGGCCTGTGCTGGCAAGCCTGCCTGCCGAGGATTACGAGTTTGCCGAATGGCGCCTGGCCCGTGTCGCCACCGATTATCACGTCGAGTTCAAGGCGTTCTTCTATTCCGTTCCGCATGGCCTGATCCGCCAGCAAGTCGACATCCGCGCGACGAGCAGCGCGTTCGAGATATTCCACCGCGGCAAGCGCGTCGCCGTCCACCTGCGCCGCTATGGCGGACGGCGCTACGGCACAACCCTGAGCACATGCCCAGTTCCCACCGCCGATATGCCGAGTGGACACCGGACCGCTTCCGGCGATGGGCAGCTTCGATCGGGCCGCAAACCGAGGGGCTGATCATCGCAATTCTGGCGAACCGGCCGCATCCCGAACAGGGCTTCCGAACATGTCTGGGCATCCTACGCCTGTACCGTGACCTCCATCGTGATCACGCCGAGGCCATCTCGGCCCGCGCCGTCGAGATCGGTGGGCTCACCTGCAAGAGCATTGCAGCGCTCATTGCCAACCACAAAGCCACCCGGCCCGCCGCCGGTCCCGGTGCCATCATCGATCACGCCAATCTGCGTGGTCCCGGCTACTTCCATTAACGAGAGACAAGATCATGCTGACCCATCCCACCCTCGACATGCTATGCGATCTCGGCCTGCACGGTATGGCCAAAAGCTTCCAGGATCTCGACGCCCAGACGGAAGCTCGCGCCCTCGATCATGGCGAATGGCTCGCCATCTTGCTCGAACATGAAGCAACGCTACGCCGCCAGAAACGCTTCGAGGCACGTGCCCGCGCGGCCCGGCTGCGCCATGACGCGCAGGTCGAAGATACCGACTTCCGTGCCGAACGCGGTCTCGATCGTTCCCTGTTCCTCAAACTCGCGAGCTGCGACTGGATCCGACAGCGTCATGGGCTCCTGTTGACCGGCCCGGCCGGTGTCGGAAAGAGCTGGCTTGCCTGTGCCCTCGGCCACAAGGCTTGCCGGGAGGACTTCTCCGTCACATATCATCGCGCCCCACGGCTCTTTGCTGAGCTTGCCCTGGCAAGGGGCGACGGCCGATATGCCAGGATGCTGAAGGCGCTGGCCAGGACCGATCTGCTCGTTCTGGATGACTGGGGGCCTGAAAAGCTCAACGACGATCAACGTCGTGACCTCCTCGAGATCATCGAGGATCGCTACGAGCGACGCTCGACCATCGTCACCAGCCAGGTTCCTGTCGACCGGTGGTACGAGATCATCGGAAATCCGACCATCGCTGACGCCGTCCTCGATCGCCTCGTGCACAATGCCTATCGCATCGAACTGGCCGGCGAGAGCATGCGAAAACAACGAGCCATCACCATGCCGGAAACGGCTCGGGCTTGACCTAAACCTAAACTCGAAGCAAACCTCAACAACGACCCAGGTGATGTCCAAAGGTGGCCGGCTTCGAATCGGAATCCCGGCCGGAATGAAATCGGAATGGGTGGCCGGCGATTGATCGGAATCGCTGGCCGGCTTCGTCGGAATACGCAACATTGACGACACCTTGACGCCGCGCATGGCGGTCAGCGAGCCATTACGACGAATACGGCTTCAGCCAACATTGCAGTCCGCAGGTCATCGACTGGTGCCAACGTTATCCGGCGATCGCTCAGAGCTGGCGGCGCAACTGGCTCCATGTCGTGCCGTTCTTCGCATTCCCCGAAAGCGTGCGCCGCATCATCTACGATGGATGAGATCGACAAGCGTTATTTTGTGACGAGCCCTAACACCTCCCCGAGTATGTTCTTTGGTTCGACCGCGTCGCTGGTGTTCTTCCGTCCCGACCGCCCATTTCACAGCCGCCGCGCGCAGGGGGCAGTCAAGGCTGGCCGCGTTTTACGCGGCCACCGCAAGGCTTGGGCCTTGATTGGCCCGAGCACGGCGGCATGCTCAATCGGATCGGGGGTGCAAGGCCCCGCAACTGGAAATACCCGACGCAGTCAGCTATTGTCGTCGTGCGCGGGCGACCTCGTGGCGAAGCGTGGTGCATCGGCTGAAAGCGCCGCCGGGCCGCCTTATTCGAGCCTTGCCGGACTGAGGCGCCCGCGCGCCCTTTCCTTTGGCGGGCGCGGGCACCAAGCCTCGACGAAGTGTTCGTAACCCTTCTGGGCCTGCTCGGCGACACGCATCTCCTGGTTCCGAAGTTCCTTGACATTGTAAGCATAGGTCGGACCGCGGCGGTTGCCTTTCTTCTGCGGCTTGCCAGCCTGCAGCTCCATGCTGCGCATCTTGTGGGCGACCAGACTGCATCGCGCCCAGAGGTAGTCCTCTTGCTTCGTCAGCATATGCCAGCAAAGAACCGCCAATTTTTTGGCTGCGTCCGACCTTGCTGATCCGCCCGTGATGGGCAGCACCGAGCCCCGACTGGCGCACGCGTGGGTTCAGGCCGAAATAGCTCACCAGCTTTTGCGGGCTGGAAAAACGGCCGATGTCACCGACAGCCGCCACTAGCCCGGCGGCCACCGCGAGATTGACGCCAGTGATTGTGAGCAGCCGTTTGATCGCCGCATCGTCGAGCGCGCTCTCGGCAATCTCCCGGTCAAGCACGCGGAGATCGTCACTCAGCCTGTCCAGTTCCCGGATATGGCGTTGGATTGCGGCGCGCTCGTCATCTGGCACCGGCTGACGGGTGAGCCAGGCACGACCGAGGCGCCCGAACAGGTCGGCATGGGGGCACCGCGGAATCAGGTGGGCGTAGAGGATCGAATGCACCTCGTTCTTGATCCGGGTCCGATGCCGCACGACCTGGTAGCGCCGCGCGACCAGCCTGCGCATTCGCTCGGTGGCGGCATCCGGTGTCCAGATCTCCGGCAGGTAGCCGGCTGCGTACAAGCTGGCCAGCGTGCCGGCGTCGATCTTATCGGTCTTCACGTGAGCGTGCGCGATTGCTTTGACCTGCAGCGGGTTGGCGATCACCACCCGCTTCACGAATCGCGCCAGCACCCGCGACACCGCCATGCAGTTGCCAGTGGCCTCGATGACCACCTCATCGGTGGCCAAAAGAGTTCTGCCGAAACCTTCCAGCGCCGTTCGCGTCATGTCGACCCGGCCCACATGCCGCAGCCGACCGTCTTCCCAAATCACCACCTCGCCAAAGGTGCGGTGGGTGTCGATTCCGATTACACGTCGCATTCCTCTGTCTCCTCTCGATCAGTCAGAGGGGAGCGGCGGGCGACACGACAACTACGGATTCGCGCACACGGCGCAACCGGGCGAGTCGCAGAGGCGGCCAGCTACTAACACGAGCTCGCAGCTCATCGTGTGCATCGGCCTGCCCGCACCTTCGTGATCCCGGTGCCTCTGTCCCGGATGGTCGCACCATACGCCGCGCATCAGAAAAGCGTAGCCGGACATCGGCACCAAGAATCTCATACCGGTTACGAATGCCATCGAGGCGCTGAACTCAAAGCTGCGGCGGGCCGTGCGAACGCGTGGCCACTTTCCCAATGACGACGCCGCAATGAGGCTCCACGCCGCCGAGGAATGGAAACGCGCCCCGCGCGAATGGTTCGAGGCCAGGACACAATTCGCCGTCGTCTTCGGCGAAAGGTTCGTCAGCCAATGACGATAACAGGCCTCAAGCACAAGATTCCTGACAGTCCCCGCTCAAGGTGCCGATACCCGCTTCATCGTCACCAACTTTCAGGTGGCAAGGCCAAGGCGCTCTACGAGGATGTCTGCTGCCGGCGCGGCGCTGCCGAGAACCACATCCAGTCATCAAGTCGTGGAAGAAGAATCTCGCCGCCGACCGCACCTCCTGCACAAGAGCGACGGCCAACCAGTTCCGGCTGTTCCTGCATGCCGCCAGTCGCCCAATTCGACACGCTGCGACTGCGCCTCAGCAAGATCGCCGCGCGCGTGGTCGAGATGAAGCAGCCCCCAACCCCCTGCACCTGCCGACATCCTGTCCCGACCAGCGCATCCTACGCATCGTCCTCGACCGCATTCCGCGGTTCTTGACATAGCGGACGGGCCGACAACGCCCCGAAACGAACCCGCCGACAGCAACCTGCAAACCCCGCCTTCCATCACGACAGATCACCGCCGGCGCCCGACCAACTTGTCACAATGAACCGAGACCGCGACCAGATCACCACCTAAGGCCGCCAAACGTTCATCGCCGTGCCTAAACCCGCTGGCTACTATTGAAATCTTATAGCCTCTATTTCGCCAATTCATCTCGGATGGCTCGCATCGCCGCGAGCGTATCGTCGATACCAAACGTGGGTTGGCGTTTCGGCCGATGGTGGGTTTGCACCTCTGCCGGGACTGGCCGATGGGAGAGTTTCACCGCCGCAAAATCAGATTGCGGGTCGATATAGAGAAATTGGCCGGCATAGCCAGTATGGCCATAGGCTCGACGTTCCCGGTCATAAATCCTGCAGCAATTGTGGTAAGCGTGCGTCACGGAAGACGGCTGTTGCCCTTGCAACTGGAATAGTTGTTCACTAGCTGCCCGTGTGTCGTCGATCCATTCAGTTGGAACGATCTGTCTCCCGTTGAGTTCGCCGCGGCGCAGATGCAGCAGCGCGAAGCGGGCCCAATCACGAAGTGTGGCCTGGAATCCGCCGGACGTCATGGCATGCCGCGCCGGGTCGACGATTTGGCAGGCGTCTTCCTCCGCCCCCATCGGACTCCACAATTCGCTGCTGAACAGCTCCGGGAGAAACTTGCCGGTTACGCGCTGCATGACGAAGCCCAGCACGTCATGGTTCGGGTCGAAGTACGCATACCGCGCGCCGTGCGGCGCCTCCTGCTCCGTTATTCCTAGGATGGCGTCCCAGACACTCGCCGGAGCGTCAGGATACGATTCCACAGGGCCATGGTATCCCAAAGCCACGACGAATTTGTAGTACTGGCTACCTGCCACAAACTGGTCCTTCTCCCCCTTCCCAATCGTCGCGCCCGCAGTATGGTCAAGGAGATGCTGCACCGTGGCGCCGCGATAGGCGGTAGCCTCCAGTTCCGGCAAATACCGTGTTACCAGACCCCCTGGATCAATGAGCCCTTGGCCGACCAGTATGCCCACCATTGTCCCCGTGAGGGTCTTCGATACCGATCTGCCAACGTGCTTGAAATGCGGCTCCATGCCATTCATGTATGTCTCAGACACGATCTCGCCGCGATGCATAACCAGAAAGCCAGCAGTATAATCTCCCTCGAGAAACTCGCGGACTGTGGCGCGCCGGCCACCGGTGAATAGGATTTCAATGCCTCCGATGTCTCTGAGCCGCTGTGCAAGCGGCAGGACCGGTCCTGGGCCCCGCCAAACCGTGGCGGTTCGCGTATGTTCGCTCACATGCGAAAATGTCCAACGGCTATAAGGCCAAAGGGACCACTCTTTCGCCGGGATCATAGGCGCGCCTAGCGTCGGATCGGGCTGCCATAACTCGGGATCGGACTGCGATGACTCGCTAGCCACGCGGCGACCGAGATCGGCGAGTTTCTGAGACATCGAAACGCTCCATAAGTTCGGCCGACGGCCCACTAAAAAAATCGACATATGTCGTATAGAGCACGGCCGATGACCGCTTTGCGCTGCCTCATGTCAACGCAGGAACTCGGCGTTTATCGCCGTCCATCGCGCGCCCCGCTCGTGAAAATTGCCTATTGAGGCCGTTCGATATCCAAACTACTACACTGATCTTCCGCTCAATTTTGGTGGCGTAGCCTTAGCGGAAGTGTATTGATTGGGATGGTAACGCTTGCGATGACAGAGCTCTCTGGCCCCGACACAATACCCCGCTTCGACCACCATCGTTTTCCCGCCGAGATTATCGCCCATTCGGTATGGCCCATCATCGGTTTTCTTTGAGCCCAATGTCGAGGATCTGCTCGCTGACCAACGGGATTGATGTCACGTTTCAAACCGTGGCGGATGGGCCGTAAAGTTAGGTTCCAAATTCTCTCGCCAGCGCCAACCTGTTTCGCCTTCACCGAGAACATCTGCCTGCAAACTGTCATTGCGATGCCATGAGGACCTGGCGGCAGATCGCTATGTCGATCCCAAGGTCTTGAAGCCTCATTAGACCTATACTCGATAAGGCGACGCCGCCGGGACGAATGTTTCCCAGGGGTGATGGGAGAAGCGGTTGGCTTAATCAGTGATCGGGATTTCGATTGCGCGCATGTTTTTGCTGGCTGCTGCAATGTTGGACCGCTTTCGCTCGGGCTACTTCAAGGGCTCAATGCGTCATTGTGGTCATCGCAGCGAGCTGGGCTGCAAACTGATCACGCCGACGTCGTTCTCGATGGCGATCTCGGTCCCAAATGGCGTTGAGAGTGTCTGCAGACGCTCGAGAATGGCTTTTGCTTGCTGCGTGGGTGCGAGACTTGGAACGCCGCGGTCTGCAAACCTTTCCGAGTGACCGAGTTCGATCGGATATAGCCGCAATTCGGCAAGCTGGTTCAGCTCAAATCGGCTGACAGTGACAATGCTTTCATAGAAGAGCGGGTGTGTGAATCCTCCTGCCATCTCGGCGACTTTAACCTCGGCATCCGTGTCGACCAGTGGGTCCTTAGCGTATTCATCAAACATGTCGGCGCCGGATGGAGTCCCGAGGTCGTCCTCGAAGAAGTTCCCAAGGCCATAAAAGATCGGTCGGCCCTTGTAGATTTCGATGCCGCGCAACTGGTGCGATCCATGCCCGATATATGCATCGGCCCCGGCATCGATCATGCGACGTGCAAACGACGGTTCGTAATCAGGAATTACCTGCCGACAATTATCAGGCTCGTGCCCGTGGTTCGTGACAATGCAGAAGTCAGAAAACTGCTTGCCTCGACGAACGTTTCGTAGAATGCCGGCGACATCGCGCGGATTGGGTTCGTAGCTTACTCCAGCCGTGTCGCCGGCTATGTATGTCGTTCCCTCCATCACGACCACGCCGGGATCTTCACCGCCAGGCCAGTGGCAGGGTAACGCAGCACGTATCTGCCTCAAACTCTCAAGCATCTCGCGAGGAACCACGATGCTTTTCGCCAAACGAAGGGCGTTAAGTCCAGGTCTGCCTGGCGCTTCGCCAGCGGGATCGCCCGCACGAGCCATAGGCATAAAGGTTGTAGCACACGAAACCAACGCCGCGCGACCACGCGCGGTCTCCAAGAAGCGAGCTGCGCCGGCTTGCGCGAGATTCTCGCCCACGCCGGCATGGATGATCCCATTCTGGTCGAGCACCCGGCTCGTTTCGCGCATGCCTTCAACGCCCCAGTCAAGGGAATGGTTGTTAGCGCGACCTACGATGTTAAACCCCATCGCCTTTAAATCAGGTCCGACTTCCGGCAAGCTGAGGTGATAGGCGCCGCCGTATTCTGCCTGCGGGTACCCATTGAACGATCGGATATCAAAAATGTTGACCTCCAGGTTGCCAAAAGTGACGTCAGCATCACGAAGGATCTTGTTAACGGCGCCGAACCCAGGATCCTGAGATTTGGTCACTGTCCGCGACACGATGAGGTCGCCGACTGCTGCCATCGTGAAGCCGTCCGCCACGTTTGTTGCAAGCGAGCCGACCACATCAAAGCCAGCACCTCGCTGGGCTGGATGACCATCGACCCCGTGTGAATTTTCCATAGATTTCTCCTGCATTTGCCGCGGTTCGCATTTTTGCGTCTTCGTGTTAAGCGCTGCAGTTCTACTATTTTGACGGGTTGAAAAGCCCCGCCGAATTGTCAAAGCAGACGCTAACCTAGTTTGGCGCACCGAATTGTGCCGTGGGCCCTGGCCTGATCGCGGATATGACAGGCGGCGACCGGGAGGTCATAGGCGTCTAAGGCAGCACGACAGGTGGAACCCTCGACCGCGAGCGCGCATTTGACTTTACGACGTTCACCCCGATTCCACTGTTTTGTGTCAAGACCGCTGTCCAGGGCGCGGGGCTACGCACGTAGCATGTAAGTATTAGCGGCTCATAATTGCCTCTTGAGCAGCGGCGCGTGCGATTGGATGCGACCGAAAGCGCGCGATGACCACTTCCGCCTTCGGCGCGATATACAGGCGCTGGCCGTGGATGGCCCGGGCTTCCAGGGCGCCCATTTCATCATGCGGCAACCACCATTGGCTGCGATAGGACCATCCATCGGGCGCTTGGGAAGGTCTGCCCTTTGTAAGTCGTGCACGACGGAAGCGGGAACGACCTGCTTTCCATTCCATTCGCCCTCACAACGTATAAGTTCGCCGAACCGCACGAGGTCACGAAGCGTCGCACTCAAGCCGCCGCCAGCGATGGGCATGCCGGTGGAATCGACTGTTGCGTAGCCGTCCTCCTCACAGCCAAGCGGCGCCCACAGGCGTTCATGTAGAAGTTCCGCAAACGAACGACCCATAACCCGCGCCATCACCCATGTCATCACTTCTGTATTGACAGTCTTGTAAACGGAAGGCCCCCCATGTGCGCCTTCCTTTTGCACGGTACGCAGGTAGTCGCATAAGGTGTGAGTGCCGTCATACCCATCCGGCCTCCACCGCCAGCCACAGGCTCGCATATAAGCGCAAACACCCGAGTTCTTGTCGGCGTACTCCTCGGTATGGGCAAGCCCCGTCTCCATGACCATTACCTGACGCAATGTGGCGTCCCCAAAGCCAGAGATGCGCAGTTCGGAGAGGTAATGCGCGATCGTCATCGCGTCGTCGAGCACACCTTCGTGCGCAAACGCTGCGGTCAGAGTGCCCGCATACGATTTCGTCACTGAGTGGCACGCATGCGGCAGGTGCGGCTCAAGGGCACCGAAGCGCTCATATACGACGCGCCCCTGCAGCATTATGATGCCGTCGGTGTAGGTGTCGAAAAGCGCATCATCGACGCGCCACGTGCGCCCATCATTGTCGGCGAAGGTGACCTCCCCCAGGTCTGTGGCCCTGTCGCTGCGATCAAGCGGCGACGGACCGCGCCACACGTTCACAGTCGGCACAAGCTCGCGCATGTGCGACAGCGACCAACGGATCTGCGAGAACTCGAAGAACTTGTCGCCGTCGAATAGGATCCGCTTTTCGTCGGCTGGCGGCGCACCGCGCATCAAGCCGAGTTCATCCGGATCGGACGTGCGCCCGTCGAGATACTGCTGTCCATTGAATTCGAGCATACGCCTAGATAACCGCTTCAACGCCACATTGTCGACACGTGCACTCAGCGCAAGTTCTTTCAAAACCTTTTCCATGACCTCAGTCTTTTCAACTGTTGCTATGACGACTGCTAGTGCAGGCACTCTAGCCGGCATCGCGGGCTGTCGGCCCATGCGGCGGCTTTACGAATTCCTCCGAGGATTCCAACACGCCCCGACCTGCTATGCACTGTGGTGAAGAATTGACTGCCAAATCCGGCTGTCCCGGAACGTCTATGGCCGGAGCGCGCACATGACAGGCCACGACGCGCCCGTCTGCCATTGGCACCAAAGGCGGTACCTCGATGCGGCAACGCTCGACCGCGAGCGGGCAGCGCGGGTGGAATGCGCATCCGCTCGGCGGATTGATGGGGCTTGGCACCTCGCCCTCTATGGGCGCCTCCAGCCGAACCCTCGTAGGATCCGGCACAGGTGCCGCCGCGATCAGCGCCTCGGTATAAGGATGGACCGGCTTGGCGAAGAGCGCCTCACACGGCGCGAGCTCCACGATCCGTCCCAAATACATGACTGCCACGCGATGGCCGATATGCTCGACCACGCTTAGATCATGCGAGATGAAGACGAAGGCGATCCCCATCTGCTCCTGGAGGTCCATCAGCAGATTGAGGATCTGCGCCTGCACGGAAACATCGAGGGCCGAGACCGCCTCGTCGGCGATGATGATCGAAGGGTTGAGGGACAGCGCACGCGCGATGCCGAGTCGCTGGCGCTGGCCGCCTGACAATTCGGAGGGAAGTCTGTGCCTCATCTCGGGCGCCAGGCCCACCTTCTGCAGAAGCTCCGCCGCCAGCGCCTCGCGCTTCCTGCGGGTCAGGCGCTCGAAGTTCTCGACCGGTTCGGTGATGATTTGTCCGGCGGTGAGCCGCGGGTTCAGCGACGAATAAGGATCTTGGAACACCATCTGCATGCGACGCCGCCAGTTCCGAAGGGCGCGCTTGTTGAGGCCCGCAATGTCGGTTCCGTCGATCAGCACGCGCCCGTCCGTCGGCTCTGTCAGCCGCATCAGAAGCCGTGCGACGGTGGACTTGCCGCAGCCGGATTCACCAACGATGCAAAGCGTCTCGCCTGCCTCCACCGAGAACGAGACATCCTGCACGGCCCGCACTACCGGAATACTTGTCTTGAAGATTCCCGAGCCAAGCGGAAAGTGCTTGGTCAGATTCTCGACTTTCAGAAGATGACCGTTCATGCGCGCACGACCTCTTCGGCCCGCCAGCACGCCGCGGCGTGGCTTGCCCCGACATCGCGTAGGGCGGGCGTCTTGTTGCGGCAAATGTCGATAGCGAACGGGCAACGCGCGGCAAAGCTGCATCCCACCATCGGCTCGCGCAGACTCGGCACAATTCCGGGAATTTCCGGAAGGCGGCGCTCTTTGCCGCGACGCCTGTCCGGCAGCGATCGCATGAGGGCCTGAGTGTAAGGATGCGCGGGACGGGCGAAGAGATCCGTCACCGACGCCTGTTCGACGATCCGGCCGGCATACATCACGATCACGCGCTGGGAGGTCTCGGCGACAACGCCCAGATCATGGGTGATAAACATCACGGCGGTTCCCGTACGCTCCTTCAGATCGACGATCAGCCGCAGAATCTGCGCCTGGATCGTGACATCGAGCGCCGTCGTCGGCTCGTCGGCGATCAGGAGTTCCGGTGAGCAGGCGAGCGCCATGGCGATCATGGCGCGCTGGCGCATGCCGCCCGACATCTCATGGGGATAGTTGCTGACGCGACGCTCGGGATCCGCAATGCGGACGAGGCGGAGCATCTCTTCGGCCCTGGCCATTGCATCCGAGCGGGAGGCCCCAGTGTGGATTTCCACCGCTTCGGCGATCTGCCGTCCGACCGTGTGAACAGGGCTTAGGCTCGTCATGGGATCCTGGAAGATCATGGCGATCTTGTTGCCGCGGATCTTTCGCATCTCCCGGTCGGACAACTCAAGAAGGTTGCGCCCGTGAAAGCGGACTGCTCCACCGACGATCTCGGCGGTCAGATTCGGCAGTAGGCGAAGGATCGAGAGAGCGGTGACGCTCTTGCCGCATCCGGATTCGCCGACGACGCCGAGAGTCTCACCCTTCTTCACCTGAAAGCTGATGCCGTCCAAGGCGCGAGTAACGCTCTCTTCGCCAAAAAAATGTGTCTCGAGATCCTGGACATCGAGGAGCACGTCATCCTCGATGGCTGTTTCTTCTATGAAGTTTTGCATCAGCATATCAACGCCTCCGCTTCGCGCGGGGGTCGAACAGGTCGCGCAGACCATCCCCGAGGAGGTTGACCGCAAGGACTGTGATCGCAAGGCAGACCCCCGGGGCGAAGACCGTCATTGGCGCAATCGCGAGATAGAGGCGCGAGCCCGAAATCATGTTGCCCCAACTCGGAATTTCGGGCGGCACGCCTACGCCGAGAAAGCTCAACCCCGCCTCCGTCAGGATCGCGCTGGCGCAGACAGTGGCGCTCTGCACCATGAGCGGAGGAATGGTGCTCGGCAGGATATGGCGCCACAGGATCTTCGGCAGGCGCGCGCCGCCGCAGCGCGCGGCCTCCACAAAGGGGAGCTCGCGAACACCCAGGACCACCGAGCGAACTAGCCGCGTGACTGCCGGCGTCTGGGGGATCACGATGGCGACGATGAGGATGCCGATCCCGGGCCCTGCCAAGGAGATGAGCGCAATGGCCAGCAGGAACGTCGGGATCGACATCAGGCCGTCCATGACCCGCATGATGACGTTATCGAATGTGCGGCTATAGCCGGCGACGATACCGACTAGTAGCCCGGCAAGGGCCGCGCACACCGCCGATATCAATCCGACCAGGAGGGAGATGCGCGCGCCGAAGACTGTTCGGGCAAACACGTCCCGGCCCAGATTGTCGCTTCCGAACCACATCTCGGCGGAGGGGGGCTGAAGCCGTGTAAATGGGTCCATGTTCCCCGGATCGCCGGCGTAAAGCGGCGCAGCGAGCGCCAGGATGATCAGAAGCCCCAACAGGCCGCCGCCTGCAATGACCAGCGGATGACGCCTTGCCAGACGGGGAAGGTCAGATATTCGCAGACGCCCCGTCGGGACGTATTCAACTGGTGCCGAGAATATCGTCATATCAGTACCGGATACGCGGATCGATCAGAGTGTAGGCAAGATCGACCGTGAGATTGATAAGTACGTACACGCCCGACACAAGGATGAGCACGCTCTGGATAATCGGATAGTCGCGATTGTTGATCGCATCGACGACCAGACGCCCGATGCCGGGTATGTTGAACACCGTTTCCGTGAGCACGACCCCGCCGATGAGATAGGCGAAACTGATGCCGATCACGGTCAGGATCGGTACGCCGGCATTCTTCAAGGCATGGTGAAAAAGCATCGCATAGGACGAAGCGCCCTTGGCGGCAGCCGTTCGCATATAGTCTTCCGACAGGACTTCGAGCATGCTCGCCCGCGTGATCCGGGCGATGAAGGCAATATAGCCGAAACCCAAAGCCACGGTGGGCATGATCAGGTGCACGAACCAGGGGCCGAGGCCAGCCGCGATCGGCACATATCCCTGGACCGGTAGCAAGTGCAATCTGATCGCAAAGAAGTAGATGAGAAAAAAGCCGATGACGAAGACCGGAACGGAATAACCCAGTGCCGAAAAGGCAGCGAGGAGGCGGTCGATGAGCCCTCCAGTTTTCCACGCGGCGAGCATACCGAAAGAGACCCCGACCGACACCGAAAGGATCATCGTCAGGATCGACAGGGAAAGGGTCGGTTCAAGCCGCTGCGAGATGAGCTCGAGAACCGGTAGTCCGGCAAAGATCGAGGTGCCGAAATCGCCGCCAAGCATATCCCACACCCAACGCATAAACTGAACTGGCATAGGATCGTTTAGGCCCAGTTTTTCGCGGATGCCAGCGATCATCTCTGCGGACGCTAACTCGCCGGCCATCAATTTTGCCGGATCGCCCGGTGCCAGCCTCAGCAGCAGGAAGACGAAAGTTCCGACCACCGCCATGACGGCTATGGTCGAAACCAATCTCCGAAGGATGTATGCTGCCATTAGGCAGATCCCTGCTCAATGTTCCACATCGGGATAAGTGTCGGCGTGGCAATAAGACCGGTGAGCGTCTTGCGGCGTGCGATCGGCAAGACAGTATGACCCAACAGAACATGAGGAACATAGTCCCACCAGACTCTTTGCAACTTGCGGGCTAGCGTCTTGCGCTCCTCAAGCGTTTCGACATTGGCCCATTTGGCCCGAAGAGCCTCATATTCGTCGCTCTTCGGCCAGCCGGTCCAACCGCTCTCGCCGGGCATGGCTAGGTAAGGCGCGCTGAGCGGATCAGCGAGTTCAAAATCCGTAGCACTTGTGATGAAGATGCTCCAACCGCCCTCCTCAACGGAGCCCTTATTGTCGCGCCGAGCGCGGACAGCCCCTCCATCTCCCGCGACAAGCTCCGCATTAACGCCAATTTTGCGTAGCGTGGCTGCCAACAACTGCGCCATATTGCCGGCCGCAGCCCAGTCCGTGCGCTGCAGGATGACGACCTTCGCGCCCGAATATCCCGCCTCCTCGAAGAGTTGCTTGGCTTTTTCCGAATCGCCGCCTTTCTTGAACCATCCGGTATTTTCGTCGTTCGAATAGGGCATTCCAAACACGGATGTGACGACAGTGATGTATTCTGGAGGGAAGGATGTACGCATGAATGCTTCCTGATCAATCAGGTGAAGCATAGCTTGACGCGCCTTGACGTTGTCGAATGGCGGCTGCAGGCAATTCATGCGCATGAAAAATTTTTCACCCCCCGTGTTCAAAACCTGCAGTGCAAGGTCGGGATGGCCCTCGATCGAAGAGTAAAGATCCGCGGATGGGGTTGCGAGGAAGTCGACCTCGCCCGATTGCAAAGCGGCGAAAGCAGTCTGCTCGTCGGCGATGATTTCCCAGATGATGCGATCGACCTTGACAACCTTTCCGCCGGCCAATGAGTCGGGCGCCTCCTTGCGTGGCACATATGATTCGTTTTTATCGTAGGTGAAGCTCGAGCCGGGCCGGGCAAGCGCGTGATTGAACTTGTATGGCCCCGATCCGATGTTCGCGGTCACCTGCTCGGTTGCGGGACGGTTCGCATCCTGCTCGCGCATGACAGGAAGGGAGGAACGCGCGAGCAGATCGAGCAGGATTCCGAGGGGCTCTTTGAGCGCGATGGTAAAGGTTTTATCGTCCTTCTTCGAGATATCCCTGGCTCGCGCCATGATTAGTTGCCCGCCGGAAGACACCTGCCCCCACCGACGAATAGACGCGACACAATCCGCTGCAGTGACGGCGCTGCCGTCGTGCCAGCCCAGCCCATCGCGGAGCTCGAACGTATAGGTCTTCTGGTCATCGGAAATGCCCCACTTCCCGACCATCTGCGGCTGCGGCACAAACTTGGAGTCGAATGCAAAAAGCGTGTCGTAGATCGCAAGGGCATGGATGTAGGTATCGGTGGATGTCGTCACGATCGGGTCGAACACAGCGAGGTCACCGAACACCATCCGGACTGTTCGCGCATCGGTTGGCGGTGTTTGTGCCCGCAGGACCGAAGGTATCGACATAGCCGTTCCGGCGGCTAGACCTACTTTAAACAAGTCGCGTCGAGAGATTGTCATGCGTTGCTTCCCCTTTGCCAATCGACCCGTTAATCCGAGTTTATTTTGGATTGAATACGACAGGAGCGCCCATTCAATCTCTGTTCCGTCCAATCTATGTTCGGTCGCGCCGCGGCCTACGTCAAATGCAGTTTGTGTATCGTTGCGATCTGGTTTTGAGATAGGCTCAGAGCGGCCTAAGACCGTGATATCGCCGGCCTCGCGTCGATCATCAGTTGCCGATTCCCGCCTGTCGCGGCGAGCCGCACCCAGCATGCCAACGTCTCGTTGCGC
The DNA here is from genome assembly GCF_059683685.1 of Mesorhizobium sp. RCAM 05099. NCBI lineage: Bacteria > Pseudomonadati > Pseudomonadota > Alphaproteobacteria > Hyphomicrobiales > Phyllobacteriaceae > Mesorhizobium > Mesorhizobium sp. RCAM 05099. The sequence goes on from NZ_CM185035.1 coordinate 6,236,543, forward strand.
CGCCATTCGATCAACCGATAACCCCGCAAGTGATTTATAGAGCCTTTGACCTACCACGGTAGTTTCCTCCATCTGAGCTTAAGGGGTCCGACCTCGATTGAGGGACGACCGATGAAGAGAAAGCGGCTTACGGAAAAGTCGATGATCGCGGTTCTGCGTGAGCATGAGGCGGGAGCAAAGGGGGCGATCTGGCCCGCAGCCGCGGGATCTGGAGGCTACGCTGTATAACTTAAAGGCGAAGTATGGGGGAATGGATGTGTTCGACGCCAAACGCCACTTGGAAGGCGAGAGGCTGCTCGCCGACTCGAAGCCTAGGGCGCTGAAGGCTGCTATCGAAACCGTCGGCAGCGATCCTCATCCTGGAAGGCCCTGACGATGTCTTGCACCGTGGTGATGCCCGACAGCGCCTCGCGGACAGACAACTGCATGCTGACCTTCCGATCAGATCATCGATCACGAGATCAGTGTCTCACGCAAAAGCTTAGCTGCAAAGGAAAAAGCTGTGTTTGGTTGATAATGCCGGCGTATAACCAGGAACGGATCTTGTGCTGACCCCGTCCTTGCGGAATGCGCCGCTGCGTCGAGCGATGTTGTCCGAGGACACGGCAGACCCGCCGCTTGGGCAGTTTCAGGGTCGATCGCACGTGCCCGATGCGGGCGCGGCGACGGGCGGGGCTCACCAGTTTCCCGAGGCGGCCTCCTTCTAGAAACAAGATGGATGTCCACCAATAAATATATTGGATCGCTCGCTGCATTGGAGTCCATATGGCGGGGACACTGCCGGTCCAGCTCCACCAGACGCGCCTTACTATGATCACACAGGATTGACTGATGACACAGGCTCAGCTCTTCCCGCCACCGTTTCCCATCGACGAATTCCGCTCGCGCCTCGCGGCATTGCGCACAGTCATGGCCGAGCGGCGCGTTGACCTACTTATCGTGGATCAGCGCGAGCACATGATTTATTTCAGCGGTTACGCGTCCACAGCGGCCATGTACCAAGCGGTACTCATCCCTCTTAATGGAGAGCCGGTCCCAGTGATCCGCGCTCTCGACGGTCCGATTTTCAGCGAAAACAGCTGGCTCACCGATCACGTGGCATTTGCCGATAGCGAAAATCCGATCAAGGTCGTGGCCGAGACGGTCAAAGCCCGCGGTTTTGGAGCCTCGGTCGTAGGCGTTGAGCGCGACAGCCATTTTCTCACTTTAAACCGGGCATCGGAGCTCGAAAGCCTGCTGCCGAGTGCCAGGTTAGTTGATTTCTCCCGTATCATGTGGGAAATGCGGCTGGTCAAGTCCCCGCTCGAACTTGCTTGCCTCAAGGTAGCCGCCGAGATCTGCGATCACGCGGCTGCGGCAGCCTTCGACGCGGCTCGGGCAGGTATCAACGAGCGTGAAGTCTTCATAGCCATGACCAGCGAAGCGTTGCGCAGCGGTGCGGACAATGCGCAGATCGGCGTCATCTCATCCGGACCTTCGACCTCCTTTCACGCATCACTCGGCAGCCGTGTGTTGGAGGAGGGGGACATCGTATTTGTGGAACCGGCTCTGCACTTTCGCGGCTACACCTCGCGGATCATGCGGTCGAAATCGATCGGTGTGCCATCCGATGAACAAGTCAGGACTGCGGAAACGATCATCCGAATTCAAGACGAGCAGTTACGCATCATGAAGCCCGGCGCAAATGCAAAGGATGTGGACCGCGTTGTGCGCGAGGGGATATTGGCGGCTGGATTGCGCGACCGCTACACGAATATCACCGGCTATACGCTCGGCCTCAAGTGCGCTCCTCGCACCAGTGACTTCACCCGAGTCTTCCTGCCCGAGAGCGATTGGCAGCTAGAGCAAAACCAGGTCTTCCACATGTATACCTCCGCGCGTGGCCTGCCGTTTAGCGAAACCGTCGTTGTTACACCTGAAGGCGGGAAGCGCCTGACCAAAATGGAGCGCAAGCTTTTCTACTGAAGTCCATTCACCCAATAGCAATTCGTGGCCGTACGCAGCCGAGCCATGATTAGATCGAACAACGGCCTCGCCGAACGGATGCCATGGAATGCAACATCAAACAGCGTACTAGAAGGAGATGCAACGTGACAACCCTCGGAGTTTTGTGTCTGTCGAACAGGAATACCTATACTGGCCAAAATCCAGACTTTGGCCCAGGCATTGCCGGTCCGAGCCGTTATGGATGCCCTCCAATATGGAGACAAATCCAAGGAGCTTGGAGTCCGTGTTGAAATTCACGGATGAGCGTTTCGGCGGATGAGATTGCCGCCCATTGCGACAAGGATCATGGCTTGCGAGACGTCGATGCGCTGCTCGTAGTCGCGCACGAGGCGGCGCCATCTTGTCATCCAGCCGAAGGTCCGCTCGACGACCCAGCGGCGGGGCAGGATCTGGAAGCCCTTCTGGTCGTCGGATCGACGGATGATCTCGACCACGAAGTCGAGATAGGTGGCTTTGTCCATGAGCTTCAGCCGGTCATAGGCGCCGTCGGCGAACAGATGCTTCACCCAGGGCCAGCGCTTGCGAATACCATCCAGGATCGCCTGAGCGCCGGCACTGTCGGAGATATCGGCGGTGGTGAGGTTGACCATCAACAGCCGCCCATCCGTATCGACGGCAATGTGTCGCTTGCGGCCGACAATCTTCTTGCCGGCGTCGTAACCCCTTGTTTCAGCTTGCGGAGCCTTGACCGACTGGCTGTCGATCACGCCAGCCGTGGGAGTGGCCTCGCGCCCGGCTCGCTCGCGATCCAGCATCAGCGCCACGTCGTGGATAGTCTGGAACAGAAAGCGCCGCGCCAACTCGCGGAACCAGCCGTAGACCGTCTGCCAGGGGCCGAAATGGATCGGCAGCATCCGCCAACCGCAACCGGAGCGGACCAGGTAGCGCACGGCGTTGACCACCTCCCGGAAATCAACCTCGCGCGGACGGCCGCGACGCCCAGGCTTGGGCATCAGCGGTGCGAACTGCTCCCACTCTTCGTCCGTCAAATCAGACGGGTAGCGCTTGGTCTTCTTGGCAATCTGGGCCATCCGCCCACGGCTCTGCTCTGTCCACATCAACAGCTTGAATCATAACCAAGCCTCAGACGGAACCCATAGCCAGCCGATTTTCAAAACGGTCTCTTGGGCCAACAATGTTGTCTCGGGTGATCCTGCTTGTGAAAATGGGTATGTCAAGGCCGCCCAAGAGCTTGTACGGGAAGGAGCCGACGCAATCACGTGTGACTGCGGTTTTACGGTGCGCTACCAGCAGGCGATTGCAGCAGCCGTATCGGTGCCGGTGTCAACTTCAAGCCTGCTTTTACTTCCACACCTGCTAGCCAGCGTGCCTGCGAATAAGAAAGTCGCCGTACTCACTGCGGACTCACGATGCCTCGACGCAGGCATAATGGCTACGCTGGGTATAACAGAGCCATCGCGATTGGTCATTGAAGGGCTGGAGGGTACAGCAACCTACGCCTACATGTGGGCCGAGAAAGGTGAGATAAACGTCGAGGACGTGCTGGCCGACACCGATGACATCATTGCCCGGGTTCGGTAGCATGAAAATATTGCAGCTATTCTATGCGAGTGCACAATTTTTGTGCGTGTCTCGCCTCGAATAAGAAGGGCCACCGGATTGCCGGTCTATGACGCGGCACACAACGCAACTCTCCTTTTGGCAGCAGTGGGAGATGTTTGTCACTAGCTGCTGGTCGGCTTCCCGGCATGACGATCGGTATAGCTGGTGTGTTACGGTGGAGGAAAGTTGGCGCTCATCGATCTTGAGGACTGTGTGGGTGGGGTCTTCTACTCGGATATGTTTTATGCCGTTGCCGCAGCTGGACTTCGCTAGCGTCTCTCCACCGCAATTGGCACTAAGGAGTGGACGGCAGCGGCCAGGATATACAATTCCCCGAGTGTTAATAGGCGGATAGGTGGTGTCGATCTGGAGCGCAGCATTATCACCACTCGCAAACAAATGGCCAGGTAACCGCGGCTGTGACCACTCCATGCCACGTCACTCGCTGTGCTGTCGGCCTTGCCTCCACTTGGGACGCCACGCAGCCGCAATTTTCTCTGTCGGTGAATGGGCTGCCGGTACGGCTTCTTTTGAGTACCCCGTGTTCCGGCAACTGTCGCGAAAGTCTGCCACCGGCAGACGGGAGGCACCCATCTGCCTCCAGGACGATTGCTATATGGATATCATGATTACAGAAGCTAAGTCGCCCATACACTCTTAGAGCCTGACCCAAAACTCGAGATTGGGCGGTGGAGGCGGTTGAGTGGCCCCGTCCGTTGTGATTCGCTTGAGCTGTCTAGACTTGAGCAGGATCACAACATGGGTTGGACGGAGACCACCCGGCGGCAGTATTGCCGCGCGGGGCAGCGAGATGCAAATGCAATGACGGACCGGGAATGGGCGTTGATCGAGCCGTTCATGCCTGGAGCGAAGGCGTCGGGACGACCACGCACGACCGAACTGCGATCGGTAGTGGATGCGCTCCTCTATATTGCCTGGACCGGCTGCCAGTGGCGGGCGTTGCCGGACCGCTTCCCGCCCGTTTCGACGGTTCAACGCTATTTCTATGCCTGGCGAGACAATGGGCTGTGGAGGACCATCAACTTCCACCTGGTGGCTGCGGCACGCCTGGCGCTTGGTCGCGAGGCGAGCCCGAGCGCCGGCATCATCGACAGCCAATCGGCAAAGGCCACGGACGTTGCCGGTTTGCGTGGCTACGACGCCGGCAAGAAGGTCAAAGGCCGCAAGCGCCATATCATTACCGACACCGAGGGGCACCTTGTCGGGCTGAGGGTGCACACGGCCGACATCCAGGACAGGGATGGGGCAGTTGGCGTCACCGCCTCCATTCGACAGCTTTACCCGTGGCTGCGCCATCTATTCGCCGACGGCGGCTATGCCGGAGAAAAACTGACGCAGGCTCTCGCCAACCTGGGTACATGGACCATCGAAATCATCAAGCGCTCCGACGCGGCCAAGGGCTTCGAGGTCCTGCCGCGACGATGGGTCGTCGAGCGAACTTTCGCCTGGCTCGGACGTTGTCGCCGGCTCGCCAAGGATTTCGAGGCGACTATCGCCAGCGCCGAGGCATGGATATTCATCGCCTCCATCCGCCTCATGCTCCGCCGCCGCGCAGCTCCACCTCGCACGTAACCGAGTTTCGAGTCAGATGGGGTGATTGGGGTCTCGGCCGAGCCAGATGATGGCGGCTGCTCCTGTCGAAATGTGAAAACGTGGTCGATGTGAGTCGCCACAAACATTTGGAAGGAGCAGCCATGGAGTACTTTGCCGGACTGGACGTGTCTTTGGAAGAGACCTCTATTTGCATTGTCGACGAGACTGGCCGGATCGTGAAGGAGGCGAGAGCGTTGAGCGATCCGCAGGCGTTGTGTGAAGCGCTGAAGGGGACCGGCTTGCCGCTTGAGCGGATCGGCCTGGAAGCGTGCTCGCTGACGGCCTGGCTTCACGATGGACTGCACGCCGAAGGCTTGCCGGCGACCTGCATCGAGACGCGGCAGGCCAATGCGGCGATGAAGACCATGCCCAACAAGACCGATCGCAATGACGCCCGCGCGCTGGCGCAGATCATGCGCACCGGCTGGTATCAGCAGGTGCACGTCAAGAGCCGGCAAGTGCCGGCTTTGGCGCTCGCTGCTGGTTGCCCGCCGCACGGTGCTGAACGAGATGCGTTCGATCGAGAACGTGGTGCGGGCGATGCTGCGCGAGGCCGGCGTCAAACTGGGCTTGCCGTCGCGCAGCGCTTTTGCCGGCCGCGTGCGGGAACTGGCCGGCGCCGACGCCCAGATGATGGCGATGGTCGAGCCGCTGCTTGCGATCCTCGCCGTCATGCTGGGAGAGTTCGCCCGCCTGACCAAGCAGGTTCTCGATATCGTGCGCAAGGAGGAAGTCTGCCGGCGGCTGATGAGCGCGCCGGGCGTCGGGCCGATCACCGCGCTTGCCTTCCGCGCCACGATCGACCGGCCGGAGCGGTTCGGCTCGTCGCGGGCGGTAGGGGCGCATCTGGGGCTGACGCCGGCGCGCTACCAGTCCGGCGAGACCGACATCCAGGGAAGGGTCAGCCGCTGCGGCGATGAACTCGCCCGCACCGCCCTCTACGAGGCAGCGCATTCGCTGCTCGTGCGATCGAAGAAGTGGTCGAGCCTCAGGGCCTGGGGCATGACCATCGCCGGGCGCCGGGGCATGGCGCGGGCGCGGGTGGCGGTGGCCCGCAAGCTGGCGGTCATCCTGCATCGCATGTGGGCCGAGGCAACCGAATTCCGCTTTGGAAAGGAGCCTGCCGCGGTGGCGGCGTGAACCGAGGCCAATCAAAGGAACACGCAACACGAACAAAGCCTTCGCCCGAAAGGGCGATGCCCGGATCGTTCCGTGGGGACGATGGGCGAGGCGATCTCGTTGAGAGTCCCGAACCTGCCGGCCAAAACTCGGCAAGGTCGTGAAACAGATTGAGACGCCTCGCTCTCCTGACCCCATCATGCGGCGGCCAGAGCGCCGACCGCGAAGAGAAGCGAGTGACCCACGGAACGGTCCAGAAAAAAGTGCAGGAGCATCTTGACCTCAACGACCCCAATCAGAGAAGGCTCTTAGTACCCAAGCCTGCAAATGACGGGAATTAAAACGTGGCCTATCGGAATCTTGAAAAGAAAAATCAGCCGCTCATTGCCGTTTCGACGGACGTCCGCCAACTCTCTGGCTATCTCTGGCACGCCCCACCAGTATATCATTGCGGCCATTGCCGCAGCCGGCGTATTTCCGGTACTAGCCTGCCTTATGCACGACAACCGATCTGAGAGGCTGGCGGATGTAGCCTAAGCGATTGATTTGGCGTAGGATTCGGTTGTCTAAGCCAACCCTGCCACCGCCTCTCGCGAGCCACACCCGCCATGACCGATGATACGTTGCTGCCGCTCTCATTTCCAGCCGTTGGACGCAAGAAGATCACAGCTGCGTTTGACGGCGGGCGCATCACCTCGGATGGTGGCGTCATGCTGCTGGCAGCGGCCGAGCGACGCCTGCAACTGGCCGACAGGCTGGCCGCCGCGATCCACGATCCGCGCGATCCAGCGCGGGTGACGCACGCCATGGCCGACATTGTGCGCGCCCGCATCTTTGCGATCGCATGCGGCTACGAGGATGCCAACGATCTCGACCGACTGCGCACCGACCCGGCCTTCAAGCTCGCCTGCGGACGGCTGCCCGACAGCGGGATTGATCTGTGCTCGCAGCCGACCTGCTCGCGCCTCGAGAACCTGCCCGACCTGCGCACCGTCATCCGGCTCGGCTGGGTGCTGGTCGATCTGTGGCTGTCGAGCTATGCCGCGCCGCCCAAAAGCGTCACGCTCGACATTGACGACACGGTGGATGTCGTTCACGGCCATCAGCAGCTCTCGCTCTTCAACGCCCATTACGACGAACGCTGCTTCCTGCCGATCCACATCTACGACGCCGCGACAGGACGCCCGGTCGCCATGATCCTGCGTCCTCGGCAAGACCCCGACGGGCAAGGAGATCCGCGGCCATCTGCGCCGCCTTGTCCGGCGCATCCGCGCCCGCTGGCCTGCCACCCGCATTCTGATCCGCGGCGATGGCCACTATGGCCGGGCGGAAGTCATGGCCTGGTGCGAGAACAACGCGATCGACTACGTCTTCGGCCTGCCCGGCAACAAGGTTCTCCAGCGTCTCGTCGATGAAGCCGCCGACGACATCCGCACCCGCCGCGCGCTCGAGCAGAAGCCGGTGCTGCGCGGCTATGCCGAGACCCGATACAAGGCGAGATCCTGGAAGACGGAACGTCGCGTCTGCGCCCGCATCGAGGCAACCTCGATGGGCCTCGACATCCGCTTCGTCGTCACCAATCTCGACAAAGGCTCCGCCGCGCATGTCTACGACGTGATCTACTGCGCCCGCGGCCGGCCGAAAACCTGATCAAGATGCACAAGAGCCAGCTTGCCTCCGACCGCACCAGCTGCCGCTCACCGATTGCCAACCAGGTGCGCCTCGTCCTGCACACCGCCGCATACTGGCTGATGCTCACCCTGCGCGAGGCGGTGCCCGGAACCCATCATCTGCGCAACGCCGAGTTCGCCACGCTGCGGCTCAGGCTCCTCAAGCTCGGCGCCCGCGTCATCGAAACCGTCTCGCGCATCCGCCTGGCCTTCGCCGCTGTCTGTCCCGAGGCCAGCCTGTTCCGACAAATCGCTCTCACGCTGCAGCCCGCAGGACCATGACGGCCGGGGCATCAAAGCCCCGCCGAACCCGACACCTTAACCCTCCAGCGCGTTCCAAAGTCCAGTCTCAGCTGCGGTGAAAAAGACGCCTCACACCTTCATGACCGAACGCCCAGCGGCAACGAACTAAGCTGCTCGTGAATAGGACGGGCTAGTCTAGTCCCTTCCGTTGGTGATCAACTTGACTTCGAGCAACCTCAAGGCCGTCGATGGCGTGATGGTCACAGGCTCCGGGTTGAATGTCCATCCCTCGCTCTATGGCGGAGAGGCGAGCGAAGCCAACGGCCCATATGACCCAGCGCGCGATTCCACCACGCTGCCTTTGATCCGCATGACGATCGACCATGGGGTTCCGCTGCTTGCTATCTGCCGCGGTTTGCAGGAAATGAATGTCGCTCTTGGCGGCACGCTGGCGACAGAAATCCAAGACTGTCCCGGCTCGGTTGACCATAGGGCGCCGCAGAGCGATATCCGAATATCAGGGCCGGCACCTGCCTCGCAGGAGTGGTCGGCAAGGGCGAAATCAAGGTCAATTCCCTCCACCGCCAGGCGATTGACCGGCCAAGCACGCGGCTTCAGGTCGAAGCGCTGGCTGAAGACGGAACCGTGGAAGCCGTATCGGTGCGAGATGCCCGCGCCTTCGCAGTCAGTGTCCAATGGCATCCCGAATATTGGGTGAAGTCCGACGAGGTGTCGGAGCGTATTTTCCACGCTTTTGGAGAGTCGGTTCGGGCCCACGCGGCGGCAAGAGCATCGGGCATTCAGACGAGTCCGTATCCGGCAGCGGTGAGGCGATTACCGCATACCTCAGGCTCGACCAAATCGCAGATGTCGCCGATGGCGCGCTAGAGTGCCTCGACGGATCAGGCTTCGGCTTTGCGCAAGTTCGCATTGATCTTGGCGAGGCCTGCTCGATCGTTTTGTCATGATGCCTCTCAATGATCGCTTCCTGTTGACGTTCAGTTGCGGATTCCGGGGTTATCCGGCCGGGTATTCCAACTTGAAGCCGGCCACCATTCCGGAATAATGAAGCCGGCCACGATTCCGATCAATATCCGGCCACTTTAACGGGGCTAAAGAGAACACATCTGGGTCAGCAACTTTGGCATGACGGTCCTTTTGAACAAGGGACGCGTGATGCCGGCAAAGAGAAGGCTGACCACGAGACACTTACGACAAATGCTGCGGTTTGCCGGTGACGGAACGAGCGCCCGTGAGATTGCACAGAGGCTGGGCATAGCGCGCAGCACCGTGCAGGATAATCTGAAGCGGGCGGCCGCGGCGGAGCTGAGCTGGCCGCTGCCGGGCGACCTGACCGACGATGCGCTTGCCGCGGTGGAATATCTCGAACGCGCTGCTCGTCGCGCGGATGTCGACTTGCTGGCGGATCAGGCCATGCGGAACGGAATAGAAGAACGCCTTGAACTCGACGTGATAATCGGTGGCGACACGGGCCAGGCGCCATTCGGCAAACTCGTAATCCTCGGCAGGCAGGCTTGCCAGCACAGGCCGTTCCACGGTCTCAAACAGATGGCGGCGGCTGACGCCAAGGCGGCGCATGATATGGTCGTTGATACGATCGAGCGCCTGGGCGATCGCGGCATTGGCCTCGGCCAGCGAGAAGAAAGTCTGCCGCCGCAGCCGACCCAGAATGCAGGTCTGGGCAAAGCGAACCCCATTCTCGACCTTCGCCTTGTCCTTTGGACGCCTCGGCCGGGCCGGCAGAACGCCGACGCCATAATGCGAGGCCATCATGCCATAGCTGCGGTTGATCTCCGGATCGTAGAAGGAAGCATGGTTGACGCCGGACTTCAAATTGTCGGGCTTTTGTGTCCAACGCCGTTATGTGGCTGGCAACGGTTTGAGCCGGTATTTCGAAGGTGGGCCGCGGGCGAGAGGACACATAATGCGCTACAGCGAGTTGAGCCAGTCGAGGAGGGTTTTGTCGTCCTTCCAGGCAAGACGTGGTCGGGGTACCGTTGAAATACCTGAACCACTCACTTCGCAGGCGCGTAGCGCCTCGGCTTTGGCGCGCAGCGTCAGCTCGGCATAACGGTTTGTCGTGTCGAGACTCACGTGCCCGAGCCAACTGTGTATGACATTAACTTCGACACCGGATTCCTGTAGGTGGCAGGCAGCGGTGTGCCGGAATAGATGCGGGCTGACACGTCTGGATTTCGGCCCGGGCGTATCGAAGGATGCGCCGTGTCGTCGGACAATCTTATAGATCCCGAACCTCGTTAAAGGACGAGCCTTCGGAGCGCAGAAGACTGGCTCGCCTGGCGCTGCGCGGCGCTGGGCCAGGAGTGCCTGGATATGCTTCAATGTCTCATCCCAAAGCGGGCACGTTCGCCACTTGTCACCTTTGCCGTGCAAGTGGACTTTGGCCGGCGGCTTGAGTTCGAGGTGCTCGATACGAAGATCCGCAACTTCCTGTACCCTGGCGCCCGTGTTGTAGAGGAAGAGCAATAGTGTGTGGTCGCGCAGCGCGAGATGCCCTTGCCGAGGCAGCGAACGAAACAAGGCCGCTACCTCCTCCCGCTCCAGGAAGTGCGTATCGGGCAGTGATGTGCGCTTGACGGGAATTGCCGCGACTTGCTGACAAACCGCCAGCATCTCGGGTACACGCACAGCGAGGTAGGCAAAGAAGGTGTTCAGTGCAGCGCGACGTTGATTGCGAGTACGTACCGAGTTGCCGCGTTCTTGTTCCAGGTGCTTCAGGAATGCCAGAGTCCGTTCGAACGTCAGGTCATCAAGGGCCAGTGCAGTAATTCTGCGGCCACGCTGCTCGGACGCGAAGCACAGGAACAGGCGGATCGTGTCACGATAACTGCGGATCGAACCGAGCCGCAGCCCCTTCTGAACCGGGAGATGATCAGCAAAAAATGACTGGACCAGTGTACCGAGGGAGATGGTCATGACCGATCCTCCGCGAGTGTTGCCGCGGCAAAGGCACGGAAGCGTCGGTTGGCGTGTTCGAGAAGCTCCGGGGTCGGCGTCAGATACACCGCAGTAGAACTGATGTCGCCGTGCCCCATGAAAGTCGAAAGCGCAAGAAGCTTCGTCTGAGGATCGAGGCCGAGCCTGTACCAGCGCGTGAGTGTGCCAACGGCAAATGAGTGTCTCAGATCGTGCAGGCGTGGAGGCGAAATACCGGGTGGGATCCGCAAATTTAGGCTCGGGACCATAGCGTGAAAGGTCTGGCTGATGGTCCCAGGATTGATTGGGCGACCCCCGCGCAAGCAAAACAGCGGCTGATCGTCCGCAGTATTGGTTGCGAGCGCCGTAGTCTGGCGTTGGTGCAGATGCTGGCCCAGGAGTGCTCCGAGCTTCGGCCCAAATGGGACGAGGCGGCTCTTGTAGAACTTGGTCTCCCGGATAACGAGCAGGCGCCGTTCCAGATCGACGTCTTTGAGGCATAGCCGGCAGGCCTCGCCGACACGCAATCCCAGTCCGTAAAGGACAGCGAACAGTACGAAATATGTGTTGCCACGCTCGATCGTACTGCCATGGCTCGGAAGCGCCTTGGCAAGAGCGAGCAACCGAGTGGCTGCGTCTGTGTCGAAGATAAATGGCGTGCGCTGATATCTTCCGCGCCGTGGTGGGGATCTCAACGGTGTCTGGGCGAGCTTCTCGTGATCGACGAGATATGAGAACAGTCGCCCTACCGTACAGCGCAGGTGGTTATAGCTTCTCGGGCGCGACCTTGGACGCGAGAGGAGAAACTCATCCACCAGTGCCGGGGTTATCTCGGCAAGGCTACCAATGTTGTTGTTCGACAAGTAGGCATCGAACAGCGCGAGCGTCTTCTCTTCGACATCATAGCGCCGTCGCAACGAGCGCTTGTGGGCGAGGAATTGCTCAATCTCGTGGCGGAGAAAACTCTGGAAACGTCCATCGTAGCTCACAGCACGTCCTCCCCATTGCCTAGTGGAACCTCGCGCAGCTGTTCGACAGCGATCTTCCCGTAGATCTGGGTGGAGGAGGCGCTGCGGTGGCCAACGTAGTCGCCGATGTGCTTCAGCGGAAAATTGGCGTTTAGCAGTCGCTGCACACAGCTGTGACGTAGGACATGGGAACCGGCGCGTGGCACGCTAATGCCGGCTTTGCGGATGAAATGGGCGGCGCGACAGACAACCGCCGCGGAGCCTATCGGGGCGTGTGGAGCACAGCAGCGCATAAATACCTCACGGCATGTCGTGGCAGGTCGCCCGTTTTTGAGGTATTCGATGATCGCAGCCCCCACTGCCGCCGAGAGCGGATAAGTGGTGGTGTTGCCTGCTTTGCGATCCCGGATCTTGAGCCGTTCGTTGCGCCAGTCAATGTCATCAAGCGTGAGCGTGGCGACCTCCGCAGCCCGCAGTCCATAGGTAGCAAGCAGCATCATCATTGCGTAGTCGCGCTTGCCGGAGGTGGACCGTCTGTCGATACCTGCCAGCACTTGCTCGACCTGTTCCCAACTGATCGATCGCGGAACACCAGCGTGCCGGTACGACTGCGGAAACTCGACAAGCGAACTGAGATCCTTGGCCAGAACCCCCTCACGATGGAGGTAGCGCAGAAAGACCCGTAGCACCCCGCATGCATTGCGCACCGTCGACCAAGAAACTCGTGGCGGAGCGTATTCGGCAATGAACCCGCTGAGCACGATTGGCGACAGCTTTGCGAGGTCGTCAATGCCGGTGCGCTCAAGATAGGTTGCGAACTGACGCAAACTAAATTGGTACTGGTATATCGATCTCTGACGAAGCCCCTTCTCTTCGGTCAGGTACTTCAACAACCCCGGCGCCTGACGTTCGAACGGGTTGTCTGGCTTATGGGGACGACCCCGACCAATGTAGCCGGAGACCGCCAGCTTCAGCATCTGGCGGATGGGATTGCGTACTTCATTGCCGATCTGCTTGCGTCGCCGGCCCGAGCGTCGTCTAGCATGCTCACCAATCCACGCTTGCACGAATGGCTCGACGTGATCAGGTAGGTTCTTAACTTCGCTGGCTCCCTGAGCTTTTGCGAACTCGCCGAAACTCACCACAATGGGTATCCGGCGAGACACGCTGCGATCCGTATAGCGGCGTTCTGCCATCCAGCCGACGTATTGTTCGACTGTGGAGGCGATCCAAGACTCGTGAATGCGATCGATAGTAGAAGGGCGGATGTAGTACTTCTCCAGCATAATAATCTCCTAAGGAAACAGCGAGATCACCATGCCATGAGCGCTCCATTATGTTGCCACTAGTGCAACGATAATGTTCGCAAATGCGGGTTTTAACTCCGTTCGCCACATAACGGCGTTGGACACAAAAGCCCGACAATTTGAAGTCCGGCGTCAACCATGCTTCCTTCTACGATCCGGAGATCAACCGCAGCTATGGCATGATGGCCTCGCATTATGGCGTCGGCGTTCTGCCGGCCCGGCCGAGGCGTCCAAAGGACAAGGCGAAGGTCGAGAATGGGGTTCGCTTTGCCCAGACCTGCATTCTGGGTCGGCTGCGGCGGCAGACTTTCTTCTCGCTGGCCGAGGCCAATGCCGCGATCGCCCAGGCGCTCGATCGTATCAACGACCATATCATGCGCCGCCTTGGCGTCAGCCGCCGCCATCTGTTTGAGACCGTGGAACGGCCTGTGCTGGCAAGCCTGCCTGCCGAGGATTACGAGTTTGCCGAATGGCGCCTGGCCCGTGTCGCCACCGATTATCACGTCGAGTTCAAGGCGTTCTTCTATTCCGTTCCGCATGGCCTGATCCGCCAGCAAGTCGACATCCGCGCGACGAGCAGCGCGTTCGAGATATTCCACCGCGGCAAGCGCGTCGCCGTCCACCTGCGCCGCTATGGCGGACGGCGCTACGGCACAAACCCTGAGCACATGCCCAGTTCCCACCGCCGATATGCCGAGTGGACACCGGACCGCTTCCGGCGATGGGCAGCTTCGATCGGGCCGCAAACCGAGGGGCTGATCATCGCAATTCTGGCGAACCGGCCGCATCCCGAACAGGGCTTCCGAACATGTCTGGGCATCCTACGCCTGTACCGTGACCTCCATCGTGATCACGCCGAGGCCATCTCGGCCCGCGCCGTCGAGATCGGTGGGCTCACCTGCAAGAGCATTGCAGCGCTCATTGCCAACCACAAAGCCACCCGGCCCGCCGCCGGTCCCGGTGCCATCATCGATCACGCCAATCTGCGTGGTCCCGGCTACTTCCATTAACGAGAGACAAGATCATGCTGACCCATCCCACCCTCGACATGCTACGCGATCTCGGCCTGCACGGTATGGCCAAAAGCTTCCAGGATCTCGACGCCCAGACGGAAGCTCGCGCCCTCGATCATGGCGAATGGCTCGCCATCTTGCTCGAACATGAAGCAACGCTACGCCGCCAGAAACGCTTCGAGGCACGTGCCCGCGCGGCCCGGCTGCGCCATGACGCGCAGGTCGAAGATACCGACTTCCGTGCCGAACGCGGTCTCGATCGTTCCCTGTTCCTCAAACTCGCGAGCTGCGACTGGATCCGACAGCGTCATGGGCTCCTGTTGACCGGCCCGGCCGGTGTCGGAAAGAGCTGGCTTGCCTGTGCCCTCGGCCACAAGGCTTGCCGGGAGGACTTCTCCGTCGCATATCATCGCGCCCCACGGCTCTTTGCTGAGCTTGCCCTGGCAAGGGGCGACGGCCGATATGCCAGGATATGCTGATCTGTATAGCGCGACGATCAGGATGAGACGCGCGCGACAATCTGGATGAGATTCTTACGTCGCGGTCACGGGCAAATTATCATGCTGATTGTCGCTGGCAAGGCTTTCGTCGGTTTCTGATTGCCGCTCCGCGACAAGCTCGTGCGTGTTTTTGATTGTCGCGTAGGAGGCGGGCCTGCCGCGCTGGCGTTTGGCCTCTATGGCAGATCTGCGCCGGTAGCTTTCGACATTCATCTCGAAGATCGTTGCGAATGAACAAGCCGATCGACCGCGGCGAGGGTCATGGCGGGATCCGGAAAGACCCTGTTCCATTCTCCAAAGGGCTGATTGGCGGTGATCATGATGGAACGCCGCTCATATCTTGCGCAGATGAGTTCGAAGAGCACGCTCGTTTCGGCCTGGTCCTTGGTGACGTAAGCCAGATCGTCGAGGATGAGCAGATCGAACTTGTCGAGCTTTGCGATGGCGGATTCGAGCTGGAGCTCCCGCCGCGCGACCTGAAGCTTCTGGACGAGATCGGTCGTGCGGGTGAACAGCACGCGCCAGCCGTTCTCGATCAGGGCGAGGCCGATGGCTGCGGCGAGATGGCTCTTTCCGCCGCCGGGCGGGCCGAACAACAGGATGTTGGCGCCCTTTGCGAGCCAGCTGTCGCCGGCGGCGATCGCCATGACCTGGGCCTTGGAGACCATCGGCACGGCGTCGAAGGCGAAGCTGTCTAGGGTCTTGCCGGGCGGCAGATGCGCCTCGGCGAGGTGGCGTTCGATCCGGCGATGCGCCCGCTCGGCCAATTCATGCTCGGCGATGGCGGAGAGGAACCGGGCGGCGGGCCATCCCTCTCTGTCGGCCTGTTCGGCGAACTGCGGCCAGAGCGTCTTGATTGTCGGCAGCCGGAGCTCGTTGAGCATGATGCCGAGGCGTGCTTCATCTATTGTGTGGATGCTCTTCATGCGACCTCTCCCGCATAGGCCGTGCCGATCAGGGCTTCATAGCCATTGAGCGATGCGAGTTGCACATGAACAGTCGGCAACCGGGCCGGATCCGGGCCGAAGAGCGCTCTCAGGGCGGCCAGATCAGGCAGTTCGCCGGCGTCGAGCGTTCTGGCAAGCTCTTCAGCCAGTTCACGCTCGCAGCCACGATCATGAGCCAGCGCCAACAGTTCGACGGCAATCTTGCAAGCCTGTTTGTCGGGCAGGTGCTCGATGAGAACGTCGAAGGCTCTACGATATTCCAGCCGGGGAAAGAGCTTGTCGCGATAGACGAGATCCCGAAGCGCCATCGGCTTTTTGCGCAGGGAATGAATGACGTGCCGGTAATTGACGACCTGGTCGTGCCGGCCGTCGGCATGGCCGCGTCCTCGGGGCAACGTCATCAGATGCGTCCCGCCGATGAAGACCTCGAGGCGATCGTCGAACAGCCGGACGCGAAGCCGATGTCCGATCAGGCGGGAAGGCACAGTGTAGAAGACTTTGCGCAAGGTGAAGCCGCCGGTGCGCGACACCGTGACGACCACCTCTTCGAAGTCGGTGGTGCGGCGGGCGGGAAGTTCCTGCAAATGCGGGCGCTCAGCGTCAATGCGCTTGCCATGTGCGGCATTACGGCGGCTGACGATCTCATCGATGAAGGCGCGGTAGGAGCCGAGATCGTCGAAGTCCCTGGTGCCGCGCATCAGTAGCGCATCGCGGACCGCGTTCTTGAGATGGCCGTGGGAACTTTCGATCGAGCCGTTCTCGTGCGCGACGCCCTTGTTGTTGCGCGTCGCCGTCATGCGATAATGGCCGCACAGTTCCTCGTAGCGATGCGTCAGATCGACCTTGGCGTCGGCATCGAGGTTACGGAAGGCCGCCGACAAGCTGTCGCTGCGATGATAGAGCGGCGAACCGCCGACCGACCACAGCGCGTTCTGCAGGCCCTCGGCCAGAGCAACGAAGCTTTCGCCGCCAAGGATGACATGGGCGTGCTCGAAGCCCGACCAGACCAGCCGGAAGTGATAGAGCAGATGGTCGAGCGCCTGGCCGGCGATCGTCACGCCGAGGCTGCCCATGTCGGTAAAATCCGACAGTCCCAACCGACCGGGTTCGTGCGTCTGACGGAAGATCACTTCCTGCTCCTGACCGTGAACAGCCCGCCATGATCGGATACGCCGCTCAAGCGTGCGGCGAATACCTTCGGACAGTTCCGGATGACGCCGCAGCATCTCATTGTAAACGGCGACCGCACGGATGCCGGGAGCGGCCTTGAGGAGCGGAACAACCTCAGCATCGAAGATATGCTCAAGAGGATCGGGGCGACGCCGGTCGCGCGGCGGCCTGCTCTGCGATGGAAGACGCGCCTCCTTCTCGATGCGGTAAGCTGTCGCCCGGCTGATCGACGCCTTGGCGGCGGAGACCTCGATGGAATTGTTTTGTCGGTACTTCATAAAAAGCCTCGTCTGATGATCGGTTACATGGCGACCCGCCACAAAGGTGATTCTCCAGTCTCAGAAAATCACCCACGCTACCGGGCCAACCGCGATCATGAGACGCCGAAAAATCGCGCCGCGGCGGGAGTGTAACTCCGGTCGGGCTACGCCCTCCCTTCGTCACACCCCCCGCCGCCGAGTCTCATCCTGATTGACGCTGAGTCTCACCTTGATTGTCGCCGCGCAGATCTGCTCGTTCTGGATGACTGGGGGCCTGAAAAGCTCAACGACGATCAACGTCGTGACCTCCTCGAGATCATCGAGGATCGCTACGAGCGACGCTCGACCATCGTCACCAGCCAGGTTCCTGTCGACCGGTGGTACGAGATCATCGGAAATCCGACCATCGCTGACGCCGTCCTCGATCGCCTCGTGCACAATGCCTATCGCATCGAACTGGCCGGCGAGAGCATGCGAAAACAACGAGCCATCACCATGCCGGAAACGGCTCGGGCTTGACCTCTAAACCTAAACTCGAAGCAAACCTCAACAACGACCCAGGTGATGTCCAAAGGTGGCCGGCTTCGAATCGGAATCCCGGCCGGAATGAAATCGGAATGGGTGGCCGGCGATTGATCGGAATCGCTGGCCGGCTTCGTCGGAATACGCACCCAACTGCTGGCGACGATCCTGTTTGACAAGTTCGGCATGCATGCTCCACTCAACCGACAGAGCGCACGCTTCAAGGCCGAGGGGATCGACCTGCCGCTGTCGACGCTGGCCGATCAGGTCGGCCACGGAACCTTCGCCGTCATGCCGCTCTTCCAGCTGATCGAGCGCCATGTGCTCGCGGCCGAGCGCCTTCATGGCGACGACACCACCATTCGTATCCTGGCGAAGGGCAAGTGCGCGACCGGGGGCATATGGAACTATACGCGCGATGACCGTCCCTTCGCCGGGCCTGCGCCGCCGGCGGCGATCTATTACGCCTCGAGCGACCGGCGCGGCGAGCATCCTCAGAAGCGTCTGGCCGGGTTCGCCGGCATCCTTCAGTGCGACTGTTACAGTGGCTTCGAGCCGTTGTTCGACCCGCAGCGGAAGGAGCAGCCGATCACGCCGGCCTTTTGCTACGCCCATGCGCGACGAGGATTCTTCGAATTGGCCGACATCGCGAAAAAGGCCCGGGATGGCAAGAAGGGCAAACCGATCTCCCCGATCGCGCTGGAGGCGATCAGGCGCCTCGACGCGCTGTTCGAGATCGAGCGCGCCATCAACGGCCGCAGCGCGGACGAGCGGTATGCCGTGCGGCAGGAAAAAAGCAAACCACTTCTCGACGACATGCACGCCTGGTTGCTCCGCGAGCGCGATACCCTCTCGCGCTCTTCCGAGGTCCTGAAGCCGATCAACTACATGCTCAGGCGCTGGGCCGACTTCGCCCGCTTCATTGACGACGGCAGAATCTGCCTCAGCAACAATGCGGCCGAAAGAGCGCTGCGTGGCATTGCTCTGGGAAGGCGCAACTGGACCTTCGCCGGTTCCCAGCGCGGCGCCGACCGCGCCGCCGTTATGCTTACCCTCATCACCACGGCACGCCTCAACGAGGTCGACCCGAAAGCTTGGCTCGCCAATGTCCTGGCCCGCATTGCCGATCTTCCCACCTCACGTCTGCACGAACTACTGCCCTGGCACTGGAAGCGCCTGCGCGAAGCCGACAAGCCCGCCAATCAGCAGGCCGCCTGACCTCACGCAACGTCATCATAGAGCCCACCGCGCGCGCACGCGCGTGCCAATCATGCGGCCTTCGTCGTATGCGTACTTTGCGCGCGGCGATCCGGTCTTCAGGTGGCGTGCCGCGGACCGTCGCCTCGACCGCGTAAAGCGCGCGATCTGACGGACGGCGGCTTCGGCGATCGGAGATTTCGTGTTCCGCAGCTGCTTCACGAAGCGACGGCGCAGATGGCTCCAGCAGGGGACGAGCTTCCAAGCTCCTGCGGCCACTCGACGCGGATCAGCCGGTCGTACCCTCATAGCCGCAGATCTCGTCTCGCCCCGAGCCACGAGCCGGCCGGACGATCAGATGCGAATCTTCGACATTCCCTCGCTTGATGACCCAAGTGCGCCCATGCAATATTGCTGGGCAGGGATGATGCCGGCGCGAATCTGGCGAAGGACGTCGCAGGGCTCAGATTGAGCATGCTGGCGGCTGCGGTCAATGTGACTTCGCCGCGCTCGGCCCATTCGCCATCCCTGTAGACTCAGTGCAACGGGTCGATTGCAAGATGCTCTGTCACAGGACGCTCTGGCGGTCAAACGCTCTGTCAGTGAAAATCTATTTTTTGAGCGACGCGAGCATCATCCGGCACATAGTTGTGATATCGTAGACCGGCAAGTTCGTTAGCCGGCGGATTGCCGGCGCGACTACTGGGAACCCCGCACACTCGAAAAGGATAGCCGCAATCTCCGGATGCGCGGCTCTCAGCTTGTTGATGCAAGCGCCTACATCCGCTTCCAACGCGACAACATCGGTCGGCGGCGCAGGAATCTTCAACTCATCATGCCAGTACTTACTGCCTTCAACTCCGCCTACCACAACTCTCGACCGCTCCGTCGGATCGCTGAGCTCGAGCATATCGTCGCCGAAAGCGTTAGAGTCATAAGTCAGAACGGCAAATTTGGCGGATGGTGGCAGTTGACGGATTAGCGTCGGCAAAAGGAGCATGCTCGACATTGCCACGGGTACCTCTACAGAAGCTGCTACAACCGCCTGGTATCGGATCAAGAAGCCGCAGTTTGAACTGATCGCGACGGCTCCTCGCTGGACCAACCGCTGCGCCGCTTCAACGTAGCCGCGCTCAAGAACCGGATCGCCGCGCGGCGTTCTTCTACCGAGTGTTCCCTCTGCGATTTCCGTTATGACGGGGAAACCAAGGGTCGCAGGATTCTCAATCGCGCCCGGTTCCGTACCCCTCTCTGAGCTGGGCAACTGCCCTTGGTCGGAAGTTAGTATCCCGAGAGATGCTTGGGGTCGTAACGCCATGAATGTAGTCCTCACAGTTGGAAGCGGCCAACGATGCGTGCGGCCCACTAACCGGTTCACTCTGGATGTATTTTTGGTTCAACCAATTGAACCAGTCAAAAGCAGATCTTATACGACTGTTTCGTCGGCATAATTGCGATGCGAAGATCTGCTGCAATTCCTCTCGCGACCTGAAGATGCACATCTTATCAGCGCCCTCTCCGCTTCGGTCAGGTTGCTTGCGTAGCGGCGCAACGCGCACGGGTTACTTCAGTCCAAGACATCGTGATCTCCATCGAATCCCGCAAATTCAAAGGAATCGCACCCCTCTGAAATAAGCTCTTTTGGAACGGACACTTAGGCGCGTTCTCATGTTATGTCGCCTTGGAGCGATCGAGGCGAACGTGATTTCAACGATTTAGCGGTCGCGCAAGGAGCGCTAGCCATTCGTCGACCTCGACATAGCCTCCGGATCGAATGCCGCAGACGATGGAAGGGCCAGGCGACCGGATATCAATGGAATCGGCTGACGAAGAATCCATCGGATGCAGAATGCCGATAAGATCTCCCTGCTTCACTTCATCCAACATCGAGCAACGAGGTTCGAAAATACCCCGCGCAGGCGATTTCAGTTCATCGGCCGGGCGCCGCGTTTGAAGTGTATGGCTGGACCTCCGTTGACGGAACATCGGGTACTCGGCTTTCCCTCGACGAGTCCGAGCGAGATGAGTGCGTTGCGTACTCCAGCTTCGTAGATCGCGAGAGCTTCGGCACCCAATGGTGCCCCCGCCGAGTTCAGCACAAACGAATACCTTGTGCTGGTTATGGGCCGAGATATCGAACATTCCAAGCGTATCTGGATGATCCCACACCAACGTCATGGGTAATAGGAACGCCTCTGCCATTCTGATCGTCTTGGCCATGAGATCCGGATTTGCAATGGGATGCGTCGTGGTCGATGGTAGAAAATCCCACGTTGGTCCGAAGCTGTGCAGATCAAACACGGTGTCGGCCATCGGCAACAACAGGCGCGAAACGGCATCCGCGATTCGTTCGGTTATCGACCCGTCGGCACGGCCCGGAAACACTCGGTTGAGGTTCAATCCGTCGATCGGTGTATTGCGGCTGAATGCCTGCACGGCCGGCGGATTGAGCACGGGGACGATGATGACCCTTCCACAGGTTTGCGCTTCAGGGAGCCACTCAACAAGCCGCCGCGCAACAAGAGGCCCTTCCAATTCATTGCCATGACATCCGCCAGTGATAAGGAGCCGCGGTCCCTCGCCTTTGTTGAAGCTGAAGACCCGGAGCGAAAGAGCTTCGCAATCGGCGCCCTTTGGGACAACAAGATGCCCTTTGCTCACGCCGGGCTTGTCGAGATCAAACGTAAGATGTAGTGCTTCGCTCATTGTTCAGCCTACTGTGAGTATTCAGGGACCTTGCGCCGGGTTTGCGTTTATCCGCTCTGCAAGTATGCGCCAAGCTGTCTTCAATTCGCCAATATAATGTCCCGGACGGCGCCATCGCGTTTTTAGATGGCCAGCGCCTGCTCTGCTGAACTGCCGCTGCTCCGACGTTCACAACGAGAACTGGAACCGTGGCGGATAGCGGGCCTCCCCTGCGTACACCTAGGACCGCCAGCGTGCTTGCGCGATACGGGCCAGCCCTTGGGGATGACGTCAAGCTTCTGCATATACTGGAGCGTTTCATGTCCCCTATCGAGACTAAGCAGCATGACTGCCTGCTACAACGCTATATCCTTGAGGGGCATGATCGGCAGCCAGATACCGTGCCCGACATTCTTCAGGACGCCGAGCTCGTGCGAGAAAACGGTGAAGGCGACCGATCCACTTGCAGATCCATGGGTAGGGTCAAGATCTGTACCTAAACGAAGACGCCAGGCCCTAGACCGTCTTGTCGGCGATGACATCCGAGGCTTGAGGGGCAGCTTCCGCGCGATGTGCCGAGTAGCTGGCGCTGGTCACACAACAGCTCGGGGGCGCCTCTGCGCGCAGATGAGGGTCTGGGTCATGTCGCACAGTGGGGCCGACCAAGGAGCTTAAGGGCCATCTCGGCGCTGGATGGCCAGGATATGGATCCTGTATTTGACGCAAGCCAGCAGGTGATCAATCTTGGACCGGAACGAAATTACAAATTGGCGGATGTCTGCGCCTGCACATTCTTCCCCGCAGGCGAGCTATACGAATCGTCAAAACGGGAGGCGACGCTCCAAATATGAGCAAGGCCGAGCGCGCAGATGCAGATCCAATTTCGCCATCGACGTTTGCGCCGCTCAAAAACCCGACCTTTCGTTCGATCTGGCTCGCCACACAGGTTTCCAGCCTCGGCTGGTTGATGCAGACTGTTGCTATCAGCTGGCTGATGGCGACGATCTCGACTTCAGATCTCATGGTTGCGCTGGTACAGACTTCATCATACTTGCCGGCGTTCATTCTGTCTGTCTTCGCGGGGGCCATCGCCGATAATTTCAGTCGTCGCAGGGTCATGTTCGCCGGCCGGTGCATTATGGTTGTAGCATCTGCCATGCTGACCGCGTCTGCGGCGCTAGGCTTTGCCGACCCGTGGATGATCCTCGGCTTCAGCTTTTTGATTGCTTGCGGCGGTGCTCTAAACGATCCCGCCTGGCAGGCCTCGGTTGGCGATATCGTAGACCGACGCGATGTTCCTGCTGCCGTTACCCTGCTCTCCGTCGGCTTCAACACTGTCCGGACCGTGGGCCCGGCGCTCGGCGGCATCGTGGTTGCCTCGTTCGGACTTCTGACCGCTCTCGCGGTGACCACACTCAGCTATCTGGTCCCTCTGGGCACCATATGGCGCTGCAAATGGAAAGTTCGCTCATCACCGCTCCCACGGGAGTCGATGAGCACCGCGATCTATGACGGGCTGCGCTTCACGGCGATGTCTTCGGAAATCAAAGCTGCGATTGCCCGCGGAACCCTCTTTGGCCTGGCGAGCATTGCCATTCTCGCGCTGCTGCCGCTGGTTGTCCGGGATCAGTTGGGGGGAGGACCGCTCGCCTATGGCACGCTTATGGCCGGCTTCGGGACAGGCGCCGTCTTCGCCGGCGTCTCCAATGGCATGTTCAGACGGCGCTTGTCACAAGAAAGGCTAATGACGCTCGCCTGCGTCGCCTGCGCGGCCTGCTCCCTTTCCCTTGCACTGACCTCTTCGATCGCAGTGGCGGCAATTGCACTCGCCTTTGGGGGTGCGGGTTGGGTTACTGCCTGGTCCGGGCTTGGCGTGAGCGTGCAGCTGGCGAGCCCGCGCTGGGTCGTGGGGCGCACCATATCAATCTATTATGCATTGATAGATGGTGGCATCGCGGCCGGCAGCTGGGTGTGGGGCATGATAACGCAGAACCATTCCCTGAGCTTGGCGCTGGAGAGTTCCGCTGGAGCCCTGCTGCTGGTCGCTGCAGCCGGCGTTCTGTTTCCTCTTCGCGAGCGCCGCGAATCCGAGCCCGATCCCTTGGAGGAATTCATCGTTCCCGCAGTCGCGCTTAATCTGAAGCCGAGAAGCGGCCCGATCGTGGTCAAGGTCGAATATCTGATAGCCGAGAAAAATGTCGAGGCCTTCCTCGACCTTATGCGGCAGCGCAGGCATGTCCACAGCCGCGTCGGTGCTCGGAATTGGACGCTCCAGCGCAACGTTCAGAAGCCTATGCAATGGACGGAGACATTCCAAGCGCCGACCTGGACGGACTACCTTCGCTTAAACCATCGTCTCACCGAAGTAGACAAGGAACTGGACGACCGTGTCTTCCAGTTGCACGCGGGAGAGGAAGCACCTCAAATGACGCTTTCGATTGAGCGGCCGACAAGCTTCGCTCGGAAACCCGAGCAGTCGGCCCCTTATTTTCCCCACCGTTGACTTCTTCACGCCTGCACTACCGGGCCTAGCGCTTGCACCAGATCACGACCGATCACGATATACTTTGGAGAGTGTGATGGCGCCCAAGGAACCTCGTTGAAGATCACGTCTCAAGACGATCGGCGCGACGAAGATGGCGGCAGGGCGTTCCGCCCCCGTGAGCGATGGGCAGAACGACGGCGGCGCACCGCTCCACCGTCACCGCACGGTTGCGAGCTTCGCCTTGGCGCGCAGGACCTGCTGGGGCTGCATTCAATCCCGCGTGTCAGGGGACTGAGAATCTGACCCCTTGCGACCCGAGGAACTGACACCTCTTCGTGATCTTGAGACGATGGAATTTGGCCACTTTGGGCCGCGTGGAACCGGACGAGGTCGCGGCGATGATACGGCTGCATGGCTCGGCTGGGGCGCCAAGCGGCTTGCGCACGAGGTTCGGATGCGCGCGCAACACAGTGCGACGATATCTTCGCCAGGGGGGCGGCGCCCTTCCGGAGCCGGTGAGGCGCTCGGCGCAGGATGGATGCGACGAATTGCTGCCTGAGCTGTTTCGTTCGGCGTGGCGGCAACGCTGCGCGACGCTTGGCTTTTCGCGCCAGATGCATATCCGAGCGTCGCTATGGGATCGGAGGCAGACTGGTTCGAGCGAATGGAGAGCGACCTCCTTCAGTTCGGCGGCGTTCCCCGCGGAGGTATTGCTCGACAATGCCGGGTGCTGGTCGAGCTCTGATGTGGCGACGCGCGAGGTTCGGTCTAAAGCTTCACGCCTTCGCGCGACACCGGGGCTTCCGATCTGGCGCCCGTATGAGCAAATCACCTACGTCAGTTTGGATGTTCACAAATTTCGGCCGCTCTGCCAGTTGGAGGCCGGCGCGGAGAGCGTCCGCAAACCTCCTTCTCTTCATCAGTCCGTTCTTCAAGCAACGGCCACTCACCAGTCTCATAAGGCGGAAAAAGTTCGTCTGCATGTCAGTATTCGCAGCAGAACGGCTTCGTATCCTGCAACTGCGCTGCCAATCGACGATCTTAGCGGGCTAGCTTGATGAAATAGAACGCTCGACACGGAGTTATAGATGAAAGGTTCCGCAACCTTTGCATTAGAGGGCCTCAAACGGCCGGACCTTCTGCAAAAACGCGCTTATGTGAATGGCGTCTGGCTCTGGAAGCCGGAAACCCTCGCGGTAGTCGATCCCGCTACGGGGGAAGAATTGGCTCAGGTGGCAGCCTGCGAAATGTCTGATGTAGATAATGCAGTTCATTTCGCGAGAAGCGCATTCCTGCGATGGCGCGATTCGCTTCCTTCAGAACGGGGCGCATACCTTCGGAAGTGGGCGACAGGAATGCGCGAAAACGCGGAAGATCTGGCCGTCATCATGACCGCAGAGCAAGGCAAACCAATCGCGGAGTCTCGCGGCGAAATCTCATACGCCGCGGGCTTTCTTGACTGGTTTGCAGCGGAGGGCGAGCGAGCATACGGCGAAACCATCCCCAGCCATATAATTGGAAGCCGGCTGGCCGTGCAGATGCAGCCGATCGGAGTGACAGTTGCTATCACACCATGGAACTTTCCATCGGCAATGATCACAAGAAAGGCTGGAGCGGCATTGGCCGCTGGCTGCACCATGATTGTAAAGCCCGCTCCAGAAACCCCCTTGTCGGCACTCGCGCTTGCCCGTCTTGCCGAAGACGCAGGAATCCCCGCCGGCGTGTTTCAGGTGATAACCGGCGAAGCTCCGCCACTTGCCAAGCGGCTGTTGGAGCATACCGATGTTCGCGCGTTCTCATTTACGGGCTCGACCGAAGTTGGCCGTATCCTGCTCGAGCAGTCCGCAAAGACTGTCAAGAAAGCTTCGCTCGAACTGGGCGGCAATGCTCCCTTCATCCTTTTCGACGACGTGCCGATGGAAGTTGCGGTCGCTGGCTGCATGGCAGCCAAGTTCGCTACATCCGGCCAGGACTGTCTGGCAGCAAACAGGATTTACGTTCAGCGGGGAGTCTATGACCGTTTCGTAGAGGAATTGGGCAAGGCCACCAGCAAACTGAAAGTCGGACACGGACTGGAGTTCGACGTCGACATCGGTCCAATGACTAAGGCATCTGGTGCCGCAAAATGCAGGCGGCAGATCTCCGAGGCTCTTTCAGCAGGGGCTCGAATGATAGTCGGCGAACAGGATACCGCTCTTGGCGGGAACTTCGTGACGCCGACAGTGCTCGCCGATGTGACCGACGACATGCGGGTTGCAAAAGAAGAAACGTTCGGGCCTGTGGCTGCAATTCTGCCCTTCGAAGACGAAGCGGAGGTGCTCGCGCGCGCGAACAACTCGGAGATGGGCCTCGCGGCATATGTTTACACCCGAGATCTTAACCGCGCGATGCGGCTGACCGACCGGCTCGAATACGGCATGGTGGCGGTCAACACCCCAAAATTTACGGGAGCGCCCATTCCCTTCGGCGGATGGAAACAGTCCGGACTCGGCCGGGAAGGCTCCAAACACGGCATTACCGAGTATCTGGAATTAAAATACACCTGCTTCGGAAATCTTGCAGCATAAGAGATGAAAGGGTGAATTTGATGACTATCGACATCAAAGAAATAAGCAAGAAGGACAGGAATTCTGTCCTGCATCCCTTCACCCAGCTCAAGGATTTCGCAAGCGGCAAGCTTGGTGATCCGACGATCATCGAAACGGGCAAAGGAATCCGCATCCAAGATGCGCAGGGGAACCAGTTCATCGATGGCTTTGCCGGCCTTTACTGCGTCAATGTCGGGTATGGCCGCAGGGATGTCGCGGATGCGATCTCGCGTCAGGCCTATCGCCTGGCGTATTACCACTCCTACGCGGCGCACACGACCGACGAGCTTGCGATTCTGTCCGATCGCCTCGTGAAGATGGCGCCGGGCAAAATGAGCAAGGTGTTCTATGGCATGTCCGGCTCGGATGCCAACGAGACCCAGGCCAAGCTCGTCTGGTACTACAACAATCTCCGCGGCAAGCCGACCAAGAAGAAGATCATTTCGCGTGAACGCGGCTATCATGGCTGCAGCGTCGTGTCCGGCTCGATGACGGGCATGAGCTTCTATCATGACCACATGGACCTGCCGCTCCCGCAGATTGTTCACACCGGTGTTCCACACCATTACTGGGGCGCAACCCCGGGCGAGACTGAGCGCGAATTCTCCGCTCGCCGCGCCGCCGAGCTGGATCAGCTGATCGAACGCCTAGGTCCGGACAATGTTGGCGCCTTCATCGGCGAGCCGGTGCTCGGCACGGGCGGCATCACGCCGCCGCCGGAAGGGTACTGGGAAGCGATACAGACGGTCCTCAAAAAGCATGATGTGCTGCTCATTGCCGATGAAGTCATCACCGGTTTCGGCCGCACCGGTTCCATGTTCGGCTCCCAGCACTATGGCATGGAGCCAGATCTGATCACGATAGCGAAAGGTTTGACGTCGGCCTACTTCCCGCTCTCCGCGGCACTCGTCGGTGAGAAGGTGTATAAAGTCCTGGAGGATGGAGCCGACAAGGTCGGCGCATTCTCGCACGGCTACACCTATTCGGGTCATCCGATCGGAGCTGCGGCGGCAAACGCGGTTCTCGACATCGTCGAGAAGGAAGACCTACCCGGCAATGCTCGCAACGTTGGTGCATTCTTCCAGGCGCAATTGAAAGAAAGATTCGCGCAGTTACCGATCGTCGGCGAAGTGCGCGGCGTCGGCCTTATGGGTGCAATCGAGTTTGTCGCCGACCGGCACAATCGCAAACGTTTTGATCCGACGCTTAAGGTTGGTGCCAGAATTTCGAAGGCTGCCCGTGACCGTGGTCTCATCGCTCGTGCCATGCCGCACGGGGACATTTTGGGCTTTGCTCCGCCGTTGATAGCAACCAAGGCAGAAGTCGAAGAGATCGCTGCAATCGCCGAAAGCGCAGTGCGCTCGGTGGTGGACGAACTCGTCCGGGAGGGCCACATCCTCTGAAACACGCTTCGAGGTCTCCTGCACCATCAATGCGAGGCCGGAGAAGCCTTGCACATGTCCGTATAAACCAGTGGCCAGCCACACCTTCACGCCGTTCGGGACGGGATCGACCGCTCCAGCACATCAAGGATCCGGCCGAGCGCCGCAGCCGAAGGACGCCGCTAAGCTCCATTTTTCCATGCTGCTCTTCTTTGCGCGGTCGGAAGATCGGCGGTGGCTGTGCCACGACGACCTCCACGGTAACAAGCTGCGGCACGAACGGCACGGAGATCTGGCAGAGCTTCTTGCGACCGGAAAAGCTGGCAACATGAAGGTTTGCCGATCGCGCGATCTCCGAAACACCGCCCCAGCCTCGAAGGTCGCCGCGACCCGCCGCTCAACCTGATGCTTCGTCAGAGGGCTACTCTGAGTGCTTTGCACTGCTTCAGCCAACTCAGCAAGCCGGCCGTCAGTGTACCTCACTGTGAGGATGCGAAAGGACGGGGCAGAAGGAGGCACGGCGCGAAGCGAAGGCCGAGTTCGGAGAGTAGCGGCGACAGACATTCCGCAGAACCTCGCAGAAGATGATCCAGCCGCAGCCTACGCCCCGCATTTTGGCCGCCTCGACAAAGTCCATCGCATTGATGTCGGCGGGACGCGCGTGACAGCCGGTTGACCGCGCGGGTCTGGAGTTCGGCAGCAACACCGGCTATCACAACCAATCCAGGCCGTGCTAGATCTCTTCGCAAAAAATCAGCTTACCTTCGTGCGTAACCTACCCTGCCCCTCCGGCGGTGTTGCATCGCCGAACCGTTACGGTCTTGCACCGGTCACACAAATCTTAACGTTCCAGTGCATCTCGGATGGCGCGAATCGCCCCGAACGCATCAAAGGGAAGGGCTTTGGGGGGCTGGTAAACTTGGTCAGGCCACTGTGCCCGCTTAACCGGTGATTGGCCAGGCTGGTGTGAGAGCTTCACCGCCGCGAAGTCCGCTCGAGGATCAATATAGATCACCTGGCCACCATACCCCCACGCGATATAGGCGCCTCTCTCTTGGTCTTCAATCCAGAAAGTATTGTGATAAGCGCCATTGGGCAGGTCTGAACTGGCATCGGCATAAGAACCATTCGGCGCGAACAAGTCGAATAGAAGCGGCTTAGGGCGTCTTATCGCCTCGATCCATTCAGATGGAACGATCTGCCGGCCGTTGAGCCTGCCGCCGCGCAGATGCAGCAGCGCGAAGCGCGCGAAATCGCGGAGTGTGGCTTGAAATCCACCGGACGACATCGAGAAACGAGACTTGTCTACGATTTGGTAGGCGTCTTCCTCCGCTCCCATCGGACCCCATAATTCGCTGCTGTACAGTTCCGGGAGAAACTTGCCGGAAACGCGCTGCATGATTAGCCCGAGCACGTCGATGTTGGGGTCAAAGTACTTGAACCGCGCGCCATGCGGCGCCTCCTGCTCGGTTATCCGCAGAATCGCCTGCCATATATCGGCAGGAGCGTCAGGATGTCCCTCCGGGGGGCCGAAGTATCCTGTGGCCACAACGTAATTAAAGTAATCGTTGTGTGGCACGTACCACTGTCCCTTGAGAGTGGCGCCCGCAGTCATGTCTAGCAAGTGCTGCACGGTGGCGCCGCGATAAGCGGTCGCCTGCAGTTCCGGCAAATACCGTGTTACCAGACTCTCGGGGTCGATAAGCCCACGGTGGACAAGTATCCCGACCAAAGTCCCCGTGAGGGACTTCGAAGCCGATCTGGCGATGTGCCGAGAATGCGGTTCCATGCCATTCATGTATGTTTCGAACACGATCTCGCCGTGGTGCAGAACCAGAAACCCGTCAGTATAGTCCCTCTCGAGGTATTCGCGGACAGCGGCGCGCTGGCCGTCGCTGGACGCAACTTCGATGTCACCGATATCCCCCCTGGGCCGGCTTGGAAGCGGCAGGACCGGTCCTGGCCCGCGCCAGACCCGGGCGGTTCGCGTCGATTCGCTTACGTGCGAGTATGTCCATCTGCTATAAGGCCAAAAGGACCACTCGTCGGGTGGGATCATAGGCGCGCCTAGCGTCGGATCGAGCTGCCATAACTCGGGATTGGACTGCGATGACTTGCCGGCAACGCGGCGATTGAGATCATCGAATTCCTGAGACATCAAAACGCTCCTTTGACTTCGGCCAATGCCATCACGAGATGGCAGCAGATCGCTAATTTTATGAAATTCAGCCCTCATCAGGCCTATGCTTTGATCAAGGCGACACCGCCCGTGAAAGGTTTCACCTGGGCAATGGAGAGCCGATCGACATAAGCACTTAATCGGGACCACGCCCGTGTTCGCCAGCTGCTGCTGTGTTGGACGAAGCGAGGTTTGCAGGTGCGTTAACATTGCGCGTCTACTGTCCTGGCCGCGAACCGGGCCGGAATCGGGACACACTTATGTTGTCCTTGATTGGCCCAGCCTGGTGTCGTGACGATCAGAAGTTTGCGTCCGGTTTTAGCGGACGTAAAGCTGACGTTTGTAATTCGTCAAAATCTCGCAGCCAGTTTCGGTCACGCGAACAGTCTCGCTGGTGCCGACATCCGCAAAGCCGAACGCCTTGACCATCGAGGGGATATGGAAGACCATATTTGGCTTGAGGATCCGCGTTTCCCCTCGCTTAAACGACAGGATGTGTCCTTCGCCCCAATCCGGGGGGTAGCTGATGCCGATGGAATATCCTGTGCGCTTGAAACGACCTTCGTAGCCTCCATCGTTGACAGTCTGAGACCAGATGCTCCACACCTCACCGAGAGGGCGATCAGGACGTATGCCGTCGAGCATGTTTTCCAGCGCCCTTCGTGACACGTCCTCCATTTTCTCGAGTTCACGGTTGGATGGACTGACCACGGAAGCCCGCATGATCGCGGCGCTATAGCGCCGAACAGTGCCGGACAGTTCGAGGAAGACAGGATCACCCGGCTGAATCTGCCGGCCCGACCAAGTGCCATGCGCATAGCTCGTGCGCACGCCCGAAGTCACAAACGGCGGGTAGCCGGGGTATTCACTTCCCTTGAGCGTGACCACGCGCTGGATTTCGGCGGCGATTTCATTCTCGTTCACTCCAGCCCTTATCTGGTTGATGCCCGCTTCGATGCCGGCCTCGGCAATCCGCGCTGCCTGCCTGATATAGTCTATTTCGGCATCCGATTTGACGACGCGGACCGCCTCGACAATCATCGAGCCATCTTCGAAACGGACATCGGGGAGAAGGGTCTTGAGCGCTTCATAATCGGCGATCGAGAAGAACCAAGACTTTTTCTCGAACCCTACCTTCGCCTTGGCAAAACCCAGATTACGCAGCGTTTCCGCGAGCAGCTCGAGCGGGGCCTCGTGGTCCATGTAGCTGGTACTGTTATCTATCCACGAATAGGCCCGGACATTCACCTCTTCAATGCCACGCGTGATATGGAGGGGCTCCCCTTGCAGCGGGATAAGCAGATACTGGGCGGAGGCGTAACCGAGCGTGTTGTAACCGCTTAGGTAAAGCATGTTCTCGGGGACGGTCACCACGAGGATGTCCAGATCCCGGGCTGCAATGCCTTCGCGGACCGCCTTGAGCCTTCTTTGATACTCCAGGATGGTAAAAGCCAGGTCTTTTTCTACCTTTATGGTGTCTATGCCGGAAACTTTCATAGGAGCCCTTCAAAACAAAGAGGCGCGCCACGCGCTGGAAGGCATATCGTAGCATCTGACCTGCGCATAACGTTGCCGTCGTTCCCGAGTTCGCGCAGAAAACCTGCGTTGAACTGGCCTTGATTGCTCAAAAGCCTCCGTCTTCGTGGACATTGCTGTTACATCGACAACCACCCCCAACAATCCAAATGTCTAGAAAACGGCGGCGGGTGGGGCGAAATCTGCGCGATGGTTGCGCCCGCGTCGGGAGCCTGGACCCTCGCCGGCTTAGATCACTTCACGTCCGGCAGCCTCGGCGCGCGGGCGCGGGCCGTCGGAGTGTTCTGCCAGTTGAGATGGCAAGCTTGTTATCGGGTAAGAATGCGGCTGCCGTCACCGCTGGCGTCGCGTCCACTGTCTCGAGGCGCTGACGGCGCGGGCCTCCCGATGCCAAAGTGCCTGCGCGCACGATTGGCTGCTCCCTTCCGGCTCGAAAGTCTGCAAGCAATTCGCATCTATGCAGAAAATCCTCAACATGGGCGAGAAATAGGGGGAATTTCCCACCGTCTGACGGATATGATCAATCCTGCAGAGACGAAGCTAATTCCCCGCTGCCGCCAGCCGCGTTCGCGCTTGGAGTCTGTCCGCGGCGTTTGGACCAAGGTGAACCGCAATTGACAAGCACCATGACTATGAACGGCAGTAAGCTTCCATTAAACAGCATCCGTGACGATTTCCCAGCGACGCAAGACCTTATTTACATGGATGTTTCTAATCAAGGATTGATATCTCGAACCACAAGAGGGTCATTCGAGGATCATCTGAATAACAGATTGCACGGAATAAACGATGAGCTTAGCCAGTTGGCGGACATCGAGAAGACACGCGCCAGATTTGCTCAATTTGTTGGTGCGGATAAAGATGAAATTGCTATCACAAAGAACGCGTCAGAGGGGATCAACATAATCGCCAACGCGATTGACTGGCGATCCGGCGACAGCGTCGTCTTATGCCCTCAACTTGAGCATGCAAACAACATCCTGCCATGGCTCCAAGTGAAAGCTCTACATAATGTTGATCTCAAATTAGTGGAGCCGGATAAAGGGGCAATTCCCGTAGATGCGATTGTCGATGCGCTTGATTCCAGGACTCGCGTTGTGGCGCTTTCAACCGCAACGATGGTTCCTGGCTTTCGGACAGTCACGCAACCTGTCGCGGAGGCGTGCAGGCGTCATGGCGCATTCCTCTTGGCGGATGGGACTCAGTCGGTCGGAATACTCCATACCGATGTCAACCGGTTGGGAGTAGATGGTTTGGCCGTCTCGACTGTGAAGGGATTGATGGGCCTCTACGGATCGGGATTTCTCTACTGCCGCCGGGAGTGGGCAGATCAGCTAAAGCCAGCCTACCTCGCTCGCTTTAGCGTCGATCTCGGGAACGCACCAGAATCGGCTCCCATTCTCAACGCCGCCAAGCTGCGGGCTGGGGCGCCTCGTTTTGACATCGGGCATTACAATTTCCCAGGCATGATTGCCGCTCACGCATCCTTGGGGCAACTGCTGGAGATCGGAACAGAGGCAATCGACAAGCACGTGACATCTTTGGCAACTCGACTGGCTTCAGGACTGCTACAAGCCGGACTACCTGTCTGTGGCGGGCCTCCTGGCGAGCACACTGGGAGTATTGTGGCGGTGGGCGACATGGCTGCACTCGGCGGAGCGCAAGAAGTAGCCGCCTACATACCGTCGCTGCACTGCTATCTTGCGGAAAACAAGGTCGTTGCATCCACGCGACGAGGACTCCTTCGGTTCTCGCTCCATCTTTACAACAGCGAGGAGGAAGTCGACCAAGTTGTCGATATAGTCAAGAAATGGTCGAAGTAGCTGCGCCAGATCACAAGCCTATAGGAGAAGTTATGTCATCGCCAAGCGCAGATACCGTCGCGCTTCTTCAAGACCTTGTCAAAATTGAAAGCGTAAACCCTTCGCTTTCACCCAGGGGCAGCGGAGAACAGCGGGTCGCCGAATATCTTGAAAGGTTTTGCCGGGACCGAAACCTGCCTTATGAACTCCAGCACGTTGTCGACGGCCGCTCGAATTTCTTGACCTGGATCTCAGGCAAAGACCCTAGTCGGCGCCTTCTTTTTGTGGCCCATATGGACACGGTGCCCACTGATAACTGGGCTTCCGATCCATTTTCTCCCGAATTGAAGGATAATCGACTCTACGGTAGGGGAAGTTGCGACACAAAGGGTTCCCTCTCTGCAATGTTGATCGCCCTGAGTACCTTAGGGGACCGTCAGCCGAATGCCACAATTGTCGTTGCCGCCAGCATTGATGAAGAGTACCGCAAGATCGGCGCTCGCGCCATCGCTCTCTCCGGCAAGTC
Source organism: Mesorhizobium sp. RCAM 05099 (assembly GCF_059683685.1). Classification (NCBI taxonomy): domain Bacteria; kingdom Pseudomonadati; phylum Pseudomonadota; class Alphaproteobacteria; order Hyphomicrobiales; family Phyllobacteriaceae; genus Mesorhizobium; species Mesorhizobium sp. RCAM 05099. Next base: position 6,270,784 of record NZ_CM185035.1, read on the forward strand.
GTATGATGCCGCGGTTGTTGGTGAACCAACAGAGCTTGAGCTTGTAGTCGCCCACAAAGGGTCGGTCCGCTGGCAAATCGAGGTTCAGGGTGTCCCTGCTCACACTTCGAAGCCGCATCTCGGAGTCAATGCAATCTCAGGAATGGCAAAGGTGATATTGGCGCTCAACGAACACGGCGACAATCTTGCCTCACGCACCCAGCCTTTGGTCAGTGCTCCAACTTTGACGGTAAGTCTTATCGAGGGTGGCTTGGAATTGACGACGGTTCCTCCATCGTGCCGCATCTGGGTGGATCGGCGCCTCGTTCCAGGAGAGCGGCCGGAGCAGGCGTTGGCAGAAGTGGAGAACATACTGCAAGGCTTGCGGGATCGCGAAGACATCAAGGTCCGATCATTACTGCCTGCGCTTGAAGATCCTGCTCCGGACAGTGCCGAGTCGAGCAAGATAGCTTCCGTAGCTGCGCAGGCGTGCGCCGATGTTGCCGGGACAGGCAGGTACATTGGAGTGCCGTACGGCACGGATGCTAGTCAGCTATCGTTGGCGGGCATTCCATGCATCGTGCTTGGGCCGGGAAGCATTGATCGCGCTCACACGAACAATGAGTTCATTGAATTGGACCAACTCGAAAGATCCGTTGAAATATATAGGCGAATAATGCTCGATTATTAAGTTATAGAGAGAGAGAGAGAGCAATTGTCCGGCTCGACCACTCTCAATTGGGAGGAGATCTCGCTTGGATGATCGTGGCAGAAAAGTTCTGGTGATGGCCAGTAGCAAGGGTCTTGGCTTAGCCATCGCCAAACGATTAGCGGAAAACCGTTCGGAAATTGTTATCTGCGGTTGCAATAAGAGTCGGTTTGGAAAATCACGGATGGGCGTTTCTGCGTAGCATGATGCCGCCCATGGCGACGAGGATCATGGCCTGCGAGACATCGATGCGCTGCTCGTAATCGCGCACGAGGCGTCGCCACCGGATCATCCATCCGAACGTCCGTTCGACGACCCAGCGACGCGGTAGAACCTTGAAGCCTTTCTGGTCGTCGGAGCGGCGGATGATCTCGACGATGAAGTCGAGATAGCAGGCCTTATCCATCAGCTTGAGCCGGTCATAGGCCCCGTCGGCGAAGAGATGCTTGACCCACGGCCAGCGTTTGCGGATGCCGTCGAGTATCGCCTGCGCACCCGCGCTGTCGGAGATGTCAGCGGTGGTCAGGTTGACCATCAGGAGCCGTCCGTCCGTATCGACCGCAATATGGCGCTTGCGCCCGACGATCTTCTTACCCGCGTCGTAGCCTCGTGCTTTTGCATGGGGTGCCTTGATCGACTGACTATCAATCACACCAGCGCTGGGTGAAGGTTCGCGACCCTGCCGCTCGCGGTCGAGCATCAGTTCCACGTCGTGGATCGTCTGAAACAGGAAGCGCCGTGCCAACTCGCGGAACCAGCTATAGACCGTCTGCCACGGCCCAAAATGAATGGGCAACATCCGCCACCCACAGCCTGAGCGCACCAGATAGCGCACCGCGTTGATTACCTCCCGAAAATCCACCTCGCGGGGACGCCCACGCCGACCAGGAACCGGCATCAGTGGCGCGATCCGCTCCCATTCCTCATCTGTCAGATCACACGGATAACGCTTCGTCTTACGCGCGATCTTGGCAACACGGCCACGGCTCTGTTCGGTCCACATCCACGCTCTGAATCAGACTTCATGCGCAAACGAAACCCCTCAAATCCGATTTTCCAAACAGCCTCTAAGGCTACGTTAGACAAAGCTGTAGATGATCTACTGAATATAGAGGGATGCGCTGGCGCTCATGGCATAATTGCAGACCTAGCCCGGCGATCAGACGTCGACATGTTGATGCAACGCACTTTGGAGCTCCTCGGGAGCATTGATTGCGTCGTCGTAAATTCTGGTCATATGCCGTACGGATCTATCGAAGACCTAAGCGACGATGATTGGGACCAATCCTACGAGACGCTTCTCATGAGTGCAGTAAGGGTGTCGCGAGCGGCAGCGGCGATCGTGTCCCAGGGAGTGGTGTAGCTGACGGCTTGGTCGCCGCGCTCTCCGGCATGGGGCCGGGATGATCAGCGTGCCACGGCTGGCAGGCTGATGAGAGGATCATCGCTCATTTGGCTGATGGTTTCCAGCGTCATGTAGCTGGCGCGCTGGACGGCCCATTCATCATTCTGTTCAAGCAGCAACGCGCCGACGAGGCGGACGATGGCATCGTCATTGGGGAAGATGCCGACGACCTCGGTCCTGCGCTTGATCTCGCCGTTGAGGCGCTCGATCGGGTTGGTGCTATGCAGCTTGGCGCGGTGCTCCCTGGGGAAGGTCATGTAGGCCAGCACGTCGGGCTCGGCGTCGTCCATGATGGCGGCGAGCTTGGGCACCTTCGGCCGGATCTGGTCGGCGACGGCACGCCATTGGGTGCTGGCGGCTTCTGGCGTCTCCTGGGCAAACGCGGTGGCGATGAAGGCGGAGACGACACGGCGCCCGCTCTTGCCGGCATGCGCCAGCACGTTCCTCATGAAGTGGACCCGGCAGCGCTGCCATGTCGCGCACAGCACCTTGGTGACGGCCGCCTTGATGCCTTCATGGGCATCGGAGACGACGAGCTTGACGCCCCTGAGGCCGCGGCGGGTCAGCTTGCGCAAAAACTCCGTCCAGATCGGCTCGGCCTCAGACGTGCCGACCTCCATGCCCAGCACCTCGCGCCGGCCGTCCGCGTTGACGCCGACAGCGATGATGACGGCGACCGAGACGATGCGTCCGCCGCGGCGCACCTTGAGGTAGGTGGCATCGATCCACAGGTATGGCCAGTCGCCCTCGATGGGTCTTTCAAGGAACGCTTTGACCTTGCCGTCGATCTCTTCGCACAGCCGTGAGACCTGGCTCTTGGAGATGCCGCTCATGCCCATGGCCTTGACCAGGTCGTCGACCGAGCGGGTCGAGATACCTTGGACGTAGGCCTCCTGGATGACGGCCGTCAGCGCCTTCTCCGCCATGCGCCGCGGTTCGAGGAAGCCCGGAAAGTAGGAGCCCTTCCTGAGCTTGGGGATGCGCAGCTCGACGGTGCCGGCCCGCGTCTCCCAATCGCGATCGCGATAGCCGTTGCGCTGAGCCGTCCGCAGCGGGTTCTTCTCGCCATAGGCGGCGCCGGTGGCGGCGCCCACCTCCAGCTCCATCAGCCGCTCGGCGGCAAAGCCGATCATCTCGCGCAAGATATCGGCGTCGGGGGTCTTCTCCACGAGCGTGCGCAGGTTCATCATGTCGTCGGTCATCGGTGGTTCCTTCGAATCAGGTTGGTGTCAGCAACCCGACCTTACCGGGGAACATCGATGACCGCCGCAAAGCCGCTCGCTCGCTACGGCGCTGTTGAGGGCGCGCTCGCGAGCGGCTTCGCTACCGCCGAGCTACACCACGTCTGGGGACGCGACCGCAGCGGCTGCGATGAAAGCGTCTGGTCGTGGGGGTGATATCGTCTATGTTACCTCGGTAGGCGTGCACGAGGTAACAGGTCACCTATTGCTGTCGCACGTCATGCGTGCCGGCATAGCAGTATTAGCTAAGCACCTCGCAGACACACTCTCGGGAACTGGCGTTCGCGTGAACGTTGTCGCGCCTGGCTATTTTGACACGGGCAGAGTTCACAAGAGAATTGAGGCGTTGATGGTCGACGAAGGTCTCGATCGAGATGCCGCTATCAAACGTGTGGCCAATACCAATCCCTTGGGGCGTATTGGAACTGCCGACGAACTCGCGGAGCTAGCCCGTCTTATGCACGACAACCGATCTGAGAGGCTGGCGGATGTAGCCTAAGCGATTGATTTGGCGTAGGATTCGGTTGTCTAAGCCAACCCTGCCACCGCCTCTCGCGAGCCACACCCGCCATGACCGATGATACGTTGCTGCCGCTCTCATTTCCAGCCGTTGGACGCAAGAAGATCACAGCTGCGTTTGACGGCGGGCGCATCACCTCGGATGGTGGCGTCATGCTGCTGGCAGCGGCCGAGCGACGCCTGCAACTGGCCGACAGGCTGGCCGCCGCGATCCACGATCCGCGCGATCCAGCGCGGGTGACGCACGCCATGGCCGACATTGTGCGCGCCCGCATCTTTGCGATCGCATGCGGCTACGAGGATGCCAACGATCTCGACCGACTGCGCACCGACCCGGCCTTCAAGCTCGCCTGCGGACGGCTGCCCGACAGCGGGATTGATCTGTGCTCGCAGCCGACCTGCTCGCGCCTCGAGAACCTGCCCGACCTGCGCACCGTCATCCGGCTCGGCTGGGTGCTGGTCGATCTGTGGCTGTCGAGCTATGCCGCGCCGCCCAAAAGCGTCACGCTCGACATTGACGACACGGTGGATGTCGTTCACGGCCATCAGCAGCTCTCGCTCTTCAACGCCCATTACGACGAACGCTGCTTCCTGCCGATCCACATCTACGACGCCGCGACAGGACGCCCGGTCGCCATGATCCTGCGTCCCGGCAAGACCCCGACGGGCAAGGAGATCCGCGGCCATCTGCGCCGCCTTGTCCGGCGCATCCGCGCCCGCTGGCCTGCCACCCGCATTCTGATCCGCGGCGATGGCCACTATGGCCGGGCGGAAGTCATGGCCTGGTGCGAGAACAACGCGATCGACTACGTCTTCGGCCTGCCCGGCAACAAGGTTCTCCAGCGTCTCGTCGATGAAGCCGCCGACGACATCCGCACCCGCCGCGCACTCGAGCAGAAGCCGGTGCTGCGCGGCTATGCCGAGACCCGATACAAGGCGAGATCCTGGAAGACGGAACGTCGCGTCTGCGCCCGCATCGAGGCAACCTCGATGGGCCTCGACATCCGCTTCGTCGTCACCAATCTCGACAAAGGCTCCGCCGCGCATGTCTACGACGTGATCTACTGCGCCCGCGGCCGGGCCGAAAACCTGATCAAGATGCACAAGAGCCAGCTTGCCTCCGACCGCACCAGCTGCCGCTCACCGATTGCCAACCAGGTGCGCCTCGTCCTGCACACCGCCGCATACTGGCTGATGCTCACCCTGCGCGAGGCGGTGCCCGGAACCCATCATCTGCGCAACGCCGAGTTCGCCACGCTGCGGCTCAGGCTCCTCAAGCTCGGCGCCCGCGTCATCGAAACCGTCTCGCGCATCCGCCTGGCCTTCGCCGCTGTCTGTCCCGAGGCCAGCCTGTTCCGACAAATCGCTCTCACGCTGCAGCCCGCAGGACCATGACGGCCGGGGCATCAAAGCCCCGCCGAACCCGACACCTTAACCCTCCAGCGCGTTCCAAAGTCCAGTCTCAGCTGCGGTGAAAAAGACGCCTCACACCTTCATGACCGAACGCCCAGCGGCAACGAACTAAGCTGCTCGTGAATAGGACGGGCTAGTTGGATTCATCGTCGGTGACCGAGCAAGATACCTGAATGGCACGACAATAGTGATTGATGGAGGGGGCAGTCGCGTTGTGATGTAGCTGTAGGTGGACGTTGCTGTATCCCCGTCGCATCCGACCTCAGCGCACAAGCCAGCCGAAAGAGGGCGAATTATTTTTCTGCCCCAATGCCCCTCATGAGCTATGCAGCCGATTATGGCTGGCTGCTTGAGAGCTTGGATTTGAATGGCACGGCAAGGATGGACTTACAGCGGCGAGTTTCCGGCCGCACATCAGACACTCACTCTACGGTAAACGGAAGCCGGGGTCACGGCGGACTTTATGTCTTACGCTGCGAGCCGATGGCTCGGTACGCCCCCGACGAGGGCTGCCTTGCGCTAGCATGGCACGGTAGCGAAGCTGCACTCTTAAGGTCGTCCTGACGAGCACAGTAGCACAGTAAGCAGCACAGCATGAGCCATGTGACGTTATTGACCGGACCGGACCGGAGCGTCGTCGTCGTTGGCGTGAAGAGGATCAGTGCCGGATACTGGCCGCGGCATTCGCGCTCGGGGCCACAGTGGCGGCGGTGGCGCGTCAGTACGATGTCGCGATCAGCCTGATCTATAAGTGGCGCCGCACGCTGAGAGCCCGCGAGACAGGCTTTGCCGAAGTGGTACCCGATGAGCCTATTGCCGCTTCGGTGCCGGCGGCGTCCCAGCGGTGATCGAGCTGCAGATCGCCTGCAAGGTGCGGCTGCGCTGGGCGTTGCATGGATCAAGGCGTGGGCTTCGATGAAGAGCGTTAAGCCGACGGTCGGCTCGGGCGCACCGCCGGCGGACCGCGGCGGCCGCAATGCGGAAGCTGACTTCCATGGCCAGAAACGATCGAACGAGACGCATAGCTCGACCACCGATCCCAACGCCAGGCTCTACCGCAAGGGACGGGACAAGGAGGCCAAGCTGTGCTTCATGGGTATGCATACGACGAAGGCCGCCTACTGACGCGTACCTTGAGGCGTTAGTGTCCGCTTAGATTAAGTGGACGCTTGGCGAATGAAGTATCTGGCTATGGAGCAGCCGTCGACGGTTGATGCGAGCACGTCCGCGGCCCTGCCGCTGCCGCCGGGTGCGGGCCGACAGCGGACGCGCCGCTCCTGGACGGTCGAGCAGAAGCTGGCGATCGTGCGTGAGGTGCAGGAGTCCGGTGATCCGGTGTCGATTGTGGCGCGGCGTCACGACATGAACGCGAACCACTTGTTCATCTGGATGAAGCAAGCCCAGCAAGGGCGATTGGGCCGAGCCAACTCGGTGCCTGAGACCCCTCCGATCGCCTTCATTGACATGGGTGTTGTCGGTCCCAGCGTGCACGATGTAGAGCCGGAAGAGTCGGCTCCTGCGCGATCGCACTCTGAAGTACCAGCTACGATCAGCCAAGCGGTGTCTACCGGTGGCCGGATGGAAATCGTCGGGGCCAACGGCCGGCGTGTGATCGTTGACCGCACTGTTGACGTAAGTGTCCTGATGCGGATCTTGCAGGGGCTGGAAATGCTGCGATGATCCCGACAGAAGGCGTGCGTGTGTGGTTAGCCACAGGCTACACCGACATGAGATGTGGCTTTCCATCACTGGCGCTACGGGTGCAGGAGGTCCTCAAACATAATCCCCTTGGGGGCAACCTGTTTTGCTTCAGGGGGAAACGCGGAAATTTGTTGAAGGTCATCTGGCATGATGGCCAAGGAGCATGCCTGTTCACAAAAAGACTTGAGCGCGGCCGCTTCATATGGCCGACAGTTGAGGGTGGAGCTGTGACAGTATCTTCTGCACAGCTGAGTTATCTCTTGTCTGGCATAGACTGGCGGAACCTCAGGAAACGTGGCGTCCTGCTCGGGTTGGGTAGCATTTTTTAATTGAAAATACAATGGAATGTGATTCAATCGGCATATGACTTCGAAGCCGGTTGAGCTCCCCTCGGATCTTGCCAGCGCCTACGTGGCGCTGCTGGCTGAACGTGAGGCGTTGCAGGCTGAACGCGATGTGGCGGTCGCGGATGCTGCCAACTGGCAGGCTGAAGCCGCCAACGCGCAGGCCATGCTGTCCGACACCGAGGCCCGGATTGCGCATCTCGAGCTGCGCATCGAGAAGCTGAAACGCGAACTGTACGGGCAGCGCTCCGAGCGCACGGTGCGGCTGATCGAGCAGTTGGAATTGGAGCTCGAAGAACTCGTCACCTCGGCGACCGAGGACGAGCTTGCCGCGCAGGCCGCGGCGGCGAAGACCCAGACGGTGCGCCCCTTCACGCGCAAACGGCCGGTGCGCAAGCCATGGCCGGATGACATCGAACACGAGCGCGTCGTCATCGACCCTCCAACTGCCTGCGCCTGCTGCGGCGGATCGCGGCTGTCGAAACTGGGTGAGGACGTGACCGAGACGTGAGATCCCGCGCCGCTTCAAGCTGATCGAGACGGTGCGCGAAAAGTTCACCTGCCGCGACTGCGAGAAGATCACCCAGCCGCCGGCGCCGTTCCACGCCACGCCGCGCGGCTTCATCGGTCCCCGACTGCTGGCGACAATCCTGTTCGACAAGTTCGGCATGCATGCTCCACTCAACCGACAGAGTGCGCGCTTCAAGGCCGAGGGGATCGACCTGCCGCTGTCGACGCTGGCCGATCAGGTCGGCCACGGAACCTTCGCCGTCATGCCGCTCTTCCAGCTGATCGAGCGCCATGTGCTCGCGGCCGAGCGCCTTCATGGCGACGACACCACCATTCGCATCCTGGCGAAGGGCAAGTGCGCGACCGGGCGCATATGGACCTATACGCGCGATGACCGTCCCTTCGCCGGGCCGGCGCCGCCGGCGGCGATCTATTACGCCTCGAGCGACCGGCGCGGCGAGCATCCTCAGAAACATCTGGCCGGATTCGGCGGCATCCTTCAGTGCGACTGTTACAGTGGCTTCGAGCCGTTGTTCGACCCGCAGCGGAAGGAGCAGCCGATCACGCCCGCCTTTTGCTACGCCCATGCGCGGCGAGGATTCTTCGAATTGGCCGACATCGCGAAAAAGGCCCGAGATGGCAAGAAGGGCAAACCGATCTCCCCGATCGCGCTGGAGGCGGTCAGGCGCCTCGACGCGCTGTTCGAGATCGAGCGCGCCATCAACGGCCGCAGCGCTGACGGGCGGTATGCCGTGCGGCAGGAGAAGAGCAAACCACTTCTCGACGACATGCACGCCTGGTTGCTCCGCGAGCGCGATACCCTCTCGCGCTCTTCCGAGGTCCTGAAGCCGATCAACTACATGCTCAGGCGCTGGGCCGACTTCGCCCGCTTCATTGACGACGGCAGAATCTGCCTCAGCAACAACGCGGCCGAAAGAGCGCTGCGCGGTATTGCTCTGGGAAGGCGCAACTGGACCTTCGCCGGTTCCCAGCGCGGCGCCGACCGCGCCGCCGTTATGCTTACCCTCATCACGACGGCACGCCTCAACGACGTCGACCCGAAAGCCTGGCTCGCCGATGTCCTGGCCCGCATTGCCGATCTTCCCACCTCGCGTCTGCACGAATTACTGCCCTGGCACTGGAAGCGCCTGCGCGAAGCCGACAAACCCGCCAATCAGCAGGCCGCCTGACCTCACGCAACGTCATCATAGAGCCCGCCGCGCCCACGCGCGCGTGCCAATCATGCGGCCTTCGTCGTATGCGTACCTTCATGGGACATGGGCTGATGGAGAACCGCCACGCCTGTTGGTCGAAGCCTGCTTGACACTGGCCGACGGAGATGCTGAGCGAGTGGCGGCGCTGCACATGATTGAGCCTCGTGCCCACCGACCGCAGGCGATCACGCTCAGTGCCGACAAGGCCTACGATGCGGAGGACTTCGTCAATGAGTTGCGCTCAGTGAAGGTGACGCCGCATGTGGTGCTAGTATAGTTGTGGATAGATGTGCGCGTACTTCGACTATACGATATTGCTGCAGTAAATCGGTGTTTTCCCGCGGCCGGACGCGCCACCACTACGGACACACGGGACGACGTTCTCGCATTCGGGTACCACCATCGTTCGGAAGTCAATCATCCATCTCAGTGGGCCACATTTTGGAAAGCCAGAGAGGAAAAAAGCGTCGCGTTACGTCTTTGGTCGATCCAGCAGCTTGGGGTAGCGAGCCGGGGATTCACCAAGATCAGCTGCATTCAGATTAAGCAATTTCCGCTCTGTTTCAGCTGCCCTCCCCGCTTGTCATTGGGCGTGCGCCGGCAGGGGCTCTTATCCTGCCCTCAGTCGGTGACCTGCCTGATCTTCGCTGCCAACTCGAAAATTGCCGCGCCTACCTGGCGCCCCTCAACAGGCCTGAGTGCGTTCAACGCCACTATCGTGCGGCCAGAGTTCAGTTCCCCCCGCTTTCCACGCGACGTCCCTTTATGGCGTTTTCCAACCAGCCAAGCTCCATCTCGGGAACTGAGGAGAGTAGAAGGTCAGTATAGGCGTCGAAGGGCGGGGTGAGCACTTCCGTCTTGGAGCCATAGCGCACGACCGTTCCTTGGTAGATCACTGCGATGGAATCGGCGATCGCCTTTACCGTCGCGAGATCGTGGGTGATGAACAGATACGCCACGTCCTCGATCTTCTGCAGGCGCAGCAGCAGCTTGAGGATGCCATCAGCCACGAGCGGGTCGAGAGCGCTGGTCACCTCGTCGCAGATGATAAGTTTCGGCTTCGCAGCGAGCGCGCGGGCGATGCAGACGCGCTGTTTCTGGCCGCCCGAGAGTTCGGCAGGATAGCGATCGACGAAAGCCTTGCCCATCTCGATCTCGTCGAGCAGTTCCGTCACGCGATCGTCGCGCTCGCGACCGCGCATCCCGAAATAGAATTCGAGCGGACGGCCGATGATGGTGCCAACTGTCTGGCGCGGATTCATCGCCACGTCAGCCATTTGGTAAATCATTTGCAATTCGCGCAGATCGTCCGTCGAGCGCTCCGCAAGCCTCGGCGTGAGCGTGCGGCCGGCAAAGGTGATCATGCCGGATGTGGGCGGCAGCAGACCGGTGATCGCGCGCGCAAGCGTGGACTTACCCGAGCCGGACTCGCCCACCACGGCCAGCGTCTGACCGGGATGGACCTCGACCGAAACGTCCTGCAGCACCTTTACATGACCGCCGTAGGCCGCGGTGACATTCCTCACCTCGAGCACCGGACAGGCTGCCGGCCTCTTTTCCTGATGCTCGATCGAACGTACCGACACCAGCGCCTTGGTGTAATCCGTCCGCGGTGCCTCGATGATCTGCCGCGTCTCGCCATGCTCGACCATTTTGCCGTGACGAAGCACCATGATCTCATCCGAGACTTGGGCAACGACCGAAAGGTCATGCGTAATATAAAGGGCCGCGACGCCAGTATCACGGATCGCATCCTTTATTGCAGCGAGCACATCGATCTGTGTCGTCACGTCGAGCGCCGTGGTGGGCTCGTCAAAGACGATAAGGTCGGGCTCGGAGCATAGCGCCATGGCTGTCATGACGCGCTGCAATTGACCGCCAGAAACCTGGTGCGGGTAACGACGGCCGATGGTTTCCGGGTTGGGCAGGCCGAGCTTTTTGAACAGCGCCATGGCGCGCCTCTCCGCCTCGGCTCGGGTCGCAACACGGTGCAGCAACGCGGACTCTATGACTTGCTCCATCAGACGAAGCGCCGGATTGAACGCTGCGGCAGCCGACTGCGCAACATAACAGACTTTGTTGCCGCGCACTTTGCGCAATCCCGAGACGCCGCCTGCTAGAATGTTGCGCCCGTTGAGGAGAACTTCGCCCCCGGTGATGCGCACACCACCTCGCCCGTATCCCAACGAGGCCAGACCGATGCTCGATTTGCCGGCGCCGGACTCGCCGATCAGGCCCAAGACGCGGCCTTTCTCCAGCTTTAGCGAAACATCGTCGACGATCACGGTGTTCTGCGGATCGCCGCTCGGCGAGTAGGAGGTTGCTTCGATCCGCAGTCTCCTGATGTCGAGCAACGGACCACTTTCGTCATGAGGTTGTTTCATTACCGCCTTAGGCATTTCCGCGCCCTCCCCTGAGTGAGGTGGTCCGATTAAGGATCCAATCCGCGACGAGATTGACTGAGATGGCGAGTGCTGCGATTGCCCCCGCTGGGATGAGGGCAGCGGAAATACCGAAAACAATGCCATCTTTGTTCTCTTTCACCATTCCGCCCCAGTCGGCTTGTGGCGGCTGGACACCGAGGCCAAGGAAGGACAAGGCAGACAGGAAGAGCACGGCGAAGATGAAGCGCAGGCCGAGTTCGGAGACTAGCGGCGACAGCGCATTGGGCAGAATCTCGCGGAAGATGATCCAGGCACGGCCTTCGCCTCGCAATTTGGCCGCCTCGACGAAGTCCATCGCATTGATGTCGGCGGCGACGGCGCGTGACAGCCGGTAAACGCGGGTAGAGTCCAGTGTACCCATGACTAATATCAGTGTCACCACGTTGGATGGGAGCACCGACAGCACGACAAGACCGAAGATCAGCGTCGGGATCGACATCAACAGATCCACGAACCGCGACATTGTCATATCGAACCAGCCACCGACGACGGCTGCGGTGAAGCCGAGTATCGACCCCAGCGTAAAGGAAAGCGCGGTAGCGGCCGCCGCTATTAAGATCGTCGTGCGGGCGCCATAAATCATCCTCGAGAGCAGATCCCGACCGAGATTGTCGGTGCCGAACCAGTGCTCGCCCGACATGGGCATCCAAACGTCGCCGATGATCTCCCCCAGCGGATGCGGTGCGATCAGTGGCGCGAAAATCGCAGCGAAGAGGAACAATGCGGTGAAGAACAGGCCGATCGCGGCACCGATGGGTATGCGACGCCGGCCTTTGGCGGGTGGGGCTGACGAGACGCTCATTTGGGATGCCTGAGCCGCGGGTTGGCGATGATTGCGGCGACGTCAGCGATGATGTTCAGGCCGATATAAACGGCCGCGAAGATCAGGCCGACGGCTTGCACGACCGGTACATCGCGCTTTGAGACATGGTCGACAAGATACTGCCCCATGCCGGGGTAAACGAAGATCACCTCGACGACGACAACGCCGACGATCAGGAAGGCCAGGTTGAGCATCACCACATTGATTACCGGCGCGATGGCGTTCGGGAATGCATGGCGGCGGATAATCTCGATCTGCCGCAGCCCCTTGAGCTCGGCCGTCTCTATATAGGCCGACTGCATCACGTTCAGGATCGCGGCGCGCGTCATACGCATCATATGGGCGAGCACGACGAGCGTTAGTACCGTCGCCGGGAGGGCGATGGCCTTCATGCGTTCCAGAAACGGCATGCCAACGTAGACAGTGGAGATACCTGGAAGCCACTGCAGCTTCACGGCAAAGAAATACACCAGGAGGTAACCGATGAAGAATTCGGGAAGCGAGGTTGAGGTAAGCGCGAATCCGGAGAGCAGCTTATCGATTGCGCCGTTGCGATAGCGCACCGCCAGCAGCCCGAGGATGATGGCGAGCGGGACAGCCACAGTCGCCGCGCAGAAGGCCAGGAAGAGTGTATTCCACAGCCGGGGCAGCAACGTCGCGGTAATCTCCTGTCGCGAAGTGAGCGCGGTGCCGAGATCGCCAGTCAGCACACCGCCCAACCATCGGAAATAGCGGATATACGCCGGGTCGTTAAGGCCCAGCTCGGCGCGCAGATTGGCGAGTGCTTCCGGGGTTGCAGACTGTCCGAGAATGGCTTGCGAGACGTCGCCTGGCAGGATTTGCGTGCCGGCAAAGATTAGGATCGAGACAAGGAAAAGGAGCAGGATGCCAAGCGCGATGCGCTGGGTGATTAGTCTTACAATGGGGGACATCGCCGAAAACCGCATTACGCCGCCAGCCAGCAATTGGCCAGCGCGCAGTCATTCATCGGATTGGTGTAGTCGCCGCCAAAGCCGCGCCGGTTGAGATAGTCGAGTTTAAGTGACATGAGACGTTCCTCACTACTGTTCACTAATGCCGACAAGGCGGCCAACCAAATGAGCGCAACCCGGCCAAGCCAGGCTGGTAGGCGCCCGTCACGCTGCATTCGCACCCAGGACGCGTAGGCCAGCGGCCATCGAGCGCGAGGGTAATTGGCGCGCTTATCTCGGGCGCGACTACGGGGTCACCTACGTCGCGCCACTAACAAGATCTGATAAGCTGTCCCTGTCGGATAATGCGACCTATGCCTAACAACCAGAGAGTGGCCGGGTAGCGTCCGAGCTGAAGGTTAACGGCGCCGACGAACTAGGTCTTTAGCCAGCATTTGGCAAAAGCCAAGCTGTTCATCAGAGCGTCGTGCCAAGCGACATAGCCGCCAACCTTGTCGGAAATAGCGTCGACTGCCTGGTTGAACATTGGCACGATCACGCCTCCCTCATCGCGAACAATGATGGCCATCTCGCGATAGAGATTTTTCCGCTTGTCCTGATCGAGTTCAGCGCGCGCTTCTATGAGAAGCTTATCGAACTTCTCGTTAGAGAAATGGGTGTCGTTCCATACCGCCGTTGAGAGATACGTGGTCGAGTACATCTGGTCCTGTGTCGCTCGGCCTGACCAATAAGTATTGCAGAAGGGTTGCTTGTTCCAGACCTCCGACCAGAAGCCGTCGTCTGGCACGCGCTGGATCTCAAGGGCAATGCCGGCTTTGGCACAGCTCTGCTGGTAGAGCTGTGCAGCATCGACCGCTCCAGGAAAGCCGGCGTTCGCGACCCGAAGGAGGATCGGGCCGCTGTGACCGGATTTTTTGTAATAATGCTTGGCTTGGTCGGCATCGAACTCGCGCTGGGGAATGTCTTCGGGAAACAGGCGGTATGCGTTGTTGATCGGGAAGTCGTTGCCGAGCGTGCCGTAGCCGCGTAGGATCTTGTCGAGCATCTCCTGACGGTCGATCGCAAGCTTGAGTGCCATCCTCAGATCGTTGTTGTCGAAGGGCGGGGTGTCACAAAACATGTTGAAGCAATAGTAGCCAGGACCCGAGACGGCCTCCACCTTCAAGTTGGGCGACCGCTTGATTAGATCGACGACCTTGGGCTCGACCTTGTCGATTATATGCACCTGGCCGGCCTGCAGCGCGGAGATACGAGCCGTCGCGTCATTGATGGCGAGGAGCTCAATTTGGTCGGCAAAACCCATTTTATCTGGCTGCCAGAAATTGGGGAAACGCTCGCCGCCGTACCGAACGCCGGGCTCGTTGACGCTGGCCTTGTACGGCCCAGCGCTGATGCCTTCGGCTGGATTGTCCTTCCCCCCATTCGGCTGAATAATGAGGTGATAGTCGGTCATAAGGTAAGGGAAGTCAGCATTGGCATCCTTCAAGGTTACGACCACTTCGTCACCATTCGCTTTTATGGTGTCGATGCTCTTCAGCACACCTAGCGCGCCGGACTTCGATTTCGGGTCAGAGTGACGCTCGAGAGTCGCCGCCACATCCATCGCCGTCACCGCCATGCCGTTGTGGAACTCGAGCCCCTTGCGGATCTTCATCGTCCAGGTTTTGGCGTCCTTGCTGGCCTCAATGCTCTCAGCGATGCGGTTTTCCAGTCCGCCGTCTGGCACCATCGCTACCAGATACTCGCCCCAGCAGGCGCCGAAAATTGACGACAAAGTCGAGAACGTCGCCGGATCGAGACTATCGGTTGCGCTACCTCCAGAAAGGCCGCCCTTAAGGATACCGCCGCGTATTGGCTCCTCCGCTCGCGCAACGCTCGTAAGGAGCGAATTCGCAAACGTCGCCGAGACGCCGAGCGCCGCTGCGCGGCCAAGAAATTCACGCCGGCTCAGCCGGCCCGCAGCGAAGCGAAGGCTGAGATAATCGAGTTCCTGCGACATTTTGGATGCTCCTCGGTTAAGATGCGTTCCCTTGGGCCCGGATGATGCGGCCTCTATTTAGAGCACCATTGGTAGCAGTACCAATGTGCCTCTTTGTATGCATTGCCCGTCTATCCGAGCACGAAATCGGCGTTTTGGCCGCCATTCGCGCAGGATCCCTACCGTTGCCTTGCCGCTCAGAACAGGGGGGTTCAGCTGGGCACCAGGTGATCACGATCAAACTAGATGACCCTCTCGGTCACATTCAAACGCCCATCCAATTAAGTCCATAGGCAGCTTTTTCTCTGCTCTCCTGCCAGTCAGTGGGGCCAGGGGGGCGGCGGTTGTTGCCGGTGAAGGCAGTCACTAGTCACATGCCTTCCCTTTGCTATGAACGAATGACAGCCAAACCCGGTAGGCTCGCAGGAAACGTAGCTTCGCGCGTGGTGCCGACCACTTAAGCCGCGCCACTGCGCAGGAGCGGTTAAAGCACGGACTGCTGAGCTCATGCGGACTCAAAGCCCTCCGCTTACGGTTGAGGCCCACTCCTCAATCACGCGCCCCTTGAAGCCGGCGTGGCCAGCATCGTCAAACGTGTCCTTTTTATGCGCTGCTAATGTCGAACATCCTATGCCGGTTGCTCTGCGGGTCGCCTAGGATCGAGCCGTAAGTCCCGCCGTCAGGATTCGAGCCAGCATACGGTTAAGGCGGAGGCGTTGCTCATATCGCGCGCAGGATGCTTCACGAACCCTTTCACGCCCGGCCCCGTCGCATCGATGAACTGGTTAAAGAAGGGCGCGATTAAGCCGCCCTCGTCGCGAACGATGATTGCCATCTCGCGATAGAGGTTTTTGCGCCTGCCCTGATCGAGTTCGGCCCTCGCCTCGATGAGAAGCTTGTCAAACTTCTCGTTGACGAAGCGCGTGTCGTTCCATGCGGCCGTCGACAAATACGCGACGGAGTACGCCTGGTCCTGCGTCGCGCGACCAGTCCAGAAGGTGGCGGCGAATGGCTGCTTTAACCAGACTTCCGACCAGTAGCCGTCGCTCGGCTCGCGCTTGACCTCGATGGCAATTCCGGCCTTGGCGCAGCTCTGCTGATAGAGTTGGGCGGCATCAACGGCACCGGGGAAGGCGACGTCAGAGGTGCGCAGCAGGAGCGGTCCGCTATGGCCCGACTTCCGATAGTGAAACTTTGCTTTGTCCGGATCAAAGGTGCGCTGCTCGATATCGTCAGAAAACAGCGGGTACGAAGCGTTGATTGGAAAATCGTTGGCCACTGAGCCATAGCCGCGCAGGATTTGGGTGAGCATCTGCTCGCGGTCGATGGCGAGCTTGAGGGCCATCCGGAGATCGTTGTTGTCGAAGGGAGCCGTGTCGCAGAACATGTTGAAGCAATAGTAGCCGCGTCCCGAAACGTTCTGGACGGTCACGCCAGGGATACGCTTGACCAGGTCCACAACCTTCGGCTCCACGCGGTCGATCATGTGGACTTGGTTGCTTCGCAGGGCCGAAATACGCGCCGTGGCGTCGTTGATGACGATGATCTCGATCTGATCGGCATGGCCACGCTTTTCGCCCTGCCAGAAATTCTTGAATCGTTCGCCGCCGTGCCGTACGCCCGGCTCATTAACCGTAATTTTGTAGGGCCCCGCTCCGATGCCGGCAGCCGGATTGTCCTTGCCCCCGTTCGGTTGGATGACGAGATGATAATCGGTCATCAGATAAGGGAAGTCAGCATTGCCGCCCTTCAGGGTGACGACGACCTCGTCGCCATTTGCCTTGAGCGTGTCAATGCTTCCCAGCACGCCCAGAGCGCCCGATTTTGACTTGGAATCCGAGTGCCGCTCGAGCGTCGCCACCACATCATCCGCGGTCACGGTCTTGCCGTTGTGGAACTCGACCCCCTTGCGGATCTTCATCGTCCAAGTCTTGGCGTCCTTGGACGAGCCGATTTCCTCAGCGAGACGGTTCTCAACGCCGCCGTCTGGGGTCAATTCCATCAGCAGCTCGCCCCAACATTTGCTGAAGGCGATCGGGACCGCGCCGGGGAAGAACGCCGGGTCGAGAGTGTCAGTCGCTTGACCGCCCTGAAGGCCGGCTTTGAGAATGCCGCCCCTGTGCGGGACCTGCGCCTTCACCGCGCCGGCAAGCAGCGAGTTGGCGAAGGCGGCACTAGCGCCGAGTGCCGTCGCACGACCGAGAAATTCACGCCGGCTCAGTCGGCCGGAGGCGACGCGGCGGCTGAGATTATCAAGTTCCTGCGACATTTGGGTGCTCCTCGTTCAGACGTGTTCCCATCGGGCCGGACAAGCGGCCTCTATTTTGCGTATGAGTACCAGCACCAATTTGCTGCGTTGAACGAATTGTGGTTCTAACGGCGCAGGAAATCGGCGTTTTACCTATCATTCGCGCACGATCGCCAAGATGACCCTCGAGGGTCAAAGGCATCACCCGTTGCAGGCCGACCGCCGGCCATAGCTCCTTGAGCCCGTCGCCTTGGATGCGCGAATTCGTAGTGGGCGACTTGAGGAGCAGCCGACTGTGGCCCAGACTTCAAACGCGCGACCGTCGATCTGTAAGCGGCTTTCTGAATACGATCCGCTTTTTGCAGCGACGACCACGACGTGCTGAAGCCCCGAGCAGTTGTCAGGAGGATCGGCAAGTCGACCAGCCTTCGATCGTGAACAGAGCTAACTTATAGACGCGGACAAAACGGGGAGTACGTCAGTTGCGCTTGGCTTCGTCGGCGAGCAACTCGATTATCGCAAGCGCGCAGCTGCCGCGGTGGAGACCAACGTTATTTCCCCACTTCTTGACTACTTCCCGCCAACAAGCAGCTCGAATAGCGGGGCCAACGTGGGTCGCTTGTCAAGGTCCTCGACGAATTCCCCGATCAACTCGAGCTGTGTATCGGAGAACGGCAACATGGATATTTCGGCGCAGGCTCTGAGTTTACGCATGCCATCCGAGAGCGAAGCAGGATTATCCGGATGGCCAAATGGCTTGTCAATCCGAATGGAATGCTCTGCACCTCCCCTTAGCTTCACAGTAACTGCTGTCGGCGAATTTTGATGCAGGCCGTGAGTACGATCAATCTCTGCATCAACTTCAATCTTCGTGACAGCCATGATCCGACGAACGGCCGGGTCCTCAAATGCTTCCGGACGGAAATCGCTAATTCCTACTCTGCCGTGTTGCGCCGCGACAGCGATGACGTAAGGCAGGCTGAAGCGAGCTACGACCGGATCCTTTGGGTTCCACTTTTGGTCGCGCGGCTGTACCACATAACTCTCAGCGACGAGACGGTTAACACCGAGCTCAAGTGAGATAATATCCTCCCCCTTGAACCCGTGCTTGTCGCGCAATTGCTTCAGTCCATCGATCCCGGGATGCATAGCCCTGCAGGTCGGCCAAGCTTTGAAGCTGATCTCAGTGTTCACATAGTCCTGACCAAGTTTCTCCATAAGCAAATCGATGTCGTAGTTAGGTTCGAAGGCTCTATAGAAGCCGTATTTGCCGAAGAGCGGCTCCCGCGGGCCGTTGAAACCCACCATAGCTGACAGGGCCGATTCCAGCCCCGAACGCGCCCGCAATCCTTGCTGCAGCGACACAGTGTGCGCGCCTTCTTCATACATCTGTACTTCCCCGGCAGCGTGGGCGTAAGCGATGCCGAACGCATTGCGGGTTGTCACTTCATCCAGCCGCAGCAATTTTGCGCTAACCGCGGTGGTACCCCACACCGCAACAATATTGTCGCGGCCGGTTTTCAAAGAATGGGTCGTCACGCTACGCGCAAGACGCATGTGCAAATCGATAGCCGTCGCTAATGCGACCAGCAATTCGCTTCCGGTAATAGAAGAATCACGTTCCGCGAGCGCCAGCGCTGGCGGCACATTGTAAGCGCTGGCGTGGCACCCGTTGATACAAAGCTCGTAGGTATCATCAAAGTCGATTGCTCTAGCAATAGTGGCGTTGACAAGGGCTGCCGAGCAGGCAGGAAGTTTTTCTCCAGAAACCCAGACGGTGCATTCTGCCTTGCCACCGGACAAGCTGCCCAGCCGACGAGCGAAGTGCGCGATCTTGTCATCCGATCCGCCAATCGCGCTGGCAAGGGTGTCGAGAATGGAGAGTTTGGCGCGTTCAATCGACTTCTTAGGTATTGTCTCTGTACCCGAATCGATAACGTGCCTAATGAGTTGCGCCGTCAAATCCATCGCAAAACCTCGCCCCAATTAATAAACTACTGGCAAAAAGGGGTGGGACAGCCCGCCCCTTTGCCTGTGTTCGAGATTGCCATGGCATGCGTTGCACAATCAGCTTTGATTGACGCGCCGGCAGGCTGTTTGTGCATATCTCTTCCTCAGAAAAACAGGCGCTTGCGCAACACGGCGTTACACCTAGGGATCGGACAGTTGCTAGTTTGTCCTTGTCGGTGATTTAGCAGTCCAGTGTCGGATGAGTCTGTTCACTGCTTCGCTCCGGTCGATCTGGACCTCATGCCCAGCATTGTTCAGCAGGTGGAAATCCGAATTCTTGATCAGCTTTGCCAGCTTTACACCGCGGTCAGGCGGCACTGTGGCGTCGTTCTTGGACCAGATAATCAATGTCTCGGCCCGAAGCCGATCAAGGTATGGGAACACATAGGTCTGCTGCAGGACAACATACAGACGGAGATTGGTTTCTTCTTTGGGCAGGCTCTGGAGAATCTCGTATTGCCCGCGCGCCGCGGCCCGCCGATAGGCCTCCCTCTTAGCCTCTTCTACATCCTGCCCATAGGCGCGGGTGCTCTTTCGCCAGGCGGCGACGTATTCCTCTTCGCTCGGCATCCGCCTGGAATTGTCGTAAGCTTCCATATAGGCCTGCCACCAAGTTTCGTCTCGGTCGTCCCCATAGGCCGGGGAAACGGAACTGGCCGTCAGCAATACAAGCCTCGAGACAAGATCGGGACGCAGGATCGCGACCCGTGCGGCGACGAATGACCCTTCTGAATGCCCGACGAGGGTGATCTGCTTCACCCCCAGCGCTTCGATGAAGCCAATCACGTGGTCTACACGACCAAGTCGGTTTACGAATTTTTGATCGGCGGGATAATCGGTGCCGCCACACTGCAGTTGATCTACCGCGACAACCCTGAACTGATCTGACAGCTCGTTGAGCTGCCGCACGAAGGAACTCTTTCCGTCCGCGCCGAAGCCGGCACCGTGCAGGAATACGACAGGCTCGCCTGTTCCGCTCTCATAGTACGCGGTCCCGATACCACTCACTGAAATGCTGCGTTCAGAGATCATCTTTTTCCTTGACGTAAGCCACAGGCCTTGAAGTGCTGTACGGAAACTGCAGTTTTGCCAGCGAGCGCCCCAATCCTACCAAGCCCGCGGTCACGATGCTGAGCAAAGTTTTCCTTCGGGGCGCAGGAAACCGGCGTTCTTCGTCCCTTGGGTGCACTGTCCCTTCACTGGACGGGACCAAAAGGAACGAAAAAAGACAGGCACTGCATTGTGACACCACCATGTGCAGCAGTTTTGCCTTGAGTTCTGCAAATTCGCTCAGCGAATAGTGCGAGTTGGCTACGTTCAGCATCGCAGCACCGGATCGGATGCGGCGCCGCCAGTATGCGGTGGAAGTCGAAGCGGCCGAGCACAACTGTGAACAGCGGCCCACAAGGCAGCCTAGGTTTTTAATCCAAGGCTTTGATGGAGCATCCTTGTCCTCCGAAGGGATGCGCTATGGGCAGGTTCTTCGTGGGAGCGCCACGACGACAGAGGCGGTTCGATCACGGGCGCATCTTAAGAGCTCGATACAATGCCTCTTCGACGCACCGACAGCGATGATGGCTTACTCGTAGCAGCCGGGCCGCTCCCGGTCACGCGGTTATTGGGCGTCCGGCCCTGTCAGCCGAGCGGGAGATAGCCAGCGCATAGCAGATATATGGAATCGGTATGAGCGGGACATCGCAGAAGTTGGGCTAAGATTGGTAAGAAGGTGCAGTTTTCCTGCGAGGAGCCCCCAATGTTGCATACCCCACCGCCAGATTTGGACCGAATTGATCGGAAACTCCTCATTGCCGTACAGCGTAATAATCGCCTTACCACAGAGGAATTGGGCGAACTTGCAGGCCTTTCGGCAACCGCATGTCAGCGGCGTTTGAAGCGACTTCGAGATACGCGTGTAATTCAGGCAGATGTTGCTGTAATCTCGCCAGAAGCGATCGGCAGGCCCATGCTCATGCTAGCCTCCATCACTTTAGAGCGCGATCGCGCTGACATCATCGATCGTTTCAAACAAGCGATCCGACGCACGCCCGAGATTATGAACGGATATTACGTCACAGGTGAAGCCGATTTTGTTCTCGCAATTTCGGTGCGTGATATGGTCGAGTACGAGGCGTTTACCCGTCGCTTTTTTCATGAGCACCCCGATATCAAGGGCTTTAAAACCATGGTCGTAATGGATCGAATTAAAGCATCATTGGCTCTGCCAATTGACGAATAGAATGGACGCACCAGTAGCACACTGCGTCCCGAAGATCGGCAACCCCCTCGCGAATAGGTGCGTTGCAGGCGATGACAAATCGTCGATTAGCTAGGGCCCGCCGGTGCTCCAGCCACTTCAAGAGTTGGTCAATGAACTCGTGCCGCCAGTGATAAACTCGCCCGACCAGCGCCCGAGCTCGACATAACGTCGAACCATCTGCTCAAGAAATGATATGATGTGCCGTGCGGCGGGCGGCAGTATCGTCCCATATGCGGTTGTTAACGCCAATTCGAAGCTTAGCGAAGACCGCTCAATCGCCGCGACAGATAGGTTCGGGCCTTCGAGATCTTCCCACAAGCACGCACGACTAAAAATCCCATAGCCTTCATCCAGTGCAATCATTCGCTTAATGAGAGGTATCGAGTCGATCTCGTACTTGAATGTCAATTCCACCTGCTGCTCGTGTGCCGCTGCCTCGAGGCGTCGCCGCGTGTAACTCGGCGGCGCCGGAACAATCAGCGGAAGGCCCTCCAATTCGGACAACAACACCCTCTCACCGAAGGGCCAATTCCTTGTTGATCCAACCAAATAAACTTTTTCTTTGAAGAGGAATTCGGGATTCAGATGGCGATAACTATCGACATCGTAGGCGAAGCCTAGATCGATCTGCTTGCTCTGGATCCAGTTCGCGGTTTGGTAAGTGAACCCCTCAAGTAACTTTAGCTTAACACGGGGGAATTGCTGACGGCAGCTTAAAATAAGCTCCGCCATGAAGGTCGGGCCCAGGTTGGGCAGAACTCCCACGCGAATGACACCAGATGGACTCCCTTCATCGACCCGAGCTTGAAGACAAGCATTGTCCAGCCGCAGCAAGACATTCGCAACTTCGTCGCGGAGCTTGGCGCCAGTTTCCGTCAACCTCACCCCGCGGCCATCCCGAATGAACAATTGCACGCCGAGCGTTTCCTCCAGGCGACGCATTTGCCTGGATAGGGCAGGTTGCGCTATGCGCAACTCGACCGCAGCTCGGCTGATGCTGCTAAGTTCGGACACTCGGATGAAATGCCTAAGGGCGCGAAGCTCAATCTGATTATCCACGTGTTCGGCTCGCTCATTGAGACGACTTGGCACCCGACTCCCCTCAGCGTTTCCACTAACCCAGCCGTTGCAGATCCTTCGCATAAATATACACAATCTTCGCAACCGCAAATCGTAGGCGATGCTATTTTCACTTCTGAGGCCAGGCACAGCCGAACGGGCTGATGCCCGACTTTTGCTCCTGCAGGTCGCAGGGACACAACGTAGGAGACAGCCAATGGCAAGGAAAGCGCTCATCCTGATCGAAGGTCATAGGGGTAATGGTCAACTCTATGTCCAAGCGGCTCAGCGTCTTGGTTTACATCCGATTACACTGTCGGCTGATCCGACACAGTACGAATATCTTGCAGCGGAAAACCTTCAGACAATTCGTGTCGATATAGACAATCTCGATGCGTTAATCCATGAATGTTCCCGGCTGCATGCCACATTCGGCATTGCCGGCATTACCGGCTTTGCGGGCGAAGACGAGTCGATCTCTGCGACAGTTGGTAAGCTCTGCCGGCGTTTTGATCTACCGGGTCCCAACCCCGCGTCAATTGAACAATGCTACGACAAATTCGTTCAACGTCAGCTCCTCGCCGAGGCCGGTGTTGCAATACCTGCTTATCGGCTGGCAGAGAATGCGACGGACGTTCAAAGCTCGGCTGCCGAGATCGGCCTGCCAGTGATTGTTAAGCCAGCCGTCGGCAGTGGCAGTATGGGTGTCCGATTGTGCCGCAGCATCGATGAGTTGGACGAACATACGGCCTATCTGTTTCAGGGGAAGCACATATGGCGGTCTCCGCCAAGAGTGCTGGTCGAAGAATTCGCAGAAGGCCCTTCGTATGTCGCTGCAGTAATGGGACATGAGGTCGTTGGGATTGTCGCCGCTGACTACCATCCGCCACCGCACTTCGTCTATCGAGAGTGCACTTTTCCGGCCCGGCTAACTGACGAGGAGCATGAGCGTATCGCTGATGTTTCGCTGAGTTGTTTGCCAGCTCTCGGCCTTGACTGGGGACCAAAAAGTATCGAACTCCGGTTGACCAAACGGGGCCCAGTCGTCATTGAAGTCAATCCGCGTCTTAGTGGTGCCCCCACTCCTCTACTGATTAAACTTGCGTACGGTGTCGATCTTATTACCGCGCACATCAAACTTGTCACCGGCGGTGAACCGAACTTGCGCAAAAGAGAATCACAGGTTGCGGTGGGGCGATTTCTAGTTGCTGATAGCGATGGCACCCTCGATTGGACCGATGGCGCCGGCCGGGCAGCTGCTGTACCAGGTGTCGCCGAGGTCAGATTGTATGTTAAGCCTGGGGCGCCGATCGTGAGGAAAGGCGATTACCGAGACTGCATCGGGCATGTCATCGCCGCTTCACCCACCCATGCTCAGACGGAAGCGCTAGTGCAGCGTGCCGTCGCCTCAATTGGTTGGTCAATAACCCCATTGCCCACTGTTGAGGAAGGGGAGAAGGCATAGGAGCAGGGACACGAGACCTTCGAGACCCCGCCTGGCGAGCAGGCGCAGGTCGACTGTGCCCACATGTCGACTTCACCGACGAACCAACGACACCGAGGATCATCTGGCTGTTCTCTCCGGTTAATCAGCTTCAGCCGCTTGATTCGGCGCGCTTCGATGAGGATCTGCTGCTGCTTATATTTTCCCATTCCGCTGCTTTCGAGGGTCGGGCGGCGCTCCTCGTGACGTGCTCGACGGGTCTATGGATACGGCGGTGATCGGCGAACGCGAAATCGGCGACTTCATAGCTCATGGCACGTGCGCGAGAACGAGGTGCATGGCATCGTGCAGGCGGGCCTCGGGCCAAAGTGCCCGCATGCCGATCTCTTCAACCGTCTAAGTCGCGCCTGGCTCCTGGCTCGAGCGGCAGGTGCTTCCAGACGACGAGCGGGTCGCTGTCGCCCGCCACATCCGCGAGATCGACCACCTAGCCGAGATCTGGCTGGCCTCGATCACGACATCGCCCAGGAAGCGGTTGATGATGTGCAAGTCCGGCGGCTTCAGACAATCACCGGCGTCAACGCCATCGTCGCGAGCGGTATCGTCGCCCCCCATCCGGCGGTTCCGTGAACCGCGGAAGCAGGTGAGCTACTTCGGCCTCAATCCGCGTAGCGCCAATCCGGTCTTGGCTTGGCGCAATGTGGCAAGAACAGCAAACACGGGCGGTCCCATGCCCGCGCCATGCTGGTCCAGGCCTCGGGCGCCGCGGTTCGGCTTACGCCTACAACGTGAAGAAGTGAAGAAGTTGCGAAACAGCGATAGAGCCGCGGCCGTGAATGCCGAGCGTGTGCCTACGAGTTGATGCTTCGGCATTGGCGGCCACGCGGGGGCCGGTCGGCGCGCGCACAGGCGAAGCCAATAAGCAAAAACACGACTAGAAATACTGGCTCAGGTCCTAGCTTCACTAATCCCGCGCAGTTGGGCGCGTCGCATTACACAGCACTCGACCGTTGAGCCGGAAAGATCGACTTAATCTCGAGGAATGCCGCCAGCCCCTCAGGTCCGAGTTCCCGACCAAGGCCGCTTCCCTTGACGCCACCGAATGGCGCGTCGATGTGAAGCGCGTAACGGTTGATGCCGACGACACCAGCCTCCACTCGGCGCGCAATCGCCATGCCCCGCTCAGGGTCGGACGTGAACACCGCACCACCCAGGCCATACGTTGTGCCGTTGCAGATCGCGATCGCCTCCTCCTCGTTCTGGTACGGGATCACAGACACCACCGGCCCGAAGATCTCCTCCTGCGCGATCCGCATAGATGCGTCGACATCACGAAAGACCGTTGGCTCGACATAATATCCGACGTCAAGTCCTTGCGGACGTCGACCGCCGGTAACGACCTTCGCGCCCTGCACGCATCCAGATGCAATGTACTCCTCGACGCGAACACGCTGCCGTTTCGCAACCAGTGGCCCGACTTGCGTCGCTGGATTGAGCGGGTGGCCCACGACTAGCCCAGCCACCTTGTTCGCAATTCCTTCGACGACTTCGTCGTACCGTGCGCGCGGAGCAAGGACGCGGGTCAGGGCGTGACAGATCTGACCGCTGAACGGGATGCACGCCGGCGCAATTAGGGGGAGAAACGTGTCAAGATCGACATCCTCGAGCAACAACGCCGCCGACTTGCCGCCAAGCTCGAGCGTAACGCGCGCGAAGCGCTTGGCGCAGGCCAGTGCAACCTGGCGACCAGCGTGCGTCGAACCGGTAAATGACACTTTGTCGACACCCGGATGCGACGCAACCAATGCTCCTGTTTCGCGCCCACCGAACACGATATTCACGACCCCGGGGGGAATGCCTGCCTCGCCTAGGGCTTCGGCGAGCAGATACGAGTCCAGTGATGCTTCCGGTGGGGGCTTAACGACCGTCGTACAACCAGCGGCCAACGCTGGCGCCAGCTTCCATGCGATTGCGCCCTGAGGGCCGTTCCACGGTACGATCAATCCGGCAACACCTACCGGCTCCCTCCGAATGACAGTTTGCAACTCGTGTCCTATGCGCTCGGATTCAACTTCTAGTTGATCGGCAAGCTCGGCGTAGTAGCGGTAATATTTCGATGTGCCGCTCCCATTCGATTGCACGGAGCTTACCAGGGGCATCCCGATCTGCGCCGTGACAACCGCGCCCAGCTGCTCGGCGCGATCTTCGATTGCATGCGCGAGCCTGCGCAAATAATGGGCTCGCTTCGACGGCGGCAGCTGTGGCCACCCGGAGTTCCGAAACGCCGCACGTGCGGCATCCACCGCGGCAGAAACGTCGTGCTTGTCGCCATCGGGGATTGTCGCAAATTCCTGCTCATCCGCCGGGTTCACAACCGGTATCCGAGCCGACGAATGGGCCGGCCGGAGCTCGCCGTCGACATAGATATCGGTGTGCTCGCCTGTCATCAAGCTGGTTGCCGTGGTCATTGCTCTGCCTTTCATCACGTAGGCTAATCCCTCCAAAGGGCTCAACCAATTTGTCCACTCAGCACCGCCGCTACGCGTCGACCTTGGTGGCGGGGCCGCTTGGCGGCTTTCCTGCATGCTGGCCAGCAACCAGACGCCGCGACGACTCGCACCGCCAGCCGATTGGTTGATGCTGTGGCACGAACTCGGCCAGGGCGATCGACAGCTTCGGCTCATTCGGTCATTTTTGTTGAACACACTCAAACGCATTCAATCGAGCCATTACTAGGATTGGGGGATGCCCGCGACGAGTTCCAACCTTGCGGCCGCCGCCTACACCTCTAGAGCCAAATTCAATCCGTGCCAAAACCAAGGCCAGCGTTAAGGAACCAAGTGCCACGAGGACAGCGGGCGCTCGTGGGCAGACGCCTGTCTCAGGGCCAAAGGTTTTGCAGCACTCTTGGAGTGGCAGCCTTGGCACGCTTGGCCTCTGCTCTGGGCAAGCGGTCGACAAATTGGGCCAGCACTAAGCGGGCAACCACTTCCGGATCGACCGCCGGGTCTCGCTGGACGCCGACGTGGATCCGTTCGAGAAATGAATTCCGGCTTCTGGCTTTGGCGCCGCGGCCGGGATTCCAACCCTCGTAGTACAAGCCGCGAAGCAAAGCTGGCAACCGAGCGCCCATATAAACGGCGTGGTCGCGATCCAGGCAGTCGCGCAGAGCGTGCAGTGTCGCAATCAAAGCTTGGTAGACCCGCTCGCGATCGTGCCAGCGAAGTCTCCACATCAGATCGCTGATCCAATTCTGAGTTACTTCTAATGCGTTGTTGAAATCATGCCTCGTGCACATTTGCTTTTCTCATGTTCTTGAGGTTGTCAGGATCAGATCACTCCCCATAAGATCGAAATGCGCCTCATCGGCCTTGAGGTTGTCCCTGGTAAGGCGAGACTAGCGCTGCAAAGAAGACGACCATAAGAAATCAGCTTCCGTCCGCCGTGAACCACGATGCCTGACAGATGTCGCCCTTGGAAAAAAGGCCTTCCGGTAGCGAAGTAGCTTCTAGGGGCAAAGCTGGAGTTCACACGGTTTCACAACATATCAACCGGAGCGTTCGCGAATGCTCCTGCGGGCGCGGCTCGACCCATACAAA
The DNA here is from genome assembly GCF_059683685.1 of Mesorhizobium sp. RCAM 05099. Classification (NCBI taxonomy): domain Bacteria; kingdom Pseudomonadati; phylum Pseudomonadota; class Alphaproteobacteria; order Hyphomicrobiales; family Phyllobacteriaceae; genus Mesorhizobium; species Mesorhizobium sp. RCAM 05099. The sequence goes on from NZ_CM185035.1 coordinate 6,298,613, forward strand.
CACTCTCTTTGGTTCTGATCATCTCATTCCATCCATATTAATCGCTCAGCTTCCGCGTCAGCCTCAGCGCAGCGCTAGGATCTCGTTCGGCCCAACCCAAACAGTTTGGCAGTCCCTGCGTGCCTCATTCCAAGGCCTAGAGGCCGCCGCGCTATACTCGACGGCGGCACGAATTGCTTCTCGGAGAGTTCTTCTGGGGGATCACGTCGGCGTGTGCTGCGTCGTCACCGCAGTTTGCTCACGTTTCACAAAGCCGAACACCTACTGCAACTCTCGCGCGCGCCCGGCGCCATTCCCCTTGTCCCAAATTGATTCGTAGTTGCGCAGCATCATTTCCGCGACACCAAAGGTGTGATTGCCTTGCCGCGAAGTCAGGCGAGCGTCGATGTCGGGATAGATAAAGAAGGGCAGGGAAATTCGTTCGGCCGGACCACTGTGCACCACCTGATGCGGCGTACTCTTGAACCGGTTATCGCTCAAAACCTGAAGCATGTCGCCCAGATTGACCACGAGACTATCGGGGAGGCTCGGCGCCGGTATCCAACGCCCGTGGAACCACACCTGCAAGGAGCGAGTAGGGAGTTCCTCCTGGAGCAGGAGCGTGAAGAAGCCATTGTCGGTATGCTTAGCGGCCGCGCCGCCAGTAGACGGGTAACGGATCACGCGTTGCAAAACCGTCGGCGGGCTGAAATGACGTCTGAACCAGCCTTTTTCCATATCGAGCAGGTCGGCCAGCGCGTTCCCGAGCTGCGGCACAACCCCATTGAGCACGGTAGCTTGCAAAGCAAGCAAGCTTCGCGCGAAACCAGGAGCCAAGGCATCATCCGGAAGGCGTGTGCGTCCGGCGAATGGACGCCGGTCGCTTTCATTCTCGATTCCGAGATCGAACATTTCCTTTGGATCCGGGCCGGCCTCGGGATGTAGCATTTCACCGTGCAACGGACTGTATCCACGGGCGGTGGTGGGGTGGACGTTTTGGAAAGCGTGACCATAGCGTTCCTTGGTAGCCAGTGGCAAAGCGAAGAAACGCCGGGAAGCGTCGATCGCTTCTGCGATCTGCTCCTTCGGGATTCCGTGCTCGATAAGGTAGAAGAACCCGTACTCCTCGCAGGCCGCGCGTAAGCACTGTTGCTCTTCACGTCGCGTTGCATCGGATGACAGTTTCGCCAATGAGATTCGCGGTAGCGTAGTCATAGTCGCTCCTTCGTCGGTGCTGTGCCCAGCGGGATTATCTAAGTCAACAGCTTGCGCTGAACACATCTTTGTATTCTCTATCAAAGTGAATATCCATCATAATTACGGCAGTAGCAACAAGAAATATATTAATACTATGCGGCATTACTGTCACATTTATTTAACAGTCCTTGAACATCCGTAGCAGGAGAGGTTTATTATCCCTCGAGCACAAAGGGGCCACAAGCAACTTTCCTGCAGAAGCAAAAGCCTGCTCTACGACATGCGCGAAGATCTGCCCAAATTTCACGCTGGCCGCGGTCTGGACGTCGTGGACGCAGCCGTGTCGCATTGCGATCTCGATATAGACGACTGCCCGCCACGACCGCCACGCTTCAGTGGGTTGGCAATGCGGAACAGCAAGCATAAGTATGTATGTTGATAGGGACGGGAGCGAAAGCGGCGGCAAGTTCGGGAATTGTTTGGCATTTGACAGCTCATCAGCCCCGATCAACTTGGCGAAAGATGAATCCCGCCACGCCCTCATCGATGAAGTTTTGATCACCTCTTCGCTGGCGATTCCCGGTCCTCTTTCAAAATGGCATCAGCCATCTTCTCGGCCACCATGATTGTTGGAATGTTTGTATTGGCGCGGGGGCAGAAGGGCATCACCGAAGCGTCGGCAATCCTCAAGCCCGAAACGCCACGAACCCGGCCCGACGGATCGGTCACCGCAATAGGGTCGGAGGCTGGCCCTATCCTGCAACTCGACGTCGGATGCCAATTGCCGGTCACGTTCTGTCGGACAAACCGATCCAGATGCTCCTCGTTCTCGATCAGATCTGAAATGCTATGGCCATTGGTGATGACATGCCTAATCAGAGCGCGGCGCAAGCGTGGAGAACTGTCCATGAGCAGAGCCAGCACCGACGTAAGCCCGTAATTAATGCAATTTACCTTGCTGACCTGCTTCGCTCGCACATTCCAAGCTGACGGGAATGGGTCGAGCCCCACCCCGGACAGGGAATCTTGCAGCAGAAGGCGGGCCACGAAACGGAATCCCTGCTTCAGTCGCTCGGCATCCCGCTGGTCGCTCAACCAGTTGAAATCTACCTCCGGCTCAACGGCATGAGAGCGATCCTTGAGCACGATGGTTCCTGCTGAATAAGTGCGGTTGACCCACACGTAAAGGGAGCCGAGGCGCTTGCCGAGCGGGTGCCAGGCCGACTTGGCAACCGCCGATACTGCCATGTCCGTCGAAGGACACCCATTGTAGCCCGACGAGTAACGAGCATGCATCTGAATGTGGCCGCTCACATTGGGTGCCATGCGATCGCCCCGTTTCAAATACGCCGAAACGGCGATCCCTGGATGTTCTTGAAGGTTCCGGCCCACTCCTCTTACATCTGCAACGACCGGAATACCGAGCTTTGTCAGTTGCTCGGCCGAGCCGATCCCGGAGCGCATCAATATGGCGGGCGAATGGATGGCTCCGGCGCAGAGGATCACGGTCGAGGCGCGATACGACGGTCGTCCGAACTTGTTTTCCGTCTCGACCCCAGTTATGGCGCGTCCTGAAAAGGCCAGCCGCACAACCGTCGTTTCGGGCAAGATTGTCAAGTTGCGTCGAGAGCGGACACTCTCGGACAAGTAGGCCATCGCAGCAGAAACGCGATGCCCGTTTCGATTGGTCAAGGGAACAACCGAGTATCCGTCACCAAATTCACCGTTGAAGTCCGGCCTGAAATGAAGACCCTCATTTTCATACGCTTTCGATACTGCTCGGATAAAGCCGGACCAATCTGATTGCCGCACTCGTCTTATTGGCAGGGGACCAGCCCTGCCGTGAAATTCGCCGCCAAAATCCAGATCACATTCGAGGCGACGGAAATATGGAAGAACCTCTTCCCAACTCCAGCCCGCTGCACCGCTTGCGGCCCAGTCATCGTAGTCTTCGGGACCACCGCGGTTGGCCACCTGGGCATTGATGCTGGAGCCGCCCCCCATGACCCGGGCCTGCTCGTAATGAATGGGCTTGCGGCCATCCCGAACCGTAGTCGCGTCTAGTGAAGGCCATTGATAATCAGGATTGAAGTAAGCACGTGTTGGATTGCCGTCCAAGATGTCGTCAGGGACGGCATTCGGGGGCGTATCAGGACCGGCCTCGATAAGCAGTACGCGACGTCCATCGGCGGAGAGCCTGCTCGCCATGACGGATCCAGAGGAACCACCACCGATCACGATATAATCGAAAACCAACACAACCTCCCACCATCGTATGGTGCTTAGACGAGGGATAAGAGGCGCTATCGGCGCTCCCCAGCAAAGGGATCACTCGTCAAGCAGCAAAATACTTGCTGGTGCCGCGGAAAATCCACACCACACCCTAGTAGTTGGTAAGAGGCCGGGAATCAGCTAAGATGGGGAAACATGGAATGAACGTCGCTACGGCGGCGTGATGGGCGAGATCGAGAAGGGGGAACTCCTCCGAGAGATCGTAAATTTCGTTCGCCCTCTCAGATAGGGAAATTCCAAAGAGCCGCAACGAGCCGTCAACGCCGACGCACGATCAACAACGCAGCGGTCCCGCAACTGTCGCTGCTACGGAGCGTAGCTCGTCAAGTTCGCGACTATCTTGCCGGTCACCGGGACGTATGCGACCTGCAGATGTTCTCATAGTCCTGCTCGCGCCGGGGCCCGTTTGGCCACCGCTGAACGGGCCTGTGTGCGACCGCGGTTCTTTTATCGCGTAACGCTCGGACAAGCGACGATCCCGGGAGCGGATCTCCGATGTCAGTGCGCTTGCTGTTGCTTTTGCCAAAAAATCCCACTCCGCTATAACGCGAACGCGTCAACTACCAGATGAGGGTGGTGTCGGTGCATTCCCGCAAACTGTAGAAGCCATGGTGTGTTCAGCGCACTGATCGGGGTGCATCGACATGCAGAGCAACGTCACGACCCTAGAGCTTTCGAGGTGCATCTGTGCGGCAGACGAGTTGGCGCGCAAGGTGGGTCTTCACATTACGATGGGCGACGATTTTGAGGAGTACGTTGGGATAACCAGCAGACTTCCCGGGAAGTCACCCACATACCCAAGCTTCCGTCCCGACTGCTCTGATCTTCCACCTGGAAAAGCTTTTTGGATCGTCGGGCGGGATCGGGAGGGAACAGTAGCGCATGTCCAAGCAATGCGTTTAGATCATCTGTCAAAAACGGACGTTGCTGAGCACCTTGGGTCGTTGAGAGCCTGGTTCACGGATCCTATCCTAAAAGCCGGGCCCGGTTCCTCGTCCAGTTGCGACGCGCCCAGCGCGCGCAGCATAACCGGGCTGGTCGCCTATCATGGCGACATCTGGTTGCGCGAGGACTATAGAGGCCGCGGTCTCTCTACCTTTATCGGTCGCATTGCGTTCGGACTGGCTTGGGCTAAATGGGCGCCGGACTTCATCTATGCGCTAGTTGCCGACTGGCACATAGAAAGAGGCGTAGTCGATCAATACGGGTATCTACACCAGGAGCCACACGGATCAGTCCTGCACTTGCCGGCGCACGGTATAGTTGATGACGATTGGCTCGTCTGGCTGACGCGACACGAGCTTTTGAAGAGGCTTCGTACTTCCGCATTGCGAGCGCACGGTGTGAGTACTGCAGCGATAGCCGACTCTCTATGATAGACAAATCGCAACACGCTGATCTAAGCCGGAACCCAGACGGTACCAAGGCCTCCTCGTCCCGGTGAATGGTAAGTTTCCAACACATCCGAGAGCCTACCCATTTATCTTTGAGCTGTCGCCATTCCGGCTACGCTGTTGGTCCCGTGTAGCATGCCGGTCGAGATCACACTTTGCCACTGGGGTGGTCAATTTATGTGGGACCGCGCGATTCTGCCGGCTTGGACCTAGCTTCCCTTCCTGAGCTTGGGGATGCGCAGCTCGATGGTGCCGGCCCGCGTCTCCCCGTCCCGGTCGCGCTAGCCATTGCGCTGGGCGAGACGCAGCGGGTTCTTCTCGCCATAGGCGGCGCCGGTGGCCGCGCCCACCTCCATTTCCATCAGCCGCTCGGCGGCAAAGCCGATCATCTCCCGCAGGAGATCGGCATCCGGGGTCTTCTCCACGAGCGCGTGCACAGGTTCATCATATCGTCGGTCATCGGTGGTCCTTACGAAATGGGTTGGCGTCAACAACCAAACCCTACCGGAAAGCGCCGATGACCACCGACACGCCGCTCACTCGCTTGTATGGGGTGATCTTTGTCAACGTGATCTTTCAGTCGTTCCGTCTCCTTGTTGAGCCGTTGCGCCCATTTGTTCCTGCTTTGGCTCCGGGGTTCATTGGGGCGCCGCGCACAGTGACGGTCAAGGGTGGGCCATGGCCATCACGAAGCGATTTGCCCTTGATGATCACGAGCACGGCGGCAGCGTTACATTGAGCCGGTAGGTGCTGTTCGTAGAGGTCTACAATCTGCAAACCGAGGGAGCTCGCCATCAGGCGCTGAAACGCGCCGCAAGCTTGTATGCGGTTGATCCTCCCGGATCGAAAACCATGATGCAGCCATACGCATCGGCGGCGAAGCTCCGGGCGGTGGGCCCATTCTACAGCGCGGCGTCGTAAGCCATGTGAGTGACCGGGATCACCACCACTCGGATCGTTATCGGCAGACGCTATTGCAGCTGCCAAACTTCAATGCTTGTCCTCTCGAACGCTCCTTCATGCTTTATACCGGACGCAGGGCTACTCCCGTCGGGATCTCGCCGGTCGTGACAAGTCGCCAGAATGCAATCAGTGGCTTGCGCGCCAAAGCCACGATCATCGTCTTGCGCGTACCGCCACGGCCATCGGCCGTCCTCGCGCGAAACCAGTGCGCTAGCGCGCTGTCCTTTGGTATTGGAGGAACCGCCAAGCCAACAGGATCATGCCATAACGGACGCGAGCATTGCCGGCCCGCGCAAGACCTTTCTCGCGCCTGCGTTGGCCGCTCTCATCCAGCGCCCCGGTAAGTCCGGCATAGTGGGCGACGGCTCAACATACAAGTCGACCTCGACGATACCTGGTACAGCAGCTGCATGAAGGTTACCACCAATCCGATCCAGAGTGCCGTTGCGATCAGCGACCAAGAACCGCACGCCCGCCACTTGTGAATGCGTTCTCCGCAAATCCCATTGCTCGCCGATGACAAGCTTGACGTGTTCGGTGACGAGATCGATACCGTAACTCCGCTGAACCAGTCGAGGGTTGACCCCACCCGCAAGACGCGGATTAACTTCAATCACTACTGGGCCACGCTCCGTCCACCTTAACTCAACGAACGAGGGCCCCCAGCCAAGGTTGAGAGCTTGCATACAGCTGCGAAACATGGGCGATGCGCTTATACTCCTCATCAGTTAGCGCGGCAGGGTGAGTGTACCCACGACAGACGAAATGCGGTGGGGGGCCGCTTTCAACGGCACAAATCCCAACGACTTGAGTGCCCATTATGTCGGCGCTAAATGAGTCCTTGTGCGAATTCTTCGACCAGGATCCGCGGCGAGGAGGGCCACATGTGGTTCTCATCCAACAAATAGGTTGTATGTTCGGCCAGCTCATTGGCGTTGCGGCACAATCGAACCCCGATGCTGCCGTGGCCTACGGTTGGTTTGAGAACCACGGGAAAGCCGATCTCCGCGACAGCGCTTTCTACCTCCTTCGCATTCGTCGCCAAGCGATAAGCAGGTATCGGTACGCCGACCTGCTCAAGGAGCTGACGTTGAACAAATTTGTCGCAACATCGCTCAATCGATGTGGGGTTCGGTCCCGGCAGCAATGGTATAGGTCGTATTTAGCCGGGAACATTCGCGGATCAGCGCGTCAAAATTGTTTGTATCGACACGGATTCCCTCACACCCTCCCCCCGCAAGATAGTCGTGCCGAGCGGGATCGGCCGCCAATGTAATTGGGTAAAGCCCAAGACACTGGGCTGCTTTCACGTAGAGAAGCCCGTTGCTCCTTGTGCCTTCAACCAGGATGAGCGCTCTTTTTGACATTGTCGTTGACCCTCCTTTGCGTGCTGCGCGCCCGTCGAAATCCGGTCAGTCGCCGCGACATCCAACGTCAGGTCCACCAGAGAACAAGATCCGGCCGCGCGAATCCGAAAAAGCTGTTCAGCACTAGGCGAGGCTTTCCGTTGCCTGATTGACCGGTGACCCCGTGAACGAAACCGCCATCGATCAGGGCAATGTCCCCGGCCTTAAGCTTGAACTCGCGACAAGGAACGGTTTCAAGATAAGCTGCCGAATAGGGATAGCCCGTGGCCTCCACACCCTGCGATCTTCGGTCCGCGACGGTCGGCTTATGGCTCCAGAGCCGCAGATTGCCACCTTCCTCGGGCATGCTGGGATAGAAGTTGAGTGCTGCTACAGTGTTGTTTGCCACCGAAGAAAGCTCATAACCGCTCCCAGCACATAAGACTTGAGCGACATCGTCGTGGGGGTCCAGTGAAAATGTGCCGCTGCCAGACCAGCTGATAGCGCGACAAACATTGGCCTGTCCGTGTTCTGAACGGGCCAGTCGCAGTTCAATGCCCTGGTTGTGAAGCTCGCGTTTCAACGCGCCGAATATTGCTCGGACCGGGTCAACCAAATTCTCAAACAGGGCCTCGACGTACGGTCGCGCGTTTTCGGCCTCTGCGAAATAGGTGGCTGCATCCTTCCTGTAGTGGGATGCGCCGACATATTGTCCGGGGATGCCATCCTTACGCTCCTTGAGAGCGGGACTGCCACCGAAGTTCGCGGTGATCTCCTCGGCTATTTCGGTGCTGAAAGCTTGCTTGATGTGCAGAGCGGTGGTCTCACCTTTCAGGACTGAGATGATCTCCGCAGTGCTGATCGAGCCGGTGCGTTCTCTGATCGCAACAGGCGAGATGGCTGGCGCTTGATGAGTAGTCATTGGCTTGCTCCTTTAAGTGCCTGATCAAGGATGGCGATCCCATGATCGAGTTCGTCATCGGTTATGGTTATCGGCGGGAGGACTTTGATGACGTCGCGATTTGGCCCTGAGGATTCGATCAGCAGGCCATTTTCGAACGCGACATCGTGCACACGACCGACAACGGTCTGCGAACGGCACTTGAGGCCCGCCATCAGACCGCGGCCGCGCTTTTGTTCAATGCACTTGGGAAATTTCGCAACGAGGCGGTCAAGGTGTCGTTGCAGCTTGACGGCTGTCCGCTCGACGCCTGCAGTAAACTGCCTGTCGGACCACAGTTTGCACATGGCCCCTGCAGTCACGAAGGCGAAATTGTTGCCTCTGAAGGTTCCGCTATGTTCTCCGGGATTCCATATGTCTATGTCGGGGCGGATCAGAACAATGGAGAATGGACTACCTGAACCGCTTAGGGATTTTGAAAGGCACACGATGTCTGGTTCGATTTTTGCGAACTCGAAGGAGAAGAAATCGCCCGTTCGTCCTGCACCTGCCTGAATGTCGTCGACGATCAGAACAACGCCGTGCTTACGGCAAATGCGCTGAATTTCTGTGAGCCAAGCTGCGGATGCGGCGTTCATGCCGCCTTCTGCCTGGATGGTCTCCAGAATGATTGCGGCAGGCTTTTCTATGCCGCTGCCTGGATCGCCCAAAACCCAGTCGATGTAACTGGCGGAATCGAAATGTTGGCTCGGATAGCCGTCATAGGGGACACGGACCACATCGTGGCGAGCAACGCCGCCCAGCTCCCTGGTTGACGCCGAACCCGACACCGCCAGAGAGCCGAGTGACATGCCGTGGAACGCATTTGTGAAGGCCATGACGCTCGAGCGGCCGGTATATTTTCGCGCCAGCGCCAGCGCCGCTTCGTTGGCGTTTGTGCCGGTCGGCCCAGGAAACTGTATCTTGTACGAAAGGCCTCTAGGCTTCAGGATCGAATCGACAAACGCTTCAATGAAGTCACGCTTCGCCGCCGTATACATATCAAGCGACAGAAGAATGTTCTCACCGATGAGATATTCGATAGCTGGCGCAATAATATTCGGGTTGTTGTGTCCGTAGTTGAGTGCACCAGACCCTACAAGAAAATCGATATATGGGTTACCGGCCTCATCCCAGATTGTCGCCCCAAGGGCCTTCGTAAAGACCGTGGGAAATGACCGCCCATAGCGACGAACGTTGGACTCGTGAGCCGTGAAAGCGTCGGTATTCATTTAGGGTCCCTCTGATGTAGGCGTCGCGTCGAGCGAGAGAGCGATTAAATGCCTTTGGTGGGGTTGTTCTTCAGTTTGGTTCAGACAAGTCCGGGCGGTGTTTGGTAGGTTGGTGATTTCCCTGATATTCAGGAAGTCTGCTGGTCATAGCGATATGCTCCTCAAAAGTTTCGCCGTAAAATAGAGACCGGACCTGGGCGCTGACTCATCTGCTACACGGATGCTCTTCGATGCCTCCAGCATCGTCACGTTGCTCTGCATGCCGAAACCTCTCGGTCAATGCGTTTACACGAGCTCGTTTCTAGAGTTGTCGGCTGAGCGCCGATACTACGGCATCTGGTAGTTGACGCATCTGCTCATCGCCACGAAGCGCCTGCCAGTCAATAAAATCAAAAGCTTAGCGCAAACAGCGGCTCATGTGTGACAGGCACATATAGCCTAGCATGTTGGGTGTTGCAGGTCCCTTCGGCAGCAACAAGAACCGGTTCCATGCCTTAGAGCGCACTCTGCGCATACGGCCGCCCCTTCTAACTGCCTAAGGCAGGCAGAGGCCCTATCGCGATCGGCTAGAATCTACAGGCACATTTGACAATCAACGTCAGCGCAAGAAGGACGAATAGCGGCGCGAACAAATGCCATCGCCAGTCGGCATATCCTGTTCACTCTCGTGAGTTCGTTTCCGGCGTTGGATTTGCCCTGTTGGCGGTGGAAGCGACGGGCGCTGGCGCGGAGCCTTCGCATTGCGCAGCGCTAGCGACCGTCGCGGATTGAAGTTCTGCAAACTCGCTCCGCGTCTGCCATCCGATCTGTGAATTAGGCCGCGCGCCTTTGCAGTCGGCGCGCCATAGGGCCAGGGAGGCGCGGATCTGACGAGGTGAACAGCGTCTCATTCAACAGTTCGTCGCGCAGGCGACGAGCGAGTTGGGCGTTTCCGTCAATGCAGTGCTTATCGATCTGAAGGAAGGAAACGGCTCTTGCCATCTCAGAGACCGTTTCGAAACTCGCTCCTGCGGCCATCTGGCGGTTTTCTGCGCTTCCGGTGGCTCACGTACTCAATGTACGCTCCGCTCCCGTCCTCAAAACACCACCGTATGACTCGCAGCAGCGAGTTTCAAAACGGTCTCTCAGCGCCGCGCGGATCGCTGCGTTATTTGGCAATTCGAAGGCTCTGAAAACTCCATCTAGCCGATAAGAATCTATCCATTCTGTGGATGCATTGCATTGAGACAATCAATTTTGCGAAGAGTAACGGACATGAAAAGACGCCTCTTCGGAAGGCGACGCCTACAAGGAGGTCTCTCCCGTCGCACGGAAGATGGGGGCGAAGTCTGCCTGGATCTGATGCCGACGGCACACGACACTCAATGTAATCCGCATGCCTTCTTGACATCACTCGAGGCGCGCCTGTCCATAGTCCTCATCCACGGAAATATTACAAATGAGTTCACCCCGGCGTACGGCGTTCATTACAGGTATCACCGGTCAGGACGGCGCTTTGCTTGCCGAACTGCTGCTTTCGAAGGGCTACATGGTGCATGGCCTGAAGCGGCGAGCGTCGCTGATCGGGAATACCCAACGCATCGACCACCTCTATCAAGATCCTCATGAGGACCATCCCGACATGGTCCTGCATTGCGGGGACATGACGGATGCGACAAACCTGATCCGCCTCCTGCAGGAAACGCAGCCCGACGAAATCTACAATCTGGCTGCGCAAAGCCATGTGCAAGTCTCATTCGAGACCCCCGAATATACGGCCAATGCCGATGCTCTCGGCACACTGCGGCTGCTGGAAGCGATCCGCATTCTTCGCCTTGAGAAAAAACGCGGTTTTACCAGGCCTCCACGTCCGAACTCTTCGGTTCGGTCCAGGGTGTGCCGCAGGGGGAGACTACCCCATTTTATCCACGCTCGCCCTATGCGGTAGCGAAACTCTACGCCTACTGGATCACGGTGAACTATCGCGAGGCATACGGGCTCTATGCCAGCAAGGGATTCTGTTCAATCACGAAGGACCGACGCGCGGCGAGACTTTCATCACGCGCAAGGTGACGCGTGCAGTAGCTGCGATTATGGCCGGCAAGCAGGACTGCCTTTATCTCGGATAATCTAGAGGCAAAGCGCGACTGGGGCTCGGCGCGCGACTATGTCGAGGGCATGTGGCGCCTCCTGCAGCACCACGAGCCTGACGATTTCGTGCTCGCGACTGGCGAGACGCATTCGGTCCGCAGCTTTGTCGAGGCTGCTTTCATGCGGGTCGGGAAGGAGATCGTCTGGGAAGGCGAAGGTGTTGACGAGGTGGGCCGCGAACGCAAGAGTAACCAGGCACTGATCCGGATAGACAAGCGTTATTTCCGTCCGACCGAGGTTGACCTGCTGATCGGTGATGCCTCCAAGGCGGCCACCCAGCTCGGTTGGGAGCCAAAGACCACCTTCGATGAGCTCGTCTCGGAAATGGTCGAGGCCGATTGCCGTGCCTACGGAATCTTGCTCGATTAGCGTGAAAAGATAATGTTTCGCTGGAGGGCAAACGCATCTGGTCGCCGGCTATAGCGGCATGTTTGGGTCCGCACTGGTGCGCCGGCTGTCCGGCTTGCCCGAAGTAAGATCCTCACGGTGGCAGTCGTGATCTCGACCTGACCGATCGCGTAGCGACGACTGCAGGCCGCAGACCACAACGAGGAAGAGGATTCGGAGGAAAAGAAGCACGGACGCTGGTGCGCCAGTGCTCCTCTCCGCCAAATGTCTGGGCTCGTGCGCTTCAATCATGTCGATGCTATAACGCTCCGGTCCGAGAGATGTGCCTCTCAGTTCTTCGACCGAAAATAGTGGGGCCCTTTCGCCAGACATTCGCCTAACAGGCTGCTCTTGTTGACGCCGGCACGCATTTCGCCCGCACTCCTCCGCTGATTGAGCTGGTACAGCCCCGGGCCGATGGTGACCAGGTGGAGCATAGCACCCCGGTCGGAGCCATTTGCCTGAGCGGCGGAGACCTTCGAGGCGCAACCTCTTCCGCACGAGCGAGAAACCTCCCAACCCGCAAGCATTTCGAGTTGGGCGCTGTCCGATGACCGACAATGTCTGATACGCAACGTAGCTGAGCCAGATCTATCACTTTGCCTCGAAACGGTTTTTCATTTGGCATGGTACATGCGTGCTCATCCGCAAACCACGTCATGGACTGAGGAGAAATCGTCCCATGATCACCTCCCGAAATATACCGTCGCCGAGGATTTCCCGGACCCATCCAAAGATGACGCTCGACCAGAGGCCTGGCAACATGCAGACGGCTCATCTGGCTAGGCGCTGCCCGCCGATCCACCTTCTCCCACAAGGGCAGACGGGGAAGCAGCGCCTTTGTCCGGCATCATCGCCAATGAGCGCGCCCCCCAAGGCAATCGCCCAGCGCAAATGGTTGCGCGCGATCTACGGCACTCATCCTTATTCGAGGCCGAACGAAGGCGCCAAGGAGAGCCTCGCCGCCATCACGCAGGCCGATCTAAGCGCCGCTTGATCCAGCACAAAGGAATTTCAGACATGCACCAAGACACCGTGCGGGCGAGGGCTTTCGCCATGCCCCTAACCAGCCCGGCCTATCCGGCCGGCCCATATCGCTTCCGAAACCGGGAGTATCTGATCATCACAATCGCACCGATCCACAGAAACTGCGCGACCTGGTGCCGGAGCCGCTTGAGGTGTGCGAGCCTCTCATCAAATTCGAGTTCATTCGCATGCTGGACTCTACGGGCTTCGGCGACTACACGGAAAGCGGGCAAGTCATCCCAGTCGCGTTCCGCGGACGCAAGGGCAGCTACACCCACTGCATGTTTCTCGATGACCATCCGCCGATAGCCGGCGGACGCGAGTTGTGGGGCTTTCCCAAGAAGCTCGCCAGCCCAACGCTCCGAACGGAGACGGATACCCTTGTTGGCACGCTGGACTACGGCCCCGTGCGCGTCGCGACGGGTACCATGGGCTACAAGCACCGAGCCGCCGACCTTGCGAGCGTGAAGGCCTCGCTCGCCGAACCGAACTTCCTCCTCAAAATCATCCCGCATGTTGACGGCACGCCGCGCATCTGTGAGCTCGTGGAATATCACCTGGAGGACATCGATCTGAGGGGCGCCTGGACCGGCCCGGCAGCCCTGAACCTGTGGTCGCATGCGCTTGCCCCCGTCGCCGAACTGCCGGTGCTGGAAGGGTCTCTGCCGTACACCTCGTCGCAGATCTCACGCTCGCGCTCGGGAAAGTCGTCCACGACTACCTCGCGGAAGCCGATCCTCGCTATCGGAAAGGAAGAATCCATGAACTTTCAGAATGATATCCTATCGAACCAGCGCGACGACGGAGGCGGTAGTCGGCTTCTCGACAAGGTAGCGGTGATCACCGGAGCCGCGAGCGGTATCGGCAAGGAGATTGCCTATTTTGCCCGTAAGTTCGGCCTCACCAAAGATGAAGCGCTCAACACCCTCAAAGAGGCCCGCGTTGTGAAACCCGTGCCTAGCAGAGACCGGGCAAAGGTCGGGTAGCCAGCGCTACCCAGCCATAGAGGAATGGGAGCCGCCAACCCGTGGTTACGCTTAGGCACGCAATAACGATAACGGAAAAATCTGCGCGAAACGGTCGCACCGGTATTGACTTTAATTGACACACCCCGCGAACACTTGCATAAGCCGCATAGCGGTAGTCGCTGAGGGGCATGCCGCACCCAATTTTTCCCTAGGGGCGAGGTCTGATCTATGGCGGCACTGGCAAAATTCAGACCAGTTGATTCCGGCCAACACGGCAAGGACGAACTCCGCGAGATTGTCCGTGAGCGCTCTTTTCGATTCGGACGCTACACGCTCTCGTCGGGCATAGAGAGCGACATCTATTTCAATATGAAGCCTACTATGATGGTGGCGCGAGGCGCGCAACTTGCTGCACTTGAGTTCCTAAAGATCGTTGAGCAAACGAAAGCAGAATACGTCGGCGGCCTTGAAATGGGCGCGGTCCCCGTAATCGGATCAATGGCGGCTGTCAGCTCGGTCATGAACAAACCCGTAAACACGATCTTCGTTCGCAAGGCTCCAAAGCCCCACGGCACAAGGGACGTGATTGAAGGCCTTGGCCCCAAAGAAGATCTCAAGGGAAAAGTCGTCCTGATCGTTGACGACGTTGCCACAAGCGGCAAGTCGATATTGAAGGCGATTGAAGAGGTTCGCCACGTCGGGGGCATTGTGCGTGACGCTGCTTGCCTCGTGGACCGCGACGAGGGAGCTACGGCGCTGCTAGCCCAACATGGCGTAACGCTGCATTCCGTGCTGCATGCGAGCGAATTTGTGGAACGCCACTGACAATCTCATACAACGTCTTTCCGGCGACCTAGCTTTAGAGGACATTCCGCCGATTTGCAGCGAGTGCAAGCGCCTCGCGACTGAGAGCGATTGCCCTTGCCCATCCTCCCTGTTGTTGGTGCGACACATGCTCGCTGCCGCTCACCAGCGGCTTGACGCCGTTGGCTACCTCTCTGAGCAAGGCGCCATAAGACTGAAGGCTTTTACCGATTATCTGGCGGCGGTCGTTCGCATAACTTCAGAGACCGGCGACGCGGCACCGTGGATTGATCTAGCCAGCCGGTTTAGCGCTCTTTTCGGTCCCGATGAGGTTGCCCATTAGGGCTTATTGCGCTTTTGCTGGACGAGCAGCCTCGGCGGCAATGCGTCATGGTTCGCCGGCGGCATGCCGGCGCCATGGTACGAGCGTAAAAGCGCCGAGCAGCCGGTGCTGGATCTCGGACGCGACGCCGCCGATTGGTGGGATGCGGCGTTGGTGCACGGGCCCCTCGTGCCGCGTTCCAAGCACGGATGAGCTGCGTCCCCCATTCCGCGGTATCATGCTCGCGACCCCCTCGGTGGCGCCGCAACATGCGTCTGGCAGTTCTTCGGGCAGACGCGGGCGCAGGCTCCGCAGCCGATGCAACGGCCGGCGTGGTCGACGACCATGATCATGCGATTGAGCTCGCCGTCGAAGTCATCGTCTTCGCCGTCGCAGATACCGAGGATTTCACCCGCGTCATCGACGCCGTAAAGATGCATGACCTCGCGCGAGCAGACCTTGAAACAGCGACCGCAGCCGATGCAGGTCGTGCCGTCAATAGCGGTCAGATATTGCGGCATCCATCCGGAGCCGTCGCGGGTGAGGAAGGCGCTCATCGTGAACTCTCCAACGCAGCGAGCTGTCTCTTGGCAGCGTCCCACTCGGCAAACACGTCGAACGTTTTCTCGGCGACCGCCTTGATCTCGGTCCAGTTGACCGGAAGGTCCTCGGCAAGGTCGTGCAATTCCATCTTCGCGGTTCCCGCACGCGACTGCAGCTTGCGGACCTTCTTCTGCAATTCCTCAAGGCCTGACATGATCCCCTTCCTCGAAACTGGTTTCATCACGTCCGCGCCGCGTCGGGATAGGCCGTAAGGCTGCAGTCGCATCGTCGACAAGTTTCGTACCGGCCTCCGCGAGTCTCCGGAACGTCTCAAAGCCGAACTGGTGGACGTCTCGACAGAACGACCAACCGCCGGACCGCGAAAAGCATGCGCCCGAAGCTCCCATGGGTTTCACTGGCGATGTCATCAGGCCGGAGCGCTCCTCGATCGCGAGCCCGACGGCGGTGTAAAACATGTCTAGCCTCCACAGCACGTCCGGATCGGGATCGCCGATGATCGGGATGGCACGGCGCTGTTCTCTGGTGACGATGAAGGCGGCCAACAGCTCGGTATCCGATCTCCCTTCCCATGACCCGAAGGGATCGCGAGCACGGATCAGCCGCAAGAGGCATTTGACGAACGGGGTGGCAAGGGCGGCCTCGTCCTCGTTGACAGGAGGGCCAACCGCGGCGTCAGGCACTTCGCTTTCTCCTCATCAGTCCTCTTCCTCGATGGACGATTTCTGTTTTCGGGGACGCCTACTTCGGGCACAATTGCGCAGCCGACGCCCGGCTCGGAGTGGCTGAGCCAACGCAATTGATGTCCCTGTGGCCGACCTTGGAGATGCCCTCGACTGGGAGGTCTTCCACTGCGACGCGAATTCGCGTCGAACATCCCTTCTGCCGCGATGCGGCTGGAGGTCATCGCAAGATTCGAATCCCGAACCCGCTGCAAACGATCCACCCTGTGCTGCGTTGACTCTGCTTGCAGCGGCCACGCCAGAGAAATGGAAGAATTGGCCAGTAGACATTCCGACCATCACTCCTTTTTCTGTTTTCTCCTCGGTTTTGTGTTTTTCCTCGTCCGGCTGCTCTTTGGCCCCTTCGGGAAATTGTTTTGCGGAGCCGCACAGAGAGCGCCGCAACAAACCTCCTCACCCTTGTAGTTGGCCAGGGCCTGCAGCAATTCTGGCAAAAGGTGCTGTTTCAGTTCGTTCGAGACAGGCTCCGGACCGTCCAGCGACTTCAGTGCCAGCTCGACCAACTCGATCGCGCGATCTTTGTTGCCTCTCTCATGGTAGTACCGGGCGACCGCCGGATAAGACCAAAACTTAGGGCTGTCGCCTTGCGCGGGATTCAGTGCCAAGATCTGTTCG
This sequence comes from Mesorhizobium sp. RCAM 05099, assembly GCF_059683685.1. NCBI lineage: Bacteria > Pseudomonadati > Pseudomonadota > Alphaproteobacteria > Hyphomicrobiales > Phyllobacteriaceae > Mesorhizobium > Mesorhizobium sp. RCAM 05099. The sequence continues at coordinate 6,315,512 of NZ_CM185035.1, forward strand.
GAGAGCTCCTTGCCCATCGCAAAGCGCTCAGCAGACGGAAAGCGCGAATGGTCAAGGTTCGGATGGAAGAGTTGGTCTAGCGCTGCAATCATCCAATGCTCGGAGTTTCTGTCGATCGCGTCGCAAGCGAATTGGCGCATGACGGGCAAGCCGGTCCACATGTCGTGCATTCTGTGAAGCACCAGATGCGCATGAGCCTGGCGGAAATTGAGGTTGTCCGGCAGCAAGGCGATGCCCTCTTCGATCGCCAAGAGCGCCGTCTTCCAATCCTCTTACTCCACCGCCGCCCTAAATCTGTCATTGATCGGCTTCTTCAACGCTTGTTCGCGCGCCATGGCTTCGCTTCTGGCGATCCGCTGCGTATCGGCGGCTTTCGCTTCATCGCTAGTGCGCCAGCTGCCGTTAAGCACTTTCGGCAAAACGTCATCGAGTTCCATCGGATGGCCGATAAAGGCGATGTGGCCGTCCCGGTCGACCACGAACGAGGCTGGAATCCCGCCAGAAAAGCTGGGTTCCCTCCAAAGCCTGTTCATCAGTGTGGTCGAACGCGATCCGATAGTTCAGATTCGAGCACTTTTCGCTCAACCACGCATCCAGCTTGGTTCGGGCCTCATCGGCCGTTGGAGCCTGTTCATCAGCCGCGACGCCGATGACCTCAAGTCCGCTGTCCTTGTATTGCTCCTGCAGCTGCACCAGATGGGGCATCGCCGCCAAACATGGTCCGCACCAGGTTGCCCAAAATTCGACGATGTACACTTTGCCGGGCTGGAAGTTCGCGAGGGGCTCGCCAATTAGCCAATCCTCCACTTTGATTGAAGGAGCCGGGGACTCCATCCGCAATACCATGTTGCTCTCCAAAGCTATTGCCAAAGCTTGCGCGACCTTATGCGCAAGCTTGTTTCCCCCTTAAGACGGGGCACATGGGTTCAATGAAAGGAGAGCATTGCTCGTCTCGCGCGTCTGCATTCAGTCAGCCCTCACTCCGTGTCGCATCTCAATTCGCAAAGGCCGTGCCAGCGCGCTCCACGCGCAGTAAGCGCAGGATTAGGCTTTGAAAAATCTCCACCTGCCCAAGATGGTCGCTTGTCTTGAACCAGACACTTTTTCTCCCTCTGTCAGGTTCTGGACATGCAAACGCGCTCCCGTCGCCAAAAAGCGTGGCCACGGACGACTGACCATTTATTCGGGCTGAGGGCGAGCAGATGGACGTCATGACTGCGTTGGCTACCGCCAGGCTCGTCATCATCGTCCGCGCCACGCCACCGGGCTTTGAGCATCCAGCCATTCTGGTCTCTGTCGGTCAGCGGATCTCGCCATTTGCGAATTCAGGGGGGCCGCTCCATCCGAGCCTGTTGCCCTGCCCTCTTCCGCCTTGCGATTGAATTCCTAGCTGGCGACATGGGCGTTCTTCGCGAAGCCGGTCCAGCCGCGGCCCGCGAATGCCATCATCGTCAGATTGGCGATGATGATGACGAAAAGGCCCAGGAAGAGTGCCGGCACGTGCCGTCCGGTGAACTCCCCGGCATTCCTCCTTTGTGTCGTTATCTTCTGTGTCCCCTGGACTCAGGCGCTACGGGACCGCCTAGTTCGAATGTGAGCCTTGTCGGAATTGACCGTCCAAAGGCCGCCCGGTCTCCACGCGGCCCGGCGGACCGACGGAACACGCTGAGGATGCGGCCGCCTTCGCCGCTAATCGCCTACAGACCTAGGCAATGGCAACGTGATTGACGCCATCGATTCCCGCCGACGACGGCCAAGAGCAAGACCGTCCCGACCCGACGTTGAGGGCCTCGGCCACGGCACGGTCATTGCGTTGTTCACCACCCAGCCGCAGTGAGCAAGAGATCTGGTCGCGCGCATGCAAATGCCGCTGTGGGATCCGAACGCGATCTGCCGTGCTGAAACGAGTCTCCTTCTGGACCTGACGCCGACCTGCGAAGCCGTGGCATTGAGTGCATTCAGGTGCGCTGTACCTCTGCGCGGCCGGCCTCCGCATTGCGGATCATCTCGGGCCGAGCGGAACCCCCGACAACGCTAGAGAGGTCCGGGATGGTTTCGACGAGGGCGCGTGCGGATTGGCTGCGAGGAGGCTCGCGAAATTTCCTGTGTTCGCCGCGACCTTGCCCCCAATTGGTATCAGGATCGCCGACCCAAGGGAGTAGAGCTTCGAACAGCTTGGTATTCCCCTGGAATCAGTCAGCGAGCCAAAAACAACGGCAATGGCCGCTTTCCAACCAACCATCTCGTGACACCGCCGAAGAGCCGCTCACGCAGCCGGCGGCTGCCATAAGCGCCCATGACGATCATGTCGGCGGAGGTGTCGATTGCGTGCTGCGCGAGCACCGTTGCCACCGGTTTACCGGCGCTCGGCAGCCGGTCAACTGACACCTGAGCACCGTGCCGGGTTAGATAGGCGGCGATGTCGGCTCCCGGCTCGGCGCCGTTTCCGTTGCGGGTCGCCTTCGGATCCACCAGTGTGACACGAACTTCCTCAGCACCGCATAGCAGATCCAGCGCTTCCCGAACCGCGCGGGACGCCTCGACTCACGAATCCCAGCCGACCAGCACACGCCGCGGCGACAGTGTCGCCTCAGCGCCCTTCGGCACAACAAGCACCGGCTTTCCCCTATCGAACAAGCTGCCATTGATAACAAGAGGTCCGAGATTATTATCGCTGAGAAGTGCGGGGCCGACGAGGTCGGTGCAGTGCGCCCGCTGCCGCACCGCGTCACCAACGTTGGCCAGATCGCAGTAATCGGTATCGACGTCATAGCAAAGCGACGTGGCTCTCAGCAGTTTCTGGATTTCCCTGGATGTTTTTTCCAGGCTGGCCATGTCCTGCGAAAATCTCTCGATCTGCCTAAACCGTTTGTCCAGCCTGGCAATGGCCTGTCCGCGTTGTCCAGGCCACTCGGCCATGCCATCGCCGAGCAGCGGAGACGACATAACGAGCGGCGGAGGCGACATAATCAATACGGAAAGATATGCGCCGACACTCGGCACATAAGCCGGCAGCTGGTCTGACGTCCTGATCGGAGTGGTCAGAACCCGTGACACAGAGTACGCTTTTAAAAGCCATCTGACTGCTTCTTTCTTTTCGAATATGTCGGGCCTTTAAGCGCGTTCGACGCCCTTAGCTTGCCCTCAGCACGACGGAGGGGGAGTGGCAGCGCACCGATGCCTATTCACCGTCAGGTTCAGGTTCAGCGTGCGCCTCCTCGAGCGAGTAGCCCTCGGACCTGATGGTACGAATGACGCTGCCGGCCGACGTCCTCTTCAGCTCCTTTCTGATCCGGCTGATATGGACATCGACGGTGCGCTCTTCGACGTGGATGTTGGGCCCCCAAGCTGCGTCCTTTAACTCCTTCCGCTTGAACACCTTGCCGGGATTCTCGAGCAAATGCTGCAGCAGTTTGTACTGGAGCGGTCCGAGGTGGATGTCGTGGCCGTTACCGCGGACTCGGCGGGCATCGACGTTCATCTCAAGGCTGCCACAGCGGAGCAATCTGCCGTTTACAATCCCGTTTGAACCGGGCTTCGCCAGCGCCAGCTTCGTCCGTAGACAGTCGAGCAGCTTGCCCGGTGCGAATGGCCGCACAAAACTTTCGTCAATGCCTGCCTTCAATAGATCGAAATGCTGGTTCTGGGCGCCGGGCGCGATCAGGGCAATAACGAGCAGCCGGCCGGTCCGGGGGTCCCCCTTGAGCTGGGAGCAGATGGTGGATCGTGTCGCGCTTGCCGGCTGGCAGTCCAGCACCACGGCCTTCGGCTCCCGCTCAACTGTCAATTTAAGCACGTCATCCACGCTGCTGGCCAGTTCAGACCTGAAGACATCCGCCTCCAGGATGTGTCCGTAGTTATGAATGAACTCCGGATCTTGCGAACAGATCAGGACCAGTGGCTTCATCGGTGCTGCGTTGTCTAAAGACATTAATTCTGCCTCGGCCGCATGGATTGATTGAGCTCGACATAGAAGTCGTCCCCCTGGGCGGCGCAGATGCCGACGGTTTCACCCGCCTGAGCCATGCCGTGAAGTTGCATGACCTCGCGTCAGCAGATCTTGAGGCGGCGACAGCAACCGATGCAGGTCGTCGCGTTGATAGCGGTCGCATATTCCGGGATCCTTCTGGACGTCGCGGGTGACGGAAGGGCTCGTCATCATGAATTCTCCAATGCACCGAACACTCTCCTTGCAGCGTCCACTCGGCAAGAATGTCGAACGTTTTCCCGCCGACGGCCTTGATCTCGGACAGCTTGATGGGAAGGCTCTTGGCGAGGTCGTGCAGTTGTCGTCTTCGCTGCACGCGAGAGACTGCAGGTTCGGCACGTTCTATGCAGCGCCTCAAGGTCTGACATGATCTCTTTCCCTCGAACCGGTTCCATCACGCACGCGCCACCTCGGGATAGGTCTCGATGGTGGCGATTGCGTCGTCGACCAGTTTCGTACCGGCCTGAGTGAGCTTCTGGTACGTCTCGAAGCCGAACCGGTGGACATCGCGCAGGGTCTTCGACAGAGCCACCAACCGCCCGGCCGTGAACAGCACCCGCCCGAAGCCTTCATGGCTCATCTCCATTATCGGCGATGCCATCAGCCCGCAGCGCTCCTCGATCGCAAGCCCAACAGCGGTGTAGAACATATCAAGCCTCCACAGCACGTCCGGATCGGGATCGCCGATGATCGGGATTGCACGGCGCTGTTCCTTACTGATGATGAAGGAGGCCAACAGCTCGGGCTCCGCTTTGCCTTCCCACGCTCCGTAGGAGTCCTGAGCACGGATTAGCCGCACGAGGCATTTCAGGAACGGGCTGGCAAGCGCCACCTGATCCTCGGCGACAGCAGGGCTAACCACAGGGTCGGACATTTTCGCCTCCTCATTTCAGTCGTCGTCCTCAAAGGACGGTTTCGCGACGCCTGCCTCAGCCAGCAGCTTGCGCACCCAGGGGGAGGACACGTTCTGAGCATCACCTGCGTGCGCAACAGCACATCTTGGATACTCTGAGGCTGCGGAACCTTGAGCGGATAGATTTTTGCCGAAACAAGCTTGGCTGCCGAAGGTCCGCCGATTGCCAGACAAAACAGGAGGTGGCAGCCCTTCAGTGCTTCCACCTTCGGTGTGATGCGGTCATCGCCCTCGGTCCGATGTTTCCCACTTTCGTCGGAGACGTCGTCGAAGGCCACGGCTTCCACGAGGTTCCACTCCTCGGGCGTCACATCGTAGATGACAAAGCGCCTGGCCGAGCCGAAATGCGCATTGAGCTCCTTCATGTCTTGTGTTGCGATTGCCACGCGCAAGGCGCCTGCTTGTCGTTCACGCATTGGATCTCGGCCCTCGTCAGTGACCAGTGAGAGGCGACGGACGGGCCCCATCTTGCGTTTCTCGCTTGCGGAATGGATCAAGTTTCTCGGGCGTCGGCGCATGCCGGTTGGCCTGGAACATGTTGGCGACCTCGAAAACCAGATCACGGGTCCCTTGATAGAGGATTGAGAGCTTGTGCTGGCTGCCGAGCCGGTCGAAGACGGGGAAGCCGACGCGCATGAGCGGAATGCCAAGACGTTGCGATGCCTGGCGTCCATGTGAATGGGTGACCAGAAGATCAGCCCCGCCGGCAAGCGCTTCCAAATCGCTGAGATCGCCGATCTGAATCGAGGCCGCCGGTACTTTTTCCAGAATTTTCGACATATCGGTCGTGGCGACCGCCGCCGCGATTTCGGAGCCCATGCCGGTGAAGAAGGTCGCGAGTTGATAGAGTTGGTCTGGTTCAGCAGCGATCGCAATTTTCTTGCCTCCGAAATGGAAATGTCCGTCGAGCAACGCATCCTGCAATTGCGCCCGTCGACGGCGCACGCTGGCCGGCACAGACTCGCCAGAAATCGCGGACAGCAGGGAAAAGAACTGATCGGCGCCCTCCAGTCCGGTCAGCGACTGGAACAGCACGTAAGGGACGCCGGTCATCTTCTGCAGCACCTCGGCCGGGTGACGCATATGCTCGCCGATAGCGATGCAGTGCTCGGCCGCGCCGAGCTCGCGGATATCCTCGATGCTGGTGCCGCCATAGGTGGTCGGGACCCAGTGGTCTGGTACAGTGCCGTCAAGCGAGCCTGAGACGTCCGGCAAAATCACCGGCTGCAGCCCAAAGCTTTCAACCATCTCGCGCAAATGCTCGATGTCAGCCACGGTGAGATTCCAGCCGGGCAGGATCGCGATCTTCTTTGACTGGCGCGCCCGCTCGCCCGGTCGCGTCATGACTTCGATCATCGCGCTGACAGCCGTGGCCCAGCCCTGTTCGATCGCGCCGTCGAAATCCGGCGTGTTGGCCAGTACGATCTCCGTACCCGCGAGTTCTTCCGCCCGTTTCAGCCTGATGTCGGCAATGTCGCCTGCGCAATCTTCGCCACGGGTTTCCACCAGGGCCGTCGTGCAGACCCCGATCAGCTTTGGGTTCGTGCGGGTCTTCAGGTTGAGGATCGCCTCTTCCAGATTGTCTGACCCGCCGAGGATGGTTGTCACTTCATCCATCGCGGTGGTCTGTAGGGGAATCGCTTCCTTGAAATGCCGCACGAAGAGCACGAGCGCGAAGCTGGTGCAGCCTTGGATGCCGTGGAATAGCGGCACTGCGCCGTCGATCCCGAGAAAGGCCAAGGCAGCACCCAGCGGCTGCGAGGATTTCAGCGGATTGACCGCCGCTGATTTGGTCTGGGGAAGGATGCGCGCCATCGGCTTTCCTCAACACTCGCCGCAGTCGCGGGCCGTCGTGCGGGCGACTTCCTGGACAGCGTGCAGGCTCGCCGTCTCGCTCGTTGTGCTCGGCGGTTCGTCCTTCATGGCAGGCTGGCAATCCCACGGTGCCGGTTCCCGCACCTGGCGCCAGATCGGGTTGTGAATGGCGAGGTCGATCTGGCGTACGAGTTCCACCATGCCGTCATAGCCGGCGTAAGGGTGTTGGCGCTCCTGGTTGATGTCGAGCCAGGGCGTCTTGGCCTTAAGCGCGATGAATTGCGTGCGCCCGCCCGACAGCATGATGTCGGCCTTGTGTTCTGAGAGCATGGCGTAAAGCTCGCGCGCTGCCATCTGCTCGAACATGTGGTTGTCGTCCTTGAGGAGCTGTTTGATGCGCTCCTTGTCTTCGACAGTGGATTTCTTGACCGAGGTGCCGACGATCTCAATGCCGATCTCCATCAGCGCATGGACGACCGACCAGGACTTCACACCGCCTGTATTGAGCAGCACGCGCTTGCCTTGAAGCCGTCGCCGGTAAGCCTCGAGCTTCTTCCACGCAATCGCCTCCTGCTCAGCGATCAGCGTCTCTGTGCGGGCGAGGATCTCTGGATCAGCGCCCTTCTTCACGAGCAGCTCAGCAATGTTGCGCAGTGCTTCCGAGGTGTCGGTGATGCCGTAGAAGGAGCCTTCGAAGAACGGGATGTCCCAGCGCTCCTCCATCTTGCGAGCCAGATTGATGAGCGCGGTCGAGCACACCATCATAGCCGCCCGGGAGCGGTGCGCAGAGGCAACGTCGAGGTAGCGCGCATCGCCCGGAATGCAGGCGCGCACCCGGATCCCGAGCCGATCAAGGAGCGGCTTCACCAGCCAGAATTCGCCGGAGAGATTGAATTCGCCAAGGATATTGATGTCGTACGGCCCAGCGTCGTCGGGCTCGACCGTGCCGATGACATGGTCGAGCAACGCCTCGGCGGCGAGCTTGTTGCCGAGGTTCTTGGAGCCGACCAATCCCGGCGCATTGACCGGCACCACGGCCAAGCCGAATTTTTCCCCCGCGCGCTTGCAGACCGCTTCGATGTCGTCGCCGATCAGCGCCGTCACGCAGGTCGAATAGACGAAGATCGCCGGCGGCGCATAGGCTTCCTTGATCTCGCGGATCGCCTTGAAAAGCTTCCGCTCGCCCTGCCCCATCACCACGTCGAGTTCGGTGAGGTCGGTCGTGAAGCTCGTGCGCCACAGCGATGCCCCGGAGGAAGCGGCGCCGCGGTTGTCCCAGGAATTGCCCTCGCAGGCGAGCGGCGCATGGATCAGATGCGCGACGTCGGTGATCGGCTGCAGCACGATCTTGGCGCCGTCAAAAGCGCAGCCGCCGGCTGCCGCGCCCGGCGTCAGCGGCTTCGAACAGCCCTCTTTGCGCGCCTTGGCATCCTTGCCGCGGTTCTTATCGCAGGCGGGCTCGTTGAAGACATCCTGGATTTTGGCGCTGGGCGAGGACATGGCGTCGGTCTCCAAGGTCCGTTGGGCAGCGGACGGCTCCGGCGAAAAGCCGGCAGCCGCTGTTAGCGGGTGAGATCATAGGAATAGTCCGTCACGCCCGTCTCGCTCGTCTCGCGATCGAGCTTGTCGAAGATCTTGTCGAGGATCGTCGTCAGCACGCGCAGCCCGCCTTGGTAGCCCATGAGCGCAAAGCGATGGTGATGGTGCCGGTCGAAGATCGGAAACATCAGCCGGATCAGCGGCGTGCCGGTGTCGCGCTCCAGATACTTGCCATAGGAATTGCCGATCAGCAGGTCCACCGGCTCGGTGAAGAGCAGCGAGCGCATCGCCCACAGGTCCTTGCCCGCCCAGACCTGAGCGTCCTTGCCGAAGGGCGAGGATGCAAGCAGTTCCTTCATCTCGGCTTCCCACGCCGAGGTGCCGTTGGTGGCGAGGCAATGTGTCGGCTCACCGCCGGTTTCCATCACGAAGCGCGCCATGGCATGGACGAAGTCCGGATCGCCGTAGATCGCGTATTTCTTGCCATGCAGCCAGGACTGACTGTCAGCCATGGCGTCAACCAGTCGGCCGCGCTCCAGGCGGATTGTCTCAGGGATTTCCTTGCCGGAGATCGCCGATAGCTCCATCAGGAATTCGTCGGTCGCCTGGACCCCGAGCGGGTAATGGAACGAGGCGGTCGCTTGCCCGACTTGCTCGCAATATTCCAGCGTTTTTCGGGTGTTGTAATACTGCAGCGAAAGTGTCGCCTCGGCGTTGAGCGCCTCCTTCACGTCTTCGATCTTCGTGCCGCCGTCATACATGCGGTATTCGCCGTCCGACGGGGTGTCGAACTGGTCAGAGGCGTCCTGGATGAAGGTGTAGGACACGCCCATCAGGTCAAGCAGGCGTTTGAGTTCCCGGTTGTTGCCAACGCAGAAGCCGTCGAAGCCCGGAATGATGTTGATGGTTCCCTTGGCTTCCGTGCGCTCCTGGCCTTTCCAGAAGTGCTCCAAAATGCCTTTGACCATGCCGTCATAGCCATCGACATGGCTGCCGACAAAGGCTGGCGTATGGGCAAAGGGCACGTCGAAGTCGCGCGGGACCGAGTTTTCGTCCTTGGCGTTCTGGATGAAGCTGTGCAGGTCGTCGCCAATGACCTCCGCCATACATGTGGTCGAGACAGCGATCATCTTCGGGTCGTAGAGCTGGTAGGTGTTGGCGAGCCCATCGACCATGTTCTTCAGGCCGCCAAATACCGCCGCATCCTCGGTCATCGAGGAGGAAACCGCCGACGCAGGCTCCTTGAAATGGCGCGACAGGTGCGAGCGGTAATAGGCCACGCAGCCCTGGCTGCCGTGGACGAAGGACATGGTTCGCTCGAAGCCCGCGGCCGCAAACACCGCACCCAGCGGCTGGCAGGCCTTGGCGGGGTTCACGACAAGCGCTTCGCGGGCGAGATTCTTTTCGCGGTATTGCCACGTCTTGGTGAACTCGCGCTGATCGGTAACGATCTGATCGGCGTGCGGACATTCGAAATTCAGCTTCTTCTCGGCAAGCATCTGCCTATATTCCGGCTCACGGAACAGGGGGGCGTGGTCGAGAACTTTTTCAGCCGACTGCGGCATGGGTGGTTACCTCTTTCATCTGGGCGCCATACGGCAGCTCAGGGACGTGAAGACGTTTCAGGTCTCCCGCGGATCACGCGGCCGCGGGCGTTCGTCGTCTCCCTGGGGAGACCAGGCTAAAGTCAGGTGTTACTCGGCAGCCATCGCCCGCCCACGGGACGGGCTTTCTTTCCAAGGCGCCTGGTAGAGGCCCCAGACCGGATTGTTGATGGCAAGGTCCACGTCGCGGGCGAAAATGGCAAAGCCGTCATAGCCGTGATACGGTCCTGAATAATCCCAGGAGTGCATCTGACGGAACGGTATGCCCATCTTCTGCACCGGGTATTTTTCCTTGATGCCCGAGCCGACGAGATTAGGGCGAACCCCCTCGATGAACTTTTCCAACTCGTAACCGGTAACGTCGTCATAGATCAGCGTGCCATTCTTCACGTAATGGCCCGTGCGCTGATAGTCGTCGTTGTGGGCGAACTCATAGCCGGTGCCGACGATCACCATGCCGAGATCCTCGTAGGCGGTGATGACGTGACGGGGGCGCAGGCCGCCGACATAAAGCATCACGGTATTGCCTTCGAGGCGCGGCCGGTACTTGGCAATGACCGCATCAACGAGCGGTCTGTACTTGGCGATGACCTTCTCAGTCTTCTCCTCGATTTCGGGCCCAAAATGCTTGGCTATGTTGCGCAGAGAGGCTTCGATCTGGGAGGGCCCGAAGAAATTGTACTCCATCCAGGCGACGCCATACTTTTCCTCCATGTGCCGGCAGATGTAGTTCATCGACCGGTAGCAGTGGATGAGATTGAGCTTGGCCTTCGGGGCGCGCTCTATTTCGGCGAGGGTCGCGTCGCCCGACCAGTTGCCGACCACGCGCAGCCCTATCTCCTCGAGCAGGATGCGCGAGGCCCAGGCGTCGCCGCCGATATTGTAGTCGCCGATCACGTTGACGTCGTACGGGCCGGCCTCGAACTCCACGTCCTTCTTCTCGAAGACCCAGTCGCGGATCGCATCGTTGGCGATGTGATGGCCGAGTGATTGCGAGACGCCGCGGAAACCCTCGCAGCGCACCGGCACGATCGTCTTTTCGTGCTCCTTGGCCTTGTTCCGCGAAACTGCTTCGGTGTCGTCGCCAATCAGGCCGATCGGGCATTCGGATTGCACGGTGATGCCATTGTTCAGCGGAAACAGATCCTCGATCTCGTCGATAATCTGTTCCAGCTTCTTGTCGCCGCCGAAAACAATGTCCTTCTCCTGGAAATCGGAGGTGAACTGCATTGTCCCGAACGTGTCGATGCCCGTCGTGCCGACGTAGTAGTTGCGGCGCTGCGACCAGGAATATTGCCCGCAGCCAACCGGGCCGTGCGAGATATGGACCATATCCTTGACCGGACCCCACACCACGCCCTTTGAGCCGGCATAGGCGCAGCCGCGAATCGTCATCACGCCCGGAATGGACTTGATGTTCGATTTGACGTCGCATTCGGAAAGGACCTCGCCAGCCTCGTTCCCGCTCTTTGCGACGCTGAGGTGCTTTTTGCGGCGCTTCGCCGCCTTGTCGGGATATTGCGACAGCACCTCCTCAATAAGCTTCGCATGGAGAGCACCGTCATTCTCGTAATCCAGGCTCATGGGACCCCTTTCAAGGTATTTGGTGACGCCTCATCGATGAGGCGCCGTTCTTTGCAAGGCGGCCAGCTCAAGGCGGCGCCTCGTGTCGGCAGCGCTCGTTACTGGGCGGCCGCCTTCGCCGCTTCCTTGGCCTGAAGCTCGGCAAGCATCTGCTCGTCGGTCTTCATGATGCCGAAGTCGAGCAGCATGTCCTCGAGCTCCTCCATGGTGATCGGGGTCGGGATGGTGCCCTGGCCAGAATTGGCATGGATCTTCTCGGCCAGCGCCCGGTATTCCCCCGCCTGCTTCGAATCCGGCGCATACTGGATCACAGACATCTTCCTGAGTTCGGCGTGCTGGACGATGTTGTCGCGAGGCACGAAATGGATGAGCTTGGAATTGAGCCTGGAAGCCAGTGCTTCGGCAAGGTCGAGCTCGCGGTCGGTTTGGCGCTCGTTGCAGATCAGGCCGCCGAGCCGCACGCCGCCCGAATGGGCATATTTCAGGATGCCCTTGGCGATGTTGTTGGCGGCATAGAGCGCCATCATCTCGCCGGACATGACAATGTAGATTTCCTGGGCCTTGCCCTCGCGGATCGGCATCGCGAAGCCGCCGCACACCACGTCCCCGAGCACGTCGTAGGAGACATAGTCGACATCGTCATAGGCGCCGTTCTCCTCGAGGAAGTTGATCGAGGTGATGACACCGCGGCCGGCGCAGCCGACACCCGGCTCCGGGCCGCCGGATTCCACGCACTTGATCCCTCTGTAACCTACCTTGAGCACGTCCTGGAGTTCGAGGTCTTCGACCGAACCTTCCTGTGCCGCAAGATGCAGGACCGTATCCTGCGCTTTCGAGTTCAGGATCAGGCGGGTGGAGTCGGCTTTCGGATCGCAGCCGACGATGAGGATCCTCTGCCCGAGGTCGACAAGGGCGGCGAGCGTATTTTGGGAGGTGGTGGACTTGCCGATGCCGCCCTTGCCGTAAAAGGCGATCTGACGCAGACCTGACATTATAGATTTCCTTCCTTCGTTCCATCCATCGCGGCTGCCCGCGACATAAATGCCGATGGGCAGCTCTCGCCGCCTCGCACCAAAGGGTTTCAAGACTCGTGCCAACTCGGCTGATTGGGCCGGAGAAGAAAATTTGTGGATGCTTTTCAGCTGCTTAGCCCGAGGCAACAAGAGATTGGCTAAGCAAGCCGTGTGTAGCGGACCCGACAAAGACGACACAGGGTACGACCGCTATTGACCTCGCCGGAGCCCGACAACTGGCCAGCCCCAATCGGGTGATCCATGTTGAACGCTAGCGCATGCTTGGTCTTTGCGCTTCGGCTGGGGTGGCCGGCGAAGCTGGTCCGGGTTGCGCAGCCGGCCAGAGGATCGCATCTGGTGCCGGGGGTCTGTAGTCCAAAGATGATGCGCTCGCACCGTGTTGTAGGGCTGCCGCCGTCCTTTTCAGGGAGCAGACAGTCAGCGACAATCCATTAAGGCACTCGCGCTAAGAACGATTTTTGGCTAACACTCGGCGCTAGGTAAGGACTTCGTTCCCAGATAGATCACCAAGGAACGCTGTCGTTCCTTGCTCCCCTCGAAGCGAACGAAGCTGTTGCCAATTGGGCGACATGAAATTCCGAAGCGAACAACGGGCCGATACGAGAGCGTAACCGCAGGCGCAGAGAACGTCGATGCGTTCATGCCGTTCGATTTGCCGCCTGCGCGTCCGACACTGTTTGTTGAAGGCAAGCTCGAAGTCCTCTGCGGGAAGCCGCGCAGGCGCCCGTTCGCGAGCGGAACGGCTTCCAGCGATTTTGGCGCCGGGCGGTTGATCTTGTAGTCGACAATCAGCACTTCATCACCGGTGACGGCCAACCGATCGATCTTTCCCGATACCGATCGCATCTTGCCGCGCACCGGAAGGCTGCCCATGACCGAGATTTCGGCGCGGGACTTCTCTCCGAACAAAGCGGGCCAGGACTATCTCGCCTACGAGGAAAACGGCCGCATGACCTACCAGGACCAGACCGGGCTTATGGATCTGGCACCACCACGCGTGCCGGGCCGGCACCAGTTTTCGAATGCCGCGGCCGCGATTGCGGCGGTGAAGGCCGCCGGGCGTTGTCACGTTGTTTGAAATGTGGTCGCGTGAGGCCGACACCGCGCTTTTCAGGCAGGCCGTGCACTCACGGCCTGCCACGCGGCCATTGCCTGGCGTCGATGGGTTCGAATTTGTGCTGCGGAGCGGTTGGTCTGGGATGGGACGAAGAGATTTCGGACGGCGGAGAAGATCGACACGAAATGCTGCAATGAGCCGACCGACCGGAAACCCTGTCGCGTTCGTTCCCGTTTTCGGAACGGCAGGTGAGAATTCTCCGCCCGGTTGTTCAAGCCTTTATGCGAGCGGTGTTCCACGTTCGGCATGAGCTGGCGTTTGGCCGCCCCGTAGGAGCGCAGTTTGCCGGTGATCATACGCTTTGGCGGCAGACCCTGCTTCTTCAGAAGTCGCGTCAGAAGTCGCGTCAGCAGGCGCCTGGCGGCCTTGGTGTTGCGACGCGTCTGGACAATCTCGTCGAGCACATATCCGTCCTGATCAACCGCTCTCCACAACCAGCATTTCTGACCGTTGATGCGCACCACGACTTCATCCCGATGCCAGACATCGTCTTTCGTTGGTGCCTTGCGGCGTATGCGGCGCGCATAATCAGGGCCGTGCTTTCGGCACCATCGGCGGATGGTCTCGTAGGAAACGACGATCCCGCGATCGAGCAGCATTTCCTCACCATCGCGCAGGCTCAGATTGAAGCGGAAGTAGAGCCAGACAGCACGGGCCACGATTTCGATCGGATAGCGGTGGTTCTTGTAGGTCGGTGCACTCACGGTCATGGGCGCGCTGCTACCTCAATTTCCTTACCGCTCAATCAATGTGACACCACCGGCACGACTCTTGAAACCCCTTCTGTGCAAGGCGGCGAGAGCTGCCGGCCGGTATTCATGGCGGGCAGCCGCAAATGGAACAGAAGAAGGAAAGCTACATGTCAAGTCTGCGTCAGATCGCATTCTACGGCAAGGGGCATCGGGAAGTCGGCCACGTCTTCCCCCGCAACGGCCGAAACGTTGCGCTCGCAGTTTCCCCAGTCGCGGCAAAGATGCCTTTTTAGCTAGAAGGACCAGCATCATGGAAACGAAATATCCGGAACCGGCCGGCCTCTCCGGCACCCGCAGAAGAAGAGCTGGGGCAAGCGCATCGCCATCGGTGGCATTGCGACGGTGCTTCTGTACCGGAGCAGACAAACGAGCATGGCGCGCCAGGTTCGTCGACGACGACAGGCGCCTGTCCGCCCTGCTGAAGACGAAGCAATCTGCAAAGGAGACAACATGAGCAGATTCCGTGCATTAGCAATGGCGGCTCTCATTGCCTTTTCCCTTCCATCGTTTGCGCTGTCAGACGAATACAAACGGTCGATCGATGTCGAAAATCACACTGACGTTGCCGTAGTAGCGCTCTACATACTGCCCATCCGCGCCGAGGGCTGGGGCTCGGGTCCGGATCTTATCGGTTCGTCCTACCTGAATCCGGGCTCCAAGAAGAGCGTGAAGCTACCGGGCGGCTTCTGCCGCTTCAATGTGCTGATTGTGTACGAAGATGGCTACGACGTCCTCTCGGATATCAATCTTTGCGAGGTGGACTCTCTTATCATCGGCCCGAAACGCAAATGGAGAGGTTCGCCTCGACGCTGACCTTTTCTACATTGGCTCGGGCGGCCGGAGTGCACAGCGGGCGCCTGAACACGGCGGAAGGCTTTGTGGAATAATCGGCCCCGCAGGTGGCGGGCCCGAATTCAAGGCCCGCGCCACCGCCGCATATCAGGCCGCCTCGCGACCTCGCCGCCGGTCTGGTGAAGGATTACGAGGCCGAGCTGCCGAACGCGTTCGCCTGCTTCATGGACGACTTCGAAGCGGCAATCGCGCATCTGAGAATGCCGATCACTCACCGCCGCGCCATCAGGACCTCCAATCTTCTGGAATGTCTGTTCGTCAAGGAGCGGCGCAGGCTAAAGATCATTCCCAATGCCTTCGGCGGGAAGCCCGTTCTCAAGCTCATGTTCGGCCATGATCCGAGCTGCCGAGCGGTGGCGGGCAATCAGGATCACCGACTCCGAGCGCCGCGAGATGGCCGCCGTCAGCAGGAACTCGATCAGGAATACTAGGCCCGAAACGGCCTCGACAAGCAAGCAGCGGCAAAGGAGCCCCGCCAGAATTTATCCAGCAGCTCTCGGGCTTGACCGGCATGGGTGGGGTGACGGCGGGCCAGGCATGTACATGCGGGCCAATTTCCGCGACGGCATGGGTTTCGGCCGGCACCGCTTCTAGCGCATGCTCGAGGAGATCGACGCCACACCCGAGCAGGAAGGCTGGAGGAGATAGACAAGTTCCTCGACGATATCAGCCCGATCATGCGCGGCTTGGCGACGCGCTAGACGATGTCGCCAAGCTGCTCGGCGCCAACCATCGACCGCGAGGCGGCGGAGAAGCTGCGCACCTGGCACATCGCAGCGGTCGACGAGGTCTCGCGCAAGCTGATGACGGCGCTGCTCGACCGCCGCCGTGGTGCTGCCGGCCGAGCAGCGGGCGAAGCTGGTCGAACTCTAGAGTCTGATGAGTTCCTATTGAAGCGTATCCTGCGTTAACGAGGTAATTGCAGCACGCGTCTGGTTTGAGGAGATGGAGCATTCTGCCGACGGCTTTCCATGTTGCCTCGACGGTTCGTCCGGCAGCTGTGCCATGAGCTACTTGAGCTGCGCGAAGACCTGCTCGATCTCATTGAGGTCGGGACCATAGGGCGGCAGGAAGAAGAGCCTGCCGCCGGCCTTGCGGATGGCGTTGCGAACCGGCTGGCCCTTGTGGCTGCCGAGATTGATGGGTACCAAATGCGATCCTGTGGCCGGCTGCGCAACCCGGACCAGCTTCGCCGGCCACCCCAGCCGAAGCGCAAAGACCAAGCATGCGCTAACGTTCAACATGGATCACCCGATGGGGGCCGGCCAGTTGTCGGGCTCCGCGAGGTCAATAGCGGTCGCAAGTAACGGAATCCGACACATTGTCGTCTTTGTCGGGTCCGCGACACACGGCTTGCTTAGCCAATCTCTTGTTGCCTCGGGCTAAGCAGCTGAAAAGCATTCACAAATTTTGCTCCGGCCCAACTCAGCCGAGTTGGCACGAGTCTTGAAACCCTTAGGTGCGAGGCGGCGAGAGCTGTCGGCCGGTATTCATGTCGCGGGCAGCCGCCAATGGAACAAAGAAGGAAAGCTACATGTCAGGTCTGCGTCAGATCGCGTTCTACGGCAAGGGGGGATCGGCAAATCGACGACATCCCAAAATACGCTCGCCGCCCTTGTCGACCTCGGGTGATTGCCATGACGACCATTGTGTACCGAGATGGGATCATGGCAACGGACAGCCGCGTCTATTCGAGCGACGGCAGCCCGATCGGCTTCAAGAAAAACCTGCACGTCCTGCCCAATGGCGCCCTGGTCGCGTCCTCGTCGAGCGATGTCGGCCAGACCGACGCCGCGAGCGATGTCGGCCAGACCGACGCCTTCGCCAAATGGTGCAGCCAGGCGGTCAACGAAGGCCATCTCCTGCCCGCGCGCACCCATGACAGCAAGATCGACGTCCAGGCGCTGCTGGTGTGGACCGACGGCACCGTCCACTACTGGAACCAGTCGTCCTGCTTTACCGGGCCGCTCGAGGCGCCCTTCTTCGCGATCGGCTCCGGCACGGAGTTTGCACTGGGCGCGCTGCACGCGGGCGTAACGGCCGAGGAAGCGGTCAGGATCGCCAGCAAGTGCGATCCTTCAATCGGCGGGCCGATCCAGACGGCGAAGCTCTCCCCTATCCCGAACCCGCCCAACACGCCGATCTCGGGTGTCTGGCCGTGAAGAATCTACGCCGTCAATGTCACCCAGCGGCTGACGCTCACCCAATGCGGCCGCAGCCGAAGCGCAAAGACCAAGCATGCGCTAACGTTCAACATGGATCACCCGATGGGGGCCGGCCAGTTGTCGGGCTCCGCGAGGTCGATAGCGGTCGCAAGTAACGGAATCCGACACATTGTCGTCTTTGTCGGGTCCGCGACACACGGCTTGCTTAGCCAATCTCTTGTTGCCTCGGGCTAGCAGCTCAAAAGCATCCACAAATTTTCTTCTCCGGCCCAATCAGCCGAGTTGGTACGAGTCTTGAAACCCTTGGTGAAAGGCGGTGAGAGCTGCCGACCGGGATTCATGGCGCCGGCAAATGGAAAAAAGAAGGAAAGCTACATGTCACGTCTGCGTCAAATCGCGTTCTACGGCAAGGGGGGCATCGGCAAATCGACGACGTCCCAAAATACGCTTGCCGCCCTTGTCGACCTTGGGCAAAGGATCCTCATCGTCGGCTGCGACCCCAAAGCCGACTCCACCCGCCTGATCCTGAACGCGAAGGCACAGGATACGGTCCTGCACCTGGCAGCAGAAGAAGGTTCGGTGGAAGATCTCGAGCTCCAGGACGTGCTCAAGGTCGGCTACAAAGGCATCAAGTGCGTGGAATCCGGCGGCCCCGAGGGGATCTGCCAATGACGACCGTTGTGTACCGCGACGGGATCATGGCGACGGACAGCCGCGCCTATTCGGGCGACGACAGCCCGATCGGCTTCAAGAAAAAACTGCACGTCCTGCCCAATGGCGCCCTGGTCGCGTCCTCGGGCCACGGCGGCCAGACCGACGCCTTCGCCAAATGGTGCAGCCAGGCCGTCAACGAAGGCCATTCCCTGCCCGCGCGCACCCATGACAGCAAGATCGGCGTCAAGGCGCTGCTGGTGTGGACCGACGGCACCGTCCACTACTGGAACCATTCGTCCTGCTTTACCGGGCCGCTCGAGGCGCCATTCTTCGCGATCGGCACCGGCAGGAAGTTTGCACTGGGCGCGCTGCACGCGGGCACAACGGCCGAGGAAGCGGTCAGGATCGCCAGCGAGTACGATTCCTTAACCGGCGGGCCGATCCAGACTGCGAAGCTCTCCCCTATCCGAATTCATCTTCTACGGCCGCTGACACTTCGCGGCGTTCTGGATCATGCACAACCCCGCGCGTGACAGGCGAGGTCTCGATCTTGACTTCGGCGCCGTCGAGCCGTGACTTGATACGGGTGGCGCCGCCGCCGCCGCCCTCTATCCGGCGGGCATCGAGTCGCGGGATGCCGCGGCTGGCGGCGGCGACAATCCGGTCGAGGGTTTCGTCAATGTCCGCCAGACTTTCCGCGCGATCCCGCACCGGCAGGTATGTCAGATCGATATCGACCGAGAGGCGCGGCATGTCGCGGTAGAAGAGATTGATAGCGGTCCCGCCCTTCAGCGCAAAGACTTCCTCATCTGCGATGAAGGGAAGCAGGCGCACCAGCAGAGCAACTTGCGCGGCATAGGCGTCACGGGCCATCGGCAGCTCCTTTTGGCGTTTCGGCAAACTCCGGTGGGACCATGATGCGATAGCGGGGATGTATCCTTCCCCCTTTCACAAGGGCGCGGTCCCCTGTTCCCAAATTGAAATCGTCAGTATTGAGACGCTCGCGCCAGGCATGCTTGTGGCGGTCGGCGAACACGAAGAACAGGCGTTTCACCTTGATGCTGCTGCAGCTCTGCAGCAAGGCGGCGAGGCGGCGGGGACTTAGCGTGGTGAGTCCCTCAAACACCATATCGAGATTGTGGAAGCTTTCGTTGGCAGGTAGTTCTTCGAGCGCTTCCAGGATCGCGCGTTCGGGCGAGGACAGGCGGAGCGCCCAGCCCCAGGGCAGCGTTACGGTGCTGGCGGATTTGTTGTCGGCAAGGCCGAGGGCCGATTCGCTGAACAGTGAGAGATTGCGTGTTGTGAGCGGCGCGTCCAGTTGAAGGCGCTGCAGCCAGGTAGGTATGTCGTTGCCGTAGAGCCAGACCGGGGCGGGGCTGCCGAGCGGAAGATAATGGCGGTAGCCCTGTAGGCCGAGGGCCGTGGTGCCGCCAGCGTGCACCTTGTAGTTCATGATGTGCTGGAGAGAGAGCAGACAGGTCGGCCAGTCGAGCGGAACCGGCTGCGGTGCCGGGCGGCGGAAAACACCGCGCGCGAGGCGCTGCAGCCAACCGCTTTCTATATATTTGCGCGTCAGGAAACGGCTGACGCCTTGGGCCTCCAGCCAGTGCGCATCCACGATAAAGCCAGCCGGGACGGCCTTCAGAACGTTCTTTAGCTTATCTTCACGCGGTGCACTCATGGTACACATTATAGCCAATAGTTAAAGCGCCTGCCAAGCCCCCTTTAGAGGAACCTGATTATGGGTACCGATAGGACACCAAATTGATGGATATCAAAGAGACGCCGCTCGCTATTCCAAACCGAAAGATGCCTAGTAATGCCTGTCGTTAGATCGCAGCAGAACGATGGCCGCCCTCGTGTGAGAAGTATATGATTTCCCATAGTAATTTGCGGACGCCTTTCATTGATTTTGAAATCGACGTCGCTCATCGAAATCCACTATGCTGAACCATGATTCTGAATTTCAGCGAATAGAGGTCCAAAGTCGCCGGGAGGCAATCTTTGTCAGGGGTGGTTCATGCGCGTAATGGAGCATTGAAAATACATGCCGCAACAGCCTTTGGCGCTGGGGCACGCAGTCACACATCACCGCCATGGGATGCTGCACCGCAGCTTGGCCATGGCGGTCCTGGAAAAGGTCGGCATCTGTCGCCAACGGAAACGCCATCTCACCAGGCGACCGGAGACCGTTCTTGCCAGTCTCCTTGACCGACTGTCAATCGGCCCGGAATGGGGACCCTGGATCGGCGCGCAAAGGGGCCCCCTTCATTGATCCGGGACGGTGAGCGCTCGCCGGGCGAAGCTGGTCAGGGTTGCGCAGCCCGAGCGAGCGCGGTTGGGCTTGGTGACGGCCCGATCATCAGCGCAGTTCTTGAAGCGCCAGCGCAAGTGAAGAAGATCAGGAGTGGAAAATGAGCAAGGCAGGATCGAGGATTTTGCAGGGCGCTCGGAAGCTCTTGCATACGCCAACGCTGACGCCGCCAAACTAAAGAATGCAACGGTCGATGTGCGTGCCATCCGCCGGAAATTGGGATGACGCAGAAGGAATTCGCAGCCCGCTACGGTTTTTCCTTCGGTCGTGTTCGTGATTGCGAACAGGGCCGCTCGAACCGACGCGCCGTCTCGCATCCTTCTCACTGTCCGAAGCCGTGGAACGCTCATTGTCGGCGGCCCAAAAAGAGCCATTCGAGAACCGCTGCTTGGCTGCGCGGCTTGGAGGGCTGTCCTCGACGATTCCTTTTCGGAGCATCATTCCTGGCTAAGTCCTTTTACCCGGCGATGCGCGCAGATGAGCCACTTACGGCCCGGACGAAATGCGCCAAGCTGGCCGCCGCTCGTCACAATGCGCACCGCCTTATATGGACGATGCTGATATTTTTTCTTCAACGATTGGTCTCAATGCGAAAGGGCCAGGCCGATCATTGCCTGGCCGAGCGCCAGGCCACCGTCGTTTGCGGGAACGCTTGCGTGCGCCAGCCCCTCCAATCCTGCAACTGTGAGCTCGGCGAGTACGCCTTTGAGCAGCAGCTGATTCTGGAAAGCGCCACCGGACAGTGCGACCGTGCCGACGCCGTTTTCCTTAGTGAGTCCGATGGCCTTCCGCGAGATGATCTCTATCAGCGTCCTGTGGAAGCGCGCGGCAATCAGCCCGGTTTTGACGCCCGAAGCCTGATCGCGAAGAAGCCCTTCCCAAAGACCTTTCCAAGAGATAGCCGGCCCCTTCGGCGAGGTTTCTGGCCAAGCCTCGGCCGCATCCATGAACGGGCTGGCGAGTGCCTCCATCTCCATGCCGGCTTGCCCCTCGTAGCTCTGGCGTTCGAAACAGATGCCGAGGAATGCCGCGCAGGCATCGAAAAGGCGCCCCGCTGAGGAGGCAAGCGGAGCATTGACGCCCCTCTCGATCATCCGGTCCAGCACGCCAAGCGGCTTTTCGGCCAGGGCGCGGACGAAGGGCCGATCGGCAGGAAGCTTGGCCAGGAAATCCGGACCGAAAGCCGCCCGCAGATGCGCATAGGCATTGCGCCACGGCTCGACGCTGGCCTTGTCGCCGCCGGGCATGGCGACCGGCTCGAAATATGCCAGCCTCCGGAACCCTCGATAGCCGCCGAGCAGGAACTCGCCGCCCCAGATCGTGCCGTCATCGCCGTATCCGAGACCGTCGAGGATAATGCCGAGCACCGGCGGTGCGTCGATTGCGCGGCCGTGCTGGGCAAGGCACGAGGCGAGATGCGCGTGATGGTGCTGGACCTGCACAAACCTCGCCGCGGTCTCACGGGCAAGCTCCATGGCAAGCTGGGTCGAACGGTAGCCCGGATGCCGGTCGGCCACAATGAGGTCCGGCTTCGTGTCGAACAGGCTTCGATACAGCCCCAACGCCTGCCCCCACGCGTCCTGGTTCTTCAGCTCCTCGAGGTCGCCGAGATGCTGCGACAGCAGCGCCTTGCCGTCGCCCGCCAGGCAGAATGCGGCCTTTAGATCGCCGCCCGCAGCCAGCACCCTGACCGGGCCATCGAAGCCCGCCGGCAGCGCGAGCGGCTCCGGCGCGAAACCGCGCGCGCGCCGCAACACCGAAATGCCGTGGCCGTCGCGGCGCACCACGCTGTCGTCGAGCCGGTTGATAATCTCGCGATCGTGCATCAGCCAGAAGTCCGCGATCCCGGCTAGCTCCTGCCGCGCCTCGTCGTTGTCCGTGCATTGCGGCTCGCCCGAGCGATTGCCGGAGGTCATCACCACCGGACCGTCCAGCGCCCGCAGCAAGAGATGATGCAGCGGCGTGTAGGGCAGCATGAAACCGAGCCGCTCGTGCTCCGGCGCCACGCCCGCCGCAACGCCGCAGCTGTCACGGCGCTTTACCAGCACGATCGGCGCCGCTCGGGCGGCAAGTGCGGCGCGATCCTCGCCCGACAGCTCCGCGAATTCGGCAAGCTGCTCCAAGTCGCGCGCCATCAACGCGAACGGCTTGCCGTCGCGTTTCTTGCGGGCGCGCAGCTGCGCCACCGCCGCTTCGTCCGTCGCGTCGCAGGCGAGGTGGAACCCGCCGATGCCCTTGATCGCGACGATCCGCCCTTCCCCGATCAGTGCCGCCGTTTTCCGGATCACCGCCTGCGGGCCGCCGCCGACCACGACGCGGTCGAGACCTTCCAACCAAACGCGCGGGCCGCAGGCCGGGCAGGCGATCGGCTGGGCGTGAAAGCGGCGGTCGGCCGGATTTTCGTACTCGGCCCGGCATTCCTCGCATATCGAAAATCGTGCCATAGTGGTCGAGCGGCGGTCATAGGGGATAGCCTTGACGATCGACAGCCGCGGCCCGCAATGCGTGCAATTGGCGAAAGGGTAGAAATAGCGCCGGTCCTTGGGGTCGAGCACTTCCGCAAGACATTCCGGGCAGCAGGCGGCGTCGGGCACGATGCCGGTCTTCACCTGCCCGCCTGCACTCGCCGCAATAGTGAAGCCGCCCGCCGGCCGCGGCCCCTCAAGCGTCGCCGCCTCGATCCCGTCGATCCGCGCCAGCGGCGGGCATTGCGCCTTTAGCCTGTCCGCGAAGGTCTCGAACTCGGCATCGCTGCACCACAGCGCGATCTCCACGCCTGCAGCATCGTTGCGGACATGGCCCGATAGTCCCATAGCGGTCGCGATGCGCCACACTGTCGGCCGGAAGCCGACGCCTTGCACAAGCCCCGTCACCCGGACCAGGCGTCCCTCCACTGCGGGCTCGGCGAGCAGCGCGCCCATCAGTGCACCGTGCACACCATGCACGGGACCTCGAAATCCTCGCTCAGGATGCGCCACAGCGCCTCCAGCAAGCGGATTTCGTCGTCGACGATCAATATGCCCGGCAGGTCGCTCACGATGCCTTCCTCCTCCCGTCCCGGCCGGCCTGCCAGGCGACGTCGCGGTGGCGGGCGATCGTCATTGGGGTGCGCGACTTCGGCACCTTGTGCACGAAATTATGCCGCGCGACATGGTAGCTCGGGTCGAAGCCGTAGAAATTGCGGCGCATTCGTGAAAGCTCCTCCTTGCGATAGGCTGAAAGCGGCTTGGCCGCCTCGTCGGCTGCGCGCTGGGCTTGTTTTTCGGCGAGCAACCGCGGAAACTCTGCGCTCCCGGCCAGCGCGGCAGCCGACGCCCTCACTTGCGCCATAAACAGCTCGCTTGCCCCCGCGAACACCCGGTTGGCCAGATTGAGATTCAGCGCCTCCTTCGCGCCCATCGGCAGACGCGCCGCCGCGATCCGGCGGGCATTCTCAGTCCCGCAGCAGCTCGGCAGGAGGTAGGTCCAGAACTCCGAGCCGTAGAGATTGCCCATGTCCTTGTAATGCGGGTTGAGGATGACGCTCGAACGCATCCAGACCTGGTCGGTGCCGCGGGCGAGAAACACGCCACCCGCTCCCGCATTTCCAGCAAGCGCTGCTACGGTGATGTGGCTTGTCGTGCGGATGATCGCCTCGGCGAGGTCGTCGATGGCATTGATGCTGACCCAGGACTCGTCGGCCGCACTGTCGGCCGCCTCGATCCGGTTGAGGTCGAGCCCGTTGGACCAGAACTGCGGTCCTCCGCACAGCACGATCACCCTGGTCGGACGCTCCGTCGCTTTTGTATAAACGTCCAAAAGTCTTCGGCAGGCGTCCTTTCCCATTGCACCGTTATAGAAGGGGAAGTGCAGATAGCCGACCGCACCATCTTCTTCGTAGATGATGTCCTGATACCCGCCCGGTGAATTGAGCGGGATCTCCGGCAGGCCTGCAACTTCGTTCGCGAAGACCATGGTCGCCGGCAGCTTGAACGGGTGTGGCGAATTGGGGTGCCGGACATGGCCGATCCACAACGCGCCGTCGACGGTGACGAGGGCGATCGCCGGCCCGCTCCTCGGCGACGACCGCTCCCGGCTCCGGGAGCGATATCTTGCCCCGTTCACCCCGCGCGAGAGGCACGTCAGCCCCTGGTTCACGTGCCTCTCGCGCGTCGAAAAGGAAGACCGGTTCGCCGAAAAGCTTGTCCCGCACGCCGGGCGCGCCGTCCGCTGCTGCGATATTCTTCAGCACCGTTTCGGTCGTGTCGGCAGCCCAATCGATCCTCCGGTCCGCCTGTTTGATCGCGTCCCGCCACCGGCCGAGGGGCGCAACAGATCGTTCTTCCGGGGCAACTGGCTTTTCGCCCTGCTCGAACCGCGCGATCGCTTCGAACACCGCCGTCACCGCCGCGTCGGTCACCTCGTTACGATAGAGGCTCGATTTCGTCGCCTTTCGCACCGCGAAGGAGGCACGGGCCCAGACCGGCCCGGCATCCATTTCGGGCGCCGCCTCCAGCACCGTGACACCCCACTGCGTCGCCCCGTCCATCATCGCCCAGTCCAGCGCGGAGGGGCCGCGGTCGCCGACAATGCCTGGGTGAACGATCATGCAGCATTGGTTTTCATAGACTTTTTTGGGGATTGCGCGCTTCAGGAAGGGGGCGATGACGAGGTCCGGCCGAAACAAATCTACAGCCTCGATGGTCCGCTCGTCGTTGACGTCCATCTCCACCGAGACCTCGTGTGCGTGCTCGCCAAGCTCCACGAAAATCCTCTGACTCAAGGCGTTGAAGGCGGTGACGAGAAGCAGAATGCGCATCAGCAGATCCTCGGAAGCTGTTCCCCGGCGATCCAGTCGACAACGCGCATACCGCCAAGTCGAGTTTTCATCCGCACCAGCGCATGCTGGTCTGCGACGACTTCGCCAATGATTGCGGCATCCTGGCCCTTGGGATGAGCGCGTATCGCGGTGAGCAAAGTCTCCGCGTCTTGCGCCGCGCAGATGGCAACCAGCTTGCCTTCGTTGGCAACATTCAGCGGGTCGAGACCGAGCAGTTCGCACGCCGCCGCGACCTCCGGCTTGACCGGAACCGCCGCTTCCCGGATTACCATTCCGACGTTGGACTGCTGCGCGATTTCGTTCAGCGTCGCCGACAATCCGCCGCGCGTGGGGTCACGCAGCACCCGGATACCGGGAATGGCAGCAAGCATCGCCGCCACCAGATCGTGCAGCGGTTGGCTGTCGGAGATGATTTCCGTTTCAAAATCAAGGTGTACTCGCTTCGACAGGATAGCCACTCCGTGGTCGCCCATGGTGCCGGAGACAAGGATTGCATCGCCCGGCCGGGCATTGCTTCCGGAGACGTCAGTGCCGTCCGCCAGCACGCCAACACCGGTCGTGGAGATGAAAACGCCGTCGCCTTTGCCCTTCTCCACCACCTTGGTGTCGCCCGCAACCACGGGCACGCCCGCTTCCCGGGCGGCAAAAGCCATTGAAACAACTATCCTTTCGAGTTCGGCCAACGGAAAACCTTCCTCCAGGATGAAGGACGCGGACAGCCAGAGCGGCCGCGCGCCCATCATGGCGACGTCGTTGATCGTGCCGTGGATCGCCAGCGCGCCGATATCCCCACCCGGAAAGAACACAGGCGAGATGACATGCGCGTCCGTTGCCATCACCAGGCGTCCGCAGACGGTGCCGAGCAGGGCCGCGTCGTTGCCCTGGGCCAGGAACTCGTTGGCCAGATGTCTTTGAAAAATATCCCGAATCAGCTCGGCCATCGCGCGGCCGCCCGCGCCATGCGTCATGTCCACCACGCCGCGGACCGACGAGGTGGTTACGGCTAGCCTGGGATCGTTCGCGCCCACTATTCCGCCGCCTCCAACGGCTTAGGCTCGCGGAAACGGCCATAGGTCCAGTAGGCCGCGCAGGCGCCCTCGGAGGAGACCATGCATGAGCCAATCGGGTTCTGCGGCGTGCACACGGTGCCGAACAGCTTGCAGTCGGTCGGCTTCTTCACCCCGCGCAGGATCGACGGGCATTCGCAGGACGTCACCTCGCGCGAAGCCTTGACCGACAGCTCGAAGCGCTTCTCGGCGTCGAAATCGGCATAAGCGTCGCGGATGCGCAGGGCGCTGTAGGGCACGGTGCCGAGGCCGCGCCAGTCAAAGGTCTTGCGCAGTTCGAAGACCGCGCTCACCAGGGCCTGCGCCTTGAGGTTGCCCTCCTCGGTCACGACGCGGGTATATTCGTTCTCGACCTCGTGCCGGTCTTCATTGACCTGCCGGATCAGCATCAGAACGGACTGCATGACGTCAAGCGGCTCGAAGCCGGCGATGACAACTGGCTTCTGGAATTCTTCGGCAAAGAATTCAAATGGCTGCGAGCCGATCACGGAGGAGACGTGCGAAGGTCCCAGGAACCCGTCGATCTTGACGATGCCCAGTTCCCGCACTTCCGGCGATTCAAGAATGTGAGAGATCGCGGCCGGCGTGAGCACATGGTTGCAGAACACGCTGAAATTCTTGAACCCCTGGGCTTGCGCCGTCTTGATCGCGACGGCCGTCGGCGGCGTCGTGGTTTCGAAGCCGATGGCGAAGAAGACGACTTGCCGCTCGGGGTTTTCACGCGCGATCTTCAAGGCATCGAGCGTTGAATAGACCATGCGGACATCCGCTCCGTCAGCCTTGGCGCGCATCAGGCTGCGATGCTTGGTGCCCGGCACGCGCATCATGTCGCCATAGGTGCAAAGGATGACCCCGTGCCGCTCGGCGAGTTCCACCGCATCGTCAAGGCGACAGATGGGCAGCACGCAAACGGGGCATCCGGGTCCGTGCACGAAATGCACGTTCTGCGGCATCAGGTCCTGCACGCCGTAGCGAAACATCGCGTGCGTGTGCCCACCGCAGAACTCCATGAAATGATAGCTCTTTTCCGGATCAGCCTCGGTCGCGATGGCGCCGGCGATGGTCTTCGCAAGCGCCTGGTCGCGATATTCGTCGACATATTTCACGCCGAAGTCTCCTCCAGCTCCTCCAGCACGCCCGCTTCGGCCATCAGCTGCAGCGTGCGCTCGGCCTCCTCGGGGCTCACCTTGTGGAGCGCATAACCGACATGGACGAGCACGAAATCGTCAAGCGAGACGTCTGCGACCAAGGCCAATGAGATGCGCTTCCTGACCGTGCCGAACGCGACCACGGCCATGTCGTCGTCGAGCAATTCAACGACGCGGGCGGGAATGGCCAGGCACATCAGGCTGCTCCCTTGAGCTCGGCCACCAGCGGATGGCCGGCTAGCGCCATTGCGCGGGCCGCCCCGATCCAGGCCGTCCAGTCCGACATCCCCTCGCCCGTGCGCGCGGAAACCCTCAGCACCTTGATCCGCGGGTTCACCTTTCGGGCGTTGGCGATGCAGGCCTCCACGTCGAAGTCGAGATGCGGCAACAGGTCGGTCTTGTTGAGGATCATGAGATCGGCGGCGGCGAACATATCGGGATATTTCAATGGCTTGTCCTCGCCCTCGGTGACTGAGAGCACCACCACCTTTTGCGCCTCGCCGAGATCGAAGCCCGCCGGACAGACGAGGTTTCCCACGTTTTCGACGAGGAGCAGGCCTCCTTCGGCAAGGTCGAGGTGATCTGCGGCATGGCCGACCATATGCGCGTCGAGGTGGCAGCCCTTGCCGGTGTTGACCTGGATCGCGGGCGCGCCGGTGGCGCGGATGCGGTCGGCATCGTTGGAAGTCTGCTGGTCGCCCTCAATCACGGCGATCGGCAACTTGCCCCTCAGTGCGTCGATCGTGCGGCAAAGCAGCGTCGTTTTGCCAGAGCCGGGGCTGGAGACGAGGTTGAGCGCAAGCACGCCGCGCTCGGCGAACATTTTTCTGTTCGCATCGGCATACTCGTTGTTCTTGGAAAGGATATCCTTTTCCAGCTTGACCATCCGCGCCTGGCTCATGCCCGGCGCATGGG
Source organism: Mesorhizobium sp. RCAM 05099 (assembly GCF_059683685.1). Taxonomy (NCBI): domain Bacteria; kingdom Pseudomonadati; phylum Pseudomonadota; class Alphaproteobacteria; order Hyphomicrobiales; family Phyllobacteriaceae; genus Mesorhizobium; species Mesorhizobium sp. RCAM 05099. The sequence continues at coordinate 6,343,792 of NZ_CM185035.1, forward strand.
TGATAGCGGGGCCCGAGCCACAATCGTGTACATGATCGTTATGATGATGATGATGGGGGCCGTGATCGTGGTGGTGATCATGGCGTTCGTGGCCGTGATGATGGTGATGGCTATGCGCCTTGCCCTCGATCCGGACCTCGCCCTCGCCACATCCGCAAACAGTGCACATCAGCTCACCTCCAATTCCCTGATCTTCATTTCCTCGCCGACGGTCACCTGCAGCTGATGGCTTCCGCAGTCGGGGCATGGATCGAAGCGTGCCGCGATCGGCACGCTCTGGCCGCAAGGCATGCACCAGGCCCTGCCTTCCGTCTCGACGATTTCCAGTCTTGCGTCTTGTGCCAGAGAGCCACGCATGACGACATCGAAGCCGAACTTCAGCGCCTCGACCTCGACATCGGATAGCCGCCCGATTTCCAGGCAGACGCGGCCCACCTTGCGAAAATCCTGTCTGGCGGCCTCTTCCTCGAGGATGCCACGGATGCTCTCGCATATCGCCATCTCGTGCATCAGCGGAACCTCACATCGTAGCCGACGCAGGGGTCGATGGCCCGGACCAGGAGATCGGCCTGGACCGCGAGATCTTCACGCCTGGATGCAGCGAGCGCCGAAAGCGAGCGGGCGGCAATGCCGCTCTTCGCGAAATGAATGCTGGTCGGAGCCGTGATGGCATAGTCGGCGATACTGTCGTCGTTCAAGACAATCCGATGTTCCAGCCGGCCGCGTGCTGCCTCGGCGAAGGCAGTAGCAAAGCGGCCCCCGTTCTCGTCGCGAAAGACTTCGCATGTAGGCACTTCGGACCCGTCCGCGACATCCCGCAGGGCCGCGAGCCCTCCGGCGATCTCCCCCGGCAGCTTCGATGCCTCGACCAAGCGGGCGGCCAGCCGTGCGGCCAGCCCGGCTCCACCGTTTTCGGAAAGGAAAGCGCGAACGAGCGGCGCGCCAGCCTGCCTGGCGAGGCAACTCGTGTCGGCCGACGCTTCCTTCGGCAACTGCCCGTTTCCCCCATCTGTCGTTTCGGGGTGGCCTACCATGGCCCAGCCCCTTGCCAAGACCGGCGCGATGAGGCGGGCCGCAACCGTGCTGCGCTCCATAGCCCACTGCGCGAAGGCAGAGCGATCCATCTCGCCAAGCGGCTTTTCGCCTTCGTAGACCACTGACTGCGTTAGATAGCTCGCTTCGGCTGCCGTTTCAGCGGCTTCCGCGCCCGGCATCCCCACGCAAACGCCGAGAACGAACGCATCCCCGCCTGGAAAAAGTGCCTGCTTGAGGCGCTGCGGCAGGCCCATAGCCCGGCGCAGGATTTTACCGTCCGCAGGCTCGCCCGCGAGACTGGCAGTATCCAAGCCAATGCGCAGCAGGTGCTCGCGCAGCGTCTCGGCAAGCACAAGAAGCCGCCGCGCTTGTTTCGTGCGCCGGTCCGTCCCGATCTCCAGGGCCGCTTCGGCTGCCTCGACGCTCGCCGCCGACTGCGCAATACCACAAACACTGAACAGTGAGCCGATCACCGAGACGACCTCCCTCGCCGGCCGGCCTCGCACGACCGGACCAAGCGCAATCGGGCGCGGCGGCATAACGATGGCTTCCACAACGCGACCGCCATCGCAGACGAGATCGATGGAGACGCGGCCATCAACGCTCATGCGGCGGTCTCCTCCTTGTCGCCCAAACCGAACAGCCAGCGGCGGGTCAGTCCCGGCGGCTGAGAGCTCGCAGGTATTCCGACTGGCTCAAACTTGTCCAAGGTGCTTGCCTCTTCCTCAGGTAGCCGGCATTCCCAGACACGGACCATGTCGCCGTCTTCGTCTTCTTCCGCCTCAGGATTGAACAGTTCCGCAAGCACCTGCCGCCCAGCCTCTTGCGCACTCTCCTGGTCGGCGAATTCGAACATCGGCGAGAACAGCGAGCACATGCGGTAGCAGCCGAGTTCCTCTTCATAGGCCTGGATGAACTCGAACCGATACGCCGGGAATGAGACATACTCCTTCGTGCCCGTAGGCACGCGCGGGCGCGCTTGTCCGTCGCCAGAAGGTAGAAGCACGAGGTTCATGAACCAGGGCGTGATGAGAACCGCGAGCCATTCGCCCTGCCACTGCCGCACGCCCACCGCGCTGACGCAAAGCGCCGGGTTGAGGATCGGAATTCCTCCCATGGCCGTCCGTTCGATCCGCTGAAACACGAATTCTAGACGGGCAGCGACGGCTTGCGAATGATCCATGTCAGTCGTTCACGACCATGAAGCCCTGCTTGGAGCCGTCGCAGGTAGGACAGCTCCAGTGCGCCGGCAGTTCGGCGAAAGGCGTGCCGGGCGAGATCTGCCAGTAGTCGTCGCCCTCGGCCGGGTCGTAGACATGCCAGCAAATCCTGCATTCGAGCCGCGACATCGGGTCGATCTTGGCATTGTCGCCGCCATAGGAACCGGCAAAGAATGAGTCGTTCATCGGTAGACCTCGAGGATTTCGAGGAGCCGCTGGCGGCTGTCAGCAATATCCTCGGGCGCGGCGCGGACCACCTCCGGCAAGGCCGTGACCTCGATCGTGTTGAGGATGAGATCGTCGCTCGAATTGAAAAAGCGCACCCACCAGACGCCGCGCGTCGCCGTCGTGCTCACACGGCAATTGCCGTAGCCACGCGACAGCACGACCACCGGCCCGTGGCCAAGCAGGCCGTCGAGGAAGGTCAGGTCCTGTTCAGTGTGCGGCAGCAGCGACAGGTTTATGACGTGTGGCCCGATGCCGGGCCCGACGAGCGGGATGCGGTCATTGAGCTCTGAAATCAGCGGCTGCGCGTTCCAGACGCCTATCGGATAGGTCGCGGGCCCAACGAGCGTATTGCGGCAGCCGGCGAAGGCCCTCTCCAGCACGGCCGAGGGAAAGGCGCCGACCTCGACGAAATCGCGAACGAGCCTGCCATCCGGTCCGGTCTGGCGCACGCGCCAGACACCGGCGAGCACCGACTCCTGAGCCTGCAGGTCGCCGCCGCAGATGATCGAGACCTCGCCCTCGCCCAGCGCCTGGTCGATCAGCGCATGATTGGCGCGGTCGAGGGGAGAAAGATCATGCACCGCGTTTTCGCAATCCAGCGAGCACCGGCCGAGGCTTTCGGCCAGCGCGGACAGCACCGCCAAAGCAGCTTCGAGCCCGGCGACATTTTCCTTCTCCGGCAACACGGGTGCCGCAGAGGTCGCCATGACCTTCGGCATTTCCATATACTGCAAGTCGCCGCCGTCCTCTTCGCCCGGCTGTGAACCCGGCCCGATGCCGCCGAATAGTGATGCTGCCATGGCGCGCCCTCCCCGGCCGCTTTCGCTCAGTGGAAATGATCGTGGTCGCGAAGGTCATGCGTCGCGCAGGCTTCGGGAAACTCGAAAGGCGGCGGCGCGCTCGGCTCGCGCGTCAGTATGCCGGCGATCTCGGTGAGGTAGTCTTCCCAGTCGAGCACGCGCTTTATGGTGCCGAGATATTCGCCGTTTCTTAGGATGACGAGCGCCGGGAAAGCATTGAAGCGATAGCGGCTTTGCAGCTTGCGCTCGCTCTCGCGCGATACCACGGCCGGCTTGAACACGCCCTGGAAGGCCTGCACCAGCTCCGGCAGGATCACCGCCACATCGTTGCTCTCGGCGAGCCGCAGCGAGTCACCGGGAAAAAACAGCGCGGTGAAGTCGTGGGTCCCGGCGAATGCGTCGATGTTCGCCTCGTCAACCACCGGGATGCGGTGGCGCTCCATCATCATGGTGAGAATGGGTGAAAACATGGACTCAGGCGTCCTCCGTGCCTTGCGGGGAAAGGGCTTGCGTCGGCCGCAGATGCTCCGGCAGTTGCGGCTCGCGGCCGACCAGGTCGGCGAAGAGGTGGTCGAGGTCGGTGTCGCCGGCGAGCGCACGCTCCGTCGCTTCGATGGCGTCGGCGATCAGGCGCGCCGTCTCGGCTGTGACAGTCTCGCGCGCGGTGTTGAGGAAGGCGACTATCCACGTACCCGCCGGCTGGTCGCCCACCAGCGTCATGTCGAGGCGCCGCGTGCCGCTGCGACCGGCGCACAGGGCAATGCCGCCGCTGCATTCAACCACCTGGAAGGGAACGCCGACACACATCAGCCCTGCACTCCGGACGATTGCAAAAGCGCGTCGACCTCGCGCTCGAAATTCGCCGGGCCAGCGAAGGCACTATTCGCGAGAAGCCGCGCGTCGCCGTGACGACAGGCCTCTTCCGGCCGGGGTCGACCGCTCTCGTAGATGCCGATGCGCATTTCGCGCGAAGTGAGCGTCTCTTCTTCGGCCAGCGGTTCGGTGCGCTTGGCGATCGTTGCGCCGTGCCGGGCGAGCCACTCGATGGCGATCTCGATTGCAGGCTCGATCTGAGCCTTCACCGCGGGCCGGAGACTGCCGCCGTAGTCGTCCATCTCGACCGGTTGCACGCCGACGAGAAGGAGGTGGGCGGGATAGTCACCCATCATCTCGGCCATGGCGAGAACTTCCTGAAAGCCAGTCTGGTGGAGCGAAATCTTCTTCACTCCGAGGAAGGCCGGCACCTCGCCGCCTTCGACGAGCTTCAGCGTGCCGGGCGCCAGGCCGTAGTCGACCGCATCGAACACGACGAGGATGTCGGCCTCGCGGATATGTTGGACGAGGTAGATGCCCTGCGTGCCGCCATCCATGGCCCGGACGTTGTCCGCCGTTTCGCAGAGCCGGTGGAACTCCTCCACCACGCGGACGCCGAAGCCCTCATCGGCCCATAGCAGATTTCCGATGCCGAGCACGAGCACACGTGGCGCGCAGTTCATTGAGAAGCCTCCTCCGTACCTTTTTCTTTCCAGCAGCAAGAGGCGGGCCAATTGGCGGGGGGGCCGGCAAATGGTTTCGAAATAAGGGGTGATCTCTGGATAGCGAACGACGCGGAGAGTGCGATTACGATTTTACCGCACAGACGGAAAGTATTCTGCCATTGACGGGTGCGGCATCGGCCGGACTGAGAACCGACATTCCAGGCCGATGAAAAGTTTGCGTTCACTCGCCCACCCCACTCCCCCTCGCTCCGCACCTTTGCCCCTGAAAGGGTAGAGGAAGGGTGCCGGGCGTTGCGGTTGGCACTTCCTCTCCCCGTCGAACGGACGCAGAGGCGAAACCGAGACGAAATGTGGGTCGACTTCAAGGCCACCCCTGTTGAAGAAGAAAGCCGGCGCGGGCAAACGCCCGCGCCGGCAGGTGAGGTCACGAAAATCCTAGTGGGAATCACGCGGGGCACTGTTGCCTCGAAAAGTCCGCCAGCCCGAGAACATCGAGGAAATGATCGTCTGTCTCGACATGATGTCCTCGCGCACCGCGACATAGATGTGGATGATGACGAAGCAGATGATCACCCACATGCCGAGATGGTGCCAGGTGTGAACGCCCTGGCTCTGGCCGAACAGCGGGATCACCCGGCTCGAGAACAGCGTGTGCTGCCAGGAACCCATCCCGGTCCCTTCGCCGTAGAGTGCGAGACCGGTCACGATCATGAAGATGGTGAACCAGACGAACAGGATGTGCATGGCGATCGTGGCGAGCGGGTTGTGCCCCGAATACTTAATCGGCTCCCTGACCAGCAGGGCATACCAGAGCACCTCATGCCAGACTTCCCGCCAGAAGCGGCCGCGCCAGACAGGCGGCAGGAATATCTGCCGGGCATGCTCGTTGCCGGCGAAGGCCCAATAGATGCGGAAGGCGAAGCCAGCAATCAGGACATAGCCGGCGGCGAAATGCAGGTATCGTATCCAGCCGAAGACGAAGACGAAGCTGGCGCTGGCTTCGCCGCGGACCGATGGCGGCGGCGAACCGACGAGGTAGCCGGTTCCGGCCAGCGCAAGGATCGCGAAGGCGTTGACCCAGTGCCAGAGGCGCAGCGGCGCCTCGTAGACATAGACCGCCACTTCGCTGTGAGATGTATGGCTCACGGTCATGCCCGCCTCCTATCCGCCGAAGACGAGCGCGGCACCCGAGCTGGCGACCAGCATGCCGAGGCTCGTTCGCAGCCAGGGCGATGACGCGATTTTGAGGCCGACGCTGACGCCGAAGAGGTGGAGTGCTGCGGTCGACAGCGTGAAACCGCCGACATAGGCAAATGTTGCTCCTGCGGCCTCGCTGGCGTGCGCATGTAACCGGCAAGGCCTATGCCGGCGATGCCCGGCAAACCTGCACCGAAAACGATCATCAGCCCGAGCGCCAGCACCGACAGCGCAATCATGCCTTCGATCTCTGGCAGGGCGACGCCGACAAAGGCGAGCGCGGCGCCGCCGCTCATGGCCATGAGGAAGGCGGCCGGTGCGGTCCAGACCCGCAACGGCATGGCGACCGACGACCAGACCCCGACCGCCGCCATAGCGAGCAGGTGGTCGAGACCGAGCAGCGGATGCGCGAGGCCCGCGGCAACGCCGCCCGCATAGCCTGCGCCGACATGGGCACAGGCCGGGCCGACAAGGGCGGCGAGCGATGCTGCTACGCCGAGTTTCACGACAGTGCGTCTCATCGAAAATCCCTCCCTACCGCACTTTGACATTGGCCAGCTCCCGGCCGTCCGGCCCCATCACGTGGGTCGAGCAGGCAAGGCACGGATCGAAGCTGTGTATGGTCCGCAGGATTTCGACCGGCTCCTCGGCGCGCTCGACCTTGGTGTCCATCAATGAGGCCTCGAAGGCGCCGATATTGCCGGCATTGTCGCGGGGAGATCCGTTCCAGGTGGTCGGCACGACGCACTGGTAGTTCTCGATGCGGCCGTTCTTGATCCGGATCCAGTGACCCAGTGCGCCACGCGGCGCCTCGGTGAAGCCGACGCCCTTGATCTCGGCCGGCCAAGTCTTCGGGTCCCACTTCTCGGTGTTGGCCGTGGAGGAGTCGCCGGCCTTGATGTTGGCGATCAGCTTGTCCAGGAAGTAGGCCTGCTTGCGGGCCGCCCACTGCGCTTCTAGAGCGCGCGCAGCGGTGCGGCCGAGGGTGGAAAAGAGCGCGCTGAGCGGCGCGCCGAGCACGCGCAGCGTGGAATCGACTTGTTCCTTGATTTCCTCGTGGCCCTGGGCATAGCCCACGACATAGCGGGCGAGCGGGCCGACCTCCATGGCGTGGCCGCGCCATCGCGGTGCCTTGATCCAGGAATATTTTGCCGACTCGTCCAGCTCGATGATGTTGGTGCGTGTGCCCTTGGCATTAGGCCCCAGTTCGTAATGCGGCTCGGTGATGCCGTCCCAGGGGTGCAGGCCCTTGGCCTCGTCCGGATACTTGTACCAGGAGTGCGGCACGAATTCCTGGATCTGCTCGGGATCGCGTACGTCGACCGGCAGCACCTCCTTGAGATTGCCGTTGATGATGGCACCTTGCGGCATCATCAGGTTAGCGGCGGAATAGTCGTTGGCCTTGTCGGGGATATCGCCATAGGCGAGCACGCTCTTGCCCGACAGCCCGCCACCGTAGAGCCAGGCCTTGTAGAGATTGCCGATCGCGATAATGTCGGGGATGTAGACGTTGTCGACGAAGGCGATGGTACGCTCGATGACGCCGCGGACGTAGTTCAGCCGCTCCATGTTGATCGGCGCGCCGGCCGCCATCTCACCGTCGATATTGATCGCACAGGGCACGCCCCCCACCAGCCAGTTGGGATGGATGTCCTTGCCGCCGAAGATCGTGCGCGTCGTCATGATCTCCTTCTGGAAGTCAAGCGCTTCCAGATAGTGCGTCACCGCCATCAGGTCGGCTTCCGGCGGCAGCAGATAGGCCGGGTTGGTCCAGTAGCCGTTCTTGAACGGCCCGAGTTGGCCGCTCTCCACGAACTTCTTCAGCCGGTTCTGGATGTCACGGAAATAGCCCGGCGAGGACATCGGGTGGCTCGGCGAAACCGCCTGCTGCAGTTCCGACGTCGCCTTCGGGTCGGCTCTCAATGCGTTGACCGGGTTGACCCAGTCGAGCGCGTGCAGGTGGTAGAAGTGGACCAGATGGTCGTGCACCTGCAGCGAGAGCTGCATGATGTTGCGAATCGAATTGGCGTTCTCCGGGATTATGATGCCCAGCGCGTCCTCGACCGCACGCACCGAGGTGAGCGCGTGCGTGCCGGTGCACACCCCGCAGATGCGCTGGGTGAAGGCCCAGGCGTCGCGCGGGTCGCGGCCCTTGAGGATGACCTCGAGCCCGCGCCACATGGTGCCGGTCGAGACCGCGTTGCGGATGATGTTGTTCTCGTCGATGTTGACCTCGCAGCGCATGTGGCCTTCGATCCGCGTGACCGGATCGACGACGATGCGCTGGCCGGAGGTGTCGAGATTGAAGCCGTTCGGCGTCCGGATGCCCATCAGTTGTTCCCTCGCTTTTTGCGCATCCGCTTGACCACGCTCGCCGCCGCATGCGCGGCCGCGGCGGCGCCGACCACGGTCGCGGCCGTCGCGCCGATCCTGTCGGCATCGGCCTCGATGCCAAAGCCGTGGACGCGGGTCAGGCGGCTGTAGAAATCGCCCTTGTCCCAGAAGCCGTCCTCGGAGCAGCCGATGCAGGGATGGCCGGCCTGGATCGGGAAGGAGAGGCCGCCGTTCCAGCCCACCGTCGAGCAGGCGTTGTAGGTGGTCGGTCCCTTGCAGCCGACCTTGTAGAGGCAATAGCCCTTGCGCGCGCCCTCATCATCGAAGGACTCGACGAACTGGCCGGCGTCGAAATGCGGGCGCCGATAGCATTTGTCGTGGATGCGCTGGCTGTAGAACATCTTCGGCCGGCCTTGCCGGTCGAGTTCGGGGAATTTCTCGAAGGTCAGGATATAAGTGATGACGGCCGTCATCACTTCTGCGATCGGCGGGCAACCGGGCACCTTGATGATCGGCTTGTCCGGCAGGCCGGGAACCTTATGGACGGGCGTAGCCCGCGTCGGGTTCGGCCGCGCGGCCTGCACGCAGCCCCAGGAGGCACAGGAGCCCCAGGAGATGATCGCCTTGGCGTTGGAGGCGGCATGCTTGAGCTGTTCGACGAAGGGCTTGCCGCCGATGATACAGAACATGCCGTCCTCGTTGAGCGGCGGATTGCCTTCGACCGCGAGAATGTAGTTGCCCTTGTACTGTTCGACGACCTCGTCGACGATCGCCTCGGCCTGATGGCCGGCGGCCGCCATGAGCGTGTCGTCATAATCGAGTGAAAGCATCGACAGCACGACGTCCTTGGCGAGCGGGTGCGCCGAGCGGATGAAGCTTTCGGAGCAGCAGGTGCATTCGAGCCCATGCAGCCACAGCACGGGAATGCGCGGCTTGGACTCCATCGCGTAAGCTATTTTCGGCGCGAAGGCCGGTCCAAGGCCGAGGGAAGCCGCTGTCAGGCTACAGAATTTCAGCAAACTTCGGCGGGTGATCCCCTGCCGGCGCATGACCTCGTAGAATGTTTCTTGCGTCAGGACTTCCTCCACAGGCGGCGGCATCTCTTGTTGCCGGGATATGCGAAGGCGAAGCAAGTCCGGTGCCAGACTTGAAAAGTCGAACAAATTAAATACGCAGATGCTTTTCGAGGCGTTGCCTTGTTCCGGTCGCCGGCAATGGAGTGGCAACCGGGCTGGCAGATTGCAGAGAAAGCTTCCGCGATGCAGGGACGGGCGAGGAGCCCTGGCGACGGGTGCCGACGATATTCGGCGGGCCTCGACCGACCGCGCCCATGAGCTTTATCGCATGACGGCTTACCGCAAATGCATCTCGGCCCGAAAACGCCATCTGACCGGTAGCCTAAGTGCTCATGCTGAAAGCGCTTTTCAAAACGGCGCGGACGACGTGCCGTTCTCCGAAGCCAGTGGCGCTAATGCCGCCCAGCCATCCGGCTTGCCGGTTTTCCAAGCTCAAGGCGCTGCTGCGCGCCAAGGCCGAGCGGGGACCAAGGCCCGTGGGGCGCCGTGGGCTCGGTCCTCGGCCAATTCACCCCTGTCGGGTGTGCAAAACTAATTCAAGGCTGCAAGATATGAACCGGATTAAACAGGACGCGCTCTAGCGTGGCACCAAGGACATCACGATTAGTGGGCGACCTGCCAACCTCGCACCGTTATGTAGCTTTTCCACTGTCGCGATCCCGACAGAATTGTATCGTCACAAACAAACGGAACCAGCCGCGCAAAGCCAACCTATTGCAATAACAACGGCTTTTTAGCTGGCATGGCTCTTGCAACTTGAACTGTAACGTGTGCTCCGGCACAGAGCCGCTTCCAGCGGATCTCACGAGCATTGCGCATATGTAGGCCAAAGGACTTTTCTACATCGAGGTCAGGGCGACGATGAGTAATCATCCCGTTTCACCGAGTTCATTGGACCTAGGTTTATGGAGGAGGTCATACAATGAGCGAGGCTATTTCGTTCGGGGCGGGAGTCTTGCCGGTGACGGAGTCATCGACGACCCTTCGCGAGCTCATTCTTTCTGACGACCTGACATTTTTGATGGAAGCGCATGATGGGCTTTCGGCAGCGATTGCCGAGCGTGCCGGTTTTCGCGGGCTCTGGGCTTCTGGTCTTTCCATCGCCTCGGCACTTGGCTATCGGGACGCCAACGAAGCGAGTTGGACGCAAGTCGTCGACGTCGTCGAGCACATAGTCGATGCGACGAACATCCCCGTTCTTGTCGACGGTGACAGCGGCTTCGGAAATTTCAACAATGCTCGCTTGGTCGCGCGGAAGCTTGAGCAACGCGGCGCCAGCGGCATCTGCCTTGAGGACAAGAGGTTCCCGAAAATGAACTCCTTCGTCGGCGATCGGCATCTGCTCGCTGACATTGACGAATTCTGCGGCCGTCTCGAGGCCGTAAAAGACACGACGGGACCGGATTTCGTCGTCGTCGCGCGGATCGAGGCGCTGATCGCCGGTCACGGTCTCGATGAGGCGCTGTCCCGGGCCGACGCTTATTCAGAGGCCGGCGCCGACGCAATCCTCATCCACTCCCGCGAGGACGTCGCAGACGAGATCCTGACCTTCGCCAAAGAATGGAACAACAAGCTGCCGGTCGTCATCGTCCCGACCAAATACTACAAAACCCCGACTTCAGTCTATCGTGATGCCGGCATTTCGACCGTCATCTGGGCCAACCATTCGATGCGGGCGGCGATCGCTGGCATGCGTGACATCTGCGGCCGTATTCGGTTGGAAGAAAGCGTCGCCGCGATCGAGGACCAAGTTGCCGGCCTCGACGAGCTGTTCAGGCTGATGGGCTACAACGAACTGGCTCAGGCGGAAGGGCGGTATCTGCCGAAGCACATCACACAGCCCCAGGCATTGAAAGAACCAACCAAACTTGGTTGCGGAGGGTGCACATGCTTGCGCGACGGATGAGCTTGTTCGGCTCAAGCGGCACGGCAGCAGCGCGTGCTGCAGCAAACGCGGCTGCTGATGCCGGGATGGAGATTGTTGATCTCACGGCCGGCGAGATCTGGAGCGATCTGGCACCGACGATCCGGGACGGAGCGATCGAGGCGATTCGACAAGGCCTGAACCGCTACACTGACACCATCGGCTTGATGGAGTTGCGCGAGGCGCTGGCACGGAAGGTATCGGTCGAGACGGGGCAGCTCTGGCGGGCCGACGAGCTCGCCGTGACGAACGGCGCCAAGCAGGCTCTTTTCAACGTGGCGATGACGCTGATCAATCCCGGCGACCAGGTCATCATTCCCGCACCCTACTGGACGACATTCCCAGCGCAGGTCCAGATCGCCGGCGGCACCCCAGTCCATATCGACACGCGAAGAAACGGCTACGTTCCACGGATCGACGACATCCAACGCGTCATCACGCCGATGACCCGGGCCATCGTCGTCAACACGCCCGCCAACCCCAGCGGCGCCGTCTACGACGCGGAGACTCTTTCGGGCATCGCCCAGCTGGCGATGGATCGGGATCTCTGGATCATCTTCGATGAATGTTACGGCCCCTTCACCTATGATGGCCATCGGCATCATCCGGTGGTGTCACTGGCCCCGGAGGTCCGGGCTCGGACGGTGATCGTCAATGCCTTCTCCAAAAGCCTGGCCCTCACCGGCTGGCGCATCGGGTATCTCGCTGCGCCGAAGGAACTGATCACGGCTGTCAAGGCGATTCAGTCGCACACGACATCGAACCCGAATGTCGTTGCCCAGCATGCCGTGCTGCACCACCTGCGTGAGGGAGATGGCGCCTTTGAAGCCCGGCTCAAGGGTCGACTGACGGCGGCGCGGCAGGCTGGGCTTACCGCCCTCTCCGAGCTGCGTCGCGTGCCGATGCCTGTAGCACAGGGCGGGTTCTATTTCTATCTCGATCTGTCCGGCCTGTTGCGGCCGACGCTCGCCAATGGTCACGCCAGGACGGCTGACGACATCGTGGCCGCACTGCTCGCGCAGGCCGGCGTGGCCGGCGTGTCAGGCACTGCCTTCGGCGATCCCATGGGGCTCAGGCTCTCCTATGGCATTCCGCCGGAGCAACTCGAGCCAGGCCTTGAGCGTGTGGTCAGCGTCCTTAACGCCTGGAACCGAAAGAATCGTCGCAGCAACCAAAAAAGAGGGGCTATAGACCCATGACTGCAATTGCTCCGAGAAAGGCGGTGATTCTTGCCGCCGGGTTTGGCTCGCGCCTGCGTCCGCTCACCGATCTGCGGCCGAAGCCGCTGGTCGAAGTCAATGGCACGCCGATCCTTCACAAGCCTTGCAGAACCTCGAGGCAGTCGGCGTTCGGGAGGTGACGATCGTCGTCGGCTATCGCAAAGACGCGATTCAATATTCCTGCGGCCGACGCTTCGGTGGGCTCGATATCAATTATGTGGAGTCGACGGTCTTCGACAGCACGGGCAGCGCCTATTCGCTCTGGCTGGCACGCGACGATTTACTATCGGGAGACTGCTATCTTCTTGAGGGCGACGTCTTCTTTGAGGAGGACGCGCTTCGGCGCTTGACGATAGATGACGCAGCGAATTCAGCCGCAGTAGCGCCTTTTCATCCGTCGATGGAGGGCTCTGCAGTAATCTTGTCCGAAGGCGGATTTATTTCCGAGGTCCGGCTTAAACAAACAGCTGCGGACCTAGTTTCCGGCGGCCCGGCTCTCTTCAAGACAATGAATCTCATTCGCTTCTCCGGCGCCACGCTCCGCACGATAATCGTGCCGGCCCTTGATAATCTCATCGGTTCCGGTGCGATCAAAGCTTACATGGAGGAGCTTCTTGCTCATCTCATCGAAAGCCGCGGCCTCCGGCTTGCGGCTGCCCGCTGCGATGAGCTGCGATGGTACGAGATAGACAGCGAGGCCGATCTACGAACTGCAGAGAACATATTTTCACCTAACGCGGATCTTCTTTTCCGGCATCAAAATCGTGTCGAGATAGGATCGGAGGGCTTCCAATGATCATCTATCTCTCGGACCGCGCGAACCAGATCACGATGCTTGGCCTCCTGGCATCAGCAACCGCGCTCTATTTTGCGCAATCGGGCAGACCGGAGCTTGCCATCGCGGCAGCGCTCTGGGCGGTCTTGGCAGACCATTTCGACGGAGTGGTCGCGAAGCGAACGAAAAACCGGTCTGCAGAGACGGCCAATATGGGGAAGAGTCTGGATGGATTTGCTGACCTCCTGTACGGCGCCGTCATTCCGGCCGCGGTACTAATGCAAATCGGAACAGGCGGCGTCTTACCGTTTGTAACGGGGCTCGCTCTGATACTCGCTGGTGCTTTGCGATTGAGTTATTTCAGCAATTTCGGGATGTCCGCAAAAGGGTATTTCACCGGCGTTCCGCTTTCCTACGACGTTCCGCTCATGGCAGTTCTTATGCTTATCGCAGCGTGGATTCCTTTCCCACTGTGGAACACTGCTACATGCGGACTCTTCTTGTTGCTTGCGGTTCTGCACGTGCTGCCCATCCCCGTGCCAAGTATGAATCGCACAATGTATGCAGCGGTCACCGTATTCGCGGTCGTGGCATCAATATTCCTAGCTTATCGCGGCTTTTCGGCGAGGTAGCCGGCCGAAGCCAGTCCGTCTCTCACCTCACGGTAAAGCAGCTCGCAAATGAATAGTCCGATCAAATGGCACGATCTAGGCGCTGTCGCCGAACACTGCCCTCTTTATGCGGCGGTAGCGCTCGATGTGCTCTCCTCTTTCATCCTGGCAAGATGACCGCGCGCTGTCGTTGCAGATGTCGGGGCGGGAACCGGCAAACTCACCTGGCCCAACGGCGTTTGCATGGTTACGCAATCGAACCGAGCAAGGGAATGTCGGATCAGCGACCCGCGTTCGGACCGGCCGTCGATTTCGAATGGACGGTGGGTTCAGCGGAGGAACCGGACCCCCGGACGCATCTGTGACTGGGTCTGCATGGGAACCGCATCCCATTGGACAGACGGGGTCGAAACAACGTCTACAAGTTATTCGGCCGAATCGAGACGGTGCTCACTAAACCGGGCGGATTCGGCAAGTGCTTTCGATTGCCATGCGCATCATGAGGTGATGACCGCAGCCACCTACTTGGACATGTGGAGATCCTACCACGATGTCCCGAGGCAAATCGGCTCAGAACGCTCGCGCGAGATCTTAAAACCTGTGCTGGATCGCGTAGCGGGGAAAACCAAGGTCATCACACTCCATCACACTCATGCATGGACGGGCCGGTCAATCTGAACCGAACCAAAATTGGATAGATATGGGAGCCTAGATTATGCAACCTACACCTTTGCCTGGCGAGCCCCTTAGTCGTTCACTCGTTCATGATTTTCCCGGCGGGTATTGGCGCTATGGTATCACCGATCATGTTCTGCTGGTAAATCTATACTTTCCGCCCCATGGCTTCTATACCGCGCTTGGCGAGCGGCTTCCCGAGCTCATCAGTTGCTATCCGTCACCGCAGCCACATCTTGCTGAGCAGTTGGGCAGCTTGATTTCCCAAGATCCGCGGAACCTCGCTGTTGGCAATGGCGTTGCGGAACTGATTCATGCGAGCATCCAAGCGCTAAACTGGCGCTTAGCCGTTCCGACACCGTCCTTCAATCCATACGAGCAGGTGGTGTCGCCCGAACGGCTGGCGCGGTTTCCTTTACCTGCTCCGGACTTCGAGCTCGATGTCGAGAAGTTCGCCTGGCATGCGATAGCGCATAATGCCGACGCGGTCGTTGTCATTTCGCCGAACAATCCAACCTCTAGGGGAGTGTTACGGCAGGAGCTTCTCCACCTCACAAAAATACTTCTAGCGAGAAATATTCGGATCATTGTCGATGAATCGTTCGTCGAATTCACCCCAGAGGGGGCTTGCGGAAGTGTCGAGGACAGAATCCAAGAATATCCAAACCTTGTGATATTCAAAAGCCTCGGGAAAATATTCGGTGTTTGCGGACTACGTCTCGGTTACATGCTCACAAGCGATCAAAATCTGATATCATCCGTGCGAAGCAATTTGCCGGCATGGAATGTAAGTACTTTGGGAGAGTTTTTCCTCCACGCTCTGCCGAGCTACCAGCGCGAAGCGGAGGAAAGCTGGACTCAGGTGCGCCGGGATCGCGACCAGCTCTATTCAGAACTCGCGAAGATCCCTGATATGCATGTACTTCGGCCCGATGCAAACTTCGTCTTCTGCCGCCTTCCAGATGATTGGCCAGATGGAGTCGCGCTCGCGGAAAAGCTCCTTGCGCACCATCGAGTCCTGATTCGCCACAGCGGGGCCAAAACGCTCAGCAAGGGAACTCGGTACCTGCGTATTGCTGCGCGGACGTTCGACGAAAACAGGCTTCTTGTAGAGCGCCTGCAGGAGGTCGCCGAAACGTAGAGAAGGTACGAAACGGAGAAAGAAAAATGGCGAACCGATGGAAAATCCAGCGTGTCCCAAGTGAGGTGTGGCCC
Organism: Mesorhizobium sp. RCAM 05099; assembly: GCF_059683685.1. Lineage (NCBI taxonomy): Bacteria > Pseudomonadati > Pseudomonadota > Alphaproteobacteria > Hyphomicrobiales > Phyllobacteriaceae > Mesorhizobium > Mesorhizobium sp. RCAM 05099. The sequence goes on from NZ_CM185035.1 coordinate 6,359,601, forward strand.
CGGGGAGAAGCTCGGGATCGGCTTTTGGCCCGCTGACATGGTTGGTCGCGATCGCCGGCGTCTACAACGGCGACATCGCCGAGCAAACAGAGCTGGATCGATTGTTGCAGGAACAAGGGACTGGCAAGCAGAATCTCCTTTCCTTCTCAATCTATCTCAGCGACCTCAAAGAGAAGCTTTCGACGATATCTGGTGGAGTGGATTGGTCCGGACCATGCCCATTGGCCTCAGCGCGCATGCGTCCAAGCCGAGCTGGAACATGGCATACGAGTGGAGGTCGCGTTGGAAAGGCGCATCAAGCATCGGCGCATCACGTTGATGGTCGCCTTTCCTTTCGTCGAAGGCTTGCCGCTGCGCAAACATGCGGTCCTATCATTCCGCCGTTCCGCTCTCGATGTAGGTCGAGGCTCCGACCCGGACACGCCGAAGAACCTGCCTGAAACGGCCAAGCCCCGCATCAAAAGCTTCACTGCGACTTTCTGGGGCAGCCTTCTGGCCTGGCTCCACAACTTCGGTCAGAACCCGGCCGGTCATGCTTTCCGGCTGCTTTATCTCCAAGAGGTGCAGAATGGTCGGTGCGAAATCGCAGATCCCAGATGGGACCACAGAAGACCCCTGCCAGGGGAAAGCCGAACCAGCAACAACACCGAGGGCGACCAGTTCCCTAGGATGAAGACCACCATGAACGCCGAGGCCTGCACGGCGGTTGTTTTCGTAGAACGTGCCGCCGACAAGGCCGAATGGATCGACACTGTCATTCGCGCGGAAGCAAAAGGACACGTCCGGCGCGCGGACATGATCGATGAAAACAAGGTGGCTCCCGAGACTGCCGAGGGCGATGCCCTCGATATCATTCTTGGCGCGGGTAAAGACCGGCCCGCACCAAGGCTCGCCGGTGATCGTGGCCACGATCCGAGCGATCCGTTCGTCGCTTGGGTCAGCGAGATAGAGCGCGCCGACCTGCCCGGGCACCACCACGACATCGACATCCGGTGCGGGTGCCGTACCGGGTCGGCAGCCCGCATCGCGCAGGCGCTCGACGACCGAAACCTGGGTATGACCCGTGATGTGTCCGTGGTCGGAGATCGCGATAATCTGTACGCCTTCAGCACGTCCCTCCGCTTCCCACCAGTCGAGCACTCGGCCAAACTGGTGGTCGCAATGTGCGATGATGGTCCGAGTCGCCTCAGCGCCTGTGCCGTGGAAGTGCGAGCTGACGTCTGGCTCGCCGTAGGAGAGGACCGTGACGTCCGGCCGGCATTTCGGCCAAATGACATCGAGAAATGCTGATGTGACCCAGTCTTGGCCGGCCTTGTCAGGCTTAGTGCTGGGCGGTTTCGGCGGCAACGGCCCGACAAGCTCTTCGGCTTCAGCCAGCAGATCGTCCGGCGTGCAGGCCTCGCGGAAATGCCCCGAGAGCCGAACATGCCCGAAATCCTCGGCCTTGTGGTGGAAAAAGCGCGTCGTGCCGGGCGAGTTGGTGGCCAAGACGGCAAGACTCCGACCGGCCGAAGCGAGGATTTCCCCCAGTGTCTGTGTGGACATCAGCCGCCCACCGCTTTCCAGGTCAAGCTTGCGCAGGAGAACCGCGTCTTCTGTGTCGATGTAGCGGGACGGAGTGACTGAACGGTCGACATATATGTTCCCAACCATGCCGTGCCGGCTCGTGGTCGAACCGGTCACCAAGCTGGGAAAGGCCGAGCGGGTTTCGCTTGGATAGACCGTGCGATGGTTCGACAGAGTGATGCCCTGGGCCTGTAGACGGCAGAGGTTCGGCGTCAGGTCGGGTGCGACTAGGTCAGGGCGCAGGCCGTCGAAACTGACGATGAGGAAGCGCATACCGTGTATCTCGCAGTTCACGTTGACAAAGACGCCATTTCGCTAGCAGTCGCATATCGCGAGGACGCGCGACAAAGACCAGAATGGTTCGGAAGAGTCGGCGCCGATAATGAATTGATTTTCCAGCATGAACGCTCCGAGACCGCGGACATACCAGGGCCACTCATATGGGAGCACCATGCCGGGCTCAATTTCCGTCGTTTCGTTCGAGCAACCGATTGCCCCACGCTCCAATAGCAATCGTTTCATTTGTGAAACCTTGCATCTGTTTGATCCTCTTGTCCCTGATGAGGCGGCCTTCGCTGCGTTCCCGTTACTGCAGTCCCTTGTCCAACCGGTCGCGCAGCCAGTCGCCCAACAGGCTGACGGAGAGCGTCGTCGTAACGATCAGCGCAGCTGGCGCAAACATGATCCATGGCGCACGTGTCATATACTCCCGGCCATAGCCGAGCATGTTTCCGAGGCTCGTCATCGGGGGCTGAACGCCAAGGCCCAGAAAGGACAGGCTGCTTTCCATGAGGATGATCTCCGGGAAAGTCAGCGTCATGGAAACAATGAGCGTCGATGAGATATTCGGGAGGATGTGCCGCAGATATACCTGCATTGGGCTCGCACCCAATTGACGGGCGGCGCTGGCGTAGCCTTGCGCGCTGGCGGCGATCGCAAGCCCGCGTGCGATACGGGCATAGCGCTCCCAGCCGTAAAGCCCCATCAGTCCAATGAACAACGGCAAAGCGTTCCCGAAAAACGCAAGGACCGACAGGGAAAGGATGAGGAATGGCATGGCTGCCTGGAAGTCAGCGAGCATCAGGATGAACTGTTCGACCCGACCTCGAAAGTGGGCCGCCGCAAAGCCCATGGTCGTGCCGAACCACGCCGAAATCAGCGTTGCCGCCAGAGCGACCAGAACTGAGATACGAACGGACACGATCAATCGTGATAGAATATCGCGTCCCAGTTCGTCCGTTCCAAGCAGATGCCGCGGATGGAATGGCGAAGCCAACCGGTTTGGCAGATCAAGAGCGGTGTATCGGTACGGAGCGATTTGATCGGCGAGCAGCGCTATACCAACGACAAAAACAATCCAGAGCAGGCTGGCGATGACGGTGAATGGGATTGGGTGGTGTTTGGTGTTCTTCCGCGTGCCAGCTGCCGTTTCGCTCACTTCTTCCATCATGTTCATTCTCAGTGTCCTCCGGAGGAGTTGGCTTCGGCCAGGCGCGGGTCGAGGAAGCCGTAGAGGAAGTCCACGATGAGATTGGAAAGCACCATTGCGACGGCCACCAGCAGGAGAATGCATTGCACGACCGCCAGATCGCGGGCTGCCACCGACACGACCAGCAGATTGCCGACACCCGGCCAGGAGAACACGCTCTCGACCACAACCGAACCCGCTATGAGATTGCCAACCATGAAGCCGACAATCGTAACGGTTGGAATCGCGGCGTTCGGCAGCGCGTGACCACGCACAACCGCGGCCCAGGGGATTCCCTTTGCGCTGGCGGTACGGATGTAGGGCTGCCCCAGCACCTCCAGCATTGCACTTCGAACGAATCGGGCAAGCACCGCGGCGCCGCCAACGCCGAGAGTGATGATCGGCAGGATGAGATGCTGCAAACTGCCGGTGCCGCCGGTCGGCAGCCAGGCAAACCAGATTGCAAGGACTTGAACCAATACGAGGCCGAGGACAAAGCTTGGTACAGTATAACCTGCGACCGCCGTGACCATGACGGCGCGGTCAATAGCGGTGTTCCTATGCAAAGCGGCATAGATACCGGCTGGAATGCCAATCGCCAACTTCATCAGGAGCGCAGGCAGGGTCAGCATGAGGGTCGCCGGGATACGTCCCAGGACAAGATCAAGCGCGGGCCCGCCTCCACGCATCGAACGGCCGAACTCGCCTTGAAAGATTGCTGCGAAGTAATGGAGATATTGCATCCAAAGTGGCTGATCCAGACCCCACTCCCGGCGAAAGGCGGCCATGGCCTCGGGCGAAGCGTCGTCCCCCATGATGCTGCGGGCCGGATCTCCCGAGAGCCTCAGGACGATGAAGGCGAACGTGACCACCAGCGCGACTGTCAGAACGGCACGTAAGACACGGATGGCAAAGAAACGAAACATCAGGAGCCAACCTCCTTGGTCGGCGGGTTGGTATGCACGGCATGACAGGCAACGGAGCGTCCGTCCGGCAGAGTTGAGAATGTGGGGCAGACACTCACGCACTCCGGCCGCGCGATGGCACAGCGAGGGTGGAACGCGCAGCCGGTCGGACGGGCTGCAGGGTTGGGTGGTTCACCTTTGAGTATGATGCGCTCGCGCGTGCGCCGACCTGCAACAGGTACCGCTGAGACAAGCGCCTTAGTATAGGGGTGGGTGGGGTTCGAGAGCAGAAGATGTGTCTCGCCAAATTCGACGATGCGGCCGAGATACATCACAGCCATACTCTGACTGACCTGGCGAACCACTTTCAGATCATGACTGATGAAGAGGAGACTGAGACGCAATTCCTTCTGAAGGTCCATGAGGACGTTCACGACCTGGGCCTGGATCGAAACGTCGAGAGCCGAGACCGGCTCGTCGCAGACCAGCAACGCCGGTTGCATGATCAGCGCCCGAGCAAGAACAGCACGCTGACGCTGCCCACCCGACAGTTGATAAGGCAGGCTCGTGGCATGACTCGCATTCAGGCCAACCGCGTCGAGCATAGCCAGCGCTTTGTTGTTACGCTTCGATGCAGACCCGATGTCATGGATGTCCAGTGGTTCCCGGACCTGATCGATGATTGACAGTCGGCGGTCCAGCGCAGCGAGCGGATCCTGGTAGATCATTTGCATCTGCGCTCGCATACGGCGCCACGCTGGTGTATCGGTGGCCGGCAGTTCAGTACCGCGGAAGAGCACATATCCGCTGTTCGGCCGTTCAAGGCCGAGCGCGATCCGTCCTGTGGTTGATTTTCCCGAACCGGATTCGCCGACGAGAGCCAGCGTCTGCCCCTCTTTCAGAGACAGTGAGACTTTATCGACAGCATGGACAGGCACTTTTTTTCCGAAGAGACCCTGCCGCGTCGAATAGCTGCGCGAAATGCCGTGCAGGTCAAGAATACCTGCAGTCATGCCAGCACGCTTGTCTTGAGACTTAAGGGCTTCTGGGCCTCCGTGGCGGGCCCTGCTATGCAGGCGGAGAAGCCGCCGGCTTCGGTTTGCGCGAGTCGCGGAATGGTTACTTCACAAACCGCCATGCGTTGCGGACAACGGGGCGCAAACGGGCACCCCGGAGGCATGTTTTCAGGCTCCGGCACCTGCCCCTCGATGGGAATGAGCTGTCGCAACGCGCCTTCGAAAGGCGGCAAGGCCGCAAGAAGCCCTTGTGTATAAGGATGCCGCGGACTTGCAAAAATCGATTCTGAAGGCGCCGTCTCGACGACGAGGCCGCCATACATGACCATAATGCGTTCGCAGGTTTCGGAAACGACGCCGAGATCGTGGCTGATGAGAACAAGAGCCATGCCCGTCTCGCGCCGAATGGTGGTCAAGAGGTCCAGTATCTGGGCCTGGATTGTCGCGTCGAGCGCGGTGGTCGGCTCGTCGGCAACCAGGACGTCCGGCTTTCCGGCGAGCGCCGTGGCGATCATGACCCGCTGGTTCTGACCGCCGGACAGTTCATGGGGATAGGCGTCGAAGCGACGTTCCGCGTCCGGCAGGCCAACGAGCTCGAAAAGACGTTTTGCCTCGGCCCGGATGCTCGATCCCGACAGCCCCTGATGTCGAGCGAGAACTTCGCCAACCTGCCGACCAATTCGGATGACAGGATTGAGCGCGCTCGACGGATCCTGGAAGATCATCGCCACGCGTCCGCCCCTGATCCGGTCAAGCCGCATCGCTGCTGCGCCACGGAGTTCTTCCCCGTCCAGCCGAATGCTTCCCGACACGGTAGCCGTGCGAGGCAGAAGCCCGAGCGCGGCAAGCCAGGTAACGGACTTGCCGCTACCTGACTCGCCTACAATACCGATTGACTCGCCCCGTGCGACCGTGAGGTCGATCCCCCGAATTACCTGGACGCCGCTGAAGTCGACGGTGAGGCCTTCGATCGTGAGCAACGGTTGCGACGACCGAGCCGCCGTCAAAGCGGATGCTGGTGTTGTGCCGGCGAGATTTGCCATCGCCGTCCCTCCTCTGGCGGTCATCAGTTTTGCGTATGGGCGGCGTTGAAAGGACCGAAGTTCAGGTCGAGTGTCTGCCCCGGGACCCAGGCGATATCCTTGCGCTTGCCATAGAACTGACCGGAACCGTGGAGGATCACGCAAGGCGGATCTTCCCGGTCAACGATCTGGAGCATTTGGCGGATGATCGGCCGGCGCGCTTGCGGGTCGGCCATCTTTTTCAACTGCTCACCAAGGCCGAAGTACTCATCATTGCTCCAGATACCCTCTTTGACGTTCTCCCCAAATGGTCCGAATACGCGCCAGGCGTGGCCGAGCGGGTCCGGGAAGATGGCGGTGTTTGAACTGTCGTAAATTGCGTTGATCGGCTTGCTTTCGATCTGGGCGAAGTTCTCCATCATCTGGATTTCGACATTGATGCCGACCGCCCGCCACATTTCGACCATTATCTGCGCGCCGGCGACCTGGTTGGGATAGTAGTTGTTGAGCAATCGGTAGGTGATCATTTCACCATTGTAGCCGCTCTCGCGTAGGAGTTGACGCGCCAAGTCGGGGTCGTATGCGAGACCGGGGAAATCCTCGATATACGCATCGCCGAAGCTGGGGAGTTGGTAGCCGTTGGGAATGAGCAGCCTGTCCTGCCAAAGCGCCTGGACGATAGCCTCTCGGTCGATCGCGAGGCTAAGGGCACGGCGCACGCCAACTTTGCCGAGGACCGGACCGGTCGTGTCGATATTCAGTGCGCGGATATTCTGAACGGGGCCGCCGGAGACTTCGAGTTCGGGGTGCTTCTTGATTTCCGAGAACATGTCGGGAGAGAGATCCGTGATAAAGTCCACTTCGCCCGAGATGAGCGCGTTGACCCGTGAAGCCAGTTCGGGGATGATCCGGAAATGAATCCCTTCTAAGGGCGGCAGCCCACCCCAGTAGGCATCGTGCGCGGCCAGAACGACTTCGACATCGAGTGATTGGCTGACAATCCGATACGGGCCTGTTCCGACCGGCGCAGCCGTCCAGGCATCCCAGGAACCTGACGCTCCGAAAGCACGCTTGCTGACGATTTCCGCCCCCCAGGACGCCAATCGTTTCTCGATCAGCGCATCTTCGTCTTTGGTGTGGACAACGACAATGTGGCTGTCGACGATGTCGACCTTGTCGATGGTGTCCAGAGTCGCCATGGCAGTGACCTTTCCTGCCATGTCTGGGCCAAGCAGGTGCTCAGGACTCAAAGTGAAGGCGACATCCTCAGCGGTGAAATCACCGTCATCATGGAACTTCACACCCTTACGCAGGAAAAGACGAACTGACTTGGCGTTCATCCGTTCCCAACGCTCCGCAAGGGCCGGACGTAACGTCATAGCGGACGTCTGGTCGAAGGCGAGCAATGTGTCGAACATCTGCGGCGCTATGCGCCGTGTCGCGGTGTGAGCGTACAAAACAGGCTCGACGGCGGGCGGGAAGCTGGACATGCCGATTCTAAGTGTCCGGCGAGCGGCGCCCTGGGCCTTCGCTGAAGGTACTCCAGTCATTGCCATAAGACTGCTTGCCCCCCCGGCTACCAATAGATTACGTCGCGTTATCGAAAACATGTGCGTACCTGCCTCCAGTGTAGTCTCGCGAAGCAGATGTTTGCTTCGGGCTGTGAAAACTCTTTATTACGGCCATCGGCACTTCTCGGTGCCCGGCGAGAACGAGCGGGAGTACTCACTCTGATTTGCTACAACCGCATGACAATCATCGAATAATCCGATAGCAAACACGCTCTTTTGGATGATCTAGGAAGGCGACTAAAACCGGCCATGTCAGACGGCAAAGATCTTTCGCTCAACGCTGTTCGGGCTTTCGTGCAGGTCGCACGCGACAACAGCGTCACCCGGGCTTCAAAAACCCTTGGCATCACCCAGAGCTCGGTGAGCCGCCACATCGCGGTGCTCGAGGAGTATTTCGGCGCAAAGCTGCTCGAACGGCATGGACGCCTGAGTCGGTTGACGGATTTCGGGCGGCTATTCGCCGATGCCGTTGCCGAGCCGCTCGACACGATTTTCTTTACGGCAAAGCGGATGCGCCGCGGTGACGGCAAAGGTGCCAACCGGCTCGTCGTCAGGACCTCGCTCTCGACCTTTGCCTATACGCTGCTGATTCCCAATTTGAGCGACTTCTCGAAGGAAATGGGCGGCGTTACGGTCGACGTCATCAGCACCCTGTCGGCCCCCGCCTCAACCGACAGCTTCGATGTGCTTCTGACCCGAGACCTGACGCTGACCGAACCCGGAGATCGATGGGATTTCTACGACGAACAACTCGTCTGCGTCGGGGCGCCCGACTGTGTCGCCGGCCGCGGGCTCGAAGCGCTGCGCACCACATCGGTGATTGCCGTCACGTCGCGGCCGGACATCCTGCCGACCTGGCTTCGCGGCATGGACCTGAAAACGTCGGACATCATCTCCGGGGCACGCTACGACCATTACTACCTAGCCCTGCCGGCGGTAACGACCGGTCAGACTTTGCTGGTGACACCCAATATCATCGTCGCGGATCTGATCAGACAGGGCTTCCTGGACGTGCTGCCCGGCTCGCGCGCGCCGAGCGGCATGCAGTACCGGGCCTATGCGGTCGATCGCAGCGACAATCCGGATCTCGCCCGCGCCTTCTCCCGTTGGCTCACGAGGCTCTGCCGGAAAAAAACCGAGGATGAGAGCGCCGGGAAATAATTGCTGACCGCAATGATGCATCGCAAAACGCGATCCTTTTGGCCGCTTTCCGCGATGCCAAAGCTGGCGAGCTAAGAGCGCCTCATTTAGCTCTGGGCATAACTCCCCTGCTCTGAGGAAAGTCCATTGCCGCTACTCGCCAAAAGACTGCAGGCCGTCCGCCCCTCCCAGACAAAAGCCATGACCGACAAGGCGAGCGCCTTGCGCGAACAAGGCATCGATATCATCACACTGAGCCAGGGCGAACCGAACTTCGACACGCCAGAATCCGTCCAGCAGGCCGGCATCGCCGCCATCCTTGATGGCAAGACGCGCTATACGCCGGTCGCCGGGGTCAAGCCGCTGCGCGAGGCGATCCGGGAGAAGCTCTCGCGCGACAACGGGCTCGATTATGACATCGACCGCATCACCGTTGGCTGTGGCGCCAAGCAGATCGTCTTCAACGGCCTCTTCGCCTCTCTCGATGCCGGGGACGAGGTCATCGTCCCCACGCCCTGCTGGGTGTCTTATCCGGACATGGTGCGGCTGGCCGGAGGCCAACCGGTGCTCGTCGCCTGCCACGAGCGGTCGGGTTTCAAGCTGAAGCCGGAACACCTGGAAGCGGCTATCACGCCGCGCACCAAATGGCTGATGCTGAATTCGCCGAACAATCCCACCGGCGCGGTCTATTCCAAAACCGATCTGGCCGCTCTGGCCGAAGTCCTGCGCCGACACAGCCACGTCCACGTCCTTTCCGACGATATCTATGAAAAACTCGTCTATGACGTGCCTTTCGCGACGATGGCCGAGGCCGCGCCGGATCTCATCGACAGGGTGCTGACGGTCAACGGCGTTTCCAAGTCCAGCGCCATGACGGGCTGGCGCCTTGGCTATGGGGCCGGTCCGAAAGACCTCATTAAGGCGATGAACACGATCGAGGGCCAGACGTCGTCGCACACCAGTTCGATCTCGCAATATGCGGCGATCGAGGCCATCGCCGGCAACCAGGACCACATCGTCGATTTCGTATCCGCCTTCCGCAAGCGCCGCGATCTCGTCGTCGAGCAGATTAATCAAGCCGAGGGCCTGAAGTGTCGCGTGCCGGACGGCGCCTTCTATGTCTTCGTCTCCTGCGCCGGTGTCATCGGCAAAGTGACCGGCAAGGGCAAGGTGATCGAGAACGACATGGATTTCGCCATGCATCTGCTGGAAGAGTTCGGCGTCGCGGTCGTGCCCGGCAGCGGCTTCATGGCCTCACCCTATATCCGCATTTCCTATGCCGCATCAGAGGACGAGTTGAAGCGCGCCTGCGGCCGCATTCTCGCCGCCTGCACCGCCCTGTCCGAAAGCGAGAAGACGTATGAGCAAAGCGAAGCAACTGCGTGACCGCATGGCCGAACGCGGCCTCGTCCACATCATGGCGGCCCATAGCCCGCTTTCGGCCGTCTTGGCCGAGGAAGCCGGTTTCGACGGGATCTGGGCCTCAGGCTTTGAGCTCTCCGCCCTCTACGGTCTGCCGGACATGAGCCTCATCTCGATGACGCAGCACCTCGACATGCTGCGGGCGATCGCCGGCCGGTCGTCGCTGCCGATCGTCGCCGATATCGACACCGGCTACGGCAATGCGATCAATGTCATCCATGCCATCTCCGAATATGAACGCGCCGGCGCCTCGGCGGTTGTCATCGAGGACAAGACCTTCCCGAAGGTCACCAGCCTCGCCGCCGGCGGCCGCCAGGAACTACTTCGGGTCGAGGAGTTTCAGGGCAAGATCAAGGCGGCCATCAGCACCCGCACCGACCCTGACTTCCTCGTCATCGCCCGGACAGAAGCGCTGATCGCCGGTCTCGGCGAAGAGGAAGCGCTGAAGCGCGCCACGGCCTATGTGCAGGCCGGGGCCGACATGATCCTGGTCCATTCGAAACAGAAAACGCCGGACGAAGTTGAAAGCTTCGTGCGCGCCTGGAGCGGCAAGGCGCCAATCGTGATCGTGCCGACGGCGTATCCGGAGATGAACGAGGAACGTATTAAGGCGCTCGGCAGGATCGCGATCGTTATCTACGGCAACCACGCGATCCGCGCTTCGGTCACGGCGATGAAGAATGTCTTCGCGCGCATTCTCAAGGATCGCGGCATCCACAACGTCAACCGAGACATCGTTTCCGTCGAGGAGGTGTTCCGTTTGCAAAGAATGGATCAGGTCAAAGCCGACGAGGAACGCTTTCTGGAGTAACGTTCGACCGAACATTGTGTCTGACCAGTGGATGAGCTGTCGCCATGACGAAGTGCCGTTGAAGACGGTCCTTAGGCCGTAACCTTTCTTCGAACTGTCTTGCCTCCTAAGGCAACAAAGCTGCCAAGGCGCGAGCCCGGCGCGCATGGCAGATTCGATACCGGCACGCCAACACGTGGCGCTCGCGCAATTGTCGTTTGCCGGTTCTGATCAGCATGTAAGTGTCCAAGAGTCCCATCAAAGGGTCGCCCATGCTTACTTCGATACTGACTACTTCCGGTTGCCATCACTTTTTCCCGGGTACGAGCAGCGGGTGTGATCGATGCCGCGCCCGGCGCCATAGCCGTGGAAAAATTGCCCAAGCGACTCGGAGGCCTCCAGCTCAGTCATATCGATGGCGTTCGGGTCACGAAGACCAGGAGCCAGGACATTCCCATACATCCGGATGGAAAAGGACGTTGAGAGCCGCGAGGGCCTCATCTTATCCCCGGCACGCGAGCCCTAGCTCGCTATTGCGCCAGTCCCAGCTGAAATCCAGTGCACCAGTTTTTTCTAGAGGAGCAAGTTGATGACCGTTCAAAAGAAGGTTCCCTTCGTTACCTTTCTCACGCGTGTTCGAGACGAGTCAGTCCAGGGGCCAAATCTATACCGCTGGAAGAAAGAACATCCGACGACTACTTTGCCGGCAAGCGCGTCATCCTGTCGCCTCGTCGCTGCCGGTTTTCCTGACGGCAGCGTCGTACTCGGTATAGCGCTTGGAGGCTTCTGGTCGATTTCGGCAGCGCTGGCGATGCGGCTCGTTCCAAGTCATTTTCTGCCGCGCGCCATGGCGATCATCCTCGCCGGCGTTTCCGTCGCTACCGTTTGCGCGGCTCCAATCGGCGCCTATGTCGGCGATATCTGGGGATGGGGAGCGCCTTCATGATCGTCGCAATCGTTAATGCCGCTACACTGCTGGTCCAACTCATAACCATTCCGACGCTGCCCCGGTTGAAGTGGCTATATTCGGCAGTCTGCTGGACGTGACCAGGAATCGGACGATCAGGGTCGCGTATCTGGTCGTCCTGCTGGTCGCTTCTGGGCACTTCGCCAGCTTCACTTACATCCGTGCCTTTCTCGAGAAGGTTTCCGCGCTCGATATCGAGACGATCTCGCTGGTGTTGCTCGCTTCTGGCCTCGGCGGCTTCTTCGGCAATCTAGCCGGAGCAAACCTGGCCAAGCACAGCCTCAAGGCAGTCGCGGCCCTGCCGCCCCTGCTCATAACGATAGCCGCCGTCTCGCTGCTGACGGTGGGAGCATCGGCCTCAGCCTCGGCGATTGCGGTTGCCATATGGGCTTTGCCTTCGGCGCGGTGCCCGTGGGGTTACAGACGTGGCTGGTGCTGCGCGCCGTTCCTGAGCAGGCCGAAAGCGCCGGTGTGGTGATGACCGCAATGTTCCAAGTGGCCATCGCAGCCGGCGCGATCTTCGGCGGCCTGCTGGTGGATAATGCCGGCGTTGCCAGTGTCTTTGCGTACAGCGCGGTTGCCACGTTCCCCGCCGTCCTGACAGTGTTCGTGCTCGGCCCGAAGCGCGAAACCTAGGCCGACAGACAGAAGATGCCCTCGGCGGGGCGCGGCGAGAGATGCAATCGCATCAGCCGCGCGGCGCGATCCTGCGCACGATTACTTGGCGGTGGCAGGCTTCGTCTCGCCGATCATATCGGCGTAGGCGACGGACTTGTCATGCAGCCAGGCATGCAGCTTCTCGTAGGTCCTGAAGCGCACCCGCGGCGTGAAAAAGCGCTCGCGCATAAAAACTTAACTGGTTCTCAACCTGACCCTTCTCCCAGCCCAGGCGGCGTCCAGGCAATCGGCTGCACCAGATAATGGCTGCACATCTGCGGGAAGCGGGTGCATTTCGCAACCCCCCCCGGGTCGACCTCGATGAATGAGATCCCATTGGCCGTCAGGTCGCTCCGCAGGCTCTGGCTGAGACTCGCAACGTCGGCTGCTGATCAAGGGCGGAGCGGTCGAGTTGCCGAGCACCCAATAGTCGTCCCAGAACGTGGCCAGTCGGGCTGCAGGACTTCTTCACCCCATAGAGCCGCGGCGTCGCAATGATGGCGAGTGGATTCTCCTGCCCTCGATCGCTCACTTACCGTTGAGGGCGCGATAGGCGCGGATCACCTGGCTGTCGTCGACTTGTCCGTCGCCGCGGCCGGAAACGGAAAGGAAGAGCTGGTGGGACAAAGCGGCAAATGGCAGCGCCGTCCTGGTTTCTCGGCCCGCCTCGAGCACCATGCCGAGATCCTTGACGAAGATATCGATTGTGCTGGAGACTTCCGTGTCGTCCATGATCATGCGCGGCCCGCGATCTTTCAGCATCCAACTTGAGGCTGATGTGCCCGAGAGTATGGTGAGCATGCACGCGGCATCGACGCCGACCTTCTCAGCAAGCGAAAAGGCCTCGGCCGCGACGGCGATGTGAACTCCGCAGAGCAGCTGATTGACAGTCTTGACGGCTGCTCCCTGCCCGGGGCGCTCGCCGATGTGGAAGACCCTGTCGCCCATCGCCTTGAAGATCGGCTGGGCTGCCTCGAAGACGCCCTGCGGCGCAGCCGCCATGATCGTAAGCGTCCCGGCTATTGCCCCGGCAGTGCCGCCCGAGACCGGCGCGTCAATGAATCCCCGCCCGGTCGCGGTAACGCGCGCGGCGATTGATTCGACCGATTTCGGCGGACAGGTCGCCATCAGACAGACGATCGCGTCAGCAGGCGCGGCCGCCAGCGCTCCATCTGTGAAGAGCACCGTTTGCGCCTGCGCCGCATCGACCACCATGAGCGCGACAAAAATCGCACCCGCGCAGGATCCGGCAGCCGAGGCGGCTGGCGTGCCTCCCGCCGCTTGTAGATCCGCCAGGCTCTTTGCGGCGATATCGAAGCCCTGAACCTCAAAGCTGCTCTTGAGAAGATTTCGGGCCATGGGCCCGCCCATCGAGCCGAGTCCGATGAAGGCTATCTTTGTCATGCTGCCATCCTCCTTTGCCCCTAGAGCCAGCTCTTTACGGCGTCGCACATGGCGCTCGTGGAAAGCCCGTAGCGGTCGTGAAGGGTCGGCAGCGCACCAGCGTCGAGGAACTCTGGGCAACCCGATCTGGCGGAAGGCGGGCGGCCGGACATTGGCGCGCATCAGCAGGCCGGCAACGGCTTCGCCAAGGCCACCGACCACCATGTGGTTCTCGGCCACGATCACCATGCGCCCGGTGCGGGACGCTTCGCGCAGGACCGTGGCCTCGTCGAGCGGCTTGATCGTGGGCACGTGCAGGACGCCGATATCGACGCGATCGCCGCGCAGCACCTCGGCTGCCTCCAGTGCACGCATGGTCATGAAGCCGGAGGAGACGATCAGCGCGTCGGCGCCCTCGCGCAGCTGCTTCGCCCTACCGAGCTCGAAGCTATAGCCGTACTCGTCGAGCACGAGCGGAACGTTGCCGCGCAGAAGCCGCATATAAATCGGCCCCTGATGCGCGGCGAGCGCCGGTACCGCGTGCTCGATGCGCATCGCAGGGATCGACGATCATTAGGTTTGGTGTCCCTCGGAAGATCGCGATGTCTTCAGTCGCCTGGTGGGTCGGCCCATATCCGGTTGTCAGGCCCGGCAGGGCGCAGACGATCTTGACGTTGAGGTTCTGCTGTGCGATCGCGAGGCAGATGAAGTCGTAGGCGCGCCGCGAGGCGAAGACCGCATAGGTTGAGGCCCAAGGCATGAACCCCTCACGGGCGAGGCCTGCCGCAGCGCTCATCAAGAGCTGCTCAGCCATGCCCATCTGGTAGAAGCGATCGGGATGCCTCTGGGCAAATATATGAAGATCGGTGTATTTGCCGAGATCGGCGGTCAGTCCCAGGATTTCGGGTTGCGAGTCCGCGAGCTTCGCCAGCGCATGCCCGAACGGCGCAGGTTTCGTGCGCTGATGTGGCCCCGCCAGCGAGGCGATCATCGCCGCGGTAGTCAGGCGCGGGCGGCCATCATAGGCAGCGCGATCGAGATGAGCGGGCTGGATATATTTCGAGCGCCTCATCACACGATCTCCGACTCGATGAAGTTGAGCGCCTGCGCCCATTCGTCCTTGTCGACGCGCAGTAAGTGGTTCGGCTCGCGCGCCTCCAGGAATGCGGCGCGGCAATCAACGTGAGAGCGCAGCGTCAATCAATCAGGATGAGAATGCCGGCGGATTGGAACGCAGGAGGGCGTAGCCCGACTGGAGTTTCAATCCGCCGGCGGCGCGTTCCTTTTTCGGGGGCGTTCGTCTGGTGATCACGGTCGACCGGGTATGCCGGTGGTTTTTCCTGTTGGGGAGGAATCACTTTGTGCCCGGCCGCCACGTAACCGATCACCAGATGAGGCTTTTCATGAAGTTCCGGCCGACATCGCGGCTTCCCAGGTCGAGCCCTCGTCGAGCTCGCCGTCGGAGAAAAGGTTGAAGACGAACGATTTCGAGCCTCTGCGCTTCAGCCCGAGGCAAGACCCGACTGCAATGCCAAGACCATGGCCGAGCGAGCCGCCAGTGATCTCCATTCCCGGGGTGTAGCCAGCCATTCCGGACATCGGCAAGCGGCTGTCATCGCTGCCATAGGTCTCGATCTCGTCTTCCGGGATGACCTTGGCCTCGATCAGCGCAGCGTATAGCGCGATCGCATAGTGACCGATCGAGAGGAGGAAGCGGTCGCGCCCTGGCTTTCGCCCTCCCCCTCTGTCTGGCCTGCTGCCGGTTCAGTGGACAGGCACTTAAGCTAACATCGCTATTTCCTCGAACTCAACTGGGCTGAGATAGCCCAGCGTCGAGTGGCGCCGCTTGGGATTGTAGAAGCGCTCGATGTAGTCGAACACATCCGCCCTGGCTGCGTCCCTCGTCCTGTAGACCTTGCGGGCCGTCCTCTCGGTTTTGAGCGACGAGAAGAAGCTCTCCATCGCCGCATTGTCCCAGACGTTGCCGGACCTGCTCATCGAGCAGGTGATGCCATGGTCGGCCATGAGCCGCTGGAACTGCTCGCTCGTATATTGGCTGCCCTGATCGGAATGATGCAGCAGACTGTCGGGCTTGCCTCTCCTCCAGATCGCCATGATGAGGGCGTCGGTGACCAGCTGCGCCGTCATCTCTGCCTTCATCGACCAGCCGACGACGCGGCGCGAGAACAGGTCGACGACCGCGGCGACGTAGAGCCAGCCTTGCGCGGTCCAGATGTAGGTGAAGTCGGCCACCCACTTCTGGTTCGGCGCCGATGCCTCGAAGGCACGGTCGAGGATGTTGTCGATACTGACGCGACCAGCCGCTCCCCGGCATCCTTCGGCAGGCCACGTCGGCGTGGCCGCGCTCTCAGGCCGTTCTCCCGCATCAGCCGTTCGATGCGATGCAAGCCGCAGGATAGGCCCTCCGCCAGGATGTCGTGCCAGACCCGGCGTGTGCCGTAGGTGCGGTCGCTGCTTTTGAAGCTTCGGTCGATCTCGACAAGAAGAGCCTCGTCATACCGGGACCGGGCGCTGGGGCTTCGGTTGAGCCAGGCATGGAAGCCGGAACGGGACACATCCAGTGCACTGCACAGCCATGCCACCGGCCAGATGCTCCGGTGTTTCGCGATGAAAGCGAACCTCATGTCACTTCCCTCGCGAAGTAGGCTGCGGCCTTCCTAAGAAACAGCCGCCTCAGTAGTCTCGCATGGAACAGCTTGCAAAACGAAGCCCAGCGATTTGGCGCGCCGCTTCAGATTGGCGAGGACACGGCTGCGATATTGTTCCTCATAGTGATTGGCGCCCGGATCCCTGTAGGTCATGCCGTGCCTGAGGGTGTTGTAGAACAGGACCGCAATTTTGCGGGCGGTCGCCGTCACGGCCTTCGCCTTGCCCGCACGAGAGGACAGCCGACGATAGAATGCTCCGAGCGCCGTATCGCTCCGCCCGATAGTCGTGGCCGCCAACCGCAATAGCGCTGCTGCCCGGCTGGATGATCTCCGCGTTCGTGAAGAGAGCACCTTGCCGCCGGAGATTTTGTTCCCCGGCGCGAGACACAGCCAGGAGGTAAAGTGCTTGGCGCTCGGCCAAGCCCTCAGATCCGTGCCGCACTCGCCGATAAGCTTCAACGCGAGTGACGGACCCAATCCATGGATCTCGGTCAGATCAACGCCAAGCACGCCGTATAGAGCGGTCCTCACGTCGAACGATGGTGTATTGACCTGCTTGGTCTTCACCCGCGGCCTGGAGAGCTTGCCGACCGGCTTGGTCCCTTTGTCAGTCAGCGCCGCTATCAAGGATTCCAGCTTGCGATCGCAGTCGAGCATCTTGGCCTGGTAGGTGTCGTAAAGCTCCAGCGACTGGGCCAGGGCGAAGAGATGTTCGTCCCGGTCGTTGCCCACCAGTGCAGCGCGGATCGTCTCGACAGAGGAATGGCAGCGCACATCGCGGTAGGTAGCCAATATATCGGGATTGCGCTCGCCCGCTACAATCGCTCGGATGATCCGCATACCGGTCGCGCCGGTGACGTCGGAGACGACGTGGTGAAGTTGCAGGTTCATTTCCATCAGGGCCTTGTGCATGTGCTGGATATGGGCGGCTGCGTATTCCACGAGCCGCTCCCGCTGACGCAGATAGGCGCGCAGGGTTGCGATCTCGGCATCAGGACGGAAACTCCCGCGTAACAAACCGTAAGAATGAAGCTGGCGGAGCCACGCGGCATCGCTGACATCTGTTTTGCCCAGGCACGTTCTTTGCGTATCGCGCATTAACCAGAATGACCTCGAACCCGTGCTGCTCGAGAATCTCGTAGGCCGGGATCCAATAGACCCGGTGGATTCCATCGCGACACTGGTCACGCCGCACGCTTTGAACCAGTCCGCCAGATCATGCAGGTCTTGCGTGAATGTGCCAAACGCTCGCACTGGCGTGTCTGTGCAGGCAGGGTCGACCGCTGCCATGTGCATTCTTGATCCGATGTCGATGCCAGCGGCACCAACATTGACCGGCTTCAACTCCGGGCGGTCGCCGGTCGTCATCTTGGGCATCGCAAATCCTCCATCAAAAATTGTGGGCGGAGGGTCTGGGCTATGCCTATCTTCATCTTCCTAATCGGGATCGCCGTTGGAGCGACGTCACCACTCTCAAGTTCGCATGCACCCATGGACCACGTTTTTTTACGGGGACTGCGCCTCCAATAAGCTGACGGCCGCTACCCTCCGAGGTGCTAGGGTAGCATAGGCTGTTTCTACTGCGCGCAGGCGGGCAACGGCCCGTGACAGTTTTTTAGGATGTCGCGCTCCGCCTTGAGCTTCGCCACTTCGCGTCGCAGCTTGTCGATCTCGAGCTGCTCCGGCCTCATCTGCCCGTGGCCGGGAAACGCATGCTGCGGATCGGCCGACAGATCACGTATCCATTTGCGCAGCACATTCTCGTGCAGGTCGAGGTCCCGCGCCGCCTGCGCAACCGCAACACCTCGTTCCTTCACCAGCCTCACAGCCTCAAGCTTGAACTCGCGACTGAACTTTCTTCTCTCCATAGGAAAACTCCGATTCCATCTTTAACACCTTAACTCGGTGTCCATGGAACCGGCAGCAGGCCAGGTGGCGCGACCTATTCCGCGCTCGGAAGCTGCTCCCGTAACGATGCAGATCTTGTCCTCAAGCAGCATAGGCGTTGACCCTCCGGTCGAGCGCTTCCGCGGCGATTTCTGCGGCCGGCCCGATACTTATCTTTTCATGTTTCATTATGTTGAGCCCCGGTACTCTAACGAATTTGTCATGACGCATAGATGAGATGCGAAAGCTTCCATCGTATACTGCGCGCCACAGGAAGCACCCGGGTGATGCCGAATGTTCGACGCTGTCTTCCGGCGTGTGCGCCGCCACCGAGCATAACGACGGGGAGGCCGTTCTCGCGCGTCGAATTCATCGAAGCAAGTTGCGTGCCGATTCAGCGCTCCATCTGCTTTACACCGATTGCTCGGTAACCGGTGGCCCGGCCTTGGCGACCTTTGGCCGGGCTTTGCGACATTCTTGTTCAGCTTCGGACACAAGTAGGTCTCGTCCATGGGCGACATATGCGTCGGCCCCAGCGTCGATCAGCTTGTGGACAAATGATTGGGCGTAATCAGCCGGCTCCTGACTCCAATTCCCTGGATCCTGCTCGTGGTTGCTGACGATACAGAAGTCGGAAAACTGCTTGGCCTGGCGAACATTGCGTAAAATGCGTTCAGTATCACGCGGGTCGTCTTCACAGCTGTCGCCGATCGTTTCCCCACTCTTGAATTTGACTCCGGCGAGTTCGAGCCTGTCCGAAACCTGACGACCAGGCCCTGGGCTCGGCAGGGCATTGCGTATCCGCCTCAAACTCTCAAGCATCTCCGGCGAGACCACGATGCTTCTCGTCAAACGAAGAGCGTTGAGTCCTGGTGAGTCAGCCGCCAGCGTAGGTGGGCAAGGCGACGGCGGCCGCGTATGTTTGGACAGTGTGGCATCGAGCATTTACATGGATCTGATCACGTCAATCAGTGGATCATGCGGAAGGGCGGTCGACTCTATTACGCGCGAGAGCGTCTTTCCGTGATGTGAGAGGCTCGCACGCACTTCGCGATCTGTAATTGCCAGCTCTAAGACCGACGCCAACTCGGCCACGTTGTTGGGGTCTTCGGCGCGCAGGACGTTTGTCCGATCCGCCAGCTCGGCGGCGAAAGACACCTTCGAACAAATCTCACCGCTCAATATCAGCGGTGTACCACATGCCAGCACCTCACGCGGAATCTGAGGCCCATGAAACGCGATTGGAAAATTGTTTTCCAGGAACGTGATCACCGAGCAGGACCTTATGAAAGCCGGAACTTCCCACGGAGGAAGTGGTGGCAGAATGATCGTTCGACCCCGCAGCCGTTTCTTTGACGCAAGGTGGTTGAATGCATGAGCAAAGCGATCAGGCGCGGCACTCCACAGCGCGCGATAGGCGACCGGGAGGTTTCGATCCGCGAGAAGGTCCAGCGCATCAATTAGGCTGTAGGTTCCTTTCGCTATCCCGATTTTCCCGTAACTGCCGACAATCGGATCTGAGGACCTCAACCCTTCCCTATTCCAATCGGTTAGCTTCTTTAGGAAGTCGCGTTCGAAACCGTAGTTGCTGAAGAATGCTTCCGCCTCGTCGACAAGTGCCTCAAAGTCAAATCGGGTAGGCTCCCAGAAGGAATCATCGAGCCTCCTGCCGCGAGGTTGGACCAGGCTTTCTCGTCTGACGCCCGCATCCAGGACAATCTGCACCGCATCGTGCTTTTTGCTCGCCACCACACGGCTTGCCGACGCTAAGCAGCGGTCATAGAGTGGCCCTAAATCGGCAACTTTCCTCAATCGACCCAGGTCGCTTCCGGCATGCCGCAATATGACCGATGTGTCGGCCAATTGACCAAAGATCGAAGCCGCAACGCCATAGGGTTCAAGGTACCATCCAATCACCAAGTCGGGTGTACGTAACTTTGCGGCTGCGATGGCGTTTCCCAAAAGTTGGCTAAGGTACGGCGGTGCCCATGGAATGTAAGAGAGCCTTGGCACCGCCTCAAGCTGCCGAATCTCAAGCTTTCCCGAGAAGCCAGCAACCGTCGCCTCTATGCTGGATGCCGATCCCATTTGCCGGAATCCGTAGCCCATACTGTTGGCGTTCGAGATGAAGGTTACTGTATGGCCGGCGGTTACAAGATCGGTTGCCGCTATCCAAGTTGCCTTGGAAACACCCCCTGGATAGGAGGCATCTTTCCGAACATCAAAATATGCATGGCCCGTGCCCCTCGTTCTCAGCTGAGTATTCGGCCGAATGGCTCGGTCGATCTGGGACCGAGCAATTCCAAGCGCTCCTTCTAAGGTATTGCGTCAACTACGCATCCTCCGCTGCAGCCGTCGCAGCCGTCGCAGGAACCATCCGTGTTGTCGGGCGAGCGCTTCGGCTTGGGCCAATACGCTGGGGGCGGCGCTTCCCCATAGACCGTTCTGTAGTCCTCCAGGAAAGCGAGGTACCGGTCGATGGTACCCTGCGTAGCTACGCCATGGGGTTCCGGAATATGGTGCAGAAACCTGCCCGCCACCTCTTCGCAAAATCGAGCGTAGTCTCTCGTGAAGATGACGAACATGTGCCACAACTCATCGATTGCGCCCATCATCCCGTATGAGTGGCCATACTGTTGGGCGGTCGCGCAGAGTGCCAAGAAACGGACGAGTTCGCGTCGATGGTCCTCTGCGACCGCTTGTGAGAAGCCGTACTGTATCCGGTACCTCGCAAGCACAAGAGAAAGATCGAATCGTTCCGAGACTGCGGTTCGACGCAAGGCGCCTTGGATGAACCCGCCCTCTTGGGCGTATCCGTGCGGAGCGCCTGTGTCGGGTTCGTCGTCAATTGATGGCGATTGCTGGACAGCCGCGATGGTTGACACGCCACCGCGGCCTGTAACGAGTGTTGCTTCAGTCATGAAAGTCTCCTTTTCGTCATCCTCTGTTCGCACTTGACGTGTTTGTGAGAACAGCTCTTGATCTGGCGACAGCACCATCGCCGGATGGATTCAACAGAACGGAATGAGGGTAGCTAATCAACCGCGCTTTCTTTCATTTGTGACAGTAAACTCGTCGCCTATGATAGAATTCTATCAGCACTTTTTTATCATCGAGCAGAAAGATGTCGAACGGCAGAAATGTCCCCAGCGTCTGCGCGGTGCCTGGCGCGCTGACCGTGCAGAGCGTGTTGCGTGGCTGTGCCATTCACCCTCGTTTTGAAGTAGCCGGAAGCGACAACGGCAGCCGATGACACTGTCGGCTCGCTGGCGTTGCTCGCGGCAACCGTTATTCCGTCAATGTGATGATGTAGAAGCGGTGATAGCGCGAAGCTGGTCGTAGGCACGGCTTCCTTGGCAATGCGAATGTAAGCATCTCTTGAAGCGGACCGTCGCGGGTCAGGACCAACGGAAACAATCCCTGCTTCTCGACGTCTCCTTTCAAAACTGTCGGCTGCCGGGGTGGCAAGAGCACGCTCGCGTAGGGAACACTCCGTTTTGGTGGCCGGCGATGCGGCCCGTCGCAAAGACGACAAAACCGAGGGGCTCACCCAGCAAAACCGCACGCAGAAAGGTCGACCGGCGGCCGATCTGCCAGAGGGAATATCAAAAAGGCGAGTTGCAAGGTGCCCTTGTCAATCGCGTCTTCTGCCACCGCATTCTCTTCAGACCCGACCGTGGCGAACCTTAGTGTGGAACTCTGCCTGGAGTGAGGCAGATAGTGCGGAAATCCGCACATTCCCACTGACGCAAGATGACCGAAACCGGGAAAGGCCGTGATTGGCGCAGCTCCTCATTTTGGCACGGCACTTGCGGCCGACCTGGCAGCAGCGTTCGACCGGAGCGTCGCGACGGGAGAAACCTTGGAAGGGAGGAAGAGCCCGGCCCCTATCCGGTTGGGAGAGAAATGATGTTAGCTCCACAAATCCGCAGCGCGAGTCCCGCGCCTCGCAAGGCCTTCTATGCCAAGCCCTACGTGCAGGTGCTTGCCGCCATCGTCCTCGGCGTCGCCCTCGGCCATTTCTATCCGGAACTCGGCGAGAGCGTGAAACCGCTGGGGGATGCCTTCATCAAGCTCGTCAAGATGATCATCGCGCCTGTCATCTTCCTGACAATTGTGACCGGCATCGCCGGCATGAACGACCTTCAGAAGGTCGGCCGAGTTGCCAGCAAGGCGATGGTCTATTTCCTCGCCTTCTCGACGCTCGCACTTATCGTCGGCCTTGTCGTCGCCAATGTCGTTCAGCCGGGCGCCGGCCTCAACATCGATCCGGCTTCGCTCGATGCCTCGAGTGTCAACACCTATGCCGCCAAGGCCCACGAGCAGTCGGTCACCGGCTTCCTGATGAACATCATTCCGTCGACGATCGTCGGCGCCTTCGCGCAAGGCGACATCCTGCAGGTGCTGTTCTTCTCGGTTCTGTTCGGCATCGCCCTGGCCATGGTCGCAGAGACGGGCAAGCCTGTCGTTTGCTTTCTCCAGGCGCTTATCGCCCCCATTTTCAAGCTCGTCAGCCTGTTGATGAAGGCCGCCCCGATCGGCGCTTTCGGCGCAATGGCCTTCACGACCGGCAAATATGGCATCGGGTCGATCGTCAACCTCGCGATGCTGGTCGGGACGTTCTATTTCACCGCCTTCCTCTTCGTGTTCGGCGTTCTCGGCGCGGTCTGCCGCTACAACGGCTTCTCGATCCTTTCTCTCATCCGTTACATCAAGGAAGAGCTGCTGCTTGTGCTGGCAACGTCCTCCTCGGAAGCGGCGCTGCCCTCGCTCATGGAGAAGATGGAGAAGGCCGGCGCCAAGCGTTCGGTCGTGGGTCTCGTCATCCCGACCGGATATTCCTTCAACCTGGACGGCACCAATATCTACATGACGCTCGCCGCCCTCTTCATCGCCCAGGCGACGAACACAGATCTGTCAATTGGCGATCAGGTCCTCCTGTTGCTCGTTGCGATGCTTTCCTCGAAGGGTGCAGCAGGTGTAACAGGTGCGGGGTTCATCACGCTGGCCGCTACGCTCGCCGTAGTACCCAGTGTTCCCGTTGCTGGCATGGCGCTGATCCTTGGCGTCGACCGCTTCATGTCCGAATGCCGGGCGCTGACGAATGTCGTCGGTAACGCGGTGGCATCGCTCGTCGTCGCCCGCTGGGAAGGCGAATTGGACCAAGCGCAGATGAAAGCCGCCTTCTGCGGTCATCGGTTTGCTGGGCATTAAACCGGCCCCGCCGCGTAAATCACAGCTTCGCTACCTATTTAGAACTATTCAGAATTGGACCCATGACCAAGCGCCCCACAATTGCCGATCTCGCCCGCGAAGCCGGGGTGAGCGTGGCAACGGTCGATCGGGTGCTGAACGCTCGCCTTCCAGTGAGGGAGGAGACCGCGCGGCGGGTCCACGAAGCCGCTCACGCGATCGGCTATCATAACGCGGGTCTCATCAAACAGCGCTGGCGACCGGACTTGCCGCGGTATCGGCTGGGCTTCATCCTGAGAAAGCCGGCCCAGCATTTCTACCAAGAATTCGTGCGCGAGGTCGAAGCAGCGGTTAGTTCGGCCGAGTCCTTCGTTGGCAGGCCTTCCATCGAATTCGCGCGCTCACATTTGCCCGAGGACCTGGCGGCTACCCTCAAGGATCTTGGTAGGCGCTGTCACGCGATAGGCATGGTGGCTCCGGACCATCCTAAGATCACGGCAGCAGTCGAGGAGCTCAAGGCTAAAGGCATCCCGGTTTTCTCTCTGCTTTCTGACTTCGCCGCTGGCGTGCGCGAGGGTTACGTCGGTCTCGACAACCGCAAGGTCGGGCGCACGGCAGCTTGGATGTTCTCCAAAGCCGCCAAACGGCCTGGCAAAGTGGCGGTGTTTGTCGGCAGCCACCGTTTCCAGAGTCATGGCCTGCGGGAAAGCGGCTTTCGTTCCTATTTCCGTGAGAACCAGCCAGCATTCGAGGTGCTCGATACGCTCGTGAACCTTGAGAAACGAGAGATCACTTACGAGACGCTACTGGATCTTATGCAGCGGGAACCTGATCTCGTCGGCTTCTACATGGCCGGCGGTGGCATGGAGGGTGCCATCTCCGCGCTCCGGGACGAGTGCAAAGGTCAAGATCTCGTCGCGATCGTGAATGAAATCACGCCGGAGTCACGGGGGGCCCTCGCGGATGACGTCATTACGATGGCGCTCGCCACGCCACTGCGCCGACTTTGCCAGGAGCTGATGCCGCTTATGGACAGCGCCATCAAGACCGGCACGGCGGAGACAGCGGGGCAGACATTTCTGCCGTTTGACATTTATCTGCCAGAAAATATTTGAATGATGTAATTCTATCAGAAGCTGGGACATTTCTATCATAAATGCAAGAAACGCTCGATTGACTCGCCTGATTCAATCAGGTTTGTGCATCGGCCTGTGGTGGGGGCGCGCGGAGAAGCCAGACAAAGCGAAACTGGCGCCGCACTTCTGGAAGGAAAGCCAACCCTATGCGCCAGGTATCTCCCCGCTTTGCGCTCGACCACATGACCGCGCCCTCACTAGACGTCAGTGCAATTTTCGCACTTGCTCGTGACCACGGCCTGACCGAGGTTCAAATTCGTGACCATCATTTCAGCAATCCTGTTACACGCGCCATTCCGGCTGCGGACGTCCGGTCTGCTGCTACCAAAGCCGGCGTCACGATAATCTCCATCAACGCCTTGCAGCGCTTCAACGACTGGACTCCCACGCGTCAGGCCGAGGCGAGCAAGCTCGCCGACTATGCGGCGGCGTGCGGGGCTAAGATGGTCGTGCTGGTGCCGGTCAACGACGGCTCGTGGGCCGGCAACGGCGAGCGCCATGACAATCTCCGCGTCGCTCTAAATGCGCTCAAGCCGATCCTCCAGTCGCGCGGTCTAGTCGGCCTCATCGAGCCGCTGGGCTTTCGAACCTGCTCGCTTCGATCAAAGAAGGAAGCGGCAGAGGCCATTGCCGCAGTTGATGGCCAGTCCGTCTACCGCCTCGTGCACGACACGTTCCACCACACACTGGCCGGGGAGATATCCTTGTTCTGCGAGCTTACTGGCCTGGTGCACATTTCAGGCGTGAACGACCCGACCTTCTGGATTTACCCGGATCGCTTCCTTGGAGGGTCCGACAATGGCAGCCAGATCCAGGCGCTGCTTGATGGCGGCTACGCGGGACCCTTCTCATTCGAGCTGGTCGAGGAAGTCCGCACGCTGGACGATCTCGCAGGCGCACTTGCCGCCAGCATTGACTTCATCAAACGCGCTATGTTGACGCAAAAGCAAGTGCTGGCAGACGTAGTAAATCTAAGTGCGCCTAGAGCCTCCCGTGGTGTCACAGCGGAGCAGCCATCCGAGATGCCTCCTGCATCATTATCTCCCGCATCCAGATGCTTGCCGGATCGCTATTGTGCAGAGCCGGCCATCGGACGGTTTCGGTGAAAGCGGGGAGCGGCAGCGGAAGTTCGACGACCTGAAGGGGGAACGTTTTTTCGAAATGCCTGACCAGCCGCAAGGGCATGGTCGCTATACGAGCCGTGCCGGACACCATAGGCGGGATCATGCTGAAGCCCTGCACGACGACCTCGACACGTCTCTTAAGACCATGCTCAAGCAAAAACCATTCCTCGATGGAGGGCTTCAGCAAACGTCCGAACCTGACGCAGACGTGCCTCATCGACATGTATCTCTCGAATGTAAGCTGCCGTGGCAGCTGCTTGTTCGTGGGACAGCCTACGCAAACGAGCCTCTCGTTGAACAGCGGCACGCTTGAATGCGCACTCGACGTGAACAAATCCGGGAGAATTAGAAAATCGACGTCACCGCGCCGGAGGAGCTCATCGGGGCTATCGTCGAGAGGCAGCAATTCGAAGTTGACGGCGGGGGCTTCCCGGGCAACACGCTCCACGACCTTTTCAAAAAACACGAGCGTGGCGAAATCGGAAACAATGATCCTGAAGCGGCGGTCGGATCGAGCTGGGTTAAACGGATCCGAAGAAATAATCGAGGACTGGATGTGCAGGAGAGCGTCGCGGACTGCGGGGGCAAGTGCTGCTGCACGTGATGTCAGAATACGTTCTCGGCCGCTCATGCTGAACAGTTCATCGCCGAAAAAATCGCGCAGCCGGGCGACGGCCGAACTCATGGCCGGCTGACTGAGGTTGATGCGGCGTGCCGCCGCCGAGAGATTGCGCTCGGCCAGCAGCGCGTCGAGCACGACGAGAAGGTTCAGATCCAGCCCTTTGAACCGCATGTCGTCAGCTATCCATAGCGTGAATGCGTTTCATCGAAACAAACGATTTCTGAATCCTACATTGACAACAGCATCTGACGCGCACCGATCGCCCACTGCCTCTATCGCGTGACGAGTGCGTTAAAAAGAGCCCGAAAGGAGAAATCTTTCCATACGCTCTGACGTGCGGTGGAGGTTGTGCTGGACGGACTGGGCCTTCAACGCAAAGCCATTCGAAGGCGGCCGTAGTTGGGCCGGTGAGAGGCCGGAATTCCGCGCAATCGGCTACGACGCGCATGGCATAGCGGCCCACATTGGCATACTGCGCCGCTTCACCAAAGGTTGGCGAAGCCCCAATCCATTTTTCACACCGCAAATCCTCGATGTGCTGCGCAACATCGGATGCCGGCGACGTTCTTCGTCTTCGGTGCCTACGCCGCAGTGCACCCGGATCTCATCCGGCCTCCACCAAGCAGTTGGTCTAGGTGAGTCGCACAAGCTGGTGAGAGGCAGATTTCGCAACGCCGCGCGGCTCAGGCATTGAGCCAAGTCGAAAACGCAAGCTGGAAAGGAACAAGATGGTAGATCAACTGACCAACGAAATAATCGCAATCATCAAGACGCGCGCGGCGTCGGAGGGCGGCATAGCGCCTGCCTCGGGCGGCGAGATAACGGCTGCCACGGGACTAACTTCACTCGGCATCGATTCACTGGGATTGCCTCCGCGCTCGAGTTGATCGCCTGCGTGATGGCAATCCGCGAGAGCGTCGTGCCGCCACTGCCAATTATCGTGAGCTGGACCCCGATTGCGATCTCGACGTCACGCCCAATGTGCCACGCGAGCGCAAGGTGCGCGTGGCACTGAGCAACTCCTTCGCCTTTGGCGGCACGAACGCGGTTCTGGCATTCAGGCAGGTGTAGAAGCCATGACAGAATACCTCCTGTAACTCGTCTCGCATCAAGATGCTTGCCGGATAGCTATTGTGAAGGGCGGGTCATTGGCCGCTTCGGCGAATGCGGGAAGTGGCAGAAAGCTCGACGATCCGCAGGGTATCGACTTTGCGAGATTCTTAACCGTTGAGGCGGCGTAGGCTCGACTCGAGGGTCTTTCCAAAGCTGTACGCGACAATATCTGGAAGGCGCAGGGCCGACTCTGCGCCCGCTGTAGTCGCCTGAGAGCTGCCGGCAAGAAGCCACCGGGGGTTATGGCCGAGATCGTGCATGAGATGGCCCCTTGCTTGCAGGTCGTCGGCGAGAGGTTTCACCATCATAGCGGTTCCGAGCCAACGTGCGCCACAGCGCCGGGGGCGGAGCCACGGTGGGGAACTCCCCTCGTGATTATGTGGCCGAGCCAGTCCGCCCGGCGCCGTCCCCATAGTGTTAGAAGGGTTCAGCTCCAAAGTGCGACGAGAGCTCTGAAGGTGAGTCGCGTGCGTCAAGTTCTGCAAAAACGTCATGTGGGAGCGGGCATCCGTTTGTTCGTCGGCGGTGACCATCCCTTCCTCCCGACCACACGACATTGCGGTGAGCGCGCGCAACGCGGTCAAGGCTGGCCGCAGGCCACCGTCGAAGGTGGCGCGATAGGCGGCGTTGACGGCGCGAACACCCCGCTCACACCGAGCCTGTGATGAACGAAGCGGTTCAGGCCGCCTGTCGCAGCACCTCCTTCTTGTGCTCGCGCGAATGCTCCTTGTTGAGATAGCGGGTGCCTTCCAGCCGGTTCTCAACGCAGCTATTCAAGCGCTAGGGGCGCTTGAAGAAAGCGTTGGTATTGGGGTTGGTGGAGAGTGCAATACGAGGCGGAGGCGATCACCGAGGAAGCTGTGCGCCTCTCTTCTCGGCTCGACGGTGAATGAGGAGGCTGCGCGGCGAACGCGCGCCGACGTCAATGCCAGGGCCATTTGCTGAACTTGACGCACAACTCCCGCTCCCTAGACCAAGGACAGGCCGAGTTGAAGATACGGAAGGCGGTTCCCAACCCGCGGATGAGAGGCTGATGAACCCGTCGTCTCTGAGCTCCACTCCTTGCCCCGTACAGCTTCAGCCGATCCGACTGCTCGCAACACCTGCCAAGCAGCCGATCTATCGCCCTCAGGCCTGCAGGAACATGAGCGGGGTGATAGGCGGAGAATTCTAGGAGCGCGTGCTACGTCCCGAGGTCTTGCTTGGAGTAGCCATGCTGGACGCCTCCTGCAACATTATCTCCCGCATCCAGATACTTGCCGGATCACTGTTGTGAGCGGTCGGCCATTGGAGGGTCTCGGTAAATCCGGGAAGTGGCAGCGGAAGGTCGATAATCTGCAGGGGGTACGTTTTTTCGAAATGCCTGACCAGCCGCAAGGGCATGGTCGCTATACGATCTGTGCCTGATACCATTGGCGGGATCATGCTGAAGCCCTGCACGGAGACCTCGACACGTCTTTTAAGACCATGCTCAAGCAAAAACCATTCCTCGATGGAGGGCTTTAGCAAACGCCCGAACTTGACCGAAACGTGCTTCATCGACATGTATCTCTCGAATGTAAGCTTCCGTGGCAGCTGCTTGTTCGTGGCGCAGCCCACGCACACGAGCGTCTCGTCGAACAGCGCCACTCTCGAATGCGCGCTCGACTTGAACAAATCCGGGAGAATTAGAAAATCGATGTCACCGCGTCGGAGGAGCTCATCAGGGCTGTCGTCGATAGGCAGCAATTCGAAGGTGACGCCGGGTGCTTCCCGCGCAACACGCTCGACGACCTTTTCAAAAAACACGAGTGTGACGAAATCGGAAAGAATGACCTTGAAGCGGCGATCGGATTGAGCCGGACTAAACGGATCCCAAGAAATAATCGAGCCCTGGATGTGCAGGAGAGCCTCGCGAACTGCGGGGGCGAGTGCTTCCGCACGCGGTGTCAGAATGCGTTCGCGGCCGCTCATCGTAAATAGTTCGTCGTGGAAATAGTCACGCAGCCGCGCGACGGCCGCACTCATGGCCGGCTGACTAAGGTTGATGCGGCGTGCCGCCGCCGTGAGGCCGCGCTCACTCAGCAGCGCGTCGAGCACGACGAGAAGGTTCAGATCCAGCCCTTTGAACCGCATGTCGGCAGCTATCCATGGTGTGGATACGTTTGATCGAAACAAACGATTTACCGATTTTGCATAACGCCGCATAGGGGAATTCAAGGAAGCGCTAAAGGAAGTTTGTTTATGTTTGCGTTGGCTCCGAAGAGCACTTTCCGGTGTAGGCCTTCCCATGTGCGCCGAACATCAACCAAATTGCATGTTGGTGATCTGCGCAAGCAGCATCGCGTCGGCTCGACGCGACAAGCTCCCCAATGATTCGGCGCTTACCTCGGCTCCTGTTCGATACCTTCCGCGAGACCGGCTCGGCCTGCGCCGTCGTGCGCCGCCTGCGCGGCGAGAAGATCCTCTTTCCCCGGCGTATCCGTCGCGGCATCGGCAAGGGCGACGTCCTGTGGAGCGAGATAGACCATTCCCGCGTGCTCCAGATTCTGCACAACCCGCGATATGCCGGCGCATTCGCCTATGGGCGCACGCGCACCGCCTACAATGCCAAGCTCAAGTCCGTGCAGCTGCGCGTGGCGAGATCCGACTGGCAGGTGCTTATACCCGACGCCCACGAGGGCTACATTTCCTGGGCCGAGTACGAGCGCAATCAGACTACCCTGGAACAGAACGCCGCCGGCTTTTCACCTGGCCTGCGCGGACGCTGCCCCGCCAGGGCAGCGGTCTGTTGCAGGGACGGCTGCTGTGCGGCCGCTGCGGTGCACGCATGCGCGTCCATTACGAGCCATTCGAGGGGCGGCTGCGCCCGTATTATGTCTGCAACGAAGCCGTCGTGCGGCACGCCGGCAAACATTGCCAATGGGTGCGCGGCGCTCCAGTCGACGACGCGGTGAGCGCGCTCCTGCTGGAGGCGATGGCGCCGGCAGCGATCGACGTCGCGCTTGCCGTGCAGCAGGAGATCACCAAGCGCGTGGAGCAGGCCGCGGCCCTGCGCGGCACGCAGCTGCAACGCGCCCGCTACGAGGCTGAACTGGCCCGCCGGCGCTACCTGAAGGTCGATCCGGATAACCGCCTGGTCGCCGACGCGCTGGAAGCCGACTGGAACGCACGGCTGCGCGACCTCGACGCACTCCAGCGCGAGCACGAGCGCCAGAACGAAGCCGACCGCTCGCTGCTGGATGAGCCAGCGCAGAAGCGCATCAGGGCGCTGGCCGCCGATTTCCCGCGCATCTGGAACGACGAGCGCACCGGTGCCGTCGAACGCAAGCGCATGCTCGGCCTTCTCATCGAAGATGTGACGCTGCTCGTCGACGAGCAGGTCAACATCCATATCCGCTGGCGCGGCGGGCGCACGCAGAGCCTGTCGGTGACCAGACCGCGGCCCATGTCAGTGATACGCAAGACGCCGGCACAGGTCGTGGCGTTGATGAATGAGCTGCTGGAGACCGCCAACGACCAGCAGATCGCTGCCCGCCTCAATGAACTCGGGCATCGCAACTGGCGCGGCGAACCCTTCACCCTGAAGAAGGTCATGCTCGTGCGCCGCACCTATGGATTGAAGAACCGGTACGAACGGCTGCGGGAGAGCGGAATGCTGACCGGCGAGGAAGTAGCCCAGCAGCTCGGCGTGTGCGCCTCGACCGTTCACCAACTCGGGCGAAAGGGCATTCTCAAGCGCCATCGATACGCAACCAACCATCGATACTTATACGAACCGCCGGGCAACGTCAGACTCGAAAAAGGCGCCGGCAGTCGATATGGTGGTCGTCCGCCCAGATTAATTGTCGCTCAACAACTCCAACAAGGTGCATCGTGATGCCTGCTCCTTCGTCTTGGCGCGATATGGTTTGCAGGCCTTTGGATGAAAGCCGAAATGGCGAGCGAGATCGAGCAGAGCGCGGTTATAAACAATGCCGCCCGTCTCGCCTTCGCCGATGACGGCAGTCTTCATTCGGTCGTAAAGGATCTCGCGTGGAACGCCGCCGATCGCATCGAACGCCGCGGCGTGGCATCGCAACACCGTCGGCAGATCCTGATGCATGGCAAAGCGCGCCCAGATGAGACGGCTATAGCCCAGCACCATAGAAAACAGCCAGACTATCCTGGGGGTTGCCGGCTCATCGGTGAAGACGACATGGAATTGGGCGAAATCCACCTGGGCCTGTTCGCCGGGAGCTGTTTCGAACCGAACTTCAAAGCCGGGTTCTGAGGTCGGACGAACGTCTCTGAGAAAGTCCGTGACGGTAGTGTAGCAACCGGCATACCCACGATCCTTCAGCTCTCGCAAGAGCCGCCGACCGCTAAGGCCGGGATAGGCGGCAACCCGTTCACGCAGATAGGCGGTGAATGGATCAATCACCGTCGCCCGCGGCTTCCTTGGTCCATAGGCAGGGGCCTCAAGGCCACGCTCGATGTATTTGCGGATTGTCTTTCGATCGACGCCGGTCTGCCTGGCGATCGCTGACACCGACAGCCCTTGCCGATGCATATCCAAGATCATGACTATCTCCCCAAGTTTGATCACCGCCATTCCCCTCTCGACCATCGAGAGCAGTATCGGTGATGACGCGCCGCCGGTCCTCCGGGGCGCGCCCCGGAAGACCGGCGGCAACGCTAAACTGAGGAAGATTCAAACGGCACTTATGGGGAGTATTGACCCGGTATCGACAGTGGCGGACCTGGATCACCATCCGGTCGCTGTCGATATCCGCCACCTTGAGGCTCACCGCCTCCGAGGCGCGCAACCCCGCGGCATAGGCGGTGGTCAGTGCAGTGCGCGCCTTCAACGATGGCACCGCTTCCAGAAAGCGCACCACCTCGTCGGCGCTCAGGATCGCCGGCAACTTGCGCGGCGTGCGCGCATAGCCGATGCGCTCCGGGATCTCCGCCCGGTCCAGCGTCACGCCGTAGAAGAAACGCAACGCACAGACCGTCTGGTTCAGCGCCGGCCAGGAAATGCCCTGCGACACCAGATAAACCTGGAACGCACGGACGTCCTCCAGCCCCAGACGATCCGGCGACCGGCCGAAATAACGGCTGAACTTCGCCACCGCATGCAGATAGGATCGTTGCGTCGCGGGCGACAGGTTGCGCAAGCTCATGTCGTCGATCATGCGACGGCACAGCGGGCTTACCGCTGCCGTGGCTTCAGCCATGGGATGGTCTCCTGGTCAGGGGTTGGTCTCAGCAACCAAACCTTCCCATCAGGAGGCCATTCCAGCCAATGCACACGCCAATCCCGCGTCAGCGGGTTCGTTCAATCCCAAAAACGCCCGCCTCATCAAAAATATGCCAAAGTAGTGCTAGGCTTCGTGGACAAAGCTTGACGCTAGACTCGGTCGCTGATTCAAGGCTGTCTTTTGGAGGCAGCGTTGGGCGAGCGGATTGGGGTATCGGACGAGGAATGGGCACGGATCGGGCCGCTGCTGCCAGCTGAGCGGGGTCGAGGGTGCCGTCCGGCGCAGGATAATCGGCGCTATTTCGAAGGCAGGATGTGGATGGCCCGAACCGGGGCGCAATGGCCTCATCTGCCTGATGCCTGATGAATATGGCAAGTGGAACAGCGTCTTCCGCCGATACCGGCGATGGGTCGCGACGGGGGTGTTCAAGCAAGAACCATTCCTCGATGGAGGGCTTCAGAATACGCCCGAACCTGACCGAGACGTGCCTCATCTACATGTATCTCTCGAACGTAAGCTGCCGGACAGCTGCTTGTGGTGGACAGCCATAATCGAGCACTGGATGTGCAGAGATCGTCGCGAACCGCGGGGGCAAGTGCTGCCGCACGCGGGGTCACAAAACGTTCGCGGCCGCTCGTCGTAAACAGTTCATCGCCGAAAAAATCGCGCAGCGGGGGCGACGGCCGCACTCATGAGGTTGATGGGGCGGGCCGCCGCCGAGAGGCTGCGCTCCACCAGCAGCGCGTCGAGCACAACGAGGAGATTTAGGTCAATCCCTTTGAAACGCATGCCTTTAGCTATCCATAGCGTGGATGCCGTTAATCGAAACAAACGATTTTACCGATTCTGGAGGACGTCGCATAGGGAGAATTCAAAGAAGCCCTAAAGGAAAATCGTCGATGTTTGCGTTAGCTCCAAGGAGCATTCTCGGCTCCGAGGAGCATCTTCTGGTGTACGCCTTCCGGCATACGCCGAAACATCAATCAACTCGCATGTCGGTTGCGGCTTGGTTCTTCGGTGATCCGCGCAAGGTCCATCGCGTCAGCTCGACGCGACAAGCTCTCCTTGCGTAGGCGCTTATCTCAAAAACAGCAATCAAGATGAGGTATTTCCATGGGCTCTGACGTACGGTGGAAGTTGTGCTGGGAAAATGAGTTGCAACTGGCCGACCATGTCGAACTCTCCGATTTCTTTCTAAAGACTTATGGACGGCATGGGGCCTTCAACGCAAAGCCATTCGAAGGCGGCCGTAGCTGGGCCGGTGCGAGGCCGGAATTCCGCGCAATCGGTTACGACGCGCACGGCATAGCGGCTCATATTGGCATACTGCGCCGCTTCATCAAAGTTGGCGAGGTCGATCTACTGGTGGCCGAAATTGGCTTATACGGGGTCCGTCCGGATCTTGAGGGACTCGGAATCAGCTTTTCACTGAGCGTTGTGTACCCATTGCTGCAGCGGATGGGGGTTCCATTTGTGTTCGGAACGGTTCGGCAGGCAATGCGGAACCACGTTGAGAGGTTCTGCCGCGGCGGTCTGGCGAGCATTGTGTCGGGGGTTGAGGTACGGTCCACCCTCGCAAATATACATCCCGACCTGCCGCCTACCCGCGTCGAGGACGTGATCGTCTTCGTTGCGCCAATTGGACGCTCGATGGACGAGTGGCCGTCCGGCACCCTGATCGACCGAAACGGTCCAGAATTGTAAGCAGGACTACACATGTGAGTGCCGGGTGATGCGCTGACGCCGACCTTTGAGGACTTGCCCAACCCACATTGCATACCGCAGATCCGTCATGTGCTGGCGCCACATCGGGTGCCGGCGACCTTCTTCGTCATCGGAGCCTACGCCGCAGATCGGCCGGAACTCAGCCCGCCCTTATGAGCATGAGCTTTGTCGGTGGCTATTTTCGCAACGCGGCCCGCAGGAGTTGAGCCGCGTCCACGTCAAACCAGCTGAAATCGAAAGGAACAGACAGAATGGCTGATCAACTCGCAACGGAAATCATTGCCATAATCAAGAAACGCGTCGAATCTGAGAACTTTGCGGGAGCGTTTCGACCCATAGTCGGCGAAATAACGACGGAGACGGAAGTGACCGCGCTCGGCATCGATTCGCTGGGACTGGCGGACGTGCTCTGGGACCTCGAGCAAGCCTATGGCATTAAGATCGAAATGAACACATCGGAGGCGTGGTCGGATCTCCAGAATGTTGGCGACATCGTGAAAGCCATCCGCGGCTTGCTTGCTGAGGCAGCTTGAATGGACAGGCGGGTCGTCATCACCGGAATAGGCGGGCTGTGCGGGCTGGGCACCAATGCCCACTCCATCTGGAAAGAGATGCGCGAAGGTCGCTCAGCAATCGGCCCGATTGTCAATTCAGAGCTCCACGGGTTGACCGGCACGATCGGTGCCGAGATCAAGACGCTCCCTGAGCACGACATCGACCGCAGGCAGCTCGTCACCATGGACCGCTTCAGCCTGCTTGCCGTGCTTGCAGCGCGGGAAGCCATGCGACAGGCCGGACTTCCCTGCGATGAACGAATGCCTATCGCTTCGGTGCGACAGTGGGCGTCGGCGGCAGCGGCTGGGAAGCGATCGAGGCAAGCTAGCGCGCGCTCCTTTTGAACGGCGCGCGCCGTGCTGGCGTCATGGACGTACCCAAGGCGATGCCGAGTGCCGCTGCCGGCTAGGTCAGCATGAGCCTCGGCCTGCGCGGGCCGGTCTTCGGCGTCACCTCCGCCTGCGCCTCTGCCAACCATGCGATTGCCTCAGCCGTAGACCAGATCAGGTGCGGCCGGGCCGACGTGATGCTTGCCGGAGGCAGCGACGCGCCATTCGTATTTTGTGTGGTGAAAGCGTGGGAAGCAATGCGCGTGCTTGCGCCAGATACCTGCAGGCCCTTCTCCTCCGACAGGAGGGGCTTGGTGCTGGGCGAGGGTGCGGGGATGGCCGTGCTGGAAAGCTATGAACATGCCACTGTTCGCGGCGCAACGATTATTGCCGAGATCGCCGGCATCGGCCTTTCCGCTGATGCCTTCAACCTCGTCGCGCCGGCTGTCGAGGGGCCGGAGGCGGCGATGCGCGCCTGCCTTGCCGATGCCGGGCTGAATGCCCAGGATGTCGACTACATCAATGCGCACGGCACCGGCACCAAGGCCAATGATCGGATGGAGACGGAGGCGATCAAGCGAGTCTTCGGTGGCCACGCCAACTCGATGTCCATCTCTTCCACCAAGTCCATGCACGCGCATTGCCTCGGCGCCGCGAGCGCGCTTGAAATGATCGCCTGCGTGATGGCAATCCAAGAGGGTGTCGTGCCGCCGACCGCCAATTATCGCGAGCCCGACCCCGATTGTGATCTCGATGTCACGCCCAACGTCGCGCGCGAGCGCAAGGTCCGCGTGGCACTGAGCAACGCCTTCGCCATGGCCGGCATGAACGCAGTTCTGGCATTCAGGCAGGTGTAGGACGACATGCCGGCAAGGTCACCTTCCGTATCCCGATGTTTGCGGAATTCCCGATCGGTCCGTAGCGGCCTCCTTGCTCAGGTGGGCTGAAGGGTTGGAGTGCAAGTACTTGCAGTAGCCCAGTGAAGCAGCAGATTTAGGTGATCACGTCGGTCATCCGGCGCCTGGAATTATCGTGGCCGAGACCTCTGCGCTGCGCGAGTTCGCGGCGAGGAAGCTGCCACGAACCGAGACTTCTGGCGCGGCGATGCTGCAGCATTTGAAAAGAGCATAATAAATGTTGGAACTGACTGGCCGCAAGGCGCTCGTCACCGGCGCATCCGGGGGCATCGGCGAGGCGATCGCCAGGATGCTGCATGCGCAAGGCGCGATCGTTGGCCTGCATGGCACCCGCGTCGAGAAACTGGAAGCGCTGGCAACCGAGCTTGGCGACCGGGTCAGGCTGTTCCCGGCGAACCTTTCCAATCGCGACGAGGTCAAGGCGCTCGGCCAGAAGGTCGAGGCCGACCTCGAAGGCGTCGACATTCTCGTCAACAACGCCGGCATCACCAAGGACGGGCTGTTCGTGCGCATGGCGGATGCCGACTGGGATTCGGTGCTCGAGGTCAACCTGACCGCCGTTTTCCGTCTGACCCGCGAACTCACGCATCCGATGATGCGCCGCCGGCACGGCCGCATCATCAACATCACGTCCGTGGTCGGCGTCACCGGCAATCCCGGCCAGACCAACTACTGCGCCTCCAAGGCCGGCATGATCGGCTGTCCAAATCGCTGGCGCAGGAGATCGCCGCCCGCAACATCACCGTCAACTGCGTCGCCCCGGGCTTCATCGAATCGGCGATGACCGACAAGCTCAACGACAAGCAGAAGGAGGCGATCATGGCGGCGATCCCGACCCGGCGCATGGGCACCAGCGCCGAAGTGGCGTCTGCCGTCGCCTATCTCGCTTCCAACGAAGCCGCTTACGTCACCGGCCAGACCATCCATGTGAATGGCGGCATGGCTATGATCTGAGCACGGGCTGACCGGAGCTTACCTGTTCCAAAACGCCCTTGCGTCACGGTCCGCGACCCGCGCAACCAGCTATCTGCACGAAGATCTGGGATTCATCCAGCATCACCGAAGGGGCAGCAATATGCGTGATTTCAGATAGCCCAGCAGCGCGGCGTTATCACCCTTGGCCGTCGGCCGCCCCGATGGCCAAGAGCCACAGGTAGTGGCGGCCGAGATTACGCGGGAGATGGGCCACAGTGCGGGTAGGCATCACGCGAGAGGTCTCCACTCTAACGAACTTAGGGGGCGAGTGCTTCCGCACGCGGTATTAGAATAAGTTCGCGGCTGTTCATGGCAATATTTCATCGTGGAAAGAATCGTGCAGCCGCGCGACGACATGGCCGGTTGGCTTAGAGCATTTTGATAGAAGCATGCCCACGAGCGTGTGCGAGGTAGTTTGCGCATTCGGTGGATGTGGTTTTGTGGATGAGCTGGCCCATCTCCACCCCTCGCGCCTGAGAAACTGCCAAACCGCATTACGGGACACTAAGATACCGCGTGCGGCCAGCTTCTGCCGATGCAGCGTCAGATTCGAGGTCTGCTCGATCCGCTCGATGATGATGAACGCCCGATGCTCCAGAACGCTGTGGCGATGGCCACCCCAGGCCGAGCGCTACCCGTAGCTCGATAGCGCTGGACCACACAATGCGACGCCAAAGCGCGCCGCAAGCTGGCGGGCTAGTCACGAAGATTGTTCGAAAGGGCTCGTGTCATCCGATGCTTCGGCTTGCCGCGGCAGTGAGGCCGCGCCCGGCGAGCGCGCGTCGTGCGCCACGAGGAGATTTACATCGAGCCGTTTGAAAACGCATGTCATCAGCTATCCAAAGCGTGGATGCATCTGATCGAAACAAACGATTTTACCGATTTTGCAGAACGTCGCATAGGGAGAATTCAAGGAAGTCCTAAAGGAACGTTGTCGATGTTTGCGTTAGCTCCGAGGAGCACTTTCGGCTCCGAGGAGCATTTTCTGGTGTACGCCTTCCGGCATACGCCCAACATCAATCAAGTCGCATGTCGATTGCGGCTTGGTTCTTCGGTGACCCGTGCAAGGTCCATCGCGTCCACACGACGCGACAACCTCTCCATTCCATCCGGCACGGTTCGGCAGGCGATGCCGAACCATGTTGCGCCAATTCGATGCTCGATGGGCGAGTGGCCGCCCGGCACCCTGATCGATCGGAGCGTTCCAAACCTATGAAAAATGTGGACTACATGTGCGAAGTGCCCAGTGACTGCGCTGACGGCACTCAAGATCGCAGCGTCTATTTGACGTTTGACGACGGGCCCAATCCAGTTTGCACACCGCAGATCCTCGATTTGTTGGCGCAACATCGGGTGCCGGCGACGTTCTTCGTCATCGGTGCCCACGCAGCAGACCAGCCGGAACTCATCCGACGAATGATTGCAGAAGGGCACGAGGTAGCCAATCACACGATGACTCATCCAGACCTGTCCAGATGCGGACCCGGCGAAGTCGAACGTGAAATAGACGAGGCAAGCAACGCCATCAGGATGGCGTGTCCCCAGGCCACGGTGCGGCGCATGCGCGCGCCGTATGGGGTCTGGACCGAGGACGTGCTCACTACGTCGGCGCGCGCTGGATTGGCATGCGTCCATTGGTCAGTTGACCCGCGAGACTGGGCTCGCCCTGGCGTCGACGCGATTGTCGATGAGGTGCTCACCGGTGTTGAGCCGGGCGCAATTGTGCTCTTGCACGACGGGTGGCCCGAGGAGTTGAAATCGGCCACTTACGCCAGTCTGCGTGACCAGACTGTCACGGCGCTATCCCGCCTGATTCCAGCGCTGCATCACCGCGGTTTTGTAATCCGCCCGCTCCCTCAACATCACTGAACATACGAGATCCCATGGACCTGCTTACCACGACCAGTACTGTCGCCGTCGCGTGCTATGCACTGCTCTCGACTGTTTATAAGGGCATGCAGGCGGTTTATTCCCTGCCGCCAACCGTTGCACCGGCGTCGGAAGACCTGGTCGGCTCCGACCTCTGGCCGAGCGTGGATGTCATCATCCCCTGCTACAACGAAGGCCCGCTTACGCTCTCGGCGTGCCTAGATTCCATTGCAAACCAGGAATACGCCGGAAAGCTACGTGTCTACGTGGTTGATGACGGTTCTGGAAATCGCGACGCCGTCATTCCCATTCACGACAATTACGCCGGCGACCCGCGATTCGACTTCATTCTGCTCCCAGAGAATGTCGGCAAGCGCAAAGCGCAGATCGCCGCGATACGTCGCTCATCTGGAGATTTGGTGCTCAACGTCGACTCGGACACGACACTTGCGTCCGACGTCATCATGAAGCTTGCACGGAAGATGCAGGATCCAGCAATCGGCGCTGCCATGGGCCAGTTGACGGCAAGCAACCGGAGCGACACTTGGCTGACCCGATTGATCGATATGGAGTACTGGCTGGCCTGCAACGAGGAGAGGGCGGCGCAAGCCCGCTTCGGTGCCGTCATGTGCTGTTGCGGCCCATGTGCTATGTACCGCCGATCTTCGCTGCTTTCGCTGCTAGACCAGTACGAGACGCAGATGTTTCGGGGCAAGCCAAGCGACTTCGGTGAGGATCGCCATCTTACGATCCTCATGCTGGAGGCAGGCTTTCGAACCGAGTACGTTCCGGACGCTATTGCTGTAACGGTGGTTCCCGATAGGTTAGGACCTTATCTGCGCCAACAACTGCGCTGGGCACGGAGCACTTTCCGGGACACGCTGCTTGCGCTGCGCCTGTTGCCCGGCCTCGATCGCTATCTTACATTGGACGTCGTCGGACAGAATCTTGGACCGCTACTTCTTGCCCTGTCGGTAATAGCCGGGATTGCGCAGTTTGCACTGACAGCCACGCTGCCGTGGCCGACAATCCTGGTTATTGCAGCAATGACCATCATTCGGTGCACCGTGACAGCATGTCGAGCTCGGCAAGCTCGATTTATCGGCTTTTCTCTGCACACTTTTATCAACATCTTTCTGTTACTCCCCTTGAAAACCTATGCTTTGTGCACCTTGAGCAATAGTGATTGGCTTTCACGCAAGACTGCCACCCTGCCCAACGCCGACAAAAAGCAGATCATCGTCGCAAACCCGATTGCCGGAGTTGGTACAGGCAGTTCGGGAAGTGCTGAGGCAATTCGAAGAACGGATCTTCCGCGCGATTCTTCAAAGTTGGTGAACGCGGACAGCGTTTGCAGCGCTGAGTGATCGAGTGCGTTGGCTGGATGGACACGTTGTGAGCTTGGGCAACATCCATCAATTGTCAGCACGGCGATCGATTGCATCTCGACGCTAATCCGTCCGGTGAGAGCGACACACGCTTGCTTCGGCTGTGACTATCCAAAGGGGCCGTCACAATGCGATGGCCGGTTCTGCCAAGAAATATTCGCAAGTAAGCTACCGGCCGGCTGATCGGCCTCTTAAGACTGAGATAGACACATGTCCAAAGTAGCAATCGACCTTGCCGGCGTGAAGAAGTCCTTCGGCGACAAGCTTGTTGTGAACGGGCTGTCGTTCACCGTTGCGTCGGGAGAGTGCTTCGGCTTGCTGGGGCCGAACGGTGCGGGCAAGAGCACGATTGCGCGTATGCTCCTCGGCATGACAGTGCCTGATGCGGGCAAGATCACGGTTCTTGGAGAGCCGGTGGGTGCGCAGAGTCGCTTGGCACGCAAGAGCATCGGCGTGGTTCCGCAGTTCGACAACCTTGACCAGGAATTCACCGTACGAGAGAACCTGTTGGTGTTCGGGCGCTACTTCGGCATGAGCACACGCAAGATCAAAGAGGTCATCCCGTCGCTCCTCGAGTTCGCCCGTCTTGAGAGCAAGGCGGATGCACGTGTCGGCGAACTATCCGGCGGCATGAAACGGCGTTTGACACTGGCACGTGCGCTGATCAACGACCCCCAGCTACTCGTGATGGACGAGCCGACGACCGGCCTCGACCCGCACGCGCGACACCTGATTTGGGAGCGTCTGCGTTTCCTGCTGGGGCGCGGTAAGACGATCATTTTGACTACCCATTTTATGGAAGAGGCCGAGCGTTTATGCGATCGGCTGTGCGTTCTGGAGCATGGACGCAAACTCGCCGAAGGCAGCCCTCATGCCCTGATTGAGGAACACATCGGGTGCCAGGTGATCGAGATCTTCGGCGGGAATCCCCAGGAGTTGGTTTCGCTGATCAGGCCATACGTGCAGCGCGTCGAGGTGAGCGGCGAGACGCTCTTTTGCTATACGGCCGATCCGGAGCAGGTTCGCGTACAACTGCGCGGGCGCGCGGGTCTGCGCCTTCTGGAGCGTCCACCCAGTCTGGAGGACGTTTTCTTGCGGCTGACCGGACGCGAGATGGAGAAGTGAACGATGGGTAAAGGTTTTTCGGCGGCTCTACCCGCCAACGCTTGGAACTGGATTGCGGTATGGCGCCGCAACTATCTGGCATGGACGAAGGTCGCGCTCGCGTCGATTCTCGGTAACCTCGCCGATCCTATGATCTACCTGTTCGGACTCGGCACTGGTCTCGGAATGATGGTAGGTCGCGTTGAAGACGCGTCGTACCCTGCTTTTTTGGCAGCCGGCATGGTCGCGACAAGTGCGATGACCGCGTCCACCTTCGAAACAATTTATGCGACTTTCCCTCGCATGAACGAACAGCGGACCTGGGAAGCGATCCTGCACACACAACTTACCCTCGGCGACATCGTTCTCGGTGAGTTGGTGTGGGCAACCACAAAGGCCTTTCTGGCCGGTACGGCAATTGCGATGGTGGCCGTCATAGCGGGCTACTCAGCATGGTCGTCCGTCCTCTATGTGCTACCAGTCATCGCTCTCACTGGGTTGGCCTTTGCGAGCTTGGCGATGATCGTAATCGCGCTTGCGCCGAGTTACCACTACTTCATATTCTACCAGACGCTCTTCCTCACACCCATGTTGTTCCTGTCCGGCGCTGTCTTCCCGGTCACTCAACTGCCAAGCACCTTTCAACACATAGCGGGCATCTTACCGCTGGCGCATTCGATCGACCTAATTCGTCCGGGCATGCTTGATCGCCCGGCTGGGGACATCGCCCTGCACATTGGTGCGCTTTGCATATACGCGGTAGTGCCGTTCTTCCTCTCGATGGTGCTGCTTCGCCGGCGCCTGCTGCGTTGATGCTACTTTCGAATACAAGAAGGAGAACGAGAGTCAGCATCGCGAACGGCTACAGCCGCGAGCGTGCTTGGCCCAGCGACTGTGAGTTGGGGACAGCAGAACACACAAGCTGAGGCGCACACGCGACTGGACGCAGCCTTGCACGCCGGTCTGCGATACCAGAACCTCATGGCGCGATCCGGCTGCATGAGCGCGGATTGCATCCGTCCGCGTCTAGAGATCACATCCAGTATTCTTGTCCTGGGTGCCCCTGAACCGTCGAAACTATCATCAGCTGGAACACACACCATGACCCACATTTCACCGACACCTGAGCCTTTTGCCATCCTTGCTATGCCAAGGACCGGGACACACTACCTGGAAGTATTGCTAAACGAGCATCCGAACATATTGAGTAACGGTGAGTTGCTCAACGAGTACGACACCAACTGGCCCGATAAGGATCGCTTGCTGCTCGGCGATCGCGAGCTCCTAGAGCTTGCTTACGTGCGCTGTCCCACTTGGAGCGACAAGACGGTGACGCATGTTGGCTGCAAGGTCAACGAACCTCAGTTTCACGATCATCCGGGCTTTTTTGCGGAACTGGCCCGTTGGCCAGGACTCAAGGTCATCCTCGTGGTCCGGAGAAACATACTGGAATCCCTAAGGTCGCTGGTGCAGGCACGGCAAAGCGGCCAATGGCTGAAGTTCAGTTCGGACAAGGATGCGGCTCCGCCACCACGGGTCAGATTGCCAATCGCCGACTGCGAGGCGTACTTCAAAACCGCCGACGCTTTCTACGCTCGAGTTGCGCACGCCTTCGCGCCGTCCAACGTGCTGGTAATCGAATATGAGAGCCTTCTCCAAGAACCCGCCGCATGTTTGGGAGCGATTTGGGATTTCTTGGGGGTTCCGGGGCTTCAGCTTTCCGGTCGCGCCATCCTTCAGCGCCAGGAAGCGCGACCGCTCGACGAAACGGTAGAGAACTTCGACGAGTTGCGGCTTCACTTCGCAGACGGACCTTATGCGAGGTTCTTTGACGTCGCTGCCGTGTGACTGG
The DNA here is from genome assembly GCF_059683685.1 of Mesorhizobium sp. RCAM 05099. Classification (NCBI taxonomy): domain Bacteria; kingdom Pseudomonadati; phylum Pseudomonadota; class Alphaproteobacteria; order Hyphomicrobiales; family Phyllobacteriaceae; genus Mesorhizobium; species Mesorhizobium sp. RCAM 05099. The sequence goes on from NZ_CM185035.1 coordinate 6,403,188, forward strand.
CCTTCGCAGCCAGTAGCGGGCTTGCTCCACGACGGGGCTGCCACTTGGCTGCGAATGGCATCAACTAAGGGCGTTCTTGTTGCAGACTTGCCAAGAAGGGCATGACCGCCAACGTACTTCCTCCCGACCTGATCGACAGGCAGGATCAAGAACGTTCCCACCACCAAACCACGCTGACCAAATCAGGTCGGTTTTGACGTCCCTCTGGAGCGATTGCGCATGTTCATTCCTGTTCCCGAGACCCACGGCAGATCCATAGCCAAGGCTGTCAGTTGGCGCATCACAGGCAGTGTCGATACGTTCGCGCTCAGCTGGCTCATAACTGGAAACGTCGTTTCCGCGGGATCGATCGCCAGTGCTGAAGTTATTACAAAAATCGTGCTGTACTATCTCCACGAACGGGCATGGTCGTTCATTCCGTTTGGCCGGCGCATGATATTGCCGGCTGATTGAACACCACACCATTGGGGCAATCTCTCGGATGTCTCAGATCGTCGCGATGACGAAAGCTGTGATCATATGGTTTCAGCAAGCGTCGAACGTCCGGCGCACATTCGCGCTTGCAAGGGCCCGCTTCGGGGATGACTGGCAGTTCTGCCCGGGGCGGCGCTTTAAGCGCCGTCAAAGGCTGGATTAGAAAGTGCCGACATGAATGTTCCTTTGACGCACCTGCAACGTCTGGAGGCCGAGTCCATCCACATCTTCCGGGAGGTTGCGGCCGCCTTCACCAAGCCGGTCATGCTTTATTCGGTGGGCAAGGATTCCTCGGTGCTGATGCATCTGGCAATGAAGGCGTTCTATCCCGCCAAGCCGCCTTTCCCCTTCCTGCACGTCGACACGACCTGGAAGTTCCGCGAAGTGATCACCTTTCGCGATCAGATGGCGCAGAAACGCGGCTTCGATCTGCTCGTTCATGTCAACGAAGATGGCGTTCGCGACAACATCAATCCGTTCGATCACGGTTCCAACACCCACACCCATGTGATGAAGACCGTGGCGCTGCGCCAGGCGCTCGACAAATACGGTTTTGACGCAGCCTTTGGCGGGGCGCGGCGCGACGAGGAGAAGTCGCGCGCCAAGGAGCGCATCTTTTCCTTCCGCAACGCCCGGCACGCCTGGGATCCGAAGAACCAGCGGCCGGAGATGTGGAAGATCTTCAACACCCGCATCGCGTCGGGTGAATCGATCCGGGTGTTTCCGCTGTCGAACTGGACCGAGCTCGACATCTGGCAGTACATTCTGCAGGAAAACATCCCGATCGTGCCGCTCTATTTCGCCAAGGAGCGGCCCGTCGTCGAGCGCGACGGCATGCTGATCCTGCGGGATGACGAGCGCATGAAACTGCGCCCCGGCGAGACTGTGGAGGACCGCCTTGTGCGGTTCCGCACGCTCGGCTGCTATCCGCTGACCGGCGCCATCGAATCGGATGCCGACACACTGGAAGCCATCGTTGGCGAAATGCTGACCGCGCGCACCTCCGAGCGGCAGGGTCGCCTGATCGACCGCGATGAAGCCGGCTCGATGGAAAAGAAGAAGCGCGAAGGGTATTTCTGAGCATGCGCCACATCCTGGCCAAGAGCCTCGCCCCGACCGACAGCATCCGCGAATACATGGCGGCGCAGGAGAAGAAATCGCTGCTGCGTTTCCTGACCTGCGGTTCGGTCGATGATGGCAAGTCGACACTGATCGGCCGCCTGCTGTCGGACACCAAGCAGATTTTCGAGGACCAGCTCGCCGCGCTCGAGCGCGATTCGCGCAAGCACGGCACCACTGGCGACGACATCGACTTCGCGCTTCTGGTCGACGGCCTCGAGGCCGAGCGCGAGCAGGGCATCACCATCGACGTCGCCTATCGCTTCTTCGCCACGCCGAAGCGCAAGTTCATCGTTGCCGACACGCCCGGCCACGAACAGTACACGCGCAACATGGCGACCGGCGCCTCGACTGCCGATCTCGCCATCGTGCTGATCGACGCCCGCCAGGGTGTGCTGCGCCAGACCAGGCGTCATTCGATCATCGCCTCGCTGCTCGGCATCCGCCACATCGTGCTCGCCGTCAACAAGATCGACCTCGTCGGTTTCGACCATGGCGTCTTCGATCGGATCGTCGAAGACTACAGGCAGTTCTCGCAGGAACTCGGCTTCCAGACGGTCATGCCGATCCCGATGTCCGCCCGCTACGGCGACAACGTCACCGGCCGCTCCGACAAGACGAAATGGTATTCCGGCCCGACGCTGATCGAGCATCTCGAAAACGTGTCGGTCGATGAAGCTGCCGCCGAACTGCCGTTCCGTTTCCCGGTGCAGTATGTCAACCGCCCCAATCTCGACTTCCGCGGCTTTGCCGGCACCATCGCGTCCGGCAAGGTTGCACAGGGTGACGAGGTCGTCGTCGCCAAATCCGGCAAATCCTCTCATGTCAGGCGCATCGTCGCGCATGGCGGCGATCTGCAACAAGCAGTCGCCGGCCAGGCCATCACCCTTGTTCTCGACGACGAGGTCGAGGTTTCCAGAGGCAACATGCTGGTGTCGCCCGCGGCGCGGCCGCAGGTCGCCGACCAGTTCGCCGCCAACATCGTCTGGTTCGACGAACACGCTCTGCTGCCCGGCCGCTCCTACATCCTGCGCACCGAGACCGACCAGACCAGCGCGACCGTCACCGACCTGAAGTACCGCGTCAACGTCAACGACTTTGCCCATGAGGCGGCGAAGTCGCTGGAGATGAACGAAGTCGGTATCTGCAACATCTCGACCCGGTCGCCGATCGCCTTCGACACCTTTGGCGAGAACCGCACCACCGGCGCCTTCATCCTGATCGACCGCATCACCAACGCCACGGTCGGCGCCGGCATGATCCTGCATTCGCTGCGGCGCGCCGAAAACATCCACTGGCAATCGCTCGATGTCGGTAAGCATGGCCGCTCCGACCTGAAGAACCAGCGCCCCGCCGTGTTCTGGTTCACCGGGCTTTCCGGCTCGGGCAAGTCGACCATCGCCAACCTCTTCGAAAAGAAGCTCTTCGCCACCGGGCGCCATACCTACATCCTGGATGGCGACAATGTCCGTCACGGCCTCAATCGCGATCTCGGCTTCACCGACGCCGATCGCGTCGAAAACATCCGCCGCGTCGCCGAAGTGGCGCGACTGATGGCCGACGCCGGGCTGATCGTCATCGTCTCCTTCATTTCACCGTTCAGCGCCGAGCGGCGCATGGCGCGGGAATTGATGGCCGACGGCGAATTCATCGAGGTGTTTGTCGACACGCCCTTCGAGGAATGCGCCAGGCGCGACCCGAAGGGTCTGTATGCGCGGGCGCTGAATGGCGAAATCAAGAATTTCACCGGCGTCGATTCCCCTTACGAAGCGCCGGAGAACCCGGAAATCCATCTCAAGACACTCGGCAAATCGGCCGAAGAGATGGTAGAGGCCTTGGAACTCTGGCTGATCGAGCGCGACATTGCGCAACCACCTCCTGCCGACAATGGTGGATCCATCTGATGACAAGGCAGTCGTTGCCCTGTTCGAAGGGTCGGCACTGGCCGCGAGTGGCGCCATCGGCTGTCTTTGATTTAGCCATGAGACGAAGGCGGACGCCTCGCCCCCACACGCAGGGATTGTTGAGCCGGGGTCGCACACAACAGTTCGATGTCGGTTGCAAACTCAAAAACAACGAAACAGCCGGAGACCACCCACCTGATCACGCAGCATCGCCCTGAACTATGCGCTTCCCGACCAGATGGATGGAGCTCGTGGGTTGCTGCCGACATCGTCGATTTTGCCGGTATGTGGCAATCGGCCATGGTTTGTGCCACAGGCTGACATAAATCCGATAGGTCGAATTCAGATCCAACAAGTGCATTGCATTACGATATCGGACCGGGAACCGTAGACTGTGTTCCAGGCTGATGCGGACGCATAAAAACGAGGAAGAAGGATGGGAGCTGGAGCCTTGACCAGGGATGTTGAACCCGAGAATGCCGAGCGCCAGCGATGGCTGGCCCTGGCGGAAAAGGCGTTGGCCGGCGCATCCTTCGAGGAAAAGCTGGTCTCGCACACCGACGACAACATCCGCATCGAACCCCTCTACGGCCGCAGCATCGCAGCCGAACCGACCGTGCGCGCGAACCCGAAATCGCCCTGGATCGTCAGCCAGCGCATCGATGATCCGGATATCGACCGCGCCAGAGCCCAGGCCCTGGAGGACGTAGCGCGAGGCGCGACGGGATTGTCGCTTGTCTTCGAAGGAGCGCCGAACGCGTTTGGCTATGGCCTGCCGAGGACGGCCCAGGCGCTGGAGACAGTGCTGGACGGTGTGCCACTCAACCGCATCCAGATCCGCATCGATGCCCATCCCTGGAGCCGCGCCGTGGCCGACTGGCTGGTGGCGTTCCTGGGCAAGCGCCGTTCGGACCCGGCAAAGCTCAACCTCTCCTTCGGCATCGATCCGGCGGCAATCTTCGCCGGAACCGGCCGGCTGCGCATGTCGATCGAGGCACTGCAGGCGTCGATGCCGCAGTCGTTGGCGCATTTCTTTTCGATGGGCGTTCCGGGCGTGCTCCTGGAGGCGGACGGCCGCGTGTTCCACAATGCCGGCGCCACGGAAGCGCAAGAGCTCGGCATCATGCTGGCCTCGGCTGTCTCCTATCTCAGCATGTTCGAGACGGCGCGGCAGCCGCTCGTCTATGCCGCACCGCATATCGGCTTCGCGCTCAGCGTCGACCAGGACCAGTTCCTGTCGGTAGCCAAGGTCAGGGCGCTGCGCAGGCTCTGGGCACGGCTGCAGGAGACCTGTTCGATCCCCAATACCACCGCCAATATCCATGCCGAGACGTCGTTTCGCATGATAACGGCCATGGACCCGGAGACCAACATCCTGCGCACCACGATTGCCTGCTTTGCCGCGGCATCTGGCGGTGCCGATTCGATCTCCATCCTGCCGCATACGATCGCACATGGCTTGCCGGCGGGTTTTGCGCGTCGCGTTGCCCGCAACGCGCAGCTGATCATGGCCCATGAAAGCCATATCGATCATGTCGCCGATCCTGCCTATGGGTCCGGCGCGGTCGAAGCGCTGACCGCGGAACTGTGCGAAATGGCCTGGGCGGAATTGCAGACAATCGAGGCCGAGGGCGGCGTCTTGTCGAGCCTTCGGGACGGACACATCCAGAAGCGCGTTCACGCGGCGGCGGCGCGGCGCAACGCAGCCTACCAGGCTGGCGAACGGACCATCATCGGCACCACGCTTTACCCGTCGAAGAGCGAACGCCCGGTCGAGACGCTGGCAGCGGAACGGCGACCTGCCTTCACCGAAGGCGTTGCCGTCTGCGAGCCGCTGTTTCCGGTCCGTATCGACCAATCGATCGGAGCCGCCTCTTGATCCCGGGTTTCAGCCAGATCGGCTGGGTGCCGCCACGCTGCACCTCCGTCGAGGTCAAAGGCCAGCGCACGACTCCGGAAGGTTGTCAGCATTGATGCTGTCAGTCTCCACGACGCAGGCTCCGGTCAGGCGAATCTTGGCCGCGTCGTTCGCTAGCAAGCTGTAAAGGTCTACAGGCTGCATCAATGACGGCTTTGCCCTTCGATGGCGGGAACACATCCCGCACGGAGGCGACGCATGCGCCAACGACGTCCTGCTGACGCGAGCAGGGATGCAGCACGTGCTGATGCGACAGGATTGCCAGAGTTTGCAGATCGCCGTTTCCGGCGCCTCCGTGCTCCGCCCGTTGCGGCTATGCGTCGACGCCATCGCGCCTACGCGGCGTCTGAAGTACCATCTTGCTGCCCTCCGGTGACAAAATGACATCCACGGCTGTCAATGATCACGGAATTGGGCCCCTGTATTTTCGCCCAAAAGGGACCCCGCTTTGGCGTGTGAATGGCGCGACGGCGAGCACCCGATCAGGCGTAGCTGGTCGGGGTTGCACAGCCTGATCGGGTGCGGCTGAGTTTTCGTTTTCGGCTTTAGCTTTGAGAGCGGCTTTTGAATCGCCAGGAAGCGTTTCCGGTCTCGAGGATCTCGCAATGATGGGTGAGACGGTCGAGCAGCGCTGTCGTCATCTTGGCGTCGCCAAAGACGCTCGGCCATTCGCCGAAAGCGAGATTGGTGGTGACGATGATCGAGGTTCGCTCGTAGAGCCTGCTGATCAGATGGAAGAGCAGTTGCCCGCCAGCCTGGGCGAAAGGCAGATAGCCGAGCTCGTCCATGACGACGAAGTCGAGCCGGGTCAGGTGATCGGCAATACGACCCTGGCGGCCAGCGCGGGTTTCGGTTTCCAACTGATTGACCAGATCGACGACATTGTAGAAGCGGCCGCGCAGGCCGGAGCGGATCAGCGCCCGGGCGATGGCGATCGCCAGATGCGACTTTCCGGTGCCGGTTCCGCCGACCAGAACGGCGTTGCGCTGATCGGCAGCAAAGGTGCCGTTGGCGAGTTCCCGGATCAGCGCCTCGTTGACCGGTGTCTCGGTAAACTCGAAGTCTTCGATGTCCTTGGCCAGCGGCAGCCTGGCGACGGTGAGCTGGTATTTGATGGAGCGCGCCTGCTTCTCGGAGATCTCGGCCTGCAAGAGATCGCCGACGATCCTGGGCGGCTCGTGCTGACGCTTGATGCCATTGCCCATGATCTCGTCATAGGACAAGCGCATCCCGTAGAGCTTGAGGCTTCCCATCAATTCCAGCACCTGCGTGCGTTCCATGGCTCGTTGTCCTCCTGAGGCTGTCATAGCGAGCGCAATCGGCAACCGGTTCATGGGTCAGCCGAAGCGTCTCGGGGGTGGAAAGGATCGTGCTGGGCGCCGGGTCGCGGCCACGGGCGAGGACGTTGATAATCACCGCCGATGACCAGACACCGTGATCAAGCGCCTCCTGGCAAGCCGCTTCGACCGCAGCAAGGCCATCGGTAAGCACGCAGGCGAGGATGTTCACCATTTGCCGATCCCCGTCATCGACTGATTTAAGCCGGCGACGCACCTTCTCCATCGCCGCCGGCAGCACCCAATCGCGGAACGGCGCGCCGTTGCGAAGAGCTCCGGGCTTGCGGGCCAGAACCGGGACATAGTGCCAAGGATCGTAAACCGTCTCGCTGCGCCCGAAGGAGCGGGCATGTTCCCCCACGATCACGCCGTCCTGGCGGATCACGATGCGGTCGGCGTAGGCGTGGATCTCCACCGGTCGGCCGACGGCACTGGAAAGCACCGAGTATCTGTTGTTGTCAAAGCGAACCAGGCAGGTCTTCGACACCGAGGCCGGGATGCAATGGAAGCCATCGAAGCGGCCGGCATAGGGAATGAAGTTGCCGCGCTCGGCCTCGAACATCTCCCAGACCGTGCGATCGCCCTGTTCAGGATGCCGGTGTACCCTGGCATAGGCGATGGATCGGTCGAGCAGCCAGGCGTTGAGCTCCTCCAGGTTTTTGAACCGGAGCCTCGGCGTGAAGAAGCGCTCGCGCACCAGCCCGACCTGGTTCTCGACCTGACCCTTCTCCCAGCCCGACGCCGGCGTGCAGGCCACCGGCTCGACAAGATAGTGGCCGCACATCTGCTGGAAGCGGCGGTTGTATTGCCTCTCCTTGCCGATGAAGATCGTCTCCACTGCCGTCTTCATGTTGTCATAGATGCCGCGCGTGCAGGTGCCCCGGAAGAAGGCAAACGCCCGATCGTGGGCGTCGAACACCATCTCCTGGCTTTCGCGCGGATAGGCCCTGACGAAGAACATCCGGCTATGGCACAGCCGCATATGCGCCACCTTCACCGTCGTCGTCACCCCGTTCAGGACAACGATCTCGTGGCTCCAGTCGAACTGGTAGGCTTCGCCCGGCGCGAAGATCAGCGGAACATACGCATCGGCGGCGGCGCTGCCCCGCTCTTCCTCAAAGGCCCGCGCATGCCGCCAGACCGAGCTGTAGCTGCCGTCATAGCCAAGATCGCGAAGCTGCTCAAAAATCCGGATCAGCGTCAGCCGTTCCCGCGACGGCTTCGTCGCATTGGTCGCCAAAAGCCGCTCAAGCTCATCGCGCCATGCACCCATCCGAGGCAACGGCTGATGCTTGCGCTCGTAGCGGAACTCCGTCTGCCCCGAACGCAGGACCTTGCGGACCACCTTCCGAGAGACCTTCAATTCCCGGCAGATCTGCTTGATCGATTTGCCCTGAACCAGCGAAAGCCGGCGTATCTTTGCAATCGTCTCCACGACCAACATCCAAAACAAATGCCTCCGATGAAACCGGAAGCAGTGTCACGCCCCTGCGTTAAGGGGGTCCCGTTTGGATGAAAACGACCCCTCAAGCAGGGTCCCTATTCCATGAAAAATCACATCCACGGCGGCAGCCGCCCGATGGCCAGTGCCTCGCCAGCCGGTCGCCGTCACGGCCGATAGTGATCACTGTCGATGTTCAAGCAGGCGATCAAGGACACGGTTGCCACCGGGTATCGCCAGACACGCTGCCCCACGACTGCAGCTTGTATCTGCTTCCGACATTGAATGATCTCCATTTTCGACGATTTCGTTTCGCCGCACGGCCAGCGAGCCGCCGCCGATGAGAGTGCGTTCGCTTACCGCTGCCTCCATTCGGCGAGGAACGAACCCACCGGTAACAGCTTATCGCGGACAAAGATCCTAAGCCGCGCGATGATGACCGGCTTGGACAGTTTGATGCTACGTGGTTCCATATCCGCAGCGCTGATGGTCCGCATCAATACAATCGATTTGCCCTATCTTTCGAAATGCTGGAAAGCATCGCTCTTTCACTCCCATCTGGTACCACCTAAGGACCGGGCAATGCCTTACGAAGCTATTTTTAGCCTTGGATCTGACTGCACTCCTGCGACGCAAATCAGACGCTATTTCAAACGGCGACCGAGCAGCTGTTTTGATTGGATTGTGACACCTATAGCCTCCATCGAGGAAATATTGGCAGATGATGGAGCGCGATTTGGGCTTCGTGTATCAGCCTGCTTCAATGGGACGTCAGCTTTTTGCGAGAATTACGGGGTAGTTTACCACCATGAATTCGATCGGACCACGTCCAACGCAGTGATATTCACGCCGGAAGCGTTACGGTCTTGCCGAGAGAAGCTGATTTACAAATACAATAAGATGCTCGACATTGCTCGGACACGAAAAACGTTGTTTGTGCGTTATGTCTCGGCGACGGATGCTCCGGGGGATCAGCAGATGGGAAAGACGTTTGGCGTAGACGATCTCCAGGAGATGGTCACTCTACTTGAGAAAAAATTGGGACACTCAAGGTTCCATGTGGCCTATTTCCGCGCCATCGGGAATGCCTATGATAGGTCGAAGTTCACAGGGCCAGTCCCGGAGCGCTGCAGTATCCATCAGGAGAACCATGTTCCTGAACAACTGGGCGAGGTTGACGTATGGAACGTGTTCTTCTCGAAAATGGGACTTTCGCCAGACCGTCCACCGCTGCTGTAATCTTCAAGAGTTGACCAGAAGCATCCTTCGCGGCCATCCAAGGGGGATAGTCGGCGCGTCGATGTGGAACGGATCCTCGACCTCGCCGAAACGATCGGTTTTCGATCCACATGAAATATTGCGCATGCTGGGGGAAGATTTCGAGCACAGGATCAAGCCCCCAAGCCCCACTATCGCAAACCCGTCCTATTGACGTTGGCGGGCGCCCGCGCGCCTCATGACGCGCGCGGGCTCTCGTGAACCGAGCCCGCTTCATTCGCTCTGCTCACGGCGGTCTCGGCTCTTCGGGCTTTGATTCGCCATAACAACCCTTCGGTTATCCAGCGGAGCCGCTTTCGTGTCACTCCGAGGAACACCGAGCCAAGGCAGGTTGACCGTACGATCGCGGACATCGTGGCCGCCCATAACGGGCGCTACAACATCGACATCCACCTGAAGCATGATCCGTCGGTCACCGAACCTTTCGCCGAAACGCAACGTCCGGCGCCTTGAAGCGATCCGCCACGCCACCGGTGGAGTGAAGCGCGAGCCTGACGGCACCTGGGTCATCGGGCCGGACCATCGCAAACGCGTCGTCGTCTACGAGCGTCAGCGTGCCAGGGAAGAACCTGTGATGGTCGAGAAGCTCTCCTCATTGTCGCTTGAGCAACAGATTGGTTTCGACGGCGCCACCTGGATTGACCGCGAGCTGGTGTCTGACAGACCGGAGGCTTTGCATGGCTCGGGTTTCGGCCGTGATGTGCGGGCCGCGCAGGCACGCAGGCGGCAGTGGCTGCTCGTGCAGGGTCTCGCGAGTGAAGAGCAGGACCGGATAGTTTATCGAGCCAACATGATTTCGATCCTGCGTCAGCGTAAGCTGAACCGTGTTGTCGGTCAGCTTTCGCAGGAACTTGGGCCCTCGTATGCCGAAGCCCGGGCAGGAGATCGAATAGAGGGTACGCTGCGCCGATCGGTTGAGCTCGCCTGCGGCAAATATGCCGCGATCGAGAGGTCGCGCGAGCTCACGCTGGTGCCATGGCGGCCGGTGCTCCATCGGCACATCGGCAAGGAGGTTTCTGGCGTGGTTCAGCGCGAGGGTATCTCCTGGAACATCGGTCGGCAAAGGGGTGGGCCCAGCTTTACATGACGACGCAGCAGCGATGCTTCATGCAACGCCCGATCGACCCGTCGCGCCGCGAAGCGCGGCGAGTTTTTCTCTTGAGCACTTGTTTTTGGTCGCGGGACGTTTGCTGCCGTAGTGTCCAGCCTGTTGCAATAGCGCCCAACTATCGATTGTGCTCGACGGAGCCTGCAGCGAAGGGGGGTGTCATGCCGATTTCGTCGAAATGCTGAGCAACCGGCGTCTTCAATCCCTCCGATCTGGCGTTGCTGGGGCGCGTCTTCGATCATTAGACATTGAGGGCCAATCTGCGCAATCTGCGTGAGGCGCTCGCGTCCCGGATCGTTCAGGAGGCCCGTATCGCCGAGATTAGCTGTCTCGCCGCCGGATGATCGAGGACGTCGCCCAAACGCGTCCTAGCCCCATCCACTGGGTGGATGACAGTTATCCCAATAATCGATTTTACCAGTCGTACCGAATTCCCCTAGGAGGCTCTGAATAGAAACGGCCGGGCGGGTGTCCTTCCGGTCGACCCAGGCTGCCGGGAGAAATCGGAGACGAGCATGTGCGGGATTGTTGGCATCGTTGGGCAACAGCCAGTGTCGGAGCGGTTGGTCGACGCGCTGAAGCGTCTGGAATATCGCGGCTATGACTCAGCCGGCGTTGCGACGATCACCGAGGGCGCCTTGCACCGCCGGCGCGCCGAGGGCAAGCTCGTCAATCTCGAGACGAGACTGAAGGAAGAGCCGCTGAGCGGCAACATCGGCATCGGCCACACGCGCTGGGCAACCCATGGGGCACCAACTGAACGCAACGCGCATCCGCACTTTAGCGATGGTGTGGCCGTCGTCCATAACGGCATTATCGAGAATTTCGCCGAGTTGAAGGACGAATTGGCGGCTGCGGGGGCTGCCGGCAGTCGACGAGATAGTCGCGCCGATGATTTTCTCGCTGCCGATACAGCTTCTTGCCTACCACTCGGCGCGGGTCATGGGCACAGATGTCGACTAGCCGCGCAATCTCGCAAAATCGGTCACCGTCGAATGATTGTGGGAGGTGACATGGCTGACTGGTCCGCCGCCCTCTATGTCAAATTCGAGGATGAGCGAACGCGGCCGACGCACGAATTCGGCGCCCACGTGAGAGCCGCAGCGCCTGCGCGTGCGACGGATTGAAAATGCATCGCGTCATCATCAGCGGCATCGGTGTTGAAATCCCTGAAGCCAAGATCACCAATGAAGAACTGGTCGCCAGCTTCAATGCCTGGGTCGACATGGAGAATGCGCGCCGCCAGGAGACCGGCGAGCCGCCGCTGCCGAAATCGGACAGCGACTTCATCGTCCACGCCTCGGGCGTGCGCACCCGCCATGTGATCGAGCGCGAGGGCATTCTCGACCCGACCCGCATGGCCCCGCGCATTCCGGCGCGGCCCGACGATGCGCTGTCGCTCGAGGCCGAGTTCGGCATCGCCTCGGCGCGAAAGGCCCTCGACCATGCCGGACTGAGCCCGTCCGATATCGACCTGGTGATCTGCTCGGCCTCGCATCACCAGCGGTCTTATCCGGCGATCGCCATCGAAATGCAGCAAGTGTTGGGGACAAAGGGCGCCGGCTTCGACATGGGGCTTGGCTGTTCTTCGGCGGCGGCCGCCCTGCACATCGCCGTCAACCTTGTGCGGTCGGGCGCGCACAAACGCATTCTGGTGACGACGCCGGAGATCATCACCGGCCATCTCAATTTCCGCGACCGGCAGACGCATTTCATCTTCGGCGACGCGTCCGTGTCCATGGTGGTGGAGGGGCTTGCCCAGGGCGAGAAGCGGCCGGGACGATTCGAGGTGCTCGACACGCGCATCTGGACGCAGATGTCGAACAACATCCGCACGAATCTGGGCTACCACACCCGCACCGCCCAGGACGATCCCTACATGATCAATCTGGAAGGCAATCTGATCAAGCAGGTCGGCAACAAGGTGTTCAAGGAAGTCACCGTCGCCGGGCAGAAGTTCATCGTCGAATTCCTCGCCGAGCACGGGCTGACGCCGCAGGCGGTCAGGCGCTTCTGGCTGCATCAGGCCAATGCGCGCATGAATGCGATGATCCTGAAACTGTCGTTCGGCCACGAGGTCGACCACGACCGCGCGCCGATGGTGCTGGAGCGGCTCGGCAACACGGCCGGCGCCGGCGCCATCATCGCGCTGTCGGAGAACCACGCCGACATGAAGCCCGGCGATTTCGGCCTGATCTGCGCGTTTGGCGCGGGGTATTCGATAGGCGGCGCGCTGCTGAGGATGCTCTAAAATCGGCGGTTTCAGACTGGTGCGAACGGCACCCGCATGGGCACCGCTCCTCCAGTCTTGCCTTCATGCAGCTTGCGGATCGCCAGATCCTCGCCTGTCGTCTTTGCATCATGTGGATCATCTCGATCCCCGTCCAGCGTGCCGATCGCGCTGGCGCGTGATTGAAACCGAGCATGGGCCGTACACGACACTTGATGCGCCGATGGTCCTGCTCGATCGATTGTTGAGGTATTGGCTCTGCGGATCTGGATCGGCGTCAGTCTGCGCCGCGAACGGTCCTGGAGGCGGGGTTGGTCGTGTTGTAGGAAACAATGGCCGCCCGATTGGTCCGCATGCCATTTGCCGGTCACGGCACGTTTGCGCCCATTGAAGCGTTTCAGCAGCAAGGGCGAGAAGCGAACGACCCAGCGATAGATCGTCGAATGATCGATGGCCTGATGCCACGCTCGGGCCATCATGTCCTTCAAATTGCCAGGGCTCAAGCCGTAGGCCAGATACCAGCCAACGCAAAGCAGGATGGCGGACTGGTCGAAATGGCGACCGTTGAACATCTGAACTCTCCGGCGAAACACCGGAGGCCATGCCATGCCTCTGGTTGCCGAAAACTTAGCAACCCATCCGTCTTGACGGGAACGTTGTCGTCGTCAGGTTCTCGACAGCTTCCCTGTGTCAAATCCAAGCCCAGCTTCAAACGGGCTTATATTGCTGAAAGTGAGAACCGATGGACTTCACCTCGACCAAGCGGGTGCGTGGACAATCGAACAGGGCTGGCCCGCAAGAGAGCTCACCCGCGGCTCCGTCCGCAGGTGAGGCGGCCTTTGAGCGGCAACTGAGCGAGGTCGCCAATACAGGTGGAGGTGGTGGAGCAATGCCGGCCGGCTCGGCGCCGCAGCCGGCTCAGTCAACTCAGTTTTTGAAAAGGGTCAGCAAGCGCCCTCTTCATTTCAGGGATCAAGACTTTATTTTCAGTCTTGAGGAGGCCCTCATCAAAGGCGGGGCCTCCGAGCCCACCGCCAAGAATAATGTAAGTACTCTTCTCCGCTATGGCCACTGGCTCTTCGCAAATAACAAAGATCCCGTGAAGGATCGGCTCGACAAGCAGTCGCTGACCGATGATGCGCGCGAATTCATCGGAAAGGGTAATCCCTCGAGGCTGCTTACGGCAATAAGTCATCTCCGGACCTCGCAGTCGACGGGGGGAATCGTGCCGATCGCAGGCCGCGCTGAGTTGACTCCGTATCCGGAGGACGCGGCTATCATCGAAGAGTACAGGAAGGAAGCAGGGACAAACACCGGCGGTACGAATGCAACTGCTCTTAAGAGCTTCAGTGACTACCTACGTCAAAGCAACAAAAAGGGCATTGCTGGTCGGCTTTCCGGCAACGCATTGGATGGAGATGTCAAGGGCTATAAGCAGGACGCCGGCGGTCATCGGAACATCGGTGCCGCACTGGCTCATCTTCGACAATCGCACGCCGGCGCTAAGGAGCTCGAGCGCCGTGTTTCCCCCGTTCCTGATCGCGACGACGCGGCACTGATGGAACCGAGGCGGGTCGGCGCCGCTGCTGCGCAGCACAGCGCGTGGCAGGAAGCTGGCAGTTGGCCAAAGGAGCTTCCTGCGGAAAGCCACGATCGGCTGATCGACGAATCTGGCCCGTCGTCCTCGGCGCCACAGCCGGCTCAGTCAACTCAGTTTTTGAAAAGGGTCAGCAAGCGCCCTCTTCATTTAAGGGATCAAGACTTTATTTTCAGCCTTGAGGAGGCCCTCGTCAAAGGCGGGGCCGCCGAGCAGACCGCCAAGAACAATGTAAGTGCTCTTCTCGGCTTTGGCCACTGGCTCTTCGCAAATAACAAAGATCCCGTGAAGGATCGGCTCGACAAGCAATCGCTGACCGATGATGCGCGCGAATTCATTGGAAAGGGTGATCCCTCGAGGCTGCTTACGGCAATAAGTCATCTCCGGACCTCGCAGTCGACGGGGGGAATCGTGCCGATCGCAGGCCGCGCTGAGTTGACTCCGTATCCGGAGGACGCGGCTCTCATCAAAGAGTACAGAAAGGAAGCAGCGACAAATATCGGCAGTTCCAATGCAACTGATCTTAGGAGCTTCAGTGACTACCTACGTCAAAACAACAAGAAGGGCATTGCTGGTCGGCTTTCCGGCGAGGCATTGGATGGCGATGTCAAGGGCTTCAAGGAGGACACCGGTGGTCATCGGAACATCGGTTTCGCACTGGCTCAGCTCCGAAAATCGCAGGCCGGCGCTAAAGCGATGGAGCTCGAGCGCCGTGTTCCCACCGGTCCTGATCTCGACGACGCGGCACTGATGGAGCCGAGGCGGGTCGGCGACGCCGCTGCGCAGCAAAGCGCGTGGCCGGAAGCTGGCAGTTGGCCAGAGGAGCTTCAAGGACAGCAGGATAATCAACCAGCCCCGTCATTTTTCATTGCTCCAGGGAAGTTGCCCGCTGGACTGGATAACCTCAACAGCATAGCCGCGGGCGCTTTCGGAGCAACCGGCTCTCGCCAGTCTGGGGTTCAGGCTGCCACCCGGCCGTTGTTAGCGGTCAGCGAACAGCAGATTCGGCGCTCGCCTGGCGCGATTGACAGGGGCATGCCAACCGAGTGGGTCATCATCAACAATGAACATTCCACAGTGCTGTTGAGGCCAGCGAAGCGGCAGAGGACCCTGAATGCGCCGTCAACCGTCGCCATTCAGCAGCAGCTGAGCGAGATCGGCAATTCAGTCGGCCGCATGCCGATGCAGCCCTCCACCTACCCGGTGGGCGCATTGCCATTGGAAGGGCAGCCCGTTATGCGGGAGAGAGAGTGCGAATACATCCCAAGGCTGCATGCGGAGACTAGCGCGATCGGAGGCGCCACTGCGCAGCACAGTGCCCCGCATGAAGCTATCGCTTTGCCACCCATGGAAGATTACGATCAGGATCTGCTTTGGGGGGAAGGCCGGCCCACAGCCATTTCTCGGGCCAAGCGCGAGCCATCATCAGCCGCCGGATTCCGCAGAAGCCGTTCATCCTTTGAACTGGCGCAACGACCACCAGTCGGCCGCGGACGAGTTGGCCGGGAGCAACGTCCTGCCAAGCCGGCAGGACGGCGGGTTTGAGGCGGTTCATCAGAATCCGCCCACATCATTCGAGCTTAACGCTTGGGTTCCATCGCCTGCCTTTCCGCCGCTGTTTACCGGGCCAGTACCGGGTCGTTACCAGGGCGCTCGACAGCCCGGCTCGCCGCAGGAGCTTTCTCTTGTGCCAGCCTCCTCGGACGATGAAGCTTTGGCGTGGTTGAGCGAGGAGTTGGTGCGGCGGCGGATGCAAGAACCGGCGTCGCCATCAACTGCCAGAGCTCAGGATCTCTATCCTGGCTTTGAAGCATTGGTTGATCCAGATCCGGCTGAGTTGGGTTACAATGCTCACTTTGCGCCGGCGCCTTCTGCCAGAGCTCCCTTAGACATCTACGGCGATCTTGATTCTCTAGTTGATTTGCCGTCCACACCGGTCGACTTGCGCGACGATGCTCATTCTGCACCGGTGCGTCCGCGCGGGCAGATGGTCGAGACGAAGTGGCAGCAGATGATGCAAGGGACAGGGTCCGCCGCCGTATTGAGGCAGGGAGGCCCCGATGACGTTCAGCTCATCCATCACACTCGACCTCGGCCCATGAGTGAAGCTGCGCCAGCGGCACCGGCAAGGGCTCCAGGACCCGGCTGGCCAGTCACCGCCAAGCTGCCAGACACCTACCGCGGTCTTCCCGTGGTTGATGTGACTACGTCCACGACCACCTCCTCCGATGCCCAGATCGGGGCGTTGGATCCGACAGCCTCGTCCAATGTCACCAACGGGTCGGTGCTCGGCGCCACCGAGTGGCTGAGCGACGCCCATGTGCAGAGGGATTACGATTTCGTAGAGCAGCAGCTGCAGGGGATCAATCCGACGCTCGCCGCCCGGACACGGCTAGTCAGTCCGTCGGTATCCCATCTACTGCGCCACATGGAGCCGCAAAACGCGCGAGGCACATTGCAGTCCATCTATAATCAAAACGACGCCCCAGCCGACTTCCTGTTCCTGCCATTGAACAATGGCACTCCCAATAGCCCCGGCACCCATTGGTCGCTGCTGCTCGTTGATCGCCGCAACCCGGAAAGGCGGTTCGCCTATCACTACGACTCCCTTCAGCGAGAGGGATACAACGACGTGCCTGCAACACAACTCGCAAGACTGCTGAACGCCACCTTGACGCCAGCCCGCATGCCGCGACAGCCGAACCATTATGATTGCGGCGTCTTTGTGCTGGAGGGCACGTGGGCGCTGCTTCAACGATTGGTGGACGGGAAGCGGCCGGACCACGAGCCGCTGCACCTCGACAACCTCATCGCCGATCGGCAGGCGCTGCAAAACCGACTCAGGGGGCGCATGCCGCACGAGGAGGAGCCCCGGCAGTTGTTGGATGATGAACCCGCCTCCCCACCAATGATGGCATTCGACCCAGCGGAACTCCGGCTACTGTTGGATGATGAGCCTGCCTCCTCTTCGCCAAGAGTTAATTCGACCCCACATGCGCGAACGGACGGTGTTCATCAGCCAACCCAGGCGCCGTGGCTCCCTGAACGCAAAAGATCAGCATGAAGTCGAATTTGAAACGTTTTGCCCAAGCAACTGCGATCGCCTCGCTCTGGACGGTAACCGCTACGTCGGTGAAAAAGGGATGTGGATCACAGGGCAGGCAAACCCTTCCTATAGAAGCGCAGGCCGGTCCGAACTGAACTATGGTGGCAAGCAGCAAGAACACGTACAGCGGCGTTGTCACGTTGTTTGAAATGTGGCCGCGTGAGGCCGACACCGCGCTTTTCAGGCAGGCCGTGCACTCACGGCCTCCCACGCGGCCATTGCCTGGCGTCGATGGGTTCGAATTTGTGCTGCGGAGCGGTTGTCTGGGATGGGACGAAGAGATTTCGGACGGCGGAGAAGATCGACACGAAATGCTGCAATGAGCCGACCGATCGGAAACCCTGTCGCGTTCGTTCCCGTTTTCGGAACGGCAGGTGAGAATTCTCCGCCCGGTTGTTCAAGCCTTTATGCGAGCGGTGTTCCACGTTCGGCATGAGCTGGCGTCTGGCCGCCCCGTAGGAGCGCAATTTGTCGGTGATCATACGCTTTGGCGGCAGACCCTGCTTCTTCAAAAGTCGCGTCAGCAGGCGCTTGGCGGCCTTGCTGTTGCGACGCGTCTGGACGATCTCGTCGAGCAGATATCCGTCCTGATCAACCGGCTCCACAACCAGCACTTCTGACCGTTGATGCGCACCGCGACTTCATCCAGGTGCCAGACATCATCTTTCGTCGGCGACTTGCGGCGTATGCGGCGCGCATAATCAGAGGCTGTTTGGAAAATCGGATTTGAGGGGTTTCGTTTGCGCATGAAGTCTGATTCAGAGCGTGGATGTGGACCGAACAGAGCCGTGGCCGTGTTGCCAAGATCGCGCGTAAGACGAAGCGTTATCCGTGTGATCTGACAGATGAGGAATGGGAGCGGATCGCGCCACTGATGCCGGTTCCTGGTCGGCGTGGGCGTCCCCGCGAGGTGGATTTTCGGGAGGTAATCAACGCGGTGCGCTATCTGGTGCGCTCAGGCTGTGGGTGGCGGATGTTGCCCATTCATTTTGGGCCGTGGCAGACGGTCTATAGCTGGTTCCGCGAGTTGGCACGGCGCTTCCTGTTTCAGACGATCCACGACGTGGAACTGATGCTCGACCGCGAGCGGCAGGGTCGCGAACCTTCACCCAGCGCTGGTGTGATTGATAGTCAGTCGATCAAGGCACCCCATGCAAAAGCACGAGGCTACGACGCGGGTAAGAAGATCGTCGGGCGCAAGCGCCATATTGCGGTCGATACGGACGGACGGCTCCTGATGGTCAACCTGACCACCGCTGACATCTCCGACAGCGCGGGTGCGCAGGCGATACTCGACGGCATCCGCAAACGCTGGCCGTGGGTCAAGCACCTCTTCGCCGACGGGGCCTATGACCGGCTCAAGCTGATGGATAAGGCCTGCTATCTCGACTTCATCGTCGAGATCATCCGCCGCTCCGACGACCAGAAAGGCTTCAAGGTTCTACCGCGTCGCTGGGTCGTCGAACGGACGTTCGGATGGATGATCCGGTGGCGACGCCTCGTGCGCGATTACGAGCAGCGCATCGATGTCTCGCAGGCCATGATCCTCGTCGCCATGGGCGGCATCATGCTACGCAGAAACGCCCATCCGTGATTTTCCAAACCGACTCTCAGCCGCCGCGGCAGCCATAGCGCCAGGCGGCGCCGGCGTTCCGCCGCCGAAATGGACGTCGCTCACGGGCAGCGGCTGCGGTGTTTGCTCCGAGACCAAACGGATCTCGTCACGCACCACCGCCGCATCTTGGCGGGTGATGGTGGTAGGGAAGCCGCAATACCAGCACACCGATCGGCAGAACGGAATGTGGAGATAGAGCGACACTGAGCAGGTCCCTCAGCCATTGACCATGAGCCCTGGCATTGACCATGAGCCCTGGCACTGACCGCCGCGGAGAACTCCGGCACAGTCGGATAGATGGTGTACCAAGGCAGGCGGGCCTCTCGATATTTGGTCAGAAACGGTCACCGAGGTCGCCTTGAAACCACCAGAGCCGGTTTCTCCGCGCTCAGATGGGGCGGCAGCCTGGTCAGTGATCGCCGCTCTCGACGCTCTGATGACCCGAGCGCAAGCTCCCGGCCGCGGCACGAGCATCAGCCTCTGGCCGCGGCGTGTCACCCTAGTCTAGATGAGCTTGATCGGGCCCGCCCTTCGGTGCGAACACATCATGCCACCGGCAGGGCAGCGTGCGACTCGCCGCGCCTGGCTGAAATGCGAATGCATCCATTATGTGTATACCTATGATCCGAACATTCGATTGTTCAAGTCACTTCTCGAAAGCTAACCCTTCGTAGCCACGGAATCATGGGGTTCTCGAGGGCGACCTCGGCCTAACGAATGCAGGGGCCGCACGTAGGTGGACGATGCGCAGAGAAATTGCAGGCGGAGTTGTGGCATTTTGGGTTGACCAAGCGGCATTTCGGCCCGTCAACTCGTCTTCACATGTTCCATCCCCGCCTATTGCAGGAGTGCGGCTTGCACGCTCCTGCGATTACCCGTCGGAGAGAGGGTTACGAATACTGCGACGAGTTGCGCGACTTCTGCTGTCGCATCATCCCATAGCGGTCGGTCACCTGTCCTACCTTGATAGGAGATGAAATGCGAACGCTGCTCGTTGACCATCATGCGGATCTTACGCGCGCCGTGCGAGTTGCGCTCGGCGATAGCGGTTTCGCCGTTGACGTCGTTGGTACACTGGAACAGGCGTCGAGTGCATTTTGTTGCGCGAGCTATGAAATTCTTCTGCTGGAGTTGGTTCTGCCGGATGGCGACGGTCTGGATTGGCTGAGGCAGCTAAGGAGCGACGGACATTCAGTTCCTGCCGTCGTGATGAGCAACATCGACCATCTTGAGCAGCGAATTGCGGTTTTCAATGGTGGCGCGGACGACTTTCTGGTCAAGCCGGTGTTTACGGACGAACTCATCGCCAGAATGCGAGCTGTTCTGCGCCGGTCGACACAGATGACCGACCCGATCATCGTATTTGGCAATCTCCACTTCGATCCGATCGGCCGTCAGGTTTCCGTTGCTGGTCATCCGCTGATGGCCGCACGCCGTGAACTATGTATTCTAGAGCATCTGCTCAACCGTGCAGGCCGCATCGTGCCGCGTGCGCACTTGGAAGATCACCTCTATTCGTTCAACGATGAAGTATCTGCCAACGCGCTTGAAGTCGGAATCTATCGCTTACGCGGACATCTCAATAGGTCAGGTGCAACGCCACGGATCAAGACCGTGCGTGGCATTGGTTACATTCTCGAATGTCCGACTAGCGCGACATCCGCATAGTTGGTCGAATTGAAAGAAAAGACTGCCTTGAAAATCATTCCAACTGGTCATGCGGGCACTGATCCGCGGCCGCCGCTCATCGTCGGCCAGAGACCTATTTTTGCGCGCTACTTGAGCCATGTCCTCTGCGCGCTCATTTTGTTTTCTCCCCTTCCCGCCGCTGCCCAGAACAAGCAGGTTCAAGCGGCACCGCGTGCCGCTTCCAACAGCATCAACGCCACGCTGAACCTTTCCTCTTCGCTCGGCAAGACAGTTCATTTGCCCGCGGCAGCCGCGACTATCTTTGTTGCCGACCCGGCGATCGCCGATTATCAGGCACCCTCAAGTAAAACCATCTTCGTATTTGGCAAGAAATCCGGGCAAACGAGCCTATTCGCCCTGGACGAAAACGGCGAGGCTCTCGCTGAGTTTCGTATCGTCGTTACGCAACCGATCGGGGAACTGCGCGCCATGTTGAGGGACCAGGTCGGCGACTATCCGATCCGAGTCAGCTATACGCCGCGCGGTGCCATCTTAAGCGGTACAGCGCCCGATGCCGAGACCGTCGACACGGCGAAAAGAGTTACTGAGCAATTTCTCGGGGACGGTGCGCAGGTCGTCAATAACATCAAGGTCGCTGGATCCTTGCAGGTTAACCTCAGTGTCCGCGTAGCGGAGGTCTCCCGTAGCGCGATGAAGGCACTCGGCATTAACCTGTCCGCCTTCGGTCAAGTCGGCAATTTCAAAGTGGGTTTATTAAGCGGCAAAGGTGCTGGCGCTGGTGCGGCGAATGGGGGCGGTACAGCAGAAATCGGATTCGACAATGGTGCTGTGAACGTCGGCGCGGTTCTCGATGCGCTCGCCGAGGAGCACATCGCTTCCGTGTTGGCCGAGCCAAACCTCACCGCTATGTCAGGTGAAACTGCCAGCTTCCTGGCCGGTGGCGAATTTCCCATCCCTGTCTTGCAGGAAAAGGGGCAAGTCTCGGTTGAATTCCGTCACTTCGGCGTCAGCCTAGAATTCGTGCCAACCGTTCTCAACAACGACCAAATCAATATTCGCGTAAAGCCGGAAGTCAGCGAACTATCGTCTCAAGGGGCTGTTCAAATCAACGGCATCTCCGTGCCGGCAATTTCCACCCGCCGTGCCGACACGGTCGTCGAACTCGCCAGCGGGCAGAGCTTCGCGATTGGTGGACTCATCAGGCGGAGCGTCAACACTGATATCAGTGTTTTTCCTTGGCTGGGCGAGTTGCCGATCCTTGGCGCCCTGTTTCGTTCGTCCTCATTTCAAAAGCAAGAGACGGAACTGGTTATTCTGGTGACGCCTTACATCGTAAGGCCAGGATCGAACCCCAACCAGATGAGCGCACCGACGGACCGGATGGGGTCGCCTTTGGACCAGGGGGCCACTCTGACGAACTCGTTGGCAAGTCCGCCAGGAGACCAGCGCCCTAGTCCCCGCACTGGTGCGTCAGGCGCCAAGGGCGGCCTCGGCTTTATCATTGAATAGCGGTCTACGAATGACGTTGCGGATCATAAGTCTGGTGGTCACTCTGACGGTAAGCGTAAGTGGCTGCACAAGCACCGCGCCGATTGTCGAGCCATTGGCACCGATCCTTATCGGGCAGGAGACCACCGTACTAACGTTACACAGCCTTCGCGCTTCCGAACGGCGGCGTTTGCGCGTTCTCCTTGAAACGGCAAGTCACGGCCGGCGCGATGCCCTTCACCTCCTTATCAGCGGGGCGTTCGGGCTCAGCGCAGAGGCCGTCCATGAGGCCAGGCAGATGGGCATCGGCGCCTACAACATCCATTTGCTCGACCAAACCAACGGCGGCGCAGTGCGAATAGAGGCGATTGTCTATCGTGCCCGCCCTCCTGTCTGTCCTTCGTATTCCGGCCCTTTACTCAATGACAAGTCCTTCGACCAGACGCTTGGCTGTTCGATACGCCATAACCTGGCGGCAATGGTCAGCGATCCGCGCGATTTGCTCGACAACAAGGCTGTCAAACCAAGCGATGGTGATCGTGCGGCTGTACCAGTAGCCAGATACAGGACCTTCGCGAAGGGCAAAGACGGCTGATGTCAAGTCGTCTCGTCTCTACCTGGTACACCCTGGCAGCTGCTCCAGCACCTACGTGCGGACCCATCGGATTTGGCGCACGATCATCGCCTCATCGAGGTCGTTGACCCAGATGGAAAACAGCTGCCCCCTTACCACACTAGGGCGCACTTGAGTGACGCTGCAGGCTCGCGACTTTCCTTGGTGAGACAGCCGTTACTGTCACGCTGATGGTGTGAACGGAGTTGAGAGGATCCGCTTCCAAGGCACCTTTTGAGGGCAAGACGATGGCATGCGCACTGAGCGGACTCTTTGTTGGCGTTTTAAGCTTCGCGTACCTGAAGTGCCACCGCTTGGATCAATGGCCAGGCACCCAATATTGCCCGGTTCGTGTCGAACAAGATGGCGCGGCGCCGCGCTCCAGGCGGCGAGTGAGCGGGGCCGGCGGGGCCCCATGGCCGCCGGAGGATCACTTTCTTCAGCGGGCGCTGCGCCTCAGCTTGACGGCGCCGTGCGTCGGCGCGACCGAGCTGGCCGGCGCCACGCTTAATTTTCTGCCGCAATCGAGAACGCGTTGTCAAACCCAAGTCGCATTGGGCCTTGATGATCGCTCTGCTTTGGCGCGCACAATCCCCTCTGCCGGGTTCTTTTGTCGAGCTCTCCTTCTCACCCGCCCGGTGTGACACCACTTCAAAGGCGCAGGTCAGCCGGATCAAGCCGGACCTGCTCTAGACACTTTGGAATAGATGGCGATCTGGCGATCTTCTAGGCGCGCCGGTCAGATCGATAGCGCCGCGGCAGCAAAGTTTACGCGGCCGCTGATTGGCAGGATGGGGGATCGCGCCGAGGAAGCGAAATCCGTTTATCAGGCCACGTTCTGAGATAATTGCGGCGTGCCGATCGGGCTAGGAATACCTGTGGCGTGGACAGGTTCCGCATTCAGGCGTGCCTGCAGATTGTTCAAATACTCTTCTGCATAGGTTTGCGCCGTTGAAAGCGGCAGATTGATGCCGGCCGTCGCAGCCTCTTCCAATGCTTTCCTGATGAGCCCGTTGCGAATCGCGAGTTTGACCTGGGGGCCGGCGACAAGACTGACCGCCTGCGCTGCGACACCGAGGCCAGCTTCTAGCAGCGCCTGCTTCATATTGCCTCCGGTAATAGCTGTACGGACAACATTTAACGCTTGCGCCTCGCACGCAAGCGCCATCGATGCGAGATCGGCCACCTGGCCCACGGCCGGAACGAAGCTGAGGAGACCAACCGCCGTCGCAGTCCAATCAACCACTGTCGAGTACACCTTGAGCACGTCGCCGACTGTGTGGATGAAGGCCCCGCCGTTCTGTTTGGAAGACTTGATATCGGGCTGGTCCGCCGCACCCATCATCATGTCCGCGACGGCCTCCTGCTCTGCAGCGGCTTCAGGCACATGGGTTTTCGTTTTCTGAACGGTGCTGTTCGCAACAGACATGTTGCCGTAGAATTGCGCGAAGTCTTTTTTGCTGATGTTACCGGAATCGACCGTATGCCCGCCGCCGAAGTCGAAGAACTCATTGTGGGTCTTATAGCCCGTAATTGAATTGTTCAGCAAACCGAACAAAAGCGGATCGGAGAGTAACTGCGAGGCCGTTTGGCGTACCTTCGGATCGAGGCTCTTGTCGTCTGCCATGCTCGCCAGCTTGTCACGAGTCAGGTCACCGCTCCCAAAGAATGCGCGCTGATTGCTGTTAATCATCTTGAGCGTGTTCAGCTCGGTTTGCGTGAGGCTCATTGACGATGTAGCGGCTTTGAGGAACTCGTCTTTATGGACCGTATCTGAACCACCGCACAGCTGCTTCCAGGCATCCGGGTGATTTAGGAAGTGTTGAGCAGCCGCAATGACCTGAGGCGGACATTTGCCGGTTTTCGCTTGGCCGTCGACGATCCGCTTGAAATCAGCCAGGCTTAGATCCTTAGGCAGGTCGTCGGAGTACCGGTAAAGCTCGCGCAACGCATCGCTCAAGGTCATGACCGAAGCCTGAGCATTTCCGGCGCTGTCGGATGGAATGTAGTTCTGCTGGTAGCTTTGCGCCTGCCGGTCCTGAAATTCGGCAACTTGTGAGTGATGGTGGGAAAATCCAGACAAATCTTTCGCCGTGATCTTGCCTCCACAGCGACCATCGCCCTGCGATCCGATCGCGTAAAAGAGTTCGGGATCCTGCTGCAGTCCTTCGATCGCCGCTTTCAGATCCGGCGGCGTAGAGGGATCATTGGCTTTATCGCCAAGCGACTCCCAACTGAGTGGGCATTGGTCCTTGTGACGGTTCAGCACTGCCACGATCTGCAACTCGGCCTTGGTTAGCGAGCCGCCGTTCCACGTGATTCTCGAGCTTGGCACGGGAGCCGGCGATATGAAATCGGAGGCGATCGCAGGAGGCTGCGGGGCCTGATCCATCGATTCGATTGCCGCCTTCATATGCGACGGCAGCAGGTCCAATGGGTGCTGCCGCAAATCTTCCAACGTCGATTCGACATCCGGCGCCAGCGGACCCCGGAGCGCGCCAGGATTGGTCATGTCTCCGAGCAAGTAGGTGGACAGCATTGCCTCGAAGGACGATGCGCTTTGCTGAGTCTGCAATACCGCGGCAGAAGGCTTCAGGCCCGACCATGCCTGTACGGGCTGTGGGAGATTCGAGGTGATGGATGATGAAAGGTTGCTGGCCGACATTGTGCATCCTCAGACGTGACGTTGAAATCCCAACAAAGGCCTCATGTAAGCCAATGTTTCACGAACGTTCCGAGCGTTGGCCGGTCGCCAAAATGGCCCCTAGCAGTGCCTTTAATTGCTCCGCTCGTTGTTAGCCCCAAGGTCAATTCCAGCCAAAAGCCAGCGACATGGGGCTTCCGATTCCCATCATGAGCGGCTTAGCTTTCGAGAAACTGACGAATTTCAGAAGAATTCACAATCAGGAGCGGCCGACGTGATGATTTCTCCAGAAGCTGCGGCGTCTCCTTAGATGTCATCTCTGGCTCAGCTCAGGCTTCCCTGCAACGCTATCCGGTTGCGGCACGTCAGAAGAATAAGAGGCTTCCGGTTGTCCGTTACGGACGACCGTGGTGGAGGAACCCCGAAACAATATCAGTACCGATTCCCTTGGCGGCGTCTCAGCGACGTGAGGCTGCGCCTGCGCCTCGGCCACAAGGCCGTTGAACGTCTGCTCCACGAGCGCGATGAAGCGCGGTGGACCGGAAACAAGGACGAGGCCATTTCCGGGCGTGGGTCTCACTACATAGCGGTCATCGGAGATGCCAAGCCTATCGAGGGCGCCGTTGAAGGCATCGAAACGAACCGAAGTGAGCACAAGCATCCGAGTTTGCGCTTCTTTTGCAGCGGACACATAGAGCACAAGCCCATCATAGTACCATTGGAGATGGTACAGGTTGGTCAAGCGGTCCAGGAACTTGCGCGGTGGCAAATCCGGCATACGCCCGCGAATCCGCCCCTTCACCTCGGCGCTGATATTGACCCTGATGTTCAGGTTGTTGCCGAATTCCTGCAACGCGGCAGTGAGATCCTGATCTAGAACCGTATACCTATAGGGTGTCGAGGGAAGCGATAGGGGGGCGCCGACAGTTGTTTGGATGGCGGCGGAGAGAAAAAACCCGACACAGAGAAGTCTTTTCAAGCTGTGCAGGATGGTGGATCGTATGAACGTTCTTGGCATCTCGCCCTGATAAACCAAAGGATGGAATTTTCACAAGTCACCAAAGTCGTCAAAGTGACTTTAAATGACCAACCGACGCTCCCGTCAGCTTGTCGTCAGCTCGCCTCCCTAAGGGATTGACTCAACAGCGGGCGATGAACCGGCTGGACTCATCACACGTTAAAGAGAAGCAATCGAGTCCTTGTATGATGATGCCTGTCACGTCGATCCCTGCCAGTGTTACTGACAGTCTCTCCAGGGTTGGCTCACCGTCATTCGGCGAGCAGGCCCACTTTGACCACGCTCTAGCCCAGGCGGCTGCCTCGATGAAAAACGATACCGCTGCGGCGGCGCCTGTTCCTCCGCCCTTGGATGTTCAACGCGCGACTGCGCAGACAAGTCCACTGGGACACCGCGTGCTGCAGGCGATTTCTTCGATGCACGGGGACAATGCAGTTACTTCTGCCGCGCCCGACCATCAGGTAGCCCTAACGAAGGGCGCTCTACCGGGTGCGGCTGAGAGGCTTCCGGTCGAAGGTGGGGCAACGGGGACGTCGGACGTTCCGCGAGCAGGGGGTGACTTCGAAGCGATGGTTGCTGGTCTGCGGGATCTCTACAACGGCGTCACCCAGGTTGCCCTTGTTTCCAAAGGTGTCAGCGGCATCACCTCATCGGTGAACAAACTAATAAAAGAAGGATGAACGGCGCGAATGATTGGCTTAGCCCATGGCGAAATCATGCGTAGTCGCCCGTCTGGTCGGCGATCGCTTCATTTTGTCGTGCTGCCACTTCTCTTCGCCTTAAGTGGTTGCAAGGTCGATCTCTACGCGCAATTGCAGGAGCGCGAGGCGAATGAGATGCTCGCGCTTCTGATAGACAACGGAGTTGACGCGGTCCGGGTTGCCGCTAAGGACGGGACCAGCACGATCCAGGTCGACGAAAAGCTGCTTGCCTTCTCAATCAACCTCTTGAATGCCAAGGGGCTGCCGCGCCAGTCTTTCAAGAACATCGGCGAGATATTCGAAGGATCAGGACTGATTGCCTCGCCGACCGAGGAGCGTGCCCGTTACGTTTATGCTCTGAGCGAAGAGTTGTCGCGCACGATCAGCGATATTGATGGCGTCTTCTCAGTACGTGTTCATGTCGTTCTGCCGAATAACGACCTGTTACGAGCGGGCGGCACGCCATCCTCGGCCTCGGTCTTTATCCGGCACGACGCCAAAGCAAATCTTTCCGTTCTGCTGCCGAAAATAAAGATGCTCGTCGCCGACAGCATCGAAGGCTTGTCCTACGAAAAGGTCGAAGTGGTTTTGGTGCCAGTGGAACGGTCCGTACATGAGCAACCCTCCGTACCGGCGACTGCGTTGGCCCAAGCGTCTAAATCCTTTCCTGCGCCACTTCTGGCGATCGTGATGGGTGTTGCCGCAGCTGTATTCGCTGTGGCGTGCTATCTCTTAGCAAGTGTTCTTCGGCATCGGCGCAGACAATCATCGGGCGAATTATCCAAGATCGGGGGCCGCTCGGGTGTTTCCGCTGTCGAGGCCATTCGAAAAAAAATCATTGGCCGTGCGGCATAGGTGATATTCTCAATGCCCATTTCGATGCAGACTAGCGATCGCGATCATTCGTCGCAATTGCGTTCCGCGTACTGGAGCAAGCTTGCTGCTTCGGCCCATCCGACTCGTCTTGCCGCCTGTCTGGATCCGACGTTATCGGCTGCGACAGTGGTGCAGTTGCAGACCTGTGCCAGGCTGCAGCCAAAATTGGCAGAATTGCTGCTTGACAATGACACGGATTCGAACGGATGCGGCTGGCCGGATCTTCTGCAGGGGCATGACCCGCGTCGGGCTGCCCTCTTTGCGGGTAGTGTTTGGCATGCTCGTTCGCTGCTGAAGCTTGTTTCACAACGTCACCTCACGGTGCTAGTTGAACATATCGGCGCTGATGCGCACGCTTTTGGCATCCGACATCTGGCGTATGCGATCACAGGCAGTTTGATCGCGGATCCGAAAAAACTCGCGCTCCAAATTGAACACGATGGACATGCCTGCCTTGGTGCTTGGCTCGATCAGAGTCCAGTGCTTGAGCGTAACCGCGTGCTTCTACGGTTGCCCCTCGGGACAGCCGCCGAGAATCCAGCGCCCGAGCACGGCAATGCCTCAGGCCAGTTGTTTTCGCTCGTGCTAGCCCATTTTGAGACGGAGATCCCGGCGCTATGACAGCCGATGTTTCCGCGGCGCCCGTCGCACCGCAAATGCGCCCGGTTGGGCCACTGATACCGGCAAGTGAGCTCGAAATCTGGCAGTGCGCCGCAGAAGCGCGCGCTGCGGCAGAACGGCATCAGCAGCGGGTTCGCAGTTGGGCACGCGCCGCTTATCAGCGTGAGCGGGCGCGCGGCCAAATCGAGGGTTTGAATGCAGGCGCGGAGGAGTTGGCACGGCTGATTGCGGGGACAGTCTCCGAAGTGGCGCAACGAAAGGCGGTTCTGGAGCAGGAACTGCCACAGCTCGTGATGGAGGTCCTAAGCGATATTCTGGGCGCTTTCGACCCGGGTGAGCTGTTGGTGAGGGCTGTTCGTCACGCCATTGAGCGCAAATACAGCGGCGCGGAAGTTTGCCTTCATGTATGCCCCATGCAAGTCGATATGCTCGCGCGCGAGTTTGCTGGATGCGACGGAAGGGAGGGTCGGCCGAGGGTTCGGATCGATCCGGATCCGACGTTGTCGCTTCAACAGTGCGTGCTGTGGAGCGAGTATGGCAATGTCGATCTGGGACTTGACGCACAGATGCGCGCGCTGCGTCTCGGCTTCGGGTTGCTGTCTGAGGAAGGCGAACCGTGACCACGCCGGTACCAGAGCATAATAATTTCGCTGGCATCCGGGCTCCCGATCCGGCGATCTCGTCTTTGAGGTCTGCAGCAAAGCAAATCGACACGCGTGTGGTGCGCGGACGGATCACGCGGGCTATCGGTACACTGGTCCATGCTGTCTTGCCGGACACTCGTATTGGGGAAATTTGTCTCCTACAGGATCCGCGAACCGGACTGTCGCTGGAAGCCGAGGTGATCGGCCTGTTGGATGATGGGGTGTTGCTTACGCCGATCGGCGACTTGGTCGGCCTGTCCAGCCGCACAGAAGTCGTGGCCACCGGACGAATGCGTGAAGTGCCAGTCGGCCCCGATTTGCTCGGCCGCGTGATTGACAGCCGTTGCCGTCCACTTGACGGCAAAGGCGAAGTTAAAACGGCCGAAACTCGTCCGCTGCGCGGCAGGGCACCCAATCCGATGACAAGGCGCATTGTTGAGCGGCCATTCCCGCTCGGAGTCCGTGCCCTGGATGGTCTCCTGACATGCGGCGAGGGCCAGCGGATCGGGATCTATGGCGAGCCTGGTTGTGGCAAGTCGACGTTATTGTCGCAGATCGTAAAAGGTGCCGCCGCTGACGTTGTCATAGTCGCCCTCATAGGCGAACGCGGACGTGAAGTTCGTGAATTCATCGAGCGGCATCTTGGGGAGGCCGGCCTGCGCCGTACGGTCGTTGTCGTTGAAACGTCCGACCGCTCAGCAGTGGAGCGGGCGCAATGTGCTCCTATGGCGACTGCGCTCGCCGAATATTTTCGCGAACAGGGACTACGCGTCGCTCTCATGATGGACTCGCTGACGCGCTTCTGCCGCGCCATGCGAGAAATAGGCCTCGCTGCTGGTGAGCCGCCGACCCGACGGGGCTTCCCTCCTTCCGTGTTTGGCATGCTGCCAGGCCTGCTGGAGCGGGCCGGCATGGGTGAGCGCGGCTCGATCACGGCCTTCTACACTGTGCTTGTCGAAGGTGATGGCACAGGTGATCCAATCGCCGAGGAATCGCGCGGCATTCTCGATGGCCATGTCGTCCTCTCACGCGCTATCGCGGCGCGATCGCATTTCCCCGCTATCGATGTGCTGCAGAGTCGCAGCCGCGTGATGGATGCGGTCGTTTCTGGGACACATCGCAAGGCAGCATCCTTCTTCCGCGATCTCCTGTCGCGCTATGCCGAGAACGAGTTTTTGATCAATGTCGGCGAATACAAGCAAGGCGGCGATCCCCTAACTGACCGGGCTGTCGCGTCGATTGGCGAGCTGAGGGAATTTTTGTGCCAGACCGAAGGCGAGGCGTCGCATTTCGAGGAGACGGTCGCATGGATGTCGCGTCTGACCGCGTGAATCGTGTTCAGGCCTCGAAGTTACGGCTCCTGAAGGAAATGCAAGAGCATGGTGCCCGTAGGGAGCTGTCCAAGAAGGAAACCGAGCGCCATATGGCCACCTTAGCCGTACACAATGCCTCGCAGGGGCTTGCAATCGCACAGCAACATTGCGCTTCGGCCGAAGCAGCGCTCTACCAAGAGCTGATGACGCTCGACAGCTTGTCCAGCGCAGCACTCGACCGTCACGACCTTTGTATTGACCGGCTTGCGGCTGAGATCGCTTTCAAACGCCAGATGCTTGATGATGCACGCCTTGCTCAAGAAAAGGCCGAGATAGCGGCATCTGAGAAGAGGGAGCTATGGGTCAGATGTTCGGCGGCAACGCACAAATGGCAACAAATCGACGATGACGTCAGGCGCGCGGTCGATATTCAGTCGGATGCCGCAGGCGAGATAGAGGCCGACGATGAAATGTTGCTTCGGTATGGGAGGGTTTCTCTCGCCCAGATGTCCCGCAACCAGATCCGATAACCGCAGGTTCTGTGAATGACGCGCTCGTGCAGTTTAGAGCCGCTTTGGTAACCACTGTGGTCAGACCCGCTATACTCGAACCAGCGCTAACACTGTCCCACGAGGTCGCCTCGTGGCTCAATGATATAGCGACTTCCCGCACGCCGTTTCAGAGCCGGATCGGCGACAAGTCGCTATCGCTGCGGATGGGCGGAGTTGTGTGGCAGCAGGAACCTACTGCCATTCCGATGCTTGACTGCATTTGGCGGGTGGGAGGTGAAACGGTCGTCTTGTCGCTGTCCCGACCGCTTGTAGAGGCGCTCGTCTCGACAGTGCAGAGTGGCCTTGCTTTCCCTTCCGAGCCAACTGCTTCGCTCATTCTCGAACTTGCACTCGAGCCGCTGATAGCTCGCCTGGAGCTCAGGACACAGCGGAGCGTGCACCTCCTTTGCGTGCGTGAAGCCATGACACCGGCACCTTATCTCGAGCTGGATATCGTCTTCGGTCCCGTCAGTGGCAAGGGTCGTCTGTGCCTGTTCTCGCCTCTTGATGGCTTGGTGCCGTCTGCGTTCCGCGCCTTGGGCGTACTGATTGGGCAGTTGCCGCGACAGCCGCGCGGGCTTTCCACAGAGCTTCCGGTCATAGTTGCAGGAGAGATCGGCACGCTTCGCGCTCCGGCGGCGCTTCTTCGAAGAGCATGTGCCGGTGATGCTCTGATACCAGACATAGCGCCGTTCGGCCGTGGCCAGATCACCCTATCAGTGGGTCAGTTATGGACCGAGGCAGATCATGAGGGCGACCACCTAATCCTGCGGGCGCCTTTCCGCCCGCGATCGTGCCCGTTGGAGAATGCGCATATGAAACAACCCGAATCTCAACTAAGGCCGTCGGAAGCCGATCTCGACGAAATCGAGATCATGCTTGTCTTTGAATGCGGCCGCTGGCCTATCCCTCTAGGAGAATTGAGGAGTGCCGGCGAAGGGCATGTTTTCGAACTTGGTCGGCCGATCGATGGTCCAGTCGACATAGTTGCTAATGGTCGGCGTATCGGGCGTGGCGACATTGTGCGCATCGGAGATGAGCTGGGCATCAGACTCTGCGGCAGATTGGCATGCAATGACTGAGATTCAGCCGGCCGTCCTGACGCTTCTTGCGGTTACCGCCGGACTCGGGCTGCTGGTTTTAGCAGTCGCCACGACCACGGCGTTCGTAAAGGTATCGGTTGTTCTATTCCTCGTCCGCAATGCGCTCGGGACCCAGACGATACCACCGAACGTGGTACTATACGCCGCGGCATTGATCCTCACCATGTTCGTTAGCGCGCCTGTTATTGAACAGACCTATGATCGCCTCACAGATCCGAAACTGCGTTATCAGACGATCGATGACTGGATAAGCGCCGCTCAAGAAGGAAGTGAACCCTTGCGCGATCATCTCAAGAAGTTCACGAACGAAGAGCAGCGGCGATTTTTCCTTTCCTCGACTGAAAAAGTCTGGCCAGAGGAAATGCGTGCCAAAGCCACACCTGATGATTTTGCCATTCTCGTACCATCTTTTCTAATTTCAGAACTCAAGCGTGCATTCGAAATCGGCTTTCTCCTTTATCTGCCCTTTATCGTCATCGATCTTATCGTAACGACAATCTTGATGGCGATGGGCATGTCAATGGTATCCCCGACGGTTATATCTGTACCTTTCAAACTATTTTTGTTTGTCGCTATTGATGGCTGGTCGAGATTGATGCACGGACTTGTGTTGAGTTACACGATACCGGGAGGTTAACTATTACTGAATCGACTATTGTCACACTTATGAGCCAATCTTTGATGGTTTTCATGATCTGGATTCTGCCGCCGCTCATTGCATCGGTGGTTGTTGGCCTGGGCATTGGCATCATCCAGGCGGCAACGCAGATTCAGGATGAAAGCCTGCCGCTCACGGTGAAGCTTCTGGTCGTTGTCGCGGTAATTGGCCTGTTTGCCCCTGTGCTGAGCGCCCCGCTCATAGAGCTTGCCGACCAGATCTTTACTGAGTTTCCCGCAATGACACCAAGCTACTAGCCTCCGCCATGTATGCGTCATCGGGCGAGATTCAAATCCTGATCCATGCGGCTCTCGAGCTCGTCGTTGCGGCCAGTCTTGGCGCAGCCCGCGCGATAGGCATTATGCTGATACTTCCTGTATTTACACGATCTCAGGTCGGTGGGCTGATCCGCAGCTGCCTGGCTGTTGCCTTCGGACTGCCGTGCTTGGCACACGTGAGCGACGGGCTGCACGCGCTGGATCCTGAAACGGTTCTAATCCATGTAACTCTGCTCGGTTTGAAGGAGGTTTTTGTCGGCGTGCTACTTGGCACTTTGCTCGGCATCCCCCTATGGGGCCTTCAGGCGGCTGGTGAGTTTATCGATAACCAACGTGGCATCACCAGCCCGTCCGCTCCGACCGACCCCGCGACGAACAGCCAGGCTTCCGCTATGGGCGTTTTTCTCGGGATCACTGCAATAACGATCTTCGTCGCATCAGGAGGTATGGAGGCTGTCATCAGTGCTCTTTATGGCAGCTACCTGATCTGGCCCGTTTTTCGGTTTCACCCCACATTGAGCCCGCAAGGAGCAATGGAGCTATTAGGGCTCCTCGACCACATTATGCGCACGACATTATTGGTCTCCGGCCCTGTCGTGATCTTCCTGCTGCTGGTGGATGTATCAATGATGATACTCCGTCGCTTTGCGCCGCAATTCAAGTCGAGCCAACTGTCCCCGACGCTCAAGAATATCGGCTTTCCGATTATCATGGTCACCTACACCGCCTATCTGGTCGAGGGCATGAAACTGGAGATTGCACAAGCGAATGGCGCGCTTGAGTGGTTCGGCAAGTTGCTGAAATGAGCGACACGAGTGAAGAAAAGAATCACGCCGCCACCCCGACGAAGCTAAGGGAAGCGCGCAAAAACGGGCAGATACCGCGCAGCGCCGATTTCGTCCGCGCGGCCGGCACTTGCGCTGGGTTCGGCTACCTTTGGCTGAGAGGGAGCGTGATCGAAGACAAATGCCAGGAAGCGCTATTACTGGTCGACAAGCTGCAGAACCTTCCTTTCGATATCGCGGTCCGGCAGGCATTGGTCCTGCTGATCGAACTCACCCTGGGGGCCGTTGGCCCGCTGCTTGGAGCTCTCGTCGCCGCGGTAATTTTGGCGGGATTGATAGCCAATGGTGGATTTGTCTTCTCTCTCGAGCCTATGAAGCCCAAGTTTGAGAAGATTGACCCTTTTCAAGGGCTGAAACGCATGGTGTCTGCGCGTTCAGCAGTCGAGCTTGGGAAAACACTGTTTAAGGTAGTGGTCCTCAGCACCACCTTTCTTATCTTGCTTTTCGGCATGTGGAAGACGGTGATCTATCTGCCAGTCTGCGGCATGGGCTGTCTCGGCTTGGTCTTTACGGAGGCGAAACTGCTGATGGGGATTGGCGCTGGTGCACTTCTGGTGGGCGGGCTGATCGATCTCCTGTTGCAGCGTTCGTTGTTTCTGCGCGAAATGCGCATGACCAAGACCGAAGTGACGCGCGAGTTGAAGGAACAGCAGGGGACGCCAGAGTTGAAGAGTGAACGGCGTCGCATCCGCGACGAGACGGCTGGCGAGCCTCCGCTTGGGTTGAATCGCGCCACGTTGATCTTCAGAGGAAAGGCGATACTGGTCGGTCTTCGCTACATTCGTGGTGAGACCGGGGTGCCGGTCCTAGTTTGCCGCGCCGAGGGCGAGGCCGCTTCGCACATGTTCTGTGAGGCGCAGGCGCTACATCTCACTATTGTCGATGATCATGTCCTAGCGCATCAGCTCATCAGCGCAACGAAACTGGGCAACGCCGTTCCCAGGCAACATTTCGAGCCCGTCGCGAGAGCACTCTTCGCCGCAGGCTTAGCCTAGATGTGGCGCCTCAACAGGCTGTCCTCGGTGAGGCCGAGTCTGCTGATTGGCGTTGTGGGATTAGGCTGCGGTCTGTTCCACTATTCTAGCCATTAAGCCAGGCAGGCAGCTCGACGGCGCGATCATGGGAAGTCGGGCATGGGACGGCATAGGCCTATTCCCCAAGACCACGCTTGATGAAGCGCCCGGCCTTGCGTTGGTCTTGCGTGTAGGTTTGATGCGGATGGGCTTGAGCCCAAGGATGCGGCAATCCTCGCGAAGGCTTTCGCCTTGTAGCCGAAGCTGGCGTAGTAGGCGACCGCCTCGTATGGTCGAATTGGTAGCTCGTCCGATATCCCTGCACGCGTAGTGCCACCGGGCAGACGGATGCAGGAGGGCGTATCACCGGATCGACCTCGATCGCGGCGACTTGAGAGGCCTTAGCCATTAGACCGCCAGGACCGGGTGTTTCGCGCGTGAAGGAGTGCCGCTCAGCCTGCCGACGCTCGCCGACCAGGTTGGCGCGGCCACATTCGCGCTCGTGCCCATCCATCGTCGATCGAGCCTCAAGTCCTCCTCGCCGACCGATGGCACGGCGGCGATACAAACGTGCCGGTCCTCGCCAAGGGCAAGACCGATACTGGCAGGCTGCGGGTCTATGTCCAAGTTCGGCGGTGTCGATCCGCCCGCCGGGCTGTTTCATTATTCGCGCTACCGGCGTGCCGAACATCCACGGGCCCATCTTGGCACCTGGTCCGCGATCCTGCAGGCCGACGCCTATGGCGGCTATGGCGAACGCCACGCGCCGCCGGTACTCGAAGCAGGGCGCATGCGCGCCGCAAATTGTTCGAGCTCGTCGGGAGCCAAGCTTTGCCACAATCGCCTAAAAGAGGATCATGCGCGTACCAGGGCAATCTTTACGTTAAGGTCGGATTGTACAGGGATATACTTGCCACAGAAAGCGGCTTGTTCCGCCGTTCCGGCTCCGGTTTCGCCTCTGCGCTTTCAAGGCGCGCCAGAAGCCTGGCCCGCTCTCCCGCAGCCTTTTCCACGCTGGCCTGCTTGACGTGGCCGTAGCCGCGAATGAGAGCCGGGACTGACGCCAAGGCAGCAGCCGCCTCTAACTTCGCTGGCGTCAGGATGCGGGCGATGCGGTCGACATCGGCCTCGTAGCTTGCGAGCAGGCCGCGCTCCGTCCGCCGCTCGGCGGAATAGCCGAACAGATCGAGCGCTGATCCGCGCAGGCCCTTCAGCGACGCAAGCAGGCTGAATGCCTTCATCATCCCCGGCCCGAAACTTGATTTCTTTGGCTTTCCGTCCGCGCCGCGCCGGCCCATGATCGGGGGCGCGAGGTGGAATTCCAGCCGGTCGTATTCCTGGAATTGCGCCGCCAGTTGGTGCTGGAACGATCCGTCCGTGTAGAGGCGGGCGACTTCATACTCGTCCTTGATAGCCATCAGTTTGAAGAGGTTTTTCGCCACGGCCTCGGCGACCGGGGCGGAGCCCGGCAAGACTGCCTGCTCGGCCTTGCGGACGGCCGCGACACGATCGGCGTAACGCTTCGCATAGGCGGCGTTCTGATAGGCGGTCAGGAACTCCACTCGACGCGCGACGATCTCGTCAAGCGTCTGTGCGATACCGGGCTCCGCCGCCTGGCCAGGCCGGCCGAGCATTCCTTTGACGAAATCCGGCTGATGCGCCGCGCGCCGTCCCCAGCGGAAAGCTGCGATATTCATGGCGACCGACTCGCCATTGAGTTCGATGGCGCGTTCGATCGCCTCCGCCGGCAGCGGCAGCCCGCCATGCTGGTAGGCAAAGCCCAGCATGAACATGTTGGCCCCGAGCGAATTGCCGAACAGCGCCGACGCAGTGCGCGTGGCGTCGAAGAAATGCGCCTTTTCGCCGGCAGCCTCGCGAATGGCCTCCTTCAGCCGCTCCACGGGCAGCGAAAAATCGGCCGAGCGCGCGAAGTCGCCCGGCATGATCTCGGCGGTGTTGGCGACGAAGATCGTATGGCCCTCGCGCACCGCCGCCAGCACCTTCTTGTTGCCCGACACGACCAGGTCGCAGCCGAGAACGAGGTCGGCCTTGCCCGCCGAGACGCGGATGGCGTGGATATCCTCAGGGGTTTTTGCGATGCGGACATGTGAAAAGACCGCCCCGCCCTTCTGCGCCAGGCCCGCCATGTCGATCATGCCGCAGCCCTTGCCCTCCAGATGCGCCGCCATGCCGAGGATGGCGCCGACTGTGACGACGCCGGTGCCGCCGACGCCGTCGATGATCGACGACCAGCCGTCGCCATTGAGCGCAAAAAGCTGTGGCTCCAGCACGCCTTCGAGCGGATCGGATTTTCCTGCCATGCCTTCGGCCTTGCGAATCTTCGCGCCATGCACGGTGACGAAGGACGGGCAAAAGCCGTTGACGCAGGAGAAATCCTTATTGCAGCTCGACTGGTCAATGCGGCGCTTGCGGCCGAACTCAGTTTCGACGGGTTGGATCGAGGCGCAGTTGGATTGGACGCCGCAATCGCCGCAGCCTTCGCAGACGAGCTCATTGATGATGACGCGCTTGTCGGGGCCCGGAAAGGTTCCCCGCTTGCGGCGGCGGCGCTTTTCGGCCGCGCAGGTCTGGTCATAAAGCAGCACGGACACGCCCTTCACCTCGCGCAACTGCCGCTGCACCAGGTCGAGATCATCGCGATGATGGATGGTGGAACCGGCCGGAAACCCTATCCCGGCGGCGGCATACTTGCGGGGTTCGTCGGTGACGATGGCGATGCGCTCGACGCCCTCGGCGTGCACCGGCTCGCGATCATGTCGACGGTCAGATTGCCTTCAAGCGGCTGGCCACCAGTCATAGCGACGGCGTCGTTGTAGAGGATCTTATAGGTGATGTTCGCGCCCGAGGCGAGCGCGAAGCGCAGCGCCAGCGAGCCGGAATGGTTATAGGTGCCGTCGCCGAGGTTCTGGAAGATGTGCTCGCGCGTCGAGAACGGCGCCTGGCCGACCCATTGCGCGCCCTCCCCGCCCATCGCGGTGAAGCCGACCGTGGAGCGGTCCATCCACAGCGCCATGAAGTGGCAGCCGATGCCGGCGGTGGCGATCGAGCCTTCCGGCACTTTGGTCGAGGAATTGTGCGGGCAGCCGGAGCAGAAGAATGGCGTGCGCGCGCCAATGTCCTTCTTGTCGGCAAGCATCGCCTGGAACTGCTTTAGCCGAGCGACCCGTGCAGAAATCTCCTCCGACGGTCCGATCGTCTCGACGATGCGCTCGCCGAGCGCGATCGCGATATCATTCGGGTCGAGGGAACCCTTGGCCGGGAAAAGCCAGCCGCCGCGCTCGTCCTTCTTGCCAATCACCATGGGCTGCATGGCCGTGTTGTAGAGGCTCTCGCGCAGCTGGACTTCGATCAGCGAGCGCTTCTCCTCGACGACGATCACCTTCTCCAGGCCACGCACGAAATCCGCAATGTGCTCGAAGTCGAGCGGCCACGGGCAGCCTATCTTGAACAGCCGCACGCCGAGCTGGTTGGCGCGGGCTTCGTCGACGCCGATATCCTCCAGCGCCTGGCGTACGTCAAGATAGCTCTTGCCGATGGTGATGATGCCGATCTTCGGATTTCGGCCGCCCGAATAGACGATTCGATTGAGATCATTGGCCTTGATGAAGGCCGCCGCTGCGGCACGCTTGTGTTCGTGCAGACGCGCTTCCTGGCCGAGCTGGTCGAGCTCGTGGCGGATATTCAAACCGCTGGGCGGCATGTCGAACTCGGGGATGATGATGTTCAGCCGGTCGAGCGACGCATCCACCGAAGCCGTCGATTCGATATTGTCCTTGACGCATTTGATCGCCGCCCAGGTGCCGGCGAAGCGCGACATGGCGTAGCCGTAAAGGCCGTATTCGATCAGTTCCTGCACGCCCGCCGGATTGAGGATTGGGATCATGGTATCGACGAACACGAACTCGGTGGCGTGCGCGTTGCTGGATGATTCCGCCATGTGGTCGTCGCCCATCAGGGCGAGCACACCGCCATACCTGGACGATCCGGCGAGATTGGCGTGGCGAAAAACGTCGCCGGAGCGGTCGACGCCCGGACCCTTGCCGTACCAGATCGAAAAAACGCCGTCATATTTGCCTTCGCCGAGCAGTTCCGTCTGCTGCGTACCCCAGCAGGCCGTAGCGGCCAGTTCCTCGTTCAGCCCGGGCTGGAAAACGATGCTGGCGTCGGCAAGCTGCCGTTTGGCTTTCCAGAGCTGGAGGTCGAGACCGCCGAGCGGCGAGCCGCGATAGCCCGAAACGAAGCCGGCGGTGTTAAGCCCCGCGCGGCGATCGCGCTCGCGCTGCATGAGGAGCATACGCACGACCGCTTGCGCGCCCGACAGGAAGATGCGCTCCTTGGAAAGGTCGAATTTGTCGTCGAGCGCAACGTCATGAAGCGTCATCTGCAATTCCTTCGACGCGACAGCTCAAATCGGGCGTCCGCTTCAGGCAAGTTTTGGCCGGGGTGTTCCGCGCACCAGCGCCGCTCGCCCTTTTTGCGATAGTTGAGGTGCGGGGCCGGCAACCCGTGCAGTTCGCGGCATACGCTGTTTGGCTCAAGACCAGAGAGGCTCAACTGCCAGCATCTGGACCAACGACCCTCTGGCCTCCAGATTTCGGAGGTATGACTCATGGTGTCACCACAAGCGGCACTTAACTGCGAGCCCCCGACTATATCGCGTGTCGAGCAGCCGGTGTCGACCGGTGCTCCACCGCAGCAAGCGGATGGCGTGGGTGGCCGCTGAGCCCTCCGGTCAACAGGGACTTGCAGAACGCAGGGGTGAGCTTGCCGCGGTGGATTACGACGTTCTCGTGACCGATCGCAGCCCGGGCGTCCTGCCACTGGCGATTGTGGCCGCGCTGTTCATTGGATTTGACGTGGCAAGCGACGAAGTCGGCGTCATTCAGCGTCGCCAACTGCCCCGCATGTACCGACTCCTTCGTATGGATGTGCACCCACATCGGTTTCGGCATTGCACCATTGCGCAGCGCCTTGGGCTGCAGCCGGATTTCGAATAGCGTCCCTGGCTCCCCCCTCAACGGCTGCGGTGGATCCGCAGGCGTCAACTCCTTGGCCTGCCGCAAGTGTTCAAGGTACTTCTGCGACGGAAATGCGTAGGTCTTCATGCATTCGATCGTAATCGTGGCCTTTTGCTCTTTCAAAGCCTTGGCCAGTCCCTGCGCCTGGCCCAACATTCTCTTGAGCTGTTCTGTGTCTTCGTGCACTTTGGGTACTTGCGAAGGCGAGAGTCGGAGGAGACTATCATGCTGCTTAAACGCGGCCAGACAGGCCTGCATCTCGGCGGCCTGGGTCTGCAGACGCTCGACCACGGTGTCCACGACGTGTTCGGCGTTCTCGGGTTTCATCTGGCGCGCTTGCGAGACGGCCTTTTGCTGACCAGCCAGATCGAACTTCAGGAGTTCGGCCAACCGTGCCAGCATCTGCTCCGAAGCCGGGGCCTGCCAGATCGCCAAGCGTGCAGCCGCCACCGACGCACTCGCATCCGGCGCCTCCTCCGCACTCACGAGCTTTTTCGTACCTAGATCGGAAAGCACGACAACCTTGGCTGCTGGCGCCGGATCGCCGTCGTTTGCAGCGACTTGCGGCTCCGGCTGGCCGGCGGCCGAAGAGCTAGCACCGGCGGCCGAAGTGCCGGCGCCAGCGGCCTGCTTGTCTTTCCCTTTCCCGTTCGCTTTCCGTTTCTTGCCCACTGCAGTGCCTTGGGCCCCTGCAGCCTCGCTGGCAGTGTCGGCCGGTATCGCAGCGCGAGCGTCGGCCGGCGGTGCAATGATGGCTTTGGTCTGCAGTTGTTGTGCCAAGGTTTCGGCGATTGTAGCCGTGCCGGCAGTGCCGGCCGGTTTTGCAGCACCAGCGGCTGCCGGCGATGCAATGATGGCTGGCGACTTCGGCTGCAGTTCCAGGAAGTGCATGACCTCGTGCGCAGTGATCCATGCGTCGTCCACGATCTGGCCCAACAGTTCCAATGGGAGGCCGGCACCTGTTCGGTCATCGCCTAACTTGGCAAGCATGTCGTGCAACGCCAATCCAAATTCCGAAAGCCGCTCCATGACTCCTTCCAGCACGGCGCAGTGCTCTGCGTCGAGTGGGCGCCCTTCGCTGGACATCACAGCGTCGCCGGTCGAGTGGAATGCCGGAAAAACGTCGCTGATGAAGGTCCCCAGCAGACGCACCTTCCGGTCCTCACCTATGAGGATTTCCCTCACGGCTGCTTCGAACGTGCTCGCCAGCGGCTCAATCTTGATCTGCGCGAGAGCGACCCGCGATTGCAGCACCATGACCTTCAAATTCGCTGCCCAGCCGGTGTGCAGGCGCAGTGCGGCCTGTTCGCCCTCTCGCATCTCGGCCGTTGCGCTCGGTAAGTTGGCAGTGGCGGCGCAGACGGACCGCATCCGTTCGCAGCGCCGCAGCTTCTTTTCCCACCACTCCATGAGGGCCACATAGTGCTTCGCCACACTGGAAACTGCTCGGCTCAGCTGGTCGCGGGGAGTGTTGGATGCGCGCAACTTGTGGAGTACCGCGTCCGCAGCCTCCCTTTTTTCGCGCAAGTCGTAGAGTATATTGGTGGCCAACATGTTGCAGTGCTTCGCCCGATTGAGCGTTTCGTCGCGGAATTCACGCGCCCGATCGTCGGACAGAATGCTACGCGCCACTGCCGGGGGCAGGCTTGCGTAGTAGTTCAGAACTGTCGAGCCTGCATTGATGAACCGATCCATCTGATCTTGCGCCTCCTCCCACGAATTGTGTCCGCGCAGGGCCGCATTACGGCAACCGTCAAGCTCGTTAAGCAGGCCGAGCATTCGTATCTTTGCCGCGTTGATTTCTTCGCCTGTCAAGGAAATGGGAACTGCCACACTCGAGCTTGGAGGCTGGCTGGCGACAGGCGCCGTAGCTCCGCCCTCGGACGCCGTTGCTCCACCCTCCGAGACTGAGGGAAAATCGCGTTGCCGCGCAATCGCTGCAGGTGGCGCAGCGGCTTCACGTGGCGCAGCAGTCAGGGTTCGATGTGCGCCAACGGAGTGGCCGGAAGACCCGTCGCCCAGGGCATCATCGGCACCGCGCGCGGAGGACGTCCCTCTATCTTGAGCCCCAGAGCGGATCCGCTCGACAACGGATCCGAACGATTGACTGCCTTCCCCAAGAGCAACACTGGATTGCGAGCGCGAACTGCTCGCCCCCAACGTGCTGTCGGCTCCAGCATTCCCTATGCGCGATCTGCCAGGTCGACCAATGCCCGTCATATTACATCTCCGATATTGGCAAGAATGCGCCCATTGTGTTGGGGCTGATGTCGCTCAGCCGTAGTGGATCTAGGCCCTGACCTGCGGGAGCTTGGTGCGCCCTGTACCACTGCTCTCTGTCCTCTGCCGAGACTAGTGGAGGCTTGCTTGCTGCCTTTCACCGGCACGGTTGTTCGCCCACTTACGCCGAAAATGAGCTGCCGCTGGAACCTGCTCCGGCTAAGCGCATCCGGGCAGCGATGTCTGCAAGCCTTTGGCTTCTGCGTCCGATCGCCGGGCGGTTACCAAGGTCAGCTTAGCCAAAGTGGGGGTAGTGCACATCGGACGAGCCACCAATTGACCATACATGACGATTCGCACTCCTATGTTTCGCATTGAGTTCAGGCTGGCTTGGCGTGGCAGGTCTAGACCGCCTAGCTGACGATTAGCTGACGAAGGGCTCCTCGGGACGCAAAAACCGACCTGGCTCATGCGTTAGCGATTGGGGTATCTTAGTTGGACGTGAAGGGAGCGCAGACGGAAATGTCAGGCGGGGGCTCGGGCCATAACTTTCCATTCCGCGATAGCGTTGACGCGATGGAGCGCTTTGAGCCGGCTGCGCGAACAGATTACGGAAGGTTGAGAAGATCGAAGAAGCGCTGCAGGTTTTCCAGCGAACGGAAGCCTTGCTCGTGCGCTTTCGCAGCGGCTCGTGGGAATTCTTGGCCCAATGTTAGGGCCCCTGTGCGCGCGGTGCTCGACATCCGGGATGACCTGCCGTTTCGTCGCTCTGTAGGAGCGCAGCTGTCGGTAATGATGCGCGTTGGTGCCAGGCCTGTTGTTCAACAGACGGTGAGCAGGCGCCTAGCGGCCTTGGTACTGCGGCGATCCTGGACGTTCCCGTCGAGAACATATCAGTCCTGGGTCGCGTCCCCAGACGTGGTGTAGCTCGGCGGTAGCGAAGCCGCTCGCGAGCGCGCCCTCAACAGCGCCGTAGCGAGCGAGCGGCTTTGCGGCGGTCATCGATGTTCCCCGGTAAGGTCGGGTTGCTGACACCAACCTGATTCGAAGGAACCACCGATGACCGACGACATGATGAACCTGCGCACGCTCGTGGAGAAGACCCCCGACGCCGATATCTTGCGCGAGATGATCGGCTTTGCCGCCGAGCGGCTGATGGAGCTGGAGGTGGGCGCCGCCACCGGCGCCGCCTATGGCGAGAAGAACCCGCTGCGGACGGCTCAGCGCAACGGCTATCGCGATCGCGATTGGGAGACGCGGGCCGGCACCGTCGAGCTGCGCATCCCCAAGCTCAGGAAGGGCTCCTACTTTCCGGGCTTCCTCGAACCGCGGCGCATGGCGGAGAAGGCGCTGACGGCCGTCATCCAGGAGGCCTACGTCCAAGGTATCTCGACCCGCTCGGTCGACGACCTGGTCAAGGCCATGGGCATGAGCGGCATCTCCAAGAGCCAGGTCTCACGGCTGTGCGAAGAGATCGACGGCAAGGTCAAAGCGTTCCTTGAAAGACCCATCGAGGGCGACTGGCCATACCTGTGGATCGATGCCACCTACCTCAAGGTGCGCCGCGGCGGACGCATCGTCTCGGTCGCCGTCATCATCGCTGTCGGCGTCAACGCGGACGGCCGGCGCGAGGTGCTGGGCATGGAGGTCGGCACGTCTGAGGCCGAGCCGATCTGGACGGAGTTTTTGCGCAAGCTGACCCGCCGCGGCCTCAGGGGCGTCAAGCTCGTCGTCTCCGATGCCCATGAAGGCATCAAGGCGGCCGTCACCAAGGTGCTGTGCGCGACATGGCAGCGCTGCCGGGTCCACTTCATGAGGAACGTGCTGGCGCATGCCGGCAAGAGCGGGCGCCGTGTCGTCTCCGCCTTCATCGCCACCGCGTTTGCCCGAGGAGACGCCAGAAGCCGCCAGCACCCAATGGCGTGCCGTCGCCGACCAGATCCGGCCGAAGGTGCCCAAGCTCGCCGCCATCATGGACGACGCCGAGCCCGACGTGCTGGCCTACATGACCTTCCCCAGGGAGCACCGCGCCAAGCTGCATAGCACCAACCCGATCGAGCGCCTCAACGGCGAGATCAAGCGCAGGACCGAGGTCGTCGGCATCTTCCCCAATGACGATGCCATCGTCCGCCTCGTCGGCGCGTTGCTGCTTGAACAGAATGATGAATGGGCCGTCCAGCGCGCCAGATACATGACGCTGGAAACCATCAGCCAAATGAGCGATGATCCTCTCATCAGCCTGCCAGCCGTGGCACGCTGATCATCCCGGCCCCATGCCGGAGAGCGCGGCGACCAAGCCGTCAGCTACACCACTCCCTGGGACACGATCCAGTCCTGCTCGACAGCCCGCCACAACCCATGAACGTGCGTCTACCCCAGCGCCTCCTCACAAG
Source organism: Mesorhizobium sp. RCAM 05099 (assembly GCF_059683685.1). Classification (NCBI taxonomy): domain Bacteria; kingdom Pseudomonadati; phylum Pseudomonadota; class Alphaproteobacteria; order Hyphomicrobiales; family Phyllobacteriaceae; genus Mesorhizobium; species Mesorhizobium sp. RCAM 05099. The sequence goes on from NZ_CM185035.1 coordinate 6,447,983, forward strand.
ATCAGCGCGAGAGCCGTGCCCTCCCCTGATGCGGTCGGCTGCAGGTTCCCAAATGGGCGATTTCCCGGTTCGGCCAATACCAGTCATGGTCTAGCTCCGATGCAGGGGAGATACGTTCAGCGTTGTCGGTGACCCTTAGACGCTTGGTCGTCGAGCGCTGCCTGGCCCAAATGAACGCAACCGCCGCCTCTCTTCGTGCCACGTCGATTCCGGCGTGGCGCCCTGCTTGATGTCAACGCTCTCGCGCAAGAAGGATGGCAATGATCCAGTGGACACCGCGTTTAGTTCCCCGAAGCTGCGTTGGTGGCCCGCTGAAAAAACTTCGCATCGAAGGCGGGGAGCACAGACGCGCTCAGGCCGGCGGGTCACTGACCGGCAGCGGCTATTGATAGCGCGGTGGCGCAGCCTGGACGCGCCGGAAGCGTAGGACGACCGAATGGATATCCAGGTGATGCGCACGCAGTAGCACCGTAGGTTGGCCGGCCGACGCACGGATCGCAGACGTTTAATACCGGCACAAACAGGCGTCGCGTGCGTGCAATCGGTGACTAAGAGGGAGCGGAGAGCAGGAGTACGGCCACAGCACAGCCTGATGGCAGGCGGCAACCGGCGTCACCTGTGAGGAGGACCGCACCGACGGTGGGCGCTCAGTCACGGCCTGACATGTCCTGGCTTTCTTTGCGCCATCTTAAGGCGACAACATCATTCGCGTCACTACAACTGCCGCGCTAGAACCGACTGTCCACATCATGACCTTGCCGCGCACGAAGGCCAGATCGTGCACGACCATTTATTTTGCGGTAGCGCCGCATTTTGTTGAGACTCGTCAGCTTCTCGAAAGCTCACGCTCATAGCTTGAGGAGATTGAGCTTGTTACGCGTCGCCGCCAATGGAAACAGATGCCGGAGTAACTGATGGTCGCAGCAATTGGTAGTGGAGGTGGCAACATCGGTGTTTCCTTGGCCCAAAAGGGCCATGGACATTCGAATGGACAGCCGCATCAAGGATCCACCGGGTCTTCTGGTCAGAGCAGGCCGGTTGGCGGGAGCGAACCGGCGGATCGTCCAACCATTTCTGACCAAGCTGCAGTTCAAAGCGAGTTCGAAAGCACTCTTCGTGCGGTTGCGCTGCAAATTGCAAGCGATGCCATGGATGAAGCGGAGGATGCTATGGCAGAAACTGAAGAGGATGCCTGACGTCGGATGGTCCGCGTCAGGAGGTGCGTGCTGTTGGTGACGGCACAGTTTGAACAGAAAGGAAAACAACATGAGTAAAGTAGGTACTGCTACTAGTGCGGCTAGTACTGCCGCTTCAGGTGCTGTAGACGTAGCTACCAAAGCTGCTGGGGCTGCCGCGTTCCAGGCGCAACTCGCGGAGCTAACGGCGGTTAGCTTGGAGGCTACGGCTAGGAGTATACAGCTGCGCACTCTTACGACCAACCTCAACACAATCAAGAAGGCGGCCGACGAACGCGTTCAGTAGTGTCGGAAGCGGGGCTCTAGAGTAGCCCCGAACGTGCCCCCCAGGTGGCGCGATGTGGAACCAAGATGAGCCGCATGGCAATTGCCGTGCGGCTTCTCTTCTTGTTCGGGAGATCATCCTTGAATGACGCCGTTTCCCTTCATTTCGAAGTTCTGTCGGGGCTCTATTGCGGACTGACCGGTAAGGCGGCTCTAGAAACGGGCTTGATCGGCAGTGGCCTCGATGCGGATATAATCTTCGTCGAGCAAGGACTCGCGCCGCATCATTTTCGTATGACTCTTCTTGGCAATTCGATCGAGGTCGAGGCGCTTGCAGCCGGCCTCAGGATGGAAGACAACAGGAATATTGCGGCAGGGGAGTGCGTTGTGGTGCCCCTTCCGGTCGTCATTCATGCAGGCGCGATGTCCATTCTCTGGTCAGTGCAGGATGCTGCGCCAGCCAGTGCGATCGGCATACCACGTCTTTCCATCTCCGTGCTTGCCTTGGTGTTACTCGGCTCTCTCGGGATCGGCGCGCTCTCGGCCATTTTCTCCTACTACGGCAACGCTGGTGCATTGAGCGCCAATTCACCTGGTGCCGACCTTGAGTCCAAGCTGAGCAGTAACCGCGCTGACGATCAGACTAACGTGGCAGCGGCCAAAGACCTGCAACAGGAAGTCGACAAAGCGGGCCTGCTCAATATTAAGATCGGCTCCGCAAAGGGTGTTGTGACCGCTGAAGGGACCGTCACGTCTGCATCGGTCATCGGTTGGCAGAAGGTTCAGCAGTGGTTCGATCATCGCACGAAGGGCGCTCTAACACTGGTCAATGGAGTGGTCATCAAAGAGGAGAAGGCGCCATCCGCAATCGCCGTTGAAGCTGTTTGGCGCGGGCCCGTGCCGTATGTCGTAATCGCTGGTGAGAAGTATTTTGTCGGCGCCCTTTTGGATGATGGGTGGATGGTCGATCGGATCGAGGACCGTCGTGTGCTGCTCAGCCGAAATGGCCGCCTTGCTGCTCTCTCGTATTAATGATTTCCAAGTTCGCAGGCCATATTAAGGAGAACGCCATGGTCAAGCTGCCCCATCTATCCTGTCGCCTCGCTATAGTGCGGTGCGTGAAGGCATCGTCGTCCCGCGGGACGAGTTATGGCGAATTGTGCTGCTCCGGCAGAACCGGAGCAGCTTGATCAAAGGCTAGCTGCTCCGGTTGCGGCTCGCTGCCCACGGTAGTTTTCGGGATATACAGCTGCTGCGGCTTTTCGCGTATGCGTTCAACTCGAAGGTCATCAGCGGTGAGGCCCTTACGGTTCTGGACAGACTGGGTACCTCCTGGCAAGCACGTCCTCGTGCCTGCCTCTCGTTCTCAAGCGCAAGCGATGCCCTCTGATGGGTCTTCGAAAGCTGCGTAGCAGCAGAGCAATTCTCAAACCATCATAGAGGGGCCTCGGATGGCCAACGTTTTGCGTAACTTCATCGAGCGTGCGCCGGCCAACCCGGACTTAATGGTCGCGTTGATGCTGCTTCTAGCCGTAGCTATGATGGTCATGCCAATCCCGATCATGGTGATCGACACGCTGATCGGATTCAATATGGGATTGGCCATACTGCTGCTATTGGTCGCCCTGTATGTCAGCACGCCACTCGATTTTTCGTCGTTGCCCGGCGTCATTTTGATATCCACGGTATTCCGTCTGGCGCTCACCATCGCAACGACGCGACTGATCCTGGCCGAGGGGGAGGCAGGTAGCATCATCCACACCTTCGGCGATTTCGTAATCTCAGGCAATATCGTCGTAGGTTTTGTCATATTTCTGGTCGTGACCATGGTGCAATTCATGGTCCTCGCGAAGGGCGCCGAACGTGTCGCAGAAGTGGCGGCGCGCTTCACGCTCGACGCTCTGCCGGGCAAGCAAATGGCGGTCGATGCAGAGTTACGCAACGGCCACATCGATGCCAACGAAACGCGCAGGCGGCGCGCCACATTGGAGAGGGAAAGCCAACTTTATGGCGCGATGGATGGCGCGATGAAATTTGTGAAGGGCGACGCCATTGCCGGGCTGGTGGTTATCTTCATCAACATGCTGGGTGGGATTTCGATCGGCCTGCTCTCGAAGGGCATGTCGTTCGGCGAGGTGCTGCATCACTATACTCTGCTGACGATAGGTGATGCGTTGATCTCGCAGATTCCGGCCCTGCTGCTCTCAATTACGGCGGCGACCATCGTCACTCGCGTAACTGGGGCTGCAAGTTCCAACCTTGGTACGGACATAGTCAAGCAACTCACCGCCAGTAAGCGAGCATTGCGGCTGGCGGCCTGCGTTTTGGTTGTGATGGGGTTCGTTCCTGGTTTCCCCCTGCCCGTCTTTCTGATCTTGGCCGCAGTCTTCGCCGCGGCAAGCATTGTCAAGGGTGATGTGCCGGGCGCCGGCAAGGTCGATGCTGCAACTGCAGCGCCAGTAGAGAAGGAAACCGTCCGTGCAGAGGCATGTCCGATCGCCTTCTTCCTTGCGCCGAGCCTTACGCATGCGATCGACCAAGTTGAATTGCAACAGCACATTGCACGCGTTTCGCAACTAGTCTCGGCCGATCTCGGCATTGTCGTTCCGCGCATCCCGGTCGCGGTCGACCAGCAGCTGCCCGAGTCGCAATTCAGGATAGATGTCGAGGGCGTGCCAGTCGAACAGGATTTGATTAATCCGACACAGCTCACCCTCACAGACGATCTGGCGAGCATTGAATCGAGCGGCATCCCATTTCGGCATGATCCAGAAATGGACAAAATCTGGGTCGAACAAAGCCATGCGCCGGCTCTCAATGCCGCCGGCATCGGGCATCACCGTCCCAGCGAACGCCTCGCGTTGCGTATCCATGCGACCTTGACCCGCTATGCACCGCGCTTGGTGGGCATCCAAGAAACCCGCCATTTGCTGGGTCGCATGGAGCAGGAATACGCTGATCTGGTGAAGGAGGTGCTGCGCACCACGCCGATCCCTCGGATTGCCGATGTGCTGCGCCGCCTGCTGGATGAAGGTATCCCCATCCGCAATACCCGACTCGTCTTGGAGGCATTGGCCGAATGGAGCGAACGTGAGCAAAACGTCGCACTGCTCACGGAATACGTTCGTTCTGGCATGAAGCGGCAGATCTGTCACCGCTATGCCACACACGGAATCGTGCCCGCCTTCGTTATCGAACGTGAGACTGAGGATTTCATGCGCAGCGCCGTTCGGGATTCGGCTGCAGGCCCATATCTCGTGTTAGAGGATCGGCAAAGCGAAGCGCTGCTGTCACAGATGCGTCAGATCCTTTCCAGCGCAGCACCGGGTCAGACCCTCCCTGTCGTATTGACTTCAATGGATGTCCGACGTTTCGTCCGCGGTTTTCTAAGCCGAAACGGGATCGATCTTGCTGTTCTGTCTTATCAGGACCTCGCCTCCGACTTCACGATTCAGCCCGCCGGATCGATCAAGCTCCGACTGGAACCAATATTGGAACGTCACGGAAACCGCGCAATATCGGCGTTGCCGCCAACTGACAGCCAAAGCGCTCGATGATAGGGAAAACCAAGCATGAATTCACATGAGAATGCAGTCGCTGCGCCGTACTCAGTTCTCTTCGCAGTGCTCGCCATTCTGCCTCTCGCGGGTTGCACTAGCTGGAATAAGCCGGGTCTTTCAGTGAAGGAGACATCGCCACCAGAGTTGCTGGGCGCCAATAACATCGATCCGGCTATGCGCGAACGCATTTGGCGCGCAGTCAGTCAGGATTCTCAAGTGCAGGCTTTGCGGGATGATCTGAAGCAGCATCCGGACAATGTCGATGCGGCAATCCGTCTTACGAAGGCCTTGCTGGCGCAGGAACGCGCGCATGAGGCGCTTCAGGTACTCGACAGCGTCTTAGTTGCCGTCCCAGGAAATTTGCGTGCATTGAATGCGAAGGGAGTTGTCTTGGATAACGAGGGGCGGCATGACGCGGCACAAGCGCTATACCGCCAAGCTCTCGAAGCAGAGCCAGAGAATCAGATGTTGCACCATAATCTCAACCTGTCGCTAGCGTTTGACGGGAAGTCCAAACGGAGTGCGTTGGCACCATCGCGATAGAGGCATAGCGGGAGCGCTGTACGCGAGCTGTGACGGCATTGGACCTACACAAGCAGACACAGCAGGTATGCAGGCGGTGTTACGTTAACTGGCGGTCAGCTTTTGGAGCATAGGGCGACGGTATGAACGGTTCGCCCGTTAGCTGCAATCGCCACCGCCGCCCGAGGTCATTGCTCACGCGGTCCGGCTTTATTCCGATTTCCGCTGAGCTTGGGTCTGGTTGACGAAATGCTGCTGGAGCGCGGCATTGTGGTCCCCTACGAGACAATCGTATCCCTCCGCCGAAGGCCGTCTGTCTTGATTTGATAAATGGCCTTAAGCCCATGCCTTATGTCATGCGCTACAGTCATTTCACGAATTGAGGTCCTGCCTGCCGATGACCTTGGTCGCCGGCGGGACTGGACGGACGAAGAGAAGATCCGCATCGTCGAGGAGAGCTTGCAGGGCTATCGGCAGGGTTCGGCGACGGCTCGGCGCTACGGGCTGTCGCGCTCGCTGCTTACGACCTGGCGTCGGGAATACCGGAGCGGCGTTCTTGGCAGTGCGGCTGCACATGGCTTCGTGTCGCTGGCGATTTCGCCGCCGGAAGCCGAGCCTCGCGAGGTGGTATCGCAGCCTCGGTCCGACAATGAGGTGCAGATCGAGATCGGTCTGCCGAATGGCCGCCGCCTGACGATCCCGGCGACGCTCGATCCGAACATCGTGGCCCGTCTGTTGCCGGTTCTGGACGCGTCATGATCGCCTTTCCGGCCGGGGTGAAGGTCTGGATCGCGGGTGGCGTGACGGACATGCGTTGCGGCATGAACAGCCTGGCGCTGAAGGTGCAGGAAGGGCTCCGGCGCGATCCTCATGGCGGCGAGATCTTTTGCTTTCGGGGACGCAAGGGCAATCTGATCAAGATCCTCTGGCATGACGGGGTTGGCATGTCGCTCTATATGAAGCGCCTGGAGGCGGGGAAGTTCATCTGGCCGGTCAGCCAGAACGGCTCTGCCGTTCCTGTTTCGTCAGCGCAATTGGGCTACCTCCTTGAAGGGATCGATTGGCGTAATCCACGCTGGACACAGCGACCTGCGAAAGCAGGATGATGTCCTTATTTCACTGTTTTTGTTAGGTTTTCTCTCCGGAGCATGGTAGCTTCCCGCCATGGACGAAGCGGCTTCGGAGATTGCCAGATTGCGCGCCGCGCTTGCGGCATCGGAGGCTCGTGCCGCCTCGGCCGAGGCCGAACTCGCACAGGTGCGCGCTGTCGCCACAACCTCCGAGGCGATGATCAGGCGCCTCAAGCTCGAGATCGCCAAACTGCGGCGGGAGCAGTATGGCCAGAGCTCGGAACGCCGCGCCCGGCTGATCGACCAGATGGAGTTGGAACTCGAAGAGCTCGAGGCCGACGCCACCGAGGACGAGATCGCGGCAGAACGCGCCGCGGCGAAGATCACGAACGTTTCTGCGTTCGAACGTCGTCGTCCGGCACGCAAACCGTTCCCTGAACACTTGCCGCGCGAGCGCTTGGTCATCGAGGCTCCCTCGACCTGCACCTGCTGCGGTTCGGCTCGTATCGTAAAGATGGGCCAAGACATCACCGAGACGCTGGAGGTGATCCCTCGCCAGTGGAAAGTGATCCAGACGGTGCGCGAGAAGTTCACGTGCCGGGATTGCGAGAAGATCTCGCAGCCACCAGCACCTTTCCATGCCACACCGCGCGGATGGGCAGGACCGAACCTGCTGGCTACGATCCTCTTCGAGAAGTTCGGCCAGCATCAGCCGTTGAACCGCCAGGCCGAGCGTTATGCCGGGGAAGGCGTCGATCTCAGCCTCTCCACGCTGGCCGATCAGGTCGGGGCTTGCGCGACCGCCTTGCAGCCGATCCATGATCTGATCAGCGTCCATGTTCTGGCAGCCGAACGGCTGCATGGCGATGACACGACCGTGCCGCTTCTGGCTCGAGGCGCAACAAGGCAGGCCAGGCTCTGGACCTACGTCCGCGATGAGCGCCCCTTCGCGGGTGGTGCTCCTCCTGCAGCACTCTTCTACTTCTCTCCCGATCGCGAGAAGACCCTGTCGCATTGCCTCAAGGAAAATGTTACCGCGCGGGTTCGTTGCCTCACCTAAAATGTTACCCGTGAAGGCGCATGTCGCCATGGTACCTTCACCACCAGGGAGGCAACATGAAGACGAAGATGACACATGCCATGCGTGTGGAACTGGCCAATGCGGTCAGGGATCGCTATGCGGCCGCAACGACCAAGGACAAGCGCCGGATCTTGGAGGAGTTCATTGCGGCGACGGGGTATCACGAAAAGTCCGCAATCCGTGTCCTGAACAGCCGCCCGGAGCCAAAGCACCGTCAGATCCGCCAACGCCCGTCGCTCTATGACGAGGCCGCGCGGGCCGCCTTGATCGTGCTGTGGGAAGCTTCTGATCGAGTTTGCGGCAAGCGCCTCAAGGCACTGCTGCCCATTCTATTGCCGGCGCTGGAACGCAATGGGCATTTGAAGCTCGAGGAGGAGATACACCACAAGGTCCTGTCGATGAGCGCCGCGACGATCGACCGCTTGCTCCAGATGCCAAGGCGCACCATGCGTACGAAAAAGCCGCCAAGGGTTATGCCAGAGCCCCGGCGGCGCATCAAAATGCGCACCTTTGCCGACTGGAACGAGCCGCTGCCCGGCAGCATGGAGATGGACCTGGTCGCTCATTGCGGGGAAGTCAACCGCGGTAGCTACGTTCACAGCCTGGTTCTGACCGACATCGCGAGCGGATGGACGGAGGCCGCGCCCATCGTGGTCCGAGAAGGTACCCTCGTGGTCGAGACACTCGATCGGATCCGCACGGGCTTGCCCTTTGCCCTGAGAGCGCTGGATGTGGATAATGGCAGCGAGTTCGTCAACAACAGGCTGATCGAATATTGCCTTGGTCACGGCATCGAACTCACTCGCTCGCGGCCTTACCGTAAGAACGACCAAGCGTGGATAGAGCAGAAAAATGGCGCCGTAGTACGGAAGCTCCTGGGGTATCGGCGCTTCGAGGGCTTGGCGGCGGCCAGAGCGATCACGCGCCTCTACGCGGCATCCCGGCTGTTCGTGAACTTCTTCCAGCCCTCGTTCAAGCTGGCTGCCAAACAGCGTGACGGTGCGAAGGTAGCTAAGCGCTATCATCCACCGCAGACTCCCTGAGAGCGTCTCCTGCAGGCGGAGGCTATCCCGATGGCCGCCAAGAGCAAGCTGCGCGAGATCGCCGGCGACCTCGATCCGCTGAAGCAGCTGGAGGAGATGCGAGCTGTCCAGGCTTATCTGGCGGCGCTGGCTGACGGCGAAACACCGCCACCGGCGACATCGGAACCGCCCAACCTGGCCGCGTTCGTAGCCAGCCTATCGAGCGCCTGGCATGCGGGCGAGATCCGTCCGACCTTCTCCATTGAGGCCAAACCGCGTTACCTGCGAAGTCTACAAAAGGTCTCGACACAAACCCTTATTGCGAGTCCCTCGCCGACGCTCAAACCGGTGATCCCACCCACTCCTCCCGTGACAGCCGCGAAGATGCAGGAGAAGCCGAAGCTGGTCTACGCCGAGCCTGGCCAAGCCCGCGTCCAGGCGCTCCGCATGGTGTGGCCGATCGTTTGTCGCCGATTGGAGGAATTCCCCAACATCAACGCCACGCAGCTCTTCGAGGAGCTGTGCGTCCAGTTTCCAGGTCGATTTACCCGCAAGCAGTACAAAACACTCGTTCGACGGGTCAATCTCTGGCGCCAAGCGGCTCGCGCCCGCGGTGTTGTCGTTGGGCCAAAGACTTATCGTCGGCTCAACGACAAACCGCGCGGCCGACGTCCCGACATCTTTAAGGACCATTGGGAAGAGATGGCACGATGCCTTGAAGAGCGTCCGGATCAGACCGCACTTGAACTTCTCGTCGAGTTCCAGGTCCGTTATCCCGGACGATACAGCTTGCACCAGCTTCACACGTTGCAGAAGCGAGTAAGGGCGTGGCGACAACAAGCCGTGCAGCGGCTCATCGGCGAGGTCAGCAGCCTAGCGCCGTATGTCGCTTCAGATTCCGCACGTCTGGCGAGCGGGTAACATTCTTGGTGAGGCAGCTGGTAACAAAATTAGGTGAGGCAACACGACAATCTAGGCACGATCTCCAAGTGTCGAAGACGGTCGAAAACCGCTGACAAACGACGACAAGAGCTGAAGTGCGCGGCGACAATCAAGGTGAGACTCAGCGTCAATCAGGATGAGACTCGGCGGCGGGGGGTGTGACGAAGGGAGGGCGTAGCCCGACCGGAGTTACACTCCCGCCGCGGCGCGATTTTTCGGCGTCTCATGATCGCGGTTGGCCCGGTAGCGTGGGTGATTTTCTGAGACTGGAGAATCACCTTTGTGCCGGGTCGCCATGTAACCGATCATCAGACGAGGCTTTTTATGAAGTACCGACAAAACAATTCCATCGAGGTCTCCGCCGCCAAGGCGTCGATCAGCCGGGCGACAGCTTACCGCATCGAGAAGGAGGCGCGTCTTCCATCGCAGAGCAGGCCGCCGCGCGACCGGCGTCGCCCCGATCCTCTTGAGCATATCTTCGATGCTGAGGTTGTTCCGCTCCTCAAGGCCGCTCCCGGCATCCGTGCGGTCGCCGTTTACAATGAGATGCTGCGGCGTCATCCGGAACTGTCCGAAGGTATTCGCCGCACGCTTGAGCGGCGTATCCGATCATGGCGGGCTGTTCACGGTCAGGAGCAGGAAGTGATCTTCCGTCAGACGCACGAACCCGGTCGGTTGGGACTGTCGGATTTTACCGACATGGGCAGCCTCGGCGTGACGATCGCCGGCCAGGCGCTCGACCATCTGCTCTATCACTTCCGGCTGGTCTGGTCGGGCTTCGAGCACGCCCATGTCATCCTTGGCGGCGAAAGCTTCGTTGCTCTGGCCGAGGGCCTGCAGAACGCGCTGTGGTCGGTCGGCGGTTCGCCGCTCTATCATCGCAGCGACAGCTTGTCGGCGGCCTTCCGTAACCTCGATGCCGACGCCAAGGTCGATCTGACGCATCGCTACGAGGAACTGTGCGGCCATTATCGCATGACGGCGACGCGCAACAACAAGGGCGTCGCGCACGAGAACGGCTCGATCGAAAGTTCCCACGGCCATCTCAAGAACGCGGTCCGCGATGCGCTACTGATGCGCGGCACCAGGGACTTCGACGATCTCGGCTCCTACCGCGCCTTCATCGATGAGATCGTCAGCCGCCGTAATGCCGCACATGGCAAGCGCATTGACGCTGAGCGCCCGCATTTGCAGGAACTTCCCGCCCGCCGCACCACCGACTTCGAAGAGGTGGTCGTCACGGTGTCGCGCACCGGCGGCTTCACCTTGCGCAAAGTCTTCTACACTGTGCCTTCCCGCCTGATCGGACATCGGCTTCGCGTCCGGCTGTTCGACGATCGCCTCGAGGTCTTCATCGGCGGGACGCATCTGATGACGTTGCCCCGAGGACGCGGCCATGCCGACGGCCGGCACGACCAGGTCGTCAATTACCGGCACGTCATTCATTCCCTGCGCAAAAAGCCGATGGCGCTTCGGGATCTCGTCTATCGCGACAAGCTCTTTCCCCGGCTGGAATATCGTAGAGCCTTCGACGTTCTCATCGAGCACCTGCCCGACAAACAGGCTTGCAAGATTGCCGTCGAACTGTTGGCGCTGGCTCATGATCGTGGCTGCGAGCGTGAACTGGCTGAAGAGCTTGCCAGAACGCTCGACGCCGGCGAACTGCCTGATCTGGCCGCCCTGAGAGCGCTCTTCGGCCCGGATCCGGCCCGGTTGCCGACTGTTCATGTGCAACTCGCATCGCTCAATGGCTATGAAGCCCTGATCGGCACGGCCTATGCGGGAGAGGTCGCATGAAGAGCATCCACACAATAGATGAAGCACGCCTCGGCATCATGCTCAACGAGCTCCGGCTGCCGACAATCAAGACGCTCTGGCCGCAGTTCGCCGAACAGGCCGACAGAGAGGGATGGCCCGCCGCCCGGTTCCTCTCCGCCATCGCCGAGCATGAATTGGCCGAGCGGGCGCATCGCCGGATCGAACGCCACCTCGCCGAGGCGCATCTGCCGCCCGGCAAGACCCTAGACAGCTTCGCCTTCGACGCCGTGCCGATGGTCTCCAAGGCCCAGGTCATGGCGATCGCCGCCGGCGACAGCTGGCTCGCAAAGGGCGCCAACATCCTGTTGTTCGGCCCGCCCGGCGGCGGAAAGAGCCATCTCGCCGCAGCCATCGGCCTCGCCCTGATCGAGAACGGCTGGCGCGTGCTGTTCACCCGCACGACCGATCTCGTCCAGAAGCTTCAGGTCGCGCGGCGGGAGCTCCAGCTCGAATCCGCCATCGCAAAGCTCGACAAGTTCGATCTGCTCATCCTCGACGATCTGGCTTACGTCACCAAGGACCAGGCCGAAACGAGCGTGCTCTTCGAACTCATCTGCGCAAGATATGAGCGGCGTTCCATCATGATCACCGCCAATCAGCCCTTTGGAGAATGGAACAGGGTCTTTCCGGATCCCGCCATGACCCTCGCCGCGGTCGATCGGCTTGTTCATCACGCAACGATCTTCGAGATGAATGTCGAAAGCTACCGGCGCAGATCTGCCATAGAGGCCAAACGCCAGCGCGGCAGGCCCGCCTCCTACGCGACAATCAAAAACACGCACGAGCTTGTCGCGGAGCGGCAATCAGAAACCGACGAAAGCCTTGCCAGCGACAATCAGCATGATAATTTGCCCGTGACCGCGACGTAAGAATCTCATCCAGATTGTCGCGCGCGTCTCATCCTGATCGTCGCGCTATACTGAAGCGCTGGAAAGAGCAAAGGCGGCCGCCCGCGCGCTCTTCAACTAGCGCTGTAGCGGGCGGCCGCCTTTGCGGCGCGGTGCTGATCACGTGAGGTTGAGAAGGCGGTAGACGCGGGGCACGTCTCCAGGCGCCCTGAGGCGGCTTTCGACGTACCCCGCCATGCGCCTGCCTTGTGGTATCTGCGGGTAATCAGCGCCGCAGAAACAATCCGGCGTAACACCGATCTCAACTGGCAAGTCCGGGCTCGGTGTCACGCTCCACTGACGGTGCGCGACCTGCATTATCGCATTGTCAGCGCATTCCGTCGACCTTTTCCCCGAACTCCCAGCGGCGCTCCGAAAGGACCGTCGCGGATGCTCACGGGCCGCTTCTTTCTGTGCGGCCGCTGCCGTTCGCAGGTAACGATCTGCCGCAGCTGCGACCGGGGACAGCGCTACTGCGGCCAGGACTGCGCCCGTGCTGCCCGCCGCGAGAGTGTGCGCGAGGCGGGGCGACGTTATCAGCGCAGCCGCCGTGGACGCCTGGCTCATGCGGTCCGGGCCCGACGACATCGGGCTCGGCACAATAAAGTGACGCATCATTCTCCACCTGCATCTCCTGCCGGTTCACTACTGGTCAGTCCCTCGAACGATGTCGTCGCTGCTTTTGCTGACGTCGTCGGGCGGGCGACGACATCGGTCATGCCCACGCCGTGCTGTCGGCGCTGCGACTGTCGACTGTCGCCGTTCGTTCGCACCGGCTTCGTGCGTCGCCGGGGGCCTCGTTATGCCCGTGAAGCTGACTACGCAGACGGAGAGCCCGCATCATGACCATCAGCCCCGAACTGGAAGCGCAGATCCTGCGCCTGTATCACGCCGAGAAGTGGCGCTGCGGCACCATCGCCAGGCAATTGCATGTCCATCACACGACGGTACATCGCGTTCTGGCCCAGGCGGGATTGCCCCGGCACAAGCCGCTGCAGAGAGCCTCAATCATTGAACCGTATCTTCCATTCATTGAGCAGACGCTGGAAAAGTTCCCCTCGCTGACCGCCAGCCGCCTTTATGCGATGGTGCGCGAGCGCGGCTACCGGGGCTTGCCGACGCACTTTCGGCACCTGGTTGCCCTGCACCGTCCCCGCAAGCCGGCCGAGGCGTTCCTGCGGCTACGCACATTGCCGGGCGAGCAGGGACAGGTCGACTGGGCCCACTTCGGTCACATCGAGATCGGCAACGCCCGCCGGCCGCTAATGGCGTTCGTGATGGTGCTTTCCTACTCACGCGACATCTACCTGCGCTTCTTCCTCGACGCGCGCATGGAAAACTTCCTGCGCGGTCACGTCGGCGCGTTCAACACATGGTGCGGGCTGCCCAGGGTCCTGCTCTACGACAATCTCAAGAGTGCGGTGCTCGAGCGCCAAGGCGATGCGATCCGCTTCCATCCGACGCTGCTTGCCTTCGCCGGCTTCTATCGGTTCGAGCCACGTCCTGTTGCGGTTGCCCGGGGCAACGAAAAAGGCCGCGTCGAGCGCGCCATACGGCATATAAGGGAAGCATTCTTCATCGCCCGCAGGTTCACCGATCTCGACGATCTGAATGCCCAGGCCGAACAGTGGTGCCGCAACCAGGCAGCCGACCGGCCATGCCCCGAGGACCGGACGATGACGGTCCGCCAGGCGTTTGCGCAAGAGCAGCCACTGCTTCTGCCGCTGCCCGCCAACCCATACCCCGTCGAGGAGCAGGTCGCCGCCAAGGTTGGCAAAACGCCCTATGTGCGCTTCGACCTCAACGATTACTCGGTACCGCATGCTCATGTCCGGCGCACGCTCAGCGTGCGCGCCGATCTCGGCCTGGTCCGCGTCTTCGAAGGCGCAAAGATGATCGCCAGTCACCGTCGCAGCTATGATCGTGACCAGCAGATCGAGGACCCTCAGCACCTCAAGGCTCTCGTCGCAATCAAGCGCGAGGCGCGCCAGCATCGCGGCCTCAACAGCCTGACGCGCGCCGTGCCGGCCTGCCAGACCCTGATGATCCGGGCCGCCGAGCGTGGCTCCAATATCGGTGCGATCAAAAACGCGATGCTGAAACTGCTTGACCTGTACGGCGCGCAGGAACTGCAGGCCGCCGTCGAGGAAGCTTTGCATGCCGGCGCCTCCCATTCGAGGTCGGTTCGCGACGTACTGGAACGCCGCCGGGTCGCCCGTGGTGCTCCGCCGCCGGTCGAAACGAGCCTGCCCGAACACGTGCGGCGCAAGGATACGACGGTACGGCCGCATCGCCTCGACAGCTACGACCAACTGACCCTTGGAGGCAAAGATGATGAATAATCCCGACATCCTGCTCAACCGGGCCAAGGCGTTGCGCCTCAATGGCCTGATCACCCATTGGGACGAAATCGCTGACGCGGACTGGCTGGCCGCCGTCCTTCAATGGGAAGAAGAGGAGCGCTCCGACCGTTCGATGCGGCGACGCATGCGTGCCGCCAGGCTCGGCCACTTCAAGCAACTGTCCGATTATGACTGGCACTGGCCGCGCCGCATCGACCGCGCCGCCGTCGAGGATCTGATGACCCTGTCCTTCATGAACGATGCCGCCAACATCGTCTTTATCGGCCCCAACGGCGTCGGGAAATCGACACTTGCTCGCAATGTCGCTCACCAGGCGCTCATCTGCGGTCACACCGTCCTCTTCCGAACCGCCAGCGAGATGCTCGGCGAACTCGCCGCCCTCGACAGCGATGCAGCCTTGCGCCGACGGCTTCACCACTACGCCGCCGCCGACGTTCTTGCGATCGACGAGGTCGGGTATCTGTCCTACTCGAACCGTCATGCGGACCTGCTGTTCGAGCTCATCAGCCGGCGCTACGAAAAACGCTCAACCATCATCACCACCAACAGACCCTTCGCTGATTGGTCGGAGGTCTTTCCCAATGCCGCCTGCGTCGTCAGCCTCGTCGACCGCCTCATGCACCGATCCGAGGTGATCTCCATCGAAGGCGATTCCTATCGCTTCAAGGAAGCGGCCGAGCGATCAAAGGCACAGCGCGAAAAACGCACCAGCCGCTCCTCCGGCGAAAAGGTGCCCGCGGCATGAAACCAGATCCTCAACCGTCCGGCCTCAGTCGTGGAATCCACTTCCTCATCAATCCCGAATGGACACCCGAACAGGCGCTCGCTGTCTTCGAGCTCCTCAACGATCTCGCCGATAGCATCTGGTCGCACTACGGCGTCCAACTCCAGGAACTTATCCAGGAGCAGCAACGAACACCGACCAATCACAGCGATATCGAAAAAGCCCCGTCCTCGCTCTGAAGCACACATCCTCGACACTCGGCGGCCTGCGAAGGCCGCCTTTTTGTTCCGTCCACAAGCACCAAACTCTTGTCGTCGTTTAGCCGCGCTTTTGAAAAGCCATCAACACCAAGACGCTGTCGCCAATGCTGCGCATTGGCTACCTCGTGGTACCGCCGGAATTGCAGGACGTCTTCGGGACGGCCAAGCAGCTTCTGGACAGGCATTCTCCGGTGGCCGAGCAGGAGGCCCTGGCCATGCTCATCGAAAGCGGCGGCTATGAAAGCCATGTGCGGCGCGTCCGCCGTCTGAACGGCGAGCGCCGAGAGACCCTGCTCGCCGCCCTTCGACGCGCGTTCGCAGACCGCATCGTCATCGAAGGCGCTGATGCCGGGCTGCATGTCGTCGTCTGGTTCAAGGACCTCCGTCGGTCATTGGAGGACGTGCTGGTTGAAGAGGCGCGACGAGAAGGCGTGGGTGTTCATTCAATATCGCCGCTCTACGGTCGGGAAATGGATGAAGGCCGCGCCGACCGGATTGGATTGGTGATGGGCTATTCCGCCTTGACCACGCGCCAGATCAAGAACGGCGTTCGATTGCTCACGGACGCTGTCGATCGGGTGAGAAGGAACTCTCCAGATTGAAGTTGTGGTTTGTTCCTCTCGGGAGTTTTAGCCGTTGGCTGTCAGATATGAAGGCATGGCAACACCTTACGCACTTATGAGCAATAAAATAAATCATAGCTTGTTTTTTAACAGATTGCTTCATATAGTAAGACACAGTTGCGCAGATCGTCGACACCTGCGTCGAAAGCGGGAAAGGAAAAGCCATAGCTTCTGAATTGCGCTCTGCTAGGGTCTTTTTCAAGGACCACCTTGCCGGGACGTTGTCAGAGACACCTGCCGGAGGCACCCGCTTTGCCTACGAGCGGGGTTGGACGGAGGATGTTGCCTGCTGCTTTCCAGTCACGCGGAACGAGTATGATTGGACGTCAGGCCTACATCCCTTTTTCCAACATCTCGGACCCGAGGGCTGGCTGCGCGAGCAACAGGCACGCGCGGCTCATGTTGACGGTCAGGACGATCTTGGCCTGCTGCTGCGATACGGTTCAGATTGCATTGGTGCTGTGAGCGTTGTCCCGCCCGAAGGTTCCGAGCTTCCCGCGGCAGCCGCCGAGGCCACGACCAGTCCTGGCCGTACGGTTTCAGGGATACAGAAGAAGCTCCTTGTTGTGCGCGGCAAGGATGGCTTTGTCCCGGCCGGAGCAACTGGACCGGCTCCCTATATCGCAAAATTCAACTCCGAAAGCATTCCGACGCTCGTCCGCAACGAGGCCTTGAGCTTGCGGTGGGCCGGCGTAGTGCTCGGCGCGAAAGAAGTCAACGAGTTCCAATCCGCACCGGTGGGTGACGAGTATGCCCTCATTGTCACCCGGTTCGACCGCGGGCCGAAGGGAGAAAAGTTCCGACAGGAAGATTGCGCGCAGATCCTCGCCAAGCCCCGCGGCCAGGACTATGGAGGCAAATACGATGCTGCCTACGAAGATGTGGCCACGATCATCAAAAAGCACTCATCGCGCGCAGTCATCGACCTTCAGCGCTTCTTTCAGCGTTTGGTGGCCTTTGCGCTTGTCGGGAACTGCGACGCCCATCTCAAGAATTTCTCCCTATTGGAAACGCCGACGGGACTTAGGCTCTCGCCCGCCTATGATGTCCTCAATACCGCAATCTATGACGGTTTTGATCAAACATTGGCACTGACCATCCGCGGCAAGCAGGTCAACCTTGGCGCTGCCGACGGCGAGCTGTTCCGAGGTTTCGGAGGCGATATTGGCCTTCCGGATCGCGTCATCGACCAGACGCTGAAGGAGCTTAAGCGACTGGTCGCCAAAGCTTCAGCGGTCATCCAGCCGCCTGCAGCCGAAGGACCCGACGGTTTTGTCACCAGATATTCTGAGATCGTGAGTAACCAATGCCTGAGAATCCTCGGGGAATAGGCCCGCTGAGCTGGCGCACGCTCGTTGATGAAGCGCTCGCCCGCCGAAAAGAAGAACGTATGACCCAGCGCGAGCATGCAGCGCTCGCTGGTGTCAGCATCCCGACCATTGCAGCGTTCGAACGGGGCGAGCACACCCTCACGCTCGCAAAGGCTTTCGACATCCTTCGTGTTGTCGGACTTTTGGACGAGCCTGCCGAAGGCGGTGCGCAGGACCGGTTCGTGCGGGAGGCATTTGAGCGGTGGCGCGCCCTCACGAATGATTTGCGAAGCGACAACCCTGCCAGGTTTCCAAACGGCTGGTATCGGTTCGACTACTGCCTGGAAGGTGATCTGAAGTCATTTGCTCTGACGGAGTTCGAGCAGGTCCTGGACAAAGCGGTCACCAGGCACACTGGTTGGCCGGTCTTCATGATGCTGACCCGGGAAGATCTTGCCCCACGCAAGGTCGGCGGAGCCATCGAGGTTTGGCTGCCCCCGGAGAGTGACGGGATCAAGCGTGGTAGCGACCCCGCGCATTGCGACTTCTGGCGTGCCGTACCCTCGGGACGATTGTTCCTGATCCGTGGCTATCAGGAAGACGGTCAGGAGACTTTTCCGCCGGCGAGTGTATTCGATACGACATTGCCTGTATGGCGGATGGGCGAGGCGCTCCTTCACGCCGAGCGACTAGCTGGTCTTATGCGGAAGGACCCGGAAAGCCAGATCACGGTCCGGTTTCGTGCGCTCTATACCGGACTGACCGGCCGGCTCTTGCGGAACTGGGCGAACCCGATCAGTGAACTTATGTTTGAGGGGAGGCCTGCTCGCAGCGACGAGGTACTGGTTGAAACCGAGGTCCCCGTGGCCGATATCAGTTCCCGCCTTGCGGACATTCTATTTCCTATGGTGGCCGCCATCTACGAACGGTTCGGCGTTGTAGGTCTCACCACAAATCGCATCCAGGCGGAGGTCGGACGCCTTCTGAGCAGCAGGATGCGATAGATCGCAGCCAAGCCCCGTCTCATCACGCCGGAGCACAGTCAATGGACTGCTACTTTTTGGGGAAAAGTTCGGGAAAAAGCAGCAGCGCAAATTGGCCGGTGAGCGTGTCCGGTCCATCTTGGATCTCCGCTTCTGCCGCAATGAACTTGTCACGAACGCTTTTTCTCTCGAAGAGATATCCAGCGTCCGTGACGGTGATTGTCTTCCGCAGCAGGCGCGCGAAACCATGTCGCCGGTCCACCGCCAGGAATGTGTTGATCAACTCGGCAAGGTTGTGCTGCTGCGAGCCGATGAGTTTCTTTTGAATGAAGGAAAGAATGCAGTTCAAGGAGAGCGTCGTAGTCAGCCTCGACGAGCAGCTCGCCTGTGAGGCCATCCTGCCCGATCGTCGCCGCAACTTCATCGAGCAACGCTATGCGATCCGGCCGTGGCGTGCCGATTTCGGTCGTTGCGGTGAGCCAGCGTGATCGAAAATCGACGTGCCAGGCTGGCCGAGGCGCAACCGCAAATGGGGGTCCACTCGGTGGCTAGAGCACGTCCTGTGATCGATGAATCGATTGTGATGTGACGGCTGCGTTTTGTGCTGATTCAACATCCACTACCGTTGGCATCGACCTTGCGAAGTCGGTGTTCCAGATTGGTGCGATTGATGCCGCCGGCAATGTTATCGTCCGGCGACAGTTGCGTCGCCAGCGGATGTTGAAGTTCTTCGAGCAGTTGGGCCTTGGTTCATTGGGATGGAGGCGTGCGACACTGCCCGCTACTGGGCGCCAATTAGGTGTCGGTGACAAATTGGAGGCCGACGGCATCGCGATCGTGCCGGCACTGCTCGTCTTCGGCGCTTTCTCGCTCTCTCCACTTCAAAACATCTTCCAGCTGCTGCTGAATTTCACTGGCGAGCGCGAGTAGCGACTGGCCGTTGTGGGCGAGGGCGAGGTAGCCGGAGGGATCCTCCGGCCACAATTCGTTGCGCAACACCCAGCCACACCTTGAGTCCCAAAGAGCTTTTGCTTAGTTTGCCACAGCATCGGCCTTCAACAGCGGCCCGCGAGGACATGTGGCACAAGACAGCCAAACCCTTCATGGCGACGGCATCTCGGCTGTTATAGTGGGGCAGGGTGCCGAACTGGTGTCGCTGCAAGATGCGCAAGGATTTGAGTTTCTGTGGCAGGCCGGGCCGGCCTGGCGGCGCCATTCTCCGGTGCTGTTTCCGATTGTCGGCCGGCTAAAGGGCGATCAACTGCGTCACCGCGGCCGGCCCTATGCGATGACGCAGCACGGCTTCGCGCGCGACAAGCCTTTTGTGTGGGCGGACAGGGGGCCTCGATCCTGCACGCTGGTTCTTACCGACGACGCCGACACCCGCGCGCACTATCCCTTCGCCTTTCGCCTGGCCGTGACTTACACGCTGGAACGCCAGCAACTCGGCGTGACCTTCGAGGTCACCAACACAGGCGAAGAGCTGTTGCCGGCCTCCATCGGCGCGCACCCGGCGTTCAACTGGCCGTTGCTGTCGGAGTTACCTAAGGAGGCCTACCGCCTGACCTTTGCCGATGATGAGCCGGCGCCGATTCCTCGCCTTAAGGATGGCCTCCTGCTCGCAGCACCGCGGCCGACGCCGATCGAAGGCAGGACGCTTGCACTGTCCGAACGGCTGTTCGATGACGATGCCGTCATTCTGGATCGGCCCGCAAGCACCAGCGTGCGCTACGCGGCAGGCGATCGAATTGTCATGGCAGGGATTTCCAGAACTGGGCATCTGGTCAATGCCGGGCGGCGCCCCGTTCCTGTGCATCGAACCCTGGCACGGCATAGCAAGCCCTGTGGACTTCGATGGCAACTTCATCGATAAGCCGGGCCTGATGCTGGTCGCACCGGGGGCGAAGCGGTCGCTTAATTACCGGATCAGGCTGGAGGGTTCGTTGCGCGTCCGAGACTAAGGTCATGATGGCGACACGTGGCAATGATCATTCTCAGAATGTGGCAGACGTGGACCGCGCATTTGGCTGATTGTGAGCAGCCATTTCACGAGATGATGAGCGGCCGCTTCGCCCGACCTGTTCATTGATTCAGGTGTTTGCGGCTGGGTCAAGAGCATGGGCGCGAGCCTCTCGCGCCGTGCTTGTGCGGATTCCGGCACTCGGTGCTGGCGAATACGTGCACATGCAACTTAAGCGACGGCGGAAGCAGCCGTCGCAGGAACGGGCCAGGAAATCCTCGCCGCCCTGCCCTGTCCGCTCATTCAGCGGTTGGCGGCGCAAACTGCGACCGGACCTTGGCCCACTGATCGGCCGCGCGGAAGCCGCTGTGAATGGTGTAGCACGATCGGAAATTTCATCCAGCGCGGCAGCCAGCCTCTCGAGTTTCTCGCGACCGTTCTCGCCGGACCGGCAACGATCGTCTTATGCCTGTTGACCTTCTCGGCGAAATTGCCGTTCGCGACACGCTCGACTGCAACATTGGCCAGCATGCGTTGGCAATATCCTTGTTGCGCAGGAGATCGAAGAAGGCATCGTCCGGCGGCCACAATGCGCCCATGCCAACATTCAGATGGTTACCGACCGCCTGGGCCACGGCGCATCAGGCCTCCATCGTCTCGCCATGCGATGGTGAGAGCGCGCACTACATCGTCGTCGGAGCGCTCCAAAGGGCGGGCGAAGATAGGGGCCGTGGCATAGTCGCGGCCATTGCCGCCGGCTTCGCGCCGCCCTCATCCGGCGTGCCGACCAATGCCAAAACCTTGCGCCGCTTTCGGCTCGAGCTCCCGGCTCAAGCTTGAACGTCTCGTACAAACCATCTGGCCTGCGGCGACTTCAACGCAGTGGCGCCTGGCATCGATGCGTCAGATTACGTCATCCGCGTGGCGTACGCGCTCTCATGGTCTTGGCGCTTCGGGACCGTGCGGTGGCCACGCTTTCTGGCGGCGCGAAGCCCGTGATCCCGTGTCCAAAAACTGACAGCGGCAGACAAAGTGTCAGGTTCACGGCAACACGGGACGAGGGTGTCTCGCCTTGTTGCCGGACAACGAAGCCAAAGCTTCCGAAGGTTTGGGCCGGACAAGGTAAAATAAGATGAGCGCGGACGGTAAAAAAAACGCGGTGTATCTGGCGTCTCAAATGCACGGAATATTGCATTCCGCTATGGTGGTCGCCCTTCAAATTTCAGCTTGGCGATAGGGCACACGACTCATCCGCGTCTGGGTGGTTCGCCGTTCCTTAACGCTATGATCCTGGGGCAAATGCTGCCAGGATTTAAACCAAGTCAACGTATGTTGAAGGCTGCGGACGCTTGTATTGAGGTATGCCCCGTTCTTGGTGCGCCTTTCCAGTGAAAGAAGCGGAAAAACCGCAAATGACTTGGCTCCGATTGTAGGCGGGCTGTGCCGCCCTTCTTCTTCGACATCTTCTCGTACTCCCTGGAATGGAACAGTGATTGGCGTCCAGAACAATGATATCGGACCGTCCAGCATCGAGTGGCTTGCGCCGGATGGCGCTCCCCGGCCCCTCGCGAGCGGCGCGCACGGCGGCCGGCCTGACGGCTCACAAACCGTATACGCGCGCAAGGACGGCCGCGAGCACTGCCACATCGTCTGGTCATGCATCGACTGGCAGAGCGAGAAGGCGGTCCATCTCGCTTTCGATCATGAAAAGCTCATGATGGTCAGCCGCGAGTTCGCGCGCGATCATGGCCTTCATCTGCCGGACGGGTACAAGCGTGATCGTTCCGATGATAAGCGCCGCCCGCAGTCTTTTTATTAGAGCCGGCAGGAGCCCTGACCGGGCTCTCGAAGGAAGAGCGTATGATCATGATCACGCAGGCCTTCCGGCAGAGCGACAATGCGCGCTCGTTTGTCCGGGCGCTCGAAGCTAGGGACTATGTGCTCGCGACAGGGCGGGTGGAGCGACGGGCGCTGGCGCAGAGCCTTTCGCATAGGGCAGCGCGAGCGACGGTCGCGGATTGAAGGTGGTGGCGAACTCGGCCGGTGTCTGGCCAGGCGATTTGGGAGTGCGGCCGCGCGGTGTTGCAGTCGCGCGCCCAGGGCGATGGCGACGCGCGCCGTGCGCAATGTAATGCCATTCGACCGGTTCTGACTCGCCGGGAGAGGATGGCGTTCGAGATGAACTCACTGGCATTGTCGCTGACCAGTGATGAGCCGGTCCAATTCGCGGGCAACCGAGCGCCCTCTCGACCGTACTGAATAGCGCGCCTTTGCCATACCGGCGGATTAGCGCGGCCGACCTTACTTCGGCAGAAGCGAGCAATTTCTGCACCAGGCGCGCAACGTATGCCACTCCTTCAGATCGCCCAGCGATACGTCTGGGCCTGCATGTATGCTGCCTTCGATGATGGCGTGCGGCGACACTTTCGGCTCGCCGGGTGTGATGATCGTCTTCTGCGCCTTGACCCACTCGGGGACATTGCCGTTCGGCCGTCCCGACCAAGGCCAAAGCCTCGCGCCGTTTTCCGCTCCCGGGCCGAGCTTGAACGTCTCGTCGATGATGTTCTGGCGTGCGGCGAACTCAACGCCCAGGCGCTTGGCCTCGATGCATGACACGACGTGATGCGGCGGTGTCGCACGGGTTCTCACGGTTTGGCGCTTCAGGATCGTGCGGATGGGACCACGCTTTTCTGGCAGCGCGAAAGCAACGGGCAATGCGTGTCCAAAACCTGACAGAGGCAGAAACTTGTCAGGTTCTTTACAACCGCCATCCGGGCACTGCGGAGGCTTTTCAAAGCATATTCATGGGGTTACTGCGCGCTGAGCGCGCTGGCACAGCTTTTGCGCTCTTAAGGGCGACTGCACGCGATGGGCAAGACGAGCGATGCTCTCTCCTGAATCCGTGTGCCGTCTCTGAGCGGGAACAAGCTCGCGCAGAAAGCAAGCTCTGGAGACCTACATTGGCGGAATTATGGATCGAGTCCCCGGCTCCTTCGATTAAAGTCGAGACCTGGCTGCGTGGCGAGCCGCTCACCAGCTTCGAGCCCGGAAAACTGTACATCGTCGAATTTTGGAGAACTACGTTCGGCCCATGTGTGGACGCGATGCCCCATCTTATGCAGCTGCAGGAGAAATACAGGGAGAGTGGCGTTGAGATCGTCGCAGTCGCGGCATATGAACGCGCTCCCACGGCCGATGAGGCCCGAAGCAATCTGGACGCGTGGTTGACCGAAAAGTTCCCGAATCTGAACTATCGGATGGCGTTCGACTCCTCAGGCGAAATGGACAAGCTTTGGATGGAGCCCAGCTTTTCTTTCACGATTCCCACCAGTTTCGTGGTCGACCGAGACGGCCACATCGCCTTTATTGGTGAACCGACGGAACTCGATGAGGTTTTGCCGAGGGTGCTCAACGGCAGCTGGCGCACCAGCGATCAAGCGAAAGCCGTCGCGACCAAGCGGATCGCGAAAGGCGAAACCGAAGCGCGCGAACGAGCGCTGAAGAAGCCGATCAGGGACAAATTTCAGGCGGCGGTGGAGAAAGGGGATTGGAAGACGGCGCTCTCGGCGATCGAAGAGGGCATCACCTTGTTGCCCGACAACCTCAATTTCCGCCAGTCTCAGGTGACTCTGTTGCTTCACAAAATGCGCGACATGGAGGCCGGCTTGCCCGCAATGCGCCAATTCGTTCGCGATGCGATCGATAGAAACTCCGAACATTGGATGATTGAGGCGCTAGATCAACTCTTCACGCCGGGCTTTGATTATTCCGGCTTTCCGTCTGCTGAGCGCTTCGCGATGGGCGAAGAGCTGTCCAAACACATCGTGGCACTGCCACAAGGCGACGGCTATAAGTTCGTGTCTTATCCGATGGTCGCTCAGTACTATCATGAGAGCGGCAACAAAGCACGCGCCATCGAGTTGGTCGAGCAGGCACTGAAAGCGCTGGAGGGTCCGGAGCCTATCTCGAACGAACTGAAACAGCACCTTCTACCGGAGTTGCTGCAGGCTCTGGCCAACTACAAGGGTGAGAAGGTTTGTCACGGCGCTCTCTGTGTGGCTCCGCAAAAGGACTCTCCCAAAAGCTGAAAGGGGCGGCCAAGGAGGAAACCAAAGAAGGGGCGAGAGTCGAAATGCCTTAGTGGTCAATTCGTCCACTTCCCTGGCGTGGTTGTGCAAATAGCCGGCCCAGGCGTCCAGCCCAGCCTCGCCGTCATCCGAAAACACGTGACCGACTAAGGAGAAGACGTTCCCTGATCACCTCACCAAAACATACTGCCGCTGCGGGTCTCCCGGACCCGTCAAAGATGGCACTGGAGTAAGGCTTGGCAACATGAAGAAGGTTACTCAGCCAGCTCGGGCGCTGCCCACCGATCCACCTGCTCACAAAGGCCGGGAAGACGGGGGACGCAGCCGACCGCCTATCTCAGCGCCACGATAGCACTCGCACGCTCCGGCAACGGACAGCCGTCCAACCTCCGCACCAGGAACATCCCAAAATGGCAAACTTGAATTTCCGCCCGCTTCATGACCGCGTGGTCGTTCGCCGGGTCGAATCCGAATCCAAGACCGCCGGCGGGATCATCATCCCGGATACGGCGAAGGAAAAGCCGCAGGAAGGCGAGATCATCGCCGTTGGTTCCGGCGCACGCGACGAAGCCGGCAAGCTCGTCCCGCTGGACGTCAAGGCTGGCGACCGCATCCTGTTCGGCAAGTGGTCGGGCACCGAAGTCAAGCTCAATGGCGAAGACCTTCTGATCATGAAGGAATCCGACATCATGGGCATCATCGGCTGAATCTCGGCCTCACCGTCAACTGAATTTTCGGGCTCAATCCGAGCCCCTGCCAGGAGCTAAAACATGGCTGCCAAAGACGTAAAATTCTCCCGCGACGCCCGCGAGCGCATGCTGCGCGGCGTCAACATCCTCGCCGACGCGGTGAAGGTCACGCTCGGCCCCAAGGGTCGCAACGTCGTCATCGACAAGTCGTTCGGCGCCCCGCGCATCACCAAGGACGGCGTCACCGTCGCCAAGGAAATCGAGCTTGAAGACAAGTTCGAGAACATGGGCGCGCAGATGGTCCGCGAAGTTGCTTCGAAGACCAACGACATCGCCGGCGACGGCACCACGACCGCGACCGTTCTGGCGCAGTCGATCGTCCAGGAAGGCCACAAGGCGGTTGCCGCCGGCATGAACCCGATGGACCTGAAGCGTGGCATCGACCTCGCCGTTGCCGACGTCGTCGCGACGCTGATCAAGAACGCCAAGAAGATCAAGACCTCGGAAGAAGTTGCCCAGGTCGGCACCATCGCCGGCAATGGCGATGCTTCGGTTGGCTCGATGATCGCGGAAGCGATGCAGAAGGTCGGCAATGAGGGCGTCATCACGGTCGAGGAAGCCAAGACCGCCGAGACCGAACTCGAAGTCGTCGAAGGCATGCAGTTCGACCGCGGCTACCTCTCGCCCTACTTCGTCACCAACGCCGACAAGATGGTTGCGGATCTGGAAGACGCCTACATCCTTCTCCACGAGAAGAAGCTCTCCAACCTGCAGGCCATGCTGCCAATCCTCGAGGCTGTCGTGCAGACCTCGAAGCCGCTGGTCATCATCTCGGAAGACGTCGAAGGCGAGGCTCTGGCCACGCTCGTCGTCAACAAGCTGCGTGGCGGTCTGAAGATCGCCGCCGTCAAGGCGCCGGGCTTCGGTGATCGCCGCAAGGCCATGCTGGAAGACATCGCCATCCTCACCGGTGGCCAGGTCATTTCCGAAGACCTCGGCATCAAGCTCGAGAATGTCGGCCTCAACATGCTCGGCCGCGCCAAGAAGGTGTCGATCTCCAAGGAGAACACCACCATCGTCGACGGCGCCGGCAAGAAGGCTGAGATCCAGGGCCGCGTTGCCCAGATCAAGCAGCAGATCGAGGAGACCACCTCGGACTACGACAAGGAGAAGCTGCAGGAACGTCTCGCCAAGCTGGCGGGCGGCGTTGCCGTCATCCGCGTCGGCGGTGCGACCGAGATCGAAGTCAAGGAAAAGAAGGACCGCGTCGATGACGCCCTCAACGCGACCCGCGCGGCCGTCGAAGAAGGCATCGTTCCCGGCGGCGGCGTCGCTCTCTTGCGCGCTTCGCTGAACATCAAGGCAACTGGCGCCAATTCCGACCAGACCGCTGGCATCAACATCGTCCGTCGCGCTCTGCAGGCTCCGGCCCGCCAGATCGCTGCGAACGCCGGTGCGGAAGCATCGATCGTTGCCGGCAAGATCCTTGAGAACAAGGGCGCGACCTTCGGCTACAACGCCCAGACCGGCGAATATGGCGACATGATCGCCATGGGTATCGTCGATCCGGTCAAGGTCGTTCGCACCGCTCTCCAGGACGCGGCCTCGGTCGCCGGCCTGCTCGTCACCACCGAAGCCATGATCGCGGAGGCTCCGAAGAAGGAGTCGGCTGGCGGCGGCATGCCTGGCGGCATGGGCGGCGGCGGCATGGGCGGCATGGGCGGCATGGGCGGTATGGATTTTTAAGGTCCACGCACCTCAACAATCTCGATGGGCGGCAGTGATGCCGCCTTTCTGTGACGCGGAGCCAAGCCGGAGGCAAGAACGGAGGAAGGACGATGATGCATGTTTCACCTGTGACGACGGAGCAGACCGCCCCCGCGCAGACGAAAGCCGTCGCCGTCAAACGCGCTGCGGAGCTTTTGGATTCTGGCGCCACCAAAACTCGACCGTGACCGGAATGTGCCACTTCTTGGCAAGGCGTTCGACCTCTTTCCATGCACCGGAAGCCGACTGGCCCTGCACCGAAATGCCCAGGTACGGATGGTATTTGAATCCCTCATCCTCAAACTGAACGGCCTTGGCTGGAACTCCCAACTCGCGAGTAAGCTTGTCGCCCTCCAATCCCTTTGCCTTCAGTTGGGCGACCATTGTCAGCAGGATGGACGACCACCTCGGGCTCGGCACCGCCTTCCCATTGATCGTCGCCGACAACGGCTTCTTGAAAGCCAGACCGGGCGCCACGTCGAACTGCATGGCGCCTCCCTCCGGGACAACGGCTTCGTCGGGCTCATCGTCGCGCTCCAGGCCGAGCTGATCCATCGCCTCCTTCACGACACGATCTAGCGTATCGGCGGGCGTTTTCGTGCCGAACCAACTTGCGATGAGCTTTAGATCGGCAAAGGTGGCATTTATTCTCACTACGGGCATCATGCGCTTCTCCCGAGTTTCGATAGCCGATATGTTACATATCTAAGTCGCAAAATGTTACCTATCCCATTGTACTGGCCGATTTCACTACAATCACGGCTTTCAGCATTCGCTGAACGAGATGGCTTATGCTATTTCAAGCGATATGCCATTTTCAACAAATGTTGAAAACTTCTGAATCGATGAAAAACCTGGAACAGCAGGCGGCAGGCGCGCTCGCCGCGCTTCTACAGCGCGTGCCGGCGCTTGTCATCGACCATATCCAGATCGAGCCCGTCGGCGGCCCCGACCGCGGCGTCGATATCCTGGCGCATGTGGTCGTTGCTGATCGCCGGCATACGCTGGTCTGTGAGGTCACGTCGAGCGGCCAGCCCCGCTATGTTCGTATGGGATTGCTCCAACTGCGTAACTACGCTGCCCATTTCGATGGGAGTGCAATACCGATCTTTGTCGCGCCGTACCTCTCTCTCAGAGGCTCAGGCGTTGTGCAGCGACTACCAGGTGGGATTTCTTGATCTAGCTGGCAACGCCAACATCATCTTTGATGGCATCTTCATAGAGCGGCATGTCGAAAGCAAGCCAAGCGCGGAACGAAGGGAACTCAAATCCTTTTTCAAACCCAAATCTGCCCAGGTGCTGCGCTCGTTGCTGCGAAATCCGGACAGGCCATGGCGCGTTGCTAAACTCGCCGAAGCTTCGGCGGTCAGCCTGGGCCATGTCGGTAATGTCCGCCCTTAGCGCGAGGACGGAAGCCGGACTAGCGATCCTCGCGTCATTCTCGGCAGCGCAATGGTTGTCGCCATACGGGCGAAGTGGCACGCAGTACTTTATGCCGACGACGACGGGCTCGCACGGCTGACCGATGCAATGAAGCTGTCTTCGGCATCCAAAGGTGAAAATGTGCTGGTCACATTGCCCAAGGACATCGGCGTTTTCCGGGATGCCATCGAGCCCGTGCCGGGCATTATGTGCACCGGGCCCGTGCAAACGTATCTCGATCTGGCGACCGCAGGTCGCTGTGGGACCAAGCGGCCTTGGCCGACTGGAAATCGCCGGCGTCGGACGGGCCTGCTGCGACCAAATTCCCATCCGACTTTTGGCTTATTGGTTTGGGCCATCTCGGCCAGGCTTTCCTCTGGACGATAGGACTGTTGCCATTCGCCGACTCGGCCGATGTCCGGATGTTTCTTCAGGACGTCGACTGGCTGGACGGTCAACCCAAAGTACATCAGTGCTTACCTTTGCGACCGACGAAGGTAGGTTGAAGACGCGGATCGGTGCTGATTGGGCCGAAGCTCGCGGCTTCCGCACCAAGCTGATCGAGCGAAGGTTTGCCGCTGATTTTCGCATCGCTCACGATGAACCGCTGCTGGGCTGTGTGGCGTTGATAATCCGCAGGCGCGGGCAATCCTCGAAGGGGCAGGTTTTGCGACCGTGTTTGAGGCGGGCCTTGGAAGCGGCGTTGAAGATTTCCGTCTGATCAGGACGCACAGCTTTCCGGCACCGATCAAGGCTTTGGAGATATGGGCAGACGAGCAAGGGGAGAGAACTACGTTCGTGATGACGACAAAAGGCCGGCTGCATACGTCGATCTACGTGATAGAGGCACCCTTGACGAGTGCGGTCTCACCATGTTGGCGAAAGTGGCTGTGGGGGGCCCGTTCGTTGGAATGGTGGCTGCCGCCGTTCTGATTTCTCAGACAATCCGAATGGTCTCGGATGGCATGCGCATGGCCGTTTTCAACCTGGATGTTCGGGCACCACAGTATCGAAGCCTCGCATGGCGTGAAAAGCCGGATATCGTTGTGTACGGCACGGCTGCATCGAAGGAAAATGGCAGTGCTAGCACAACTGTCTCTGATTGAACGTCAGGGTATGCCCTGAGGTGACCTAACGCCCTGCCGCGAGGCCCATGTAACATCTTGGTTAACATCGACCATTTATGACAGAGTAACCTCGGGCCTAAACCTTTAGGTGACGTCGCATGAGCCGGATTGGGTCGCCCGCGTCATTGCGCCACCCTATAATTTGAAGTCCTGAAACGCGAGTAGGTTTGAAGACGCATGCCCGGCAGGAGACTGAGCTCGCTGCCGGGCCGGGTACGCCTTGGGAGGTGGCGTAAGTCAGCGACTTTCGTGGCGGCGGAACCACTCAGTCCGCGCGTTTTGCTGAATAGCGTGCATGTACCGTGCCAAAGCAAAAGCGCTTAAAAAACAACCGATGCGTCAGCTTCCACTTCGTTATGTACATGACATTGTCGGTTATCGGACAACACCGAACGTGCCTCTCGGCCTCGAGCGACGCCTGAACAAGAGCGCCCGCAAGGCCGTTCGCTGCCATGTCGACTGGGCGCACTCTGGGTAACCGGGTTTAAGCTCCGAACTGTTCGCCGGCTGACGCACAGGGCGGACTGTCACTTTTCAAGTGAGGAAATCTCTATACCCTCCATCCATGAGGGCGAGGGCGCGAGAGACGGCGCGGCGAATGCGGTCGCGCAGATGATCGCGAGGATCCCTCCAGTCGGCATGGACGCGCCGTTGACCGATCAGAGCTTCGGCGAGCTCGCGATGTGACGCCCCAGCAAGTGAACCGTCGAGCGCACGAAGAACGAAGGTCAAACGGGCACCGCGTCTTTCCGGCGGAAACAAGCGGGCAGGCAGACGTTGACCCACACTTAGAGCATTGAGGCACTCAATCGCCCTCAGGCGATGCTTCAAAAGCTTCGCGGGCCAGATTGCCTCGGTACGGAGGCAGACAGGGTGCAAGATCTCTGCGCCAGAGACGGCGAGCTGGAGCGTATGCTCTGAATCGCGAAGGATAACATACTGGCGCTTGTCGGGCGCCAGCAAGACCGTAGCAGCACATGACAATGCCGAGAGCTCGAACGGCGATGTCGCCGAGGATGCGGACAGCTGTTCTGCAATGACCGGCAGCACATGGACGCACCAGAGCGGAGACCAGAATACGAGCGAATTGCGCCCATAAGACTCGGCGAAACAGGACACCCCAACGTGACAGGTCACCGGCCGACGCGACCACGTCGAGAATGGGTCGGTATGACAAAGTATTGGCCTGCTGGCGCGCTGCTACCAGATCACGCTGGAATGCTGGATTGCGGCGTAAGAACTCCCAGGCCCACTCGCGCGGCGTCAGACCTGAGGTGTAATCGTATGATCTTTCATCGCGCCAATCAGGCTCGTCCGCGCCAGTCACGAGAACTGTAGGCATGACTGTGCTCCCCTGCCCGCCCCCACGGACCTCGAAGCATCATGCCACCTGGCAAGGCACCGGCGCTGAAGGCACCAGACCTCGAGCACGCCATTTCGTCGAAGCGTGTGCCATTGGCACCTTGGAGGGCAGAAGGCGCGCGCAATAGCATCCAGGCCGTCGAACTCGCACAGCGACAGCCACCGCGGCCTGTGCACGCCAACGCAATTAATTTCATGTCCGTGATCGGCTCGTGCATCCCGTCCCAGACGTTCCTTGAAGGGGCAGTGGGCGTCGCGTTGGATTGCACGCTGGTGGTGGGCAAGTCGTCGTAGCGCCGGGGCTATAAGCTCAGTCATCGGGAGGTCTCCTCGGGAATTTCCCCATTGGAGGCCAAGTTCCGCGCTATGGCAGCCTGTATAGTTGTACACGTGAAGCCGACTGGTCAGTGGGTCGCAAAACGAACCGGCGAGGCGCGCAAATCGTTGCCTTCGGTGGTGCTCACGCCGAGCTTTCTTTGCGGACGGTATGGAGATGGAGCGCGGCCAGACTCCGCTTGCCCTGCTGCAGCCGATTTCCCAGGCAGACTTGCGCCCGCACTGTCCCTGTTGCTGCGGCCTACCAATGCGTGGCGTCAGGAAGACATCGTCGACCACTAGCCGTCTCGCCGAGATACTACGCCGAGCCTGAGCTCCCACCTCTCATGAACCCTCGTATCGCATATCGGAGGGCGGCCGACATCAGCCCAAGTTGCCATAGGGGCCAGTCACATGCGTTCGCGCGAATGCAGCTTGCTGGCTTGATCGACAGACGTCAAGAATGCAATCAAGGGAACGGTGCAGGCCAAGATTGCGGCAGGGCTTGGACAACCATCAGGTCGCCCAAGCGGCGCCCAGTCCCTTTCCTCGAATCTCCGGTTTTTTGCCGCTGGCGGTGTGTAGACCACAGCCGCAGCCGGCCCTGCTTGAGTTCTGCACGGCGTCAGCTATCGCGCCGGAGGTTGATCCGGTGATTACAGGGTACGCTCGTTGTCGCATTCGCGACGATGTCTGACTTCTGACACGGCGCTGCCAGAGTGATCGCATTGTTCCGTAAGATTTTCCCGGTTGGCACGACGATTGCGGTCCTGTGCGCAAAAGCACTGCGACGCCACACCGACTGGGAAGAATTCATCCATGATCACGCTTTTCGAACATGCGGGTGCCGCCGCCAACACTAAGCGTTCCCGAGCAGACGGAAGCCATTGCGCTTTCATTTCTCTGGTTGTGCGGACATGACTGAATTCGATTTCCGCCCAACACTGAATGCACCCGACGATGACCCCCGTCTTTGGCTTGAAGATGTAGAAGGTGAACGGGCACTTGCGTGGACCGCCAGCCAGTCGGCAAAGACCCTGAAGGACTTCGGTGGAACGCAGTTCGAGCGCGACCGAGCGGCACTGACGGCGATTTTCGACCGTTCCGACAGGATACCCCTAGTCACGCGCCGCGGTCAGTATCTCTACAATTTCTGGCAGGATGCCGGAAATCCCCGCGGGCTGTGGCGCCGGACCACCCTTTCCGTCTACATGAAGGCGGATCCCCAGTGGGAGCTACTGCTCGATCTGGACTTCCTCGCCGCGAGAGACGGAGAGGACTGGATCTGGGGCGGCGCGTTGATCGAGCCCGAGAGACGGGAACGAGCCGTTCTGCGCCTGTCGCGCGGCGGCAGCGACGCGGTCGTGCATCGCGAATTCGACTTGAGCTCTCTGAACTTTGTCGCCGACGGTTTCAGTCTCCCGGAGGCCAAGGGCAGCATTGATTGGCTCGACTCCAACACGCTTCTGCTTTCCAGTGCGCTTGGTGATGGCATGGCCACCCGCTCCGGCTACGCGCGCACCGTGCGACTGTGGGAGCGTGGCGCGGATCCCCTGACGGCCCCAGTAATCTTCGAGACCGGTTCCGAAACCATCGGTGTGTCTGGCCATCTGGACCGCACCGCCGAGAGCGAGCGTCTATGGTTTGTCGAGCAGCTGGCCTGCTTGGAGAAGATAGTCCGCATGGGCGATAGAGGCGGGCCGACGGTTGAGATCGACCTTCCTCGGGACGCCTGGTGGAATGTCTTCGGCGATTGGTTGGCGGTAAAGCCGCGCAGAGCATGGACGGTTGGCGGGACGACCTATGCCGCCGACGCGCTGATCGGCATCTCGCTTTCCTCCTTCCTGGCCGGCGAGCGCGGATTTAGTACCCTGTTTGAACCAGCCGAAAGGCGTTCCCTGCAGTCATTCTTCTGGAATGAGGGGAAGCTCATCAGTTCCTACTTCAGCAACCTCGTTCCGCGATTCGAGATGTTCACCCCCGGTCCCCAGGAATGGACGCGCCGAACCCTGGACACCGTGCCCGGCGAGGAAAGTGTTCAACTCTGGTCACTCGACGCAGAAGATCACGAGACCAATGGAGAGGTCCTGGTCTGGGCTCAGGATCCGATCACGCCGCCGCAGCTTTCCCTATTCGATCTCAATTCAGCGCCGCCTCTCAGCGCTTCACTAATCCTGAAGCGTAACCCGGAGAATTTCGACGCATCCGGACTGGTGGTCACGCGCCACGAGGCGGTCTCGATCGATGGTGAGGTGATTCCCTATACGCAGGTCGGTCCGGCTGACGGGAACGGGGATGCCCCAGTTCACCTCACCGCCTATGGCGGGTTCGGCATATCGCTCCTGCCCTCCTACAATTCCTCGCTCGGCAAGCTGTGGCTCGAACGCGGCGGCACCTGCGTGGTGGCGAACATCCGGGGCGGCGGTGAGTTCGGCACCCGTTGGCACGAGGCCGGGCGCAGGGAGGGCAAGCGTCTTGCCCATGATGATTTCGCCGCCGTTGCCGCCGACCTGGTGCGAAGGGGCATTACGCTCCCGAGGCGGATTGCCGCCGAGGGCGGCTCAAATGGCGGCCTGCTGATTGCCAACATGCTGACCCGCTACCCTGAGCACTTCGGCGCGCTGTTCTGCACAGTTCCGCTTGTCGACATGCGCCGCTACACCAAGCTCCTGGCGGGCGCGAGCTGGATCGACGAATATGGCGATCCCGACAAGGCTGACGATTGGGCTTTTCTGAAGGAAATCTCCGCCTATCACACTGCCACGCCGGGACAGCCCTATCCGCCTGTCCTGCTCGCGACCACGAAACGCGACGACCGCGTCCACCCGGGCCATGCGCGCAAGATGGCCGCAAAACTGCAGGCTCTTGGCTATCCCGCTTACTTTTACGAGCCTGTCGCAGGCGGGCACGGCTTCGGCAAGAACAATCGGGAGCGCGCTGCATTCATCAGTCTTGGCATCAATTTCCTTCGCAGCGTCATCGGCTGGCAAGCCGAAAGTATTTCATTGACGACCGGGAGGCCGGCAAAAGCAAACTACGAATGAGCGAGTAGAGGTCGATGACAGCGAGAACGGTGCAAATAATACGAGCACGGTTTGCGCAAATGCGCGCCCGCACTCTGTCGATCCCAATCAATACTGCAGGACTATAGCAGTCTACCATTTCTGAAGAGCAAGGAGATAATTTCATGGCAACAAAGCAAATGAATGTGGCGCGGGCAGCAACAGCGGCCGTTGTCCTGGTGCTGGTCGGACACCAGGCGGTCGCGGCAGACTTTTCAGAACCGTGCGACCCCGACGAGGGTCCCTTGGTCACGGAATGGCCAAGCCCCTGGCAGATCCGCCTGCGCGCGTTGGGGGTCATCACTGAGGATTCGGGCTTCGTTAATAGGGTGCCCGGCTCCGGACTTTCCTATTCGAACACGGTGACGCCCGAACTCGATATTTCGTATTTCTTCACCGACAACGTCGAAGGCTCGGCGCGCGCAGCGCTCAATGCGCCGGCGTTATGGAGACTGTCGGGCGAGTGTCGCGTTTTTCCTGCCTGCCCCGGGTGGGCCGATGATTACGGCAACATGCGGGGTGAGCGAGCGCAGGTCTGAGGCTACCGGCATGGCACACGAGTTTCTTACGTGCCGCAGATCGTCCGTGTAAGTAGCGGTTGGCCCCCATCCCGTTTAATTGGAGGCAGCCGAGTGCCTGACGAGGCAGGCAGCTCAGTGCGTTTGGGAGATGAGCACTACATCAGCCCTCCATGAGCCGGCTGTTCGGATGATCGACCCGGCTCAATTTTCTGTAGAGTATAGGGTCTGGGAAGAAAAAAGGGCGGACGAGGCGCCCTCTTTCAGTTTTGTCGTCAGCAAGCCCGGTCTTCGACTCAGAAGCGGTAGGTGACACCTGCGCCTATCAGCCAGGGATCGAGCTCCGCTTTCCCCGTCAGCTTGACGCCGGCCACGGTGACGTCGAAGTCTGGCTTTAGGAATAGCTTCTTTACGTCGAAGTTGACGCCCCAGTGCTGGTCCAACATGTAGTCGAAACCGAGCTGCAGCGCGGTGCCGAACGTGTTCTTGACCTTGAGATCATCGGCGCTGCCGGCCTGCTGATGATAAAAGATCGTGTAGTTCACGCCGGCGCCAACATAGGGCTTGAAAGCACCAAAATCGGCAAAATGGTACTGCAATGTCAGTGTGGGCGGCAGCAGCCATACCTTGCCGATATTCCCCAGGCCGCCAATCGAGCCCTGGCCTGTTATGTTGGCATAGGTGGTGCCCAGGATAAGCTCGGCGGCGTCGGCCTATCAGAGGGATCGAACAGGCTGGTCGACGAAGTCCAGCGCGAGCCAGAGCCCGAGCTCATTCTGGCGATTAAAGAGAGGTGGATTGGGGCGATGGACGGGGCAGGTTCCGCCAACATCACACCGTACCCACAAGTTGCCGACTGTATTGCCGGCAGAATGGCGACACCTTTGCATCATCGTGCCACTTTGCGAGACCCGGCGCCACCTCTATGGCGATGGCCCTAGGCCTGAAATTGGACTGCTTACCCACCGGACGATGGCTTCACCCCGTTGTTGACGTACGCATCCTATGCGCTAGGCGCCGGCAAGTACGCCTTCCGCTGAAAGAGACTTCGATGGGCCGCCCACAATGTCGTTATCGTAGCGCAATAATATCCACTGGCTGCGAACCTCGTTGTGGGTCTCCTCGAGGTCGAAGTGCCGGCGATGCGCGCTTCGTCCGGTCGAAAGTGTGTTTCCAATGGGGGGCGCCACCTCTGAGCGCATTACAATCACTCGACAGTAACTGATTTTGCGAGATTGTGCGGCTGGTCCACATCTGTGCCCATGATGACGGCTGTGTGATAGGCAAGAAGCTGTATGGGCAACGAGAAGATCATCGGCGCGATAATCTCGTCGACAACTGGCAGCACGATCGTGTGCACAGTGTCGAGCTTCGATGCGGTTGCTCCTCTTTCATCCGTGATCAGGATAATCCGCCCTCCACGGGCGGCGATTTCCTCGATATTGGAGACGGTCTTTTGAAAAAGCGAATACGGCGCGATGACAGTCACTGGCATGTTCTCGTCGATCAATGCGGTTGGGCCGTGTTTCAATTCACCCGCCGCATAGCCCTCGGCGTGGATGTAGGAAATCTCCTTGGGCTTCAGCGCACCTTCCATCGCCAGTGGGAAACTGGTGCCACGGCCGAGATACAGGACGTCATTATCGCAAGGGGCTCGATCTTTGGTTGGATGCTGTTCAGGACCTAGCCCATGATGCGCGGCATTTCGGCAAGGCTCTTGACGAGCGCCTGCACATCGCCTTCGGTTACCGTTCCGCGGGCCCGGGCGGCGCTGATGGCAAATGCGGCAAGAACGGCAAGCTGGCAGGTGAAGGCCTTAGTAGAGGCGACGCCGATCTCCGGGCCGGCAAGGATCGGGAAGATCGCGTCGGCCTCTCGAGCGATACTCGATTCAGGGGTATTGACGACGGCGCCAATTTTCAGCCCAAGCTCCTTACAGTATCTCGGTGACGCCAGCGTGTCGGCGGTTTCGCCAGACTGCGAAATGAAAAGAGCAGCAGACTGGGGCGACAACGGGATCTCGCGGTAGCGGAATTCGGACGCAACGTCGATTTCGACCGGCAGGCGAGCATAGCGCTCAAACCAGTATTTTCCGATCAGTCCGGCGAGGTAGGCGGTGCCGCAGGCAGAGATCGCCAGGCTCGGAATGCTGGCGAAATCGAAGCTGGAAACCGGATCGGCGCGATTCTCTATCAAGCCGATATAATGGGCGAGCACAGGGCAATGGCCTCCGGCTACTCATAGATTTCCTTCTCCATGAAGTGGCGATGTTTGCCCTTGTTGGCCAGATAGGCCGTGGCCATGGAGGTCTGACGCGGACGCTCTACGGGGTAGCCGTCGAAATCAAATATATCGGCACCCCTCTTGCCGATAATGGCCCAGTCACCGTCGATGAGATAGGTGACTTCATTCGTGAAGGGAGCAAGCGCGACCTCATCGGATCCCAGGAAGATCTCGCCGTCGCCGTAGCCGATTGCCAGCGGTGGCCCATTGCGCGCCGCCATGATGCTCGACGGATCATCCTAAAAAAGGATGGCGAGCCCGTAGGCGCCCTTGATGCGTTTCAGCATGGCATGCATCGCTTCGCCCTGCCCCATGCCCTCCTGGCGGTATCGGGCCAAGAGATGCGCGACGACCTCGGTGTCGGTCTGGAACTCGGCTCCCGCCGCCGCCAAGGTAAGCCTTGCAATCATCTTCAAGCGAGGAAATCTCGATATCTACGATCCATGAGGATGTGACCGCGCCCGATGGCGCGGCGGATGCAATCGCGAAGGTAGCCGCGCGGATCGTGCAATAGGCATGGGCGCATTACTGGCCCAACAAGGCCGCTGCGATTTCACGGTGCGAGGCATTGCGAGCGGGCGTCGAGCGCCTGGAGGACAAAGCGCAGGCGGCTGACACCGTGAGTCATGCGAGCATTCGGCTGACCAATCATAGGAGTCGTGCGATCCGCTGGAGCGCGTCACCACAGGCTGTGTAGCGCGGCGGTCGCGAAGCCGCTCGCGAGCGCCCTCAACAGCCGCAGCGAGCGAGCGGCTTTGCGGCGGTCATCGATGTTCCCCGGCAAAGCTCGGTTGCGGAATACCAACCTGATTTTAAAGGAACCATCGATGATCGGTAACATGACGAACCTAGGCGCACTCTCTTGGAGAGGACTGTGGATTCCGGTCTCTTGCGGGACATGATGGGCTTTCCCGCCGAGCGAGTGATGGAACCGGAGGTTGGGGCCGCCATCGGCGCCGCATATGGCGAGGCCCGAAGCTACGCGACAGTGCGACGCGCCGGCACCGTCGAACTGCGCATCCCAAGCTCAGGAATAAGCTCCGAATTTCCCCAGATCGCGTCGCACGCCGACAAGGCGCTGATCGCCGTCATCCACGAGCCCTAGATCTAATTGTCTCTCGCCCCGTTCGGTTGATGACAAGCCATGGCCATGGAGATGGACAGCAATTCCAAAAGCCGGGCCGTCTTCACCGAAACCGAGGGCCGCAAGCGTCAATTGGTGCGCCGACGCCGACAGATCCTGCCGAAGGTGCCGAAGGGGGGCGACAATTACGGATGATGTCGAGCCCGACGTGCTTGCCGATATTACTTTCTCCAAGAGAGCACCACACCAAGCTCCACGCCACCAATACACTCGAGCGCCTCAACGGCAAAATTAGGCCGCGCACCGAGCTCGACGAATCTTCCTTCTTACGGTTCGATAATTCCAAGTTTCAAAGCTTCTACAGCAGCTACCATTCTGCTGGTCACATCGAACTTCTGCATTACGTTTTTCACATGGAAATCTACGGTGTTTCGGGATCGTCCTAATATCGTCCCTATTTCTCCTGACGTTTTTCCTCTCGATACCCAAAAAATGCACTCTATTTCTTTAGGAGAGAGCTTATAAACGTGCTCCGATGCCATCGGAGTTGCGAGCTTCGTAATCCTCACATGAAACTGTACCGCGGCAAGTTGCAGGTAGGTGATCGCTCTATTTTGCAATTCGCTGTCCGACGATTGAGCAAAACTCATAAACGTGAAGCTGTCAGCGGGGCCATGCAATGGAACTGTAACGCCTGACTTCAAGCCGAACGTCGCCGCCTCATCCAGGACGCGGCGTTCATTTTCAGTTGTGCTTCCGTCGGCGTAAACTTCACTCCATCGGAAGGCCCCTACCCCCTTTCGACCTTTCTTGATGAGCGGGTCTATTTTGGCATAACCCATTTTCAAGTAGCGCTCCTGCCATTCATCAGGGTAATTCCACATCACCGCAGAGTCCGGTCGGGCCGGCTTCAAAACCCTTTGTTCTGATGCAAGCGGGCCATAGGCGATCCACGGGCAATCGAAATTCAGCGCAAACGCAGACAACAATTCGAACAACTGTTCGGATTCAGCGATATCATCAGTGGTGTCGAGGAATATGCTTAACTCGACCGCAATCCGGGGGAGTTCCATGATCTCTCCTTCAGTTGCGTTCTCATTGGGTGCGAGCTTGCTCCAGCCCAGCATCCCAACTGAGTAGTCAAGGGGAATCTGAGTCGTAGCTCTTCTCCACCTGTAGAGGGACATTCAAGAGTCGTGCCAACTTGGGCGCAAAGCTTTTCTTCAGATTGCAATGGGCTGGGGTAAAGATACTCAGGAGATGAACCGAACAGCACTTTGTCGCGGAGTGCACAATCTGACAGTGGAGCATGTGATCTGCTCCGTCACCGGCCTCGGTCTTTCGATACGGCCAACCGCCCAGGAAGGAATTGGGGTCGCGCGCCCTCTGCGCGGAACGGCTTTTGTTCACCAGATCATCGAGGTCCGCGAAATTGGCTGCGGCCTTTCCGGCTCAGCGCTGACCGACTTGGGAGGCGTCCGGGCGCGAGCTATCGCGCCTCAGCCATTGCGAAAGGTGTAGCCGTAACCGTTGATTGCGGGCGCGCCACCCAGATGGGCGTAGAGGACCCTCGACCCCTCTGGAAAGAAGCCCTTCTGGACGAGGTCGATCATCCCTTGCATCGATTTGCCCTCATAGACTGGATCGGTAATCATACCCTCGAGCCGCGCGCACAGACGGATCGCCTCCTTGGTTTCCTCGGATGGAATGCCATAACGCGGGTACGCATAGTCCTCGAGCAACACCACGTCAGCCTCGACAAGTTCCGTTCCGAGCTCGACGAGGATCGCTGTACGTTGGGCAATGCTAAGCACCTGAGCCTTGGTCTTTGCTGGAGTGGCGGATGCATCGATACCGACGACGTTGCGTTGTCGACCATCCTCAGCGAACCCGACGATCATGCCGGCATGCGTTGAACCTGTCACAGTGCAAACAACGATGTAATCGAAGGCAAGACCAAGCTGTTTCTCCTGAGCGCGCACCTCCTCGGCGAACCCCACATAGCCAAGGCCACCGTATTTGTGGACAGAGGCCCCAGCCGGTATCGCATAAGGTCTGCCGCCCCTTGCCTTGACATCATGGAGCGCTTCTTCCCAACTGTAGCGGATACCTATGTCAAAGCCCTCGTCGACCAGGCGCACCTCTGCGCCCAAGATGCGGCTCAAAAGAATGTTGCCGACCCGGTCGTAGACGACATCCTCATGTGGAACCCAGCTCTCTTGAACCAGAAGACATTTCATGCCGATCTTGGCCGCGACCGCCGCGACCATCCGGGTGTGGTTGGACTGCACGCCCCCGACGGTGACCAGCGTATCGGCATCTGACGCGATTGCATCGGGAACGATGTATTCGAGCTTGCGCAGCTTGTTTCCACCGAACGCGAGACCTGAGTTGCAGTCCTCGCGTTTAGCGTAGATCTCTACCTTGCCGCCCAGATGTTTGCCGAGGCGGTCGAGCTTCTCGATCGGCGTTGGGCCAAAGGTGAGCGGATAGCGTTCGAACTTTTCCAGCATGTTTTCTCCAGCAGAAGGCGATCCAGCCTGAACCAGCTCCGACCTCGGTAATGGTCCCTTTTTGCTGAAGCCAGCTGTGTTCTGAGATGTTGTAGAAGTGACTCATCGTCGTCGCCAGGCCTCGGTCGACCGACCCGCACGCAGGCGTGGTGCGGCGCCTCCTGTGTGCCTGCCGAACCCAACAGATTCACCCAGGATGTGGCCACCGCTGGCCAGTTCAAGCCCAATTATGTTCTTGACCTGTCAGATCGATGCCCCTTGTTGGTCCAAAGTGGCGTGAACGTGAGTTCCGGTCTGTCACTACGCCTCAACAGAGCGTCGACACACCGCCATCAGGACGAGCTGAGGGACATCTGAACATTCATTCCTCAACTCGTCATCTTATGGCGGCTGGTTTCCAACTGCGTTGTGAAAGGCTTATTTTACCTCTGCGCGACAAGCACAGCTGGACCTCCAGAGCAGAAAGAGCACGCTGCCGAAATAGACCATCTGGAGCAGCAGCGAGCAGGCCAGCGTCGTGACGACGGCTAGACGGATCGACTGCGACGCAAAGTAAACGGTCACAGCATTGCAGCACAAAACCAGCGCCAGGAGCCGACAAAAGATCATGTAGTTCAAAGCCGTTCTCCTGTCTAGTTAATCATGCTGCTCATGCTGCGATCTGGTCGGCCGCAACATGCGTCTGGCAGTTCTTTGGGCAGACGCGGCCGCAGGCTCCGCAGCCAATGCAGCGGCCGGCATGATCCACTATCATGATCATGCGATTGAGCTCGCCGTCGAAGTCGTCGTCCTCCCCGTCGCAGATGCCGAGGATTTCACCCGCGTCATCCACGCCGTGAAGATGCATGACCTCGCGTGAGCAGACCTTGAAACAGCGGCCGCAGCCGATACAAGTCTTCCCATCTATAGCGGTCAGATATTCCGGCACCCATATGGAGCCGTCGCGGCTGATGAATGTGCTCCTCATCGTAAATTCTTCATTTTGGCGAGCTCTCTCCTGGCACCATGCAACTCGGCATAAACGGCGTGCGCTTTCTCGGCGACTTCCTCTATCTCAGTCCATTTGACCGGAAGACCCTCGGCAAGGTCGCGCAAGTTCGTCTTAGCAATAGCCGCGCGCAGTTGAAGCTTTCGGACTTCCTTCACCATCTCATCCAGATTTGACATGATCCTTCCTCGATAATCGGTTTCTTCACGCCCGCGCAAAGTCGGGACAGGGAATAGCTGCAGTCGCATCGTCGCCCAGTTTCGTACCGGCGCATCCGCAAGTTTCTGCAAAGTCTCGAAGCCGAACCGATGGACGCCTCGACAGAACGACTAACTGCCCGAGCATGAAAAGCACTGGCCCCAAGCCTCAATCGGTTTCGTCTTTGTTGGCGATGTCATCACGCCTGAGCGCTCCTCGCTCGCAATCCCCCACCGCGGTGGGAAATATGTCGAGCCTACACAGCAGGATCGCCGGGGATCTTAACGCTGCAGCTTTTTGGTGATGATGAAGTCGGCCAGCAGCTCGGTCCCCGATTTGCACTTGGCATGAGCCGTCCTGAGCACGGATCAGCGGCAGGAGCCTTTGAATGAACGGTCGGGCAGGGTCCGCACTCGGTCGCCCAAAATTCAACAAGATACACCTTGCCCGACTGAAAGGTCGTGAGGGGCTCGCCACGCAGCCAGGCGTCCACCTTGATTGGGGGAGCCGGGGACTCAATACGCAACACCATGTTGTTCTCCAAATTCCCACACCTTTCCTGGCGTGCATGCGCGAGCTGCTCGTTCTCTCAGCAGCGGAACACACGGATCAGCAGACGATCAATCCTCTTTAGTGTTCTCATGCGGTCAGCCCGACGAGTCTTGCCGCATCTCAAGCAGCAAAGGCCGTGCCAGCACGCTCAGTACGCAGTAAGGGCATGATTAGGCTTCGAAAAACCTCACAAACCCGGCGGGGCCGGTTGTTTTAGATCCGACATGTTTTCCGCCGGCTGTAAGGTTTTGGACACGC
Source organism: Mesorhizobium sp. RCAM 05099 (assembly GCF_059683685.1). Taxonomy (NCBI): domain Bacteria; kingdom Pseudomonadati; phylum Pseudomonadota; class Alphaproteobacteria; order Hyphomicrobiales; family Phyllobacteriaceae; genus Mesorhizobium; species Mesorhizobium sp. RCAM 05099. The sequence goes on from NZ_CM185035.1 coordinate 6,490,794, forward strand.
ATCACTCCTGCATCAGACACTTGGGAGACAAAGCAGCTTGGCTGCCTTGCCTGCGGCAAGCTGGCCTCGGCTCGTAGAACAGCAGCACTTCGGCGCCTTTCGAAAGTGCGCGGGCAACCCCAAGACTGGCTCCCGCGTGCAGCGACTGACTGCCGGCCGGTTTTTTGGATCAGCCTGTCTCCGAAAGCCTGAAGCCGGGGTCGAGGAGGCCCGATGCGTCGAGTGCGAGCTGCCGCCGGATAGCGCCTATGCTGTTTCGCTAGACACCGGATGCCGCATCCACACCGGCCTTCAGCGAAGGCGGACAGCATTCCTTAGCGGCCCCCGCCGATGATCAGTCGTCGACAAGTCATATCCCGCTGCCCATTTCTTCTGCGACGGGGTGGGGCCAGCTCTCGACGGAGGTAGGTCTGATGAAGCCGGGATGCTCGGGGTTCGCGTGCGCCGCGCGCCCCAGAAGGCTGTCGAGGATGCGACGCGCTCGCAAGGCCAGCAGGCTTAGATTTGGATCAGCCAGCCCGCGCTCCCCGAGGGTCGCGTTCTGTACGAAGATGCGCCTGTCACGCGGTCCGTCCCAGCCCACCGAAAAATCCTCGCGAATGGCCAACTCATTGTCGATATGTCCCAGCCGGTCCGCCATCGGTTCCAAGAAGTCTGGTACCGCGTTCTCGTAACCGGTGGCCAGGATGACGATGTCGGCCGTGACTTCGTCGACCTCCTCCATGCCGTGCTGGAGGGTCAGCCTGTGACCCGCGCCGAGGTTGATGCAGTGTGAGACGCTGCAGCCCGGCAGCAGCGTGATTTCGCAGTGGTTTGTTAAAAACGCGTGGCGGTATAGCGCCTGATAGATCGCGCGCAACGTGTTTTCCGAAATGCCGTCGGAAGCAAGCACGAAACGCCTCAGGAACAGTTTGCGCTGCGACTCGTTCATTGCCGCGAAGCGATCCGAAAAGCAGGCCACGAACAACTCGTTGGTAAACTGGCTGTTGTCGATGGGCAGATAGTTTTCGCGCTCCGAGACCCAAGTGATCGATCGAGGCCGCCGCTCTTTTGGCGGGCCGACAAGGTGCAACAGCACCTCGGCTCCCGACTGGCCTCCACCAACCACGCAAACGTCCTTTTTCCAAACCTCAGGATGGATGTGCAGTAAATCCGATGAGTGGAACAGGTTGCGCCCAGTCCAGCCCTGAAACTGAGACGGAATCCGCGCCTGCTTGCCGATGCCGACCACGAGGTCTCTAGCGCCAAAAACTGCGTCGTTCGTCCACACCCGAAACTCGCCGTCAAAGCGGATTTCGCGCACAGTCTGGCCGCCGCGGACAAGCGGGTTCCTGTGGAAGGCCCAGTTCAAGTATTGCTCGAACTCAGCTCTGGGTACGGCCTCGAATTGTGCATTCAAGAAGTGGTACAGACGCCCGTTCTCGTGCAGGTAGTTTACGAAAGTGTAGGCTGATCGCGGATTCACCAGCGTGACCAGATCCTTGAAGTGGCTGACCTGGAGCTCCGAGGAATCGAATGCGCGGCCTGGGTGCCAGCGGAAGTCGACCTGCCGATCCAAGAACAGTGCCCCTCGCCCCATCTGCTCATGTATTTGACACGCAAGGCTCAGATTAGACGGTCCAGCACCCACCCCAATGCAAGAGAGGTCCATTTGTCTTCCTCCTGTAGGTGTTTTCCCAATCAGGCGATGTTCGCGGCGAATATCGGCCATGGCCATTGGGCTTCCCCTCTACGCGGGCATTCTCGACCTCGGTGCCGCTGTCCCCGCTGTCGTGTGGTCGGCTGTGAAGCCCATGGATCCCAGCCAAGTCATGAGATCGACACTCATTTCGGCGACTTGTGGGGCGTTGGCGGGATCGAGATAGGTCGGCCCGCCTCGATAACCGCGTCGCGATCAGCGAGATGGTTTCCAAGCCTATTCCCTATCGGCCGGCCTGGCCGGGCCGATCCCACGTTAATGCCGTCCCTTGGCCGGCCTTGGACACTTCCTGACCGTGATGTCTTCCGCGACAGCCCAAATTCGCCTCGAACATCTCTTCCGCGCAAATCCGGTCGAAGGTCACTACGAAGTTTCACTTCCAACGTTCGGCAATTGGTCCGCCCTGTGTTGCACGGACACACTTAAAGCGGGCACGCCGCAGAACTGGCGAATTGACCAGGGGTCCATTCCACATGTGATCCCTTTGCGATCTTTGCTCATCAGGCGATTGCGCTTTGATGTTCAGGAGCCTTGTTTTGCGGAACCACGCAAAGCTTCGCGTAGCAGGCCTTCTCACCCGTGTAGTTGGCCAGGGCTTGGAGCAGTCCGGCATCGTGTCCGGATCACCCAGAGATTTCAGTGCCACCTCGATCAACTCGATCGCGCGATCTTTGTTGCCGCTCTCATAATAGTATTGAGCGACCGGGACGTACCAAGACACGGCCTCGAACTTTTTGTCGATCGCATCCTCAACTAGCTGGCGCATAGCTGCGCAACACCATGTTGTTCTCCATAGCTATTCCACACCTTCCTGACGTTTATGCGCGAGCTGGTTCTTCTCTCAGAAACGGAACACACCAGTTACCAGACCATCAATCGTCTTGCGTGTTCTCATGCGGTCAGCCCTCACTCAGCTCAACGCGCAAAGGCCGTGCCAACTTGCTGGCTCAGCAACTGTGCGGTGCACCTTGGGAAACCGATCTTGATTAGTCCTCGACTGCGAGGTTCCCGACCGAGCTCGAGAAGATTGCTTCCGCCTCAATCGGTCGGAGGTCATCGCATGATTTGAAGCGCCAACTTGCTAACAATCATGCAGCCCATGCTGCATGTCTGACTCATGAAGCGACCGTTTCGGGATCGTTGTTTTGCGGAGCCACACAGAGAGGGCCGTGACAGACCTTCTCCCCCTTGTAGTTGGCCAGCATCTGCAGCAAACCCGGTAAAACGAATTCCTTCACGTCGTCGGGAACAGGCTCGGGCAGCGACTTCAGTGCCAGCTCGATCAAGTCGATCGCGCGCTCCTTGTCGCCGCTGTCACGATAGTACCGAGCGACTGCTGGATAGGACCACAACCGATCGAGCTGGTCTTTGGCGGGATCCAAGGCCAGGATCTGTTCGGACAGGTCCTTGCCCATCGCAAAGCGGGCATCAGACGGAATGCGCGAATGGTCGGTCCATGGGTGGAAGAGTTGGTCTAAGGCCATGGTCATCCAATGCTCGGAGTTTCTGGCGATCGCGTCGCGAACCAATTTGTGCATGACGCGCAAGCCGTTCGGAATGTCCTGCATGCTGTTAAGCACCAGATGTACATGATACAGTCGCAGATCGACGTCGTCCGGCACCAAGGCGATACCCTCTTCGATTGCCGAGAGCGCCGTCTTCCAATCCTCTTTCTCAACCGCAGCTCCAAACTTGGCCAGGATCGGCTTTCTCAACGCTTGCCGGCGCGCTTTGGGTTCCTGTTTGGCGATTCGCTCCTTATCCGCGGCTTTCGCTTCGTCGCTGCTGCGCCAGCTGCCATTGAGAACTTTCGGTAAGACGGTATCGAGGTCAGTAGGATCACCAATGAAGGCTATGTGGCCATCGCGGTCTACTATGAATGTCGTGGGAATCCCGGTTGATAAGCTTGGCTCCATCCAAAGCTTCTTCATTTCACCGGTGGAGTCGAACGCGATCGGAAAGTTCAGATTTGGGAACTTGTTCGTCAACCAGGCGTCCAACCCGCTTCGGGCCCCCTCTGTCGTTGCTGCACGTTCGCTAGCCGCGACGCCAACGACCTCAAGTCCGCGGTCCCTGAATGTTTCCTGCAGCTGCATCAGACGGGGCATCGCCGCCACACAGGGGGCGCACCAAGTCGCCCAAAATTCGACGAGGTACACTTTGCCGGACCGAAAGTTCGTGAGGGGCTTGCCACGCAACCAGTTCTCCACTTTGATCGGAGGAGCCGGGGACTCCATTCGAAGTGACGTGTCGTTCTTCAAGCGATTCTCACTTTCGTGGCTTTATGCGCGAGCTGGTTTTTTCTCAGAAGCGGAACGCACGGGTCAGGAGACCATCGCCCGCCTTGCGGCTTGCAGTCAGCCCTCACCACAGGGTCGCTGCATCTCAGGTCGCAAAGGGCGTGCCAACCCTCTCACCACGCAGTAAGCGCTGATTGCTTCGATAAAGCGCAACGGGCCAAACACGGCCGGTGTCTTGAACCTGACATTTTTTGTGTCGGCGTCAGGTATTTGACATGAGTTAGTCCTGCGCGAGCTGCTTTAGGACAGTGAAGAGCTTGGCTTATCTCGACTGAGCAGATTGAGCTCGGCTCAGCGAGCAGCACCACGACGCAGGATTCGCTGGCGATCTCCACGGCCTGGCCTCCTATTATGGCAACAGTCTGCGGGCCCACTTGTGTTACCTCTATCCATTAGCCCCTCACGATTGAAATGCCGTCTGGGGCCATGAGTTTGTCGAGATCGGTCGCTTGCCCTGTGGCGCATTACAGGTGCGGATATAGGCCTTTACCCTCCCCGCAGCCATTCTCGACCTGGGTGCCGCCGGGTTTGCGAGAGTTTATCCTTGCCTCGTATTGTCGGAGCCGAAGCTCATGGGAGATCCCTAATGCCGGCGACGGTGGCGCGTGAGCGGGATAGCCCAATGTCTGCCTGCACGTCGTCAGCGAGAGCGTAAGCGCGTAGGCATCCCCACGTAGCGTGCAGGCGGTTGATCGCTCATTTTCAGCATGAATCATGCGGAGAATCCTATGAGCGACAGTATGAGCCATCATCGAACATTCGAGATTTTGACGGCGGAGCCTGTGCCGTCCCGACGCAAGCCGCGCCATCGGTCGGACGAAGAGAAGGCACGGCTTGTTGCCGAAGCGTTCTCGCCAGGGGGCAATGTGTCGGCGGTTGCGCGTTCCGAGGAGCTGGACCCCTCGCACCTCTATGCTTGGCGCCGCAAGGCGCTTTCGTCGGGCATGGTTGCGCCACTAACGGAGGCAGCGAGCAATCCGGCGAAGTTCACGCGCTTTGAAGCGGTGGGCAGCGACACGGTGGAAATCGTCATTGGCGACGCAGTGGTGCGCGCCGGCGGCTATGTCGATCCCGATCGCCTGGCGAGGATCATCCGCGCGGTTCGCAAGGCATGATCGCTTCCGGTGTGGTGGTTTACGTGTCGTGCCAGCCGGTCGACTTCCGCAAGGGCGCGGCTTCTTTGATGGCGCTGGTCAGGGATGGCGGCCTGGACCCGTTCTCGGGGGCGCTTCACGTATTCCGTTCGAAGCGTGCGGACCGGGTTCGCATCGTGTGGTGGGACGGCAGCGGGGTTTGTCTTTATTCGAAGACTCTGGAAGATCACAGCTTCTGCTGGTCTGCGATATCGGCCGCGCGCATGCGTCTCGACCACGCCCAGCTGATGGCGCTTCTGGCCGGGTTAGACTGGAAAAAGATCCGTCCGGCCAGGGTCAGGCGGCCGTTATCGACGGGCTGAAACCGGCCTGCGGCAAGATGAATCATGCGACTGGAACGGTTGGGAAAGCGGCTGTTTTTGTGCTTTGTTGCTTGCATGGTTCTACCGGGTCTTGCCCTTCCCGACGACGTTGATGCGCTGAAGGCGATGATCCTTTCCATGGCTCGCGAGCAGGCTGCGAGCGAGGCCCGGATCGTAGTCGCCGAAGCTCGAATCGCAGCATCCGAGGCGGAGGTCTCCCGGCTGAAGGCCGTCGAGAAGAGCGCCCACGAGCGGATCGCCAATCTCACGTCGATCCTGAAAGTTTTGCAGCGCACGCAACATGGCACGCGTTCCGAGCGGCTACGCCTGGCCATCGACGACGAGCAGGTCTCCTTTGTCTTCGAGGAGGTCGAGACCGGCCTTTCGGCGATCCGGAGCGAACTTGCTCACGCGGCTGGGGACAAGCCGAAGCGAGCCCCGCGCCCGCGCAAGGGTTTTGCCGCCCACCTCGAACGCATCGAGGAAGTTATCGAGCCGGAAATCCCGGGCGACTGCGAGGGGCTGGAAAAGGTTCTGATTGGCGAGGATCGATCCGAGCGGCTGGACGTCGTGCCCCCGAAGTTCCGGGTCATCGTCACGCGCCGTCCCAAATACGCTTTCCGGGGCCGTGACGGCGTGGTCCAGGCTCTGGCGTCGGTGCACATCGTTGAAAGCGGCCTGCCGACGGAGCGGCTGCTCGCCTATATCGCCGTGTCGAAATACGCCGACGGCCTTCCGCTTTACCGGCAGGAGACGATCTATCTGCGCGATGGCGTTGAACTCAGCCGGTCGTTGATGGCGCAGTGGATGGGGCACCTGGGCTTCGAATTGCAGATGCTCGCCGATTACATCCTTGAGCGCGTCAAGGAGGGCGAAAGGGTCTTCGCCGACGAGACGACCTTGCCCACCCTTGCCCCCGGAGCGGGGAAAACCACGAAGGCCTGGCTATGGGCCTACGCACGGGATGATCGACCCTATGGTGGAACCAGTCCGCCAATGGTTGCCTATCGTTTTGAAGACAGCAGAGGCGCGGATTGCGTGGCGCGCCACCTCGCCGGATTCAGCGGTATCCTACAAGTGGACGGCTACTCGGCCTATACCAACCTGGTCAAGGCACGGGCCAAAGCCGGCAGCAATGAAACAATCCGGCTCGCCGGGTGCTGGGCTCACCTGCGGCGCAAACTCTACGACCTGCACATCAGCGGGATCTCGCAGGCCGCGACGGATTCGATCATCGCCATGACCGAATTGTGGAAGGTCGAGGACGAGGTTCGCGGCAAGGATGCCGGAAGCCGCGCTGCGCTTCCGTGGCCATTGTCGCGAGCCTCTTCGATCTATGGGAAGCGGAACTGAGCAAGGTCTCCGGAAAATCCAAGACCGCCGAGGCGATCCGCTACGCGCTCGCCCGGCGGGAGGCGCTGGAACGCTTTCTGATGGACGGTCGCATCGAAATCGACTCCAATATCGTCGAGCGTGCAATCAGGCCCCAGACAATCACGCGAAAGAATAGTCTATTCGCCGGCAGCCAAGGCGGTGGACGAACCTGGGCGACGGTAGCCACCTTGCTGCAAACCTGCAAAATGAACAGCGTCGATCCGCTCGACTGGCTCTCACAGACCTTGACTCGCATCGCTCAAGGCTGGCCGGCATCCGAGATCGAAATGCTCATGCCTTGGAACTTTAGGCCTGACGTTATCGGCTGACCGCTTACGCGAGAGCTTTCGAAACCCATCGTTGATTCCATCGGGCGGAGTCGCCCGCCTCCCCTATGACGCGCCGATGTTGACCGGCTTGGTGACCAGCGAGAGTACGGGATTCAATGCGGCGACAGCATCCGTCGCTCAGCTTGATCATGGGAGGACATCCGTTGATTCGTTCGGAAGCTCCGCTGCATCGAATGCGCCGGAAGGAAACTATTATAAACACAAAGGGCAGCAGGTTGTGATCTGTCGGGTGGGCGTGTCGCCAATCGGCAGGTCCACCTCGGTCGGACGGAATAATGCCAGTCTATCCGGATCAGCGACTGGTTCCTCCTGAGTTCGCGGCCTACGTCGTCAATGCCTTCCGCCCTTCAGACGTTCTCCTTCCCGACACGCCTGAAGGCAGCCCTCAACCCTCCGGACCGAATGCGTCTCGCCGGTAGCGAAAACAAATGGTCAGACTCGCGGCTCTGCAGGATGCGCCAGGAAGCGCTTACATTGAATGGTGGACCGTGGGCATCAGAATTAGGAGGACTCCGCTCTACCTTCCGTCTTGCGCATGACCTGGAGAGATTTCCGGTTGGCGTCGCCTCCCGAGCGACGCTTTTTCATGTTCGTTACTCTCCGTAAAATCGATTGTTTCGATGAAGCCCATCAACGGTATGAATGCGGGCCACCGGATGCGATCAAGAACCCTAACCCAGAGCCCAATACCAATTATCGGCGCAACGCGCCTGCAAACTCAACGCTCGACCTGCCTATGAGAAAACTGCACGATGGGGGATGCGATCGCCGCCAATCGGAATCGCCCGACGCAGCACGGGCGAGATGAGTCGATTGCCGAGAAGGAGATAGGTCAGGCTTGAGAGATTGCTGGCCTTTTTCGTGCTGCTCCAGTTGGTCCATTCGGCAGCGTGCTCGTACTCGATTGCCACTGACAACGGGGGCAGCCGGGAACAGTGGCCATGTCCACCGCTACTGACCGACCATTAAAAGGCTATTGCCTTGGCCGAACGGCGGTGCTGGCCGCAGCAAAGGGTCCGAACTCGGCCTGCCGCGCAGAAAGCCTCTCTTTCTCGACTTCCGCCAACCCACGAAGCCGGGCCTAGATGGGTCTAGCAGCATCCCTGCGCGGCCTTGGTCTCCGCGCAGCGGAATCATCTCGGGCGAGCAGTACCCGACAGCAACTCAAGACCGGACGTATTCCCGATGGCGCCACCCAGCACATTGGCTCCGAGGAGCTTCGCGCCGCCGCGATCTCTCTCCCGATGATATGAATAGGTCACCCAGGGGAGTAAAGCTTCGAATAGCGTGGGTGCAACTTCGGAACCAGTCAGCGCGTCAAAAACAGCGGCAATGTCGGCTTCTCAACCATCCATCTCGTCACACCGCCAAAGAGCCGCTCACGCAGCCGACGGCTGCCATAAGCGCCCATGACTATCATGTCTGCGGACGTGTCGATTGCGTGCTGCGCGAGCACCGTTGCCACCGGTTTACCGGCGCTCGGCAGCCGATCAACCGACACCCGAGCACCGTGCCGAGTGAGATAGGCAACAATATCGGCTCCAGGCTCCGCGCCGTTCCCGTTGTAGTTCGCCTTCGGATCGACCAGGGCAACACGAACTTCCTCAGCAGCGCATAAGAGACCCAGCGCTTCCCGAACCGCACGGGACACCTCGAGTCGTGAATCCCAACCGACCAGGACGTGCCGTGGCCACAGGGTCGCCTTAGCGCCGTTCGGCACAATAAGCACCGGTTTTCCCGTGTCGAATAAGCTGCCATTGATAACGAGAGGTCCGACAATACTGTCGTTGAGAAGTGCGGGGCCGACCATTGTCAGGTCGGCGCAGAGCGCACGCTGTCGAACCACCTCACCGACGCCGGTCGCTTCGCAATAATCCGTATCCACGTCATAGGAAAGGCACATCGCTCTTAGCAGTCTCTGGGTGTCTTTGTAGCGTCTTTCCAGTCTGGCCACGTCCTGTGTAAATCCATCGATTTGCCGAAACCGGTCGTTCAATGTTGGCCATTGCCTGTCCATGTCCCATAGGCCACTCGGGGACACCAACTCCGTTCGGCGGATACGACATAACGAGCATCGGAGCCGGTATAATCCGTACGGAAAGGTGCGCGCCGACTTCGGCACACAAGCCGGCAGCAGTTCTGACGTCCTGATCGGAATGGTCAGCGCCGGTCACAGAGAGTACAGTTTTGAATGCCATTTGCCTGCCCTGCTCTGCGTGTTCGTTTTGTGGCGTTCTGGCTGCAAGACCGGCTCACAGCGCGAGAGTGGGAGTGCCACCCCGGCACTTGATTCAGTCGTCCCGCTTCTCGAGCGAGTAGCCGGCCGACCTCACGGTGCGAATGACGCTGCCGGGCGAAGCTGACTTCAGGGCTTTTCTTATCCGGCTGATATGGACATCAACGGTGCGTGGACCGACATGGACGTTGTCGGGCCAAGCTCTGCGGATAAGCTCATCCCGGCTGAAGACCGTGCCGGGAGCTTCAATCATAAGCCGCAGCACGTTGAACTCGATGAGTCCGAGGTGAATGTCGTGGCCATTGCCGCGAATCCGGCGGGCATCCACCTTCATCTCGAGGCCGCCCCAGGTGAGCCAGCCGCCGTTTTCAAGACCATTTGCGCCCCGCTTCGGCAGCGCCAGCCTCGCCCGTAGACAGTCGAGGAGCTTGGCCGGGTCGATCGGCCGCACAAAGATCTCGTCAATGCCAGCTTTCAGGAGATCGAGGTGCTGGTCCTCGGCGCCGCGCGCGATCAGGGCAATAACGGGCAGGTCGGCCGTCCGCGGCTCCTCCTTGAGGCGGGCGCAGATTGTGGCTCCCGTCGCGCTTGCTGGGACGCAGTCCAGCACGACGGCGTGGAACTCCCGTTGTTCGGCCAATACAAATGCTTCCTTCGCGCAGCCTGCCTGCTCACTCGCGAAGATGTCCGCCTCCAGAATGTGGCTATAATTCAGATAGAACTCCGCATCTTGCGAACAGATCAGGACGAGTGGCTTCATCGGCGCTACCCCAAGAGCCCCCTCATCGACCTGGCCCGCCTCGGCTTCCGTGGGCTGGCCATCGCGGCTGCTCAAGATTGTCATGGCCCCTTTGCTCGAAACCTGCTTCATCACGCACGCGCCACCTCGGGATAGGTCTCGATGGTGGCGATTGCGTCGTCGACCAGTTTCGTACCGGCCTGAGTGAGCTTCTGGTACGTCTCGAAGCCGAACCGGTGGACATCGCGCAGGGTCTTCGACAGAGCCACCAACCGCCCGGCCGTGAACAGCACCCGCCCGAAGCCTTCATGGCTCATCTCCATTATCGGCGATGCCATCAGCCCGCAGCGCTCCTCGATCGCAAGCCCAACAGCGGTGTAGAACATATCAAGCCTCCACAGCACGTCCGGATCGGGATCGCCGATGATCGGGATTGCACGGCGCTGTTCCTTACTGATGATGAAGGAGGCCAACAGCTCGGGCTCCGCTTTGCCTTCCCACGCTCCGTAGGAGTCCTGAGCACGGATTAGCCGCACGAGGCATTTCAGGAACGGGCTGGCAAGCGCCACCTGATCCTCGGCGACAGCAGGGCTAACCACAGGGTCGGACATTTTCGCCTCCTCATTTCAGTCGTCGTCCTCAAAGGACGGTTTCGCGACGCCTGCCTCAGCCAGCAGCTTGCGCACCCAGGGGGGAGGACACGTTCTGAGCATCACCTGCGTGCGCAACAGCACATCTTGGATACTCTGAGGCTGCGGAACCTTGAGCGGATAGATTTTTGCCGAAACAAGCTTGGCTGCCGAAGGTCCGCCGATTGCCAGACAAAACAGGAGGTGGCAGCCCTTCAGTGCTTCCACCTTCGGTGTGATGCGGTCATCGCCCTCGGTCCGATGTTTCCCACTTTCGTCGGAGACGTCGTCGAAGGCCACGGCTTCCACGAGGTTCCACTCCTCGGGCGTCACATCGTAGATGACAAAGCGCCTGGCCGAGCCGAAATGCGCATTGAGCTCCTTCATGTCTTGTGTTGCGATTGCCACGCGCAAGGCGCCTGCTTGTCGTTCACGCATTGGATCTCGGCCCTCGTCAGTGACCAGTGAGAGGCGACGGACGGGCCCCATCTTGCGTTTCTCGCTTGCGGAATGGATCAAGTTTCTCGGGCGTCGGCGCATGCCGGTTGGCCTGGAACATGTTGGCGACCTCGAAAACCAGATCACGGGTCCCTTGATAGAGGATTGAGAGCTTGTGCTGGCTGCCGAGCCGGTCGAAGACGGGGAAGCCGACGCGCATGAGCGGAATGCCAAGACGTTGCGATGCCTGGCGTCCATGTGAATGGGTGACCAGAAGATCAGCCCCGCCGGCAAGCGCTTCCAAATCGCTGAGATCGCCGATCTGAATCGAGGCCGCCGGTACTTTTTCCAGAATTTTCGACATATCGGTCGTGGCGACCGCCGCCGCGATTTCGGAGCCCATGCCGGTGAAGAAGGTCGCGAGTTGATAGAGTTGGTCTGGTTCAGCAGCGATCGCAATTTTCTTGCCTCCGAAATGGAAATGTCCGTCGAGCAACGCATCCTGCAATTGCGCCCGTCGACGGCGCACGCTGGCCGGCACAGACTCGCCAGAAATCGCGGACAGCAGGGAAAAGAACTGATCGGCGCCCTCCAGTCCGGTCAGCGACTGGAACAGCACGTAAGGGACGCCGGTCATCTTCTGCAGCACCTCGGCCGGGTGACGCATATGCTCGCCGATAGCGATGCAGTGCTCGGCCGCGCCGAGCTCGCGGATATCCTCGATGCTGGTGCCGCCATAGGTGGTCGGGACCCAGTGGTCTGGTACAGTGCCGTCAAGCGAGCCTGAGACGTCCGGCAAAATCACCGGCTGCAGCCCAAAGCTTTCAACCATCTCGCGCAAATGCTCGATGTCAGCCACGGTGAGATTCCAGCCGGGCAGGATCGCGATCTTCTTTGACTGGCGCGCCCGCTCGCCCGGTCGCGTCATGACTTCGATCATCGCGCTGACAGCCGTGGCCCAGCCCTGTTCGATCGCGCCGTCGAAATCCGGCGTGTTGGCCAGTACGATCTCCGTACCCGCGAGTTCTTCCGCCCGTTTCAGCCTGATGTCGGCAATGTCGCCTGCGCAATCTTCGCCACGGGTTTCCACCAGGGCCGTCGTGCAGACCCCGATCAGCTTTGGGTTCGTGCGGGTCTTCAGGTTGAGGATCGCCTCTTCCAGATTGTCTGACCCGCCGAGGATGGTTGTCACTTCATCCATCGCGGTGGTCTGTAGGGGAATCGCTTCCTTGAAATGCCGCACGAAGAGCACGAGCGCGAAGCTGGTGCAGCCTTGGATGCCGTGGAATAGCGGCACTGCGCCGTCGATCCCGAGAAAGGCCAAGGCAGCACCCAGCGGCTGCGAGGATTTCAGCGGATTGACCGCCGCTGATTTGGTCTGGGGAAGGATGCGCGCCATCGGCTTTCCTCAACACTCGCCGCAGTCGCGGGCCGTCGTGCGGGCGACTTCCTGGACAGCGTGCAGGCTCGCCGTCTCGCTCGTTGTGCTCGGCGGTTCGTCCTTCATGGCAGGCTGGCAATCCCACGGTGCCGGTTCCCGCACCTGGCGCCAGATCGGGTTGTGAATGGCGAGGTCGATCTGGCGTACGAGTTCCACCATGCCGTCATAGCCGGCGTAAGGGTGTTGGCGCTCCTGGTTGATGTCGAGCCAGGGCGTCTTGGCCTTAAGCGCGATGAATTGCGTGCGCCCGCCCGACAGCATGATGTCGGCCTTGTGTTCTGAGAGCATGGCGTAAAGCTCGCGCGCTGCCATCTGCTCGAACATGTGGTTGTCGTCCTTGAGGAGCTGTTTGATGCGCTCCTTGTCTTCGACAGTGGATTTCTTGACCGAGGTGCCGACGATCTCAATGCCGATCTCCATCAGCGCATGGACGACCGACCAGGACTTCACACCGCCTGTATTGAGCAGCACGCGCTTGCCTTGAAGCCGTCGCCGGTAAGCCTCGAGCTTCTTCCACGCAATCGCCTCCTGCTCAGCGATCAGCGTCTCTGTGCGGGCGAGGATCTCTGGATCAGCGCCCTTCTTCACGAGCAGCTCAGCAATGTTGCGCAGTGCTTCCGAGGTGTCGGTGATGCCGTAGAAGGAGCCTTCGAAGAACGGGATGTCCCAGCGCTCCTCCATCTTGCGAGCCAGATTGATGAGCGCGGTCGAGCACACCATCATAGCCGCCCGGGAGCGGTGCGCAGAGGCAACGTCGAGGTAGCGCGCATCGCCCGGAATGCAGGCGCGCACCCGGATCCCGAGCCGATCAAGGAGCGGCTTCACCAGCCAGAATTCGCCGGAGAGATTGAATTCGCCAAGGATATTGATGTCGTACGGCCCAGCGTCGTCGGGCTCGACCGTGCCGATGACATGGTCGAGCAACGCCTCGGCGGCGAGCTTGTTGCCGAGGTTCTTGGAGCCGACCAATCCCGGCGCATTGACCGGCACCACGGCCAAGCCGAATTTTTCCCCCGCGCGCTTGCAGACCGCTTCGATGTCGTCGCCGATCAGCGCCGTCACGCAGGTCGAATAGACGAAGATCGCCGGCGGCGCATAGGCTTCCTTGATCTCGCGGATCGCCTTGAAAAGCTTCCGCTCGCCCTGCCCCATCACCACGTCGAGTTCGGTGAGGTCGGTCGTGAAGCTCGTGCGCCACAGCGATGCCCCGGAGGAAGCGGCGCCGCGGTTGTCCCAGGAATTGCCCTCGCAGGCGAGCGGCGCATGGATCAGATGCGCGACGTCGGTGATCGGCTGCAGCACGATCTTGGCGCCGTCAAAAGCGCAGCCGCCGGCTGCCGCGCCCGGCGTCAGCGGCTTCGAACAGCCCTCTTTGCGCGCCTTGGCATCCTTGCCGCGGTTCTTATCGCAGGCGGGCTCGTTGAAGACATCCTGGATTTTGGCGCTGGGCGAGGACATGGCGTCGGTCTCCAAGGTCCGTTGGGCAGCGGACGGCTCCGGCGAAAAGCCGGCAGCCGCTGTTAGCGGGTGAGATCATAGGAATAGTCCGTCACGCCCGTCTCGCTCGTCTCGCGATCGAGCTTGTCGAAGATCTTGTCGAGGATCGTCGTCAGCACGCGCAGCCCGCCTTGGTAGCCCATGAGCGCAAAGCGATGGTGATGGTGCCGGTCGAAGATCGGAAACATCAGCCGGATCAGCGGCGTGCCGGTGTCGCGCTCCAGATACTTGCCATAGGAATTGCCGATCAGCAGGTCCACCGGCTCGGTGAAGAGCAGCGAGCGCATCGCCCACAGGTCCTTGCCCGCCCAGACCTGAGCGTCCTTGCCGAAGGGCGAGGATGCAAGCAGTTCCTTCATCTCGGCTTCCCACGCCGAGGTGCCGTTGGTGGCGAGGCAATGTGTCGGCTCACCGCCGGTTTCCATCACGAAGCGCGCCATGGCATGGACGAAGTCCGGATCGCCGTAGATCGCGTATTTCTTGCCATGCAGCCAGGACTGACTGTCAGCCATGGCGTCAACCAGTCGGCCGCGCTCCAGGCGGATTGTCTCAGGGATTTCCTTGCCGGAGATCGCCGATAGCTCCATCAGGAATTCGTCGGTCGCCTGGACCCCGAGCGGGTAATGGAACGAGGCGGTCGCTTGCCCGACTTGCTCGCAATATTCCAGCGTTTTTCGGGTGTTGTAATACTGCAGCGAAAGTGTCGCCTCGGCGTTGAGCGCCTCCTTCACGTCTTCGATCTTCGTGCCGCCGTCATACATGCGGTATTCGCCGTCCGACGGGGTGTCGAACTGGTCAGAGGCGTCCTGGATGAAGGTGTAGGACACGCCCATCAGGTCAAGCAGGCGTTTGAGTTCCCGGTTGTTGCCAACGCAGAAGCCGTCGAAGCCCGGAATGATGTTGATGGTTCCCTTGGCTTCCGTGCGCTCCTGGCCTTTCCAGAAGTGCTCCAAAATGCCTTTGACCATGCCGTCATAGCCATCGACATGGCTGCCGACAAAGGCTGGCGTATGGGCAAAGGGCACGTCGAAGTCGCGCGGGACCGAGTTTTCGTCCTTGGCGTTCTGGATGAAGCTGTGCAGGTCGTCGCCAATGACCTCCGCCATACATGTGGTCGAGACAGCGATCATCTTCGGGTCGTAGAGCTGGTAGGTGTTGGCGAGCCCATCGACCATGTTCTTCAGGCCGCCAAATACCGCCGCATCCTCGGTCATCGAGGAGGAAACCGCCGACGCAGGCTCCTTGAAATGGCGCGACAGGTGCGAGCGGTAATAGGCCACGCAGCCCTGGCTGCCGTGGACGAAGGACATGGTTCGCTCGAAGCCCGCGGCCGCAAACACCGCACCCAGCGGCTGGCAGGCCTTGGCGGGGTTCACGACAAGCGCTTCGCGGGCGAGATTCTTTTCGCGGTATTGCCACGTCTTGGTGAACTCGCGCTGATCGGTAACGATCTGATCGGCGTGCGGACATTCGAAATTCAGCTTCTTCTCGGCAAGCATCTGCCTATATTCCGGCTCACGGAACAGGGGGGCGTGGTCGAGAACTTTTTCAGCCGACTGCGGCATGGGTGGTTACCTCTTTCATCTGGGCGCCATACGGCAGCTCAGGGACGTGAAGACGTTTCAGGTCTCCCGCGGATCACGCGGCCGCGGGCGTTCGTCGTCTCCCTGGGGAGACCAGGCTAAAGTCAGGTGTTACTCGGCAGCCATCGCCCGCCCACGGGACGGGCTTTCTTTCCAAGGCGCCTGGTAGAGGCCCCAGACCGGATTGTTGATGGCAAGGTCCACGTCGCGGGCGAAAATGGCAAAGCCGTCATAGCCGTGATACGGTCCTGAATAATCCCAGGAGTGCATCTGACGGAACGGTATGCCCATCTTCTGCACCGGGTATTTTTCCTTGATGCCCGAGCCGACGAGATTAGGGCGAACCCCCTCGATGAACTTTTCCAACTCGTAACCGGTAACGTCGTCATAGATCAGCGTGCCATTCTTCACGTAATGGCCCGTGCGCTGATAGTCGTCGTTGTGGGCGAACTCATAGCCGGTGCCGACGATCACCATGCCGAGATCCTCGTAGGCGGTGATGACGTGACGGGGGCGCAGGCCGCCGACATAAAGCATCACGGTATTGCCTTCGAGGCGCGGCCGGTACTTGGCAATGACCGCATCAACGAGCGGTCTGTACTTGGCGATGACCTTCTCAGTCTTCTCCTCGATTTCGGGCCCAAAATGCTTGGCTATGTTGCGCAGAGAGGCTTCGATCTGGGAGGGCCCGAAGAAATTGTACTCCATCCAGGCGACGCCATACTTTTCCTCCATGTGCCGGCAGATGTAGTTCATCGACCGGTAGCAGTGGATGAGATTGAGCTTGGCCTTCGGGGCGCGCTCTATTTCGGCGAGGGTCGCGTCGCCCGACCAGTTGCCGACCACGCGCAGCCCTATCTCCTCGAGCAGGATGCGCGAGGCCCAGGCGTCGCCGCCGATATTGTAGTCGCCGATCACGTTGACGTCGTACGGGCCGGCCTCGAACTCCACGTCCTTCTTCTCGAAGACCCAGTCGCGGATCGCATCGTTGGCGATGTGATGGCCGAGTGATTGCGAGACGCCGCGGAAACCCTCGCAGCGCACCGGCACGATCGTCTTTTCGTGCTCCTTGGCCTTGTTCCGCGAAACTGCTTCGGTGTCGTCGCCAATCAGGCCGATCGGGCATTCGGATTGCACGGTGATGCCATTGTTCAGCGGAAACAGATCCTCGATCTCGTCGATAATCTGTTCCAGCTTCTTGTCGCCGCCGAAAACAATGTCCTTCTCCTGGAAATCGGAGGTGAACTGCATTGTCCCGAACGTGTCGATGCCCGTCGTGCCGACGTAGTAGTTGCGGCGCTGCGACCAGGAATATTGCCCGCAGCCAACCGGGCCGTGCGAGATATGGACCATATCCTTGACCGGACCCCACACCACGCCCTTTGAGCCGGCATAGGCGCAGCCGCGAATCGTCATCACGCCCGGAATGGACTTGATGTTCGATTTGACGTCGCATTCGGAAAGGACCTCGCCAGCCTCGTTCCCGCTCTTTGCGACGCTGAGGTGCTTTTTGCGGCGCTTCGCCGCCTTGTCGGGATATTGCGACAGCACCTCCTCAATAAGCTTCGCATGGAGAGCACCGTCATTCTCGTAATCCAGGCTCATGGGACCCCTTTCAAGGTATTTGGTGACGCCTCATCGATGAGGCGCCGTTCTTTGCAAGGCGGCCAGCTCAAGGCGGCGCCTCGTGTCGGCAGCGCTCGTTACTGGGCGGCCGCCTTCGCCGCTTCCTTGGCCTGAAGCTCGGCAAGCATCTGCTCGTCGGTCTTCATGATGCCGAAGTCGAGCAGCATGTCCTCGAGCTCCTCCATGGTGATCGGGGTCGGGATGGTGCCCTGGCCAGAATTGGCATGGATCTTCTCGGCCAGCGCCCGGTATTCCCCCGCCTGCTTCGAATCCGGCGCATACTGGATCACAGACATCTTCCTGAGTTCGGCGTGCTGGACGATGTTGTCGCGAGGCACGAAATGGATGAGCTTGGAATTGAGCCTGGAAGCCAGTGCTTCGGCAAGGTCGAGCTCGCGGTCGGTTTGGCGCTCGTTGCAGATCAGGCCGCCGAGCCGCACGCCGCCCGAATGGGCATATTTCAGGATGCCCTTGGCGATGTTGTTGGCGGCATAGAGCGCCATCATCTCGCCGGACATGACAATGTAGATTTCCTGGGCCTTGCCCTCGCGGATCGGCATCGCGAAGCCGCCGCACACCACGTCCCCGAGCACGTCGTAGGAGACATAGTCGACATCGTCATAGGCGCCGTTCTCCTCGAGGAAGTTGATCGAGGTGATGACACCGCGGCCGGCGCAGCCGACACCCGGCTCCGGGCCGCCGGATTCCACGCACTTGATCCCTCTGTAACCTACCTTGAGCACGTCCTGGAGTTCGAGGTCTTCGACCGAACCTTCCTGTGCCGCAAGATGCAGGACCGTATCCTGCGCTTTCGAGTTCAGGATCAGGCGGGTGGAGTCGGCTTTCGGATCGCAGCCGACGATGAGGATCCTCTGCCCGAGGTCGACAAGGGCGGCGAGCGTATTTTGGGAGGTGGTGGACTTGCCGATGCCGCCCTTGCCGTAAAAGGCGATCTGACGCAGACCTGACATTATAGATTTCCTTCCTTCGTTCCATCCATCGCGGCTGCCCGCGACATAAATGCCGATGGGCAGCTCTCGCCGCCTCGCACCAAAGGGTTTCAAGACTCGTGCCAACTTTTCCGATGCATAGCTAACTGGGATCTTCCTTTTTCTTTTCAGCTGGTTAGCTTGGGCTCTAACAAGTGCTCGCTGCCAGATAAATGATGGTAGGAACAAGCCGTGTAGCGGACCCGACAATGCCCGACACAAAGCGTCAGCTTCGAGCCGCTACCAGAAGTTGGGCCTTCGAGTCAGAGCCAATTTTGGCTGCCTAAAGGCGGCGGGCATAGCGACCGGCTTTGCGTCGTTCCCGCCGCGCAACATCAGACGTGCTCGGAGCTGCTTGCGCATGGCTGGTTCGAGACGGACGGCGACGTCGGCATGGAACGGCCTGACGAGTTGCCTCCCGACGATGACATCCTCGTCCGGCACGGAGAACCGGCACCGAAATTGCACGCCCCACTGTCACAACATGTCGGGCAGCGACGGCGCGCTTCTGGCTTTAATTCGGGTCATCGCAGCCAACCCATGTTGCAGCGCAACGCAAACCTGGCGAGCATATTCATGACCGGATCCACGACAGGCTTCATGGGTGCTGTTCCGCAAGACCCAGAAAAGCCGGATCAACGGTCTCGTCCCGCATGGGGTGCGGTCATTTCGCTTGCCTTGGGCACCTTCGGGCTGGTGACGGCAGAGTTTCTGCCTGCCAGCGTGCTGACGCGGCTCGCGCATGATCTCGGTATCACAGAGGGCGTCGCTGGACAGACGATGACAGCGACGGCGATTGCTGCGGCGATCTCGGCGCCGACGATGGCCATCATCACAAAGCGCCTGGACCGCAGGATCGTCCTGTGGGCGATGATGCTGCTTCAGATCCTGTCCAACATTCTGGCGGAAGTCGCGTGGTCGCCGACGGTCTTCCTGGCGGCACGTGTCGTGCTCGGCATTGCGCTCGGAGGCTTCTGGTCGATTTCGGCATCGCTAGCCATGCGGCTCGTTCCAAATCACCTTCTGCCGCGCGCCATGTCAATCATCCTCGGCGGCGTTTCGGTCGCTCTCGTATGCGCGCCTCCCATCGGCGCCTATCTCGGCCACATCTGGGGATGGCAGGCGCCCTTCATGATCACCGCGGTCGTTAATGCCGTTACACTGCTTGTGCAGTTGGTAACGATGCCGACGCTGCCTCCCGTTGAAATGGCTGGATTCCGCAGTCTGCTGGATGTGGCCAAAAATCCGACCATCAAGGTCGCACTTTTGGTCGTACTGCTGGTCGCTTCTGGGCACTTCGCCAGCTTCACCTACATCCGGGCCTTCCTCGGGACCAATCCCGAGCTCGATATCGAGGAGATCTCGCTACTGTTGCTCGTTTCTGGCATAAGCGGCTTCTTCGGCAGTTTAGCCGGAGCATTCCTGGCCAAACACAGTCTCAAGGCGGTCGCGGCCCTGCCATCCCTGCTTATGGCGATAGCCGCTATCTCGTTGCTGATGCTTGGAGCATCGACCTTTGCCTCGGCGATTGCGGTTTCCGTATGGGGCTTTGCCTTCGGTGCGGTGCCGGTGGGGTTGCAGACTTGGATGGTGCTGCGTGCCGTTCCCGAGCAGGCCGAAAGCGCCGGCGTGCTGATGACCTCAGCGTTCCAGGTAGCCATCGCAGCCGGCGCGATTTTCGGCGGACTACTGGTGGATGCTTCCGGCGTCACCAGTGTCTTTGCCTACACCGCGATTGCCACATTGCTTGCGGCCCTCACAGTGTTCCTATTCGGCCCGAAACGCGCAACCTAACCTCCTGATGGGAGAGAAGCTCAGCGCTGAGGTGGAATCGCACCAGCCGCGCGACGCGGTCCTGCCCCCGATACTTTTTCGATCCGGGCCTTCGTCTCGCCTATCGATAGGCCACATGGATTGCGGCTACTGCCCTTTCCGCGTGGGGCCGACCAGGCATGGACCAGCGCCGGCGCCTCGCCGGCCTTCACCGTCCGAGACTACAGGGAGCGATCAGCGTTCGGCCGGGCGGAGTTGGTCAGGTTGCGCAGCCCGGCCGAGCGCGGATCGCGTTTGCCAGCTGATGGGTGAATACGCGCGGTGGCGCTGTCACATTGTTTGAAGCGTGGACGCGCGGAAGCCCACAGCTGTTTTCAGGCAATCTGCAACGCCGCGGCCTTCCATTCTGCCATGGCATTGAGGCGGTGAGTTCGGATCTGCGTGGCGGACCTGTTTGAGCGGGAGGGGACAAAGAGATTGCGTATGGCGGAGAAGACGGAGACGAAATGCTGAAGGGAGCCAATGCTGGAAGCCTTGCCGAATTCGCTCCGGCTTTCGAAACGGCAGGTGAGAGTTCTCCGCCCGGTTGTTGAGGCCCTTGTGCGACCGGTGCTCGATATCGGGCATGACCTGACGTCTTGCCGCTGAATAGGAGCGCAGCTTATCGGTGACGATACGCTTCGGCGACAGGCCTTGCTTCTTCAGCAGACGAATGAGCAGACGCCTGGCCGCCTTGGTATTGCGGCGGGTCTGCACGATCTCATCCAGCACATAGCCGTCCTGGTCGACGGCGCGCCACAGCCAGCACCGCCTGCCGTTGATGCGCACGGCTACCTCATCAAGATGCCAGACATCGTCTTTCGATGGCGCCTTGCGGCGCAGGCGACGTGCATAATCGGGACTGTGCTTCTTTCCCCAGCGGCGGATGGTCTCGTAGGAGACGACGATCCCCCGCTCCAGCAGCATTTCTTCAACATCGCGCAGGCTCAGCCCGAACCGGTAATAAAGCCAGACGGCATGAGCAACGATTTCGATCGGAAAGCGATGGTTCTTGTAGGTGGCGCATGCTTCGACCATGCCAACCTGACTTATCGTCAAACCGTTAAGCCAAAATCAATGTGACAGCACCTGCCCCCGTCATCGCACATCGGTATCCACGCTTCGTTAAGTTGACGATGCCGTCGCGGTCGAACGATCAGTGGGATGGATCGCTCTCTCGATCTGACATGTCGCCGTCCGTCTCGCCGCCGGTCTGTGGGTCGTCGGGCGACGGATCAGCCCTCGTCCTTTGGTGCGAATGTCTCGTCCAAATGGTAGCTCAGGGAATGTGCGGATGCATCCATGATTTGGATGATCCCGATCCAAACAATCAATTTGTTCAATTTATCAGCCTTCGCGAAAAGCTGACTGCGGTCCCACAGCGTTGCTGGCGCACATACGCACGCAGGAGGCGCCTCAGGTACTCGACAGCGTCCTAGTTGCGGCCCGGGTAATCTGGGTGCGTTCAACGCGCGGGGCCCGTGCATTGATGGGTAGCTGCTCTGCGCGCGCGATTGTCCAGCGTTCAGAATTGGAGAAATCAATTTGCGACCAAGTAAGAGACTGGCCGGACTGGCATTCTTGATTGTAGTGACTGCACCGCTATCTTCGAACGCCGCCTCGCCCGAGAGCATTTTGGGCGCCCTAGCGGAGGCATACCAGAACAATTCTTCTCTGAATTCGTCCCGCGCCAATGTCCGCGTCACGGACGAGAGCGTGGCCATCGCCAAGTCAGGGTGGCGCCCGACGATCGAGGGTTCCGCGAGCATCGAGCAATCCAGCAGCCCTGTTAACGGGAGGAATAAAAACGCGCATACGACAACCGGCAAATATGGCGTCAAGATCAAGCAGACGCTGTTTGACGGTTTTCAGACTAGGAACAACGTCGCCGCCGCCGAATCGCAGGTCAAAGCTTCGGTCGAAAGCCTGCGCAACACCGAAGAGAACATCCTGTTCAAAGCAGCCCAGGCCTATATGGACGTCGTTCGTGACCGGCAGAAAGCGGTGCTGAGGCATCAAAATGTGCGGTTCCTGACCGAGCAGGCGCGAGCTGCGCGTCTGCGCTTCGAGGTCGGCGAGGGTACACGTACTGACGTCGCCCAGGCCGACGCCTCGCGCGCCTCTGCCGTGGCGCAATTGGCCGCCGCCCGTGAGCAGCTCCTGGTGAGCGCGGCGACCTACCGTCAGATCGTCGGTCACGAGCCGGGGAAGCTCAGGGCCGCTTCGCCGCTGTCGAAGCTGTTGCCGCCGAGCCTCGATGCGGCAATCGTGACTGCATCGAGCCAACACCCCGCCATCCTGGCCTCGGAGCATCTGGTTGACGCGGCAGCGTTTTCGGTGAAATCGGCCGAAGGTGCGCTGCTGCCACAGCTTTCCGCTTCCGCCGGCGTCTCGAGCGCCTATAGCAACACCTCGCCTATTGCCAGCCAGCAGGACGGCACGACCAATTCAGGCAGCATCGGCGCGACACTGACCATACCGATCTATTCGGGTGGCCGCACTTCGGCGCTGGTACGACAGCGCAAGGAATCGCTCGGTCAAGCCCGGATCGATATCGATGTCGCCCGCGATCTGGTGCGTCAGCAAGTGACTGCGGCATGGACGACGTACACCGCAGCCCGGCAAACCCGAGCAGCCAACAGGCAGGTGATTGCCGCTGCGCAGCTTGCCTTGAATGGCGTCATGGAGGAGCGCGACGTCGGCCAGCGCACCACGCTCGACGTTCTCAACGCTCAGGCCGCAGTCATTACCGGCAAGATCGATCAGGCCAAAGCCGAACACGACGTGGTGGTGGCGAGTTATGGCATCCTAAAGGCAATCGGTCACCTATCCGCCGAGCGTCTCAACCTGCAGGTGACAAAATACAGGCCGGAAGAACACTACAACGATGTCAAGGACAAGTGGATCGGTCTACGCACGCCGGACGGGCGATAAACCGCCCGAGGAGATGTACTCATATACCACCTGGGGTACTGTCGAGCACTTGTAGGTGAGAGCGCAAATTGCGACGATGTTGCCACATCATAGTTGCGACTGCAGCTCCCGCCATGACAACCCCCAATTGAAAAGTTCAGTCACATCCAGGAGCGAAAGCGATATGCATCGTCGTAATCTAATCAAAGGGTTCGTTGCACTCGGCGCGTGTCCCGTTTGCGCTGAAGCCGCGCGGGCGGCCAGCACCCATTGGGGATATGCCGGCCCGGTCGGACCCGAACACTGGGGCGATATGGATAATTTCGTCTGCTCGGCGGGCACGCAGCAATCGCCGATCGATATCAAAGGCGCGGTCAAGGCGGATATTCCGCACATCGCCATAGGTTGGCATAAGGGCGGCGGCAAGATGGTGAACAACGGCCACACCATTCAAGTCAACCTGCCGCAAGGCAGCACGCTCACCCGGGGGGATCGTGTCTACGAACTGGTACAGTTCCATTTCCATGCGCCGAGCGAACACCACGTCGCAGGCAAGAGTTTTCCGATGGAAGCGCATTTCGTCCATAAAGACACCCGTAGCGATACTCTGGGTGTGCTGGGCGTGTTTCTGACGCCAGGCGCGACAAATGCCACCTTTGCCAGCCTTGCCGCAGCATTTCCCGCAATCTCAGGCGAGGAGACAGCGGTCGACGAGGTCGACCCCAACGGGCTTCTACCGGCTTCGCTTGGCTACTGGACATACGAGGGATCATTGACGACGCCGCCATGCACCGAGAACGTCAAGTGGATGGTTGCGACGGAACCGGTTGAGATCGACCCAGCAGACATAGAGCGATTTACCTCGCTCTATCCGTTGAACGCGCGGCCTATCCGTTCACCCAATCGGCGCTTCATCCTAGGCCTCGGCTGAGGTCCCGCCCACCGTCACGGGGTGGGGCCTGGCTGACGCTGTATCGACGTCTGCTTCAAATATCGTGGGGATGTGCTCCGCATCGCAGAGGCCCTTTGGGAGCTCGGCCTCACCTTGGAGCGGACCAAGAGCAAGTTGGTCGAGTTTGGTCGGTCGCGCAGCGACAGGCGGGCAAGCGCGGAAGGAAACGCCCGGAGACGATCTAGTTTCTGCCTGACGCTGTACTGCACGCGTAACCGCGTCGATACCGTTGGTGTAGTCGAGCCGGCCGACCCCGGTTGCAAGCTT
This sequence comes from Mesorhizobium sp. RCAM 05099, assembly GCF_059683685.1. Classification (NCBI taxonomy): domain Bacteria; kingdom Pseudomonadati; phylum Pseudomonadota; class Alphaproteobacteria; order Hyphomicrobiales; family Phyllobacteriaceae; genus Mesorhizobium; species Mesorhizobium sp. RCAM 05099. The sequence goes on from NZ_CM185035.1 coordinate 6,515,095, forward strand.
CGCGCCACTGCGTTTCTTCTGCAGGGAACGAGATATAAGCGTCCTGTTTCCCAAGCGACTCCGAAGCATATTGTGCGACCTGGGATCGATGCCGATCGGAACACTTTTGGCAACGCATCTGTACCAGTCCGAAAGGATCTGTTGCAACCTTTTGATTACCAGTGCTGTGGCAAGGAGCCTTCGATCATTTCGGAGGTTGCAATGTTCAAAGGCCGCCAGCGACCAATCCGTGAGGTGCTGTCACATTGATTTTGGCTTAACGGTTTGACGATAAGTCAGGTTGGCATGGTCGAAGCATGCGCCACCTACAAGAACCATCGCTTTCCGATCGAAATCGTTGCTCATGCCGTCTGGCTTTATTACCGGTTCGGGCTGAGCCTGCGCGATGTTGAAGAAATGCTGCTGGAGCGGGGGATCGTCGTCTCCTACGAGACCATCCGCCGCTGGGGTGTCAATGACCACGGAATCGGGACCCTGTTTTTTCGCGCAAAAGGTACGAAAATCACCCCTCAAACAGGGTCCTCATTCCATGAAAAATCACAGTGGCGATCAAGCAGGCCCGCTCGTTCTTTCCCTTCCCCCTGCTGGGCGTAGATTTCGACAACGACAGCGCCTTCATGAACGAGTTCGTCGTCTCCTGGTGCCGAAGTGAGGACCTGGAAGTGACGCGCTCTCGTGCCTATCGAAAGAATGACCAGGCGCATGTGGAGCAGAAGAATGGCGCCATCGTGCGTCGCCTGGTGGGGTATGGTCGGTTTGTCGGCGCGGAGGCAACAGCCGCTCTTGGTCAACTTTATGCTGTGGTGCGGCTTTACGGCAATCTGTTCCAGCCGTCATTCAAGCTTCAGGAGAAGACGCGGATCGGCGCTCGTGTGATCAAGCGCATCATCCGCCAATTCCGCCTGCGGCCCGTGTCCTTACACATCCGGGTGTGGCCGAGGCCAACAAGCAGCAGCTACAGGCGATGATGGAAACCGCCGATCCCGTGCTGCTGTTTGCTGGTCTCCGCGCCGCGCAGGCGGAGCTTGGACGGCGGGTCGATCGTCGTGGCCTGAATGCGAAGATTGAGGAGCCGGCCGTTATCGATCTCCAGCGCTTCACCGCGAATCTGAAGACGGCCTGGAAGAGTGGCGAGACCCGACCAACGCATCGGCGGCCGTATCGGCGGACCAAACCCTATCCGAAGAGGCCCAGCATGTACGAGCCGTTCGAGGCGCAGATCAAGGCATGGCTCGACGAAGAGCCGGCGCTGTCGGCAGCAAGTGTGTTGCTACGCCTGACAAAGATCGACCCGTCGCGCTTCAAGGAAAGGAACCTGAGAATGGTGCAACGGCTTGTGAAGGCCTGGCGCATGGAAATGGCTGGGCTGATCATCCTCGATGGCGGCTGGATGAAGAGCTGGCCCCATCGCGCTCGGTAACATTCCTCGCTGAGGCAATAGGGGGGGGTCAATTTCTCATTTCGCCCGACACCAGGGGCCGAAATGGATCGGCAGCATCCGCCAACCGCAACCGGAGCGGACCAGGTAGCGCACGGCGTTGACCACCTCCCGGAAATCAACCTCGCGCGGACGGCCGCGACGCCCAGGCTTGGGCATCAGCGGTGCGAACTGCTCCCACTCTTCGTCCGTCAAATCAGACGGGTAGCGCTTGGTCTTCTTGGCAATCTGGGCCATCCGCCCACGGCTCTGCTCTGTCCACATCAACAGCTTGAATCATAACCAAGCCTCAGACGGAACCCATAGCCAGCCGATTTTCAAAACAGATGGGGTGATTGGGGTCTCGGCCGAGCCAGATGATGGCGGCTGCTCCTGTCGAAATGTGAAAACGTGGTCGATGTGAGTCGCCACAAACATTTGGAAGGAGCAGCCATGAAGTACTTTGCCGGACTGGACGTGTCTTTGGAAGAGACCTCTATTTGCATTGTCGACGAGACTGGCCGGATCGTGAAGGAGGCGAGAGCGTTGAGCGATCCGCAGGCGTTGTGTGAAGCGCTGAAGGGGACCGGCTTGCCGCTTGAGCGGATCGGCCTGGAAGCGTGCTCGCTGACGGCCTGGCTTCACGATGGACTGCACGCCGAAGGCTTGCCGGCGACCTGCATCGAGACGCGGCAGGCCAATGCGGCGATGAAGACCATGCCCAACAAGACCGATCGCAATGACGCCCGCGCGCTGGCGCAGATCATGCGCACCGGCTGGTATCAGCAGGTGCACGTCAAGAGCCGGCAAGTGCCGGCTTTGGCGCTCGCTGCTGGTTGCCCGCCGCACGGTGCTGAACGAGATGCGTTCGATCGAGAACGTGGTGCGGGCGATGCTGCGCGAGGCCGGCGTCAAACTGGGCTTGCCGTCGCGCAGCGCTTTTGCCGGCCGCGTGCGGGAACTGGCCGGCGCCGACGCCCAGATGATGGCGATGGTCGAGCCGCTGCTTGCGATCCTCGCCGTCATGCTGGGAGAGTTCGCCCGCCTGACCAAGCAGGTTCTCGATATCGTGCGCAAGGAGGAAGTCTGCCGGCGGCTGATGAGCGCGCCGGGCGTCGGGCCGATCACCGCGCTTGCCTTCCGCGCCACGATCGACCGGCCGGAGCGGTTCGGCTCGTCGCGGGCGGTAGGGGCGCATCTGGGGCTGACGCCGGCGCGCTACCAGTCCGGCGAGACCGACATCCAGGGAAGGGTCAGCCGCTGCGGCGATGAACTCGCCCGCACCGCCCTCTACGAGGCAGCGCATTCGCTGCTCGTGCGATCGAAGAAGTGGTCGAGCCTCAGGGCCTGGGGCATGACCATCGCCGGGCGCCGGGGCATGGCGCGGGCGCGGGTGGCGGTGGCCCGCAAGCTGGCGGTCATCCTGCATCGCATGTGGGCCGAGGCAACCGAATTCCGCTTTGGAAAGGAGCCTGCCGCGGTGGCGGCGTGAACCGAGGCCAATCAAAGGAACACGCAACACGAACAAAGCCTTCGCCCGAAAGGGCGATGCCCGGATCGTTCCGTGGGGACGATGGGCGAGGCGATCTCGTTGAGAGTCCCGAACCTGCCGGCCAAAACTCGGCAAGGTCGTGAAACAGATTGAGACGCCTCGCTCTCCTGACCCCATCATGCGGCGGCCAGAGCGCCGACCGCGAAGAGAAGCGAGTGACCCACGGAACGGTCCAGAAAAAAGTGCAGGAGCATCTTGACCTCAACGACCCCAATCAGAGAAGCCTCTAAGATGGGCAAGACGCCCGAAAGGGCCTCACGTATGCGGCACTTTCGGGCCGTGCAAGAGCTCAACATTAAGAATCCAGCGCAAGGCGAACTCTGGCCGCACAACATTAGCCGCAGCAGTCACTCTCATCTTCTTCGGCTCCTTGTCTTTTTAAGGTTTTCTCACTGAGGCCGACAAGGCGCCTATTGAGACGGCTCGACAATGTTCGAGTGTCGCCGAAGACCATCTTCACATCCTCGCGCGAGACGACATCACCGCCATCCCGTGCCAGGCTCCGTTGAGCCAAACGACGGACCATTTCCTTGACATAGGCCGCGGTGCTGTTCTCCGAGCGTGCAACGGCGTCCGCCACCGCTCCGTTTTCGAAGACGAGCGCACGACCGTACAGCGCGATCAGCCGCTCGCGGCAACTGGCGTCGGGAAGCGGTATCTCAATTGCTTCGTCGACGCGGCCCGGGCGCGAGGCGAGCGCGTCCTCAATGTCCTCCGGCCGGTTAGTCGTCAGCAAGAAGAGGATATCTGTGTTTGGTTCAAGACCATCCATTTCATTCAACAGACGGTTGAGCAGACGTTCGGCTTTCAGGCTATATACGTTTTCTCGCGACCGACCCATCAGGTCGACGTCCTCCAGCACGACGATGCTCGGCTGAAGGGTGCGGGCCAACGCGATGTAGAACCCAATCGCCGCTGTCTGCTCAGCCGTAACCAGAACGGTAGTGCGTCCGGGCAGGTTGGCAGAAACATAACGGATGACGTGTGTCTTGCCTGTGCCAGGGGGACCATAAAGCAGAATACCCTTTTGCGCGTGTTGGCCGAGGCGCTTCAACCCCTCTCGGTGTCGATCAAGGTCGAAGATGTTGGCATCAAGACGCGCCATAGTTGCCTCCGAAAGCACGACCTCGTTCCGGGGTACGGCAGGAAGGCGATGAACCCGCATCGCTCCCGGCATCCCGGAGTTAAATGCATCGTCTTCAAAAGAGAGAACCTTGTTGCGGTAGTATTGCGAGCTTTCGCCTGCCGCATGGATTTTGCCAAGAAATCCATGCGAGAAGGCGCAGGCCTGCTCGCCCGGCAGATAAGCGATTTCCACTTGAACCGTTCGGCCGCCCCAGCGGTCAAAAAACTGCGACAGGAGGACCGCCACAGGCTGTTCGCCGATAAGGAATAACCACAGGCCATTGTGCAGTGACGCGTAAGGCACATCTTCGCCGACATCGATGTCCTGATATTGCAAGGGTGTCAGCGCAACGACGGTTCCACCCTCGCTAATGACCATGTCCGACAACTTCATGGCATCGAACTCGTCCCGCTGGTGGACGCCGACGAGCTTGGGAGATAAGGGCGCAATCTGCTCTTCAATGACCGTTTGAACGTCCGGCAGCAAATGGGCAGCAAACTTTCGGCGCGAGCTAGCGAGACCTGTCAGATCATCGGTTTTGAAATGCCGATTTAGTGCCTGCCAGGCATAGCGATCAATATGGGTCACAGCAAATCCTTCAGTTGAGTTGAGCGGAAGATCAATGCGCTCTTCATCAAGTGTCGTTAGGGGCAGCCGAGGCTCTCCTCGAATTTTGCAGACGTCCCACCGACAAAGATCATGGAAGCAATTTGCGTGCCCGGTTGGCGCTCCGTTGCGTTCTGCCGCTTCCCACCAACCAGCGGCGCTTCTTGGCGACCTTTTCGGTCGGCCTTGCGACAATTCTAGTCCAGTTTCCGACACAAGAGGTTTCGATAGAGACGCTCGGCGAGACTAATTGGAACGCCAGCATGTACCCGAGCCGAATTCGACCTCATCGACTCTGGACAATGGCGCTTGCCGAAGAGCGGCCGGCGATGATTGCTGCGACCGGCCTGCGTTCACGTTAGTCGCGGGGCAGACACACTGTGCAATCGCTGTGCCGGCTGATGCGGGGTATTGCCTGGGCTTGCGCTGTCTGGTCCGTCCTTTGCCAGCCGGTGCCGGAAGCGTGAATACCCGCTCTACACAGGACTTTTGTCCAGTGTGATGACGTGACGGCTCTGGCGCGCAGCACCGGGTTGGCGAAGACGTCGTCCCGAAGCGATAGCGCTGGTGCAGAAGCAGCTTCATTGGAATGGCATGCCGCTTGCACCCTTCTGGTTAGAGCCCATCAAACCACGAAGAAGGCGACTACCATGGCTGACGCGCGAAGCTCCAAACGATCGACAAAGCCGACGGCGGCCGTCTTCGCTGAAGACCGGGACATCGTCCGGTTTGGAGATCCGTCCTCGGAAGCGGCTTTGCAGCTGGGGTCCGATGTCGAGACGCCAGATGATGCTCGCGCATTTGCCAGACATCGGTTTGCATCAGCATGTCAGTGGCCAAGAGGCGCCTCAAAGTTTCGGCAGAGCCCACGTCAGCCGGAAACAGGCAAGTCCAGCCAATACGCTGAACCAGTTCAGCCACGCCGGTCTGTGGCGTGGAGACTCACATTTGCGACTCATACGCTCATCCCGCTACTGGTCATTTCCGGTTGCCAGGAGACTGACCCCCGCCAATGAGGAGTGGGTGATCCATGCCGGCTCCGGCGCCGTAGTCGCGGCAAGACAGATCGAGCCGCTCGAAGGTGCCCTCATCCCTCATATCGATGCCCTTCGGGTGAGAAAGATCTGGAGCCGGACCGTTCCCATGGATCGGGAGCCGCGTCCCCTCATCCCTCACGTCGATGCCGTTCGGGTGAGGAACATCTGGAGCCGGGCCGTTCCCATACACCCTAATGGGGAAAGCATCGGGAGCGCCGTCGGCATCATGCCCGGCACAAGACCCGCAGTTCGGTATTGCGCCAGCCCCCGCAAGAATCCAGTGCCAGTTTCCTTTAAAGGAGAAAATTGATGACCGGTCAAAAGAAGGTTCCCTTCGTCACGTTTCTCACGCGTGTTCGCGATGATTCAGTCCAGGGCCCCAATCCATACCGCTGGGAAGAAAGAACATCCGACGACTACTTTGCCGGCAAACGGGTCATCCTGTTCTCGCTGCCTGGCGCTTTCACCCCGACCTGTTCGACCTACCAACTGCCCAATTTCGAAGACCTCTACGAGGAATTCAAGAAGGAAGGAGTTGACGCGATCTACTGCCTCTCCGTCAACGATGCCTTTGTCATGAATGCATGGGGGAAGTCCTTGGGGCTGCAGAAAGTCGAGCTGATCCCGGACGGTTCAGGCGAGTTCACTCGCAAAATGGGCATGCTTGTTGCCAAGGACAATCTCGGCTTCGGTATGCGCTCCTGGCGCTACGCGGCTCTGGTCAATAATGGCGTGGTGGAGCAGTGGTTTGAGGAGGAAGGTTTCTCCGACAACTGCGAGACCGACCCCTATGGCGTCTCATCCCCGCAGAACGTCCTTCAAACATTGAAGGACGCAGCATGACCTGGTGCCGAAGATGTGCAGCTGCGTTTTGGACGACACTTGCACAAGGGCAAAGCTCTAAAGCGGCGCGCCCGGTGAGGTCATTCAAAGGTCACGCGCAAGCGTCGACCTGTGAGAGATCGAACTAGCCGCGGTCAAGAGCTTCTTAGACAGGAATACCAAGTGACCATGAAATCGTCATTCAGCCTACTTCAGAAACAGTCTCTTGCATTATCGCCTCAACTCATCGAGTCGATTCGCATGCTGCAACTGAACATTCCCGAACTGCATCAGTTCGTGGAGCAGGAGCTCGAGAAAAATCCCCTTCTGGAGCATCCGAAGGGGTCCCGGGATCTGCCCAGGCAAAGGAAATCGAGCACCGCCTTCGAGGAGTTTGTCGCCTTACCCGAAACGTTGCACGACCATGTCGCTAGTCAGATTTCCTTCACCGCCTTCACACAGCACGAGCGGCTGATTGCTAATGTGCTTGCGGGTCATCTGGATGACACTGGTTATCTTGGGGCAAGTGCTTCGGAGCTGGCCGGGAAGCTAAACATCCCGCTGGCCGATGTGGAACGAGTTTTGGGTATCCTGCAGCACCTCGATCCGCCGGGAATTTTCGCACGATCTCTCGGCGAATGTTTTGAGATACAGCTGCGCCAGCGAGACCGGTTCGACCCGGCCATGGCGGCTTTGATTGCCAACCTTGACGTGCTTGCGCGACGCGATTTTCAGACTTTGAAGGAGCGTTGCGGCGTCGATGACGAAGATCTTCTCGACATGCTGCAGGAAATCCGTGCGCTCGCCCCCAAGCCCGGAAACGCATTCCACTCGGGCGCGCCGGAAGGCATCGTACCGGACGTCTGGGTCACGCCCTCGCCCGGAGGTGGATGGCAGATCGAGCTTGATCCGAACACGCAGCCCAAGGTGCTGATCAACCACACTTATCTCAAGGAGGTTTCATGCCGAGTCGCCAAAAAATCGAAAGACATGATATTTCTCAACGAATGCTTGAAGAACGCGACCTGGTTAATCCGCAGCCTCGATCAGCGTGCCAAGACGATCGTCAAGGTTTCGACCGAAATCGTGCGCCAGCAGGATGCCTTCCTGAAATATGGCGTCGCCCACCTACGGCCTCTCAATCTCAAGGCGGTCGCTGACGCGATCAACATGCACGAGTCGACTGTAAGCCGGGTGACGTCGAACAAGTACATGCAAACCCCACTCGGGGTGTTCGAGCTCAAGTACTTTTTCACTGTCGCGATCGCCTCTTCCGAAGGCGATGTCGCGCACTCCGCCGAAGCTGTCCGCCATAGGATCAAAGCAATGGTCGCCGAAGAATCGTTTGATAACGTGCTTTCGGACGATGACATCGCTGACCGGCTCAAGGAATACGGCATCGATCTCGCTCGCCGCACCGTCACAAAATATCGCGAGGCGATGAATATCCCCTCCTCGGTACAGCGGCGCCGGGAAAAACGCTTTTGGCGCAATCAAGGCCTCAAGGCCTCGTGACGAAAAGCGGCTCTTAAACCGATGTGACGCGTTCTTCACATTCGCCTTCCTCGGGGCCGAAGCAATTTTCGAAATCACTGCATTCCCGACAATTGGGTGCAGTGCACAGCGAAAACCCTTCGGCCTCGCAGAGTTTGCGGTAAAAGTACTTCTTCCATTTCATGTTTTGGGTGTTGCCGGCCGCCAGCGTTGGAAAGTGCGTGGCAAGAAGGCGATTGAGCTCGGCCCGGTCGAGAAGCCCAAGGTCCTGCCACAGATGGCCATCATGCATGGCGCGCCGGGCGAGTATCTTAGCGAAGCGGGCGCTCGCCGGGTCGCTCGGCCGGGCATGTGCCAGTAGCAGGCCGCGCAGAAGTTCTTCCTCCATACCGGGCTCAGGATCGCTGACGTCTTCGGAGGCGAATGCTGCCATCGCGGTACCGGGGAAACTGCGGGGCAAGACCTCGCGCAACTCGGCATGGGAAAGGCCTGTTGACTCCGCCGCTGTCGCCTTGCCAGCCTCGACCTCCTTGAGCGCACAGGAGAAGACGCAGGCAAGCACATGTTCGTCGAACTCCTTCTCCGGCTGGATCGTGGGCCATTGGCCGGCGCCGATACGCGCATCGTTTTGACCGGACATGGTTCCGTTCTCCTGGTCTGTGCCTTCACGCAGCACTCTGCCGTGCGCAACATGGGTCAGTCAGTCTTTCGGGCACACGTGTGCGCAGGCTCGACCCCAATGGAGCGGTCGGCGAGATCGACCGCCATGATCATGCAATTGAGTTCGCCTTCAAACGCGTCGTGCAGCCCGTCGCAGGCGCGAGGATTTCACCCACGACACGACGCCTTGAAGTTGCCTGACGGCGCGAGCAGATTCTGAAGCAGCGGTTAGCAGTGAAAGCGCAGCCGTCCGCAGGTGAGATAGTGGGGAACCCCATCTGGGGCCGTCCAGGTGACGGAAGCGCCGCTCATCGAAAGCACACCAAGTTCCATTCATGAGCCTGCCATTGAACCGTGCGTCTATGCCGAGTGTAACGAAAAAGAAGCGGCACGAAGTTCGACCCCTTGTGAATTCAAACGCGCGCATGACCCAGCGCCTTGTTGATCGCGGGAATGATCTTGTCTCCCCAGAGTTCGATCTGGCGCAGCATTGTCCTTTGGTCGAAATCCCCCAACTGGGTCTGGATTGCGATCTGATCCGGTTTCAGAATGTCGATCTCTTCCAGCAAGCGATCAATCACGCGATTCACGCTGCCGATCGGCATATTGTTGCGCATTGCCTCGAAGGACAGATCCTGCTGGGCGGGCGTTTCCTGCAGCAGGTAGCCGTCGTGGCTCTGCTGGCGGCGCTGATGCAGCGCCTCGGACAGGCGGCGCTGGAAGCGGGCGTTGTCGAGATAGCTCTTGATCTCCTCCCCGTCATCGCTGGCGTAGCAGCAACGCAGCAGCGATATCCTGGCGGCGGTGACATTTCTGTCCTCGGAAGCCGCCGCCTCCTTGATCGCTCCGCGCAACGTGCTCAAAGTCTCCAGGCCGTCGTGGAATGCCGTGACAAAGAAATTGTGTCCCTCGCGGTAGGCCCGTTTCATGCGGGCCGGGCCGCCGGCCATCCAGATCGGCGGGGCCGGCCTCTGGACGGTGGGTACTGAAATCGCCGTCGGGGGTATTTTCTCATAGTGGCCATCGTGCTCGAAGATGTTCTGGTTGAGACCTTTCAGAAGGATGTCGAGGTGTTCCGAAAAGATGGCCGGCGCCTCATCGATATTGACGCCGAAGCGCTCGAACTCGAACTGTTGGTATCCAGAGCCGACGCCGAGTTCCAGGCGACCGTTCGCAAGGATATCGGCGAAGCCGATCTCGGAGAGCAGACGCTGCGGTTTGTAGAGCGGCAGCACGCAGATGGCAGTGCCGAGGCGAATGGTGCTCGTCACGCCGGCGCAGTGGGCCACCATCATCAACGGCGACGGGATCAGGCTGTAGTTGTTGAAGTGGTGTTCTGCGAACCAGGCTGTGCCGAAGCCGGCCTGCTCCGAAACGATGGCCTGTTCGATGGAGTTTCGGATGACGATGTCGGGGGATTGATGATAGCCACGTTGGGCGGCCAGGATGAAGGTGGCGAATTCCACTGTGTTTCCTTGTTTGCTGCTGGTTGGCGGATTTGGAAATGCGCTCGTCCGAGACACCGATTGTCTCGGATCGGGCGCCTGGCAGGGGCACAGTGTTGCGATAAGCGGTTTTGCGATCCGCGGTTGCGGGCACGCCCCAGAGCTTGTCCCCGTGCCGAGGGACGTTTTGCCCCGCCGACATCTTCGATTGGGGCGGCGCTGCGGGCGCGTGCCAAGCCAGGGTCTCCGCTTTCATGAACAGCACCGGTCGCCTGGCGAATGGTCGATGTTCAAACAGCCGCCTGCGCAAAGCATTCGTCGTAGAGTTCGCTGGCGTTTCCTGCGTCACCGAACGCGGTCCAGCCGCCGTCCACATAGAGGATCGAGCCGTTGATGTATGAGGCGTCGGACGAAGCCAGGAAAAAAGCAGCATCTGCAACATCTTCCGGCCGTCCCATCCTACCCAAGGGGATTCGGCGTCCGATCGCTTTCGTGTCGATGCGGCGGGCCTTCGCCAACTCGCTAATGGCAGGCGTGCGGATGTAGCCAGGAGCGACAGTGGCAGTGCGAATGCCGACGGGCCCCAGTTCGGCCGCCATGCAGCGGGTCAGCATATCCATCCCCGCCTTCGAGGCGCCATAGGCATGACGCGGCGCGAAGGGCAGAAAGCTGTTGATCGATCCTAGGTTGAGGATCACCCCGCCGGGGCGCATCATCTTGATCGCTTCACGCGCGCAAGTGAAGGCGCCGGTGAGATTAACATGCAGGACATGTTCGATCTCTGCAGGCATTTGTTCGATGCCCGCCACAAAAGTGTCGACAGAAGCACCATTGACAAGGATATCAAGGCGCCCGAAGCGCCCCCGCAGCTCCTCAAACAGCGCCACCACCTCGCTCTCGATTGCCACATCCACGGATTTCGCTATGTTCTTGCCGCCGAGCAATGCAGCCAGGAGTGTCGCTGCGGCGGTATCTTTATCGGCGATCACGACGGTGTCACCGTTCGCGGCAAAACGGACAGCAACAGCGGCGCCTACACCGTTGGCGCCACCTGTGACGAGCACGACTCGCGCGTCGGTGCGTTCGGCCGGAGAGGAAAGTTCTGTTCTGGGGAACCCTTCCACCTCAGGGCTGGCGTCCCCGGGTTGGTTGAATGACATCCAGCCGCCGTCGACCACCAGGACCGATCCAGTGACGTAGCCTGCCTTCGCGCTGGCCAGAAAACGCACAGCCCGGGCGATCTCGTCGGGGCGAGCCATGCGTCCCATTGGCACCCGACGGCGCATCGCCGAGAGGTTCATTTTGCCTGCTCGTTCCAGCTCTGCAATCATAGGCGTGCGCACGCAGCCCGGCGCTACCGCCGTCACGCGGATGCCGCGAGAAGCCCACTCGCATGCAAGCGACTTCGTCAACGAGATCAGGCCCGCTTTCGAGGCTGCGTAGGCATTGCGCTTGGGATTGCTGGCCACGCCTGACATCGAAGCGACGTTGACGATGGCACCTCCCGGCCTCATGCGCCTCGCCGCCTCGCGCGCCATGAGGAACGGCCCAATCAGGTTTACTGCCAGGCCGCGTCGGAAGGCGTCGACATCGGTGTCGACAGTGGCAGCCATAGTGGGTCCCACCCCGGCGTTGTTGATGAGGACGCCGATCTGCCCGAACTGTGCTTCGACCCGGCCATAAAGCGCAACGATATCTCCCTCTCGTGAGACATCGCACTCAAGGCCAAAGTGCGGCTCGCCGAGATCGCGGGCCAGTTCAACCACGCCGCTCCCCGGAAGGTCCACCGCAACAATAGTGTCTCGATCTCCGGCAAGAACATCGACCAGGGCACGGCCGATCCCGCCCGCGGCGCCTGTTATAATGACGACCCGTCCTGCATGCTTCATGGGAACTTTCTCCAGGAGTCTCGGGAATCTCTGCCCTCGACGTCGTGCGGCCGAATGGTGTGCCGCGGTAGAGCACCTGTGCTGGTGCCGGTCGCTTGCGTTCCCAGACGTCGTCCGCGTGGGCTGCGGTCCAACTCTCGGTTGGATAGCCGAATGTGGTGAGCGACGCCTCGAGCACAGGCGCTTGCTCGATGAGCGGCTCTGCCAAAGTCCAGCAAATCGATGTAGACCGGCCTCGCCACGCTCGTGGCCTCAGAGCAGAGCGCTGTCACGGTCACGCTGTCGCGGGCAGAAAGGCTACCCTGCCGGCCGCATCTTTACCGTGCAGGGTGTCGCCAAGGCTGCTGTGGCGTAGCAGAGTTGTCATAAATTGTCGTCCCACCGATGTGGTTGTCCCGTTCGGAAGCTGGGAACGCATTATCGCGACAAACAACGCGACTTTCCGATCGTGTAGACCGGATCGTTCGGATACGGTGCTCCAATCGGCTGTCGCAGGCCGAACCGTTCTGCCTCAAGCACCGCCGCTGGGATCTGCTCCTCGAGCCAATCGTAGACGACGGTCCGTTCGGCAATCCGCCACTCGCCTGCCCTCTTTTGAAAGAGATCGCAGTAGCGCCCGCTTAGCAGCATCTGGCGCATTTCTCCGTCTTTGTCCGGTCCGCGTTGCAGCGCGGTGAAATAGCTCTCGACTGCTGCCTCTGCCGGGTTGATGATTTCGACAAGGATGTTCGTGATCTGATGGATGTTGCGCGGTCCGGTCTTGAAGACACCGAGCGCAAACCGGATGAAGCCCTCTGCCGAACCGCAATAGGCCCCGTGATTGTCATGTGCATCAGGCCAGTAGGCGCTACGCAGCGCTGCCTCATCGGCGCGGTCTATCCCGCGGCAGTACCGATAGAGGCAGTCGCGGATCGCCTCACGGTCGAGTAGTTCGGTAAATGTTGCTTGGTCCATAGTCGCAAATTCCGTGGTGCTGAGGTGTTCCTGGAGCGCAGTCTTCCGTTTGCGCCTGGCCTCGGCTACTAGGCGCGCAGCAGGCGGATCGTCTATTTCCAGCGCTAGTTCGGGGCAAGATCGCACCCCATCTGCCGCAAGCAGTTGCTCCCCGTCCGCAATATCAATGTCACCGGGTAGGATGTAGCCCGCCTCATCCAGCTTGAAGACTGCCGGCGCTCGCGCCGAGCATCGCGCATGACCCTGGCACCTGGTTTTGTGAACGATAATGCGCACGGCTACTCCCACGTCTGTGCCCAGCTCCGGGCGGCCTTGGTCAAGCCCAGTCCAGGATCAGATTTTCGATCCCGAACACATGGCCGCCATGGGTGATGGGTGCTGTTCCCTCCTTGATCCGAAAGGGCGGTATGCGCGCCAGCCACTCCTCCAGCCCAATGACAATTTCCCGCCGGGCGAGATGTGAGCCAAGGCAACGGTGGGGACCATAGCCAAAGGCGGCGTGGCGGTTGCCCTCTCGCGTCAGATCGACCGTGTTGGGGGACTCGAATTCCGCGGGGTCACGATTTGCAATCATCGTGGCGCAGGAAACAAAGTCCCCCTTGTGGATCGGCGCACCTTTGAAATCGATATCTTTCCGTGCCACGCGGATCATCTGAACGCTCGGATAGGCGCGCAGCAATTCTTCGGCGGCGAGCACAATCCGGTCTGGTTCGTTCCGCAGCAATTCCTGGTCTTCGAGGTTGCGCGCGAGATAGGTCAAGTCGAAGCCAATGGCTGCAGCGACGGTGTCGAGCCCCGCCACGAAGGTAAGCACGCCAATGCCACGGACCTCCTGGTCCGTCAGCCCGCGACCCTCGACCTGTGCATGCACGATGAAGCTCATGAAATCGTTGACGGGCTCTTTGCGGCGCAGCGCTGCCAGTTCGTCAATGAACGCAACAATCGTCCGAGCGGCCGCCGGCCGTCTGACATCGTCGCCGTGGAGCAGATCTTTCGCCCAGCCGACAAATGTATCGAGACGGTGATCCGGCAGTCCGAGAAAGCGAAGGAAGATGTTGACCGCGAAAGGAAAGGCGAAGTCCTTCATCACGTCGCAGCTTGTGCCCGACGAGGCGATGCTGTCGATGAGCGTTATCGCTCGCTCGCGGATAGTCGGTTCAAATTCCGTTATACGCTGTGGCGAAAGCAGCGGATTGAGCAGTGAGCGAAAGACTCCATGGTACGGTGGATCGAGTTCGAGCGGGATCATCGGCCAGTCCTCGCCCAGTGCGGATGCGAAGATGCTGCGATGACTGGAAAAGACTTCGGTCTCCTGCAGCACCCGGCGCTGATCTGCCGCGCGAGTGATGACCCAAGTACCCTGCCCAGCCCGCGTGTTCCAAGGCGAATAAAAGATCGGCGGTCCCGCATGCACGCAAGCGACTGCTGCGTGCGGATCGCCGTTGGGCGTCGGGGACATGCCTGGCGACGTAAAAAGACTGAAGTCTCCCACCATTTCCGGGGGGACATGATCTGGAACCGGGTTGGCCGCCATTTGGTTCTCCTGCGTTCAGGCGTTTACGCGCTCGACTGAGATACCGCTGAACTGCGTAACGCACTGCCGACATCGCCTCAGATGACATTGAGCAAATCGCGTGCCGAATAGGCGCACCGTTGGCGCTGCTCATATATCCGTAGTGGCCCCGGTGTGGGGCGACGCCTGGTAGGTCTTTCGACATTCTTGTCCGTTCCAGACACGACAACGTTGCGCATAGAAAGCTAACGAGGAGCCTAGTGAAGGAGGCTAAGGATCGAACGAGGTCCCTCCCAGACCGGGTGTGGCTCGGCGGTAGGGAAGCCGCTCGCGAGCGCGCCCTCCACAAGCGCTGTAGGGAGCGAGCGGCTTTGCGGTGGCAATCGACAGTTCGCAGGTCAGGTTGGGGTTGCTGACACCAATTAATTCGTAGGAACGATCGATGACCGACGACATGATGAGCCTGCGCGCTCGTGGAGAAGGCTCCGTCAGCCGAGGCTATCGCGGGCCGCAAATAACTGATCTTTGAAGATTGCTCCTCGACATTCTTCTGCGTCAGGATCACCTCGCTTGGCGGTGACGATGGTCTCGTCGGACATCTGCTGCTAGCCGGAGAAATCCTGGACCGCACTGGTCGTACCGGCAACCCGGCCGTCGACTGCTGCGTCGCCGCCTGAGCCAAGAATCTACCCGCCCTGCTCCGATAGCACGAACAGGATGCGCTGGCGTTCTTTGATGATACGGTCTGCTTTGGGCGGCGTTCAGCTTTGCATCCATCTCGCACGCTATCCTTTCGGACTTGGCATTAGACGCCGAGGGGCCTTGCTGGCGACATGGATTGTTCGAGCATGCCTTTGTGGAGCCGTCCCTCAGGAAACTTGACGGAAGGCCCGATCGATTTCGACCACTTGCTGCCACCCGCCGCCGTACAGGGCCGGGATGTTGGACGTTCGATCGACGTACAGCTGACGCGTTAGCCCACATTGGGCAGCTTCCGGTTCTGGTACATCGCAACGGAAGCATTGATGGCTATGCTCGCGAACCGTGTAGGCGCTCTGGGGAATGGAAACTCCGATCGAGGCGAGCCGCGACGGATCGCAAAAGACAGCTGTGCCCTCGTTGGCCTCGGCAGGCAGAACGGTGGTCAGCAGAATCCTGGGTGGCGGGGCGGACGCCGAGTGAAAACGGAAATCAACATGCATCGGTCTTACCTCAAGCGGCGGTTGAATTGGGAATGCGCGGCAGGTTCTCGGTCAGTAACCGCCAGTCGTCGCGCTCGGGTTCGCCTTCCTTGCGCGTGCCGAAAAACTGGATGATCATCTTGCCGTCGGCGCCATAGGCTTCGAGTGACGTGACGTGGCCGTCCCTGGTCGGTTTGCGCACGGCCCAAACCTCACGGATGTGTTGGGTCCTGAGATGCAGGCGGAAAGTGGCGTCGAGTACGTTGATCCAAGGCCCGATCTGCCTGACGAACTTGATCGGGCCGGAATGGATCTGGATGCAGCCACGATTGCCGACAAAGCACATGATCGGCATCTCGTCATCGGCGACACGATGGAACATGCCGCCAACGGCAGCATTGTCGAGCAGCCAGGCGTAATCCTGGCCGACCATGCGGACCGCTTGGCGGCGGCTGAGGTTCAGCGTCTTCAGCATGCCGAAGAACTGGTGTACGTCGGTCAGCTGGCTCCAGTGCTCCCGTAGGTCGTCGATGGTAGCGGCTTGGTCCGGAGTCTTTGCCTCATTTTCCGCTGACCTCGTCTTAAGCGATACGATCGGCTCCTGGTTCGAGGATTGGAGCTCGTCTGTCAGTCTTTGATAGGCATAGAGGTTTGAGGACGGCCTCAGATGCACCTTGTGCACTGCCTCGCCTGCGGCGTCGAAAAATTGCAGGCTGCGGCGGATCTCCCCGCCTTCGCGTGTCTCGACGGCAAAGCCATGCACCCACACCTTCGGGAAGATGCGCAAATCAATGTCATTGCCGAGCACCATGGCGTGATGATTGCCGGTGAGCACGTTGTCGTAGGTACCTATCTTCTCATGCTCGGCACTGTCATTGCTGGTCAGCGCCATCACCTCGCCCACCGCCTCGAGACCGGTTAGCACATCATTGACGCGCGGCTCGATGCGCACCGTGCCAAAACCGCAATGTGCCGCGGAGAGCTCCGCTTCCGAAATGCCCAATTGGCCAGCGAGATCGCGGCCGCGGATTTTGGGGCTGTCTTCGCGTGCTCGCCGGATTCTCTCCGGCGAAGGTTTCTCGCGCTGGTGCATGTCTTACCTCTCTTGCCCATACTGTCGGTCAGGAGCCTAAGTCCTCGCCAAAAGGGAGCCTCAAAACTCGTGCCAATTGCTCAAAGCATCTCGGAAACTGGCCTAGGTGCCAGTTCATCGGGAACTCGGGCACGACCCCCTGTGGCGGACCCGACAAATCCGACAATACGTGTCGACTGCCCGACGCCTTCGCGGCAATTCCGAACCGGAATCGCGGCCGTGTTGCGATGTCGCACTGTTCGAGAACGGGTTTTCTCATTGGCACGGGTCATGCACGTTGACCCGCAAAATCGTCACGCACCGAGGAGAAAGCGAGCCATGATTACGCTCACCGACAAGGCCGTTGCCGCCGTCAAGACCGCCCTTTCCGCCGCTACTGACCCCGCTGAAGGCTTTCGCATCATGGTCGAGGCCGGCGGCTGCTCCGGCTTCAAATACTCAATTGGTCTGGAGAGCGTCCAGCGCGAGGGCGACGCGATCCTCGAGACAGATGGGATCAAGGTGTTCGTAGACGCCGGCTCCCAGCCGCATGTCGCCGGCATGACCGTCGACTTCGTCACCGGTTTCGAATCCTCCGGCTTTGTCTTCGACAATCCTAACGCGCGAGCGAAGTGCTCCTGCGGCAAGTCCTTCGGCTGATCGTCGAAGACGGAGAGAGGGCGCGAGAGGTGAGTTTGTCGCTGGCGACGGCGGCACCCTGTCTAGGTGAA
The DNA here is from genome assembly GCF_059683685.1 of Mesorhizobium sp. RCAM 05099. Lineage (NCBI taxonomy): Bacteria > Pseudomonadati > Pseudomonadota > Alphaproteobacteria > Hyphomicrobiales > Phyllobacteriaceae > Mesorhizobium > Mesorhizobium sp. RCAM 05099. Next base: position 6,532,594 of record NZ_CM185035.1, read on the forward strand.
CTTGTGGGGAGCTGCACCGGCTCTGGATCGTCTCGGCTATCAACGCCGTGTGCAGGCTCGATAAGTCCTTGCGCTTAACGTCATTCCGCTCGATTGGAGACCACACCCATGTCAGTTGTCTATCTCGACAACAACGCCACGACACGGGTCGATCCCGAGGTCGTTCAAGCGATGTTGCCCTTCCTTACGGATCAATTCGGCAACCCTTCGTCGGCGCACGGTCTTGGCACCCTTGCCGGCGCTGCGTTGAGGAACGCGCGGCGGCAGTTGCAGGCACTGATCGGTGCGGAGTCCGATGACGAGATCACCTTCACCTCGGGTGGGACGGAAAGCGACAACGCGGCCATTCTTTCGGCACTCGAGGTGATCCCTGACCGGACAGAGATCGTGACTTCCGCCGTCGAACATCCGGCCGTGCTGACGCTTTGCGCGCATCTCGAGCGGACGCGCCGGGTCAAGGTGCACAGGATCCCGGTGGATCGCAATGGCCGGCTCGACATTGAGGCTTACCGGGCTGCCCTCACCCCAAACGTGGCAATCGTCTCCATCATGTGGGCCAACAACGAGACTGGTACGATCTTCCCCGTCGCCAAGCTCGCCGAATTGGCCAAGGAAGTCGGCGCCCTCTTCCACACCGATGCCGTGCAGGCGGTCGGCAAGCTCCCGATGAACCTGAAATCGACCGCTATCGACATGCTGTCACTCTCCGGCCATAAATTTCATGGACCGAAAGGCGTCGGAGCACTTTTCGTCAAGCGCGGGGTGCGCTTCCACTCGCTGATCAAAGGGGGTCATCAAGAGAGAGACCGGCGTGCGGGCACCGAAAACACGCCCGGCATAGTCGGGCTCGGCAGGGCAGCCGAACTCGCCCTGAAATTCATGGATGCCGAGACCACACGGATAAAGTGGCTCCGGGACCGGCTGGAGAACGGGGTTCTTCAGCGTGTCCCAAACTCCTTTGTCAACGGCGATCCGTTGGAGCGCTTGCCGAACACCCTAAACATCGCCTTCGAACGTATCGAAGGTGATGGAATCCTGCATCTCCTCGACCGCATGGGCATCGCCTGTTCCTCCGGCCCCGCCTGCACCTCCGGCTACCCGGAGCCGAGCCACGTCCTGAGGGCGATGAATATCGCACATGGGGCGGTCCGCTTCTCATTCTCGCGTGACAACGACCAAGACGACGTGGACCGAGTGCTCGAGGTCTTGCCTGCCATCGTGGATAAGCTGCGCGAGCCCCTCAGTTCTGCGCCGGAAGGGCGGAGTGCCGAAGACCGTCAATGCGGTCCAGGTCTCAGCGCCGGAAGCACCGGCGACCATTCATGAGCAGTCAGGTCTTTCTCAACGATACGACCCTGCGCGACGGCGAGCAGGCACCCGGCGTTGCTTTCACGGTGGCGGAAAAACTTGAGATCGCTGAGTCGCTTGCGGCAGCCGGCGTCCATGAGATCGAGATCGGCACGCCGGCAATGGGCGCCGACGAGATCGACGCAATTCGCGCCGTGGTCGCGCGGAGCCTCCCGGTGCGGCTCACGGCCTGGTGCCGGATGACCTCACCGGATCTCGATGCAGCGATCAAGAGCGGGGTCCGCGCCGTCAATCTGTCGTTGCCTGCATCGGACATCCAACTTGCCGCCAAGCTCGGCCTCGATCAAGCAGGAGCGCTCCAGCTTATCGAGTATATGGTCGGGCGCGCAGCCGCCAGCGGCTTCTCCGTCGCCGTGGGCTGCGAGGATGCTTCGCGAGCCGACCGGGATCATCTCGCCCGCGTTATCAAGACGGCGGCGCGCGCCGGCGCAAGCCGCGTGAGGCTGGCTGACACAGTCGGCGTTCTCGACCCCTTTTCGACCTTCGAGCTTGTCGCCCAGCTCGCCGCGGAGTCTCCCGTCGACCTCGAATTCCATGCGCACAACGATCTCGGCCTCGCTACGGCCAACACCCTGGCGGCGATCCGCGCCGGCGCGCGCCATGCTTCAGTCACCGTCCTTGGACTCGGCGAGCGCGCGGGCAATGCCGCGCTGGAAGAGGTGGCCGCCGCGTTAGCCGTCCTCCAGCACGCAGATACTGGCATCGACCTGACCGCATTGCCCGCCCCGGCAGCCAAGGTGGCGCAGGCGTCACGCCGACCGACAGCCGCCACCAAGCCGATCGTCGGGGCCGATGTTTTTGCCCATGAATCCGGCATTCACGTCGCAGGGCTGCTGAAGGACCCGCGAACCTATCAGGGGCTCGATCCGGCTCTCGTTGGCCGCTGCCGGCGTATCGTCATCGGGAAGCATTCCGGCGTCACCGCGATCGCCCATGTGCTGAGCGAAAGCGGCCGCGATCTCGACCCGGATCTGGCGGCCGCGATGCTTGTCTGCATCCGCCGCAAGGCGGCCAAGCTCAAATCGAGCATCACCGCCATGCAACTGGTCGATATCTATGACCGAATGTGCAGCGAGGCAGCAGGCGCGACTTTGGCATCGAGTGAGGTGGCCTGATGTCGCTTGTCGTCGCCATCATCTCGAATCGTACAGCAGCCACGCGGAGACGGAGAAGGCGTTCCGCCGTCCCATTGGCTATGACGTCCAAAACCTTCTGGAGATCAAGGTGCATGATCCGGCCCCGTCTGGCCGGTCTCCTCATAGGTGCAAGCAACAAGACCTCGGTCCCACCCAGGTCGGAGCCCAGCCAGATCGAGAGCCAATGCGGCAATAATCGAGCCCATCTCGCACTGCACGGCGCTGCGCATGCGCCCGTTCGCCACGCCCGGGCTGGGCACCGGATGCCCAGCCTTGGCGACGAAGCGATTGTCTCGCTGGCTCAGCCCACCTGGTTCATCAAGCTGCGGGTTTCGCGGCTGCAGATCAGAGTTTTTCGTATCTGACCCCACAGTTTTCCGACAAGGGAGAATGCAATGACCTGTTCCGCTGACGGCCGTCCCATCGACGTCACCGATATCCTCGCGCGACTGAAAGGCCTGTCGGCCGCGGAGGAGTTCTTCTCTGTCCTTGCCGTCTCGTATGATCCGAAGGTACTCAATGTTTCACGGCTCCATATCATGAAGCGTGTGGGACAATACCTTGCTGAGGAAGATTTCTCCGGTCTGCCCGACCCGGTGATCGCCGCGCGCGTGCGCGCCATGCTGGAACGGGCTTACGGGGACTTCGCGGTTTCCTCGCCGCTCACGCACCGGGTCTTCAAGGTGCTCAAAGACCACGATCCGGACAAAGCTTGCACGACAGGCCGCGGCTACGTTCCGTTCGATTCCGTCCTGAAGCGGTTCGGCAGGGAATAAGGACGACATAGCTGCGACGCGACAATGTCAATAACCCGACAAATCCGGTCATCGCGACGGCGTCTTCAGAAATGACCAGCCGAATTTCAAAGGAATAGTGGCCGCAAAGCACTTGGCACGAATGATGCTGCCAAGAACTCGCACCGCCAGCCCGCATCCGGTTAACAGCGTAGAGAAACGCCAATGCACATCGTCGTCAGCATAAAGCAGGTGCCGGACTCGGCACAGATACGGGTCCATCCAGTGACGAACACCATCATGCGCCAGGGTGTGCCGACCATCATAAACCCCTACGACCTATTCGCCCTCGAAGAAGCACTCAGGCTACGCGACGCTTATGGTGGGGAGGTCACCGTGCTCACTATGGGTCCACCCATGGCAGAGGACTCCCTGCGCAAGGCGCTTGGCTACGGCGCCGATCGCGCGGTGCTTTTGACCGACCGCTATTTTGCCGGTTCCGACACACTGGCGACGTCATTTGCTCTCTCTCAGGCAATCGCGAAGATTGGCGAAACCTTCGGCACGCCGGACGTGGTCTTCACGGGCAAGCAGACGATCGACGGCGACACCGCGCAAGTCGGGCCCGGCATCGCCAAGCGTCTCGATCTCCACCAACTCACCTATGTCGCGAAAATCGCTACCATTGATCTTGCTGCGCGCGAGATCACGGTGGAGCGTCGTTGCGAGGGCGGGACGCAGACGCTGAAGAGCAAGCTGCCTTGCCTCATCACCATGCTGGAAGGCACCAACGAGATGCGTCGGGGCTCGATCGAAGACGCATTGAGCGCTGCGCGGAGGCAGATTGTGAAATGGAATGCGGCCGAGGCGGGCATTGAGGACCTCACCAAGTGCGGCTTGCGTGGCTCGCCGACGGTCGTCAAACGCGTTTTCGCCCCTACCGCGCGGTCGGAAAAGGCGGCGCAAATTGACACGGCCGAAAAGACGCTGCGCGATCTCGCCGACGAACTGATTGTTGCAATTTTCACCCGCCAGCCGGCACTGGAACCGGAACTGGCCTTCGACGGCGCCTGACGGCAAGGAGCAGACCATATGTCGAGCGCGACCCCAGACACCCCCCGCCCGCCCGCCGGCCGTGCCGGGATGAAGAAGGAGCTGCCCGAGCGTTTCAGGGCCTATCGGCACGTTTGGGTTTTCATCGAGCTCGAACGCGGCCAGGTCCACTCCGTATCCTTCGAATTGCTTGGTGAGGGCCGCAAGCTAGCAGACAAACTTGGCGTCCAGCTCGCGGGCGTTGTGCTCGGACCGCCGGAAGAAGCCACCCAGAACGCAGTCGCCGAAGCCTTCGCCTATGGCGCCGACCTTGTCTACTTCGTCGAGGCGCCGCTGCTCGCCGACTATCGGAATGAGCCTTTCACCAAGGCGATGACCGATCTGGTTGATACTTACAAACCCGAGATTCTGCTTCTCGGTGCGACCACGCTCGGCAGGGATCTCGCCGGGTCCGTCGCGACGACCTTGCTGACAGGGCTCACGGCCGACTGCACCGAACTCGATGTGGATGCCGACGGTTCGCTTGCCGCGACCCGTCCGACTTTTGGGGGTTCCTTGCTATGCACGATCTACACGCTCAACTACAGGCCGCAGATGGCGACGGTGCGACCGAGGGTCATGCCCATGCCGCAGCGGGCGGACAGAGCGATCGGGCGCGTCATCGTGCACAAGCTGTCGCTGGCCGAGGATGAAATCGTCACCAAAATCCTCGGCTTTCTGCCGGATAGCCAATCAGGCACAGCCAATCTCGCCTATGCCGATGTGGTGGTTGCGGGAGGGCTCGGCCTAGGCGGGGCGGAGAACCTGCAGCTTGTGAAGAGTCTCGCGCGAGCGATTGGCGCTGAATTTGGCTGTTCGCGGCCGCTGGTCCAAAAGGGCTGGATGCCGGCGGATCGGCAGATCGGCCAAACTGGCAAGACAATCCGGCCGAAGCTTTACATAGCGGCTGGTATTTCCGGCGCGATCCAGCACCGCGTTGGAGTTGAGGCAGCAGATCTCATCGTGGCCATCAACACCGACCCGAACGCTCCGATTTTCGATTTCGCTCACCTCGGGATCGTCACCGATGCGGTGCGCTTCCTCCCCGCGCTGACCGAGGCCTTCACCCGGCGGCTGTCACCGCACAGCCGCGACAAGCTTGCGAGCTAAGGGAGATGGAGATGATCAACGAAGAGTTCGACGCCATTGTCATCGGGGCCGGCATGTCCGGGAACGCAGCTGCTTACACCATGGCAAGCGACGGCTTGAAGGTACTCCAGTTGGAGCGAGGTGAATATCCGGGCTCCAAGAATGTCCAGGGCGCCATCATGTACGCGAACATGCTGGAGAAGATCATCCCGGATTTCCGCGATGATGCACCTCTGGAGCGGCATCTGGTCGAACAGCGGCTATGGGTGATGGACGAGACCTCCCACACCGGGATTCACTATCGGTCGGAGGACTTCAACGAGGTGAAGCCCAATCGCTATACCATCATCCGCGCCCAGTTCGATAAGTGGTTTTCGCGCAGGGTGCGCGAGGCCGGCGCGACGGTTCTGTGCGAGACGACCGTGACGGAACTCGTGCGTGACGACAAGGGCAAGGTGATCGGGGTCGGGACGGATCGGGCTGGCGGAGCGATCTACGCGGACGTCGTTGTTCTTGCAGAAGGTGTCTGCGGGCTGCTTGGCACGCGAGGCGGCCTGCGCAAGATGCTGAAGCCGGAAGCCGTGGCGCTGGCCGTCAAGGAAATGCATTTCTTGCCCGAAGAGGTCATTGAGCAGCGGTTCGGCGTCAAAGGGAGTGAAGGCTGCGTGATCGAGGCAGTCGGCACGATATCCCACGGAATGGCCGGGCTCGGGTTCCTCTACACCAACAAGGAATCGATCTCACTGGGCATCGGCTGCCTGGTCTCGGATTTCACCGCGAAGATGGAGAGCCCTTACGCCCTCCTGGACGCGCTAAAAAACCATCCTTCGATCCGGCCGCTGATCGCCGGTTCGGAGGTGAAAGAATACGCGGCGCATCTCATTCCTGAAGGTGGCTACAAGGCAATTCCACAGCTCTTTGGCGACGGTTGGGTCGTTGTTGGCGATGCTGCGCAATTGAACAACGCCATTCACCGCGAGGGTTCGAACCTCGCCATGACCTCCGGTCGCATTGCGGCTGAGGCTATCATCAAGGTCAAGAAACGCAACGATCCCATGACCAAACGGAACCTCGCCCTTTACAAGACCATGCTGGATGAATCCTTCGTGGTGAAGGACCTGCGGAAATACAAAGACATGCCAGCCTTACTCCATAATAACGCCGGTAATTTCTTCACGACCTACCCACGGTTAATGTCGGAAGCCGCGCAGAACTTCATGCGGGTCGACGGCACGCCAAAGATCGAGAAGGAAAAGGCGACCACGGCAGCCTTCATCAAAGCGCGATCGCGGTTGGGTCTGGTCAGCGACGCGATCCGCCTGGCATTGGCGTGGCGGTGAGGCACTGACGACATGACGAACCCAGTGACGAATTTGCGTGTCGAGGACAAGCTCTACCAGAACCGCTATCTGGTGGACTCCGGCCGTCCGCATATAAGGGTGCGACCGCACGAGCAACCAAGCGCGAATCTGCTGGCGCTGACCCGCGTCTGTCCAGCGAAATGCTATGAGTTGAACGACAAGGGTCAGGTTGAAATCACCGCTGATGGCTGCATGGAGTGCGGCACCTGCCGCATCTTGTGCGAGACCAGCGGCGAGATCGAATGGAACTATCCGCGCGGTGGCTTCGGTGTCCTCTTCAAGTTCGGATGATCGGCGTTTGCACCGTTTTATAGGGCACTTGTGTACTCTTGGAGTTACCGCAAGCGCCAACCGCTGCTGGCACCGTCCTCGCAAAGGGGGTGGGTGAACAGTGTGCTTCCAAAATTGCATGAAAGGCGCTTGGGAATCTACGAGATATCGAAGGCCTTGCGAATGCCTTACTGGGTCCAGGCCAAGGCCGCTCGCATCCTCGGCGTCACGCCGCGGCAGGTCGGATACGCTTTGCGCCGACATAGTATCTCGAGGTGAAGAAATTCCAGCGTTCTCACGACGTGAAGAACAAGACCACACCCCTGCGCCAGGTGCGCGGGAAGCTGTCAGAGCCTGGGCCAAGCTGCTAGGGCCTCTGACGATCATCACCCTCTTGATCGCGGTCATGACGGAGCCCATTCGGGCGTCTTGACGAGAGTAAAGGGGAGGCACCGCCTCTCCTAACCGGAACCATGCCGACACAGGATGCGGCGACAACTTCACCACCGATGAGTTCGCCGCCGCCGAGATCGACATCTTCGTCGGAGACCGGTCGAGAACGTTGTGCCGAGGCGATCAGGGGTGAATTGATCGACAGGGGATTTCTGTCTCTCAATGATGTCCGGCCGCAGTCGCTTCCTGCGGGTAGCCACTGTCGCAAGTCCGACAAACTATGTCGGAGCAACCCCATGATATCTGACGCGAAAGCCGATTGCCGGTCATAGTGCCGCCTTTTGAGTTGGCATTGCGCTTGCGCTTAGAACTGCGACGTCAACCCGCAACGGAGCCGTTCAATGTCCGCACCCGTGATTTCGGTCGAGAGCCTGACCGACACGAGGCTCTCCGACCAGTCGCTGGCGAGCGCGAATTCGGGTGGCTGCGCATCTACCTCCTGCGGATCGTCGAGAAGACCGGACGATCTGGATCCGGCTGTCTGGGACAAGATCAAGGATCACCCGTGCTTTTCAGAAGAGGCGCATCACTATTTCGCGCGCATGCACGTCGCTGTCGCGCCTGCGTGCAACGTCCAGTGCAACTACTGCAATCGCAAATATGACTGCGCCAACGAAAGCCGGCCCGGGGTTGTCTCGGAAAAGCTCACGCCCGACCAGGCGGTACGCAAAGTGATCGCGGTCGCCAACGAAGTGCCGCAGCTTTCCGTGCTTGGCATCGCCGGACCGGGTGATGCCTGCTACGACTGGGAGAAGACGAAGGCGACGTTCGAACGCGTCGTGAGGGAAATCCCCGACGTCAAGCTTTGCGTCTCTACCAATGGGCTCGCGCTGCCGGACCATGTCGCCGAGCTTGCCGACATGAATGTCGATCACGTGACGATCACTATCAACATGGTCGATCCGGAAGTCGGCACAAAGATCTATCCCTGGATCTTTTACGACCATCGCCGCTACGTCGGCATCGAAGCCGCCAGGATTCTGCACGAGCGGCAGATGCTTGGCTTGGAGATGCTGAGCGCGCGCGGCATCCTCACCAAAATCAATTCGGTGATGATCCCTGGAGTAAACGACCAGCACCTCATTGAGGTGAACAAGTGGGTCAAGCAGCGCGGCGCGTTCCTGCACAACGTCATGCCCCTGATTTCGGACCCAGCTCACGGCACGTACTATGGACTGACCGGGCAGCGCGGCCCAAATGCAATAGAGATGAAGGCTCTTCAGGATCGTCTTCAAGGCGGCGCCAAGCTGATGCGCCACTGCCGGCAGTGCCGGGCAGATGCCGTCGGTCTGCTCGGCGAGGATCGTGGCCAGGAATTCACGCTCGACCAGATTCCCGGCGAGCTCACCTACGATGCCAGCAAGCGCGAAGCCTATCGGGCGCTGGTCGCGGAAGAGCGCCGTGATCACCTGGCGGCCAGGAGCGAAGCGATCGGAATGGTCAAGACTGCGAGTTCCGGCAAGGCCCTCCTCGTCGCGGTGGCGACTAAGGGCGGGGGCCGCGTCAACGAACACTTCGGCCATGCCAAAGAATTCCAAGTGTATGAAGCCTCGCCGACAGGGATCAACTTTGTTGGGCACCGCAAGGTTGAGCAGTATTGCCTTGGCGGTTGGGGCGAGAATGCCACTCTCGACGGCGTCATGGCTGCACTGGAAGGCATAGACATCGTGCTTTGCGCCAAGATTGGAAATTGCCCCAAGGATCAGCTCGCGGACGCCGGTATCCGAGCAACCGACGCTTACGGTCATGACTACATTGAGACGGCAATCGGCGCCATTTACGCCGTCGAGTCTGGCGTCCGGGCACTCACGGCGACCGCCTGAGCCGTCTCATTTCACTCGAACCAGGAGTCAAAATGGCTTTCAAGATCATCGCATCCCAATGCACGCAATGTGGCGCCTGCGAATTCGAATGCCCGTCCGGTGCGATCAAGTTCAAAGGCGAGAGCTACGTGGTCGAGCCGCAGAAGTGCACCGAATGTGAGGGAGCATTCGACACGCAGCAATGTGCCTCGGTATGCCCGGTGCCGAAGACCTGCGTTCCTGCCTGACCCCAATCAGGCTACCGCATAGCGGCTGCCTCCGGGGGCCCGCGAACATCAACAACTGTAGCCTCAAAGAAACAAGGAACCGCCATGTGGCTCGCACGCGAACAGGAGGTCGAAATCCACAGGCCTCCCCGATTTAGGCCGGGAGAGCGGGTCCGTGCCACTCGTCACATAAAGAATGACGGCACCTATCCTGGCAGGGAGATCGGCGAAAATCTCGTGCGCAAGGGTGAAGAGGGTTATGTGCGCGACATCGGCACCTTTCTACAGCAGTTCTTTATCTACGCGGTCGAATGGATCGACCGTGGCACCATCGTTGGCATGCGAGCGCGTGAATTGATGAGCCTCGACAAAGCCGACCTTCCCTGCAGGGCCGAAGAAAACGCGAAGCAAGGAACGGCCCGATGAAAGTAATGATCCGTAGGACCGATGCCGGATTGTCCGCGTATGTTCCCAAAAAAGATCTCGAAGAGGCGATTATCAAGTTCGAGAACCAAGACTTGTGGGGCGGGGTCGTAACGCTCAAGAACGGCTGGCGCCTCCTCCTACCCGATCTTCCCCCGAATACGCGTCTGCCGATCACCGTCGAGGCAAGGAAGCTTCCGGACGAGGACTGATGCTGAGCCTTAATCAGAGGCGTCGAGAGGAAACGAGCATGAACACGATCCCGACCTCCGGCCACCACGTGGTCGTCCGCGACAGTTTTGCCCGAAAGCTGCTTGAGCTGGCCAGACGAGCGCTCGTCTGCGATCAGGTGATCCCGTATCTCGGTCCGGGTCTCCTCCGGCTCGGCTCCGCGGAGCCGCCCGTACCGTCGACCCCCGAAGCCGTTGCCGCGGCACTCAACACGCGGGCGCCAGCCCCCTCGAAGATCCGCACCAATATGTGGTCGGTCGCGCAGTTCATCGAACAGCGCCGGCATCGCCGCACACTTCAAGCTTGGATGACCGAGATATTCGCGGCGCCGGCGACGCCGACCGCCCTCCACGCTTGGCTCGCAAAACTCCCGCTCTCCCTCATCGTCGACAGCTGGTACGAAGGCGCGATGCGCGCAGCGCTAGCAGAGGCCGGCCGAACCGACGTCGTCGAGATACAAGGCATCACGCGGGCGAACGAGTTTGCTAACGTTTGGACCCGGACTTACGACTTGGCCGGAAGGGAACTTGACGCCGGAGCAGCGACAAAGACGGTTCTCTATACGCCTCATGGCAGTGTTAGACCGGCCGCAAATTTCCTCATCGCCGATTCCGACTATGTCGAAGCCCTGACCGAAATCGACATCCAGACGCCAATCCCTGAGGTGGTCAAGGAACGGCGCACCGACCGGGGCTTTTTCTTCGTCGGCTGCCGCTTCAACGATCAGATGCTGCGTACTTACGCCAGGCAGATCATGAAGCGCTCAGAAGGCCCACGTTACGCGATCATGGATGGGCAAGCGCTGACCAGAAACGAAGCCCGTTTCCTTGCGGCAAGCGGAATCACGGTGGTCGACATGCCAGCGAGCGAAGCCGTGGCGCAACTCACCGGGTCAGCGTCTTGAGCAGATAGTGGTCAGGATCAACTTGGAGGGCGCCTTTGATGTGAGTCGACCGGCTTGCTTTTGAAGGCGCAAAATTCAGTCGGGAACACACCGTGAGCAGAGATGCTGTTGGCACGACCCCTCTCAAATCGTCCGGGCATGTGAAAGCGGCGGGGTGGGGCCGAGGCTTGAGCACTCTGCTGCGCATTACGCGCATGAATTTGAGGCACCCTTGGCAGGTCGCGCTAGTTATCGGTTCGACGATCATAGCCGTGATCCTGCAGTTGCTAATTCCCCGGCTTCTCGGCTGGGCTGTCGACCAGACCCAGGTGGCAATCGGGAGTGGTGTCACGGCGACGGCTGCAGAACAAGCGCTATGGACTCCGGCTCTCCTGCTTCTCGCCGCGAGTACGCTACGCGGCCTCTTCACGATGGCGCAAAACTATTTTGCCGAAGCCGTCGGGTATCACGTCGCGTATGAACTGCGGCTGGCTTGTTACGACAAAGTCCAGCGCCTCAGCTTTTCCTTTCACGACCGGGTGCATTCAGGCGACCTGATCACTCTCGGTATCCTCGATCTCGACGGCGTGCGGATGTATTTTTCCACCGCCCTGGTTCGCTTGCTCCTGCTCACCATGTTGATCGGGATCGGCGCCTACATGATGATCTCAACCGACCCGGTGCTCGGTCTCATCGCGCTAAGCTTCGTGCCTTTCGTAGCCTGGCGATCGTCGGTCACGCAGCTTAAGCTACGCGTCATCTGGCTCGACCTCCAGGAGCGGCTTTCCCTCCTAGGCCGCGTGATGGAGGAAAATCTCGAGGGCATCCGCATTGTCCGGGCGTTTTCGGCACAAGCTTATGAAATGGTAAAGTTCGACCGCGCCTCGAAAAACGCGCTCGAACTCGCCCACGAGCAGGTTGATGTCTACGTGCCCAATACGTCGGCAATGACCCTGGCCTTCTTTTTCGCCATGGGGTTGGTCCTCTGGATCGGTTGCAACAAGGTCATCGCCGGCCAGATCAGCGTTGGGACGCTCACGATGTTCCTGGCCTTCATGACGATCCTGCAAATGCCCGTCCGCCAGATCGGTCTGATGGTCAACGGCTTCGCCCGCGCCAACACTTGCGGTTCGCGCCTCTTCGGTCTGCTCGACCAGGACATTACCATCAGGGATGCTTCCACCGCCAGACCGCTTGAGATCGGTGAAGGCACTCTGCGCTTCGACAATGTCTCGTTTGCATATCCCGGCACCGGAAACCGCGCCATTCTGAAGAATATCACCTTTAGTGCCCGTAGGGGCGAGACGATCGCGATCGTGGGTCCGCCGGGTTCGGGAAAATCGACAATGGCTCACCTGATCCCCCGCTTTTACGATGTCACTGGGGGCACCATCATGCTTGACGGGCAGGACATCCGTGGGGTTACCCTCGCCACGCTTCGCCAGGCGGTCGCCGTCGTACAGCAGGATACATTCCTGTTCACTACCACGATCGAGAACAACATCGCCTATGGCGACCCCTGGGCGAAGGAACAGCGGATCGAGCGCGCTAGCGAATCCGCCCAGTTGCACAATTACATTCTCGGCCTCCCCGCGGGCTACAAGACGGTCGTCGGCGAACGTGGCGCCTCTCTCTCTGGCGGCCAGCGCCAGCGTCTCGCCATAGCTCGCACGATGATGTTGCGCCCATCAATCGTCATTTTCGACGACTCAACGGCCGCGATCGACGCCGCCACCGAGCAGCGCATCCGCGCGGCGATACGGCGTTTCGCCAAGGATAGGCTGACGATCATCATCGCCCACCGGCTCAGTTCGCTCAAGCACGCCGACCGGATCCTGTTTGTCGACAACGGTAAGATCGTGGAACGCGGTACCCATCAGGAGCTCTTGGCCAAGCGAGGACGCTATAAGGCCCTTCATGATCTTCAGTTGCGCCCGGAAGATAACATTGCGACCACGTACAGAGGCGCGCCCTGATGGCCAAGGTGCACGCCAGCGAACTCGAAATCGAACCCAATGACAGCGGCAGACGTCCGCCGCGCGCGGTCGTCGGTTCCCATCGCGTCGAGGAGGAGATGTTCGGCCGGGCTTTTGACAAAAAGATCATTCGGCGCATCTGGGCCTTCGTTCATCCCTACCGGGGCATGGCGGCCCTCTCGGTTGCCGCATTGCTGATTTTCACTGGAACGCAGCTTCTTATCCCGCTGATTATCCGCTACGCGATCGACCAGGCTACAACTCCGGCAGGCGTTGATCGCTCCGCCCTGCTTGAGGCCGCCGGCGCGTTTGCACTAGCCATTCTGGTTAATTTCGGCGCCGCCTACGCGCAGGAAATCGTGGTGGGGAAAATGGCCGAGAACGTCCTCTTCGACATCCGACGCGCCATGTTTGCCCATCTGCAGAAGGTATCGCTCTCCTTCATGGACAAGACCGAGGTCGGACGACTCATGTCCCGCCTCCAAGGCGACGTCAACTCTATCCACGAATTCCTCGAAAGCTCGATCTACTCCGTAGGCGATATCGCGCTTCTCTTCGGCATCGTTTTCGTAATGCTGTACGTCAACTTCAGCCTCGGCCTTCTGACGCTCTCTGTCTTGCCGGTCCTGTTGATTATCCGCATCGTCTGGCTGCCGCGTGCACGCCAGGCCTTCATGGCTGCACAAGACACCAATTCAGTTGTCAACGGCGCGTTGGCCGAAGCCATTCACGGCGTGCGCACCGTCCAGTCCATGGACCGCCAGCAGGTAAACTTCCTGCTGTATGACGACAAGGCACATGCCGACCTCAGGACACACCTGGTTGCCGCCAGGTATGCACAAGCCATGGTGCCGATCGTCGATGGCCTCACCGGTCTCGCCATGGCCGTCGTCATTGTGGTCGGCGGCTCCACGATCGTGAATGGCCGCATCGATGTGGGGGTATTGGTTGTGTACATATTCTATATCCAACGCTTCTTTGACCCGATTCGCTCACTTACTCTGCAATATTCCGTGATGCAGCGTGCAATGGCATCCGGCAAGCGCCTGACCGATGTGCTCGACGTCAGGATCGAGATCCAGGACAAACCGGATGCCAGGATCCTTGCGCCCGAAATGGACGGCTCGGTCGAGTTCAGGAACGTCACGTTCGGCTACGATCCCAAACAGCCGGTGCTGAAAAACGTCTCCTTCCGGGTCAATCCAGGCGAGACGGTCGCCTTGGTCGGGCCGACCGGCTCTGGTAAATCGAGCGCGATGGCGCTCGTCCACCGCTTCTATGATGTTCAGCAAGGTCAAGTGCTGGTCGGCGGACATGATGTGCGCGATCTCGCCCAGGAATCGCTCGGGCTCCAGATCGCCATGGTGCTGCAGGAGCCATTTCTGTTCACCGGGACGATCTTCGAGAACATCCGCTACCACAAGACGGAAGCGACGCGGGACAAAGTGATCGAGGCCGCCAAAGTGGTCGGAGCCCACGACTTCATCATGAGCCTTCCCAACGGGTATGATACCCAACTCGGCGAACGCGGCGGCAACCTTTCTCTCGGCCAGCGTCAGCTTGTCAGTTTCGCCCGCGCTCTCGTTGCCGACGCCAAAGTCCTAGTTCTTGACGAGGCCACCGCCAACATCGACAGCTACACGGAAATGCTGATCCAGAAGGCTCTGCGAAAACTCCTGGAAGGCCGCACTGGCCTTGTCATCGCTCACCGGCTCGCCACAATCCGCGGTGCCGATCGGATCATCGTACTTCAGAATGGCCAGGTTATCGAGACCGGCAACCACGATAAACTGATGGCCATGGGTGGGCTTTATTCCAAACTCTACAATCTCAACTACTCATCCTTCGACGACATTCCCAAAGAGGAAGCCGATCCGACCGTAAAAGCCGCCTCTCGTACCTGACGCATGCATCGCCGGCCGTATCCACTTTAGGCGCGTCGGCGAACGCCGCGGATGAAGCGGGCAGAGACAAGCCACTCGCACTCAAGGAAGCCACCTGCGTGACGGCCGTATGATGAGCCGGATAACCCTATCCGTTTCCAATCAGACGAACGCTGCCTCGCCTTCAGCAAGCCCTGTAGAACAAGAAGCCGTGCCGGACGAGACCGATCAGAAAACGGCGGCAACCATCTGCGACGATCAATTACTGTCGTAAATTCGGCACAGTTTGCCGGGCGACATTGAGCCGGGTTTAACAACCTTGAACCGCCTGCTTATATCCTCAGCGGGTCATCTTACCCGAGCTGGACTTCCCACGACCTTCGCCCCTGCGGGAACGTCTCGCGTGACCACGCTGCCAGCGCCCACGACCGCATCATTGCCAATCGTAATGCCCGGCAGAATGATTGCTCCACCGCCGATCCAGGCACGACTGCCAATTCTGACAGGACGCCCGAACTGCAGACCGGACTGTCGCTGCTCGGGATCATGTGGATGTTCGGCGGTATAGATCTGTACGGCGGGGCCAATTGTCGTTCCTTTGCCAATCCTCACCTCTGCTACGTCAAGGATGACGCAGTTGAAGTTGACGTAGACGTAGGCCTCGATGTGGATGTTGAAACCGTAGTCGCAAAAAAGGGCGGACGGATGACCGCTCCGGGTCCAACTTCTCCGAGCCGCTCCGACAAGAGCGTATGCCAATGCTCGGCAGTTTGGCCCAGCATATCATTGTACCGCTTTAGCCAAGCCCCCGTAGCTAGCAGGTCAGCTTGGATCTCCGGATCCGAAGCATTGTACAACTCGCCTGCGAGCATCTTCTCTTTTTGACTGCGCATCATCGTTCCTCGTCAGACCGTGCCCTCAGGGGTGGTGTAGGAGTGTACAGCATTGCTCGATCGCGCGCGCCCTGGTTCGAGACCGAGAGGTAGTCCCCTCCAGGACCGTTCGCTGCACAGCCTCCAAGCGTTGAAGAAACGCTGATAGACCTGACGCAGGGGCCATAACCGACGGGTGGGCAACTGTCCAGCGGATGATGTTTGATCTGCGGTCACTTCAGGTTTTTTCGTCGGTAGCATACTGTCGTCCCACAACAGCGTCTGGCTCTGGTCGAGGCAAACCGGCTGCTGGGCGCCGAGCGTGTGGCGCGTGGCATCGACGATCCACGCTTCCGGACAAGATCGCACTTCTTCCTGCCCCACACCAAGGCTCGTAAAAATCGTATCAACTCACCGGTCGACCCGGACATTCGTTTCCAACGGTTAGCCTAAGCCTTAGGCAAGAAAGTGCCTAAGCTAAGCGGCGTGTGTCGCGGACCCGACAATCCGACACTCCGTGTCGGATGGCGATCACAGAGCACGATGGTACTCAGAGACCGGAAAAATCGGGCTGCGAGTCGGAGGCAATTGAGCATGAGACCGCTGGAGGCATTCGGCCTGTACTCGGTTCGGGCTGCTATTGATCCCGCGGTTCGGACACCCAGCGCCCCAGCCGTCCACTGGTGCAATGCACCTGCCCTGTTTGCGGACGCATCAATCGACGAACCCGCCGCCAGTCTACTGAACATGGGCGGTTGATGCCGGTCGCGCCAGTGGCGTTCGAGTAGCCGGGTCGCGCAACCATCATAGCCGAAGCCGGCGGTCTTCGCCGTTTTCGGTGTTCATCGAGTTTCTAAGTTCTGCCTGTGGACTCTCGACACAGCCGTCAGGCCAATATCGAGGCCAGCCAGCCTTTCCAAGTTCGGCGACGCACCCGGACGAGCCAGGCAAGTTGCCAAGCGTCAGCGTGAGAACGGATTCTTCGGGCATAGTTCGAGCACTACATCGCAAGAGGATCGCGACAATCAGATCTGCGCCTCAAGGCGGTGATTGCCGCTACAGTGAAGATGGCACGTGTTGTGCAGCATCGGCGAATGCGGTCCGACTACCGGCCTTTCGTTAAGGGCGGGACGGTCCCGACCAAGCCAGGAGCACCAATTGCGCAATCCCCTCGCCTTTCTCCACTTGAGTGCCCTAGATGCAGTCGCTCCGTCTCGCCGGCGTCTTCATCTAAATGCTGGGCGCGAGCTGATGATCACGCGCAAGCAGGCGCTCGCCTTTCTGGCCGATCCCGACGCCTACCTCAATGGAAAGCCGCTATGAGCTCGAATGATACATCAGCGCTACGAATACGAGACCTTCGGGGCAGGGCATCATCCCCTCGCGGAACGTGGCCACGCCGCTCTGGCCTACGCCAGCAAGGGCCAACTCAGATAGCAGGCCAGAGACGGCAACCACGTGAACCTGCACACGCGCCAGCCGGCGACGACTGCGCGATCGACAAATGACCTACACGCCCGGCATTTTGCTGTTGTCGGCGCTCTCTTGGCCCGAGGATTGCGTGACCCTCACCGAACTACCCCGGATTTCGAAACCATCAACAGGAGTAAAGATGGACACCCCACAATTCGAGCGGGAGATCCACAAGATCGCCAACCGATGTGTGAGCGAGGCCGGGGCAGTCGCCAAGAAACGACGGCGCTGGACTCAGGAACTAACTGCGACAGACGTCGCTGCCGGCATCGACACGGCCGAGATCGCACGCCCGGCCGACGCGGCCAGGACCAACGTTGACGAGGGGACGTGGCTGTGACGACGATTGCCTATAGGCACGGCGTGATGGCCGCCGACAGCCGTGCCTACGGCGGCCGCGAGGGATCAATCGGCTCCAAGGTCAAAATCCGCCGTCTTCCGGATGGACGCCTGATTGGCGCCACCAGTGCCCAGGTTGGCGCCGGTGAGGCCATTTTGGACTGGTATGCCGCTGGCGCCGACGTTCACAAGACGCCAGAGGGTGTAGAAAGCGATGAGGTCGGTCTGCTGGTCGTTCATCCCGACGGGCGCGCTCAGGTGGCGTCCGGCGCCTGGACGCTGACCGGCATGCTCGAAAACGCCTATTTCGCTGTTGGGAGCGGCTCCCATTACGCGGTGGCCATTCTCGAATTCGGCGGGACCCCACAGCAGGCTGTAGAGATCGCCTGCAAGTTCGATTCGTGCTCCGGGCTCCCGGTCGTGTCCCTGATGCACGGAGCGCCCTGCCCTTCCCCGCGCCACTCCAGGCGGGCCAAGTGGCTGTCGTGGGTCGGCAGGAGGTTCAAGATTTCGGGCTAGCTATCGTCGCGGTTGCCGTGACAATAAATGGTTCACCATCGGCCGTGCGCAACGGGTTCTTCTCGCCAGAGGCGGCGCCGGTGGCGGCCCCAACCTCCAGCGCCATCAGCCGCTCGGCCAAAGAGCGTTTGCCAATGCTCGGCAGTTTGGCCCAGCGTATCATTGTACCGCTTTAGCCAAGCCTCCGTGGGGGCTTGGATCTCCGGATCCGCGGCATTGTACAACTCGCACGCCCCCCGGATTTGAGAACCGGGCGGCAGTCTTGTTGACGACCAAGTTCTTCTGCACAATTATCAGGCGGTGAAACATTGCTGAGAATCGGACGCGGTGTAAGCATCAGTCAGCAACTGTCCAGCCGTGTCGATGTCTGCCACTTTTCAGATTTGGCCGTCTGCCGATACAGCGGTAAGCGATCGGCGTATGTGTCAGACCGGCATTGGGCGCGGTGACTGCGCGCCCTCCACCACACACGATCAGGCAACCCAAGAGACTATAAATCTCCGGCATCATGCGCGGGATCCTCCCAACAACGGAGTGTTCTCGCTCGCATTCAGCCTGACGCAACTCACATCCCGCGCCGTTTGTCGGACAGCAGAACATCTAGCCTGCACGCCATTCATGGAACGCGGTGAGGGCACCCGGTTAAGCGAACTCCGGTTAGCAGACATTCTGCGCGTTCAGACGCGGCAACGTGACACGCTGCCCGCATCCCGACTCGCCGCCTCAGTCACCGTATCGTGACATAGTCTCCATGATCCACTCGCGATAATATGACACGCGCGTATACACACCGTATGTCTTTCCGCATTCCTCCCCATTCGATACAATTCCAACCAAGATGGCGCTGCCTTCGCTATCGTATTTGATCAGAGGACCTCCACTGTCCCCTTGGCAAGCATCGGTCCCGCCGCTTTCGGTTCCGGCGCACATCATCCCAGGAAGGATCCCTTTATATTTGCGGCTGCACGTTTTGTTGTCGACGTACGGGACCTTGCCCTCCCGGAGCTCGTCTGATGGCTCTCCACGATATTGTGTAGCTCCGAAACCCGTCACGGTAAGGGGCTCGCCAATACGAATGTGCGTCCTGGGGGTAGCAAGGCGAATGGCCACAGCGGGTCGCGTACTGTGCACCCGAACGAGCGCCACATCATGTTCGCATGTGTTCGCTTTATATCCTGGATGAACAATAAGCTCCTTTACATCTAACGAAACGCCACCGATTACAATGGCCTCGACCTCGTTGACTCTTGCATCCGCTAAACAGTGCGCCGCTGTGAGGATCCATCGCTTTCCGATCACCGATCCACCGCACACAGCTGAGCCAATGGTGAGTTCGGCCTGCCAAGGATGATCTTCGAACGTGGTCGGCTTGCCGAGAACGATTTTCTTTCGAAAAGGACTCGTGGGCTCCAGCGTTGAGTCGGCTGGCTCGCAAGATACAGAATTTTGAGCATGGGCGTGTTTTCCACCAAAAAGGACAGCGAGCGCGCAGAGGGCAGCGAGCGCGCAGAGGGCATGACGACGGGTGAGCGGTAGCATCGGTTCCTCGTACTATTTTGCTTTTGGGGCCAACTAGGTCGAAATAGCTAAATTGGCCCTCCTGCCCGCCCATCTCATGGCTAGGTAGCAACGCCTCATCTCGGGTGAGACCCCAATGTTCTTGCCTGGGATCAAGGCGGGCTGGTTCGATCGAATCGGAATTGGCATTGACGCGGGGGGCCCACATCACTCGTCTCAAGGGGCCAAAGCACCAAGGCTTGATGTGGTTCGGTCGATTGTTTCACAGACGCTTGATCTCGATACCGTATTTCCTCAGCATGTAGCCAATCTGGCGCGGCGTCAGTCCAAGCAGGCGTGCCGCCTTTGCCTGGACCCAGCCACATCTTTCCATGGCCGCGATGACACCTTCAGCATCGATCATTCTCGCACCGTTTAAGTGGGCTGTCCCGGTAGGGCCCAGCGGCGGCTGTCCTGTGCTCTCAGACGGGAAGGCGACGGCGGCAGAACTGCCGGCAGCCTGCGGTATGGCCCGAACAGGTGGCATCGGCACGAACGGCTGGGTTTGCGGCGCGAGGTTGTCAGACCTGATCTTATGCAGCGCCGCAGCGAAGCATTGGCCCCGGCAGCATGCAAAGTCGCCTCTCCCGATTGATGCTCCCGCGGCCAGAACCGCTGTCCGATACACGCAGTTTTCGAGCTCGCGAATGTTGCCGGGAAAATCACAGTTTGTCAGTACTTCAATCGCACTGGGATCGAAGGTCAGCATACCGCCGTTCTCATCGTTGAACTTCTTGAGAAACTCGGCTGCGAGGAGCGGAATATCAGTGCGCCTTTCGCGTAGTGCCGGCACCAGCAAAGGAACCACATTGATGCGGTAATAGAGGTCGGCACGGAACTCATTCCTGGCAACTGCTTCTTCCAGGTTCTTGTTCGTGGCGGCAATGATGCGAACATCGACTTTAATGGTCTGGTTGCCGCCGACGCGCTCGAACTCCTGCTCCTGCAGCACGCGCAAGAGCTTTACCTGGAACGATGGCGAGATCTCGCCGATCTCATCCAGGAACAACGTCCCCTTGTCGGCGAGCTCAAAGTGCCCTTTACGTGAGTTGAACGCGCCTGTGAATGCACCCCTCTCATGACCGAATAATTCGGATTCCAGGAGTGTCTCGGACAGCGCCGCGCAATTGACCTTGATCAAGGGCCGCTTGGCGCGCGGCGAAAACTCGTGGATAGCCTTGGCGACCATCTCCTTCCCGGTACCGGATTCGCCTCGCAACAGAACCGCAATCTTGGCCTTGGCTACGACCGCGACCTCCCCAAGCAGATCGCGGAACACCAAGCTGTCGCCGATCATCCCCTCGACGTGAATCTTGTTACGCTGCCGCGCCGGGTGGTTCTGCTTTGGTAGCAAGTCCTGCTGTGCCATCGGTTGCTCGCGGTCGCCCACGAAAGAGCGATGCAACTTCACTGTCTGTCCTACCAGGTTGGCGATTAGGTTGAGCAGATGGAGGGTGTAATCGAGCCAAACTCTTGAGCCGTTGTCCAGTACGTGGTCGATGGTCAGTGTGCCCACGACATTCGCATCGACGCGAATGGGAACGCCGATGAAGGACACTGGTATGTTGTCGGAGACCCCGAGCACGTCCATGTCGGCGGCGGTGAAAGCCGAATGAACCGCGATGTTCTCGATGACCAGAGGCGTTTCCGTCGTCCTAATCTGGTCGATTGCCTTGCGCGGCAGAGACAGCCGGCGGCCCTCACTGCAGCTCTCGCTCCAGCCGGCGCCGACGGCGATATCCACTTCGCCATCACTGTCGACGAGAGAGATGATGCCGTGCCGCATCGGCAGAAACGATCGCAGAATATCCACGACCTTCGCCAACGTGACTTCGAGCCCGGAGGGGGCGGTGAGCGCTGTCGATATTTTCGATATGCCGGCGAGCTCGCTCTCGCGCGACGGCAGAATAGCGGATTCTACGTCATCCCTTTTCGCGTCGTGAAGCGCTGTGCCGCATGACGGCGCCTGCTCAGCACTTTCTTCAGATTGGCGATTCTTGTCCTGATCTAGCATGTCATCCTCGATTTCGGGCCGCGATATCAACTTCGCGCCATGTGGGCCTGCGACGTCGCTGGGCGTAGACGCCCTCGTCAAACGGTAATCTGGGCCCCAGCCACCGTTGGCCGGAGCCAGCATGAGTTTCTTCGCCGCGCAGGCCGCCGCGGATTGGCGCGCTTGCTGGCGCGTGGAAGCCACTCATCGAAGTGCTTAGACGTTGCTAGAGACAATCGGACGCAGCGTTGGCGGCAGCACGCCGGACTTCCGCAGCCGGCATAAGATGAAAAATGGGTCTCACGGTTTTGGGCGTCGGTCAGGCCCCCATGAGTGGCAAGCACGACCAATGCCGGAGGCGATGGTTGATCCACGGCTTGGCTATCCTTCCTGAAGCGGGCGCCGATCAGGCTCCTCACGAACGCAACACACGTAGCCCTACAGAGCGGCTAGTCAATTGGGCCGTCCTTTCATTTCTGATAGGGAAGAAACAGGCTATGATAGAATCCCATCAGTCCAGATTTTTACCAGCAGGTCGATTCGGAACGGCACAGATGTTTGCCCCGACGCTCTACGGGAGCCTGGCGCGCTGAGCGTACCGAGCGCATTGCGCGCTTCTATCGCCCCTAAGTGGTGCGGAAGCGGCAATCGCTGCCGACGCCCTCCTGGTCGGCTCGCTGAGTGGATCGCGACAATCGTTCTTTCCCTCGCTATTGATGCCATGGCAAGAGAACAGGCTACGGCGCGTGCCATGGCGCGAAGTTGTCGTCGTGCGGGGCTTCAGTCTTGCTCCGAAGTATCTCCTCAATCACACCATTGCGCCATGACCGGCGGGATCAATCGGTCTGTCGACGGCGGCGCCTTTGAGACGCTCAGCTTCGGCGGGAGCGCGGCCAGAGCACGCTCGTGTAGGGAATCCTCCACTCCGGTGCTCGGTCCGTCGCAAATACGACAAGGAAGCGAGGGGCGTCGGGGCGCCAGAGACACGAACGGCGACCGCTCTACCAGGCAAAGCAATTAGTGCACGGCGCCCTGTCAATCCTCCTCCCTCTTCT
Source organism: Mesorhizobium sp. RCAM 05099 (assembly GCF_059683685.1). Taxonomy (NCBI): domain Bacteria; kingdom Pseudomonadati; phylum Pseudomonadota; class Alphaproteobacteria; order Hyphomicrobiales; family Phyllobacteriaceae; genus Mesorhizobium; species Mesorhizobium sp. RCAM 05099. The sequence continues at coordinate 6,555,330 of NZ_CM185035.1, forward strand.
ACCGGACAGCATTGCTTCAGACATGGAACAATGCCGAGCCTTAAGTACGGGATTTCGCCCAGAATGGAGGCAGCCAGTGCGGAAACCCGCACAAGCCTCGCGGACACCGGGTGGCCGAGCGTATGAACACGCATGATTGGGCGCGGGATTTCCACTTGGCACGACGCTTGCGGCGGAGACGACAGCAGCGCTCGACCGGAGCGCCGCGATGGGAGAAGGCGCGGGAAGGGGGGAGGCCCACCCGGTCCGGTCAGGGAGAGAAAAGCTGTTGGCTCCACCAATTCGAAGCGCGGGTCCCCCAGCCCGCAAGGCCTTCTACGCCCAACTGTACGTGCAGGTGCTTGCCGCCATAGCCCTCGGTGTCGCAGTCGGCTATTTCTATCCGGGCACCGGAGAGGCTCTGAAGCCGCTCGGCGATGCTTTCATCAAGCTCGTGAAGATGATTATCGCACCTGTGATCTTTCTAACCGTAACGACCGGCATTGCAGGCATGAACGATCTCAAGAAGGTCGGCCGGGTCGCCGGCAAGGCGATGATCTATTTCCTCACCTTCTCGAGCCTCGCATTGATCGTCGGTCTCGTTGTCGCAAATGTCGTTCAGCCAGGTGACGGCCTCAATATCGATCCGGCCTCGCTCGATGTCCAGGCGGTGCAGGGTTATGCCGCCAAGGTCCACGAGCAGTCCGTGACCGGCTTCCTGATGAACATCATCCCGTCAACGATCGTTGGTGCCTTCGCCGAAGGCAACATCCTGCAGGTCCTGTTCTTCTCGATTCTGTTCGGCAGCGCTCTGGCGATGGTCGGAGACACGGGCAAGCCTGTGCTTTCCTTGCTTCAAGCGCTCCTCGCGCCGGTGTTCAAGCTGGTCGGCATTCTGATGCAGGCCGCGCCTGTCGGCGCTTTCGGCGCCATGGCCTTCACCATCGGCAAATATGGCATCGGTTCAGTGGCCAACCTCGCCATGCTGGTCGCGACGTTCTATTTCACCGCCTTCCTTTTCGTGTTCGGGGTCCTCGGCGCGGTCTGCCGGTACAACGGCTTCTCGATCTTTTCACTCGTCCGGTACATCAAGGAAGAGCTGCTTCTGGTCCTGGCCACGTCCTCCTCCGAGGCTGCGCTGCCCTCGCTCATGGAGAAGATGGAGAAGGCCGGCGCCAAGCGTTCCGTCGTGGGTCTCGTTATTCCGACTGGGTATTCCTTCAATCTGGACGGCACCAATATCTACATGACGCTCGCCGCCCTCTTCATCGCCCAGGCGACGAACACGCATTTGTCGGTTACCGATCAGATTTTCCTGTTGCTCATTGCGATGCTTTCCTCGAAGGGTGCGGCAGGTATCACAGGGGCCGGCTTCATCACCTTGGCCGCTACGCTCTCCGTAATACCAAGTGTTCCCGTTGCTGGGATGGCTCTAATCCTTGGAGTGGACCGCTTCATGTCCGAATGCCGAGCGCTGACCAATGTCGTCGGCAACGCAGTGGCCTCGCTCGTTGTCGCCCGCTGGGAAGGCGAATTGGACGAAGGGCGCATGAAAGCCGCCTTCTACGGGAGCCTGCCGAGGGATTGAACGGGCTAACCCCGGCCCAGCAAGATGCAGCAGCACGACCTATCGAGGCGCCGGCTGTCACCAGCACGAAACAATCGGCTCGCTGGCTCCAACAGCGCTTCGCGGGCCAATGAATCAGAAGCGCCAAAATGCGGTGAGTACAAGAAACATGGACGCCTTATGCAAACGAACCGTAGATCGACACGCGCCCGGTTGCGCCTGGAGCGCGGTTCATCGGATAGGCTGTCGCTCGTCGAGAATGCCGAAATCTCCACTTTGCCGCCCCGAACCGTCGCGGGGATGCCCCCGATGACCGAGAGACCGCCGATCGGAACTGGAGCGACGACCAAGCGCCCCACAATTGCCGATCTCGCCCGCGAAGCCGGGGTGAGCGTGGCAACGGTCGATCGGGTGCTGAACGCTCGCCTTCCAGTGAGGGAGGAGACCGCGCGGCGGGTCCACGAAGCCGCTCACGCGATCGGCTATCAAAACGCGGGTCTCATCAAACAGCGCTGGCGACCGGACCTGCCGCGGTATCGGCTGGGCTTCATCCTGAGAAAGCCGGCCCAGCATTTCTACCAAGAATTCGTGCGCGAGGTCGAAGCAGCGGTTAGTTCGGCCGAGTCCTTCGTTGGCAGGCCTTCCATCGAATTCGCGCGCTCACATTTGCCCGAGGACCTGGCGGCTACCCTCAAGGATCTTGGTAGGCGCTGTCACGCGATAGGCATGGTGGCTCCGGACCATCCTAAGATCACGGCAGCAGTCGAGGAGCTCAAGGCTAAAGGCATCCCGGTTTTCTCTCTGCTTTCTGACTTCGCCGCTGGCGTGCGCGAGGGTTACGTCGGTCTCGACAACCGCAAGGTCGGGCGCACGGCAGCTTGGATGTTCTCCAAAGCCGCCAAACGGCCTGGCAAAGTGGCGGTGTTTGTCGGCAGCCACCGTTTCCAGAGTCATGGCCTGCGGGAAAGCGGCTTTCGTTCCTATTTCCGTGAGAACCAGCCAGCATTCGAGGTGCTCGATACGCTCGTGAACCTTGAGAAACGAGAGATCACTTACGAGACGCTACTGGATCTTATGCAGCGGGAACCTGATCTCGTCGGCTTCTACATGGCCGGCGGTGGCATGGAGGGTGCCATCTCCGCGCTCCGGGACGAGGGCAAAGGTCAAGATCTCGTCGCGATCGTGAATGAAATCACGCCGGAGTCACGGAGGGCCCTCGCCGACGACGTCATTACGATGGCGCTCGCCACGCCACTGCGCCGACTTTGCCAGGAGCTGATGCCGCTTATGGACAACGCCATCAAGACCGGCACGGCGGAGACAGCGGGGCAGACATTGCTGCCGTTTGAGATTTATGTATCGGAAAATATCTGAATGACGTAATTCTATCAGAGGCTGGGACATTTCTATCATAAATGCAAGAATCGCGCAATTGACTCGCCTGCTTCATTCAGGTTTGTGCATCGGCCTGTGGTGGGGGCGCGCGGAGAAGCCAGACAAAGCGAAACTGGCGCCGCACTTCTGGAAGGAAAGCCAACCCTATGCGCCAGGTATCTCCCCGCTTTGCGCTCGACCACATGACCGCGCCCTCACTAGACGTCAGTGCAATTTTCGCACTTGCTCGTGACCACGGCCTGACCGAGGTTCAAATTCGTGACCATCATTTCAGCAATCCTGTTACACGCGCCATTCCGGCTGCGGACGTCCGGTCTGCTGCTACCAAAGCCGGCGTCACGATAATCTCCATCAACGCCTTGCAGCGCTTCAACGACTGGACTCCCACGCGTCAGGCCGAGGCGAGCAAGCTCGCCGACTATGCGGCGGCGTGCGGGGCTAAGATGGTCGTGCTGGTGCCGGTCAACGACGGCTCGTGGGCCGGCAACGGCGAGCGCCATGACAATCTCCGCGTCGCTCTAAATGCGCTCAAGCCGATCCTCCAGTCGCGCGGTCTAATCGGCCTCATCGAGCCGCTGGGCTTTCGAACCTGCTCGCTGCGATCAAAGAAGGAAGCGGCCGAGGCCATTGCCGCAGTTGATGGCCAGTCCGTCTACCGCCTCGTGCACGACACGTTCCACCACACACTGGCCGGGGAGATATCCTTGTTCTGCGAGCTTACTGGCCTGGTGCACATTTCAGGCGTGAACGACCCGACCTTCTGGATTTACCCGGATCGCTTCCTTGGAGGGTCCGACAATGGCAGCCAGATCCAGGCGCTGCTTGATGGCGGCTACGCGGGACCCTTCTCATTCGAGCTGGTCGAGGAAGTCCGCACGCTGGACGATCTCGCAGGCGCACTTGCCGCCAGCATTGACTTCATCAAACGCGCTATGTTGACGCAAAAGCAAGTGCTGGCAGACGTAGTAAATCTAAGTGCGCCTAGAGCCTCCCGTGGTGTCACAGCGGAGCAGCCATCCGAGATGCCTCCTGCATCATTATCTCCCGCATCCAGATGCTTGCCGGATCGCTATTGTGCAGAGCCGGCCATCGGACGGTTTCGGTGAAAGCGGGGAGCGGCAGCGGAAGTTCGACGACCTGAAGGGGGAACGTTTTTTCGAAATGCCTGACCAGCCGCAAGGGCATGGTCGCTATACGAGCCGTGCCGGACACCATAGGCGGGATCATGCTGAAGCCCTGCACGACGACCTCGACACGTCTCTTAAGACCATGCTCAAGCAAAAACCATTCCTCGATGGAGGGCTTCAGCAAACGTCCGAACCTGACGCAGACGTGCCTCATCGACATGTATCTCTCGAATGTAAGCTGCCGTGGCAGCTGCTTGTTCGTGGGACAGCCTACGCAAACGAGCCTCTCGTTGAACAGCGGCACGCTTGAATGCGCACTCGACGTGAACAAATCCGGGAGAATTAGAAAATCGACGTCACCGCGCCGGAGGAGCTCATCGGGGCTATCGTCGAGAGGCAGCAATTCGAAGTTGACGGCGGGGGCTTCCCGGGCAACACGCTCCACGACTTTTTCAAAAAACACGAGCGTGGCGAAATCGGAAACAATGATCCTGAAGCGGCGGTCGGATCGAGCTGGGTTAAACGGATCCGAAGAAATAATCGAGGACTGGATGTGCAGGAGAGCGTCGCGGACTGCGGGGGCAAGTGCTGCTGCACGTGATGTCAGAATACGTTCTCGGCCGCTCATGCTGAACAGTTCATCGCCGAAAAAATCGCGCAGCCGGGCGACGGCCGAACTCATGGCCGGCTGACTGAGGTTGATGCGGCGTGCCGCCGCCGAGAGATTGCGCTCGGCCAGCAGCGCGTCGAGCACGACGAGAAGGTTCAGATCCAGCCCTTTGAACCGCATGTCGTCAGCTATCCATAGCGTGAATGCGTTTCATCGAAACAAACGATTTTATCATCGTTCTGAAATCTTGCATGGACAAACACCTGACGCATCGATCACCCGCTGCCTCTATGCCGTGATGAGCGTCTTAAGGACAACACGAAAGGAGAAATTCTTCCAGGCGCTCTGAAGTGCGGTGGAGGTTATGCTGGGAAAACGACCTGCAATTGGCCGACCATATCGAACTCTCCGACTTCTTGCGAAACACCCATGGACGGACTTGCGCCTTCCACGCAAAGCCATTCGAAGGCGGCCGCAGTTGGGCTGGCGCGAGGTCGGAACTTCGGCTAATCGCCAGCGACGCGGATGGTGTAGCAGCACACATCGGCATACTACGCCGCTTCATCAAGGTTGGCGAAGCTTTTAGTGGCTGAGCTGGGGCTGTACGGCGTTCGTCCGAATCTTGAGAAGCTCGGATCAGCTTTTCAATGCGCGTTCTGTACCCATGCTGCAGAAGCTGGCCGTTCCATTTGCTTCGGCACGGTTCGGCACGCAATGCGTAACCATGTGGAGAGGTTCTGCAGAGGGGGGCGTGGCGACCATAGTGTCGGGCGTTCGCGTACGGTCGAGCTGCCCAGATGTGCATCCCGACCTGCCGTCCACGCGCCTGGAGGACGTGCTCGTCTTTGTTTCGCCGATTGGACGCTCAATGGACGAGTGGCCCTCCGGCACCCTGATCGACCGCAACGGTCCGGAGCTATGAAACTCCGGGACTGCATATCTGTCCCGAGTGGCTGCGTGGGCGGCACGGTACCAATCCACGTTTCGTGCCGCAGATCATTATGTGCTTGCTCAAAATTGGGCCCCAGCGACGTTCCTCGTCATCGGAGCCTACTCCGCAGACCGGCCGGACTCATCCGGCTCAAGTTGCACAAGCCTAATGGCTAATTTTCGCGACTCAAGGAGTTGAGTCGCGTCCACGTCAAAACAAGTTGAAATGGAAACAAACAGAAATGGCTGATCAACTCACAACGGAAATCATAGAGATAATGAGGAAGCGCGTCGAATCGGAGCGAGCCGAGGGGACGACTGCACCATCCGTCGGCGAAATAACGACTGCGACGGAAGTGACTGGGCTCGGCATCGATTCACTGGGATTAGCGGACGTTCTCTGGGACCTGGAGCAGGCCTACGGCATCAGGATAGAAATGAACACGGCCGAGGCGTGGTCTGATCTCCAAACTGTCGGCGACTGGGTGGAAGCCATCCGCGGCTTGCTTGCTCAGGAGGTGTGAATGGACCGCCGCGTCGTGATTACTGGGATCGGCGGGCTCTGCGGGCTTGGGACCGACGCAGCCTCCATCTGGACAGGGATGCGCGAAGGCCGCTCCGCCATCGGCCCAATCGTCAACTCCGAGCTCCATGAATTGAGGGTCAGGATCGGTGCCGAGATCAAGGCGCTGCCGGAGCATGACATCGTCGGCAAGCAGCTCGTCTCCATGGACCGTTTCAGCCTGCTCGCTGTGATTGCGGCGCGCGAAGCCATGCGTCAGGCCCGACTTTCCTCCAAAGTGGGAAATAGCTATCGCTTCGGTGCGACGGTGGGCGTTGGCGGCTGCGGCTGGGATGCGATCGAGCAAACCTACCGCGCCCTGCTTCTGAGTGGTAAGCGTGCCGCCCTCTTGACTGTACCCAAGGCGATGCCGGGCGCCGCTGCCGGCCAGGTCAGCATGAGTCTCGGCCTGCGCGGGCCGGTCTTCGGCGTCACGTCCGCCTGTTCCTCGGCAAACCATGCGATTGCTTCCGCGGTGGACCAGATCAGGCTCGGCCGGGCCGACGTGATGCTTGCCGGCGGTAGCGAAGCGCCGCTCATATGGGGTGTGCTGAAGGCATGGGAAGCGATCCGCGTGCTTTCGCCCGATACTTGCCGGCCATTCTCGGCCGACCGCCAGGGCCTGTCGCTCGGTGAAGGCGCCGGCATGGCGGTGCTGGAAAGCTACGAGCATGCCGTGGCTCGGGGCGCCACCATCCTTGCCGAAATTGCCGGTGCCGGCCTTTCCGCCGATGCCTCCGACATCGTCGCGCCGACTGTCGAGGGGCCGGAGGCAGCAATGCGCGCCTGCCTTGCCGATGCCGGGCTGAATGCCGAGGATGTCGACTATCTCAACGCGCACGGCACCGGCACCAAGGCCAACGACCAGATCGAAACGGCAGCGATCAAGCGCGTCTTCGGCGCCCATGCCTACAAGCTTTCGGTGTCCTCGACCAAATCGATGCATGCCCACTGCCTCGGCGCGTCCGGCGCGCTGGAAATGATCGCCTGCGTCATGGCGATCCGCGAAGGCATCGTGCCGCCGACCGCCAATTATCGGGAAGCCGATGCCGACTGCGATCTCGACATCACGCCGAACGTGGCCCGCGAGCGCCCGGTGCGCGTGGCACTGAGCAACTCCTTCGCCTTTGGCGGCACGAACGCGGTTCTGGCATTCAGGCAGGTGTAGAAGCCATGAGAGATGCCTTCTGCAAAGTCCTTCCGGTCGCGGCGGCATCGGCGAGGCGATCGCCCGGGTATTGCATGCGCAAGGCGCTATCATCGGCCTGCACGGCACACGCATCGAGAAACTGGAGGCGCTGGCGGCCGAGCTCGGCGAGCGGGTTAGGCTGTTCCCGGCGAACCTTTCCAATCGCGACGAGGTCAACGCGCTCGGCCAGAAGGTCGAGGCCGACCTCGAAGGCGTCGACATTCTCGTCAACAATGCCGGCATCACCAAGGACGGTCTGTTCATACGCATGGCGGACGCCGACTGGGATACGGTGCTCGAAGTCAATCTGACCGCCGTGTTCCGGCTGACCCGCGAACTGACCCATCCGATGATGCGGCGCCGGCATGGCCGCATCATCAACATCACTTCAGTGGTCGGCGTCACCGGCAATCCCGGCCAGACCAACTACTGCGCCTCCAAAGCCGGCATGATCGGCTTTTCCAAATCACTGGCGCAGGAGATCGCCACCCGCAATATCACCGTCAACTGCGTCGCCCCGGGCTTCATCGAATCGGCGATGACCGACAAGCTCAACGACAAGCAGAAAGAGGCGATCATGGCGGCGATCCCGACGCGCCGCATGGGCACCGGTGCCGAGGTCGCCTCTGCCGTCGCCTATCTCGCTTCCAACGAAGCGGCCTACGTCACCGGCCAGACCGTTCATGTCAACGGCGGTATGGCGATGATTTGAGCACGGGATGACCGGAGCCTACCTGTTATGAGGCGGTCGCGACCTACGCAACCACACTACCTGCCACGTGATCTGGGAGTCATTCAGCATCAGGGCCGCCGGCCGCCTATGGCCAAGAAACCACCGGTGGTCGCGGACGAGATTGTGCGTGAGATGGCTTGTTGGCATCACGCGAGGTCTCACCGCCGCGGACTGCGGGGCACGTGCTGCCGCAATGCGGATAAAAACGTTCGCGGCCACTTGTCGTAAATAGTTCACCGCCGAACAATAGCGCAGCCGGGCGACGGCTGCACTCATGGCCGGCTGACTGAGTTTGATGCGGCGTGCCGCCGCCGCGCAAAAGGGAGACTCAAAGCCGGGCCATAGGCCGCTCCAATGGCGGCATGACTACCAGGATTCTTGCGCTGACCGATGCGCTCGGCAGCCAGGACATCGTTTCGATACGGGGGGCGTCGCCCCACTCGTCGACGGTCTCGCCTTCGGCGGGCTACTCGCTGGCCTTCGACGGCAACACCATCATTGCCATCTGAACGAGCGCGGCGCCAAGATCGTCATCTCGCAGCATCCGAGGCGCGCCTTGCCGCTGTCTCTCGATCTCGAACTCTACAAATGGCGTCATCTCATCGAGAACTTCTTCTGCAAACTCAAGGAGTTCACATATTCGCCATGCGAGCTGACAAGACTGACCAGAGCTTCAACGCAATCGCCCATCTCGCAGCCGCCGTCATAAAGTCACGATGGATCTCGACAAGCCTTAGATCAGGGCCAGCCCGAGCTGAAAATCCGGATGCGGTAGCCGACCTGCGGATGAGAGACCGTGGTCTCTGAACTCCACTCCTCGCCTGGTGAGCCTCAAGGGCTCCAAGCGCAACACCTGCCAATCAGCTGATCTCTCGATCTGTCGCCTTCATTCTTGACAGAGAACATGAGGGCGGGCGGTGACAGCCGGAGTAAATCCAGGAGCACCGGGAGCCTCCCGTGGCCGAGATGCCTCCTGAATCATTATTTCTCGCATCCAGATGCTTGCCGGATCGCTATTGTGGAGAGCCGGCCACTGGGCGGCTTCGGTGAAACCGGGAAGCGGCATCGGAAGTTCGACGACCTGAAGGGGAAACGTGTTTTCGAAATGCCTGACCAGCCGGAGGGGCACGGTCGCTATACGAGCTGTGCCGGACACCATAGGCGGGATCATGCTGAAGCCCTGCACGACGACTTCGACACGTCTTTTAAGACCATGCTCAAGCAAGAACCCTTCCTCGATGGAGGGCTTCAGCAAACGTCCGTACCTGACGCAGACGTGCCTCATCGACATGTATCTCTCGAATGTAAGCTGCCGTGGCAGCTGCTTGTTCGTGGGACAGCCTACGCAAACGAGCCTCTCGTTGAACAGCGCCACTCTTGGATGCGCGTTCGACATGAATACATCCGGAGTGACTAAAAAATCGACCTCACCACGCCGGAGGAGCTCATCGGGGCTATCGTCGAGAGGCAGCAATTCGAAGCTGACGGCGGGGGCTTCCCGGGCAACACGCTCCACGACCTTTTCAAAAAACACGAGCGTAGCGAAATCGGAAATCATGATCCTGAAGCGGCGGTCGGATCGAGCTGGGTCAAACGGATCCGACGAAATAATCGAGCCCTGGATGTGCAGGAGAGCCTCGCGAACTGCGGGGGCGAGTGCTTCCGCACGCGGTGTCAGAATGCGTTCGCGGCCGCTCATCGTAAATAGTTCGTCGTGGAAATAGTCACGCAGTCGCGCGACGGCCGCACTCATGGCCGGCTGACTAAGGTTGATGCGGCGTGCCGCCGCCGTGAGGCCGCGCTCACTCAGCAGCGCGTCGAGCACGACGAGAAGGTTCAGATCCAGCCCTTTGAACCGCATGTCGTCAGCTATCCATGGTGTGGATACGTTTGATCGAAACACGATTTTACCGATTTTGCATAACGCCGCATAGGGGAATTCAAGGAAGCGCTAAAGGAAGTTTGTTTATGTTTGCGTTGGCTCCGAAGAGCACTTTCCGGTGTAGGCCTTCCCATGTGCGCCGAACATCAACCAAATTGCATGTTGGTGATCTGCGCAAGCAGCATCGCGTCGGCTCGACGCGACAAGTTCCCCAATGATTCGGCGCTTACCTCAAGAAAACACGAACAAAGATGAGGTCTTTCCATGCGCTCTGACGTGCAGTGGAGGTTGTGCTGGGAAAATGAGTTGTAACTGGCCGACCATATCGAACTCTGCGACTTCTTCCGAAAGACTTATGGACGGACTGGGGCCTCCAACGCAAAGCCATTCGAAGGCGGTCGTAGTTGGGCCGGTGCGAGGCCGGAATTCCGCGCAATCGGCTACGATGCGCATGGCATAGCGGCCCACATTGGCGTGCTGCGCCGCTTCATCAAGGTTGGCGAGGTCGATCTGTTAGTGGCCGAACTGGGGTTGTACGCGGTGCGTCCGGATCTTGAAGGATTTGGAATCAGCTTTTCACTGGGCGTTGTCTATCCAGTACTTCAGCAGCTTGGGGTTCCATTCGTCTTCGGCACGGTTCGGCACGCGATGCGGAACCATGTTGAGAGGTTCTGCCGAACCGGCCTGGCGACCATTGTATCGGACGCTCGCGTACGGTCGACCCGGCCGGAAGTGTATCCCGACCTGCCGCCCACGCGCTTGGAGGACGTGCTTGTCTTCGTTGTGCCGATTGGACGCTCGATGAGCGAGTGGCCGTCCGGCACCCTGATTGATCGGAGTGCCTGTGCCGGCACGGGCTCGCTTGGCACGCCAGGGCATCGGCGTGGTTCCGCAGTTCGACAACCTCGACCTGGAATTCACGGTACGCGAGAACCTGTCGGTGTTCGGGCGCTACTTCGGCATGAGCACAAGCAAGATCAAAGCGGTCATCCCATCTCTCCTCGAGTTCGCCCGCCTCGAGAGCAAGGCGGATGCACGTGTCGCCGAACTATCGGGCGGCATGAAGCGGCGCCTGACGCTGGCACGTGCGCTGATCAACGATCCCCTTCTACTCATAATGGACGAGCCGACCACGGGCCTCGACCCGCACGCGCGACACCTGATCTGGGAGCGCCTGCGATTCCTGCTGGCGCGCGTCAGATTGTCAATCGCTGACTGCGAGGCTTACTTCAAAGCCGCGGACGATTTTTCACGCTCGCGTCGAGCACTCGTTCACGTCGACCAACCTGCACGTCGTCGAATACGAGAGCCTTCTTCACGAACCCGCTGCTTGCTTAGGAAAAGTTTGGGATTTCCTGGGCGCTCCAGCGCTAGAGCTATCTGATCGCGCCACCCTTCGCGCCAGGAAACGCGACCGCTGGACCAAACGGTGCAGAATTTTGATGAGTTGCGGCTCCACTTCGCGGATGGACCTTACGCGCGATTCTTTGACGTCTGACTGGCCTTCGCAGCCAGAAGCGTTCTTCGGTGTCTCCGCCAGCCACACAACGCCGGAGACATGATCCAAATGCACCCTCCATGGCCGCCATGCTGCGCAAAGCCGCCATCCCTTCCAATTTAGTCGTTAGCGTTCACAGACGGTCCTCGTATCCCAGCCCTAGCCCTCGCTTGCCCGTATCTGCAAAGCTCTATTTTTCAGTCCCATAGGGACGAGGTCGAAAGACGTGGATGCTGCTGGACGAGCATCGCCATGGTCCTCGAGACATCATTGCTTGCAGCGGCGACTGCTACTTTGAAGCGCCACTTCGCCGACTTTGGTTCAAGCCGCCGTGAGAGTTTTCATGACAGAAGAAGCCGATAGTAATATCGACACCCTCATCGAACTCACCGCCGATGTCATTCTTTTGCTTTTGGCGCATCTGCGATTGTATCTGACCTGCGCCCATGCCGGCACCCGGTCAAATACCGTATGACCGATCTGTTTCATCAGACCCCAGGCAATCCGCTGCCGGAAAACGCAGCCGGCGGCTTCTTCACCACGCGCGACGGCAAGAAGATCCGCTATGGGCTGTTTGCCGCGGTTAGCCGTCCGTTGACGGGCACCGTGGTCGTCCTGACCGGCCGCAACGAGTCCATCTAGAAGTATTTCGAGACCATTGGCTTGCCGACCGGGCTTTGGCGTGGCAACCCTCGACTGGCGCGGCCAGGGCGCTTCCGACCGGCTGATCGGTGACCGACAGCGCGGTTACGTCCGGAGCTTCTTCGACTATACCGGCGATCTGGAGCAGTTCTTCGAAGAGATCGTGCTGCCCGATTGCCGGGGACCCTACTATATACTGGCCCATTCGACCGGGGCGCTGATTGCGCTGCTCGCTGCGCCCTCGATGGCGAACCGCGTGCGCCGCATGGTGCTGATCGCACCGTTCTTCGCCGTGCCCGACCTGTCGGTTTCGATAAAAACCGTTCGCCGCATCTGTTCGCTGTTCTGTCTTCTCGGCCTCGGCCGGCCCTATGCCGCATGGGGTCCGCCACCAAAGGAATCATGCACGGCTCTCTGGCCGTTCTTGAAGCGCGTTCTGCTGAAGCGATTGTGTCAATGGGCTTCTGTGCCGCGGGCGAAGTTCAGAGCGTCGTCATTTGACCACCGACAAAGCCTGATAGAGGTCGTCAATGATATCCTGTGGATGCTCGAGCCCGACGGAGATGCGCAGCAGCCCCGCCGGCGCCAGCGACTTTGGCCCTTCGACCGAGGCCCGATGTTCGATAAGCGTGTGCGTACCGCCCAGACTTGTGGCCCGCGCCACGATTTTAAGGCCGGCGGCAACCAACATGGCTGCTTCAGCGCCCCCATTTACGACAAAAGAAAACATGCCGCCGTACCCGGACATCTGCGCTGCAGCCAGGGCATGGCCCGGGTCGTGGGGCAATCCCGGATAGAGAACACTGTCAACAGCCGGATGCATGCTGAGCGCTTCGGCCACCTTCTGGGCGCCGTCGCAGTGGGCGCGCATCCGCACCGGAAGGGTTTGGAGCCCGCGCAACGCGAGCCAGCAGTCAAAGGGAGCGGCGACGCTGCCCTTGTGCTTCTGGATCATGCGCAACGGGCGTTCGAACGGCGATGCCTCCGGCACGACAACAATCCCTGCCATCAGATCGGAATGGCCGCCAATGTATTTCGTCGCCGAATGCATCACCGCATCGGCCCCGAGCTCGAACGGGCGCTGGAGGATCGGCGTCGCCCAGGTATTGTCCACCACCGCGGGGGCACCGGCCTCGTGCGCGATTTTGCAAGCCGCCCGGATATCCACGACGCGTATGAGCGGATTGGAGGGGGTCTCGATCCAAACAAGGCCGGTGGGCGCGGCCCCGACGGCTGTGCGCAACGCCCCCAGGTCGCGCATGTCAACGGCGACGAAGTCGAACCGGTGCCCGATGTCGGTCTCCTCGATCAGCGACCGGATGCCGAAATACATGTCGTCCGGCACGACGATGCGATTACCCCTGCTGGGACGCGCCTCGAATACTGCGGTAATCGCGGCCATGCCGGAGGAAAAGGCTACCGCAGCGCAACCCCCTTCGAGCGCCGCCATCGCCGTCTCGAACGCGTGGCGAGTCGGGTTGTCATCCCGGATGTATTCGTAGCCGGAGGGAAAGGATCCGTCCGGACCGCGCTCGAAGGTCGTACTGGGATGCAAAGGGATGGTGACGGCCCCTGTGGAAGGGTCGACATCCCGACCCGCATGTACTGCCTTGGTTTCTATGTGCATCGGAACCTCCTTACGTGGAGTTGAGAAGAAGATTGCAGGGATGACTGGAGCAGCCCGATTTCTCTAGGATGAAGCCCTCCCGCGGCCAAGCTGGCGATCATCACGCTCACGCGCCGAACAATAGGAATAAAGTTCGCCCGAATGGCGATGCTCGCCCGCTCGCCCGATTTGCGGTCGAGCATCCTGCTGAAACGTCATGGCCTTGCCGGCGCCAGGCGGGGCCATCCTTCATCAATCCCTCGGCTCGAGAGGCGCGGCTGAATGGTGTGCACCGGTTATCATAGTCACCATAAGGGATCGAGAACTCTGCCCGGGAACTTGCTCCGATCAACTGTGCCATTTTTTTCATATCTACCCGGTCCAGTGTCCGTGGTTGGCTGTTCACAGTCACACGTGCACGGCCGTTGGCCGTGTCGAGATCTCGTGCGCCTGACCGGGTCTGCACCGGTCAGCAATGCTGGTTACGAGTTCATAGCCGGCCAACACCTCATTCAGCGGTGCCGAGAAATCGAGTGTTGACTCAATGCTGCGACGTGACAGCCACTGAGTAGAGAAACCTAGTTCTGCTTCCTATCCTTCAACAGGAACTGCGCCGAGGTCAGATAGTAGTTTCGGGCGGTAGCGTTGAGTTGGCGTTCGCCCAGTCCGCGTTTCGCTCTCCCCGCTGAAAGTGCGTGTCGGCGGCAGGAACCCTCCCCGCGTGTGCGGCGTCACCCGGCCGTATTCGAGCTGCGTCGCTGCATTGATGAACAGATCATCGGGCAGCTTTGTGCCGAATACGTCGCCGCCGCCGCGTGGCCCCCTTCCGAACTCTGGGTCGGAATCCACCAGCGTCCTATGACTGTAAATTTCCGGACTGTCGTTTCCGGCAAACACCTGCGCGCCGCCCGAATGGTCCGGATGGTTGTGCGTGTAGATGATCGCCCGGACCGGGCGCACCAGGCCATCGCCGAAAGCGTCTACGATCGCCTTCGCGTCAACAGGGTTCGCGGACGAGTCGACAGTGATCGAACCGCGGTCGCCCTGAATCAGCGTGACATTGCTTGCCGAGTACCCCACCGCGGCAAAAACGCCGTCCGTGACTTCGATGACTTCCTTCCGGAACTCTGCCGAACTTGCACGCAGTTGCTCACGGCCGGCAAACTCACCTGCCAATGCGGGCGACGACAGACCCAGATCTGACACGACCATCATAGCATTCTTCCTCACGGCTCCACGAATCGAGTGACGTGAACCAGCGATGTCCGGTCCACGCTTCGGGGCAGCGTCGCAGCCCGACCGGCATCACCACTGCCCGGACACTGGCCTGATAGACAGAGCCAGTTTTGGCGAGTCTTCCTGATCCAGTTGGCGATTCCGCGACGGCTCGGCGGCGTCCCCGAAAACACATCCCCGACCGCACGCCACTGGAAGTGTGGGAGGTGCTCTCGGATGCCGAACTGCTGCCGCTCTGGTGGGGTGACGTCTACAAGGAAGTGGTGCCGCTGGACAGGAAGGGAAAGGCGACCGTTGGCTCACGCGCCAAAGCACGGGCTCGCGGCGCCCTGCCCTATGAGCTGAACTTCATCATCGAGGCAGCGGAACTCGACCCCGGCCGGCTGGTGGTGGTCAAAACCCTCGGCGATTTCGACGGGCTGTGGCGAGCGGAATTGTCTCTGTCGGGCACCGGCACCCATGTGCAGTTGACCTGGCAGGTCACGGTCGGGAGGCCGATCCTCAAATTCCTCGCACCGTCGCTACGCCCGGCCTTCGCCTGGAACCATCGCTGGACAACGCCGCGCGGCGAAGCCGGCCTGCGACGCAATCTTAGGGCGCGGAAAACAGCGCCTCGGCCTGACTTCACCAATTGCGGTTGAGCCATTCGCGCGATGGTCGCTCGATGACGTAGTAGCTGCAGAGCGCGCAAGCGAAGACGCCGGCCAGCATCGGGATCGGCGCGCTGCCTTGCTCATAAACGAATTTGTAGAAAGGCTGCTGCCACAGATAGAGCGAATACGACCACAGCCCCAGCGTCGCCATCGGCCAGGAAGACAGCAACCCGGTCAGATGCCGGGAGCTGAAATCGAGCGCGTTGACGGCCAGCGCCAGCAGCGGCACCGCGAACAGATAGTGGATCGGCGTCGGCACCGGATCGAGGAACAGCACAATCGCGCAGATCGATGCTGCCAGTGCCACGTACTTGCCTCTGAAGACCGCCGGCAGCCTGTTATCGGCCTTGAGCAGGCAGATCGAAGCCGACAGCAGGATCGAGGCGATATGCACATCGGTGCGCCAATAGGTGGTTTCGTAGTCCATCCCGAACACCCAGTACGAAACCGCGCCGTTGGCCATGGCAAGCAAGGCCAACGCCAACAGCAGCAGGATGACGCGGGAGCGGCTTGAAACGATGACGCTGATCAGCGCCAGGATGATATAGGCGTGCTCCTCGATGCAGAGCGAGCAGATATGGTCGAGCGCCCCCGCCCGCGTAACGAGAATGCCGGCATAATTGTAAGGGAATGTCAGCGCGGTCAGCGCCGCCTTCCATTTGAAGGCGATGAATGTACCGGAGAGCGCAATCGTCGCAACGACGACGACAACCAGAAGAGCCGGGTAGATGCGGGAGAAGCGGCGTTTGAAGAACTTCTTCAGCGGATAGCGCTCGACAAACAGAATCTCGCCCATCAGCCGGCCGCTGAGCACGAAGAGACACCCAGCACCCCGAGATTGATTCCGGGAACGGGAAAGAAATGGCCTATCAGCACCAGGGCGATCGACAGGCCGCGCCAACCGTCGAGATAGGCTAGCCTTGTTCTGGCCGACCTGTCGGCGACGGATCGGGATGGGACGACATGCGCCGCGGAGATGTCGGTCATGCTGATCCTTTCGCATTGGTCACGCGAAAGGGCACAGCGGTATGCATTCCGAACCCGACTCGCATTCCCGCCCGAAATCATATTGCAGTGCAAGATAAGTTTGTGCAAGTGCGAGATTGCCGCCGGGGCAGTTTCAGGGGCAGTACGCGGCCGGAACTGCCTCAAGCAAAGGAGGCTAGCTAGGTGGCGTCGCCAGGCGAACAATATGCGGGAATAGAACCAATCCAAAGAAATATTTTGTTGGTATTTTCGTTGGATAAGATCGCCGGGGGCGAATAGTCAACTATCTGGAAACAAAAGCAGATTTCCTTCACTTGGATTCCGCCTCTGGGCACCATCTCACTTTCCCATCGCTTCTCACGACGTCTCACCAATCAATACAAATCAATGACTTAGCCTAGTTTGGCGGTTTATGGTGACCCACCGCGTACCGTTGCAACGCATCGGTTTGTGGGTAACGATTTCGGCGTTACCCATTACCCGGGAGGTCCGTTACCCATGTCTCTCTCTGATTTCGCCTGCAAGAACGCTAGGCCCAAAGACAAGCCGTATCGTCTTGCGGATGGCGACGGGCTTTATCTCCTCGTCCGCACCAACGGCTCCAGACTCTGGCAACTGCGGTACCGCTACCTGGAGAAGGAAAATATACTCTCCTTTGGAAAATACCCGCTGGTGTCACTTCTCGACGCGAGAGGAAAGCGCGACGACGCCAAGAGGCTGTTGATCGCCGGCATCAACCCCTCCGCCAAACGCAAAGAGGAGAAGACTGCCGCCATCACGGAAGCGCGCTCCACCTTCGCCTTGATCGCCGAGGAGTATGTCACGCGGATGGAGGAACGGGACGCTGCGGCGGCTACCATCACCA
This sequence comes from Mesorhizobium sp. RCAM 05099, assembly GCF_059683685.1. Lineage (NCBI taxonomy): Bacteria > Pseudomonadati > Pseudomonadota > Alphaproteobacteria > Hyphomicrobiales > Phyllobacteriaceae > Mesorhizobium > Mesorhizobium sp. RCAM 05099. The sequence continues at coordinate 6,572,791 of NZ_CM185035.1, forward strand.
AAACCAAATGGCTCTTGGAAGATCTGGCCGGCCCACTCGCCAAGCGCCCCATTAACGAGATCACTCCAGCCGAAATTTTCCAACTCCTCCAGAAGATCGAAAAGAGTGGTCGAAGAGAGACAGCGCGGCGTTTACGCGGCGTGATAGGCAGCGTCTTCCGCTTGGCCATTGTCACCTTACGGGCAGAAGCCGACCCAACCCTACACCTCCGGGGCGCTCTCCAGCCGCCGAAAGTGAACGGTCGTGCCGCTATCACCGATGAAAAGAAGTTCGGCAAGCTCCTGATGACGGTCGGCGAATACGACGGCTGGCCAACCATTAAAGCCGCCCTCCAATTTCTTGCCCTCACCTGTGTCCGCCCCGGCGAAGTACGGGGCGCTACGCGCGATGAGTTCGACCGAAAGAAGGCGGTCTGGCATATTCCGGCCGAGCGCATGAAGATGCGTGCTCCGCACGACGTACCACTGTCCAAACAGGCGCTTTCGGTCTTGGAAGAGGTCTGGCAGCTCTCGGAGGACGGCGGCCTGGTCTTTCCTTCGATCCGCTCCACAAAACGGCCGAGACTGTTGAAAAACTCGGCTTGAATGGCCGCCCAACACGTGATTCCATCTCTCTGCTGAGCGCTGGAGATGATTTGTCATGATGGGCAGGCTCGTTCTTCAAGAACAACTCTTCTACGAGTTTCGGCTTGATGAGCACGTACCTGCCGGTCACCTACTCAGACGCATCGATGCGACGCTTAATCTAAGCTTTGTGCATGAGCACCTCGCCTCAAGCTACAGCCACACTGGCAGGCCTTCGATCGATCCCGAGTTGATGCTACGAATGCTCCTCGTGGGGTATCTCTACGGCATTCGGTCAGAGCGGAGGCTTTGCGAGGACGTTCATCTTAACTTGGCATTCCGCTGGTTCTGCAAGCTCGGCCTCAACGGAGCTGTGCCGGACCACTCAACGTTCAGCAAAAACCGGTGGCCTGCTGCCGGTTTTTCGGACACGAGGTTAAGCTAACATAGCTTGTTCCTCGAACTCCACGGGGCTCAGATAGCCCAGCGTCGAGTGCCTTCGCCGAGGGTTATAGAAGCGCTCGATGTAATCGAACACATCCGCCCTCGCATCATCTCTCGTCCTGTAGACCTTGCGGGCTGTCCGCTCGGTCTTGAGCGACGAGAAAAAGCTCTCCATCGCAGCGTTGTCCCAGACGTTGCCCGACCGGCTCATCGAGCAGGTGATGCCGTGGTCGGCCATCAGTCGCTGGAACTGCTCGCTCGTATATTGCGATCCCTGGTCGGAGTGGTGCAGCAGGCTGTCGGGCTTGCCTCTCCTCCAGATCGCCATGATGAGAGCGTCGGTGACGAGCTGCGCGGTCATCTCGGCCTTCATCGCCCAGCCGACGACACGGCGGGAGAACAGATCGACGACGGCGGCAACGTAGATCCATCCTTCCGCAGTCCAGATATAGGTGAAGTCGGCGACCCACTTCTGGTTCGGGGCCGATGCCTCGAAGGCGCGATCGAGGAGGTTGTCCGACACGGCGGCTCGCTCGCCGGTATCCTTCGGCAGTCCGCGCCGGCGTGGACGTGCCCGGAGGCCGTTCTCCCGCATGAGGCGTTCGATGCGATGCAGTCCGCAGGAAAGCCCCTCTGCCAGAACGTCGTGCCAGACCCGACGCGCGCCGTAGGTGCGGTCGCTGCTCTTGAAGCTTCGGTCGATCCTGGAAACGAGGATCTCGTCATGCTGGGAGCGAACGCTAGGGCTGCGGTTGAGCCAGGCATGGAAGCCCGAGCGGGACACATCCAGCGCACTGCACAGCCATGCCACCGGCCAGATGTTCCGGTGCCTCGCGATGAAAGCGAACCTCATGTCACTTCCCTCGCGAAGTAGGCTGCGGCCTTTTTTAGGATGTCGCGCTCCGCCTTCAGCTTCGCGACTTCCTTACGCAGCCGGTCAATCTCCTGCTGCTCCGGCTTCATCTGCCCATGACCGGGAAACGCACGCTGCGGATCGGCCGATAGCTCGCGCACCCATTTGCGCAGCACATTCTCGTGGACATCGAGGTCGCGGGCAGCCTGGGCCACCGCAACGCCCCGATCCTCGATCAATCTCACCGCCTCAAGCTTGAACTCGCGGCTGAACTTCCTTCTCTGCATTCCCACTCTCCAGTTCCGTTAAACACCTTATCTCGGTGTCCACGAAACCGGCAGCAGGCCACGCTACGGCCGCTTTCGCCAAGGGGATCTGTTTCGAAAGTTATTCGAGGAGATCGTTGGTCATTGTGCCACGGCTGGGTTGGTCTCAGGCACGGATACTGCAGTCGATGCCAGCTTCATCGAGGCGGATGCGAGCTGGGAGAAGAAACTTCCTGGTGACGCCGGTGCAACCGCCTGGTCCGACGGTGGCACTATCTCGCGGCCAGTGCATGAGTATCTCGACGCTCTCGATGCAGCGCTGCCGCAGGCCCCAGATGAGCGTGAACCTTCGACGCCGAAACATATATCGCCGATTGATCCGCAAGCTGGCTGGTCAAACAAGCATGGACGTGGCCGTTTCGGGTATTCAACCAACTACTACATCGACACTGAAACCAGCGTCATTCTTGACGTCGAGGCCAGCCCGGCTCGCTTCGCCGCAGAGGTGGACACAACCAAGACAATGGTGTTGCGGACGCGCGAGCGTCTTGGGCTGACGCCTGAACGGCTGGCAGCTGACAAGGCTTACGGCAGCGCCGGTCTTCTAAGCTGGCTTCTGCAGCAGGGTATCGAACCGCATATCCCGGTGATTGAACGCCAACACCAGACCGCCGGCAAACTGACCCGCGACGCATTCTCCTATGACAGGCAGAGCGACAGCTTTACCTGTCCTGAAGGTCGGCAATTGACCTATCGGGGAAGGGACATCGGCGCGCGCGCCAATGTCTATTTCGCTCGCCCGTCCGACTGCGGCGCCTGTCGCTCAAAGCTGGATTGCACAGACGGATCAGCGCGACGAATTACACGATCTTTCGACGAGGATGCGCGTGATCAGGTACGAGCGTTGCGCGACACACCTAGCTATGCCCGCTCACGGCGACTGCGCAAGAGGATCGAGCGGCTCTTTGGCCACCTCAAGCGCAACATCGCGTTTCGACGATTGAGGCTACGCGGCCTGAGCGGGGCAAAAGAAGAATTCCTTCTCGCCGCAGCGGTTCAGAACCTCCAACTGTTGGCAAGACGGCTGGCCGCTGCATGAAGTGGACCGGTTCGGCAGACATGGCGCCAACCAATCGGCTCCAGTGCCCTGGGGTGGTTCCAGCTAGTTATTCAACAGTCTCGGCCGCTTTCCGAAAACGCCATGAACGCTGCGCTACGACGTATGGGCTACGGAAAGGACGAGGTGACCGCCCATGGTTTCCGGGTGACCGCCAGCACCATCCTCAACGCCCGCGACTACGATCCAGACGTGATTGAAGCTGTGCTGGCGCACCAGGACAAGAACGCCATCCGGCGGACCTACAACCGAGCGACCTATTGGGAGCAGCGGGTCACGCTAATGCAGGAGTGGGGAGATCTGCTAGATGCGTTGAAGGCGAACCATTAGTGTTAAACGCATTCCACGATCGGATCGCTGTTTGTGTTGGCGTTGACCGCTGCCAATATCGGTACTTGAGCCGTTCACCCGTGCGCCTCCAAGGCCGCGACGAGCTTGGTTGCTTCTTTCCGATGCCGCGCCACATCCGCGCGGGTAGCGGCCCGGTTTGACCGGAAGGCCGGCAGATCGCCAGCAATCGCCTTCAGGTCGCGCAGAACGGATGCGATGTGCGGCCATGGAAAATCCGTCGGGTCGCCAATGTCCCGGTCGGCGCCAACAATCATTTCCAGTTTTGCCACGATACCCACGAGAGACTGAGCCGCGATGTTGGGAATCGCATCCTGAAATTGGAGCGCCTCGGTCATCGCAAACACCTCGGCCTCGCGAACCACCGCATATTCCGATCCCTCCTCCGACGCGGCCACCGAAGTTCGACGCGTTTTCGGTTCTCCATCGGTCAATACCGGAATTCCGGGATTTACCATCATTCGCGTCTCCAACCGCTGCTGCACCCGACACAGGACCAGCGACACGTGGCGAGCGCGGTGCCAATCGGTCCACAGGCTCAAAGCAGGATCATTTGCATTCTGAATGGCAGCCGCCCGAGCGATGGGCTCAGAGAACGTGGGTGTGGTCTTTGGCAGCATCGAACACCTCCTAACCAATTCCGGCACGGTCATTCGACCGATCCGAAAATACATACTATAGTTGATAAACTTAAAGTATGTAAACGGCGAATGTGGCGCATGGACATGCGTCAACTGGTCGGAAGGAACTTTGCCCGACTTCGGAGGGAGAAAGGCCTGACGCAGGAGCAGGTGGAAGCCCGGTCGGGCTACAGCCAGCAATACCTAAGCAGTCTGGAACGTGGTCGACGCAATCCTACTGTTATTACCCTTTTCGAACTCTCCCAGGCGCTGGGTGTCAGCCATGTCGAATTAGTAAAGCCGGACGAAGATAGCTAGCGCTGTGTAGCGTGCCGGCCATAAATCGCCTGCGCGCCTGGCCGCTCGCGAGCGCGCGCCCAAGCAGCGCCGTAGCAAGCGGCACAGCGTGCGTCGCCTCCTGCTCATCGTGGTTGGCCGCAAAGATGTGCGATCCCGAAAACCTTCTTGGTGCACCTATTCCGAACAGCGGCTTCGCGCCTTATGTAGGCCGTTAGAACCACCATGGCCGACCTCAAAAGCGGACCTTGCCTGGGAAATGTCCGAGCGCTGGGGGCTTGCAAACAGTTCCTCGCAGGAACTGGCGCCCCGCAGGAAAGAAAAATGCGAGGTGCATTGCCGTCCGAGTAGGACGCGGTCATCCGAAGATGTCATGCAGGAACCAGCGATGCGAGCCGGTCGCGAATCCTCGCCGTCGCCGGCGCGATAGATCCAGAACCGTTCGCCGGCGTCTTCCTCGACCTGGAAATAGTCGCGCACGGCGGCAAGCTCGGCGTCACGCTTCCACCACTCGCCAAAAACCGGCTCGGGGCCATCGGCGCGCCTGACCCGCCGCCGGATGCCTCTCCAGGTAAAGCTGGCCGGCGGATGATCGGGCAACAGCGCTATCGCCTCGATCAACTCCGGCACGGCAAACAAACGCGCCGGACGCGGCCAATGGTCAGGCCAAGCGTCGCCGGTTTCAACCGACGCGGGTGCCACGCGCCGAACAGACCGTTCGGGCACGTCGCTGGCGACCGGGGCAAACCGGTAGAGCTTTTCCTCGCCGACAGGATTGCCGAGTATGTCGATCAGATCCGACATGTCGGCGTCCTGTTGCTCGATGAGCGATGAAATGGTCTGCCTGGGCGTCAGCGGTTCAGCCAAGGGCGCGGACAAACGCATCAACTCGATGCCGAAGCCCGGGTCGATTTTCTCGATCTTGTCGCAGATGAGACGCGTCAACCGCTTCACATCTCGGACCGGCAAGGCTGTGCCGACGCGAATGGCTTCGATCCGGTTGTCGACGCGGTAGAGCAGCAGGTCAAGCCGCCGCGCGCCGAGGCCCTTGGCCTCCAGCTCGAGACAAAGCGCTTGAACAAGCTTGCCGACATAGCGCGCGATTGTCTCGGCCGCACCGATGGGTTCGCCAAAGGCACGCTTGACCTCGATCACATCAGCCGGCCGGACCGGCTCTATCGGCTCGGCAAGGCGCCCCGTCGCCTGGTCAAGGCGGCGACCCAGTTCCGGTCCGAAGCGCAGGGTCAGCGGCGCGCGCGGCTGCTTCAAAAGCTCGCCTACCCTGTCGAAGCCCAAGACACGCAGACCGCTGACCATTGCATCGGGCAAGCGCAGCGCCGGGATAGGGAGCGAAAGGATTGCATCATAGGTAGCGTTCACGGGAACCACGCTGACGGTCTGCCTGACGTATCGCGCAACGGCGTGTGCGGCACCCCAGCTGTCCGCAACTGCTGCCCGCGCCAAGATGCCGGCCTGGCTGAGACGCTTGACCATATCGATCAGCATCAACTTCTCGCCGCCGTGAAGATGATCGGCGCCCGTGGTGTCCATGACCAATCCGTCCGAAGGATCTGTCGCGACGATCGGCGCGTACCGCCGCAATGCCCATAGCGCCAGCCGCTCCAATGCCTCCGCGTCGGCATCGGGTTCGGCATCCATGACCGCCAGCCCCTGGACCAGTGCCTGCGCCTTCGTTGCAGGCATTCCGACGCGCAAGCCGGCTTCCAATGCGGCGCGATCGACCGCGGTCACCAGGCGACGATTGCCGTGCCGCCCCACTGTCACCAACGGCTTATCCGATGGCGGCGAGACGTCGCCCAATTTGCTTCTGAGCCGTTCGGTCGACCAGCTTGGAAGGAAGAGCGAGACGACCCTTGGCATCACAAGCCTCCACTTCGATATCGAGCGTTTCCCCTCCACGGGATCTGATCAATTCAAGTTGCCATCGTGCCCGGCCAACGCCCGGAACGGGGAGCGGCCGCGATGGCAAAACAGAAACCCGCCAGCGGCTGACGGAGGCTGTCGGCTGGCCGAAATCGGCAGCTTCGGTCTGGCGGCGCCAGCGGCGGATTGCGATGCCCATCGCTCCCGACGCTTCTGACGCAAGCTGCAAGCGTCGCGAAGCCGTCATCGACAGACGCGCAACCTCAGCGACCACAGCCCCAAGTCCGACATGCCGCAGGCCTTCCTCGAAGCAGGCGAGCAAGGATTTGTCGTCACCGGCTTCGACATAGATCACCCGGTCGGGATGCAGTCCGACCTGGGCGATTGCCGGCGCAAACAGATCCTGGCGCGTCACACACCACAGCACCTTGCCTTGCGTCCTGGCCGCAATACCCGCCGCAAACAGCGACGCAGCAGCACCGTCGATCGCTCCATTGCCGCCACCGGCAACCTCATGGAGGGCACCAAGCGCCACACAACCACCCGGAAGATGGCTGTCGATGGAAGCGACGCCGAAGGGAAGCACCGCTCGTTCGCGCGTGTTTCCGCCTTCGAGACGCGCGATGCGATCTCGGAGGTCGGAATGGCAGCAGTCGGCGTCGATGCACTCATCTGTCCCCTGAACGCTAAAAGCTGGCGGCGCGTTCCTCATTTGTTCTCTTCCTGACAAAGAGTCAATGGGACGATGAGGTCTGCGGGACGGCCGGGTGTCGGTATCAAGACTCCTATGCGCCGGTTCCAGGGAACCCAATTTGTCCACGGACATTGCTTGGTAACAGGAGATGTCGATGCCGAAGTTCCGCTTTGAGACTACCGAGTTCGACCAGACCACAACGTTCGAGGAAGAGCTGGCGAGCCCGGATCTGGCTAGTCCGCGAGCCATCGAAAAGGCTCACGTCGCAGCGCTTGTTGCGGGTGCTCCTACAGGTCTTGATCAATCCGCGTCGGTTACAAGGGTCTATGACGAGGCGGGCTACCTGGTTGCCAGGGTCAACTTTTCAGATGTGGTGCTCGACAGCTCCCAGCGGCCAGCCAGCGATACTCTCACCGAAGAGCCGGGCGTCATGCGCTCGGGCTGAGCCTTCCTGATTTTGCAGCGCCGCCCCAACAAGTTCGATTTCCAGAGAGTGTCCAATGCCCATTGTCACCGGAATCGCATTTACCTTGCTGATTTTATTCGTTGTCCTGTTCATGACGCACGCCGCGCGTGACTTGCAGAGCTCCCCGGCGTTTTATCGCTTGAGGCGACGGCTGCATTATTAGGTCGTGGAAACGAAGTTCAGAGATTCGATGTAGACTCAAAGGTCGCGGTCGAAGACCCCTTCTTGATGTAAACCCTCGGTCGGCCCTCTAAAGAAAGATGGCGTATAAGCCGCAGTTCTGCGCGCGTCCGCAACAGCGGACAATTGTCGCGCGCGGGACGGAGGAAATTCGCCCCCGCCGCGGGCGGTGAACGGGAGAGCCGTAGGAGCGTCAGCATAGCGCCCGGCCGCAGGACGGGACGCGGGACCGACTGTCCCCGTCCGCGGCGGTCCGCATGAAGCATCGGCCATGAATGAAGTCGCCTTGGAAATTAATCGAGCGCTGTCCAGTATGCCTATTGAAAAAATAAGCTATTTCCCCGTTGTCAGGGGTCTATTGACATCGATGTTCTTATTTTGCTCACTACTGGGAGGAGGCGAACTATGGAACTTCGCTTAAACATTGAAGGTGCAGCGCCCGAGGAACTGGCACGCGGCGTCGCGGCGGCCGAAGCAGTCTTCGCGCACGCCGGCATTACGGCTTTGCAAGGCGCGGAAGGTTTATTCGCGTTGGAAGGGTGGGATATCAAAGGCTTTCCAGAAGACGACCAGCCAACCGAGCACGAGGACCAGGCTGCTTCGGTCTGGATGGAAGCCGACGAGGCCGCGACGGCTGCATGTTGCGCGGGCTGGCCGGAGGACAAAGTTCCGCGCCATCGACATTCTCCGAACGAAATTGCAATCCGAGGCGCTCCCGGATACGTGGCCGGCGCGCAAGCAGCTCTATCCAGACGTCGTCAAACGGCTGGAGGTCACAGCTGGCCCGGACCGCCAGATCGATTTCGACATTGCCTTCGTTCTTGGCTGGGTGCCCGAGCGGCCAACGCTGGATCGGGTTGAGCCGCTTTCGGACGATGGCGACCGTATCCCCTTCTTCACCAGCGACCTTGCCCAGGTTGAAGAAATGGCTCGCAAGGCGCTCAAGGACTGGACGATCGATATTGACCGGGATCCCTATGATGCCCACGTTTTCGACCCGGCAGCCAGTGAAGACGGTGACGAATTGCGCGTGGCGGCGTGGCGCGATTTCAATGGCTCCCTGCTTATGGAGAAGCCGCCTGCAAATCCTGCAATCGCACTGACCCTGGCGATGATGCACGGCCAGTCGATGCATTTCGAATAGTGGTGAACGGGTTAGATGGCCTCTATCGTCTATCGATCGTGCTTGGCCACTCCAGATCGCACGGCCAGATGGCCGAACGCCTGACAAGCCTACACCGCATCTGAGGAGAGAGACCATGTCAGAAAAGCCACCCTATATGCCGACCGGCATTGGAATGGGCATGATAAGCGACGCCGAGACGAAGGTCGGCGTTCTGATATTTGAAACGGCGCAAGGTAACTTCGACTTGCAGGCAGTCGATGTCCTCACCAAGATTGCAGCGATGCCAGAAACACTTAGGCGGGTGCAATTTCTTCCGGCTGCGCGGGCCGTTTCATCGGCCTTCGCGCCAAATTTCGAGACGTCGGCGGCCTGCTTTTCTGGCGGGTTGAGCGGTGTCGACACTGGACCGGAGCAACGTCGTTCACGGGGATTCCCTTATCTGTCAGGTTGCCAGATAGCACCTGGCGAAGGCGTGGATTCCGCTCTTCGTCATGATCAGTACCTTGGAGCCGTCGAAGCCGGTTGCCGAACCGCTGTTGACGATCGCCGGCGCCGCGACAGGTCGATCCCGCCATCTCCCGGTTGGTTGGCTTTCAAGCTTCTTGCTGGATTCAGTCGACTCCGCCGAACCCGCGGCAGAGGGAACGATTTGAAAGAAAACTCGTTTGCCCTGACCCGAAACAGGATAAACGACATGGTCGCGCCACGTGCTGTCTGGAAGGGCTTTTTGAAGGTTGGATCGGTGACTTGCGGGGTGAAGATTGTCGGCGCCACCAGCGAGGCATCCAAGATCCATTTCAAAATCTTGAACCGCAAGGACGGTCTTCCTGTCAAAAGCGTCTATGCCGACGAGAAGACAGGAAAGACGGTCGACGCAGAAGACCAGGTCAAGGGGTTCGAGGTCGAAAAGGATGAATTCCTTCAGATCGAGCCCGCGGACATCAAGGCGCTTAAGCTCACCTCGGATCACACGCTCGAAGTAGGCGAGTTTGTTGCGATCAGCGAGATCGACACCCGCTATCTCGAGAAGCCCTACTACCTCATTCCAGCTGACGGCGCGGCCGTCGAAGCCTACGGTGTGATCCGCGACGCGATGAAGAACAAGGGCGTCGCAGCACGGTCGTGCATCGTGCTCTATCAGCGCGGCCGGGAAGTTGTGATCCAACCCTATGGCAAGGGCATGGTGATGACCGAGCTGCGAAACCACAACGAGATGATCGCCGAGGACAGTGTTTTTGAGGGCTTGACCAAGGCGAAGTACGATCCCGAGTTGCTGGAAATCGCCGGCATGCTCATCGACAAGAAGGTGACCACTTTCGATCCCTCGAAATTCGAGGACACCTACGAAGATGCGCTGATTGCCATGATTGACGCGAAGCGCAAGGGCAAGGCGCCCCCAAAGGCGGCTCCCAAGCCGAAAGAGAACGTTATCAACCTGGCGGAGGTGCTTAAGAAGAGCCTCAAGCAGGAGGGGCTGGCGACACCCAGAAAGAGCGCGCCGAAGCGCAAGAGTGCTTAGCCCAGCGGGCGCAGAGTCTAGCGAGGAGAAGTTTGTGACCCAATTGACTGTCGAGCAATGCCGGGCGGCGGGGGCTCTTCTGGACTGGTCACAAGCCAGGCTTGGCGCCAATGCGCAGGTCAGCGAGGGGACGGTTCGGGACTTCGAGAAAGGCAAGCGCATTCCGGACGGCGGCATGATTGCCGCGATGCGACCGGCGCTCGAACTGGCGGGGGTTGCCTTTCTACGTGATGGCGAGACGATCCATGGCGGGCCCGGCGTGCGACTCAAAAACTCAACGGTCTCGCGCACGCGTATCCACGATGGCGAAGCGGGAATTATTCAGAACAGCGACATGTAAGCCGTCAACAAAGTCGAGCCCTCGCTGCCGTTAACGCTGATCATTGTACGGCTCTTTCGTTTGTCCAACCATCTTCGCCAGTTCCGAAAACGGTGGAATGTCGGATTCGCCTTGGGCATTGTTTGCGATCTGCAAAAGCCGAATCGGGAAGCAGATGGCGTCGCGATTGGCCGGCGACATATCCTCATATGTCCGCTCATCGCCCGTCACATTGGCCTCGGCCTTTCGCAGCGCGATATCGATGTCGTCGATCGAAAGCAGGCCCCTGTGGACCAGCAAATTGTTGATCGAAGCGACTGCCATCATCAGACCCTCGAGCTGGAGATTGGCGACGTTCATGGCCGAGCACTCTTTACTTGGCCTGGTGGGTTCTGTCCGTCCGACTGATGCGTCTTGTCATCGACTTCGTCCACGGGACGCGTCAATCCAACTCCGCCCTTGGGCTTCTTGTTTCCAGCCGCGTCCTGGGAGAACGCATCCGATGGGTCGGCACCCGTCTTGGCGGGATATTTCGTCGCTCCGGTTTCACGATGGTTTTCATTGTCAGACATTTTTCGGTGCTCCTCTGTGATCATCGGTAACAGGCGTGCACCCCTGCGAGTTCCGCGCTGCATGGAACATTCCTGACGGCCGGTCGTTGGCCAGCAAAGGAGATGACAGGATGGCCAAGATCAAAAACCTCAACGCTGCAATTGCCAAGGAACCAGAGGCAGCCGGTGTCGAAATCCAGCGTAAGAACCCTGGCACCAATGACTCCGGCCAGGCGCCAGCCAGCCCCAAGACGGCAGGCGCTCCGCCCAAACGTACCAGCGCTTTGGCGGACCCCTTCACGGCCAGACGAAGCGACGCACGTCCGGTGGCCGGCAAGACACCTCGCCCAACCGACACACCAGGAGAATAGCCATGCCGCCCAAACCAGAGCCGAACAAAGAACCGCCGGTGGATGCACCAGGCTGGACACCAGACGTGCGCGAGCCTGACCCGACCTTCTGCCGGACGAGTTGCCAGTCCCCAACCCCGACGAGAACCGTGATCCTCCAAAGCGAGCTCTGACATGAGCGAAGATTATATTCGCAGGGGTGGGTGCCTCTGTGGTGCGGTTCGCTTCTCGGTCAAAGGCGCTCCGCTTCGTGTTGGCCTTTGCCATTGTCAGGATTGCCGCCGCTCGAGCGGCAGCGCGTTCAACTTCTTCGGTGTTTGGGCACGGTCGGATTATCAGGGCACTGGCGACCTACGGGCGTTCAATGGCCGAAGCTTTTGCCCCGATTGCGGATCGCGCATCGCCTCGTTGCGGGACGACGAGGCGGAGATCATGCTGGGCGCTCTGGACCTCGCCCCGAGCGACATCATTCCAGGCTATGAACTCTGGATCGGCCGGCGCGAGCCTTGGCTGATGGATCTGCAATGGGCAGAGCAATTCCAACATGATCGAGAGCCCGAAACCCCCGACTCGGCTTGAGCCGCCGGACACATCTGCTCTCGCGGTCCGCTCTCTCGATCTTCTCGCGATCGATGCGTCTTGTCATGGCAGCCTCCCTTGGTCTGCCCCCCAAAAGTGCGACCGGGTGCAAATGTTCACGACAAATAAGCGTTTCCGTCAAATGACATTGACGGATGTTCCGCGATATTTCGCGGCGGATTACACGGCTGCTGCGTGGGGTGACTGTCGAATGTGTTGCCGTTCTGCCGGGTACGGGAACCGCGCCTCTCGACGCTCGTTACTTCCGTGCTGCGCAGATTAACGGCCCGACAAAGCTTGCATGCGCGGCCGTACGCTGTTCCATCGATTTCTCAGGACATCATGATGACCCAGAACGACACCGAACTGACCGCCCGTCTTGCGCGCGAGCATGGCATCTCCGAAGGCGCTGTCACCGCTGTTCTAGACGCTTTGCGGCGTGGCGGCGGGACCATGGCCCAGTTCAGCCATGTCGACTTCGGAGGCATGTCGCAATGGTCTTCCGGCATGACGATGGTCGGCGACATGTTCAACGGCAGCCTCAAGGCGAAGCTCAACGCTATCGCGGGCGAGCTGTCCGCCTACCTCAGCGATCATCCAGCCGAGGGGCGCAACGACGATACGAATGTGAGCTATCGCTCGGCTGGTTTGGCAACCGCCGGCTCGTGGTGGCCTGACGAGTTTGGAAGCCCGTCTGCCGCTGGCTCCCAGAACCATATGCGCTACGCGGCGTTTAACGAGAAGCGCCGTCTGGTCATCGACGATCATGGAAATACGATAATCTACGATACCGGAGATCATCGCATATCTGGTGTTTCACAGAGCCAGAGCACGGACACGACCCTGACCTTCGTCAGCCAGCACGGCGTGGTCCGCATCTCTGATCTCCAGCGCGTCGATGCTGCTTAGGTCAGGCCCGCAATTACGCAAACAGTAACGCTCATTGGCGCACGTGCAGCGCAGTAACCGGAGGACTCCACAATGACGCAATCGACACCGATGCCACCTAACCCAATGGTTGAGCAGCCTGCCAGCGAGGTTTTTCGGACCATCAACGGGGGAGAGCTCCCGCTGTCTAAATCCGGTCAGCAGCAGGCGGTGCAACCTCGGCACTCACCGAAGGCACCAAGCGGGTATGAGAACTTTCGGTGACGCCGAACGAGTCACTGCAGCGGAATTTGGCTCGGCGGATTCAGGAATGGATAGTTCCAGGCGAATTGACACGCTGATCGATTAGCGCCGCCGCCGGAGCCAGTGGGTCGTTGCGGGAATCACGCCAGAGGCCCAGCCTCACTACGAAAGGGGTCAAGAAGCGAACACTGGGCAGTCGAGCGCATAGGGCCAAGGTTTAAGCGCAACGCGCGCTACAGACCGCGTGCCGATTTCATGTTTTCAGCATCTGTTCGAAGGTGCACTGCTTGGGATTCTTGTCGGGGCGCCATCGCAGAAATTTGGTACCGTGCCGGAAGCGATCATTCGTGACGTGATCGAAGCGAACTTCGACCACCAATTCGGGGTGAACCGGTTCCCACTTCCCACTCCTCTCGGTGCTCCAGCGGCTTGGGCCGCCCGGAGCCTTGCCGGTAAAACCAGGAGGCGACCGCAAAGCTTCGAGTTGTCGGGTCAGCTGCGGTCGATCCTCCCGCGCGATTGTCGACGTGAACCCCACATGGTCGAGCTTGCCCTGGTTATTGTAGAGACCCAGCAGTAAGGAACCGACCTCACGCGCATTTGCCAGATAGCGAAAGCCGCCGACCACGCAATCGGCTGTACGCAGCCGTTTGACCTTGACCATGGCGCGTTCGCCGGGCCGATATTCGTCGTCGATAAGCTTGGCGACAACGCCGTCCGTCGAACCGTGACCGGATGCGCCAAGCCACTTCGTTGCTGTCGCCAAATCCCGAGTACAAGGAGACAGTTCGATATCGGCATGACCAGCCGATTCCACGAACAGTTCCAGAGCTTGGCGCCTTTCGGACAGCGGCTGGTCCATCACGTTGAAGTCCGCCCTAGCCAGCATATCAAACAAGATCAATCTGGCGGGGGTTTCGACAGACAGCTTTCGAACCCTGCTTTCCGCTGGATGCAATCGCATCTGCAGCGCATCGAAAGAGAGCGCGCCATTCACCTCGATGACGATCTCACCGTCGACCACGAAATCAGTGGCCCTCAGAACACGCAGCATCGAGACGACTTCCGGAAAGTATCTGCCGAGCGGCTTGCCAGACTTTGCCCTCAGGTCGACCTCATCGCCAGCTTTGAAGGCAAGGCAGCGGAAGCCGTCCCATTTGGGTTCGTACTGCCATTGGCCAGCGCTGTCAGGCAACGTGGCGGCAGCCTTTGCCTCCATCGGTTCCGTGTCCAATGGGACGGCGAAAGACGGTTTTGCATGTTTCGATGTCATGCCGCTAGCTTTGCTGAGCCGAGCCGTTTGATCGCGCTCGCGATAGACCTTTCGCCATCGTCGTAGTCGGCCCAGGCAACCGTCTTCTTCAGCAACCCCGGCACGGTGCGGACTGTGTATTTTTTCGGGTCGAGATCCGCCTTCACCTGGCTCCAGGTCAGTGGCATGGAAACAGTTGCACCTTCTCTGGCACGCGGTGACAGGGGTGCAACGGCCGTCGCCATGCGATCATTGCGGAGGTAGTCGAGAAAGATCCGGGACGTCCGCAACTTCTTGGCCATGTTGACGAGGTAGAGATCCGGACGGTCCGCCGCCATTTGCACGCACACCGCCTTCGCGAAGGCCTTGGCCTCGGGCCAGTTCGTTTTGCTGCGCTGGCCTGCCAGCGGCGTCACAACGTGCAGGCCCTTGCCGCCCGTGGTCTTGCAAAAGCTGACCAGCCCCAAATCTTCGAGACGGTCGCGCATCTCCTTGGCGGCCGCGACAACTTCGCCAAAGGAAACCTCCGGACCGGGATCCAGGTCGAAAACCAGCCTGCCGGGAACCTCGGGATGAGCGGGGTGGCAATTCCAGGGGTGCAGTTCCAGGCCGCCGATCTGGGCGATCGCAGCCAGGCCCTCGACGCGGTCGATCTGCAGATACGGCTTGTGGTCGCCGAAGACTTTCACCAGTTCCAGCGGATTGGACGTGCCGGGCATGGCGTGGCGCTGGAAGAACTGCTCGCCGGCGTAACCGTCCGGCGCGCGCACGAGTGAACAGGGGCGGCCCTTGAGATGCTTGATCATCCAAGGGCCAACGGCCTCAAAGTATTCCGCGAGGTCGAGCTTGGTGACTGGCTTCCCACCATCGCCGGCATTCGGCCAAAGCGGCTTGTCAGGTTTCGAGATAATGACGCCCATGACGATTGGGGTTTTTCCGGTCCGGCCGGACCCTCTGGCAGGTTCGGCAATCTGCGTCTCTTGTGGATTGGCGGGACGCTCCGCCTCTACCTCCTTTGCTGGCTTGTCTTCGCGAAGGCCCTTGAAGGCCGCCTGCCTGACATTGCCGCCGCCGGTCCAGCCGGCGAACTCGATTTCCGCAACCAGTTGCGGCTTCGTCCAAAAGACGGTTGAATCCTTTTTCGGTGCGCCATCGCCTGTAAACGGCGACTTGGCCGCCATCATCTCCTTCAGCCTCGGCAGCAGTTGCCTGACCTTTGCCTCGCTGTACCCGGTCCCGACACGGCCGATATAGGCGAAATGTTCGCCCCTGTTGACGCCGACCAGCAATGAGCGGAATTTTCCGTTGGTCGTCGACCAGCCGCCGATAACAACCTCATGCCCGGCGCGGCATTTCGACTTTGCCCAGGTGTCGGTTCTGCCAGAGACGTAGGGTGCATCAGCTTTTTTGGAGATAATGCCTTCGAGTTCAAGTCGGCAGGCAGACTGCAGCACAGCGTCACCGCCATTGGTGAAGTGCTCGACATAGCGGATGAGGTTCTCCTCACCGCGCTCAACCTCGCCGATCATCTCGCTTAGCCTTACCTTGCGTTCCGAGAGCGGCAGCTTTCGCAGATCGACACCGTCCGCAAACAGCAAATCAAATGCAAAGAAGATCAGGTCTTTTGTCCGGCGCTCCGACAACGCCGCTTGCAAGGCGGCGAAATCCGGTGCGCCATTTTCGCCGAGCGCCACGATCTCACCATCCACGATAGCGTTGGGAAGGCTGGCCGCCTCTTTTGCAATGGCGCCGAACTTCTCCGTCCAGTCCAGGCCTTTTCTGGTCTTCAACGTGGCGACGCCATCTTCGACCCGCAGCTGGACGCGATAGCCATCGAACTTGATTTCGTGAACCCAGTTTGTTCCTACAGGCGGCCGGGAGAGCGTCGCGCAAAGCTGTGGTGCGATGAAGTCGGGCATCTTGACCGCATCGGCACGAACGGCGCGTTTCGGACGTGGCGATGCTTTCGGCGACGGCTTTGGCGATGCCTTTGACGACTTTGCGCGTTCCTCAGCGGCGATGCCGCGATTGCTGTCCCACACGGCGTCCGCATCGGGCACCGATGAGCCTTGCATCATGAACGGCTTCGGGCCGGCCCCCTTCCCGGCAGCAATCTTTTCCATGCTCCGGCCCGAGGCGACGGACCGGTCCTGCGTCAGCACTGCGTCGCCATTGCCATCAGTCGCGTATTTGTCGCGGTGCTTGATCAAAAGCCAGTTGGTTCGCTTTCCGCCATTGCGGTCGTGCTTCATGCGCACGAGAACGAAACTTCCATGCAGGCGCTTGCCGTCAAGCGTGAATTTCAGATCGCCTTTCTCCAAGGCTTGTTCAGGAGACATAGCGCCTTCTGGCTCCCAATATCCACGGTCCCACAGCTGGACGGTGCCGCCGCCATATTGCCCTTTAGGGATCGTGCCTTCGAAGTCGCCGTAGTCCAGCGGATGGTCCTCAACCTCTACCGCAAGGCGTTTATCCTGAGGATCGAGCGACGGACCTTTGGTGACGGCCCAGGACTTGAAGACACCGTCGAGCTCGAGGCGAAGGTCGTAGTGGAGCCGTGTGGCTGCGTGTTTCTGGATTACAAACCGTAGCCGGTTTGATTTCGCGATCAAACGCTCGCCGCTGGGTTCTTTCGTTTTGGTGAAATCGCGTTTGGTCCGATAGGTAGATAGCTCGCCCTTTGTCATGGAAATGCCCCGGCTGATGACGCAACGCGACTCAACGCCTTTGACGACATTTGGTTCGGTCCGCGGCATTCCAGTCCGGTTTTGCCGTGTTTCGGTTGGAACTCTGGCGCCACCTGCTTCGGAAACGGCGGCGCCGGATATTTTCGCGCACCGGCCTGCATCGCGCCGCCGAACTTGGTAATTCCGCATGAAAGCGGCCTGCTCGCCGCCACACAGCTGCTTCCCTTTGTAAAACTCGGTGTAGTCAGGCCGCTTGCAGGATTAGTGCAAACGCACACTACCCCTCGCCCGCGAGCGCGGCGAGAAATGATCGCCGCCATTCTGCTGCGTCATTGCGCCTGATGCGCTTGAGCAGTGCGCCGTGCCTAGCAATTCGTTCATCAAGTGGCATCACGAGCGCTTTTGCGATGGCATCGGCAACCTCGTCAACCGCATAAGGATTCACGATCAGGGACTCCGCAAGCTCTTCCGCCGCACCTGCAAAACGAGACAATACAAGCACTCCGGGATCGGCTGGATCCTGGGCGGCGATGTATTCTTTTGCGACGAGATTCATTCCATCGCGCAGCGGCGTCACCAACCCGACCTGGCTGGCGCGCAATAAGCCAGCCAGCCGCGAGCGTGGAACGGCTCGGTGGATGTAGCGGATCGGGGTCCAGGCCAGATCGGCGTACTTCCCGTTCACTGCGCCAGCGGTCGCCTCTAGCTGTGACCGAATGTCAGCATAGGCGCTGACCTCCTCGCTTCATGGTCGGGTGTGGCTACAAACAGGTCAGGCGGCGGGAACGGAATGTGCAGGAAAAAGCCGATCCGATTGCGGATTCCGAGCCGCCGCAACTCGGCGGCCAAGGGGATAAGATGGTAGTCGTGAATCCAGATTAGGTCGTCGTTGCCCGACAACAGTCCCACGAGCGCTTTCGCAAACCGCGCATTGATCTGCCGGTAGGCGGCTAGAAACTCTGCCCGGTGGTTCACCAGGTCTAGCCGATAATGGAACAGCGGCCATAGCGTACTGTTTGCGTAGCCGTTGTAATATAGCGAATAATCCTCGCGCGGCAGGATGAGCGCAGCCGTCTCGATCCTACCCAAGCGTTCGAGGCGGATCAGCGGTTGGTCGCTCGCGACTGAGTCCTGATGTTCGTCGCTTGCTCCGAGCCATAAGCCACCACGCTCGGCCAATGCATCCGCGACACCAACCGCCAGCCCGCCGGCTTGCGACAGATCGCGAATGTTACCCAACCTATTCGAGATGACAACCAGTCGGCGCGCAACGTTGGCGATTTGCCTGGGCTCGGCCAATCCGCCCTGGCCATGAGTGGCATCGCCAGACCTTTGCGAGGTAGCGAGACTTTCGTTGGGTCGCTGAAACAAGGCAAATCCTGAGCATGAAGACCGCTTGGCAACGGTCTGGGCATCCGATTGTTCCACGAAATTCGCCGTAGATTGTCTTGCTGTGCCACGCAAATTTTCGGCCTCGCGCCGGCCATGCCAGAAATGCGCACGCAACGACGAAAGACCTGCGCACGCCAGGGAGTTGGGCCGGAGCCAGCGTCCGCAATCCCACTCGGCGTAGTGTCTCACATTATGGCGAGATGAACTTTTAGGTCGTTGCCCCCGCAATTGTCTGCCTGGAGAGGCTTACATGGAAAACGCAAAGCAGGCCGGATGGCTCGTATCGCAAGACAACTCCGCCAGATTGCTCATTGTCGAAAACGCGCGTCAGCAATTGCGTTCCAAAGCCCTTGCGCGTTGCAGGTATGACCGGAGGCCCTCCTGACTCACGCCATTCCAGCTTGAGTTTACGCCCATCCTCCTCGCCGGTAATCGTCCAGGCGATTGAAATTGTCCCGGCCCCGTTCGAGAGCGCCCCGTACTTGATGGCGTTGGTCGTGAGCTCATGAAGTGCCAAAGCAAATGAAGGCGCTACGGCTGGCGGAAGCCAGACATCCTCGCCGCTGATCCGAAAACGGTCGAGCGGTGCGTGCGCGGTGATCGAGTTGGCGATCAGATCGCCGAGGTCCGCGCCGCTCCAATTTTGGCGTGTCAGGGCATCGTGAGCCTTCGCCAGCGAGACGAGCCGGCTGGACAGGTTGCGTCCTGCCTCCGGCAGATCCGAGGCGTTGCGGATTGTCTGGGTGGCGATCGACTGGACAACCGCCAGGGTGTTCTTCACCCGGTGATTGAGTTCGTTGAGCAGCAGCTGACGTTGCTCTTCGCCACGCTTACGCTCGGAGATATCCAAACTGATTTGCACGGCACCA
The DNA here is from genome assembly GCF_059683685.1 of Mesorhizobium sp. RCAM 05099. Classification (NCBI taxonomy): domain Bacteria; kingdom Pseudomonadati; phylum Pseudomonadota; class Alphaproteobacteria; order Hyphomicrobiales; family Phyllobacteriaceae; genus Mesorhizobium; species Mesorhizobium sp. RCAM 05099. The sequence continues at coordinate 6,592,298 of NZ_CM185035.1, forward strand.
ATGATGGATCCGCTCGGATCGCGGATCGGACGTGCGCTGGAGAGCAGGTAACGGTGAACACCCGACGGCAGAATGTATGCAAATTCCTGGTTGTCGATCGTCTCACCGCGCATCGCCCGGCTCAAAGGACGATCTTCGCGAGCGACACGCTGCCCGTCCTTGACGGCCACCGTGTCAATAACGAGATCGGGTTCGCCGAATGACTTGGACGTTACTGTCGGTAGACCCATCAACTCGGCCGCGAAGCGATTTCGGATAACCTGGCGAGCTTGAGGGTCATAAGTAAACCATACGGCTGCCGGCACCGTCTCAAGCACGGTCTGCAGCTCTCGCGTGCGTTCCGTAATAGCGTGCTCTGCATTGACCATCGCCTGGGCGATCGTGGCGAACTCGGCCACCGAGGTGGACATTGGCCGAACCTCGCGGCCATTACCAAGCGACTCTGCGCGGCCAGCAAGATCAATTGTGGCTTGGGTCAGCTTTTTTCCAACAATGTAAGCGAGGGCAAGAGAGATAAGCAGCGCCGCCGCGCCAGTTCCACCAATCGCTGCGAGCGAACGCCAAAGCGGCGCCTGGACTTCCGAGAGCGGCACATTGGCGGTGTAAAACCATCCAGAGTACGTAGAACGGTAGTAACCTGCCAGCAGCGTTGTCCCTTCGAAATTGCGGGCCGTGAAACTGCCATGAGGCCTGACGATCTTTTCGACATACTCCGGCAACCCAGGCTTTCCCGTCATCTCCTCGTGTTGCTTCGACCGTGCGACGTAACTGCCGTGGCGATCGCCAATGCCCACAGTCCAGCCATGTGGTACGGCGGGCAACATGACATCGCGAATGCGGGCAGTCGGCACGGATACCGAAAGCAGCCACTCTTCACCGTTCGGTCCGGACACGCGTCTCTCGACCGCCACCCGATAGTCCGTGGAGTCTTTGGCCGCGAACACATTGCTGACCGAGATGCCGCCCGATTTCAGCTTTTCGCGCTCGTCGGTCGTCACAGGGTCGACGGGCGGCAATGGCTCTCCCGGTGCGACCTGCGTGTTTGCAAGTTGGCGGCCATCGAGGTCGCGCAATGCGATGATCTTATCCGTGCCCTGCGCAAGCCGACGCGCTTCATCCTCAAACGCTTTCAAATCCCCCTTTACGAGAGACCCCGATTTTGACAACCCATCGACGGTCGTCTGTAAATTGAGGAGTTCGGCCTCGACCACCAAGGAGACCTGTCGTGCCGTCTGCAAGGCATCTTGTTCAAAGCGGCTTTGTTCATGAAGCGCATATTCTACAAGGAGGTAGGCAGCAAACAGCCAGACTGGCAAAACGGCCACCGCGATAAGACCAAGCAAATGAGCCCGAGCCGATCGACGAGGCATGCCACCCTCCGGAAATGGGCTAACCATAGAGACAAGAAAACAAACAACAAGGGACAGCGCGGAGGCATGAGAGCGCCAGCGATACCCCGAGGTTTGGTTTGCTTTGATACTACCGACCGGCCGCTCTGCAACGGCTTGCAAGCTTTTCGCTCCATCAAGTGTTGATGGCAAGGACAAATCTATCTGACGGGGAGCCCGTCACGTCCCGGGATTATTCCGACTGGGCACGGAGAAATGGCGATCCCGCCGTGAACCGTTCCTCGGTGAGAAGGTTCTATAAGCTCATGGCTGACCTGTGGGTAGATGGTACATGTTCGACAACTTCGAGCTTGAAATGATTGATACCGAGGGCGGACCGATACGGCTTCGGCACGGCGGATCTGGGCCGCCGCTGCTTCTGATCCATGGCCATCCCCGCTCGCATATGACGTGGGGCCAAGTTGCGGACTTGCTGTCAGCAGATTTCAGAATTGTGTGCCCGGATCTTCCGGGGTTCGGGCGCTCCTACATACCGGCGGACGACCCGGAAAGCAGGTTCTCGTCCAAGCGGGCAAAAGCGGCGGCGCTGGTGGAGGTCATGAAAGGGTTGGGCCACGACACTTTCTTCGTTGCGGGGCATGATCGTGGCAGCCTGGTCGCTTTCAGAATGGCTCTGGACCATTCCGATTTGGTGCGAAAGTTGATTACGGTAGATGGATTGCCAGTTATCGAGCATCTGGAGCGTGCCGACTGGAAATTTGCCCGCGATTGGTACCACTGGTTCTTCTTCGCTCAACCCGAGAAGCCAGAACGGGCCATCCTGGCAGACCCAATGGCATGGTACAGCGCCTTGCGGCCAGATGAGATGGGACGTGAGGCCTATGACGAGTTGGTTTCCTTCATCCACGATCCTGCTGTCGTCCATGGGATGATCGAAGACTACCGCGCAGGTGTCAGGATCGACCATCGCCACGACCGTGATGATCGAGATGCAGGCCGGAAGGTGCGCTGTCCGATGCTTTGCCTCTGGTCGCTCGACGATGATCTGGAGCAGATCTATGGCGATCCGGTCGCAATATGGAAGCACTGGGCCGAAGACGTGGGAGGCTTTGGGATAAAGAGTGGGCACCATGTCGCCGAAGAAAATCCAGCCGTTCTCGCAGCAGCATTCAAGGCCTTTCTTCAAAAATGATACCAGTTGATCGATCGCCGTTGCGTGCCAGTTACCTGATCGTCTGAAGCTCGACTGACCGGTGACCGGACCTCAGCGTTCGACCCGCACGCTGGATTGCATCGCTGCGAGCTCCTGCTCGGAGCTGCGAAGGACGGGCCGCGCGGGGTCGGAAATGTCAAGCTTGTCCCACGAAATCCGATAGATCCCTTTGCGATGGCGCAGCCGGACGAGGTCGAGCAGGGCCGTGCCGATTGACGAGGCGGACAGACGCTCGAACGCCGCGAAAATACCGACATGATACTCAGTGACGACAAGGTCGTCGCCATCTGCTTCGGCGACGATCTCTTCCAGATGGCCGATGCATTGACCCTCCTTCGAGAAGACCCGCCGGCCAACCAATCGGTCGAGATTTGCGGTTGCCATCGTCAAGCTCCCGGAATCCTTCCGACGATGTGGTCGCGCAACCAGTCCTGCCAGCCAAAAATCGCAGTCTTGCGCACATCGATATCGAACTCGATGTCTAGACCGATCTCGCGAACCTTGCTCCATGCCACCCGATGAGGCATGGCATGGCGTTGGCCGCCCAGCTTGGCGGCCAGAATGACCATCCAACGTTCGGGGAGCCCCAAGCGGCGCGCCAGCGCAATCGAGCCGATCTCGACGGCGATGATCCTTGGGGGCTTACCTTGTCTCAACTGGGCCACTATCCCGTCCACCTTGCCGATCTTGACCTGATTGCGGTCGACAACCTGCTTGTCCAAAACGTCGCGTATGATGAGCATCAACTGCCTCCAAATATTTGCAGAGGAATGGTGACAACCGCGATGATGAAGCCAAGCGCGATAACAAAGAGCACTGCCGCGTTGGAGATCACGCCGTTGCGATGTTCACCCATATAAGACCGGTCATTGAGCAGGAAGAGAAATGGCACCACCGCCAGAGGCAGGCTTGCGGCCGTAAGGGCCATTGAAAAGATGGTAAGCCTCAGCGGATCAAGGCCGAGCGCAATCGGAATGGCGGCCGCGAAGATCGTAACGGTATAGACCATGGTGAAGCCTGGATCCTCGCGAGGCTTGCGGTCCTCGCCCCAATTCCACCCGAACCCCTGCGCGACGAGGTATGCCTGCTGCAGGGTGATCTCGACCGTCGCGCCGAAGCAGGCGATGCCGAGCGACGCAACGAAGAGCACAAAGCCCCAGAAACCGAACACCGGAGTCAGCATCAATGGCAATTGGTGGTAATCGTCCACTTGGGTGATGCCGTTCGCTCCAAGCACCAGCGCAGCGACGATAAGCACGGCTATGGAGATGGTCCCGCCGAAACTCATGCCGAGCCCGGCAATGGCGCGATTGATGCCGAGATAACTCTTGTCCCACTTGTCCTCGATCGCACCCGCGGAATAGAACATGAAGAGATATGGCGAGATGGAAGCACCCAGAATGCTGGCAGCCATGAACCAGTAAGTAGCGGTGTCGTGATGTGGCAAGGAGGGCACCGAACTGACGGCGACCCGCGTCCAGTCAGGCTTGAGGAGGACCGCCGCTACGACGAAGCAGAGCGTTACCAGCCCCAACAGCGAAATGCCTTTCTCAATCAGGCCGAAAGTGCCTTTCCACAGCAAGAGCCATGCAATGAAAGCTACCGGCAGCGCCCACCATTGGAAGCCGATCCCGGTGGCGAGTTCGGCCGCAATGGAAACCCCGCCGATTTCAGCAGACAGCACCAGGAAATTGACCAGCAATGTACTGACCAGAGGCCAAAGGAACGCGTTGAAGCCGAAGCGCTCGCGAATGCCGTCGGCTATCGTGTGCTTGCTGACGGCTGCGAAACGGCCGGCCATCTCCACCAGGAAAATAATGCAGATAGTCCCAAGGAGAATCGCCCAAACCAGCTGAAAGTGGAACAATGCACCGGCCTGGGCTGCTGTCGCCAACGATCCGACCTCAAGGAAACCGCCAACGCTGGTCACCACGCCGAGCGAGATTTCAAGCAATTTTTTCATGGATTTGTCGCTTGATCGGCGGGATCTGCCACAACGAACTTGGCAATGACAGTTCGAAGCTCCTGACCGGCTTGCCACGCTTGTGCTCTGTCGCCGCTCGTGACGGCATTTTCGGCCCGCTCGGCAGCGGCTGTGAGTTGTCGCGCCAGTCGCCTGGAGGAGTCCGAACCGTCCGCCGTTTGTAGTTGCCGATCGTAGTCAGCTAACGCTTCGGCCAAAGACCGCAACGTGGCTCCCGCATAGTGGGAAGGTGCGGCGCCGGCGGTCCAACTGTCGATGACCATGATCGCTGAATTGGCGGTGGACTTGGCGTTCTGCGCCTGCTTGTCTTCAGCATCGGATGAAGAACAGGCAGCTACGCCGGCCAGCAACAAAGCCGCCAGCAGACGCGACATGATGGTATTGGCGAACGTTACGACGCTGCGTGACATCGGATGCGTAAAGCATTGCGGTCGAAAAGGTTCCGCAAGCGTTCGGCTCAGGAACTACCCTCCCTGCTTGTGATCGTCACGTTCGCCGCGATTTCATTGCGGGCTTTGCTAACGACCGTATCCGGAGACCCGACTGCATCCTGCACGTCCTGCCGCCGAGGGGTCACTCGGCGAACGGTCGAAGAACAGCCACTCGCACGCTGTCCGTTGGCCGCCGCATTCGGGCTACACGCCTTCTTGAAGCGCGCCCGCGGCCTTTGGAACACACCGTGCGCAAGCTCGTTAGAAGCGGGCAACTTCGGACCGATATTTCATGAAACGACAAAAAAACTTAAAACCGCTAATCGACGTGGTTGGGTCGAGCACGCTTTCAGAATCGGGCGTTCCGAGCGAAGAACACGCAACAAGATCGCGTCGTATACCAGCTGCGGCGATTGCCGCGCGGCTGGTCCAGGCTGTACGGGATGGCGGCGCGGATGACGTGATTTTCATCGCACCGAGCGAGAACCAGGCAGAAGAAGTCTCAATTTCTTTCAAGCAGTTTATGCCGGAAACGCAGGTGATTTTATTGCCGCCGTGGGACTGCCTGCCGTACGACCGTATCCAGCCATCGCGTGAAAGCATGGGACGACGCGCAACCGCGCTTCTCGCTTTGGCCAAGGCAGCCAACAGTCGCGCTCGCCTGGTCGTCATGTCACCCGAGGCGGCGCTGCAGCGCTTTCTTCCTGCCGATGCCATTGCGAAGGCCTTCACATCCCTGGCCACCGGCGACCGCGTTGATGTTGAGGCATTTTGCGATCGCCTGCAGACTTATGGCTACCTGATGGACGATCGGGTCGACGAGCCTGGGGAATTCGCCTTGCTTGGTCAGGGCATCGAGGTGTTTCCATCAGGAGCGCCACATCCCTATCGCATTCTAATCGAACGTGGAGTCGTCGAAAGCATTCGTTCATACAACCCTGTGTCGCAACGCACAGATGAGAGTTTCGAGAACATCATGCTCGCGCCTTCGACGGAGTTGCTGGAATGCAGCTCAGCGCCGGCTGGACCTACGGAAGCACAATGCATGGAAATGCAGATGGTCGGGGCCGGCTACAAGCTCAACACCATCTTCGAACTCTTGTCGCACGCTCGTGTCGCAATGGAGCCGGCTGTGGACGAACGCTTCGACGCCGCGATCGCGTTGATCGATGACGCCCGCAGGATGCGCGACAGGCAGCAAGGCCGCAAGCCGACCTCGGAGCGCTTCTACCTTGATCGCCCGACCCTTGATAAGCACCTGGCGAAACGTCGGATGAAGCTCGATTTGCAGGGCTTGTCGCCAACGCCCGATTTTATCGTCGAGATCAACCCGTCAAAAGCCATGGCAAACTTTATTGCCGAACAGATCCAAGGCGACCGGCGTGTCGCCCTCGCCGGCCCTAGTGTGGACCTCGATCGAATGGTCAAGACGCTGCAGCGTCATCTGACGCTTGATGTCGGCCACGCCGAAAGCTGGGCATCGGCACTGGGCGTCGAGCCCGCAACCTTGGTCAGCCTCAATGTCGATATCGACGATGGCTTTGTCGATGAAAAGGCCGCGCTTGCGGTCGTATCGGCCGCCGACGTCTTCGGTACACGATTAAACCCGGGAAATCATGGAGCCCCCTCGCTCTCTCAGGAGCCAGAGTTGCGAATCGGCGACGTCGTTTTGCATGAAGATCGCGGCATCGCCGTTCTGCGAGACCTTGAGACCGTCGAGGTCGAGGGATTGGTCACCGATACCGTACGGCTTGAATATAATGGAGGAGCCACGCTTCTGGCGCCCGTAGAGGAATTCGGCCGCATCTGGCGTTACGGGGCCGATGAAGAGGCAGTGACACTCGACAGGTTGAAAGGGGATGGCTGGGCCAAGCGCCGGGCACAGCTCGACATGGAGATTGCTGAGGCGGCGGAACAGCTTGTCAGACTCGCTGCCGAGCGTGACAGAACTGGTGCCCGAGCGTTGATACCACCGCGTATTCCTTATGCTCGTTTCGCCGGAAGGTTCCCCTATCCGGAAACCGCCGATCAGGCAGAAGCGATTGCCGCCGTCATGGACGACCTGTCATCTGGCAAGGCGATGAACAGGTTGATCTGCGGCGATGTTGGTTTCGGCAAGACTGAAGTGGCGTTGCGCGCTGCCGCCGTTGTCGCGTTGAATGGTTGTCAAGTCGCCGTCGTCGCACCGACTACAGTGCTGGCGCGCCAGCACTACGAAACATTTTCCCGCAGGTTTGAGGGCAGCGAGGTGAGTGTGGCCCTTCTTTCGCGCGTCGTCAGCGAGGCCGAGTCAAGAAAGGTCAAGGCAGGGCTCGCCGACGGATCGCTTCGAGTCGTCGTTGGGACGCAGGCAATCGCGGCCGAGGACGTCACCTTTGCCGACCTCGGTCTGCTCGTTATCGACGAGGAGCACCGCTTCGGCGTCAAACTCAAGCAAACGCTTCGCGGCCTCGGCCAGAAGCTGCACGTTCTGTCGATGAGTGCCACTCCTATACCGCGTACGCTTGCGGCAGCCATGGTTGGTGTGCAGGAAGCCAGCCTGCTTTCTACGCCACCGGCAAGGCGGCGTCCGGTGCGCACAGAACTTGCCCCATTCGATAGAGCTTCGGTCAAGACAGCACTCATCCGCGAGCATCGACGGGCTGGCCAAAGTTTCTGCGTGGTCCCACACATTGAGGACATCGAGCCCACGCTTGCTGAACTGCGCAAATTGCTGCCCGAATTATCCGTGCTGGTGGCCCATGGCGACATGAACGCCGCCGAGATGGACGAGGCTATCGTGACCTTTGCCAACGGGGATGGCGACATCCTTCTGTCGACAAACATCATCGAGAATGGCCTGGATGTGCCACGCGCCAACACCATCGTCGTGTTTCGAGCGGACCGGTTCGGGATGGCTCAACTGCACCAGTTGCGCGGCCGTGTCGGCAGGGGGCGGGTGCAAGGTTTGGCATACTTGTTAACCGAGGCTGGGAAGGACATCGCGCCGCAAACGCGCTCGCGGCTCTCGACACTGCTCGCTTTGGACCGGCTCGGTTCAGGGCTTGCCATCAGTGCCCGCGATCTCGACCTGCGCGGCGCGGGCGACCTGGTTGGAGAGCAGCAAGCCGGCCACATGAAGTTGATCGGGTTGAGCCTCTATCAGCGGCTATTGGCGCGGGCGGTCGATAAGGTGCGGGGTAATGATGACACCTCGACCCTTGAAACCGAGATCGAACTGCAATTCTCGGGCACTCTTCCGTTCGACTATGTTCCCGAGGCTGTGGTGCGCCTCAATCTCTACTCGCGTCTGCAACGCTTTGAGACCCTCGCTGAAATCGATGCTTTTGCCGAGGAGCTTGAAGATCGGTTTGGAAAGCCGCCACCTGAGACGGCCATGCTACTCGATTTCGCACGCCTTAAGGTTGCGGCGGTGAAGGCCGGCATCTCCAAGATCGGCGCTGGCCCCGTTGCCATAGCCATCGAATTTACGACGCCCGGTTCCAAATCCTACAGCCGCTTGGCCCAGCGCACCGACTGCGTTCGCCGTGACGGGCGGCTCATCTTTAAGATCGCCACCCAGCCCGGGCCGGAGCGGTTGGCCGCTGTTCATGAACTGGTGCTAGACGCTTTGGAACCAGCCCATCCGGCGTGATCGAAGCTCAACACTGGCTGGGCAGGTCCACAGACGATACCTCGTCCCATTGAGGGCCTGCCACGGCGAGCGCCTAGCGCGATACTGGCTGGTCCGCTGGCAAATCCGACTGAACTTGGCTTCCTTCACTGATCGATATGATCCCGTGCTTGAAAAATACCGTGTTTGTCTCCCGGCCGGAATGCTCGAGCTCTCGCGGCCTAGTTCGCAATAGCCTTTCGTGCTGCACTGGTCTACGAGGCTCGACAACCGGGCATTCTCGCTGCTGGCACGAAATTGCCTCCCGTCAATCGTAGTCACCACAAATTCAGTCATCTTGTTCTCCCATCGTTGGTGAAATGTTTACTTGATTGCTCGGGTCGCTCGGCTTGCCAAACGGACCTCCCCGAGACTCCGGATGAAGGACGATGCGTAACCCGCGCCGAAGCAGTTCGTTCCCCTGCAGCGTCGGTGAAGCCCCCGTATGGCGCCCTTCGTCGTGCATCAAGGCGGTCATCCGTTGAAACGCCCAGCAGCAAACAGGAGTTCAAACGATGGCACCGAGCAGGTGCGCCGAGCACAAACGTCGGTCACGTTTCGCGTCGCTTTTGAAGAGCTTTTCGAGGCTAAAAAGAAAATTGATCACACCTGATTTCCGGAGGAACCCGCCGCGATCATCCGAGTTGGATTAGCACCCGAAGGGGTGATTTCAACCAAAAGGAGATTGTCAGATGGCAGCCACCAAGAAAGCCAGTGCCAGCCCCAAGGGCCTCGAGGATCTGTTCCTCGACGGCCTTAAGGACATATACTACGCCGAAAAGAAAATTCTCAAAGCCCTGCCGAAGATGGCCAAGGGCGCAGAGGACGCCCAGGTGTCCGCCGCTTTCGAGAAACATCTTGTCGAGACGGAGGGCCAGGTCGAGCGACTTGAGCAGGTGTTTGATATCCTTGGCATTGCTGCGCGCGGCAAGACCTGCCCTGCCATCGACGGCATCATCGAGGAAGGATCCGAAATCCTGGAGGAATACAAGGGTTCGACCTCGATCGACGCAGGCCTTGTCGCCGCCGCGCAGGCGGTCGAACACTATGAGATCGCGCGCTATGGCACGCTGATCGCCTGGGCGACATCGCTGGGCAAGGATGACATCGTCGAACTCCTCAACGCCACACTCGAAGAGGAGAAGGCCACCGACGATGCCCTGACCTCACTCGGTGAGTCCGGCGTGAACGACAGGGCGGCCGGGCAGCAAAAAGCGGCTTGATCTCACGCACTTAAAAAAGGGCCACGGCGACATCGTCGTGGCCCTTACCGTTAGGGTCGGTCACCCACCAATCCAACAGTTTACAAGCTGCTCAGTGGTCGCGGTCTCGATATGCTGGCCGTAGCGATTGCTGAACAGCCCGATCATGGCATCATGGGCCTCATCCGAGGCGCTGCAGACCGCATCCTGGACCACGATGGTACGCAAGCCATAGTCTGCCGCGCCCAACACCGTCGAAAGCACGCACATATCTGTTTCGCCGCCGGTGACGATTACGGTGTCGCAGCGCCGCTGCGCCAGTAGAGTGCGAAGGTTCGAGCCAAGCCAAGGCGAATACACCGGCTTGTCTACAACTGGCGCCGGCGGCGTAAACGCTCGAAGTTCCGGGACCAAGTCCACCTTTCCCGGGCCAAGGCGCTCAAGCGTCATGTCTGCCCATCGTTCATAGTAGCGTTTCCAAGTCCCCTGCCCGGCGCCGGGCCGCCTAGCCGGTATAAACCGCGTGAAGACCAATCTCGACGGCTGTGTGCTGCAAAGATCTACGATCCTAGGAAGCACACGGTCCATCCATGGCAACGACCATTGCGACGGTTCGCGGAACATCGCCTGCATGTCGACGCAGATGTGCACTGCGTTGCTGCCAATGGGTTCCTCGCGCAGCGTAGGGTCAGCGGCCATGTCAGCGCGAGATCGAAAATTGTGGCGGGGATTGCTGCGCATCGAACGCAACACCCAGGCCATGAGCCACAGCGCTTGCGGCGATCATGTCGTTCAGTTCGCTTCTGGAAACCGGACAGGCTTTCATGACAGTCAGGACAGCCGATGCTGCCTGCCTCACCGACACAATATCGTGCCGCTTCTTCCGCACCTCGACGTACTGCTCGATAAGCATCTTGAGGCGGCGCTCCTCTACCTCGTGTGACATCTTGATCCTCCACCCAGATCAACCGCGACGGGCGGTGCCCTTGTGGCACCCGCCGGGATTTCGATTGCTGTTAATTTGCGGCCCCGATCCTTGTTCCACCGCTCGGGCAGAAGGCGTCAACTTCGTCAACGATTGTCGCGACCAGATTGGCATCCGCAGCGAATTCGCCAACGATCGGCAACGCTTTAACGCCTCTCACGTTCAAGATCTTAGTCGGCACTAAGGAAGCCTTAATGGACGAAAAAGACCTGTCCCACATTCACGGTGATCAGCCGGCCGCGGTGACGGCGGATGCGCTGCCAGACCGCAAAGAGTTGGCGGCCACAGCGTTTCAGCGGACACGCATGCCGATGGTGGTCACCGATGCCACCCAGCAGGATTACCCTATAGTCCTGGCAAACGAAGCTTTCCTGAAATTAACAGGATACGATGCAGGAGAGGTTCTCGGCAAAAACTGCCGGTTCCTGCAGGGTCCTGCAACATCCAAAATCGCCGTTTCCGAAGTACGAGCCGCGATAAGAGAGGAGCGCGAGGCCAGTGTCGAACTCCTCAACTACCGCAAGGATGGATCGCCCTTCTGGAACCAGCTTCACTTCAGCCCAATTCACGATGACAGCGGCCGTGTTGTGTATCACTTCGGCTCTCAAATCGACCGCACAGACTATCGCAGGATCCAGTCTCTCGAAGACTCCGAGCACCGGCTTCTCCTAGAGGTAGATCATCGCGCCAACAATGTGCTTGCGCTTGTCGACAGCATCGTTCGTCTTACTCGATCGGACGACGCTGCCTTGTATGCGGCCTCCGTACAGCAGCGTGTGCAATCTCTGGCCCGAGCCCACACTTTGCTTTCTCGACGCGGCTGGCATCAGATTCCGCTACGGGAGGCCATTCGGACGCAGATAGAGCCCTACGGGGCGTCACGGGCAGTTTTGAGCGGCCCGGAGATCATGCTTGCAGCTCATGCGGTCCAACCGCTTGCGTTGTTCATTCATGAGCTCGCCGTAAACGCGGCGTCGCATGGCTCGCTCTCGCACGACACCGGCCAGGTCGCAATCAGTTGGAACGAAATCCCGCAAACCAAGGGGCTTGCGCTCGTTTGGGAGGAAACGGGAGGCCCGCCGCCTGCGGGCATCCGAAAGGCAGGCTTTGGCACTGTGATCGCCGAAGCTACGATACGGCAGCAGCTTCAAGGGTCTACCGAGCGCGAATGGTTAGATCGCGGTGTGAGAATCGCCGTCGAAGTGCCTAACGTCACCAGCGAGACCTAGCAACCCGTTCACATGAGCGAGCAGTCGTAGTGGCAAAAGCTGCGTCGGTCAGCGCCGACACGATGTGCACACCATTCGGAGCTGTGCTCTGTCAGAAATTCAGCAAAATGAAGGGCCCACTTTGCGGGCCCCTCTTTTGCAAGCCTGAAGACGCGGCCTCACAGCTTGACTGCGGCTTCCCGCGCCCACAGCCGCAGACCCCTGCAACTTTCAATGAAATCCGTGGCACTCGCCTTGTCAGCTAGCGGCAGCATTCCCTCGTCAGCCCCGGGCTCGACGCCCGCTTTGGCCAGAAGCGGCACGGCGCCGGGTGTGAAGCCGATGAACTTGCAATGGGAAAAGGCATCCGCCACGAAATCGCGAGCCGCTGCTTCGCCGGCCAGCAGATTGGCACTCTCTTCGGTGAGCAGGATGGCGACCGCGTCAAACAATACCGATGGGCCGCCATCGATCATATGCTTGGCCACAATCTTGGTGCCATCGCTGGCCACCGCGCCGCCGACCCTTGCCGCGATGACTTCCATGGCGGCCCCCTCATTCTCAATGGCAGCCTGTAAGGCTTTGAAGAGACCGGCGTCCGTGCCGGTGCCGATCAGGACGCCAACCTTGCGGCCAGCAAAGCTCTCCGGACCATTGGCAATGATGCTCAGCGCTGGCGAGGGCTCGAGATCCGTGCGCGGCGATACAGCGGCGTCGGCCGGCTTCGGCATCTCGGTGATGCCGAGCTTGTCGGCGACCGTGACAGCCAGTCCCTCATCGATGTTCAGCAAGTGCGCGATCATCCGCTCGCGGATGGCCGGGGTTTCAACCTTGCTCAGTTCAAAGGTCAAGGCCTGAGCGATGTGGCGTTGCTCGGGTGGGGTCTGGCTGTTGAAGAACTGGGCGGCCTGGCTGTAGTGGTCGGCGAAACTTTCGGGCCGCAGCCGGACCTTCTGGCCCTCCTCCCCGTCAGCGAAGGAACGGAACCCACGGTCAGGGGATTCGCGCGGGCCGACGCCGAATGAATTCGGCTGGTAGTTGGCCCGTCCAACCGGATTGCGCATCGCCATATGGCCGTCCTGCTGGAAATGATGGAATGGGCATTTCGGCGCGTTGATCGGCAGATGCGTGAAATTGGGGCCGCCTAGGCGTTTCAGCTGCGTGTCGAGGTAGGAGAAGTTGCGCCCCTGCAGCAGCGGATCGTTGCTGAAGTCGATGCCAGGCGGAACATTCTGGGTCATGAACGCGACCTGTTCAGTCTCGGCGAAGAAATTATCCGGCATGCGGTCCAAGACAAGACGCCCGACAGGTATTGGCGGCAGGATCTCCTCCGGGATGATCTTGGTCGGATCAAGGATGTCGAAGTCGAAATTGTCGGCGAACTCCTGGTCGAACAATTGCAGGCATAACTCCCATTCGGGGAAATCGCCGGACTGGATGGCGTTCCAGAGGTCCCTCCGATGAAAGTCGGGATCGGCGCCGTTGATCTTGACCGCTTCGTTCCACACGACTGATTGCATGCCAAGCTTGGGCTTCCAGATGAATTTCACGAAAGTCGATTCATCGGCCGCATTGACGAGCCGGAAGGTGTGCACGCCGAACCCTTGCATGAAGCGGAAAGAGCGCGGGATGGCGCGGTCCGACATCACCCACATGATCATGTGCATCGATTCCGGCGTCAGGCTGATAAAGTCCCAGAACGTGTCGTGCGCCGACTGCGCTTGGGGGAAGTCACGGTCGGGCTCCGGCTTGACCGAATGGATTACATCGGGAAATTTGATCGCGTCCTGAATGAAGAACACCGGGATATTGTTTCCCACGATATCCCAGTTGCCCTCTTTGGTATAAAGCTTCACGGCAAATCCGCGGACATCGCGGGCAAGGTCGAATGACCCCTTGCTGCCGGCCACCGTCGAGAACCGCACGAATGCGGGCGTTTTTTCTCCAGCTCGCTGGAAGATGTCGGCGCGCGTATATTTTGCGAGCGACTCGTAGGTTTCGAAAAAGCCGTGGGCGCCATAGCCACGCGCATGCACTACCCTCTCAGGAATGCGCTCATGGTCAAAGTGGAAAATCTTCTCGCGGAAATGAAAATCCTCGATCAGCGTGGGACCACGTGCGCCGATCTTGAGCGTGTTCTGGTCATCTGAGACCGGCCCGCCCTGGGCTGTTGTCAGGACGTCAGTGTCGCCCTCCGCAACTTGATGCAATTCTCCTCCCTGGCCTCTGACCAAGGTCAAGTCGTGGACGGTGGCGGACGATGCGTTGGCTTCGGCTGCTGGCTTACGCGGCATAGTGCTCTCCTTTGAAACGCTTGAGAATTGCGGGCTCAAATTTCGGACTGAGGTCGTTGATCCAGCTCGGCGGCGGCGCGTTGCAAGTCGGAAAAATCGACCGTGGCGACGATGTCGCCGCGACGGTCACGCGCCCTGACGGCCCAGCCCACCGGTGCTTCACCCCGAGACAGGGCGTCTTTCCACAAATCCTCCGCCGAGCGCCTGCATTCGTCGCGCACCGCGTCCAGATCGGGAAAGACCAGGCCACTCACGTCACGGATCTCCCCATTGTCATGATACTCAAGCCGATACTCATCCCCCGCATCGGCTATCCGCTGTTCGCCAGAATTCTCTTCCTCGACACCAAATTTGGCGGCATGCAAAAGCATGATCTTGGATTTTTCGATCAGCTCTTTAGGGGATAAAACCGCCGGTTGCGCGACAGTGACGAGTATATTGTCACCACCCTCGCCGCGGAATTCCACCACGTTGTTGGCAACGACGATTTCCAGAACCTCCATACCTATGCTCCCTTCACATCTGGTCGTTGTAAGGCTGTTTGGTGATCCCAACCTGCTTGGCCAACTCTGAAAACGGCGGCACGCCGGCTTCGAACTGGCTGGTGTTCGCGAGTTGCAGAAGGCGCAAAGGGAAGCAGACGGCATCACGGTTTGCCGGTGACATGTCCTCGAACAGGCGCTCGTCGCCGGTGAACGAGGCTTCCGCGGTTTTCAAGGCCCTATCGATATCATCGGTCGAGAGGAGTCCCTTCCGGACCAGGGCGTTGTTGACCGCTGCGCCCGCCATCAGCAGCCCCTCCAGCTGTAGGTTGGCGACGTTCATCGATTTTTCTCCATCACATACGTCCGATGGTGGGCGGGACAACGGGTCTGCTAGCTGGACGCGCCATGGGGAGATCTCCTTCGAGGAGGTGGACAACTTTCCACACGAGACGAGGTTCCCAGAGCCCCCATGCAATCCCGAAGCGGCCGACGCCACGCTTCTCTGACGTCAGAAATCGGTGGCAAAAGTTGCGGACAACGAAGTCAGTCCATGCGTGGAACCGTCAGGCAGATCCCAAGTTTCATATTGCCGGGAAACGTTGATTGGCCTGCCTTTCGCATTGTCGAGCATGTCGCAGTCAGCAAGTCCCGTGGCCGGCGAAGGGAAAGAGGTCGCGGGCAAGGTGGCGTTGCTTGGACGTCCACGGCAAATGAGAGCGAGAGCGACGAAAATCTCGCTGTGGCAAACGAGGCAGGAAATGACGTCGAACACGAGAACAGCCACTGTCAAGCCGTATAAAGGGCCCGCCGGTGGATGGGGCTCAGCGAAATCCGTGGCTGGTGTTCTTATAAAAGAACATGTTCCCTTGAAAGGGAGCCGGTTGCTTTCGACCCAGAACAAGCCTGAAGGATATATGTGCGTGAGCTGCGCCTGGGCAAAGCCGGCACAGCCGCATCCGCTCGAATTCTGTGAGAACGGTGCCAAGGCGACAGCCTGGGAAACCACGTCGCGACGTGCAGGCCCGGCGTTCTTCGACAAGCACACGCTGAGAGAACTCGAGCGATGGTCGGATCACGACCTCGAAGAGGAGGGTCGGCTGACGCACCCGATGCGCTGGGACGCTGCCAGCGACAAATATGTGCCGGTCGAATGGCCCGCTGCATTCGAAGAGATCGGCAGGGAGTTGCGCGCTCTGGACCCGCATCAGACTGATCTTTACACATCCGGGCGGGCGTCACTCGAGGCGAGCTACATGTACCAGCTGTTCGCGCGGATGTACGGCTCCAACAACATGCCCGACAGCTCGAACATGTGCCATGAAAGCTCCTCCGTTGCGCTTCCCGAGAGCATCGGCGCATCGGTCGGCACCGCCATTTTGTCCGATTTCGAGAACACGGACTGTATATTCTACATTGGCCAGAATGTCGGGACATCCTCGCCACGCCTGCTTCATGATCTGCAAGATGCAGTCAACCGGGGCGTGAAGATTGTTACTTTCAACCTGCTGCGGGAGCGCGGGCTGGAGCGCTTCGTCAATCCGCAATCACCCGTCCAGATGCTGACCGGGAAAGAGACACCGATTTCGTCGGAATATTATCAGGTCAACAACGGCGGCGATATCGCAGCGTTATTCGGCGTCTGCAAGGCTCTCATCGAAGCAGACGACGCTCTGAAGGCCTCCGGTCGAAACCCTGTCGCCGGACGCGATGCGACGCCAAAAGATCCGGACAACGCAGCCATGATTGCCTTTGCGGCATCGATGGCATCCGCTGCCAAGAAGCACGTTCTCGATCACGATTTCATCAAGGAACACACGACCGGCTTCGAGGAATTCGCAGCAGCTGCGCGCGCCCACCAATGGGACGAGCTTGAGCGTGTATCGGGGCTGACACGCGCCGAAATGAAGAAGGCCGCCGGCGCCTATGCCAACTCAAACGCAGTCATGATGGTCTACGGCATGGGCCTCACACAACAGCTCATGGGCGTCGAGAACGTTCACATGGTCTGCAACCTCGCGCTGTTGCGCGGCAACATCGGCAAGCCAGGGGCGAATATTTGCGCGGTTCGCGGTCACTCCAACGTGCAGGGCCAGCGCACCGTCGGGATTACGGAGAAGCCAGGCCTGGCGCCCCTCGACAAACTTTCCGAGCTCTATGGCTTTGAGCCGCCGCAATGGACTGGTCGCTCGACGGTGGAAACGTGCGAAGCGATTATGACGGGTCAGTCCCGTGCGTTTATCAGCCTTGGCGGCAATTTCCTCAGAGCGGTGCCAGACACCGCCGCCATGGAAGAGGGATGGCGCAAACTTCGTTTGAGCGTTCAGATAGCCACCAAACTCAACCGCAGCCATGTCCTGCATGGAGAGGTCGCATATCTGCTGCCGTGCCTTGGCCGCATCGAACTCGACCAGCAGGCGAGTGGGCCGCAAGCGGTGTCCATGGAAAGCTCGATCGCTCATTTCCATGGCTCGCGGGGCAAGACCAAACCGGCGAGCTCTGAACTTCTCTCCGAACCGGCCATTATTGCCGGCATTGCCAAGGCTACGCTTGGGCAAAACAAGGTTCCATGGGACGCCTGGGTTGGCGACTACGCCGAGATCCGCAATGCTATTGAGCGGACCTACCCCGAGACTTTCAAGGATTTCAACGGACGGCTTTTCAAGCCCGGCGGATTCGCGAGACCGCTGCCGGCGCGCGAGCGCAAATGGGTGACGAAAACGGGGAAGGCGAACTTCATCACGCCGGACAAGCTTTTCCCTGACTTTTCAACCGCCGACAGAGCAGGTGTTTTGCATCTCGCCACGCTGCGCTCCAACGACCAGTTCAACACCACCATCTACGGCTATAGCGACCGCTTCCGTGGCGTTGAGGGCACGCGCCGGATTGTATTCATGAATGCACAAGATATCGCTCGCCTGGGCTTCGTCGATGGTGACATCGTCGACATGACGACAGCAATCGACGACAACAGCGTTCGCACCGTCGGTGGCCTCAGGATCGTCCGGTACAACATTCCCAAGGGCTGTTGTGCGGCTTACTATCCTGAGACAAATCCGCTGTTTCCCTTGGCGCATCACGATCCAAAGTCCAAGACCCCTTCGTACAAACTTTTGCCGGTGCGTTTGAGCCGATCACCCCTGTCCCAGGATGGTTGAGTCCCTTGTAGGCGAATGATGAAGAGGGAGATGAGCTACTCGAATGGCGCTCTTGCGGCTGCGGCGATAGCGCTCGGCATTGCCGGCGCCGGCTTGGGATGGCTTCGCGAGCCGCGAGAGCTTCGGCTGGATCCGCCTGTCGCGTCTGATCTTGATGGACTCCGGCTGATGCCAAACGGCATCAGCGGAACGCCGCCCGAGAGTTATTTTGCGTTGGGCAAGCCTTACGAAACGGACGCCTACAATCTAAGCCAGGGCAAGCGTCTTTATGCCTGGTTCGGCTGCTCGGCATGCCATGGTGATGGTCGCGGCGGCGCTGGCCCGTCGTTCCTGGACGGCTGGTGGCTGTACGGGCCTGAGATCGTGTCCATCGTTGCGTCCGTCAGGGACGGCCGGCCGCATGGGATGCCGGCCTTTCGCGACCGGATGACGACCGAGCAGATCTGGCAGCTCGCCGGCTATGTTCAAACGATTGGCGCTTATAAGCCCAAAGTTGCGGCGCCCAGTCGCAACGATGACAAACACGCCCGCCCTGCCGAAAATCGTGGTCCCGCAAAAATCCTCTTCGACGAGGGGCCGGCTGCGGTTCACCCTGACCAGGGGCCCTCGCCTTGAGAGCCGCGCGCGCCATCGCGTTGTGGGCCGCTACGATCGCGTGCGGCTGCAGCGGAAACCAGTCCGCGCTCGACCCCTCTGGCGCGCCCGCGCTCCATATCGAACACCTGATTATCGGCATCGTCGCCCTGTGCTCGGTAATCTGGCTTACTGTGATGCTCGTGCTTGGTGGCGCACTGTGGCGCCAACGCCAGCAGGACGAAACGGAAATCCGGCAACGGCGGCTGACTGTAGTCGTAACTGCGGCAGTGGCCGCGACCGCCATTATGATTGCCGGCATGACGGTTGCCAGCTTCTACACCACCCGCGGCATCGGCCTTCCGGAAAAAGCCTCTATAACGATCACTGTAAGAGGGCAGCAATGGTGGTGGCAGGTAATCTACGCCAGTTCCTCCGAAACACCTGGCTTTCAGACCGCCAATGAAATTCACATCCCTGTTGGTCAGGATGTTCATGTTCGGCTTGAAAGCGCTGATGTCATCCACTCTTTTTGGATCCCCAGTCTTGCCGGCAAGCAGGATCTTGTCCCGGGGCGCTCCAACAGCCTGCTGCTGCGGGCCGAAAAGCCGGGTGTCTATCGCGGTCAGTGCGCCGAATTCTGCGGACTGCAGCACAGCCATATGGCGGTGATGGTCATCGCCGAAGCGCCAGTCGACTACGCACGCTGGATCGCGTCACAGAGTGCTGACGCAATCCCGACGACGGGCCCTGACGTCGCCGCCGGACGCGCGGCTTTCCTGGCAAAGCCGTGCGCCGCCTGCCATACCATCCGGGGCACAGCCGCCAACGGCACCACCGGACCTGACCTTACCCATGTCGGCAGTCGTCAAACAATCGCGGCCGGCCTCGTCGAGACCACGCGCGGTTCACTGGCGGCATGGATCGCCGATCCGCAGACGCTGAAGCCCGGAAACAACATGCCGATGGTGCCGCTGACCAGTATCGAGCTCCAGGATATCTCGGCCTATATGGAGAGCCTGAAATGACCCGCTCAAAGGATGATGGGCTCAGGGACACGGCATTCAGCGACAAGGAACTCAACCGGGCCCTCGCCTCGACCTGGTCAGCGCAGCCGGGGCTGTGGGGCGCCCTGTCGACAGTGGATCACAAGGTGATCGGCCGACGCTATATCGCGACAGCTTTTGTTTTCCTGGCGCTTGGCGGGGTGCTGTCGCTGCTGATGCGGCTGCAACTGTCGCAGCCTGAAGCCAGGTTCATCGGACCCGATCGCTACAACCAGATTTTCACCATGCACGGTTCGAACATGATGTTCCTGTTCGCCGTCCCCGTCATGCAGGCAATGGCCGTCTACCTCGTGCCTTTGATGGTGGGGACACGCAACATCGCCTTCCCGCGCCTCAACGCATTTTCCTACTGGATCTATGTCGCGGGCGGCTTGCTCTTGTGGATTGCCTTCATCGTCGATACCGGCCCAGACGTCGGATGGTTCGCTTACGTGCCCTTGTCGGGGCCGCAATATGGCGTGGGAAAACGCGCCGATATCTGGGCCCAGATGATCACATTCACCGAGGTTTCCGCCCTCGCCATCGCCGTCGAGATCGTTGTGACCGTGTTCAAGCAGCGCGCGCCAGGGATGTCGCTCGACAGGATTCCATTGTTTGTCTGGTCGATGCTGGTGACGTCGTTTCTTATCATTCTGGCCATGCCGGCGATCATGATCGCAAGCACGAGCCTTATCCTCGATCGCCTTGTCGGCACGCACTTCTTCAACCCTGCCGAAGGCGGCGATGTGTTGCTGTGGCAGCATCTGTTTTGGTTCTTCGGTCATCCCGAGGTCTACATAATCTTCCTGCCGGCAGTGGGCATGGTGTCGACCATTGTAGCGACGTTTACGCGTCGGCCAGTGTTTGGCTACCTGGCGATGGTTATGGCCTTGGTGGCGACGGGGGTCCTCGCCTTCGGCCTTTGGGTCCATCATATGTTCGTTGCTGGTCTTCCACGACTGGGAGAGAGCTTTTTCACCGCCTCCAGCATGGCGATTGCGGTCCCGGCCGGATTGCAGATTTTCTGCTGGCTTGCCACCATCTGGGCGGGAAAGCCGATCTTCAAAACGCCGTTCCTGTTCGTCATCGGCTTCATGGTGATCTTCGTGATTGGCGGCCTCACCGGCGTCATGGTGGCCTCGGTTCCGTTCGATACCCAGGTCCATGACACCTATTTCGTTGTCGCCCACTTCCATTATGTCCTGGTCGGCGGCGCGGTTTTTCCGCTGCTCGGCGCGATTTATTACTGGTTCCCGAAGCTGACGGGCAAAATGATGAGCGAGACCCTTGGCCGCTGGGTCTTCGGCCTGATCTTTGTCGGCTTCAACCTGACGTTTTTTCCCATGCACATCCTGGGTCTTCAAGGCATGCCGCGTCGCATCTACACCTATCAGCCCGAGATGCCTTGGACCGGCCTCAACATGTTCATTAGCCTTAGCGCAATCGTCCTGGCCGCTGGCTTCCTTCTGTTTTTCATCGATGCCATCCGCAGTGCCAGGTCAGGCGCCGTCGCGAGTGCTAACCCCTGGGGAGCCTCGACGCTTGAATGGGCGACGGCGTCGCCGCCGAAACCCTACAATTTTGCCAGGCCACCCGTGGTTAGCAACGGAGAGCCCCTGTGGGCCGAGGCGGCCGCCCTGCCCGTCGCTGCCGGCTTGCGGGTCGACCGGCGTGAGCTTTTGATCACCAGCGTCGTTGAGGGCATTCCGGAAGCGCGGGAATCAACGGTCGGCAATTCGATCTGGCCGCTTTGGGCAGCGCTTGCCACCACCTTGACGCTGGTCTGGTCCATATTCAGCCCATGGGCGGTTGTCTGGGGTTCCATCCCGGTCGCGGTCTCACTGATAGGTTGGTTCTGGCCCAAGGGCGTGCCGGAGGACGAGTCATGAAAGAAAATATCGTGCTCGATCTGACCGAGCTTCCAGCGCACGGCCTTGGCACCGCAAGCCCGTCATGGTGGGGAACGCTCGCTTTCATGCTCATCGAAGGGACAGGCTTTGCCCTCTCGATCGTGATCTATCTCTACCTGATGAGCCTGGCGCCGCGATGGCCATTGGGCGCCCCGCCGCCGGATCTGTTCGCCGGCACGGCGCTGACAGCCCTTCTGCTGGCAAGCCTTGTTCCCAACATCCTCGTCGCACGCTGGGCGCGCGAGCAGGATCTGCGAAAGGTTCGCCTCGGATTGATCGTCATGGCCATACTGGGAATAGTGCCTCTGGTCCTGCGTGTCTTCGAGTTTCCGGCGATGCATATCAAGTGGGATCAAAACGCATACGGTTCGATTGTATGGGTTATGCTTGGCCTCCACACCACCCACATCCTGACGGATGTGATCGAGACGCTGGTACTCGCCTGCCTGATGTTTTCCCGGCATGGCGACACGCCGCGCCGGTTCGGAGATGTCAGCGACAACGCGATGTACTGGAACTTCGTGGTTGCGACGTGGTTGCCCATGTATGCCTGCCTCTATTGGATACCTCGGCTTTGAGAAAAACATGGCTGCAATGGACCGGACTTGGTGTCGCGCCGCTAGCCTGGGCGCTCAGCACCCAGCTTGGCCAGATCATGCCCTACATTGACTGCCGACAGAATAGTCCGTGGAGCGCCGTCCTCTGCGGGGTTCTTCTAGTTGTTTCGATCGCTGGCCTAACTGCAGCGCGTACGGCTTCACACGGGACTGTCCAGACCAGGCGCTTTATTGTTGACGCGGGATTTCTGATCGCGCTGGCATTTGTCTTTGCCCTGTTGTTGCAGGAGGCAGCCACGATGCTGCTGGACGCATGCCAACGCTGATCTGCGCCCTGATCTGGGGTATGATGGCCTGGCCGGCCATGGCGCATGGCGATGAAGCGCATGGCTTGGAGCCGGCCTGGACTTTCGATCCGTGGATTGTGGTGCCACTCGGGATGATGGCCGTACTTTATTGCGTGGGAGCGGCAAGGCTGGCCCGACGCACAAGGCGGCCCGGGGGCATGCACCGCCGCATCTGCCTTTACAGCGCTGGAATGCTCACCCTGGCTGGTGCGCTGCTGTCCCCTCTTCACTGGCTTGGCGAACACCTCTTTACCTTTCATATGATCGAGCACGAGATCGTCATGGCTGTATCGGCCCCTTTGATCGTGTTGGCGCGGCCGATTGGAATCCTGCTTTGGGGATTGCCCGCCAGGGCCCGTATGGCGGCGGGAATGCTGATGCGGGCGCCTCTATTGCGCGGGCTGTGGGACAGGGGCACAAGCGCGACCTGCGCAACCATCTTGCATGGCGTTGCAATCTGGGCCTGGCACGTCCCGATAGTCTTCGACGCCGCCGTGACAAACCCCGCAGTGCATCGCTTTCAGCACCTCACTTTCTTCGCCACGGCGATCTTGTTCTGGTGGGCGCTTGTTTGGCGAAGTGATTACGGCTCGGCTGCCTGGCATCTGTTTTTCACTATGATCCACACGAGCGTTCTGGGCGCATTGATGGCTCTCGCTCCCCGCGTCTTGTACGTCGCGCAGACGCAAGCCGCGATGGCCTGGGGCTTGACGCCGCTTGAGGACCAACAACTAGCAGGCATGATCATGTGGGTCCCAGCCGGCACCATCTATGCAGGCGCGGCATTGACGATGCTGGCGCTTTGGATCAGAGGCTCGAGCGAGAGAAAGGCGCAGAATGTCTAGTCCGCTCGCTTCGGTCCCTGGCCGGGCCGCCTTGGCTACGGTGCTTGTTGTCGTGGCTTCCGCCGCGTTTGTCACGACCACTTTCGTGCGTGACAAGCACACCAAAGCCTCCATCGCCAGGATGATGACCGGGGGCGATCCCGGTCGAGCGCCGGCGATCTTTCGTCGCTATGGCTGCGCCGGATGCCACACAATCTCCGGGATTCCTGGGGCGGATGGCCAGGCTGGGGCGCCACTGGCGGAGCTGTCGAAGCGTGTCTATATCGCGGGTGTCCTGGAAAACCGTCCGGCCAATCTTGTAGCCTGGATCGTTTCGCCGCAGCGCTTCTCCCCGCAGACCGCCATGCCGCAATCGGGGATTTCTGAACAAGAAGCGCGGGATCTTGCAGCTTATCTTTATGCCCAATGAACCTATGGGTGTGGTGTCGCGACCGGCGGAAGCGCTTTGATGTAGTGGGCGATCGCCTCGCGGTCGCCCTCAGGCAGCATGGCGGTATTCGTCACCACGTCGGCCATCGACGATCCCACCCGGCCGTGGTTGGGCGTCTCTCCGGTTCTAAGCATCGTGGCAATATCGGTCTCGGTCCAAGCCCCCAATCGTTCCTGCGTAATGTTGGGCACGAACCCGGTGCCTTGCGGGTCGATGCCGCCGGCAAACAGCGTATCGGATCGGATTGCTCCAAACGCATTTCGGCTGGAGTGGCATTCCGCGCAATGAGAAACGGTTTCGACGAGGTATGCGCCGCGATCAGGCATCGTTTTGCCGTCTGCGTTCGCAGCCGACCGGCCCTGGCGGAAAAAAATCAGCTTCCAAAATCCGACGGACCGGCGAATGCTGAACAGGATTGCGGGATCGTGCGGCGGCACACGTCCAGACACTTTTGGCAGCGTCATGAGATAGGCGTAGACATCGTTGATGTCGGCGACGGTCATGCCGGTGAAGCTGGTGTAGGGGAAGGACGGGTAATAGTGTTCGCGCCTGGGAGACACTCCACCGATCAGCGCATTTGCCAGATCGGCGGCTCTCCATCTGCCGATGCCGTCAACAGGATCAGGGGAAATGTTGGGCGGCCTGAAAGTGCCGAACGGCGACCCGAGCGCCATGCCACCGCCCAGTTGTAGTCGATCTGACTGTCCGGGGGTAGCGTGGCAGGAGGCGCAGTCCCCCGCCGCGAAGACCAGCTTGCCGCGGCCCACATCCCCTTTCACTTCGAATCGCGGATCGTCTGGCGAGAACGGCGGGTGAGCCGAGGTCACCAAGAAAGCGGCGATCGCAGCAGCCGCTGCGGTCAGGAGAACGGCGACAGCAACTTTGTATGCGATGCGCCCCATGGCGTCCTTGAAGCTCGATGTCTCAATATAGGGTCACGCGATTCCCTTGCCGCCAGTGACGCCATAAACTTCGCCATTTATGAAACTGGCTTCCCGCGAGGCCAGCAGCACATAGACGGGCGCTAGCTCGACTGGCTGTCCAGGACGGCCGAAATCGCTGTCCTCGCCAAAATGCTTGACCTTTTCATCCGGCTGACCACCGCTTGGCTGCAGTACGGTCCAGACAGGCCCGGGAGCCACGACATTGGCCCGAATGCCCCGCTTGATCAATTGCTTGGCGAGTGCCTTGGTATAAGCGACAATGCCGGCTTTGGTGGTGGCATAGTCGAGTAGGATCGCCGAAGGCTCGTAGGCCTGGATCGACGCTGTGGTGATGACGGAGGCGCCGGCAGGGAGATGCGGCGCGGCTGCTTGAGCGATCCAATGAAGCGCGTACAGATTCGTTTTCATGGTCTTGTCGAAATCGTCTGTCGTCAACTCATCAATGCTCTCGCGATATTGCTGCCTCCCGGCATTGATCACAAGCAGATCGAGGCCACCGAGGGAGGAGACAGCTTTGTCTACCAAACCCCGACACCAAGCCTCATCCTTGATGTCACCAGGCAGCGCCAGCGCCTTCCTGCCCGCGGTTTCGATAAGGTCGATGACCTCCTTGGCGTCCGCCTCCTCTTCCGCAAGGTAAGAAATGGCTACGTCCGCCCCTTCCCGCGCAAAGGCTATAGCGACGGCCCTCCCTATCCCGGAATCGCCCCCTGTCACGAGCGCCTTGCGCCCAGCTAGCTTACCAGAGCCCCGATAGCTTTCCTCGCCGTGGTCCGGCACCGGATCCATATTTCTGGCAAGGCCAGGCATGGTCTGCGGCTGTTTTGGAAAAGGCGGCGCCGGATACTCCTGACGCGGATCCCGAAGTAAGGCACGATCATTCACGGTGAAGCCTCCATATCCTCTTTGCCCTTGCCGCAACGCGAGGAGAAACCCTTTGTTCCGCTGAGAGCCTGGTTAGAAAAACATTCGCCGCGCAGCAGAAGTCATCTCCCGCGCAGTAGCTGCATCGGCGTCGGAACGCGACAAAGCCGCGACGGTCGACATCAGTTGGCGTCGCATCGGATTTGGCTCGGTCTACTGCGCAAAGGAACACACAAAATTGCTGCATGTCGTAACAGGCAGGAAGCTTATCTCGGGCGGTTCGCACCTATGCAAGATGCGAGATTGCCTGGAATTCCCCCGAGCAGTGTCGGATAGCTCATGCCAGGATTCGCGCCGGATGGGTCCTTTAATGGCCCCGAATTGGTGCCTGCGCAGCCAGTCGACGTTGCGCAATCGAAGTAAGCTTACATCGAATTGAAGGCGATTGCCGGGCAGGTGATTGAGCCTACGGTTTGATGACGACCTTGATGCAACCATCCTTCTTGTCGCGGAAGGTCTTGTAAGCCTCCGGTCCTTCTTCTAGCCCAATGCGGTGGGTAATCAAAAAGGACGGGTCGATTTTTCCGTCCTCAATGAGCTTCATTAACGGTTCCAAGTAGCGCTGCACATGTGTTTGGCCTGTTTTCATTGTCAGCCCTTTGCCGACGAACATTCCCATGGGCACAGTAACGCTTCCAACGAACACCCCCGGCAACGAGACAGTGCCGCCGGGTCGGCAGGCCATCAGCGCCTGTTGTAGCGCATAAGGCCTCTCCATCGCCGTAAGGTCCGTTTGCAAGGTCTCTATGACGCCACCGGGGCCATGGCTCTCCATGCCGACCGCTTCGATGACAGAATCCGGCCCTTTACCGCCCGTCATAGCCAGGATCTGCTTTTGCAGATCTTCGCCGTCATATCTCAGCGTTTCCGCTCCCGACGCTTGCGCAAGCGCCAGCCGTTCGGGGACGATGTCCAGCGCGATGACCCGGCCCGCGCCTAGGAGAAAGGCTGACTTGATTGCGAACTGGCCAACTGGCCCGCAGCCGAAGACCAGCACTGTATCACCGGATTGAATGTTGCAGTTTTCCGCCGCCTGATACCCGGTGGGAAAAATATCGGAGAGAAACAGTACCTGCTCGTCCGTCAGGCCATCTGGCACCTTGATAGGGCCAACGTCGGCATAGGGTACGCGCAGGAATTCTGCCTGGCCGCCCGCGAAGCCGCCATACACGTGCGAATAGCCGAATAGCCCAGCAGTCGGATATCCCATCTGCTCGGCTTGCTTGGCGCCGGCTGGATTCGACCTCTCGCAGAGCGAAAACAGCTGCCACTTGCACATCCGGCACTCGCCGCAGGCGATCGTGAACGGCACCACGACGCGATCGCCCATCTTGAACTTGGAGTGACCCTTCCCGACTTCAACGACCTCGCCCATGGTCTCGTGCCCAAGCACGTCATGGGCGTGCATTTCTGGGACAAATCCTCCCATCAGATGAAGGTCTGACCCGCAGATCGCACAAGCCGAAACCTTGATGATAATATCCCGGTCGTTCTCAATGATCGGGTCATCCACCTGCTCGCACCGTATGTCACTTTTGCCGTGCCAGGTGAGCGCCTTCATTGTCATTCTCCGTTGGTTGTGCGTCGCTAACCTGCCGCTTGACAAAATGTTCCTTATCCAGCGCAAACCTTTGCTCGGTTTGAATATTCACACCGCAACAACCAGTGAACTCGCCGTACGGATTTGACCTGATACCACCTCAGCCTGTGAGAGGACGCATTTCAGCACCGAGAAGGCCGCTCATAGGCTCGATCGCGAACCACCGGCTCTTCCGCGCAATTCGCGCCGCCCCAAAACTGTTTCGCCTGCTTCAACGCGTGTGAACGACGAACAGGCCTTCAGTGAATTTGGCAGCGCGTTCGTATTTGCCTGGGAACAAACACGCCGCGAGCAGGTTTGGATTCACCAATCTCAACTGAGGAACATCACCATGAGAAACAGTCTTCGTCTGGCGTCGCTATCGTTAGCCGCGTCGGTGGCATTTGCCTGGCCATCGCTCGCTGCCGAGACCGCCCAGGATTTCGTCACCAAGGCCGCGATCGGCGGAATGTTCGAAGTCCAGTCGAGCAAGGTCGCCCAAGACAAGCTGCAGGACCAAGGCCTAAAGGACTTCGCCCAGAAGATGATCTCCGATCATGGCGCCGCCAATGCGAAGCTTGAAAGCATCGCCGGCGAACAGAAGCTGAAGGTGCCCGCCGACCTCGATGCTGCACACAAAAGCGATGTCGACAAGCTGCAGGCGGGTGCGGCGCCAGTAGACGCATCTTATGCAGACATGCAGAAGGCGGCCCATGCCGATGCGGTCAGCCTCTTCGAGGCCTATGCCAAGGACGGCGACAACGCCGCCCTGAAATCCTTTGCGGCTGACACGCTGCCCACACTCAAGATGCATCAGGACATGATTCAGAAGGCTGCAACGACGGCGCCGGCTTCTGACGGCAGCACACCGGCTGTCACCAGCGGCGCCACCAATCCGGCAGCTCCAGTTCCCGGCGCCAACAGTTTTACCGAAGCCCAGGCCAAGAGCGCGATCGAAAAGGCGGGTTATGCCGACGTCTCTGCCCTGACAAAGGATGACAACGGCATCTGGCGCGGAACAGCGAGCAAGGACGGGAAGTCGACGCCGATCGCGCTCGATTACCAAGGCAACGTTGTTGCCGGCACCAAGTGAATAGAAAGCGAGGAGAACCCGATGAAAACCGTAACCGGACTGTTCGACAATTATGACGATGCCAATGATGCCGTAGGCGAACTCGTGGCCACCGGCGTCCCGCGCGATGACATCAGCATTGTGGCCAACAATGCGACCGGCTGGCACAAGGATGAGGAGACCGACGCCGGCGAGGACGCGGCCACTGGCGCTGGCGTGGGCGCCGTCATTGGCGGCGCCGGCGGCCTGGCAACAGGCCTCGGTCTGATGGCCATTCCTGGGGTGGGACCTGTGGTTGCAGCCGGGTGGTTGGCTGCCACTGCTGTCGGCGCGGTTGGCGGGGCCGTGGTCGGTGGTGCAGCAGGGGGCATCATCGGCGCCATGACAAACGCCGGCGTTCCTGAAAACGACGCTCATGTCTATGCCGAAGGCGTTCGTCGCGGCGGGACGATGGTCACGGCCAAGGTCGACGATAATCTTGCGCCGAATGCCGAACAAATCCTCAAGCAATACAATTCGGTCGACGTCGCTGGCAGACGCAATGAATACGAGGCTGGCGGCTGGACCGGTTTCGACCCGAACGCCGACGTCTATAGCGGAGAAGACCTACAGCGGGATAGACGTGGACGCGATCTTTGATGTGACACTCGCAAGGCGGCCAAGGCCGCCTTGCTCCTTTCAGATCCGCTCATCGCTCATCAGCGGGAGCCGAGCCCCTCGCCAGATTTTGAGGTCAGGCGCCCAAACAATCGAAACCGCGTTTCGTAACGTTCGTTGCTGTTCGGTGGCTAGGAGCAGGATTCAATTCTATGAGCGTAAACAAGTCGAACGATTCAAGTCGCGTCGTAAAAGGGCAAGAGCTTGAGATCGACCATCTTACACAGGTCGCATCGATAACACCGAGGCAGGCACGCAGGCTCCTTCAAAAGCACGGCGCCGACTGGCCCAAACTCAAGCGGGAAGCTGAAGCACTAAAACCGAAGACTGACGCTATTTAACGTGTGGCAGCCGCGTCAGTCCAACACCGCCGATAAGATGGAAAATCGCCTTGGCCTCGCCCGGCTTTAGCTTCTGGATACGTCCGTCAGGTTCGACGATATTTTGTATATATACGTCGCACTTCCACGTCTCGACAAGATGCGCCCCAAGAGCCCGGCGGACTTCATGATATGAGTTGCCTCACGAATTCGGGATGCAAGTCAGCGGCAAAAAATTTGCTAGCCCGCCAATGAGATAGGTTGAAACAAATCGCCTCGAATGGCGTTTCCGTCGATCGCTTTGTATGGAGAAACAAAATGGCTGATGATAAGAGCAAACGAGACTTTCGCGACCGCGATCGTGTATCGGCTGACGAGGACTACGAGGTCGAATATTTCGCCAGCAAGACAGGCATCACCCCCCAGCAAGTGAGGGAACTCATCGCAAGGCACGGCAACAGCCGTGAGACACTGGAAAGGGAAGCACTGGCGCTGAGAGGCCGAGCCTGAGGTAGGTGTTGAATCCTGTCGGTTGCGGCGCGTATTTGTGCCGCCCGATCGATCCCAAAAATTGGCTTGTGAGGGATCCTCGCCTCGCCGCGTTCCTTTTGTTAATTTTTTCTATTGGGACGTTCGCTAAACTCTAGGTGCGGGGGGCAAGCTGATGGAAAGCTTTCGGGTCGAATTGATGAATGGCAAAAAGGTCGTGCGGAGCCTTTCAGTTGCGGCGCAAAGCCATGTGCACGCGGTGGTTAAGACCGTCCCTAAGCCTATGATGCCCGGGAAAGCATCCGGAAAACCGTGGATTAGGGTAAGACCTGCTGCGGGCGGAAAAACCAGCGCGTTTCACGTTATTGAGCAGGCGGAAAAGTAACCGAAAAACCCCATTCCCGGAATGGGTCTGCACCTTAGGCGGGAAGCTCGGACGCCTGCTTGCGCGACAGCTGGCACGCATGTCCGAAGACCAGCTTCATTAGGGCGGCACGCATGAACGCAGTCACGCTTATAGGTTACCTCGCAACTGTCTGCTCCATGACCAGCTTTACACCACAGGCTTGGAAGATCATCAAAACGCGAGACACAGGCGGGATCTCCGCGCCGATGTATGGAATCACGGTTTTGGGTTTTGCCCTGTGGTTGGCTTTTGGCATGATGAAGCTGGAATGGCCCATAATCATAACCAACGGCGTCTGCCTTTTGCTGTCAGCCTTCATCTTTACGATGACGGTTCTACCTCGCGATGAGAAGGATGCAGTCGCCGACGTTCTTGATCCGGATCATTAACGCGCATCCAGAACGCAACAGGGCAATAAGAGGTCCGCATGACCCGTATTGCAACTCTCAATGTAAACGGCGTCAACGGTCGACTGCCAGTACTTCTCAGATGGCTGGATGAAGCCAAGTGCGACATCGTTTGCCTTCAGGAACTCAAAACATCTGACGAAAAGTTTCCGTTGGATGCGATCAGCAACGCTGGATATGGCGCTATCTGGCACGGCCAGAAGTCCTATAACGGGGTTGCAATCCTTGCCCGCGGGACGGATCCCGTAGAACGCCGACGCGGTTTGCCTGGCGATCCCGACGATACGCATAGCCGCTACATCGAGGCCGACGTAAATGGGCTTGTGATCGGCTGTCTCTACCTGCCTAATGTCAATCCAGCGCCAGGTCCCAAGTTCGATTATAAGCTCGGCTGGTTTGAAAGGCTTATCAGCTACGGTCAGTCGTTGCTTGAAGCCGGCGGGCCAACCGTGCTCTGCGGAGATTACAGCCGGATGCTTGCTGGAGGATGGATCGATGCCGTTCGTCACACTCATCCAGAGAACGCCATCTACACCTACTGGAACTTCTCCTATCGAGGCGGATACGACCGGAGTTCAGGACTTCGAATGGACCATCTCCTGGTGGGTCCTTCCCTCTCTTCCCATTTGCGCAGTGCCGGCGTCGATGTGGAGACACGCGGATGGGAGAAACCAAGCGATCACGCGCCGGCCTGGATCGAGATCGATGAGCAGAACGGCCGAAGCTGAACGGTGCGCAATGCTATATGGCATCCGCAAATTCCGCATCAGTTCCCCACTCACTCTCACGACGGGTCAACCGAACATTTCTGGGCTTCAGGTCGCATGGAGGGCCGCAAAGAAGATCGTCGAGCAATGCTAAAGTAAAGGCCCGCGCCAGACCAAGCAACAACGACCACCGGTATCGGCAGGTGCACACCTCAAGCCGCGACCAGCCTGAAAACGTGACGTCCTTGCGGTCGCCGGGTTAATGGCTTGCCATGGAAGGATGGCCCGGTGCATCCCTCCATTCAAGCGTGATGGTAAGGTGCAGATGGTGTCGGCCTGCTTCATCACAAACGTTGAATTCGAAGGCACGCTTGGTGCCGTCCGGATGTGATTCCCTCATGATCGCTGCGAGGGCCCGAAGTCCTGCCTCACGCGCGTCATGCACGTCGACAAGATCGTTTGGATCAGCGATATCGGCATCCGGCACGTCGAAGAAATATCTCGCCATAGCCGTCTAATTTGCGGGATTGGAAAAGGTTCAATGTTGAATTTTTCCGACCGCACGCACGAGCGATCCGCAAGGGTACCCCTTTGAAAGAACAATTCGAACGGCAATGCCACTTCTTGGCACGTCGGAAGTTGTCCTGCTGTTCCAGGAATTGGCTGGATCGAAAAATGCTGAGAGGTAAGGCGATGAAAGAGGTTCGTCGCAGTGAGGTTGAGCGGATCGACCAGTTGGCAGAAAGCGCCACTGCCGACTTTCTCCGCCGCTCGTCGCTCACATATCTTGAATGCTGCATCGCGGTAATGCTTACCCATCTCGGTCGTGAGGAGGTAGCGGCAATCCTCGAACGAGAAGCGAAAGACCTGCGGGAGTTTGGGTGACGGCGCTGACGTTGGCGGGTCAGCTCGATGGTCAGCGGGATTCAGTTTCCGGAACATCCAGATGGAGGGCTTTTAACGCGCGAGCCGAGCCATCGAATTCGATCGCAAATCCAGCATCGACAGCAATCAGCGCGATGAGATCCTCAAGCTCCCGATCCCTATGTTGGTCAAGCGGGAACGTCTTCCTAAGGCTGTGAAGGATGTCAGCTATAGAAATACAGGATGATCCACATTGCCAATTAGACAGCTCACAATCGCCTGGCGGATCTGCGACCTATTTGGCTTTTGCTGCGGCACAGTGCGCCCTCCTGCTCTACGCGCGCAGGGCTCTTGAGCCCGTGGCCTCTGCTACATCGAATGAGACTGGCACGCCGCGCGCATCGCATGTTTTCGCCGGCAATCGCTCCAACTCATGATCGGCTGCCATACAGTCCGGCATTAGCGTTCTGATGGCGCGGATCGCCTGCGCCATCGAGATGAACCGGCCCTTGCTCCTGGAGAGAACATAAGCTTCAGCTGCCTTCTCAACCGTGAGCGCATCGAAAGTGTGGGTCATCTTTAGCCTCCCTAAGAGACGAAGTAGGCATGGTTCATCGCAGTCTTCAAGGCTCGGTATGACTCCGAACAGTCCCGATAAGGCCGGTCATGCTGATCCGAAATCGGGCTCGCCAAGCACTGCGGCAAACGGCAGTACGAGAACGACCCTGCCGCTCTGGTCAGTGATCTCAAAACTGCAGTCGAACCAGCTGCGGATTGCGTCCATGCGGGTGCCGAATACAAGATCTCGCGCGATGGCGAGCGCATGGCCGCGAACAGCCTCCTCCACGGGCAACTCGTCGCCTTCATAATCGGGCATGATACGACCGCGATAGCGTATGTTCATGAAGTAACGCAAATCCAACTCACCGGCCTCGCTTGATGGGGAGGGCGAATACGTTGGAATATTCCTTCTCGGCATAACCGTAGGACTGCCCGGCGAGATGTTCCAGCTTCTCTCGATCGCGCATCGTGATGTGACCGCGGCCGGCTCGAATGGCGCCGGTAACCTCCAGCATTTGCACTGCGAGCGTGACGCCGGGTCGACGTGTACCGAGCATGATACTCATGAATTCGTGGGTGACCGGCATGTCGTCATGCTCCAGCCGATCGTGGGTCATCAGCAGCCAGCGCGCCAGCCGCTCCTCAAGCGAATAACCGGCATTCGCATAAGCGGTCTGACTGACTTGAACGATGAAGGTGTGTATGAAGCGCAGAAGGTGCGCGCGCAATGTCGGGCTGCGGTCCATAGCCGACTGGAGTTCGCCTGACTCAATCCTAAAGGCTTCGCCAGTCGCCTGGACGAGGCAGGTGTGCGGTGTCCGGTCGACACCGAGCACGACAGATGTTCCTGCGAAACCTTCCGACCCGACCATGCCGACCTCGAACCTCCCCTCCCCGGTATCCGCCACGATGGAGGCGATTCCATATTCCGGAAAAGTCACATGTGCGATCTTCTGATCTGCTCGAAACAAATGGTCGCGCACCTCTAATGTGACCGTCTCTAGGTGCGGTCGTAAAAGCGCATAGTCATCCGCCGACAGCGAAGCTAACAGACGGTTGCGAACGGTCGATTGCTGAGCCTGGCTCATGCTCTTGGCCTCCGGTCTGGGGCAAGAGCACGAGCACCGCTATCTCTCAGCCGCTTGCGCCCGAACAGTCGGCAAGCGATGACTTAATTATCCCGCCTCGTTCTAACCAGCGCAACGGCTAAGAGCATTTTCCGAAGCCACAGGCGGCTTGGGTACGAGTCCGTACCAACATTTCTTAATGCAGCCGAGTCCCACGAAGATAGGATTCCATTGTCATCTAGAAGTGAGGACAAGGCAGTGGAAAAATCCGAAATGAACGTTCGCTGCGTTGAATTGGTCGAAGGTTACGGAGAATGGCACGTCCGTGTGATCGAGGAAGACCACGAGCACACCCGTTCTTTCGAGATCGAATCGTTTGCCTTGGCCTACGCGGAGGGCCAACGGCGGCGGTTAGCACTCGCAGATTTTACGCGGATATAGGCTCGGTGAGCCGATGGGAAAAGTCCGCATTGATCTAGACGACGAAGTTTCCAACAAGCCGGCAAAACAGGAGGCTGCCTTGGCAAAACGTCGAATCGACAAAGAAAAATTTGAACGAGCCGATCGTGAAGCGCGCAAGCTGATCGACGCCGAACGCCAGGCCAGAGATGCCAAGACCGCCCGGCTGAGAGAGTTGAGGCTCAGCGCAGGCCAAGACTTGGCTCTTGCCAAAGTATAGGCATATTTGCTCGTTTATGAGCGCTTCTGTCCCCACATCTTTGCAATTGGCTGCCTACAGTCTTCCTGAGGCGCATGCGCGTCACACAGGCTTCGGCACTCCAAGCCGATCGGAGACTTGCCGACCCAGGTCCAAGCGACTGGGGCAGTCGCAGACATCGATGCTTCATTGTCGTTTGTCATGGAACTGTCTCTCAACGGCCGGAACCTTTGAGACCAGTCAAGGTTGAGCTGACGTACTACGTTTTATCGGTCCCTGCCGCTGGCCAAGATGTTCCTCGTCTCGGTCGGCCCGCCGGTCGCAGGCAAGGGCCAGACTTCTTTCCCGAGGTGTCCTATGACGAACAACGTTCCCGAGAACCAAGCCCGACAAGGCCCTCTTGGCAGGCCCGTCCTTGTTGTGCTCATAGCCGCGCTGCTGCTAGCCATTGCCGCCTGGGGTGTCGCCGAAATCTATGGCGTAGTCATCAAAGGACCGTCGACAGACCAGCAAGACAGCCAGGCGCCTGTGAGCACCAGCCCAAACCCGGCATCAACTGATCCAGTTCAATCTCAGTCTGATAGTGTTAACAGCCAGCCGATCGACCAAAATCCCAAGGTGGACAAGAATCCAACCCCGCAGTCCAGCACAGGCGGGGACCAGCAAGGGGTGCAGCCGTCACAACCAGCGGCACATTGAGGATTAAACGGGTCCACCGACGCCGCATATCGTCGTTGGGTTCTCGACCGCATTGAACCGGTGCGGGGTCTGATCCGTAGGGATCCGCGCGTCCTAGTCGATGTTTAGGAGGGTTATCAACCGGCCTGCTTGCCGCTGTGCGACCGCGTCTTTGAAAGCCGCTGCAGCGGCATCGCATGCCGGCCTGGATGGTCCATAAAGATTGAGAATGATCGCAGCCGACTTCTTGGACAAGCCGTGCTTCGATGTGAATTCATCTGCGCCGTATTGCCCCGTCCGCGCGTGTGACCTTCGGCCCGGCATTGCTCGTTCCTCGATCGCCAAGGTGGATCGGCGATCACAAAATTCACGCGCATTTCGGCAAACGTCAAGACTTTAGCCGGCCGGCTTTATGCAACGGTAGTTGACCAATGACAATCGCTCGCCGTCTATTGAACCGCGAGATACCGGTTTGCTTAGGCAATTCGCTCTATTGGACATCGGGGACACCCATGCGGTGAACGCTTTCCTCAGTGCATCTAAGCCAACAAGCCGCCAACAAGGGGCGACGTTACAGACCGACCTTGACGCGTCGAGACGAGCGTCCAATTCGCACAACTGCGCGATCTTTTCTTCAGTCGAAAGCAGCCCGTCTTCAGCTATCTGTTGGGCCTTGGTCTCGGCGAACATCACCATACCGAAGTGTCCTCAGTGGAGATTATCGGCAACGTAGATCAGCTAAGGACGTTCCACAGCCTCGGCGGCAAATCGAGGTCTACCAAAAAGCGCCGCATCGCGCGACCCTGCCGGAGTTGAACGACATCAAACCTCGAAGTGCTCCGGGAGGGAACAAATCATCCCGGAAAATTCCTATTAGGCATATCTGAAATGCTTGAACGAGGAGGAAATGATGGGGTTTTTCGGGAAGTATTTTTCCGGCCTCTTGGGCAAAAAAGAACAGCCAGAAAAGCGCA
This sequence comes from Mesorhizobium sp. RCAM 05099, assembly GCF_059683685.1. Taxonomy (NCBI): domain Bacteria; kingdom Pseudomonadati; phylum Pseudomonadota; class Alphaproteobacteria; order Hyphomicrobiales; family Phyllobacteriaceae; genus Mesorhizobium; species Mesorhizobium sp. RCAM 05099. The sequence goes on from NZ_CM185035.1 coordinate 6,628,271, forward strand.
GCGGCGACATGCGTAAGGCGACCGGCGCTGGTCCCGCTTTGGCAGCTCACTCAAAGGACGCAAAGACAACGGCTCCCAGCGGTCAAAATGCGACGGCAGCGAGGAAGAAAGCCGATGGCTGATCCAGAAGGAATCCGCGGAAATGCCTCACCGTTGTGCCAGCGATCTGCCCCCAGGTCGGGTGGGCCCGTCCGGTGCGACCCGGTACGGTCCTTGCTGCGCTACGCCCCCGCGGTTTAATCACACATGCGAACTATCCCGGCGCCCGGTACGGTGGTCTTTGGAGACCTCGGCGATGTCGAGCCCCTAAGCCGTAAATTTGGCGGCGATCGCGGCACGCCACTTGACCGTTACTACATTGAGAGTTTCCTACAGCGTCATGCTGGGGACATTCGAGGACGCGTCGCGGAAATCGGCGACAATGTCTACACGCTCCGTTTTGGTTTGGCACGAGTCGTCACTTCCGACATTATCGACTCACCCGAAAGTGCCAATCCTCAGGCCACGATTTGCATCGATCTCCAGAACGAGAATGCCGTGGAGGCCGGGCGCCTTGACTGCATCATCGTGACCCAGACGCTGCACATGATCTACGACGTGCGTGGTGCAGTTGCTACGATCCATCGCGCCTTGGCAGCAGGTGGCGTCGTGTTGGCGACGGTACCAGGCATCACTCCCATCGACGCGCAGGACGGGCCAGAAAAATGGTTCTGGGCCATGACACAGAGTGCCGCACGACGCCTGTTCGTGGAAAGGTTTGGGGCGGCCGGAGTGGAGGTACAGCAATTCGGCAACGTGCTTGCCGCCACAGCCTTTCTGCAAGGCCTCTCTTTCGAGGAGATCGACCGCGCAGGCCTTGACGTTGTTGATCCGCTCTACCCTGTCATTACCGGGATCAGGGCCACCAAATTCTGATCCTGCTGTGCTCGTGCCACCCTGAGGTCAGGAAACGGAGTGGAGGCGCGCCTTGTCGGTACGAGGTCCCAGCAACTGACGGAAAATATGGCTCGTCATAGTGGCCGATTGACGGATATCGAAGCTGGATTGCGCCCGCCTCACGCTCGCGCCAGCCATCGACTTTAGCCTGGCGGGATTGGATAGCAGCGAGATTGCCGCCAGGGCAACACCTTCCCAGTCGCCGGGATATTCCGAGACGATGCCGGGCCATTCGGTGGTTCCTATAAGAATCCCGGTCTCCCCCGCAGAGACGATTTCCGGGACGCCGCCGACGCCGATAGCCACGACCGGCACGCCAGATGCCATAGCCTCCAGAATGGTAAGCGGCATCGCGTCAGCGCGCGACGTATGCAACAGCAAATCTAGGGCCGGATAGATCCGATGGGGTTCGCGCGCGAGCCCGACCATATGGATGCGCGTCTCGAGTCCCGCACGACGAATTGTGGCGGTCAGATCCTTTTCCATCGACCCCGTGCCAACCACTGCGAAGTGCACCTCGGGCCGCCTTTGCAGTATGAATTCGGCTGCTTTGAGGAATTTGTCGGGGCCCTTTTCCCAGGCCAGCCTGCCAACGAACCCGACCAACATATCGTCAGGGGCGACGTTGATCGTTTGCCGGAATTCCAAGGGGTCAGCCGACATCGGATGATACACTGCGAGATCGACCCCGTTAGGAACGAGACTTACATTCTCACGCGACAATCCCACCGCAAGTGCTTGCGACCAGGCTTCGCGGCACACCACAATGGTATGGCTCCCGGTTGTGCGCGCCACACTGATTTCCTGCGGATGCAAGCTCATCCCATGCAGCGTGGCAACTGTCGGCGTCGCGCTCAGTCGGCCGGCCATAGCAGCCACGGTATGCGCGTTCATCAGGTGAGCATGGAGCAGGTCGATACCGGTTTCGCGAACGAGCGTGCAGATGAGTTCGATTGTCTTCCAAGGTGGATCGTCACGCAGGGGCGCAATGTAGACGTCCCTGCCCTCAGACCGCAGCAATGCGGTGTAAGGGCTTTCATACGGGCACAGGAGCGAGACTTTGAACTCGTTCGAGGGCAGGTTCGCAGCCAGATTGCGCACGTAATTTTCCATGCCGCCAACAATGGCGTTGCCCAAGACCTCAAGGACATGCGCGCGCTCATCGGTCTGGCCGCCTGGCAGGACACGCGGGGTCCGGGCCATCAGTTCCCTCCTTGCGACGGGTGCAGCCTCAGCCAATCCATTGCCGTCCCCGACATGATCGCAATTCGGTCATCGGCTGCGACGTCGAGTTGATCTAGAATTGCCGTGACCTCGTCTATTGCCGCGTGGATGTGGGCACCGCTGCACGGCAAGAAACGGTCGCTGCCGAATTGCAGTGAGCGTGGGCCGATCACGTCGATCGCCTTGCGAAAGACCTCGCCGCGGTAGATCGGAGGCGGTCCAAAGGACAGGTCGAAGCGAAACTGGCTCTCGGCTGGCTCGACGCCATTGATCCGATCGATCACGCCAACTGCGTTGGCTTCGTCACACCATGGCCAGCCAAGGTGAGCCAAGGTGACGCGAAGGCCGGGGTGATCGCGAACCGCCTCGTAGAAGGATGGCCGGCAGAACCGGCCAGATCGGCCGTCAATGAAAATTCCGCTATGAAACAATATGGGGAGGTCGAGCCTTGCGGCGACCGCGTATACGCGATGAGCGCACTCATCATACGGATACCAGCCGGTCGGAACCATTTTCAGCGCGCGAATGCCGGGAAGCGCAGCTGCCTCCTCAAGATCGTCGGCCGATTGCGGATGGAGCGGATTGACAACCGCGAACCCGATGAGCCGATCCGAGTGGCCTTTGACAAGCTCGGAAAGGTACCTGTTGCCAGCGCGCAGCGACTCCCGGTCATTAAGCGAATAGGGCGGTGTCAGGAACGGCGCCAGCAGGAACGCGATATCCACGCCCGCATCGTCAAGTGACTGCAGTACATCCGCCGTTGTCTCGCGGCCCGACGTATGAAGATGTGCATCGACGATCATTGGCGCCTCCCCGCCGACAACTTACGGAGGCGAGGCCCGTTCCAGCCATTACGAGAAATCGTGGCGCCTTTGATGTTCGGCTAAGAAAGACAAAATTCCGCGTTGCCGTGGAACCCGATCTGCGAACGGAGCTTGATCCACCATAAGCCAACCCTAATGCGGATTGTTGCGATGGATCAGACTGTATCCAACCCCTTGCTCGTGCCTTTTGACAACCCACTCCTGATATGTTTTTCCCACCTGCGGTGGGACTTTGTTTTTCAACGCCCGCAGCATTTGATGACGCGCGCCGCAGCCGACTACGCCGTTGTGTTCTTCGAGGAACCCCTTTTCGAGCCTGTTCAGATACCTCTTCTGCGCCGCAAGGTGGTTGCGCCAGGCTTGGAAGTTGTGACGCCAATACTGCCGCAGTGTCAGTCCGGAATTGAGGTCGACAGAGCTATCGCCATTCTGCTTGAGACTCTCGTGGCAAGCATCGAGCACGACCAGTTGGTGACTTGGTACTACACCCCCATGGCCCTGAAGTTCACCGATGCGCTGCAGGAGGATGTCTGCGTCTATGACTGCATGGACGAACTCTCTGCCTTCAAAAACGCGCCTCCTGAACTCGAGCGACTGGAAGAGCAGCTCTTTGGCAAGGCCGACGTCGTGTTCACCGGTGGAATGAGCCTTTATGAGTCCAAGCGCCGCCGGCATCCCTCCGTCCACGCGTTTCCAAGCAGCATTGACACGGCACACTTCCATCAGGCGCGCCGGCCTCAGGCAGACCCTGCAGACCAGCAGCGCATTGCGCATCCTCGCGTAGGCTTCTTCGGGGTCATCGACGAGCGGTTCGACATCGACCTGATGGTTCGAACCGCTGCAGCGATGCCTACGGTCCAGTTCGTCACGATCGGTCCAGTGGTCAAGATCGACCCGGCCACGCTCCCCACCGGCCCAAACATTCATTGGTTGGGCGCCAAGCGGTATGCCGAGTTGCCCGGATATATGGCCGGTTGGGACGTAGGGTGGATGCCTTTCGCCTTGAACGATGCGACGCGTTATATCAGCCCGACGAAGACCCCTGAATTCCTGGCCAGCGGACTGCCTGTAGTATCGACTGCAATCGTTGATGTGGTGGAAACCTACGGCCGTCGCGGCTTGGTCGACATTGCTGACGCAGGCTCGATGCCAGCCGCCCTCGATGCCGCTCTGCGAAAGGGCTGTGAAACGGCCAAGGTCGACGCGTTCCTCTCAGGAATGTCTTGGGACACGACCTGGAGCACAATGCACGATTTGCTCAAGCCTGCGAAGGTTTTGCGTCATCAGGAATTCAGGAGCTTGGTCGACCATGTTTGATTGGCTTGTTGTCGGCGCAGGCTTTGCCGGAAGCGTTTTGGCAGAGCGCCTGGCCAGTCAGCGCGGAGAGACAGTGCTGGTCGTCGACCGTCGCAGTCACATCGGCGGCAACGCTTTCGATTGGTACGATGAAGCCGGTATTCTTGTGCATCGGTATGGGCCCCACATCTTCCACACCAATGCTGAGGCCATTGTCGCCTACCTGTCCCAGTTCACGGCGTGGCGTCCCTATGAGCACCGTGTACTGGCCAAGGTAGACGGTCAACTTTTGCCAATCCCGATCAATCTGGACACGATCAATCGCCTCTATGGCCTCGACCTGACCTCCGACCAGATGGAGCGGTTTTTGGCCGAACGCAGGGAGAGCGTGGAAGAGATCCGCAGCGCCGAGGACGTGGTCGTGGGAACGGTGGGGCGGGAGCTCTACGAGAAGTTCTTCCAAGGCTACACGCGAAAACAGTGGGGCGTCGACCCCTCGCAACTGAGCAAGTCAGTGACCGCGCGCGTGCCGACACGAACCAATCGTGATGACAGGTATTTCGCCGACACGTTCCAGAGCATGCCGGCGGGCGGGTACACACGCATGTTTCAACGGATGCTGGCCCATCGCAATATCAAGGTGATGCTGCAAACGGACTATCGCGAGGTTCGAGAGGTCATCCCCTATCGCCGCCTCATCTATACCGGTCCAATCGATGAATTCTTCGACTTCAGGCTGGGGAAATTGCCTTACCGATCATTGCGGTTTGAGCACGTCACACTCGACACGCCACGGTTTCAGCCGGTCGCCGTCGTCAACTACCCGCAGACCGAGGCCTTCACCAGGATCACGGAATACAAGCATATGACGGGACAGCACCATCCGCAAACCAGCCTGACCTACGAATATCCAACGGATGACGGTGATCCTTACTATCCCGTGCCCAGGGCAGAGAACGAGGTGCTTTACAAGCGATATGAGGCACTCGCTGCCCAGCAAACCGATGCGATTTTCGTCGGTCGGCTGGCAACCTACCGCTACTACAATATGGACCAGGTGATTGGTCAGGCGCTGGCGGCGTTCAATCGCATTCAGAAGACGGGCGCGCAGGAGCTATTCCTTGCCAAGGGCGCGGCGGGATAGTCATGGTGGAAGTTTGGGGCGGTATTGAATGCAGTGTGGTTCGTGTCGGTGGCGAGATCCGCGATCAGCTCGCCGAAACCGGTCATTCAAACCGCATCGAGGATTTAGACCTCGTCGCTTCCCTTGGCATCAAAACGCTTCGATATCCTGCGTTGTGGGAACACGTCGAGGTAGTGGAGGGGCGGGATGACTGGAGCTGGCACGACGAGCGATATCAAAGGATGCGCCGTCTCGGCATCAGTCCAATCGCAGCCCTTGTCCACCACGGGAGCGGGCCATCCTGGACGTCCATTCTCGCGCCGGATTTTGCCGAACGCCTCGCGGCGTTTGGAGGGCGGCTTGCTCTTCGGTACCCCTGGGTAAAGACTTTCACGCCGATCAACGAACCGATGGCAACCGCCCGTCTAAGCGGCCTTTATGGGTTTTGGCATCCGCACCGCGCTGACGAGCCAAGTTGCCTGCGGCTTCTTGTTGCCCAGTGCCGTGCGATTGCCATGACGATGTCGGCTATCCGGAAGGTCATCCCCGATGCCCGCCTTCTGCAGACCGAGGATTTCGGAAAGATTTTTGCGACGCGAAAGCTGGCATACCAGGCTGAGTACGAGAATGGCCGGCGATGGTTATCGCTGGATCTGCTTTGTGGACATGTCGGTCCGCGCCATCCGTTCCATGAACGCCTCCTCAACGCTGGTGTCGATCCCGACCATCTGGCTGACTTGGCGGCCGCGCCCTGCCCTCCGGACCTGATCGGCGTTGATTACTACCTCACCAGCGACAGGTTCCTCGATCATCGCATCGAACGGCACCCTCAAGAACCTATCGGTGGCAACGGCATCGAGCTGTATGTCGACATTGCGGCTATCCGCGCCGGCGTGCCAGAGTGCGAACTCGGATTTGCCTCACGCCTGCGCGAGGTGTGGGGCCGCTACGCCCTGCCAGTTGCAATCGGAGAAGTCCACAATGCCTGCACCCGTGAGGAACAGCTGCGCTGGTTCATGGAGGGATGGGAAGCTGCAGTCGAATGCGCGGTTGAGGGCATTGACGTACGTGCCGTCACGTCTTGGTCACTGTTCGGCGCCGTGGACTGGAATTCCATGATGATGCGCGACGATGGGTACTACGAATGCGGGGTGTTCGATGTGAGGGCAGACCTTCCGCGCAGAACAATTATGGCTGATGCCATTTCGGCCTTGGTGAATAAGCAGTCGTTCGGCCATCCCGTACTTGCCCAGACGGGCTGGTGGCGTGCGCCGCGAAAGAGGTTGGGCAAATCGCCCGCGATCCGGCTCCGAGGATTCGACCGGCGGCTATCGATCCTGGGAGAATGTTGCAGCCGCCGGCGACTTCCAGCCAGGGCTGCACCCCAGCAGCCAGGATCACCGAATGCATGGGTTGAGCTGAGCGTAGGGGACACCGGAGGCGGCTCCCCAGTTGTCTTGTTCGCCATCTATTGCCCGGGCAAGACTTTCTCGCTCGCGGTGCGTGATGGTGTGGATTGGGTTGCGGCCTGCAACGCATTCCTCGACCTTGTGATCGACGGACTAACCGGGACCTACGAGTTGGTTGCCGCAAATCGCGACAACCAGTACCGGGTCGCCGAACACCCGGCACCACACACCTCTGCCACGGCACATCAGCGCTGATCCATCCTGGTAATCTTGCCGGCCGGAGCTATTTGACCTGCCTAGAAAAAAGCGCGGCGGCAGGGAAAGGCGGTTCGCCGCCGCGCTTGGGATTCAGGCTGCTTGCCGGTTCACGCCGCTTTCGGCCATTTCGGTAAGTTTCTGGTCCGTCGCCCGCTCTTCCTCAAGCGTCTCCGCCAAGATGCGGGCAGAGTCTTCATGTCCCAATTCCTTGGCCCAGGCGATCAGCGTTCCGTAGCGGGTCATCTCGTAGTGTTCGACCGCTTGCGCCGATGCAATCAACGCGGCATCCAGCACCTGTTTGTCATCGACGTCACCGCTCACGTCGCCGGCTTCCTCAAGGATGCCGTCGATGGCCGGGCAATCGACGCCCTTCACGGCTTCGCCATGAATTTCAAATACCTGTTCGAGGCGGACGATATGCTCCCTCGTTTGCTCGAGGTGCTCTTCGAAGCCAGCTTTCAGGTCGGGGTCGGTCGCCTTTTCGACCATCTTGGGCAGTGATTTTTCGATCTGCTGCTCGGCATAGTAGATGTCCTGCAATGTGTGCACGAACAGGTCATTGAGAGTTTTGATGTCCTTGGAGAAAAATCCCATGGCGTTATCCTTTTTCTGTTCCAGTGGCAGTTGACACGCATAGGCGACGGCGCGTGGGCGACCGTCGGTTCAGCGCGTATCAGGGCTGCAACGTGCAATAAGTGCGACGGTTCCGTTGCTAAGTTGACGGCGCCGGTTAGCGCGGATCTCGCACCATACTGAGGTAGGTCGGATCAAATTCCGCGATCTCCTGCAGGCGCTCCCAGTCGACAATCGTCAACGATTGATCCGCCCAGGTGATGGCGCCGAGCTTGCGAAGTTCGCCCACGATGCGATTCATATGAACGACCGACAGTCCCAACACGTCGGCGAGTTCCGTTTGCGTTATCTGCAGGCGAAAACTCAGGCCAGTTGTGCGATTCACCACCTTCAACCGGACGTAAAGTTCGCAAATGAGATGGGCCAGATGGGAGATCTTTGACCGGCGTCCCATAGCAACGATCCATTCCCGATGGATCGCCCCGTCGACCAGCGTGTCCAACCAGAGAAGGCGCGTGAGATGTGGCGCGGTCTCCGTAATCTTTCGCAGCCGGTTATGATCAGCGAAAAGCACACGGCAAGACGACAAGGCGATAATGCCATGATCCATGGTTTTGAGCAGGAAAGCGTGAAGGTCGACAAAATCGCCCGGCACCTGAAGCGACGTGAATTGCCGGCCGCCATCCTCCAGCACTTTGTAGCGCGCTGCCAGTCCCTCGACCAACAGGGTACTGTAGGTCGGACGGGATCCGGCAGATACCAGATCCTTGCCGATGGCGAAATCACGTCCGGTTGATATCGCCTGCTTTAGCAAATCCCGTTCGGCATCTGAGACGACATCGTGCTGTTCAAGCTGCAGAAAGAGAGATTCAAGCATCACATGTCTCGAGGCTTATAGGAGGAGAGCCGCCGCTCTCGTCGGTCACGCCGGAAGAACTGCAAGTCCGGCAACTCCAAATGAATTCGCCGGAACAATCTGATGTATTTTTTTCCGAAATGCCAGCAGTGAAGGAACCACGATTCAGCTGGAACTTGCCGTGTTTTTCCAGGGTCGAACGCCACCGCAAAGGGTCAATTGTGGCCGTGAATGAAACACTTACGCAGTCCATTGCCAGGGACACCGGCTTCTGGAACGGATGGTCAATAGCCACGTTATAGATGGTTAAGATGGGACGAGGATTGGGATGGACGAAGTACCGCAGGCGAACGTTATCCCCTTCAAGAAGCCCGAAGTGTCCGACGAGGATAACCGGCACTTCGACTATCAGGATTTTTTTGAAAACGGCGCCGTCGCGCTTCACCTGGTGAGCGCAGATGGCGTTATTCTGCACGCCAACAAGGCTGAGCTCGATCTGCTCGGTTATCCCGCGGAAGACTATGTCGGCGGCCACATTGCTGACTTCTATCCCGAGCGACACATCATCGATGACATTCTCGGCCGGCTAACCAAGGGCGAGAAGATCACGAGATATCCTGCGCAGTTGAGGGCCTGTGACGGTTCGATAAAGCATGTCGAAATCACGTCGAGCGGATATTTCCGGGATGGCAAGCTGATCCACACAAGGTGCTTCACAGCCGATGTAACCGACCTGGAACAGACCCGATCCGAACTCAAGCAGCAGGACAGCACCTACCACCAGATCCTCGACGGCCTTCCGGTCGCCATCTACACGACGGATCAGGAAGGGACGATCAACTATTTCAACCGGGCCGCGGCCGAGCTGGCCGGGCGGGAGCCTGACATCGGCAAGGACAAATGGTGTGTGACGTTCAAGCTGTTCACCGCCGACGGCAAGGAATTGCCGCACGACGAGTGTCCTATGGCGATCACGCTCAAGGAAAACCGGCCGGTCCGGAACCAGCAGGCCGTAGCACGGCGTCCGGACGGATCCTTCTTTCCGGTTCTGCCCCACCCCACGCCGCTGCGGGATGAGCAGGGCAACCTGGTTGGTGCGGTCAATATGCTGCTGGACCTGACGGACCGCCAGCGCGCGGAAGAAGCCAGGCAGCATTTGTCAGCAATCGTGGAATCCTCGTTCGACGCAATCGTCAGCAAGGATCTCAGCACCATCATCAAGAGCTGGAACCACGGTGCCGAGCGGCTGTTCGGCTATACCGCCGCCGAAGCGATCGGCAATTCTGTGACCATGCTGATCCCGGAGGACCATCAGGACGAGGAACCCCGCATTCTCGAACGCATTCGGCGCGGCGAACGCGTCGAACCGTTCGAAACGACCCGCCAGCGCAAGGATGGCAGCCTGGTTCCGGTGTCGCTGACGATCTCGCCCGTGCGTAACGCAACCGGGCAGATCGTCGGCGCATCGAAGATTGCGCGGGACATCACATCGGCGAAGGAGAATGAATACCGCATCCGCATGCTGATGCGCGAGGTCAACCACCGCGTGAAAAACCAGTACTCGGTCATCCTGTCGATGATCCGGGAGACCAACAAGCGGTCGGAAACGCCCAGGCAGTTTGAATCCCAGGTGCGCGAGCGTATCATGGCGCTGTCGCGATCCCACGACCTGCTGGTATCGGCCGACTGGAAGGGCGCCTCCGTTGATGGCCTCCTGAAGGCCCAGGCCCAGCCTTTCCCGAGGGGCGACGTCATCGATATGTCGGGCCCATCATTGGTCCTCAGTCCCAATGCGGTGCAGTATCTCGGGATTGCCTTTCACGAACTGGCAACCAACTCGGCCAAATACGGCGTGCTTTCAGGGGACGATGGTAAGATATCGGTCACCTGGAGCATCACCGGTTCCGGAGCATCGAGACTGTTTCACCTCACATGGGCCGAGACCGATGGGCCGCAAGTCCAGACCATTGGAGAGGGCGGCTTTGGAACAGTGGTTCTCAAGCGGGTGGCGCCTGCGGCGGTTAGTGGGCAAGGCAGTCTCGAGCATGGCCCGCATGGAGTCCGGTGGAGCTTGGAGGCGCCGATGACCGCCGTGGAGGCGTCCGTTGCCGATGGAAGTTAGAGGTCAGCTTCTCCGACTTCTGACTGCCTTGCATTTGCGCGCAGCGCCATCATGCACTGGACGTTCAGTTTGCTCTCGAAAACGGTATCTGCGGCCCCTTGCGCGCGCCCACGGTCTGCCCGAAACGCACAAGAAGTTCCGTTGCGATCTGGCGCGACACCGCTTGTGAAAACAGAAATCCCTGACCAAGCTCGCAGCCGATTTCCAAGAGCATGCTTGCTTGCAGCTCGCTTTCGATGCCTTCGGCAACGACCCGAATGTTGAGCTTGCCGTCCAACTGGGCCGAAAACTCGTTGAGCAGGAATGAGCTGGCGATCGGATGCAGCAGTCCGCTGCGATCCACGCGTAAGACCGAGCAACAGACACCGGGCAACATCTCTTCGATCTGGCCGCAAAGTCGTTCGATCGTCGCTTCGAGAGTTTCGCCCCTGGCGATCATTTCAAGGATCGTGTTCTGTAGATGTAGCACGCTGCCCCCACTGCGAGGCTGCAGGTATTTGAGACCCGGGTGACTATCCGAGACGAAATCACTCTACGTTCGGTCTAGTATACGATCTAACAATGCGCGGGAATTGTTTTTTACGTTTATCCGGACATCCCTTGTCATGGCCATCGGATCAAGCGTCAGGTTCCCGACAGGGTGCTTCCTCAGCGCAGCAAATGAAGCTGTTCGAAGCCGGCTCCCGGCTCAGGGAAAGGCGATTCATTCCCGCTTCGAAATGGAAACTTTTGCTGCTCAATTCGTTATGGCACCCATGAAAACGAGTGCGCCCATCCCGAGTTGGCCCGGCGGGTATGGAGAGGTGTCGGCCCTTATGCGCGCCTTCGACTGGTCGGCCACCGGGCTTGGAGCGGTCGAGACATGGTCGCCCAGCTTGAAAACAACCGTCGACTTGATGCTTGCGGCACAAGCCCAGATTGTTCTGTTCTGCGGGCCGGAATTCATTGCGTTCTACAACGACACCTACGCGCCGACGATTGGTGACAAGCACCCTCATGCATTGGGACGGCCAGCCAAAGAGCACTGGTCGGAACTCTGGGACGACCTTGGGCCGCTTCTCGAAGGAGTTTACAAAACCGGGAAGAGCTTTGCGGCCAAAGACCGGCCGTTTTACATCGAGCGTCACGGTGCAGTGGGCGAGACCGTGTACTTCGATATCTCCTATTCCGCGGTGCGCGACGCGCAAGGACGGGTCGAGGCGGTCCTGTGCATTGTAACCGAGACCACCGAGCGCGTCCGCGCAAGCCAGGCCCTAAAATCAAGTGAAGAGGAGTTTCGGGCTCTCGTCAAAGCCAGCTCAGATGTCATGTATCGGATGAGCCCCGACTGGCGGGAGATGCGGCAGTTGGATGGAAGAGGGTTCCTGTCGGACATCGAAGGGCCGACCATCCTATGGCAGGACTAATTCCTGTTTCCCAGCGATCTTGATGACACATCGGCGGCGATCAATCATGCAGTAGCGGAACGGACTACCTTTGAGCTGGAGCACAGGGTCCGCCGCGCGGATGGGACCGAGGGCTGGACGTCGTCGCGGGCGATACCCCTGGTCGATGATCATGGAGACATCGTTGAATGGCTCGGAATGGCAACCGATATCAGTACCAGAATAGAGAGCGAACAGCGGATCCGGGCTCTGCTGCGAGAGATCAACCACCGTGTCAAAAACCAATTTGCAGTCATTCTCTCGATGGTCCGTGAAACGACCAAACGGATTTCCGATCCGGAAGAGCTGCAGGAGCGCATTCGGTCCCGTATCATGGCATTGGCCCGCTCACAGGACCTTCTGGTATCTACGGACTGGCGAGGGGCGGAGCTCGCTGTGGTGGTCAAAGTGCACCTCGGTGCCTTCGGCCGACCCGACCGGGTAGCCCTCTCCGGGCCGAAACTGACCTTGAACCCGAATGCCGTGCAGAATATTGGGATGGCGCTGCACGAATTGGGAACAAACTCCGTGAAATATGGCGCGTTGCGGTCGGACGCGGGCACAATCCGCATCGCATGGCGCCAGCTGGTAAAGCCCTACATATCCGCCGGCCCCGATGGTACGATCCAGCGCGTGAACGGGACCTTGTCTCGTTGGCTAGGGATTGAGTCCGAGGGGCTCGTCGGCAAGCGTGTCCACGATCTGCTGACGATGCCGGGCAAGATTTACTATGAGACCCATTTTGCACCGCTGTTGCGGATGCAGGGCCATTTCAACGAAGTTGCCCTTGACCTGGTGCGGGCGGACGGCAGCCGACTGCCTGCCCTCGTCAATGCCGTGGAGCGTAGAACAGACGCCGGCGAGACGCTGTTCGTCCGGCTGACCATTTTCGATGCGACAGATCGCCGACGCTACGAGCAGGAGCTCATGAGCGCCCGGCAAGCGGCCGATCGCGCCAATGAACAGTTGAAAGCTCTTAACGCGGCCCAAGAGCAGAAAATCGCGGAAGAGGTCGCCGATCGGATGGCCGTCGAGGAATCCCTGCGCCAGGCTCAAAAGATGGAAGCGGTCGGGCAACTGACCGGCGGCATTGCCCATGACTTCAACAACATGCTCGCGGTGGTGATTTCGGGCCTGAACCTGATCCAAAGGCGCGTCTCACAAGGCAATACCGATATTGGTGACCTGGCCGCCGCTGCCTTGGAGGGCGCGACGCGGGCTGCAACGTTGACCCAGCGACTGTTGGCCTTTTCGCGCCAGCAGCCACTGGCCCCGGAGCCACTAGGCGCCAACACCATGGTCGCCGAGATGTCGGAACTGCTGAGGCGAACCCTTGGCGAGCAAATCCATATGGAGACGGTGCTGGCCTCCGGTCTTTGGAGGAGCGTCGCCGATCGCAACCAGCTCGAGAACGCGATTATCAACCTGGCGGTCAACGCGCGGGATGCGATGCCAGAAGGCGGGCGGCTCACCATTGAGACCGCCAATGCAGCCATTGACGATGCGTACGCGGCGGAAAACCAGACCGTGGCTGGTCAGTACATAATGATTGCGGTCACCGACACCGGCAGCGGCATGGACCCTTCGGTTATGCAGAGGGCTTTCGATCCCTTTTTCACAACAAAGGGTGTGGGTAGAGGCACCGGGCTTGGCCTGAGCCAGGTGTTCGGCTTCGTGAAGCAGTCCAACGGCCATATCAAAATCTATTCCGAAGTGGGCGTCGGTACCACAATCAAGATCTACCTGCCGCGCTACTACGGCACCGCCGAGGCGCCTAATCGCACACAATTGGGCGGCACGCCGACAGGCACCTTGGCCGAGACCGTCCTTGTCGTCGAGGACGACGCGAAGGTGCGCACTTTGACCGAACAGATGCTGCGTGAACTCGGCTATGGGGTTCTCGGGGCTGAGCGGAGCATCGGGATTGCTTGTGCTTCGCAACCATCCCGAGGTGCGGCTGCTCCTAACCGATGTGGTCATGCCGGACATGAATGGCCGACAGCTCGCCGAGCAGGCGCTGCAGCTCCGGCCCGGCCTCAAGATCATCTACACGACCGGCTACACCCGCAATGCCATCGTACACAATGGCATGCTCGATGCTGACACCCATCTCCTGCAAAAGCCGGTAACCCTGCAGGCCCTCGCCCTCAAGGTACGGGCAGTTCTTGACGGATAGCCAAGTGCCGCGAATTCGCTTCCTCTCCAGCTTCTAGCCCAGGACGCCCCTGCTGGCGCCGCGGGACCAGCGTCCCCGGCGAAGGGGTTCCAGGTGGTGGATGCGGCGGCTTGCGTCGCTGCCACGCGGCCCTCGAATTCGTATCATAGGACCTTGTGCATCAGACCGAAGCCGAAGGTAACAATCGGTTTGTGACGCATGTGGAAGAAATCGGAGTGGGAGGTCCACGTTGACAACTTCTTAGGATTGGAACAAATGTAGAACGTGGAAATGTTTTTGACTCGAAATAGCTTCTTCCGTGAAGAGCAATCGCTCAAGCCTTTTCAGGCATGGCATGCGTCGAACTGCGCAGCGGATATGAACATGAAAGGGCGGTGCGAATGAAGCTGCCTGTATTGCCGGTCTATTATTACCATGATCATTTCACCGAAATGCTCGACATCGTCAGCGATACCTATGGTTCGGTGCTGACGGATCGACACCGCGCGTTTATCACGACATTTGCGACAATTTCGAAAGATGCGCAGTGCCTTCTGATCCGCATGATAAATCGGGGTGGTAACATTTTTCGACAGTCCGCTTTTCGCTACGCCGAGATATCGAACCCTAGGCGAGCCGTGGCAGAACTCCGGGCTCTCGGTTATGTGCGGTCACTCGCTGACAGCGACTATGCATCCTTCATCGTATGCCACGCGAAAGGAGCGCTCACGAAGGCTGGTAAGGACGCCGGCCTCACCGATCTGCGAACGTCCTGGGCGAAGGGCAAGGTGGTCGAGTATTATCTAGCGAACGTCTCATTTGAGACAGCCTATCGCCATTGCGGCGGCGATGATTTCATCGCGCTCGGCGACACCGGCCCGGTCGAATTCCTGCTGTACCTCTATTTCGGAAAGACCGAGCGAGATTTGAAGAACTTTGCCCTGCGCGACCTGGGCATCCTGCGCACCAACAAAAATGCAAACCTGAGTGCGCGCTTCACCGACGCCGACGAGGCCCATGCAAGCTTCCACTACAGCCGGCTGCTTGATCGACTCGAGATCAAATCCGAGGTTACCTTTCGCGCCTCTATTTCTGAAATTCTTGACGGTCCCGAATGCACAACTGACTACGCCGAGGGTTTGAAAAGCAGTGCGGCGCACAAGGCGGGACAGTTTTTTGAAAAAGGCGGCGAGAAGGAAATTGCGATACAGCTCTATGGTGCCGGCTCATCCTTTGAATGCAATGAGCGCCTGACGCGTTTGCTCTACTCAACGGGAGACAAGAAAGGGTCGGAAGAGCTTCTTCGCAGGATGATTGACGATCCGGCGAGCGATGATGAATTCGTTTTTGCAAATGATTTTTATGCCCGCAAGTTCAATGGCCGAAGAACAGGGCTTTGCACCGAACTGCTTCGGACCGGTCATACCGTCACAGTCGACGACAGCTGGCGCGGAAATCCGGAGGCTGGCGTAGCGGCAGTGATGCGACGGCAGGGCTGCACGGTCTTCTATGCAGAGAATAAGCTCTGGCACTGCCTGTTCGGTTTGCTGTTCTGGGAAGAGCTGTTCGAGTCCGGTCAGCTACATTCGAGCTTCGATTGGGTGCCGCATTGCCTGAAAGACAAGAGCTTCGCGCGTCTATTCACGCGCGAGATCGACGTGAAACTGTCTGCCGTGTCGTCGCAGTCCGCGCTCGCCCTAATTTTGCGCACCATCGCAGGAAAGTGGGGGACGCCGAACGGGCTCTTTGCCTGGGATCATATCGACATGGGTGCGATAAGGCTCTTGCTTGCCGCTCATCCCGGCGGGGTAAGCACCATCCTTCGGCTCATGAGCCAAGATTTTCGCGCTATGCGCGACGGCTTTCCAGACTTGATGACCGAGTTCAACGGCGAGGTCGCTTTTCTTGAAGTGAAGGCGGAAGGAGACGCTGTACGCCGCAATCAGCTCACGCGCCTGCGTCAGTTGTCCAGCGCAGGTATCAAGGCTGAAATCGTACGTGTCGATTTTCGCTTCGATGCTGATCAAGAATATGTCGTTGTCGACATCGAAACGACTGGAAGCTGGTCGAATGGCGACCGTGTTACCGAGATCGGTGCCGTAAAAATCCGCAATCATGAAATTGTCGATGAATGGACGTCGCTGATCAACCCGCAGCGGTCGATCCCGGCGGCCATCACACGGCTCACCGGCATTACAAACGCCATGGTAAGAGACGCTCCACTTTTCGCGGAGATCGCGGACAGCTTCATGCAATTCATGGGCGACGGCATCTTCGTCGCCCACAATGTCAACTTCGATTACGGCTTTCTATCCGGCGAATATGAACGGCTTGAGCGTCGCTTCCGGTTTCCCAAACTATGCACGTGCGCGACCATGCGCAGGCAATTCCCAGGTCATAAATCCTACAGTCTTGCCAATCTTTGCGACGTGTACGACATCGACCTCAAAGGCCATCACAGGGCACTCTGCGACGCACGCGCCGCGGCTCATCTTCTCAACGTCATCAATGGGAAACGCGATCCCGGTCCTGCAAAGCTCGTTGAGGAAGCTGCATAGCTGGCCCAATTGATGTAACCGGTTTTCAGACCTCATGGATATGCCCATATGGGCGTCACCCGAGACGCCCGGTCACCCATATTTTTTCTTCCAGTCAGCCTTGGCAGCCGCATATCTTTCGTCTGCCTCGGCAGCCCTCCAGCGCTTGTAGAAGATCGCAGCGCTTTTCGCCTTCTCAGGATCTCCGGTCCCACAATCGAGCTCGTGATGATCGGCTCCAACATATTTGCGCCCGCCTTTGTAGTTCGCGTAACGCCGCGCACGGGTGAAGCCCATCTGCAGAAACTTGCGCGCCATATCGGCGCCGACGAAGACATCGCTATTGTTTCACCGATGGCGCTCGGTGGCGGCGGCGGAATGTGGATGAGGCTTTTATGAACCTCTTCGAAACTGTCGGCAATTTCTGTTTCGCCGATCCCTTCAGCTTCTGCTTTGAAAAACATCTGCGACGCCAAGATGACAACAGCGCTGCTCGACCGCCTGACGCATCACTGCGAGATCATCGAGACCGGAAACGAATCCTGGCGCTTCAAGAACGCGCCTGATCACCCCATCAACTGCCAAACGCCATCCGCGTTCGCCCGGGCTGCGCAACCCTGACCAGCTCCGCCCGGGCGAACGCTGACCGCCGCTCATTACATAAGGGGGTCAAAATTGGACGCTGATCGAGGGTCAGTTTTGGAAGCCGTTTGACACCGCCGCCCTCATTGCCTTGTCCGCAAGGTCTCTGATGACAATCGGATCGTCGGTCGCGGTTTCGGGCAGCTGTTCTGCCGTACATTTGTCGAGGAAATTAATGCCACGGGTGCTCATTGGGCCTCTCTGGACGAGTTGAGTTCCAGCAGCACCTTGTCGGTTGCCTCCTTCAAGCGCTGCTCTCGAAGGCGAGCAGTCTTTGCCTCTCTCGCCTGCCTCTCCGCATCGAGCACGAGTCTGCTCTCGCGGTCCGCTCTCTCAAACTTTTCGCGGTCAACTTTCCGACGTTTCATGACAGCCTCCTTCGGTCTGACGGGCCAAAAAAGTGCTGACTTGCAAAATGGTTCCTCGCGAAGTTTTTCGACGATGATGTCATTTGATATTGCGAGGAACGCAGACGAAGTCGCGACGACGAAAGTGAAGCTTCGGTTGTCTGACATGTGCTAGAGAATTAGCGATGTCCGATTTGACAAAACCGCTGATCCGAAAGCTCGAAAGCCTAGGTCGCCTCACACCAGATGAACGCGGGAGCGTCGAAGCTATGACGCTTGTGGGTAAGCAGTTGACGTCCGGTCAGCAGATTGCGTTGGAAGGCAACGAGCCAAGCCACTGTTGCTTAGTGGTTGAGGGACTGCTCCGGCGGTATAGCATTCTGAGTAACGGCAATCTGCAAACCCTCTCAATTCACGTTCCCGGCGACATTCCTGATCTCCAGGGGCTGCATCTCAGAACGATGGATCACACTCTCGCGTCGATCGGTAAGAGCAAGGTTGCCCTGATCGCACACCGCGACCTTCTTGACGTTCTCCGTAAGTCGCCTCGCCTGGCAAATCTATTTTGGCGGGAAAGCCTGGTGGATGCAGCCGTCGCGCGCGCCTGGGTCAAGGTATTGGGGGGGCATGATGCGTTGCGAAGGTTAGCCCATCTGGCCTGTGAGCTTTACACCCGTATGAACGTTATGGGGCTGGTAAATGACAATTCCTACCCCTTGCCCCTAACTCAGGCTCAACTCGGAGAGACCGTCGGGGCGAGCGTAGTTCACGTAAATCGCATGTTGAAACAACTGCGCGCGGACCGCCTTTTAGAGCATAAGGATGGGCGGCTGGTCGTTTTGAACTGGGACGCCTTGAGCGAGGCTGCAGACTTCGACCCCGGGTACCTAAATCTGCGAGACCTGCGCTATTTGGATCTAACGCCAGCGGCCGGCCGTTAGTCGTCTCCGGTACAGGTCCTCGGCCGTTGGCGGATCATTGGCACGGAGCAGTTCATACTCGTCGATCGGGTAGCTCGTCATGAGTTCGATCAGGTGTCGGGTACGCTTGCGGCGGGTCGATCTGCCAGGTGCGCATGTCATGCCGAGCCCGTGCCGCCTGCTGGCGATTGTGGGCTGCCCGATTGCGTTTGAGCGCCGCGAACGTTGCGCTGAGATGCCGGAGCAGTTCGCCGTGACCTGCTTTCGAAAAACATCACCCCACGCTTTGCCACGCCTCACGCTTTGCCGTGTCTTTCGTCTCAGTGATTGCGACCAACGCTCCGGCCAGTTCATCGGTGCTGAGTTGATCAGCCCCGGTGGCGATCACCAGCTCGCCAAGTTGCTGCACCTTTCGCGTTTTGAGTTCTCGCGCTTTGTCCTCCAGCGCTTTCAGTTCCGTGTCGTAATCGCGTGGTTGTCTAATCGCTCTCATCTGGTCAACTCCATTTCTAGTCGGGCGATGGATTGCACCGCCGCAGGTTGGAACGAAGAATGGGCATGCCCGCAGTGGCCGCTTTCGCGCGAGTCATAGGCGAGTGCCGGGAGCAGGGTTGTCTCCGCGATCGGCATTTGGCCGTCGCATTATGGGTCTTCGCAGGCGAGGCCTTCCTGTGTTTGCGCCGCAGTCTCCGGAGAGCTGCAATCACGAGAACGGAATGGTCTGACCCACGTCCCGGCAGGGACGCCTCGGCGCGCTAGAATGACGACGCGCTGAGAGTGTAGAGCTGGGTTGCCTAGGCTAGGCGCTGGCCCCAGCCGATCGGTTGAAAGCTTCTCCTGACTTAAGCATCGCGTGCATGATGACTGACAGTTTACGCGCCACCGCGATCGCTGCGCGCTTGAAGCCCAGGCGCTCACGTAGCTGGAGTCCCCAGGTCTTGAGGCTGCTCTCGTTCTTGGCGCCGGTTCGGGTGAGGATCACCAGCGCTGCTTCATAGAGCAAGCTGCGCAGGCGTTTGTCACCTCGTCGTGAGATGTGGCCGTCATAGTCGACCTCACCGGACTGGTAACGCCGTGTGGTCAGGCCCAGCCAAGCGCCCACCGCGCGTGACTTGCGGAAATTGTCGGGGTCCTCAATCGCTGCGACATAGGAAATAGCCGTCACCGCACCAATGCCGGGGACGGTCATCAGCAACTGAGCCCGCTGACTTTTGCGCACCGTCGCAAGTAGCTGACGATCGAGATCGGCCGCGCGCTTGCGAACGTCGCGCCAGGCTTCGAGCAGCGGCAGCATGATCCGAGCCAGACCTTCTTCGCCGTCCAGAAGGTTCCGGACATTGTTTTCGAACGCGCCTCCTTTGCCCCGCGGAACGATGAGCCCAAACGTCTTCATTGTTCCGCGTATCTGGTTGCCAAGTTGCGTCGAGATGAGGATGAATTGATTGCGTGCCGCCACCAGCGTGCGGATCAACATCGTGTCGTACGACTTGACTCGGACCGCTTTGAAGAAGCCCGCTTCGGCAAGCCGGGCTAACCCATCCGCGTCATTGGCATCGGTCTTGTTGAGCGTTTCGCTCAGCACCTTCTGCGCATGGCGCGCTTCGATGCAGATCGCAGGCAGACCTTTAGCCGCCAACGTGTGATAGAACCAAGTTGCCAATGGCCCAGTCTCGAAGACGACGCGGCTGGCGTGCGGTGCATGCTTGCGGATCACTTGCGCCAGTATCTGAGGGTCAGAAGGACATTTTCCACGCCAAATCCGCTCACCATCCTGGCGGATCGAAATTGCGGTGTCCTTCAAGGAAACATCAAGGCCGACATACTGCTCCATGGTTGCTCTCCGTCCGATATTTGGGCCCGGCGCCAATCGTGAGCCCGCTTCCGATTCTATCGAGGAGCAACCGCCTTCACCATCCGCCGTCCCGACGGAATAGATCGTGAGTCGCGCCGCGATTAGCCCATGTTTACGCATGGCTGTCTCCATTGATTGTCGATCTCTGGATGATAGTTGGGCGTCCGCCGGAAGGCTTCAGGGTTGCCGAGACAGCTCGGGACGGGCTGGTCCATCCCGAGATTTTTTCGAGGGAGGGCGCGCTTATACGTCGTGCCGACGTGCGCTTTGCCGTGCAAATAATCCTGTCGCGATGGCGATCTATCATCTTCACGTCAAGGTCATTGGCCGCAAGGCAGGCTCAAGCGCTGTCGCGTCCGCTGCCTACCGCTCGGCTTCGCGGCTGCATGACGAGCGGATCGAACGCAGCCATGATTTTTCAGCCAAGCGCGGTGTCGTTCATTCGGAGGTGATGCTGCCAGAGAACGCGCCGGAGGCCTGGCGCGACCGCGAACGGCTGTGGGACGATGTCGAGGCGTTCGAGGTGCGCAAGGATGCGCAGCTTGCCCGCGAGGTCGAGTTTGCGCTCCCGCGCGAACTCAGCCAGGCTCAAGGCATCGAACTGGCGCGCGACTTTGTACAAGTCGAGTTTGTCAGCAAGGGCATGGTCGCCGATCTCAATGTCCACTGGGACAGGGCAGAGGATGGCAGTGTAAAACCGCATGCCCATGTCATGCTCACCATGCGGTCGGTCGATGAGAACGGTTTCGGTGCCAAGGTTCGCGACTGGAACCGCACCCAGCTGGTCGAGCGCTGGCGCGAGCGATGGGCGGAACTGGCCAATGAGCGCCTGGCCGAACTCGACATCGACGCCCGCATCGATCATCGCAGCCTGGAAGCGCAGGGCATAGCGCTGGAGCCGCAAACGCAGATTGGTGCGCCAGCCCAGCGCATCGAGGGCAGTGGTCTTGCTGCTGGCGACATTGAAGCAGATCGCGCCGAACTGCATCGCGAGATCGCGCGCAACAATGGTGCGCGCATCATTGCCGATCCATCCGTGGCGCTCGATGCCATCACGCATCAGCAATCGACCTTCACCCGAAAAGACATCGCGAAGTTCTCGCATCGACACAGCGACGGAATGGAGCAGTTCAACGCGGTCGTGGCAGCCATCAGCAACGCACCCGATCTGGTCGAACTCGGCAAAGACGGACGCGCCGAAGATCGCTTCACCACCCGGCAGATGATCGACACTGAACAGCGCCTTCACCGCGCGGCCGAACGCATGGTTTTGGACGAGCGCCACGCGGTGAGTGACGCACATCGCGAGGCAGCACTGGCGCGGGCTGCGCAACACGGACTTGTCCTGTCAGGCGAGCAGACCGATGCGCTTGCACATATCACCGATGGTCGCGGCCTTGGTGTCATTGTCGGCTTTGCCGGAACGGGCAAGAGCGCCATGCTGGGCGTTGCGCGCCAGGCATGGGCAGCGGCAGGCTACGAGGTTCGAGGCGCGGCACTCTCTGGGATTGCCGCCGAGAATCTGGAAGGCGGATCAGGGATCTCGTCTCGCACCATCGCCAGTATGGAGCATAGCTGGGGACAGGGCAGGGATCTGCTCACCGCGCGCGATGTCCTGGTGATCGATGAGGCCGGCATGGTCGGCACGCGCCAGCTGGAGCGCGTGCTTTCCCATGCGGCGGACGCTGGCGCAAAGATCGTCCTTGTCGGCGATCCGCAGCAGTTGCAGGCAATCGAAGCCGGCGCCGCATTCCGCTCGATTCACGAGCGACATGGCGGCGTCGAAATCGGTCAGGTGCGCCGGCAGCGCGAGGACTGGCAGCGCGATGCCACGCGCGATCTGGCAACCGGCAGGATCGGTGCCGCAATCAGCGCCTACGACGCGCAAGGCATGGTGCATCCAGCTCCAACGCGCGACGAAGCGCGAGGTGAACTCGTCAAGCGCTGGGATCGCGACAGGCAGGCGCATCCAGAGGCAAGCCGGATAATCCTCACCCACACAAACGACGAAGTGACCGCCCTGAACCAGGCAGCGCGCGAGCGCATGCGCATTGCCGGCAATCTCGGCGACGAGGTTCAGGTGGATGTGGAACGCGGTGCAAGGGCCTTCGCCAGCGGCGATCGGGTCATGTTCCTGCGTAACGAGCGCGGGCTTGGCGTCAAGAACGGCACGCTTGGCATCGTGGAGGGGCTCGGCACACAGAGCATGACGGTTCGCGTCGACGATGGGAGGTCGGTGCGCTTCGACCTGAAAGACTACGCGCACATCGACCACGGCTATGCCGCAACCATTCACAAGGCGCAGGGCATGACCGTCGACCGGACCCATGTGCTCGCCACGCCGGGCATGGATGCGCATGGCAGCTACGTCGCACTGTCGCGGCATCGAGACAGCATGGACCTACATTACGGCGGCGATGACTTTGCCACTAGAGAACGCCTCGTCCGGACGCTGTCACGCGACCGCGCCAAGGACATGGCGTCGGATTACGAGCAGATCGATCCGGCGCAGAGCTATGCCGAGCGGCGCGGCATCACGTTCCGCGAGCGCGTGGTCGAGATCGTGCGCCGGATCGTTCCCGAGAAGCTGCGCGACAGGATTGGCGGATTGCTGGAGGGGTTGCGCTCCCCCGGAGACAGCGAGCCCGGCCAAGAACGGGGTCGGCCGGCAAGGGAAAATGTTGGGGCGCAGATCGGAGATGCTGGCTCCACGCCGGAAAGAAAAACTCCCGCCACAGAAATGCAGCGTGACACGGATGCGCCGGCGGACGCGGAAGCGGCGTTGCGCAGCGCTCGCACGAAGGCCCTTGTGCGCCACGCGCGTGCGCTCGACGCGATCCTCAGTACTGGAAATGCGGACGGGCGGGGCAGTCCCGACCAGATGCGCGAATTGAGGGATGCCCGACGCGCGTTCGAGAAGGTTCGGCCGCATGGCTGGCGCGATGCCGAAGCGGCTTATGTGAAAAATCCCGAACTTGTCCGCGAGGCACGGGCAGGTCGCGTCAGCCGCATCGTACTTGCTCTCCAGCTTGAAACGGAAATCCGCACCGGGATGGACATCGATCCCGGCCGCCGCGCCGACCGTTTCGTCGAAAGTTGGCAGAAGCTGGAAAGGACAAGCCAGCACCAATACCAAGCCAGCGACATGTCGGGCTACAAGTCAACGCGCTCGGCGATGTCTGACATGGCCAAGAGCCTCGAACGCGATCCGCAGCTGGAATCGCTCCTCGCCAACCGCAAGCGCGACCTTGGCATTCAAACCGATTCTGGCCGCCGCCTCGGCGCGGAAATCGCGTTCAGCCACGGCCTGGGACTCGGAAGGGGGCGCGACATCGCAATCTGACCCATCCGATTTGCCGCCGATAACACGTCAACTTACGATACGGCGGCAACGCGTATTGCGCGGCTGCGGTTCCCCATTATGCCTGCCCACCAGATATCAGAAGCATCCAGCAGGAGGCAGGCCAGCCATGCCAGAACCCGACCGTATCATCCGCAGCAGAACTGTCCTTGCCCGGACCGGCCTGTCCCGCTCAACCATGTATCGCAAGATCGCCGAAGGCACATTTCCGGCTCAGATCAGGATCAGCGTCAACGGTGCCGGATGGCGGGAGTCGGATATCAATCGGTGGATTGAGAATCCCGTATCGTGGAGGCCGAGGCGAGATGATGAAATCCGATTGCAAGAGGTGGCAAAATGATAGCATCTATCGCATCATGCAAAGCAATTTTCTGTGGATAACGGAACCGAACCATCGGTATGATTTTGGATTGGGTAATTTTGTGGGTATTTATCAATATCCTCACTGACTTTTTATAATTAAATTCAAATAGATAGCCAACAATTCGATTCCGCCTCTGGGCACCATCTTCTGATTTGATCCATCGCCTTCGCCGCCGGTTTGACGAAGGCCAGCCCAGTCGCATTAGGGCACACCTTGCCCAACGAACGACTTTGCTCCCATCGGCCTGCATCCGGATTTGATTTGCTTGGTGATCCCCCATCCTTAGGGCAAACTGCCTGTCGGGGCTGCAGGAGGAGAAATGAGAGCACGCGCAGCAACGCTCGGGGATCTGGAGGACGTCTTTCGTGATCTGTCCAAGCGGATGTCGGACGAGTACGCGGCGGCCGGCAAGGACAGCAAGATCGCCTACGACAATCTGATGATGAACTTGAAGGAAGGTCGTGCTCACGCGCTTGTCGAGGGCGAGAAGGTCGTGGCGATCATCGCCTGGCATGAGAACGGCGACGCAGCCGATACGCTGTTCGCCGCGCAGGAGGATTTCTTCCGGGCCTCCACCGTCCGTTTCTGCAAGCAGCACATCCGCCACATTCAGGCGCTCGCCGGCAACCTTCCGATCCATTCGCGCAGCTGGCTCCCGGGACCTGACGTCGCCAGATGGTTTCGCGTGATCGGCTACATCGAGCAGGGTCGGGAGAATGGAGCCACTCTATTCGAACTGCCGCCGGTTCGCTCCAGCTAAGGAACCCCGGCTGGTAGAGGTCTTCCTCCTTGCCGCAAACGCGGCCTGCACCATCGCCCGCGCAAATTCATCGATACGGGTCACCGTCTTTGGCTCCAGGCTAGGCGGGCTTATGGACTGCTCAGCAAGCTGCTTGCGCCAGGCGTCGATTGGCGGGATGTTATAGGAGGGCAACCGGGGGCAAACCGGCACGCCGAGATTGATATGGCTGCTGGAAAATGTCGCGAGCTTGCTTCGCCTTTCTTGCCTTTGTTGCCTTGATGAAGCCGGTAGAGGCAGGCGAGCGGATGTCTCATCTGCTTGACCGCTCCAGCCTGACGACCGCCTATTTTCGCCAAGCGGATCTTGTGACCGCATACACGACCGCAATGGCGCGTTTCCGTCTGCAGCTCGCAGGGCGTACCGGCGAAGCCAACCTTGCGGTTCCTCTCGAACCGCTGCTTTTGCGGACGGAATTCCGTGCG
Organism: Mesorhizobium sp. RCAM 05099; assembly: GCF_059683685.1. NCBI lineage: Bacteria > Pseudomonadati > Pseudomonadota > Alphaproteobacteria > Hyphomicrobiales > Phyllobacteriaceae > Mesorhizobium > Mesorhizobium sp. RCAM 05099. Next base: position 6,653,718 of record NZ_CM185035.1, read on the forward strand.
CGGACATGGCGCTCGGCGGATGGCAGCCTATTGCAAGGCTTCGCCGGCAAGGGCGGCTTCCGGCTGACTGTCGGGAACTGCCTGGCGCGCATCTGTGCTGCCAGCGAATGCAGCGATGCCGGTTGGCCCGTTTATACCTGCAGCGACGGAGGCAAGCGCAAGATGTCCGTCACGGATTTTGTGACGGCAAGCTTCGGCGGCGTCTCTTACCGTCGATTGAGCGCCTCCCCTTCACAGGAATGATGGCGCGAGGCGCCGACCATCTTGCTGAGTCAGGCATTCGGCAAAGAGCGGTATCCTTCTCCCCTCCGCAACGCAAACGCTGCCTGCACCGCACGGTTGACTGTCACCGGCAGGACATACATGTGGTTCTCGCCGGCATGCGGCTCTGACATGCACCAAGGAAGGTGCCAAGGCGCTACGCCATTGCCCGCGCTGATTCGCCAGTGCGTGTCAGAGCAATGCCGGGAGCGGCGATGAGAGCGGCCGGAATCTGGCGCGGAAAGATCGCGGCCGCGCAACTCGTTGACGCTAGCGGCAAGGCGATTCGGCCCGTCACACCCCCTGTGCGACGTCACGCCCCACTGAAAATCTCCATCGGTGCCGCCAATCCCACCCGGCATCATCTTTCTTCCACGAATAGGCGCCATATTAATGGTACACGGTCGCCTTCAGGCAGGCGCGCCTTGGGTTGCCTTGGACAAAAAAGACGACAGGGCATGAACCAAAAAGCAGGCTGCAGGCTTCGGTCGGAAGATGTTGAAGACCGTGCCGAACGCATCAAGCGCAGTGCGATCGGGTTGCGCTCGGCAAGGCTTGATGATTTGTTGCCGCTATACGGAGAACGAATGATGCGAGAGCCTGTCGGTCAAGACGAATATGGGTCGACCAGCCCCTTCGACCCGGACGACCTTTCGAGGTTGAACGCGATCGGTCCAAGCATGGGAAGCGGCAACGATTTCGAGAAGTACGCCGTCGCGGTGATCATCGTGTTCGGCGCGCTCATCATTGGCGGGCTGATGGCGGCGTCGATGACCTTCGGGCACCGCAATGGCTTCCTCTACGCGCTTGGCGGCGCCACGTCAGCCTGGATATCCGGAAACGCGCTGCTGCTCGACCGGCCGCGCATCTATGCGCTGTTCGTTGGCATCGCGGCCCTGATGCTGGTTGCGTCGACCATCACGCTGGTCTTGTGACCATCCACGGGAGTTGCGGGCGATCAACCCCAATCGCCGCGCTCCAGCTTTCCCGATCCTAATATCCCAGCGCCTCGCCGGAGGCGGCGCGGCTGTCGATGGCGCCATTGTAGCGGGCGCCGCCGCCCTTCTCGATTTCCGCCAGGCTCTTGCCGCCGACCAGTATGCCGGCCGCCTGGCCCCAGGTCGCGTCGCTTGGATCGAGGTGGTAGCCCATGCCGGCAAGCAGCTTTTCGGTGTCCGGCGAAAGTCCAAACGGCTCGATGTAAACCGTGTCGGGCAGCCACTGGTGGTGGATGCGCGGCGCGTCGATCGCCTCCTGGATGTTCATGCCGTGGTCGATGACGTTGACGATGGCTTCCAGCGTGATGGTGATGATGCGCGAGCCACCCGGGCTGCCAATGACCATGAACGGCTTGCCATCCTTGGCCACGACTGTCGGGCTCATCGATGACAGGGGCGTCTTTTTCGGCTGGATGGCGTTGGCCTCGCCCTGGACCAGACCATAGAGGTTGGGAACGCCGGGCTTCTGGGTGAAATCGTCCATCTCGTTGTTGAGCAGGATGCCGGTGCCGTCGGCGACGACGCCGGCGCCGAAGGAACCGTTCAGCGTATAGGTGACGGCAACCGCGTTGCCGTCATTGTCGATGATCGAATAATGCGTGGTCTGCTTGCTCTCGCCAAAGCCCTTCGGCATCAGATCCTTCGACACGCCAGCCCGGAACGGATCGATCTTTTCCCGGATGTCCTTGGCATAGGTCTTGTCCAGGAGTTTCGAGACCGGATTGTCGACGAAATCGGGATCGCCGAGCGCCGAATTGCGGTCGACATAGGCATGGCGCATCGCCTCGACCATGACATGGACGGTCTCGGCCGAGCCGGCGCCGAGATAAGACAACGGATAGCCCTCCAGCACGTTGAGGATTTCGCAGATGATGACGCCGCCGGAGCTCGGCGGCGGCGAGGATGTGATCTCGTAGCCGCGATAGGAGCAGGTCACCGGCTTGAGTTCACGGACCGCATATTGCTCGAAATCCTGCCGGGCCAGGATGCCGCCCTTGGCGCCGCTCGCCTTGACGATGGCGTCCGCAATGGCGCCTTTGTAGAACGCATCAGGGCCTTTTTCGGAAATGGCGGCGAGCGAGGCGGCAAGATCGGGTTGAACAAGGCGCTCGCCAATGGCGTAGCTCTTGCCATCCGGCTTCAGGAAGATAGCGGCAGCGGCAGGATCCTTGGCCAGCCGAGCGGCGCTGCTGGCAAAGGAAGCTGCGTCACCCTGATTGAGGATGAACCCGTCCTTGGCATAGCTGATTGCCGGCGCCATAAGGTCTTGCCGGGACAAGGTGCCATATTTTTCGCGCGCCATCTCGAAACCAGCCACCGAACCAGGCACGCCGACGGCGAGATAGCCGTCCAGACTGGCACCCTTCACCGGGTTGCCGTCCTTGTCGAGATACATGGTTTTGGTCGCCGCCAGCGGCGCGCGCTCGCGGAAATCGAGGAAGGTCGATTTGCCATCCTTGAAACGGATGGTCATGAAGCCGCCGCCGCCGATATTGCCGGCATTGGGGTAGACGACGGCGAGCGCATAGCCAACGGCCACCGCCGCATCGACGGCATTGCCGCCCTTCTTCAGGACTTCGACGCCCACTTCCGATGCCAGATGCTGGGCCGTCACCACCATTCCGTGCTCGCCCTTCGCCGGCGCCGGAGAAGCCGCGAAGACACTCGTCAAGGGCGCGAGGGCAAAGGTGATGGAAAGACTGGCGGCGATCAATGTTCGACGGGTGAGATACATGGCGGGTTCTCCGGGCGGGGGACGCCTAGAAGACCCTCTTGGACCAATCGAGTCCATTCACAAAATGGCCACCTCACGAAGCAAACCGGAGAGGCAATATGGGCTGAGAGTTCGCCTACACAATGCCGCCGGAGCCACCGGCGACCGCCGGGCGTTCCGCCGCGACCTTGGCGCGGTAGCCCGCCGCGCGGTAAGCGGCGACCGGGTCGATGGCGCCGCCGGTTTTCAGCCGCGCCATGGCAAGGATCGGCTCGACATCGGTGCGGTAGGCGGCTTTCAGCGTCTGCGTCGCCATCAGCGCGTCATTGCCGTCCTGGAAGCCTTCCAGCGCCTTGCGGTCGACCAGCAGTGCCTGTGCATAGGCGCGCTGCACCTCGACCGCCGACAGCATCAGGCTTTCGATCGGATCGGTGACGTTGTGGCTCTGGTCGAGCATGTGTGCCGGATCAAAACCCTCGGCACCGGAAAGCTCGGCATCGACCAGTTCGTTGAAGACGAGGAACAGCCGGTAGGGATCGATCGAACCGGCATCGAGATCGTCGTCGCCATATTTCGAATCGTTGAAATGGAAGCCGCCGAGTTTCTTGAACTGGATCAGCCGCGACACGATCATCTCGATGTTGACGTTGGGCGCATGGTGGCCAAGGTCGACCAGGCAGAACGCCTTGTCGCCCAGCTCCTTCGCAATCAGGTAATTGGTGCCCCAGTCCTGAACGACAGTGGAATAGAAGGCCGGCTCGTACATCTTGTGCTCGGTGAACAGCTTCCAGTCCGCGGGCAGCCCGGCATAGATCTCCTTCATGGCGTCGAGATAGCGCTCGAAGGCCCTGGCGAAATTGACCTGGCCGGGGAAGTTCGAACCGTCGCCGATCCACACCGTCAGCGCCTTGGAGCCGAGTGTCCTGCCGATCTCGATGCATTCGAGATTGTGCTCGACCGCTTGCCTGCGCGTGCCGGCGTCGGCATGCGATAGCGAGCCGAATTTGTAGGAGAGCTTCTGGTCCTTCGCGTCCGAGAAGGTGTTGGAGTTCATGGCATCGAAACCGAGGCCGAAACGCGAAGCCGCCTGCTTCAGCCGGTTCGGATCGGCCTTGTCCCACGGAATGTGCAACGAGACGGTCGGAGTCGCCTGCGTCAGTTGCTGGATGACGGCACAGTCCTCGATCTTGTCGAAGATGTCGCGCGGCTCGCCGGCGCCGGGAAAGCGGGCAAAGCGGGTGCCGCCGGTGCCGACGCCCCAGGAGGGAATAGCCACCGCGAATTTCTCGACCTTGTCACGGATGGCATCGATTGCGATGCCGCGACGGTCGAGCCGTTCGCCAAGCGAGGCGTAATCGCGCTCGAGGTCAGCCTTGCGCGCGGCATTGTCCTTGTCGACGAGGTCGGCGGAAATGATGGTTTCGGACACTGAGGTTTCCTCCCAAATGCGTTCGGTGGCACTGCCCCTCATCCGCCTGCCGGCACCTTCTCCCCGTATAGGGACGGGGAGAAGGGAGAAGCTCCGGCGCCGGTGCTCCCCCCTCTCCCCGTCCTTACGGGGAGAGGGTAAGGGTGAGGGGCGGCGGCGCCTTCAAACGACTACCGCGTAAAGCTCTGCGCGTTGCCCGCGTCGACGTTGATGATGTTGCCGGTGGACTTGGCCGACATGTCGGAGGCGAAGAAATAGATCGCTTCGGCGATGTCTTCGGGAAACACCGAACGCTTCAGCATCGAGCGTGAGCGGTAATGCTCCTCCAGATCGTCGGTCGACATCTTGTAGGCAGCGGCGCGCTGTTCCTTCCATTCCCCGGTCCAGATCTTCGAGCCGCGCAGGACGGCGTCCGGATTGACGACGTTGACCCTGATCTGCGCTTCCGCACCCTCCAGCGCCGTGCAGCGCGCCAGATGGATCTCGGCGGCCTTGGCCGTGCAATAGGCGGCGGCGTTGGGCGATGCGGCGAGGCCGTTCTTGGAGGCGACGAAGACGACGTTGCCGCCGATCTTCTGCACCCGGAACAGCCTGAACGCCTCCCTGGAGACCAGGAAATAGCCGGTCGACAGGATGTCCATGTTCTTGTTCCACAGCGCCAGCGTCGTCTCCTCGATCGGCGCCGAGGAGGCGAGACCTGCATTCGACACCAGAATGTCGATGCCGCCGAACTCGACCGCCATCTCGGCGAAGCCGGAGATGACCTGGTCCTCCGATGTGACGTTGATCACCACCGGCCGGACGAAATCCTTGCCGTAGGCCTTGGCCAGTTCGTCATTGGCGCTGGCGAGCGCTGCCTCGTCGATATCGGCCAGCACGACGCAGGCGCCCTCGCGCAGCAGCCGGTTGGCGGTCGCGCGGCCGATGCCGCCGGCGCCACCGGTGACCAGCGCGATCTGGCCGGCGAGCGCCTTCGGCTTCGGCATGCGCTGCAGCTTCAAATCCTCGAGCAGCCAGTATTCGATGTCGAAGGCTTCCTGGGCGGGCAGGCCGACATAGGACGAGACGGTGGAGGCGCCGCGCATGACGTTGATGGCGTTGACGTAGAACTCACCCGAGATGCGCGCCGTCGCCTTGTCGCCGGCGAAGGTGAACATGCCGACGCCAGGCATCAGATAGACCACGGCATTGGGATCGCGGATGGCGGGCGAGTCCGCATGCTTGCAGCTGTCGTAATAGGCCTGGTAGCCGACACGATAGGCGGCAATGTCGTCGGCGAGGCGGGCAATGACTGCATCGACATCGGGCTTTGCCGGATCGAACTCGATGACCAGCGGCCGGATCTTGGTACGCAGGAAATGGTCCGGGCACGACGTGCCGAGTGCGGCCAGCGGCCGCAAATCCCTGGAGTTGACGAATTCGAGCACGGCGGGCTGGTCGTCGAAATGACCGAGCTTGTGACTCTTTTCCGAGATCAGACCGCGGATTTTGGGCATCAGTTTCGCGGCGACGGCGCGGCGTGCGGCGGCGTCGAGCGACTTGACCGCTTCGCCACCAAAAATGGGGAGGCCCTCTGACCGGCGCTCGAACCATTCGATCGCCTGATTGATCACCGAGATCGTCGTCTCGTAGCATTCCCGAGGGGTGTCGCCCCAGGTGAACAGGCCGTGGCTTTCGAGGATGACACCCTTGGCCGCAGGGTGTTCGAGGCAAAATTTCTCCAGCCACAGGCCGAGTTCGAAGCCCGGACGCTTCCAGGGCAGCCAGCCAATGGTGTCGCCGAAGATCTCCTTGGTCAGCGCCTTGGAATCCTTGGCGGCTGCGATGGCGATGATGGCGTCGGGATGCATGTGATCGACAAAAGGCTTCGGCACGAAGGCATGCAGTGGCGTATCGATCGAGGCCGCGCGTGGATTGAGGTTGAAGGTGCAGTGCGGCAGGAAGCCGACCATCTCGTCTTCATGCGCGAGGCCGCGATAGAGGCCCTTCAGCGCGCGTAACTTGTCCATATAGAGCGTGGCAAAGCCGTCGAGCTTGATCGAGGCGCTGTCGCCGCCCGAGCCCTTCACCCAAAGCACTTCGACGTTCTCGCCGCTGAGCGGGTCTTTCTGCCAGATCTTCGAGGACGTGTTGCCGCCGCCATAATTGGTGACGCGCTTGTCGGAGCCAAGCACATTCGAGCGGTAGACGAGCCGTTCCGGCTCGCTCATCGCCTGAGCCTTGGCCTCGTCCCACAGATTGGCGAGGCGCGCGCCGGTGCGCTTGTCGAGCATAGGTAATCCTCCCTGGGACGCAAAAACCCGCAGTCGATTTTGCCGGGAATGTCTACGCAAGCTGGCCGCTTGTCAATCACAAACGATCAAGATCAATCATATTGCACTGCACAATGAAATTATATGATCGGAAATGATTGACACTGCGCGTTTTGGGTGCCTAGATGCTCAGGCAGGGAGGAACCATGCACGAAAAAGAGCGCCACCGGATCATTCTGTCCGCCGTCCAGGAAAAGCCTGTGGTGACGGTGCAGGAGATGGTCGACCTGACGGAGTCCTCCGAGGCGACGATCCGGCGCGACATCGCGGCTCTGCATGTCCAGAAGCGCCTGCGCCGGGTGCGCGGTGGCGCCGAAGCAATCTCGCCGCCGCAGTTCATCGGCCTCGCCGGACGGCCCTTTTCCGTCAACGAGACAATCAATGCCTCGCAGAAGCGGGCAATCGCACGCGAAGCGGTGGAGCTTTGCAAGGACGGCGAGCCGATCATCATCAATGGTGGCACCACCACGTTCCAGATGGTGCATTTCCTGACCGGCCGCCGCATGCCGATCTTCACCAATTCCTTCCCGATCGCCGAGCACTTGCTCAAGCACTCCAAGAACACGGTGATGCTGTCGGGCGGCACGATCTACCGCGAGCAGAACATCATCCTGTCGCCCTTCGACAATGATGTAACGCGCAATTTCTACGCACGCCGCATGTTCATGGGTGCGCAGGGTCTCGGACCGCTGGGCCTGATGGAAGGCGATCCGCTCTTGATCCAGGCGGAGCAGAAACTGATCGACCAGGCCGACGAACTGGTAGTGCTGGTCGATTCCTCGAAATTCCGGAAACGCTCCAGCCTGATCCTGTGCGGCCTGTCGCGCATCGCCACCGTCATCACCGATGACGGCATCGAGGATCGCGAAGCCAAGATGTTAGAGACCGCGGGCGTGACGCTGATCGTCGCCCGCAAGTCGGCAACCAACAAGGAAGAATCTTCACTGCAGGCCTGAGGCCAACTCGCGCCCGCAGCGGCGATGGAATGCAACGCTCAAGGGAGGATATTCGATGAGCTTCTTGAAGAAATTGATGGTTACGGCGGCCTTTTCAGCCGCCATGTTCGTGAATGCCGCCTATGCCGAGAATGTCAAGATCGCGCTGGTGGTGAAGTCGCTTGGCAATGGCTTCTTCGATGCCGCCAACAAGGGCGCCGAAGAGGCGGCCAAGGAACTCGGCGATGTCGACATCATCTACACCGGCCCGACCAAGGCGACCGCCGAAGCGCAGATCGAAGTGGTCAACTCGCTGATCGCCCAGAAGGTCAACGCCATCGCCATTTCGGCCAATGACGCCGACGCGCTGGTGCCGGTGCTGAAGAAGGCCATGGAACGCGGCATCACCGTCATCTCCTGGGATTCGGGTGTCGCCAAGGAAGGCCGGCAACTGCATCTCAACCCATCCGACACCGGCCTGATCGGCGAGACCATCATCAAGCTCGCCGCCGACTATCTGCCGGAAGGTGGCGACGTCGCCATCCTGTCGGCCTCCTCCACCGCGACCAACCAGAATGCCTGGATCGACGCGGCCAAGAAAATCCTGCCGGAGAAGTTCCCCAAGATCAAACTCGTCGCCACCGTCTATGGCGATGACGACTCCGCCAAGAGCACAGATGAAGCCAAGGGCCTGTTGAAGTCCTACCCGAACCTCAAGGCGATCATCGCGCCGACCACCGTCGGCGTCGTCGCCGCGGCCCAGGTCGTCACCGACGAGAACCTGATCGGCAAGGTCAATGTCACCGGTCTTGCGCTGCCGTCCGAGTTCAAGAAGTTCATCGACAACGGCGCCAGCCGTGCCGTGGCCCTGTGGAACCCGATCGACCTCGGTTATTCCGCCGTCTACCTCGCCCATGATCTGGCGGTGAAGAAGGAAGAGGCCAAGCCCGGTGCGACGCTGTCGATCGGCCGCGTCGGCAAGGTCACGCTCGACGACACCAACTCGGCTGCGATGGCTCCGCCCTTCCAGTTCGACAAGACCAACATCGAGAAGTTCTCCAAGATCTATTGATCTGGAGCCTTTCAAGCTGACGCGGCGGGACGCACGTCCCGCCGCGACTTTAAATGGACCTGTCTCAGGGCTTGATACGACCATGGACACGACAGCCCAACACGGCGCGGCAAAGGAGGGGCCCCTGGGCTCCACCCCACGCCTGACGCTGTCCGGCATCTCGAAGAGCTTTCCCGGCGTGCGCGCGCTGCACAATGTCAGCCTGTCGCTCTATCCGGGCCAGGTGACAGCACTTATCGGCGAAAACGGCGCCGGCAAGTCGACATTGGTCAAGATCATGACCGGCATCTACCAGCCCGACGCCGGCACCATCAGCATTGACGGCCAGGCCGTCACTCTGCCCAGCGCGCACGCCGCCTTCGGCCATGGCGTCACCGCCATCCATCAGGAAACCGTGCTGTTCGATGATTTGACGGTCGCCGAAAACATCTTTCTCGGCCACGCGCCGCGCACGCGTTTCGGCACCATCGACTGGCGCACGATGCGCAAAAATGCGCGCGAAGTTCTCGACACCATGCATGCCGGCCACATCGGTGCCGACGCGCGGCTGAAGGACCTCGGCATAGCCAACAAGCATCTGGTTGCCGTCGCCCGCGCCATGTCTATCGACGCGCAGATCGTCATTATGGACGAGCCGACCGCGGCGCTGTCGATGAAGGAGATCGAGGAGCTTTTCCTGCTCATCGAGTTCCTCAAGGGCGAAGGCAAGGCGATCCTGTTCATCAGCCACAAGTTCGACGAGATCTACCGCATCGCCGACCGCTACACGGTGTTCCGCGACGGCGAGATGGTCGGCGAAGGCCTGATCAAGGATGCCGGCCAGAGCCAGATCGTGCGCATGATGGTTGGCCGCTCCGTCGACCACATCTTTCCGCAACGCAAGGCCGAGATCGGCGCGCCCGTGCTCTCCGTCACCGGCCTGTCGCACCCGACCGAGTTCAATGATATCGGCTTCGAGCTGCACAAGGGCGAGATCCTCGGCTTCTACGGCCTTGTCGGCGCCGGGCGCAGCGAGGTCATGCAAGCGATCTCAGGCATCACCCGCACGTCAGGTGGCACGATCACGCTGGAGGGCAAGACGATCGCGCCGAAATCGGCGGCGGATTCCATCGATGCCGGCATCGTCTATGTGCCCGAGGAGCGCGGCAAGCAGGGCGTGGTGATCGGCCTGCCGATCTTCCAGAATGTCTCGCTGCCCTCGCTCAAGCGCACCTCCAGATCAGGCCTGCTGCGGCTGGCGGAGGAGTTCTCGCTGGCCCGCTCCTACACCGAGCGGCTTGACCTCAGGGCCTCCTCGCTCAGCCAGGATGTCGGAACGCTGTCGGGCGGCAACCAGCAGAAGATCGTCATCGCCAAATGGCTGGCGACCGAGCCCAAGGTGATCATCCTCGACGAGCCTACCAAGGGCATCGACATCGGCTCCAAGGCCGCCGTGCACGGCTTCATGGCCGAGCTGGTGGCGCAGGGCCTGTCGGTGATCATGGTGTCGTCGGAACTGCCTGAAATCCTCGGCATGTCCGACCGCGTCGTCGTCATGCGCGAAGGTCTCGTCGCGGCGGTCTATGACAACAAGGGACTGGATGCCGAGACACTGGTCAGGACGGCAGCAGGAATCGCGGCATGAAGGCTTTCTTGAAATACCGCGAAATCTGGCTGCTCGCGGCCATCGTCGTGCTGATCGGCCTGATCTCGACACGCTTCCCGGCCTTCGCCGACCCCGGCAATCTGCGGCAGGTGTTCAACGACACCTCGATCCTGATGATCCTGGCGCTCGGCCAGATGGTTGTCATCCTGACCCGCTCGATCGACCTGTCGATGGCGTCCAACCTCTGCTTCACCGGAATGGTGGTGGCGATGCTCAACGCGGCGCACCCGGCAATCCCGATCCCGCTGCTGATCGTCATTGCGCTGGCCGTCGGACTGGTGCTCGGCGCCATCAACGGCCTGCTGGTGTGGCGGCTGAACATCCCTTCGATCGTGGTGACATTGGGCACGCTGACCATCTATCGCGGCGCCACTTTCGTCCTGTCCGGTGGCGCCTGGGTCAATGCCGACAAGATGAGCCCCGACTTCATCGGCTTTCAGCGCGCGGCCTTCCTCGGCATCCCGGTTCTGTCCTGGATCGCCATCCTGGTCATCGCGCTGTTCTTCGTGTTGGTGACGCGCACGGCGCTGGGCCGCTCGATCTATGCCATCGGCGTCAACCCGACGGCGTCGGTCTATGCCGGCATCGATGTCGGCCGGACGAAATTCATCGTCTTCTGCATCTCCGGCATGATCGGCGGACTCTCCGGCTATCTCTGGATCTCGCGTTATGTGATCGCCTCGGTGGAGGTCGCCAACGGCTATGAGCTCAACATCATCGCCGCCTGCGTCATCGGCGGCATCTCGATCGCCGGCGGCATCGGCTCGGTCGGCGGCGCGGTGCTCGGCGCGCTGTTCCTCGGCATCATTTCCAACGCCCTGCCGGTCATCAACATTTCGCCCTTCTGGCAGATGGCGATTTCGGGCAGCGCCATCATTGTCGCCGTCGTGCTCAACGCGCGCGGCGAACGCCAGCAGGGCCGCATCATCCTGAGAAAGATGGAGGCGGTATGACCGAAATCCCTGCCCCGCGCCATATTCCCGACCGGCTCGACAAGCCGTTCAGTTCGGCGATCTTTTCCTGGGAAGCACTGCTGGTCGTGGTGGCGGTCGCCATCTTCGCCATCAACAGTTTCGCCTCGCCCTATTTCCTTGACCCGTACTCGCTGTCGGATCTCACCTTCAACTTCACCGAAAAGGGCCTGATCGCCTTCGCCATGGCGCTGCTGATCATTTCGGGCGAGATCGACCTGTCGGTCGCCGCGATCATCGCGCTTGCCTCGACCATGATGGGCATGGCGGTGCAGGCCGGCGCCGGCACACCGGTGCTGGTGCTGATCGGCATCGTCGTCGGGCTCGGCTGCGGCGCCTTCAACGGGCTGCTGGTCACGAGGCTCGGCCTGCCATCCATCGTCGTCACCATCGGCACGATGAGCCTGTTTCGCGGCATCGCCTTCATCATCCTCGGCGACCAGGCCTACAAGGGCTATCCGGAAAGCTTCGCTTTCTTTGGCCAGGGCTACGTCTGGTGGGTGGTGTCGTTCGAACTGGTGCTCTTCCTTGTCGCGGCGGTCGTCTACTGGTTCGTGCTGCATCGGACGAGTTTCGGGCGCCGCGTCTTCGCCATCGGCAACAACCCGGTCGCGGCGCAGTTTTCCGGCGTGCGCGTCGGTCGCATCAAGTTCATCCTGTTCTGCCTGACCGGCTTGATGTCGGGCATCGCCTCGGTGCTGATCACCTCGCGGCTCGGCTCGACGCGGCCGTCGATCGCGCAGGGTTACGAACTCGAAGTCATCACCATGGTGGTGCTCGGCGGTGTCAGCATTCTCGGCGGCGCCGGCAGCATCCTAGGCGTCGTGCTCGCCGCCTTCATCATGGGGCTGGTGACTTTCGGGCTGGGCCTGCTCAACGTGCCCGGCATTGTCATGTCGATCTTCATCGGCCTGCTCCTGATTATCGTCATCGCGCTGCCGATCGTCTGGCGGCGGCTGCGCGGAGGGCGCTGATGCCGGAGAAATACGCGTTCAAGATGAAGCTCAAGCCCGGCATGAAGGCCGAGTACAAGAAGCGTCACGATGAGATCTGGCCGTCGCTGGTCGCATTGCTGAAGCAGGCCGGCGTCTCCGATTACTCCATCCATCTCGACGAAGAGACCGGCACTCTGTTCGGCGTGCTCTGGCGGCGAGACGGCCATGGCATGGACGATCTGCCGAAGCATCCGGTGATGCAGCGCTGGTGGGCACACATGGCCGACCTCATGGAGACCAAGCCGGACAACGAGCCGGTGGCCGTGCCGCTGGAAACCGTGTTCCATATGGCATGAGCGCGATGCGCCACATCGCCGTCATCGACATCGGCAAGACCAACGCCAAGGTGGCGCTGGTCGACCTCCCGACGTTGAGCGAGGTGGCGCTGCGCCGCATGGCGAATGCGCCGGTTCGGCGAGCACCTTACCCGCATCACGATGTCGAGGCCTTGTGGACGTTCATCCTCGACAGCCTTGCCGGTCTCAACCGCGAACAGCGCATCGACGCCATATCGATCACCACTCATGGCGCGACGGGGGCGCTGGTCGATGCCTCGGGCGAGTTGGTGCTGCCGGTCCTGGATTACGAATTCGATGGCCCCGACAGCTTGGCGGCGGACTATGACGCGATCCGGCCGCCTTTCGCCGAGACCGGCACGCCGCGCCTGCCGCTCGGCCTCAATCTCGGCGCACAATTCTTCTGGCAGCGGAAAAGCTTCCCGGCGGACTTCGCCAAGGCCACGGCGATGCTGATGTACCCGCAATACTGGGCCTTGCGGCTGACCGGCGTCGCCGCCAACGAGGTGACATCGCTCGGTTGCCACACCGATCTGTGGAACCCGTGGACAGCGGACTTTTCATCATTGGTCGACAGGCTGGAGTGGCGACGTCTGATGGCGCCGGTACGGCCAGCCGGGGACCGGCTCGGCCCGATCCTGCCCGCGCTTGCCGCGCGAACCGGCCTCGATCCGCAAACGCCGGTGTTCTGTGGCCTGCACGATTCCAACGCCTCACTGCTGCCGCATCTCCTGTCCGACACGCCGCCCTTCTCCGTGGTCTCGACCGGCACCTGGGTGGTGTCCATGGCGGTCGGCGGCAAACAGATTGTTCTCGATGCCGCGCGCGACACGCTGGTCAATGTCAACGCGCTCGGCAATCCCGTCCCCTCGGCCCGCTTCATGGGCGGCCGCGAGTTCTCAGTACTGACGGAAGGCCAGCCGGAGACGTGGACCGAAGATGATGTCGGCGCCGTGCTGGCGCGAAAGGCGTTGCTGCTGCCATCGACCCAGCAAGGTTCCGGGCCGTTCCCGCATCGGGCCGCGACTTGGCTCAACGCTGACGGGATGAACAGCGGCGAGCGCTTTGCCGCCATCTCGTTCTATCTGGCGCTGATGACGGCGACCTGCCTCGACCTGATCGGCGCTGACGGTCCGACCATTGTCGAAGGTCCCTTTGCCCGCAACCGGCTCTTTGTCGGCATGCTGGCGGCAGCGACAGTGCGCGCCGTCGTCGCTTCGGAGGCCGCCACGGGCACCAGCATCGGTGCCGCGCTGCTTGCATCGGGCCCGGTAGCGGCACGAGGCAAGGGCGAACGAACCGTGCCGCCGGCTGACAGGGCGTGGGCCGAATATGCTGGCACATGGCGCGCAGCGCTTGAGACGCAGGGCTGACTACAATATCCGCTTGCCGAAAGCCGACATGACGAAATTGATCACGTCGGTGCCGATCCGAGGCTCGAGATCCGTTGCCAGGCCCGAAACATCCATCGACAGCAGACCGCCGGAGAGCGCGATCGCTTCCATCGCCTGGTGCGTTTCGCGCACCGTCAGCCCGCCGGAGCCCGCGGCCCAGCCGGCGAATTCGGTCGCCGTCGGCGAATAGCTGACATGGAAGCCCTGCGTGCCTGATGTGGCGATGCGGATCGCCTCATGCATCAGGTCGCGCATGCCCATGGCATCGATGTCGGTCATAGTGAAGGCCGAAACGCGCGAATCCTTCAGCACCCGCGCTTCGGCCGGATCGGCATGGCGCAGGCCGACGATGACGACATTTTCCGGCGACAGCTGCGGCTGCAGCGCGCCCGGCTTGTGATCGAGGCCGAGCGTGCGCGCCAGCACCGAGCCTTCCGGCAAGTCGATGCCGTCCTCGTCCTCGGGCATGAGGGCTGCGATGGAATCGATCCAGATCAGACCGAAGGAGTGCGTCGCGCGTGCCGTTGCGGTCAGCGCCTTGTGCGCGATGCAGCGATCGGCGCCGGCGCTCAGCCGGATCAGCCCTGAAGGCGGTCGCTCGACATCGGCGAGTTCCACCACGTCGAAATTCATCGCTTCCAGCCGCGCGCCGGTGCGCTCCCGGGCCAGGATGCCGGCGGCTTCCTGTTCGGCGGATATCGACACCATCTTGCGGCCGGAAAAATCCTCGACGTCGTGCATCGGGGCCTTCTCGACATATTCCGAGGTCATCGCCAGAAGCATGGCGCCGTAGCTCATGCGGAAGGCGACGCGGTCGCCGACGGCCGGCGGCGGGTCGGCATCCTGCACATCCAGCAGCAGGTGATCGCTGGAGGCGCCGAGCACCCTTATCCCCTTGGCAATCGGCGTCAGCCCCTCGACCAGCACGTCCTCGCGGCCGATATTGGCGATGGCGCGCAGCCTGTCACCCTCGTCGGGGAAGACCGGCTGGTTGCCGAAGGCATCGTAGCCGGACTGGCCGATCGGCCGAGACGGCTTCAGCTTGACCTCGATGATATCGCTGGTCAGCCGGCAGGCATCGGGTTCGAGCTCGGCCCATGGCGTGTCGCGGAAAGTCTCGACGCCGCCTTGCAGGATCGCCTCGCCGACGCGCAGATTGTTGATACCGGCCGGCAGCTTGCCTTCGAGCAGCAGCGGCAGCGACGACGAGGCCCCGCCTGATATCCAGTCGAGGCTTTTGCCGGACAGGCGTTCGGTCTTGTAGGCATGGGCGACCAATTGCCCGACGTTTTCCTCGGTCGGCATGATGGCGCCGAAGCAGCCGAGATTGGTGCCGATGCCGGCGACGCGCACGCCCTTGAGCGCCAGGATCTGCTCGACCGTCGGTATCAGGTCGCTCGGCCAGATGCCCTCGCGGAGGTCGCCAAGGTCGATCATCAGCATGATGTCGTGGACGCGGCCCATGCGCTCGGCGATGCGCGAGATCTCGCGAATGGTGCTCAATTCCGATTGCAGGCTGATGTCGACGGTGCGCACCACCTCTTCGACGCGCGCCATCGGCGGGCTTCGCAACAGCATGATCGGTGCGTTGATGCCGCTGTCGCGCAGCCGGCGGATGTTCTCGAAGCGGGATTCGGCGATGCCGGCGACACCGCCGCGCAGCATGGCGCGCGCCACCTGCGGCATGCCGCAGGTTCCCTTGGTGACGCCGAAGACCTTGATGCCCGAGAGCGCGCAGCGCTCGACGATGGTGCGGGCGTTGCGCTCGATGCGGCCAAGGTCGATGGCGACTTGCGGTCCCGACATCCTATCCCCCGTAGACCAGCCCTTGCGGGTCGATCTCCGGCTTGCGGCCCGCGACGAGGTCGGCAAGGAATTTCCCCGAGCCGCAGGCCATGGTCCAGCCGACATGGCCATGGCCGGTGTCGAGATAGAGGTTTTTGTAGCGCGCCTGGCCGATGACCGGCACCGAGTTCGGCATCGTCGGCCGCAGGCCCGCCCACAGCTCGGCCTTCTTCTCGTCGAAGGCGCCTGGGAACAGGTCCTTGCCGGTCCTGAACATGGCGGCGAAATCGCTCGGCCGGAAGGTACGGTCGAAACCGGTGAATTCGGCGGTCGAAGCCAGCCGCAGCCGGTTGCCCAGCCTGGAATAGGCGATGAGCTGGTCCTCATCGGCACCGCCCATCGTCGGACCCTTGTTCTCGTCCTCCAGCGGGATCGTCGCCGTGTAGCCCTTCACGGGGTAGACGGGTAGGTCGATGCCGTGGCGGCGGCCGAGCAGGCCGCTTTCCGGCCCCATCGAGATGACCACGGCATCGCCGAGAACCCGTCCGGCCGAGGTCATCACCGCGCGCACCCGGTCACCCTCTATGTCGAGGCCCTCGACCGTGGTGCCGTAGAGAAATGTCACGCCGAGTTTCTCGGCGGCATAAGCAGCGAGCTTTTCCACGAACTGCCGGGAATCACCGGTCTGGTCGATCGGCGAATAGACGCCGCCGGCGATCTTTTCCTTTACTCCGGCAAGACCCGGCTCAAGCTCGATCAGCCGGTCGCGGCCGACGATCTCGATCGGCAGGCCATGCTCGGCCAGATAGCGATAATTGTCGGTGCCAGTGTCGAGACTGTGCTGCGAGCGAAAGAAATAGAGGATGCCCTTCTTGCGCTCGTCATAGCCGATGCCCGTGTCGGCGGAGATGGCGTTGATGCAGTCGCGCGAATAAAGCGCCAGGCGCAGCTTGACCCGGCTGTTGGCGCGCAGGCGCTCTTTTGTGCACTGTCGCAGGAAGCGCAGGCTCCAGCCGAGGAAATAGGGATCGAAGCGCAGCCGCACCTTGATGCCGAGGTCGTGATTGTAGAGCCCGCGCAGAAACGTCTTCAGCGCCGCCGGTGAAGCCCAGGCGGTAGCATCGCCGGGTGACACCAGGCCGGCATTCGACTGGCTGGTGCCGCGCGCCGGCGCCGGATGGCGCTCGATCACGGTGACCTCGTGGCCATCGCTGGCCAGATAATAGGCGGCCGCCGTACCGACAACGCCGGCTCCGAGCACCGTGATTTTCATGCCATCCCCCAAGAATCCCTCGCGGCGCCTCCACGCCTTGCGAATGCCTTCAATAGCGCTTCGCTGAGCGCCTTGCGAGCCCTGGGGGAAAAAGCCGCCGGCTCAGCTCCGTGCGGAGTTCTTGCCGGTCAGGATACGCTCCCAGGCGAGCGCATCGGCAACGATCTGGTCGAGATCGTCGCGTTGCGGGGTCCAGCCGAGTTCCGCGCGGGCGAGATCCGAATTGGCAACCACCGCCGCGGCGTCGCCTGGGCGCCGATCGCCCATCTTCACCTCGAGATCATGGCCGAAGACGCGGCGTACGCTGTCGATGACCTCGAGCACCGAATAGCCATGGCTGTAGCCGCAATTGGCAACCAGGCTCGTGCCCCCGGCGCGCAGCCGCTGCAAGGCAAGGCGATGCGCCGCCGCCAGATCGCTGACATGAATATAGTCGCGCATGCAGGTGCCGTCCGGCGTCGGATAGTCGGTGCCGAACACCTGCATGAAGGGGCGCTTGCCGAGCGCCGTCTCGCAGGCGACCTTGATCAGATGGGTGGCGCCCGGCGTCGACTGGCCGGTGCGACCCTTCGGATCGGCGCCGGCGACGTTGAAGTAGCGCAGCACGGTATAGCGCAGGCCGTGCGCGATCGCCGCGTCGCGCAGCATCCATTCGCTCATCAGCTTGGACAGGCCATAGGGCGATTCCGGCGCCAGGCGGGCATCCTCGCGCACCGGCTCCAGTCCGGCGCCGCCATAGACGGCGGCGGTCGAGGAAAAGATGAAGTTGGGCACGCCTTCGCGCACCGCGGTTTCGATCAGCGTGCGCGTCTTGGAGGTGTTGTTCTCGTAATAGCCGAGCGGGTCGGCGACCGATTCCGGGACCACGATCGAACCGGCGAAATGGATGATCGCGTCGACCTTGTTGTCCCTGATGATCGAGCCAACCAGTTCCCTGTCGGCGACGTCGCCGACGACCAGCTTCGCCTCCGGCGCCACCGCCCATTCGAAGCCGGTCGAAAGACGGTCGAGCACGACCACACTCTCGCCGGCATCCAGCAACTCCCAGACCATGTGGCTGCCGATGTAACCGGCACCGCCTGTCACCAAAACCGTCATCCGCTTCCTCGCATCTCAAGATTTATCGGAAACTGTCTCAAACACCGCCTTACTGGAAAGCCTGCCGGATGGCCACTACAAGCCGTGGTAACCGGCATGGTCGGCATGTGGCATCATCCTGAAACAAAGTTGATCCACATCAAGGGAATAGGCCACGATCCGTGGTCGTTAGGAACAGGACCGGGGCGTGGCATTTTGACCAAAAAGGCCCGGTGGACGACCAATAGGGCAATGACTATGATCCCGCGCAAAAATTGGGAAGCCGACATGAACTATCAGCGGTTCTTCGAGGAAGCGATCGACCAGCTCCATGCAGAGCGTCGCTATCGCGTCTTCGCCGACCTGGAACGTATCGCAGGCAAGTTCCCGCGGGCCATCTGGCGTGCCAATGGCCGCGCCGAGGAAATCACCGTCTGGTGCTCCAACGACTATCTCGGCATGGGCCAGCATCCCGACGTCATCGCCGCGTTCCAGAACGCGGCCGGCCGGATGGGGTCGGGCGCCGGTGGCACCCGCAACATTTCGGGCACCAGCAACCCGCTGGTTGAGCTCGAAGTGGAGCTTGCCGACCTGCACGACAAGGAAGCCGCACTCGTCTTCACCTCCGGTTTTGTCTCCAACGAGGCCTCGATCTCGACCATTGCCCGGCTTTTGCCCAACTGCCTGATCATCTCGGACGAACTGAACCACGCCTCGATGATCGAAGGCGTGCGGCGCTCCGGCGCCGAGAAGAAGATCTTCCGCCACAATGATGTCGCGCATCTGGAAAGCCTGCTGCAGGCGGCGGGCCGCGAGCGCGCCAAGCTGATCGTCTTCGAGAGCGTCTATTCGATGGATGGCGACATCGCGCCGATAAAGCAGATCGTCGAGCTCGCCGAGCGCTACAACGCCATGACCTATATCGACGAGGTCCATGCCGTCGGCATGTACGGACTGCGCGGCGGCGGCATCACCGAGCGCGAGGGACTGGCAGATCGTATCGATATCATCCAGGGCACGCTGGCCAAGGCGTTCGGCACGCTGGGCGGGTACATCACCGGCACAAGCGCGGTGATCGACGCGGTGCGCTCCTATGCGCCGGGCTTCATCTTCACCACGGCGCTGCCGCCGGCGATCGCCGCCGCCACCACCGCCTCGATCCGCCACCTAAAACGCTCGCAGGCCGAGCGCGATGCCCAGCAACAGCAGGCGACGCGAACCAAGCAGATCCTTTCCGCCGCCGGCCTGCCGGTGATGGAATCGCCGACTCACATCGTGCCGCTGCTGGTCGGCGATCCGGAACTTTGCAAGATGGCGAGCGATCGCCTGCTTGGCGTACACGGCATTTACATCCAGCCGATCAACTATCCGACCGTACCGCGCGGCACGGAACGGCTGCGCATCACGCCGACGCCCTTCCATACCGACGCACTGATCGCGGCACTGCAGGATGCGCTGGTCGAGACCTGGGATGCGCTGGGCATCCCCTATGGTTCGGCAGGCCGGCCCTCGGTGGCCGAGAGCGACCGCGTCATTCCCTTGCTGGTGCCCAAGTCCGGCGGCTGAAGCCCGTCTGAAACTCTACTCCGACGGCCATCTGACGCGGGTTTCTGCGCTTCTGGTGCTCACGGACCTGCGCCCGATGATCGAAGCCCAGCTCACTCGCCGGAGCGATTTTCAATCCGGGCTTCGTCGGCGGCTTAGCTAGACGGCCTTCATCCACTTTGCCAGCCGGTGCGCTGCTTCCTCGACCTGGTCGAGGCGGCGGTGGAAGCACAACCTGAGGAAGGCTTCGCCGCCGGGGCCGAAGGCTGTGCCGGGCGCCAGGCCGACATTGGCCTTGTCGACGATCTCGAAAGCGGCGGCGCGTGAATCGGTAATGCCGTCTACCGTAAAGAACAAATAGAACGCGCCCTGCGGCACGGTGAACCGGGCGCGGCCGGTGGCACCGAGGATGCCGCAGACCAGGTCACGCGCCGCACGCGCCCGCTCCACCTGTTCGGCAATGAAGGCATCGCCCCCATCGAGGGCGGCGATTGCACCGCGCTGCATGAACTGGGCGACGCCGGAGTTCGAATACTGGATCAGGTTCTCGAACACCTGCTGCAAGGCGGGATGGGTCTTGATCCAGCCGACACGCCAGCCAGTCATCGCCCAGTTCTTGGAGAAACTGTTGACGAACAGGATGCGATCTTCCGCCGTCGCGATGTCGAGGAAGGATGGCGCACGGCCATGACCATAGTGAAACAGGGAATAAATTTCGTCGGCGATGATCCAAAGGTTCTTCGCGCGGGCAAGATCGAGGATCGCTTGCAAGGTCTCATGATCGGCGGTCCAGCCGGTTGGGTTCGACGGTGTGTTGATGAACAGTGCCTTTGTGCGCGGCGTGATCGAAGCCGCGATCTTCTCGACATCGCAGGACCAGCCATTGCCGGACTGGTCGAGCGTGACCGGGACCGGCACGGCTCCCGCTATCGCCGCGGCGGCATCGAAATTCGGCCAGGCCGGCGACAGATAGACAACTTCGTCGCCGGCGCCGGCGACCGCGTCGAGCGCCAGCTGGATGGCGTGCATGCCCGATCCGGTGACGATGAATTCGTCTTCAGGGAAGGTCTTGCCGAAATGCCTTGCATAGTAGCGGGCGAGCGCTTGCCTGAGCTCCGGAATGCCTTTCTGCCAGGTGTAGAATGTCTCGCCGCTGGCCAGTCCCCGGGCAGCGGCGTCGCTGATGAAGGCGGGCGTCGGCAGGTCGCCCTCACCGGCCCAGAGCGGGATCAGGCCCTCGCGCAGGCGGCCGTGGTTGACGACGGCGACAATGCCGCTCTCTGGCGCCGCGCGGGCTTCGGCGCGCAAACTTTCGATCAAGGTCATGGACGGATCCGTTCCGGTCTCAGGCGTTGGCTAGCGCTCCTTAACAGATGCGAAAACAGAAAACCCCGGCCGCGAACGACCGGGGTTTTGGTCCAGAAGAACCTGAACCGTCTATCTCTTGGCGAGCAGGTCGCGGATTTCGGTGAGCAACGCGACGTCGGCGGGCGGCGGCGCTGCGGGAGCTGCCGGCTTCTCGCGCTCAAGCCGCCTGCGCATATTGTTTACCGCCTTGACCATCAGGAAGATGATGAAGGCAAGGATAAGGAAGTTCAATACCGCGGTAATGAAGCTGCCATAGGCGAAGACCGCGCCTTGCTTCTTGGCATCTGCTAAGGATGTCGCATTGACGGCCGAGGAGAGCCCGAAGAAGTAGTTGTTGAAGTCCAGCCCACCGAAGATCGCGCCGACGATCGGCATGATGACGTCGTCGACCAGCGACGTGACGATCTTGCCGAAGGCGGCGCCGATGATGACGCCGACGGCCAAGTCCATCACGTTTCCCTTGGAAATGAATTCCTGGAATTCTTTCAGCATTCGACCCTCCTTGCCATGACCGGCCGCACCATGTCCCATCCATGCGGCATCGACCCAGAGGCAACATAACAAAAACCTGAGGTTGCAACATGGGCAAAAGCGAGAAAACAACCGCTTTTTCCTTCCTTCCCCGCACCTTGGTTGCGCTGTCCGAATGCCGCAACAACGGTCATGCTTCCAAAGCCGCGATGGACTCGGACGCCAAGCTGTGATTGCGTTCGGGCAAGCCGGATAAAAAGACGGCAAAGGGAGGAAATTGCAGGCGTGCAAGGCTTGTTCATCGTCTTCATCGCGATCGCCTATGTGACGCTGCTGTTCGCCATTGCCAGCCTGGGCGACCGCCGCTCGGCGATATCCGGGCCCGGCCGGGCCCGACCCTTCATCTACGCGCTCAGCCTTGCCATATACTGCACGTCCTGGACCTTCTTCGGCTCGGTCGGCCTCTCCTCCGAACGCGGCCTCGAATTCCTCGGCATCTATACCGGCCCGGTGCTGGTGTTCGTGTTCGGCTTTCCGCTGCTCAACCGCATCGTGCGGCTGGCCAAAACCGAGAAGATCACCTCGATAGCCGATTTCCTCGGCGCCCGCTATGGCAAGAGCTTTACCGTCTCGGCGATCGCCACGCTGATCGCCACGATCGGCGCGGTGCCCTATATCGCGCTGCAGTTGAAGGCGATTTCCGGCTCTGTCAGCCTGATGGTCGAGCACTATACCGGCTCGCCGCCCTCCTTCGATCCGTTCGTCAGCGACATCTCGCTGGTCGTCGCCATGCTCTTGGCGCTGTTTGCGGTGCTGTTCGGCACACGCCACGCCGACGCCACCGAACACCAGGACGGGCTGGTGCTGGCGGTGGCGGTCGAAACCGTGGTCAAGCTCGCCACCTTCCTGGCGATCGGCCTGATGGTCACCTTCCTGATCTTCGGCGGGCCCGGCGACATGTTCGACAAGCTCGCCCAGAACGCGCAGGTCCGGCAGGCGATGAGCTACAACACCTCGCTCGCCACATGGCTGGTGCTGACGGGCCTCAGCGGCTTTGCCATCATCATGCTGCCGCGGCAGTTCTACGTCACCATCGTCGAGAACCGCGGCGAGGCCGAGTTGCGCACCGCGACATGGGTGTTTCCGCTCTACCTCGTGGCGATCAATCTGTTCGTGCTGCCGATCGCCTTTGCCGGACTGTCGCTGGTCGGCACCGGAACCAGCAGCGATCTCTATGTGCTGTCGCTGCCCCTGTTCAGCGGCCACGACGTGCTGGCGATGGCGGCTTTCATCGGCGGTCTGTCGGCGGCAACGGCGATGGTGATCGTCGAAAGCGTGGCGCTGTCGATCATGATCTCCAACGACCTCGTCATTCCGCTGTTCGTGCGCCGCCTGCTCAAGACCTCGACCTCGGAGACCGAGGACTGGTCGACGCTCATCCTCAATGTGCGGCGTGGGGCGATCTTCATCCTGCTGTTCATCGCCTTCCTCTACTACCGCCAGAGCACCAACAGCGCGCGACTGTCGTCGATCGGCCTGATGTCCTTCGCGGCCATCGCCCAGTTCGCGCCGTCGCTGATCGGCGGGCTGATCTGGCGCGGCGCCAACGGCAGGGGTGCAGCTCTTGGCATGATCGCCGGTATCCTCGTCTGGGGCTACACACTGCTGCTGCCCTCGCTCGTCGCGCCCGATACCGATATCATCGTGCAGGGGCTGTTCGGCTTCGAGGCGCTGCGGCCGCAGGCGCTGTTCGGCACCGTCGCCGAGCCGCTGAATCACGGCGTGCTGTGGAGCCTGTCGATCAACGCGGTGTTCTTCGTTCTGGGTTCCCTCTCGCGTGCGTCGGTGCCGCTGGAACGCATCCAGGCGTCAATCTTCGTGCCGCGCGATGCCGGCCCGATGCCCAGCCTGCGCCGCTTCCGCACCGCCATCACCGTCAACGACCTCAAGGACACGATCGGGCGCTATCTCGGGGTCGAACGCACCGAGCGTTCCTTCCAGTCTTTCGAAAAGACCAGCGGTACCTCGCTGCACGGCAACGAACAGGCGAGCATGGACGTCATCCGCTTCTCCGAGCAGTTACTGGCCAGCGCCGTCGGTTCTTCCTCGGCGCGGCTTATCCTGTCGCTGTTGTTCCGGCGCCACGACCGCGAATCCAGGGATGCCTTCCGCCTGCTCGACGACGCCACCGAGGCGCTGCAGCACAACCGTGACCTCTTGCAGATCGCGCTCGACCAGATGGAGCAAGGCATCACCGTCTTCGACCGCGATTTCCGCCTGATCTGCTGGAACCGCCAGTACCGGGCGCTGTTCGACCTGCCCGACGAGATGGGCCAGGTCGGCGTCTCGCTGGACCGCATCCTGCGCCATCTCGCCGAGCGCGGCGACATTCCCGCCGATCAGCGTGTGGCCATGCTCAACCGGCTGACCAGTTTCGTCAGCCCTTGGCAGATGGAGCTGAAGACCAGCGGCCGCATCCTGGAATTGCGGTCCAACCCGATGCCGGACGGCGGCATCGTCGCCACCTACGCCGACATTTCCGGGCGCGTCGAACAGGACCTGGCGCTGAAGCGCGCCAATGAATCGCTGGAGCAGCGCGTCAAGATCCGCACCATCGAGCTGACCCGGGTCAACGAGGAACTGGCGCAGGCGCAGATGCTGGCCGAAGAGGCCAATCTAGGCAAGACGCGCTTCCTCGCCGCCGCCGGCCACGATATCCTGCAGCCGCTGAACGCCGCCCGGCTCTATTGCTCTTCGCTGATCGAAAAGGCCGGCAAGGGGCCTGCCGGCAAGGCGGCGGTCAACATCGAATCCTCGCTGGAATCGGTCGAGACCATTCTCGGCGCCGTGCTCGACATGTCCCGCCTCGATGCCGGCGCGATGAAGCCGGACGATACAGCCTTCAACGTCGACGGATTGCTGCGCCAGATCGGCAATGATTTTCGGCCAATGGCCGCGGAGAAAAAGCTCGGCCTGACGATCATGCCATCGTCGGTGACAGTGATGACGGACCGCAACCTGTTGCGCCGCCTGATCCAGAACCTCGTCTCCAACGCCATCAAATACACGCGCCACGGCCGTGTGCTGGTCGGTGTGCGACGGCGTGGCGAACTGGCCGAGATCCAGGTGATCGACACCGGCATCGGCATCGCCGGCGACAAGCTGAACACCGTCTTCCACGAATTCACCCGGCTGGACGAAGGTGCCCGCGAAGCCGAGGGGCTCGGCCTTGGCCTCTCCATCGTCGACCGCATCGCGCGGGTTTTGCGCCTGGAAATCCGGATCTTTTCAAATCCGGGCAAGGGCACACGTTTTTCCGTCATACTGCCCGTGGCGGCCGTGCAGGAGCCGCGCCGCGAGATCGAGACCAGAGCCCCTGCCCGTGCGACCGCTTCCCTGGCCGGGCTGCACGTGCTCTGCATCGACAACGACGCCCGCATCCTCGAAGGCATGCGGCTGCTGCTCGAAGGCTGGGGGTGCAATGTCGACACGGTGTCAGGCTCAAAGGAACTGGAGAATGCCACGATACACCGCCCCGACATCGTCCTTGCCGACTATCATCTGGACGGCGAAACCGGTCTCGACATCATCGCCAAGCTGCGCGCGATCCATGGCGACGATCTGCCGGCCGTGCTGGTCACGGCCGACCGCTCCAACGAGGTACGCACGGCCGCGGGCGGGCTCGAGATACCGGTGATCAACAAGCCGCTGAAGCCGGCCGTGCTGCGTTCGATGATGGCCAGGGTCAGGCCGCTGGCTTCGGCCGCCGAATAGTCAGCTGGTTGCCTGCAGCGGGTCGCTGCCGATCTTGGACAGCAGGATCACCGCCTGGGTGCGGCTGTCGACGCCGAGCTTCTGCAGGATGGCGGAGACATGCGCCTTGATGGTGGCCTCGGAGACACCGAGTTCATAGGCGATCTGCTTGTTGAGCAGGCCCTCTGCCAGCATGCCGAGCACGCGGGTCTGTTGCGGGGTCAGCGCCTGCAGCCGCTTGATCAGGTCGGAAATCTCGGGATCGCGCTCGACGCCGAGATCGACACCGACGGGTGCTGCAATGTCACCAGCAAGCACCGACTGCACGGCATCGCGGATTTCTTCCATGCTGGCCGACTTGGAGATGAAACCGGACGCGCCGAGATCGAGCGCTCGCCTGATGGTCGCCGGATCGTCATGCGCCGACACCACCACCAGCGGCACCTCCGGATGGATGCCGCGTAGCGAGATCAGGCCGGAGAGGCCGCTGGCGCCCGGCATCGACAGGTCGAGCAGCACCAGGTCGACATCCTCATTGGCCACGAGCAGCGCCTTGGCGCTCTCGAAATCACCGGCCTCGTGGATCGCGGCGACGTCGCCGATGCCAGCAAGCGCTTCACGCAGCGCACCGCGAAACAGCGGGTGATCGTCGGCGATGACGAAAGAATAGCCCGACGGCAAATGTTCCTCCCCGAATCCCCCGATGATTTTCTGCTTTTTCCGGGATCAGATGAACGATTATGAGGGGCTGCGCGCTGTTTTCAAGCGGCAAAGCCAGCGCGCCGCGTTTTCCCTACTTTAGACGCTCATGTCTTCAGACGCTCATGTCTTCTGCGAGTTGAGCTGGGGGCCGCCGCCATTGTCCTTGTCCATATCCTTGACGATGCCCATGAAGCCGCGCAGGAAGCGCTCCATGTAGTTCATGGTCTTGTTGAAATCCTCCTCGCTCGGCAGTTTCGATTCGAGGCGGGCGGAGAGCGAATTCTCGAGCTTGGTGACGCGCTCGTCCATCGCCTTCATCGAGGTCTGCAGGCGATCGACCTCGTCCTGGAAAGCGGCGCGCTCGTCGGCCGCCATCTTGCAGACGAGCTGACCGGAGCGCTCCTGGCAAATCGACATCGCGCCTGTCTGCGTATCCATGCGGACATAGCCGTTGTCAGACTTTTCCAGCCGGTAGCGGTCGGTTTCTTCGGAAAAAGCGGATGCCGCGACCAGCGAAACGAGTGCGGCGGGGATCAAGATGTGCTGCGGACGCATGTTGTTCCTCCATGGCCAAAGCCTGAAATATCGCATGTTTGCGCCGGAAATGGGGAAGACCCCTGGCGTGGCCTTTCCCGCGTGGCTGGTTCGGACTATAGCGCAACCATGTCTCAGATTATCTACAAGATAACCCCGGAAGCGCCCTGGCGCGAGGCCGAAACAAATGGCCGCTTCACCGGCGCGCCGATCGATGTCGCCGACGGCTTCATCCATTTCTCCACGGCGGCGCAGGTCAGGGAAACGGCGGCAAGGCATTTCGCCGGCCAGACCGGCCTGCTGCTGGTCGCCATCGACGGCGCCAGCCTGGGCGGTGCGCTGAAATACGAGGTTTCGCGCGGCGGCGCGCTGTTTCCACATCTTTACGGCGTGCTGGACCTGAAAGCCGTGCTGTGGGTCCGACCATTGCCGCTTGGCGCCGACGGTGCTCACCAGTTCCCGGCACTGGAGGGCGAATGAGCGTGCTCGACCGGCTCGGCCAGAAGCTGCTGTTCACATTCGATCCGGAAACCGCGCATGGCTTGTCGATCGCGGCGCTGCGGTGCGGCCTGCCGGTGACCGGGCGGCCGACACGCGACGCCAGGCTGAAGGTCAGCGTCTGCGGCATCGACTTCCCCAATCCGCTCGGCATGGCGGCCGGCTACGACAAGAACGCCGAGGTGCCCGACGCTTTGCTTGGGCTCGGCTTCGGCTTTGCCGAGGTCGGCACGATCACGCCGCTGCCACAGGCCGGCAACCCGAAGCCACGCATCTTCCGACTGACGGCGGATGAAGCGGTGATCAACCGGCTGGGCTTCAACAATGAAGGTCACGCGGCCGCCGAAAGACGCCTTGCTGCGCGCAAGGGGCGTTCCGGCATCGTCGGCGTCAACATCGGCGCCAACAAGGACAGCACCGACCGCATTGGCGACTATGAGCGCGGCGTCGCCAGCCTTGCACCCTACGCCAGCTATCTGACGGTCAACATCTCCTCGCCCAACACGCCCGGCCTGCGCAACATGCAGGCGCGCGAGCAGCTTGGCGAGCTGCTGTCGCGCGTCATGGCCGCACGCGCCTTGGCAACGGCGCAGCCGCCGGTCTTCCTCAAGATCGCGCCGGACCTGGTCGAGGCGGAACTGGAGGACATCGCCGCCGAGGTCACCGAGAAACGGATCGACGGCGTCATCGTCTCCAACACCACCATCTCCCGGCCAGCGCTGCGCAGCGGCGACAGCGCGCGCGAGACCGGCGGGCTCTCCGGCAAGCCGCTGTTCGAACGCTCGACCATCGTGCTGGCCAGGATGCGCAAACTGCTCGGACCCGAGCTTGCCATCATCGGCGTCGGCGGCGTCGATTCCGCCGATACGGCGCTTGAAAAAATCCTTGCCGGAGCCGATCTCGTCCAGCTCTACACCAGCATGATCTATGCCGGCCCTGCATTGCCGGGGCGAATCGTCGCCGGGATGGCACGCTTTGTCGAAACGTCGCGGCTCAAGTCCATTCGCGAATTGCGCGACGGCCATCTCGATCAATGGGCGACGAAGCCACTTAGCTGAACACCGTCCGTAGCCTCAGCCGCAGAATGGCCAACAGGCTGAAGCCGCGCGCGAGCAGAAAGACGTGCAGCGCCGCCCACAGGCCGTGATTGCCGAAGGCGGGCGCAAGGGTGAGCAGCGCTGCTACGAAAACCAGGAACGACAGCAGCATCATGTTGCGCATGTCGCGCGACCAGGTGGCGCCGATGAAGACGCCATCCATCTGGAACGCCAGCACACCGCTCAGCGCGGTGAACGCCGCCCACGGCAGGTAGATGTCGGCCACAGAGCGGACCTCCTCCGACGTCGTGACGAGGGCGACCAGATTGGCCCCGGCCATCAGCAGCACGAGGGTCGCCGTCCCGGCCAGCCCGAACCCCCACAACAGGGTCAGCCTGACAGCCCGACGGAAGGGGATGGCCGCCCGCGCGCCAACGGCACGGCCGGCGAGCTGTTCGGCGGCCGTGGCAAAGCCGTCGAGGAAATAGCCGGCTACGAGGAAGAAATTCATCAGCACGGCATTGGCGGCCAACGTCACCGTGCCGAACTGCGCACCCTGGCGGGTGAACAGCGCGAAGGCGGCAAGCAGCGCGAACGAGCGGATCATGATGTCGCGGTTGAGCGACAGCATGCGCAGGAAGGCGGCCATATCGAGCAGGCGATGGCGCGGCAAGGGCGGCGTCGCCCGGAAGCGCCTGACAACGATGGCGAGACCAAGCAGCATGGCAAGGAATTCACCGGTGACGGTCGCCCAGGCGACGCCGGCGACACCCCAGCCGAGTTTCAGGCCGAGCAGGAAGCATAGCGCGATGTTGATGCCGTTGAGGACCAATTGCAGAACCAGTCCGAGCCCGCCTTCGCCGCGCCCCAAGACATAGCCGAGGATGGCATAGTTGATCAGCGAGAAGGGTGCGGCGAGCAGCCTGATGCGGATGTAAACGGCCATCGCCTCGCTGACGCGCGGTTCGGCACCCATGAATTTCTGCCCGGCGATGGCGACCAGAGGAGCAAGCGCGGCGAGGATGATGCCAGCGACGACCGCGATCAGCACGGCGCGCCAGAACACCGCCTGTTCCTCCAGGGCGTCGCCGCGCCCGAAAGCCTGCGCAACGAGGCCGGTGGTTCCCGAGCGCAAAAAATTGAAGGTGGTAAAGACGACGTCGAAAACAAGCGCCCCGGCCGCCAGGCCGCCGAGCAAGGCGGCGTCGCCGAACTGTCCCACAACCGCCGTATCGACCAGGCCGAGCAGCGGCGTCGTCAGATAGGCAAGCGTCATCGGCACCGCGATGGCGAGCACGGAACGGTTGGTGACGACAAAGGATCTCGCGTCGGCTGGGATTGCACCCTCGTCCAAAGGTCTTCTACCTTGCTGTTTGCGGCTTGATCGGGCACCCGATGTGCCCCACTTTGCTCGCATCGCGCAATCATTCATCCGATAACGGCCAATCGATTCCCTGACCCTGGCGCGAGCTCCGATGCCCCTGCAGATCGTCCATCACCCCGACTATGACGCCGGCTTCGCCGTCAACCATCGCTTTCCTATGAGCAAGTACCCGTTGCTGATGGACGCCTTGCGCGCACGCGGACTGGCCGGCCCCAACGCGCTCAACACCGCCAAGCCAGCGCCGGCGTCATGGCTGAAGCTTGCCCACGCGGCGGCCTATGTCGATCAGGTGCTCGCCTGCACGGTACCCGAGAAAATCGAACGCGAGATCGGTTTTCCAGTCGGCCCCCGCGTCTCGTTGCGCGCGCAGCTTGCCACCGGTGGAACGATGCTGGCGGCGCGACTGGCCTTGCGGCACGGCATCGCCTGCAACACCGCCGGTGGCAGCCATCATGCGCGGCGCGCGCAAGGCGCCGGCTTCTGCACCTTCAACGATGTCGCCGTCGCCGTGATGATGTTGCTGGCTGAGGGCACGGCACAAAAGATCCTGGTCGTCGATCTCGACGTGCATCAGGGCGACGGCACGGCGGACATTCTGAGCGATGAGCCGCGCGCGTTCACCTTTTCCATGCATGGCGACCGCAACTACCCCGTGCGCAAGATCGCCTCCGACCTCGACATCGCACTGCCCGACGGCACCGGTGACGCCGCCTACCTCGAGACGCTTGGCGGCATCCTGCCGGAGCTGGCCGCCAAAGCGCGCTGGGATATCGTGTTCTACAATGCCGGCGTCGACGTCCATGCCGAGGACCGGTTGGGCAGGCTGTCGCTGACGGATGACGGTCTGCGCGCCCGCGACGAGATGGTTATCAGCCATTTTCGCGCGCTCGGCATTCCTGTCTGCGGCGTCATCGGCGGGGGCTATTCCACCGATGTGGCGGTGCTTGCGGCGCGGCACGCCATCCTGTTCGAGGTGGCTTCGGGTTATGCCTGACGGTTCATTTGCGGTAGCTGGCGATCCTGAGCAGGATGAAGGCCGGCACGACGATTGCCGCACCCAGCAGGATATAGCCAAGGAAACGATCAATGGCGTGAAAGCCCAGGTTCCATAGGTCGATGAAGAATTTCTGGATGCCGTAGAGCACGTCCATCGGCGACCAGCCGAAGGCGTTCATGACCAGGCCGACGAGGAACGACACCACCAGCAGCTTCAGGATCACCCTGAGCGGCGAGTCGCCGAGGAAGCGTGTCAGTGCGGACAAGGCCTGTCTCCAGCTTCGGTCGCCCCGATTCAGGGGACAGGCCCAGAGATACGCACTCGCCGGCCATCCATCAAGCCAGCGCGGCTGTCGCGTGGAACACGGTGCGTCGAGCCAGTAGCTCTGTCACGCGAGAGTTGGACAACTGGCGAGCCCCCTGCATCTCGGACAAGTGATCGGGACGCGGAACCTCGCCAGGCGCGCTATTGGTGGGGTTTGGCCCGGCGTCCGCATCCGCATCCGCATGGAACTGCCTGTTCGTTGGTGACGGGGCTTACGGCGTCAAAACGCGTGGCGGAGAAGGCGGCCAACCAACGGCTGCGGTCGATCCCGGCGGCTTATCTGTTTTCTAACCAATTGCCGCTATTCCCAATCAAATAGCGGGAGCCAGGCTTTTGGTGGAGACGGAAAACATCACCACGCGACGCGCCGTCATGTTGTCGGTGGTCGTCCCATGCTACAATGAACTGGATGGAGTGGCCGAACTTCATCGGCGGGTGACGGCCGCTTGCCTGGAACACTGCCGTTCCTACGAGATCGTCCTGGTCATCGATGGCGCGACCGACGGGACGCGCGAAGCCATTTTCCAGCTTGCCGAAAAGGACGACCATGTCGTCGCCATCGACCTTGCCCGCAACTACGGCCACCAGATCGCGTTGACCGCGGGGCTCGAATTCTGTCGCGGCCAGCGCATTCTCATTCTCGATGCCGACCTGCAGGATCCGCCGGAACTGCTCGGCGCGATGATGACGAAGATGAATGAAGGCTTCGATGTCGTTTACGGCCAGCGGCTGACGCGCGACGGTGAAAGCTGGTTCAAGCTGGCCTCCGCCTCGATGTTCTATCGCTTGCTGGGCCGGATGGTCGACGTCGACATAGCACCGAATTCCGGGGACTTCCGGCTGATGAGCCGCCGCGCGCTGGATCATCTCAACGCGATGCCTGAACGCTACAGGTTCATTCGCGGCATGGTGAGCTGGATCGGGCTGAAACAGGTGGCTTTCCCCTATGAAAGACACCGGCGCTTTGCCGGCACCACCCACTATCCGCTGAAGAAGATGGTTCTCCTGGCGATCGACGCGATGACCAGTTTCTCCATCGCACCGCTACGGTTCGCCTCGCTGCTCGGCATGATGTTCGGACTTCTGGGGCTGGTCGTGCTCGGCTACACCCTGTTCGAATGGACCGCCGGAAACGTGTTGCCCGGCTGGACGAGCCTTGCCGCGATCATGCTGATCCTCGGCAGCGTCCAGCTCATGGTGCTTGGCATCTTCGGCGAGTATCTCGGGCGCATGTACATGGAGACAAAGCGGCGACCGCTCTACCTCGTCAACGAGATCGTTTCGCGCAGCCAGGCAGCCGAGGACAAGAACCTGCCTCTCCATCGCCTGCAGGAGATGGCAAAGAGGGCCGCGCGTGCTTGAGGCGGAGTTCGACCAGTTTGCGCGCGAGTATCAGGAACAGCATGCCGCGAGCATAAGGCTGAGCGGCGAAACGCCGGACTTCTTCGCCAAGTACAAGATCGACGACGTTGCCGCGACGCTGCGGCGGGCCGGTG
Organism: Mesorhizobium sp. RCAM 05099; assembly: GCF_059683685.1. NCBI lineage: Bacteria > Pseudomonadati > Pseudomonadota > Alphaproteobacteria > Hyphomicrobiales > Phyllobacteriaceae > Mesorhizobium > Mesorhizobium sp. RCAM 05099. Next base: position 6,685,984 of record NZ_CM185035.1, read on the forward strand.
TGAAACCGCGACGGATACTCGACTTCGGCGCCGGCGTCGGCAATTCGCTCGGCCATATGCGCAAAGCGTTTCCAGACAGCGAGATCGTCTTGCTCGATCCTTCGCGGGAATCGCTCGACATCGCCCGCAAGCGCTTTCCCGGCCAGGCCTCATTCACGCATTTCGACGGTAAGACAATTCCGTTTGCCGACGGCAGCTTCGACCTGGCCTTCGCGGCTTGCGTCTTCCACCACATTCCCGAAGACCTGCAGATCGGATTGCTCGCGGAGATCGGCAGGGTGCTGGCCGATGGCGGCAGCTTCTTTCTTTTCGAACACAATCCGTGGAACCCGCTGACCACCCACGCTGTGAGAAATTGCGCTTTCGACGAGAACGCGGTCTTGATCAACTCCCGCGAGATGCGCAAGCGGATGGCCGCGGCGGGTCTTTCCAACACCCGGATCATCTACCGTATCTTCTTTCCCCGGCTGCTTGCCAGGCTGAGGCCGTTCGAGCGCTTCCTCACCAAGATTCCTGTCGGAGCCCAGTATTTTGCGCATGCGGTCAAGCCTGCCGTTTGACGATCCGAGGATGCCGCGATTTGGCGCCGTCGGGATGTTGAACACGGCGCTGGGATACGCGGTCATCCTGGCCGGGCTCGCGCTGGGCCTTGGCGACATCATTTCCAATGCCACGGGCTATGCCGCTGGCCTTGTCCTCGGCTTCTTCCTCAACCGCCAATGGACCTTCAGCCGTGCCGATGGCTTTCGCCCTGGCGCGGTCTCGGCCTGTTTCGTGTTCGTCGGCGGTGCGGGTGCTCCCTATTCCTCGACCGGAGTGAACGCGAAATGGCCTGGAGCCGCTATATGAGCGAGGCGGCAGCAATCGCGCCGGCAAGGCCCGCGCTCGAGGACGCACAGCGGGCCAGGTTGATATTCTGTCTGTTGGTTGCCTGTGTCATAGCGGCGGTACTGGCGGCCTTTGCCGGCGCCCTCCTGCAGGATCCCGACAATTGGTGGCAAGTGAAGGTCGGACTGGATTTCCTGGCAAACCGGACATTTCCGACGGCCGACCCCTACTCCCACACTTTTGCCGGCCAGCCATGGATCGCCAAGGAGTGGCTTGGGCAAGTCCTGCTGGCGCTTGCCTACCAGGCGGGAGGCTGGAACGGGGTGGTCACGCTGATCATCGCCACGGTCGGCCTGACGGTCTTCCTGACGGGATGGTTTCTCAGCGCCTGGCTGAAGCCTATATTGGCGACAGCGCTGGCGTTCCTCGTGGCCTTCCTGATCGATCCGATCTATACGGCGCGCCCCCACGTCTTCACCTTGCCGATCATCGTCATCTGGACGGCGATGCTGTTTCGTGCGGCGCAAGAAGAGAAAACCCCGCCCTGGTGGCTGCTTGTGCTTGTCGTGCTGTGGGCCAACCTGCACGCCACCTTCACCCTGGGCTTCGTTATCGCCGCCTTTGCCGGTCTGGATCTGCTGGCGCGCGTCGGCCTGTCGAAACCCTTCCTCCTGGTGAAATGGGTCGCGTTCGGCCTGCTCTGCCCACTGGTCAGTCTGATCCATCCCTATGGCGTGAAATCCATCCTGGCCACGCTCACCGTCGCCTATGGCAATGAGGCCGTGCCACTCATCCTCGAGTGGCGGCCATTCAATGCTCAGGAACAGCCTTTCCAGGAAGTCGCGATGCTGGTGGCGCTTTTCGGGCTTTTGGTATCGCGGTTGCGAATTGGCTGGCCCAAGGCCCTGTTCATCATCTTCACCCTGCATATGTTCCTCGGCCACATGCGCTTCGTGTATCTGTTCTTCCTGCTGATTCCCTTGGTGATCGCGGCCGAGGTCGCGCGGCAATACCCCTCGCTTTCAGCTCCCGCATGGCTGACTGAAAAGCGCGACGGGGTGGAAAAATTCTTCGCCAGGCGGTTCTACCCGATCTGCGGGGCGGCAACCGTTCTGGTAGTCGGTGCGGCCTTGGTGCTTGGCAGCTCGTATCAGGTCGCGCCGAGCCAGAAGACGTCGGCCAGCGGCGCGCTGGCATTCGCCGAAAGCCATCATCTGTCCGGCAACGTGCTGAATTCCTACAATTTCGGCGGCACGCTGATCTTCCACGGGATCAAGACCTATATCGACGGACGGACGGACCAGCTGTTCCTGGGCGGCTTCACGAAGACCGACGACGAGATGGGGCACAGTGACGGCAGGCCGCTGCTGCAAGCCCAGCTGAAGAAATACGCCATAGGCTGGGCGCTGCTGTCGACCGGCGACAGCCGCATTCCCTTCTTCGACGAACTGGGCTGGAAGCGCGCCTATTCGGACGATTATGCGGTGATCTACCTGCCCGGCGCCTGATCTGGCCGCGCCGGCACGAGGCCCGCTTTGGCGATTGCCCCAAGGCATGCCGTCATGATAACGAGGGCTCACGCGGGTATGATGTAATGGTAGCCTGTCAGCTTCCCAAGCTGAACGCGCGGGTTCGATTCCCGCTACCCGCTCCAACCACTCCGGAAGGTTCGAACAGGCTGTCTAAGCCTGGCTGATTCGCATCTGTTTCTTCAGAAGGAACCGAGCGAGATTGTCGATGTTGCGCGGCGCCACGTTTTCGGGGAGATGGGCCAATGGGCTCTTGGATTTGGCGTCATTTTGGAACCGCTCTACCCAGTCTTCGGTGTGTGTGTCCCGCTGCAACCGTAAATTCGTCTTGAACTCGCCTTCCGGCATTTCGACCGACAATTGCCGGGCCATCGATTCGACATAAGGACGAGGGTCGTCCAACAGGTCTTCATAGAAGAAATGGTCGTAAGTCAGATTGCCAATGCGCAAGTAGGCCTCCCAGAAGGCATAGCTCTGCTCGATCAGGAAGTAGGCCTGGCAGATGCCCGCGAAGTCGTATTGCGGAACCAAATCCGCGCCGTTCATCGTGCTTTTCCAATGGCCGGTTGCCTTCGCCCGGCAATGGGAAATTGCTTGACGAAGGCGGTCTCTCCGCTCCAGCAGGACCAATCCCATATCATGGCGCCTGACGCATTCGGCGAGGAAGTCGGCTCCATATTTCGCCTGCGACCAGTGAAGATGCCGTGGGAACAACTTTACCGCGAACCTGCCATTCGCGGTCCCGCCGCGGTCGATTACAGCGGAAGAAGTTCATCGAATGATTTCGGCTTGAACCCCAGATTGATCGTATCGAGCCATTCGGCCGAATTGCCAAAAGTGCCGGTGCTGTTGGTGAGACTGCCGAGCCATTCGGAGCCGCTACGAGCCTCGGTTAATATGGCCACGCCTTTCATGTGTCCCCATTGCTGGTTGTCCGCAGAGGTTCATTAGTTAAGGGAAATATGGCGCTCTCAAGGAAAGTGTAGTCCCTCGCCTTAGGTTGTAGAGGCCGGAACCGACTGGCTCAAGGGCGAAGCCACTGCCGGCAATGGTATTCGCCGTTGGCGGTCAGACCTGGAGCCGCCGCATCGGATCTGTCGCCCATGGACCGTTTCATCCGTGGGGGATCATCCGGTCACCCGTTCGATGCTGAAGTTCTCTGGTGATCAAACTCGTGCGTCGGGCAGGATAACCTTGCCGAAGTGGCCGCTATCCCACCTCTCGCAGAATGAAGTCATGCAGCATCTTGGCGGCGGGCGACAGCACGCGGTTTTTCACGGTGATCAGGCTGTAGGGCCTGACCTCGATGTCGAATTCGGTGTGGACGACGTCGATGGCGCCGGCCAGCCCGTCGGGATTCTGGATGAATTTCGCCACCTGGACCGAGACCGGCGCAATGGCGTCGGACTGCGCGACCATGACCAGGGTCAGGAGCAGCGAGCTGGTGTTGAGGATCCGGTCCGGCAGGGCGATGTTGCGGTTGAGGAAATTGCTCTCCATTGCCTGGCGCAAGGGCGAACCGCCCGACTGGAAGACCCAGTCATAGCTGGCGGTCTCCTCCAGCCGCACCACCTTGCCCCTGGTGAGCGGATGGCCCCGGCGCACGATCAGGCACGCCTTCTCGACGCCGATGACGCGCGACTCGAACAGGCGCGGATTGAGATCGTCGGGGATGCGCGCGATGATGAAGTCATGGCGCATGGCGATCAGTTCGCGCGCCAGCACGTTGGAGGTCTCGACCTGCATGGTGATCTCGATGCGCGGATAGAGGCGGCGGATCTCGCGAATCGCCGGCACCGCCAGTTCGATCGCCGGCGCCGTCACGGCACCCAGGAACACCGAACCACCCTTGCCCGCCTTGAGCTCGGAAATCTCGCGGTCGACCTCGCGCATCTCCAGCAGGATCGAGCGCGCGCGCCTGGCCAGTGCCTTGCCGTACGGGGTCAACGTGATACCGCGCGGCAGCCTTTCGCAAAGCTTGACCTCGAGCACAGCCTCCATCTCACCGATCATGCGCGAGGCCGCCGGCTGCGAGATGTTCATGACCTGGGCCGCCGCGCTCACCCGGCCATGATCGTCGAGCGCGACGATCATGCGCATGTGACGCAGGCTGAGACCACTGCGCAGCAGGGTTTCGCCGTCGCCCGGCATTTCGCTGTAACCATTTGAAACCGCTGTCGGATTCCGTAGCGCCACCATGGCTTTTCGCCGCCTCCACTCGCCGCCGGCCGGTATTGTCGGCGGTCCCGTGACATCTCATAACACATACCAATAGTGATATAGCAACCATCAAAGATCGCATTTGACAGTTATGGCAAAGGGCCACACCCTTCGCGCGTTCCGAGACGCGACGGTCGCTGACGAGAAAAATCGTATCGATTGAAATCAGCGCCTCGGAGCCATGGGAGGATACCGGAGATCGATATGACGGCAGCAGTGCCTTGGCGCTTCTGCACGATTGCGCGGCCCGCGACCCCCGGGGTGCCGCGTCCATCAACCAGGGAGAGTTAAGTGAAAATCATCAAGACATTAGTCGCCGCCTTGGCGGTCAGCATCGCAGCCATGTCGGCCACAGCCTACGCGGCCGACAAAGGTCTGGTAGGCGTGCTGATGCCCACCAAGACCTCGCAGCGCTGGATCAACGACGGCGACGCCGTCAAGTCCCAGCTCGAGGCTCTCGGCTACACCGTCGACCTGCAATACGCGCAGGATGACATCCCCAACCAGCTCAGCCAGCTGGAAAACGAAATCACCAAGGGGCCGAAGGCACTGATCATCGCCTCCATCGACGGCACCACGCTGTCGGATGCGCTGCAGAAGGCCGCTGACGCCGGTGTCGTCGTCGTCGCCTATGACCGCCTGATCAAGAAGACCGCCAATGTCGACTACTACACCACCTTCGACAATTTCGGCGTCGGCGTCATCCAGGCCAATTCGCTGCTCAAGGGCCTTGGCTATCCGGAGAAGAAGGGTCCGTTCAACATCGAACTGTTCGGCGGTTCGCCCGACGACAACAACGCCTTCTTCTTCTACAACGGCGCCATGTCCGTTCTTCAGCCGCTGATCGACAGCAAGGTGCTGGTCGTGAAGTCCGGCCAGATGGGCATGGACAAGGTCGGCACGCTGCGCTGGCTGGCGGCAACCGCCCAGGCGCGCATGGACAACCTGCTCTCCGCCAACTACTCGGACGGCAGCCGCGTCGATGGCGTTCTGTCGCCCTATGACGGCCTGTCGCGCGGTATCACCGCCTCGCTGCGCGCCGTGGGCTACGGCACGGCCGCTCAGCCCTGGCCTGTTGTGACCGGCCAGGATGCCGAGACCGCCTCGGTCAAGCTGATCATCTCGGGTGAGCAGTACTCGACCGTGTTCAAGGACACCCGCGAACTGGCCAAGGCCACTGTCGGTCTGGTCGACAAGGTGCTCTCGGGCGGCAAGCCGGAAGGCCTCGACACCAAGACCTACAACAACGACGTCAAGGTCGTTCCCTCGATCCTGCTGACGCCGCATGAAGTCGACAAGTCGAACTACCAGGCCCTGGTGGTCGACTCCGGCTACATCAAGGCCGAAGACCTGAAGTAATCGCTTTTGCAAAGCCTGGGGTCCCGCGCGCAGCGGGGCCCCTTTTTGCTAGCGCGGCGAATCCAAAATTCGCATACTAGCCCCCCGGCATTGTTCCGGACCTCGGAGGAGCGGTATTCCTGATGGCCTCGACGATTTTGGAGATGCGCGACATCACCAAGACGTTCCCCGGCGTGAAGGCGCTGTCGAACGTCAACCTCAGCGTCGAGGAAGGCGAGATCCATGCCGTGGTCGGCGAAAACGGCGCCGGCAAATCGACGCTGATGAAGGTGCTGTCAGGCGTGTATGCGTCCGGCACCTATGATGGCGCGATCATCTACCGTGGCGAGGAATGCCATTTCAAAGGCATTCACGACAGTGAACACAAGGGCATCGTCATCATCCACCAGGAGCTTGCGCTGGTGCCGATGCTGTCGATCGCCGAAAACATTTTCCTTGGCAACGAGCACGCCAGATTTGGCATCATCGACTGGAATGCCAACGAGACACGCACCAGCGCCTTGCTGAAGAAGGTGGGCCTCAAGGAGGACCCCAAGACGCTGATCACCAACATCGGCGTCGGCAAGCAGCAGCTGGTCGAGATCGCCAAGGCGCTCAGCAAGGAAGTGAAGCTGCTGATCCTCGACGAGCCGACGGCGAGCCTGTCGGAAAAAGACAGCCAGGCGCTGCTCGACCTGCTGCTCGAGTTCAAGCGGCAAGGCATCACCTCGATCCTGATCTCGCACAAGCTCAACGAGGTGAACCGGGTCGCCGACAAGGTCACCATCATCCGCGACGGGCGAACCATCGAGACGCTGGCCAAGAAAGACATCTCGGAAGACCGCATCATCACCTCGATGGTCGGCCGCTCGCTTGACGACCGTTATCCGCCGCGCGAGCCGAAGATCGGTGAGATCGTGCTCCAGGTGAAGAACTGGTCGGTCTATCACCCGATCCATGCCGAGCGGCAAGTGATCAAGGGCATCGATATCAATGTCCGCAAGGGCGAGGTGGTGGGTATCGCCGGGCTGATGGGCGCCGGGCGCACCGAATTCGCGATGAGCCTGTTTGGCCGTTCCTATGGCCGCCGCATCACCGGCGAGGTGCTGCTCAAGGGCAAGCCGATCGATGTCTCATCGGTGAGCAAGGCGGTGGAGCACGGCATTGCCTACGTCACCGAAGACCGCAAGACCTACGGTCTCAATCTCATCGATCACATCAAGCACAACATCACGCTGGCCAACCTTCCGGGCGTCTCGCGCCACGCCGTGATCGACGACCTGCGCGAACTCGCCGTCGCCAACGACTACAAGGCCAAGACCAACATCCGCTCGTCCAGCGTCTATCAGATGACCGGCAATCTGTCGGGCGGCAATCAACAGAAGGTGGTGCTGTCGAAATGGCTGTTCGCCAATCCGGAAGTGCTGATCCTCGACGAGCCGACGCGCGGCATCGACGTCGGCGCCAAGTACGAAATCTACACCATCATCGCCCGCCTCGCCTCCGAGGGTAAGGCGATCATCGTCATCTCGTCGGAGATGCCGGAACTGCTCGGCATCACCGACCGCATCTACGTCATGAATGAAGGCCGCATGGTCGGCGAAATGGCGGCGAGTGATGCCAGCCAGGAAAAGATCATGCGCGCCATCGTTCGGGGAGAAGGAAAAGCATCATGAGCACCGAAAGCGCTCCCGCGCCGAAAAGCGGCGTCGCCGAAGATGTGCAGCAGGGACCGCGCGTTGCCGTCTCGGCGCTGATCACCAATTTGCGCGAATATGGCCTGATCCTGGCGCTGATCGCCATCATGGTGTTCTTCCAGTTCACGACGTCCGGCACGCTGTTCAAGCCGGTGAACCTGAGCAACCTGGTGCAGCAGAATTCCTTCATCATCGTGATGGCGCTGGGCATGCTTTTGGTGATCGTTTCGGGTCATATCGACCTCAGTGTCGGCTCTGTCGCCGGTTTCATCGGCGCGCTGGCGGCGATGATGATGGTCATCTGGCCGCTAGGCCCATTGAGCAATCCGCTGGTTGTGTCGATCATCTGTCTCGTCATTGGCGGCTGCATCGGCGCGGCCCAAGGCTACTGGATCGCCTATCACCGAATACCGAGCTTCATCGTCACGCTGGCGGGAATGTTGATCTTCCGCGGCATCTGCCAAGCGCTGCTGGGTGGCGGGTCTTCTGTTGGGCCGCTTCCAGACGGCTTCAAGGCACTCAGCTCCGGCTTCATTCCCGACGTGATCGGCCCCTTGATGCTGATCCCGCCGACCGTGAACGCCGCAGGCAAGACCATCATCGGCAGCGGCCTGACGCTGCATATGACGACGATCGTGATCGGCCTCGTCGCCGTGCTCGCCTATGCCTATTTCGGGCTCAGGGCGCGGCGCACCCGCGAGCAGCATGGCTATGAAGCCGAGCCCTTCACACTGTTCGTCGTGAAGACGCTGGTGACCAGCGCCCTGGCGCTGTTCCTGGTTTACCAATTCGCCACCTACAAGGGCCTGCCGATCGTTCTCATGGTGATGGGCGTGCTGATCGCGCTGTTCGTCTTCGTCACCAAACGCATGACGATCGGCCGCCGCATCTACGCCATGGGCGGCAATGCCAAGGCGGCGCAGCTGTCGGGCATCAAGACCGAGCGGCTGACCCTGATGGTGTTCGTCAACATGGGCGTGCTGTCGGCGCTTGGCGGCCTGATCATCGCGGCACGCCTGGGGCAGGCCGTGCCGGCGGCGGGCCTCGGCAGCGAGCTCGACGTCATCGCCGCGGTGTTCATCGGCGGCGCTTCGGCCATGGGCGGCGTCGGCCAGGTCATCGGCGCGGTGGTCGGCGGCTTCATCATGGGCGTCATGAACAACGGCATGTCGATCATGGGCGTCAACGTGGATTGGCAACAGGTGGTGAAGGGCCTGGTGCTGCTCGGCGCCGTGGTCTTCGACGTCTACAACAAGAACAAGGGCTGAGGGAACAGGAAGGCATACGGGTCACATCGCGGCACTGCCGGACGGCACGAAGAAGTCCCCCGAGGGACCGGGCCCGCGAGCGCAATCCGAACGGAGAATTTCACCCGTGGCATGGACGACGTCCCGGCCGCGCTTGGGAAGGTTTGCCGTGCCGGCAGCCATGCCAAGGCAAATGAGAGAGGATTCATCATGCTGATCTCCCAGATTCTCGATGACGCCGAGACCATCCGCGTCGTTGCCCGCAATGGCGGCAAGACCCGCATCATCAACGGCGCGCGCAGCGTCTATTCGCTGGCCATGGAGGCCGCCCGCACCGGCGTCGGCCTCGTCGCGCTGATCGAACGCAAGGGCTTCGGTGAAACCATCGACCTCGACGCCGCCTACAAGAAAGGGCGGCTGGTGTCGCCGATCAACCATCCCGACCCCGCGCATCTTCACCTCACCGGCACTGGCTTGACGCATCTCGGCTCAGCGGCGACGCGCGATTCCATGCACAAGAATCTCAGCGCCCACGGCGAGGAGCAACTCACCGATTCCATGAAGATGTTCCGCATGGGGCTGGAGGGCGGCAAACCCGCGAAAGGCCAGGTCGGCGTGCAGCCGGAATGGTTCTACAAGGGCAACGGCACGATGGCGGTGGCGCCAGGTGCTGCACTGATGTCGCCGGCTTTTGCCATGGATGCCGGCGAGGAGCCCGAGATCGCCGGCATCTATGTGATCGGCGACGACGGCGCGCCATTCCGCGTCGGCTTCACGCTGTCGAACGAGTTTTCCGATCACGTGACCGAGCGCGTGAACTATCTCTTCCTCGCCCATTCCAAGCTGCGCAACGCGTCGTTCGGACCGGAGATCCTGATCGGCGACCTGCCGTCCGACATCCGCGGCACCTCGCGCATCGTGCGCGACGGCAAGACGCTGTGGGAAAAGCCGTTCCTGTCGGGCGAAGCGAACATGTCGCACACCATCGCCAATCTCGAACATCACCATTTCAAATACTCAGCCTTCCGCCAGCCGGGCGACGTGCACGTGCACATGTTCGGAACGGCCACGCTGTCCTTCGCCGACGGCATCAGGACCGAGGCCGGCGACGTATTCGAGATCGAGGCCGGGGATTTCGGCCTGCCGCTGCGCAACCAGCTCGAGATCGAGCAGCCGGTGAACGTGGCGGTGAAGGCGCTTTGACAGCGTGATCTCCCCCCTCGTGGGGAGATGGCCGGCAGGCCAAAGGGGGGCGCTGTCCCTTCGCACCTCCAAATGTCATCGAGCCCTCGGGCTGTTTTGATTTGTCACAGAATGCGAGGTTGGCGATCCTTCACGCCCCCTCTGCCCTGCCGGCCATCTCCCCCACGAGGGGGGAGATTGGCGGCTTCACCTCAATAGATATCGAAGTCGAAGTACTTGGCCTGGATCTTCTTGTAGGTGCCGTCGGCGACGATCGCGTCGATCGCGGCGTTGAGCTTGTCGCGCAGTGCCGTGTCTTCCAGGCGAACGGCGATGCCGGCCTGCGTCTCGGTGCCCTTGACGTCGCCCACCAGCTTGCAGCAGCCGTCGCTTGCCTTCTTCAGCCAATCCACCAGCACGAACTTGTCCGAGATCACGGCATCAAGCCGGCCATTGGTCAGGTCGGTGATCGCCTCTTCCTGGGTTGGATAGAGCTTCGCCTCCGCGCCCGCCTTGCCATAGGTATTCTGGGCATAGTCGGCCTGCGTGGTCGAAGCCTGGGCGCCGACCGTCTTGCCGGCAAGTGCCGCCGGTTCGGTCGAGGTGAGATCGCTGTCCTTCGGCGCCACCAAGGCGAGCGGCGTCGTATAGTATTTGTTGGTGAAGGAGACCTGTTTCTTGCGCTCCTCGGTGATGCTCATCGACGCGATGATGGCATCGAACTTCTTGGCCTGCAGGGCGGGAATGATGCCATCCCAGTCCTGGGTGACGATTTCGCACTCGACCTTCATCTGCGCACACAGCGCATTGGCGATGTCGATATCGAAACCGACAACCTTGCCGTCCGCGGTGATGGTGTTGAACGGCGGATAGGCGCCCTCGGTGCCGATTTTCAGTTTCTCCGCGGCCTGCGCCGACAGCGAGCCAACAGCTATCACCAGCATGGCAGCGCCCGCTGCCGATACGATCCATTTTGAAATCCGCATTTTCTTGGTTCCCCTTGAACGCCGGCATCCTGACGGCCAGAAGGCAGCCAAGCATGGTGGGCCAGCACAGGCAAGTATTTTGCCTGACGGCAATGTGGTTCAGCGCGCGGAGCGGAAGTGCTTGGACAGCTTCAGGCCCTGCGCCTGGTAGTTGGAGCCGAGGTCGGTGCCGTAGAGCGCCTGCGGCCGCTTCAGCATATGCTCATAGACCAGCCGGCCGACGATCTGGCCGTGATCGAGGATGAACGGCACTTCGTGGCTGCGCACTTCGAGCACCGCCCGGCTGCCGGTGCCGCCTGACGCCGAGTGGCCGAAACCCGGATCGAAGAAACCGGCATAGTGGACGCGGAACTCGCCGACCAGCGGATCGAACGGCGTCATCTCGGCGGCATAGAGCGGCGGCACATGCACCGCCTCCTGGCTGACGAGGATGTAGAACTCGTCGGGATCGAGCACCAGTTCGCCGGCGCCACTCTTGTGGATCGGCTCCCAGAAATCGACGACCTCCTGTGCGGCGCGCTTGTCGACGTCGACGAGACCGGTGTGATGCTTGCCGCGATAGCCGACCAAACCATTTTCATCGCCATTGAGGTCGATCGACAGTGCGATGCCGCCACCGGAAATATTCGGCGGCTCGGTGGCGACCAGCATCTCGGTGCGATGCAATTCATGCAGCTCGGCTTCCGACAACAGCGCATTGCCGGTGCGGAAGCGGATCTGCGACAGCCGCGAGCCGGTGCGCGCAACGATCGGGAAGGTGCGCGGGCTGACTTCCAGGTAGAGCGGCCCATGATAGCCGGCGGCAATCTTGTCGAACTCGTGGCCACGGTCGGTCATGACACGGGTGAAGATGTCGAGCCGCCCGGTCGAGCTCTTCGGATTGGCCGAAGCCGAAATCTCCGCCGGCAGCGCAAGGCTCTCGAGCAACGGTACGATGTAGACGCAGCCGGTTTCCAGCACCGCGCCGTCGGCAAGATCAATCTCGTGCAGCTTCAGCCGGTCGAGCTTTTCCGAAACCTTGTGGTTGGGACCTGGCAGGAAGGAGGCCCGCACCCGCCATGCCTTGTCGCCGAGCCTAAGATCAAGGCTGGCCGGCTGGATCTGGTCGGCATCGAGCGCGCGCGGCGACTTCAGCGCACCGGACTGGAACAGCGCCGAAATGTCCTGATCGGGAAGAATGCCTGTCTGCCGCAAGGCTCCACTCCTAGGCCAGACGTTTTTCTTGTCGCCGGTTCTTGCCGCAAAACCGTGGAACACTTTTGCGGAACCTGCTTGGTACAAACCTCTTAATCAAGCCGGCAATTGACGCAAGCGCGGCGCGGGTCTAAAGGGTCGTTATCCCGTGGTGATTTGGCCGGTCGGCTTGCAGCCACGTTAAACAAGTCGCTAAAGGACCGTCGGGCCGCAAGGCCGTATGGACCGGTTGCGACTTTCGCGGCCGGTTTTTTTGTGTCTGGAACAAGAGCGATGAGCACCAAGAAGCGCAACTGGAAACCTCAGACAGCCCTCGTACACGCCGGAACCCTGCGTTCTCAATTCGGCGAGACCTCCGAGGCGATGTACCTCACCCAGGGTTATGTCTATGAGACGGCGCAGGCCGCCGAAGCCCGTTTCAAAGGCGAGGAGCCGGGCTTCATCTATTCGCGCTACGCCAATCCGACGGTCGACATGTTCGAAAAGCGCATGTGCGCGCTGGAAGGCGCCGAGGATGCGCGCGCCACAGCGTCGGGCATGGCGGCGGTGACTGCCGCCCTTCTGTGCAGCGCCAAGGCCGGCGACCATATCGTGGCGGCTCGCGCGCTGTTCGGCTCCTGCCGCTGGGTGGTCGAGACCCTGGCGCCTCGGTACGGCATCGAGGCAACGCTGGTCGACGGCACCGACATCGCCAACTGGGAAAAAGCGATCAGGCCGAACACCAGGCTGTTCTTCCTGGAAAGCCCGACCAACCCGACGCTGGAAGTGGTCGACATCGCCGCGGTTGCCTCACTCGCCAATTCGATCGGCGCGCGGCTCGTCGTCGACAACGTCTTTGCCACCCCGCTACAGCAGAAACCGTTGCAGCTTGGCGCACATATCGTCGTCTATTCGGCGACCAAGCACATTGACGGCCAAGGACGATGCCTTGGCGGCGTCATCCTGTCGGACAAGAAGTGGATTGACGAGAACCTGCACGACTATTTCCGCCACACCGGCCCCAGCCTGTCGCCCTTCAACGCCTGGACGTTGCTGAAGGGCCTGGAGACACTGCCGCTGCGCGTACGCCAGCAAACGGAAAGCGCCGGCAAGATCGCCGACTTCCTCGCCGAGCGGCCGGAAATCGCCCGTGTCATCTATCCCGGCCGCGCCGACCACCCGCAGGCGGCGATCGTCAAGAAGCAGATGTCGGGCGGCTCGACGCTGATCTGCCTCGACGTCAAGGGCGGCAAGCAGGCGGCCTTCGCCTTGCAGAACGCGCTCGATATCGTGCTGATCTCCAACAATCTCGGCGACGCCAAGAGCCTGATCACCCATCCGGCGACCACGACGCACAAGAATTTGAGCGACGAAGCCCGCGCGGAACTCGGCATCGGGCCTGGCACGCTCAGGCTTTCGGTCGGCCTGGAGGATACCGACGATCTGCTAGAGGATATCGCGCAGGCGCTGAAGGCCAAGTAACAGAGGCCTTCAGGCGCTCGACGGCGTCTCTTCCAGTTCGGCCGCCTTGGTGCCAATCGTCATCGCGTTACCGCGCCAGTCGACGGCGCCGCCGAGCCAGCCGCGTGCCCACATCACCGGCAGGATCATGTCGCGCACCACCATCGCCGCGATCATGCGGGGCGACAGATACCAGCCCTTGGCCGAGGCCAGGGCGCATTCCGGAAGATAGAAGGCTGCCAGCACGGCGATGCAGGTCAGCGGCAGGCTGAATCCGGTGCTTGCCGCCGCAACCAGCGCGAGCACCAGCGGCACCGCCGCGCCAGTCAGGATCTCGGGCGCGAAGAACAGCGGGAAGGTGACACGGCGCAGGCGCGCCCAACGGGCCTGGCGCGACCAGATTTCGCCGAGCGTGCGCCGGCCGAGCGGCTGCTCGAAGGGCGAGGCGACGAGATTGACGCGCAGGCCGAGGCCGTTCACCAGCTTGGTCGCGGCAGCGTCCTCGGCGATCTCAGCGGCCAGGGCGCGGATGCCGCCACTGGCGTCGAGCATCGGCTTGTTCCACAACATGCTCTTGCCCTGGGCAAAGCCAAGGCCCAGCGCCTCGCCGGCATATTGCCAGCGCGCCTGCAGCGTGTTGAGGAAGGCACATTCGACTTCGGCCCAGAAGCCGTCCGGCCGCGAGCCGATCGGCGTCGAGCAGACAAGGCCGGTGTCCGGCCGCCAGGCCGCCATCAGGTGCTGAACGTAATCTCCAGGCATCAACACGTTGGAATCGGCCAGGATGACCCAGTCGTGGCGCGCCGCCTCCCAACCCTTGACGCAATTGTTGAGCTTCGGATTGGCGCTGATGCGGTCGTCGCCGAACAACAGGCGGGCCGGCACCGCCGGAAAACGGGCGATGGCGGCGCGGATCAATCCGACCACCGGATCGTCGGCTTGGGCGACGCAGAAGATCAGTTCGTAGCGCGGCCAGTCGAGCGAGAAGGCGCGCTCCAGCGTCTCGTGCGTGAACGGCTCGACGCCACGCGACGGCACGACGATCGACACCGGCTGTGACTTGCCAGCCGGCGCTGCGATGACGCGGCGTCGCCTCAGACGCGAAGCGGCGAACACGATGCTGGCGAGGTTTGAGACAATGAGAACAGTCGAAAGCAAGGCGGCTATGAGAGTGAGTTCCATCGAGATCCGGTCACTCCAGAAAAAGCCGGCCTCCATGGCGACCGCTTTCGACAGTTCGACAGAGCGCCCGAGTCGCCAGGCACTGATTGGAGCACACCATCATTGTCATGTGTCACTTAAATGACATTCTTTGTCGGCACCTGCCTATCAGGTCGGAATGACGGGGCACACGTTTGACCAGCCCGCGAGGAGCGCCGAAAGTTGCCGGGACTGTTTTGGAGTCGCCTATGTACCGCGCCGTCACGCGCAACATCGAAGTGCAGGTCAGGCCGTTCTATCTGGAGGATCGCTCGGATCCGTCCGAGAACCGCTATGTCTGGGGCTATCAGATAACGATCGACAACCAGTCGGACGAGTTCGTGCAGCTGTTGTCGCGCTATTGGCACATCACCGACGGCACCGGCCGGGTCGAGGAAGTGCGCGGCGCCGGCGTCGTCGGCGACCAGCCCGAACTCAATCCCGGCGACAGCTATCAATACACGTCCGGCTGCCCGCTTTCGACACCGTCAGGGATCATGGTCGGGCATTACACGATGCGCAACAAGCGGGGCGAGACGTTTGACATCGCCATCCCCGCCTTCTCGCTCGACCTGCCGGGTACGCGGCGCACGGTGAATTAGTCTCGGGCTTGGGCGCCAATGCCCTCACCGGCCGCGAAGCAGCCGGTGAGACGTGGTTCTTTCGCTATTGAGCCGCGAATTCCGCCGGGTCGAAGTCATATTGCTTCGAGCAGAATTCGCAGGCGACGTGGATGCCGCCATCCTCGGTGCTGTCCTTGATCTCCTGCGCGGAGAAGCCTTCGAGGATGCCGCGGATCTTGTCTCGCGAACACGAACACTGATCGGCGACCGGAACACCGCCGAAGACGCGCACGCCCTGCTCGTGGAACAGCCTGTAGAGCAGCCGCTCGGCGCCGATCGTCGGGTCGATCAGCTCGGTCGGCTCGATGGTGCCGAGCAACGCCAGCAGTTCCTGCCAGGAATTGTCGGCCGGATCGTTGATTTCGTCGCGCGGATCGCCATCGCCACCCGGCAGGTCCGGCACACGCATACGCTCGGGCGACTGCGGCAGGAACTGCGCCAGGATGCCGCCGGCGCGCCACTGTTCGCGTGCGCCACCGATGCCGGGCGTCAACAGCTTGGCCACCGAAAGCCTGAGATCGGTCGGAATCTGCTCCGACTGGCGGAAATAGGTACGTGCCGCGTCTTCGAGCGTTTCGCCGTCGAGCTGGACAATGCCCTGATAGCGCTGCGTGTGAGCACCCTGGTCGATGGTCAGCGCCAGCACACCGCTGCCGAGCAGCGTCTGCTGCGACGTTTCGCCAGCGGCGATGAGCGCCTCGAGCCGGTCGGCATCGAAACGCGCATAGGCCCGCAGTGCCGTAGGCGTGGAAAAATCCGCGACCAGCATGTCAACCGGACCATCGGTGCGGGTCTGCAGGATGAACTTGCCCTCGAACTTGAGCGATGTGCCGAGCAGCACCGTCAGCACACAGGCTTCCGCCAGCAGGCGGGCGACCGGCTCGGGATAGTCGTGGCGGCTCAGAATGGCGTCGAGCATTGGCCCGAGCTGAACGGTACGGCCGCGCACGTCGAGCGTGCCGACCTCGAAGGGAACGACGTGATCGTCGCCGGCGTAGCCGAATTCGCCGAGTTTGGGGTGATGTTCAGTCACTTGATGGGTTTCCAACATGACAAAGCTCCAGGGCGCGGCCATGCCGCCCTGTGGGGCGCATGCGTCGAAACGCGCTTGATTTGCGTGATGCGGCGCAAATAGGGATCGCGCCGCCGCAGATCAAGCGCCAAGACACCAGGCAAGGACAGCCTTCTGGGCATGGAGCCGGTTCTCGGCCTCGTCGAAGACCACCGAGTGTGGTCCATCGATGACTTCGTCGGTCACTTCCTCGCCGCGATGCGCCGGCAGGCAATGCATGAACAGTGCGTCCGGCTTGGCCCGGGCCATCAGCTTGGCATTGACCTGATAAGGCGAGAACACGTTGTGGCCGCGGGCGCGATGCTCCTGGCCCATCGACACCCAGCAATCGGTGACGACGCAATCGACCTGGTCGACGGCTTCCTCGGCCGAGCGGGTGAAGTGCAGCTTGCCGCCATGCGCTTGCGACCAGTCGATATGCTTCTGTGCCGGCTCGCTGCCCTCGGGAACGGCGACGTTGAGGTTGAAGCGGAACCGCGCCGAGGCCTCGAGCAGCGAATGCAGCACATTGTTGCCGTCGCCGGTCCAGGCAAAAGTCTTGCCGGCAACCGGACCGCGATGCTCCTCGAAGGTCATGATGTCGGCCATCAGCTGGCAGGGATGGGTGTCGTCGGTCAGCCCGTTGATCACCGGCACGGTAGCGTTCTCGGTCAGTTCGAGCAGGCGCTCATGCGAGGTGGTGCGGATCATGATCGCATCGACATAGCGCGACAGCACCTTGGCGGTGTCGGCGATGGTCTCGGAGCGGCCGAGCTGCATTTCGGTGCCGGTCAGCATGATGGTCTCGCCGCCGAGCTGGCGCATGCCGACGTCGAAGGAGACGCGCGTGCGCGTCGACGGCTTGTCGAAGATCATCGCCAGAACCTTGCCCTCGAGCGGCTTAGTCCGCTCGCCAGCCTTGAGGCGAGCCTTTCGCACCACCGCATCGTCGAGCATGAAGCGCAGGTCGCCTTCGGAGACGGCGGAAAGATCGGTGAAATGACGGGGGCTCATCAGGATCTTTCGAATTACTTCGCGGCAGCGGAGGCGATCGCCTCCGCCAGGCCCTTGGCGCCGGCGCGGATGCGGTTGAGCGCTTCGTGGATTTCGGCGTCGGTGACGGTGAGCGGCGGCAGCAGCCGAATGACATTGTCACCGGCCGGAACCGCCAGCAGGTGCTGGTCGCGCAGCGCCATGTTCACCTTGGTGTTGGGCATGGCGCATTTGAGGCCGAGCATCAGCCCAACGCCCCTGATGTCCTCGATGACTTCCGGAAACTCGTCGGCGACCGACGCCAGCCCCTGCTTCATCAGCAACGCCTTGCGCTGGACATCTTCGAGGAAGCCCTCTTCCAGCACAACGTCGAGCACGGCGTTGCCGACGGCCATGGCCAGCGGGTTGCCGCCGAAAGTGGTGCCGTGAACGCCAGCGGTCATGCCGACAGCCGCTTCATCGGTGGCAAGGCAGGCGCCCATCGGGAAACCGCCGCCAATGCCCTTGGCGATCGCCATGATGTCGGGCGTGACGCCGGACCATTCATGCGCGAACAGCTTGCCGGTGCGACCGATGCCGCACTGGACCTCATCGTAGATCAGCAACAGGCCGTGCTGGTCGCAGAGCTGCCGCAGCCGCTTCAGCGATTGCGCCGGCACCGGACGGATACCGCCCTCGCCCTGCACCGGTTCGATGAGGATCGCGGCGGTTTCCGGCGTGATCGCCTTTTCGGCGGCGTCGATGTCGTCGAAGCCGACCTGGTCGAAGCCTTCGACCTTGGGCCCGAACCCTTCAAGATATTTGTACTGGCCGCCGGCCGCGATGGTCGCCAGCGTGCGGCCATGGAAAGCGCCTTCGAAGGTAATGACGCGGAAGCGTTCGGGATGTCCCTTGACGAAGTGGTAACGCCGCGCCGTCTTGATCGCGCATTCCAGCGCCTCCGCACCGGAATTGGTGAAGAACACCTTGTCGGCGAAGGTGGCATCGGCCAGCCGTTCGCCAAGCCGGCTTTGCCCGGGGATCTCGTAGAGATTGGAGACGTGCCAAAGCTTTGCGGCCTGCTCGGTGAGCGCGGCGACCAGATGCGGATGGCTGTGGCCCAGCGAATTGACGGCGATGCCGCCGGCGAAATCGAGATATCGCTCGCCCTTGTCGGTAACCAGCCAGGTGCCCTCCCCATGGTCGAAAGCCAGGGGTGCGCGAGAAAAGGTCTCGAAAAGCGCCGAACCGCTCATTATATGCGTCTCCGGTACCGGAAAATCAAAAAAGCCGCCAATGCGGCGGCCTGTGCGGCTTATCGTGTTTTTCGGCCATGAAGTCAACGAAAACGTCGCGCATAGGCACGCGGCAAGCCCCCTAACGAGACGCCGGCTCATAAGCGACCGGGCAAGTTGGGGAAAACCGAAAAAACCGATTCGTGTTGCACTTGGGACTCTTGTCACCGAGTCAGCGCATAGAGTAGTTGTAGTCGAGAAATAACTAGATTTCGTGCGGCGGACCTAATCACCAGATATATGTGGTGTCTGCCCCAGCAATTTTGCTGGGTCGGGAATGGATTCCGATTGCCGCACGCTTAGCAGGAGCGCGGTCTCATGAACTGGACTGACGAGCGGGTTGAACTTCTCAGGAAACTGTGGTCGGAGGGTCTGAGCGCAAGCCAGATTGCTGCCCAGCTGGGCGGGGTCAGCCGCAATGCGGTCATCGGCAAGGTGCATCGGCTGAAGCTGTCGGGCCGCGGACGCGCAACGGCGACGCCGGCACGCCAGAAGAAGACGGCGCAAGGATCGACCGTTCAGAAATCGGTGTCGCGCGCCGCGAGCGCGACACGCCACGTCACGACATCGCTCGGCGCGACGGCCCTGCAGACGCAGTTCGACGCCGAACCGGTGGCACGCCACTATATCCGCCCGGTCGAAAATGTCGTGCTGCCGATCTCACGGCATCTGCAGCTCGTCGAGCTGACAGAGCGGACCTGCAAATGGCCGAATGGCGATCCGCTTTCGGAGGACTTCCATTTCTGCGGCAACGACGCCGCCGAAACCGGTCCCTATTGCAAGTACCACGCCCGCGTGGCGTTCCAGCCCGCATCGGAGCGGCGTCGCAGTCGTTGAGCGAATAGCGAATAGCGACAGCTTTGTATCAGTGATCGAGCAAGCCTTTTACGCTACTCGCTCTCTTTCACAGCCAGCCATTCTTGCGGAAACGCCAGTACAGGAACGAGCAGATCAAGGCGATCACCGCCAAGACCATGGGATAGCCGTATTCCATCTTCAGTTCCGGCATATCGCTGAAATTCATGCCGTATATGCCGGCGAATGCCGTCGGCACCGCCAGAATGGCGGCCCACGAAGCGAGCTTCTTGGAGATTGCCGTTTCCTGGCTTTGGCCAACCAGCAGGCTCGCCTCGAAAGCGAACGCCAGCACTTCGCGTAGACTGTCGATCTTTTCCTGCACGGTGCGGATGTGATCGGTCACGTCGCGGAACAACGGGTGCATGGCCGTATGGATCTGCGGCAGGTCGGCACTGGTCAGCCGGCGACAGACTTCGACCAGCGGCAGCGCCGCATTGCGCAGGCGCAAAAGGTCGCGGCGCAGCATATAGAGCCGCTCGATGTCGCGGCCGGTCATCGGCTTCAGCAGGACCTTGTCCTCGATCGCCTCGACCTCGTCCTCGATCTGCTCGAGCACGGGCATGTAGTTGTCGACGATGAAATCGAGAATGGCATAGAGGACGAAGTCCTCGCCCTTGGCGAGCGAATGCGGGCAGCTTTCCCAGTGCTGGCGGACGGCGGCATAGGACGTCGAAGGACCGTGCCTGACGCTGACGATGTAGCCGCTGCCAACGAACAGATGCGTCTCGCCGAAGGTGACGCGGCCGTCGATGAGCTGGGCGGTGCGGGCAACGATGAACAGCGCATCGCCATATTGCTCGATCTTCGGCCGCTGGTGCGGGTGCTCGGCATCCTCGATGGCCAGTTCATGCAGATGGAATTGCGCCTTGACGCGCAGCAGCAGGTTGCGGTCGGGCTCGAGCAGGCCAATCCAGACGACATGACCGGACTTCTTTGCCCATTCGCCGGCCTCCTCGATTGGAATGTCGGCAACGCGACGGCCGGCCGTGTAGACGCTGGAGGCGACAATGCCGGAGGTTGGCGGCGGCGCCGGCGTCAGGTTCCGAACATTTTCCATCACGACCTCCTGAAGGGCGGACCCAGGTCCATGACCAGGAAAGTACGCGGAGCTTAACGCAATTCCCGAAAGCCTTCGAGTGGCGGCCGTTCACTTAACCGGTAGCGTGCCGGAAAGGCCTATCTTGTCCGTCTTGTCGCCCTTCGGCCGTTCGGCCGGCATCTGATCGCCGGTGACGATATAGTAGATGGTCTCGGCGATGTTGGTGGCGTGATCGCCGATACGCTCGATATTCTTGGCGCAGAACAGCAGATGCGTGCAAGGCGTGATGTTGCGCGGATCTTCCATCATGTAGGTCAGCAATTCGCGAAACAGCGATGTGTACATGGCGTCGATCTGGTCGTCGCGGTCGCGCACGAAGCCGATCTTGTCCACCGAGCGCGATGCGTAGACGTCGAGCACTTCCTTGAGCTGGGTCAGCGCCAGATTGGCCAGAGCCTCGAGGCCGCGGAACAGGCTGGTCGGCTGGCGTCCGTCGATAACGGCGACCACCCGCTTAGCAACGTTCTTGCCGAGATCGCCGACCCGTTCAAGGTCGGCGGAGATGCGGATGGCGCCGATGATCTCGCGCAGATCCGTCGCCATCGGCTGTCGCTTGGCGATGATGATGATCGCCTTGTCGTCGATCTCGCGCTGGCCTTCATCCAGCACGGCGTCGTCGCGGATGACCTTCTGGGCCAGCCCCGGATCGGCATTGACCAGTGCGGCGATCGCCTGTTCGACCATGCGCTCGGCATGGCCACCCATGGCGGCGATGCGCTTTGACAGGTAATTCAGCTCCTCGTCATAGGCGCTGACGATGTGCACGGACTGCATGGACCAAATGCCTTCCCAAGGGATGTGTTGACTTGAGTCGTTCCTCGAATCCCCACCGATACGCTAGCCGGATGACAGAAAAAAGAAACGGTCTTCTGGGAAACTAGGGCGGTATCAGTGCGTCGGCAAATGAACCGAGAAGGCCGCTCCCTTACCGACTTCGGACCTGATCGAAAGCCGGGCATTGTGGCGCGTCAGGATATGCTTGACGATCGACAGGCCAAGGCCGGTGCCTTTCTGGGTCCGGCTGGTCTCGACATCGATGCGATAGAAGCGCTCGGTGATGCGCGGAATGTGTTCCTCGGGAATGCCGGGGCCGAAATCCCTGATGGTCACGTCGATGCCCGGTTCGGAATCGGCATCGCCGCGTGCGATCGACACCACGACGCGCCCGCCCGACTGCCCGTATTTGCAGGCGTTTTCCAGCAGATTCTCGAAAACCTGGAAAAGCTCGTCGCGGTCGCCTGGCACATCAAGCGGCCCCTCGGCGAAATCCCGCTCGATGACAACGCTGTTTTCCTTGGCCAGCGGACCGAGCGAATCGATGACGCTGTCGACGGTCTGGCGCAGATCGACCTCGGTTCCCGGCTTCAGATAGGGCTTCATCTCGAGCCGCGACAGCGACAACAGGTCGTCGATCAGACGCGCCATGCGGCCGGTCTGGCTCTGCATGATCTGCAGGAACTGATCGCGTGCCGCCGGGTCGTTGCGCGCCGGGCCGCGCAGTGTTTCGATGAAGCCGGCGATCGAGGCGAGCGGCGTGCGCAGCTCGTGGCTGGCATTGGCGATGAAGTCGGCGCGCATGCGGTCGATCCTGCGCGCTTCGCTCTGGTCCTTGAACACCAGCACATAGAGATCGGTGCCGTGGCCGACCGAGGACGCGCTCACCCGGTAGGCCCGTTCGACCGGCAGCTTCTCGGTGTAGTCGACGACATCCGAGGCGACATCGCCCGACACCACACCGTCCAGCAGAGCCTGCATTTCCGGCGCCCGGAATTTCAGCGACAGCGACATGCCCGGCGCGATCCCGCCGAAAGCGGCGAAGGCGGCGGCATTGGCATGGACGATGGTGGCGGTACGGTCGAAAATGATCAGCGGATCGGCGACGGCCGCCGCCAGATACTCGCCGGAGAGCCGCTGCAACCCGATCGCCTCGATGGCCGCGCCATTCTCGCCAGACTGGCGCGTGGCACCGGCCGGCAACAGCGCCGCCGCTAGCAGCATGGCCAGTGCCGGCAGCAGCACGTAGGCGGAGATACCGGCAAGGGCATAGACCGCGAGAACGGCGACGAGGCTTGCCGCGAGCATCCAGCGACTGTTCCACAGCCGGGTGGCAATGGCTTGCGCCACGCCCCTGTCATCCGCGCCCCGGTCAGCCATACGCGCGCCCCGCATTCTTGCGCTTCGCCGGCCGGTCCCTGGCAACTTCGCGCTGGACCGGCTCCGCGCATGACCCCGAAAATCGGGATCGATTTTCGGAAAGGATCATGCGCAAATTAAAGTGCTACAGCGTCCTTTGCGCGTCTAAACGGACGCGCGGCGCTGTAGTGGCTCCCAATAGCATGAGTCTGGAAGCTGGAAAGGTTCGTCTCCATGAAAAAAGCCAAGGAAAACTCCGCCGCTCCGACATCGGGACCGCTGAAGATCAGGGTCGACGGCAAGGAGCGGGAGTTTGACATCGAGAATCCGACGCTTCCAAGCTGGGTCGAAGAGCGCAAGCTGACCGCCGGCGGCTACCCCTACGACAAGAAGATGAACAGCGACGAGTATGACGCGATGCTCGAGCAACTGCAGATCGAGCTGGTCAAGGCGCAGGCGTGGCTGCAATCGACCGGCAAACGGGTGATGGCGCTGTTCGAGGGCCGTGACGCTGCCGGCAAGGGCGGCACGATCTTCGTCCTGCACCAGTACATGAACCCTCGAACCGCACGCAACGTGGCGCTGACCAAGCCGACCGAACCGGAGCGCGGTCAGTGGTATTTCCAGCGCTATGTGGAGCACTTCCCGACATCCGGCGAATTCGTCACCTTCGACCGCTCCTGGTACAACCGCGCCGGCGTCGAGCCGGTGATGGGTTTCTGCACGCCGAAGCAGCACGAGCAGTTTCTGGACGAAACGCCGCATTTCGAGCGGATGATCTGCAACGAAGGCATCCACTTCTTCAAATTCTGGCTGAACATCGGCCAGGAAACGCAGCTCGAGCGCTTCCACGATCGCCGCTACAGCCCGCTGAAGAGCTGGAAGTTTTCGCCCATCGACATAGCCGGCATCACCAAGTGGGACGACTATACCAAAGCGCGCGACACCATGTTCAAGCGTACCCACAAGCAGTTCGCGCCATGGATCATCGTGCGGGCCAATGACAAGCGGCGCGCGCGGCTGGCGGTGATGCGGCGCATCCTTTTGTCGCTGCCCTATGATGGCCGCGATCTCGGCATCATCGGCAAGGAAGACAAGAAGATCATCGGCGAAGGACCGTCGTTTTTGAAAGAATAGGCCGGCCCACTGGCCGTGCCTGGGAAACCAAGGACTGACGCCTTTTTGCGCCGCGCAGCCAGCAGGCCGCGCGGCGCGTCATTATCGAGACCTTTCGGCGGAACCGCTCAGGCAGCCAGCCGGGCGATCCGCTGCAAGCGCCGCAGCGTGGTGTCATCCTGCAGCGCCTGCTGGAAAAGCGAAATCTCCTGATCGATGCGCTCGCACAACTCGCCGGTGTTGCCCTTGAGCAGGCCGCGCGTCTGCAGCAAGGCGGCGACCGGCTTCTTGACGAGCTGTCTCGCCCGGCCGAGAGCCGCTTCCTCGACGCTGCCGCCCGGCACGATCTCGGCAACGAGGCCGAGCGCCTCGGCGTCCTCGGCGCGAAGTGTGTCGCCGAGGCAGAAGAAGCGGAAGGCACCGGCATAGCCGAGCTTCTGCGGCGCCAGGATGCTGGTCGCCGCATCCGGGACCAGGCCGAAATCGACGAACGGCACCCTGAAAGTGCTTTGGCTCGACGCAATCACCATGTCGCAATGGAACAGGATGGTGCAGCCGACGCCGACGGCATCGCCATCAACGCAGGCAAGGATGGGCTTCGGAAACGTGGCCAACGTGCGAAACAGATCGGTGACGGCGGCGATCAGCTTCTGGTGCTTGGTGGCGTCGAGGAATTCGGAGAAGTCGCCGCCGAGACAGAAGCAGCCTGCCAGGCCGCGCAGCACGACGACGCGGACCTCCTCATTGTCGGCAGCTTCATGGAAAGTCTTGGCCAGGCTTTCATAGGCTCTTCTGTCCAGCACCGGCCGGCCGTCATTCGACGATACGGTAACGACCAGCGTGTGGTTGCGGAGTTCGGGTTGTGGATGTGTGTTCATGACTGTCTCCGATCTCACGACGCACGCCTTTGTCCGAGCATGTCGGGGTATCCCCTGGCCAGAACGGGGGCGAAATGATTGCGGCGCGAACGCACCACATCGAGCGTGTGCTCATTGAAGGAAAGCAAGGTTGCGACGACCTGCTGGTTGCCATAGGTGCGCTGATAGCCAAGCGGTGTCGCCAGGAAATGCAGCTGCAATGCACGCAGGACCCACATCGGCTCGAACTCGATGATCATCTGGTTCACATTGCGCTTCAGCCCCCACTCGACGAAGCCAGCAATCAGTTCGGTACCGACAGTCGACACGCCGCGACGGCCGTCTCGAAAGCCGGGAGCAACCGCATAGCGGGTCAACTCGTAGATGTTCGGACCGGAGGGTGGCGTTCCTTCGAAGAGGTCGGTCAGCACCTCGGTCAGGAGATGCCCGCGCGTCGTCGGCAATAGCCTCTGGTAGCCCGCGACTTCGTCGCCCCTGATGACGATCTGGTGGATGGCCTCGTCATGATCGAACTGATCGCGTTCGAATCCGTCGGGGCGCCTGAGATCCTCCCATCCCATCTCTTCGACAAATATCTTGTAGCGTAGCCGATGGACGGCCTCCCAAAGGTCAGGACGTTCCATCAATTCTTGGGTTGTAAGGGAAAAAAGCATTCTGCCGTCTCCTGGGTTCAGAGGAAGATACGGCCGTGCTTCGACGAGAAAATTGCGTGATCACGTAGGCAAGAATTTCTAGGCCGGCACGGCCGACCTAACTAATGTAGCCGCGCCTTATCGCCTCCGCGACGGCTTGCACCCGGTTGACGGCACCGAGTTTACCTTTGGCGTTAAGAAGGTGTTTCTCCGAGGTGTGTTCGGAGATGCCCAGGATTTGCGAAATCTCCCATTCGGACTTGCCGACGGCGGCCCATTGCAGGCATTCGCGCTCGCGCGGCGTCAATTCGATATGATCGATGGTCTTGTTCGCCATGGTGTGGAGCTGCATGGCGCGACCAACCGCATAGGTCGACACCAGCGACACCTGGCCGAACTCTGCCGCCGACAACTCCACAGCCTCACCGCCCAGCGACACCATGACGATCTGGCCGTCGAGCGTAACCAGCGGGAAGGCCAGCCCGTCGCGCAACTTGAACACGCCGGCATCGCCCATCACTTCGCCGCTGCTCTTGTCGATGCTGATGGCCTGAGAGGCCTCGCGCCACTGGAAGGGTGCCTGCAGCTGTTTCATATGGCTGACGACCGGGTCGTGATCGACATAGTTGCGCGCGACATAGCGCTCCAGCCATTCAACGGGCCAGTCGCAGAGAAGCACGTGCTGTTTTTGCAGGCCGGCCGGCGTGCCTGGCTGCGGCACGGTTCCCGCCATCAGCGCGGTGAGACCGAAATCCGACGTTATGCCCAGAAGCTTTTCGCAGACCGCGGCCGCCGTTCCGGCGTGCTGCAGTTGATCTATGAATTCCAGCGTGCGATCGAACTGACTCATCGCAACATCAATCCCATGTTGCCTCATGCATTTCGATCAATGGTCCGTGCCTGATTTGCACTCGCCACTGACCCTGGATTGCAAAGCACTCGCTCCCGGTTGTGGTTCTCGACCTTGATTTCCCAACCAAGGCAATCACCGCTGTTTGCAAACTCGCTAAATCATATCCTGAAATCGACGGGTTGAAATCAAAAACCATTGTACCTGTACCATTTTCATACCAAAACCCTGCGAACACGACTGCGGCGGAGTTTTATCGTGTCGTTCCAGTGGAGGTCCTTCGTTCTTGCGTCGATGCTGGTCGCGGCGCTGTTGGTCGCCAATGGCGCGCGCGCCGCGGACCCGCAGGTTCCGGTGCTGTGGGATACCAAGGAGCGATTGCCCAAGCCGGACCTTTCGGCGCTGCCGCGACTGAGATTCCTGACGACCACGGACTTCCCGCCCTTCAATTTCCTCGACGGCGCGGGAAAACTGTCCGGGTTCCACATCGATCTGGCGCGTGCCATATGCGCCGAGCTCAGCATCGTCGAAAAATGCCAGATCCAGGCATTGCCCTGGGCCGAGTTGGAAGGCGCGCTGCAGAAAGGCGAAGGCGAGGCGATCATCGCCGGCATCGCCGCAACGGCGCAATCGCGCTCGACATACGCCTTCTCGCGCTCTTACCTGCAGTTTCCGGCGCGCTTCGTGATGGCGAAGGGTACGGCGCTGACCGATCCGGTCTTCGACAAATTGCGCGGCAAGCGTGTCGGCGTGATCGCCGGCTCGGCCCATGAGCGCATGCTGCGCGACTATTTCAACACCGTTCAGGTCGTCCCCTTCGACAAGCCGGAAGACCTCTACAGCGATCTCAAGACTGGCAAGATCGACGCCGCCTTCGGCGACGGCATGCGCCTGGCCTTCTGGCTGGGCGGCTCGGATGCAGCGGGATGTTGCCGCTTTGCCGGCGGTCCCTACCTGGCGCCCGAATATCTGGGCTCGGGCATGGCCATCGCCACCAAGGCGGACAATCCGGCGCTGGCCGCCGCGCTCGACTACGCGCTGCAGGAAATTTCGATGAAAGGGACGTTTGCGGAATTCTACCTGCGCTATTTCCCGGTCAGTTTTTACTGATCCGGCGATCCGGCCGGTCAGCTTTTTCCAGGCCACAATCCCGAAAAGCTGAACCGGTTTTCGGAAAAGACATGACCATACCGGAACCCGGGGGGATCAGTTCAAGGTTCGCAGCCTCGCCTTGGCCGCGCGCGCGATTGCCGCGACGGTCAGCGTGTCGAGATCGAGCTGCCGGCGGATCAGCTGCAGCACCCGCACCTCTTCCAGCCGCATTTCGAGATCGACGGCGGCCACTTCGAAGGCGGCGGCATAGGCGGTGTCGCGCAAGCGCTCCGGCAGGGCCTCGGCGACGCGCGCCAGAACCCCCTCAAGCCCATCCTTTTCGTGCAGCATCTTCTGGCAGGACTGGGCGACCGAAACCAGCCGGCTGTGATTGAAATCCTCGAACACCGGCCAGGAGCGGACGACGTCGCCGATCCGCGCCAGTTCGACATCGGTCATGTCGCGATCGGATGCCGAAGTGATGACCATCAGGTAGATCAGGGCTTCGTGCGGCGTCGGCAGAGGCATTTCTTACTCCTTGAACAGGTCCCGAAGGTAGGAGCGCGGTACCCGTGCCGCAAGGAAAAAGCGCCGCACTCGTTGACGCTCCGGCCATGCGCGCCTAGAGACCGATTGAAAAAACAGCCCCGGCGATGCCGGCGAATGATTTGGAAAACAGTACCATGGCGGGATCAAACATCATCGATCTCAATCCCGAGCTGCTGGCGGCCGCCGCCGAGAGCAAGGCATGGCCGTTCGAGGAAGCCAAAAAGATCGTCGAGCGCTACAAGGGCGCCGACTTTCCCGACACGATCCTGTTCGAGACCGGCTACGGCCCGTCCGGCCTGCCGCATATCGGCACGTTCGGCGAAGTGGCGCGCACTTCGATGGTGCGCCATGCCTTTCGCGTGCTGACGCAGGACAAGGTCGCGACCAAGCTGCTTTGCTTTTCCGACGACATGGACGGCATGCGCAAGATACCCGACAGCGTGCCGGATCGCTCGGCACTGGAGCCGCACCTGCACAAGCCGCTGTCGTCGGTTCCCAATCCCTTCGGCGGCGACTATGCGAGCTTTGCCGATCACAACAACGCGATGCTTTGCCGCTTCCTGGACACGTTTGGCTTCGACTACGAGTTCGCCAGCGCGACGCAATATTACAAGTCGGGCCGTTTCGACGCGATGCTGCTGCGCGCCGCCGAACGCTATGACCAGATCATGGCGGTGATGCTGCCTACGCTCGGCTCCGAGCGGCAGGCAACCTACAGCCCGTTCCTGCCGATTTCGCCGAAGAGCGGCCGCGTGCTTTACGTTCCCATGAAGCATGTCGACGCCAAGGCCGGTACCATCACCTTCGACGACGAGGGTACAGAGACGACGCTTTCGATCACCGGCGGCAAGGTGAAGCTGCAATGGAAGCCGGATTTCGGCATGCGCTGGGCCGCACTGGGCGTCGATTTCGAAATGTTCGGCAAGGACCACCAGACCAATGCGGTGGTCTATGACCGCATCTGCAACATTCTGGGCGGGCGGGCACCGGAGCATTTCGTCTATGAACTGTTCCTCGACGAGAACGGCCAGAAAATCTCGAAATCCAAGGGCAACGGCCTGACCATCGACGAGTGGCTGACCTATGCGCCGACCGAGAGCCTCGGACTCTACATGTACCAGCGGCCGCGGCAGGCCAAGAAGCTGTATTTCGACGTCATCCCGAGAGCGGTGGACGAATATTATGCATTCCTCGCCGCCTATCCCCGGCAGGATTGGAAGGAGCGGCTGGGCAACCCGGTCTGGCATATGCATGATGGCAATCCGCCGGTCATCGACATGCCGGTGCCGTTCTCGCTGCTGCTCAACCTGGTCAGCGCTTCCAACGCGCAAAACAAGGATGTGCTTTGGGGCTTCATCTCGCGCCATACGCAGGGCGTGACGCCGCGGACGCATCCCGAGCTCGACCAGCTGGTCGGCCATGCGATCCGCTATTTCGACGACTTCGTGAAGCCGACGAAGACCTTCCGTCCTGCCGACGACGTCGAGCGCGCGGCGCTGGAGGAGCTCGACAAGGCGCTTGGCGCCCTGCCGGCGGGCGCCAACGGCGAAGCGATCCAGAATGCTTCGCTCAACGTCGCACGCAAGATCGAGCGCTATCAGGACCATTCCAAGCAAAGCCCCGAGGGCGGCCCTGGCGTTTCGGGTGCTTTCTTCCAGATGATCTATCAGGTGCTGATCGGCCAGGAGCGCGGCCCGCGCTTCGGCTCGTTTGCCGCGCTCTACGGCATTGCCGAGACGCGGGCGCTCATTGAGCGGGCGCTGGCTGGCCAGCTGGCTTGAGAACGCCGTCGACCTCTTCCAGGATCGAGCTTGGCGCCTCAGGCGCCGGGCTCGGCGCCGCCGGCATCGACGGCATACCGGAAAGGTTCGGCGCCGATCCGAAAATGCCTTTCTTTTCGGTGCGTGCCTTTTCGCCGGCTTCGACATAGGGCCCGCCCTTGGCGGCGCGCGCCCAGCCGTTTTCGACCAGCCATTGACCGACATCCAGCTTGCCGATCCGGCATTCGGCGGCGATCAGGTCGCGGCCACCCTCGGGCGGCACGGTGCAGGCCACCGCGCGGCCGCGCAGGAACGCGCGGAATGCCGTCCGCGCCCGGACGCCGCACGGCCAGGATTTGCCGTCATCGCTACAGGTCTCATCCTGCCTGACGACGTCGATGCCGGAAACCGCGACCGAATAGCCCTTCGCTTCGATCAGGCCGGCGGCCGACGCTACGGGCTGGAACAGTTTCGTCCCGTTCCAGTCGTCGGGCATTTTCGGCTTGGGCGGCACGGCCAGCGCCAGCTTGCTCAGCGGCGCGCGCGGCTCGACACGTTCAAGCCCCTCGGCGGGAAGCTCCGGTGGCGCGATGACCTGGGGATCGATCGCCCTCGAATGCGGTGCCGGCTTCGGCGGTTGGGGGGCGGCCAGGGAAGAAGTGGCCGGTTCTTCGGGCACAGTGTCGGCGCCCTGTTGCGGGATCGTGTCGGCGCCCGGATCGACCTGATCCACAGTCACGACGCTGTCGCTTCGCTTCAGCGTGCGACCGCCGGCGACGACCAGGGCCGCCATCACCGGGACGAGCAGAACCGCCAGGGCAAGATGAGGGAGCCGCACCAGCGTGGCCTACTGGCTTGCCCAGACAATCCGCGCCACCCATTCGACATCACGCATGGGAATGTCGCGGTCGGGATGATCGGGATTGAGCGAGACCAGCGCAATCGACTTGACGGTCTGGCGGTCCAGCACCTTGGCCATCACCTCGCCGGCGGTTGTCTTGACGACGACGCGATCGCCCTTGCGGGTGATGGCACCCGGCTCGACGATGAGGACGTCGCCATTGCGGTAGAGCGGGAGCATGGAATCGCCCTGCACCTGCAACGCGTAGGAGCTTTCAGTCGATTGCGCCGGCAACTCGACCAGATCCCAGCCCTGCCCGACCGGAAAGCCGGCATCGTCGAAGAAGCCACCGGCACCGGCCTGGGCAAAGCCGAGCAATGGCACGGAGCGCCTGTGCGCGACCGATGCGCCATGCGACGATCCGTCCCGGCCTTCGATCAACCCTGTGAATTCGTCGAGCGAAGCGCCGGTCGCCTCGATGATCTTGGCCAGCGATTCGGTCGAGGGCCAACGCGGCCGGCCATCCGACGACAGACGTTTCGACTTGTTGAAGGCGGTCGAATCGAGGCCCGCGCGCCTTGCCAGACCCGAGGCCGAAAGCGAATAGCGCTCGGCAAGAGCATCGATGGCAGCCCAGACGCGGTCATGCGAGAGCAATCTCGCTCTCCTTCAGGACAGGAAAAAATACCTTTCCTTTCTACCGCGCGGACATCTCAATGTCCACCGGGGCGGCCGGCGGATCGCGCACAAAGCTGAGGCCCTTCCGGGCCGGGGGTGAGCCTATGGGGCCATGCCTGCCATCGCCTTGGGCAGCCCCTTCTTGAGCTCTTCGGCATTCATCACCGGGACGAAATCGACAGAGGCATTGAAGGCGAAGAAGAACCGCTCACCGAGGTACGGCATGTCGGAATTCTCTTTCATATCCACGAACAGATAGGCCGTTCGCTGACCCTTCTCGGCGGTGAAATAGGCCGCCTCCGGCTTCAGTTCCGACAGCGCGTGCTCGATGAACTTCCCCATGCTGCCGTCCTTGATCGCCTTGTTGCCCTCAACGGTCGGAACAGAAACTTTCAGCATCATGCGCATGACGATTCCTCCCTCCTCCAACGGCTTGTTAGCGATGTCTAATTTACCACTCGCGCTTCGCTTGGGAAGGCCGATGGGGCCCTGCTCCCGAAAGCTTGATCAGCCGGATGACTTGGCCAGGCCGCGCAGCCCCTGATGGGAGATCATGAACGCCCGTTCGGTTTCTGTAAGCGGGCGGGGGCGAACGGCGCGGCCAAGTGCTTTGACGACCTCGTCAATGTCGAGAAAGCGGCGAGCCCCGCGGT
Organism: Mesorhizobium sp. RCAM 05099; assembly: GCF_059683685.1. NCBI lineage: Bacteria > Pseudomonadati > Pseudomonadota > Alphaproteobacteria > Hyphomicrobiales > Phyllobacteriaceae > Mesorhizobium > Mesorhizobium sp. RCAM 05099. Next base: position 6,717,925 of record NZ_CM185035.1, read on the forward strand.
CGTAAACGCCGGCCGTCGTCATGATCAATGCGGCCGTTTCGCCATTGTCGAGGACGAAGCGGTGCTTGCCGACAACCTGGGTGCCTTCCCAGGTCTCGATCGACGACACGACCTCAAAACGCCGCCATAGCTTGATCTCGCGTGCGTAGACCGACTGCAGCCCGCCCATCATCGGCGCCCAGCCATTCTTCCTCGCCAGCCTGATGAGGCCGGCGCGCATAAACAGGTCGATGCGGCCGAGGTCCGCCAGCATCATGTAGCGCGCATTGTTGAGATGAATGTTGAAATCGATGTCGGTCGGCAGGCATCGAAAGGCCAGCCGGCTCTCGCCGCCCATCACATAAGGGCCACGGCTTCGTGCCGTGGCCATCATGCGCGCCATGCGCGCCCAGACATACATTACAGCGCCGCGCGTCCTCTTGGACGCGCAAGGGACGCCGTAGGACTCTTGATGCTATCCATGCGTCAGGCTGCCTGCTTCACGTCGCCCTTGGCGTAGGGATCGAAGCGCTGGTAGAAGGTCTCACCCTTTTCGGCCATGTCGAGCAGCAGCTTGGGCACCTTGAACTCGGCGCCGTATTTCTTTTGCAGGCTCTTGGCGATCTTGACGAACGCCTTGGCGCCGATGCCGTCGATATAGGACAGCGCGCCGCCGGTGTAGGGGGCGAAGCCAAAAGCCAGGATCGAGCCGACATCGGCCTCGCGCGGATCGGTGACGATGCCCTCTTCCATCACCCGCGCTGCTTCCAGCGCGATGGTGACCAGCAGCCGCTGCTGCAGTTCCTCATAGTCGACCTTCTCCGGCGCCAGCTGCGGATAGAGGTCCTTGAGGCCTGGCCACAGCTTCTTCTTGGCCGGCTTGGCGGGATAGTCGTAGAAACCCTTGCCGTTCTTGCGGCCGAAGCGGCCGTGCGTGTCGACCATGGTATTGATCAGCGCCATCTGCTTCGGGTCGACGGCCTTGTCGCCGAGGTCCCTGATGGTCTGCTTCATGATCTTCTGGGCGAGGTCGATGGCCGTCTCGTCGGTCAGCGCCAACGGGCCGACCGGCATGCCGGCGGCCTTCGCCGCATTCTCGATCATCGGGGCAGGCACGCCTTCGATCAGCATCTTGTAGGCTTCCGACATGTAGCGCAGCACGCAGCGATTGACGTAGAAGCCGCGCGTGTCGTTGACGACGATCGGCGTCTTCTTGATGGCGCGCACGAAGTCGATTGCCGTGGCAAGTGCCTTGTCGCCGGTCTTCTTGCCCAGAATGATCTCGACCAGCATCATCTTGTCGACCGGCGAGAAGAAGTGGATGCCGATGAAGTTCTTCGGCCGCGCCGAATTCTTCGCCAGACCGGTGATCGGAATGGTCGAGGTGTTGGAGGCGAAGACCGCCGACGATTTCAGCACGGCTTCCGCCTGTTCGGTGGCGCTTTTCTTGACGGCCGAATCCTCAAACACCGCCTCGACGACAAGATCGCAACCGGCGAGGTCGGCATAGTCGGCCGTCGGCGTGATCAGCGACAGAAGCTTGTCCTTCTCCTCGGGCTTGGCGCGCCCCTTCTTCACCTGATCCGAGACCAGGCTGTCGGAATGGGCCTTGCCCTTGGCGGCGGATTCCATGTCGCGGTCGAGCAGCACCACCGGGATGCCGGCCTTGGCGGTGACATAGGCGATGCCGGCGCCCATGAAGCCGGCGCCAAGGACGCCGATCTTCTTGAACCTGGTTTCCGGCACGCCGGCCGGACGGCGGGCGCCCTTGTTCAGCTCCTGCAGCGAGACGAACAGCGAGCGGATCATCGCCGCCGCTTCCCTGGTCTGCATGATCTCCGTGAAATAGCGCTGCTCGATGCGCAGGCCGGTGTCGAACGGCACCAGCAGGCCTTCATAGACGCATTTGAGGATCGCGGCGGCGGCCGGATAATTGCCATAGGTCTCGCGACGCAGGATGGCGATGGCTGGTGGCCACAGATTGGCGCCCGCCGCCGAATAGATCGGGCCGCCGGGCAGCTTGAAGCCCTTCTCGTCCCACGGCGCCACCGGCTTCAAGCCGTTCTTGATCATCGCCTTGGCGGCTTCGACCAATTTGGCCGGCTCGGCGATCTCATGGATCAGCCCCATCGACTTGGCCTTCTGCGGCGACAGCGCCTGGCCGGAGGTAAGCATCTGCAGCGCCTGCTGCTGATCGGTCAGCCGCGGCACGCGCTGGGTGCCGCCGGCACCCGGGAAGATGCCGATCTTCACTTCGGGAAGCGCCATCCTGACCTTGTCCGAGTCGGCTGCGACACGGCCGTGGCATGCAAGCGACAATTCGAAGGCGCCGCCCATGCAGGTGCCGTTGATCGCCGAAACCCACGGCTTTCCGCAAGTCTCCAGCTTGCGGAACAGGCCGGTCATGGTGCCGGCATTGTCAAACAGTGCCTTGGTCGCCTTTTCGACGTCCTTGGCCTTTTCCGCGGCGAAGGTCGCCAGCATCTTCTGCAGCAGGGTGATGTCGGCACCGCCGGAAAACGTATCCTTGCCGGAGGTGATCACCGCGCCCTTGATGGCCGCATCGCCAGCCACCTTGTCGACGATGGCGTTCAGCTCCCGCATCGCCTCTTCAGTGAAGACGTTCATCGAGCGGCCCGGCATGTCCCAGGTGACCAGCGCAATGCCGTCGGCGTCGATATCGAGGGTGAAATTGGTGTAGCTCATCGTTTCTCTCCCCGTCAGACGCGTTCGATGATCGTTGCGGTGCCCATGCCGGCGCCGATGCAAAGCGTCACCAACGCGGTGTTCAAGTCCCGGCGTTCGAGCTCGTCCAACACCGTGCCCAGGATCATCGCGCCGGTGGCACCGAGCGGATGGCCCATGGCGATGGCGCCGCCATTGACGTTGATCTTGTCGTGCGGAATGTCGAAAGCCTGCATGTAGCGCAGCACCACCGAGGCGAAAGCCTCGTTGAGCTCGAACAGATCGATGTCGGACAGCTTCATCTTGGCGCGCTTCAACAGTTTCTCGGTGACGTCGACCGGACCGGTCAGCATCAGCACCGGTTCGGAGCCGATGTTGGCGAAGGTACGGATGCGGGCCCGCGGCTTCAGGCCCATGGCCTTGCCGGCCCTCTTCGAGCCGAGCAGAACGGCGGCGGCGCCATCGACGATGCCGGAAGAGTTGCCGGCGTGGTGGACGTGGTTGACCTCTTCAACCTCGGGATGCTTCTGCACCGCAACGGCATCGAAGCCGCCCATTTCGCCGGGCATGACGAAGGACGGGTTGAGCGCGGCCAGCGACTGCATGTCGGTCGAGGGCCGCATGTGCTCGTCATGGTCGAGGATGGTCAGACCGTTCTGGTCCTTGATCGGGATGACGGACTTCTTGAAACGACCATCGGCCCAGGACTTGGCGGCGCGCTTCTGGCTCTCGACCGCGTAGGCGTCGACGTCGTCGCGAGAGAAGCCGTATTTGGTGGCGATCAGGTCGGCCGAGATGCCTTGCGGCACGAACCAGCCGGGCAGGCCGACCGAGGGATCCATAAACCAGGCACCGCCGGAGGCGCCCATGCCGACGCGCGACATCGATTCAACGCCGCCGGCAATGACGATCTCGTCAGCGCCCTGGGCGATCTTGGCGGCGCCGAAATTGATGGCGTCGAGACCGGAGGCGCAGAAGCGCGAGATCTGCATGCCGGGCGCCTTGGTGTCGTAGCCGGCCTCGAAGGCGGCGGCGCGCGGTATGACCGAGCCCGCCTCGCCGACCGGATCGACGCAGCCGAAGATGATGTCGTCGATGTTGCCGGTGTCGAGTCCATTGCGGTCGCGCAACGCTTCCAGTGTCTTGGCGGCAAGCCGCACCGCCGGCACCTCGTGCAGCGATCCGTCTTTCCTGCCCTTGCCGCGCGGCGTGCGCACGGCGTCATAGACATAAGCGTCAGCCATTTCCTTGCTCCTTGGGTTTGCCTGATGTCGCTCTCAGAGAGAGCGGCCGATCAGCAATTTCATGATCTCGTTGGTGCCGCCGTAGATGCGCTGGACGCGGGCGTCGCGGAACATGCGGGCGATCGGATATTCATTCATGTAGCCATAGCCGCCATGCAATTGAAGGCACTCATCGACGACTTTTCCCTGCAGGTCGCTGAGCCAGTATTTCGCCATCGACGCCGTCACCGGATCGAGGCCGCCGGCGATGTGGCGGGTGACGCAATCATTGTAGAAGACGCGGCCGATGGTGGCCTCGGTCTTCAGCTCGGCCAGCTTGAACTGGGTGTTCTGGAAATCGATGATCGCCTTGCCGAAGGCCTTGCGGTCCTTGACGTAGTCGATGGTCAGCGCCAGCGCCCGCTCGATCATGGCGATGGCACCGGTGCCGATCTGCAGCCGCTCCTGCGGCAATTGCTGCATCAGTTGGACGAAGCCTTGTCCCTCCTCGTGGCCGAGCAGGTTGGAGGTCGGCACACGCACATCATTGAAGAACAGCTCCGATGTGTCGTTGGCCTTCAGCCCGATCTTGTCGAGGTTGCGGCCGCGCTCAAAGCCTTCCACCTCATCGGTCTCGACGACGATCAGCGAGGTGCCCTTGGCGCCCTTCTCCGGATCGGTCTTGGTGACGACGATGATGAAATTGGCCAACTGGCCGTTGGTGATGAAGGTCTTGGAGCCGTTGATCTTGTACTGGTTGCCATCCTTCTGCGCCCGCGTCTTGACGCCCTGCAGGTCGGAGCCGGCGCCGGGCTCGGTCATGGCGATGGCGCCGATCAGTTCGCCGGTGGCCAGCTTCGGCAACCACTTCTTCTTCTGCTCTTCCGAACCATAATGAAGAACGTAGGGCGCAACGATCGAGTTGTGCAGGCCGATGCCGAAACCATCGACACCGACATGGCCGATGGCCTCGATGATGGCGCTCTCATGGGCGAAGGTGCCGCCCGAGCCGCCATATTCCTCCGGCATCGAAGCGCAGAGCAGACCGGCCGCACCAGCCTTCAACCAGCTCTCGCGGTCGACCATCTCATTCTTCTCGAATTCGTCGTAGCGCGGCGCGATCTCTTCCGACATGAAGCGATGCGCCATGTCGTAGAGCATACCGACCTCGTCCGCCGCCCAGGCGGGCTTCGGCAAAGAGAGCACTTCGGCGGGATTTGTCGCCACGATTTCCTCCGCGTATCGACAGACAGGGCCGGCGGCGCCGGCGGGCGAGCTTAGAACGCTTCCGCCGGCAGAGCCATCAACGTATCAGCGCCGCTCGAAATGCGGGCGAGGTGCGCCGAGGTCTCCGGCATGATCCGCTCCATGAAGAAGCGGGCCGTTACGACCTTGTTGTCGTAGAAGGACTGGGAACCGTTGGCGCCCGTCTTGCCAAGTGCCGCCTTGGCCATCTGCGCCCACATGTAACCCAGCGCGACAAGGCCGAAGAGATGCATGTAGTCGGTCGAGGCGGCGCCTGCATTGTCGGGCTTGGCCATACCGTTCTGCAACAGCCACATGGTCGCCGCCTGCAGGTCGTTGAGACCCTTCTTCAGTGCCTTGGTGAAGGACGCCATCTTCTCGTCGGAGCGGTTTTCCTCGCAGAACTCACCGACCTCCTTGAAGAAGGCCTGCACGGCGCGACCGCCATTCAAACCGAGCTTGCGGCCGACAAGGTCGAGCGCCTGGATGCCATTGGCGCCTTCATAGATCATGGCAATGCGGGCATCGCGCACGAACTGGCTCATGCCATGCTCTTCGATGTAACCGTGACCGCCGAACACCTGCTGCGCCATCACGGCGTGGTCAAAACCCTTGTCGGTGAGCACGCCCTTGACCACCGGCGTCATGAGGCCGGTGTAGTCGTCGGCGGCCTGGCGATCCTTGTCGTCGCCGGAGCGGTGGGCGATGTCGGACTTGATGGCGGTCCACAGCGCCAGCGCGCGGCCAGCCTCGTTGAAGGCCTTCATGGTCATCAGGCTGCGGCGGATATCGGGATGGACGATGATCGGGTCGGCCTTCTTGTCCGGCGCCTTGGCCCCCGACAGCGATCGACCCTGCAAACGGTCCTTGGCGTAGGCGACGGCATTCTGGTAGGCGATCTCCGACAGCGACAGCCCCTGCAGGCCGACACCGAGACGCGCCTCGTTCATCATCGTGAACATCGCCTTCAGGCCGCCATTGGCCTCGCCGAGCAGCGTGCCTTCGGCCTCGTCATAGTTCATGACGCAGGTCGAATTGCCGTGAATGCCCATCTTCTCCTCGATCGAGCCGCAAGAGACGGTGTTTCTCTTGCCCGGATTGCCCGATGCGTCGAGCATGAGCTTCGGCACGATGAACAACGAAATGCCCTTGACGCCTTCCGGCGCGCCCTCGATGCGGGCCAGCACGAGATGGACGATGTTGTCGGACATGTCGTGCTCGCCGGCCGAGATGAAGATCTTCTGGCCTGAAATCTTGTAGGTGCCATCGCCGTTCGGCACCGCCTTGGTGCGCAGCAGGCCGAGATCGGTGCCGCAATGCGGCTCGGTCAGGTTCATGGTGCCGGTCCAGGCACCCTCGACCATCCTCGGCAACCATTTGGCCTTCTGCTCGTCGGTACCGTGGGTGATGATCGCCGCGATCGCGCCCTGAGTCAGGCCGGGATACATCATCAGCGACATGTTGGCCGAGACCATGTATTCGGCAACCGCCGTATGCACGGCATAGGGCAGGCCCTGACCGCCGAACTCGACAGGTGCCGCCAGCCCCATCCAGCCACCTTCGCGATACTGGTCGAAGGCCTCCTTGAAACCTTTCGGCGTCGTCACCCAACCATCGTCGTGACGGACGCAGCCTTCCATGTCGCCGACACGGTTGAGCGGATGCATGACGTTTTCGGCGAGCTTGGCGCCTTCGGCGAGGATCGCCTCCAGCACGTCGGGCGTGGCGTCGGAAAATCCGGGAAGGTTCGAATAGCGCTGGTAGCCCAGCACCTCGTTGAGCACGAACAGCGTATCCTGGACCGGAGCCCTGTATGTCGGCATGCTTTTCCTCCACCCTGCAAACCTGATCCGACCCCCCGAAATCAAGCCAGGGCGGCATGCGGACCTGTGTTGGGGCCGGGATAGCAAAAATTGACGTTTGCGTAAACGTCAATTTTTTCGATGCGACAAGATTTCCCGCCCCTGCGCGCAAGGAGCCTAGCGGCGCAGCATCGCACAAGCCAGCGCGAAACAACCCGAAGGGCCGCACATCGGGCAGGCGCGGACGACGAAAAGCCGCGCGGCGGAGCCACGCGGCTTTGATGGTCAGGAGTCCGACGGCGTCGGAATCAGCAGATGGCCTAGCTTGCCGCGCTCGCCTGCGGCACCGAACGCTCGGCCAGCATCTGGCGTACTGCCGACATCGAGCCGCTCAGCTCGTTGATGGCGTCGTCGATCAGCGCCCGCTGCTTCTGCAGGCGGGCAAGCTGCTTTTCCGACTTGTCCAACGCAAGCCGCAGTTGCTTGGTGTTGGAACCGGTCGGATCGTAGAGGTCCATCATCTGCTTGACGTCGCGCAGCGAGAACCCGACCTTGCGGCCAAGCAGGATCAGCTTCAGCCGCGCCTTGTCGCGACGCGTGTAGAGACGGGTCGACCCGTCGCGCTGCGGGTTGAGCAGGCCCTTGTCTTCGTAGAAACGCAGCGTGCGCAGCGTTACTCCGTATTTCTTGGCCATCTCGCCGATGCGGACAAGGTCCTCGCCGGCTTCAACAGACATATTGGTATTGGCCGCGGTCTCGCCGGCCGAGATAAGCTTCATGGTCACTGGCTTTCCCCGTCTGATGGCGTCGCGGCCCTGGACCGTGCGTCGCCTGACTGGAAGCGGGGGCGTGCTCCCAGTCGTGGTTTCAACAAACAAATCGCAAACAGCACGCTCAATGCGCCTTTTACGTTTACGTCAATTCTATACCGATAGCCGCCTCATGACGCAAGGGCGTTCTGCGAGCGGAGCTTTATGCCGCACCGTCAGGCCGGCAGCCAACATCCTTGCAATTTCTTAAGTTTGGTTAACGCGTTGTTTACCACGTTGGGCGAAATGTGGGCGCGTCGGCTACCCGTGTTTATCCTGTATCGAATTTTTCACGGTTTTTCGGAGCGCGGGTGAGAACCCGGGAAGCTTGTCTTCCACCGCGGCAAAGCGCCCGGTCGCCTCGTTCCGACAGGGACTGGGGGAGTTGGCTACAAGCCAGCCATTCTGAAAGACGGACGCACAGATGAACAGCAAGCGGTCCTATCTCGATACACTCAACGCCGGCAGGCAGCGCAGGCCTCAGACAACGCTCGAGCAGTTGAACCGCTCGCTGGAGACGCTGGAACAGCGGCTGGAGCGAACCCGCGAGGATCCGATGGGTCGTCCCGATCCGCGCCAATATGGCGACGACGCCCGCCATCCCGCCGCCCGGCCCGGCAGCCAGCAGCGCTGGTACGAGGACCCGCAGCCGGCGCCGCGCCCGCAGAGCCCGATGCAGCCCGCCGCCGCTTTCGAACAGAATTACCAGGCCATTGCGCGCGACATCGATCGCGTGCGCGGACAGGAAGACGGCGTCGCCATGGTCGGCAAGATCGCCGGCGAATTGCGCGGCATGCGCGAGGAACTGCGCCACCAGATGACCGCCGGGCTGCAGCGTGAATTCGAAGCGCTGCGCAAGGACATAGAACGGGCCTTCCTGTCGAACGCGACGCCGGGCGGCTCGTCGGATGCCCTGGCCAAGGGCAGCGCCGAACTCGGCCTTGAGTTCGAGAGGCTATCCGGCGCCATCCAGACGCTGGCCGAGAAGAGCGACGACAGAAGCGTCAACATGCTGCGGCTCGAACTCGAGCAGGTCAAGGCGGCGCTCGACACGCTGGCGCGCGAGGAGAGCGTGCAGAAAGTCGATCGCCGCTGGGACGATTTCGATCGCCGCTGGACGGCCTTCGAGGATCGCGTCGATGCCGACCAGCGCAAGCGCTCGGACGACCCCGGCCTGTCGATGCTGACCGACCGGCTGGAGCAGATCAGCAACGCCGTCAACAATCTGCCGGAATCGCTGTCGCTGCGCTCGCTCGAGGACAAGGTACGCACGCTTGCCGGCGCCGTCGACCACTTCGCCAGCCAGCAGGACAATCGCGGCAGCGACACGCTTGGCATGATCGATGAGCGGCTGGACGAGATTTCCCGCGCCATCGTTGCATCGACCGTCGCGGCGCAGGCCAATTCATTCGACCATGAGGCTTTCGAGCGCATCGAGAAGCGGATCGACTCGCTTGCCGTACAGATCGAGGAAGTGGCGCAGGATCGCCCCGGCAACGCGGTCATGGACCGCCTGAACACGCTGTCGAGCCGGGTCGACGAGCTCGCCGGTCGCGCCAACCTGCCCGAGCAAGCGATAGAGCGCCTGGCCAAGCAGATCGCACTCATCGCAGACAAGATCGACCAGGCGCCTGCCATGCCTGACGCCGACTATATCTTCCATGGGCTGGAGCAGCGCTTCGACGTGCTATCCGGCATGATGGAACGCCGCCAGGGTGACGCCATCGAACAGGGCAACATGCTGTTCCGCGATCTGGAGCGCCGGCTGGACGAAGTTGCCGACAGGCTGGACGAGCGCATGCCGCAAGTCGACAGCGCCGGCATCATGGACGCCATCGACGCCCGCTTCACCGCTCTGGCCCAGCGCATCGAAACGCGTGTTCCCGATCCTGCCGGTGAAGCAGCGATCCGCGGCCTGGAAAGCCGGCTCGAAGACATTTCAAGCCGGCTGGACGCGTCCGCCGCGCAAGTGGCCGGCATCGATCCAGCGTTGATCCGAAGCCTGGAGGCGCAGGTCGCCGGTCTGTCCGCCCATCTTTCCAAGCCCAGCACGCCGCTGCCGGAATTCGAGGACATCAGCCCGCGCCTCGACGAAATCGAAAAGTCGCTGGCCGGAACCCGCGATTCCATTCTCGACGCGGCGCGCGAAGCGGCTGAGAACGCGGTGCAATCGCTGGCCGGTTCGAGCGCCAACACGACGGCCGTTTCCGGCCTCGCTCAGGACCTGAAGACGCTCGAAGCGCTGACGCGGCGCTCGGACGAGCGCAATTCGAGAACGTTCGAGGCGATCCACGACACGCTGCTCAAGATCGTCGACAGGCTTGGCTCGCTGGAACCCGGCGAGCCGGTCGAGGCGGTGAGCGAACTCCTCGACGCGCGACCGGAAGAGCCGGCCGGCAGGCGCCGCGCGCGGCAGTCCAAGATCGCCGTCGATGCACCGTCGATGGACATCGACGAGCCAATGCCGTTGACCGGAGACATGGCCGATCTCGATGGCCGTGTCGCCGCCATCATGCGCAACGAACCGGTTTCGCGCGACGACCTGGGTACGCGTGGCGACCTGGGTAGGCGTAGCGACCTGGGTCCGCGTGGCGACCTGGTCACGCGCACGCCGGCCGAGGCCGCCGCTGCAGCGGCCATGGCAGCCCTTGGTTCCGACACGATCGCCGACAGTGGCGAGCCGACTGGTCGCCGCAAATCGATGTTCGGCGGGCTGGCGCGCGCATTCAGGGGCAGGAAGGAGGCGGACATTCCGCCGCTGGCCGGCTCGGCGCCGAGCGCTCCGATCCCAAGTGTCGACCTCGACGAGCCCCTCGATCCGAAGATGGCCAACCGGCCGCTGGAGCCCGGCTCTGGCGCACCGGACCTCAATGCCATCATGAAGCGCGTGCGTGACGAGCGCGGCCAACCGGCCAAGCCCAGCGACACCGATGCCGCCAAATCGGATTTCATCGCCGCGGCGCGGCGCGCGGCGCAGGCCGCCGCCGCCGAGGCCGATGCCCTGAAACGTCAGTCGACGATGACCGGACCGGTCAAGGCGCTGCGGATCGGTGACCTGCTCAAGACGCGGCGCAAGCCGATCCTGATGGGGTCAACCGCGATCCTGCTGGCGCTTGCCGGCCTGCAACTGGGCAAGGCTTTCTTCGCCGATCCCGCGCAAGTGGCGAGCAACGACGCCGCACCGATCGCGGCTTCCCAACCGGTGCAAACCGCCTCACTCGACACCGCAAGCCAGCCGAAGGAGGATGCGCGGCCCCCGGCACTGGAAACCGCGCCGGCCCATGTCGTCAGGCAGGCCGCGCCGTCCGAACCGGCAACCAAGGACGACATGGCGACGCAAGCCACGATGGCAACGCCGCCGGGCGTCGAGCCGTCGATGGATGCGGCACCGACAGCCGAGCCCGTTCCCGCGCCTGTTGCTCCGGCTATGCCCGCCGATGCCGGCGCGGCGGCGTCCGGCACGGCAGCCTCGGCTGCTACGGCCCCGGTCGCCGCGCCGACCGCGGAGGCAACCGATGCCGACACCGGCACCCAGCCGATCGCGACTGCGCCAGCCACGGACACCACAGGCGCGGTTCCGCCAGCGGACGCTTCGCCGGCGACGGCCGCGGCCAAGATCGACATTCCCGCCAACGCCGGCCCGGCCGCCTTGCGTGACGCAGCCGCCAATGGCGATGCCAAGGCGCTGTTCGAGATCGGCTCGCGCTATGCCGAGTCGCGTGGCGTCAAGGAAGACATGGCGGCGGCCGCCAAGTGGTATGAGAAGGCGGCGGAACTCGGCTTCGCGCCGGCCGAATACCGCATCGGCAATTTCTACGAAAAGGGCATCGGCGTCGCCCGCGACATCAAGAAAGCCAAGACCTGGTACCAGCTTGCCGCCGAGCAAGGCAACGCCAGCGCCATGCACAATCTGGCCGTGCTGTTCGCCATGGCGGCGGACGGCGTGACCGACAATGAGTCGGCCGCGCACTGGTTCCAGGCGGCCGCCGACGTCGGCGTCAAGGACAGCCAGTTCAATCTCGGTATCCTCGCCGCCAAGGGCGTCGGCATGAAGCAGAACCTCGAGGAATCCTACAAATGGTTCGCTCTCGTCGCCAAGACAGGCGACAAGGATGCGGCGGCCAAGCGCGACGAGATCGCCAACGCGCTGCGGCCCGAGCAACTCGAACGCGCCCGCGCCGCGGCCGAACTGTGGAAGGCCAAGCCGCTGGATCCGGCGTCCAATTCCGCGGACATTCCTGAATCCTGGCAGAAGGACACGCCGCAGACGACCGCCAGCATCGACATGACGAAGGCCATCCAGAACATCCAGCGCATTCTCAACAAGAACGGCTACGATGCCGGCGGCGCCGACGGCAAGATGGGCCAGAAGACGAAGACCGCGATCATGGCTTTCCAGACCGACAACAAGATGCCGGCGACCGGCACGATCGATGAAAAACTGGTCAAGGCCCTGCTGGCGCGCAAATAACGGCGGATGCGTCGCTTCCACGACGCCCTTGCCACATATTTGCCTGTTAACTGATTGAGATGTTTTTTGTTTCGGCGGTGCGGCGTGGTTTGACTTCGTAGCACCTCCGGCGCAAGAACAAATTGGCTTGTCGGGGCAAGATGCCCGCAACGGTTGCATTCGCCGGCAGGCAGAACTGATCGAGACAGACGGGTGGGCATCTATCTCCCGATCGCGGAAATTTCCGTCAACGTCTTCGTGCTGCTGGCCATGGGTGCGGCAGTGGGTTTCCTGTCGGGCATGTTCGGCGTCGGCGGCGGCTTCCTCATCACGCCGCTGCTGATCTTCTACAACATACCCCCGGCGATCGCGGTCGCCACCGGCGCCAACCAGGTCATCGCCTCCTCCTTCTCCGGCGTGCTTTCGCACATGAAGCGAGGGACGCTCGACTTCAAGCTCGGCGGCGTGTTGCTGGCCGGCGGCATCGTCGGCTCAACCGGCGGTATCTACGTCTTCGCTTTCCTGCGCAGTCTCGGCCAGCTCGATCTGTTCATCTCGCTGCTTTACGTCGTGCTGCTCGGCACCGTCGGCGGGCTGATGCTGGTCGAAAGCGTCAACGCGTTGCGCGCCACGCGCAGTGGCGCGGCACCGGTGCTGAAGAAATCCGGCCAGCACAACTGGATCCACCGCCTGCCGCTGAAGATGCGGTTCAGGGCCTCTAAACTGTTCGTCAGCGTCATCCCGGTGCTTGGTCTGGGAGCCGGCATCGGCTTCCTGTCATCGATCATGGGCGTCGGCGGCGGCTTCATCATGGTGCCGGCGCTGATCTATCTACTGAAAGTGCCGACCAACGTCGTCATCGGCACCTCGCTGTTCCAGATCATCTTCACCTCCGCCTACACGACGTTGGTCCACGCCACCACCAACCAGACGGTTGATGTCGTGCTGGCTTTCCTGTTGATGGCGGGCGGCGTCGCCGGCGCGCAATATGGCGCCAAGGCCGGCCAGAGGCTGCGGGGCGAGCAGCTCAGGGCGTTGCTGGCGCTGCTTGTGCTGGCGGTGGCGATCCGGCTTGCCATCGATCTCTTCGTCACCCCGCCCAATCTCTATTCGCTGTCCGGCGTGGGCCTTAACTGATGCCGGCACCGAAAGCGATCGCAACCGCCACATTCCTGTCGTTGCTTGCCGCTGCCGTGCCGGCGAAGGCGCAGACGCCTTTGCCAACGGAAGGCATCCAGATCGGGCTCTCCACCGACAATGTGTCGATCACCGCCGGCTTTTCCGGCGCAGACCTGACGATCTTCGGATCACTGGAAAACCCCGATCCGCTCGTTGCCCGTCAGGGCCGCTACGATGTCATCGTCGTGCTCGAAGGCCCGCCGCGAACGGTGGTGGTGCGTCGCAAGGACCGGGTGCTCGGCGTCTGGGTCAATCTGGACTCCGAGACCTTCGAGAACGTGCCGATGTCCTATTCGGTGGCGACGACGCGGCCGCTGCAGGACATTACCGAACCGAACAGCTACAAGCAGCTGTCGCTCGGCGCCTCCAACCTCTACATGCAGCCCGCCGATGCCGGCGGCAGTCCGGCGACCATCGGGGAATTCACCGCGGCACTACGCGAACGCAAATCCGCGACCGGCCTCTACAGCGAGAATGTCGGCGGCGTGCAATTCCTGTCGCAGAACCTGTTTCGCGCCACCGTCAGGCTGGCGCCGAATGTTCCGGTCGGCACCCACAAGGCGCGTGCCTTCCTGTTCAAGAGCGGCCTGTTCATCAAGGAAAGCTCGGCTCAGCTCGAAATCCGCAAATCCGGTTTCGAACAATCGATCTTCCGCGTCGCCCACGACTATTCCTTCCTCTATGGCGTCTTCGCTGTATCGCTGGCCATGATAACGGGCTGGCTCGGAAGGCTGGTCTTCCGAAAAGACTAGATTCTCGCCGCCGAAAGGGGTTTCCCTTTCCCGGGCCATGCGATAGACCGCCGCCTCCCGGCACGATTTCAGTTCGGCAGGATGGTTCGGTCACCCCGGACAACGGCGCGCATGCGAAGACGCCGATCCGCTGCCCCAAGGACAATGACAGGACGTTGCGATGCGACCAGCATTCGGCGGTATCGACTTCGGCACTTCGAATTCCACCGTGGGCGTGGTCCGCAACGGGCAGCCTCGCCTTGTTGCTCTGGAAGATGGCCAGGTCACGTTGCCAAGTGCCGTCTTCTTCAACTTCGAGGACAACCGCACCTGTTTTGGCCGCAACGCCATCGCCAACTACACCGACAGCGTCGAAGGCCGCCTGATGCGCTCGTTGAAGAGCGTGCTCGGCAGTTCGCTCGCGCACGAAAAGACACGCATCAAGGCGCGCTCGATCGGCTTCATGGAGATCATCGGCCTGTTCCTCGGCCATCTCAGGAAGAAGCTGGAGGAAGACGCCGGCGATGTGGTCGAGACCGTGGTGCTCGGCCGCCCGGTACAGTTCGTCGACGACGATGCCGAAGCCGACGCGAATGCCCAGGGCGAACTCGAGAAGGCGGCGCACGCCCAGGGCTTCAAGCATATCGCTTTCCAGTTCGAGCCGATCGCGGCGGCGCTCGACTATGAGCAGAAAGTGACGCGCGAGGAACTGGCGCTGATCATCGATATGGGCGGCGGCACCTCGGACTTCTCGATCGTGCGCGTTTCACCGGAACGCTCCCGCTCGCCCGACCGCAAGGACGACATCCTGGCCAGCCGGGGCATCCATATCGGCGGCACCGATTTCGACCGGCTGCTGAGCATCGCCCATGTGATGCCGCAGCTCGGCTACCTGACCCCGACCAAGGACGGCAAGCGCAATCTGCCGGCCAGCTACTTCATCGATCTCGCGACCTGGCAGCGCATCAACCTGGTCTACACCGCCAAGGCGATGACGCATCTGCGCCAGATCCGCTACGAGGCCGAGCGCGCCGACTTGGTCGACCGCTTCATCCACATCGTCGAGCACCGCTACGGACACGCGCTTGCGGCATTGGTCGAAAAAGCCAAGATAGAACTGACCGACAGATCATCCGCCGAGGTCGCGGTGAAGCTGCCGGGCGTGGAGTTCGCCGCCGACATCACGCGCGCAGGGCTGGAAGCCACGATTGCCAGGGATATCGAGCGGGTCACCGCGACGGTCGGGCAGACCATCCGCGATGCCGAGATCAAGCCGTCCGACATCACCGCGGTGTTCCTGACCGGCGGATCGACCGCGATCCCGCTGGCAAGACGGGAGATCCTGTCGCTGGTGCCGCGGGCTTCCGTCATCGAAGGCGACATGTTCGGCTCGGTCGGGCTTGGCCTGGCTCTGGATGCCCAGCGGAAGTTCGGCTGACCCCGTTCGTCAGGTTGTTCCGACGGTTTCGGCGCCGAGATGCGCCTTGAGCGCCATCTGCGCCAGGCTTGCCTGGCGATCGCGGTGGGTGATCATGGCGAAGTCGCGTTTCGGCAAATCGAGCGGCACGGCTCTGAGACTGCCCTCGGCGACGGCGCGCGCGACGACGAGTTCCGAAATGATGGTGGCGCCGGCGCCCGCCTCGACCGCCTGGCGAACCGCCTCGTTGCTCGGCAGCACCAGGAATATCCTGAGATCGGTGAGCGAAATCCCCTCGCGGCGCGCCAGATCCTCCAGCACCTCGCGCGTGCCTGAACCACCCTCACGGATGATCCAGCGCAGTCCCCTGATATCAGGACGACCGGGCGACAGTTCGGCGATCTCCGGATGCGAGCTGGCGACGACCAGCATCAGCCTGTCGACGTCGACCTTGGTGCGGCGCAGGATGTCGGATTCCGTGCGCCCCTCGACCAGGCCGAGATCCGCGGCGCCATCGAGGACATTCGCCTCGACCTGTCTGGTGTTGCCGATGGTGACGCTCAGCCGGACCGCAGGATAGGCTTCGTGGAAGGACGCCAGCCGGCGCGGCAGCCAGTAGCTGGCGATGGTCTGGCTGGCGGCGATCGAAAGGCTGCCGGTGACCGTCTGCGAAACATGTTCCAGCACGTTGCGCGCGGCGGCGGCTCGTTCGAGCACGGCCTTGGCCTCAGGCAGGAACCGGTGTCCGGTCTGGGCAAGCTCGATGTTGCGGCCGACCCGGTTGAACAGGTGGACGCCGTGTTGTTCCTCAAGCGCGCGTATGGCCGCCGATGCCGCCGACTGGGAAATGCCCAGCAGCTCCGCCGCCTTGGTCATGTGGCCGCGCTCGGCGACGGCGACGAAGATGCGTAACTGGTCCAGGGTCATGGGTGTATTAAGAACCAATATCGATTGAATTTACAAGAACAACTGATTAGACGGATCGATAGCTTTATTCTACGTTTTCGAGTGAAGTTAGAAAAAATTCGCCAGCGGATCGCAGAGAATAAAATGATCGGGCGGTTCAGATCCTTGTTTGCGCATTGGACCCGGGGCATCCGGCGACGGCTGGCCGGCGATCGCTATCACCCGGAAGAGCATTACATGCGTGGCCCCGGGCCGAAGACGCGGGCCAAGTCCGCCGGCCGCGCGGGCACCACCGGATCATGATGCAAGGACCGTCGCGCGGCGCGAATTCGGCACCATCGCAGCGCCCGCTTGCCGACACGCGCGCGCCCGACGAAGGCGACGGCGTCGACACCTCGCCAGATATCTCGGACCACATCGCCAAGACGACCTGCTACATGTGCGCCTGCCGCTGCGGCATCGATGTGCACATCAAGGACGGCAAGGTCCGCTACATCAACGGCAACAAGGACCATCCGGTCAATCGCGGCGTGATCTGCGGCAAGGGCAGTTCCGGTATCATGCAGCATTACAGCCCGGCCCGGCTGAAGAAGCCGCTGCTACGCACCGGGCCGCGCGGCTCGGGCGAGTTCCGCGAGATCGAGTGGGAGGAAGCGTTTTCGATAGCGACGGAACGACTCTCCGCCATCCGCCGGACCGACCCGAAGAAGCTCGCCTTCTTCACCGGGCGCGACCAGTCGCAATCCTTGACCGGCTGGTGGGCGAGCCAGTTCGGCACACCGAACTTCGCCGCCCATGGCGGCTTCTGTTCGGTGAACATGGCGGCAGGCGGCCTCTATACGATCGGCGGTTCGTTCTGGGAGTTCGGCGAGCCCGACTGGGACAACACCCGATATTTCATGCTGTTCGGCGTCGCCGAGGATCATGATTCCAACCCGATCAAGATCGGCTTGGGCAAGCTCAAGGCGCGCGGCGCCAAGGTGGTGTCGATCAACCCGTGCCGCACCGGCTATAACGCCATTGCCGACGACTGGATCGGCATCCGCCCCGGCACCGACGGCCTGTTCGTGTTCGCGCTCATCCATGAACTGCTGAAGGCCGGGCGCGTCGATCTCGATTATCTGCTCCGCTACACCAACGCCCATGTCCTCGTCGTGCAGGAGCCGGGTGCGGCCGATGACGGGCTGTTCGTGCGAGACGCCGATGGCAATCCGCTGACCTGGGACAGGGTGGCGAAGACGCCTGTCGGCGCCACCGATGCCGGCGCCAAGTCGGCGCTGACCGGTAGTTTCACCGTCGATGGCCGCCGTTGCACGCCAGTGTTCCAGCTTATTGCCGACCGTTACCTCGATGAGAGCTATGCACCTGATGCGGTCGCCGAGCGTTGCGGTATTCCGGCCGATACGATCCGCAGGATCGCCGCCGAACTTGCCCACGTCGCCTTCGAACAGACGATCGAACTGCCGGTGGCGTGGACCGACTGGGCCGGGCGCCGGCACGAGACGATCAGGGGACGGCCTGTTTCGATGCACGCCATGCGCGGCATCTCCGCTCACTCAAACGGTTTTCATACTTGCCGCGCCATCCATCTGCTTCAGGTGCTCCTCGGCACGGTGGATGTCCCCGGCGGCTTCCGCTTCAAGCCGCCCTACCCCAGATCGGCGCCGCCGGGTCCAAAGCCTTCGGGCAAGACCGTCAAGCCGATGACGCCGCTCGACGGCATGCCGCTCGGTTTTGTCTGCGGGCCGCAAGACCTGCTGGTCGATGAGGCCGGCACGCCGACCCGTATCGACAAGGCCTATTCGTGGGACGCGCCGCTGGCGGCACATGGGCTGATGCACACCGTCATCCGCAATGCCTGGGCCGGCGATCCCTACAGGATCGACACGCTCATAATGTACATGTCGAACATGGCGTGGAATTCCTCGATGAACACCGTCGAGACCATCACGATGCTGACCGACAGCGATGACGCCGGCAACTACAAGATCCCCTTCATCATCTATTCCGACGCCTATTATTCCGAGACCGTACCATTTGCCGACCTGGTGCTGCCGGACACAACCTATCTCGAGCGCCACGACTGCATCAGCCTGCTCGACCGGCCGATCAGCCATGCCGACGGACCTGGCGACGCCATCCGCCATCCCGTCGTCGAGCCGGACCGCGACGTCCGGCCGTTCCAGTCGGTGCTGATCGAGCTCGGCGCCCGGCTCGGCCTGCCCGGTTTCGTCGATGAGGACGGCTCGGCCAAATATCGCGACTATGCCGACTACATCGTCAACCATGAGCGGACGCCCGGCATCGGCCCGCTTGCGGGTTGGCGCGGCAAGGATGGGGCCGCGGTCGGCAAGGGCGAGGCCAATCCGGACCAGTTGCAGCGCTACATCGACAATGGCGGCTTCTGGCATCACGATCTCGCGGACGACCAGCGCTACTACAAGATGGCCAACCGCTCCTATCTCGACTTCGCCGAGAGCATGGGCTTCATCCCCAAGGCGGAGCCGATCGTCTTCCAACTCTATTCCGAGCCGTTGCAGCGCTTCCGCCTGGCTGCGCGCGGCCATGGTCGCGTGCTGCCGCCACAGGGCGATCGCCAGCGCATCGAGACCTACATGGACCCGCTGCCGTTCTGGTACACGCCCTTCGAGGAAGCGGTCATCGATCTCGAGAAATATCCCCTGCACGCGCTGACGCAGCGGCCGATGCACATGTATCACTCCTGGGGCTCGCAGAATGCGTGGCTGCGGCAGATCACCAGCCAGAACCGGCTGTTCGTGCACCACCGGACCGCTGCCGGCCTCGGCCTGGTCGATGACGACTGGGTGTGGATCGAAAGCATCAACGGCAGAGTGAAGGGGCAGATCAAGCTGGTCGACGGGGTGAACGAAAGCACGGTCTGGACCTGGAATGCGATCGGCAAAAGACGCGGCAGCTGGGGGCTGAAGGACGATGCGGCCGAATCCAATCGCGGCTTCCTGCTCAATCACATCATCGGCGACCAGACCTCGGCCGATGCCAACGGCAAGCGCTATTCAAATTCCGATCCTGTCACCGGCCAGGCGGCATGGTTCGATCTGCGGGTGCGCATCGTCAAATGCGCGGCGGAAGAGGCTGGCTTCACCGAGCCGCAATTCGAGCGCTTCCAGCAACCGCCGCATTTCGAGCCTTCGCCGGACACGCTCCGTTTCGGCGCCGAGTTCCGCAAGGCAAGGGAGGTAGCCGAATGACCTGTCTGCCAAGTCAAAGCGGCAAGAAGCTCGGCCTCGTCATCGACCTCGACACCTGCGTTGGCTGCCAGGCCTGCGTCACCGCTTGCAAGGAATGGAACACCGGCGGCCACATGGCGCCGCTCACCGACATCGACCCCTATGGCGGCCATGTCGACGGCGTCTGGTTCAACCGCGTGCACAGCTATGAGCACACCACCGAGATGGGCGGGCGCACGGTCAATTTCCCGCGTTCCTGTCTGCATTGCGAGACGCCGGCCTGCGTCACAGTCTGCCCGACCGGCGCCTCCTACAAGCGGGCCTCGGACGGCATCGTGCTGATCGACGAGGACAAATGCATCGGCTGCAAATTGTGCAGCTGGGCCTGCCCCTATGGGGCACGCGAATTCGACACCGATGTCGGGGTGATGAAGAAGTGCACGCTGTGCGTCGACCGCATCTACAATGACAATCTGGCCGAGGAAGACCGCGTGCCGGCCTGCGTCGCCGCCTGCCCGACCAGCGCAAGGCATTTCGGCGATCTCGGCGATCCCCTGTCGGCCGTCTCGCAACTGGTGGCGGAGCGCGGTGGCGTCGACCTGATGCCGGAGCTCGGCTATCGGCCGACCAACAAATATTTGCCGCCGCGCGCCCGTACCACGCGCGCCGCATCGGTGCCCGCTCCGGCGCTGGAGTCGGTGCGGGCCGAAGGCGGCTTTCTCGGCTGGGTCGACCGCATGCTTTCGAACTGAAACCCATGCATCCAGCCTTCTCCGTCGTCTTCTTCACCACCGCCACCGGCGCCGGCTACGGCCTGCTGGCGCTGCTGGGCGTGCTCGGCGGGTTCCAGATTATCCCTGCCGATTTCTGGCTGGGCTTCATCGGCATGGGGTTGGCGCTCGGTCTGATCGCGGCCGGGCTGCTGTCATCCACCGGCCATCTCGGCCGGCCAGAGCGCGCCTGGCGGGCGTTTTCGCAGTGGCGCAGTTCATGGCTGTCGCGCGAAGGCGTCGCCTCGGTCGCCACCTTCGTGCCGGCAGGACTGTTCGGCATGGGCTGGGTGCTGCTCGGCCACACGGGCGGCTGGGTGACCATTGCCGGCTCGCTGGCAGCCGTTGGCGCGGTCGTCACAGTCTGCACCACCGGCATGATCTACGCGTCGCTGAGGCCGATCGCCCAGTGGCACAGCCGCTTCACTCTGCCGGCCTATCTCATCTTCTCGGCAATGACCGGCAGCGTGCTCCTGAACGCGCTGCTGCAAGGTTTTGCTCTCGGTTCGAAAATGCTTCTGGCGGCTTCGATGCTGCTCACCTTGCTCGGCTGGGGCTGGAAACTGGCGACATGGCGATACAACGACGCGCTGGAGATCCCAACCACCGCCAACACCGCGACCGGACTGGTGGGCGGCACGGTGCGCTCGCTGGAATGGCCGCATACCGAGGAAAACTACCTGCTCAAGGAAATGGGTTTTCGCATCGCGCGCAAGCACAGCGCGCGGCTGCGCCAGATCACGCAGGTTCTGGCCTTCGCCTTGCCCGTCCTGCTGCTCGCCGCCACATTGGTCTTGCCGTGGCCCTTCGCGGCCGTCCTTTCGGTTCTTGCCGCGATCGCTCAGCTCGCCGGCATGCTGGTCGAACGCTGGCTGTTCTTCGCCGAAGCGAAGCACACTGTCATGCTCTACTACGGCAGGTAGCGCCGTTTCAGCCGGGCCGCAGCATCGAGCGGGAGATGGCGAAGATGCGGTCGGTGCCGAGCATATAGGCCATCAGCGTGTCCAGGCGGAACAGCCCGGCATAGGCGCGGTCGAGCACGTTGAGCGAGCCGGTATAGGCCCCGAAGGCCGGCATGATCATGCGGCCGCCGTCACCGGCAAAGCAGCGCCGCCGCACCGAACGGCCACGCTGCACGATGCGGGCGCAGGGGTGCAGATGGCCCGATATTTCGCCCTCTACGCGCACCTTCGATGGCTCGTGCCGGAACAGCAGCGAGCCGATGGCGAGTTCGCGCACCGTCTCACCAGGCAGGTCGGCGGGCGCTTCCGGATCGTGATTGCCGGTGACCCAGAACCAGTCGCGGCCAGCCATCAGCGCTTCCAGCCATTCGCGGAAGCTTGAATGCATGCGCTCGGCGCCACCGCCATCGTGAAAGCTGTCGCCCAGGCTGATGACGATCGATGGCTGGTAGTCGGCGATAACGGCCTGCAATCTGAGCAAGGTCGCGCCGGTGTCGTAGGGCGGGATCAGCGCACCGCGTCGTGCCAGCGACGAGCCCTTTTCCAGATGCAGGTCCGATACCGCCAGCAGCCTGAACTCGGGAAAATAGAGCACGCCGCGCGGGTCGCAGACCGCGCGTTCGCCGGCGATGCCGACAAGGTCGGCCTCGGCAATCAGCGATGCGCGCGCCAGCGAAAAATTCATTCCTCGATCATCCCCGGTCCCATGGCTTCCTCGACCAGCGTCGCCGCATCCATCAGCAGCGTTTCATCGGCTTCGCCGTTCACCGGCATCTTGCCGATCTCGAGCATGATCGGCACGGCAAGTGGCGATATCTGTTCGAGATTCTTATGCATGATTCGACCCTGGATGCGCGAGAGCATGTCGCCCAGTCTGCTGACATCGAGCAGACCGGTCGCCGCATCGGCGCGTGTCGCCTGAAGCAGGATGTGGTCCGGCTCATGGCTGCGCAGCACATCGTAGATCAGGTCGGTCGACACAGTGACCTGACGGCCGCTTTTCTCCTGGCCCGGGTGACGTTTTTCGATCAGGCCCGAGATCAGCGCACAATTGCGGAAGGTGCGCTTGAGAAGCCAGCTGTCCGCCAGCCAGGCTTCGAGGTCATCGCCCAGCATATCCTGGTCGAAAAGCGCGCTGAGCGAAGGTTTCCCGGCTTTGAACATCGCGCCCATGTCGCCCAGTGACCATATGGCCAGTGCATAGTCGGTGGCGACAAAGCCGAGCGGCCTGGCTCCCGCCCGGTCGAGACGGCGTGTGAGCAACATGCCGAGCGTCTGATGGGCCAGCCTCCCCTCGAACGGATAGGCCACCAGATAATGGCGGTTGCCGCGCGGAAAGGTCTCGATCAGCAGGTCATCGCGCTTGGGCAGCACCGATTTGTCGGCCTGAAACCGCAGCCAATCGGCCACCTGTTCCGGCAGCTTCTTCCAGCGCTGCGGGTCGTCCAGCATGATACGGACCTGCTCGGCGAGGTAGGTCGAAAGCGGGAATTTGCCACCACCATAGTAAGGCACCTTGGCGTCGCTGCCGGGCGCGTTCGACACGAAGCACTCGTTCTCGCGGATGCCCTCGAAACGCAAGATCTTGCCGGCGAACATGAAAGTGTCGCCATGCGTCAAGGTTTCCAGGAAGGCCTCCTCGATCTTGCCGAGGACCCTGCCGCCGCGTGAAGTCGCGCCCTTGCTGCCGGCCTGGACGTAACGCACGTTGAGCGCCGGCACCTCGATGATGGTGCCGACATTCAGTCTGTATTGCTGGGCAACGCGCGGGTTGGACACCCGCCACAACCCGTCCTTGTTCAACCGGATACGGGCATAGCGCTCGTAGTTCTTCAGCGCATAGCCCCCGGTGGCGACGAAATCGATGACGCGGTCGAAGGTCGGCCGATCAAGACTGGCATAGGGTGCCGCCGTTCGCACTTCCTCGAACAGATCGTCGGCGCGGAACGGCGCTCCGCAGGCGCAGCCCAGGACATGTTGCGCCAGCACATCGAGGCCGCCATTGACGAGTGGCGGCGTATCCTGTGCGCCCAGATAATTGGCATCGAGCGCTGCCCGGCATTCCAGCACCTCGAAACGGTTGGCCGGGATGAGGATCGCCTTGGACGGTTCATCCATGCGGTGGTTGGCGCGGCCGATGCGCTGCGCCAGCCGGCTCGCCCCCTTCGGTGCGCCGACATGGACGACGAGATCGACATCCCCCCAGTCGATGCCGAGGTCGAGCGTCGATGTGGCGACTATGGCGCGCAGCGCGTTCTCGCCCATCGCCTTTTCGACCCGCCGACGCTGAGCGACGTCGAGCGAGCCGTGATGCAGCGCGATCGGCAAGGTGTCCTCGTTGACCCGCCACAACTCCTGGAACAGCAACTCCGCCTGGCTGCGGGTGTTGACGAACAGCAGGGTCGTCTTGTGGCGCTTGATTTCGCGGTAGATTTCCGGCGTGGCGTAGCGGGCCGAATGTCCTGCCCACGGCACGCGTTCTTCCGAATCGAGGATGGAGATTTCGGGCTTCGCACCGCCAGTGACGACGATCAGTTCGGCCATGTCGCCCGGTGGATTCTGGCCGACCAGCCAGCGCCGCAACTCGTCCGGTTCAGCCACTGTCGCCGACAGCCCGATCGTCTGCAGGCCGGGGACAAAGCTGCGCAGCCGCGCCAGCCCAAGCGCCAGCAGATGCCCGCGTTTCGACGTCACCAGCGAATGCAATTCGTCGAGCACGACATAGCGCAGGTCTTCGAAGAAGCGCCCGGCATCGCCTGCCGCAATCAACAGCGCCAATTGCTCGGGCGTGGTGAGCAGGATGTCGGGCGGCGCCAGCTTCTGCCGCTGGCGCTTGTGGGAAGGCGTGTCGCCGGTGCGCGTCTCGACAGTGACGGGCAGACCGATCTCTTCCACCGGCTTGCCGAGATTGCGCTCGATGTCGACGGCCAGCGCCTTGAGCGGTGAGATATAGAGCGTGTGGATGCCGCGGTGCGCCTGGCCCGGTTTTCGCCTTGGCCGATTGGCCAGTTCGGTCAGCGAAGGCAGGAAGCCGGCCAGCGTCTTGCCGGCGCCGGTCGGCGCGATCAGCAACACCGATTGCCCGCCTTGAGCCCTCGCCAGCAACTCGATCTGGTGGGCGCGCGGCGACCAGCCCTTTTCACCGAACCATTTGATGAATGGTTCGGGCAGGGTCACGGTGGCACTCTGTTGGGCAAGGCGCGGCTGCTCTGTCACGTGCCAGAGGTAGCGCGACGGCGGTCAATCGCCAAGAAGAATCGGAACAAAAGGGGATCGTTCTTTCCCTTCCCCCCTTGTGGGGGAAGGTGGATTGGCGCGTTAGCGCCAAGACGGATGAGGGGTGTTGGAAGAAATGAGGCGTGTAAAAATGCAAGGATTCCCATCACTTACATCTTTGGGCAAGCGATCTGTCCAGCACCCCTCATCCGACCGAGCTTCGCTCGGCCACCTTCTCCCACAGGGGGAGAAGGACAGGCTCGCGCCCTACGGCCGCCGAAACCCGGTCGGGCCGCCATAGAGGTAGCCGATGCGGGCGACGGCGTCCTTCAGCCCCTCGCGTGACACCAGCATGGTGTGGCCGTTGGCGTGGATCATGGTGTCGGCGTCGGTCATGACGGCAACATGGCCTTTCCAGAACACCAGGTCGCCGCGGCGCAGCCCCGAGAAATCAGGGCCCGGCTCGAACGGCTCGCCGAGTGTCGCCGCCTGCATGTCGGAATCGCGCAGCACGTTTTTACCGGCCATCCGCATCGCCAGTTGCACGAGGCCCGAACAATCGATGCCGAAGCCGGAAGTGCCACCCCAGAGATAGGGCGTGCCGACAAACATCTCGGCCACCGAAACATAGTCGGCGGCCACATCACCGAGCGGCCTCGAATGGCCTGCGATGATCGCCTCGCCGGAAGACAGAACGGCATAGTGCGTGCCGCGTGTTTCGGCAGACCCCGTCACCGTTACAGTCGATCCCATCGATAGCTGTCCCGCGATCGGGAAGCGCAGGTCCGGACCTGGATAGAGAAAGGTGCGCGGCGCCGATACGATGTGAGTGGGTGCATGGTCCCGTCCGCCCAGCATGGTGTCGGCGACATAGCCGACATAGCCATCGCGCTCGGCCTGAACCCAGGCCCAGCCCTCGGAGACCTCGAAGACGAGGACATCGTCGCCGAACAGGAGTTGCGTGTTGACGCCGGCATCCGGTCGCGGCGCCTTGCGCATATCGGCCACGGATGCGGTGATCCGCGCCGGGCGACCGGCGACAAAGCGGTCGGCGACGACCTCGCCCTTCAGCCGTGCATCGGCAAGATCGGAACGGAAGGCGTGAAGGCGTGCATCCCTGGCGGTCAAATCGGCAACTCTGCTTTATTTTGTTTGCGCATGATCTTGTCCGAAAACCGGTTCCCACTTTTCGGGATCATGCTTTAAATCGGCAGTTCGTGGGCTTTGGCGATGATACCATCGCCAAAGCGCTCGACAAAGAGCGCGCCCTCGACCGTGCGCCTGATCAGAACATTGCGCTTGTCGAGCTCGTCGCGATGGCGCGACACCAGTTTCAATGCACCCATCGTATCAAGCGCGCGGGTGATCACCGGCTTGGTGACATTGAGGCGAGCGGCGAGCCCGCGCACCGTGTGTGGCGGCGGATCGAGATAGATGGTGAACAGGATCGCCGTCTGACGCATGGTCAGATCGGGCGCGTCCTCGCGCACCTGCGACAGCATCACTTGCTGCCACAGTCGCAAGGCCTGGCTCGGGCGCATCGCAATCGACATCCGGCCAGCATGACGACAAATTGTTTCGGTTCCGTTTCAGTCACGAACCTTCTTGTTGAAGCAAGATCTTATCCGAAGGCCGTTTCCCACTTTTTGCTTCGCTGCCCCTTCGGTTCGCGATCGTGGTCAGCCATAGCGTGTCGAGATGATCCGCTCCAATGCGCGAATGCCTTGCGCCTCGCCGCCGGCAGGGCCATGCGCACGATCGGCGGGGTTCCAGGCGAAGATGTCGAAATGCGCCCAACTCGCGGTCTTCTCGACAAAGCGCTTGAGGAACAGGGCCGCGGTGATCGAGCCGGCGAAACCGTCCGTGGTGACATTGTTGATGTCGGCGATCCTCGACGACAGCTTTGCGTCGTAAGGCCGCCACAACGGCATGCGCCACAGCGGATCCTCGACCGCCAGCGATGCCGCGGCCAGCTCCGAGGCCAATGCCTCGTCACCGGTGTAGAACGGTGGCAGGTCGGGGCCGAGCGCGACACGGGCAGCTCCGGTCAGCGTCGCCATGTCGACCAGCAGCTGCGGTTCCTCCTCGTCGGCCAGCGCCAGGGCGTCCGCCAGCACCAGCCGGCCTTCGGCGTCCGTATTGCCGATCTCGACGGTGATGCCCTTGCGGCTGGTCAGCACGTCGCCGGGCCGGAAGGCGTTGCCGGCGATCGAATTCTCGACCGCGGGAATGAGCACGCGCAGCCGCACCTGGAGCCTGGCGGCCATGATCATCGAAGCCAGACCAAGCACATTGGCGGCACCGCCCATGTCCTTCTTCATCAACAGCATCCCGGTCGACGGCTTGATGTCGAGACCGCCAGTGTCGAAACAGACGCCCTTGCCGACCAGCGTCACCTTCGGCGCACTTCGCGGCCCCCATCTCATGTCGATCAAGCGCGGCGCTCCGGCCGACGCACGGCCGACGGCATGGATCATCGGGAAATTCTGCTTGAGCAGATCGTCGCCCTTGATCACGAAGACATCGGCCTTGTGCGCCCCGGCCAAGGTCCGCGCCGCCTTCTCCAGCTCTTCCGGACCCATATCGCTGGTTGGCGTGTTGACCAGATCGCGCGTCAGGAAGACGCCGTCGGCGATGCGGCGAACACGCCCCGCATCGACGCCGGTCGGCAGTTCGAAACGCAGCGCCTTGCCAGGCTTCTTGCCGTATCGGGTAAAGACATAGCCGCCGAGCGCCAACGCGATTGCCGCGAGTTCCGGCTCGGCCGATGCCGAAGCGAAATGCCAGTCGCCTTCCGGCAGGGCTTTCGACAGCGCGCCGAGAGCGAGTGCGCCCTCGCCCTCGCCGACGCCGAACAACGCACCGCCGAGCGCTCCGTGCTCACCGGGTACGGCAAGCGTTTTGCCTGCCTCGCCAGAAAAGCCATTCGCCTTGGCCCAGGCGACAGCGGATGGCGATAGGCCGGCGGTCTCCAGACCGTCCCTGGCGACTAGGTGGACCGGCAGCGCGCCCTGCATTTTCTTTTCGACGAGTTCGACAGGCATTCAATGTTCTCCGTCCGACGGGTTCCGAGTCGGCGTTCTTAACCATCCGTTAGGGTTAACAGAATATTTCTGCGGGAGGAAAGACGGCCACGCAATGGCCGCGCATGAATGGAGGCCCGGTGCCGATGCCTACCAACCGCACGATCAACGCCCCGGGAAAGCGGCTCATCACGACGGCCCTCATGCTGGCGCTCGCGGCTGGCGTTGCCGGCTGCGGAACCAGCAAGCTCACCACCGGCTCGATCGGTCGTACCAGCGGCAAGCCGCTGGAAACCATGTCAGCCGGAGAACTGCACACCGCCACCGCGTCGCTTGGCCAGTCTTATGCCAGGAACCCCAACGACAAGCGAATCGCGACAAACTTCGCCGCCGCGCTGCAGATGGACGGCGACGCCGACCAGTCGCTTGCCGTCATGCGCAAGCTGGCGATCGCCTTGCCGAAGGATCGTGACGTGCTCGCCGCCTATGGCAAGGCGCTGGCCGCCAATGGCCAGTTCGAAGCCGCGCTGGACGCCGTACGCCGCGCTCAGACGCCGGAATATCCCGACTGGAGGCTGGTGTCGGCCGAAGCAGCCATTCTCGACCAGATCGGCCAGAAGGCCGACGCCCGCCAGCTTTACCGCAAGGCGCTCGAACTCAAGCCGAACGAGCCCTCCGTGCTCTCCAATCTCGGCATGTCCTATGTGCTGGAAGGCGACCTGCGCACGGCTGAAACCTATATGCGCTCCGCCGCGCAGCAGCCCAGCGCGGATAGCCGGGTCCGTCAGAACCTGGCGCTGGTCGTTGGCCTGCAAGGCCGATTCGACGAAGCCGAGAAGATCGCCTCGCAGGAACTGTCGCCCGAACAGGCGCAGGCAAACGTCGCCTATCTGCGCCAGATGCTGGCCCAGCAAAATGCCTGGAGCCAACTCAAGGATCAGGATAAGCCCAAGTCCGCGACCAACTGAGGCGACGATCTGCAGCGACCCTGAATTAACGAAGAAGCCGCGCTGCGTTCAGCGCGGCTTCTTCGCCTTTCGTGGAGGACATGCCTTGCCGCTACTTGGCAGATGATGCCGATCCTGAATGATCGCCGAAGACGCCGCGCTGGCTGACCTGGATACCGGCAGGGCCCAGGATGATGGCGAAAAGCACTGGCAGGAAGAACAAGATCATCGGGACGGTGAGCTTTGGCGGCAGGGCAGCGGCCTTCTTCTCGGCCGCATTCATGCGCATGTCGCGGCTTTCGGCGGCAAGCACGCGCAATGCAAGCGCGACCGGCGTGCCGTAACGCTCTGCCTGAACGAGCGCTTGCGAGACCGACTTGACCGATTCCAGGCCGGTGCGGCTTGCCAGGTTCTCATAAGCCTGCTTGCGCTCCTGCAGATAGGAAAGCTCAGCGTTGGTGAGGATGAATTCTTCCGCCAGCGGCACCGATTGCGCGCCGATCTCGTCGGCGACCTTGCGCAGGGCCGCTTCCACCGACATGCCGGATTCGACGCAGATCAGCATCAGGTCGAGCGCGTCCGGCCATGCCATCTGGATCGACTGCTTGCGCTTGGTGGCACGGTTGTTGACATAGACGACCGGTGCGTAGAAGCCGCCATAGGCAACGAGGATACAAACGAAAAGCTTGATGACGAGCGGCTTGTCGGGCAAGCCGCCGAGCACGAACAGGTAGACCAGCGCCAACCCGAAGCCGACAAAAGGAAGCACGAGGCGGAAGAAAAGAAATCGCGTCAGCGGATTCTGCCCGCGAAACCCCGCCACCTTGAGCTTCTGCAAGGTGCCCTCGTCGGCCAGTGCGCGCCGCAGGTCCAGCCGGTCGACAATGTTGCGCATGCCAACCGACTGTTCCTCGCGTAGGCCCTTGCGACGGCGATCCGCCTCGACGGCAAGCCGGGCGCGCTGCTTGGCGCGCAGCTCGTCACGCTCCAGCGCAACCGATTTCATGCGCGACTTGAGCTGGTTTCCGCCAAACGCCGGCAGCAAGGTGAAGACGGTCGCAAACACCGCTACACCGACCAGCAGCGCTATCAGGAAGCTCGGATCCGTCAGGGATTTGACGACTTGGTCGGTCATGCTGACATCCTAGACATCGAAGTTCATCATCTTGCGCATCACCAGGATGCCGATCGACATCCAGACCGCCGCGCAACCAAGGATCAGATTTCCAACGCTGGTGTTGAACAGCGGCATCAGGTAGGTCGGGCTCGACAGGTAGACGAGGAACGCGACGATGAAAGGCAGCGCGCCGATGATGGCGGCGGACGCCTTCGCCTCCATCGACAGTGCCTGGACCTTGGCTTTCATTTTCTTGCGATCGCGCAGCACGCGCGAAAGATTGCCCAGAGCCTCGGAGAGATTGCCGCCAGCCTGGGACTGAATCTGGATGACGATGCCGAAGAAGCTTGCCTCCGTGCAAGGCATGGTTTCGGGCATGCGCAACGTCGCTTCGGGAATCGACAGGCCCATCTGTTGCGAATCGACGACGCGGCGAAACTCGGTCTTCACGGGCTCTGGAGATTCGCTGGCGATCAGGCGCACGGCATCGTTCAGCGGCAGTCCGGATTTGACCGCGCGCACGATGATGTCGAGCGCATTTGGAAATTCGTTGAGGAACGCCTTGACCCGTCGGGCGCGACGAAACGAGACGAACCAGCGTGGCAGGCCGAGGGCGCCGGCCAGCAGAACACCTGGCAAGAGAAACAACGGTGCTCCGGCTACAAAGGCGACAATCGTCAAAGCGAGGCCGCATATGGCGGAGTAGATATAGAAGCGCTCGACGGTGGTTTTCAGGCCGGCCTGACGGAGCAGGGCTTTCAGCGGCGGTTTCTTGACGGCGCTGTCCTTGGACTTCTGCTTCGCATCGAGCTCGTTCAGCGAATCCTGAACCGATTTGCGCCGCTTGGCGGCTTCCGCAACGCGGTCACGCGAGGCCTTGACGACGGAACGGTCCGTCTCGGCGCTCTTGATCGTTTCAAGTCGCTTGCCGACTTGTTTCTCGTTGCTGATCCGGGTGAACAGGAATGCATAGGCGACCGCGCCGGCGCTGAGGCCGGCGAGCACGACAAACGCCAGTACGGTGCCGTCAATTCCGAACATTGGCCAGAACCTTCACGCCTCCAGATGCGTCAGTCAGCGCGTTTCTCCATCGCCTCGAGCGCGATGGCGAGGCGCTGTTCCTCGCCATAGTAGCGAGCCCGCTCCCAAAAATGCGGGCGGCCGATGCCGGTCGATACATGCTCTCCCAGCAGCCTGCCATTGGCGTCCTCGCCCTTGATGTTGTACAAGATAATGTCCTGCGTGATGATGACGTCACCCTCCATTCCAATCACCTCGGTGATGTGGGTGATGCGACGCGATCCGTCGCGCAGGCGCGCCGCCTGGATGATCACGTCGATGGAGCCGACAACAATTTCGCGCACGGTCTTCTGCGGTAGCGAATAGCCGCCCATTGCAATCATGGATTCCATACGGTTGAGACATTCGCGCGGACTGTTCGAGTGGATCGTTCCCATCGAGCCGTCATGGCCGGTATTCATCGCCTGCAGAAGGTCGAACACTTCGGGTCCGCGCACTTCGCCGACGATGATGCGCTCTGGCCGCATGCGCAGGCAGTTCTTCACGAGGTCGCGCATCGTCACCTCACCCTCACCCTCGAGATTGGGTGGACGGGTTTCGAGGCGCACAACATGCGGCTGTTGCAATTGCAACTCGGCCGAGTCCTCGCAGGTGATGACGCGTTCGTCGCGATCGATATAGTTGGTCAGGCAGTTGAGCAGCGTCGTCTTGCCGGAACCGGTACCGCCCGAGATAACGATGTTGCAGCGAACACGACTGATGATCTTGAGAACCTCGGCTCCCTGCGGTGAAATGGCGCCGAACTTGACCAGCTGATCGAGCGTCAGCTTGTCCTTCTTGAACTTGCGGATGGTGAGCGCGGCGCCATCGATGGAGAGCGGCGGCGCGATGACGTTGACACGGGAGCCATCGGGAAGACGCGCGTCGCAGATCGGACTGGATTCGTCGACACGGCGGCCAACCTGGCTGACGATGCGTTGGCAGATGTTGAGAAGCTGCTGGTTGTCACGGAAGCGGATGCCGGTCTGCTCGACCTTGCCGTTGACTTCGATGTAGACGTTCTTGGATCCGTTGACCATGATGTCGGCGATGTCGTCGCGTGCAAGCAACGGCTCGAGCGGCCCATAGCCGAGCACATCGTTGCAGATGTCCTCAAGCAGCTCTTCCTGCTCGGCGATGGTCATCGCGAAATTCTTGATCGCGATGATGTCGTTGACGATGTCGCGGATTTCCTCGCGGGCGCTTTCGGGATCAAGCTTGGCGAGCTGCGACAGATCGATCGTGTCGATGAGCGCGGAGAAAACCTGGCTCTTGGTGTCGTAATAGGTTTCGCTCTTTTCGCGCTGTGCGCGCTTCGGCTCCGGCGCCAATGGCGGCGGCTCGACGGCGCGGCGGGCCGGCGGCGCGACCGGTGCGCTTGGCGGCGGAGCCGTAGGCCGGGCCAGGACCGCCGTATCCACAGAACTTGCAGCCGCCGGCGCGACAGGCGCCGGTGCTGGCTGGCGAAATTCCGGCTTGAACCGGTTTCCGTCGTCGCTGCCTCTTTTACCAAACATGATCGGCTACCGATTCCACCGCTGAAACGTCACTTCTTGTTGCGCGAGAGTTTGCCGAGCAGATTACCAAGCCCCGCTTTCTTCTTCGCCTTGATCTCACTGCGCCCGGTCAGCACATGCGCAATTTCGTTGATCATTGCGACGACCGGGTTCTTGGCATCCATTTCACCGAGCATGCGGCCGTTGTTGGCGGCATTGCCGAACAGCAGCGGATCGAAACCGATCACCGACATCGGCGACAAGCCCAGCGGCTCGGCGAAATCGGATGGCGAGATCTCCGGGCGTTTGGGGACGCCAGCCTGGTTGATGATCAGCTTCGGCGGCGGGTCGTTGGGACGAAGCCGCTTGAGCATATCGACCAGGTTCTTGGTGTTGCGCAGATTGGCGAGTTCCGGCGTCGCGGTGATGACGATCTCGTCGGCCTTGATCAGGGTGTTCTTGGCCCAGCCCGTCCAGACATGGGGAATATCGAGCACCAGGAGCGGCACGCTGCGCTGGGCGGTGTCGATGAGCTGGGCGAAGGCCTCGGGATCGAAGTCATAAACCCGTTCCAGGGTCGAAGGTGCCGCCAGCAGCGACAGGTGCTCGGCGCACTGGGTCAGCAGCCGGTCGAGATAGACTTCATCGATGCGTTCGGGTGAAAACACCGCCTCTGCGATGCCCTGAGCCGGGTCCTGATCGAAATTGATGTTGGCCGTGCCGAAAGCGAGATCGAGGTCGGCGACGACCACTTCGGATTTGAACAGCGAGGACATCGCCCAGCCGACATTGTGGGCAATCGTCGAGGAGCCGACGCCGCCCTTGGCGCCGACAAAAGCGATCGAGCGACCGAGTGGTTCGGCTTCCGGATCGACGAAAATCGACGACACCACGCTGACGATGTCGGCCATCGAAACCGGCGCGATCACATATTCGGAAATGCCATTACGGATGAGTTCGCGATAGAGGCCGACGTCGTTGTAATGACCGATCACCACCACTTTCGAGGTCGGATCGCAATATTCCGAGAGCTGGGCGAGCTGCTCCAGCAGTTGCTTCGGTTCGCTGCGCGATTCCAGCAGAATCAGGTTGGGTGTCGGCGCCGACTGGTAGAATTCGATGGCGGTGGGGACGCCCCCCATATGGACCTTGAGGTGCGCCTTCGCCATGCGGCGGTCCTCGCCGGCGCGCTCGACCGGATTGGCAACGCCCTCGGTCTCGCAGAACGCCTGGATCGAGATGCGCGGAATCGGCCGCAATGCCTGCATCGCGGCGATGTCCTGCTGCGAGGTGTCGCTGCTATCCACCGAAGCGTCGTAGGCAAGGTTGCTCATGGTCATGCTCTTTCCCGTGGCCTGTTCTTTCCGAGACTGGCGTGGCTCAGTACGTCACTTCCGAATTGCCGAGGAACTCGTCCGAAATGCCTCTCGTACGGTAGATATCGATCACCGCGCCGCGATTTTCGGCATCGATGGTGGAAGACTTCCGCGGGCCGAGCAGATCGGCCGGGTTGGCCATCTGGGCGGCAAGATTGTTCTGATAGGAGCAGCCGAAGTCGGCGTAGTGCTTGTTTTCCGACGTATCGACCAGGTCAGCGGGCCAGCGTCCGCATTTGTCGGTCTGCGCTCTCACTGCGATATAGGAGACGCGAACCGGGGCGGATGTTTCGCTTGAGCCGGCTTGATAGTAGGTCACGACAATCCGGTTGCGCTTGACGCCGGCGGCCACCGCCAGCCGGGCGAAATCGCGGCCTGCCGCCGCTGCGGCAACCTCGTTTACCGACCCGCTCGGGACCTGGATCGTCAATGTAGCAGCGGCGCTCTTGTCGTAGCCGTCAAGGAAACCCAGGAGCGTATCGCGCTGGGAGCCGGTCATGCCGCGATCACCGGCGCCGACCGGCAGGTCGATCTTCAGATTCTTCTCCGCGATCACGATCGGATGGTTCGTGCGATAGTCGTCCGGGATGGCGCCGACAGTGATGCTGTCCCTATGGGCACAGCCGGCCAGCAATGCCGCGACCGCAACCGCCAGGACTGGAACGGCTCGCCGGTGCAAACGACCGACGCGCATCGTCTTGGCGATAGCCCTTGCCTTCAATGCCGACTGGAACATGTCCGCTTCCCCGCTCACTTGTAGATGAAGCCGACAACGCCGTGGTAGCGGCCGTTGGGCTTGTCGGTTTGCATGGTGCCGTAGACACGATTGACGCGGCCAAGGAATATGCCGGCGCCATCGCTGGCAGCGTTGAAATTGTCGTCCGGTTTGGCAAGGTCGTTGCGCGCTACCGGCTTCACCAGATAAGGCGTGATGATGATGACCAGCTCGGTCTCGTTGCGTACGAAGTCCCTGCTGCGGAAGAGCGCGCCGAGCACTGGAATCTTTGTCAGTCCGGGCAACCCGTTGACCGCTTGCCTGACATCGTCGCGAACCAGGCCGGCGATCATCATGGAGCCGCCCGAGGGCAGTTCGACCGTCGTATCGGCGAGACGCTTGCGCAGCGACAGCGCGTTCATGCCGGGGCTCGTCACGCCCTCGGACAGCGACACCGACCCTTCTGTCGTCGGCTCGGAAACCGAGGTTCTGACTTTCAGGCTTATGCGGCCGGGCGACAGAACCACCGGCTGGAATTCCAGGCCGATGCCGTATTCGATCTTGTCGATGGTATAGTTCTTCAGACCGGTCTGATTGTCGGTGGATACGTTCTGGGAGACGCTGCTCACCATGTTGTATTCGCCACCAACCTTGAAGGTCGCCTTCTCCCCGGACACGGCGGTCAAGGTCGGCTCAGCCAAGGTCTTCATGACCCCCGACTGCTCCATGGCGTTGACATAGGCCTGCAGCCCCGAGGCGCCGATGTTGAAGCCTGAATTCGAGAGATGCTTGCCAAGGCCGGTGAAATTGTCACTGAGCGCGCCGTAGCTGATGCCGTTGCTGCCGCCGCTGCCGACCATGTTGACGCCGAGCTGCTTCATCACGGAGCGGCTGACTTCGGCGACCGTCACCTTCAGCGTGACCTGATCGTCGCCGATGATCTGCAACAGGTTGACGATCTTGCTGACGCGACGCTCCTGGTCGGGATTGTTGATGTCGACACCGCCCTGGGCAGAGCCGCCTGACGCCGTCTGCGAATATTGTCCCGTCGTCGCCTCACCACCCGAGACGAAGATCGTCGCCAGATCGACCGCCCGTTTCGCGTCCAGAGGCGTGTCGACCGTTCCGGTCAGGACGACGTTGTCGTTCAGCAGCTCAACCTTGATGGTCGACGTCGGAAGGAAGCGCTTGATATAATCCTCAAGGCCGGCGACATCGCGTTCGACGGCCAGGTCCAGGCTGACGATCTGTTCGCCATTCGGACCGAAGACGAAGATGTTCGTCTCGCCGACCGCCTTGCCGAACAGATAGATGCGCCTCGCGGTGCGGGTCACCGCATCGGCGACCGCCGGGTTGGCGACAAGAATGTCGTAGGCATCGCTCGGCAGGTCGATGACCACCGATTTGTTGAGGCCGAGCTTGACACGCTGGGTGGCTGTCGATGCAGTGACCTGCGCGTTCTTTGCCTCGACAACGCCTTGCACATTCGTTCCGATGAGCAGCAGGCCGAATGCCGCAGCCATGATGGACGGTAGTTTACCGCTTAGCCTCATTTCCTTGCCCCTACTTCGGAAACTTCGCCCGACTTGATCAGCCTCACCGTTCCCCTGCGGCCATTGCCGGAAACGAGATAGTCGGCCTCGTCCAGATTCTTTTCCTGGGTGTCCGAGATCGCCCGCAGCGCCAGGGTCAGGCGATCCGCCATCTGCTGGGCAACCGTGATGATCTCAGCCTGCCGCGGTGTCAGTTCCAGCGTGGCGGTCTGCCCCACTCTGGTCTTCTTGCCTTCCTCATCTTCCTGGATGGTCTGGTCAATCGCCAGGACGCGGATGTTCTTGAGGATGGTTTCGGTGTTGAAGCTGGTGCCGCCATTGCCGGCGTCAGCCTTGCGGGTCATGATGACATCGACAAAATCGTTCGGGAGAATGAAGCCGCCGGCCGACGTGTCGGCTGAGATGGCCGTGGCCACCGCCCGCATACCGGAAGGAAGGATCGACGACATGAAGCTCTGCCCCTCGCCGATCAGCTTGGAGCGGCGCAGCGGCTCCCCGGCATACATCGTCATACGGGCAACGGACCCCTTCAGCTTCTCCAATGCTTCGGGTTCGGCAGCGCGGGTGATGAAGTTCGCGTTGATGCCGTCGGCCGGCCAGGATTGCCAGGCTATGTTGTTTTCGAGTTGGTTGCCCATCGGAACATCGCCCGAAAGCACAAGTACATCTTGTAGAGCCACCGCCGGCGCCTTGGGGCCGGATTCGACGGTGACCTGCGGCGGCGGCGCCACCATGTTTTTCGCGACATAGCCAGCGCCACCCGCCGCGGCAACCGCCACGCTCAGAATAATCAATCGCGATGCTGGCATCTGTCCGAACCCTCGCCCTGGCAAACCACGTAGCCAAGCGGGACTTTGCAGCGGCAATCGTCAAAACAAGGTTAATGTAATGCTTACGATCGTGATTAATTTAAGGTTTACATAAATTAGCTGAAATGTGTGTGGACCGGGCAGGATAGCGGCCCCGACCTTGTTAAGGCCGGCTGCGGCAAAGCAGATAGTCCATGGAAATCAGGGGCGCGTTCAGGTCGCCAGCCTTGTCAGCGCCCACACCATCAAAGGCGAATCCGGATAGGTTATCAACCCGCCAAGGCCAAGCGCGATGCCATAGGGAACACCAGTCGTCTCGTCGGCGAAATGGCGCAGAAACGGGTTTCGGCCGGTAACGGTCGAAAGCGGGGATTTCCGGTAAAGGAGGACGGCGAGCGTCAGCAGGCCGCCGATGAGTGTCGAGGCCACGAGATACTCGACGAGATGCACGTTGAGGCCCATCCACACCGCGGTGGCGGCCAGCAGTTTGGCGTCGCCGCCACCCATGCCACCCATCGCGAACAGGCCGAACGTCACGGCCAGGACAAGGGCGCCGGCGGCGAAGTGCGCGCCATAGGCAGCCCACCCCATATCGGTCAGGGGGGCGACCAAAGCAAAGACGACGACGAGCAGCACCGACACGCGATTGGCGATCGTCATCGACAGCATGTCGGAGATCGCGGCAAACAGCATGCAAAACGGAAAGACGACGAAGATCAGGGCTTCAAGCATCGGCGCTATACCTATTGTCCGATTCCACGGGGTCCAATCTAGGCATCTTCAATTAACGATTGATGAGGCTCGGACCAAAAAGACGACTGGTATTGGCTGCGGCATAGAACAAGGGCCGCCATGTGGCGGCCCTTGTCCAGAACACAATCCGAGCGCCTGGGCGCTCAGCAATACGACAGATCAGCCGCCGCTGGTGTTCAAGGTGGACCCGATAGAAGTGAACTTGGCGTTGATTGCATTGCCGAGCGCGCCGGCGCCGACGATGATGGCAAGCGCGATGAGAGCGGCGATCAGACCATATTCGATAGCGGTCGCGCCGGATTCGTCCTTCACAAAACGTGCAACGAGTTTAGACATTTGAGAGCTCCTACTCCACGTGTTACAGCACTTCCGTCAACTTCTGTGATGGTTGATCGGATGCTGCCAATCTAGGGAGAAGCTCTTTCGATCGGCTTAATAAACAGCCTTACCGATTCCTTTCCCGGTTCGAACCTATTGCGTGGTTAATCCCGAGCTAAGTGCTGTCCGAACCTTCCGTTTCCCACGTCGGTGGAGCTTGCGATCCGTCCCCGACCACGTCACGCAAGTACTCATGTCAGCCAAGGCACCATCGGCAAGAGCGCCCGCTTAACAGTTGGTTCACCAATCTCGTTCATGTTCCGTTGAACAGTCCGCATGCGTGGAGCGCCTCAATGGCCGAGCCGAGATCATCAATTCTGGTTGCAGTGCTTCTTGCCGCCACGACCTTCGCCATGCCAGCCATGGCCGGCGCCGGCATCGAGGTCACGATGAACCAGGCCAAAATTGTCAAACTGTCGCGTCCCGCCGACACGATCGTGGTCGGCAACCCGGCTATCGCCGACGCTTCCGTCCAGGACGCCTCGACGATCGTGCTGACCGGCAAGGGCTTCGGCGTCACCAATCTGGTCGTACTCGATCCGGAAGGCAGCCCGATCGTCGACGAGCAGGTGACCGTCGTGCGGCAGGCCGCCTCGTCCGTGCGTATCTATCGGCGCGCCGAAATCCAGACCATGTCCTGCACGCCCTATTGCGAAAGCTCCTACAAGAGCGACGCGGAGAAATCCTCCGAAGCCGAGATGAGTGTCAGCCGATAACGTGGCGCGGCCGAATGCTCTGGTTATCAGCCGGTTAAGACGCCAACGCCGACTTTAACGATCATTCAAACCGGACTTCAATTGGTTTCCGCTAATACTCCTTCCGAGACCCTTCAGAGATCGGCAGGATCGGGACATGAGCAAGGAAATCGAGACCGCGGGCGAGCGCAAAGCGAGACACCCACGGTTTTTTGATCGCTTTATGCGCGACCGGCGCGGCAGCACGGCATTGGAATTCGCAATCCTTGCAATCCCATTCGCGCTGCTTGTCTTTGCGATTCTGGAAAGCTGCATTTCATTTGCCGGCCAGGAAGTGATGGCCAACATCACCGACGATATCGCGCGCCAGTTGCGCACCGGCCAGTTAAGGGCGGCAGACGTCGCCGGAAACAATTTGAGGGACAAGATCTGCGCAAAACTGGAGATCATCGTCTCCCAGGATTGTCCCAATCAGCTGCTGGTGGATCTTCGCCAATATACGACGTTCGCCGACGCGGCCTTGGCTGGCTTCAAGATCCAGAACAACGACGTCGTGCTGACCCAGGGCTCCGCCACACAGTCCTTCACTGTTGCGCCGGGTCCGGCGGAATCGAGGAACATGCTGCGGGTCTTTTACAAATGGCCGATCATGACCGATCTGTTGGCCCAGTCGATGGGCGGTAACAAGACGCTGCATTTCGCATCGGTGACTTGGCAGAATGAACCGTTCGGCAGCTAAGGTCGTGGCGGATGCACGTACTGCAAAAGAAAAAAGGGTAATGGGCATGATGCGTGCGGGGGCACATCCGGGGATTACAGGAACCTGGCGGAAGGCGATCCGGTTCTGGTCCGATCGCCGTGGCATCGCGGCGGTCGAATTCGCCTTGATCATGCCTATCCTGCTGATCATGTATTTCATCACCATGGAGGCGTCCCAGGCCATCGAGACCAGCAAGAAGGTCAGTCGTGTCGGCAGCATGGTGGCTGATCTCGTCACGCAGCAGACGACCATCGTCAAGGCGGATGTCGACGCCATCATGAAGATCGGCACCGTCACCCTTCAGCCCTACACCCGCTCGACGCCGAGCATCACGATCACGGCAATACAAGTTACGACCGATGCAACGCCGAAGGTGCTGGTGGTATGGTCACGCAAGCTGGTCAATGGCGTCACCGGCGTCGGCGCTGCCGCGAACTCGACCACGACGGTCCCGGCAACGCTCAAGGTCGCCGGCACATTCCTCATCCGCGTCGAAAGCAATCTCGACTACAAGCCGGTCATCACCTGGTCGTCGGGCAGTCAGCAGCAGCTTGGGTTGACCTCGGCTTTCAATGCCATATCGATGGGCGAAACCTACTATCTGCGTCCCCGCAGAAGCGTGACGATCCCTTGCGGCGACTGCTGACGGTCTTTATCGCCGCGAGCCGCCATCCGAGACCAGACGCACGATGGCTTGCGCCATCTCGTAGTCTTTGGCGGCGGCGGCGGTGAAGCCACCGGAATGCTTCGATTCCAGAAGATCGTAGACGTCCGGCGTCATCGACTTGAGGTTGGTGAGGAACACGGTAAGCCGGCGCTTCGCTTCCGGGTCGAGATCACTGCGGACGGCATGGGGACCGTATCTCAAGAGGCCCGACATCCACACAACCTGAAGTGCCGTTGCTGAAAGCCCTGCCGCTTCGAACCTCGCCTGCGTGCCCGATGCTTCCGGCTGGCCGTCGGCAGCGGCCGTCACCCAGCCGAACAAGGCATCGGCCTTGCCATCGACCAGCATCGTTTCCGCTGCCTCGGCCGAATCGGCATGGACCAGAAATGGTGCATCTTCCGGGACTTTGCGGCCTTCCGCGGCCAACGCCGCCAGCGGCAGGAGAGAACCGCCGACGCTGCTCGAAGGCGCCATGGCGATACGATGGTTCTCCATTGCCGCCAGATCAGGCAGCTTGCCGTCCAGCGTCAGCAGAACGGAGCGGATGCCGATCGCGCCGTCGGAATCAACCGGAGCCACAAGTGGCTCGACACATCCGCAGCGCTGCGAGGCCGTCGCATAGGCAGTCGCCGAATAGATCGCATATTCGATGCGGGCATTGGCCTGCGCCTCGATCAGAGCGCCATAGTCGCGGGCGACGACAAACTCGACCTTCATGCCCAAGGCCTTGGTGTAGGCATCGGTCAACAGCGCCAGTCCCGGAACGGTGTTGCCGGCGCCGGGTTCGGCGACGATGCCTATGCGAAATATGCCGATATCTTCGCGCCAGCCGGCCCGCGCCGGACCAGACCAGACCACGCCCTGCGCGACCATGAGGGCAGCACACGCCTTCAGGGCAGCTTTCATGACAAGACGGCGTCTGTCATGACAAGACGGTCGTCTGTCATGACAAGCCGGCCCTCTGTTTTCTTCGATCCATGTCGTCCCATGCCCGGCGTGTCGCGACACTATAGTCTTCTCTATTGTGCATGTCGTTGTCCCAAAACCGCTGGGCACTTTTGGGCGAGATGCACCAGACTATCGTGCCAAGCCGTTGCCGTTTGGTTTCCGAATTGCCAATGCGGCCGGGGAACCCTATGTCTGCTCGTCCAAACCGGCAACAATGGCTCCGATGGCGCGTGCTTTCCTCTTCGTTCTGGACTCCTTCGGCATCGGCGGCGCGGCCGACGCCGAGCGCTACGGTGACGCCGGCGCCAACACATTGGGGCACATCGCGGAAGCCTGCGCGGAAGGCCGCGCCGATCGCGAAGGGCTCCGCAACGGGCCTCTGTTCGTCCCGCATATGGCCTCGCTCGGGCTTGGCAAGGCTGCCGAAACCGCGACGGGGCTAGGCTTCGACACCGGTGGAACGGATCTGCTCGCGACTGCCTTCCACGGCGCGG
Source organism: Mesorhizobium sp. RCAM 05099 (assembly GCF_059683685.1). Taxonomy (NCBI): domain Bacteria; kingdom Pseudomonadati; phylum Pseudomonadota; class Alphaproteobacteria; order Hyphomicrobiales; family Phyllobacteriaceae; genus Mesorhizobium; species Mesorhizobium sp. RCAM 05099. The sequence continues at coordinate 6,759,298 of NZ_CM185035.1, forward strand.
CGCAGGAGGTTTCGAGCGGCAAGGACACGCCGTCGGGCCACTGGGAGATCGCCGCCCTGCCGGTGCGCTTCGACTGGGGCTATTTCCCGGATACGGTTCCCGCCTTTCCGGCCGATCTGACCGAGGCCATGATCCGCATGGGCAAGGTGCCGGGCATTCTCGGCAATTGTCACGCGCCGGGCACCGAGATTATCGAGCGGTTCGGCGAGGAGCACATCCGTACCGGCAAGCCCATCTGCTACACGTCGGTCGACTCCGTCCTGCAAATCGCGGCGCATGAAGTTCATTTCGGCCTGGAGCGGCTTTATGAATTCTGCAAGGTGGTGCGCAAGCTGGTTGACCCATTGAGGATCGGACGGGTGATCGCGCGGCCGTTCATCGGGGAAACCGCCGCCACCTTCGAGCGAACCTACAACCGGCATGACTACGCGGTGCCGCCGCCGGAGCCGACCCTGCTCGACCGGCTGACGGCGCGTGGAAGCCGCGTCATCGCCGTCGGCAAGATCGGCGACATCTTCGCTCATCGTGGAATCTCGGAAGTGCGAAAGGCGGCGGGCAACATGGCCATGTTCGATGAGGCGCTGGGGGCAATGGACGACGCCGGCGACGGCGACCTGGTCTTCGCCAATTTCGTCGACTTCGACACCGAATTCGGACATCGCCGCGATGTCGCCGGCTATGCCGCGGCGCTCGAGGCCTTCGACCGGCGACTGCCGGAGGCTCTGGCAAGGTTGATGCAAGGCGATCTTCTCATCCTGACGGCCGATCACGGCAACGATCCGACCTGGCGCGGCACCGATCATACGCGTGAACGCATCCCGGTGATCGGCACCGGACCAGGTTTCAAGGGCGGCGACATCGGGCTGAGAGCAACATTTGCCGACATCGGTGAAACCGTGGCCGAGCATCTTGGGCTGGCGCGCGGCCGGCATGGCACTTCCTTCTATAAGACGATTGGCTTCCATAAGACGATTGGCGGTCATGCCTGAATTGCCCGAGGTTGAAACGGTCCGCCGCGGGCTGCAGCCGGTCCTGGAAGGCGCCACCATTACCCGTATCGAGACGCGCCGACCGGATCTGCGCTTTCCATTTCCGGAAAAATTCTCACAGCGGCTGACCGGCAGGACGATCACCGCACTCGGCCGCCGGGCCAAGTATCTGACGATGGATATCGAAGGCGGCCCGGCGCTGATCTGCCATCTCGGCATGTCCGGCTCATTCCGTATCGAGACGGCGGATGACAGCGAAATGCCTGGCGTGTTCCATCATGAGCGCTCGAAGAGCACGGCACACGACCATGTCGTGTTCGATGTGGCGTCCCCGACCGGCGCCAGGTCCCGCGTGATCTTCAACGACCCGCGCCGCTTCGGCTTCATGCTGTTTTCGGAAGGGCCGCCCGACACGCATCCGATGCTGAGCGGGCTGGGCGTCGAGCCTACGGGCAATATATTGGACGGTGCGCTGCTTGCATCGTTGATGAAAGGGCGGCGATCGCCGCTGAAGGCAGCACTTCTCGACCAGAGATTGATCGCCGGGCTGGGCAATATCTATGTCTCCGAGGCCCTGTGGCGCGCCGGCCTGTCGCCGCTGCGCGAGGCCGGCACGATAGCCAAGCCGGGAAAGAAGGCCCAGGCTCAAAGCGAAGGCCTTGCCGAAGCCATCCGCTCGGTCATATCAGATGCGATCGCGGCCGGCGGATCCTCGCTCAGGGATTACATGCAGACCGACGGATCGCTGGGATACTTCCAGCATTCCTTCGCCGTCTATGACCGCGAAGGCGAACCCTGTTCCAAGCCCGGCTGCGGTGGTCACATCGAGCGCGTCGTGCAGAGCGGCCGCTCGACCTTCTATTGCCGGACGTGTCAGCGGTGAGTTAGACGATGGGTCGAGCGAGGAGATGCAGCCATGCCCTATGAGACAATCATCACCGAGACGCGCGGCAAGGTCGGGCTGATCACCTTGAACAGGCCGAAGGCGCTCAACGCGCTGAATTCCCAGATCCTCGCCGAACTGGTGGCAGCCGTAAATGGGTTCGGTGCCGATGCTGGTATCGGTGCCATGGTCATCACCGGTTCCGAAAAAGCTTTCGCCGCCGGCGCCGACATCAAGGAGATGCAGTCAATCTCTTATGCGGATGCCTATAGCCAGGACTTCTTCGTCGGCTGGGAAGAATTTACGCGGGCACGAAAGCCGATAATCGCGGCGGTGGCCGGCTATGCGCTCGGCGGCGGCTGCGAGCTGGCGATGATGTGCGATTTCATCATTGCCGCCGATAACGCCAAGTTTGGCCAGCCGGAGATCACGCTCGGCGTCATCCCAGGCATGGGTGGATCGCAGCGGCTGACCCGCTTCGTCGGCAAGTCGAAGGCGATGGACATGTGCCTGACCGGGCGGATGATGGACGCAGCCGAAGCCGAACGCTCGGGCCTGGTGTCGCGGGTCGTGCCTGCCGGCGAACTCGTCGAGGAGGCGCTCAAGGCGGCAGCCAAGATCGCCGATTTCTCGCTGCCATCGGTGATGATGGCCAAGGAGGCCGTCAACCGCGCCTTCGAGACGACGCTTGCCGAGGGATTGCGGTTCGAACGACGGCTGTTTCACTCGCTGTTCGCGCTCGATGACCAGAAGGAAGGCATGGCGGCCTTTGCAGAGAAGCGGAAGCCGAATTTCACCAACCGCTGACGCCCGCCCGATAGCCGCCAAAAAGAAGGCTAGGCAGCGTTGACGCGCCGGAAAAGCTGAACTATAAGCCGCACCAACCGAGGCGGCCCCGTGGCTGCCCGTTTGTTTTTTGCGCCCTGCGGCATGCCGCATGCGCCGACAGATCAGAAGAGAGGCATCATGGCCAACACATCCTCGGCCAAAAAAGCAACGCGCAAGATCGTACGCCGCGCAGCGATCAACAAGAACCGCCGTTCGCGCGTCCGCACCTATGTGCGCCAGGTCGAGGAGGCACTTGCCTCCGGCGACAAGGCCGCCGCACAGGCAGCCTTCAAGATCGCAGAGCCCGAATTGATGCGGGCCGCAACCAAGGGCGTGATCCACAAGAATACGGCATCCCGCAAAGTTTCGCGGCTGGCTCAGCGGGTCAAAGTACTGTCGGCCTGACATTACTTTCCTAGACTGACGTTCTTCGAACCCGGCCGATTGTGCCGGGTTTTTTTCGTTTGCCGGCAAGCACTTAAAAAGAATACTCGAAAATGGCGTCTGTTGCGGATTCCGCCGTTCGAAATGCTTTGCCGGCACAGCCGTGCAAGCCAATGGCCGATATCCCTGAAAAGCGATTGCAAAGATAAAGTCGGCGCTCAGAAATAGTCTTTATTATTCAGATAGTTACCGATGGTCATCCACAGCTTGTTCACATCGAGCCGGGGCGATGGGGGACAAGTGGCTGTCAAGCAAATTATTTCAGAAAATTTCAGATCGCACCGGCTTTTTCATATTCGCCGGAAAAGGGTTTGAATCACAATGGCTTTGTCAAAATATGCCGTTGCGGCACCGCGTTCGAACCTCTCTGCGGTAACCAGATTCCTTAAAAATCGGTTAGTGGTGGCCTTGCCCTATCCACAGCGATTTCGGTAATGTCGACAGATCGAAAGGGACGGGCCCTTGGCCCTCAACCCAGCCTGAACTGGCCAGCTAAAATTGGCGGGATTTGCAACGCGGATCAAGTCCGCGGATGGGTTGGTTTGTCTTTTTTGATGTGGGTAAGGGGACTGGCGTAACGAGACATGGCAGGTAGGCAGCGCGCCGGCGCGATTTCGCCGGACGGTGTTGTATTGCCCTGACATACCAAAAACGCGGACTGGCTTCCATGGCCGGCACCGGTTTCCCTGGATAGTGGGCGACGTTCATTGCCGGCGGCGGCAACGGGCATCGTAGCGAAGATGCAGGTCGCTGGAACAAGGATGCAGGAGGCGCATCCCCAGCGGAAAACAGGTACAGAAAGGCAAGGATCATGCAGAGCGGCATCGAAAGGGAGCTTACGGGCGACCTCCCATTTCCAGGAACTTTGATCGGAGCAAGCGACATGGCTGTTTCCAGCGACGCGGAGCAGAAGTTCGACCGGGTCAAGGCTCAGTTGAAGGCGCGCCTGGGAACCGAAGTCTATTCGAGCTGGTTCGGACGCATGAAGGTCGCGGAAGCTTCCAAGGGCATCGTCCGCATCTCGGTGCCCACCGCCTTCCTGCGCTCATGGATCAACGGTCACTATCTCGACCTCATTTCCGAACTATGGAAGCACGAGGATCCGGATGTCCTCAAGATTGAAATCGTCGTACGCACGGCCACTCGCCAGGGGCGCAGCCAGGCCGAGCCCGAGGTGATCCCGGCACGCAAGATGACGCGACAGACGCAGACGGCCCTCGCCGCCGGCACTGTCAGCCCCGGCAGGACAGATCGTGCACCGGCTCCGCGTCCGGGCACACCGATCGAGAGCGAGTTCCGGCACAACGTGCTCGGCTCTCCGCTTGATCCGCGCTACACATTCGGCTCCTTCATCGAGGGGCCGTCGAACCGGGTGGCCTTCGCCGCGGCCAAGGCGGTAGCGGAATCGCAGTCAAGCGCGGTGCGCTTCAATCCGCTTTTTCTTCACGCAACCGTCGGGCTAGGCAAGACCCACCTTTTGCAGGCCATCGCAGCGGAATCGCTGAAGCAGAACCCAAAATCGCGCGTCGTCTATCTGACGGCCGAGTATTTCATGTGGCGCTTTGCCACCGCGATCCGCGACAACAATGCGCTGACGCTCAAGGAGCAGTTGCGCGACATCGACCTGCTCATCATCGACGACATGCAGTTCTTGCAGGGCAAGTCGATCCAGCATGAATTCTGCCACCTGATCAACATGTTGCTGGACAGCGCCAAGCAAGTCGTTGTTGCCGCCGACCGGCCGCCGTCGGAACTGGAATCGCTCGAACCGCGGGTCCGGTCGCGCCTCAATGGCGGCGTCGCGCTCGAAATGTCGGCGCCCGATTTCGCCATGCGCATCGGCATGCTCAAATTGCGCCTTGCGACCGCCAGGATCGATGACGCATCGCTCGACATCTCGGAGGAAATCCTCAATCACGTCGCCCGCACCGTGACCGGCAGCGGACGCGAGTTGGAAGGCGCATTCAATCAGCTGCTGTTCCGCCAGTCCTTCGAACCGCAGATCACCATCGACCGTATCGACGAGATACTCGGCCACATCTATCGCACGGGCGAGCCGAAGCGGGTCCGTATCGAGGATATCCAGCGCATCGTCGCGCGCCACTACAACGTGTCGAAAACCGAATTGCTGTCCAACCGGCGCACACGCACCATCGTCAAGCCGCGGCAGGTCGCCATGTACCTGTCGAAGGTGATGACGCCGCGCTCACTGCCCGAGATCGGGCGCCGCTTCGGTGGCCGCGATCACACCACCGTGCTGCACGCCGTGCGCAAGATCGAAGACCTTTCCGGCAACGACAACACGCTGGCGCAGGAACTCGAGCTGTTGAGAAGGTTGATCAACGACCAAGCCTGACCGGCCCGGGAAGCGCGAGCCGGAACAACGCGGGAATTCAATGGGTTACCTGTGCAGGCCTGAACCCGAAATGGGCTCGTTGGCCAGCTCGGAAACGGTCCGGATTTCGGATTTTCCACACCGGCTCCCGGACTTCGTGCCGTTTATCCCCAGAAAGCCCGCGCAGCCGGCCAGAACCGGTGGCGCGGGCTTGCGTTTGCTGGTTTTTTCCTGTCAGTTTACGCAGATTCTGAGCCTGTTCAGACCTTTCGCGGGACGCCGCTTGCCGGAGCCCGTCATTCATTCAAGCGAGCCTGTTTCGTCATGCGTGTTATCCTGGAACGGTCAAATCTCCTGAAGTCGCTTAACCACGTCCACCGCGTGGTCGAACGGCGCAACACCATTCCGATCCTGTCCAACGTGCTGCTCAGCGCCGAGGGCGCCAGCCTGGAAATGAAGGCGACCGATCTCGACCTGGAGGTGACGGAAGCGACGCCCGCCAAGGTTGAGCGCGGCGGGGCGACGACGGTTCCGGCGCATCTGCTGTACGATATCGTGCGCAAGCTCGCCGACGGCGCCGAAGTGATGCTCAAGACAGACGAGGACGGCAACGCCATGACGGTGACGTCCGGCCGCTCGAGCTTCCGCCTGCAGTGCCTGCCGCAATCCGACTTCCCAGAGCTTTCGGCCGGCTCCTTCTCGCATATCTTCCGTCTCGACTCGGTCGCCCTGAAAGGCTTGATCGAGAAGACCCAGTTCGCCATCTCCACCGAAGAGACGCGCTACTATCTGAACGGCATCTACCTGCACACGCATGAGGTTGGCGGCAAGCTGAAGCTGCGCTCGGTGGCGACCGACGGCCACCGTCTGGCGCGCGCCGAGATCGACGCACCGGCGGGCTCCGAGGGCATGCCGGGCATCATCATTCCGCGCAAGACGGTGAGCGAGCTGCAGAAGCTGGTCGATGACCCGGACGTTGCCGTGACCACCGAACTGTCGGACACCAAGATCCGCTTCACCATCGGCAGCGTCGTTTTGACCTCGAAGCTGATCGACGGCACCTTCCCCGACTATCAGCGGGTCATTCCGACCGGCAACGACAAGAAGCTGATCATCGACCGCCAGAGCTTCGCTGCCGCGGTCGATCGCGTCTCGACCATTTCCTCCGAACGCGGCCGCGCGGTGAAGCTTTCGATCAGCGAGGGTCAAGTGACGCTGGCGGTCAACAATCCGGATTCCGGCAGCGCCACCGAGGAACTGGCCGCCGACTATTCATCCGACCCGATCGAAATCGGCTTCAACGCCAAGTATCTGCTTGACGTCGCCGCGCAGTTGACCGGCACGGAGGCCAAGTTCATGCTGGCCGACGCCGGTTCGCCGACGCTGATCCACGACATGGCGGACGAAACCGCACTTTATGTGCTGATGCCGATGAGGGTGTAGCCGGCGCTGCATCATCAATGCGGGTCTGCCATGAGACCGGCAACGGGAACGATGGTGCGGCGACTTCTGGAGCAGTTCCAGGAAAAGTGTGAAACGGTTTTCTCGGGAAAAGCGCACAGCGCTTTCCCTTGGAGATTGCGTGAAAACAAAGAGATAGGGCGGTTTCGCGTTTCCGTGAAACGACGAGCCGCTCTATAGGCGGATGGCGGTTGCCGGTACAAACTCATATAAGTAAGCTTACACTTACCAACTTTCGCAACTACGCTGCACTGGCGATCGACCTCGCTCCCGGCGCCGTGGTTTTTTCCGGCGACAACGGCGCCGGCAAGACCAATCTTCTCGAAGCGATTTCCTTTCTGACGCCGGGACGTGGCTTGCGCCGCGCTCCATACGCGGATGTAGCACGCGAGGGCGGTGACGGCGGCTTCGCCTTGCACGCCCGGCTCGATGGACCCGACGGCCCGGTCGAGATTGGTACTGGAATTTCAGGCGGCGACAGTGCCGGCGAGGGCGGCAGACGGGTACGCATCAACGGGGCTGCGGCGCGTTCGACCGAGGACATGCTGGAATGGCTGCGCGTGGTGTGGCTGACGCCGGCCATGGATGCGTTGTTCACCGGACCGGCCGCGGATCGCCGACGCTTTCTCGACCGACTGGTGCTGGCGATCGATCCGGGCCACGGCCAGCGCGCGCTCGACTACGAGAAGGCGATGCGCGGCCGTAACCGGCTGCTTACTGAAGGCTCCCGGGACGATCGCTGGTTCGATGCGATCGAGACACAGATGGCCGAGACGGGTGTGGCGATCGCCGCCGCACGTGCGGAGACGGTGCGCCTGCTGGCCGCGATGATCGACAAGCTGCCCGACACAGGGCCGTTTCCGCAGGCCGACATCGGCCTTGCGGGCGAACTGGAAGCCGCGGTTGCCACCACGCCGGCGGTCGATGTCGAGGAGCGATTCCGCCGGGCGCTCGTCGAGGGCCGCGACCGCGACCGCGCCGCCGGGCGCACTCTAGAGGGCCCGCACCGTTCGGATCTCGTGGTTCGACACCGTCCCAAGGCGATGCCGGCCGAGCTCTGTTCGACAGGCGAACAGAAAGCGCTACTGGTCGGCATTGTCCTGTCGCACGCCCGGCTGACCGGCGAAATGTCGGGCATGACGCCGATCCTGCTGCTTGACGAAATCGCCGCGCATCTCGATGGCGGACGGCGCGCGGCGCTGTTTTCCATTCTGGAAGAGTTGAACTGCCAGGCGTTCATGACCGGCACCGACGCGGCGCTGTTTTCCAGTCTCAAGGGACGTGCGCAGTTTCTCACCGTCGACCACGGTACGGTCGGGCCAACCGTCTAGATTTTGTTGCATCCATGTCGGCATCCCGAAACCGCTCCTCACTTTTGCGCGACATGCATGAAGGCCTGACAAGGTTTTCCAGCCACTATATGGTCCAGCGATGACCAGCTCCGCCCTGACCGCCGACGAGATCGAACGCTATGCCCGCCACATCGTGCTGCCCGAAATCGGTGGCGCCGGCCAGCAGAGATTGAAGCGGGCGCGGGTTCTGGTGATCGGCGCGGGCGGACTGGGCGCACCGGTGCTTGAGTACCTTGCCGCCGCCGGCGTTGGCACACTCGGCGTGGTCGACGACGACACCGTGTCGCTCTCCAACCTGCAGCGCCAAGTGATTCACGGGACGGATACTGTCGGCATGCTGAAGACACACAGTGCGCAGGCGGCGATCGCCCGCATCAATCCCAACACCATTGTCGAAACGCACACATTCAGGCTGACCCCGGACAACACCGCGGCCCTCGTCGCCCGCTATGACATCGTCGTTGACGGTTCCGACAATTTCGAAACCCGCTATGCGGTGGCCGATGCCTGTGCGAGCGAGAGGAAACCGCTGGTGCACGCCGCCGTCGGGCGCTTCGACGGCTCCGTGACCGTGCTGAAGCCATTCGAGGACGGCAAGGATGGCAAGCCCAACCCAGGCTACCGCGACCTGTTTCCGGAAGCGCCGCCTCCCGGCGTGGTGCCATCCTGTGCCGAGGCCGGGGTGCTTGGTGCGCTGACCGGTGTCATCGGCACGCTGCAGGCGATGGAGGCGATCAAGCTGATCACCGGCATCGGCGAGCCGCTGGTTGGCCGGCTGCTGCTCTACGATGCGCTGGCCGCTCGGTTCGAAACGATCCGCTACAAGAGAAACTGACCCGTGGGCCGGACCGGAGCCGTTTCCGTTACCCAGATCCCGGCCGATTTCGACCGTTGGAACGATGTGCTCGCATTGATCATGCGTGCCTTCGCTTCGATGGAGGGCGTCATCGACCCGCCCTCCTCGGCGCAGCTGCTTACCGCCGACACTCTGCGCGACAAGGCGCGGCAGGAGGCCGGTTTCGTGGCCTTCAAGGGCGACAGGATCGTCGGCTGCGTCTTTGCGCTTGAGAAGGAGGCGGAGCTCTATGTCGGCAAGCTCGCCGTCGCGCCGGACTGTCAGGGGCAAGGCATTGGCCGGCGGCTGATGCAGGCGGTCGAAGATCTTGCCCGCAGGCGCGGCAAGGCGGCCCTTGAGCTTCAGACCCGGATAGAGCTCACCGGAAACCATGCGGCCTTTGCCCGCTTCGGTTTTCGCGAGACCGAACGGACAGCACATGCGGGCTATCCCAGGCCGACTTCGATCACCATGCGCAAGGCTCTTGCGTAAGCCCGGACTTTCATTTGAAAGGCCGCGAAATGTCGCGCTTGGATAGAATCAGGATCTGAGCGGCAGCACGCGGTCCGGCGGGCGGTGGCCGTCGACGAACGCCTTTATGTTGATGATGACCTTTTCGCCCATGTCGATGCGGCCCTCGAGGGTCGCCGAGCCCATATGCGGCAACAACACGACCTTGCCCTTGGCGGCGAGCCTGAGCAGCTTGCTGTTCAACGCCGGCTCGTGCTCGTAGACATCGAGGCCGGCGCCGGCGATCTTGCCGTCCTGGATCAGCTTGACCAGCGCGTCCTCGTCGATGATGTCGCCGCGCGCGGTGTTGACGATGTAGGCCGTGGGCTGCAGCAGCGCCAGCCGCCGCGCCGAAAGCAGGTGAAAGGTTGCCGGCGTCGACGGACAATTGACCGAGATGATGTCCATGCGGGCCAGCATCTGGTCGAGGCTTTCCCAATAGGTCGCCTCCAGCCCGTCCTCGACCTCCGGCAGCACGCGATGGCGGTTGTGGTAGTGGATGGAAAGGCCGAACGCCTTAGCCCGCCTGGCGACCGCGGTTCCAATGCGCCCCATGCCGACAATGCCGAGCCGCTTGCCCCAGATGCGCCGCCCAAGCATCCAGGTCGGCGACCAACCGGCCCATTTCTTGTCACCGGTGAGCACATTGGCGCCTTCCACCAGCCGCCGCGGTACCGCCAGCATCAGCGCCATGGTCATGTCGGCGGTATCTTCGGTCAGCACGTTCGGCGTGTTGGTGACGGTGATGCCCCGCTTCGCGGCAGCCGCCACGTCGATCTTGTCGACGCCGTTGCCGAAGTTGGCGATCAGCCTGAGGTTGTCGCCAGCCTGGGCGATCAGCGCCGCGTCGATCTGGTCGGTCACGGTCGGGACGAGGACATCGGCCTCCTTGACCGCCGCAACCAGTTCCGGCTGTGTCATCGGCCTGTCCTCGACGTTCAGCCGGGCATCGAACAGCTCGCGCATGCGGGTCTCGACCGGGTCAGGCAACTTTCGCGTGATGACCACGAGAGGCTTCTTTTTGCCTACCATTGTTTCCCTCGTTGAGACCTCTTTAACCAAGACCGGCGAAACTGGAAGCCGGTCGCGGTGCCGATTACCCATGTAACAAGCGGTGCCGCCGAAGACAAAGAAAAAGGGGCGCCGACGCCGGCAGGCAAGCGCCGAAAGGAATGAAAGTGTCTGGTTTCGCGTCGCTTCGCCTGACCCTCAGCGCAGCATTTCTCGGCGCTCTCCTTTATTCTCCGCAATTGGCCGCACAAGGTGCGGCGGCACCCGCCCAGAGCGTCGTCACGCTCGGGCCGAGCGGCCTGCCGCTGCCGCGATTCGTCAGCCTGAAATCCGGCCGCGTCAACTCGCGCGTCGGCCCCGGCGCCAACTACTCGGTCGACTGGATGTATATGAAGGCCGGCCTGCCGATGGAGATCATCCAGGAATTCGATACTTGGCGCCGCGTGCGCGATGCCGACGGTTCGGAAGGCTGGATCAACCAGTCGCTGCTTTCAGGCCGGCGCACGGCGATCGTCGCGCCGTGGCAACGCGGCAAGGGCGGCCAGATCAACATGGTCAACAGCCCTGAAAAAGACGCAAGGGTGGTCGCGCTCGTCGAGCCGGGTGTCATGGGTACGATCAAATCCTGCGACGGCCAGTGGTGCGAAATGACGCTCGACGGCCACACCGGCTGGCTCGCCCAGTCACTTGTCTGGGGCGCCTATCCCGGCGAACGGGTCAAGGATTGACTTTCTGACTGTCTGACGTCGATCTTTCCCAGGGACAGGGTCCCGATCTAGCGCCCGATACGGCCGAGATGAGTGTCCTGAAACCCGGTTGACAGCTTCAGGCCGTAGCCCAGCGCCCGGTCGATGGCGATGTGGGCGATCCAGATCAATGCAACCGCCATCGCGGCCGCATTGCCGGACATGTGCCCCGCAAGCAGCAGCAGCACCGGTACAACAAGGATGTGCAGGGCGTTATAGGCGATGGCGCCGACGCGCGGCCCGGCAAGATAGCCCAACATCGACAGGTCCGGCGCCAGGATGAGCAATCCGAAGAGCCACCAGGAAACACCGACCGATCCGTAGAACAAGACGGCGGCGACCGCCACGGCGGCCCATTCTAGCCGGATTATCAAATCGAGGGGTTTCATTCCTCGCGGATCATGTTGGGCGTTTGGGGCGCAGCCTCACCACGATGTCGACATTGGCGATCTCCATCCCCTCCGGCGGCTCCGGCAGGTTGGCAACAGTCACGGGACCGCCGGCGATGTCGAATATCCGGTTTTCGCCTTCGACGTAGAAATGGTGGTGGTCGGAAGTGTTGGTGTCGAAATAGGTCTTGGCGCCCTCGACCGCGAGGATGCGCAACAGCCCGGCCTGGGTGAACTGGTGAAGGGCGTTGTAGACGGTGGCCAGCGACACCGGCACGCCGGCGGCAACCGCCTCCTCGTGCAGTTCCTCGGCCGACAGATGGCGGTCGCCCTTGGCGAAAAGCAGGTCGGCCAGCGCAATGCGCTGGCGTGTCGGCCTCAGGCCGGCTTCACGGACCCGCTTGTCCACAGCGACATTTTCCTTCCGGCAGCCCAGGTCCATCTATTCGTCCAAGCTCACAGTTCCGCCTCAAGACGCGCCCAGAATGGCAAAAAAATGAACGCCTGCCCAAACCGGACCCCTGCTGACATATATTCTGTCGTCCGAATGCGATCAATAGCGCGCATTGACCCAGGCAGACGGGCGGGTTAAGCGCAAACGCCGGTTTCCGGCCTGAAACAGATTGTGTTAGGAAACCAACGACAAGGGCGCGCTATAGCCCAAGACGACATGGGGACGAGATTGATGGCGGGTTCGAAATCCAGCTACGACTACGATGAATTGCTGGCCTGCGCCCGCGGCGAACTGTTCGGACCGGGCAACGCCCAACTCCCCTATCCGCCCATGCTGATGTTCGACCGCATCACCGAGATCAGCGAGACGGGCGGGGCCTTCGAAAAGGGCTTCATCCGTGCCGAATTCGACATCAAGCCGGACCTGTGGTTCTTTGCCTGCCATTTCATCGGCAATCCGATCATGCCGGGATGCCTCGGCCTCGATGCGATGTGGCAGCTGACGGGCTTCTACCTCGGCTGGCTCGGCGAGCCGGGCAAGGGAATGGCGCTGTCGACCGGTGAGGTCAAGTTCAAAGGCATGGTCACGCCCGCCGTGAAGAAGGTCGAGTATGGCATCGACTTCAAGCGCGTGATGCGCGGCCGGTTGGTGCTCGGCATCGCCGATGGCTGGCTGAAAGCGGATGGCGAACCCATATACTCGGCAACGGATTTGAAGGTCGGTCTGTCCAAGCAATCGGCGGCCGGCTGACCGGTCGCTGACCGGGCCCCCCTGGAAGGAGTTGCGAATGAGACGTGTCGTAGTCACAGGCCTCGGCATTGTGTCGTCGATCGGCAACAATGCCAATGAGGTGCAGGCCTCGCTGCATGACGCCAGATCCGGCATCAGCTTCTCCGATTCCTTCGCCGAGCATGGCTTCCGTTGCCGGTGTGGGGCGCGCCGACGCTCGACCCATCCGCCATGATCGATCGCCGTGCGATGCGGTTCCTGTCGCAAGGGGCGGCCTGGAACCACGTCGCCATGGATCAGGCGATCGCGGACGCTGGCCTGGGAGAGAGCGACATTACCAATGAACGCACCGGCATCGTCATGGGATCGGGCGGGCCATCCACCCGCACCATCGTCGAAGCGGCCGAAATCACGCTGAAGAACGGCAGCCCCAAGCGCATCGGCCCGTTCGCGGTGCCGAAGGCGATGTCGTCGACCGCGTCGGCAACGCTTGCCACGTGGTTCAAGATCCACGGCGTCAACTATTCGATCTCGTCGGCCTGCTCGACCTCGGCGCACTGTATCGGCAACGGCTACGAATTGATCCAGTGGGGCAAGCAAGACATGGTCTTTGCCGGCGGCCACGAGGATCTCGACTGGACGATGTCGGACCTGTTCGACGCCATGGGCGCCATGTCGTCAAAATTCAACGACAAGGCATCGACTGCTTCCCGCGCGTATGATGCCAATCGCGATGGGTTCGTCATCGCCGGCGGCGCCGGCGTGCTGGTGCTCGAAGAGCTGGAGCACGCCAGGGCGCGCGGCGCCAAGATCTACGCCGAGATCGTCGGCTATGGCGCGACCTCGGATGGTTACGACATGGTGGCGCCGTCGGGCGAAGGTGCGATCCGCTGCATGCGCCAGGCGCTGTCGACCGTCGCCACGCCGATCGACTACATCAACACGCATGGTACGTCGACGCCGGTTGGAGATTCCAAGGAGATGGGCGCGATCCGCGAGGTGTTCGGCGAGAAGATGCCGTACATCACCTCGACGAAATCGCTGACAGGCCATTCGCTCGGTGCCGCCGGCGTGCAGGAATCGATCTACTCGATCCTGATGATGCAAGGCGGCTTCATCGGCGAAAGCGCCCATATCGAGAACCTCGATCCGGAATTCGAGGGCATGCCGATCGTGCGAAAGCGCATCGACAACGCCAGGATCGACACCGTTTTGTCAAATTCGTTCGGTTTCGGTGGCACCAACGCAACGCTCGTTTTCCAGCGCTATTCCGCATAAGGACTGCCGACCATGGACGGATTGATGAAGGGCAAGCGCGGGCTTGTCATGGGTGTCGCCAACGACCATTCGATCGCCTGGGGCATCGCGCGGAAATTGTCCGAACATGGGGCGGAACTCGCCTTCACCTACCAGGGCGACGCCTTTGGGCGCCGGGTCAAGCCACTCGCCGACAAGCTCGGCGCCTCGCTGGTCGTTCCCTGCGATGTCGAGGACAGTGCTTCGGTCGCCGCCACCTTCGAGACCTTGGGCAAGGAATGGGGCGGGCTGGACTTCATCGTCCACGCCATCGGCTTTTCCGACAAGAATGAGCTGAAGGGCCTCTACGCCGACACCAGCCGGGACAATTTCGTCCGCACCATGGTGATCTCCTGCTACTCCTTCACCGAGATCGCCCGCCACGCCGCGACCTTGATGCAGGACGGCGGATCGATGATCACGCTGACTTACGCGGGGTCGGTGCGCGTCATGCCGAACTACAACGTCATGGGCGTCGCCAAGGCCGGACTGGAGGCCAGTGTGCGCTACCTCGCCAACGACTACGGTCCGCGCGGCATCAGGGTGAACGGCATATCGGCTGGACCGGTGCGCACGCTTGCCGGCGCCGGGATTTCCGACGCGCGCCACATGTTTTCCTACCAGCAGCGCAACTCGCCGCTGCGCCGCACCGTGACCATAGACGAGGTCGGCGGCTCCGCGCTTTATCTGTTGTCCGATCTCGCCTCCGGCGTTACCGGTGAAATCCACTATGTCGATTCCGGCTATCACATCGTCTCGATGCCGACGCTCGATGAATTGAAGCAGACCGACGGCGCGCGGGAATAGGCTGCGCTGGGAAATAGTCTTTTCCCAGTAAAGAGATGATTCCTTCCAATAAAATTGGACGTATTCGCGGAAACTCATTTTAAGGAGGTATCTGCTAGAAAGCCCCGCACTCTGGGGACCTTTGAATGCCCGCTGTCAGCAACCCGAAGCGAACACCGGTGTTCCGGCTGCTCACCATAGCAAGCTCGGGCATTGGCAGTTTCGTCCTCGGTATCTGGGGTCTGAAGCTCGGTCTCGGCGATGGCATTGCCGGAATAACCGCGGGCATGATGGTCGCGATCATGGCCGCCCTCTGCGCCCTGGCGGCGGCGGGAGCCGCAATGTCCTTCTTCGCCGGCGTCGATGAATCGGCGGATTTCGTCTTCAACGAAACTCATTTCGACAAGCTGACCGGCCTGCTGGCACGCCCTGCGATGGTTGGCAAGATCGCCGAGGCGGCATGCACGACCAGCCGGACCGGCGAACCGATGTTCCTCATCGACATCGACATCGATCGGTTCAAGCAGGTCAACGACGCGATCGGCTACAGTCAAGGCGACGAATTGATCCGCGCCTTCACCAAGCGACTGAAGGCTTGCGTGCCGCAGCGAGCGCTGATCGGGCGTATTGGCGCCGGCGAGTTCGCGGTGCTGCTTCCCGACAATCAGGTGCAGGGGACGCTGGAAAGCTTCATCGAAAGGCTCATCGACGAGATGATGGAGCCCTATGAGCTCAGCACCCACATGCAATCGGTCAGCCTGTCGGTGGGCATAGTGGCGACGCCAAAGGACGGCATCGATCCCGTCCTCATCCTGCGCCGCTCCAATCTGGCGCTGCAGAACGCGCGCGCAAGCGGGGTCGGCAATTGGTCTGTCTTCCATGCCGAAATGGGCAGGGTCGCCGACCATCGCCAATGGATCGAATCCGAGTTGCATACTGCCTTCGAGCGCGGCGACTTCGATCTTCACTACCAGCCACAGCTGGATCTCCCGACTGGCAGCATCATCGGTTACGAAGCGCTGATCCGCTGGCGGCATCCAGAGCGCGGCATGATCCCCCCAATGGATTTCATACCGATCGCCGAGGAAACAGGTATGATCGGTCCGATCGGCGAATGGGTTCTGCGCAAGGCCTGCAGTGACGCCCGTCATCTGCCCGACGACTGCTTCGTCGCGGTCAACATCTCACCCGTGCAGTTCATGACCAAGGACTTCATCGGCATCGTGCGTGACACCATGACGAGCACCGGTATCAAGCCGTCGCGGCTGGAGCTGGAAGTGACCGAGACGGCGATGATGCAGGACCGTGACCGCGCCGCCACCATCCTGAAGCAGCTTGCCGACATGGGCATCTCGGTCGCTGTCGACGATTTCGGCACCGGCTATTCCAACCTGAGCTACCTGATCGATTTCTCGTTCGGCAAGCTGAAGATCGACCGCTCTTTCGTCAGCCGCATCGACACCGATACCAGCTCCGGCGCGGTCGTCTCGACCATCGTCGGGCTTTCGCGCGCGCTCGGCGTCAGCATCATTGCCGAAGGTGTCGAGACCGAAAGCCAGGCGACGCTGCTGAGGGCAGCCGGCTGCGACGTGGTGCAGGGCTTCCTGTTCGGCAGGCCGGCGCCTCTCAAGTTCAGGGCTGGCGACGGGTATGCCACAGACGAGGTCCGACGCGTCGCCAATCTGCATTGAGCACGGCGCGACGCCTGCCTACGCGGACCTTCGGTTCGGACCAATGCTTCAACGACGTGCCGAAAGCACCTTGAACATGCCGTCGCGGGCAAGCTCGGCATGGCTCGAGAAGGCGGCCGACAGTATTGGCTCATAAGGAAGCTGACGGTTGGCCACCATGAACAGCCGCCCTCCAGGCTTCAAGGCCTTGGCTGCCGCGCGGATCATGCCGGCCCCGATCTCGGGCTCGGCCGCGCGGCTGCGGTGAAACGGCGGGTTCATGACGATCGCGTCGTAGCGCCGTTCGACCGGCTCGCTCAGCAGATCGGTCCAGAAGAAATTCCGTGTGATCGACTGGCTAACCGCTGCCAGATTGAGCTTTGCAGCTTCGAGCGAGGCGAAGTCAGCCTCATGAAGGTCGAGCGCCAGAATGCCGGGCGAGCGCGCGGCGATTTCGGCTGCCAGGTAGCCCCAGCCGGCGCAGAAATCGGCTACGCTGCCACGCAGATCATCGGGCAAGTTCTCGACCAGCAATCTCGAACCGGTATCGATCCGGTCAAAGGAAAACATGCCCGGTGCGGTATGGAAGCGGCCTTCCACCAGCAAGGCTGGATTGGCAGCGCGCAGTTGTTGCGCCGCCGCCAGATCGGCGGGACGGCGGAGCCAGAAGGCAATGCCGTGATATTTCGGCAAATGGCCGTCGAGCGGCACAAGCTCTCCAATGCGCTTGCGCAGGCTGGCGATACCATCATCCTTGCTGCCGGCAATGACGATCAACCCACCCGGGGCCACGCTCTCGAACGCCTGGGCGATACGCAATTCGTTGAGGCCGCGATGGCGGCCGGCAAGCACAAGCGCCATACCAAAGCCATCGCCTTCCGCTTGCGGCGTGACGACGACACCGGAAGCCTGCAGCGCGCGAAAGTACGGCCGGAAGCCTTGTACGAGGTGAAGCTCCGCCTCGAAGCCGTCAGGCAGGCGAAAGCCCGGTTCTGCGCCGAGAAAGAGAACGCGCTCGCCCGTTCGCGGCAAGGCGACAGCCTCGGCCTCGAATGGATGGAAAAGCGTCTTCAGCGCCTCAGCCGGCATTCCGATGTTCCTTCAAATGAAAACGGGCGCGACCTACCGGCGCGCCCGTTTTGATTTACTGGCCGGACCGATCAGGCGGCGTTTTCTTCGCCTTCGGTCTTCTTGTCGCGAGCGAGTTCCTTGCCGGTGGCCTGGTCGACGACCTTCATCGACAGGCGAACCTTGCCGCGCTCGTCGAAGCCCATCAGCTTGACCCAGACCTTGTCGCCTTCCTTGACAACGTCCGAGGTCTTGGCGACCCGGTCATTGGCAAGCTGCGAGATGTGGACGAGGCCGTCACGCGGACCGAAGAAGTTGACGAAAGCGCCGAAGTCGGCGGTCTTGACGACCGTGCCTTCGTAAATCTCGCCGACTTCCGGCTCGGCGACGATGGTGTGGATCCACTTCTTGGCCGCCTCGATCTCCTTGGCGTTAGACGAAGCGATCTTGACCGTGCCGTCATCCTCGATGTTGATCTTGGCGCCGGTCTTCTCGACGATCTCGCGGATGACCTTGCCGCCCGAACCAATCACGTCGCGGATCTTGTCGGTCGGGATATGCATGACCTCGATGCGCGGCGCGAATTCGCCGAGTTCGGGGCGGGCGCCGGTCAGGGCATGAGCCATTTCGCCGAGGATATGCTGGCGGCCGTCCTTGGCCTGGTCCAGCGCGATCTTCATGATCTCCTCGGTGATGCCCTCGATCTTGATGTCCATCTGCAGCGAGGTGATGCCGTTGGCGGTGCCGGCGACCTTGAAGTCCATGTCGCCGAGGTGATCCTCGTCGCCAAGGATGTCGGAGAGCACGGCGAAGCGCTCGCCTTCCTTGATCAGGCCCATGGCGATGCCGGCGACCGGCTTGGCCAGCGGAACGCCCGCATCCATCAGCGCCAGCGAGGTGCCGCAGACGGTGGCCATCGAGGAGGAGCCGTTGGACTCGGTGATCTCCGAGACGACACGCAGCGTGTAGGGGAACTGGTCAGCGCTCGGCAGCATCGGGCGGATGGCGCGCCGGGCAAGCTTGCCGTGGCCGATTTCGCGGCGGCCCGGCGACCCCATGCGGCCGGTCTCACCGACGGAATAGGGAGGGAAGTTGTAGTGCAGGAGGAACTTCTCCTTGTACATGCCGGTCAGCGAATCGACATACTGCTCGTCCTCGCCGGTGCCGAGCGTGGCAACGACCAGTGCCTGGGTCTCGCCGCGGGTGAACAGCGCCGAACCATGGGTACGCGGCAGGACGCCGACTTCCGAGACGATCTTGCGGACCGTCTTGAGATCGCGGCCATCGATGCGCGAGCCGGTGTCGAGGATGTTCCAGCGCACGACCTTGGCCTGGAGTTCCTTGAACACGGCGCCGATCTGCTCGGAGGTGTACTTGGCTTCTTCGCCTTCAGCCGGCGCAAACGCGGCCTTGACCTTGGCCTTGACGGCGTCGACGGCGGCGTAGCGCTTCTGCTTGTCGACGTTCTTGTAAGCGTCGCGAAGTTCGCCTTCGACGATCTTCAGCATCTCGGCTTCAAGCACGGAATAGTCCGGCGCGGTGAAGTCGCGCGGCTCCTTGGCGGCAACTTCGGCCAGCTTGATGATGGCGTCGATCACCGGCTGGAAGCCCTTGTGGCCGAACATGACGGCACCGAGCATCAGCTCTTCGCCGAGTTCCTTGGCTTCGGACTCGACCATCAGCACGGCGTCGGCCGTGCCGGCGACGACGAGGTCGAGTTTCGATTCCTGCATCTCGTCGACATGCGGGTTGAGCACATATTCGCCGTTGATGTAACCAACGCGGGCACCGCCGACCGGGCCCATAAACGGCACGCCCGACAGGGTCAGCGCCGCCGAGGTGGCAACGATCGACAGGATGTCGGGATCGTTCTCGAGGTCATGCTGAACGACGGTGACGACGATCTGGGTGTCGTTCTTGTAGCCTGCTGCGAACAGCGGGCGGATCGGGCGGTCGATCAGGCGGGAAACCAGCGTTTCCTTTTCGCTCGGACGACCTTCGCGCTTGAAATAGCCGCCCGGGATCTTGCCGGCGGCGTAGGTCTTTTCCTGGTAGTTGACGGTCAGCGGGAAGAAATCGAGGCCGGGCTTCGGCTCCTTCATCGAAACGACGGTGGCGAGAACCTTGGTCTCGCCGTAGGTGGCGAGCACCGCGCCGTCAGCCTGGCGCGCGATCTTGCCGGTTTCGAGGATGAGCGGACGGCCGCCCCATTCGATTTCCACTTTGTGGTAATTGAACATGTCTTGTCCTTAATAAGCGGAAAGGGCCGCGCCGTTTCACGGTGCGCGGATGCCCTTTCCCTGGCTTCCTTTCTCGGGCAGCCACGGGCAAGACAACGGGAAGCTCGGGTAATTTCGGCGCGGCGAGCGCGCGCGAGCGTCCTGCAATCCTGCCCCATGACCGTCCATGGGCGGTTTCGAGTGGCCCTCTGCACGCTCGAAACCGGGTCTGGCCAATCGATACGACTGGCAGAATGCGCGACCGGCGGGCCCTCCGAAGAAAGCCCGCCGGTCAATTCGTCAACGGCGCAGACCGAGCTTCTCGATCAGCGTCTGATAGCGCGCGTCGTCCTTGCGCTTGAGATAATCAAGCAGGCTGCGGCGCTGGGAGACGAGAGCGAGCAGACCACGGCGGGAATGGTTATCCTTCTTGTGGTCCTTGAAATGGTCGGTCAGGTTCTTGATGCGCTCGGAAAGGATGGCCACCTGGACTTCCGGAGACCCGGTATCGCCCTTGGCGGTTGCGAATTCACCCATCAATTCCTTTTTGCGCTCGGCAGTAATCGACATCGTGTTTTTCCTTATCTGTTTGAGGAAACGGGTCGCCCTCAGCCGGGATGTCGTCCAGCAGGGGCCGGTGCACGCAACGCGTCAGGGCGCGATGCTGCGGCGCATATAGTGCAATTCCCCGGAAAACACCAGCCCAATTCACAAGCCGGCTTCGTCGCAGCTTTTGTGGTCCAAAAGAAGACTTTCGCCGCGGCTAGAGCCACTTCTTCCATCTGAAGAAGGCGATCAGCCCGATCGCGACAACCAGCATGAAGACGAGTGCGGCCGGATAACCGTAGTAGGATCGCAGCTCCGGCATGTTCCATGGCGAGGCGTCGGGACTGAAATTCATGCCCCACACGCCGACCAGGAAGGTCAACGGCATGAAGATGACGGAGACGATGGTCAGGTAGCTGATGACATCATTGGTGCGCGCCTGGCTCAGCGACAGATGCATCTCGATCAGGCCGGTCAGCATGTCGCGCTGGGTTTCCACCAATTCGATCAGCCGCAGCGAGTGATCGAGCGTGTCGTTGAGGAAGACCTTGGTCTCGGCCTTCACGTAGGGCACGTCGTTGCGGATCAGGGTCGCCAGCGCATCGCGCATCGGCCACAGCACGCCCTTCAACACATTGGCGTCGCGCCGCAATTCGTGCAGCTGCCGCATCTGATGCTTGTGCGGCATATTCATCATCTCGTCCTCGATGCTGTCGACCAGGTCGCCGGCAGTCTCGATTGGCGGGAAATAGCTGTCCACAATGGCATCGATCAGCGCGTAGGCAAGATAATCGGCGCCACGCGCGCGCAGCCGGTTGGGCGCCGAGCTCTCTATGCGCTTGCGCACCGGATCGAACGGATCGCCTTCACGTTCCTGGAAAGTGACGACGAAACCCTTGCCGAAGAAAACGGCGATCTGCTCGTAGCGGTGCGCGGTGACGTCGTCGATCATCCTGACGACGACGAAGGCATGGTCCTCGAAGAAATCCACCTTCGGCCGCTGGCCAGTGTTGACGACGTCTTCCAGCGCCAGCGGGTGCAGGCTGAAAATGCGGCCGATCTCCTCGATCAGTGAAATGTTGGCGAGTCCGGTACAATCGAGCCAGATGATCGGCCATTTTTCGCAATTAGCGGCGACGTCGTCGATGCTGGCGTTGTCGATGGTCTTGAACTTTTGCGGCGAGATCAGGGTCAGCCGCAATTCCGAGCGCCGCGCCGCCGGGTCGGCGATCAGCGTGCCGGGCGACGCGCCGACCGGTGGCCGCCGCGTCCTCACGGGCGCCCGCTTCTTGACCGTCTCAGCCTTTGTCATGGATCCCCTCGCGCGTCGTGTCGAAAGAAACTAGACGAGCGCCGTCACCCGGCAAAGACCCGCTTGGGCTTGAACATGCCTTGCTCGATCGCACCGATGGCGACCAGCTTGCCGCGTGCGGTGGCGCAGGCTTCTTCCGCTTCGACCGGCGCATCGCGCCCGCGAATGATGACCGGATTGCCGAGGCGAATCCTTGTCGCCGCATCGTCGCTGATGGCGATCTGCGGCAGACAGTCTAGCGCGGCCGACGTGTCGACCAGCAGCGCGTCGATCGCACCGAAATCGACCGGCTTTTCCACGTCATCGACCGTTTCCGAACCTTCGCCGCCCTTGTCACCGAAGCGAGCGGCTTCCAGCTCGGCGATGGTGACGAAGTCTTCCGGGGTAAACGGCTCGACCTCGACCCGGCGCAGTTCGGAAATATGGCCGAAACAGCCGAGATCGCGGCCCATGTCGCGGGCCAGCGAACGCACATACGTGCCCTTGCCGCACTCGACCTCGAAAACAGTGTGGTCGGCATGGTGCTCGACAAGATCGAGACGGCCTATCTCGACCTCGCGCGGCGGGATGTCGACCGTCTCGCCCTCGCGGGCCAGGTCATAGGCGCGCTCGCCGGCGATCTTGATGGCCGAGAATTGTGGTGGCGTCTGCATGATGACGCCGGTGTATTTCGGCAGCAGCGCCAACACCTCGGCCTCCGACGGACGCTGGTCAGAGTCCTTGCTTACCGGACCCTCGAGGTCGTCGGTCGAACGCTCCTGCCCCCAGGCAACGGTGAAACGATAGATCTTGGCGCCGTCCTGCACGTAAGGCACGGTCTTGGTGGCTTCGCCGAGCGCGATAGGCAGCATGCCGGAAGCCAGCGGATCGAGCGTGCCGGCATGGCCGGCCTTGTCCGCCTGGAACAGCCACTTGATCTTGGAGACGGCTTCGGTCGAACCCATTCCGACCGGCTTGTCCAGCACCAGCCAGCCCGAGATCGGACGGCCCTTCTTCTTGCCGCGACGCGCCACTATTCGGTGTCCTTGTTGTCGTCTTTGTTTTGATCGGCTTGGTCGTCCGGGCCCAGATCGCGCGCCACTTCGGGCGACTTGAGGAGATCATTGATCCTGGCGAAATTGTCGAAGGAGGTGTCGAGCTTGAAGCGGAACTCCGGCATGAACTTCATCTGCCGCAGCGCCCCGGACACGCGGCCACGCACGAATTTCGCATGCTTGTTGAGCGCCTCGACCACCGCTCCGGTGTCCTTGGCGCCGAGTGGCGAAACGAAAGCGGTGGCGACCCTCAGATCGGTAGACATACGCACTTCCGAGACCGAAATCACGGTATTCTCGATCAGCGGATCGATGATCTCACCGCGCTGCAAGGTTTCGGACAGCGCATGGCGCACCTGTTCGGCGACACGCAGCATGCGCTGGGTTGGGCCAGCGGTTGTTGGTCTAGGCATGGAAATCTCTTTTCTTCGCGCGCGGGTTCGAACCGCCTCAAACCGTCCACTTAACGCTGTTGAGCAGGTTTGGCTACTCTGGGTAATTGTCTTAGCCGGTCGCCATTCTATAGCCGAGCCTCAGCTGCCCAGCTGCCTATTTTCTGGAGGGTGTCCACGGCAACAACTTCCCTTGGAACGAAAACAAAACGCTTGCCGCTGTCTATTGTGAGAAATAGGTAATCGCGGCTAAAGGACACCCGTTCTATCTTTCTTTTTTTGGTCGAATCCTTGTCAGAGAACTCAACAACACGCGTGTCGAAAATCCTTACTGAATCGACGACATCACCAACTTCATTGGCCTTTTTCTTCTTTCTAAAATATCCGCCAATACTGCGGACTATCAGCAGATATAAAGCTCCCATGGCCATTGGCGCCAAAACAGAAACGGCCTCGGCGGAGATGATATCCTGTACGAAGTATTCCAACATCGCGACGATTGACGCAGAAGCCCAAATAACCAAAAAAATTATGGCTATCAAAATCAGCCAAGCAATTCCTGTCAGGATCCAACGCCTGGATCGACCATACCGCAGGTCGCGAAACGAACTTGCGGCATCTTTGAGCCGCTTATCATTTGTTTGGAAAGTAAACTCCCATAGCGGGAGCATACTTTCCAAATTTGGAGCGTCCTGGCTCATGTCGGCGACGAAAGCGCCTTACAGCGTCCGGGTCACCATCTCGACGCGGAAGCACTCGATGACGTCGCCGACACGCATGTCCTCGTAGTTCTGGAAGGCCATGCCGCACTCCTGGCCGCCTGGAACTTCCGAAACCTCGTCCTTGAAGCGCTTCAGCGTCTTCAGCGTGCCTTCGTGGATGACGACGTTGTCGCGGATCAGGCGCACGCCCGCGCCACGCTCGACCTTGCCTTCGGTGACACGGCAGCCGGCGATCTTGCCGACCTTGGTGATGTCGAAGATCTCGAGAATCTGCGCATTGCCGATGAAAGTCTCGCGGCGTTCCGGCGACAACAGGCCCGACAGAGCCGCCTTCACGTCATCCACGAGATTGTAGATGATCGAGTAGTAGCGGATCTCGATGCCCGCAGCCGCGGCAGCGGCACGCGCCTGGACGTTGGCGCGGACATTGAAGCCGATGATCGCCGCACCCGAAGTCTCCGCCAGCGACACGTCGCTTTCGGTGATGGCGCCGGCGCCGGCATGAACGATGCGCGCACGCACCTCGTCGGTGCCGAGCTTGTCCAGCGCCGCGTTGATCGCCTCGATCGAGCCCTGCACGTCGCCCTTGATGACCAGCGGGAATTCCTTCAGTCCGCTCGTCTGCAATTGCGACATCATCTGCTCGAGCGACCCGCGCTGGCCGGCATGCTTGGCAACCGCCTTCTCACGCGCCAGACGCTGGCGGTACTCGGTGATTTCGCGGGCACGGGCCTCGTTGTTGACCACGGCAAAGCGGTCGCCGGCCTGCGGCGTGCCTTGCAGGCCAAGCACTTCGACCGGCATCGCCGGCGGCGCTTCCTTGATCTGCACGCCACGATCGTTAACCAGCGCACGCACCCGGCCCCATTCGTTGCCGGCGACAAGGATATCACCCGGCATCAGCGTGCCGGTCTGCACCAGCACGGTGGCAACCGGGCCACGGCCCTTGTCAAGCTGAGCTTCGATGACAACACCCTCGGCGGTGCGGTCCGGATTGGCCTTCAGGTCGAGAATTTCGGCCTGCAGCAGGATCGCCTCGAGCAGCTTGTCGAGATTGGTGCCCTTGGTCGCCGACACTTCGACGTCCAGCACTTCACCGCCCATCGATTCGACGAAAACCTCGTGGCGCAACAGTTCCGAACGCACCTTCTGCGGATCGGCATCATGCTTATCGATCTTGTTGATCGCCACGATGATCGGAACGCCGGCCGCCTTGGCATGGCTGATGGACTCGATCGTCTGCGGCATCACGCTGTCGTCGGCCGCCACCACCAGGATGGCGATGTCGGTTGCCCGGGCGCCGCGGGCGCGCATTGCGGTGAAGGCGGCGTGGCCGGGCGTGTCGATGAAGGTGATCTTGTGACCATTCTTCTCGACCTGATAGGCACCGATGTGCTGGGTGATGCCGCCGGCCTCGCCGGACACGACATTGGCGTTGCGGATGGCGTCGAGCAGCGAGGTCTTGCCGTGATCGACGTGGCCCATGATCGTCACCACAGGCGGCCGCGACACCAGGTCCTCGGCATTGTCAGCGATGTTGAACAGGCCTTCCTCGATGTCGGACTCGGCGACGCGGCGAACCGTGTGGCCGAATTCGGTGGCGACCAGCTCGGCCGTGTCGGCGTCGATGACGTCGCCCGGCTTCAGGATCTGGCCCTGCTTCATGAAGAACTTGACCAGGTCGACGGCGCGCTCGGACATGCGTTGCGCAAGTTCCTGGATGGTAATGGTTTCTGGCAGGATCACTTCGCGCATGACTTTCTCGCGAGGCTCATTGTGCATCGCGCGCTTGAATTTCTCCTGGCGGCGACGCATCGACGACAGCGAACGAGCCCGCGCGTCTTCGTCGGACAATGCTGAATTCAGCGTCAGCTTGCCCCGGCGGCGGTCTTCCTCGCTCTTGGTCGGCTTGGCCGGGCGCGCCACTTCGGGCGTGACCAGACGGCGCACCGGCGCACCGGCGCCAGTCCGCTTCGGCTTGACCTCTTCCTCGTCGTCAACAGTCGCCAGTTCAGCGGCCAGCGGCGCACGGCGGCGTGCCTCTTCCTCGGCCCGACGGCGGGACTCGGCCTCGGCCTGCAACCGCGCCTCTTCCTCGGCCTGGCGGCGGGCGGATTCCTCGCGTTCGCGCTTGCGGCGTTCTTCGTCCTCGGCGCGGCGCTTGGCGTCCTCGGCGGCGCGCTGACGGTCCTCGACCTCACGCACCTTCGAGCCTTCAAGCGCCCTGCGGCGCGCTTCCATTTCACTGCGCGACAGTTCGTTCAGCACCATGCCGCTGCGCTCGACCGGAGGCTGCGGCGGTGGCGGCGGCGCCTTGGGCGCTTCCTGCACGACGGGCGCTGCCACGACCGGCGGCTTCGGCGTGAACACCGGTGCGGCAACAGGCTCCGGCTTGTCGCCGGGCATCGAGAACTTGCGCTTCTTGGTTTCGACGACGACCTGCTTGGTGCGGCCGTGCGAGAAGTTCTGGCGCACAGTCCCCTGTTCCATACCGGGGCGCTTCAGCGTCAAGGTCTTCTTCGGCGTCACACTCAGCGTATTGTCGTCACCCGATTTCGTATCGCTCATTCCATATCCTCTGCGGCATCATCTTCGTCAGCAACAGCCGCAAGCA
The DNA here is from genome assembly GCF_059683685.1 of Mesorhizobium sp. RCAM 05099. Classification (NCBI taxonomy): domain Bacteria; kingdom Pseudomonadati; phylum Pseudomonadota; class Alphaproteobacteria; order Hyphomicrobiales; family Phyllobacteriaceae; genus Mesorhizobium; species Mesorhizobium sp. RCAM 05099. The sequence continues at coordinate 6,785,923 of NZ_CM185035.1, forward strand.
TTGCCAGATCGTCCGGGGAACCGCCCCGATACCGGTCGAGCGCAACCATGCGCTTCTGGACCGCCCTGCCCGCGTCTCCCGCGAGAACGGCAGCATGTATCACATTTGTACCCCCCAATGCCAAGCTCAACTCGGCCTCGGAGAAAAGTTTGTAGGCAAGGATAGCAGGCCCGCCGAGATGGACTGTCGCCCGCCGCGCCTGGCTGATCTTGCGTACGCCGTCTTCGGATGCCTCGGCCGCATGGAGCACGAAAAGCGCCAGCCCGCCGCGCACCGCGCTCTCCACCTTGGTGGCGCCAAGCGAAATTGCGCCTGCCTTGCGTGCAAGCCCCAGCATGCCCAAGGCGTATTTGGAGAGCAGCCCGTCAACCATGCCGCCAAGATCGGGCGGCACGACCACCTGTGCCTTGAAGGCGCGCGCAAAGAGGTTTTTCGCCGCAGCCTTGTCGATATGTAGGCGGTCGGCGCTCACCCAGCAACCACGGCCGGGCAGATTTCTCTTGATGTCTGGAACGACGGCCGAATCCGGGCCGACGACGAACCGGATCAGTTCATCCGGTTCGGCCTGCCTGCGGGTGACGATGCAGGTGCGATCGTTCATCTCGTCCAAGGGCGGGTTCGGTGCGATGCGGTTTCACCTCACGCACCAACGGCTTCGTCAGCCGTTTCTTCTTCGGCTGCAAGCTCGTCTTCGGTGATCCAGCCAGCCTTGAGGCGGGCAGCCAGAACCATCTGCTCGGCATCGGCGCGCGTCACGCCATGGCTGGCGAGCACACCCGGAAATACCTTTGTCTCGCCGTCCTTGCGTTCCTTCCAGCCGGTCAGGTCGTCGGCCGCGTAGCCAGCGAAATCCTCGATCGTCTTGATGCCGTCCTCGCCGAGGGTCACCATCATGGCGGTGGTGATGCCGGGGATTTCGCGCAACTCGTCCTTGACGCCCAGCGCCTTGCGCTTGTCGTCGTGCTCGGCCTCGATCTTCTCCAGATACTCGCGGGCGCGGGTCTGGATCTCCGAAGCGGTGTCGTCGTCGAAGCCATCGATCGAGGCGATCTCGCCGGCATCGACATAGGCGACTTCCTCGACGCTGGTGAAGCCTTCGGAGGCCAGCACCTGGCCGACCATCTCGTCGACGTCGAGAGCTTCCATGAACAGCGACGATCGCTCGACAAATTCCTTCTGGCGGCGCTCGGATTCTTCAGCCTCGGTCAGGATGTCGATATCCCAGCCGGTGAGCTGCGAGGCGAGCCGCACGTTCTGGCCGCGGCGGCCGATGGCCAGCGACAGCTGGTCGTCGGGAACCACGACCTCAATGCGTTCGGCATCCTCGTCGAGCACGACCTTGGCGACTTCGGCCGGCTGCAGCGCGTTGACGATGAAGGACGCGGCCGAAGGCGACCACGGAATGATGTCGATCTTCTCACCCTGCAATTCGCCGACGACCGCCTGGACGCGGCTGCCGCGCATGCCGACGCAGGCGCCGACCGGATCGATCGATGAGTCCCGCGAGATGACGGCGATCTTGGCACGCGAGCCCGGGTCGCGGGCGACCGACTTGATCTCAATGATGCCGTCATAGATCTCAGGCACTTCCATGGTGAACAGCTTCGCCATGAACTGCGGATGGGTGCGCGACAGGAATATCTGCGGGCCGCGCTGCTCGCGACGCACATCGTAGACATAGGCGCGGACGCGATCGCCATATTTGTAGTTCTCGCGCGGGATCAGCTCGTCGCGACGGATGATCGCCTCGCCACGGCCAAGATCGACAATGACATTGCCGTATTCGACGCGCTTGACCGTGCCGTTGACGATTTCGCCGATGCGGTCCTTGTATTCGTCGTACTGGCGGTCGCGCTCTGCCTCGCGCACCTTCTGCACGATGACCTGCTTGGCCGACTGGGCGGCGATGCGGCCGAAATCCATCGGCGGCAGCTGTTCGGCGATGAAGTCGCCGAGCTGGGCGTCGGGATTGCGCTCACGCGCCGAGGATATGGCGATCTGCGTGGCGTAGTCATCGACCTTCTCGACCACTTCCATCAGCCGCTGCAGCTTCATCTCGCCGGTGTTGGGATTGATGTCGGCACGGATGTTGGTCTCCTGGCCGTAACGCGAACGCGCTGCCTTCTGGATCGCATCGGCCATGGCGGCGATGACGATCGACTTGTCGATCGACTTTTCACGCGCGACCGCATCGGCGATCTGCAGCAGTTCAAGCCTGTTGGCGCTTACAACCATGTTTTTTCTCCCGAGCTTGTTGCCGAGCTTTTACGCCCGGCAGCCCAATCACATTTCCTGTTCGGTTTCGTTTTCCGCGCCCTCTGGCGCCTCGTCTTCCGGCTCGCCGCGGCGTTTCTTCGCTTCCTTGCGCGCCCTGTTGTCCTTCGACAGCGCGTCACGGATGAGATCGTCGGTCAGGATCAACCGGGTTTCGGCGATCGCATCGTAAGGTACGCGCACCGTCGGCTCTTCGCCATAGGCGGCCTTGTCGCGCTCGATCAGCACGTCATTTTCACCGGCCTCGACGATCTTGCCCTTGAACCGCTTGCGATCGGCGACAATGATCGATGTTTCCATCTTGACCAGATGACCCGTCCACGTCGCGAAATCAGACTTGCGGACCAATGGCCGGTCGATACCGGGCGACGAGACCTCGAGATGATAGGCCTTTTCGATCGGATCATCGACATCGAGCGCCGGCGACACCGCGCGGCTGACCTCTTCGCAATCCTCGACGGTCATGGTGCCGTCCTCGCGCTCGGCCATGATCTGCAGCGTCAGCCCGTTCTGGCCCGACAGATGCACCCGCACAAGGCGGAAGCCGATCGCGCGCAGCACCGGCTGGACGATCAACGCGATGCGCGCATCGATGCCGCTCTCGCGGATGATGCGATCGTCGCCCTCGCTTGCCGTTGCAGTCATTCGATCCCTGTCGTTCGATTCGAAGCTATCGGCAGGTAATAAAAAAGAGCGGGACCGGGTGGACCCACTCTTCGTCATACCGACCAAGAATTTGAAGCTGATATAAACGAAGGTGGCGCGCCTTTCAAGTCCCGTAGGCGGCGGCGCCCCCCGAACGGAATTCAACCGACTGTTGCAGCACGCGCATGGCAAGCATGCAGTTGCGCCACTAACCGGCTGTCTTTCCAGTACCTATGTCCACCAAGCCGTGCAATTTCGATGATGCACGGCAGCAAGGAAGAAAACAAATGAATACCTACAAGCCGTTTGGCGCTATTGGCGAACTGATCCGCCTGTTTGGCAGTGCAATTACCGTATCGGCCGCTGTTGAGCGCGGTCGCCGTCCCGACAATCGGGACTTGGTGGCGCTGGGCATCGAGCCGCGCGATTTCCACCGAATCCGGCGCTTTTAGAGCCTGTCAGTCCTCATTGGCGCCAAGCTGAGCCAGAACCTTGCCCCGGCCACGGGCTCGCAGATAGAGCGGCAAAAGCACCGCAGTCGCCGCTAGCAGCAACAGGATCACCGCGATCGGAGATCCGACCAGGATCAACAGATCGCCCTGGCTGATGGCCAGCGCGCGGCGCAGTTGCTGCTCCGCCATCGGCCCCAGGATCAATCCCACCACAACCGGCGCAATCGGATAGCCGAAGCGGCGCAGGCCGTAGCCGAGCAGGCCGAACGCCAAAAGCATGCCCAGTTCGAACGAAACGGGCAAAGTGAACAGACCCAGGACGTTGACCTGCGACACGGCTGCATTGGCACCGATCGTTCCGAGCGTCGCAAACGTCAGGATGCCGGCATAGAGCCAGGGTGTCGGTATCGTCAAAAGCTTGATCCAGACACCGATCAGCGGCAGGTTGAGCACCAGAAGCATCAGATTGGCAACGAGCAGGCTGGCAATCAAACCCCAGACAAGCTGAGGATTTGTGGCGAACAGCAGCGGGCCCGGCTGCAATCCGAACTGCTGGAAGCCAGCCAGCATGATCGCGGCCGTGGCCGTGGTCGGCAGTCCCAGCGTCAGCAACGGCACCAGCGTGCCGGCGGCCGAAGCGTTGTTGGCCGCTTCCGGACCTGCGACGCCTTCGATCGCGCCGTGGCCGAATTCTTCCGGTTTTTCCGCAAGCTGCTTTTCCACCGAGTAAGAAAGGAACGTGCCGATTTCGGCGCCACCAGCCGGCATTGCGCCGATCGGGAAGCCTATGGCGGTGCCACGCAGCCAAGGCTTCCATGAGCGGCGCCAGTCCTCGCGGGTCATCCAGACCGAACCCTTGACCGCCTGTATGGTTGAACTGCTGCTCTTGCCGGCGGCAACGCTCAGTGCTTCGCCGATGGCAAAGAGCGCCACCGCTAGCGTGGTCACCTCGATACCATCGAGCAGGTCGGGAATGCCGAAGGCGAGACGCGCCTGCCCTGTCTGCAGGTCAATACCGATCAACCCGAGCCCCAGACCGATGAACAGCGCGGTGAGACCGCGCAGCGTCGAGTCGCCGAAGGCCGCCGAAACGGTCATGAAGGCGAGGATCATCAGCGCGAAATATTCGGCCGGACCGAACGACAACGCCATCTTGACGATGGTTGGCGCGATGAAGGCGAGGCCGATCGTGGCAATCAGCCCGGCGACGAAAGAGCCAATGGCGGCCGTCGCCAGTGCCGGCCCGCCGCGCCCGGCGCGAGCCATCTTGTTGCCTTCCAGCGCGGTAACGATCGAGGCACTTTCGCCCGGCGTGTTGAGCAGGATCGACGTCGTCGAGCCGCCATACATGCCGCCATAGTAGATGCCGGCAAACATGATCAGCGAGCCGGCCGGGTCCAGTTTGTAGGTAACGGGCAGAAGCAGCGCCACGGTGAGCGCCGGGCCAATGCCGGGAAGAACGCCGACAGCCGTGCCGAGCGTGACGCCGATGAGCGCATAAAGCAGGTTCATCGGCTGGAGAGCCGTCAACAACCCTTGCGCCAGCAGACCGAACGTATCCATCAGGGCTGAACTCCCACGAAAATCGCTAGAACAGCTGCTCAAGCGGGCCGGCAGGCAGCGAAAGCTGCAGCCCCTTGGCGAAGATGATCCAGATGATGAATGACAGGATGAAGCCGATCGGGATCGTCTGCCACAACGGGCCACGGCCGAATGCGCGCGCGGTCGCGGCAAAAAGCAGGCCCGTGGCAATCGCGAAGCCGGCCACCTTCAGCAGCAGCATCTGGGCCAAGAGGCCGCCGACGATCCACAGGATCGGACTGATCTCCTGATGTTCGCGTTCAGGAAAATCGCCGCGAAAGGCCTCGAAAGCCGTCCAGATCGACAGACCAAGAAACACCGCGGCAATGAAGTATGGAAAGGTCGTGGGGCCGACGCGCGCATAATTGGCCCCGGCACCGTGGCTGGCGGTGCTCCACGCAATCACCACGGCCACGATGGCGAGTGCGGCGGCGATGACAAGCGCCGCCCGATCCGGGCGGCGCTTCGCTTGCTGGTGGTCCGTCTGGCTCATTTCACCAGACCGATATCTTTCAGGATCGCCGCCGTCGCTTCGGTGTCCTTCTTGAGCTGGGCGGAGAATTCGTCACCGGCGAGATAGGTGTTGGCCCAGCCCTTGTCGGCGAGAATCTTCTTCCACGACGCCGACTGCACCATCTTGTCGACGTCGGCAAGCACGGCGGCTTTCTGATCGGCGGAGAGGCCGGGAGCGGCAGCAACCATACGCCAGTTCTGGATGGAAACATCCACACCACCTTCCTTGAAGGTCGGCGCATCGATGGCTTCGACCTTGGTCTCGCTGGAGATGCCGATGATGCGAAGCTGACCGGCCTTGATCTGCGATTCGAATTCGCCATAGCCGGAAATGCCGACCGTCACCTGGCCGCCAAGAATGGCGGCAAGAGCTTCACCACCGCCGGAAAAGGCGATGTAGTTGATCTTGGTGGGGTCGACGCCAACGGCCTTGGCAAGAAGGCCCGCGGCAATGTGGTCGGTCCCTCCGGCAGAACCGCCGCCCCAGGAGACCGCGCCCGGATCAGCCTTGAGCTTGGCAACCAGCCCGGCCATATCCTTGATGTCGGACGCGGCCGGAACAACGATCGCTTCATATTCGCCGGTCAGGCGGGCGATCGGGGTGATCCGGTCGAGCGTCACCGGCGAAGCGTTGGTAAGGATCGCGCCGACCATGACATAGCCACCGACGATGAGCTGGGTCGGATCGCCATTGGCCTGATTGACGAACTGCGCGAGGCCGATGGTGCCGCCGGCTCCAGGAACGTTGTTGACCTGCACGCTGCTTGATATCTTTTCGTCCTGGAGCGCGGTCTGCATCGAGCGTGCCGTCTGGTCCCAACCGCCGCCGGGGGCTGCGGGAGCCATGATCTTGTAGTCGGCCGCCGCGGCCGGCAGGGCGAGTGCGCCCGCGATGATGGATGCCAACACGAATTGCTTCATTTGCCGTTCCTCCCTTGCTACCCGCATGCGCGGGGCAAATGCTTGTTCAGTTTCGAAGCCCGCGTCAGGCAGCGTCCCGAAATAACAAGGAAGGAGCTGGCCGGCTCAGCGTCCGGCCACTATGGGCAGCGTTTCCAGACCACCTGCACGGCGGCAGTGCCGGCCGTCGGTAGTCTTTGCGGAAACGTGTTCGAAGTCCTCCCGAACTTTCCGAGCCTCGCCGCCTCCACGGATGGGCCAAAACCTACCTAGCATGGCAACCTGACATCAGACTGACACCGATGCAACAGGATAGGCATATCGAGCTATCAGGGACTGCGCAGCGCCGCGTTCCAGCGTTCGATGAGGCGCATGCGCTTTACCTGGTCGAGATAGACCATCAGGCCCGGGCTGACCGGGACCGGACGCAATTGTGCGCCGAGAACCTCCTGCATCCTGTTTGCCGTGTTCTCACCCGATACCTCTGGATTGACGGCAGCGATCTCGAGTTCGCGCGCCATCACCGTCTGTCCTTCCGCGGACATGAAATATTCAAGATAGCGGCGACCGAGGTCGGGTGAGTGGGAGCCGGTCGGCACCAGCCCGATGCGCGACATCACCACCGTATAGTCCTTGGGCAGGACAATGCCGACGTCGGGATCTCTGGCGGCCCAATCGGCGGCATAAGAACCCAGGATGTTGTAGCCAAGCACAAAGCGGCCATCGGCGATCCGCTCGAGGATGGCGGAGCTGGTCGAATAGAGCTTCACTCCTGCCGCTCCCATGGCGCGGATCACCGACCAGATGTCCGGATATTGCTCCTGGTCGCGCGCCATGAACATGAAACCAACGCCGGAACGCTCGATGTCGTAAGTGGCGATGCGGCCATAGACCTTGTCGCCCTGGGTCCTGAGGAAATCGACGAACTGGCCGCGCGTGGCCGGCGGCGGAACGTCCTTGAAGCTCGGCTTGTGATAGACGAACACCGCGGGCTCGAAGGTCAGCGCATAGGCCGTGTCGCGCCAGTTTGCCCAGCGCGGCCATCGATCGGAGAGCGGCAGACGGCTTTCCTGAGCATAGCCGTCATTGGCGAGCTTGACCTGGAGGTCCATGGCCGAGGAAAAAGCAATGTCGGCGGTGCCCTTGCCGGCGTCCGTTTCGGCCACGACACGATCATAGATGTCGGTCGTCAGCAAATCCTCGTAGCGCACGGCGACATCGGGATTGGCCCTCTGGAAGCCGTCGATCATCGGTTTGGCCAACGGCGCGTCAAGCGAGGAATAGACGACCAGCGTGCGTGCATTCGAAGCGCCGTCAAGTGCGGGAAAGAGGGTGACCTCGGCCCGCGCGGGCGCCGAAAGACAAACCAGAACGGTGAGGATGGCCAAGCGCATGGTCGCCAGACCATGCATCAACAATGCGGGTCGTACAACGGCGACACGCGATGGACGCAAATGACGCGGCTCTGGACCTTTGCCTGTCGAATAGGCATCGTCCGTGCAGGGAGAACCCAGTGCGCATTCTGGTGGTAGAGGACAATCAGACGCTGGCCGATGGGCTCGCAGCCGTGCTGAGAGGCAGCGGCTACGCCGTCGACGTGGTCGGCGATGGTGCGTCGGCCGTGGCGGTACTTGCCACCGAGCGGTTCGACCTCGTTATTCTCGACCTTAACCTGCCCCAGATGGATGGTCTCGAGGTGTTGCGCACCATGCGCGGCCGCCAGCATGACGCGGCGGTGCTGATCCTGTCGGCACGCCACTCGCTGGACGAAAGGGTCAAGGGGCTCGACCTTGGCGCCGACGACTACATGGTCAAGCCCTTCGATGTGGGCGAACTGGAGGCGCGGGTCCGCACGTTGCTGCGCCGTCGCGCAGGCCTCAAGGCAGCCACCGTTGCCTTTGGCGAGGTAGTGCTCGACCTCAACACGCGCAGTTTCTCGTCCCAGGGCGCAGCAATCGACATTCCCGCGCGGGAGCTGGCATTGCTCGAAACGCTGTTCATGCGCGCCGGCAAGGTGGTGGCCAAGCAAGCTATTATCGAATCGCTTGCCGGTTTCGACGAGGACCTGAGCGCCAACGCCATCGAGCAATATGCCAGCCGCCTGCGCAAGCGGCTGGCGCCTTACGGACTGACGGTCAGAACCGCACGCGGCATTGGCTACTATCTCGAAAAGATCCCAAGCGCCTGATGGTGCGGACAATGCCATATTCGCTGCGAGGGCGGCTGCTGGTCTGGCTGCTGGTGCCGCTGGTCATCATGGGCCTGATTGCGCTCGCCGACACTTATCGCGAGGCCGTGAACACGGCAAACGCCGTATCAGACCGCGTGCTGGCCGGCTCGGCGCTGGCCATTGCCGAGCGCATCGTGGTGGCCGAGAACGGCATGCTGGAGGTCGACGTTCCCTACGTGGCGCTCGAGATGCTGACGTCGGCGGCGCAAGACCGCGTCTTCTACCGCGTCGACGGCCCCGGTGGCGTCTTCATAACCGGCTATCAGACGTTGCCGGTGATCAAGGGGCTTGCGCGGGAGGAAAGCGGCTATGCCGATGGCAGTTTTCGCGGCGAGCCTATCCGACTGACATCGCTGTCCCGCGCCGCTTCGACGGGGGCGAGTTCCGTGCCCTTTGTCGTTACCGTCGCCGAAACGACCATTGCCCGCTCGCAACTGGCCCGCACCATCCTGTTGCGCTCCGCATTGCGCCTGGCCATCCTGATCGGCGGTGCAGCGGCGATCGTGTGGCTCGCCGTCACCTTTTCGCTGAGGCCGCTCTATCGGCTGCGGGATGCCATCGCCGAGCGCAACCCCGACGATTTGCACCCGATCGAACAGTCGGTGCCAAAGGAGGTGCGCGGGCTGGTCGACACCGTCAACTCGTTCATGGGAAGACTTGGTTCGGCGCTCGGCGCGATGCGGCATTTCACGGGCAATGCCAGCCATCAGCTGCGCACGCCGCTGGCCATCATCCGCACACAGCTGGCGCTTTCGGCGCGCGCTCATTCGCTTGAAGAGGCACGCCATGCCGCCGCGATCGGTGACGAGGCGATCGCCCATGCCGAGCGGGTCATCGCCCAGCTCCTGTTGCTTGCCAAGGTCGACGAAGCGCTGTCCGATCGGCTGAAGAGCCTTGGCGCTATCAATCTGACCGAACTTGCGCAGACGCTGACCGCCGACTTTGTCGCCCACGCCCGCAGTGTCGGCATCGACCTCGGCTTCGAGGGCGAGCGGTCGCTGTTTGTCCGCGGCGAGCCGATGCTGTTGAGCGAGATGATCCGCAATCTGATCGAAAATGTGCTTGCCTATGCCGGCAGCGGGGCGGAGGCGACCGTCAAGGTTTTCGGTAGCGGCGCTGATGTCGTTCTGGAAGTGGAAGACACCGGACCCGGTATCGCGGCGGACAAACTGGACAGCGTACGCCAGCGCTTCGTGCGCGGCGATGCCGGCGGCAAGCCGGGCGCTGGGCTGGGCCTGCCGATCGTAGAGGAGATCGGGGCGCTGTTCGGCGGCCGGCTCGATCTGTCGGCGGGCAAGGACGATTGCGGTCTGCGCGTGCGCGTCACCTTTTCAACGGCGAACCGGGATCAGCCTCGCACGAAAGTAAGATAGGCCGGCCGCCGGCCCTCACGAATGGCCTTCGCCTCGTAGCGTGTGCCGGGCCAGCCGTCATAGGGACGATGCCAGTCCGCCGCCTCCGAAGCCTGCCAGGCGAACCCGCCATGCGCCCGGCAATGCAGCAAAGTCCAGTTTACATAGGTGTCGATGTCGGAGGCGAAGCGGAATTTTGAACCCGGCTTCAGGACGCGCGCGAAACGGTCGAGATTGACGGGGCTGACGAAACGGCGCTTCCAGTGCTTCTTCTTCGGCCAGGGATCCGGATAGAGAAGGTCGATGCCGTCGAGCGAAGCTTGCGGCAACCAGTCGAGCAGCCGGGTGGCGTCGTCGTCATAAACCCGAAGATTGGCGAGTGGCTTTTCCTTGACCGCCATCATCATCTTGGCCATGCCGTTGACGAAGGGTTCGACGCCGATAAAGCCGATCGTCGGCGCCTCGGTGGCGCGATGCAGCAGATGTTCGCCGCCGCCAAAGCCAATTTCGAGGCGAACGGCCGAAACATCCGCCTCAAACAGAGAGCGCGGATCAGCCGGCGGTTCAGCCGTCAGATCGAGCCGGTATCTGCCGAAGCCGCTTTCCAGCGCGGCCGCCTGCTGCGGACGCATGGTCTTGCCGCGCCGGCGACCGAAAAATGCTTCGGTCGCGCGACGTGGTCTGTCCTTCGGTTCCATAGCGAGGCCTTGGCGCCGCTATCAGGCGGCAACCGCGTCCTTGAGTGCCTTGGCGAGATCGGTCTTCTCCCAGGAGAAAGACCCATCCCGGCCGGCCTTGCGGCCGAAATGGCCGTAGGACGACGTCTTGGCATAGATCGGCTTGTTGAGATCCAGATGGCGACGGATGCCGGACGGCGAGAGATCCATGACGGTGCGCAGCGCTTCCTCGAGCTTGGCCTCGTCGACCTTGCCGGTGCCGTGCAGGTCGACATAGACCGACAGCGGCTGGGCGACGCCAATGGCGTAGGAAAGCTGGATGGTGCAGCGGTCGGCGAGTTTCGCCGCGACGACATTCTTGGCCAGATAGCGGGCCGCATAGGCCGCGGAACGGTCGACCTTGGTGGTGTCCTTGCCGGAGAAGGCGCCGCCGCCATGGGGTGCCGCGCCACCATAGGTGTCGACGATGATCTTGCGGCCGGTCAGCCCGGCATCGCCGTCCGGCCCGCCAATGACGAACTTGCCGGTCGGGTTGATGTACCACATGCAATTGTCGGCGATCTTGAGGTCGCCCAGTGCCTCGCGGATATAGGGTTCGACAACCTGGCGAACCTTCTTGGAGTCCCAGCTTGCATCGAGGTGCTGGGTGGAGAGCACGATCTGCGTCGCTTCCGCCGCCTTGCCGTCGACATAGCGAACGGTGACCTGGCTCTTGGCGTCCGGCCCGAGCTTGCCGGCCTCGCCGCTGCCTTCGTGGCGGGCGGCGGCCAGCAATTCGAGGATCTTGTGGCTGTAGTAGATCGGCGCCGGCATCAGGTCCGGCGTCTCGCGGCAGGCATAGCCGAACATGATGCCCTGGTCGCCGGCACCTTCCTCGCCCTGACGGTCGGAAGCGTTGTCGACGCCCTGACCGATATCGGGCGACTGGCCGTGCAGCAGGACCTCGATCTTGGCCGTCTTCCAGTGGAAGCCGGCCTGCTCGTAGCCGATCTCACGGATCGCCTTGCGGGCGACCGACTTGAACTTGGCCGGGTTGACGATCGGGTGACCGGCGGCATCCTTCAGGATGTTGCCTTCCTTGTCCTTCTTCAGCAGCGTCTCGGGGACGCGCACCTCACCGGCGATGACGACGCGGTTGGTGGTTGCCAGCGTCTCGCAGGCGACGCGGACTTTCCACGGATCCATGCCGGTCTTCTTGGCTTCGCGATAGACCAGATCGACGATCTCGTCGGAGATCCGGTCACAGACCTTGTCGGGGTGGCCCTCGGAAACGGATTCCGAGGTAAAGAAGTAATTCTGCCGCGTCACGGGTGTCCCCTCTTGAAAAACGATCGGCAGGCTGCCGATTTTGGCGCGCCACCTGTTAGCGGGGCGGAGCGTCGCTCGTCAAGCGGTGCCGCCGTCCTGGCATGAATGTCAATGCAGTTATCTTGTGCCACCGGCGGCAAGTTACCGCCGGTGCAACGGGATTGCGGATCAGTCGGGATCGTCGGCCGAGAGGGACTTGACCAGATCTATGATCCTGCGGCGCACCTTGGCGTCGGCGATCTTGACAAAGGCCCGGTTGAGCTGAAGACCTTCGGGACTGCCGCAGAATTCGACGGCGAAAGCCATCGACGCATCTTCGGCAAAGCCACGGCCGGCGACGGCCTCTTGGCCGGGCGCATCCTCGAAAAAGAAGGCAACAGGCACGCCGAGTATGGAAGCGATCGCCTGCAGGCGGCTGGCGCCGACGCGATTGGTGCCCTTTTCATATTTCTGAATTTGTTGAAATGTGATGCCGAGATTCTCGCCCAGTTTCTCCTGGCTCATTCCCAGCATATTGCGGCGAAGCCGAATGCGGCTCCCAACATGGATATCGATCGGATTCGGTTTTTTCTTGTTGTCTTCTGCCATTTTTTCCTCGCCGAATTTTTTCGGCTTTCTCTATTTTTTCCTGCCCAAATGGAGCCGGAGGCAACTGCCCCAACAGAACGATCAACCGACTTCGAGAAATTTCAGGCGTTACAGTATGAGTTTCTAATGTGCGGGCTGTCAATTCACCCGTAGCCTCTGCCTTACGTTCAACAGCGCCGCCGCAACGGCAAACAGCAACATGATCAGCATTCCGTTAATCCACCGCTGGCCGGAGGATACGATCCTCTGTTCGGAAATCGGCACATGTGCATCGATGGCTCCGCGCGCATCGATCGCCAGCGCATCGACGATGCGTCCGCGTGGATCGACAACGGCCGAGATGCCGTTGTTGGCAGCACGCAACAATGGCAATCCATTCTCCACCGCGCGAATTTGAGCCTGCCTGAAATGCTGGTACGGACCAGGCGTATCGCCGAACCAAGCATCATTTGTGACGTTCACAATAAGCTGCGCTGACGTTGCGTCAACTGCCACCAGATCGGGAAAAATCACCTCATAACAAATAAATGGCAGCGCGCGGATGCCGCCCGGCAGTGTGAGGGCGTGCCGCTCGTTGCCGGCGGTAAACGTCATCGGCCCGGCAACCAGCTGCTCGATGCCGAAACGCTCGAGCAGATCGGCAAAAGGCAGATATTCGCCGAACGGCACCAGATGAACCTTGTCCACGGCATCAGTGATTTCACCCTTGTCGTCGATCGCAACCACGGAGTTGTAGTAGCGGCTGTCGGCGTTGGCGGCCGAGCCGCCTTCCTCGCGCACGACGCCGGCTATCAGCGTCTGGCCATCGCCCAGCATGTCGCCCAGCGCCGTCAATGCGTCTGGCCGCTCGGTGAACAGGAACGGCACCGAGGTTTCCGGCCACAGGATCAGTTGCGGCTTTGCATGACCGGGGTCCGGTGCCTTGGCCGACAGGCCCATCAGGACCGCGAAGATGCGGTCGCGAACCGAGGCGTCCCACTTTTCCGACAGGTCCACGGCCGGCTGGACGATACGGACATCCAGGCTGCGCGCCGCCGGCTTTTCAGGAGCGGTAAGCCTGACATAGCCGAAGCCGGCATGGGCAGCGGCGAGGATGACAAACAGCACCGCGCCGAGGCGAAGATGCCGGCGTGCCACCAGCAGCGCCGGCAGCGCGAACAGGAACACGGCGAGCACGTTCATGCCGATCATGCCGGTGACCGAGACGCTCTGCATCAGCAAGGGAACGGGCATTGCGGCGTAGCCGATCGCATTCCAGGGAAAACCGGTGAACAGGAAACCGCGCAGCCACTCCGCCAGCCCGAAGCCGAAGGCAAGAGCGGCGATACGGCCTATGTCGCTGCTCCACAAAAGCCGCGCCACCATTGCCGCAAAGCCATAAAAAAAGGCGAGCGCGAAGGGAATGCCGACCACCGCGAAGGGGAGCGCCCAGGCAAAGCTGTCGGCCTCGACCAGCAGCGCCGAGCCGATCCACCACAGGCCGGCAAGGAAATAGCCGAAGCCGAACCACCAGCCGACGGCAAGGGCCGGCCGCAGGCGCCGGAACAAGCTGCCGGAGGCTTCGCCGGTGGCGCCGTCGAGCAGCCAGACCAGCAAGGGAAACGAGATGAAACAGGCGGCGAAGAAATCGTAAGGTGCCTGGCCAAGCACCGCCAGCGCCCCCGCGAGAAACGCGACGAGCGCGCGCCGCCAACCCCAAAGCAGAATTATCCGGCCGGCAAGGCGCTCCATGCATACTTCCGAGTCGCGCGAATCAGGAAGCAAGATTTAACAGGCTGCGGTCCGCGCTCCAAACGGCAGTGATCCCGCGAGAAGCGCGCCCGGGCCGGGTCCAGCGATGCCGGCCGTCTAGCGATGCCAGCCATCGATGCGCAGATCGCCCAATCGCTCCGCCTCCTCGCGCGGAACCAGGCGAATGGGTTGCGTGAAGGTCCAGACATGGCCCTCGGGATCACGGGCCCGATACTGACGTTCGCCATAGAACTGATCGGCGGGCTCCTGGAGGATCTCCGCGCCCTTTACCCTGGCTTGTTCGCAATGGGCGTCCAGCCCATCCTTCAGGCGCACATAGACGGACTGGGTGTTCCTGCCGCCGACCGAAGCCGGACTGGCGACGTAGTCGGCCCATTCGGAATCGACGATGATGTGGCTGTCGCCGAACCGCATCTCGGAATGGACGAGCTTCCCCTCGGCATCGCTGACCACCATGCTGCGCACGAAGCCGAAAGCCGCTTCAAGCCAGTCCAGCGCGGCACGAGGATCCTTGTAGAAGACACCCGAGCCCAGGCTGGAGTGCTTGAACGGGTCGTCGAGCGTCATCGGGCGAGCGAAAGGCTCACGCCTGCTCGGCACGGGCGGCGGCGCGCCGGCGGCGTTCAGCCTTCTGGATCTGCACGATGCGCACGCGCTTGACGCGGCGCGGATCTGCATCGAGCACGTGAAACTCGAAGCCGGGAATGGCCTGCACCACCTCGCCCCGGGCCGGAACGCGGCCAAGCGTGTTGAAGATCATGCCGCCGATGGTGTCGACATATTCGCCGTGTTCGCCGGCGGCGAAATCCCCACCGATCATCTTGGCGACATCGTCGATCTCGGCCTTGCCGTCGACGATGAACACGCCGTCACCGCTCTGGGTGATCATCGGCTCGTCGTCGTCATGCTCGTCCTCGATGTCGCCGACGACCATCTCGACGATGTCTTCCAGCGAGACGAGGCCGTCGGTGCCCCCATATTCGTCGATCACCAGCGCCATCTGCGTGCGTGTCGTCTGCATGCGGCCCATCAGGTCCGAGGCAAGCATCGACGGCGGCACGAACAGCACCGGGCGGATCAGGTTGAGGTCGCCAATGGTGCGCGCAAGGTCGACCTGCGCGAGATCGAGAACCGTGGCGGCAGGGGTTTTCCTGCTCGTGCGGCCCTTCTTGACCCGCGCGATCTTGGTGATGTGGGCCAGCACGTCGCGAATATGGACCATGCCGCGCGGATCATCGAGGGTCTCGGAATAGACCGGCATGCGGGAATGGCCGGATTGCTCGAAAGTGTCCAGGAGATCGCCGAGCGTCGTCGTGATCTCGACCGCCTCGATGTCGGCGCGCGGCACCATGACGTCCTCGACGCGCACTTCGCGCAGCCGCAGGATGTTGTTGAGCATGGCGCGTTCGCCGGGCGAAAAGGCGCCAGTATCGCTCGTCGTTTCGGCAAGCGCGCCGGCGATTTCCTCACGCAGGCTGGTGCCATTGCGTTGCCGGAACAAGCCCAAAACGCGTTCGAACAGGGAAGGACCGGCAGGCGAAGACTCGCTGGCAGCGCTGCCGGTAACGGTACTCGGACTTGATCCCTCTTCCGAAGTATCGGAAGCCTTGGTAGCACTGCCGGCGTCGGGGCGGGCGGCAGTCTCTGGTTTGTCGTTCATCGTCGTCCGGTCAATTGGTCTTTTGTAGTTACGCGTAGGGATCGGGAATGGCAAGCCTTGCGAGCGCCGCGCGTTCGATGGCCTCCATCTCCTCGGCCTCGGCGTCGGTCTCGTGATCATAGCCCATGAGATGCAGCAGGCCATGGATGACGAGATGGGAGATATGGTTCTCCAAGGGCTTCTCTTCCAGTGCCGCTTCGCGCGCGACCGTTTCAGCGGCCAGCACGATATCGCCCAGCATCGGCGGCAGCGGGCCCCCCTTGGGAAACGGAAAAGCCGGGAAAGACAGGACGTTGGTTGGCTTGTCCTTGCCGCGCCAGCCGGCATTGAGCGTGCGTATATGGGCATCGTCGGAAAAAACGACGCTGAGTTCGGAGCGTCCTGCCGCGCCGGTTTCGGCGAAGGCGGCACCGGCAGCCCGTTCGACCAGCCGCAAAAGTCCGGCCTCTTCAGGCCAGTTTCCCGCTTCGACTGCCAAGTCGATGTCGACGGGAAGCGAAATCTCCCCACCGACCGGTTTTATGTCCTCAGGCATGACGCCGCATCGTCAAAATCAATTCTCGGCGCCGAGGCCGCGCGCCAGCTTGGCATCCCGGTCGTACGCCCTGACGATTTCAGCCACCAGCGGATGGCGAACCACATCGACATCGTTGAAGCGCACGGTCACCGCGCCCGCCACGCCGTCGAGGACACGCAAGGCTTCGACCAAGCCGGATTTGGTGCTTGGAGGAAGGTCGATCTGGGTTGGATCGCCGGTGACGATCATGCGCGAGTTCTCGCCCAGACGCGTCAGGAACATCTTCATCTGCATCGGCGTGGTGTTCTGCGCTTCGTCGAGAATAACCGCGGCATGCGCCAGCGTGCGGCCGCGCATGAAGGCGAGCGGCGCGATCTCGATCACCTCGGCGGCAATGGCCCGCTCGACCTTGTCGGCCGGCATCATGTCGTAGAGCGCATCATAGAGCGGACGCAGGTAGGGGTCGACCTTTTCCTTCATGTCACCCGGCAGGAAGCCAAGCCGCTCACCGGCCTCGACCGCCGGCCGCGAGAGAATGATGCGTTCGACCATGCCGCGCTCGAGCAGCATCGCCGCATGCGCCACCGCCAGATAGGTCTTGCCGGTGCCTGCCGGACCGATGCCGAACACCAGTTCCGACCGCTCCAGCGCCCGCATATAGGCGTCCTGGTTCAGCGAGCGGGCATAGATGGTCTTCTTGCGGGTGGTGATCTGGGCGGCGGAGACCTTGCCCTTGCGCTCGAGCGTCGGCAGGGTCAGCTGATCATCGGCGGCGACCGCCATGCGCACGGCGCCGTCGACGTCGGACTGACCGATATCCACGCCCTTCTGCAGGATGCCGTAGAGATTATCCAGGGCGCGGCGTGCCTGCTCGGCGGCTGAAGCGGACCCCTTGATGGTCAGCTGGTTGCCGCGCGAGCGAATGTCGACGCCGAGCTTCTGCTCGAGCCTGGCGAGATTTTCGTCGAACTGACCGTAAAGGGCGCTGGCAAGCTTGTTGTTGTCGAAAGTCAGAACGATGTGCGCCATGTCAGAAGCCCCAGATGCCGGTACCGGGGGCAGGTTCTTCAGCTCTGCTGCGCTCAACCGTCTCTCCTCATCTGCCGAGACCCTCAGGCCAATTCGGCGAACAGGCTGTTGTAGCCCGTCTTCGTGATTCGCACCTGGATAATGTCACCGATTTCGCCGGCCTTTTCATCAACAATAACCGGCTGCAGCCAGGGAGAGCGGCCAACCTTCTGGCCGGCCTGGCGGCCGGGCTTCTCGATCAGCGTGTCGATGGTGCTGCCGACGAGGCTCAAGCCGAAGTCCTGCTGCTGCTTCACGAGCAGCGCCTGCAGCCGCTGCAGGCGCTCATCCTTGACGATTTCCGGCACATGGCCGGCCATCTCGGCACCCGGCGTGCCGGGGCGCGGCGAATATTTGAACGAAAAGGCCGAGGCGTAATTCACCTGGCGCACCAGTTCCATGGTCGCCTCGAAATCCGCTTCGGTCTCGCCGGGGAAACCGACGATGAAGTCGCCGGAAAGCGCGATATCCGGCCGGGCGGCACGGATGCGGTCGAGCAGCGCCAGATAGCCCTTCGCCGTATGCCGTCGATTCATCGCCTTGAGGATGCGGTCGGACCCCGATTGCACCGGCAGGTGCAAATAAGGCATCAACGCCGGCAGATCGCGGTGGGCGGCGATCAGTTCATCATCCATGTCGCGCGGGTGGCTGGTGGTGTAGCGCAAGCGCGCCAGCCCGGGGATTTCGGCGAGCCGGAACAGCAGCCGGCCAAGGCCCCATTCCTCGCCATTTTCGCCCTGTCCATGCCAGGCATTGACGTTCTGGCCGAGCAGCGTCACCTCGCGCACGCCGGCTTCCGCCAGACGCTGCGCCTCCGCGACGATCTGCGCCACCGGCCGCGACACTTCGGAGCCCCTGGTGTAAGGCACGACGCAGAAGGTGCAGAACTTGTCGCAGCCTTCCTGCACGGTGAGAAATGCAGTGACGCCGCGCTTGATGACCTCGGCGCGCTTCGGCTGCGGCAGGTGCTCGAACTTGTCCTCGATGGCGTAGTCGGTTTCGACGATCTTTTCGCCGCCGCGCACCCGCGCCAATACGTCGGGCAGCCGGTGATAGGTCTGCGGACCGATGACCAGATCGACGGCCGGCGAACGCCGGATGATCTCGGCCCCTTCGGCTTGCGCCACGCATCCGGCGACGCCGACCAGCATTTCGCGGCCTGTGCCGGCGCGTTCTGCTTTCATCTCGCGGATACGGCCAAGCTCGGAATAAACCTTTTCGGCTGCTTTCTCCCTGATGTGGCAGGTGTTGAGCAGCACCAGGTCCGCCTCGCCGATGGTGTCGGTCGCGGTATAGCCGTCGGCGGCCAGCGCATCGGCCATGCGCTGCGAATCATAGACGTTCATCTGGCAGCCATAGGTCTTGATGAAGACCTTTCTGGTCGCTCCAGCCGGCGCGGCCATCCCTTCGGCGGTGGTGTCGATGTCGTCACGCTCTATCGTGTTCAAGTCCATCCGGCGGCTTCTAACGCCTTTCCGTGACAAAAAACAGACGATTCTCCGCTGCCACCGTCAGGCTTGCCGGCGGACGCGCAGCCCGGCTAACGGCTGGGGCGCGGATCGGCAAGCGCCGCCTGCATCATCTCACGCACCCTGCTTTCCATCAGCTTCGATGTTTCCTTGCGATTCGAGCCCTTGGAAAAGGCGATCGGCTCGCCGAAATGCACCTCGACATCGAGGGCGCCCTCCGCCAGCAGCACCCTGAGATGTGGCATTAGGTCCTCATCGCCGATCCAGGCGGCAAGCGGCCGGTGCCGGCGGCCGAGCGGCACGCCATGCAGACGCGTGTAGGCGATCGCCACCGGCTGGATGAACACCTGCTCCGCCGCGCCCTCCGAAATCGCCATCGAGGCGGCGCCAAACAGCGTGCTCTTGAACGGCAGGACGACGTTGCCGTCGCCTGTCGAGCCTTCGGCGAACAGCACCATGGCGTCGCCCTTGGCCATGCGGCTGGCGATTTCGCTTGCCTGGTCGCCCGACGAACGCTTGCGCTCGCGCTCGATGAAGACGGTGCGCTGCAGCTTCGACAGCATGCCGATCAGCGGCCAGCCTTCCATATCCGCCCTGGCGATGAACTTCACGTCGACCATGGAGCCGAGCACCATGATGTCGGTCCAGGAGATGTGATTGGCAGCCACCAGCAACGGGCGCTTGGTCGAAAGCGCGCCGTGGACATGGACGCGCATGCCGAGCGCCCTGATGATCAGCCTGTGCCAGATCTTCAGGATGAACGTTTCCGGCCACCAGCCGGTCTTCATCGACAGGATCTGCAACGGCACGAGGATCAGCGAACCGGCAACGACGAGGCCCAGCGCCAGGAAAATCCTGATTTTCTTGATCATCGCCCTATCCCGGCCTCTGGCTAGCGAAGATCGCGGCGCATGACAAGCGCACCGGTCGGGCCGCGCTCGGGGGACTTGTAATAATTCGGACGCTTGCCGACCTCGCGGAAGCCCAGCCGCCGATACAGCGCGATCGCGGCGACATTGGTCTCGTCGACCTCGAGGAACAGCGCTTCGGCACGCTGCGCGTGCAGTTCGCGCAGCACCGCATCCATCAACTGCCAGCCAAGCCCCTGCCGGCGATGGGATCGCGCCACCGCGACGGTCAGGATCTCGCCCTCGCCGGCGGCCAGCCTGGCCAGCACGAAGCCGACCGGCGGCTTGGAGCCTTGCCCGGTTTCGCGCGCGGCATAGCCGAACACGGTGTCCTGTTCGAGCAAGGCGGCGAATTCGCCATCGGTCCACGGGCGGACAAAGTCCTCGCGATGCAGCAGCGAGACCGCCGGGCTGTCGGCGATCTTCAGCGGCTCGAGCGCATAGTCCCGGCGACGCGGCTGGAGAAAAGGTATGCGCATTAACTTCCGTTTTCTTGTTTGACCATGATCTTCTCCGAAAACCGGCTTCCATTTATCGGGATCATGGTCCGAGCCTCGACAATATGAACCCGGCCTGCGGCTTGGCGTCCGCACCGCGTAGATAGAGCGGTTTCGGCCTTTCGCCCTCCCCCTTGGCGGCAGCCAGCCGAGCGTATGTGAGAATGTCGGCGGTAGCCGTCCGAGGGCCGATGTCGAAGGCGCGCCCGGCCGACGCGGCAATCTGCGCCGCGGCGGTGCCGGCAAGCACGGACGAGCTTTCCGTCGCCATGGTGGTGGCATCCGCCAGCGTGGTCACCGCCGGACCGTAAGTCAAAACCGACATTTCATCGTAAAGGGCGGCATGGATTTCCTCGCGCCCGGCATCGAGCGCCGCCAGCACGGCGCGACCGGGAAATGTCGCGGCTGCATCAGCCACCAGTGCCTCGAGCGTTGTTACCCCGATCGCGGGAATCTTCAACGCCAGCGCCAGACCGCGCGCGGTCGAGACGCCGACACGCAGGCCGGTGAAGGAACCGGGGCCGACAGAAACGGCGATGGCGCCCAGACCGGCATAGCTGGTTGCGCTCGCCTTCAGCGCCTCGGCAATGACCGCCATCAGGTGCTCGGCGTGGCCCTTGCCGAGGTCGAGCACCGAGCGGCCGAGTTCCAGCTTCGCCTCCGCGTCATAGACGCAAGCGGCGCAGAGATTGGCGGCACAGTCGATGGCGAGCACTTTCATGAAACGACCGGTTCGAGAAACAGTTTCCCTGTGCCCGCCACGGCGCGCCACTGCAAGGGGATAGTGCATAATTTGTTAAGCGGCTTCGCTTCGGCCCGGCCGGTAGAGCATCTACGCGACTGGCTCGATACGCAGCATATGGTTGTCCCAGACATAGTCTGGCTCGGAGCGTGTCGCACCACTGCCCTCGACGATCTCGCCAGCGCCGGTCGTCGCCATGAAGCCGGTTCCGTCGGGCGCCACGCCGCAGACCTCGACCAGTGCGTTGGTCGAGACGACCTTGCCGCTCGCCGCATCGATCACAACAAGCGAATTGCCTTCCGGCGACGAGACGGCGACGGTGCCGGCAACCGGATTGGCGGCGACCGAGCCGATATAGTTGCGGAAGCCGGTCAGCACGTCCCGCGGCATGTCGAGCAACTGCAAATCCTTGCCGCGCGCGGCGCGGCCGACCAGCAGTGGACGATCGGTGCCCGGTCCCCTGTACTGGCAACCGAACCAGACGGTGCCGGTCTGGTCGGTGTCCATGTGGCGGATCGACAGCTGGTGAAGTGCGGTCGGCAGTTCGTGCTTTTCGAGGAGGTCGCCGGTGACGCGGTCGATGAGCACATAGGACGGCTTCATGGTCGCGATGTTGAGCTCGGCGCGGCCGTAGTCCGGATGGGTCTCGATGCCGCCATTGGCGACGGCAATCGTCCTGCCGTCCCCCATGAGCAGAAGCTCGTGCGGGCCCATTCCATAGGTCGGAAACTCGCCGATACGCTTGAATTTTGCCCGCGCATCATAGACGCCGACAACGCCGGCGGCATTGTCGAAGTCATTCTCGGTGGCGTAAAGCAGCGCCCCGTCGGTCGAGAACACGCCATGGCCGAAGAAATGCCGGCCGGTGATGCTGGCGATGGTCAGCGGCGCGTCGCGTCCGTTGTGATCAAAGACGACCGCGAAGGTGCCCGGCTGGCGAGCAAAGACCACCGAACGCTTCGACACCGGATCGAAAGTGACGTCGTGGCCGCGATCGGGCAGATCGATCGCATGCAGGACCTTGCCGGCCTCGGACAGTACGGCGGCGCCGTAACTGCCATCGCGCTTGACGAAGGCGGTGGCGAAAACGGCGTCGGCGGCAAGCGTCTTCGCCCATGCCGACGGCGCCATCGCGGCCACGAAGCCTGCCCCGGCGGCCCGGAGGAAATCACGGCGATCTATGAGTGGCGTTTTCAAGGATCAGTCTCTCTTCTTGAGCATGATCTTTTCCGAAAACCGGCTTCCACTTTCCGGGTTCATGCTCAGTCCCCATCCAGCGACGAGAAGCCGGCGGTCAGGCCGAATTCGGCGGTCAGCCTGGTGCCGAACAGGGTCGACAGGCTGGAGGTGATCAGCGCGAAATGGTCGAGTTTGTCACGCAGCACCGGATCGGCAAGTGCCTTGTCGATCGGACCTTTGACGGCCTTGGCGGTGGCAACGCCGTTGACCAGCTGGATATGGATCGATTCCGCCATCCAGCGCGCATCGGGCGGCAATGCGTCGCCAAGCCTCGAAGCCTGGAACAGCGTATCGATGCCGGCGAGGTTTCCAGCCAGTGAATTGGTGGTGTTTTGCGAGCGCCAGTAGATCGCCTGTTTCGGCTTGTCCGCATCCGGCTTGCCGCCGAAAAAGCCTTTCAGGCGGACATCGCGAACCATTTCCAGCTCATTGATGAAGACGCCGACCAGTTCCGTAACCGCTTCGTTGCCGTCGCGGTAAAGCGGGTTCCGAGGCCCCGGATTGGCCCAAAGGGCGGCAAATCCGTCCGGCTTGTTCCAGGCATCGCTGACGTTGCCGGCCATGGTTTCGATGTTGCCGGCAAGCGCGGCGCCATAGGCGCAGCGATAGGAACCGCCTTTGCCGGTCAGCGCATCGGCGCCGTCGCCATAAAGGACGAATTCCAGCGCCCCCAACCCTTGCATGGCAACGCTCTTGCCAGCCAGTTGGGCGGGATCGGTGGCGGTCGGGTCCTTGTCCGCCAAGGCAGCCTGCACCTGTTTCAGGCCGATGCCCTTGCGATCCGGCCAGAACAACATGCGTTCCAGCCGGTTGCTTTCCTTGATCGGCCCGAAGCCGATGATTTCGGCTGACGACCAGGCATCGACCGTGGCCGAAAATTCGGCACGCGCCGCATCAAGCTCCCCTTGCGAGGGCGTGGCGCAGAGCTTGCGCACGGATCCGGTCAAGGTTTCAGTATGCTCGTGCAGGCTGGCATAGGCCGGGCGGACAAACCCATCGATCGCTCGCTGGATGATGTCGGAGGCTTTCACCGCCGCCGACGCAGGGAAGACGCCCAGCAGAGCCAGAGGCAGAACGAGAACCAGTGCGGAACGCTTCAGCATCAGAGTGACTCCAGGAATTTGACCAGGGCATCGCGGTCAGTGGCACTGGCGGCGGCAAAACGGTCACGCGCCTTCTGCGCCTCGCCGCCATGCCACAGGATCGCCTCGGCCAATGTGCGCGCGCGGCCATCATGCAGAAAGAAAGAGTTGCCGTTGACCGTTTCAGTGAGGCCGACGCCCCACAGCGGCGGCGTGCGCCATTCATTGCCCGTCGCCTCCCCCACGGCCTGACCATCGGCCAGATCAGGTCCCATGTCGTGCAGCAGGAAGTCGGAATAGGGCCAGATCAGTTGGAAAGCCTGCGCCTTGTTGGGCGTGTCGCGACGGGTGACGAATTTCGGCGTGTGGCAGGCAACGCAGCCGATCTCGTAGAAGACCCTCTTGCCGGCCAGCACGTCCAGCTTGTCGAGGCCGCGGCGTGCCGGCACGGCCAGGTTCCGCGAATAGAAGGTGACCAGATCCATCACCGGCGGCGGCGCCTCGACCGAGCCGAGGCGCTGCTGCGCGCCGTTCGGCATGGCGAGACATTCTGGCTCAGCGGCGGTGCAATCGCCCCAATGTTTCGGCACTTCGGGCGTCGAGATGCCGATATCGCCGGCAAAGGCATCCGCCGCCTGCTGTCGGATCGAAGCGGTTTGCGCCTTCCAGCCGAAACGGCCAAGCGTCGGCTCGCCGCCCTGGCCGTCGCGCACGATGTTCGGCCTGCCGGAAATGCCGTCACCGTTGCGGTCGTCCGGGTCGGCGTTGGCGAGGATGTCCGCCGGCGCAATCTGTTCGATCAGGCCAAGGCCAATCATCGGTGGGGTCAGGCGCGGCGACAGCGTGGTGCGCGGATCAAGCGGTCCGTAGGCGGGGTCGGCGACCGAATAGGTGGGTTTGCGCAGCGAAACCACGCTGCCTCCCGCCAGCGTCACCTTCCGTTCCCGGTAGTCGACATGCATCCTGCCTTCGCCACGCAGGCCAGGCACGGCCAGTTCCTGCAACTGCGTGCCATAGACCGGGTCGGGGAAATTGAGCACCTTGTGGTCGGCTAGCGCGGCTTTCTCCTGCGCGCTGCCCGCCTCGCGCGCCAGTCGCAGGAACATCGACGTGGTGCCGGCGTCGCCTTCCGGCGGATGGCCGCGGCCATCCTTAAGATGGCAGTTCTGGCAGGCGCGTTCGTTGAACAGCGGACCCAGGCCATCCGATGCCTGCGTCGAGGATGGTGACGACACCCAGTTCTTGCGGAAAAGGGCGTTGCCGAGCTTGAAGGTGCCCTCTTCCTCGAAGGCGATGTTGGCCGAGGATTGCGAGAAGGAATCGCGGCTGACGTCCTTTCTGGACGTGCCAGCGCCGCCTTGCATCAGTTCGAACTGTTCGGGTTTGGAAAAATCCGTGGTCGGCCTGATGATGGCGGTGACGCGCGCCTGATCCTTCGCGTCGAGGTCGGTGCGCGTGGTGGCGAGGCCGGGAGGCTGAGGGCCGCCGGCCATCGCGGAAGAGGTGAACGCCACCACGAAGATGAGGCAGCGCCTGCCGACCAACCTGGCTGGTGTTTTCTGACGGAGCGGCGAGCCTTCGGCCCGCCGCAAGCGGCGCACGAATTCTAGCAGGCGCCGCATTCCATGCCCTTAATCCGCCTCGTCCGCCGATGCGGCGTTGAGCTGGCCGTATTTTTCCTCGCCGATCGAGGCAAGCAGGTCGAGCTGCGTCTCGAGGAAGTCGATGTGACCCTCCTCGTCAGCCAGCAATTCCTCGAACAGTTTCATCGTCACGTAGTCGCCCGCTTCCTCGCAGATCTCGCGCGACCGCTTGTATGCCGTGCGCGCGTCATACTCGCCGGCGAGATCGGATTCGAGCACTTCCTTCACATTCTGCCCGATGCGCAGCGGCGCCACGGACTGCAGGTTCGGGTGGCCTTCGAGGAAGATGATGCGAGCCACGAGCCGGTCGGCATGGTGCATCTCCTCGATCGATTCCGCGCGTTCCTTTTTTGCCAGCTTGGCATATCCCCAGTCTTCAAGCAGACGGAAATGCACCCAGTATTGATTGACGGCACCGAGCTCCAGAAACAGAGCCTCGTTAAGCCGCTCGATGATCAGCTTTTCGCCTTTCATAGGTTCTGCTCCCGTATTGGACGCGCAGGCCTCTGACGCGATCCAGGTGTGAAACGACATCCACGCCGCTCGCCTCCGAGCGGGCGTGGTAATTTTCGGTGACCCGAATGATCGTTTCGACCACATTTGGAAAGCAGCCGCAACAACGACCGCGCTTGTGCATGGCGTGATAGACCTTCGCCGGCACGATCAGTTGCCAGGGGTCCTGATCCAGCAGACCGACGATCGTCTGCTCGATCTCCTTCTCGGTGATGATGTTGCAATGGCAGATCAGCATTACGTTGCTCTGGCTGACGGCGCTCCGGCACCGTTTGGCTGGTATTTCCTGGTCGGCACGACCTTTTCCGAAAACCGGCTTCCACTTTTTCGCTTACGCGGACCTCCGGTTCGGGGCCATGCCATGACGGCTCTTACTTGAACACCTTGTCCGGCGCGTCGAGACTGTCGGAGCCCTCGAAGGCAATGTTGTTGAGCTTCAGCGAGCCGACAGCGCGTTCGATCGACTTGGTCTGGTCGACCAGTGCGTCGATCGCTGCCTGCACTGTGGCGTTGCCTTGCGTATTGCCCTCGGCGATCTGCTGGTCATAGGCCTCGCCGGCCAGTGCCCGCGCCTTGATCGCCTCCATCCTGGCGACGCTGACATCGAGCTTGTCCGACAGCTCCTTGTCGATCGCCGGATCGACCGCTTTCACCATATCCGACACCGAAGGACCCGAAACAACGCTGCCGTCGAGCCTGGCATAGCTGGCATGATAGGCGGCGCGAATACCGACGGCGTCGTAGAGATGCGAGTTGTAGGTGTTGTCGGAAAAGCAGTCATGCTCCTCTTCCGGATCATGCAGCAGCAGACCAAGCTTCATGCGCTCGCCGGCCAGTTCGCCATAGGACAGCGAACCCATGCCGGTGAAGATGATCGAGATGGCGGTGTTCGGTTCGCCATCGACGAGGTTCTTGCGCGCGGCGCCGTCTTCCTTCCAGTCGTTGACCATCTTCTGCAGGTCGGAGACCAGAAGGTCACTCGCCGACTTCAGGTACTGGGCGCGGCGGTCGCAATTGCCGCCGGTGCAGTTTTTGAGATCGTAGTCGGTATAAGGGCGCTCACCGGCGCCCGGACCGGTGCCGTGCAGGTCCTGGCCCCAGAGCAGGAACTCGATGGCGTGATAGCCGGTGGCGACGTTGGCTTCGATGCCGCCGGCTTCCTGCAGCGTGCCGGACAGGAATTCCGGCGTCAGGTTCGAGGCGTCGACCTTCTTGCCGTTGATCTCGATCTCCTTGTTGGCGATCACATTGGCCGTATAGAGCGAATTCGCGTCCGACTCGGTGCCGTAGCTCTTGGCGACATAGTCGATCAGGCCTTCGTCCAGCGGCCAGGAATTCACCTCGCCCTCCCAGTCGTCGACGATCTTGTTGCCGAACCGGTAGACTTCGGTCTGCTGGTAGGGAACGCGGGCCGCCTTCCAGGCTTCGCGAGCCGCATTGAGCGTTTCGACCGAGGGCTTGGCGAGCAGCGCGTCGACCGCCTTGTCGAGCGCCTGCGCCGTGGTCAGCGAGTCCTCATATTTGGCGAGCCCGATATCGGCATAGGTCTTGATGACCGCCTTCACGTCGGTTTCCGCCTTGGCCGGCAACACGAACACCGCCGCCGTCAGCAGCGCCGTGGCGCCGATCGCTGCAAGCCTGGCGCCATACCGTGCCGTGATCATTGCTCTCATGACAGCTATCTCCTCGAAATTCAGTGAAAAGCCGGCGCCAATGGCGCGGCAACGGACGGCCCATGCCAGGGCATGTGCATGCAACCGGAGGGGACAGGGACCACGCGACGGCGCGGCTGGCGTAAGAAAGACACCGAAATGCCTCCAATCGAAAGGGTTCAAGGCCCAGACATCAAAGGGATGCGCTTGATGCGCGAGCCTTCCATAAAGCGTCGACGCCGCTGGAAGTCAACTGGCGAAAGAGATAAAATTCAATTGAAACAACAGTTTAGAATTATTCTAAACTACAACTGTCAACTTTAACCGCACCTCCAGCGTCACGCGCGCCGTGGGACCACATGATTGACAGACGCCATTCCGGGTGCGACCCGAACGCATACTTTCGCGACGGTGTCAGGCAGATGCCGTCTGGCGAGAAGTCCTAGAATCTGTCGAGGAATTTGGGCTGCGATGAAGAACGGTGTGGTCATTGTCGGTGCTGGTCATGCGGGCGTGCAAGCGGCCGCCAGCCTGCGCGAGGAAGGGTATGACGGGCCGGTGATCCTCGTCGGCGACGAGAACGAGCTGCCCTATCACAAGCCGCCGCTGTCCAAGACCTTCATCAAGGATGCCGACGCGAAACCACAGCCCTTGCGCGGCGAAGCCTTCTACAGCGGCAGCGCGATCGACTATCGGCCGGGCGTCAAGGTCGACCGGATCGATGCCGGCGGACGGCTCCTGGACATTGCCGGCGGCGGCTCGCTTGCCTTCGACCACCTGATCCTGGCGACTGGCTCGCGGCCGCGCACCCTGCCGCTGCCCGGCTCCGATCTGTCCGGCGTGGTGTCGTTGCGCTCGCTCGCCGATGCGCGGCTGATCCGCGACCTCAGCGCGCGAAGCGACGAGGTCGTCATCCTCGGTGGCGGCTTCATCGGGCTGGAGATCGCCGCCACGCTCAGGGCAGCCGGCCGCACGGTTACGGTGGTCGAGGCGGTCGACCGGCTGCTCGGCCGCGCCGTGGCGCCGGTCGTGGCGAGCCATGTACGGCTAAGGCTGGAAACGATCGGCGTGCGCATCCTCACCGGCACCAGCGTTACAAGGCTGGAAGGCGAAGACGGCCATGTCGTGGCCGCAGTCACCTCGTCAGGTGAAAGGCTGCCCGCACGCATGGTCATTGTCGGCATCGGCGCCGTGCCGAACGTCGAACTGGCGCAGGCCTCCGGCCTCGCCATAGCCAACGGCATTCGTGTCGATCACCAGATGCGGACCTCGGCGCCGGAAATCCTGGCGATCGGCGATGCCGCCTCCTACCGGCACTGGTTCACCGGCGGCGACGTGCGCCTGGAATCGGTGCAGAACGCCACCGACCAGGCGCGGCTTGCCGCACGCACGATCACCGGCCACGCGGACGCCTATTCGGCGGTGCCGTGGTTCTGGTCCGACATTGGCGACATGAAGCTGCAGATGGTCGGCCTGACCGCCGGCGGCGACAGCCATGTCGTGCTGGGCGACCTGCCCGACAACAAATTCTCGATCTACCACTATGCCGGCGACCGGCTGCTCGGCATCGAATCGGTCAACCGCCCCGGCGACCACATGCTTGGTCGCAAGATGCTCGGCGCCGGCTTCTCGCCGACGCCACAGACCGTCGCTGCCGGCCCCGAGGGCCTGAAAGCGGCGCTGGCCACTTTCCTTGAGAAGGAGCCGGCCAGAGCGGCGGGATAATCCCGCCCCCTCCAGGCCGGCACGCCGCCCCTTCAGGCGGCGCAGACTTCTCGGATCGAGCTTTCCAGAATGTCGAGCGCCTCGTTCATGACGCTATCCTGGATGGTGATCGGGGCGAGGAAGCGGATGACGTTGCCGTAGACGCCGCATGCCAACAGGATCAGGCCCTTGTCGAGCGCCTTCAGCCTGATCGCGTTGGCGATCTCGGCCGACGGCAGGCCCTTCTTGACGTCGTTGAACTCGACCGCGTTCATGAAGCCCGGGCCTCTGATATCGACGATTTCGGGCACCTCGTCGCGGATCGACTGCAGTCGCTGCTTCAGTCGCCCGCCCAGCGCATTGGCCCGGTCACAGAGCTTTTCCTCTTCGATCACATCGAGCACGGCGTGCGCCGCGGCGACGCCGATCGGGCTGCCGCCATAGGTGCCGCCGAGGCCGCCGGGGCCGGGTGCATCCATGATTTCGGCGCGGCCGGTGACCGCGGCCAGCGGGAAACCGCCGGCCAGGCTCTTGGCCATTGTGGTGATGTCGGCCGCCACGTCGTGATGATCCATCGCGAACATCTTGCCGGTGCGGGCAAAGCCGGTCTGCACCTCGTCGGCGATCAACAGCATGCCGTGCTGGTCGCAGAGCTTGCGCAGCGCCACCATGAAATCGCGCGGCACTTCATAGAACCCGCCCTCGCCCTGCACCGGCTCGACGATGATGGCGGCAACGCGGGCCGGATCGACATCGGCCTTGAACAGGCGGTCGAGCGCGGCCAGCGAATCGGCAACCGATACACCATGCAGCGGCACCGGGAACGGCGCGTGATAGACGTCGCCCGGCATGGCGCCGAAGCCGACCTTGTAAGGGACGACCTTGCCGGTCAGCGCCATGCCCATGAAGGTGCGGCCGTGGAAGCCGCCGGCGAAGGCGATGACCGCCGGGCGCCCGGTGGCATTGCGGGCGATCTTGATGGCGTTCTCAACCGCCTCGGCGCCGGTGGTGACGAAGATCGTCTTCTTCTCGAACTTACCGGGCAGCATGGCGTTCAGCCGTTCGGCCAGCCGCACATAGCTCTCATAGGGTACGACCTGATGGCACGTGTGCGTGAAGCGGTCGAGCTGTGCCTTGACCGCCTCGATCACCTTGGGGTGACGATGCCCGGTGTTGACGACGGCGATGCCCGACGAGAAATCGATATAGCGGCGACCCTCGACATCCCAGATCTCCGAGTTTTCAGCCCGGTCGGCGTAGATTTGCGTGGTCATGCCGACGCCGCGTGAGATCGACTGGTTCTTGCGTTCGGAAATGGCTGAATTCTTCATGGTATCCCTCATCGGGCTGGCGCCCGTTCTCGTTTGATCACCGTCTTCTGACCTTATTTCACGTTTTCCTCAAGTCGGCACCACCGGCGGTCGATTGGGCCTGCGGCTTCGGCACGCCCTTAACCAGTCGGGCGATACGCGTGCGAGACCGGTTTTCTTTTTCCGAGGATCGATTATCCTCCCGATTGTCCGCGAGGCATCGCGATCGGCCCGCGGCTGAGGGAGCCCATGAGCAGGAACGCGACATCGTCCGTCTCGCCGCCATCGGTCAAAGCTTCCAGCCTTTTGTCTTTTCCTGCCGCCTCGGCAATTTTTGCCTGCACGGCCGCGATGTTGCTGACCGGCTGCCAGAAGCAGGAGGCGGCAGCAAGAAAGCTGCCGGTGATGGTGCGCACGGAGACGGTGGCGATCGCCAACTTTGCGCCGCGAACCTCGCTGACCGGGGTGATCGCCGCGCGCACGCTGAACAATCTGTCGTTCCGGGTCGGCGGCCGCGTCGCCGAGCGGCTTGTCGATGTCGGCCAGCATGTCGATCAAGGTGCCGTGCTCGCCCGCCTCGATCCGCGGGAGCAGGAGTCCGATTTGCGGTCGGCGCAGGCCGACCTCGACGCCGCGCAGGCGCAGTTGACCCAGTCCGCCGCCGCCTTCGAGCGGCAGAAGACACTTCTGGCCCAGGGGTTCACCACCAGGCGCGACTATGACGCGGCCGACCAGGCGCTGAAGGTGGCGCAAGGCAGCGTCGATGCCGCGCGGAGCGCGTTCGCCAACGCTCAGCAGAACCTGTCCTTCACCGAACTCAAGGCAGGGGCCGCGGGCGTGATCACCGCCCGCCAGGTCGAAGCGGGGCAAGTGGTGCAAGCAGCGCAAACCGTCTTCACCGTCGCCGAGGACGGCGACCGCGACGCGGTGTTCAACGTCCAGGAAACTCTGGTCGCCAGGGCGCCGGCCTCTCCGGCGGTGACGATCACGCTGTTGTCCGACCCCCAGGTCAAGGCGATGGGCAAGGTCCGCGAAATCTCGCCGGTGGTTGATCCGGCTTCGGGTTCGATCCGGGTCAAGGTCAGCATTCCCGACACGCCCGCCGGCATGCCGCTGGGGGCGGCGGTCATCGGCTCGGTCAGCGCCAAGCCGACGAAGGCTGTCCTGCTGCCCTGGCAGGCGCTGACGTCGAGCGCCGGCAATCCGGCGGTGTGGGTGGTCGACCCCGCGACCAAGGCGGTGACCACGACGCCGGTCGAGGTGCTGGCTTTTGAATCGGGCACGGTCGTGATCGCCAAGGGGCTGGACGAAGGCCAAAGCGTCGTTACATCAGGCGGACAGTTGCTCAGCCCTGGACAGACGGTCGAGATATCGGGAGCGGGCCAATGAACCGGCTGCCGCGCATCCTGCTTGGCTTGTTCGCGCTTGGCGCGCTCGCCGGCTGCTCGAAGTCGGATGAAAAGCCACCGCCGGAGATCGTCCGGCCGGTGCTGTCGGTCGTGGTCGAACCGCGCACCACCCAGACCTTCGGCTTCGCCGGCTCGGTCGAGCCACAGTACAGTGCAGACTTGGCCTTCCGCCTGCTTGGCCGGGTGGTCTCGCGCGACGTCAAGGTCGGCGACATCGTCAGCAAGGGCACGACGATCGCCGCGCTCGACCCGACCGCGCTGGAGCTGGCCGTCCAGGCGGCCAGCGCGGAACTTTCCAATGCCGAGGCACAGTTCGCCAACGCCGCCGCCAGCGAGGAACGCCAACGCCAGCTGCTTGCCGCCGCCAACACCTCGCAGGCCGTCTTCGATGCCGCACAACAGGCGCGCAAGGCAGCCGAGGCCGGCGTCGAGCGGGCCAAGGCCGCGCTTGCCAAGTCGCAGGAGCAGCTTGGCTATGCCAGACTGTTCTCGGATTTCGACGGCGTCGTCACCGCTACCGGCGCCGAGGTCGGGCAGACAGTCTCGGCGGGCCAGACTGTCGTCACTGTGGCACGCTCCGATCTGCGCGAGGCGGTGGTCGATATTCCCGACCAGTTGACCGATGATCTGACAGCCG
Organism: Mesorhizobium sp. RCAM 05099; assembly: GCF_059683685.1. Lineage (NCBI taxonomy): Bacteria > Pseudomonadati > Pseudomonadota > Alphaproteobacteria > Hyphomicrobiales > Phyllobacteriaceae > Mesorhizobium > Mesorhizobium sp. RCAM 05099. Next base: position 6,818,245 of record NZ_CM185035.1, read on the forward strand.
GCACGCCGTTCCAGGTCATCCTTCAATCGCTGCCGACGATCGAGACCCAGGCCAAGCTGCGCGAGATCGCGCCCCAGGCCGAGGGCTCGACCCGCACCCGCCGCGTCCGGCTGACGCTCATCGATCCGCCGCAGGCCTTCAGGCTCGGCTCGACGGTGACCGCGACGCGCATGACCAAGGTGGCGCCGACGATCGAACTGCCGCTGTCGGCGCTGCTCGAAAAGGACGGCTCCGACAGAGTGTGGATCGTCGATCCGCAGACATCGAGCGTCAGCGCGCACGAGATCAAGGTTGCCGCCAAGGGCGCCGCCACCTTTACCGTCGCCGAAGGACTGGAGGCCGGCATGCGCGTCATCACCGCCGGCGTACATAGCCTGGCCGAGGGACAAAAAGTCAGGATTCTCGAAGGAGGGGCCACGTGAAAGGCTTCAACCTCTCCGACTGGGCGCTCAGCCACCGCTCCATGGTCTGGTATTTCATGCTGGTCTTCGTCGTCGCCGGCGTGTTCTCCTACCTCAATCTCGGCCGTGAGGAAGACCCCAATTTCACCATCAAGACGATGATCATCCAGGCCAACTGGCCGGGCGCGTCGGTCAAGGAGACCCTGCAGCAGGTGACCGACCGCATCGAGAAGAAGCTCGAGGAGCTCGACAGCCTCGACTTCACCAGATCCGTCACCACCGCCGGCCAGACCGTCATCTTCGTCAACCTGAAGGACACCACCAGGGCGCGTGATGTCGTGCCGAACTGGATTCAGGTGCGCAACATGGTCAACGATATCAAGGGGCAGTTTCCGCAAGGCGTGCAGGGACCGTTCTTCAACGACCGCTTCGGCGATGTCTACGGCAACATCTACGCCTTCACGTCGGACGGGCTGACCCCGCGCCAATTGCGCGACTATGTCGAGGATGTCCGCACAAAAATCCTGACCGTGCCCAATGCCGGCAAGGTCGATCTCGTCGGCGCGCAGGACGAGGCGATCTATCTCGAATTCTCGACCCGCCAGATCGCGGCCCTTGGCCTCAATCAGCAGGCGATCGTGGCCAGCTTGCAGGCGCAGAACGCGATAACGCCGTCGGGCGTCATCCAGTCGGGGCCGGAACGGATCAGCGTGCGGGTCGGCGGCCAGTTCACCTCGGAGGACAGCCTTCGCGCCATCAATCTGCGCGTCAATGACCGCTTCTTCCGGCTGAGCGACGTGGCGACGATTTCCCGCGGCTATGTCGATCCGCCGACGGCCCTGTTCCGCTTCAACGGCGAGGATGCGATCGGGCTCGCCATAGGTATGAGGCCCAACGCCAACCTGCTGCAATTCGGCGAAGCCCTCCATGAGGAGATGAACAAGGTTCTGGCCGACCTGCCGATCGGCGTCGGCGTGCATCTGGTCGCCGACCAGCCTGTCATCGTCGAGGAGGCCGTCTCCGGCTTCACGCGCGCTCTGTTCGAGGCGGTCGCCATCGTGCTCGCGGTGTCGTTCATCAGCCTCGGTATGCGCGCCGGCTTCGTGGTGGCGCTGTCGATCCCGCTGGTGCTGGCCATCACCTTCACGGTCATGGCCTATCTCGGCATCTCACTGCAGCGCATTTCGCTCGGCGCGCTGATCATCGCGCTCGGCCTTCTGGTCGACGATGCCATGATCGCGGTCGAAATGATGGTGGCGCGGCTGGAGGTTGGCGACAATCTGCGCAAGGCGGCGACCTATGTCTACACCTCGACCGCCTTCCCGATGCTGACCGGCACGCTGGTGACGGTCGCCGGCTTCATTCCGATCGGCCTCAACAACAGCGCCGCAGGCGAATACACCTTCACGCTGTTCGTCGTCATCGCGGTGTCGCTCTTGGTGTCATGGATCGTCGCGGTGCTGTTCGCGCCGCTGCTCGGCGTCACCATCCTGCCGGCGACCATGAAGCAGCAACATCACGACCAGCCTGGCCGTTTCACATCGCTGTTCCGGCGTGTCCTGATCGGCTCCGTGCGCCATCACTGGCTGACCATCATCGCCACGGTGCTGTTGTTTGCCGCCTCGATCGCCGGCTTCGGCCTCGTCCAGCAGCAGTTTTTCCCGCCCTCCGACCGGCCGGAGCTGATCGTCGACTGGAACCTGCCGCAGAACTCATCGATCGCCGAGACCCGCGACCAGATGGAACGCTTCGAGCAGCGGGCGCTGGTCGGCAATCCCGATATCGACCATTTCAGCTCCTATATCGGCCAGGGCGCGGTGCGCTTCGTGCTGGCCTATGACGTGCAGCCGGCCAATCCCTATTTCGGCCAGACCGTGATCGTCACCAAGAGCATCGAGGCGCGCAACCGGGTCAAGCCGGCGCTGGAAAGGCTGCTGCGCGAGGAGTTCGTCGGCACGGACGCCTTCGTCAAGCCGCTCGAACTCGGGCCGCCGGTCGGGCGCCCGGTGCAGTACCGCGTCGGCGGCCCCGATATCCAGACGGTGCGGGAGCTGGCACAACAGTTCTCCGGTGTGATTTCCGCGAATCCGAAGCTGGCAGCACCCACCTTCGACTGGAACGAGCCGCAGCGTGTGCTGAGGGTCGAAGTGCTGCAGGACAAGGCGCGCCAGCTCGGTATCACCTCTTCCGACATTGCCAGCGCACTGAACAGCACGGTCGGCGGCGCCACCATCACCCAAGTGCGCGACGCCACCTACCTGATCAATGTCGTGGCCCGTTCGCGCGAGGCCGAGCGCGGCTCGATCGGAACGTTGCAGAACATGCAGCTGCCGACCGGCACGGGCGAATCCATCCCGCTCGCCGCGGTGGCCAATTTCCGCTACGAGCTCGAACAGCCAACGGTGTGGCGGCGCGACCGCATTCCGACGATCACCGTGCGCGCCGGATTGGTCGGCGACGTGCTGCCGGCAACCGTGGTCAACGAACTGAAGCCCGCGGTCGACGCCTTCATCGCCAAGCTGCCGCCGCGCTATTCGATCGCCACCGCCGGCTCGGTCGAGGAAAGCGCCAAAAGCCAAGGGCCGATCGCGGCCGTGGTGCCGCTCATGCTGTTCATCATGGCGACCATCCTGATGGTGCAGTTGCAGAGCTTCCAGCGCCTGTTCCTGGTCGTGGCGGTGGCGCCGCTCGGGCTGATCGGCGTGGTGGCGGCACTGGTGCCGAGCGGCGCGCCGCTCGGTTTCGTCGCCATCCTCGGCGTGCTGGCGCTGATCGGCATCCTGATCCGCAACTCGGTCATCCTGATCGTGCAGATTGAGGATCTGGTGCGCGAGGGTAAGGACCGCTGGGCGGCCGTCATCGAAGCCACCGAGCACCGCATGCGCCCGATAGCGCTGACGGCGGCCGCCGCCAGCCTCGCGCTGATCCCGATCGCCCGCGAGGTGTTCTGGGGCCCGATGGCCTATGCCATGATGGGCGGCATCATCGCCGGCACCGCGATTACATTACTGTTCCTGCCGGCGCTTTACGTGACGTGGTTCCGGATCAAGGAGCCGAAGCCGGGGCAGCACGGTGAAGGTACGCACAGCGATGTCTTGGCGGAAGACGGAGCGGCCTGAAGCCGCTCAAGCCGTGCGGACGAAACCCTCGCTGGCTCGTAACAGGTTGCGCGTATAATCCTCTGTCACGCGGTGCGCGACAAGTTGGGCCGCCGTCAGATTCTCAACCGCCTCGCCGCTTTGCATCACCATCAGCCGCTCGCACATATGGGTGATGATGGCGAGGTCGTGGCTGACCATCAGGAAGGTCAGCTTACGCCGCCGGCGAACCTCTTCCAGCAGGTTGAGCACTTCGGCCTGCACCGAGGCATCGAGCGCCGAGGTCGGCTCGTCGAGCAGCAGGATCGACGGTTCGAGGATCAGGGCACGCGCGATCGCCACACGCTGGCGCTGGCCGCCCGACAATTGATGCGAATAGCGGAAGCGGAAGCCGTTGCCGAGACCGACCTCATCGAGCGCCCGCTGGATCCGCTTTTCGCCGTCGGCAAAACCATGGATGGCGAGCGGCTCCTGCAGCAGGCGGTCGACGGTCTGGCGCGGGTGCAGCGAGCCGTACGGATCCTGGAAGACCATCTGCACTTCGCGGTAAAAGGCCTTGTCGCGACGTGGCCCAAGCTTCTTGCCATTGACGGTGATGCTGCCGGAAGCGACCGGCGCGAGGCCGGCGATGGCCCGCAGCAGCGTCGATTTGCCGGAGCCGGATTCGCCGACAAGGCCGAAGGATTCGCCTGACCTGACTTCGAGGCTCACGCCCTTCAACGCGCGAAACCGGTCGAAGATCACTTCCAGCCCGTCGATGGCAATCGCTGCTGTCATGCCGCCCACTCCGGCTTGCGGTCGAGCACCGGCAGCGGATGCCGTTCGAAGCCGATCCTGGGCATGCAGTTGAGCAGGCCGCGCGTGTAGGGGTGCTGGGCCCGGCCGAGTTCCGACGCCTTGAGCTGCTCGACCACCTTGCCGGCATACATGACGATGACGCGGTCGCAGAAGGACGAGACCAGGCGCAGATCGTGCGAGATGAAGATCAGCCCCATGCCACGCTCGCTCACCAGCCGGTCCAGGATGCCGAGCACGTCGAGCTGAACGGTGACGTCGAGCGCCGAAGTCGGCTCGTCGGCAATCATCATTTCCGGTCCGGCGATCAGCATCATGGCGATCATGGCGCGTTGGCCCATGCCGCCGGACACTTCATGCGGATGCAGGTCGAAGACACGGGCGGGGTCGCGGATCTGCACCGCCTCCAGCATGGCCAGCGCGCGGTCGCGCGCCTCGGCCTTGCCGACCTTCTCATGCGTGCGTAGCGTCTCGACGATCTGGCGGCCGATGCTCATCACCGGGTCGAGCGAATATTTCGGATCCTGCAGGATCATGGCGATGCGTTTTCCGCGCAGCGCCCGGCGTTCGCGTGGCGACGCGGCGAGCAGGTCGATGCCGTCGAAGGCGAGCTTGTTGGCCGATATCCTGGCCTGCGGCGGCGTCAGGCCCATGATGGCGCGGCCGGTCTGCGATTTGCCCGAGCCGGATTCGCCGACGATGCCGAGCCGCTCGCGGCCGAGCGAAAAGGAGACGCCACGCACCGCCTCGATCAGCCCGGTGCGGGTCGGAAAGGTGACGCGCAGATCGTCGACGTCAAGAAGCGTACCCTTTGGCTGCGTGCTCATTGGTCACCACTGCGGGGATCGAGCGCGTCGCGCAGGCCATCGCCAAGCAGGTTGAAGCCAAGGCTGACGATGAGGATCGCGAAGCCCGGCGCACCGGCCACCCACCACTGGTCGAGCACGAAGCGGCGGCCCGAAGCGATCATGGTGCCCCACTCAGGCAGTGGCGGCTGCGCGCCGAGGCCAAGGAAGCCGAGACCCGCGGCGGTGAGGATGATGCCGGCCATGTCGAGCGTCACCCTGACGATCAGCGAGGAGATGCAGAGTGGCATGATGTGGCGCAGCACGATGCGGAAGGGTGAGGCGCCCATCAATTGCACCGCCTTGATGTAGTCGGAATTGCGCACGGTCAGCGTTTCGGCGCGCGCGATGCGGGCATAGGGCGGCCAGGAGGTGATGGCGATGGCAAGTACCGCGTTTTCGATTCCGGGTCCAAGGGCGGCGACGAAGGCGAGCGCCAGGATCAGCTTGGGGAAGGCGAGGAAGATGTCGGTGATGCGCATCAGGACGGCATCGGTCCAGCCGCCGGCATAGCCGGCGACGGTGCCGACGAGCAGGCCAATGGGTGCGGCGATGATGGCGACCAGGATGACCACATAAAGCGTCCAGCGCGAGCCGTAGAGAATGCGCGAAAGGATGTCTCGGCCAAGGTCATCGGTACCGAACCAGTGCTCGGCGCTCGGCGCCAGCAACCTTGCATTCTTGAGATCGCCGAAAGTCGGCGAATAGGGCGCCAGCACGCCGGCAAGCGCGGCAACGACCAGCAATGCGATGATGATGAGCAGGCCGAGAAAGGCCAGCCGGTTGGCGGAAAAGCGCCGCCACGCCACATAGGCGCGGCCGAGCCTTGCCTGCATGCGCGACGCCGGCCGCTCGCTGAGCAGCCAGTCGCGACGGCTCTGGATAGTCTCGGCGCTCATCCTGTCTTGGTCCTCGGATCGAGCACGCGGTAGAGCAGGTCGGACAGGAGATTGATGCCGATGAAGACCGAACCGATGACGATGGTGCCGCCTAGAACGGCATTCATGTCGGCGTTCTGCAGCGAATTGGTGATGTAGAGACCAATGCCCGGCCAGGAGAACACGGTCTCGGTCAGCACCGAACCTTCGAGCAGCCCGGCATAGGACAGCGCGATCACCGTCACCATGGGCACGGCGGCGTTGCGCAGCGCGTGGCCCCAGATGATGCGGGTTTCCGACAGGCCCTTGGCGCGCGCCGCGACGATATATTCCTGCGACAGCTCGTTCAGCATGAACGAGCGCGTCATGCGACTGATATAGGCGAGCGAGAAGTAGCCGAGCAGCGAGGCCGGCAGGATGATGTGGCGAAAGGCATCATAGAAGACGTCCCACTGTCCCTGCATCGCAGAGTCGAGCAGATAGAAGCCGGTGATCGGCGTGAAGGTGTATTCGTAGACGACGTCGAGCCGCGCCGGGAAGGCGACCCATTGCAGCTTGGCGTAGAACAGCACCAGCGCCAGCAGCCCGAGCCAGAAGATCGGAACGGAGTAACCGATCAAGCCAATGATGCGCACGATCTGGTCGATGAGGCTGCCGCGCTTGACCGCGGCCAGCACGCCAAGCGGCACGCCGAACAAAGCACCGATCAATGTCCCCAGCGTCGCCAGTTCCGTCGTTGCCGGAAGGGCGCGGCGAATGTCGGTCATGACCGGATTGGTGGTCAGCACCGAGGTGCCGAAATCGCCATTCAGCGCGCTTTTCACATAGATGTAGAACTGCTCGATCAGCGGCAGGTCCAGACCCATTTCGCGGCGCGTGCGCTCGACGACATTGGCCGGTGCCCGGTCGCCGAGCACCGCCAGCACCGGGTCGATCGGGATGACCCGGCCAATGAAGAAGGTGACCGCGAGAAGACCAAGATAGGTCGTGATCGCGATGACCAGAAAGCGGCCAACGAATGATGCAAGGGCGACGGCGCGGGCGCTGCCGCGCCCGCCCTCGTTTTCAACCGCACTCATGCGGCGCGTCCGCGGGCGTTACTCTTTCGAGACCGGCCCGACGAAGTTGCTGTCGAAGCTCGGGCCGAGCGCGAAGCCCTTGAGGTTCTTGCGCAGTCCGGCCACTTCCAGCTGCTGGTGGATAACGACGAAGGGACTGGTGTCGAGGATCTTCTTCTCGAGGTCCTGGTACGTTGCAGCGCGCTTGGCCGAATCCTTCTCGAGCAGAGCCGCTTCCGTCTCCTTGGTCAGGTCCGGAATGTCCCATGCATTGCGCCAGGCGAGCGTCTTGGTCTTGCCTTCATCCGAATTGTCCGGGTTCGAGGCAAAGGTCTGGGCGTTGGAGTTCGGATCGAAATAATCCTGGCCCCACTGGCCGATATAGATGTCGTGGTTGCGGGCGCGGTACTTGGTCAGCGTCTGCTTGCCGTCGCCGGGGATGATCTCCAGCTTGATGCCGGCCTGCCCCAGTGTCTGCTGGATCGATTCCGCCATGCCGGTCGTCGGCTGGCCGGTGCGTACGTCCATGGTTACGCTGAAGCCGTCAGGCAGGCCGGCCTTGGCCAGCAGTTCCTTGGCTTTGGCGACATCGAGCTTGAACGGATTCTCGTCCAGTTCCCCCAGAACGCCCTTGGGCAGGAAGGTCTGGTGGATCTCGCCAATGCCCTTGAGGATGGTCGAGCTCAACGCATCATAGTCGACGAGATACTTGAACGCCTGGCGAACCTCGGGCTTGGCCAGGTTCGGGTTCTTCTGGTTGAGGCTGATGTAGTAGACGGTGCCCTTGGGCGCGCTGGTGGTGGTGAGATCGGCGTTCTTGGCGATGGCATCGAGGTCGTTCGGCTCGAGGTTGCGGGCAACGTCGATGTCGCCGGCTTCAAGCGCCAGGCGCTGGGCCGAGCTTTCCTTCATGTTGCGATAGATAACGCGGGCAAGCTTGGCCTTCTCGCCGTAGTAATTGTCGTTGCGCTCCAGCACGACAGCCTCGTTGGCGCGCCATTCGCGCAGCTTGAAGACGCCGGAGCCGGCATAGCCGGTCTTCAGCCAGGCATTGCCGAAATCATTGTCCCATTTGTAGTCGGCGCTCGGCGTGACTGCCGCGACATGTTCCTTGACCAGCTTGGCATCGACCACCGAAGCAACGGTTGCCGAGAGGCAATTCAGCACGAAGCTCGGCGCATAGGCCTTGTCGACGACGAACTGGAAGGTGGTGTCATCGACGGCCTTGGCTTTTTCGGCGACGTTGTCGCCGCTTATGCCGAACTGGTCGATGATGAAGGCCGGGCTCTTGTCCAGCTTGACGGCTCGCTCGAACGAATAGGCGACGTCGGCCGCCGTGATCGGATTGCCCGAGGCGAATTTCAGGCCGGGCTTGAGCTTGAACGTGTACGTCAGGCCGTCGTCGGAGACGCTCCAGCTATCGGCGAGGTCGCCCTTGACCTTGGAGGTGTCGCCGAGGTCGAGACGGACAAGCAGATCGTAGGTGTTGCCGGTGACCTCGGCGGTCGACAGTTCGAACGCCTCGCCCGGATCCATGGAGATGATGTCGTCGATGGCGAAGCCCTCGACCAGCGTGTCGGCGGGCGTGACAGCGAAGGCAGGTGCCGCGCCAATGAGCAGCGCCGACATCGCCGCGCCCGCAAGCAAGGTGCGCGAGCGAAGAGCAAACTTTTCCATCATCATGGTGATCGTTCCCTGTTTTGTTGGTTTGTTGACCTGAGTTCCCGGCTCAGGGTTGCAGAATTCTTGTCGGAGCCAGACGATGGCCCTCTAACCCCTTACCGTCGTGGTTTTTGTCCAATTGGTCAACACCCTATCCGGCAGCCTGTCAGCCGGCAACGGGCATTCGCAGGACAGTGCATTGGACCAGAATGGGGCATGGCGTGTCGATGCACATGCCAGCCAATTGCGGCCGCAGATCGGGAAAAATCTGCTAATTTCGGGGGCTATTTCAGCGCCGCGACCAGACTTGCGTCGGGGAAGCAGGTGGCGGCCTGACCATTCTTAGCCTGCCATTCGCCGATCGACCGGCGGGTCTTGAAGCCGGGCAGGCCGTCAGCGCTGCCGACATCGTAGCCCTTGGCTTCCAACGCCCGCTGCAGGGCTGCGATGTCGGAGCGGTAAAGCCCGCCGACCGCGCCCCAATTGCCGGCAAAATTGGCGTCGCCATGGGCGATGCGATCGGCGCCGTGGCCGATGAACAGCGCGTAGAGATCGCTGGTGTTGTATTCCTTCAGCACGTAGAAATTGGGCGTCGCGATAAAGGCCGGCCCGCTGCGCCCGGCCGGCATCAGCAGAAAACCCTCGGCCTTCAGTTCGCTCGCCGGAAATGCTTTTCCGCCGACGCGCTTGATGCCCATCGCCGCCCACGCGGAAATCTTCTTGCCCTGGTCCGGACCTTCGAGCGAACAGGAGACGGTCTCCGGAACGGTCACCTCGAAGCCCCAGCCGCGCCCCCTCACCCAGCCATAGTGAACGAGGTAGTTGGCGATCGAGGCCAGCACGTCCGGTGTCGAGTTCCAGATGTCGGCGCGGCCGTCGCCATCGAAATCCACCGCATGCTTCAGGAACGACGTCGGCATGAACTGCGGCTGGCCGAGCGCACCGGCCCAGGACGATTTCATCGCACCGACCGGAGCCAGCCCGCGTTCGACGATTTCCAGCGCGGCCAGAAGCTCGGTGCGGAAGAAATCCTTCTTGGTCGACATGAACGCCTTGGTGCCCAGCACCTCGAAGGCGTCGTAGGGCATCTTCGCCGCACCGAAGCCGGTCTCGCGGCCCCATATTGCCAGCAACACTTCGCCCGGCACGCCATAGCGCTTTTCGATTGCGGCAAGTGTCCTGGCATTGGTGGCTTCGCGCGCGCGGCCGCCCGCAGTGACGGCGCCAATGGTCTTTTCGGCGAAGTAGGCGCCGGGTGAGCCGAACTCAGCCTGGTGCTGCTTCTGCGGCGTCGTCGCCTTCTCGCCCGGCTTCACCAGGTCGGGCAGCTTCAGATTGGGCTTGATGCCATCGAAAGCGGCATCGAAGGTCTTTTTGGAAATGCCTTTCGCCTTGGCTTGCGGCCACAGGTCGTTCTGCAGCCAGGCGCGGAACTGATCTTCGATCCTGGCGGCTGACGCCGGAGCCGTCGAGACCGTCACCGCGAAGGCGAGGCAGAGAAAGACGAGGGTCGATTTCACAAAAGCAGGAACCATCTGCATCCCCTGCCCGCCAATTGCGTCAAAACGCCGTCCGCGAGCGCAGCGCCGCGGCCAGCGTTCCCTCGTCGAGATAGTCGAGTTCACCACCAACCGGCACGCCATGCGCGAGCCGCGTCACCTTGATGTCGAAGCCGGACAGCTGGTCGGTGAGGTAGTGCGCGGTCGTCTGGCCCTCCACCGTCGCGTTGACGGCGATGATGACCTCCTTGACCTCACCACCGGCGACGCGGTCGATCAGCGAGCGGATGTTGAGCTGGTCGGGGCCGATGCCGTCGAGCGGCGACAGCGTACCGCCGAGCACGTGGTAGCGCACATTCATCGCCGCCGCCCGTTCGAGCGCCCACAGGTCGGAAACGTCCTCGACGACGATGATGGTAGCGGCGTCACGGCGCGGATCGGTGCAGATCATGCAGGGGTCCGACGTATCGACATTGCCGCAGGTCGAGCAGATGCGCACCTTTTCGGCCGCCTCGCCCATGGCGGCGGCGAGCGGCGACAACAGCTGCTCCTTCTTCTTGATCAGATGAAGCGCGGCGCGCCTGGCCGAACGCGGACCCAACCCCGGCACCTTGGCCAGGAGCTGGATCAGGCGTTCGATCTCGGGACCGGCGATTCGCTTGGACATCGCTCTGATCTAGAGCAATTCCAGGAAAAGTGCGAAGCGGTTTTCCGTCCGGAATTGCGTCAAAATGAAAAGTGGGAACAGTTCACCGTTTCCACGAAACGGTGAACCGTTCCAGGATTTTTCAGAGCGCTTTGGAACATCCAGCATCGGCAAGACCCGCCATATTGCGCTGGCGGACCCTGGAGTGCGATCAGTTGGCTTCGAGCGGCCGGCTCTGGCTGACGATCATCGCGCCGATGGCGTCGGTGTCGTCCGGCGTCGACTGGAACCCCATCGACGCCTCCTGCGGCGCGTTCTGGACCGAGCTGATGACCCTTTTGTTCAACGTTCCGCCAAAACGGGCGGCATCGGGTTCTTCCATCGGCTCCTGCATCGCCACCACTATCGGCTTGGCCGAGACGCGCGCCGACTTTGCCGCCGGCGCAGCAGATGCGGTCACATAAGCCTGCTGGGCAGGGGCGGTGCGGGCGGTCGCCGTCTTGGGCTGATGTGCCGGTTCGACCGAGGCAGTCATAAAGGCCTGTTGCGCCGGAGCGGCACGGACAGACGTCTTGGCCGGACGCGCCGGGTCCGCGGAAGCGACAAGCACGGCAGGTACGGGGGCTGGCGTCGCGGCCGAGGCGATGGCGACGGTCGGCTCATCCGGCAGCGGCTGCCAGTTGCGGCCGCGCTTCTCGTAGAAGGCATTGCCGCCGGCAACCATGGTGTAGTGCATGTTCTTGTAGGGGAACCGCAGCCCGGCGGTGTGGAAATACATCGTGTTCTTGAGCTTGGCCTTGCGCTCGCCCTTGAGCACGGCGTCGGCGGCTTCCTCGACATCGGGCATCGCCCGCGAATTCATTGGCCGGGTCATGACGCCGGGCGCGAACTGCCCGCGCTCGCCCACCACCTCGCAGATGGTGCTGCCGTGGTTGCCGGAGCGCAGCCGATTCATCACCACAGTGCCGACCGCGATCATGCCGTCGCGGCTCGACCGGTTGGACTCGAAGAACATCGCCCTCTCCAGGCATTCCTTGTCCTTCGGCGTGTGGCTGTAGGCCCGCGAGCTCAGGAAACTCGGCGTTATGGCGTCAGTCAGGCTTGCCACGGACATGCCGTGCGAAGTGGTCTGACTGCAAGCGGCCAAGAACAGGGGAGACGTAACGACGCCGAGCAACAGCGGCGTCTTCCATCGCATGGCAATCAACAGGTAACCCTCTCACTTCGATGCCCGCCCCCAGGCTGCGGCAAGAATGAGACACTTTCAGGCAAAATGATGGCTAAAACGTTATTAATGAGGCACTGTTGCCAAATGGGCACAAATGCATGGTTTTTCCCGGTTAGCGCGCGGCCGGCACTGCGGGTGGCTGGCCAGGCTCGACCTCTTCGACTTTCTCGGAAAACAGCCCTCTCTCGAGGAACAATTCCCGCGCGTTCCTGGCCGCGGGAGCGATCTTTCCCGGCCAATCGCTCTCGATGAACTCAGCCTTGGTGAAGTCCGGATTTGTCTCGCAGGCCGCCTCGAGGAATTCAGCGATCTCCAGCACGATCGCGCGTTCGTCCCGCGAAAGCGCCGATGTGCCGGCCTCGATCGACGGGCGATGCACGAAATCCTCGAACAGATCGAAATAACCCTTGATGCCGACGAGATCGACGCCCGCATCGCAATCGGCCAGGATTTCCAGAATCTCGTAGATCCGGTTGCGGATACGCTGCTCGATCAGTCTTTCGGACGGCTCTTCGGTCATGGCGTGCCGCCACTGAACGCTAGAAGGGCAGTTTCATTCCTGGCGGGATCGGCAGTCCCGCGGTCAGCGCCTTGGTCTTTTCCTGCATGATCTGCTCGACCTTGGTCTTGGCGTCATTGTGGGCGGCGAGAACTAGGTCCTCCAGGATCTCGACATCGTCCTCCTTGAACAAGGACGGGTCGATCTTCAGCGACTTCATCTCGAATTTTCCGGTCAGCGTCACGTTAACCAGGCCACCGCCGGCCTGGCCGGATGCTTCCAGCGTGGCGATCTCGTCCTGCATGGCCTGGAACTTGGCCTGCATTTCCTTCGCCTTGCCCATCAGGCCGAGAAGATCTTTCATGGTCGGGTCCTTTGCGAATACTTGCTGGGATCAGGTCTCGTCGTCGTCCGCCGGCGGTTCGACCGGCAAATCGGCTTCAGCCGTCTCGGCTTCCGGCGCGTCGGGAATGCGCACGTCGATGATCTTCGCACCGGGAAAGCGCGCCAGGATGGCGGCGACGGTCGGGTCGCTCTTGGCATCGAGGAAGGCATTCTCGCGCTTGGTCGATTCCATTTCGGCAAGGGTCTGGCCGCCCTCCTCCTTCGACAGCGAGACCAGCCAGTTGCGCCCGGTCCAGGCGCGCAACTTCGTCGTCAGGTCGTTGAGCAGCATCTTGGGCGCGTCGCTGGTCAGGCCGACATCGATACGGCCGGGCTCGATACGCACGAGACGGATGCAGCTTTTGACCAACACCTTGAAGGCGATGTCACGCTGCGCGTCGGCAAGGGCAACGATGTCGGCCAGCGATTTCAGCGGTATTTGCTGCGTCTCCAGCACCGGTTGCGGTGGCGCGACAAAGGCGACGGGAGCAGGCGCCGCCTCGACCAGCCGCATGGTCTGCGCACCGCCCGGTCCGGCAGGCATGCGCGTCTGCGCCACCGCGCTGGCGCTGGCGCTGCCATTGCCAGAACCTGCTGGCGCTCCATTCGGGCGCGTCGCGCCATTTTGAACCGGTGCCGCGCCCTCAAGCGATCTCAGCGCCTCGTCCAGCGTCGGCAGGTCGGCGGCATGCGCCAGCCGGATCAGCACCATCTCGGCGGCACTGACCGGCCGGTTGGAGGACTGCACCTCGGGAATGCCCTTGAGCAGCATCTGCCATGTCCGCGACAACACCCTGACCGACAGCGTCCTGGCGAAATCGGCGCCGCGCTGCCGCTCGCCCTCGGACAGCGAAGCATCCTCGATTGCCGTCGGCACGAAACGCAGCCGGGTGACGAGGTGGTTGAACTCGGCAAGATCGATCAGCACGGCGGCCGGATCGGCGCCGGTGTCGTACTGCGTGCGGAATTCGGCCAATGCCGCCGCCACGTCGCCCTTCATCACATGTTCGAACAGGTCGACGATGCGGGCGCGGTCGGCGAGCCCGAGCATCGCCCGTACGGCATCGGCACTGACGGAGCCGGCGCCGTGCGCGATCGCCTGGTCGAGGATGGAGAGCGAGTCGCGGGCCGAGCCTTCGGCCGCGCGCGCGATCATAGCCAGCGCGTCGTCGTCGACCGAAATGCCTTCCTTGGCCGAAATCGAGGAGAGGTGGGCGACCAGCGCACCTGCATCGATGCGCCTCAGGTCAAAACGCTGGCAGCGCGACAGGACGGTGATCGGAACCTTGCGGATCTCGGTGGTGGCGAAGATGAACTTGACGTGCGGCGGCGGCTCTTCCAGCGTCTTCAGCAGGCCGTTGAAGGCCTGCGTGGAAAGCATGTGCACTTCGTCGATGATGTAGACTTTGTAGCGGGCCGAGACCGGTGCGTAGCGCACGCGCTCGATGATATCCCTGATATCGTCGATGCCGGTGTGCGAGGCGGCATCCATCTCGATGACGTCGACATGGCGGCCTTCCATGATTGCCTGGCAATGCTCGCCGAGCACGGCAAGGTCGACCGAAGGCTGGTCCATATCGGCGGTTTTGTAATTCAGGGCCCGTGCAAGTATGCGCGCCGTCGTGGTCTTGCCGACACCGCGCACGCCGGTCAGCATCCACGCCTGGGCTATGCGGCCGGTGGCAAAGGCGTTGGTGAGGGTACGCACCATCGGCTCCTGGCCGACCAGCTCGGAGAAATTCGAGGGACGGTACTTGCGCGCCAGCACGCGATAGGCGACGGCCTTGCCATTCTCCAGGCTTTCTGGTCCCGAATTTCCGGCTTCGCTCATTCGCCCGTAAAGCTCCAAATGGCCGCGCCCTAAGGCGGCCGATTCCTGCGCATAGTCTCGCTCGCGCTGCAATGCGTCGTCAATGTCGCGAGAGGGGCCGATGAGGTGGGAGGCTGGAACAATGACCCGTTCCGGGCTCGTTAGGGCTGCTTCCTTCCGGACCTGACCCGGTTGGCGAGTGGATCGTCCACCACCAACCTCCCGCTTCCCATATCGGCAATTCGGCGATGAAATGCAAGTGCGCACGAGAATTGGCACACCAAACCGTGAGGGGCATAATGATTCGCTTGCAGCCCCTGTGCCGCCGCTCTAGCGTTTATGCGGTTGAAAAAAACACGAAACGTAAGGGAAACGCCGATGCTGCCGGGCCTGAAGGCCGGATTCACGCTGGATGCCCGGCTGGAGGCGGACAGCGAGCAGTTGATGTGGCTTGGGCTATGCGAATTGCGGGTGATGAACGATCGCCGCTGGCCATGGCTGCTGCTTGTGCCGCAGCGGCCGGGCGCGGAGGAAATCCACGACATGACCCCGCTCGACCAGGCAATGCTGACCTTCGAGACCAATATGGTGGCGCAAGCGCTGAAGAAGGCGACTGGCTGCACCAAGATCAACACCGGCGCGCTCGGCAACATCGTGCGCCAGTTGCACATCCATGTCATCGCACGTTCGGAAGGCGATCCCGGCTGGCCCGGCCCGGTGTGGGGGCACGGCCTGCGCGAGCCCTACAAGCGTTCCGACCTGCGCCGGTTTGCCGAAACGATAAGGGCGGCGCTATAAGCCTTCCCCTGTGTTCATCCCAAGACATGTCCATCCCAAAGCACCAGAGTCCGCATGAGCTTTCGCCTGTTTGACGCGCCCTTGCGCGAGCCGAGCCAGTTCGTCGGCTTTGCCGGCAACACGATCGACCGGCAATCCGAGAACCGCGCCGACGATTCGGTCGACCAGGCGCTGGCCGATCCGACGACGCGGCTGCTTTTGATGAATGGCGGCCGGCTCTACCTGAAGCTCGGGAACAGCAGTCTCGACCCCTGGTTCGGCGTCGCCGAGAGCCAGCCCTTCAAGGTTTCGCTTGCCGACGGCGTCCTGCTCGGCTTTTCCGAACAAGGACCCGTGCTGGCCGTGCCGGCCGGCGTCGATGCCGAACAGCTGCCCGAAACCATCAAGGCGATCGACTACCGATCGGTCTACATGCAAGGGCTGATCGATGAAGCGGCCGCCGGCGCGATGGCGCAAGGTGCTGCCCTGCTCGCCTGGCATGCAAGCCATCGTTTCTGCAGCAAGTGTGGTACCGAATCACAGATGCGGGCGGGCGGCTACAAGCGGCATTGCCCGAATTGCGGTACCGAACATTTTCCGCGCACCGACCCGGTGGCGATCATGCTGACGACGACGCGGGAGAAATGCCTGCTTGGGCGCGGCCGGCATTTCGCGCCGGGCATGTATTCGGCCCTTGCCGGTTTCATCGAGCCGGGCGAAACGATCGAGGCAGCGGTGCGCCGCGAAACGCTGGAGGAGGCCGGCATAAGGCTGGGCCGTGTCGTCTACCATGCCAGCCAGCCCTGGCCGTTTCCCTATTCGCTGATGATCGGCTGCTTCGGCGAGCCGCTCAATGAAGACATCCAGGCCGACCTCAACGAGTTGGAGGACTGCCGCTGGTTTGCCCGCGACGAAGTGCGCCTGATGCTTGCCAGGGAGCATCCCGGCAATCTGATCACGCCGCCGAAAGGCGCCATCGCGCACCATCTTATCCGCGCCTGGGTCGATGCCGAATAATGCCCGCGAATACTGAAAGACATTCCAGGAGAGACAAATGATCCGTCACACCGTCGTCTTCACGCTGAAGCATGCGCCACACTCGCTGGAGGAAAAGCGGTTTCTCGTCGACGCCAGGAAAATCCTCTCGGCGATCCGGGGCGTCACGCATTTCGAACAGTTGCGGCAGGTCAGCCCCAAGAACGACTACCAGTTCGGCTTCTCGATGGAGTTCGCCGATCAGGCCGCCTATACGAGGTACAACGATCATCCCGACCATGTCGCCTTCGTGCGCGATCGTTGGATTCCGGAAGTCGAGAAATTCCTCGAAATCGACTATGTGCCGCTCGGCGCGGTGATTTAGTCCGCCACCTTCCACTGCTCGCGTGACTCACTGGCCGGATAGACGCCAAGGATCCGCACCTCGCGCGAGAAGAAGCGAAGCTCGTCCAGCGCCAGCTTGACCAGCGGATCGTCGGGATGGCCCTCGATGTCGGCGTAAAACAGCGTCGCCGTGAAAGCTCCCAGCTGGTAGCTCTCCAGCTTGGTCATGTTGATGCCGTTGGTGGCGAAGCCGCCCATCGCCTTGTAGAGCGCGGCCGGTACGTTGCGGACGCGGAAAATGAAGGTCGTCATCATCTTGGCGTCGGCCGAGGGGCGTTCGGCCCACTGCTTGTTCTTGGTCAGAACGACGAAGCGCGTGACGTTGCTGTCGGTGTCCTCGACATTCTCCTCGATGATGTCGAGCCCGTAGAGCTTCGCTGCCAAAGCCGGCGCCAGAGCGGCCATCGTGCGGTCCTTGACCTCGGAGACCAGCTTGGCGGCGCCAGCCGTGTCGCCAGCGACGATCGCCTTCCAGCCGTTCTTGCGGATGTATTTGCGGCACTGGCCAAGCGCGTGGATATGGCTGTGCACGGTCTTGATCTCGTCGCGCTTGACGCCCGGCAGCACCATCAGCTGGAAATGGATCGGCAGGAAATATTCGCCGACGATGTGCAGCTTCGACTCCGGCAAAAGGTGATGGATGTCGGCGACGCGCCCGGCAATGGTGTTCTCGATCGGGATCATGGCGAGATCGGCCTTGCCCGTCTCGACGGCATTGAACGCGTCCTCGAAGGTCGGGCACGGCAACGGCTCCATCGTGGGATAGACGTTGCGGGAGGCGGTGTCGGAATTGGCGCCCGGCTCGCCCTGGAACGATATTCTGTTGGTCTTTTCAGGCATGGGCCAAGTCTCGGTTCAAAGGGGTCTCGGGTTCGAAGGGATGTCTCAGGTCGAAAGGATGGTTCTGGCGCGTTCGAGGTCTTCGGGCGTGTCGACACCGAGCGGCAGCGAACGCACGATCTCGGCATCGATGCGCATGCCGGCCTCCAGCGCCCGCAGCTGCTCCAGCCGCTCGCGACGTTCGAGCTGTGACGGCTTCAGCGCGACGAAGCGCTCGAGCGCGGCGCGGCGGTAGGCATAGAGGCCGACATGATGATAGAGCGGCCCTTCGCCCCATGGCGCGGTGGCGCGGGTGAAATAAAGCGCCCTCAGCCGCGTGCCGGAGAGCGGCGAACCGACGATCTTGACGACGTTCGGATTGGTCTTCTCCTCGTCGCGGACGATCTCGACGCCGAGCGTGGCGATATCCACGGCCGCATTCTCGAAAGGCCTGAGCGAAGCGCCGATTATATCGGGATCGATGGTCGGCAGGTCGCCCTGAACGTTGACGATCGTTTCGACCTTTCTTGCAGGATCGAGGATCGTCAACGCTTCGAAGATGCGGTCGGAACCCGATTCGTGGTCCATGCGCGTCATCACGGCCTCGAAACCATGCGCGCGCACCGCTTCCGCCACGCTTTGCGTGTCGGTCGCCACCACCACTCGGCCGAGGCCGGCCTCGGCGGCGCGGCGGGCGACATGGACGATCATCGGCGCGCCCGCGATGTCAGCAAGCGGCTTGCCCGGCAGGCGCGTCGAGGCCATGCGGGCCGGGATCAGGATCAACGTGGACATCGCAAGCGACAGGCGTCTCAAAAGTGGAAGGGAAAAGTGGCAAAAGGTCTCACTGGAAGCGCCCTTATAGGTGTTGCAACGCCCGAGCAAAAGACCTAGTTTCCGCCCGATTTGACCGGCTCTGGAGGGCAGGTCTCGATACCGACGGACGGAGTGGACGGTTCGGTCCGCCGGAAAAGGGAGCAAGGGGCGTATGGATTCCAACGAAGTCAACAAGCTGCTCGCCGGATTGCTCGGAACCGTTTTCGTGGTGTTCTCGGTCGGCCTTGTGTCCAATGCGCTGTTTGCCTCGCCGCCCCCGGAAAAGCCCGGTTTCGCCATCGAGGCCGCCGAGCCCGCCGAAGGCGGCCCGGCCGCTCCGGCTGCCGAAGCCAAGCCGATCGCCGACCTGCTGGCGACCGCCAATGTCGAAGCGGGCGCAGCGGTCTTCAAGAAATGCCAGGCCTGCCATTCCGGTGAAAAGGGCGGCCCGAACAAGGTCGGCCCCGATCTGTGGGATCTCGTCGACCGCCCCGTCGCCGAACATGCAGGCTTCGCCTATTCGGCCGGCATGAAGGAATTCTCCAAGGGCGGCACCGAGAAGTGGACCTACGACAACATCAACCACTTCATCACCTCGCCAAAGAAATTCGTGAAAGGCACGGCCATGGGCTTCGCCGGTCTGCCCAAGGACGAGGACCGCGCCAACGTCATCGCCTATCTGCGCACGCTTTCGGACAATCCCAAGCCGCTGCCGGCGCCAGGGGCCGCCGCCGATGCGACGGCGCCCGCCAAGCCGGCTGAGGCCGCACCGGCAAAGCCGGCGGCGCCAGCCGCTCCCGCTGCACCGGCTCCGGCCGCACCGGCACCGGCGCCTGCCCAATAACCAGATATCATTTCGACGATCTTGAAAAAGCCGGGTTCAGCCCGGCTTTTTCGTTAGGACAAACGCATATACGGCGACAAAGCCGCGCATGGCGGTTTTCACGAGCGCCAAATCATCTAGATTGCCTTTCTGGACTGATCCAGGACAGGCATCGCGAAGAGGATAGTGCATGACGGTTGGCCGAACGCTTCTCAAGTCGTTGCTGGCGGCAGCCCTTCTGGGGGCGGGATTGCAGACCACCCGTGCCGACGAATGGCGCACCACCTCATCGCTGATCGGCGAGTCCAAATACGGCGACAATTTCCAGCACTACGACTACGTCAACCCTGATGCGCCAAAGGGCGGCACGCTGAATTCGGTGGTGCTCGGTACCTTCGACAGCTTCAACCCCTATGTCGTCCAGGGATCGCCGGCGGCGGGCCTTGTCGGATTCGGCGGTGGCCTGCTCTACGACACGCTGATGGAGCAGGCCACCGACGAAGGCAGCACCAGCCATCCGCTGATCGCCGATGCCTACAAGTATCCGGCCGACTATTCCTCGGCGACCTACCGGCTCGACCCGCGCGCGAAATGGCACGACGGCCAGCCGATCACCGTCGATGACGTGATCTGGTCGTTCCAGGTGCTGAAGGCCAACAGCCCGCAATACAGCCGCTATTTCGAGAATGTCACCGACGCGGTGGCCGTCTCCGACCGCGAGGTCGAGTTCCATTTCAGCCAGAAGGGCAACCGCGAACTGCCCAAGATCATCGGCGATCTCGCCGTGCTGCCGAAACACTGGTGGGAGGGCACCGATGCCAGCGGCAAAAAGCGCGACGTCACCAAGCCGACACTGGAAATTCCGCTTGGCTCGGCCGCCTACAAGATCGCCAGCTTCAAGCCAGGCTCGGAAATCATCTGGCAACGCGTGCCGGACTACTGGGCGGCCAAGCTGCCGGTAAAGATCGGTCGCGAGAATTTCGACAGGCGGCGCTATACCTATATCCTCGATGACAATGCCGCCTGGCTGGCCTTCACCAAGGGTGGGCTGGAAGACATCCACCGGGAGTACAGCTCGCGCAAATGGGCGACCGCCTATAATTTCCCGGCATTCCAGACTGGCGACGTCATCAAGAAGGACTTCCAGACCCAGTCGCCAGAACCGATGCAGGGCTTCGTCCTCAACCAGCGTCGGCCGCTGTTCCAGGATCGCCTGGTGCGGGAGGCGCTCACCATCCCGTTCGATTTCGAGAGCATGAACCGCACCCTGTTCTTCGGCTTCAACACCCGCACATCCAGCTATTTCCAGGGCACGAACCTGGCATCGAGCGGATTGCCGCAAGGCAAGGAACTGGAGATCCTGGAAAGGTTTCGCGACAAGCTGCCGCCCGAACTCTTCACCCAGGAATTCAAGCTGCCCGTCTACGATTCGCCACAAGCGGAACGGAAGTACCTCAAGCAGGCGGTCGATCTCTTAGCCAAGGCCGGCTGGGTCATCAAAGGTGGCAAGATGGTCAATGCCAAGACCGGCGAGCCATTGAAGTTCGAGATCCTCGGCTGGAACGACACGGACCAGGTGATCGCCAGTCCCTACATCGCCAATCTGCGCAAGATCGGAATCGCCGCCACTTTGCGCATCATCGACCAGACCCAGTATATCAACCGCGTCAACAATTTCGATTTCGATGTCGTCACGGGCCTGTTCGGCCAATCGGATTCGCCCGGCAATGAGCAACGCGATTTCTGGAGCTCGAAGGCCGCCGACGCGCCTGGTTCGCGCAATCTGATGGGCATCAAGGACCCGATCGTCGACGCACTGGTCGACCGCATCATCTTCGCCACCGACCGTGATGACCTTGTCGCTGCCACCCACGCGCTCGACCGCGTTCTGCTGTGGAACTTCTACGTCGTGCCACAATATCACCGGTCCGCGGTCTGGCTGGCCTATTGGAACAAGTTCGGCTTCCCCGACAAGCAACCTGCTTATGTCGGCGCCGATATCGACTCCTGGTGGATCGACCTCGACAAGGAGAAGGCGCTGGCGGCCAAGTACAGGGGTAGCAATTGATGGCGGTCCTGCCTCGCCGCGATTTCCTGGCATTGGGCGGCGCTGCCGCGGCCGCCGCTCTTTTGCCCGGCCGGGCCTTCGCCAACATCGCGACCGGCACCAAGCTGCACGGCCTGTCTGCCTTCGGCGACCTCAAATACAAACCGGATTTCACACATTTCGACTATGTCAATGTCGACGCACCGACTGGCGGCATATTCAATTTCGCGCCACCGAACTGGGGCTACAACCAGGACACGCAGACCTTCAACACGCTGAATTCCTTCGCCAACAAAGGCGACGCGCCGCCGCGCATGGAGATGTGTTTCGATGCGCTGATGGTATCAGCGCTCGATGAGCCGGACGCCGTCTATGGCGAGATCGCCGACGGCGTGACGCTGTCGGACGACCGCAACGGCTTCACCTTCTCGCTTCGCTCGCAGGCCCGCTTCCACGACGGCACGCCGCTGACGGCACAAGACGCCGCTTTCACCTTCAAGCTATACAAGGACAAGGGTCACCCCGACCTGTCGCTGTCGCTCACGCATATGGTCGACGCCGTCGCCGTGGACGACCGCACGCTGCGGCTGACTTTTTCCGGCAAGCAATCCGCCCGCACCGTTCTCAACATCGTGCAGTTCCCGATCCTGTCGAGGGCTTTCTACACGGCAAACCCGTTCGACAGTTCGCAACTGAACCCGCCGCTTGGCTCGGGTGCCTACAAGGTCGGGAGCTTCTCGGCCGGCGCATGGATCGAGTATGAGCGTGTGGCGGACTATTGGGGACGCGACCTCCCGGTCAATCGTGGCCTGAACAATTTCGACATCATCCGCATCGAGTTCTATCAGAATCGCACGGCCGGTTTCGAAGCCTTCAAGAAGGGCGAGATCACCTATCGCGAAGAATTCACCTCGCGCGTCTGGGCCACCGCCTACGACTTCCCCGCACTGACGGCCGGCAAAGTGGTCAAGCACGAATTTCCGGCTGAAAAGAAGCCCGCCATGCAGGGGACCGCGGTCAATCAACGACGCGAGCAGTTTCGCGACGCCCGGGTGCGGCAGGCGATCGCACTGTGCTTCGACTTCGAATGGACGCGGCGCAATTTCTTCTACGGCTCCTACGAACGCTCGCAATCCTGCTTCGAGAAATCGGCCTTCCGCGCCGAAGGGCCGCCTTCTCCGGAAGAACTGGCCCTGCTGGAGCCGCTGCGCAGCCAGCTTCCGGCGGAAGTCTTCGGCGAGGCTGTGACGCAGCCCGCATCCGACGGCTCCGGCCGCGACCGCAAACTGCTTGGCAAGGCGGCAAAGCTTCTGGGCGCCGCGGGCTGGAAACGGTCGGGCGACTTTGTCGTCAACGACAAGGGCAGCAGGCTTTCGGCCGAGTTCATGGTCGATGACGATACCTTCGTGCAGATCTATTCGCCCTGGGTCGCGAACATGAAGGCGATCGGCATCGACGCCACCATCCGGCTGGTGGATTCGGCGCAATATCAGTCCAGACAAGCGACGTTCGACTTCGATCTGCTGTCGGCCGCCTTCTCGTTCAGCGCGACGCCGACGCGCGACGATATCGAAGTCTTCTTCCACTCGAGCACCGCCAACGTCTCCGGCTCCCGAAATTTGCCGGGCGTGGCGGACCCCGCGATCGATACGCTGATCGATGCCGTGGGCGCGGCAAAGGATCGTGAAACCCTGACCGTGGCGATGCGGGCGCTTGACCGGGTCTTGCGCGCGCGGCGCGATTGGATTCCTAGTTGGTTCCTGGCGAATCACCGAAGCGCCTATTGGGACATGTTCGGCTTTCCCGAACAGAAGCCCGATTTCGGCTTTCCGGTCGAGGCGCTGTGGTGGTTCGATAAGGGCAAGGCGGCAAAAATTGGCAAAGGCTGAGATATCAGTCCAACGAGGGCAGAAAGCCTGATGGGCGCCTATATCCTGCGCCGCATCCTTTTGATGATCCCGACCCTGTTCGGCATCATGGCGATATCCTTCGCCGTCATCCAGTTCGCGCCTGGCGGTCCGGTCGAGCAGGTCATCGCCAAGCTGACCAACCAGGGCGGCAGCGATCGCCTTGGCGGCGGCGGTGGCGACGTGGGCGGCGGCAATTTGGACGTCGCCGGCGACGTCGGTTCGAAATATCGCGGCGCGCAGGGCCTCGATCCGGAATTCATCAAGAAGCTGGAAAAGCAGTTCGGCTTCGACAAGCCGCCGCTCGAGCGCTTCGGCATGATGCTGTGGAACTACGCCCGCTTCGATTTCGGCGACAGCTATTTCCGCGATATCTCGGTGCTCGACCTAATCCTGGAAAAAATGCCGGTGTCGATTTCGATCGGGCTGTGGATCACGCTTCTCTCCTACATGATCTCGATCCCGCTCGGCATCCGCAAGGCGGTCAAGGACGGCACGCCCTTCGACGTCTGGACCAGCGGCGTTGTCATTGTCGGCTATGCCATTCCAGGCTTCCTGTTCGGCATCATGCTGATGGTGCTGTTTGCCGGCGGGTCCTTCTGGGACTGGTTTCCGCTGCGCGGCCTGACCTCCGACAATTGGGACCAGCTGTCCTGGTGGGGCAAGATCGTCGACTATTTCTGGCACATGACCTTGCCGCTGACGGCGCTGGTGCTGTCGGCCTTCGCCACCACCACGCTGTTGACCAAGAACTCGTTCCTGGAAGAGATCCGCAAGCAGTATGTGGTGACGGCGCGCGCCAAGGGCCTGTCGGAACGGCAGGTGCTCTACGGCCATGTCTTCCGCAACGCCATGCTGATCGTTATCGCCGGCTTTCCGGGCGCCTTCATCTCGGCCTTCTTCACCGGTTCGCTGCTGATCGAGAACATCTTTTCGCTCGATGGCCTCGGCCTGCTCGGTTTTAGGTCGGTGGTCGAACGCGACTATCCCGTGGTGTTCGCCAATCTCTACATCTTCTCGCTTCTCGGCCTGTTCGTCGGATTGCTGTCCGACCTGCTCTACACCTGGGTCGATCCGCGCATCGATTTCGAGCGGAGAGACGTCTGATGTCGGAGGCCAGCGCCACCGCGGAGACGGCACCCGCACGGATCAAGCGGCCGTTCCTGTCGCCGCTCAACAAGCGCCGCCTGCAGAACTTCAAAGCCAACCGGCGCGGTTTCTGGTCGCTGTGGATATTCCTCGTCCTGTTCGTGCTGTCGCTGTTTGCCGAATTCATCGCCAACGACAAACCGATCATCGCTTCCTACAAGGGCGAGATCCTGTTCCCGGTGCTGGTCGCCTACCCCGAGGAAAAGTTCGGCGGCTTCTATGCCGTCACCGACTACCGCGACCCGGTGATCCAGGACGAGATCAACGCCAATGGCTGGATGATCTGGCCGCCGGTGCGCTACTCCTACCAGACCGTCAACAACGCCATTCCGGAAGCCGCACCGGCCAGGCCGTCCTGGGAGTACGACGCCAAGACACGCTGCAACCAGTACCCGCAAGGCGCAGCCGACCCGGCCTGCATCGTCGGCAACTGGAACTGGCTTGGCACCGACGACCAAGCGCGCGACGTGCTGGCGCGTGTCATCTACGGCTTCCGCATTTCGGTGCTGTTCGGCCTGATCCTGACCGCCGGCTCGGCTTTGATCGGCGTCGCGGCCGGCGCCGTGCAAGGCTATTTCGGCGGCTGGACCGATCTGCTGTTCCAGCGCTTCATCGAAATCTGGTCGGCGATCCCGGTGCTCTATCTCCTGCTCATCGTCGCCGCCATCCTGCCGCCGGGCTTCTTCATCCTGCTCGGACTGATGCTTCTGTTCTCCTGGGTGGCGCTGGTCGGCGTGGTGCGGGCCGAGTTCCTGCGCGCCCGCAACTTCGAATATGTCAACGCGGCCCGGGCGCTCGGCGTGCCCAACCTCACCATCATGTTCCGGCACCTCCTGCCCAACGCCATGGTGGCGACATTGACCTTCCTGCCGTTCCTGCTCAGCGGCTCGATCTCGACGCTGACCTCGCTCGACTATCTCGGCTTTGGCCTGCCGCCCGGCTCCGCCTCGCTCGGCGAGCTGCTCAAGCAGGCGCAGCGCAACCTCAACGCGCCGTGGCTCGGCATTTCCGGTTTCGTCGTCATTTCGCTGATGCTGTCGCTGCTGGTCTTCGTCGGCGAGGCGACGCGCGACGCCTTCGATCCGCGCAAGACGTTCCGATGAGCGAGGCTCCCCTGCTCAGCGTCCAAGACCTCAGCGTCGCCTTCGGCCAGGGCGGCGACCAGTCGATGGCGGTCGACCACATCTCCTTCGACATCGCCAAGGGCGAGACAGTGGCGCTCGTCGGCGAATCCGGCTCCGGCAAATCGGTATCGGCACTGTCGGTGCTGAAGCTCTTGCCCTATCCGAGCGCCAGCCACCCCTCGGGAAAGATCCTGTTCCGGGGCGCTGACCTGCTTGCCATGAGCGAGAAGCAGTTGCGGCAGGTGCGCGGCAACAAGATCACCATGATCTTCCAGGAGCCGATGACCTCGCTCAACCCGCTGCACACGATCGAGCATCAGATCGTCGAGATCCTGAAGCTGCATCAAGGCATGGCCGACCGCCCGGCCAAGGCGCGTACGCTGGAACTGCTCAACGAGGTCGGCATTCGCGATCCGCAGAAGCGGCTCGATGCCTATCCGCACCAGCTGTCCGGCGGTCAGCGCCAGCGCGTCATGATCGCCATGGCACTGGCTAACGAACCCGAACTGCTGATCGCCGACGAGCCGACGACGGCGCTCGACGTCACCGTGCAGGCACAGATCCTCGAACTGCTGGCCGGCTTGAAAAGCCGCAAGGGCATGTCGATGCTGTTCATCACCCATGATCTCGGCATCGTGCGCAAGATTGCCGACCGGGTGTGCGTGATGACCAAGGGCAAGATCGTCGAGACCGGACCGACCAAGGAGATCTTCGCCAATCCGCAGCACGCCTATACGCGGCATCTGCTGGCGGCGGAGCCGAAGGGCAAGCCGCCGGCGGCCAATGCCGCCGCCAAGCCGGTGATGACGGGCAAGGACATCAAGGTCTGGTTCCCGATCAAGCAGGGCTTCTTCCGCCGCACCGTCGACAATGTGAAGGCGGTCGACGGTATCGACGTCACCGTGCGTGCCGGCCAGACGCTTGGGGTGGTCGGCGAGTCCGGCTCGGGCAAGACGACGCTCGGCCTGGCGCTGGCGCGCATGATCTCATCGACCGGGACCATCCAGTTCAACGGGCACGACATCAACCAATTATCGTTCAATGCCATGCGGCCGCTCAGGCGCGAGCTGCAGATCGTCTTCCAGGACCCGTTCGGCTCGCTCAGCCCGCGCATGTCGATCGCCGAGATCATCGAGGAAGGCCTGAAGATCCACGAACCGAAGCTGTCGTCCGACCAGCGCGACGACAAAGTGGCCGCCGTGCTGAACGAGGTCGGCCTCGATCCGGCGACACGCAACCGCTATCCGCACGAGTTTTCCGGTGGCCAGCGCCAGCGTGTCGCCATCGCGCGCGCCATGGTGCTCAACCCACGCTTCGTCATGCTGGACGAGCCGACGTCGGCGCTCGACATGAGCGTGCAGGCGCAGGTCGTCGACCTGTTGCGCAGCCTGCAGGCCAAGCACGACCTCGCCTATCTCTTCATCAGCCACGACCTCAAGGTCATCCGGGCGCTGGCCAACGACGTCATCGTCATGCGCAACGGCAAGATCGTCGAAGCCGGTCCTTCCGAGCAGATTTTTGGAAATCCGCAAACCGACTATACTCGGGCGTTGATCTCGGCCGCCTTCAAGATAGAGACGGCCCCTGTCGGCATCGTCAGCCAGTGATTTGCGTAAAGAGGGACTAGAAGATCGCGATGGAAAAAGGCCGTATCCTGCTTGCCGTCACCGGCTTTCATCCGCAGCGCTGGCGCGAACTGTTGTCGGCGGAACGCGAGGTGGTGCTGGAGCCGGATGGCGCCAAAGACCCCTCGATCACCTATGCCGTGGTGTGGAAGCAGAAGCCGAACATTCTGGCATCGCTGCCCAATCTGCGCGCCATCTTCTCGATCGGTGCCGGCGTCGACCATATCTTCGCCGATCCCGGCCTGCCCGATGTGCCGATCGTCAAGGTCGTCGCCGACAACCTTACCCAGTACATGACCGAGTATGTCGTCTGGCGGGTGCTCGATCACCATCGCCAGGGTCTGCTCTACCGGTCGCAGCAGCCGAAGAAAATCTGGCATGAGCCACAGCAGAGGCCGGCCGGCGACATTTCCGTCGGCATCATGGGGCTCGGCAATCTCGGCCGCGCCGCAGCCTCGGTGCTTTTGTCGCTCGGCTTTGCCGTCAATGGCTGGTCGCGCAGCGACCGACCGATGGACGGGGTTGCGACCTATTCCGGCGAGGCCGGATTGATCCCTTTCCTCAAGGCGACCGATATCCTGGTCGTTCTGCTGCCCCTGACGCCAGACACCCGTGGCATCATCAACTACGGGGTGCTGAAGGAGTTGAGGAAACGCAACGGTCTTGGCGGCTCGGTGCTGATCAATGCCGGACGCGGGCGCCTGCAGAAGGACGCCGACATTTTGCGGGCGCTGGATGACGGCACGCTGAAGGAAGCGAGTCTGGACGTGTTCGAGGTCGAACCGCTGCCAAAGACCAGTCCGTTGTGGAGCCATCCCAAGGTGTTCGTGACGCCGCACACGGCCGCGACCTCCGACCCTGTCCACCTGGCGCCGATCATGCTGCGCCAGATGGATGCCTTCGAACGGGGCGAAAAGCTCGTCAATCTGGTGGACCGCAAAGCGGGGTATTAGAACGCCGCGTCCGAAAACCGGATTCCACTTTCGGATCCTTAACCCGGCAGGGCCAACTTCTTCTGCTTGTCCGGGTGGCCGCAGTCGCGGCGGTCGATCGACCGGTTCATGGCATCGATCTCGCCGGTGGCCTGGTCGGCATCGCGCTTGGCCTTGGAGCGCATGTCAGGCGTGAACGGGCCAAAGCCCATCGCCGGGTTGGAGAATGTCGGCTTGGCTTCCGTCGACAGATGGTATTGCTGCGCCAATCCGTTGCGCTGCGCGAGCAACTGGTCGCACGGGACGCTGTCATACTGCAGGGAGGACTGTATATTGGCGTCCTGCCTCTCGGACATCGAATTGCCCACGCAGCCGGCGGTCGCCAGGCAAGATGCCAAGACAATCATGTTCCAGCGCATCTGATATGCTCCTCCTGATATCCCGCCCTGATGCGACCAGATCGCAAATATCAGTCGCGCACGCAAATCAGACTTTTTCGCAGCACCGATGTCCGCGAGGGCGACGAAACAGGATTGGCATTCAACCTGCTGGCAGCCTGCCCGCCACAACGACCAGCCCCCCGACCGGTTCCCGCCGATCCTGCCGGATCACGGTTGTTTCCAGCGACAGGACCGAAAACCCGTTGGCAGCCAGGACTTCACGCACATGATGTTCCGAATGTGCGTAGCGACGCGATGGCAGCAACACGAAATCGCCATTGCCGGCCAGCCTCTCGACGGAAAAGGCGAACAGGCCATCCCCGGTCAGCAAGCCGCCAACCGTCTTCACCACGCCGTCCAGCGCGCCGACATAGATGAAGACATCGGCCACCGTCACGAGTTCGGCTTTCGGGCCGGCATAGGAAAAATCCCGCAAATCGGCCTTGCCAAGGAAATCGTAGACACCCTTGGCCCGCGCCTGCTTCAGCATCCTGGCCGAAATGTCGTAGCCCTCCAGGCGATCGGCGATGGGCCGCAGCCTTTGCCCCATCAGGCCGGTGCCGCAGCCAAGGTCGAGCGCCAGCGGGAAGCGGCCCGGCCTTGCCGTCCGGATGGCCTGATCGAGCAACTGCGGCAGCCGGTAACCCAGCTTCTCGACCAGTGATTCATCGAAGCTTTCCGCGTAGTGGTCGAACAGCGTCTCGACGAAGGCACTGGGGAGCGCGTCGGCGGCCGGCGCCTTGCCGATCAATTGCAGGTTCAATGCGGCGCCCTGACGATCCGTCGGATCGAGTTGCAGCGACATCGTCCATGCCTGCGCAGCCAGATCCGGCGCACCCGCCGCCTGCTGCATTTCACCGAGGCGAAACCAGCCCATCGCCCATTGCGGCGTCAGTTCCAGCGCGCCGAGCAGCAATTCGGCCGCCGCCGCATGATCGCCGTCCGCACAAAGCATCTCGGCATAATCGGCGCGGCGATCGGCGTTCAAGTCGCCGGACGAGGCCTGTAGCGGTTTCATGGCGATGGGTCCTGTCGGCAAATGCAGCCGGCGATGCTGTATGCGGGAGTCAGCAGTCTCTGACAACAGGCTTCCCGTGGCGGAATTATATCCTATCTTGGAGAAACATGCGCGCCAGCGACCTGCTTCACCCCCGGCCCGAGGGCCTCTATTGCCCGCCGGGCGATTTCTTCATCGACCCGGTGCGGCCGGTGAACCGGGCGCTGATCACGCACGGCCATTCCGATCATGCGCGTTCCGGCCACCGCTCGGTGCTGGCGACGCAGCAGACGCTCGACATCATGGGCCTGCGCTATGGCGAGCACTTTGCCGAGACGACGCAAGCGGCGCGGCTCGGCGAGACGATTGTCCTCGACGGCGTCGGCGTCAGCTTCCATCCGGCCGGTCATGTGCTGGGCTCGGCGCAGATCGCCGTCGAGCACCAGGGCACGCGCATCGTCGCTTCCGGCGACTACAAGCGGCAGAAGGACGCGACGTGCCGGCCATTCGAGCCGATCCAGTGCGACGTGTTCATCACCGAGGCAACCTTCGGCCTGCCGGTGTTCCGCCATCCGCCCGACACCGAGGAGATCGGCCGCCTGCTGAAGTCGGCGGCGCAGTTTCCCGAGCGCTCGCATCTGGTCGGCGCCTATGCGTTGGGGAAGGCGCAGCGGGTGATGCGGCTGTTGCGCGACGCCGGCTACGACAGGCCGATCTACATCCATGGCGCGCTGGCGAAACTCAGCGAGTACTACCAGGGCCAGGGCATCGACCTCGGGACGCTCGCACCGGCAACGGTGGAGGGCGGCAAGCAAGATTTCGCGGGCGCCATCGTCGTTGGCCCGCCATCGGCCTTCGCCGACCGCTGGGCGCGGCGCTTTCCCGATCCGATCTCGTGCTTCGCGTCGGGCTGGATGCGCATCCGCCAGCGCGCCAAGCAAGGCGGCGTCGAACTGCCGCTGATCATATCGGACCACGCCGACTGGGACGAGCTGACCGGCACCATCAAGGAGACCGGAGCCGAGGAGATCTGGGTGACGCATGGCCGCGAGGAAGCGCTGGTGCGCTGGTGCGAGCTCGAAGGCATAGCCGCCCGGCCACTGCACCTTGTCGGCTATGAGGACGAGGGCGATTGATGGCATGAACCGCTTCGCCGAGCTTCTCGACCGCCTCGTGCTGACGCCGTCGCGCAACGGCAAGCTGACCTTGCTGACCGACTATTTCCGCAGCGTCGAGGATCCCGACCGCGGCCTGGCGCTGGCCGCCATCACCGGTGACCTCAACATAGCCGCGGTCAAGCCGGCGATGCTGCGGGCCTTGGTCACCGAACGCATGGACCCGGTGCTGTTCGGCTATTCCTACGACTATGTCGGCGATCTCGCCGAAACGGTGTCGCTGGTCTGGCCGCAATCGCCCGGACATATTCCGAACCGTGAACCGACGCTTGGCGAGGTCGTGGCGAAACTGCAGGCGGCAAGCCGCTCCGATGGGCCGAAGGTGCTGGCCGGGCTGCTCGACAGCGCCGGCATCTCGGCGCGCTTTGCCATCATCAAGCTGGTCACCGGGGGGCTGCGTATCGGCGTATCGGCGCGGCTTGCCAAACAGGCTCTGGCGGATTTCGGCAAGGTCGATGTCGCCGAGATCGAGGAGCTCTGGCACGGGCTGTCGCCGCCTTACACGGCACTGTTCGCGTGGCTGGAAGGCAAGGCCGAAAAACCACAAAGCACGGCGATGGCGCTGTTCAAACCGGTGATGCTGTCGAACCCGGTCGGCGATGGCGATCTCGAAAAGCTTGACCCCGCGGACTATGCGGCCGAGTGGAAATGGGATGGCATCCGTGTCCAGGCGGCAGCCGAAGGCGGCAGTCGAAGGCTCTATTCGCGCACCGGCGACGATGTCTCCGGCGCCTTTCCAGACCTCGCCGACGCCATGCATTTTTCCGCCGTCCTAGACGGCGAACTGCTGGTCGGCGATCCCCGGGAGGCGACGGGAACCTTCTCGGATCTGCAGCAGCGGCTGAACCGCAAGACAGTGACCGCCAAGATGCAGCAGCAATACCCGGCATTCATGCGCTGCTACGATTTGCTGCAGATCGGCGACGAGGATTTGCGCGCCTTGCCGTTTCGCGAGCGGCGCGGCCGTCTCGAAACCTTCGTGCAGACGCTCGATCCGAGCCGCTTCGATCTTTCGCCGTTCGTCCAATTCGAGGACTGGAAAGCGCTGGGGGACCTGCGGCGGGCGCCGCCGCATCCGGTCATCGAAGGCGTGATGTTGAAGCGCTGGGACTCACCTTATGTCGCCGGTCGGCCGAAAGGTCCCTGGTTCAAGTGGAAACGCGATCCGCACACGGTGGATGCGGTGCTGATGTACGCCCAACGCGGTCACGGCAAGCGCTCGAGCTTCTACTCGGACTATACGTTCGGCGTCTGGTCCGGCGGGGAAGGCGAGGAGGAACTGGTGCCGGTCGGCAAGGCCTATTTCGGCTTCACCGACGAGGAGCTGAAGCAGATCGACAAATATGTCCGCGACAACACCATCGAACGCTTCGGACCGGTGCGCTCGGTGCGGGCCGACCGCGACAACGGCCTGGTGCTCGAAGTCGCCTTCGAGGGGCTCAACCGCTCGACCCGACATAAATCCGGCGTCGCCATGCGCTTCCCCCGCATTTCACGGCTGCGCTGGGACAAGCCAGCCAACGAGGCGGACCGCATCGAGACGCTGCAGGCGCTGCTCGATCGCTAGGCCACTTCGTCCTGCTTACGGCTCGACCGAGACGCGGATCTCGTAGATGTCCGCTGCCTTGCCCTGCTTGTCGAAGTCGGAATTGATGGCGATCGTGCCGGCCGAGCCCGGGTGCTTATCGGGAAACTTCACGTCGAACAGATATTCGTTCTGCTGCTGGCCGACCGCATAGCGCTTGCGGCCGCAGTCGCCGAGTTCGCCGAAGTTGCAGTCGACGGACATCTGCGTCTCCTTGCCTTCTTCGGAACGGGCGATGATGTCGAACACGGCATGCTTGCCGGCGAGCTTCTCCAGCACGCCTTGCCCGACATCGAAGCTGATCGCCGAACCGGAGGCGCCGGACTGGATGCGCAGGAACGACCCGGTGTCGTCCTTCATCACCTCGGCCTTGGCATCCGACGGGGCGCTGACATGCGTCGGGTCGGTCGGCGAGAACACGTTGATCCAGTCACGCGACTGGTCCGCCGCACCCGGCTTTGCCGGTCCGGTTTCGCCATCGGCCGGCGTGAAATCGTCGTCCTCGACTGTCGGCGGTGCTTGCGGCGGCGCGGTGTCGAGTTGTGCCGGCGTCTTGAACACGCCGGTCTGCATGGCGAAGAACAGGCCGATGCCAATTGCGGCAAGCAGCGTCACGCCGAGGAAGATGGCGGTCAGCGGCAGGCGACGCCCCCTTATGCGCCGTTCATCGCGATCGGGCGCCACTTCGGCCGCGGCTTGCGCCGAGGCCGGGGCCGACATGTCGATGGCCGGCGCGCCGGGAAGAACCGGATCGGGCATGATGTCGGGAACGACCGGCAGCACGCGCGAGTGCGGCGCATCGGAGCCGGATTGCACGGGTCCGTGGACAACGGGCGATGGCGCCGCCTGGCCATTCTCAACCGTGGGTGCCGCATCGGCCGCAAGCTCGACCGCCGGGGCTTCGCCCCGCGGCGTGACATCCGGCACCGCCGGCAGGTACTCGGATTCGATTTCGGTGATTTTCGCCTGTATCGACTTGCGGCGATTGATGGCGACTTCAACTGTTACACCAGGATTGGCCTGGAGCGCGCGGTCGAGCGCGGCGAAAGCCGATCGATAGACCTTTTCGCGGAACGCGCGGTCCTCGGCATTGCCCTTCTCCAAGGCGTTCCGGATCGCTTTTTCGATCGCGTCCAAGCGGGTCCCTTTGCACGTTTGCCAACCTTGCCATGATCGTTAGCCGCAGGCGACCAATCAATCAACGGGCGAGCGGCGCATTCTGCCTTGTCGAGGTGTGCAAAGTCCATTCCGGCAGTGTTCCGATAACGAAATCAGCATGTTTCATCTATTTTCCCGCGCATGGCGACATCGATCCTGTCGAGCCATCCCTTCGCAACCAATTGGCGAAGGGTGCGTGAGCGGCTTTCGGCGGCGATACGACACGCCGCATGAAATGCCAAGTCGCATCTTGAATTCGCGGCCGGTTGAGTCTATCACCCAGCCCATCTTGGAGGCTTGGCTTCCCGGGGCCGCTTTAGCTCAGTTGGTAGAGCACCGCATTCGTAATGCGGGGGTCGCGTGTTCGAGTCACGCAAGCGGCACCATTTCCCCTCCATTCCTGTCATCTCGTCGCGTGCCGCATCGGGCACTCCCGCCGCTGCTGGAGCAAAGGATCGCGATGCCGGCGAAGGTCATCCACCATTGTCGAGACCCAGGTTTGGTGTGAAACTTGGAGACTCAGAATGGGAGGTCGAAAATGTCCAACAGTTTCAGGACCGGAGACATCGTCAAGCTGAAGTCCGGGGGCCCCAGGATGACGGTGAGCGATGGCGCCGCCTCGGGCATGTATCTGTGCCATTGGTTCAATCGCGAGGGCGAGGTGTGGACCCCGCAACACGCCGCGTTCAAGCCCGAGCAGCTGGTAGTGGCCGACCAATCAGACTAGGCCACAGGCCGACACGGCTTCGCTGAGGGCGGCGGCGAGATACCGGGTTTGACGCGCCATCGCGGCGGCTGGCGGAACCCACGCGGAAGCCGCGTCCAGCCGCTTGAACGGATTTGCAGGCGCGACCGACGGATTTCTCTCGTCGCGGCGTTTAACGGTCGAAGCGTGACTGCGGCACAAGCCGTCGGTACCGCGCCAACCGGAGACGCAAAGCATGATCCGCCGTTCGATACTTGCCGCTGCCTTGAGCCTGCAGACCGTTGCGGCTCTCGCCCAGACAACGACACAGCTCCCTGCCCCGACGCCACCGGCCACCGCGCCCACTCCGCCGACTGCCGCACCGACGCCGCCGGCTGCCGCACCGGCTGCTCCGGCAAGGTCCGAGATCACGCTGGCCAAATTCCAGAAGCGGCGCGAGAAGGCGATCCTGGCGGCCGACACCGACGGCGACGGCAAGATCAGCCTGGCGGAATGGACGGCCTTCCAGGCCAAACGCACCGCCAAGGGCGACCCCGGTAAATCCTTCGCCCGTATCGATTCCAACCATGACGGCTTCATCGACCGCGCCGAACTCGATGCGTTCTTCGCCAAGCGCTTTGCCAGGCTGGACAAGAATGCCGACGGCGTTCTGACGGCCGACGAAATGCCAGGCCATAAAACCGCTCCCAAACAGGAGCAATGACCAAGGGGCAATGACGCGCGATGACCATCAGGAGTGCGCCAACTGATGAGCGCCGATCCGGACGAGGAGCTGGTTCGCCGTGTCGGCGCCGGCGACCCGGCAGCCGTGAAAAGCCTGGTCGCGCGCAAGCTGCCGCGCATCCTGGCGCTGGCCGTGCGCATGCTCGGCGATGCAGCCGAGGCCGAGGATGTCGCGCAGGAAGCCTTCGTGCGGATCTGGCGCCATGCCTCGGGGTGGCGGCGTGGCAATGCGCGTTTCGACACCTGGGTCCACCGGGTGACGCTGAACCTCTGCTACGACCGGCTGCGCCGCAGGCGCGAATGGGTAACCGACGATGTGCCGGACGTGGCCGATCCCGCAGCGCTTCCCGATGCCCATCCGCGGGAAGACGCGCAGCGGGTCGAACGGGCACTGCAAGGCATAGCGCCGCGCCAGCGCGAGGCGATCATCCTGGTCTACTATCAGGAGATGTCCAACATGGAGGCGGCAGCGACCTTGCGGATCAGCGTCGACGCCCTGGAGAGCCTGCTTTCGCGCGGCCGGCGGTCGCTGCAGGTCATCCTGGCCGGGGATGGCGCCGATGGATGAGAACCGGGTGACCATGGCCGCGGAGCATTCATCCCGCCTTGCGGCCGCTGCCTGGTGGTCGGTTGCTGCCGTTCCAACACCGCACGGGGACGCGGCGCCAACGGGCAAGGGGAAAACAGATGGCTGAAGACACAGAGGACGAACCGGCAATGGATGCCAAGCGCTTTGCGGCCCTGGCTGCGGCCTATGGCGGTGACTTGCGGCGATGGCCGGAGGCCGAACGGATGGCAGGCGCGATCTTTGCCCCCAGCGAGACGGGCGAGGCCATCTTGAGGCACGCCGGAAAACTTGACGCGCAGCTTGACAGCTATGCCGTCGAAGCGCCCGGCAAGGCCTTGCACGGCAGCATCCTGCGGGCCGCCGGCCGGCATCTCGTTCAGCGCCGGCGTCAGCTGCTCTGGCGGATGGGGCTGGTTCTTGCCGGCATTGGTCTGGCCGGCGCCGTTGCCGGATTGGCCCTGGTGACCATCGTCACGCCCGAGGCCCAGCCCGATCACTATGTTCTTGATACCAACGCGACGGCGTTCGGCGATGCGGGACCCGACGGCGACACGGTCGGGGAAGACCTATGAGCATGAGCCGCAACATCATCGCGTCGGTGGTGCTCAACGTCTTCCTGGCTGGGGCGCTTGCCGGCGGTGCCATCTGGATACGAAGCGGCAAGTCGGGCCATGCCCATTCCCTGGAGACGGCCGGCGGTCGTCTTCCCGAGCAGGATCGCACGGCATTCCGCAAGGCCCTGCGCGAAGTTCGCCGCGACTCGCGCCAGGTCATTCTCGACGGCCAGCAGGCCAGGCGGGAAGCAGCGGACCTGCTGCAACAGCCGGTTCTGGACACGACCGCCCTGTCGGCGGCGCTGGAGCGTGCCCGCAATGCCGACGTCACCGTCCGCACGCGGCTGGAACAGCGCATCGTCGAGTTCGCGGCGGCTGGCTCAGCCGAGGGTCGTCGTGTGCTGGCGGAGGGACTGCTGCGGCGCGGCGGCCCGCAACCGTCCGCCACGCCAAAAAAATCACCGTGACGACCGACGGAAAATGCCGACGACACCGTTTAACCGGGGGAAGGGCAGACCTGCCGGACCCATGTGGTTCGAACAGGTTTTCAACCTCGGAAACACTCGGAGTATGACATGAATCGTCTGACAAAATACGCGATCGCCGCAGCTCTTGCGGTGACCGGAGCCGTTGCGACGGTTGCGGCATCCTCGGCGATGCCGATGGCGCCGCTCGCCTCTGCCGCCCCGGGGCTGGTCGAGCATGTCGCCTGGGGCTGCGGGCCTGGATGGCATCCCAATCCCTGGGGACGCTGCGTCCCCAACCGTGTGGTGGTCTACCCTCGTCACCACTATCGGCATGGGCCGGCCTTCTATGTCTGGCATCCGCACCGTCACTGGCACCGCTGGCATCGCTGGTAGGAACGCGTGGGGGCCGGCCACCGCGCCGACCCCCGGCTTGCTGGACAGCACGCCCGCCATCCAGGCCAGCATGACAAGGTGTTTCCACAGTCCGCAGCGGTGAGGCCGATGCGGGACCTCGTCGCGTGACGGCTGAAGAGCGGCACGACGTTCGTTAGCGGGCTGCGTTGTCGTTGAGCGTCGCCACCGTCTTCAGCGCGCCGTCGAGCATATCGCCCTTCTCGTCCTTCAGTGCCATCTCGCGCAGGCGGCGGATCCAGTCGGCGGCATCAGTGCGGCCCTTGAGCAGATCGAGCGCCGACAGCACGCGGTCAAATTTCGACTGGGCGCGGACATGGGTGTCGCTGTAGCCCTTGATCAGCCGGCGGCAGTTGAGGATCTCGACAGCCAGCGCGTAGTCTTCCGGGACGTACCGGAGCGCCAGTGCATACCAGCTGTCGAGATGAGCGATCTCGACCTTGTGGCGCAACAGGCGGCGGCGCCAGCGGCGCAGGCCGCCGATGAACCACAGCGCGGCAAAGCCGGCAAAACTGTCGGTGCGGATGCGGCGGCCGTGGTTGATGCGGCGATCGAGAAACGCGGCGAGCTTCGGCCGGTTCTCGATGTAGCTGCCCAGGCTTGCCGGGAGCGTGCCACAGAACTCCTCGATGCGCGGATGGAAATATTCGGTCACCTGCAGGATCGAACCGTGCTTGACGCCGACCTCGCGGCGCACCCGTTTGTCGCGCGTCGAACGCGTCTTCAGGTCGGCAACGCGGATCATGTCGTCGTAGCACAGGGCGTTGGCCAGGTGCTTGGCGGCAGCAATCGACAGCGCATAGGCATGGTCGGCGCTGTCCAGCGCGACGGCGCGGTCCAGGCGGTCGAGATACTCGCCACCATAGGCGATGTCCTGGTAGTCGACGACTTTCTTCAAGCCGCGAAGCGCCATGTCGCGAAGAGGTTCCGGCCCCGCACCGACACGCGTTTCCAGCGCCTGCCAGCCTTTCAGCAGGTTTTGCGGACCGCTCACTTGCCCGGCACCCGGGACAGGCTCGGCAACCTTCGGCTTTTGCACCGGCGCGGCCGTGCCACGCGCGCGGTCATAGGCGGCACCGAAGGCGGCAAGGCTGGCCTTCGCGCCCCGGCCACCGGCACCGATCGCCTGCTCGTAGCTTTCACGCGTGAACGGCAGCGCGTCGGACCCCGCCAGCGCGCCAAGCAGGCTGGCCGAGATCATCGAGCCTTTGTCGGCGGCGATCTTTTCCATGTCGAAGGCGATGAAGCGCTTCGATGCGGCCTCCGCGGTCGCATGCACCTTTGAAGACGAAGCCCGCCCGTCACCCGGCTCGATCTTTTCCGACACGGCGGCGATGCGGTGCGACGAAGCGATCAGCGTGGTGCGCTCAGGCGTGACGAAGCCG
Source organism: Mesorhizobium sp. RCAM 05099 (assembly GCF_059683685.1). Classification (NCBI taxonomy): domain Bacteria; kingdom Pseudomonadati; phylum Pseudomonadota; class Alphaproteobacteria; order Hyphomicrobiales; family Phyllobacteriaceae; genus Mesorhizobium; species Mesorhizobium sp. RCAM 05099. The sequence goes on from NZ_CM185035.1 coordinate 6,856,616, forward strand.
CGGATGATGGCGCGGCCGGCTTCCATCAACTCCGCCGCGATCAAAATGTCGACGTCGCCTTGCGAAGGCGACAGCGCGAAGACCGGCAAGCGGCCGGTGTCGCGGGCCATCTCGACATAGTAGATGGTGGCGCCGGTGCGCTGGGCGACGCCGGCGACTGAGGTCGATTGCGCGACATATCCGTTGCGCTCGGCGACGTCGGTGATCCAGTCGGCCAGCACCCCGCCGCCCTGGCCGCCCACAGCCAGCACGGCAAGCTTGATGACGCGCTCGTCATCCTGAGCGCCGGCCCGGGCGCGAAATGGCGGGACAGCGTCAAGCATCGGCGAAAGTCAGGCGCCGGCTTTCGCGGCGGCGCTGCAACAGGCTGATGGTGGCGCGGCGCACCGTTTCGAGGAAGCGGTCCCAGCGGTTCGGATTGTGCACGACATCGGCGCGGTAGAAGGACGGGCAGAGCACCGCTGCATCGGCGACCTCGCCGCAATTGCCGCAGCCGACGCAGCTCTGATCGATATGCGCCACCGGATCGTCGCGCAGCGGATCGTCGAGCGACTTCACCGAAAGCGAGGGGCAGCCGGACAGCCGCATGCAGGCGTGGTCGCCGGTGCAGATGTCCTCGTCGACGCCGAACTTCGGTTTCACCACCCGCTCGCCGCCCCTGATCGCCTTGTCGACCAACGGCTTTTCGCGGCGCTGCCGGTTGAGCATGCATTCGGACGAGGCGACGATGACCTTCGGTCCCTTCTCGTCCGTCGTCAGCGCCTCGCGCAAAGTGTCCTGCATCCTGGTCACGTCATAGGTGCGGTCGACATGGCGCAGCCATTTGACACCCATGCCTTTCACCGCCTCGGTGATCGGATGCTTCGTCGACTTGGTCTTGTTGCCGGCGCGGGACGAGAGAATGTCCTGTCCGCCGGTCGCCGCCGAGTAGAAGTTGTCGACGATGACGATGACGCCGTCGTTCTTATTGAACACCGCGTTGCCGATCGAGGAGGTCAGGCCGTTGTGCCAGAAGCCGCCATCGCCGACGAAGGAGATCGAACGGCGCTTGGCGTCCGGCGAATTGAACGCCGAGGCGGAGGCCGGCCCCAGCCCATAGCCCATGGTGGTGGCGCCGAGTTCGAAAGGCGGCATGATCGAGAACAGATGGCAGCCGATGTCGGAGGCGATATGATGCTTGCCGAGTTCCTGCTCGACCAGCTTGGTGGCGGCAAAGATCGGCCGCTCCGGGCAGCCGATGCAGAAGCCGGGCGGGCGGCCGGGAACCACGTTGATCAGGTCCGCGGTGTCGACGCCGTCGCCAACCTTGTTGGGCGCGCGCACCTCGCCCGGCAGCAGATGCGGCGCCTCGGCGCGCAGGAAAGCGCCGATGCCGTCGAGCATGACCTGGCCGGTGTATTCGCCGGCCATCGGCAGATGCTCCTTGCCGACCAGCCCGGTGCCGCGCCCGGCCTTGTGCAGCATCGAGGCAAAGGCTTGTTCGATGTAGTTGGGCTGGCCCTCCTCGACGACGAGCACCGACTGCTTGCCCTCGCAGAAGGACAGGAACTCGTCGTCGATCAGGGGATAGACGGCGTTGAGCACGTAGAGCGGCACGTCGGTGTCGCCATAGGTGTCGGCGAGGCCGAGCCGCTGAAGCGCGCGGATGACCGAATTGTACATGCCGCCCTGCATGACGATGCCGACCGAGCCGTGGTCCGAGCCGAAGAATTCGTTGATCTTGTTCTTGCGGATGAAATCGACCGCCGCCGGCCAGCGCTTCTGCACCTTTTCCTTCTCATGCAGGAAGGAAGCAGGCGGCAGCACGATGCGGCCGGTGTCGCGGCGCGGTGCGTCGAGCGCATCGGCCACCGTCATCGGCGGCCGCTTGTTGTCCTTGGCGATGAAATGGCCATGCACGTGGCAGCAGCGGATGCGGACCTGCAGCATCACCGGCGTGTTGGAAATCTCGGACAGCTCGAAACCGTCCTCCACCGCCTTGACGATCGACGGCAAATTGGGGCGCGGATCGAGCAGCCAGACCTGGCTCTTCATGGCGAAGGCATGGGAGCGCTCCTGCATGATCGAAGAGCCTTCGCCGTAATCCTCGCCGACAATGATCAGCGCGCCGCCGGTGACGCCGCCGGACGCGAGATTGGCCAGCGCATCGGAGGCGACATTGGTGCCGACGGTCGACTTGAAGGTCGCGGCGCCCCGGATCGGGTAATGCACCGAGGCGGCCAGCATGGCGGTGGCGGTGGCTTCCGAGGCACTGGCCTCGAAATGCACGCCGAGCTCGCCCAGAATGTCCTGCGCATCGGCCAGCACATCCATCAAATGGCTGATCGGCGCGCCCTGATAGCCGCCGACATAGCCGACGCCGCATTGCAGCAGCGCCTTGGTGATGGCGAGAATGCCCTCGCCGGCAAACTCCTCGCCGGCGCCGAGCCGGAGCTTCTCGACTTCCTTGGCAAAAGACCGTTCGGCCATGTCGGCCTCCTTCCGTTACCGCCGGGCGCGCCGGCAGTGCGTACATCTAGATGTCGTGCTTGCGAATGTTCTTCAGCATCTTCTGCAGCGTCGCGATCAGCGCCGCGTATTCGGCATCGTCGACATCGTCGAACATCGCCTCGAACGCGTCATGCATGGCCGGCCAGGCGCGCGCGAACTCGGCGCGGCCATCGTCGGTCAGGAACACATGGCGGATACGGCTGTCGGTGACCCCCTGCTCGCGCCGTACAAACCCTTGCCCCTCCAGCGTGTCGAGCGTCCGGCTCAAGGTCGACTGCTCGATGACCGTATAGACCGAGAGGTCGTTGACGGTGACGCCGTCGGTGACCGACAGCACGGCAAGCGTGCGCACCTGCGGAATGGTCAGGCCCTGCTTGCGAAAATCGTCGCGCAAGGTGGCGTTGTAGCGACCCATGATGCGGTTCATCAGATAGGGCGCGAATTGCTGCAGGCCGATCTGCCCCAAGGTCGAAATGCGCTGGCGCTTTTCCGCAACCTTCTGTTCCATCACAGCCTCCCCGCCAGGAGAAAGCCGGAGCCGCCGCCCAGGCCCGCGCCCGGATGTGTCGAGGCGCCGATGTGGTAGAGGCCCTTGATGCCGGTCTGGTGGTTGCGGCTGGCCTTGAACGGCCGCCACAGGAACGACTGGTCAAGGGTCGACGAACCGCCATAGGGGTCGCCGCCGACCAGATTGATGTTCATCGCTTCCAGATCAACCGGAGAATAGGCGCGGCGCGTAATGACGCTGTCCTTGAAGCCGTCGATATGGCTGGCGAGGATCGCCTCGACGCGATCGGCATAGGCTTCGCGCAGCGCTTCGGTCCACTGCCCGTCGGTGGGTGCCTGCAGCTTGCCGGCGGCGTCGCCCTTGATGTGCCGGGGCGCCTCGGGCAGCTGCAGCCACAGGATCGCCTTGCCCTGCGGGCAGCGTGACGGATCAAGCGCGTGCGGCTGGCCGACACAGATGGTCGGCACCTCCGGCAGCATGCCGCGTGCCGCCTCGTTGCAGGCTTTCGACACACCATCCAGACCCGGGGTCAGGTGCAGCAAGGCCACCTTGTCCAGTCCTTCGCCACGCCATGCCGGAGGCCTGTCGAGGGCGTAGTGGATCTGGAAGTTGCCCTTGCCGTAGCGGTATTTCCGCGTCGCCTCGACGTCGTCCCGGGGTGCCTCGCTGCCGAGCAGCCGGCCATAAAGCTGCGTTGGCGTCACCGAGCAGATGATGCTCTTCTTCGCGTGGACCGTTTCGCCCGACGCCAGCCGCACGCCGGTGGCGCGGCCTCCGGTCAGGATGATGGAGGCAACGTCCGCTTCGGTGGATATGACGCCACCGCGCTCGGTGATGAGCGCCTCGAAGGCCGACAGCAGGTTCTTCGCGCCGCCCTTGACGATCGGCGCGCCGGCGGCTTCCAGCGCGAAGGCGATGACCTTGGCGATCTGGCCGGAGAAAGCATCTTCCGGCCCAAGGCCGGCATGGAGCACCCAGGGCGCCCACAACGCGCGGACGGTCTCGGACTGGTAGGTGCTTTCCAGCCAGCCGCGCGCCGGCACCAGCGCTTCGCCGAGAAAGGCGGCAAGATTGCGCGGGCTTCGCCGCCAGGCTTCGCCCGCCAGCAGCTTCGTCGTCGGGTAGGACCAAAGGCTGCCGCCAAGCAGGCCGAACAGCAGGCCGGCATTGCGCTCGATGCCGCCGACATCGGCCGCGTGCCCGTCGCCGTCACCCGCCGTGATCGCGTTCAGGGCGGCAACGTTGGCGGCACGGTCGGTGCCGAGCACGGCATGGCTGCCGTCCGGCCGCAGCACGCCGGTCGGCGTGCTCGTGTGGCAGAACTCCAGCCCGTGCCGTGCAAGGTCGGCGCCAAGTGCCGCAAAGGCAGGCGAGGTGATGAACAGCACGAAGGTGGTCGCCATCACGTCATGGATGAAGCCGGGCGCGGTGATCTCCTCGGTGCGCATGCAGCCGCCGATGCGGTCGTTGCGCTCGAGGACGAGCACCTTGGCGCCCTTGCCGCCGAGCATCGCCGCGCAGACCAGCGCGTTGATGCCGCTGCCGACGATGATGTGATCCGGCTGACTCACCTTGATCTGCCTTCGTTCAGCGTGTGTCATCCAGCTTGGGCACGATCTCTTGCGAAACCGGCCCTCGCCTGGGGCGATCATGCCTTCGAGACGAGCGCCAGCGCGCGGATCGGGCTGCCGGTGCCATGCTCGATCTTGAGCGGCGCCGCGATCAGGATCGCACCCTTCGGCGGCAGCTGGTCGAGGTTGCACAGGCTGGCAAGCCCGTAGCGGTTGGCCTTGTGCATCAGGCTGTGCGCCGGGAATGGCGGCTCCATGCCGCCGGCCTTGCCGGCGTCGGTGCCGATGGTCTCGCTGCCCCAGCCCTTGATGTTCTTGCTGATCAGGTACTGGATGGCTTCGGCCGTCGGGCCGGGCGTGTGCGGACCGGTCTCATTGGCATTGAGGAATTCGGCTTCCGAGCCATTGCGCTTGTACCAGTCGGTGCGCATCACCACCCACTCGCCGGCATTGATGGCGCCATGCTTGGCTTCCCATGCCTTGATGTGGTCGACGGTGAGCAGGAAATCGTGGTCGGCGGCGGCTTCCTTCGAACAGTCGATGACATTGACCGGGCCGACGAAGTTCTGCGCCGGAATGGTATCGGTGGCGCCGTCCGGATAGTCCTTGCCGGTGATCCAGTGCTTGGGCGCGTCGAAATGCGTGCCCGAATGCTCGCCGAGCTTCAGCCAGTTCCACGCCCACCAGGGACCGTTCTTGTCGTAGGCGGAGATGGTGTGGATCTCGACCTTCGGCGTGTCGACCGCGAGTTCCGGCGGCAGCTTGATCAACGGGGTGTCGGGACCGAGCGGTGCCGACAGGTCTACCACCTTGATGGCGCCTGAAAGAAGCTGGCCGGCGACTTCGCCGAGGAGTTTTTGGGTGTCCATGGTCTCTGTTCCCTCTTTCGTGGTGGTGATCAAGGCTCGTCGCGGCCCTTAATATCCTACTAGACGAAAACATATGCATCTGCAATTATCTTTAAGCATAAAGGAAATGGGAACGGGGCGTGAGCGAGTTCGACGCCATCTTTGTCGGGGCGGGCCACAACAGTCTGGCATGCGCCGCGCATTTGGCGCTCAAAGGCTGGAAAACCGGGATTTTCGAGCGCAGTGCAACAATCGGCGGCGCCGTCCAGACCCGTGAATTCACCCTTCCCGGCTTCCGCCACGACTTCGGCGCGATGAATCTGAGCCTGTTCGCCGGCTCGGCCTTCCATCGGAAATATGCAAATGAATTGAAAGCGCGGGGGTTGGAGTTCGCGCCGGTCGCCGACTGTTTCGCCAGCGCCTTTCCGGATGGCCGCTGGTTCGGCGTCAGCAACGATCTGGAAAAGACCGCCGCGCGCATGGCCGCCTTCTCAGCCGCCGATGCCGCGACATGGCGCAGGCTGGTCGCCGCCTTCCCGGCGGAGGCCGAGCATCTGTTCCGGCTGCTGGGCTCGCCGATGAGCGCCCGCGCTCTGGCCGGCACCGCGTGGAACCTGTGGCGCAAGAAGGGTGTTGCCGGCGCGCTCGACACCGGGCGATTGCTGCTGTCGTCGCCACGTGCCTGGCTGGAGGAGAATTTCGAGTCCGCGCATGTCAGGGCAACGCTCGCGACCTGGGGCATGCATCTGGACTTCGCACCCGACATCGCCGGCGGCGCCGTGTTCCCCTATCTGGAATCGATGGCCAACCAGAGTTTTGGCATGGTGCTGGGCAAGGGTGGTGCCGACACCATCATCCGCGCGCTCTCGGGCATGGTCACGGCCGCCGGCGGCAAGATCGTCACCGGGGCCGAAGTGGCCGAGATCATGGTTTCCGCCGGCAAGGCGACCGGCGTGCGGCTCGCTTCCGGCGACACCCATACCGCCACTAAGGCGGTCATCGCCGGCGTTGCGCCAAAGGCGCTGACCGGCAAGTTGCTGCCCAACGGTTCCGGCGACGCCGGCTTCGACACGGCGATGCAAGAGTTCCGCCACGCGCCGGGCACGATGATGATCCATCTGGCGCTCGACGATCTGCCGGACTGGCGCGCCGGCGCCGAGCTTCGCCAGTTCGCCTATGTGCATCTGTCGCCGTCGCTCGACGCGATGTCGCGGACCTATCAGCAGGCGATGGCAGGCATGCTTCCGGACGAACCGGTGCTGGTCGTCGGCCAGCCGACCGCGATCGATCCGTCTCGCGCACCTGAAGGCAAGCATGTGCTGTGGGTGCAGGTGCGCATGCTGCCCGCAGAAATCCTCGGCGACGCTACCGGCAAGGTCGCGCCGGACCACTGGGACAAGGTCAAGGACCGCTACGCCGACCGCGTTCTCGACATCATCGAAAGCTACGCGCCCGGCCTGCGAAACAAGATCCTGGGCCGCTCGGTGTTTTCGCCCATCGACCTGGAACGCGAGAACCCGAACCTCGTCGGCGGCGACCAGGTCTGCGGCAGCCACCATCTGGCGCAGAATTTCCTGTTTCGCCCGGCGCGCGGTTTCGCCGGCTGGAACACGCCGGTCGGCAATCTGCATCTCACGGGTGCCGCGACGTGGCCGGTGCCGGCACCGGCGCGGCTTCGGGCTACATGCTCGCGCAACAGCTTGGCGGGAGGTAGGAGCCGAAGATTTCTAGAGGTGCCGAAGATTTCTAGAGGTGAAGGAGGGCAAGGCGCTGCTGCCCAAGGAGCCTGAACCAAGGAACTGACATTGCCGCGCGAAGAAAATACAACCAACAAGGGGAACGACCATGACAATCAACAGACGCGAATTACTCGGATACAGTGCCGCGGCACTTGGGGTGGCCGCCGTCGGCCTGCCGCGGATCGCCAAGGCGGCTGCCGGCGAACTGACCATCGCCTACAACGTCAACCTGCCGTCCTGGGACCCGACCACCGGCCCCTCCGCGGTCAACCCGACGATCCAGGGCCTCTACCAGTCGGTGTTCGACCAGTTCATCCCCCAGAAGCCGGACCTGTCCTTCGCACCGGGCCTGCTGACCGAGTGGGGCTGGAACGACGACCGCACCAAGATCATGATGACGGTGCGCGAAGGCGTTACCCGGCATGACGGCTCGCCGTTCACGGCCGAAGACGTGGTCTGGTCGCTGCAGCGGGCGGGTGACGAAAAGACCGGCAACCCGATCCAGTTCGTCTGGAAGAACGTCAACAACTTCAAGATCGACGGCAACAAGATCACCGGCGACGTCGTGCAGTTCGACCCGGTGTATTTCAAATGGATGTCGTTCCTGACCGGCTACATCATGCCCAAGGCGTATTACGAGAAGGTCGGCGCCGAAGGCTTCGAGAAGGCGCCGATCGGCACAGGTCCCTACATGGTCGAGAAGTTCGAGCGCAACGCCTTCCTGCGGCTCAAGGCCAACCCGACCTACTGGGGCGGCAAGCCGGCCTTCGAGAATGTGACGATCAAGTTCGTCACCGATGCGGCGAGCCGCGTCGCCGAGATCGAATCCGGTTCCTCGCAAGTGACGCTCGAAATTCCCTATGAGGAGTATGACCGGCTGATCGCCAAGGACGGGCTTGCCGGCTCGTGCAAGAACGTCTCCGACATCGGCATGATCTTCTTCAACGACATCGAGGCGATGCTGGACAAGAACGTCCGCCGGGCAGCGGTGATGTCGATCGACAAGAAGCTGCTCGTCGACCGCCTGCTGCGCGGCTACGGCCAGCCCATCGATACGCTGGAAACGCCGGAATACACGGCCTACGATGCGTCGATCAAGGTCGAGCACAATCCGGAGAAGGCCAAGGAATTGCTGGCCGCCTCGGGCTATTCGCCCGAAAAGCCGGTCAAGTTCACCATCCAGACGACCAAGGGCTTCAAGCCCAAGGACTACGAGATGATCCAGGCGATCGTCGGCATGTGGCGCAAGGTCGGCATCGAGGCGACGATCGAGGTCTACGAAATCGCCAAACACTACGAGCTGCGTGCCGCCGACAAGCTGGCGCCGGCCGCCTTCTACAATTGGGGCAATGCCATCGGCGACCCGACCACCTCGACCGGCTTTGCCATGTATGGCCCGAGCCCGCATTCGGTGTGGGACAGCCAGGACCTGATCGACATGATCAACCCGCTATGGGGCGAAAAGGACGAGGCCAAGCGCATTGCCGGCTGGAAGGCGGTCGACAAATATATCGCCGAGCAAGCCTATGTGCTGCCGCTGATGCAGTATGCTCAGCCGATCGTGCACGCCAAGGGCGTCAATGTGGTCCAGCATGTGTCCGGCGCGCTGCTGCCGGCCCTGATGACCCCGGCCTGATATCGGTCCGGGATTGCCGCGCGCCGTCGACAGCGACGGCGCGCATTTTCCATCAGGCATACGAGCCAGCGGGCTCCTGCAAAGATTTACATGCTCCTGCAGAGATTTCTGATCCGCCTTCTGACGATGCTGGTCACGCTGTTCGGCGTGGCCGTCGTCGTCTTCGTCGTGATCCGCGTCGCTCCCGGCGATCCGATCGCGATGATGTTGCCGCCCGGCGCGACCGATGCCGACATCGCCCGGCTGCGCGCGCTCTATGGTCTCGACAAGACCATCCTGCAGCAATTCTTCATCTGGCTGTCCGGCGTTGTCAGGGGCGATTTCGGCACCTCGATCTCGCTGCGACAGGACGTGCTGGGGCTGGTCTTCAACCGGCTGCCGGCGACACTGGAACTCGCCATCGTCGCGCTCATCATGGCGGTGGCGATCGGCGGCACGACGGCCATCCTCGGCGCCCGCGAACGCGGCACGGCGGTCGAGGCCGGCATCGATATCGCCAGTGGCACCGCCCTTTCCATTCCCGACTTCCTGTGGGGCCTGGTGCTGATCCTTCTGTTCGGCGTGCTGATCCCCGTCTTCGATATTTCCGGCCGGGTGTCGCCGCAGCTCGACCTGCCCTTCGTCACCCAGTTCTATCTGTTCGAGAGCTTGCTGCGGCTGCGCCTTGACCTGACCTGGGATCTCTTGAAGCACATGCTGATGCCGGCCGTCGCGCTGGCGCTGCCGCTGGCGGCGATCATCGCGCAGCTGTTGAAACAGTCGCTCAAGGAAGTGCTCGACCTCGACTATGTCGTGCTGGCGCGGGTGAAAGGTTTTTCGGAAACACAGGTCATTCTGCGTGAGGCGTTGAAGAATGCCGCGCTGCCGACGCTGACCCTGGTCGGGGTACAATTCACCTTCCTCATCGGCGGCACGGTCATCGTCGAGCGGCTGTTCTCCTATGAAGGCCTCGGCAATATGGCGATCGATGCCGTCATCAACCGCGACCTGCCGCTGATCCAGGGCATCGTGCTGGTCTTCGCGCTGTTGTTCGTGCTGATCAACCTCGTCGTCGACATGATGTATGCGCTGCTCAATCCGAGGTTGCGCCATGGATGACGGCCGCATTTCAAGACACGGCTCGGGCGCGAAACTGTGGTTGGCCGGCGGCTGGCTGCTGCTCGCACTGCTTGCCGCCATCTTCGCGCCACTGGTCGCGCCGCAGGATCCGCTGGCGCAGGACCTGATGCTCGAGCGGCTGCCGCCGTTCTGGATGAGCGGCGCCGAACCCGGCTACTGGCTCGGCACCGACAGTCTCGGCCGCGATCTCCTGTCCCGGCTGATCTTCGGCGCCCGCATCGCCTTCATCGTCGCTTTCGCGGCAGCCACCGCCGCGTGCCTGGTCGGCTCGACGCTTGGTCTGATCGCCGGCTATTTCGGCGGCTGGGCCGACCGCATCATCTCGCGCATCGTCGATGTCTGGATGGCATTTCCGCCGGTGTTGTTCGCCATCCTCCTGGTCGCCGTGCTCGGCACCGGCCTGAGTTCCGTCATCATCGCCATCGCCGTCATCGACTGGACGCGCTTTTGCCGGGTGATCCGCGCCGAGACCATGGGCCAGTCGCGCATGGACTATGTCGAGAATGCCCGCATCGCCGGCTATGGCCGCATCGGCATCATGCTGCGCGAAGTGCTGCCCAATGTGGTGCCGTCGATCGTCGCGTTGCTGTCGCTGGAAATGGGCATCGCTGTCATCGTCGAGGCGATCCTGTCCTTCGTCAACCTGTCGATCTCGACCGACGATCCGACCTGGGGCGGCATCATCGCCGAGGGCCGGCTGTCGATCCATCAGGCCTGGTGGGTGCTGGTGTTCCCGCTGATCACGCTGATCCTCACCGTACTGTCGTTCAGTCAGTTCGGCGAAGGGTTGAAGGCGCGTTTCGACCCGGTGCTGCGATGAGCGCTTGCCTCGACATCAGGAATTTGAGCGCCGTGCTGCCCAACGGCCAGCGCGTGCTGCGCTCGGTATCGCTTGCGGTTCAACCCGGCGAGGTCCGTGCGCTGGTCGGCGAGAGCGGCGCCGGCAAGACGATGATCGGCAAGGCCGTGCTTGGCGTGTTGCCGTCGAGCGTGCGCATTGTCGAAGGCGACATGCTGCTTGAAGGCGAAGACCTCGGCAAATTGCAGCCGAAGGCGCGCCGCACGCTGATTGGCGCCCGCACGGCTCTGATCCCGCAGGATCCGCTGACCGCGCTCAATCCATCGCGCCGCATCGGCCCACAGATGACCGACCGGCTGGTACGCATTCTCGGCTGGAGTGGCGAGAAGGCCGATCAGCGCATCCGCCAATTGCTGGACGAGGTGCATATCCGCGATCCCGACCGCGTGCTGAAAAGCTATCCGCACGAGCTTTCAGGCGGCATGCGCCAGCGCGTGCTGATCGCGGCCGCCTTCGCCGCCGAGCCACGGCTGATCGTCGCCGACGAGCCGACCACGGCGCTCGACGTCACCGTGCAGAAGCAGATCCTGCGGTTGATCGTACAGTTGCAGCGCGAGCATGGCACCGCGATCCTGTTCGTCACCCATGATCTCGGCGTCGTCGCCAAGATCAGCCAGAAAGTGTCGGTGCTCTATGCCGGCAAGGTGGTGGAAGAGGCCGAAACGGTTGCTCTCTTCGCCGCACCGCAGCACCCCTACACGCGAGCACTGATGGCCGCCACACCGCGCTACACCGACCCGTTCGCTTCGCTGAAACCGGTGGACGAAACGGTCCTGGCCGGGCTTGCCGCCGAGATCGCGTCCGCCGACCAGGCCTGGAGGCGACCGCATGGCTGAGCCGCTGTTTTCCGTACGCGGGCTGAAGGTCGCCCTGCCTGACATGACGCGCAAGCCGCTGATCGGCCGCGCGCCATTGGCCGAAATCCTGAAGGGCCTGGATTTCGACCTGCCGAAAGGGTCGGTGACCGGCATCGTCGGCGAGTCAGGGTCGGGAAAATCGACACTCGGCCGCGCCCTCGTGCGGCTGCTGGAGCCCAGCGCCGGCAGCGTCACCTTCGACGGCCACGACATCACCCATCTGCCGGAGGCGGAGCTGCGGCCACTGCGCCGCAACCTGCAGATGATCTTCCAGGATCCGATGTCGTCGCTCAACCCGCGTCGCACCATTGCCAGCATCATCGCAGCGCCCCTCAAGCAGAATGGCCTTGGCGACAATCTCAGGGCACGCGTCGCCGAGGCGTTGCAGCGCGTCGGCCTGCCGCAGAGCTTCGCCAGCCGCTACCGCCACGAACTGTCGGGCGGCCAGCGCCAGCGCGTCGGCATTGCGCGGGCGCTGGCGCTGTCGCCGAAATTCGTGCTGGCCGACGAGATCGTCTCCGGGCTCGACGTGTCGACGCAGGCGCAGATCCTCACCCTTCTGGAGAAGCTGGCGGCGGAGATGGGCCTGACTGTCGCCTTCATCAGCCACGACCTTTCGGTGATCCGGCGGCTATGCCGGCAAGTGATCGTCATGCGCGAAGGCATGATCGTCGAGGCGAGCGCCACCGACGCCTTGTTCGAAAACCCGCGGCAAAGCTACACGCGCGACCTGATCTCAGCCATCCCGCTGCCGGAAATCGATGCTGGCTGGCTGGACATCCCGCCTGCCGCCAGGGCCCCGACATGAATGCATACGCACGCCGAAAAGCGGGCCTCGGACGTGCGGCCGGCAATGACCCAAGTCCCGCCAATGGAGGAGGACTGACATGAAGACGATACTTGGAAACGCAACGCTCGCCGCGGCCATCCTTGGCAGTGCCGGCATGGCCGCGGCCAGCTCGATCCCCGGCATGCACGGTCACGATCACACCGGCATCACGGTTCCCGACATGAAGCAGGCGGTCGACTTCTTCACCGACGTGGTCGGCTGCAAGAAGGCGATGTCGTTCGGCCCGTTCGCCGACGACAAGGGCACGTTCATGCAGGATCTGCTGGGCGTGGACCCCAAGGCCGTGATCGAAGAGATCACCATGGTCCGCTGCGGCTACGGATCGAACATCGAATTGTTCAAATACACCGCACCGGACCAGAAGGATCTGCAAGCCCGCAACAGCGACATCGGCGGCTTCCACATCGCCTTCTATGTCGACGATGTCGCCGCCGCCAAGGCGTATCTCGACGCCAAGGGCGTGAAGACCAGATTGGGACCGCTGCCGGTCAAGGAAGGGCCAGCCGCCGGCCAGACCATTCTCTATTTCCAGGCACCCTGGGGCCTACAGCTGGAAGCGATCAGCTATCCGACCGGCATGGCCTACGAGAAAGGCGCCGAAACCGTGTTGTGGAGCCCAAAGAGCCCGGAAAAATGACCTGACGGCGCGCTTGCGTGACGACACGCAAGCGCGCCTTCGTCAATGTCGGATAATCATTTCGATATGAAACTTTAAGCTTGAAATAATTTGCCGCCAGCGCGATACTCAAATCAGCAAGCGAAGAGGAGATCGCACAGATGAAGGTTGCGGTTCTCGGCGGCGGACCAGCCGGCCTCTACTTTGCCATCTCGATGAAGCTCAGGGATGCCGCGCATGATGTGACGGTGTTCGAGCGCAACCGCGCCGATGACACGTTCGGCTGGGGCGTCGTGCTGTCGGCCGAGACACTCGAAAACCTGTCGAAGAACGATCCCGTCAGCGCCGTCTGGATCAAGAAGCATTTCGCCTACTGGGACGACATCGCCGTCATCCATGATGGCGTGCGCACGGTTTCGACCGGCCATGGCTTCTGCGGCATCGGCCGCAAGCGGCTGCTCATCCTGCTGCAGCGCCGCGCACGCGAACTCGGCGTCAAGTTGATGTTCGAGACCGACATCGCCGATCCCAAGCCCTATATGGAAACGCATGATCTGGTCGTTGCCGCCGATGGGCTGAACTCCAGGGCGCGCAACACCTTCGTCGACATCTTCAAGCCCGACATCGACACCCGCAAGTGCAAGTTCGTCTGGCTCGGCACCAAGCAGAAATTCGACGATGCCTTCACCTTCATCTTCGAGAAGACCGAGCATGGCTGGGTGTGGGCGCACGCCTACCAGTTCGACAGTGACACCGCGACGTTCATCGTCGAGTGCAGCGAACAGACATGGCAGGCTTTCGGCTTCGGCTCGATGTCGCAGCAGGAATCGATCGCCACCTGCGAGCGCATCTTCGCCAAGCATCTTGGCGGCCACGCGCTTATGACCAATGCCAACCACATCCGTGGCTCGGCCTGGATCAATTTTCCGCGGGTGCTGTGCGAGCGCTGGTCCTACAAGAACCTGGCGCTGATGGGCGATGCGGCGGCATCGGCGCATTTCTCGATCGGCTCCGGCACCAAGCTGGCGCTGGAAAGCGCGGTGGCGCTGGCCGACTATGTCGAGTCCGAGCCGGACCTCGACGCCGCATTCCGCAAATATGAGGATGCCCGCCGCACCGAGGTGCTGAAGCTGCAGTCGGCGGCGCGCAATTCGCTCGAATGGTTCGAGGAGGTCGAGCGCTATCTCGGCCTCGATCCGGTGCAGTTCAATTATTCGCTGCTGACCCGCTCGCAGCGCATAAGCCACGAGAATCTGCGGCTGCGCGACGCCGAATGGCTGGGCGGCGCCGAGGAATGGTTCCAGCGCCAGGCAGGCGCCGCCGCCAGCAACCTTCGCCGCGCGCCGATGTTCGCGCCGTTCAAGCTGCGCGACATGAGGCTGCAGAACCGGATCGTCGTCTCCCCGATGGCGCAGTACAAGGCCGTCGACGGCTGTCCGACCGACTGGCATTTCACCCACTATGCCGAGCGGGCCAAAGGCGGCGCCGGGCTGGTCTATATCGAGATGACCTGCGTCAGCCCCGAAGGCCGCATCACGCCCGGCTGCCCCGGCTTCTATGCGCCCGAACATGAAGTGGCCTGGAAGCGGCTGGTCGATTTCGTCCACACCGAGACCGAAGCGAAGATCTGCGCGCAGATCGGCCATTCCGGCGCCAAGGGTTCGACGCGGCTCGGCTGGGAAGGTACCGACGTGCCGCTGACATCCGGCAATTGGCCTGTGATGGCGGCCTCGGCCGTGGCGTGGTCACCGCAGAACCAGGTGCCGAAGGCGATGGACCGCGCCGACATGGACAGGGTGCGCGACGAATTCGTGGCGTCCGCCGAGATGGCCGATCGCTGCGGCTTCGACATGCTAGAGATCCATGCGGCGCACGGCTATCTCCTGTCGTCCTTCATCACGCCGGTCACCAACCGGCGCACGGATGCCTATGGCGGATCGCTGGAAAACCGCATGCGCTATCCCCTCGAAATCTTCCGTGCGGTGCGCGCCACCTGGCCGGCGGAGAAGCCGATCTCGATGCGCATTTCGGCGAATGACTGGGTCGGCATCGAAGGCGTGACGCCAGCCGACGCGGTCGAGATCGCGCGGCTGCTGCATGAGGCCGGCGTCGACATTTGCGACGTCTCAGCCGGGCAAACGTCGATTGCCGCGAAGCCGGTCTATGGCCGCATGTTCCAGACGCCGTTTTCCGACCGCATCCGCAACGAGGTCGGCATGGCGACGATGGCGGTCGGCAACATCTACGAGCCTGACCATGTCAATTCGATCCTGATGGCCGGCCGAGCCGATCTGGTGGCGCTGGCACGGCCACATCTTGCCGATCCCTACTGGACGCTGCATGCGGCGGTCACGCTCGGCGATCGCGGCGTCAAATGGCCCGACCCCTATCTGCCTGGCCGGGACCAGCTCTACAGGTTGGCCGAGCGTGATGCGGCCGCGGGGCTGAAAGTATGACGGCCGCGACAGCGATCGCCGGCAAGCATGCGCTCGTCACCGGCGGTGGCTCCGGCGTCGGCCGCGCAATCGCGCTGGCATTGGCAGAGGCCGGCATCGACGTCACCATTTGCGGCCGCCGGGAAGCGGAGCTCGCCAAGGTGGCTGGCGAAAACGACCGCATCTTCTCCATCGCCGCCGATGTCACCAATGAGGCGGCGATGACATCCCTTTACGAGACGGCCGAAGCAGCGCGCGGGCCGTTCGACATCGTCGTCGCCAATGCCGGCATGGCCGGCAGCACGGCGGCGCAGAAGACCACGCTTGCCGATTGGCAGCGCACGCTCGACGTCAATTTGACCGGCGCGTTCCTGACGGTGAAGCCGGCGCTGGCCGGCATGGCGGGGCGCAAGGCGGGCCGGATCGTCTTCATCGCCTCGACCGCCGGGCTGAAGGGCTACGCCTACGTCGCGCCCTATGTCGCCGCCAAGCATGGCGTCGTCGGCCTGATGCGGGCGCTGGCGGCCGAGACGGCGAAGTCAGGCGTGACCGTCAACGCGGTGTGCCCGGGTTTCGTGGAAACCGAGATGCTGGAGGAGTCCATCCAGCGCATCATCGAAAAGACCGGGCGCTCGGCCGGCGAGGCACGGTCGAGCCTTGCCTCGACCAATCCGCAAGGCCGCTTCATCCAGCCGCAAGAGGTTGCCGCCGCCGTACTGTGGCTGTGCGGCGATGCCGCCCGGTCTATCACCGGACAGACGATTTCCATTTCAGGAGGCGAAACATGGTAGCCGGCCCGCTGCCCGCGCCGTCAGGACCCGGCAAGGACCGCTTGCGTCTGTGGATCAGGCTGCTGCGTGCCTCGCGCACGATCGAGGCCGAGCTGCGCGAGCGGCTGAAGAAGGAATTCAACACGACGCTGCCGCGCTTCGATGTGATGGCCGCACTCTATCGAATGCCGGAAGGCATGCTGATGAGCGACCTGTCGCGCTTCCTGCTGGTGTCCAACGGCAATGTCACGGGCATCGTCGACCGGCTGGTCTCGGAAGGGCTGGTCGCCCGCGCCCGCCGCAATGGCGACCGCCGCACCTCGATGGTGCGCCTGACCGAGGAAGGCTCAGCGGCCTTCGCCACCATCGCCGCGGCACATGAGGGCTGGATCGGTGAATTGCTGGGCAAGGTCAGCGAAGACGACGCGCGCCGGCTGACCGGCATGCTGACCTCGTTCCGCAGCAATTGGGAGGGACGCGAATGACCGGAATGACCGGGCTCAAGCCGAAGCATTTCCTCTGGCAGGTCGAGGGCAGGATCGCAAAGGTCCGGCTCGACCGGCCGGAGCGCAAGAACCCGCTGACCTTCGACAGCTATGCCGAGCTGCGCGACACATTCCGCGACCTCGTCTACGCCGATGACGTCGACGCCGTGGTGTTCCTGTCCAATGGCGGCAATTTCTGCTCCGGCGGCGATGTCCACGACATCATCGGCCCGCTGGTCAAGATGGACATGAAGGAGCTTCTCGCCTTCACCCGCATGACCGGCGATTTCGTCAAGGCGATGCTCAACTGCGGCAAGCCGATCATTGCGGCTGTCGATGGTGTTGCGGTCGGCGCGGGCGCCATCATCGCCATGAGTTCCGACATCCGCATCGCCACGCCGGAAGCCAAGACGGCGTTCCTGTTCACGCGCGTCGGTCTCGCCGGCTGCGACATGGGCGCCTGCGCGATCCTGCCGCGCATCATCGGCCAGGGCCGCGCCGCCGAACTGCTCTACACCGGCCGCACGATGACGGCGGCGGAAGGCGAGCGCTGGGGATTCTACAACCGGCTGGTCGACGCCGCCGCCCTCGAGGCCGACGCGCTCGACATGGCGGCGCGCATCGTCTCCGGCCCGACCTTCGCCCACGGCATCACCAAGACGCAACTCAACCAGGAATGGTCGATGGGTCTCGACCAGGCAATCGAGGCGGAAGCGCAGGCGCAAGCGATATGCATGCAGACGCGCGATTTCGAGCGCGCGTACAAGGCGTTCGTGGCCAAGGAAAAGCCGGTATTCGAGGGCAATTGAAGATGAACGGTTTTCGCCCAGACACCCCCCTCTGGCCTGCCGGCCATCTCCCCCGCAAGGGGGAGATCGGCTGCACGTATTGTTTTCGCCAATCTCCAACGTTGCCAGGTCGAAGCCGTCGGCAAGGCTGCCAATCTCCCCCTTGCGGGGGAGATGTCCGGCAGGACAGAGGGGGGTGCGACGGATCGCGACGAAAGCCGAGGGCGCGCCCATGCCTGATCGATCCTTTCTCAACTGGCCTTTCTTCGAGGACCGCCATCGCCAGCTGGCCGAGCGGCTGGAGGCATGGTGCGCAAAGAACCTGCCGGTCGATCACCATGACGTCGATGCCGCCTGCCGCGAGCTGGTGGGCAAGCTCGGCAGGGACGGCTGGCTGAAGCCGACGGCCATCGACACCGACAATCCGGGCCCACTCGACGTGCGTACGCTTTGCATCACGCGCGAGACGCTCGCCCGCCATGACGGACTGGCTGATTTCGCCTTCGCCATGCAAGGGCTCGGCACCGGTGCACTCAGCCTGTTCGGCACGCCCGAGCAGCAACAATGGCTGGCGAAGACGCGCGCCGGCAGGGCGATTTCCGCTTTCGCCCTGTCGGAGCCGCGCTCGGGATCGGATGTCGCCAACACCGAGATGACGGCGACCCGCGATGGCGACAGCTATGTTCTGTCCGGCGAGAAGACCTGGATCTCCAATGGCGGCATCGCCGACCTCTACGTGGTCTTTGCGCGCACCGGCGAGGCGCCGGGCGCCAAGGGGCTCTCCGCCTTCCTCGTGCCTGGCGACGCCAGGGGCCTTGGCATCGCCGAACGGCTGGAAGTGATCGCGCCGCATCCGCTGGCGCGCCTGTCCTTCGACCAGGTCCGCCTGCCCGCCTCGGCGTTGATCGGCAGACCGGGCGACGGTTTCCGCATCGCCATGTCGGTGCTCGACGTGTTCCGCTCGACCGTCGGTGCGGCAGCACTCGGCTTTGCCCGCCGCGCGCTGGATGAAAGCATCAAGCGGGTGGCCGAGCGCAAACTGTTCGGCGCGCCGATGGCCGAGCTGCAGATGGTGCAGGGCCATATCGCCGACATGGCGCTCGACGTCGATGCGGCGGCACTACTGGTTTACCGCGCCGCCTGGACCAAGGACATGGGTGCGGCGCGGGTCACCCGCGAAGCGGCGATGGCCAAGCTGTTCGCCACCGACAAGGCGCAAGAGGTGATCGACAAGGCGGTGCAGTTGCATGGTGGCGACGGCGTCCGCAAAGGCCATATCGTCGAAAGCCTGTATCGCGAAATCCGCGCGTTGCGCATCTACGAGGGTGCCTCGGACGTGCAGAAGGTGGTCATCGCGCGGCAAGTGATGGGCGCGGCGTGACGGCAAGAGATTTGACGGGCATTCGATTTTGAGACTTGGTTTTTAGAATACCGGGAGGCTTGAAATGCACACGATCCTGCAGCCGGAAGGCTGGGCGAAGCCGGTCGGCTATGCCAATGGCGTCGCCGCGCGTGGGCAGCTTGTTTTCATCGGCGGACAGGTCGGCTGGAACGGGCAATGCCAGTTCGAAACCGACGACTTTGTCGGCCAGGTGCGGCAGACGCTCGAGAACATCGTGGCGGTGCTGGCCGAGGCCGGGGCGGAGCCGCGGCACATCACCTCGATGACCTGGTATTTTACCGACAAGGCCGAATACCTCGCCAATCTCAGGGGTATCGGCGAGGCCTATCGCGAGGTGATCGGCCGGCATTTTCCGGCGATGGCCGCCATGCAGGTGATGGCGCTGGTCGAGGATCGCGCCAAGGTCGAAATCCAGGCCACCGCCGTTATCCCGGAATAACGAATTCGTTGTTCAGGAATAACCAATCTCCGGAACAAGTGTCCGTCCCGAATAATTTATTCGCGAAGCCCAGCTTGCCTCAGCAGCGGCAGCACGTGGTCGCAAAAATAGGGCAGTTCCTGCGTGTAGTTGACGAAGGACAGCGCGATGCCCTGATAGCCGTGCTCGGCAATGGCGACCATTTCGGCGGCGATCGTTTCCGGCGTTCCGATCAGCGGGTACGTACCGGCGCCGCCAGCAAAGCGCTGCCGGTAGCGGTCGTAGGCGTGCGGGTCGTGCGATTGCGAGAATTCCTTCTTGCCAGCCATATGGGCATCGACCGCATCGTGGTCGGCCATATCAACGGCATAGCGGGTGTAATAGGCCCGCGACTCTTCCATCGTCGGGCGACATACGACATGCGCCACCGTGTAGACGCCGACATCTCGGCCCACTTTGTCGGCCCGTTCGCTGATATCGGCGACATGCTTGCCGGCATCGCTCATTTCGGAAAAGGTCGTGAACAGATAGTCGCATCTGGCGGCGGCGAAATCGCGGCCCGGCCCGCCGAACGCGGCGTTCATGGTCACCGGGCGCGGCATCTGCAGACTGGCCGGCCGGCTCACCGCCTCCTTGAGATGGTAATAGGTGCCTTCATAATCGAGCGGCTCGGCCGACGCATAAAGCTTTTCGAGGATTTCGATCCACTCGGCCGCCTGATCGTAGCCCTTCTCGACCAGCGGCGTGCCGAACATGCCGAATTCCTTGGGGTTCCAGCCACAGACGATGTTGAGCCCGGCGCGGCCCTGGCTGATGTGGTCGACCGTCGCCAGCGCCTTGGCGGCATAGAGCGGATGCACGAGCGGCACATGCACGGTCATGAACAGGCCGATCTGTTCGGTGGCCACGGCAAGGGCCGCCGCCCAGGTGAAAGTCTCGAACGACCATTCGCGCACCTTGTTGCGGCCGCCAAAACCGCGCCAGCGCGCGATCGGCAGCATGAACTCCAGGCCGGCGCGGTCGGCGATCTGGGCCGCCGTCAGATTGTCCCGCCAGCTTGCCGCCCAGCGTTCCGGCACGTCGGTGATGGCAAGGCCACCATCCGCATTGGTCGAAAACACGCCAAGCTTCAGTTTGTTGGAGCCGTGCAGGGGATGTGATTTCTTCATGTCGCGACCTCTCGGCGGGAGATGGCACGCTACGGTTCCGTGAAAATATTTCAAGCATGAAATAGCTTCGCCTCGCCATCGTTTGCGGATATGGATTCGGGCAGGACGAGAAAGGGGATCGGCATGAGCGAGTTCCGCCAGAAATGCACCGGCAAGACGAGCCTCATCGGTTCGTTTGCCGCCATTCCTCATCCCGTCGCGGTCGAGGTGATGGCGCTGTCCGGCCTCGACTTCCTCTGCATCGACTGGGAGCATGCCCAGATCTCGCGCGACATGATCGAGAGCATGGTTCGGGCGGCTGACGTCCATCGCGTGCCGGCGATGGTGCGCGTTCCCGGTCATGCGCCAGAAGCGATCCAGGCAGCGCTGGACAGCGGTGCGCAAGGCGTGCTGATCCCTCGTGTCTCGACCGCTGCCCAGGCCGAAGCAGCCGTGAAAGCCTCGCGCTATCCGCCACTGGGCGAGCGCGGCGTCGGCCCCGGCCGTGCCGCCGGCTACGGCTATCGCATTCCCGAATATCTTGCCGGCGCGAATGACAGGATCGTCGTCGCGGTCCAGGTGGAGACATCAGAGGGGCTGGCCAATATCGAAGCGATCGCCGCCGTCGACGGCGTCGACGTTATCTTCGTTGGCCCGGGCGACCTTTCGGTGTCGATCGATGCGATCGGAACGAAGGGCGCCGACAGGCTGAATGCGGCGATCCGGACGATCATCGGTGTGACGACCGCGCACGACAAGGCCGCCGGCATATTTTGCGCCAGCCCGCAGCCTGTCGGGCAATGGGCAGCCATCGGCGCCAGCTTCTTCATCCTGGCCAGCGACACGATGTTCCTCGGCGCCGGCGCCGCGGCCAACTGTGCCGCCGCACGCGACGAATTGGCGTGAGACGAGCGCAGCCAACACAAAAGAGCGTATCGGCCAGGCCACAGGCCGGCGAAACTTTTTAAGCTTAAAACTTTTGCCTTGAAAAGTGTCGTGGTTTGGATAAGCATTCCAAAGTCGATGGCGCCTGCCGTGCCGGACGGGCTTGCCGGCCAGTCCATCGTGGTGCTCCGGGTGGGTTCAAAGGGTTCAGTCCTTGTCGTTCATGCTGCCCCAATCATCGTCCAGCGCGCGCTATGCTCTCGATGGCGTGCGCGCTCAAATCCGTGATCTGCACACCGAGAACATCGCCAACCTCGCCGTGCGTGCGCGCGAGCTCGGCGACGTGATCGCGCTCTGGTATGGCGAAGGCGACATGGTGA
Organism: Mesorhizobium sp. RCAM 05099; assembly: GCF_059683685.1. NCBI lineage: Bacteria > Pseudomonadati > Pseudomonadota > Alphaproteobacteria > Hyphomicrobiales > Phyllobacteriaceae > Mesorhizobium > Mesorhizobium sp. RCAM 05099. The sequence goes on from NZ_CM185035.1 coordinate 6,878,420, forward strand.
CGCCGGCCTTCATCCGCGACGCTGCCAAGGCAGCCTTCGATGAGGGCCTCACCTTCTACGTTCCCAATATGCGTGGCCATGGGCCCCTGAACGAAGCGCTGTCAGAGTACCAGACGCGCCTGCACGGCCGACCGATCCCCATCGCGCGCACCACCGTCACGCCGGGCGGCATGCAGGCCTTGTACCTGGCGCTCGAGCTGCTGGTCGATACTGGCACCAATGTCGTCTATGTCGCGCCGCAATGGCCCAACATCCACAACGCCATCCACCTGATCGGCGGTGAGCCGCGGCCGTTTTCGCTCGACTTCAAGGGCGACTGGCATCTCGACCTCGACCGGCTGTTCGCGACCTGCGACGCGCGCACGCGGGCGATCTTCCTGTCAACGCCCTCCAACCCGACCGGCTGGACCGCGTCGCGCCAGGAGATGCAGGCCCTGCTCGACTTCAGCCGGCGCACCGGCATCTGGATCATCTCCGACGAGGTCTATGGCCGGCTCTATTTCGATGGCGACGTTGCTCCCTCGATCCTGCAGATCGCCGAGGACGGCGACCGGGTGCTGTCGGTCAACAGCTTCTCCAAGGCCTGGGCGATGACCGGCTGGCGCATTGGCTGGCTGACGCATCCGTCCGGGGTGGCCGACCAGCTCGGCGCCATGACCCAGTATATCAACAGCGGCACGGCGGCTCCGATCCAGGCCGGCGCTGTTGCGGCCATCCGCCAGGGCGAACCGCTGGTCGAGGAGATCAGGCAGCGGATCAGGACCGGCCTCGACCTCGCCTATATCCGGCTGGCGCAGATTCCGGGCGTCATCCTGCCGGCGAAACCGCGCGGCGGCATGTATGCCTTCTTTGCCTTGGAAGGCGAAAGTGATGCCCGGCAGGCCTGCGCCAAGATCCTGGAGACGGCGCGTGTCGGCCTGGCGCCTGGCCATCTGTTCGGAAGTTCGGCAACGGCCTTCCTGCGTATGTGCGTCTGCCGTGAACGCGACCAGATAGCGACCGCGCTCGACCGCATGGTCGCTGCCATGAATTGACGCCCCGCCGGAGGTGGGGCGGCAAAAAACCGTGCGGGGCCAACCCGCCCGATCAACAACAGAGGGAACACAAATGAGCTTCACTCGCCGCAATCTGCTTCTTCTCGCTGCCGCCATCGGTATCGCCGCCGGCCCCGCCACCGCTTATGCCGCCGACGTGCTGAATGTCGGCGCCTACCCGACCAATCCGCCCTTCGAGTACAAGAACGAGAGCGGCACCTTCGAGGGCTTTGAGGTCGACATCGTCAACGAGGCGGCCAAGCGCGTCGGCATGACCACCGATATCGCCGACCTCGGCTTCCAGGCGCTGTTCGCCGCCACGACGTCGAAGCGCATCGACGTCGCCATCTCGTCGATCACCATCACGCCGGAGCGGCTGAAGTCGCAGTCGTTCACGCAGCCTTACTATGATTCCGACATGGGCATCGCCACCAAGACCGACAGCCCGATCAAGGCCGAGGCCGACCTCAAGGGCAAGATTGTCGGCGTGCTGTCCGGTTCGACCGGCGAAACCTGGGTCAAGGCGCATCAGGAGGCTGACGGCTTCAGCGACGTGAAGGGCTACGACACGCAGCAGAACCTGCTGCTCGACCTCAGCGCCGGCCGCGTCGACGCCGCCGTCAGCGACATTCCGGGCATGCAGTATTCCTTCACCAAGATGAAGGACCTGACCGTCAAGGAGCGCATCAAGACCGGCGAACAGTACGGCCTGATGATGACCAAGGACCACCCGCTGCTCGGCAAGCTGAACGACGCCCTGACCGCGATGAAGAAGGACGGCACGCTGGCCGCGATCCACAAGAAGTGGTTCGGCAGCGACGCCCCAGCCGACTCTTCGACGGTCAAGGAAATGCCGCTGCCGAAGGCCTGAGCGGCAATGCACTGAAATCGTGCCGGCTTTCCAGGCCGGCACGATTCATTTGATGCTCTGGCGCCAGCTTCGGCGCAAATCGTCTCGCCATCGGCGAGGCCTATGAATTTTAACTGAGCACCCTTTGCTCTGGCGTCACGGGACGCAAAACGGTTCGGGAACGCTCCCATGTCGCTGCTGGACACTTTCTTCAACCCCGATGTCATCATGTCCAGCCTGCCGGCGCTGCTGCGCGGCTTCCTGAACACGCTGCTGCTCGGACTGCTCAGCATCGGCATCGGCATCCCCGTCGGCCTAGTGATCAGCCTGCTGCGGCTCTACGCGCCGAAGCCGCTGCGGTGGCTCGCGATCGGCTACACCGACATCTTCCGCGCCCTGCCGGTGCTGGTCGTGCTGATCCTGATCTACTATGCGCTGCCTTTCCTTGGCATACGCCTGTCGTCCTGGACCTCGGCGGTGACCGCGTTTGCCATCATCATGTCGGCCTATTCGAGCGAAGTGTTCCGTTCCGGCATCGAAAGCATTCCACGCGGCCAGTTCGAGGCGGCGCAGGCGCTTGGCCTGCCGTTCCTGCTGACCTTGCGCAAGGTGGTGCTGCCGCAGGCGGTGCGCGTGGTCATCCCGCCGATGACGAGCAATTGCGTCTCGATGTTCAAGGACACCTCGCTCGCCTCGACCGTGGCGCTGCCGGAACTCCTGAAGGAAGCGACCAACGCGCAGTCGCTCTACGCCAACCCCTCGCCGCTGATCGGCGCGGCGCTTGTCTATCTTATCTTCCTCTGGCCGATGGTCCGCCTCGTCAGCCTGCTCGAGCGCCGCTTCAAGACCGAGAAGACGCGCTGACCGCGCCAACTGATCCCAACCGCCAAGTCCTTCGCAGGAGCGTACCCGTGAACAAGCATCAAGCCCACAATGCGAACGCCGCCGCGTTCCCCGTCGACACCATCCGCGCCATGTTTCCAGCCCTGCAGCAGGCCGGCGACTTTATCTTCCTGGACAACGCCGCCGGCGCGCAGATCCCGCAGAGCGTGCTCGACGCGGTGACCAACCATCTAATCGCGCACAATGTGCAGCGCGGCGGCCGCTATGGCCGCAGCGTCGCCGTCGACCAAGCGGTCGCCGATGCGCGCGCGAGCGTGGCCTTGCTGATCAACGCCACCAGTCCCTCGGAAATCTGCTTCGGCATGAACGCCACCTCGTTCATCCGCCTGGTCAGCCTCGGCATCGGCCAGATGCTTCAGGAGCGCGACGAGATCGTCATCACCGACATGGACCACGATGCCAATATCGCCACATGGCTGGCGCTGGAGTCCGCCGGCGCCAAATTCAAATGGTGGCGGATGCGCGACGACGGCAACCTGCATGTCGACGATTTGCGCCCGCTGGTTTCCGATCGCACCCGCCTCGTCGCCTGCACGGTGACGGCGCATTCGATCGGCTCGATCGTCGATGTCGCCTCGGTGGCCAGGATCGCGCACGCGGCCGGCGCGGAAGTGTTCCTCGACTGCGTGCATTACGGGCCGCATGGGCTGATCGACGTGCAAGCCTGGGACTGCGACTACCTCGTCTGTTCCGGCTACAAGAATTTCTCGCCGCATATGGGCTTCCTGTGGGGCCGTTTCGAAACGCTGAAGCGGCTGCCAACCTTCCGCGAGGATTTCATCCCGGACGAGCCGCCCTACAAGGTCGAGGCCGGCACCTTCATCTACGAGAATGTCTCGGGCATGGATGCCGCCGTGCAGTATCTGGAACTGATCGGCCGCAACCTTGCGCCATCCAACAACCGCTCGCGGCGCGACAACATCGTCGCCGGCATGGGCGCCATCCGCGACTATGAGCTGTTGCTGGCGCGCGAGATGCTCGCCGTGCTGAAAGGTTGCGGGGCGACCATCTACGGCGTTGCCGATGAAGCCCGCATCAATGAGCGCGTGCCGACCTTCTGCTTCAACATCGGCAAACTGTCGCCGCAGCGGATCGTCGAGGAAATGGCCGAAATGCAGATCGGCATCCGCGACGGCCACATGTACGCGCCGCGCCTGATGAAGCGTCTCAACCTGTCGATGGACAGCGGCGCCATCCGCGCTTCGCTGGTCCACTACAACACTGTCGATGAGATCCACCGTTTCGGCGAGGCGCTACGCGCCATCATCGCCAAACTGTCCTGAACGAGATGGCTCTGACCTGACGCTGCGGCTCGCGGCGTCAGGCGGCCTTCTTCTTCGCCAACCTCGCCTTGATCGAGGCGACGTCGGCGCGCGGCGTCGCCGCGAACAGGGTCCTGGTGTAGCTGTGCTTGGGATCGGCGAAGACCTCCTCGCGCGAGCCGTATTCGACCGCCTCACCGAAATACATCACCATCACATCGTCAGCGATATAGCGCACCACGGACAGGTCGTGGCTGATGAAGACATAGGTCAGTTGGAACTCGTCCTGCAGGTCGGCAAGCAGGTTGAGCACCTGCGCCTGCACCGACAGGTCGAGCGCGGAGACGGGCTCGTCCAGCACCAGCAGGCTCGGGTTGAGCATCAGCGCGCGGGCAATGGCGATGCGCTGGCGCTGGCCGCCCGAGAACATGTGCGGGTAGCGGTTGTAGTGCTCGGGTCCGAGGCCGACCTTCTTCAGCATCTTCATGGCGAGGTCGCGCCGTTCCTCGGCCGGCTTGTTGGTGTTGATGAGCAGCGGCTCGCCGAGCACGTCGCCGATCTTCTGGCGCGGATTGAGCGACCCGTAGGGGTTCTGGAAGACGATCTGCACCTTGCGGCGCATCTCCTTGGTCAATCCGTTCCTGGCGATGTCGACCTTGTTGCCGTCGATGAACAGCTCACCCGACGTCGCCGGATCGATCAGCGTGATGATGCGGGCAAGCGTCGACTTGCCACAGCCGCTTTCACCGACGATGGCCAGCGTCTTGCCCTTGTCGACGCTGAACGAAACGCCCTTGACCGCATGCACCGTGCGCTGGCCGCGAAACAGGCCGCCACCAATATGGTAGTCGCGTACGATGTTCTTGCCTTCGACGACCTTGATGCTCATGCGGCGGCTCCCGAGGGCGCCGGCTCGAACAGCATGTCGGACACGGTCGGCAGCCGGTCGCCGACGGCATTCTCCGGCAGCGCCGACAAAAGCGCGCGGGTGTAGTTGCTCTTCGGCGATTCAAACAGCGACAGCACGTCGGCCTCTTCCATCTTGCGGCCCTTGTACTGGACGATGACGCGGTCGGCGGTCTCGGCCACCACGCCCATATTGTGGGTGATCATGATCAGGCCCATGCCGTATTTGGCCTGTAGCGAGACCAGGAGATCGAGGATCTGCTTCTGGATGGTGACGTCGAGCGCGGTGGTCGGCTCGTCGGCGATCAGAAGCTTCGGATTGCAGGCGATGGCGATGGCGATCATGACGCGCTGGCACTGGCCGCCCGACATCTGGTGCGGGAATGAGTTGAGCCGTTCCGCTGGCTCGGCAATGCCGACCTGCGTCAGGAGTTCGATGGCGCGCGCCCGGCGTTGTGCACCGTCCATGCCCATATGGAAGCGCAGAACCTCTTCGATCTGGAAGCCCACGGTGAAGCAGGGATTGAGGCTGGCCATGGGTTCCTGGAAGATCATCGATATGTCCTTGCCGATGATCTTGCGCCGCTCGGCCGGGCTCAGCTTCAGAAGCTCGCGGCCATTGAAGCTCATGCGGTCGGCGGTGACCTTGGCGGTCCATGGCAGAAGGCCCATCACCGCCAGCATCGAGACCGACTTGCCGGAGCCGGATTCGCCGACGATGGCCAGCACTTCGCGTTCGTCGACATGCAGCGACACGCCGTCGACCGCCCGGAACGGACCTGACGCGGTCTGGAATTCGACGACGAGATTCTGGATCTCGAGCAGCGCCATCACGACCTCCTCAGTTTCGGATCGAGCGCGTCGCGCAGACCGTCGCCGATCAGATTGATGGCAAGCACGGTGATCAGGATCGCAAGGCCGGGGAAGGTCACCACCCACCAGGCGCGCAGGATGAATTCGCGCGCCGAAGCGAGCATCGTGCCCCATTCGGGCGTCGGCGGTTGGGCGCCGAGGCCGAGGAAGCCCAGCGCGGCCGCTTCGAGAATGGCGTTGGAGAAAGACAAGGTGCCCTGGACGATCAGCGGTCCCAGGCAATTCGGCAGGATGGTGCGAAGCATCAGCCTGATATGGCCGGCGCCGGCGACCTTCGCCGCCACGACATACTCGCGGCTCTTTTCCGCCATCACGGCGGCGCGCACCAGCCGCGCGAAATGCGGCTGCAGGACGAGCGCGATGGCCAGCATCGCATTGAACAGGCCAGGGCCAAGAATGGTGACCAGGACGAGCGCCAGGAGCAGCGACGGGAACGCCAGGATGAGGTCCATCAGGCGCATGATCGCCACGTCGACCCAGCCGCGGAAATAACCGGCCAGCAGGCCGAGCGTGATGCCGCCGGTGAGCGCCAGCGTGACCACGACCGCGCCGATGAGCAGCGAAAAGCGCGCGCCGAAGAGCAGGCGCGAAAGGATGTCGCGGCCGACAGGATCGGTGCCAAGCAGGTATTGCGCGCTGCCGCCGGCCTGCCAGGCCGGCGGTCTCAGAAACGCGGTCTTGTCCTGAATGTCGGGCGCATAGGGCGCCAGCAGCGGCGCAAACAGTGCCGCCAGCACCAAAAGGATGAAGACGAACAGGCCGATCACGGCGCCGCGGTTGACGGAAAAATAGTGCCAGAAGGTCCTGAACCCGGTCAGGCGGTCAGGATTGCCGGCGGCGAGCGCGGTGACTTCGGTCGACTGGCTCATCACGCGGCCCGTATGCGCGGGTTGATGACGGCGTAGAGCACGTCGACGATAAGGTTCACAGCCATGACGATGAGGGCGATCAAGAGCAAGCCTGACTGCACGACGACATAGTCGCGCTTGAAGATGGAATCGACCATCCACTTGCCGATGCCCGGCCAGGCGAAGATGGTTTCGGTGAGGATGGCGCCGGCAAGCAGCGTGCCGATCTGCAGGCCGATTGTGGTGACCACCGGGATGAGCGCGTTGCGCAATGCATGCAGACCGACCACCCGCGACGGCGACAAGCCCTTGGCGCGCGCCGTGCGCACATAGTCCTCGCCCAGAACTTCCAGCATGGCCGAACGCGTCTGGCGGGCGATCACAGCGAGCGGGATGGTGCCCAGCACGATCGCCGGCAGGACCAGGTGGCTCAAGGCCGACCGGAAGGCATCCCATTTGCCATAGAGCAGGGTGTCGATGGTCATGAAGCCGGTGATCGGCTTGAAGAAGAACTGCAGGCCGATGCGGCCCGAAACCGGTGTCCAGCCGAGGTAGCCGGAGAAGAAGATGATCAGCAGCAGGCCCCACCAGAAGATCGGCATGGAATAGCCGACGAGCGCCGTGCCCATCAGCGACTGGTCGAACCAGGAGCCGCGCTTGACCGCGGCGAAGATGCCGGCTGGAATGCCGAGCACCATGGCGAAAATCATAGCGAAGAACGACAGCTCCATTGTCGCCGGAAAGAGGGTCTTGAACTCCTCCATCACCGGGCGCTTGGACGAGATCGAGACGCCGAAATCACCGGTGGCGACCTCACCGACATAGCGGGCATATTGCTGCCAGATCGGCAGATTGTAGCCGAACTGTTCCTTGAGCTCCTCGTAGCGCGCCGGCGCCACGCCGTGTTCACCGGCCATGGCAAGGATGGGATCGCCGGGCAGCAGCCTGACGAAGGCGAAGGCACAGATAGTGATGCCGACAAGCGTCGGAATCAAAAGTGCAATTCTGTGAAGAATATATTTGAGCATGGCGAAGGGGGCGGCGCCCTAGAGCGCCGCCCCACTCTATGTCTTATTCAGCTTTGTCGACGCCGTCGAAGCGGTGAATGCCGAGCGGGTCCATCATGAAACCGCTGACATTCTTGCGCACGACCGCGTAGACTTGGCTATGCGCCAGCAGGAACGCCGGAGCCTGCTTCTGGAAGACCACCTGCGCCTGTTCGTAGAGCTTGGTGCGCTCGGCCTGGTCGCTGGTCTTCTTGGCCTTCTGGATCAGGTCCTCGAAGTCCTTGTCGCACCAGCTCGAGTAGTTCGAGACGCCGATAGCGGAGCAGGCGAACAGCGTGGCGAAGAAGTTGTCCGGATCGCCATTGTCGCCGGTCCAGCCGATCTGGAAGGCGCCTGGACGATCCTTCTTCTTGCCCTCCGAGCGATACTTGGTCCACTCGTAGTTGACGATCTCAGCCTTGACGCCGACCTTGGCCCAGTCGGCCTGGATCAGTTCGGCGGCACGCTGGAAGTTCGGGTTGTAAGGACGAACGCGGTCGGAAGCCCAAAGCTGGATTTCCGTGAGCCCGGCAGCGGCCAGCACCTTCTTGGCGGCTTCCGGATCATAGGCGTCGGACTTCACATCCTTGTTCCACGACCACATGGTCGGCGGGATCAGGTTTACGGCCGGCGTGGCGCCAGCGTCCTGGAACAGCGACTTGATCAGCGATTCCCGGTCGATGGCCTGGTTGAGCGCATGGCGCACCTCGGGCTTGTCGAGCGGCGGGATGGTGGTGTTGTAGCTCATGTAGCCGATGTTCAGGCCGGCCTGATCCATCAGGGTCACGTCGGTGTTGGCCTTGATCGTGCCGATGTCGGCAGGATTCGGATAGGGCGCGATGTCGCATTCGCCGGCGAGCACCTTCTGGATGCGGGCGGTCGCGTCAGGGGTGATGGCGAAGACGAGATCGTCGATCTTCTCCTTGCCCTTGAAATAGTCCGGGTTGGCCGCATAGCGGATGACCGAATCCAGCTGGTAGTCGGCGAACTGGAACGGACCGGTGCCGATAGGCTTGGTGGAGAAATCGGCCATCTTGCCGGACTTCTCCAGCTGGTCGGCATATTCCTTCGACACGATCGAGGCGAAGTCCATGCCGAGATTGGCCAGCATCGGCGCATTCGGCTCGGTCAGCGTCAGCTTGACGGTCAGGTCATCGACCTTTTCCCACTTGGCGACGTATTTCGGCATGTCCATGCCGGTGTAGTAGTCCCAGGTCAGGTTGGGCAGATACTTGTCACCGTTCCAGGGATTCGCCTTGTTGAACTGACGATCGAAAGAGAAGACCACGTCATCCGCATTGAGGTCGCGGGTCGGCTTGAAAAAATCGGTGGTCTGGAATTTCACGCCCGGATGCAGGTGGAAGGTATAGACCAGACCGTCGTCGGAGATTTCCCACTTGTCGGCAAGGCCGGGCTCGACCTCGGTACCGCCATGCTTGAATTCGACCAGACGCGAATAGACGGTACGCGACGAGGCATCGAAGTCGTTGCCGCCGGTCGTCGTACCTGGATCAAAATTGGCAGGCGACGCTTCCGAGCAATAGACAAGCGTCTTTGCATTGGCCATGCCGCCCAGGACGCTTGCGGCCAGCAACGCGGCCGCAAAAGCGAGTTTCTTTTTCATTGAGCACTCCCTGATGTTCTTCCAAGCCCCTCTATCAGGCTCGCGAAGCGCGCATATAAGCACCGTTTTTCCGGCTTTGGAACACCCCGTTTGCTTACCCCGCGGGAAGCAGGAAAAAAATCCGCGATTTTGCCAAACGGCAGAAAAAATTAGCAGTTTTTTCCATTCACGCTATTATTAACAACCGCATTTTTTTATTGATCGCCAGTCTGGCGATATTGATGGCGCGCGCGCCTTCGCTCGGCCGCGGATACGGGAAGAGACCGGTTCGAAATGTCGGCGACGGGAAAGATTTTCGGCGGCAAATCTTTCCCGGCCTGCCGCAGGGGCAAGACTTGCACGGCCGCCAATAGAGGCAATACATAGAAGATATCTAGGCAGCAGCGGAGGATGTCCCTGTCAATTCAGGGGCGAGCGCGGCGCGGACGAACAGAACGATCCAGGGAGGAACGGGTGGCAAAAACAGCAAAGAAGGCAGCGCCGGCAAAGGCACCGGCCAAGGCGGCCTCGAAACCGGCCGCCGGCCCTGACCGACAGGGGGCGCCCGCCACCAAAGCGGCGACCGCGAAGGCAAAAGCAATGCCCGCAACGAAACCGTCCCCGGTAAAGACGGCAGCCAAGACCACAAAGACCGCGTCGCCAAAGGCGGCTCCGGCGAAGGCTGCAGCTTCGAAAGCCGCGCCGGCCGCAAAGCCCGTCGCAACTGCCGCCAAGCGACTGCCGAAGGCGCTGACCGCGCTCGCCGCGGGGCTGCCGGAAAAGCCGTGGCTCAAGAGCTATCCGAAGAACATGCCGGCCGAAATTGGCGTCCTGCCCTACAGTTCCATCGGCGACTTCCTGGTCGCCACCTGCAAGCAGTTTTCCGCCCAGCCCGCTTTCACCTGCATGGACAAGTCCATCAGCTACGCCGATATGGAGCGGCTGTCGGCGGCCTTCGGCGCTTATCTGCAGTCGAAAGGTTTGCAGAAAGGAGCGCGCGTCGCCCTGATGATGCCGAACGTGCTGCAATATCCGGTAGCGATGATGGCCATCCTGCGCGCGGGATACACCGTGGTGAACGTCAACCCGCTCTACACACCGCGCGAACTCGAACATCAGCTCAAGGATTCCGGCGCGCAGGCCATCGTCATCCTGGAGAACTTCGCCAGCACGTTGCAGGCCGTGATCGCCAGGACCGCGGTCAAGCATGTCGTCGTCGCGGCGATGGGCGACATGCTTGGCGGGCTGAAGGGGACCATCGTCAACCTCGTCGTGCGCCGCGTGAAGAAGATGGTGCCGGCATGGTCGCTGCCCGGCCATGTCAAGTTCAACGCGGCCGTGAAGGCCGGTGCCGGCCTGCGCTTCACGCCAGCCACGGTGGCGGCCGGCGATGTCGCCTTCCTGCAATATACCGGCGGCACCACGGGGATTTCGAAGGGCGCGGTGCTGCTGCACAGCAACGTGCTGGCCAATGTCGTTCAGAACGCGCTGTGGCTGGAAGACGCCTACACTTACAAGCCGAAGCCGGCGCATCCGAACTTCATCTGCGCACTGCCGCTCTATCATATCTTCGCGCTGACGGTGAACGCGCTGATGGGCATGCAGCAAGGCGCCCGTAACGTGCTCATTCCCAATCCGCGCGACATCCCGGGTTTCGTCAAGGAACTGGCAAAATACCCGGTCCACATCTTTCCGGGTCTCAACACGCTGTTCAACGCGCTGCTCAACAACGAGGATTTCCGCAAGCTCGACTTCAAGCCGCTGATCCTGACGCTGGGCGGCGGCATGGCGGTGCAGAGGGGCGTCGCCGAACGCTGGAAGTCGCTCACCGGCTGCCCGGTCACCGAAGGCTACGGCCTCTCGGAAACTTCCCCGGTGGCCACCGCCAACAAGTTCAGCGCCAGCGATTTCACCGGCACGATCGGCCTGCCGCTGCCGTCGACGGAGATCGCCATTCGCGACGACGACGGCAACAACCTGCCGCTCGGCGAGGTCGGCGAGATCTGCATCAGGGGGCCGCAAGTGATGGCGGGCTACTGGAACCGGCCGGACGAGACCGCCAAGGTGATGACCAAGGACGGTTATTTCAAATCCGGCGACATGGGTTTCATGGACGAGCGCGGCTACACCAAGATCGTCGACCGCAAGAAGGACATGATCCTAGTCTCGGGCTTCAACGTCTATCCGAACGAACTCGAGGAAGTCGTCGCCCAGCATCCGGGCGTGCTCGAAGTCGCGGCGGTCGGCGTGCCGGACGAACATTCGGGCGAAGTGCCGAAGCTGTTCGTCGTCAAGAAGGATCCGGCGCTGACCGCCGAGGTGCTGACCGCCTATTGCCGCGAGAACCTGACCGGCTACAAGCGGCCCAAATACATCGAATTCAGGACCGAGCTGCCGAAGACGCCGGTCGGCAAGATCCTGCGGCGGGCGCTGCGGGAATAGGCAGGATCTTGGCTGACAAGCTCGCCGCCGCCGATGCGCCGGTTCGGCGCTCGCGCCTCGACCCGGCGACGTTCATCAAGGCGAACATGCGCCTTGTTCCTGTCCCAGCGCTTCCCGAGATCCAGTTCTACACGGCTCATCCCGGCAGCGGGTTGAGGCGGCTCGTCGAGCCCGAGGACGAGAACGACGAGGAGGATTCGCCGGAGCCACGACCGCCCTACTGGGCCTATGCGTGGGCCGGTGGCACCGTGCTCGCGCGCTATGTACTGGACCATCCGACGACAGTGGCCGGGCGCCGCGTGCTCGACCTCGGCGCCGGCTCCGGCATTGTCGGCATTGCCGCCGCGAAAGCCGGGGCGCGCGAAGTGATCGCCGCCGAGATCGACCGCAACGGCGTGGCCGCGCTCGGCCTCAATGCTGCAGCCAACGGCGTCGCCATAACGGTGATCGGCAAGGATATCACCACGGGTTCGCCACCCGCGATCGACCTGGTGCTCGCCGGCGATCTGTTCTACGGGCAGGACGTCGCCTGGCGGGTCATTCCCTTCCTCGACCGCTGCCTCGCCGCCGGCATCGAAGTCCTGGTCGGCGACCCGGGCCGGGCCTACCTGCCACGATCGCGGCTGCTTCTGCTTGCCGAATACGAGGTGCCGGATTTCGGCCAGACGAAAGGCACAGCACTGGAGCCGAGCGGCGTCTTTCGTTTCGAGGCGGATATGGCATCCGCCAGTGGTGCCGATATCAGATCGTCTCCTTGACCCGCGCCGAAAGGAAATCCGGCAGATCGGCAACGGAATCGAGGACGGCGTCGGCAATGCCGGCCAGCGATTCACGGGTGCCGGTGCCCGAGAGCACGCCAATCGCCAGGCCGCAGCCACCGGCCCGCGCCATTTCGAGATCGTGGCGGTTGTCGCCGACCATGGCGATCGCCGACGGCTGCAAGCCGGTGAGATCGCAAAAGGCCAGGATCGTATCGGGCGCCGGTTTGGGATTGGCGACAGCATCGTAGCCATAGGCCGCGTCGAACAGTTGAGCGACGCCGAGCGTGACCAGCGTCCTTTCCGCGCCGCTGGTCGAATCGTTGGTCGCGACACCAAGCCGGTAGGATTTCCTGTGCAGGGTGTTGAGCGTCTCGACGATGCCCGGCAGTGCCACCGCCATCGCCGAGCCCTGCACCGAGGTGATCTCGTTGAAGCGGGCGACGGCCAGCATCTGGTCCTCGTCGGACAGGCGCGGGAACCACAGCTCGACGACGTCCATGTTGGTGCCCGAGGCAAAGATCGAATCGGGCTTGAAACGTCGGTTGGCGAAATCGAAGCCGGCTGCCGCGAGCAGCCTGTCGGCTTTCCAGCGATCGCCCTCGGACGCATCCATGGCCATGAAATCGGCGACGCCGAGCCAGGTGGCGTTGAAGTCGACAAGCGTCCCGTCCTTGTCGAACAATATTCCCTTGATGTCTGCCAAGCGCTTCACTCCGACCCACGCAAATGGTGGATGTATTCCACCAGACCAGCGGTCGAGGCGTCCCGCTTTGCGGCACTTTCCTTGCCCTCCACGACAGGCAAAAGGCCGGTGGCCAGTTCCTTGCCGAGCTCGACGCCCCACTGGTCGAAGGAGTTGATGTTGAAGAGCGTTCCCTCGACGAAGACGCGGTGCTCATAGAGCGCGATCAGCCGGCCGAAGGTGCGCGGGTCGAGTTTCCGGTAGAGGATGGTCATCGAGGGCCGGTTGCCGGAGAAGACGCGGTGCGGGGCGATCTTGTCGACCTCGGCAGGCTTCATGCCCTTGGCCAGCATCTGGGCGCGCGCCTCCTCCAGCGTACGGCCCTTCATCAACGCTTCCGACTGCGCCAGGCAATTGGCGAGCAGCAGATCGTGCTGGTGCTTGAGCTCCGGCTCGTGGCCGACGGCCGCGGCAAGGAACTCGACCGGGATGAAATCGGTGCCCTGGTGCAGCAGCTGGAAGAAGGCATGCTGGCCGTTGGTGCCGGGCTCGCCCCAGACCAACGGCCCGGTCGGCGTCGTCACCGCCACGCCTTCGAGGGTGACGCTCTTGCCGTTCGATTCCATGTCGAGCTGCTGCAGATAGGCCGGCAGCCTGGACAGGCGCTGGTCGTAAGGGATGACGGCGCGAGCCGGATATCCGCAGATCACGCGATGCCACCAGCCGACCAGCCCCAGAAGCGCCGGCAGGTTCTCCTGGATGGGCGCGGTGCGGAAATGCTCGTCCATCTCATGGGCGCCATCCAGGAAGGCGCGAAAATTTCTGGGGCCAACAGCGATCATCACCGGCAGGCCGATCGCGCCCCAGACCGAATAGCGGCCGCCAACCCAGTCCCAGAAGCCGAAGACGCGATCCCGCTCGATGCCGAACTTCGCCACCAGGTCGAGCGCGGTCGAGACGGCGGCAAAATGCTTGCCCACCGCATCCTTGCCGAGCGCTTCCTGCACCCATTTGCGCGCCGTCTCGGCATTGGTCATCGTCTCGACGGTGGTAAAGGTCTTGGATGCGATGATGAAAAGCGTGGTCTCGGCGGAGAGGCCTTTCAGCGTGTCGTGGATATGGGCGCCATCGATGTTGGAGACGTAATGCGCGCGCGGCCCGTCATGATAGGGCGCCAGCGCCAGCGTCGCCATGGCCGGACCGAGATCGGAACCGCCGATACCGATGTTGACGATGTCGGTGATCTTCTTGCCGGTGGCGCCGGCCGCCTTGCCGGAACGCACGGCATCGGCAAAAGCGCCCATCGCGTCGAGTACGGCGATGACGTCCGCCTTGACGTCCTGGCCATCGACCGTGACGCCTTTGCCGGTCAGGTTGCGCAGCGCCGTGTGCAACACGGCGCGATCCTCGGTGACGTTGATCTTCTTGCCGGCGAACATCGCGGTGCGACGGCCTTCGAGATCGGCGGCCTTGGCGAGCTTTTCCAGCAAATCCATGGTGACCGCATCGACAGCGCATTTCGACCAGTCGAGCAGAAGGTCGCCGTCGGTGGCGGAGAAGTTCTCGAACCGCTTCGAATCGGCGGCGAAGGCCTGGCGCATGCTGGCAGGTGCGGCGGCACGATGGTCGCGCAAGGCGGCAAGCTGTTTTTGAAAGGCTGACTGATCCACTGGCGGGGGGACTCCTGACGTTTTCGACGCACCATATCAGACCGGATGTTTCCGGCGCGTGTCGTCGCGCCAAAACTATTGAGCCGAATTCCATCCGGTTCAATGCGCAGCGATGACGCAGTGCACCATGCGGCGATGATGCAACGCATCACGCGGGGGCTGGGTTTCGGCGGAAGGATCACTGGCATAAATCTCAAAGATCAGAAAAATTGATTGGCGCAACACCTTGTGCCACCGTTACATTCGACTGGTCCAGCCAAGCGAAAAAAGCTGGCCATCGAGGAACATCTCCCATGCCACAGCGTAACGACACGGCGATATGGTCCGGCCTGTTCCGGATTTCGGCTGAATCCGGCCAGACCCTGCAGGCGCAGATCCGCCAGGCCATCGTTGCAGCCATTCTCGATCGCCAGATCGCCGCTTCGATGCCGCTTCCCTCGTGCCGGATCCTCGCCGAAAAACTCGGCGTGGCGCGCGGCACCGTCGTGCTGGCCTTCCAGCAGCTCGTCGACCAGGGATTCCTGGTGGCGCGCGAGCGGCGTGGCCATTTCGTCAATCCCGACGTGCTGGCGACACCGGCCAAGCCGCACCAGAAGGCGCCCGACCAGGCCAATGAGATCGACTGGAAGGCACGCCGCCAGATCGCCGCCAGCGACATGCCGCCGCCGGCCAAGCACGAGAACTGGATCAAGTCGTCCTACCCCTTCGTCTACGGCCAGTTCGACCCGGCGCTGTTCCCGACCGCCGAGTGGCGCGAGTGCAACCGCATGGCGCTCGCGGTGCTCGAAATCCGCAACTGGGCGTCGGACATGGTCGATCGCGACGATCCGCTGCTGATCGAGCAGATCCAGGCGCGGCTCTTGCCCCGGCGCGGCATTTTCGCCAATCCCGACGAGATCATCGTTACGCTGGGCGCCCAGAATGCGCTCTACATGCTGGCGACGCTGCTGATGACCAAGGGCTCCAAGGTGGCGATGGAGGACCCCGGCTATCCCGACGCGCGCTCGATCTTCCGGCTCGCGGGCGCCGACATCCAGCCGGTGCCGGTCGACCAGTCCGGCATCGTAACCGCTTCTATTCCCAATGATTCCGGCTTCGTCTTCGTCACGCCCAGCCATCATTGCCCGACCATGGTGCCGCTGTCGGCGGAACGGCGGCAGGATCTCTTGGCACGTGCCAACCGCTACAACCAGATCATCATCGAGGACGGCTATGACAGCCAGTTGCTCGACGAGGCGCCGCAGCAGGCGCTGAAGAGCCTCGACCGCTCCGGCCGCGTCGTCTATGTCGGCTCGATGTCGAAGACGCTGGCTCCGGGGCTGCGGCTTGGCTACATCGTCGCCTCCGCTGGACTAATCTCCGAACTGCGGGCCCTGCGCCGCTTCATGCTGCGCCATCCGCCAGCCAACAACCAGCGCGCCGTTGCATTGTTCCTGTCGCTCGGCCACCACGAGGCGCTTGTACGGCGGCTGTCGAGCGCCTTCGACGAGCGGCGCAAGCGCCTGGTCCATGCGATTTCCGCCTTCCTGCCAGAATGGCGTTCGACCGATTCGGCCGGCGGCACGTCGCTGTGGCTCGAGGGGCCGCGCGGCACCGATGCGCGCGGGCTGGCCGAGGCAGCCGCCTCGCGCAGCGTGATCATCGAGCCGGGCGACCGCTTCTTCGACCGCACCGAAAAGCCCTCGCGTTTCATGCGCTTGGGCATCTCCTCGATCGCGCTGCAGCACATCGAGCCCGGCATCCGCGAACTGGCCACCGCGGCCGGACGCAGGCCTGCCGCCGCCTGATCCATCGACCGATCCCTTCAGAGCCGCGCGCGCGGCTCTGGTCCTTTAGCTCTGGCATATGCAACCGGACTGGCTGGCTCATAGGCTGTGCCAATGCCGGCGGCATAGTCGGAGCATAAGGGGAAGAAGCAGCCGATGGTGGACCAACCGCCGCGCCCTGCTTCTCTGAAAGGTGGAGTGTCTGCATGTCTGTGGTTCTTGAAAAGCAGGAAGCGGCGGCGGATCAGCGTTCGCGCCGCTCCGGCGGGCGCGAAGCGCGCCGTGCCATGCGAGCCGCGCCGCTGGCCGACGACATCAAGCCGGTACGCGCCGGTCTCGAAGGCGGCAGCTACGGACCGCTGACCGGGAACGACCAGGAGCGCATTCACGAGGCGGTGCTGACCCTGCTGGAGACGGTCGGCTTCGCCAACGCCATTCCCTCCTGCATCGAAGCGCTGACCGAGGCTGGAGCCACCTACGCCGACGATGGCCGCATCCGGTTCCCGCGCGCGCTGGTGCTCGATACCATCAAGAAAGCGGCACGGAATTTCACCCTGCACGGCCAGGACCCCAAGCACGACATGCTGATCAAGGGCAAGCGTGTGCACTACGGCACGGCCGGAGCCGCCGTCCATCTGGTCGATGTCGAGAAGCGCGAATACCGCGAGTCGCTGCTGCAGGACATCTATGATGCCGCCCGCATCGTCGAGGGGCTCGACAACATCCATTTCTTCCAGCGGCCGATGGTGCCGCGCGACATTCCCGATCCGCTCGAAATGGACTTCAACACGCTCTATGCCTGCGTGATGGGCACGTCCAAGCATGTCGGCACCTCGTTCACCGTGCGCGAGAACGTGCAGCCAGCGCTCGAAATGCTCTATGCCATTGCCGGTGGCGAGGAGAACTTCCGCGCACGGCCGTTCGTCTCGAATTCCAACTGCTTCGTCGTGCCGCCGATGAAATTCGCCGAGGACGCCTGCGGCGTGCTCGAAGCCTGCGTCGAGGGCGGCATCCCGATCCTCCTGCTCTCGGCCGGACAGGCAGGCGCCACGGCGCCGGCGGCGATTGCAGGTGCTGTGGTGCAGGCAGTGGCCGAAGTGCTGGCCGGCCTCGTCTATGTCAACGCCATCAAGCCGGGGCATCCGGCGATCTTCGGCACCTGGCCGTTCGTTTCGGATCTCAGGACCGGCGCCATGTCGGGCGGTTCGGCCGAACAGGCGGTGCTGACCGCGGCTTGCGCTCAGATGGCGCAATTCTACGACCTGCCGGGTGGTTCGGCCGCCGGCATGACGGATTCGAAACTGCCCGACATCCAGTCCGGCTATGAAAAGGGCATCACTGATGTGATGGCCGGCCTGGCAGGGCTCAATTTGGTCTATGAATCGGCCGGCATGCACGCCTCGCTGCTCGGCTTCTGCCTGGAAAGCCTGATCATCGACAACGACATGCTCGGCCACTGCCTGCGTTGCGTGCGCGGCATCGAAGTGTCGGATGAATCGCTGTCGATCGACACCATCGCCGATGTCTGCCTGAAGGGACCGGGACATTATCTCGGCAACGAGCAGACGCTGCGGCTGATGCAGACCGAATATTTCTATCCGGCCGTCGGCGACCGGTTTTCGCCGAAAGAATGGAACGAGAAGGGCCGACCCGACATCCTGCAGCGGGCGATCATCGAGAAGAAGCGCGTTCTTGCCGAGCGCTTCCCGCGCCATGTCCCCAAGCTGCTCGACGACAAATTGCGCGCCCGCTTTGGTGAGATGATCAAGCTGCCGCGCGGCAGCATGGGCGGATAAGCTCACTTCCCTTGAAGCCGTCAGCCGGCGCTGAGCCCATAGCGCTCGACGACCTCGGCACTGATCAGCTTGGCGTGCAGCGTCATCAGCACGATTTGCGCATCGAAGCTGTCGCCGGCTTCAAGGGCTGTTTCGATCCGCCGCTCCGCGTCGAGCCTGCCCTGAAGGCCGTTGGATCGTTCGAAGGCTTCCGGTCCGGCAATGCAATAGCTGAACAGCCGCGCCACCTCTGGATAGGCCTGGCTGGGCGGCTCGTCGGGCCAGCGGTCCTTCATCAGATTGACGATGGTGAGTTTCACCCCCTCCGGCACGAGGGCCGGATGAAGGTCGGCGCCACGCAACGCCGCATCGAGCTGCCTGAGGTCGCCCGAGCGGCCGAACATTCCGAGGAAGCCGAGGGAAGAGCGTCGTCCCGCCATGATGGTCCAATCCGTTTCCAACCACTTAGGTGTTCGCAAGCGGAATACAAAGCAAGCGGCATCTAGCCACTCGCCGCCAGCAGCAAGACACCGGCAAGGGCGGATCCGGCAAGCGTCGGCAGCATGCCGACTTTCAGCTTCAGGATGGCGATCATGGCGGCTCCGGAAAACAGTGCCGCGCGCCAGTCGATCGACGAAAACACCGGCACATTCATGCCGAGGCCCATGTTGCGAACCTCCCGGAAGATGACGTGCAGGGCAAACCACAAGGCGAGGTTCATGATGACGCCGACAACGGCGGCGGTGATCGCGCCCAGCGCTGCGGACAATGCCTTGTTGCCACGCAGGGCCTCGATATAGGGGCCGCCGAGGAATATCCAGAAGAAGCACGGCGTGAACGTCACCCACAAGGTCAGCAGCGCTCCAAGCGATCCGGCAAGCAACGGGTGCAGCGACCCGGAATGGCGGAACGCGGCGATGAAGCCGACAAACTGCAAAACCAGAATGAGCGGACCTGGCGTCGTTTCGGCAAGCCCAAGACCGTCGACCATTTCACCGGGCGCGAGCCAGCCGAAGGACTGGACGGCCGCCTGCGCGACATAGGCGAGGACCGCATAGGCGCCACCGAAAGTGACGACCGCCATGAGACTGAAAAACCTGCCTATCTCGGTCCAGACGCTGGCAGAGCCGGTGAACCACCAGACCACGAGAACGGGTCCGAGCCAGATCGGCAGCCAGATCGCGACGGTGCGCGGCGCATGCCATGTCGTCGGTTTGACATGGGTGAGTTCGCCGCGCTCGAACATCAGGTCGACCGCACCCTTGATATCGGCAACATCGCCCTTGCCATGCGCCGAGCCGGAAAACAGGCCAGGAGCAACGCGGTCCCCCAGCCATCCCGTGAGGCCCGCGAGCAGGATGATAAGCGGGAACGGCACATTCAACGCATAGATGGCGATAAAGGCCGCGACCGCGACCGACACCATGACTGGGTTTTTCAGGGCGCGCCGGCCGATCCGGATCACCGCTTCGATGACAATGGCAAGCACCGCCGCCTTCACCCCGAAAAACAGCGCCTCGACGAGCGGTACGTCGCCATAGAGCATGTAGAGGCTGCTCAAGATCAGCATGACAAGCGCGCCCGGCACGACGAACAGGATGCCGGCAATGAGGCCGCCGATCGTCCTGTGCAGCAGCCAGCCAATGTAGATGGCAAGTTGCTGGGCTTCCGGGCCAGGCAGCAGCATGCAGTAGTTCAACGCATGCAGGAAACGCTGTTCACCGATCCAGCGCCGCTCCTCGACCAGTTCCTTGTGCATCATTGCGATTTGCCCGGCCGGTCCGCCGAAGCTGAGCAGTCCGATTTTCGCCCAGACCTTGACGGCTTCGGCGAAGGCCGGTGCAACCGGTGCCTGGACGCTCCCAGCCTTATCCTCCGGGACCAAAACGCTCATGACGGTTTACCTGTGCCTGCAGCGGGCCAGTTGTGCGTTTCTTCGGTGGCGTCGCGACACCAGCGGAAGAACGCATCGTAGAGCAGCATGCCTGCTTCCAGTTGTTCCAGATCGTCGCGAAACATACGCGACAGGCCAAGCGAGGCAGCCAGAAAGCCGGCCGCCTGGGGCACCAGGTCGAGGCTTGCGGTGTCGGCGGCGCGCACGATCGCGGCAAGGCGGTCCAGCGCTTCGGATTCAAGCTCGAACTCCTCGATCATCGTGTCGAAGGTGCAGCGTTCGCCGCGATGGCTCCAGAACACATTGTCTATGTCAAAAGGTACCGCCTGAAAGCGATCGGCAACGGCCAATACTTCGGCGGGTTCGACAAACAGGAAGACCGCGTGAGGATCGACGAAACGCCGGATCAGCCAGGGGCAAGCGATGCGATCGACCTTCGGGCGGGACCGCGTCACCCATATGGTGCGGCCCTGTTCGTCGCACGACGGCAACTTGTCTGTGCGGACCAGAAGCCCCTTTGCATCGCGCCAGGCTTCGAAGCCGCCTTCGAGCGATTCGGCGGGAATTCCCTCGTGCCGCAGCCAGGCTGCGACGCCTTGCGAGAGCTTTTGCCCTTTCTGGCAGACGACGGCCACTGGTTTGCCGGCGAACGCGGCCGCCCAGGTCGAAACGGTTTTGAAATCGCGCCGGGTCGAGGCTGGCAGCAGGCGCGGATCGGCGTCGAAATCTTCATCGATGCGAACATCGACGATTACCGGAGCACCCGGCAGACCGACCAGACGGGACAGTTGCGATACGGTGATAGCGGTTGTTGACGGCATGGCGTCCACCTCCTGGAAGAGAAGCTTGGACGCGAACGTTGGGCTGACGCCTCACGGGGTCGTCGCGATGCACCCCTTGCCATGATGGTGGATTTGTTGGGCACGCTTGTCAAGGATGGTGAGTGTTCTCGCCCACGGCCGGTGTGCGCCACGCTGAACGGAAAAACGGCAGGCGGCCTGATTGATCAGGTCGCCTGCCGTTGATCCCAGCATCAGTGATTATCGCAAGGAATAATCAATGATTGTCCTTGGGAATAATCGATGACTATCCCGGGAATAACCAATGATTACCCAATCAGTGGTTGTCCCTGGGGACACCGCTGGTGTGCGCGACGTCCTGGTATTTCACCGCCGGCTTCAGCACCATTCCCTCGGAGAACTGGTCGACCATGCCGCGCTGGATCTCCTGCCACGGCGTCTGGTGCTTCGGATAGTGATAGCCGCCATTGTTCTGCAGTTCGGCGCGGCGTCGGGTGATCTCGTCGTCGGTGACGAGGATGTCGGCCGTGCCCTTCCTGAGATCGATGCGGACGCGGTCGCCGGTCTTGAGCAGCGCCAATCCACCGCCGATCGCGGCTTCCGGCGAGGCGTTGAGGATCGACGGCGAGCCTGACGTGCCCGACTGGCGACCATCGCCGATGCAGGCGAGCGCATGGATGCCCTTCTTGATCAGATAGGCCGGCGGCTGCATGTTGACGACCTCGGCACCGCCGGGGTAGCCGACCGGGCCGGCGCCGCGCATGAACAGGATGGTGTGTTCGTCGATGCCTTGCGCCGGATCGTCGATGCGGGCGTGGTAATCCTCGGGCCCGTCGAAGACCATGGCATTGCCCTCGAAAGCCTCGGGATCCTTGGGGTTGGAGAGATAACGCTCGCGGAACTCCGGCGAGATGCCGCTGGTCTTCATGATCGCCGAATCGAACAGATTGCCCCTGAGGTTGATGAAGCCGGCATTGGCCTTCAGCGGCTCGGCGACGGTGCGGATGACGTCGATGTTCTCGTTGACGACCCCCTTGCAATTGTCGCCGATCGACTTGCCATTGACGGTCAAGGCATCTGGATGCGGCAACAGCCCGCCCTTCATCAGCTCGGCCACCACGGCCGGCACGCCGCCGGCATGATGGTAGTCCTCGCCGAGATATTCACCTGTCGGCTGCAGATTGACGATGAGCGGCACCTTGAGGCCGATCTTCTGCCAGTCGTCATTGTCGAGCGGCACACCGAGGTGACGGGCGATGGCGTTGAGATGGATCGGCGCATTGGTGGAGCCGCCAATGGCCGAATTGACGACGATGGCGTTCTCGAAGGCTTTCCGCGTCATGATATCGGACGGCTTCAAGTCCTCATGCACCATCTCGACGATGCGTTTTCCGGTCTCGTAGGAAATCTGGCCGCGCTCGCGATAGGGGGCGGGAATGGCGGCCGAGCCCGGCAGTTGCATGCCGAGCGCCTCGGCCAGCGAGTTCATGGTGGTGGCGGTGCCCATTGTGTTGCAATAGCCGGTGGACGGCGCCGAGGACGCAACGATGTCCATAAACTCGTCATAGTCGATCTCGCCAGCCGACAGGCGCTGGCGCGATTCCCAGACGATGGTGCCCGAGCCAGTGCGCTTGCCCTTGTGCCAGCCATTCAGCATGGGGCCAACCGACAGGGCAATGGCCGGAATGTTGACGGTGGCTGCCGCCATGAGCAGAGCTGGGGTCGTCTTGTCGCAGCCGATGGTCAGAACCACGCCATCGAGCGGATAGCCGTAGAGCACCTCGACCAGGCTGAGATAGGCAAGGTTGCGGTCAAGAGCGGCGGTCGGGCGCTTGCCGGTTTCCTGGATCGGATGGCACGGGAACTCGAAGGGAATACCGCCCATCGACACGATGCCTTCGCGCACGCGCTTGGCCAGTTCGATGTGGTGGCGGTTGCAGGGCGACAGATCCGAGCCGGTCTGGGCAATGCCGATCAGCGGCTTGCCGGACATCAGCTCGGCCCGCGTCAGTCCGTAATTCAGGTAGCGCTCCAGATAGAGCGCCGTCATCCCGGGATTGTCGGGATTGTCGAACCACTCCTGCGAGCGAAATTTTTTCTTTCTGGTGGGGGCGCCTGCCATCGTGGTCTCCGTATTTGTAAGACAAATCGATATGGCAACGCGCGAGAGCAGGCAAGAGGGACGCGCGGTCGCAACCGGACTTTGGTGCGATAGACATGCACCCAACCGTGCGTTAGGGCTTCGGGGCAGTCTTGCTCTGGGAGGTTTTCATGGCTTTGGTGATCGAAGGCGAGGAACACATCGCCGCACCCCTGCAAAAAGTGTGGGAAGCGCTGAACGATCCCGAGGTTTTGAAGGCGACCATTCCCGGCTGCCAGAGCCTTGAGATGAAGTCACCGACCGAGATGGCGGCGACCGTGGTGGTGAAGATCGGACCGATCAAGGCGACCTTCAACGGCGAGGTAACGCTGAAGAACCTCAAGCCGCCGCATTCCTACACCATCCAGGGCGAAGGCAAGGGCGGCATCGCCGGCTTCGCCAAGGGCGGCGCCGACGTGACGCTGACATCAGATGGGCCGGATGCCACGGTGTTGAAATACGTGGCCAAGGCCGATGTCGGCGGCAAGATCGCCCAGCTTGGCAGCCGGCTGATCGAATCGACCTCGAAGAAACTGGCCGGACAGTTTTTTTCGAAGTTCGGCGAGAAGGTGGGCGCGGCTTAGGCCGCTGCTTGAACAACGCTTGGCTTGTTCAAGGCTGGCGCTACCCGTTGACGATCCTGCTCTCCCCGTTGTTCGAGGGTGAGGCAACGCCTACCGAACGGAAAACCTACTCGAACACTATGCTCGGCACCGCGGCTGCCGCAGCACCGCGCTCCTCATTGACCCGGTCCCAGACTTTTCCGGCAATGTCGCGATAGATCTTCGCTTCGGCGCCGTCGGGCTTCGAGACAACCACCGGCGTGCCGGCATCCGAACTTTCGCGGATACCCATCTCGAGCGGCACTTCGCCGAGGAAGGTGACGCCGAGGCGCTCGGCCTCGCGGCGGGCGCCGCCATGGCCGAAGATATCGTAGCGCTTGCCGGTGTCGGGAGCGATGAAATAGCTCATGTTCTCGACGATGCCGAGCAGCGGCACGTCGACCTTCTTGAACATGTTGAGGCCCTTGCGAGCGTCGATCAAGGCCAGGTCCTGCGGCGTCGAGACGATGACGGCGCCGGCCAACGGCACCTGCTGGGCCATGGTCAGCTGGGCGTCGCCGGTGCCGGGCGGCATGTCGACGACGAGCACGTCGAGCCGACCCCACTCGACCTCGCGCAGCATCTGCGTCAGCGCCGACATCACCATCGGCCCGCGCCAGATCATCGGCGTTTCCTCATCGACGAGGAAGCCCATCGACATGACCTTGAGGCCGTAATTCTCCATCGGCTTCAGGATCTTGCCGTCGACGGTCTGCGGCCGGCCATGGATGTTGAGCAGCCGCGGCATGGAGGGGCCATAGATGTCGGCGTCGAGCACGCCGACGCGCAAGCCGTTGGCGGCGAGGCCAAGCGCGATGTTGACGGCCGTGGTCGACTTGCCGACGCCGCCCTTGCCTGAAGCCACCGCGATGATCGCCTCGATGCCGGGCACGCCGCGCTTGCCGTGGCTTTGCGATGCAGGGGCATGGGGAACTGGCCGCGAAGCAGCTGGAGCGGCCGGGGGTGCCGGCCTGGGAGCAGGACGCGCCGCGACCGGAGCCTCCATGCCGCCGCCCTTCTTCTCGGCAGTCAGCGCGACGACGGCGCCGGCGACGCCGGGGATCGCCTTGACGACGCGTTCGGCGGCGGCGCGCAGCGGCTCCATTTCCTGGGCGCGAGCGGCAGGAACGGTGATCGAGAAGAAAACCTTGCCGTCGGCGATGAAAATCTCGGAAACCATGCCGAGGTCGACAATATTGCTGGTGAAGTCCGGCCCGTTGACCGTTTTCAGGCGTTCGATGACGGTATCTTTGGTGACGGGCATGACTTTTCCTCGGCGTTCGGCACTTCAGATAGTGTAGTTTTCGACCGGAACCAAGCAGCCGCCTCGACGCACCCCGGCTACTGCGAGCGAGAACTTCAGCGGGACGCCGGTCGTCAAACGGGGCACGCGACCTATTTCAATGAGCGACATGAGGAGCGCCAACCAGGGAAGGAGACGATCATGCTTGCCAACAGCAACGCGACGGCCAATCTCGCGGTGAACGACCTGGCGAGAGCAAAAGCCTTTTATGAAGGAACGCTGGGCCTCAAGCAGGTCGATGATATGGGTGGCGAACTGATCGTCTACAAAAGCGGCGATACGGTCATCAATGTCTATCGGTCCCAATTCGCCGGGACCAACAAGGCGACAGCGGTGACGTGGACGGTCGGCGATCAGATCGAGACTGTCGTCAAATCATTGAAATCGAAAGGCGTTGCGTTCGAGCACTATGAAATGCCCGGCCTGACGATCGAGGGCGACATCCATGTCGGCCAGGGCATGAAGGTCGCATGGTTCAAGGACCCGGACGGCAACATCCTCAATCTCGTGAACCGATAGACCGTGTCATGATTGCCGGCGGTTCCAGACGCTGCAATGCGCGCCTCATCCCGCCAGTCCGACCGCGAAGTAAGCGAGCGCCGAAATGGCGGCCGTGGCCGGCAAGGTGACAATCCAGGCAATGACGATGTTGCCGGCAATCCCCCAGCGCACGGCCGAGACACGGCGGGCGGCGCCGACGCCGATGATAGCGCCGGTGATGGTGTGGGTGGTCGACACGGGAACACCGAGCCAGGTGGCGGCGAACAGGGTGATTGCGCCGCCGGTCTCGGCGCAGAAGCCCTGCATCGGGTTCAGCCGAGTGATCTTCGAGCCCATGGTGTGGACGATGCGCCAGCCGCCGAGCAACGTGCCCAGCGCCAGCGCCGACTGACAGGTGAGGACGACCCACAGCGGCACGTAGAAATTGGCGCCGAGCATGCCTTGCGAATAGAGCAGCACGGCAATGATGCCCATGGTTTTCTGGGCGTCGTTGCCGCCGTGCCCGAGCGAATAGAGCGAGGCGGAAAAGAACTGCATGACGCGGAAGGTGCTGTCGACGGCGAACGGCGTCTGCCGCACGAACAGCCATGAAACGACGAGGATCAGGACAAGCGCCAGGACAAAACCGGTCGCCGGCGACACGACGATCGCGGCGACCGTCTTGCCAAGCCCCGCCCAGACGATGGCACTCAGTCCAGCCTTTGCAAGGCCGGCGCCGACCAACCCGCCGATCAGCGCATGTGAGCTGCTCGACGGGATGCCGGCAATCCAGGTGACGATGTTCCAGACGATGGCGCCGACAAGGGCTGCGAAAATCACCGCCGGGGTGACGATGCTGACGTCGACAATGCCCTTCCCCACGGTCTCGGCGACGTGAAGACCGAAGAACATGAAGGCGATGAAATTGAAGAAGGCCGCCCACAGCACCGCATATTGCGGCCTCAACACGCGGGTGGAGACGATGGTGGCGATGGAATTGGCCGCATCGTGCAGGCCGTTGAGAAAGTCGAAGAACAGCGCAACCGCGATGAGAGCGGCGAGAACGGGAAAGGCGATGGTGGCTTCCATTACCTAGACATTCTCGATGACGATGCCGCTGATTTCGTTGGCGACGTCCTCGAAGCGATCGACCACCTTTTCCAGCTGGCCATAGATCTCGCTGCCGATCAGGTAGGCCATCGGGTCACTGCGGCCATGCTTCCTGAACAGGTCCTTCAGCCCCTGCTCGTGCAGGTCGTCGGCCCGGCTTTCGACGCGCATGACCTCTTCGGCTATGGCGGTCAGACGCGCCGTGTGCGTCCCGACCTTGGCAAGCAGCGGGATCGCCTCGGCCACCAGCCCGGCGGCGGCGACGATGACGCCGCCCATTTCCTGCATCAGCGGGTCGAATTCCTTCTTTTCGAACAGCTTCACCGTCTTGACGGTCTTGTGCATCATGTCGATGGCGTCATCCATCGACTGGATCAGGTCCTTGATGTCGCCGCGATCGAAAGGCGTGATGAACGAGCGCCGCACGGCCAGCAGGACTTCGGCGGTGATGTGATCGGCCTCATCCTCGAGAGCGATGATCTTCTGACACCAGTGATCGATATCCTTGCCTTGGAGAAGCTGCTGGAGCGCCTCGGCGCCGCCGACCACGGTACGGGAATGGCGTTCGAACAGGTCGAAGAAACGATCTTCGCGCGGCAGCAGCTTGCGGAACCAGCCCAGCACGTCCGACCTCCCCGTTTCTGTCCCACCACATAGCGCCACATTCCGCCGGGGGAAACAGGTAGCCGGCTCAAAGATGTGGATGCAGGCCAATTGCGCATAGCGCTTGCGGCGAAACGCAATTTCCCCGACCTTGCACGCAAAGACCGGACAGATGGCATGATCGACAAGCTGGAATTCTTCATCGCATTGGCCAGGGAAGAGCATTTCGGCCGGGCGGCGGAGCTGTGCGGTGTCACCCAACCGACACTTTCGGCGGGGATCAAGCAGCTGGAGGGCCAGCTCGGCGTGATGCTGGTTCTGCGGGGCTCGCGCTTCCAGGGGCTTACACCGGAAGGCAAGCAGGTGCTGATATGGGCGCGGCGCATCGTCGGCGATACCCGCGCCATGCGCGAGGAAATGCGGGCGGCGCGCCATGGCCTTTCCGGACGTATCCGCATCGCCGCCATCCCGACCGCGCTGGCCATGGTAGCGCGGCTGACAACCCCTTTCCGGGCAAAACATCCCGGCGTCACCTTTTCGGTGCTGTCGCGGACTTCGATCGAGGTGTTGTCGCTGCTCGGCAATTTCGACATCGATGCCGGCATCACCTATCTCGACAACGAGCCGCTGGGACGGGTGACCAGCGTGCCCCTCTATGACGAGCGCTATCAGCTGATCACCGCTGTCGGAAATCCCTATTCCGACCGCGACAAAGTGACGTGGGCCGAGCTCAGCCAGCTGCCGCTCTGCCTGTTGACGCCGGACATGCAGAACCGCCGCATCATCGACCAGCATCTGGCCGAGGCCGGCGTACAGGTGCGGCCGACGCTGGAATCCAACTCGATGATCGTGCTGTTTTCCCACATCCGCACCGGCAAATGGTCGTCGATCATGCCGCTCAACCTTGCGGAAACATTCGGCTTTTCCGAACCGGTCCGGGCCATCCCGATCGTCGAACCGGATGCCAGCCACACCGTCGGGCTGGTGGCAACCCCGCGCGAGCCGCACACGCCGCTGGTCTCGGCGCTGTTGGACGAGGCGATGGCGCTGGCGGACGATTTCCACGCCCAACGCTAGGCTAGACAATGCAGGCTGAACACGATCGATAGAAGATCTCTATCGATCGACGGGACAGCGATATTGATTTCGCGGGTTTCCTCTGATTTTGTAAAGACTTAGCGAAAAAAGCTATCGACCAGGGAGGGCGCTGCATGACCATGCAGCCTGCAAGTACCGAGATCGCATCGCGCACGGCGGCGATCATCCATGAGATGAGGGGGCTGGAAGGCCCGCTGCTGCCGATCCTCCACGGCATCCAGGAAGAGTTCGGCCATGTGCCGCAGGATTCGCTGCCTGTCATCGCCGAGGCGCTGAACATTTCCAGGGCCGAGGTGCACGGCGTTGTCAGCTTCTACCATGATTACCGCCGCCATCCGGCCGGCCGGCATGTCCTGAAGCTCTGCCAGGCAGAATCCTGCCAGTCGATGGGTTCGGACGCCGTCGCCGCCAAGATCAAGCAATTGCTCGGCATCGGTTTCCACGAGACCACCCGCGACGGATCGGTTACACTCGAGCCTGTCTATTGCCTCGGGCTTTGTGCCTGTTCGCCGGCGGCAATGCTGGACGGCGAGGTGATCGGGCGGCTCGATGACGAAAAGATCGAAGAGATCGTTGCCGAGGTGCGCTCATGATCCCCCGCATCTACATTCCCGGCGATTCCGGCGCTCTGGCGCTGGGTGCCGAAAAAGTCGCCAAGGCAATCGCAAGTGAACTCGCCGAGCGCGGCATCGAAGCCAAGATCGTGCGCAACGGCTCGCGCGGCGCTTATTTCCTCGAACCGATGGTCGAAGTGGCGACGGCAAATGGCCGCGTCGCCTACGGCCCGGTAAAACCCTCCGACGTCAAAAGCCTGTTCGACTGCGGCTTCCTCACCGGCGGCCATCACAAACGCTGGCTGGGCGCGCCCGACAAGATTCCGTTCCTGGCCAAGCAGACGCGGCTGACTTTCGCCCGCTGCGGCGTCACAGATCCGCTGTCGCTCGAATCCTACAAGAATCATGGCGGGTTGAATGGACTGACGAACGCGTTGAAACTGACGCCCGCCGCCATTGTTGCCCAAGTGACTGAATCCGGGCTGCGCGGGCGCGGTGGTGCGGGCTTTCCAACCGGCATCAAGTGGAAGACGGTGCTCGATACCGTTGGCGACCGCAAATACATCGTCTGCAACGCCGACGAAGGCGACTCGGGCACCTTCGCCGACCGCATGATCATGGAGGGCGATCCCTTCGTGCTGATCGAAGGCATGACGATCGCCGGCATCGCCACGGGTGCGACCAAAGGCTTTGTCTATATCCGCTCGGAATATCCGCATGCGGTGGCGGTGATGAACAAGGCCGTCGAGGTTGCCCGCAAGGCTGGTGTCCTTGGCGCCAGCGTGCTGGGCTCGTCCAACGCTTTCGACATGGAGATCCGCGTCGGCGCAGGCGCTTATGTCTGTGGCGAAGAGACGGCGCTGCTCGACTCACTCGAAGGCAAGCGCGGCATGGTGCGCGCAAAGCCGCCGCTACCGGCTCACAAGGGGCTGTTCGGCAAGCCGACGGTCATCAACAATGTCATCTCGCTGGCTTCCGTGCCTGTCATCATGGACAAGGGTGCTGCCTTCTACAAGGATTTCGGCATGGGCCGCTCGCGCGGCACGATCCCGATCCAGATCGCCGGCAATGTCAAATATGCGGGTCTGTTCGAGGCCGCCTTCGGCATGACGCTGGGCGAGATCGTCGACGATATCGGCGGTGGCACCGCGACCGGCCGGCCGGTGAAGGCGGTGCAGGTCGGCGGGCCGCTCGGTGCTTATTTTCCGCGCGCGCTGTTCGACACGCCATTCGACTATGAGGCCTTCGCGGCCAAGGACGGGCTGATCGGCCATGCCGGCATCGTGGTGTTCGACGACACTGCCGACATGCTGAAGCAGGCGCGCTTCGCCATGGAGTTCTGCGCCATCGAAAGTTGCGGCAAGTGTACGCCCTGCCGCATCGGCTCGACGCGCGGTGTCGAGACCATCGACAGGCTCGCTGCCGGCATCGAGCCGGAGAAGAACCTGGCGCTGGTCACCGACCTCTGCAACACGATGAAATTCGGCTCGCTTTGCGCGCTGGGCGGCTTCACGCCTTACCCTGTGATGAGCTCGATCACCCATTTCCCCGACGACTTCAAGCCTGCGCCCGTGCGCGTGGCTGCTGAATAGGAGCTGGCAGATGAACATCAAGGCCGACTTCCCATCCCTCGTCGAAGAGATCGACTATGGAACCCCGCAATCGAAGGCCGAGAAGCAGGTCACGCTGAGCGTCGACGGCCGCAGCATCACCGTGCCGGAAGGCACGTCGATCATGCGTGCCGCGATGGAAGGCGGGGTCGAGATTCCGAAGCTCTGCGCCACCGACATGCTGGACTCGTTCGGCTCCTGCCGCATCTGCCTCGTCGAAATCGAAGGGCGTGGCGGCACGCCGGCGTCCTGCACGACACCTGTCGGCGAAGGCATGGTGGTGCGCACGCACTCCGAGCGGCTCGACGCCATTCGTCGCGGCGTCATGGAACTCTATGTCTCCGACCATCCGACCGGCTGGAACGAGAAGGCCGGAACCGGCGCCAGCGAGTTCGACGCGGTGGCGAAGTCGGTCGGCCTGACCGAGAACCGCTACGGTATCGAGGGCCGTAACCACGTCAAGCAGGAGAACGGCGTGGCGCCCGGCCATGGCTCGCTGGCGGTCGACTACATCGCCCGCGATGAATCCAATCCCTATTTCACCTATGATCCGGCGCAATGCATCGTCTGCTCGCGTTGCGTGCGGGCCTGCGAGGAGGTGCAGGGCACCTTCGCGCTGACCATCGAAGGGCGAGGCTTCGAATCCAGAGTTTCGGCTGGAATGCACGAGGCGTTCATCGATTCGGAATGCGTGTCCTGCGGCGCCTGCGTGCAGGCTTGTCCGACCGATGCGCTGCGCGAGAAATCGGTACTTGCCAAGGGCCTGCCGGAGCGTTCGGCCGTCACCACCTGCGCCTATTGCGGCGTCGGCTGCTCGTTCAAGGCCGAAGTGAAGGGTGACGAAGTCATTCGCATGATGCCCTACAAGGAGGGCAAGGCGAACCACGGCCATTCCTGCGTGAAGGGCCGTTTCGCTTATAGCTACGCCACCCACAAGGACCGCATCCTGTCGCCAATGATCCGGGAGAAAGTCACCGATCCCTGGCGCGAGGTGACCTGGGAAGAGGCGATTGCTCACACGGCCAAGGAATTCCGCCGCATCCAGTATCAGTACGGGCGCACAGCGATAGGCGGCATCACCTCGTCGCGCTGCACCAACGAGGAAACCTACCTCGTCCAGAAGATGGTGCGGCAGGGCTTCCGCAACAACAATGTCGACACGTGCGCGCGCGTCTGCCACTCGCCGACGGGCTACGGGCTCGGCCAGACCTATGGCACCTCGGCCGGCACGCAGGATTTCGACTCCGTCGATTATACTGACGTCGCCGTCATCATCGGCGCCAATCCCGCGTCCGCCCATCCGGTGTTCGCCTCGCGGCTGAAGAAGCGGCTGCGCCAAGGCGCCAAGCTGATCGTGCTCGATCCGCGTCGCACCGAGATGGTCAAGTCGGCACATATCGAAGCGGACTATCACCTGCCGCTGAAGCCCGGCACCAATGTGGCCGTGCTGACGGCGCTGGCGCATGTCATCGTCACCGAAGGTCTTTTCAACGAAGCCTTCATCCGCGAACGTTGCGACTGGGCGGAGTTCCAGGACTGGGCGTCTTTCGTCGCCTTGCCGGAAAACAGCCCCGAAACCGTCGGCAAGTTGTCCGGCGTCGATCCCGAACTGATCCGCGGCGCCGCGCGTCTCTACGCCACCGGCGGCAACGGCGCGATCTACTACGGCCTCGGAGTGACGGAACACAGCCAGGGTTCGACCACGGTGATGGCGATCGCCAACCTCGCCATGGCCACCGGCAATATCGGCCGGCCGGGCGTCGGCGTGAACCCGCTGCGCGGCCAGAACAACGTGCAGGGCTCGTGCGACATGGGTTCGTTCCCGCATGAGCTTCCCGGTTATCGCCATATCTCAGGCGAAGCCGTGCGCGACATCTATGAGACCCTGTGGGGCGTTAAGCTGGACGACGAACCCGGCCTGCGCATTCCCAACATGCTGGATGCGGCCGTCGACGGCACCTTCAAGGGTATCTACATCCAGGGCGAGGACATTTTGCAGTCCGATCCTGACACCAAGCATGTCGCCGCCGGCCTCGCTGCCATGGAATGCGTCGTCGTGCACGACCTCTTCCTCAACGAGACCGCCAACTACGCGCATGTGTTCCTGCCGGGCTCGACCTTCCTCGAGAAGGACGGCACTTTCACCAATGCCGAGCGCCGCATCAACATGGTGCGCAAGGTTCTGGAGCCGAAGGCGCGCTACGCCGATTGGGAGGCGACGCAGGAGCTTGCCCGCGCGATCGGGCTGGACTGGAACTATCAGCATCCCTCGCAGATCATGGAAGAGATCGCCAAGACGACGCCGAGCTTCGCCGGTGTCTCCTTCGATCTGCTCGACCGTGTCGGATCCGTGCAATGGCCCTGCAACGAGAAGGCGCCGCTCGGCACCCCGATCATGCATGTCGATGGTTTCGTGCGCGGCAAGGGCAAGTTCATCCGCACCGAATATGTGGCGACGGACGAGCGGACCGGGCCACGCTTTCCGCTGCTGCTCACCACCGGGCGCATCCTGTCGCAGTATAATGTCGGCGCGCAGACCAGGCGCACCGACAACATCGTGTGGCACGCCGAGGACCGGCTGGAGATTCATCCGCACGATGCCGAGAACCGCGGACTGCGCGACGGCGACTGGGTACGGCTGACCAGCCGCTCGGGCGAAACGACGCTGCGCGCGCTGATCACGGACCGGGTATCGCCAGGCGTCGTCTACACGACATTCCATCATCCCGACACGCAGGCCAACGTCATCACCACCGACTTCTCCGACTGGGCGACCAACTGTCCGGAATACAAGGTGACAGCGGTGCAGGTCGGCGCCTCCAACGGGCCTTCGGAATGGCAGCGCGACTATGACGAGCAAGCGCGCAACAGCCGTCGCATCGCGAAGCTGGAAGCGGCGGAGTAGTCTTGACCGCGCGCCGCAAAGCCACGACGCCGGTATCGCGGCTGACGCGCCGCGCCGGCGGCATCGCGACGGCCGACCGCATGGTGCCGGAGGAGACGCCGGTGGCGTTCTCCTTTGCCGGCACCACCCATGCGGTGATGATGGCAAGCCCGGCCGATTTCGAGGATTTCGCGCTCGGCTTCTCGCTGACCGAAGGCATCATTGCCGACCCACAAGAAATCGAAGCCATCGAGGTCGAGGATCTCGGCGAGGGCATCGACATCCAGATCCGGCTGAAGGATCAGGCCAACACGCGCTTCGAGGCCCGACGCCGGCGGCTCGCCGGACCGGTCGGCTGCGGGCTGTGCGGCATCGAATCGATCGAGGAAGCAATGCGATCGGTCGATGCGGTTGGTGCGTCAAAGCTTACGCTTGAGGCCGACGATATCGTCCGCTCCGTCAAGCTCCTGTCGAAGGTGCAGCCGCTTCACACCGAGACCGGAGCCGTGCACGCCGCCGGTTTTTACGTTCCAGGCAAGGGCATCGTCATGGCGCGCGAGGATGTCGGCCGCCACAATGCGCTCGACAAGCTGGCCGGAGCGCTGGCCGGGGCCGGCATCGACGGCGCTTCCGGTGCCGTCGTGGTCACCAGCCGTGTCTCGGTCGAGATGGTGCAGAAGACGGCGGCGATCGGCGCCGCCTTCATCATCGCGGTCTCCGCGCCGACCGCCCTTGCCATCCGCACCGCGCAGGAAGCCGGCATGACGCTGGTGGCGCTGGTGCGCGGCGATGATTTCGATATTTTCACCCACCCCGACCGGGTGGCTTTCGGAGTTGCCAAGCATGTCGCATGACGAGGAACACATCATGAGCACCAGCGAGAAGCTGGTGCGGATGGCAAACCAGATCGCCGATTTTTTCCATTCCAAACCGCGCGAGGAAGGGATCGCGGGCGTTGCCGAGCATATCAACAAGTTCTGGGAGCCGAGGATGCGGCAGCAGCTGTTCGAGATGCTGGAGGGCGGCACCGAGAACTTCAACGAGTTGGTGGTGGCCGCCTCCGCCAAGATCAAGCGGCCGATCACGCCGGCCGAGGCAGATCTCAAACTCGGGCTCAGGCCCTTCCCGGCCGACGTCGCCGCCTCGCAAAAATAGCCGCCGGGCCGCGCCGGCTTATATTCCCTGCCGCTAAAGTTTAAGCTGCCGCAATCGGCACTGTTCTGCTATGGTTGACGATCAGAAATCGTCAGGCCGGGGCGGAAAACCTGGTGAGGCCGATCGAGACCCGATACGCCCTTAGCGGCGACGTGCGGATCGCCTATCAGGTGGTAGGCCAGGGGTCGTTCGATCTCGTCTTCGTGCCGGGCTTCATTTCCAATCTCGACCTGCACTGGGAAGACGAAGGCTACAGCCGGCTCTTGAAGCGGCTTTCGGCGTTCTCGCGGCTGATCCTGTTCGACAAGCGCGGTACGGGTCTTTCCGACCGTGTCGACGCGCACCACCTGCCCAGTCTCGAAACGCGCATGGACGATGTGCGCGCGGTGATGGACGCGGCGGGCAGCGGCCGTGCGGCACTGCTTGGCGCCTCCGAAGGCGCGCCGATGGCGATGCTGTTCGCCGCCACCTATCCGGAACGGACGCGGGCGCTGGTACTCTATGGCGGCTATGCGCATTTCCACAAATGGGTGATGCCGCCAGAGCGCCTCGAGACCTTCATCGAGACGGCCGAGACGGCCTGGGGCACCGGCGCCACTTTGCCGAATTTCGCGCCAGGTCGGGTTGATGATGCGCATTTCGCCCAGTGGTGGGCGCGTTTCGAACGGTTGTCGGCGAGCCCGACGGCAGCGGCGGCGCTGGCGCGTATGAACGCGGAAATCGACGTGCGTGACGTGCTGGCGACAATCAGCGCGCCAACGCTTTTGATCCATCGCCGCAACGATGCGCGGGTCGACCCCGACGCCAGCCGTTTTCTGGCGAGGAAGATCCCAAACGCCAAGCTGGTTGAAGTGCCCGGGCGCGACCATCCGATCTGGACCGGCGACGTGGACCGGGTGGCCGACCTGATCGAGGAATTCCTGACCGGCGAGCGCGCCGTGGTGGAAGCGGAGCGCGTACTGGCTGCGCTTTTGGTGACACGCATCTACGATACGGCACGCC
This sequence comes from Mesorhizobium sp. RCAM 05099, assembly GCF_059683685.1. Taxonomy (NCBI): domain Bacteria; kingdom Pseudomonadati; phylum Pseudomonadota; class Alphaproteobacteria; order Hyphomicrobiales; family Phyllobacteriaceae; genus Mesorhizobium; species Mesorhizobium sp. RCAM 05099. The sequence continues at coordinate 6,914,076 of NZ_CM185035.1, forward strand.
TTGGCGACCGCATGTGGAGCGAACGCAGCCAGCGCTTCCAGGAAACATGGCGAACACTTGTCGGGCGCCATGGCGGGCGCTGCGTGGATACGCATGGCGAAGTGATGATTTCACGTTTCGATGGACCGGGGCGTGCCTTGCGGTGCGCGGCGGCGTTGCGCGAAGCAGCGCAGGAAATCGGCGTAGCGAGCGCACAAGGAGCGCATGTCGGCGAGATCGAGTTGCGCGGACCGCCGGCAGGACTCACAGGCCGCGTGGCGATGCAACTCTCTACTCATGCCGGGCGCGGCGACATCCTGGCGTCGCGGCTGGTCGCCGATCTGGCCGCCGGCTCCGGGCTGCATTTCGCGGATGCCGGCCGTATCAGCATCGACGAACTGGACGAGCCGCTGGCGCTCGTGCTGGCGATGTCCGAACAGCATCTGGAACCGGCTTGCCGTCCCAAGGTCAAGGCGACGGAGCCGGCTTGCCTGACGGCACGTGAAAGCGAGGTGGTGAGCCTGATTGCAGACGGCAAGAGCAATGCCGCGATTGCCGCCGAGCTCAGGCTGAGCGAACACACGGTCAAGCGCCACGTCGCCAACATACTGCTCAAGCTCGATCTGCCATCGCGAGCGGCGGCGGCGGCATTTTCCGTCAGGCATACTGGCCCGGACGGGCCATGAGAGCCATGGCGCTTTCGGGCGAAGCGGCCATGCCACCGTAAGCGCTATCAATTTCTCCCATGCAGGCCAGGCGGTGTCGCCGGGAAAGGCGCTGCGAACGGAGGATGAAATGCTGAAGTCAAAGCTGAATGTCAGATCACTCGTGATAGCGGCAGGCGTTGGCGCGCTGTTCGCCATCACTCCCGCAAAGGCCGAGGATGCATCGGCAACGGCCGCCTACAAGGACATCCAGGCAACGCTCGGCTCGGTGCCGGACATGTTCAAGACCTTGCCTGACGTCGCCATCGCCGGCGCCTGGGCAGAGATCAAAGGCGTCCAGCTCAACCCGAACACGGCGCTCGACGGCAAGACCAAGGAACTGATGGGCCTCGCGGTCGCGTCGCAGATTCCTTGCCAGTATTGCATCTATTTCCACACCGAAGCGGCCAAGCTCAACGGTGCGAGCGACGAGGAAATCAAGGAGGCGATCGCGATGGCGGCGATCGTGCGCCACTGGTCGACGATTCTCAACGGCAGCCAGGTCAATCTCGCGACGTTCAAGAAGCAGACCGACGACGTGTTCGCTGCCGTCAAGGCGAAGTCGCAGTGAAAAATCCCTGCCCGGCGATGAGCACCGGACAGCACTTCTGATTATCAACCGCCCGATCGCGAAGACGGGCACATGGAGGATAAAATGCTGACCAAGACACAGGCCGTGGACGGCGCGGCGATCAAGAAGGCAATCGAAGGCCGTGACGGAAAACTCCTGTCGAGCTTCTATGCAGACGACGCGCTGGTGCGGGTGATCGACCGCAACAACCCACCGAGCAAGCCGCGCGAAATCCGCGGGCGCGCAGCGATCAGCACGTTCTGGGACGACATCTGCAGCCGGGCGATGACCCACAAGGTCGATACCACGATCGCCGATGGCGACAGCCTGGCCTTCACCCAGGCCTGCGCCTACCCGGACGGCACCAAAGTGTTCGCCGCGGCGATGCTGGAGCTGAAGAACGGGCGGATCACGCGGCAGACCGTCGTGCAGGCCTGGGACGAGTAGATCAATCGCGGGCTCAACCGCAATCTCGGAGGAAACCACCATGTTCAGCGCCAGATGGCAGATCGACGCCAAGTTCGGGCACAAGCAGACCGTGCTTGAGCTGTTGAAGAAATGGGAACGTGAGATCGGTTCGCAGGTCGGCATCGCCGACCTGAAGTTCCAGATCATGACCGGATCGATCGGGGCGCGGGAGGCAACAGTCGAGTCGCATCACCATGTCGAGAGCCTGGCTCAGTTGGAGGCGGTCTTCGCCAAGATCGGCAAGATCGACGCCCACGCCAAATGGGGCAAGGAGATGGAGCCCTATGTCGTGTCGGGCACCAGCCTGTGGAACATCTACCGCATCGTGGAATAATGGCTGCTTCCCTTCTCCCCGGCAACGGGGAGAAGGGAAGCAGGCGGCGCTGCTACATCAGGCCGAGCTGCTTGTAAAAGCCGAGCGCGTCGTAATAGTCGCTCTGGGTCGCGATCTTGCCGTCCTTGACCGAGAACATCGAGGCACCGGTGAAGGAGAACTTCTTGCCGGTGGCCGCGGTGCCGTCGGCCCAGGCGCCGGTATTGGTGCCGGAAAACTCCCATTCGAACGAGACGCGGTCGCCCTCGACGACGGGCGAACCCTTCATCGTCCAGACGGCATCTGGGACGGCCTTGAGGAAATTGTCGATGACGCCGGTCTTGGCGGCCTCCTTGCCCTTGACCGGTTTGCCGACCGAGGCGTCGTAGTAGGTGACGTCGTCGGCGAAGTAGCCGGCGGCCTTGGCCGAGTCATGCGCGTTCCAGGCGGCGAGATAGGCTTCGACCACCGATTGCGCAGTATCGGCGCCAAAGGACGGCGCCGCGACGAAGAGCGTGGCGGCGATGGCTGCGGTTGTCAGAAACTGGCGGCGATGCATGGTTCTTTCCTCCCTGGTTGAATGCCTCTATTGCGCGCTCAAGGGCTAGCCGTGGGCTACCATCACATGCCGCACGGCGGTGTAGTCCTCCAGCGCATAGAGCGACATGTCCTTGCCGTAGCCGGATTGTTTCAATCCGCCATGCGGCATCTCGTTGGTCAGCATGAAATGGGTGTTGATCCAGGTGCAGCCATATTGCAGGCGGGCGGCCGTCGCCATGGCGCGCGAAACGTCCTTGGTCCATACGGATGACGCCAGGCCGTAGTCGCTGTCATTGGCCCATTTCACCGCTTCGTCGACTTCCGTGAAACGCGTGATCGAGACGACCGGCCCGAACACTTCGCGGCGTACGATCTCGTCTTCCTGCAGTGCACCCGCGACCACTGTCGGCTGGTAGTAGAAACCTGAGCCCTCGCCCGGCTTGCCGCCGGTGGTGATCTCGATGTGCTTCAGTTCCGAAGCGCGCTCGACGAAGCTCGAGACGCGGTCGCGCTGGCGGCGCGAAATCAGCGGCCCGATCTCGTTTTCCGTGTCGTCCGGACGATTGTACTTGATGGTCGAGACGGCCGATGAGAGGTTGGCCACGAGCTTGTCGTAGATTTTCTTGCCGGCATAGATGCGGCAGGCGGCGGTGCAGTCCTGGCCGGCATTGTAGTAGCCGAAGGCGCGCAGCCCGTTGACCACCGCGCCGAGGTCGGCATCGTCGAAGACGATGACCGGCGCCTTGCCGCCGAGTTCGAGATGGGTGCGCTTGACCGACTTGGCCGCGGCCTGCAGCACCTTCTTGCCGGTGGCGACGTCACCGGTGATCGAGATCATGTTGACCTTGGGATGATTGATCAGCGTGTTGCCGACGCTGTCGCCACGGCCGAGCACGACGTTGACGACGCCTTCGGGCAGGATGTCGGCAAGGATTTTCGCCAGCTTGAGCGAAGTCAGCGGCGTCTGTTCCGACGGCTTGAAGACGACGGTGTTGCCGCCGGCGATCGCCGGCGCCAGCTTCCAGGCCATCATCATCAAAGGATAGTTCCACGGCGCGATCGAGGCGACGATGCCGATGGCATCCCGGCGCACCATCGAGGTGTGGCCGGGAATGTATTCGCCTGCAACGACGCCCGGCATCGAGCGGACGGCGCCGGCAAAGAAGCGGTAGCAATCGACGATCGCCGGGATCTCGTCATTGAGGACGGCATTGATCGGCTTGCCGCAGTTGAGCGCCTCGAGCGTAGCGAACTCCTTGGCATCGGCCTCGATGCGGTCGGCGATCTTGAGGAGATAGCCGGAGCGCTGAGCCGGCGTGGTACGCGACCACAAGACGAACGCTTGTTCGGCGGCGCTGACAGCCGCCTCGATCTGTGCCTGGCTGGCTTCGGGCAGGTTGAGGATCGTCGCTCCGGTCTTCGGGTTGAGGATCGGCTCCTCGGTTTCGGTACCCTTCTCGAATTTCGAGCCGATCAGCATCTGGGTGTCCATGGAAGTCTCTCCCTTGGGAACTCTTGAAATCATTTGCCCGAACCGGCGATCTGGTCGCCGTCGCGGGTCAGGTAATAGGCGGCGAGGATGGGCAGCAGCGTCACCAGCACGACGACCATGGCCACGACGTTGGTGACCGGGCGCTGACGCGGCCGGATCAGTTCCTCCAGCATCCAGATCGGCAGCGTCTGCTGTTGCCCGGCGGTGAAGGTGGTGACGATGACCTCGTCGAAGGACAGAGCGAAGGCCAGCATGCCGCCGGCAAGCAAAGCGGTGGCAATGTTGGGCAGCACGACATGGCGGAAGGTCTGGAAGCCATCGGCGCCAAGATCCATCGACGCTTCGATCATCGAACCGGACGTGCGGCGGAAGCGGGCGACGGCGTTGTTGTAGACAACGACGACGCAGAAGGTGGCATGGCCGAGCACGATCGTCCAGAACGAGAACGGAATGTCGGCCAGCGAAAACGCCGAGCGCAGCGCGATGCCGGTGATGATACCGGGCAAGGCGATCGGCAGGATGACCAGCAGCGAAATGGTTTCCCGGCCGAAGAATTTCGTCCTGGAAACCGCCGCCGAACAGAGCGTGCCGAGGATCAGCGCGATCGCCGTCGAGATGGCGGCGACCCTCACCGACAGCGACAGCGCCTGCCAGACATCGGGGCGGTTCCAGGTGACGGCGAACCATTGGGTGGTCAGGCCGGGTGGCGGCCAGACGAAGCTCTTCTCCTCCGTCGTGAAGGCGTAGACGAAGATCAGCAGGAGCGGCAGGTGCAGGAACAGCAGGCCGCAAGCGGCGGCGACCTTCAGGCTGAGCGGAGCGGATTGACCGCGATCAGAGCGCATTGAAGGCCCCCATGCGCTTGGCGCCCCAGAGATAGAAGCCCATGATGACGATCGGCACGACGGTGAAGGCGGCGGCGAGCGGGATGTTGCCGGCGGTGCCCTGCTGCGAATAGACGGCCTGGCCAATGAACAGCCGCGAGGTGCCGATGATCTGCGGGATGATGTAGTCGCCGAGCGTCAGCGAGAAGGTGAAGATCGAGCCGGCGACGATGCCCGGCAGCGCCAGCGGAAACAGCACGTTGCGGAAAGTCTGGCCGGGCGAGGCGCCGAGATCGGACGAGGCCTCGACCAGATTGCCCGGCACGCGCTCGAGGGCCGCCTGCACCGGCAGGATCATGAACGGCAGCCAGACATAGACGAAGACGATGAAAGTGCCGGTGAACGACACCGACAGCGAGTTGCCGCCGACGACCGGCAGCGACAGCCAGGCGTCAATCAGCCATTGCAGATGGAGCTTGCCGAACAGCCAGGTGAGGATGCCTTCCTTGGCCAGGATCAGCTTCCAGGCGTAGATCTTGACCAGGTAGCTCGACCACAGCGGCAGCATGATGCCGAGATAGAACAGCGCCTTCCAGCGGCCGCGCGCATAGCGCGCCGCATAATAGGCAATCGGGAAAGCGATGATGGCCGAGGCCAGCGTGACCAGGGCCGCCATCGTCACCGTGCGCAGGATGATGTCGAGATTGGCCGCCTGGAACAGGTCGCCATAGGTTTTCAAGGTGAACTGGCGGTTGATCAGGCCGGAGTACTCGTCGATCGAGAAAAAGCTCTGCGCCAGCAGCGCGAACAGCGAGCCGATATAGACGATACCGAGCCACAGCACCGGCGGCAGCAGCATGAGCAACAGCAGGACTTTTGGCTTGCGCCAGAAAAGGTCCGACAGCGCGCCGCGTAGGCCACCACTGCCTGGCAGGATGGCGGGCGCCGTGGCGCGCGGCATGGCGGCGTCGAGGCTCATGCCGGCTCGTCCATCAGGTGCAGGTGCTCGCGGTTGAAGGTGAGGACGACCGCTTCGCCTTCCACCGGCAAGGCCGTGCCGGCCGGCACGATGGCGTGCAGCCGCAGCCCGTCGGCGTCGAGCGCCAGTTTTGTCGTGGCGCCAAGATAGTTGGTCGAGACGAGGCGGGCGGAGACGCCTTCGCCGCTCGCCCCGCGACCGACGCGAATGGATTCAGGGCGCAGGCTGCCCCAGCGATGCTGGCCGGAATAGCGCTGGACGAAATCCGGCGGCAGCACGTTGGAGGAGCCGACGAAATCGGCAACGAAGCGGGTCTTCGGCCGCTGGTAGATGTCCTCGGGCGTGCCGATCTGCATGATCTTGCCGTCGTTGAAGACAGCGACGCGGTCGGCCATCGACAGCGCCTCGCCCTGGTCGTGGGTGACGAAGACGAAGGTGATGCCGAGCGCCTTCTGCAGCGACTTCAGCTCCTCCTGCATGTTCTCGCGCAGCTTGAGGTCGAGCGCGCCAAGCGGCTCGTCGAGCAACAGCACCTTGGGCTGGTTGACCAGCGCGCGGGCGAGCGCGACGCGCTGGCGCTGGCCGCCGGAAAGCTGGCCGGGGCGGCGGGCGCCATAGCCGGGCAACCGCACCAGCGACAGCGCTTCCTCAGCCGCCTTGTGCCGTTCCGGCTTGCCGACGCCCTTGACCATCAGCCCGTAGGCGACGTTGTCGAGCACATTCAAATGCGGGAACAGCGCATAGTCCTGGAACACGGTGTTGACGTTGCGGCGATAGGGGGCACGCCCTCGGCGCGTTCGCCGAAGATCGAGATCGAACCCGAGGTCGGCTGCTCGAAGCCGGCGATCAGGCGCAGGCAGGTGGTCTTGCCGGAACCCGACGGCCCGAGCATGGCGAAGAACTCGCCCGGCGCGATGTCGAGATCGACCGCGTCGACGGCGCGAACGCTGCCGAAATGGCGCGAGACTTTCTGGAAGGAAACGGCTGATGTCATGGGTTGTCCTGATCTGTCAGGCTCGTCAAGTTCGGACGCTGCGCTGCCCCTCATCCGCCTGCCGGCACCTTTTCCCCGAATAGTGATGGGGAGAAGGAACTTGGCGGAAACGCTGGCGACCCCCTCTCCCCGTTCTTCACGGGGAGAGGATAAGGGTGAGGGGCAGCGCTATGCTCTCAGCGAGGCGGAATCACCGCCCGCCGATGACGCCGATATAGTCCGACACCCAGCGATAGTAGGGCACGCACTGGTCGTTCTGGGTGGCGCATTTCGACACCGGCGTCTTCCAGAACTTGATCTTTTCGAAATTGTCGTAGCCGTTGGTCTTGCAGCCTTCGTCGGTCAACAGCTCGTTGCCCTTGCAGGCGGCGGGCACTACCGGCAGCGAACCGAACCAGGCCGAGACATCGCCCTGCACCTTCGGCGACAGCGAATGCTCGAGCCACATATAGGCGCAGTTGGGGTTGGCCGAATCGGCCTCCATCATGGTGGTGTCGGCCCAGCCGGTGACGCCTTCCTCCGGCACGGTCGAGGCGACCGGCTTCTTGGCGGCGACCAGCGCGTTGACCTGATATGGCCACGAGCCCGAGGCGACGACGCCTTCGTTCTGGAAATCGTCGACCTGGATCGCGGCGTCGTGCCAGTAGCGGCCGACCAGGGTGCGCTGGACGCGCAACAGCTCGAGTGCCGCCTTGTACTGGTCCTCGTTCAGTTCATAAGGATCCTTGATGCCGAGTTCCGGCTTGTGGAACATCAGGTAATTGGCGGCATCGGCAATGTGGATCGGCCCGTCATAGGCCTGGACGCGGCCCTTGTTGGACTTTCCGTCCGGCAGCTTCATTTCCTCGAAGACGACGTTCCAGCTCTTGGGCGCTTCCTTGAACACCTCGGTGTTGTACATCAGGATGTTCGGGCCCCACTGATAGGGAACGCCGTAGTGGACGCCGCCGACGGTGAACCATGGAGCGTCCTTGAGGCGGTCGTCGACCGTCTTCCAGCTCGGGATGAGATCGGTGTTGATCGGCTGGACGCGCTTGCCAGCGACGAGGCGCAGCGAGGCATCGCCTGAAGCGGTGACAAGGTCGAAGCCGCCCTCGTTCATCAGCGAGACCATTTCGTCGGAGGTGTTGGCGGTCTTGACGTTGACCTTGCAGCCGGTCTCCTTCTCGAAGGAGCTCACCCAGTCATAGCCCTTGTCGGTTTCGCCGCGCTCGATATAGCCAGGCCAGGCAACGATGTTGACCTGGCCTTCGCCCTTGCCAAGTTCCTTGACCTGGGCGACGGCCTGACCCGAGAAGGTCAGCGCGACCGTCAAAGCAGTGCATGACTTCAGGAATGAATTCATCATCGATCTCCCATTTTGGCGCCTGACCCCGAAAGCCGGTTTCGGTCTTCGCTAGGGGGCACGCGCGGACTGAAAAGTGTCAGTTCTTCCTTGGACGCCTGTCGCTCTGGTGGCGGCTTTGGTCCCTGAACCGAAAAGTGCTTTGAAAATTCCGGTTTCGCAAATTCATTTGTCAGAAAGGCGATATCGGTTTTTCCGATAGATCAGCGACCAATCTTGTCGGGCCGCTGGCGGACCATGCGCTGCGACTGGGCAAGGCCGATGAAATCGCGCGCCGCCTGCGGCAGGCCGGAGCCGCGCCGCCAGACCATGCCAACCTGGACCACCGGCAAGGAGCCGGAAATGTCGCGCGATTCGATGCGGTCGCCTTCCAGCGACCATGGCCGGTAGACAAGATCGGGCAGCAGCGCCACGCCGGCGCCGGTGGCAACCAGGCTGCGCACGGCTTCGACCGAACGCGTGCGGAAGGCGACATGAGGCTTGGCGCCGATCGCCGTCAGCAGCTTGCCGGTGTTCTCCTCGATTTCGTCGACGGTCAGCATGATCAGCGGTTCGGAGGCGATGTCGCCGATGCTGATGATATCGGCGCCGGCCAGCGGGTGGCCGAGCGGTAGCCACAGCCGGTAGGCCGAGACCTCGAGGATTTCCGACTGCAGCGCGGTGCGGTCGCGCAGGTTCGAGGTGACCATGACGGCTATGTCGAGCTTGCCGCCGATCAACAGATGTTCGAGATAGTCGCCATTGTCCTCGATGGCCGAGACCTCGACGCCCGGATAGGCGCGGCGGTAGCGCGCAAGAAGATCCGACAGCACATAGCCGGCGACCAGCGAGGTGACGCCAAGTTGCAGCCGACCCCCGGCAACCGTCTGCTCGCCGAAAAAGGCGCGACGCGCGTCGGAGACATCGGCGAGGATCTTTGTCGCGTGGCGCAGGAACTGGTGGCCCTTGTGGGTGATGTTGAGGCCGCGCGGATGGCGTTCGAACAGTTCGACGCCGAGATCGCTTTCCAGTTCCTTGATGGCTTCGGTGACCGACGACTGCGAGATGGAGAGATTCTGGGCGGCGCCCGACACCGTGCCCTGCTCGGCGACGGCGATGAAGAACTGCAGCTGGCGGATGGTGAAAGCCATGGCCGGACTAAACACGCTGAAGGCGGCGGTGGGAAGTGCCGGCCAATCGTCGGCAGGCATTGACTGGATCAGAACCCGGCTTCCTCGCCGGCAATGCTGAGCCGCGCGCCGGCCTGCTCAAGGGCGGCGGCAATGTCGTGCGGCGGCGACCGATCGGTGGCGAGTTCGGAAAAGCTGCCGAAGCCGCAAACCTGAACCAGACCAAGGCGGCCGAACTTGCTGTGATCGGTGATGACGAGCGAACGCTGGCCGCGCGACAGCACCATGCGGGCGAACTCAGCCTCTTCCAGATCATAGTCCATGACGCCCATCGCCGCATCGACGGCGCCGGTGGAGATGATGGCGTGGCTGACCGAGAAGCGGCTGACGAACTCGATGGCCGAGACACCGAAGGCGGCGCCGGAATCGCTGCGCAGTTCGCCGCCGGCCATATAGACTTTGTTGCCATTGATGGTGGCCAGCGTGCGGGCGATGTCCGACGAGTTGGTGACGACCGTCAGGCGCCGGTGGGCGAGCAGTTCACGGGCCAGGAACGAGGTCGTCGTGCCGGTGTCGAGCATGACCGATTCACCGTCGCGGATGGTGGCGGCGACCATGCGGGCAATGACGCGCTTGGCGTCGGCATTTTCGCGCATGCGCCGCTCGAATGGCGCTTCGCCGATCATCGACGGCAGCCCGATGGCACCATGCATCTTGAGGACGGAGCCGTCGCTGGTGAGCGGCTTGACGTCGCGGCGCACGGTCTCGAGCGACACGCCCAACCGGTCGGCCAGGCTGGCGATGGTGACGGTTCCCTCTTCCTGCAGCAGCCGCAGGATCTCGCCGTGCCGTTTCGAGTGAGCCATGGGGTCGTTTCCGGTCGCATCTGTTGCGCAATTGACCGCTTCTAAGGCAAATCTGCTGGATATTACAAGAAATCTCGAGACGAATCGGTCATAAAAGCAGGAAAAACCACAGAATCCAGTTGACATCCGGCGTTACGCGGCGTGACACTGGTTTGGTGACAGGCTCGGACTGCCACGGGAGAACGATGGCAGAGCCGTATCCAAACTTGCATGCCCAAAGGTCTGGAAACTGTCTGGCGCGAGGGCGAAGGAACCTATCGAATCCGCGGGGGCGGATGCCGGCCTCGAAGAGCCCGGCACATGGGACTCGTCGGTGCGGCGTGGGATACCGATCCCGAGTGCCGCGCCGACGAGATCTTTGCCAAAATGAGCATCCGTCGAAACGGCACGCCGGCCCCGCTGCGCCGCCCTGTCGATGCCTTGTCGGACCAAGGGCCAATCCATGACCGCCGAAGACCGCATCCGCGCCCTGCCCTGCTGGACCGGCGACATCGAGATCGCACCGCTGCCTGGCGGGTTGAGCAATGCAAACTATCTGGTCAAGGACGCGGCCGGAAAGCATGTCGTGCGCTTCGGCAAGGACTATCCGTTCCACCACGTCTTTCGCGAGCGCGAGGTGATGACCGCGCGGGCGGCCCATGCCGCCGGTTTCGCGCCGGCCGTCCGCCATACCGAACCGGGCATCATGGTGACGGAGTTCCTTGGCGCGAAGACCTATCTGGCCGAGGACGTGCGGGCCAATCTCGGTCGCGTCGCGGCCCTGATGCGCGGCTTTCACCGGGAGATGCCGAACCATATCTCCGGCGCCGGCTTCATGTTCTGGGTATTCCATGTCATTCGCGACTATGCACGCACGCTGGAAGAGGGCGGCAGCCGCAAGCGCGGCGAGTTGCCGCGCTTGCTGACGCTGGCGGACGAGCTGGAACGCGCACAGAAACTGCTGCCTATCGTCTTCGGCCACAATGATCTGTTGCCGGCCAATATTCTCGACGACGGCAACAGGCTGTGGCTGATCGACTTCGAATATGCCGGCTTCAACACGGCGATGTTCGACCTCGCCGGCGTCGCCTCGAATGCCGGCATGAGCGACGAGGAATCCTTCGCCTTCCTGACCGCCTATTTCATGAAGGAGCCGGATGAAGCGATCCGCCGCTCGCACGCGGCGATGCAGTGCGCCTCGCTGCTGCGCGAGGCGATGTGGAGCATGGTGTCCGAGCTCTATCTCGACGCGCCCGGCATCGACTACGTCGCCTATACCGAGGAAAACCTGACGCGGCTCGAAGCCGCGCTGGAAAATTACAGAACAAAATACGGGATACAAAAACCATGACATTGCCAACCCATGCTGGCGTCGTCGTCATCGGCGGCGGCATCATCGGCTGTTCGACGGCCTATCATCTGGCGCGCGACCACAAGGCCGATGTCGTGCTTTTGGAACAGGGCAAGCTGACCTCGGGCTCGACCTGGCACGCCGCGGGCCTCGTCGGGCAATTGCGCTCGTCGGCCTCGATCACCCGCGTGCTCAAATATTCCGTCGATCTCTACAAGGGACTGGAGGCCGAAACAGGTCTGGCCACCGGCTGGAAGATGACCGGTTGCCTGCGGCTGGCCACCAACGCCGACCGCTGGACAGAGTACAAGCGGCTGGCGACGACGGCGAAAAGCTTCGGCATGGACATGCAATTGCTGTCGCCGGCGGAGGTCAAGGCAATGTGGCCGCTGCTTGAGACCGGCGATCTGGTCGGCGCCTCCTGGCTGCCGACCGACGGGCAAGCAAGCCCCTCCGACATCACGCAGTCGCTGGCCAAGGGCGCGCGCATGCATGGCGCGAAACTGTTCGAGGATGTCCGCGTCACCGGCTTCGAGATGAAGGACGGCCGCATCACCGTGGTCAAGACCAGCAAGGGCGACATCGCCTGCGACAAGGTGGTCAACTGCGCCGGGCAATGGGCGCGGCAGGTGGGCGCGCTTGCCGGCATCAACGTGCCGCTGCAGCCGGTCAAACACCAGTATATCATCACCGAGAAGATCGACGGGCTGGCGACCGACGCGCCGACCATCCGCGACCCGGACCGGCGCACCTATTTCAAGGAGGAGGTCGGCGGGCTGGTGATGGGCGGCTACGAGCCGAACCCGCAGGCCTGGACGATGGGCGACGTGCCCAATGATTGGGAATTCCGCCTGTTCGACGACGACTACGACCATTTCGAGCAGCACATGACACAAGCGATCGCGCGCGTGCCGGCGCTCGAAACCGTCGGCGTCAAGCAGATGATCAACGGGCCGGAGAGCTTTACGCCGGACGGCAATTTCATCCTCGGCACAGCACCCGAATGCGCCAACATGTTCGTCGGCGCCGGCTTCAACGCCTTCGGCATCGCCTCGGGCGGCGGCGCCGGCTGGGTGCTGGCGCAATGGGTGGTCGATGGCGAGGCGCCGCTGGACCTGTGGGTCGTCGACATCAGGCGCTTTTCCAACCTGCACCGCGACCGGCAATGGGTTTGCGACCGCACGCTGGAGGCCTATGGCAAGCACTATACGATCGGCTTCCCACACGAGGAGTATGCCAGCGGCAGACCGCGCATCGTCTCGCCGCTCTACGAGCGGCTGAAACAACAGCGCGCCGTGTTCGGCTCGAAGCTCGGCTGGGAACGGCCAAACTGGTTCGCACCGGCGGGCATCGAGCCGCGGGACGTCTATTCGATGGGCCGGCAGAACTGGTTCGCGGCGGTCGGCGACGAGCACCGCCACGTGCGCGAGAAGGTCGGCATCTTCGATCAGTCGTCCTTCGCCAAATACGAGCTGAGCGGACCCGACGCGTTGAGGGCGCTGGACTGGATCTGCGCCAACGACGTCAGCAAGCCGGTCGGCCGGCTGACCTACACGCAGCTTCTCAACACGCGCGGCGGCATCGAGGCCGATCTGACCGTGGCGCGGCTGGCCGAGGAGAAATTCTACATCGTCACCGGCACCGGCTTCCGCACGCATGATTTCTCGTGGATCGGCGACCATATCGGCGAGGGACTCAACGCCACGCTCGTCGATGTCACCGAGGATTTCGGCACGCTGTCGCTGATGGGTCCCCGGGCGCGCGATGTGCTGGCTGATGTGACAGACGCGGATGTGTCGAACGCCGGCTTCCCGTTCGGCCATGTGCGCGAGATTGCCGTCGCCGGCCACACAATTAGGGCGTTGCGCGTCACCTATGTCGGCGAGCTCGGCTGGGAACTGCATGTGCCGATCGCGGCCACGGGCGACGTCTTCGACGCGCTGATGGCGGCCGGGAAGAAGCACGAAATCCGCCCCGTCGGCTACCGGGCACTGGAATCGTTGCGACTGGAAAAGGGTTATCGCGCCTGGGGCTCCGACATCACGCCCAACGATACACCGCGGGAAGCCGGACTCGGCTGGGCGGTGAAGTTGCGCAAGAATACGGATTTCGTCGGACGGCGGGCGCTCGAGAAGACCAACGGCGCGGCATTGAAGAAACGCTTTGCCGGCTTTACGGTCGACGATCCGGAGATCGTGCTGCTCGGCCGCGAGACCATCCTGCGCAATGGCGAACCGGTCGGCTACCTCACCAGCGGCGGCTATGGCTACACGGTGGGCAGGAACATCGGCTACGGCTATGTGCGCGATGCCGACGGGGTCAGTGACGATTTTCTCGCTTCGGGCGACTATGAACTGGTTGTGGCGATGGAGCGAACGCCGGCCCAAATCCATCTCGAGCCACTGTATGATCCGTCGATGAGCAAGATCAAGGCGTAACGGTGCAGCGATGAGTTTCCATGCGGATCGTCACGTCCATATCCTGATCATCGGTGGCGGCGCCATCGGCACCTCGGTGGCCTATCATCTCGCCCGCGACGGCGCCAAGGACGTGTTGCTGGTCGAGAAATCGCTGCTCACCCACGGTTGCACATGGCATGCCGCCGGACTGGTCGGACAGCTCCGGGGCAAACGGAACCTGACGCGGCTGATGCAGAATTCGGTCGCCGTCTTCGACCGGCTGGAAGCCGAGACCGGTCAAGCGATCTCATGGAAGAAAGTCGGCTCGCTGCGGCTGGCCGGAAGTTCCGCCCGCTGGAGCGAAATCCGCCGGTCGATGACACAAGCCAAGAGCTTTGGTGTCGAATGTCACTCGCTGTCGGCCGACGAGGCAGCCCAGCACTTCCCCTACATTGTCAAGGAAGGCATCGAGGGCGCCGCCTACATTCCCGGTGACGGCTATATCGATCCCTATTCATTGACGATGGCCTATGCCAAGGGCGCGCGGCTGAATGGCGCCAGAATTGAGGAAGGTGTGACGGTTGAGGAGATCGTCATCGAGGGACCGCGCGCGGTCGGGGTCGTCACCAATGGCGGCTCGATCTCCTGCGACATTCTCGTCAACTGCGCCGGGCTGTGGGCCAAGCGCGTCGGCAAGATGGCCGGTGTGCCGCTGGCCGCGGGTGTCGTCGAACACCAGTATTTCCTCACCGAAAAGACGCTGACGCTCGATCCGAACCTGGCCACGCTGCGCGACCCCGACCACAATTTCTACCTCAAGCCGGACACTGGCAGTTTTGCCATCGGCGGCTGGGAGGACGGCTCGAAAGGCTGCTGGCGCGGCATGCCGCCGCTCGATTTCGGCCGCGAGCTCTTCCCGCCCAACATGGAGCGACTGGAACTGTTCGCGCTGCCCGCGGCGGAGCGGCTGCCAGTGCTCAACGAGATCGGTATCCAGACTGTCATCAACGGGCCTATCCCGGTGTCCTTCGACGGCGAGCCGATCATGGGGCTGGCGCCAGAACTCGACAATTTCTTCGTCGCCTGCGGATTTACCGCCGGTATCGCGGCGTCCGGCGGCGCCGGGCTGGCATTGTCCAACATGATCCTTCATGGCGATGCCGGCATGGATTTGTGGCCCTTCGACGTGCGCCGCTTCGGCGCGGTGCAGGCGCAAGGCCGCTATCTGGAAGCGCGCGCCATCGAGGCCTACGGCGCCTACTACAAGATCCACTGGCCGGCGGAGGAATCCCACGCCGCGCGCGGTCTGCGCCTTTCGCCATTGCATGACACGCTGCGCGACAACGGCGCGGTTTTCGGCTCCAAATTCGGCTGGGAGCGGCCGAACTGGTTCTCTGTCGATGACGGTAAATCGGTCGAGATGGGCAGCTTCGAAGACAAGCCCGGCTGGTTCAACGCTGTCGGCGACGAGGTGCGCGCAATCCGCGAGCGCGCCGCCCTGATCGACCAGACCTCGTTCTCCAAGTTCGAGATTACGGGCAGTGGGGCACAGGCAGCACTGCAGCGCATCGCCGCCAACGACCTTTCCGGCGCGCCGGGCAGGGCCGTCTACACCCAACTCTGCAACGGGAAGGGCGGCATCGAAGCTGACGTGACCATCGTTCATACCGGCGAGGATCGCTTCCTGCTGGTCACCGGCTCCGGCTTCGGTGTGCATGACCGGCATTGGATATCGAGGCATCTGCCGGCCGGCGTGTCGCTGCGCGACGTGACCAATCAGTATGCCACAATCAATTTGTGCGGCCCCCGCGCCCGGGACATCCTGCAGTCGGTCAGCGATGATGATGTTTCCAACGACGCGCTGCCCTTTCTGGCTGCGCGCACCATCGAGGTCGGCAACGCCACCGCACTCGCGGTACGTGTCGGCTATGTCGGCGAACTTGGCTACGAACTCTACGTGCCGGAGGACTATGCCGTGCATGTCTACGAAACACTGCGCGAGGCGGGCGAGCCGCACGGCATTGCCGATGCCGGTTATCGCGCCATCGACGCCTGCCGCATGGAGAAGGGCTATCTCTACTGGTCCGGCGACATCACCCCCGACTACAATCCCTACGAAGCTGGGCTCGGCTTTGCGGTGGCGTTGGACAAGGGTGAGTTCCTCGGTCGCGAGGCGCTGTCGCGGATCAAGGCCGAGGGCGTGACGCGAAGGCTGTGCTCCTTCACCGTCGACGGCTTCGCGCCGTTCCACGGCG
Organism: Mesorhizobium sp. RCAM 05099; assembly: GCF_059683685.1. Taxonomy (NCBI): domain Bacteria; kingdom Pseudomonadati; phylum Pseudomonadota; class Alphaproteobacteria; order Hyphomicrobiales; family Phyllobacteriaceae; genus Mesorhizobium; species Mesorhizobium sp. RCAM 05099. The sequence goes on from NZ_CM185035.1 coordinate 6,930,244, forward strand.
GCGAGGCGATCCTGTTCGGCGGCAAGGTCGTCGGTTCTACCTCATCCACTGGCTATGGCTATACGCTCGGCAAGACCATTGCCTTCGGCTACCTTCCGGTGGAGTTGTCGGGCGAGGCCGCGTTCGAGATCGAGGCCTTCGGCAAGGCCTACAGAGCGACGCGCGGGCCGCGCACGCTTTATGATCCAAAGATGGAAAGGTTGCGGGGGTGAGTGACGATCTAACCCTCGCCCGTCAGGCCATGACAGCGATCCCGCTGTTCAAGGATTTCGCCGGCAAGGTAGAGCGGCTTGGCGGCCTCACCAATCTCGTCTTCAGGGCTGGCGAGTTCTGCCTGCGCATTCCCGGCAGGGGCACCGAGGAGTACATCAACCGCGCCAACGAAGCGGTGGCGGCGCGTGAAGCAGCAAGGGCGGGGGTCAGTCCCGAGGTGCTGCATGTCGATCCCGGCACCGGCGTGATGGTGACGCGCTTCATCGCTGGCGCCGAGACCATGTCGCCGGAGAAATTCAAAGTTCGGCCGGGCAGTCCGGCACGGGCCGGCGAGGCCTTCCGCAAGCTGCATGCTTCCGACGCGGTGTTTCCCTTCCGCTTCGAACTGTTTGCAATGATCGACGATTATCTCAAGGTGCTGGCAACCAAGGATGTCAGCCTGCCCGCCGGCTATCATGACGTGGTGCGCGAGGCCGGGGGCGTGCGGTCGGCGCTCGCCGCCCATCCGCTCCCCCTCGTCGCCTGCCATTGCGACCCGCTTTGCGAGAACTTCCTCGATACGGGGGACAGGATGTGGATCGTCGACTGGGAATATTCGGGCATGAACGATCCGCTGTGGGACCTTGGCGACCTCAGCGTGGAAGGAAAGTTCGACGCGGTACAGGACGAAGAGATGATGCGCGCCTATTTCGGTGGCGAGGCGAGGCCAGCGGAGCGCGGCCGCGTCGTCATCTACAAGGCGATGTGCGACCTTCTGTGGACGCTGTGGGGACTTATCCAGCTGGCCAACAACAACCCGGTCGATGATTTCCGCGCCTATGCCGACGGCCGTTTCGCCCGCTGCAAGGCACTGATGGAGACGCCGGAGTTTTCACGGCATCTCGCCGCGATACGCCGGGGTTAGGGACCAGAACCCTGGATTCTGCAGCGCGTCGCGCTTTCAGTCATTTCTTGTGCATGTCGTTATCCCAAAACCGCTGCGCGCTTTTGGGCGACAGGCATTAATTCACGCCCTTCGGCACGTTTTCGGGCGGCACCGTGGTCTCGACCACTTTCTGTCGGTGGAAGATGAACAGGCCGGCCAGCACGACGATGCCCGAGCCGATCAGGATGCGCGTGCCTGGAATGTCGCCGAAGAACACCAGTCCGAACACCACCGCCCACAAGAGCAGCGTGTAATGCAACGGCGCCAGCGTCGAGGCCGGAGCCAGCTTGAGCGCCCTGGTGATCATCAGATGCGCCCCGCAAGAAACAATGCCGAGAAGCAGCATGGCGCCGAAATCAAGCGCCGACGGCGTCTGCCAGGCGCCGATGGTCAGGACACCGCCAACGACCAGCGTGCCGATGGTCTGCCACGTCACCAGATTGGTGTCGCTGGTGCCGCGCAGCCGCCGATTGAGGATAATGGCGAAGGCGAAGGCGATGCTGCCGACCAGCGCGAAGCTCGACGACAGCGAGAACGCCGCCGAGGATGGCTTCAGCATGATCAGCACACCGCAGAAGCCGAGAAGGATCGCCATCCAGCGGCGCCAGCCGACCTTTTCGCCGAGCAAGAGGTGCGAGAGTGCCGCGACATAGATCGGCCCGGCCATGTAGAAGCTCATCACGTCGGCGAGCGGCAGATAGACGACGGCGGCATAGAACAGCGCGGTGTCCAGCGTGGTCATGACGACGCGCAAGATCTGCAGTTCGAGCCTCTCCATGCGGAACAGCTTGGCCGTGCCCTGATGGGCGATCATCGGCCCAAGCACGAAGAAGGCGCCGATCGAACGGATCAGAACCACCTGGCCGACGGAGAAGCTGGCGACCAGCCATTTGCCCATCGCATCGTTCAGCGCAAACAGGAAGTCGCCCGCCAGCATCAGCAGAATGCCGGCCAGCAACACGTTCCTGATTGTGGAATTCTGCGCCACGGGCTGCGTCATGCCGATCCCGATTCCTCCCTTGCGTAGCCGCGTCGTAGACGGAAGCAGCCGCTTTGACGAGGAGAATTCGGGAAACCGGCGAGACCAGAACCGGAAATCGGCTGGGCCTACGTGGCTTTGTGCCTGCGGTTCACCGCCGCCGGCCTACCATCGATCGAAAGCCGCGTATCCTGCCTTGTCCGCTCCGCCACCACCTTGCCCCTGGCGATGACACAGATGCGCTCGGCGCGCAGGCGCAAGGCTTCGACAGGATTGCCGGCATCGAGAACGACCAGGCTGGCGCGCTTGCCGACCGCGAGACCCAGATGATCGAGCCCCATGATCGATGCGTTGACATTGGTGACCATGTCGAAGCAGCGCGCCATGTCGGCCGGGCTCGACATCTGGGCAACATGCAGGCCCATGAAGGCGACATCGAGCATGTCGGCCGTGCCCAGCGAATACCAGGGGTCGAGCACGCAATCCTGGCCCCAGCCGACGCGGATGCCGAGCGCCAGCATCTCCTTGACCCGGGTCAGGCCCCGGCGCTTCGGGAAGGTGTCGTGGCGGCCCTGCAGCATGATGTTGATCAGCGGGTTGGGAATCGCCGAAACGCCGGCTTCGGCGATCAGGGGCAGCAGCTTCGAGACATAGTAATTGTCCATCGAATGCATCGAGGTGAGGTGCGAGCCGGCCACCCTGCCCTGCAGGCCAAGACGCTGCGTCTCGTAGGCCAGCTGCTCGATATGACGCGACAGCGGATCGTCGGTCTCGTCGCAATGCAGGTCGACCATCAGGCCACGCCTGGCCGCGATCTCGCAGAGCTCTGTCACCGAACGCGTGCCGTCGGCCATGGTGCGCTCGAAATGCGGAATACCGCCGACGATATCCACGCCCAGGTCGAGCGCGCGGATGGTATTTTGACGCGCCGTTGGCGAGCGATAGAACCCATCCTGTGGAAAGGCCACCAATTGCAGATCGATGTAGGGGGCGATCGTTTTCTTGACGTCGAGCAGAGCCTCGATCGCCAGCAGCCTGTCGTCGCAGACATCGACATGGGTACGGATGGCGAGCAGGCCCATCGACACCGCCCAGTCGCAATAGGCAAGCGCGCGGTCGCGCACCGCCTCATGCGTCAGGAGCGGCTTCAATTCGCCCCACAGCGAAATGCCTTCGAGCAGCGTGCCCGACGCATTGATGCGCGGGATGCCGTAGGACAGTGTCGCGTCCATGTGGAAATGCGGATCGACGAAGGGCGGCGAGACCAGATTGCCACGGGCGTCGACCTCGGTCCGCGTGGAGCCTTGCAATGTCGGCTCGATCGTCACGATCGTCTCGCCGCTGATGCCGATGTCGGCAGTGGCGCCATCAGGCAACGTGCCGCCGCGAACGATAAGGTCGAAATCCATCTGTCGTCATCCCGCTTGAAGAATCACCCGTTCCATCGTGTCGCAAAAGACAGCTTGCCGCAGCGGTTTCTTTGCCACCGCTGCCGACGGTTCCATCTCGTCGCAACTCCCTCTATAAGCCGCCTTCGTCGTCCCGTTTCAAGGATCAGCCGTTTGTTTCGTTTCTTCCGCTCGACGGAGAACCAGCGCCTCGTTGCGAGGCTGGTCAGGGAATCCTTCCGACAGCATATGTTCGGATACGGCGCCGCCATAGTGTCGATGCTGGTGGTGGCCGGCATGACGGGCGCCAGCGCCTGGATCCTGCGTGAAATCACCAATGAATTCGTGATCGACAAAAGGATCGATCGCGTCAACATGATTGCGATGGCGGTTGCCGCGATCTTCATCGTCAAGGGCATCGCCAATTTCGTCCAGGCCTATTTCATGAGCCGGGTCGGCAACGCCATCATCGCCGAACGGCAGCGCAAGATCTACGATCGGATTCTCGCGCAGGGCATCGAATTCTATCATTCCACCTCCTCGTCCGACCTGATCACCCGCATGACCAACAATGCCCAGGCGGCACGCAACGTGCTCGACCTCGTGGTCACGTCCTATGCGCGGGATCTGGTGACCTTGATTGTCCTCGTGCTGGTCATGGTGGTGCAGCAGCAGGCGCTATCGCTGATTTGCTTCGTCGTCGGGCCCTTGGCCATCTACAGCGTCAACCGCATCCTGAAGCGTGTCCGCAAGTTCGCTGCAATGGAGTTCCGCTCGGTCGGCCAGATCGTGCAGGTAATGCAGGAAACCGCAATCGGCGTGCGCGTGGTCAAATCCTTCAACCTCGAAGGCTTGATGCGCAAGCGCATGTACAAGGCGGTGTCGGACGTCGAGGATCGGGCCAACAACATCGCTGCGCTGGAAGCGGTGACGAGCCCGGTGATGGAGACCCTGGCCGGGCTGGCGATCGCCGGCGCCGTCATGGTCAGCGGCTTTCTGGTTCTGCAGGGCGGCCAGTTGCCGGGCAACATCATGGCCTTCATCGCGGCGCTGTTGCTTGCCTACGAACCGGCAAAGCGCCTCGCGCGCGTCCGCATCTCCCTGGAAAGCGGCATTGTCGGCGTGCGCATGATGTTCCAGCTCGCCGACGAACCGCTGACGCTGGCCGAAAAGCCGGATGCCAAGCCGCTTCTGGCCGGGCCGGGCGAGATCCGGTTCGATACTGTCAGCTTTGCCTACCAGAACGGCCCGCCGGTGCTGGACCGGTTCGACCTGACCCTCGCGCCCGGCAAGATGACGGCGCTGGTCGGACCGTCAGGCAGCGGCAAGTCGACGATCTTGAACCTGATCATGCGCATGTACGACCCGCAGGGCGGCAAGGTGATGTTCGACGGCCAGGACATCTCTCACGCGACGCTCGCGTCGCTGCGGGAAAAGATCGCCTATGTCAGCCAGGACACGTTCCTGTTTACCGGCACGATCATGCACAACATCCGGCTCGGGCGTCAGGACGCGACCGACGAAGAAGTGATCGCCGCCGCCAGGGCCGCCAACGCGCATGACTTCATCATGGCGCAGGCGAAGGGCTACGAGACGGATGTCGGCGAGAATGGCGGCCTGCTGTCCGGCGGCCAGCGCCAGCGCATCTCGATCGCGCGCGCCATGCTGCGCAATGCCGAGATCCTGCTTTTGGACGAAGCGACCAGCGCGCTCGACGCCGAATCGGAAGCACTGTTCCGCGACGCGCTGCAGCAACTGACGGAGGGGCGCACGACGATCGTCATCGCGCATCGTCTGTCGACCGTGCATCAGGCCGACACGATCGTGGTGCTGGAAGCCGGCAAGGTGGTGGAGAGCGGCCCGCACCGGACCCTGCTCAAGCAGGGCGGGCTTTATCAGAAGCTCTATGAGTATCAGCTGATGCCGTAGGGGCGGAGCCTTACCCTCCCCCTTGTGGGAAGGGTCGCTGCGCAGCAGCGGGGTGGGGGGCGGCGCCGACCACCCGGACCTTCGGTCCGACCTCCCCACAAGGGGGAGGTAGGGGTTGCAGCCAATTCACTCCGGCACGAACCTGACCGCCCCCTTGGCCGCGCTGGTTGCCATAGCCGCATAAGCGCGCAACGCCGTCGTCACCTTGCGCTTGCGCTTTTCCTCGGGCTTCCAGGCCAACGCGCCCTTTGCCTCCATGACCGCCCGCCGGGTGGCGAGTTCGGCATCGTCGACAGCAAGGCGGATAGTGCGGTTCGGGATATCGATCTCGATCGTGTCGCCCTCCTGCACCAGCCCGATCGTGCCGCCCTCGGCGGCTTCCGGCGACGCATGACCGATCGACAGGCCCGACGTGCCGCCGGAGAAACGGCCATCGGTGACCAGCGCGCAGGCCTTGCCGAGGCCTTTCGACTTCAGATAGCTGGTCGGATAGAGCATTTCCTGCATGCCGGGCCCGCCGCGCGGCCCCTCGTAGCGGATGACGACGACATCGCCGGCCTTGATCTCGTTGGAGAGGATTGCCTTGACGCTGGCGTCCTGGCTTTCGAACACGCGGGCCGGGCCGGTGAATTTCAGGATCGATTCGTCGACGCCCGCCGTCTTAACGATGCAGCCGTCGAGCGCCAGATTGCCTTTCAACACGGCGAGACCGCCGTCTTTCGAGAAAGGTGTTTTCGCCGAGCGGATGACGCCTTTTTCCCGATCGAGGTCGAGCTCGTCCCAGCGCCGGTCCTGGCTGAAGGCGACCTGCGTCGGCACGCCGCCGGGAGCGGCGAGGAAGAAGTCGCGGACGTTCTGGCTGGTCGTGCGGGAAATGTCCCAATGGTCGAGCGCCTCACCCAGCGTTCGGGTATGCACCGTCGGCAGGTCGCGGTTGATCAAGCCGGCATTGTCGAGCTGGCCGAGGATTGCCATGATGCCGCCGGCGCGGTGGACGTCCTCCATGTGCACATCCGCCTTGGCGGGAGCAACCTTGCACAGCACCGGCACCTTGCGCGACAGCGCATCGATATCATCCTGATCGAAGTCGACCTCGCCCTGATGCGCCGCGGCGAGGATGTGCAGCACGGTGTTGGTCGAGCCGCCCATGGCGATGTCGAGCGTCATGGCGTTCTCGAAGGCGCCCTTGGAGGCGATGTTGCGCGGCAGCGCCGTCTCGTCATCCTGCTCGTAATAGCGCTGGGCGAGATCGACGATCAGGTGGCCGGCCTCGACGAACAGGCGCTTGCGGTCGGCATGCGTGGCCAGCGTCGAGCCATTGCCGGGCAGCGACAGGCCAAGCGCCTCGGTCAGGCAGTTCATGGAATTGGCTGTGAACATGCCCGAGCAGGAACCACAAGTCGGGCAGGCCGAACGCTCGATGACCTTGACGTCCTCATCGGAGATCTTGTCATCGGCGGCCGCGACCATAGCATCGACTAGGTCGAGCGCCTGTGTCTTGCCGGCCAGCACCACCTTGCCGGCTTCCATCGGGCCGCCGGAAACGAAGACGGTCGGGATGTTGAGGCGCAGCGACGCCATCAGCATACCGGGGGTGATCTTGTCGCAATTGGAGATGCAGACCATGGCGTCGGCGCAGTGGGCGTTGACCATGTATTCGACGGAATCGGCGATCAGCTCGCGCGACGGCAGCGAATAGAGCATGCCGTCATGGCCCATGGCGATGCCGTCATCGACGGCGATGGTGTTGAATTCCTTGGCGACGCCGCCGGCCTTTTCGATCTCGCGCGCGACCAACTGGCCGAGGTCCTTGAGATGGACATGGCCCGGCACGAACTGGGTGAAGGAGTTGACCACAGCGATGATCGGCTTGCCGAAATCGGAATCCTTCATGCCGGTGGCGCGCCAGAGGCCACGGGCGCCGGCCATGTTGCGGCCATGGGTGGTGGTGCGGGAGCGATAGGCAGGCATGAATTTTCCTTAGGTGGCTGGCCGCGCTCGACTGGAGCGTGACGGCACTGAATTCGGACCGCAGGCGTTATAGACGCCGAAGCCTGGTCTGGCCACAATTTTGCAATGCGCCAGATTTGTCACAAAAAAACGCGGCCGCTGTCGGATCACGCTCCGTCACAACGTCCTTGGGCCGTAACCAGATCGACACCAACCGGAAATCCGCACCAAGGAGAGACGCATGCAAAAGATCACCACCTTCCTGTGGTTCGACGGCCAGGCCGAAGAGGCGATGACCCACTACATGTCCATCTTCAAGAATTCCAAGGAGCTGAGCGTAACGCGTTGGCCCAAGGACCACGCTCTTGAAGGCCAGGTGCTGGTGGCCTCGTTCGAGCTCGACGGCGTCCCGTTCCTGGCGCTCAACGGCGGACCGCAATACAAATTCACCGAGGCGATCTCGCTGTCGATCGACTGCAAGACTCAGGAAGAAGTCGATCATTTCTGGAGCAGGCTCACCGAGGGCGGCGGCGAACCCGGCCCTTGCGGCTGGCTGAAGGACAAGTTCGGCGTCTCCTGGCAGGTCGTGCCGGAACAGCTGCCGCGCCTGCTCGGGGATGCGGACCGGGCCAAGGCCGGCCGGGCTATGAATGCCATGATGCAGATGGGCAAGATCGACATCGCCAAGATCGAAGAGGCGGCGAAGGGATGAGATGCGGTCCGCGTAGCGGACGAAAAGCCAATTGCTTGGCTTTCGAGCTTTGACCACCCTGAGCCTGCGAAGGGCCGGGGCACATTCCCCAGTCCTTCACCGCCGACGCTGCCCCTCATCCGCCCTTCGGGCACCTTCTCCCCGTGAACGGGGAGAAGGAAAAACTGGCGCCTATGCCGCCCTGTCGCGAACCTGATAGTCCTTGATCGTGGCGAAGCGGATCGCTTTCCAGCGCTCGGCTTCGTAGTTGAGCGAGAAGGCGTGCTGGGCGAGGAACACCGGGTCGTTGTCGAGGTCGCGGGCGATGTCGCCACGATGCGCCTCGATGAAGCGAAGCACCTCGGCCTTGTCGTCGGCCGAGATCCAGCGGCAGACCGAAAAGCGCGACATCTCGAATTCGACGGGCAGCGTGTATTCGAAGTTCAGCCGCTCCTTCAAGACATCGAGCTGCAGGGCGCCGACGACGCCGACGATGGCCGGCGAGCCGTCCTCGGGCGAGAACAGCTGCACGACGCCCTCCTCGGCCATCTGGTGCAGCGCTTCCTTGAGTTTCTTGGCCTTCATCGCATCGCCCAAACGGACACGGCGCAGGATTTCCGGCGCGAAATTCGGCACGCCGCGGAACAGGATTTCCTCGCCCTCGGTCAGCGTGTCGCCGATGCGCAACGTGCCGTGGTTGGGAATGCCGACGACATCGCCGGCAAACGCCTCGTCCGCGGTGACGCGCGTGCGGGCAAAGAAGAATTGCGGGGCCGACAAGGACATCGGCTTTCCCGTGCGCACCAGCTTGGCTTTCATGCCGCGCTCAAGCTTGCCCGAGCAGACGCGCACGAAGGCGATGCGGTCACGATGGTTGGGATCCATGTTGGCCTGGATCTTGAACACGAACGAGGTCATCTTGTCCTCGGTCGCCTCGACCTTGCGGGTATCAGCCTCCTGCGCGCGCGGCGGCGGCCCATAGGCGCCGAGCGCCTCGATCAGGTCGCGGACGCCGTAGTTGCGCAGCGCCGAGCCGAAATAGACCGGCGTCAGGTGGCCTTCGCGGAAGGCGTCGATGTCGAGCGGGCGGCAGGCTTCGCGCGCGAGCTCCAGTTCCTCGATGAAGGCCTCGCGCTCGTTTTCCGGCAAAAGGCCGGCGACGCGATTGGAATCGGGACCGTTGACCGGCGAGCGCTCCTTCTCGTCGTCGCCCTTGCGGACCGCGTTCAGCGCCAGGTGATAGGTGCCAGAGAACGTCTTGCCGCGGCCGATCGGCCAGGTGATGGGTGCGGTATCCAGCGCCAGCTTCTGCTCGATCTCGTCGAGGATCTCGAACGGATCGCGGCTTTCGCGGTCCATCTTGTTGACGAATGTGATGATCGGGATGTCGCGCAGCCGGCAGACCTCGAACAGTTTCAGCGTGCGCGGCTCGATACCCTTGGCGGCGTCGATGACCATGACGGCGCTGTCGACCGCCGACAGGGTGCGATAGGTGTCGTCGGCGAAATCCTCGTGGCCGGGCGTGTCGAGCAGGTTGAAGACATTGTCCTCATACTCGAAGGTCATCACCGACGTGACGACCGAAATGCCGCGCTCGCGCTCGATCTTCATCCAGTCGGACCGGGTCTGGATCTTGTCCTTCTTGGCCTTGACCTCGCCGGCAAGCTGGATGGCGCCGCCGAACAGCAGCAGCTTTTCGGTCAGCGTCGTCTTGCCGGCGTCCGGGTGCGCGATGATCGCGAAGGTGCGGCGGCGGGATACCGCCTGTTCGATGTCTTCAGCCAATTTTTGGAATCCTGTCTGTGGCGCGGGCTTCTAGCAGCGCATTTCAGGCCTGTCGAACAGATTTGGCCGGATTGGTCCGGGACCGCCTCTGTGACCAGGGAAAATTGGCAATGAAACCGCGACTTTCAAATCCACAGACGATCACGACCAAACTTGCTGCCGGAGCGGATGACTGAAGAGATTTCGGAGCGATCGATGCCGATGTCGCGCAACAGATAGTCCGGCAAGTCCTCAAGCCATGCCCGATCTCCGCGAATGCGGATGATACGGGCCAGGGCACGAAGGCCACGGCGGTATATTGCGATGGCCAGTGCGAAGGAGCGCCCAGTGGCCGGCCGATCAACGATGAATTCCGGCGCTATGCGAAGAACTGACATGGTCATGTTTCCTTTTGTCTGATCGATGGATGATTGGGAGGGCCATGCAATGACCCTCCCAAAGGTGCAGCGCATCGCCTGCTTCAGGACTGGTCGTGTACGCAGCTCACATACGGGTTCCAGTCGGCGAACATGCCGGCCGGATTGTGCCGCCAATGCCAGACGTGAAGCTCGTAGTAGGGGTCCACTGGGTGGACACCCACCGTCGTCTTGCGCTGGAGGGTGCGGCCGAGGAACTCGGGAACGCCCTTGTCCTTCCAGTCCTTCTCGAAGACGATGTACTCCATGCCAACGAGCTGCATGGTGCCATCGGATTCCGGCTCGTAGGTCAGCACGTCCGGCTCACCGAGCACCAGCTTGCCGTCGCCGGCACGGCCGGGATGGATGAAGTGAACACCCATCGTGCCGTGCTCGTCATGCGTCGTGCATTCGAAGAGTTGCTGGTAGCCCTCGGCCTTGGCGACCTCGATGTTGAGGTACTTGGCCGCCATTTCCCGGGACCGGTTGAGCACCGGGTCGGGCGTATCATGGGCATCCGCGGAGCCGCAGGCGAGCGCGAAGGCCCAAATGCCGGCGGACAACGCCGTGCCGAGGATGAGATTTGCGAAGAGTTTCACGGCCCGTCCCTCCGCGTCAGGCGCTGGCGTGCGCCGTCATCGGATCGAACAGGCGCTTGACCTGTGTGATCTTCGTCGCCGGGAATCCGCTCATCTTGGCGTGGCGCTGGATGATCGCTTCGTCCTTGGCGAGATAGACGCAGAACGTCTTGTCGTCGGCGACGAAGGATTCGACCCACTGAATTTCCGGGCCGAGTTCGGCGAGGACGGCGTTCGAGGCCTTGGACGCATCGCGAAGCTGCTCGTGCTCGAAAGTGCCGACCTTGGGAATTTCCCTTTCGATGATGTACTTGTGCATTTCGTAGTCTCCTTGTCTGGGGTTCAAATGCCGCCGGACGGGCGACCATGTCGCTGCCGGTGACATCCCTGGGGCTGCTGCGTTAAAGTGCAGCTTGGCTCGCCAGGCAGACGGAGAATGACAGGAGGGGTGGCCGACAGTCCTTACGCCGCCCTTATCTTCTCCTGATCCTTTGCCACTATCGCTGGAGGGAATTCTGCCGATGGGAGTTTATTGCTTCGGCAATTTCGAGCTGAACGAGGATTCTCGCGGCCTTCGTCTCGCCGACAGAGAGATCGACGTGCAGCCTCTGGTGTTCGATTTCCTTGCCATCCTTCTGCGTCACAAGGACCGGGCCTTGAGCAAGGACGAACTGCTCGAAACGCTGTGGCCGGGCGTCACCGTGACCGAGGCCTCGCTACAGCGTGTGGCCAGCCTTGCTCGCAGCGTTCTGCGCCAAGGCGGTATGGAAACGGCGCTGCGCAACCTGCCGCGGTTCGGCTACCGGATCTGCCTCGATCCGCCAGCCGCTTTTGAACACAGGTTGAGTCTCGCCAGCCCGTCGATTGCACAGTCCCCCAACCTCGGGTCGCCGATTCTGGCCGCGCGGGCGGCGGCTTCTGCCAGGATATGGCGCGAGGCCGCGGCTTCGTTCGCCGCGGCAGACGCAGCCGACCAACTGCTCACCGCCGATCTCGAGGAATGGGCGCTGGCTCTGGAATGCATGGGGCGGCCAGCCGAAGCCATTCCACCGCTGACGCGCGCGGTGAGAGCATACAGCATTGCAGCGCAGGGGTCACGTGCGGCTGCTCCGGCAATCACGCTCGCGCGAATACACCTGGAGCGGGGAGAGCTTGCGGTCGCCAAGGGTTGGCATCAGCGCGCGGCAGCCTTGATAGGCACCGCCACCGATAGCCGGGAACACGGCCTCTGGTGCTGGATGGGCGCGCGCATCATGGGAGCGGAAGCCGAGCCAGAGCAGGCGCTGGCGCTGGCCGAGCAAGCCTTCGAAGTTGGCAAACATCTCGAAGATCCCGTCGTTGAATCGCTCGGCCTGATCTATCGCGGCTTTTTCAAGCTTTGCCTCGGCGAAACCAAGTCAGGTGAAGAAGACCAGGACTTCGCAGCCGCCCTCGGCCTGTCCAGCGACATCGATCCGATCGTTGGCGGTATCCTCTATTGCAACATTCTTTGGGCCTGCCGGAATTTCGGCGACTGGGCGAGAGCCAACCAGTGGACGCTCGGCTATGAAAGCTGGTGCAAGGGACATGGGCTCGAGGACCTGTCCGGCTCGTGCCGGCTGCATCGGGCCGAGGTGCTCGGGGTGCATGGCACGCTGAAGGAGGCCGAGGCACTGGTGCGCGCGGCTCTCGAACAGCTTGCCCTGGACGCGCCCTGGGCGACGGGCGATGCATTGCGCGTTCTTGGCGACATTCATCTCTCCGCCGGAGATCTCGCCGAGGCGGAAGCGGCCTATCGCGCGTCCCATGCCGCGGGCTGGGACCCTCAGCCCGGCCTTGCACTCCTGCAACTGGAGCAGGGACAGGCCGAGGCTGCTTTCGCCTCTCTCGAGCGATCCCTTGTCGGGAACGGCTGGCCGACCCTGCAGCGCAAGGGTCTCATTCTCGCCACGCTGGCCAAGGTGGCGGCACGGACGGGTCGGCCGGAGCGCGCGAAGGAGGTCATCGCCGAGCTGGAAAAGCAGCCGCAACGCTGGCCGATGGCATCGATCCGGGCGCTCACGGCGGTGGCCAAGGCCGAGCTCTTTACACGGGAAGACCGATTGGCCGAAGCCGCCCGAGAACTGCAAGTCGCCTGCGCGCGCTGGAACGAGATCGGTTCGCCGATCAATGCCGCCGATGCCCGGCTGTCGCTAGCAGTTTTGCTTCTTCAACTGGGCGATCACACGGGCGCCGAGCTGGAGCTTGGCACCGTCCTGGCGGTCGCAAGGAAAGTCGACTCGCCACGGCTGCTGAGGCGGTGCGACGAGCTGCGGACGCTGCTCGCTGGCGCGACGAAAGAAGCGGCACAACCATTGCCGAGAACGCATCCAGGCGGATGAGCCTTCCCCACTATTGAGATATGCCCGCCGTGATGTCATCAGAAGATGCCCATTCGGCAGAGGACCAGCATGAGCAAGAAAATCATCGTCATCGGCGCCGGCATCATCGGTGCCTCCATCGCGTGGCATCTGAGCAAGGCGGGCGCTCGGGTGACGGTGATCGCCGACAGTGCTGCCGGCGGCGTCGCGACGCCGAATTCGTTTGCCTGGATCAATGCCAGCTGGGGCAATCCGGAGCCGTATTTCCGGCTGCGCACGCGCGCCATGGCCGAATGGTCGCGACTGGCGCGGGACCTGCCTGGCCTGCCGCTCGCCTGGTGCGGCGGCCTATGCTGGGATCTGTCGGCGGCCGATATGGAAACCTATGCCAGAGAGCATTCATCCTGGGGCTATGGCATCGAGCGCGTCGATCGTGCCGCCGCCACGCGCATCGAGCCCAATCTCACGGAGCTTCCGGATTTCGCCTTGCATGTCGCCGAGGAGGGTGTTGCTGAGCCGGTCGCGGCCACGAAAGCGTTGCTGGCTGACGCCGAACGGCGCGGGGCGCGGATCATCGCCAGCACGGTCACGGCTTTGGTCCAAACGGACGGCAAGATTGCCGGTGTCGACACATCGCACGGCCTGATTGCCGCCGACGAGGTGGTGATCGCGGCCGGCGTCGGCTCGCCGGATATTGCCGCGACGGCCGGCATCAAGCTGCCGATCGAGACACCGCCGGGGCTGATCGTCCATTCGCGGCCTTACGAAAAACTGCTCAACGGGCTGGTGCTGGCCGAACGGCTGCACATGCGCCAGACGGCGGAGGGTCGCGTCATCGCCGGCTCGGATTTCGGCGGCGCCGATCCCGGCATGGATCCGCAAGCCACCGCCCGCGAGCTGTTTTCGGCCATGAAAGCCATGTTGCGCGGCAGCGACGGGCTGGAGCTGGATTTCCACACGGTCGGTTACCGGCCGACGCCGATCGACGGCTTTCCGATCGTCGGCCGCGCCGAGGGCATGGACGGTCTTTACGTCGCGGTCATGCATTCGGGCATCACGCTGGCGCCGGCCGTCGGCCTGTTCGCCGCGCGGGAAATCCTCGACGGCGAGCGCGACCCGCTGCTTGAACCTTATGGATTGTCCCGCTTCGCTCAATAGCCCGGCGGACGGCGAAAACCGCCGGTGAGCGGCTCGATCGCCGCCGCAATGCCGAGCAGCCGCGACTCCGACCAGCGTTTGCCGACCAGTTGCAGTCCGATCGGCAGGCCGTCGCTGTCCTGCCCGCACGGCATGGAAAGCGCGGGATGACCGCTGTAGTTGAAGACCGCGCCATAGGCGGGCAGCAGCCAGTAGCTCTGCTCCTTGCCGTCGACCTTGATCGGCGTGCCCGGCTCGCAATGTGGGAAGGCCGTGGTCATGGCGACCGGGCAGAGCAAGGCGTCCCAGCTTTCGAAAAACCGGTCCCAGGCGAGGATGGATTGGTCGCGACGGGCGAGCGCCTCGAACCAGCGCGATGCCGGCGTCGGTTGCTCCGGCGGCTGCGCGGCTTCCATCATCATGCCGATCAACGCGCCGCCCTGCTCCAGATCATCGCGCAGATCGAGCTTGGGCGGTTTCGCTTCCTCGACGATCGTGCCTGCCGATTGCAGCTGCCTTGCGAGACTTTCAAGCGCGGCACTGATATCGCCGGCCACCGGGAAGCCTGGAAAGGACGGCGCGACGGCGATGCGCAAGGTCTTGAGGTCGAGCTTTGGCATGGCCTCGACCGGCACCGGCGCAAGATCGGTATCGCTCCCGTCCGGCCCGGCGATGATCTGATAGATCAACGACAAATCTTCCACGCTGCGCGCCAGCGGGCCGAGGCAGGACATCAGCCGCACGCTGCGCGCGGCACCATCTGGATCGGGGAAGGCGCCAGCCAGCGAGACACGATGCTCCGTCGGTTTGAGCCCATAGACGCCGCAGAAAGCAGCCGGCAGGCGGATCGAATCCTGCATGTCGGTGCCGACATCGAACGGCGTCATCCCGGCGCAAAGCGCCGCCGCCGCACCGCCGCTGGAGCCACCCGCCGTGCGCTGGAGATTCCAAGGGTTGCCAGTGCGGCCGAACAACGGATTGTTCGACTGCCAGTCCGACAGCATGGTTGCGACGTTGGTCTTGGCCATCAGCACGCCGCCGGCCGCCTTCAGCCGGGCGACGACCGGACTGTCGTGCCTCGCGACATAGTCGGCGAAGGGCGGAAAGCCGACCGTGGTTTTCATGCCAGATGTCTCGTGCATGTCCTTCAAAGTGAACGGCACGCCGTGCAGTGGCCCGAGCGCCTCGCCACGCGCCACTGCCGCGTCCGCCTTCTTGGCGCGCTCGCGAGCCCCTTGCCTGTCGAGCGAAATGACGGCGTTGACCGCCCCATTGTGCCTGTCGATCTGCACCAGATGAGCGTCGAGCACTTCCACGGCGGAGATTTTCCGCGTGGCGATCGCGGCGGCGAGTTCGACGGTTGAGGAAAAGACGATGTCCATGCTCAAGGCTCCGGCTTGGCCGCACTCGCCCTGATCAAGATGGCGGACGGCGGCGCGACTTCAAGCCAAGTTGAGCATTCGAGCATCGGCTGCGCTTGATCGGGATTGTGCAGCTGGGCCTGGGACTATCCGACCAGCGCCAGCTTCGCCGCGGCAGGGGCAAAGGGGCGAATGGTGATGCCATCCCTGGTCATGGTGACGAAGCTCGACGGCGGGATCGCCTGCCAGTCGCCGCCCTCGCGATCGAAGGGTTCGGAAACGATGCAGCGGCCGCCCCTGCGCAAGACGGAGGTGTAGAGCGTCGGCGCGTGGGCGTCGGTGGCATAGCGCACCGCATGCAGCGCCTGCCCATCCGAGAAGGCGGCGGTGAGCTTCAGCGCCGGTTCGAGACCGGCGCGGCGCGAGGCTTCGAGGACGCGGCTGGTGGCACGGGACACGGCACCTTGCGGATCGGTGGCCAGTCCTTCGTCGATCAGCAGCAGGAAGAACAATTCGGAATCGGTGGTGCCTTCGCGCTGGTCGAAGACGGCATCGCAGAGCGAGTTCTCCAACGCCCGGCGGATCTTTTCAAAGCCGCCGATCTGACCATTGTGCATGAACGACCAGCGGCCCGAGATGAAGGGATGGCAGTTCATGCGGCTGGTGGCGCCGCCGGTGGACGCCCGCACATGGGCAAGGAACAGGCCCGACTTGATCTGCCGGCAGAGGCTTTTCAGATTGGGGTCCGACCAGGCCGGCAGGATATCGCGATAATGCCCCGGTTCGGGCCGGTCGCCATACCAGGCGAGGCCGAAGCCGTCGCCATTGGTCGGCGATTTCGCTTCCTGGGCGCAATGGCTCTGGGCGATCAGCGAGTGACAGGGCGCCGTGAGGATGTCTTCGAGGAAGACTGCTTCACCAAGATAGGCCGCCCACCGGCACATCGCATCAACCGTTCTCTAGGCGCGATCCATGAGAGCAGCGGGCTCCTTGATCGCATGTTTGCCTCTGTTGTGCGTCCGCTCGTAAAGCTCGCGAACGATTCGGCTGGCGGTAGTCTCAAACAGAAATGGCAAGAAAGCGTGAACGAGCGCGGCACCCGCCGCCATCAGCAACCGCGACGAGAACCAGGCGGCAAAGGCCATATGGCCGAAATAGGTCTCGCCGACCTTGGCCGGGTGAGAGGTGAAAATCCTTGCGAGCCCTGCCGACATGCTGGTCCTCCTTCAGCGCTTGAGTTCCTGATGATGAGTATCCTGACATGCTTCGCAGGTTCATTGGTCTCAAAATGTCCTTGTATTTGGCCATTTCATGGGACAAACATCCCACATGGTGCTGGAAATCGACGAAATCGACCGAAAATTGCTCACTGAATTGCAACGCGACGGCACACTCTCCGTCGACCAGCTGTCGGAACGGGTGGCCTTGTCGCGCAATGCCTGCTGGCGCCGGGTCAAGCGGCTTGAGGAGGATGGTGTCATCACCGGGCGGGTGGCGCTGGTCGACGCCGACAAGCTCGGGCTTGGCCTTTCGGTGTTCATCCTGATCCGCACGTCCAATCACGATCCCGACTGGTTGCAGAAGTTCCGGGCGGCGGTGACCGGCCTTCCCGAGATCACCGGCGTCTATCGCATGTCCGGTGACCTCGACTATGTGCTGCGCGCCCGCGTCGCCGACGTGAAGGCCTATGACCGGCTCTACCAGCGACTGATCGCCAAGGTGGCGCTGTCGGACGTTTCCGCCTCCTTCGTGATGGAGGAGATCAAGGAAACAACGGTCGTTCCGATGGAACTGCGCTAGATCACTGTGATGCCACAAAGAAAGCCGTTGATAGCATTGCGGTTGAGTTGACCGAATCGCGGTTCGCGCCGATAGGATCGATTTTATGCGCGCAGCTCTCCACACTCCCTCCGTCATCGGTCCGACCGTCGGCTTCGTCAGGTTGCCGCATGGTGAAGGGCTTCCCCTCCCCGACTATGAAAGCACCGGCGCCGCCGGCATGGATTTGCGGGCCGCGGTGCCCGACGACCGGCCGTTGCTGATCCTGCCGGGCAAACGCGCTTTGGTGCCGACCGGGCTGATCCTGGAAATTCCGGAAGGCATGGAAGGCCAGGTGCGGCCACGTTCGGGCCTTGCCTTCAAGCATGGCCTTACCGTTCTCAACACGCCCGGCACCATCGACAGCGACTATCGCGGCGAAGTGAAGGTGCTGTTGATCAATCTCGGCGACGAGGATTTCGCGGTGACGCGCGGCATGCGCATCGCCCAGATCGTTTTCGCGGCGGTGACGCAGGCAGCGGTGGAAGAACGCACCTTGGCCGGCGGAACGGCACGTGGCTCGGGCGGGTTCGGATCGACCGGCACCGCCTGATGCATGGGGTCCTGCCAAAACTCGTTATCTTCGACTGCGACGGGATCCTGGTCGATACCGAGAACCTCGCCAATCGACGCCTCGCCGAATGGCTGACCGCTGCCGGTTATCCGACAAGCTTCGAATATTGCCGCAAGAACTTCTCCGGCCGCAGCATGGCATCGGTGCAGAAGGAGATCGAGGCAGAGACCAGCGTCAGGCTCGGCGCCGATTTCGTCGATCGCTGGAATGCCGGCCTGCCCGACCTGTTCGCCCACGGGGTTGAGGCCATCCCTTACGTCCACGACTTCATCGAAGTGGTGCGCGCGGCCGGCATCGCCTATTGCGTCGCCACCTCGGCCAGGGTGTCGAAGATGCACATCACGCTTGGTCAGACCGGGCTGTTGCCGCTGTTCGAACACGCGCTGTTCAGCTCGACCATGGTTGGACGCGGCAAGCCATTTCCCGACCTATTCCTGCATGCGGCGAAGACGATGGGCTTTGCGCCCGCCGACTGCATCGTCATCGAGGACAGCGTCGCCGGAACGCAGGCCGGCATCGCCGCCGGCATGCGGGTATTTTCCTATCATGGCGATCCCTATTCCGACCGCGATGGGCTGGTCCAGGCCGGCGGCATCCTGTTCGACGACATGCGCGAACTCGCCGGACTGGTGCCGATCCACTGATTTGATCTTCAGCTCGCGGCTGTACGCCGATTGTCCGTGCTAGCTTGGCGCCGCCAATTCGAGGCCACGCATGAAACCCACCCTGCTTCGCTTCGTTCTCGCTGTTGTGCTGCTGCCGTTTCTCTGGACGGCAGCCGGCGCGCAAGCCGTCAGCTTCCCGGAACTCGGCAGCGCACTGCCCGGCCACAAGGACGTCACCTATCTCGATCTGGCCAGGATGGTCATCCCCGACCTGAGCGCGGACAGTGACGGCTTCTACAAGGGCGGGTCGCCGATCGACATGCGCCACATCGAGGGTCCCGATAGCGGCGGTTCGCCGCCCGAGGCGTCGAGCCTCCCCAATGCATCGGTGCTCGACATCAAGGCCGGCGGCAAGGATCGGCTGGCGATGCTGTTCGACCTCGGCGATTCTCCCGACAGTGCCGAGGGCTATGCGGTCCTGGCCCTCTACGACATCACGGCCAGGCCGAGACTGCTCGACGCCGTCAATGTCGCCGTCGACCGCAGCACCTATTTCCGTGATCCCGGCAAGCTTTCCCTCAGCCCCAACGACGATTTGCTCATCACCATGAGCACGCATTTCAATTCGAATCAGGGCTATGTGAGCACGCCGCTGATCATGGTTCGCAACGACCGGTTCGAGCTGATCGACATGATCTATACGTTTGACGAGAACCTGTGCGCCTACAAGCGCACGCAGGATATCGCCTTCCAGCCGATCGCCGACAAGCCTTATGCCGCGATCAAGGCGACCGTGACCGACGCCACCGCGCCGAGCGGTGAAAGCTGCGACGAGGCACCGCCAGAGGCTTCATCGCACAAGATTTCCGTCACCTATCACTGGGACAAGAAGGCATCGCGCTACGTCAAGGATTCCGACGCGTTCGAACGTTTGTCAGCAGAGAACGCCAAACGCTTCTGAACCGATCGCATTCGTTTGCCCGGCCGAGGACGGCAGGATAAATTCCGCTCCACCACACCGCACATGATGGGAAACTACCATGGACAAGGGCAAGATCTTTCGTGACCTGCATGCCTCGACCTTCGTCATGCCCAATCCCTGGGACGTCGGCACGACGAAGTTGCTGGGCTCGTTCGGCTTCAAGGCGCTGGCGACGACCAGCGCCGGCTTTGCCTTTTCGCGCGGCCTGCCGGATGGCGCCGTGACCTTCGAGGCGATGATCCACCATTGCCGCGAGGTGACGGCGGCGACCAGCCTGCCGGTTTCCGCCGATCTCGAACGCGGCAAGGGCGACAGCGCCGAGCAGGCCGCCGAAACCATCTTCGCGGCGGACGCGGCCGGCCTTGCCGGCTGCTCGATCGAGGACCACACCGGCGACCCGGACAAGCCGATCTATGATTTCTCGCACGCGGTCGAGCGGGTCGCGGCGGCGGCGGAGGCGGCACGGGCGCTGAAGCACGATTTCGTCTTCACGGCGCGCGCCGAGAATTTCCTGTGGGGCAAGTCCGATCTCGACGACACCATCAAGCGGCTGCAAGCCTTCGAGAAGGCCGGCGCCGATGTGCTCTATGCGCCAGGCATCGGCGACGTCGAGATGGTCCGCACGGTCTGCTCGGCGGTCGGCAAGCCGGTCAACGTCATGGCGAGACCGGGCTTCACCATCGCCGATCTTGCGATGGCCGGGGTCAAGCGGATTTCGCTCGGGCCGTGGCTGACCAATTTCGCCTATGGCATGCTGGAGACGGCGGCGCGTGAGATCCAGCAGGACGGCACGTTCGGCTTCACCCGCGCCGCCATGCCGTTCGGCAAATTGCAGGCGCTTTTCGCTGAACCCGTCGCCTGACGCTTGCGGTCACTGGCGGCTTGCGCGGGCCGATATCGCCTTGTGCAGATGCACCATCATGGCAGCGGCGAACAGTGGCGTCACCAGGTTGAGCAGCGGCACGGCGAGGAAGGCCGATATGACCAACCCGGCGAGAAACACCGTGCCGGCATAGTGCCTGCGCAAGGCCCTGGCCTCTGCCTCCGGGCGAAAGCGCATGGCGGCGAATTCGAAGAACTCACGCCCGAGCAGATAGCCGTTGACGATGAAGAAGGCGGCGATGTTGATGCCGGGTACCAAAAGAAGCAGCAGGGCGACGATGTTGCCGAGGATGACGACGCCCAGGAATCTCATCGACAGCACCAGCGACCGCAGCGCCGGCATGGCGCGTCCCGGCAGATCGTCGGGATAGTCGGTCTGTTCGACCACTTCGGCGACATCGTCGAGAAACAGGCCGGCGATAACGGCCGTCACCGGCGCGATGAGCAACGCCATGGCGAAGGCAAGGGCGATGGCGGCGATGATGCCGCCCAGCCAGCCGGCCCAGGAGGGCATGCCGGGCAACAGCGCGTGGAGCCATGGCAGGGCCAGCCACTCGACAAGACTGGTCAAACTGAACCAAAGGGCGACCAGCGCCAGCAGGGTCAAGCCCAATGTCTTGAGGAACACGGCACGAAACGGAGGCGAGAGCAGCTCAAGGGCCGCAGTGCGAGCAGCGTCGAAAATCACCGTGCTTGAACCCCAGGTCAACGGACACCGCCGAGCGGGCGGACGCTCCCGAGATAGGCAGCGCAGGACGCGAGCACAAGCCAATGGCTATCGAGCGAGTACCGGTTTGCGCACTGGGATGGTCATCGCCGCTACGCCTGCGACAACAAAGGCCATTCCCAGCCATGCCGTCGAACCCAGGCTTTCGCCGAGGAAGAGGGCGCCGATGCCGACACCAATCGGCACGCGCAGATAGGCTTGCGACGTCGTGCCGACCGAGCCCAGCGTGTGGATCAGGCGGAAATAAATGACGAAGGCCAATGCGGTCGAGAAGACGGAAAGGCCGAGCAAGGCCAGGATCGACGCCGCCGACGGTGCCAGCGTCCATGGCTGGTCAACCACAAGGCTGAGCGGCACGAGCATGATTGCGCCGCAGAGCATCGAGCCGGCCGCCGGGAGCATCGGATCGAGGCCCTTGAAGCCGCGGCCGAAGATCGCCGCACCGGCATAGCAGATCGTTGCCGCGACGATGGCAAGCTGCGCCCAGAGCTGGTGACCGAGACCACCCAGCGCCTCGGTGCCGATGATGAGGCAGATGCCGGCTATGCCGGCGCCGACGCCAAGCAGCTTGCGCAACGTCACTGGCTCATGGCGGGTGATGAGCGCGGTCAACAGGAAGGTGAAGATCGGCGAGGTGGCATTCAGGATGGTGGCAAGGCCGGCGTCGACCGAGCGCTCGGCCGCGGCGATCAAGGTGAACGGCACAACACTGTTGAGGCAGGCCTGGAAGGCGAAACGGCGCCAGCTTGCAACATCGCGCGGCATGGCGAGGCCACGCCAGCGGATGATGGCGAGCAGGATACCACCCGCGATCAAGGTGCGCGCGGCAATGAACGTGACCGGCGGGATCGTCTCGACACCGATCTTGATGAAGGTATAGGACGCGCCCCAGAGCACCGCCAGAACGGCAAGCAGTGCCAGCTCGGTCGTCATGTCATTCTTTGTCGGCCTGTTCTTTGTAGACATGGGGGCTGGTTCGCCTTGGGACGTGATCGGCTGAACAAGGCTTGTAAGCGACGCGGCGATGGAATGTTTCGGCCACGGTCGAATTGTCGTAGCGCCTGGCGTGTCGCGCTCCAGGGTCCGCCGTTCGCGGACCGGAATCACCCGAATATCAGCACACCCTAGGCAAACCCGTTGCGAATCGCTACACCCGCGCCCGGCCGGTGTGGAAGCCGGCTCGGGTTCTTGGCGGAGACTTTGATGCCGGATTATGACGTGCTTTGCATCGGCAATGCCATTGTCGACATCATCGCCCAGTGCGACGAGGAATTCCTCGAGACCAACGGCATCATCAAGGGCGCGATGAACCTCATCGACACCGAGCGCGCCGAACTGCTCTACAGCCGCATGGGCCCAGCGATCGAAGCGTCCGGCGGCAGCGCCGGCAACACGGCGGCCGGCGTCGCCAGCTTCGGCGGACGCGCCGCCTTCTTCGGCAAGGTCTCCAGCGACGCGCTCGGCGAAATCTATGCCCATGACATCCATGCGCAGGGCGTTGCCTTCGACACCAGGCCGCTCAAGGGCGAGCCGCCCACGGCGCGCTCGATGATCTTCGTCACCCCTGACGGCGAACGCTCGATGAACACCTATCTCGGCGCCTGCGTCGAACTTGGGCCGGAGGATGTCGAGGCCGACAAGGCCTCGGGCGCCAAGGTCACCTATTTCGAGGGCTATCTGTGGGACCCGCCGCGCGCCAAGGAAGCGATCCGGCAGACGGCGAAACTGGCGCACGCGGCCGGCCGCGAAGTGTCGATGACGCTGTCGGATTCGTTCTGCGTCGACCGCTACCGGGACGAGTTCCTCGACCTGATGCGCTCCGGCACCGTCGACATTGTTTTCGCCAACAGCCACGAGATCAAGTCGCTCTACCAGACATCGTCGTTCGACGAGGCGCTGGCGCAGATCCGCAAGGATTGCAAGATCGCCGCCGTGACGCGCTCTGAAAAGGGCTCGGTGATCGTGCGCGGCGACGAGACCGTGGTCATCAAGGCGACCTCGATCAGGGAGCTGGTCGACACGACAGGCGCCGGCGACCTCTACGCCGCCGGTTTCCTGCACGGCTACACGCAAGGCCGCGACCTCAAGACCTGCGGCGACCTTGGCTCACTGGCGGCCGGACTGGTGATCCAGCAGATCGGCCCAAGGCCACGGCAGAATTTGCGTCGTGAGGCCGAGCAGGCGGGGTTGTTGTAGCTTTAGTGTCGTCTTAGCGAGAGCCGGGGTTTGCCGGGTCCCCGCTGCTTCGCAGCGTCCCGGCGTTCGCCGGCCTTTCATCGTGCCACTGGCACGATGAATTCGCCTGCGGCGAACCGGCTGCTCACCGTCGCGCAGCTGTCACACATCGCACCTACACGAAATCGAGGCCCCGCGACTGACATTTCGGGGCACCATAGCCAGTTGGGGTGTCAAAAAATGCAAGACAGCAAGCTGTCGGGCGGCTGCATCCGTTGCCGCTGCGATTTCGGCTTTCCGCACTGACGTTCAACATTCGGCCGCAGCTGAGGGAGGAGCGCGCGCGGCCCAAAAAGACAGATGCATGAACAGATTCCAGACCCAGTCGACCGGCATCGGGCAGGACGAATTCGCGGATATGGTCGCGGAGAGAGTCGAACGCGCGCTTGCCCACTATGACGAGGCCATCAACAAGCCCACCATGGTCTCGGTCGGCAAGATCGCCGGCAGCATAGCTTCCGCCGTCACCCTGCTGTCGCCAAAGCACCAGCGCGCCATCGACGCCATCCATGCCGATCTTCCCGGCCTGGCGTCGAAGTTCGTGCGCGCGCTGGCGGCGGAAGCCGCGCGTCGCAGCGAGGCCGGTACCGCGACAAGCCAGCCGGCGGCATCGCTGGCGGATATCGATGGGCCTGTTTCTTCATCCCCGCGCGGCCAGTCCGACGACCTCGAATCGATGCTGATCGAGGACTGGGCCGGGCGGGTCGCCGGCTCGACCTATCTGGAAGAGAACCTGCGCATCGCCCGCTCGACATTGCACCGCTGGCAAAGGCGGGGCGAAGTCGTCGCCTTGCGCAAGGGCGGCCGCAAGCACGTCTTCCCGCTGGCGCAGTTCGTCGACGGCAGGCCAGTGGCGGGTCTCCGCGAGGTGCTATCCCTGATCAGCAATCCGAGGCTCGCGTGGCTGTGGCTGACCCGCCCCTCGGCGCAACTCGACGGCCGCATTCCGATCGACCTGCTGCGGCAGGATCAGGTCGACGATGTGGTGCTGGCCGCGCGTGTATTCGCGCCGGATTGAGTGCCTTGAGGCCTGGGCAGACGCCAAATCGGGCCCGGCCGGCATCAAGCGGTTCCGCGAGTGGCTGCTGGGGTAATCGCCGGGCACAGGCAGGCGATAAGGCTGGTTCAAGGGCTTTTGTGCACGCCCTTGATGGCGCTAGGCCGTCTTGCGAATCGGGTGGCGAGGCCGGGACGATGGCTGTTGCGGCGCCATTTCCCTGGCGGTGACCAGACGGTTGCGGCCACTCTTTTTGCCGATGTACATCAGCCGGTCGGCGAGCGCGATCAGCGCTTCGGAATCGGTGGCTTCCGCCGGATACATGGCGACGCCAACGGTGCAGCCGACCTGGATGGCGCCATTCGGCGTCGGAACCTTGATCCGCAATCTTTCCAGGATGCGTTCGGCGACGCGCACGGCCTTCTGCTGTGCCAGATCGGCATCGCCGGAGAACAGGAAGGCGAACTCGTCACCGCCGAGCCGGGCCACGAAATCGGCGCTGCGCAGGATCGAGCGAAGCTGGCTCGACACGCGCTGCAGCAGCGCATCGCCGGCCTCGTGGCCGAGCGTGTCATTGACTTCCTTGAACCGGTCGAGGTCGATGAACAGGAGACCGGCCGCCTCGCCGGTGGCGCCGCAGCGGGCGACCACCGATTTGAGTTCGTCGTGGAAGGCGCGCCGGTTGGGCAGGTCGGTCAAGGCATCGTGGTTGGCCGAATGGTCGCTTTGCTGCTTCGCCACCTCGATCTCGCGCTTTTGCGCCGAGAGTTCCTCGTTGGCTGCCTTCAGATCCAGGAGCAGCTGGGCGTTGAGGTCCTCGACAACCTTGCGGTCGCTGATGTCGACGACGAAGCCTTCCAGGAATTCGAGTTCGCCGGCATCGTCCCAGACACCGCCGCCAATCTCGCGAACCCAGAGCGGTTCGCCGACCCTCGGCACGATGCGGTAGTCGACGTTCCAGTTGCAACGCGCCTCGAGCGCGGCGTCGACGGCGGCATAGACCGCAGCGAGGTCGTCCGGGTGGATAGCAGAGACATAGTCGCGCACGGCGTTGTGCACGAAATCCGTGGGCGGAAAGCCGCTGACCGTGAAAACGCCATCGCTGATATAGAGCATGGTGTAGGATGCATCGTTGCGACAGCGGTAGAGATAGCCGTCCATGCGGCCGGTGATGCTGAGCAGGGCGTCCAGCCGCTCGTCGTGGTCGGCTCCCAGGCCGACCGTGGATACAGGAACTCCGTCATGCTTCATGGCCGCACCCCCATTTGGCGGTCTGAGCGCGCCGTAGATGCCGTTACGGCAAGTCGGCAAGAGGTTCCCTATATCAGTTGAATCTTATCAATCCCTTATGGCTGAGGTCCGACGGCGTTCGGGCGCTGCCTGGTCGAAAGCCAGATCGTTGGCTTTGGCTGGCTATTGGTCCGCCGCACGGACCGTTCCTCAAGTCCCCGCCGTATACGCCGCGATCGCCGCCATGTTGACGATGTCCGAGTCCTTCGCATTCAGCGAGACGATCTGAACCGGCTTGTTCAAGCCAACTAGCAGCGGGCCGATGACCGTCGAGCCGCCGAGTTCCTGCAGCATCTTGGTCGAGATCGAGGCCGAGTGGAACGCTGGCATGATCAGCACGTTGGCCGGGCCGGTCAGGCGGATGAACGGATATTGCGCCATGGCGCGGGCGTTGAGCGCGACGTCGGCGGCCATTTCACCGTCATACTCGAAATCGACGCGGCGCTTGTCGAGGATGCGCACGGCTTCCTGGACGCGCTCGGAGCGTTCGCCCTGCGGATGGCCGAAGGTGGAATAAGCGAGCATGGCGAGCCTCGGCTCGTAGCCCATGCGGCGGGCGAAGCCGGCCGCCTCCTCGGCGATGTCGGCGATCTGTTCGGCGTTCGGCATGTCGTGCACGGCGGTGTCGGCGACGAGCACGGTTCTGCCCCGCGCAAGCACGATCGACACACCGATGACGCGGTGGCCGGGCTTGGCGTCGATGACGCGGCGGATGTCGTCGAGCGCGGTGGAATAATTGCGGGTGACGCCGGTGACGAT
The DNA here is from genome assembly GCF_059683685.1 of Mesorhizobium sp. RCAM 05099. Taxonomy (NCBI): domain Bacteria; kingdom Pseudomonadati; phylum Pseudomonadota; class Alphaproteobacteria; order Hyphomicrobiales; family Phyllobacteriaceae; genus Mesorhizobium; species Mesorhizobium sp. RCAM 05099. The sequence continues at coordinate 6,956,783 of NZ_CM185035.1, forward strand.
GCCGTCGGCGTCGCCCAGCGCCACCATGCAGGCGGCGAAATGGTTGCGGTCGTTGTTGATCAGCCGCTGGCAATCGCGGAACAGGAAGCCCTTCCGCTGCATGCGCTCGTAGAGATAGTCGGTGTAGATCGAGTTGCGGCGCGACAGCCGGGCATTGATGATCTCGATGCCTTGTTTGTTGAGGTCGATGCCGGCGTGCTTGGCGTTTTCCTTGATGACGTCGTCGCGGCCGAGCAGGATGGCGGTGCCGAGCCGCTGGTTCACATAGGAGACGGCGGCGCGCATCACCTGCTCCTCCTCGCCCTCGGCGAAGACGACGCGCTTGGGCTGACGGCGCACACGGTCGTAGATGCGCTGCAAGGTCGAGGCGATCGGGTCGCGGCGGGCGGACAGCTCCTGCGCGTAGCGGTCGAGGTCGAGGATCGGCTTGCGGGCGACGCCTGAGTCCATCGCAGCCTTGGCCACCGCGATCGGGATGGCCGAGATCAGGCGCGGGTCGAACGGCACCGGGATGATGTAGTTGGGACCGAATTTCGGCCGGTTGCCCTGATAGGCGGCGGCGACGTCATCGGGCACGTCCTGGCGCGCAAGTGCTGCCAGTGCGTGGGCGGCGGCGATCTTCATGTCGTCATTGATGGTGGTGGCCCGCACATCCAGCGCGCCACGGAAGATGTAGGGGAAGCCGAGCACGTTGTTGACCTGGTTCGGATAATCCGAACGTCCGGTGGCCATGATGGCGTCGGTGCGGATCTCGGCCACTTCCTCGGGCGTGATCTCCGGGTCGGGATTGGCCATGGCGAAGATAATCGGGTGCTTGGCCATCGACTGCACCATGGCCGGGGTCAGCGCGCCCTTGGCGGAAAGGCCGAGAAAGACGTCGGCGCCGTCGAGCGCCTCGGCCAGCGAACGCGCCTCGGTCTTGATCGCATGCCCCGACTTCCACTGATTCATGCCTTCGGTGCGGCCCTGGAAGACGACGCCCTTGGTGTCGCACAAGGTGATGTTTTCCGGGGCGAAGCCCATCGCCTTCAGCAATTCGATGCAGGCAATGCCGGCGGCACCGGCGCCGTTGCAGACCATCTTGGTGGTCTTCATGTCGCGGCCGGTGATTTCCAGCGCGTTGATCAGGCCGGCGGCCGAGATGATCGCGGTGCCGTGCTGGTCGTCGTGGAAGACCGGAATGTCCATCAGCTCGCGCAGGCGCTGCTCGATGATGAAGCACTCCGGCGCCTTGATGTCCTCGAGGTTGATGCCGCCGAAGGAGGGGCCGAGGAAGCGCACGCAGTTGATGAACTCGTCGGCATCCTCGGTATCGACCTCGAGGTCGATGGAATCGACATCGGCGAAGCGCTTGAACAGCACCGCCTTGCCTTCCATCACCGGCTTGGAGGCCAGCGCGCCGAGATTGCCGAGGCCAAGGATGGCGGTGCCGTTGGAAATGACGGCGACCATGTTGCCGCGCGTCGTGTAGTCGAAGGCGCGGCTGGGATCCTCGGCGATGGCGCGCACCGGCACGGCGACGCCCGGCGAATAGGCGAGGCTGAGGTCGCGCTGCGTCGCCATCGGCTTGGTGGCGACGATCTCCAGCTTGCCGGGGCGACCCATGGCGTGGAATTCGAGCGCTTCCTGCGCGCTGACGGACGGACCGTTGTTCTCGGTTTTCCTGGCCATGATGTTCTTGATTTCCTCGCCTTATGCAGCACCTCCTTGAAGCGGGTGCCTTGTGTCGTTCCGAATTAAGACCACGCGCCGCCGCGTGTAAACCGCCAGCGCTCGGGAATCGCAGCCCGAAGGTCAAATGCAAGCAAGCGACAGCCTCGGTCGTCCCCTGTTTTTCGACGCTCCGGCATTAAACCGCGCCATCACATCTGCTAGCGTGCCGCGCATGAACATGCACACCCCGAACGAGCCCGACGCTCCCGAGGCGATGACGTCATTGCCAACGGCCACTGCCGCCGTCACGCCGATGATGGAGCAGTTCATCGAGATCAAGGCGGCGAACCCGGATTCGCTGCTGTTCTACCGCATGGGCGATTTCTACGAGCTGTTCTTCGACGACGCCGAGAAGGCGAGCCGGGCGCTGGGCATCGTCTTGACCAAGCGCGGCAAGCACCAGGGCCACGACATTCCTATGTGCGGCGTGCCGGTGCATGCGGCCGACGACTATCTGCAGAAGCTGATCGGCCAGGGATTCCGCGTCGCCGTCTGCGAGCAGATCGAGGATCCGGCCGAGGCCAAGAAACGCGGCGGCAAATCGGTGGTGCGCCGCGACGTGGTGCGGCTGGTGACGCCGGGCACCATCACCGAGGACAAATTGCTGGCGCCGTCGGAATCGAGCTTCCTGATGGCGCTGGGGCGGGTGAAGGGCGGCGCCGAACACTCCTTCGCCCTAGCCTGGATCGACATCTCGACCGGGGCCTTCCGCGTCACTGACACCACCGCCGACCGGCTGCTGGCCGACATCTTTCGTGTCGATCCGCGTGAGCTGATCGTCGCCGAGCCGGTGTTTTACGATGCGGAGCTGAAGCCGGTGTTCGACGTGCTCGGCCGCGTCGCCAACCCGCAGCCGCCCTCGCTGTTCGATTCGGCCTCGGCCACCGGGCGCATCGCCCGTTTCTTCGAGGTGGCGACGCCGGACAGCTTTGGCGCCTTTTCGCGCGCCGAACTGTCGGCGATCTCGGGCGCCATCGCCTATGTCGAGAAGACGCAGAAGGCCGAGCGCCCGCCGCTGTCGCGGCCGGAGCGCGAGGAGCAGGGCTCGACCCTGTTCATCGACCCGGCGACACGCGGCAATCTGGAACTGCTGCGCACGCTGTCGGGCAGCCGCGAGGGTTCGCTGTTCAAGGCGATCGACCGCACGGTGACCGGCGGCGGCGCAAGACTGCTCGCCGACCGGCTGATGGCGCCGCTGACCGACCCGACGGCGATTGGCGCGCGCCTCGACTCGGTGTCGTTCTTCCGCTCAGAGACGCGGCTGTGCCAGGCGGTGCGGTCGAGCCTGAAGAGCGTTGCCGACATGCCGCGCGCTTTGTCCAGGCTGGCGCTTAACCGTGGCGGCCCGCGCGACCTCGGCGCGCTGCGCGCCGGCTTCGAGGCGGCAGCAGCCATCGCCGAGATCTTTGCCGCGGCCACCCTGCCCCAGGAACTCACGGCGGCACTTGCCGCCATTCATGCGCTGCCCCAGGCGCTTGCCCAGCATCTGATGCAGGCGCTTGGCGAGGAACTGCCGCTGCTCAAGCGCGACGGCGGCTTCGTGCGCGGCGGCTACCATGCCGATCTCGACGAGATGCGGGCGCTGCGCGATGAATCGCGCAAAGTGATCGCCGGGCTGGAGCGCTCGCTGATCGACGAGACCGGCATCCGCTCGCTGAAGATCCGGCACAACAATGTGCTCGGCTACTACATCGAGGTGACCGCCAACCATCACGCGGTGATGACCGGCAGCGATGGCGCCAAGGCGCGCTTCATCCACCGCCAGACCATGGCCAATGCCATGCGTTTCACCACGACCGAACTCGCCGAACTCGAGACAAAGATCGCCAATGCCGCCGACCGGGCGCTCAGCATCGAGCTGGCCGCCTTCGACGCGCTTACGGCGGAAGCGGTCGGCGAAGCGGAAAAGATCCGCGCCGGCGCCGATGCGCTCGCCGTGCTCGATGTGTCGGCGGCGCTCGCGCTTCTGTCCGAAAGCGAGGCCTGGTGCCGGCCGGTGGTGGATTCCAGCCTCGCCTTCGAGATTGCGGGCGGGCGGCATCCAGTGGTCGAGCAGGCACTGCGCCGCTCCGGCGAAGGCCCGTTCGTCGCCAATGATTGCGACCTGTCGCCGGAGGCGAGCGCGAAAAACGGCGCGATCTGGCTTTTGACCGGCCCCAACATGGGCGGTAAATCGACCTTCCTGCGGCAGAACGCGCTGATCGCCATCTTGGCCCAGACCGGCTCCTTCGTGCCCGCGACGTCAGCCCATATCGGCGTCGTCGACCGGCTGTTCTCGCGCGTCGGCGCCTCCGACGATCTGGCGCGCGGCCGTTCCACCTTCATGGTCGAGATGGTCGAGACAGCGGCGATCCTCAACCAGGCCGGCGAACGGGCGCTGGTGATCCTCGACGAGATCGGCCGCGGCACCGCCACCTTCGACGGCCTGTCGATCGCCTGGGCGGCGGTCGAATACCTGCATGAGAAGAACCGCTGCCGGGCGATCTTCGCCACGCATTTCCACGAAATGACATCGCTGGCCGGCAAACTGGCGCGGCTCCACAACGTCACCATGCGGGTCAAGGAATGGGAAAACGACGTCGTCTTCCTGCATGAGGTTGGCAAGGGTGCCGCCGACCGCTCCTACGGCGTGCAGGTGGCGCGGCTTGCCGGGCTGCCGGAGGCGGTGGTCGACCGAGCCAAGGAAGTGCTGCATCAGCTGGAAGAAGGCGAGGTTTCCGGCAAGACCAACCGGCTGGTCGACGACCTGCCGCTGTTTTCGGTGGCGGTGAAGCGCGAAGCGCCGAAGCCGGCGAAGAGCGACGCGCTGGGTGCGGCGCTTGGCGACATCAATCCCGACGAGATGACGCCAAGGGAAGCGCTGGAAGCGCTGTACCGGCTGAAGGGCCTGGCGGGGAAATAGTCAGATCATCTCCAGCCCGCGCTTGCGGGTCGGTGGCGGGAAGGCACGGTCGAGATCGGCAATATCCTGCGGCGCAAGCCTGATGTCGAGCGCGGCAACGTTCTGGCGGACGTGGTCCTGGCTGCTGGCCTTGGGGATGGCGATGACGCCGTCCTGGTGCATCACCCAGGCAAGCGCGATTTGTGCCGGCGTCGCATTGTGGCGGACGGCAACGGCTTCGAGCCTGGCATTGCGCGCCAGCGCGCCCTGCTCGACCGGCGAATAGGCCATCAGCGGAATGCCACGCTGGCGGCTCCAGGGCGCCAGATCGAACTCGACGCCACGCCGGACCAGATTGTAGAGCACCTGGTTGGTCTGGACGTTGGCGCCTGACGGCAGCAATGCCAGTTCCCGCATCTCGTCGGTATCGAAATTGCTGACGCCCCAGTGGCGGATCTTGCCGGCGTTTTTCAAAGCCTCGAAGGCCGCGACCGTCTCCGTCAACGGCACACTGCCCGGCCAATGCAGCAGGTAAAGATCGATGCGGTCGGTGCGCAGGCGCCTCAGGCTGTTCTCGCAGGCGCGCTGGACGCCCGCGCGCGAGGCGTTGGACGGCAGCACCTTTGAGACCAGGAAAGTCTCGGCGCGGCGCCCGGCAATGGCCTCGGCCACCACCTCCTCGGCGCCGCCACTGGCATACATTTCGGCGGTATCGATCAGCGTGACGCCGAGGTCGAGGCCGAGCCTCAGGGCGTTGATCTCATCGGCGCGACGGCGGGCATCCTCGCCCATCTTCCAGGTGCCCTGACCGAGAATGGGGACGGCTTCGCCGGAAGGCAGCGTGGTGGTTCTGATGATCGATGGCATGGCGGGGCTCCGGTTCGGGCCTGATCGCATCACAGCCCCGGCGAGAAATCCAGTGAGAGTTCTCCCTGGATTTCGCCATCGGCGGAAGGCTCACTTCACAGGATGAGCCGCAAGCCAGTCCTGCATCTGCTTGATCTCGGCTTCCTGCGCGGCGATGACCGCCTCGGCCAGTTTGCGGATTTCCGGGTCCTTGCCGTTGACCAGTTCGACCTTGGCCATGTCGATGGCACCCTGGTGATGCGGGATCATGCCCCGGACGAAGTCGACATCGGCATTGCCGGAATATTCGATCATCATGTCGCCATGCATCTTGTCCATCGCCGCCTTGTAGGCGTCGGTCGAGGGACTGTCCGCGCCCATCGCCATGCCGGCCATGTCGTGTTTCATTTCCTCGCTCTGCGCCGGAACACTTTCGAGGAAGACGGCAAGCAGCATTCCGGCCGCCATCAGCAACAGCACGAGTTTTTTAGCCAAGGTCATTCATGGTCTCCTGTTGGGTGGATTTCGTATTTGGGGGCTTTGCTCAGAGTTTCAACGTTCTCAGCCGCAATGCATTTGCGATCACCGACACCGAGGACAGGCTCATCGCCGCCGCCGCCAGCATCGGCGACAGAAGCGTGCCGGTGAGCGGATAGAGCACGCCGGCGGCAACCGGCACGCCAAGCACGTTGTAGAGGAAGGCGAAGAACAGGTTCTGGCGGATGTTGCCGATCGTCGCCCGTGCCAGCGTGCGCGCCCGCACGATGCCGTTGAGGTCGCCCTTGACCAGTGTGATGCCGGCGCTCTCGACAGCGACATCGGCGCCGGTGCCCATGGCGATGCCGACATCGGCGGCGGCAAGTGCCGGTGCATCGTTGACGCCGTCACCCGCCATGGCGACGCCGGCGCCCCCGGCGCGCAGTTCCTCGACGAGCGCTGCCTTCTGTTCCGGCAACAGGCCGGCGCGGACCTCGTCGATGCCGAGGCTTCTAGCGATCGCGTGGGCCGTGCGCTCATTGTCGCCGGTCGCCATGATGATCCTCAGTCCGCTGTCATGCAGCGCCTTGATCGCCTCGGCCGTGGTTGACTTGACCGGATCGGCGACGACAACGATGCCGGCCAGCCTCTTGCCGACGGCAACGAACATCACGGTCTTGCCCTCGGCCTGCAGCGTCTCGGTCCTGGCTGCGATGGATGCGGTGTCGATGCCGAGATCGGCCATCATCGCCGCGTTGCCGAGCGCGACCTTCTGTCCCGACACGGTGCCGGAAACACCCTTGCCGGTGACCGCCTCGAAATCGCTGGCCTCAGTGATCGTCAGGCCACGGGCGCCAGCCCCCTCGACGATCGCCTCGGCAAGCGGATGCTCCGAGCCTTTCTCCAGAGCGGCGGCAAGCGCCAGCAGTTCATTCTCGACCATGCCCTCGACAGCGACGACATCGGTCAATCGCGGCCGGCCTTCGGTCAAGGTGCCGGTCTTGTCGACGATCAGCGTGTCGACCGAGGCAAAGCGCTCGAGCGCCGCCGCTTCCTTGATCAGCACGCCGGCATGCGCCCCGCGCCCGGTGGCGGTCATGATCGACATCGGCGTGGCGAGGCCGAGCGCGCAAGGACAGGCGATGATCAGCACCGACACTGCCGAAACAATGGCGAAGATCAGGCTGGGCTCCGGTCCGAAGATCGCCCAGGCGGCGAAGGCCACGAGCGCGACAAGAACGACGGCCGGGACAAAGTAGAACGACACGCGGTCGGCCAACCCCTGGATCGGCGCACGCGAGCGCTGCGCCTTGGCGACGAGCTCGACGATGCGCGCCAGCGTGGTCTCGGCGCCGATCCGGTCGGCACGCATGATCAGCGAGCCGTTCTTGTTGAGCGTGCCGCCGGTCAGCGCATCGCCTTCAGCCTTTTCGACCGGCAACGGTTCGCCTGTGATCATCGATTCGTCGACCGAGGAACGGCCGTCCAGAACGGCGCCGTCGACCGGCACGGCGTCACCGGGGCGAATGCGCAAACGGTCGCCGGCCTTGACCGCGTCGAGCGGCACGTCGCGTTCCGAACCGTCGGCGGCGATCAGCCGTGCGGTCTTCGGCGCGAGATCGAGCAAGGCACGGATCGCTGAGCCGGTCATTTCGCGGGCGCGCAGCTCCAGCACCTGGCCAAGGAAGACCAGCGCGACGATGACCGCGGCGGCCTCGAAATAGACCGGCACCGCGCCACCATGGCCACGAAACTGATGCGGGAAGAGATCTGGAAACAGCGTGGCGACGACGCTGTAGAGATAGGCCGCGCCGACACCGAGCGAGATCAGCGTCCACATGTTGGGGCTGCGGTTGAGGATCGAATCCCAGCCGCGATGAAAGAAGGGGAAGGCGGCCCAAAGCACCACCGGACTTGCCAGGACCAGTTCGATCCAGACCTTTGTCCGATCCTCGACCAGGCCTCCAAACGTCAGGCCGATCATGGGCGCCATGGCCATGATCAGAAGCGGGAGAGACAGGGCCGCGCTCACCCAGAACCGCCTGGTGAAATCGACCAGCTCGGGATTTGGCCCTTCATCGCCTGTCGGCACGCCCATCGGCTCCAGGGCCATGCCGCAGATCGGGCAGGAGCCGGGCTTGTCGCGGATGATCTCGGGGTGCATCGGGCAGGTGTATTGCGTACCCTTGGGCATTGGCTGCGGCGCCGGCCCGGCGCCGAGATATTTCTGCGGTTCGGCCTCGAATTTCGCCTTGCAGCCGGCGGAGCAGAAATAGAAGCCCTGGCCTTCGTGACGGACAAAGTGCTTCGCCGTGGCGCGGTCGACACTCATGCCGCAGACCGGGTCGGTGGCCGTCAGGAATTTCTCCGGCTCGGCGACAAATTTCGTGCGGCAGCCTTCGCTGCAGAAATGATAGAGGTGGCCGCCATGCTCGGCGCTGGGCTTGCCGGCCGCCGGATCCACGGTCATGCCGCAGACAGGGTCGCGCACTACGCCCGTGTCGCCGACTGCGATTTTCGCCTCACAACAGCCGCCCTGTGCGCCATGCGTGTGATGATCGTGATCTGAATGCGCCATTTGGAAGTGCCTCGATGCCTCTGCTCAATGCTGGAGGTAGTGCTTCCAGTAACTGGAAGGTCAAGGGCTGTTTTGATTTTTCGCATTTCGGGTAGCGCTCGCGCGATTCGCCCAGAAAAAGCCCATATCTCGTAGCGCAGCGTGTGCTAATAGATCCCGATCTTCCAACAACGCGGCCGATCCCGTAGACAATGAAATGTCTGGTCATCAACCTCGATCGGTCTCCAGACCGGCTCGCCCATATCACGGCGGAGTTTGCCCGCATCGGCGTTGCCTTTGAACGAATCGTCGCAATCGATGCCCGTGACCATCCCGACCTGGTGCTGCAGCCACAGCATGCGATGTACGCCATCCGACGCTTGTCCCGCAGCGAGATCGCCTGCATGCACAGCCATCGCGCCTGTTGGTCGATCATCGCGCGGGACGACGCCCCCTACGGCGCCGTCTTCGAGGATGACATGGTGTTTTCCGCGAAAGCCGGTGCCTTGCTGGCTGATACCGGCTGGATTCCGGCCGATGCCGATGCCATCAAGCTCGAAACATTCTTCAGCAAAACCATGATCCAGCGGAAAAAGACTTCCGTTGGTCGCGGTTTTTCCGTGTTCAGGCTTCGCAGGAGCCATATGGGAACCGGCGGCTACGTCCTCTCAAGGCAGATGGCACGCGATCTCCTGGAAGCAACCGCGCAGGCCAACGCCGCGGCCGACGATCTCGTCTTCAACCCGGCGTTCCCGACTTCGGGCAGCAAGACGATCTACCAACTCGTTCCCGCGCTCTGCGCGCAGGACCAATTCGTGGACGACAGGCTGCCAAGCCTGCTTTCCGAGGAACGGGACGCCGAATGGGTCGCGAGCGGGCTGACCGTAAAGCGCAAAAAGCCGATCGCCGAGAAAATAAGGATAGAGACCAGGCGGATCGCCGAGTGGATCATCGATTTCTGCAGGCTGCGGCAATATAGGGTCATCCCGCTCGATCCGCCCGAGGCGGAGGAATAGGCGGCTTGCCGCGCCTGCCCGCAGGCCCCATACCCAGCGCCGTGAAAACGCGCTATAGACGCCGCCCAAAAGGCAAGGCCAACCGGTACCTATGGCGAAAATCTCCCTGAAGCTCGATGAACTGATCGACGGCGAAGCCTTGCGCCGCGAGATGGCCGCGCTTACCCGGGCCACTGCCGGGGACGGCTCGGGACAGGCCGCACGCAGCGGTGTGCTCCAGCTTCTCAAGGGGCGGCTGGCGGACGGGCGCGCCATTGCCGAACGCATGCTGAGGGACGACGGCGGCGGCAGCGCCTGCTCGGCGCGGCTGTCGCACCTCATGGACGAGATCATCCGCGCCCTCTACGATTTCGCCGTCACGCATGTCTATCGGGTCAAGAACCCCTCTTCGGCGGAGCGCATGGCCGTTATTGCGGTCGGCGGCTATGGCCGCGGCACGCTGGCGCCCGGGTCCGACATCGACCTGTTGTTCCTGCTGCCCTACAAGCAGACGCCGTGGGGTGAGCAGACCGTCGAATACATGCTCTACATGCTGTGGGATCTCGGGCTCAAGGTTGGCCACGCCACCCGCAACATCGACGAATGCCTGCGCCTGTCGCGCACCGACATCACCATCCGGACCTCGATCCTCGAGGCGCGTTTCCTGTGGGGCGAGCTCAAGCTCTACGACGAACTGATGCAGCGCTTCGACCATGAGGTGGTGCGCACGACTGGCCCCGAATATGTCCAGGCCAAGCTTGCCGAACGCGACGACCGCCATGCCAAGGCTGGTGAAAGCCGTTATCTCGTCGAGCCCAACGTCAAGGACGGAAAAGGCGGCCTGCGCGACCTGCAGACCCTGTTCTGGATCGGCAAGTATTTCTACCGGGTGCGCACCGGCGAGGAGCTGGTCGACAAGGGCGTCTTCACCGAAGGCGAATACCGGGAGTTCCAGAAGGCCGAGGATTTCCTGTGGGCGGTGCGCTGCCACATGCATTTCCTCACCGGCAAGGCCGAGGAACGGCTGCATTTCGACATCCAGCGCGAGATCGCCGAGCGGCTGGGTTACACCAGCCATCCCGGGTTGTCGGCGGTCGAACGCTTCATGAAGCACTACTTCCTCGTGGCCAAGGATGTCGGCGACCTGACCCGCATCTTCTGCGCCGCGCTCGAGGAAGAGCAGGCCAAGCATGTGCCGGGCTTCAACCGCATCTTCCTCACCTTCTCACGGCGCAAGCGCAAGCTTGCCGGCACGTCGGACTTCATTGTCGACAACCACCGCATCAACATCGCCGACGACCAGGTTTTCCAGCGCGATCCGGTCAATCTGCTGAGGTTGTTCTGGTTCGCCGACAAGCACGGTCTGGAATTCCATCCCGATGCGCTGAAGCTGTTGACCCGCTCGCTCGGCCTGGTCAACAAGTCGCTGCGGCGCGACGAGGAGGCCAACCGGCTCTTCCTCGACATCCTGACCTCGGATCGCAACGCTGAACTCAACCTGCGGCGCATGAACGAGGCCGGGCTGCTGGGCAGACTGATCCCGGATTTCGGCAAGATCGTCGCCATGATGCAGTTCTCGATGTACCACCACTATACGGTGGACGAGCATCTGATCCGCTGCATCGGCGTGCTGGCGGAGATCGAGCGCGGCGACGGCGAAAAGATCCACCCGCTGTCGCACACGCTGATTTCGGGGCTCAGGAAGAGCCGCGAGGCGCTTTATGTCGCCGTGCTCCTGCATGACATCGCCAAGGGCAGGCCGGAGGACCACTCCGAGGCCGGGGCCAGAATCGCCCGCCGTATCTGTCCGCATATGGGTCTTTCGGCCGCCGACACCGAAACGGTCGCGTGGCTGGTCGAACATCATCTCGTGATGTCGATGACGGCGCAGACCCGCGACCTCAACGACCGCAAGACGATCGAGGACTTCGCCTCGATCGTGCAGTCGGTGGAGCGGCTGAAGCTGCTCTTGATCCTGACCGTGTGCGACATCAGGGGCGTCGGACCGGGTGTCTGGAACGGCTGGAAGGGCCAGTTGCTGCGCACCCTCTACTACGAGACCGAACTGCTGTTGACCGGCGGGTTTTCGGAAGTGTCGCGCGCCCAGCGGACGGCGGCGGCGCGCGAGCGTCTGGCCGAGGCGCTCGCCGACTGGCCGGACAAGGCGCGCAAACGCTATGTCGGCCTGCACTATGAGAACTACCTGCTGACCGTCGATCTCGCCGACCAGTTGCGCCATGCCGAGTTCATCCGCGAAGCCGACGTGGCGGGCAAAAAGCTGGCCACCATCGTCAAGACCCACCAGTTCGAGGCGGTGACCGAGATCACCGTGCTGGCGCAGGACCATCCCCGCCTGCTCTCGGTTGTCGCCGGGGCCTGCGCCGGAGCCGGCGGCAACATCGTCGACGCCCAGATCTTCACCACGTCGGACGGCCGCGCCCTGGACACCATCCTGATCTCCCGCGAGTTCGACCGCGACGAGGACGAGCGCCGGCGCGCCGAGCGTGTCGGCCGGCTGATCGAGGACGTGCTGTCGGGCAAGAGCTGGCTGCCGGAGATGATCGAGAAGCGCACCAAGCCGCGGCGCGGCGCCAAGGTGTTCAAGATCCCGCCGCGCGCCGAAATCCGCAACACGCTGTCGAACCGTTTTTCGGTCATCGAGGTCGAGGGGCTGGACCGGCCCGGGCTGTTGTCGGAGATCACCGGAACGCTGTCCGACCTGTCGCTCGACATCGCCTCGGCCCACATCACCACCTTCGGCGAGAAGGTCATCGACACCTTCTATGTCACCGATCTCACCGGCCAGAAGATCGACAGCCCGGCACGCATCGCCACCATTCGCAACCGGCTGATGACGACGCTCGAAGGCATCGCGCCCGAGCGCGGCGGCAAGGCCAAGGCGGCCGCCGAGTGACGACCACAATCCACTTCTCCCCATCCCGCAGGCAGTTCCCAGACTTATGAGCCTCGTCAAGAAATTCGCAACGGTCGCCTCCGGCACTCTGATGAGCCGCGCGCTCGGCTTCGGCCGCGAGATGCTGATGGCGGCGGCGCTCGGCACCGGACCCATCGCCGACGCCTTCAACGCCGCCTTCCAGTTTCCCAACACTTTTCGCCGGCTGTTCGCCGAGGGCGCCTTCAACGCCGCCTTCGTGCCGCTGTTCGCCAAGGAGATCGAGACCCACGGCACCGATGGCGCCAAGCGCTTCTCCGAGGAGGTGTTCGGCGTGCTGTTCACGGCGCTGCTGGCGCTGACCATCGTCATGGAACTGGCGATGCCGCTGATCGTGCGTTACCTGGTGGCGCCGGGTTTTGCCAGCACGCCGGGCAAGTTCGATACCACGGTGACGCTGGCGACGATCATGTTCCCCTACCTGATCTGCATGTCGCTGGGCGCCATGATGGCGGGCATGCTGAATTCGCTTCGCCGCTACTTCGCCGCCGCGGTGGCGCCGGTGTTCCTCAACATCATCCTGATCGGCGTGCTCGCCTATGCCTGGTACAGGGGGGCCGACGCGCGCACCGTCGGCTTCGGCCTGGCCTGGGGCGTGCTTGCCGCCGGACTGGTGCAACTGGCGATCGTCTGGGTGGCGGTGCGCCATGCCGGCATCTCGATCGGCTTCCGCCGCCCGAAAATGACGCCCGCGGTCAAGCGCCTGCTGATCCTGGCGCTGCCGGCGGCGATCACCGGCGGCATCACCCAGATCAACCAGCTGATCGGCACGGCGATCGCCTCGGCGCAGAACAGCGCGGTGTCCTCGCTCGCCTATGCCGACCGCATCTACCAGCTGCCGCTCGGCGTCGTCGGCGTCGCGGTCGCGATCGTGCTGTTGCCCGAACTGTCGCGGGCGCTGAAGTCAGGCAATCTGATTGAGGCCGCCAACCTGCAGAACCGCTCGGTCGAGTTCACGCTGTTCCTGACCCTGCCGGCGGCCGCCGCGCTCTGGATCATGTCGGAGCCGATCGTGCGGCTGGTCTACGAGCGAGGCGCGTTCGCCGCCAACGGCTCGACGCCGACGGTGGCGGCGATCCTGGCGATCTTCGGCCTCGGCCTGCCGGCCTTCGTGCTGATCAAGGCATTCACCCCCGGCTATTTCGCCCGCGAGGATACGCGCACACCGATGATCTTTGCCGCCATCTCGGTGGCGGTCAACGTCACCACGGCGCTGACGCTGTTTCCGTTGATGGGCGCGCCCGGTATCGCCGTCGCCTCGGCCGTTGCCGGCTGGGTCAACGCGCTGATGCTGCTCGGCGTCTTGATCCGGCGTGGTCATTGGGGCCGCGACGTGCCGCTCATGAAGCGCATTCCGCGGCTGGTGCTGTCGGCGATCTTGATGGCGGTCGCGCTCTATTTTGCCGAGCACTGGTTCGCCGTCAGGCTCGGCCCCGGCTCACCGCTGGTCGTCAAGGCGACGACGCTTCTGTCGCTCGTCGCCGGTGGGGCGCTGCTCTACTTCATTAGCGCCTTCGTCACCGGCGGCGCCGATTTCGGCATGATCAGGCGCAACGTCAAGCGGGGCACGGCAAAGGCAACACCCTCCGCCGCAAAAACCGAAGCAGACGAATAGGCCAGGCAACCGACGGCGACGCCGGTCTTGATCGCAGCGCCGTGTTCGTCCATAAGCGCGCCGTCGAAAGACTTTCGCCGCGCGCGAAACGGCCCTCCACAAGCCAAGGGAACAACAATGACCGCCTTCAAGCCACTCGTCTTCTCCGGTGTCCAGCCGACGGGCAATCTGCACCTCGGCAACTATCTCGGCGCCATCAAGAAATTCGTCGCCCTGCAGGAAACATCCGACTGCATCTACTGCGTCGTCGACCTGCATTCGCTGACAGCCCAGCTCGTCTATGAAGACCTCGCCGACCAGACACGGTCGATCACCGCGGCGTTCCTCGCCTCGGGCATCGACCCGAAGAAGCACATCGTCTTCAACCAGTCGCGGGTCATGCAGCACGCCGAGCTTGCCTGGATCTTCAATTGCGTGGCGCGCATCGGCTGGATGAACCGCATGACGCAGTTCAAGGACAAGGCCGGCAAGGACCGCGAGAACGCCTCGCTCGGCCTGCTCGCCTATCCCTCACTGATGGCTGCCGACATCCTGCTCTACCGCGCCACGCACGTGCCGGTGGGCGAGGACCAGAAGCAGCATCTGGAACTGACCCGCGACATCGCGCAGAAATTCAACAACGACTTTTCCGCACGCATCGCCGGTCTTGGCGTCGGTGTCGAAATGCAGGTCGGCGAAGAGACGGTGAATGGCTATTTCCCGCTGACCGAACCGGTCATCGGCGGGCCGGCGGCGCGCATCATGTCGCTGCGTGACGGCTCGAAGAAGATGTCGAAGTCGGATCCGTCCGATCTTTCGCGCATCAACCTGACCGACGACGCCGACGCCATCTCGAAGAAGATCCGCAAGGCCAAGACCGACCCGGAAGCGTTGCCGAGCGAGCTGGACGGCCTGGCTGCCCGGCCCGAGGCGGAAAACCTGGTTGGCATCTATGCCGGTCTCGCCGAGATGTCGAAGGCCGACGTGCTGAAGGAATTCGCCGGCCAGCAGTTTTCGGTGTTCAAGCCGGCGCTGGCCGACCTGGCGGTGGAAAAGCTGGCGCCGATCGCCAGCGAGATGCGCCGCATTTCCGATGACCGCGCCTATGTCGACGCGGTGCTCAAGGACGGCGGCGAGCGCGCCGGCGTGCTCGCCGAAGCGACGATGAAGACGGTGCGCGACATCATCGGGCTGCTGCAGGGCTGATCCCAACGTTGGTGCACCAACACTGGCACAAGGCCGGCGGCTTGCCGCCGGTCGGCCGCGGTGGCAGATTGCGGCCGAAACCACATAGAGCAGATAGACATGGTCTCCAAACGCCTCAGCCGCGAAGCCGGCCATCGCCGAAAGTTCCTGGCGATCATCGACGATACGCCGGAATGCGAGCGTGCCGTTGCCTACGCCTCGAAGCGGGCGCAGAGCACCAACGGCACGCTGGTGCTGCTCTACGTCATCGAGCCGGACGATTTCCAGCATTGGCTGGGCGTCGAGAAGATCATGCGCGAGGAGGCAAACGCCACGGCGCGCGCGGCACTCGACAGCTATGCCAACAAGGTGCGCCAGAAACTTGGCATCGAGCCGGAGATGGTGGTGCGTGAAGGCAAGCCGACGGACGAGATCCACAAGCTGATCGAGGAAGACCAGGACATCGCCATCCTGGTGCTGGCCGCCGGCGCCGGCAAGGAAGGGCCTGGACCGCTGGTCGGCGCTGTCGCCGGCAAGGGCGCCGCATTCCCGATCCCGGTGACCGTGGTGCCGCAGAACCTGTCGGACGAGGAGATCGACAGCCTGGCCTGAGATGTATTGATATTCAGGTGATGCCGGCCTGCAAACGGCGGCTTCCTGCGCTTCCGGTGCTCACGTACTTCAAGTACGCTCCGCTCCGGTTCTCGGAAACCACCATTTTCGGCTCGGCCTGACCTGAATCTCTATACATCTCAAACGTGTAAGAAGCGCAAAAACATTCCGCCAGCCGGCCATTCCGGCAACGCGTTTCGCTTGAATGTCCCGCCAATAGAGCTTATTTAGAATTATTCCAAACTAGCTGCCCAAAATGGGCACGGAGACGGCCATGTTCATCCAGACCGAATCGACACCAAACCCGGCGACGCTGAAATTCCTGCCTGGCAAGGAAGTGCTTCTGGAAGGCACCGCCGATTTCCGCGATGCCGACAGTGCCGCCGTTGCCTCGCCGCTGGCCGGCCGGCTGTTCGAGATTCCGGGCGTAACCGGCGTCTTCTTCGGCTACGACTTCATCACCGTGACCAAGGATGGCCCCGACTGGCAGCATCTGAAGCCGGCGATCCTGGGCGCCATCATGGAGCATTTCATGTCCGGTGCGCCGGTGATGGCCAAGGCCGGCCCTGCCGCCGAAACCAGCCTGACCGGTGAATTCTACGACAAGGCCGACGAGGAACTCGTCATCACCATCAAGGAACTGCTCGACACGCGGGTCCGCCCGGCGGTCGCCCAGGATGGCGGCGACATCACCTTCCGCGGCTTCGAGAACGGCACGGTTTTCCTGCACATGAAGGGCGCTTGCGCCGGCTGCCCGTCATCGACGGCGACGCTGAAGCACGGCATCCAGAACCTGCTGCGGCATTTCGTGCCTGAAGTGCAGCAGGTCGAGCAGGTCTCATAGAGACCACTTCCGAGCGCCAATGCATCGAGAGACAACAAAAAACCGGGCCAAATTGCCCGGTTTTCTGTTTGGGACGTCCGTTGTTGCCTAGACGGTCCGCGTACGAAAGCTGCCTCTATCTGATCACGATTTCCGAAAACCGGTACCGGTTTTTCGGCATCATGATCTAAAGAACAATGACCTTGGCGCCGACGGAGGCGCGGTCATAGAGGTCGATAATATCCTGGTTCATCAGGCGGATGCAGCCCGACGACATTGCCTTGCCGATAGAGTTCCATTCCGGGCTGCCATGCAGGCGATAGCCCATGTCGCCGCCCTTGTTGAACAGATACATGGCGCGGGCGCCGAGCGGGTTCTTCAGGCCAGGCTCCATGCCACCGGCAAACTTGGCCAGTTCCGGCTGACGCTGGATCATCTGCGAAGGCGGCGTCCAGGTTGGCCACTCGCGCTTCAGCGCGATGTGGGCGGTGCCGTGCCATTCAAAGCCCTCGCGGCCAACGCCGATGCCGTAGCGCATCGCCAGGCCGTCGCCCTCGACGAAGTACAGAAACTTGTTCTGCGTATCGACGATGATCGTGCCCGGCTTCTCCTGGGTGTCGTAATTCACCTCTTGCCGATGGTACTTCATCGGCACCTTCTCGATCGGGATGCGCGGCAGCTGGTAACCGGCGTCGGTGACCGCGCCATAGTCGTTGGAGAACATCCGCGAGCCGATGGTGCTGCAACCGGTGATAGCAGTGGAAAGCGCCAGTGCGGCGACTATTGCAAACGACTTCATGCGCATCAGGTAATCCGGTGCCTCGCCCCAGCGGCACGAGTCGGCCGCTTCTCAGCATTATTCATGCTGGCATTTGCTTTGCTTGCCAAGCACGCGATGCCTATATGGTGGGGCTTACGCGCCGGTAACCGTATCACTATGGCATTTCGGCAACAGCCTTCACAGGATTGTGAAGGAAATTCAAAGGGCCAAGTTAGAGGGCTCGCTAAAAACCGAGGGAAATCGTCATGAATGTCGGTGACGCCGCCCACCGTTCAGGCCTACCGGCCAAGACCATCCGCTACTACGAAGAAATCGGCCTGATCGCGCCGGCGCGCGCCAGCAATGGCTACCGCGACTATTCCGGCGACGACATCCACCGGCTTGCCTTTCTGCGCCGCGCGCGCAACCTCGGCTTTTCCATCGACGATTGCCGGCAGCTGATGGCGCTCTACCAGGATCGCGGCCGCGCCAGCCACGATGTGCGCGAGATTGCGGCCGCGCATGTCACGGCGATCGAGGAGAAGGTGCGCGAGCTGCAGTCGATGCGCTCGACCTTGCAGAAGCTGATCCACGCCTGCCATGGCGACGAGAGGCCGGACTGCCCGATCCTGGATGACATGGCGGGTGCGCTCGGCGACAAAGCCGTTTCGGCGTCGGCATAAGGACCGCGCGCGGCTCGATACCTTATCGGCGCCGGCAGGGAAGATATCCGCCAATGGTCTCGATGACCGTCGAATTGCGCAATATCGAGGATACTCAAGCCGCCATGGGCTGGGCCGGCGGCCACACGATCATCGTTGACAGGCCCCAAGGCAAGGCCGGCGGGATGGGCCTCGGCTTCAATGGCGGCCAGCTTCTCGCCCTGGCGATCGGCGGCTGCTTCTGCAACGACCTTCGCTATGTCGCCGAGGAGATGGGCGCGAGACTTGGAAAAATCGCCGTGACCGTGACGCTCACTCTCGAGGGCCAGCCGTTGCTGGCGACCACGGCAACCATGGTGGTCGCCTGTCAGACATTGGACGGCGCCGATCCGGCACAAATCATTGCAAGGGCTGGAGCGATCTCCACGGTCAGCAATTCGCTGCGGCAGGGCGTGCCGGTCAGCATCGAAACGCACGCGGCACGGACGTTCGATTGAACCAATTCCTTCCGCCTCTGGCCGCGACGGCCGACTGCTCTACTTCCTCATGGTCGCGTTGATCAACGATGGAGGTTGGCATGGATCGGCGATTGTTTCTGACTGGAATGCTTGGACTGGCGGGGACCGCGGCCGTGATCACCGTCGCGCGCCCTGGTACCGCGTTGGCTGGCATCCCGAATACGGGACCCGGCATTCTCGATGAACTCGACAAGCCTTCCGACGACATTTTGGAGCCGGATGGTCCCGATACCCAGAACGGCATCGAGCCCGTACACTGGTATCGCAGGAGGCGCCGCCGCGTGTGGAGACGGGTTTGCCATCGCTACAGGCGTCGTGGCCGCTGGCACCGGAGATGTTACCGCAGAGCCGTCTGGATTCACTTCTGACGAGAGCCGGCAAACGCGAAGGCCTCGGCATCTGCCGGGGCCTTTGTCGTTGATCAGGCGGAAGCAACGGTCAAGGGCGGGGCCACTGGACTCGCGGCATCATTTTGGGCTAGTCAGCGCTCCTCAGACCAAAGGCATCGCGCTGTAGCCGCGCGCAATCCATGATCATCGTGAAAAAGCCGTTGCGCGACGAAGATTTGTACTTCGTCTTCGCTGAAGAGCGCTGTGTTGCGTTCTTTTATCTCCTCTCTTCATCCGGGGACAAACAGATATGGGCCGTGAGCGGCGGCGACCAGAAGCCGCTGGCCGCGAACACCGATGACTTCGCCAGCTATGACGCCGCCTTGAACTTCATCGTCGCCCATCTGCCCAGACAGTAGCTGAAGGATGGCATCCGCGTTGGCGGGTTTGTCAAACATACAATCTCTTCGCATAAAGGCGATTATATGGTTGACAAACCCAAACCGTTTACGTAGGGTAAGGACATAGGAGATTTCCATGTCCGTTCTGTCCCGCCCCGAGTTCCATGACGAAGCCAAGGCTTTCGAGCATGTGGAAGGCATCTTGTGGCCGAACGGTCCTGTTTGCCCCAAGTGCGGTAGCGTTGATCGCCACTACGCGTTGAAGGGCGTTCGTACCAAGCCGTCCAAGAAGAACCCGCACGGCGTCGAGCGTCACGGCCTGCACAAGTGCAGCGCTTGCCGTTCGCAGTTCACCGTCCGCATGGGTTCGATTTTTGAGGAAAGCCATTTGCCCCTCACCAAGTGGCTTCAGGCTATCCACCTTATGTGCGCCTCTAAGAAGGGCATTAGCGCTCACCAGATGCACCGCATACTCGAATGCACCTATGAGGCTGCATGGTTCCTGTGCCATCGCATTCGCCTTGCAATGGCGTCTGGCGACCTGTCCCCGCTTGGCGGCAACGGCAAGACCGTTGAAGTTGACGAAACCTACACAGGACGCCTTGCCGGTACTCAGGTTAAGCGCGGCGGCGGCGCTCACAAGAACACTGTCGTTACGCTGGTTGAGCGTGGTGGCCGCGCCCGTTCCTTCCATGTTGATACCGCTCGCATTGGCACCGTTATGCCAATCGTTCGCGCCAACATCGCGAAGGAAAGTGCGTTGATGACTGACGAGGCTGGCATGTATCGCCGCGTGGGCCAGGAATTCGCTTCCCACGATGTCGTCACGCATTCCAAGGACGAATACGTTCGCTACGAAGGCGAAAAGACCATCCACACCAACACCGTGGAAGGCTTCTATTCGATCTTCAAGCGCGGCATGAAAGGCGTCTATCAGCATTGCGGCGAACATCACCTGCACCGCTACCTCGCCGAATTCGATTTCCGTTACAGCAACCGTATTGCCCTTGGTGTCGATGACGGCACCCGCGCCTTTATCGCCCTGAAGGGCGCCGCCGGTAAGCGTCTCACCTATCATAGACCTGCTTGACGAGAAGCGGACGCATTTCCGAAAGCCGGTGCAGCTAGAGTTGCCGCTCTGGCGATATACACGCCAAGGGCGACCGCAAAACAAAAAGGGCTGACCGCGAGGCCAACCCTTTTCGTTTTGGATCACTTACCGCCACTCAGCCTTGCGGCTGAGAGATGCGAATCAACGCATCTATCCACAGAGTCCTCCTAGGAGGTTTGCGTACCCTGTAGGAACCTGAACAACATAATAGAGAAATGGTTGCGTTTCAATTGAAATAGGCGGGCCAAGTTTGCGTGCCCGCCTATCATCAAACCCTCCTCGCAACGCGCGTTCGTTGCAATCAGTGGCGGTAAGTGAGGGATTCGAACCCCCGGGACACGCAAATGTCCGGTCGATTTTCAATCGACTGCCTTAGACCGCTCAGCCAACCTACCTGCCGTCATAGTGATGACTCGGGTGTAAGAGTCAAGGGCGATGAGAAGAAAGAGCGAACATCTCTTATCATTTTGTCATACCTTACCATGACCGTTGCAATCTCGGGCTCCCGGTGCTAGATGCCGTGTCATGAGCGAGACCATCGATATTGAGACGATTCGGCGAAAGCGAGCTGACCTCGTTGACCAGCGGGAAAAGCTGGTTGCCAAAATAGCGCGCTTAGAAACCGAGATCGCCGAATTGAATGTGACTGAGCGCACGGTAGCGCGGCTTATAGGTCTTACTCTGCCGGCTCCGGCCAGCCAGGATGCACAACGTGAGACGGGCCGAAACGCGAAGCCGGATGATCTGCCAGCTATGACAACCATGATCAAGGCGATATT
Organism: Mesorhizobium sp. RCAM 05099; assembly: GCF_059683685.1. Lineage (NCBI taxonomy): Bacteria > Pseudomonadati > Pseudomonadota > Alphaproteobacteria > Hyphomicrobiales > Phyllobacteriaceae > Mesorhizobium > Mesorhizobium sp. RCAM 05099. The sequence goes on from NZ_CM185035.1 coordinate 6,977,979, forward strand.
GCTTGCGCATTTTCGCCGTGGTCGGCGTGGCCTTGCTCCTAAGGAGATAAGGGAAGATATCGCGAAATTCTATTGGCCTGATGTTCCGAGTGAGGCAGTGGGTCCAATCGCTTGGCGCATGCTAACTCGTGGAGAATTGGAGAAAACGCCAGACGGCCTATACGCCTTGCCAAAAGATAAGGCCTCCGCATTGAGTGCAGAGGCCTTCGAAGTCACCGGCGAAGTTGACGCTTCGCCTATCGAGACTCAAGCACGCGACGGCGTATTTGAGTGAACTTCCGCTGACCGGCGGCCAGACTCGGGACTGGTTAGATCCCGGGAGACTGGAGCTACCCATGCTCCTCTTACCGCGCGCGGCGGGCTATTCCCAACCGCGCCTCATAAGATAGAGTATGGGCGGGGATAACTCCCCGCCCATTCGTTTAGCATACGCACGAATCGGAGTCTATATTCCTATGTCAAAGCCAGCGGATAAGCCGCAAATCGACAAATTCCGCGAGGCCGCGCGCGAACTGAAAACCGATCCGTCAGACGCCGCCTTTGAGGCTGCCGTCAATAAGATCGCCCATGCGCCGAAGCTGACCCAGGAACAGATAAAGGAACTGGTGCGCCGGAAGCGAGACGCGGGTGAGGGCTAAAGCCCGAGCAACGCTCTTATCTTGGCGAGCACGTGCGGGGCGATATCCGGTCGGTGCTCAACGAACTCCGAAGCGCGGACTGACCAATCCAGGCTCTTGATCTGATCCGCAAGAACCACACCATCCATCTTGCCGCCCGTAGGCGTCTCAACCTCGAAAGGATATCCTTTGGCCTTTGAAGTGATCGGGCAGAGGACGCAGAGCCGAGCAAGTTCATTGTACTTTCGCGGCGATAGCACAAAAGCATAGTGCTTATCCGCAAGCTCGCGTCCAGCTTGCGGATTTAGCTGAATGTGGATTACGTCAAATCGATCGGGGCAATATGGAGGATTAGAACTCGTTACCAACCGACCTACCTGTGGCCACCTCGACATGACGATTTTCTTCCGTGATTCCACACAGAAGTGCTTCTAGGTCATATACGGGTGTATCATCAACAGGGCGCACCAAAAGCACCCCGTTTGTCACAGATATGTCTACGTAAACGCCTTCACGCACCGAAATTTCACGCGCGAATGCGGTTGGAATACGCAGCGCCAGGCTGTTACCCCATTTTGCTACAGCGGCGATCATCGGACTGTCTCCTACAGCTCATACTAGCTGTATCTACGTTGGAGACACATAATAGGTTCCGAATCTGAACGCAATATTAATGTTGCGATTTTCGCAACGACCACCGCAATCGACATGAATTTGCTCGAAAATTTTTGACTCACTAAAAATGCGTGACCCTCAATTTTCACCGCAAACGTAGGTGACAATTCATGCATGGTGACCAGCGATAGCCATCCCATCGCCATTTACCTGCAAAGGTATCGCTACAGGGCCTGTAGCCATTCCCCTACGGCTGGGTAGCTACTTGGATTCTTTCTTGATGATCGAAAGCATTCCATTTCGCCAAAAAAAGAGGCCTACGGAAAATACCCAAAACCCTATGCCAACATAGAAACATAGCGGCTGGACAATGTGCGCCAACGTTTGGGCAGACGCCGGAAGGGTCTGTGCCATCTCTACGTCTTTGAAGATATCCAGGCCGAAGCCAAAGAGCGCAGACCCGATGCCGAACGTTGCGGACATGGCGAGGTTCGCCAAGCCAAGCTGCTTCAACTCGCTATCAGTGACTGTGTAGCACCTCATTTCGCGAGACCCCATGACGAGCTTGATGGGCTGTGCTGGCGTAGTCTCAAAGGTGGTAAGGTGTTGGACCGTTTGCACTTCAACCATTTTGCAGCTCGGTCTTTTGCGGCTCTGCCACTTGCTGATCTGGCAATACACCGGTGCCAAGCGCATTGAACAAGACTGTGTGGTGGCAGTTTGTGCAAACCACTCCGATTTGTGGGTAGGCTGGACCGCCGACAACCATTCCCCCGCCATAGAAAATGGGGGTGTGGACGAAGTGCTCCATGACATTGAAGTTGCGATTGCCGCATGCCGTGCACGCAAAATTTGGCGCTTTCGACTTTAGCCACTGGACGGCCAGCGACATTTGTATCGGGTCTAATTTCCCGTCTCCGATAGCCAAACTGATTCCCCCCAATAGCTTTTCTAAGCTTGACCATATCAGGCTGCTCCTGTTTTGTCATTGGGTTTGTCAACCAGATAATCGCCCGCATAAAACAGGTTCAAACCGTGAACAAAATCTGGCATGGTGCGGGCCATGCCAATCATCTCGCCTATATCAATCAACCCGCTCATCGACGGTCGCCAGTCCGAACGCGCCATGCTGGTGCGGCGCGGCGTGCAGCGGCTGTTGAGGGAGATGGGCGCGCATGTGCTGCCCGAACTGGCGCTGGCCACCGGCCGCCGCGCCGACCTCGTCGCGCTGACCCGGCAGGGTGACATCTGGATCATCGAGATCAAATCGTCGATCGAGGATTTCCGGGTCGACCGCAAATGGCCCGACTATCGGCTGCACTCCGACCGCTTCTTCTTCGCCACCCATCCCGGCGTGCCCTCGGAGATCTTTCCCGACGAGTGCGGCTTTATCCTCTCCGACGGCTATGGTGCCGAGATCCTGCGCGATGCGCCCGAGCACCGCATGGCGGCGGCAACGCGCAAGGCGCTGATGCTGCGGATCGCGCGGGCTGGTGCGGCACGGTTGCTGGCGGCTGAGTTGGCAGGCGTTTCGGTGCCGGCGCTCGAGGGTGAGAGCGAATAACATTCGCAAAACATCGGGTGCGGCTGCCTTCACGGAACCTGGGTTCCTCTCCCCGCAGAGTGGGGAGAGGTGGCCCGGCAAAGCCGGGACGGAGAGGGGCCATTGCGGCTTCTGCGAGTTCGCTGCCCCAAGGAGAGCCTGACAGGCTTCATAAGTGGCCAGCCTGACACCCTATCCTTCACCGGTTCGAGCTTCGCGGAGGTCGTCCCCCCTCTCCGTCCCGGCTTTGCCGGGCCACCTCTCCCCCGCGTTGCGGGGGTGAGGAACTCAGGAATCGCCCTACCCTTCGCCCTCTTCCACGCCACCAGCCGCCGGCGCCAGCAAAAGCACGGCGGCGCCGAGGATGGCGGCGATGAAGGAGCCGGCGAGGATGCCGACCTTGACCGCGTCCTGCAGCGCCACATCGCTGGCGAAGGCGAGCAGGCCGATGAACAGGCTCATGGTGAAGCCGATGCCGCACAGCAGCGAAATGCCGATCATGTGCGACCAGCCGGCATGGGCCGGCAGATCGGCGAAGCCGAGCCTTATGGCAAGCGCGGAGGAGCCCAGCACGCCGACCAGCTTGCCGACCACGAGGCCGGCAGCGACACCCAGCGTCAACGGCTGGATCAGCACGCCAAGGCTCAGGCCGGCCAGCGAAACGCCGGCATTGGCGAAACCGAAGATCGGGATGACGACGAAGGGCACTATCTTGTGCAGGCCATGCTCGAGCCGGTGCAGCGGCGAATGGTCGAGATCGTGGCCGACCCCGGCGGAGCGTTCGAGCGGAATGGTCAACGCCAGCGCCACGCCGGCAAGCGTCGCGTGGACGCCCGATTTCAGCACCAGCACCCACAGGATGACGCCGAGCACGAGATAGGGCACCAGCGTCATCACCCGCATGCGGTTGAGCACGACGAGCACGGCAATGACGGCGAAGGCAGCGGCGAGATAGGTTGATGACAGGCCGTTGGTGTAGAATATGGCGATGATGATGACGGCGCCGAGATCATCGATGATGGCGAGCGCGGTGAGGAAGACCTTCAGCGAGGCCGGCACGCGGCTGCCTAGCAGCGACAGCACGCCGAGCGCGAAGGCAATGTCGGTGGCGGTCGGTATGGCCCAGCCGGAAAGTGCCGCCGCATTGTCGCGGTTGATGGCGACATAGACGAGTGCCGGAACCAGCATGCCGCCGGCGGCGGCGATGCCGGGCAGCACGCGCCTGGGCCAGGTGGAAAGCTGGCCGTCCAGCATCTCGCGCTTGATCTCCAGCCCAACGAGCAGGAAGAACACCGCCATCAGCCCGTCATTGACCCAGTGCGAGACGCTGAGCGGACCGAGATAGGCGTGGAGAACGGCGAAATAGATTTGCGAGAGCGGCGAATTGGCGACGATCAGGGCAAGGGCCGCCGCCGCCATCAGGATGATGCCGCCAGCCGCCTCGCCATCGAGAAATTCGCGGAAGACGGAAACCGGCCGCTGCTTCAAGTCCCGCATGTCGCCTCCCCTAAGCTGCTGATTTCGAAGTTGCCCAAGTACCCTTTTTACAGATCTTTGCGCTGCCCCTCACCTGCCTGCCGGCATCCTCTCCCCGTATAGTGACGGGGAGAGGGGCGCTCTCAGCGCCGGTTTCGCCAATCATCAGCGTTTCAAGGAGAGCGCCGAAGTTGCGGCCAGCCTCCTTCTCCCCGTCACTATACGGGGAGAAGTGCCCGGCAGGGCGATGAGGGGCGGCGCCGACTTCGAAGATTGGTAGTCTCCGCCACAAGTTGGAAACTGTTATTGGTCCGAAGCAATGCCTCGCGTGTTTGGCGGTCCTAACGCGGCGCGCGCTTGGCCAATATGCGCTGCAAGGTGCGGCGATGCATGTTGAGCCGGCGCGCGGTTTCGGAGACATTGCGCTCGCACATTTCGTAGACGCGCTGGATATGCTCCCAGCGGACGCGGTCGGCCGACATCGGGTTTTCCGGAGGCGCCGCGCGCTCGCCGGCGGTGCGGGTCAGTGCGGCAAAGATGTCGTCGGCGTCGGCCGGCTTCGACAGATAGTCGACGGCGCCAAGCTTCACCGCCGTCACCGCCGTGGCGATGTTGCCATAGCCGGTCAGGATGATGGTGCGGGAATCGTCGCGCTTCTCGCGGATGGCCGCGACCACGTCGAGGCCGTTGCCATCGCCGAGACGCATGTCGACCACGGCATAGGCGGGCGGATTGGCGCGCGCCTTGGCGACAGCTTCCTCGACACTCTCGGCCGTCTCGACCACAAAGCCCCTGGTTTCCATGGCGCGAGCCAGACGCGTAAGGAACGGTTTGTCGTCATCGACGATGAGCAGCGAGGTGTCCTCGCCTTCAACCATTGCGCCAATATTTTCGTCGCCTGTCATGGTCTCAAAATTCCTGCTGCCTCAATTTTACGCAGATATAGTTCCTGAGCCCCGTTGTCCAATTCTTAGAGCCCCCGAACGGCTCTCAGGCGGTGTCGAACATACTGGCCGAGGTGACTTCCGGATTGAGGAACACGCCGCGCGGCCATGATATCTGTACCACGGCGCCCTCGCCCAGACCGCTCGAATTGCGAAAATCGAGCGTCGCCCCCGAGCGTTCGAGCAGCGTCTTGGCGATGAACAGGCCCAGCCCCAGGCCGCCGCCGGCTTCGGTGCCCTGGCGCGTCGACATGTAGGGTTCGCCGATACGGTCGATAATCTCGGCCGGGAACCCGGGTCCATCATCGATGATCGAGAAGGTGACGGTGGCCTCGTCCCAGCTCCAGCTCACGGTGACGCTCTTGCGGGCAAAATCGACGGCGTTCTCGACCAGGTTGCCGAGGCCATAGATGACGCCCGGATTGCGGCGTCCGACCGGTTCGGGGCCGATGCGTTCGCCGGGCCGAAGCTTGATCGAGATGCCGAAGTCGCGATGCGGGGCGGTGACCTCCTCGACGAGCGAGGTCAGCGGCAGCCGGGAAAGATGCGCCTCGCCCTCGGACGAGAGGCTGGTCAGGCGCTTGAGGATCTCGCGGCAGCGCTCGCTCTGCGAGCGAAGCAGCTTCACGTCTTCTCCGTATTTCGGATCGTTGCCGAGCGCCTTTTCCATCTCCTTGGCGACAAGCGTGATGGTGGCGAGCGGCGTGCCGAGCTCGTGCGCGGCCGCCGCGGCCAGCCCGTCGAGCGCCGACAAGTGTTGTTCGCGCTGCAGCACCAGTTCGGTGGCGGCAAGCGCGTTGGCCAGAAGCCGCGCTTCGGCGGCCACCCGGAAGGCGTACATGGCGGTGAAGGCGATCGAGGACAGCACCGCCATCCACATGCCCGCGACATAGATGAAGGGCATCGCCAGCGGCGCGCCTTCGTACCAGGGCAGCGGCAGATGGATGAAAACCAGGAAGGTCGCCGCCGACATCACCAGCCCGCCGAGGATGGCGGTCAGACGCAGCGGCAGCGATGTCGCCGAAATGACCACAGGCACGGTCATCAGCAGCGAGAACGGATTGGTGAGGCCTCCGGTCATGTAGAGCAGGCCGGCAAGCTGCAGGCTGTCGAAGATGAGGATGCCGAAGGCCGCGAGCGGGGTGAGCCGGTGCGCGGCTGGAAACCGGAAAGCCAGAAACAGGTTCATCCAGGCCGAACAGGCAATCAAGGCAAAGCAGAGGCTGACCGGCAGCGGGAATTTCAGGCCATAGGCGACGACGAGCACGGTCAGGCTCTGGCCGACAATGGCAAGCCAGCGCAGCCGGATCAGCGTGTTTAGGCGCAGTCTCTGGCTCTGCTGGAAATCGGGCGAACGCAAAACGTTGATCATGGCCATGAATTACAGCCGCAGGGCCAGGAACGCTAGGTCCCCCGCGGCTTGGCGCGGCTGGTGGCGGCGACGAGCAACGGGTTTTCCGGCCAGACATGCCGGGGGTAGCGGCCGCGCATGTCGGCGCGCACGTCGGCCCAGGAGCCACGCCAGAAACCGGGCAGGTCGCGTGTCGTCTGGATCGGCCGGTGCGCCGGCGACAGGAGTTCAAGCGTCAGCGGCACGGTGCCGTTGGCGATGGCAGGATGGCGGTCGAGGCCGAACAGTTCCTGCACGCGAACCGCCAGCACCGGCCATTCGCCTTCATAGCGGATCGGCACATGGCTGCCCGACGGGACATCGAAATGGGTGGGCGCCAGCGTGTCGATCCTGCGCTGCAAGTCGTGTGGCACGAGCGCCAGGAGGCCGGAAGAAAGCGTGCCTGAATTGATGGCTGAGAACGACGCGGCGCCGGAGAGGAATGGCAGCAGCCAGTCGTCCAGGCGTTCGACAAGTGCGGCGTCGGAAACATCGGGCCAAGGCGCGCCGAGGCCGCGATGCAACCAGCCGAGCCTTTGCCGCAGCGTCTCAGCCTCCTTGCTCCAGGTCAGAAGCGACAGCCCATGTTCGCGCAAGGCGTCTGTTATGGCACGGTCGGCCTCAGCGCCGGTCGGTGGCGGCAGCATGCGCTCTGCGAGCGTGATGGCGCCGAGGCGCACCGTTTCGCGCACCCGCACGGCGCGTTTCTCGCGGTCGAAGGTGGTTTGCCTGCGGGTCTCGATCCCGTCCGCCAGCGTGGCGCGGATATCGTCCTCGCTGATTGCGGCGGCTGCCGTGATACGGGCATTCTGCGCCTTGCCCTGCAAATCGGCGACGACCAGAAACGGCTCGCCCGCCAGCGGGTCGGCGGCGTCGAGCATGGCGCCGGAGCCGTTGGCCAGCACGAAGCGGCCGCGCTCGCCGCGGGCCTTCGCCACCCGGTCAGGCCAGGCGTGAACAAGCAGGAGGCCGGCTGAAACGGCTTCGCTGTTCCCGGCACCGCCCGCCTGTCTCGCCAGCCGCTCGGCGAGCTGCCGCGCGGCGGTCGCACGCGGCGATCGCTCGGATCGAAACCGCATCAGCCGCCGTTCGAGATCGGCACCTTCGCCGCCAAGCCCACGCTCGGTGAGCAGCACGGCAAGCATGGCCGCCTCGTCGGCATGGCCGCTGCGGGCTGCCTCGGCAACCATGTGCGCCAGCCGCACGGGCAGGGCGAGTTTGCGCATCGCCATGCCCGCTTCCGTCAGACGTCCCGCCTCGTCGACGGCATCCAGCGCGCGCAGCAGCGCCCTTGCCTCGTTGAGCGCCGGAGCCGGCGGCGGATCGAGGAAGGCGAGCGCCGTCGGATCGGCGACGCCGAAGGCGGCACAGTCGAGCAGCAGGCCGGAGAGGTCGGCCTCGAGGATCTCCGGCGGCGTGAAGGCGGGCAGTGCAGCCGTCTGCTCGGCGCGCCACAGCCGGATGGCGACGCCAGCTTGCGTGCGCCCGGCACGGCCGGCGCGCTGGTCGGCCGAAGCCTTGCTGACGCGCACGGTTTCCAGCCGGGTGAGGCCGCTGGCCGGCTCGTAGCGCGGCAGCCGCGACAGGCCGGAATCGATGACGACGCGCACGCCGTCGATGGTGATCGACGTCTCGGCGATCGAGGTGGCCAGCACCACCTTGCGGCGACCGACCGGCGCCGGCTTGATCGCCGCGTCCTGCGCCTTGCCGTCGAGCATGCCGTAGAGCGGCACGATGTCGGTGCCGGCCCCGACCTTGCCCGCCAGCCGCTCGGCGGTGCGCTCGATCTCGCGCTGGCCGGGCAGGAAGGCGAGCACGCTGCCGCTCTCGTCGGCAAGCGCCGAGCGGATCGCCTTGGCCATGGCGTCCTCGATGGTGGCGCCGGCCGGCCGTTCGTCGTAACGGACATCGACAGGGAAGGCGCGGCCCTCGCTCTCGATCACCGGCGCGCCCGACAGCAGTTTCGCGACACGCGCGCCATCGAGCGTCGCCGACATCACCAGCAGCCGCAGATCCGGCCGCAGCGCCCCTTGCACGTCGAGCGCCAGAGCGAGGCCGAAATCGCCATCGAGCGAACGCTCGTGGAATTCGTCGAAGATCACCGCCGAGACACCGGGCAGTTCGGGATCGTCGAGGATCATGCGCGCCAGCACGCCTTCGGTGACGACGAGAATTCTTGTGCGGGCCGAGGTGCGGTTTTCCATGCGCATGGCGTAGCCGACGGTGGCGCCGGGTTCCTCGCCGATGAGTTCGGCCATGCGGCGGGCGGCGGCGCGGGCGGCGAGCCGGCGCGGTTCGAGCAAAACGATCTTGCCGACACCCAGCCACGGCGCGTCGAGCAGCGCCAGCGGCACCAGCGTTGTCTTGCCGGCGCCCGGCGGCGCCACCAGCACAGCGCTGTTGCCACGGCCAAGCGCTTCACTCAGAGCCGGCAGCACGGCGGATACCGGAAGCTCCGGCAAGGGGTTTGTCGTCATCGGTCCAGGAATGCGTTCATCCAATCGCGGCAGGCCCGCCTCGCCCGCATATCAGCGGTCGCGGTGGCCGTGCAACTCATGGCATCGTGGCCGGTTCAAAGCCGGGTCCGGGAAAACGGATTCCAGCGCACCGTGCCCAGCCGCGCTTCCTCGCGCACCATGGTCAGCAGGCCGGAGCCGCCGACGACCGCGAGACCGACCAGGGACAGCCAGTCAGGATACTCCTGGAAGAACAACGCACCGAGGATCACCGCCCAGACAATCTGTGAATAATGCGTCGGCGCGACCCGGTTGGCGGGCGCGTATTTGACGGCCAGCAACTGCAGCAATTGTCCACAGGCGGTGAAGGCGCCTGCCATCACCAGCCACATAAGCTGTTTTCCGTCGGGAACCGTGAAGGACGTGGCGGCGGCACCGATACCGTTGAACAGCAGCCCATAGCCGATCAGCACGCCCAGCATGGTCGTGCGCTTTTCCTGCTGCGCGAGCGAGCGCATCAGGATGACGCTGGTCGCGGCGAGGAAGGCAACGCCGAAGGCGGCAAGGTGGCCGAGATTCAGCTCGCGAAAGCCCGGGCGCACCACCAGCATGACGCCGGCGAAGCCGGCGACCACCGCCAGCCAGCGCCACGGCCCGACCTTTTCCTTGAGGATGACCGTGGAGAGGATGGTGACGCAGAGCGGCGCCAGGAAGACCAGTGCATAGACCTCCGCCAGCGGAATGGTGGTGAAGGCGTAGACGCTAAGCACGCCGGAGGCGATGCCCGCCCAGGCGCGGGCCTGCACCGCCCAGGGGCGACTGGTGCGCCAGAAATCACGCCAGCGCTCGTGCGCCGGCCGCGCGAAGAAGAGAAAACAGCCGGCAAACAAGGTCGAGAAGAAGCCGATCTCGAAGACCGTGAATTGTCCCCCGAGGCTTTTGACAACGGCGTCGCTGCCCGAATAGCTTGCGTAGGCGATCAGGGCGAGCAGGATTCCGTTCGTCACGTTTTTCCATTTCCGGGGAGAGAGTAGCGTGAAAATACTGGCTCTCGGCGCGCATCCGGACGACATCGAGATCTTCATGTTCGGTACGATGGCGGCCTATGCCGCGCAAGGCGCAGAACTCACTTTCGCCATAGCCACGGATGGCGCCAAGGGCGGCAAGGGTGATCCAGGCGCGCTTGCCCGGGCACGCCGGCAGGAGGCGGCCCAAGCGGCGGCCCTGCTTGGTGCCACGCCACGCTTCCTCGACTTCCCGGATGGCGGGCTGGTGGCCGACGCGGCACTCATCGCGGCGCTGACGACGCTGATCGGCGAGATCGGCCCGGATCTCGCGATCACGCACGCGCCGAACGACTATCACGGCGACCACCGCGCGCTGTCGGATGGCGTGCGCATCGCCGCCTCGTTCGCCGTTCCGGTGCTGCATGCCGACACGCTCGGCGGCACCGGTTTTTCGCCGACACATTATGTCGATATTTCCGCGCATGCCGCCGTCAAGGCCAAGGCGATCCGCATGCACCAGTCGCAGGACCCGGAGCGTTTCGTCGACGCCGCCCGGACGCAGAACGCCTTTCGTTCCGGCCAGTGCAATGGCGCGCAGGGTTCGTTGGCCGAAGCCTTCCGTTTCGAGCCGGTATTTCCCTTCGCCGACATCCGCGCCCTGCTGCCGCCAGCGCCGATGATCCGGCCGGTGATGGTCAGCACCAGACGGGTCGACTGAGACGAAGGGACGTTCGGGTCTGCTCGAGATCAGCCTGCACGGCTTCCATGCTCCGCACGGACCTGACCGGCGGTCCGCGCTTTTCCCAACGTTTTCAGACACCGGCGCGGGATGCTGCGGCGCAGCAACGAATTTGCTTGCGTTGTTTAGTAAAAAATGGATCACTAAACAAATTACTAAACATCTGCCGCGCTCCGGCGCCGCCGTGTTTAGGCCCCTGAGGAGAGGGGTTGAGGGCTCTTGAAACCGTCATCCGGGCGCGTTTCGCAAATGGGAGGAAGGCATGAAATCGAGCTTGAAAATGGCGTTGGGACTGGCCTCGGCGATGGTTGCGTCGACAGCGGTTTCGAACGTCGCGCACGCTGAAGACCTGACGCTGTGCTGGGCCGCCTGGGACCCGGCCAACGCGCTTGTCGAACTGTCCAAGGACTTCACCAAGGAAACCGGCATCGGCATGAAATTCGAATTCGTGCCGTGGACCAACTATGCCGATCGCTTCCTCAACGAGCTGAACTCGCACGGCAAGCTGTGCGACCTGATCATCGGCGACAGCCAGTGGATCGGCGGCGCCGCCGAGAACGGCCACTATGTCAAGCTGAACGATTTCTTCGACAAGGAGAAGATCAGCATGGACGACTTCGTGCCGGCAACCGTCGTCGGCTATTCGGAATGGCCGAAGAACACGCCGAACTACTGGGCGCTGCCGGCAATGGGCGACGTCGTCGGCTGGACCTATCGCAAGGACTGGTTCTCCAAGCCGGAACTGCAGAAGGAATTCAAGGAGAAATACGGCTGGGATCTCGGCCCGCCGGCGACCTTCGACCAGTTGAAGCAGATCGCCGAATTCTTCCAGAAGCGGCAGATCGACGGAAAGACCGTCTATGGCGCCTCGATCTACACCGAGCGCGGCTCGGAAGGCATCACCATGGGCGCCATGGACGTGCTCTACAGCTACGGCTTCCAGTACGAGAACCCCAAGAAGCCCTACGAGATGGAAGGCTACGTCAACTCCGACAAGTCGGTGAAGGGCCTCGAGTTCTACAAGGCGCTCTATGATTGCTGCACCCCGCCGGGCGCCTCGAACAGCTACATGGGCGAAGGCGTCGATGCCTTCAAATCCGGCCAGGTGGCGATGCACATGAACTTCGCCTTCACGTGGCCGGGCCTGCAGAAGGACGAGAATGTCGGCGGCGACAAGATCGGTTACTTCGTCAATCCCAAGGGGCCTGACGGCGACCAGTTCGCCCAGCTCGGCGGCCAGGGTATCTCGGTAGTGTCCTATTCCGACAAGCAGGAATCGGCGCTGAAATACATCAAGTGGTTCGCCAACAAGGACGTCCAGGCCAAATGGTGGTCGCTCGGCGGGTATTCCTGTCTCAACGCGGTGGTGAAGGATCCGAAGTTCCCGGCCAGCCAACCCTACGCGCAGACCTTCCTCGACTCGATGGCCATCGTGAAGGACTTCTGGGCCGAACCGAGCTACGCGCCGCTGCTGCAGGCGTCGCAGAAGCGCTTCCATGACTATGTCGTCGCCGGCCAGGGTTCGGCCAAGGATGCGCTCGACGGCCTGGTCAAGGACTGGACCCAGGTCTTCCAGGACGATGGCAAGATGTAACCGGCTCCTCCCGAGCTAGGCCGAAGCGTCCCGTGCCGCCCTTGGCACGGGACGCAGTTCAGATAAATTCATGACAGAGACGACCCAAGTGACCGAAGCAGGACTGACCATGCTCAATCGGACCGCGGAGAACGTTGCCCGGGCGACCCCGGAGCCGTTGGCCCGCAGGGTCCGGGGCATCAGCGACAAGGGGCTCGCCTGGCTATTCATCTCGCCAACGATCCTGCTGCTGCTCGCCATCAACATCTTTCCGCTGTTCTGGGCGATCTATCTGTCGTTCACCAATTACCGCGCCAACCGCCCCAACGAGGTGGTGAAGAATCTCGGCTTCGCCAATTATCAGCGCATCCTCGGCGACCAGGACATCTGGATCGCGATGCAGACGACGGCGCATTTCGTGTTCTGGACCATCCTGTTACAGACGCTGATCGGCTTCACGCTGGCCTGGTTGATCGACAGGAAATTCCGTGGCCATGCCTTCTGGACGACGCTGATCCTGGTGCCGATGATGCTGTCGCCGGCGGTGGTGGGCAATTTCTGGCGCTTCCTCTACGAACCGCAGATCGGCCTGTTCGCCTATGCCATCTCCTTCGTGTCAGGCATTCCGCCGACAAACATCCAGATGCTCTCCAACGTCTCGCTGGCGCCGTGGTCGATCATCATCGTCGACACCTGGATGTGGACGCCTTACGTGATGCTGATCTGCCTCGCCGGCCTGCGCTCCATCCCCGAATACATCTATGAGGCGGCCGAGGTCGACCGCGCCTCCAACTGGCGGCAGTTCTGGTCGATCACGCTGCCGATGGCGCTGCCCTTCATCATGCTGGCGGTGCTGTTTCGCGGCATCGAGAATTTCAAGATGTTCGACATGGTCAATCTGTTGACCGGCGGTGGACCGGGCTCGACCACCGAGGTCGCCTCGATCACGCTGAAGCGACAGGCTTTCGAGAGCTGGCGCACCGGCTATTCCTCGGCCTTCGCCATCATCCTGTTCGTCGCGGTGTTCGGGCTGGCCAACATCTACGTCAAGGCGCTCAACAAGGTGAAGCAGAGATGAGCCTGACCACCGCCCATTCGGTCGTCGCACCGTCTGCGAATTCGAAGCGGATCGCGGGCGCGATCATCATCGCCTACGCGCTGATCTCGATCGTGCCGTTGCTGTGGATCTTCGCCACCAGCTTCAAGACGCCGCCGGACTCGATCGCCTATCCGCCCAAGATCCTGTTCCAGCCGAGCCTCGAAGGTTACTGCAATTTGTTCACGACGCGGACGCGGCAGACACCGGAATACATCAACTCGCTGGGCCCGGCGACGAGCTTCTGCGACGAGACCACGCGCAAGCGCAACATGGTCATCGCCGGCCCGTCCAACTTCGTGCCGCGCTTCGTCAACTCGCTGATCATCGCCTTCGGCTCGACCTTCTGTGCCGTCTTCCTCGGCACGCTGTCGGCCTACGGCTTCTCGCGCTTCAAGGTGCCGCTGGCCGACGACCTTCTGTTCTTCATCCTGTCGACGCGCATGATGCCGCCGATCGCCGTCGCCATTCCGATCTACCTGATGTACCGCGAGCTTGGCCTGTCGGACACCGCACTCGGCATGATCCTGCTCTACACGGCGGTCAACGTGTCGCTGGCGGTGTGGCTGCTCAAAGGCTTCATCGACGAGATCCCGCGCGAATATGAGGAAGCGGCGATGATCGACGGCTATACGCGGCTGCAGGCCTTCTGGCGCACCGTGCTGCCGCAGGCGACGACCGGCATCGCCGCGACCGCCATCTTCTGCCTGATCTTCGCCTGGAACGAATATGCGTTCGCTGCTCTGTTGACCTCCGGCACGGCGCAGACCGCGCCACCGTTCATCCCGACCATCATCGGCGAAGGCGGCCAGGACTGGCCGGCCGTGGCTGCCGGCACGACGATCTTCCTGGTGCCGATCCTGGTTTTCACCATCCTGCTTCGCAAGCAATTGCTGCGCGGCATCACCTTCGGCGCGGTGCGCAAATGAGCATGACCAATCCAGTAAAAAGCAAATCGCGCTGGCCGGCCTGGGCCAGGCGCGGCCTGATGGAAAACATCGCGACGGCGCTGATCGCCATCGGCTTCCTGATGCTGTTCCAGCCCTTCGCGCTGTCGCTCTACACCTATTCCTTCATCACCATGCTCGCCGGCACCGTGATGTTCATCATCGTCTCGAAATTTCCGGAGTAGGTGATGGCCGAGATCCGTGTTCAGCATCTGAGAAAGGCCTTCGGCGATTTCGTCGCCGTGCAGGATTCCAACTTCGTCGTCGAGGACGGCGAGTTCTTCGTCATGCTCGGGCCTTCGGGCTGCGGCAAGACGACGACACTGCGCATGATCGCCGGGCTCGAATTGCCGACGGGCGGCGAGATCCTGCTTGGCGGCGAGGACGTCACCATGCGCCGCGCCCGCGAGCGCGACATCGCTTTCGTCTTCCAGCTGTTCGCGCTCTATCCGCACATGAACGTGCGCAAGAACATCGGCTTCCCCTTGCTGGCGCAAGGCATGCCTTCGGCCGAGATCCGCACCCGGGTCGAGGAGACGGCGAAGCTGTTGCGCATCGACCATCTGCTCAACAAATCCGTCTCCGGCCTCGCCGGCGGCGACCGTCAGCGGGTGGCGCTCGGCCGCGCCATCGTGCGGCGGCCAAAGTGCTTCCTGATGGATGAACCGCTGGGGACCCTTGATACCGAATTCCGCGATTTGATGGTCCATGAGTTGCGCGAGTTGCACAACCGCATCCACGCCACCACCGTCTATGTCACGCATGACCAGATGGAAGCGATGTCGATGGCCGACAAGATCGCGGTGATGAACCATGGCGTCATCGAACAGTTCGGCACGCCGCGTGAGATATACGATCGTCCGGCAACCATGTTCGTCGCCGACTTCATCGGCTCGCCGCCGATGAATTTCTTGGGATTTGGCGGCGGATTGGCAAAGGGCGCCAGGGAGATCGTCGTCCAGGGCGCGAAGGTCGCGGTGCCGGAAGTGCGTGAGGATATCGCGCCGGCCGACATGGCGCTCGGCATCCGGCCGGAACACATCCGCTTCGACGATGCCTCCAAGCTGCGCGGCGCCATCTACGGCACCGAATATCTCGGCACCACGCAGATCGTCGCGGTGGAGACGGCGGATGGCATCATCAAGGCACGCGTGCCGGCGGAGATCCGCCTCGCCACCGGCGATCATGTCGGCCTGACGCTGAGCAGCGCCCGCCTGTCGCTGTTCGAGAAAAGCTCCGGTCGCGCGGTGAGAACCGCGATCCACGATGTGGCCTCGCAGCGGAGGGCGCAGCATGGCTGACGTGCACATCAGAAACGTGACCAAGAGCTTCGGCGACCATGTCGCCGTCAACGATCTCGACCTGCATATATCAGACGGTGAATTCGTCGTGCTGCTTGGGCCGACCGGGGCCGGCAAGACGACGACGCTGCGGCTGATCGCCGGACTGGAGCGGCCGGACGCCGGCGCAATTCGCATTGGCGGCCACGATGCCACGACGCTGTCGCCGGCCGAGCGCGACACCGCCTTCGTGTTCCAGCAATATTCGCTCTATCCGCATCTGTCGGTGTTCGACAATCTTGCCTTCCCGCTGCGTTCGCCAGCGCGAAAAATGCCGGAAGACCAGATCCGCCGCCGGGTCGAGGAGGTGGCGAAGATGGTGCGCATCCATCACAAGCTCGCCAACCGCTCGACCAAACTTTCTGGCGGCGAAATGCAGCGCGTCGCCATCGGTCGCGCCTTGGTGCGCAAGCCGGCCATCTATCTGATGGACGAGCCGCTGTCGTCGCTCGACGCCAAGCTGCGCGCTGATCTGCGGCTCGAACTGAAGCGCATCCAGTCCGAACTCGGCGCCACCATGCTCTATGTCACGCATGACCAGATCGAGGCGATGACCATGGCCGATCGCATCGGCATCCTCGCCGATGGCGTGCTGGTGCAGATCGGCACACCGAGGACGATCTATTCCGAGCCGGCAAACCTGCATGTCGCTGCGCGACTCGGCCAGCCGGCGATCAATCTGCTGCCGGCCGGTCTGCTGCCGGATGGTGGGACACCAGCGGGAACCATGACGATCGGCGCGCGCACCGAACATCTCTCTATCGAGAAGGCGATGAATGGCCATGCCGACGGCGTTGTCGACTGGGTCGAGCATCTCGGCGACCAGAACCACCTGCATGTGACGGTGGGTTCCAGGAAGCTGGTGACGCTGACCGATCCCGACACGGATCTGGCACAGGGCGACAAAGTGGTGATCCGCTACCGGTCGCCGCTCTATTTTGGTGCCGACGGACAAAGGCTGATGTGAACGGTTTTCGGTGTTCCCTGCCAAGGGTCAACGCACGCTCTGATTGACGATTGCTGATAGACTGGACGAATTCGATGAAGCACTTTTTCAATCGCAGGGAAACGATCGTGACGGAGGCGCTGGATGGCCTCCTGAGGACAATTGGCGCAGGCGACCTCGCGCGTCTGGACGGCTATCCCGAGATCAAGGTCATCCTGCGCGCCGATTGGGACAAGACGAGAGTCAGCGTCGTTTCAGGCGGCGGCGCCGGGCACGAGCCGTCGCATGCCGGCTTCGTCGGCAAGGGGATGCTGACGGCGGCGGTCTCGGGCGAGATCTTCGCTTCGCCCAGCGTGGAGGCGGTGCTGGCAGCCATTCGCGCGGTCACCGGCCCGGCCGGCTGCCTGCTGATCGTCAAGAACTATACCGGCGACCGCCTCAATTTCGGCCTCGCCGCCGAGAAGGCGCGCGCCGAGGGTTTTCGTGTCGAGATGGTGATCGTCGCGGACGACATCGCCTTGCCGGATATCAACCAGCCGCGCGGCGTTGCCGGCACCTTGTTCGTGCACAAGATATCAGGCCACCTGTCGGAAGCCGGCCACGATCTGGCCGACGTCGCGGCGGCGGCGCGGGCCGCCGCAGCGGACATCGTTTCGCTCGGCATGTCGCTGTCGTCCTGTTCGATCCCGGGCCAACCTCATGAAGACAGGTTTGGCGCGGACGATGGCGAACTCGGTCTCGGCATTCACGGCGAACCGGGTGTCGAGCGCATCGCCGTGCAAAGCGTCGACAGGCTGGTCGCGATCATGGCGGAGCGCCTCGCGGCGGGGCTCGACCCGAAAGCCGGCTATGCCCTGCTGATCAACAATCTCGGTTCCGTACCGCCGCTCGAAATGTCGCTTGTCGCCAATGCCGTGCTTGCCTCGCCGCTCGCTCGGACGGTCAAGCTGACGATCGGCCCTGGACCGCTGATGACGGCGCTCAACATGAACGGCTTCTCGCTGTCGCTCATCCGGCTCGATGCAGCGCGCGAGGCGGCATTGCGCGCGCCCGTCGGCCCGCACGCCTGGATGCCGGCAAAGACCGTTGTCGCGCCTTCCGTCATGCCGCTGGCGAAACCCGCCACCGAAAGCGCGGCCAGCAAGCCCAGCCAAGATGCACGCAGCAGGCGCCTTGTGGTCACCATCTGCGAAAGGCTGATCTCGCTCGAAACCACTTTGAACGGGCTGGACGCCAAGGCCGGCGATGGCGACACCGGCTCGACGGTGGCGACCGGCGCGCGCAGTGTCCTCGACCGGCTGGATACACTGCCGCTTGCCGACCCCGCCGCAACCCTTGGCGCGGTCGGCGACATTCTGAGCGCATCCATGGGCGGCTCCAGCGGCGTGCTGCTGTCGATCTTCTTCACGGCGGCGGCGCAGGCCCTGGACGGCGGTGCCAGCATGGCCAAGGCACTGCTTGCGGGCCTCGAACGGATGACCTTCTACGGCGGGGCGAGAATTGGCGATCGCACCATGGTCGATGCCCTGGAGCCCGCGCTCAAAGCGCTCCACGCCAAGGGGCTGGAGGAAGCGGCAACCGCGGCCCGACGCGGCGCCGAGGCCACCGCCGCGATGGACAAGGCGAAGGCCGGGCGGTCAGCCTATGTCGGCAGCAAGCTGCACGGCGTGGTCGACCCCGGGGCTCATGCCGTGGCCGAGGTCTTCGCGGCCTTGGCCGCACTGCATGCAGCGGCCTGACGCATGCTTCAGTTGTCGAGCGACAGTTCTTTCGATACTGCCGGCGGGATGGAAACCGGGAATTTGCGCGACATGGCGGGGTTGAACCTTTCCAGGCTGATCACGGCCGCCGCGGACACGATTGCCGCTCATGCCGAGGAGTTGACGGCGCTCGACCAGGCGATCGGCGACGGCGACCACGGGCTGAACATGAAGCGTGGCTTCGAGGCCGTGCGTGGCGAGGCGGAAGCGTTTTCGGCCAAGCCGCTGCCCGAGGCCCTGAGGGCGATTGGCACCAAGCTGGTGATGACGGTCGGCGGCGCTTCAGGTCCCTTGTTCGGCACCCTTTTCATGGCGCTCGGCAAGGAGATTTCCGGCGCGCCCGATCGCGCCAATCTGACGGCGGCTTTTGGCAAGGCCATCGAAGCGGTGGCGGCGCGAGGCAAGTCGCAGGTTGGACAGAAGACAATGCTCGACGTGCTGCAGCCCGTGCATGACGCTTTGCTGCGGGGAAAAGCCCCCTCTGAAATCGCCGTTATCGCCGACGCGGCGGCCGAGGCAACCGTGCCGATGAAGGCCCTGCGTGGCCGCGCTTCGTTCCTCGGCGACCGTTCGATCGGTCATATGGACGCCGGCGCACGCTCAACCGCGCTGCTGGTGTGGACAGTGGCGAAAACCCTTGGGGAAAGCGCATGAGCAATGTCGGTATCGTCATCGTCTCGCATTCGCCGCTGGTCGCCGAGGGCACGGCCGACATGGTGCGGCAGATGGTGGGCGACGAAGTGCCGCTTGCATGGTGCGGCGGAAACGGCCATGGCGGGCTCGGCACCAATGTCGAGGCGATCATGGGTGCCATCGACAAGGCCTGGTCCGAAGCCGGGGTCGCCATCCTGGTCGATCTCGGCGGTGCGGAGACCAACAGCGAAATGGCGGTCGAGATGATCGGCGAGCCGCGTTCGCAGAAGATCATCGTCTGCAACGCGCCGATCGTCGAAGGCGCGGTGATGGCCGCGACCGAGGCTTCCGGCGGCGCCTCGCTGAAGGAAGTGGTGGCGACGGCGCATGAATTGTCGCCGTCGTGAGCGAACGGGAATTTTGAAAACATGTCCGCATCCGCCGAAGCGAGCGTCCTGATCACCCACGAGGTGGGTCTGCACGCGCGTCCTTCGGTGAAGTTCACCAAGCTTGCCAAGACCTTTGCCGCCGACGTGGAAATAGCGCTTGCGACCAACGGGCCATGGTTCGACGCCAAGAGCATCGTCAAGGTGATGGCGGCCAAGGCGCCGAAGGGCACGGTGCTGCATATCAGGGCCAGCGGCGATGGCGCCGATAATGCCGTCGACGCGCTGGTCGAACTGGTGCGGCGCGATTTCGACGAAGGCGCGGACCATGTCCGGACCGCATAGGCTGCAGGGCATTTCGGCCTCGGCCGGTTATGCCGAGGGTCCGCTGTTCGACCTCGACCGGAGTGCCGCATCCTATGTCGGCAAGGCAACAGTCGCTGAAGAGAGAGCCGCGCTCCAGACAGCGATAAGCGCAGCGACCGGCCGGCTCGCCGCGCTGATCGCGGCGAGCGAAGGCGATGCCGCCGACATTCTCGAGTTCCAGCTCGCGATGCTCACGGACGATGCACTGACCGGCCCGGCTTTTTCGCACATTGCCGAGGGCACGGCCGCCGATTTGGCCTGGCGCCGGGCACTCGACGCGGAAATCGCCGGCTATGAGACGTCTGACCAGGATTATTTCCGGGCGCGTGCGGCCGACATCCGCGACATCAGGGACCAGGTGCTGCGGGCACTGACCGAGGATGGCGACATCCAGGCACCGGCCGGCGCCATTCTCTACGGCGATGACATCGCGCCGACACGTTTTCTCGAAACCGACTGGAGTTGCGGTGGCGGCATCGCGCTGAAGGCAGGCAGCACGGCGAGCCATGTCGCCATGCTGGCGCGTTCGCGTGGCGTGCCGATGGTTGTCGGGCTTGGGGTGGTTGGCCTTGGCGCTCCGCCAGCCAAACTTGCCGGCACGGCGCTGCTCGACGCCGAGCATGGCGGGATCGTGCTGTCGCCCTCGAGGGCCGAGATCGACGCCTTTCGCCAATCGTCCTCATCATTCGCGGCGCGCCGCGACCTGGCTGGGACTTTCCTGGCCCGGCCGGCGATGACCAAGACCGGCACGGCGGTGCGCGTGCAGGTCAACATCGCCGACCCGTCCGATGTCGACGGCATCGATATCGCGACCTGCGACGGTGTCGGGCTGATGCGCACCGAATTCCTGTTCGGCAGGACGCTGCCGGACGAGGACACGCAGTACCGCGCCTATCGCAAGGTGCTGGAATGGGCCGGTAAAAAGCCGGTGACGATCCGCACCGTCGATGCCGGCGGCGACAAGCCGGTGCCTGGCTTCACCGTCGAGGAAGGCAATCCGTTCCTCGGCCTGCGCGGGATCAGGCTGTCGCTGGCGCGGCCCGAGGTGTTTCGTGTACAAATCCGTGCGCTGCTGCGCGCCGCTGTCCACGGCAGCCTGAAAGTGATGTTCCCGATGATCGCCGTTGTGGAGGAATACAGGCAGGCCGCGGCAATGTTCGCCGAGGAGCAGGCAACGCTGGCCGCGCGTGGCATCGCGCATGAAATGCCGCCGCTTGGCATCATGGTCGAGGTGCCGTCGGTGGCGATCGTGCCGGAGGCCTTTACTGATGCCGCCTTCTTCTCGATCGGCTCCAATGACCTCACCCAGTATGTCATGGCGGCCGCCCGCGACAACGCTGCCGTGGCGCATCTCAATTCAGTCCGCCATCCGGCGGTGCTGCGGCTTGTCGCTGGTGTGACCGCGTTTGGCCAGCGCGAAGGAATCCCGGTCAGCCTGTGCGGTGACGCTGGCGGCGATACCGCCTCGATCCCGTCCCTGCTCGACGCCGGCCTGCGCGATCTTTCCGTCGCTCCGGCTCAACTCGCCATGGCCAAGGCGGCCATCGCGGACGTTTCGGTCTAGGCTCGGCTGGCATGGTCGACAAGACACCTGAACCCGGTTCCGAAGAGGCGATCCGCGCCTACAAGACGATCCTGTCCCAGGTCATCGACCAGCGGCCTTCCGGCATGCGCCAGCGCCTTGCCGACGCGCTTGGCAAGCACCGCAGTTTCGTCACGCAGATTTCAAGCCCGGCCTACTCGATCCCGATCCCGTCGAAACATTTGCCTTCTATCTTCTCCGTCTGCCATTTCAGCCCGGCCGAGCGCGATCAGTTTCTCGCCGCCTATCACCAGGCGCATCCGGGCAAGATGTCTGTCGCGGCGGGCATGCGCAAGACGCGGCATGTTTCGCTGATCGTGCCGGATTTCGGCGACGACAAGCAGAACGCCGCGCTCGACAGGGCGGTCAATGATTTCATCCAGAAGATCACCAGCATCACCGGCAAAGGCAGCTGATCGCCTATTTCGGGAGGAGACGACCGTGAAGAAATTTATCAATTCGGTGGACACGGTGCTGACCGAGAGCCTCGATGGTTTCGTTTCCGCCCACGCCGACATCCTCGTGCTCGGCGACGGGCACAAATTCGTCCGCCGCAAGACCTTGCGGCCGGGCAAGGTGGCGCTGATCTCCGGTGGCGGCTCCGGCCACGAGCCGCTGCATGGGGGCTTTGTCGGCCACGGCATGCTGGACGCAGCCTGCCCCGGCCAGGTGTTCACCTCGCCGACGCCGGACCAGATGCTGGCGGCGGCGGAGGCCGTCGACACCGGCGCCGGCTGCCTGTTCATCGTCAAGAACTACGAAGGCGACGTGATGAATTTCGACATGGCGGCCGAAATGTCGGAAGGCGTCCTGCAGGTGGTCACCAATGACGATGTCGCCGTCGAGAACTCGTCCTATACGACCGGCCGACGCGGCGTTGCCGGCACGCTGGTGGTCGAGAAGATCGTCGGCGCGGCCGCCGAGCATGGCATGGCCTTGCCACTGCTGAAGGCGCTGGGCGATCGCGTCAACGGCGTGACCCGCTCGATGGGCGTGGCGCTGACCAGTTGCACGGTGCCGGCCGCCGGCAAGCCAACCTTCGACATCGGCGATGGCGAGATGGAATTCGGCGTCGGCATCCACGGCGAGCCCGGAAGGCGGCGCGACACATTGAAGAGTGCCGATACCATTACCGAGGAGATATGCGCGGCGATCCTGGGCGATCTGGGCGACAGGGCGAAAGGTCCGGCGCTGCTGTTCGTCAACGGCTTCGGCGGCACGCCGCAGATGGAACTCTACCTGATGTACAACAGCGCCCGCCGGATTTTCGAGAAGCACGGCGTGACGATAACCCGCTCGCTGGTCGGCACCTATGTCACTTCACTCGACATGGCCGGCTGCTCGATCACGCTGGCCATGCTCGATGACGAGACGACCGGCTGGTGGGATGCGCCCGTCCATACGGCGGCATTGCGCTGGGGCATGTAGAGCAATTCCAGGAAAAGCGTGTAACGGTTTTCCGTCCGGAATTGCGTAAAGCAAATGACCAGAGCGCTGGCTTCAGCCGGGCTTTTCTGCAACCATCCTGGACAATCCCCTCATCCGCAACATTGTCCGGGTTGATGCTGCCATCCCTCACCTCCGCCGAAGAAAAGCTCTTGCTACGCTACGCCGATCCGGAGGTCGCGGCAGTCGGGGAAGATCTGTCGGCAAGGACGCTGACGGCGCTGCTCGACAACGCCGAATTCCATGGCGTCCTGCCGATCATGCTGCGCAAGCTGCAGGAGCGTGGAGACGCGCATCTGTCACCGGACTCCGGCTTCCGGGCGAAGCTTGACGACCTGCGTCAGAAGGCGACGATCGCCACCGGCCAGTCGATGCTGCTGCAGTACCATGGCGACCGCATCATGAAGGGCCTCGCCGCGGAAGACATTCCGGCGCGGATCGTCAAGGGACCGGTCTTCGCGCGAAAGCTCTACCGCAACATTTCCGACAGGCCTTTCACCGACATCGACATCCTCGTCGAACCCGCCAACCTGTCGCGGGCAAACCAGGTGATCGCGGCATGTGGCTTCGAGCTTGGCAGCAACGAGGCCGAATCCTATGCGCTGCAGGAATTCAAATGGCTCGAAAAGGAGAATTCGAGCCTGCTGATCGAACTGCATGGTGACCTGGTGCATGATACCGGCATGCGGCGGCGCCTGTCGCTGGGGTTCAAGGAACTGCGCGTCATCGACGGCGAGGCGTCAGACACACCGGCCGCGCTTTTGACGATCGCCATCGTGCACGCCGCCGGAGGGCACAAGTTCCACCGGCTGCAGCTTTGCGTCGACGTGCTGCAAGGCGTGCGTGCGCTGCGGTCGCCGGAATCGGAAGCCCGCCTGCTCGACGCTGCCCGCATGACCGGCATCGAGCTTGAACTGGCGATTGTGCTCAATGTGACCGGCCGGTTGTTCGACGAACAGCGCGCGCTAGAACTCGCGGGCCGGATCAAGCCCGACCTGTCGATACGACTGGCGAGACGGCTGATCACCACGAACACGCTGCTCGGCGTCAATTCCAGGGACAAGATCGGCTCGCGGCTGCGCCGCGATGCCTTCCGATGGATCCAGCGGCTGGCCAGAGCCAGACCGCACGCCGCCGCCTGACCGGCTCGGTCAGTCCCGTGCCCTCAGGGCATCGCTGGTCAGCGCCGCAGCGTCGGCCGGATGCCTGAAGGTCGGCACCGAAGAAACCAGCCCGGCGATCATCGCCAGCCGGCGTTTCTGCAGCGGCAGCAAACCGGTCATGCCGGTGCGGACATTGTCCATCGCCAGCGCCACCATCGCGTCGGTCCCGGCCATGGGCACAAGCCGGGTCTGGCCGTCGGCGGACCGCGCGAGGTGGAGAAGTGCCGCCACCGGCCTCGCGGTCGGGCTTTCGATTCGTACAATCTCGCTCAACCGCTCCAGCGAGACGGCTTGTTCGCCGTTGCGGTCCCATGACGGACCGAGGCATGGCGACACCTGCGGGATCATCCGCGCGGTCTTCTGGTGGATCTTGACGTGGCGCGGCAGCCCCCAGGCAACGGGCCTAGCGGCTGCCGCGCCCAGGATCATGGCATCGTCGGAGCAAAGGCCGAAGCCTTGCGTTGCCAGCGCCAGCGACGTCGTGGTCTTGCCGGTGCCGCTCGGGGCGTGGATCAACACGACGGCGTCTTGGTCCGGCAGCGTCAGGCCCGCGGTGTGCAGCATATGCTGGCCGCCGGCGTCGAGCGCGGCGTCGAGCACCAGCATCGATGGCGTCCAGGCGGCTTTCGCACCGGGGCGAATCCGGATTTTGGCCCAGCCTTCCTCACCATTGATCGACACAGTCTGGCGTTCGGGAAAGACGAGATGGACGGTGCCACCGTCCTCGATCATCCGGCAATAGCCATCCTCCGGGATTTCGCCATCGAAGACGAGAGATCCATCCGGTGCCTCGTCCAGGACCTCGGCCGCGATAATATCAAGGCGAAAATCCGGCTCGACCGGACCTGTGATACGCAGGCTGGCGAGCATCCTGTCGAAGTCCCGCCACAGATCGGGAGCCTCGGCTGATATGCCGAGGATCTGGCCGTTGAGGCCATAGCACGCTGAAGGTCTGGTCAAGCGGGACGCACCTTTGTGGCATCGGCATGGTGGCGATAGATCTCGACCATGCCGGGAAGGCTGTCACTGACCACCGGCCTGCCGTCGAGGCAGACCCAGCAATGCGCCGACAGGCGCGGCGCCTGCATCGATTTCGGGTCAACTCCGAAGCGGAGGTCCGGATCGAAGCCGGCGAGGCACAGGAATCGATGGCCGAGCAGACCCTCCCTCAGGCATCTGCGGTCGCGCATCAGCCGGGGATGGCGCAAGGTGCGGTTGACGCTGGCGACGACGTAGGCGGACGGCAAGCCGCGATAGGGCGTCGACGAGGCGAGCGGCGCCCATTTGAGCACGTCCTCGAAGCTGCGGTTGCCAACCAGGACCGGCAGCAGCCGCGCGCTCGCCCAGAGATGGCAGCGAAACAGGGCGCGCAGGAGAGGACCGTCAGCCATCATGCGGTACCTTTAGCCATCAAGCGGTACCCATCAAGCGCCTGGGGCGGCGAGGATACCTTCCGAGACCAGATCAGTGGCCAGCGCCGCCATGTCCTGATCAAGCGTGCCCTTGTCGACCTCGAATTCCTCGCAAAGCAGGTCGACGATCTGGTCGAGACTGCGTGCGCCATCGACCTTGTCGAGAAAGGCCTCTGTCGTGCCGTTGCACGTATAGAGCTGGCCGCTGCGTGCCAAAAGCACGACGGCACCGTCGCCGGCATGCTGAACCGAGGCGTCGTCCGCCAGCCGCAAAACAGTTCCAGAGGCAATTTCCATCACCAACCCACCAAGCCATGCCGAACCCCGAAATGAGATAGCGCGGTGGTGGGGCGCTGTCCATTGGTCGACCAGTTCCACCTCCCTGGCATCGCCCAGCTTGAGGCCCGCTGCTGCGGATCGATATCGCGCCGCCGGCTCTCCACGGGAACCGTCTCAGAAATAGTCGCGGCAGCAGTGGGCTATCCGTGAGCAGTCCGAGCAGGGCCGTTGCTTTTCTTCCCCTAAGTAAGGTAAGGAAGCCGCGGGTCTTGGGGAGATAGAGTATGCGTTACAATTGGGAGCGGGCTCCGACGAGCTTCGAACGTCATCGAAAAGCCTTGGCGGCAGCCATTTTGATCGCCGGCGGTGTTGGCCTGATGCTTATGGCTCTGCCGCTGTAGAGCAATCCCAGGAAAAGCGTGAAACCGTTTTCCGCCCGGAATAGCGTCTGGTCGAGGAGACAGGGCCGTTCGGCGTTTCCGTGAAACAATGAACCGCTCAGGTCCAATCG
The DNA here is from genome assembly GCF_059683685.1 of Mesorhizobium sp. RCAM 05099. NCBI lineage: Bacteria > Pseudomonadati > Pseudomonadota > Alphaproteobacteria > Hyphomicrobiales > Phyllobacteriaceae > Mesorhizobium > Mesorhizobium sp. RCAM 05099. Next base: position 7,004,206 of record NZ_CM185035.1, read on the forward strand.
ACCTTCACGCCACCGAACAGGATCGGGCCATATGCTCGAGGCGAAACAGGCGCCATCGGGCGAGACGCCGATGATGCGCCTTGCCGCTGCATCCCCCGCGCTGGCGCTGGCGCTGCTCACGACACCATGCATCGGTGGTCAAGACGAGACCGGCTCAGACGAAAATGCAGGAGACATCGCCGGAAAAAACAGCATAGGCTACTCACAAGGACGGCAAAACGTTCCTGGGGAGGTACGGATGGCTTCACGCTATCACGAGGTCTATGACGGCTGGAAACGCGATCCGGAAAAGTTCTGGGCGGATGCGGCTGTCGCCATCGACTGGTACTCGCCCTATGACAAGGTGTTCGACGCCACGGCAGGCGTCTACGGACGCTGGTTCACCGGTGCGACCTGCAACACCTGCTTCAACGCCGTCGACCGCCATGTCGCGGGCGGGCGCGCCGACCAGATCGCGCTTATCCATGACAGCGCCATCACCGGAACGGTCAGGAAATTCACCTATGCCGAGCTGAAGCGCGAGGTGGTCGCGCTGACCTCGGTGCTGAAGAACCGCGGAATCGGCAAGGGCGACCGCGTCATCATCTACATGCCGATGGTGCCGGAGGCGGCCTTCGCCATGCTTGCCTGCGCCCGCATCGGCGCCGTGCATTCGGTTGTCTTCGGCGGCTTTGCCTCGCATGAGCTTGCCACCCGCATCGACGACGCCAAGCCGAAGCTGATCATTTCGGCCTCCTGCGGCCTGGAGCCGGGCCGTGTCGTGGCCTACAAGCCGCTGCTCGACAAGGCGATCGAGATCTCCAGGCACAAGCCGGACGCCTGCCTGATCCTGCAGCGCGACCAGATGCGCTGCGAGTTGAAGGACCATTTCGACATCGACTATGCCGACGCTGTCGCCCGCGAGCGCGCCGCCGGCGCCAATGTCGACTGCGTGCCGGTGCTGGCCACCGATCCGCTTTACATCATCTACACATCGGGCACGACCGGCCAGCCCAAGGGCATCGTGCGCGACAATGGCGGCCACATGGTCGCGCTGAAGTGGACGATGGAAAACGAGTTCGGCGTCAAGCCGGGTGAGGTGTTCTGGGCGGCCTCCGACGTCGGCTGGGTGGTCGGCCATTCCTACATCGTCTATGGGCCGCTGCTGCATGGCTGCACCAGCGTCCTGTTCGAAGGCAAGCCGATCGGCACCCCCGATGCCGGCACCTACTGGCGGGTGATCGCCGAACACGGCGTCGTCGCGTTGTTCACCGCGCCGACGGCGTTTCGGGCCATAAAGGGGCAGGATCCGAAGGGCGAGTTCATTCCCAAATACGACCTCTCGACGTTCCGTACGCTGTTTCTCGCCGGCGAGCGCGCCGACCCCGAAACCATCAAATGGGCGGAGCAGAAGCTGAACGTGCCGGTGATCGATCATTGGTGGCAGACCGAGACCGGTTCGCCGATGACCATCAATCCGGCCGGTCTCGGCCTGTTGCCGGTCAAATACGGCTCGCCCGGCGTGCCGATGCCCGGCTACGACATCCGCGTGCTCGACGATGCCGGTCACGAAGTGCCGCGCGGCACGCTGGGCAATGTAGTGGTCAAGCTGCCGCTGCCGGCCGGCTGCCTGCCGACGCTGTGGAATGCGGACGAGCGTTTCCACCAAGCCTATCTAGACGAGTTCCCCGGCTTCTACAAGACGGCCGATGCCGGCATGATGGACGAGGACGGCTATCTGTTCGTCATGGCCCGCACCGACGACATCATCAATGTAGCCGGCCACCGGCTGTCGACCGGCGCCATGGAGGAGGTGCTCTCGGCGCATCCGGACGTTGCCGAATGCGCCGTCATCGGCATCGCCGACCAGATGAAAGGCCAAATCCCCCTCGGCTTCGTCGTGCTCAATGCCGGCGTCGCGCGCGACATCGGCGCCATCGAAAGCGAGGTGGTGAGGCTGGTGCGCGAGCGGATCGGCCCGGTCGCCGCCTTCAAGACGGTGGTGACGATCAAGCGCCTGCCGAAGACGCGTTCCGGCAAGATCCTGCGCGGCACGATGCAGAAGATTGCCGACAAGGAAGAATGGGCGATGCCGGCGACCATCGACGACCCTGTCATTCTCGACGAGATCACCGCCGCCCTGAAGGAGCGCGGCATCGGGCTTTGAGCAGCCGGCGTGGGTTGGCAGCGGATCTGCGTGCATGGCGCCGCCACGCGGAAGGCCGTGGCCGGCATCGGTAAGCAATACTTCTATTGTGCAATGCAGCAATGCACCCTACAGTTCATGGCGGGGGGCCATCGACAAGGTTCGCATGGCTCAGCAGAAGATCACATTTGGCGGCGTCGACATCCTGCGGTTCTCGCCGCCGTACTGGTCATGGTCTACCACTATGGCTTCTGGGTGTGGGCCTTCCCGGACGGCGTTTCGGCGCGGGCCACGGGTGGCATTGCTCCACATCCGGAAATAGGCGCGTGGGTCGAATCCGGCTGGGTCGGCGTCCAGATATTCTTCGTCATCAGCGGCTTCGTCATCGCCTTCAGCGCCGAGAAGTCGACGCCCCTGCGCTTTTTCGAAGCAAGGGTGAAGCGGCTGGCGCCGGCGGTCTGGATCTGTGCGCCGATCACCGCAATGGTGCTGTTGATCGTCGGCCTGAGCTGGCCGACCGATGCGGTCACCAGGCTGGTTCGCACTGGCCTGTTTGTCCCCTACGGCCCATGGGTCGACAGCGTCTACTGGACGCTCGGTATCGAGATCGCGTTCTATGCTGTCGTCTGGACCCTGCTGCTGCTCGGCCGCTTCCATCTGATGGAAGTGGTGGCCATCGCGATCGGGCTGATCAGCACGCTTTTCTGGTGCCTCTATTATCCGCTCGACTGGTCGGGCCTCGCCGAAACGCGCTCGCTCGACCTGCTTTTGGTGCATCACGGCGTTTTCTTCGCGACCGGCGTCATTCTGTGGCTGATGCGGTTCAAGGCGGTGACGGCCACTCGCCTTGCCTTCTGCGCCCTGTTCCTGGGCGGCGGCGTCCTGCAGATCGCCAGTTCGGTCGACGTTCATATGCTGAAGGTCGGGCTGCAGATGCCCTTCGCGCCGCCAATCCTCATCTTCCTCACCGCGATCGCGCTGATGGCGTGGTCGCTGCGGCTCGATCTGTCCTGGAGCGGCTGGCGCCGCATCGGCCTGATGACCTATCCGCTCTACCTGCTGCATGACGTCGTCGGCGCCGCCATGCTCGGCGTCCTGGTCCGCGCCGGACTGCCGCATCTCTTGTCGATGATCGCGGTCGGCGCGACCATGATCGCGGCAAGCTGGCTGGTGGCGACAGAGGCCGAGCCGCGCATCCGGCAGATGCTCGACCACATCGTTTTCCGCTATCGTCTCAAGGCAGCCTGACAGCAATCCGTCGGCAGGTCGGTCCGGTCGCCGACGCGGCGCTCAAGCGATTCGCCGGGACCGCATTTGCGGCCATTGCGGAGTTTTTCGCTTCAGGCATGATGCAGACATTCATGCCCTGCGCATGACCGCATGCCTTCGACATCGAGACGCTGCTCCCGTGACATTTTTCCAGCGAAAACCCCGTATAGCGCAGCGTGCGCGCCTCGACATCGACATGCAGGACACCGTCGTCTACGCGGTCGGCGACGTGCATGGCTGCTACAAGGAGCTCCGCTCGCTGGAGCAGAAGATCCTGCTCGATTCGCTGCGTTTCCAGGGCCGCAAGATCATCATCATGCTGGGCGACTATATCGACCGGGGGATTCAGTCGGCGCGGGTGCTCGATCACTTTCTGGCGCCGCCGCCGAAGGGGTTCCAGCGCATCTGCCTTGCGGGCAACCACGAAGTCGCGATGCTGAACTATCTCGACGGATATCTGTCCCGTGAATCCTGGCTGGCAACGGGCGGCCTGCAAACCCTGTTTTCCTACGGCATCGACCCGGCGCGCCTTGCCCGGCTCTACGAGAGCAGCGCACGGATCGACCAGCGCATAAGGGAGGTCATCCCCGCCGATCACGTCAGCTTCCTGCGCGGGCTGCCGATCATGGTCCGTTCCAGGAAGTTCGTGTTCGTCCACGCCGGCATCAGACCGGGTGTCGACCTCGCGGCGCAGGCCGACCAGGACCTGCTTCACATCCGTTCGGATTTCTTCGAGGCAACGCACCTGCTCGACCGCTGGGTGGTGCACGGGCATACGCCGGTGGACATCCCGAGGCTCGAGGGGCGACGGCTCGGCATCGACACCGCCGCCTTCCAGAGCGGACGTCTGACCGCCGTCAGGATCGCCGACAAGCAGGGCCGGCTGATCTTCTCCTGATCACAGTGCGCCGCGTCCAGGCAGGTTCATGCGACGCGCTTCAAGTCTTGTTGCCATGCATGTCGTTGTCCCAAAAACCGTGGCCGCTTTTGAGCGACATGCATCAGACGGCAGCCTTGCTGCGCACTTCGGATTTTTCCAGATAGTAGGTCGAATATTTATCGAAGAACTTTTCCGAACCTCCGAACGATCCGTATTTGGCCAGTTTCTTCAGATCGACCTTGTTCAGCACCGCCCCGATGATCTTGTTGGCGACATAGGGCTCCGCGTTGAGCAGCGACTGCACCATCGCGCGCGGCGTACGTCCCCACTCGGTGACGAGCACGAAACCATCGACCAGCGGCGCGAAGGCCTTGGCGTCGACCACCGGTCCGAGCGGCGGCAGATCGACGACGATGTATTCGAACGTCTCCTTGGCGTTCTCGATGAAGCGCCGCATCCCGGCCGAGGAGAGAAGTTCGCTCGTGTGGGAGAAGTGACCGCGCAATACGGCGGGGACAATCGCCAGCTTCGTCTGCCGGTCGATCTTGCCGACGGACTGCCAGGTCTGGCCGCTCACCACCGCTTCCATCAAGCCTTGCTCGGCCTCCATGCCAAGACCGCGGCTGAGGCCGGGGTTGCGCAGATCGCCGTCGATCAGCAGTGTCTTGGCGCCGTTGGCGGCAAGCAATCCGGCAAGATTTGCCGCGACCGTCGACTTGCCCTCGCCGGGAAGGACCGAGATGACGCCGATGACGCGGCTGCCTTGCCCTTCCATCACGACGTCGAAGGCGATCTTGGCGCTGCGCAAGGTTTCGGAGAACATCGACGCGGGCGAATCGATGCTGACCCGCATCCGCGCCCGCCTTTCGGCGGCCGACAGCGACTTGGCGGTCTTGGCATCCAGCTGGGTTTCGCCCGGCTGTTCTTCCTTGCCGAGCTTGCCGCCGATCGTCGGCAGATAGCCGAGGAACTTCAGGCCGACGCGGTCGCGCACATCATCGCCGGTCCTGAAGAAGCGTTCGTTGAATTCATTCAGGCCGCCGAAACCGGCGCCCATCAGCATGCCAAGCACGAGCGAAAGTCCAAGCACGACGATCGTACGCGGGCTTGACGCGGCGAGCGGCATCGAGGCGTCCGAGATGATGCGGATCTTGCCGACCGGGAAGGATTGCTGCTGCGCGGCTTCCTCGTAACGGCCGAGGAATGTCTGATAGAGCGTGGTGAGCGCCGTCGCCTTCTGGTCCAGGTCACGCAACTGGACTTGCGACTGGTTGTCGATGGAGCTCTTGCCCTGCGCCGCCGCGACATTGGCCCTGAGCGCGGTCTCGCGCGCCAGCGCCACTTCATACTCGTTGCGATAGCTCTCGGTCAGCTGCTTGAGCTCGCCGAAAATCTGCGCCGAGATGTCGGCCTTCTCCTTGGTAAGTGCCTGCGCCTGCGGATGCTGGGGGCCGAAATTCGCCTCGACGTCCTGCAGCCGCTTGGAGACAGTGAGGTAGCGGGTCTTGAGCGCCGCGATGACCGAGCTGCTCGGCTGATCGCTCGATATGGCGGCATCCTTGAAGGCGTTGTCCGAACCGCTGTCGATAATCGCCTTGTATTGCTGGTAGCGGGCACTGGCGCGTGCGGTATCGGCCTGCGCCACGATGAGCTGGGCATTCAGGTCCGAGAGCTGCTTGTCGCTCATCAGCTGGCCATCGCTGTTGGCGGCCAGTCCGTGGTCGGCCCTGAATTTTTCGACCGCCAGCGAGGCCGCCTGGGAACTCTCGCGCAATTCCGTCAACCGGCCCTGTAGCCAGACCGCCGCCCGCTCGGTAGCGTCGAAGCTGGCATCGAGCTGATCGGCGAGATAGGCATCGGCATAGGCCTTGGTGACCGCGTTTGCCAGTCCCGGATCGGTCGCCTGATAGCCGAGGGCGATCACGAAGCTCCGCCCGACACGCTCCGCCCGCACCTCGCTCTGCAACTTGAGAATCGCATAGTCGCGGCGGGCGGTGGCGATCATCGCCTCACGCGTGGCCGCGTCGACCTTGGTGATGTCGCCCATGGCCCCGGCGGGAGAGCTTGGATGCACATACTGGATCATGCCCCTGACATAGCCGATGCCCTTCGCCAATGCCGACACGGGAGGGTTCATGAAGGCATCGTTCTGGTCGAGTTTCAGCTTGTCGACGACCACGGCGGCGAGCCGCGACGACGTCAGAATTTCGATCTGGCTCAGGATGGCCGAGTCGGTCTGCATGCTCGTCGACGTCGCCGAGATGTCATCGACGATCTTGTTCAATCCCTCGTCGATCAGCACGCTGCTGATCGATACATATTTGGGCGGCGTGGTCTGCAGATAGAGCAGGCCCAGGAAAAGACCGATGATGGCGCACACGGCAACCACCTTGGCCTGCCGTGCGGCCATGCCAAGCAGCCGCTCGATATCGATGAAGTCTTCGCCGTTTCCTGCGTCTGAATTCGGCAATGGCATCCTCTTGTCGAGAGGAAAGTTGGCATAGTTCATCTTCGGTCCAATTCTAGAGCCTGTTCCATCCCGATGATCGGGATGGGGCTCTATCTGTTTGTTTGAGCATGATCTTTTCCGAAAACCGGTACCCACTTCTCGGGATCATGCTTGGGCTTGCAGGCGCCACGAAGATCGGGAGCTTTGCGCAAAGCAACGCAAGCTTCATGCCAGACAGCGCGGGACTACCGCCTCGCGCTGTCAGCCATGCGAAAATACTCCCGAAAGATGGGCATTATGCGGCTTCTTCCTGGCGTTCATGCGACCGGACGAACTCCTGAAGCATCTCGAAAACCGGGCCCTTCATGTCGTCGCGCGCCAACGCGAAGGCGATGTTGGCCTGGATGAACCCTTCCTTCGAACCGCAGTCGAACATTCGACCCTTGAATGGCTGGGCGAAGAATGGCTGGTCCTGCGACAGGCGGACCATGGCGTCCGTCAGCTGGATCTCGTTGCCGGCGCCACGCTGCTGGTTGCCCAGCAATGCGAAGATCTCGGGCTGCAGGATGTAGCGGCCGTTGATGTAGAAGTTCGACGGCGCGTTGGCCGGCGCCGGCTTTTCGACCATCGCCGTCACTTCGAAACCGCCGCCGATATCGGCGCCACGGCCGACGATGCCGTATTTGTTGGTCTCGGTCGGATCGCAGCGCTCGACGGCGATCACATTGCCGCCGGTTTGGGCATAGAGGTCGGTGATCTCGGCCAGGCACCCGCGCCCGCCGAACGACACCATGTCGGGCAGCAGCAGCGCGAAGGGCTCGTTGCCGATAACTTCGCGCGCGCACCAGACGGCGTGGCCAAGGCCTTGCGGCGACTGCTGGCGGATGAAGCTGGTGGCGCCGGCTACCGGCAGCAGGCTTTCCAGCGACTGCAACTGCGCCTTTTTGCCGGTCTGCTCCAGTGTTCCGATCAGTTCAGGATGGAGGTCGAAATAGTCCTCGATGACTGCCTTGTTGCGGCCGGTCACGAACACGATGTGCTCGATGCCGGCCTCGAACGCCTCGTCCACCGCATATTGCACGACAGGCCTGTCGACGACGGGAAGCATTTCCTTCGGCATCGACTTGGTCGCCGGCAGGAACCGTGTTCCAAGCCCCGCCACCGGTATCACGGCCTTCCTGATTTTCTTCATTGCAAATTCCTTCTGAGGAGATCGACTTCAGTCCATTCACAGGCCACGAAAAATCCCTCCATGTGCCTGCATCTTCACCTCCCCACCCCCACGGCAAACTGTGCCGCTACTCTTCGCAACCGCACGGCGATCGGCATGCTCATATGCCTGACCGCCGCCGGATCGCTGAGCGCCGTCCGGATCGCCTTGAGCGGGGACCGCGCCTTGATGTGCTGAACCATTGACAGGAACGATGCGGCCTTGCGCAGGCTGCGGCCGCGCCGGGCGAACGCGGCCAGCGCGGCTGGATCCATCGAATGGGTCTGAGCGAACATGGCATCGGCCTTGCGCATCGCCTCGACATGATGAAGCTCGAGCACGCGCGAGATAGAGCCGCTGCGGATATGATAGGCATAGCCGATCGTCGGCTCGACCACGCATTTGCCACCTTTGGCCAAGGCCTCGGCAAGCAGGATGTAGTCTTCGCCGATGATCAGCTCTTCATCATAGCGAAGTCCGTTTTCATCCAGGAACCGGCGCTGGAAGATCGGCTTGAGATAGCCGAGATTGAACTTCGATTCGAAAACGATGTTGCCGGCGATGTAGCTGGCCAGCGAGATTTCACTCAGGCTCTCCAGATAGCGCGTCGGAAACATCGCGTCTTCAACGACACCGTCCTCGCGAATGACCTGGAGGTTGTCGACGGCGATTTGGGCATCCGCTCTTTCGGCGCGGGCGATCATGGTGGCGATGCGGTCCGGAAAGACCGCGTCGTCGGAATCGAGAACCGCGATCCATCTGCCGCGGGCGAGGTCGAGTCCGGCATTCCTCGCGCCGCCGGGACCGCGATTGCTGGCCAGGGCGACGACACGAACGATATCCTGCGGGTAGGCCCTTGCCACATTGAGCGTCGCGTCGCGCGACTTGTCGTCGACGACGATGATCTCGACACTGACGCCCTTCTGGGCAATGGCGCTGGCGATCGCGCGGTCGAGGGTTGACGCGGCGTTGTAGGCGGCAATGACAAAGGAGACGTCAGGCTGCACGCTTGCCTCCTTCCCCGGGTGAGGGCTGGCCGTAGAGGCGGAGCTCACGAATGCCGACAAGGCCGCTTACGACGCCGACATGCATGATGCCGCGCAGCACGCTGCGGTTCCTGCGCACCGGGCTGACGACAACGGGAAGCGCGGCGGCGAAACAATAGACCGCCTTGGCCGATGCCAGGCCGACCTGCTTGACCAGGCCAATGCCGCTGGCGCTGCTGCCCAAAAGGTGGCCATGCGTCTGACCGACGCGAAAACGGCGGCGGCCGAGCCAGTCGAACGCGGCCCTCGAGCGCGGCACCACCTCGTCGACCCAGGCATCAGGCGAAAAGGCGATCCGGCCGCCGGCCTTGTGCATCTGGTCGAAGAACTCGGTATCCTCGCCGCCGGTCTGACCACGCGCCAGGCTGAAGCGGCGGCCACGCAGACTGTCGGCGCCGGCCCGCAGCAGCACATTGCAGGTGTAGCCGGTGTGGATCTCGCCGCGTACCCAGACGGGCAAGGTTGAATGGAAGTCGCCGCGCCGCATCCAGTCCGGCGCATCCGGGCGATAGAGCGCCCGTACCGGACCGAGCACGGCGGCCGCACCGCTCGCTTCGGCCGTCGCGACCAGCTCGGCGAGCCAGCGCGACGAAGCCGTCTCGTCATCGTCGATGAAAGCGACGAAATCCGCTGTGCTGGCGTCGAGGCAGGCGTTGCGGGCGATCGAAATGTTGCGGGCCGGGGCATGGCGATAGTGGATCGGCAGCGCCAGTTCCCGCGACAGCGCCGTCACCAGGTCCCGGGCGCTTGGCGTGTCGTCGTTGTCGGCGATGATAACGCTGACATCGAATCCTGAAGGCATGTCCATGGCAGCAAGCGAGCGCAGCGTGTCGGCCAGTTCCGGTCGCCGGAACGTGCAAACACCGATGTCGATGCTGCGGTTGTCGACAGGCACCGCCATCACGCCGCCCTGCGCCGCGAGCCGAGGCCGAGAAGCTGCAGCCAGAAGCCGACGGACCAGCCTAGGTGCATGACCATTGCCGAGACGCCGGCAAGCGCGATATCGGCATTGCGCTGGCGAATGGCCGTCCACAAGCCATAGCCCAGGCACACCGACGCCCACAGCAGAAGCGGCACCGCCGCCAGCCAGTGCACGAAAGAGAAGGCCGCCAGCAGGACGACCGGAAACACCAGCAGCGGCACCATCTGCCGGACCTTCGGGATCACGCGGTGCTTCAGCACATTCTTGGCGCGGCCGCGGCCATAGCCGAGATATTGGAAATAAAGCCCGCTCAACGAGGCGCGTGGATAGTAGACCATCTGCGTTTTGCCGCTCATCCAGATCTTGTAGCCGGCCTGTCGCAGCCGGTAGTCGAGCTCGGCGTCCTCGTTGTGGCTGAACGTCTCGTCATAACCACCCACGGCCCCGAACGCCGATATCCGCATCAACGCGTGGTGGCCATGATCGATCCACTCTCCCGCGGAAAGATGCCGGTGCTTGGAGCCGCCGGTGCCGAGCCTGGAGTTCTGTGCCGCGGCGGCCGCTTTCTGTACGGCACCGCTGCCGCTGGTCAGCATCGAAACGACGACCGAATCGGCACCAGTGGCCAGCGCCTCCTCGACCAGGCGGTCACAATAGTCGTCGGGATAGCCGCCATGCGCGTCGATGCGGATGAGATAGTCCGTGCCTTCGCCGAATGTGCCGACGGCGAGATTGATCGCCGCGCTCTGTATGCGCCGCTTGTTGTGAAGCAGGATAACGCGCGAATCCTTCGCAATGACATCCTCGACGATGGCCAGCGTGCCGTCGGTGCTGCCGCCGTCGGCGACGATGATCCTGGCGCCAAGCCTTGCGGCCGAAGGGCGCAATTGATCGAGCAGCGCACCGATGTGGGCGGCTTCGTTCAGGCACGGAACAACGATCAGGCTGGATGATGGTTTTCCAGTTTGCGTCATCAACCCACGTCCATCTCCAGCCATCCTATGCCAACGCTTCCGCTGCGAAGGAACCGGGCACGGTGGTCAGGCTGCGCAGCCGCTCGACAAGCGCCCGACAATCACTGCGATCGTAGCTCCACGTCCTCGGGTTGCGGGCAAGGACACGCGCCTTCAGCCTGCCGAAGCGGTGCTCCTCCATCTTGCCAAGCGCTGCCTCGAGCCCCTCGGGCGTGGCCTGGGAGAGCAGGACGCCGATATCCTGCTGGTTGAGGAAACGCCCGGTTTCGGTGTTGCCCATCGAGATCGGCACCGCGCCGAAGCGGCAACCCTCATAGAGTCGGTTGGGCAGCAGCCATTCGGAGTTCTGTCCCGCTTCGAAGAAATCGATCGCCCAGGAAAAATGGACCTCCCTGTAGATCGCGGCCATGTCCTCCGGGTTGCGATAGGGCCCGCGAAACGACAGCCATGGCTCGGATTCGACAAAGCCATGGAAATCCGGAAACTCGGACAGTGCCGGGCGGCCGCGCAGCACGATCTCAAAGCGCCCGTCCATCCGGCGGGAGAAATCGGCCAGGAGTTCGAGCGAGCGGCGGCAGCGCAGGGCGCCGAACCAGCCGATCCGCCATGGCGGGCCGACCGGGCCGTCCGCCGGCTCGGGGTCGCCGGGCAAAATCGCCGAGGCCTCGAAATATTTGTTCTCGACCAGCTCGATCGGCGCCGCCACCTGGCCGAACGGCTTGAAGTAATTGGCGATGAAGGCGGGAGAACTGGTCACCAGCAGCTTCACGTCCCTGGCCAGAAAACGTTCGGTGGCGCGCAGCGCCTTGCCCAGAAAATCGTTGCGAAGCACGAGGCGATGAATGTCGAGACATTCGTAGACGATCGGAACCGACGCACCGAATGCCGACTTCGCCTGCCGCGCCAACGCCAGCATTTCCAGATTGCGCGCGATGATGAGATCGGGCCTCGGCATGCCGCCAAGCCTCGAGCCGATCGAAACCGCCGCCTTGGCGACCGCCGCGAGGCGCTGGCCGAACCGGCCGTCGCGCGTCGCGCCAAGGTCGATCGGTCGCAATCCCTCGATATCCGCGATCGGATCGGCCGTACGACGGAAGCCGGCCAACGTGACCTGGGCTCCACCTGCCCTGAGCATCGTGATCCGCCGGCGCACGGCCGGGTCGGAAACGTCGTGCACAAGGTACAAGACATGCAGCATGAAAACTCGACCGCTGTTGGCCCACCCAGGGGAATGCTAGTACAGCTCTTGCTGCATCGCAACATTTTTGGTGCGACGATCGACGTTTTCTGTTGCACTGCAAAATTAATGCCCTAGTTTGTCCTTGGCGGCGGTTGTGGATTTTCAGGGGTCGGAAATCCGCGCAAAGATCAGGAATCCTGAATTTGGAAGCCAATGCATTCGATCCGCCAGAAGGCTCGCTCCGCAAATCGGTCGGGCGCGGCGCCGTTGTTACGGCCATGGCGCAGTCTGTACGGGTCGCGACACAGATCCTATCGGTTATCGTGCTGTCGCGGCTCTTGTCGCCGCAGGATTTCGGCGTCGTGGCGATGTGCGCGCCGGTGCTGGCCTTTATCGCGCTGTTCCAGGATTTCGGCCTGACCCAGGCAACGATCCAGAAGAACGGCATCAGGCATGAAGAAGTAAACTACCTCTTCTGGATCAATGTCGCCGTCAGCGCGATCCTGGCCTGCGTGCTCGCGGGAGCCGCTCCGCTGGTTGCCGCCTTCTACGGCGAACCGCGCGTGGCTGGCCTCGTGGCCGCGTTCGGGCTGCAGATCATGGCCTATGGGCTTGGCGCCCAGCATCTGGCGCTTTTGACGCGCCGCATGCAGTTCGGGCGTCTCGCGATCATCGAGGTCGCCAGCGCTATCGCCGGCCTCGCCGTGTCGATCGCCTGGACCTTCATCGACCGCTCCTACTGGGCGCTGTTTGCCGGCACGCTGACCGGCGCGGTGCTGCCGACACTCTGCTACTGGGCCGGTTCGCGCTGGCGTCCGAGCCTGCCGCGCAAGGTCGCCGGAATCAGCGAGCTGGTCAATTTCGGCGCCGGAATCACCGGCTTCAATTTCGCCAATTTCTTTGCCCGCAATCTCGACAATGTGCTGATCGGAAAATACTGGGGCGAGGCCCAGCTCGGCCTCTATGATCGCGCCTACAAGCTGCTGCTGTTTCCGTTGAGCCAGATCACCAATCCATTGTCGAAGGTGATGGTGCCGGCGCTCTCCAGGCTGAAGGACGAGCCGGACCGCTACCGCAGCGCCTATCTGCGCGTCATGCCGCTGATCCTGCTGGTGGCGCTTCCCGGTGTCGCCTTCGCCACCGCCATGTCGGACGTGCTGATCCCGTTCGTGCTCGGCGAGCAATGGCGCGAAAGCGCCAGCATCTTCCTGGCACTTGGCTTTGCCGGACTGCTGCAGCCGCTCAACAACCCGGCGGGATGGCTTTTCGTCAGCCAGGGCCGCTCCGGCGATTTCATGCGCTGGGGCATCGTAACGGCCGTGACCTCGGTGATCGCCTTCATGCTCGGCCTGCCCTATGGCGCGCTGGGCGTGGCGATCGCCTACGCGATCAGCGAGTATCTGCGGACGCCTTTCCTGTGGCTCTATATCGGCAAGAGCGGTCCGCTGCAGGCCCACCATGTGCTGCGCGCCGCAACGCCTTTCGTGCTTGGCGCCCATCTGGCACTGGCCGCCATCTGGTTCATTAAGCCGCTGTTGCCGCAGCAGCATGTCGTTGCCTTGGCCAGCGGCGCCGTCCTCGCCTACCTCATCACCATTGTCATCGCGCTGGCATTCGCTTCCGGCCGCGAAGCACTGCGCGAGGCGATAAAAATGCTGCCGGCAAGACCGCCCGCGGCCACGCCTCGCGAGGCGCAATAATTTGGACGCCTTCGACAGCTACGGACATCCACTCCAGTTTCAGGTCTGATTCATGCACTACCGATCAATCTCCGACATGAACGACGCGATCGTCAGGAACCTTCACCGGCTACCCCGCGACATCGACCTTGTCGTCGGCGTTCCCCGAAGCGGCATACTGGCGGCGACGCTGGTGAGCCTGACGGCCAACATTCCGATGACCGATCTGGATAGCTTCCTGACTGGCCGGGTCTACACCTCGGGCGTCACCAAGCGCCGCGCCGCGCTCGATCGCAAGGTCACCGAAATGCGCAAGGTTCTGGTGATCGACGACAGCGTCGCTGGTGGCAATGCCATGCGCGACGCGCGCGCCCGCATCGCGGCGGCCGGCATCGAAGCGGACTTCACCTTTGCCGCGGTGTTCGGCCTGCAGCCGGAACACCAGGAGACTGACATCGTCTTCGAGGTCGTGCCGCATCCACGCATGTTCCAGTGGAACTTCATGCATCACAAATTCCTGGCACAATGCTGCGTCGACATCGACGGCGTGCTGTGCCTGGATCCGACCGAGGCCGAAAACGACGACGGACCGGTCTACGAGAAGTTCCTCAGCGAGGCGCGGCCTCTGCATGCGCCGACCCACAAGATCGGCTGGCTGGTCACCAGCCGGCTGGAGAAATACCGCGCGCTCACAGAGGCATGGCTTGCCAAGCACGAGATCAAATACGACCAGTTGATCATGCTCGACCTGCCGAGCAAGGCGGAACGGCAGCGGCTTGGCGCGCATGGCAGTTTCAAGGCCGATTTCTACCGCAAATCCAATGCCGTCCTGTTCATCGAGAGCGAGCACGAGCAGGCGCTGAAGATCACCGAACTGTCAGGCAAGCCGGTGCTGTGCGTCGAGACGCATATGGTCAGCTTTCCCGACGCGCTGTCGCTGCCAGCACTTGGCCAGGCGGCTCGCAACCTGCCGGCAAGGCTGCGGCAGATCAAGTCGCAGGAAGGGCGCAAAGCGGCCGCCAAGACCCTCGCCCGCGCGCTGCTTGGCGCGCGCGGCTACGAGACGCTGAAGAACCGGGTCAAGCGCCCGGCCTGACGCGGACTATCAGCATACTTACGCCGCTTGCCGCGCGCGCTGCTGTACCGCCCTGTCGAGTATCGAAAAGAAGGTGGCGAACTGGCGATCCGGATCGAGTTCGGGCCGCCCGGCGAAGCTGCGCGCGAGACCCGAGAGCCGGTCATATTCCTGGTTGTCGTTCCACAGCCGCCTAACGGCCGCGACCCAATCGGCAAGCGGAGCATCGTAATCCAGCACCACGCCGCCGGGGCCGATCGCTTCGGGCAGCCCGCCACGCCGCGAGCCGACAACCGGGATGCCACTGCAATGGGCCTCCGACGCGACGCGGCCCCAAGCCTCTTCCCATTTGCTTGGGGCAAGCAGGATCCTGGTGCGGCCATAGACTGTCTTCATGTCACTGGTGCGGCTCTCGAGCGTGACATTGCCGAGCGGCGTGATTGTCTCCTCAATGCGCGCCCGATGATCGTCCTCCAGCTTCCAGCTTTCGACGAGCAGGAACGGGATTTCGGGGCACGCGCCAGCAATCCGGACCGCAAGCTCGAAGCCTTTTTCGTCATAGGGGTTGATCAAGGTGACAAACTGGCCCGTCGTCGGGGTGCTGTAATGCGCCGGATTGATGGTCGGGGGGATCACCGCCGCATCGATGCCGAACTCTCTCTTGTAGGTGCGCGCGGTGAACTCCGAATTGGCGATATAGAGTGCCGAACGCAATTCCCGCAGATCGCCACCCAGTTCATGGAACTCGACATTGCGGAGATAAACGACCAGCGGCACGCCCTCGGCCTGCAATGCCTTGCCGAGCGGAACCGATTTGTGACACTGGACCAGCGCCACATCCGGCTTCTGCCTGTCGACGGCAAAGGTCGCTGCCTCCCAGGGAAACCACGCTCGGATCACCGGATAGCCCGGATAGCTGTCGACAACTGCCGGCTGCCGCAGCAGCTTCATCTTGGCGCGCGCCTTCAAGCCGAAGACACCATCCCCGAACAGCGCGGCCAGCACCGCGGCCTCATGCCCATGTTCGATCAGCTGTTCGACCAGATGATGGGTGCTCGACTGAACGCCGCCGCTGAACTCCGGTGGGTAGCCGTTCCCGCCTGCAAAAAGAACTTTCATGGTCCTGGCTCCTGGTCTTTTCGCGTTTCATTCCATGCAGCCCGATCAAGGGCTGCGTTGAAGGCCGCCTCACGCATTCTGCGGCGGATCGAGTTTCGCGAACGGATTGGTACATGACTGCCATCCGGTGAACCGGATCGGATCGCTTGGCGAACTGCGCCATGCG